>NZ_RKQF01000001.1:0-5821977 GCF_003814875.1 Streptomyces sp. Ag109_O5-1 | reverse complement strand
CAGCAGCGCGCTGTGCGCCTTGAGCCGCTCCTCCTCCTGGACCTGCGCGGTGGCCGCCTCCTCCTGGGCCCGCAGGGTCTCGATGCCCTTGCGCTGCCGGATCTCCGCCTCCGCGCGCCGCCGTTCCAGCTCCAGGACGGCCTCGCGCGCGTCCACGTTCTGGCGGGTGATCTCCATCTCCTCGTTGCGCTGGAAGTCGTTGGTGCGGATGTGCTCCAGCGCGGTGAGCTCGGTGATCTTCCGGATGCCCTGGGCGTCCAGGATGTTGGAGGAGTCGAGCTGCTCCAGCGGGGTCTGCTCCAGATGGTCGATCGCCGCGTCCTCCAGGTGGTAGCCGTTCAGATCGGTGCCGATGGCCGCGACGATCCGGTCCCTGAACTCCTCGCGCTTGGTGTAGAGGTCGGCGAAGTCGAGCTGCTTGCCGACCGTCCGCAGCGCCTCGGCGAACTTCGCGCTGAACAGGTTCTGCAGGGTCTCCTGGTGGCTGGCCCGCTCGGTCCCGATGGCCTGGGCCACCTTGATGACGTCCTCGACCGTCTTGTTGACCCGGACGAAGAACGTGATCTGGATGTCGGCGCGGATGTTGTCCTTGCAGATCATGCCCTCGCGGCCGGTGCGGACGATCTCGATGGTCTTCACCGAGATGTCCATGACCTCCGCGCGGTGCAGCATGGGCAGGACCAGGGCCCCGGTGAAGGTGACGTCGACGCTCTTGGGCCGGGAGACGATCAGGGCCTCGCCCTGGACCACCTTGCGGAACAGCCGGCCGAAGAGCAGCAGCGTGCCCAGGCCGATGAGCAGCAGGACGGCGACGAGCACACCGATTCCGATGGTGACGACAGACATGGCGGATCCCTTGGACGGCCTTGCCGCGGATGAGTGGATGAGTGGATGAGTGGGTGAAACGAACGACGGGGGCCGGCTGCGTCAGCCGGTGGCCGGCGGGGCGGGCATGACCCAGAAGAACTCGCCCTCGGCGTCGTAGTCGTAGATGAGCGCCGACGACCCGGCGCGCAGTGCCGCGCCGTCCGGTCCGGCCGCGTCGTCGAGGCTCTGCCGGACCTGCACGGTCGCGGAGGATCCGTCGACGGCGTGCACCTCGGCCTGCCCGAAGTCGGGGCCGACGCGTCCGGTGCGGATCACGCAGCCGAGGCCGACGAAGTCGCGGCGGGACGGAGGCGGGACGGGGGCGGGCGTCAGCCGTCGCAGTGGCCACGCCAGCAGGCGGGCGCCCGCCCACCCGCCGACCAGGGCGGCCGGCAGCAGGGCCCCGTGATCCCCACTGCCGAGCAGCACCCGGCCGGTCAGCGCGCTGAACCAGGCGAAGGCGACCACGAGCGACACCGCCACGGTGATCGGCACCCCGCCGAGGCCCAGCACCCGCTGCAACCCCCCGTGGCCATGGCGTCCCCCGCCGTGCCCGTGCCCGTGCCCATGTCCGTGCCCGTGATGTCCTGCGCCGGCTCCATGGCCGTGATGTCCCGCGCGTGCCACGGGAAAATGTGCGCCTCCCAGGAGCACCAGCAGCCAGTAGGCCGCCACCACGACCAGGGCGAAGGTGAAGACCACGGTCGGATACGCCGTGACCGCCCCCAGAAAGTCCCCCACTGCGCTCGCCCGCCTCCGCGATCCCCCGACGGCCACGCTCCGTGTGCCGCATGCGCAAGGGTGACATCGCGCCAACGGTCACGCACTGCGTGATCCCGGAAGTCTCGGTGCCCCTTTCATGTCCCGGATCAGCTCACACACCGCCGGATCTCCGCAGGTCCCGGCGTGGCAGGCGCGGGAACACCGAGCCCCGGGTCCGGATGGCTACGCTGGCTGCGCGAGCCGGCGGAGGCCGCGATCCGCATGGGCGACGGGCCCGGGGCCGGACGGGCAGTCCGCTCCGGTCGTCCGCCCTCGTAAGGAACGGACACCTATGAAAGCCATCACCGTTCGAGACCGTGACGCCGGTCCGGCAGGGCTGTCCCTGACGGACCTGCCCTACCCCCACGCGGCCGAGAACGACGTCATCGTGAGGGTGCACGCCGCGGGCTTCACCCCTGGCGAGCTGGACTGGCCGGGCACCTGGACCGACCGCGCCGGCCGCGATCGGACGCCGAGCGTGCCGGGCCACGAACTGTCGGGTGTCGTGGTGGGGTTGGGGTACGGCACCACCGGCCTGAGCCTCGGTCAGCGGGTGTTCGGCCTGACCGACTGGACCCGCGACGGATCGCTCGCCGAGTACACCGCGGTGGAGGCCCGCAACCTCGCACCGCTGCCCGCGGACATCGATCACACCACGGCCGCCGCTCTGCCGATCTCCGGCCTGACCGCCTGGCAGGCCCTCTTCGACCACGGCCGACTGGCCACCGGCCAGACCGTCCTCGTCCACGGGGCCGCGGGGAGCGTCGGCTCGATCGCCGTGCAACTCGCCCGTGAGGCCGGCGCCCAGGTGACCGGCACCGGCCGGACCGCCGACCGGGAGCGGGTACTCGCCCTGGGCGTCGACACCTTCCTGGACCTGGAGACCGAGAAGCTGGAGGACGCCGGCGAGGCCGACGTCGTCCTCGACGTGATCGGTGGCGACATCCTCGACCGCTCGGCGACGCTGGTCCGGGCCGGTGGCACGCTCGTCACCATCGTCATGCCGCCCAGGGTCCGGCCCAAGGACGGGCGCGCGGTCTTCTTCGTCGTCGAACCCGACCGCGCCCGCCTCGCCGACCTGGCCGCCCGGCTGAGGGACGGCCGGCTCAAGCCGGCCGTCGGTGCCGTGCGGCCGCTCGCCGAAGCCCCCGCGGCGTTCGGCCCCGGCCCGCGAACCCCGGGCAAGACGATCATCCGCGTCACGGAGGACTGAAGGAGGACCGCCACGATCGGAACGCGGATCGCCGGAGGGCTTGCGGCCGCCGCTGTGACAGTGACCGCGGCCTGCCAGGGCCGTCAGTTCACGATCGCCGGGGCGGGTGCGCGGGTGGCCCGCCGACGCCGATCCCGTACCGGCCAGAACAGCACATATGCGGTGGAGACGATGACGAAGGCCAGGCGGATCAGCCCGCGGGCCGCGTCACCGGGAACGGCGAAGACCGCGCCGTACAGGGTGGTCAGGCCGATCCAGCTCCACCAGGGCACCAGGGCCCGCTGTCCGATCACATCCCACAGCAGTGTGCCCAGCAGGACGGAGGCGGTGTAGTAGGTGTAGACGCTGGGGTCCAGGGCGATGCGGGCGTTGGCGCCGAGCAGGACGACGGCGGGCCAGCGGCCTCGCCAGACCGCGAGGCAGCCCAGCGCCAGCCCCATCGCGGCCTGTGCGGGCCGGTCCCAGGGAGGGGTTCGTGGATCGTCCACGCCGAGCCAGTGCAGCGCCGACGCGGGCTGGTTGGGGATGGTGAACCGGGCCGCGGTCAACGACTGCGGGTCACTGAGGAGGAACGGCAGCCAGGCGAGCGCGACCAGAGCCGTGCACCACAGCCCCGCGCGCAGCCACTGTCCCCTCGGCAGTGCGAGCAGCAGCGGCAGGAAGGCCAGCGCGGTCGGTTTGGAATCCATGGCGAGGGCCAGGAAGACGCCCGTGGCGGCGGGGTTGCCGAGGGTGAGAGCGCGTACGGCAAGGGCTGTGAAGAAGAGTGCCAGTACGTCGTCGAGGTGGCCGAAGCGGACGGCGACCTCGATCCACATCGGGATGAAGGCCAGGCCCGCGACCAGCACCCGCTGCCGCAGCCGCTGGTGGTTGGTGCCCGTGCCCAGCAGATGCCAGGCGGCGCTGCGTCCGACCACCACCAGGATCAGCAGCCCCAGCAGCGACATCACAGCGGCGGCCAGGAACTGCCCGACGGGCTCGGGAAAAGGGTTGAACAGCCCCGCCGTCAGGAAGCTGACGGGCCCCATCTGGAGCTCGGGGTGGTGGGCGTACAGATTCAGGCCGCCGTCCGCCCTGCCCGAGCCCGAGTAGAGCAACTGACCACCGAAACGCAGATAGTGCCAGGAGAACCCTCCGTGCGGCTGGACCACGGCGAACCAGAGGACGGTCCAGGCGGTGAGCAGCACCAGGTGTACCCGCTGGCTGATGGCCGACACGCTTTCTCACTTCCGGTTCTTGTCGCCTCGCTCGGTCCCCCGCACGTCGTGCGCCCCTTGTAGAGATGGACGGAAGGCAAGGCGGGTTCTCGGCGCGAGGTAAGAAGCGGCCACCTGCTCAACTCCCCTTAATTCTCAAGCATGTTGTCACGGCGCCTCATACGATCCCTTCGCCGCCCGCACACTGGTGCGCATTCGGGCACCGGGTGCGGGCATCCAAACGGGAGGGACCACTTGACCAAGTCCTTCGGTGCGCGCCCGCGTGCCGTCCTCGCACTGCTGGGAACCCTCGGCCTGTCGCTGGCCGCCGCCGTGTCGCCCGCGAGCGCGGCCGGCGGCACGCCCACCACGCCCACCCAGCTCTTCAACGGCAACCGGAACTGCTCCACCGACGCGGACCGGCCCACATACCTCTGGGCCCGCAACAACGTTGTCGTCGAGGGCATCCCCGGGACCGCCGACCCCGACGACAACTCTCTGGTCGGCGTCCGGTACCAGGTCTGGCCGGTCGCCGACCCGTCGCACACCGAGACGGTCACCCATGACCGCGCCACCCCCGAGGACGAGGCCAGGAGCCTCCTGCCCAACGACATGCTCGCCGACGGGCAGACCTACGCGTGGCGGGCGCAGACCGTGGCCGGGGACGCGGCCTCGGACTGGTCCGTCCCCTGTTACGTCACGATCGACGACACTTCCCCTGCGAGCACGCCGACCATCACCTCGCCGAACTACCCGCCGAACCAGTGGAACCAGGGCGGCGACCCGGTCAGGTTCACGTTGAGCGCCAACGGCGCCGACGACGTCGCCGGGTTCCAGTACTCCTGGACAGGGTCGCTTGAGTCCATCGTTCTCGCGGACTTCGGCGACCACGGCATCCCGCAGCCCCGCGACCCGTACGCGGACCAGACACACTTCGTGCGCGCCGACGCCCTGGGCGGTTCGGCCACGGTCAGCCTGGTTCCGCCCTACGGTGGCGCCGCGACCCTGTGGGTGCGCAGCCTCGACCGGGCCTTCAGCCCGTCGGAAACCACCAGCTACAGGTTCTACGTCAGCCCCACGCCGCCCACCATCACCCCGGCCGACCCCTCACCCGAGTTCGGCGACACGACCACGTTCACGCTCCGGCCCGACGCCGCCCTCCAGTCGAGGAGCCCGGTCGTCAGTTACTCCGTGCACACCATCAACGGCCCGGACGGAGACAAGACCTTCGACGTCCCGGCGACGGCGGACGGCACGGCGACGACAGAGCTCACGATCGACGGCATCATCGGCGAGCATCTCTCCGTGACCAGCAGGAGCGCGAACGGCTGGCTCAGTGACGCGGCATTCTGGGACATCGACTACGACACGACTCCCACCGTCGCCTCCGAGGTCTATCCCGAGAACGGTTCCGGCGGCGGTGCGGGCGTCCCTGGCACCTTCACCTTCACGCCGAAGGTGAAGGGCGTCGTGAGCTACACGTACACCTTCGACACGGAACCGGAGGTCACGGTCGCCGCGGGAGCCGACGGTACCGCGAGCGTCGACTGGACCCCGGACTCGAAGGGCTCCCACGGAGTCCAGGTCTACGCGACGACCCGTACCGGCATCCAACTGGCCCTATACGCATACGACTTCACCGTGGACTGAATCCGCGAACTCCGCGAACTCCGCGAACTCCGCGAACTCCGCGAACTCCGCGAACTCCGCGAACTCCGCGAACTCCGCGAACTCCGCGAACTCCGCGAACTCCGCGAACTCCGCGAACTCCGCGAACTCCGCGAACCGACCCGTGAACTGACCCGTGAACCGGCCGCTCATCGGCCGCTCGTCGGTCATGCCCGGGCCCACCGCAGCCGTCGGGGGGCCCGGGAGGCGATGTCGCGTCAGTCGGACTTGACGACGGCCGTCGCCTTGAATCCGCAGCACTGGATCTCACGGACGGGTGCGACGGACGTCTTGCGGATCCGGTCGCCGCGCAGGGTGCCGGTCGTGTCGACCGTGTCGGCGACGACGCCGATGCCCACCCGGCCGCCGGTGATCTCGTTGTGGTCGGTCGTGCCGTTGCCGTCCTGGATGACGATCCCGAAGAACCGGTTGCCGGTCAGCCGGTTGTGGCTGATCCGGCAGCAGTCGGGGCTGAAGATCTGGTAGATGCCGATGTCGGTGTCGGAGACTTGGTTGCGGGAGATCTCCGTGCCCGACGGGGTGCCGATGGCGGCGATGCCGGGGGACTGGAACTCGCTGATCGGATCCCCGCCGCAACCGGGGAGGGTGCATACGGCATGGGAGACCCGGTTGCCGGTCACGGTGGCCACCGCGCTTCCGACGACGATGCCGGCCTGGGCGGCCGGGATCTGGGCACCGCCGGTGACGACGTTGTTCTCCGCGACCACCCGGGAGGGCGTGCCCTGGCTCGGGCCGTTCAGATTGATGCCGTCGGTCTGGTAGCGGGTGACCGTGACATGGGTGATCCGTCCGGAAGCGGCGCTGCCGGACGCGCCGTCCACCTGGACGAAGTCCGGCAGTCCGACGGTCACGCCCCGGCCGAACGCCTGATCGGCCGGACAGGGCGGGGCGGGCAGCATGTCGACGACGCGCGTCCGTGACAGGTCGAGAACGGAGGACTGGAGCGCGGTGATGCCGCTGACCAGTTGATTGCACGGCACCGGCCCGGTCACGGTGAAGCCGGACATACGGACGTGGGCGCCATGGGCGATCCGCACGACGGACGTCACCGGCACACTGTGGCGCACGTCCTGGGCGAAGGGGGTCAGCGTCGCCGGCGCCTTGATGACCGGCGAGCCCTTGCCGGCGGCCTTGAGCGTGAGGTCCTTGCCGCTGACGACGACCTCCTCCCGGTACGTACGCGGTTGGACGAGGATCGTGTCACCCGAGGCGGCCGCGTCCACCGCCGCCTGGATGGTGCGGTAATCGCGCGGTACGACCAGCGTCGACGCAGCGTGGGCGGCGGGTGCGATTGCCACCAGGGCGCCCAGCGCCGTCAGGACCGACAGGACCGCGAGGAAGCCCCGCGCACCCGGTGTTTGCGACCTCTTCGAAGCGCGCTTCATGGAACTCCTCGCTCATCACATGGGCGAACCAGGCAAAAGTGTGGATATCCGTTCATAGGGATATGTGGCGATGCGTCCTGTGATTCAAACGAGGGTCGCCTGTCTGGTCGCACGTCCGCCTCGCCGCGCGGCACCGCTTGACCGTGCCTACGCTTGACTGGTCACCGCCGGGCATGGGCGGGGGGACCCCGCGTGAAGCGGGCGGCGGTCCGACTCCCTGCAGCACCGGAACCGGAAGGCAGTCTCGTCATGGCTACTGCACCTGAGTTCGACACCCCCGTTCTCGACACGATCGCCGCGATGACGATCGACTCCATCGAGCATTGCCACATGGAGGAGCGCACGCTCATCCTCAGCCGTATCGCCGCCCTCGTGGCCATGGACGCACCCGCGATCTCCTACCTGGCCCACGTCAACCCCGCGATCAAGGCCCAGTTCACCGTCGAGCAGCTGCAGGATCTCCTCGTGGCGATCGCACCCGTCGTGGGGACGGCACGCGTCATGTCCGCGGCCGGCCACATCGCCCAGGCCTTCGGTGTCGCACTCGAACTGGCCGACAGCGAGGCCGAGGCCATAGCGCGGGCCGAGGCGGACAGCCGCACCGGTATCTGAAGGGCGTTGTCGCGATCGGCCCCCGGCCCGGGCCGTCGCGTCAGCCGATCGGCGCCGGCATGGGCCGGATGTCGTAGTGGAGGCGGATCGTGTCGCCGGTGGCGGGGTCCGCCAGTTCCACGGTCCAGCCGTCGGCGAACTGGTCGACGCCGGGGGCCATGGGGAGGGTGCCGGAGAAGAGGACGGTGCCGGGCGTGAGCGCGCCGCGTGAGCGCAGGACGCCGATCCAGTAGGCGGGGGCGAGGAGTTCGGCGAGGGTGCCGTGCTGGATCTCCGTCGACGTGTCGCCGTGGGTGACCCAGGCGCGCAGCACGAGGTCGTCGAGGCGGGACTCCACATCGGCCAGGCGCCAGGCGCGGCGGGCCAGGACGTCGGGGCCCGCGTTCTTGCTCCAGGCCACGCCGTGCACCTCCAGGTCGCGGTCCGTGTGGTCGCTGGCGGCGGTCAGCAGCAGCTCGCCGCCGCCGGACACGACGAGCGCCCACTCCGCCTCGCCGGAGGTGTGCCCGTGCTGCGCGTGGACCCGGTCGGTCTGCTGGGCGAGGTAGGGGGAGACCGGGTAGAGGGCGGGCGTCACGGACGGACCGGGCACGCCCAGCTCGGCGAGCTCCGCGACATGCGCGGCGACATCCTCCTGGCTGCGCCCGGCGTACCCGGCGTTGAGGACCTGGACGACGTCGACCTCGCAGGTCGATCCGTCGGGCAGTTCGAAGGTCAGCACGGCCATGAGGGCACTCCCAGAGCTCGGGTCCGCGGTGAAGCTCTCACGCGGGGGCTTGCGCATACTGCCTGTATACAAGAAGTATGCCGGAAGGTCGATGTGCGGCCCCGGACGTTCGACGTGCGAAGGAGGACCGCCCTGTGCGGATCGCCCTGAGTCAGCTCATCACCGGCCCCGGCCCCGGCAGGAACCTCCCGCTCGTCGAGGAGTGGACCCGGCGCGCGGCGGACGCCGGAGCCCGCGTCGTCGTCTTCCCGGAGGCGTCGATGGCCTGCTTCGGCACCCCGCTGTCACCGCTCGCCGAGCCCCTCGACGGTCCGTGGGCCGACGGCGTGCGGCGCATCGCCCGGCACGCTCTGGGCGCCGGCCCCGAGCTGCCGGTGGCCGACCTGGACATCGACGAGGTCGCCGCGGTCCGGCGGCGCACCTCCGTACTGGCGAACAGGCGCCCGGAGGTGTGGCGATGAGCAAGCCCGAGCTGGAGTTCCACTTCCCCGACGGACCATGGCGGACCCCGGCCGGTGCCGGACCGGGCGTCGAGGAGCGCGTCCTGGCCGACGACCCCGGGCGCGGATCCCGTACGGCGCTCGTCCGCTGGGCGCCGGGCACCGACACCTCGGCGGACGGCGTGACACGCCACGACTTCTGGGAGGAGGTCTACCTGGTCGAGGGCGCGCTGCACGACCTGACCCTCGGCCGGACCTTCACCGCAGGCATGTACGCCTGCCGCCCGCCCGGCATGCCACACGGCCCCCGGACCTCCCAGGAAGGCGTCACCATGCTGGTGATCACCTACCCGGACACGCCCTAACCCGCGAGCAGCACCCTGAGCGTCGACTCCAGGTGGTGGTCGATGGCGGTACACGCGGCCTCTGCGTCACCGGCCGCCAGGGCGTCCAGGATGGCCTCGTGTTCCTCCAGTACCGCTGCCTGGCGTCCCTGCCGGTTGAAGAGGGCGACCACTCCGGCACGGACCTGGCGGCTGCGCAGGCCGTCGTAGTGACGGTCCAGGAGGGCGTTGCCCACGGCGGACACCAGGGCGGCATGGAAGCGGTGGTCCACGGCGATGAACTCCCGTGCCTGGTCGGCGCCGGTGAGCTCGCGCTGCCGTGCCAGCAGGGAGCGGAGCTCCGCCACCGGCGCCGAGCCCCCGGAGACGAGCTGCTGGGCGGCGTACCGCTCGACGATGCCCCGCAGCTCCATGAGCTCGCGGATCTCCCGCCCCGTCAGGGGCGAGACCCGGGCGCCCCGCTTGGGCACCAGCTCGACCAGATCCTCGGCCGCGAGCTGCAGCAGCGCCTCCCGGACCGGGGTGCGCGAGACGCCGATCCGGTCCGCGAGCTCCTGCTCCGACAGGAAGGCGCCCTGCATCCCGGGATCCGTCAGCACGGTGTCCTTGAGGTACGCGTACGCCTTGTCCCGACCGGACGTCACGGCAACCCCCAGGTATCGCATACAGCCTGTATACGGACGCTACCACGCACCTTCCGGAGGCTTCGGCGGCCGCTCACCCCGGTGCACGGCCGCCCTTTCCCGCCACGGCGTCAGCCGATGGCGTACGCCCGGTACACCGTCTCCACCGAGCGGTCCCCGGCGGAGCCGGTCACCTCGGAGCGCAGGGTGACGGCGCCGGAGGCCGGGTTGCGGACGGACGCCTGCCAGGTCGAGCCGGAATGCTTGACGGTCGCCGCCTTCCAGGTCTTGCCGCCGTCGGCGGACGACCAGACCTTGACGGTCTTGGCGGTCACCTTGGTCAGCTTCTCGTCCGGGTTCTGGGAGTCACGCCCCGCGGTCACGTCGACCGTGGTGGTGCTGTTCGGCGCGGCCTGGTTGTGGCTGTTCAGCCCGGTGGGCAGGAAGCGGGTCAGGAAGACGGGCGCGACGATCGCCCTGGCCGGGTCGGCCACCTTGAAGTACCAGTCGAGGGTGGTGCGCGACGACAGCATGCCGGCGGGGAAGGTGATGCCCGGCCGGTAGCGGTGGGCGTCGACGGTCAGGCGGTACCAGCCGGCCGAGCGGATGCCGGCGGAGAACTCGGCGTCGCCGTTGCCCCAGTTGGTCAGGGTCTTCTTCTTGACGGTGGTGCCGCCCTTGGACAGGACCACCGTCTCCTTCGTCGGGTCCCCCCAGCCGCCGCCGATGTCGGGGTCGCCGATCAGGGAGTCCGGAATGAAGGTGACGGACTTCCCTCCGAGCAGCGGCAGGTAGTGCAGCGGGCTCCACACGGCCCGGCCGAAGGACTGGGTGAAGCTCTGCCCCGCCTTCAGCGTCCGGACCTTCGGGAAACCGCCGCCGACGTCGTCGCCGTTGTCCGCGAAGATGTCGGCGCGCGGCTGCCAGGTCCCGGGAGTCACATGGAGGGTGGCGCTGTACGGCGCGTCGCCCTCGCCGACATCGGCCATCAGGTCGGTCGTGCAGTCGTCGGTCTTCGGATGTGCCTGGAGCGCGGTGTCGATCAGAGTGCCCATCTGCGTACCGCCGCGCACCGAGAAGCGCATCGTCGCCAGCTTCGACCGCTTGAACGACCCGCCGGGCGCGGCCGGGATGCCCTTGGTGTTCTTCACGGCCACGTAGCCGTCGTTGCCCGACCACTGCGCCAGGTACCCGAACTGCAGCAGCTTGGACGAGTTCGGGATGGCGTAGAGCGCCCCCTCGTTGTTCCAGCCGCCAGCGCTGTCGGCGGAGGGCATGTCGCCGGTGGCGGCGCACACCTGAGCGCTGATCCGCGGCGGGCCGGTCACGTCGGCGGGGGTGTCGAGCGAGACCTTGACGGCCTTGCCCTTGCGCGCGTCGAGCGTCACCGACTTGCTGCCCGACACCTGGACGACCGTCGCGCCGACGGTGTCGGTGCCCAGGCCGTCCGTGGTGCTCTCGTAGATGTCGGTCATCGCGATGTAGCGCCCCGACGGCAGGCTGATCCGCTTGCCGGACTTGACGCTGTACCTCTCACCGGACGGTACGGCGACGACGGTGACCGTCGTCGCGACCTTGCCGCCGTGCCGCCCCAGCGTGGTGACGGTCAGTGAGGCCGACGCCGCATGCGCGGAAGTGGCGGAGGCGGCGGACGCGATCAGCGGTACCAGTGCCGCCACGCCGACGAAAGCGAGCGATCTTCGTCGCACCATCATCATCAACTCCCCCTTGAAACCCCGAAGTCGGCCAATCCTAGCCGTGTCACGGACATGGCAGATCCGAGGCGAGGGGGGCGGGCGGCGCACTCGCGCCCTCCGGGCGATCCGCCAGCATCGGGCTCTCACTCGGTGGTGTGAACCTCTTCCCGTACGCCCGCGGTGACCTGGGGAAGCAATGGTTTTGGGGTGTTGTGTCCGACCTGGACTCCGCGTACATGTCGCTATGGCTGCTCAACCACTTCAGCACCTTCACACTGGCCGTCCTCACCGTCGGCGGGACCGTTCTCGCGGCCGTCGCCGGCAGTCTGCGGGATCATCCTCGCGTTCGTCATCGTCACCCTGTGGACGCAACTGGAGGACACCCAGACCATCGTCGCCTCCGAGGCCACCGACGCGGCGCTCATCACCCGCGACGCGGCCGCGTTCCCGGCGTCGGTGCAGACCCGCCTCGACTCCGCCATGAGCGGCTACGTCCACGCCGTGGTCGAGGACCAGTGGCCCCGGATGCGTGCGGGGCACCCCAGCTACGGCGCCACGGAGACCCATCTCCAGGCCGCCTTCCACGTGCTCCAGACCTACGACCCGAAAAGCCGGCAGGAGCAGGTCTTCTACCAACAGGCCGTCGGCCATCTCGACGACGTGGCCTCCCAGCGCCGCGCCCGTATCACCATGGCCCGCCAGGAACTGCCGCCGCTGCTCAAAGCGTTGGCCATCGGCGGTGCCCTCGTCCTGGTCCCGCTCACCTTCCTCTACGGCATGGGCAAACTGAGGGTCCAGATCCTGTTCGTCGCCTCGGTCGCCGGACTCGTCGGCTTCAGCCTGCTCCTGGTCTTCGTCCTGGACCGCCCCTTCGCCGGCGACCTCAGCGTCAGCCCCGCCCCGTATCGGGAAGGGGCCCTCGCCCAGTACTGGGCGAAGTGAGCGGCGCTGCGCACGGCGGCAGGTGACGGTTGCCGACTACGCGGGAGGGGCGTAGGGGTTTCCGTCGGGCCCCAGCGGGCCACCCCACGGCGTCGCCGGCGGCGGGACCGGGGTCCAGCCCGGGCCGCGGTGATCCAGCCACCACCTGCCGATGGTGTGGAACTTCTCCTCGAAGCCGTGATCCCAGCTGAGGAACCCGGTGCTCGGCGCCCGCAGGCGGGTCCGGCGGCCGCCTGCCTCGAAGATCACGACGGCCCGGTTTCCCATGAGCGGCTCGATCTGGATGGCCTGGACGTCCGACCACAGGATGGTCCTGCGGGGGAAGTTGTGCACGATGGCCGCGGACGGCGTGAGAGTGACCCCGGTGGACCGCGAGGCGATCAGCACCACGACCAGCAGGACCCCCCACACGAGCAGCAGGACGGGCCGAGGACGGTACGGATTCCTGCCCAACCAGGACAAGCCCTGTAGGAGCGTGATGACGATGGCGGGCATCGCGGACAGCAGGCGTTGGAGGGGTGTCAACCGGAAACGGATGCGCTCCGGCGGCACAGCCCCGACCTGCGATTGCTCCATCGCTCCCCGCCCCTAGGACAACACGGCCCACACGGGCCCAGTACCGCCAAGGCAGCATGGCGGACCGGAGGCGCGCTGTCCATCGTGAAAACGGCGTCTGCGCCGCACCGCGGAACCGCCCGGGCAACGATGTCAGGAACCCGACCCCGCTCCCGGCCGGGAATCGTCACAGATGTCCAGGATCTTGCCGAACGGCCTGCGCAGCACCACGGCCACCGGGGCGGTGTCGCCCCTCGCGTACCGGGCCAGTCCGGCTCGCGCGACGTCCGTGTCCGCGCGGGGATCCCGCCCCGCGAGGAGAGCCTCCAGGGCACGCGCGGTGGCCTCGGCGACCGGGAGGAGCTGGGTCCGGGCCCGGGAGAGGGTCGGGGTGGGTCCGTGGCGCACCGTGCAGATCTCGACCTCGACGGCCAGGGTCACGAGATGGGTCGCCGCCCGGACCGCGCGGTCGATCCGGTCGCCCAGTTCGGTCACTTCGTCCCGGTGGCGCCGCCGCAGCGGATTGAACCGCATGGCCTGTTCGGCCTCCCGCGCCTGGGCCCCGTACCCGCGCAGTCGGTCCGCCGCTGCCTGCGCCGACGCCCGGTTCGCGCACGCCGCGTCCGGCGTCCCGATCGCCCGCGTGCTGCGCACCAGACCCTCCGCCAGACCGTCCGCGCACTCCCGCGCCAGCGTCTCCGCCTCCCGACGGGGGTTCCGCGGCCAGAGCAACGGACCGAGGACAGCGGTGACCGCGCCCCCCAGCGCGTTCTCCCACAGCCGCGCAAGGCCGTACGAGTCGGGCGAAGGGTTGGCGAAGACCAGCAGCGAGGTCACCGCGACCTGCACGTTCAGCGTCGTCCCGGAACTGACGACGGTCCCGCACAGCAGGGCCAGCCCCAGCACGACGGCGAGGACGACCGTGGTCGGCCTGAAGAGACTGACCACCGTGATGCCCAGGGCCACCCCGGCCATCACACCGAGGATCCTCAGCAGCAGTGCCGCCAGGGAGGAGGCGGAGTCACCGCGCAGGCACAGGAGGGGAACGATGGCGGCGAACACCGGCGGCTGATCGGCCCCGGCCCACAGCGCCGCCTGCCAGCACAACACCGCGATCACCAGAATCCGGGCCGCCGACGGCCCCTGCACCCGGAGCCTGCGGCGCACCTGCGTCCACGGGGAAGCGCCCGTCACCCGCCCACCATGGCACACACCCCGGCCCGCCGCCCTCCGGCGACGCCCAGGGACGTCAGTGGCCGCCGACGGCGAGTTCGTAGTCGCCGATCAGGTCGCCCAGCAGGGTGCCGGCGGTGAGGTCGCTGGTGACGTGGCCTGCCATGTAGAGGCGGGAGTAGAGGACTTCGGCGCGCATCCACTCGTAGTCCGCGGCGCGGTG
Organism: Streptomyces sp. Ag109_O5-1; assembly: GCF_003814875.1. GTDB lineage: Bacteria > Actinomycetota > Actinomycetes > Streptomycetales > Streptomycetaceae > Streptomyces > Streptomyces sasae. The sequence continues at coordinate 5,807,529 of NZ_RKQF01000001.1, read as the reverse complement.
CGGGGAGAGGACGCTGAGGAAGGTGACCGCCGCGGCGGAACGGGTCGCGTGCCGGGACGGATAGGAGTACGGGCCCTTCGCACCGGGCTGGATGTGCTTGTCGGGGCGCAGGGTCGGGTCGAGGACGAACGGAGCCGGCTGTTTGTCCTTGGCCGCCAGCTGGTCGCTGATGGTCTTGGCCAGCTTCAGGGCCGCCTTCAGCTCCGCCTTCTCGGCCTTGCCCCGCGCAGCCGGGACCAGCTCACGCTGGTCGTGGAGGTAGACCTGCCAGATGTCCTTCTTGCCGTGCAGCTCCAGCCAGGTCGCGGCCTTCTTCCCGGCCGCGGTGCGGGTCTTGGCGAGGGCCTGGTCCTCACGGAGTTCGGTGGCGCGCTGCTTCGCCGACGGCGGGGCCGGGACCTGCTGCGACGCCCAGGCGGAGAACGCCTTGTCGTCGCGGGCGGTGCCGTGGGTCTTGCGCCACTCGGCGAACAGGGCGTCGGCCTTCGTGCGCTGGGCGTCCGCCGCCTTGCCGATCGCTGCGATTTCGGCGTCGGTGAAGAGCGTGGGCGGCGGGGCCTGCTTGATCCGTTCCGTCGCGCCGGGCTTCTTGGCGGTGACCGCCGTGACCAGCTGCGGTTGCAAGGTGCTGACGGCGACCGCCGCGACGGCGAGCAGTGCGATCAGCGGGTAGCGCCATTTGATGCCGCGCAGGACGTTCATGCGGCGGGGGTCCTTTCGGGAAGCGGTGCCGGGAGCGGTGCCGGGTGCGGTGCCTGGTGCGCCTCGGTGGTGAAGTGGGCGCGGGCGAGGCGGCGTACGTCGTGGTCGGGCAGGCCGGGGGTGAGCAGGGCTTGCCCGATGACGTATTTGCTGAGCGAGACCGGCCGGACCCCCATGCCGAGCAGCAGCCGGTCGGCGGGGGCGGGGCGCGCTACGCCCTTGGTCTCGATCAGGACGTGCCCGGGGTCGAGCGTGGCGGTGCGGTCGTCGAGGCGGCAGCCGAGGGTGCCGTCGAGGGTGACGCGGCTGCCGTGGCCGAGGTCGGCGAGGGCCGCGCGGACGTAACGGACCTCCACGGCGGCGGACAGTTCCTTGGCCGTGACCGGGACAGCGGCCTGCTCCAGCACCGACTCGACGAACTCGGCCGCGGGGCCGGACAGTTCGCCGTACTCGGCGGCCGGGACTTGCAGGGCGTGCTTGACCGTGGCGCCGCGGCCGTCCTTCGTCTTCACCTCCACCCGGCACAGGCCGTCCTCGGCGTACAGGCGGGTGCGGACCTTCCAGCGCCGCCGCCGCTGCTGGACGTGGGCGCGCCAGGCGCTCAGCTCCGGGGTGTCGAAGTACGTACTGAGGTAGCTCGTCGTACGACGGCCCGTGCCGAGGTCGAGGACGTGGTGGCTGTCGGCGAGGCGGGTGACGAGGTGGCGGGCCCGGTCGAGCGGGACCAGGTATTTGCGGTCGACGCGGTGCTGGAGCGCCGCCGCCGCGTCCACCTCGGCGAGGGTCGCGCCGCGCAGCTCCGCCAGGCCCAGCCGGGCCGCGAGGGTCATGGCGCAGTCACCGGCTCACGCGGCTCGAAGTCCGGGGCGACGGCGGGCTCCTGCGGCTCGGCGGGGTAACGGGCGGAGACCCGGGTGGTCTCACGGACGTAGTCGACCTCGTCCACGACCACCGACAGCGGCGCCTGACCGAAGCGGAACGCCACGTCCGCGGCGATCACGGAGGGGTCCGGGTAGACCCGGTCGAGGGTGAGCTTCACCGTCCGGGTCGGCGGCTCGTACGACGTGGGGTCGTCGACCACGAGCACGGCGATGAGAACCACGACGTCCAGCGCGACCACGAGCCAGGTCTGCCGGTGCGGCAGGCCCGTGCACAGGGCAATCACCAGGGTGACGAAGGTGTAAGCGACGTCCCGGAGGGTGAACGCGGCGCTGCGCAGGCGGACCAGGGAGAGGATGCCGAACAGGCCGAAGCCGACCCCGGCCGGGAACTTGCCGGCACTGATCGTGGTCATCGCGGCGAACAGGCCGATGTTGAGCGCGGCCAGCACCAGCGGCATCGCGGGCACGCTGGGCCGGCGCCGGTACAGCCAGCCGACCAGGATCAGCAGGGCGATGACGTCCAGACCGCCGCGGGTCATCAGGTCGGTGACCGTGAGGTGGTCGGTGATGCCCTTGGCGGCGAGCACCGATGCGAGCATGGGGGTCCCTTCCGTCACGGCACGCCGGACGGCGTCGGACGGCGGACCGGTCGCGGTCCGCGGAGCACCGCGACCTGAAGGACGGTAGGGATGTCACATGAACAGACCATGAAGCCTTCCCGGTGGACCGGACGCGCCCCGCGGCTGGTTAGCCTGGCCGGTATGCACTGCCTGGTCGTCGACGACGAGACCCGCCTGACCGATCTGGTCGTCCGCTACCTGACCGAGTCCGGACACACCGCCGAGGGCCGCTACGACGGTCCGTCCGGTCTCGCCGCCGCCCGTGACCCCCGCCTGGACGCCGTACTGCTGGACGTGATGCTGCCGGGCATGGACGGCGTGGAGGTGTGCCGGACCCTGCGCGGCGAGGGCATCGACGTTCCCGTGATCCTGCTGACCGCACGCGGTGCGATCAGCGAGCGGGTGGCAGGGCTGGACGCCGGTGCCGACGACTACGTGGTCAAGCCGTTCGCGATGGAGGAACTGCTGGCCCGGCTGCGGGCGATATCCCGGCGGCGCCCCGAGCCCTCCGGGCGCCTGACGGTCGGCGACCTCGTCCTCGACCCGGAGCAGCAGCGGGCCTGGCGGGCCGACACCGAACTGGAGCTGTCCCGGCGGGAGTTCGGCGTACTGCGGGTGCTCATGGAGAACGCCGGGTGCGTGGTCACCCGCCTCCAGCTGCTCGACGAGGTCTGGGACGGCGAGACCGACCTGCGCAGCAACGCCATCGACGTGCACGTCTCCAAGGTGCGCGCCAAGGCCGACCGGGCCTTCGGCCGTACGACGATCACGACCCTGCGCGGACGCGGCTACCGCCTGGAGACCACCCCGTGAGCCGCCTTCCCGGCGGGCTACCGCCTGGAGACCGTCCCGTGAGCCGCCTTCCCGGCCGGCTGCGACCGTGGTTCCGGCGGCTGCCCGTCGTGGCCCGCCTGGTGCTGGCCGTCGCCGTCACCATGTCCCTGGTCCTGGCGGGTACGGCCGGCCTGGTCTACTGGCGGGTCCAGACCGCCCTGGACCGGCAGCTGAACGACGACCTGACCACGTACCGGCACAGCCTCGACCGCGCCGTGCGCACCGGGCAGGAACTCCCGCCGGGCCCCAGCGGCAGCCTCCAGCAGGTCCTGGACGCACAGGGCCGGGTTCTGGTCTCCAGCGCCGCCCTGCGCACCCAGTCGCTGCTGACTCCGGCCGAGCTGGGTGCCGCCGTGCGCGGCGCCACCGTCCGGCGTGACGTCGGCTCCCTCCTGCCGATCACCTCGGACACCCTGCGTCTGCAGGCCGCACGCGTCACCGTCGGCGGCGAGGGCCGGATCGTCATCGCCGCCGTCAGGCGCGGCCACCGCGACGAGGCGCTGCGCGAACTCCTCGCCCAACTGGCCCTCGCCTCCGGCCTGACCCTGATCGCTGCCTCGTACGTCGGCTACCGCACGGCCCGCGCCGCCCTTCGCCCCGTCGAGCGCTACCGCGCCGGCGCCGCCGGTCTCGCCGACGGCGCCCAGCACCTGCGCCTGGACGTGCCCGCCGACCGCGACGACGAGATCACCCGGCTCGGCCACACCCTCAACCACATGCTCGACCGGCTGGCGGCGTCCGCCGAACGCGAGCGCCGGTTCGTCGCGGACGCCAGCCACGAACTGCGCACCCCGCTCACCCTGATGCGCGCCGAACTCGACGTCGCCCTGCACCGCCCGCGCTCCGCCGGCGAACTCACCGAGACCCTGCGCTCCGTGGACACCGAGGTCCAGCGCCTGATCGACCTCTCCAACGCACTCCTCGACCTGGAGGAACTCGGCACCACCCAGCACCTCAGCCGGGCCCCCGACGATCTCGCCGACCTCGTCGACACCGCCGTCGCCCCCCATCTGCGCACCGCCGAACGGGCGGGGCGGGCCGTGACCGTGGCCGCCGCCCCCGCGACCGTCGACGTCGACGTCCGGTGGCTGCGGCCCGCGATCGCCAACCTGCTCGACAACGCCCTCCGCCACGGGAGCGGTCGCGTCGGCGTCACCGCCACCGTCCATGAGGGCGGCCTGCGGCTGTGCGTCACGGACGAGGGGACCGGCTTCCCGCCGGAGTTCCTGCCCCGGGCGTTCGACCGCTTCGCCCGCGCCGAGGCCAGCCGCACCGGTGAGGGATCCGGCCTGGGGCTCGCCTTCGTCCAGGCGGTGGCCACCGCCCACGGCGGCACCGCGCATGCCGAGAACACCGGGCGCGGGGCCTGCGTGGTCCTCACCCTGCCCTGCTGACGGCTCCCGGGCCCGATGGCCGGGTACGGTGGGGGCATGGCCGCCCCGCCGCTTCCGGGCCCGCTGGCGCACCTGGCCCCGCTGCTCGCCCACTACGGCTACTGGGCCGTCGGCGCTGTGGTCCTCCTGGAGGACTTCGGCGTCCCCGCCCCCGGAGAGACCATCCTGATCGCCGCCGGGATCTACGCCGGGGCGGGACAGCTCAACATCGTGGCCGTGGCGGCCATCGCGTTCACCGCCGCCGTCATCGGGGACAACATCGGCTACCTGATCGGCCACACCGGCGGACGGGCCTTCGTGCACCGCTGGGGCCGCTATGTGTTCATCACCCCGGAGCGCTTCCAGAAGGCCGAGGAGTTCTTCACCCGCCACGGCGGCAAGATCGTCGTCGTCGCCCGTTTCGTCGAAGGACTGCGCCAGGTCAACGGCATCATCGCGGGCACCAGCGGTATGCACTGGCGCCGCTTCCTCGTCTTCAACGCCATCGGCGCCGCGCTGTGGGTCGGCCTGTGGGCGAGCCTCGCCTATGTGGCGGGCACCCACATCACCGCCATCTACGACGAGATCAGCCGCTACCAGCTCTACGCCCTCATCGCCCTCGGCGCCCTGGTCGCCGCACTCGTCCTCCGGCACGTATGGCGCCGCCGGCACCAGGACTGAACCGGCGGGCCATAGCACGCGAGCGAGCCGCTTGGGCCGGACCGGCACTGAGCGGCTCGCTCGGCACGAGCCCCGGTGACGCGTCGTCAAGGGACCGCGCGCGTTGCGGGGAAGACGTAGGCTCAGGCGTCTGCGTCCGCCTGGAGTTGGGCGAGTCCGGCTTCGAGGTGGGCCATGGTCTCGCCACCGGCCATGAGGTCGGTGATCTCCTCGCGGGTGCGTTCGCCCTTGCGGAAGTCGTCGGCCGTCTGGCCACGGATCAGGACGGCGAAGTGATCGCCGACCATCGTGCTCTGGGTCAGGGCCCGGTCCTTCATGGCCAGGAGGAATGCCCCGTTCCCGCGGAGCGGTGCAGAGGGAGCCGAATCGCCGTCAGGGCGATGAGGCTTCTTTGTCCATGGCGCTGAGGGTGGCCACGCACAGGCGGTGGTGACGGGGAGTTGAACATCCGGAGGCCGGTGGCCGGTGGCCGTCCGGGGCGGCAGCCAGGAGTGGTCACTCACACAGGTGATGTTGATCGATGGTGTGCGCGGGTAGGGGACAAAATGGCTGGTTTCGTGGCATGTCTCGTTTCCGGATGTGCCCGACGCCCGCGCAGGCGGAGCAGATGCTCCTGCATTGCGCGCACGCCCGGTACGTCTGGAATCTGGCTGTCGAGCAGCACGCGTCGGTGAGCTCTTCCGCGAACTGCGGGCGAACGGCTTCGGCGGCACCCTCACCGCCTGCGTGTTCGCCTGGGAGGAGAAGGCCGAGGAGTCCTCCCTGTTCATGCGGGAGAAGATCAGCGAGCACCTGCCCGCCTGGACGTGACCTCCCGGCGAGCCGTGCCGCACATGCCCCGACCCGGGAGTGCGGGCGATAGTGGAGGTGGAGTCACGCATTCCGGCGGCAGTTCCGGGAGGACCGTTGGCCGAGGTGGTCGGCGGTTCGCGCGTGGTGGTCGTCATGGGTGTGTCCGGGTCCGGCAAGTCCACCGTGGGAGCCCGGCTCGCGGATCTGCTCGGTGTGCCGTTCCTGGAGGGTGACGACCTCCATCCCGCGTCGAACCGCGTCAAGATGGCGTCCGGGCACCCGCTGGACGACGCCGACCGGCGGCCCTGGCTGGCGGCGATCACGGAGTGGATCCGGGTCACCGCGTCCGGTGGACACGGAGGCGTCGTCGCCTGTTCCGCGCTCAAGCGCGCATACCGCGACTGGTTCCGGCGCACGGGAGCGGACGTGTGGTTCGTGTATCTGGCCCTCGACCGCGAGGTGGCCGAGCGGCGCATGGCACGGCGCAGGGGCCACTTCATGCCGGCGGGGCTGCTCGACTCCCAGTACGCCACGCTGGATCCGCTGCACCCCGACGAACCCGGCGTCACCATCGACATCAACGCCTCGGAGCGCCCGGGGCAGGTTCTGGCGGCCGTGGTGCGGGCGGTGTCCGCGCCGGACCGGTGAACCGTCGGCAGCCCGGGGCCTCGCCCGACGAGCCGGTGCAGAAGCTCCGGCATACGCTGATCGAGGGGGTGCATTCGGGTGAATCGCGCACCGGAAGGGACGCCCCGATGGACGGCTACCCGCTGATCGAGAACCACGGGCTGATCGGCGATCTGCAGACCGCGGCGCTGGTGACCACCGAGGGGGCGGTCGACTGGTTCTGCTCCCCGAGGTTCGACTCACCGAGTGTGTTCGGGGCGCTTCTGGACCAGGAGAAGGGCGGCCACTGCACGGTCAGGCCGGCCCACCCGACCCATTCGACCAAGCAGTTGTACCTGCCCGACACGGCGATCCTGGTGACCCGGTTCATGACCGAGGCGGGCGCCGGCGAGGTGATCGACTTCATGCCCGTGACCGGTACGACGACCACGCGCCGCCACCGCCTGGTCCGCCTGGTCCGCTGTGTGCGCGGCACCATGACGTTCGACGTGGAGATCGCCCCGCGGTTCGACTACGGGCGCAGCAAACACGAGTTGCACCTCACCCCGCACGGAGCGGTCTTCGTCGCGGAGGACGGCACGGAACTCACCGTGCACCCCATCCGGGAGCCGGAGGACGAGCCGCTCACGGACATCCTGACGCACCGGGACGCCGACCTTCAGGTCTCACTGACCCTGGAGGCCGGCGAGCAGCGCGGGCTGATCCTGGAGATGGGGGCCGACGGCCCGCCCAGGGAGATCCGGCGCGACGAACACGAACAGCTCTTCGAGGGCGCGGCGGGGTTCTGGCGGTCCTGGCTGGCGCAGTCGCGTTACGCCGGGCGCTGGCGGGAGGTCGTCGAGCGGTCCGCGATCACGCTGAAGCTCATGACCTTCGCCCCCAGCGGCGCCGTGGTGGCCGCTCCGACGGCGGCCCTCCCGGAGCAACTGGGCGGCGAACGCAACTGGGACTACCGCTTCACCTGGATCCGGGACGCCTCCTTCTCCGTGTACGCGCTTCTGGGACTGGGCTTCACTCAGGAGGCCAGGGCGTTCATCGTCTGGCTGGGCAACCGGGTCAAGGAGCGGGCCGGCCGCGAGGGGAGCACGGGCCCGCTCAACATCATGTACAAGGTCGACGGCTCCTCCGACCTGACCGAGCTGATCCTCGGCCAATGGGAGGGCTACGAGGGTTCGGCCCCGGTGCGGATCGGCAACGGCGCCGCCACCCAGCTCCAACTGGACATCTACGGCGAGGCGTTGGACAGCATCTACTTCGCGCACCAGCACGGCTTCGAGGTCGCGCATGGGGGCTGGACCTCGCTGCGGACGGACCTGGAGTGGCTGGCCGACCACTGGGACCAGGCGGAGGAGGGCATCTGGGAGACCCGCGGCGGCCGCCAGGACTTCACCTACGGCCGGGTGATGTCGTGGGTGGCGTTCGACCGCGCGGTTCGGCTCGCCGAGTTGAAGGGGTGGCCGTCCGCGGCCGACCGCTGGAGGGCTGAGCGGGACACCGTCTACGAGCAGGTCATGGCGAAGGGGTGGAGCGAGGACCGGCGGGCCTTCGTCCAGCACTACGGCAGTGAGGTCCTGGACTCCTCGCTGCTGCGGATGGCGACGGTCGGGTTCCTCACCCCGGGGGATCCGATGTGGGCGTCGACCCTGGACGCCATGGAGGAGGAACTGGTCAGCGACAGCCTGGTCTACCGCTACAACCCCAGTGCCTCGCCCGACGGCCTGCGCGGCTCGGAGGGCACCTTCTCCCTGTGCACGTTCATGTACGTCGACGCGCTGGCACGCGCGGGACGGACGAACCGGGCACGGCTGGTGTTCGAGAAGATGATGGGGTACGCCAACCATCTGGGCCTGTACTCCGAGGAGATCGACCCGACGGGCCGTCAGCTCGGCAACTTCCCCCAGGCGTTCACCCACCTGGCCCTCATCGACTCGGCCATCACTCTGAACGACGCTCTCGACAGACGGCAGGTCCAGCCCCTTCCGTACTAGGAAGGGTCCGAGGGGGCGTCCCGCCGCAGCTCGGCGTCGGTGAGGCCCTCCAGTTCGCCGTGGGTGTCCATCCAGTACAGCAGGGCGACCGCGGGAAAGACGAGCACGAGGGCGACGACGGTGACGAGCACCAGCCAGCGCAGGGTGGTGTGGGCGCCCGCGCCCTCGGCGACGGTCAGCGAGGCCGGGATGAGATAGGGGCGCTGCGCCATGCCCCAGGCGATGATCGCCGAGGCGACCACGCCGACCGCCGTGACCCGGGACCAGTGCCCCGAGGGGCGGGTCAGCAGCCATACGGTGGCGAGCGTGGCCAGCGCCGCCACGATCACGAAGACGAGCCCGACGCCGTGGGTGAGGCCGTGCCAGACATGGGGTGCGTCCCCGTGGGTGACGAACAGGGCGACGACGGCGAGTACGGCGACGGCGGCCAGGGCGCCGAAGGCCCGCCGGCGGAAGTAGCGGTCCAGGTCCGGGGCGCCGAAGCGGCGGGCGTCCGCGGCGAGGAAGACGGCGCCGAGCGTCGCCGTGGCCGCGATGGAGAGCAGGCCGAACAGCAGGGAGGTGGGGTTGGCCCAGGCGTCCGTGGACGCGGTCGTCGTGGCGGTGACCCGGCCCGAGGCCACCCCGCCGATCGCGGCGCCGAAGAAGAACGGCGTCAGCAGCGAGGAGACGGCGAACACCGCCCCGTACAGGCGGCGACCGGAAAGCCGCCGCACGGGCTCGCGCAGGGCGAAACCGGCGCCGCGCAGCACGATGCCCACGGCGGCCAGCGCCAGCGGCAGCCACATGGTGGTGAAGACCTGCTGGAAGAGGACGGGGAACCCGGTCCACATGATGACCAGCGCGAAGATCAGCCAGACGTTGTTGACCTCCCAGACGGGCTCCATCGCGTGGTCGATCAGCCATCGTGGGCGCTTGCCGCGCTCGGCTCCGCCCGCGGTCAGGTCCCAGAAGCCGGCGCCGTAGTCGGTGCCCCCGCCGCAGGCGTAGGCGGCGATCGCCAGCAGCAGGACGACGGCGACGACCCCGGCGATCACGGCCGGCTCCCGGTGGAGCGGGGTCCGTACGGGGTGTCCGTCTCCGGCAGCTCCGCCTGGGGTGTCTCCTCCGGCGGCCGCGGTCCGCCCTTGGCGTCGGCGAGCCGCCAGCGTGACCGCATCTTCAGCAGCACCACGAGGAACGACCCGAAGACGAACACGTACACGACGATGACCAGCGCGAACATGATCCACAGGCTGGCGGAGCGGGTCGCCGTCACCGCCTCGGCGACCCGCATGTTCTGGTACACGATCCACGGCTGGCGGCCCACCTCGGTGGTGATCCAGCCGCACTCGACGGCGAGCACGGAGGCCACGCCCGCGCACGCCGCGCCGCGGAAGAACCACGGGGAGACGGGAAGCCGGCGGCGCCAGAGCCACAGGACGCCGTACCAGAGGGCGAGCAGGAGCAGCAGGGAGCCGATCCCGACCATGATGTCGAAGGTCCAGTGGACGAGGGTGGCCTGGGCGGTCGTCGGCCGGTCGCTCGCGGGGACCGCGGTGAGCCCGGTGACCTTGGTGTCCGGGCGGAAGCCGGCCAGGATGGAGTCGAGCTGCGGGATCTTGATGCCGCCGGAGACGGTCCCGTCCGGATGCAGCCGGCCGAGCAGGTACTCCGGCATATGGGTATTGGTCTTCCAGACGATCTCCATGGCGGCGAACTTCACCGGCTGCTTGTGGAAGACCTGCCGGGCGATGGAGTCGCCCAGCACGAACTGCACCGGCGTGAACACGGCGGCGAACGTGAAGGGGACCGTGAAGCCGAGCCGGTGGTACCGGTCGCGGCGGCCGCGCAGCCAGCCCTTGGCGTAGACGCCCGCCGTGACATAGCCCGCGGTGACGAACATCGCCACGACGAAGTGCCAGTACTCCGGGCCGAAGATGGGGGTGAAGATCGCCCTGCGGACGTCCACGTCCACGGGGTTGCCCGCGGCGTCGAGGGTGAAGCCCCGGGGCGTGTTCATCCACGAGTTGGCGGCGATGATCCCGAAGGCGCCAAGGAGGGCCGCGAAGGGCAGCGGCAGGGCGACCAGGAAGTGGGTCCGGGCGGGAAGCCGCCGCCAGCCGTACAGGTAGACGGCGATGAGGACGGCCTCCAGGAAGAAGCCCCAGCCCTCCACCCCGAACCCGAGGCCGAAGACATCGCCCCACCGGCCCATCATGCCCGGCCACAGCAAGCCGAACTCGAAGGAGAGGACGGTGCCGGTGACGACGCCGATGGCGAACTGGACGGCCATCACCGCCGACCAGCGCCGGGCCAGCAGCAGAGCGGTCGCATCGCCGTGGCGCAGCCCGTAGCCGTGCATGATCAGCGTGATCAGCGGCAGCGCCACGCCCAGCGGCACCAGGATGATGTGCGTGACCAGGGTGAAGGCCATCATCGATCTGGCGGGCAGCGTCTGCGCCGGTACGTCCGCCAGCAGCAGGACCGTGTGCATCTGTCGTCTCCGGGGCCGGCGCGGGCGGGGTGCGGGTCAGCCGCCGGTGGCGAAGCCGGGGAAGAGGGTCATTCCGCCGTCGACGTACAGGGTGGCGCCCACGACGTAGTCCATGAGGTCGGAGGCCAGGCCGACGGCCGCGTAGCCGATGTCCTCGGGGTCGCCGACACGGTCGTAGGGGATCAGCCGCAGCAGGTCCTCCAGGGCCTCGGGCGTGTCCCAGGCGCTGCGGTTGATGGGGGTCCTGATGGCGCCGGGGGCGATCGCGTTCACGCGGATCTTCTTCGGGGCGAGCTCCTGGGCCAGCGTCTCCATCATCATCTGCACCCCGCCCTTGGAGGAGGCGTAGTTGACGTGCCCGGCCCACGGGATGATCTGGTGCACCGAGCTCATGCAGATGATCTTCCCGGCCGCGCGGGAGACCTCGGGGACGACTCCGCGCCGCAGGAACTCCTTCGTCGCCTCACGGGCGCAGAGGAACTGGCCGGTGAGGTTGACATCCAGGACCTTCTGCCACTGGGCCAGGGTCATCTCGGTGAACGGGGCGTCCCGCTGGAGTCCGGCGTTGGCGACCAGGATGTCGATCGTGCCGAACTCCTGCACCATCCGGTCCATCATGGCGACGACCTGCTGCTCGTCGGAGACGTCCGCCTCGTAGGCGGCCGCCCTGACCCCGAAGCCGGTGATCTCCTCGACCACCTTCTCGGCCTCGTCGCCACCGGCCACGTAGTTGACCACGACATCGGCGCCCGCCCGGCCCAGGGCGACCGCCGTCGCCCTGCCGATCCCGGAGTTCGCGCCGGTGACCAGCGCCTTCTGGCCCCTCAGCAGGTGCGCGGGGATCACGTCCCGGGGTGCGCCCTCGGTGGAACTCACGATGTCCTGCCCCTCCACTGCGTGCCCGCCTCCGCCGGGCCCGTCGCCCGGAGGTCAGGCCTCAGACAAGCACCGGGCGGGGACGGCGGCATGGCACGGCGGACCGCGTTGCGCTGCCCGGCGCAGGATGTTCGCCCGGTCGGGGTCCGGGTTCCCGCGCGGGCTCAGGCCAGTCGCTCCAGCAGGTGGTCGCCGACCCGGAGGGCGTTCGCGATGGCCGTCAGGGACGGGTTCACCGCGCCGATGCTCGGGAAGAAGCCGGTGTCGACGACGTACAGGTTGTCCAGGTCGTGCGCCGTGCAGTTGACGTCCAGGGCCGAGGACGCCGGGTCGGTGCCGAAGCGCACCGTGCCGGCCTGGTGTGCGGTGGCCCCGATCGGCATGCCCTTGTGCAGGTAGATGCTGTGGGACAGCAGACGGTTCTCGCGCATGCCCAGATGGTCGAGCATGTGCTGCAGTCTGTGCCGCAGACGCTGCAGGCCTTCGATGTTGTTGCCCTCGTCGAGGGTGAGCCGGATCCGGCCGTCGTCCTCCAGGGTCACCCGGTTGTCGGGCCGCGGCAGGTCCTCGCCGCACAGCCAGAAGCCGACGGCGTGATGGGCCAGCACCTCGAACGGCATGTCCGGCGCGACCGCCCCGGCCCAGCGCGGGGCCTCGCCGTGGATCTGCTCGGCGTCCGACTTGCCGAGCATCTGGATCCCGCCCAGCGGGTACTCCCAGTCGTCCGCGCCCAGGTACCAGTCGTGCAGGGCGAGGGTTTTCTGGAACCGGGTGTCGTTGGGCTCCTCCGAAACGGCCATCAGCGCCAGGTTGTTGTGGCGCATGTAGTGCCTGCCGACCACGTCCGAGCTGTTCGCCAGGCCGGGCGGTGCCGGTCGTTCGCCGAAGCCAGCAGCAGCGCTCGAAGTCCAGCCAGTCCAGCAGATGCAGCCCCATGGCGTTGACGGCCGGCACTTGTACGGGGAACCCGACCTCGGCGACCGCGCTCGGCGCGGCGTCGCTGTTGCCGTCCGAGCCCAGGACGGACACGCCCCGCTCGGCCAGGAAGTCCATCGCCGTCGGATGCAGGCCGGCCCGGGCCCGCGTCACGTCCCAGGGGCCGAGGCTGCGGCGCCGCAGCCGGTGCCCCACCCGCACGAACAGCAGGTCACCCGGTCCGACCGTGGCCCCCTGGGCGGCCTCGGCCGCGGCGAGGTCCTCGGCGGTCACCTGCCCGCCGGGTTCGAGCCAGGGCACCTCGCGCAGCCGGGGGACGTCCAGGAGGACACCGCGGCCGACGATTCCGTCCCGCACCAGATCGAGGGTGAGCGCGCCCGCGCCGTCCGGGGTCACGGTGCTCGACGGGACACCGCCGTACAGCTCGCCGTCGAAGATCACATGGCAGAGCGCGTCGAGGTGGCCGTCGACGTCGTTGTGGACGTTCGTGGCGAACCGGGCGCGGGCGAACGCGAGGCCGGGGGCGGCGGTCTCCGGGTGGGCGGGAGCCGTCATCCGGTGGGAGGCGGGCTCCGGACTGTCCGGGCCGGACCGGGTCTCCACAGTCGCGGCCAGCGACACGGTGCGCCCCGACCGGACCTCGGCCACGACCGCCACTACCCGCTCCGGTGTCAGCAGGTTCAGAGCGCCGCGGAGTTCCTCCCCACCGCCCCGGGGCCGGCCTCGCAGCCGGCGGTACAGATCGCGGAACGCCGCTTCGGTGAGGGGCCGCGGTGCCGTGGGACGGGAGGGGACGGGCTGGTCCGAGGCCATCGGGACACCTCCTGCTCCTGCTGACTGCTGCGGCCGACTGCTCCCGGCGACTGCGCCTGCCGCCTGCTTCTGCCGACGCTTCTCTCGACACCGAACCACCGGGAAGGCCGGGCCACCCGCCGGGGGCGGGCGGATTGCGCCGATCGGCAGAAGGGCCGAACCCTGCCGGGCCTTGGGCACACGCCCTCCCGGGGTGCGGGCGCCGGGTGTGCGGCCTAGGCTGATCAGGTGGAATTCCAGGATTTCTAGGCGGTCTTGCAGACGCTCGTCGCCCTGCCGGCGATGACCGATTCCTTCCGCGCGGACCCGACGAGCGCGACCCCTTCCCGTCCGGCCTGTCCCGCGCTTCGCGCGCCGGAGCGGCGCCGGCTCCAGGGCCCGCGTCCCGCGGTCCGTCTGCAGTCCGTCCGGCCCGTCTGCAGTCCGTCCAGTCTGTCCTGCAATCCGTCTCGCAGTCCCTGTGGAGGTCGGGATGAGAGTTGTCGTGGATCTTTCCCGATGCGAAGGGTACGCGCAGTGCGCGTTCCTCGCTCCGGACGCGTTCCGGATGCACGGCGAGGAAGCGCTGATGTACGACCCGAACCCGGACGACGCCCAGCGCGACCGGGTGCTGCGTGCCGCTGCGGCCTGCCCGGTCCAGGCGATCCTGGTCGACCGGCTGGAAGGGCGGTCGGAGGAGCGGGGCGTACCGGTGGAGGCGTCGAGGTCATGACCAGCGCCGACAACCTGCGCGCGTTCAAGCGCGACGGCCGCATCGTGATCGTCGGGGCGTCACTGGCGGGACTGCGGGCCGCGGAGTACCTGCGCGACGAGGGTTTCACCGGATCGCTGACGATGATCGGCGACGAGACGGGCGAGCCCTACGACCGTCCCCCCTTGTCCAAGCAGGTACTGACGGGGTGGGTGCCCGCCGACGGCACCATGCTGCCGCGACGCCGTGAGATCGACGCGGAGTGGCTGCTCGGCGTACCCGCCGCCGGGCTGGACCTGGCCACCGACAACGTACGTCTCGCCGACGGACGAGAGGTCCCCTTCGACCGGGTGCTGATCGCCACCGGGGTACGGGCCCGGCCCTGGTTCGTGGAGAGCGAGGCGGAGCTGGACGGGGTGTTCGTCGTCCGCACGCGCGAGCATGCCGAAGGCCTGCAGCGGGCGCTGGCCGCCGGGCCCTCCCGGGTGCTGGTCATCGGCGCGGGGTTCACCGGCTCCGAGATCGCCTCCATCTGCCGTGAACGGGACATCCCGGTGACCGTTGCCGAACTCGCGCCGGCCCCGCTGGTCGGGGCGCTCGGCGCCATGATCGGCGAGGTGGCCTCGGACCTGCAGCGCGCGCACGGCGTCGACCTGCGGTGCGGTGTCAAGGTCACCCAGCTGGAGGGCGACAGCCAGGGGAAGCTCCGTCGCGCCCACTTCGACGACGGCAGCACCCTCGACGTCGACGTGGCGGTGGTCGCGCTCGGCGGCATCCGCAACACCGAGTGGCTGCAGGGCTCCGGACTGGCGGCGGGTGTCTGGGGCATCGCCTGCGACACGGGCTGCCGCGCCCTCGACCTCAACGGCCTGGTCACCGACGACGTCTTCGTCGCCGGAGACGTGGCACGCTGCCCGAACCCCGTCTACGAGTACCGGCTCATCTCGCTGGAGCACTGGGCCAACGCCGTGGAGCAGGCCGAGGTCGCCGCCCACAACATGGTCAACGGCCAGGCGGACCGCTGGCCCCACCTGTCCATCCCGACGTTCTGGTCGATCCAGTTCGGCGTCAACATCAAGTCCGTCGGTGTGCCGACCTTCGCCGACGAGGTGGTCGTCACCCAGGGTTCGGTGTCCGAGCACCGCTTCGTCGCCGCCTACGGCTACCAGGGCCGGGTCACCGCCGCGGTGAGCTTCAACAACGCCAAGTGGCTGGACCACTACCGGCGTCTCATCGAGACGGCCGCGCACTTCCCGCCGTCCTGCCCCACGCCCGACCAGCCCGTCGACTCGAAACCGGTGCCCGTCGACTTCCCCGGCCCGGTCCTGCTCGCGCAGGGAGCCACCGTGGTCGTCACCGGACACAACCCGAGCGAGCGACGCGTCACGGCCGCGTACCAGCACCACCGGTAGGAGGGAGCGCCAGATGACCACGACCGAGATGCCCGACACGCTGCACCGGATCCTCGACTACTCCTCCCGGTCCGACCCGTACCCGCTCTACGCGGAGCTGCGCAGGACACCGGTGGCCCGGCAGGAGGACGGCAGCTACGTCATCAGCACGTATCGCGAGCTCGCCGACATCCTGCACAATCCGCACCTGAGCTCCGACGTGCGCAATCTGTCGCATCCGATGCCCTCGCACGAGGGGGAGACCACGCCGGCGTTCATCAACCTCGACCCGCCCGAACACGACCGCCTGCGGCGCATGGCGATGCGCCACTTCGGGCCCCCGCACACCCCGGGGCTGGTGACCGGCATGGAACCCGCCCTGTCCGCCGCCGTCGACGGTCTGATCGACGACTTCGCGGGCAAGGAGCGGATCGACATCGTCGACGACCTCGCCTACCCGTTCCCCGTCACGGTGATCTGCCGTCTGCTCGGCGTGCCGCGCGAGGACGAGCCGAGGTTCAGCCTGTGGGTGAACGACATCATCAACTCGATCGACTACGACGCCAGAACCGATCCGAAGGAGAAGCTCGACAAGGGTGTGCAGGCCCGCGCCGACCTGCGCGAGTACCTCGGCGGGCTGCTGGCCGAGCGGCACGGCCGGCCGGGCGCCGACCTGCTGTCACGGCTGGCCAACGACGACGGGCCGGACGGCCGGATGACCGACGAGGAGATCATCAGCACCGCCAACCTGCTGCTGATCGCCGGCCACGAGACCACCGTCAACCTCATCACCAACGGCATGCTGACGCTGCTGCGGTACCCGCAGGTGCTGCAACGGCTGCGCGAGGACCCGGATCTGGCCGTACCGCTGGTCGAGGAACTGCTGCGCTACGAACCGCCCGTGCACATCATTCCCTGGCGGGCGGCGTACAGCGAGATCACCGTCGGCGACACCGTCATCCCGCAGGGCTCGCAGATCATGCTGATGCTGGCCTCGGGCAGCCGCGATCCGGACCGCTTCCACGATCCCGACCGCTTCGACCCCGACCGGACCGACAACCAGCACCTCGGCTTCGGCAGCGGTATCCACCTCTGCTTCGGCGGACCGCTGGCCCGGCGGGAGGCCCAGATCGCGCTGACCGAGCTGGCACGCCGGCTCGACCACCCCAGCCTGGTCGCCGACCCGCCGCCGTACCGGCGCAGCCCGGTGCTGCGCGGGCCGATCCATCTGCAGGTCGAGCAGAACGGCGGTTAGCGGGGCTGCTCAGCCTCAGCCGGCGAGGATGCTGATGCCGTCGCCGAGGAGTTTGAGGCCGAGCACGAAGAACAGGACGGCCAGGACGGCGACGTTGTGCTGCGCCGCCCAGTCCCGCCAGTTCCCGAGGATGGACTTGGCGCGTTCGCCCATGACCAGGTAGACGGCGAGCGGCGCGAGCACCCCGAGGGACGCGATCACCACGAAGATCGCGAGGGTGCCGATCTGCTGGGGCACCGAGATCCCGGCGGAGCTGATCGAGGCGGCCGCGGCGATGGTCAGGGGCGCGTTCTTGAGGTTGCCCGCCGAGAGCAGCAGCCCCAGGCCGAGGACCTTGCCGGGGCCGAAGCGGTCGATCGCCGCCATCCACTTCGGGAGCTGCGCCTGGGAGGGGTCCCTGGGGCGGCGGCGCCACTGCAGGGCGCCGAAGAGGGCGAGGAGCGCGCCCAGTGCGAGTTTGAGGGCTCCGACCCAGGTGGCGGGGTGCTTGTGGGCGGAGGCGCCGCCCGACCCGCCCACGGCCAGCATGATCGCGCCGAGCGCCGCGAGCCCGAGCACCCATCCGAGGGCGAACAGCAGTCCGTTCAGGCGCCCCTGGGGGGTGGCCAGGATGAGGATGATCGCCACGATCGGCAGCGGACTGACCGCGACGCCCGCGGCCAGCCCCAGCACATCACCGACAGCGTGTCCCACTGCGGCCTCCGGGGGAAGAGGGTCGGATGATCCGGCCTGGCCACGGGCGCCGCGCGCAGCCCTCTCCGCCATCGTGGAGGCCCCCGGGGCCGTCGGCCATCGGCCACCGGCGAACGGGTGACGGCCGGCGCTCCGCCCTGTCCACAGGGTGTGGAAGACCGGCGGCGCCAGGAGGCCGGTCACCTCGCCGTACGGGAACCGCCCGTCAGTACACGCCCTTGTACGTCTGCCAGCCCGAGGCGATCTTCGTGCGGGGGCCGAACGATCCCGAGCCGTTGCCGTTGTTGCGCCACAGGTTGCCGGAGGTGTCGCGGGAGACGATGTCCGCCCTGCCGTCGCCGGTGATGTCGCCGACGCCCACGACGACGTTGTACGACGAGCCCCAGCCGGAGGCCACCTTCACACGGGATCCGAAGCCGCCGGAGCCGTTGCCGTCGTACCGCCACAGCGTGTTGGAGCGGTCCTGGGCCAGCAGGTCCCCGCGGCCGTCGCCGTTGAGGTCGCCGACGCCCACGATCTTCTTGTAGCCCGACCAGTTCCCCGCGATCCGGACCCGGGCCGACAGCTTCCCCGCGCTGGTGCCCTTGTACAGGAACAGTTCTCCCGTCGACGCCTTGCGGGCGATCAGGTCGGGGCGGCCGTCCCCTGTGAGGTCCCCCGGCGAGGTCAGCACGTCGTACTGGTTCCAGCCCTTGCCGAGCGAGGTGTGCGGGGTGGTCGTGGTGAAGGCCTGTCCGAGCATGGTCCGGTACACCCGCAACTCGCCGCTGCCGAACCGGACGAGGACGTCGTTGCGGCGGTCGCCGTCGAGGTCGCCGAACGGGACCAGGGTGACGGAGGAGGGCCAGCCCGAGGCCGACATGGCCTTGCCGAAGCCGCCTGTGCCGTCGCCGGGGCGGTAGCTGACGACGCCGGACGAGGTGAGGGTGAGGGCGTCGCCGATGCCGTCGGGCGCCCACGAGCTGTTGTTGGTGAAGTCGCGGCGCACGGCGGCTCCCTGGGACACCCTGACCGTCTGCGACACCGTCAGGGCCGGTCCCGAACCGTCGGCGGGCGGGGCCGTCAGCTTGAGGGTGTACGTGCCGTCGGGGACCAGCGCGCCCTTGCTGTCGCGCTCGTCCCAGCGCGTGGTCAGGTTGCCGGACACCGCCCCACCGGAGAGCGTACGGACCACGGCGCCGGCGGTCCTGCTGGTGAGCGTCGCCGTCCAGGAGGCGGCGGGCTTGGAGAGCAGTCCGCGCCACTGCCACCACGGGTTGTCGGCCGAACGGCTCTCCCCCACGCTGCTGGTCACCTCTGACTCGGCGACGGCGAGCCGCTGGGTGGCGACCCCGCTGGGCACCAGATGGATCCGCTGATCCGCGTCCACGTAGGCCGCGGGACCGCCGAACTTGTCCACGGTCCAGGTCACCCCGCGCAGACCGGAGCCGCCCGTCGCGAGGTCGCCGATGGTGCGGGCGGTCGCGGTGCCGTCGGCGAAGGCGGTGAGGAGGAGCGCCCCGGCCGAGGTGTCGTGCCGGACGAGGTAGCCGTCGCCGAGCAGCGCCTCGCCGGAGGGGACGGGGATGTTCTTCTTCGCCGTACGGTCCCAGACGCCGGCCGTCGCGGTCGGACCGCAGGACCAGTAGATCCAGCGGCCCACCACCTGCAGCTCCTTGGGGACGCAGGGGGCGCCGGTGCTGACGGTGTCGGTGGTCCTGCCGGTCTTGAGGTCCTTGGCGGTGACGACACCGGTGCCGGAACCCGGCGTCCACAGGCTGGTCCCCCAGACGGAGGCGGCCGTGACGGAGCGGGTGACGACGGGCTGCAGGTCGGAGTAGACGCCGAGATCGCCGACGTACTGCCTGGCGGGGGAGGAGCCGTTGACGATCGCGTAGCGGCCGGTGATGTCGAGGACCGTTCCGGAGGCCGAGGCCAGGTAGAAGCCTGCCTGGCCGTCGAGGGACTGGACGTACGATCCGATGCTGGGGTCGGGCGAGTCGGTGAACGTCACCACCTGTCCGTCGCCGGTGGCGTAGGGGCCCGCCCCGCGGCCGTCCCAGGCCTGCCAGGCCGGCGCGCCCGGTGTTCCGTCGGCGGCGATCCGCCGGGTGTAGTAGGCGCCCAGGAAACTGCTGTCGGCCTCGTCGGTGGCCAGGGTGCCGTTCTGCAGCGAGAGCCGGGCGATCTTCGCTGCGGCCGGCGGTACGGCGGTCAGCTCGGTCAGCGTCGGGGCGTCCGCGCCCGTGTCGGTGACCCTGCGCACCGCCCAGTGCCCGGAGTCGGCGCCGCCGACGGCCAGCAGACTGCCGTCCGGTGCCGTGACGAGGGAAGTGTTCGCGTGCCGGAGCAGGGTGACCGGGTCACCGCCCGTGAGCGGGACGGCCATCAGCCGCTCGCCGGACGTGTCGACCTGGTCGCTCGGGCTCGACGGCACGGAACGGGCCACCACCAGCCAGCGCCCGGCGATGCCCATGTACGGGATGCCTTCCGTGCCGGGCAGCGGCACCGTCGTTCCGGCGGCGGAGAGGTCGGCGCGGTCCAGGACGTGCGCCGTCCTGATGTCGGACCACCAGACCAGCCGGTCGGCGCTCAGCGCGACGCCGGCCGGGACGGCGGGTACGACGACGTCGCCGGTGACCCTCGCGGCGGCCAGGTCCACCAGCGCCAGGTGGTGCTCGCCGTTCGGCAGCCCGTAGCCGATGACGGCGGTGGAGCTGTCGCCGCCCAGCACGCTGAAGTTGGTGGTGATTCCGGTCGGCCAGCCGTCGACGAGGGTGCCGTCGGCGGGCGCGCCGCCGCCGTACAGCCGCAGCACGCGGCTGCTGTCGGTGTTCCGGGCCTGGGTCAGCACATGGGCGCCGAAGGTGGCCTCGTAGGCGCCGTGGGTGAGGGCGACGTCCGTGGCGGTGCCGGCGGACAGGTCCCTGAGGACGACCTTCCGGGTGGGCGAGACGACATCGGTCACGACGTCGGACGACGACCCCAGGTACCCGGGGAGCTCAAGCCGGGCCAGGTTGCCCAGCCCGGTCGTGGTACCGGTGTCGTACGAGGTCCACAGGTAGCCGGAACGCCCCTCCTGGGCATGCAGATAACCGGTGGGGCCGGCACTGTAGATCCGGTCCCTGCGCGGTGTGTAGCGGTCCGCCTGGAAGACCTTCTCCGCCGCGGGGGCGGTGCTCCCGGCACCGTTGTCCGCGTCGGCCGTGCCGGCGAGCGGGCCGGGACCGGCGGTCGCGGCGAGCACCGCCAACGCGGCGACGACGCCACGGGCGGTGGTACGGGCGGTGGTACGACGGGCCATCGTCGCCTCCTGGGGCCTCTCGGCAGAAAAGGCGTGACGGGACGGCGGCGGCCGATCAAGCGCGCGTCGACGGATGCTGCGAAAGCACCAGCCCCCCGGCTGCCCCCCCGTGCACAGCACAACGAGAGTAACAGCAGGCCCAGTTGTCGCTACTGGAGCGTCCAGTGGACCGAGACCGGCGTCCTCACCGGCCTGGCCACCGCGCCGGACCGGATACTGCTGCTGTCCCCCGGACGTCGGAACGGATCAGGAGCAGCGTCAGTGAACAGCGACAACCGCATAGGACCGCCCGCTTTCGGCAGTGAACGCGAGATGCTGCGGGCGTTCCTCGACTACCACCGCGCCACCCTCGCCATGAAGTGCGAAGGGCTCACCGACGAGGAGTTGCGGCAGCGGTCGATGCCGCCGTCGACGCTCTCGCTGCTCGGTCTGGTGCGGCACCTGGCGGAGGTGGAACGGGCCTGGTTCCGCCGGGTCTTCGAGGACCATGACGCGCCGATGGTCTGGTCCGACGAGATCGACTTCCAGGCGGCGTACGACGCGAGCGGGTCGACCCGGGACGAGGCGTTCACGGCCTGGGAGGCCGAGGTGGAGACCTCGCGCCGGATCGAGCGTGCGGCCGGCTCGCTGGACCTGGCCGGATATCAGCCGAGGTGGGAGGGGGAGGTGTCGCTGCGGATGGTGATGGTGCACGTCCTCCTGGAGTACGGCCGCCACAACGGGCACGCCGACTTCCTGCGGGAGGGCGTCGACGGGACCGTGGGAGCGTGAGCCCCGGGCTCTCAGCGGCCGGGGACAGCTCCGCGGTCCCGGGTTCCGGACGGCGAAGGCGAGGTGCTGCCGTGTCCGGGGCGGCCTGGCTGTCCGGCAACGGGACCCGCCGCCGCGGGAGTTGACCGGACAACCGTCCACCAGGGGCGATCGACTGTCCGATCCGCGTCCGGATCAGATCAGTTCGGGTTGCGGCTCCCGTTGTGGCGTCGACACGGGCGCGGGTTCCCAGCGCGCGACGGTCTGTACATAGCCGTAGATCACCGAGGCCATCGCCAGCAGGAGAAGCGGTCCGGCCACCCACGGATGGCCGGCCATCTCCGACGGCAGCCAGCGATAGGACAGCAGGAGCGCGGTGAAGACCGTCGTACCGTAGGCGACCAGCCGGATCCCGGATCGGTCCCAGCCGCGGTCGTAGGTGCGCAGGGCCGTCTCGATGGTGAGCGTGAACACCACGCCGGCTATGAGGTCCGCGCCGTAGTGGTAGCCGAAGCCCAGCGTCGCGGTGAGCGTGGCGACCAGCCAGAAGGCGCCGGCGAACTGCAGTGTCCGGGGACCCTTCCGGGAGTGGATGAAGATCGCGGTGGCCCATGCCGTGTGCAGGCTGGGCATGCAGTTGCGCGGGGTGAATCCGTCGAACGCCATGTGGTGCGGGGGGCCGAGCGGGGACGGGGTGCGCGGCCACAGGTCGGCCACCTCCCAGTGGCCGCCGCCGGTCAGTGGCGGTTGTTCCGGCCAGAGGCTTACCGAGGCCCAGTGTTCGGCGCCGGTGCCGTAGGCGAAGACCGGGCCGACCACCGGGAAGATCATGTAGATGGCGGGCCCGACGAGGCCTATCACCAGGAAGGTGCGCACCAGGTGATGGCGCGGGAAGCGGCGTTCGGCCGCCACGTGCCGCAGTTGGTACAGCGCGACGACGACCGCGGCCACGGCGAGCTGGCCGTAGACGATTTCGAGGACGTTGAAGCCGACCGGGCCGGAGGCCGTGACGATCCGGCCCACCACCCACGACGGGTTGCCCAGCGCGTGGTCGGCGGTGGCCACGTACTGGTCGAGCACCATCGGGCGGGTCTTCGAGGTGATGAGCAGCCAGGTGTCGCCGGTCTTGCGGCCGGTCACCAGCAGCAGGCCCAGCCCGACACCCTTGAGCAGCAGGGTCCGTTCCCGGCCGGTGCGGCGCGTCACGGCGATGACCGCGCAGCCGATCAGTACCCACAGCGCGCCGTTCCCGAAGGGATGGCCCTCGGTCACCTCGTTGCCTGTCGCCCACCGGACGACCCAGAAGACGAGGTCGATACCGACCGCTGCACCGAAGGCGATGAACCGCTGCCGCCAGGTGAGCACCACCATCATCAGCGCCATGCCGGCGTACAGCAGAAAGCCCGACTTGGGCGCGAATACCACTTCGCGCGCCTGGGTGGTGATCGGTCCCGGCAGGCCGTAGTGGCGTGCGGTGATCTCCAGCGCGACGAGGAACGCGAGGGCCGTGGCGGCCGCCACGGCCCAGATTCTCAGGGGTGTCTTTTTCAACGTTTGGCCGATTTGTTAGATATTTCCTTGTTAAGAAAAGCCTGTACGTGAGGGATAGACCCTAAAGACGCCTCCAGGGTTGCGTCCTCGTTCTCCTGAAGTTCAGAGCGAGGCTCCGGTGGCCATCGCCGGGTAAAGGGTTCGGCATCGTCGGTTCAACGGTCTTGAACTGTGCATGACCCATTCGATGGGATGCGCGGAGACCATGCCGAGATCTCTGGGGGATCCATGCACATAGCCCGTACCGGGCTGCGCGTCGCGGCCGCCACGTCCGTCGCCGCCCTCGCGGCCACCGCGCTGACGGCCGCCGCGCCCACTTCCGTACCGCACACCCTCGCGGTACCCGCCGTCGCCGGACACACCCTGGTCCATGGCGTGAGCAGCCCGCTGACCAGCGAGCAGTGCCAGACCAAGTGGCACATCAACTGCTACACGCCGCTCCAGTACCGCACCGCGTACGACCTCAACGCCCTCTACCGCGACGGTGTCACGGGCAAGGGGCGCACCATCGTCATCGTCGACTCGTACGGTTCCCCGACCGTCCAGCACGACCTCGACGTCTACAGCAAGCAGTTCGGGCTGCCCAGCACCAAGGTGAAGGTCGTCAAGTGGGGGCACGTGCCCGCCTTCGACCCCAAGAACTCCGACATGACGGGCTGGGCCGGCGAGACCACCCTGGACGTCGAGATGGCGCACGCGGTCGCGCCCGCCGCGAAGATCGTCGTGGTGGAGACGGCGGTCTCCGAGACCGAGGGCACCACCGGTCTGCCGGAGATGATGGACGCCGAGAAGTACATGATCGACCACGGTGTCGGCGACGTCATCAGCCAGAGCTTCGGCGCCACGGAGAACACCTTCCCCGGCTTCGCCAAGGGCGACTTCTCCAGCATCAAGAAGCTGCGCTACGCCTTCCAGGACGCCAACCGCAAGCACGTCACCGTGCTCGCCGCCTCCGGTGACGGCGGCGCCACCGACCTCCAGGCCGACGGCAAGACGTACTACAAGAAGCGCGTCAACTCCTGGCCGTCCTCGGACCCGCTGGTCACCTCGATCGGCGGCACCCAGCTCCACCTGGACGACAAGGGCCGGCGCGTCAAGCCGGACAGCGTCTACAACGACTACGGCTCCGGCGGTGGCGGCCAGTCCCACGTGTTCACCCGCCCGGCCTTCCAGAACGGGGTGAAGAACGTCGTCGGCACCCGCCGCGGCACCCCGGACATCTCGATGTCCGCCGCGGTCAACGGCGGTGCCTGGATCTACTCCAGCTTCGACCCGACCGCCGTCGGCTGGGACGTCAGCGGCGGCACCAGCGAGGCCACCCCGCTCTTCTCGGGCATCGTGGCCCTCGCCGACCAGCTGGCGGGCCAGCGGCTGGGCAACATCCAGAAGGCCCTGTACGACCTCTACTCGTACCACTCCAACGGCACCGGCATCGTCGATGTCAAGGACGGCACGAACAACAGCTACCAGGGCGTGACCGGCTACAAGGCCGTCAAGGGCTACGACCTCGCCACCGGCGTGGGCACCGTGGACGCCCTGCGCTTCGTCTCGGCCCTCGCCAAGGAGGGCGCGCGGCACTGACGTCGTCGGTACGGCACGCGCGTACGGCCCGGGTTCCGCACCCGGGCCGTACGCGTGCAAGAACGTCCGGGGCCCGTGTCAGCCCGTCACCTGCACCATCGCCGTCGCCCCCGCCGGCACCACCGGTGTCGCGTACGTGTACGTCACACCGTCGACCGTCTTGGTGCGCGCCCGCTGCGGGACGCCGTCGACGGTGATCCTCTTGTGGACGCCGGGGAAGCGGGCCTCCCAGATGTAGGAGCCGTGCCGGGCGTTGTTCGTCAGGGTGGTCCTGGTCGCGCCGTCGTGCCGCACGGTGATGGTGTCCTTGCCGACCGGGATGTCCGCGACCCGGAGCCACTTCATGCCGGACGGCAGCCGTGACTCGGTGGTCACCTGGTGGGCCGCCGCGTTCGGGGTGATGCCCATCAGGCCCTGGACCGTCTGGCTGACCAGGGTGAACGACACCTCGGGGTAGTCGCCGTCGGGGCCCTGGCCGGAGTTGACGTGCTGCAGATCCCGCTCGCCGTAGATCTTCTTCATCCACCACCACGCGGTATCGGCGCGGTTGTTCCTGAAGAACATGTCGGGCAGGTACGTCGTCGACTCGATGTTGGGCGAGCCGTTCGGCCCCAGCTCCTCGGTCTGGATGTAGTCGAGGTAGGCGTCGTTGCGCGGGCCGGGGTCGATGATCTGCTTCATCGGCATGAACACGCTGTTCTCCTTGCCCCAGCCGGTGACCGGGGTGCCGGAGGTGGTGTACGCGCGGACCATGCCGGCGCCGCTGCCGGTGCCGCTCCAGGTGTCGTTGAAGTACGCCTTCAGATCGGCGGCCTTGCGGTCGTACTTCTTCGCCAGCGCGGTGTCGCCCTTGCCGCGCGCGAGCACGTCCATCGCCAGATACGCCTGGTACTCCGAGGCGATGGTGTCCCCGGCCTCGGCTAGGTTGTCGCCGTCCTGCTCGTTGTAGCTGGCGGCGCCGGCGAAGATGCCGTTGCCGGTGCCCTCGGCGACCTTCACCTTGCCGTTGGGAACGGTGCTGTTGTGCAGGTCGATGAACTGTTCGGTGGTGTGCCGGTAGTAGTCCCACAGCACCGGGTCGTCGACGTATCTGCGGTCGCCGGTCCAGAGGTACGCCTGGGCGGCCTTCTCGACGAGTTCGAAGACGGCAGGCACCTCGCGCACGTAGTCGTCCGGGCTGTGGTAGTCGATGCTCAGGTACGTCTTGGCGTCGAAGTTGAGGGACCACACCGGGAAGTACTCGTCCCCGGCGGTGGCCGACGCCGCGTACGAGCGGAGCATCGTCTCGTTCTCGGTGTCGAGGCCGATGAGATGGGCGCCGGCCAGCTGGTGGGTCATGTCCCGGGAGTAGTACGCGCTGCGGTTGGCGTATCCGGCCCAGTAGGTGGGCCCGTACGGCGCGGTGCCGGTGCCGCTGGTGTGGTACTCGTCGGCGTTGACCCAGGCGCTGCCCGAGCCGAAGACGATCTCCAGCCGGTCGCCGGCCTTCAGATCGACGCGGCTGATGGTGTACCGGGCGTAGGTGGGGCGCTGCGGCAGGTCGACCGTGCCGACGGTCTCGCCGTTGCGCCGGATCGTGTACGTACCGCCGGTGCCGGCGCTGCCTATCCACGCCGAGAAGTCGTAACTGCCGTCCCGGGGCGCGGTGATGGTCTGGGCGGCCCACTTGCCCGTGCCGGCGTCGAGGTAGAGGAAGCGGGAACCGCTGTGGACGTTCCCTTCGCCGACCCCGGCGCCGGCGCTGAAGGTCCAGCCCACCCCGCCGTTCTCGAAACCCGGGTCGGGCAGGGCGAGTTGGGGTCGGGAGTCGGCGGCGGCACGCGGTCCCGCGGTCGCGGAGGCGGCGGGGACGAGCGGCGTGAGCAGGGCAACGGCGGTGAGCAGCATGAACCTTGAGGGCTTCATCGGTTCTCCCGGTCTTCAGCTACGGCGGGCGGGGCGGCCGAGTCGTGGCGGAAAGCTAACAGGGGCGGAAGAGGCCGTTCAATGGTCATGCATAGAAATCCTGCAACAGGACTGAAAGTCTTCATCGAAATCTTGCAAGTGGGCGGGTGCCGGGCAAAGTAATGTGTGGAGGTCCGCACGACGGGGGACGGAGGAAACCGCATGAAGGTCGGCATCACCGAGGTCGCGGACCGGGCGCAGGTGAGCGAGGCCACGGTCAGCCGGGTCATCAACCGGCGCCAGGGCGTGTCCCGCAAGACCCGCGAGGCGGTCGAGCAGGCGATGGCCGACCTCGGCTACGAGCGGCAGACGCAGGGACAGCTCGTCGCGGTCGTCACCGAGCTGGTCTCCAACCCGTTCTTCGCCGACGTCTGCGAACGCATCGAGGCCACCCTCGCCCCGCACGGCCTGAAGACCATCCTGTGCCCGTGCTTCCCCGGCGGGGTGCAGGAGCTGGACTACGTGACCTCGCTGGCCGACCGGGGCATCGCCGCGGTCGTCTTCCTCTCCGCCAGCAACACCATCGAGGGCGCGGACCCGGAGGCGTACGAACTGCTGCGCTCCCGCCGGATCCCGTTCGTCGGGGTCAACGGCCAGTTCGAGGGCGGCTGCGAGGCCCCCGTCTTCTCCACCGACGACCTGCTGGCCGCCGAGCTCGCCGTCGACCACCTGTACCGGCTCGGGCACCGCAGGATCGGCATGGCCTCGGGTCCCGTCGGCAACCGCCCGGCGGACCGCCGGGTCAGCGGCTTCGTCGCCTCGCTCGCCCGGCGCGGGATCGCGGACCCGGAGCAGTGGGTGGTCCGGCAGTCCTACACCGTGGAGGGCGGCCAGTCGGCCGCGGTCTCCCTCCTCGGCCGCGGTGCCACGGCCGTCGTCGCCGCCAGCGACTACATGGCCCTCGGCGCGATCCGCGGCGCGCGCCGGCAGGGTTACGACGTCCCGGGCGAGGTCTCGGTGGTCGGCTACGACGGCTCCATGATCATGGACTTCGTCGACCCCCCGCTCACCACGGTCCGCCAGCCCGCCGACCGGCTGGCCCCCGAGGTGGCTCGCAGCGTCCTGGCCCTGCTGGGCAACCGCGAGGTCCCCGTCGGCGAGCTCCTCTTCGACCCGGAACTGGTGATCCGCGCGAGCACCGCACCGCCGAAGGCGGAGTGACCCCCGCGGTGCCCCTCGGGGAGGCTCAGCCCTTGACCGCCGAGCTGGCCACCCCCTGCACGAACCACCGCTCGGGCAGTGCTTCCGGCGAAGGGTGGGCCGGGCCAGAATGGCGTTCCCGTTAGACGCTCACGACCGAGGCCGACTGGGGGTCCGGCCGTCAGGAGGCGCTCCGTGCGAACGTTCCGGCCGGGTGAGACCGCCGTCCGGCGTGATGTGTTCCGGCGCAGGGTGTGGAGCGCCCACGCGTTCCGGGTCGTCGAGGACTCCGCCGAGGCGCTCGTCCTCGGCTGCCGGCCCGGCGCCGAGCTCCTGGTGCCGACCTCCTGGATCGAGTGGCTGTTGACGGGTGACCACACCGCGCGGGTCCGGGCGCTGCCGAACCTGGCCCAGGGGAGCTGGCGGCTCGGCCGCTGGTCGTGGCGGGACACGGCCCATCTGCAATGGGTGCCGCCGGGCACCTGGTTCAGCGTGAACGCGTTCTACGACGCCTCCGACGGCCAGCGGTTGGCCCACTGGTACGTCAACTTCCAACGGCCCATGCGGCGCACGGCCATCGGCTTCGATACCTTCGACCTCCTCCTGGACCTGGTGATCGCCCCCGACCTGTCGCGATGGGACTGGAAGGACGAGGACGAGTACGAGCACGGCCGCCGGCTGGGCGTGGTGAGCGAGGCCGATCACCGGGCGGTGGAGCGGGCCCGCGAGGAAGCGGTGGCGATGATCGCGCAAGGGGCGGGACCGTTCGCCGACGATGCCGGCCATCGCGACTGGTGCCCCGAGCCCGGCCGGCCGGCCCCCGCGCTGCCCGCCGACGCCCTGACCGCCGGACTCCTCTGAGATACAGGACCCGTCCGGCGGGTCGGATCTTGCAGCAGCGAAGTGCCGGACAGTGCGGGGCCGTTGCCCGATCGTCCAAATTTCCGAGGCGGGCCGACATCACGAACACGCCGAAATGCGCGGCGACTTACCGGTGAACCGCCTCTGAACTGCGGAATTCTCATCCGGTCACAGCATCTCCCATCGATGCGCACAGAATTCCCCAACAGCCTTAATGTCCTTACGTCTTGACCTACTCGGTAGTTACCCGTTTGCTTCGTTCACATCATCCGCCGGCGCATGATGCTCGCCCCACCCGGAAGGCGCTGATGTGAGCGCTCCTGCTTTCTGTGGCACCCCCTTGCCTCGTTTCGCGATGGCCCTGGCCGCCTCCGCCTCCGCCTTGTCGCTCACCGCGTGCGGTGTCGTCGACGGCATCGGCGGCAGCAGCGGCTCCGCGTCCCCGGGCAAGGGCGACGACATCACGGTGGGACTGCTCCTGCCCGACAAGGACACCGCCCGGTTCGAGGCCTTCGACTACCCCATCTTCAAGAAGGAGGTCGCCTCCCTCACGCACGGCAAGGCCAAGGTCGACTACGCCAACGCCGAGGCGAGCCAGGACAAGCAGAGCCGGCAGTTCCAGGCGATGGTGTCCAAGAAGGTCGACATCATCGTGGTGGACGCGCTGGACGCCAAGGCGATCGCGCCGGACGTGCAGAAGGCGAAGGACGGCGGGATCCCCGTCATCGCCTACGACCGGCTCGCCCAGGGCCCCATCGACGCCTATGTCTCGCACGACAACGAACTCGTCGGCGAGGTACAGGCCCGCGCCATCGTCGAGGCGCTCGGCAGCAAGGCCGCCACCAGCAAGATCGTCATGATGAACGGCGATCCGGCGGACCCGAACACGGGGAAGTTCAAGGACGGCGCCCTCGGTGAGCTCAAGGGCAAGGTCCAGATCGCCAAGGAGTACGACACCGACAAGTGGTCGCCCGCGGTCGCCGAGGCCAACATGAGGAAGGCGATCCAGGCCGTCGGCCTCGGCAACATCGCCGCCGTCTACTCCGCCAACGACGGCATGGCCGGCGCCGTCATCGACGCGATGAAGCAGGCGGGGGCCACCAAGATCCCGCCGGTCACCGGGCAGGACGCGAACCTGGACGCGGTGCAGCGGGTCGTCTCGGGCGAGCAGTACATGACGGTGTACAAGTCGTTCCTGGAAGAGGCCACCGACGCCGCGGAGATGGCGGTGTACAAGGTGCAGGGCAAGGACATCCAGTACGACGCGCTGACCCAGGACAAGGTCGACAGCCCGACCGAGAAGGACATCCCCGCGACGCTCGTGCCGGTGGTCGCCCTCACCAGGAACAACATCAAGGACACGGTGATCGCGGACGGCGTCTACACCGTCGGCGACATCTGCACCGCGAAGTACAAGGCGGCCTGCGCGGCGATCGGCCTGAACTGACGTGCTCTCCGGGCTTCAGCCCGAGGATTCCGGCCCGCTCGTCCCCGGCCGGATGCCGAGCGCCCGCCGGAACACGTCCGCGTGTGCCGTGCACCAGTCGGCGAAGGTGCGCGGCTTGCGGGCCAGCAGCCGCTCCACGGTGTCCGTGCGCAGGCCGACCGTGTCGGCGCGCATCCGCGTGAACCCCTCGACGAGAGCCTCGGCGAGGGCGGGCGGCGCTCCGCCGGGGAAGCGGAACCGCACGGCCTCCGCGGGGGTGGTCACCGGACGCACCTCGATGCCGGCCCCGACCGCCGCCGCGAGGACGCCGACCTGCTCGGCGAGGGTGAACGTCTCCGCGCCGGTCAGGGTGTACTCCGCGCCCCGGTGGCCGTCCTCGGTCAGGGCGAGCGCGGCCACCGCGGCGATGTCCGCGGGGTCGATCGGCGCGTAGCGGCCCGGGCCGGCCGGGTCGAGGACGTAACCCGCCTCGCGGAGGGTGGGCAGCCAGTCGAGCGCGTTGGTCATGAAGCCGCCGGGCCGCAGGAAGGTCGCGGGGATGCCGCAGGCGCGGACGAGGGTCTCGCGTTCGTGGTGCCAGCGGCCCATCGCCGGCATGGGGTCGCCGAGGACGTTGCAGGACGACAGGTGCACGATGTGGCGCACTCCCGCGGCCAGGGCGGCGGCGAGGGCATGCCTGGTGTGGTCGATGCCGATGCCCGCGGGGAGCAGGAACAGCCGGTCGGCCCCGTCGAAGGCGGGCGGGAGGGTCGCCGGTTCGCCCAGGTCGCCGACGATGCGTTCGGCCCGGCCCGGCAGGCCGGCGGCGCGGTCGGGATCACGGACGAGGATGCGGAACTCGGCGCCCTGCGCGTCGAGTTGGCGGACGAGTTCACGGCCGATGTTTCCGGTGGCTCCGGTGACCAGTAACATGACACCCCTGTCATTTGCCGGTTAACGACTTTGCGGGACGGGACGTTAGCCGGGAAATGATTAGCCGTCAATCGATCGGTGGACGGCGCCGGTTGTGCGGCGTACGGCGGCCGTGCCCGGCCGTCGTACGCCGTCTTTCCGAAAGGCCGCGATGTCCGAGTTCCTGGACCTGCACAGCAAGACGTCCAAGGCCCTTCGGGCCCTGGCCGACCGCGGCATGCGGGAGTACGGCCTCCACCTCGGCCAGAACCACCTGCTCGCGGCGCTCTGGGAGAAGGACGGCCGTACCCCCGGCGAGATCGCGGCGGCGGTCCACGTCACCACGCCCACGGTGACCAAGATGGCCACCCGGATGGCGGCCGCCGGACTGCTCACCCGGCGCCCCGACGACCGCGACAGCCGTCTCGTCAGGCTGTGGCTCACCGACGCCGGACGGGCGCTGCAGGGACCGGTCGAGGAGGAGCGCCGGCGGATGGAGGAAGCGGTGACCGCGGACCTCACCGACACCGAACGGCAGCACCTCCTCGGCGCGCTGGCGAAGATCCACCGCACCGCGAGCGGCCTCCTGGACAACCCCGCGGGGTCATGACCCCCCGGTGAGCCGGATCGCGGCGGCCGGACAGACGCTCGCGGCCTCACGCACGGCCGGGTGCCACTGCTCGGCGGGTTGGGCGGCCAGCAGGACGACGATGCCGTCCTCGTCCCGCTGGTCGAACACCTCCGGCGCGATCAGTACGCACTGCCCGGCACCGCAGCACTTCGCCTCGTCGACGGTCACCTCCACGGCGCTCACCACCGCACCGGGAGCTCAACCAGCGGTGTGGTGAGCTGGCCTTCTAGGCGGCGCAGGCCGGCGGGGTCCACGGCGTGTTCGAGGGTGGGCAGGCGGCGCAGCAGCACACCGAGCACCGTCTGCATCTCGGTGCGGGCGAGCGGCTGGCCCAGGCAGGAGTGCGGTCCCACACCGAAGGTCAGGTGCGCGTTGGGGGAGCGGCCCAGGTCCATGTCCTCGGCGTCCTCGAAGGCGTCGGCGTCCCGGTTGGCCGCGGCCATGCTGCACACCACCGTGGTGCCCCCGGGCAGCATCGCACCGCTCGGCACCTCGGTGTCCTCATGGACGTAACGGAGCATCC
Source organism: Streptomyces sp. Ag109_O5-1 (assembly GCF_003814875.1). GTDB lineage: Bacteria > Actinomycetota > Actinomycetes > Streptomycetales > Streptomycetaceae > Streptomyces > Streptomyces sasae. The sequence continues at coordinate 5,775,298 of NZ_RKQF01000001.1, read as the reverse complement.
CGAAGCCGCCGTGCGGCTCATGGCGGAGCACCTCCTCCACTGCGGAGCGGATCAGCGAGGGGTCGTTCAGCAGCCGTTCCCACCGCGTCCGGTCGGCCAGCAGGGTGGCGGTCATCGAGGTGATGAAGCCGGCCGTGGTCTCGTGCCCGGCGAGCAGCAGCGCCTGGCCGGTGGCGGCCAGGGCGAGGTCGGACATCGGCCGGCCCTCGGCGTCGGTGGCCGCGAGCAGCTCGCTGATCAGGTCGTCCTGCGGATCCCGTCGCTTCTCCTCGATCAGGCCGGACATGTACTCGGCGAACCGGGTCTGCGCCGACCTCACCTCGTCCGTCGGGTACTTGGAGATGCTCAGGAACGCGTCCGACCACCGCTTGAAGTCGTCCCGGTCGCGCTCCGGGACGCCGAGCATGTCGCAGATGACGAACACGGGCAGCGGGAAGGCCAGCCACGGCACCAGGTCGGCGGGCTGTCCGTGCGCCACCATGTCGTCGACGAGCCGGTCGGCCGTCGCCTCGATCTTCGGGATCAGCGCCCGCATGCGTTTGGCGGTGAACCACCGGCCGACCATCCGCCGCCAGCGCTCGTGCCCCTCGGCGTTGAGCGCGCGGGCCATCGGGCTGTCGAAGACGCTGCCCGACTCGCTGGCGGTGATCCGGGCCGCGTCGGGCCGGGCCAGGCCCTCCCGGCTCAGCCGCGGGTCGGACAGGGCGAGCCTGACGTCCGCGTAGCGGGTGAGCAGGGTCGCCCGGTCGCCGCTGGGGAGCGTCACCGGGGCGACGGGGCACTTCTGCCGTAACTCCGGCCACTCGGCGGGCGGTGTCAGCGGGCCGGGGGAGGGGAGGGGGTAGCGCAGGGGTTCGTCCTGCTGGTTCGCGGCCATGGGGGCTCCTCGGGGGACTATTTCCGTGTGTTGCTTTAGTCAAGCAATCTCTTATCCCCGCAGGCCCCCGAAGAAACCAGAACGCCCCCGACCCGCAGTGGGTCGGGGGCGTTCCGTGCGTACGGACGGGTTACTTCACCGGCTCCGGCTCCGGCGTGCTCTCCGCCTCCGCCGCGCCCGCCGGGTCCACCGGCGTCCTGACGGAGTCGAGGAGCAGCTGGGCCACGTCCACCACCTGGATGGACTCCTTGGCCTTGCCATCGTTCTTCTTGCCGTTGACCGAGTCGGTGAGCATGACCAGGCAGAACGGGCAGGCGGTGGAGACGATGTCGGGGTTGACCGACAGGGCCTCGTCGACGCGCTCGTTGTTGATGCGCTTGCCGATCCGCTCTTCCATCCACATCCGCGCACCACCGGCGCCACAGCAGAAGCCGCGCTCCTTGTGGCGGTGCATCTCCTCGTTCCTGAGGCCCGGGACGCTGGCGATGATCTCGCGCGGAGGCGTGTAGATCTTGTTGTGGCGACCCAGGTAGCAGGGGTCGTGGTAGGTGATGATGCCCTCGACCGGGGTGACCGGGACCAGCTTGCCCTCGTCCACCAGGTGCTGCAGCAGCTGGGTGTGGTGGATGACCTCGTAGTCGCCGCCGAGCTGCGGGTACTCGTTGCCGATGGTGTTGAGGCAGTGCGGGCAGGTGGCGACGATCTTCTTCGCCGACTTCGGCTTCTTCGACTCCGCCGTGACCTTGCCGTCGTCGTCCAGCTCCTCGCCGAACGCCGTGTTCAGCGCCATCACGTTCTCCATGCCGAGCTCCTGGAACAGGGGCTCGTTGCCGAGGCGGCGGGCGGAGTCGCCGGTGCACTTCTCGTCGCCGCCCATGATCGCGAACTTGACGCCCGCGATGTGCAGCAGCTCGGCGAAGGCCTTGGTGGTCTTCTTGGCGCGGTCCTCCAGGGAGCCCGCGCAGCCGACCCAGTAGAGGTACTCGACCTCGGTGAGGTCCTCGATGTCCTTGCCGACGACCGGGACCTCGAAGTCGACCTCCTTGAGCCACTCCAGGCGCTGCTTCTTCGCCAGGCCCCAGGGGTTGCCCTTCTTCTCCAGGTTCTTGAGCATCGTGCCCGCCTCGGACGGGAACGCGGACTCGATCATCACCTGGTAGCGGCGCATGTCCACGATGTGGTCGACGTGCTCGATGTCCACCGGGCACTGCTCGACACAGGCGCCGCAGGTGGTGCAGGACCACAGCACGTCCGGGTCGATGACGCCGTTCTCCTCGGCGGTGCCGATCAGCGGGCGCTCGGCCTCCGCGAGAGCGGCCGCGGGCACCCCGGCGAGCTGCTCCTCGGAGCCCTTCTCCTCGCCCTCGGCGGTCTTGCCGCCGCCGGCCAGCAGGTACGGCGCCTTGGCGTGCGCGTTGTCCCGCAGGGACATGATCAGCAGCTTGGGGGAGAGCGGCTTGCCGGTGTTCCAGGCGGGGCACTGCGACTGGCAGCGGCCGCACTCGGTGCAGGTGGAGAAGTCCAGCAGGCCCTTCCAGGAGAACTGCTCGACCTGGGAGACGCCGAAGACGTCGTCCTCGCCCGGGTCCTCGAAGTTGATCGGCTTGCCGCCGGAGGTCATCGGGAGCAGGGCGCCCAGCGAGGTCTCACCCGTCGCGTTCCGCTTGAACCAGATGTTCGGGAAGGCCAGGAAGCGGTGCCAGGCGACACCCATGTCGGTCTTCAGGGCGACCACGATCATCCAGATGAAGGAAGTCGCGATCTTCAGGGCGGCGAAGAAGTAGGTGAGGTTCTGGAGCGTGGAGACGTCCATGCCCCGGAACCAGGAGACCACCGGGTACGAGATGAAGAACGACGCCTCGTAGGAGTCCACGTGGTGCTGGGCGCCCTCCAGGGCGTGCAGCGTGAAGATGCAGACGCCGACGATCAGGATGACCGTCTCGACGAAGTACGCCTGGCCGAAGTTGGAGCCGGCGAAGCGGGACTTGCGGCCCGGCCGGTTCGGCTTGCTCAGCTGGCGGATGACGATCAGCGTGAGGATGCCGAGGACCGTCATCGTGCCGATGAACTCGACGAAGACGTTGTACGGCGCCCAGTCGCCGATGACCGGCAGGATCCAGTCGGCCTGGAACAGCTGGCCGATGGCGTTGACGATCGTCAGCAGGAGGGAGAAGAAGCCGACCGCGACGAACCAGTGCGCCACGCCGACGATGCCCCAGCGGTTCATCCGGGTGTGGCCGAGGAACTCCCTGACCACGGTGACGGTCCGCTGGACGGGTTCGTCGGTACGGGTGCCGGCGGGTACGTTCTGACCGAGCCGCATGAAGTTGAAGATCTGCAGGAGGGCGCGGGCGAACAACGCCACGCCGACCACGATCAGAACCAGCGACACGATGATCGCGGCGAGTTGCATGGGGGCTCCTCGGGCCTGCGAGGGGTCTCTTCGGGTCTCTTCGCGAGGGTTCCCGAAATTACTAAGCGGTAACTTATGCAGTCCTCTGAGACTACCCGCATCTTTACTCGCACTGTAGTCAGGGGCAGGGTGATCTGGATCGCTGAGGTCCGCCTGCGCTCCCTCCCAACCCGATCGTGTTATTCGTACAGAATTGTTACATTAAGGTCTAATTTGGACCTGTGCTCTATGGGATCGCCGCCGCCACCACCGCCCTGCTGCTAGCCGCCGTCCTCTCCGCGCTGATCCGGCCGGCGGCCCTGCGGCTGGGGCTGGTCGACCGCAGGCGGGTGCGGCCGGTGCCGGCGCTGGGCGGGCTCGCCGTCGTCGGCGCCACCTGTCTGGTCGCGGGCGTCGGCGACTGGAGCGGGGTCGCCCCGCTCGGCACCGGGGTCGGTGAGCTGCTGGTCGCCGGGGGAGCCGTGGCGCTGCTCGGGGTGGTCGCCGACGTGTGGCGGCTCAAGACGCGGTTCCTGCTGTTCGGTACGGCCGTGGCGGCCGCGTGCGTCGTGCCGTACGGGGAGTTCGGCGCCGGGGGCGGGGTGCTCGCCGTCGGGTGGATCGCCTTCGTCGCCGTCGCCTTCAAGGGGCTCGACCATGCGGACGGCCTCGCCGGGACCGTCGGCGTGGTCACCGCCTTCGGGGTCGGTGCCTGTGCCACCGTCGAGGTCATGGACGGGCTCGCCGTACTGCTGAGCGTGCTGGCGGCCGCGCTCACCGGGTTCCTGATGCACAACTGGTATCCCGCGCGGATCGCCCTCGGCGCCACCGGTTCGCTGTTCGCCGGGTTCGTGCTGGCCGCGGCCGCGCTGTTCACCCGGACCGGGCACGACCCCGTCGCCGGCGCGGGCGTGCTGTTCGCGCTCACCGCCGTCGCGAGCGCCGATGTGGTGGTCGTACTCCTGTCGCGGCTGCTCGCCGGGCGGCCGGTGCTGCGGCGCGGGCCCGACCATCTCGCGCACCGGCTGCGGCGACTGGGGCTCAGCTCGCCGGGGGCGACGATCGTCCTCGGTGCCGGATCCTTCGCCGGGGTGCTCGTCGCGGTGCTCGCGCAGGGCGGCTGGATCGCCTCCGCAACCGTCGCCTGGGTCGCCGGCGTCACCCTGATCGCCGTACTCGTACTCCTTCGGATCCCTGTCTACGGCTCCCGGATGCCGGAGACTGTGCAGGTCAGCGGCCACTTGCGTGTAAGGAACGGATAAGACTTGAGTCTGCTCCACTCAGGTCTGTTGACCCAGGGGCAGGCTTGATGCACACTTGAGTCCGTTCCACTCAAGTCAGCTGGAGGAAATCACCATGGCACGTGCGGTCGGCATCGACCTGGGCACGACTAACTCCGTCGTCAGCGTTCTTGAAGGCGGCGAGCCCACCGTCATCACCAACGCCGAGGGTGCCCGGACCACGCCGTCCGTCGTCGCCTTCGCGAAGAACGGCGAAGTCCTCGTCGGCGAGGTCGCCAAGCGTCAGGCGGTCACCAACGTCGACCGGACGATCCGGTCCGTGAAGCGCCACATGGGCACCGACTGGAAGATCCAGCTGGACGGGAAGGACTTCAACCCCCAGCAGATCTCCGCGTTCATCCTGCAGAAGCTCAAGCGCGACGCCGAGGCCTACCTGGGCGAGAAGGTGACCGACGCGGTCATCACCGTCCCGGCCTACTTCAACGACTCCGAGCGCCAGGCGACGAAGGAGGCCGGCGAGATCGCCGGTCTGAACGTCCTGCGCATCGTCAACGAGCCCACCGCGGCCGCGCTCGCCTACGGCCTCGACAAGGACGACCAGACGATCCTCGTCTTCGACCTCGGTGGCGGCACCTTCGACGTGTCCCTCCTGGAGATCGGCGACGGCGTCGTCGAGGTGAAGGCCACCAACGGCGACAACCACCTCGGCGGTGACGACTGGGACCAGCGCGTCGTCGACTACCTGGTCAAGCAGTTCGCGGCCGGCCACGGCGTGGACCTCGGCAAGGACAAGATGGCCCTCCAGCGCCTCCGCGAGGCCGCCGAGAAGGCCAAGATCGAGCTGTCCTCCTCCACGGAGACCTCGATCAACCTGCCCTACATCACCGCCTCCGCCGAGGGCCCCCTGCACCTCGACGAGAAGCTCACCCGCGCCCAGTTCCAGCAGCTGACCGCGGACCTGCTGGAGCGCTGCAAGACGCCGTTCCACAACGTCATCAAGGACGCCGGCATCCAGCTCGGCGAGATCGACCACGTCGTCCTCGTCGGCGGCTCCACCCGTATGCCCGCCGTCGCCGAGCTCGTCAAGGAGCTGACCGGCGGCAAGGAGGCCAACAAGGGTGTGAACCCGGACGAGGTCGTCGCCATCGGCGCCTCGCTCCAGGCCGGTGTCCTCAAGGGTGAGGTCAAGGACGTCCTGCTCCTCGACGTGACCCCGCTGTCCCTCGGTATCGAGACCAAGGGCGGCATCATGACCAAGCTCATCGAGCGGAACACGACGATCCCGACCAAGCGGTCCGAGATCTTCACCACCGCCGAGGACAACCAGCCCTCCGTCCAGATCCAGGTCTACCAGGGCGAGCGCGAGATCGCGGCGTACAACAAGAAGCTCGGCATGTTCGAGCTGACCGGTCTGCCGCCGGCCCCGCGCGGTGTCCCGCAGATCGAGGTCTCCTTCGACATCGACGCCAACGGCATCATGCACGTGACCGCGAAGGACCTGGGCACGGGCAAGGAGCAGAAGATGACCGTCACCGGCGGCTCCTCGCTGCCTAAGGACGAGGTCGACCGGATGCGCCAGGAGGCCGAGCAGTACGCGGAGGAGGACCACCGCCGCCGCGAGGCCGCCGAGACCCGCAACCAGGGCGAGCAGCTCGTCTACCAGACCGAGAAGTTCCTCAAGGACAACGAGGACAAGGTCCCCGGCGAGATCAAGACCGAGGTCGAGGCCTCGCTCGAGGAGCTGAAGGAGAAGCTCAAGGGCGAGGACACCGCCGAGATCCGCACCGCCACCGAGAAGGTCGCGGCCGTCTCCCAGAAGCTGGGCCAGGCCATGTACGCCGACGCCCAGGCCTCCGGTGCCGCCGCCGGCGGTGCCCCCGCCAGTGACGCCGCCGACGACGTGGTGGACGCCGAGATCGTCGACGACGAGCGCAAGGACGGTGCCGCGTGACGGAGGAGACCCCGGGCTTCGAAGAGAAGCCCGACGTCCCCTCCGGCGCCACCCCCGACGACGCCGAGCCGAAGGCCGCTCCCGCTCAGGGGGCGGCCCCGGCCGGGGACGCAAGCGCACAGGTCGCCGGTCTGACGGCCCAGCTGGACCAGGTACGCACGGCGCTCGGCGAGCGCACCGCGGACCTCCAGCGCCTTCAGGCCGAGTACCAGAACTACCGCCGCCGGGTGGAGCGCGACCGGATCACGGTCCGGGAGATCGCCATCGCGAACCTCCTGACCGAACTCCTGCCCGTGCTCGACGACATCGGCCGCGCCCGGGAACACGGCGAACTGGTCGGCGGTTTCAAGTCGGTGGCCGAGTCGCTGGAGACGGTCGCGGCGAAGATGGGCCTGCAGCAGTTCGGCAAGGAGGGCGAGCCCTTCGACCCGACGATCCACGAGGCGCTGATGCACAGCTACGCGCCGGACGTCACCGAGACGACGTGCGTGGCGATTCTGCAGCCCGGGTATCGCATCGGGGAGCGCACCATCCGCCCCGCGCGGGTGGCGGTCGCCGAACCGCAGCCGGGGGCCACCCCGGTGAAGGCCGAGGGTGCCGAAGAGGCCTCCGCGGCCGGGGACGACAAGGACAACGGCCCTGAGGAGGGCTGAAGTCGTAGGTAACACGCGGAAGGAGGGGCGTCGGGGATGAGCACCAAGGACTTCATCGAGAAGGACTACTACAAGGTCCTCGGCGTCCCCAAGGACGCCACCGAGGCCGAGATCAAGAAGGCGTACCGGAAGCTCGCCCGCGAGTTCCACCCGGACGCCAACAAGGGCAACGCCAAGGCCGAGGATCGCTTCAAGGAGATCTCCGAGGCGAACGACATACTCGGCGACCCCAAGAAGCGCAAGGAGTACGACGAGGCACGCGCCCTCTTCGGCAACGGCGGCTTCCGCCCCGGGCCGGGCGCGGGCGGCGGCAACTTCAACTTCGACCTGGGCGACCTCTTCGGGGGCACCGCTCAGGGCGGGGGCGGCTTCGGCGGGGGCGGCGGCGGCTTCAGTGACGTCCTGGGGGGCCTGTTCAACCGGGGCGGCGGCGCGGGTGCGCGCACCCAGCCCCGGCGTGGCCAGGACATCGAGTCCGAGGTCACGCTCAGCTTCACGGAGGCCATCGAGGGCGCCACGGTCCCGCTGCGGATGTCCTCGCAGGCCCCCTGCAAGGCCTGTTCGGGCACCGGCGACGCCAACGGCACACCCCGGGTGTGCCCGACCTGCGTCGGCACCGGCCAGGTGGCACGGGGATCCGGCGGCGGCTTCTCGCTCACCGACCCCTGCCCCGACTGCAAGGGCCGCGGCCTGATCGCGGAGAACCCCTGCCCGGACTGCAAGGGCAGCGGCCGCGCCAAGTCGTCCCGGACCATGCAGGTCCGCATCCCCGCCGGGGTGACGGACGGCCAGCGCATCCGGCTGCGCGGCAAGGGCGCGCCGGGCGAGCGCGGCGGCCCGGCCGGCGACCTCTATGTGATGGTCCACGTGGACACCCACCCGGTCTTCGGCCGCAAGGACGACAACCTCACGGTGACCGTCCCGGTGACCTTCACCGAGGCCACCCTCGGCGGCGAGGTCAGGGTCCCCACCCTGGGCGGACCGCCGGTCACCCTGAAGCTGCCCCCGGGCACGCCCAACGGCCGCACCATGCGCGCCCGTGGCAAGGGCGCGGTCCGCAAGGACGGCACCCGCGGCGACCTCCTGGTCACCGTCGAGGTGAGTGTCCCCAAGGACCTGTCGGGGAAGGCTCGTGACGCACTTGAGGCGTATCGCGAGGCGACCGCGGGCGAGGACCCGCGGGCCGAGCTGTTCGAGGCCGCGAAGGGAGCATGACAGAGATGGACGGCCGTCGACGTAACCCGTATGAACTGACCGAGGAGACCCCGGTCTACGTCATCTCGGTGGCGGCCCAGCTCTCCGGACTGCACCCGCAGACGCTACGCCAGTACGACCGCCTCGGCCTGGTCTCCCCGGACCGCACGGCCGGGCGGGGCCGCCGCTACTCGGCCCGCGACATCGAACTGCTCCGCCAGGTGCAGGCGTTGTCGCAGGACGAGGGCATCAACCTGGCCGGCATCAAGCGCATCATCGAACTGGAGAACCAGGTCATCGCGCTCCAGCAGCGCGTCGCCGAACTCCAGGCGGCGGTCGACGGCGCGGCGGCCGCGATGCAGCAGCGGGAGGCGGCGGTGCACGCCTCGTACCGCCGCGATCTGGTCCCGTACCAGGAGGTCCAGCAGACCAGCGCACTGGTGGTGTGGCGGCCGAAGAAGGCCAAGGACTAGCAGCACGCGCGTGGCAGGGCCCCGGCCGCAGGCCGGGGCCCTTCTCGTGGCCGCTTCAGGTCGGGCTCGGTGTTGTCGTCCCAGTCCAGCTCGATGCCGTACTCGGTGGCCGTCGCGGTCAGCCCGGTCACCTGGGCGGGCGGCCGGTCCGACTCCGAGGTGATGACGGTGACCGTCCCGGAGGGGAGCGAGACGGCGGACGCCTGGTCCTGCGTCGTCACCACGTAGTGGTACGTGGTGCCCTCCGCCGCCGAGTCGTCGGTGCAGCTGTACTTCCGTGACCCGTCGGAGAGTTCGGTGTAGGTCGTGGTGCAGGACACCGGCTCGCCCGTCGTGCGCACGGGCAGGGTGGTGGACCGGTACACGTGGAAGGCGTACACCGTGCCGTCCCCGGGCTTGACCGTCCAGGACAGCAGGGCCGCGCCGACGTCCGCGGTCGCCGTGAGGTCGCGGGGCGCGGCCGGCGGCCGGTGGGCGCTCACCGTGTCGCTGTACGGTGACAGGTGACCGGTGCCGTCCACCGCGGCGACCTTGTACTTGTACGTGTAGCTGCGGTTGACCGTCTCGTCGCTGAGGTGGTTCCCGGTCACGTCCGTGACCGTCTCGCCGCCTCTCGGACCGGTGCGCACCACCCGGTACTTCACCGCGCCGGCACCGCCTTCCAGGACAGCTCGGCCGTGGTGTCCGTGACCGACGAGTCGAGCCCGCCCGGCGCGGCCAGCGTGATGCTGGTGACCGGCTGGTCGGCGGTACCCGCCGACTCGTTGCCGGCCTTGTCGTAGGCACGCGCCTCGTAGTAGTAGACGGCGCCGGTCGCCGGCGGGGTGTCGGTGTACGAGGTCGTGGCGGTGGCCGCCAGCCGGGTCCAGCTCGTGCTGCCCCGCAGCCGCCGGTAGACCCGGTAGCCCGCGAGGTCCATCTCCGCGTTCCGGCCCCAGCTGAGCTTCGCCTTGTTGCCCGCCGTGTCGTACGACACCAGCGGGTCGATCGGCGTCAGCGGCCCGATCTTGTCGACGGTCGCCGAAGTGCGAGGCGTGTACGTGAACTTGACCTTGGCGGCGCCGGTCCAGTTGACGTGGTCGACGCGCAGGGTGTGCTTGCCCTTGGGGACGGTCACGTTGACGGTCCTGCTCACCGTCTTCGTGGTGTTCTTCCACAGGTCGACCTTGCGGACGCCGTCCACGTACACCCGGATCCCGTCGAGCCCGGAGGCGGCGAGGGCGAAGGGCCCGCCGGAGCCGAAGTCACGGGTCACGCTCCACCGCACCCGAAGTTGTCCTTCGGCAGCCCGGACGCGGGGGCACCGCTCCAGCTTTCGCTGACCGCGGAGTCGCAGTCGGTCTTCTTCGGGGTGCCCTTGAAGGTGGTGTTCGCGAAGAACTGCCGCTTGAAGACCGGAGTGGAGCAGGTCGTGGCCGCCGAGGCGGTGGCGGCCGTACCGCCGAGCAGGGTGCCGGCGGTGGCGAGCACCACGGCGGCGGCCGAGGCGCTTCTGGCTGGGTTCATTCGTTCCTCTGATCGGATCGACACGGCGGGGACGGCCGTGTCGATGTCGACTCATGAGGAAAGGACTTGGTTGTACTGGTCTTTGCCTCCCCATGAACTCCCTTTGGATGGACGGTCCGTAAAGGGCGTTTGGAGATGGTTCCGCTGACTCTTCACACGATCGGCGGAGCGTGGTGTTGCGCACTCGTTAAGTGATTCCGCTTGACGCCGGGTACGGCCTCCGCGTTGGCTTTTCAGACATCTGGGTCGCAAAGCAGCCCCACGTTCGGAACGCACCTGAAGTGAGCCCCCGTATGCGTCGTATAGCCATGTTCGTGGCCGCGTCCACGATGACCCTCTCGCTCGCCGGTTGCGGCATGCTCGACGCGACGGGTTCATCGACCTCCGCGACACCGACCAAGGGCAACGACATCACCGTGGGTGTGCTGATGCCGGACACCATCAACACCCGGTACACGAACTTCGACTACCCGATCATGGCGTCCAAGATCGCGGAGCTCACGAACAAGCAGGGTCACGTCACCTACGCGAACGCCGCGTCCTCCGCCTCCAAGCAGGTGACGCAGATGCAGAAGATGATCGACGACAAGGTCGACGTGATCATCCTGGACGCCGTCGACGCGCACGGCATCGCGAGCTCGGTGAAGAAGGCCAAGGACGCGGGCATCCCGGTCATCGCCTACGACCGTCTCGCCGAGGGCCCGATCGACTCCTACGTCTCCTTCGACAACGAGCTGGTGGGCGAGGTGCAGGCCCGTACCCTCCTCGAAGGCCTCGGGTCGAACGTCGACACCTCCGACAAGGTCATCATGGTCAACGGCTCGCCGACCGACCCGAACGCCAAGCAGTTCAAGACGGGCGCCCTGTCCGAGCTGAGCGGCAAGGTGACGATCGCGGCGTCGTACGACACCGACAAGTGGGACCCGGTGATCGCCCAGAAGGAGACAGCCAAGGCGGTCGCCGCGATCGGCAAGGACAACGTCGCCGCGGTCTACTCCGCGAACGACGCCATGGCGGGCGGCATCATCAAGGCCCTCAAGGCGGACGGCGTCACGAACATGCCGCCGATCACCGGCCAGGACGCCGACCTCGACGCGATCCAGCGGATCCTCGCGGGCGAGCAGTACATGACCGTCTACAAGCCCTACCCGGACGAGGCCGAGGCCGCCGCCGAGATGGCCGTCTACAAGGTGCAGGGCAAGGACATCCAGTTCGACGCGCTCACCCAGGACCAGGTCGACAGCCCGACCACCAAGAACATCCCGTCCCAGCTGGTGCAGGTCAACGCCGTGACCAAGAGCAAGATCAAGGACACCGTCGTCGCCGACGGCATCTACAAGGTCTCGCAGATCTGCACGGCCGAGTACAAGTCGGCGTGCGCGGCGGTGGGTCTCAAGTAGGCCCACGCGGCGGGAGCCCGCGCCCCAAAGGGACGCGGGCCGTGTCGATGTGCGGCGGCTGTCGCCGCGTGGGCGCGACCGGCCCCCACCGTCCCGCAGCCGACTACGCGACCCTTGTGAACTCCACACTCACCTCCGGGGCCCCTCCGGGAACCCCCCGGTAGACCCCTTGTGCGGAGTCACGTCGTCGTAGTCCCGGCCCCGGGCCACCACCACATGCGACTCGTCCGCCCGTACCCGGTTCGTGGGGTCGTACCCGCACCACTCGCCCGCCCAGTACTCGATCCACGCGTGGCTCTGCCCGGCGACGGGCCGGTGCAGCTCCGCCTCCCGCTCCGGGTGCAGATAGCCCGAGACGTACCGGGTCGGCAGCCCCACCCCGCGCAGCAGCGCGATCGTCAGATGCGTGATGTCCTGGCACACCCCCGCCCGCTGGGCCCATGCCTCCGCGGGGGACGTGTTCACCCCGGTCGCCCCCGGAAGGTACGCCACCCGGTCGGCGACCATCTCGGAGACGGCCGCCGCGGCCTCGTGCGGCGCCAGCCCGGCGGCGGCGCCCCGCGCCTTCCTGACCAGCTTCTTCGGTACCGTCGTACGCTCCGTGGGGCCGATGAACTCCAGGAGGCGTGAGCCGGCCGCCCGTTCGGACAGCTCACCCCAGGTGGGCGCGGTGGGCAACGGCCCCGGCGCCGAGGTCTCCACCAGGCTGGACGCCGTGATCGTCAGATCCTCGTGCGGATCCATCAGGTCGAAGCCGGTGACCTGGGTGCCCCAGTAGTCCCAGTACGACCACACCGAGGTCGCGGGACTGACCGTGACCCGTGCGTCCAGGGTCGTCTGTCCCGGCAGGGTGAGCGGGGTCATCCGGACCTCGTTGTGCGAGGAGGAGGCGGGCTGGGCGTAGGAGACCCGGGTGGTGTGCCGGATGCGGAGGCGACGAGCCATGTCAGGCTCCTTCCTGGGCCCACTCCACGGGCCCCTGGTACGGGAAGAACCGCTCCGCGACCGCGTCGGCGGAGGCCATGCAGGCCTGTTGCAGGTCCCGGAGCAGGACCGGCAGCTGTTCTTCCAGGGAGGCGGTGTCCAGGTATTCGAGGCGGGTGCGGGCCCGGCCGATGGGGGAGCGCGCCGGATCCTGACGGGGCCGGCCGAGCGCGGCCAGGCACTCCTCCGCCGTGCTCAGCGCGTGCAGGGCCGAGCGCGGGAAGTCCCGGTCCAGGAGCAGGTACTCGGCCACCCGCGGGGTGTCCCCGAACCCGCTGTGCACCCGCGCGTAGGCCTCGTCGGCCCCGCTGGCGCTGAGCAGCGTCGGCCAGTCCGGCGCGTGCGCCGCGTCCAGTACGCGCACCGACAGCAGCCGTACGGTCATGTCGACCCGTTCCAGGCTGCGTCCGAGGACCACGAACCGCCAGCTGTCGTCCCGGCTCATGGTGGAGTCGGCGAGCCCGAAGAACAGGGCGGCCCGGCTGCGGACCAGCTCCAGGTAGGCGTACGGGCCGGTGCGGCGGGCCGCCCGTCGCTGGTCGGCGAGCGCGTGCCAGGTGGAGTTGAGGCACTCCCACATCTCGGAGGAGACGGCCTCGCGGGCGCTGCGCGCGTTCAGCCGGGCCGCGCTCAGGGCGCCCTCGATGGAGCACGTGGAGCGGGCGTCGAAGGCGAGCTGGTCCAGGACCTGCTGCATGTCCACCCGCTGCGCGCCGGCGTCCACGCCGAGGATCGCATACAGCGAGCGGCAGGCGGCGTCCTCGTCGCGCCAGGGGTCCTCCAGCATCCGGTGCAGATAGGCGTCGAGGATGCGGCCGGTGGCATCGGCCCGTTCGACATACCGTCCGGTCCAGGTCAGCGACTCGGCGATACGGGAGAGGATCACGTCGTTCACTGCTGCTGCGCTCCTTCCGGTACGACGGCACGGGTGCCGTCGGGGCCCAGGCGGCGCGGGGCGATCGCGGGGATCGGGCCCGTGCCGGCCGGCGCCGGGCGCTCGGCGGGGCCCTCGGCGAGTACCCAGGTGTCCTTGGAGCCGCCGCCCTGGCTGGAGTTGACGATCAGGTTGCCCTCCTGGAGGGCGACCCGGGTGAGGCCGCCGGGCAGCACCCAGATGTCGTCGCCGTCGTTCACGGCGAACGGGCGCAGGTCGATGTGGCGCGGGGCCATGCGGTCACCCGCGAGGGTGGGAGAGGTGGAGAGGGCGACCGGGCGCTGCGCGATGAAGCCGCGCGGGTCGGCGGCGACCGCTTTGCGAGTGCGTTCCAGGGTGTCCCGGTCGGCCTTCGGGCCGATGACGATCCCCTGCCCGCCGGCCCCGTCCACGGGCTTCACCACGAGCTGGTCCAGCTGGTCGAGGACCGCCTCCAACTGGCCCGGTTCATCGGGCCGGTAGGACTCCACATTGGGGAGAACCGGTTCCTCGCCGAGGTAGTAGCGGATGAGGTCCGGGACGTAGGTGTAGAGGAGCTTGTCGTCGGCGATGCCGTTGCCGACGGCGTTCGCGAGTGTGACGTTCCCGGCGACGGCGGCGCTCAGGATGCCGGGGCAGCCGATCACCGAGTCGGGGCGGAAGTGCAGCGGGTCGAGGAAGTCGTCGTCGAGCCGCCGGTACACGACGTGCACGGGCACCTCGCCCCGGGTCGTCCGCATCCACACCCGGTTGCTGCGGCACACCAGGTCGTGGCCCTCCACCAGCTGCACGCCCATCAGCCGGGCGAGCAGGGCGTGTTCGAAGTAGGCCGCGTTGCTGGGGCCGGGGGTGAGGACGACGACCCGGGGGTCGCTCGCCGCCCCGCCGGGCGCCGCGGCCCGCAGCGCGGCCAGCAGCCGCTGTGGGTACCCGTCGACCGGCAGCACGTGCTGTTCGGCGAAGAGGGAGGGAAAGACCCGGGTCATGGCCCTGCGGTTCTCGATGACGTACGACACCCCGCTCGGCACCCGCACGTTGTCCTCCAGCACCCGGAAGGCGCCGGCCTCGTCCCGGACCAGGTCGATCCCGGCCACATGGATGCGCACCCCGCCGGGCGGCTCCACCGCGTGCGCCGCCCGGTGGAAGTGCGGTGAGCCCAGCAGCAGCCGCCAGGGGACCACACCGTCCTCGAAGGCGCGGGCATGTCCGTAGGCGTCGGCGAGATAGGCCTCCAGGGCCCGTACCCGCTGGGCGACGCCTCTTCGTATGAGATCCCATTCCAGGGCGTCGAGGATCCTGGGCACCAGGTCCAGCGGCCAGGGCCGCTCCTCGCCCGCGAAGGCGTAGGTCACGCCCCGGTCGGTGAAGGCACGGGCCATCTGGTCGGCCCGGAAGCGCAGTTCACTCGGCTCGATCGGCTGAAGTGCCGCCAGCACCGGCTCATAGGCGGTCCTGACCTCACCCGGCCGCACAAACATCTCGTCCCACGCGTCGGCCAACGCGTACGCGTCAAATATGTCCGCCATGAGGGGACGTTAGAGCGGGCACGTAACGCGGCGATCACTGGCGGATTTCGGGGATCCGCCTGGTCCTCCACGTCACGTGCCCGCGAGCGGCCCTCCCCGCAACGCAACTCCCCCGTGGACGCGTTGCGCGGGTGCTCCGGCCCGCGGGGGATGCCGGCCGGAGCACCCACCGGGCGTCCGGCAACGCCCGTGGGAAGCGGTTCCCACCTTGCCTTCCGCACCCCATGCGCACCACCGTCATCTTGTTGCAACGCGGGCTGCGGAGGCCGGACGATACCCCGTCGTACCGGTGCATTACGGCGCCCGGTGCGAGGGGAGCCGTGTTGCGGAGCCGGTCCGGACCGCTCATAGTTGCGCTGCGGAAGAGGCAGCAAACCGGGGGTGGAATGGGCGATGACCGGGCACGGGGCGGAGGAGCATCCACACGGTGCCGACCGGCTGTGCGCCGCCGGGGACCGTGTCTACTCCCGGGCCGTGCGCCGGGGCCGGGTGCCGCGCACGGACGCCGACGCGGTGCCCTGTCTGCTGGAGCTGGCGCTGCTGCACCCGGACCCCGACGACATGGACTGGCTGGTGCCGACCTCCCCGCAGGAGGTCATGACCCGGC
This sequence comes from Streptomyces sp. Ag109_O5-1, assembly GCF_003814875.1. Taxonomy (GTDB): domain Bacteria; phylum Actinomycetota; class Actinomycetes; order Streptomycetales; family Streptomycetaceae; genus Streptomyces; species Streptomyces sasae. The sequence goes on along the minus strand of NZ_RKQF01000001.1, from coordinate 5,759,581 downwards.
TGCTGCGCGGGGTCTACGACGAGGTCACGGACAGCCAGCGGCGGATGGGCTCGGCGGTGGCGGCGTTCGACTGGTACGCCGGTCTGGGACGGCAGTTGCGGGCCGCGTCGGCCTCCGCCGAGGGCACGGCGGCGATCCGGGTCCTTGACGGGCTGTCGCGGATCCAGGCGGCCATGGACGAGGCGACCCAGGCGTGCACGACCGAGGTGCTGACCGTGCAGCCGGGCGGCATCCGCCGCGAGTCCGAGCTGACCGAGGGCCTGCACCGGGCCGTCGCCCTGCGCGGCCGGGGCGTGCGGATGCGCGACCTGTACACGCATGTCGCCCGGCACGGCCAGGGGCTGCTCAACTACCTGGAGCTGATGGGCGACGCGGTGGAGGCCCGCACCCTCGACGAGGTCATCGACCGCCTGATCCTCTTCGACCGCACGGTGGCGTTCATCCCCGCGAACGCCGACCGCACGATGGCCCTGGAGCTGCGCCATCCCGCTCTGGTCGGGTACCTGGTCACCGTCTTCGAACGGCTCTGGCGGCTGGCGATCCCGCTCACCGCCCCTCTCCCCGACACCGGTATCGAGGGCATCTCACATAGGGAGCAATCCATTGCGGCGCTCCTTGCGGAGGGCCACCAGGACGCGGTGATCGCCGAGCGCCTGGGCATCAGCGTGCGTACCTGCCGCGCCCATATCGCGCGCCTCTCGGAGACCCTGGGCGCGGCCAGCCGTACCCAACTGGGTGTGCGGATAGCGCAGGTGGGGCTGGACCGGCCGCCCGGCGGGACGAGCGGTCCGCCGGCCGTGGTCAGCCTTCCTGATCTTCCTGGGCAAGGATCCCCGAGCGTCCGATGAGATAGCCGAGTTGGGCGCGGCTCTCGCTGCCGAGGGTCGCGGCGAGCTTGGCGATGTGGTCGCGGGCGGTGCGGATGTTCATGCCGAGGCGTTCGGCGATGACGGCGTCGGTGTGGCCCTCGACGAGGAGGGCGGCGATGGCCTGCTGGCGGGGGGTGATGCCGTTGACGGTGGGGCGGCGTTCCGGTTTGGGGAACATGGGTGTGGCGAGCTGCCAGAGCCGGTTGAAGGTGGTGACCAGGTAGCCGACCAGGGCGGGGTGGCGGACTTCCAGGGCGAGGGTGCCTTCGGCGTCGGCGGGGACGAAGGCGACCGTCTGGTCGATGACGATGAGGCGGTCGGGGACCTCGTCGAGGCTGCGGCCGGTGCTGTCGCCCTTCAGGTGCTCGACATAGGTGTAGACGCTCGGCACATGGCGCAGCGAGTGCTGGTAGAGGGTGCGAATGCGGCCGCCGCCGTCCAGGAAGGCCTGGTCCCGGGCGAGGGCGATCTGCTGGGCGGCTGCGCCGCGCGGGCCGACGAGGCCGACACGCGGCTGGATGCCGATGACCTCCGTGGTCGCCTCCGCCAGTGCCTGCGAAATGGCCCGGTTGATCTGCTGGGTACCGCTGAGCAGGTGCAGGGGCGCGATGTCCGGAGCCGCCCGCCCGTTGATCTGCGTCAGTGGTTCGAACAGGTCCACCAGCCGGTTCTCGCGGTGCCGTTCGGCGGCGACGCGGCTGCGGGCCGCGCGCAGGAGCCGGTGCAGGGCTGCTGCGGGGGTCACGGGTTGCAGCCGGGTGACGTCGTCCAGTGCGGGGTGGAGGAGGCCGAAGTCGGTGAGGCAGGGTGTGTCGGCGGCGTCCTCGGCGGTGATGTGTCCGGTGCGCAGGGCGCGTTCGTAGAGTGCGGCGCCGGCCGGGCACAGCTCGTCGACGCCGTGCTCGCAGCGGCTCATCGCACGGGCGCCGGTTCGTCGAGGATCCCCGACTGACCTATCAGAAAGCCGAGTTGGGCGCGGCTCTCGCTGCCGAGGGTGGCGGCGAGCTTGGCGATGTGGACGCGGGCGGTGCGCACGTTCATGCCGAGGCGTTCGGCGATGACGGCGTCGGTGTGGCCCTCGACGAGGAGGGCGGCGATGGCCTGCTGGCGGGGGGTGATGCCGTTGACGGTGGGGCGCTGCTCGGTCTTGGGGAACATCGGGGTGGCCAGGCGCCAGAGCCGTTCGAAGGTGGTGGTCAGGTACTTGACCAGGGCGGGGTGGCGGACTTCCAGGGCAAGGGTGCCGTCGGCGTTGGCAGGGACGAAGGCGACCGTCTGGTCGATGAGCACGAGCCGGTCGGGCACCTCGTCGAGGCCGCGGGCCTCATTGTCGCCCTTCAGGTCCTCGGCGTAGGTGTACACGTTCGGCAGATGGCGCAGGGTGTGCTGGTAGAGCGTGCGAATGCGGCCGCCGCGGTCGAGGAACGTCTGGTCGCGCTCGTGGGCGGCCGGGAGGGCCGCCTCGCCGCGTTCACCGACCAGGCCGGCGTGCGGCTGGACGCAGAGGACTTCCAGCCGGGCCTCGGCCATGGCCTCGTCGAGCGCCTGGTTGATCCGCCGGGTGCCGCTCAGCAGCCGTAGGGCCGGGGAGTCCGTCGTCGTGCCGGGCATGCCCTGGATGGTCGTCAGCGGTCCGAGGAGTTCCAGCAGGCGCTCCTCCAGCCGCCATTCCTCGGCGATGCGGGCGCGGGATCCGCGCAGGAGCCGGTTCAGGGCGATGTCCGGGGCGACGGGCTCCAGCCGGTCGACGTCGTCCAGCGCCGGGTGGAGCAGGCCGAGGTCGACGAGGCAGGGGGCCTCGGCGACGTCCTCGGCGGACAGCCGCCCCTGGCGCAGGGCGTGTTCGTAGAGTTTCGTCCCCGCGTCGCACAGGTCCTCGATGCCGTGTTCGATGTGCGGGGTGTACGTCACCGGGTGTCACCCTCCCCCGGGAGCGTCTGTTCCAGGAGGCCGGACTGGGCGATGAGATAGCCGAGTTGGGCGCGGCTGCCGCTGCCGAGGGCCTGGGCCAGCTTGGCGATATGGGCGCGGCAGGTGCGTACGTTCATCCCCAGCCTGCGGGCGATGGCCTCGTCGACGTGGCCCTCCACGAGAAGCTTGGCGATGGAGTACTGGATCTCGGTGATGCCGTCGGAGTCGGCCGAGTACGGCCCGCCGGCGCTCATCGGCACGGCCCGGTCCCACAGGTACTCGAAGACCTTCATGAGGTAGCGGATCAGGCCGGGGTGGCGCAGTTCCAGGGCGATCTTCTGGTCGTCGCGGGCGGGGATGAACGCGATCGCTCCGTCGACGATTATCAGCCGTTCCACCAGTTCGTCGATGGTGCGGTACTCGACCTTGCCGTCCGAGAGCTGGGCCGAGTACGCCAGCTTCTCCGGGTTGTAGCGGGCCGTGTGCTGGTACAGGCTCCGGATCTTCACACCGCGTTCGATCAGGGCCCGGTCGCGTTCAAGGCTCTTCAGCAGGCTGCTCTCCGAGATGCGGTCGGACGGCTGTACCGTGACGAGTTCGGTGCGGACCTGCGAAGTGGCGAGGTTGAGGGCCGCGTTGATCCGGTCGCCGCCTTCCAGGACGGTGATGGAGTCGCTGGGGGTGTTCACCTCCGCGCCGATCGACATGAAGGGCTCGAATATCTGGGAGAGCTCGACCGACAGTTGTCTGCGCTCGGTGATCTCGCGCTCGATCGGGTTCAGCCGGCGGGCCAGTGCGATGGCCGGCGGGACCGGCCGCAACCAGTCGGCGTCGTCCGGATCCGGATGGAGAAGCGCGAACTCCATCAGACAGGGAGCGGCTTCCGCGTCCTTGCGGGCGACGCGTCCTGAGCGCAGGGAGATGGCGTAAAGACGGCGGCCTTCGTCACACAGCTCGGTCATCGGATGAGGATGTGCCGCTTTCGCCCGATTGGTTGCCAAATCTCCACCCCCCAGGGTCCTGAACATGCAGGAACATGATGCACTGATCCTGTGGCCACGACGTGCCCGAATGAGCCATCGTCGTACCTGGCGGGGGAAAAGGGGACCTTCAAGTGAGGAACGAAGCCGACAATGCGTAACAGACTGCTTCGCTCGGTGCTCGTCGCCGCCTTCTCCGTCCTGGTGGTCGTGGGAGGTCTCCGTGGAGTGTCCGACAAGAAAGGCGAAGTGCAGGCGATCACCGAATGGCCTGCGGTAGCTGTGAACGCCAGTACGGCAGACTGAGCTGGGAGCTGACGTGACCACCCCACCGGACGACCGATCCTTCCGCCGCGAAATGGCCACCGCCTACCGCTCGGGCTGGCACTTCATCGACCTGGTCACCGCCATCCCCCACAGTGGTGACTCGTTGATGGTGACCGTCTTCGGTGAGCCGGTCGTCGTCACGCGGGACGAGGACGAGGACGTACGGGCCTACCGGTGTCTGCGCAAGCCCCGGGGCGCGCCACAGCCCGTCCGCTGTGCCGTCCGGTACGGAATGATCTTTGTGAACCTGGACCAACGGGACCACCGGCTGGCTGAGCCGGAGGTGCCGGACGTGAGGACCATCTCGGCCACCCCCCGCAGTGCCTGACGCGATTCCCCCGTCGTAAAAGATCGCTCAGGTGCTTCCCCCAGCAGCGGCGTCACCGTGACCTGAACACGGTGACGCCGCTGCAGTTTTCGGGGGACATTTCGAGGTATCGACCGTTTCCGGTCAACGTTCACGGTGGCCGAAACCCGCCGGTAGAACGGGGTGGTCGCCCCGAGGTGCCGGCCCGCTCCGCTCACCCCCGCCCCAGTGCGCCCTCCACCTCGATCTCGATGACCACCCGGGACGGGTTCTCCCCGGGGGTTCTCCCGTACCGCTCCGCGTACCGCCGCTCGGCCTCCGCCACCCGTCCCGGCTCGGTCCGGACGTACGCCCGCCCCTCCAGCGTCGCCCACCGCCGCCCGGCCACCTGGCACACCGCCACCCGGGCCCCGTCCGGCCCGGCGCCCAGCACATGGGACACCTTCGTGCTCGTCTTGTTGGTGATCACCCGAGCCAGCCGCGCCTCCGGGTCGTATGTCACCCCGACGGGAACGACATGCGGGCTGCCGTCGGGCCGCAGTGTCGTGAGGGTGCACAGGTGGCGTTCCTGCCAGAAGCTGACGTAGGCCTCGTCCGGTGCGGACGGGTTCACGCGGTATGTACTCATGGCCTGAAAGCTAGTCGCCGGAAGGACTCCCGACTCCACCTTGAGTGGAATAGACTCAACTTTATGTACGTTGACGGAGTCAGTCGTACGACGCCGAGGAGGAGAACGCGAACGTGGACGCCGAGCTGACCAACAGGAGCCGGGACGCGATCAACGCGGCCAGCAACCGTGCCGTGACCATGGGGCATGCGGACCTCACGCCTGCCCACCTGCTGCTGGCTCTGCTCCAGGGGCAGGACAACGAGAACATCACCGACCTGCTCGCGGCCGTCGACGCCGACCAGGCCGCCGTACGCCAGGGCGCCGAGCGGGCGCTGGCCGCGCTGCCCAGCGTGACCGGCTCCACGGTCGCGCCCCCGCAGCCCAACCGCGACCTGCTCGCGGTCCTCGCCGACGCCGGCGAGCGCGCCAAGGACCTGGGCGACGACTACCTCTCCACCGAGCACCTGCTCATCGGCATCGCCGCGAAGGGCGGCCCGGCCGGCGAGGTGCTCGACCGGCAGGGGGCCACCGCGAAGAAGCTGGTGGAGGCCTTCCAGAAGGCGCGCGGCGGACGCCGGGTGACCACCGCCGACCCCGAGGGCCAGTACAAGGCGCTGGAGAAGTTCGGCACCGACTTCACCGCCGCCGCCCGGGACGGCAAGCTCGACCCCGTCATCGGACGGGACCAGGAGATCCGCCGGGTCGTGCAGGTGCTGTCCCGCCGCACCAAGAACAACCCCGTGCTCATCGGTGAGCCGGGCGTCGGCAAGACCGCCGTGGTCGAGGGGCTCGCGCAGCGGATCGTCAAAGGGGACGTCCCCGAGTCGCTGAAGAACAAGCGGCTCGTCTCGCTGGACCTCGGAGCCATGGTCGCCGGGGCCAAGTACCGCGGTGAGTTCGAGGAGCGGCTCAAGACCGTCCTCGCGGAGATCAAGGACTCCGACGGGCAGATCATCACCTTCATCGACGAGCTGCACACGGTCGTCGGCGCGGGCGCCGGCGGCGACTCCGCCATGGACGCCGGCAACATGCTGAAGCCGATGCTGGCCCGCGGCGAACTGCGCATGGTCGGCGCCACGACCCTCGACGAGTACCGCGAACGCATCGAGAAGGACCCGGCGTTGGAGCGGCGCTTCCAGCAAGTACTGGTCGCCGAGCCGACGGTCGAGGACACCATCGCCATCCTCCGTGGCCTGAAGGGCCGTTACGAGGCCCACCACAAGGTCCAGATCGCCGACAGCGCGCTGGTCGCCTCCGCGACCCTCTCGGACCGCTACATCACCTCCCGCTTCCTGCCCGACAAGGCCATCGACCTGGTCGACGAGGCGGCCTCCCGGCTGCGCATGGAGATCGACTCGTCCCCCGTCGAGATCGACGAACTCCAGCGCGCCGTCGACCGGTTGAAGATGGAGGAGCTGGCGCTGGAGAAGGAGACCGACCCGGCCTCCCGGGAGCGCCTGGAGAAGCTGCGCCGCGACCTCGCCGACAAGGAGGAGGACCTGCGCGGCCTCAACGCCCGCTGGGAGCGCGAGAAGCAGTCCCTGAACCGGGTCGGCGAGCTGAAGGAGAAGCTCGACGAACTGCGCGGGACCGCCGAACGCGCCCAGCGCGACGGCGACTTCGACACCGCCTCCAAGCTGCTGTACGGCGAGATCCCGCAGCTGGAGAAGGAGTTGGAGGCCGCCTCCGAGGCCGAGGAGGAGACGGCCCGGGACACCATGGTCAAGGACGAGGTCGGCTCCGACGACATCGCCGACGTGGTGGCCGCCTGGACCGGCATCCCGGCCGGCCGTCTGATGGAGGGCGAGACCCAGAAGCTGCTCCGGATGGAGGACGAGCTGGGCCGCCGGCTGATCGGTCAGACCGAGGCCGTACGAGCGGTGTCGGACGCCGTACGACGGTCCCGCGCCGGGATCGCCGACCCGGACCGCCCCACCGGCTCCTTCCTCTTCCTCGGCCCGACCGGTGTCGGCAAGACGGAACTCGCCAAGGCCCTCGCCGACTTCCTCTTCGACGACGAGCGGGCGATGGTCCGGATCGACATGTCGGAGTACAGCGAGAAGCACAGCGTGGCCCGGCTGGTCGGCGCCCCGCCCGGATACGTCGGCTACGAGGAGGGCGGCCAGCTCACTGAGGCGGTCCGCCGCAGGCCGTACACCGTGGTCCTCCTGGACGAGGTGGAGAAGGCCCACCCCGAGGTCTTCGACATCCTCCTCCAGGTGCTGGACGACGGCCGCCTCACCGACGGCCAGGGCCGCACGGTCGACTTCCGCAACACGATCCTGGTCCTCACCTCGAACCTGGGCAGCCAGTACCTGGTCGACCCGGTCCTCGGCGAGGAGGAGAAGAAGCGGCAGGTCCTGGAGACGGTCCGGCAGTCCTTCAAGCCGGAGTTCCTCAACCGGCTCGACGACCTGGTCGTCTTCTCCGCCCTGGCCAAGGACGAACTGGCCCGGATCGCCCGCCTCCAGATCGACCGGCTGGCGGGGCGCCTCGCCGACCGCCGCCTCGCCCTGGAGATCACTCCGGAGGCGCTGGCATGGCTGGCCGAGGAGGGCAACGACCCGGCGTACGGCGCCCGCCCGCTGCGCCGTCTGGTCCAGACCGCCATCGGCGACCGCCTGGCCAAGGAGATCCTGGCCGGCGAGGTCAAGGACGGCGACACCATCCGCGTGGACGCGTTCGGAGACGGCCTGATCGTGGGCCCGGTGACGGCCGGGGACACCGGAAAGACGCTGTGACGAGCGGTGCCCGGCCCTTGCGGAACCCGGCGGACCGCCGCCGGATCACCAAGGGCCGGGCACCGGGATTCGGCTGCTCGACCCGCTGATCCGGCAGGAAGTGGCGGCGCGGGGGCTGAGTCGGTTGCCCGTCACGGTCCAAGAGAGAGAGGGTGGACCTTGCGTCGGGTCTCAGTGATGACCGGACGAACCAGACGACCGCAGGAGAGTCCCACTGATGTCCATCGACCCGTCCTCGATTCCGAACTTCGGGGGCCAGCCCGAGCCGCAGCCCCAAGGACCGGCGGGCCCCGTCATCCCGGATCAGGATCTTGTGAAGCAGCTCCTCGACCAGATGGAGCTCAAGTACGTCGTCGACGACGAGGGTGACCTCGCGGCGCCGTGGGAGACGTTCCGTACGTACTTCATGTTCCGCGGAGAGGACGAGCAGGCGGTCTTCTCGGTACGGACGTTCTACGACCGCCCCCACAAGATCGACGAGAAGCCGCAGCTGCTCGAGTCCATCGACGACTGGAACCGTCGGACCCTGTGGCCCAAGGTCTACAGCCACACCCACGACGACGGCACCGTCCGTCTCATCGGTGAGGCGCAGATGCTGATCGGCATGGGCGTCGACATCAACCACTTCGTGTCGTCCACGGTCAGCTGGGTGCGGGCCGCGATCGAGTTCGACAAGTGGCTCGTCGAGCAGCTCGGCCTGGAGGAGGCCGTCAACGAGGCCGACAAGCCCGAGGACGACCAGCCCGAGGACGGCGAGTAACCGGTCCTACAGCGGCGTGTGCGCGACGACCACCAGGTACGCGCCATAGCTGAACGAGAGCCCGGCCAGGGCCGCGACCACCACGGTCGCGTGCCAGGGCCGGGCTCTCGCCGTGCGGACCAGCGCCCGGGCCAGCGGGAGCAGCAGCGGGAAGGCCGGGAGCAGGAAGCGGGGCTTGGACTCGAAGAAGCCCGAGCCGCCGAGCGTGATCAGCAGGAGCACGGCGGTGTAGACGAGGAGCGGGAGCGGGGCGCGGTCCAGGACCAGCAGGGCGCACAGGACCACGGCCGCCGCCACGATCACCAGGGTCATCGGGAAGACGAAGCGGTCGCCGTGCAGGAGCAGACGGCGGGCGAAACCGAGCGAGCCCCGGCCGAGGTCGAAGCGCGAGCCCCACAGACGCTGCACGTCGAAGTAGCCGCCCAGCCAGTTCCCGCTGCGCCGGCCCACCCACAGGACGTACGCCGTCCAGCCGAGCGGGGCGAGCGCCGCGCCCGTCCACAGCCTGTGGGCAACCCGGCCGCGGGAGCGGACGAGTTCGTGGACGGCGGCGGCGAGCACGGCCAGCGCGACGGCGAAGCCGTTCGGGCGGGACAGGCCCGCGAGAGCGGCCAGGGTGCCCGCCCACAGCCAGTTCCCGGCCAGCACCGCGTACAGGGACCAGGCGGCGAAGGCGGTCAGGACCGGTTCCGTGTACGCCATGGACAGCACGACGGAGTGCGGGAGCAGACCCCACAACAGCACCAGGGCGGTGGCCACCGCCCGGCCGTGCAGCCGGGCGCCCACCGCGTAGATGCCGGCGGCGGCGACCCCGGCGGCGGTCCAGGACACCAGCAGGCCCGCGCCCGCGCCGCTCAGCGGGGTCAGGGCCGTGAGGATGCGGATCAGGGCCGGGTAGAGCGGGAAGAACGCCAGGTCGCTGTGGACGATGCCGGGACCGAAGTACAGGGTGCGGCCATAGCCGTGTGCGGCGATGCCGAGGTACCAGGCCGAGTCCCAGGACCGGCCGAGCAGGGTCAGCGGATGCCCGCCGCCCGCCCAGGCGAGCAGCGCGAGCGCGGCCATGCCGGTGAGCCGGGCCGTGGCGAACAGCCCCATGGCGACCCCGCCCGCCGAGACGAGGGACAGCCGGGTGCCGGGTTGCTCTGCGACGGACGGGGCGAGGGCGGTACTGGCGTGGCTCACATTCGCACAGTGCAGGGGGATCGCGGTGATGTGCGAGAAATGTGCGGCAGATGGGGTAGCCGGGCACGGTTCCCGGCGTCGTGCGGACCGCCGACGGGCCTGCGGGTGCCGACCGGGGCGGCTGTTACGGTCGCGATCATGGGAAGCCGCTTGTTCGACGCGCAGGAAGTGATCGTCCGCCGCGAGATCCTGGACGGGCGTGAGTGGATGGTCTACCCGGTGCGCGTGGTCGAGGACACCGGCGACCTGCTGGCCGTCCACCTCGCCCAGGGCACCCCGCTCACCTTCGGCCCCGGGCCGTTCCGCTGGGGACCGCACCCGTGGACCGCCTTCGAGCCCTACTGGCAGTCGGAGGGTGTGCTGCAGCTCCAGCGGCCCGGCGACGGCTACTCGGTGTGGGCGCGCCACTCGGGCGGTGAGTTCACCGGCTGGTACGTCAACTTCCAGGAGCCGATGCGCCGTACCGAGCGCGGCTTCGACACCCTCGACCAGGAGCTGGACCTGCTGCTGCTGCCGGCGGACGGATCGCCGTACCGCTGGAAGGACGAGGACCACTTCGCCGAACGGCACCGCTCCGGCGGCTTCACGGACGAGGAGGCGGCGGCCGTGCGCGCGGCCGCCGCCTCCGTCGTGGAGCTGGTGGAGCGGGGCGCCGGGTGGTGGGAGGAATGGCGGGGCTGGCGGGCGCCGGAGGGATGGCAGGTACCGGAGGCGGTGCCGCTCGGCACGTAACGCGCTTCAGGCTCCGGCTGCGTGCCGCCTGAGGCGTGCGGCTCCGAGGGCTTGCGGCGTGCGGCTCCGGCGACGTGCGGCTTCGGGTCGCCGACGGCGTACCGACTTGGGCCCGTGCGGCGTGCCGCTTCGGACGTCGGCTGTGTGCCGCCTCAGGCCCCCACGGCGGGCAGCCCGGGGCCGGTCATGAGTCTGCGCAGGGCGTCCTCGGTGGCCCGGTCCGCCGGGGTGACCGCGACCAGGCACCGGTCGGAGTCGTCCGGGGTGGCCAGGTGGTCGTGGTCGTCGGGGTGCCGGGCGAGGCCGGCGCGCAGGTTGCCGACTGTCTCGCGTGCCACCCGCTCCCAGTCCAGCCGGGCCTCGCGCACCCGCGGCAGCAGGACTTCTCCGGCTCCTACGACAGCTTCCGCAGCCGCTCCGCCGCCTCCTTCAGGACCTCCGTGCGCTTGCAGAACGCGAACCGCACGAACGGCGCCCCCGCCTCCCGGTGGTCGTAGAAGACCGCGTTCGGGATGGCGACGACCCCCGCCCGCTGTGGCAGCGAACGGCAGAACTGCTTCGCCGAGCGCACCGCCGTGACCAGCTCCGGCGTGGACGTCACCCAGGCGACACCTCGTTCGTGCACTCATTCGGGTGTCGTGCAACAGGCTCACCAGAGGTATCTCCAGGACTCCCGGTGAGCCGGTCGCTGTACGGGCTCGGTGAGCGGCGCCGTCCGCCGTATCCTGAGCAGACACGGGAAGGAGCCGTTCATGAGCGTCGACGCGATCATGCACACCGAGTTCCCCAAGGGGTACACGGTCCTGTTCGGGGCCGACGGAAAGGTGATCATGACCCCGCAGAGCTTCGAGCACTCCAGCACGATCAAGTCGATGCAGTACGACACGATCGTGTCCCTCGGGCGCCATGCGAAGACCGCCTCCGACGTCTACATCGACTTCCCTGCCGACGAGAACTCCGCCCCCGATCTGGCGATCCTGCGCGAGGACGCCCGCAGGGAGGGCAAGCGCTACGGCTTCGAGGACGTCCTGCTGATCTCCGAGGTCGTCTCGACCTCCTCAGCGCGCAAGGACTACGACGACTGCACCGCGAAGTACGGCCGCTACGGCATCCCCGTCTACCTGGTCGTGGACCCCTATGCCCAGGAAGTCGTCCTGCACACCCAGCCGACGGCCACCGGTTACATCGCGGCACACACCCACAAGTACGGCACGGGCAAGCTCCCCATCCCCCTGGCCGACGGCCGCACCTTCACCCTCGACCTCGACGAGCTCCCGCGCCCGGAGCCCGAGGCGGACGCCCGCTGACGAAGGGCTCCCGCTGTGGCCGTGCCGTCGACACCGTCGTCGGACGTACTCGAACTGCCCGCGCACACCCGCCTCGCGGGAGGCGGTCAGCGCGGTCGCCGGGTCCCCGTCGGCGACCGCCATACGGGCGCGGGCGTGCAGCGGTATGGCCGCGCCCATGGGATCCGGCCGCCTCCGGGCGGGCGGCTCGCAGCACCTGGCCCGCGGCGTCCGTGACGCCCCGTTCCGGCTGGACCTGTGCGATCACACGTTCGGTGCGGCGGTGGAGAAGGCGTGTTGGAGGCGGACTTTCGGCGGCCCGCGGTAGCGGGCCCGGCGCATACCGATGCTGCCGTCCGGCAGGACCGCGTGATGCGCCGAGAACTCAGGGTGCGAGCCGTCGCAGCCGGCTGGCTGCCTCGGTGAGCACCTCGTCCTTCTTGCAGAAGGCGAAGCGGACCTGGCTGCGGCCGGCGTCGGGGTCGTCGTAGAAGACGGAGTTGGGGATGGCGACGACGCCGCAGCGTTCGGGGAGGGCTCGGCAGAAGGCGTGGGCGTCCTTCTCGCCGAGGGGGGTGATGTCGGTGGTGATGAAGTACGTGCCCTGCGGCTGGTAGACCTCGAACCCGGCCGCGCGCAGGCCGTCGCCGAGCAGGTCGCGCTTGCGCTGGAGATCGGTGCGGAAGTTGTCGAAGTACGCGTCCGGCAGGCGCAGCGCTTCGGCGACCGCGTACTGGAAGGGACCCGAGGAGACGTACGTCAGGAACTGCTTCGCCGAGCGCACCGCCGTGACCAGCTCCGGCGTGGACGTCACCCAGCCGACCTTCCAGCCCGTGAACGAGAAGGTCTTGCCGGCCGAGCCGATGGTGACCGTGCGCCCGCGCATGCCAGGGAGGGTCGCGAGGGGCACGTGCTCCGCCGCGTCGTAGACCAGGTGCTCGTACACCTCGTCCGTGACGACCAGCAGGTCCCGCTCCACCGCCAGCTCCGCGATCGCGGTCAGCTCGGCGCGGGTGAGGACCGTGCCGGTCGGGTTGTGCGGTGTGTTGATCAGCAGGAGACGGGTGCGCGGGGTGACCGCGGCGCGCAGTTCGTCGAGGTCGAGGCGGAACGCACCGCCGTCCGGGCGCAGGGTGACCGGGACGCGGGTGCCGCCGGCCATCGCGATGCAGGCCGCGTAGGAGTCGTAGTACGGCTCCAGGGCGACGACCTCGTCACCGGGCTCCACCAGGGCCAGCAGGGCGGCCGCGATGGCCTCCGTGGCGCCCGCCGTGACCAGGACCTCGGCGTCCGGGTCGTACGACAGCCCGTACCGGCGCTCCTGGTGCGCGGCGATCGCGGTACGCAGCTCGGGGACGCCCGGCCCCGGCGGGTACTGGTTGCCGCGCCCCTCGCGCAGCGCGCGCACGGCGGCCTCCCTGACCTCCTCGGGGCCGTCGGTGTCCGGGAAGCCCTGCCCCAGGTTGATGGACCCGGTGCTGAGGGCGAGCGCCGACATCTCGGCGAAGATCGTGGTCCCGAACTCGGCGAGCCGGCGATTGAGAAAAGGGCGTTCGCTGGAGGTCATGCCGGACATCCTGCGCCCAAGCTCCGGAGTTCCTCAACTCACGTTCGAGGGATGGGACCTGCGACGATGCCTCGTAGAGCCCCTCTGAGCTGGGGGAGATCTGCCGTCAACCGTCGTCATCGGTCGTCGCCGGCCGGTGTCGGACGGCGCGCGGAAAATGGTCCGTCGGCTTGCCGGCGGACCTTCATGGACGATCGAGGCTAGGAGACCTGGAAGCGGACGTTGCGCTGTGGGATTCCGTGCCGGGTCGCTTGCTCCTGAAGAGCCTTGACCAGATCGGGTTCGGCCCCCAGAGCCACGAGCGCCATGGGGGCCGCACCGTGCCGCGTGAGTTCGACCCGGTTGATGACCGTCAGCAGCACGGCTCCGTACGAACGCTTCAGCGTGGACACCTCGGCCCACGTCACCGCGTCCCGTACCTGACCGAACAGGTCGGTGACGACCACACCGCCGGGATAGAGGTGGCATCTGTTCATCTGAAGGTCGGCGGATACGCGGCGCCATGCCGGCCCGATACCCCACGCGGCGAGCAGCAGGGCTGTGACGACAGCGACCTTGAGCAGCACCGAGGGGGGTCTGAAGCAGACCAGTGCGACGAGACTGAGAGTCAGCACGAGCATGAGGCCCCGCCGGGCGAGTTGCCCAAGACTGCCCATCACGCCCGTGATGGCGTAGGTCCGGCGCGACCGGCCGAGCCCGAGTTCGTCCGCGCGCTTCTGCACGGCAGCACCCCGTCTCTGGGGCAAGGTCATGTTCTCTCTCCATCAGTGCCGGCCCGCCTGTGGCCAGACGGGGCCACCACCGTCGCCAACCGCAGTTCCGGGGGCATCGGGGAAAACACTGAATCCCGTACCTACAGCCGGGGAGGAGCTCGGCCCGCAGACGGTCCGGTGATCTGAGGACGGCCCCTGAACTGCCCTTCCGTGCAGGTCAGGGGCCGCTGCCCCGAGGGAACCCTCTGAAGTTCCTCAACTCTGCTTTGGGCGCTGAGACGGCCGGGCATCCCCCGTTCACGTCGCGCTCACGCGGCGGCCGGGGCGCCCACGGGGGGTCGCCCGCGGGGGAAGGGAAAGAAGGTGGCGCCATGGGCATCGTCTTCATCGTGGCGGCGGCCGCGATCGTCTGTTTCGTGATCGTCGGGACCGCGGTCCGCAGGGGCGGACGGGTCAAGGGGGCGTCCGGCCGGGGCGGGTCCTCCGGCTACGACAGCTCCGGCAGCTGGTGGACCGGGGACTCGGGCTCGTCGTCCTCGCACGGCGGACACAGCGGGCACGGAGGTCATGGGGGGCACTCCTGCGGTGGCGGGCACTCGTCCTGCGGTGGCTCGTCCTGTGGCGGTGGCTCGTCGTGCGGCGGCGGCTGCGGCGGGGGCAACTGAACCCGAGGGACCCGGGGGCAGGGGGAGACAGGGGGAAGGGGGACCGGGGCGCTGGGCGGAGAGCGGGGGAGCTCTCCGGCCCGGCGCCCCGGCGCACGCCGGGCGGAGTACGGCGCACGGTGTGGTTGAACAGTTGAGCTGTGGAGCCCTCTGAGGGATGGAAACCCCACGAAGTTGGGTAAAAACGCTGTGGCGGCACCACCGTTCATGATTCCCTCTAAATCGCCAAAGCCTCGGACGTCCTGACGACACCTTTCCCCGGCTGGGCCGGCCGGGCCGATCTCCCGGTGTCGACCGAGGCGCGCCGGACCACACTCTCCCCTTTGCGTGTTAGCGGAGCCGATCCATGCTCACGACCCTTCACACCTCCTACACCGATACGCGCGCGGCTGACCTCGCCTGGGCCCTCGGGCGCGAGCCGTTGCCCGCCCTGGCCACCCTCGACCTGGAACTGACCGGGGCGAAGCTGCAGTTGAGACTGCTCGGCGCGTCCCACCAGGTGCTCCTGGAGGAGGAGCGGGGCGGCTGTTCGGAGACGGTGGCGTGCATCCCCGGCTCCAGCACCCCCCTGCCGCTCGGAGTCGCCAAGCGCAACGGCGACTGGGAGTACGAGTTCGCGGCCCGCGTCGAGGTCCTGTCGCCGGGCTCCTTCGCCGGCCGCGCCCAGGAGTTGCTCGCCCTGGTCGCCGAGCATCCGCACGGTCTCGCCGGTGTCTTCCCGGGCATCCCGCACGCGTTCACGGCGATGCTGGCCCAGCGGCACGAGGGTCAGGTGCACTGGCGGACCTGGCACGCGTACCCGCAGGACGGGCAGTTGGTGGCCACACGGACCAGGGTGGGCGTACGGGTCCCGGTACGCCGGTCCATGGCCGGACGACAACCGGACGGCAACCGGACGACATAAACCCCGGGCCCGTCGAGGCGGTCCAGATCCACACGTGTGGGTGACGAAGCGTACCGACTGAGTGACGTAACGTCGCAGAGTGATCGATCCGCACGCACCCGCCCGTCCCGGCACACCGCCGCCCTGGGGCGCCCCCGCGCCGCTTCCTGTGCGGCCGGGGACGGGACGGTTCCTGGTCCTCGCGTGCGTCTTCGTCTGCGCGGCCTGCGGCCTGGTGTACGAACTCGAACTCGTCGCCCTCGCCTCGTACTTGATCGGCGACTCGGTCACCCAGGCCTCCGTGGTGCTGTCCGTCATGGTCTTCGCGATGGGCGTCGGCTCGCTCGGCGCGAAGCGGCTGCGCTGGCATGCGGCGGTCGGATTCGGCGCGGTGGAGGCCGCGTTGGCGCTGGTCGGCGGCTGCAGCGCGATGGCCCTGTACGCCGTCTTCGCCTGGACCGGCGACTGGGGCGGCCTGTGGGCGGCCGGCCCGCGCTGCCTCCTGGTCGCCTTCTCGCTCGCCATCGGCCTGCTCATCGGCGCCGAGGTGCCGCTGCTGATGGAGCTCATCCAGCGCATCCGCCGCCAGGACGCGGGCGGCGCGGTGGCCGACCTGTTCGCGGCGGACTACGTCGGCGCGCTCGTCGGCGGCCTGGCCTTCCCCTTCCTGCTGCTGCCGGTCCTGGGCCAGCTGACCGGCACCCTGCTCACCGGCACCGTCAACGTGGTGGCCGGGGGCGCCCTGGTCCTCGGCCTGTTCCGTCGCGACCTCTCCCGGCGGGCCCGCTGGACCCTCCTCGTCGTCAACGTCACCGTCCTCGGCCTGCTCGCCTCCGCCGCCGCCCTCGTCGACGACTTCGAACGGGCCGCCCGGCACGCGGTCTACGGCGACGACGTCCGGGTCGCCCTCCAGACAGACGTCCAGGAGATCGTCCTCACCGGCGGCACCCGCGGCCGCCCCCTCGACCTCTTCCTCGACGGCCGGCTCCGGGTCGGCGGCCGCGACGAACGCCGCTACCACGAAGCCCTCGTCCACCCCGCGATGAGCGGCCCGCACGCGCGCGTGCTCATCCTCGGCGGCGGCGACGGCATGGCCGCGCGCGAGGTGCTCCGCGAGCCCGGCGTCGACCGGGTCGACCTCGTGGAACTCGACGCGGGCCTGGTCCGCCTCGCCCGCCACGACCCCGCCCTCGCCGCACTCAACGGCCACGTCTACGACAGCACCCGCGTCCATGTGCACACCGCCGACGCCTTCTGCTGGCTGCGCCGGACGGCGCCGCGCGCCGCGTACGACGTCGTCATCGCCGATCTGCCCGACCCCGGCATCACGGCCAGCACCAAGCTGTACTCCCAGGAGTTCTACGGCCTGGCCCGCCGTGTCCTCGCCCCCGGCGGCCGGCTGGTCGTGCACGCCGGCCCGGTGAAGGCCCGCCCCCGTGCCTTCTGGACGGTCGCGGCCACCATGCGCGCCGCCGGTCTGGCCACGACCGCCTACCGGGTCCTCGGCCACGACGTCGGCTTCGCCCCCGGCCCCGACCGCGCGGCCGGCGAGTCCAGAGCCCCGCACGACTGGGGCTTCGTCCTGGCGACCGCGGGCCCCGGCCGGCCGCCCCTGTGGCTGGCGGCGGACGGGCCGCGGCTGCGGACGCTGACCGGGCGGGCGTTGGAGTGGGACGAGCTGGAGGTGCCGGCGGCCGGGCTGCCGCCGTCCACGTTGGTGCATCCGCGCTACTGAGGAGGGTGTGACGGACCGACTCGTGGGTAGGCTCATCCGGCATGGAGCACCAGGTGTACGTCCCCGCCCCGAGCGCGCGGCTCAGGCAGGCGCTGGCCGACCCCGCGCGGGTCGCCCGGGCGGTTCCCGGCCTCCAGCAGGACGCGGGCGCCGACCCCGGCACCGGCCGCCTCAAGGTCCGTATCGGCAGCCACTCCATCACCTACCGGGGCTCCCTGCGCGTCACCGCCCGTGACAATGGTACGTACGAGGTCGACGGCGACGCGACCGAGGCGCGCGGCACCGGCACGGTCAAGCTGGCGCTCGCCGTCCGCCTCGCCGACACCGACGAGGGCGGCTGCACGGTCACGGTGACCGGTACGGCCTCCGCCGGCGGGCGGGTCGCGGAACTTCCGGTGGAGGCGGTGGCGTCGGCGGCGACGAGGCTGCTGAACCGCTTCGTGGAGGCGCTGGCGGAGGAGACACCGGAGGAGATGCCGGAGACGGCCCCGGACGAACCGGCGTCGGTCTTCGAGACGGAGGTCCCGCCACCGTCCCTGGCGCCCGAACCGGAGGAGGAACCGCTCCCCGAGATCTTTGCCGAGGCGGCCCACGCCCGCCGCACGATGATCGGCCGCAGCGCGGAGGAGGTCGACCACGCGCCCCCTCGCGGCCGCTACGCCCCGGTCCCGGCCCCCCAGACGGTCGCGGCGGCATCGGCCCTGCGCTGGGCGGCACCGGCGGTGGCGTTGGCATTGGCATCGGCGATCGTGGTGACGAGGGCGTTGCGCAAACGGCGGTGATGTGTGCGGGCCGGTGGGGCTGAAGGCGGGGGTTTCGCCTACCGGCGCTTGCCGGGTGCCTCCCCCAGAGGGGGGACCCCCAGCCCACCCGTGCCGTCCCTAGCGGCACGCATGCCCGCAGCTACGGTGGCTCGCAAGGCGCCGCGGCTGCAGCGCCCCGTCAGGGGCGCTGGGGGTACCCCCGGCCGAAGGCTGGGGGAGGAACTGCGCGATCAGCCCCCACTCACCCGCAGCCGAAGTACCGCGGTCACTCTCCCAGTACTGTCATCCCGTGAGTAACGCAGACATCACGCTGACCGCAGGCGACGCGACCCTCCACCTGCACCCCGGCAACGGCGGCCGGATCGCCGGACTCGAGGTCGGATCCCTCGAACTGCTCCGGCAAGGTGACCGGTTCGGCTGCTTCCCGATGGTTCCCTGGTGCGGCCGGATCCGGGACGGCCGCTTCCGCGACGGTGCCACCGTCGTCCAGATGCCCCTCAACTCCCCGCCGCACGCCATCCATGGCACCGCCCGCGACGGCGCCTGGCGCACCGCGCGCGTCTCGGCGAGCGAGGCCGTGATCACGTGCGAACTCGGCGACCCCTGGCCGCACCCCGGCCGCGTCACCCACGTCGTGCAGCTCGCCGAGGACTCGTTGACGCTGACGATGAGCGTGGAGGCGTACGACAACTCCTTCCCGGCGCAGATCGGCTGGCACCCGTGGTTCAACCGCAACCTCGGCGGCCAGGACGTCCAGGTCGCCTTCGACCCCGCCTGGCAGGAGGAGCGCGGCGACGACCACCTGCCCACCGGCAACCGCATCGACCCCAAGCCCGGCCCCTGGGACGACTGCTTCGGCATGCCCGACGGAGTCGACGTCACCCTCACCTGGCCGGAGCAGCTGGAGCTGAAGGTCACCAGCCGCGAGCAGTGGGTCGTGGTCTACGACGAGCAGGCGGAGGCCGTCTGCGTGGAGCCGCAGACCGGCCCGCCCAACGGGCTGAACACACTGCCCCGGCTCGTCACGCCCATCGAGCCCCTCGAAGCCACCACCACCTGGACCTGGCGCCGCCTCTAAGCTGGTCGGCATGAGCGACGTACGTGCTGAGCTGCTGCAACAGATCAAGGACAAGGCCGTGGTGCACGGCAAGGTGACCCTGTCGTCGGGCAAGGAAGCCGACTACTACATCGACCTTCGCCGGATCACGCTGGACGGCCAGGCTGCCCCGCTGGTCGGTCAGGTCATGCTCGACCTGACCGCCGAGCTGGACTTCGAGGCTGTCGGCGGGCTCACCCTGGGCGCTGACCCGGTGGCCACCGCGATGCTGCACGCCTCCCACGCGCGCGGAAAGACGCTGGATGCCTTCGTGGTGCGCAAGGCGGGCAAGGCGCACGGCCTCCAGCGCCGTATCGAGGGCGCGGAGGTCAAGGGCCGTCGCGTCCTCGCCGTCGAGGACACCTCCACCACCGGCGGCTCCGTGCTGACCGCGGTGGAGGCGCTGCGCGAGGCCGGCGCCGAGGTCGTCGCCGTCGCGACGATCGTGGACCGGGCGACGGGCGCGGCCGAGGCGATCGCGGAGCAGGCCGGCGTGCCGTATGTGTTCGCCTTCTCGAAGGATGAACTGGGGCTGGACTGACGCCCGGTTGACGGGTGGGATTGACCCGGATTTGACCGGTGCGTGGAGCATCGGTTCAGGTCTGGAAAGATGGGGACGACGATGACGTCGCATCCATAGGTCTAGGTCAGGGCCGTAAGAAAACAGCAGTACGCCGACCCGCACACTCAAGGAGCGGACAGATGCCCATCGCAACCCCCGAGGTCTACAACGAGATGCTCGACCGGGCGAAGGCAGGCAAGTTCGCCTACCCGGCCATCAACGTCACCTCGACCCAGACCCTGCACGCGGCGCTGCGCGGCTTCGCGGAGGCGGAGAGCGACGGCATCGTCCAGATCTCGACCGGCGGCGCCGAGTTCCTGGGCGGCCAGTACAAGAAGGACATGGTCACCGGTTCGGTCGCGCTCGCCGAGTTCGCGCACATCGTCGCCGAGAAGTACCCGGTCAACATCGCGCTGCACACGGACCACTGCCCGAAGGACAAGCTCGACGGGTACGTACGTCCGCTGCTCGCGATCTCCGAGGAGCGTGTGAAGAACGGCCGCAACCCGCTCTTCCAGTCGCACATGTGGGACGGCTCCGCCGAGACCCTCGCCGACAACCTGGCCATCGCCCAGGAGCTCCTGGAGCAGGCCCGCCGCGCCAACATCATCCTCGAGGTCGAGATCACCCCGACCGGTGGCGAGGAGGACGGCGTCTCCCACGAGATCAACGACTCCCTGTACACGACGGTCGACGACGCGATCCGTACCGCCGAGGCCCTGGGCCTGGGCGAGAAGGGCCGCTACCTGCTCGCCGCCTCCTTCGGCAACGTGCACGGCGTGTACAAGCCGGGCAACGTGGTGCTCCGCCCCGACCTGCTGAAGGAGCTGAGCGACGGCGTCGCCGCCAAGTTCGGCAAGCAGTCCCCGTTCGACTTCGTCTTCCACGGCGGCTCCGGCTCCACCGAGCAGGAGATCCGCACCGCGCTGGAGAACGGCGTCGTGAAGATGAACCTCGACACGGACACCCAGTACGCCTTCACCCGTCCGGTCGCCGACCACATGTTCAGGAACTACGACGGCGTCCTGAAGGTCGACGGCGAGGTCGGCTCCAAGAAGACCTACGACCCGCGCACCTGGGGCAAGCTGGCCGAGGCGGGCATGGCCGCGCGCGTCGTCGAGGCCACGCAGAACCTGCGCTCGGCGGGCAACAAGATCAAGTAAGCCGCATTACGAGTAATCCGTATTACGGTCCGGACCCGGCGTCTGTCTTCGTCTGTCGACAGCGCCGGGTCCGCTGTATACCTGGACCATGCCCGATGTCCGGCTGGCCTCGTCCCAGGGCAAGTGGATCCTGCTCACCACCGTCCTCGGTTCCAGCATGGCGATGCTGGACTCGACCGTCGTCAACGTCGCCCTGCCCCGCATCGGGGAGGACCTGAACGCGAGCCTGTCCGCCCTCCAGTGGACGGTCAACGCGTACATGCTGACGCTGGCCGGCCTGATCCTGCTGGGCGGTTCGCTCGGCGACCAGTACGGCCGCCGGAAGGTCTTCGTCACGGGTGTCGTCTGGTTCGCGGCCGCGTCCCTGCTGTGCGGCCTGGCCCCGACGGACGCCGTGCTGATCGGCGCCCGCGCCCTCCAGGGCATCGGCGGCGCGCTTCTCACCCCGGGCTCCCTGGCCCTGATCCAGGCCTCCTTCCACCCCGACGACCGGGCCCGCGCGGTCGGTCTCTGGTCCGGCTTCGGCGGTATCGGCGCGGCCGTCGGCCCGTTCCTGGGCGGCTGGCTGGTGGACGGCCCGGGCTGGCGCTGGGTGTTCCTCCTCAACGTCCCGCTGGCCCTGGTCTGCGTCCCGGTCGCCCTGCGCCATGTCCCGGAGTCCTCTGGGGGCACCTCCCGCTCGGAGAGTGGGGGAGAACGCGCCCACGGCCGCTTCGACGTCCTCGGCGCGGTGCTGGGCGCGCTGGCGCTGGGCCTGGTGACGTACGCGCTGATCGAGGCCGGGACCCTGGCGCTGCTCGCCGTGGCGGGCGTCGCGGCCGGGGTGGCCTTCGTGTACGTCGAGAAGCACCGCCCGGACCCGATGCTCCCGCTGGACATCTTCGCCTCCCGCCAGTTCACGGCACTGAACATCGTCACCCTGTGCGTGTACGGCGCGTTCGGCGGCTACTTCTTCCTCACCGCGCTGCAACTCCAGGTGGTGGCGGGCTACTCGGCGCTCGCCGCCGGCACGGCCCTGCTCCCCACCACCGCCCTGATGCTCCTGTTCTCGGCCCGCTCGGGCGCCCTCGCCGACACCATCGGTCCCCGCATCCCCCTCACCGTCGGCCCGCTGCTCTGCGCGGCGGCGATGCTGTTGATGCTGCGGGTGGGCGAGCACGCGAACTACCTGACGGACGTCCTCCCGGCGGTCCTGGTCATGGGCGTCGGCATGGTCACCCTGGTGGCTCCACTCACCGCCTCGGTCCTCGCCTCCGTGGACACGGCACGGGCAGGCATCGCCAGCGGTATCAACAACGCGGCGGCCCGCGCGGCCAGCCTCATCGCGGTGGCGGGACTGCCACTGCTCGCGGGAATGGGCCCGGAGGCCTACCGCTCGGCCGCCGCCTTCGACGCGGCGTTCCGCAGGGCGATGCCGATCTGCGCCGGGGTGCTGGTGGTGGGCGCGGCCCTGGCCTTCGCCCTGGTCCGCAGACCGGCACCGGGCTGCGTACGCCCGGAGTGCCGCCGGCACGGGAACGTGACGACACCACCGATCGAGGCGGAGGGCCGGCCCTAGCCGCGGTGTTTCGTGCGCCCAGTGGACAGAGCGGACCGCAGTTCGTGCCCGGTGATCCGGTCGGCGGGGCGGTGGAGGGTCCAGCGGTGAGTCTCGCCGCCGTCCATGGGCAGCACTTCGACCACGGTCTCCAGCGGTGGGTGGCCGGGTCCGCCACAGCCGAGCTGGCGGATCACGACGGCGGTGTCGTCGTCCAGGCCGAGCAGGACGCGCACGGCGTCCCTCAGTTCGCGAAGGCGCGGGCTCGGCCAGGCGATTCCTGGGCGTGGTTCCAGGCGTGGTTCCAGACGCATGGGAGATACCTCCTGGTTCAGTCGGCCGTGGCGGTCGTGGCCGCGACCACGGCCAGCTGCCAGGTCGCGAGGAGCAGCAGCGTGCCGATTTCGGCGACGAGGCTGAGGACGGCCTGGGGCGCGGGCTGCAGACCGCGCTCGGTGAATCCGAACACGCCTACCGTGCGCGAGGCCGCGAAGCCGCCGAGGGCGCCGAGCGCGACACCGGCCGCGGCGGCCCTCAGCAGCAGGGGCGGTGTCCCCGTCAGCAGCAGGACGGCGAGGGCGAAGGAAGCACTGGCCTGGAGGAGGAACAGGGGGCCGACGACGGGGATGAAACGGTAGTCGTCGACGTAGAGCTGGGCGTGGATGTATCCGCCGGCCGCCAGTGCTGCGGCGGTCGCCCACCGCAGGGCGGTGGTGGGGAGTCTTCGGCCGTTCATGCCAGCCTCTCATCCGTGACGGCCAGTTCGCGGTTGCCCCGGCGGTAGCCGACGCTGCGGATGCCGAGTGCGTCCTTGAGCTGTCGGGCGGGGACGACCTGCGGGGTGGGGGCGGGGGCACGGCCCGGTTTGGGCAGGGGGTAGGCGGTGGTGGTGGCGGAGTGGAAGGTGATGTTGCCGTCGGTCTTGGTGAAGAGCTGGTGGACGTGCCCGTTGAGACAGGTCACGGAGGAGAAGCGGCGCAGCAGGGCGATGACCTTGAGGGCGTCGTCGGTGCTCCAGCCCCACTTCGGGTACATGGCGAACAGCGGGATGTGGCTGAAGACCACGACGGGGGTGTCCGACGACAGTCCGGCGACGTCCTTGCGGACGAAGTCGATCTGGTCGTTGCCGAGGTGGCCGAGCTTCTCCAGGCTCAGGGTGTTGACCAGGGCGATGAAGTGCACGCCGTGGGTGTCGAAGCTGTACCAGCCGTCGCCGAGCGTGCCCGTGCCGAAGGCCCGCCGGTAGGCGCGGCCCGCGTCGCCGATGGAGTCGTGCTCGCCCGGTACGGTGAAGACGCGGTCTGTCTTCATGCCGGTCATCATCTGCTTGACCTGGTCGAACTGTCCGGCCGTCGACAGATGGGTCAGGTCGCCGCTGTGCATGACGAAGTCGGGCCTGAACCCGAGCGAGTTGACCTGGTGGATCGCTTCCCTGAACGAGCCGGCCACATCCATGTTCGCCGGGCCCTGGAACCCGATATGGCTGTCGGAGACCTGCACGAACCGCAGCTCGCCGCTTCCCGCCGCGGCGCCCGCGGTGGCGGCCTCGGCGGTGGCGTCGCGGGCGCCGGCGATATGGCTGATCACCTCGCCACTGGCCACGGTCAGCACCACCGCGCCGCCGAACCACCCCGCGTGCCGCATGAGCTGGCGACGCGTCATACCGTGTTCCGCAGCAGGCTCATCGGGTCGGCCGGACTCACCGGCCGGCGCTCCGTCGTGACTGTCGTAGTAGCCGTCGTAGCCGGTCATCGGGTCACCTCCACGGTGGCGGTCATGAACGGATGGATGGTGCAGAGGTAGGCATAGGTGCCGGGCTTGGTGAACGTGTAGCTGTAGGTGGCGCCGGTGGCCAGCGCGGCGGACTTCAGCGGACCGCCCGATCCGTCGCTGGTGACGGTGTGGGCGTCGGTGTCCTGGTTGGTCCAGGTCACCGTCGTACCCACCGTCACCTTCAGCGTGGCCGGGGCGAACGCGAAGTTCTTGATCGCGACGGCGTCCCCGGCCACCGGCGCGGCCTGCGCACCCGTGGCCGAGTGACTCGCGGGCATGCTCATGCCGGGCATCGGCGAGGCACCGGCGCCGCTGGGTGAGGAGTGCGACGGGCCGCATGAGCTGAGGAGCCCCAGCGTGCCGGCGGTGGCGAGGGTGGCGAGGGCCAGCCCGGCCGCTGTACGTGATCGTCGGCCTGGGGTGTGGAAGTTCGGGTGCATGGCGTCCGTTCGTCCTTTGCCGTGAGGGAGATCTGCGGTTCCTGCCCGGCTTCACGGACGGGGAGGGGCATACGGTTCGGCATATATACGCTTTTGTGAGATTTCCTCGCGGCGACGCGGAGTGTCACCTGTACCGTGCCGTGCGTTACAGGACAAAGAAGTGCATATGCGCGATCATCGACTTATGCCCCGGAGTTTCCGAAAACGTGATCCAAGGGCCGATCCGGATCGCTCCGCGCGCCGTGTCTCTGGTAGAGGAACCCTTTCGACCGCGGATGAGGAACTGCTGCGCACTCTGTACGCGGAGCACGCAGGGCCCCTGTTCCACTACGTGCTGCGACTGACATCGGGAGATCGGCAATGGGCGGAGGATGTGGTGCAGGAGACGCTGCTGCGGGCGTGGCAGCACCCCGCCGCGTTCGAGCCTGCCCGCGGCCCGGCCCGGGCATGGCTGTGCACGGTCGCCCGGCATCTGGTCATCGACGCCCATCGGGCCCGGCAGGCCAGGCCGGCCGAGGCCGGTGGCGAAGCGCTGGAGCGGGCCGCCGAGCAGACGCCGGGCGAGGACGAGATCGAGCAGGCGCTGCAGAGCTGGGCGGTCGCCGACGCCGTACGGGCGCTGTCCCCGGACCACCGCGCGGTGCTGCTGGAGACCTACTACCGGGGACGGACCATGGCGGAGGCCGCACAGGTGCTGGGCATCCCGCTGGGCACCGTGAAGTCACGGACGTACTACGCCCTGCACGCCCTGCGGCTGGCGCTCCAGGAGCGGGGGATCGAGCCATGACCGTGGTGTGCGGGAGGTGGCGACCGTGAGCACGGAGCACGAAGCCCTCCGGCTGGCGCTGGGCGGATACGTCCTGGGCACACTGCCCGCGGCGGAGATGGAACAGATGCGCGTCCACCTCGTGGAGTGCGACGAGTGCCGGGCCGAACACATCCGGCTGGCGGGACTGCCCGCGCTGCTGGCGACGGTGACCGCGGCCGAAGTCGCGGGCCTGCCGGTGCCGACGGCCGACGGGGAGCTGGCCGACCGGCTGGTGGCTCAGGCGGCCGAGAGCACGCAGGGCCCCGCGCCCGCACGGCCCGTGGTGTCGGCGGCGCCGCCGACGGCACAGGCGGGTGTGCTGGAGAGGATGCTGCAGCAGGCCGCGGCCCGGCGGCGCAGGACCTGGCGCCTGCAACTGGCGGGCGCCGCCGCCTCCCTGACGTTCGTCGCGGCGGCGGTCGGCGGCACCTGGCTGGCGGCGGTCGGGTCCGTGAGCAGTGAGGCGACGCCGCCCGGGGCGACCGCGCCGACCGCCTGGCGCACGTTCTCCGGAAGCGATCCCGCCACCGGCGTCACCGCCTCGGTGAAGGTCTACCCGTCCGCCTGGGGCAGCGTTCTTCAGGTCCACGCCAAGGGCGCGCCCGCCGGAATCACCTGCCGGCTGCAGGCCGTCGGGTCCGGCGGCACCAGGGCGGACGGCGCCACCTGGCGGGCGGGCGAGTACCCTCCCGGCACCACGGTCCCAGGGGCGGTCGCCATGTCCCCCGGGGACATCGAGCACTTCGAGATCCTCGCGGGCGACGGCCAGAAGCTGGTCACCATCCGGGCGTGAGGCGTTGACCGCCAACCTGCCCGGCTTTCCGCGGACTTGATGCGCGAGTGCGCCGAGGGCCGCCGTGACGCGATCTTCGAGAATCTGACCAAAAGGTGCGAAAATCTCGAACCGTTCGGCATGCGCCGTCCGTGTGACTGAGTGAGCGCGCCCTTGCACGACCGGTGCACCGACCGTCCCGACACCGTCGGCGGTCTCCCTCATTCCGGTCTCCGCACCTCCACGGAAGAGTCAGAAGACCATGTTCGTGACCGATTCGCCCCGCCCGAGTCCACTGCCCGGCCGGCCCTGCCGCCACCAGGCGCTGCTCACCCTGCCCGCGCAGGAGGCGCATGTCTCCGCCGCCCGTCACTTCGCGGCCGATCTGCTGGAGACCTGGAGCGTGCCCGCGAGCGAGCGGGACTCCGCCGTCCTCATCGTCGACGAACTCGCCGCCAACGCGGCCCGCTACGGCCGCGAGCACATGACCCTCTCGCTCGTCCTCGACCACGGCACTCTGCACATCGTGGTCATCGACTCCGGCATGACCGTGGAGCGCCGGCACCGCGACATGGCTCCCGACGAACACGGCCGCGGCACCGGCATCGTCCAGTACCTCGCCCAGTCGACCGAGGTCCGCCAGACCCGCGGCGGCCGCGAAGTCCGCGCCTGCCTGAGGTGCTCGGCATGACCGGCCAGGGCGTTCCGGGCGAGCCGCGGCACCGGGTCACCGGACGACCTCGCGACGGGGCTCTCGCGACCCACAAGCCGTGCCCCGTCGACGGCTGCCCCGGACCGGCCCGCGTTCCCGAGCGGTCCGCGACGCATCCATCGGCCCTCGGCCACGGCGCCCCCGAACACGACACGGCGCCGTGTCACCGCTGTGGCGCCGGCCCCTGCGCACCGGCGGAGTGGTGACCGTGGACGCCACCCCGGACAACCACCCGGACAGCGGCGCCCCGTCCGCGTACGAGGCCTACACGAACGCGCCCGACCTGCGCCGCGAGATGCACGGACTGCTCGCCCTCGGCGCCGAACGCGACGGCCGCCAGGCCGGGCCCGCCACCGGCTCCCCGGCCGACCCGACGGCCGCCGAACGGGCCTGGCTGCTGCGCCGGGCGGCCCTCATGGACCGGATGGCCCAGGGCGGCGACCCCGGCCCGGCCGCGGCCGCGGCGGAAACCGCCGAGCAACTCGTCCGGCACGACCGCCGCCATCCCGGCCTGGTGGCCGGCCCGGTCCACCCCGAAGCGGTCACGCCGGCCCCCGGACCCCGGCGCTACGTCCGCCAGGAGTACGCCGCCTGGACGGCCGCCGGGCGCCCCGGAATCTGAAGCCGGGCCCTGAAGCCGGGCCCTGAAGCCGGGCCCTGAAGCCGGGCCCTGAAGCCGGGACCTGAAGCCGGAATCTGAAGCCGGGACCTGAAGCCGGAATCCGAAGCCGGGACCTGAAGAGCGAGACCGGCCCGTACTACGCGTGCAGCTCGGCGTACGCCTCCGCGCTGCTGTCCTTCAGGAACTGCCAGCAGCGCTCGTTCTCGTCCTTCTCGCCGATCTCACCGGCGGCGCGGGCGAGCGCGGCGAGGCAGCGCAGGAAGCCCTGGTTGGCCCGGTGCTCCCAGGGGATCGGGCCGTGCCCCTTCCAGCCGGCCCGGCGCAGGGCGTCCAGACCACGGTGGTAGCCGGTACGGGCGTAGGCGTACGACTCGACGACCGCGCCGCGCCCGAACGCCTCCTCGGCGAGCAGCGCCCAGGCCGGCGAGAAGGTCGGGAATTTCGCCGCGACCTCGACGGGAGCCAGTGCCTCGTCGTCCAGCAGGCGGTACGCCTCTTCGTTCTCCGGCAGATAGGTCGGCTCCGGACCACCGAGCAGGTTCTTGTGCGTCGTCATGGCGCCAGTCTGCCACCGCACAGAACCCGACCACGCGTCCCGTCGTCTTCCAGAACGCCGTCCCTCACGTGACGGCAGGGGGGGTGCCCCTATCTCTTTCGTCAAGGGGCGCGTCGGTTGATTGGTGATGTTTCAGGCGGCTTGGGGGGTGGCTTGAGGTTCGAAGAACGTGCCGTCGCGGAGCATTGCGAAGAGCACGTCGACGCGACGGCGTGCGAGACACATCAGGGCCTGCTTGTGCCGCTTGCCCTCGGCCTTCTTCCGCTCGTAGTAGGCCCGGGAGGACGGGTCGGACAGCGAGGCGAACGCGGCGAGGAAGAAGGCCCGTTTCAGGTGCTTGTTGCCTCTGCGGGACGGGCTCTCGCCACGGATCGAGGACCCCGACCGCCTGGTCACCGGAGCGAGCCCGGCATAGGCGGCGAGGTGGCCCGCGGTCGGGAAGGCGGTGCCGTCACCGACATCGATGAGGATCCTGGCTCCGGTCCTGACGCCTATCCCCGGCATCGACGTCAGGAGCTCGGAAAGAGGGTGCGATTTGAGCAACTCCTCGATGTCCGAGGCCAGTTCCTTGCGCTGGTCGAGCAGGCCGGCCAGGTTCTTCGCGAGCTTAGGCACGATCACCGCGGCCGCGTCGGTGCCCGTGACGACGACGGTCTGCTCGTCGAGTGCGGTGAAGATGTCCTCGACCAGCCGCTGGGCCATCCTGGGCGCCTTCGGCCGCAGCAGCGTGATCAGGCGCCGTCCTCCGGCCTTGCGGATCGCCTTGGGCGAGCCGAACTGTTCCAGCAGCGTGAGCACGGCCGGGTGCTGGATGCGTGGCCCCAGGACCCGTTCGAGGTGCGGGTGGATCTGGGTGAGCAGGCCGCGGAGCCGGTTCGCGACCCGGGTGACCTCGCCCGCGAGGTCGTCGTCGAACCCGACGATCATGTGGAGTTCGGCGATGGTTTCGTCCGTGAGCTCGATCGATCGGAGCGTGTGGGGCATGGTGCGGGCGGCGTCCGCGATGATCGCCGCGTCGCGGGCGTCGGTCTTGCCCTCACCGGGATAGAGGTCCGCGATCCGCCGCATCGTCAGGCCCGGCAGATACGCCACCTCGCAGCCCGCGTCGCGGGCGATGGCCAGTGGCAGAGCACCGATCGAGGCGGGCTGGTCCACGACGACCAGGACCCGGCCGTACTTGGCCGTGAGCTTGTCGAGCATGGCCCGTATCTTCGGCTCGCTGTTCGGCAGCGGCTTGTCGACGACGCTCCTACCGTCCGGCATGAGACCCGTGGCGTGGTGTTCGCCCTTGCCGACGTCGAGGCCGAGGAAGACGGCCACGTCGCGGATGTCGATCACTTCACTCCTCCTGGGAGGGTCTTGTCTTCCCGGCCAAGGCACGGCGCCGACATCCGGCAACCACGTTACGAAGAGCGTTGCCGGCGGGCCGGCGCTCCTGCCCCTATTAGCGATCTACCGGCGCCTCCCGACCCGGTGACACCACCCCCCGGGTCATGGTCGACAGGGGGCAAAAGTCATGCCGGGCCAGAAGGCCGGGAGCCCCAAGATCGGGGCCGTCTAGAAGGTAACGGGAGCAGACGTGCGAGATCCGAGATCGGCCCAACAGCCTCCGGAGGCCGACGCCCTGGCACGGTTCCTGACCGCGGACCCGGACCAGTGGCCCCGGCTCGCCCCACGGGTGACGGAAGCGGTCGGGGTGGCGACACTGGAGCGGATCGTGCATGCCACGGCCGCCCGTATCGGCGAGTTCGCCACCGTCACCGACAGCCCGGACGGGCTGATCGTGTCCGGCAGCACGGGCCGGGTGCGGGCCTGGGCCCAGGTGGCCCCCGACGGCGAACTCACCGCGCTGCGCATCGAAGGCGCCCGTTACACACCGCCCCGCCGACGCCCCCGCCGGTCCGCCGCCCTCACCTGGATGGTCTACCTGGGCCTGGTCGTCCTCTGGAACGTCCTGACCGTGTGGACGGCCGGCGACCGCACCACCTGGCTCGCCGACATGGCGACCCTCGCCGCCTTCTACGTGGTCGTCGAGGGCTGCGGCGCACCGGCGATGCAGCCCCGCCCGCTGCGGCACACGGTCGAGGCGGGTGCCGTCGCCGCCCTCGCCTCGGCCTGGCGGCTGCCGGGACTGCCGGCCGGCCACGGCGTGCTCGGCCTCACCGCCGGCGCCGTACTGCTCGCGGCGGCCGGTTCCCTGGTCGTCACCGCCCGGCTGCACCGCTGGCGGGCCCCGCTGTCCCGGCCGCTGCTCTTCCCGCTGGAGGGCGCCTGGTACGTCGTACAGGGCGGCGGCCCGGCGGTGAACCACCACGCCCGGATGGCGGAACAGCGCGGCGCCCTCGACCTGGTCGCACTCGGCCCGTACGGCACCCGTACCCGGCCCGGCCGCGAACCGGCCGCGTACGCCGCCTACGGGCGCCCGGTCCGCTCCCCCTGCGACGGCCGGGTGATCTCCGCCGCAGGCACCGTTCCGGACCAGCGGCCCGGGGAGATCCGCTACCAGCCGCCGTACGGCAACCACGTCTTCCTCGACACCGGCCGGGAGATAGTCAAGATGGCCCATCTGCGCCCAGGTTCGGTGACGGTGTCCGAGGGCGACACGGTCCGGGCCGGGCAGCTCCTCGGCGAGGTCGGCAACACCGGCAACAGCACCGAACCCCATCTGCACATCCACGCCGAACGCGACGGGGCCGGCCTGGACCTGCAGTTCACCGGCGTGCCCGGCCGGCTGCACCGGGGACGGACGATCCGCGCCTGAGCCGGGGCGGATCCGAGGCCGGGTCCGGGGCCGGACGGCGATTCCCGACAGGCGGGCCTTGCCGTGTCCGGTTACGTTGCGGAAGATGCTGGTGGGGACCGGGGCCCCCGTGTCGGCATCGGCAGGGGCGGACCGCTACCCGGAGTACTACAGGAGACAGCGATGTCCCAAGAGGCTCTCGAAAACCACGAGCCCGAGACCCCGCATCTCGACTTCGCAGGCACGACGCCGTACGAGGACTACGTCAAGGCGGACGTGCTCACCCACCTCCAGCACACCCTCTCCGACGATCCCGGAGAGATGGTCTTCCTGGTCACGACCCAGGTGATGGAGCTGTGGTTCACCGTCATCGTCCACGAGTGGGAGACCGCGGCGGCGGCCCTGCGCAGCGACGACATCCCCGTCGCGATCGCCGCGCTGAAGCGCTCCACCCGTGAACTGGAGGCGCTGAACGCCTCCTGGAAGCCGCTCGGCCAGCTCACCCCCGCCCAGTTCAACTCCTACCGCTCCGCCCTCGGCGAGGGCTCCGGCTTCCAGTCGGCGATGTACCGCCGGATGGAGTTCCTGCTCGGCGAGAAGTCCGCGTCCATGCTCGTACCGCACCGCGGCGCGCCCCGCGTCCACGCGGAACTGGAGAAGGCGCTGTACGAGCCAAGTCTGTACGACGAGGTGGTGCGGGTGCTGGCGCGGCGCGGGTACGCGATCCCGGACGCGGTGCTGCAGCGCGACATATCGCTGCGGTACGAGCCTTTCGACGCCGTCGAGGCCGCCTGGACCGCCGTCTACTCCGGCGCCGAGGACGCCGAGCTCGCCCGGCTCGGCGAGGCGCTGACCGATGTCGCCGAACTCGTCTGGCGCTGGCGCAACGACCACCTGGTCGCCACCCGCCGCTCCATGGGATCCAAGCCCGGCACCGGCGGCTCGGCCGGGGTCGCCTGGCTGGAGAAGCGCGCCCGCAAGAACGTGTTCCCGGAGCTGTGGACGGCGAGGTCCCATGTCTGAACTGGCCCTGAGGGCAGAGAAGCTGGACGCGTCGGACGACCTGGCCGGGCTCCGGTCCCGCTTCGTCCTCGACGAGGTCGTCTACCTGGACGGCAACTCGCTGGGCGCCCTGCCGGCGAACGTCCCCGGCCATGTCGAGGACGTCGTCCGCCGGCAGTGGGGCGAGCTGCGGATCCGGTCCTGGGACGAGAGCGGCTGGTGGACGGCGCCCGAGCGGATCGGCGACCGGATCGCCCCGCTGGTCGGCGCGGCGGCCGGCCAGATCGTGGTCGGCGACTCCACGAGTGTCAACGTGTTCAAGGCACTCGTCGGCGCGGTACGGCTCGCGGGGGAGGGCCGGGACGAGATCCTCGTCGACGCGACGACCTTCCCCACGGACGGGTACATCGCCGAGTCCGCGGCCCGGCTGACGGGCTGTGTGCCGCGTCCCCTGGCACCGGCCGAGGTGCCTGACGCGCTCGGCGACCGCACCGCGGCCGTCCTGCTCAACCACGTCGACTACCGCACCGGGCGGCTGCACGATCTCCCCTCCCTCACCGCCGCGATCCACGCGGCCGGGGCCGTGTCCGTCTGGGACCTGTGCCACAGCGCGGGCGCACTGCCGGTGGACCTGGACGAGCACAGGGTCGACCTGGCGGTCGGCTGCACGTACAAGTACCTGAACGGCGGCCCGGGTTCACCCGCGTACCTGTACGTCCGCCGCGATCTGCAGGACCGCTTCGACTCCCCGCTTCCCGGCTGGAACTCGCACGCCGAGCCCTTCGGGATGCGTTCGGCGTACGAACCGGCCGAAGGATCGGTGCGCGGCCGCGTCGGCACCCCGGACATCCTCTCCATGCTGGCCCTGGAGGCGGCGCTGGAGGTCTGGGACGGGGTGCCGGTGGCGGCCGTACGCACCAAGTCCCTTGCGCTGACGGACTTCTTCCTGGAGTGCGTCGAGGCGTACCTCCCGGAGGGCCGCGTCCGGTCGGTGACCCCGGTGGCGCACGAGGAGCGCGGCAGCCAGATCGCGCTGCGCTGCCCCGATGCCGGGGACGTGATGAAACGGCTGATCGAGCGGGGCGTGGTCGGGGACTTCCGGCACCCCGACGTCCTCCGCTTCGGCTTCACTCCGCTGTACGTCGGTTTCGCGGACGTGGAGCGGGCGGCGCGGGTGCTGGGGGAGGTGGCGGGAGCGTCCGTCGCCTAGTCAACCGGCGGAAACGACGGGCGACATGACGACATAGCGATCCCAGTGTGGGGGCCGGGACGGTACAGAACCGTTTAATCCTCACCGTGCGTGACATCCGCGTGTCCCCGCACGTCACCGGCCTGATACCGTCCCGGCCAACGGCCGTGTTCCCCACCTGGTCCGCCAAAGTCTCCCCCAGTGCCGAAAGCCTGGGAGGTACCCCCATCGCCGTTGAGAGGTTGGAGCATGCCGGACGACGCCGCAGCAGCACGGGCCGCCGCCGAGGAGGAGTCGGCCTTCTCGCACCCGCATGTCGCGCCCGACGCCACGGCGGCCTACGGCGACCATCCCGACCAGGTGATCGACTTCTACGCCCCGCGCATCGAGGAGCCGCTGGCTCCGCTCGTGGTGGTCCTGCACGGCGGGGCGTGGCGTGCGCCGTACGACCGCGGTCACATCACCCCCTTCGCCGACTACCTGGCCCGGCGCGGTTTCGCGGTGGCCAACGTGGAGTACCGGCGCGGCGCGACGCTGCCCGCACAGGGCGGTACGGCACCTGTGGCGGGCCGCTGGCCGGACACCTTCGACGACGTGGCGGCCGCGCTGGACGCGCTGCCGGGTCTGGCCCGCGAGGCACTGCCCCAGGCGGACCTCCGCCGCATGGTCCTCACCGGCCACTCGGCGGGCGGCCACCTGGCCCTGTGGGCGGCGGCACGGCATGTCCTGCCCGCCGACGCCGCGTGGCGCATCCCCGCCCCGGCGCAGTTGCGCGGTGTCGTGGCGCTGGCCCCGATCGCGGACTTCGCGATGGCGGAGAAGCTGGACGTCTGCGGCAACGCGGCGCTCCAACTCCTGGGTGGAGAAGCCAAGTTCACCGAACGCCAGCGCTACGCGGACCCCGCGCTCCTGCTCCCCACGGGCATCGCGACCACCTTGGTCCAGGGCCGCGCGGACGAGGTCGTCCCGCAGGCGGTCGCCGAGGCCTACGCGGACGCGGCGGCCAAGGCGGGCGAGGTGGTGGGCCTGACCCTGCTGGAGGAGGTCGGCCACTTCCCCCTGATCGACCCGGCGGCGGACGCGTGCGCGGTGGCGGCGGAGGAGATCGCGCAGCTGGCGTGGTGAGGACCCGCCCCTGAGCCTCCCGCCCCGGCATACCCGTAGTACCTGAGAGCTACCTCCCAGGTGAGTCCCCTGGCGGGACGCGAACGACACGGCCCGCTCCGTAATTTTCCCGATCAGACAAGCCCGATGGCCGGGCGAACTGAACGGGGAGGGCCGCCATGGCGGGTGCGACGGGGGAGCGGGAGAGGACTGCCGGGGGGCCGGACGGGACGGGCGGCTTGGGGCGGCGGGTTCCCCGGAAGCACGGTGGCTGCGGGCAATCGTGCCTCGCCCAGTGCCTTAAGGGCCCGGGAGGTGCCCCCAGTGACGGCACGGACGGGCGCAGCGGCACCCCGCCGGCGCGGGCGAGCGAAACCCCCTGCGCCGGCCGCACCGGCCTCGCAGCACCAGCGCCGCCGAGCGACCCCCACCCCACTGACGCGAACCCCGCGTTCCAAGCACCGGCACCCCCACCCCGCCACCGCTGGCGCCGCACCGCCCTCGCCGCCCTTCTCACCGCCGCCGTGGTCCTCCCCCTCTCCGCAGCCACCCGGCCCCAGATCCCCGCCCCGCCCCCTGCCCGCCTCCCCGCCCCGCTCACCGCGGCCACCCTCACCACCGCCTACCGGGCCAACCGCGAGAACGCCGCCGAAGCCGCCCGCATGGCCGCCGCCCACGGCGATGTTTCGCGCGCCGCCGCCGACCGCACCCTCGCGTCCCCCGCCCGCCGCCTGCTCCACTTCGACGCCCGCGGCACCGGCCAGGCCACCGAGGTCCTGGGCGACCTGGCGCAAGCCACCCGCGTCGCCGTCCTCGTCCCCGGCTCGGACACCACCCTCGACACCTACGCCCGCTTCCACACCGCGGCCGAGGCCCTGTACCGACGCCTCACCCACGACCGGCCACACACACCGACCGCCGTCGTCGCCTGGCTCGGCTACAAGACCCCGGCGACGATCAGCACCACGGTCCTCACCCCGGGCCGCGCCGGCCAAGCGGCCCCACACCTGAGGGAGTTGATCCGCGAACTCCGCACCCTCACCGCCCCCGAGCCGGCGGCGATCTCCCTCCTCTGCCATTCCTACGGCACGGTCGTCTGCGCCGGCACCGCCCCCACCCTCACCGGCCTCGGTGTCACCGACATCGCCCTGGTCGGCAGCCCCGGCACCGGCGCCGCCTCGGCCGCCGCCCTGCACACATCCGCCCGCCTCTGGGCGGCCCGAGGAGCTGGCGACTGGATAGCCGATGTCCCGCACATCGAGGCGGATCTCTTCGGCACGACCGTCGGCTTCGGGCCCGACCCCGTGTCCCCGCGCTTCGGCGCCCGCGTCTTCGCGGCAGGCCCCGGCGGCCACAGCGACTACTTCACCCCGGGCTCGGTGTCCCTGGCCAACCTCGCCCGGATCGTCCTCGGCGAGACGACGGAGGTCAGCCGTGCGTAAGCCGCCTCCGCTTCGTCTCTCCGACCGCATACGACACCTCTTTGACCCCGTACGGCACCTCCCCGACCGCACCCGGCATCTCGCCCGCCGCATGGACACCGCCACCCCGCCCGACCGCGACCGTGCCGTGGACGCCCTCCGTGCGTTCGCCATCCTCGGCGTGGTCCTCGGCCACTGGCTGGTCACGGCGCTGGTGGCGGACGGCGGCAGGCTGCACACCGACAGCCCCCTCCAGCACCTGCCCCGGCTGGCCCCGATCTCCTGGGTGTTCCAGACCCTCGCCGTGTTCTTCCTGGTCGGCGGCCATGTGGCAACCCGCGGTTACACCGCGGCCCAGGCCAAGGGCATCCCCTACCGCCGCTGGCTGACGGCCCGGCTGTCCCGCCTTTTCAAACCGGTGGCCGCACTCCTCACCCTCTGGACGATCGCGACCACCGCCCTGCTGCTCTCCGGCACCGATGTCACCACCGTCCACACCCTCGCCAAACTCGCCCTGTCCCCCCTCTGGTTCCTGCTGGTCTTCGCGGCGCTGACGGCGGCGACCCCTCTTGTCACCCGGCTCAACCCCCTGTGGCCGCTGGCCGTCGTCCTCCACGTGGACCTTCTCCGTTTCGGCTTCGGCGCCCCGCCCGCCATCGGCTGGGTGAACCTGGCGGCGGGCTGGCTGGTGCCGTACACCCTGGGCGCCGCCTGGACCCGTGGCGAACTGGACGGCCCACGCGTCGGCTGGGTCCTGTTCACCGGCGGTACGGCGGCGACGGCCGGGCTCATAGCCTGCGCGGGTTACCCGGCCTCGATGGTCGGCGTCCCGGGCGCGTCCGTCTCCAACCTCAACCCGCCCACCCTGGCCGCCGTCACCTTCGGCCTTGCGCAGTGCGGCCTGGCCCTGCTGCTGCGCGAGCGGCTGCGCCGCACCATGCGACGGCCCATGGCCTGGGCGGCGGTGGCCTTCGTGAACCTCTCCGCCATGACGATCTTCCTCTGGCACCAGACGGCCCTGATGGCGACCACGGCCACCGGCCTCCTGCTCGGCCGCCTCCCCGGCCTCCACACCTCCCCCGACCACATCGGCTGGGCCGCTGCCCGCCTGCTCTGGCTCCCGGCCTTCGCCCTGACCCTCGCCGTCTGCTGGGCTGCGTTCCACACCTACGAGCACCCCGGCACCCCACGCCGCTCCCGCTCCCGCACCCGCACCCGCACCCGCACCCGTACGCGCACGCACACCCGGTCCCGCGCCGGACGTTCACGCATCGTCAGAACGCACCGCTCGTCCGATCGGGCGACACCGACGGGAGCCCGCCATGTCTAGGCTGATCGATGTGACGGAGACGGGGACCCGGCGGGCGGAGTGGTCCGACCGCGTGCCGCGCGTGCTGCGGATACTCCGCGACGACCTGTGGACCGTCCGTTCCGACCCGCTGCCCCCCTCCGTCTGGCTGCGCTGGCTGCCGCACGGAGTGCTCTGCCTGGCGGCGTTCGTCATCACGATCGGCGGCATCGCCCAGCTCCTGGACAACGGGCATCTCGGTTCCGGGCTCGGCTTGCCGCTCGGGTGCGCGCCGGGCGGCGCCGTGGTCCTCGCGATGTGGCGGCCCGTCCCGGCATGGTGGCTCTCGACCGGGGCCATGCTGGTGGGCGCCATCGCTCTGCACGGCCGGCTGGGCATGACGGCTGACGCCCCCTTCACCTGGCCCTGGACCGTCGCCGGGATCTTCGCGCACCTGCTGGTCCTGCTGCTGCTCACGCTGCGGGTCCGCGCTCGCGCGGCCGTGGCGGCACTGGCCGTGACCGTACTGGTCACCTGGCTCCTCGACGGCGTCTGGGGTGCGCCGCCGCACGAGTCCACCTCGGTGGTCACCATCGTCCTGGCCACGATCGTCGTGGCGCTCGGTACCGCGCTGCGCGGCCGCCGCGAGGCGCGCATGGAACTCGGCCGTCAGGCCTCGCTCACCGAGGAGGAGCGGGCCCGGCGCACCCTCCTGGAGGAGCGCAGCCGGATCGCCCGCGAACTGCACGACGTGGTCGCCCACCACATGTCGGTCATCTCCATCCAGGCCCAGGTCGCTCCACACCTTGTGGAAAACCCGTCGGACGAGCTCAAGGAGAACCTGGACGGCATCCGGCAGAACGCGCTGGAGGCGCTCACCGAACTGCGCAGAGTGCTGGGCGTGCTGCGCTCGGAGAGCCCCGACGCGGACGCGTCCGAGGACGCCGGCGCCGGCCCGCACAGCCCGCAGCCGACCCTGGACCGGCTGGACGCGCTGGTCGAGAACACCAGGGCGGCCGGTCTGACCGTGACCACCCGGATCGACGGGGACCGCCGCCAACTGCCCTCCGGTGTGGAGCTGTCGGCGTACCGGATCGTCCAGGAGGCGCTGAGCAACGTCCTGCGGCACGCGCCGGGTGCCACCGCCCATGTCGCGATCGAGTACGTCCCCTACGGGCTGCTGGTGTCCGTCAGGAACTCGCGGCCGACCCGGCCCGCCCCGGCGTCGCCGGGTGCCGGGCACGGTCTGCTCGGCATGCGGGAGCGTGCGGCGATGCTCGGCGGCGCGCTGACGGCGGAGTCCGGGCCGGACGGCGGCTACCGGGTCTTCGCACGCCTCCCCGTGACCGTCCCGGCCACCGGCCTGGACACCCTCCGGGCCACCGCTCCCACCGCCCGAACCGCCCGCACCGGCTCCGGCCCCGGTGCCACCGACGGGACCGACGACCCTGACGCCCCCGACGTGATCGACCCGAAGGACGCCCCGCATGACGAGCATCAGCAGTGACAACAGCAGGATCAGCGGCAGCCCCGTCCGCGTGGTCATCGCCGACGACCAGCAGATGGTCCGGCAGGGCTTCACCGTGCTGCTGAACGCCCAGCCGGGCATCGAGGTGGTCGGCCAGGCGGTGGACGGGCTGGACGCGGTGGTCCAGGTCGCCGAACTCACCCCGGACGTCGTTCTCATGGACATCCGCATGCCCGAGCTCGGCGGCATCGAGGCCACCCGCCGCATCGTCGGCGAGCACCCGGACATCAAGGTGCTGGTGCTCACCACCTTCGACCTGGACGAGTACGTGTACGAGGCGTTGCGGGCCGGCGCGTCCGGATTCCTGCTCAAGGACGCGTCCGCGGACAAGCTCGCCGAGGCGGTCCGGGTGGTGGCGGCCGGCGACGCGCTGCTGGCGCCCGGTATCACCCGGCGGCTGATCGCCCAGTTCTCCCAGCTGGACGGCGGCAGGGTGCGCGCTCCGCTGAAGACGCGCGTCGGCGAGCTGACCGAGCGGGAGACGGAGGTCCTCGCGCTGATCGCGCAGGGCCTGTCGAACGCGGAGATCGCCGAGCGGCTGGTGGTCGCTGAGCAGACCGTGAAGACCCATGTGGGCCGCATCCTGGTGAAGCTGGGCCTCCGGGACCGCACCCAGGCGGCGGTGTTCGCGTACGAGTCGGGGCTGGTACGGCCCTCCGGTTACTGACCGGCCGTCCGCTCGTCCGCTCGTCCGCTCGTCCGCTCGTCCCTTCGTCCCCGTAGTACCTGAGAGGGATGCCCAAGGACCCTTCTCACAGGTGACGACGGTGACCCGGCCCTCCGCCTACGGTCGTGTACGTGACCGAGACGACCCACACGCAGTCGATGCCACCGGAGCCACCGGACGGCGCGTTCGAGCCGTACAAGCCGCGCAGTCCGGAGTTCCGGGCGGCGATGGACGCCCTGCGCGGCCTGCGGCAGGAGCTGTTCCACGACGCCTTCGCCTACCGTCCGCTGCCCCGGGCGAGCACCGACGGCCGGTTCGCCCGCCGGCTCCCCGGCCCGCTGAGGGAGTACGCGGCCTGGGGACCGCACGCCCTGATCGGCGCGGCCGGCCTTGTCGCGATGCTCATCGCCTCGGACAGCTTCAACGGCGCCGCGGTGAACCTGGTGCTCGGCCTGCTCGCCCTGGTCCCGGTCCTGCTGACCATGGTGCGGCCCGTCGGCGCGTTCTGGCTGTCGATGGCGGCGACCCCGGTCGCGGCCGCCCTGGGGAGCGAATGGGACACCGAGTGGCCCTGGCTGCCCGGCAGCTTGGCCTGCCACCTGATCGTGCTCACCGTCGTGGCGATACGCACCAGGCCGCGCACGGCGGCATGGATGTGGGTGCTGACTGCGGTGTACGGCGTCGCGGCGGAGACGGTCTTCCGCGGCGGCCACTACTTCGGCTCCGACACCATGGAGCTGCTCTTCCTCTCGGCGCTGTCCCTGCTCGGCGTGACCGTCCGGCACATCCGCAGCGAGGCCCGGCAGGAGGTGACCGCCCAGCAGACGGTGACCGCGCACGAGCGTTCCCGGCGCACCCTGCTGGAGGAGCGCACGACGATCGCCCGTGAACTGCACGACGTGGTGGCCCACCACATGTCGGTGGTCGCCATCCAGGCGGAGGCGGCCCCCTACCGGGTCGAGAACCCGCCGCCGGAGCTGGAGAAGGCGTTCGTCACGATCCGCGAGAACGCGGTGGCGGCGCTCACCGAGCTGCGCCGTGTCCTGGGTGTGGTCCGGGCCGAGGACTACGAGGCCCCGGACGCCCCGCAGCCCACCCTCGCCGACCTGGACGCCCTGCTCGCCAATGTGCGGGAGGCGGGCCTGACCGTCGACAAGGGGATGACCGGCGCGGTCCGTGAACTCCCGCAGGGCGTGGAGCTGTCGGCGTACCGCATCGTCCAGGAGGCGCTGAGCAACACCCTGCGTCATGCGCCGGGCGCGAGCGCCAGAGTCGAGATCGGCTATGTCATCGGCGGCCTGGGCCTGCGCATAGTCAACGATCCGCCGCCCAGGACCGCGCTGCTCAAGCCGTCCCCCGGCGCCGGTCACGGCATCACGGGCATGCGGGAGCGGGTCTCGATGCTGAACGGTGAGATGACGGCGGCCCCGACGGCCGAGGGGGGCTATGAGGTGACGGTGTTCCTGCCGGCCGTCACCGCGGCCGAAGGTGACGCATGACCATCCGTGTACTGATCGCGGACGACCAGATGATGGTGCGCGAGGGCTTCTCGGTGCTGCTGAACGCGATGCCGGGCATCGAGGTCGTCGGTGAGGCGGTCAACGGCCGTGAGGCGGTGGACCGCGTCCGTGAACTGAGCCCCGACGTGGTCCTGATGGACATCCGTATGCCCGAGCTGAACGGCATCGAGGCGACCCGGGAGATCGTGGCCGCCGACAGCACGGCGAAGGTCCTGGTCCTCACCACCTTCGACCTGGACGAGTACGTCTACCAGGCCCTGCGCGCGGGAGCCTCCGGCTTCCTCCTCAAGGATGCCTCGGCCCGCCAACTGGCGGACGGCGTACGGGTGGTGGCCTCGGGTGAGGCCCTGCTGGCCCCGTCGGTCACCAAGCGCCTGATCACGGAGTTCTCGAAGCTCTCCGACACACCGCGCCTGATGTCCACGGCCCACGCGGCCTACGGCGACCTCACCGACCGCGAGACGGAGGTCCTGATCCTCATCGCCCACGGCCTCTCCAACGCGGAGATGGCCGAGCGTCTGGTGGTGGCCGAGTCGACGATCAAGACCCATGTCAGCCGGATCCTGGTGAAGCTCGGCCTACGGGACCGCACCCAGGCGGCGGTGTTCGCGTACGAGGCACGGCTGGTGACGCCGGGGTAGCGCACATGCCCAGAGCACAGTCGTTGTTGCGTTTCGGTCGCGAGCGGTACAGGTGTGGACACGGTGTGCTCTGGTTGTGTTTGAATGGTGAAGGAATCAGCCAGATGGCTTGTTTCACCCATCTGTCGGCTCCCCTTTCACCCGGCTTTCGTCCTTTTTTGATCACCCCCGTCCCCACGGCGCCCGCTTCCCCACGGGCGCCGCTGTCGTCCCCGTTTCGCGTGAAGAAAGTTGCCGCGATGACCGCTGAGGTGTCCGAGTTCCACTACGGCCTGATCACCCCGATAGCCGCGTATCTGATGGCGTTTCTGGGTTCCGTGCTGGCCCTGCGCTGCACGACCCGTTCGATAGGCCGCGGGCGCGGTGAGAGGAAACTGGGCTGGCTCGCCCTGGGCGCGGTCTCCCTCGGCTGCGGCATCTGGACCATGCACTTCATCGCGATGATCGGGTTCAGCGTGGACGGCGCGTCGGTGAGCTACGACGCCGGCCGGACGCTGCTGAGCCTCTTCGTCTGCATCGCGGTGGTCGCCGTCGGCGTCTTCCTGGTCGGCTACCGGGGTTCGGGCCCCGTCACCCTGGGCACCGCGGGCGTCATCACCGGCCTCGGGGTGGCGGCGATGCACTACCTCGGCATGGCCGCGGTGCACACCGCCGGCGCCGTGCACTACGACACCACGGTCGTCGTCCTCTCCGTGGTGATCGCCGTGGTCGCCGCGACCGCCGCGCTCTGGGCGGCGGTGTCGATCAGCGCGGTGTGGGCGACCATCGGAGCCGCCCTGGTGATGGGTGCGGCCGTCTCGACCATGCACTACACCGGCATGGCCGCGGTGAGCGTCCACGTGGCCCAGATGCAGACCGGCGGCCAGTCCTCGACGAGCCTGCTGTCCTTCCTCCTGGTCATGCTGGCCGGCCCGGTGGCGGCCCTGATCCTGGCGGGCGCGATCGTCATGTTCGACCCCGAGGTGGTGGGCGGCCAACGCGACTGGCACCCCACGGACCACCCCGAGCCTGTGGGAAGCCGGCCTTACACGTCGTGACCGCGCAGCGCTGACAGGGCGTTCGGCAGGACGCTCAGTGTCATTCCGGCCGCGCCGATCCACAGCGTGGCCGCCACACCGAACGCCGAGCCCGAGGCGCCGCCGAGGAGTCCGCCGAGCGGGATGCCGCCCCAGGAGACGAAGCGGGCCGTGGCGTTCGTCCGGCCGAGGAGCCGGTCCGGGGTGAGGGCCTGCTGAAGGCTCGACTGCGCGACCACCCGGACCACCCCGCCCAGGGAGAGCGCAGCGAGGCCGGTCGCGGCCACGACCATGGTCCACCCCGGCCGCGCCAACGGCATCAGTGCGGTCAGCGGGCAAGTGACCAGCGGGGCCAGCCAGATGACCGGCCCCTGCCCGAGCCACGCGGAGACCCTGACAGCCAGCAGTGCCCCCAGCAGCGCACCGCACCCCATCCCCGACAGGACGAGGCCGATACCGAAGGGCGAAAGCCCCATCGCCCGCTCCAGGTGGACCAGCAGCATGGTCTGGTACATGACGAGGGAGAGGTTGAACATCGCGTCGCCCAGGATCATCGCGCGCAGGGCGGGATGCCCGAGGGCGAATCTCAGGCCTTCCGCGATGTCCCGGCCCAGTCGGCTGTGTCCGCCCGGCTCCGGCTTCTCCTCCCCTCCGCGGATGCTGATGGCGAGCAGAGCCGACAGGGCCATCCCCAGCGAACTCGCCAGGAGTGTGGCGGGGGCGCCGACCCCGCCCACCAGCGGTCCCGCCAGCGCCGGGCCGCCGATGCTGGTCACCGAGCGGATCGCCGAGAGTTTCGCGTTGCCCTCGACCAGACGGCCGCGGCCCACCAGGTGCGGCAGATAACTGACGTAGGCGACATCGAAGAAGACGGTCAGCACGCCGTGCGCCAGGGCCACGGCGTAGAGCCATCGCAGGGTGAGCAGGCCCGCCCGCCAGGCCACCGGCACCGTCACCAGGAACAGTGCCCTGGCGAGGTCGGCGGCGATCATCACCGGCCGCTTCCGCAGGCGGTCCACCCAGGCGCCCGCCGGCAGCCCCACCAGGAGGGAGCCGGCCGTGGTCAGTGCGGTCAGCAGACCGACCTGGAACGCGTCGGCGTCGAGCGACACGATCGCGACCAGCGGCAACGCCAGGAAGATGATGCGGTCGCCGAGCTGGCCGAGTGCCGTGGCGGCGAAGAGACGGCCGAAGTCCGGGTCGCGCAGGAGGCCGGAGGACAGGGGAGGGCGGCTCATCGGCTACCGCTCCACCGCGAACTCGTAGACGACCTCCCGG
This sequence comes from Streptomyces sp. Ag109_O5-1, assembly GCF_003814875.1. Taxonomy (GTDB): domain Bacteria; phylum Actinomycetota; class Actinomycetes; order Streptomycetales; family Streptomycetaceae; genus Streptomyces; species Streptomyces sasae. Next base: position 5,716,111 of record NZ_RKQF01000001.1, on the reverse strand, counting down.
CGGACGTCCGGAATGACGATGTCGGCGGTCTCGACGGGACGCCCGCCGGTGTCGTGAATGGTCCGCTCGATCCGGAGCACGAGGTCCCCGACCGGGATACCCAGCAGGTTCGCCTGTGCCCGCGTGGCGCGGGCCGGGCGGGGCAGTTCGACCACCGTCCCGACGTGCACGCCGATGGAGCGCATGCGCTCGACGACCCCCTTTCCGGCCAGCGGCCCGCGCTCGGGCAGCACGATCGGGGTGCCGCCGGTGATGGCCAACGGCTCCCAGGACTCGGAGAGCTGCACCGGCTGACCGCCCGCGAGGAACTCGTAGTGCGTGCGGACGCAGAGGTCTCCGGGGGAGACGCCGAGCCGTTCGGCGATGTCCTCCGGAGCCGGGACCCGCACCTCGCTGTGGGCGTCCCAGGCACCCGCCCGGCCCCGCTCGGTCAGGGCGGCGAGCGAGCCTTCGCGGCGCCGGGAACGGACCATCCGCAGCCGCTCGCGCGGGACCCGGACATACGTACCCGAGCCCGCCCGCCCTTCGAGCAGCCCTTCGGCGACCAGCAGGTCCACGGCCCGCTGTACGACGTTGCGGCCGACGCCGTACTCCTCGGCGAGCCGGGCCCGGGACGGCAGCCGCCCCCCGACCCGCCACTCGCCCGCGCCGATCCGCGCACGCAGCACCCCGGCCACGGTCAGATAGGGGGCCTCTCGGGACATGCGCGGCGCTCCGCTCTCTCGCTGCTCTCTCGCTTCGGACGGAGTCGGCAAGTTACTGCGCCCGCGGAAAGCTGATGCAGCAGCAATACGTTCCGTAGGACGGTCACCCCTGGTCAGAAGGGGGACCGGCGGTCTAACGTCCGTCCATGGCAGCCTTCGACCCCTGGGACCCGGACTTCCTCGCCGACCCGTACCCCGCCTACGCCGAGCTCCGCGCCGGGGGCCGGGTGCAGTACTTCGAGCCCACGAACCAGTGGCTCGTCCCGCACCACGCCGACGTCTCGGCGCTGCTGCGGGACCGGCGGCTGGGGCGGACGTACCAGCACAGGTTCACGCACGAGGACTTCGGGCGGACCGCACCCCCGCCGGAGCACGAGCCGTTCCACACGCTCAACGACCACGGCATGCTCGACCTCGAACCCCCGGACCACACCCGCATCCGCCGCCTGGTGTCGAAGGCGTTCACCCCGCGCACGGTCGAGCGGCTCAAGCCGTACGTGGCGAAACTCGCCGGTGAGCTGGTGGACGGCCTGGTCGAAGCGGGCGGCGGGGATCTTCTCAAGGACGTCGCCGAACCCCTCCCCGTCGCCGTCATCGCCGAGATGCTGGGCATCCCGGAGGCGGACCGGGCCCCGCTGCGCCCCTGGTCGGCGGACATCTGCGGGATGTACGAGCTGAACCCGTCCGAGGAGACGGCCGCGCGGGCGGTGCGCGCGAGCGTCGAGTTCTCCGAGTACCTGCTGGAGCTGATTGCCGAGCGGCGCGCGGAGCCGGGCGACGACCTGGTCTCCGGGCTCATCGAAGCGCACGACGAGGGCGACCGGCTCACCGAGCAGGAGATGATCTCCACCGCCGTCCTGCTCCTCAACGCCGGCCACGAGGCGACCGTCAACGCCACGGTCAACGGCTGGTACGCCCTCTTCCGCAACCCCGCCCAGCTCGCCGCCCTGCGCGCCGACCACTCCCTGGTCCCCACCGCGATCGAGGAGCTGATGCGCTACGACACCCCGCTCCAGCTCTTCGAACGCTGGGTGCTGGACGAGGTCGAGATCGACGGGACGACGATCCCGCGCGGTGCCGAGATCGCCATGCTCTTCGGCTCCGCCAACCACGACCCGGCCGTCTTCCGCGATCCCGGACACCTCGACCTCACCCGCGGCGACAACCCGCACATCTCCTTCAGCGCCGGCATCCACTACTGCATCGGCGCCCCGCTCGCCCGTATCGAACTGGCCGCCTCCATGACGGCGTTGCTGGAACGGGCCCCGACGCTGAGCCTGGCGGCGGAGCCGGAGCGCAAGCCGAACTTCGTGATCCGCGGGCTGGAGGGGCTGCGCGTGGCGCTGTGACGGTCACGTCACATCCCGCCGCCGCAACCCCGCCAGCCCCGACGCCGTCAGCACCGCCGCCAGCGCCAGCAGCGTCAGCACCGGCGTCCACGCCATCTCCCCGCCCGGCAGCTTCGGCAGATGGCCGAACGGGGACAGGTCGAGGACGAGCTGCGGGGCGTTCAGGGCCGGACCCACCCAGCCGATCAGAAGCACCGCCACCGCGACACCCCAGGCCGCCGGGGCCAGGCGGGGCGCGAGGCCGTACAACACCACCGCCAACCCGCCGATCACCCACACCGCCGGAAGCTGGACCAGGCAGGCGGCCAGGATCGGGCCCGCCTGCCTGCCGTAGCCGACCGCGAAGCCCGCCGCGGCCAGCAGCATGATCAGGGCCGAGCCGCCGAAGGCGATCGTCAGATGGCCGGCCGCCCAGCGCAGCCGGCCCACCGGGCCGGCGAGGAGGGGTTCGGCGCGGCCCGAGGTCTCCTCGCCGTGCAGACGGAGGACCGACGCCACGACATACAGCGCGGCGACCAGGCCCAGCATGCCGACCATCGAGGCGAGGAACGCGTCGGTGAGCCCGCCCCGGCCGCCCATCCGCTCGAAGATCTCGCGGGCGTTCTCGTTGTCGCCGACCAGGTCGGCCGCGCCCTCCGTCAGGCCGCCGTAGACCACACCGGCCAGGAAGAAACCGAGCGACCAGCCGAGCACACCGCCCCGCTGCAGCCGCCAGGCGAGAGCGGCGGCGGAGCCGAGGCGGCCGGCGGCCGGGCCGGGACGGGCCGGGAAGAAGCTCATGCCCAGGTCCCGGCGCCCGGCCAGGACGTAGGCCACCGCGGCCTGCGCCGACACCGCCGCCGTGAACAGCAGCAGCACCCACCAGCGTTCGGCGGCGAAGGGACGCAGGTTCTCCAGCCAGCCCAGCGGGGAGAGCCAGGTCCACACCGACGAGCCGTCGCTCTTCGCGGAGTCGCCCGCCGCCCGGAGTACGAAGGCCGCGCCCAGCACCGCCGACGTCAGCCCCCGCGCCAGCCGCGCGCTCTCCGTCAGCTGTGCCACGATCGCCGCCATCGTCGCGAAGACCATGCCGACGGCGCCGACGCCGACACCGAGGGCCAGTGCGCCGGCCGCTCCCTGGTTCGCGAGGCCCGCCGTGATCAGCAGCGCGAGGACGCCGTTGGCGACCCCCGCCGCCAGCAGGGCCGCGGTCAGCGACGCCCGGCGGCCCACCGCGCCGGACGCCAGCAGCTCCGCTCGGCCGGCCTCCTCGTCGCGGGTGTGCCGTACGACGACGAGCAGGCCGGTCACGGCCGCGAGGAGACCGGCGTACACCCCCACCCGCCAGGCGGTGAGACCGCCGAGCGAGGTGTCGTGGATCGGGCCGATCAGGGCACGGAAGGAGGCGTTCGTCTCCAACTGCCGGACCAGATCGGCGCGTTCGGCCTCGGTGCCGTAGAGGCTCTGCAGGGTGTTCGGCATGGAGAGGACCATCAGCGCGTTCACCGCGATCCAGACCGGGGTCGTCACGCGGTCGCGGCGGAGCGCGAAACGCAGCAGGGTGCCGGTGCCCGTGAGGGTGGTCATCGCGCCGCCACCTGCTCGGTCTCGTCCTGGTAGTGGCGCAGGAAGAGCTCCTCCAGGGTCGGAGGTGTGGAGGTCAGGGAACGCACCCCCGTCTCGCTCAACGAGCGGAGCACCGCCGTGAGGTGGTCGCTGTCGACCTGGAGGCGGACGCGGTGGCCCTGGACGTCGAGGTCGTGGACGCCGGGCAGGTGCGCCAACCCGTTGGGCGGACCGGCGAGTTCGGCGGTCACGCTGGTGCGGGTGAGGTGGCGCAGGTCGGCGAGCGAACCGCTCTCGACGGTACGGCCGCCCCGGATGATGCTGACGCGGTCGCAGAGCTCCTCGACCTCGCTCAGGATGTGGGAGGAGAGCAGGACGGTACGGCCGCGGTCGCGCTCCTCCTCCACACAGCGCTGGAAGACCTCCTCCATGAGGGGGTCGAGGCCCGAGGTCGGTTCGTCGAGGATCAGCAGGTCCACGTCGGAGGCGAACGCGGCGACCAGGGCGACCTTCTGCCGGTTGCCCTTCGAATACGTACGGCCCTTTTTCGTCGGGTCGAGCTCGAAGCGGTCGATGAGATCGGTCCGGCGGCGGGCGTCCAGCCCCCCGCGCAGCCGGCCGTACAGGTCGATGACCTCGCCGCCCGAGAGGTTGCGCCAGAGGGTCACGTCCCCGGGGACGTAGGCGATCCTGCGGTGCACCTCCACGGCGTCCGTCCAGGGGTCGCGGCCCAGGATCTGCGCGGCGCCCGAGTCGGCGCGCAGCAGACCGAGCAGGACCCGGATGGTGGTGGACTTGCCGGCTCCGTTGGGGCCGAGGAAGCCGTGCACCTCGCCGGCCTCGACGGTCAGGTCGAGACCGTCCAGGGCGTGGGTGCGGCCGAAGGACTTGTGGAGCCCGGCGACCGTGATTGCCTTCGTCATGGTTCAGAACGTACGCTTCTTTCAGAAACTTGTGAAGTTAAGGAAGTGTGGAAACCGTCGCTAGGCTGGTGACCATGACTACGGATGCGGTGGGGCGGGACCACGAGGCGGTCTCCCAGTTCGTGGAGAGCTTCGCGGCGCAGCTCGTCGAGGCCGGGATGCAGCGCATGCCGGCACGTATCTTCGCGGCCCTGCTCTCCTCCGACTCGGGCACCCTGACCTCGGCGGAACTGGGGGAGCAGCTCCAGGTCAGCCCGGCGGCGGTGTCCGGCGGGGTGCGCTATCTGGCGCAGCAGCACATGGTGGCGCGGGAGCGCGAGCCGGGGTCGCGGCGGGAGCGGTACCGGGTGCACAGCAACCAGTGGTACGAGGCGCTCACCAACAGGGAGGCCGTGATCAAGCGGTGGGAGCACGCCCTGCGCGAGGGCGTGAACAGCCTCGGCCCGCAGACCCCGGCGGGGCGGCGGATGGCCGAGACGCTGGCGTTCTTCGAGTTCGTGGACGGGGAGATCGCACAGATGATGGAGCGGTGGCGGGTGCGCCGGGAGGAACTCTTCGGCGCGGACTGACCCTCGTCGTTCCTAGCTGGACATTCCTCCCTCGTCATTCCTCCTCGTACGTCCGCGCCAGGTGTTCCTTGAGCCGGGCATGGCGGAACTGGTACACAGCGCCCGAGTGGCGCAGGACGCCTCTGCGGTGGGCGTCCTTGAGGAAGGCGTCCACCCCCCACGGCAGCCGGCCGGTCAGCGGCAGCCAGACGCGGGACAGGACCATCCAGTGACCCCAGGCGGTCAGTGCGAGCCCGTAGGCGAGGCCGAGTCCGAGCCCGAGAACGAGCGTGAAGTACGCCCAGTCGGGGATGTGACCGACCCTCCCGGAGAACGGCCAGCCCACCACCGCGAAGACCAGCGTGTTCGCGAGCGACTGCTGGAGTACCGCCGTGCGGCTGGTCCGCAGGAGGCTGGCGGGGTCGTTCACGGAGCCGGCGGGGATCGGGGTGGCGAGCGCCGCCGTCAGGGCGTACGGAAGCCCGATCACGGACCCGTAGCTGAGGGCGCTGACGACCGCGGACGCCAGCACGGTCCCCAGTCCGGTCCCGCCTCCCGTCGCCAGGTCGGTCACCAGCGGGCCCACGATCGAGAACACCAGCCCGGCCGAGAACCCGGCCGCGTATCCGATCGCCAGCCGCGGTCCGACCCGTCGCCGGAAGTGACCGATCACGCCCTTGAGCCGCAGGCGTTTCTCCGCCCGCCTGCCCGCGCCGCCGCCGCCGTAGGCGAGCCCGAGGGCCAGCCCGGACCCCAGTCCGCCCGCGAGCCCGTAGCGCAGCCCGGACAGCAGAGCCGGCACGAGCGCCGTTCCCGTCAGGGCGTCGGCCACGAGCCCGGTCGCGAACCAGGTGACGAACCCGAACCCGAATCCGCCGGTGAGCCCGACCACCAGCCGGCGGCCTAACGTCCTGCGGGTCGGCCTTGTTCCGCCGAGGATCCGCACGCTGACGCCGGACGGTCTACGAGCCCTGCCCCCGTCCGTGAGCGCGTACACCAGCCCGAACCCGGTGCCCGTCAGCACCCCGAGGAAGGCTCCGTTCAGGGGCACGGCTGCGATCCAGTACGGGGGTTTGGGCACCACGAACGGCATCAGAGACCAGAGCACGAGCATGTCGAGGAATGCGAAGGCGAGTCCGGTCACCGATCCAACCACGACCATGCGCACCGGACGGCTCACCGTTCTGCCGCCCAGTTCCCACCACTTGAGGTCGGACGAGTCGCCGAGGTGGTGAGCGAGGTAGCCGTACCACTCCTGGACACGTTCGCGGTGTTCGGCGGGCCGGTCCCGGTAGACGGCGTGCAGAAAACCGCCCAGCAGGTCGTCCTCGATCGCCTCGCGGGTGTCGAAACGCTCCTCGTCCAGCAGTTTCGCCGGTCCGCGTGCCGCCTTGCCGGCCCCGCTCGTGCCCCGCTCGCCGTGGACGATCGCGGCCAGGTCGACCATCAGGGGCGTGGACAGCGCCCGCCCCAGCGGGCCGTCGGGGTTGCCCTCCATCTCGGCCTGCACCCGGTCCCAGTCGGGCCTGGCGTGCCGGGAACTGCGCAACCGCAGATACTCCACCGCGTCGTCCGGGGACAGCTCGGCCAGTTCGACCACGGCGGCGCGATGCAGCCCCCTGCTGTCCGCCACGGCCGTCCGGTACTCCTCGCGGCGGCTGGTCAGGACGTACGGCAGCGAGCTCTCGGAGAGCAACTCCCGGGCTCTGGCGCGCAGGGGCCCGGGAATCTCGTCGAATCCGTCCAGGACGGGCAGGATCAGCCGCCAGTTCACCAGCTCCTCGGCCAGTGTCGTCCGGCCGTCGGCGGTGACCTCGGCCAGCCACGGCTGGTCGCGTCTCAACTGGCGGCTCAGCCAGTCCTCCAGCGAGTCCTCGGCCAGGTTCCAGGAACCGAGGCCGAAGATCTCCGCGACGGGTTTGCCGGGGCGCCGGTGCTCCAGCCGCCGCAGCACGAACCGCACGCCCAGCACGCTCTTTCCCGAACCGCCCGGGCCCAGCACCACGAGACGGCGGTACGGCAGACGTCGGTGGACCTCGGCGATCTCGTCCAGACGCCCGCTGAGGTCGTCCTCCGCCTGATCCCCCCAGATGCGTTCCGGGTGGTCCAGTTCCAGCTGATCCGCGTGCACGGAATGCCAGCGCACGGGCAGCGGGTCGGCGTCCTGGATCCCGCGCTGCTTCCCCTCGGCCTGCCAGCGGCCGTGGAGCGCGCCGGCCAACTTGTCGGCCACCCTGGCCAGATCGTCGGGCACCAGGACGAACTCGTCGATCTCCCAGGTCAACCGGTCGATCGCCTGAGTGAACTCGGTCACCGCCGCGGTCAGTTCGCGGGTCCGTCCGGTCAGCGCGTGTGCCCTGACGACCAGCCCGTTTGCCAGCCCGACCAGTCCACGGGTCGTTGCGACGAGTTCGTCCAGTGGCCCCTTCGGGGGAAGGCTGAGCTTCAGCTCGTGGACGACTCCGGCGACCACCATCGTTCCGTCGCCGTGCTGTTCGACGTGCATGCCGGGGGGCGCCTGCCTGCCGTCCGTGGGCCGCTTCTCCCCGTCCTCAGCCATCCTCGCCCCGGCGCCGTCTGAACCACATCGCGCTCCCGAACGCGACTCCGGCCACGGCCAGCACCCCGAGCGCCGCCCGCAGCGAGACCGGTAAGACGGTCCGGTCCCGGGCGGAGGTGCGGAGGTCGGAGGTGGCCTCGGGGACGCCCACCGTCGGGGCGCCGCGGGGTACGGCCGGCTTCGACTCCTTCGGCGTACCGCTCGCCGTGACCGAGCCGCTCGGGTCGGGACTGCGGGAGGAACCCCCGCTCGATCCGGATCCGGCGTCCCCGGCCGCTGTACCCGCCCCGGAGCCGGAACCGGAACCCGCCCCGGAGCCGGAACCCGCCCCGGAGCCGGAACCGGAACCCGCCCCGGAGCCCGAACCCGACCCAGAACCAGCCCCAGAGCCAGAACCAGATCCGGCACCAGCCCCCGATCCCGATCCCGATCCCGTCCCGGTCGGCGTCGGCTGTTGCGAAGCCTCCTGCCTGATCCGCAGCGTCGTCACCGTGCCGCTCTGCCCGGCGGCCACCGCGCAGGACCCGTTCACCGTACCGAACGGGGTCGGGCTGCCGTCCGCCATCCGTGCGGTGAGGTGCAGGGTCACGTCGCCGACGGAGACCTTCGCCGTGCCCGCCCGGGCGAAGCGCAGCGGCGGCATGGCCCCGTCCGCCTTCAGCGTCAGCGGGCCGGACGACGGGAGCTGGGTCACCGGGATGTCCAGTGACAGGGTCCTGTCGATGTCCCCGTCGGGCGCGGACACGACGGTGGCCGCCTCGGCCGAGCCCTGGATGCTGGTCGCCCCGATGGCGCGGAGCCACTGCGGGATCTGGGGGTCGACCGCGGTCGTGGCCTCGATCGGCACGCGCGGGGTGGGACGGCCGACGGTGTAGGTGTCCGAGGCGTTCCACACGATCGACGCGGTCATCGGTGCCCCGCCGATGTTCGTGAACGTACAGGCGAACCGGACCGTCGCGGAAGCCGCGCCCGCGCTCCCGGCACCCGCCACGATGACGCCGCCGACACCGCCGAAGGTGGCGGCAAGCGCGACGACGAGTGCGGCCGCCCGGTGCCGGCCGGCGGTCCTGCGTAAGCCAACTGCGGGGCTGGTAAGACCCGTTGGCGGTTCATCCGACATGGGCGCACCTTAAGGACGCGCGCCGGAGGCGGCCGGAGATACGGAGGAAGATTCACCGCACTTCCATGACCGGCCGCCCCTGGCGTCCCAGGCGCCCCTGCTGTCGCAGCCCTACCGTTCCTTGGTCTCCTCCAGTACGGTCCGTCCCAGCAGCGCGTACCGCTCCGGCGAGCGGCGCTTGAGGTACTGCGCGTAGCCGATGCCCGTCGCCGCGACCAGGGCCACCAGCCAGGGGGTCGCCTTCAGCAGCAGTGACCCGGACTCCGCGCCCGCCGCGACGCCCATGTTGGACACCAGCAGGACGACGACGGCGAGCATCGCGACACCGCCGATCAGCGGGGCGGCGAAGGTCCTGAACCAGTGCCGGCTCTCGGGGTGGTTCTTGCGGAAGTAGGCGAGGACCGCGAAGGAGCAGACCGCCTGCACGACCAGGATCGCCATCGTGCCGAGGATGGCGAGCAGGACGTAGAGGGCGTTGTACGGGTCCTTGCCCGCGATCCAGAACGCGGCGATCAGGACGGCGGAGACGACGGTCTGCACCAGGCCCGCGATGTGCGGGGAGCCGTGCTCGGCGTGCGTACGGCCGATCGTGTTCTGGAGCTTCGGGAGGACACCCTCGCGGCCCAGCGCGTACATGTAGCGGGCGGCGCAGTTGTGGAAGGCCATGCCGCAGGCCAGTGAACCGGTGATCATCAGCCACTGCATGACGACGACCGCCCAGTGGCCGACGTAGTGCTCGGTCGGGTTGAAGAAGAGGGCGAGCGGGTTCGCGGAGGAGGCCGCCTTCACGGCCTCCGTCTCGCCGTTGCCGATGATGGCCATCCAGGAGACGAAGACGTAGAAGACGCCGACGCCGAGGACCGAGATCATCGTCGCCTTGGGGATGATCTTCTTCGGGTCGCGGGACTCCTCGCCGTACATCGCCGTCGACTCGAAGCCGACCCAGGACCAGAAGGCGAAGAAGAGTCCGAGACCGGCGGATGTGCCCTTGAAGGCGTTGACCGGGTTGACCGGCCCGAAGGTGAAGCCGTGCGGGCCGCCGCCGTGCAGGGCGACCGAGACGGCCATCGCCGCGAGGACGGTGACCTCGGTGCCGAGGAGTACGACGAGGAGCTTCTCGGCGACCGAGACCCCGAACCAGGTGCCGGTCGCGTTGATGGCGAGCATCAGGATCGCGAAGGCCCACCACGGGGTGTCGAGGCCGGTCTGGTCCTTGAGCGTGGTGTTGGCGAAGACCGAGAAGATGCCGATCAGGGCCGGCTCGAAGACGACGTACGCGAAGGTCGCGAGGAGCCCGGAGGCGAGGCCGACGGTGCGGCCGAGGCCGTAGGAGATGAAGCCGTAGAAGGCGCCGGTCGAGGTGATGTGCTTGGCCATCGAGGTGAAGCCGACCGAAAAGATTGCCAGGACGACCATTGCGACCAGATAGCTGGCCGGGGCGCCGATGCCGTTGCCCGACGAGACCATGAAGGGCACGTTGCCCGTCATCGCGGTGATCGGCGCGGCCGTCGCGACGGCCATGAAGACCACGCCCAGCAGGCCGATGGCGTTGGGCTTGAGCCGGTGAACGGCGTTGTCCTCGCTGGTGTTCGCCGCTGGGGCGACTCCCTCGTCCACTGCCATCGGGATGGCCCCTCTCCTGGTGATCCGGTGCGGTACTGGACGGGAACTCTGTAGTCCGAATGAGTCGGCCAAGGGTCTCGGTGCGTTAAATGTTTGTCAACCAGACCTTTAGAAATCTGGCGGCAACACGCCCCTCGTACGGTCGCCGCCATGAGCACGTACACCGCCACCCTCGGCGGCCACCGCTACCGGTTCGGCTCGCTCGCCCGGCTGCTGGCCGCCGCGAGCCCGGAACGTTCCGGCGACCGGCTGGCCGGTCTCGCCGCCGCGTCCGCCCAGGAGCGGGTCGCGGCCCGCTGGGCGCTGGCCGAGGTGCCGCTCACCCGGTTCCTGGCCGAGCAGGTGATCCCGTACGAGGACGACGACGTGACCCGGCTGATCGTGGACACCCACGACCCCGTCGCGTTCGCGCCGGTCGCCGGGCTGACGGTCGGCGAGTTCCGCGAGTGGCTGCTCTCGGAGGCGGCGGACGCGACCGCGCTCGCCGCCCTCGCGCCCGGGCTCACCCCCGAGATGGCGGCGGCGGTGTCCAAGCTGATGGGCAACGCCGACCTGGTGGCCGTCGCCCGCAAGGTCCGGGTCGTCACCGCCTTCCGCTCCACCATCGGCCTCCCGGGCCGGCTCGCCACCCGCCTCCAGCCCAACCACCCCACCGACGACCCGGCCGGTGTCGCCGCCGCCCTCCTCGACGGCCTCCTCCTCGGCTCCGGCGACGCGGTGATCGGCATCAACCCGGCGACCGACAGTCCCCGCGCCGTCCGCGACCTGCTGGACCTCCTGGACGGCGTGATCAGCCGCTACGCCATCCCCACCCAGTCCTGCGTGCTGTGCCATGTCACGACGAGCCTGGACCTGATGGAGCGCGGTGCCCCGGTCGACCTGGTCTTCCAGTCGATCGCCGGCACCCAGGCCGCGAACGCCTCCTTCGGCGTGACGCTCGCCCTGCTCGACGAGGCGTACGAGGCGGCCCGGGCGCTCGGCCGGGGGACGGTCGGCGACAACGTCATGTACTTCGAGACCGGCCAGGGCAGCGCCCTGTCGGCCGACGCGCACCACGGCGTCGACCAGCAGACCGTGGAGGCACGCGCCTACGCGGTCGCCCGCCGCTACGACCCGCTCCTCGTCAACACCGTCGTCGGCTTCATCGGCCCGGAGTACCTCTACGACGGCCGCCAGATCCTCCGCGCCGCCCTGGAGGACCACTTCTGCGGCAAGCTCCTCGGCCTGCCCATGGGCCTGGACATCTGCTACACCAACCACGCCGACGCGGACGACGACGACATCGCCACCATGCTCACGATGCTCGGCGTGGCCGGCGCCTCCTTCGTGATCTGCACCCCGGGCGGCGACGACATCATGCTCAACTACCAGTCCGCCTCGTACCACGACGCGCTCTACCTGCGCGAGGTGCTCGGCCTGCGCCCGGCTCCGGAGTTCGAGGCCTGGCTCGCCGGCATCGGCCTGCTGGACGAACGCGGGGGCCTCCGCGACACCGGCACGGGCCACCCGCTGACCGCCATCGGAAGGGAACTGGCCGCATGACCGAGACGGCTGTCAGGAACGACGAACTGTGGCCGCTGCTCCGCCGCCACACCCAGGCCAGGATCGGCCTCGGCCGCGCCGGCTCCGCCCTCCCCACCCGCCACCGCCTGGGCCTCCAGGCCGCGCACGCGGCGGCCCGGGACGCGGTGCACTCGCCGTTCGCCCCGGACACCGTGACGGCCGGGCTGCAGGGCATGCCGACGGTACGGGTCCGCAGCGCGGCCGGTGACCGGCCGACGTACCTCCAGCGCCCCGACCTGGGCCGCCGCCTCGACCCCGTGGACCGCGCGCACCTCCCGGCCGGCGACTGGGACGTGGTGTTCGTCGTCGCCGACGGGCTCTCCAGCCGGGCGGTCCACGAGCACGCGGCGGCGCTGGTCCGGGCGACGACGGCGCGGCTGCCGGGCTGGCGGATCGCCCCGGTGGTACTGGCCGAACAGGCCCGGGTGGCCCTCGGCGACGACATCGCCCACGCGATGGGTACGGCGCTGGTGGTCGTCCTGATCGGCGAACGCCCCGGCATGTCGGCGGCGGACTCCCTGGGCGCGTATCTGACGTACCGGCCGGTGCCGGGGGTGACGACGGACGCGGACCGGAACTGTCTGTCCAACATCCGGCCGCCGTTGGGGCTGACGTACGAGGTGGCGGCGGGGAAGCTGGCGGGGTTGATGGGGAGGGGGCGGGAGTTGGGGCGGACGGGGGTGGAGCTGAAGGACGAAAGCGATCACGCAGATGTGCTCGACCGGCTACGCTGAGTGGTGCCTGGTCTGCATCACGGGGAGGGCGCATCATGACGTTGATGACTGAGCGACCGACGATAAGCGGCACCGAGCCCCACAGTTTCGAGGATCTGCTGAACACCCTCGACGAGTTGGATGTGCCCGGCTACAGGGCCGAGATCATCAGGGGGAGCATCGTCTTGTCGCCGTGGTCGAAGTCCTACTACGAGGACGTCATGGAGCTGGTCTGTGATCAGTTGCGGTCCCATCTCCCCGAAGACCACCGCATCAGCATTGGCCCGTTTCTCTACGTCTTCCCAGGGGACGAACGCGCATACGGACCGGATATCCACGTAACGCCCCGACGAATCTCTCGGACGACCAGTAACCGCCGAGACGGCGAGGCCCTGCTTCTGGCGTGTGAGCTGACCTCCAGCTCCACCCGGGACGATGACCTGACGGACAAGGTCACGGTCTACGGAAGGGCGGGAGTTCCGGTTTACCTGCTTCTCGACATGCAGGAGGAGCTGGCCACCGTGTTCTGGAACCCCTCGGCGAAGGGGTACGAGTCACGAGACACGAGGCCGTTCGGAGAAAAGCTCTCTATCCCGGCCCCCTTCGACTGCCCCCTCGACACCACCGGCTTCCACGCCCCGCCTACGAACCCCCCGGCACCGTAAGCCCCCAAGCCCCCTCCACCACCCGCCACGTCCGCCGCCGTACCGGCCCCGCCACCCCACCGTCGGCCCGGTAGCGGAAATCGGCCCCCAGCACCGTCACCGTCCGTCCGGCGGCCCGTACCGGGGTCGCCTCCGCGCCGACCGACAGGGGGCGCACCTCCACCTCGGCGAGGCCGCCAAGCCCGCCCGGGGTCACGGACACCCCCTCCACCGGCTGGTCCAGGTCCACCACCGTCTCCCCGTCGACCTCGACGCGCAGCCGCGCGGGCCCGGGGCGGGGCACGGTCGGGGCCGGGCGGGTGGAGAGGGTGCGGACGAGGTGCTGGTACGGCCGGAGCCAGCCGCGTGCCGCCACCGACTCCTCGACCGACGCCGCGGCCGCCACCGGCGGGATCCGCAGCGCGCCCAGCACCACCCCGTCGCTGTCGTCGACCAGCAGGTCCAGGCGCCGTTCCACGCCGTCCAGGACGGTCCGGGCCGCCGCCACCGCACCCGTGGGCACCCCCAGGGCGTGCGCGACGCTCAGGGCGCCGCCCACCGGGACCACCGACAGCGCACATCCGGCCAGCTCCCGCTGCCGGTGCAGAAAGGTCACGGCGCGGACCAGCGCCCCGTCGTCGCCGACGACCACCGGTCGGCGCGAGCCCCTGCGGGCCAGTGCGCGGGTGAATTCCTCGGGGCTGTCCGGCATGCATACCTTCGCCGTCGCACCCGCGCTGAGCACGTCTTTCGCGATCCGGACGGATTCACCGTCCGTCTGCCGTGCCGCCGGATCGATGATCACCAGCAGCTGATCGGACGTCGCGAATGTCGCCACCTCGGTCGTGCCTCGCTTCCTCGGGTAGCATCACTGTGCAAGAGCCCCTTGCGCTATTGCGCCAGGGGCTTCGTCTATTCCGGGGCATCCGGTCCGACGGTTGTGCGACCAAAGACGGTCGCGGTGGTACGCGGCGACGAACCTTACGCGTACGCCCCTGACCTTGGACATGCCCCGCCCGGAAGGGGTGTACGCGCGTGCCCGCACTTGTGCTGCTCGGTGCTCAGTGGGGTGACGAAGGCAAGGGAAAGGCGACGGACCTGCTAGGCGGCTCCGTCGACTACGTGGTGCGTTACCAGGGCGGCAACAACGCCGGCCACACGGTCGTCGTGGGCGACCAGAAGTATGCGCTCCACCTCCTCCCTTCCGGAATCCTCTCGCCCACATGTGTCCCGGTCATCGGCAACGGCGTCGTCGTCGACCCGTCGGTCCTGCTCTCCGAGCTGAGCGGTCTGAACGAGCGTGGCGTCGACACGTCCAAGCTCATGATCAGCGGTAACGCGCACATCATCACGCCGTACCACGTGACCGTCGACAAGGTGACGGAACGCTTCCTCGGGAAGCGGAAGATCGGTACGACGGGGCGCGGTATCGGCCCGACCTACGCGGACAAGATCAACCGCGTGGGTATCCGGGTCCAGGACCTCTACGACGAGTCGATCCTGACCCAGAAGGTCGAGGCGGCCCTCGACGTCAAGAACCAGCTCCTCACCAAGCTGTACAACCGGCGCGCGATCGCCGTGGACCAGGTCGTCGAGGAACTGCTGGGCTACGCGGAGAAGCTCGCTCCGTACGTCGCCGACACGGTCCTCGTCCTCAACCAGGCCCTGGAGGACGACAAGGTCGTGCTCTTCGAGGGCGGCCAGGGCACGCTCCTCGACATCGACCACGGCACGTACCCCTTCGTGACCTCGTCGAACCCGACCGCCGGCGGCGCCTGCACCGGCTCCGGTGTCGGCCCGACGAAGATCAGCCGGGTCATCGGCATCCTCAAGGCGTACACGACCCGGGTCGGCGCGGGCCCGTTCCCGACCGAGCTCTTCGACGCGGACGGCGACGCGCTGCGCCGCATCGGCGGCGAGCGGGGTGTCACCACCGGCCGTGACCGCCGCTGCGGCTGGTTCGACGCGGTCATCGCCCGCTACGCGACCCGCGTGAACGGCCTGACCGACTTCTTTCTCACCAAGCTCGACGTCCTCACCGGCTGGGAGCAGATCCCGGTCTGTGTCGCGTACGAGATCGACGGCAAGCGGGTCGAGGAGCTCCCCTACTCCCAGACCGACTTCCACCACGCGAAGCCGGTCTACGAGACCCTGCCCGGCTGGTCCGAGGACATCACCAAGGCCAAGTCCTTCGCGGACCTCCCCAAGAACGCCCAGAACTACGTCAAGGCGCTGGAGGAGATGTCCGGCGCCCCGATCTCCGCGATCGGCGTGGGGCCGGGCCGGGACGAGACGATCGAAATCAACTCGTTCCTGTAGAGCATGAGTTCACAGCTCGTTTTGGGCCGGTCTTGGGAATCCTTGACCGGCCCTTGGGCTGACGGAGGTATCGCCGGTAACGGGTGAAGGCCAGCATCTACGCGGGTAGTCCGCCGCTGCGCCCGCCACATCCGTCGTCCATGCCCTTCCAGGAGCACTGAATGCCCGTCAATCCCATGAACCGCCGTGAGTTCGTGCAGAAGTCGGCCGTGACCGGAGCGGCGGTCGCCGTCGCCGGCACGCTCGGCACCGGCACCGCCGAGGCCGCCCCGGCGAAGCCCGAGTGCAAGCCCCGCACCTGGTCGTTCTCCATCCTGGGCACCACTGACCTGCACAGCCACGTCTTCGACTGGGACTACTACACCAACGCTGCCTACAAGGACAGCAAGGGCAACACGTACGGCATCGCGCGCATCGCCACCCTCGTCAAGCAGCTGCGCGAGCAGAAGGGCGAGGACCGGGTGCTACTCGTCGACGCCGGCGACATCATCCAGGGCACGTCCCTCGCGTACTACTACGCCAACGTTGACCCCATCACGGGCAAGGACGGCAAGCGGGGCCCCAAGCACCCCATGGCGGTCGCCATGAACGAGATGCGGTACGACGCCGCCGCCCTCGGCAACCACGAGTTCAACTACGGCGTGGACGTGCTGCGCGCCTTCGAGCGGCAGTGTCACTTCCCGCTGCTCGGCGCCAACGCCCTGGACGCGAAGACGCTCAAGCCCGCCTTCCCGCCCTACACGGTCAAGCGCATCAAGGTGCCCGGCGCGCCCGACATCAAGGTTGGCATCCTCGGCCTGACCAACCCGGGCATCGCCCTGTGGGACAAGGACAACGTCAGCGGCAAGATGGTCTTCCCCGGCCTGGTCGAGCAGGCGAAGAAGTACGTGCCCAGACTGCGCGCGCTCGGCTGTGACGTCGTCTTCCTCACCGACCACTCGGGCCTGGACGGCTCGACGTCGTGGGGTGACGAACTCCCCTACGTGGAGAACGCGTCGAACCTGGTCGCCGAACAGGTTCCCGGTATCGACGCGATCCTCGTCGGCCACACGCACGTCGACGTCCCCACGTACACGGTGAAGAACGAGGAGACCGGCGAGGACGTCCTCCTGTCCGAGCCGTACTGCTACGGCTACCGCCTGTCCGTCTTCGACTTCGAGCTCGAACTCGTCCACGGCTGCTGGAAGATCACCAGCAAGACGGCTACCACGCTCAACAGCAACACGGTCGCCGAGGACGACAAGATCACCGAACTCCTCACCGCCGACCACGAGTTGGTCGTGAAGTACGTCAACACGGCGATCGGCACGAGCACGGTGGACATGTCGACGGCGGAGGCCTGCTGGAAGGACGTACCCGCCATCGACTTCATCCACGAGGTCCAGATGGAGACGGTGAAGGCGGGCCTGTCGGCGGCGGACGCGGCTCTCCCGCTGATCTCGGTGGCGGCCTGCTTCAGCCGTACCGCCGACATCCCGAAGGGCGACGTGACCATCCGCGACGTCGCCGGCCTCTACATCTACGAGAACACGCTGTACGGCAAGAAGCTCACCGGCGCCCAGCTCAAGGACTACCTGGAGTACGCGGCGAAGTACTACCACCAGGTGCCGTCCGGCACGGCGGTGGACACCGCCACCCTCACCAACGCCAACAGCTTCTGGGACTACATGTACGACACCGCGGCCGGTGTCTCGTACGAGATCGACATCGCCGCGGCCGAGGGTTCGCGCATCAAGAACCTCACCTACAACGGCGCGGCGATCCCCGACGACCAGGTCTTCGTCGTCGCCGTCAACAACTACCGCGCCAACGGCGGCAGCGGCTACCCGCACATCGCCGCCGCGGAGGCCGCCTACAGCTCCACCAACCAGGTCCGCGACCTGATGATCGCCTACGCCACGGCCAAGGGCACCATCGACCCGTCGACGTTCGCGGCCACCAACTGGAAGCTGACGCAGGACGGTACGCCCGTGTTCTGACACCGGTGCCGTCAGGCGTTGCTTGGGCCCGTGTGGTGGCCGAAACGGCCGCTGACCTTGCGGTACAGCACACCGAGCACCGCCGCCTGGACCACCGCGCCTACCACCACCCCGGCCCACGCCAGCGGGCCGGGGAGCATCACGAAGAGCAGGGAGGTCGGGGCGGTGACCAGGAAGGCCCACACCCCGGCCAGGCTCGCGTCGGCGTGCTCGACGAACAGGGTGTCCACGCCGACCCAGACCACGACGGCCGCCACGAGAGCGAGATAGCCGAGGGCGACAGGGGTGCGCAGCGCCGAGAGGAGAGCGCGGATGCTGTTCATGGGTGCCTGCCTTCTGGGGTCTGGGATTTCCGGGGTTGCGGGGTTCTGGAACTCACCCCTGTGTGATCCCCACGATGCCGTTCACCCGTCAACGGCTGCCTGAGTAGCGGTACTCACCTCTGCCGCGGCGGGTACCCAGGCCGGTCAGTGCATGTCGTAGATCCCCTGGTAGTGGGCCAGCGAGGTCTCCCGGATCCTGGCGTCGGTCCAGTCGGCGAAGCGGTCGGGGGCGAGGCGCTCCGGGTCGACCAGCGGATCACCCGTCTCCAGGAGCAGGTGCGCGAGCTGCCGGCCGACACCTCCGGCGTGGGTGACCCAGGACGCCTCCGCGAACCACAGACCGGGCGCCGCGGCGGCCCGGCCGACGAAGGGGAGTTCGTCGGGGGTGAGGGCGAACGCGCCGTTGACCCGGCCTTCCAGGGGTGCGTTCCGGAACGCCGGTACGAGCGCGGTCGCTTCCATGAGGCCCGTCCCGAAGTCGCTCTCCCGGAAAGGGGCTTCCGCCGTCGTCAGCGCGGATGTGGGGGTCAGCGGGAGCGGGGCGTGCGCGTAGGTGCCGAGGCCGTAACGGCGGCCGTGGCGACGGGAGTAGACCGCGTGCTCGGGATAGCGCACGATCGGGGTGTCGATGGGGGTGTCGTCCAGACCGTCCACCTCGGCCGTGAACACATACGGATGCTGAACGGCCACCAGAGGCAGGCGGACGCCGGCTTCGGCCGCCAGCACCGGGCCCCAGATCCCCGTGGCCAGTACGACGGCACCGGCCTTGATGAGTTCCTCGCCAGCCCGGGCTCCGAGCACCCGCCCCCGCTCGCTCTCCAGCGCGCGCACGGGCGTGTTCCAGCGGAAGGCCGCCCCGCCCCGTTCCGCCGCGGCCACCAGGGTGTGCGTGAGGGCGACGGGATCGGCGGCGCCGTCGGAGGGGATGTGCAGCCCGCCCAGCGCCCGTTCGGCGTCGACGAGGGCGGGGGCCAGCGCGACTGCTTCCGCCGCGTCGACCACCCGGGCCTCGATACCGAGGGTGCGGCCGTGTTCGACATCGTGGTGCGCCTGCTCCAGCCGGCCGGGGCTGGTGGCGACCTCCAGACAGCCGACCTGCCAGAACACCGGCGGGGTCTGCGGGAGGGCGCGGTAGGTGGCGACGCTGTCCTTGGCGAGGACGGCGAGTTCCGGGGTGGCGCTGAGCTGTCCGACGAGGCCGGGGGCCAGGCCGGTCGAGCCGGGCAGTACCCCACGCTCCCGGGCGTCGACGACGGTCACCCGGTCGTGCCCGAGCCGGGTGAGGTGATAGGCCACGGAGGCCCCCACCACGCCGGCGCCGACCACCAAGACGTCAGCCGCAGTCATGAACGCTGTCTCCCATCGTCCGTCCGTGTCCGTCCGGCTCAGACTATTAGGGATATTCAGGACGTACAGTGACGTACGGCGGCCCGGACCAGGCCGGCGACGGCGCGGGAGCGGCTGTGCGGCGGCCAGGCGATCACGGTCGTGACCGTCGGTGCGTCCGGCACCGGTACGGCGGCGAGTTCCTCGCGCAGTTGGGCCCGGCAGGACTCCGGCGCGATCCAGCAGGCGCGGCCGAGCGCGATCAGCTGGTACAGCTGCGCATGATCCCGGGCCTGCGGACCGGGCCCGTCCGGGTACGTGCCGTCGGGGCCCGGCCAGCGCGGCAACGGCAGGCCGGGCAGCGCGGTGACCTCGGACATCCGTACCTGGTCGCGGGTGGTGAGGGGATGCCCGGCGGGCAGCACCACGACCTGGCTCTCCGTGACCAGTTCCTCGGTGTCGAAGCCTGCCGTGCTGTCGAACGGCAGGTGCAGCAGCGCCACGTCGGCCCGGCCGTCGCGCAGCATGCGTTCCTGCTCGCCGATCCCGCACAGCAGCAGATCGACGGCGACCGCGTCGGGTTCGGCGGCGTAGGCGTCGAGCATCTTCGCCAGCAGTTCGCCGGACGCGCCGGCCTTCGTGGCGAGGACCACGCCCGGGCGGCCGGTCTCGGCGAGTGCGGCGCGGCGGGTGCGGCGCTCGGCGGCCTCCACGGCATCCAGCGCCGCCCGGGCCTCCCGCAGCAGCACCGAACCGGCCCCGGTCAGGGTGACCGCCCGGCTGGTGCGCTCCAGCAGCGTCGTCCCGAGCCGCCGTTCGAGCAGGCTGATCGCCCGCGACAGCGGCGGCTGCGCCATCCCGAGCCGCTGCGCGGCCCTCCCGAAGTGCAGTTCCTCGGCGACGGCCACGAAGTACCGCAACTCCCGCGTCTCCACGCCGTCCATGCTACCGACCCGACCGGGATCGATACCCGTGCGGTATCGATCCCCACCCGATCGGTGTTGGCCGACCCGGCCCTGCCCCGGACAGGATCGGAGACATGAGCGAAAACAAGACCGCGCTGGTGACCGGCGCGAACAAGGGCATCGGATACGAGATCGCGGCGGGCCTGGGCGCCCTCGGCTGGAGCGTCGGCGTCGGAGCCCGGGACGAGGAACGCCGGGAGGCCGCCGTGGCGAAGCTGCGGGCGGACGGCGCCGACGCGTTCGGCGTACCGCTCGACGTCACCGACGACGCGAGCGTGACGGCCGCGGCCCGGCTGATCGAGGACCGCGCCGGACGCCTCGACGTCCTCGTCAACAACGCCGGCGTCACCGGCAGCGCACCGCAGCTGCCCACCACCGTCGACGTCGCGACGGTCCGGACGGCCGTCGAGACCAACGTCATCGGCGTCATCCGCGTCACCAACGCGATGCTGCCGCTGCTGCGCCGGTCGCCGTCGCCGCGCATCGTCAACGTCTCCAGCAGCGTCGGCTCCCTCACCCTGCAGACCACCCCCGGCGCCGAGACGGGCCCGATCGCCGTCGCCTACTCACCGTCGAAGACGTTCCTGAACGCCGTCACCGTCCAGTACGCCAAGGAGCTCCAGGACACCAACATCCTGATCAACGCGGCCTGCCCCGGCTACTGCGCGACCGACCTCAACGGCTTCCGGGGCCACCGCACCCCCGAACAGGGCGCGACCGTCGCGATCCGCCTCGCGACCCTCCCCGACGACGGCCCGACCGGCGGCTTCTTCGACGAGGACGGGGTGGTGCCCTGGTGACGCGCTTTCCCGCCGGCGTCCGTGCTCATCCCGGTTGAGTAGCCGGACTCAGGCGCGGACGCGCGGGCGGGGGTGAGATGGGGAGCATGAGCCTTCCGCCGCCGCCCCCGTACCCGCCGTCGTACGGGCCCGGGTTCCCACCGCCGCGCCCCTCGGCGGGCGCGCCCCTCCGGGTGGTCTTCGCCGTGGTGACCGGCCTGCTGCTCGCCGCCGCGGTCGCGGTCAACGGGTTGTTGTCCTTCGGCATGCTCTTCGCCGGTGACAGTTGTGGCACCTCGGCCGGGACAGCGCGGTTCTGCGACGGCTCCGGCGGGTGGATGCTCGTGGCGATGTTCGGGCCGTGGGTCGCGCTGGCCGCCGCGGTGGTCACGGTCGTGCTCGGGGCGGTGCTGGCCCGGCGGCCGTGGACCGCCCTGGCCGTGGGCGTGCTCGTCTACGCGACCGGACCGGCGCTCGCCCTGTTCACGGTCTTCGGCTAAGCGCTCCGCGGGAGGTGCGACCCTTCAGGGCGCGGCCGAACCGCACCGGACTTCATCGAAGCCGCTCAACGGGCCGCGCTGTCGTCATCGGCCGGGAGGAGCAGCCGGGGACCGAGGTCGGTCACGGCGTCGGCATACCCCAGCGCGGTGGCTGCCGCCATAAGCCGCTCGTACTCGTCCCGCCGCACCGCGAGCCCGAACGCGTCGGCCGTGTGGACGAGGTGGCCGATGGCGATCTCCGCCTCGTCGTTGACCACGAGGTCGCGCACCGAGTCGAGGGCCCGGACGGTCTCGCCCCGGGCCGAGGCGCGTCGCCTGACGGCGTCGACCACCGCCAGGACGGCGGCGTCCACGGAAGGGTCCACGGGCCGCCGATCCTCTCGCGTACGCCAGCCGTGCCAGGGGCTTCCGCCCACCGGGCCACGCACCCTCACCCGGCCGCCGTCAGGAAAGCGGCCCAGGCGGTGGGGGAGAGGGTGAGGTGGGGGCCGTCGGGGGCCGTCTTGGAGTCGCGGATGTGGACGGTGTGGGGGCAGGGGGATATTTCGAGGCAGTTCCCGCCGCCGCTGTCGCTGTAGGAGGACTTGCGCCAGGTGTAGGCGGTCTCGACGCAGTCGCCGCCGCTGGCGTTGCTGTGGCTCGACTTGAACCAACGCAGGGTGCTCGTCATGTCCGCTCTTCTCCTGCCAACTTACGGATGAGGCTCAGTGAGTCGTCCGGGCTCAGTGCCTGAGTCCGGATCTTTGCATAGCGGTGGGCGAGGAGAGCGACCTTCGAGGGATCGCTGACCAGGAGGCTTTCGTCCTGGACTTCGAGGTGGACGACGTCGTAGTGGTCCTTGGTCTTCACCAATTTCATCTCGCCGTGCGCACCCGCATGCCCGCTCCTCAACCCCCGCTCCTGCGGGATCACTTGGACGCTTACATTGTCCCTCTCCGCGTCCTCCGCGAGCGAGCGCAATTGGTCGCGCAGCACCTCCCAGTTCCCGAACGGCCTCCGCAGCACCGACTCCTCCAGGATCAGCTCGATCATGGCCGTCGGCTCCGCCCGGTCGAACAATGTCCGCCGTGCCACCCGCGCCTCTACCAGCTCCTCCACCTTCTCCTCCGGCAGCTTCGGGAAGCCGCCGCCGATCAATGCCCGTGCGTACTCCGGTGTCTGGAACAGACCGTCGACCACGAACGTCTGGTACGACGACAGCGACACCGCCTCCTGCTCCACCAGCGCGAAGTTCTTGAACTGCGGCGGATACTTGTCCAGCAGCACGAACCGGCGTGCCTTCTCGAAGATCCCCAGCCCGCCCCCGATCGCCTCCTCCAGCTTGGCGAGCATCTTGTCGCTGGGGGGCTGCGCCCCCGTCTCCATCGCGCTGATCGCGGACCCGGTATAGCCGATCCTCTTCCCCAACTCCTCCTGTGTCAGCTCCTGTTGCTCGCGAAACGCCTTTGCCAGGGCGGCCAGGAGCTGTGCCGTGCTGCCCGCCTCCGCCTTGTTCTCAGCCCGCGCCATTGCGGTCACCCCCGAACTCAACCGAACTCAACCGGTCACAACCACCGGACCTTGAATTCCCAGAGTCTGTTGCTCTTGACTCTGAGTTATGGCGAAGGTAGCCCCGCCTGCCGACACTGGTCCCATGAACACGCAAAGTGACCAGTTAAACCTCGGCTGGCTACCACCCTCCGGCGTCCAACTCCGCAAGGCCGGCGTCCAGTTCGACGCCGTGCGGGTGGACGACGGCGACTGGGGGCGGCGGCTCGCCGATCGGCTCGCGGAGATGACCGGGGGTGACCCGGGGCCGGTCGTCGAGGTCGCCAGCGGGCGTCGGTGTGTGTATTTCCTCGTCGCGGCCGGGAGTACGGATCACCTGCCCTGGCCTGCGGAGGTGACCAGACTGACCGCCGTCCCGGCGTGCGTGTCGTACATCCCGATCCCCGCGCTGGACGACATGACGTGGCCGCTGTCGTGGCGGTACCGGCCGACCGCTCCCGGCCGTTTCGTGCACACGCGACTGCTGCGGACCGCGCTTCACTCGGCGGAGTGAAATGTGTCAACAAGCAGCCAGGAAAAAGGGATTCCGGCTTGCGTGCGGCGCTTTGCGTGGCCCTAAAGTCACGATCAACAGATTGCCCCCGCGGTGGGCCAACACCCGGGGGCTCGACACCGGGAGCTACCACTCCGATGCGCGTTCATCGTACGGCGCCCCTGCGCGCCTTCGCAGCCCTCGCCAAATCCCTTTCCCGGGACCGACGTCTGTCCTGGGGCGCGGTAGGCGTACTGGCGTACCTCTTGTGCCTTCCCAACGGCTCCTGGATCACGGAGCGCATCATTGCCGAGCGGCGCCGGGAAGGGTGCATGTCGGTCGTCGCCTCCCTGTGTGAGCTGGAGGAACGGCGGTATCTGCGGCGGGTGGTGAGCCGGGACCCGGTGACCCGGCAGTACTCGACGGTCTGCGAGGTATTCGAGAGGCCGTGCGAATCCCGGTCACCGATGGGTGAAATGCAAAAAGTTCGCCTCGCGGCGGCTTAGAAAGCAGAGAAAGGAACGTCGTTGACTGTCACACTTGTGCGCCCCGAGGTAGTATACCACCAGTATACTGTTCTCATGGCTGACACCACGATCAAGGTCGACCCCGCCGTCCGCGACCGCCTCCAGGAGCTCGCCCGGGAACGCGGTATGAGCATGCGGGACTTCGTGGCGGAGCTGGCCGGGGCCACGCCCACCAAGGAGGAGCTGCGCAAGCGGTACGAGGAGACCAGGGCGTACGTCGAGGAGCACTTCCTGGGCCGGCCTTACACCGAAGAGGACGAGAAGGCCGGCGAGCAGCTGTGGGCCGACATCGAGTCGGGTCGGATCGGGGAGGTCCAGTGACCGAGGACGAGCGTTACCCGCTGCCGCGGGCCGTGATCTTCGACGACACGGCGGCACTGGCGCTCGGCGCCGGTGACAGCATGGCCTCGCGGCTGGTCGTCGAGGCCGAGAAGGACCCCTCGCTGCGCGTCTACATCCCGGCGGTGAGCCTCGCCGCCGCCGAGCGGGAGCGGGCCGGTGTCGCCGAGCATGTCGGTGCGCTGCCGTCCGTCAACATCGAAGGGCTCGACTTCGCGGCGGCCACCGCCGTGGGCAAGCGGCTGCGGGCCGCGCAGGGCGCATCGGATCGTGACAAGGACGAGGCCGACTGGAGCGGCGCGCATGTGCTGCGCCTCGCCCTGCCGACCGTCGAGTGGCCGCGCGGCCGTCCGGTGCTGACCAGGACCCCGATGCGGTACCGGGGCACGGGCATCCGGACGATCCGTATCGTCGAGCAGAACTGACGGCTCAGCTGAACACGATCATCGACCCCTGCGCCAGGCTCCGCGTCGCCGCCGCGTGCAGGCCCAGCCACACGTGCCGTTCGCGCGCGAAGGGGCTCGGGTCGTACGGGGCCGGAACGGCCGGCTCCTCCAAGTCGGTGGGGGCCGAAGGCGGTTGCGGCGCGGCCGGGGGGTTCGCCGGGTCGATGCCGATCGACGGGGCGACGTACTCCAGCTCGCGCAGCAGGCTCTGCGAGGAGCCCAGCGGGCCGCCGCTCGCGAGGAGTTCGTCGCTGGAGAGCGGGTTCGGGAAGTCGACCGGGACGTATGCGCCCGCGTGGTCGTAGTGCCAGACGAGGTGCGACTGCTGGGCCGTGGACTCGAACATCTCCAGGAGCTGCTCGTAGTCGCCGCCGAGGGCGTCCACGGGGGACACCGGGAGGCCGCAGACCTGGAGGAGATACGCGCGGCGCAGGAAGTGCAGCGCGTCGTAGTCGAAGCCGGCCACGGGTGCGACCTCGCCGGACAGGCCCGGCATGTACTGGTACACAGGCACCGGCGGCAGCCCTGCCTCGGCCAGCACCTTGTTGTATTGCGCGAGTTCCTCGGCGAAAGGGTTGTCGGGGGTGTGGCACAACACGTCGACGAGCGGTACCAGCCAGAGGTCACAGGCCAAAGAAGGCTCCTCGTATCAGCGAGTTCACAGTAAGTGCTCAGCTAGGTGGTCAGGGAAGAGTAATCGGTGCGGCGCCGGTCAGCTCCCCCCGTGCAGGTCCCATACCCAGACCCCGCCCGTCCACTTACCGGATTTTCCGGTCAGGGCGTCGACCGCCTCTCGCAGTTTGTCATCGTTGGGCTGCGGGGCGACCACCAGGACGCCCGCCTTCCAGTACGCGAAGTCCTGCTTGGCCTGCGCCCGCCAGTTCTTGCCGATCACCGGCACCTTCCCGGTGTAGCGGACGTCCCGCAGCATGTCGGAGGTGTAGCGGGGGGCGGCACCGTAGATGCCTATGCGGTTGTCGCCGTAGGGGCCGTTGAAGTATCCGCCGGGGAGCCTGAAGCCGAGATCCGCGGTGGTCTGCCAGTGCAGCGCCTCGGCGTAGCCGGGATCGGGGAGCGGGACGGGGACCAGGGACTCGCCCTTGCCGACGTACGACTTCCACATCCCGCTCGTGATGAAGTCCGGGACCGCCTCCCGCTGCTGTGCCTTCAGCGGCGCCGGGAGGATCGGGAGCAGGGCGAGCGCGACCGCGAGCAGGCCGAAGTACACGGTGCCGATCCGCTGTGTGGCCAGCACCTTCTCCAGGAAGACGGCCAGCAGGATCCCCAGCACCGGTGCGCAGACCATCGCCACCCGGCCCTCGATCACCGACTCGAAGAGGGGCAGCTTCCGCACCAGCGCCCAGGGGCCCGGATACACCGCCTCCGTCAGCGGGATCCGGATCTTCGGGCCCATCGACAGCACCGCCGCCGTCACCGAGGTGAACGCCAGCGCCTTGACCAGCGGCCGTTCCCACAGTCGTACGACGATCCCGAAGGCCACGAGGATCAGCGGCCAGCCGTAGAACGCGTTCTGTTCGGTGGGGTTGAGGGCGAGCTCGTTGGCGCGGCCCGCGTTCCCGAAGAGCAGCGAGCGCTCGGCGAAGGCGAGCAGGGACAGGGGGCTGTTTCCGGCGTTGTCGCCGTGCAGGACGCTGTGGTAGCTCTGCGGGCCCTTGAACTGCCAGTAGAGGGGGACGGCGACCAGCGGGAGGCAGACCGCCCCGGCGATCAGCAGGCCCTTGCCGAGGGGGCGCCAGGCCTCCTTCGCCTCCTCCGGTCGTACGGCCGCGTACGCCAGGGCGAACAGCGTCATCCCCAGCGCCGCCAGCAGGAACGGCTCCTCGCCCAGGAACACCTGGTACGCCGCCATCAGCCCGAGCACGATCCCGTCCCGACGCACCCTGGTGCCGGTGGCGAGCCGCAGGGCGCGGTCGATGATCAGCGGGATCATGAACAGGATCACGAAGTTGGGATGCGCGTTGGCGTGGCTGACCATCGGCGGCGCGAAGGCCGCGAGGGCCGCGCCGACGAAGGCGGCACCCAGGTGCCGTACCACCCGCTTCACGATCAGCCAGTACCAGGCGACGGCGGTCGCGGCGAGGCCGAGCGCCATGCAGACGCTGAGCGAGACGGCGGGGCCGGCCAGCAGGGTCAGCGGGGCGAAGGGGACGGAGACGCCCAGCATGGCCGTGTTGGCCATCAGGTTGACGCCGTCGGGGAAGCCCTGGAGGTCGGAGAAGAGCGGGTTGCGCAGGTGCGCGACGCTGTCCGCGGTCACCGCGAAGAACCACTCCCACTGGTTCTGGTCCTGGAGGGAGTCGGTGAGATAGCGGTGGTCCGGGTCGAAGAAGCGGCCCGAGTAGAGGGTTATGGAGAGGGCGAGGAAGAGGACGGCGACCAGGACGTCGGCCGGGCGCAGGCGGCGCAGCCGGAGGCGGGCGAGGTCGGCGAGGACCTTCGGGTACGCCAGCGGGCCGACCTTGGAGCCGGGCCGGTGGCTCCAGCGGACCGGGACCTCGGCGATCGGGAGGCCGTTCCGGTGCAGGTGCTGGAGGACCTCGACGTCGATGCCCCAGCCGTCCAGACGGGAGTCGGCGAAGGCCGCGCGGGCCTGGTCGCCGTCGAACAGCTTGAAGCCGCACTGGGTGTCCCGGATGCCGGGCACGGCGGTCGCGCGTATGAGGAGGTTCCCGGCCCGGCCGAGCAGCTCGCGCAGCAGGCTCTGGTGGTCGGCTATCTCCGCGCCCGGCACCGCGCGCGAGCCGATCGCCGCCGCGCTGCCCTCGCTGAGCGCCTTGTCGAGGCGCTCCAGCTCCTCGATCGGGGCGGCGAGGTCGGCGTCGGTGACCAGCACCCGGCCGCCGCTGCTCGCGGCGACACCGAGGCGCAGGGCGTTGCCCTTGCCCCGGTTGCGGTCGGCGGCGACCAGGCGGACACGCGGGTGCTGTAAGGCGGCGACCTCGCGCGTCCCGTCCGTCGAACCGTCGTCGGAGACGATCACTTCCCACGAGCCGAAGCGGCTCTCGTTGTCGGCGAGGTAGCGGGTGACGGCGTCGAGCGTCGGACCGAGCCGTTCCTCCTCGTTGTACGCGGGTATGACGACGGAGAGGTCGACCCGCTCCGTGTCGGCCCGCTCCGTGTCGGCCCGTTCCGTGGGCGCGGTCATCCGTTCTCCGCCAGTCGCTCGATCAGGGCGAGGGAGTGTGTGTTGTACGCGGCGACGATCCCACGGGCGGCCTCCGCGTCCCGGTGGGACAGCGCGTCGACCAACTCCGTGTGCCGGGACCACAGATACCCGCGTAGATCGGGCAGCCGCCGTAGGTGCTGCACCGCGCACACCCAGGACTGCACGCGCAGCCGGTGCAGGAAGTCGCTGAGGTAGGGGTTGCCGAACAGGGCGGACAGCTCACGCCAGAAGCGGAGGTCGTAGCCGATGAGGATCGTCAGGACACCGGCGGTCGCGGCGCGCTGCGCCTCCTCGCCGCGCCGGCGGACCGTCGCCAGGGCGGCGGCGACGCGCGGCTCCTGGGGGTCCTTGAAGGCGGGGTGGTGGCCGTCGACGAGGGCCTGGAACATGCCGTCCGTGACCAGGCTGCGGGCCTCGATCATGCCCCGGTAGTCGGCGAAGGAGTACTCCGGGACCCGGAAGCCGCGATGCTGGTCGGCGTCGAGGATGCCCTGCGCGGACAGGTCGACCAGGGCCTCGCGGACCGGCGTGGCGGAGACCCCGTACTGCTCGGCGATCTCCTTGACCGTGAACTCCCGGCCCGGCTGGAGCCGCCCGGCGAGCACCTCGTCACGGAGCGCGTCCGCGATCTGCTGGCGCAGGGTACTGCGGGTCACAGCGCCGTTGCCGGGCATCGTCGGGTGCATCTCCTCACGCATACGGGTGACGTGCTCGCTTACATGTACATCTACGAGCACGCCACCTTACGCGTTCGGGTTGCTCCCGTAATCCTTCAGTTGCCTTTCCCGTACCCGCGCGGCCGATTACGTCGTACCGTATGGCGGATTACGGACCGTGTCCGGCCGGCTCTGGCCCGTCTCAGACCGTGTGTTCGTCGGCCACGCTCAGCGCGGCGTCCAGCGCGGCGAGGCCCTCCTTCAGTTCGGCCTCGGAGACGTTGCACGGCGGCACCACGTGGGTCCGGTTCATGTTCACGAAGGGCCACAGGCCGTTCTTCTTGGCGGCGGCGGCGAAGGCGGCCATCGGCGCGTTCGCCTCACCGGCGGCGTTGTACGGCACGAGCGGTTCCCGCGTCTCCCGGTCCTTCACCAGTTCGAGCGCCCAGAACATGCCGACACCGCGGACCTCGCCGACGCTCGGGTGCCGCTCGGCGAGCGCCGCGAGGGCGGGCCCGACCACGTCGGCGCCGAGCCGCTTCGCGTTCTCGACGACCCCCTCCTCCGCCATCACGCCGATGGTGGCGACGGCGGCGGCACAGGCCAGCGGATGCCCGGAGTACGTCAGCCCGCCCGGGTAGGCCCGCTTCGCGAAGGTCTCGGCGATCTCCGAGCTGATCGCGACACCGCCGAGCGGCACATAACCGCTGTTCACGCCCTTGGCGAAGGTCATCAGGTCCGGTACGACCCCGAACAGGTCGGCGGCGAACCACTCACCGGTCCGCCCGAACCCGGCCATGACCTCGTCGAGGACGAACACGATCCCGTACCTGTCGCAGATCTCACGGACACCGGCCAGATACCCGGCCGGCGGCACCATGATCCCGGCGGTGCCGGGAACGGTCTCCAGGATGATCGCGGCGATCGTCCCCGGCCCCTCGAACGCGATCGTGGTCTCCAGGTGCTCCAGCGCCCGCGCGGTCTCCTGCTCCTCCGTCTCCGCGTAGAAGCGGGAGCGGTAGAGGAAGGGCGCCCAGAAGTGCACGACCCCGGCGGCGCCGCTGTCGGAGGGCCAGCGGCGCGGGTCGCCGGTGATGTTGACGGCCTGCTGGGTGCCGCCGTGGTACGAGCGGTAGGCGGACAGCACCTTCGGGCGGCCCGTGTGCAGCCGGGCCATGCGCACGGCGTGCTCGATCGCGTCCGCGCCGCCGTTGGTGAAGAAGATCTTGTCCAGGTCGCCGGGCGTCCGTTCGGCGATCAGCCGCGCCGCCTCCGAACGGGCCTCGACGGCGAAGGCGGGCGCGAAGGTCGTCATCCTCGCGGCCTGCTCCTGGATGGCGGCGACGACCTTCGGGTGCTGGTACCCGATGTTGGTGAAGACGAGCCCGCTGGTGAAGTCCAGGTACCGCCGGCCTTCGTAGTCCCAGAAGTACGACCCCTCGGCGCCGGCCACGGCGAGCGGGTCGATGAGGTCCTGCGCGGACCAGGAGTGGAACACATGCGCACGGTCGGCGGCCTTGACGGCGGCACCGGCCTCGGGGCTGGGCTGAGGGGTCATGGCGGGGAGCGTAGGAGCGGCCGGCACGGGCGCGGTATCGGCGAATTGTTCCGTGGTCGGGGGGTGGACGCGACAGTCTGTCGAACCAGCTGTCCGATTGTCCGGTCAATTGTTCCGGACTCGTGTGCCTGTTACGTAACCGTAGACATGGCGCTACCCGTCTCCCGGAACGGCCGCATTATTCTCGGTTCGATCACAAGTGTGAGCGAGGAGCGGATCTGCCATGGAGAAGCTGGGGCCGGGGGATCCGCAGCACATCGGGAAGTACCGGCTGCTGGCGCGGCTGGGCGCGGGCGGGATGGGGCACGTCTATCTCGCCCGGTCGGAGCGCGGCCGCACCGTCGCCGTGAAGCTCGTGCGGGCGGAGCTGGCCGCGCGCGAGGAGTTCCGGGAGCGCTTCCGGCAGGAGGTGCGCAACGCCCAGCGGGTCGGCGGGTTCTGGACCGCCCCCGTCCTCGACGCCGACACCGAGGCCGCCGTGCCCTGGGTGGCCACCGGCTATGTCGCCGGGCCGAGCCTCCAGCGGGTCGTCGAGCACGACCACGGCCCGCTGCCCGAGCGGTCGGTGCGCATCCTCGCCGCCGGGCTGGCGCACGCCCTCACCAACATCCATGCGGCCGGGATCGTCCACCGCGACCTCAAGCCGTCCAACGTGATGCTCACGATAGAGGGCCCCCGGGTCATCGACTTCGGCATCGCGCGGGCGCTGGAGACCCTGCCCGGCGAGGGGATCACCCAGACCGGCTCGCTGATCGGCTCGCCCGGCTTCATGGCCCCCGAGCAGGTGCGCGGCGACCGGATCACCCCGGCCAGCGACGTCTTCTGCCTCGGCTCGGTCCTCGCCTACGCGGCCACCGGCCGGCTGCCCTTCGGTTCCACCGAGGGCGGCGAACACGCCGTGCTCTTCCGCATAGCGCAGGAGGAGCCGGACCTGTCCTCGATCCCCGAGGGCATCGCCGACGTGGTCCACGACTGCCTGCGGAAGGACCCGGAGGCCCGTCCGTCACTGAGCGCGATCCTGGCGCGGACCGGGGCGGGCACCACGGTCTGGGAGGGCCGGGCCAGGGAGCCCTGGCTGCCCGGGGAACTGCTGGCCCAACTGGGGCGCCACGCGGTGGAGTTGCTGGAGGTGGAGGACCCGACGGTGTACGGGGTCCTGACCGAGGGCTCAGGGGCGGCCGGCTCCGGGGCGCGGGGCGGTGCCGACCCCGGGACACGGGGCGGTGCCGAATCCGCGGCCACCACCGCGGGGGTGCGGCCGACCACGGTCCATCCGCAGCCGACGTTCGACAGCCCGTCCCCCGAACACGCCCCCGCCCACCCCGCATACGGCTACCCGAACCAGCCTCAGCAGCACCCGCAGCCGCAGCCGTACAACCCCTACACCGCCGCCGCCCCGGACCCGACCCCGGTCCACGCCCCGCCGCCCCCGCCCTACGACCCCACCCCCGCCGACGATTCGAGCCGTACCGGCCGTTCCACCGCCCTCCTCGTCACCATCGCCCTGGTCGTGCTGCTGGCCGCGGGCGGCTCGGTGTACGCGCTCATGAACAACGGCGGCGGCAGCGACGACAACGCCAACGGCAACGTGTCCCGCTCCCCGTCGGCATCCGCCCCCGCCACCTCCGGGGAGCCCTCGCCCACCCAGTCGGACTCCTCGTCGGCCACCCCCGCCGGTACCGTTCCGGCCGGCTTCCTCGGCACCTGGAGCACCGCGATCGACAACTCCACCGGTCACAACACGCGCGAACTGACCATCCGCCAGGGCGCGGTGGGCGACTCGGTGCTCACCCTCGTCGCCGACGGCCCCGGCTACCACTGCGAGTTCACGGCGAAGCTCACCGGAAAGCCGGGCTCAGCAGGCCCGTTGGCGATCGGTCCGTCCAAGGTCACGACGGGCAAACCTCGTTCGGCCTGCACCGCCGGAGAGGCAACCGAGGTGACCTTGCTGTCGGGCGGCAAGCTGAAGCGGGCGACGAAGGACGGCAACGAGAGCCTGACCTACAGCAAGCAGTCACCTTCTCGGCCGTGAACGGCCGAGCTTGTTCGCTCGATCGTTCACACCTCGTCGCGCTCCCGGCTGTCCCCTACGACAGGACGGTCACGGGTCGCATCTTCCCGCCCGGGTCTGATGTGCTCAGGCCGGGGCGGGGACGGGCATGGTGACGAATACCCACGCCGAGCGTGTGCGGTCGCGCACGTTGACCCCGGCGACGACATCGGCGGGTCCAGCGAGGCCGCACCGACGACAACAGAAACGGTCCCGAGTCGGCCGGTTGGCCTTCGCGGTGTGCCCGCAGCCTGGACAACGCTGCGAGGTGTAGGCCGCGTCCACCTCCAGGAAAGCCACCCCAGCCTGTCTGGCTTTGTAGGCGAGGTGCTGCCCGAGCTGGTGGAAGGGCCAGGAGGAGAGCGTGCCCCGCTGGTTGCGTCGAAGCCGTACCCGCTCGCCGATGCCGCCGAGTTCCTCGACGGCGATTCCGCGACCGGTGCGTTGCGCGTTGGACACGATCTCCTTGCTGATCTTGTGGTTCACGTGGGTGGCGTGGCGGTGTTCCTTCTTGGCGCGGCGGGACAGACGGCGGGTGGCTGAGCGGGTCTGTCTCTTCTGCAGCTCGGCACGCTTGCGGGCACACCAGCTGCGGTAGCGGGCCAGGCCCCGGCCCTGATAGTTCATGCCGTCGGAGGTGGGGGCGAGGTTGACGATGCCGCGGTCCACACCAATGAAGTCGACCGGCTCGGACGCTTCCGGTTCGGGCACCTCGCAGGTGGCGAACAGAAACCATTTCCCGCCCCGTTGTACGAGATCGGACTCGCCCTTGCGGTATTCGGCCAGTAGCTTCAGCTGATCAGCGGCACCGGTATAGCGGACGCCACGCATCCGGCCGTCCACCGTCCAGATCGACACCGTGCGAGTATCAGTCTGCCAGGACAGGCATCGGTCGTCGAACGGCTGCGCCGCCTCTGGCCGGAAGGCGACCGGACTGCCCATGGCCTTGCGGTAGCGCCGGGAAGTGGTGTTGCCCAGCAGCCCGGCCCTGGCTTGCGTGGCCAGCGTGCTGTAGGCGTCCACGACCTTCTTGATCACCCGTACCGTGGGCTGAGCCGACAGCCCGAACGTGGCCTTCACATCCCCGTACAGCAGTTTCTGCAGCCCGTTGCGGTCAAGGCTCGGCGATCCACCCCGTGCCGAGCACACCCCAGCGCAGGACGGGCGCCGTCATCGGGTCCGGGGTGCGCGGGGCGGGCAGCGCGGCGGGGAAGGCGGGGGGCGTGGGCACCTCAGACCTCCGGGACCTGGACGGCGACCGTGCGGCCGTCGGCGTGCATGGACGCGATGACCGCCTCGGCGACCGCGGAGGCCACCAGCCCGTCGTACGCGGTGGCCAGCGGCGCGGGGCGTCCCTCGGCGACGGCGTCGATCCACGCCTGCAGCTCCAGGCGGTAGGCGTCGGCGAACCGCGGCCGCCAGTCGGCCGGGTAGCCGGTGGCCCGGGTGCGGGCGGTGTCGGACACCATCCGGGCCGGGTCGGTCAGTGCGAGGGTGCCGTGCTCGCCGACGACCTCGCAGCGGATGTCGTAGCCGTACCCGGCGTTGAGGAACGTCTCCACGGTGGTCAGCGCACCGTCGGCCGTGCGCAGCAGCATCAGCTGGGGGTCGCGCAGCCCGGTCACGGTGGAGGTGGGGCGGGCCGCATGCCAACTCACCTCCATGATAGGGGAGTCCAGCAGCCAGGGCACGGTGTCGAACTCGTGGATGGCGGAGCCGGTGACGCTGAACTCGTCGGTGGCGCCCGGTGCGGAGGACACCCCACGGCTCCTGCAGTGCACGAGGAGGGGCACACCGGCCGTGCCGGCGGCGAGGGCGGCCCTGAGATCGGCGTACCCGGGGTCGAAGCGGCGCATGAAACCGAGGGAGACGAGGTCCGCCCGCTCCTCCCGGAGGACCCGTACGCACTCCGCGGTGGTCGGCGCGAGCGGCTTCTCGCACATGACCGGCTTGCCCGCGCGGGCGGCGGCGATCGCGAGGTCCGCGTGGGTGCTGTCGTGGGAGGCGATGACGACCGCGTCGACCTCGGGGTCGGCGATCAGCGCGTAGGGGTCGTCGGTGGCCCGCGCGCCCGGCAGGGCCGCCGCCACCTCGGTGGCCCGCCCCTTGTCGAGGTCGGCGACGAGGACGACCTCGGCGCCGGAGACCCAGCGGTGCAGGGTGTTCACATGGTCCGCGCCCATGTTCCCGGCGCCGACGACCCCGATCCGCACGCCGCTCATCCCAGGCTCACCCACGTCCCCTGCTCGGCGGAGCGGCTCATCGCGTCGAGGGCGGTGGCGCTGTGCACGGCGTCCTCCAGGGTGGCGCCGTAGGACGTGCCCTCGGCGATGGAGCGCAGGAAGTTGCGGGCCTCGATGACCTTGAGGTCGTCGTAGCCCATGGCGTTGGCCGAGCCGGGCTGGAAGGCGCCGTACTCGCCGTGGCCGGGGCCGACGTAGACCGTGCTGACGGGCTGGTCCTGGTAGGAGGTGCCGCGGCTGACGCCCAGCTCGCCCATCCGCCGGTAGTCCCAGAAGACGGCGCCCTTGGTGCCGTGCACCTCGAAGCCGTAGTTGTTCTGCTCGCCGACCGAGACCCGGGAGGCCTCCAGCACACCGCGGGCGCCGGAGGCGAAGCGGAGCAGGCAGCTGACGTAGTCCTCGTTCTCGACGGGGCCCAGTTCGCCGCCGGTGGCCAGGGTGTGGCCGGCGGTGGCGCCGGTGGGCCGGGCCCGCTCGGGGATGAAGACGGCGGTGTCGGCGGCGAGGGAGGCGATGTCACCGAGCAGGAAGCGGGCCAGGTCGACACCGTGCGAGGCCAGGTCGCCGAGGACGCCTCCGCCGCCGCGGGCCCGCTCGTACCGCCAGGTCAGGGCGCCGTCCGGGTGGGCCGCGTAGTCGCTGAAGAGCCGGACGCGGACATGGGTGATCGTGCCGAGCTCGCCCGAGGCGATCAGTTCGCTGGCGTAGGCGACGGCGGGCGCGTTGCGGTAGTTGAAGCCGACGGTGCTCTGCACACCGGCCGCGGCCACGGCGTCCGCGACGGCGCGGGCGTCCTCGGCCGTAAGACCGACCGGCTTCTCGATCCAGATGTGCTTGCCGGCCTCCGCCATCGCGACGCCGATCTCGCGGTGCAGGAAGTTCGGCGCGGTGATGCTGACGGCCTGCACCCGGGGGTCCCTGGCGACCTCACGCCAGTCCCGGGTGGTCGAGGCGAACCCGAACTGCGCGGCCGCCTCCTCGGCCCGGCCCGGCACCTCCTCGGCGACGGCCACCAGCTCGGGCCGTACGGACAGCTGCGGGAAGTGGTGGGGGATCCGCTGGTAGGCCTGGGTGTGCACCCGTCCCATCCAGCCGAATCCGACGACGGCGACGCCGAGCGTGCTCACCATGGGCTGCCCTTCTTTGGACCGTTCCAGAGACTGCCCGCCCACGATGCGGGGGCGCTTCCACTGATGTCAAGACATTCGGCCGTCTTTACAAGGACCGGGTGGGTGTGGAACGGTCCATGGCATGAGCGCCCCGACCATCCGTGACGTCGCCGCGCGCGCCGGTGTGTCGAAGTCGCTGGTCTCGCTGGTGCTGCGCGGTGCGGACGGCGTCCGCGAGGACAAGCGCCGGGCGGTCCTCGCTGCGGTCGAGGAACTCGGCTACCAGCCCAACGCGGCCGCGCGCAGCCTCAGCGAGCGGCGCACCCGCACGGTGGGCGTCCTTCTGAACGACATGCGCAACCCCTGGTTCGTGGAGCTCCTCGACGGCCTGAACCGGCGGCTGTACGACGCCGGGCTGCGGATGCTGCTGGCGGACGGCCACCTGAACCGGCACCTCGGCGAGGACCTCGCCCACACCTTCACCGAACTGCACGTGGACGGTCTTATCGCAGTCGGCACGCTGCCGGACCCGGGGGTGCTGCGCAGGGCCGCGGGCCGGGTCCCGACGGTCGTGGCCAGCGCTCGGGAGCCGGTGCTGCCCGCCGTGGACATCGTCGCGAACGACGACGTGATCGGCGCCCGGCTGGCCACCGAGCACCTCATCGGGCTCGGCCACCGGGACATCGCGCACATCGCGGGGCAGGGTGCGGTCGGCGAGCTGCGCCGGCGCAGCTTCGAGGCGACGATGCGGGCGCACGGGCTGGCCGACTCGGCGGTGGTGGAACAGGGCGACCTGACGGAGGAGGGCGGCTACCGGGCCACGGTCCGCCTGCTGAGCCGCGTGCACCGCCCGACGGCGGTCTTCGCCGCCAACGACATGACCTGCGTGGGCGCGCTCTCGGCGGCGGAGGAGACGGGACTGACCGTCCCCCGGGATCTGTCCCTGGTCGGCTACGACAACACGTACCTCTCCCGGCTGCGGCACCTGTGGCTCACGACGGTGGACAACGCGAGCGAGGAGGTGGGCCGCAGGGCCGCGCAGCGCCTCCTGGAGAGGATCGCGGAGCCGGGGAGGGCGGCCGCGGTGGACTTGGTGACACCGTTCCTTGAGGTGCGGGGGACGACGGGGCCACCACCGTCGGGGGGTTGAGCGCGACGGGAGGCGCCATCGGGCGGCTGAGCGTCGTGGGTCGTGTGTCGCGCCGTTGTGGCTGGTCGCGCAGTTCCCCGCGCCCCTTTGGGGCGCGTCACCCGCGGCCGACCGATGACGCACGCCCCCTCACCTCACCGCGGTTCCGGCGGTCGCTGCCTCGGCATGTTCGGCCGAGCCCCGTTAGGGCCCGGCGGCAAGGGGAAGCGTCCGTTCCAGTGCCCCGCATCCCCCCGCGGCCCCGCCGCCACCGCCGCCTGGATACCCAGCGGCGCCGACCCCGTCCGGAACTCCACCATCCAGTCCGCCGTCTCCGTGCGGACCAGCTCGGTCACGTCCTCCGAGAACCGCCGCAGCACCCCCAGGCACCGCTCCGCCGCCTCGCTCGCCGTCCCCTCCGCCGGTCCCAGCACCTCGCGGACGCTCTCCGCGGCCCACTCGAACTGGAGCACCTGGAGCCGCCGCTGCACGGCCTGGGCCGTGGCCATGTCCCTTATCCAGCCGGAGGTCACGCCGAAGAACCGGTCGATGCCGATGCACGCCACCGCCAGCAGCAGCGCGAGATACCCCCAAGGCGCGACCCCGCCGATCGCCCCGGTGACGTCGAGGAGCGGCAGCGCCGCGCCGAGCGTCGCCCCCACGGCGGCCCCCGACCGCAGCGCCCGCGCCCCCCGCCGTTTCCACACCCGGTCCGTCAGATACCACGCGGCCGTCTCCAGAGCCCCGCGCTCCACCCACCGGTAGAGCTCGTCGAGCCGCTCGGCCGGCTCGCCCCAGTCCCCGTGCGGGAACGCCCGCCCGGTCAGATCACCCGGCCGCAGTCCGGCCGCACCCTCGCCCCGCCCGTCCTGAGGCGGTCCCTCGGGCTGCATCTCCGGCTGAGCCACCCGGCACTCCCTACTGATCACAACCGGTCACGTTCCGTGACCTCGGACATGGCATTGGACGCGACAATGGATGTTGACGACGGGCACCCTTCCTACCGCTCAATGGGTGGCGAAGGCTTTGCTTTGGCCGCTTTTCCGCCCAGAAGTGGTGCTTAATCAGGTATAGGCCCGCCGGGATTCTCACTCGAAAGAGTGGCGGGGCGATGGCTGCGTCGACCACGTAGGCTCATGCACAGCAGAGAAAATCCGGACCCGTATCCAGGAGCTGATCGTGATCCCCGGTGGTGGCCAGCCCAACATGCAGCAGCTGCTCCAGCAGGCCCAGAAGATGCAGCAGGACCTGGCACGGGCCCAGGAGGAACTGGCGAACACGGAGGTCGACGGGCAGGCGGGTGGCGGCCTGGTGCGGGCCACCGTGACCGGCTCCGGCGAGCTGCGCGCGCTCAAGATCGACCCGAAGGCGGTGGACCCGGAGGACACCGAGACCCTCGCCGACCTGATTGTCGCGGCCGTCCAGGCGGCCAACGAGAACGCCCAGACGCTCCAGCAGCAGAAGCTGGGCCCGCTGGCACAGGGCCTGGGCGGCGGCAGCGGCATCCCCGGTCTGCCGTTCTGATGTTCGTCGCCCACGCGACACCCGTACCGCCTTCCTAGGACAGGCGGCAGCCAACTACGGTACGTACCGAAAGACTCCAGGAAGGGCAGTCCGTTGTACGAAGGCGTGGTCCAGGACCTCATCGACGAGCTGGGGCGGTTGCCCGGCGTCGGTCCGAAGAGCGCGCAGCGGATCGCCTTCCACATCCTCCAGGCGGAGCCCACGGACGTACGGCGTCTGGCGCAGGCCCTCCTGGAGGTGAAGGCGAAGGTCCGCTTCTGCGCGACCTGCGGCAACGTGGCACAGGAGGAGCTGTGCAACATCTGCCGCGACGCCCGCCGCGACCCGACGGTCATCTGCGTGGTGGAGGAGCCGAAGGACGTCGTCGCCATCGAGCGCACCCGGGAGTTCCGGGGCCGCTACCACGTCCTGGGCGGCGCGATCAGCCCGATCGAGGGCGTCGGCCCCGACGACCTGCGCATCAGGGAACTGCTCGCCCGCCTGGCCGACGGTGCGGTCACCGAACTCATCCTGGCCACGGACCCCAATCTCGAAGGCGAGGCGACGGCCACGTACCTCGCCCGCATGATCAAACCCATGGGCCTGAAGGTCACCCGCCTGGCCAGCGGCCTCCCGGTGGGCGGCGACCTGGAATACGCGGACGAGGTCACCCTCGGCCGCGCCTTCGAGGGGAGACGACTCCTAGATGTCTGACGCCACGCTGCACGCGACTGCGCAGAACCCGGACGACTTCGCGGTCCAGATCGCGGACCAGGTGGAGAGCTTCCTGGTGGCCGTCACGGAGGTCGCGAAGGGCGACGAGCCGGACTCGGCGGTCCCCTTCCTCCTCCTGGAGGTCTCCCAGCTCCTGCTGGCCGGCGGCCGCCTCGGCGCGCACGAGGACATCGTCCCCGACGAGCGTTACGAGCCGGACCTGGGCCCGGAGCCGGACGTCGACCAGCTCCGTGAGAACTTCGCGCGCCTCCTGGAGCCCATCGACGTCTACTCCGAGGTCTTCGACCCGTACGAGCCCCGCAAGGCGCCCGTCCCGGCCCGCCTCTCGGACGACCTGGCCGACATCGTCACCGACCTCCGCCACGGCATGGCCCACTACCGCGCGGGCCGCACCACGGAGGCCCTGTGGTGGTGGCAGTTCTCCTACTTCTCCAACTGGGGCTCGACCGCGTCCGCCGTACTCCGCGCCCTCCAGTCCATCCTGATCCACGTCCGCCTCAACCAGCCCCTGGAGGAACTGGACGGCCTGGACACGGACCAGGCGACCGTCGGCGACGAGACGCTGGAGTTCGAGGCGGGCCAGGTCATGCAACAGGAGATCGGCGGCGCGCTGGGGATGCGCACCTCGTCCAAATAGGACAGCCGCCGTCCCAAGCGGTCCCTAGGGTCGCCGGTGACCATTCCGGCACCGCTGAGGGGACCGCCATGCCCGCGCAGCCCGGCACCACACCCGAGGGATACACCACCGTCGCGCCCTGGGTAGTCACCGATGACACCGGGGCGTTTCTGGACTTCGTCGCCCAGGCGTTCGGGGGTGAGGAGCTGGGGCGGGTCCCCACCGAGGCCGGTGCGATCGGGCACGCCGAGATCCGGATCGGCGACACCGTCGTCCTGGCCTTCGACCGGAGCGCGGACTGGCCCGTCATGCCCAGCCTGCTGCGGGTGTTCGTCGCCGACGCGGACGACACGTTCGCGCGTGCCGTCGAGGCCGGTGGCCAGGTCGTCACTTCTCTCGCCGACGACGCCTTCGGACAACGCGGCGGGCGCATCAAGGACCCGTTCGGCAACATCTGGTGGGTGGTCGCCCATGTCGAGGACGTCTCCGAGGAGGAGATGTGGAAACGGCTGCGGGATCCGGCGTACGCCGAGGCCATGCGCGTCGCCCAGGAGACCTTCGACGCCGAACTCGGCGGCCGGGGCCGCAGCAGCGCACCCGTGAGGACGACCGGCTGATTCCCGGTCAGGGGGCTAGGGAAAGAACCGGCCCGCGCTCGGGTGGTCCTGAGCGCCGTCCACGCAGATGTTGGTGCCGTTGACCCCGGCGGCGCGGGGGGACAGGAGGAAGCACGCCACGTCCGCGACCTCCTGCAGTTCGACCAGCCGGCCGCGGGGGAAGTCGTCGCGGGCGAAGGCTTCGTACTGTTCCGGGCGGTTGTCCCGGAACCAGGCCCAGCCCCCGCCCTCGAACATGACCGAACCCGGACTGAGCGCGTTCACCCGGATGTTGCGCGGTCCCAGTTCCTGGCCCAGTGTGGCGGCGAGGTGGATCTCCGCCGCCTTCGCCGAGGCGTACGACGACCTGGGACCGGGCTTCCACCCCGTGATCGACGCCACGACGAGCGCACTGCCGCCGCCGGCCCGCTCGAAGTGCGGCACCGCGGTGCGGATGGCGTGGGCGGCGTGCAGCACGTTCAACTCGTAGGTCCGCAGCCAGTCCTCGGGCGTCGAGTCCAGCAGCCCGCCCCCGTACACACCGCCCGCGTTGGCCACCAGCAGGTCGAGTCCGCCCATCTGCTGCGCCGCCTCGTCGACGGCCCGGGCGAGCGCGTCCGGGTCCGTGACGTCCGCCTGGACGCCGGGTAGTCCCGACTCCTTCAGCCGCTCCGGATCCCGTCCGCAGACGGTGACCGCCGCCCCCTCCGCCTGCAGCGCCCGGCCGATGGCCAGGCCGATGCCGCTGCTGCCCCCGGTGATGAAAGCCGACTTCCCCGCAAGTCCCAGATCCACGGGGGCAGCCTGTCAGCAGACGCCGGCGCCATCAACCCGTCACAGCGTCCACCATCCCTTCGCCACCGCCGTGACCCCGCCCGTCAGGGCCAGGAGGAGGACCAGGCGGCGGGCGTGGTGTTCGGGGAGGCGGTCGCCCACCGTCCTTCCGATCAGGCCGCCCGCCAGCATCGCCGCACCCACCGCCGTCCACTCCGCCGCGGTCAGCCCCGGCACCCCGTTCGCCGTCACCGAGAACGCGTTGACGACGACGCCGTAGAACTGCGCGTTGGGGACGAACTCCCGTACTGTCCAGCCCGCGTTGAGCGCGTAGAGGGAGACCGGGGGGCCGCCCACGCCCGCCGCCGAGTTCATGAAGCCGCCCACCGCGCCCGCCGTCAGCGCGCCGGCCCGGCCGTGCAGGGCGGGGAGCCGGGCGCCCCGCATCACCAGCAGGACCGCCACCGTCACCAGGGCGCCCATCGTCAGCAACAGCCACGGCGGCGGGAGTTGACGGGTCAGCCAGGTGCCCGCCGGGACCGTGCAGGCCGCCGCCGCGCACAGCGGGACCATCGCCGCCGGGCGGACCCGGCGCCAGCCGCCCGCCAGCCCCACCACGCTGATCGCACCCGCCGCGCAGTTCGCCAGGGCGACTCCCTGCGCCGGGCCGAGCAGCAGGATCAGCGCCGGTACGGCGACCAGTGCGAAGCCCATTCCGGTCAGCCACTGCACGCTCGCGCCCAGCAGCACTATGCCGGAGAGCGGGAGCAAGGTCGTCGTCATGGTGCAACTGGCTACACCATCGGTTCGGGAGTGCGCTCCCTCGTTTCGGGCTCCGGGAGACGGAATCGTTGATCTCGCCAGGTCAGCCAGCCCATCACACAGCGAGGACTCCTCCCATGAAGGCCCTGCTCTCCTCCCGTCCCGTCCTCTGGTTCCTCTTTCTCTTCAACCTCGTCGTCGCCGCCGTCGCCCCCTTCGTCGTCGACGGCGCGCAGGGGGTGATGACCGCCGTCGGGATGGGGGTCGTGTCGCTCGGTGCCGGCGTCAGTCTGCTGCGGAGCTGAGCGAACGCGAATTGGATCCGCCCTGCACGTCCGCTGGCCGGGCTGTTAATTCACAGTGGTCCCGGCTCACGGCCGCCACTGTGAGCCAGGGCACTTTCCGCGTGGTGTGCCGTGCGCTGGGCAGGTTCCGTTCCGGAAGCGAGCGGCCGGACACCCCCGCCACGACGTCTCACCATGCGGGAGCAGGCTGGTGGAATTCGGACGCTCGTTAGACTGAGCCGACACAAACGAACCGAGCGAGGAGCGCACGTGGGCCTTGTCGTGCAGAAGTACGGAGGCTCCTCCGTTGCCGATGCCGAGGGCATCAAGCGCGTCGCCAAGCGGATCGTGGAAGCGAAGAAGAACGGCAACCAGGTGGTTGTCGTCGTTTCCGCGATGGGCGACACGACGGACGAGCTGATCGATCTCGCCGAGCAGGTATCCCCGATGCCTGCCGGGCGTGAGTTCGACATGCTGCTGACCGCCGGAGAGCGTATCTCCATGGCACTGCTGGCCATGGCGATCAAAAACCTGGGCCACGAGGCCCAGTCGTTCACCGGCAGCCAGGCAGGCGTCATCACCGACTCGGTCCACAACAAAGCCCGGATCATCGACGTCACGCCGGGGCGGATCCGGGTGGCGCTGGACGAGGGCAACATCGCCATCGTCGCCGGGTTCCAGGGCGTCAGCGCGGACAAGAAGGACATCACCACGCTGGGGCGCGGCGGTTCCGACACGACCGCCGTGGCGCTCGCCGCCGCCCTCGACGCCGAGGTCTGTGAGATCTACACCGATGTCGACGGTGTGTTCACCGCCGACCCGCGCGTGGTGAAGAAGGCGCGGAAGATCGACTGGATCTCCTTCGAGGACATGCTGGAGCTCGCCGCCTCCGGTTCCAAGGTGCTGCTCCACCGCTGTGTGGAGTACGCGCGCCGCTACAACATCCCGATCCACGTCCGGTCCAGCTTCAGCGGACTGCAGGGCACGTGGGTCAGCAGCAAGCCGATTGGGGACAAGAAGGTGGAGCAGGCCATCATCTCCGGTGTCGCGCACGACACCTCCGAGGCCAAGATCACGGTCGTCGGTGTGCCCGACAAGCCCGGTGAGGCCGCCGCCATCTTCCGGACCATCGCCGATGCCGAGATCAACATCGACATGGTCGTGCAGAACGTGTCCGCCGCGGCCACCGGCCTGACGGACATCTCCTTCACGCTGCCGAAGACCGAGGGCCGCAAGGCCATCGACGCGCTGGAGAAGAACCGTCCGGGCATCGGCTTCGACTCGCTGCGCTACGACGACCAGATCGGGAAGATCTCGCTGGTCGGCGCGGGTATGAAGACCAACCCGGGCGTCACCGCCTCGTTCTTCGAGGCGCTGTCCGACGCCGGTGTGAACATCGAGCTGATCTCGACCTCCGAGATCCGTATCTCGGTCGTCACGCGTGCCGACGACGTGCCGGAGGCCGTGCGCGCCGTGCACACCGCCTTCGGGCTGGACTCCGACACCGACGAGGCCGTCGTCTACGGAGGCACCGGCCGATGACCGGCAAGCCGGCGCTCGCGGTCGTGGGTGCGACCGGTGCCGTCGGCTCGGTCATGCTCCAGATTTTGTCCCAGCGGGCGGACGTCTGGGGCGAGATCCGCCTGATCGCCTCACCGCGCTCGGCCGGCCGCAAGCTGGCCGTGCGCGGTGAGGAGGTCGAGGTCGTCGCGCTGTCGGAGGAGGCCTTCGACGGGATCGACGTGGCCATGTTCGACGTGCCCGACGAGGTGTCCGCGCGCTGGGCGCCGATCGCCGCGGCCAAGGGTGTCGTCGTGGTGGACAACTCCGGGGCCTTCCGGATGGACCCCCAGGTGCCCCTCGTGGTCCCCGAGGTCAATCCGCACTGCTCCCACATCAGGCCGCGCGGGATCGTCGCCAACCCCAACTGCACCACCCTGTCGATGATCGTCGCCCTCGGCGCGCTGCACGCCGAGTTCGGGCTGCGCGAGCTGGTGGTGTCGTCGTACCAGGCGGTGAGCGGGGCCGGGCGGGCCGGTGTGGAGACGCTGCGGGCCCAGCTGTCCCTGGTCGCCGGTACGGAGCTGGGCACCAAGCCCGGTGACGTACGGCGGGCGGTCGGGGACCTCACCGGGCCGTTCCCGGAGCCGGTCGCGCTCAACGTCGTACCGTGGGCCGGGTCGCTGCGGGAGGACGGCTGGTCCTCGGAGGAGATGAAGGTGCGGGACGAGTCCCGCAAGATCCTCGGGCTGCCGAAGCTGCCGGTC
Organism: Streptomyces sp. Ag109_O5-1; assembly: GCF_003814875.1. Lineage (GTDB taxonomy): Bacteria > Actinomycetota > Actinomycetes > Streptomycetales > Streptomycetaceae > Streptomyces > Streptomyces sasae. Next base: position 5,671,827 of record NZ_RKQF01000001.1, on the reverse strand, counting down.
GCGGTGACGTGTGTCCGGGTCCCGGTGGTCACCACGCACTCCCTGACCGTGCACGCCCGGTTCCAGGGCGAGGTCACCGTCGACAAGGCCCGGGAGATCCTCGACACGGCCCCGGGTGTCGTCCTCTTCGACAATCCGGCCGCCGGGGAGTTCCCGACGCCCGCCGACGTGGTCGGCACCGATCCGACCTGGGTCGGGCGGGTAAGGCGGTCCCTCGACGACCCGACCGCGCTCGAACTGTTCGTGTGCGGGGACAACCTTCGCAAAGGCGCGGCCCTGAACACCGCGCAGATCGCCGAGCTGGTGGCCGCGGAACTGACCGGCCGTTCAGGTACGGCGGAGATTGCGTGAACAGTCGGTGACCACGGGAAACGTTCCGGGTGGGAGCGCGCCCACGAGTAGGATCTCCGTAAGAAATGTGGCCATGAGCATGGTCCGGACCTCTTGAATCCCGACCCCTCGGCGTTCGAAGATTTTCCTCCCCGTCCTCCGCAACCACGCGGGCGGCGGGGAGCGTCTTTGCGGTCGCCCTCTTACGGGGCGCTTACGCGGCCGGCCCTCGGATCTTCGGGTCTCCGGGCCGTGGGGACGCATGATCCTGGCGTGGGGACGCTGTGATCGGGGCGTGGGGACGCCCGTTCATAATGGAACATAGGGGAAGAGCGGGACGCATGACGGCATTTGAGGCACCGTCTGATGTGCTGCCGGACGCGCGAAGAACGGTGACGACCGGGCCGGCCGGCCATCCCGGCATACCCGGTACACCTGAAGCGGACCCGCCCGGAACACCTGAAGCGGACCCGCCCGGCACGCCCGAGGCAAAAGTGATGCCCGGCACGTACAACCCCGCCGGGGGTCAGCGTGTCCAACTGGCGTGGCAGAGGTACTCGAACTCAGTGCGCCCCTCGGCGCGACGGCTCTACGGCCGCCCCGCGCCGGCCTGCGCCCCCGCGGGCCCGGTGCGCCCGGCGGCATGCCGGTGATCGCGCCCATGCCCGCAGCGCGGCCCACCCGCATACCCAGCCAGCGCGACGGCGCCGAGGACACGGCGGCGGCCGGTACCACCGTCGACCACCTCACGGAGACCTACCGGGCGCACTACCGCTCGCTCCTCGGCCTCGCCGCCCTCCTCCTCGACGACACGGCCTCCTGCGAGGACGTCGTCCAGGAGGCGTTCATCCGTGTCCACTCCGCCCGCAAACGCGTCCGTGACCCGGAGAAGACCCTGGCCTACCTGCGCCAGACGGTCGTCAACCTCTCCCGCTCCGCGCTGCGCCGCCGCATCCTCGGCCTCAAGCTCCTCTCCAAGCCGATGCCCGACATGGCGAGTGCCGAGGAGGGCGCCTACGACCAGCTGGAGCGGCGCGACCTGATCAAGGCGATGAAGGGCCTGCAGCGCCGCCAGCGCGAGGTCCTCGTGCTGCGCTACTTCGCCGACATGACCGAGGCCCAGGTCGCCGAGACGCTCGGCATCTCGCTGGGCTCGGTGAAGGCGTACGGCTCGCGCGGCATCGCGGCCCTGCGGGTGGCGATGGAGTCGACGGCATGACCGACAGCCCCGAGGGAGGCGACTCACATGATCGCCACGAGCCCTACGCTTGGCATGAGCCGATGGGGGAGGACGAGTCCGACGGTTCGGGGGAGCCGGCACGGAATCACGGGCGGCGCGGTTCGGGGGAGCCGGCGCGAGGCCACGAGCAAGAGCACACGCAATCGCACGCTGGGAACGGAACTGTGAACCACGGCCCCGACGACAAGGGCCCCGAGGAGCTCGGGCAGGGCTTTGACGGGCCCCGCCCCGGCCCCGACGGGCTCGCGGCGGACGAGCTGGCGCTGCGCCGGCTGCTGCACTCCGCGGTCGACGACCTCACACCGCGCGACGGCTCCCTCGACCACCTGCGCCGCGCGGTGCCCGCCCGCCGGGCCCGCAAGCGCCAGGCCACCGTCGGCATGGCGGCCGCCGCCCTGTTCATCGGCACCGCGATCCCCGCCCTCGTGCACGTCTCCCAGTCCGGCGGCATCGACCCCAACACCTCCATCGCCGGCGAGTCCTCCCAGGCCCAGGGCGGCTCCACCGGCGGCAAGAACCCGGACGGCGGCGCCAGCACCGCGGGCGGCTCCAGCGGCCAGGCCACCGGCCAGAGCCCGGGCGGCCCCAAGAGCGGCGGCAAGACCGCGAGCAGCTCGGGTGCCACCGGCACCAAGGTCGTCCCCACGGCCAGCGCCGACACCGCGGCCCCGGTCTGCACCTCGGCCCAGCTCTCCACCCCGACCTCCACCGTCGCCGCCGCCGACTCGACGGGCGTCGTCTACGGCACCTTCCACGTCGTGAACGTCTCGAAGACGAGCTGTACCGTCGGCGGCCCCGGCAGTATCGGTTTCCTCGCGCAGGGCGCGGCCGACACCACCAAGATCAGCACCGCCCGGCACACCTCCGGCGACGCGGCGGCCGGGCTGCCCGACCCGACGACCGAGCTCACCGGGCTGGTCCTGGCACCCGGCGCGGCCTACCAGGAGAAGTTCGCCTTCGTCCCGTCGGCGACCTGCCCGACCACCGGCGGCGGCAGCGGCTCCACCGACACCGGCGGCACCACGGCCTCCCCGAGCCCCTCGGCGAGCACCAGCGCCGGTACGACCACGGCCGGGTCCGACGGCACCTCCACCCAGCTCCTCACCGAGGACAGCACGGCCGACGGCAGCATCGCGGTCTCGTACACGCCCGAGGCCGGGTCCCCCACCGGCTCCGCAACGGTGACGAACGCCTGCGCCGGCACGGTGTACTGGACCGGGGTGCTGGCACCGTCCGTCTGACGGCGCGCGGACCCCCATGCCGGATGCCGATGACGTTCAGAGCCTGACGCCGACGACGCTCAGGCCCTGACGCCTATGACGTTCAGGCCCTGACGCCGACGGGCTCTTCCTCCGGCACGATCCCCAGTGCCGCGTCCCGCGCGAACTCCACCTCGCGGCGCAGCAGCCGGAACCACATGAACACCACGAACCCCGCGAACACGAACCACTCACCGGTGTAGCCGAGGTTCTGGAACGCCTTCAGATCGAGCCCCGAGTTGTCCGGCACGGTCGCCGGCACGGCCGTCATCCCCGAGTCGGCCTTGTCCAGGGTGATCCAGGCGTCGTACACCTTGTACGGCACCAGGTTCACCAGCGTGGCCGCGCTGATCGCCGCCGTCTGTCCCGACGGCAGCCCGCTCTGGGCGCCGACGCCGTTGTCCCCCGGTGCCTCGGAGGCCTGCAGCGCGCCGGTGACGGTGACCTCGCCGGTGGGCGCGGCGGGCGCCTTGGCCGCGTCGGCCTTGCCGGGCAGCCAGCCGCGCACGACGGGCAGGGCTTGGCCGGAGTCGGTGCGCAGCAGGGTCAGGACGTAGAAGCCGTTCTTGTCGCCGAGCTGACGGTCCGGCACCAGCAGCTGCTTGCCGTACCGACCGCTGACGGCGGCCCGCTTGCCCGAGGTCGCCTGGTCGACGGGGAGCAGGTCGGCCAGCGGCCGGGCCGCTTCCTTCTTGGCCGTCTCCACCTGTTCGTCGGCGCTGTGGTGGGCCTGTACCCGCGCCTCGAAACGGCTCAGCTGCCAGGACCCCATGAAGATGCAGAACGGGATGGCGAGCAGCACGAAAACGTTGATGCCCCACCAGCGGGGTGTCAGCAGGAAGCGGTACACGCTTCCACGGTACGGGGCGCTTTGCGGGGGGTTGGGGGTGGGGTGGGCGCGCGTCGCCCGACCGCGCGCAAAGTTATCCACAGGCTGCGGGTACTCCTGAGCACATTGTGGGCGGGTACAGGCACTATGGGGCCATGACTGCGGCCATGAGTGAGAGCGACATGCCGGACTGGGAGAAGCGCTTCCGCGCCCCTCGGGTCTCCCTGCCGGACTGGGCGGAGGACGCCCCCGACCGTTCCCTGTTCGTGTCGAACGCGACGGGGACGTACGAGCTGTACGCCTGGGACCGCGCGAGCGGGGAGCAGCGCCAGGCGACGAACCGGCCGAACGGCACGACGGACGGGCTGCTCTCCCCGGACGGCGCGTGGATCTGGTGGTTCGACGACAAGGACGGCGACGAGTTCGGCGTCTGGCGCCGCCAGCCCTTCGCGGGCGGCGCGGACGAGGAGGCGGCGCCGGGCCTGGAGCCGTCCTACCCCTCGGGCCTGGCGCTGGGCCGGGACGGCCGCACGGCGGTCGTGGGCCGCTCCACGGACGACGAGGGCACGACGATCTACCTGGTCAGAGCGGGGGAGGAGCCGCTGGAGATCTACCGGCACCCCGAGTCCGCGGGCGTCGGCGACCTCTCCCACGACGGCTCGGTGATCGCGCTGGAGCACACCGAGCACGGTGACGCGATGCACTCGGCGCTCCGCGTGGTCCGTCCGGACGGCACGACGCTGGCGGAGCTGGACGACACGAAGGGCGGCACCGAGGAGCTGGGCCTGGAGGTGCTGGGCTTCGCCCCGGTCGAGGGCGACCTGCGGCTGCTCATCGGCCATCAGCGGCGGGGCCGCTGGGAGCCGCTGGTCTGGGACGTCGCCACCGGCGGGCAGACCGACCTGGCCCTCGACCTGCCGGGTGACGTGAGCGCGGAGTGGTTCCCGGACGGCGGCGCGCTGCTGATCGTGCACAGCTTCGAGGCGCGCAGCGAACTCTTCCGCTACGACCTGGCCACGCGCGAGCTGGAGCCCGTTCCGACCCCGCCGGGCACCGTCTCCGGGGCCACGGCCCGCCCGGACGGGACCGTCGAATACCTCTGGTCGTCCGCGGCCGAGCCGCCGGTGGTCCGCTCGACGACGGGCGAGATCGTCCTCGACCCGCCCGGGATGAGGTGCCCGCCGTCGGTCCCGGTCTCGGACGCGTGGGTGGAGGGACCCGGCGGCCGCATCCACGCCCTGATCCAGAAGCCGGCCGGCGCCACCGGCCCCCTCCCCACCGTCTTCGACCTGCACGGCGGCCCGACCTGGCACGACAGCGACAGCTTCGCGGCGGGCCCGGCGGCCTGGGTCGACCACGGCTACGCGGTGGTCCGCATCAACTACCGGGGCTCCACGGGCTACGGCCGGGCCTGGACGGACGCGCTGAAGCACCGCATCGGCCTGATCGAGCTGGAGGACGTCGCCGCGGTCCGGGACTGGGCGGTCGAGTCCGGCCTCGCCGACCCCGACCGGCTGATCCTGACCGGCGGCTCCTGGGGCGGCTACCTCACACTCCTCGGCCTGGGCACCCAGCCCGCGTCCTGGGCGGTGGGCATCGCGGTCGTCCCGGTCGCCGACTACGTCACGGCGTACCACGACGAGATGGAGTCCCTGAAGGCGATGGACCGCACGCTGCTGGGCGGCACACCGGAAGAGGTCCCCGACCGCTTCGCGGCCTCGTCACCCCTCACCTACGTCGACGACGTGAAGGCCCCCGTCTACATCTCGGCCGGCGTCAACGACCCCCGCTGCCCCATCCGCCAGATCGACAACTACGTCAACCGCCTGGCAGCCCGCTCGGCCCCGCACGAGGTCTACCGCTACGACGCGGGCCACGGCTCCCTGGTGGTCGACGAACGCATCAAACAACTCCGCCTGGAGATGGAGTTCGCGGAGCGGCACCTCGCGCCTACGGCGACAGTACCGACGGACTGAGGCGAGCCCCTCGAACGAAGCCGAGGCCCGGCACCTCGCTTCCAGACACGCGGCGAAACCTCCGGCCGCCGGACGTCCGGCGAACCACTGGCCGCCGGACGTCCGGGGAAGCTCTGGGCGCCGGGTGCGGGGCGAAGCTCTGGGTGCTGGACGTGCGGGGAAGCTCTGGGTGTGGGGTGCGGGGCGAAGCTCTGGGTGCTGGACGTCCGGGGAAGCTCTGGGCGCCGGGTGCGGGGCGAAGCTCTGGGTGCTGGACGTGCGGGGAAGCTCTGGGTGTGGGGTGCGAGGGGAAGCTCTGGGTGCCGGGTGCGCGGGGAAGTGCTGGATGTGCTGGATGTGCTGGGAAGCTCTGGGCGCCGGGTGCGGGGCGAAGCTCTGGGCGCGCGGGACTGAAGCGCCCCTTTAGGGGCGCGGGGCTGTATCCATATGCGGCTCCGCCGCGTGGGCGCGACCAGCCCCCCACCCACCCGCACGCACTCCACGACCCGCAACCCACCCACCCCCACCTCTCAACTCAGCGAGTCGGGTGGGTGGGTGGGCGGCACCCGGCCCGACAACTCCGCCAGCCCCCTCCGAGTCGCGGCGACCACCACCCGATCCCCACCCCGCAGCACATACTCCCCCGCGGCAACCCCCTGCCGGCCCTCGATCGCCAGCACCCGCCACGCCCCCGCCCGAAACGCCCCCTCCACACTCCGCCCCTCCAACTGCGGATGCCCGGCCACATCCAGCGCGGCCACCAGCAACACCTTCCGCCCCACCGGAATCGCCCCGAGGATCTGCCGCCCCAGCATCGCCCCCGCGAAGGACGGCGCCGCCAGATACGACACACTCCGGCTCCGGGTGATCGCCCGCGGATGCGCGGCCCGCAGCGTCCGATACACGGCCGTCGCGAAGTCGTCGTCGTACAGCCGCAGCACTGCCTTCAGATCCGGCCGCACGGCCCGCGCGTACAGCACGGCCTCCAGATTCGTCGTGTCCGCGCTGGTCACCGCGAGCAGCGCCTGCGCCCGATGGATCTTGGCGGCCTCCAGGACGCCCTCCTGGGTCACGTCCCCGAACACCACCGGCACCCGCAGCCGCCGCGCCACCGCCAGCCCCCGGGCGTCGGGGTCGGACTCGACGCACACGACAGGGACGTGCAGCTCACGCAGCCGCGTCAGCACGCGCGTACCGATCTTCCCCAGCCCGAGCAGCACGACATGCCCACTGAGCCCCCGCGGCGGCTTCCGCAGCGCGGACCCCGTCCGGAAGGTCCCGAGCGCCTCCAGCACGGCAGCCAGCAGCACCGGCAGCAACAGCAGTCCCATCAACCCGGACAGCAGCTGGAGGATCTGCCGCCCGAGCGACTGCCCGATCGCGGGATTGTCGATGGCGAACATGTCGAGAAGCGTGTAGTAGAAGGCCCGTACCGGATGCATCCCCGTGACCACCGACAACGCGACCGCGAGCGCGACCACACACCCCACCAGCCCGGCCAGCGACCACCGCAGCCGCCGCGAGAACAGCGAGGAGAGCGCCGGTACGACCCCGCCCCCCACCCCGGCCCCACGGCCCGCCGGCGAAGCCGCGTCCGCGGCGGACGACACCTGCTCCAGCACCAGCACGCCCCGCTCGCCCGCGGCCCGCACCTCCTCGTCGTCGGGGAGCAGTTGCGGCCGCTGCTCCCCGACGCCCTCGACCAGGTCGGGACCGCTTGGGTTCGTGGAGAGCAGCGCGAGCGTGCACAGTCCCCGGCCGGCGTCCTGCCGCGGCACGGCACCCGGCGGGCGTTCCACGGCCCGCAGCACCAGCCCGTCCGTCTGGACGACCTTGCCGGTCCCGGCGAGCGCGGTGGCGGCGAGCGCGGGCGCGGCCGTGTCGGCGTCGGACAGCACGATGGTGGAGGCGTCACTCGCCCCGCCGTCCGGGTCCCCGATCGCCAACGCGGCAGCCTGGTCGAGGAGTTCCTCGATGTGCTGCCCCAACCGCCGGTTGTAGAGCCGCAGTACGAGCCGCAGGCGCGGGTTCAGCCGACGGGCGGTGAGGGCGGCACGGATGTTGGTCTCGTCGTCGTCGTAGACGAGGGCGAGCGCGGCGGCCCGGTCCACGCCCGCCTCGGCGAGCACGGCCTCGGTGGCCTCCTCGGCCTCCAGCACCCGCTCCCCGCGGGGCCCTTCACCGGCGACGGCGGCACCGCCGTTCCCACCGCTGCCGTTGGCCCGCCCGACGGCGGCGCTGACCACCCGGTCGAGCAGTGCTGCCGACGCGGCCCGGGCCCGTCCGACGACCGGCGGCCGGGCGATCCGCACGTCCGGCGGCACGACAAGGGTGACCTGCTCGCCGTAGACACCGCGCAACTCCGCCGCCAGCCGGTGCGCGAGTCCGTCGTCCCCGCACACCACCATCGGCGCCCGGCCGCCACCACCCTGATTCGGAACGCTCCCCACGAGGGAAAAGAGTGCCTCAACAGGACGCATGGTTCCAGCAACGGAGTGAACAGCGCCCCCTGACCACCCGTAGGGAAGGGAAGGGAGCATAATCCCGGATCTGACCGAAGTGCCGGAGGTATCCGTCCCGTGGCCGTCACCGAGAAAGCCGCCCCGCCCGGGCCGGCACCGCACCAGGAGCATCCCGGCCGTGGCAACCGCCCCGACCAGGAGGGCTGGCATCTCAACTCCCCCCTGACCCTGACCCTGTTGCTGCTCCTGGTCGTGGTCTTCCAGGGTCCGGTGCGCGGCGCGCTGTCGACGCCGGTGATGCAGAGCTGGATGACGGTGTTCGTGGCCGTGGTCGTCCAGGCGCTCCCCTTCCTCGTCCTCGGCGTGCTGCTCTCCGCGGCGATCGCGGTCTTCGTCCCGCCGGCCTTCTTCGCCCGCGCCCTGCCCAGCCGCCCGGCGCTCGCGGTCCCGGTCGCGGGTCTGGCCGGTGTGGTGCTCCCGGGCTGCGAGTGCGCGTCGGTCCCGGTGGCGGGCGCCCTGGTCCGCCGGGGTGTCACCCCTGCCGCGGCCATCGCCTTCCTCCTCTCCGCCCCCGCGATCAACCCGATCGTGCTGACGGCGACCGCGGTGGCGTTCCCGCGCAACCCCGAGATGGTGCTGGCCCGGTTCGGCGGCAGCCTGCTGGTGGCGTGCGCGATGGGCTGGCTGTGGCAGCGCCTCGGCCGTACCGACTGGCTGCGCCTGCCGGCGCACGCGCACCACCACGGCGAGACCAAGGGCGAGGCGTTCTGGTCCTCGGTCCGCCACGACACCATGCACGCGGGCGGTTTCCTGGTCCTGGGCGCGATGGCGGCGGCGACCCTGAAGGCGGTGGCCCCGGCGGAATGGCTGCGCACCGCGGCCGCCAACCCGGTGGTCGCGATCCTGGCCCTGTCGATCCTGGCCGTGCTGCTGTCCATCTGCTCGGAGGCGGACGCGTTCGTGGCGGCGTCGCTGACGCAGTTCTCCCTCACCGCCAAGCTGGCGTTCCTGATCGTGGGCCCGATGATCGACCTCAAACTCTTCGCGATGCAGGCGGGCACCTTCGGCCGCGGCTTCGCCCTGCGCTTCGCCCCGGCCACCTTCGTCGCCGCGATCGCGGGCGCGCTCCTGACCGGGGCGGTGCTGCTGTGAACCGGCAGGCCCAGGCGGCGGTGATGTTCCTGGTGGGGGCGGCCCTGCTGCACGCTGGCACGACCAACCTCTACCTGCGCTATGTGAAGGCCGGCCTGCAGCCGCTGATCCTCGCGGCCGGCGCGGTCCTGATCGTCTCGGCGCTGACGACGGCCTGGTACGAGTGGCGCGCCCGCAACCGCGCCAAGTCCGACCAGGACCACGCCCACCCCGAACCCCGCATCTCCTGGCTCCTGGTCCTCCCCCTCCTGGCCCTGATCCTCGTCGCCCCGCCCGCGCTCGGCTCCTACAGCGCGGTGCGCGCCGGCACCGCCCTGCAACAGCCGTACGGCTACATGAAGTTGCCGAAGGGCGACCCGATCCCCCTCAACCTGGTCGACTACGCGGGCCGTGCAGTGTACGACCACGGCCGCTCGTTCCACGGCCGCAGCGTCAGCATCGCCGGCTTCGTGGCCCTGGACGCCAAGGGCAGCCCGTATCTGGTCCGCATGGCCCTCAACTGCTGCGCGGCGGACGCCCAGCCGGTGAAGGTGGCCCTCACCGGCAAGATCCCCCCGGTCCTCCAGCCGGACGCCTGGCTCCAGGTGACGGGCACGTACACCGCCCGCGTCACCCACGACCCGGTGAACAACGGCCCGATCCCCTACCTGAACGTCACCGATGCCAAGCCGATCCCGGTACCGTCCGACCCGTACGACGAGAGCTGGAACAACTGAGGACCGGAACTGACGGACTCCCGTAAACGCTTGATCAAGAATTACCGGGATCATTCGAAGCCGGTGTTACGCTCCGCCTGCTCTGCGGCTGGGGACCGCAGTACAGGGGGAGGACAACACGGTGAACAGACGCAGGAACGGGCTCGCCCTTCTGCTGGCAGGCGCGTTGGTGACGGCACTGCCCGCGGTCGCGGCAGCCGACGGCACTCCGGTCGACCCGGCACTCCCGACGCCCACCGTGCCGGCCGGCACGAGCTGCGGCAGCCAAGGCAGCCCGGTCTGGGAGACCGTCTCCACCCCGCCGCCCGCGGGCTTCTACGAGACGATCGGCATCCCGCGGCCGACGGTGAACGGGGTGTCGTACCAGGGCGTCGTACACGCCTGGGATGCGGACGGCGGCCAGTCGGCGGACGGTTCGGTGGACCGTGTGCCGGTGGTCTCCTCCCAGTCCGTCTACGTCCCGCTGCCTCTGACGGATGGTCACACCTACGGCTGGGACGCCTCGACGTACGACGGCACGTCCTACTCGAACCCGACCGACGCCTGCTACTTCCGCGTGGACGGCAGCGCGCCGGCCACCCCGACCGTCGCCAACCCCGACTTCCCGCCGGTGGGGACCGGGACACCGAAGAAGGCGGCCGGTCAGCCCACCACGTTCAGCATCTCCTCCGCCGAGTCCCTGCCCGCGGGCTGCGCGGCGGCCGGCACCCCGGACTGCGCGGCCAGCGGCCTGGACCACTTCGTCTACGGCCTGGACCAGGAGCCCGGCAACGGCGCCGCCCAGCTGCCGGCCGACGCGGCGGGCCGAGCGAGCCTGACGGGCGCACTGTCCTGGGGCGTTCACACCCTGTACATCCAAGCGGTGGACGCGGCGGGCAACCACTCCCCCACCGCCGCGTACACGTTCACCGTCCCGTACCAGCTCCCGCCCGCGGCCACCGATCTGACCCTCGCCACGAACACGTCGTCGTACGACTACGGCGCGACGACGAAGCTCACCGCCCACCTCGGCCCGACGGACGCCGACCGCACCGTCTCGCTCTACGCCCAGCCGTACGACGGCAAGAAGACCCTGGTCACGACGGGACAGGTGGACGCCAACGGTGATCTGAAGGCGACGTACAAGGTCACCCGAAAGACCACGTTCACCGCGGAGTTCGCCGGCGACGACCACAACGCCCCCGCCACGGCGGCCAGGACGGTGACGGCACGGGCCCGGGTCGCGGAGTCCCTGACCGGCTCCTACACGACCACCCACTACGGCAGCACCCTCTACCGCGTCTACCACCACACGGCCAAGGCGAAGCTGGACGTCACGGTCGCCCCGGCCAAGCCGAGCCAGTGCGTCCGCTTCCAGATCCAGCGCTACACGTCCGGCGCCTGGCACACCGAGTCCACCTCCGCGTGCCATGCGCTGACGTCCCGGAGCACCACCGCCACGAGCGTGACGCTGACCAGGTCGACGGGGAGCCGGTTCCGGATCCGGGCCGAGTACGTCCCGAGCGGCCAGGACACCGGGAACCTCGGCACATGGGGTGCTTGGCAGCACTACGCCGTGCGTCAGTGACCACCCACTTGGAGAAGAAGTTGTCCGCGGGGCGGTCCGATGAGCCGGCGTCGCCCGGTGCGGCGGGCGGCTCAACGTGCAATGGCTGTTGGCTCACTGGTGGATCCTCCTCCTTGCTGCCGTGGCTGCAGCAGGCGCGACAGCGAGCCGAGTTAAGCGGCCCGTCGGCGTCCCTGTGCTGGGGAACGGCACCTCGTCACCCCGTGGGCAAGACGGTGTGGGCCGAGGTGTCCGTCGTCCCTTGAGGGTCAGACCTGGCCCACCGCGTCCTGGTCGGTCACCTTGGTCTCTGGGACCGGGGCGTTGGTCGGATGGGGATCGGTCGGCCTGGCCCGGCGGGTCAGGCGGCGGGCCACCGGTTCCGTGTAGCGGGCCGTGAGGGGGCCGAGGATGACGAGGATCAGGACGTAGGCCGTGGCCAGGGGGCCCAGGGAGGGTTCGATGCCGGCGGTGACCGCGAGGCCGGCGATGACGATGGAGAACTCGCCGCGGGCCACCAGCGTGCCGCCCGCCCGCCAGCGGCCCTTCGCCGAGATGCCGGCGCGTTTCGCGGCCCAGTACCCGGTCGCGATCTTCGTCAGCGCGGTGACGACCGCGAGCGCGAGCGCGGGCACCAGCACCGGCGGGATGCTCGCCGGGTCGGTGTGCAGGCCGAAGAAGACGAAGAACACGGCGGCGAACAGATCGCGGAGGGGCGCGAGGAGGTGGTGGGCGCCCTCCGCCACCTCACCGGAGAGCGCGATGCCGACGAGGAACGCGCCCACCGCGGCGGAGACCTGGAGCTTCTGGGCGATGCCCGCGACGAGCAGGGTCAGGCCCAGGACCACCAGCAGTAGCTTCTCGGAGTCGTCGCTGGAGACGAACCGGGAGATGTGCCTGCCGTAGCGGACGGCGATCAGCAGGACCAGCCCGGCGACTCCTAGCGCGATCGCGAGGGTCAGGCTGCCCGCGGCCAGGCCGACGCCGGCCAGCAGCGCGGTGATGATCGGCAGGTAGACCGCCATGGAGAGGTCCTCCAGCACCAGGATGCTCAGGATCACCGGGGTCTCCCGGTTGCCGAGCCGTCCCAGGTCGCCCAGGACCTTGGCGATCACCCCGGAGGAGGAGATCCAGGTGACACCGGCCAGCACCACGGCCGCCACCGGTCCCCAGCCCAGCAGCAGCGCCATCGCGGCGCCGGGCAGCGCGTTGAGCGCGGCGTCGACCAGGCCCGCCCGGTACTGGGTCCTGAGGTTGGAGACGAGATCGCTGGCGGTGTACTCCAGGCCCAGCATGAGGAGCAGCAGGATGACGCCGATCTCGGCGCCGATCGCCACGAACTCCTCGCTGGTGCCGAGGGGATAGAGCCCGCCCTCGCCGAACGCGAGCCCGGCCAGCAGATAGAGGGGTATCGGCGAGAACCGGAAGCGTCCGGCGAGCCGGCCGAGCAGGCCCAGGCCGAGGATGATCGCTCCGAACTCGATGAGGAACACGGAGGAGTCGTGCACGCGCTCACTCCCGCCCGAGTATCGCGGCGGCCGCGTCGACGCCCTCGCGGGTGCCGATGACGATGAGCGTGTCCCCGCCGGCCAGCCGGAAGTCGGGCGTGGGGGAGGGGACCGCCTCGGCGCGGCGCAGCACGGCCACGATGGAGACGCCCGTCTCGGTACGCATCCGCGTCTCGGCGAGCAGCCGGCCGTTCCAGTACGACGTGGCGGTGAGCTCGATCCGCTCGGCCACCAGCCCCAGGTCGGTGGTGGAGAGCAGGTTCGGGCTGTGGTGCGTCGGCATCAGCGCGTCGATGAGCGCCGCGGTCTCTCCCGAGGACAGCCGTACCGACAGGGCGCAGGCGTCGGGGTCCTCCTGGCGGTAGGCGCTCAGGATCCGGGAGCCGTCCCGGTGCGCGACCACGGACACCCTGCCCTGCTCCCGTGTGGTGAGGTCGTAGCGGACCCCGATTCCCGGCAATGGCGTCCTGCTCAGGCGTGGCGCACCCAAGGCTTCCTCCCTTGTCTCGTCTGTCTCGTCCGACTGGTCCTTTGCTATTTCTTTAAAGATACTTTACCGTGCCGCGCCGACGGAGCTGAGGGCGGCTGCGGAGGGCGACGCCGAGGAGGCCGGGCGTGGTGGGGAGGCTGGGCGTGGTGGGGGGCGGGCGTGGTGGGGGGATCGGGTGATGGCAGAGGAGGGCCGCGATGGGGGGCGGTTGCCGGGGGAGGTCGGTGGCGGCCGTCCTCCCCCGGCCCGTGCGGCCGGTCAGCGCAGGCGCAGGGCCTCGCGGATCGTGGTGAACAGGTCGGTCTGGTTGGTGACACCGAGGACCCGGTAGGCCAACGGCCCCTGCGCGGCGATACGGACCTGGGTGCCGGTGTGCTCCTGCGACTGCCCCGGGGTGTTGGTCGAGTAGTTGACCTTCAGCTGCTGGCCCTCGTCGGTGACCAGGGTCGAGGACAGGCCGGGCGGGGTGGCCTCCAGCGGGACGATCTGGCTGGTGTGGCCGTGGTCGGCGGTGGTGACGACCAGGGTGTCGGGGTGCTTGGCCGCGTAGGCGCGGGCGACCTTGACGGCCTTGTCGAACGCAGCAGCGTCGCCACGGGCCGCACGGGAACATGGGCGTCCTCGGTGTCGCTGCCGGCGCGGCGGCGGTCGAGCCAGAGGCGGGCGAGCATCCCGGCGACGGCCAGCATCAGCGCCGTACCGACGACGTACTTGACGCGCTGCTGCAGTTCGGCGCCGTCGCCGAGGGCGCGGAGCAGGAAGACGCCGCCGACGGCGGCCGGGACGGCGGTGGGCAGCAGCCAGCGCACGATGTCCCAGCGGACGGTGCCCGCGCGCTGGTGCACCAGCGCGCCGAAGGGCTTCATGAACACGGACGCGGCCAGGTCGCTGCCGATGGCCGCCGTGGGGTTCACCCCGAACACCATGACCATGATCGGGGTCATGAGGGCTCCGCCGCCCATGCCGGTGAGTCCTACGGCGAAGCCGACCAGGGCTCCCGCGATGACGATCGGGCCGGTGGAATCCATGGCGGGCACCTAAACCACTATTCCTATGGGAAAGGTATGGAAAGGGCCCCGTTGCCGTTTCAGCGGTGTGACGGCCGGTATCAGCGGCTGAAACCGGGCTGAAGCCGTTCTGAACCGCCGCGGCCGCAAGCTCTGCGGCATGACGACGACAGACCACGAACCCGCCATCGCAGCCACCGGGTTGCGCAAGTCCTACGGCGACAAGACCGTCCTCGACGGCATCGACATCCGGGTGCCGGCCGGCACGATCTACTCGCTCCTCGGCCCGAACGGCGCCGGCAAGACCACCGCCGTGAAGATCCTCTCCACCCTGATCTCCGCGGACGGCGGCCAGGCCCGGGTCGCCGGGCACGACCTCACCGCCGAGGCCCAGGCGGTACGGGCCGGGATCGGGGTCACCGGACAGTTCTCCGCCGTGGACGGACTGATCACCGGCGAGGAGAACATGCTCCTGATGGCCGACCTGCACCACCTCCCCAGGAGCGAGGGACGGCGGGTCGCCGCCGAACTGCTGGAGCGGTTCGACCTCACCGAGGCCGCGAAGAAGCCCGCCTCCACCTACTCCGGCGGAATGAAGCGCCGCCTCGACATCGCGATGACCCTGGTCGGCAGCCCGCGGATCATCTTCCTCGACGAGCCCACCACCGGCCTCGACCCGCGCGCCCGCCACACCATGTGGCAGATCATCCGCGAGCTCGTCACCGACGGCGTCACCGTCTTCCTCACCACCCAGTACCTGGAGGAGGCCGACGAACTCGCCGACCGCATCGCGGTGCTGAACGGCGGCAGGATCGTCGCCGAGGGCACCGCCGAAGAGCTCAAGCGGCTCGTCCCCGGCGGCCACGTCCGGCTGCGGTTCTCCGACCCGGCGTCGTACGAACGGGCCGCGACCGCGCTGCGCGAGGCGTCCCGGGACGACGAGTCCCTCACCCTGCAGATCCCCAGCGGCGGCAGCCAGCGCGAGCTGCGCGCCATCCTCGACTGGCTCGACGCCGCCGGCATCGAGGCGGACGAGCTGTCCGTGCACACCCCGGACCTGGACGACGTGTTCTTCGCCCTGACCGGTACGTCCGACCCGGCCCCCGCCCCGGTCACCGGCACCGCCCCGGTCACCGCCACCGACAAGGAGACCGCCCGATGAGTGCCCCCGCCACCGCCCTCCGCGACAACCTCACCATGCTGCGGCGCAGCCTCCTGCACGCCCGCCGCTACCCCTCCCTCACCCTCAACCTGCTGCTCACCCCGGTGATGCTGCTCCTGCTCTTCGTCTACGTCTTCGGCAACGTGATGAGCGCGGGCATGGCCGGCGGCCACGCGGACCGCTCCGAGTACATCGCCTACATCGTCCCCGGCATCCTCCTGATGACCGTGGGCATGACCTCGCTCGGCCTCGCCGTGTCCGTGGCCACCGACATGACCGAGGGCATCATCGCCCGGTTCCGCACCATGGCCATCTCCCGCGCCTCCGTGCTCACCGGCCATGTGATCGGCACCGTGATCCAGACCATGCTGGCCCTGACGCTGATCCTGGGCATCGGGGTGGCCATGGGCTTCCGGCCGAACGCCACACCGCTGGAGTGGCTCGCGGCGGCCGGCCTGATGGCCCTGGTCAGCCTCGCCCTGGCCTGGATCGCGGTCGGCATCGGCCTGGCCAGCCCGAACGCCGAGGGCGCCAGCAACCTCGGTATGCCGCTGACCATGCTGCCGCTGCTGTCCAGCGCGTTCGTGCCGGTGAACGCGATGCCGGGCGGGTTCCGCTGGTTCGCCGAGTACCAGCCCTTCTCGCCGGCCATCGAGACCCTGCGCGGTCTGCTGCTGGGCAGCGGGATCGGCACGAAGAACGCGGTGCTGGCGGTCGGCTGGTGCCTGGCGCTGAGCGTGCTGGGCTACCTCTGGTCCAAGGCGCAGTTCAACCGTGAGCCGCGCCAGTGACCTCGCGTCAACCCCGAGCCGCGGCGGTGAGTTCACGCAGGGCCGCGGCCCGCAGCTCCTCCTGCCCCAGGGTGGCGTACGCCGACATCGCCTCGGCGTAAGCCGCCCTGTCGGCGTTCTCGGCCGCCTGCCGGGACCGCGCCGAGGACACGGTGGGGAGGTCCCGCATCACCGGCATCCGCTCCGCCAGCGCCAGCAGCCGTACCGCCGCCGTGTCGCCCCGGGCCAGCCCGGTGAAGCCGAGCGCCAGCAACACCGAGCCGTACACCGGCTGTTCCGGCAGATCCCCGGCACCGGGGGCGCCGGACAGCATCCCGAGCAGCCGCTTCCGCAGGTGCTCGGCCAGCTGGGCCACCGGCTCCAGCCGGCCGTGCTGCGCGTGCGCGGCGAGCGCGGCCGCCTGTATCTGGAGCGACCACGAGTCCAGGAAGGGATCGCCGGCCTGGAGCAGGCTGTACTCCCGTATCCCGGTCGCCGCCTGCCGCCACAGGCCGAGGCCGACCTCGGTCAGCCCCCGGGCCAGGGCGATCTCCGCCCGGGCCTGCAGCAGTTCCGGGGT
This sequence comes from Streptomyces sp. Ag109_O5-1, assembly GCF_003814875.1. Taxonomy (GTDB): domain Bacteria; phylum Actinomycetota; class Actinomycetes; order Streptomycetales; family Streptomycetaceae; genus Streptomyces; species Streptomyces sasae. The sequence goes on along the minus strand of NZ_RKQF01000001.1, from coordinate 5,654,821 downwards.
GAAGGCCTGGGCGGACTCCGGCTGCCGGTCCGGGGCGGCGAGGCCCAGCCAGTATTCCGCCTCGTCGACGTCCCCGCGCTGCAGACAGGCGGACACCAGCCCGTAGCGGATGCCGATCGCGTCCGACCAGGCGCCGATGTCCCCGAGCGCCTCCGCGGCCCGCAGATGGTCGTACGCCTCCGCGCCGCGCTCCGTCTTGAGACACAACTCGCTGATCCGCCCGTGCGCGAGCAGCGCCATGATCGGATTGCCGAGCGGCGCCACCGCGGCGAGCATCCGGCGTGCGTACTCCAGCGCCCGCTCCGTCTCGTACGACGCCTCCCACAGGTAGCTGGCGACGCCCGCGGCGATGCCCGCCAGCAGCGGCTCGTCGGCCTCGCACAGCTCCTGCAGCTCCGCGTACCGCGGCGGGTGGATGTCCGGGACGGCACCCAGCACGACGGCCAGGGCCCGCGGCACGGTGTCCGGCGGGGCGGCCGGCAGACGGCGCAGCGTGACCAGCTGGCGTACGGCGTGCGGGCCGTAGCCCATGAAGAGGCCGGCCGCGCACAGCACCGCCGCGCTGCGGGCCGCCTCCACGTCCTCGGGGTGCTCCGGCCCCGGGTGGAAGTGCGACAGCGGCCCGCCGGTCTCGGCGGCGAGGGCGACGAACCGGGTGTAGCTGTTGCCGATGGACCACAGCGAGGCCAGGACGGCGGTGACGGCGGCGATGGCCGGGCCGTCGGCACCGGCCAGGGCGTGCCGCAACGCCAGGACGAGGTTGTCCTGCTCGACACGGACCCGCTCGAAGGAGGCCAACGCGTCGGCGCCGTACATCCCGTCATGGTGCACCCGGCCGAAGTCCCGGGCCCAGGAGAGGAACCGGCCCGTCACCGCTTCCTCCTCTCCCGCCTCCGCCCGCCGCGCGGCGCCGAACTCCCGCAGCGTCTCCAGCATGTGGAAACGCACCCCGGAAGGGCTCTCCCCCACCTTGATCAGGGACTGGGCGGCCAACTGCTCCAGCAGATCCAGCGCACCCCCGGCCCCGCCCCCGCCGTCGCTCCCACTCTCGCTCCCACTCCCGCTCCCACTCCCGCCGAGCACGTACTCCGCCGCGTCCGCGTCGAAGCCGCCGGGGAACACCGACAACGCGCGCAGCGCCGCCCGCCCCTCGGGTTCCAGCAGGTTCCAGCTCCACTCGACCACGGCCCGCAGCGTGCGATGCCGCTCGGGAGCGTCCCGGGCACCGCCGCGCAGCAGCGCGAAACGGTCCCGGAGCCGGTGCGCGATGTCCGCCACCGACAGCACCCGCACCCGGGCCGCGGCCAGCTCCACGGCCAGCGGCAGCCCGTCCAGGTGCCGGCAGATCTCGGCCACCTGCCCGGCCGGCAGGTCCACGCCGGGCCTGGCCGCCCGCGCCCGCTGCTCGAAGAGCTCGACGGAGGTCGCCAGGGACAGCTCCGGCAGCGCGTACACGACCTCCGAGGTCAGCCCCAGCGGAGCCCGGCTGGTGGCCAGGACGCGCAGCTCCTTCGACCGCGACACCAGCGCCTGTACGAGAGCGGACGCGCCGGCGACCACATGCTCGCAGTTGTCAAGGACCAGCAGCGCCGGCCCGGGGCCCAGCGCCGCGACGATCCCGCTCACCGCGTCCTTGCCGACCGGAAGCTGCCGGCCGTCCCCGCCGCCGACGGCCGAGGCCACCTCGTCGGTCACGTCCTCGTCGGCGATGACACCGGCCAGGGTCACGAAGTGCACCACGGGCTGCTCGGCCGCCCGGCTCACCGCGTGCGAGAGCCGGGTCTTGCCCAGGCCGCCCGGGCCCATGACGGTGACCACCCGGGCGCCGCGCAGCAGCCCGGCCACGGCGGCGATGTCGGCGTCCCGCCCCAGCAGCGGGTTCGGCTCGTGCGGCACGCCGTGGCGGGCGGGCGGCACCTCCGCGCGCAGCAACTCCTGGTACACGGCCTTCAGCTGGGACCCGGGGTCGGTGCCCAGCTCGTCACGCAGCCGGCGGCGGTAGGCGTCGTACCGGTTCAGCGCCGCGGCCCGGCCCGCGGTGGCGGCCTCGCAGCGCAGCAGTTCGGCGAGCACCTCCTCGTCCCGCGGCAGCTCCCGGCCCAGTTCCGCCAGGGGCGCGGCGGCCTCCTCCCGGCGCCCGACCCGGGCGAGCGCGAGCGCCCGCGCCCGGACCAGCGAACGGAACGCCCGGGCCCGGTCGGCGCGCAGCGCCACCACGGGGTCGTGCAGTTCCTCGCCCGTCCCGGCGCCCACGCTCCCGTCCCACAGCGCCAGCCCCGCCTCGGCCTGTGCCAGGGCGCCGTCGTGATCCCCGGCCCGCGCCCGCTCGGCGCTCGCCGCCTCGTGCAGCAGCAGCGCGGAACTGTCGACCTGTGTCTCGTCCAGGGCCAGCCGGTATCCCGTCGGCGTACTCACGATCAGCTCGGCACCCAGCTGCGACCTGAGCCGCGACACCAGGATCTGCACCGCCTTGCCGGGCCGCTCGGGCAGCTCCTCCGTCCACAGCCCCTCCACCAGCCTGCCCGTACTGCAGCCGGCGTGCAGATCCTCCGCGAGCAGCGCAAGCAGCCCGCGCAACCGGGGCGCGGTGATCTCCCGTCCACGGCAGGCGACTCGGGGCAGCAGCGTCAACTCAGTGGTCACGCGTGCAGATTAGTGGGGGTGCCGTCCCTGGACGAAGGGACTTTCGAAGGGACTTTCGAAGGCCGCGAAGGCGACCTCCTGGCGCCACTGGACGGCGGCCTTCGGGCTCGTCGCGATCAGACGGCGGCACTCCGCGCCCGGCGGGCGCCCGCCGCCCGGGAGCTGTCCGGCGCAGACGGCCACGGAACGGTAGCCCTCGCGGGTCGGGTTGCCCCGCCACAGACTCCGGCCGGGCAGGAAGGCGTACTGCAGGGAGGCGCGGGCCAGGTCCTTCAGCTCCGGGTACGACAGCCCGTAGGTCTCGGCGGCGTACTGGTACTCGTGGCTGATGTCGGTGCGGGACACCCCCGGGTCGTCGGTGGCGAGGACGACGGGCACGCCGAAGGCACGGTAGGTGTCGAAGGGGTGCTCGGCCCCGCGGACGCCGAGGATCTGAGCGTTGCTGGTGAAGGGGACCTCGACGGCGATCTGCCGGTCGGCCATCGTGGTGGCCGTCCGCGGCCAGTCATCCTCGTGGACGAGGTCGACACCGTGGCCGATGCGTTCGGCGCCGGCCACGTCCACCGCCTCCCTGATGTGGAACCGCAGGTCCTCGGGCTTGACCAGTCCCGGCCGCAACTCGCCCGCGTGCAGGGTGACATGGGCGCGCGGGTAGACCGTGCGCAGGTACCGCACCATCCGCATCTGCAGGCTGTAGTTCTCGAGCGCGCTCTCCCCGTCCTCGGGCTGGACGAGGTTGACCGCGACGAACCGCGGGTCACGCTCGGCGAGCCGCATGCCCAGGGCCAGTTCGGTGAAGACGCGTTGGGGGGACTCGCCGCGGAAGGCCTGGTAGATCCGGCGCACGGTCAGCCGGCAGCCGGGCCGGGGACGGCCGGCGTCACAGCGGGCGGCGCTCCGGAACCCGGCGTCGACGCCGTCCGTCTCCTGGCGCGCGTCGGCCACGAGCCGGTCGAGCCTGCCGCCGGCGACGAGCCTGGCGTGGAGCGCGGCCAGGTCGGGGTCCCAGCCGACCTCGTCCCCCAGCCGCTCGGCACCGTCGGAGGCCGGGTTGACCATGGTCTCCAGATAGAACTGGTGCTGTGCGGCGACCGAGTCGGCTACCTCGGCGAGCACCCTGCCCTGGTTCAGTGAGGGGACCAGACCGAACTTGTCGAACGTGGCGAAGAAATGGTCATGTCCGCTCTGGTCCGGCGGGAAGTCGTACATCGACCAGGCGCGGAGGATCGCCTCGCGGAAGCCGAGGTCGGTACGGGCATCGGCGGCCGGGCGGGTACCGGGACCGCAGGGCGGTACGACGGCGGTCAGCGTCGCCGCGTCGACACACAGCCCGTCCTCGCCGGCGAGCTCGATCAGATACTCGGTCCTGACCGCGCCGAAGAGGTGGTTGTGCAGGTCACCGCCCTTGGGCAGCCGCAGGAAGAAGTGGCGCAGCAACCGGGGATCGCTCCGGACCGAGTCCAGGTACGCGGCCGTGCCCGCCTCGGCCGCGGTCAACGGCCCGGGCGGCGGGGCGCCTTCGGCGTGCGCGGCGGCGACGGTCGGCGCGGCGGCGGCAACGGCCGGTGCGGCCGACAGGAATGTCAGGGACGTCAGGGACGTCAGGAGGCAGAGCAGGGACAGGGCGGCCGGCCCGCGGGCGACCGGCGTGCGGTGCGCGGGTTTCCCGTTGCGAGTGCCGTCGTGGATCGTCACCCACCGATGATCATCAAGGCGGCTCGGCCACGCCGGGACAGCCACGCGGCACGCGCGCCCGCGCCACCCGAGCGGGCGCAGCGGCGGGCCGACGCCCGAGGGGGAGTGACCGTCACGCCCCCGGTACAGGTCAGGCGTGCAGCGTCGGCGGACGCTCCGCCGTGACGACGTAGTAGTCCAGCAGGCCGTCGCGATAGGCCGGCAGGAAGTTGCGCGGCCACTGCACGGGCAGGTCGATGCCGGAGAGGAAACGGTCCAGGCCCGCTGGTGCCGAGACGTCACGGAGGCGCGCTGGTTCGCCCTGACCGTCTTCGCCGTGATCCTCCTGAACGCCGCGCTGCTGGGCGTGGAGACCTACTCCGGCGTCGTCGCGGAGTGGCACGGCTGGTTATGGCTGGACGAGCACGCCTGTCTGGCCGCGTTCACCGCCGAGATCCTGCTGCGCCTGGGCGCCCACGCCGAGCGCCCGCGCGACTTCTTCAAGGACCCCTGGAACCTGTTCGACCTCGCCGTGGTCCTCTGCGCTTTCCTGCCGGTCGTCCGCGAGAACACCACCGTGCTGCGACTGCTGCGCCTGGCCAGGGTCCTGCGGACGGCGCGCTTCCTGCCGCAACTGCGGATCGTGCTGGTCGCGGTCGCCCGCAGCCCGCCCGGCACACTGAGCTTCCTGCTGGTCGGCGCGCTGCTGCTGTACGTGTACGCCATGGTGGGCTGGGTCTTCTTCGGCCACCACGACCCCGGGCACTACGGCTCCATCGGCCGCGCCGTCCTCACCCTGTTCCTCCTGACGCCCCTGGACGGCATCGGCGACGCGGTCCACACGGGCCTGGAGCTCTCCCGCTGGAGCCTCGTCTACTACGCCTCGTACGTCCTGATCGCCTCCTTCGTTCTGGTCAACGTCCTGATAGGCGTGGTCATCACATCCCTCGACGAGGCACGGGAGATGGAGAAGGCGGCGGAGGCAGGGGCGGGCACGGAGCCGGGAGCGGGTGCGGGCGCGGAGCCGGGAGCGGGTGCGGGCACGGAGCCGGGTGCGAGCGCGGAGGAGGTACCCCGCCCGGCCGTCGGACCGCCCGACGACCACCCGCTCCTCCTCGCCCGCATCACCGCCGCCCGCCAGGCCCTCGACGCCCTCGAACGCGATCTGATCCGATCGGCGCCGACGCCGACGCCGACGCGTCTGGCCGCCCGGACGGCGGACGCACCGGCCGCGCCCGCCGGGGAGGCCCGGTAGCCCGGTAGTCCGGCGGCGGCCGCCGCCGGTGGACGCTACCTGCGCGTACCGCACCCCGGGCAGAAGGCCGCCCCGTCCGGCACGGCGGCGGAACAGGAGGAACACCGGTCGGACTGGGCCAGTTGATGGCCGCAGCCGGAGCAGAAGGCGGCGCCGTGGGTCTCGGTACGGCAGTGCGGGCAGACCAGCTGCCGGGGCGTGTTGGGGTCGTAACCCTGCCCGGCCTGCTGCCCGGCGGCGTAGGCCCGTTGCGAGGCCATGTCGTTGAGGCCGCGCTGCTGGGCCGCCATCGCCTCGGCCGCCGTGTCCGGCGCGCAGCGCAGGCACAGGCCCTGGGCGGCGTTCCAGCAGCGGCCGCACACGTAGTCCGTGCAGCGTGCGCAGCGGTTGAAGTGCCCCTGGGCGTTACCGATGGCCCGCTCGAACGCCTGGTCGCGGGCGCGTCCGTAGCCGGCCCCCGCCAGCCCGTCGGCCGCCGACGTCAGCCCGGTACCGGTACGGCCGAGCAGCCCCCAGGCCACGTCGACCCCCTTCCGTAGCCAGGTGGCGGCCCGCTCCCCGGCGTACGGCTCGAACGGCGAGCGCCAGGTGTCGTAGCAGCGCGAGCAGGAGAACTCGAACTGGAAGCCCGCACCGGTCCCGTCACGCACGCACAGGTCCCGGTAGTTGTTGCTGAAGTAGATCTCGCCGCTCATGTGGTCCCCCCACAGTTCAGGCCGTCGGCACACAAGCCGTACGACGCTGGGGAAACGGTACTGGTTCTGGCCAAGACCGCCATATTCAGGCCATGCCCGCACGACGACAACTCCCGCTGTGGGCAGGTGCCCTGGCAACCCCGTCCGATTCGGTGTCCCGCGGCTTCGGTCGAGGCGTCTCGGCGTGGGCGAGGACACGGGCCGGGGCCCGCGGTGTGAGGGTGTGCAAGGAGCCGTGGCCGAGTTCGAGGACCAGGTCGGCATCGGCGGTCAGCCGCAGGTCGTGGGTGAGAGGAACGTGGTCCGGCCGGCCGCCAGGCGGCGCAGGGGCTCCATTGGTTGTAGGCCTGCACGACCGGCATGTTGGCCAGGCTCTCCTCCAGCAGTGAGGCGAGCTCGCCGTTGCTGTCCCGCTCCGCCCGGCCGGCCGTGCGGGCCCGGACGGCGAAGGCGCCGGTGACGAGCCAGATCACCGGTGCCGCGGAGAAGGCCACCAGGGCCAGCAGCCAGTTGGTCCACACGGCGGCGGCCAAGAAGGCGGCGCCGGCGGCCGAGGCCATGAATTCCACGGGGGCGCCGGTGACCAGGGACTCCACGGCCCCGATGTCACCGGTCAGCCGGCTGACAAGGTCACCGTTCCCGCTCCGGTCGAAGAAGTCCGGCGGAAGCTGCTGAATGTGCCGGAAGTTGCGGTCGCGCAGGCCCAGCAGGAAGTGCTGGCCGGCCCAACTCGCGAGGTAGCCGCCGCCGAACGACGCCAGGGCGCCCAACCCGGCGAGCGCGAGCCACAGTTCGGCGGGCCGCCAGAAGCGCGCCAGGTCGCCGGTGGCCAGCACGTCGTCGGTGAGGTACGAGACGATGCCGATGGCCGCGGTGTCGCACCCGGCGGAGACGACCAGCAGGAGAACCGACGCCGTCACGGTGGAACGGTTCGTCCGCGCCGGCGGCCAGAAGGCGCGGAATGCCGCGGCGGGCGACATCCGCGCGTGACGGACCTGCCCGGCCGCAGGCGTGTCCCCTGGCGTGTGCACGTACTGCCGGCGCTCCGTTTCCCTCACCCCTTCCGAGCCGGAAAGGTCCGGCGTGCGTCCACGCACCTGGGGCCGCGATGGACGCACGCCGGCGTCGACCTGTGGGCCTGTGCGACTACTTCTCGTGCTTCTTGGCACCGTGCTTGTGGTGGTGATGGTGGTGGCCGTGCTTGTGGTGCTTCTCGTCGTGCTCCTTGACCTTCTTCTTGGCCTTCTTGCCCGCTGCGCCAGGTGGTCGCCAACCTCATCGGCAACGCCGTCGCGCACACGCCGCCCGGGACCCCGGTACGGATCGGGGTCGGCACCACCGCCGACGGCAGCTGCGTGATCGAGATCGCCGACTCCGGCCCAGGACTGACACCGACACAAGCGGCGCGGGTGTTCGAACGTTTCTACCGGGTCGATACCTCCCGCAGCCGCCAGGAAGGCGGCGGCGCCGGCCTGGGACTGGCCATCGCCTCAGCCCTGGTGACCGCCCATGGAGGCCGCGTGGAACTGGAGACCGCCCCCGGCCGGGGCGCCCTGTTCCGAATCCGCCTGCCCGCCGAGCCCCCTCCGACTTCTGCTCCGACTTCCCCTCTGACAATTCCCGCGACTTCTCCCGGGACTTCGCATGCATGCGCCCTCGGGGGTGACCGCACAGCTCTGTCCGGCTGACTCTGCGGCTGCGCGGTTGCGCGGGGTCACAACGGTGCGGGTAGGCCGCGGTCAGAGCTGCTGTCGCGGTCACCGCCGCGGCCTCGTGATCCACCGTGCACACCGGCGTGCCTCCCCTCCACCCGTCGGCCGCCGCACCGGCGAACACCGACCGCGTCGACGCCACGAGTTTATGACCCCCGTACGGGGCACCTCCCCACCCGCTGCGATACGCCGAACCTTCCCCGGGGAACCTCTCCTCCGCATCTGACCGACGGAGACAGGAGGTCCCATGTCACAGGAGGCTGCCGAGGCGGTCGATCCGAGAACCGACGCGGACGAAGAGGCACTGGAACGTGCCATCACAGCCGGCCGATCCGGCGCTCGCCCCGGCGGGACGGACAATTCGAGCCCGCACAACGCCCTGACCCGGTCCGACGGAAGCCCGGCTGCCCGCAGGCAGCCGGGCGGGGAGTAGGAGGCGCGCCGTGCCGCTGAGGTTCAAGAACAACTACGAGCGCGAAATCTGGACGATGGTCGAGCAGTACCTGCCCAACTGCTCGGCCAGCAGCAACTGGCGGAAGCAGGGCTGGTGGAAGATCGGCCCCGGCGAGACCGCCGTCGTCTACGGCGGTGACGCACAGGCCGTCAACCCGATCTGGTACTGCTACGCCTTCGCGGGCAACGGCACCGAGTGGCGGGACAAATTCCAGGAGACGGTCCCGCACACCGCCTTCGAGTGGTGTTCGAACGTCTCGGACTCGAACTCACGGACGATCCTCATGCTGGAGTTCACCGTGACCGCCCCGGACTTCACGTTCAACTTCAACCCGTAGCAGCCCGCCCCGCCCGCCCCGCCCCGGAGGGGGCGGGGCGGGCGGGTCCTGTGGGTCTGCAAGTCGGTCCGGCGCGCTCAGGTGATGCGTTCCGAGTGCCCGTCGGGGAACTTGCACGAGGGCGGGAGGTATGGGCCGCCCCCGCTGACCGTTCCGCCCTGGGCCGTGCACTCATCGGATGATATGGAAGGGTGCGTCGCTGCCTGAGCGGTGGCGGCGCCGACGGCACTCATGCCGACGAGGGTGGCAGTGGCGAGGGCGAGCCCAAGCAGTCGTCGTGTGCGCATGCCGTTCTCCTCTCGCGTGTCCCTGGTTCGGTAGTTCGGTGCTTCGGGACGACCGGGCTGTGCCAGGGACGGCCTATTACTCAGAATGGGTGACGGTGAGCAGACGCGCGAGTCGTGGCAGGCGGGCGCCGTAACCCCTCCGACGCTTGACGGAGCGACCGAAGCCGGTTGCCTGGAGACGGGTGCTCAGGACGGGCGGGGGAGAGGATGCGACGCTGGAGTGAGGGGCCCGTGAGTGGAGGTCCGAGTGCGTCTCATCCGGTCCGGGGCCCTCTCCTTCGGCCGGGGCACCACTCACCGAGCGTCGCCAGGCGGCCTTACCGCGTGGGTCCGGCCCACTGGGACCAGGACCGCGCGGCCGACCCGGAAGGCAGGTGCGTCCCATGCGCACGTCGACCCGTATCGCCGGTGCCCTCACCGGCCTGACCCTCACCCTCGGTGGAGCGGTCCTCGCCGCTCCCGCGGCCCGGGCGGACATCCCCGCCTGCACAAAGATGGCCGAACTGGCCGGTGCCACCGCTTCCGGCTCCGTCACAGCGGCCTGCGGCCGAGGCGTGGTCGGAGACCTGCAGAGTTGTGTGACCGGGCTGAACGGGGCCGGAGTGGCGGGCGGCGCCGCGACCGCTGCCTGCCGTGCGGCGGCCCACGAACCGCGCTAGAGGACCGCGCGCGACAGCCGCCCACCGGCACCGGTCGGAGACACGTACGGCCCGTCTCCTCCTCGCCCTCCCCGGCCCGCCCCGACACAACGCGGCCCCGGTGGGGAGGCCGACAGTGACCGACGACGTCGTTCGCATTTCTCATCCCCATGGATCACGACCGTCGTCGACACTCGGCAGGTCTTGAACAGGCGCGGGAAACGAGCAGATCCGCCGGCATCGCCGACCGGCACGGTGCACCCGCCGGCCGGCTCCGCCGTGCTCCTCGACGCCCTTGGGGATGACCCCGGGGATTGACTCCGCCGTTCGGCCCATCAAGGGCACCGGCCGCACCGCCGAAAAGGACCAAGCGGAGTCGCCCCACCCCCGCGTTCCGGTACGCCTCCGTGCCCCGGGCCGCCCCGATGACGGCGGTCCCGTACCCCGGCACCGGCCGACAGGCCCGGAGGAGATCCCGCATGCGCGTAGTCCTGCCCCTGACCGCCGTCACCACCGCCGCGCTCCTGCTCGTCACGGTCACCGGCACGACTCCCGCCGCAGCGGAACAGCACCCCGACGCCACACCACTGCTGGTCAAGGTGTCCCACGGCGACCCGTACGCGAAGTGCACCATCGGAGCGAGGTCCCCCGACAGCATCGTCTACCCGGGCACCGAGGTCGAGCCGTACCTGTCCGTCGATCCGCGCGACTCCAGGCGCGTGGTCACCGTGTTCCAGCAGGACCGCTGGAGCGACGGCGGTGCCCGTGGCCTGGCGGCCGGCTGGACCACGGACGGCCGCACCTTCCACCAGAGCACGCTGCCGTTCAGCCTGTGCGCCCCCGGCGGCGCGGACTACGAACGGGCCACCGACCCCTGGGTGAGCACCGGACCGGACGGCACGGTCTACGCCGGCGGGGAGGGCGTCGACTTCACGAAGAGCACGCGCACCGCCATTCTGGCAGTCACCTCCCGCGACGGCGGCCGTACTTGGCGGAACCTCACCACCACGCACGTCGACGAGCAGCCGTTCTTCAACGACAAGCCCTCACTCACTGCCGACCCGATCCGCAAGGGCACCGCCTACCAGGTCTGGGACCGCCTCGACAACGACCCGCCCGGCCCCAGCTCCCTCGACGGTCCCGGCTACCTCTCCCTCACCCGCGACGGCGGCCGCACCTGGAGCAAGGCCCGACCGTTCGTCGACACCAGCGCAGTGCCCAACACCCAGACCATCGGCCATGTGGTCGTCGTCGACCGGCGCACCGGCACCCTGTACGACTTCTTCGACCGGATCACCCAGTCCGACGACCTGAGCACCGTCGTCGAAGCCCACTTCGAGATGGTCACCTCGACCGACGCCGGCGAGACCTGGAGCGCCCCGGTCGCCGTGGCCCGGGACACCTCCGTACCGGAGGTCGATCCGAACGACCCCACCAAACTGCTGCGCGACGGGACCACTCTGCCGAGCCCGGCCGTGGACCCCAAGTCGGGCACGCTGTACATGGCCTACGAGGGCTCGGACTTCTCCGGCGGAAAGTTCGACGCCGTCCAGCTTGTGCGGTCCACCGACGGCGGACGCACCTGGGGGACCCCGGAGCTGATCAGCCCCAAGGGCGTTCCGGCCTTCTCACCGTCGATCGCGGTCGCCGAGCGGGGCACGATCGCGCTCACCTACTACGACCTGCGCTTCCTCAAGCCCGGCAACACCACCACCCTGCCCACCGCCTACCAACTGGCCACGCTGCAACAGGGAAACCCGAAGCTCCGGACCGAACGACGGATCTCGCGGATCTTCGACTGGCTGCAGGCGCCGTTCTCCGGGGGCTACTTCCTCGGTGACTACCAAGGTCTGGCGGCAGACGGCAAGGGAGTACGGCCGGTGCTCACCGAGACCAACTCCGGCGCACCACAGAACCGTACGGACGTGTACACCACCAGTCTCCGCACCCCCTGACCGCCGCGACCGCCGCCGGCCGTCCCTACCGCCGACGGCTGCAGACAGGCCTCGGCCCCAGTCTTCCTCGCCTCTCCCGCCGCACACCGCCGGCTTGGGAAGTTGCGGTCATGCGGGAGCGGTTCAGGCGCTGACGCCGCTGGCAGAACCTTCTGTCCTGGTGTGACCTTGGACGTCTGCGCCGGCATCGGCTCCACCGCAGGGCGCAACACCGGCACCACCAGGCCCTTCGGCTGGGCGACGTGTTCCCCGTTCACCTGGATGCGGGCCGGACGGAGGCGGAGCTCCTGGTGCCGCGCAGTCACGCGGCCGTAAAGGGGAAGGGCGCCCCGGAGGTTCCCGGGGCGCCCTTCGTGATGGTCGTCACAAGAGGCTGTTCAGCGCACGTCCACGTAGTCGTGGTAGCTCTCGGCGTCCACGTAGGAGCCGGACGCGAGGTAGACCCCGACCCAGGTGCCGTCCTGCTTCGCGGTGAAGCGGGCGGTGAAGTGGCCGTGCGAGTCGGCCTTGACGGAGCCCAACTGCGTCCAGGACTTCTTGCCCTTGGCCTGGAAGAGGATGTAGACGCGCTGCTTGCCGAACGCCACCCACTTCGTGCCGCTCAGCCGTTGCAAGGTGCCGGTGGTGGTCACGGTGTGGCCCTTGCGCACCGGCTCGGGCCCGGCGTTGAAACCGGTGATCCGGGTGGCGGTGCGATTGAAGTGCACGGAGTTGGAGTAGCCGGGCTGGTAGTCCGACGAGCCCGCCGAGTACAGCCGCCAGTAGCCCTTCGGCACGGCCACGTACCCGTCGAGGTTGAAGGTGCCGTCGGACTTCGTGGTGAACCAGCCGAGCGACTTCCAGCCGGTCTTGCCGTCGGCCGACTGCTGGAGGTACAGCTTCCGGTTCGGCGGCACCTTGCCGTTGCTGGCGGTCATGCTGCCCTGGATGTGCAGGTCGGAGTATTCGTCGATCCAGCTCGAACAGAAGCAGATGCTCGTCTTGTTGATGACGTCGACCTTGAACTGCGCGTGCGAGGCGGTCAGATACGGGTCGGCCAGGTAGCTGTCGGAGCTGGTCTCGACCGTGAACGTGGCGTCGTCGTACGGGATGTACGGGTCGGTGAGCGTGAAGCGCCCGCCGTCACCGCTGGTCGTCGTGGCGTAGTAACCCATGTCGAGTGCGACGCCCTTGGCCGGGCGCCAGGTGCCGTCGTACAGGTACTCCACGACACCGGACGAGGACGCCTTGGCGCCGAACTTGATCTGGACGCTGGAGTGATCCAGCCGGATCCGGCTCGGGCTGACCACGACCGGCAGGGTCTTGCTGTCGACGAGCACATAGGTGTTCGTGCCGTCGGGGTTGACGATCCAGAAGGAGAGGGAGACCGGCACGGACGTGGCGTTCTCGCCGTTCAACTTCGGTGCCACGTCGATCGCGTAACTGCCGTCGGCGGCGGTGACGGCGCTGTAGGAGTACTCGGCCACCACACTCAGCGCCTGGCCGGCCAGCGGCGAGGTGTCGCCGGTGATCGGGTCGAAGAGCGAGATCCGGCCGCTGAGCGTGACGTGCGTGTGCTCCACGTCGAGCACGGCGGGGCTGATGCTGCGGTCGGCGAAGACCGGCTTCGGCTCGACGTCCACGGTGGTGGCGTGCGCCGACGTGGTGTTGTCGCCGTCGCTGTCCTGGGCGCTGACCGTCACGTCGTAGCTGCCGTAGGACGGCAGTTGTGACATGCGCGGCGAGCGCCAGACGCCGTCCTGCGGCGTGCCGGAGACAAGCGTGAAGCCGGTGACCGCGACGGTTGCCGGGGCCGATCCGTGCAGCTCCGTCAGGTCGGCGGACACCTCGGTGACCGCCGAATCGGAGGAAACGGCGACCGTCAGGAAGCCGGCGTCGGAAGGGTCGGAGCCGACGTTGCCGAACACCGGGGCGCCGGTGCCGTCGGCAGGCGCGTGGCTGCTCGGGTCGGGCGTCGGGTCGCCGGAGGGCGTGTCGGACGGGGTCGGACCGGCGGAGGTCGGGGTGTCCGACGGTTCGCCGATGGACGGGTCGGACGGGAGCGGGGTGTCCGAAGGAGTGTCGGACGGGGTGCTGGTGGGCGTGTCCGTCGGCGTGGGACCGGTCGTCGGGTTCGTGGTCGCGGTGGCCGCCGGGTCCTGCCCGGGGCCGCCGTCCGCGTACGCCAGCGTCGGCGCGGCGAGGAGCGCGGCGCCCAGTGCGGCGGAAACGGCCGCCGACACCAAAGAGCGTGTTCTCACTGCTGGATTCCCCCCACGGGAATGGCGCAGCCACGCTGCCCCGGATGTCCGGAGGCCGGCCGCGCTCTTTGTACGGTTGCTGTGAACATCACGCAACGGATCGAACTCTAGTGCCTGCCTCCGACACGGGACCAACGGGTTTGTGGAACCGGCGAGGATCCCGCCTGCTCCTGGGGGCGCGTCCCGTACGTAGTCGGGATCTTCGCCATGGACGGCACGACGCGGCAGGGGATACGAACGGCGCTGCGCGTACCGGCCGTCACCGCCGAGAACATGGCGAACGACGAGGCCCGCTCGGCCTGCAACACGGTGATCGATCAGCGGCACCGCGCTGCCTCGTGGTCTCGCTGCTGAGCGGTGTCAGCGCGAAGGAGGCGCGCCCGTCACCTGGGATCACGTTTCCCTGGAGACGAAGGACGGCATCCCGCCCACGTCGCGGTGTGGCGCTCGGTGCGCAAGCACGGCGAGACGAAGACCCGGAAGAGCCGGTGGACCATCGCTCTGCCGAAGCGTGTGGTCGGCCACAGCCGAAGCCATGGACGACATCTTCGCCGAAGATCCGGAAGGGGAGCAGACGTCCGCCTCGGAAGAGGGCGCCGCGGGAGCCTGATCCAATTCGTTTGGCCCCCTGGGCACGACAAAGGCCAGGGAGTATTAATACTCCCTGGCCTTTGACCAGCGTCGGGGTGGCGGGATTTGAACCCACGACCTCTTCGTCCCGAATAATGTGCGGAAAGACTGCTGACCAGGATCGTTGAGTATATGGGCAGGTCAGAGCCTTGGTGTGCGTTGGTTGGCGCGGGTGCAGCGAATCATTATTTTCTTGATCCACTCCCCGTTCACTCCCCAGGGCGTCCCCTCTAAGGAACGGTCCGCTGGTAGCCGTTCCCCATACTGTCCGCGGGAAAAGGAACAGCCCTCGCGAGCGCGAGGTACCAGCCCGGGCCGCGGTCAGTGGCTCCGCAGGAAAACTGGGGTGGGCAGTCCGATGGGCCGTGGGGAAAGCATGTGGTCGATGACCCTCGGATCAGCTGCGAGCACCGCGACTGCATCGCAAGGTTTTCCCGGGCCGGTCCCTCGGAGAGTGATGGTTCGGAGCCGGACTCCCTGGGCCAGGACCTTCGACCATGAGCGGGCCTTCGCCTTGTTCACGTACCCGACCGGGCCAGGCCCCTGCTCGGGGTAGACCGCGAGGGCGTTGGGATCGTTCGGGTTGTCGGGCTCGGGGACAAGGCGCACCAGTCGACCGGGCCGAAGGTCGGCCTCCCGGGCCGCCTTCGCGTAATACCGCTCACCCCGGAGGTTCGTGGCATATAGGCCCGCCAGGTGGAGGCGTTGGTCCGTCGGTCCCACCAGGAGGCCCGTTTCGTCCTCGCAGAGGCGGAGGTCTCCCTGGTACTCGATCAGGTGCAGCCGGGGCATCCTGCCCGGAGGAGGCACGAACCGGTCCTTGGACCCGTCGGACGGAACGTAGAAGCTCTCTGTGGCCCGCGCGTCCATGGGAATCCTTTCTCCCCGTTAGTCGGCCAACCTACTGCGGACACACGAAGGCTGGGTCCCCCTCGGCGAGGAACCCTGCATCTTGACCTGGCTCACCGTTTCCAGAGGGGCCGGCTCCACGGGGTTTGGCCTACCCAGACACTGCATCGTCGCGATCACGCCTATGGTGTCGCTCCTGAGGGAGATGGGGCAGCGCATGCTTGAAGCGCAGATCGAGGCCTGGCACGACGGTGGTGGCGACATGGAGGAGGACGAGGGCTACGAGCCAGCGGACTAGGCACCGCCGCGAGGACTTCGTCACCAGGAACGGTCGCTCGATGGAACCGCGGAGGAACACCGCATTAGGAGAGAGGCGCGACTGCCTACTGGGTGACCAGCGGCTTCGGCACATGGCGGGGCGGCTGGCAACTCGACTGCAAGACACCGCCGTTGACCGTGGCTGACCTCCGCATCTGGCACGATTGTGACACGAACCTCAGCCGACGACAGTCAGCCACGATGGCGGGTGCGTCGACCGATCACGCACGCGTATGCCTCACTGCACCCCCACCGGCCTCAGCCACGCTGATGGGGTGAGTCATCGACCAGAACGAGCCGCGACGGCAGACCCGCGATGACAGCTTCACGGCCCAGAGCTGACGGCGGTCGCCGATTTGATGCCTGCCCGGTGTGCCCCGCGATTCCTCGGTGGTCAGTTGACCATTGACTGCCGTTGACGGTCGGCTACGAGAGAGGTAGGGACGCTGGACACTCGTGGACTCGCTGCTGATGACCGTGCGGGATGACCGAGCCTAGAAGCCGAAGCCTATACAGATACCAGCCCAAAAGCCGCCGGCAGCGGCCGATGTGCCCGAACAGAAGGCGACCCAGATGGCAGATATCCAAGAGCACCCGAACCACAAAAGACAGGCAATCAATGCTGCAACGGAGATGACCAGAACACCGATGATGATGAGCCATTGCCACCATTCGAGCGGCGAGTGACCTTCGCGGCCCCAGTTACGTTCCGTTGTGAGGATCTCGTCGAACTGACTGAACTGCTCATCGAAGAATGGCAAGAGCCCGTCAATTCCACCCTGGCGAGAAATATCGGCTACGCGGTCGAAGGCGTTCGCAATTTCGCGACTGTCGGCCACAGGTACGTCGGCGTTGTTGACGGCTTCGAGGAAGGCGCCGCGAAGTTCACCTAGTGACTGCGCGAATTCATCACCGTCGTGGGAGAAACTGTTGCGAATCGCTGTCCACTCATCTGAAGCGAACGCACTCCTCAGTCCCAATCGGGCTTGTTGGGCGTGACGCTTCGCCCGCTGGAAGAAAACTTCCGGGGGTACTGCGGCTCCACGATTGAAGGGGAAGCCAAGGGCTGCAGCTCGCTCCTCATACCTCAGTCGTTTGTGGCCGCCGGAAATTTCCGCGTCAATTTGCATGACGTGCTGGGCAATATCCGTCAACCCTGCGCGTCGAAACAGGGCTTCGCCTTGACTCCTCAATACGATGTCTTCCCCGGTGCAAGAGCAGCCCATTACGTGTCCTCCTTTGTGCTCGACAGGCAGATGCAGGCCTGTTAGGGGCTGCATCCTCTTGGCCCTCCATGACTGCCACCAAGCCTCTGTCCCCCCATACGTCACTTAAATAGGGCCGCTACGTTTCTTCGACCTAGAGCGGATTTAACGTGAGTAATCACGGCGGTTGCCACTTTGCGGCTGTCACCCAACCAGACACGGCCGAACCTCCGTCAGCGCTATACTGGTGGTAGCCTGAGGTCTGAAGCGCTAATATGCCATTCAGTGTGCGCTCTTGAGTAACAAGCCTCTTAATTAGGGTGACTCAGCGGATCGACCCCCGCAAGTTTTGCAGTCAAGAATGATCAGAGGCCGTACGCTGGCTCGCAACTCGGGCGGGCGCCAAGCCTGACCGCGATGCGCACCAGTGGCCCCTGGTGTTGTTCGACGCGAGACGCGGGCTGGGGGGGCGAAAGCCGTGGAGCCGACCGCCCCAGCCACGACGTACTTTTTCTCTGGCATCTGGCGGCTGATTGCTGTGCGCGCGGCACGGGCGCTGGCCGGGCTGGAGCGGGGCGGAGACAGGAGCGCAGGCTCGGCCGGGGGCCGGGGCGCGCCCGGCGAGCTGTGCGAGCCGCCTTGACGGAAGTAGAGAAGGTTCTACTGCTCGTGCAGCGTCGGTTTTCAAGACCGCGACTCGGACGCGCTTCGTTCGGCCCCGCGCATGTGCGCCGCCGTCCGGGCTCCACCGCAGCGGGCGCGAGCCGTGGGATTCTTGGGGGGTGACGACGGGCGAACGGAGAGGGAGAGCGAGTGTCGCAGCAGGCCAGCCCTCGGGGAACCTTCCTGAAGATTGCCGACTCAGTGAAGGTGCTGATCGAGGGCGACCCGGAGATGACAGAGCTGCCGTCCTTGACTGAGGTCATGCGCGAACACGGCGTCTCACGCGGTGTCGCCATCCGCGCGTACGGCGTACTGCGGCAGGAAGGCTTGGCCGAACCTGCGCCAGGCGAGCGGTGGCGCGTCGTGCGCTCGGGTGATCGAGTCGATCGGCGCCCGCTCGATCAGCGGATCGCAGACATCATCACGGCTGACGGACTCAAGACCGGGGAAGCGTTCCCAAGTGCCTCCGTGCTGGCCGAACGGTTCGGGGTCTCCCGTCCCACGGTGACCAAAGCTCTGGACAAGCTGGAGACCGCCGGCTTGCTGGCGGGGGGAGGACAGGGCAGGGTGCGGACAGTCCGCGCCGTGCCGACGCGAGAGGAGCGTTCGTAGCTTGCCGACGTTGACGGAGTGGGCCTATCCCCTGGCTGAGTCCCTGCTCGCTGAGCCGCTGCCCCGGCGGTGGAAGCACTGCCTAGGGGTCGCCGAGAGAGCACGTACGATCGCTCTTGTCCTCGGCCAGGACGCGGACCTGTTGGAGGCCGCGGCGGTACTGCACGACATCGGCTATGCACCGGACCTGGCCAAGACGGGCTTCCACCCACTGGACGGTGCCCGCTACCTCCGGGACGTGGCCAATGCAGACGAACGTGTCATCAACCTGGTCGCCCATCACTCCTGCTCCTGGCTGGAGGCGGAAGCGCGCGGTCTGCGTGAGGAATTGGAGGGCGAGTTCCCCCGCGAGAGCGCATACCTGAATGACGCGCTCTGCTACTGCGACATGAACACCACGCCGGACGGCACACCCACGAACCCGATCGACCGGATCAACGAGATCGCTGGACGCTACGGGCCCGACAGCCTCATCGGAAAGTTCATCCGCCGTGCGGAGCCCGAGATCCATGGGTGCACGTCTCGCGTCCTCGAACGCGTTGCTACCGCCAAGCGTCAGCCGATGTAGGGAGCGGTACGCGTTCGGTCCATGGCGTGCTCGATGCGGAGCCGCATCGTGGGGTGGACGTCCAACTCTCGCAGGTCCGTTGGGTCGACCCAACGGACCTGCGTCGTCTCATTGCTCGTACGCAACTCGCCGCCGACGGGCTGTGCGCGGAAGCAGATGCTGAACTGCTGCCGGACTTCGCCGTCGTCGTACTGCATGACGTGGCCAGGGTCTGTGTAGATCCCCGACATATCGACGACTTCCGCCTTGATGCCCGTCTCTTCCCAGACCTCACGGACCACTGTGTCGCTGATGGACTCGCCCACGTCGTGGCCGCCGCCGGGTAGTGCCCAACGTCCATTGTCGGATCGCTGAATCATGAGCACTTGCCCAGCGTCGTTCTGGACGAACGCCACGACCGAGGGCACGACCGAGTTGGCCGGCGGGGCGTCCGGATCGTGCAAGTAGTCGATGCGTCCCATGCTCAAGCTCCCGTGATGTCGCGTTCGGTTACTGGCCTGGCGCCTTCCCAGGTCTGCTGAACACTATTGGCAAAGGTGTCGAACAGCCCACCGCCGGGGAGCCGCCGCAAGTGGAACACAGGCGCCAGGTACGCGCCGATGCCGTACACGTGGGTGTTTGCCAACATCTCGTCATCTGCGCGGTAGATCGAGTTGTAGAGCACCGTGTCGTGCAAGCGAAAGGCAATCTCGGGGTGGCTGGTGAACAGCGGTCGGTAGTTCACCAGCGCGTTACGGATCTTGCCATCCATGATGCGATGCCCCTCGTCGACGCCGCGCCGGATGACGGCTTCGCACTCCGGATCACCCATGAGCACTCGGATACGGACGCCGCTCTCGGACTTCTTCTTCAGCGTTGAGAAGAAGAGAGGGTCCTCCGCCAGGTAGATGCCGGCATACACAAGGATGTCTATGCACTCCGTGGCGCGCTCGCACATCTCACGCCAGAGGTCTGACGGCACCGTGTGGCGATGCGGGTAGGCGGTGACGATCTCGGCCTTCGTCAGGTCCGAGGCACTCTCGGCATTGCGGTCGTCGTCCCAGAGCGTCGTCACGTCGACCTTGAGAGCTGCCGCCGTTGCGTACTGATGCCGCCGATACGGGGCCTTGCCTTGCGTGATCCAGCGCTCAATGGTCTTCGGATTGACCTGGATCTCCTCAGCAAGGCTCTGAATGGTCATGCCTCGCGCCAACAGGGCCGATCGCAAGCGCTCGTTGGACATCTGCCCCCTCCGTTGGACATCTAGGGAGCTCTTGACGGTAGCGAGCTCAACCTGAGCTGTCCATGGGTGGGGTGACCAACTCCCCTGACCTGGGGCGATTCTGATGGTGCGCCAAGACATCCCGGCGCAAACACCAGTGGGTTCCGTGACGGTACTTGACGGCCCCCCTTGCAGTACCTGTAAAACAGGTACTGCAAGACGCAGTCCGTTCTTTGAGAACTGAACAGTGATCGTGCGGGGCTGACGCGAGTCGGCGGTCGCGGTAGGTGCCTAGGGCGAGGGTCCGGGGGCAAACCGCCGTGATGAACGTCTGCTCTCCCCTACGCGCCTGGCCGGCGCCACCCGATCCCGGGTGTGGGGAAGTACAGCGGGGCCCCAACGCACGTGGCGGCAAGAGTGAGACCGCCCCCGCGGCGACCGGGTGATGTCGTCGGCGGCACGCCAACCTGCACCGATTCGTGCAAGCCGCCTGCTGGCGTCAGAGCAGCGACGATGACGCACCCGAATTTCCCGGCTCGGGACCGGTGATCCGTGGCAACGGAGCGCCGGTGAAGCCGTGTTCCTGCTACCTGCGGGAGGTCGGCGTGGGCCGACGACATACCCGGGCGCCGCCGTGTGGGACCGGCCGGCGGCGCCTGAACGACTTCCCGGTCCGCCTCTTCCTGGCATCGCAGCGGCTTGCGCTGCGGCCGGTTGCCTCTCCTCGCCCGTCCGGCCCGCACCTGGGTGCGCCGGCTGTACGGGCGGGGCGGGGGGAGCCGGACAGTCCGGCCCTGAGCGGTCCCCCGGGGTGCGACCCGAGGGACCGCGGACAGGCACCTGATGTGGAGGCACCTGTGGTCACCAGTTTGACAGACGAGGAACGGGCGGAACTGGCCCGGAAGGCTGCTGCGGCGAACAAGCGCAGCGAGGACAACGCGCGTGCCCGGGGCGGCCGTTGATGGCTGGCTCGGAGCACGAGAAGACGAAGGATCCGCTGCCGCAGCGTCCGCGCGGTCCGCACCCGTACTGACGTCCCAACCGCCCCGATGGCCCCGGCCGGGTTCGACTCCCGGCCGGGGCACTCCGGCCCGCCGCCTCACGCGGTGCTGGCCGCACTCCCGGACTGACCGCCGCCCTGTGGTGGGCGCTCTCTCGCGGCTTCCGGTTCTTCTCCTATCCCTTCGACATGGGAGCTCCCATGCTCAATTACGTTTGCGGCCATCGGGCCGATACCCCACAGGACTTCGCCGAACTCGCCCTCGGCACCCCCACCGAACTCTGGCTCGGGGTCGACGGCGAGAGCGCCGAAGAGCGCGCGGCGCGGCTGGACGCGGCCCGTGACATCCTCGCCGACCCCGAGTACCGCACCCTGCCCGACGACCTGATCCGCCTGGCCGCGCGGGTCGTCGAGGAGCACCCGGACCTGTTCAACGTGGTCCCGCTGGCCCGCCCCGCCCGCCGCCGCACCGCGCGCCGGGGGGTTGCCGCATGAGCAGGGGGCTGACGCTGGACGACATGTCCGTGCCGCTGCGGGCGCTACGGCTGCTCACTGTGGACTTCGGGCACCTTCCGGCACCGATGCTGGACGTGACCACCATCTACCCGGACCGGCTCAAGCTGGCTTTCCACGATGACCTGGCCGACTTCGAGGCGTGGCGTGAAGCGCTGGGCATCGACCCGGACGCCGTGAAGCACGGTACGCAGGGTCCGGACGGCGGGACGCGCGTACTCAAGGCATCCGCCGCGTATGCGGGCGCGGTGCTTGAGCTGGTGGCCTACGCCGACATCACTGACCCGGCACCGACCGGAGCGGCGGCCTGATGTCCGCCGCGTGGGGCAAGTGCTTCGACCCGTCCGGCGCCCGCTACGGCGTTCCCACCTACCCCTGGAAGCTCGCCCCCGACGGGCTCGCGACGCGCCGCCAGTTACGGGCCCGTGGCCTGCGCCCGGGTGGCCAGCCGGTAGCGGCTCAGGCCATGCGCATGAACCGGCGCACCGGGACTCCCAGGGTCGCCTACCTCTACCACGTCGACCGCGCGCTTCCGGTGCGGCCGATGACCTCCCGCAAGTGGGGTGCGCTCGCGCTGGCGATGCTCGCCCGCCGCACGTGCCCGAAGTGCTGGCTCACCTACAGCTACTGCCTCCCGACGTCGCTCGGGATGTGCGTGCTGTGCGCCTACCCCGACGAACACGAAAGGAAGTGATCACATGGACATGGAGTGGAAGGAAGCCGCCCGCAGGGCGGTGCACTGGAGTCTGCCGGTCGGCCTGACCGGCCTTTCACTGGGCTGGACGGTCTACGCGGTGGGGGAGATCCTCGCCCACCAGGCCCCGGCGCCGCTCGCCTACACCGTGGCCGGGATCTACGACGCGGTATGGCTGTACGCGCTGGCCATGGAGACCGCCCACCGCCGACAGGGATCGTCCGGGAAGCTGCCCGCCTCGCTCGGCTGGCTGTTCCTGGTCACCTCGGTCGGCGTGCTGTTCACCCACGGTCTGCTGTACGCCACGGCGGTCGTCGCGGTCATCGGCGCGGTGGTCCCGGCCGCCGCCAAGGCCACGCTCATCATGGCAGTCGACCGGGATTCCACCCGGATCTCCCCGGCGGCACAGCAGCAGATCGACGCCGTACGCAGCGCCACCCGGGATCAAGTGGCCATCGGCCGTGCCGTCACCGGGGCCAAGGCCGACCGACAGAGGACGGCCGCCGTGCTGGAGCGCGAGGAGCGCAAGGCGCTGGGGCGGGCGCAGAAGGAGCGCCACCAGGCGGCCAAGAAGCTGGAGAAGGTCAACAAGAAGCACCCGGTGACGGCCGCGGCCGACGTCCCGCAGGAGGTTCCGGCGCTGTTCTCGGATGAGGACCTGGCTCAGGTGCTGGGCCAGTGGACACAGGAGGGTGTGTCCCCGGGTGTGTCCCCTGTGTCCCCGCAGGTCGGCCCCGTGTCCCCAGTGCCGGAACTCCCCGCGTCGCAGGGCGAGGGACACACCCCGCTCGACTGGCCGGGGCTTGCGCAGGTGGCAGCCGTGGCGGGTGTCGAGACACCCGAGCCGGGCGAGCCGCTGACCGAGGAACAGCTCACGGTCGTCCTGCGGTGGCTGCGCCACTCGGAGAACCCCCCGCTGTCCTACCGCAAGGCCCTGGCCGCGTACCGCGCGGCGGGATTCTCCGCGAAGGAAGAGCGGGTGCGCAAGGCGTACGCCGCGCTGATCGACGCGGAGGACGCGCAGCCGTAACCGGCGTCCGGCACGACGCAATGAAGGCCAGCCCAGGGCTAATGGGCTGGCCTTCGTCGCGACTGCCGGAAGCAGTCGACCGCACCAGTGAAGCAGACCCGGTGAGCCCCGGCGAGCGGCACGTTCGCAGACCCGGCGAGCAGACCCGGCGAGCACCACAGAAACCAAATCCCATGAATCCGACGGGACGCGCGAGCCATGCCCGCGTGCCCACGATCACCAAGAACGGAGGGGGTGTGGCAAGGAAGAAACAGCAAGGTCCGGGCGAGGACACGTACGGGCAGATGGCAGGCGGAATCGGCGTTCTGGCCATCGCTTTCGGCGTCCTCGCCACCATCAAGGACAAGTTGGGCCTGTCCTGGCCGGCCACGGTCCTGCTCACCGTCGGGGCGCTGGTCGCACTCGGCTACCTGGCCTGGAGGATCCGTTGGGGCGTCCCGCGCCTGTGGGCGCGCCAACCGGGAACCTCCCCTGCGACCCAACAGACGGCCCTGAAACAGGAATCCTCTGTCCAAGCCGTTGAGGCGCAGGCGCCCGGTGGGCCCGTAGGCGAAGCACAGGTGCCTGCCGAGGCCTTGCCGAGCGGCGATGAGAGCCACCCGCAACTGACCATGGTGCTCAGCAGGGTTGGGGCCATCGGCCGGGGCGAGCAAGTCCGTGCCGGTGACGTCACGATCGAGACGCTGCCCGGTATCGGCACCGTCTACGACTTCCTGGTGCCGGAGGGCCGTACCCACGACGACGTGGCCAAGCGGCTCGGTCCCATCGCGTCGATGTTCGGCGTCACCCGCCTGCACCTGAAGCTGGAGACGAGCAGGAAGACCGAGCGCCGTGTGCGGCTTCTGGTGCTGAACGAACCCCCGTTCAGCCAGCCCTTCCCGGCACCGACCCGGCAGGAGATCCAGACGTTCGCGGGGGTTCCCCTCGGACACGAGGTCACCGGCCGGCTCGCCGGAGTGCCCACCTTCGACAAGGCCTCCCTGCTGGTCGGCGGCATGACCCAGATGGGCAAGACGACGCTGGTCAACGGGCTCATCACGTGCCTGCTGATCGCGTACGGCGACTTCGACCTGTACCTGCTCGACGGCAAGCTGTGCGGGCTGACCAGGTTCGAGAAGCTCGCCGTGCGCTATGAGGCATCCGACGACCCGGCCGTCATGGAGAGCATGCTCGATGAGCTGCTCGGTCGCGTGGACGACCGGTACACGCAGTTGCAGGACGCCATCCGCAACCGGCAGCCCGCACCTGTGTTCAAGCCGGTGTTCTTCATCATCGACGAGGCAGCCGACTTCTACACCGACGACGGAACCAAGGAAGGAAGGGAACAGGTTCGTCGGGTAACGGACAAGTCGCGTTCCCTGGTCGCGAAATCCCTGGAATCCGGGATTTCCACGGTGATGCTGACACAGCGCCCGGCCAACGATGCGATCCCGGTGAAGGTGCGGGATCAGTTCCTGTACCGGATGTGCCTATACGTGGCGTCCGAGGGCAGTGCGAAGGTCGCCCTCGGGGATTCGTACTTCGATACGGTCGCCCCGATCCACCCGGCGCTTCTCGATCCGGACGTCAAGGGTCAGAGCGTGCTGTTCGCGAACGGCTCGTCAACTCTGATCCGGGGTTTCAATTTCTCGGATGAGTTCATCTGGGGTGTGGTCGACGAAGTCCATGCCCGGCGTGAAGCGGCGATCCCTGATTCTCCGCTGAAGCAGGCGATCGGCCTGTTGCGGGAAATCGGTGTGGACTTCATGGCCACGCCCGAACTGGCCCCGGCTCTCGGGATCGACGAAAGCGATCCGGCAGAGCGCGGAAAGCAACTGAACCGGCTGCTCGGTGTTCCCGCGGTGAAGACCGCGCAAGGCCGGGGCTACCGACTGGCCGATCTCACCGCGGCCGCTATGTCCGGTCCGTGACCGCCACCCCGCACCGCCAGCACCACCGCCACGGCACCGCCACTGTGGCGGTGCCGTGGCGGTCACAGCCCGTCTCGTGGCGGTGGTCTGGCGGTCCGCCATGGCGGTGCTGACCAGCACAGACGATCAATAGACCAGGAAGGAGGGAGGAGGCTCGTTGCATGCCTCTACAGCCGTCACGGTCGGCGTCGGAGCGACCGCGGCCGTCCTCGTGGCCGCGCTCGTCCAGAGCGCCGGCGACGACCCCGTGTCGACGGCGCTCAGCCTGTCCGTCCCCAGCCAGTACAAATCCCTGATCGAGGACGCGGGACATACCTGCTCCGAGGTCACCCCGAACCTGCTCGCCGCACTTTTGACCCAGGAATCCGGCTTCAACCCGAAAGCTCAGTCCCAGGTCGGAGCGGAAGGCATCGCACAGTTCATGCCGTCCACGTGGGAGACCCACGGAATCGACGGCAACGGAGACGGAAAACGCGACGTGTGGAATCCCGCCGACGCGATCCCCTCGGCAGCCGCATACCTCTGCGGTATAGCCAAGGAAGTCCAGGACGTACCCGGCAACGCGCAGAGCAACATGCTCGCCGCCTACAACGCGGGAAGCGCCGCCGTCCGCAAATACGGAGGCATCCCCCCGTACAAGGAGACACAGAACTACGTCAAATCCATTCAGGCACTCGCTCAGCAGCCGTCCAGCGGTAAGACCGCGACCACGACGCAGGCCGAAACCGCGATCAGCGCGGCAAAAGCAATGATCGGCCAGCCGTATTCGTGGGGCGGCGGAAACGCCGACGGACCCAGTACGGGAACCTGCTGCTCTCCCAAGGGCCGTTCCGGGACAGGCATTTCCGGGTTCGACTGTTCCGGGCTCACGCTCTACGCCTACGCGAAGGCGGGTATTTCCCTGCCCCGCACGGCAGTCGAGCAGTACGCGGCCTCGGAGCCCGTCAAGCCCGGTGACGTACGCCCCGGGGATCTCGTCTTCTACGGCTCCAGTTTGACGGGCATCCACCACGTCGGCATCTACCTCGGCGGCGGCTGGATGATCGACGCCCCCCGCCCCGGCACACAGGTCCGCTACGACCCCCTGGACGTCATGACGGACCTGATCGCCGTCGCCCGCCCTACCTCCCACGGCAACAAGGAGATCTGATCCATGTCCAAGTTCACCGTGCTCGCCAAGCCCGTCGACATGTCCGGCGGGTTCAAGGACTTCTTCGGCACCATCGGCCTGACCGGTGGTGGCCTGGTCACCAAGGGCGTCGCCGCCGTCGTCGCGATCATCGCGCTGCGCATGCTGCTGCAGCTGTCCGGCGACCCCAAGGGCGCCCTGCGCAAGGGGTCGATGGCGATCGGCACGCTGTTCGTCGCCGTCGTGCTTGCGCTGTACGGGGACACGCTGTTCGCCACCGTCACCCAGGCCAAGGGCTGATACGTCGTGGCGGACAAAGATCCGTGTGCCCTCCTGAAAGGCACGCCGGGCTACGACTACTGCACGGGGGATCACTCCGGCTCAGACGGTCCCCCCGGAACGGGCAGCGGAGGCGGCATCACCGGTGGCGCCTCCGACCACGTCCGTGCCCTGGCCAACAACTTGATCAAGAAGATCGATGATCTGATCGCGCCGAAGGATGCGTGGGCGCCGTCTCGATCCGACAGCGGGTTGTACGAGCCGTTTCTGTGGCTCGGGCAGCACCTGGCGGTCGCGATCTTCGTGTGTGTCGTCGTCGTGTGCGCCCTGACTGCCTGGCAGGGCATGCCCCGCCTGAAGCAGATGGGCGCGTCGACCGGATGGACCCTGGTGGCCGTCGCCGGCATGGCGTCGGTCCCCGGGGCCGTCATGCTGCTGAACAAGGCTGTGAGCGGCGCGTTCACGGCTGCGTTCAGCAGCAACGAGTCGACGCTGTTCGGCGCGATCAGCGACGACATGCAGCACGGAGCGGACTCGGGTAACCCGCTCGCCATCCTGATCATCGTCAGTGCTCTGGTCGTCGCCCTCGCCTTTGCCGCGCTGGTGTTCATGACCCGCCAGCTCGGCATCCTTGCCTTCGTGTGCATGGCCCCGCTGGTGCTGGCATCGCTGGCCCGAGGGGGCGACACGTCGGCGGTCAAGACGTGGGCGATGCGGCTGCTGGGGCTGATGTTCGCCCCGTTCGCGCTGCTGCTGGTCAGTCCCTTCGTCGAACTCGCCAAGGGCTCCCTGGTGGTGGACGCCGTCCTGCTGGTCGCCGCGGACGTCCTCATGCTCCGCATGATCTTCCACGGAGTGCCGTACTTCGGGCCCAGGGTGGCCCGCGCCGCCCGGACCTGGGTGGAAGGTCGGACCCCCAGCCCTCTGGCCCACGCGGTCGTACGGGCCGGTGTCCCGGACTTCTACGAGAAGGAGAACACCCCGCGCGGCCCCCGGACCCTGAACACCCCGGGCCGCGCCCTGTCCCAGGACCGCGGTGTCCTGTTCGCCGCCTACGGCCTCAACAAGCCCGAGCGGTCCGGACGGCTGACCACCACATCGGCCGTCGCCAAGGAGACGCGGGACGGCCGTGAAAGCGCGGCCCGTCGTCAGCAACTGCGGGAAGTGCGCGAGCGGTACCGGACCACCCGGCCGCAGGCCACGGCCCCCGCAGGCCAGCCGGCCAATCCCCCCACCCCGCCGCCGGGCCCCCGACGCCCGGCGACGACTCCACGGCGGGCCCCGGGCCAGCCGCCCACCCCGTAGAGCCGGTTCCTGGCTCCGGCGTCCGCTCCTTCCGCCGCCATCAGGCGCCAGGAGCGGCGCCGGGGCCAGGGGTTCTCACTCCCTCACAGACTTCAGGAGGTTGCTCCCGTGTACTCCCTGACCCCCGGTTACCGCATCCCCGCTCTGCAGCGCGGACTCAGCCGCGCCGAAACCCTGCTGACCAAGGTGAACGCCGGGCTCGGGAGTGCCGCGCTGATGTCGGCGATGATCGCCCCGCCTCCGGTGTGGACGTTCGCTGCCGTGGGGGCGACGGCCGCCGTGCTGAATCTCGCCCCGGGGCCGCGCTCCATCGCCCGGTGGGCGACGGTCGGTTACCGGCATCTGCGCGAGCGCAGCGCCCCGGACACGATCACGGCCCACCCGGGCGTGACCACAACGTGGGCGCTGTACCCGGAGCACGGCACCATGCAGGACCCGCAGCGCCGGACCGCGTTTCACGACGCGTTCGCCCGCGCCCTGGTGTTCGCCGGCGGGCAGGCCCGCAGTGCGGGTGTCCAGGTCCACGTCACCCACCACACCACCGCCCGCGACTACACCGACCACACCCAGACGATCACCGTGCACATCCCCAAGGGGCTGATAGCCCACCCCGCACGGGTCATCGACAGTCTGGAAGCCGAGTTCGCCGGTCTCGGGGCGCTGACCCCGGTGGAACCGGAGCCGCTGCCCGCCGTGGCCGAACGCGGCTCCGGCTGGGCAGGCCTGGACGATGGCCGCTACGCGGCGACCGCCCGGATCACCGCCTGGCCGGAGGAGACGGACGGCGATCTCATGCCGAACCTGCTGCTCGGTCCGGGCACGGACCGGTCGCTTGCCGTGCTGTACCGGCCGCTGTCGGCGGGACTGTCCCGCCGGTCGGCGAAGTGGCAGCGCGCCGCGAGCGAGGCGTTCACCGCCGACAAGGTGAAGGCCGACACGCACGACATCGCGAGCGGGACGACGCACGGCGCGCTCGTCCAGGGCGCCACCCTCGTGGATCTGGACGCCTACCTCACGGTGTGGGGCGACAGCCCCGAGTCGGTCACCGAGGCTCGCTGGCAGGCCTGTCTTTCGGCCGACCGACACCGCATCCGTCTGGACTGGCTCGCCGGCCAGCAGCACCGCGCGCACGTGATGACCACCCCGCATGGAGCCTCTACCAGGAAGGGGGCGATCCTGTGATTCGTCTGCCCACCACCCACGCCGCGATCACAGCGCCGCTGGTCGCCTCCAACACCACCTTCCCCGGCATCGCGATCGGCCGGTCCCTGCTGGACGGACGGCCCTTCCACCTCTCTCCCGTCCAGACCTCGGCCGCGCTGCTGCCGTCGACCAACAGCCTCGCCCTCGGGGGACTCGGCTCCGGCAAGAGCACGACCGCGAAGACGCGCATCCGTCGCGAGATCCTCGACCACGGCCATCAGGCCGTGGTCATCGACAGCTTCGGGGAGGACAACGCGGGTGAGTGGGCGCCACTGGTGCGCTCCCTGGGTGGCCGGGTCATCGAGGCGGGCACGTTCACGCTGAACCCGGTCAGTGAGCTGTTCCCGCCCGAGGTGCGCGAGCAGCTGGTCCGCTCGCTGATCCTGGCGGTCGAACCCGGCGCGCTCACCCACCAGGCCACCCACGCCCTGCAACACGCGCTGAACCACCCCAAGGCCACCTCACTCAACGGCCTGGTGGACGTGCTGGTCAGCCCGGAAGACGGCCGCTGGCCGGCCGCCAAGCTGACCGAGTGGGGCGAGGGCGCCGCGATCGGCCTGTCCCGCTACACCGAAGGCAGCCTGCGCGGCCTCTTCGACGGCCAGGACGCGAGCCTGCCGGAGACGGATCTCCCGATCCTCTCCTTCGACTTCTCCCACCTGGACCGCAACTCCCCGGCGATCCCCTCGCTCATGGCCGCGGTCAGCTGCTGGGCAGAGCACGTATGGCTGCGCCAGTCGACCGCCGTGCACAAGCACCTGGTGCTGGAGGAGGCGTGGCAGATCCTGCTCGCCCCAGCCACCGCCGAAATGATCCAGCGGCTGCTGAAGAACTCCCGCAAAGCCGGGCTGTCGCTGGACGTGCTGATGCACACGCTGTCCGACCTGGGCGACGGCAAGGCCCGCGACCTGGCCCGGCTGTGCGAGATCGCCCACGTTGGCCGGTTGAACCGGGAAGAGGCGGCCATCGTCGGCGCTCTGCTCGGTCTGCCCGCCTGGGCAGTCGAGAAGATCCCGACACTCGATCCGGGACAGGCGGTGTGGAAGGTCGGCCCGGACTACGTCGACATCGTCCAGACCGTCATCAGTGAAGAGGAAGCCGCGCTCACCGACACCTCCTCACGCCGCCGCAAGGCGCAACAGGCCCTGGCGGTCGAACAGGACACCACCGTCTCGGAGGAGCCGGTCACGGTGACGAGCGAGGGCACCGGCGTCGATGCCGACCCGAGCGAGGACCTGCATGCCCCGTTCATGGCAGCCGACGACGCCTGGGACTGGGAGACGCTGCCGCCGAACGTCATCGGCGTGCCGGAGCACTTCGACCTTGCCCGCCACGAGAGCGTTCTCCAGGCCGCGATGGACGGCCGGTTCGACGAGGCCGCTCAGCTGGCCGCTCTTCTTGAGCGCGAGGACATCAACACCCACGGCATCAACTCCCCCCAGGCGCTTGCCTGGTTGGAGACCCGTGCGCAGGTGGCGGATCTGCACGGTGACCCCGGACAGGCGATGAGGCTGCGCGCTACCGTCGCCCGCATGGGCAACGACGACGCTGAATGGTTCGAGAAGAACGGCGACAGCACGTCCCCGGCCTGGCACAGCGCGCCCCCGCCGCCTACCCCCACACCGACACTGGACGACGAACGACCGGCGCGAGAACGCCGGCGCACCTGGCCCTACGTCGCCGCGGTCGCCACCCTGTCCATCGCGGCAGCCGGAGTGTGGACACACGCCCAGAACGAACACCACACCCAGGAACGCCAGCAGAAAGCCGCCGCCTACAAGGGCCGGTCCGGCGCGGCGCTCACCCTCGACGGCGTCAAAGCTGACGTCGTGGCGCAGTGGACCACAGACAGGGACAACGTCATCGTTGAACTGCGCTCGTACTTCGACAAGAACGCCAGGTACCTGCAGATCGACGGAGCCGGCAAGAGCGCTCAAAGCACTCTGGGAAACGACCGATGGTTCCCCAAGACCCCAGAGATCAAGCTGCCGGTGACCGACCCCCTTGCCGACGTGACGGTCCACATCGCGATCGGCGGACGCACCTGGAAGGACGGATCCCGCGCAGCCTCCCAGACCATCCGGCTGTCCCCGACCGGGATCGCCTACGACGCGCAGACCGGAGAAAAGCTCCCCTCCGACCTCTGACGCACGCCCGTCACTGAGGGCCCGCACCCCCGAGGGTGCGGGCCCTCACGCGTGCTCGCCTCCGGACGCTCCGTCCTGCCCTCGCCCACCCGCCCCGGCGCAGTGAGCGAGCGCTGAACAGGCCGCCCGGCCGCCCCACCCACACAAACCCGAGAGACAAGGAGATCCCGTTATGGCGCACATCAACGGCACCGGCAGCAGCTTCCCGCTACGGCGCTTCCTGTACCCGTTCGCCATCGCCGGCGCGGTCGTCGTCGGCGGCTGGGGACTGGCCGCCGCTCTGGTCTGGCTGCTCAACATCGCCGCCCACACCGCGACCGTCATCACACACGCCGCCGGACCCATAGGCGTCGGCGGCATCACCGTCAAACTCTTCAGCTCCAAGCGCTGACCCTGCAGAAGGAGCGCCGTGATCGAGATCCGCGTCATCTGCGAGCCGGACGACGCCGACCGCGTCAAACAGACCCTGGCCGCCGCGTTCGACACCGGTCCCGCACGCCAGTACCCCACCCGCGACGGCAAGCGCACCCGCCTCTACTTCACCGCCGACCACCGGCCCGCCTCCCCCGAAAGCGAGTGACCATGTCCTTCGGAGAGACCCCGATCACCATCATTGGCAACCTGACCGCCGACCCGGAGCTGAAGTTCACCGACTCCGGCCAGGCCCTGGCCAAGTTCACCGTCGCTTCCACCCCGCGCACCTTCGACCGCGAGTCGAACCAGTGGAAGGACGGCACCTCCACGTTCTTCCGCTGCGCCGCCTGGCGCGCCCTGGCCGAACACGTCGCCGAATCCCTGGGCAAGGGCTCGCGCGTGGTGCTGTCCGGCCGCATCCGTCAGCACGACTGGAAGACCCCGGAGGGCGACAACCGCTCGATGCTAGCCGTGGAGGTCGACGAGATCGGCGCGTCCCTGCGCTTCACCACCGTGACGATCAACGGCAAGCGCCCCGCCGCCAACGGCCCAGCCAGCGACAGCCTGTGGGACAAGACCAGTGCCGCGGCCGGTGCCCAGTCCAGCCAAGAGCCTCCGTTCTAGGTCGGCCCGGGGCGGCCATCGTCTCGCCAAAGTCCGTGGCCGCCCCGGCTCCCTTGTCCTGACCACAGAAGCAGGAGAGCCGGTGCTGTTCTACCTGACCACCCACAAACGGCACTGGGTGAAACTCACGAAGGTGCCGCTGTTCCTCAAGTCCGAGCACTTCGCCACGGCGCGCACGCTGCCCGTGGCGCTGGGCCGCTACGCGGTCGACTCCGGCGGGTTCTCGGAGCTCCAGCGCCACGGCCGCTGGACGCGCACCCCGCAGCAGTACATCGGCGACCTTCGCCGCATCTGGGAGCATGTCGGCCCGTTCGACTGGGCCGCGCCGCAGGACTGGATGTGCGAGGACGCCATCATCCACGGCGGCACCATCGGCGGACAGCGCTTCGTCGGCACCCACCTCAGCGTGGGCGAACACCAGCGCCGCACCGTGGCCAACTACCTGGACCTGCGCTCCCTGGCCCCCGCGTTGCCGATCGTGCCGGTCCTTCAGGGGCGCACGCTCGCCGACTACGAGCGGTGCGTGAGCCTCTACGACCGCGCCGGCGTCGACCTGGCCCGGGAACCCACCGTGGGGCTGGGCTCGGTGTGCCGGTTGCAGTCCACCCGCGAGGGTGCCGCGATCGTCACCGCCATGGCCGCACACGGGCTGAAGCTGCACGGCTTCGGCTTCAAGACTCTGGGGCTGGAGCGCGTCGGCCATCTACTGGCCTCCGCCGACTCCGCGGCCTGGAGCTACCATGCCCGCCGCAGACCGCCCCTGGCAGACCATCCGCACAAGAACTGCGCCAACTGCCTGCCCTACGCGCTGCGCTGGCGCTCCCGCGTCCTTGACGCGCTGCCCACCTGGCAGCAACCCGCCCTGGACGCGGCCTGATCACCCCGGGGCGGCCACCGTCTCGCCAAAGTCCGTGGCCGCCCCGGCTCCCTTGTCCTGACCACAGAACAGGAGAACCTCCAGCATGCACCAACTCAACGCCGGCACGCTGCTCCACGCAGCCCTGGACGCCGCCGCACGCGGCTGGCACGTCTTCCCCCTGCGCCCCGGCAGCAAGCAACCCGCCCTGCACGGCGCCGACCGGTGCCGCAACACCGGCGACTGCTCCGACGGGCACCGAAAGTGGGAGCAGCGGGCCACCACCGACCCGCGGCGCATCGTGCCGTGCTGGGAGACCGGCGCCGCCAACGTCGCCATCGCCACTGGCCCCTCCGGTCTGGTCGTCGTCGACCTGGACGTTGCGAAGGAGAAAGGCAGTTCGGGCACGCCTGACGGCGTGACCTTCTTTCTGGCGCTCTGCGAGCGCGCCGGACAGCCCTGGCCGGACACCTACACGGTGCGGACGCCCAGCGGCGGCATGCACCTGTACTTCACCGCCCCGCCCGGCACCCATCTGACCAACACCGCGGGCAAGCTCGCGCCGCTGGTCGACACCCGTGCCTGGGGCGGCTACGTCGTCGCCGCCGGCAGTCTCATCGACAGCGCCGCCTACGAGGTCACCGCCCCGTGGCGCGTCGCGGAACTCCCCGCATGGCTGCGCGGGGCGCTCGCGGAGACACCGAAGAGCGGCGCGCCGTCGGCGATCGCCCCGCCCCGCAACGCCTCCCGCCGCGCACAGGTGGCGCTGGAGCGCGAGCGGGCGGCCATCGAGGCGGCACCGGAGGGGAAGCGGGAAGAGACCCTGTTCAAGGCCGCACGGTCCATGGGGCGCTTCGTGGCCTGGGGCGACATCGCCCGCCACGTGGTCGAGGAGGCTTTTCAGGTAGCGGGGGAGGCGGCCGGACTCAAGGCGTACGAGTGCCGCTCCACCCTGCGCAGCGCCCTGAACTGGTCCATCCGCACCGCCCGACCCCGGGAGGCGCAGTGACCCGGACGGCCCGCCCCCCATCCGCCACTGAAAAGCCTCTCCCGCCCGCCGTACCGGCCCCCTCGCGCCCGACAGCGGCCGACTCCGACGGGAGCTGTGGCACGAAGGACGACGGCCGACAGGCCGTCCTTTCAGCCCTTCCCTCCGACCAGAACCCCAGCGCCCCGCTTGCTGGCGACGGACGGTTCCCGGTGGCCTGGCTCACCATCCGCGCGACCCGCGGCGCCACCCCGACGGCCACGTCGACATGCCTGTGCGGCAGGGACCGCGGCGCCGTAGGCCATCGCAAGGTGCTCGCCCTGATCGCCGACCACGACACCCACCGTTACCTCTGCCCGCTCCGCACCACCCAGGAAAGGAGGAACGCCGCATGACCAGCACCAACACCCCCGCACCGCCGATCGACGGCGCGGCCCTGCTCGATGAGGTCGAAGCGTTCCACCGCCGCTTCAACGTCTTCCCCACCGAAGCCGCGTACGTCGCCGTCACGCTCTGGGACGCGCACGCCCACCTGATCGACGCGTTCGACGGCACCGCCCGACTGGCCTTCCTGTCTCCCGAGCCCGGATCGGGCAAGTCCCGCGCGCTGGAGATCGTGGAGACCCTCACCCCCCGCGCGGCGACCACGGTCAACGCCTCCGCCAACGCCCTGTTCCGGCTGGTGGAGGCCGATGGAGGAACCCCCACGCTCCTCTTCGACGAGATCGACACCGTGTTCGGCCCCAAAGCCGGCGGCAACGAAGAGGTCCGCGGGTTCCTCAACTCCGGCTACCGGCGCGGCGCCAAGTCCCTGCGCTGCGTCGGCGACGGCTCCAAACAAGACGCCGAATGGTTCTCTTCGTTCTGTGCGGTCGCCATGGCCGGGCTCGGCTCGCTGCCGGACACGATCCTGACCCGCTCGGTCATCATCCGCATGCGCAAGAAGGCCCCCAACGAGAAGGCCGAACCCTACCGGCGCCGCGTTCACGAGAAGCAGGGCCACGCGCTGCGGGACCGGCTCGCCGACTGGGCAACCACCATCCACGACGAGATCGCACAGGCCTGGCCGGAGATGCCCGAGGGAGTCTCCGACCGCCCCGCCGACGTATGGGAACCGCTCCTGGCGGTCGCCGACGCGGCCGGGGGGCACTGGCCTGAGCGGGCCCGAGCCGCCTGCGTCGCGCTCATCAAGGCCGCCACGCAGGGCGACGAGGCATCCCTTGGGGTGCGGCTGCTGACGGACCTGCGTGACCGAGTGTTCTGCGGCGCCGATCGCATGCCCACCGCCGCCATTCTCGAAGTCCTCTTGGGGCTCGATGACGCTCCGTGGGCCGACCTGAGCGAGGACGGACAGACCCTCAAGCCACTCACCGCACGCGGCCTGTCCAAGCTCCTGAGTCAGTACGTACGCCCTGACAACACCCCCATCAAGCCCCGCGGCATCCGGGTCGGCAGTGGCACCCCGAAGGGCTACTACGCGGAAGACCTCAGCGACGCCTGGAACCGCTACTGCCCCCCTCTCCCCGAGAAGTCCGCAACATCCGCCACAGCCGCAACAACGCAGGTCAGCGAGGGTGAATCTGTGGCGGAAGACCCTCCTGAGAGCCGCCACATGTTCGCGGAAACCGACACACGCCAACTCCGCATCGCCGGCTGACCAGCCGCGCCCGATAGGTGCCGCCACGTATCCACGTGGCGGCACCTA
This sequence comes from Streptomyces sp. Ag109_O5-1, assembly GCF_003814875.1. GTDB lineage: Bacteria > Actinomycetota > Actinomycetes > Streptomycetales > Streptomycetaceae > Streptomyces > Streptomyces sasae. The sequence continues at coordinate 5,619,088 of NZ_RKQF01000001.1, read as the reverse complement.
TCCGCAACACAACCGATGTCCGCCACAAATACAGGCCGCTGACCAGCAAGGTTGCGGCGTGGCGGATGTTGCGGATTCCCCGGAAGGCAGAGAGGAGCCACGAAGGTGCCGAAGGAGAGCGGACTTCCCCTGAGCTATTCGGCGGCGGAGGTAGCGACGTCACTGGGGTGCTCGGAGTGGTGGGTGAAGGAACAGGTCCGCCGACGACGCATCCCATTCCTGAGGAGCGGTGGCGGGTACCGCTTTACCAGCGATCACGTCCGAGAGATCTTCCACATTCTCGAAGAGCGGCCCAGCTCGGCGAACGCCGTCGAAGGTGAAGCCATATCCCGGCGCCGGACTGCGGCGCAGCCGGTACGGCCAGTAGCGAGTCTCCGTGCGCGCCGTCCGCGTCGCGCGCGGAACGCCGCTTGACAGAAGAGCTGATCACGAGGGGTGGAGGCCAGCCATGGTCTCCACCCCTCGCTTGTTGCGAGAGGTAACCATGGGTTACGGCGAGAAGCGCGCCGACTACTACCGAGGCCGGTACTGGATTGCACCCGGTGTGCTCCGCACCGTGGTGGACGCCAACGGTGCCACGATCCGATTCGCCACCAAGCGCGAGGCCGCGAAGGCAGCGAACGATGCGGAGGCCAAGGTCCGAGAGGTCGGCTACCGCGACCCGAATGCCGGGAAGGAGACCTTCGGCGAGTACGTGAACCGCTGGTATGCGGCACAGGAGTTGGCCGCATCGACCATGCAGAACTACAAGCGGCACATAGAGGAGCACCTCCTCCCTGCCTTCGAGGACAAGGCCATCGCCGATATCCAGCCCACGGACGTCGGCGCCTGGGAGAAGGAGGAACGGCAGCTCTACGCCGCGTCCAGCGTGAAGACCTGGCACGGCACGCTGCACCTCATCCTCGCCGACGCCGTGGATGAAGGACTTCGCGATTCCAACCCGGCGGCCAAGCGGCGCGGCCGAGGCAAGCGCGCTGGACGTTCTCGCAACCGGGGCCCCGAGAAGGTGGTGACCGACGCTCTCGGAATCCTGCTGACAGCCGAGCGCGCTTCACTGCTGTCTGGCCGTGACGATGAATTCGTAGCCGTGGTCCTGAAGGGCTACACCGGCATGCGGTGGGGCGAAATTGTCGGCCTGGAGCGCAAGTTCGTCCGCCCCGCATCGGTCCGGGTGGAGTGGCAGCTTTACGAACTCGACTCGGGGGAGTTTGAGCGCTGCCCGCCCAAGGACGACTCTTACCGCACCGTCGACACTCCGAAGTGGCTGTCTGCCTTGGTCGCCGGCCATATCGCCCGGACGGAGTCGGCACCCTGCCCGTGCCACGAGCACATCTATGTGTTCCGCGGCCACGGCCCCGCCAACGGCGCTGCCCGCCAGGTCGGCGCAAAGCTGGTCGACGTCGCCCGCCGCGCCGAGGTCTCTGCGGCAACGGTCTCGAACGTGCTGAACCGTCCGGACATGGTCGCGGAGCGAACGCGGATCAGGGTGGAGACAGCCATAGCGGAACTTGGCTACGTCCGTGCGGGCCAGACGGGAGAGACGGCCGCGCACTGGCGCCGCACCGGTTTCGCGACCTGGCTGTTCCATCCGGCCGCGACGGGGTGGTACCCGAAGAAGGCCCCGCAGGAGGCGCACCCCGTACCCGTGATGGCGCATCCGTGGCCAGGGGTGCCGGCGCGGGGCCGGAATGCCTCGGGCCGTGCCGACGCGTGCTGGCTGCCGATCGCACGGGGGCTCACTCCACACGGGCTCAGGCACTCCCATAAGACAGTCATGGAGGAGCTCGGGACCCCGCCCAAACTCATGGATGAACGGATGGGGCACGAGGACGGCTCGGTGCAGGCCCGCTACTCGCACATCACCGCGCGGATGAGGAACCGGCTCATGGACGAACTGACCGAGCAGTGGGAGGGGGCGTTGGCGGCACGGTCTGCCATGCACCCGCGGTCACCGGTGCGCGCGCTCGACGTGCTGCTGAGGGCGAGTCAGGAGTGACGTTGGGGAGTGGATTTCCTTGATCCACTCCCCGTTCACTCCCCAGGGACCCTGTAGAACGAGTCAGGACCGGTTTCCCGTGAAGGGAAACCGGTCCTGACCTGGTACTTCGGCTGTCGGGGTGGCGGGATTTGAACCCACGACCTCTTCGTCCCGAACGAAGCGCGCTGCCAAGCTGCGCTACACCCCGATGTCGCTGCTGTTCTGCTTGTCGCGGCGACGTCGTTTACTTTAGCCCACTGGTGGCCGGAGACGAAATCCGGTTTAGGGGTGGCGGCCGACGGCGTTCGGGCGGGTGTGGTCCAGGGCGACCATGAGGACCGCCAGGGCATAGAAGGAGAGGCCCAGGAGGAGGGCGTTGGCGAGGATGCCGCGGTAGCTGTGCTGCTCGGCGTCCAGGAAGGGGTAGAGGTAGCGGGCCGGGGTGCCGGGGAGGGGGAGTTCCGCCCGGGTGAGGGAGAAGGCCAGGTAGGCGAGGGGGTAGAGCATCCAGCCCGCTGTCTGGCGGAGGTGCAGGCGACCGGGGGGCGTGAGGAAGAGCCAGTCGATGAGCGCTGCCACCGGTGCCGCCACGTAGAGGAGCTGCAGGGCCAGCCATTGCGGGTGCCAGGTCACCGGAGGGTGTGCCGGGCCCGTCATCAGGAACGGTGGGGTCGTGTGGCCCAGGAGCAGGTGGTAGACCAGGGCCGAGATCAGCGCGTAGAGCGTCGCGGCGCCCGTGAGGGACGAGGGCACGGGGCGGCCCGCCCGCCAGGCCCGGCGGGCCGAGGCGAGGCTGACCAGGGTCAGGATGATCGCCGCCTGAACTCCGAAGTAGCTCAGGATCCGGCCCGGGCTGCCGAGCAGCAGCTCCAGGGCGACGCCCGCCGCCGCGAGTACGGCTGTCACCAGGCGGAACACCGCGATCGCGGGGCGGCGGACGGGGGCCACCACCGCCGTCGCCGGAACGGGTGCGTGCAGCAGGATGGGCGTGCCCGGGACCGCGGGGAGGTCCGGGATGTCCCTGGGTATCGGAGCCGTCATGCCCTCAACATAGAAAGAGAGGGCAATTCCGGCATGTCGTCGTACTCCGGGTGGGTTATCCGGTTGCCTGGGTTACCTGGGTGGTTACCCGGACAACCCGAGCTGCTGGGTCACTCCCGGCCCACCAGCGTCAGCAGTGTCGCCTCCGGCGGGCACGCGAAACGGACCGGGGTGTAGCGGTTGGTGCCGCAGCCCGCCGAGACGTGGAGGTAGGAGGTGCGGCCCTCCGCCGTGTGCGTGGACAGGCCCTTCACCCGGTCCGTGTCCAGGTCGCAGTTGGTGACCAGGGCGCCGTAGAAGGGGATGCACAGCTGGCCGCCGTGGGTGTGGCCGGCCAGGATCAGGGGGTAGGCGTCCGCCGTGAACGAGTCCAGTACGCGCAGGTACGGCGCATGGACGACGCCCATCGAGAAGTCCGCCGTACCGGACGGGCCGCCCGCCACCTGCGGATAGCGGTCGCGCTTGATGTGCGGGTCGTCCAGTCCCGTCAGCTCCACGGAGACGCCCTCGACCTTCAGGACACTCCTCGTGTTCGTCAGGTTCAGCCAGCCCGCCCCGTCGAAGCCGTCCCGCAGGTCCTCCCACGGGTTGTGGATCACGCCGACGGCCGGCGGGTTGCCGTTCAGGCCGTGCTTGCCGCTCGCTTTCTCCAGCAGGTAGCGGGCGGGGTTGCGGGGCCGGGGGCCGTAGTAGTCGTTGGAGCCGAAGACGTACGCGCCCGGGAACTCCATCAGGGGGCCCAGCGCGTCCAGCACCTCGGGGACGCCCTCGGGGTCGGACAGGTTGTCGCCCGTGTTGATCACGAAGTCCGGGCGCAGGCCCGCCAGCGACCGCAGCCAGCGCTGCTTCTTGCGCTGGCCGCTGACCATGTGGATGTCGGAGACCTGGAGCACGCGCAGCGGGCGCACGCCCGGCGGGAGGACCGGGACCGTCACTCGGCGCAGGCGGAAGGAACGGGCCTCGAACCCGGCCGAGTACAACACACCCGCGGCGCCGAACGCCGCGATTCCCAGGGGTACTCCGTATCGAGCGCGCATACGACCATCGTGTCAGACGGAGAGAGGCACCCGAGACCGGCCGGCGCGACAGGCGCGACAGGGGAGTGAGACGGGGGGAGGAGAGCGGGAAGTAGGGGGTGGGGAAAACTGCGGGCGTCCGGCTTGCGGCACCTGCGACAATCGGATTCATGACCACCACGCTCAAGTCGAAGCTGCAGGACGACCTCAACGCCGCGATCAAGGGGCGCGACGAGCTCCGCTCGTCCACGCTCCGGATGACGCTCGCCGCGATCACCACCGAGGAGGTCGCGGGCAAGCAGAAGCGCGAGCTCTCCGACGACGAGGTGCTCAAGGTGATCGCCAAGGAGGCGAAGAAGCGCCGGGAGGCCGCCGATGCCTTCGCGCAGGGTGGCCGTGCCGAGAGCGCCGAGCGGGAGAAGGCGGAGGGCGGGGTCCTCGCCGAGTACCTGCCGAAGCAGCTCAGTGACGAGGAGCTGGACGCGGTCGTCGCCCAGGCCGTCGCGGAGGCGAAGGCGGCGGGTGCCGAGGGGCCGCGGGCGATGGGCGCCGTGATGAAGATCGTGAACCCGAAGGTGGCCGGCCTGGCCGAGGGCGGCCGCGTCGCCGCCGCGGTGAAGAAGCACCTTCAGGGCTGAGGGAGCGGGGCAGAGCTCCGGGACAGAGCTCAGGACAGGCAGTACGACGGCGGGGCCGCACCTCTTTCTCAGAGGTGCGGCCCCGCCGTCGTACCGGAAGGTCAGTTTCGGCCCCTGCCGTTCCCGCCGTTCCCGTTCCCCTGGATGAAGCCGTCGGGGAAGGAGAAGGTCGGGGTCGGGTTGGTGCCGCCGCCGGTCGAGCCGTTCGTCGTACCGCCGTCGCTCGTGTCGCCGATGAGACCGCCGATCAGGCCACCGGTGTTGTCACCGTTGCCGTTGCCGTTGCCGTCGCCGTGTCCCTTGCCCTTGTCGTTCTCGTCCGGGATGTCGATCAGGTTGAACGACTCGGAGGGCTTGCCCTCCAGGGCGCCGGTCATGGCGTCCTTCCAGATCGGGCCGGGCGTGTCGGCGCCGAAGACCTCGGAGTGGTAGACGCCGCCGATGGTGATGTTGGTCATCTCGATGTTCTGCTTGGCGCTGCCGACCCAGACCGCACCCGCCATGTTCGGCGTGTAGCCGACGAACCAGGCGTTCTTGCGGGAGTCCGTGGTACCGGTCTTGCCCGCGCTCTCCCGGTCGTCCAGGCCGGCCTGCTGACCGGTACCGGAGTCGATCACACCGCGCAGCAGGGTGTTGATCGTGTCCGCGGTCTTCTCGCTCATCGCGCGCGAGCAGGTCGACTTGGGCACGGCCAGGGACTTCTGCTCGTTGCCGACCTTCTGGGTGATCGACTCGATGGCCACCGGCGTGCAGTACATACCGCGGTCGGCGAACGTGGCGTATGCGCTCGCCATGGTCAGCGGGGAGAGGCCGATCGCGCCGAGCGCAATGGCCGGGGTCTGCGGGAGCTTCGAGCCGTCGCCCTGGTGGACGTGGAGCGCGTCGGTCATCTTGACCACCGGGCACAGGCCGATGTCGGAGATCAGCTGGACGAAGTAGGTGTTGATGGACTTCGCCATCGCCTTCTTCATCTGGTACGGCCCGACCTCGGACTCGTTCTCGTTCTCGACCTGCTCGCCCGTCGTGTTGACCCACTGCTTGCCGTCGCAGGCCTGGACCGGGCTCGGGTAGTTCATCTTGTACGGCGACGAGTACTCCTGCGTCGCCGACTTGCCGCCCTCGATGGCGGCCGCGGCCACGAACGGCTTGAACGTCGAACCCGTCGGGAAGCCGTAGTTGGAGCCGCCGTAGTCCCGGTCGACCGAGAAGTTGTACTCGGTCTCGTTCTTGTTGTAGCCGTACGGCTTCGACTGGCCCATCGCCAGGATCTTGCCGGAGCCGGGCTCCACGAGGGTGGCGGCCGCGGCGACCGCGTCGGACTTGTAGACGTGGTCCTTGATCGAGGACTGAACCGAGTCCTGGGCCTGCGGGTCCAGCGTCGTACGGACGGTCAGACCGCCCTGGTTCCAGAGCTTGGCGCGCGCTTCACGGGTCTTGCCGAAGACCGGGTCGGTGAGGAAGACGTTCTCGACGTACTTGCAGAAGAACCCGGCGCCCTTGGTGGCGGTGATGCAGCCGTTCTTCGGCTGGGTGACCTTCAGCCCGAGCGGTGCCTCCTTGGCCTTGTCGGCCTCCGCCTGGGAGATGTCGCCGAGCTGGGCCATGCGCTCCAGCACCACGTTGCGCCGCTTGGTGGCCTCGGCCTCGTCGTTGACCGGGTCGTAGCGGCTCGGCGACTGGACGATGCCGGCCAGGAGCGCCGCCTGCTGGAGGTTGAGGTCCTTGGCGTGCTGGGAGAAGTAGCGCTGGGAGGCGGCCTCGACACCGTAGGCCTGCTCGCCGAAGAAGGTGATGTTCAGGTAGTTCTCGAGGATCTTCTTCTTGCCGAGCTTCTCCTCCAGCTGGATCGCGTACTTCAGCTCCTTGACCTTGCGGCCGAGGGTCTGCTGGGTGGCCTGGGCGACCTTCGTCGGGTCGTCGCCGGCCTCCTCGATGAAGTAGTTCTTCACCAGCTGCTGGGTGAGCGTGGAGGCGCCCTGGGAGACCCCGCCGCTCTGCGCGTTCTTGTTCAGCGCGCGCAGCACGCCCTTCAGGTCGATGGCGCCGTGCTGGTAGTAGCGCGAGTCCTCGATCGCGACGATCGCCTTCTGCATGTACGGCGAGATGTCCTTGAGGTCCACCACCGTGCGGTCACGGGAGTAGACCTGGGCGATCTGGTTGCCCTGGCTGTCGAGGATCCGGGTCCGCTGGCTGAGCTGCGGGCTCTTCAGGTTGGCCGGGATCTCGTCGAAGCCCTGGACCGAGCCCTTGGCCGCGAGGCCCAGGGCGCCGGCCGCGGGCAGTGCGATGCCCGCCATGACGGCTCCCGCGAGCACACTGACACCGAGGAACTTGGCGGCCTGCTGCGTGGCCGACAGACCACCGCCCGAGCGCTTCTTTGGCATGGGGGCAGCCTAATCCGTAGGACTGAGCATTCCGGGTGAGCGGGCGGCTCTCGGGATGTTCGAGTGCTGGATCGTGACATAGGGGGAGACAGAGGGCGGCACCGCCGAGTCTGTCTGACGGCACGACGACATGGACGGTCTACCTTGCCATTCGCCGGACACGCGTACAGGCCTTGGCCTAAGCTGCTCTCAACTGTCACAGCAGTGCGGCCACGTATCAATACGTCCGGCGACCCCGAATCGTTCCGGAACCAGCCCACTTTTTTCGGGCCATGTGTTGGCGACGTGTCCGAATCCGCCTCGTGTGTCATCCGGCGTCCGTTGTGTCGCACCGTACCTGTCCCGGTTTGCCGGGATGTTCGCGCATGTCGTCAGCTCACTCCCGCGGGTGATCTGCCGCTTACCCATAGTCCGTTCGGGCCATTCAAGATTGGGCCCGAAGGGGGTGTTGCGCTGTGCCCACCTTCCGTAACGTCCTCAACTGGCGGCGGTGAATATGCCGCTGCCGCCGTGGGGGAGCCTCGATTCGGGAGAGGACGGCGCCGGTATGGGCTGGGTAACCGACTGGAGTGCGCAGGCTGCCTGCCGCACTACCGATCCGGATGAACTGTTCGTTCAAGGAGCAGCGCAGAACAGGGCCAAGGCGGTGTGCACCGGGTGTCCGGTACGCACGGAATGCCTGGCCGATGCGCTGGACAATCGCGTCGAGTTCGGCGTGTGGGGAGGAATGACCGAGCGGGAGCGTCGCGCACTGCTGCGCAGGCGGCCCACCGTGACCTCCTGGCGCAGGCTCCTGGAGACAGCGCGCTCGGAGTACGAGCGGGGGACCGGCATCGTCCCCCTCGACAGCGACGAGGTGTACGAGAACTACGCGGCGGTGAGCTAGGCCGAGCAGGTCCACGCAGGTCTACGGCAGCTCCGGTCGGCCGGCCGCGAGCCGGTCGCCGATGTCCCGCAGCCCTGTGAGGTCGTGCACATCGCCGGGCAGCGCGGCCACTTCCACCACAGCCACCTCGGGGTGGCGCGCGGTGAAGCGGTCACGTGTGCGCTGCTCGCGGGAGAGCAGCTGCATGCGCTCGGCATGCAGCCTCAGCAGACCTGCGGTGAGCTGGTCGACGGTGCGGTCCGGGTCGTCTGACGAGGGGGATTCGTCAGTCATGTCCTCGGGCCTCGACGAGGGGGATTCGTCGGGCCGGGACCCGGACGGCGCGGGCGCGGGTGATTCAGAACTGCCGTACGTGTCGGGAGAGTTACGAAGTCCAGCTTTCCCGCCACCCTGATCGACAATGCGGGGCTCTTCAAGATTTTCCGCAGTCTCGGCATACGCGGTCTCGAGATTTTCCGCGGCGGCGAGCGCGCGTTCGGCCGACAGCCGGTCGGCGCCGCTGCCGTGGACACGGTTGAGGACGAGCCCCACCAGCGGCATGTCCTCCGCGGCCAGCCGCTCCACGAAGTACGCGGCCTCCCGCAGCGCGTCCCGCTCCGGAGCCGCCACCACCAGGAATGCCGTACCGGGCGCCTGGAGCAGCTTGTACGTCGCGTCCGCGCGCGTACGGAACCCGCCGAACGTCGTGTCCATCGCGGCCACGAACGTCTGGACGTCCTTCAGTAGTTGACCGCCGAGCAGCTTGCCGAGCGTGCCGGTCATCATCGACATGCCGACGTTCAGGAAGGCCATGCCCGCGCGGCCGCCCAGCTTCGCCGGTGCGGTCAGCAGCCGGATCAGCTTGCCGTCCAGGAAGGAACCGAGGCGCTTCGGCGCATCGAGGAAGTCCAGCGCGGAACGGGAGGGCGGGGTGTCGACGATGATCAGGTCCCACTCGTCCCGGGCCCGCAACTGGCCCAGCTTCTCCATCGCCATGTACTCCTGCGTGCCCGCGAAGCCCGCCGAGAGCGACTGGTAGAAGGGGTTGGCCAGGATGGCGGCCGCCCGCTCGGCGTCCGCGTGCGCCTCGACGACCTCGTCGAAGGTGCGCTTCATGTCCAGCATCATGGCGTGCAGTTCGCCGCCGCCCTCGGTGCCCTTCACCTTCCGCGGCACGTTGTCGAGCGAGTCGATGCCCATGGACTGCGCCAGCCGCCTGGCCGGGTCGATGGTCAGCACGACCACCTTGCGGCCGCGCTCGGCCGCCCGCAGCCCCAGCGCCGCCGCGGTGGTGGTCTTCCCGACCCCGCCCGAGCCGCAGCAGACCACGATCCTGGTCTTCGGATCGTCCAGCAGCGGGTCGACGTCGAGCGCGGGCGCGTGGGCGAGGCGCCGCGTGCCGTCCTGCGCCGGTTCCTGTACCGGGTCCGGATCCGGAGTCATGACATCCCCTGTTCCCGCAGCTCATTGGCGAGTTCGTACAGGCCCGCCAGGTCCATCCCCTCGGCGAGCAGCGGCAGTTCGTGCCGCGGCAGGTCCAGCTCGGCGAGGACCGCGCGCTGCTCGTGCTCCAGCGCGTGCCGCTCGGCGTACTCGGCGGCCTGTGCGAGCAGCGGGTTCACCAGCTGCTCGGCCTTCCCGCCGCGGCGCGCTCCGCCCAGGCCCGCGGCCGACAGCGACTGCGCCACGGCGGTGCGCGGCACGGTCCGTACGAGGTCCAGGTCGGCCGCGTCCAGCATCTCCGGCCGGACCATGTTCACGATGACCCGGCCCACCGGCAGCCGCGCGGCGCGCAGTTCGGCGATGCCGTCGGCGGTCTCCTGGACCGGCATCTCCTCCAGCAGCGTGACCAGGTGCACGGCCGTCTCCTCGGACTTCAGCACCCGCATCACGGCCTGCGCCTGATTGTGTATCGGGCCGATCTTCGCCAGCCCGGCCACCTCGTCGTTCACGTTCAGGAAGCGGGTGATGCGGCCGGTCGGGGGCGCGTCCATCACCACGTAGTCGTAGATGAACCGTCCCGCCTTGTCCTTGCGGCGCACCGCCTCGCACGCCTTGCCGGTGAGGAGCACGTCCCTCAGACCGGGCGCGACGGTGGTGGCGAAGTCGATCGCGCCGAGCTTCTTCAGCGCCCGCCCCGCCCCGCCGAGCTTGTAGAACATCTGGAGGTAGTCCAGAAGGGCCAGTTCGGGATCGATGGCCAGCGCGTAGACCTCACCGCCTCCCTGCGCTACGGCGATCTTCCGCTCCTCGTACGGCAACGCCTCCGTCTCGAAGAGCTGGGCGATGCCCTGCCGGCCCTCGACCTCCACGAGAAGCGTCCGCTTCCCCTCGGTCGCGAGGGCCAGCGCGAGTGCGGCGGCGACCGTCGTCTTTCCGGTCCCGCCCTTGCCGCTGACGACCTGGAGCCTGCTCACGTCTTCGAGACTAACCAGTCGGCCGGACACTCACGCGGGAGGCTGTGGATAACCGTGCTCCCGGTCGTACGACTGTCCCGTGCGTCACAGCGGATAAAGTCGGCCGCATGACCAAGTGGGAATACGTGACCGTACCGCTGCTCGTCCACGCGACGAAGCAGATTCTGGACAACTGGGGCCAGGACGGCTGGGAGCTCGTCCAGGTCGTGCCCGGGCCCAACCCGGAGCAGCTCGTCGCCTACATGAAGCGGGAGAAGGCGTAGTGAGCGCGGTCGAGGCCAAGCTGGCCGAACTCGGTCTCTCGCTGCCCGCGGTCGTCCCGCCGCTCGCCGCCTACCAGCCCGCCGTGCGGTCCGGTGCGTACGTCTACACCTCCGGCCAGCTGCCGATGGTGGACGGCAAGCTCCCGGTCACCGGCAAGGTCGGCGCCGAGGTCACCGCGGAGGAGGCCAAGGAACTGGCCCGCACCTGCGCGCTGAACGCCCTGGCCGCCGTGAAGTCCGTCACGGGTGACCTGGACCGCATCGCGCGCGTGGTGAAGGTCGTCGGTTTCGTCGCCTCCGCGAGCGACTTCACCGGCCAGCCCGGCGTGATCAACGGCGCCAGCGAACTGCTCGGCGAGGTCCTCGGCGACAAGGGCGTGCACGCGCGCAGCGCGGTGGGCGTCGCGGTGCTGCCGCTGGACGCACCGGTCGAGGTCGAGGTCCAGGTCGAGCTGCTGCCGTAGCCTGCCGAAGCCCCTCTCGAACATTCGCTCCCCACGGGATAGCCTCCGGTAATGGCCGATGGACAGTGGTATCCCCCCGAGTGGCCGGACCGGATCCGCGCGCACGCGGAGGGCACCCTCGTGCCGGTGTCCCCGAAGCGCGCGGCCACCGTGCTGCTCCTGAAGGACACCCCGGACGGTCCCGTCGTCCACATGCTGCGCAGACGCGCCTCCATGGCCTTCGCCGGAGGCGCGTACGCGTATCCGGGCGGCGGTGTCGACCCGCGCGACGACGACCACCAGGTGCGCTGGGCGGGTCCCACGCGCGCGTGGTGGGCCGAGCGGCTCGGCGTCGACGAGGCGGGCGCCCAGGCGATCGTCTGCGCGGCCGTGCGGGAGACCTACGAGGAGGCCGGCGTGCTTCTCGCGGGCCCGGCCGCCGACGCCGTGGTCGGGGACACCACCGGGGACGACTGGGAGGCCGACCGGGCCGCCCTGGTCGCCCGTGACCTGTCCTTCGCGGAGTTCCTGGACCGGCGGGGCCTGGTCCTGCGCTCGGACCTCCTCGGCGCCTGGACGCGCTGGATCACCCCTGAGTTCGAGACCCGCCGCTACGACACCTGGTTCTTCGTCGCCGCCCTCCCCGCCGGCCAGCGCACCCGCAACGCCTCCACGGAGGCCGACCGCACGGTGTGGATCCGCCCGGCACAGGCCGCCGCCGGCTACGACAAGGGCGAGCTGCTGATGATGCCGCCCACCATCGCGACCCTGCGCCAGCTCCTGCCGTACGCCTCGGCCGCCGAGACGCTGGCGGCGGCGCCCGCGCGGGACATGACGCCGGTGCTGGCACGCGCCCGCCTGGCGGACGGCGAGATTGTCCTGACCTGGCCGGGCCACGACGAGTTCACCAAGCACATACCGACCGACCTCCCGACCGACCTCCCGACCGGTGGAGCCTGACCATGACGGACGCAGCTGCCCTGCCCGACCGGCTCCCCGGCGGAGTTCCGGTTCCCCGCGCGCCCTTCGCACCACCGGTGCGCGGGCCGTGGGGCGCTGTGCCGACCTCCGGCCGGGGCAACGCCGTACCGGCCTCGGGCCGACGGCTCGGCGCATCGACGGCGCTGCCGGAAGGAGCCCTCGCATGACCGAGGCCGCAGCCCTGCCCGGCCAGCCCCGTGGCGGAGTCCTCTCCGGGCCCGCCACCGCGCGGGCCGTCAACGTGCTGGCGCCCAACGCCTCCGCGATGACCCTGGACGGCACCAACACCTGGATAGTCGCCGAGCCCGACTCCGGCCTGGCCGTGGTGATCGATCCGGGGCCGCTGGACGACGACCACCTTCGCGCGGTCATCGACACGGCGGAGAAGGCCGGCCGGCGCGTCGCGCTCACCCTCCTCACCCACGGCCACCCGGACCACGCCGAGGGCGCCGTCCGGTTCGCGGAACTGACCGGCACGCGCGTGCGTGCCCTCGACCCGGCACTGCGTCTGGGCGACGAGGGCCTGGCGGCCGGTGACGTGATCACGACCGGTGGCCTGGAACTGCGCGTCGTACCGACCCCCGGCCACACCGCCGACTCGCTCTGCTTCCACCTCCCGGCCGACCGTGCAGTCCTGACCGGCGACACCATCCTGGGACGCGGTACGACGGTCGTGGCGCACCCGGACGGCCGCCTGGGCGACTACCTGGACTCGCTACGACGGCTGCGCTCGCTGACGGTCGACGACGGCGTGCACACGGTGCTGCCGGGCCACGGACCCGTCCTGGAGGACGCCCAAGGCGCCGTCGAGTTCTACCTGGCCCACCGCGCCCACCGGCTCGCCCAGGTCGAGACGGCCGTCGAGAACGGCCATCGCGCGCCCGCCGAGGTCGTCGCCCACGTCTACGCCGACGTGGACCGCTCCCTGTGGCCAGCGGCAGAACTGTCGGTCCGCGCCCAGCTGGACTACCTGAGTGACCACGGGCTGATCTAGTTCCAGCCTTCGGGCCTGGGCGCCTTCACGCCGTGCACGCGCGCGTACTCGTCCGCGAGCCAGGGGCCGAGGTCGTCAACGTACGACCGCAGTACGGCGAGGTCGCCGACGGGCTCGTACCCGGACTCGGCCGCTCGGCGCAGCTGTCCGGCCCGCTCCGGGTAGTAGCCGGCGAACGCCTCCGCCATCTCCCGCAGATCGCTGGTCCAGCCGTTCCAGCGGGGCATGACCAGCGTGAAGCCGGTGCGGACCAGATGCCGTGACATGGAGCGCACCAGGGGTCGCAGGGCCTCCTCGGTGTCTTCGGCGACAGCGATCCGCTTCCGCAGGCGCGGCAAAAGCTCGGCCAGGTCGCCGTTCGTCTCCCGGGCGAGCAGGGAGTCGGGGCGGTAGCGGGGCAGGAACTCGGCGAGGTCCTCGCCGAGCAGCGGGGTGCACAGACAGGCCACGAACCAGCCGATGTCGTACCGCTCCAACTCGCTGAGCACCCGCGCGCGTGAGTAGAGCAGGGCTCCGACCCCGTCGATCTCCGGGAACTCCTTGTCGACGGCCGCGCCGAGGGCACGTGCCGCCTCCCGGTCGGCGTCGGCCGGCTCCGCCCGGAGGACGATCACCAGATCCAGGTCGCTGCGGCCCACGCGCGCGGTGCCGCGCGGGACGGACCCGTAGAGGTAGGCGCTGTCCAGCCGGGCCCCGAAGGCGTCCAGAACGCGGTGACGGGCGGCGGCGACCACGGGACGGAAAACGTGCGGCACGCGCGCGAGGGAGCCCTCGCGCTCGATGAAGCCCAGGGGGTCGAGCCCTCGGGAAGGTGCAGCCGATTCAGCCATGGGGCAACTGTGCCAACTTCGATCACGACTCAGGGGCCGATGGACCGATCACGCCTCAGGGGGCCGCTCACCACTCAGGGGCCGATCACGCCTCAGGGCTCGATCACGACTCAGGGTTCCGTCTCTCAGGAGACGGAACCCTGATGTCATGCGGTCGGGGTTCGGCGTCAGCGCGAGCGCTTGGCCAGCCGCTCGACGTCCAGCAGGATCACGGCCCGCGCCTCCAGACGGAGCCAGCCGCGCTGCGCGAAGTCCGCCAGCGCCTTGTTCACGGTCTCGCGGGACGCGCCGACCAGCTGGGCCAGCTCCTCCTGCGTGAGGTCGTGGACGACGTGGATGCCCTCCTCGGACTGCACGCCGAAGCGGCGGGAGAGGTCCAGCAGGGCGCGCGCGACACGGCCCGGCACGTCGGAGAAGACCAGGTCGGACATCTGGTCGTTGGTCTTGCGCAGCCGGCGGGCGACGGCGCGCAGCAGGGCGCCGGCCACCTCCGGGCGCGCGTTCAGCCAGGGCTGCAGGTCACCGTGGCCGAGGCCGAGCAGCTTGACCTCGGTCAGTGCGGTGGCGGTCGCCGTCCGCGGGCCCGGGTCGAACAGCGACAGCTCGCCGATCAGCTCGCCGGGGCCGACGACGGCGAGCATGTTCTCGCGCCCGTCGGGGGAGGTGCGGTGCAGCTTGACCTTGCCCTCGGTGACCACGTAGAGCCGGTCGCCCGGGTCGCCCTCGTGGAAGAGGGAGTCGCCGCGCGCCAGGGTCACCTCGCTCATGGAGGCGCGAAGCTCCGCGGCCTGCTCGTCGTCGAGAGCCGCGAAGAGCGGGTTGCGCCGCAGAGGGTCGTCCACGAGTTCTCTCCTTGTCGACCTGCTCAGGGGATCTTGCTCCCCCTTGGTACCAGGGGACCGTGCTCCCCATTTTGCCGGACGGTCCAAACAGTGTGATCTGTCACAAGGATGCCGCACAGGTGTCCCGAGGTAAGCGGCAGGGGTCCAATCGGGGGCTGATCTTCCGGGTCCGGGGCGGATGTCGGTGCCGGGCTTTAGGGTGGCCGGGTGTCCAAATGCCGGTGAGAGCACAGGCCAAGGGGGCTGCGCGGGTGGTTGTACGTCGTGATTCCGCTGTGGGCGAACAAGGGTCCGATACTGGCCCGAGTGAACGGAAGAAGGCGACAAAAGCAGCAGAAGCGGTGAAGAAGGTTGCCGCCGCGAAGACCCCGGCTGCGACAGCCAAGAAGGCGGCGGTGAAGAAGGCAGCGGCCAAGCCTGCAGCGGCCAAGAAGGCGGCGGCGAGGAAAGCGGCGCCCGAGAAGGTCGCCGCCGCTGCGAAGAAGGCCGCGCCGGCGAAGGCCGCCACCCCCGCGAAGGCCGCTGCCCGGAAGCCCGAGTCGCAGACCGCCCTCGTCCGCCGTGCCCGCCGGATCAACCGCGAGCTCGGCGAGGTGTATCCGTACGCCCACCCCGAGCTGGACTTCGTGAACCCCTTCCAGCTCCTGGTCGCCACGGTGCTGTCCGCCCAGACCACCGACCTGCGCGTCAACCAGACCACCCCGACGCTCTTCGCCAAGTACCCCACCCCGGAGGACCTGGCCGCCGCCAACCCGGAGGAGGTCGAGGAGATCCTGCGGCCCTGCGGGTTCTTCCGGGCCAAGACCAAGTCGGTGATAGGTCTCTCCAAGGGCCTGGTGGAGCAGTTCGGCGGCGAGGTCCCGGGCCGGCTGGAGGACCTCGTCAAGCTGCCCGGCGTCGGCCGCAAGACCGCGTTCGTCGTGCTCGGCAACGCCTTCGGGCGCCCCGGCATCACCGTGGACACGCACTTCCAGCGCCTGGTCCGCCGCTGGCAGTGGACCGAGGAGACCGATCCCGACAAGATCGAGGCGGCCGTCGGCGCACTGTTCCCCAAGAGCGACTGGACCGACCTCTCGCACCACGTCATCTGGCACGGCCGCCGGATGTGCCACGCCCGCAAGCCCGCCTGCGGTGTCTGTCCCATCGCCCCGCTCTGCCCGGCCTACGGCGAGGGGGAGACCGACCCGGAGAAGGCGAAGAAGCTCCTCAAGTACGAGAAGGGCGGCTTCCCGGGCCAGCGACTCAACCCTCCGCAGGCTTATCTGGACGCGGGCGGGCAGCCGGCTCCGCCGCTGGGCGCCGCATCAGGGACGTGACCCAGGGGTCTTGTGGGGGTCTGGTGACGGAACGAACAGAAGGGCTTCGGGCGTTGGACCGGGCAGGACGACGGGGGATGCCATGACACACACCGGCAACGCGCACACCGGAGAGCCGCGCGCGAGCGCCGTGCTCAGCAAGGAGGGCCTGCCGGACTGGCTGGACCCGGTGGTGCGGGCCGCCGAGACGGTGGAACCGCTCCAGCTGAGCCGGTTCCTGCCACCGGAGAACGGCGCGGGACGGCAGTCGGCCGTGCTGATCCTGTTCGGGGAGGGCGAGACCGGTCCCGAGCTGCTGCTGATGGAGCGGGCCGGTTCGCTGCGCTCGCATGCCGGGCAGCCCTCCTTTCCCGGTGGCGCCCTCGACCCCGAGGACGGCGACCCGAAAGCCGACGGGCCGCTGCGGGCCGCTCTCCGCGAGGCCGAGGAGGAGACCGGGCTGGATCCGGCCGGGGTCCAGCTGTTCGGGGTGCTGCCCAAGCTGTACATCCCGGTGAGCGAGTTCGTGGTCACACCGGTGCTGGGCTGGTGGCGCGAGCCGAGCCCGGTGGGGGTGGTCGATCCGAACGAGACGGCGCGGGTCTTCACGGTCCCCGTGGCGGATCTCACGAATCCGGCCAACCGGGCCACCACCGTGCACCCCAGCGGCCACCGAGGTCCGGCATTCCTGGTCGAATCGGCCTTGGTGTGGGGGTTCACGGCCGGGGTGATCGACCGCTTGCTGCACTACGCGGGATGGGAGCGCTCCTGGGACCGCGAGAAGCTGGTCCCGCTCGACTGGCGGTCATGACAGGGTGTCGTTCGTGAATGTGCTGGACATCCTGTTGCTGGTCGCCGCCGTGTGGTTCGCGATCGTCGGCTACCGCCAGGGGTTCGTCGTCGGCATCCTGTCGGTGATCGGCTTCCTGGGCGGCGGACTCGTCGCCGTCTACACCCTCCCCGTCATCTGGGACGCGGTGACCGACAACGCGGAGGTGAGCACGACCGCCGCGGTGGTCGCCGTGGTCGTCGTCATCGTCTGCGCCTCCGTCGGCCAGGCCCTGACCACGCACCTGGGCAACAAGCTCCGCCGGTACATCACCTGGTCCCCGGCCCGCGCCCTGGACGCCACCGGCGGCGCGCTCGTCAACGTGGTGGCGATGCTGCTGGTCGCCTGGCTGATCGGCTCCGCCCTCGCGGGCACCACCCTGCCGACGCTCGGGAAGGAGGTCCGCAACTCCAAGGTGCTGCTCGGGGTGTCCAGAGCGCTGCCCAACCAGGCCGACACCTGGTTCGCGGACTTCTCCTCGGTCCTCGCGCAGAACGGCTTCCCGCAGGTCTTCAGCCCCTTCGCCAACGAGCCGATCACCGACGTCAAGCCGCCCGACCCCGCCCTCGTGAACAGCGCGGTCGCCACCACCGCGAAGCGGTCCATCGTGAAGGTGACGGGCACCGCCCAGAGCTGCGGCAAGATCCTGGAGGGCACCGGCTTCGTCTTCGCCGACCGCCGCGTCATGACCAACGCGCACGTGGTCGGCGGCGTCGACGAGCCCACCGTCCAGATCGGAGGCGAGGGCCGCAAGTACGACGCGAAGGTCGTCCTCTACGACTGGCAGCGCGACATCGCCGTACTGGACGTGCCGAACCTGCCGGCCAAGGCCCTGAAGTTCTCGGCCAAGGACGCCGCGACCAGCGACAGCGCGATCGTCGCCGGGTTCCCGGAGAACGGGTCGTACGACGTCCGTGCCGCCCGGGTGCGCGGCCGTATCACGGCCAACGGCCCGGACATCTACCACCGCGGCACCGTCCGCCGCGACGTCTACTCGCTGTACGCGACCGTCCGCCAGGGCAACTCCGGCGGCCCGCTGCTCACACCGCAGGGCAGGGTGTACGGGGTGGTCTTCGCGAAGTCACTGGACGACGCCGACACCGGGTACGCCCTCACGGCCGACGAGATCCAGGCCGACATCGCCCGGGGCCGTACCGCGAACCAGCAGGTGGGTACCGACAGCTGCGCCCTCTAGAGGCCTTCGGGGCCCCGTGAGGGGGTCAGCCGCGGGTGTGGCGCAGACGTACCGAGACCCAGCGGGCCCGGCGGCGCAGGATGTGCGGAATCCCCACCCTGAGATCCGTGCCCGGCAGCTGCGGGGCGGCTCCTCGGTGGGAGCTCGGACCGCCCGTCGTGCGGCGGTTGCGGGGTGCGTCACTGTAGTCGTGCGTCCAGCCCATACCCCGACGTCTGCCCCTGCCCCAAGGTCGATAACCTCCCCCGCGCCCCTCAATCGGCCTATGCGCCGGGCATGTGGCCGTTCGTAGGACAGGTGTGCGAGTTCGGATACCGGGCGCATCGGCGCGGTCACCGATCGGGTTCGGGGTCTTTCAGCCAGTTGATCAGCTCGGTGGAGAAGGCCACGGGATCCTCCTCGTGGGGAAAATGCCCGAGCCCGTCGAACAGCCGCCAGCGGTACGGCGCTTCGACGTACTCGCCGGAGCCGGCCGCGCTGCGGGTGCGGGTCACCGGGTCCAGGGAACCGTGCAGATGCAGCGTGGGGACGCGCACGGGGCGCTTCATCCGCCGGTTGAACTGGATGCCGTCAGGACGTGCGAGCGAGCGCACCAGCCAGCGGTACGGCTCGATCGAGCAGTGCGCCGTGGACGGGATGCACATCGCCCGCTGGTAGGTCTCCACCGCCTCGTCCTCCGGCAGCCGCGGCCCGGACCAGTCCCGGATCAGCCGGCCCACCAGGGCGCCGTCGTCGGCGGTGAGCTGCCGCTCGGGGATCCAGGGCCGCTGGAAGCCCCAGATGTAGGAGGCGGCGGCGGACTGCCGGCGGTCCCGGAGCATCGCCGAGCGCCAGCGCCGCGGGTGCGGCATGGACACGACCGCGAGCCGTCGTACCAGCTTGGGGCGCATCGCGGCCGCCGTCCACGCCAGGTAACCGCCCAGGTCGTGGCCGACCAGCGCGGCGTCCGGCTCGCCCAGGGAGCGGATCACACCGGTGATGTCGAGCGCGAGGTTGGCCGGGTCGTAGCCGCGCGGGGTGCGGTCGCTGCCGCCGACGCCCCGCAGGTCCATGGCGACGGCCCGGAAGCCCGCGTCGGCGAGCGCGACCAGCTGGTGCCGCCAGGCCCACCAGAACTGGGGGAAGCCGTGCACCAGCATGACCAGGGGTCCGTCGCCGAGCTCGGCGACGTGGAAGCGGGCGCCGTTGGCGGCGACGTCCCGGTGCGTCCAGGGGCCCTCCGGCCGTACGGCCGAGGGAGCGGGATCCGTCATGAGGTCGAGCGTCCCACAGCCTCGATGGCCGGCACCTCGTCCCGGGGGAGCTCCGGACGGGGATGCGGTTTGGCGTTCTGCAGCACGCCCGCCGTCTCCTTCATCGACGCGGCCACCTTCTGCGGGCCCTGGCCCTTCTTGGCCTTCTTCGCGAAGACCACGCCGATCAGCACGAGGACGACGGCCACCAGGACGTTCGCGGCGAAGGAGAGCAGGAAGCAGATCGCGAGATTCCAGTGGCTCCAGGTCCGAATGCCGTACGCCAGCGCGAAGTTGAGCATCGGCAGGGAGAACAGCAGCAGCACACCGGCGGCCGAGAACGCGCCGCCGCTCGTCGCGCCCCGCTTGACGTCCTGCTTCAGCTGGGCCTTGGCCAGCGCGATCTCGTCGTGCACCAGCGCCGACATCTCGGCCGTGGCCGAGGCGAACAGCTGGCCGATGCTGCGTTCGGCACCGACCGGGCTGCCGTCGGGTGCGCTCATCGCGGTCTCCCTCTGCGTACTTGTCATCGTCTTTTGTACCGTCTCGTCAGATCATGCCGGACGGTCGCCCTGCTCGCCTGCCCCGCCCGGTACTTCGGCAAGCGAGTCATGCCTACGGGTTCGCCCGCCGGGCCCCTACCGCGCGGCCTTCTCGGCGGCCATCCGGCGGTGCTCGGCGGCTTTGCGGTCGTAGATCTCCGCCATCCGCAGGTGGTACGCCGGGTCGTCCTGCTCGTAGACGTCCGGGATGCCGTCGAGGTCGTCGTCCCGCTCCTCGGCCTCGACCAGTCTGCGGTAGCGGGTGTTGCGCATCTTCAGCAGCGCGGTGGCGCACACGGCCGCGATCAGCGATCCGGTCAGTACGGCGGCCTTGACCTCGTCGGTGAGTACGGCGTCGCCCGCGAAGGCCAGTTCGCCGATGAGCAGCGACACGGTGAAGCCGATGCCGGCGAGCGAGGCGACCGCGAAGAGGTCGGCCCATGCGAGGTCCTCGCTGAGGGATGCCCGGGTGAAGCGGGCGGTCAGCCAGGTCCCGCCGAATATCCCGACCGTCTTGCCGACGACCAGCCCGAGGACGACCCCGAGCGTCTCCGGCCTGCTGAACACGTCCCCGAGCGCCCCTCCGGACACCTTCACGCCGGCGCTGAAGAGCGCGAACAGGGGCACGGCCAGCCCCGCCGACAGCGGCCGCACCAGATGCTCGATGTGCTCGCCGGGGGAGTGCTCCTCGCCCGTTCGGGTGGTGCAGCGCAGCATCAGGCCCATGGCGACACCGGCGATGGTCGCGTGCACGCCGCTGTTGTACATCAGCGCCCAGACGACCACCGCGAGCGGGACGTACACGTACCAGCCGCGCACGCCCTTGCGCAGCAGCAGCCAGAAGACCGCGAGGCCGAGGACCGCGCCGCCGAGCGCGGCGAAGTCGATCCGCTCGGTGAAGAAGACGGCGATGATCAAGATCGCGAACAGGTCGTCGACGACCGCGAGGGTGAGCAGGAAGGCACGCAGGGCGCTGGGCAGCGAGGTGCCGATGACGGCCAGCACGGCCAGCGCGAAGGCGATGTCGGTGGCGGTCGGCACCGCCCAGCCGTGGATGGAGCCGCCGCCGGTGAGGTTGGTGAGGGTGTAGACGAGCGCCGGTACGGCCATCCCGCACAGGGCGGCGACGACCGGCAGGACGGCCGTCCTGGGGTCTTTCAGATCGCCGGCCACCAGCTCGCGCTTGAGCTCGATGCCGGCGACGAAGAAGAAGACCGCCAGCAGGCCGTCGGCGGCCCAGTGGGCGACGGAGAGGTTCAGGCCGAGGGCCTCGGGGCCGAGGTGGAAGTGGCTGACGGTCTCGTAGCTGTGGTGCAGCGCCGGTATGTTCGCCCAGATCAGTGCGGCTATCGCGGCGATCAGCAGCAGCACGCCGCCGACGGTCTCGGTCCGCAGCGCGTCCGCGACGAACGTCCGCTCGGGCAGCGAGAGCCGGCCGAGGACCTTGCGGGCGGGAGCGGTGCGGAGCGCGGACACGGGGAGACCTCCGGTCGGTGGGCAGGACGGAACTACTTGCCGACCAGACTTCCCGGCACACCTTGAGGATCACGATACTTTGCTTAGTTTACCTAAGGTGTGCCGGGGGTTGTCAGATGTGTCTCACGGTAGGTGCAAAAAGGGCGCCCGGCGCGTTCGGCTCCGGGCGCCCTCTCGGGACTACGCGTCCTGGGTCAGTCCTCGCTGGGCGCCGCCGGCAGCTTCGCCTGGATGAGGTCCATGACCGTCGAGTCCGTCAGCGTCGTCACGTCACCGAGCTGGCGGTTCTCGGCGACATCGCGGAGCAGCCGGCGCATGATCTTGCCGGAGCGGGTCTTCGGCAACTCCGCCACCGGCAGGACCCGCTTGGGCTTGGCGATCGGGCCGAGGGTGGCGCCGACATGGTTGCGCAGGTCGTTGACCAGCCCCTCGTCCTCCGCGTTGGCCGTGCCGCGCAGGATCACGAAGGCGACGATCGCCTGCCCGGTCGTCTCGTCCGCCGCTCCGACCACGGCCGCCTCGGCGACCGACGGGTGGGACACCAGCGCCGACTCCACCTCGGTCGTCGAGATGTTGTGCCCGGAGACGAGCATGACGTCGTCGACCCGGCCGAGCAGCCAGATGTCGCCGTCGTCGTCCTTCTTCGCACCGTCACCGGCGAAGTACTTGCCCTCGAACCGCGACCAGTACGTGTCCAGGAACCGCTGGTCGTCGCCCCAGATGGTGCGCAGCATCGACGGCCACGGCTCGGTCAGGACCAGGTAGCCGCCACCGCCGTTGGGCACCTCGTTCGCCTCGTCGTCGACGACCGTGGCCGAGATGCCGGGCAGCGGGGTCTGCGCGGAACCGGGCTTGGTCGCGGTGACGCCCGGCAGCGGCGAGATCATCATCGCGCCGGTCTCGGTCTGCCACCAGGTGTCCACGATCGGAGTCCGGTCGGCCCCGATGTGCTTGCGGTACCAGATCCAGGCCTCGGGGTTGATGGGCTCGCCCACCGAACCGAGCACCCGCAGGCTGCTGAGGTCGAACTTCGCGGGGATGTCGTCGCCCCACTTCATGAACGTGCGGATCGCGGTGGGCGCCGTGTACAGGATCGTCACCCCGTACTTCTGCACGATCTCCCAGAACCGGCCCTGGTGCGGGGTGTCCGGGGTGCCCTCGTACATGACCTGCGTCGCGCCGTTGGCCAGCGGCCCGTACACGATGTACGAGTGGCCGGTCACCCAGCCGACGTCGGCCGTGCACCAGTACACGTCCGTCTCCGGCTTGAGGTCGAACACCGCCCAGTGGGTGTACGACGCCTGCGTCAGGTAGCCGCCCGAGGTGTGCAGGATGCCCTTCGGCTTACCCGTCGTCCCGGACGTGTAGAGGATGAACAGCGGGTGCTCGGCGTCGAAGGCCTCCGGGGTGTGCTCGGCCGACTGCCGCCCGACGATCTCGTGCCACCACACGTCCCTCGTGTCGTCCCAGGCCACCTCCTGACCGGTGCGCTGCACGACCAGCACGTGCTCGACGTTGTCCACCTTGCCGATCGCCTCGTCCACGGCCGGCTTGAGCGCGGACGGCTTGCCGCGCCGGTAGCCGCCGTCGGAGGTGATGACGACCTTGGCGTCCGCGTCGGCGATACGGGTGGCGAGCGCGTCCGCCGAGAAGCCGCCGAAGACCACCGAGTGCGCGGCGCCGATCCGGGCACAGGCGAGCATCGCGATCGCCGTCTCCGGGATCATCGGCATGTAGACCGCGACCCGGTCGCCCTTCTGAACTCCGAGCTCCAGCAGGGCGTTCGCCGCCCTGGAGACCTCGTCCTTCAGCTCGGCGTAGGTGATCGCGCGGCTGTCGCCGGGCTCGCCCTCGAAGTGGATGGCGACACGGTCGCCGTTCCCGGCCTCCACATGCCGGTCCACGCAGTTGTACGCGACGTTGAGCTCGCCGTCCTTGAACCACTTCGCGAACGGCGGGTTGGACCAGTCCAGCGTCTCCGTCGGCTCCTTGGCCCAGGTCAGCCGACGGGCCTGCGCGGCCCAGAAGCCGAGCCTGTCAGCCTTGGCCTGTTCGTACGCCTCGGCCGTGACATTGGCGTTCTCGGCCAGGTCAGCGGGCGGCGCGAAGCGTCGCTCCTCCCTCAAGAGGTTGGCCAGGCTTTCGTTGCTCACGACATCTCCCTTTCGAAGGGTGTCCGTTGTGTCCCAGACCACACAGCTCATCAGACCCAGGGGTCCGGTGACAAGGGCCGTCCGAAAGTGGTTTAGACCTGTTGAGTGTGGCATGGCACAGCGGGCCCTCGCCGGAGAGCGCCCGGACCACGCCGGCAAGCCCTCACCGACCCGGCGCCGACGGGCCTCGCCGCCCCTTCCTCAGGCCGGGCTGTGCAGCTCCTCCGCGCCCGGCACCCCCTCGAACACCTCCCCCTCTTCGTCGCCTTCGGACCGGCCCAGCAGATACGCCTGCGCCTCGCCCACATGGAAGTACATCCCGTGCAGCTCCAGCGAGCCCGCCGCCAGCGCCCGAACCACCGAGTCGTGCGCCCGCAGGTGCTCCAACTGCTGGACCACATTGGTCAGACAGAGCTGTTCCACCTTGTCCGCCGGTGCCCGCCCGGCCAGCCGAACCCAGGGACGGCCGTCGTCGGCCAGCCGCGCCAGGCTCGGCTGCCCGTGCCGCAGCCACCGTCCGAGCGGGGTCGTGCCGGCCCCGGACCCGGCGGTCAGCAGGGCCTGCATCGCCCCGCACCCGGAGTGCCCGCAGACCGTGATGGACCGCACCTTCAGTACGTCCACCGCGTACTCGATCGCGGCCGCCACCGAGTCGTCGCCGCTCTCCTCACCCGGAAGGGGGACCAGGTTGCCGACGTTGCGGACCACGAACAGGTCACCCGGACCACTGGAGGTGATCATCGAGGTGACGAGCCGGGAGTCGGCGCAGGTCAGGAAGAGCTGCGACGGCCGCTGCCCCTCGCGCGCCAGCCGGGCCAGCTCCTCCCGCACCAGGGGCGCGGTGTCGCGCTGGAACGCGCTGATCCCACGGGCGAGTTCATGACCGGCGTCGGCCGATCCGCCGAGCCGGGGTCCGGGACCGTGACTCCCGCTGGGCTCCGGACCATGGCGGTGCACGGCGCGGCTCCCGGGCTCGGACCGGTGGCCGTACGCGGGCCCGCGGTCGTGCTCCGGGCGGTGGCCGTACTCCGCCGAGCGGACGCCCGTGCGGCAGCCGGTCAGTTCGGCGGAGCCGCCCTGCGCGGTGTGGGCCTTCCGCCAGTCCTGCAGTGACTCGTACGCCGCGTGGTCCATGAACGAACCGTCCAGCTCCACCACGGCGTCGGCGCCTTGGGGTACGAGATGCAGGGCTCTGCTGAGCCGGGGCACCGCGAGGAACGTCAGCTGTCCTGTCACGTGTACGTGATGGACTCCTCCCTTCTGTTCGTGGGTGATGCGGGTGCGGGCGAGGCGGTGCAGGGCGAGGCCGACGGCCACGGCGACCCCGAGGACCACGCCCTCCAGGACGCCGAGGAGAACCACCCCGAGTGTGGTGACGGCATACACCAGCACTTCACGGTGGCGGGTCACCGTGCGGATGTGGTGCAGGGACACCATCTGGATGCCGACGGCCATCACCAGGGCGGCGAGCGAGGCGAGCGGAATGAGATCCAGGACCGGGACCATCAGCAGCGCGGCGACTACTACGAGAACGCCGTGCAGCATCGTGGAGTTCCGGCTGACGGCCCCGGATCGCACATTCGCCGAACTCCGCACCGCCACCCCCGCGACCGGCAGTCCGCCGAGCGCGCCGGAGACGATGTTGGCCGCGCCCTGACCGAGCAGCTCCCGGTCCAGATCGGAGCGGCAGATCCGGGACTGGGGGCCGGAGCGGCCGGCCACCAGCTTGTCCACGGCGACCGCGCCGAGGAGCGACTGCACGCTGCACACCAGGGTGGTGGTGAGCACGGCGGCGGCGATGCCGAGGACCGGCCCCTTTGGCAGTCCCGCCAGGGCATGGCTGCTCCAGGACGGCAGGTCGACCCGGGGCAGGGTGAGCCCCGTGAGCGAGGCGGTCGCGGTGGCACCGGCGACGGCGACCAGGGCGGCCGGGACCCTGCGCAGCAGCTCGCCCGGTCTGCCGGGGATCCGGGGCCAGCCGAGGAGCAGGGCCAGGGCGAGTGCGCTCATCGACACGGAGGCCGGGTGCAGGTGCGCCAACTGTGCGGGCAGCGCACGGACGTTGGCGAGGACCGAGCTCTGTGGACTGCCGCCGAGGACGATGTGCAGCTGGGCGACGGCGATGGTGATGCCGATACCGGAGAGCATGCCGTGCACCACGGCGGGGCTGACGGCGAGTGCGGTGCGGGCCACGCGCAGGCAGCCCAGGCCCAGTTGGGCGAGTCCGGCCAGGACGGTGATGCCGCAGGTGGCCCGCCAGCCGTAGCGGTGGATCAGGTCGGCGGTGACCACGGTGAGCCCGGCGGCCGGGCCGCTGACCTGGAGCGGGCAGCCGCCGAGCCGCCCGGCGACCAGACCGCCGACGGCCGCTGCGACGAGGCCGGCCTGGAGCGGGGCGCCGGTGGCGAGGGCGATGCCGAGGGACAGCGGCAGGGCGATCAGGAACACCGCGACGGACGCGGAGAGGTCGGCGCCGTCGGGGGGAAAGCCGTGGCGCGGGGGTGTGGCCGGGTGCAGCGGGCGGTCGGCACGGCTGGTGCTGCGGGGAGTCGGGGCCCCGGTTCGGGCGGGGCTCAGTGGCTCGGGGTGGGTGGGTACGCAGGCTGACGACATGTTTCCCGTCTCCTCCGGGGCGGCGCGGTCGCGGATCTGGGGGTCCCCTCGCCCGGGGGCGGGGCTCGGACGCGGCCGTGGGTCACGGCGTGCAGTGGCGGGATAAATCAACACTCAGTAAATGAATCGTAATGCAGAGTAAAGGTCGGGCATGAATTTTCTACGCAAATGGGGCATCAGTTCACCTCGCTGGGTGAAGTGAGCAGTTCATCGGCTTGTCGTATTAATCCCTCTCTCGGTCCTATGCGACCTTGGCGGCGCTGTCGGCACATACCCGGCACATCGCCATAAAACGCCGTCACCGGCGTTCGCCGAGAGAAGGAAGAAGGTGGGCGGAATTGGCCGCCACCCAGAGGATCGCCGTCGGCGCCGTGGCCGCCGCGGCCTGTGCCGCGTCGCTCGCCAGCTGCGCGACCGGCACCAACTCCAAGGAAGGGGCGTCCGGGCCGCAGAAAGGAGCACCGGCGCCCCAGAGCGTGGTCCGTCTGATCGGCGACGGCTCCACCGCGTACACCGGGGCCCAGCCGCATCTGCCCGTGCCCGAGCGACTCAAGCCCGGTGAGAAGCCCCCGCAGTTCGTGGTGTTCTCGTGGGACGGCTCGGGTGAGGACAGCCAGAAGCTGTTCTCGCACTTCCGCAAGGTCGCCAAGGAGAACAACGCGACCATGACGTACTTCCTCAGCGGCGTCTACATGCTGCCCGAGGAGAAGAGGGACCTCTACCGGCCTCCGCAGCACTCACCCGGCCGCTCCGAGATCGGCTTCAACGACGAACAGGGCATCGCCGACACGGTCAAGCAGCTCCGGCTGGCCTGGCTGGAGGGCAACGAGATCGGCACCCACTTCAACGGGCACTTCTGCGGCCCCGACGGTGGGGTCGGCGAGTGGTCGGTGGCGGAGTGGAAGAGCGAGATCGCCCAGGCCAAGCAGTTCGTGAAGACCTGGAAGACCAACACGGGCATGAAGGACGCCGCACCGCTGCCCTTCGACTACGACAAGGAGCTCATCGGCGCCCGCACCCCCTGCCTGGAGGGGCAGAAGAACTTCACGCAGGCGGCCCGGGAGTTGGGCTTCCGCTATGACACCAGTGGTGTCAACGACCAGGTCTGGCCCAAGAAGAAGGAGGGGCTGTGGGATCTGTCGATGCAGCTCGTCCCCTTCCCCGGCCACACCTTCGAGCAGTTGACCATGGACTACAACTTCATGGTCAACCAGTCCGGCACCTCGACCCAGGGTGACCCCGACAAGTACGACTACTGGGGCGACCAGATGCGTGACGGGCTGCTCCAGGGCTTCAACCGGGCCTACAACGGCAACCGGGCGCCGCTCGTCATCGGCAACCACTTCGAGTCCTGGAACGGCGGCACCTATATGCGCGCCATCGACTCGGTCGTCGAGAACGTGTGCAACAAGCCCGAGGTGCGCTGTGTCTCCTTCCACCAGCTCGCCGACTGGCTGGACGCCCAGGATCCGCAGGTCCTGGCGAGGCTGCGCACCCTGAACGTGGGCGAGGCCCCACGGCAGGGCTGGGCGTCCTTCCTGTCCGGCCGTCCCGCCCCGGCGCCGAAGGGGGTGCCCGGGGCGCCGGCGGTCAGGCAGTAGGCGACGGGCGGGGGTCGGCGGCTCCGTCAGGCGGGCGCCGCCAGTCCCTCGCCGAGCATGAAGCCGGGGTCGATCTGTGCCGCCAGGTCGGTCCCGGTGCGCTCATTGCCCCAGGAGAGGGCGTTCTTGAGATGGAAGTGGACCATCTGCCGGGTGTAGCGCTCCCAGTCCCGCAGCTCGTACGTCGCGTCGGCGGCCACCTTGAGGGTGTGCAGGGCGCGGGAGTTGGCGTCCTCCAGGAGCTCGAACCGGGGCGGACGGCCCTTCTCCATGGCGCGTACCCAGTCCGAGTGCCCGACCGTGACCAGCAGGTCGCCCCCGACCTCCGCGCGGAGGAAGTCGATGTCGTCCTGTCCCTGCACCTTGTTGCCGACGACCTTCAGCACGACGCCGAAGTCCCGGGCGTACTCCTTGTACTGGCGATAGACGGAGACCCCCTTCCGGGTCGGCTCGGCGACGAGGAACGTGATGTCGAAGCGGGTGAACATGCCGGAGGCGAAGGAGTCCGAACCCGCGGTCATGTCGACCACGACGTATTCGTCGGGGCCGTCGGCGAGGTGGTTCAGGAACAGCTCCACCGCACCCGTCTTGGAGTGGTAGCAGGAGACCCCCAGGTCGGCGTCCGTGAAGGGCCCGGTGACCATCAAACGGACGGCGCCACCGTCGAGTTCCACCGGCCGCGCGCAGGCGTCGTACACCGGGTTGGGCTCCCGCACCCGGACCAGCCGCGACCCCTCGCCGGGCGGGGTGGTCTTGATCATCGTCGCGGCGGAGGTGATGCGCGGGTTGTTGCCGCGCAGGTAGTCCTTGATCAGGGAGAGCCGCTCGCCCATCGCGGGCAGTGCTGCCGACTCCGCGTCGTCGAGGCCGAGCGCGGGACCCAGGTGCTGGTTGATGTCGGCGTCGACGGCGACGACCGGCGCGCCGGCGGCCGCCAGGTGGCGGATGAACAGGGAGGAGAGCGTGGTCTTGCCGCTGCCGCCCTTCCCGACGAAAGCAATTTTCATGTTCACGAAGGGTAGTCGGCACATAGCTGTATGTGTCGAGTGGAGTGAAGAAGACCACTCCTTCGTGGAGTGGAAGGGAGGGGTGCGTACTGTCGTACTCATGAGTACGACAGGTGCGAGCGCCGATCCGCTCGCGGTGCTGGGCTCGCTGCCCGGTGTGGCCGAGTCCGTGGAGTCCGTGCGCAAGGCCGTGGACCGGGTCTACGGGCACCGGGTCATGCGGCGCCGCAGCAACGCCGTCACCTCCGAGGCCGCGCTGCGCGGCGCCCGGGGCAGTGCCGCACTGTCCGGTGCCGACTGGGCGCTGGAGGAGGTGCGGCGGCGCTCCGACTTCGGTGTCGACGACGACGCGCGCGTGGTGGGCGCGGCCCTGCGGCTGACCGCCGAGGCGGGCCAACTGCTGTCCATCTGGCGGCAGTCGCCGTTGCGGGTGCTGGCCCGGCTGCATCTGGTGGCGGCCGCGACGGGCGGTGACGAGGTCGGCCGGCCGCGCCGGGCAGGGGAAGGCGCCGACGAGCCGCTGGTCGAGCTGCCGCTGCCGGACGCCGACGAGGTGTCCGGGCGCCTGGACGGGCTCTCCGAGATGATCATCGCGGGGACACAGGCGCCCGCGCTGGTGACGGCCGCCGTGGTGCACGGCGAACTGCTCGCGCTGCGGCCCTTCACGTCGTACAACGGGCTGGTCGCCCGTACGGCCGAGCGGATCGTGCTGATCGGCAGCGGTCTCGACCCCAAGGCGATCTGCCCCGCCGAGGTCGGCCACGCCGAACTGGGCCGCGCCTCCTATCTGGCGGCCCTGGACGGCTATGTCTCCGGCACTCCGGAGGGCATGGCGGCCTGGATCGCGCACTGCGGGCGCGCGGTCGAGCTGGGTGTGCGCGAGTCGACGGCGGTGTGCGAGGCGCTGCAGCGCGGAGCGGCGTGAAGGTGTCCCGGTAGGCGGCCGAAAAGGGTTGCGGCGGTACGAGTCCTCGTACCGCCGCTGGCATGTTCACCGGGTTACCAAGCGTCCTCGATATGTCGCCCATCAGGTCGGGTACTTTGCCCGTCACCTGGTGCGGCTGGCCCGTAATCGACGGGTCGACGTCGCGTGGGTGCTCGGTGTTCATGCGGGGTCCGTGGGGCCAAATGCGTTTTAAAGGTGATCCTCTCGGATGTCCTTTGGTCTCGCGGGCCGCTAACCCCTTTGTACTGCAAGCCTGGAGCAAGCGGAAGCCCTGCCTACAGTTCTTTACTTTTAGCTTCAAAGACGGACTAAAGGGGTGTCGATAGGCCGAACGGGTGAAAGAGGGGGAGGGTGCGGGGTCAGGCGACCGTGCTTCGGCGCCGGCTCGCGTACCAGACCAGGCCCGCGGTGGCGGCCGCCGCCCCTATGGCGGCAGCGGCGACCAGGGCGGGGCGCGGCGGTGCGGAGATCCGCTGCTTGAGCCGTACCGGACGGTGGAAGTCCAGAATCGGCCAGCCGCGCGCGAGTGCCTCGCGGCGCAGCGCGCGGTCCGGGTTCACGGCGTGCGGATGCCCGACTGCCTGAAGCATCGGCACGTCGGTCGCCGAGTCGCTGTAGGCGAAGCAGCGGTCGAGGTCGTACCCCTCGGACGCGGCCAGTTCACGGATGGCCTCCGCCTTCGTCGGGCCGTACGCGTAGTACTCGACCTCGCCGGTGTAGCAGCCGTCGTCGCCGACGACCATGCGGGTGGCCACCACCCGGTCGGCGCCCAGGAGTTCGCCGATCGGCTCGACCACCTCGGCGCCCGAGGTGGACACGATGACGACGTCCCGGCCGGCCCGGTGGTGCTCCTCGATGAGGGAGGCGGCCTCGTCGTAGATGATCGGGTCGATCAGGTCGTGCAGGGTCTCGGCGACGATCTCCTTGACCTGCTGGACATTCCAGCCACGGACGAGACCGGACAGGTATGCGCGGGTGCGCTCCATCTGGTCATGGTCCATACCGCCGACCATGAAGACGAACTGGGAGTACGCGGAGCGCAGCGCCGCCCTGCGGTTGATCAGACCGCCTTGGTAGAACGACTTGCTGAACGTGAGCGTGCTCGACTTCGCAATGACCGTCTTGTCCAGGTCAAAGAAGGCCGCTGTGCGGGGCAAGGAGTGGTTTTCCACGACCCGAGCATAGGCGCCCACCATTCGGCGTAAGGTGGGGCGTGTGGGTTTGCCTGAGAGGTCTCTCGGGTACACCATGGAAGTCACGGATCGTTCGCGACCGTGCTAACCCGGTCCGGCTCCTCCCCCCCCGAGTCGGCCGTGGAGACGACCCCCACTCTCCCCCCCGGTGGGGGTCGTCGCATGTCCGGGTGGGTTTTTCGCCTCTCTCGCGGGCCGTGCGGCCCTGATCGGGCGGCTTCGGCCGTCCTTCTCTCATGCCCGTGATCCGTCACCCTGGGTAGTCGCAGCGCTGCTCTGCGGAACTCGCACAGGGCACAGAACGGGCCTCACCGGTATGGGTGACAGCGATATTCACAACCATCGAGTTGTCCACAGTTCTGGACCAAGATCCACACGATTTCCCGGTTCGCTGCACCGTGATTCCAGCGCGCTCCGGCGGCGGCGAGTTCATGGCCGGTTCCGATTGTCGGGCGCCATTGGCCGGTTTCTGTCGGCCGTGCATATGGAGGCCGCTTGCCGGTTCTTCACACGTTTGGGAATCGCGTGGCCGCAGTGGCCGCGCGCAAGAACGCAGCCAAGGGGGAAGCTCACGTGGCCGGAACTGTCACCCACGAACCGCCGTACGCCGCCTCGGGACGGCCCGGACGTCCGATGATCGTCACCGAGGACGCCGAACTCCTCGACGACCTGTTGCGTCTGTGCGCCGCAGCCGGCGCCAAACCCGAGGTCCATCACGGCGTACCCGAACGCGGCGGCGGCTGGGAGTCCGCCCCGCTCGTCCTGGTCGGCGACGACGCCGCGCGGCGGCTGCGCGGGGCCGCGCGCCGCCGGGGAGTGGTCCTGGTCGGCCTCGACCAGGACGACCCCGATGTGTGGAAACGGGCCGTGGAGATCGGCGCCGATCACGTCCTGATGCTGCCCGACGGCGAGCAGTGGCTGGTG
The DNA here is from genome assembly GCF_003814875.1 of Streptomyces sp. Ag109_O5-1. Taxonomy (GTDB): domain Bacteria; phylum Actinomycetota; class Actinomycetes; order Streptomycetales; family Streptomycetaceae; genus Streptomyces; species Streptomyces sasae. The sequence continues at coordinate 5,587,390 of NZ_RKQF01000001.1, read as the reverse complement.
GACCGGATCGCCGACGTCGTCGAGGGGGTCGGCCGCCCGGCCCTCACCGTCGGGGTGATCGGCGGCCGGGGCGGGGCCGGTGCCTCCACGCTGGCCTGCGCGCTCGCCGTCACCTCCGCGCGGGAGGGACTGCGCACCCTGCTCGTGGACGCGGATCCGCTGGGCGGCGGACTCGATGTACTCCTCGGCGGCGAGACGGCCGAGGGCCTGCGCTGGCCCGCCTTCGCCGCCTCGCGCGGCCGGCTCGGCAGCGGCGCCCTGGAGGAGTCGCTGCCCGAACTGCACTCGCTGCGGATCCTCAGCTGGGACCGCGGGGACAGCGTGGCGATCCCGCCGCCCGCCGTCCGCGCGGTGCTGGCGGCCGCCCGACGGCGCGGCGGCACCGTCGTCGTCGACCTGCCCCGCCGGCTGGACGACGAGGTCAGGGAGGTCCTCGCGCAGCTCGACCTCTGTGTCCTGGTGGTCCCCGCCGAACTCCGCGCGGTCGCGGCCGCCGGCCGGGTGGCGGCCACCGTCGGCATGGTCGTGCGCGATCTGCGGGCGGCGGTACGCGGGCCGTACGCGCCCGGGCTGGACGACCACGAGGTGGCCCGGCTGCTCGGACTGCCGCTGGCCGGCGAAGTCCCCGTCGAACCGGGTCTGTCCCGCCCCCACCGCAAACCACCCGGTTCCGCCGCCCGCGGACCACTGGCCCGCTTCTGCAAGGACTTCTGGGAGCGGACGCTGGTCGAGGCGGGTGGCGTATGAAGCCCGGCACCGCGGGCGCGGGCGGCCCGGCCCTCCTCGACGGCGTACGGCGCTGGCTCGCCGAGAGCGGCGCCGAACCGACCCCCGCGCGCGTGGCACAGGCGCTGCGCGAACAGGGGCGCGTGCTCGGCGACGCCGAGGTCCTCGGCGCGGCCGAGCAACTGCGCTCCGAACTCGTCGGCAGCGGCCCGCTGGAACCCCTGCTCGCCGACCCCACGGTCACCGACGTCCTGGTGTCGGCCCCGGACCGGGTCTGGGTGGACCGCGGCGGCGGCCTGGAACTGACCCCGGTCGCCTTCCCGGACGCGGCGGCCGTACGACGCCTCGCGCAGCGGCTGGCCGCGGTGGCCGGGCGACGCCTGGACGACGCACGGCCCTGGGCGGACGCCCGGCTGCCCGACGGCACCCGGCTGCACGCGGTCCTGCCTCCGGTGGCGGTCGGCTGCACCTGCCTGTCGCTGCGGGTCGTGCGACCCAGGGCCTTCACGCTCGGCGAACTGGTGGCGGCCGGGACCGTGCCACCGGGCGGCGACCGGATCCTGCGCGCGCTCATGGCGGCCCGGCTCTCCTTCCTCGTCAGCGGCGGCACCGGTACCGGCAAGACGACCCTGCTGAGCGCCTTGCTCGGCCTGGTCGGGGCGGGGGAGCGGATCGTGCTCGCCGAGGACTCCGCCGAGCTCCGGCCCGAACACCCGCATGTCGTACGGCTGGAGACCAGACCCGCCAACCAGGAGGGCGCCGGTCTGGTCACCCTGGAGGACCTGGTCCGGCAGGCGCTGCGGATGCGGCCCGACCGGCTCGTCGTCGGCGAGGTGCGCGGGCCCGAGGTGGTGCACCTGCTGGCCGCGCTGAACACCGGACACGAAGGCGGCTGCGGCACGGTGCATGCCAACGCGGCCGCGGACGTACCGGCCCGCCTGGAGGCCCTCGGCACGGCCGCCGGTCTCGACCGGGCCGCCCTGCACAGCCAGTTGGCGGCCGCGCTGTCGGTGGTGCTGCACCTCGTGCGGGACCGCGCGGGCCGGCGGCGGATCGCCGAGGTGCATGTGCTGGAGCGGGATTCCTCGGGGCTGGTGCGGACGGTACCGGCGCTGCGCTGGGGCGCGGAGGCGTTCGCACGGGAGCGCGGGTGGGAGCGGCTGCGGGAACTGCTGCGCAGCGATGGCGGCGATCCGTGAGTCCGAGGCGGTCGAGTGCTCCGTTCTGAAGTGGCCTGAGTGATGCATGAGAGGAAAGGGCGTGGGTGATGGGTGAGACGACGTTCGGCGCGGTCGTGGTGTGCGGTGGGGTCATGGCGTGGCTCCTGGCCGAGCGGCAGCGCGAGGTGCGGCGGACGCGGCTGCTGCTCGCCGGTGGCGGGGTGGTGGCCGACGGGCCGCCTTCCTGGGAGCGGACGGTCGGGGAACTCCGGCGGCTGTGCGGCCGGTGGCGGGGTGAGTGGTGGGCGCCGGCCGTCGGTGTCGTGCTGGCTCTCCTTGCCGCCTCGGTGATTCCGGTCCTCGCGGGAGCGGCCGGGGTGCCGGTCCTGCGCCGGGTGCGGCTGGCACGTCAGGCGCGGCGGGTCCGGGAGGCGCGGGCCGACGCGGTGATCGCGCTGTGCGGAGCGCTCGCCGGCGAGGTGCGCGCGGGACGGCAGCCCGGTGAGGCGCTGCTGCGGGCCGCAAGGGACTCCGGAGGGCTCGGCGAGGCGCAGGCGGCCGTGGTCGCGGCCGCGCGGTTCGGCGGGGACGTGCCCGGCGCGCTCGCGGTGGCGGCGCGCCGGCGGGGCGCCGACGGTCTGCTGGGTCTCGCGGCCTGCTGGCGGGTGGCCGTCGACCAGGGTGCGGGACTTGCTGCCGGCCTCGACCGCCTGGATGCGGCCCTGCGCGCCGAGCGGGACCAACGTGCCGACCTGCGCGCCCAGTTGTCGGGAGCCCGCGCCACCGCCGTGATGCTCGCCGCCCTGCCCGCCCTCGGCCTTCTGCTCGGTTCGGCCATGGGCGCCGATCCGCTGCGCGTACTGCTGCACACCGGGGCCGGGCTGGGCTGCCTGGCCGTCGGCGCGGTGTTCGAGGCCGCCGGGATGTGGTGGGCGGCCCGGATCGTACGGGGAGCTGAGGCGGCATGAGCGCGGAGGTTGTCCACAGGCTGGGGGTGACGGTCGCGGTGCTGTCGGCCCTGGGCTGGGCGGTGTGGCGACTGGAGTCGGCCCGGCGCAGGCGCTGGGCCAGGCGCAGGGTGGCCGAACTGCTGGCCCTGGAGCGGACGGAGAAGCACTCCGACGTCAGGGGTGCCGTCCGCAGGTGGTTGCCGGTCGTCGGTGTGGTGTGCGGCGGCTGGGTGCTGGTCGGCGGAGTCGTCGGCGCGCTGCTGGGGCTGGGCGCCGCCGCGGGGCTGTGGCGGTGGCGGCGCCGGAACGGGGATGAGGAGCGGGCGACTGAGGCGGAGGCGGCCGAGGCCGCTCGCCAACTCCCCCTCGCCTCGGACCTCCTGGCCGCCTGCATCGCCGCCGGGGCCGGTCCGGTGGTCGCCGCCCAGGCCGTCGGCGAGGCCCTCGGCGGACCCGTCGGCGAAGGACTGGCGCGGGGCGCGGCGGAGGTACGGCTGGGCGGTGAACCAGCGGATGCCTGGCGGCGGCTGGCGGCACTGCCGGGTGCGGACGCCCTGGCCCGGTTGCTGGAGCGCGCGGACGAGTCCGGGCTGCCGGCGGCCGCCCCGGTCGCCCGGCTCGCCTCGGACGCCCGCGCGGAGTGGGCCCGGAGCGCGACCGCGCGGGCGCGCCGGGCGGCGGTGCTGATCTCCGCGCCGGTGGGGCTGTGCTTTCTGCCCGCGTTCATCGCGGTCGGGGTGCTGCCCGTGGTGATCGGGCTGGCGGGCGGGGTGCTGCGAGGGGGTGGTGGATGAGAGCGGCGACAGCAGGGCCGACAACAGGAAGTGATTTCAGGAGAGTCGAAGGAGTCGAGATGCACCAGAAGATCCAGAGGATGCGGAATGTGCTTCGCCGGGACGAGGGCATGGTCACGTCCGAGTACGCGATGGGGATCATCGCCGCCGTCGGGTTCGCGGCGGTTCTCTACGCGGTCGTGACGAGCGGTGAGGTCAGTGCGGAGCTCCAGGACATCGTGAAACGAGCGCTCAGTGCGCGGATGTGAGCGGGGGCGTGCCGCGGACCGGGGGTTCGTGACGGCGGAGGCGGCCGTGGTGCTGCCGGTGCTGGTGGCATTCACGATGGCGCTGGTGTGGGGGCTGCTGGTGGTGGCCGCCCAGATCCGGTGCGTGGATGCCGCCCGCACCGGGGCGCGGGCCGCTGCGCGGCAGGACGCCGAGGACGCGGTGGTCGCGGTGACGAAGGAGGCGGCGCCGGCGGGAGCGGCGGTGACTGTGGGCCGGGAAGGTGACCTGGTCCGGGTGACGGTGGTGGCGAAGCCGCCGGTGCTGGGAGCGTTGCCGTTCGAGGTGCGGGAGTCGGCGGTGGCGCTGGCGGAGGGGCCGTGACGGGGCGGCAGGGGATGGTTCTGACGCTGCGGCTGCGTGGGGGCCGGTCGCGCCCACGCGGCGGAGCCGCAAATGTCACGGCCCCGCGCCCCTACGGGGCGCTGGACCGAGGCTCTGCCACGGTCTGGAGCGTGGGGGCGATCGCCGTCCTGTGTGTCGTGTTCGGCGTCGTGCTCGGCCTGGCGCATGCCGTGGTCGCACGGCACCGCGCGGCCGGTGGCGCCGACATGGCCGCGCTCGCGGCGGCGGACCACTGGGCCGAGGGGACTGCGGCGGCCTGTGACCGGGCCGACCAGGTGGCGCGGGCGCAGGGCGCGAGGCTGACGCGGTGCGTGGTCGTGGGGGACGTCTCGGATGTGACGGCGGCGTCGGGAAAGGGGCCGTTCACGGCAGAGGTCAGGGCCAGAGCGGCTCCAGCCGGCGACGCCTGCGACGCGCTCCGAAGGGGCGCGGGGCACTGCGCGGCCAGCCCCCACCAGCCTGCAGTCGGCCGACAACCCCAGGCCCCGACGGTGCCTAGCCCTCCGTCGGCTTCTCCTCCGGCGCCCCCTTCAGCAGGACCGTGAGCAGCCGCACCGCCCCCCGCTTGTGCAACGGATCGTTGCCGTTCCCGCACTTGGGCGACTGGATGCAGGAAGGGCACCCCGCGTCGCACTCGCACGCGGCGATGGCGTCACGCGTGGCCGAGAGCCAGGTGCGGGCCGTGTGGAACGCGCGTTCCGCGAAGCCCGCGCCGCCCGGGTGGCCGTCGTAGACGAAGACCGTCGGGAGCAGCGTGTCGGGGTGCAGCGGGATCGACACGCCGCCGATGTCCCAGCGGTCGCAGGTCGCGAAGAGCGGGAGCAGTCCGATGGAGGCGTGCTCGGCGGCGTGCAGGGCGCCGCCGAGGATCTCCGGGTTGATCCGGGCCTCGTCGAGCTGGTCCTCGGTGACCGTCCACCACACCGCGCGGGTGCGCAGCGTACGGGGAGGGAGGTCGAGTTTCGTCTCGCCCAGGACCTCGCCGGTGATGAGCCGGCGGCGGAGGAAGGAGACCACCTGGTTGGTGACTTCGACGGAGCCGTAGCAGAGGCGGCCGTCGCCCCAGGGGACCTCGATGTCGGTCTCCAGCACGGAGATCGCGGTCGTGTCGCGGGCGACCGTGGAGTACGGCGGCTCGGCCTGTTCGACCAGGGCCACCGAGTCCTCCAGGTCGAGGTGGCGCACGAGGTAGGTGCGGCCCTGGTGGAGATGGACCGCGCCCTCGTGGACGGTGGAGTGCGCGGCGCTCGCGTCCACCGTGCCGAGCAGGCGTCCGGTGCCCTCCTCGACCACCTGCACCGGGCGGCCGCCCTCGCCGCGGATGTCGGTCAGCTCGGCGGCCCGCTCCCGGCGGGTCCAGTGCCAGGCCTTGGTGCGACGGCGCAGCAGCTTCGCGGCCTCCAGCTGCGGCAGCAGCTCCTCGCAGGCGGGCCCGAACAGGTCGAGGTCCTCGTCGGTGAGCGGGATCTCGGCCGCGGCCGCGCACAGGTGCGGGGCGAGGACGTACGGGTTGTCGGGGTCGAGGACCGTCGATTCCACCGGTTGGTCGAACAACGCCTCGGGATGGTGGACGAGGAAGGTGTCCAGCGGGTCGTCGCGCGCGACCAGGACGGCGAGGGCGCCCTGGCCGGAGCGGCCCGCGCGGCCCGCCTGCTGCCACACAGAGGCCCTCGTACCCGGGTACCCGGCGATCAGTACGGCGTCGAGTCCGGAGACGTCCACGCCCAGCTCCAGGGCCGTTGTGGCGGCAAGCCCGAGGAGTTCCCCGGAGTGCAGCGCGCGTTCCAGGGCGCGCCGCTCCTCGGGGAGGTAGCCGCCGCGGTAGGCCGCGACACGCCGGGCGAGGGAACGGTCGACCTCGGCCAGCCGTTCCTGGGTGATGACGGAGATCAGCTCCGCGCCGCGCCGGGAGCGCACGAAGGCGACCGACCGCACGCCCTGCACGGTGAGGTCGGTCAGCAGGTCGGCGGTCTCGGCGGTGGCGGTACGGCGGACGGGGGCGCCCTTTTCGCCGTGCAGCTCGGTCAGCGGCGGCTCCCAGAGGGCGAAGACCAGCTCGCCGCGCGGGGAGGCGTCGTCGGAGATCTCCACGACCGGCAGGCCGGTGAGGCGGCGGGCGGCGACGGCCGGTTCGGCGGCGGTGGCGGAGGCCAGCAGGAAGACCGGGGAGGCGCCGTAGCGGGCGCACAGGCGGCGCAGCCGGCGCAGCACCTGGGCGACGTGCGAGCCGAAGACGCCCCGGTAGGTGTGGCATTCGTCGACGACGACGTACTTCAGCGACTTCAGGAAGGAGGACCAGCGCGGGTGCCCGGGGAGTATCCCGCGGTGCAGCATGTCCGGGTTGGTGAGCACGTAGTTGGCGTACTGGCGGACCCACTCGCGTTCCTCGTACGGCGTGTCGCCGTCGTACACGGCCGGGCGGACGGCGGTGCCGAGCGGTTGTGAAAGTTCCTTCACCGAACGGCACTGATCCGCCGCGAGGGCCTTGGTGGGCGCGAGGTAGAGGGCGGTGGCGCCCCGGCCGTTGGGGGCCTCGGAGCCTTCCAGGAGGGTGGAGAGGACGGGCACGAGGTACGCCAGGGACTTGCCGGAGGCGGTGCCCGTGGCGACCACCACCGAGTCGCCGTCCAGGGCGTGCTCGGCGGCCAGGGCCTGGTGCTCCCAGGGATGCTCGATGCCGCACTCCTGTACGGCCGCGACGACCTCCGCACGAATCCGGTCAGGCCAGACGGCATGCCGACCGGCGCGCGGGGGCAAGTGCTCCGTATGAGTGATGCGCGAAGCCCGGCTCGGCCCGGAGGCGAGCCGGTCCAGGACCGTGCCCGGAGAGAACCCGGACGCGGCCGGAACCGAGGGCCGATCGGATCGGTGATTTATGGCCATCGGGACCGAGTGTGTCACTGGAGTGACGGACAATGGGGCCAAGGCGTCGTGCACGCCTGCCGGTAAGTGATTGAATGCCATCGCGGCTGGCGAACCGTCCCGGGGGCCGCAAGCCGAAGAGTCCCAAGGGGCGACCCGCTCGATAGCAAGGTGCTGGAGGATCCGTGGACCTGTCCCTGTCGACCCGTACAGTCGGCGATCGTACGGTCGTCGAGGTCGGTGGCGAAATCGACGTATATACCGCGCCCAAGTTGCGCGAGCAGCTGGTCGAGCTGGTGAACGACGGGAATTTCCACCTCGTCGTCGACATGGAGGGCGTGGACTTCCTCGACTCCACCGGGCTCGGCGTGCTGGTCGGCGGCCTGAAGCGGGTGCGTGCCCATGAGGGTTCGCTGCGCCTGGTGTGCAACCAGGAGCGCATTCTGAAGATCTTCCGCATCACCGGCCTCACCAAGGTGTTCCCGATCCACACCTCGGTCGAGGAAGCGGTGGCGGCCACCGACTGACCTCGGGCCGGCCGACGGCACCCGGACCGCCGATCGGTCCGCGCCGCTCCGGCCGGCCTCCGACACGGGCCCGTACAGAGCTGTGCGCCCGCCAGTGTCGCCCCCGCCCGCTCGGGCCCGCGTGCCCGTGCCGACAGCCGTTCACGGGTCACAGTGCCTGTGGCGGACGCAATTCATCGGGGGGTCCGGGTTCTCGGCGGCCCGGCCCCCCCATCGCACGCCCGTAGTTCCGAGGGGGACGTATGGCCACCGTTGAACTCCGCTTCAGCGCGCTGCCCGAGCACGTCCGCACCGCCCGACTGGTGGCGGCGGCGGTGGCACGCAGGGCCGGAGTGGACGAGGCCGTTCTGGACGAAGTCCGGCTGGCCGTCGGCGAGGCCTGTTCCCGCGCCGTAGGTCTGCACCAGAACGCCGGCATCATCGAGCCGGTGCGGGTAGCGCTGATCGAGGAGGAGAAACAGTTCTCCATCGAGGTCGGCGACGATGCACCCCGTTCCGCTCCGGGTGACCGGGCGGTCGGTGGCGCGGCGGACGCGGACGCGGAGGCCGAGGAGGACGAGATGGGCCTCGCGGTCATCAGCGGCCTCGTCGACGACGTGGAGGTCACCGCCGGGGAGAACGGCGGGCTGATCCGCATGACCTGGCCGACCACCTCACCGGGGATCGCGCTCGCCTGAGAGTCACCTGAACAAGAAGGGCCCTGCTGAGCAGGGCCCTTCTTGTTATTTTCCGTCGGATGTCATCCGGTCGCCGAATTCGTGAAGGAATTCACGATCAATGCCCGGTAGATCGCCCGATAATTTGATCAAGCGCCGATTGCGCCAGTTGTGATCGTCAATGCTTTTAAGGCGTTACCACTTTCGGGTTCGATGGCATGACCTCGATCATTTGCTGAAGAGCACGAGAAGGCCAATTCCGTTTACCGTCCCCTGTTGAGATCACTCCGGGGTACCTAGAATCCGTCCACATCTTGAGCTCAGCCCAAGCGTCAAGGAGGACGAATGGCGGGGCTTTCTACCCCTCAACAGTTGGGCCACCCCTCAACCCTCGCGGCCGCGGTCCTGACCGACGGCAACCGGGTCCTGGTGGCGGTGATCGCCGCCGTGGCGCTGGCCGCGCTCGTGGTCGCCTGGATCCTGGTGCGTCAGGTGCTCGCCGCGGGCGAAGGCACCGACAGCATGAAGAAGATCGCGGCGGCGGTCCAGGAAGGCGCGAACGCCTATCTGGCCCGGCAGTTGCGCACTCTCGGCGTATTCGCCGTCGTGGTGTTCTTCCTGCTCCTGCTGCTGCCCGCGGACGACTGGAATCAGCGCGCCGGCCGATCGATCTTCTTCCTGATCGGCGCGGCCTTCTCGGCGACCACCGGCTATATCGGCATGTGGCTCGCCGTACGCAGCAATGTCCGGGTCGCCGCGGCGGCCCGGGAAGCCACTCCGGCGGAAGGAGAACCGGAAAAGGATCTCACCGTCGTCGCACACAAAGCCATGAAGATCGCTTTCCGCACGGGCGGCGTCGTCGGCATGTTCACGGTGGGGCTCGGCCTGCTCGGCGCCTCCTGTGTGGTGCTGGTCTACGCGGCCGGCGCGCCGAAGGTGCTCGAAGGCTTCGGCCTCGGAGCCGCCCTCATCGCCATGTTCATGCGTGTCGGCGGCGGCATCTTCACCAAGGCCGCCGACGTCGGCGCCGACCTGGTCGGCAAGGTCGAACAGGGCATTCCGGAGGACGACCCGCGCAATGCCGCGACCATCGCCGACAACGTGGGCGACAACGTCGGCGACTGCGCGGGCATGGCGGCCGACCTCTTCGAGTCGTACGCCGTGACCCTGGTCGCCGCGCTGATCCTCGGCAAGGCCGCCTTCGGCGACTCCGGACTGGCCTTCCCGCTCCTGGTGCCGGCGATCGGCGTGGTCACCGCGATGATCGGCATCTTCGCGGTCGCCCCGCGCCGCAGCGACCGCAGCGGCATGACCGCCATCAACCGCGGCTTCTTCATTTCCGCGGTGATCTCCCTCGCGCTGGTCGCGATCGCGGTCTTCGTCTATCTGCCGGGGAAGTACTCCGACCTCAACGGCATCACGGACGCGGCCATCAGGAGCAAGAACGGCGATCCGCGGATCCTCGCGCTCGTCGCGGTCGCCATCGGCATCCTGCTCGCGGCCGTCATCCAGCAGCTGACCGGCTACTTCACCGAGACCAACCGGCGTCCGGTCATGGACATCGGCAAGACCTCGCTGACCGGCCCGGCCACCGTCATTCTCGCTGGTATCTCGGTCGGCCTTGAATCGGCCGTCTACACCGCCCTGTTGATCGGTCTGAGCGTCTACGGCGCGTTCCTGCTGGGCGGTACGTCCATCATGCTCGCGCTGTTCGCGGTCGCGCTGGCCGGCACCGGTCTGCTCACCACGGTCGGCGTGATCGTCGCCATGGACACCTTCGGGCCGGTCTCCGACAACGCCCAGGGCATCGCCGAGATGTCCGGCGACGTCGTGGGTGCGGGCGCGCAGGTGCTCACCAACCTGGACGCCGTCGGCAACACCACCAAGGCCATCACCAAGGGCATCGCGATCGCCACCGCCGTCCTCGCGGCGTCGGCGCTCTTCGGGTCGTACCGGGACGCCATCACCACGAACGTGCAGGACGTGGGCGCCAAACTGACCGGTGCGGGCTCCCCGCTGACCCTGTCCATGGACATCTCGCAGCCCAACAACCTCGTCGGCCTCATCGCCGGCGCGGCGGTCGTCTTCCTCTTCTCCGGACTCGCCATCAACGCCGTGTCGCGTTCGGCGGGCGCGGTGGTCTACGAGGTGCGGCGGCAGTTCCGCGAGAAGCCCGGGATCATGGACTACACGGAGACGCCCGAGTACGGCAAGGTCGTCGACATCTGCACCAAGGACGCCCTGCGCGAGCTGACCACGCCGGGACTGCTTGCCGTGATGGCGCCCATCTTCATCGGTTTCACCCTCGGCGTCGGAGCCCTCGGTTCCTACCTCGCGGGTGCGATCGGCACGGGCACCCTGATGGCGGTGTTCCTGGCCAACTCCGGTGGTGCCTGGGACAACGCCAAGAAACTCGTCGAGGACGGCCACCACGGCGGCAAGGGCAGCGAGGCCCATGCCGCCACGGTCATCGGCGACACGGTCGGCGACCCCTTCAAGGACACCGCGGGTCCCGCGATCAACCCGCTGCTCAAGGTCATGAACCTGGTCTCACTGCTCATCGCGCCCGCGGTGATCAAGTTCTCCTACGGCCATGACAAGAGCATCGGCGTCCGGATCCTGGTCGCGGTCCTCGCACTGATCGTGATCGTCGGGGCGGTGTACGTCTCCAAGCGGCGCGGCATCGCCGTCGGCGACGACGAGGACAGCTCCGAGCGCGTGGCCAAGTCGGCCGATCCTGCGGTGGTTTCGTAGGCGGTCTTACGACGGCCACCATGGCCCTCGCGAGGGGGCCGGCCAACGAGCGGGCGGATGGCGTGTGTTGACACGCCGTCCGCCCGTTTCGCGTCCCTGCGCCCACGCGGCCTCGTCACACATGCGCCGGTGCCCACCTCGTCATGCACACGCTGGCGTCCGTTTCATACCATAAGCCTCCTGTGTGCGCCGTTTCGTCGTGAGCCTTCTCTCCTAGGGGCAAAATGTATAAAAACGTACTTACCGGGTGCGGGTCATGGGGGTGCTGTCCGTCTGCCGTGTAGATTCCGGGGGCCGAGAGCCGTGGAAGGGACCGATCCGGTGAACAAGAAGCTCGCGGCCGCACTGTCCGGCGGTGCGGTACTGGTAGTGGCGCTGACCGGGTGCAGCAGCGGCAGCAAGGGCACCGACCCGAAGCTGATCGCCTGGGCCAAGAACGTGTGTGACGCGGTGCCGACGCAGGACGCGAAGATCAAGGCCGCCAACGCGGCGATCGCGCAGACCGCCTCGGACACCACGAGCTCGCCCGCGACCATCCAGAAGACCGACTCCCAGGCCTTCCAGGACATGTCCGACGGCTACAAGGCGCTCGCCGCCGCCATCAGCGGCGCCGGCGCGCCTCCCGGGGTCGACGACGGCGCCAAGCGCCAGCAGGACGTCGTCAAGAACCTCGACAGCCTCTCCGCGTCCTATGCGGACCTGAAGAAGAAGGTCGACGCGCTGGACACCAAGGACCAGGCGAAGTTCGCCTCCGGTCTGCACGATGTCGCCTCGCAGATGGCGAACCTGGAGACGCAGAACAAGAGCGGCACCGCGGCTCTGCAGGCCCTGGAACAGGGCGAGGTCAAGGACGCGATCGCCGAGCAGGCCAGCTGCAAGAAGGTCGCCACGACGGCGACGTCTGCGGCATCGGGCTCGTCGACCGCGGGCTGACGGGGCTGACGGGCCGACGGCAGCACGCCGATGTGCTGAGGGCCCGCATCGAGGCCGGCGTCGGCGCCGTGTGCCGGTCCCGTGTGCGTTCAGGGTCACCCGTGCCGGTCCCGTGTGCTGAGGGCGTGTGCCGAGCCGGGTGGCGCCTGGTGTGCTGAGCCCGCGTCCAAAGGTGGCCGCGGGCCACAATGGAGGACGTGACTGACTCCGGCCTCGCCATCCTGCCCGCCTCCGACCGCCCCGACGTCGCCGCCCGGCTGCGTACCGCCCTGCTGGGCGCCTCCTTCACTGCCGACGGGCTCCTGGAACTGCTCGGCGCGCCCGCGTACGCGGCGCTCGCCCGCAGCGAGACGGTGCCCGCGCTCCGGGCGACCCGCGGGGACACACCGCTGGAGACGCTCGTCCGGCTGCTCCTGCTCCAGCAGCCCGTGCCGCACGCGCGCGTGGCGGACTTCCTGCCCGTGGACGACCTCCTGGAGAGCGGCTGGCTGACCCGCGCGGGCGGCGACGAGGTCGCGGCCACCGTGGACGTACGGCCGTACGGCGGGCCGGACGGCGAGGACTGGTTCATCGTGTCCGACCTCGGCTGCGCGGTCGGCGGCGCCGGTGGCATCGGGCAGCGCCACGCGGGCGTCGTCCTGGGTGTCGGCGGCGCGTCCACGACCCTCGCCGGCATCACCGTCCGTACGCCCGTCGCCGCCGCCCTCGACCTCGGCACCGGCTCCGGGATCCAGGCGCTGCACGCCGCCCAGCACGCCACACGCGTGACGGCGACCGACCTCAATCCGCGCGCGCTGCACATCACGGCGCTCACGCTCGCGCTCTCCGGCGCCCCGGCGGCCGACCTGCGCGAGGGCTCGCTGTTCGAGCCGGTGAAGGAAGAGGAGACGTACGACCTGATCGTGTCCAACCCGCCGTTCGTCATCTCGCCGGGCGCCCGACTCACCTACAGGGACGGCGGGATGAGCGGGGACGATCTGTGCCGCTCGCTCGTTCAACAGGCCGGGGAGCGCCTGAACGAGGGCGGGTTCGCGCAGTTCCTCGCCAACTGGCAGCACGTGGCAGGGGAGGACTGGCAGGACAGGGTCAGGTCATGGGTGCCGCGCGGGTGCGACGCGTGGATCGTGCAGCGCGAGATGCAGGACGTCAATCAGTATGCCGAGTTGTGGCTCAGGGACTCCGGCGACCACCGCGGGGACCCGGTGGAGTACCAGGCGCGCTACGACGCATGGCTCGACGAGTTCGAGGCGCGCAAGGTGAAGGGGGTGGGGTTCGGCTGGATCACGCTGCGGAAGACGGGGGCCGCCGTGCCGTCGGTCACCGTGGAGGAGTGGCCGCATTCGATCGAACAGCCGCTCGGTGACACGATCCGGGCGCACTTCGACCGGCTCGACTACCTCCGGGACCACGACGACGCGGATCTCCTCGAAGGCCACTTCAAGCTCGCCGTCGAGGTGGTTCAGGAGCAGGTGGGACTGCCCGGCGCCGAGGATCCGGAGCATGTGGTGCTGCGTCAGCACCGTGGAATGCGCCGCGCGACCAAGGTGGACACGGTCGGCGCCGGGTTCGCAGGGGTGTGCGACGGCACGCTGAGTGCGGGGCGGATTCTCGACGCCATCGCCCAACTGATGGGCGAGGACCCGGTGTTGCTGCGCGACCGCACGCCAGCGCAGATCCGGCTGCTGGTGGAGCAGGGGTTCCTGGAGCCGGCGGGCTGACAGGGCGTCCAGGGGGCTTGCGGACCCGCGGGACACGCCGGAAAAAGAAAAAGGCCGGAAAAATGTGGCCGGAACGTTCGCCCCGTCGTCCGTCGATCGAATGTTCGAGAATCTCGGGGCGTCTCGTTCACTCCGAGTTCGCCCGGCGGCCTCCCGCCCGCCGTCCGTGCGTGTCACTCTCCGGGCGCTGGGCACTCATGGGCGGCAGGGAAGGGGTGCGCGGGTCATGGAGAGCGGACCGGCGATCTTCGCAGGGGCGGTGTTCGCCCTGTTCGGAGGCGTGCTGCTGGTGTGGACCGGCATCCGGGTCCGGCGCGGTGAACCCGTCGCCCAGGGGGTGAGCCAGCTCGCGTCGGTGACCCTCGCGAGCCTTGCCGCGATGGTCTCGCTGGGTCTCGGGGCCTACTGTCTGACCCGCCTCTGAAAGAACCGCTCCGGTAATTGGAGCGTCACGCTCCGGACAGGGCCGAGAGGGTGACCGGGGACTCCGGGCGGCAGGAATGGCGGTAGTCGGGTTACCGTTCGAGTGGCCGTTGTGGGCTTTTCCCGTTTGACACGGGGGCGGGATGTACCGTCACACTCCGCAGCGTCACCAAGTGAGCGGGCGTCCGTGCCCGTGCAGCGCCCCCGGGAGCAAGCCCTGGGGAGGCCCCAGCGTCGACCGGAGAGAAGAGCGAAGTTGTCCCCGACCAGCGAGACCGCACAGGGCGGCCGCCGACTCGTCATCGTCGAGTCGCCTGCCAAGGCGAAGACGATCAAGGGCTATCTGGGCCCCGGATACGTCGTCGAAGCGAGCGTCGGGCACATCCGTGACCTTCCCAACGGCGCCGCGGAGGTGCCCGAGCAGTACACCGGCGAGGTCCGGCGCCTCGGTGTGGACGTCGAACACGACTTCCAGCCCATCTATGTGATCAACGCCGACAAAAGGGCGCAGGTCAAGAAGCTCAAGGACCTGCTGAAGGAATCCGACGAGCTCTTCCTCGCCACCGATGAGGACCGGGAGGGCGAGGCGATCGCCTGGCACCTCCAGGAGGTCCTCAAGCCGAAGATCCCCGTCAAGCGGATGGTCTTCCACGAGATCACCAAGGACGCGATCCGCGAGGCCGTCGCCAACCCGCGCGACCTCAACCAGAAGCTCGTCGACGCCCAGGAGACCCGCCGTATCCTCGACCGCCTCTACGGCTACGAGGTCTCGCCGGTCCTGTGGAAGAAGGTCATGCCGCGCCTGTCGGCCGGCCGTGTCCAGTCCGTCGCGACCCGGCTCGTGGTCGAGCGGGAACGCGAGCGCATCGCGTTCCGTTCCGCCGACTACTGGGACCTGACGGGCACCTTCGGGACCGGCCGCGCCGGTGACCCGAGTGACCCGTCGTCCCTGGTCGCCCGGCTGCAGGCCGTCGACGGCAGGCGCGTCGCCCAGGGCCGTGACTTCGACTCGCTCGGGCAGCTCAAGACCGCGAACACCCTCCACCTCGACGAGGCGAACGCCCGCGCCCTGGCCGCCGCCCTGGAGAACACCCGGTTCTCGGTCCGCTCGGTCGAGTCCAAGCCGTACCGCCGCTCGCCGTACGCCCCGTTCCGTACGACGACCCTCCAGCAGGAGGCCTCGCGCAAGCTCGGCTTCGGCGCGAAGGCCACCATGCAGGTCGCGCAGAAGCTGTACGAGAACGGCTACATCACCTATATGCGTACGGACTCGACGACGCTGAGCGACACCGCGATCGCGGCCGCCCGCGCCCAGGTCACGCAGCTGTACGGGGCCGACTACCTGCCCTCGGCCCCGCGTACGTACGCCGCCAAGGTCAAGAACGCGCAGGAGGCGCACGAGGCGATCCGGCCCTCGGGTGATCGTTTCCGCACCCCGGCGGAGACCGGTCTGACCGGTGACCAGTTCAGGCTCTACGAGCTGATCTGGAAGCGCACGGTCGCCTCCCAGATGAAGGACGCGACCGGCAACAGCGTCACCGTGAAGATCGCCGGCACCGCCGCCGACGGCCGGGACGTCGAGTTCAGCGCCTCCGGCAAGACGATCACCTTCCACGGCTTCCTGAAGGCCTACGTCGAGGGCGCCGACGACCCGAACGCCGAGCTGGACGACCGCGAGCGCCGGCTGCCCCAGGTCAGCGAGGGCGACCCGCTGTCCGCCGAGGAGATCACGGTCGACGGGCACTCCACCAAGCCCCCGGCCCGTTACACCGAGGCCTCGCTGGTCAAGGAGCTCGAAGAGCGCGAGATCGGCCGCCCGTCGACGTACGCGTCGATCATCGGCACGATCCTCGACCGCGGCTACGTGTTCAAGAAGGGGACGGCCCTGGTGCCCTCCTTCCTGAGCTTCGCCGTGGTCAACCTCCTGGAGAAGCACTTCGGCCGACTGGTCGACTACGACTTCACCGCCCGGATGGAGGACGATCTCGACCGCATCGCCGCAGGTCAGGCCAAGGCCGTGCCGTGGCTGAAGCGCTTCTACTTCGGTGAGGGCACTGCCACGGGCGGCGCGGCCGACGCGGGCAACGGCGACGGGGACCACCTTGGCGGCCTCAAGGAGCTGGTGACCGACCTGGGCGCGATCGACGCGCGCGAGGTGTCGTCGTTCCCGGTGGGCAACGACATCGTGCTCCGGGTCGGCCGCTACGGCCCGTACATCGAGCGCGGCGAGAAGGACTCCGAGGGCCACCAGCGCGCGGACGTGCCGGAGGACCTGGCCCCCGACGAGCTGTCCGTCGAACTCGCGGAGGAACTGCTCGCCAAGCCGAGCGGCGACTTCGAGCTGGGCGCCGACCCCGAGACGGGCCACCAGATCATCGCCCGGGCCGGCCGCTACGGCCCGTACGTCACCGAGGTGCTCCCCGAGGGCACCCCGAAGACCGGCAAGAACGCGGTCAAGCCGCGCACCGCGTCGCTCTTCAAGACCATGTCCCTGGACACGGTCACCCTGGCGGACGCCCTCAAGCTGATGTCGCTGCCGCGCGTAGTCGGCGCCGACGCCGAGGGCCAGGAGATCACCGCGCAGAACGGGCGCTACGGGCCGTATCTGAAGAAGGGCACGGACTCGCGTTCGCTCACCTCCGAGGACCAGCTCTTCACGATCACCCTCGAAGAGGCGCTGCAGATCTACTCCCAGCCCAAGCAGCGCGGCCGGGCCGCCGCCAAGCCGCCGCTGAAGGAGCTGGGCACCGACCCGGTCAGCGAGAAGCCGGTCGTGGTCAAGGACGGCCGCTTCGGGCCGTACGTCACCGACGGGGAGACCAACGCGACCCTGCGCTCCGGCGACAGCGTCGAGACGATCACCCCGGAGCGCGGCTACGAGCTGCTCGCCGAGAAGCGGGCGAAGGCGCCGGCCAAGAAGACGACGGCCAAGAAGGCCGCCGCGAAGAAGGCCGCTCCGGCGAAGAAGACGGCTGCGGCCAAGAAGACCGCGGCCAAGAAGACGACGACGGCCGCCAAGAAGACGGCCACCGCGAAGAAGACGGTCGCCAAGAAGGCGACGGCCACCAAGGCGGCCGCGGAGGACTGACCTGGTCCCGGGCACGCGTACGGGCCGGGCCGGTCAGTGCCGGTCGGACTGGTTCGCACGGGCCGGGCCGGGCTCGCGCCGGTCCGCGCATCGGTCGGGCCCGTCCACGTATTGGTCACATCGGCTTCGCAAAGCAAACGCCCCGGCATCAACTTGGTGTCGGGGCGTGCGTACCTGTGGACGGCCGCACCGGGCCGTCGGTGGCTGCCGATAGGCTGAAAGCATGACGCGAGCCGAGCAGCCAACGGCCCCCCAGACAGACCCGGACGACGCGCTGGTAGCGGATTCCCGCGAGCGCGCCGTCCGCTCGCTGCTGCGCCGACCCGAGTTGAGGCGCTTGTGGAGCGCCCAGCTGGTGAGCGGTGTGGGCGACACCCTGGCCCTATTGGTACTGGTCGTGCTCACCCTCCAGGCGGCCGTCGCCGAGGGTTCGTTCGGCGGCGGGTACCGGGGCGTGGCGTTCGCGGTGGCGATCGTCTTCGGGGTGCGCATTCTGGCCACCCTGCTCTTCGGCGCGGTCCTGCTGGGCCCGCTCACCACGCTGACCGCGCAGGACGGACCGCTGGACCGCCGCTGGACCATGGCCGGCGCCGACGGTCTGCGTGCCGTCCTGCTGCTCATCGCGCCCCTGTGGATCGACTGGACCCCGCAGAACGCGCCGACCCTGCTGCTGGTGACCGTCTTCGTCATCGGAGTCGCCGAGCGTCTGTGGACGGTGTGCCGGGAGAGCGCGGCCCCCGCGCTGCTGCCCGCCCCGCCTCCGGAGGGCGCGACGGTACGACCGCTGCCCGACCACCTGGACGCGCTGCGCCGGCTGTCGCTGCGGACGACGTTCCTGGCGATCCCCCTCGCGGCCGCCGCGCTCGTCGTCGCCTCGCTGGTCAACAACCTGCTGGGCACCGGCATCGCATGGTTCGCCCAGCACCAGGTGGCCCTCGGGTCGTACGTGGCGGCCGGCCTGTTCGCGGCCTCCCTCTCGGTGCTGGTGTACCTGGAGGTGCCCGGCACGCGCACCCCGCGCGCGCGGTCGCCGCTGGAGGGCCTGCGCCGCCCCAGGACCGGTACCGGCGCCGACGCGGGCCGTACCGGCGCCATCCCGCTGCTGGTGCTGGCCTGCGCCGCCGTAGCCGGGGCGATCTCCGTCGCCGTCTCCGTCTCCGTGCTGCACGCCAGGGACCTGCACGGCGGCCCGGTGCTCTTCGGCCTGCTGGTGCTCGCCCTGACCGGCGGGGTCGCTGTCGGCGTCCGTACGGCGCCCTCGCTGCTGCCGACGCTCTCGCGGCGCCGGCTCCTGTCGCTGGCGATCGCCTTCACCGGCGTCGCGCTCCTGGCCGCCGGTCTGGTCCCGGACGTCACCAGCGTGCTGCTGATCGCCGCGCTGGCCGGTATCGGCGCGGGCGTCGCCGCCAACACCGGGCACACCCTGCTCGACCAGGAGACCGAGGACTTCCGCCGGGCGCGCACCACCGAGCACCTGCACGCGGTGGTCCGGGTCGCCATAGCGCTCGGCGCGGTGATCGCGCCCCTGGTCGCCGCGCTGATCGGACCGCACCGGCTGGAGAACGGCAAGTTCGTGTTCGCCCACGGCGGCGCCGCGTTCACGCTGATGCTGGTCGGCGCGCTGCTGCTGCCGGTGGCCGCGCTGGTGCTGGCCAAGGTCGACGACCGCGCGGGCGTACCGCTCCGCCACGACCTGCGGGACGCGCTGCTCGGCGGCGACGACCCGGCCCAGGCGCCCGCGACCAACGGTTTCTTCATCGCCCTGGAGGGCGGCGACGGCGCCGGCAAGTCCACCCAGGCCGAGGCCCTCGCCGAATGGATCCGCGCCAAGGGCCACGAGGTCGTGCTCACGCGCGAGCCGGGCGCCACTCCGGTCGGCAAGCGGCTGCGCTCGATCCTCCTGGACGTCTCGTCGGCCGGTCTGTCGCACCGCGCGGAGGCACTGCTGTACGCCGCCGACCGCGCGGAGCACGTCGACACCGTCGTCCGGCCCGCCCTGGAGCGCGGCGCGGTCGTCATCTCCGACCGCTACATCGACTCCTCGGTCGCCTACCAGGGCGCGGGTCGCGACCTGTCCCCGACCGAGGTCGCCCGCATCAACCGCTGGGCCACCGACGGGCTGGTCCCGCATCTGACCGTCCTGCTGGACGTGGTGCCGGAGATCGCCCGCGAGCGGTTCACCGAGGCCCCCGACCGGCTGGAGTCGGAGCCCGCCGAGTTCCACGCGCGCGTGCGGGCCGGATTCCTGACGCTGGCCGCCGCCGACCCCGGCCGCTACCTGGTGGTGGACGCCGGCCAGGAGTCCGAGGCGGTCACGACCGTCATCAGGGCCCGCCTCGACACCGTGCTGCCGCTCTCCGAGGCCGAGATCAAGGCCGCGGAGGAGGCCCGGAAGAAGGCCGAGGAGGAGGCCCGCCGCAAGGCCGAGGAAGAGGCCGCGCGCAAGGCCGAGGAGGAGCGCCTGGAGCGCGAGCGCCAGGAGCAGCTCGCCAAACTGCGCGCCGAGGAGGAGGAGCGCAAGCGCCGCGAGCTGGAGGAGGCGCAGCGCCGCGAGGCCGAACGGCAGGCGGAGGAGGCCCGGCAGCGGGCCGAGGAAGCGCGTAAGCGGGCCGAGGAGGAGCAGGCCAGGCTGCTCGCCGAGGAGAAGGCCCGTGCGGAGGACGAGGCCCGCCGCAAGGCCGAGGAGGAGCAGCGCCGCAAGCAGGCCGCGGAGGAGGCCCGGCTGCGCGCCGAGGCCGAGGAACTGCGCCTGGAGAAGCAGCGCAAGGCCGAGGAAGCCCTGGTCAAGGCCGAGCAGGCGCGTCGCGCGGCGGCGGAGGCGGCGGCAGCGGCCGACGTGGCCGCCCGGGAGTCGTCGGCGCCGCAGCCGACGGCGCCCGGTGTCACGCCGGAGGCGATGACCGTGCCGACGCCGGTGGTGAAGCCGGACGACAGGCCTCCGGCAGCTTCGGGCGCGGGCGGGTCCTCGGCGGCGCAGCGCGCGGTGGACGAGACGACGGTGCTGCGTCCGGTGCGTGAGGACCGGGCGCCCGCGGCCCGGGAGTCCGAGTCCGAGGTGACGGCGAAGCTGCCGCAGCCGCCGGTCCCGGACGCAGGGGCGGGGGCGGCCGACGAGACCGCGGTGCTGCCTCCCGTGGGCGCGGCCGACGAGACGGCCGTACTGCCCCCGGTGCCGTCCGGTGCGGCCGACGAGACCGCCGTGCTGCCTCCCGTACGCGATGAAGCCCAGGCTCCCGCCGATGCCCCGGCGGACCGGATGCCGCGCGGTTTCTTCCGGGACGAGCGGCCCGGCAGGGACCCCGACGGTTCCGAGGACCGTACGCGTGAGATGCCGCAGGTCGACGCGGAGGGTGCGACGGCCCGGCGGCAGCGCCCCCGGCCCGACTGGGCCGAGGAGACGCCGCTGGACGACCTGCCGTCGCTGGCGGACGAGCTGCTGGGGTCGTACGAGGAGCAGGGGCACGACGACGAGCAGGGCCGCCGGGGTCGCGGGCGGCGCGGCTGAGGGTGTGTGTGCGGGGCGGTGCGGGCCGGGGTTCCGGCCGGTGCCGCCCCGTCGCGTCGTCGCTCGCGGTGTGGACCGCGTTGTCAGTGGGCGCCCGCACAATGGAACGCGGATCGATGGAACGCGGATCGATGGAACATGCGTCGATCGGGACGCGGATCGATCAGGACGTTGGACGAAGACGAAAGGGCGGCGTGACCCATGACCGTATGGGACGACCTCGTCGGGCAGGAGCGGGTGAGCGAGGTGCTCACCGCCGCCGCCCGGGACGCCGACGCCCTGGTCACCGCCGCCGCGGCCGACCAGCCCCTGCCGGAGACGTCGAAGATGACGCATGCCTGGCTGTTCACCGGCCCGCCCGGCGCCGGCCGCAACCAGACGGCGCGGGCCTTCGCCGCCGCCCTCCAGTGCGTGAGCCCCGACCGCGCCCTCGGCGGAGCTCCCGGCTGCGGCTTCTGCGACGGCTGCCACACCGCGCTGATCGGCACCCACGCGGATGTCACCACGGTCGCCGCCGTCGGCGCCGAGATCCTGGTCAAGGACATGCGTGACACGGTCCGCAAGTCGTACACGTCCCCGGCGAACGGCCGCTGGCAGATCATCCTCGTCGAGGACGCCGAGCGGCTGAACGAGAAGTCGGCCAACGCCGTCCTCAAGGCCGTAGAGGAGCCCGCCCCCCGTACGGTCTGGCTGCTCTGCGCGCCCTCGCTGGAGGACGTGCTGCCCACGATCCGCTCCCGCTGCCGCCACCTGAACCTGCGCACGCCCTCGGTGGAGGCGGTCGCCGACATGCTCGTACGGCGCGAGGGCATCGAGCCCGAGGCCGCCGCGAACGCCGCCCGCGCCACCCAGGGGCATGTCGACCGGGCCCGCCGGCTGGCCACCGACCCGGCCGCCCGAGAGCGCCGCGCGGCCGTGCTGAAGCTGCCGCTGCGGCTGGACGAGGTCGGCGCATGTCTGAAGGCCGCCCAGGAGCTGGTGGACGCGGCCGCGGAGGATGCCAAGCAGCTCGCCGAGGAGATGGACGGCAAGGAGACCGAGGAGCTGAAGGCGGCGCTCGGCGCGGCCCAGGGCGGGCGGATGCCGCGCGGCACGGCGGGCGTGATGAAGGACCTGGAGGACATGCAGAAGCGCCGCCGGACCAGGACCCAGCGCGACAGCCTCGACGTCGCCCTCACCGACCTCACCGGCTTCTACCGCGACGTCCTCGCCCTCCAGCTCGGCTCCCGCACGGCGATCGCCAACGCGGACGCCGAGGACGCCCTGGAGCGGCTGGCCCGCGCCGGCTCGCCCGAGTCCACACTGCGCCGGATCGAGGCGATTTCCGCCTGCCGGGAGGCCCTGGACCGCAATGTGGCGCCGCTGCTGGCGGTGGAGGCGATGACGATGGCGCTCAGAGCGGGCTGACGACGGTGCTCAGGGCGGGCTGACGAGGGCGCCCGGAGGGCGGGCTGAGCCGCCGCCCGGACATGGGCGGGGCCCCGCGTTGACGGGGTCACCCGTACGAGCCACAGTCAACTGGCACAGCACAAAGATCATCTCTCGGCGTTACGCTCGATTGATGCATATCAGGCGAATCGCCCGCCGGACCCCGACTCGGCCCCGGACCCGCACCCGGACCGTGGCGGCTGCCGCCCTGCTCTCGGCCGCCACCCTGCTCGTGTCCGCATGCTCCTCGGGCAACACGTCGACGACGACGGCGGCGGCCTCGGCCGAAACCGCCCAGCTGGCCGCGCTGCCCCACTCGACACCGTCCTCACTGGCGCCGTACTACGACCAGAAGCTCACCTGGCGCAGCTGCGGTGTCCCCGGCTTCCAGTGCGCGACGATGAAGGCCCCGCTCGACTACGCCAACCCCGGCGCGGGTGACGTCCGGCTGGCGGTCGCCCGGAAGAAGGCGACCGGCAAGGCGAAGCCGCTCGGTTCGCTGCTGGTCAACCCGGGAGGGCCGGGCGGCTCGGCGGTGGACTACCTCCAGCAGTACGCCGGCATCGGCTACCCCGCCGAGGTGCGGGCGCGTTACGACATGGTCGCGGTGGACCCGCGGGGCGTCGCCCGCAGCGAGCCCGTCGAGTGCCTGAACGGCCGGCAGATGGACGCGTACACCGAGACCGATGTGACGCCCGACGACCATAGGGAGACGGACGCCCTGGTCGGGGCGTACAAGAAGTTCGCGGAGGCCTGCGGGACGCACTCCGCGCAGCTGCTGCGCCATGTGTCCACGGCCGACTCGGCGCGGGACATGGACATCGCCAGGGCGGTCCTCGGCGACCAGAAGCTGAACTACGTGGGGGCGTCGTACGGCACGTTCCTGGGCGCGACCTACGCGGGCCTGTTCCCGGACCGGGTGGGCCGGATGGTCCTGGACGGCGCGATGGACCCCTCCCTCTCCGCGCGCCAGCTGAACCTGGAGCAGACGGCCGGGTTCGAGACGGCGTTCCAGTCCTTCGCGAAGGACTGCGCGAAGCGCACCGGCTGCCCGCTCGGTGCGAAGGGCAGCACACCGGCGGAGATCGCCGACAACCTCAGGACGTTCTTCCTGAAGCTCGACGCGCACCCCCTCCCCACCGGTGACGCGGACGGCCGCAAGCTCACCGAGTCCCTCGGTACGACCGGTGTGATCGCGGCGATGTACGACCAGGCGGAGTGGGAGCAGCTGCGCGACGCGCTGCACGCGGCGATGACGGAGAACGACGGCGCCGGACTGCTCGCCCTCTCCGACAGCTACTACGAGCGCGACCCCGACGGGCGCTACTCGAACCTGATGTCCGCCAACGCCGCGGTGAACTGCCTGGACCTGCCGCCCGCCTTCACCAGCCCGGAGCAGGTCGAGAAGTCGCTGCCCGCGTTCGAGAAGGCGTCCCCGGTGTTCGGCCCGAACATGGCGTGGGCCTCGCTGAACTGCGCGTACTGGCCGGTGAAGGCGACGGGCGAGCCGCACCGCATCACGGCGAAGGGCGCCGCCCCGATCGTCGTGGTCGGCACCACCCGCGACCCTGCGACCCCCTACCCCTGGGCCCGGTCCCTGGCGAGCCAGCTCTCCTCGGGCCGCCTCCTCACCTACGTCGGCGACGGTCACACCGCGTACGGCCGCGGCAGCGCCTGCATCGACTCGGCGATCGACACATACCTCCTCCACGGCACCCCGCCGGCGAACGGAAAGCGCTGCTCATAGCCCTGCCACCCGCCCCGGAGCCACCCGCTCCGGGGCGTGTACGGAGCACCCCCGGAAACTGTGTAGACTTACCGACGTCGCTGATCGCACCATAGTGCGGACGACACGCCGCTTTAGCTCAGATGGCCAGAGCAACGCACTCGTAATGCGTAGGTCTCGGGTTCGAATCCCGAAAGCGGCTCCACTGGAGACCAGGTCATGTAGCCCGTGACCTGGTCTTTTGTCATTCTCTTGTATGGACCCTGGTCTAAACCACTTGCGATCGGGCCTCGAAGTGGCCAGATGGGTCCCGATCTGGGTCCAGCGCGAGTCCGTCCTATCGCCTCTTCGTATCTTTTGTCTTACGTATTCGACATGTCCTGATGAGGGCAAAGGAGGCCGGACCTTGGGCGGTGGTGAACGGTGGGCCGCAGGTGACCTCGATGAGCCAAATGATCAGGAAACGCCCAGCGTCCGGACGAGCTCGCCGACCTCCTTGCGCCAGGCGTGGACCTGCTCATAGGTGGGGCCGATCTCGTACTGGTGGTAGTGGCACCCCAGGCACAGGTGCGACCAGACGGCGCGGGTCCGCCGCGGCTTCCAAGAAGGCGTTCTCCAGGGCGATACGGCACAGGCTGGGCAGCACATGGGTCCGGGCCGCAGGCGGCAGATCCGGGGTACGGACGATGGCTCTCCGCCCGAAGTCGGCTGTCCGCTGCGGCGGCGCGCAGTTCCTGCTCCGGTCCGCCGGAGAGATGGTGCTTGATCCAGCGGTCAGCGATCCTGGCGAGCTCGTCACACGCGCCTATGGGGCGGCCGCGACGCTGTCCGACGTGGCGAGCACCAGAGGGACCATCGAGGCACTGGTGGCGGGACTGCCCGCCGACACCGACGAGGGCCCGTCTCGGTCAAGCAGGTCTCTCCTCTCGTGAGGCTTCGTCTGTCCTCCCGGGGCGTGCGTCCGCTGCGGTGGTCGGGCTGCGCAAGGCTCTCGCGCTCGACCTTCACCCTCGAGGCCTTGCTCCGCTCGCGACGACGCGGCGAAGTCGGCGAAGGCCGAAGTCCCGGAACTCGTGGACGCCCTGTGGAAGACTTGTGCTCCTCAGTGATGGAAACCGTGCCGACTCAGGCAGCATCCGACGATGTCACCTTGCTCCTTGTCCGGATCCGCACACTCAACGCGACCCAAATCGCCTCCTGGGAACTGCCGCCTGAGCCGACCGCCGTCCACACCGCCCGGCACCTGACCGCCCGTCAACTCAGTGACTGGGGGCTGGAGCCTCTCGTGCCCACCACAGAACTGGTCGTCAGCGAACTGGTCACCAACGCCATCCGCCACGGCGCCGGCCCGATCCGGCTCCGGCTCATCCACCACCAAGTCCTGACCTGCGAAGTCTTTGACAGCGGAGGCTCCTACCCGCGCCCGCGCCATGCCTGCACCGTCGCCGAGCACGGCCGAGGCCTGATGATGGTTGCCCAGTTGTCCAGCAGGTGGGGCTTCCGCTCCGCAACGGGCGGCAAGCTCGTCTGGGTCGACCAAGACCTGTCCTCTACAGCCTCACACGCACACGCCCCCGTCCCCCACTAGGAAGCCATTGATCACTAACCTCGATCTTTCGTGATGGTCCGCCGACGGAGTTGGCGGACCACTTCGCGTTCTGCGGCTCAGGGTGGGCAGGACGGTGGCCCGAGTGTCGCCTCGGGTAGGCCCCGGGTTCCACTGCCGCCGCCCGCACCGACACCTTCCTCGGCGCCCGCTACCGGCGCATCGTCAAACGCCGAGGACATGCCAAAGCCCTGGTCGCCCTCGCCCGCTCGATACTCGTCATCGCCTGGCACCTGATCAACGAACCGGACGCCTCCTACCAGGAACTCGGGGCCGACTGGCACCAGCGCCATCTCAACCCCGCCCGCAAGACCCGCGACCTCGTCCGCCGGCTTCAGGCTCTCGGCCACCAGGTCACCCTCGAACCCGCCGCCGCCTGATCGACCCACCCCGACATCCGGTCCGCAAGCGGCCCGGATGCTGCCGCCTGCCCTGCCGAAGATCGATTTTCCGATCACCTTCAGAGTCGCTCAGTGCGGCGAATCGGGCCCTCAGGGTGACGGGCAGGCGGGCGCGGCCACGGTCAGGCCAAGTTCTCGCAGTGCCGATCTCGCGGCGTTGTGGCCGCACATGCCGTGCACGCCCGCGCCCGGTGGCGTCGCCGCCGAGCACAGGTAGACGCCGGGGATGCCCGTTGCGTACGGGTCGAGGGCAGGGCGTGGGCGGAATGCGAGCGAGGCGAGGGAGTTGGCGCCGGTGAGGATGTCTCCGCCGACGTAGTTGGGGTTGTACGCCTCCAGTTGGGCCGGGGAGCGGGTGGACAGGCCGACGACGCGGTCGCGCAGTCCTGGGGCGTACTGCTCGATCCGGTCCAGGACGGCGGCCGTCGCGTCGCCGTCGTAGCCGTGCGGGACGTGCGCATATGCCCAGACGGGGTGGATGTCGCCGGCCGAACGCCTGGGGTCAGCGAGGTACTGCTGGGCGACCAGAACGAAGGGACGCCGGGGCATCCGCCCGCGGGACGCGGCCTGTTCGGCCTCCGCGATCTCCTCCGCGGTTCCGCCGAGGTGGACGGTGCCCGCCTTGCGGCACACCTCGGCATGCCATGGCACGCCTCCCTCCACCGCCAGGTCGACCTTGTACGCGGCGAGCCCGTGCCGGTAGCAGGTGTAGGCGCGCCGGATGCGGGCGGGAAGACGCGGACCGCACACCCGCGCTGCCGCGCGGGGAGCCAGGTCGAGCAGGATCGTGCGGGCGGGGGGAAGGTCTCGCAGGGAACGAACGGGGGTGCCCGTTTCGATGGTGCCGCCGAGTTCAACGAGACGGGCGGCGAGCGCGTGGGCGATGGCCTGAGAGCCCCCACGGGCGACGGGCCAGCCGTGCCGGTGCGCGGCGGCGGTGAGCACGAGTCCGATGGCGGAGCTGCCTGGGGCGGCGAGCGGCTGCAGCGCGTGGGCGGCGATCCCTGCGAACAGGGCGCGGGCCGCTTGGCCCCGCCATCGGCGCAGGGTCCACTGCGTAGGTTGAGCCGCCAGAAGCCCGAACCTGCCCGTCAGGACGGGGTGACGGGGCAGACGCGCCAAGGGGCGCATGAGGTCTTCGCTCAGGGCGTCGTAGTGGGCGGTCAGGGGTGAGAACAGACGACGCCAGGCCGGGCCGTCGACGCCGAGACCCCGCACGGTCGCGGCCAGATCGCGCTGGAGTACGGCAGCGTGGCCGCCGTCGAGGGGGTGGGCGAGGGCGGTCTCGGCGTGCTCCCAGCGCAGTCCGTGGCGTTCGAGGCCGAGAGTGCGCAGGTAGGGCGATGCGACGGCCATGGGATGCACCGCGGCGCAGTGGTCGTGGAGCAGGCCGGGCACGGTGACCTCGCCGCTGCGTGTCCCGCCGCCGATGGTGGCGGCGGCTTCCAGGACGGTCACGGAAAGGCCCGCCTGGGCGAGCGTGACGGCGCCCGCGAGACCGTTGGGCCCCGCTCCCACGACGATGGCGTCGGCGGTCACCGCAGGGCGCCCTTGGTGTGCTGGAACCAGCGCAGGTATCCCGGGGCGGGGGAGCCCAGGCCCGTGGCGTCGTCGTAGCCGCGGTGCGCGGGCAGGCCGAAGTCATGGCCGAGCGTGTAGAGGATGTAGCGCTGGGCGCCGGTGGAGGTGTCGGTGTCGGGGCCCTCGTCGCGGACCACGGTGAGGGGCGAGGATCCGGCGTTCGCGGGCCGGTCGGTGACGTCGTGGAAGACCTGGGTGCGGGAACCGGAGAGTGCGTACAGGAGCGGGTTGGCGAAGCCGATCCGGTGCCCGGAGGCTTGTTCCGCGTCGGCCTGCAGGGCGGCGAAGGCGGGGGTCGCCGCCGATGTGCCGCCGAATCCGATGAGGTGGAAGGTTCCGGCGTCGGTGAACCCGACCAGTACGGGCAGTGCTCCGTCACCCTCCATCGCGACGTCGGGAGTCGTGCGGTGCCCGGTGTCGCCGGTGCCGCGGTCGCGCTGGTACCAGGGCTGCGGGAAGTCGCTCGCTCCTCCTCCGCCGCCGAAGGCGAAGACGCCGGGGACGGGTCCCCAGGGTCCCTTGCCCTTGTCGGTGCGGATGGACAACTCGTCGCCCATGCTGGTCTCCCAGGCGTAGTCGCCGTGCCGGTCCAAGGCGAGGGTGGTGCCGCCGACCGAGGTGACCCACGGGGAGCCGCTGGGGAAGTCGGCCTGGGCGCGGGTGGTCTTCGGGTCGCAGTTGACCCCGGTCAGAGCTGCCTGGGGCGAGGAGTCGCCGCAGTCACCCGCCGCGAAGTAGACCCCGATGCCTTCGGCGGCGGCCTGTTGGAAGAGCAGGTTCCACGCGGCGACCAGGGTAGGGGTGAGGTGCCCCGGGTCGGAGTGGATGATCTCGGCCCAGGAGTTCGAGATGACGTCCGCCCGGCGGCCGTCGATGACATACGACTCGGCGTTCATCAGGTCGTCGTCGAGGCAGGAGTTCGCGCCGACGTAGAGGACGTTCGCGTCCGGGGCGAGGCCGTGGGCGAGGTCGATGTCGAGAGCCTGCTCGCCGGCCCAGGTGCGCGGAGGCGCGCACGCGTCGCCGATCTGCCACTGGGAGGGGGTGACCTGCTCGCGGTACTGGCCCGGCCGGAAAGGACGGTCGCCGGTGGCGCGGGCGTAGCGGGCCGTGTCGGCGGCCATGTCCGGCGATCCGTAGGCGTCGACGACGGCGACGGTGGCGCCGCGGCCGGTGGCGCTGCCTCTGCCGCCCGCGCCGTAGGCGTGACGCAGCTGGGCGGGGGTGTAGGGGCAGGGCGCGTAGGTGGAGGTCCTGCCGTACGCCTCAGGCAAGTTCGTGGCGGGCTTCTGCCCGAAGTGGCCGGAGCAGACGGCACCGTCGGCGGGTACGTCGAGGGCGGGCGCCGGGGTGGACAGCGGGCGGGCCGCGCCGGGGAGGGACAGGCCGGTGACACCGAGCACGGCGGAGCCGAGGGAGGCGGGCACGCTGAGGTCGGCCGAGGGGGCGTCGATGGTGTCGCGTCCGGTGCGGTAGCGATGCAGGCTCGTGCCGAAGGCCTGCCGGACGGCGCGGGCGGGGCCCCCGATCCGCAGATAGTGGGCGTTGCGGCCGGTGACGGTGAACCCGGACCTGGCCAGCCATGCCGTGACGGTCTGGATCTGACGGTCGGCCGGGCCGAAGCGGCGCTGGTACTGCGCGGGCGTGAGGAAGTGCCGGTAGTGCGGGCTGCGGGGGTCGGTGACATCGCGCAGGAACGCCGCCAGGCCTTGCGGATCACGGGAGTTGAGGTAGAGCCGTGCGCTGACGCGCCGGTCGCCGGGCACTGGTCCCGCGTCGGCGGCCGGCGCCGCGTAGGCGGGCCGGGATCCCATGAGCGGATGCCGGTCGGCGGCGTGGGCGGTGGGCAGGAATCCGGCGGTGCACAGCAGGGCGGCGCAGGAAGCCGCGACCACCGAGCCGCGCAGACGGCGCAGCGGGCGTATGGGGGCGTGGAGGGGCACGGGTGAAGACCTTCTGGTGAGGGGGTGCCGAGGATGCGCAGGACGTGACGAGGCGGCCCGGGCCCGGGCACGTCGTCCGTGCGGGCCGGAGGGCTGCCTGCCGTGATGAAGGGCGTGGCGTGGTCTACGAGCGGACGGTCCGGCCCCGGCACAGCGGGCCCGAGACCCCCTCGAACTCCAGGTCGAGGCCGACGCCGTCGCGTTCGGCGTGGATGTGCAGGTGCGGCTCGGTGCTGTTGCCCGAGTTGCCGACCTCGCCGAGCACCTGCCCGGCGCGCACGGTGTCGCCCTTGGCCACGGTCACGGTGCCGGGGCGCAGATGGACCAGCTTGACGATCTCGGCGCCCGTGTCGATCCACACGTGGTTGCCGTAACGGGGCTGGTAGCGGATGAGGCCGGGTTCCTGGTCGTCGATGTGGTCGGCGGCGGAGACGACCGTACCGTCGCAGGGGGCGTGCACGGGCTGCCCGTACACGAGATAGCTCGTGTTCTTTCCGCCCGCGCGGTCGCGTCGGGCGCGGTGGCGCGCCCGTGCACCGCCGGGGCCGACCTGGAGGATGTCCAGGGCACCCCGCTGTTCGGGGAAGGCGAAATGGTGGTTGAGGCCGCGTCCTCCGCCCTGCGCGATGTACCAACTGCCGCCCCGCAGGGGGAACACGAGAGGGCGGGAGACGACCGTTCCCCAGCGGTGGCGTCGTGCCCGGACGAGCAACGCGCCGAAGACGCCGACCAGGACGAGGCCCACGACGGGTTCGGCGGCATTGCCACCGGAGACGGGCAGCCCGGGCAGACGCCACGCGGAGGCAAGAGCGACGAGCGCCCCGGCCTCCACGGGCCGGCGGATCCACCACGGGAGCCGAGCGGGGGTGAACCGGCCCTCCAGGACCACGTAGCCGGCCACCACCATGAGCACCCTCCCGCACCAGACGATGCGGGAGGGTGCCTCCCAGCACGCTTCGATGCGCAGGACGAGCAACAGTGCCAGGACGATCCACCCGAACGCTCCGCGCACCTCCGGCGGGATGCGCAGGCGCGGTGGCCGGTACGCCCCCGGCTGGATCAGGAACTCGTCGAGTCGCAGGCCGTCCTGGCTGACGGCGAAGGCGAGGGTTCGGCCGGTGGTGCCCTCGATCACCAGGCCGTCGCGGCTGTCGCGTATGCCGGTGACGTCTCCGATGCGCGCGAGCGTGACGTCCACGATCTCGTCGAGCCGTGCGCGGCCCACGGCGGCGACCACGCGCGGCGCGAGACGCTCCCGGTCGGCGGCCTCGGCGGTGAGGAAGCGGTACAGGGCTTGCGCCGCGGCACCTGCCGGCCGGGGGTCCGGCCGCCCCGCCTGGCGGGGCGTCGCCGATTCCCCGGTCGTGTCACGCATTGGCCGCACCATCCTGTCCGGCCACCATGGCCACGGGGGTCATTCCGCCTGTGGGCAGCGGTGCCCAACGACGTTGCGACAGCCGGCCCTTGACGGACCGGAAGCGCCGGGCAAGCGACCGGTAGTCGTCGTCACGCAGGCAGGTGCAGTCCGCGCCGATCATCAGCAGGCCGAAGCATATGAGGCCCATGAAGGCCATGATGCCCAGGTGCAGGCACTCCAGGGCCACGGTGTTGGCCTTCCGGACCCACGGGCGGGCGGACAGGATGGCGAAGGGCAGCGCGAGTTCGATGAAGATCGTGAAGTAGCAGACGGCGGTGCCCACGAAGGCGTTGTTCATGAGATGCGCATAGGCCGACGACATCTCGAAGCCGGTGATCCGGCTGATGTAGTACATGGCCACGCCGTCCTGCCACATCTTCCCCGTGATCTTCCAGTAGCCGGCGGCGAAGTACAGCACCGCGGTCTGGAAGACGATGAGAAAGGCGGCCAGGTTGTGCAGCACGGTGGGGACCGTCGGCTGTTCCTGCTCCCGCATCCGTGCGCGCCGCTGCTTCGCGCCGGGCGCGAAGTAGGCGTTGGAGACGGTGAAGACCATGAACAGGATGAGGATCTGGGCGAGGTTGTCACCGCCCTCCAGGATGTCCTGGTTGCGGTTGTGCAGCGACCACATCATCACGGCCTGCACCAGGGTGAGCGCCCGGCCGCCGAAGATCATGAAGGCCAGGGCGACCAGGATCGCGGCGTGGAAGACGATCTCGAACCAGAGCGTGGAATGACTCCACAGGAAGATCGAGAAGTTCCATCGCGGCAGGGCGGCCTTCGCCGTGGAGATCGAGTCGTAGGAGTCCGGTCCCCACAGGAAGCGCCGCTTCGAGTAGTCGGACAGGCAGTACAGAACGGTGGCGAAGCCGACGGCGACACGGAGAATGGCCACGCCGATCAGCCGGTGCCTCCTGGTCGCGAGGCGCAGCAGCACCGCGTCCAGCCGAGCCGTGCCGTCCTGCCACATCCTGCCCAGCAGGGTGAACACGCCGGTCACTCCGCCACCCCCGGTATGTAGGTCAGCCACGACGTCGCCAGGACCCCGTGCTCGTGCTGCGACGGCTTGGGTACCGCGTACCGCGCCGAGAACGGAACGATGGGCCGGGTCTTGAAGGTCGCCTGGACGGCGCCGATCCGCGCGCCGGGGTAGAGCGTCTTCGCCTGTACGGAGAAGAACCGCTGCATCTCCTCGAAGTTCGGCTTGAACTGTTCGTCGAGACGTTTGCGGGCTGCCTCACGCTCGGCCGCGGGCAGTTTCTGGAGCTTGTTCGCGATCCCCGCGTACCGGTTGGCGTCGGCATCGAACGCGAGCAGCACGCCGGGCAGTTTCGTCGGGTTCAGGCGGAAGTCGCGTGGTGATCTGTCGATGGCCTGCTCGATCTCGACGGGACTCGACTCCACGGTCTGTCCGGAGCCGGGAAGCGTCATCCGGACACGTAGGTATATGAGGTCGTCACTGTTTCCCGGGGTGGGTCCGAACAACTGCCAGTCCTGCCAGAAGACCGGGTTCATGAGAGCCGTGACCGGGCCCTTGACACGGTCCTTCGCCGGGGAGTCGGGGGCGTTGTACGCCAGGCAGCACAGGCAGTACACCGCTGCGGCCGCGAGGGCGGTCAGCGCACTGATCCGTACCCTGAGCGGGAGCGGCCCGCTCGCCGTCCGGGGTGCTCCCTCCGATTCGCGCGAGCGCGCGAGAACTCTCATCGCTGTCCACACTCCAGGTGGGGCCGACATCCAGGTCGGTCGATTCGGGAAAGATCGAAAAGTTCGAAAAAAGGGGCGGTAGGTTCGGGCGACACTGTGTGCCGGGGCGGGGCGCCCCGCCCCGGCACCGGGGGCCAGGCGGTGTGTGTGGTCACCCGGCACCGCATGTCACTCGCACCACCGGTCATGCGGTGGTCATGCCATCCGGCATCGATGGCCGTTCGATACCGGATGGTGTACGACCCCGCCACCCCGGCGGTGCCGTGCTCCGCCTGGGCTGGACGTCCGCCGGCGCCACATGTCGCGCGGCGCCGGTGGTCGGCCGGCGCTGGTGGGCGTCGCGCTGCCGCACATCGTGCGGCGTGGTGGAACTCGGGGCCTGACGGTCAGTTGGCGTCGTAGGCGGTGTCGCCCGGGATGACGCCATGCAGCGACTTGGCGCTGAGAGCCGGGCCACCGCTGGAGGACGACGAGGACTCGCTGGACGACGAGGAGTCGCTCGACTTGGGGAGCTTCGTCGTGACAAATTCGGTCGCCTTGACGACCGTCGCCGCGGCGACGCTCTGGGCGATCCCGTGCCAGAACTGCGGCTGCACACCCTTGCCCAGGACGTGGGCGGTGGCGACCGAGTGCTGGGCGGCGGCCTTGTGCTGCGGCAGGGAGGCAGCCGACGCGCTGGACGTGGTGAGACCCGCGGTGCCGACCGCGGCGAGAGCCGCGATGACCGCACCGGCGACGGCACGCTTGCCGTTCATGGTGGTTCCCTTCGAGTGGTGAGAATTAAAGAGGATGTGCGAATCGATTCGCAGACAAGTGCGCACTTTCTCCCGGGGTGCGGCATGGCACGTTTAATGCCTTGTGTATCCGGGGAGTGGCTTCACTCTAACCATGACTTCACGGGATGCTCAACGGATTTCGCACCCATCAAACGGAGCTGCATGCTCCAAGCTCAGTTAAAGCTCAAATCCAGGGGGGTTACTGATGGTTCATGCAGGTCATTGGCGTTCAGGTGCCCACTTCGGATCACGAAACCTTTACCTTCAGGTGGGATTTTCGAGAGGAAACTAAACCCGCGCTAACGCATCTTGAAATGGGCAGACAAGAGAGGGGCTTTTCGTCCTTTCCGGCCTCTAGGGTTGCACTATGAACGAGCGTTATCGGAACGGACGGCCATGGGTTCCGTCGGTGGCGGGCCATGTCTGCCGGCTGATCGGTGTCCTGGATCTGGTGAGTGCCCTCTTCCCCGGCTTCCGGCACTCCCGGGTGCACGGCTGGCTCGGTGAGCTTCCGGGCGGGGTGACCACCCTGGCCACGGTGGGCCAGCTGACCAGCGGACTGCTGCTGATCCTGCTGGCCCACGCGCTGCGCCGCCGCAAGCGCCGGGCCTGGCGCGCGGTGGTCGTGCTGCTTCCGGTGAGCGCGGCGCTTCACCTGCTGCACCGCCACCAGCTGGTCACGGCGGTGATCGCGCTGGTGCTGCTGGGGGCGATCGTGGTCCACCGGCGTGAGTTCTACGCCAAGGCCGACCCGCGCACCCGGCTACGAGCGCTC
The DNA here is from genome assembly GCF_003814875.1 of Streptomyces sp. Ag109_O5-1. Taxonomy (GTDB): domain Bacteria; phylum Actinomycetota; class Actinomycetes; order Streptomycetales; family Streptomycetaceae; genus Streptomyces; species Streptomyces sasae. The sequence continues at coordinate 5,553,322 of NZ_RKQF01000001.1, read as the reverse complement.
GTCGGCCTGCTCGGTCTCGGCGGTGTCAGCGTCCTGCTCGGCCTGCTCATCGTCAGCGTCCACCCGTCGAGCGAGCGCCGGCCGTACGGCTTCCCGCAGCGGCTGGAGCACGTGCTGTACGGGCTGTTCGGCTTCGAGGGGCCGGTCCGGTACACCTCGGCCCGGATCGCCGAGCTGGTGGGCTACTCGCTGGGTGCCCTCGGCCTGCTGACGGCGCTGACCACCGTCTGGCTCGCGCTGCGCCCGGAGACGCCGAAACCGGAGTTGACGGCGGAGGACGAGTCGCGGGTGCGAGCGCTGCTCGATCGTTACGGTGCCCGCGACTCCCTGGGCTACTTCGCGCTGCGGCACGACAAGAGCGTGGTGTTCTCCCCCTCGGGGAAGGCCGCGATCGCCTACCGGGTGGTCTCGGGGGTCATGCTGGCCTCCGGCGACCCGCTCGGCGACGTCGAGGCATGGCCGGGCGCCATCCATGCCTTCATGGCCGAGGCCCGCGAGCACGCCTGGGTGCCCGCCGTCGTGGGCTGCAGTGAGACTGGCGGGGAGATCTGGGCCAGGGAGGCCGGACTCGACGCGCTGGAGCTGGGCGACGAGGCGGTGGTCGACACGTCCGACTTCTCGCTGTCGGGCCGGGCCATGCGCAACGTCCGGCAGATGGTGAAGAGGATCGAACGTGCCGGCTACGTCTGCCGGGTGCGCCGGGTCGCCGAACTGGACGCGACGGAGCGGCAGCGGATCGGCAACGCTGCGGCACAGTGGCGGGGCACCACCGTGGAACGCGGATTCTCCACCGCGCTGGGCCGGTTCGGCGATCCCGCGGACGGCGAGTGCGTCGTCGTCACCGCCCACAGGGCACCCGACGAGGCAGCCGGGCAGGACCCGTCCGGTGACGACCTGAAGGCGCTCCTGCACTTCGTGCCCTGGGGGCCCGAGGGCATCTCGCTGGATGGGCGCGGGGAGGCGGCCCGCCAGTGGGCGGAGGCGGCGCTACGGCATTCGAGCACCGCTCCCGCCGTCCGCATGCTGCGCTGCGCGGTGACCGCGCCGGACCATACGGAACCCATCGGCGCGGCGCACTGTCATACCGCGTGCGCCCGGGCGTTCCTGGCAACCGTGCGCGGCCGGTCCGCCGAGGCCGTTGCCGCGTTACGGCCGCTGCCCGCCTGCGACCAGGACCACGCGGCCGACCTGCCCGGGCTGCTCGGCCGAAGTTGCGGCGATGTTGGGGTGCGTGCGCCGGACGGGCTCACCCCGTAGGAGCACGCCGTGGCTCAGCTCGCGGCGACCGGGCTGACCAACCGCCGGATCGCCCGCGAGCTGTTCGTCCGGCACAAGGAAAATCACCGTAAAAGGGCTGCAAACTAAATCGAAGTCAGGAGTACCGGCGCACCTGGGGCAACATCTTGGTGAACGACGAGTGTCGCGCGGTCAGGGCGCGGGCACCGCCGTCGGCCGGATGAGGTGAGGGAGATGGCGGAGCCGAGGCTCGCGGTTGCCGTGGTGACCATGGGGAACCGGCCCGACGAAGTCGACGCCCTGCTCAGGTCCGTCGCCAAACAGGACCTCGCCCCGGCCCGCATCGTGATCGTCGGCAACGGCTGCCCGCTGCCCGAGTACGCCCGCCGCCTCGACCTTCCCGGCGAGGTCACCGTCATCGACGTCGAGGAGAACCTCGGCTGTCCCGGCGGCCGCAATGTCGCCCTCGCCAGGCTGCGTGAGTACGGCGACGTGGACGTCGTTGTCGAACTGGACGACGACGGGGTGCTCGTCGACGTCGAGGTGCTCCGGCACGTCCGCGACCTGTTCGCGGCCGAACCCCGTCTCGGCATCGTCGGCTTCCGGATCGCGGACGAGCACGGCGAGACCCAGCAGCGGCACGTGCCGCGCGTCGGCAACGCCGACCCGATGCGCGGGGGTTACGTCACCAACTTCCTCGGCGGCGGGCACGCCCTGCGCATGACCATGCTCGCCGAGATCGGCGACTGGCCCGCCCGGTTCTTCTTCGCCCACGAGGAGACCGACCTCGCCTGGCGGGCCGCCGATGCCGACTGGAAGATCCGCTACGCGCCCGAACTGCTCCTCCAGCACCCCCGGACCTCGCCCGCGCGGCACGCCGTCTACTTCCGGGTCACCGCCCGCAACCGGGTCTGGCTGACCCGCCGTCGGCTGCCGCTGCCGCTGATCCCGGTGCATCTGGCCGTGTGGACGGCGATCACGCTGCTGCGCACCCGTTCGACGGGCGGGCTGCGGGCCTGGTTCGGGGGTTTCGTGGAGGGGATACGCGAACCCGCCGGCGAGCGTCGGCCCATGCGCTGGCGCACGGTCTGGCGGCTCACCCGGCTCGGACGCCCGCCTGTCATCTGACCTGCGGGAAACGGCAATTCGCCCAGCAGGTGCGGAAAGCGGGACGAGGGTTCCGGTCGTTCACCTCCGACGGCCGGAACCCTCTCGCGTCCCCGGAGCCAGGCCTGCGGCGACACTCCCCCGAGTTACGCGACATACGCGCGCGCCGTCGGGCCCGGTCCGATGCGAAGATCACATCAAGGCTCGCCAACGGATCGCTAACATGTGGCCAGTGGTTCTCCCGGAGGGCACCAACCGGTTGGCGTGAAGTGGTCGTACGTCTCCGGGAGCAGGCCGGAAACCCTGCGGTTCCCGGCTCTGACCGGCACAGAGAAGATGGCGGGAATCCGTCCCCGACGGGGTGGGATTCCGCCAGCAGTCATGACATGTACCGGCGGGCGGACCCGCCGCGCGGCGCGGTCGCCGTGACCGTGCGGGAAGGCGATGGGCGGAGCGATGCGGCGGTACGAGCTGCGGTTCGGACTGCTGGGCCCTCCGGTCCTCTACGGCGCGGGCGACGTGCGCCCGATCGGCAGCCCCAAGGTGCGTGTGCTGCTGGCCGAGTTGCTGCTGGAGGCCGGGCGGGTCGTCTCCGTCGAGTCCCTCAAGGAGGCACTGTGGGGCGGAGCGCCCCCGGTGTCGGCGCAGGCCTCGCTGCACAACCACGTGACCCGGCTGCGCCGGCTCCTCGACGACCCCGAGCGGCTTCGGGCCGTACCGCCCGGGTATGTGCTGCGGGTCGACGACGGTGAGCTGGACGTCGATGTGTTCGACGCCCGGGTGGCGCAGGCGCGTACGGCGCACGGGCGGCGGGAGTGGGCGCCGGTGCTGCGTGCCTGCGCCGACGCGCTCACCCTCTGGCGCGGCACCCCGCTCGGCGGCCTCCCCGCCGACTTCGGCGGTTACGCCTTCGTGCAGCGTCTGGAGGAGGCCCGGCTGCTTCTGCTGGAGTGGCGCTACGACGCGGAGCTCGCCCTCGGCGGACCCCGAACCGGCGGCCTGGTGCCGGAGTTGGCGGCGCTCGTCGCCGAGCACCCGCTGCGCGAGGCCTACCACCGCCAGCTGATGCTGGCCCTGCACCGCACGGGCCGGCAGGCCGAGGCCCTCGCGGTCCACCGTGACCTGCGGGACCGCCTGCGAGAGGAACTGGGCATCGACCCGGGCCCGGCGGTCCGCGACGCACATGTGGAGGTGCTGCGGGCGAGTGGCGCGGTGGCGGAGGCTGCGCCGGAAGGGCATGTGCCGGATGAGGGTGCGCCGGACGAGGTGGTGGGTGAAGGCGGTGGGGTGAGTGCGGGTGCATCGGGGCTTGTCGCGCAGCTCCCCGCGCCCCCAGAGGGGGCGTCGACCGACCGTCGGCCGGAAGGTGAAGGCGTTGATGTGGCTGCGGACGGCGTCCCCGTCACGGATCAGCCCGTCCGCCCCCGTTCTGCGCGCGACGACCCCCGGACGCCCCGTCCCGCCCAACTCCCCCCGATCCCGGCCCACTTCACCGGCCGCACCGCCGTGCGCGAAGCGCTGCACCGTGCCCTGACCCCTGCGGAGGCCGCTCCCGCCGTCGCCGTGGTCAGCGGGATGGCCGGGGTCGGCAAGAGCGCGCTCGCGCTGTATGCCGCCCATCAGCTGCGGGAACGTTTCCCCGACGGTCAGCTCTACGTCAACCTGCATGGTTCCACCCCCGGCGTGCCCCCGCTCGCCGCCGCGCAGGCGCTCGCCGCGCTGCTGCGGGACCTCGGCGCCGACCCTCGGCACATCCCCGAACACCCGGATGCAGCCGCCGCGTTGCTGCGCTCCCTGCTCGCGCCCACCCGCACCCTGCTGCTGCTCGACGATGCCGAGAACGCCGCCCAGGTACGGCAGTTGCTCCCCGGCGGGCCCGGCTGTGCGGTGATCGTCACCAGCCGGTCGCCGCTCACCGCGCTCGACGGCGCCCACCGTTTTCCGCTCGGGCCGCTGACCGGTGAGGACAGCGCGGCACTGCTCCGTGCGGTCAGCGGGCGGGAGGAGATCGGTGCCGGGCACCCGCTCGTCGGCCTCACCGGCCGGCTCCCGCTCGCCCTGCGCGTGGTCGCCGCCCGGCTGGCCGCCCGCCGTGTCCTCACCCCCGAGACGCTGGCCGGTCAACTGGCCGCCGCGGCCAGCAGACTGCACCACCTCGAGTACGACGACCTGAGCGTCCGCCGTTCCCTCGCCGTCGCCCATGACGCCCTCGCCGCCTCCGCGCGCGCCCCCGACCGCGACGCCGCCCTCGCTCTCCGCCACCTCGGCGCGCTCGATCTGCCCACCTACGGCGCCCCGTTGATCGCGCGGCTCACCGGCACCGACGAGCGCCGTGCCGAGGCCGCCCTGGACCGGCTGGTCGAGGTGGCCCTCCTGGAGGAGACCGCGTACGGCCGCTACACCCCGCACGACCTGGTACGCGACTTCGCGCGGGAGCTGGCCCAGGGCACCGGCCCCGCCGACCACGCCGAGGCCGCCCTCACCGCCCTGCGCTGGTTCGCCGCCGTCGCCGAACGCGCTCTCGTCGCCATCGTCGAACCCGGCCTCGACCAGGGCGACCGCCGCCGTCCCACCGCCGCCCAGCCCCCCGAACACCAGGCGTACGCGGCCGCGTTGCCCTCCTTCGAGTGCGCCGAGCACGCTTTCGCCTGGGGCGATGTGGAGCTGGAGAACATCGTCGCCCTGGTGGACCGGTACACCGACACGGCCGACCGGCGGATCAGCGCCTATCTCTCCACCCTCGTCCGGCTCCTCTTCCCGTACGTCCTGCGCAGGGGGCGGGTCGCCGAGATGGAGGTGCTCGGCACCGCCGCCCTGGCCGCCGCCCGGCGCCTCGGCGACGAGCCCGCCGAGGCCTACGCTCTGGGCGACCTCTCCGGGCTGCGCTTCCTGACCGGCCGGCAGCGGGAGGCCCTCGCCCTGACCGACCGGGCCCACGCCATCTGGCGGCGGCTGGACGTGGCGTCCTGGATCCGGCGCAGCCTGAACAACCGGGGGCTGCTGCTGGAAGGGCTGGGCCGTTACGACGAGTCCGGTGAGGCGCTGCGGCAGAGCCTGGACTACTCCCGGCAGCTGAACGACCCCTACGGCGAGGCCGTCACCCACAGCCACCTCGGCAACCTGTACGAGCACACCGACCCGCGCGCCGCCATCGAGCAGCACCGGCGCTCACTGGCGATCGGGGACGCGATCGGTGCCGTCATCGTGCAGCACGCCGCGCACTGCAACATCGGCTACGCCCAGCTCACCCTCGGCGAACCGGCCGCCGCCGTCGGGCACTTCGAGGAGAGCCTGCGCATCCTCGGCCGCCACGGCGACTGGCACGGCGAGTCCCAGACCCGGCTCGGCCTGGTGCGCGCGCTGCGTGGCCTCGGCCGCACCGACCGCGCCCACCACGAGTGCGCCGAGCTCCTGCAGCGCGCCGACGCCCGCGCGGACCGCCACGCCGGCGGCCTCGCCCGCCATCAACTCGGTCTGCTCCTGCGGGAACAGGGGCGTACGGGCGAGGCGTACGACGTCTGGCGCGCGGCCCTGGCCTCCCTGGACGGCACGGACGAGCCCGACGTCCTCGCGGAGCTGCGAGAGCTGCTGTCCCTCGACGACTGACACGTGGTGCCGTTGGGTGCCGGCCCGGCAGCCTCGGCGGAGCGGCCGGCCACGGCCGGTCACTTCGCGTCGGCGTAGCACTCCACCACCGCCGTCGTGAACGGGAATCTGACCGGGGTCTTCCCGAACGTCAGCAGTCCCGCCAGGTCGGCCGCCTCCCGGATCGCCGCCACGATCGCCTCGGTCTCCTCCTCGGGACAGTGCACGATCACCTCGTCGTGCTGGAAGAAGACCAGCTCGGCGGCCATGTCCGCGCAGGTCCGGCGAAGTGCCGCGAGCATCAGCAGAGCCCAGTCGGCGGCGCTGCCCTGGACGACGAAGTTGCGCGCGAAGCGGCCTCTGGCACGGGAGTTGGTGGAGGCGTACCCCGGCACCCAGCCGTCGGCGGTCTGCTCCTCCGGCTCCTCCTGGGGCATCCCCGCCTCCTCGGTGCCGTCACCGGCCCCGGCCGCCGGCGGACAGGTCCGGCCCAGCCAGGTGCGCACCAGCCGGCCCTCCTCGCCGGCCCGCGCCGCGTCGTCGACGTACGCCACCGCCCGGGGAAAGCGGCGTCTGAGTGCGGCCAGGTTCTTCAGGCCGTCGCCGGAGGTCTGGCCGTAGACCGCGCCGAGGACGGCGAGCTTCGCCTGTGCACGGTCGCCGGAGAACGCGCGGTCGGAGACGGACTGGTAGAGGTCGGTCTCCCGCCCCGCGACCTCCATCAGCCCGGGGTCGCGGGAGATCGCCGCGAGCACGCGCGGTTCCATCTGGTCGGCGTCGGCGACGACCAGCCGCCAGCCGGGGTCGGCGACCGCGGCCCGCCGGATGACCTTGGGGATCTGCAGGGCGCCGCCGCCGTTGGTCACCCAGCGCCCGGTGACCGTGCCGCCGGCGTGGAACTCGGGCCGGAACCTGCCGTCCCGCACCCAGTCCTGGAGCCAGGTCCAGCCGTGGGCCACCCAGATCCGGTACAGCTTCTTGTATTCGAGGAGCGGTTTCACGGCCGGGTGGTCGATGCCGGAGAGCTCCCAGCGGCGGGTGGACTTCACCTTGATCCCGGCCTGGGCGAAGGCCTTGATCACATCGGCCGGCAGGTCCGGGCGCACCCGCCTGCCGAACGCGGCCGACACCTCGTCCGCCAGCTCGGCCAGCCGGCGCGGTTCACCACCACCCGCGTACCGCTCGCCGAGCAGTTCGCGCAGCAGCTCTCGGTGGACCTCGGCGCTCCACGGTAGCCCCGCGCGGTTCATCTCGGCGGCGACCAGCATCCCCGCCGACTCCGACGCGGTCAGCAGCCGCATCCGGTCCGGGTGTTCGGCCCGGTCGTGGCGGCGCTGCTGTTCGGCGTAGACCGCCAGGAGTTCGTCGAGCGTCAGACGGGCGCCGCCCTCCGGCTCGAAGAGCGGGGACTGTGCGCCCGGCTCGGCCGCCCGCTGTGGTGGATCGGGTGGTACGGGGCCGCCGCGGAGGCGGGCCAGGGCGGCGGCGGCCGAGCGTGGCTCACCCAACCGTCCCTCGTGGCCCAGCAGAAGTGTCTCGGCGTCCTCGATGTCGTAACACCGCTCCACTCGCACCCCCGTGGCGAGCAGACGCGGATAGACCTCGGCGGTCGACCGCCACACCCAGCGCGTCACCTCCGGGCGGCCCCTGACCGCCCCGGCGAGATCGGGCTCCCGCCGCACCGGCCCGACGGGCAGCCCGTCCGGACCGAGGGGGGCGACATCCACGCCGCCGTCCTCGGCCGGAGCGAGAGCCCACCGGTCGGTCATGCAGCGAGTCTGGCAGGCACCACTGACAATGGCCTTGACCTGCGAGTTTGCCGTTTCGGGCGGGACAGGTACGGGCCGGGCGGGCCCGGACCTGTCCGGCTACTTCGGGTCCTCGGCCGCGCCCGCGGCTTCCGTCGCGGCCTTCTGCTGGTCCACCCACAGGGCCAGCACCTTGGCGATGCAATCCTCGGTCGCGGGCTTGGTGATGCCGAGGCCGTTCAGGACGCCTTCGCCGTTCTCGTGTTCCAGGAGGGCCAGCAGCAGGTGCTCGGTGCCGACATAGTTGTGACCGAGGCGCAGTGCCTCGCGGAAGGTGAGTTCGAGGGCCTTCTTGGCCTCGGGGCCGTAGGGGATGAGGTCGGGGACGTCGTCCGCGGCCGGCGGGAGCGCGGCCGTCGCCGCCTGGCGCACGGTGTCCAGCAGAACGCCCTGCGCGAGGATCGCCTTCGCCGCGATGCCATCCGGCTCGGCCAGCAGCCCGAGGACCAGGTGTTCGGGGCGGCCCTCCGGGTTGCGCGCCGCGAGCGCCTCGTTGTGGGCCGCCATGACCACGTTCCGCGCGCGGGGGGTGTAGCGGCTGAAGCCCTGGTTGGGGTCGAGGTCGGCCGACTCCTTCGGCACGAACCGCTTCTGCGCCGCCTGCCGGGTCACGCCCATGCTCTTGCCGATGTCGGTCCAGGACGCGCCCGAGCGCCGGGCCTGGTCGACGAAGTGCCCGATCAGATGGTCGGCCACGTCGCCCAGGTGGTCGGCGGCGATCACCGCGTCCTGGAGCTGGTCGAGGGGTTCGGGGTGCACCTGCTTGATCGCCGCGATCAGGTCGTCGAGGCGTACGGATGCCGTGATGTCCGGGTTGGTCGCCATGTGTCAACCGTAAGTTGACACCTCCGCAGTGTCAACCTCGGGTTGACACGTCTACTTCGGGGTCGCCGCCAGCCGTACCGCCAGGCCCGCGAAGACCGTCCCGCTGAAGTAGTCCAGCCCCCTGGACACGCGCCGGCTGCGGGCCAGGAGCGCGCCGAGCTTCCCGGAGAGGAGTCCGACCGAGCCGTCGACGAACACGCCCATGACCGTGATCGTGCTGCCCAGGATGAGGAACTGCTCGCGTATGTGACCCAGTTCGGGGTTCACGAACTGCGGGAGGAAGGAGACGTTGAAAAGGATCACCTTCGGGTTGAGGAGATTGGTGACCGCGCCCCGCCAGAAGGCCCGCCGCCGCCCCGGGTCCGCCGTGGCGTCCGCCTCGACCGGGCCGCCGCCGCTGCGGAACGCCTTGACCGCGAGGTACAGCAGATAGGCCGCGCCCGCCCAGCGCAGCACGTGGTACAGCGTCGGCAGGGTCAGGAACAGAGTCGACAGACCGAGCGCGGCGGCGACCGAGTGCACGAACATCGCGCACGCGACCCCCACGGCGGCGGTCACCCCGGTCAGCGGGCCGCCCCGGGCGCCCACCGCCACGATGAACATCATGTCGGGGCCGGGGGTGACGCAGAGCGCGAGGGCGGCGACAAGAAAGGCCGCGTAGAGAGACGTGTCCACCATGCCCGCCATGCTTGGTGCCGCCTCGCGCGCGTGCGAACGGATTCCGGCACCTGAGACGGAGTGGCGTCGGACAGTTGTCCACAGGGTGTGGACGGCCGCCGCACGTTGCCGGTGGCGCATGGCACGATCGACGTGTGACCAGCACCGATCCCAGCACCGTCGACCGGGCCTTCCGGGCGGCCCTGTACGACGACACCGACTCCGGCCTCGACACGGGCGCCTCCCTGCTCGCGGCCGACTCCGGCGCGGACGCGGAACTCGCGCGCCGGGGCCGGGAGTTCGTCGCGGCGGCCTGGCGGCGTGGCTGGCAGCCCGCCGACGTCGTACGGCTGGTGCGGCGCGAGCTGGACGATCCGCATGTGGGCCTCGCCGCAGGGCTGATCCGGGCGCAGGTGCCGGACGACCGGCCGCGCGGCCCGCGATGGAAGGCCCAGCTCGACACGCTGCCGGACGGTCACGCGCGCGTGGGCGACCGTTTCTCGCACGCCACCGCAGTCCTGGAGCTGTACCGGCTGCTGCTGCGGCTGCCCGTCCTGGAGCCCCTCGACGAGCCCGGACCCCGTGCGGACGCGCACCGGCCGGAGTCCCGCACGCTGACCCGGATACGCGCGCTGCTCGCCAAGGCCGAGGCGACCGGCTACCCGGAGGAGGCGGAGGCGCTCAGCGCCAAGGCGCAGGAGCTGATGGCCCGGCACAGCGTCGACGAGGCGCTGCTCGCCGCCGGGGCGCCCGCGCCGGACGCGCCCGGAGCCTGCCGGCTGGGGGTCGAGCCGCCGTACGAGCAGGCCAAGGCGGTGCTGCTGGACGCGGTCGCCACGGCCAACCACTGCCGGGCGGTGTGGAACGAGCCACTGGCCTTCTCCACGGTCGTCGGCTTCGAGGCGGACCTGGAGGCGGTCGAGCTGCTCTACACCTCTCTGCTGGTGCAGGCCACGCACGCGATGACGAAGGCGGAGGCGGCGCAGCGCGCGGGCGGCCGCAGACGGACGAAGACCTTCCGCCAGTCCTTCCTGGCGGCCTACGCCCACCGCGTCGGCGACCGGCTGGCCGCCGCCGCGGAGTCGGCCGTGGCCGAGACCGGGGCGGCGGCGGACCTGCTCCCGGTGCTGGCGAGCAGGGAGGTGGCCGTGACCGGCCGCATGGAGCAGATGTTTCCGGAGACGACCACGACCCGTCTGCGCGGGGTGACCGACGAGGCGGGCTGGACGGAGGGGACCAGGGCGGCGGATCAGGCGCAGGTCCGGTCCCGCACCCAACTGTCCTGAGGTTCCCCGCGCCAGGCCGCCGCCGACGTCCGGTCAGCCGAATCCCGACCGAACCGCCCCTGAACCCGCCCGAACCGCCTCTGCATCAGTCGCCGGCCTGCTGGAACGCCCCCACCGACGCGTTCGGCTTCTCCGCCGAACCCTTCCCCACCACCGGCCCGTACTTCCACGGGAAGCTCTGCGTCGCGTCGCTCCCCGGCAGGGACACCGTCATCGACGTGGCCGCGAGGCTCGCCGTGTCCCCGTCCTTGCCCCGCACGTAGCTGATCGAGAACGTCGCGGAGTCACCCTTGGCGAGCTTGAGCTTCTGGTTCTTCGCGCCGGACAGCGAGGAGAGGGAGGCGGACGTGCCGCCCGCCTTCAGCGTGACGCCGGCGAAACCGTCCAGCGTGCACGGCGCGCTCTGGTTCGTGATGCTCACGGGCACCTCGCCGCTGTCGCCTGCGGTCGGCGCGACGCTCGCAGGGCCGACCTGGACGGAGACCTTGCCGATCTCGCAGGTCGAGCCGTTCTTGCTGCTGGAGCTGCTGCTGTTACTGCCGCCGCTGCTGCTGTTGCTGCAGGCGGTCAGGGCGAGAGCGGCGGCGAGGGCCGTGACGGTGAGCGGAATGGCGCGCATGAGATAGATCCCCATCGAGGTCGTGACGGTATCCCAGCATCATCACGCCCCCGCCCGGGTCCCGCTCGCCCGCCCCCGTTCTTGACCGCTTCACGGCGTGTTCTCGACGCTTCGTGCGCGCCGGCGGGAGCGGGCGCCGATCACCGATCGGCCCTATTGCCCAAGGCCCGCCGTCGGCAGCCCCGACGGCAGCTTGCCGCCATCCGCCTTGGTGTAGGTCTCCTCGCCCGTCTTTCCGGACCAGGTGACCTTCATACCGCTCTTGTTGACCGAGTCGACCATTCCGGTGGCCCGGTTCTTGTTGCCGTCCGTGCAGCTGAGGTGGATCATCCGCATCCCGGCCTCCTCGCCTGCGGTACCGCTGCACACGGCGCCGCCGGTCTCGAAGAGCCCGGCGGACTTGCCGGTGACCACCAGCGCGACGATCTTGCCGCCGCTCGTGGTGATCCAGCTGCCCTGCAGCACATCGGCCGAGGTCGTGGCGCTCTCCGACTCGGCACTGGCGGTCGCGGCGGCGGACGTCGTGCCCGACGGGTTCGCCGAGGAGCCGCTGTCGGAGCCGCCGCCGCTGCACGCGGTCAGTGCGAGCGCGCCCACCAGCCCCGCCACGGCGGCTCCGATCCGTACGGGCATACGCCCGTACGGCCGTACGGGCGGCCCCGCGGGCGCCGTGGCCGACGCGCCGCGCGCCTCGGTCGAAGCCGTCTTCGTACGTGTCGTAGCCGTACTCGCCATAGCCGTAGCCGTAGTCACCGCAACGCTCCCAAGCTCTAGCCAGCCCTAGCCGGTCGGTCGCCCGGCCGCCGAACGACAGCGGCAAGCTACCAGGACTCCCCAGGAGGATCTGCGTACGTCAGGTAGGCATCCGCTGTGGGCCTGGTGCTCACACGCCGGATGCGTAGGTGTTCTCCTACGCTTGACTGGTAGGTAAAAACCTACCTATTCTCCCGTGCATGTCCACGCACATCACGCACGCCTCCTTCATCACCCTCCCCGTCACCGACCAGGACCGCGCCCTGCGCTTCTACCGGGACGTCCTCGGTTTCGAGGTCGCCGCGGACCTGGAAACGCCCCCGGGGCGCTGGCTCCAGGTCGCGCCCAGGGGTGCGCAGACCGTCTTCACGCTCTCCGGTCCGGGGATGGGCGATTTCGAGCCCGGTTCGGCGCGGGGGATCATGTTGATGACGACCGATGTCGACGCCGACTGCGCACGGCTCGCCGAGGCGGGCACCGACGTACAGGGCCCGGACGAGTTCCCGTGGGGCCGGATGGCCTCCTTCCGGGATCCGGACGGCAACGGTCTGATGCTGCTCACGGAGGACCGGCGACAGGGGAGGGACCTGGCATGACCGCGACCGGCGCCGCCGAGGAGGTCGAGGACCGGGTCTTCGCCGCGCTCGCCAACGCCACCCGGCGTGAGGTGCTGCGACTGCTGCGCGACGGCGGGCCCCAGCCGGTCCAGGCCCTGGCCGACCACTTCGACATGCGCCGTCCCAGCCTCTCGGAACACCTCAAGGTGCTCCGGGAGGCCGGTCTCGTCTCCGAGCAGCGCTCCGGCCGGCAGCGCATCTACCGCCTGGAGGCGGCGCCCCTCGCCGACCTGCAGGACTGGCTCCACCCGTACGAGCGGTTCTGGCGCGACCGGTTGAAGGACCTCGGCACGCTGCTCGACCGGATGCCGGACGATGAGCAGCCATGACGAACGAGCGCATCCCCTACGGTGACGGCACCGGCGATGGCGGCCTTGGTGACGACGACCTGACCACCATCCGCGTGGACCAGTTCCTTCCGCATCCGCCCGCGAAGGTCTGGCGTGCCCTCACCGAACCGGAACTGCTCGTGCAGTGGCAGATGCCGGGTGCCGAGAACTTCCGTCTGGAGGTCGGCCACCGGTACCGGATGACCTCGGTCCCGCGTCCGGGCACCCGCTTCTCCGGCGTCATCGACGTGCAGGTTCTCGCCTACGACCCGGAGCGGACGCTGTCCGTCCAGTGGTCCGATCCCGATCCGGCCAATCTCGCTCACTGGACCATCACATGGACGCTGGAACACGAGGGCCGCGGTACGCGTCTGTTCCTAGTGCATGAGGGGTTCGATCCGGACGATCCTGCGCAGATGATCGCGCGCAAGATCATGGGCGGGGGCTGGCGATCGCATGTCATGCGAGCTCTGGGGCAGACGCTGGAACGGGTTGAGTAAAGCGGACGTCAAAGCTGTAACCGCAGGAACACCCCGCGTGCACGTGCATCTGCTCATGCATCTGCACATGAACAGGGTTATGATCCGGGTCAGTTGACCACGGCATCACTGGTCACATCAGCCAGTTAGTGCACCACCGGGGAGCGACCTGTGGACCTCGACGTTGACGGCGTGTACGAGGGGTTTGACGTGTACAACGGCATGGCTGCCACGCAGCTGGACGGAGTCGCCTGGCAGAAGAGCAGGCACAGCAACTCGCAGGGTTCCTGCGTCGAGTTCGCCCGGCTGCCGGGCGGTGACGTGGCGGTCCGCAACTCGCGCTTCCCGGAGGGGCCGGCGCTCGTCTACACGCGTGCCGAGATCGAGGCGATGCTGCTCGGCGTCAAGGACGGCGAGTTCGACCACCTGATCGTGAGCTGACGGCGGCCATACTCCGGGCAACACGGTGCATTCGCCGCACAATGCACGGTAACGCGCGTAGAAACCCGGCGTCCCAAGACGCCGGGTCGGCTACTCGCCGGGCTGGAGCCGGAACAGCGCCCACACGACCTTGCCGTTGAGGGTGCCGGCGAGCGGATGCCAACCCCAGCTGTCGCTGAAGGACTCGACCAGGAACAGCCCGCGGCCCGACTCCGCCGAGAAGTCGTCCGAGTCGCCGGGGGCCGGGGTCTCGTGGCTGGGGTCGCGCACCGCGCACACCAGCCGCTCCGTCCACCGCATCAGGTGCAGCCGCACAGCCGGTGCCTGCGGCGTGGCGAGGCGGTCGGTCTCACCGGGCACCGCGTGCCGCAGGGCGTTGGTGACGAGCTCCGACACGACGAGGCAGACGTCGTCGAAGCGGTCGCCGACGTCCCACTGGTCGAGGGTTCTGCGGGTGAACGACCGGGCTTCGCGCACCGCTTCGTAGCGGGCGGGCAGGGCGCAGGAGGCGGCGTTGGACACGGCCGCGGGATCAAGCGGCGGAAGGCCCTGCCGTAACGGCTTGAGCATGGTCGATCCATTCGTCCCCATGCGAGGCACTCCCGGGAATTCGCGGTCGTTGCGATGCAGCGGTGGCGCGAGACCATGGTTTCGGATGCGCACAGCAGATGCAAGGGCAGATGCACGTGCACGCGACCGAATTGGACCCTCCCGTACCGCTTGTTGGCCATTTTTTCCGCCAACTTTGCGTCCTTGGCTTACTACCTGCTTGCAAGTTCCTGTGCTTAGACTTTGGCCTCTTTCCGTTTCCGTAACCGGACGAGTACTGCTCGAAGTGTTTTAGTGGCAGACTGCGGGCCCTGAAGACGGTTGGGGAGGCTGGCGAACGTGAGCGCGGGAGAGCCCGGATCGGTGGTGCGGCGAATGCTGCTCGGCTCGCAACTCAGGCGGCTGCGCGAGGCCCGGGGGATCACCCGCGAAGCCGCGGGGTACTCGATCCGCGCCTCCGAGTCGAAGATCAGCCGCATGGAGCTGGGCCGGGTGAGCTTCAAGACCAGGGACGTGGAAGACCTGCTGACGCTGTACGGCATCACCGACGAGGCGGAGCGCGAGCAGCTCCTCTCCCTCGCCCGGGAGGCCAACGTGGCGGGCTGGTGGCACAGTTACTCGGACGTCCTGCCGAGCTGGTTCCCCACTTATGTCGGCCTGGAGGGCGCGGCGCATCTGATCCGGGCCTACGAGGTGCAGTTCGTCCACGGCCTCCTCCAGACCGAGGACTACGCGCGAGCGGTGGTGCGCCGCGGTATGAAGGGTGCCAGCGAGGCCGATGTCGAACGCCGGGTCACGCTGCGCATGGAGCGGCAGAAGTACCTGGTGGCCGAAAACGCGCCCGACTTCCACATCGTCCTCGACGAGGCCGCGCTGCGCCGGCCCTACGGGGACCGCGAGGTGATGCGCGGCCAGCTCCAGCACCTCGTCGAGATCTCCGAGCGGTCCAACGTACGGCTCCAGATCATGCCGTTCAGCTTCGGCGGCCACTCCGGGGAGGGCGGCGCCTTCACGATCCTGAGCTTCCCGGAGTCGGACCTCTCCGACGTGGTCTACCTGGAGCAGCTCACCAGCGCCCTCTACCTGGACAAGCGCGAGGACGTCGCCCAGTACGAGCAGGCACTGAAGGAGCTCCAGCAGGACAGCCCGGGACCGGACGAGAGCCGGGACCTGCTGCGGGGGCTGTTGCAGCTGTCGTAGATATATCGATGAACCTGGGGATTCCCCTAGATCATCGAACTGATGCCCCAACTCCCTTGTGACGCCAGTAGCATGACGCGTGATCAGACCGTGATGTGGATGTGGACCGGGTGTCCGCATCGACTGCCGTCGCAGCAGGGGATCGAGGGATCACAATGTCGTCCTATTTCACCGACCTGGCCCAGCAGTACATCGACGGTGAGTGGCGCCCGGGGACCGGTTCCTGGGACATCATCGACTTCAACCCGTACGACGGCGAGAAGCTGGCCTCGATCACCATAGCCGCGGTCGAGGAGATAGATCAGGCCTACCAGGCCGCCGCGCGCGCCCAGAAGGAGTGGGCCGCCACCAACCCGTACGCCCGCCGTGCCGTCTTCGAGAAGGCCCTGCGCCTCATCGAGGAGCACGAGGCGGAGATCACCGAGGCGATCATCGCGGAGCTCGGCGGCACCCATCTGAAGGCCGGCTTCGAACTCCACCTCGCCAAGGAGTTCCTGCGCGAGTCGATCCAGTGGGCGCTGCGCCCCGAGGGCCGGATCCTGCCCTCGCCGGTGGACGGCAAGGAGAACCGCGTCTACCGCGTGCCGGTCGGTGTCGTGGGTGTGATCAGCCCCTTCAACTTCCCCTTCCTGCTGTCGATCAAGTCGGTCGCCCCGGCGCTCGCGGTCGGCAACGCCGTGGTCCTCAAGCCGCACCAGAACACCCCGATCGTGGGCGGCACCCTGGTAGCGAAGATCTTCGAGGACGCGGGCCTGCCGGGCGGACTGCTCAACGTGGTCGTCACCGACATCGCGGAGATCGGCGACGCCTTCATCGAGCACCCGATCCCCAAGGTCATCTCCTTCACCGGCTCCGACAAGGTCGGCCGGCACGTGGCCACCGTCTGCGCCTCGCTCTTCAAGCGCTCGGTGCTCGAACTGGGCGGCAACAGCGCGATCGTGGTCCTCGACGACGCCGACATCGACTATGCGGTCGACGCGGCGGTCTTCAGCCGGTACGTCCACCAGGGCCAGGTCTGCATGGCCGCCAACCGCGTGCTGGTGGACCGCTCGATCGCGGACGTCTTCACCGAGAAGTTCGTGGCCAAGGTGCGGACCCTCAAGTCCGGCGACCCGCGCGACCCGCAGACCATCATCGGTCCGGTGATCAACTCCCAGCAGGCGGAGTCGATTTCGGCCACGGTCGAGCAGGCCGTCGCCGAGGGCGGCACGGCCCTGCTGCACGGCACCACCACCGACAACCTGGTCGAGCCCTCGGTCCTCACCGGCGTCCCGGCCGACTCCGACCTGCTCCGGCAGGAGATCTTCGGCCCGGTTGCGTTCCTCATCCCCTTCGACGGCGAGGAGGAGGCCGTACGCATCGTCAACGACACCCCGTACGGCCTCAGCGGCGCGGTCCACACCGGGGACATCGAGCGGGGCGTGGCCTTCGCCAAGCAGATCGACACCGGCATGTTCCACGTCAACGACGGCACCGTCCACGACGAGCCCCTCGTCCCCTTCGGCGGCGAGAAGCACTCCGGCATCGGCCGCCTGAACGGCGAGACGACCCTGGAGGCCTTCACCACCCTGAAGTGGATCTCGGTACAGCACGGCCGGAGCGGCTTCCCGTTCTGACCGGGAAACCCGGTTCGGCGGCCCGGGCCCTTTAGGACGCGACCTGTCCTAAAGGGCCCGTAGCTTCGGTCGTGTCAGGGAAACACGACCCGAGGAAAGGCGGCCGACCATGGTCACCCACGTTCCCGCGGAAGCACAGGGCGACGAGCGCGGAGCACTGCTCTCCTTCATCGAGGAACAGCGCGGCGGCATCCGCCGGGCGCTGCTCGGCCTGACCGACGAGCAGGCGGCGAGCAAGCCCAGCGCGAGCGAGCTGTCCCTGTCCGGCCTGCTCAAGCATGTCGCCGAGGTCGAGCAGAGCTGGATCGCCCGCGCCAGGCAGGAACCGCCGGCCATCGAGCGCGACCAGTCGAACTGGCACGAGACCTTCCAGCTGGTCGGCGACGAGACGGTGGCCTCCCAACTCGCCTACTGGGAGCAGGTCGCCGCCGAGACCGAGAAGTTCATCCGCTCGGTCCCCAGCCTCGACGACACCTTCCCGCTCCCCGAGGCCCCCTGGTTCCCGAAGGGCAGCGTCTCCATGCGCTGGGTCTGCCTCCACCTGATCCGCGAGACCGCCCGGCACGCGGGCCACGCCGACATCATCCGCGAGTCCCTGGACGGCAAGACGGCCTTCGAACTGGTGGAACTGGAGCGGGCCTCCTAGCCGCTTCGCCGCTGCCGGCTAGTGGTGGAAACTGGTCGCCGCCTCCTTGTCCCGGATCAACGGATGCGGCTGGCGGCGCAGTTCGGGGAGCAGCCGGGTCAGGTCCTCCATGAACAGCTCGGCCAGGTCCTTCGAGAAGCCGTTGCGGCACACCACCCGCAGTACGGACAGGTCCTCCCGGTTTGCCGGGAAGGTGTACGCGGGCACCAGCCAGCCGCTCTCGCGCAGCCGCCGGGAGACGTCGAAGACGTCGTACGACGTCACGTGGTCGGCGGTGGTGAAGGCGAACACGGGCAGCTCGTCGCCCCTGGTCAGCAGCCGGAAGTCGCCGAGCGCCTCGATGCGTTCGGCGAGCCCGGTGGCCACGTCCCGCGAGCACTGCTGCACCGCACGGTAGCCGTCCCGGCCGAGGCGCAGGAACGTGTAGTACTGCGCGACCACCTGGGCGCCGGGGCGGGAGAAGTTGAGGGCGAAGGTGGGCATGTCGCCGCCCAGGTAGTTGACCCGGAAGACGAGTTCCTCGGGCAGCGCCTCCTTGTCCCGCCACAGCGCCCAGCCGACGCCCGGGTAGACCAGGCCGTACTTGTGCCCCGAGGTGTTGATCGACGACACGCGCGGGAGGCGGAAGTCCCACACCAGGTCCTCGTCGAGGAAGGGTGCGATCATCCCGCCCGAGGCGCCGTCCACATGGACCGGGACGTCGATCCCGGTGCGCTCCTGGAGGGCGTCCAGGGCCGCGCAGAGGTCGGCGATCGGCTCGTACGACCCGTCGAAGGTGGAGCCGAGGATGCCGACGACCCCGATGGTGTTCTCGTCGCACAGGTCGGCGGCGGCCTGCGGGTCCAGGTGGTAGCGGTCGCCGTCCATGGGGATGTACCGGGCCTCCACCTCCCAGAAGTTGCAGAACTTCTCCCAGCAGACCTGGACGTTGATGCCCATGATCAGGTTCGGGCGCGCGGAGCCCGGATAGCGGTCGGCGTTGCGCTGCATCCAGCGGCGCTTCAGGGCCATCCCGGCCAGCATGCAGGCCTCGCTGGAGCCGGTCGTCGAACAGCCGATGGCGGCGGCCGGGTCCGGCGCGTTCCACAGGTCGGCGAGCATCACCACACAGCGCCGCTCCAGTTCGGCGGTGCGCGGGTACTCGTCCTTGTCGATCATGTTCTTGTCCGTGCACTCCGCCATCAGGAGCCCCGCCTGCGGCTCCATCCAGGTGGTGACGAACGTGGCCAGATTCAGCCGGGCGTTGCCGTCCAGCATCAGCTCGTCATGGACCAGTTGATACGCGGTCGTGGGCGGCAGCGGGGTGTCCGGCAGCCGGTGCGTGGGCGGGGCCTCGGCCATGCCGCCGACCGGGTTCGCCTCACCGAAGAACGGGTTGACGGACATCGGTCGTTCTCGGTGCTTCTCGGAGCCTTTGTGGAGCGGCATGAGTGGTGCCTCCTGGGAGATTTCACAAGGGTCAGCGCAGGGCCGTACCGTCCGCCCGCAACTGCATCTTCGGCCGACCGGTCACCAGCAGCCAGGCCGGGAGCGACGCTGTGCACAGCAGGGCGAGGATCACCGGCGAGGCCACGAGCACCGCGGCCGTGAACAGGCTCACCCAGCCCTGCCGGGTGACGGCCAACAGCATGCCCAGTACACCCGCCGCCACGCCCACCGAGGGCTGGACGGCGGGCACCAGGGCGTGGGCGCACAGCCCGAGGGCGGCGCCGACGAAAACCGAGGGAAAGATCCGGCCGCCGCGGAAACCGCAGGCGGCGGCCACCAGCAGCGCGGTCAGTTTGACGACCGTCATCACGGCGAACTGCCCGGCCGTCCAGCCCTCCGGGTTCTTCGCCAGGTCCCCGACCTCGTCCAGCCCCTTGAAGAGCGTCAGGGGACCGCCCAGCGCCCCCAGAAGGCCGAGGACGACCCCGCCGGCCGGAAGGATCAGCACGGGGTGCCTGAGGCGCCCGAAGGCCGCGTGGACGTACGGGAAGGCGTAGACCGCGCACATGCCGAGCAGCGCGGCCACGGGGGCGATCGCCACGGCCGACAGCAGGTCGGGCCAGCGGGTCCGGGTGAGCGCGGGCAGACCGATGTCGAGGGACGGACGGGCCACCAGGGCGGTCGTCATCGAGCCCGCTCCGGCCGCCGCCAGCGGCCCGAAGAGGTTGTCCCACAGCGCTCCCTTCAGGGGCTTCCCGGCCAGTGCCTCGGAGATCACCAGGGCCGCCCCCACCGGTGTCCCGAACAGCGCGCCCAGCGTCGCCGCGTCGGCCAGCGCGGGCCACAGCGAGCCCGGCAGCCGGGGCATCGCGAGGCGCCCCAGCCACAGCGCGAGCCCGACGTTGACGGCGATCAGCGGATTCTCGGGACCGAGGCTCGGCCCGCCCGCCAGCATCAGTACGGTCGCCAGCACCAGACCGGGCAGCACGGCCGGCGGCAGCGCCACCGCCTCCAGGCCCAGGGTGGCCGGATCGGGTCCCGCGTGCCCCGGCACCTTCCACACCACCAGCCCCACCGCGATCCCGGTCGCGGTCAGCATCACCAGCATCCACAGCACCGAGTACCGCCCGATGCCCAGCGCGTCCGGCAGGTTGTGCCACAGCACGTTCTGCAATCGCCCGGCCAGCGAGCTCACCAGCACGAACAGCAGGCTGCTGCCGACACCGACGACCAGGGAGGGCAGGATCAGCGGCAGCAGGGCACGCGCGGGGGCCGCGGGCGGGGTGGGGAGCGCCTGCTGCGCGGTGTCCTGGGCCACGGGCCCACCATAAGCGGGCAAAACAGACACAACATCCTGAAAGATACCGAGTGGAACGGGCTTGCACCTCACGCGGCGTGAGGCCCCAGGGTGGAGCACGGAAAGGAGCGGAAGTGAGCTACCCCATAGGACAGGTCGCCGGATTCGCCGGGGTCACCGTGCGCACCCTGCACCACTACGACGAGATCGGCCTGCTGGTCCCGGGCGGGCGCAGCACCGCCGGGCACCGGCGCTACGGCGACGCCGACCTCGACCGGCTCCAGCGGATCCTGTTCTACCGGGAGCTCGGCTTCCCGCTCGACGAGGTCGCGGTCCTGCTCGACGACCCGGACGCGGATCCGCGCGCGCACCTGCGCCGCCAGCACGACCTGCTGACCGCCCGGATCGAGAAGCTGCAGAAGATGGCCGAGGCCGTGGAGCACGCCATGGAGGCACGCAGAATGGGCATCAACCTCACCCCCGAGGAGCGCTTCGAGGTCTTCGGCGACAAGGACCCGGACCAGTACGCCGAGGAGGCCGAGCAGCGCTGGGGCGGCACCGAGGCCTACGCCGAGTCGCAGCGCCGCGCGGCCCGCTACACCAAGGCCGACTGGCAGCGCATGAAGGCCGAGGTCGACGACTGGAGCGAGCGTTACGCCGCCCTGGTGGCGGAGGCCGAGCCGCCGGCCGGCGAACGGGCCATGGACATGGCCGAGGAACACCGCCTGCACATCTCGACATGGTTCTACGACTGCCCGTACGACATGCACCGCGGCCTCGGCGAGATGTACATCGCCGACGAGCGTTTCAAGGCCTTCTACGACGCGATGGCACCGGGCCTGGCCGAGCACCTGAAGGAGGCCATCGACGCGAACGCCGCACGGCACACCGCCTGACCGGGCCCTCGGCTACAGCTTGTCGATGACGACGGCGGTGCCGTACGCGCACACCTCGGTCCCCACGTCCGCCGCCTCGGTCACGTCGAACCGGAAGGCCAGCACGGCGTTGGCACCACGCGCGCGTGCCTGCTCGACCAGCCGCTCCATGGCCTGGTTGCGGGTCTGCACGAGCGTTTTCGTCAGGCCCCTCAGCTCACCGCCGATCATCGACTTCAGGCCCGCGCCGATCTGACTGCCCAGGTGCCGGGAGCGCACGGTCAGCCCGAAGACCTCGCCGATGACCTCCCGCACCCGGTACCCGGGAACGTCGTTCGTGGTGACCACCAGCACATCGGACTGGGGTCCCTGACCGCCGCCGTACTCCTCGATGCCCATGTCCACAGCCTTTCCCCAGGCCGGCCACAGTGCATCCTGGATCCACCGGTGGAACCTGGGACGGACACATTCCGTTGATAGCTTTGTGCGCCCGCACAAGGAACGCGTAGTGCCCTCACCCCTCAGGAGCCCGGAACCGTGACGACCGGAACCGCGATGACGCTCGCCCTCGGCCCGAGCTGGATGGATCCGAACAACCTTCTCGACTCGTTCGGCATCTGGGGCCTGCTCCTGGTCGTCTTCGCCGAGTCCGGACTCCTGATCGGTTTCTTCCTCCCGGGTGACTCCCTCCTGTTCACCTGCGGCCTGCTGATCACCTCGAACCAGCTGGACTTCCCCCTGTGGGGCGCCGTCGCCCTGATCTGCGTCGCAGCGGTCCTCGGCGACCAGGCGGGCTTCATGTTCGGCAAGAAGGTCGGCCCGTCGCTCTTCAACCGCCCGGACTCCCGCCTCTTCAAGCAGGAGAACGTCGAAAAAGCGCACGAGTTCTTCGAGAAGTACGGCCCGAAGTCCCTGGTCCTGGCCCGTTTCGTGCCCGTGATCCGCACGTTCACGCCGATCATCGCCGGCGTCAGCGGCATGAAGTACCGCTCGTTCCTGACCTTCAACGTCATCGGCGGTGTCCTCTGGGGCGCCGGCGTCACCCTGCTCGGCTCCTGGCTCGGCAAGATCGACTTCGTCAAGAACAACATCGAGGCGATCCTGATACTGATCGTCCTCGTCTCGGTCGTCCCGATCGCCATCGAGTTCCTGCGGGCCCGCGCGAAGAACAAGAAGGCGGCGGCGCAGGAACCGCTCCAGCAGCACCCGACGCACCCGGCGCCCCCGGTGATGGACGACGCGACGACCCAGCTCCGCAGGATCGAGCCGACCTACGAGCAGCCGCAGCAGCAGTACGTCCCGCAACAACCCCAGCCCCAGCAGCAGTACGGCCAGCCCCAGCCCCAGCAGCAGTACGGCCAGCAGCAGCCGTACTACGGCCAGAACGGTTACGACCAGGGCGGCTACAGCCAGAACGGCTACGGCCAGCAGCAGTACCCGTACAACGAGGACCACTACCGAGCGCCGTAAGCGGCAACGCCCTGCTTTTGGGGGCGCGGGGCTGTATTGAATGTGCGGCTACCGCCGCGTGGGCGCGACAAGCCACGACGAACTCGCACTCGCCGACGCACCGCACCCGGTCCCTCTTAGGCGCTAGAACCCCCTCGTCCGCTTCGCGGCGCGCCGCTTCCCCGCCGACCCCACCCGCAGGGTCAGCCGGGAGATCTCCGACCCCAGATTGACCCCGATCGCGATGGCCATGGCGAGCGACGCCGCCTTGGCCAGCGACACCAGCCCCTTGTCGACCTCGTTCTGAGCCATCGACAGCAGCCCGAAATACGTCGCGGACCCCGGCAGCAGCGGTCCGATCGCCGCCGTCGTGTACGGCAACGCGGAAGCGAACCGGTACCGGGACAGCAACTGCCCGAACAACCCCACCAGCCCCGCCGCGACGGCCGTGGAGGCGACCGGTGAGATGCCCCCGGCGTAGTGCATCGCACCGTAGACCGACCACGCCACACCCCCGTTGAGGGTGACGGCCAGCACGGTGGATCGTTCCTGCTGGAGCAGGACCGCGAAGGTCAGCGACAGCACCATGGACGCGGCGATCTGGATCAGCGGCCGCTTGGAGACGCCGAGCGCCACATCGGGGTTGAGGCTGCCGCCGAGCTTCACACCGAAGTAAAGGATCGTCAGCACCCCGATGACGATGCCGACGAAGAAGTACATGACCTCCAGCAGCCGCGCGGACGCGGTGATGTAGAAGCCGGTCAGCCCGTCCTGGACGCCCGCCACCAGCGCGCGGCCGGGCAGCAGCGCGAACAGCCCACCGGTGACGACGGCGGACGCCGCGACGTCGACGTGGGCGAGCGAGAACCCGACCCCGATCGCGGCCGGCGGCATCGCGGCGATCATGAACTGGTAGAACTCCGGCAGCCCCCGCCCCGCGCACAGCCACGCCAGCCGGTCGCCGAGCATCGCGCCGATCGCGGCCGCGACGAACACGAGGAAGTCACCGCCGACCAGCACGGAGGCGGCCCCGGCGAGCAGCCCGCTCGCGGCGGTCAGCGCCCAGCCGGGGTACGGGTGCCGGTTGCGGCGGATCACCGCGAGCCGCCGGTAGGCCTCCTCCAGGGAGACATGGGTCTCGGGGTCGGTGAGGTCGTCCACGAGCCGGAAGACGGCCGCGAGGCGCGTGTAGTCGGTCCCGCGCCGCCGCACCGTCCGGGACGCGGTCACGGGGTCTTCGACGAGCGAAGGCTGGTAGGAGATGGCGAGCAGCGTGAAGGTGACGTTCGGCTCGCACCGGTCGAGGCCGTAGGAGCGGCAGACCGCGAACATCGCGGCCTCCACGTCCTCCGCGCCCTCGCCGCCCGCCAGCAGCAACTCACCGATACGCAACGTCAGGTCGAGCACGCGCGGGACGGCGGGACCGCCTTCCTCGGCCTTCTGCACCGGCTCCGGCGCCGGCCGTTCGGTCACCGGCATGCGCAGCATCGTGCGCATCCGGTCCTGCCAGGGCGCGTCCTTGACCAGACTGACGGCGGGAAACCCGGAGGCGGGCGTGAAGACGGGCGGGGCGTCGTGGGCGCTGTAGGTGCTCGGCACGCTGAACGCCGACCCCTCCGGTTCGCCCTCGACCGGCTGCGGCGCCGCCAGGCCCTTCGGCACGGCGAACTCGGACGTGGTGTCCGGCTCGGCGCCGCCCTCGGGGACCGCGATGCCCTCCGGAACGGCGAACTCGGACGTGATCTCCGGGTCGTACCGCGCCTCGTCCGACCGGGGCTTGCGGTCCTCCGCCTCCGTCACCGTCGTAACGCTCCCTGAACGACATCTCTACGTAGGGCTCAGTATGCGCATGGCCGCCCGGCGGACACGAAAAACGGGCCCCACGCGTGCGTGCGGCCCGTTTCCCGGTTACGGCATACCGGGGTGGTCTCAGTGACCGCCCTGCTCCTTGAAGCGCTTGTACGACCGCTCGATCTCGACCTCGGCGTCGGTGCGGCCCACCCAGTTGGCGCCCTCGACGGACTTGCCGGGCTCCAGGTCCTTGTAGACCTCGAAGAAGTGCTGGATCTCCAGGCGGTCGAACTCCGACACGTGGTGGATGTCGCGCAGGTGCTCCACCCGCGGGTCGGTGGCCGGGACGCACAGCAGCTTGTCGTCGCCGCCGGCCTCGTCCGTCATCCGGAACATGCCGATGGCGCGGCACTTGATCAGGCAGCCCGGGAACGTCGGCTCGTCCAGGATGACCAGCGCGTCCAGCGGGTCGCCGTCCTCGCCGAGAGTGTTCTCGACGAAGCCGTAGTCGGTCGGGTAGGCGGTCGAGGTGAAGAGACGACGGTCGAGGCGGATCCGACCGGTCTCGTGGTCCACCTCGTACTTGTTCCGCGAACCCTTCGGGATCTCGATCGTGACGTCGAACTCCACCGGTGGCTCCTCCATGATCAACACATAGTTCTGGTGGTTAAGTGTCCCTCACGCTGGTGTGTGATCGCGAAAGGGGCTGGTGGTCGTGCCAGAGCTGAGGCCGTGGCAGTCCGCGAAACCGCATGTGCGGAAGATCGCGGGTGCCGTGCGACCGCGTCTGGCACGCCTTGCGACCGCCACGAAACCGCAGGTCAAACGGCTGAGTGGGGCAGTGGGGCCGCAGTTCGCACGCGTCACGCGCGCGACCGGACCCCGGCTGGCCACCCTGGTCCGCCTCCCTCGTGCCCCTCGCCCTCCTCGGCTTCGGACCCTCAGGACCTGGCAGTACACCGCGGGCGCCGCCACGGCCGGGCTCGCGCTGGCCGCCGGTGTGGTGACCGCGGCGGGCCCCTGGGACGCCGACGGCCAGCGTACGGCCGAGCGGGACCGGGCCGCCGCCCTGGAGCGGACGGGTGGCGCAGATCACGGCTCCGGTGCGGACTCCGTCACAGCCGACGGCGAGCCCAGCCCCGCCCCCAGTGCCGGATCCGTCCTGACGGGCCTGGGCGCGGCCATGAACACCGTGAAGTCGGCGCCCACCGGAAAGGCCGCCGGAACCTCCGGAACGGCCCTCACGGGCGTCCTGGGGCCCCTGCTGGGTGCCTCGGCGCTCGGCACCACCCGCACCGCCGTGGTCGTCGACGTGGCCACCGGCAGGCGCCTCTACGGCACCGGCGCCGACACGCCCCTCACGCCCGCCTCCACCACCAAGATCGCCACCGCCGTCGCCGCCCTCTCCGCCCTCGGCCCCGACCACCGCTTCACCACGCGCGTGGCCCTCGAACCCGGCACCAGGGAGGTCGTCCTGGTCGGCGGCGGCGACCCCACCCTCACCGCCCGCCAGAACGCGGACGGCTGGGCCGGCCTGCGCACCCTGGCCGCCCAGACGGCCAAAGCGCTGACCGCGCGCGGCATCAGGCAGATCACGCTCTCGTACGACACCACGCTCTACACCGGCCCCGACCTGCACCCCATCGGCGTCAACGACAACCTCGCGCGCGTGAGCCCCCTCATGGCCGACGAGGGCCGCACCGACGGCTCCAGCAACGGCCCGGCGGCCCGGGTGAGCGACCCGGCGGCCGACGCGGCGCAGAAGTTCGCGGGCTTCCTCGCGGACGCCGGCATCAAGACCTCGTCCCCCGGCACCTCCAAGGCGAGCGGCCGGGCCGCCACCCTCGCCACCGTCTCCTCGCCGCCGCTGTCCTCGATCGTCGAACGCATGCTGACCAACAGCGACAACGACATCGCCGAGGCCCTGGCCCGCCAGACCGCGCTGGCCAGCGGCCGGCCGGCGAGCTTCGACGGCGGAGCGGCCGCCGTCGCCGCCCAGCTGACCAGGCTGGGGCTGCCGATGACCGGAGCCTCCTTCCACGACGGCAGCGGCCTCAACCGCGACGACCGGCTCACGGCGGACCTCCTCACCGCCCTCCTCGCCAAGGCCGCCGACGCGGACCGGCCGGGCCTGCGCCCGGTCCTCACCGGCCTCCCCGTGGCCGGCTTCACGGGCACCCTGACCAGCCGCTACACGAACGGCGGGGCAGGCGTCGTACGCGCCAAGACCGGCACCCTGACCGGCGTCAACACCCTTGCGGGCACCGTCGTCGACAAGGACGGCCGACTGCTGGCCTTCGCCTTCCTGACGTCCAACACGACGAACCCGGAGGAGGCCCAGGAGGCACTGGACCGGACGGCGACGGCCCTGGCGGGCTGCGGCTGCGGCTGACGCACCGCCACGCGCCCCTCCCGCACCGCACATCCCCATGGCCTGCCCCAAGTGGGACCGCTCACGTACGGTTGACGCATGACGAGCATCGGTGGCGCTGCTTCTTCAGGGATGGTCGACTGGAATCTCGCGGTGGCGACCGCGACCCGGCTCGTGCGGCCGGGCCCCGAGGTGAGTCGCGACGAGGCCAGGGCCATCGTCGCGGAGCTGCGGCGGCACGCGAAGGCGTCGGAGGAGCACGTCCGGGGTTTCACCCGGATGGGGACCGACGACGTCCACGACACACCCGTCCTGGTGGTGGACAGGCCCGGCTGGGTGAAGGCGAACGTCGCCGGGTTCCGGGAACTCCTCAAACCGCTGCTCGACAAGATGCAGGAGCGGCGGGCCGGCACCCCGGGCGGCGCGGTACTCGGCGCGGTCGGCGGCAAGGTCACCGGCGTGGAACTCGGCATGCTGCTGTCGTTCCTGTCCTCCCGGGTCCTCGGCCAGTACGAGACCTTCGCCCCCGCCTCCCGCGACCTCCCGGCGGACGAGCACGGCGGCGGCCGACTGCTGCTCGTCGCCCCGAACATCGTCCACGTGGAGCGCGAACTCGACGTCAAGCCCCACGACTTCCGCCTGTGGGTGTGCCTGCACGAGGAGACGCACCGCACCCAGTTCTCGGCGGTGCCCTGGCTGCGCGCCCACCTGGAGGGCGAGATCCAGTCGTTCCTCCAGGAGACCGACGTCGACCCGATGACCGTCCTGGAACGCGTCCGCGACGCCGCCCAGTCCCTCGCCGGGAGCCGCCCCGAGGCCGAGGAGGACGACGGCGGACGGTCGTTCGTCGAACTGGTGCAGACCCCCGTCCAGCGCGAGATCCTCGGCCGGCTCACCGCCGTCATGTCCCTCCTGGAGGGCCACGCCGACTTCGTCATGGACGGCGTGGGACCCGCGGTCGTGCCGACCGTCGCCGAGATCCGCGAGAAGTTCCAGCAGCGGCGCGCCAAGGGCGCCTCCCGGCTGGACATGACCCTGCGCAAACTGCTCGGCCTGGACGCCAAACTCCGGCAGTACCGCGACGGGGAACGCTTCGTGCGGGCCGTCGTCGACCAGGTCGGCATGGACGGCTTCAACCGGGTGTGGACCTCCCCGAACACCCTGCCGACCAAGGCGGAGATCGCCAAACCGGCGGACTGGGTCGCGAGGGTGCACCGCAAGGCCGAGTCGTGAACCGTTCGAGCCGTGGTGGAACGTAATTCGGCCTACGGCAGGCGAACGCCCCGCCAATCACCCGTCCGAGGGACCGTGGGCGATGGGTAGGCGTGCAATGCTCGGGGAACGGCCCGTTTCTGTCACCATCGACACACTCTGAGTGACCGACATCGGGCTCACCCCCCGAAAACTTCATGAAGGGAACCGGACATGGGTCCCCATCCTGCGGTCGCGGCGATACGCCTGGCGGTCCGCCGCGTACTCCACGACATCCTCACCGACCACCACCGCCACAGCCGCACCACCGGTGAACGCGCCGGTGGACGCATCGGCGCGCGCCTCGCACGCCCCGTCGGAGACATCCCGGAGCAGACCCCGAACGAGCGGACCCCCTCCCCGCTCGTCCTCGTGGCGTGCTCGGGCGGCGCCGACTCCATGGCGCTCGCCTCCGCCCTCGCCTTCGAGGCCCCCAAGCTCGGCATCCGTGCGGGCGGCATCACCGTCGACCACGGGCTGCAGGCCGGTTCCGACCTGCGCGCCGAGGAGGTCGCCGTGCGGCTGCGCGAACTGGGTCTCGATCCGGTCGAGTCGATCACCGTGACCGTCGGCCGCGACGGTGGACCCGAGGCGGCCGCCCGCGACGCCCGCTACGCCGCCCTGGACGCCGCCCTCGAGCGGCACGGCGGCGCCGCGATCCTGCTCGGCCACACCAGGGACGACCAGGCCGAGACCGTCCTGCTCGGCCTCGCCCGCGGCTCCGGCATCCGCTCCCTGTCCGGAATGGCCGCGGTCTCGGGGGCCGGCGGCCGTTACCGCCGCCCCTTCCTCCAGCTGGACCGGCAGACCGCCCGCAAGGCCTGCATGGTCCAGTCCCTCCCCGTTTGGGACGATCCTCACAACGCGGACCCGGCCTACACCCGCTCCCGGCTCCGCCACGAGGGCCTGCCCGCCCTGGAGAAGGCCCTGGGCAAGGGCGTCGTCGAGGCCCTCGCCCGCACCGCCCAGCTCTCCCGCGACGACGCCGACGCCCTCGACACCTGGGCCAGCCAGGCCGAGGCCTCCGTACGGGACGCCGCGGGCCTGCTGGAGTGCGCCAAGCTCTACGCCCTGCCCCCGGCCGTGCGCCGCCGGATCCTGCGCCGCGCCGCCATCGAGGCGGGCGCACCGGCCGGTTCCCTGTTCGCCCGGCACATCGAGGAAGTCGACCGGCTGATCACCGGCTGGCGCGGCCAGGGAGCCATCAATCTCCCGGGCAAAGTCGTCGCCCAGCGTCAGGGTGGCAGACTGGTGATTCGGCAAGGCTGAATCCCGACCTCCCGGAGGGTTCCTCCGACGAGGTGGGTAGGCCGGTGGGACGACCGACCGAAAGTGATGCGGGTGGACGCGAAAGACATGGGTGCCGACCTCCAGGCGGTACTCATCACCAAGGAAGAGATCGACGCGAAGCTGGTCGAGCTGGCCGCGAAGATCGACGCGGAGTACGCGGGCAAGGACCTGCTCATCGTCGGCGTCCTCAAGGGCGCCGTGATGGTCATGGCGGACCTCGCCCGGGCGCTGTCCACCCCCGTCACCATGGACTGGATGGCCGTGTCCTCCTACGGCGCGGGCACCCAGTCCTCCGGTGTGGTGCGGATCCTCAAGGACCTGGACACCGACATCAAGGGCCGGCACGTCCTGATCGTCGAGGACATCATCGACTCCGGCCTGACGCTGTCCTGGCTGATCAACAACCTCGGCTCCCGTGAGCCCGAGTCCCTGAAGATCTGCACCCTGCTGCGCAAGCCTGACGCGGCCAAGGTGGCCATCGACGTCGAGTGGGTCGGCTTCGACATCCCCAACGAGTTTGTCGTCGGCTACGGCCTCGACTACGCGGAGAAGTACCGCAATCTCCCGTTCGTCGGTACGCTCGCGCCTCACGTCTACGGCGGCTGAACCCCGGCTGATACGCCGGAGGCTCCACTTACGTAAGACGATCGGGAACCCCAGCGGGTTTCGCGCCGTTGGAGCATGCAGAGACGGGTTTTGCCAGCCGTCCGAGCCGCTCCGTGCGGCTTTGGGTAACAAAGCTGGGGTACCGTCAGAAGAACTGTCTTATCAAACTCACTATGGCAGGAGGGACGGGGCGACACCGCTCCGTATGGATGGACGTGAAGCGATACTTCCGTGGGCCGGTCATGTGGATCGTGCTGGCCGTCCTTGCCGTGGTCGTGTTGATGCAGGTCGTCGGCTCGTCCGGCGGCTACAAGACGGTGGACACCGGCCAGGTCGTGGCGGCGATCAATGACAACAGGGTGGCATCGGCGAAGCTGACCACCGGTGACGAGCAGACCATCAAGGTCACGCTCAAGAGCGGCGAGAAGGTCGACGGCAGCTCGAAGATCCAGGCGAGCTACATCGGCGACCAGGGCGTGGCCATCGCCAACACGCTGCAGGGCAAGTTCCAGGACAAGCAGATCCCCGACGGTTACACCGTCTCACCGACCAAGCAGAACGCTTTCGTCGGTGTCCTGCTCTCCCTGCTCCCCTTCGTCCTCATCGTGGTCGTCTTCCTGTTCCTGATGAATCAGATGCAGGGTGGCGGCTCCCGGGTCATGAACTTCGGCAAGTCCAAGGCGAAGCTCATCACCAAGGACACCCCGAAGACGACCTTCGCGGACGTCGCGGGCTGTGACGAGGCCGTCGAGGAGCTCCACGAGATCAAGGAATTCCTCCAGGAGCCGGCGAAGTTCCAGGCCGTCGGCGCCAAGATCCCCAAGGGCGTGCTCCTCTACGGCCGTCCCGGTACCGGCAAGACGCTCCTCGCGCGTGCCGTCGCCGGCGAGGCCGGGGTCCCCTTCTACTCGATCTCCGGTTCCGACTTCGTCGAGATGTTCGTCGGTGTCGGTGCCTCCCGTGTCCGCGACCTCTTCGAGCAGGCCAAGGCGAACGCCCCGGCGATCGTCTTCGTCGACGAGATCGACGCGGTCGGCCGCCACCGCGGCGCCGGCCTCGGCGGCGGTCACGACGAGCGCGAGCAGACGCTGAACCAGCTGCTCGTCGAGATGGACGGCTTCGACGTCAAGGGCGGCGTGATCCTCATCGCCGCGACGAACCGGCCCGACATCCTCGACCCGGCCCTTCTGCGGCCCGGCCGCTTCGACCGCCAGATCGCGGTCGACCCGCCGGACCTGCAGGGCCGTCTGGAGATCCTCAAGGTCCACCAGAAGGGCAAGCCGGTCGCGCCCGACGTCGACCTCGCGGCGGTCGCCCGTCGCACGCCGGGCTTCACCGGCGCGGACCTGTCGAACGTGCTGAACGAGGCGGCGCTGCTCACGGCCCGCAGCGACCGCAAGCTCATCGACAACCAGATGCTCGACGAGGCGATCGACCGCGTGGTCGCGGGCCCGCAGAAGCGGACCCGGATCATGTCGGACAAGGAAAAGAAGATCACCGCGTACCACGAGGGCGGACACGCCCTGGTCGCGGCGGCCTCCCCGAACTCCGACCCGGTCCACAAGATCACGATCCTGTCCCGCGGCCGTGCCCTCGGCTACACGATGGTCCTGCCGGACGAGGACAAGTACTCGACCACGCGCAACGAGATGCTCGACCAGCTCGCTTACATGCTGGGCGGCCGCGCGGCCGAGGAACTGGTCTTCCACGACCCGACCACGGGTGCCGCGAACGACATCGAGAAGGCCACGGCCACCGCTCGCGCGATGGTCACGCAGTACGGCATGACCGAGCGTCTCGGCGCGATCAAGTTCGGCGGCGACAACACCGAGCCCTTCCTCGGCCGTGAGATGTCCCACCAGCGCGACTACTCGGAAGAGGTCGCCGCCCTGGTGGACGAGGAAGTCAAGAAACTCATCGAGAACGCGCACAACGAAGCCTGGGAGATCCTGGTCGAGAACCGCGACGTCCTCGACAACCTGGTGCTCCAGCTCCTGGAGAAGGAGACCCTGGGCAAGGAGGAGATCGCCGAGATCTTCTCGGCGCTCCACAAGCGGCCCGCACGGCCCGCCTGGACCGGCTCCTCCCGCCGTACGCCGTCCACCCGCCCGCCGGTGCTCTCCCCCAGGGAGCTCGCACTGACCAACGGGGCGAACGGCTCGACGTCGGCGATCAGCACGGTGAAGTCGACGGCGGCCGAGTCCGCCCCGGCGACCGAGACGGCCCCCGAGGACCGTCCCGAGAGCTGATCCCACCGGCCTCACCAGGCCCGGAATGGATGCCGCGCCCCCCAGGATCTAGCCTGGGGGGCGCGGCATTTCGGTATGCCCGCACATGAGGCACGTGGCCCACACGCGCCCATCCGAAGGAACGAGGCACCCAGATGACCGACCCCGTGACCCTGGACGGCGAAGGCACCATCGGCGAGTTCGACGAGAAGCGCGCCGAGAACGCCGTACGCGAACTCCTGATCGCGGTCGGCGAGGACCCGGACCGCGAGGGGCTCCGGGAGACTCCGGCGCGGGTGGCCCGGGCGTATCGCGAGCTGTTGGCCGGGAACTACCAGGAACCCGAAGAGGTCCTGACGACGACGTTCGATCTCGGTCATGACGAGATGGTCCTGGTGAAGGACATCGAGATCGTAAGTCTGTGCGAGCACCACATGTTGCCGTTCCATGGTGTGGCCCACGTCGGCTACATCCCCGCGGAGACCGGCAAGATCACGGGCCTGTCGAAGCTCGCGCGCCTGGTCGAGGTGTTCGCCCGCCGTCTTCAGGTGCAGGAACGTCTCACTACCCAGGTCGCCGACTCGCTCATGCGGATCCTCGAGGCCCGGGGCGTGATCGTCGTCATCGAGGCGGAGCACATGTGCATGTCGGTGCGCGGGATCCGCAAGCCGGGCGCCAAGACGACGACGTCGGCGGTACGCGGCCAGCTCCGGGATGCCACGACCCGGGCCGAGGCGATGAGCCTGATACTGGCCCGCTGAGGTCCCAGGGGGTCAGGCGACCGGCTCGGCCCCGCTGTGGTTGTCGTCGTCCTCCGGGAGCTTGCAGACCCGCTCCAGGAACATCGCCGCCGCTATGACGCCGATGCCGGCCACGACCGAGAACGCGGCGTAGAGG
Source organism: Streptomyces sp. Ag109_O5-1 (assembly GCF_003814875.1). Taxonomy (GTDB): domain Bacteria; phylum Actinomycetota; class Actinomycetes; order Streptomycetales; family Streptomycetaceae; genus Streptomyces; species Streptomyces sasae. The sequence continues at coordinate 5,520,086 of NZ_RKQF01000001.1, read as the reverse complement.
GCCTGGTCGCGGCGGGTGGGGAGGTCGAGGAGTTCCAGGAGGAAGACGCCCGTGCCGCCGTACATGCCGGCGACCAGGGCCGCGACCAGGGCGCTGGCCTGGCCGAAGACCACTGCGCGGGCGGCCATCAGAGGGTCGACGCCTTTTGCTCCCGGGCGGCGCTCGCGCTGGGCCTTGAGGCGGGCGCGCAGCGAGAGCGCCGTGGAGAGCAGGACCACGGCGATCAGGGCCAGCACGATGGGGGCGGCCACCGGCACATTGGGCAGGGTTCCCACCGAGTTCCACAGGCGGGCGGCCGCCCAGGACAGCACCCCGGCCACGACGAACACGCCGGCCAGCACCCTGATCCGCAGCTCTTTCACTGTGTTCCTTCAGCTCCCCCGCAGCGATGTGGTCGTGTCGACCTTAACGACTACTCGGGCAGTCGGAGTTCCAGGTCCGTGCGCGGCTCCACACCGTGCCGGGTGACGAACGCCAGCAACTCCGCCACCGAGCCGCGGCCGGGCAGCTGGGCCTCGGGGTCGACGTCGTACCAGGGGGCGAGCACGAAGGCACGTTCGTGGGCGCGCGGGTGCGGGAGGGTGAGCTGCGGGTCGTCGGAGACCACGTTGGCGTACGCGACGATGTCGACGTCGAGGGTGCGCGGGCCCCAGTGCTCGTCCCGCACCCGGTTGAAGGCCTCCTCGACCGCATGTGCCCGCTCCAGCAGCGAGGACGGCGGGAGGGTGGTCTTCAGCACCACGACCGCGTTGTAGTACGTCGGCTGGCTGCCGGGCTCGACGCCCCACGGCTCCGTCTCGTACACCGGCGACACGGCCTTGATGCGGACGCCCGGGGTGTCCTCCAGGGCGTCGACGGCGCCCTGGAGGGTCTCCAGGCGGTTGCCGAGGTTGGAGCCGAGGGCGACCACGGCGCGTTTGGGGTTGGACAGGGTGGTGTCGGCGGCGTCGACCTGCTCGACGACGGAGGCGGGCACCGGCTGTACGGTCGGGTCGCTGGGACCCCGCAGGGAGGATGCGGTCATACTCGGCTCCGGGTGATGGTGACGGTGACGTCGTCGAAGGGGACGGTGATGGGCGCGTCGGGCTTGTGGACGCAGACCTCGACCTCTTGTACCCCCTCGTGCTTCAGGCAGACCTGGGCGATCCGCTCGGCGAGCGTCTCGATCAGGTTCACCGGCTCCCCCTCGACCACGGCCACGACCTCTTCGGCCACGATGCCGTAGTGCACGGTCTTCGTGAGGTCGTCGTCGGCCGCCGCCGGACGGGTGTCCAGGCCAAGGGAGAGGTCCACGATGAAGGTCTGGCCCTCCTCGCGTTCCTTGGGGAAGACACCGTGGTGCCCGCGGGCCCTCAGGCCGCGCAGCGCGACACGATCCACGCGAATCACTCCTGCAATCGTCGGTAACGGCGGGGTCGCACCGCGTGCGGGCGATGGACCGGCCACAGACGAATCTACCTGCGGGCACTGACAGAGCCGGGTCACGAGGCGCGGCCCCCGGCCGGGGTCGGCAGGGTTCATCGCGCGTTTTCCCCGGAGAACCCGGCGGCTTCATGGGCTGGTAGCCGGACCTACCCGTCAGTTCGTGATTCCAACCACTCCTTGCTCCGCGAGTGGGCCGGAGGTGGCAGGAGGAGGCAGGAGGGGCTCAGGAGGAAGTGCTCAGGAAGGCGTGTCCTCGTCCTCGTCCTCGCCGGTCTCGGACAGTACGGGGGAGGCGTGGTGGGACCAGAGCTTCCAGCCGTCCGGGGTGCGCCGGAACACGTTCGTGGCGACGACCAGCTGCCCCACGAGCGGGCCGAGCTCCTGGCCGCCCTCGGGGGCCGGGCCGCCGCTCAGGATGTTCTCCGTGCAGGTCACCAGGGCGGTGTCACCGGTGACGGAGACATGCACATCGGTGAGGAAGAACTGGATGTAGTCGGTGTTCGCCATGATCAGCGCGTACGACCTCAGGACCTCGCCGCGGCCGGTCAGCACCGGCCAGCCCGGGTGCACACACGAGATCACCCCGGCGTCCGCCGGATCGTGGTACTCCTCGTCGACGCCCAGGTCGGCGGGTGTGAGCCAGAGGCCGGACACCGCCTCGAAGTCGCCGCGCTCCAGCGCCTCGTAGAAGGCGGTGTTGGCGGCCTCGACCTGCTCGACGTCGGTGTGTGGGGCGCTCACCGGGCTCCTTCTGCGCCGTTCGGGGTCCGCGCGCCCGGCGCGGCACTCTTCTCACGCGCCCCCTCTATGGCACGCGCGACCCGTACCGCGTCCGCCGTGGCGCGCACCTCGTGCACGCGCACCGCCCACGCTCCGGCGTGCGCCGCGAGCGCGGAGACGGCGGCCGTCGCCGCGTCGCGCTCCCGGGCGGGCGGGGGTGCCCCCTCGGGCCCGGCCAGGACCCGGCCGAGGAACCGTTTCCGGGAGGCGGCGACGAGCAGCGGGTGGCCCAGGGCGTGCAGCCGGTCGAGGTGGGAGAGGAGGGTGAGGTCGTGCTCGGAGTCCTTGGAGAAGCCGAGACCGGGGTCGACGACTATCCGGTCGGGGGCGATGCCGCCGGCGAGGACGGCGTCCACGCGCGCGTGCAGTTCGTCGAGGACCTCGGCGACGACGTCGTCGTACACGCCCTTGACGTTGCCGCCCTCCAGGAAGCCGCGCCAGTGCATGACGACGAAGGGGGCGCCCGACTCGGCGACGACGGGGATCATGTCGGAGTCGGCGAGGCCGCCGCTGACGTCGTTGACGAGGGCGGCCCCGGCGGCGAGGGCCTGTGCGGCGACAGAGGCGCGCATGGTGTCGACGGAGACGACGACGCCTTCGGAGGCGAGGCCGCGCACGACGGGGATGACACGGCGCAGTTCCTCGTCCGCGTCGACGCGGGTGGCGCCGGGACGGGTGGACTCGCCGCCGACGTCGACCAGGTCGGCGCCCTCGGCGACGAGGTCGAGGCCGTGCTTGACGGCGATCGTCGTGTCGAACCAGCGGCCGCCGTCGGAGAAGGAGTCGGGGGTGACGTTCACGACCCCCATGACCGCGCACCGGTCCCATCCCGGAAGCCCTGTCACCTGGCCACGTCCGCTGTGGTTGCTCATACGTTCAGCGTAGGCCCCGGGCCGGGGGCCGCGGTCGTGCGGCCCGAGCGGAGCCCCCGGGCTGGAGGGGGAGGGCGTCCGCTCGGGCCCGTCGGCGGGGTCAGGCCGCCCGTACCTCGTGTTCGGCCACTTGGTGCGGGCAGGGGCGGGGGGCCGGGGCGTTGCGGCGCAGGAAGCGCGGCAGCGGAAGGGCGAGGTTGACGAAGCCCTCGGCCTGCATGGCGGCCAGGCCGATGCGCGGGAGGTCGCCGGAGGCCCGGTAGACCACGAAGCGCGGCTCCCAGCGGGGCTGGAACTTGGCGTTGAACTTGTACAAAGACTCGATCTGGAACCAGCGGGACAGGAAGACCAGCAGTCCGCGCCAGGCGCGCAGCACCGGGCCCGCGCCGATCTTCTCGCCCCGTGCGAGCGCCGAGCGGAACATCGCGAAGTTGAGGGAGACCTTGGTGATGCCGAGCTTCGGGGACGCCTGGAGGGCGGCCACGATGAGCAGTTCGTTCATGCCGGGGTCAGCTGAGCGGTCCCGCCGCATCAGGTCCAGGGAGACACCGTCGGTGCCCCAGGGGACGAAGTGCAGGATCGCCTTGAGGTCGCCGTAGGGGCCGGGCTGGTCGTCGGCCTTGTGGGCGGTGGCGATCAGGCAGTCGCCGTCGGCGGCGTCCCCTATGCGGCCCAGGGCCATCGAGAAGCCGCGCTCGGTGTCGGTGCCGCGCCAGTCCTCGGCGGCCCGCCGGATGCGCTCCAGCTCGGCCTCCCCGAGGTCACGGATACGCCGTACCCGGGTTTCGTAGCCGGCCCGCTCGATGCGCTTGACCATCTGGCGCACGTTGCGCATCGCGCGTCCGGCGAGTGAGAAATCCGCTACGTCCACCACCGCCTCGTCGCCCAGTTCGAGGGCGTCCAGGCCGGTCTCGCGGGTCCACACCTCGCCGCCCGTCTCCGAGCAGCCCATGACGGCGGGGGTCCAGGAGTGGGCCTTGGCCTCGTCCATGAAGCGTTCGATGGCGCCGGGCCAGGCCTCGACGTCACCGATGGGGTCGCCGCTGGCGAGCATCACGCCGGAGACGACGCGGTAGGTGACCGCCGCCTTGCCGCTGGGCGAGAAGACGACCGCCTTGTCGCGGCGGAGCGCGAAGTGGCCGAGGGAGTCGCGGGCGCCGTGCTTCTCCAGCAGGGCGCGCAGCTGGGCCTCGTCCTCCTCGGTGAGGTGCGCGGCGGGGTGTTCGGGGCGGAACGCGAGGTAGATGGTGGTGATCGCGGTGATCAGGCCGAGTGCGCCGAGCGAGAAGGCGACCGTCCAGGAGGTGGAGCCCTCGTAGTCCACGGGGCCTTCGAAGCCGAACAGGCCGTACAGCACGTGCGTGAGGCGGTCGGCCAGGCTCGGGTCGCCGATCGTGCGCTTCGGGTGGGCGCTGACGATCACCAGTCCGAGCGCGAGCGAACCGGCGCTCATGAGCACGAAGTTGGCGAGCGCGCGCCACCGGCTGCGCGGGTCGGGCAGGGCCTTGAACTCATTGCGGTGGAGCACGAGCGGCACGAACAGCGCCAGCGAGATGAGTGCTCCCACGACCGAGTGCCGGTACACGAACTGCGACACCGCACCGGCCGGCAGGAGCGCGACCGCGGCCCGCCACGCCCGGCGCTTGCGCCGCTTGAGCCCGTGCGCGAGCAGCAGCAACAGCACCCCGACGCTGAGCGAGAGCGCCGCGGCGAACGGCCCGAGCGAGCCGGGCAGTACCTCGGCCAGGGCGTGCATACGGCTGTGACGGAAGCGCGGGAACACACCCGCTGCGATGTCCAGGACGCCCACGACGGCGCATGCCCGGCTGACCAGAGCGGGAACGGCCTCCGGCCGCGGCCCGCGGACTATGCGCCGCGCCCGGCCTGATCGGCTCGGAACCTCGCTCGACATTTCCCCATCTATCCTGACAGACATCGCATCCCGTAGTTCTGCGAGAGACCTTGAATCCGGTGCCGATCGGGCATCCGGCGACATTGCGCCCTCTAGGACGGTGTCTTGGGGGGAGAGGTTCACTCCCCACCGGAAAGCCGGGTCAAAGGCCAGGAAAAGCTCGGGGCAAGTCTCGCTGAAAGCGGTGCTCGCCACGGATGGAAGCGCAGGCAGGAAGCACCTCATGGGTCTCACGAGCAATAAAATGCTGGCGTTGGCGATGTTGTTCGCCGCACTGCTGTTCGTCGGCACGGTGTGGCTGTGGCCCCGACTGGCCCGCAGGGGCTGGCGGGCCGTCAGCGGCCGTGTCGGTCTTTTGCTGGCCACCCAACTGGCGCTCTTCGCGTGCGTGGGGATAGCGGTCAACCAGGCCTTCGGTTTCTATGCGAGCTGGGGTGACCTGCTCGGTACGGAGACCGACCAGGGCGTCGTCGTCGACCACACGCTGGGCGGCCCGCACAGCGGCCCCGTCCGGCTGGTCTCCACGTCCGAGGTGCACGGCATGGGCGGCTCGCTGCCCCGGACGGCCGGTCAGATCCAGCAGGTCGACATCGCCGGCCGTACCACCCACATCGCCACGCCCGCGTACGTGTACCTGCCGCCGGAGTACTTCCAGCCGCAGTACCGCACGCGTACGTTCCCGGTGACGGTCGTCCTCAGCGGCTATCCCGGCACCGCGATGGCCCTGGTCGACAAGCTGCACTACCCGCGTACCGCGCAGCACCTGGTCAAGGCCGGGCGGATGCAGCCGATGATCCTGGTGATGCTGCGGCCCACGGTCGCCCCGCCCCGGGACACCGAGTGCGTGGACGTCCCGCACGGCCCGCAGACCGAGACCTTCTTCGCCAAGGACCTGCCCGACGCGGTGCGCGCCCACTACCGGGTCGGTGGGAGACCGGGCCGTATGGGGATCGTCGGCGACTCGACGGGCGGGTACTGCGCGCTCAAACTCGCGATGCACCACCCCGACGTGTACGCGGCCGGTGCCGGACTCTCCCCGTCGTACAAGGCGCCCCTCGATCCGACGACCGGCGACCTCTTCCAGGGCGACCAGAAACTCAAGAACCGCGCGAACCTGTGGTGGTTCCTCGGGCACGAACCCGCTCCGAACACGTCCCTGCTGGTCAGCAGCAGCAAGGTCGGAGAAAAGAACTACAAGGACACACTGAAATTCATAGCGCGTGTGCAGGCCACGAACGTCACCCGGATCTCGTCGATCATCCTCGACAGCGGCGGCCACAACTTCAATACCTGGCGCCGCGAGATCCCCGCGACGCTCCAGTGGATCAGTGACCGGCTGGGCGATCACTGAACCCCGGAACCGTCGATGCCATACGAAGACTTCGTCGTCGCTGTGTTTTTACGGCCCGGGGCACCACGATTCGCCTACGCGCGGTAAGTTTCTGGCCATGCCACGTGGACGTCACCGTCATTCCCCGCCCTTGCACAGGCTGTTGCCTCCTTCGGCGATCGCCGGTGTCTCCCTCGTCTGCGCTCTCGGCCCCTGGTTGTTCTCCCAACCGACGGTGCTGCGCACCCTGGCCGCGATAGCCGCGGCCACCGCCGCCGTCGGTGCCGCCGTCATGCGCCGCTGGGACACCGACGCGGGCAAGCAGGTGGCCGACATGTCACGCGCGCGTGCGAGCGACGAGTGGCGTCACGAGGAGCGGATCGCCGAGCTGGAGACCGACCTCGAGGAGTCGCGGGAACTGCGCACCAAGCTGGAGCAGCGGCTGCGCGCGAAGCGTACGGAGCTGGCGGGGCTGCGCAACGAGCACGCGTCCCTGCTGCGCCGCTACGCCACCGCCGAGACCGAGCGGGCGAGCGCCCTTGAGGGCCGCCGCCTGCTGGAGATCGAGGCCGCCGAGCCGTCGAACGCGCTGCCGGCCGCCCCGGCCGCGGACAGGGTCGACGAGGCCGAAGAGGCCGTGGAGGAGCTGACGGTCGAGGAGACGACTCCCGCGGTCTTCTCCCCGGAGGGTTCCAAGCTGTTCCTGAGGGCCAAGGTGGCATTGGCCCGGTTCGACGAAGGCGACGTCCCGGAGGCCGACGCCCAGACCGAGACCGAGGGCGTGACGGAGACGGCCGTCGAGTCCGAGGCGCCCAAGGGCGAGACCGCGCCGGAGGACGAGGAACAGGGGCAGCCCGAGGCGGCCGACGAGCATGCGCACGCGGCCGCCGTCACCACGGACGAGCCTGCGGACACGGCCCCGGAGGACAGCGACCCGGTGCCGGCCGAGCAGGACACCCACCCCATGACGGCACCGTCCGCCAACTCCGTCCAGCCCACGGGGCACTTCACGGTGCCGACCGCGGTGGCCGTGCTGCCGGCCGCGCCCATCCCGCGTCCGCTGGTCACCGGCGGGTTCGACTTCTTCGGCACGCAGAAGGGCGCTTCGTCCGGCGGCCTGGACTCCATGCACAACGAGGACCTCGCGGACGTCGTCGGCCAGGAGGCGCTCGCGCTCCACAAGGCCGAGTCCGAGTCCGAGTTCAAGCCCGCCGACCCGGGCTCCCGGGGCACCGGCCAGGTCATCGACCTGACCGCGCACGACGAGACCGAGCAGATCAACCTCGGCGGCCTGCGCAGCGCGGCGTCCTGAAGCAGCGGCGCGAGTCCTGAAGCAGCGCCGCCTCCTGAACACGCGGCGATCCTGAGCCGGGGCACCTCACGGGGTGCCCCGGCTCAGGCCGTTCCGGGACCGGCGGGTCGCCGTCCGGGCCGGCCGCACGGGGCCGGCGCGTAGTTCCCCGCGCCCCTTCGGCGGGCGGTGCGTGAAGCGCCCCTTCAGGGGCGCGGGGAACTGCGCGACCAGCCCCCGCGCAGCCGCACCGGACCGACGACCTGACGGCCCCCGAACCCGTGGCCGGGGGGCGTCGCCGCGTCGGCCGTCAGGCCATCCAGCGGTCCGGCCGTGCCGACCGGCGCCCCGTCCGCGACCGCTCGGCCTGCTCCCGCAGCAGCGCCGCGGCCTCCTCCGCGCCCCGCAGACGGGCCGTGACGGTCTTGTCGGCCCCCGTGTCCACATGAACGTCCGCGAGCCGCCACAACCGCTCCCAGGGCCCCTGCGTCAGCCGCACGCTCTGGACCTTGGCGTGCGGGACCAGCGACAGCTTCCGGCGCAGCAGACCGTGCCGCGCGGCGAACACCCCGTCCGTGACCGCGAGGCCGTACCCGCGCCACCACAGCGGCACACACCAACCGGCCCGCCGCTGCGGTCGCGACAAATCGGCCGGCACGGTCACCCCGGGCAGCACGCGCGCGACGACCGATTCGGCGACCGCGCGCGGGGCGACCGGCACCAGCACGGAGTTCTCGGACCCGGCCACGTCCAGCTCCACCCGCACCCAGCGCAGCGGCCGCCACATCAGCGGCTCCACTATCCGCACGGTCTGCACCCGCCCGGGCGGCACGGTCTCGTGGGTGCGGTCCAGGAGCCCGTGGTCGATGCGCAGCCCGTCCGGGGACTCCGCGAGCGTCCAGTCGTACTCGGCGACGAACCGCCCCACGCTGGTCGTGGCCGCCGCGCCGAGCAGCGGCAGGGCGGTGGCGAGGACCGTCCACACACTGTGGGTGGCCAGCCACAGCACCGGCGGTACGACGAGGGCGGCGGCCAGGGAGGCCCAGGTGGCGCCCGTCAGCACGAGGGAGAGCGCCAGCTTGCTCGGGGGCACCCGCATCAGCTCGTGCGCCGGTGCCTCGCCGACCTCGTGCGCCGTCTCGGGGGCGAAACCGGCGGCGCGCGCGAGCAGTTCCGCACGCAGCGCCCGCGCCTCGCCCTCGCCCAGGAAGGCGAGTTCGTCCTTCTTGTCGGTGCCGACCACGTCTATGCGCAGCTTGGCGACGCCCGCCACGCGCGCGAGGAGCGGCTGGGTGACGTCGACGGCCTGGATCCGCTCCAGCCGGATGTGCGCGGTGCGCCGGAACAACAGGCCGGTGCGTATGCGCAGTTCGCTGTCGGTCACCGCGAAGTGGGTGAACCACCAGGTGAGGAAGCCGTACAGGACGCCCGCGGTGACCAGGACGGCGAGTCCGCCCAGGAGCATGGTGGTGGTCAGCTTCGTCAGCTGTTCCTGGGCCTGGTCCGGGTCGTGGACGGCCCAGCCGGTGATCACCGCGACCGGCGCCCACGCCCGCCGGAACGGCGTGACCGGGTGCAGCCGCCGCTCGGCCACGGCCTTGCCCTCGCGCAGGGCGTCGTCGACGCCAGGCGCGGTCACAGGCCCGCCGATCGGGCCTCGCCGAGCTCGGTGAGCCGGTCGCGCAGCCGTTCCGCCTCGGCCGGGTCGAGGCCGGGGATGGTTGCGTCGGTGGCCGCGGCCGCGGTGTGCAGCTGCACGCTGGCCAGCCCGAAGTGCCGCTCGACGGGTCCCGAGGTCACCTCCACCAGCTGCATCCGCCCGTACGGCACCACGGTCTCCTCGCGCCACAGCACACCGCGGCTGATCAGCAGGTCGTCGGCGCGCTCGGCGTACCGCCAGGACCGCCAGTTACGGCCCAGCAGCACCCAGCCCCAGGCCAGCGCGGCCAGCGGCAGCAGCGCGAACGCCGCCCACACCGGCCCCCCCAGCAGGCCGAGCAGCAACCCCAGGGCGAGGGCGAGCAGCCCCAGCCACACCACCAGCAGCAGCCGGCGCATCCGCAGCAGTCCGGGCGGCAGCCCCGTCCAGATCGGCTCGGTCCCCATGGTCTCGGCGCCGGCCGCGCTCCCCGTTTCCATACGGCCAGCGTACGTAGGGCCGGTGCAGGTAGGAGAGACTGTGTCCATGACTCCTACGACGGAGACCACGGTCGGGATCGGCGGCGCCGCGGAGAGCACCGACATGGTGCTCAACATCGGCCCCCAGCACCCCTCCACGCACGGCGTGCTGCGGCTGCGGCTCGTGCTGGACGGCGAGCGGATCGTCTCGGCGGAGCCGGTGATCGGCTATATGCACCGCGGCGCGGAGAAGCTCTTCGAGGCCCGCGACTACCGGCAGATCATCATGCTCGCCAACCGCCACGACTGGCTGTCGGCCTTCTCGAACGAGCTGGGCGTGGTCCTCGCCGTCGAGCGCATGCTCGGCATGGAGGTGCCCGCCCGCGCGGTGTGGACGCGCACGCTCCTCGCCGAGCTGAACCGGGTGCTCAACCACCTGATGTTCCTCGGCTCCTACCCGCTGGAGCTGGGCGGGATCACCCCGGTCTTCTACGCGTTCCGCGAGCGCGAGGTGCTCCAGAACGTCATGGAGGAAGTCTCCGGCGGGCGTATGCACTACATGTTCAACCGCGTCGGCGGCCTCAAGGAGGACCTCCCGGCCGGCTGGACCGCACGCGCGCGTGCCGCCGTCTCCGCGGTGCGCTCCCGTATGGACGTCTTCGACGACCTGGTCCTCGGCAACGAGATCTTCCGGGGCCGTACCCGGGACGTGGGCGTCCTCGCGCCGGAGGCCGTGCACTCGTACGGCGTCAGCGGGCCCATCGCGCGCGCCTCGGGCGTCGACTTCGACCTGCGCCGCGACGAGCCCTACCTGGCCTACGGCGAGCTCCAGGACACCCTCAAGGTGGTGTCCCGCACCGAGGGCGACTGCCTGGCCCGCTTCGAATGCCTCCTGGAGCAGACGCACAACGCCCTGGACCTGGCCGACGCCTGCCTGGACCGGTTCGCCGACCTGCCGCCGGGACCGATCAACCAGCGGCTCCCCAAGGTCCTCAAGGCACCCGAGGGCCACACCTACGCCTGGACCGAGAACCCCCTCGGCATCAACGGCTACTACCTCGTCAGCAAGGGCGAGAAGACCCCGTACCGGCTGAAGCTGCGCTCGGCGTCGTACAACAACATCCAGGCGCTCACCGAGTTGCTGCCGGGGACGCTGGTGGCGGACATGGTGGCGATCCTGGGGTCGATGTTCTTCGTCGTGGGAGACATCGACAAGTAGGGCGAGCAGGGGCGAGCGGGTCGCGTGTGTGGTCAGAGCAGCGCGTCCTTGACGCCCACCGGCTGGAGCAGCCAGCCGAAGTCGCCGAGTCCGCCGGGGGCGACGAGTTCGGCGGCCTCTCCGGCGGTCGCGAGGGCGCGTACGTAGGCCGCGGGGTGTGTGGAGGCGAGCGTGAGCGGGGGGCGTGCGCTGATCAGGCCCAGGGCGCGCAGGGCGTCGCGCTGTGTGCACAGGAGCGGCTCGGGCAGCCTGAGCGCCGGGTCCAGCGCCGCGCACGCGTCCAGTGCGACATGCGCCGTGATGTCGCACGACCCGTCCGGCACGGGCGCCGTCGGGCGCCCCTCGCGGAAGCCGGTGAGCGTCCCGAACGGGGGGCGTGTGGCCGCGGTGTGCGCGTAGTCCACGGCCACCGCGAGCCCCCGCTGGATACTGGTGACGGCGGAGGCCCAGGCCCGGTCCCGGGGCAGTCCGATCTCGGCGCGCAGCCCCGGCTCGGTGCCCAGCGGCCACCACCGCGCGAGCCACTCGGCGTCCGCGCCCCAGACCCGCTCCCCGAGCAGTTCGGTGCCGTCCCGTAGGACGTGCACCAGGCGGTGCACACCGGCCGGGTCCACCTCGGCGACGTCGACCGGGACGTTGTCGAGCCACTCGTTGGCGAAGAGCAGGCCGGTCACCGTGCGCGGGACCTCGGTCAGCCAGGTGATGCGGTCGGGGAGGCCCGGCGGGCGGTCGGCGAGATCGACGGCGTAGGCACGCGCGCGTGCCGCCACGTCGGCGGGCAGCGCGGCCAGCACACCGGTGACCAGCTCGCCCCGGCCGGCGCCCATGTCGACGAAGTCCAGCGTCTCCGGACGCCCCAGGGCCTCGTCGACCCGGCACAGCAGCTCGGCGACCGCCTCGGCGAACAGCCCCGAGGCGTGCACCGACGTACGGAAGTGCCCGGCCGGCCCCTCCGGGCGGCGGTAGAAGCCGCCGGGGCCGTACAGGGCCGCCTCGGTGGCCGTACGCCAGCCACTGGCGTCGTCGGCCGTCTCTCGCGTCGCCTCATCCGTCACCGGGCCAGACTAGGCGCACAGGTGATCACCTTCTCCACCTTGCGGAGTACACGTGCGGAACAGGGATCGGCCCTCCGGTTGACCCCTGCACCTATCACGCTTCCCTACGCTGGGTTACGTGCAGCGCCTCTATGACTTCCTCCGCAGGCACCCGACATGGGTCGACAGCTTCTGGGCCGTCGTCCTGTTCGGGCTCTCCGGCGTGAGCGCCTGGAGGCTCAGCCGGGGCGGCGACGTACACGGCTCCACCGCCGCCATGATGGCCGTGGCGGTCGTCATGAGCGTCGTGGTCGCGCTGCGCCGTCGCTTTCCGGAGCCGATGCTGCTGCTGGCCGCGGCCACCGGCCTGGCCCAGCTGGTGCTGGACGTGGAGACGACCGTCGCCAACTTCGCCATGCTCGTGATCGTCTGTACGGTGGCCGCGATCGGCGCCCGCTGGGCGTCCCGGTTCGCCCTCTACGGCGGACTGTGCGCGGCGCCCCTGGCGCAGATCCGGTGGCCGGTCGGCGAGGCGGGTTTCGCGGGGCACGTCGCGATCGTGCTGTTCCAGGCGGTGCCGTTCGTGCTCGCCTGGGTCCTCGGCGACTCCATGCGCACCCGCCGCGCCTACTTCGCGCAGCTGGAGGAGCGCGCCGCCAGGCTGGAGAAGGAACGCGAGGCCCAGGCCAAGGTCGCGGTCGCCGCGGAACGCGCCCGGATCGCACGCGAGCTGCACGACGTCGTCGCGCACAACGTGTCGGTGATGGTGGTCCAGGCCGACGGCGCCGCCTACGTTCTCGACGCCGCCCCCGACCAGGCGAAGAAGGCCCTGGAGACGATCTCCTCCACCGGCCGCCAGGCCCTCGCCGAGATGCGCCGCCTGCTGGGCGTGCTGCGCACCGGCGAGCACAAGGAGGTCGGCGAGTACGTTCCGCAGCCCGACGTCGAGCAGATCGACGAGCTCATCGAGCAGTGCCGTACCTCCGGCCTGCCCGTCGACTTCAAGGTCGAGGGCACCCCGCGCCCGCTGCCGAGCGGCGTCGAGCTCACGGCGTACCGGATCGTGCAGGAGGCGCTCACCAACACCCGCAAGCACGGCGGCCCCAACGCGGGCGCCAGCGTGCGGCTGGTCTACTTCGACGACGGACTCGGCCTGCTGGTCGAGGACGACGGCAAGGGCGCCCCGCACGAGATGTACGAGGAGGGCGGCGCCGACGGCCAGGGGCACGGCCTGATCGGCATGCGCGAGCGGGTCGGTATGGTCGGCGGCACGCTCGACGCCGGGCCCCGGCCCGGCGGAGGATTCCGCATCAGTGCCCTGCTGCCGCTCAAACCGGCGCACTGACGGAGACGCACGCCCCCGGTTGACACCTGTCACGCCCCCGAAACGGACCGGGACGACCCGGGACAGAGGACCGGTACGACCCGCAACAGGCAAACGGACGAACGGAAACGGAAGAGGACCCGATGACGATCCGCGTGATGCTCGTCGACGACCAGGTGCTGCTGCGCACCGGGTTCCGGATGGTGCTCGCGGCGCAGCCGGACATGGAGGTCGTCGCGGAAGCGGGCGACGGCGTCGAGGCCCTCCAGGTGCTGAGATCCACCGAAGTGGACGTGGTGCTGATGGACGTGCGCATGCCCAAGCTGGACGGTGTGGAGACCACCCGCCGTATCTGCATGGAGCCCGACGCGCCCAAGGTGCTCATCCTGACCACCTTCGACCTCGACGAGTACGCCTTCTCGGGGCTGAAGGCGGGCGCCTCCGGCTTCATGCTCAAGGACGTGCCGCCGGGCGAGCTGCTGGCCGCCATCCGCTCCGTGCACAGCGGCGACGCCGTCGTCGCCCCCTCCACCACCCGGCGGCTGCTCGACCGCTTCGCACCGATGCTGCCCTCGGCCGGAAAGGGGCCCCAGCACCAGGAGCTGGAACGGCTCACGGACCGTGAGCGCGAGGTCATGGTGCTGGTCGCCCAGGGGCTGTCGAACGGCGAGATCGCGAGTCGGCTGGTGCTCTCCGAGGCGACCGTGAAGACCCATGTGGGCCGCATACTCACCAAGCTCGGGCTGCGGGACCGCGTGCAGGTGGTCGTGCTGGCCTACGAGACGGGGCTGGTGCGCGCGGGCGGCGGCCACGGCTGACGCAAGGCCTCCGCAGTATTCACGGCATGTACGGCCGGCTCGGGAGACGGCGGCCGGTGGCGGCTAGCGGAGTATCCCCTCCAGGAAGTCGCTGCCCAGCCGGGCGACGACCGTGACGTCCAGCTGGTGCAGTACGTACCGCCCGCGGCGGCGTGTCGTGACCAGGCCCGCCTTCTTGAGCACGCCCAGGTGCCGGGACACCTCGGGCGCCGACAGACCGTGCGCCTGCGCCAGCTCGCCGGTGGTGTACGCGCTGCGCGCCAGATGCCGGCACAGCCGCATCCGGACGGGATGGGACAGCGCGGCCATCCGCAGCGTGAGTTCCTCCACCGACGCGGGTGCGGCGAGCTCCGGCGAGCCGACGGGATAGTGCAGCACCGGCTGCCAGCCGTACCGGTGCAGCACCATCAGATGCGGCCGGCCGAGGCTCGTGGGCACCAGCAGGAGGCCGTCGGCGTCGACGACGGCGTGACCGTCGGTGAGCTTGTCCACGGTGATCCGCGCGCCCGCCTCGTCGAGCGTCACGGCCGGCGAGACCGCCGCGAGCGCCTCGGCCAGCCCCTTGTGCCGCAGCAGTTCCGTCTTGTGCCGGGCGTCGGCCGCCAGCTGGTGGCGCAGCCGCGACCAGGCCTCGTCGAAGAACGCCTCCGCGCAGTCCTCCAGGAACCGGCGCAGCCACGCGCGCACGCCCGGCGGATCGTCGAGCAGCCGCTGGGCGAACCGGACCTGCTGCGGCCCCCGCGAGACGGCCAGCTCCAGCGCCCGCCGACGTGCGGCCGGGTCCGACAGGAGAGCCGGCGCCTCGGTGCCGTACGACAGCGCGCACGTGAACTCCAGGGCCGCGTCCACGAACTGGTCGTCCGTCAGCTTGTCCAGCTGGTCGAGCTCCTCGGCGAGCGTGCCGCCAGGGACGGCGCCCGGCACGGCCGCGTACGGCAGGAACAGGTCCGAGAACGTCGTCCGCCACAGGAAGTCCGCCTCGCACATCCGGTCGGCCAGATGCGGCTCCAGCCGGGCGGTCACCCCGGTCACCCAGGCCTGGAGCCCCGGATGGTGACCCGGCTCGGACAGCGCGTGCAGCGCCATGCCGAGCTCGGCCAGCGGCGAGGGCACGACGGAGACCCTCTCCGGCCGCAGCCCCGCGATGTCGATACGTACGCTCATGTCCCCATCGTGCACCCCGCCACCGACAACGCCCCCGCCGATCGACGGCCGCCGTCGATCAGGACAGAGGCCTCCCGGGCAACCGCGTCACGAAGTCCGCGACCGCCGCCCGTACATCCTCGGCCGTCCACTCCAGGCCCGTCTGTGCCACCGTCACCTCGTGCATGGCCAGACCCGGGCCCTTCGCCTCCCAGTAGCCGGCGAAGAGGTAGGTGCCGGTCTCCTCGGCCTGACGTACCGCCGCTTCCAACAGCACCTCGGGGTCGTACGGCAGCCAGACCTGGAACTGGTGGGTGTGCGGCTCCTCGGGGTGCACGCGGGTCCACGGGAGCCCCGCCGCGGAGAAGCCCTCGCGCAGGGCCGCGGCGACCACGCGCGCGTGGCGGACGTAGTCCGGGAGGCGGGGCAGTTCGCGCTCCAGGCCGGTCAGGGCCGCCAGGGCCGTCGGGAACTGCTGGAAGACCATGCCGCCGTAGCGGTGGCGCCAGGTCTTCGCCTCCTCGATCAGGTGTTTCGGGCCGGCCAGTGCGGCGCCGCCGAAACCGTCGAGCGACTTGTAGAACGACACGTAGACGCTGTCCGCGAGGTCCGCGATCTCGTGCAGGGGGCGGCCGAAATGGACGGTGGTCTCCCACAGGCGCGCGCCGTCGAAGTGCACCACCGCGTCGCGCTCCCGCGCCGCCTCCACCACCTCCGTCAGCTCCTCCCAGGAGGGCAGTACGAAACCGGCGTCCCTGAGAGGCAGTTCCAGCATCAGCGCCCCGAAGGGCTCCTCGAAGTCGCGTATCTCCTGGGCGGTGGGGAGCCGGGGCTCGCCGGTGACACGGACCGTGCGCAGACCGGCGACCTCGCGGAAGGCGCTGCGTTCGTGCAGCTCGGGGTGGGCGAGGGCGTGCAGGGCGACCGTGGGGTTGCCGGCCCGGGCCGCCCAGCAGCGCAGCGCCACCTGCTGCGCCATCGTGCCGGTCGGGAAGAACGCGGCGGCCTCCGTGCCCAGCAGGGCCGCCACCCGCTCCTCCAGGGACTCGACGATCCCGTTGCCGTAGACGTCCGCGGGTTCGTCCAGGTCGTAGACGTCGGGTGCCGCTTCCTGGAGCCGCACGAGCCGTTCGCGGAGAGAGGCGCGCATGCCCACGCGCGCGAGGACGCGGTCGGCCTTCCGGTAGGCGGCCGCGCGCCGCTCCCGCATCCGCTGTTCGGCCGGCCGGGGTTCGTCCGACTGCTCGTCCTGGGTGGGTGTCACCGTATCGCTCATGCCGTGGATGATGCCGTGGCGGCGGGGCGGAGGCCTCGCATTTTCCGTTCGGGGCCGTCGCCCGGCGGATGTGACCGGTCACCCACAGCCTGTGGACAACCAACTGGGGCCGAACCCGATAGCGTTAACATGACGAGAAATCGTCCGGTACCCAGAGCGGACTGGAACGGGAAGGCCACCCTCGCGTGAGTACAGTCCAACAGCCAGAACCCGGCGACCGCCCCGCGCGGCTCGCCGTCGGCGTCGTCGGCGCCGGCCGCGTCGGCCCCGCGCTGGCCGCGTCCCTGCAGCTCGCCGGGCACCGCCCGGTGGCCGTCTCCGGGGTCTCCGACACCTCCCGGCGGCGCGCCGAGGCGATGCTCCCCGGCATTCCGCTGGTACCCCCCGCCGAGGTCCTCCAGCGCGCCGACCTGGTCCTGCTGACCGTCCCCGACGACGCCCTGCCCGGCCTGGTCACCGGCCTCGCCGAGACCGGTGCCGTACGGCCGGGCCAGCTGCTCGTGCACACCTCCGGACGGTACGGCGCCAAGGTCCTGGACCCGGCCCTGCGCGCGGGTGCGCTGCCGCTGGCCCTGCACCCGGCGATGACGTTCACCGGGACGCCGGTGGACGTGCAGAGGCTGGCGGGCTGCTCGTTCGGGGTCACCGCGCCCGAGGAGCTGCGGCTGGCCGCCGAGGCGCTCGTCATCGAGATGGGCGGCGAGCCGGAGTGGATCTCCGAGGAGAACCGCCCGCTCTACCACGCGGCCCTCGCTCTCGGCGCCAACCACCTGGTCACCCTGGTCGCCCAGTCCATGGAGCTGCTGCGTACCGCCGGCGTCGAGGCCCCCGACCGGATGCTCGGCCCGCTGCTCGGCGCCGCCCTCGACAACGCCCTGCGCTCCGGTGACGCGGCACTGACCGGGCCGGTCATGCGCGGGGACGCGGGCACCGTCGCCGCGCACGTCACGGAGCTGCGCCGGCACGCCCCGCAGGCCGTCGACGGCTACCTGGCGATGGCCCGCGCGACGGCCGACCGGGCGCTCGCGCACGGCCTGCTGAAGCCGGAACTCGCCGAGGACCTCCTGGGCGTTCTCGCGAACGGCGCCGACGGCACCGACGGCACCAATGGCACCAACGGCACCGAGGGGAACGCCCGATGACGACCGCCCTGCTGAGCACCG
Organism: Streptomyces sp. Ag109_O5-1; assembly: GCF_003814875.1. GTDB lineage: Bacteria > Actinomycetota > Actinomycetes > Streptomycetales > Streptomycetaceae > Streptomyces > Streptomyces sasae. Next base: position 5,502,381 of record NZ_RKQF01000001.1, on the reverse strand, counting down.
CCGACGAACTGCACGCGCGCGTGCGCCGCGGCCGCCGCGCCGTCGTGATGACCATGGGCGCCCTGCACGAGGGCCACGCCACGCTGATCCGCACCGCGCGCGAGATCGCCGGCCCGGACGGCGAGGTCGTCGTCACGGTCTTCGTCAACCCGCTCCAGTTCGGCGCCGGAGAGGACCTCGACCGCTATCCGCGCACCCTGGAAGCCGACCTGAAGATCGCCGAGCAGGCGGGCGCGGACGCCGTGTTCGCCCCCTCCGTCGACGAGGTCTACCCGGGCGGGCAGCCCCAGGTCCGCGTCACCGCGGGCCCCATGGGCACCCTCCTGGAGGGCGCCTCCCGGCCCGGGCACTTCGACGGCGTCCTCACGGTCGTCGCCAAGCTGCTCCACCTCACCCGCCCCGACGTGGCCCTGTTCGGGCAGAAGGACGCTCAGCAGCTGGCCGTGATCCGGCGTATGGTGCGGGACCTCAACTTCGGCATCGAGATCGTCGGCGTACCGACCGTGCGCGAGGCCGACGGGCTCGCGCTGTCCAGCCGCAACCGCTATCTGTCGGCCGACGAGCGGCGCACCGCGCTCGCGTTGTCCCGCGCGCTGTTCGCCGGGGGCGACCGGCACGCGGCACAGGAGGCGCTGCGCGCGCGGGCCCGCGAGGTGCCGTCCACGCGGGCGCGCGCCGAGGCGCTCAGCGCCATAGGGGAGTCCCGTGCGGCCGCCGACGCGCACGCCGTCGCCAAGGCCGTGCCGAACGCGGCTGCCGCCGTCCGCGCGGCCGCGCGGACCGTCCTGGACGAGGCCGTCCACTACGACCCGCCGCTCGCGCTGGACTACCTCGTCCTGGTCGACCCCTCCGACTTCACCGAGATCGACGACGACTTCACCGGAGAAGCCGTCCTCGCCGTCGCCGCCCGGGTCGGGACGACCCGGCTGATCGACAACATCCCCCTCACCTTCGCCGCCACCGGAGCCGCCTCGTGACCAGCACAGGCATACGACTGCACGCGCCCGCCCCCGGGTGGTCCATCGCCGCCGACGTGGTGGTCGTCGGCTCCGGCGTGGCCGGGCTGACCGCCGCCCTGCGCTGCGAGGCCGCGGGACTGACCACGGTCGTCGTCACCAAGGCGCTCCTCGACGACGGCTCCACGCGCTGGGCGCAGGGCGGTGTCGCCGCGGCCCTGGGTGAGGGCGACACCCCCGAGCAGCACCTGGACGACACCCTGGTCGCGGGCGCGGGCCTGTGCGACGAGGACGCCGTCCGGATCCTCGTCACCGAGGGGCCGGACGCGGTGCGGCGGCTGATCTCGACCGGCGCCCACTTCGACACCGACGCCGACGGCGACATCGAGCTCACGCGCGAGGGCGGCCACCACCGGCGCCGGATCGCGCACGCGGGCGGCGACGCGACCGGCGCGGAGATCTCGCGCGCGCTGGTGGAAGCGGCTCGCGCGCGGGGCGTGCGGATGATCGAGAACGCGCTGGTGCTGGACCTGCTCACGGACGCCGAGGGGCGTACGGCGGGCGTGACCCTGCATGTGATGGGGGAGGGCCAGCACGACGGCGTGGGCGCCGTGCACGCCCCCGCGGTCGTCCTCGCGACCGGTGGCATGGGCCAGGTGTTCTCCGCGACCACCAACCCGTCGGTGTCCACCGGAGACGGCGTGGCGCTTGCGCTCCGCGCCGGCGCGGAGGTCTCCGACCTCGAGTTCGTCCAGTTCCACCCGACCGTGCTGTTCCTCGGCGCCGACGCGGAGGGACAGCAGCCGCTGGTCTCCGAGGCGGTGCGCGGCGAGGGAGCGCACCTGGTCGACGCCGACGGCGTGCGCTTCATGGTCGGGCAGCACGAGCTGGCCGAGCTCGCGCCCCGGGACATCGTCGCCAAGGGCATCATGCGGCGCATGCAGGAGCAGGACGCCGAGCACATGTTCCTGGACGCTCGGCACTTCGGCGCCGACATGTGGGAACACCGTTTCCCGACCATCCTGGCCGCCTGCCGGGCACACGGCATCGACCCGGTCACCGAGCCGATCCCGATAGCGCCGGCCGCCCACTACGCCTCCGGGGGCGTGCGCACCGACGCGCGCGGGCGCACCACCGTACGCGGGCTGTACGCGTGCGGCGAGGTCGCGTGCACCGGCGTGCACGGCGCGAACCGGCTCGCGTCCAACTCCCTCCTGGAGGGCCTGGTCTACGCCGAGCGGATCGTCGCCGACATCGTGGAACGGCACGCGGCGGACCGCCTGCACGCGCGCGTGCCCGAGCCGGTCCCACACCCCCAGAAGCCCGCGCACCCGCTGCAGGCCGCCGAGGCGCGGTTCGCGATCCAGCGGATCATGACCGAGGGCGCCGGCGTCCTGCGCTCCGACGAGTCCCTCACAAAAGCCGCCGAGCAGCTCCAGCGTCTGCACACCGAGGCCCGCGACGCCCTGGACGAGAATGGCAAGACCGCCGAGCCCGGCGTCGACACCTGGGAGGCCACCAACCTCCTGTGCGTCGCACGCGTGCTCGTCGAGGCGGCCAGGCGGCGCGAGGAGACCCGCGGCTGCCACTGGCGCGAGGACCACGCCGACCGCGACGACGCCACCTGGCGGCGGCACATCGTCGTACGGCTGAATCCGGACCGTTCGCTGGCCGTAGGCACCACCGACACCGCAGACTTCCCCCCTACCCGGCCGCACCAGCCATCCCAGGAGCAGTGACAGACGTGAGCACCAACGACCTTCCCCTCGCCGACGGCGGCGGCTGCGGCGACGGCTGTGCATGTGGCGCCGAGGGCGACGAGGAGTACCTGGAGTGCGGGCTCGACCCCGCGCTCGCCGAACTCCTCGCCGCCGCCGGACTCGACCCCATCGAGGTCGAGGACATCGCCAACGTGGCCGTCCAGGAGGACCTGGCGGGCGGCGTGGACGTGACGACCATCGCGACGATCCCCGAGGAGGCCGTGGCGACCGCCGACTTCGTCGCGCGTGAGGCGGGCGTCGTCGCGGGGCTCAGGGTCGCCGAAGCCGTGGTCTCCGTGGTCTGCACCGACGAGTTCGAGGTCGAACGGCACGTCGAGGACGGCGATCGGGTCGAGGCCGGGACGAAGCTGCTGTCGATCACCACGCGCACCCGCGACCTGCTCACCGCCGAGCGCAGCGCGCTGAACATCCTGTGCCGCCTGTCCGGCATCGCGACGGCCACGCGCGCGTGGGCGGACGCGCTGGAGGGCACGCAGGCACGCGTGCGTGACACCCGGAAGACCACCCCGGGGCTGCGTTCCCTGGAGAAGTTCGCCGTGCGCAGCGGCGGCGGCGTCAACCACCGGATGTCGCTCTCCGACGCGGCTCTGGTCAAGGACAACCACGTGGTCGCCGCCGGCGGTGTCGCCCAGGCCTTCAAGGCCGTGCGCGAGGCGTTCCCGGACCTGGCGATCGAGGTCGAGGTCGACACCCTCCACCAGCTGCGCGAGGTCGTCGACGCGGGCGCCGACCTGATCCTGCTGGACAACTTCACGCCCATGGAGTGCGAGGAGGCCGTCGCGATCGTCGCCGGTCGCGCGCTCCTGGAGGCGTCCGGGCGGCTCACGCTGGAGAACGCGCGGGCGTACGCCGACACGGGCGTGGACTTCCTGGCCGTCGGCGCCCTGACCCACTCCTCGCCGATCCTGGACATCGGCCTGGATCTGCGCGAGGCGGAGTGAACCCATGCTCCTCACGATCGACGTCGGCAACACACACACCGTCCTCGGCCTCTTCGACGGCGAGGACATCGTCGAGCACTGGCGCATCTCCACGGACGCCCGCCGTACGGCCGACGAACTGGCGGTGCTCCTCCAGGGCCTGATGGGCATGCACCCGCTCCTGGGTGACGAGCTCGGCGACGGCATCGACGGCATCGCGATCTGCGCGACCGTGCCGTCCGTGCTGCACGAGCTGCGCGAGGTGACGCGGCGCTACTACGGCGATGTCCCGGCGGTGCTGGTAGAGCCCGGCGTGAAGACCGGCGTGCCGATCCTGACCGACAACCCCAAGGAGGTCGGCGCGGACCGGATCATCAACGCGGTCGCCGCGGTCGAACTGTTCGGGGGGCCCGCGATCGTCGTCGACTTCGGTACGGCCACCACCTTCGACGCGGTGTCCGCGCGCGGGGAGTACGTCGGTGGTGTGATCGCGCCCGGTATCGAGATCTCCGTGGAGGCACTGGGCGTCAAGGGCGCGCAGCTGCGGAAGATCGAGGTGGCGCGGCCGCGGAGCGTGATCGGGAAGAACACGGTCGAGGCCATGCAGGCGGGCATCGTGTACGGCTTCGCCGGGCAGGTCGACGGGGTGGTCGGCCGGATGGCCCGGGAGCTGGCGGAGGATCCGGACGATGTGACGGTGATCGCGACGGGCGGGCTGGCGCCGATGGTGCTGGGGGAGTCCTCGGTGATCGACGAGCACGAGCCGTGGCTGACGCTGGTGGGGCTGCGGCTGGTGTACGAGCGGAACGTGTCACGGATGTAGGGCCGGGTGGGGGCGGGCCGGGGGACTGCGCCCCCGCCGCCCCTACCCGGCCCATCACCAGAGGGCCGCGCCCCCTTCGCCCCCCGCCGGGTCGGTCCCGTCCTGAGGGCTGCCGCCCCCGGACCCCCGCTTCGGCCCGAACGGCCTCGTCCTCGGACGCCGGACGGGCTGGATGTGGCTGAGCGCCGGCCATTGTTGTTCGTGGTCGCCGCCAGGTGGGTGGCCCTGTCGCGCCACACCTGCCCCCTATGTCGAGTTTGTCTGATTTACGCGTATCTTCGGTCCATGCCCACGCCATACGGATCCCGCGGCGGCATGGCGTTCGGTGCGGAGGAGCTGCGTGTGCTCCGCCGTGCTCTCGCCCTCGCCCTTCACCCCGGTCCCGCCTCCGCCGAGGACGTCAAGGACTGTCATCGGCTCGCCGAGTCGCTCGACGAGGCGATGTGCGAGGGGGCCCGGCTGCGTGCCTTCCTGGTGGCCGATCTCGCCCGGTACCGTGCCGCCCTGCCGGGTACCGTCGCCGGTTACCTCACCCTTCTGGAGGAGGCGCTGGGCGCCGGACACCGTCCGACCCCGGACGATCTCGCGGCGCTGCGGGCGCTGCGGGGCAACCCCGGCGCCGCCGCGCTGCTCGACCGGTGCCAGGATCTCGCCGAGCGCGATGTGCGGGCCCGCTTCGCACAGGGGGCCCGGAAGGTACCGGCGCCCGCCGTTCCGGCCTCCAGGGCCCGCCTGACGGCCCTGCCGGGCGGTGTGGCCAAGGAGCCGGAGAAGAAGCCGAAGGAGAAGCCCGCCGAGCGGCCCGCCCCGCAGCCGGCGGCCCCCGAGCCCGCCGCGCCCAAGCGCCCCATTCCGACCCCGGGGGAGGTCTTCCCCCGGCGCCGGCCCGCCCCACCGCCCGCCGCGCAGCCTCCGCAGCAGCTCGCCGCCGGCTGAGCCGGCCGAGAAGGCGCAGCTCGCGGACGTTGCGCGACGCTTCGCCCACCCCGCCCCTTTCGCCCGATCCCTGATGGCTACTCTGGACACATGGAATACGTCTCCGCGCTCCTGCCTCCGGTCGTCATGGCCGTCTTCTTCATCGGTCTGGTCCGGGTGATCGTGAAGACCCAGGGCGGGGCCGCCAAGGCCAAGGAGGACGCAGCCGTCGACGCCGCCCTCGAGCGCGCGGCCGGCGCCCGCCAGGCCGCAGCCGCCCCCAACGGCGACGCCTGACCGCGAAGAGCGCCGCCACGGGCGTACGACTTGCCGCACGGTCCTACCCGTGCTTTCCGAGTCGTACGCCCTTTTTGTTCGCCTTTGTTGGCGAAAGCGCACGTCCGGCACGCCATTGGCGGGATCTCCCACTATTGTTCTGAGCTGTGCCTCGCCCATTGGGAGAACTCGAAGACGCGGTCATGACGCGGGTGTGGAAGTGGAACCGCCCGGTGACCGTTCGAGAAGTCCTGGAAGACCTTCAGCAGGAACGGTCCATCGCGTACACCACGGTGATGACCGTTTTGGACAATCTCCATCAGAAGGGCTGGGTGCGGCGGGAGGCCGAAGGGCGCGCCTATCGATATGAGGCCGTCTCCACGAGGGCCGCCTACGCCGCCGCCCTGATGAACGACGCCTGGTCGCAGAGTGACAACCCGGCGGCCGCTCTCGTCGCCTTCTTCGGGATGATGAGCGACGAACAGCGGCAGGCCCTGCGGGACGCCGTACGCATCGTGCAGGGCCCCGATACCGCGGAACGGCACGAAGAACGCGAAGGCCGGGAAGCCCGCCAAGAGGAGAACCCCGGCTCCGTGGCGGACCACGGCGGGCGATAGCGTCCGCTCATGTCAGCGATGCGCCCCGAAGTCACCGCAAAAGCCATCACCGTCCGGCGGGCCCGGACCGGCGATGTCGCGGCCGTACGCCACCTCCTTGACGCGTACGTCCGTGACCGCATCCTGCTCGACAAAGCCATGGTGACCCTTTACGAGGACATCCAGGAGTTCTGGGTCGCCGAACGCGACGACAACGCCGAGGTGGTCGGCTGCGGTGCGCTGCACGTGATGTGGGAGGACCTCGCGGAAGTGCGCACTCTCGCGGTGAAGCCGGGTCTCAAGGGTGCCGGTGTCGGTCATCAGTTGCTGGAGAAGTTGCTGGAGACCGCACGTTGGCTTGGTGTTCGCCGCGTTTTCTGTCTGACCTTCGAAGTCGAGTTCTTCGGGAAGCACGGCTTCGTGGAGATCGGCGAGACGCCCGTCGACACCGATGTGTACGCGGAGCTGTTGCGCTCCTATGACGAGGGTGTCGCGGAGTTCCTCGGACTCGAACGAGTGAAACCGAACACCTTGGGCAACAGCCGGATGCTTCTGCATCTGTGATCGCCAAGGGGGTCGCTATTCCGGGCGTCCCGCCTTGCCCAGGTGCCCTATGTCCGAAACGCGTATGTTTCCGGACGGGAGCGGGCGCCTTGGTCTCTCCCAGGGGTTTGTGTTTTCCCCGCAAAAGCGGTTTGCTTTCCGACGTACTGCAGTACTGCATATAACAGGGGGCGGCGAAACGGCGGACGCCGCACACCCCCGGCCCTCAAGTTATCGATGAAAGGAAATCCGGTGGCACAGAAGGTTCAGGTCCTTCTTGTCGACGACCTCGACGGCGGCGAGGCGGACGAGACCGTGACGTTCGCGCTGGACGGCAAGACATACGAGATCGACCTCACGACCGCCAATGCGGACAAGCTGCGCGGCCTTCTCGACGCCTACGTCAAGGGCGGTCGTCGTACCGGTGGCCGTGCTTCGGGCGGACGCGGAAAGACCCGTGCGGCTTCCGGCGGCAGCCAGGACACCGCGCAGATTCGCGCGTGGGCCAAGGAGAACGGCTACGAGGTCAATGACCGCGGCCGTGTTCCGGCGACGATTCGCCAGGCCTACGAGGACGCCAACAGCTGACTGTTCTCCGACCCGCGGCCCGCGCGCCGCAGCCGGATGCGGTGGCACTCGGTGGCCACCGTGTCCAGCAGCCGTACGAGATCGGGGGCGCCTCCGACGCCCCCCATGGCCGACAGCGTCGGCAGCGAGGCCTCGACCTCGCACCCCGACTCGGGGGGCCGCAACCAGAGGGCGGCCCCCTGCACGGGTTCACCGCGGCCTTCCGCAGGGCCGGGAGGCAGCCGGACTCCGGTGGAAGCCGGCTCGGGCCGCGCCGGAGCGTCCATCCGGCCCCGATCGCCCAGCGCCCGCAGGTCCAGGGCCAGCGCGCCCCACTCCAGCCACTCCAGCAGCCCCGGCAGCTCCTCCGCGCCGCCCGTGGCCACCAGCAGCCGCATCCGGCCGCCCTGTAGGGCCACCGGAGAGCCCGGCCCAAGATGCCTGAGCGCCTTCGCGCCCGCCTCCGCAGGCACGTCCAGCACATCGAAACGCACGCCCGTGACCAGCCGCAACGGCTCTCCGGGCGGCGCGGGCACTGTTGCCCAGCCCAGATCGTTCTCGTACCAGTGCCGGAGTCGGGCCGCCCGCCCGTCCGGCGCCACGGCAGCACCGGAACCAGCACCGGAACCGGAACCGAGCGGACGACGGGGGTGAGGGACCGTGGGAGCAGTCGGAGGGACTGTGCCAGCCATGCCGAGTCCAACAGTCCCGACCCCACCCGAGTTACGCTGGGTGCGCGAGGGAATGCGCAGAGTGTCGCGCGGGGAGGTCCCGGGGGTCCGGAGGGACGCAAGGTTGTTCGCCCGTAGCGGAGGGACCGGGGGCCCACGGCATGGACTGTCAGTCCGAACGGGTAAGACATCCCTAGTGGGAGGGGGGCGACACGCATGCGAGGCCGTCTCACGTTCGCCATCGGCGTACTGAGGGAAGGGGTAACTGCCTGGCCTGCGGGAACATCGTCTCGCACCATCGGGTTGGAGCAGATGTCGGCGTTCGGGGTCAGGAGGCCATCGACGGTGTCGGCAGTTGGAATGAGCGGTCCCCGCTTGCGGGACTAAGCTGCGGAAGGACAGAGAGGGGAAGTTCCCCCCACTGCCTGACCGCTCTGAGGAGCGATTAACGATGTTCGAGAGGTTCACCGACCGCGCGCGGCGGGTTGTCGTCCTGGCTCAGGAAGAAGCCCGGATGCTCAACCACAACTACATCGGCACCGAGCACATCCTCCTGGGCCTGATCCACGAGGGTGAGGGTGTCGCCGCCAAGGCCCTTGAGAGCCTCGGGATTTCGCTCGAGGCGGTCCGCCAGCAGGTGGAGGAGATCATCGGCCAGGGCCAGCAGGCCCCGTCCGGGCACATCCCCTTCACCCCCCGTGCCAAGAAGGTCCTGGAGCTGTCGCTCCGCGAGGCTCTTCAGCTGGGCCACAACTACATCGGCACGGAGCACATCCTGCTCGGCCTGATCCGTGAGGGCGAGGGCGTCGCCGCCCAGGTCCTGGTCAAGCTGGGCGCTGATCTCAACCGGGTGCGGCAGCAGGTCATCCAGCTGCTCTCCGGTTACCAGGGCAAGGAGACCGCCACCGCCGGCGGCCCTGCCGAGGGCACCCCCTCGACGTCCCTGGTCCTCGACCAGTTCGGCCGGAACCTCACCCAGGCCGCTCGTGAGTCCAAGCTCGACCCGGTCATCGGGCGCGAGAAGGAGATCGAGCGGGTCATGCAGGTGCTGTCCCGCCGTACCAAGAACAACCCGGTCCTGATCGGTGAGCCCGGCGTCGGCAAGACCGCCGTCGTCGAGGGCCTCGCCCAGGCCATCGTCAAGGGCGAGGTGCCCGAGACCCTCAAGGACAAGCACCTCTACACCCTGGACCTCGGCGCCCTGGTCGCCGGCTCCCGCTACCGCGGTGACTTCGAGGAGCGCCTGAAGAAGGTGCTCAAGGAGATCCGCACCCGCGGCGACATCATCCTGTTCATCGACGAGCTGCACACGCTGGTCGGTGCGGGTGCCGCCGAGGGCGCCATCGACGCCGCTTCGATCCTGAAGCCGATGCTGGCCCGCGGTGAGCTGCAGACCATCGGTGCCACCACCCTGGACGAGTACCGCAAGCACCTGGAGAAGGACGCGGCCCTGGAGCGCCGTTTCCAGCCCATCCAGGTCGCCGAGCCGTCCCTGCCGCACACGATCGAGATCCTCAAGGGTCTGCGTGACCGGTACGAGGCCCACCACCGGGTCTCCATCACGGACGAGGCACTGGTCCAGGCCGCCACCCTGGCCGACCGCTACATCTCCGACCGCTTCCTGCCGGACAAGGCGATCGACCTGATCGACGAGGCCGGTTCCCGGATGCGCATCCGCCGGATGACCGCTCCGCCGGACCTGCGCGAGTTCGACGAGAAGATCGCCGCCGTGCGCCGGGACAAGGAGTCCGCGATCGACTCGCAGGACTTCGAGAAGGCCGCCTCCCTCCGCGACAAGGAGAAGCAGCTCCTGGCCGCGAAGGCCAAGCGGGAGAAGGAGTGGAAGGCCGGCGACATGGACGTCGTCGCCGAGGTCGACGGCGAGCTGATCGCCGAGGTCCTCGCCACGGCCACCGGCATCCCGGTCTTCAAGCTCACCGAGGAGGAGTCCAGCCGACTGCTCCGCATGGAGGACGAGCTCCACAAGCGGGTCATCGGCCAGGTCGACGCCGTCAAGGCGCTGTCGAAGGCGATCCGCCGTACGCGTGCCGGTCTGAAGGACCCGAAGCGCCCCGGTGGTTCGTTCATCTTCGCCGGCCCGTCCGGTGTCGGTAAGACCGAGCTGTCCAAGGCCCTCGCCGAGTTCCTCTTCGGCGACGAGGACGCGCTGATCTCCCTCGACATGTCGGAGTTCAGCGAGAAGCACACGGTCTCCCGTCTCTTCGGTTCGCCCCCCGGCTACGTGGGCTACGAAGAGGGCGGCCAGCTGACCGAGAAGGTCCGCCGCAAGCCGTTCTCCGTCGTCCTGTTCGACGAGGTGGAGAAGGCCCACCCGGACATCTTCAACTCGCTGCTGCAGATCCTGGAGGACGGTCGGCTGACCGACTCCCAGGGCCGGGTCGTGGACTTCAAGAACACGGTCATCATCATGACGACCAACCTCGGCACCCGGGACATCTCCAAGGGCTTCAACCTGGGCTTCGCGGCCTCGGGTGACTCGAAGACCAACTACGAGCGCATGAAGAACAAGGTCCAGGACGAGCTCAAGCAGCACTTCCGGCCCGAGTTCCTCAACCGCGTCGACGACGTGGTCGTCTTCCCGCAGCTGACGCAGGAGGACATCCTGCGGATCGTCGACCTGATGATCGGCAAGGTGGACGAGCGCCTGAAGGACCGGGACATGGGCATCGAGCTCTCCCAGTCCGCCAAGGAGCTGCTGTCCAAGAAGGGTTACGACCCGGTGCTGGGCGCGCGTCCGCTGCGTCGCACGATCCAGCGCGAGGTCGAGGACACGCTCTCGGAGAAGATCCTCTTCGGCGAGCTGCGCCCCGGTCACATCGTGGTCGTCGACACGGAGGGCGAGGGCGACTCCGCGACCTTCACCTTCCGCGGCGAGGAGAAGTCGGCACTCCCCGACGTCCCGCCGATCGAGCAGGCGGCCGGCGGTGCCGGGCCGAACCTGAGCAAGGAGGCGTAAGCCTCACGGCCGAGAGGCCGAAAGCCCCATGAGGAAGGGGCCGGTGCTTTCCAGCACCGGCCCCTTTCCCGTGTCCGGAAGCCGGCCCATCCCGTGTCCGGAAGTCGGGCCCGTCCCCGTGTCCGGAAGTCGGGCCCGGGTACGGAAGTCGGGCCCGGGTCTGGAAGTCAGCGGCGCCTCGGCCGTCTCCAGGTCCATCTCGATGCGGCCGCTCAGCACCAGCGCGTAGGCGAGGCGTTGCAGGAGTTCCAGCTGGGTCTCCTCGCCCAGTTCCACCTCGTCCACGGACCCCATGCCCCGCTCCCGGTCGCGGCGGGCCAGCAGCATCGTGAGGGCGGCCTCGTACAACTCCTTGCGGCCGGTGGGGAGATAGCCGCGCCGCTCCCGGTGCAGGGCGCAGATCAGCCCGCACATCAGGGGGTTGGTGGCGAGCCGGGCGAGGTCGCGTTTGGTGCGGAGGGAGTCGAGGAGCGGGCCCTCGAACTCCGGGGCCCGGGCCGCCGTGTGCCAGCGGCGGACGAAGGTCGCCACGTCGGTGCGGCGCATGGGGGCCAGGGTCAGTTCGCGGAAGCCCTCCGCGGCGAGCCAGTCGGGGCGGACCGCGGAGGGGCGTGAGGTCAGGAGCCAGCGGTTGCCCGGGAAGGCGTGGATGAGGGAGAGCAGCCAGGCGCGGGTGCCGTGGCGGTCGGCGTCGGGGATCTCGTCCAGGCCGTCGACGAGGACCAGGCCGCGGCCCGCCGCCAGGACGCGTTCCGCCCAGCCCTGGGGGGCGGACAGCGGGCAGCTCACCGCGGTCAGGAAGGCCTCGGGGGCGGGGAGGGCGCCGCCGCGGATCAGGGTGCGCAACGGCAGGACGTACGGGATGCGCGCGCCCTCCTGCGCGGCCGTCACCGCGAGCCACTGCACCAGCGTCGTCTTGCCCGAACCCGCGTCGCCGCGCAGCAGGACGCGGTCGTGGGCGTGGAGGGCCTCCTCGGCGGGCAGCCGGAGGGTGGCGGGGGCCGGGCCGGAGCCGTCCCCGGGGAGGGAACGCTCCTCGTCGGCGGTGGCCTCCAGGCTCAGATAGGCGACTTCGAGCGGCCAGTGGTCGGGGGAGTCCCGCAGATCGATGCCGTAGATGGTGAGGTGGTTGTGGTGCTGGGCGACGTACGAGCGGTAGCGGCGCTCGAACCCCGTGTCACGTGCGTCGGGGCGCGGTGCACGGGCGAGCAACGCGTCGATCTTGGCGATCAGTTCGGCCTGGGAACGGGTCTGTTCCACCAGGGTGCGGGCCACAAAGGTGGAGCGGCGGGTGAAGAACTCCAGGATCTGCAGGCAGGCCCATTCCGTCGCGGAGTCGAGGAAGTGGCGGGCGTCGGGGGAAAGGCCGTCGGGCGCGGCTGCCGCGTGCGCCAGCTTCGCGGCCAGTTCGCGGTGGCCCAGCCGTACGGCCTGGACGTCGTCCATGTCCAGATCGCCGAGGGCGAGCAGTCTGCGGGCCAGCGCGTCGGCCACGGCGATCTGTTCCCCGGCCCGGAAGGGCGGCTCACCCGGTGAGTCGACCGCCTGCCGGACCAGGTGCTCGGCGAGCTTGTGCACGTCCTTCTCGACCAGCGCACGTTTCTCGCCGCGGAAGGACACCAGGCTCCTCAGCCGTACCGGCCTGTCCACCAGCCCCGCGCCCGGCCCGTCCGCCACGAAGAGCCTCTTCAGCAGCGGGCCCATCAGGCTCGACGCCAGCTTGCCACCCAGTACCGCCGGCTCCATCCGCCCACCCCCGTGATTCCTGCGAACGGATGGAGCCTAGCGGTGAGTTACGACAGCTGGCCGTTGTAGTCCGGCAGCTTGAACGTCTTGTCGGCGTGGCCGCCCGAGAGGTCGGAGGCGCTGTTGCCGATGTTCGCGATGATGTCGTAGCCCTTGTTCTCGATGTCGACACGCTGGGCGGTCTTGTAGGCGGCGACGTCCTTGAAGAGGTCGAGGAAGCCGCGGACGTACAAGCCGGAGACCTGGTAGCCGTCGTACTCGAGGTTGTACTCGGTGGGCAGGTAGATGATCCCGGGGCGGGCCGTCACGAAGAACAGGGAGACGCCGTGCTCCTGGGCGTACCTGGCCACGTTCAGCACCGGCTTGTTGGCCGGCTGCGGGTAGCTGAAGCCGAAGTCGGTCTCCAGCGTGGTGTTGTCGATGTCGAAGACGATCGCCTGCTTCTCGCCCGGCTTCGCGGCGGCGATCCGGCTCTTCAGGTAGGGCAGGGCCTGGTCCATCACGGACTGGCAGTCCTGCTGCCAGGTGGCGTAGTCGACCGTGGTGGAGCTGCTCTCCGTCGCGGCCTGGGCCGGCGCGGCCGCCCCGGCGAGCGCGGCCAGGGAGACGACGGTGACGGATATGCGGCGGGTCCAGGTGCCTGTGGTCATCGGTGGGGGTGTCCTCTCGCGTCCATGGCTATGTCAGGGGCATGGTGAGTGGGGCAGATGGCGCGAGGGGAACCGTAGGGTTACCGGCGGGTAGGTGGCCAGAGGTGTGCAGCATGTTTCGGTGGGCGCGGATCGCGTGGGCCGGTGACATACCGCACGGACGAAATGTCCGTTACTAACGGGGATAGTGCGACCTGCTGCCTGAGTGAAAGGGGACTTTTCCTCCGAAGGTCCCTGAGGCTCGGACTGCAGTGCCGGTGCTGGGTCGGGTTTGTCCGGTCATGGGTGCTCTGTCAAAAAAGAGTCAAGTTTCCGCCTGGATACTAGGAGGCGTCGTAGACCGGGGGGTTTGGGTGATTCCTGGTGTTCGGGTTACCAAGGGATGACCCGTTCGGCGGCTGCCGGTGTGAGCCGGTGCCGGGCGGGAGTCCCTGTTGCCTATCCCATGAGGTTCCGATGTCCCTGCGCGCCGCTTTCCGTGCCCCCCGTACGTCCTCGCTCCGCAACCGGGCCGCCGTTCTGGCCGCCGGTGTCGGGGTCGCGGCCGTGGTGGGGTCGGGGGTCGCGTCGGCCACCACCTCCAGTGCCGCCGCCTGGGTCGACCCGGTGAAGAAGTACACCCTCTCCGCGACCTTCAACCAGGCCGGCGGCATGTGGGCCGCCAAGCACAGCGGCCAGGACTTCGCGGTGCCGAGCGGCACCGACGTCGTCGCCGCGCACGACGGCACCGTCGTCAAGGCCGGCGGCAACGGCGCCGGTGACGGTCCCGCGTACGGCAACGCCATCGTCATCAAGCACGCGAGCGGCCAGTACTCGCAGTACGCGCATCTCTCGCGCGTCGACGTCAGGATCGGGCAGACCGTGAAGACCGGTCAGCACATCGGCCGGTCCGGCAACACCGGCAACTCCACCGGGCCGCACCTGCACTTCGAGATCCGTACGACCCCGAACTACGGCTCCGCCGTCGACCCGGTCGCCTTCCTGCGCGCCAAGGGCCTCAAGGTCTGACCCGAAGTCCGGCCGCCGTCCGACCGGAGTCCGGCCGGACTAGCGGGCGTCGGAAGAACCCCTGTGGGCCTGGGTCACCAGGTCCACCGCGACCTCCAGAGCGGCCTCGCGCTTCTTCTGGGGGTCGCCTTCGATGTCCTGCATGATGAACATCCCGGCGTGCAGCGTGAAGATCGCGCTGACGCAGCGGACCTGGTCGGTCAGGGGTGCGTCCGGGTCCATGAGGATGTTCCGCAGACCGCGCATCCGGTCCTTGAAGGTGTCGCCGATCCTCAGTTCCCGGACCGTCGCCTGGTTCTCCTGCATGAAGCGGAACAGCGGTTCGGCCTCGGCGAGCGCCTGGCTGTAGCGCCGTACGATCTCCTGCTTGGTCTCCAGGGTGTGCGGCTGGCCCTTGCCCCACTCGATGAGGTCCTGGATCGGCTGTGTCAGGTCCTCGAAGACGCTGACCAGGATCTCTTCCTTGGTCTTGAAGTGGTAGTACAGGGCGGCCTTGGTCACGTCGAGGCGCTCGGCGATCTCCCGCAGGGAGGTCTTCTCGTAGCCCTGCTCGGCGAAGAGTTCGAGGGCCACGTCCTGGATGCGCTGGCGGGTGTTCCCGCGACGCTGCTGCTTGGTGCCGTCCATGGTGACGCCCATCCTCTTACTCCTCGCACTCCCGCGAAAACTCGCCTGCCGGCCGGCAGGCGGACCCGGACGCCCGGCCCCGTAACTTACTTGACGCCCGGCTAGTGACAGGTCTACCTTCCTAGTGTAACGAACTAGCCGGGCGGCAAGTAAGTAGCTGTCGCCAGGGGGAGTGGGAGAGATGGCGGACACCCAGGCGGCCGGCACCGGCCAGGAGCAGCCACAGGACACGGCGGACCAGCCGGAGAAACAGCCCAAGAGCGTACGGGTCGTGCTGCTGGCCCTCATGATCGCGATGATGCTCGCCATGCTCGACAACATGATCGTGGGCACCGCGATGCCGACGATCGTGGGCGAGCTGGGCGGCCTCGAACACCTGTCGTGGGTCGTGACCGGCTACACCCTGGCGACCGCCGCGTCGACTCCGCTCTGGGGCAAGATCGGCGACATGTACGGGCGCAAGGGCGCCTTCATGACCTCCATAGTCATCTTCCTGATCGGCTCCGCGCTCAGCGGCATGGCCCAGAACATGGGCGAGCTGATCGGGTTCCGGGCCGTTCAGGGGCTCGGCGCCGGTGGTCTGATGGTCGGCGTCATGGCGATCATCGGTGACCTGATCCCGCCCCGTGAGCGCGGCAAGTACCAGGGCATGATGGCCGGCGTCATGGCGCTCGCGATGATCGGCGGCCCGCTGGTCGGCGGCACCATCACCGACAACTGGGGCTGGCGCTGGGCCTTCTACATCAACCTGCCGCTCGGCGTCGTCGCGCTGATCGCCATCAGCGCCGTACTGCACCTGCCGAAGAAGCGGAACAAGGCCCGTATCGACTACCTCGGCGCCGGCCTGCTGACCCTCGGCATCACCTCGATCGTGCTGGTCACCACCTGGGGCGGTTCCGAGTACGCCTGGACGTCCGCGCGGATCATGGAACTGATCGCCATCGGTGTCGCCGCCCTCGTCGGGTTCGTCTTCTGGCAGACCAAGGCCGCCGAGCCGGTCCTGCCGCTGCACATCTTCCGCAGCCGCAACTTCACCCTGATGTCGATCATCGGCTTCATCGTGGGCTTCGTGATGTTCGGCGCCACGCTGTTCCTGCCGCTGTACCAGCAGTCCGTGCAGGGTGCGTCCGCGACCAACTCCGGTCTGCTGCTCCTTCCGATGCTCGGCGCGATGCTGGTGACCTCGATGGTCGCCGGGCGGGTCACCACCAACAGCGGCCGCTACAAGGTCTTCCCGATCGCCGGCGGTGTGCTGCTGGCCGTCGGGATGTACCTGCTGTCCACCATGGACACGGACACCTCCCGCCTCACCTCCGGCGTGTTCATGGCCGTCGTCGGACTCGGTATGGGCTGCCTGATGCAGATCACCATGCTGGTCGCGCAGAACAGCGTGGAGATGAAGGACATGGGCGTCGCGTCCTCCTCGACCACCCTGTTCCGTACCCTCGGCTCCTCCTTCGGTGTCGCCATCATGGGCGCGATCTTCAACAACCGGGTCAAGGACGTCATGGCCGAGCGGGCCGGTTCGAT
The DNA here is from genome assembly GCF_003814875.1 of Streptomyces sp. Ag109_O5-1. GTDB lineage: Bacteria > Actinomycetota > Actinomycetes > Streptomycetales > Streptomycetaceae > Streptomyces > Streptomyces sasae. The sequence continues at coordinate 5,485,795 of NZ_RKQF01000001.1, read as the reverse complement.
CGGCTCCAAGATCACCGAGCAGTCGGCGCAGCTGGACGCGAAGAGCCTGGCGAAGCTGCCGGCGGTGGCCCGCGAGGCTTACCAGCACGCGGTGTCGGCCGGCACGCACTCGGCGTTCCTGCTCGGCGCCGGGATCGCCGTGGCGGTGCTGGTCGCGGCGGTGTTCGTCAAGGAGGTCCCGCTGAAGGGCGGGGCCCAGAAGGCGGGCTCCGACGAGGCGGCGCCGATGCCGATGGTCGAGGCCGTCTGAGAAACGAGCCAGGAGCGGGTGGTTCCGGGGACCGCATCCCCGGAACCACCCGCTTTCGGTTGTCCCGCCGTTGTCCCGCGGCCGCGCTGCGGCGGCCGGCGTTGTCAGTGCCGCGTGTCACCATCGGCCTCATGGACAAACTGCGTCAGCTACGGCGTGCCAAGGACGCCATGGACCGGGACTGGGCCGACCCGGGCCTGGACCTCGACGCGGTCGCCGCGCACGCCGGGTACTCGCGGTATCACTTCCTCCGCGCCTTCAAGGAGGCGTACGGCGAGACGCCCGGCCAGTATCTGACGCACCGCAGGATCGAGCGGGCGGAGGAGCTGCTCCGGAGCGCGGACCTCACCGTCACCGAGATCTGCCACCTGGTCGGCTTCAGCAGCCTCGGCACCTTCTCGGCGAAGTTCAAGAGCCGTACGGGGCTCAGCCCCACCGAGTACCGGACCGCGCACGTCGGCCGCGGCGCCTCCCTCATCCCCGGCTGCTACGCCCTGCTCTGGGCCGGCGGCTTCCCCGGCAGGAGCGCAACTTCCGAGAAGCGCGGCCCGGACCAGCCTGCCTACCGTGGCGGACAGGAACAGCCACCTTCCGTCCGGAGAAGCAGGAGAGCAGAGCCATGATCCAGGGCCTGGCCATCACCACCGTGTGGACCTTCGACCAGCAGCGCACCAAGGCCTTCTTCACCGAGAAACTCGGCTTCGAGGTGCGCGACGACATCGCGATGGGGGACATGCGCTGGGTCACCGTCGGTGCCAAGGGCCAGCCGGACGTCCGGCTCACCCTGATGCGCCTGGACGGACCCGGCCTCGACCCCGAGTCCGCGGAGGCGCTGCGCAAGCTGGTCGCCAAGGGGGTGATGGGCGCGGGGGCGTTCCGCACCGACGACTGCCGGGGGGGGACTACGAGACCTTCAGCGCCCGGGGCGTCGAGTTCGTCCAGGAGCCCAAGGAACGGCCGTACGGCATCGAGGCGATCTTCCGCGACGACAACGGCAACTGGTACTCGCTGACCCAGCGCAGCGAGGAGCTCGACTTCTCCAAGGAGTTCTGAGCATGACCACGCGGACAGGGCCCGACCACACCGCCGTCCGCACCGCCCTGTGGCGGGCGCTGCATCTGCACGCCGACGCACCGCCCCACGTCATCGAGGACGAGGTGGGGCTACGGCTGTCCGGCGCCGGCGACGACTGGCGGGCCCGGTCGGACATGGACGTCGAGGCAACCCGGCGGACCCGGGCGTCCATCGTGGCCCGGGCCCGGTTCGTCGAGGACCTGGTGGAGGCGGAGGCCGGGCGCGGGGTGGACCAGTACCTCGTCCTCGGGGCCGGGCTCGACACGTTCGCGCAGCGCCGGGCGGCCGCCGCGGAGGCCGCGGGGCTGCGGGTGTTCGAGGCCGACCGCGCCGGGGCGGTGGAGTGGAAGCGGGGGCGGCTGGCCGAGCTGGGGTACGGCATACCCGGCTGGCTGCGGCTGGTGCCGGTGGACTTCGAGGGGGACTGGTGGGGACAGCTGGCGGCCGCCGGGTTCGATCCGGAGCGGCCGGCCGTGGTCGCCTCCGCCGGGGTTGTGAACAGGTGGGGGTTGACGGCATTTGAGTGCGTTCTGGCACACGGGAGTGAGCCTCCCGGCGGTGGCAGGCGCACTTGCGCCGGTGGGGAACGGGAGTTCTCGCATCGAATGCGTGACCTTCGGCGATGGTGGTCGTTGGGTGTGGTGACGGAGTTCTGCGATGCCGGACCGGGGGTGACATGGGGTGGGTGGACTGCGGGAGATGGTGGCGTCGTTCGTGGTGCCCGGCCCCTCGGGCGTCGCGGTCCGTACCCGGCTCAAGGGCCTGACCGCCGGGGACGAGAAAGTGCTCGGCATGGTCGGCGACCTTCTCGGCACACTGGCTTCCCGTGATCTGAAGGCGCGGTGTGCGGCCGGGCTGCAGCACGACAGCGAGCAGTGGGCACAGCACAAGCGTGTCCTGACTGGGGAGTCCTCCTCGCGCTGGGCCGGGTCCATCACGAAGGCCACCCACGACCAGTGGGCCCTCGCCCGCCGCGGCCGGCTCGCGCACATCCACAGCCTCCAGGCGGGGGTGCGCACCATCAGGCATCGGCTGTCCCTGCCGATCGGCGAGAAGGGGTCCAAACGAGCTCCTGGCGGATATCACAGCAGGCATGAGTGGTTCGCCAAGTCACGCCGCCTGCACGTCCTCGAAGACCGGCTCCGCTCGGCGCAGGCCGACTGGCAGGCCGGGGTCATGCACATGGTGCGCGGCGGCAAGCGACTGCTGAAGACCCGCCACCAACTGGAGACCGCCCACCTCACCCACGAGCAGTGGCGGCACCGGTGGCACGCCGAACGCCGGTTCCTTGAGGCCGACGGCGAGTCCGGCAAGCGCCACGGCAACGAGACCATCCGCGTCACGCCCGACGGCGAGGTCTCCCTCAAGCTCCCCGCACCGCTGGCGCATCTGGCCAACGCGCCGCACGGCCGGTACGTCCTCGCCGGGAAGGTGTCGTTCGCGCACCGGGCCGAGCAGTGGGCCGACCGCGTCACCGCCCACCGGGCCGTGGCCTACCGCATCCACGAAGACGTGCAGCGCGGCCGCTGGTACCTGACCGCGTCCTGGACCATCCCACCCACCTCGACGGTGCCGCTGGAGGCGGCCCGCGCGAACGGCCTGATCGGCGTGGACACCAATGCCGATCATCTGGCGGCCTGGCGCCTTGACGCGCACGGCAACCCCACCGGCCAACCACTGCGCTTCGCCCACGAGCTGACCGGCACGGCTTCTCATCGTGACGCGCAGGTCCGGCATGCCCTGATCCGCCTGCTGCACTGGGCCAGGCGCCACAGCCTGGCGATCGCGGTCGAGGACCTCGACTTTCAGGCGGAGAAGACCCGTGAGAAGCACGGCCGCCGCAAGAAGTTCCGCAAGCTGATCTCCGGCATGCCGGTAGCCAGGCTGCGGGCCCGGCTGGTGTCCATGGCGGCCGAACCCGGCATCCCCGTCATCGCCGTCGACCCCGCCTACACGTCCCGGTGGGGTGCCCAACACTGGCAGAAACCCCTCATCACCAAGACCAGGAAGACCACCCGCCACGACGCGGCAGCCGTGGCGATCGGACGACGCGCCCTGGGACACCCGGTCCGGCGACGGACGGCACCGCCCCGTGCACACCAGAGCGATGTGCATGGGCATCGGACCGTCCAGGCCGGAGCGGGCACCCCGGAGCGTGAGGGAAACCGCCCCCGCATCCCCGGACCACGGACACGATCCGTCGGCGCCGGACGCGGAGCGAACGCGGTCGACCAGAACGCCCAACACCGTCCGGGGCGTTCGGCTGAGCACGAGTCCTGGCAACAGGACTCACGCCCGCTCAGTCTCTAGGAACGGTCACCATGTACCTCACCGAGGACGCCATCGCCGCCACCCTCCGGCACATCGCCGAGCTGGCCTCCGGGTCGACGCTGGTCACGACGTTCCTGCGGCCGATCGAGGACGTCGAGCCCGACCAGCAGGAGCAGCTGAGGGTGGCAGAGCGGGGCGCCCGGGCCTCCGGCACGCCCTTCCTGAGCTTCTACTCGCCCGAGCGGATGACGGCCCTGGCCGCGGCGGCCGGCTTCCGTGAGATCCGGCATGTGTCCGCCGGGGAACTCGCCGGCCGTTACTTCACCGGGCGCACGGACGGTCTGCTCCCGTCACGGGGTGAGGAGATCCTCGTGGCCGTCACCTGACGGCCACGACCGCTCCTCAGCGGCTCCCGGCCTGCGCCGGTCCCGGCAGTATCGGGTAGCTCCCCGTGGCCGTCGGCGCGTGCTCGGGCAGCCACAGCACCGCCACCGCGCCCTCCGCCGGGATGTGGTCGGGTGCGCCCGCCGGACGGATGTTGCGGAAGGTCAGTCGGGCGCCCAGCACCCGGGCCTGTCCGGCCGCGATGGTCAGTCCCAGACCGTGGCCCTGGCCCGCGCGGTCGGCGCTGCCGGTGCGGAACCGGCTCGGGCCCTCGACGAGCAGTTCCTCGGGGAAGCCGGGGCCGTGGTCGCGAACCCGGATGACCCGGCCCTCGACGGTCACCTCGATGGGCGGCTTGCCGTGCCGGGCCGCGTTGGCGAGCAGGTTGAACAGCACCCGCTCCAGACGGCGCGGGTCGGTGGTGACCTCCGACTCGTGCACCACCCGCACCTCGATCCCGGGGTCCTTCGCGGCCACCCTCCGGGCGACGAACTCGCCCAGCATGATGTCCTGCAGCTCGGCGCGCTCGGAGGCGCTGTCGAGGCGGGCCACCTCCAGGACGTCCTCGACGAGGGTGCGCATCGCCTTCGCCCGGTCCAGGACCAGTTCGGTCGGACGGCCGGGCGGAAGGAGTTCGGCCGCCGTGAGCAGCCCTGTCACCGGCGTCCGCAGCTCGTGCGCGATGTCGGCGGTCACCCGCCGCTCGGCCTCCAGCCGCTGCTGCAGCGCGTCCGCCATGGCGTCTACCGCGCGCGCCAGGTCGTCGGTCTCGTCCCGGACGACTCCGCCGATCGCCTCCCGCACCCGTACGTCCGGCTCGCCCTGGGCGACCTGGTTGGCCGCGGCCGCCGCCTTGCGCAGCCGGCGCGAGAGCTGTCCGCCGATCAGCACGCCGAGCGCGCTGCCGCCGAGCACCACCGCGATGGAGCCGATGACCAGGGCCTGGTCGAGGTCCTTCAGTACGTTGCTGCTGCGGTTCGGGAAGGTGCCGTGCAGGGACAGCACCCGCCCGTCCTTGGCCTGCACCGCCGCCCAGATGTCCGGCGCACCGCTGCCGTGGTCGATGACGTCGGTCGCCCGGCGGCCCGCGTCGACCCGGTCGCGCAGGGCGTCCGGCAGCTGCGGGTCGTTGACCTTGACGTCCGGGAAGTTCGCCCGTCCGTACGACTCGTAGTTGCGCTGGCCGATCTGGAGCCGCTGGTTGGCCAGCTCACGGGCGTTGTCCAGCATCGAGACCCGGGCGGCGTTGTGCACCACCAGGCTCAGCGCGATCGCGACCAGCGCGCCGACCAGTGCGATCGCCGCGCTCAGCTTCCACCGGAGCCCGGTGCGCAGACCCGGACCCCGGTACCGGACGAATCTCGTGATCCCCCGCATGACCGCCCCGCTCAGGCCTTCAACTTGTAGCCGAAACCGCGGACCGTCTCGATCCGGTCCTGGCCGATCTTGGTGCGCAGCCGCTGCACATGGACGTCGACGACCCGGGTGTCCCCGCCCCAGCCATAGTCCCAGACGCGTTCGAGCAGCTTGTCGCGGGAGAGTACGGTCCCCGGTGCCGAGGAGAACTCCAGGAGCAGCCGCATCTCGGTGGGCGTCAGCGCGACCGGCTGCCCGGCCCGGCGCACCTCCATGCCCTCCGTGTCGATCTCCAGCTCGCCGTCGCCGAAGATCAGCGGGCCGCCGTTCACCGACGGGGCGGGGTCCTCGGCGTGGGCGCCGCCGCTCGCGTGCCCGAAGCGCCGCAGCACCGCCCGGATCCGGGCGACCAGCACGGCGCCGTCGAACGGCTTGGTGACGTAGTCGTCGGCGCCCGCCTCCAGGCCCAGCACCACGTCGATCGAGTCGGCGCGCGCCGACAGCATGATCACGGGCACGGTGGACTCGTCGCGGATGCGTCGGCACAGGCTCACCCCGTCCAGACCCGGGACCATCACGTCCAGCAGGGCGATGTCGGGCCGGTCGGCGCGGAAGGCCTCCAGTCCGGACAGCCCGTCGGGCATGGCGGTGACCGCGAAGCCGTCCCGCTCCAGGGCGAGCTGGGTGGCCTCGCGGATGACATCGTCGTCCTCGACGAACAGGACGTGGGTCTGGTCTGCCATCCCGGCTCTCTCGTGTTGTCGGTGGGGGGTCAGCTGGTGCCGGAGGGGTCCTGGGTGTCGCCGCCGGCCGCGTTGCCGTAGTCGGTGTGGTGGAAGTCCTGCTGGACGAAGTGTCCCGCGGCCCAGCTGTACGTGATCACGTTCTCGCCAGAAGGGCTCGACACCGGGTCGCCCTTCTCGTACACCTGCTTGGTCACGCTCAGGTCGCCCTTGTCGATCTCCGCGTAGACCGGGGACTCCTCCGCCTTGAAGACATTCAAGTACGCGCCGCTCTCGTTGCGGTACACATACGCCCCGACTCCGAAACCCGGACCGCCCGCGTCCCCACAGGTCAGCACGTTGACGACCACGTCGTCCACCGTGCCACCGGTCAGATTGCCGTATGTCACGTCGACCGGGTACGCGTTCCCCGAGCACGGCTTCAGGTCCCGCTTCACCGTGGCCGAGACCGCCGGGTCGGCCTTCACCAGGGCGACCGCGTTGATCTTGTCGTACGACTGCGAGGGATTGGGTGCGGGAACCTTGGCGGCCGGGGCGTTCCCGACCGAGTCGGCGTGTGCCGGGCCCTCGTCACGGGCACCGGTGCCGCCAGTGCCGCAGGCGACGGCGAAAAGGGCGAGGGCGGCGAGCACGGCCGCCGCCGTGATCACCGCCTGTGCACTCGCCGGGCCCCGGCTGGGGCCGGCGTCGGTCAGGCCGCGCAACGCTCCCGCTCCTCACGCTCCAGCGCGCGTGCGTCGAGGTCGCGTGCCTCCAGCTCCTCGCGGAGCCGGGCGAGCGCCCGGTGCAGCGTGCTCTTGACCGTTCCGGCCGACATGCCGAGGGCGGCGGCCGTCTCCTCCGTGGACATCTGCTCCCAGTGTCGCAGCACCACGACACTGCGCTGCTTCGGAGCCAGAACCTTCATGATGTCCATAAGGAGCGCGCGGTCCGCGTGCTGCTCGGTGGAGTCCTCCACGCAGGCGTCGGGCAGCTGCTCGGTGGGGACCTCCTCCAGTTTGCGGGCCCGCCACCACTCGGTCCGCGTGTTGATCATGACCCGGCGGAGGTAGGCGTCGGCGAGCTTCTTGTCGGCGATGCCGTCCCAGCGGCCGTAGGTCCGTACCAGCGCGGTCTGGAGCAGGTCCTGGGCGTCCGTCGGGTCCGGGACCAGTCGGCGGGCGCTGCGCAGCAGCGCGTCCTGCCGGGTGCGGACGTACTCCTCGAATTCGAGCACCTCGCCCTGCGCCATGATCAACCGCCTCCCGATCCCCGTTTTCCCCGGCCCTCGGCCCTGAGTTCCTGCTGTCCCGCCCGGTCGTGGCGGGCACAGAAACGAAGCTACGGACTCGTTGTCACGGGGCTGTGCGGAGCAGCCTGCGGGTAGCAATCGGCTGTCCGTCGGTTGTGTAACGGAGATGAGTTCGGGGTAAGCGATCGCGGCCTTATGTCTGATTATGGATGCATTTGTCGTGTGGTCAGGGTCGTAACACGGCCTCGTCCGCTGTGATGTGGCTGTGTGTCAGCCCAGCGGAAGCCGGTACAGACCGCCGGCGAGCGGCTCCACCAGCCCGTCCGAGACCAGCCCGTCCAGTGCGCGTGCGCGTTGCACCGGCTCGTGCCACACCCGGTCGAGCGCCGCCTGCGGCACGGGGGCGTGCGCCTCGCGCAGCACGGCGAGCAGCTTGCCCCGCACCTGCCGGTCCGTACCGGCGTACGTCTGCCCGCGCCGGGGCGGCCCCTCGTGCTCCGGCTTGCCGGCCAGCCGCCAGGCGCACTCCCCGGCGATCGGGCACCGCACGCATGTCTCGTTCTTCGCCGTGCACACCAGCGCGCCCAGCTCCATGGAGGCGGCGGCCCAGCGGGCGGCGGTCTTCTCGTCCTCGGGGAGCAGTTCGCGGGCGAGCTTGCGTTCGGCGGCGGTGGTGGCGTTCGGCGGGTACTGCACACCGGTCACGGCCCGCGCGAACACCCGCCGCACATTGGTGTCGAGCACGGCGTGCCGCTGCCCGTAGGCGAAGGAGGCGACGGCCGCGGCCGTGTACTCGCCGATGCCCGGCAGCGCGAGCAGTTGTGCGTGATCCGTCGGTACGTCCCCGCCGTGCCGTTCCGTTATGGCGACCGCGGCGCCGTGCAGCCGCAGGGCGCGGCGCGGGTAGCCGAGCCGGCCCCAGGCGCGGACCGCCTCGCCGGGCGCCTCCGCAGCCAGGTCGGCGGGGCGCGGCCAGCGGGCCAGCCACTGCTCGTAGACGGGCAGCACCCGGCTCACCGGTGTCTGCTGCAGCATGAACTCGCTGACCATCACCCCCCATGGGCCCGCCTCCGGGCGGCGCCAGGGGAGGTCACGGGCATGGGCGTCGAACCAGGCGATCACGGGGGCGTGGAGCTTCTCAATCATGGCCCTTCCGATCCTGCCACGTCCCGCGACCGCTGGGGTGGACGTGGTTCGCGGCGGGGCCGGGGTTGACGCCGGCGGACGGCCCGTCTTCCGGGCCTGGCGCGCGAAGAGGGGCCGCGCCGAAGGGAGTTGCCGGAATGATGATCCGGAAAAGTTGAGGTTTGGGCGGCGGGTGAGGCGAGGAAGTGCACGGATCTCTCGTACAGTTTGCGCCGTGGGATCTCTGCGCAATCCGGTCGGGCCGCTTCCCTCCTCCATCTACTGGCGGCGGAGGGTCGTCATGGTGTCCGTGGCCGCCGTGCTGGCGCTGCTGATCACCTGGATCGTGACGTCGAGTGGCGGGGGCGGCAAGAAGACCGCCGGCGGGGCGGACGGCAAGGGTCCCGTGTCCACGATCACCCCGGGGCCGTCCGGCAGCGGGCCGGCGATCAGCCAGGCGCCCGGCGGGCGGGACGAGTCCAGCGGGGGCGGTTCGGGATCCACTTCCGGTTCGGGGTCCACTTCCGGTTCCGACGACGGGAGTTCGGACGGATCGAACGGCGACTCGTCGTCCGGTTCCGGCGGTTCCTCGTCGGGAGCGGGAAACGTCGTCTCCGGCTCCGGCGGTACGGTCGCCTCGCTGCCTGGCACGTCCTCCCTCCCCAACTGCACGGCCGGAGCCGTGGCGTTGAGCCTGAAGAGCCTGCACAATTCCTACTCGCCGGAGCAGACGCCGACCTTCGAACTCACCGCGAAGAACACGTCGTCCAGCGACTGCAAGGTCGACCTCGGGCCGAAGAGCGCGGTGTTGACGATCACGGCGGCCAACGCGGACGACAGCTACTGGTCGTCGGCGGACTGCCCGAAGACGGCGGGGAGCCAGTGGTACCGGGTGCCGGCCGGGAGCAGCATCACGTACACGCTCAAGTGGGACCGCAAGCCCAGCGCGGCGAACTGCGCGACGCCCCCGGTGGGTTCGGCCACAGCGGGCACGTACCTGCTGCAGGCACAGGCCCCGGGCTTCACGAAGGCACAGGCGTCGTTCGTGCTGTCGGCGGACTGAAGCGCCCCGTAGGGGCGCGGGGCCTTGTCGATATGCGGCTCCGCCGCGTGGGCGCGATCAGCCCCCACCGGGCCGCACCCGCCTCACGACGCAACTCGCCGAGCCATCAGGCGCAATCAGACATACCGCTCAAGAATCGAAGACTCGGCCAGCCGCGACAGCCCCTCGCGCACACTCCGCGCCCGAGCCTCGCCGACCCCGTCCACGGTCTGCAGATCGTCCACGCTCGCGGCGAGCAGCTTCTGCAGGCCGCCGAAATGCTCCACCAGCCGGTCGATGATGGCCCCCGGCAGCCGCGGAACCTTCGCCAGCAGCCGGAACCCGCGCGGCGACACCGCCGAGTCCAGCGCCTCCGGCGAACCCGTGTACCCGAGAGCCCGTGCCACCGTCGGCAGTTCGAGCAGCTCCGCATGGCTCAGCGCGTCCAGCTCGGCGAGCGCCTCGTCGACCGTGCGGGAACGCTTCGCCGTGGGCTCCGGCACATAGTCCCGTACGACCAGTTCCCGCTCGGGCTCGACACCGGCGATCAACTCGTCGAGCTGGAGCGCGAGCAGCCGCCCGTCGGTGCCGAGCTCGACGACGTACTCGGCGATCTCCGTGGCGATCCGGCGCACCATCTCCAGTCGCTGGGCGACGGCCGACACATCGCGGACCGTCACCAGGTCCTCGATCTCCAGCGCCGACAACGTTCCCGCGACCTCGTCCAGCCGGAGCTTGTAACGCTCCAGGGTCGCGAGCGCCTGGTTCGCGCGGGACAGGATCGCCGCGGAGTCCTCCAGGACACGGCGCTGACCGCCGACGTACAGCGCGATCAGCCGCATCGACTGGGAGACCGAGACCACCGGGTACCCGACCTGCTTGGAGATACGGTCCGCAGTCCGGTGCCGGGTGCCCGTCTCCTCTGTCGGGATCGTTGCGTCCGGTACGAACTGGACACCCGCCCGGAGGATCTTCGACAGATCGGACGAGATCACGATGCCGCCGTCGAGCTTGCACAGCTCGCGCAGCCGGGTTGCCGTGAACTCGACATCGAGCACGAAACCGCCGGTGCACATCGTCTCGACCGACTTGTCGAAGCCGAGGACGATGAGTCCGCCCGTGTTGCCGCGGAGGACCCGCTCCAGGCCGTCCCGCATGGACGTACCCGGAGCCACGGCGCTCAGCGAGGCGCGCATCAGGCCATCCGAACCGGCACTCCCACCGGACTTTCCGGGAGCCGATGCCCGGTCGTTGGCTGCCACTGCATTCCTCCGGTCGCAGGTTCTGAGGCGCTCCCGCACCCGCACTCGGTTCGTACGGACGGGCGAGACCAGGGCAAAGTCTACCGGCGCTCCTCAGCCTCCCGTGGGGCCTCTCGGCGACGGGAGCGCGGCAGCACCCGCAGCGCGTCCCCCATGTCCGCGACTTCCAGGACCTTCATGCCCGGCGGGATCTTGCCCGGATCGCCCGGTACGAGCGCGTGCGTGAAGCCGAGACGGTGCGCCTCCGAGAGCCTGCGCTGGACGCCGGTGACCCGTCTGACCTCGCCCGCGAGGCCGACCTCGCCGATCGCGACCAGGTTCTTCGGGAGGGGGGTGTCGCTGGCGGCGGAGGCCAGGGCGAGGGCGATGGCCAGGTCGGCGGCGGGCTCGGAGAGCTTCACCCCGCCGACCGTCGCGGAGTAGATGTCCCGCTTGCCGAGCGCGCTGATGCGCCCCCGCTGCTCCAGCACCGCCAGCATCATCGACACCCGGGAGGTCTCCAGGCCCGAGGTGGTCCGGCGGGGGGAGGGGATCTGGGAGTCCACGGTCAGCGCCTGGACCTCGGCGACCAGCGGGCGGCGGCCCTCCAGGGTCACGGTCAGGCAGGTACCCGGGACCGGTTCGGCGCGCCGCGTCAGGAAGAGTCCGCTCGGGTCGGCGAGACCGGTGATGCCCTCGTCGTGCAGTTCGAAGCAGCCCACCTCGTCGGTGGCGCCGTAGCGGTTCTTCACGCCCCGGACCAGACGGAGGCGGGCATGCCGGTCGCCCTCGAAGTGGAGGACGACATCCACGAGGTGCTCGAGGAGCCGTGGGCCGGCGATCGCGCCGTCCTTGGTGACATGGCCCACGAGGAGCGTCGACATGCCCCGCTCCTTGGAGGCCCGGATGAGCGCCCCGGCCACCTCCCTGACCTGGGCCATACCGCCCGGCGCACCGTCGATCTCGGGGGAGGCGACGGTCTGCACCGAGTCGAGGATGAGCAGCGACGGCTTCACCGCGTCCAGGTGGCCGAGGACGGCGGACAGGTCGGTCTCGGCGGCGAGATAGAGGTGGTCGTCGAGGGCGCCGATGCGGTCGGCGCGCAGCCGGACCTGGCTCGCGGACTCCTCGCCGGTGACATAGAGGGTGCGGTGCTCGTCGCTCGCCGACTTGGCCGCCACGTCGAGCAGGAGGGTGGACTTGCCGACGCCGGGCTCGCCCGCGAGCAGCACGACCGCGCCGGGGACAAGGCCGCCGCCGAGGACCCGGTCCAACTCGGGCACGCCGGTCGTCCGTGCGGTGGCCTGGCTGCCGTCGACCTGCCCGATGGGCACCGCGGACGTGGTGACACGGCCGGGTGCCGTCGTACGGACCGCGGGCGTGCCGTACTCCTCGATCGTCCCCCAGGCCTGGCACTCGGCGCAGCGGCCGAGCCACTTGGCCGTCTGCCAGCCGCACTCGGTGCAGCGGTACGACGGTCGGTCCTTGGCGGTCTTGGTACGGGTGGCCATGCGGAAACCGTAGTCCCCGCCACCGACAACGGGACCACGGTGGCCCCCGTGACGGGTGTGGGCGGACCGGTCTCGGCCACGGGATACGAGGGACGAGCCGCGGAACAACGGGTTCCTGTCCCCTTATGAGGGATCGTTTCACCCGTACGGATTAAAAGTGCTCAAGCCGCAAGAAGGGGCGATACGCCGCCGCCTACGGTCGCACGGGTGATGAGCAGCACTCCGGAGACCTCGACCCGCATGACCGGCGCACACCGGGCGCACCGGGAGGCGCGCGCGGCGCGCGATCGCAACGCGGCGCGCACGCTGGCGCAGCGGTCGCCGGCGCGCTACGAGCCGTACCTGGACGGTCTGTTCACCTACTGCCTGTCGGTGCTGTGCGACCACGACGCGGCCACCGCCGCCCTCGGGGACGTCCTCGCACTCGCCGAGCGGCGTGGTCAGCGCGCCCCGGAGGCGGCCGACGACCGCCGGGCCTGGCTGTACGCGCTGGCCCGCTGGGCCTGTCTGCGCGGCTTGGTCCAGGCCAAGCAGAAACGTCAGGCCACCCACGCGGCGGGCCGCCGCATCGACCCGGACCCGCTGGTCGCCACCGAGATCGAGGAGCAGCGGCGCGGTGAACTCGCCCTGCTCGCCTGGCCCGAGGCCGCCGGCACCACCCCCGAGCAGCGCGAGGCGCTCGAACTCGCCGTACGCCACCACCTCGCCGCCCACGAGGTCGCCGCCGTCCTCGGCATGGACCTGGCCGCCGCCCGTGAACTGCTCTCCTCCGCCGCCTGCGAGGTCGAGCGCACCCGCGCGGCCCTCGCCGTCGTCGAGACCGGCGGCTGCCCGAGCGTGTCCCACCTCACCGGGGACAGCCAGCTGGTGCTCAGCAGCGCCCTGCGCCGCGAGCTGGTCCGGCACGTCGACGACTGCCCGCGTTGCCGCCGTACCGCCGAACGCGTGGCCCCCGGGCGGTGGCCCGGCGCGATGACCACACCCGCCGAGCTGCCCGTCCTGGAGGCGCCCCGCGCGGCCCTGCACATGGTGCTGGCGCACCAGCCACGCGCGCGTGGCGCCGCCGTGCCGCGCTTCGACCGGCGTGGTTTCCCGATGGACCCCAAGGACCGCGCGGCCCGGCGCGACCGGCTACGCGCGCGTGCCGTCACGACGACCGTCGTCGCCACGGTGGTGGCGGCGCCGGTGCTCGCCCTGTGGGCCGCGTACCGGGGCTCGCCGGCGGATGCCCACGAGGGCCCGTCCGCGACCGCGCAGGAGGCCGCCGGCCCCGACGCACTCGACGACGGCGACGCCCGGGGCTACCAGAACGCCGGCAACGCAGGCAGCGCCGGCTCCAGACCGGGCCCGCGCGTCGGGAAGGACGGCAGGGCCGATGTGTCGGTGGAGGTGATCAGTGTGGTCGGGGGCACCGCCAGGACGGCCGGTGCGGGGCACCTCGCGGTCACCGCCGCCAACGAGGGCGACACGACGCTGATCACGCTCGCGGCGTCCGGGGACTCGGCGGTGCGGTGGTCGGTGACCACGCCGGCGGACTGGCTGTACTTCTCCCGGTCCGCGGGAACGCTCCAGCCGGGCGAGTCGTTCACGATCAAGGTGTACGTCGATCAGCTGCGGGAGCCGGCCGGGCGCTGGGGGGCGCGGGTGGCGGTGGCGCCGGCGGGGGCGGTGGTGTCGATCGACGGGTACGGGGCGGCTCCGCCGACACGCCGGGGACCGAAACCCCCGCCCACGGGGGCGCCCGGGCCGACGGCCACCGAGTCGACATCCGCAGGGCCGACACCGCCGGTCACCGACCCGCCGACATCGAACGGCCCGACACCGACCCCCACACCCACCGACTCGGACACCGCCGGCCCGACGGGGCCGGCTTCACCGACGGCGACCGAGAGCGCGGTCGCGCCGGCAGGCCCGTGAGATCCGTGTGTTGCTTACCTTTCTCGCCGGTCTCCTCTTCCCGCTGCGACGGTGCTCAGCCACGGCGGTGGAGTTCGGCGGTGCCGGGCTGGGCGGTGCCCGCCGTGGCGGGTCGCGGTGAGTCGGCGGGTGCGGCGCCGCCGTGGCCGGTCGCGCAGTTCCTCCCCCAGCCTTCGGCCGGGGGTACCCCCAGCGCCCCTTTCGGGGCGCTGTACGAGGCGTCGGTTCAGAGGATCTGTCGGTCCTGCGTCCCTGAAGGGGCGCTGCAGGGGGCGTCAGTCCCGAGGGTCCGCCGGGTGGGGGGCCAGTAGGGGGAGCTGTGATGCGAGGCGCTCCTCGCAGAGCTGCGCCAGGCGGTCGTAGCCCGCTTTGCCCATCAGTTCGGTCAGTTCCGGGCGGTACGAGACGTACACCGGGTCGCCCGCGCCGTGTGCCGACGTCGCCGACGTGCACCACCAGTGCAGGTCGTGGCCGCCCGGACCCCAGCCCCTGCGGTCGTACTCGCCGATCGAGACCTGGAGGACGCGCGTGTCGTCGGGGCGGTCGATCCAGTCGTACGTCCGGCGGATCGGGAGCTGCCAGCAGACGTCCGGCTTGGTCTCCAGCGGCTCGCGGCCCTCCTTCAGCGCCAGGATGTGCAGCGAGCAGCCCGCGCCGCCCGCGAAACCGGGACGGTTCTGGAAGATGCAGGAGCCGTTGAAGGGGCGGGTCTGGCGGGAGCCCTCGTCGTCCTCCGAGATCCAGCCGTGCTCGGTGCCCTCGGCATGGTGCTGCCAGATCTCCGGCGTGAGCCTCGCCACATGCTCGGCGACCCGCTTCTCGTCGTCCTCGTCGGAGAAGTGCGCGCCGAGCGAGCAGCAGCCGTCGTCCGCGCGGCCCGCCTGGATGCCCTGGCAGCCGCTGCCGAAGATGCAGTTCCAGCGGGAGGTGAGCCAGGTCAGATCGCAGCGGAAAACCTGCTCGTCGTCCGCCGGATCAGGGAATTCCACCCATGCCCGCGCGAAGTCGAGGCCCTTCTCGTCCGCTGCCAGGGCCTTCTTCGACATCACGGGGGACGTCGACGGCGATGTCGCCGGCGTCTTCGGTGGCTTCACCGGCGAAGAACCGTCGGCAGATTTGGCGCCCTTGTGGTCCTTCGTCTTTTTCGTCTTTGGCACCCGTCCAGGGTATGACGCCCGAGGCAGCATCGGGGACGTCTCCGAGCACCGGTTATGTCCCAGGTGGCAGTAGCGTTCCGTACATGAGACTCGGTGTCCTCGACGTGGGATCTAACACGGTGCATCTGCTGGTGGTGGATGCACACCCCGGCGCGCGCCCGCTGCCGGCGCACTCGCACAAGGCGGAATTGCGCCTTGCCGAACTGCTCGACGGCAACGGCGCGATCGGCCCCGGCGGGGTCGAGAAACTGGTCGCTGTCGTCCAGGACGCCTTGCAGGCCGCCGAGGACAAGGGCGTCGAGAACCTGCTGCCGTTCGCCACCTCCGCCGTGCGGGAGGCCAGCAACGCCGACGACGTCCTCGCGCGCGTGCAGGCCGAGACCGGTGTCGAGCTCCAGGTCCTCTCGGGCGCCGAGGAGGCCCGGCTGACCTTCCTCGCGGTACGCCGTTGGTTCGGCTGGTCCGCCGGAAAGCTGCTGGTCCTGGACATCGGCGGCGGTTCCCTGGAGGTCGCGTACGGCATCGACGAGGAGCCGGACGCGGCCGTCTCGCTGCCGCTCGGCGCGGGCCGGCTCACCGCGGGCTGGCTGCCCGGCGACCCGCCGGCCTCCGACGACATACGGGCGCTGCGCCGCCATGTACGCGCCGAGATCGCCCGTACGGTCGGCGAGTTCAGCCGCTTCGGCGCCCCCGACCACGTGGTGGCCACGTCGAAGACGTTCAAGCAGCTGGCCCGGATCGCCGGCGCGGCCCGCTCCGCCGACGGCCTCTACGTCCAGCGGGAGCTCAAGCGGGGCTCCCTGACGACCTGGGTCCCGAGGCTGGCGGCGATGTCCACGGCCCAGCGCTCCGCGCTCCCGGGCGTGTCGGACGGCCGGGCGGGCCAGCTGGTGGCGGGTGCGCTGGTGGCGGAGGCCGCGATGGACCTCTTCGAGGTGGAGAACCTGGAGGTCTGCCCGTGGGCCCTGCGGGAGGGCGTGATCCTGAGGCGACTCGATCACATGGGCTCGGCCTGAGGCACGAGGGCTCGGCCTGAGGCGCAGGGGTTGGGTCTAAGGCACGCGGGTTGGGCCTGAGGCACGGGGGGCCGGTCCGAGCCGCATGGGTTCGGTCCGAGCACCTCCTCCCGACGCGACCCTGGTCACAACGGCGAGTAGGCGCCCCCTGCCCACCCGGTCCCACCCCGTAACCTGTCCCTCGTGGCAGAACCAAGGGACGTCGTCCGCATCCCGGATGCGAAGGTCGCGCTCTCCACGGCCTCCGTGTACCCGGAGTCGACGGCGACGGCCTTCGAGATCGCCGCGCGCCTCGGCTACGACGGGGTCGAGGTCATGGTGTGGACCGACCCGGTCAGCCAGGACATCGAGGCCCTGCGCAGACTGAGCGACTACCACCGTGTCCCGATCCTCGCCGTCCACGCCCCCTGTCTGCTGATCACCCAGCGGGTCTGGTCCACCGACCCCTGGGTCAAGCTCCAGCGGGCCCGGGCCGCCGCCGAGAAGCTGGGCGCGAGCACTGTCGTGGTGCACCCCCCGTTCCGCTGGCAGCGCCAGTACGCCCGCGACTTCGTCGAGGGGATCTGGCGCATGGCGAACGAGACGGACGTGCGGTTCGCGGTGGAGAACATGTACCCCTGGCGCTACCGCGACCGCGAGATGCTCGCGTACGCCCCCGACTGGGACGTCACCAAGGACGACTACCGGCACTTCACGATCGACCTCAGCCACGCCGCGACGTCCCGTACCGACGCCCTCGCCATGGTCGACCGGATGGGCGACCGGCTCGGCCACGTCCACCTCGCCGACGGCCGCGGCTCCGCCAAGGACGAGCACCTGGTGCCCGGCCGCGGCACCCAGCCCTGCGCCGAGCTCCTGGAGCGGCTCGCGCTCACCGGTTTCGACGGGCATGTCGTCATCGAGGTCAACACCCGGCGCGCGATGTCCGGCGCGGAGCGCGAGGCCGACCTCGCGGAGGCCCTCGCCTTCACCCGCCTCCACCTGGCCTCGGCCGTACGGGTGCCCCGCCGATGACGGACGCCGACCACAGCGCCGGCACCCGGCGCCGCGGCCGCCCCCCGCGTACCGAGGCGGCCGACACCCGGGACCGTATCCTCGACGCCGCCCGCGAGGAGTTCTCCGAACGCGGGTACGAGAAGACGTCCGTGCGGGGGATCGCCAAGGCCGCCGGCGTGGACTCGGCCCTGGTCCACCACTACTTCGGCACCAAGGAACAGATCTTCGAGACCGCCATCTCGGTCGCCTTCGCGCCGGCGCTCAACGCGCCCATCGCGATCGCCGACGGCCCGCTGGACGGCGTGGGCGAGCGCCTGACCCGTTTCGTCCTCGGCATCTGGGAGAACACCACCACCCGCAAGCCGTTGCTGGCGATCGTCCGCTCCGCCGTCAACAACGACACGGCCGCCGCCGTCTTCCGCCGGCTGATCGCCTCCCAGCTGCTGCGCCGTATCGCCGAACAGCTGGACCTCCCGGACGCGGAGCTGCGCGCCGAGCTGGCGGCCGCGCAGCTGGTGGGCTGCGCGATGCTCCGCTATGTGATCAAGGTGGAGCCGTTGGCGTCGGCGGATCTGGAGCAGATCGTGCGGCGGGTCGCTCCGGTGGTGCAGGGGCATCTCACCGGGCCGTGACCAGGCAGTGACCAGCGCCGCTGAGACATTCTCTGAGGCATTCGCTGAGATATTCGTCCCGCATTCCGGACGCCTCGTCCCGAGGCCTGAACAACGGGCGTACGCTCGTTAGCGGCCCTACTTGTCTGAAGGAGCGAGCGCGATGCCCGAGCTGAGGTCCCGCACAGTCACCCACGGCCGCAACATGGCGGGCGCCCGCGCCCTTATGCGCGCCTCCGGTGTACCCGGCGCGGACATCGGCCGCAAGCCGATCATCGCGGTCGCCAACAGTTTCACCGAGTTCGTCCCGGGCCACACCCACCTGCAGCCGGTCGGCCGGATCGTCTCCGAGGCGATCAAGGAGGCGGGCGGCATCCCGCGCGAGTTCAACACGATCGCCGTCGACGACGGCATCGCGATGGGCCACGGCGGCATGCTGTACTCCCTGCCCTCCCGCGACCTGATCGCGGACAGCGTGGAGTACATGGTCGAGGCGCACTGCGCCGACGCCCTGGTCTGCATCTCCAACTGCGACAAGATCACCCCGGGCATGCTGATGGCCGCCCTGCGCCTGAACATCCCCACGGTCTTCGTCTCCGGCGGCCCCATGGAGGCCGGCCGCGCGACCCTGGTCGACGGCACGGTCCGCACGCTCGACCTGGTGGACGCGATCTCCGACGCCGTGAACGACAAGATCTCGGACGAGGACATCCTCCGTATCGAGGAGAACGCCTGTCCGACCTGCGGCTCCTGCTCCGGCATGTTCACCGCCAACTCGATGAACTGCCTGACCGAGGCCATCGGCCTCTCCCTCCCCGGCAACGGCTCGGTCCTGGCCACCCACACGGCCCGTAAGCAGCTGTACGTCGACGCGGCCACCACGGTCATGGACATCACCCGCCGCTACTACGAGCAGGACGACGACACGGTCCTGCCCCTGAACATCGCCACCTTCGCCGCGTTCGAGAACGCCATGGCCCTCGACATCGCGATGGGCGGCTCCACGAACACGATCCTGCACCTGCTGGCCGCCGCCCAGGAGGCGGGCGTCCCCTTCGGCCTGGAGCAGATCAACGAGGTGTCCCGCCGCGTGCCCTGCCTGGCGAAGGTCGCCCCGAACGTCGCGAAGACCCGCACGTACTACATGGAGGACGTGCACCGGGCCGGCGGCATCCCCGCCCTCCTCGGCGAGCTGCACCGCGGCGGCCTCCTCAACGAGGACGTCCACTCCGTCCACAGCCCGTCCCTGGCGGACTGGCTGAAGACGTGGGACGTGCGCGGCGGCTCCCCGTCCCCCGAGGCGGTCGAGCTGTGGCACGCGGCCCCCGGCTGCGTCCGCTCCGCCGAGGCCTTCTCCCAGTCCGAGCGCTGGGAGGCGCTGGACGAGGACGCGGCGGAAGGCTGCATCCGCAGCGTCGAGCACGCGTACTCCAAGGACGGCGGCCTCGCGGTCCTCAAGGGCAACCTCGCCGTCGACGGCTGCGTGGTGAAGACGGCCGGCGTCGACGAGTCGATCTGGACCTTCGAGGGCCCCGCGGTCGTCTGCGAGTCGCAGGAGGAAGCGGTCGAGAAGATCCTCAACAAGCAGGTCACGGACGGCGATGTCGTCGTGATCCGCTACGAGGGTCCCAAGGGCGGCCCCGGCATGCAGGAGATGCTCTACCCCACGTCCTTCCTCAAGGGCCGCGGTCTGGGCAAGACCTGCGCGCTGATCACCGACGGCCGTTTCTCCGGCGGCACGTCCGGCCTCTCCATCGGCCACGCCTCCCCCGAGGCGGCGTCCGGCGGCACGATCGCCCTCGTCGAGGACGGCGACCGCATCCGCATCGACATCCCGAACCGCACGATCGAGCTTCTCGTCGACGAGGCCGAACTGTCCCGCCGCGAGCAGGCCCTGAACGGCGTGTACGCCCCGAAGAACCGCGAGCGCAAGGTCTCGGCGGCGCTGCGCGCCTACGCCGCGATGGCCACCAGCGCCGACAAGGGCGCGGTCCGCGACGTGACAAAGCTGGGCTGAACCGCGGCTAGCGACTGAGGGGCCGCCTTCCTTATGGGGGGCGGCCCCTCACCGTTTTGTGTACGACGTCACCAGGCGCCGGGGTCGTCCGCGTCCACGGCGAAGACGGTGCCGTCGGGGGCGGTGGCGTAGATGTGGGTGCCGACGATCAGGGGGGCGGGCACCGAGGTGGCGACTCCGCCCGTGCCCGATCCGAACCGGGACGAGGTCTGTCCTGCGGCCTTTCCACTGGCCGCGTCAACGGCCATGAGCCGTCCGTCGGCCGCCGAGAAGTACACATGCCGGTTGTCGGCGACGGGTGCCGAGCCTCGGCTCACCGAGGTCTCCAGGTGCCAGATGCGCTTGCCCGCATCCATGTCGACGGCATCGAGTGAGCCGGTGGCGGCCAGCACGTAGACCACCCCGCCGTGTACGCCGGCCTGTGCGTCCGCACGCGGTACGGGGAGTTTGACCCGGCGAGTCGCCCCGGACTCCGGCGCGTAGCGGACCACGGCATCTGTGTCGCCGTACTCCGGATCCGTGACCAGTAGGAAGACGGCCCCGTCCTGCGCGCCGACCGGCGTCAGCAGACCCTGCAACCGTGTTTCCCAGCGAACGTCTCCGGTTGCCGGATCCATGGCGGTGACCCGGGTGCTGGCCCCGTTGTCGGACGTACTGGTCACATACGCCGACGACGGGTCCGAGGGGAAGAAGCTGATCCGGGGCGTGCTGTGACCCCCTGTCGGCCGACTCCACTTGGTGGTGCCGGTCGCACCGTCCACTCCGGTGACCGTGCCGCCCGCGCGTACGAGCAGGAGCATGTCGCCGGCGTACTTCATCCCCACGTTCGCGGGCAGGTCCCGCTGCCATCGACTCCTGCCCGAGTCCGGATCGAGCGCTGACACATGTCCCTCGTCCGTGATGAGCTGGACGAGGCCGCCGGAGAAGGCCGGGGGCCTGCTCCAGTGGGCGTTCGGGACGGAGTGCCGCCAGAGCACGGCACCCGTCACCGGGTTCAGGGCGAAGGCCACGGATGCCTCGGTGCAGAACAACCTCCCGTCGCCGTCCGCGCATTGGGGAGTGGTCACGTTCTTGGCGATCGGGTTCGCCTGCCAGGCGGCGAAGGCAGCGGCCGTTGTCCTCGGGTTGCTCTCCTGCGGCTGCGGGCTGTTGCCCGCGGCCCACAGGGCCAGAGCCGCGACCGTGCCCAACGCGAGCACGGCGGCGCCCGTGGCCAGGATGACCCGTCGGCTGAGGCGTGGCCTGCGCGGTCGCCCCGGCTCCTGCTCCTTAGCCTTCGGCGGATCCGGATCCAGCGTTTCACGGGCGTCACCGGATTCGTCGGTGACCGTGGTCCGCTGTGCCGGTATGAACGCCTGCGTGTCGTACGACGCCGACAACGACCGCAGCCCACGCATCAGTTCTTCGGGCGTCGGCCGGTCCTCCGGCTCCTTGGCGAGGCACCGCAGCACCAGCGGAGCGAGTTCCTCCGGTATCCCCGTGATGTCGGGCTCGTCATGCACGACCTGGTACGCGACGACATAGGGGCTGTCGGAGTCGAACGGCCCCCGCCCGGTCGCCGCGTGCACCAGCACCGACCCGAGCGCGAAGATGTCGGCGGCGGGCCCGACCTCCCGGGGGCGACGGAACTGCTCGGGCGCCATGAACGGCGGCGTACCGATCAACTTCCCGGTCTCGGTCCGAAGTTCACTGTCCTTCGGCCGGGAAATGCCGAAGTCGATGACCTTCGGACCGTCTTCGGCGAGCAGCACATTGCTCGGCTTGAGATCGCGGTGCACCACCCCGACCCTGTGAATATCGCCCAGCGCCTCCGCTAGCCCGGCCATCAGCCGTCGCAACTGGGCAGGGGGCATGGGCCCGTTCCGCTTCACGTGCTCGGACAGCGTCGGTCCGGGGATGAAGAGGGTGGCCATCCAAGGCCGTTCGGCCTCGGGGTCGGCGTCCACGACAGGGGCGGTGAAGGCGCCGCTGACCTTGCGCGCGGCGGCCACCTCCTGCCGGAAACGCCCCCTGAACTCGCGGTCCTTGGCGAACTCGGCGTGCACGACCTTCACGGCGAGCTTCAGCCCCGAGGTGCTGCGCGCCAGGTGCACCACACCCATGCCACCCGAACCCAGGCAGGACTCCAGGCGGTAGTGCCCGGCGTACTCGGGAAGTTCCGCTTCCGCGCCCGCTCCGGTGTTGCGCTGTGGCGTCAAGGGACCACCTCCGTGCTGTTTCCGCGGAGCGCGACGCACGGAGCCTAGTCGATAACTCGTGCGACACAGAGGCGGCTTGCTAGCGTCCGCGTGCGAGTTACGCACATGTGTTTCGTGGCTCGATCGCAGGGAATCAACGGGACTCCATGGCACTCATGGGTCCAGTGGGGGAGCACTACATGTCCGTCGAAAACACGCAGAAGGCCGAGAGCGGGGGCGAGGAGGAGGCTGTCACGACGCTGGCGGCATCCGTGCGCTACTACTCGGTCGCCCCGGGCGTCCGCCTGAACGTCCGCAGCGGCCCCGGCACCGGTTACGACATCACCCGCGTCCTCCCCGAGGGCGCCAAGGTCCCGATCTACTGCCAGACGCCTGGTACGACGGTGTCCGGGTATTACGGCACGTCGAACATCTGGGACAACATCAGCAACGGCGAGTTCGTGGCAGACGCCTACGTCAGCACTGGCAGCGACGGCTACGTGGCCGACCGCTGCTCCTGATCCGGTCCAGGGGGACTGAGATGACACCCGTAAGACGCGCTTCCATCCTTCTCGCCGGCTCCGCAGGAGCCTTCCTCATGATCCTGGGCTCGGCTTCGGTCGCCTCCGCCGTATCGCTGTACTCGGTCGCCCCGGGCGTCCGCGTCAACGTCCGCAGCGGCCCGGGCACCACCTACAGCATCACGCGGACCCTCCCCGAGGGCACCAAGGTCCCGATCTTCTGCCAGACGCCCGGTTCAACGGTGTCCGGGTATTACGGCACGTCGAACATCTGGGACAACATCGACAACGGCGAATACGTCTCCGACACCTACGTCCACACAGGCAGCGACGGCTACGTCGCCGACCGCTGCGCCTGACCGCACCCTTGAAAGGACGGCCACAACCATGACCCCGCCGAGGCGCCGGGCGCTGATGCTCGCCGGCACAGCCGCCACGTCCGCCATGATGGTGCTGGGCTGGGCCACGACGGCGACAGCCGCGAGCTCTTACACCACCGCCCCGGTCGAGCTGAACGTCCGGAGCGGTCCGGGCACCTCCTACAGCATCGTCCGCGTCCTGTCCGCGAGCTCCGTGGTGGAGCTCTTCTGCCAGAAGCCGGGTACGACGGTGTCCGGTTACTACGGCACCTCGAACATCTGGGACAACATCGGCGGCAGCGCGTACGTCTCGGACACCTACGTCCACACGGGCAGTGACGGCTACGTCACCGCCCGCTGTTCCTGACCGGTCACACCGGCCCCGCCCCGGAGCCCGCGGCCCTCGGCGCCATAATCGTCCCGTGAGCGACGAACCAGGCACCCCGGACACCCCCGCGGGCTCCACCGGCGGCCCCCGCCCCGAGCCCCTCCGCTTCTTCGGCACGTCCTGGGCGAACCACGACGACGGCTACACCGCCCGCCGGATCGGCGTGGCCGTGGGCTCGCTCGCCGCCGCCGTCGGCTCCTGCCTGGTCCTCCGCCTCGCCTACGAGGGCGTGCAGCTCGCCGAGACCGGCTCCTTCGTGACCGTCCTCGTCGTCGCGATGTTCGCCATCTGCAGCGCCCTCGCCTTCCGTAACACCTGGGAGTCCTTCGGCAAGCGCCCCGACCCCGAACGCCAGGCCTCCCTGCGCGGCCTCCTCGCCATCGGCTTCGTCGGCTCCCTCCTCGCCTACTTCTTCCGCTCCCTGACGGAGGCCCCCGGCGAGAAACTCCACCGCACCGAGTACGACACCGCGGTCCAGGAGCACGAACACCGCACCACGCGCCGCTCGGGCAACCCGGCGAAGAAGAAGCGAAAGAGCTGAGACCACCCGCCGGGGCGGCCGGACCGGCCTGACTGCCGGGAGACGCCCTGTCCCCGGCCGCTTCGGCGACGCGGCGTAGCGGATGCACCGTAGACGCGCGGTGGATGCGCCGTCGCCCAGGCCGCCCGGCCTGGCGGTGGCCGGATGAATGCTCAGGGCCCGTGGAAAACCTCTGTCGCCCCCTGCTCCACCCTCGGGACGATGGCCTTATGACCACAAGCCAGTCGCGCCCCCCGAACCCCGCCCCCTCCCGCGCCGCCCGCGCCCGGTCCTTCAACGCCGCAGCGGCCCAGTACGCCGCGAACCGCCCCTCCTACCCGTCCGCCCTCCTCGACGCGGTCGAGGAGGAGGCCGGCCGCCCCCTCGCCGGCGCCCGGGTGGCCGACGTCGGCGCGGGTACGGGTATCGCGACCGCCCTCCTGCACGCGCGCGGCGCCGACGTGGTCGCGGTGGAGCCGGGGGAGGGCATGGCGGCGCAG
This sequence comes from Streptomyces sp. Ag109_O5-1, assembly GCF_003814875.1. Lineage (GTDB taxonomy): Bacteria > Actinomycetota > Actinomycetes > Streptomycetales > Streptomycetaceae > Streptomyces > Streptomyces sasae. Next base: position 5,461,388 of record NZ_RKQF01000001.1, on the reverse strand, counting down.
TTCCAGGCCACGCTCCCCGACGTCCCCGTCGTCCGCGGCAACGGCAACGCCCTTCCCCTCGCCGACGGCACCGCCGACTTCATCACCTACGCCCAGGCCTGGCACTGGACCGACACCGCCCACTCCGTGCCGGAGGCCCTGCGCGTGCTGCGTCCCGGCGGCGCGCTGGCGCTGTGGTGGAACACCAGCGCCCTCGACGTCGAGTGGATCGCCGACGCCTCCGCCCGCATCAGCCGCTTCTTCGGCATCGACGTCGTGACCGAGCAGAACAAGGGAACCGACCGCACGGACCTCGCCGACCCCAGCGGCCGGCTCCGCTTCAGCCGCCGCGAGGTCCGCTGGAGCCGTCGGGTCCCCCTCGACACCCACCTCGCCAACATCTCCAGCCACTCGGCGTTCCTCGTCACCCCCCAGGACCGCCGCACCGCCTTCCTCGCAGAGGAACGCGGCCACCTCTTGAAGGTCTTTCCGGACGGAGTCGTCGAGGAGACCTACGACGTGCTCCTTCTGGTAGCCCTCAACTCCTGAGGAACCGATACCGGCCCGCTCCAGTGTTTCGGCTGCGGGCCGGTGGGGGTTGATCGCGCAGTTCCTCCCCCAGCCGAAGGCTGGGGGTACCCCCAGCGCCCCTGACGAGGCGCTGTCCGGCCGTGTCTTTCATTCAGCCGCGGCACCCCGCCGGCGCCGGTGAGCGCCCCCCGCCCCGCGCATCCCCCAGCGTGCACGGCCGCCCCAACCCCCGCCCCTTGACGCCGCCCACCCCCCGGCCCATTATTCATCACATGATGAATTACTCGCCGGAGCCGCCCGCGGCCCCCGGCAACCCAGCCCTGCCGCATGCCGTCCGGGCCGCCGGACTCACCGCGATCCGCGGCCCCCGCACAGTCCTCCGCGGCCTCGACTTCACCGTCCCCCGCGGTCAGATCACCGGCCTGCTCGGCCCCTCCGGATGCGGAAAGTCGACGCTGATGCGGTCGATCGTCGGGACCCAGGCCAAGGTCTCCGGCACTCTGGACGTCCTCGGCCGACCCGCCGGCCACCCCTCCCTCCGCACCCGCATCGGCTACGTCACCCAAGCCCCTTCCGTCTACGACGACCTGACCATCCGCCAGAACCTCGACTACTTCGGCTCGATCCTCGACCCCAACCGCCCCACCCCCGACCGCCGCGCCGACGTCGAACGCGTCCTCGGCGAAGTCGACCTCACCAGCCACGCCGACTCCCTCGCCGGCAACCTCTCCGGCGGACAGCGCAGCCGCGTCTCCCTCGCCGTCGCCCTGCTCGGCACCCCTGAACTCCTCGTCCTCGACGAACCCACCGTCGGCCTCGACCCCGTCCTGCGCCGCGACCTCTGGCACCTCTTCCACGCCATCGCCGCCCGCGGCGCCACCCTCCTCATCTCCTCCCACGTCATGGACGAGGCCGAGCGCTGCCACCGCCTCCTCCTCATGCGCGACGGCGAGATCCTCGCCGACGACACCCCCGAGGCCCTCCGCACCCGCACCGGCTCCGACACGGTCGAAGCCGCCTTCCTCCACCTCGTCGACGAAGCGGCCGCCAACGCCCGCACGAAGGAAACGGCACGATGACCACTCAGCCGGCGACCACTCGGACGGCGACCGCCACGGCCGCTCCCGTCCGCACCCTCAGCCTCTCCCGAACCACCGCCACCGCCGCCCGCGTGCTGCGCCAGCTCCGGCACGACCCCCGCACCATCGCGCTGCTGCTCCTCATCCCCTGCCTGATGCTGGTGCTGCTCCGCTACGTCTTCGACGGCAGCCCGCACACCTTCGACAACATCGGCGCCTCGCTCCTCGGGATCTTCCCGCTCATCACGATGTTCCTGGTGACCTCCATCGCCACCCTCCGGGAACGCACCTCCGGCACCCTCGAACGCCTCCTCGCCATGCCCCTCGGCAAGGCCGACCTCATCGCCGGCTACGCCCTCGCCTTCGGCACCCTCGCGATCATCCAGTCGGCCCTCGCCACCGGCCTCGCCGTCTGGTTCCTCGGCCTCGACGTCACCGGCTCCCCCTGGCTACTGCTCCTGGTCGCCCTGCTCGACGCCCTGCTCGGCACAGCCCTCGGTCTCTTCGTCTCGGCCTTCGCGGCCTCGGAATTCCAGGCGGTCCAGTTCATGCCCGCGGTGATCTTCCCCCAACTCCTCCTCTGCGGCCTGTTCACCCCCCGCTCCGAGATGCACCCCGTCCTGGAAGCCATCTCCGACGTCCTGCCCATGTCCTACGCCGTCGACGGCATGAACGAGGTCCTCCACCACACCGACATGACCGCGACCTTCGTCAGGGACATCGCGATCGTCGCCGGCTGCGCACTGCTCGTACTGACCCTCGGCGCGGCAACCCTGCGGCGACGCACGGCGTGACCCGGGCAGGGCCGCGTTCCGGCCGGCGGACAACCACCCCGCTCCCCTGACCCCGGTGCCAGACTGAACCGCATGAGTCAGAAAGTCGCAGTCCTCGGCACCGGCAAGATCGGCGAAGCCCTGCTCAGCGGAATGATCCGCGCCGGCTGGGCACCCGCCGACCTCCTGGTCACCGCCCGCCGCCCCGAACGTGCCGAAGAACTCCGCACCCGCCACGGAGTCACTCCGGTCACCAACGCCGAGGCAGCGAAGACCGCCGACACCCTGATCCTCACGGTCAAGCCGCAGGACATGGGCACCCTCCTCGACGAGCTCGCCCCGCACGTCCCCGCCGACCGCCTCATCATCAGCGGCGCCGCGGGCATCCCCACCTCCTTCTTCGAGGAGCGCCTCGCCGCAGGCACCCCGGTCGTCCGCGTCATGACCAACACCCCCGCCCTCGTCGACGAGGCGATGTCGGTCATCTCCGCCGGCAGCCACGCCACCGCCGCCCACCTCGCCCACGCCGAGGAGATCTTCGGCGCCGTCGGCAAGACCCTCCGGGTCCCCGAGTCCCAGCAGGACGCCTGCACCGCCCTCTCCGGCTCGGGCCCGGCGTACTTCTTCTACCTGGTCGAGGCCATGACCGACGCCGGTATCCTGCTCGGCCTGCCCCGCGACAAGGCCCACGACCTGATCGTCCAGTCCGCGATCGGAGCCGCCGTGATGCTCCGCGACAGCGGCGAACACCCCGTCAAGCTCCGCGAGAACGTCACCTCGCCCGCCGGCACCACCATCAACGCCATCCGCGAACTGGAGAACCACGGCGTACGGGCCGCCCTCATCGCCGCCCTCGAAGCCGCCCGCGACCGCAGCCGCGAACTCGCCTCGGGCAAGAAGGACTGACGCTCACCTCAAGGGGGCGGTGGCTGAGCTGTCGCATCGCCACCAGCCCCCACGCCCACCCCGCCTACCGCATTGCGTTCAACGCGAGCTCGGGCGCCACCGACTCCGCGAAGGCGCCCGGCGGCAACAAGCCGATCGCCCTGTAAGCGGTATCGACAATCGGCCGGGCGATCGCCCGAGCCTTCTCCGCTCCATGCCGCAGCACCCCCTCCACATATCCCGGATCGGCACACAACTCCTTGTGCCTGGCCTGCACGGGCCTGAGTACCTCCACCACCGCCTCCGCGGCGGCCTTCTTCAGAGCGCCGTACGAATCGTGAACGGTTGCCAGTGACTCAGGGTTCCCGCCCGTGCACGCAGCGAGAATCTCCAGCAGATTCGCGACCCCGGGCCGTTCCTCCCGGTCGTACACGACCTCCCGCCCGCTGTCGGTCACAGCCCGCATGACCTTCTTCCGGATCACGTCCGGCTCGTCCAGCAGATAGACGATCCCCGGCCCCGAGTCGTCGCTCTTCCCCATCTTCGACGTCGGATCCTGCAGATTCATCACCCGGGCCGCCACCGTCGGCACGGTCGCCTTCGGCACCACGAACGTGTGCCCGTACCGCTGGTTGAACCGCACCGCCAGATCCCGCGTCAGCTCCACGTGCTGCGCCTGATCGTCCCCGACCGGCACCTCGTCCGCCCCGTAAGCCAGGATGTCCGCCGCCATCAGTGCCGGGTACGTCAGCAAGGACAGCCGCACACCCCGTCCCCGCGCCCCCTCGCTCGCGACCTTCTCCCTGTACTGGATCATCCGCCGCATCTCCCCGTCGGTCGCCACGCACTCCATGACGTACGACAACCGGGTGTGCTCGTCGACATGGCTCTGTACGAACACGGTGCACAGCTCGGGATCCAGCCCCGCGGCCAGCAGCAGCGTCGCCGCCTGCCGGGTCAGCCGGCGCAATCGGGCCGGATCGTGGTCCACGGTCATCCCGTGCAGATCGACGATGCAGAACAGCGCGTCGGCCTGGTGCTGGTCCACCGCGGCCCACTGCCGCATGGCGCCCAGATAGTTCCCCAGCGTCAGGTGCCCGGTCGGCTTGATCCCACTGAAGACCCGTGTCATTCCCTCTCCACCTCCTGGTCGGAGCCGCCGTCCCGAGCGGCCGGCCCTCAGTGGCTCTGGAGGGAGATACGCGAACGGCCGCCGAGGCGGCGGCCGTTGAACGCATACGTGAGCACGGCCGCCGTCAGGCGGCCCACCACTGCTGGGTGTACGTACGCGTAGTCATGCCGTTCACCATACGCCGGTGGGGCGCCGTGCCACCGCGAGTTGACACACCCCAACCCGATACGTAAAGTTCTCCGAGTTGTCCGACGTGAGCGCCGACTCCGGTCGGTCCCCGGACAGCCATTCCGCAAGTACCTACCAGCCATCGGCGATCCGTCGTCGTGCGCTTCGGTGTGCGCATTTGCGAAATGAGGAATCCACGTTCGAAAGGACGCGGCCCCCGATTAGCTCGGAGGCCGGGAATCCGCTAAAGTCTCACTCGTCGGAACGGCCCAGCGGCCGGGATGACAACCCCCTCTGACTGGGAATCAGACGCCGAAAGGATCTGATAGAGTCGGAACCGCCGGAAAGGGAAACGCGAAAGCGAGAACCTGGAAAGCACCGAGGAAATCGGATCGGAAAAAGATCTGATAGAGTCGGAAACACCGAAGGGAAGCCCGGAGGAAAGCCCGAGAGGGTGAGTACAAAGGAAGCGACCGTTCCTTGAGAACTCAACAGCGTGCCAAAAATCAACGCCAGATATGTTGATACCCCGTCCGTCGGGACATTCCGATGGTCGAGGTTCCTTTGAAAAAACACAGCGAGGACGCTGTGAACGGTCGGATCATTCCTCCGACTGTTCCGCTCTCGTGTGTGTGCACCGGATTACCGGTAAACATTCACGGAGAGTTTGATCCTGGCTCAGGACGAACGCTGGCGGCGTGCTTAACACATGCAAGTCGAACGATGAACCACTTCGGTGGGGATTAGTGGCGAACGGGTGAGTAACACGTGGGCAATCTGCCCTTCACTCTGGGACAAGCCCTGGAAACGGGGTCTAATACCGGATAACACTTTCACGGGCATCTGTGAGGGTTAAAAGCTCCGGCGGTGAAGGATGAGCCCGCGGCCTATCAGCTTGTTGGTGAGGTAATGGCTCACCAAGGCGACGACGGGTAGCCGGCCTGAGAGGGCGACCGGCCACACTGGGACTGAGACACGGCCCAGACTCCTACGGGAGGCAGCAGTGGGGAATATTGCACAATGGGCGAAAGCCTGATGCAGCGACGCCGCGTGAGGGATGACGGCCTTCGGGTTGTAAACCTCTTTCAGCAGGGAAGAAGCGAGAGTGACGGTACCTGCAGAAGAAGCGCCGGCTAACTACGTGCCAGCAGCCGCGGTAATACGTAGGGCGCAAGCGTTGTCCGGAATTATTGGGCGTAAAGAGCTCGTAGGCGGCTTGTCACGTCGATTGTGAAAGCCCGAGGCTTAACCTCGGGTCTGCAGTCGATACGGGCTAGCTAGAGTGTGGTAGGGGAGATCGGAATTCCTGGTGTAGCGGTGAAATGCGCAGATATCAGGAGGAACACCGGTGGCGAAGGCGGATCTCTGGGCCATTACTGACGCTGAGGAGCGAAAGCGTGGGGAGCGAACAGGATTAGATACCCTGGTAGTCCACGCCGTAAACGGTGGGAACTAGGTGTTGGCGACATTCCACGTCGTCGGTGCCGCAGCTAACGCATTAAGTTCCCCGCCTGGGGAGTACGGCCGCAAGGCTAAAACTCAAAGGAATTGACGGGGGCCCGCACAAGCGGCGGAGCATGTGGCTTAATTCGACGCAACGCGAAGAACCTTACCAAGGCTTGACATACACCGGAAACGTCTGGAGACAGGCGCCCCCTTGTGGTCGGTGTACAGGTGGTGCATGGCTGTCGTCAGCTCGTGTCGTGAGATGTTGGGTTAAGTCCCGCAACGAGCGCAACCCTTGTTCTGTGTTGCCAGCATGCCCTTCGGGGTGATGGGGACTCACAGGAGACCGCCGGGGTCAACTCGGAGGAAGGTGGGGACGACGTCAAGTCATCATGCCCCTTATGTCTTGGGCTGCACACGTGCTACAATGGCCGGTACAATGAGCTGCGATACCGTGAGGTGGAGCGAATCTCAAAAAGCCGGTCTCAGTTCGGATTGGGGTCTGCAACTCGACCCCATGAAGTCGGAGTCGCTAGTAATCGCAGATCAGCATTGCTGCGGTGAATACGTTCCCGGGCCTTGTACACACCGCCCGTCACGTCACGAAAGTCGGTAACACCCGAAGCCGGTGGCCCAACCCTTGTGGAGGGAGCTGTCGAAGGTGGGACTGGCGATTGGGACGAAGTCGTAACAAGGTAGCCGTACCGGAAGGTGCGGCTGGATCACCTCCTTTCTAAGGAGCACATAGCCGACTGCAGGCGAATGACCTGCACGGTTGCTCATGGGTGGAACGTTGATTATTCGGTCTGACTCTCGGGTCGGAGGCTGCAAGTACTGCTCTTCGGAGCGTGGAACGCATGATCTTCGGGCGGGGTTCGGCCGGGCACGCTGTTGGGTGTCTGAGGGAATGATCTTCCTTCAGTCGCCGGCCCCAGTGAACTCCAGGCTCTGGCTTGGGGGTGATGGGTGGCTGGTCGTTGTTTGAGAACTGCACAGTGGACGCGAGCATCTGTGGCCAAGTTTTTAAGGGCGCACGGTGGATGCCTTGGCACCAGGAACCGATGAAGGACGTGGGAGGCCGCGATAGTCCCCGGGGAGTCGTCAACCAGGCTTTGATCCGGGGGTTTCCGAATGGGGAAACCCGGCAGTCGTCATGGGCTGTCACCCACTGCTGAACACATAGGCAGTGTGGAGGGAACGAGGGGAAGTGAAACATCTCAGTACCCTCAGGAAGAGAAAACAACCGTGATTCCGGGAGTAGTGGCGAGCGAAACCGGATGAGGCCAAACCGTATGCGTGTGAGACCCGGCAGGGGTTGCGTATACGGGGTTGTGGGATCTCTCTTTCACGGTCTGCCGGCCGTGAGACGAGTCAGAAACCGTTGATGTAGGCGAAGGACATGCGAAAGGTCCGGCGTAGAGGGTAAGACCCCCGTAGCTGAAACATCAGCGGCTCGTTTGAGAGACACCCAAGTAGCACGGGGCCCGAGAAATCCCGTGTGAATCTGGCGGGACCACCCGCTAAGCCTAAATATTCCCTGGTGACCGATAGCGGATAGTACCGTGAGGGAATGGTGAAAAGTACCCCGGGAGGGGAGTGAAATAGTACCTGAAACCGTGTGCCTACAAGCCGTGGGAGCACTTCGGTGTGACTGCGTGCCTTTTGAAGAATGAGCCTGCGAGTTTGCGGTGTGTTGCGAGGTTAACCCGTGTGGGGTAGCCGTAGCGAAAGCGAGTCCGAATAGGGCGTATGAGTAGCACGCTCAAGACCCGAAGCGGAGTGATCTAGCCATGGGCAGGTTGAAGCGGAGGTAAGACTTCGTGGAGGACCGAACCCACCAGGGTTGAAAACCTGGGGGATGACCTGTGGTTAGGGGTGAAAGGCCAATCAAACTCCGTGATAGCTGGTTCTCCCCGAAATGCATTTAGGTGCAGCGTCGTGTGTTTCTTGCCGGAGGTAGAGCACTGGATAGGCGATGGGCCCTACCGGGTTACTGACCTTAGCCAAACTCCGAATGCCGGTAAGTGAGAGCACGGCAGTGAGACTGTGGGGGATAAGCTCCATGGTCGAGAGGGAAACAGCCCAGAGCATCGACTAAGGCCCCTAAGCGTACGCTAAGTGGGAAAGGATGTGGAGTCGCAGAGACAACCAGGAGGTTGGCTTAGAAGCAGCCACCCTTGAAAGAGTGCGTAATAGCTCACTGGTCTAGTGATTCCGCGCCGACAATGTAGCGGGGCTCAAGCGTACCGCCGAAGTCGTGTCATTGCAGCATATAGCCCCAACGGGTGCTGTGATGGGTAGGGGAGCGTCGTCTGCCGGGTGAAGCAGCACCGGAAGGTAGTTGTGGACGGTTGACGAGTGAGAATGCAGGCATGAGTAGCGATTCACACGTGAGAAACGTGTGCGCCGATTGACTAAGGGTTCCTGGGTCAAGCTGATCTGCCCAGGGTAAGTCGGGACCTAAGGCGAGGCCGACAGGCGTAGTCGATGGATAACCGGTTGATATTCCGGTACCCGCTGTGAAGCGTCAAACATCGAACCAGGCGATGCTAAGTCCGTGAAGCCGTTCCGGACCCTTCGGGGAAAGGAAAGTGGTGGAGCCGACGGACCAGACTTGTAGTAGGTGAGTGATGGGGTGACGCAGGAAGGTAGTCCATCCCGGGCGGTGGTTGTCCCGGGGTAAGGGTGTAGGACGCTGTCTAGGCAAATCCGGACAGCACATAGTCTGAGACCTGATGCCGAGCCGATTGTGGTGAAGTGGATGATCCTATGCTGTCGAGAAAAGCCTCTAGCGAGTTTCATGGCGGCCCGTACCCTAAACCGACTCAGGTGGTCAGGTAGAGAATACCGAGGCGTTCGGGTGAACTATGGTTAAGGAACTCGGCAAAATGCCCCCGTAACTTCGGGAGAAGGGGGGCCACACCTGGTGAGAGAGTTTTCCTCTTGAGCTGGGGGTGGCCGCAGAGACCAGCGAGAAGCGACTGTTTACTAAAAACACAGGTCCGTGCGAAGCCGTAAGGCGATGTATACGGACTGACGCCTGCCCGGTGCTGGAACGTTAAGGGGACCGGTTAGCTCTGATTCGTCGGGGCGAAGCTGAGAACTTAAGCGCCAGTAAACGGCGGTGGTAACTATAACCATCCTAAGGTAGCGAAATTCCTTGTCGGGTAAGTTCCGACCTGCACGAATGGCGTAACGACTTCTCGACTGTCTCAACCATAGGCCCGGTGAAATTGCACTACGAGTAAAGATGCTCGTTTCGCGCAGCAGGACGGAAAGACCCCGGGACCTTTACTACAGTTTGATATTGGTGTTCGGTTCGGCTTGTGTAGGATAGCTGGGAGACTTTGAAACTCGGACGCCAGTTCGGGTGGAGTCGTCGTTGAAATACCAGTCTGGTCGTGCTGGATGTCTAACCTGGGTCCGTGATCCGGATCAGGGACAGTGTCTGATGGGTAGTTTAACTGGGGCGGTTGCCTCCTAAAGAGTAACGGAGGCGCCCAAAGGTTCCCTCAGCCTGGTTGGCAATCAGGTGTTGAGTGTAAGTGCACAAGGGAGCTTGACTGTGAGACCGACGGGTCGAGCAGGGACGAAAGTCGGGACTAGTGATCCGGCGGTGGCTTGTGGAAGCGCCGTCGCTCAACGGATAAAAGGTACCCCGGGGATAACAGGCTGATCTTCCCCAAGAGTCCATATCGACGGGATGGTTTGGCACCTCGATGTCGGCTCGTCGCATCCTGGGGCTGGAGTCGGTCCCAAGGGTTGGGCTGTTCGCCCATTAAAGCGGTACGCGAGCTGGGTTTAGAACGTCGTGAGACAGTTCGGTCCCTATCCGCTGTGCGCGTAGGAGTCTTGAGAAGGGCTGTCCCTAGTACGAGAGGACCGGGACGGACGAACCTCTGGTGTGCCAGTTGTTCTGCCAAGGGCATGGCTGGTTGGCTACGTTCGGGAGGGATAACCGCTGAAAGCATCTAAGCGGGAAGCCTGCTTCGAGATGAGGACTCCCACCTCTATAAGAGGGTAAGGCTCCCAGTAGACGACTGGGTTGATAGGCCGGATCTGGAAGCCAGGTAACTGGTGGAGGTGACCGGTACTAATAGGCCGAGGGCTTGTCCTCAGTTGCTCGCGTCCACTGTGTTGGTTCTGAAACCACGAACAGCCCCATGCCAGGGTCACGGCATGGTGCGGCATTCACAGTTTCATAGTGTTTCGGTGGTCATAGCGTGAGGGAAACGCCCGGTTACATTCCGAACCCGGAAGCTAAGCCTCACAGCGCCGATGGTACTGCAGGGGGGACCCTGTGGGAGAGTAGGACGCCGCCGAACAAATATTGGGAAAGCCCCCGCATCGAAAGATGCGGGGGCTTTCTGCGTTTAGGCTCGGTGGTATGCGCTACGACCTGGTTATCTTCGACAACGACGGCGTCCTCGTCGACAGCGAGCCCATCTCCAACCGGCTCCTGGCCGCTTATCTCACCGAGCTGGGGTACCCGACCTCCTACGAGGACTCCATACGCGACTACATGGGGTCCGCGATGCACCGGGTCCATGAGCTCGTCCAGGAGCGCACGGGTAAGCGGCTGCCGGACGACTTCGACGATGTCTTCCATGCGCGGGTGTTCGCGGCCTTCGAGCGGGAGTTGAAGCCCGTTGCCGGGGCGGCGGAGGCGCTGGAGCGGCTGGCGGCGGACGGGGTGCCGTACTGCGTGGCGTCGTCCGGGAGTCATGAGCGGATTCGGGTGGGGCACCGGACGACCGGGCTGGACCGGTGGTTCGACGAGTCGAGGGTCTTCAGTTCGCAGGATGTGGGGCGGGGGAAGCCGGCGCCGGATCTCTTCCTGTACGCGGCCGAGCGGATGGGGGTCGCGCCGGGGCGTTGTGCCGTCGTGGAGGACAGTCCGCTGGGGGTGCGGGCGGCTGTCGCGGCCGGGATGGACGTGTACGGGTTCACGGCGATGACGCCGGCCGACCGGCTGTCGGATGCCACCCAACTCTTCGCCGACCTCGGGCAGTTGGCTGACCTGCTGGAATGACCGAGGGCAGCACGGCGGGGCTGACAATTGTCATGCCGGGCTCCGGACGTTCGTTTCTACTGGGGGACCCCGCCCGGACGCGAAGCTGAGGGCATGACGAAGACGACGAACACCGGGTCCCGGAGCAAGCAGCAGCCCAGCGTGCTGGAGAACCTCCGGCCGCTGATCGTGGATGTGGCGGTGCCCCTCGGGTCGTACTACTTCTTCAAGGGGGCCTTCGGGATGAGCACCTTCGCGGCGCTCGCCTGGAGCAGCGTGGTGCCGGCCGTGCGGACGGTCTGGAGTGTGGTGAAGGAGCGTCGGGTCAACGGGCTGGCGGCGCTGATCCTCGTCGTGAACGTGGTCGGACTGGCGCTGAGCTTCGTCTCCGGTGACCCGCGGCTGATGCTCGCCAAGGACGGTGCGGTCAGCAGCACGGTCGGGATCGGGATCCTGGTGTCGGTGGCGCTGGGGAAGCCGATGATGACGGCCGGGCTGAAGCCCTTCCTGGTGAAGGGGGACACGGCCCGGGAGGCCGCCTGGGAGCGGCTGGCGTCCGGGACCGCGGCCGGTTCGGTGGAGTTCCTGCGCAAGGAGCGGGTCTTCTCCGTGATCTGGGGTCTGGTGCTGTCGGCGGAGTGCGTGGCCAGGGTCGTCGGCGCCTACACGATCCCCGTGGACACCATGGTCTGGCTGGGCTCGGTCTTCATGGCCGTCGCCATCACCCTCGGGATGGTGGTCTGCGGTGGTGCCGCCGCCGAGCCGATGGCCCGCCTGATCACCGACGAGGTGAAGCGCCGGGAAGCCGCGCAGGAGCAGGAACAGGAGCTTGCGATCGCCGCCTGAGCGGCACGAAAGTAAAGCTGAAGGAAATTCATCTTTGGCCGGATCTACCCACGAGTACGCCGGGGCCCTACGCTCGCCGCCATGACAGATGTGCTGCGGCGCGGTAGGGCCTCGTTGGCGTTCAGCTTCTTCACCCAGGGCGCCACCTTCGCGCTGCTGGTGACGCGCATTCCCGCGATCCAGGACCGGTACGGCGTCTCCGACGCGCTGCTGCCGGTCTTTCTCGCTGCCGTGCCCATCCTGGCCGGCGTCGGCAGTGTCACCACCGAGCAGCTGGTGAAGCGAATACGGCCCAGCCGGCTGCTGCGCTGGTCCCAGCCCGTGGTGATGCTGGCGCTCCTCGGGGTCGGAGCCGGCGGGCAGATGGCCGGGCTGGCGGTGTCGCTCGCGGTGTTCGGCCTGGCCGTCGGGGCGCTGGACGCGTCGATGAACATGCTCGGGGTGAGTCTGCAGCGGACGTACGGGCGCAGCATCATGCTGAGCTTCCATGCCGCGTACAGCCTGGGCGGGATTCTGGGGGCCTCGCTGGCCTGGGTGGGGGCGCACTGGCATCTCGCGCTGTGGGTGTCGTATCTGCCGGTCGTCGCGGTGCTGCTGCCCGCGGCTCTGGTGGGCAGCCGGTGGTACGTGGACGGCGAGCCCGCTCCGGTGGCGGACGGGGAGTCGGCCGCGGGTGGGGGCGGTGTCGTCTTCAAGCTGCTGCTCCCGTTGTGTCTGGTGATGTCCTTCGCCTATATCGGGGACTCGACCGTCTCCAACTGGAGTGCGAAGTACCTGAAGGACGTGCTGGGGAGCAGTGAGCAGCTCGCCACCGTGCCGTACAACGTGTACATGGTGACCACGCTGGTCGGGCGGGCGATCGGGGACTTCGGGGTACGGCGGTTCGGGGCCGTCACCGTCGTACGGCTCGGGGCGCTGGTGGCGGCCGCGGGGTTCGTGGTGGTGGCGGTCGCGCCCGGGGCGTGGGTCGGGATGGCCGGGTTCACTCTGCTGGGGCTGGGGTTGTGTGTGCTGGTGCCGCAGACCTTCGCGGCGGCGGGGCGGCTCTTCCCGGGGGCTTCGGACGCGGCCATCGCCCGGCTGAACATCTTCAACTACGTCGGGTTCCTGATCGGTTCGCCGTTGGTGGGTGCTCTGGGCGATGCGTGGAGCTATCGCGGGGCGATGCTGGTGCCGATGGTGTTGGTGCTGGTGACGTTGGTGTACGCCCGTTCGTTCGCGACCAGGTCGGACCGATACGGTGGCGGGCATGAGCGGCCGCGCACAGCTGATGTGGGACGAGCAAGTAACGGGCTATGACTTCGGTCCGGGTCATCCGATGGATCCGGTCCGGCTGGCGTTGACCCGGAGTCTGGTCAGTGCCTTCGGGCTGGACCGGGCGGTGGAGGTCGTCGCGGCGAAGCCGGCCGGGGAGTCGACGCTGCGGCTGGTGCACCGGGAGGACTACATCGAGGCCGTGAAGGCGGCCTCGGCGGACCCTGCGGCGGCCGACCAGTCGTACGGGCTGGGCACGGTGGACGATCCCGCCTTCGCCGGGATGCACGAGGTGTCCGCGCTGATCGCCGGGCAGTCGGTGGCGGCGGCCGAGGCGGTGTGGCGGGGGGATGCCGATCACGCCGTGAACTTCTCGGGCGGGCTGCACCATGCGATGCCCGGGGCGGCTTCCGGGTTCTGCATCTACAACGACGCCTCGCTCGCCATCGCCCGGCTGCTGGAGCTCGGTGCCGAGCGGGTCGCCTATGTGGATGTGGACGTGCACCACGGGGACGGGGTGCAGGCCGCGTTCTGGGAGGATCCGCGGGTTCTGACGATCTCGCTGCACGAGCATCCCCGTACGTTGTTCCCGCAGACCGGGTGGCCGCAGGAGGTCGGGGCCGGGGCGGGGGAGGGGGCCGCCGTGAATGTGGCGTTGCCGGCGGGGACCGGGGACGCGGGGTGGTTGCGGGCGTTCCATGCGGTCGTGCCGGAGCTTGTCGCCGACTTCCGGCCGCAGGTGCTGGTCACCCAGCACGGGGCCGACACGCACTTCGAGGATCCGTTGGCGCATCTCGCCGTGTCGCTGGACGCGCAGCGGGCCGCGCAGGTGGCGTGTCATGAGCTGGCGCACGAGTACGCCGGGGGGAAGTGGGTCGCGCTGGGCGGGGGTGGCTACGAGGTGGTGGATGTCGTGCCCCGGTCCTGGACGCATCTGGTGGGGATCGCGGCGGGGCGGGAGATCGAGCCCGAGACGCTGGTTCCCGAGGGGTGGCGGCAGGAAGTGTTCGCCCGGACTCGGCAGTTGGGACCGGGGCGGATGACGGACGGTCGGTGGCCGGTGGGGTGGGCGTCGTGGGAGTCGGGGTACGACCCGGCCGATCGCCTGGACCAGGCGGTGCTGGCCACCCGGCGGGCGGTGTTCCCGCTGCGGGGGCTGCTGGCGTAGGGGTTTTCTCGCCCCCGCCGCCCCTACCCGTCCCATCACCAGGGGGCTGCGCCCCCTTCGACCCCCGCCGGGTGGGCCCCGTCCTGGGGGCTGCCGCCCCCAGACCCCCGCTTCGGCCTGAACGGCCTCGTCCTCAAGCGCCGGACGGGCTGGAGGGGGTGCGGACCGGCCTTCGTTCTCGAACTCCCCCAGAGGGGGTACCCCCGGACGGGCTGGGGTGTGGCTGATGCGGCTGGGAGTGCGACTGGTCGTTGGGCCAACCGTGCGGTGTTGCCCCGTTTCCAGGTTCTTCCGGGGCTTTGTCCGTCACCATCTCAGCCGTGTTGAGTGTTGGTGAGCTTCGTGCGTATCTGGTGGCTGTTCGGCTTGCCGGGGTGGTGGGCACCTCCCGGGAGCGGAGTCTTCGGAGTTATCGGCTGTTCGCCGCTCGGGATCCTCGGGTGTTGATCGGGATCGATCCACAAGGGGGATGGGGGGAAGCGGAGTTGGTTCGGTTGATGGCTGCCAAGTGCGGGGTTTCGGACGATCCGCGGTGTGTTTCAGGGCATGATGTGATCGATCCCGGACGCACGGTGGCCGCGCTGGACGCCTTCGCCGAGCGAGTGGGGGACGTTGCCCGGCGTCGTGCGCCCGTGCTGTTCGGGACCGGGCATCCGCATCGGCTGATCGGGTTCTACGCCGGTCTCGCGGACGCGTTGTCGGCGGCGGGATGTGAGGTCCTCACCCCTGCGCAGGGTCGCTGTGTCGACATAACGACCCGGTTCGGTCTACGTACGTGCAACCTCGATTACGTACGAGGTATCGGGTTCATGAGAGAAGTGGGCCGTGAACGCCCCGGTTGTGCGCCGGGTGCGCACACGCATTCGCCGCTGCCGGTTCGGGTGGCGCTGGATGCGGCGGCGGGCGCCGGCGGGCCGTTGCCCGAGCTCGTGGTCGGGGACCATGGCTGGGTCTGCGGTGCAGGTCAGCTCGGGTTTGAGGCCATTGGTCTTGCGGATACGGATGACCCCGCGGTCTTTGTGGGGGAGGCAGAGGGGACCGTGTCCGTCGCCGTTCCGGTTGATGACGGCGTGCGGTCTGATTACTACACGCCGCTTACCCGCTACGTACTCAATCGGGCGTGTCTGTCACAGTAGGCCGCCGATGGGTGCACCTCTTCCCCACTCGCATCACCCGCCCCTACATTGGGGAGTGAGCACGCAACGACGAAGAGTCACCGGAAGGGGAAGCCGGTGGCCCGTCGAGTGCGGAAGGTTCGGGTGTGACATGGCTGCAGACCAGAGGCCTCTCAACGAGGTTGTGTTCCTTACCGTGGCGGAGGTTGCCGCGGTGATGCGAGTGTCGAAGATGACCGTGTACCGGCTGGTGCACAGCGGTCATCTGCCCGCGATCCGGGTGGGGCGGTCCTTCCGCGTCCCCGAGCAAGCGGTACACGAGTACCTTCGCGAGAGCTATGTGGGGGTGGAGACCGCCTGACGGCTATTTCGGGATACCCGGAGCACCTCGATTACGACCTCAGCGCTCGGACGGGTAGGCTAGCCCCTCGTAGGTCGTATGGGCCCATGGCGCCCAGCACCGAGTGATGAGAAGTGAGCGAGGGTAGTCGTGGGCTCTGTTATCAAGAAGCGGCGCAAGCGGATGGCCAAGAAGAAGCACCGCAAGCTGCTCAAGCGCACGCGCGTTCAGCGTCGTAACAAGAAGTAATTACGGCACGAGCCGCGAGAGCTTGTGTGTGGCCCCCCACCAGTACGGTGGGGGGCCACGTGCGTTTTCCGGCCGCAGTGGTGCGGTGTGGCCTGCTGGGGGTCATGCCAGCGCAACACCGACCCGCTAAGTTGGCCCGCATACGGGAACACGGAAGAAAGGCGCTGATCTTGGGGAAGGTCGTGCTCGTGACCGGAGTGGCCCGTCAGCTCGGGGGCCGGTTCGTACGACGCATTCAGCGTGACCCCGAGGTGGACCGGGTCGTCGCCGTGGACGCGGTGGCGCCGGAGCACCATCTGGGCGGGGCGGACTTCATCCAGACCGATATCCGGCAGCCGAGTATCGCGCGGGTTCTCGCCGAGAGCGGTGCCGACACCGTCGTCCACATGGACGTGACCGGAACACCGCTCGGCAGCGGAAGCCGGGCCACCGTCAAAGAGACCAACGTCATCGGCACCA
Organism: Streptomyces sp. Ag109_O5-1; assembly: GCF_003814875.1. Lineage (GTDB taxonomy): Bacteria > Actinomycetota > Actinomycetes > Streptomycetales > Streptomycetaceae > Streptomyces > Streptomyces sasae. The sequence continues at coordinate 5,444,953 of NZ_RKQF01000001.1, read as the reverse complement.
TGCAACTGCTCGGCGCCTGTCAGAAGTCGCCGAACGTGAAGCGGCTGGTGATCAAGTCCAGTACGAATGTGTACGGCTCCGCGCCGAAGGATCCGGCCGTGTTCACGGAGACGACGCCGCCGAAATCGCTGCCCAGCGGCGGGTTCGCCAAGGACACGGTGGAGGTGGAGGGGTATGTGCGGGGGTTCGCGCGCCGGCGGCCCGATGTGGCCGTGTGCGTGCTGCGGTTCGCCAATATTCTCGGCCCGACCGCCGATACCCCGCTCGCCTCCTATTTCTCACTGCCCGTGCTGCCCACCGTCCTCGGGTACGACCCGCGGCTGCAGTTCGTGCACGAGGACGATGTCGTCGAGGTACTGCGGATCGCCTCGCACGAGCCGGAGCGGGGGACGCTGAACAGCGGCACGTTCAATATCGCCGGTGACGGTGTGCTGCTGCTCTCGCAGTGCTCGCGGCGGCTGGGGCGGCCCACCGTGCCGTTGCTGCTGCCGGCGGTCACCTGGGCCGGGTCCCTGGTGCGGACGCTCGGCATGAGCGACTTCTCGCCCGAACAGATCCGGCTGCTGACACACGGCCGGGTGGTGTCCACCGACCAGATGCGCGAGACGCTGGGATTCAAGCCGAAGTACACGACGGCGGAGACGTTCGCGGACTTCGTGCGCGCCCAGACCCCGGGGCTGCTGCCGCCGCAGGCGGTGGCCGCGGCCGTCGACCGGATCGCCGCGCTGCCCGTCCTGAGCGGCGGGCAGACGCCGGCGCGGACCGCGACGAATCCTCCGACCCAGAGCGCCAACTGAGGAGCGCAACAACAATGGCGGACGCCAAGGTCATTCCGTTCGACGACGACCGGTCCCGCGGGGCTGCCGTGCAGCGGCCGACGCGGCGCCGGGGTGCGGGGAGCCGGCGCAAGGGCGGCGGCGAGCAGGCGATGGCGCGTGATGTGGGGACGGTACGTGAGGTCCAGCCTCTCGCCGGGCGGATCCCGGCGCAGGAAGATGTGCATGTGACCCGGGAGAGCCCTGAGACGGGCGCGGAGCAGCCGCACGACGACGCCGACCTGGAGCGGCGCGTGGCGCGCGGTCTCGCGTTTCTGCGGCGGCGGTTGACCGGGGACTACGAGGTCGACGACTTCGGCTACGACGCGGAGCTGACCGACCAGGTCCTGATGTCGTTGCTGCGGCCGGTGTACGAGAAATACTTCCGGGTCGATGTGAAGGGCATCGAGAACATCCCGGCCGAGGGCGGTGCGCTGATCGTCGCCAACCACTCCGGGACGCTGCCGCTGGACGGGCTGATGATGCAGGTCGCCGTGCACGACCACCATCCGGCGAATCGTCACCTCAGGCTGCTCGCGGCGGACCTGGTCTTCGTGCTGCCGGTCGTCAACGAGCTGGCGCGGAAGCTGGGGCACACGCTCGCGTGCGCGGAGGACGCGGAACGGCTGCTGGGGCAGGGCGAGCTGGTCGGGGTGATGCCGGAGGGGTTCAAGGGCATCGGGAAGCCGTTCGGCGAGCGGTACAAGCTGCAGCGGTTCGGGCGGGGTGGGTTCGTGTCGACCGCGCTGCGGAAGGGGGCGCCGATCATTCCCTGCTCCATCGTGGGAGCCGAGGAGATCTATCCGATGATCGGCAACGCGAAGACGCTGGCTCGGGTGCTCGGGATTCCGTACTTCCCGTTGACGCCGACGTTTCCCTGGCTGGGGCCGTTGGGGGCGGTGCCGCTGCCGACGAAGTGGACGATCCAGTTCGGGGAGCCGATCGCTACGGAGGGCTATCCGCCGGAGGCGGCCGAGGATCCGATGCTGATGTTCAACCTGACGGATCAGGTGCGGGAGCAGATCCAGCACACGCTGTACAAGTTGCTTGTGCAGCGGCGGTCGGTCTTTTTCTGAGCTGCGATGCGTTGAGTTTTGGGTGCGGGTGAGTGGGGGCTGGTCGCGCCCGCGCGGCGGAGCCGCATATCAGACACAGCCCCGCGCCCCCAAACGGCGGCTGCGCCGCCTTGGGTGCGCGGGGGTGCGCCCTCCTTGCCTAGTTGCCGGTGTTCTCGCTGTCGATGCCCAGGCCCGGCAGCAGGCCCGGCAGCAGCGGGGGCAAGGTCACGTCCGGTTCGCTGGATGCGCTCTTCGACGGGGACGGGCTGCTCGTGCCGGTCTTCGGGGGGTCGAGGAGGCCGCCCGTGGTGCCGCCGATCAGACCGTCGTCGGCGCTGCCGGAGGCCGAGCCGCTAGGGCTGCCGGTGCCTGACTCGTGGCCCGAGGAGGAACCGCCGGAGGACGACGGGGCCGTCGACCGGTGGCTGCCGGAGGAGCCGGTGGACGCCGTGCCGGAGCCCTGTCTGCCGGAGCCGCTCCCGGTGCTCTGGGGCGGCTGGGGGAGCAGGGACTGCAGCGGGGCCACCTCTTCGTCTATGGCGGCGAAGACCGACGACACCTGCTGGCTGACGTCCCCCAGCTGGGGCGGGAGCGTGGCGCTCAGGGCGCCCCAGGCCTCGCGGTGGGACTGGGCGAAGGTGGACAGGGCCTGGATGGGGCCCAGGGAGTTCGGGTCGCGCTCGTACGCCGCGTGGAGCAGGCGGTGGCCCTCGGTGACGTCCTGCTGCATTCCGGACAGGGTGCGGCGGATCTCACCGATCGACTCGTGGTCGAGGTGACCGCCCCGGCCCCGGTCCATCAGCCGGCGGGCCTCCATCAACCGGGTCGAGGCCTGGTCGAGGTAGGTCTGGCCGCGCTGGTCGTCGCCGTCGGTCAGATAGTTGAGCCTGAAGTCCTCGATGCCCCGTTTGAGGCCGTACAGCGAATCGCCGGGCAGGGCGTCGGAGCTGGCGGCGGCGACTCCGCCGAAGGCTCCGGCGGCCACGCCGACGCTCAGGCCGCCCGCGGCGAGCCCCTTGGTGAGCCGGGAACGCGGTCGCAGTTTGCCCAGCGGACTCGCCCGATGCGCGCCCTTGGACCTGCCCGACCTTTGTCCGGGCACGGACGTGTCCGCCGCCCCGCCCAGGGTGCCCTCCGCCAGCATGGCCTCCATTGCGGCCACCAGCTGGGCCCGCTGGACGACCTTGACCTCCGGGTCGAGCTCCGGCTTGGGCAGTGCGGCCAGCCCTGTGGCCAGGGCCAACAGCTCGCCGTGCTCGGTCCGTTCGGCCCGGTCCGCTGCGGCAGGTGGATCGCCCGCCGGTCCCTCGGACGGCTCGGCCGCCGGATCCCGGTCGGGCTGCTCCTCCAGAGCCTGGGCGAAGGCGTTCGCCCGCCGGTGTGCCGATACGTTCGCGATCACTGGCGGCACCTCCTCTCGTCATGACGGTCGACTCCCCAGGGGGTCCTGAGGGTTGCACGCCCTCGACCAGTCCACACGATCGTGTGATCAGGGTCTTGCTGGACGTGACCACAGGGAGCCTGTATCCCGCACAACGAGCGGCTCGGCACTTGGGTTACGGACGGCCGGTGATCGGCTGAGAATAGCAACACGCTTTCACGCAACGTGAGTTGACGATCGCCCAGGGTGCCCGCGTCAGCGTGCGTCGTCCGGGAGGAGCCGGGCGAGGGTGCGCACGGCCCGGTACTGGAGGGTCTTGATGGCGCCTTCGTTCTTGCCCATCACCCGGGCGGTCTCGGCCACCGAGAGGCCCTGGAGGAAGCGGAGCGTCACGCACTCCTGCTGCTGGGGGTTGAGGCGCCGTACGGCGTCGAGCAGTGCCGCGTTGGAGAGGGACTCCAGGACGGAGTCCTCCGGGGAGCGCTCGACCTCGTTGGCGTCGAGCATCTCGCCGGTGGTCACCTCCAGGCGGAAGCGGCTCGACTTGAAGTGGTCGGCGACCAGGTTGCGGGCGATGGTCACCAGCCAGGCGCCGAAGTCGCGGCCCTGCCAGGTGAAGGTGCCGATCCTGCGCAGCGCGCGCAGGAACGTCTCGCTGGTCAGGTCCTCGGCGGTCGCCTTGCCGCCGACCCGGTAGTAGATGTAGCGGTACACGGTGTCGCTGTATTGGTCGTAGAGGCGGCCGAAGGCGTCGGCCTCGCCGGCCTGGGCGCGCTCCACGAGATCCATCATCCGGGCGCTGTCGCTGTCCGCGGCCGGGCGGCGGGTGGTGGCGGAGCCGCCGGTCGGACGGCCGCGTCTGCCGACGGCGGCGCCGCCGTCGGCCAGTGCGTAGCACGGGCCCACGGGGGCGGCCGTGGCGAAGGCGGGGACGGCGTACGCGGTGGGGACGAGGCCGCGCAGCGTCTCTTTGGCCGTCGCGACCGTTGCGCGCAGCGTAGCCAGGCCCGAGGCGTCAACCCCGACGTGTGGGTACACGGGACTCCCAGAGGCAGAGCTTTCATCACGTGCAGTGCGGAACCGTTCACCCGTCGTAGCGACGGAGGGGTACCGGTTTGCGTCTGAGGAGAATAACGCTTCGTGCAGGCACTGCTACACCGAGTTGCTCAAATCATCGATTGCGTCGCTTCTCTAACCGATTTGAGATGGTTCAAGTGCCGTAGAGTGACTGATTGTTGATCAGAAAGGTGCGTGTTCAGGCGGAGTCGAGGGCGTGTTGGGGCAGGCGCGCGATAATTCGGGCGCGCGGGGGCGGCGCAGCCGAAAAAAGACACGGCTGTGAAGCGCCCCGTAAGGGGCGCGGGGCGTTGTCGGTGTGCGGCTCCGCCGCGTGGGCGCGAGCAAACCCCACTCGGCCGCAGCCGGTGTACGACCCGCAGCCCCTACGGCGAGACTCCGCCGGTCGCCCTGACTACCGCCGCCGTCGGCTCAAAGCGATCGCCGCCGCCGTGCCACCGGCGACCGCGCCGACTCCCGCAGCCGCCGGGATCCCCACCTTCGCGGCCTTCCGGCCCGTCCGGTAGTCGCGGAGCCGCCAGTCCATCTCGCGCGCGTGCTTGCGCAGCTTCGTGTCCGGGTTGATGGCATACGGGTGACCGACCAGCGACAGCATCGGGATGTCGTTGTGGGAGTCGCTGTAGGCCGCGCAGCGGGAGAGGTCGAGGCCCTCGGCCGCGGCCAGGGCGCGTACCGCCTCCGCCTTCGCCGGGCCGTGCAGGGGCTCGCCGACGAGCTTGCCGGTGTAGACGCCGTCCACCGACTCCGCCACCGTGCCCAGCGCTCCGGTCAGGCCCAGCCGGCGGGCGATCACCCCGGCGATCTCCACCGGCGCGGCCGTGACGAGCCACACCTTCTGGCCCGCGTCCAGGTGGGCCTGGGCGAGGGCGCGGGTGCCGGGCCAGATGCGCTCGGCCATGTACTCGTCGTAGATCTCCTCGCCGATGGTCTCGAGCTCGGCGACCCGGTGGCCCTTGACGATCGACAGCGCGGAGTCGCGGGCGTCCTGCATGTGCTCGGGGTCCTCGACGCCGGCCAGCCGGAACCACGCCTGCTGCCAGGCGAACCTGGCCAGGTCGCGGGTTTCGAAGAACTTCCGCTTGTAGAGCCCCCGGCCGAAGTGGAAGATCGCGGCGCCCTGCATCACCGTGTTGTCCAGGTCGAAGAACGCGGCGGCCTTGTCGTCGCCGAGCACCGGGAACTCCGGTTCCTCGGCCTCTCCGGCCGGAGCCGATGCCGACGCTTCCTGGTTCTTGCGCGCAGCCTCCGCCGAGGCCTCGCCTGCCAACACGCTCCGCGCCGTGGCGGAGCGCCTACGGGGAGTGAGCCATCCGAGAGCGGCCATGTCGTGAGCATAGCCAGTCTGTTCGGTGGTTCCGGAGTCACGGGAGTTGGATGGGTGTGAACTCTCCGCGACAGGGCCGTTAAGCAAGGTGAGGAAGCCGTGCGGGAGCAGGGCGAGCAAGCCGTGCAGAAGACGGCGGACATGCCCTGCCTGGGGCGGGACAATGGACGTCATGAGTCCCCTCTTTGGCCGGAAGGCGCCCGCGCCTCGTGCGCAATTGGTCACCCTCATCCGTAAGCCGGGCTGTCATCTGTGTGATGACGCACAGGTCGTGGTCGAGAAGGTGTGCGGTGACCTCGGCGTTCCCTGGGAGCAGAAGGACATCGCCCAGGATCCGCACCTGCACGAGAAGTACTGGGAGCAGATCCCGGTCGTACTCGTCGACGGTGAACAGCACACCTTCTGGCGCGTGAACGAAGAGCGCCTCCGCAAGGCACTGACCGACTAGTCCAAACAGGCCGGAAAGTCGCTTAGGATCGACGGCGGCTTGGTCTCGGGGGCGGGATTTGTAAGGAGTGTGTACGGTTTTGCCCCCATCCGAGGTGGAGCGTGAGCGCGTGTGCGCCGGTTCCCTGCGACTGCGCAGAGGGTGCGTGACCCCGGTCACGTTGGCCGGGCAAAACGGACACCATCTTTGTGCACGCGTTCACAAAGACATAGCCTGCTGTCGACGGGGCGGTCCGGGTACGTGTGACCGTCCGCAGCCCCGCTCAACACGTTGGAGCACCGTGGCAACTGGCCGAACTCACCGACCGGCGACCCGCAGCCGAGGTATCCCCGAGGCCACTGTCGCCAGGCTTCCGCTGTACCTCCGTGCTCTGACCGCACTGTCGGAGCGCTCGGTCCCCACGGTCTCCTCCGAAGAGCTGGCCGCGGCCGCGGGGGTCAACTCCGCCAAGCTGCGCAAGGACTTCTCTTACCTGGGTTCTTACGGAACGCGCGGTGTCGGCTACGACGTCGAGTATCTCGTCTACCAGATCTCCCGTGAGCTGGGCCTCACGCAGGACTGGCCGGTTGTGATCGTCGGTATCGGTAACCTCGGCGCCGCCCTGGCCAACTACGGCGGGTTCGCCTCGCGTGGTTTCCGGGTCGCCGCGCTGATCGACGCCGATCCCGCGATGGCCGGACGGCAGGTCGCCGGGATCGCCGTGCAGCACAGTGACGACCTGGAGAAGATCATCTCCGACAACGGCGTCTCCATCGGCGTGATCACCACCCCGCCGGGCGTCGCCCAGCAGGTCTGCGACCGCCTGGTGGCCGCCGGGGTGACCTCCATCCTGAACTTCGCGCCGACCGTGCTCTCCGTCCCGGACGGCGTCGACGTGCGCAAGGTCGACCTCTCCATCGAGCTGCAGATCCTCGCCTTCCACGAGCAGCGCAAGGCCGGCGAGGAACACGAGGGCACGGCTGCGCCCGCCGCCCCGCACCACGACTCCGACGAGCAGGGACCCGACGGGGACGTACCCGCCGTGATGCCGGCATGAGTCTCCTCGTCGTCGGGCTGAGCCACCGCAGCGCCCCGGTCAGCGTTCTGGAACGGGCCGCGCTCGGCGCGGACGCCCAGATCAAGCTGGTCCAGGACACGGTCGCGGCCGAACCGGCCACCGAGGCCGCGGTGCTCGCCACCTGCAACCGCATCGAGCTCTACGCCGACGTCGACAAGTTCCACGCCGGGGTCGCCGAGCTGTCCACGCTGCTCGCCCAGCACAGCGGAGTGGGGCTCGACGAGCTCACCCCGTATCTCTACGTGCACTACGAGGACCGGGCCGTCCACCATCTGTTCTCGGTGGCCTGCGGGCTGGACTCGATGGTCGTCGGCGAGGGACAGATCCTCGGCCAGATAAAGGACTCGCTCGCCAAGGCGCAGGAGCTGCACAGCGCCGGGCGGCTGATGAACGACCTGTTCCAGCAGGGGCTGCGGGTCGGCAAGCGCGCCCACTCCGAGACCGGGATCGACCGGGCCGGACAGTCCCTGGTCACCTTCGGGCTTGAGCAGCTCGCCGCCGGCGGCGATGTGCAGAGCTGGGCCAAGGGCAAGAAGGCGCTGGTCATCGGCGCCGGTTCGATGTCCTCGCTGGCCGCCGCGACGCTCGCCCGGGCGGGGGTCACGGAGATCGTCGTGGCCAACCGGACGCCGGACCGCGCGGAGCGGCTCGCACAGATCCTGAACGAGGGCGACGACACGCACGTGACGGCCCGCGCGGTACCGATGGACTCGGTGCCGGGCGAGCTGACACGTGCCGACATCGCCGTCTCCTGTACCGGGGCGACGGGGCTGGTCCTCACCGCCGAGGTGATCGCGGCGGCGATCGAGGGACGGACCGGTGAGCCCGTTGCCGAGATCGACACGGACCTGCCGGCGACGCCGAAGCCGCTGCCCGCCACCAGCCTCGGCACCGACGAGAACTGCCCGCTCGACCTCACCGCCGCGCAGAGCGGTTTCTCCGTGATGGGCGAGGCCGCGGTCGCCGGGATGGCCGCCGCCGAGCTGGAGCAGCACGCGGCCTGGGTGGACAACGGGACAGTGGACATCCGGGAGGCCGGCCGTCGTACGGCCGAGACCCCCGAAGCCGCAGTCGAAGCCGAAGCCGAGCTGATCGGCGCGCTCGCCAGGGCCGCCGCCCGTGTCGGCCGGATCCCCGAGCGGCGCAGGCCGGAGCCGGTCGCCGGGTTCGTACGCCCCGCCCCCGCGCTCTTCCTCCTCGACCTCGCCATGCCCCGCGACATCGACGCGGCCGTGCACCGGCTGGCCGGTGTGCGCCTGGTCGACATCGAGTCGCTGGCGGAGGCGTCGGCCGACGCCCCGATGGCCGCCGACGTGGACCAGGTCCGCCGTATCGTTTCGGACGAGGTGGCCGCGTTCGGGGCGGCGCAGCGGGCCGCGCACATCACGCCGACCGTGGTCGCCCTGCGCACCATGGCCGCCGATGTGGTGGCCGGTGAGATCGCTCGGCTCGACGGACGCCTTCCCGACCTGGACGAACGCCAGCGCGGGGAGATCCGGCAGGCCGTGCACCGGGTCGTCGACAAGCTGCTGCACGCGCCGACCGTACGGGTCAAGCAGCTCGCGGCCGAGCCCGGCGGCGCCGGGTACGCGGACGCGCTGCGCACCCTGTTCGACCTCGACCCCGAGACGGTCGCCGCCGTCTCCCGGGCCGTGGACAGCACAGACAAGAAGGACCGACCGGCATGAGTGACAATCCACTGCGACTGGGGACCAGGCGATCCAGACTCGCCATGGCCCAGTCCGGGCAAGTGGCCGAGGCCGTGAGCCAGGTGACCGGACGGCCCGTCGAGCTCGTCGAGATCACCACCTACGGCGACACCTCCCGCGAGCACCTCGCGCAGATCGGCGGCACGGGGGTCTTCGTGACCGCCCTGCGGGACGCGCTGCTGCGCGGCGAGGTCGACTTCGCGGTTCACTCGCTCAAGGACCTCCCGACCACCCAGCCCGAAGAGCTGGCGCTGGCCGCCATACCGCTGCGCGAGGACCCGAGGGACGTGATCGTCGCCCGGGACGCGCTGAAGTTCACCGACCTGCCGCGCGGGGCGCGCATCGGCACCGGTTCACCGCGCCGGACGGCGCAGCTGAACGCGTACGCCCGCACCCACGGGCTCGACATCGAGACCGTCCCGATCCGGGGGAACGTCGACACCCGGATCGGATATGTGCGCGACGGCGAGCTCGACGCGGTGGTGCTGGCCGCGGCCGGCCTCAGCCGCATCGGCCGCATCGACGAGGTGACCGACTTCCTGTCGGTCGACACGGTTCTGCCCGCCCCCGGCCAGGGGGCACTGGCGATCGAATGCGTCGCGGACAACGCGTCGCTGGTCGCCGCGCTCGGGGAACTCGACGACCCGTTCACGCGGGTCGCCGTGACCGCCGAGCGATCACTGCTCGCCGCCCTGGAGGCCGGCTGCTCCGCCCCTGTGGGCGCGCTGGCCGACCTTCTGGCCGACGGGCAGATTGTCAAGGAAATGCGCCTGCGTGGAGTCGTCGGCACGACCGACGGCACACGGATGGTGCAGTTGTCCACCACCGGTCCCGTGCCCGAGACATACGACCAGGCGACGGCGCTCGGTCGCGAACTCGCCGCCGAGATGCTTGCCCAGGGCGCGGCCGGTCTGATGGGGGAGCGAGCACAGTGAGCCCCACCAACCTTCCCGTCGGCCTCGATCACGGGCACGTCACCTTCCTGGGTGCCGGACCCGGGGATCCGGGACTGCTGACCTTGCGTGCCGTGGAGGCACTGTCCAGCGCGGACGTCCTGGTCGCCGAGCACGACGTGCTCGACGTGATCAGGGCCCACGCCAGGCAGGGCGTCTCCGTCGTGCCCACGAGTCCGGATTCCGCGTCGGACCCGTACAAGGGCACAGGCACGCCTCAACTCACGGTTGTTGACGGCGCGTCAACGACCGCTTCCCTCCCGCCCGTGCGGGATGCGGCTCATCTTGTCATGGAGGCCGCGCGGGGTGGCAGGCGGGTCGTCCGTGCGGTGTCCGGGGACCCGGGACTTGATACGTACGCGACCGAGGAAATGCTCGCCTGCGCAGCCGCCGGTGTGCCCTTCGAGGTCGTGCCGGGTGTCGCGGCGGCCGTGGGCGTGCCCGCGTACGCCGGTGTGCCGCTGCGCGACGCGCAGGGCGCCGACGTCCGCTTCGTGGACGCACGGACGGCCTCCGACCGGTGCTGGACCGAGGTCGGCGCCTCGGACGGCACGGTCGTCGTGTCGACCTCGCTCGACTCGGTGGCCGCGGCCGCCGGTGAGCTGGTCGCCGCGGGTCGCAAGCCGGACACCCCGCTGACGGTCACCGTTGCCGGTACGACGACCCGGCAGCGGACCTGGACCGCCACCCTGGGCACGATCGCGCAGACGCTGAAGCAGGCGAAGGTGCTGCCGTCGCCGGACGGCGGCCGGCCGGTGATAGCCGTGGTCGGCGAGCGGTCCTCCGTCGCGCAGCGCGACCAGCTGTCGTGGTTCGAGTCCAAGCCGCTGTTCGGCTGGAAGGTGCTCGTGCCGCGCACCAAGGAGCAGGCGGTGTCCCTCTCCGACCAGCTGCGGTCGTACGGCGCCGTGCCGCACGAGGTGCCGACGATCGCCGTCGAGCCGCCCCGCACGCCCCAGCAGATGGAGCGCGCGGTCAAGGGGCTCGTCACCGGACGGTACGAGTGGATCGCCTTCACCTCGGTCAACGCCGTCAAGGCGGTCCGGGAGAAGTTCGAGGAGTACGGCCTGGACGCGCGCGCCTTCGCGGGCATCAAGGTCGCGGCGGTCGGCGAGCAGACCGCCAAGGCGCTGGTCGCCTTCGGCGTGAAGCCGGACCTGGTGCCGAGCGGCGAGCAGTCGGCCGCGGGCCTGCTGGAGGACTGGCCGCCCTACGACCCGGTCTTCGACCCGATCGACCGCGTCTTCCTGCCGCGCGCCGACATCGCCACGGAGACGCTGGTCGCCGGGCTGATCGAGCTGGGCTGGGAGGTCGACGACGTCACGGCGTACCGCACCGTGCGGGCGTCGCCGCCGGCGGCGGAGACCCGCGAGGCGATCAAGGGCGGCGGCTTCGACGCGGTCCTCTTCACGTCGTCCTCGACCGTGCGGAACCTGGTGGGCATCGCCGGGAAGCCGCACAACGTGACGGTCATCGCGTGCATCGGCCCGGCCACGGCCAAGACGGCCGAGGAGCACGGGTTGCGGGTGGACGTGATGGCTCCGGAGCCGTCCGTGGGCAAGCTGGCGGAGGCCCTGGCCGAGTTCGGCCTGCGGCGCCGCGCGAGCGCGCTGGAGGCCGGGGACCCGGTGACACGGCCGAGCGAACGGCGGCCGGGAGCCCGGCGGCGGCGTACCACCTGAGTGAGGCGAGGCCGCGTGGCCCGTTCCCCTGACATGGGGTGCGGGCCACGCGCATGAGTGAGCCTCAGGGGTCCGTCGCGCGGTCTGGGATGATCGCGGGGTGATCGATGCGAGGCTGCCGGCCGCGGAGGCTGTTGAGTCGCATGTCCGGGCGTTCTTCGCGGGGCACTCCGTGGAGGTCGTCGACCACGACCTCGGGCCGGGGCGGCGAGAGGTGGTGCCCGCCCTGCGCGTTCTCGTTGTGGGGCCCGGCCCCCGCAGCGACAGCTGGGCCTATGTGACCGCCGGGTGCTGGGCCGCGATGGAGAAGGACGGCCACGGTCCTGAGTTCGTCATGACCGCCCATGCCCGCGACCGGCGGTTCATCGAGCTGATGGCGATGATCGCCTATTACCACTGCGGAGGGCATCGGCTCGATGTGGAGCACAGCATGCCCATCGGTGAACCGTGGGTGCCGGGTTCGACCTGCGATCACCTGCTGATCAGTCTGCCCTACCTCCACGGACCCGACCTCGAACACTGTCCGGTTCCCGGGGGCCACGCCCGCATCCTGTGGGCCCTGCCTGTGACGGCCGCCGAGATCGAGTTCCGCAGGCATCACGGACACGAGGCGCTGGAGTGGCTCTTCGACCAGGCGGAGATCATCCCCACCGATCCCTTCAGGGCATCGGTCGCCTGAGTTTCCGGCCTCCGGCGGTCACCGAAGGTGAGTCCCGACCGCGGACTCATGCGGCCCCGGCCGTCCGGGGAGCCGGCCCGGTACCTTCCTCGCATGGAACGGGCCACCATCCTGAGCGGCCTCGCCGCGAGCGGAACCGAGACCGCTCCGCAGCGACTGACCGAACTCGCCGCCGAACTCGACATACCGGTCGCCGACCTTCTCGTCGTCGCGGGCCGGCCGGTGCCGGCGGAACTCCTTCCCCCGGAGCGTGACGCCAGGGTCATGAGGCAGTTCGCCTACCGCGTCAGTTACTGCGACCACTCGGAGCTCGCCGCGCTGGAGGCATTCGTCCGCTCACTGCCCCGCGTCGCCGCTCCAGAACCCTTCGTCCAGCCGGCGTGGCCGAGTCCGCGTCCCGCCGAGACCAGGTTTGCCGCCGTGCTCGGCGCACTGATCCGAAACCGCGGCTTCGGCATCCGCGAACTGCCGTTCATGGGCCTGTCCCTCAGCACGCTGTACGGGATGGTGTGGCGTTGGGACCCGAGTCCGCACCGCCGGCAGCAGCTGTCTGCCGTAGCAGGTCCGCTGGGCTGGACCCTGCCCGATCTCTTCGCGGTCGCCGATGAACCGTACTCGGAGGAACTCCGCCCGGTGCTGCACTGTCACCACGTCGGACGGGTCTTCGCGGCGGCCGTCCCCCTGACCACCGCTCAGCTGATCGAGACCGCGCAGGAAGCGGATCGACTGAGCGTGCGCGAGGACCAGGGCATATGGCAGCCCGTCTCGCAGGGCTTTGCCGAGGAGTGCCCGGACTTCCCCTGACGGCAAGGGCTGTGCTGGTGCGGTCCGGCAGGGGGCGGGTGCCTTGTCCTCGGGCGGCGCCTCTCCGTCGACTGCGTGGGGACACCGCCGCCCGCTTCCTGAGCGCACGGCCGGCCCCTGCCTACGCCGTGTCGTTGTCCAGGATCTTCTTCAGGTCTGCGACCACTGTCGGGATCTCGCGGTCGAAGGCCAGGCCGTCGACGCCCTCGTCCGTGACCACTGCCAGGAGGGCCCGGGTGCCCACCGCCGTGACGATGACGTGGCCCCCGGCGCCTCCGTACGTGCGGGGGCGCCGACGCCGCGTCGGCAAGCGCGCCCATGTGACGGGCGTAGCGTAGGGAGCATGACGAAGTACGGATCCTTCCCCGGCACGCGGCCGCGTCGGCTGCGGACCTCCCCCGTCATGCGGCGCATGGTCGCCGAGACCCGGCTGCACCCCGCGGACTTCATCCTCCCGGCGTTCGTCCGCGAAGGCATCGCCGAGCCCGTGCCGATCGCCGCCATGCCCGGTGTCGTCCAGCACACCCGGGACAGTCTGAAGAAGGCCGCCGCGGAGGCCGTCGAGGCCGGGATCTCCGGGATCATGCTGTTCGGCGTGCCGGAGGAGAGCAAGAAGGACGCCCTCGGCACCCCCGGCACCGACCCGGACGGGATCCTCCAGGTCGCTCTGCGGGACGTGCGCGCCGAGGTCGGCGACGACCTGCTCGTGATGTCCGACGTCTGCCTCGACGAGACCATCGACCACGGACACTGCGGGGTGCTGGACTCGGAAGGGCGCGTCGACAACGACGCCACCCTGGAGCGGTACGCCGAGATGGCCCAGGTCCAGGCCGACGCCGGAGCCCATGTCGTGGGCCCCAGCGGGATGATGGACGGGCAGATCGGCGTCATCCGCGACGCCCTCGACCAGATCGGGCGGGAGGACGTCGCGATCCTCGCCTACACCGCCAAGTACGCCTCCGCCTTCTACGGCCCCTTCCGGGAAGCCGTCGGCTCGTCCCTCAAGGGCGACCGCAAGACCTACCAGCAGGACCCCGCCAACGCGCGCGAGTCGATGCGCGAGCTGGCCCTGGATCTGGAGGAGGGCGCCGACATGGTGATGGTCAAGCCGGCCGGACCCTACCTCGACATCCTCGCGCGCGTCGCCGACTCCGTGGACGTACCGGTCGCCGCCTACCAGATCTCCGGCGAGTACTCGATGGTCGAGGCCGCCGCCGAGAAGGGCTGGATCGACCGCGACCGGGCCATCCTGGAGACGCTGACCGGCATCAAGCGGGCCGGCGCGCAGAACATCCTCACCTACTGGGCCGTCGAGGCCGCCCGGATGCTCGGCTGAGAACGGACGTACGGTGCCCCCGGCCGGTGGGATCCGGGCGGGGGCACTTTCAAGTCGCCGATGGCGTTAGGTTGTTGACCGACTTCGCCCTTCGCCGACCGTCCGGGAGACACCCATGTCCGGTGACGCCCTCAGCCAGGATCCCGCCGAGCTGAGAAAGAGGTTCGACAACACCAGGCCGCACCCGGCCCGGATCTACGACGTCTTCCTCGGCGGCAAGGACAACTACCCCGCCGACCGCGCCGCCGCTGCCGCCGCCCTCGCCGCCAACCCGCGCGGCTACCTCGACGTAAGGCACAACCGCGACTTCCTGCGCCGCGCCGTGACCAGGCTCGCGGCGGAGGACGGCATCCACCAGTTCCTCGACATCGGTACCGGGCTGCCCACCGCGGAGAACGTCCACCAGATCGCCCAGCGGATCCTCCCCGACTCCCGGGTCGTCTACGTGGACAACGACCCGATCGTCCTCGCCCACGCCCGCGCCCTGCTCACCAGCGGGCCCGACGGCCGAACCGACTACATCGACGCCGACTTCGAGAACCCGGCGGAGATACTCGAACAGGCCGCCAAGACACTGGACTTCGACCAGCCGATGGCCCTGTTCCTGGTGGCGATCCTGCACTTCATCGAGGACGAGGTGGCGTACCCGATCGTCAGCGAGCTCGTCGAGGCGCTGCCCTCCGGCAGCCGGCTGGTCATCAGCCACCTCACCGAAGACCTCAACCCCGAGAAGATCCAAGGGGTCCAGCGGTCGTACACCGAGCGGGGCCTGACCTTCGTGCTGCGGTCCAGGGCCGAGGTCGAGCGTTTCTTCACGGAGAACTCCCTCGGCCTCGCCGACCCGGGCGTGGTCCCCGTCCACCACTGGCACCCCGACCACGCGGCCCCCGTCCTCGAGCAGCCCGACCCCGCCCTGCTGGCCGGACTCGACGACATCGACCGGTCCCGGTACGCCGACATCAACGACGTCACCGACGCCGACATCAACGTCTACGCGGGCGTCGCCGCCAAGGCCTGAGCCTTGCTCACCAGCCGTTGATGTCGTCCCGGCTCTGCTGCCAGTACGTCACCCGCAGCGAGCTGTCGTAGTACATGCCCTTCGTCGGCAGCGACGGTGTCGCCGAGGCTCCGCCGCTGCTGTTCGGCGTCCTGCCCTGGAAGGCGATCGTCAGCCGGTGGCCGGTGGTGCCGCCGTCGCCGCTGCCGTCGGCCGCGGACAGCAGCACGCCCGCGTACCCGGACTCACCCGGCGCGAGGGAGACGACCGCCTGCGGGTGGGTGTCCTCGTCGGGCTGCGGGACCCACTGCATCTCGTCGAAGCGGACGACGGGGTAGTAGGTCAGGTCGCAGAGCTTGCTGCCGGTGTTGGTGACCGTGAGCAGCATGTGGTTCAGCGGGCGGGAGACCGGCTGGGCGGTGACCTTGGTGTTGGAGCCGTCGCAGAGGACCCGGGCCGTGGTGCCGCTCCCGCCGCCGCTGCCCGGCTTCTTCGCGGCCGAGTTGCCGGCGGGCGCGGGCGTCGACCCGCCGGTGCCCGACCCCGTCGAGCCGGTCCCGGACGCGTTCGTGCCGGAGGAGCCGGAGGAGCCGGAGGTGCCCGAGGAAGTGGCGCCGGTGGAGTCCTCCGACGCCTTCGGGGTCGAGGAGGCCGACGTGCTGTTCGCCGACCCGGACGTGCCCTCGTCCTTCGTGCCCGTGCCGTTCTGGCAGGCCGAGAGGGCGAGGGCGGCGACGGCGGCACCGGTGGCGGCGAGCAGACGGACACGGCGGGCGGTACGCATGGGCGAATCCTCTTTCGAGTGGTGGCGTGCTTGGATGGCCACAGCCTGTGGGTTGCTCCGTCCCGTCCGCCACAGCCGCCGGACGATCAGGGACACTGGAACGGTCATACCGGCTCTGACCTGGGAGAACAGCCCTTCCCTGGAACGGGTGAATGGGATGCGGGGGGACGGAGGAACGGTGTCGGACGGCACGGCGGGAAGCGGTTTCGCGGAGCTGCTGCGGGAACTGAAGGACCGCTCGGGGCTGAGCTACGGCACGCTCGCCAAACGGCTGCACATGAGTACGTCGACCCTGCACCGCTACTGCAACGGGGACGCCGTACCGGCGGACTACGCCCCGGTGGAACGCCTCGCCCGGCTCTGCAAGGCCCGCCCCGAGGAACTGGTCGAGCTGCACCGGCGGTGGGTACTGGCGGACGCGGGGCGGCGGCGGAAGACGGACGCGTCGGAGAAGGCGGCGAAGCCGACCGGAGCGGCGAAGCCAGCCGAGGCGACCGCGGCAGCCGCGGCGGCCGGCGCCGTCGCCGGGGCGGTCGCGGCAGAGCCGCCAGAACCGCCGGAACCGCCGGAGCAGTTGGGCCCGTCGGAGCGGGCGGCCGGGGCGGTGGTGGAGGAGCCGGGCGGCGAGCCTGTCACAGCGCCGCGTCGTCGCCGTGTCCCGCGGCGCGCTCTCCTCGCCGGGATCGCGGTCGTCGTACTGCTTGGCGCCACCGCGCTCGCCGTACGGCTGTCCTCCGGCGGGACCGACGACAAGAACGCGGGCGCCGCCACCCAGGCGACCGGTGCACCGCACACCTCCGCGGTGCCGCCACCGGGCACCCCGTCGTCGTCCTCGCGGTCCTCCTCGGCCACCGACGCCGCGCCGCCCCCGTTCACCGTCACCACCCAGCCCTACACCTGGGAGAGCCCCTGCTCCCAGCGCTATCTGATCGACCGGGCCCCGGCCGCGGTGGCGCCGCCGCCCGTGGAGTCGGACGCGACCGCGTGGGTGTCCGCGCACCAGGCGGTCTCCGCGGGCGAGCAGTACGTCACGCTGACCCTGAAGGGCACCGGCTCGGAGTCGGTGGTGCTGGAGAGCCTCGCGGTGCGCACGGTGGAACGGGGTTCACCGCTCGCCTGGAACGACTACGCGATGGGAACCTCGGGCGTCGGCTGCGGCGAGAACGTACCCGCCCGTTTCTTCACCGTCGCCCTGGACGGGGTGCGGCCGGCGCTCGTGCCGGCGGCGGGGCACCGGGACTTCCCGTTCAAGGTGAGCGATTCGGACCCCGAGGTCATCCATGTCAGAGCCGACGCCTCGGCGTACTCCGTGGGCTGGTACCTGGAGCTGTCCTGGTCCAGCGGGGCGCGGTCCGGGACGCTGCGGATCGACGACAAGGGGCGGCCGTTCCGCACGAGCGGCGACAACGGGCGGCCCGTCTACGAGTTCCCGCTGGGCGGCGAGGCCTGGCGGACCGCGTCGCCGGCGGGCTGAGACATGGAGGCGGCGGACGGGCCCTCGTCACGTACGCCCTGACCGTCCCGGCATCCGCTGAGCGCCGTCACGGCGACCAGCGTCAGGGCGGCCGCCGCCAGGAAACGGCGACGGCCGGGGGCCGGGGCGGGGTGCGTGGCGGACATACGAGGGCTCCCTTGACGGTCTCGGCGTGGTCGGCGCCGTCGGTGCTGTCGGCGATCTCGATGTGCCCTCAGCCTGTGGGCCGACCCGTCCCGGCCGCCAGACCGCACGGCGGATTCGGGACGCGTGAACCCGACCCACCCACCTGAACTGCACGGATACCAGCCCGTGGGACGGCGGGACGGGACGTTCGAGCACCTGGGCAGGGGTTCCCGAGCCGCCCCTGCTCGCACTTGTCCGCATCGCGAAATGACAGGTGTAGGCGGCATGTACCTCTCTAGGCTCCCACCAAGACGAGGATCAGCCCCAGGAGCCGTCCATGACCGTCACCAGTTCCCCCGCCGCCCTGCCGCCGCTCGCGGCCCGTGCCCGTACCGTCGGCGGTTCGCCCGTCCGGGAGATCCTCGCGGTGACCGCACGCCCCGAGATGATCAACTTCGCGGGCGGGCTGCCGGCCCCCGAACTCTTCGACCGGGAGGGCATCGCGGCCGCCTTCCGGGCGGTCCTGGAGGAGGCGCCGGAACGGGCGCTGCAGTACTCCACGACGGAGGGCGAGCCGGCGCTCCGGCAGGGACTCGCGGCACGCATCCACGCCCAGGGCCTGCCCACCGACGCGGACGACCTCCTGATCACCACCGGCTCCCAGCAGGCCCTCTCCCTCCTCGCAAGCGCGCTCATAGACCCCGGGGACACCGTCCTCGTCGAAAGCCCCTGCTATCTCGCGGCACTTCAGGTGTTCGGGCTCGCCGGGGCGCGGGTGCTGCCCGTCCCCTGCGACGCGGACGGCGTCGACCCGGCCGCCCTCCAGGAGCTGATCCGCGCCGAACGGCCCAAACTCCTCTACCTCGTCCCGACCTTCCAGAACCCCACCGGCCGCACCATGCCCGCCGCCCGCCGCGCCGCCGTCGCCACGGCCGCCGCCCGGCACGGCCTGTGGATCGTCGAGGACGACCCCTACGGCGAACTCCGCTACGACGGCGAGCGCGTCCCCTGGACAGCGTCCTTCCCCGGCGGCGAGGACCGCACGGTCCTGCTCGGCTCCTTCTCCAAGGTCATGGCCCCCGGCCTGCGCCTCGGCTGGCTCCGCGCCCCGGCCGCACTGCGCCGCGCCTGCGCGGTCGCCAAACAGGCGGCCGACCTGCACACCCCCACCGTCAACCAGCTCGCCGCGGCCCGCTACCTGGACGTCCTGGACGGCCATGTCGCCAAGGTCCGCACGGTGTACGGCGAACGCCGTGACGCCATGCTCGCCGGCCTGCCCGACGCCCTCCCGGCCGGCTCCGCCTGGGACCGGCCCGAGGGCGGCATGTTCCTCTGGGCCCGGCTCCCGGAGTCGTACGACACCACCGCCCTGCTCCGCCGGGCGGTGGACCACGATGTCGCCTACGTCCCCGGCGAGCCCTTCTACGCCGCCGACCCCGACCGTTCGACCCTGCGTCTGTGCTTCGTGACCCAGACCCCGCAGGAGATCGCCGAGGGCCTGCGCCGGCTCGCCAAGAGCCTCAACGGCTGACGGAGTTCAGTCCCACCAGAAGTGCCACAGCCGCTCGCCGACCAGCTGCTCGGCGTACGACGAGAGGGTGTCGTCGGCGCCGGGCAGCACGGCGTACGGGCAGAACGCGAAGTGCTCGGCGGCGACCCCCTCCGCCGCGTCGAGGTCGGTGGGCGGGGCGGCCACGGAGACGGCGAGGTGGTCGAGGCCGAGCGCCACCACACGTATGCCGAACCGGTCCTCCCAGGAACGCAGCACCGCGCACAAACGGGCCACGTCCTCCTCGTGGTTCACCGGCCCGCTCCAGCCGACCGCCGCCGGTATGTCCGCGCTGCGCCGGGCCGACACCAGCGCCAGATGCGGCTCCTTCAGCCAGGGCCGACCCTGGCTCAGCGCGTTGGCGACATCGGCGGCCCGCGCGTCCGGGTCGGCGACCAGCGCCGGCGCGGGGGCCAGCCCCGGCCACTCCTCGCCCTCCGGCGGGTCCTCCTCCCAGGCGTCCTCCAGCACCTCGTCGGCGTCGTGGTCCCCGGGGTACGAGGTCTCCCCGGGCGCGAAGTCCCAGTCGTCGACGTCCGCCACGTCGATCAGCACCGGCAGCAGCCCCGCACGGGCGGCCGGCGCGCCCAGCGCGGCCCAGGTCCCGGGCCCGGCGGGCTGCCCGGCGTACCACAGCAACGGCTCGTGCCACGGGCCGCAGATCGTCGCGTCCAGCAGTCTCCCGGGCGGGAGTTGGAGCCCCAGGGAACGACCGCTCGGATCGGTCGCCAGCTTGGGCAGCGGGTTGGGAAGTGTCGCCATGGCGATGACTGTAGAGGCAGCCTCTGACAACCCGGCGACGGCGATGTCCTACGCGCCCCTCGCCGTCACCGCGTCACCGAGGTGAAGCACTCCAGCCCGTCGGCCCCCGCAGGGCGGAAACAGGTCCGGATCGTGGTTCCGGGGGCGGTCACCGTCATCGGGGTGTACACGAACGCGTCCGCGTCGGCGGCCGTCCTGATCTCGGCGCCGCGCACCCGGCCGGCCGCCGTCACCTCCAGCCGGTCACCGACCCGCGTCCCCCACATCCGCGCCCAACTCGTCCTGCACTCCTTGCTGTAGCGCACCTCCAGCCAGGCGCCGCCGGCGGTGTGACGGGTGGCCAGCGTGACGGGCGAGACGGCGCACCGCATGCCCATCGGGTCCCGGCCCTCGCAGGCCGCGCCCCGGCAACGCGGGTCGGACGGGGAGGGGCCCGGGTACCGGGGCGCCTGTTCGGACGCTCGCGAGGCGCCGTCGGCGTACGGCCGCAGCAGCGCGACCGCCACCGCCATCACGCCCACAGCCATGGCACACACCGACGCCAGCACCGCCACGGCGACGACACTCCGGTGCCCGGCGAGGCGGGAGGCGGGCGCAGGCGCTGCGGCAGCCGATGCCCCCGTAGTCGTGCCCGGGCCCGTACCCGTGGCCGGGCCCGCAGTCGTGGTCGTAGCAGCCGTAGGGGATGGCGTCGCCGCCGGTGGAGCCGCCGCCGGCTCCTTCCCCCGACCGCTCCACTCCGACTCCGCGATCTCCCACAGTGCCAGGCAGCGTCCGTCCGGCTCGCCGGCCAGTCGGCACAGTTCCTTGACCGCCTGGCGCGGGGGCAGGGACTTGCCGTTGAGATAGCGCTCCCAGGACGACTTGCTGAACGCCGTCTTCGTCGCGAGGGCCGCCAGGCTCAGGCCGGTGCGGGCTCTCAACTCCCTCAGCGAGGCGGCCAGCCGGGTCCGCTCCGGGGTCATCCCCGCAGCGCCTTCCAGGTGCGCGGGCCCACGATGCCGTCCCCGATCAGCCCCGCCCGTTTCTGGAACCGCACCACCGCGCCCCGCGTCAGCGGGCCGAACATGCCGTCGATGCCGCCCGGCGAAACGCCCGCCCGGCGCAGCAGGCACTGCACCTCCGCGACGTCCGGCCCCGCCTGGCCGTACCCCACGGTGGCGTCCCGGGTCCGGCTGTTGCCCGCGTACCAGGTGCCGTCGACCCGCTGCAGACGGCAGCCGTACGAGGGTGTCGTGACCGGTGTCGACGCGGCGAGCGGAGCCGTCCGCGGCGTCCGGCCGTCGTCGGCGCCGGAGTGCCCGGTGAGCCGCAAGGTCATCAGCACGGCCGACGACACCGCCAGCACCAGGACCACCGCCCCGGCCGCGAGCACGATCCGCAACGACCGCACGGAGAGCCGTATCTCAGCGGCGGGATCGGCCGACGGCGACGGCGACACCGGCTCGGGCTCTGGCCCGGGTGCCGGTGGGTCGGCCGGCGCGGCGGTGCTCCCACGGTCCTTGCCGTTCTCCCAGGCCTCCGCCGCCACCTCGCGCAGTGTCAGCAGACGGGTCGGATCGTCCCCGCCGATCCGGGCCAGTGCCTCCACGGCCTCCCCGGGCGGCAGTGACCGGCCGCCCAGATACCGTTCCCACGACTTGGGGCTGTACCCCGTCCTCGCGGCGAGCTGCCGCATGCTCAGCCCGCTGTGGTCCTTCAGCCGGCGTAAGCGCACCACCAACTGCCGTACACGCGGATCCAGTTCAGCGGGCAGTGCTTTCCAGCGCGACATGTTCCCCCCGATGCGGTCATGAACCGTGGTCAGCGGCCCCCCGCTCCGACGGCATTCTGCATGAGCATGGCCACCCCTGTACGGCCGTCCCGCCACTCGGTCCCGCGGGAGGGTGTCAGTGCAGGTCAGAGGGGGTGACGTCCCAGGAGGCCGCCACTTCGCCGACAGCCGTGGCGGAGCCGTCCGGGCGGGCCGCACCGTGGTTGCGGCACCGGCTCGCCGAACGGACCGGACGCCGACCCACGACCTGAAAGAGGAACGCATGCGACCGAACGTTGTTGTCCGGACCCTCGTCGGAATCACCGCCGTCGCCGGCCTCGCCGCCGGATCCCTGGCGACCGCGGGCACCAGCTTCGCCGCGCCGGTCTCGCAGCCGGCGGTGAGCGTGCAGGCCGCCACCCTGGCCTCCTACGAGAACTTCGGCCTGACCACCGCCGAGGCCAAGAACGTGCAGAACTTCCTGGCGGAGTACTGGGGCTACACCGACAGCATCGACGGCCAGCTCGGCCCCAACAGCTGGAAGGCGTTCCAGCGCTGCCTCAAGACGTACTGGGGCTACACCGGTAACATCGACGGCGACCCCGGCACCAACACGATCAAGGCGCTCCAGCGCCTGCTGAAGGCCGACTACGGCTACACCGGTGACATCGACGGCATCGCCGGCTCGGGCACCCGCGCCGCCTTCAAGCGCTTCGCCGCCTGACAGCCGCCGTACCCGCGACACCCGTACAACGGCGTGTGTCCGCTCCTCCCCGGGGAGGAGCGGACACACGCCGTTGTCGCGGTGAGGACGCTCAGAGCTTCTCGGGCGTCCTGATGCCCAGCAGGGACATGCCCTGGTGGAGGGTGCGGGCCGTCATGTCGCACAGGAACAGGCGGTTCTCCACCTGGGCCGGGGTGTCGGCCTTGAGGACCGGGCACTTGTCGTAGAACGACGTGTACAGCGACGCCAGCTGGTACAGGTACGCGGCCAGCTTGTGCGGGGCGTACTCCGCCGCCGCCTCGAAGACCGTGTCACCGAACGCGTCCAGGTGCAGGCCCAGCGCCCGCTCCGCCGCGTGCAGCTCCAGCTCCGGGTGGGCGGCGGGCCGTACCTCTCCCGCCTTGCGGAGGATCGACTGGATACGGGCGTACGCGTACTGGAGGTACACGGACGTGTCGCCGTTCAGCGAGACCATCTGGTCCAGGTCGAACTTGTAGTCCCGGCTGGGCGACGTCGACAGGTCCGCGTACTTCACGGCACCGATGCCGACCTGCTGGGCCCGCTCCCGGATCTCCTCCTCCGTGAGGTCCTGCGCCTTCTCCCGGACGACCTCGGCGGCCCGCTGCACCGCCTCGTCCAGCAGGTCCTCCAGCCGTACCGTCTCGCCCTCACGCGTCTTGAACGGCTTGCCGTCCGCGCCCAGCACCGTGCCGTAGCCCATGTTGTGCGCGGTGACGTCGTCGGTGAGCCAGCCCGCCCGCCGCGCCGTCTCGAAGACCATCTTGAAGTGCAGGGACTGACGGACGTCCACGACGTAGATCAGGGACGTGGCGTGCAGGTCCTGGACCCGGTTGCGGATCGCCGTCAGGTCGGAGGCCGCGTAGCCGAAGCCGCCGTCCGCCTTCTGCACGATCAGCGGGACCGGCTGGTCGTCCTTGCCCCGGATCTCGTCGAAGAACACGACCAGCGCGCCCTCCGAACGGACCGCGACGCCCATCTCCTCCAGGAGCCGGGCGGTCTCGGGCATGCCGTCGTTGTACGCCGACTCGCCCACGATCTCGTCGTCCCGGATCTCCATGTCCAGCTTCTCGAAGACCGAGTAGAAGTAGACCTTCGACTCGTCCACGAACCGCTGCCACAGGTCCAGGGTCTCCTTGTCGCCGGACTGGAGGGCGACCACCCGCTTCCGGGCCCGCTCCTTGAAGTCCTCGTCCGCGTCGAAGACCGCCCGGGACGCCTTGTAGACCCGGTTCAGGTTCGACATGGCCTGCTCGCCGTCCGTGTCGGTCTCCGCGGACAGCTCGTCCGGGTTCTCGATCAGGTACTGGATGAGCATGCCGAACTGGGTGCCCCAGTCACCGATGTGGTGCCGGCCGATCGTCTTCTCGCCGGTGAAGTCCAGCATGCCCCGCAGAGCGTCACCGATCACCGCGGACCGCAGGTGGCCGACGTGCATCTCCTTGGCCACGTTCGGCTGGGCGTAGTCGACGACCGAGATGCCCGGGTGCTCCTTGGGCGCCACACCGAGACGGTCGCCGTCCGCGTACCGCGCGGCCAGGTTCTCGGTGATCGCCTTGTCGGCGAGGGTGATGTTGAGGAAGCCGGGGCCGGAGACCTCGACGTCCTGGATCAGGTCCGCACCCGTGGTGATGTGCGAGACGACCTGCGTCGCCAGCTCTCTGGGGTTGGCCTTGGCCTTCTTGGCGAGCGCCAGGATCCCGTTCGCCTGGTAGTCCGCCCGGTCGCTGCGTCGCAGCAGGGGGTCGACTCCGTCGGCTGCCGGCAGGGCGGCGGCGAGGGCGTCGGTGAGCTGCTGGTTGACGGAGTCGCTGAGGGACGTGACCGAGGCCATGGGGTGGGAGCCGTTCTCCTCGTGGGTTCAGGTAGACGGGTCCAGTATTTCACGGGGGGTAAAGGGGTTTTTGCGGCCGCAGGCGGAACCGCACGCCGATACGGCCCCTCATCTCTTACAGCTCATCTCTTACGGCGCTCTCGTAAAGCCGTTTTCGTTGAGGCGGCGGCGCCTGGGACAATGGAGCGGTCAGCCGTGCGACCGTACCGGCTGCCCCATGTCAGAAAGAAGGACGTGCCGATCGTGGGTCAGAGCACCGAGACCACCGACTGGGTCTCCCGTTTCGCGGATGAGGTCATCGAGGAATCGGAGCGTCGGGCCGCGGGCAAACCGGTCGTCGTCGCGTCCGGGCTCTCGCCGTCGGGGCCGATCCACCTCGGCAACCTGCGCGAGGTGATGACCCCGCACCTGGTCGCCGACGAGGTCCGGCGGCGTGGGCACCAGGTCCGGCACCTGATCTCCTGGGACGACTACGACCGGTACCGCAAGGTGCCCGCCGGCATCGCCGGCATCGACGAGTCCTGGGCCGAGCACATCGGCAAGCCCCTCACCTCCGTGCCCGCCCCGGCAGGCTCCGCGTACCCGAACTGGGCCGAGCACTTCAAGGCCGCGATGACCGAGTCGCTCGCCGAGCTCGGCGTGGAGTTCGACGGGATCAGCCAGACCGCCCAGTACACCTCCGGTGTCTACCGCGAGCAGATCCTGCACGCCATGAAGCACCGCGGTGACATCGACGCGATCCTCGCCCAGTACCGGACCAAGCCGAAGACCGGCAAGAAGCCCCAGCAGAAGGCCGTCGACGAGGCCGAGCTGGAGGCCGAGGAGGGCTCGGGCGCGGCCGCCGAGGACGACGGCTCCTCCGGCTCCGCCGGGTACTTCCCGTACAAGCCGTACTGCGGCGGCTGCGGCAAGGACCTGACCACCGTCACGGCGTACGACGACGACACCACCGAGCTCACCTACACCTGCAACGAGTGCGGCTTCTCCGAGACCGTCCGGCTGACCGAGTTCAACCGCGGCAAGCTGGTCTGGAAGGTCGACTGGCCGATGCGGTGGGCCTACGAGGGCGTCGTCTTCGAGCCGAGCGGTGTCGACCACTCCTCACCGGGCTCCTCGTTCCAGGTCGGCGGGCAGATCGTCGGGATCTTCGGCGGCAAGCAGCCCATCGGGCCCATGTACGCCTTCGTCGGCATCAGCGGCATGGCCAAGATGTCCTCGTCGCGGGGCGGGGTGCCCACCCCGGCCGACGCGCTGAAGATCATGGAACCGCAGATCCTGCGCTGGCTGTACGCCCGCCGCCGCCCCAACCAGTCCTTCAAGATCGCCTTCGACCAGGAGATCCAGCGGCTCTACGACGAGTGGGACAAGCTCGACGCCAAGGTCGCCGACGGCTCCGCACTCCCCGGCGACGTCGCCGCGCACTCCCGTGCGGTGCGCACGGCAGGCGGTGAACTGCCGCACACGCCGCGACCGCTGCCGTACCGCACGCTCGCCTCCGTCGCCGACATCACCGCCGGACACGAGGACCAGGCGCTGCGCATCCTCAGCGAACTGGACCCCGCCAACCCGCTGGGGTCGGTGGACGAGGCCCGGCCGCGGTACGACAAGGCCGAGGCCTGGATCAACACCCAGGTGCCCGCCGACCAGCGCACCATCGTCCGCGAGGAGCCGGACGCCGAACTGCTGAAGTCCCTCGACGAGGCCTCCCAGCAATCCGTACGACTGCTCCTCGACGGCCTCGCCGAGCACTGGTCGCTCGACGGACTGACCCACCTCGTGTACGGCGTGCCCAAGGTGCAGGCCGGATTCTCCGCCGACGCGACCCCCAAGGAACTGCCGGCCGAGATCAAGACGGCCCAGCGCACGTTCTTCGCGCTGCTGTACCACCTGCTCGTCGGACGGGACACGGGGCCGCGGCTGCCCACGCTGCTCCTCGCCGTGGGGCAGGAGCGGGTACGGCGCCTGCTCGG
This sequence comes from Streptomyces sp. Ag109_O5-1, assembly GCF_003814875.1. Taxonomy (GTDB): domain Bacteria; phylum Actinomycetota; class Actinomycetes; order Streptomycetales; family Streptomycetaceae; genus Streptomyces; species Streptomyces sasae. Next base: position 5,418,639 of record NZ_RKQF01000001.1, on the reverse strand, counting down.
GGAGTAGCCCGACATGAAGAAGGGGCCCTCCGTCGAGGAGGGCCCCTTCTTCATGTCCTGCGTCCTACGCGATGTGGTCTTCCTGCAGTTCCGCCGTGTGGCGGTTCGTGAAGCGGTTCACCATACGGTCCGCGTCGCGCTGCGCGAGCGTCACGCCGTACGTCGCCTCCACGTCGTCCCTGAGCTGGCCCGAGGTGGGGTAGCTGCCGTCTATCGACTTCTTGAAGACCAGGTAGAAGTCTTCTTCGTTCGGCTCCGGCGGGCCGCCGCCCTCACCCAGCTCGCGGGTCCGGCCCGGTCCGGAGGGGATGGGGAAGCTGCCGGTGGTCTCCGAGGCGGATTCCTCGGGGAGGGGCTGCTCGTCCTGCGGGAACTGGCCCTGGGGGAACTGCTCCTGCGGGAACTGGTCCTGCGGGAACTGCTGCTGGTACTGCTGTTGCTCCTGCTGGTACTGCTGCTGCTGTGCCAGCCAGGCGGCGTACCGAGGGTCGTACGTCGGGTCGTAACCGCCCTGGTACTCGATCTCCTGGGGGTCTCTGGCCTGCAGCCAGGGGTTCGTCTCCTGCTCGGGCGCCTGCTGGGGCACGTCCGCGGGCTGCTCGGTGCGCGGGGCGGGGATCAGCTCGGCGCGCTGCTCGCCCTGCGGAACCGCCACGGCGGCGGACACGGCTGCGGGCGCGGGAGCCGGCAGCAGCACCGGGACCTCTATCCCCGCCGCCGCCAGACCCTCCGGAGCCGTCTCCGCCAGCGGGACGCCGTAGCGAGCCAGGCGGAGCGGCATCAGGGACTCCACCGGAGCCTTCCTCCGCCACGCCCGGCCGAAGCGGGAACGCAGCCGCGCCTGATAGACGAGACGTTCCTGCTCCAGCTTGATCACCTGGTCGTAGGAGCGGAGCTCCCACAGCTTCATACGGCGCCAGAGAAGGAACGTCGGGACCGGCGAGAGCAGCCAGCGGGTGAGGCGGACCCCCTCCATGTGCTTGTCCGCCGTGATGTCGGCGATACGGCCGATCGCGTGCCGGGCCGCCTCGACGGCGACCACGAACAGGATCGGGATCACCGCGTGCATGCCCACACCCAGCGGGTCCGGCCAGGCCGCCGCGCCGTTGAACGCGATCGTCGCGGCGGTCAGCAGCCAGGCCGTCTGCCGCAGCAGCGGGAAGGGGATGCGGATCCAGGTCAGCAACAGGTCCAGGGCGAGCAGGACGCAGATACCCGCGTCGATGCCGATCGGGAAGACATAGGAGAAGTTCCCGAAGCCCTTCTTGATGGCCAGCTCACGGACGGCCGCATACGAACCGGTGAAGCCGATACCGGCGATGATCATCGCTCCGGACACGACGACGCCGATGAGAACGCGGTGCATCCGAGTCAGCTGCATTGGCGCGGCCACCCGTACTCCCCTCCCCTTGCGTGTTGTTGCGCGCAACAGGGTGGCACATGTGTGCGGCGCCCGTGTTGCCGGTCAGCCCTTCTTGGCTGACGACTTCGAAGGCGACGCGGACGCGGAGGGCGACCCGGAGGCCGACTTCGACGGCGTCGCCGCAGGTGAACTCGTAGCAGGCGCCGACCCGTTGCTCGACGAGACCGCTGCCACCGCCTCCTTGGCGGCCGCCTCCGCGGCCTTCGTGAGGGTGTCGGCGTCCGGCGTCTTCTCGCCGGCCAGACCCGCGCCGTTGTAGTCGACGGTGACCACCACGTTCGCGACCCGGGCCACGACCGTCTGCTGCTTGAAGGCGCCTTCCTTCTTCTTCAGGTCGTAGCGCACCACGGTCGCCTGGTCGCCGGCCCCGGTCACCGGCACCGACTTGGTGTTCTTGGCACCGGACACCGACTGGGCGTCCTGCAGCTGCGTGGTGTAGTACGCCTCGGCCTGCTTGTCACCGGTACCGCGGCCGGCGTCCGAGTCGAAACGGAGGAAGGAGATGTTCAGCCAGCGGAACTGGGAGCCCTTCACACCGTTGTTGTCCAGGCTGCTCCAGGAGCAGCTGCTCCGCGTCGCCGTGTCGTCCGAAGCGCCGTCCTTGCCGGACGTCACACCCTTCGGCACGAGCTGGGTGAGCGTCTTCTTAGACAGCGCCGCGCACGGCTTGGGCAGCGTCTGGTACTTGGCCGCCTGAACGGTCGAAGAGGGAGCCGTGGTGGATCCGGCGGGGGCGGTGGCCGGGTTCGAGCCGCCACCGACATCCTTCGCGGAGTCGTCGGAGCCCGAGGAGCAGGCGGCCGCGAACAGGGCCACCGCGGGGACGGCGGCCGCGCAGACGAGGCCGCGGCGCAGGCGCCCTGCCCGTCGCTGTGCGTTCCGCTCGTTCCGGGCGCGCTGGTCGTCTCGCTGGACTGCTACTCGCTGCATGGTTCCTTCACTCATACGTTCGGGGTTCCTGCGGTCTGATCGGGTCCGAGGGGCCACGGTACGCGGTGAGGGAGCTGTGCGGTTTCGGTTCACGTGCTTTGCGGGCCGGGTGGAGAGGGCGTGTCCGCACCCTCAGCCGTTGAGCGCCTCGGCCAGTTGGGCCGCCAGTTTCTGGGCCCTGTCCTGCATTTCCTCGCTGTCCGGGACGGTCCCGGTGGCCATCGGCTGCTCCTCGTACTCGATGGTCACCACGACGTTGGACGTGCGGAACACCACAGTCACCGTCCGCTGTTCGGAAGTCGAACCGGAGCCGCTGAGCTGGTCGTCGATATAGCCCTCGTCACCGAGATCGGTGAGGACACGGGGCTGGAGGTCGGCCGAGGGGGTGGAGGGGGAGGCCGAGGAGGAAGCGGAGATGGAGGCGTCGGCGGACGCGGAGCCTGAGGCATCGGCGGAGTCCGACGTGGACGCCGAGGCGGACGCGGAGGCCGAGGCCGAGGCCGAGGCGGAGGGGGAGGGGGAGAGGGACGGGGATCCGGACGCCGACCCGGACGGCGACTCCGATTCCGACTCCGTCGGGCTCGGGGACGCGGACTCGGCGGGGATGTCGGCCGCCGTCTCCAGCCGCGTGTAGATGGTCTGCGCCTCGCTGTCGTCGCTGACCGCGTTGTCGTACGACACCACGCGCTCGAAGTCGACGTGCAGCCGGTCCGTGGCGTCGGTGGACTCGACCTTCCAGCGGCAGCCGACCTTGCGGTCGGTGTCGTAGGTGAGCGTGGCCTCGCCCTCGTAGGCCTTCTCCTGCTGGTCCGCGTCGGTGATCTGGGCGATGCCGGGGAGCAGGGAGTCGAGGGTGTCGTGGCTGACCGCACCGCAGGCCTCGGGGAGGTTGCGGTACTTGCCCGGCTGGGCGGCGGCGGTGGAGGTGCCGGTGTCCGCGTTCTTGTCGCCGGCGTCGTCCCCGCCGCTGGAACCGCTCGTGCAGCCGGCCAGCAGAGCCGCGAGGAGAGCGGCGGTGCCGGCTACGTACGCCTTCCGCTGCACGGTCAGGCTCCTTTCCGTTCACTGGGTCGCTCGGTCCTGCTCCAGTGTCCCCGCTGGTTAATCGCTTGCCGCAGCGGGGCGCCCCCTGGAGACAATGTGTATCGCACGCACTGCTGTGAACGCCGGTCCCATGTCTGATTTGGGTGCTCTTGGCATCACATTTGCATTCTGATGCGCTAAATCTTTTTGTCACGTTTCACGGGGGAATGAGGAAGACATGTCGTACGTGGAGATACCGGGGGCGAAGGTACCGATCCGGATGTGGACCGACCCGGCGACCGTCGAGGACGTGGCCCTCCAGCAGCTGCGCAACGTCGCGACGCTGCCGTGGATCAAGGGCCTCGCGGTCATGCCGGACGTCCACTACGGCAAGGGCGCGACGGTCGGCTCCGTCATCGCCATGCGGGGCGCGGTGTGCCCGGCGGCGGTCGGGGTCGACATCGGCTGCGGGATGTCGGCGGTGAAGACGTCCCTGACGGCGAACGACCTGCCGGGCGATCTGTCCCGACTCCGCTCGAAGATCGAGCAGGCGATTCCGGTGGGGCGGGGGATGCATGCGGAGCCGGTGGAACCGGGGGACTTCCACGGGCTGGCCACGACCGGATGGGGGGAGTTCTGGGGGCGGTTCGAGGGGGTGGCGGATGCAGTCAAATTCCGTCAGGAACGGGCGCACCGGCAGATGGGAACGCTCGGATCCGGAAATCACTACCTTGAACTTGGTCTTGATCAGTCGAATTCGGTCTGGATCACGCTGCACTCCGGATCTCGGAACATTGGGAAGGAGCTGGCCGAGTACCACATCGGTGTGGCCCAGAGGCTCCCGCACAACCATGGCCTGATCGACCGGGACCTTGCCGTCTTCATCGCGGACACCCCGCAGATGATCGCTTACGAACACGACCTTTACTGGGCTCAGGAGTACGCGAAGTACAACCGGTCTATCATGATGGCACTCCTCAAGGACGTCATCCGTAAGGAGTTCAAGAAGGCCAAAGTAACCTTCGAGCCCGAAGTGAGCTGCCACCACAATTACGTGAGCCGCGAGCGCTACGAGGGCATGGACCTGCTTGTCACGCGCAAGGGTGCCATCCGTGCAGGGTCTGGTGAGTACGGCATCATCCCCGGGTCAATGGGTACTTGCTCGTACATCGTGAAGGGGCTCGGGAACGAGAAGGCCTTCAACTCGGCGTCGCACGGGGCCGGTCGGCGGATGAGCCGCAATGCGGCAAAGCGTCGCTTCACGACCAAGGACCTGGAGGAGCAGACGCGGGGTGTCGAGTGCCGCAAGGACTCCGGGGTGCTGGACGAGATTCCGGGTGCCTACAAGAACATCGACCAGGTGATGGAGCAGCAGCGCGACCTTGTTGAAGTGGTGGCGAAGCTGAAGCAGTTCATCTGTGTGAAGGGCTAAGACAGTGATGGGCGCGACGATCGTGCGCCGCGCCCATCATGTGCCGCTCAGTCCGGTAGCGGGTGATGGTGGGTGCGGTGAGTAGAATCCGGTCCATTTCGCGAGTCCACTCGATGCCTGCCGGAGGCAGCCAGGTCCCGAGTGAACCGACGGCTGTTTGTTTCCGCTCCAGTGAGAGACAGCCCGGGTAATAGAGATCGGCTGCCAACACCTGCGCGTTTTCCTGGGAGCATGAGGTCCATGAACCGGTGGGCGTTAAGCTCGCATTCGGCCACAGGGAAGCCTCCACTTCCATGCTGGTCAGGCCCCCGGCTGGGCTGCATCCCCGCCGAGGGCCGTCTCATCGATGGTGTGGCGCGAGCCTAGGTCGCCTGTTCAGGCGCTGCTCGGGTGATCGATGATGTTCACCCCTGTGAGTGACCGCGTGCCTTCGTCATTTCGCGTGGCGGACCGCGTAGATCATCACGAACGCGATGATGTGGATGCCGAAGAGGAAGTAGCCGAGGAAGTACCAGACCTGGCGTTCGTTCTTGGTCTCCTGTTTCAGGCGGGCCTTTTCCAGGTCCTTTTCCAGGGCCGCCGTCGGGTCCTTGGCCGGGTCCTTGTCCGGCATCACAGTTCCCGGTGGACCTTGGTGTTGGAGGCCTGGGCGCGGGGGCGGACGACCAGGAGGTCGATGTTGACGTGGCTGGGGCGGGTGACCGTCCAGGTGATGGTGTCGGCCACGTCGTCGGCGGTGAGGGGTTCGGCCACGCCCGCGTAGACCTTCGCCGCCTTGTCCGTGTCGCCGCCGAAGCGGGTCAGTGCGAACTCGTCCGTCTTGACCATGCCGGGGGCGATCTCGATCACGCGCACCGGCTTGCCGACGATCTCCAGGCGGAGGGTCTCGGCGAGGACATGGGCGCCGTGCTTCGCGGCGACGTAGCCGGCGCCGCCCTCGTAGGTGCCGAGTCCTGCGGTGGAGGAGACGACGACCACCGTGCCGTCGCCGCTCGCCTCCAGCTTGGGGAGCAGGGCCTGGGTGAGGTTCAGGGTGCCGATGACGTTCGTCTCGTACATCGTGCGCCAGTCGGCGGGGTCGCCGGTGGCCACCGGGTCGGCGCCGAGCGCTCCGCCGGCGTTGTTCACGAGGACGGAGATCGCTTTGAAGGCCGTGGCGAACTCGTCGACCGCCTCTCGGTCGGTCACGTCCAGCGGGTAGGCCGTGGCCTGGTGGCCCGCCTCGGTGAGCTCCTTGGCCAGCGCCTCGATGCGGTCCTCTCGGCGGGCGGTGAGGACGACGCGGTAGCCGGCTGCGGCGAGCTTGCGGGCGGTGGCGGCGCCGATGCCGCTGCTCGCGCCGGTGACTACCGCGATGCGGGAGGGGGCCATGGGGGTGTGCTCCTCGGCGGGGTGTGCGTGTGCGGGCTTGTCTGTGGCAAGGATAGGTGGGGGGTAGCCGTCAGTTTCTCGGCGCCCACATGATCACCGCCATTCCCGCCAGGCAGATCGCCGCGCCCGTGATGTCCCAGCGGTCCGGGCGGTAGCCGTCGGCGACGGCGCCCCACAGGATCGAGCCGGCCACGAAGATGCCGCCGTAGGCCGCCAGGATGCGGCCGAAGTGGGCGTCCGGCTGGAACGTGGCGACGAATCCGTACGCGCCCAGGGAGAGGATGCCGCCGGCGATCCAGAGCCAGCCGCGGTGTTCCCGTACGCCCTGCCAGACCAGCCAGGCGCCGCCGATCTCGAAGAGGGCGGCGACGACGAAGAGGGCGGCGGAGCGGAGGATGAGCATGGCTGCAAGCGTGTCACGTCGTGCCGTGTCACCTGTTGGGAGGTGCCTGGGGTGGGGCCCGGGTGGCATACATCCGTATGAATGTCGGACTCGGGGTCGGACGGGACGGATGGCGTGGCGATGCGGCGATACGGGCTTGCGGCGGTCGGTGCGGTGGCGGCGGGTGCGCTGGTGCTGGGGACGGGCGGTACCGCCTGGGCCGGGGAGGCCGATCTCGAGGTGCACGGTTCCGCCGTGCTGGACGGGGGGCTGATGGAGGTGCGGTTGAGCCCCCGCGATCACGGGCCGGACGCCTTGGCCGGTGCGAGTGTGCGGCTGCGCTGGTCGGCGGCGCTGGCGGACGCTCAGCAGCTGCCCGCCGGGTGTGCGCGGACCGGTGACCGGGAGGTGGTGTGCGGCACCGGGCCGCTGGCCGTGGACGAGCCCGGCGAGCAGCTGGTGGTTCCGGTACGGCTGCGGGAGCGGCCGTCGGAGGTGACGCTGTCGGTGGATGTGGCCTGGAGCGGGGGCGTGGTGGACCACGACCGTACGAACGACACGCAGCGGGTGCTGGTGCTGGCGACCGGGGACCCGTACGTCTTCTGAGCCGGATGGTTCCGGGTCAGATGATGTCGAGGTGGTCGAGGAACGGGGTCGCGACGGCCGGGTCGCCCGTGATGCGGCAGTGGTCGCGCCAGGGTGAGCGGGTGGTGGCCCAGGCGATGAAGGCGAGCGCCGTGCTGTGCACCCGGGTGGGGGCGTCCGCGCCGGGGGTCACGGTCAGCTGCCCGTCCGGGTCGGTCGCGGGGTGGACGGTGACGGTGGTCGCGCCGGGTCCGGTCAGGTCGAGGACCAGGGGGTGGCGGACGGTTGCGGTGAGTTCCGCTCCCTGCATCTGGGGGAGGCCGGCGAGCATGAAGTCGATGGCGGGGGCCACCTGGTCGCCGGTCGGTTCCGGCAGGGTGAGCGGGAGCGGGCCGTCCGGGGCGAGCAGGTCGTTTCGGAGGTGGCAGAAGACGTTGAACGCCATGGTGTTGGCGAGGAGGTGGCGGGGGTAGGTGCCGAGCCCGGGGACCTCGACGGGTTCGTCGGCCTCCGGGGGTTCCTGGGCCGCCGCCAGGAGGTCCAGTTGGCGTGGGGTGCTGTGCCGCCACTCGTCGAGGACGTCGATGTGGGCGAGGCCGCGGCGTTGGTCGACGCGCAGGTCGTGGTAGCGCTCGCGGTTCTTCGGCAGCGTGGGGTCGGGCGGTGGCGGGTCGACGGCCTCGGTGGCGAGCGCCGCGAGGTGGGCCAGCACGTCGATGACGCGCCAGCCGGCGCAGGCGGACGGCAGTTCCCACTGGCCGTCGTCCACCTGGGGGATGATCTCGGCGAGCTGCGCCGTGCTGGATCGCGCGGCGGCCAGGCCGGCCCGGGTCATCGTGCCTCCCTCATCTGTTCGGCCCGTCCGGGCAGGCGGCGTTCTGCCCGATCCAGACGGTCTTGGCGTTCATGAACTCCCGCATGCCGAGGTCGGACCAATTCGCCCATTCGGGCCATCGGTGGGCGCGGTATCACCGGATGCATGGCACGCGCGGGCGCGTGACTGCGAGACACCCATGACGAAGCAGATGCAGGCAGCCCGGATGCGCGGATACAAGGAACTCCTTCGGATCGAAGAGGTCCCGGTGCCCGACCCCGGCCCGGACGAGATACTCCCGAAGGTCGCTGCGGCCGGCATGTGCCGCAGCGACTACCAGCTGCTCAACGGCTACGTCGAGGTCATGCGAGGGCCTCTACGACTTCCTGGGCGAGAGGGCCGGAGGACGCGGGGTTCTGCCCGGTGAAGAGGTTGCGGTCCACGACCGTGTAGGGCTCCCAGGCGGGGCCCCGCGAATACTCGGTGGGCAGCTTCTTCAGCTCGTCCTCCAACAGCCATTTGGCCTTGTCTGCGAAACCGACACCGGCCTCCTCCTCGTTGCAGAAACCCGTCAGCCGGTAGTTCGCGAAGGGCGTGTCACCGTTCGCGTCACGGGTCGCGAGGATGGCGGCGGGGGCGTGGCAGACGATGCCGAGCGGACGGCCGGAGGCCAGTGCCTCCCGCAGCAGCGCCCCGGAGTCCGCGTCGACCGAGAGGTCCTCCATCGGGCCGTGGCCGCCGGGGTAGTAGACCGCGTCGTAGTCCGAAAGGCGGATGTCGGTGAGGGGGACGGCGTACCGCAGCTGCTCCGCCTCCTCGATGACGGCTTCCTCGCGGAGGGCGTTCTCCTCGCCGCCCGCCATACGGGGCCGCAGGCTCATCGTGTCCACCACGGGTACGACCCCGTGCGGAGTTGCGACGGTGACCTCGTGCCCGGCGCCGGTGAACACACTGTAGGGAGCCACGAACTCCTCGGCCCAGTAGCCGGTGGGATGTCGGTGCCCGTCCTTGAGGGTCCAGTAACTCGCGCCGGTCAGCACACACAGGATCCTGGCCATGGGACGCTCCTCCGGGGCATGTGCGAATGTGCCCATCAAGTCTGAGCGGGTATCCCGGAGGCCGCAACCGTTGGTCGCTGTGCGGGAAATGCGCCGGCCATTCCCGTTACGGGTATTCTTGTGGCGTGTTTTTTTGAGGTACGGCAAACCGGCGGTGTCGAGGGATTGCCATGATCAGACCCTACGGTCCCTATGATTTCCTGCCGTCGATCAGGGATTTCTCGGTGGCCTCGGAATCCGTGGCCAATGGTGGGGAACTGGCCCGCGAACAGGTGAGCGGCATTCTCGGTGCCGGCGGGTCGGACATCTCACCGCAGCTGAGCTGGTCCGGTTTCCCCGAGGAGACGCGGAGTTTCACGGTGGCGATGTTCGACCCCGATGTGCCCACCGCCTCAGGATTCTGGCACTGGGCCGTGGCCAACCTGCCCGCCTCCGTGACCGACCTTCCGGCCGGGGCGGGAGACGGCAGGCAGCTGCCCGGCGCGGCGGTGACGCTGGCCAACGACGCCGGATACCGGAGATACCTCGGTCCGGCGCCGCCGCCGGGCAACGGCCCGGACCGCTACTTCCTCGTGGTGCATGCCGTGGATACCGAGGAACTGGAGGTGTCGGAGTCGACGACCCCTGCCTACCTCGACTTCCTGCTGTTCCGCCACGCGATCGCGCGGGCGACGATGTACGGCACCTTCGAGCGGGCCTAGACACAGCGGGCACCGGCGCTGCCGGTGCCCGCTGCTCAGGACTTTTGCGTCGTGCCCCACATGTAGTCCTCGGCGGCCTCGGTGATCAGGTCCTTGACCGCCTGGGGGTGGGAGACGAGGGAGACGTGCGAGGAGTCGATCTCGACGGTCCTGCGGGCGTTGGCCCGTTTCGCCTCGAAACGCTCCAGGCTGGGGTTGATCGCCTTGTCCTGCTTGCCGACGAGGGCGTACACGGGTTTGGTCCGCCATGCGGCGCCGGTGAGTCTGTCCGCGAAGGCCGACATCGCGATCGGACGCTGGGTGACTGCCATGACGGCGGTCTGGCCGGCGGGCAGGTCCGCGGCGAAGACCTGGCGCAGCCGGTCCGGCTGTATGTACACGTCCGTGCCGGTGGTGCCGTCGGCGTTGCGGAAGGGCACCTGCTTGAGTGCCTGGGTGAGCGGGGCGGGGGCGAACTTCGCGGCGAGGACGGCCTGCGACTCTCCCGCGTCGGGCATGATCGCGTTGATGTAGACGAGGGCCTTGACGTTGTCGTTTCCGACGGCGGCCTGGGAGATGACCTCGCCGCCGTAGGAATGGCCGGCCAGGACGATCGGTCCCTTGATGGACTTCAGGAAACTCGCGAGGTACGCCGAGTCCTGGGCGACGCCGCGGAGCGGGTTGGCCGGTGCGGCCACCGTGTAGCCGTTCTGCTGGAGCCGTTCGACGACACCGTTCCAGCTCGACGCGTCGGCGAAGGCGCCGTGCACGAGCACGATGGTGGGCTTCGCCCGGCCGGGATCGCCGCTCGGGCCACCGGCCTGTGCGGTATCGGGTGCCAGGGCGGAGGTGGCTCCGGACAGGGCCAGAAGTGCCGCGCCCCAGCGGGCGATGTGGACGGTGCGGCGGGACTCACGGGATATGCGCATGCCGGTCCTTCGGCGCGGGGGCGTCGGGCGACGCCCGGGATTCCAGCGTCGAGGTCCCCGGACGGTGCGGCCTCGTGGGCGGGCCGTCCGGGTGAACGCGGCACCCCGAGGGCCGGTGTCAGGTGGAGCCGTTCGTCGTTCCGAAGGTGATCCGGTAGGAGCAGGCGCCCTTGCAGGGCATCGTCGCGCCGTCGTCGAAGGCGTAGGAGTAGGCGTAGGGAGCGGCGCGTTTGAAGACCTGGGTGTAGTCGACGGGCCACTTGGAGGGGATGCAGTTGTCGCGTCCCGCCCAGGCGCCGCGGCAGCAGTAGGTGTCGCCGCCGAACGCCGCGCACGGCGGTTTGCAGCCGGTCTCCTGGCCGCCGGAGAGGGCCTGCATCGCCTTGGGGCAGTTGACGTTCGTGGTGCAGGTGCCCTTGTAGCAGCCCGCGGAGCTGACCGGGTCGGTGGTCGTGGTGTGGGAGATGTTGATCCACATCGGCAGGTTGGCGCCGTCGACCATGCTGACGTCGTAGAAGTCCATGCCGGCGTAGGCGTCGAAGGTGAACTCGCCGAGGGTGGTGGGCGGGTTGCCGCCGCTGCAGACGCTGGTGCAGTCGCCGGTGGCGCAGGGGCCGGCGGCGGTGCCGTCGGTGCATCCGGTACGGCCCCAGATGCGGCCGCCCCAGTTGTTGGCCACCGTCACCGACATGCTCTGGCCCGGGGCCAGTTTGCGGCCCGCCGGGTAGACGGAGGTGTTGGTGACGACGGCCCAGACCGTCTTCGGGGTCTTGTTGACGACGGTGATCAGGCGTTTGCCGGCGGGCGCGGTGGCGGGCTGTGCGGCGGCGGCCTGGGGTGTTGTCCCGTCCGGTTTCGGGGTGGTTTTCGGTGCTGCCTTGGGCTTGGCCGAGGCGGAGGGTGAGGCGCTGCGGCTCGGGGAGGGGGACGGCGAGGGGGAGGGGGCCGAGGTGGTCGGTGTGCCGGAGGGGAGGGCGGCGGCCGTCTGGCGCTCCACCGTGCGGGCGGTGCCGGTTCCGGACGACGGTGTCCATGCGCCGTAGGTGACCAGGACGGTGGCGGCCGTCGCGAGGGCGGCCGCCGCGGCGTACCACCAGAGGTTTCGTGGTGGTCTCGCGCCGTGTCTCCTGCGTCCTCGTGCCATCCTCGTGCCTTCCTCGGGCTGTGCCGGCGGTGTGCCTGCCCTTCGGTGACCTCGGTGGCGGGGGCCGTACAACATAAATTGCGTAGCCGGACACGTAGCGACGTCGACCCGCCCGTTTTTCTGTTGTCCCCGTGTGTGCCGGGGGGTCTCCGTTCCGACAGCCGGACCTCAATGGCCGGACCCCTGCGCGGAGGAACAGAGCCACATGATCGAGAACCGACGGAGGGGGCCCGACCCTGGCGTGGTGACGGCGGCGCGCGCCGGCGACAGACCGGCTCTGGAGCGCCTGGTGGACCAGTGCCTGCCGCTGGTCTACAACATCGTCGGCCGGGCCCTGAACGGTCACGCCGATGTCGACGACGTCGTACAGGAGACGCTGTTGCGCATGGTGCGGGGGCTGCCGAAGCTGCGGGATCCGTCGGCGTTCCGGTCGTGGCTGGTGGCGATCACGATCCGGCAGGTCCGGAACCGGGAGCAGTCGCGGGCCACGGACCGGGACCGCAGGGCCCACCTGGACGACGCGGAGACGATCACCGACCCGGCCCTCGACTTCGCCGGGCTGACCATTCTGCGGCTGGGGCTGACGGAGCAGCGCCGGGAGGTCGCCGAGGCGACGCGCTGGCTCGATCCGGACGACCAGGAGCTGCTGTCCCTGTGGTGGCTGGAGGAGACGGGCGAGCTGGAGCGTGCCGAGCTGGCCGGGGCGCTGGGGCTGTCCGACCGGCATGCCGCGGTGCGGGTGCAGCGGATGAAGAAGCAGATGGAGGTCTCGCGGTGTGTGGTGCGGGGCCTGGGGGCCGAGCCGCGCTGTGCGGAGCTGGACGGGATCGCCCTGCCGTGGGACGGCATGCCGAGTCCGCTGTGGCGCAAGCGGTTCGGCCGTCATATACGCGGCTGTGGGGTGTGCGCGGGCCTGGAGCGCGGGCTGCTGCCGATGGACCGGCTGCTGAGCGGTCTGCCGCTGCTGGCCGTGCCGGTCAGTCTCGATCCGGCGCGGGTGGTCGCGCTGGCCGCGGAGGGTTCCGGGTCCGGCGGTGGGCCGCGTGGGCCGCGTGGGCGGCACGGGCGTACGGCCCGTCGGGTGGCCCGTCGGGTGGCGCGCAAGCAGATCGTCGTCGGGGGGTCGGCGGCGGTCGCGGTCGTCGCGGTGGCCGCGTTGGTCGCCGCCCGGATGACGGCGGGTCCGACCGCCCCGGCCGCGGCGACGGACCCGCCGCCGACTCCGGTGGCCGTCACCTCGTCCGCCGCCGCCCCGAGTCCCAGTGCGAGTCCGAGTCCGGGCCCCAGTGAGTCCCCTTCCCCGAAGGCGTCGGCGAAGCCCACTCCCTCGAAGCACACCGCGGCGCCCGTGCAGGTCGCCTCGGGTGCGAAGAAGGGGGTCGGGGTGTGGACGTTCGGCGGGGTGAGCCAGGCGCTCGCCGAGAGCGGGGCGAGCTGGTACTACACCTGGAACACCCAGCACCAGGGAGTGACGACTCCGGGGTCGTCCTCCTTCGTGCCGATGATCTGGGGTGCGTCGTCCGTGACCGACGCGTCGCTGGCGCAGGCGCGTGCGGCGGGGCCGTATCTCCTGGGGTTCAACGAGCCCGACATGGCGCAGCAGTCGAACATGACCGTGGAGCAGGCGCTGGGGCTGTGGCCCAAGTTGATGGCGGCGGGCAAGGTGCTGGGCAGTCCGGCGGTGGCGACGGGGGCGGCTACTCCGGGCGGCTGGCTGGACCGGTTCATGTCCGGGGCCTCGGGGAAGGGGTACCGGGTCGACTTCATCACGCTGCACTGGTACGGCGGGGACTTCCGCACCCCGCAGGCCGTGGAGCAGCTGAGGGAGTATCTGGCGTCGGTGTATGTGCGCTACCACAAGCCGATCTGGCTGACCGAGTACGCGCTGATCGACTTCTCGCAGGGGACCCGTTTCCCCTCGGCGCAGCAGCAGGCGGCGTTCGTCACGGCGTCCACGAAGATGCTGGACGGTCTGTCCTACGTCCATCGGTACTCGTGGTTCGGGCTCGGCGCGGATGCGTCGAAGCCGAGCAGCGGGCTGTTCACGAACGGTACGACGGCCACGGCGGCGGGCCGGGCGTTCCAGGCGGCGCGTTGACGGGAGAGGGGCCGGTGCGGTCGTCGGCACCGGCCCCCTCCGGGTCATGGGCTGACGCCCCAGGTGACGCGGTAGCCGCACTCTCCGGAGCAGGTGAACACGCTGGTCGCGTCGTCGTTGACGTAGGAGTAGGCGTTGGGGTCGGCCGCCTTGAACACCGTGGCGGAGTCGATGGGCCAGGAGGACGGCACGCACTGGGGGCGGGCGGCGTAGGCGCCGGTGCAGCAGGTCTGGTCCGTGTTGAAGACCAGGCAGGCGCTCAGGCAGGCGACGACACGGCCGTCCCGGGTGCGCTGCAGCTTCTTCGGGCAGGTCGCGATGGTGTCCTTGACGCAGCCCGCCGCGGTGCAGCCGTTGGCGTCGATCTTGTCCTTGGACGTGCCGCCGTAACTGTTGACCCACATCGGCAGGTTGTAGCCCTCGACCTGGCTGGCGTCGTAGAAGTCCATGCCGTTCCAGGCGTTCAGGTTGAACTCGGCGAGGGTGGAGGGGAATTCGCCCCAGGTCGAGCCGCACTGGAATTTCCCGCAGCCGCCGCTCAGGCAGGTGCCGTTGCCGGCGGCGTCGAAGGAGCAGCCGGTGCGGGCCCAGAGGCGGACGTCCCAGTGGTCGGGGATGGCGAAGCTCAGGCTCTGCCCGGGCCTGAGCACCCAACCCGTGGCCGCCACGGGGTGTTTGGGGTCGGCGGCGATGGCCGGCCAGATGGTCTCGTGGAGGCGGTTGACCAGGGTGATGGTGCGTTTGCCGACGGGGCCGGTGGCGGCTGCCGGCTGCTTCGTGGTGGAGGTGGCGGAGGTTTTGGCGGGAGCCGACTTCGTGACGCGCGGGGATGCAGAAGGGGACGGTGACCTCTTGGGGGAGGCGCCGGCGAGAGGCATGGCGGTGGTGGCCGTCGTATCAGGGGTGGCAGCCGGCACGGCGGCGACGGTGTGCTGTTTCGGCGCCGGGCCCGACTGCATACGGGCCAGTACCACGCCGGTCACCAGGGCGAGGCACGTGAGGAGTACGGCGGCGGTGGCGGCGAGGCCGGAGCGGCGGCGGTTGCGGCGGTGGTGCATGTCACGGGGCTCCTGTCCGTTCCCACGGGGGTGGGCTGTCGTAGGGGAGACCTGGACGGTTGGTGCGGGATAACGGAAACGGGGGGCGTGGTGGCCGTGCTTCGGCCGCGGGCCGGTGGGGGCTGGTCGCGCAGTTCCTCCCCCAGTCTTCGGCCGGGGGTACCCCCAGCGCCCCTGACGGGGCGCTTCAGCGAGGGCGTTCTCCTGTGCCCCCCGAGGGGAATAGGTGGCGGCGGGGTCTCGTTCTGTGGGTATAGTTGAATCGTAAACAACCTGGAGGGTGAGCGAGCATGCAGTTCGGGATCTTCACGGTCGGCGATGTCACGCCGGACCCCACCACGGGGCGGACGCCGTCCGAGCGGGAGCGCATCAAGGCGATGGTGGCGATCGCGCTCAAGGCCGAGGAGGTCGGGCTGGACGTGTTCGCGACCGGCGAGCACCACAACCCGCCGTTCGTGCCGTCGTCGCCGACCACCATGCTCGGCTACATCGCCGCGCAGACGGAGCGGCTCGTGCTCTCCACCTCCACCACCCTGATCACCACCAACGACCCGGTGAAGATCGCCGAGGACTTCGCGATGCTCCAGCACCTGGCCGACGGCCGGGTGGACCTGATGATGGGCCGCGGCAACACCGGCCCGGTCTACCCCTGGTTCGGGCAGGACATCCGGCAGGGCATCAACCTCGCCATCGAGAACTACGCCCTGCTGCACCGGCTGTGGCGCGAGGACGTCGTGAACTGGGAGGGCAAGTTCCGCAGCCCGCTGCAGGGCTTCACCTCCACCCCGCGCCCGCTGGACGGGATAGCGCCGTTCGTCTGGCACGGCTCCATCCGCTCGCCCGAGATCGCCGAGCAGGCCGCCTACTACGGCGACGGCTTCTTCCACAACAACATCTTCTGGCCCGCCGACCACACCAAGCGGATGGTCGAGCTGTACCGGGCCCGGTACGCCCACTACGGGCACGGCACGCCCGAGCAGGCGATCGTCGGCCTCGGCGGCCAGGTGTTCATGCGGAAGAACTCGCAGGACGCGGTGCGCGAGTTCCGGCCGTACTTCGACAACGCGCCGGTCTACGGCCATGGGCCCTCCCTGGAGGACTTCACCGACCAGACCCCGCTGACCGTCGGCACGCCCGAGCAGGTCATCGAGAAGACGCTGGCCTTCCGCGAGTACGCCGGTGACTACCAGCGTCAGCTGTTCCTCGTCGACCACGCGGGGCTGCCGCTGAAGACAGTCCTGGAGCAGCTCGACATGCTGGGCGAGGAGGTCGTACCGGTGCTGCGCAAGGAGTTCGCGAACGGCCGTCCGGCGGACGTTCCCGAGGCGCCCACGCACGCGTCGCTGCTGGCCGCCGCCGCTGCTGAGAAGACGGAGACGAAGGAGGTCCAGGCATGAAGCTCGTCGTCGTGTCGGCGGGGCTGAGCGTGCCGTCGTCCACGCGGCTGCTGGCGGACCGGCTGGCCGCCGCGGTGGGGCGGGAGACCGAGGTGCAGGTCGAGGTCGTGGAGCTGCGCGACCTCGCCGTCGAGATCGCGCACAACTTCACCAACGGGTTCCCCGGGCGGAAGCTGGCGGCCGCCCTGGAGGCGGTGACGGAGGCGGACGGCCTGATCGCCGTGACCCCGGTGTTCACGGCGTCGTACAGCGGGCTGTTCAAGTCGTTCTTCGACGTGCTCGACAAGGAGGCGCTGGTCGGAAAGCCGGTGCTGATCGCGGCGACCGGCGGTACGGCCCGGCACTCGCTGGTGCTGGAGCACGCGCTGCGGCCGATGTTCGCGTACCTGCGGGCGGTGGTCGTACCGACGGGCGTGTACGCGGCGTCGGAGGACTGGGGTGCGGAGGGCCTGGAGGACCGCATCGAGCGGGCGGCTGGGGAACTGGCGACGCTGATGTCGGGCCTGTCGGTGGCCAAGCCCCGGAAGTCCGACGACGACCTGCAGGTGATCCCGTTCGCGGAGCAGCTGGCGAGGCTGGCAGCGAACTGAGCTGTAGCGCCCCGTAAGGGGCGCTGGGGGTACCCCCGGCCGAAGGCTGGGGGAGGAACTGTGCGCCCGGCCCCCGCCGGGCGGCAGCCGAAATTCGACCGCCCGGTTGCCTCTGTGACGGTGAGAGGCAGGTAAAAAGGGTGATCGTAGGCCCGCTCACCACGGCGGAACCGCCGGAGGCCTTGGCAGACTGGGTCCGTGCCCCAGACTGTGCTGCTCGCCGAAGACGACCGCGCCATCCGCCACGCCCTTGAGCGTGCCCTCACCCTGGAGGGTTATGAGGTGACGGCGGTCGCGGACGGCGTGGAAGCCTTGGCGCATGCCCACCGCGACAAGCCCGACGTCCTCGTCCTCGACGTGATGATGCCCGGGATCGACGGCCTCCAGGTCTGCCGTGTCCTGCGCGCGGAAGGCGACCGCACCCCCATCCTGATGCTGACCGCGCTCGTCGAGACCGCCGACCGGATCGCCGGGCTGGACGCCGGCGCCGACGACTACGTCGTGAAGCCCTTCGACGTCGAAGAGGTCTTCGCCCGGCTCCGCGCGCTGCTGCGCCGTACCTCCCCGGTGACCACCGGCGGCGGCAGCGGCGGCGGCGGCTCCTTGGCCACCGACCCCGGCCGGGAACCGCAGGTCTCCGACCGCCAGGTGGAGGCCGCCGGACTGCGCATGGACCTCCAGGCCCGCCGGGCCTGGCGCGGCCGGCGCGAGCTGGAGCTGACCCGTACCGAGTTCGAGCTGCTGGAACTGCTCGCCCGGAACGCGGGGATCGTCCTCGACCACTCCACCATCTACGACCGGATCTGGGGCTACGACTTCGGACCCGGCTCCAAGAACCTCGCCGTCTACGTCGGCTACCTGCGGCGCAAGCTCGACGAGCCGGGCGCGCCGCAGCTGATCCACACCGTCCGTGGCGTGGGTTACGTGCTGCGGGAGGACTGAGTGGGCCGCCTCGGGCGGCTGGAGCGGCTCAGGCGGATGTTGGTGCAGCGCCGGCCCAAACTCGTCTCCCTGCGCACCACCTTCGTCGTCTCCTTCGCGGCGGTCACCGCCGCCGTCACGATCGTCGTCGGCATCCTGTCCTACAACGCCGCCGCCCGCCTGGTCCGCGTCGACCAGCAGTCGGTGTTCACCCAGGTCGTCTCCGACGTCCAGGACGAGGTGAAGACGCACAAGATGGTGCCGGACGACTTCTCCTCCTCCCGGCCCGGACACGATCTGGTCCGCCCGGCCCGTACCGACGTCCAGGTGCTCGGCGCGCAGGGCGAGATCGTCGACCACGGCGACCCGGTGCTGCCCGTCACCGTCGCGGACCGGGCGGCCGCCATGGCCAGGCACGCCGGGAGGACGGTCCAGCACAAGGACGTCCGGGTCGGCGACGACCTGTTCCGGATCGCCACGGTCGCGCTCGGCGACGGGCGGGGCGCGGTGCAGGTGGCGCAGGAGTTCAGCGACACCGAGGACCTGCTGAAGGCGCTCCAGCAGCGCACCCTGGCGCTGATGGCGGCGGTCGTGGTCGCCGCCGGACTGTTCGGCTGGTGGCTGGCCCGCCGGATCACCCGGCGGCTGGTGATCCTCACCTCGGCCGCGGAGGACGTGGCCCGCACCCGGCAGCTGGGCATCGAGGTCCCGGTCACCGGGCTCGACGAGGTGGGCCGGCTGGGCCGCGCCTTCGACCGTATGCTCGGCCGCCTCGCCCAGTCGGAGGAGGACCAGCGGCGGCTCGTCCAGGACGCCGGGCACGAACTCCGCACCCCGCTGACCTCCCTCCGTACGAACATCTCCCTCCTGCGCCGTATCGACGAGCTGCCGCCCGCCACCCGGGACGACCTCGTCGCCGACCTCGGCCAGGAGGCACGCGAGCTGACCGACCTGGTCAACGAACTGGTCGACCTCGCGGCCGGGCAGTCCGACACGGAGCCCCCGCAGCAGGTGGACCTGGCCGACATCGCGGAGGACGTGGCGGGGCTGGCCCGCCGCCGTACCGGGCGTGAGATCAGGGTCCGCTACAGCGGCGACACGAGCACCGACGGCCGCCCCGGGATGCTGCAGCGGGCCATCTCCAACCTCGTCGAGAACGCCGCCAAGTTCGACCGGGGCGGCAAGGCGCCCATCGAGATCAGCGTCACCGGCCCCGCCCGGCCGGGCACGGTCCGCGTCGAGGTCCTGGACCGCGGTCCCGGTATCGCCGACGGCGACCTGATCCGTATCTTCGACCGCTTCTACCGCGCCGCCGACGCCCGGTCCCTCCCCGGCTCCGGCCTCGGCCTCTCCATCGTCCGCGAGGTCGCCATGGCCCACGGCGGCACCCCCTTCGCCTTCCGGCGGGAGGGCGGCGGCTCGGTGATCGGCTTCACGGTGGGCGGCGGGATCGTGGGAGGCGGGTTCCCGCGCACGTGAACCACGTGCTCTGGGCCGCCGGCCGGCCCCGCGCCCGCGTCTTCCGGCACGGCACCGCGACCGCCGTGGCCGCCCCTGCCCGCTCCGGCCGGGACCGGATCGCGGTGGCGGGGGAGGCGGCGGACGCCCTGCCCCTCGTACGGGACGTGTCCACGATGACTGCGGCCCTCTTCTCGCCGTGGCCGCCGATGCCTGGTCGGTGGACGGATGTGGCTTTCCGGCCGGGGTCGTGACCCGGCCCGAGGCCCGCGGTCGGGGGCCGGCCGCGGCCGGCCCCCGGTTCGTCGTGGACGCGCTGGTACGGGACCACGGCCGGGCCGCGCTGATGGTGGACGCCGACAACCCGGCCGCGATCGCGGTGTACGAGCGGGTCGGAATGCGCGGGTGCCTGTTCGGGGCGGCCGGGGTCGGGTGATGATCGGGGCACCGGGTGACCTTGGGGAGGACGTCATGCTGACCGATCAGGAGGCCGCGGCCCTCGCGTGCGTCGACGAGGCGGCGGTCGGCAGGACCTTGCTGGAGCTGATGGCCGTCCCGAGCGTGACCGGGAGCCCGGCGGAGTCGGAGCTTCAGCACCTGCTGGCCGGGCGGCTGGAGCGGCTGGGCCTCGACGTGGACCTGTGGTCCATGGATCTGCCCGCCCTGCTGGCCGACCCGGAGTTCCCGGGGATGGAGGCGGCGCGGGACGAGGCGTGGGGACTGGTGGGGCGGACCGGTGAGGGTGACGGGCCGACGCTGATCCTTCAGGGGCATGTGGACGTGGTTCCGCCGGGAGACCGGGCTGCCTGGGAGGGCGATCCGTTCGTGCCGCGGGTGACCGGCGACGTCGTGCACGGGCGCGGGGCGTGTGACATGAAGGCGGGGCTGGCGGCGCACCTCGCCGCCCTGGCCGCGGTCCGGGCGGCCGGGGTGCGGCTGCGGGGGCGGGCGGCGGTGCACTTCGTGGTGGGGGAGGAGGACGGCGGGCTCGGCGCCTTCGGGACCCTGCGGCGTGGGTACACAGGCGACGCCTGTGTGATCACCGAGCCGACGGCGGGGACGCTGATCACGGCGAACGCGGGGGCGCTGACCTTCCGGCTGTCCGTGCCGGGCAAGGCGGCACACGCCAGCTCCCGGGACGCGGGTGTGAGCGCGATCGACGGATACCTGGCGATCCACCGGGCGCTGGCGGAACTGGAGAGGGCCCGCAACCACGCGCCCTCTCCCCTGATGGCCGAGTACCCGATCCCGTACGCCCTCTCGGTCGGGACCCTGCGTGCCGGGGACTGGGCCAGCAGCGTGCCGGACCTGCTGACCGCCGAGGGACGGCTGGGCGTCCGGCTGGACGAGGAACCGGCCGGGGCGCGGGCCGAGCTGGAGCGGTGCGTGGCCGAGGTGTGCGCCGCCGACCCGTGGCTGCGGGAGCATCCGGCGACGGTGACCTGGCCGGGCGGGCAGTTCGCGAGCGGGCGGCTCCAGGAAGGCCATCCGCTGCGGGGCCTGGTGCGGGACGCGTGCGCGGACGCCAACGGCTGGTCGTCCCGGCCCCGGGAGCGCGGGGCGCCCTACGGCAGCGATCTGCGGCTGTACGCGGGGGCCGGGATCCCGACGCTGCAGTACGGGCCGGGGGACGTCCGGGTGGCGCACAGCGCGCAGGAGCGGGTGTCGGTGGCGGAGGTGGTGGCGGTGGCCCGGACGCTGGTGCTGACGGTGCTGCGGACGGTGGGGGGCGAGTAGGCGGTGCCAACTCCGAAGGCCGGTAACCCCGTTGCGGGGCTACGAAGACGGTGATGGGGGGCCGGGGCTTGGAAGTCCCCGGCCCTCGTCACGCTCCCCAGGGAACCGTGAGGAATCCCTCCGCCCGGGCGCTCGCCAGGCCGATCCGCGGGATGTCGCTGCTCCTTGCGAAGAGCAGGTAGCGGGGCTCCCACACCGGGCGGTACTTCGCGTTCGCGCGGTACAAGGACTCGATCTGCCACCAGCGGGAGAAGAACGTCAGGATCCAGTGCCACAGGCGCAGGACCGGGCCGGCGCCGAGGCGGGAGCCGCGTTCGAAGACCGAGCGGAACATCGCGAAGTTCAGGGAGACCCGGTCGATCTTCAACTCGGCCGCCTGGAGCAGGAGTTCCACGACCATGAACTCCATCAGGCCGTTCTCGGAGTCGCGGTCGCGGCGCATCAGGTCCAGGGAGAGGCCGTGCTCGCCCCAGGGCACGAAGCTGAGGAGGGCGCGGGGGGTGTCGTCCGCGTCCCGGCACTCCAGCATCATGCAGCGGCCGTCCGCCGGGTCGCCGAGGCGGCCGAGCGCCATGGAGAAGCCGCGCTCGGTGGCGCCGTCGCGCCAGTGGTCGGCCTTCTCCATGAGCTTGGCCATCTCGTCGTCCGGGATGTCCTCGTGGCGGCGGACGCGGACCGTGTAGCCGGCCCGTCGGACCCGGTTGTGGGCCTGGCGGACGACCCGCATCGCACGGCCTTCGAGGGTGAAGTCGGCGATGTCGACGATCGCCTCGTCGCCCAGTTCCAGGGCGTCCAGGCCGTGGCGGGCGTAGACCGTGCCCGCCTCCTCGCTCGCGCCCATGACGGCGGGGGTCCACGCGTGGCGCTGCGCCTCCGTCAGCCATGCGTCGATCGCGCCGGGCCAGGCCTCGGGGTCGCCGATCGGGTCGCCCGAGGCGAGGCTGACGCCGCCGACGACCCGGTAGGTGACCGCGGCCTTGCCGGTCGGGGAGAAGATCGCCGCCTTGTCGCGGCGCAGGGCGAAGTAGCCCAGGGAGTCACGGGCGCCGTGCTTGTCCAGCAGCTCGCGCAGCCGGGTCTCGTCCTCCGGGCTGAGCAGGCGGCGGCCGCGCGGGGAGCGGAAGCCGGCGTACAGGACCAGGCAGAAGGCGGCCGCGAGCAGGATGTTGATGATGATGTCGGTCCAGCGCGGGGCGTGGACCGCGGTGACGTGGTCGGCGAGCGGGCCGACGCTGACGCCCCGCAGGAGGGTGTACGCGATCTCGTCGGGGAGGGTGGCGCCGGGGAGCTTGTTCGTGGCGTGCACCAGGAGGGTGCCCAGGCCGCCCGTGACCAGTACACCGCCCACGCCCACCGCCGCGGCCAGCTTCGGGTTCGACGGGTCGCCGACCGCGTTGAACTCCCGGCGGCTGATCAGCAGCGCGGCGACGAAGAGGCCGGTCAGGGCCGCCGAGACCCAGTTGAAGACGTGGGCGCGGTACTCGTGCTGGGTGAGCGCGAGGACGTAGAGCGCGAAGAGCGGGGTGGACAGCGCGATGTTGACCACCCAGGCCGCGCGCTTGCGGCGCCGCATCACCAGGACGAAGAAGATCGCGAGGGCGGCCGAGACCAGGCCCGCGGTCGCCAGGTACGGCGTGAAGAACTGGCCGGAGTGGTGCGCGTGCTGCCGGTGGAGGTGCAGGGTGATACGGCCGTTGTTGTGTTCGTCGACCTCTTGGCGGAACGGGAGCGACAGCACTGCCGCTATGTTCAGTACGGCGATCACACGCAGGTACCAGACGGTGGCGTCGGCGGCTCGTCTGCGCAGTGCGCCGCCGCGGTCGGTGCCGGGGGCGCGGCGGGCGGCGGAGGCCCGCGGGGGATTCAGGGTCGACGGCTGTGTCGACTGCTGTGGGGGCATGGTGAGCGGTCACCTTGGGGACAGGGGACGGGGACGGAGACGGGATGATGGCAGAAGGGCTGACCCTACGGCCTGTAGGTTAGCTGTGGGAGACGCGGGGGAGATCTGCTGCGGTACGGAAAAAGGTGTGAAACAGAGTGCGCTCCTTACGGGACGCTCGCGCTCGGCCTACGACCGCTCCCGCTCGGCCCGCCGACGCGCCACCAGCATCCACGCCAGGTTGCCGATCGCCGCGCCCGCCAGCACCGCCGCGACGATCACCCCGCCCGTGGCCAGCCCGTCGCTGAACAGGTGCGGACGCCGGTCCAGGGCCTGGAGACCGAAGCCGGACAGCTCGTACACGCCCACCGCCGCGACCAGCAGGCTCGCCACCAGCACCGCCACCGTGGGGGCGAGGCTGCGCCGCGCCTCCTGTGTGTCCGTGCCCTGCATGAGTACCCCCGTGAGCTGACGAAGCCGCCGTGGCCGATGGGGAACCTACAATACGTAGGGTCCGGATAGCCTCAGGACGTGCGTATTTACATCAGCGTGGATATGGAAGGCATCACCGGGCTCGTCGACAGGGACGACGTACAGCCCGGCGGGCGGGACTACGAGCGCGGCCGGTCGATGATGGCCGAGGACGTGAACGCGGCGATACGCGGGGCGGTGGCCGCCGGGGCCACCGAGGTGCTCGTCAACGACGCCCACGGGCCGATGCGGAACCTGCTCCCCGAGGCCCTGCACCCCGCCGCCCGTCTGGTGCGCGGCAAGCCGAAGAAGATGCTCATGCTGGAGGGCCTCACGGCGGAGTACGACGCGGCGATTTGCGTCGGCTATCACTCCCGGGCCGGTGCCCTCGGCGTCCTCAGCCACAGCTTCATGGGCCACGAGATCGAGGACATCTGGCTGGACGGCAGGGCCGCCGGCGAGATCGGGCTCGCGCACGCCACCGCCGCCGCGCTCGGCGTCCCCGTCGTGGCCCTCACGGGTGACGACGCGGCGTGCGCCGAGATGACGGCGTGGGACGAATCGGTCGCCACCGTCCCCGTGAAGTACGCCCGGGACCGGTTCGCCGCGGAGCTGCGTCCCGCCGAGGAGGCCCGCCGGGCGATCGAGGAGGCCGTCACCGGGGCGCTCTCGCCCGCGCCGAAGCGGCCCGCCGCGCCCGAGGGGGAGTCGGCCCTCGCCGTGCGCTGGCAGTCCGCCTCGGTCCCCGCCGTGCTCCTCGGCATCCCCGGAGTGACGGCGATCGACAGCCGTACCGTCCAGGCCCGGGGGCCGCTCCCCGCCCTCTACCGCCAGTTCGGCGTCTGGATGCGGGTCGCCTCCTCGCTGACCAACCAGCCGCCGTACTGCTGACGGCCCGCGGCCTGCTCAGCCGAAGCGGCCGGCCACGTAGTCGGCAGTCCGCTGGTCCTGCGGGGAGTTGAAGACGTCCTCGGTGGCGCCGTGCTCGACGATGCCGCCCGGGGTGCCCTGCTCGGCCAGGAAGAACGCGCACTGCTGCGAGACACGGTGGGCCTGCTGCATGTTGTGGGTGACGATCACGATCGTCACCTGGCCGGCCAGGTCGTGGATCGTCTCCTCCACACGGCGGGTGGAGGTGGGGTCCAGGGCCGAGCACGGCTCGTCCATGAGCAGCACCCGGGGGCGGACGGCCAGCGCCCGCGCGATGCACAGACGCTGCTGCTGTCCGCCGGAGAGGGCGCCGCCGGGCTGCCGGAGCCGGTCGCGGACTTCCTTCCACAGACCCGCGCGGGTCAGGGACTCCTCGACCAGCTCGTCCTTCTCCCGGCGGCCCACCTTGGTGCCGGTCAGCTTCAGGCCCGCCACCACGTTGTCGTAGATCGACATCGCCGGGAACGGGTTCGGCTTCTGGAAGACCATGCCGATCCTGCGGCGGGCATCGGTCAGCCGCCAGGACGCGTCGTAGATGTCCTCGCCCTCGAACAGCACCTCGCCGCCGAACTGGGCCGACGGGATCATCTCGTGCATCCGGTTCAGGGTGCGCAGGAACGTCGACTTGCCGCAGCCGGACGGGCCGATCAGCGCGGTCACCTCGCCCGCGGGCATGGTCAGCGACACCCGGCTGAGCACCTGGTGGGAGCCGAACCACGCGGAGACGGCACGGGCTTCGAGGGTGGCGGGGGCGGGGCCGTCCACCGTGGCGGCGGGCAGTACGACGGTGTCGGTCATCTCAACTGTCTCGGTCATTTCAGTCACCTCGGTCACAGCAGGTTCGGCAGCAGTTCGGTGGTGCGCGTCGCGACCTGGAGGCCGAGCACCGCGACGACCGGGGCGAAGACGATCCAGGTCTGGTGGCGGCCCCAGCGGTGCCACGTCCAGACGGCGGCCACGGCGCAGAGCAGCAGCGCCTGCAGCCACATCACCAGCGGCCACGGCACCCCGGAGGGGCGGGCCAGCGGCTCCTCGGAGGACGGCAGCGTGCCGGCCCGGATCACGGCCGACGGGGTCTGGAACGGCGCGGAGACCATGTCGGCGTCCACGCGCAGGATGCCGGAAGGCATGAACTTCGGGCCCGTCGCCGTGATCAGGACGATCCGGCTCTTGCCGGAGGCGAGCGCGGTCGGCGCCGGGTCCCCGGCCCGTCGTACGTCGATCACCTGGAACCTGGCCTTGCCCTGCCCGGTGACCACGGTGAACGTGTCGCCGGTGGCGAGCTGGGAGAGCTTGCCGAACGGACCGCCGTACGCCGCCGCGCGGCCCATCAGCACGCTGGTGCCGGCCTGGCCGGGCATCGGGGTGTCCCGGCGGTGCCCGGGGCCGTCCGTCAGCACGGAGGAGTCGGTGCCCTCCAGGACGACCTGGCTCAGGCCCAGCTTCGGTACGTCGATGAGCGCGACCGGCGTGCCCGGGGCCAGCAGCTTGCCGTCCTGGTCGGTCTGGGCCACCGGGGCGGTGCCGAGGGCGAGTTGCTCGCGCAGCTGGTCGAAGTCGGCGTGCTGCGCGGAGTGTTGCTGGGCGCCGCTGACCACCAGCAGCTGCACGGTGATGCCGAGCAGCAGGGCGGCGAGGCTGAGCAGTCCGCCGCGCGAGAGGTGGCGGACGAAGGTGAGGCTGCGGACGGGCCTGCGCGGCACGGCCGGAGCCAGAGCTTTCGGAGTGGGTACGGCGACGGTCACGGCGGCCCGCCTCCTTCGGGAAGGTAGATGAGGGCCGCCGGGAGCCGTACGAGGCTCCCGGCGGGCCCGTCAGCCGGTCAGGTGGACTTGATGGTGAAGTTGGCGCCGGTCTTCGAGTTCACGGTCGTGGAACCCGCGTAGAAGGCGTGCAGGGTGTGCTTGCCCTTGGCCAGCTTCGGCAGGGTGACGACGACCTTGCCGCCGCTCAGGGTGCCGGTGGCGATGACCTTGGAGCCCTCGTAGATACGGACGGTGCCGGTCGGGGTGGTGCCGGACGCGGTGACCTTGACGGTGACCTTGGCCTTGGCGGTGTGGCTCACCGAGGTGGGCGCCGAGGAGGCCACGGACGCCGTCGCCTTGGTGATCTTCAGGGAGACGGTCGCCGAGGACGAGTTCAGCTTGGTGCTGCCGCCGTAGGACACCGTCAGGGAGTGCGTGGCGACCTTGAGGTGGTTCGACAGGCCGATGGTGACCTTGCCGGACGCGTCCAGGGTGCCGGTGCCGAGCGTGGTGGCGCCCTCCTTGACGGTGACCTTGCCGGACGCCGTGACGCCGTGCGAGCCGGCGACGGAGACGACGACCTTCGGGACCTTGCCGTAGGCGGTGGTGGCGGCCGTGGCGGTCGTGGTGCTCTTGTACTGGACCGCGCCGGTCCAGGTCGCGGCCGCACCCGTGCCGTTGACGTTGTTGGCGGTGACCTGGGCGGTGTAGGTGCCGGTGGCCAGGCCGGTGAAGGAGGCCGACGTGGTGGTGGTCGCGACGTCCTTCGTGGCGACGACGCCGCCGTCCGCGTCGGTCAGCGTGATCCGGTAGTCGGTGACCGGCATGGCCGGAACGGCGCTGTTCGGGGTCCAGCTGAGGTTGAGGCTCGCGTCGCCGACCGTGGTCTTCAGGGCGGGCGCGTTCGGCACCGAGCTGTCGAAGGAGCTGGACTCCTCCAGGCCGCCGAGCTTGGCGTGCTTGGCGACGGAGACGGAGCCGTTGTAGGACTCGTTGACGAAGCCGAACTTGGCGATGACCGACTCGGCGGCGTCCGACGCCAGCTGCGCCGTGTGGCTGCCGCTGGTGACGAAGACGTCGTACAGGTCCTTGTCGAAGAAGATGCTGGTCGGGTCGATGGCCCGGCTCGGCACGACGTTGTACACGTCACGGCCGAAGGTCGAGTTCTCGTAGTAGGCGTTGACCGGGGTCACCTTGCCGTTCACCGTGGTGACCGGGCTGGTGGCGCCCGTGTCGCCCGGCAGCTGGACGGAGGCCAGGTGACCGCCGGCGGCGGCCGCCGTCTGGCTGTAGTCGGGGGAGACGCCGTTGATCTGGGCGATCCAGGAACCGACGGAGAACGGGACGAGCGCGCCGTCCTCGGTGAGGGCCGAGTTGGCCTGGTTCTCCTGGACGACCGCGACGTTCGCGGAGAGCGTGTCGTTGGTGACGCCGATCGCGTTCAGGAAGAACTTGCGGGTGCCGGAGCTGGTCTGCGGGATCTTCGGGTGCACGGTCTGGCCGTTCACCTGGGTCAGCGTGCCCGTGTAGATGTCGTGCAGCTGACTCACGGTCAGGGTGTCGAGAGCCGAGCCCTTGACCGCGACGCCGACCGCGTCACGCGCCATCGGGATGTAGGTGAGCGCGGTGCCGGAGTTGGACGGACCACCGGAGGAGCGGGCGAAGTCGACCTGGCCCTTGACCGAGGCACCGGAGGAGTCCAGGTCGCCGGTCAGCGACTCGCTCAGGGCGGTGCGGCCGGCGCCGGAGCCGTTCGGGCGCAGGAAGGTCGTGCCACCGGAGCGGGTGGTGATCTTCGTACCGGTGGCGCCGGTGCCGGGCTGGATCGCGTCGTACGACGCGATGCCCGCGCCGTTCGTCGACTTCACGGCGGTGGCGGAGTAGCTGGTGCCGTTGATGGTGTCACCGGCCAGGGCGTTGAGGACGTCCTGGGTGGTGTCCGAACCCACGCCGACCAGCTGGCGGAAGGCACCGGCGTCCGGGTCGGCGACCGCCGGGCTGGCGAGGGCGATGCCGCCGGCCACCACGGCAGCGGCGACGAACGCCGCCTGAGAGCGCAGTCTGCGCATCGAGAGTCTCCTGACGAGAGCTTGCTAGCTGGGGTGTTGCCAGAGGATCTGGCAGGGTGGTACGGGCCGTCCGCCCCGACTGCCTTTCGGGGCGGGCGGCCGTCTGAGGGGGAGCACTTGGCTCCGGTGGGGGCTTGTACGCCCCTAGGTGTGGCGCCCCTTCAGGGGCGCGGGACGTTATCGATTTGCGGCTCCGCCGCGTGGGCGCGACCAGCCACGACGCGCCCGCAGACGACGTACGGCCGTCGTAACGGAAGCAATCGACAGCTGCCGGCCACCGGCAAAGGGCGCCCCGGCCCCCGCAACCGCCCCGAGCGCGGCACCGACCGGCACCGCATAGCGGAGCGGATTCGCCGGGTCGGCCGGGGTGTTGCCGGCCGCGGTGGTCTGCAGCGCCTTGCCGCCGTCGAACGACGGCTTGGCGCTGGGCGCGGCACTGGCGCCGCCGCCCCCGGCACCCGTACCGGCGCCGCCCGTCGTGCCACCGGTGTCCCCGGTGGTACCCGGGGCACCGCCGCCGCCCGTGGAGGTGCCGCCGCCGTCGGCCGAACCGTTGCCGCCGCCCGCGGAGGTCGGGCCGGTGTAGTCGAGGAGCGCGTTCGCCGCCTTGACCGTCTGGGCGCGCAGCTTCGTGGAGAGCGGGGCGTAGCCCTCGGGCAGGCGGCCCGGGTCGGCGCCCGGGGTCTGGCCGGTGGCCGAGGCGTACCGCAGCAGGGCCGCGTAGTCCTGGCGGGCCGCCTTGGTCACCTCGCCGGGCCGGACCGCCGCGTACACCAGCTCGGCCAGCGGGTAGGCGCCCTTCGCCGTGGCGTTCGCCGGGGTGATCTCGGCGACGCCGGAGCCGGTGGCGGTCGCGGCGGCCGCGGTGAGGCCGGCCGCGGTCGGGGCCACGTACGTGCCCGCGGAGTTCTTCAGCTCGGCCGTCTGGAGGCCGTAGCGGGCGGCGGAGGCCGCGTCCGTGATCGTGATGACGAAGCGCGAACCGACGATCTGCGGACCGGAGCTCTTGTACACCGGCGGGGTGGCCAGCGCGTCCCAGGTGGACTTCCACAGGGTGTCGGCGCGGCGGGTGTGCAGCGCGCCGGCGTGCATGTCCTCCACATAGGGGTGGAAGTCGATCATGCACTGCTTGTTCGTGGCCGGTGCGTCCGAGCCGGGCGGGACCGTGCACCAGGGGTCGCTCTTCGGGTATTCGTCGGTGTTCGACGGGCCGAAGGCGACGCCCATCGGGTTCAGGTCCGCGTTGGTGCTGTAGTACGGGTTGACCCGCATGCCGTCGTCGTCGGGGACTCCGGCCAGGAACTGACGGGCGTCCTTGTCGGCGTAGATCCACTGCCAGATCGCGCGGGCGGTGTCGGAGTGGCCGAGCGAGGTCATCAGGTCGGTGTCGGTGGCCGGGGTCTCGGCGACCGACAGGTACGCGAACTCCGGGTTCAGCGCCAGGAACTCCGGGTCCGAGGCGAGCCCGGCCGGGTTCTTCTTCGCCCAGCCGTACCCCTTGGCGGCCGTGCCGTTGAGGACCGAACCCCAGGTCGAGCTGCGGTACGACTCGGTGAGCAGCTTGGCGACCAGGCGGGCGTTCAGCTTGATGGACTCGATCTTGGTGCCGTCGAGTTTCTCGACGGATTCCGGTGGCCCGGACGCGGATCTGCGCTCGATCGTGAAGCCGATGACGGCTCCGGAGAGTGCGACCGGCGCGTACGTCGTCGTACCCGAGGGCGCTGTCGTGCCCGTGTCGGCGCCCAGCTTCCGGGTGGTGAACGCGAGACCGGAGGTGCCGTCCGCGATCAGCCGGGACCGGGTGTCCGGCTCACCGAGCTCGGTGTAGCCGAACACCTTGCCGACCGAGCAGAGCTGGGCCTGCCAGCTGGTCATCGCGTCCGCCGCCAGCTCGCTGCCGGTGGTCGGGCGTTCGTCGGCGCCGAGGGCGCAGTTGTTGCCGACGCTGTTGAAGTCCAGCTTGACCGCGATCCGGTTCCTCCAGTTGGTGGAGGAGACCGGGGAGCCCGCGTTGACCTGGCTCTTGTCCGCGTACGGCTTGCCGTCCAGGTCGAGATGGCCCTGCGGGACGATCACCAGCCAGCAGGAGCGGGGCTTGGTCACGCCGTCCGTGGTGACGGGGGTGCCGCAGCCGAGGTGGGGCGCCTCGTTGGCGGTCTGGACCTCGAAGAACTCCTTGCCGGAGCCGTCGGCGCCGGTGCGGCCGAAGTCGATCTCGTTGGTGGTGTTGTAGCTGTAGAACCGGTTGTTCTGGGTGTTCGTGGTGATCGTGGTGCCGTCGACCGACTTGAAGGGGACCTCGCCGCCGGCGTTCGGGTTGGCGGCGCCGTACCGGTTGTCCTGGCCGTAGTTGGTCGGGTCGGCGTTGTAGAAGACCTGCCGGGTGTCGTCCAGGCTGTTGCCCGGCCAGCTGGTGCGGCTGGTGGTCGGGGAGGCACCGTACTGGCACTGGGTGCGCGCCGGGCCCGGGTTGGAGGGGACCGTGCCGTCGTCGTCCCCCCAGCACTGCATGATCTGCACGAAGTCCGTGTTGAACTGCGTGCCCGCGAAGGTGGTCGGGGTACCGCCGCTCCAGCTCACCGTGACGGCCTGGCTGGTGAGGTTCTTGGTCTGGCTGACCGTGAACTTCATGTCCTTGAACTCACCGCGCCCGGAGACGGTCACGGCGGAGTCGTCGCCGGTGGCCGCGGTGGCGGTCGGCGCGGTCTGGGCGACCGCGAGTCCGGCGAGGGCGCCGACCGTGGCGCCGGCGAGGAGGCGTATCAGCGCGTTGCGGATCCGGGCCCGTCTCATCGCGAACTCCCGTCGTTCGAGCGGTCGTCGCTCTTGCTGCCGACCAGGCGGGAGACCGCCGACGGCAGCAGGAGCAGGCCGAACACCAGGAGCGCGGCCAGCAGCATCAGCGTCTGGGTGCCGCTCCAGCCGTGCGCGGTGGCCACGGCGACGGGCTGGGCGAGGGCGACGGTGTTGTCGGCTGCCGTACCGGTGCCGCCGGCGCTCGTGCCGGTGCCGCCGCCGGGGCTGATGGTCTGGCCGGTGTCGGGGTCGACGGAGGGCTGGGCGCTGCCGCCGGAGCCGCCGGTACCGCCGGTCGAGGCGTCCGTGCCGCCGGTGCCGCCCGAGGTGCCGCCGGTGCCGGAGCCGCCGCTGCCGCTGCCCGAACCCGTCGTGGCGCCGCCGCTGCCGCTGGTGCAGGGTGCGGCGCCCTTCTTGTCGCAGGCGGCCGGGTAGGGCGCGGTCTGCGCCAGCTTGTTCTGGCCGCTCGCGGTGAAGGTCGGGTTGTTGCAGTTCTTGATGTTGATGTTCTGCGTCTGCACACCCGGGATCCGGCGGATCTGGTCGAAGCCGGCCTGCACCAGGTTGATCGGGAGCGGCGAGTAGCCCAGCTTCGGCGCCTGCTGCTGGCCCTGGCACATGAAGTAGTACGAGAACGCGCCGAGCGTCTTGCCCTTGGCCGCGGTGAAGGTGCCCTGCACCTTCAGCGGCAGGATCATGTACGAGTAGCTGGACAGCGGGTAGTTGCGCCGGTCGGTGTCGTTGTAGACGTCGTCGAGCTGCTGGGTGAGGTAGTCGGACGAGCTCTTGTTGGTGTTGATCTTCGCCTTGAGCAGCGAGACCGCCACGTTCTGCGGGGTGGGCTCGGTGTAGTAGCCCGCGTGGTTCAGGACCTTGGCGACCGGGTAGTGCGCGTTGAGCGCGTACGAGTAGTTGACGTACCCGATCGCGCCCTCGCCGTAGCTCTGGGCGATGTAACCGGCGACACCGAGGTCACCGGACTGGGCGATCATGCCGGAGACGGTCGGGTAGTACGACGTCTGCCCGCACGCGCCCGACCGGCCGACCTTCGCGCAGTACGCGTTCCACAGCGCCTTGTGCTGGTTCGCCATCCACATCGTGAACTGGGCGGTGGAGCCGGAGCCGTCGGAGCGGACCACCGGGACGATGGTGCGGTGCGGCAGCTGGATTCCGGGGTTGTCGGCCTTGATCACCGGGTCGTCCCAGGTCTTGACGGCCCCGGTGAAGATCTTGGTGACCACGTCGCCGGAGAGGCGCAGGTTGGTGACCCGCTTGCCGTTGACGGTGAGGTGGTACATGAAGACCGTGCCGCCGGCCACGATCGGCATATAGGCGTAGGAGCCGGACGCGGGGCGCTCGGCCGCGCTGCCGTCGGTGGGGTTCGTCTGGAACGGGATGTCGGAGACGGCGAAGTCGACGGTGCCGGAGAGGAACTGGCGGCGGCCGTCGGAGGAACCGTTGCCGGCGTAGCTGATGCGCATGCCGTACTGGTTGACGGCGCGGCGCCATTCGTCGACGGCGTTCTCGGCCCAGGTGGAGCCGGCGCCGGCGATGGGGGTGTAGCTGTCCGCGGACGCGCTCTGTGCGATGCCGAGGACGGTGAGGGGGCTGAGGATGCTGAGCAGCACGGCCAGGATGCCCAGCCGTCTGAGGGCGTTGATGACAGGGCTGGACATCAGTGCACGTCTCCTGTGGAGGACGGGGGCTGTTCGCCGTCGGTGGGTGCGGGCTCGTCGTGGCTGGGCGCGCAGTTCCCCGCGCCCCTAGGGGGGTTGGTCTCGTCGTTGCTCGCAGGAGAACCGGTCTCGAAGAGCTGGAGGCCCGGCGTGTGAAGTTCGGCGAACCTCTGCGCGTCCCTGCGCGAAGCGCGTGCCGCCCTCTTCGCCTGGCGCTTGTTCTGGTGGCCGGGGCCGCGGCCGCCGATCACGCGGGCGATCGCGAAGAGGACCAGGACCAGGGCCATCAGGACCGCCGCCGCGCCGAAGCCGCGGGCGATCATCGTCGGTTCGGGTGACTTGACGAAGTTGAAGACGGCCAGCGGGAGGGAGATCATCGGGCCGCTCGTCGGGTCGGCGTTCAGCGCCGCCGTGAAGCCCGCGGTGAGCAGGACCGGAGAGGTCTCGCCGATGCCGCGCGCGGTGCCGAGGATGACGGCGGTCGCGAGACCGGAGCGGGCGGTGGGGAGGACCACGTGCCACACCGTGCGCCAGCGCGGGGCGCCCAGCGCCTCGGACGCCTCGGTGAGCGTGCCGGGTACGAGGCGCAGCACCACGTCCGACGCGCGGATCACGATCGGCAGCATCATCACGCTGATCGCGAAGCCCGCCGCCAGACCCGACTTCTGCATGCCGAGGCCGAGGATCCAGACGGCGTACACCATCAGGCCGGCCACGATCGACGGCAGCGCGGTCATCGCCTCGACGATCGTGCGGACGAACCGGGAGAAGCGGCCGGGGATCTGGTTGAGGTACACCGCGCAGGCCAGGCCCAGCGGGACCGTGATCGCCAGCGCGATGGTGATCATGATGAGCGTGCCGAGCATGGCGTGCTCGATGCCGCCGTTGGTCAGCGGGTCGAGGGGGCCCGCCGCCTGCATGTCCTGGGCGAAGAAGTTGCCGTGCGGCAGGGCCTCGCGGCCGCGCCACAGGGTGAAGCCGACGACCATCGCGAGCGCGCAGAACATCAGCCCGCCCGCGGTCCACAGGACGACGGTCATCACCCGGTCCCGTACGGCCTGTCCGTCCTGCTCAAGGCCTGTCAACACCGCGTAGATACCTAGGAATGAAAGGTAGGCGGTGACGAAGAACCCCAATGTGCCCGAGAACGGGGCGAGTTCACCGAAGAGCAGGATGGCCGTGCAGAGGCCGGAGGCGGCGGCGCCGAACAGGGACAGCACGCCCGAGCGGGTGAGCCCGCCGATCCGGCGGGGCACATCCGGGGTCTCGGCCTCGGCGGCGGGCGCCGGAGCGTCCTGGGGGACGTCCTGCGGAACGTCCTTCTCAAGGTCTACGACGGTCATCGTCACGCCTCGCTCTGTGCGCCGGACCGTGACCGGGCCACGATCGAGGAGGCGGTGAAGTTGACCGCCAGGGTGAGCAGGAACAGCGCGAGGCCCGCGGCCATCAGCGCCGACATGCCGAACGTGGAGGCATCGCCGTAGTGCAGGGCGATCAGGGAGGAGACGGAGTTCGAGCCGGTCTGCAGGATGTGCGGCTGGATGGTGAAGACGGGCGAGATGATCAGGTAGACCGCGATGGTCTCGCCGAGCGCCCGGCCGAGGCCCAGCATGGTGCCGCCGATGATCCCGCCCATGCCGTACGGCAGGACGACCGCGCGGATCATGCCCCAGCGGGTGGCGCCGAGCGCGTAGGCGCCCTCGCGTTCACCGGCCGGTGCCTGGGCGAACACCTCCCGCATCACCGAGCACTGGATCGGCGCGACCATCAGCGCGACGACGATGCCCGCGACGAAGGTGGAGGCGGTGTAGACGCTCTGGGAGGCGAGCGGTTCGCCCGGCTGGGTGCCGTCGACGTGCAGGAAGGGGATCCAACCGAACCAGTCCGACAGCCACCGGGACAACCCGATGACGTGCTCCTGGAGGAAGAACAGCCCCCACAGGCCGTAGACCACGGACGGCACGGCGGCCATCAGGTCGACCATGGTGACGAGCGTGCGGCGCAGTCCCCGCGGTGCCACGTCCGAGATGAACAGCGCGGTGCCGACGGCCAGCGGCACGCTGATCGTGACGGCCACGGCGGCGATGAGCAGCGTGCCGGTGAGCACGGCCGCGATGCCGAACCGGTGGACGTCCGGCTGCCATTCGGCGGTGGTGAGGAAGGCCCAGACGCCCCGGGTCCGCAGCGCCTGCCCGGCCCGGAGCAGCAGGAACAGCCCTACGGCGGCCATGATGGCGAGGACGATGCCGCCGGTGGCGGTCAACTGGTACCGGAAGATCCGGTCCCCGAGCCCCCGGGCGGTCGACAGCCGCCTGGGCACGGGTCTTTCGGATTCCGCCCCGGCGGAACCCTCGAGCGCGGACACCACTGTGCCCCCCCTATACGGAAGCGTTTCTCCCCTGCACGGCTCCGAATCGGGGTGCCGCGCCGGAGAGTCAATGGCCGGTTCCTTGCGCTCCAGAGCTTCAAATGTGGAGAACAGGTGAACTGCTCATGCCATTTCAGTGGGGGAGATGTGGGCGCCTGTGTACTGGAGGGTCCGAAGGGGCGAACTTACTTGCCGCTCGCGCGTTCCAGGGTGCGCTTGACGGCCTGCTCGTCCTGGCCCAGTACCGCCTTTTCCAGACTGTGGTCGTCGTGCCGGGAGAAGCGCTCGCCCTCGGCGACGTCCTCCTTGCTCAGCACGCGCCCGCACCACTCGCCCTGGTCGCCGGTGTGGTCGTCGAACGGCACGGCCCCGCCCTCGCCGAGGACCACCCACCCGCTCTCCTGCCACCGCAGGGCGAGCAGATAGGTGTGGCCGACCTCAAGGCGTGGCGCGTCGGTGGCCATCTGTGCGACACGGGTGCCGCTGGACCGGTAGACCTGCCAGCCGGGGGCGACCATGTCGAAGTTGACGTCGAGGGCGTGCCGGGGTGCGGTACGCGACCACAGCCGGCTGTCGGTACGGAAGCTCACCAGCCGGTCCATCGCGTACGCGACCGAACCCTTCTTGTAGGTGCGCCGGTTGGTCTCCCGCTCCCCCGTCGGACTGGCGACGACGACGTGATCGGCGTACGACACCCAGTCCTCTGCGGTCTGTGACGGATAGGCGTCCCCCGACGCCCCGCACCCCGGCACCGACTCCAGTCCGGGTGCGCCGACCAGTACCCCGGCGACGATCCCGACGGCGGCGAGCAGTGCGGCGCCGGGCCGCGCCGGTATGCGCCAGGGCATGCCGGATCGTTCCCTCATTCGTTCCCCCGTGATGAAGACGACCTCTGTGAGTTGATCACTTTAAGTACGGGTCGACGAAAGTGAACAAAGATCACCTTGGCTCGGCACAGAACTGTGACGCAGCAGCTCCGGTGGCCTCCGCGGTGATCAGGGTGTTCCCCCATCCGGTGGACGTGCCGACGATCCCGGCGGTTGTCCACGCGACCCCGGTGCGAGGCCGGGGCGGGGCAGGTATAGCGTCGCGCAGTGGACGTGACCTGACCGATTCGTCCCGGACCGAAGGAGGGCGAGCCGTGAGCCGGATGGCCGAGCTGACCACGGGTCGGCTGCTGACGTCGTGGCAGCCGGACGTGCCGGCGCTGCTGCTGGTCGTGGCCCTGGGCGGGCTGTACGGCTGGGGGGTGCTGCGCCTGCGCCGCAGGGGCGAGCCCTGGTCACCGCTGCGCACCGCCGCCTTCATGCTGCTCGGCCTGGGCACGCTGGTCGTGGCGACGATGTCAGCCCTCGCCGTCTACGACCATGTCCTCTTCTGGCCCGCGGCCGTACAGAACATCCTGCTCGACCTGGTGGCCCCCCTCGGTCTCGCCCTGGGCGACCCGCTCCGGCTCGCGGTGGAGGCGCTGCCGGAGCCCGCGGCGGCGCGGCTCCGCCGGACGATGACCGGCCGCCTGATCCGCCTGCTGACCTTCCCCCTGGTGAGCACGGCGCTGGTGCTGGCCACCGAGCTGACGATCTACTTCACCCCGTACTTCGCCACCGCGCTGCGGGTGGGCTGGCTGCACGAGCTGATGTACCTGCACCTGCTGGCGGCGGGCTCGCTGTTCGTCGTACCGGTGCTGACGCGTGAGGAGACCCTGCCGGCCTGGTGCACCCACCCGGTCCGGGCGGGCCTGGTTTTCCTGGACGGCGTGATCGACGCGGTCCCGGGTGTGGTCGTGATGACGCACGGCACGCTGATCGCCGGCGCCTGGTATCTGCACCACCACCCGTCCTGGTCCCCCGACGTCCGGCAGGACCAGCAGATCGGCGGCGGCGCGATGCTGAGCATCGCCGAGCTGATCGCCCTGCCGTTCCTGCTGACGATCCTGTACCAGTGGGCGCGGGCGGAACGGATCCAGACGGCGGCCCTGGACCGCCACCTGGACCAGCAGGCCGCCACGGTTCCTGCTCCTGCTGTTTCCGCCCCCACTGCCTCCGCCCCGGCCTCCACCACCGCCTCCGCCGACCGTGTCCGCCCCTGGTGGGAGACGGAGGAGAACGAGGTGGCGGCGCGGATCCGCCGGCAGCACGGCGAGTAGGGGGCGTCGGCTCCCGGTCAGGCCGTCGCCAGCGAGACCTCCGTCGACTTGATCAGTGCCACGACCGGTGAACCCGCGGTCAGGCCGAGGTCGGTGGCCGCGTCCTTGGTGATCGCCGCCGTCAGTTCGCCGCCATCGACCGCGATCTTGACCGTGGCCATCGCTCCGCCGGTGGCCACCTCGCTGACCGTGCCGGGCAGCTGGTTGCGGATGGAGACGCCCGCCACCCGGCCGGTGGCGAGCGCGACCTCCGTGGACTTCACCATCGCGCGTACGGCCGAGCCCGCGGTGAGCCCCAGGTCCTCGACCGCCTCCAGGGTGATCGCGGCCGTGAGGTCCTGCCCGCCGTCCAGGCGCACCTTCACGGTCGCCATCACCTCGCCCGGGGTGACGGCGGTGACGGTGCCGGGGATCTGGTTGCGGATGCTCAGGCTCATGACGGGCCGCCTCACGGGAGGAGCGGACAGGGTGAATTGCCCTGTTTTGCAACGACTGTGACTCCATACGTTAGCCGGTCGGGTCCCGCTCGGGGATGATCGGACGGCATGGGGTGCGGGTACGACGAGAGGGGTCCCGGGGCCGTGGACGAGCAGGCGGAGATCTCGACACCGCAGGAGGCCGCGAACAACCCGCTGGTGCTGGCCTTCGGGCGGCTGCAGGGGGCCGCGAACCGGCTGGAGTACCTCGTCGGGCGGTCCCTGGAACAGGAGTGCGGGATCAGCCACCTCATGTACGAGGTGCTGCTCATCCTGGGGCGTGCCGGTGAGCCGGGGCTGTCGATGCGGGCCGTCGCGCAGGAGCAGGTGCTGACCACGGGGGGTGTGACGCGCCTGGTGGACCGGATGGAGGTGGCTGGGCTGGTCGAGCGGACCGAGGACCCCGGCGACCGGCGCGGACGGCTCGTACGGCTGACGCCCAAGGGTGCGGAGACCGCCGTCGCCGCCACCCGTGTGCATGTGGAGAACATCCGCCGCCTCTTCCTGGCGCCGCTGCCGCCGGAGGACCGTGACCGGTTCGCCGAGGATCTGCGGATCCTGAGCCATGCGGCAAGGGATGTGCTGCCCCGGCTGCCCTGAGCCCGGAGGGGAATGTGGTGCGGGCCACACGCGCGAGGAAATATCTGACTCGTCAGTTACTGTTCTGTCAGGTGAATCGCTCGCCCTTCTCTTCAGGAGCACTCCATGAGCAGCCCCGCCCTCTCCTTCACCGTCCTCGACCTGGACTTCCCCGCGGGGGTCAGGAACAAGACGGCCACCCTGGTCACGGGCGAGCACGAGGCCCTGCTCGTCGACGCCGGTTTCACCCGCGCCGACGGCCACCGCCTCGCCGCCGCGGTCCTCGACTCGGGCAAGAAGCTGACCACCGTCTTCGTCAGCCACGGCGACCCCGACTTCTACTTCGGCGCCGAAGTCCTCGCCGACGCCTTCCCCGACGCCCGGTTCGTCGCCACCCCGATCACCGTCGAGCACATCCGGCACTCCTACGAGGGCAAGCTCAAGGCATGGGCGGCCCTCGGCCCGAACCTCCCCACACGTCTGGTCGACCTCCAGCCGCTCACCGGTGAACTCGCCCTGGAAGAGCACCGCTTCGAGCTCAGGGGCGGCCCGGCCGGGCTGCCCGACCGTCACTACCTGTGGCAGGCCGAGCGGCGCGCGATCCTCGGTGGCGTCCTGCTCTTCCAGCAGGAGCACGTGTGGGTCGCCGACACCCCCACCCCCGAGGACCGTTCCGCCTGGCTGGGGCTGCTGGACGAGATGGCGGCCCTGGAGCCGGACCTGGTCGTCCCCGGACACCGGCTGCCCGGCGCCCCGGCCGACGTCTCCGCCGTGACCGCCACCCGCGAGTACCTGGTCGCGTTCGAGGAGGAGCTGGGCAAGGCCGCGGACGGTGCCGCGCTCACCGAGGCGCTGGTGGCCCGCTACCCCGGCAACGGCATGCAGATCGCCGCCCAGATCGGTGCGAAGGTCGCCAAGGGGGAGATGAAGTGGGGCTGAAGCAGGCCGAGTTCGCCGACTCCACCGCCCCCGCCGACGTCGTACGACGTCAGTACCTGGCCTCGGCGGCCGGTGACCTGGACGCCCTGCGGGCCACCCTCGCCCCCGACGTGGAGTGGACGGAGATGGCCGGTTTCCCGCTGGCCGGCACCTACCGCACGCCCGAGGGTGTCACCTCCCAGGTGATGGAGAGGCTCGGCCGGGACTGGGACGGCTGGACCGCGCACGACGACACCTATGTCGTCGACGGCGAGAACGTCGTCGTCCTGGCCCGCTACACGGCCGTCAACAAGGCCACCGGGAAGCCGATCGACGTCCGCGTCGCCCACCACTTCGTCGTACGCGGCGGCCTGATCGTCCGCTTCGAACAGTTCGTGGACACGGCACTGGTCCGCCGGGCGATGACCGGCTGACCGCACTGCGGCCGTGCGCCGAGTGACCGCCGGGGTCCGTGCGGCTCGGCGTCTCAGGGCCGGGGCCGGCCGTGGTCTCGCAGGGGGCCGACTTCGTAGCCCCGCTGCTCGCAGGTGTCCAGGATGCGGGGGAGGGCGCCGAGGGTCGAGCGCCAGGCGGCCGGGGCGGATGTGCAGTCGGAGTCGTGGAGCAGGACCGTGCCACCGCCGTCCAGGTCCGATGTGACCGTGCGGTGCACCGACTCCGGTGTGGCGCGGGCGGTCCAGTCCTCGCCCCAGCTGGTCCACAGCACCGGAGTGAGGGTGAGGCGGCGGGCGGTGAGGTGGGCCGCGGTCGACATCACCCCGTACGGGGGCCGGAACAGGGTGGGCCGCCGGCCCGTGATGTCGGCGACGGTGTCGCGGGCGCGGGCCAGGTCGTCGTAGGTGGCGCGCGGGCCGCGCAGCAGCAGCGGGCGGTGCAGCCAGCCGTGGATGGCGATCTCGTGGCCCGCCGCGGCGATCTCGCGGACCAGGCCGGGCGAGCGCCCTGCCTCCCGCCCGAGCAGGAAGAAGGTCGCGTGCACCCGGCGCTCGGCGAGGAGGCGCAGGAAGAACGGGGTGGAGAGGGGGTCGGGTCCGTCGTCGAAGGTGAGGGCGATGTGATCCGGGCGGCCGCGGCCCGAGAGGCGGGGCATGGTCCGGTTGCGCAATGGCCCCAGGGTGGAGATCACCGGTGCGGCGTGGGCGGCCGCGAGGACGGGCAGGGTGACGGCGGCAGCGGTACGGATCAGCCGGGCGGTGTTCACGAGTGGTGGCCTTCCGTGCCGGGGGCCCGGTCCGGGGTGGGGTCTTCCAGGTCGAGGCCGTGTCCGATGGCGTGCAGCACGTCCGGGCCGTCGTACGCCGTCCCGATCCCCGTACCGACCGCGCTCGCCCAGACGGCGCCCGCCGCGGCGGTGGTGGCGACGAGCCGGCCCGTGGTGCGGCGTCGGACGGGGGTGCGGGGAGGCGGCGGTGGCGGGCCCGCGGCGTGGACGCGCGCGATCTCCGCGGCGGGCCCGCCGTCGGGCTCGGCGGCGAACAGGCCGAGCCCGGCCGTGCGTTGGCGCAGTCCGGGCGGGCCGTCGATCAGGTCGTGGAGCACGGCCTTCAGCCGGGCCGGTTCGCGGATCCAGACCGCGGCGCCGGCCTCCTCCAGGGCGGCGGCGTTGGTCAGCCCGTGGCCCGGTATGCACCGGTAGCTCGCGACGGGCAGCCCCGCGGCGAACGCCTCCAGGGAGCTGAGCCCGCCCGCGTTCTGGACCAGGACGTCGGCGGCGTGCAGCAGGGCGGGCATGTCGTCGACCCAGCCGAAGGCGTGCTCGATGCCGTCGGCGCGCAGCCGTTCGGCCAGCGCCGTGTTGCGGCCGCAGACGACGACCGGGACGGCGGCGCCGCAGTCGCGCAGTTCCATGGCGACCTGCCGGACCGGTCCGACGCCCCACGAACCCGCGACCAGCAGGGCCAGCGGGGCGTTCGCCGGAAGCCCGAAGCGGGTCCGGGCCGCCGCCCGCTCCGGCTCGGTACCGGGACGGAAGCGCGGATTCACCACCGGTCCGCACACCCGGACGTCCCGCGCCCCGGCGGCCCGGGCCTG
This sequence comes from Streptomyces sp. Ag109_O5-1, assembly GCF_003814875.1. Taxonomy (GTDB): domain Bacteria; phylum Actinomycetota; class Actinomycetes; order Streptomycetales; family Streptomycetaceae; genus Streptomyces; species Streptomyces sasae. The sequence continues at coordinate 5,377,504 of NZ_RKQF01000001.1, read as the reverse complement.
GGCGGCGGGCACGGCGTGGGCGGCTAGGTGGACGTCCACGCCGTCGGCCACCCACAGCGGGTGCACGGAGAAGTCGGTGAGGTAGGTGAGGACGGGCACGGTGAGCCGTCCGTCGCGGCGCAGGCCGCCCAGCACACGGCTGGCACCCGGGTAGGTGGAGACGACCGCACCGGTGCCGGGGCGCAGCGCGCCGAGCATGCGCTGCTCCGCGGTGCGCAGCAGCGCCCTCGCCAACGGCCCGCCGCCCCCCGCGCGTTCGGTGCTGCGGTAGATCCGCTGGTAGGCCCAGGGAGCCTGGACGAGCATGCGGTGGTAGCCGTCCCGGACGAGCCGTCCGATGCGGGCCGGCAGCAGGTCCAGCAGATCGAACCGGTCGACGGTGAGGCCCCGGGCCGCGAGCCGGCGGTCCAGTTCGGCGGCGGCGCCGTCGTGACCGGCACCGATACTCGCCGAGACGATCGCCACCCGCTCGGCCCGCGCCGTCGGCGGCACCGGCTCGGGGCGCAGGGCGGCGGTCGCCAGGGCGCGCAGACGCACCGAACTTCCGAGGTAGGGCATGGGCTCGTTCCTCCGCAGGTGGAGTGGGCGGCCGCACTCTACAACATGTAGTAGGTAGGCTCGTACAAGATGTAGTAGATCTGCTGGTGGGGGTGGGTGAGGGACCTGCCGCACCGTCATCAGCCGCCGGACGCCTGCCGCGACCGCCGTGGGCCTGCGCGTTTTCATGGCGCCGCGGGTAGCCGTGCGGTCGTAGTACCGCGGTACGACGTGCCGGGCGCAGGTCGGCCTTCCGGTACGAGGGATCCGGGTGATTTGGCTCTTAGCGTGGCTGTGAGGCGCCGGAACCGACGGTGCCAACGGCAGACGGGAACAGCGCCCATGATCGACGCACGGCAGTTGACCAAGAGATATGGCGAGAAGACGGCCGTCGACGGGCTGGACTTCGCCGTGAAGCCGGGCACGGTGACCGGCTTCCTGGGGCCCAACGGCGCGGGAAAGTCCACGACCATGCGCATGATCGTCGGGCTCGACGCCCCGACGAGCGGCTCCGTCACCGTCAACGGCCGCCACTACGCCGAGCACCGGGCACCGCTCCAGGAGGTCGGCGCCCTCCTGGAGGCGAAGTCGATCCACCCGGGCCGTTCGGCCTACAACCACCTCAGGGCCCTCGCGCTGACCCACGGCATTCCGCGCCGCCGGGTCGACGAGGTCATCGGTCTCGCCGGTCTGGACAGCGTGGCCAAGAAGCGGGCCGGTGCCTTCTCCCTCGGTATGGGCCAGCGGCTGGGCATCGCGGCGGCGCTCCTCGGCGATCCGCAGACGGTGATGCTGGACGAGCCGGTCAACGGGCTGGACCCGGAGGGCGTGCTGTGGATACGCAACCTGCTCAAGGCGCTCGCCGACGAGGGCCGCACGGTGTTCGTGTCCTCGCACCTGATGAGCGAGATGGCCCTGGTGGCGGACCATCTGATCGTCGTGGGGCGGGGACGGCTGCTGGCCGACACGACCGTCGGGGACCTCATCCGCGAGGCCGGCGGTGACACGGTGAAGGTCGCGACCGAGGACCCGGCACGGCTCCGGGACGTGCTGGCCGGGCCGGGCGTCGACGTCACGGGACGCGTCGGCTCCGAGGAACTGCAGGTGACCGGGCTGACCGCCCGCCAGATCGGGCTGAAGGCGGCCGAGCACGGGATCCCCCTGTTCGAACTGACCTCGCGGACGGTGTCCCTGGAGGAGGCGTTCATGGACCTGACCAGGGACTCCGTGGAGTACCACGGCTCCACGGCCGTCGAGACCCTTGAGACCGTCGGGAGCCCCGCATGACCACCCTCACCGCGACCACGGAAGAGACCCGGACCGCCCCCGCCCGCCCCGCCTACCGGGTGACCGGACGGCGTGTGCTGTCCTCCGAGTGGGCCAAGCTGTGGTCCCTTCGCTCGACCTGGATCACCCTGGGCCTCGGCCTGCTGTTCCTGGTGGCGTTCGGACTCATCGCCGCGAGCCACTACAAGTCCGGCATCGGCTCCCCGCACCGGGACCGGGACTTCGCCACCGCGACGGCCCTGAGCCTGTCCCTCTTCGGTACGAACTTCGCCCAGCTGGCCCTGGGTGTGCTCGGCGTGCTGGTCACAGCGGGGGAGTACTCGACCGGCATGATCCGCTCCACGCTCGCGGCGGTGCCCCGCCGGCTGCCCGTGCTGTGGTCCAAGGCGGCGGTGTTCGGTCTGGTCGCCCTGGCGGTCGGGACACTGGGGGCGTTCGTGGCCTTCCTGTTCGGAAGCCGGATCGTCTCGGGTACGGCCGCGGCCATGGGCCTGACGCACGCCGGTGTCGTGCGCAGCCTGCTGGGCGCCGGACTCTACCTCGGCCTGGTCGGCGTCATCGGCACCGCACTGGGCGCCCTGCTCCGGTCGGTGGCCGGCGGCATCTCGGTGCTGGTCGCCTCTCTGATGCTGGTCCCCGGACTGATCTCCCTGCTGCCCAGCTCCTGGCAGGACAACATCAGCCCCTACCTGCCGAGCAACGCGGGCGAGTCGATGTTCGCCCTCACCCACGACAGCACCACCCTGTCGCCCGGCGCCGGAATGCTGGTCTTCCTCGGCTGGACGGCGCTGGCCCTGGGCGGCGCGGCGTACCGGCTCGCGCGCAGCGACGTCTGACCTCTGCTGCACCATGGACAGGTGACGTCCGTGACCACCGATGACCTCAGCGGGATGGGACCGCTGGTCGCCCGGCTCTCCCGGGGCGGCCGGCGGTTGCGGCAGGCCGACCGGACACATCCGTGGGTGCTGGACACCGCGGTCGTGATCCTGGTCTTCCTGATGTTCTGCCTGCCCGACCTGGTCCACGGCGGTGCCGGCGACCGGGACGGCGACCGGCACGGCAGTCACCCCTTCTGGTTCGCCTTCGCCCGGCTGCCCCTCGCGGGCATGCTCGCCCTGCAGGCCGGCCTGGTGCTGCCCCTGCTGTGGCGGCGGCGCAGGCCCGCGGCGGCCTTCGCGGCCGTCGCCGCGGTGTTCGTCCTGCAGTGGTCCCTCGGCGCGGCGCTGCGCGCGGACGTCGCCCTGTTCGTCGCGCTGTACAGCCTGGCCCTGCACGGACGGCTCCGGCAGCTGCCGTGGGCCTGCGCCGCCACGGCGGCCGCCATGGTGCTGGTCGCCGTACGGGCGTCCGTGGCCGTGTCCGTCTGGGACGCACTGTTCTTCCTGCTGAGCACGGCGACCGCGGCCCTCGCACTCGGCCTGGTGGTCCGCATCCGCCGGGCCCAGCTCGCCGGACTGCGCGACCGGGCGGCCCGGCTGGAGATAGAACGCGACCAGCGCAGCAGGCTCGCCGCCGCCACCGAACGCACCCGGGTCGCCCGCGAGATGCACGACATCGTCGGCCACAACCTCTCCGTCATCATCACCCTCGCCGACGCCGGCGCCTACGCGAGCGACCTCGCACCCGAACGCGGCAAGGAGGCCCTCCAGCTCATCGGCGACACCGGCCGGCAGGCCCTCGGCGAGCTGCGGCGCGTGCTCGGTGTGCTGCGCGAGACGGCGGGCGCCTCCCCTGGCGGGCCCGAACTCAGCCCGCAGCCCGGTATCGCGGACATCGACGCCCTGTGCGCCAATGTGCGCGCCGCCGGGCTCGAGATCGTCTACCGGACCTCCGGAGACGTGGACGCCCTGGACAGCGGGGTGCAGCTGACGACGTACCGGATCGTCCAGGAAGCCCTCACCAACACCCTGAAGCACGCCGACCCCGATGCCTGTGTGCACCTGGCGGTCGTCGAGAAGGACACCCGGCTGACCATCCAGGTCCGGGACACCGGCCCGGCCGCCCCGCCGGGACCGCACGAGGAAGGACACGGCCTGGTGGGTATGCGGGAACGGGCGGCCCTCTACGGCGGGACCGTCAGCGCCGGACCGGCGAGCGGCGGAGGCTGGAGCGTCGAGGCCGTCCTCGACCTGACCCCCCAAGGAGATGTCCGGTGACCACCGTGCTCGTCGTGGACGACCAGCCGCTGCAACGCTACGGCTTCCGCATCCTCCTGGACTCCGTCCCCGAGACCGAGGTCGTCGGCGAGGCCGCCCACGGCGCCGAGGCCGTCCGCAAGACCGCCGAACTGCGCCCCGACGTCGTCCTGATGGACGTACGGATGCCCGGCATGGACGGCATCGAGGCCACCCGCCGTATCGTCGCCGCCGGTGACCGTTCGCGCGTCCTCGTGCTCACCACCTTCGACCTCGACGAGTACGTCCACGCGGCCCTGCGCGCCGGTGCCAGCGGCTTCCTCCTCAAGGACGTGCGCCCCGAGGAACTCCTCGCCGGCATCCGGGCCGTGGCCGCCGGGGACGCGGTCATCGCACCCGCCCTCACCCGCCGCATCCTCGACGAGTTCACCCGCTACGTCCCGGCCCACCCCGGGGACTCCGTGCGGGACCCGAGGCTGGGCTCCCTCACCGAGCGCGAGCGCGAGATCCTCGTCGCCATCGGCAGGGGCTGGACCAACGGCGAGATCGCCACCCGGTTCGTGGTGTCCGAGTCCACCGTGAAGACCCACGTGGGCCGCGTCCTGGCCAAGATCGGCGCCCGCGACCGCATCCAGGCGGTCATCTTCGCCTACGACCACGGTCTCGCCCGCCCCAACTCGGACTGAGAATTCCCAGCGTTTCCCAGCGTTGCCCGGCGATTCTCGGTAATTCTCAGCAATTCTCAGACAAGGGAGCCATCTCTATGGGTCCCTTTTGGTCTCTATGGGTTCACGGTCGCCCGCGGCCGCCGGCAGGCGGTGACCGCAGGCGTCGCAGAGGCCGTGGACGGCGTCGGGCCGCGATGCCCTGAGGCGCGGCCGAGTCCGTCCTTGGCTGTGTGGCAGGTTCGCGGGCAGGCCGGCCAGGACGGGCAGGTTGCCCCGCTCGTTGCAGGTCGGCACGACGACAACGACCTTCGGGGATACGACGGTCATCGGCCCCTCCCGGGGCAGCGGTCGGGAACGGTTCGGCGGTGCCGGTCACCCTGCGATCGCGGAGCGCGGGTCGCGCCAGGGCCTATGCCCTCGTGCGCCGTAGATCGCGGCCGGTGCTGATTGCCGTGGCGGCCAGGAGACCCAGTGCCAGGGACTCGGAGAGCGGGCCCGGGCGAGGAGCGGTCCCGACGGCGGCGAGGAGGTTCTGGCTCGCGGCGAGGGCAAGTCCCGTTCCGACGTACAGAAGGGCCGTCGACAGTCGGCGCGTCGTCGGCAGGGCGGCGGTCCGGGCGATGTGGGCTACGAGGGTGCACAGACGGAACGCGACGAATCCGAGCGTGAGCCAGTAGTAGAGGACCATGGCGGCGTCGGCGAGGCCTGTGAGGTGTTCGGCGATGCCGCTCCACGCGGTCAGGCACATGGCCGCGACCGCGGTGGCCGGGGCGGCCAGGGTGCGGACCGCCGCGGCGGTCACGCGGCGCAGTGCCTCGCCGCTCAGCGGTGGAAGCGGTGCGGCGAGGCCGATGCCGAACAGGAGCGGGACGAGCCACAGGCTGGTGGCGGGGTGGCGGAAGCCGGCCGTCACGGCGGCGGACGGTTCGGCCGAGCGCAGCAGCAGCCCGGTGACCGCGGTGAGCGCGAAGAGGGCGACGGTCAGGACGCGGCGGGTCTGGCCGGTGAACGTCTCGGGCCAGTCGGCGGGGTGGAGCCAGAGTCGCGCGGCCCCCGCGAGGGCGTCGGGCCAGGACCGGATTCCCGATGCGGACACCTCGTGACCGATGTCCTCGCCCCATCGCTCGCGAACGGCCGGTGGGTAGAGCCGGGTCAGGAGCGTGGCCGCGCTCATGCCGGGGCGATCCCCAGCGCTCGCAGGCCGACGGCGGAGATGCGGGCCATCTGCTGGAGTTCGACGCGCAGTTGGTCGCGGCCCGTGTCGGTGATCTGCATGGTGCGGTGGCGCTCCTGGGCCTCGGCCGTCTCGTCCGCGGGCCGGATCAGCTCGCGTGCCTCCAGCCGGGACAGGGCTCCGTAGAGGCTGCCGGGGCCGAGCCTGCTGCCGGTGAGCTCTTCGATCGCGGTGTTGATGGCGTACCCGTGCAGCGGGCCGTCCGCGAGCACGGTGAGCACGAGCATCTGGGCGTCGTTGCTGTGCATGGGCCTCCTTGCCTCCGGCTTCGCATGATACGAGCCGCGATACTACTTGTCACGTACTACGAGACGCGTACTATGGCGGCCCATGGAACCCATGGAACCCGATGAGGAGAACGGCCGGGCTTCGGCGGCCGTGGTCTGGGCAAGCCTCGGTGCCGCCGGTGTCTTCGAGGCGTTGACGGTGCTGGAGACCCAGGACAAGACGGTAAGGGCGGCCAGTCCGTGGCAGGACGACCCGTACGACGTGGTGGTGTCCCTGACCCAGTTCACGGTGCCGATGCTCGCGGTGGTGATCGCGTTACGGCTGCTCGCGTGGCGGGCGTCCGGTGGTGCGGACCGGGCGCGGCAGACGGTGCGTGCGGCGGGCGCGATGACCACGCTGGTCGGGCTCACGCTGGCGACCGAGTGGGCCGCGGTAGTCGCCCGGACACCTTCCTCGCTCGAGGGGACGTGGATCCGGGTGCTGATCGGCGGGCTGGCCGTCGGCTCCGTACTCACCGCGGCGGTGGCCGTACCGCTCGTGCGCGAAAGCCGGCGGCGCGGCGCGTTCCGCGGCCGGCGGCACGACTGGCTCGACGACGCCCTGTATCTCTGCCAGAGGACTCCCGTGCTGCGGCACCGGGTCGGACCGGAGGCCGCGGTCTGGGTGCGCCGCCGCGCGATGACGGTCTTCGCCGTGCTGAGCACACTTGCGGCGCTGGCCGTGACCGGTGCCCAGGCCATCGGGGAGGGCTGGACGGATCCGCTGCTCACCGCCTGGTTCCTGATCGTCGCGGCGACCTCCTACCTGGCCTTCTGCGTGATCAGCAACGCGGTCGCCGGATTCATCGCCCGCCCGCCGCGCACCCGGCCCCGCCGCATCGCCGAGGCGTCGATGGTCGCCGGATGCGTCGCGATCAGTGTGGCGACGGCGTTCCGCGACGCGCTGTGGCCGGTGTTCGGGACGGGGCCGCTCACCTCCGTGCCGGCCATGGCCGGCCTCACGCTCGGGGCCGGTCTGGCCACCTCCGCCGTGACGGCCGCACTCCTGCTCGTCCGCCTCCCGCACACCCTCTCCGGAGCGCGCCGCGGCTACGACGCGGAAGCCGCCCGCCTTCGGCGACCGGGCACACACCGGTGGAAGGCGTGACGACCCCCGGCACCCAAAAGGGCGAGGCCCGAAGACCCCGCCCGATCCGCACAAAACCCCGGCTCAGGGCCACACCAGGCGGCAGTACGGCTGATGCCCCGCCTCATGCAGCCGATGCGAGAAGTCCTGCCACTCGGGCAGCGATTGGCGGTGGGAGGGTGCTGACCTGGGATTTCACGGGGAACGGTCGTTGTCGGCTTGGCCTAGGCGTCGAGGGACTTCGCGGCCTCACGGATCACATCGAGGACGAAGTCGGGGTGCGAGAGCATGGGAACGTGGCTGCTGTCCACGGGACGGACTTTGGCGCCCATGCGCTCGGCGGCGGACCGCTCCAGGTCGGGGTGCACGGTGTGGTCGTTGTTGGCGACGACGTACCAGCTTGGCTTCGTCCGCCAGGCGGTGCCGGGAACCTGCTGGTTGAACAGGTCCGCCACGGGCACTGCGCCCGTCGCCAGGACGAGCTTCTGCTCCGCTTCCGGGAGGTCGCCGCAGAAGTGCGGGACGCCTGAGGGCTTGAGCCACACGCGGCCGTCAGCGACCTCCACGTGCTCGAAGATGGGCGTGCGGGGGAATTTGTCCTGCTGTTCCTGCGACGTCTCGTCCTCGTCCGGGGCGAGCGCGGCGATGTACACCAGAGCGCCGACGCGGTCGTGGGTGCCCGCTTTGGTGATCAGGGTCCCGCCGTAGGAGTGACCGACCAGCACGATCGGGCCGGGGACGTGGTTGAGCGTGAAGTTGACGCACGCGACGTCGCTTTCGAGCGAGTCGAGGCCGTGCTGTGACGCGAACACCTCGTGCCCTTCAGCCTGGAGCGTGGGGATGAGCTTGTTGAAGCACGACCCATCCGCCCAGAGTCCGTGAGCGAAGACAATGCTGGGCTTGCCCGCCATGGCATTTCCTCCTGCGAGAGATTAAATATGCAACATTGCGCCATTCTGCACATTTAGTGCCTATTTTTGCGCGATGGCCAGGCGTGTTGCCGCGAGACAGCTGTCTATGAGGTCGCCGCGGTACTGGATGTGGCGCCGGCCGCGTGGGATGCGCTGGACGAGGTGTTCTGGCGTGCCCCCGACGAGAAGGAAGAACTCAAGCGTCTGCGGCGGGAAGTGCCGGCAGGGTCAGCGCGATGGCGATCACCGTTTGTCGCACTGCCGGTCCCGGAAGGTGGCCCACATGGACACCCAGGCCAGGCCCTTCTCCTTGGCGAAGGACCGTACGTCGGTCGCGTCGGAGAGAGCGAAGACGTCCTTCAGTTGGTCGTGGGCGGCCTCTTCGCGTAGGCACTGGCATAAGATGCCGCTACGTAATTAATCGACTACGATCCGTACGTGATCCGTACGATGGTCGGCAGGCGCGCTCAGCATCGCCCCCTGCCGACCGTCCTGCTCCTCGGGCTGATCCTGCTGGTGGCGTCCCACTTGGTGGGCGCCCTGCACGGGCCTGCGTTCCTCGGCCCGCACCAGCCGATCACCATCACGCACGTCCAGCTGTTGACGGCGAAGGAGCAGGTGGCGTCCGGCACCGATCACGGTCACCACCACGGCGACCCCTCCGACGACACCTTGCAGCACGCGGTCGACCGCGTCCGGGACTCCGCCGGCCTTCCGGTCCACGCCCCGCAACTCCTCGAACCGGTCGTCGACCGCCCCGACACGCACCCCTGGCTCGGCCGCGCAGGTCCGGCGGACGGTGATTCCGCACCGGACGGCGGCAGATCCGCGTGCGTACGGCACTGCCTCTGGCGGCAATAGGCACGCCCCGCACGCCGTTCCGATCGGTTCCGCGCCCCGCAGGCGCCGGATCGCGGCTCGGCGTGCCCGCGCGCCCCCGCACCGCCTGCACCGCGCCCGCCCGAGCGGCGGGTGCGAAGGAGCCGTACGACCATGGATCTCTCCCTGCTCGAATCCGCCCTGCCCATCAGGGCCACCGCCCCTATCCCTCCCATCGCCCGCCGCCCCGCCGACCTGGTCGGCAACACACCCGTGCTGTGGATCGAGAAGCCGTTCGCCCCGCCGGGACGCGGCTTCTACGCCAAGCTGGAAGGCGCCAATCCCGGCGGTATCAAGGACCGCCCCGGCCTGCACATGGTGGGTGAAGCGCGCCGGCGCGGCGAACTCCTGCCCGGCGCTCCCGTCGTCGAGTCGTCCAGCGGCACCCTCGGCCTGGGCCTCGTCCTGGCCGGACTGACCTACGGTCATCCGGTCACCGTCGTCACCGACCCTGGCATGGAGCCGTCGATGGTCCGGCTGCTCACCGCCCTGGGCGCGCACGTCGACCAGGTGGCCGCACCGCATGCCGACGGCGGCTGGCAGCGGGCCCGCCGCGAGCGCGTGGCCGAGCTCCTGGACAGGGCCCCCGACGCCTACTGCCCGGACCAGTACCACAACCCCGACAACAGGGCCGCCTACCGACCGCTGGCCGCCGAGCTCATTGCCCAGATCGGCCGGATCGACGTCCTGGTGGCCGCCGTGGGAACGGGCGGCCACTCGGCCGGGGTCGCGGCGGGGCTGCGTGAGTCCTTCCCCGAGCTGCGGCTCATCGGCGTGGACGCGACCGGCTCGACGATCTTCGGACAGCCCGCACGCGCGCGTCTCATGCGCGGGCTCGGCTCCAGCATCCATCCCTCCAACGTCGACTACGGCGCCTTCGCCGAGGTTCACTGGGTGGGCCCGGCCGAGGCGGTATGGGCCTGCCGACAGCTGGCCCGCCGCCACTACGCGTCCGGAGGCTGGAGTGTCGGGGCGGTGGCGCTGGTGGCCGGGTGGGCGGCACGGACGTACCCCGCCGGGACGCGCATCGCCGCGATCTTCCCCGACGGCCCGCACCGCTACCTGGAGACCGTCTACAACGACGCCTGGTGCCGCGAGCACCAACTGCTCGACCAGGAGCCGCCGGCTGAGCCGGACGAGATCGCCGAGCCGGACGAGCGCGAGGTGACGGCGTGGACGCGGTGCAGCCAGGTCCGTGATCCGCTCGGACGCGACGTGCTGAAGGCGGGCGTGCGATGAGGGGGCTGCGGGCCCAGGTGGCCTCCTTCGACCGGCCGGCCCGGCTGTTGATGGTGAACCAGTTCGCCATCAACCTCGGCTTCTACATGCTGATGCCCTACCTCGCCGACCACCTCGCCCACGGCCTCGGCCTGGCCGCCTGGGCCGTCGGCCTGGTGCTGGGCGTGCGCAACCTCTCCCAGCAGGGCATGTTCCTGGTCGGCGGCACCCTCGCCGACCGGTACGGCTGCAAGCCGATGATCCTGGCCGGGTGCATGCTGCGGACGGTCGCCTTCGCACTGCTCGCGGTGGCGAGCAGCCTGCCCGCGCTGATCGTGGCGTCCGCGCTCACGGGGCTGGCGGGCGCACTGTTCAACCCCGCCGTACGGGCGTACCTGGCGGCGGACGCGGGCGAGGAACGGCGGGTGGAGGCGTTCGCTGCCTTCAACGTCTTCTACCAGGCCGGCATCCTGGTCGGCCCGCTCGCCGGACTCGCCCTGCTGACCTGGGACTTCGGCGCGGTGTGCGCGGTCGCCGCACTCATCTTCGGCGCACTGGCAGTGCTCCAGGCCCGCGCCCTGCCCGCACGCCCCCCGGCCGACCGAGGTGCCGAGCCCGCCTGGCGGACGGTGGCCGCCGACTGGCGTACCGTCGCTGCCAACCGGCCGTTCCTCCTCTTCGCCGCCGCGATGAGCGGCTCGTACCTCCTGGCCTTCCAGGTCTACCTGGCGCTCCCGCTCCGCGCCCGCGAACTCTTCGGGGAGCGGACCGGGGTGGTGACCGGAGCGGTCTTCGCCGTCTCGGCACTGGCCGCACTCTCGGGCCAGCTGAAACTGACGGCCTGGGCGAAGAGGACCCTGCCAGGACCGAGGGCGATCGTGTGCGGGCTGGCGGTGATGGGGGCGGCCTTCCTGCCGATGCTGCCCGGTTCCCAGGACGCCGTGGTCGATGTGGGCGCCCTCGCGGTGTGCGCGGCGCTGCTGGCCTGGGGCGGTGCACTGCTCTATCCGTTCGAGATGGACACCGTGGTACGCCTGTCCGGCGACCGACTGATCGCGACGTACTACGGCGCCTACAACACCGCCTCCGGCATCGCGATCTCCCTCGGCAACCTGGCTGTCGGCGCGCTGTTCGACACCGGTGTGCGCTGGCTGCCGTGGGCGGTGCTGGGCGCCACGGGATTCGTGTGCGCCGCGCTGGTGGCGCAGCTGCACCGCGCCGGACATCTCACCTCGGCGCCGGACGCGGTGGCCGTTCCTGCGTGAGGTTCAGCGGGCCCCGGCCGCCTCCACGGCGGCCGGGGCGCCCGCCTGCGCGAGGCGCTGGCGGTCCGGTTCGTCAGCTTCCGGGGGTCAGTGGGCGTGCAGGCTGCCGGCGAGGCGGTCGTGGCTGTGCCGCCATCCGCTCGGGACGCGTACGGCACCGGTGAGGTGAGGATGGCCGTCGTGCAGATCGGTGTGCTCGTGTTCCATGCCCAGGGGCTCCCGGGCCGGCCACATTCGCACCGCCAGCAGCCCGGCGGCCAGGGCGATCGCGCCGAGTGCGGCCACGGCGGCCCCGAGCCCCGCCTCGGCACCGAGCCAGCCGGCCAGCGGATACGTCAGCAGCCAGCAGCTGTGGGAGAGGGAGAACTGGGCGGCGAACGCCTGGGCCCGCTCTTCCGGCGGGGCCGCGCGGCGGATCAGCCGGCCGGTCGGGGTGAGCACCATCGAGCAGGCACCGCCGAAAGCCGCCCAGGTGAGGAGCAGCGCGGGCCAGCGCCAGCCACCGCTGTCGGCCGCGGTGACCGCGCCCAGTCCGGCGAAGACGAGCGTGAGCAGCAGGGCACCCCGCAGCATCACCGTCCGGTCGGAGTCCCGGTCGAGGACACGGGGCAGGAGCAGAGCCACGGCCATGGAGCCGCCGCCGTACGCACCCAGGGCCAGTGACACGTCCGCCGCGTCCAGTCCCAGCCGGTCGCGGACGTACACCACGCTGTTGACGGTGACCATGGCACTGGCCGCCGCCACCGCGAGGTTGAGCGCGAGCAGGGCCCGCAGCTGCGGCGTGCCGAAGAAGAGACGGGTGCCGGCGGTCGCCTTGGCGTAGACGCCGGCCGTGCGGGGCGTCTCGGGGGGCGGCCGGTTTCGGGAGCACCGCCGAGCGGCCTCAGCCTGCTGGGCGTGCTGGTGCCGTGGCGCCGTCTTCGCCGTGTCCCCGCGCCGGGCCACTGTGGACCAGCTCTCGTGCGGCCCGGCGCAGTGCTTGACTTCACGCTGCGGACGTACACGCACCTCCTGCTGTCCAGCGAGCCCCGCACCCGCAAGGCGATCGACGACGCCTTCACGGAAGAAACGGATGCGGAATCCGAGCCGGAAGACGACGGCGCCCCGCCCGTCGCCCAGGGCACATCAGCACACCCAGCAAAACCAATGTGCCCTGGCCGCCTGACGGCCCCTCCCCAGCACCCAAAAGGGCGAGGCCCGAAGACCCCGCCCGATCCGCACAAAACCCCAGCTCAGGGCCACACCAGGCAATAAGGCTGATGCCCCGCCTCATGCAGCCGGTGCGAGAAGTCCTGCCACTCGTGCAGCAGCTGGTACACGTTGAACGCGTCCCTCGGGCCGCCCCGGTCCGGGACCGTCGACCAGATGAAGGCCGCCGCGCCGACCGCCTCCTCGCCTATGCCGCGCAGCGGGTCGACGACCGTCATGGGGAGTTTCACCACCGCGTAGTCCGGGTGCAGGACGACCAGCTCCAGCGGCGGCACCTTGTGCAGCGGCACGCCTTCGATGCCCGTCAGCACCATCGCGGCCATCGTCTCCGGCTTGATCTTGGTGAACATGCCGTTCATGCCGAGCTCGTCGCCGCCGAGTTCCTCGGGACGCATCGAGATCGGGACACGGGCCGCGGTCGCGCCGTCCGGTGCGCCGAAGTATTTGTACGTCACCCCCACCCGACCACCATTCCTGCTACCGCTCTCGAGACGGTCGATTCCGCGATCGATCCGTCGGCCCCTCTGGTCCCACTGATCGATACGTCGGTCGCGCCGCTCGGACTCACTCGGTACGCCGCTCTGTTCATGACGTGCTGCTTCGGCCGCTTCCTCCGCGTCGCGCCGGTGCCTTCCCTGCCGGGCACGTCGAGGACCCAGGTCGTCAGTCCCCTCGCCCAGTCCGCCACCGCGATGCATATCTCCACCCGACTGCTTTTCTAGGACGCGTGGCCCCCGCCGCGCAACCCGATCATCGTGTCAGTGACCTCCCCCACGGCCGCCCGCCGAAACGTGCGTCGAAACATCAGTCCGCAGGATCTTTACAGCGTCCGGCCGCCGACGGGCCGGATGAGCTGCGTGTATCGGGTCACAGTCTCGCAGATACCGCACGGATGCCTCAGGCACTGCGAGGAGAAGGGTGGCCCCGACCGGGACACGCCCCGCTGCGCCTACCCTGAGAAGGTCACCCAGCAACCGGAGTCCGAGAAGTCGGAGAAGCGCACGTCATGAGTGCCCAGAGCGAAACGCCCTATCCCTACGACGCGCCCGTGTCACAGGCGCTCTTCGACCGCGCCTCCGCCGTCACGCCCGGGGGCGTGAACTCGCCGGTGCGCGCCTTCCGTGCCGTCGGCGGCACCCCCCGTTTCATGGTCTCCGGCAAGGGGGCCTACCTCACCGACGCCGACGGGCGCGAGTACGTCGACCTCGTCTGCTCGTGGGGGCCGATGATCCTGGGGCACTCGCACCCCGAGGTCATCGCCGCCGTCCAGGAGGCCGTGTCGCACGGTACGTCCTTCGGTACGCCCGGCGAGGGCGAGGTCGCCCTCGCGGAGGAGATGGTCGCCCGGATCGAGCCCCTGGAGCAGGTGCGGCTCGTCAGCAGCGGCACCGAGGCCACCATGAGCGCCATCCGGCTCGCCCGCGGGTTCACCCGGCGCACCAAGGTGATCAAGTTCGCCGGGTGCTATCACGGGCACGTCGACAGCCTGCTGGCCGCCGCCGGGTCCGGCGTCGCCACCTTCGCGCTGCCCGACACCCCCGGTGTCACCGGTGCCCAGGCCCAGGACACGATCGTGCTGCCGTACAACGACCTCGAAGCCGTGCAGGAGGCCTTCCACCGGCACCCCGGGGAGATCGCCTGTGTGATCACCGAGGCCTCGCCCGGGAACATGGGGGTCGTGCCGCCGGGGCCCGGCTTCAACCAGGGGCTCAAGGACGCCTGCGCCAGGAACGGCGCCCTCTACATCTCCGACGAGGTCATGACCGGGTTCCGGACCAGCCGGGCCGGGTGGTTCGGGGTGGACGGGGTCGTACCCGACCTGATGACCTTCGGGAAGGTGATGGGCGGCGGGTTCCCGGCGGCGGCCTTCGGCGGCCGGGCGGACGTCATGGCGCACCTCGCGCCCGCCGGGCCCGTCTACCAGGCCGGCACCCTCTCCGGGAACCCCGTCGCCACCGCCGCCGGCCTCGCCCAGCTGCGGCTGCTCGACGACGCGGCGTACGACAAGGTCAACGCCGTCTCCGAGCAGATCCAGGGGCTCGTCGGCGAGGCGCTGAGCAAGGAGGGCGTCGCGCACCAGCTGCAGACCGCCTCCAACATGTTCTCCGTCTTCTTCACCAACCGCCCGGTGCGGAACTACGAGGACGCCAAGAAGCAGGAGTCCTTCCGCTTCACCGCGTTCTTCCACTCCCTCCTCGCGAACGGCGTCTACCTGCCGCCGTCGTCCTTCGAGTCCTGGTTCGTCTCCACGGCCCACGACGAGCGGGCCATCCAGAAGATCGCCGACGCCCTCCCGGCGGCGGCCCGAGCGGCCGCGGAGGCCACGGCAGCATGACTGAGAAGAGCCAGGACATCACCGTCGTGCATGTGATGCGGCACGGGGAGGTCGCCAACCCGCAGGGGGTGCTCTACGGCAGGCTTCCCGGCTACCACCTCTCCGAGCTCGGCCGGCAGATGGCCGACCGGGTCGCCGATCACCTCTCCGGGCGGGACGTCACCCATGTCGTCGCCTCCCCGCTGGAGCGCGCGCAGGAGACCGCGACCCCGATCGCCAAGGCGCACGGGCTCGGCCTCGGCACCGACGAGCGGCTCATCGAGGCCGAGAACATCTTCCAGGGCAAGACCTTCGGTGTCGGTGACGGGGCGCTGAAGAACCCCGCCAACTGGAAGTACCTCGTCAACCCGTTCAAGCCGTCCTGGGGCGAGCCGTACGTCGACCAGGTCGTCCGGATGAAGGGCGCGCTGGACACGGTCAAGGACCAGGCGCGCGGTCACGAGGCCGTGCTGGTCAGCCATCAGCTGCCGATCTGGATCCTGCGGTCGTACGTCGAGAACCGCCGGCTCTGGCACGACCCGCGCAAGCGGCAGTGCACGCTCGCCTCCCTGACGACGTTCACGTACCAGGGGGACAAGATCGTCTCCGTCGGCTACAGCGAGCCCGCCATCGACCTCGTGCCGGCCCATCTCCGCGCCGGTGCCAAGCCCGTGAAGGGCAAGGACAAGGCCTTCGGCGCCTGAGTCGCAAGCGAGTTGCGGAACTTCAGCCACCTTCGGCCTGTTCCCGCTGCTTATCTGACAAGCCTAGGAACCCATCCGATCGTCACGCCCTCTGACTGGGTGACCACCAGAGGACGTGACGAATCGGGGAACCATGGGGACCTTCACCCGAAGGGGAATGCTCGGCATCGGTGCGGGGGCCGCGGCCGGAGTCGGCCTCGCCGGCTGCGGCACCGCCACACCGTCCGACGGACCGGCCCATGCCAAGGGTGCCGGCAAGCCGTCGAGCAGTAAGCCGACCGTCACCGCCCACCCCCTCGGCGACGGCTCCACCTCCCGCAGCGGCAAGCAGCCCCACCAGCCCGCCGCCCCCGAGCCGCTGGAGCCCGGCCAGACCCCGCCGCAGTTCGTGATCTTCTCCTGGGACGGCGCCGGCGAGGTCGGCAACGGCCTTTTCCCACGCTTCCTGGACCTGGCCAAGGAGCACGGCGCGTCGATGACCTTCTTCCTCTCGGGGCTGTACCTCCTGCCCGAGTCGAAGAAGCGGCTCTACGACCCCCCGAACAACCCGCGCGGCGCCTCCGACATCGGCTACCTCACCGACGAGCACATCAGGTCGACGCTCACCAACGTCCGCCGCGCCTGGCTCGAAGGGCACGAGATAGGCACCCACTTCAACGGGCACTTCTGCTCCGGCCACGGCACCGTCGGCAACTGGACGCCGGCCCAGTGGCGCAGCGAGATCCAGCAGGCCAAGGCGTTCGTGAAGGAGTGGCGGACCAACACCGGCTGGACCGACCTGCCCTCCCTCCCCTTCGACTACGACAAGGAACTGGTCGGCGGCCGCACCCCCTGCCTCCTCGGCCAGAACAACCTGCTCCCCACCGCCCGCTCGCTCGGCTGGCGTTACGACGCCTCCTCGCCCGGCGGCCGCCAGGTGTGGCCGGGCAAGAAGCTCGGCATCTGGGATCTGCCGTTGCAGCAGGTGCCGTTCCCCGGCCGCCGCTTCGAGGTCCTCTCCATGGACTACAACATGCTCGCCAACCAGTCGGTCAACTCGACGAAGGCCCCGGCCTACAACTACCCGGGCTGGCGGACGCAGTCGACAGGGGCGTACATAGCGGGATTCGAGCGTGCATATACGACGAACCGGGCGCCGTTCTTCATAGGCAACCACTTCGAGCACTGGAACGGCGGCATCTACATGGACTCCGTCGAGGCGGCCTTCAAGCACATCGCCCGGGAGAAGGAGAAGGGCGCCGACGTCCGGCTGGTCTCCTTCCGGCAGTTCGTGGACTGGATGGACGTACAGAAGCCGGCGGTGCTGGCGAAGCTGCGCACGCTGGACGTCGGGCAGCGGCCGGCGGGCGGCTGGAAGGCCTTCCTCAAGCAGGGTGCCGCGGCCTGAAAGGCGGCATTCCCGGACCTTTCCCGGACCGAGGGGGGCGCGCAAGATCCCCAGAACGGGCATGCGAAACTTTTCACATGAGTACCCGTAGCCGCGCCGTCCTGCTCGGCGCCACGGCCGCCGCGGCGGCCCTGACCCTGTCCGCGTGCGGCAACGGCGGCACCTCCGGCGGCGGCGGTGACACCAACTTCGTCATGGGCTCGGACGGCATCTCCACCGTGAAGAAGGGGGAGCGGGCCGCGGCACCCGACCTGTCCGGCAAGACCGTCGACGGCAAGCAGCTCGACGTCGCCGACTACAAGGGCAAGGTCGTCGTGGTGAACGTCTGGGGCTCCTGGTGCGCCCCCTGCCGTGCCGAGGCGCCCAACTTCGAGAAGGTCTACCAGGACCTGGGCGCCAAGGGCGTGCAGTTCGTGGGCATCAACACCCGCGACACCAGCGTCCAGAACGCGGTCGCCTTCGAGAAGCAGCAGGGCGTCACCTATCCGAGCCTGTACGACCCGACGGGCCGGATGCTGCTGCGCTTCAAGAAGGGCACCCTCAACCTCCAGACGGTGCCCTCCACCCTGGTCTTCGACCGGGAAGGGAAGATCGCCGCACGCTCGCTCTCCCCGCTCAGCGAGGACCGGCTGCGCGAGATGATCGACCCGGTCCTCGCGGAGAAGTGACGTGAGCGCGCTCACCACGCTCGCCGCGGGGACCGACCCGAACCAGACCGTGCTGCACGGCGCGCTGCTGGTCGCCCTGCCCGTCGCCCTGCTCGGCGGCCTCGTCTCCTTCTTCTCCCCGTGCGTCCTGCCCCTGGTCCCCGGCTACCTCTCGTACGTCACCGGGGTCACCGGCACCGACCTGGGCGAGGCCCGGCGCGGCCGGATGGTCGCCGGCGCCTCCCTCTTCGTCCTCGGCTTCACCGCCGTCTTCGTCTCCAGCGGGGCCCTGTTCGGCTACTTCGGGGACACGCTCCAGGCCAACAGCCCTGTGCTCTCCAAGGTGCTGGGCGTCCTCATGATCCTCATGGGGATCTTCTTCATGGGCCTGATGCCCTGGATGACCCAGCGCGAGTTCCGCTTCCACCGCAAGCCCGCCGCCGGACTGGCCGGGGCTCCGCTGCTCGGCGCGCTGTTCGGCATCGGCTGGACCCCGTGCATCGGCCCGACCCTCGCCTCCGTGCTGGCCCTCTCCTCCCAGCAGTCGAGCGCGGGGCGCGGTGCCATACTGACCGTCGCCTACTGCCTGGGGCTCGGCGTGCCCTTCGTGGTCGCGGCGGTCGCCTTCCGCAAGGCGCTCGGCGCGTTCGGCTGGGTCAAGCGGCACTACGTCTGGGTGATGCGGATCGGCGGCACGATGATGATCGTGACCGGTCTGCTGCTCCTGACGGGTGCCTGGGACCGCCTCGTACAGGACATGCAGTCCTGGTCCGCCGGCTTCACTGTGGGGATCTGATCCATGAGCAAGACCGAAACCGACAACACCGAGCAGGACCGGCGGGAACTCGGCGAGGCGGGCTCCCAGCTCTCCACCGCCCCCGTCGAGGAACCGTCGATCGTCCCCGGCCTCGGGGTGATCGGCTGGGCCCGCTGGTTCTGGCGGCAGCTCACCTCGATGCGGGTCGCGCTGCTGCTGCTCCTGCTGCTGTCGCTGGGCGCGATCCCCGGCTCGCTGATCCCGCAGACCGGCGCCGACATCTCCAAGGTCGCCGACTTCCGCAAGGCCCACAAGACGCTGTCGCCGGTCTACGACAAGCTCGGCCTGTTCCACGTCTACAGCTCGGTGTGGTTCTCGGCGATCTACATCCTGCTGTTCGTCTCCCTCATCGGCTGCATCGTGCCCCGCGCCTGGCAGTTCGTGGGCCAGCTGCGCGGCCGCCCGCCGGGCGCCCCCAAGCGCCTCGACCGCCTCCCCGCGTACACGACCTGGCGGACGACCGCGACGCCCGAGGAAGTCCGCGAGGCCGCCCTCAAGCTGCTGAAGAAGCGCCGCTTCCGCTCCCACATCGCCGGGAACGCGGTCGCCGCCGAGAAGGGCTACGTCCGCGAGTTCGGCAACCTGATCTTCCACATCGCGCTGATCGTGCTGCTGGTCGCCTTCGCCTCCGGCCAGATGTACAAGTCGGACGGCACCAAGCTGGTCGTCGAGGGCGACGGGTTCGCCAACACCCTGAGCCAGTACGACGACTTCAAGTCCGGCTCCATGTTCAGCACCGACGACCTGGTGCCGTTCAGCTTCAACCTGAGGAACTTCAGCGCCAGCTACCAGACCAGCGGCCCCAGCAAGGGCACACCGGTCACCTTCAACGCGGACATCGACTACCGCAAGGGCGCGTACGGCAAGCCGAAGCGGACCACCATCAAGGTCAACGAGCCGCTGCAGATCGACGACGCCAAGGTCTACCTCGTCAGCCACGGCTACGCGCCTGTCATCACGGTCCGCGACGGCAAGGGCGACATCGTCTACCGCGACGCCGTCCCGCTGCTCCCGCTCGACGCCAACATCACCTCCCAGGGCGTGGTGAAGGTGCTGGACGGCTACAAGAACGCCCAGGGCACCAGCGAACAGCTCGGCATCTCCCTGTTCTTCCTGCCGACGTACGGCGGCGGCTCCTCGGTGCTCTCCGCCTTCCCGTCGCTGCAGAACCCGGTGCTGAACCTGACGCCGTACCACGGCGACCTCGGCATCGACTCGGGCATCCCGCAGAGCGTGTACCAGCTGGACAAGACCCATATGAAGGAGTTCAAGGACTCCAAGGGCGCCCAGCTCCGGGACAACCTGAAGCCCGGCCAGACCATGCAGCTGCCGAACGGCGCCGGATCCGTGACGTTCGAGAAGGACGTCAGGGAATGGGCCGGCTTCGAGATCGTCCAGGAGCCCGGCAGCGGCTGGGCGCTGGCCGGCGCGATCGCCGCGATCTTCGGCCTCGCCGCCTCGCTGTTCATCCAGCGCCGCCGCGTCTGGGTGCGCGCGGTCCAGGGCCCCGACGGCGTCACCGTCGTCGAGATGGCCGGGCTGGGCCGCAGCGAGTCCGCGAAGGTGCCGGAGGAACTGGGCGACCTCGCGGGAATCCTCTACGACCAGGCGCCAGGGGCCCCCGACGCCGAAGACGACGAATCCGTCACCTCCCCCAACCCCGAAGTCGTACCTGCCGAAGGGCCTGAGAAGCGATGACTTCCCCAGCCGTGACCACGCTCGCCGCGACCAACGAGCATCTCGCGAGCATGAGCAACACGCTCATCTACTCCTCGATGGCCGTCTACACGCTGGCCTTCTTCGCCTACATCTTCGAGTGGCTGCTCGGCAGCCGCAGCCGGGTCGCGCGCACCGCCAACGCGCTCACCACCGACGCGCCGGCGAAGAAGGCGCCCGCCGTGACGGTCAAGAAGGCCGGCGGCACCGCCGTACTGGAGCGTCCGCAGGTCGTCGTGCGGTCCGCGGCGGGCGCGCGGGACGTCCCGGACGGCCCCGGCGCCCACGGCGGCGACGAGCAGGGCGACCTCTACGGCCGGATCGCGATCTCCCTCACGGTCCTCGCCTTCCTGGTGGAGCTGGCGGGCGTGATCACCCGCGCGGCCTCCGTGCAGCGGGCGCCGTGGGGCAACATGTACGAGTTCAACATCACGTTCTCCACGGTCGCGGTCGCCGTCTACCTGACCCTGCTGGCCCTGAAGAAGAACGTCCGCTGGCTCGGCCTCTTCCTGATCACCACGGTCCTGCTGGACCTCGGCCTCGCGGTCACCGTCCTCTACACGGCGAGCGAGCCGCTGGTCCCGGCCCTGCACTCGTACTGGCTCTACATCCACGTCTCGACGGCGATCTTCTGCGGCGCGGTCTTCTACGTGGGCGCGGTCGCCACGATCCTGTACCTCTTCAAGGACGCGTACGAGAGCAAGCTGGAGAACGGCGGCAAGCCCGGCAACTTCGCCACCTCGGTCCTGGAGCGCCTGCCCGCCTCGGCGTCCCTCGACAAGTTCGCCTACCGCGTCAACGCGGCCGTCTTCCCCCTGTGGACCTTCACGATCATCGCGGGCGCGATCTGGGCGGGCAGCGCCTGGGGCCGCTACTGGAACTGGGACCCCAAGGAGACCTGGTCCTTCATCACCTGGGTCGCCTACGCCTGCTACCTGCACGCCCGCGCCACCGCCGGCTGGAAGGGCCGCAAGGCCGCCTACCTGGCGATGATCGCCTTCGGCTGCTGGCTCTTCAACTACTACGGCGTCAACATCTTCGTCACCGGCAAGCACTCCTACGCGGGCGTCTGACCCGTCCAGGGGCCACACTGGTCCCATGGCCGTCCTTCAGCTGCTGATACGACTGCCGAGGCCGATGGACCAGGTCTGGCCCAGCCTCTCCACCCCGGAGGGCCTGGCCACCTGGTTCACCCCCACGGACGTCCTGCAACCGAGACTGGGCGGCACGGTCACCCTGGGCGACCTGGGCACCGGCACGATCACGGCATGGGACGTCGACCGCATGGCCGAGTACACGGTCGACCCCGGCGGCAGAATCCGTTTCCACCTGGAGCCGGACGGCGAGACGGCGAGTGTCCTGCGCTTCACGCACGAGTTCCCGGGGGAGACGGCGACGGAGCGAGATTGGCGGCACCGATTCGAACGTCTGGTCGCATCCGTGGCATGAAAACAAGGCGCGGAGCGCCGAGTTCTCAGGGGCGCGGGGCTGTGTCAAGTTGCGGCTCCGCCGCGTGGGCGCGACCAGCCCCCACCGGGCCCGCAGCCTAAGACGGCGGCAGACACTCCGCACTCGGCGGCTTCCCCTCCGGCCACGCAATGGTCACGAACCGCGACCCGCCCCCCGGCCGCAACTCCACGATCGGCACAGCCTTGTCGTACGGATTCCCGTGCACATCGAGGCAGATCCACCCACTCGCCCCGTCCACCCGCAGCGGCCCCTTCACCTGCGGCCACTGCAACCCCACATCGGCCAGCGTCGGCACCGACCTCCCCTCCGGCACAGCCTCCCGGATCCCGTGCACCGCGAGCTGCATCGCGTCGTACGCGATGATCAGCTGACCGTCCTCCAGGGCCACCGGCCCGATCGGCCCCACCGGCGCCCGCACCGCGCTCTTCAGCAGCGCCGTCAGCGTCGCCATGTCTGCCGCCGTACCGCCCGTCCGCGGACTGCCCTTGCCCCACGCGTCCGGATGGGCCAGCGCGGTGTACCGGACGGCGAGCGTGGGCCCCAGCACATCGCGGTGCAGGCTCTTCTCCGCGGTCAGGTACGACCCCTCGTCGCCGGTCAGCACCGTGAACTTCCGGTCCTGGCACCCCCGCGCGCCCAGCGCGTTGATGAACTGCCGCAGCTGGGTGTGGCGTCCGGCGAACAGGATCGTGTCGATCGACCGCTGGGTGCCGCAGATCAGCAGGGTGATCTGCCGGAAGGTGTTCGCGGTCGTCCCCTCCTGGCTGCGGTCGGCCGGCGGGGTGAACGGCTGGGACAGGTGCGGAGAGCCCTTGATGAGAGCCTCGAACGACGTCTGCAGCGTCCGCGTGTACGGATCGCCCGGCCGGTCGTACACCAGCATCGCCCGGCCCGCGGTGACCTGGGCGAAGGAGGCGAGGGCGTGGGCCTCGTCGGTGTTCGTCGGCGACACCCGCGCGAGGCCGGGGTAAGAGTCCTTGCCGTGCTGCCCGTTGGCGAGGTCGTCCGCCGTGATCGACGAGCCGATCACCGGAATCCCCAGCCGGGTCAGCTCCTTGACGGCCTTCATGTTGGCGTCGGTGCTCTGCCCGACCCCCGCCACCGCCCGCAGCCGGTCGGTGCCGCCGGTCATCGCGGCGAGCCGGGTGACCATCTCCTGCCAGTACCGGCTGGTCGCCCCGGGGTTGGCCATCACCAGCCGGATCGCCGGGGACTGCCCGTTGGAGGCGTGGTTGGCCTGGTACTGGGCCAGATAGGCGCCCTGGAGCTCGTGCTGGATGTCGGCGAGGTTCGCCGCCGCCGTCGAGGTGTACGGCAGCATCACCGCCACCGTCACATAACTCCCGGCTTTCAGACGGGCGTTCTCCTTGGCGATGGCCTGCACGGTGGCCCGCAGCTGCGGGTGCCCGAAGTCGTACGCCGTCGTCGCCACGCCCACGCACTCGTCGCTGCCCTCCGGCCGGGCCACCCCCGGCGCGCAGGAGCGGTCGTCGTGGGTGAAGGTGCGGACCCCGAAGAACAGGCCGGCCAGCAGCCCCATCGTGACCAGCAGGGCCAGATAGCGGCGCAGCGGGATCTCCCAGACGCCCTCACGTAACCACGTGCCCACGCCCCGTCGCGCCATCACGCCACCCCGCTCCGCTCGTCGTCACCCTCGTCGTCGTCCGGATCCGCCGGCGGCCGTCCCGCGAGCGCCGCCGCCGGCCAGTCCCGGGAGGCCCGCCACAGCAGCGCGTTGCCGGCCGGCCGCAGGTTGGACAGCTGCTCCAGTTCGAAGCGCAGCCGGTCGGCCACCCGCGGGTCGGGCAGGACCAGCGGATCGGCGAGCTGCCACACCGCGTGCAGCAACCGCCGCACCCGCAGCTGGAGTACGGCGTCCACGCCGTCCGGCACCCGCTGCTGTGCGTCCGTGCGGCCCAGCGCCACCGCCGCCCGCCGGTCGCCGTGGCCGGTGAAGTCGCGGCCCTCGGCGTCATGGGCGTGGAAGTAGGGCGCCGAGGCGATGAAGCGCAGGGTGTCCAGCCAGCTGCGGGCGTCCAGGAGCGCGAAGCCGTCGCGGAGGTGCGCGACCGCGGACTCGGACCGGCCCAGGGCCAGTTCGTGGTGCAGCCGGAAGCGGGCGAGCCGGTCGGTGCCCAGGTGTTCCGCGTAGTGCGCGATCAGCGTCTCGTGCACGGTGCGCCAGCCGCCGTGGTCGGCGTCCCGCAGATGGAGCCGGAGCAGCAGCAGGGACCGTACGAAGGGATCGCCCACGAACTGGCCGGGCACGACCGGCAGCCCCTCGCGGACGAGCCGGCTCTGCAGCGCCCGTACGTCCGCCGGGCCGAAGTCCTCCGGGAGGAGCGCGGCGGCCAGCGCGCACGCCGAGTCGTGGTCGTGGGCGGCGGCGAGGACCGTCAGTTCGTCGAGGCGGTCCTTTGGGACCAGCCGGTCGAGGAGCTGGACGTACACGGGGGCGGCGGGACCGTCCTCGGCCAGCCGTACGTCGGCCGTGAGCAGCTCGCCCAGCGAGCCGGTCCGGTCCGGGTGCTGCGCGGCCGCCTCCGCGAGCAGGGCGATGCCCAGCGGGTTGCCGCCGGTCAACCGGTGTACGGCGTGGGGGAGTTGGGGTGCGGCCGGGGTGGCGACCAGGTGCAGGGTGTCGTCGGGGGAGAGCGGCCGGAGCGCAACCAGCAGCGCCCGTGAGGACGGCACGGCCGGGTCCGGCGTCCACTCGCTGCGCCGGGCGACCTCGGCCAGCTCCCGTCGTACCCCGCCCCGCAGCAGCTCCCGGCCGTCGCCGCGCAGCCCGGCGACGAACGCCACCTGGTCGGCGACCCCGTCGGCACGGTCCCGCAGCACCGCCTCCACCAGCCCCGGACCCGGCCCGGTCTGCACGTTGTCGACCAGCACCAGCGGGCGGCCGAGGCGCTGCATACGCGGCAGCACGCCCGCGTACGCCTCCGTCAGGTCGGCGAGGAAGGCCCGTACGAGATAGCGCTCGGCGTGCTCGCGGGAGGTGCCGCCGGCGCGGAAGTGCCCGGAGAGCAGGATCAGTCCGCGCTGGGCGTGACCGCCCGCGTTGGGGTAGGTCCGGTACCAGACGGACGCCTTCTGGTGCCGGCGGCTGGCGAAGCCCTCGGCAATCGACTCCAGGGTGGCCTCGATGGCCCCGGAGACCAGCGGGCCGGTGCCGGTCGCGGCGGCGACGACCTTCGCCGTCACCTTTCCGGCCCAGCGCCCCGCGAACCCGCTGATCCACGAGCCGCTCTCGTTCAGCAGCAGGATCCGCTCCACCTCGCGCCGGATCCGCTCCGAGTCGGCGTCGCCCCAGCCGCCGGCGGCCACCGCGACCAGGCCCGACATGAGGCGCGGGAACGTGATCCGCCCAGCCCCGGTCACCGGTTCCGCCAGCTGCTCGGCGACGACCAGCAGCGCCTGCGCGACCGGCGACCAGGACTCGGCGGGCCGCTCCGCGGGCGGCCCCGCGAACTGCGCCTCCGCGCAGTCGACCAGGGCGACCGGGGTGTGCCCCTTGTAGGCCTCCCGCAACTCGCCGAGCACCGCGCTCTTGCCGAGTCCCCGCGCCCCGGTCAGCACCACGAAGGGCAGCTCACCGGGGTGTTCGAGGGGATGGGCACGGTGCTGGTACG
Organism: Streptomyces sp. Ag109_O5-1; assembly: GCF_003814875.1. Classification (GTDB taxonomy): domain Bacteria; phylum Actinomycetota; class Actinomycetes; order Streptomycetales; family Streptomycetaceae; genus Streptomyces; species Streptomyces sasae. Next base: position 5,352,121 of record NZ_RKQF01000001.1, on the reverse strand, counting down.
GCCGTAACCCGACGATTCTCGGAACGAGCCCGGCCGGCTCGACGTCGAACAACGCCCCACGCCCGTGCAACCGTCTGTGCAAGGCATCTCCCCCTCAACGCCAGTGTAGGAAGGGGGAGTTGCTTCGGGCCAGATCGAGTGATGTCCGTATGGTTACGAAACGGGCCCCGGAACAGCCTCAGGGACAGAGGCGATGACGTCGCGCAGCCGCTCGACGTACAGCCGCAGGTTCTTGTACGCGATGTCGGTGTCCGGGAAGCGGCTCGCGAACCACAGCCCCTCGTGCAGCCGTTGCACCCATGCGCAGAGCTGGTCGCCGTACGACACCCGGAGCAGTCCGTACGTCTTCAGCTCGGCCCACCGATCGGATCCCGGGACGCCGCGGGTGTCGACGTAGGAGACGATCGAGTACAGGTCGGGCGAGGTGGGCCGGAAGTCGGTGCCGAGCAGCTGCAGCACCCGGGCCAGCGGTATCCGGGCGAGCGGCCGGGCCGCCTGGAGCCCGGCGCGTACGGAGCGCAGCGCGGCCGGGAGGTCGGCGGCCACCGGGACCTCCAGGGGCGCGCCGCCGACGTACCAGCCGACCGACTCCGACCAGCGGGACTTCATCCGGGTGTGGAACGGCACGACCGTGCGGTACACGGACTGCCCGCCGATCTCCCCGACGATCAGGCTGGTGGCGGCGAGCAGGCCGACGAGGCTGCCGCCGTAGGGCCGGCAGTAGGCCTCGAAGGCGGCGGCCGTCACCGCGTCGACGAGCGGCTCGCACAGCATCTTCTGCGGAGGCAGCGGGTCGCCGGGGCGCAGGCCGAGGTCGACGGGGAAGCGCGGCAGCGTCCCCTCGCAGCGCCGGATGAACTCCCGCCAGCGGGCGACGATGTCGTGGCCGTCGTCGAGCCGGTCCGCATCCGCCCGTTCCATCTCGCAGAAGTCGACGTAGCTGGCCGCCGGCCGGTGTGCCGAGCCGGACCCGGCCGTGTACAGGCCGTGGATCTCGGCGGGGAGCGCCTGGAGCGAGTAGGCGTCGACGTTGCTGTGGTCGAAGGCCAGATAGACGCTGGTGGAGTCGGGGCGGACGACGGCCGCGTAGATGAGGTTGGGCCAGCGCAGGGCGTCGGCGACGGCGTCGAAGCGGTGCTGGAGGCGGCGGACCAGGGCGTCCGCGTCGGTGAAGTCGCCGACCGCCTCGCGGTGCAGCGTCACGGAGCCGGGATCGAGCGTGAACCGGCGCAGCTCGTCCCCGGCCCAGCGGAAACCGCTGCGCAGGGTCTCGTGCCGCAGCGTCCAGGCGCGCAGGGCCTCCTGGAGGGTGCCGAGGTCGGCCCGGAAGGGCAGGTCGAAGGCCGTACCGAGCCAGGTCGGCACGAACAGCCCGTCCTCGCGCACGGACCTGGCGGTGCGGATGTGCGACTCCTGGATGTACGCCGGGGGCCGGGAGTCGTCCGGCAGCGTCCGCGCGGTCTCGACGGTCGCCGGGCTGAGCGTCCACTCGACGAGCCGTCCCGGGCGGACCTCGCAGCGCTGGATGTCGGTGATGCGCACGCCGTCTCCGATCACGGTGAAGGGCCCACGGAGCTGTGGGCCCTTTACTAGGGAAGGACGGCGGTCCGGCCGGGACATGCCGTGTCCGCGCTTTTCAACGGAACGGATGGCGGCTCAAACACGGAAGCGATCAGGCGACGGCCGCTCAGCCGACGGTGATGGAGTCCAGCTTCTCCCGCAGATAGACATGGGAGTCGACCGGCGGGTACGAGACCCGTCCGACCGGTGCCGGTACGGACTCGACGATCGTGCCCGGGGTGCACTCGCCGAAGTAGACGAGGGACATCAGCTCCTCGGCGGGGGCGTCGGTGGGTGGCGGCAGCACCCGGTGCCGTCCGGACCGCCATCGGTCGCCGGTCCAACGGGCCATCAGGTCACCGATGTTGATGGTGAAGGCGGCCGGGTCGAAGGGCGCGTCCTCCCAGCCGCCGTCGTCCGTGTACACCTGGAGCCCGCCCTTGCCGGCCTGCCGGTCCAGGATGGTCACCGTCCCGAAGTCGGTGTGCGGCCCGATCCGGAACTGGCCGGGCTCGGCCTCGCCGATGACGTCCGTGCCCGGATACCAGTTGATGTTGAAGCCGTACGTCGGATGGTCCATGTGCCGGGAGAAGAAGTCGGGTTCGAGCCCGAGCGCGTACCCCAGCAGGGACAGCAGCTCCTTCTCCAGCGCGGCCATCCGCTCCAGGTACTCCGCGCAGAGCGTGCGCAGCTCCGGCACCTCCGCCGGCCACACGTTGGGTGCGTACCACTGGCCGTTGACGGCCGGGTCGTCGAAGGGCTCGTGGGTCGCGAAGGTCAGCGACTCCTTGAGGTCCGGCGGGGTCTCGGTGCCCTCCGAGTAGCCGTTGGCCTCCGCCTTCGGGCCCAGCCACCCCCGCCCGCCGACCTTCACCTCGTACGCCGCCTTCACCTCGGCCGGCAGCGCGAAGAACGCGCGGGCGGCCTCCCGTACGGCGTTGCGCAGCTCGTCCTCGACCCCGTGCCCGGTGACGAGCAGGAAGCCGGCGGTCCGCAGGGCCGCGTCGACGGTACGGGCGATCTCCCGCCGGCCGTCCTCGTCACCGTCGAGCCAGGGGCGCAGGTCGACGGTGGGGATACGGGGGCTGGGGCTGTTGGTGTCACTCACCGATGTCCTCGTTCCACAGGGCCGGGTTGTCTTTGATGAAGTCGCGCATCATCGCGACGCACTCCGGGTCGTCCAGCAGGACGACCTCCACGCCGTGCTCGGCGAGCCAGTCGTGGCCGCCGTGGAAGGTGGCCGCCTCGCCGATCACGACCCGGGAGATCCCGAACTGGCGGACCAGGCCGGAGCAGTACCAGCACGGCGACAGGGTGGTCACCATGGTGGTGCCCCGGTACGTCCGCTGCCGGCCCGCGGCGCGGAAGGCGGCCGTCTCCGCGTGCATCGAGGGGTCGCCGTCCTGCACCCGCCGGTTGTGCCCGCGGCCGAGCAGTGCGCCGTCGGCGCCGTAGAGCGCGGCGCCGATCGGGATGCCTCCCTCGGCGAGTCCGGCGCGGGCCTCGGCGACGGCGGTGGCGAGCCAGGTGTGGGCTTGCGACTGATCCATGTCTCCACTCTCCTGTGGTCGAAACACGAGGGCAACGTGCGGAAAGTACCCTCCGGGCAACCCGCGGCCGGACGAAATGTCAGCGCCGCGACCGGCACCCTGGAGGTCCCCGTGCCCGCACTCACCCTCCGTGAAGTCCTCGCTCTTGATCCGGTGCGGGCGGCCCGCCCCGAACTGCTCGCCGGGGAGAGCGCGTTGGACCGCCCCGTGCGCTGGGTCCACTCCAGCGAGGTCTACGAGGGCGCCAACTTCCTCGACGGCGGCGAACTGCTGCTCACCAACGGCTTCGGGCTCACCGACGCCGGTGACGAGGTCCGCCGCCGGTACGTCCGGGAGCTGGCCGCGCGCGGTGCGGCCGGGCTCGCGGTGGAGGTCGGCCGCTCGCTGCCGGCCATGCCCACGGAGGTGACCGACGAGGCCCGCCGGCTGGGCCTGCCCCTGCTGGCCCTGCACCGGGTGGTGCCCTTCGTCCGGATCGCCGAGGCCGCCAACCGGGCGATCGTCGCGCGCGGACTGTCCGGGCGGTCGGTGCTACGGCCCTGGGGCGACGACCACACGGCGGCCCTGCTGGCCGACCTGGCCGACCGGGCCGCCCTGAACCAGCCCGAGGTGGAGGCCCGGTCGGCGCTCGCCGGGTTCCGTCCGGGGCCCGGGGCACGGCTGATCGGGGTGTCGGTGCACGGGACACGGGAGACCGGGGCCGTGGACCGGGCGGTACGGCTGCTGGGCGGAACGGCGGTGCTGCGAGCGGCGTTCCCCGGCGACGTCCTGGCACTGGTCGCGCTGCCGGGCGGGCGGGGCCGGGGCAGCGCCGGCACGGGCGCCGGGCGGGGCGGTGCTGCCGACGGTGCTCGTGCCGGCGGCAGCCGGGGTGGCAGGGGTGCGGGTGTCGGCGCGGGTGTCGGCGGGGGTCTCGGCTCCGGTGACTCCGTCCGTGCCGTTCAGGAGGCCTTCCGTGCGGTCGCCGGGCCCGGGCTCACCGTTGCCGTCGGCCATGCCGTCGAGGCGGCCGGCGGCTGGCTGCACTGGAGCGAGACGCTGCGCGCGGCCCGGACCACCCTCGAACTCGCGCTGACCGTGCCGCCCGCCGAACCCGCCGCCCCCGAAGGCCCGTTGGTCACCTCCGCCCGCGCCCTCGCCCTGGAGCGCGAGCTCACCCGGGGCGGGGTCGCGGCCAACCGGGAACGCCTCGCCGCCCTCGTCCGGCACACCCTCGGCCCGCTGCTCGACTGGGAGGCGGCCCACGCCAGCGACCTGGTCCGCACCCTGGAGACCCATCTGCGCCACGGCTGCTCCCCGACCCGCACGGCCGCCCTTCTCCACATCGGCCGTCAGTCCCTCTACCAGCGCCTGGAACGCATCGAGTCCCTGCTCGGCCTGGAGATCGACGACCCGGACCTGCTGGGCGAACTGCTCACGGCGGCCTGCGCGCACCGGGTGGTGCGGGGCACGGGCACAGCGGCGGCGGGCGGGCTGCGGACGGTGGCCTGAGGGCACCGGGGCCTCACCCGTTCGGGGCCGTACCGCGCGGCACATGAGCGCACCCGAGTGCGGGGGCCGCGGAGCGCCCGCACGCTGGGACCGTGGGCCGCGGGCGGTGAGGGCGATGATCGTGACGATGGTGTCGGTGCCGGACGGGGGCACCGCGCGGATCTCCGTGGCGGAGGCACGTCGGCGGCTGGCCACGGATCCGTTCCTGCTCCTCGGTGTCGAACTGCCCGAGGAGGAGAGCCCGGCGGAGGAGGGCCCGGCCGAGGAAGGCCCGGCGGAGGAGCCGGTGGTCCGGCGGCTCGGACTGGACGACGAGGACCTGGAGTGGTTCGGCACCCGGGACGCGCCCCCGCGGGCGGACTTCCTGGGCGAGATCGCCGGGTTCGTCGTACCGGTCGTCCATGACGCCCAGGTCGTCCATGTGCACGCCCTGGCCTCCGAGCGCTACCTGGTGGTCGCGCACCGGGGCCGCCGGGCCGGCCTGGCGGGGGACATCAGGGCACTGGTGCGGCGGGAGCGGCCGCACGACGCCGTGGCCACGCTGTTCCTGCTGCTCCAGGAGGCGCTCACGACGTTCCGCCGTGCCGCGGTGCACGCGCTGCTCCAGGTGGAGGAGCTGGAGGACGACATGTTCCAGGGGCGGCGCCCCGAGCAGATCTACCGGCTGTCCCAGCTGCGCCGCCACTCCGCCGTCCTGCACCACGCGCTGCTGCCCTACCTCCAGGGCGTCGACGAGGTGATCACCCGCAGGATGATGAGCCGCGACTTCCCGGAGGAGCGGCAGCGGCTCGCCCAGGAGTTCCAGCGCGCGGCGCGCCTGGTCCTCGCGGACATCGAGGCGCTCCAGGACGCCACCCGCCGGGCCTTCGCCAGTTACGGCTCGCTGGTGGCGGGCGAACAGAACGGTGTGATCAACCGGCTGGCCATCGTGTCGGTGATCTTCCTGCCGCTGTCGTTCCTGACCGGGTTCTTCGGCATGAACTTCGAGTTCCTGACGAACCGGCTGGAGACCAGGGACGAGTTCTGGCTGCTCGCCGTCGGACTCCAGCTGGTCGCCGTGGTCGGCTCGCTCTTCCTGCTGCACCGCAGCCGGATCTGGCGCCGGCTGCGGGACGACGACTAGGCGCTCCGCTGGGAGGGCCGGGGCGGGTCGTCGGTCGGGTGCGGGCAGGTGGGGGCTGGTCGCGCCCACGCGGCGCAGCCGCATGTCGATACAGCCCCGCGCCCCTGACGGGGCGCTGCTAGCGAGGGCGCTTGCGCAGGGCCGCGTACAGCAGGGCGCTGACCGCGAAGCCGACCACTGGGGTGATGTCACCGAAGGACGTCCAGTGCTTCGGGACGTATCCCACGTAGTCCTCCTGGTTGGAGAAGAGCGGGACGGACACCGCCACGCCCATCAACAGGGCGGCCAGGCCCGGCCAGTTGGTGAAGGAGCGGTCGGTCAGCCGGGCGGCCAGGTCCTCGTCCGTCGCGGTACGGCCCTGGAGCCACCGCTCCACCAGGACCACGCCCAGCCAGGGCGCCACCCAGTACGCGATGACCAGCAGGAACCCCTCGTAGGCCGCCCCCGCGTCGTCCAGCGAGGCCCAGGCCGCCGCCGTACCGGCGACGCCCGACACCACGACCAGCGCGCCGCGGCTCAGCCAGGTGGGGAGCTTCAGTCCGAAGGACGCGATCGAGATCGCACCGGAGTACACGTTGAGCGCGTTCGCGGAGACCCCGCCGAGCATGATGGCGATCAGCACCAGGTCGCCGAGCCAGCCGGGCAGGTGACCGGTGAAGGCCGCCGTCGGGGTGGCGTCCTTCGGGGCGACGATGGTGGCCGAGGCCGCGCCGATGACGGCGACGATCGACACCGACACGAACAGGCCGACGGCCGGCCACAGGGCCGTCTTCGCCTTGTTCGCCGTGCGCGGCAGATAGCGCGAGTAGTCCGAGGCGTACGGGTTCCAGCCGGCCGCGTACCCCCAGGCCGCGCTGAACGCGAGCAGGAAGCCGCCGATGCCGCCGCCCGAGCCGCCACCGCCGAGGTCGGCGTCCTTGAACGTCCACACCCCGGCCAGCAGGAAGATCACCGCGAGCGCCGGGAACGCGTACTTCTCGAAGGTGTGCACGAAGTTGTGGCCGATGAAGCCGATCAGGATCTCGGCGACCACGACCAGGAGGAGAGCGGGCAGCGGCCGCAGTCCGGTCAGCGTGTTCAGGGCGAAGGCCGCGCTCACGCTGTTCACCGCGAACCAGCCGACGCCCGCGAGCAGGCCGTTGGCGGCGGAAGGCAGGATGTTGCCCAGGAAGCCGAAGGAGAAGCGGCCGATCACCATCTGCGGGACACCGAACCGGGGCCCGTCCAGCGACAGCAGGCCCTGGGTGACCGCGCCGATCGCGGAGCCCAGCAGGATCGCGGCGGTCGCCGTCCAGAAGTCGAGGCCGAAGAAGAGGACCGCGATCACGCCGATGTAGACGGTCGCGAACTCGATGTTGGGGGATGCCCAGGTCCACAGCAACTGGAGCGGGCCGCCGTGGCGTTCGGCGTCGGGGATCGGTTCCGAGCCCGCCGCCTCCACGGCGATGACCCGGTCGCCGTACTCGGGGGCGACACTGGTGGTAGTCGTCATACGAGGTAAGTGTCGGGATCGCGCCCGGTCCGGCCCAGGGGCGCACTGTCCGCTTCGGACGGCTCACCGGCGTACAACCTGCACGCACCGCACGCGGTCGGGGAGCTCCGGAGGACCGGTGTCCTCCGGAAGCTCCCTCGAACGGATCTGTCGGGAACCGACGGGGCCGTTACTTGTTGACGCAGATGTTGCCGCCCGCCGGGTTGAGCAGGCCGGCGGGGTTGAGGGTGTTGCCGCAGATGTTGGTCGAGATGTCGATCGGGAACTGGACGACGTTGCCCGACAGGAAGCCCGGGCTGCCGATCGCGGCGGCGTGGGCGCTGGCGCCGCCGTCGTCGTCGCCGGCGAAAGCGGCGGTGGAGCCGGTGAGGACGAGGGCCGTGGCGAGGGCGCCGGTGGCGGCGAGAACGCGGATGCGCATGAAAGCCTCCTTGGTGTCGGGGAGATGTGTGACCCAGAACATCCCGCCCGACACCGCACCTGCACACCCTGCTGGGCCGTTCGGCCCAATCCACGGCCTGGTCGAGGCCCGGACCAGGGGTTATGCGGCGAGACGCTCCGCCAGGTCCTTGCCCTTGGTCGCCGCCTCCTGGAGGGCGCGCTCGCGAGAGGCCTCGTAGAGCGGCACGAGCTCGGACATGGCCGGGTTCTGCGGGGCCATGGTCAGCTCCGGCACGATGAAGTCGACGTCGAGGCCGAGACCGTCGCCGAGAGCCGCGGACAGGTAGTTCTGGACGTACTCGAACGGCTCCCGCGGGGTGCCCGGCGCGTAGGAGCCGCCGCGGCTGGCCACGACGGTGACCGGAGTTCCCTTGGCGGAGGGGTTCTCGCCCATCGTGCGGCCGAACAGCGCCACGTTGTCCAGCCACGCCTTCAGCGTCGACGGGATCGTGAAGTTGTACATCGGGGCGCCTATGAGCACCGCGTCCGCCTGCTCCAGTTCCTCGATCAGCTTCACCCGGTCCGCGAAGGCGGCCGCCTGCCCGGGGGTGTGGTCGGCGGGGTCCACGAAACCGGCGAGGTGGGCGTCCGCGGTGATGTGCGGCACCGGCTCCGCCGCCAGGTCGCGGTAGATCACCGTGCCGTCGGGGTGCTGCTCCTGCCACGCCTTGCGGAAGGCGTCGGTGACGGCGCGGGAGGCGGAGGCCTGGCCCGGGAGGAGCGACGAGTCGATGTGAAGAAGGGTAGCCATGGGGGGCTCCAGACAAGCGGGACAACGGGACAACGAGCCCGGCGCGGGTCGCGCGGGCTGAGAATTCGTACTCAGCTATAGATAACACAGGTGCTTACTTTTTTTCAGCCATCCCATGGTGGGGCTGTACCCTGATCCCATGGCGTTGGAGCAGGCCCATGACCCGGAACAGTGCAAAGGCGTGGACGCCGGCATCACGCGCGTCTTCCAGGTGCTCGGAAAGCGCTGGAACGGCCCGATTCTCTCCGTCCTGCTGGACCAGCCGACGCACTTCGCCAACCTGCGGCGCGCCATCCCCGGCATCAGCGAACGCATGCTCTCCGACCGCCTCGCCGAACTCGCCGCCGCGGGACTCGTCGTACGCGAGGTCGACGAGGGCCCGCCGCTGCGGGTCTCGTACCGCCTGACCGCCGCGGGGGCCGCACTGGAGCCCTCGCTCAAGGAACTCGGCGAGTGGGCGAAGGAACACCTGCCGGACCGGCCGTGCTGACCGGCGTCAGGACCGCCGCGTGCCCTCCGGCTCCAGGACGGCGTAGTCGGTGAAGCTGCGGCGGTAGCGCACATGCCGGGTGTCCCGGGTGTGCCCGCGCTGCCACTCCTCCACGGCCGCCGGCGACGCACACGGCCCCGACGCCGCCCCGCAGTCCGCCTCCTCCCCGGACACGCAGTACGCCTCGTACTCCGGCTCGGCGGTGTCGTCCTGCGTGATCAGATACGGCACGAACCGGAAGGTCCGGCGGGGGTGGGTCCCCCAGTGGTCCCTCCGCAGATGTCTGCGCAGCAGTACGTGGGCGTCGGTCGCCGCACTCGCGTCGCACCGCGCCTCGGCGCCCGCCCGCTGCGCCGCGAACTCCGCGCAGGCGGTGCAGCCGGGCACAGGTTCCGGCGCCGGTGCCTCCAGGGCCGGGTAACCCGGCGTACTGGAACGCCGGTTGACGGCCCGCACCTCCGCACTCAGCCGCTCCTCGGCCGTCGCCGGCCGGAGCGACTCCGGCCGCGCCTCCCACTCCCGGCCGCCGCTGACCGGTCGCAGCAGGGCGTACGGGCCCGCGTTGCCGCGGTACTCGCCGACCTTGTCCGAACGGGGGTCATAGACGACCGTTCCCGCCTCGATCCGACTCTCGCTGTCCTCGTTCATGTGCTCTCCGCGCCACTTCGTGACTCTGGGTGTATCGAGCGTCGCGGACGGGAACGGGCGGTATCAATGCCCGGCGCGTGACACCGGGCACTTGTCACGGAGGGGGCTTGGGACGGTGATCACCAACGCCGCCATTTTCGGGGAGCTGCTACGGCACTTCCGCGAGGCCGCGCTTCTGACGCAGGAGGCGCTGGCCAGACAGATCCCCTGCGACCGGTCCCTGGTGGCGCGGGTGGAGGCGGGGACGCGGGTACCGCAGGACACGCTCGCGAAGAGGGCGGACGCAGTGCTCGGCACGGGTGGGGCGTTGGGACGGCTGTGGGGGCTCGTCGACTGGTATCCGCAGGTGGAGCACCCGGATTGGTTCAGGCGGAGGGCGGAGATGGATGCGGAGGCCGTCGCACTGCGTGAGTATCAAGTGCTGGTGGTGCCCGGTCTGTTGCAGACCGAGGACTACGCCCGCGCCCTGCTTTCCCAGACCATGAGCGGGACGGAGGTCGAGGAGAAGGTGCGGGCGCGGCTGAGCCGACAGCAGCGCTTCATGGCCGAGGGCGGTCCGTTGTACGCCGCCGTGCTGGACGAGAGCTGCCTGCGGCAGGTGGTGGGGACGGCGGCCGTCATGCGTGACCAGTGCGCGCATCTGCTCGCGGTCGGGCAGCGCCCCAACATCCGTGTCCAGCTGGCACCCGCCGACCGTCCGGGGGTGGTGCGTCCGACCACGTCAATGTCCTTGATCGAGCTGCCCGATGGGCACCGCTGGGTGTACTCGGAATCGCTGAGTCAGGGCCATTTCGCCGACGATCCAGCAGTCTTCACCCGGCTCAGCCAGACCTATGATGTGCTCAGGGCCGACGCCCTGGCGGCCCCCGAGTCTGCCGCTTGGATCGGCGAGGCGATGGAAGGGTACGAGCGCACCCATGACCAGGCACAAGCTCAGCGCAGCCAGGTGGATCAAAAGCAGCTACAGCGGCAACGACGGCGGCAACTGCCTCGAATTCGCCCCCGAGTTCATGTCGGTCGTCCCCATCCGTGACAGCAAGACCCCCGACGGCCCGGTCATCGTCGTCGGCCGCTCGGCCTGGTCGGTCTTCGTCGCGGGGGTCCCCGTTGAGGTGGATCAGGCGTAGGCCCGGTGACCTGCCCGTGCTCAAGGTCGTTAAGCGGGTCATGCGAAATACGATCAAGAGCCTGATGCTCGGTGCGGCGCTCGCGGGCGTCGCGATCCTGCCCGGAGCCCTGCCGGCGTCCGCCCAGGCGAACCCCGTGCAGTGGCACTCCGCCGGCACCAGCACCCCGGCCGGCAACGCCCGGCTGACCAATCGGCAGGCCCTCGCACAGCTCGCCGCCGCCGGCATCAAGCACCCCGCCGGCCGCACCTCCCTCGAAGGTGTGCGTGCCCGCACCATCCAGGGTGTCATCGCCCTGAAGAGGGCCAGCCGCTGCACGATCACCATCACCGGCGGTACCGAGTCCGGCCACAGTGCCGGCCCCCGCTCCCACGCCAACGGATACAAGCTCGACCTGCGTACCCGTGACGAGGGCGCCTGCCTCACCAAGTGGATCAAGACCACCCAGCACAAGGGCAAGTCGCGCGGCAACGACCCCCGCTGGTACGGCACCCTCGACCGCATCTCCCTCGAGTATGTCTACGAGACCCCCAAGCGCGGCGGCGTCCACTGGGACGTGACCTTCATCTGACCCCCGCCGCTTGCCGATGAGATCGGCGGATCTGTGCCGGGCCCGAGTACGACCAGGCCTTCCGGCAGGGGGCCATGCGCCTCAGCCGTGGCACAGATCCACCCCTCGCTCATCATTCCGGGGGCGGCTACCCAACCACCGTCGTACGCCCCCGTACCGCCCGGGTTTGACGCGGCGCCCTGAAAGGGCAGACCAGGGGGCAACTTGCCTGGCAGGGGCGGGAAGTGACCGTCCTGCGCGGGTCGCCGATCCTATGCTGACCGGGTCTGCTGAGGCCGGTGGCGCGGGAGGGATCGTGGCAGCTCTGGAGCCGGGCGAATCCGCGCTCCGTCGGGGAGTACCAGCTGCTGGGGCGGCTCGGCGCGGGCGGGATGGGCCGGGCCGCTCTCTTCGACGGCGGGTCCAGCCAGATCGTGACCCGGGGGCAGGTGCTCCACACCGGCAAGGGCCGTAGCTTCACCGTCTCCGCGTGGGTGAGCCTGAGCGGGCGGCCGGCGTTCTTCGCCACCGCCGTCGGCCAGGACGCCGGTGACGTCAGCTGCTTCTACCTGCAGTACTCGCCCGCCGAGAACCGCTGGGCCTTCGCCCGTCCCGGCCTGCGCGCCCTGTCGTACACCGTCCCGAAGCCGGGCGTCTGGACCCACCTGGTGGGCGTCTGTGACGGCGCGCGCGGCCAACTCCTGCTGTATGTGGGGGAGTTCAGGAGGTCGGCAGCAATGACAGCAACCCCGTCGCCGCCCATGGTCCCCTGACGGTCGGCCGGGCCACCGGCAGCAGCGGTCCCTCCGACTGGTTCGCCGGTTCGATCAAGCAGGTGCAGGTGTTCGAGTGGGCGTTGGGTGCGGCGCAGGTCAAGGCGCTGCTGTAGGCGCCGGGTTACTCGACCAGCGACTGCGTGCCGAGCACGATGGCGAGTGCGAGGCGGTCGGCGTCCTCGGTGCCGGGCTCGGCCGTGTAGACCGAGATGCGCAGATCGTCGCCCACGACGAAGAGCGTGTCGCAGTCGAGGGTGATCCGGCCGACCGAGGGATGGTCGACGACCTTGTGTTTCGACGGGTCGGGGGGCGGCGGCGGGGTGTCGGCGTCCCAGAGTTCGCCGAACCGGGGGCTCAGGTCCCTGAGTTCGCCGACGAGCCGGCGCAGCGTCCGGTCGGCGGGGTACCGGGAGGCGGTCAGCCGCAGGTCGGCGACGAGCCGCGCCTCGTGGTCGGCCTGCTCCCGCGGGGTGTGCACCACGCGGGTGCCGGGGCCGACCAGGTTGCGCCAGACGGCGTTGCGTTCGATCCCGTGCCAGGAGGACGTCTCGCCCATGAGCGCGTCGAACGGCGCGTTGGCGAGGACGAGCGTCCAGGTGGCGTCGTACACGACGACCGGGGTGTACGACAGCCGGTCGAGCAGCCGGTGCACGCTCGGGGTGACGCGCGACGGGACGACGTCGGGTCCGGGCGTGGTGTGCCCGGCCAGCCGGAAGAGCAGGTCACGCTCCGGGTCGGACAGCCGGAGCGCCTGGGCGAGGGACTCCACCACCTGCGCCGAGGGCGCGGTCGACCGCCCCTGTTCGAGCCGGGTCAGATAGTCCGCGGAGATCCCGGCGAGCTGGGCCAGCTCCTCGCGCCGCAGCCCGGCCGCCCGGCGGCGCGGGCCGGCCGGGACGCCGACGGCCTCCGGCGTGACCCGGTCGCGCCAGCGGCGCACCATCCGGCCGAACTCCCACGTCTCCACATGTTCAGTGTGCGGGGCGGCGTGGCCCTTGTCCTGGCCCCGGCAGTCCTATGACAAGGGGGCGGCTGGCTGACCGCGCAGTGTTCTCCGAGGCTCGGAGCATGACCACCACAGACAACGGAACCGTACTCATCACCGGTCCGACCCGAGGCCTGGGCCGGGCCGCCGCCCTCGCCATGGCCGGCCGCCGGGGCGGCGCCCGCCCCGACCTGCTGCTGGTGGGCCGGGGCGGAGCTGCACTCACCGAGGTCGCCGACGAGGCGCGGGCGCTCGGCGCGAACGTCCACACGATCGCCTGCGACCTGTCCCGGCTCGCCGACGTACGGGCCGCCGCCGAGGCCGCGCGCGACCTCCTCGACACCGGAGCCGTTCGGCCGCTGCGCGCGCTGGTCGCCAACGCCGGCGCCATGTCGGCCGACACCCGGGTCGCCTCCGCCGACGGCTACGAGCTGACCTTCGCCGTGAACCACCTCGCTCACGCCCAGCTCATCGGCGACCTGCTCGGCTCCCTCACCGCGCCCGCCCGGATCGTGCTGCTCGGCTCGAACACCTACCACGCCAACATCCCCCGGCGGATCCTCGGCGTGCCCGGCGCGGACTGGCGCGACCCGCTGGAGATCGCCAGGCCCGCGACCGCGGACCGGAAACCGAGCCTCAAGGCCACGGGCGTCGCCTACTCCAACGCCAAGCTGGCGATCCTGTACTACGCCCACGAGCTCCAGCGCCAGGCCGGACCCGGTGTCAACGTCTCGGTGTACGAGCCCGGCTGGATGCCCGGCACCTCGCTGGGCCGGGCGGCACCCGCGGCGTTCCAGGCGATCGGGCGGGGCCTGGCGCGGCTGCCCGGGGTGGCCACCGCGGCACGCTCCGGAAGGAAGCTGGCCTCGGTCGCCCTCGACGACGAGTGGGCGCACCTGCGCGACGGCGCGTTCGTCGTCATCGACAAGGAGCGGGAGGTACGGCCCGTCGCCCGGGACCGCGAGCGGGAGCGCCGGCTGTGGGCCGCCACCGCCGAACTCCTCGACCGGGCGGGCATGCGCGCCTGAGCCGGCCGGTGTCAGTCGGTGCGCGGATCGTCCGGCTTCAGGGACTTCAGGAACTCCGGGTTGTCGTCCGGTGCGACCCACCGCTCGCGCGGCTGCCGTGCCTTGCCCGCGACCAGCCAGGCCACCGGGCCGACCAGGACCTCGCCGAAGAGCAGGATGACGAACACCCACGCCAGCTTCGGCAGGGCGCGGACCTCGTCCTCGGGGGTGTTGAGGCAGTCCACGAAGGCGTAGATCCACAGTGCGAGGACCAGCAGGTAGGGCAGATACCTGAGCATGGCGGCCAGGGTAGCGGGTGGGCGAAGCCGGTGCCGGGGGCGCGGGCATGATGGTCTCCCTCGATATGGTCACCCTCGATCGGGAGGGGGGATCAGTGGGGATACGCGGGTTGTCGCGCAGGGGCCGGGTCGCGACGGGCGTGGCGGTGGCCGGTTTGACGGTCGGCGCCGGACTGGTCGCGGGCGAACTGGACTCACCGGTGTTCGGGCTGGCGCAGGGCCCGCTGGCCGGGGACCCGGCGTGCGCCCGGCTCGCCGACCGCTACCCCGACCGCCTCGGCGGCGCCGACCGCGACCGGGTCTCCTTCGAGGGCCTCGCGGTGTGGGGTCACGGCGAGGTGGAACTGCGCTGCGGTGTCAGCCCGCCCGGCCCGACGACGGACGCCTGCGTCAGCGTGGACGGGGTGGACTGGGTGTGGCGGGAGTCGGCGACGGACGGCCGCAGGAAGCTGGTCACCTACGGCCGCAGCCCGGCCGTGGAGGTCTCGGTCGCGGACTCGGTGACCCGCCTGGACGCGGTGCTGGTGGACCTGAGCAACCTGGTCGCGCCGATCAGGAAGGGCGACAAGTGCCTTGAGAGCGGCGGGCATTGAGCGCCGGACATTGCGCGACGGGCATCAGCCGGGCGCCTTCTCCGCCAGCAGCGGCCGTGTGATGGCACGGACCAGGGCCCCCGTCAGCTGGTTCACGTACTTCGCGGCGATCTTCCCGTCCCGGTCGATGAAGAGGGTGTACGGCAGCGCCGGCGCCTTGTAGCCCCTGGGCAGCCGGAGGAGCTGACGGCTCGCGGGGTCGTGCAGGCTCGGGTAGACCAGCTTGTGCTCGTCCTGGAACGCCCGCCCCCTCGCGCGCTCCGCATCCGTGTCCACGCCGAGCACCTGGACGCCCTTGGCGGCCAACTCCTGCTGCACCTTGGAGAGTTCGGGCGCCTCGGCCCGGCAGGGGCCGCACCAGGACGCCCAGACGTTCAGGACGACGACCTTGCCCCGGTAGTCGGCGAGCCGTATCGCCCTGCCGTCGAGGCTGCTGCCCGTGAGGTCGGGGGCCGTCTTCCGGTCGGCGGCCGGGACGCGGGTCAGCGGGGAGACGGGGGAGCCGCCGGTCTCCTGCCGCGGTGCACAGGCGGCGAGCGAGCACGTGAGCAGCAGGGCGAGCAGCGGTAACCGGCGGTGAGGTGTCACGGCCGTCGAGTATCGCAGGGGGCGGTGACCGGGTCCGGACCCCGGGTGGCCGATACTGGGACACATGGCTTACGACGATCTTCGCTCCCTGCTCAGGGCACTGGAGCGCGAGGGAGACCTCAAGCGTGTCAAGGCCGAGGTCGACCCGTACCTGGAGGTCGGGGAGATCGTCGACCGGGTCCAGAAGTCCGGCGGACCGGCGCTGCTCTTCGAGAACGTGAAGGGGTCGTCGATGCCCCTCGCGATGAACGTGTTCGGCACCGACCGGCGGCTGCTCAAGGCCCTCGGCCTGAAGTCGTACGGCGAGATCTCCGAGAAGATCGGCGGGCTGCTGCGCCCCGAGCTGCCGCACGGGTTCGTCGGGGTGCGCGAGGCGTTCGGGAAGCTCGGCGCGATGACGCACGTACCGCCGAAGAAGGTGAAGTCCGACAACGCTCCGGTGCAGGAGGTCGTCCTGCACGGTGACGAGGTCGACCTGGAGCAGCTCCCGGCCCTGTTCACCTGGCCGCAGGACGGCGGCTCCTTCTTCAACCTGGGGCTGACCCACACCAAGGACCCGGAGACCGGCATCCGGAACCTGGGCCTCTACCGGCTGCAGCGCCACGACAAGCGCACCATCGGCATGCACTGGCAGATCCACAAGGACAGCCGCAACCACTACCAGGTCGCGGCGCGGCGGGGCGAACGCCTCCCGGTCGCGATCGCCTTCGGCTGCCCGCCCGCCGTGACGTACGCCTCCACGGCCCCGCTCCCCGGTGACATCGACGAGTACCTCTTCGCCGGGTTCATCGCGGGCAAGCGGACCGAGATGGTCGACTGCAAGACCGTTCCGCTCCAGGTCCCGGCGCAGGCGGAGGTCGTCCTGGAGGGCTGGCTGGAGCCGGGCGAGATGCTGCCCGAGGGCCCCTTCGGCGACCACACCGGCTTCTACACCCCGCAGGAGCCGTTCCCGGCGCTGACCATCGACTGCGTGACGATGCGGAAGCGGCCGCTGCTCCAGTCGATCGTCGTCGGCCGCCCCCCGACGGAGGACGGCCCGCTCGGCCGCGCCACGGAGCGCTTCTTCCTCCCGCTGCTGAAGATCATCGTGCCGGACATCGTGGACTACCACCTCCCCGAGGCCGGCGGTTTCCACAACTGTGCGATCGTCTCGATCGACAAGAAGTACCCGAAGCACGCGCAGAAGGTCATGCACGCGATCTGGGGAGCGCACATGATGTCGCTCACCAAGCTGATCGTGGTCGTCGACTCCGACTGCGACGTCCACGACCTGCACGAGGTCGCGTGGCGGGCCCTCGGCAACACTGACTACGCCCGTGACCTCAGCATCGTGGAAGGCCCCGTCGACCACCTCGACCACGCGTCCTACCAGCAGTTCTGGGGCGGCAAGGCGGGCATCGACGCGACGAAGAAGTGGCCCGAGGAGGGCTACACCAGGGACGGGGGCTGGCCGGACATGGTCCTGTCGGACCCGGATACGGCGGCTCTCGTGGACCGCCGCTGGAAGGAGTACGGCCTGTGAGCTCCGCCTCCGCAGCACTCCCGCAGCCGGGACGCACCAAGGCGTTCCTCCGTCTGGTGATGATCGAGCACTCGGTCTTCGCGCTGCCCTTCGCGTACATCGCCGCGCTGACCGCGATGTTCGAGCTGGACAAGAACATCCACTGGGGCCGGCTGCTCCTGGTCACCATCTGCATGGTCGGCCTGCGCACCTTCGCCATGGCGGTGAACCGGATCATCGACCGCGAGATCGACGCCCGGAACCCGCGCACGGCCCACCGCGAGCTGGTCACCGGCGCGATGAGCGTGAAGCACGCCTGGACCGGCGCGCTGATCGCGGTGGCGGTCTTCCTCGGCTCGGCGGCCCTGCTCAACCCCCTCTGCCTGGCGCTCGCCCCCGTCGCCGTGATCCCGATGGTCGTCTACCCCTACGGCAAGCGGTTCACGAACTTCCCCCAGGCCATCCTCGGCCTCGCCCAGGCCATGGGCCCGATCGGCGGCTGGCTGGCGATCACCGGCGAGTGGTCCTGGGACGCGGTGATCCTCGGCCTCGCCGTCGGTATCTGGATCGGCGGCTTCGACCTGATCTACGCCTGCCAGGACGTCGAGACCGACCGCGAGATCGGCGTGCTGTCGGTCCCGGCCCGCTTCGGCATCCCGGCGGCGATCTGGGGCGCGCGGGTGTGCCACGCGCTGACGACGGCGCTGTTCGTCTGGTACGCCCTGGCCACGCACGCCGGCGCGTTCTTCTGGCTGGGCCTGCTGATCGTGGCCGGCGCGTTCGTCTACGAACACACGATCGTCCGCCCCCACGACCTGTCCCGCCTGAACCGGGCGTTCTTCTCGACGAACGGTTTCATCGGCATCAGCCTCTTCGTCTGCGCCCTGATCGACCTGCTGGTGCGAGGGCTCTCGGTTTAGCCCCTTCGAGTGGCGGCGATCGGACGGCCGGTCTCGGGGGCCTCCACGGGCTACGTTGTCCGAAGTCCCCGCCGCGGCGGGGACGATCCGAGGGCGATTCCCATGCATCCGTTCACGGTCAACTGCTCCCCGTCTGCGCGGGGATCGCGCCCAGGCTGCCGCCCCGTCCTGAACACGATGGGGCGCGCCGGTACGCTCGTGGTGTGAACGCAGGAGAAACGCAGCGCGAGCCTTGGATCGTGGGGGTGTCCGGGGCGTCCGGTACGCCGTATGCCGCCGCCGTGCTGCGCGCCCTGCTGGCGGCCGGGGAGAGCGTGGACCTGGTGGTCTCCCGGGCCTCACGGCTCACCCTGCTGGACGAGACCGGGATCTCCTTCCGGGACGCCCACTGGCAGGAAGACCTGGGGGAATGGCTGGCGAGGGGCGCCGACGGCAAGCCGGGGACCTTCGAGACCGACCTGACGAGGGTGCGGTACTGGAGCGCCGGGGACCTGGCCGCGGGGCCGTCCTCGGGGTCGTATCCGGCGAAGGGCATGCTGATCGTGCCGGCGTCCACCGCGGCCGTCGCCGGGGTCGCGCTCGGGCTCTCCAAGGACCTGCTCCAGCGGGCCGCCAGTGTCACCCTGAAGGAGCGCCGCCCGCTCGTCGTCGCCGTCCGGGAGACCCCCCTCAACGGCCAGACGCTGCGCCATCTGGTCACCCTGGACGACCTGGGGGCGGTCGTCGTCCCCACCTCGCCGGCGTTCTACGCGGGCGCCACCCATATCCAGGACCTCGTTGACTTCGTCGCCGGGCGGGCGCTGGACGCGGTGGGCGTCCGGCACCGGCTCTACCGCCGCTGGGAGGGCGACCTCGGAGGCGGCGGCAAGTAGCAGTACTCGGCATCACCGGCACCACCTCTGCAGTACCTCTCATCTACTTCGGGAACTTTCAGCGGAAGGCTTCGATCGCATGGACGCCGTGGACAGGCAGCTCATCCAGGCCCTGAGGGAGAACGGCCGGGCCTCGTACGCGGAGCTGGGGCGCCTCGTCGGACTGTCGGGACCGAGCGTCACCGACCGCATCAACCGGCTGGAGGCGGCCGGGGTCATCACCGGCTACCGCGCGACCGTCGACGCGGCCTCGCTCGGCCTCGGCGTCACCGCCCTGATCGGCATCTCCCTCTCCGACGCGGCCGACCACGAGGACGTGGCACAGCGGCTGCGGGACCTGCCGGAGATCGAGGACTGCTGGTTCATCGCTGGCGACGACTCGTTCATGCTCAAGGTGCGCTCCACGGACGTCGACGGGCTGGAGAAGACCATCCGGAGGCTGTCCGGCACGAAGGGCGTGTCCCGGACCCGTACCACGATCGTTCTCTCCACGAAGTGGGAGAACCGGGTGGGTGAGCTGCCCGAAGAAGCGTGAGCCGGTAGGCGCGGAGCGCCGTATGGGGGTACCTCCCGCCCGAAGGGTGGGGGAGTACGGTGGGGCGAGCTGTCGTAGAAAGGTTGAGGTATGGACGTCGGGCTCAAGCGTGAGCTGGAGGAGAAGGTCCGCTCCGGCGAGCGGCTGTCCCGCGAGGACGGCATCGCGCTGTACGAGTCGGACGACCTGGCCTGGCTGGGCGGCCTCGCCCACGAGGTGCGGACGCGGAAGAACGGCGATGTCGTCCACTTCAACGTCAACCGCCACCTCAACATGACCAACGTGTGCACGGCGTCCTGCGCGTACTGCTCGTTCCAGCGCAAGCCGGGCGAGAAGGACGCGTACACGATGCGCATCGAGGAGGCGGTGAAGCTCGCGAAGGCGATGGAGAACGAGAACCTCACCGAGCTCCACATCGTCAACGGCCTGCACCCGAACCTGCCGTGGCGCTACTACCCGCGTTCGCTGCGGGAGCTGAAGGCGGCCCTTCCGAACGTCTCGCTGAAGGCCTTCACCGCCACCGAGATCCACCACTTCGAGACGATCTCCGGTCTGTCCGCCTCCGAGATCCTCGACGAGCTGATCGACGCGGGCCTGGAGTCCCTGACCGGCGGTGGCGCGGAGATCTTCGACTGGGAGGTCCGCCAGCACATCGTGGACCACCGCACCCACTGGGAGGACTGGTCCCGGATCCACCGCCTGGCGCACGAGAAGGGTCTGAAGACCCCGTGCACCATGCTGTACGGCCACATCGAGGAGCCCCGCCACCGCGTCGACCACGTCCTGCGCCTGCGTGAACTCCAGGACGAGACGAACGGCTTCCAGGTCTTCATCCCGCTCCGCTATCAGCACGACTTCGTGGACATGAAGGACGGCAAGGTCCGCAACCGCCTCCAGGCCCGCACTCAGATGGCGACCGGCGCGGAGGCCCTGAAGACCTTCGCGGTCTCCCGGTTGTTGTTCGACAACGTCCCGCACGTGAAGGTCTTCTGGGTCATGCACGGCGTTCAGACGGCCCAGCTGGCCCTCCAGCACGGCGCGGACGACATGGACGGCTCGGTGGTCGAGTACAAGATCACCCACGACGCGGACAACTACGGCACGCCGAACAAGCTGACCCGCGAGGACCTCCTGGACCTGATCCGCGACGCGGGCTTCCGCCCGGTGGAACGGAACACGCGCTACGAGATCATCCGCGAGTACGACGGCCCGGACCCGGCGCGCCGCGAGTCCCCGCAGCCGATGCGGGTCTGAGCAGGGCCGACGGTACGACGTCGGGTGCGGGTGCGCGGGGGCTGATCGCGCAGTTCCCCGCGCCCCTAAAAGAAGGGGCGCTGCAGTGCGCCCCTTTAGGTGCGCGGGGAACTGCGCGACAAGCCACGACGCACCCGCTCCCGAAAACGCACCGTGGTCCGCATGGCGAATAGTCGTCGCACACGCCCTCGCGTAATAGATACGGTTCGGCCATGCCCCTTACCTTCACCCTCGATCCCCCCGTCACTCCCGCCCTCCGTGACGGTGTCCTCACCCTGTGGACGGACGTGTCGAACGCCGGCGGAGCCGTCGGCTTCGTCGCGCCCGTGACCCGGGAGGAGATCCGTCCGGAGCTGGTGAAGCACATGGTGGCCATGGCCGAAGGCCGCAACCGGCTGCTCGTCGGGCAGGACGAGGCCGGTGACGTCGCCGCCACCGCCTTCTTCTCCTTCAACACCCACCGGCTGATGACGCACTGGGTATGGCTGTACACGGTGATGGTGCACCCGAAGCACCAGGGGCGCGGGTACGGACGGGACCTGCTCGCGGCCGCCGCCGACGAGGCCCGCCGCTTCGACGGGACGGACGCGATACGGCTCACCTGCCGTGGCGGTCAGGGGCTGGAACGCTTCTACGGCTCGTGCGGCTACAAGGAGGTCGGCCGGGTCCCGGGCGCGATCCGGGTCGCGCCTGGGGACGACCGCGACGACATCACCATGCTGTTTCCGCTCACCTGACCCCGGTGCAAGATCGGTCCCGTGCCGTGCTTCACTGGACGGTGCCCCTTTTCGTCATCGGAAGACTGGATTGAGATGCTCCGCTACACGCTGATGCGCCTCGGTATCTTCGCGGGCTGCCTCCTCGTCGTCTGGGGCCTCGTCTACGCCGGCGCGTTCCCGCGTGGCTTCGGCGACTCCAATCTCCTGTGGGTCCTGCTGCTCTCCCTCGTCCTGTCCGCGCCGATCAGTTTCGTCGTGCTGCGCAAGGAGCGGGACCGCGCCTCCGTGCAGGTCTCGCAGCGGGTCGACCGGATGAAGGCCAACATCGAGGCCAACCGCAGCCAGGAGGACGACGCGGTCGACGAGGCGGAGGCCCAGGCCCAGGGTCAGGCCCAGACCTCTTCCTGAGCGACGCCCGCGCCTGCGGACCCAACTAGGCTTGGTCTCCATGGGGACCGTGAAGACCAAGCGGATGCCGCGCGCGGTACGTGAGCAGCAGATGCTGGACGCCGCCGTGCGGACCTTCGGGCAGCGCGGTTACATGGCCGCGTCGATGGACGAGATCGCCGAACTCGCCGGTGTCTCCAAGCCGTTGGTGTACCTGTATCTCAACTCGAAGGATGACCTGTTCGCGGCGTGCATCCGCCGTGAGGCGAAGGCGCTGACCGAGGCGGTCCGGGCCGGCGTGCACCGCGAGCTGCCCGCCGACCGCCAACTCTGGGACGGGCTCCAGGCGTTCTTCGCGCACACCGCCGAACATCCCGACGGCTGGTCGGTGCTGCACCTCCAGGCGCGCACGCACGGCGAGCGGTTCGCCTCCCAGGCGGCGGCAATGCGCACGGAGATCGTGGAGTTCGTGACCCAGTTGATCGTCGTGGCCGCGCGCGAGGCGCACCGCGATCCCGACCTGCCCGAACGCGAGGTCGTGGGGCTCGCCGAGGCGTTGGTCGGCGCCGCCGAGTCCCTCGCCGACTGGGCCAACGCGACCCCCGGAGTCACGGCCAGGCAGGCGGCGGCGACCCTGATGAACTTCGCGTGGGCCGGGCTGGGCAACCTGATGGAGGGGCGGCCCTGGTCCCAGCCGACGGTGTCTTCTGATTGATTTCGCGGCGTTTTCCGCGCACAGAACGCCCACAGTGAATTGACATCGAAAATAAATCTGGGAAAGCCGGACGGTCCGGGCCTGCGATGCGCAGATGGCACCTAGGTTAAGTGATCCTGATGCTGTGCCCCGGGTGTCGAAGAGTTTGAGCAAAGAGGCCGCCGTGGCGGGGTGGGCCGAAAGGTGCGGAGGCGGGCAAGGGCCCTTTTTCCCCTCCGCACGGCCCGCGGATGTGGCGACAGCGGCTTCAACTGCCCCCGCTGATAAGAGGATTGACGTCCCCTCCCGACATCGGAATTATTCGGTGCCGGGATCTTCGTGATCCGCTGCATGGTGGAAGCGAAATGCTTCGTAAGGCCTTATGGGGGAGGCTGTTTCGGACGGCAGCGGTCAGTGGGCGCTCACGGCCCTCGGCACCCGGGCCGGGCACGGCCAGGTCAGCAAACTGCTCAAGCCGGCGTTGTCCGGTCCGTATCCGGCCGAGTGGCTGACCGGCGGCAAGTTCGTCAGCTGGTCGGTCAGCGGCCTGACGGTCTATGACGCCCCGAGCGACAGCGGCCTGACCTTCAGCACGGAGGCGACCGGCTTCACCACCCCCCGCGCGAACTCCGGTTACCTGGACCTGGGGTACAACCCGGGAGGGAAGAAGAACTCACTGATCGCCTGGAAGAGGTACTGAACCCGGGCGGCCCTGGAGCGGCCCCGGGCCGAGCCGTTCCACCCGTCCCTCGACGTGCACACGGTCCCCGTCCCGCAACTCGAACCGCCCGGCGTCGTCCTCCGCGTACGTCACCGTCCCCGGCAACAGCACCGGCGCCCTGAACTCCGCCGTCACCCGCGCCCGTTCGGGCGCACCGTGAGCGGCGAGACACCGGGCCACGGTCCACATGCCGTGCGCGATGGCACGGGGAAAGCCGAAGAGCCGGGCGGTCAGCGGGTGCAGATGGATGGGGTTGCGGTCCCCGGAGGCGGCACCGTACCGCCGCCCGACGTCCCCGGCGATCCGCCACTCCTCGACGGCGGGCAGGGGAGCGCGCTCCTGCTCCCGGGGGCCGTCCGCAGGTGCCGTTTCGGTCCGGTGCCGCGCCAGATAGGTGCTCCGCGACTCCCACACCACGTCGTCCGCGACCCGCACCTCGGTCACGACGGTGGCCTCGGTCCCGCGCCGATGCGGACTCAACTTCTCGATGTGCACGGAGATCTCGTACGTCCCGTCGCCGGGCAGTTCGGCGTGGCGCACGATCTCGATGGAGGTGTGCACCAGCCCCAGCAGCGGCAGCGGAAAGTCCCGCCCGCTCATGAGCCGCATGGCCAGCGGAAACCCGAGGACATGGGGGTAGGTGACGGGCAGCCCGTCGTCACCGGTGGCGAAACCGCAGACGCGTTCGTAGGCGGCGAGCTTCCGGAGATCGGGCCGGAGGGAGGCGAGCACGAGCCGGGCGCGGGGGAAGTCCGCGCCGGCGGAGGGCTTCTTGAAGGGGGACCGCAGCGCGCCGAGGGCGAGGAGGGGCCCGAGGGAAGGGGCACTACTGAGGACGATCACAGGGTTCGCCTTCCGACACCGTTGAGGGAAGCGCCCCTTCAGGGGCGCTGAGGGTACCCCCGGCCGAAGGCTGGGGGAGGAACTGCGCGACCAGCCACACACAACCCGCACCTTGAAATGGTGCTCAGGCCCCCAAAAGGCTCTGTCCGCAAACCCGCACGACCTGCCCGTTCACGGCTCCCGACCCCGGCTGCACCAACCACCCCACCGTCTCCGCCACATCCCCCGGCACCCCACCCTGCGCCAGCGAGTTCATCCGCCGCCCCGCCTCCCGGATGAACAAGGGAATCGCGGCGGTCATCTTCGTCTCGATGAACCCGGGTGCCACCGCATTCACGGTCACCCCGAACTCACTCGCCGCCCGCGGCGCCAGGCACCGGACCAGCCCCACCACCCCCGCCTTGCTCGCCCCGTAATTCGTCTGCCCCGCATTACCGGCGATCCCGGCGATGGACGCCGTACCGACGATCCGCCCACCGGCCTTCAGCGCCCCACGCTCCAGCAGCGCGTCCGTCGTGCGCAGCACACTCCCGAGATTCACCTCCAGCACCGAACTCCACCGCTCGGCGGGCATGTTGACCAACCGCCGGTCGCGGGTGATCCCCGCGTTGTGGACGAGGACGTCCAGCCCCTCCGGCAGCGCATCCGCGATCCGCGCCCCCGCGTCCGCCTCGGTGATGTCCAGCGCCACCGCGCTTCCGCCCAGCCGCTCGGCCAGCGCACGCGCCTCCGCCTCCGCGGCCGGCACATCGAGGACGACGACCCGCGCCCCGTCCCGCGCCAGCGTCTCGGCGACGGCGGCCCCGATCCCGCGGGCCGCCCCGGTGACCAGCGCGGTGCGCCCCGCGAGCGGTCGTTCCCAGTCGTCCGGGACGGTGAAGCCGCCCGCCCCGACCTCGACGACCTGTCCGCTGACGTACGCGGACCGCGGCGAGAGCAGAAACCGCAGCGTGGACTCGGCGGCCCCCGCATCCCCGCCGAGCCGTACGAGGTTGACGGTCCGGCCCTGCCCGATCTCCTTGCCCAGGGAGCGGGTGAAGCCCTCCAACGCCTGCTGGGCGGCGGCCTGGTGATGGTCGGCGGGGTCGAGCGGAGCGCCCAGCACCACCACCCGCCCGCTCGCCGCGACGGACCGTACGACGGGGTGGAGGGCCGCGTGCACCTCGGCCAGCGCACCGACGTCCCGCACCCCGGTGGCGTCGAGGACGACGGCGACGGGGGTGCCCGATCGGTCGGCCGCAAGTCCCGTACGGGCGAGCACCGGAGCCAGGTCGAGATCGGACTTGCCGGCCGTGAGATGCAACAACTCGCCGTGCAGGGAAGGCGTTTGCGACCGACGTACCAGCTTCGCCGGTTGCGGCAGCCCGAGCCGTCGGGTGAGGAAGCGGCCCGGCGCGGTGGCGGTGAAGCTCAGATAGCGGTCCGTCATGTCCGTCCTCAGGCTCGCCCGATTTCTGACTTTCGAGTAAGGTTACCGCAGGTAAGTCTACGTCACAGCTGTCAAGGTTCAGGAGTCGGGCCTAAGGTGAGAGACCCTCACGTAAGCTCCGGGATTGCACAGGCCCGGCCCCGGACCAACCCGGAAACCTCACAAACCCGCCACAGCGGGCCCGTACGCTCTCCTGTCTAACTGCCGGTAACCCCTTTCTGAGGCCCGGTCCCGGTGAACGCCTCGGTGCGCGAGGCGCGTACGTCATGCAGCAAGCAGTTCACCCGCTGCACGCCCGAGGAGCCGCTCCGTGTCCACTTCCTCTTTCCAGAACGCCCCGCCGGTCTCCTCCGGTGTCACCGTCAACGCCACGGACTACGACGGCAAGCCGGTCCTGGTCGAGCCCCTCGTGCAGCGGCTCAGCGGGGTGGTGCGGGAGGCGTACGTACCGCCGTTCGCGCCGCCGGTACGGCATGGGTCGCTCGCCGACCTGCCGTTCGAGAACGCGGAGCGGGATCCCGGCGCGATCGTGCTCAGCCGCAAACCCGCGGACGGTGAGGGCCGTTGGGAGGACGTGACGGCGGACGGGTTCGCCGCGCAGGTGCAGGCGGTGGCGAAGGGCCTGATCGCGGAGGGGCTGATGCCGGGCGACCGGATCGCGGTCATGGCCCGGACGACGTACGAGTGGACGCTCCTCGACTTCGGCGCCTGGGCGGCCGGTCTGGTGACCGTCCCCATCTACCCGACCTCGTCCGTCTTCCAGACCCGCTGGATCCTGCACGACTCCGGCGCGGTCGCCCTGGTCACCGAGACCGCCGCGCAGGCCGCCGCGCTCGGCCCCGAACTCGACCGGCTGCCCGATCTGCGGCACCTGTGGGTGATGGAGAAGGGGCACGTGGACCGGCTCGCGGAGGCGGGCCCGAACGTCCACGACGCCGAAGTGGGCGTACGGCGGGGCATGTTGGGCCCCGAAACCCTCGCCACCCTCATCTACACCTCGGGCACCACCGGCCGCCCCAAGGGCTGCGCCCTCTCGCACGGCAACTTCTTCGCCGAGGTCGACAACGCGATCGAACTCCTCTACCCGATCTTCAAGGCACGCAACGACGAGGAGGTCTCCATCCTCCTCTTCCTCCCCATGTCCCATGTCTTCGGGCGCATGGTGGCGGTCGCCTGCATCCGCGCCCGGGTCCGCCTCGGCCACGCCCCGAGCCTCAAGGCCGAGGACCTGCTCCCGGACCTCGCCGCGTTCAAGCCGACCTGTCTGCTCACCATCCCCTACATGCTGGAGAAGGTCTTCAACACCGCGCGGGCCAAGGCGGAGTCGGGCGGCCGGGTCACCGTCTTCGACCGGGCCACCGGGGTCGCGCAGCGCTACGGCGAGGCGCTGGAGGCCAAGCAGACCGGCACCGGCAGCGGTCCCGGCCGCGCCCTGAAGACCGCCCGTTCCTTCTACGACCCGCTGGTCTACCGCCGTATCCGCACCGCCATGGGCGGCAAGGTCCGCCACATCATCTGCGGCGGCTCCCCGCTGGGCCGCCGCCTCGCCGCGTTCTACGCCGGAGCCGGCATCGAGATCTACGAGGGCTACGGCCTGACCGAGACCACCGCCGCCACCACCTGCACCCCGCCCCTCAAGCCCCGCCTGGGCACGGTGGGCTGGCCGATGCCCGGCACGAAGGTCCGCATAGCCGCCGACGGCGAGATCCTGGTCGCCGGTGACCACGTCCTGCGCGGCTACTGGGATCCGGCGGCCGGCGGGGTCGTCCCGGCGACCCGGGACGGCTGGCTCGCCACCGGCGACATAGGCGAGTTGGACGACGAGGGCTACCTCACCATCACCGGCCGCAAGAAGGAGATGCTGATCACGGCCGGCGGCAAGTCGGTGGCCCCCGCCCCGCTGGAGAACTGGCTCCGCTCGCACCCCCTCATCTCCCAGGTGATGCTGGTCGGCGACGGACTGCCCTACGTCAGCGCCCTGGTCACCCTCGACCGGGACGGCCTCACCCACTGGCGCCAGATGAACGGCAAGCACCCGGTGCCGCCGGAACTCCTCCTGGACGACGCCGAGTTGCAGGCGATCCTGCAGCGGGCGATCGACGAGGCCAACAAACTGGTCTCCCGCCCCGAATCCATCCGCCGCTTCACCATGCTCCCCGTCGACTTCACCGAGGAGGCGGGTCATCTGACCCCCTCGATGAAGCTGCGCCGAGAGGAGATCATGAAGGACTTCGCAACAGAGATCGAAAGCCTCTACACGAAGTAACCACCCCGGCCCCCACCGAACCTCCGCCACACCACGCCCCCTGCCGGGACCGATGCCCCCGGCAGGAACGGGCGAGACCGGCACCGCTCTGCTGGTGACCGGCACCGCCTGGCAGCTGACCGGCGTTGCCCGGCGGTGCCGAAACCGTCGGGCGCCGTTCGGTGCGGTTCAGGCGGCGGAGGAGCGGCGGCCGGTTCGGCGGACGCCGCCTCGGCCTCGGGTGCTGTTCTCGGCCGCCGCGCCGGAGGTGCCATCGGTCGCCGTCCGGCGCCGGGACCCGCCGGCGGCTGCGCCGGAGGCCGTGGTGCGGCGGTCGGAGGCGGGGCCTCCCGTGCCGTCGGCCGTCGAGCGGCGTCCGGATCCCCGGGCGGCCTTGGCCGTGCCGGCGGCGGTCGTGGCGCGGCGGCCGGCGGCTGGGGTGCCTGATCCGGTGTCGGCTGCTGCTCGGCCGTTGGTGCCGCGCCTGCCGGATGCGGTGGTGCCGTCGGGCGCCGGCGTCCCGGAGCCCGAGCCGGACCGGCGGTTGGTGGCTCGGCGGCCCGTCGCCGTGTCGGGGCTGCCGCCGGTTCCGCGGCGGCGGGCGGAGCGTCTGCCGGGCTTGGCACCGGTGCTGCCGTCCCGGGGCTCCGCCGGTGCCGCCTGCTGGGGGATCGCGATGGTGACGGCCACCCCGGAGGGCTCGCGGGCGCCGGTGATGGCGGCCAGTTCCGCGTCGCTCGACGTGATGCTCGCGGTCCGGGGGCGGATGCCCGCGTCCGACATGAGCCGGCTGACGTCCCGCTTCTGGTCGGGCAGCACCAGCGTGACCACGCTGCCGGAGCCCCCGGCACGGGCCGTGCGGCCGCCCCGGTGGAGGTAGTCCTTGTGGTCGGTGGGCGGATCGACGTTCACGACGAGGTCGAGGTCGTCGATGTGTATGCCCCGGGCCGCGACGTTCGTCGCCACCAGCGCGGTGACCTCGTTGTTCTTGAACTGCTCCAGGGTGCGGGTGCGCTGCGGCTGGGAGCGGCCGCCGTGCAGCGCCGCCGCGCGGACGCCGACGGCCAGCAGCCGTTTGGCGAGCCGGTCGGCGGACCTCTTGGTGTCGAGGAAGAGGATGACCCGGCCGTCCCGGGCCGCGATGCGCGTGGTGACGGCCTTCTTGTCGGTCTCGTCCTGGACGTGGAGCACGTGGTGCTCCATGGTCGTCACCGCTCCCGCGGACGGGTCCACGGAGTGCACCACGGGGTCGGTCAGGAACCGCTGCACCAGACGGTCGATGTTCCGGTCGAGAGTGGCCGAGAAGAGCATCCGCTGCCCGTCCGGCCGTACCTTCTCGATCAGCTTGGTGATCTGCGGCAGGAACCCCATGTCGGTCATCTGGTCGGCCTCGTCCAGCACCGTGATGCGGACGTCGTCGAGCACACAGTCCCCGCGCTCCACGAGGTCGTTGAGCCTGCCGGGACTCGCCACGACCACTTCCGCGCCGCGCCGGAGCGTGGCGGCCTGCTTGGTGATGGACAGCCCGCCGACCACGGTGGCCAGCCGGAGGTTCACGGCGGTCGCGTAGGGGGTCAGCGCGTCCGTCACCTGCTGCGCGAGTTCACGCGTGGGCACCAGCACGAGGGCGAGGGGCGCCCTGGGCTGCGCCCGCAGTCCGGCGGTACGGGCCAGCAGCGCCAGCCCGAACGCGAGGGTCTTCCCGGAGCCGGTGCGTCCCCGGCCCAGCAGGTCGCGGCCCGCGAGCGAGTTGGGCAGGGTGGCGGCCTGGATGGGGAACGGCGTGGTCACGCCCTGCGCGGTGAGCGTCTTCAGCAGCCCCGCGGGCATGTCCAGAGCGGCGAAGTCCTCGACGGCGGGAAGCGCGGGCGTCGTGTTCTCCGGCAGCCGGAACTCCGTCGGTGCCGACGTGGACGGCGGCGGGGCTGACGAGGTGCGCCGGTTCGATCTCTGGGGCCTGCGGGACATGCGGTGGTCTGCCTTCCTGGAAACAGCACAAACCGGGGTCCGCACCATGACGGTGCGGACCCCGGTGCGCGGATGGGCGTCCGGCGATCAGGCGGGGACGATGTTCTCCGCCTGCGGGCCCTTCTGGCCCTGCGTGACGTCGAAGGACACGCGCTGGCCCTCCTGGAGCTCACGGAAGCCCTGCGTCGCGATGTTCGAGTAGTGGGCGAAGACGTCGGGGCCGCCGCCGTCCTGCGCGATGAAGCCGAAACCCTTTTCGGCGTTGAACCACTTCACGGTTCCCTGTGCCATGACTTTCTCCTTCTGTAGGCAAATGGCCCCATCCGGAGATGCCGGAAAACAGATAATGCGCCTGAAGGAGAAGCAATCCCATCAGGCGCACACAGGTTCATGGGTACCACAACTGCAACACTCCAACCGTAGCACGCTAGGCGTCCTCGGCAAGGCGATTCAGCCACTCCCGCAGCAGGTGCTGCTCCGCGCCGCTGAGGGCCGTCTGGTCGGGGAGGGCGGCGCGCAGCGCGCGGGCGGCACCGGCGGGACCGGTGGTCCGTACGGCGGGCTTCTCGCTGGTGACGGCCGTGACCATGGCCTCCCGGAGGGTGGTCAGCAGGGCCGGGTCGCGGCCGGTCTCGGGCGCGGACAGCCAGGTGAGGACGGCGCCCCGGGCGGTGGCGTGGATGACGTCGACGGCGAGGTCCTCGCCGACCCGCAGCCACCCGCCGGCGGCGAGCCGCCGCACCCGCCCCCGCAGGATCTCCAGCCCGGCCCGGAAGGCGGCCGACCCGCTGTGCGAGGTGTCGCTGTACATCAGCATGTACAGCGCGGGGTTCTCCAGCCCGAACTCGACCGCGAGGTCCCAGCTGCCCCGCAGGTCCTCGATCAGGTCCTCGGGGTCCGGATCGACCCGCTTGCCGGCGAGGAACGTGGCGAACCCGTGCTCCGCCACGGCCTCCAGCAGCCCGTCCTTGTCGCCGAACAGCCGGTAGATGGCCGGGGGCTGCAGCCCCGCGGCGACCGCGACCGCCCGGGTGGTGACGGCGTCCCGCCCCTCCCGCTCCAGCAGTCCGATGGCGGCGTCGACGACGCGCTGCCGGGTGTCCGTGTCACGTGCTTCCGAGCCCATGCGTCAACGATATATCAACGATATCGCCCTCTTGCTTCCATCGTTAGTATCGATGTTATCGTGAAGATGTTTCCACTGATATCGCATCGTGCCGGAGGACATCGTGATCGTCGTGACCGGAGCCACCGGACAGCTCGGCGGCCGGATCGTGGAGCGGCTGCTGACCCGGGTACCGGCCGAGACCGTCGGCGTCAGCGTCCGCGACCCGAAGAAGGCACAGCCCCTCGCGGACCGGGGCGTGCGGGTTCGGGAGGGCGGCTTCACCGACCCGGGCGGCCTGGCGCACGCCTTCGAGGGCGCCACCCAGATACTGATCGTCTCCGTCGACCGGCTGGGCGAGGAGGGCGTGCGACAGCACCGCACCGCCATCGACGCGGCCGTGGCGGCCGGTGCCCGCCGCATCCTCTACACCGCACACATGGGCGCCAGTCCCACCTCCCGCTTCCAGGCCTGCCGCGACCACGCGGCCACGGAGGCGTACCTGGCCGCCTCGGGTGTCCCCTACACCTCCCTCCGCAACGGCTTCTACACGGCGAGCGCGCTGCAGTTCGCCGGCCACGGCCTGGCCACCGGCGAACTGGCCCTCCCGGCCGACGGCCCGGTCTCCTGGACGGACCACGACGACCTGGCGGAGGCGGCGGCCGTGATCCTGGCGGACGAGGGCCGCTTCGAGGGCCCGACGCCTCCGCTGACGGCGGCCGAGGCGCTGACCTTCGCCGACATCGCCGGCCTGGCCGGTGCGAGCCGGACCATCGCCCCCGACCAGGCGTTCCGCGACCGACTGGCGGCCGACGGCGTCCCCGCGGACACGGCCGACCACCTCCTGGGCGTCTTCCTGGCCGCCCGCGAGGGCGAGTTCGCGACCGTCGACCCCACCCTGGCGGAACTGATCGGCCGCGAGCCCGTCTCCCTGCGCAGTGTGCTGCGCGACCGGGCGGCCAGTTGAACGGTCGGCTGGTTCGGCCGGTACCGGTGCCGACCTGGCCGTGGGTGCGGGTGCGGGTGCGGGTCCGGGAGGACGGGCTGATCGTCTGGTCGCGGGTCTGCGCCAACCCGTTAGAGCGCGGCCAGTAGAAAGGCCTGCGGGCTCAGTTCATCGAGCTCCGCGTCCGGTTGCCGTACCGTGCTGGAGTAGAGGGTGAACCCGGCGTCGGCCAGCAGTGCCGTCATCTCCTCCGGCCGCCGGCGCAGGAAGTCCAGCGTCACCCGATGCCCCCAGGGGTTCTCGTGCCGACGCGCCACGTCTCCCACCTGGAACGCCAGGAGCAGGTGCCCGCCCGGCCTCAGCACCCTCCTGAACTCCCGGAACAGGTCCGGCAGTCGGTCGTCCGGCGTATGGATGGACGAGTACCAGCACAGCACCCCGTCCAGCGCGCCGTCCGCCACCTCCAGCTCCAGCATCGAGCCCTGCACGAAGCGCAGTCCGGGATTCTCGCGGCGGGCGATGGCGAGCATCGACTCCGAGAGGTCGAGTCCGAAGACCGACAGGCCCAGCGCGGCCAGCCGGCCGGTGACCCGGCCGGGGCCGCAGCCCAGGTCGGCCACCTCGCCGCCTGCTCCCACCCGCTCGACGAACACCTCCAACATGGCCCTTTCCACCGGCCTTTTGTCGTACTCCGAGCGGAAGCGCTCGGCGTAGTCGGACGCGATCGCGTCGTAGAAGGTACGGGTGGCGGTGAGGAAGTCGGCGGTCATGCCTGCGGACCCTAACGGCCGCCACTGACAACTCCCCTTACCCGATCCCCACCGCCCGCAGTGCGGCCGTGACCGCCGCCGCCCCTACGACCACCACCACGAACGGCGCCTTGCGCCAGGCGAGTACGCCCCCCACCAGCACCCCGGCCGGGCGGGCCCAGCCCGCGAAGCCGCCGTTCTCGGTCAGCGCGCCGGTCGCCAGGAGTGCGACCAGCAGGACCACCGCACCCGCCGACGCCAGCTCCTGGACCCGCGCCGGGATCTCCACCCGGCCGTGCAGCGCCGGGCCCACCAGGCGGAAGGCGTACGTGCCGAGCGAGAGGACCAGGATCATGACCACCGTCGCGTTCATCGCCGTACCCCCGGATGTGCGAACAGGCCCAGGAGGGCGAGGAGGACCGGGATCCCGGCCGGGACGGCCGGGGTCACCGCGAGGGCGATCGCCGCGCCGAGCAGGGCCGAGCGCCGTACCCCCGCGTCCTTGCGGAGGGACGGCAGGACCAGGGCCACCAGCACCGCCGGGAACGCCGCGTCCAGGCCGTAACGGGAGGTGTCGCCGAGGGCCGTGCCGGCGAGGGCGCCGATCACCACCCCCGCGTTCCACACGGCGAACAGGCCGAGCCCCGAGATCCAGAACGCGGCGCGGCGGCGGGCCGGGTCCGGCTGGGCCAGGGCGAAGGCGACCGTCTCGTCGGTCACCAGGTGCGCGCCGAGCAGCCGGGTGGCGCGGCCGGGGCCGAGCAGGTCGGCGACGGCGAGGCTGAAGGCCGCCGTACGGGTGTTGAGGAGGAGTCCGGTGGCCGCGGCCGCCAGCGGACCGCCGCCGGCGAGCAGTACGCCGACCGCGCTGAACTGCGCGGAGCCCGCGTAGACGACGAGGGACATCAGGACCGGGACCCACACGGGGAGGCCGCCGGCGACGCTGACCGCGCCGAAGGAGACGCCGACGACGCCGCTTGCCAGCCAGACGAGGGAACTGTCCCGGACGAGGGAGGTCCGCCGTGTTCCGGTGCTCGGCGGAAGGGTGGTTCGGTGTGGCGAACGCATGTTCTCTACAATGAACAAGCAGAATGGTGTTCGTCAAGGCGAACGATCGTACCGATGGAGCGAACGAATCAGATGTCCGAGGCACCCGACCGGCTCCCGATGGAGTGGATCGCCGGTTCGCTGAAGCGGGAGCGGGCCCGGGCCGGGCTCTCGCTGTCCGAGCTGGCCAAGCGGGCCGGCATCGCGAAGTCCACGCTGTCCCAGTTGGAGGCCGGCAGCGGAAACCCGAGCGTGGAGACACTGTGGTCGCTGGGGGTCGCGCTGGGCGTGCCGTTCAGCGCGCTGGTCGAGCCGCCGGTGTCCGCCGTCCAGGTGATCCGTGCGGGGCGGGGGCCCACCGTCGCGTCGGAACGGGCCGACTTCGCCGCCACCCTGCTCTCGGCCTGCCCGCCCGGCACCCGCCGGGACATCTACCACCTGCGGATGGAGCCGGGCGTGCCGCGCGAGTCCGAGCCGCACATTCCGGGGACCGTCGAGCACCTTGTCGTATGCGGCGGGCAGGTTAAGGCGGGGCCACGCGGAGAAACCGTCGAATTGAACCCCGGGGATTACCTGACGTACCGCGGGGACGTTCCGCACTCCTACGAGGCGCTGGTGCCCGGCACCACGTTCGTCCTCGTCATGCAGCACATTTAGGCGGCGGAGAAAAGGCAGGAGCCCCGTCGCCTGACGGCGCGGGGCTCCTTGGGTACTGCACTCAGTCTGCGATCAGACTTGGGATTTCCGTGATCAGACGGGGGTGACGTTCTCCGCCTGCGGACCCTTCGGGCCCTGCGTGACGTCGAAGCTCACCTGCTGGTTCTCCTCCAGGGAGCGGAACCCGTTGGCGTTGATCGCGGAGTAGTGGACGAAGACGTCGGGGCCGCCGCCTTCCTGGGCGATGAAACCAAAGCCCTTTTCGGCGTTGAACCACTTCACGGTTCCGGTAGCCATAAGCCCTCCTTGGGCTCAAAAGGGTCGCCCTGCTCCAGAACCTGCAAGTGTGAAAACAAACTAAGTGCCGCACAACTGCATATGTCTGAAAACGACGAGAGCCCACGGTTACATGCTCCGCAGGCTCTGTACTGCAAGGGAAACCAAACTGCAACTTGCGGCGAGCCTAGCATGTGGGCAGCCGAAAGCAACAGAGGCCAAGATCATGTCACCCGGAGGTTTGAATGGCCTCAAGCGTGGGTTGACGCCCTGAGGGGTGCCTGCAGCGGTGCTGACTGCGCGGTGCTGACGGCGGGGGCGGTCTCAGCACCGTACCCCATGGGGTCTAGTCTCGCGATGTGGACAATTCTCGCACCCGGCCGCGCGTCGGCCACATCCAGTTCCTGAACTGCCTGCCCCTCTACTGGGGGCTCGCGAGAACCGGCACCCTCCTCGACTTCGAGCTCACCAAGGACACCCCGGAGAAGCTCAGCGAGCGACTGGTGCGCGGCGACCTCGACATCGGGCCCATCACCCTCGTCGAGTTCCTGCGCAACGCCGACGACCTGGTCGCCTTCCCGGACATCGCCGTCGGCTGCGACGGCCCGGTGATGTCCTGCGTGATCGTCTCGCAGGTCCCGCTGGACCAGCTGGACGGCCGCCGGGTCGCCCTCGGCTCCACCTCCCGGACCTCGGTCCGGCTGGCCCAGCTGCTGCTCGCCGACCGCTACGGCGTCCAGCCCGACTACTACACCTGCCCGCCCGACCTCAGCCTGATGATGCAGGAGGCGGACGCGGCGGTGCTGATCGGCGACGCGGCCCTGCGCGCGAATCTGCTGGACGGCCCCCGCTACGGCCTGGAGGTCCACGACCTCGGCGCGCTGTGGAAGGAGTGGACGGGCCTCCCCTTCGTCTTCGCGGTGTGGGCGGCGCGCCGGGACTACCTGGAGCGCGAGCCGCACATCACCCGCGAGGTGCACGGCGCCTTCCTCGAATCCCGCGACCTCTCCCTGGAGGAGGTCGCCAAGGTCGCCGAACAGGCCGCCCGCTGGGAGGCGTTCGACGAGGCGACCCTGGCCCAGTACTTCACCACCCTCGACTTCAGCTTCGGCGCACCGCAGCTGGCGGCGGTCGCGGAGTTCGCACGGCGGGTCGGCCCGACCACCGGATTCCCGGCGGACGTGAAGGTCGATCTGCTGGCGCCCTAGCCCCTACTCTGCTGCGTGGGCTCCCCAGGGGGCCGGACTCTCTGGGGGGTGAGGGCGCATGCAGCCGCTCGCGGGTGACGAACCGGCCGTCGTCGGACCGTACCGGCTGCTCGGCCGCCTCGGCTCCGGCGGCATGGGCCGGGTCTATCTGGGCCG
This sequence comes from Streptomyces sp. Ag109_O5-1, assembly GCF_003814875.1. Taxonomy (GTDB): domain Bacteria; phylum Actinomycetota; class Actinomycetes; order Streptomycetales; family Streptomycetaceae; genus Streptomyces; species Streptomyces sasae. Next base: position 5,316,418 of record NZ_RKQF01000001.1, on the reverse strand, counting down.
TTCGGCCGGCGGCCGGACCGTCGCCGTGAAGATCGTGCACCCGCACTTCGCGCTGGACGAGGAGTTCCGGGCCCGCTTCCGCCGCGAGGTGGCGGCGGCCCGACGGGTCGGCGGCGCCTGGACCGCCCCCGTCCTGGACGCCGACCCGGACGCGGCCGTGCCGTGGGTCGCCACGGCGTACGCCGCCGGTCCGTCCCTGGCCGCCGCCGTGACCGACGGCGGTCCGCTGCCCGCGCACACGGTACGGGCGCTGGGCGCGGGCCTCGCGGAGGCGCTGGCGGCGGTGCACGAACTGGGGCTGGTGCACCGGGACGTGAAGCCGTCCAACGTCCTGCTGACCCTCGACGGACCGCTGCTCATCGACTTCGGTATCGCCCGGGCCATCGACGGTACGGCGTCCCTGACCTCGTCGGGGGTCTCGATCGGTTCGCCGGGCTACATGTCCCCGGAGCAGATCCTCGGCAAGGGCGTCACGGGCGCCGCGGACATGTTCTCCCTGGGCGCGGTGCTGGCGTACGCGGCGAACGGCGAACCGCCCTTCCCCGGCGACTCCTCCGCCGCCCTGCTCTACAAGGTCGTCCACGAGGAACCCGAACTCGGCACGCTGAGCGGTGAGCTGCGATCGGTGGCCGAGGCGTGCCTCGCGAAGGAGGCGGGGGCCCGACCGGGCCCGGCGGAGGTGGCCGCTCAGCTGGCCCCGCAGGGGGCCGCACGGCTGGTGACGGGCGGGTGGCTGCCGGGGGCGCTGGTGGAGAGGGTGAGCCGAAGCGCCGTACAGGCGCTGAACCTTGAGGCGGCGCAGGGGGTGGAGCCGGCGCAGGGGGCGGTGCCCGCGTCCGGGCCGGTGGGGTTCAGCAGTCCTTCGGTGGGCGCTTCGGGGGTGGGCGCTTTGGGGGTGGGACCTTCGGGGGTGGGTGCTGCCGAGGCCGACGCTGTGGAGGCCGGCGCGGTGGCCGGCGCTGCGGTGGCGGGGGAGTTCGGGCCGCCGCCGACCGTGCCGCCCGCGGTTCCCGAGGCTGCGCCTGCCATGCCTGCGGGCTCGCCTGCCATGCCGTCGGCTTCGCCCGCCACGCCTGTGGCTCTGCCCGCGATGCCGTCGGCTCCGCCCGCGATGCCGTCGGCTTCGCCCGCCACGCCTTCGGCTTCGCCGACCGTGGCGGAGCCTCGGGATGCCGTGCCGCCCGGGAAGGTGTCGGTGAGCGTCGCGGCGACCGCCGTACCCGGCGAGGGCGGGCGTGGCCGCCGGGTGAGCTGTACGGTCGCGCTGGCCGTGGCCGGGGCGCTGGCGGCGGTGACGGTCGGACTGGGCTTTCTGGTACGACCGTGGATCGTCGGGGGTGACGACGGCAGCGGCGGGTCCGCCAACGCGGGCACCGGCCCGTCCGTGTCCCCGTCCGCGGCGTTCTCGCCCGCCTCGGGGGCGATCCCGGCCGCCTACCTCGGCACCTGGGAGGGCACGGCCACCGCCCTGTCCGGCAACCTGCCCATCGGCACCTTCCGGATCACCGTGGAACAGGCGGCGGTCGGCGCGGAGCTGGGCCGTCTGCGGCAGACCGACCAGCTGGGCGGGGTCTGCACCGACGTACTCACCCTGAAGTCGGTGACGGCCACGAAGATCGTCGCGTCCTCGGAGGGCGTCGAGGGCAACCACGACGGCTGCGACCCCGACCGGAACACGGTGTACCTGACGCCGAGCCACGGCGACCTGGTGTACACGTCGGACAGTTCGGCGGAGGGGAATCCGGTCGCGGTGATGTCGAAGACGGGGGACTGAGGACCTTCCGCGGTCCGGCCCCCCGCCGTACGGCTACTGCGGGGTGGTCACCGTGATGTGTTCCCCGCTGCCCAGATGCAGCATGCCCTTGCCGGGCTGGACCGGCCCGCCCACCATGGCCCGGGTGGTCCGGATGCCGATCAGCTCGCCGGAGCCGGACTCCTGCGGGGAGAGCAGGATGCCCCGGCGGGCCTTCTTGGCGTCGACCTGCCAGCCGGAGAAGCCGTCGCAGATCTCGTCCTCGTCACCGGCGATGACGACGGCGAGCCCCTCCTCGGCGCCACGCTCGACGATCCGCTTGAAGACGTCCTCGGCGTCGCAGTCGTCCAGGACCTCGGCGTCGTCGACGAGGACCACGATCGGATCCGCCGGGGTGGCGGTGTTCACGATCTCCTCCAGCTCGTCCTCGTCCACGTCCCGACCGGTGAAGACCTTCACCACACCGTCCTGGCCTTCGAGTTCACGCAGCGGGGACTGCCGGGGCGCGGCCACGACGATCCGCACGCCGTTGGCGAGGTAGGAGCGGGCGAAGCCCAACAGGGTCGTGGAGCGGCCGGACTTGGCGGGACCGCCGATGACGAAGGCGGGCACGCCCTGCGACAGGTCGGGCCCGAAAGCGGTCAGCTCGTCGCCACCGACACCCACCAGCGCCCACAGCCGGGACGAGGTGGCGGCCGGATCCCGCATCGCCCAGGCCTCCTCGAAGGAGATCCGGCCGGGCAGCACGTCGACCCGGAACGGGCGCCGCGAGCGCGGCACCTGCGCGTCCCGGACGTCGGCATCCTCACCGATCGCTCCGATCGCGGCGGCCTGCCCCTGACCGGTGGTGTCCGCGGCGAGCAGCGCGAACTGCGTCTCCGCGGCGGTCTCGCTCCGGAAGGCGCGGCCGGGCGGAATCTCCTCGGGAACCTTGCGGGAGTTGATGTCCAGCATCGAGAAGTCCGCGCGGTCCGCGAGCCGGAGACCGTACTTGTCCTCGGTGAGGGAGGAGATCCGGCCGGCCAGGATCTGCCGGTCGCCGGTGAGGACGAGATGGATGCCGACGCTGGCGCCCTCCCGCATCATCACCATGATCTTGTCGGTGAGGTCACCGTGGTTCAGCTCGCCGAGGGTGGGCAGCCAGCCTTCCCAGCGGTCGAGGAGCAGCACGATGTGCGGCAGCCGCTCCGCCTCCGGCACGGCGGCCCGCTGCTCGCCGATGTCCGCGAACCCCCGGTCGGCGAGCAGTTCCTGACGACGGCTCAACTCACCTGACAGGCGCGCCATGAGGCGCTCTACGCGCTCGGTCTGGTTACGGCCGACGACGGCACCGCAGTGCGGCAGCCGGGTCAGCGCGTTGAGGGCGCCGTTGCCGCAGTCGATGCCGTACATGTGCACATCGGCGCAGGAGTTGGTGCGGGCCAGCGAACCGGCGATGGTGCGCAGCACCTGCGAACGCCCGGTGCGCGGCGCACCGGCGATGATCAGATGGCCGAAGGTCGCGAAGTCGACGGCGACCGCACGGCGGGCCTGCTCGGCGGGCAGGTCCTCGACACCGTACGGGGCGGCGGGCAGCGAGCCCTGCGCCTGGACGGCCGGGACGTCGTCGAGCAGCAGGGTGTCGTCGAGGGCGGGCAGCCACGGTGAGTGCTGGGCCGGGACGCCGAGCGCGGTGTTGGCCTCGCGCACGGCGTCGACGAGCACCTTCAGGTCGGTGATCTCGTCGTCCTCCCGGGCCTCGGACTTGGGCTTGCGCAGCGCGGCCCGCCCCAGGTCCTGCCAGGACAGCGCCCCGGCCCAGGGCGCGAGGGTGGCCGGGTCGGCCGCACCCGGCCGCCGGCCGCCGACCCGCCCCGACTGGAACGGGATCAGCGAGGCGTGCCCCAGCCGCACATACGCCCGGCCCGGCGTGCTCTTCGCGATGTGCCCAGCGTCGGGTGCGTCGATGACGTCGGTCGACTCGCCGGCGTCGGTCACGCGCAGCGCAATCCGGAGGTTGGTGTTGGCGCGGATCTCGGGGGACACGACACCGGAGGGCCGCTGCGTGGCGAGCAGCAGATGAATGCCGAGGGACCGCCCTCGCTGCGCGATATTGACAAGTCCCGTGACGAAGTCGGGCAGATCGCGCACCATGGACGCGAACTCGTCGATGACAATGAGCAGTCGGGGAACCGGAGCGTGCGACGGATCCCTTCTCACCAGGTCCTGGTAGTCCTCGATGTCCTTGGCGTCGGCGGCGGCCAGGATGTGCTCGCGCCGCTTCAGCTCGGCACCCAGCGACTCCAGGGCCCGCTCCACCAGGTGGGCGTCGAGGTCGGTGACCATACCCACCGTGTGCGGCAGCTTCACACAGTCCTTGAACGCCGAGCCGCCCTTGTAGTCGACGAGGACGAAGGTCATGTTCTCCGGGGTGTTCGCCACCGCCAGCGCGGCCACGATGGTCTGCAGCAGCTCGGACTTGCCGGAACCGGTCGTACCGGCGATCAGGCCGTGCGGCCCGTCGCGCCGCAGATCGATGCCGAACGGCCCGTCGTACGACTCCCCGATGACGGCCATGGTCGACTGCCCGCCCATCCGCCACCGGGCGGCGATGGCATCCCGCGTCGGCGGCTCCAGCTGGAGCACGTCGAGCAGCCGGCTGGAGCCGGGCAGTGCCGAGTCCTCGGTCTCGCCGCTGATGTCCCGGAGCGGGGAGAGGGAGCGGGCGAGCCGGCCGCACCAGGCGGGGGTGACGAAGTCGGGCCGTACGTTGCGCTTGCGCAGCGCCCCGCTCTGCTCGACGCGCAGCCGCAACTCCAGGTCCTGGGGCGCCTGTTCCTCGACCTGCTGGTCGGGATGCCAGGCCTGGAACGAGGGGAAGCCGCCAACGGTCTGCTGCGTGACGGCCGTTGCCGGAGCATCTGCGGACGCGACCGGCTCGGCGACGACGACTCCCTGGCACTCACCGGGAAGGAAGCGCTCCTCCTCGTCGAGGCAGATGGAGCGGATGGCGACGCCCGGCCCTTCCTTCAACAGCCGTACGACACCGGGCATGGACCGCAGCCGCCGGGACCCGTCCCACACCACCACGACGTCCGGATCACTGAACGCGGGCCCGTCGGTCTTGCTCCGCCCGCCCTGCTGGAGGGCCTTCTGCCGGCCGTCGAGGAGCTGGGTGAGCTCGCCGACGCGGGTGGCGACGGTCTCGGAATCGGTGCCGATGAGGACGTTCACGTCCTGGCCGCCGCCGGGGCGGGAGTGCGGCAGCCAGCGCACCCAGTCCCAGCGGGTACCGGCGTCGTGGTCGGTGAGGACGTAGAACTGCACGTCCATGGGGCTGTGCAGCACGGCGGTCTGGGCGACGGCCCAACGCCCCAGCGCATGCGCCGAATCCCCCGGCCCGGCGACCCCGATCACCCCCAGATCGCGCAGCGACAGCGCGACCGGGGCGTCCTCGATGTACCAGCGGACCTTGCGCTTGTGCTCGTCCTGCTCGGGGTCGTCGAGCTCGACCTCGGAGGGGACGCGCCCGGTGCCGAAGCGGACGAGGAGGTGGTCGGCGTCGGTGCGCCGCCGCTCCCAGAGCCGGGTACGCGGCCCGGTCCCGTACGTCAGCACGGCGCCCGGATCCGGCACCGCACCCCGCCGCTCCGACCGCTCGGCGACCAGCGCCTCCTGGGCCTCCCCCTCGATCCGCTCCTTGTGCTCCTTGTACTCCTTGAGCTGCTTGGCGTGGGACTTCCTGCCGTGCTTCTTGTCCATGAAGTAGTTGCCGAAGAGCATGATCGGGCTCATCACGGCCATCACCAGGTAGTACCAGCGATGGAACATGAACACGGACACGACGGCGCCGACGAGCGGCAGCAGGGCCATCAGCCAGGGCAGCGGCCGGGCCTCGTAGTCGCCGGGCGGGTTGGGCAGCGAGAAGTGCGTCTGCCGTTCGGCGGGACGCAGCCGAGGGGGCCGGTTGTAGTCGAGCCCGGCACCGTCGTCGGACCACTTGAGGGCGGCGTTGGGCGGGGAGTAGGCGGCGATCTCGAACAGCGTGTTGCCGAGTGCGAGTTGGGACCCGAGCGGCCAGTCCCCGTCGCCCTTGAACTCCTCCCCGTCCAACCGCGCGCCTTCCCCGTGCACCTGAACCTTGCAGGTGCCGCCGATGGCGATGGTGAGGGTGGCGGCACGGGCCGCGAGCTCCGGGTCCTCGACGCGGATGTGCGAGGCGGCCCCGGTACCGATGTCGTACCGCCCGACACCGAGCCGGTGCACGGAACCCGCGGCCGGACCGCCGGCGACCCGGAACTCCACGACACCGGTGGGTTCGCCGAGCAGACACCCGGCGGGATCGTGCAGGGAGACGACGACACCGTCGCGCAGCGGCGAGCCGACGACGGTGGCGGCGGGGTCGAGGGCGTACCCGTCGACATAGGCGTGCGGACCGGATGCCTGGACGACGGCGGCCTGTTGCCGGTGCGCACCGATGGGTATGACCTGGGCCCCTTCGTTGCTGTCGGGAAACCCCAGACCGACCTGCCGGGCCAACTCCCGGGCGACGTCACCGACCGTGGACTCGGGATCCGCGTCGAGCACCACGTCGGCGGTGGCACCGCCGACCGGATCGACGACGGTCAGACTCAGGCGCACGTTCCGTCCCCCAACACACCGATAGCACCCAACACAGTGGAAGTGACCTTAGCCGCACGTTCTTTCCCGGGTGCAACGGGATCTGCACGGTTCACAGTTCCACCGCACAAGGGCCGTGCGGTCCCACGCGTCACCCCCGTAGGATCTTTGCTCGTGCGGACGGCCGTGTCATGGCCACGATCCGCGCGAACGATGCCACGGGGGAAGGCCCTGCGGCCACACGAACGGGAGGAAGCCGTCATGGCCAGCAAAGACACGGATCTCACTTATGCCGAGATGGAGAAGGTCGCGGGCGACCTGATCAAGGACATGCACGAGCTTGAGGACAAGATCAAGAACGTGGAGAAGCGGGTCAGCGCCCTGGTGGAGAACGGCTTCACCACCCAGAAGGCCTCGGGAGCGTACGACGACTCCATGAAGGAGTTCACGAAGGGCGCGTCCAAGACCATCCAGGGCCTGCACGGCCTCTCGGACTTCCTGAAGAAGGCCAAGGAAGCGTACGAGCAGCTGGACGAGCAGCTGGCGAAGCAGGCCAAGGGCTGATCGATCGGGTCCGCGGAGTGACTCGGAGGCGGCGAGGCATACACGGCTTGGTGCACGTCGCCTCCGGGGTCACCGCTACCGAACTCGGCCCATCCGGCTGTTTCATCTACTGCTTCTCGCGCCAGAAAGCATGCGCAGAGCCGAAAATCTTGATCGAGATCGAAGGCTCAACGTTGACGCAGCCCGTTCCGTCCGAACGAATCCTTTCCGAAGTCTCAACAGCTGCGCCGCCTGTGAGCCAGGCGGACGCTATGGGTGAATGGTGCAGATGCCAGCTGCTTGTAGCGTGCGCGGCGTGATGAGTCGGTCGGCGGCTGTAGCACTTGCACGCAGCGCTTGGGGCCAGCAGTCATATTACGAAAGCGACTTGAGCTGTGATTAATGATTCTGGGTTAATTGGGGGAAACCGGACATGCCCAAGGGTGATCTCGTACTCAGTCTTGCCGGGCTTGACACCTTGGCAGGGCAACTGCGGTCTATCAAGAAGCGAATGGACGACACCGGTCAGGTAGACCGGAAGCTCGGCAACGGAGAGTTGGGCTCCAGCACGGCGTTCGACGCCATGGAAGACTTTATGCACGGCTGGAAAGACGGTCGTAAGGAGATCGACGTCGGCCTTGAAAGTGTGGCCAAGATGGCGCAGGAGATCGTCGATAAGATGACGAAGCTTGATGCCGATCTCCGGAACGCCCTCCGCAAGCACGAGCAGGGGGGCAAGGGTGGAAACTGAACAGAGTCACGCCGAGGCCGAGGGACCCTTGACCGCGGACCTTTTCGCTGGAGCCGCCCCCGGGGACGTCATCGGTATCAACATCCAGGTCCCCAGCACCTGGTATGAGTTCGACGTTCACCCCGCTACGGTGAATCGCTCGATCCGCGAGTTGGTGGCGGAGCGGATCAGACAGAGGCCGGAACTGGCCGAATACCAAGCTGATCTGGTCAGGACGCTGAAGAAGACAGCCCGCGAGGTCAGGAAGAACAACGTCGTCTATTCCGGCTCCATGTGCGAGATCGTCGACGACGAACCGATGGTGGCCAGCCTCACGGTCAGCGTGAGCGAAGCAGTGAACGAGACCACGGGAGAGACTGCTCCCACCGATCTCGACACTCTCATGCGGGTCCTGACACCGATCGCTCCCGGGCGTCGGCCGACTGATCCCTGGCGTCGGGTGCGCATGGTGGAACTGCCCGACGCCGGACAGGCGGCCCGTACCGAGGGGATCGAGGACATCGAGATCCCTGACGACAGCCGTAGCTATCGCGCGGTGATGATGCAGACCCTCGTGCCCTTCCCGGACGGCAACCCGAAAGTCGCAGTCATTAGCGCCAGCACGCCCCAACTCGCCTTGGTCGAGCCGATGTTGCAGCTCTTCGACGCCATCGCCGGCACGTTCCGCTTCGTATACCGCGCCGACCTCGACACGGAGAACTGAGCTCCATGGTTCGCCCCACCGACTGGCACAACCTCGACCTGCATGACGACCCGACGCCCGGCGATTCGCACGAGGTCAAACTCCAGGCCCAGCGCTACAAGACCTTCGTCGAAGACGTCTCCACCGTCCTCAGGGGTATGCGCTCGGCTTCGAAGGACTCCGTCCTCAAGGAGTCGGACGGCAAGGCCATGGACGCGTTCAAGGAGCAGATCGGCAAGCTGCCCGGCCAACTGCAGAAGCTGCACGACTCGTACGACCTGGTAGCAGGAGCCCTGCTGGCCTATGCCGGGAAGCTGGAGGACGCCCAGGCGACGGCGGACCATGCTCTCGCCAAGGCCCGGACGCTGCGCGGCGACCTATCCCGGGCGCAGTCCCGGCTGGCCAGCGCCACCACCGCAGCGAACACCGCCAAGTCCGCGCAGGACAAGGTCAACAACCCCACGGGTGACACACCCGCACCTGACCCGGCGAAGGTTCGCAAGGCGACCCGCGACGCTCAACACGCCAACGAGCACCAGCAGGCGGCGCAGGGCCAGGTCGGCAGCCTGAACGCACAGCTGGCTGAGTTGAAGACCAAGGCGGAGAACGCTGGCAAGGACCAGGACAAGGCTGCCACGAAACTCGTCCAGGACATTCACAGTGCTTCCGACGCCGGGATCCACAACAAGAAGTGGTATGAGAAGCTGGGCGACTGGGTGGCGGACCACTGGGATGGGTTTGTCACGGCCTGCAAAATCATCGTGGCGGTTGCGGGCATTGTGGCACTCTTCGTGGCTGCTCCATGGCTTGTGGCCATCATCATGGCCGCGGCACTCGTGGTTCTCGCGGATACGATTGCCAAGTTCGCACAAGGTAAGGCCGGGTGGGGAGACCTGGTCTTCGCGATACTGGACTGCATTCCCGTGGTTGGTAGGTTGAGCATGTTGGCAAAGGCCGGCAAGCTGGCTGGTGGATTCAGGACGGCGATCAGGGTCAGGAAGGCCGAGGTCGCGTGCAGCCGTCTCATTAAGATGTGGCGTATGGGGGAAGACCTCAAGGGCCTCCGCAAGGTTACCTACACGTTCGCGACGGGAGAGCTCAAGACCACGCTCACTGATGCTATGAACGGCGGCTGGAACGAGGTCCAGAAGAACGCTGTAAGCAACCTTGTAGGTAACGTCATCGGCGCTGGCATGACACCCCTGGTGAATAAGGGCTTCAGTAAGATTCCTAAGATCATCAATGACAGTAGCTACACCAATATGACCCGCAGGGAGTATATGCAGCTCGGTTTGACCTTTGCCGGGAAGAATCCCAGAGGCAAGATCATAACCGGCGGCGCGGAAGGCCTCGTGAAGAGCCTCACTCGGGCCACTGTGAGTTCAGTTTTCTTCGGCGCGGAGTTCGATACCAACAGCGTCATTCTGGACGGCTTGAGCGGCGCAGGCGGCGGCGGCTACGAACCCGGCATCCTGCCTGCTAGGGCGCAGTACGGTACGTAAGCGACTTACGTGCCTCCTGGAACCTCGACATAGCCGCAGGCAGTTGAACGCGGTAGTCGATATACCCAATGCTGCCGTCTTCCATGGTTTCGGTGTATTCCGTCGCTTCAGTGACCCGCGGCAGGAGGGCGTTTGACAACTTCTGTGCCGCGGCCCACACTGCGTCGGCAACAGCCTGGGGTGACGACTCGTCGATCACCGTCAAGCGGCGCCTGATCGACATGACCTGACCGTTCAGCTTGAACGTCAGAGGCGGCCCCATGCCGGAGGACGTGAACCTGCCGCGCCCGCGGCGCAGCAGACCTGTCATGCCGTCGAGCAGATCCACCACGGCCGGGAAAAGGATGATCCCCATGCCGCCATCCGGGCGGCGTGTGGTGCGCGTGGTCGCAGTGCCCGATTTTCCCATGACGTCGAGGTGGCCGAGGAAGAGCCCGTCCTCGATGTCATCCTGGTCACTGAGCGGGGTGTAGATGAACTCAGGCACGGCAGCTCACTTCCCCTCGGACTCCAATTGCCTCAGCTCCTCTTCGCTGAACGCCGATTCTCCAGAGATACCGGCCGCTCGGGCGCGCAGCCAGGCCGGCTCGCTGACCCCGTCCGGTCGGGCTCCCCTGGCCGGCGCGAGAACATGCGTGGGCCGTGCCATGCCGAGTTCATCCACTCCCCGGAGTGCGACCACGGCCGCGAACCGCGGGTCTCCCGCGAACATGAAGCCCCGGGTCCTGGCGTTGCTCAGGGCGCTTCGCCAGTGCTTGCCTGTGAGCCCGTATCGCCGGACAACGACACTGATGTATTTCGCCCGGTCGTCGGGGTCGGGGAGTTTCAGATAGTTGATATCTGCCGGAGTAGCGTTTTTGAGCGGGGGGTGATCCTGCCAAGGGTAGACCGCCAGGATTCTGCGCATCTCCTTGAGCTGCACCCGGCGGGAGTCGGACACACCGACTCCGACAGCCGAGATAAGAATGGGAAGGACCATGATGTACACCGGCAGCGAACCACCCGTCAATGACTCCCAGGTAATTGTCTCCAGCACGAAGAAGCCTGGTAGGGACAGTATCCAGAGAGTGGTAGCCGTGATAGACCGTCGCCGCGCGCGCTGCCATGCGCGCAGAGTGCCAGGATCATCGAAGGCGTTACGAGATACTTCGTCACTCATGCAGTGAACCCTCCCCATAATTAGTCAATTGTTCTGTCCGTCCCGGGGTTGGCGGAACCCGCAGACTTTTCGCGCGACAGGCCGACGGTATCAGGGTGGTACCGTTCCGCCAGCGGGGTGAACGGTTGGATGCCATCGGTCACGTTGGGCTGCCAACTGTTCGTTCCCGGCAGCGACATGCACCATCGGCTGACCTTCTCCACTCCACTTCTGTAGATCGCCGACGCCATTCGAATTCTTCGACGCGGTGGCCGGTTTGCTTACCTGGCTGAAGGATGACAGCACCCAGGAGTGACATCGAGACGTGCGGCATCGTCTGTCTGAGGGACTGGGTTCCGCTTTCGTTCGATCCGTCGGACGACATCAAGAGCTGGGCGAAGAACACTGCGACGGAACTCCGCGAGCGGCCTCGCGCGGCAGGATGCGAGTTGGACGGCAAGGCCCCGCGAAAGACCTGAGGGGCTGGGCGAAGTGCACCCGCGGCCGTGTTCTGCTGTACCTGAGTGACGCCATGGCCCACTCGTTGCGATGGATGGGAACCCGAGGCTTCTTGCCTGGTCAGTGGCCGGTGTGCGGTCGGCTGCCCAGCCTGGAGTGCCGCATCACATACGTGTGCACCTCACTGGGTGTCTCCTCGGTGATGACTGTGAGCCAAGAGTCGTCGCTGAACCGGATGCGCAGCCGGTCGCTTGCATACTGTCCGACGAGGGGATCCTCGACCGCCGCTTCCGTGAACGGAATTTCGGCGACGACCTGTGTCTGCGCCTCCTGCCGTATGGAGACGCGCTTGGGAGGTGCCGCGAGGATGATGCGGTCCTGAGTCAGGACGAGGAGTCGGTTGTGGTGTGACGAGCGGCTGTACCAGCGGAGCAGGAACTGGCCGGCTGACCCGCTCCAGTTGCCGTCGAATACCTGGTCGAGGCCGTGAGCGCGGAGGGCGGCCCTTCCCTCCTTGGTCGCGCGATCCTTGGCTCGCTCTCTGACTCGCTCCGAGTCCGGGCCCAGCAGCCGGTCCATCTTCTCCTCCAGCACCGAGAGGTAGATGAGAAGCATCAGCAGAGGGTAGAAGAGCCCGCCCAGTAGCATGCCGAGCGCGCCCAGCGGGCGGATGAGGGCGGGCCGTAGCGGCCCGTCGCCTGCGGCCTGGTGTATCTCCTTAGGAGGTGTCGGGATCTTGCCGATCCTGCACCATGCGGCAGCGTCCGCGGGAACGCCGAAATGGCGCTTTACGCGCTCGGCCATGGTCTTCCTGCGCACGGGCGGAGAAGAATCCTCTCAGCGGTTGACGGCTTGGGCTTCCTGGACCTTGATGTCCTGGGTCGTCCCGAAGGTGCCGTCCGGCAGATCGTCGCCCGCGCCCCCGGTTCCCGACCAGCTGATCTGCCAGGTGATGGTCGCCTTCAGGTGGTATGCGCCGTTGCCGGACGAGCGCAGGTACTTGATTCCGCAGGGCGGGGTCTGATCGGACTTGCCCTTGGCGTACGGCTCGCCGATGGAGTCGTCGGCATTCATGGTGCAAACGCCGGAAGCAGGAATGGTTTCGGCGTCATCAGTGCCCGGTTCGAGCCTCAGCGAGATGGGCTTGGCTGTGGTCGTCGCCTGGATGTTGAGGCCGCCGGCATTGAGTGACGCGGTGACCGAGACGCTCTTGAACTCGGCCTTGTCCAGCCAGGCCCAGGTGGCGAGGTTGACCTTGGTGATGTCTGCCGGGGCGAGCGTCACCTTCGTGTCGGGGAGCTGAATCGCGTCGTAAGCGGCTTCGGCCAGGATCTTGGGAGTGACGGCTTGAGGGACTCCGGGGTCGTCGTTGTTTGCCACCCAAAAGGGGAGGTCGCTGCATTCCCAGCTGGCAGGGTCGTCCACGCGGTCGGGGTTCTGGACCGCGACCCACCAGTTTCCCTCGTCGGCCTTGTCCTCGTTGTAGTTCTTGTACTTGCCGTCCTTGTAGATGTCACGGAATTGACCGACGGATTCCTTGGCATAATTGGCTTGGCCCGGAGCGTTGATCGTCTCCGTGTACATCGTCTCGACGTAGTCCTTGAACTCCGCCGCCGAGCGGGGCTCGTACCAGCATGCGGGCGGGGTCCAGTCGGTGACGGGCTGCACGGCAGTACTGCTGTTGCGCGAGCGCACCGAACCGGAATAGGTCACCCTGGAAACGAGCGTGCCGGCGCTGGAACTGCTCCCGCTCTGCTTGGTGTTGCCCTGAGAGCCTTCGCTCGGCGGCCATGTCGCCGACGCCGTTCCTGCGGCGGTCAGAACAAGAGATCCTGCCAGCAGGCCCGCCATGATGTATCGGCTGCTGCCTGTTACGGCGTGCACGACTTGCTCCCCCTCTCCGAAGTGAGCTTTGTCGTCTGCCATACGCCTTGCTTGTTCTTTTCGAGCCGTGTTGTGTAAATGACGTAAGAGTCATTGGTTACTGCGGTCTTGAGGATCTTGCCGGACTTGCGAACCTTGGCGAAGGCTTTGCTCTGGTCCTCGCAGTAAACGACACCCGCCGACGACGAGTCGAAAACGTCGATCTTTGCGTTGTAGTACCGGTTGATGCCGGTGATCGAGTAGCCGTCCTTCGCGATCGACTCGACCCAGTCCTTGGCGTCTGCCAGGGCACCGCCGCGGTAGTAGAAGTTGAGTGCAGAGGCCTCGGGATCGCCCTGTGTGATGGCGTAGTTGGTCGCGTTGATCCGCTCAGCCACGTCTCCGAGGACTGCGTCCTTGGCCGTGTCCCCGGTCTTCCAACTGTCGAAGGTGTCGGTCAGATCATTTGGCAGCGTGATTTTTGGCCTGTCGGCTGCGCTGCTCGCTGTCGGCGAAGCTGACACCTTCGTGTTTCCGTCGCCGGCCCCGGCGATCTTGTCGTTGCCTTTGGTGTCCCCGTCTCCGCCGCCGCAAGCCGTCAGTAGCAGACCTGCGGCGGCGAGTGCGGCAGCGGCGGGCAAGGTGCGACGCTTCACTGTGGACTCCCCGTGAGAATGAAGCTCGTCAAGGATGTAGACGCTATCCGTGAGGTTCGCGGTTTCGCCAGCGCGAACCCGCGGGACATGAGGGAAAATTCTGACCCAAGGTGTGCCAACTGTTGTGCTCTGTGTCCGGATTGTGTCCTTGCGTGGGGCGTGCTGTCGCGGCGGCGAAGGGGCAAGGTGTGGCGGTCGTGTCCGCCGAGTGTTGTAGGGGATCAGCGTGAGGGCTTCTGGCGGTCACAGCCGAGAGACTCGTGCATGCGGTCTCAGACGCCGAACGCCCAGGCCGACGGACTTGGGGGCGCCCATCTCGGTGCGGGCTGACAGGTCGTCACTCAGAGAACCATCCGAAGGGCGCGGGCGAGCACATGAAATGGCAGGAGGAGCAGCTCTACGAAGCGCTGCGTATGTATCCCGCCGGGGCTGTACCAAGGAACCGCCTGAAGTCCCGCTCGACCGACCGGAACCGCAGCTTGGCTCGGTTCGCTGTACCTTGCTGGTCTTGATCTACCGCGAACGGGCCGCAGAAACGCGTGGAGCGAGCGAGCCCTCGAGAGACCGCCCGCTCCACGCCCATCACCCGGCGGTCCTCTGCCGCCACCGGTGTGCTCGGCTTCGGCTCACTGCCAGAAGACCTCCACCACAGTGATCTGCGGGTCCTCGTCCCGCGGGATGAAGGCGTAGACCAACCAGCCCCGGTGGTTGTCGAAGTACAGAATCCGCGGCCCCTTGGGGTCGGTGGACCTGACGGGTTCGACGTACATGGTCTCCGGAAGGCCGGCATCGGCATCGATCCCCCGGAAGTAGGGATCCCTCGCGGTGACCAGTTCGGCGCGGGCTTCGGCGACCTTTTTCTGTACGTGCTCGGGCAGCGCGTCAAGGCGTGCCAGAGCGTCGAGCCGCCAGTCCATCTGCCAGGGCGGCCCCATGAACGCGTCTGTCACCGACCGGGCTCCAGCTCCCGTGCGCCGTGACGGATCTCCGACACCTCTTCGAGGAGTGCCTTGGCCACGGAGTGGTCGGTGGCCTCCTCCGCTCGGCGGTGGAGGTCGGTCACGTGGGCGTCCAGCTCCGGATCACGTGCGATCGCGTATTCGACCCACCAGCGAGCCAGGAATGCGGGCAGGGGCCCGATGTCATAGGTGTCGGCGATCGCCCTCTTCCAGTGCGCGTCGAAGTCGGCAAGCAGCTGGGGGGCGTGCCGCGCGATCGCCTCGCGCAGGGCCTTAGGGGTGCGCTCCGGCATGGGCGGGACGGTCGGTGTCGGTTCGGCGGCGTGGGCGGTCATGACCGATGAACTCCTTCGACGCGTCGTGGTTACGACCATAGTCCGCTCCTTGCGTTGCGCGCGGCCTGCCCGTGGATGCCATCGTCCTCCTCGTCCCGGTCCGGTACGACCAGGCGCATGCCCCGGGACTCGGCGACGCGCAGCGCGTCGGTGAGGCACTCGGCGAGGCGGATGCCGGCGTAGCGGACCTCGGCGTGCGGCGACATCGGGTCGTCCAGCACCCGGCGGGCACGGTCGAGGACGTCGGCGCCGGTTGCGAGCTGGGCGGCCTCCAGGTCGTCGGCGAGGTGGGAGAGGTAGCCGCCGTTGTTGTCGGTGACCAAGTAGCAGGGCTTGCCTTCGGGGGTGGGCCAGGGAAGGAGACGGAGGGCGGCTGGGGCGTTCGGATGGCTGTTCACGGTGCCGCTTGCGTGGCCGTCTGCCTGTTCCGTCACGCGGCCACCTCCGGCGCGCCGATCACGTGCCGGTCGAGGTCGATACCGAAGTCGGCGGCGAGTACGAGGGCGAGGCGGCGGCGCTGCTGGAGGGCGGCCTCGCGCTCGTGGGTGGTGAGGTAGGGGCGGGCGAGGGCGGACTCGGCGCCGTCGAGGAGGGTGGCCAGGCCGTACGGCGACCGGTGGCTGGGGAGGTGTGGGCGCTCGGCGGTGAGGGGGCAGCGCAGGAGGGTGAGGTGCAGGTGAGGGAAGGGCGGCCGGTGAGGCCGACGGCGCCGTTTCCCGGTGCCGGGGGCGAAGAGGAGGCGCAGCCATTGGAGGGCGCGGGGGATAAGGTCGTGCACGTCGACGCTCCTAGCGCAGCGTTGGCCATGCCCCGGGAGGTCTAGCCACCTCGCCGGGGTCTGTCGTCTTCGACGCTACACCGGGATGCATCCCTCTACATACAAGTGCAGAGGGATCCGCACGATCGTGCAGGTCACTACCGCTCTACGTTGGACGTATGAGCGATACGGAAGAACCGATGACCCCGCTGGACCCGATGAGCGCCAGACCGCTTTACGTTCAGCTGGCCGACGTCATCGCCGGGAAGATCGCGTCTGGAGATCTGGCGCCCGACAGGCCCATCCCCTCCGAAAACCACCTTGCCGACGAGTACGGCGTGGCACGTCTGACTGCACGCCGTGCCGCACAGGAACTGCGCGAGCGCGGCTTGATCGTCACAGTGCGTGGCAAGGGATCCTTCGTAGTTGAACAGCCAGCTTTTGGTGCACCGGGAGAGAGTGAACCGAACACCTGAAGAAGCCGCGCCCTGTGTCGCTCCTTCTCCGGAGGGATTCATGATGTTGGAGTGAGTCTCAAGAGCGTCCTTGGCTGTTTCGAGGGGGACACTCACCTCCGCCATGGCGATCCAGCTCCGCAGTCGAGTGGTGACTGGGGACTGAGATCGGTTGGGGAGGCTGGCTGGGAATCGCGTCAGCCCTGCGCGGTGGAGGGCATTTGAGGTCCCCGTGCGGGGGCACTGTGATGGTGGGGTGGCGTTTCACCGCTCCAGGCTGGCCCGCACGGGCGTTGTGAAGATTGCGCGGGCACAGCGTGGATGCCCTGTACGGCCTGCTGGGCACCCCCCTCCTTGGGGCTCCCTTTGCGGTCCGTTGGTTGTAGCCCCCAAAACGCCCGACACACAGTGACCGTGGCCCTCCGTGTCTCGCGGGGCCCCTGAGTAGGTAGGCGTTTCACGGGGGTAGCAGTGGCGGATCGTGTCCACGAGCGAGTTGCGGGAGATAAGCCGGTCTGTCGCGAAGTTGAAGTCCAACTTTGAACATACGAAGGATCTCGTCGACTCATACGGCTCCGAGATCGGGTCCGGTGATGTGGCCGGCGCACTGGGTGAATTCGCCGACGACCACAACCAGTGGTCGTGGGCGAACACCCAACTCGGCGGGCCCGAGCGGTGCTTGCCCTTGCCGTCGTCGACCGCGTTGAAGGCGAGGAGAGGAAGGGGACGAGCGGGGCCGCCGCCAGGACGGCGAGCGCGGTGGAGTCCAGCGCGCGGACCGGGCGGGCCTTCCAGGACCTGCCACCCGTGCCGTCCATCGCCCGGAGGTAGACGGCGAACAGGACCGGGGCCGTCAAACCGAGACACACCGCGAAGGCGTACGCCCCGCCCGGCCAGTTCCGTGCCGCCCAGCGCCAGGTGTTGTCGCCCCAGTACTCGTCGATCAGGGCCAGCAGAACGATTCCGCCCGCCACCACCAGAAAGCCGAGGCAGCCGACGAATCCGTCCATGCTCCTCTTCGCCTTCTTCTTGTCGCCCTCCCGGTACCGCAACGCGGCCGGCGCGGCCTTCGGGCGTCTGGGCCTGGCCGATCCACCCACCGGTGTGTCTCCCTCTCCTTCAGGCTGCCGTCAGCCGGTGAAGCAGGGCCTCACCCTCCAAGGAGGTCAGACGGCACCCGGCCTACGCGCCAGACCTCAACCCCGTCGAGGGCATCCGGTCCCTGCTACGACGCAGCAGCCAGACCAACACCGCCTTCACCGACCCCGACCACATCATCAGCACACTCCGACACGGCCTCCGCCAGATCCGGTACCGCAGCAACCTCATCATCGGATGCCCCGCCGAGACCGGCCTCACTGTGACGACACCACGCCAACAAGGTCGGGTGCGGGGAGAGCAAGGGTCGTGGTGCCGTCGAGGTGGTGGGTGCCCGTTTTCAGGTGCAGGTGGCTGTCCCTGCCGGGGCGGGGCGGACGGGCCATCTCGATTCCCGCCACGAGACGGACGTGATCCAGCCCGATCTCGGTGTCCGGCTGCTGCAAGCCGGTGCGGGCCACCGCACTCGACCCCGACCTGCCCAGGTCCTGGTCGACCGCCAGGATCCGGTCCGCCTGCCAGCCGGGTACGACCGCCCGGTCCAGCCGTCGGGTTCGACGACCGGTGTCCACGTCACGGACCGTCATCTCCATCCGACGGTGGCGAGAGCTGTCACATATCGCGACGCCACTTTGTCTCAAGCAAAGAAAGAAGTTCTTGACCATCTACAAATGGTGAGGTTTCCCATGAGTGCCGAACACTCGCACCACATCGAGAACCCCAACTCGACCACACCGCCGCCCCAGATCGAAATGATCGGCTCCGTACCCAACGCACGGCAGATCCCCGACGGCGCCGAGGCGATGACCCTCCTCGTCACCCTCCCGCCGGGCTGTGAGGGCGCCCCGCCGCACCGTCACTCCGGCCCGGCTTACGGCTATGTCATCAAGGGCTCGATGGTTTTCGAACTGGAGGGCGAGCCGGCGCGCGTCCTCAAGGCCGGCGAGACCTTCTGGGAGCCGGGCGGCGACGTCATCCACTACCAGGACGGCAACGCCCTGACCGACGCTGAGTCCCAGTTCGTCGTGACGATGTTCTGCGCCCCCGGCCAGCCGATGCTCATCCCGGTCAGCGCGGAGGAACTCGAGGAGCGGAAGGACCGTCGCGCGCCTCGCGCCTGATCACACCCGCGACGTGGGGAGCTTGGCCGATCGTGCAGCACGCGGCGGACTCGGCGGGGACACCGAGTCCGCTCTGTATGTGTCCGGCCACCCGCCCTGCGCGTCGAGCTTGAAGACGCGCAGGGTGGGGCGGGAGCGGTAGTGGACAGGGGCGAGGAGTTGGAGTGCGGCAGTCAGGGGTGGACGGTGGGTGTCGGTTCGGCGGCGTGGGTGGTCAGGACCGGGGCACTCCTCCGACGCCTCGTGGTGACGACCAAAGTCCGCTTCCCGCGTTCCGGGTTGCCCGCCTGTGCATGCCTTCGTGGTTCTCCTCATCGTCCGGTGCGACCAAGCGTATGCCTCGGGACTCGGCGACGCGCAGCACGTCATTGAGGCACTCGGCGAGCCGGATGCCGGCGTAGCGGACCTCGGTGTACGGCGACATCGGGTCGTCCAGCACCCGGCGGGCGCGGACGAGGACGTCGGTGCCAGCAGCGAGCTGGGCTGCCTCCAGGTCGTCGGCGAGGCGGGAGAGGTGCCCGCCGTTGCTGTCCGTGACCAGGTAGCACGGCTTGCCTTCAGGGGTGAGCCAGGGAAGGAGGCGGGGGAAGGCCGGGGCGTGCGGATGGCTGCTTGCGGTACCGCTTGCGCGGCTGTCTGCCTGTTCCATCACGCGGTCACCTCCGGTGCGCCGATCACGTGCCGGTCGAGGTCGATACCGAAGTCGGCGGCGAGTACGAGGGCGAGGCGACGGCGCTGCTGGAGAGCGGCCTCGCGCTCGTGGGCGGTGAGGTAGGGGCGGGCAAGGGCGGACTCGGCGCCGTCGAGAAGGGTGGCCAGGCCGTACGGCGACCGGTGGCTGGGGAGGCGCGGAGGCTCGGCGGTGAGGGGGCAGCGTACGAGGGTGAGGTGCAGGTGGGGGAATGGAGGCCGGTGAGGCCGACGGCGCCGTTTCCCGGTGCCGGGGGCGAAGAGGAGGCGCAGCCATTGGAGGGCGCGGGGGATAAGGTCGTGCACGTCGACGCTCCTAGCGCAGCGTTGGCCATGCCCCGGGAGGTCTAGCCACCTCGCCGGGGTCTGTCGTCTTCGACGCTACACCGGGATGCATCCCTCTACATACAAGTGCAGAGGGATCCGCACGATCGTGCAGGTCACTACCGCTCTACGTTGGACGTATGAGCGATACGGAAGAGCCGATGACCCCGCTGGACCCGATGAGCGCCAGACCGCTTTACGTTCAGCTGGCCGACGTCATCGCCGGGAAGATCGCATCTGGAGACTTGGCGCCGGACAGGCCCATCCCCTCCGAAAACCACCTTGCCGACGAGTACGGCGTGGCACGTCTGACTGCACGCCGTGCCGCACAGGAACTGCGCGAGCGCGGCCTGATTGTTACAGTGCGCGGCAAGGGATCCTTCGTCGTCGAACGGCCAACTGTTGACGCACCGGAAGAGCACGGATCGAACACCTGAAGAGGCCGCGCGTTGTGTCGCACGGTCTCTTCGGCTGTTTTTGAGTCCCGTCGGCCACTCGCCGCCGGGGCACGACACAGTACGGTCGGGTGCCCCCGGGGGAACGGCAGCACCTGCTTCACGCAACGCAATGTGCGCGCTCAGTGACGTTGCTGTCGCGCCTTCGGGGATGTTCTCTGCTACAGATCGCCAGGTTTAGGTGCCGCTGCTTCTCCGGAGGGACCCATGAGAATGGAGTGGGTCTCATGAACGTCCCTGGCTGCCTTCGAGGGGACGCTCACCTCCACCATGACAATCCCGCTCCGGAGCCGAGTGATGACCGGGGGTTGGGATCGGTCGGGGAGTTCGGTGAGGAACCGCGTCAGCCGGGCACTCTGGCCGGGGGACAACTCGCTTTCGGAGACGGTGTGGACGGTTCCGGAAAGTAGTTGGCACAGGCGCTCGGCGCTGTCGGGATTGCCGGTGAACAGGCGGATCCAGGACTGGTCCGCGAAGCTCAGCCGCACGTCTGCTTCAGCGTCGCTGTATGTCATCCGCCTCGCTCCGGCGAGTGAATCGCGAGGGAATTCCGCGAGTACATCGGCCTTGTCCAGTGTGCCGGTTTTGGTGCCGAGGAAGAGCAGGCGCCGACTCGTGAGGGCGAGGTCGGTGGCGTAGCCCTTGGGGCGGCGCGCTGGATCGAGTTGCCAGGGCACGGTCCGCGCCAGGGTGTCGGGCGCGGCCCACATGACCGGAAAGTCCTCGACCTCGTTCTCCGGTTCCTCCGGCCTTCCTCGCACGGGTACATCGCCGAAAGGTGAGCCGGCGGCCCCGCCGATGTTCGCGATGATGTTGGCGATCAGTGGAATCCCGACCGCGAAGGCACGGCCGGTGCGTCGTGCGACGCGGTCCCCGGTCGTACGCAGGGCGTAGCTCGGACCCACAGGCCAGTCCTGCAGCTCCTGCTGGATGTCGTTGCGATCGAGATCTCGGAACCAGCGGGATCCGGCGACTGCGGGTGAGATGCCGGTGGCGAATTTGGCCGCGGTCCTGATCAGTAGATCTTCGTCGGCCTCGGGGTACCAGTCCATCAGTACGTCATCTCTCCACGGAGGAACACAAT
The DNA here is from genome assembly GCF_003814875.1 of Streptomyces sp. Ag109_O5-1. Classification (GTDB taxonomy): domain Bacteria; phylum Actinomycetota; class Actinomycetes; order Streptomycetales; family Streptomycetaceae; genus Streptomyces; species Streptomyces sasae. Next base: position 5,295,194 of record NZ_RKQF01000001.1, on the reverse strand, counting down.
TCGGTCAGTCAGGGAGACCGGCGGCATCGGTCGAGGGAGGGAATTCCACCGAGCCGACGATTCCCGCGACGGCGTGCGCGAACTCCTCCCACTGTTCTATGGAAGCCGTGTCCAGGGTAAACACAGCGGTATAAGGACCAGTTGCGAAGGGGACGTGCACCTGGATTTGCCCCATGACGAGTTCCTCGTCCTGGCCGGACTTCGTGTATCCGCCGTCCACGACAAGTTTCTGGAAGGTGACTCCGCAGACCGCGGGCCCGCACGGGAGGTCCAGCCAGGTCACCTCACGCAGTGGGTCCCGCAGCAACAGTGACTGGATTCCGTGTGCGACGACCTCCTGATCCGTCTCACCCGACTCCAAGACCGCGATGGTGAGCGAGCAGTGTGCCACGCCTCCGTCGTCCTCGAGTCCGTAGAGTCCGATACCGAAGAAACCGACTCCGCTCGCGAGCATCTGATCGGCCATGGCGCTGTACAGCGAGCCCATGGTTTCCCACAGGGGCACTTCGCCACGCGGATAGATCTCGCGGACAAGTTGGTGCGCCGCCTGTGTCCGCTCGTCGGCGTCGAGTGAAACCTCGATCGCGTGCATGCCGTGGGGCAGTCGGAAGGCCATCGGGGGCAGTACAGCGCCCTCTATCGTCAGGTCCTGGAGTGTTTCGAGGGTGTCCATGAACGGCACTCAGCCCCCAAAGTCATTTTTTGCGACAGTGTGCACCTTGTAGGCATCGAGAGCGCCCTTGATCGAGCCGTCGATGATACGGCCTGCCTTACCTATGGGGGCGATTGCGTCGGCGCCCTTGATGAACTTCAAATTCGATACCATGTTGATGCCCTGGGTACCGAGCCACTGTCCCTTGCGAATATTCTGCAAACCGCTCTCGACTGCCAAGGTCAGTCGGCTGCCGCCTTCACCCAGTTTCACCATGGGCACGGCTTTGATGGGGCCGAAGAGAACGAGTGCCTTCCCGACGCTGGTCACGCCACGGTAGCCCTCGCCGAGTTCGGCGGCCCGCGCGGCCGCGTTGGCGCCCTTCGCGAGTTCGGCGCTGCCTGTGAGGCCCTTGACGCCGGGCAGGACACCGAGTGCGTCGAATCCGATCTCGGTCCAACTGACGTCCGCGCCAGCTGCTTTGGCGACGAGATGGGTCAGCAGGGCTGCGCCGCTCGTGATCATCGCTGCGGCGGCGAAAATGGCACCGATGGGTTCGAAGGGGGCGGTGATGATGGCGAGGAGTCCCAGCACGCCGCTCGCCAGGCTGAGGAGGTCGCCGATCGCCTTGAAGACGTCCGCGTGATCCTTGATCCAGTCGCCGGTGGCGTCCCAGGCATTCTCGATGCCATTGCCCAGTTTGTCCCAGAAGCCAGGCTCATCGGGAGCGATGTCGCCGGCCTTGTCCAGCTCCTTGCTGACCTGGCGGGCGGCCACCCGGTAGTCCTCCTCCAGCTCGTGGACCTTCTGGATGACTCCGTCCACGGCGCTGGAGGCTTTGGCGAGTTCGTCGCTGCCTTTGCCGGCGGCCTTCCCTTCGGCCTCGGCCTTGGCATCGAGTTTGTCCCCGGCGGTCTTCTCCAGCCGGTCCGCCCTGTCCTGGAAGCCCTGGAGGTCGTCGGCCCAGCGGTGCAGCGCGCGGGATGCCTTGTCGAAGGACTCGTGGCTCTTGCGGATGAGAGGGGTGACGTCTTGGCCGACGTACTCGCTGAAAGCGATCGCGGTCTTGCCCTTCCAGGCACCTGTCTCGATGCGGTCCAGCTCGCCGAGCGCCGTACCCAACTCGCCGGCCAGCTTGCCGAGCTGCTTGGCGAGGTCCCGGGTGTCCTCCACGCTTCCCGGCGTGGGATCCCAGCCTATGTGGGGGAAGGCAGGCCGTTGCCCAGCCACGTCACTTGCCCTTCTGCTGCGGAGCCTTGAGCGACTCGGCCAGGTCCAGGTCGAGCTTGCCGAAGCTCTCCCCGATCTTGTTGATCATTTTTACGGCACCCTGGGTGTGCTTGCCGAGTTGCTTGATGCCATAACCCCAGTCGTCGGCGAAGTCCTGGACGTCTTCGACGAGTTGCTTCTCGCCGACTGCTGAAGCGTCGGCGCTGCGGAGCGTGCGGCGGGTTGTCTCCATGCGGTCGCTGATGGACGAGAAGGTCTTCTTCAGGTCCTGGAAGATCGTGTCTTCGAGGCGCAGGTCACTCATGTCGGATTCCGGTCTCCTTGGGCGGCCCGGAGCCGGGACTCCGCGGGCCGCTCGCGTCTCATCAGCGGTTGACCGCCTGGATTTCCTTCACGGTCACGTCCTGCTCGTCGGAAACGGGCAAGGTGCGGCGCTTCACTGTGACTCCCCCGTGAGAATGAAGTTGGTCAAGAGTGCAAACGGTATCCGTGAGATCCCGGGTTTCGCCACCGCTGACTTCGCTGTGAATGTGGTGATTGTGGGGTATTCCGAGAGTCCTTCAGGGGCGGTACCCCCGGTGTGGGTGGGGAGCCTTCCCTCGCCCCGGGCCAGCCGCACGGGCGTTGTGAAGATTGCGCGGGCATGGCGTGGATGCCCTGTACGACCTGCTGGGTACCGCCCCCTCCTTGGGGCTCCCTTTGCGGTCCGTTGGTTGCAGCCCCCAAAACCCTCGACACACAGTGACCGTGGCCCTCCATGTCTCGCGGGGCGGCTGAGTAGGTAGGCGTTTCACGGGGGTAGTGGTGGCGGATCACGTCAAGGTGTCCACGAGCGAGTTGCGGGAGATAAGCCGGTCGGTCGCGAAGTTGAAGTCCAACTTTGAACATGCGAAGGATCTCGTCGACTCGTACGGCTCCGAGATCGGGTCCGGTGATGTGGCCGGTGCGCTCGGCGACTTCGCGGACGACTGGAAGAAGAAGCGCAAGCAGCTCTGCGACGGGCTGGAGTTTCTCGGGAAGACCGCAGGCGAGGCGGCCAAGGCCTACGACGGGGTCGATCAGCATCTCGCCGACGCGTTGCTCAAGGCGCAGCCGGGGGACAAATGAGCGACGACTTCTCCGGGGTCGACTGGCAGACGGCTCGGTACGACGACAAGGAGTTCACGCCGGGGGATCCGTACGAGGTGGCCCGACTCGGCAAGCGGATCTCCGACACCGCCAAGCTCATAGAGGAGCAGGCCGGGAAGCTGAACAACCTCGTCGACGGGAACGGGTGGGAATCGGACGCCGGGAAGGCATTCACCGCGAAGACCGGGGACACCGTCAAGCTGCTCAGTCAGTCGCATCAGCGGTACGCGGCGGCGGGGGCGGCGCTCGGTTCCTCCGTGCCGTACGAGCCCATCGCCGATCAGGTGCGTGAGAATTGGGCCACCGCTCTCAACCATGCCCAGAATCGGGTTCGTTCAGCGCTGAAGAAGGCCGCCGCGGCCGACGCTGACAGCAGCAACTACCAGAAGCAGATCGATCAGCATCCCTCCAGCGATGACAACCACCCCGACAAGCAGAAGCTGAAGCGGCAGAAGGAAGCCTCGGACGGGGATCTCGACGCCGCGAAGCGGGAGTTGCGGGCCGCGCTCGACTACCGGGACACCCAGGCCGGTTACGCCGCCAAGGCCATCCGGGACGCCGTCGACCACGACGGGCTGAAGGATCCCAAGCACCACTGGTGGGACAACTGGAAGGACTGGGTTGCCGAGATCGGGCACTGGGCGGGGGCGGTCGCCGGCGTGCTCTGCGTCCTGGCGCTCGTGTTCGGCGCCGTCCCTATCTTCGGTGAGCTCATCGTGGGGCTGGCCCTGATCGCTTCCGTGGTCGCCCTCGTTTGCGACACCGTCTCCGCCCTGGACGGCAAGGGCACCTGGCTGGACGTCGCCATCGATGTGGTCGGCGTGCTGTCCTTCGGCGCCGGGCGGATCCTGGGCACGGCCGCGAAGGAGGCGGCCACCGCCGCCCGTGGATCGGCCGCCCTGCGGCAGTTGCTCACCCTGCGGGATCTGGGGGTGGACGCGAAACTGGCCGGTGAGAGCGCCGAGGCACTCACGGGTGTGAAAGCGGGCAAGATCGGTGAGGCGCTGGCTAAGGGCCCGAACAGCGTCCTCCCCAAGATGCGGTCGATCGTCAAGGACTCCCTCGACTTCAAGGCGTACTACAACGACATCCGCGAGGCCATCACGAAGACGGCTCCGGACGACGGGATCCTCGCCAAGGGCGCACTTCCCAAACTGGGCGGTCTCGCCGGCTCCGAATTCAAGACCGTGGCCCAGGCACGGAACGTCCTCTACCAGACGAGCCAGATCCTGCCGACTGCCGCGGGCGTCCTGAACGTGGCCCCCATGCACAGTTGGGAGCCGACCTGGCTGGAGCCCAACGTCTTCGACGGCCTGAAGCACACGGACGGCTGGGGTGCGAATGGAATCCCCTTCTACAACGGGCACCTGAAGGTCGCCGGAGGCTGAGTCGCCGGACGGGACCGGACCACCGCGAGGCCCGTGAGGGCGAGGAGAGTAGAGAGAACGTGGCAGGCAAAGACGGTCGGACCGTCGACGAACTGTTCGCCGGGCTTTCGCCGGCCAAGCAACGCACTTTTGAGGAAGTCGGGCTGGGGCTGCCGGAGCTGCGGCGGATCGCCGAGGAGGACGGCCATACGCGGCGCGTGCGGCGCATCCTGGACATCGACGGCGGAAAGCCGTCGGATGATCCCGCCCGTGCCTGGCCCTGGATCCGGCTGCCGCTGATCGCCCTCGTGGGTGTTGCCGTCTGCCTGGCGTCCACGTATCTCATCGGCAGGTACGCGGTGTTCGTCGGCCTGGTCTGGGGCATGGCTGTGATCTGGACGGCAGTGTCCGCCCCTTTGCGGCGTGGTGGTCCCGTCCTACGGGGGCTGGTCGTGGCCGCCTACGTCGTGCTGGTCTGGCTGGGATCCCAGCAAGCCGACAGGTGGTATCTCCAGGTCCGCGGCCAGGAGACCACCGTCACGTACGCCAAGGCCGTCGACCGGGGATCGCACGGCGTGACCACTCTGTACTGCCGCGTCAAGCTCCCTGACGGGGCGATCCGGCAGGTGTTCGACAACGACAAGTGGTGCACGGACGTAACCATGGTCGGCACGAGGACGCAGGCGGTGGTCGATCCCGCCGGACACTACCGGCCGTTCCTCGGACACAGGTCGGACCTCGACAACGGCGTCATCGACTATCTCTGCCTGGGGGCCGCCGTCGTTCTCGTCCTCGCGCCAGTGGCCGCTGTCGCCCTGATCCCCTGGCGCTCGAGGCGGAGCAACCGGGCCGGCGGGCCGGGCGGGGTGGACGTATGACCGACGGCACGAAAGCCCGCGCCACCACCCCCACCCCACCCCCCTCCGACTACCGCCTCGCCGTCCCCGACGGATGGGAGCGGATCGTGCTCGACAGTCCGGAGCGTTGGACGCATCGCATCGACAAGCTGGTCAAGCGGGGGCTGCGGCGTACGCAGGCCACGCCGCAGCTGGAGGCCGCGCTCGCGGAGCGGATGCGGGCGCAGGCCGAGGCCGCGCAGGCCAACGGCGGTGTGGAGATGTACTTCGTCCAGCAGGTCCTCGGCCAGGTCCCCGTCTCCGCCGGTCTGGTCGTGACGGTACTGCGGCCCTCACCCGGCACCGAGCCCGGCGACCTCGCCGACATCGCCCGCTCCCTCGCCCTTCACGCTGCCGACAACGACGCCGTCGCGCTCGTCGACCTCCCCGCCGGACCCGCCGTACGCCACCGCTACTTGCGTCGGCCCGCCCCCGACGACCCCGACGGCAACAAGCTCGCCGTCGCTCATCTGGACGTCTACCTCGCCGTCCCGCACAGCGATCAGCGGCTGCTGCTCTCCTTCTCCACGCCGACGGCGCCACCGCTGGAGCCGCTTGTGGAGGCCCTGGTCACGCTGTTCGACTCCGTCGCCCGCACCCTGCAATGGATGGCCTGATGCCCGAGTTCGCCGCTGCCACGGTTCATCTGCGGACCCCGGAGGACGCCGTCGCGCTGCCCGTTCGAACGTCCGTCGACCTGGCCGCCTGGGCTGCGGAGGCCGCCCGGCGGCTCGTCGGCCCGGATGACGGCGACGAGCCGAAGCTGCTCGGCGCCCTCGCCGCCGAACTCCGCGAAGCCGCCGCCGACTCCCGTGAACGCGGCCCGATCACCGCGCTGTCGTACGTCCCCGAGCCGCGCCTCGGGGAACTCGCCCGCATCGAGCTCTCCGCGCTGCTCACCGACGACACGTATCCGACGATGACCGTCGAACTGCTCCAGCGCTATCTGGCCGCCCCCACACCCGTCTCCTACCGCCCGCCCGAGGCTGAACTCCGTACCCTCCCCGTGGGACCGGCGGTGCGAGTGCGGCACGCGTACGTCCAGGACGTCGGCCGGGACGGGCTGGGGACGGTGCTGGAGACCTGTGCGTACGGCATCCGTGCCGACGAGAAGTGGGCGCTCGTCCTGCTCACGTCCTGGCAGGCCCAGGCCGGCACGGACGTCTTGTGCGAGCTGACCGACGAACTGGCGGAGACCGTCCGGGTCACGGTCTAACCGTGTCTTCTTCAGGCTGCCGTCAGCCGGCGAAGCAGGGACCCACCCTCCAGCGACGTCAGACGGCACCAGGAGCCGTCCGTGAAGGTGACGGTGAAGTCGTGCCCGCCCTTGGAGAACGGGCGCCGTTCGATCGCGGCGACCGCGCTCCGGTCCGTCTCCCAGAGGACCTCCTCCCAGGGGTTCCTGGGATCCTTCAGCCCCCCGACGACCAGCAGCCGGCGGTCGGTCAGGACCAGCTCCGTCACGTCCGTGTCGGGACAGCGGGCCGGGTCCAGTTGCCAGGGGAGCGTGCGGGCGATCGTGCCGGGGGCCGCCCACAGCACCGGGAAGTCCTTCTCCTCGTTTTCCGGGTCCTCACTCCTGCCGAGCTCCTCGGACCGGCCCGGGCTGCCTCCGAGCAGTCCGAAGACGAGGGTGAGCAGGAGGGCGAATACTTCCACCATGCCGTCCCGCACGAACCGTTCGAACCAGGAGCGCCGACGATACGACGGCCCCGCCGGCCATCCGGCCAACTCCCCCTGAATGTCCCGCCGTTCCGGATCCCGGAACCAGCGCCGGCCCTCGACCCATCCCGCGGCCCCCGTCGCGAAGGACACCCTGCCGCGCGTCACGAGCTCCTCGCTCTCGGGAGGCTTCCAGTACTGGCGGTACGACGGCTCGATCACGGTCTGGCGCCCCCACGTCATTCACGGCAATGAACATTCACCCGACCGGGTGATTCTACTCAGCCGGCGCTGTCATCGCGCGCTCGCGCGCGCCGGGCGACGACCGCGACGTGTGTCGGGCGGAACGGCGTGAGCAATTCGTGCAGGCCTCATGGGTGCATGGTGACGGTCGCGGGCGTGGACCGTGCGCGGGCGGGGAGTTCGGGATTCGCCGCCGCACAGTCCGGCTCGCCGCCGCGTCCCCGTATCCCCAACCGCCGCACAGGTCACCGGCGTTGCAGATCGCAACGCCGATGTCGGTGAGGTCAAGGTGTCCGGGCGCGCCTTGAGGGGCTTATGTGCGGCTGATACGGTGCGATCGCTTGACACTCGCCCCACGGCCGAGTATTCGGCCGAGTCGGGGTGGTTGGTGTGGAGTGTCCGCTTTCAAAGCGTTGACAGAGTTTCAGAGTTCTTGACAGACAATGTCTTGGGTGTAACGGGGAGCGGTTGCGTGAAGATCCAGGAGCGTACGGGGGCGGGCGCCGGTCGTTCCGCCGGTCCGGCTCAGCCTTCGGCCGGTGACCGGCTTCCCACCGCCCCCCGGGAGCGCAAGCCCGCGCTGGCGGCGCTCGCGGTGCTGCTGATCCTGCTCGGTGCGCTCGGTGCGACGACGCTCGTGCTGCAGGCCGGCAACCGGATCGAGGTCATCAAGATCACCCAGGAGATCCCCGCCGGGGCCTCGGTGACCAAGGACGACGTGACCTCCGTGCTGGTCGCGGACGACGACAGCATCCACTACATCAAGTGGTCCCAGCTGGACGCCCTGAAGAAGCTGAAGGCGGTCAGCACCATCCCCGCCGGTGCCGTCGCCGTCGGCGAGATGTTCGGCAGCGGCTCCACGCTCGCCGCCGGCAAGGCCACCGTCGGCCTCTCTCTCAAGGAGGGCCAGTACCCGGCCGGGCTGAAGGTGGGTGACGTCGTCGCCGCCTACCGCGTCAGCAGCAACGGCTCCACGACCACCGGCAGTTCCTCCGGTACCTCCTCGTCCGGCGGCAACTCCCCGATCGTCGGCCAGGCCAAGGTCAGCTATGTGCCGGACGGCAAGAGCAGCAGCGACTTCGTCAGCAGCACCAACCTGGCCGTCACACTCACCGTGAACAGTGACGCCGCCGCCGCGCTGGCCCAGGCCGCCGCGACCGGCTCGGTCGCCCTCGTCCTCGTACCCGGCAACGGCAACTAGAAGGCGGCCTCCACCCCATGGCGCTCATCGCAATCGCCGCCGACAAGGGTTCCCCCGGCGTCACCACCGCGGCCGTCGCGCTGGCCGCGGTCTGGCCGCGCCGGGTCCTGCTCGCCGAGGCCGACCCGGCCGGCGGCGACCTCGTCTACCGCAGTGCCGCCGCGCACGGCGGACCGCTCAACCCCAACACCGGCATGCTGTCCATCGCCGCCACGGCGCGGCGAGGGCTCGTACCCGACCAACTCTGGGACCACGTCCAGCCGTTGAGCGGCGGGCTCGAGGTGCTGGTCGGGCTCGGGATCGCCGAGCACGCCGCCGGTCTCGCGGGGCTGTGGCCCACCCTCGGGCACGCCTTCGCGGCCCTCGCCGACTCTCCGAACGCCCCCGCCGACGTCATCGCCGACTGCGGCCGGATCAGCGGCGACACCCCGGCCGTGGAGCTGTTCCCGCACGCGGCGCTCGTCCTCCTCGTCTCGCGCACCGAGCCGGAGGCGCTCGCCCGGGTCCGGGACCGTGCCGGTGCCCTCGCGCAGAAGCTGCACGGCGGTCCGCGCGGTGCCGCCGCCCTCGCGACCCCGCTGATCGGTGTCGTCCTGATCGCCGACCCGTCGAGCTCCGGCAAGCTGGTCAACCAGGTCAACGACATGCTCGTACATGCCCAGACGGGTGCCCGCGTGGTCGGCACCATCGCCGACGACCCCGCCGGAGCCGACCAGTTGGCCGGCCGCAAGCGCGGGCGCCTCGACAAGTCCCTGCTCATCCGCTCGGCCCGCAAGGTCACCGCCGACCTCCACCAGCAGTACGGCGCCTCCTGGACCGTACCCACGCAGGCGCCCCACGCGGGGGCCGGCCGATGACGGCTGTCGACCACCAGTTGGTCAAGCGGTTCCGGCAGGACGCCGGCGACCGGATCGCCGAGCAGCGCCGGCAGGACCAGGCGTCCGGTGTGACGCCGATGTCCACCGAGGACGAACGGCAGTACGCCCGCGCGGTCATAGCCCAGATCCTGGAGGAGTACGCCCGCGCGGAGATCAACGCCGGGCGCACCCCGCTCGACGCGGAGACCGAGGAGCAGTACGCCGCCGCCGTGCACGCGGCGCTGTTCGGCGTGGGGCGGCTGCAGCCGCTGCTCGACAACCCGGACGTCGAGAACATCGACATCAACGGGAGCGACCAGGTCTTCGTCGGCTACAGCGACGGACGGGAGGTCAAGGGGGATCCCGTCGCCGAGACCGACGAGGAGCTCATCGAGCTCATCCAGGTGCTCGGTGCGTACTCGGGACTGTCGTCCCGCCCGTTCGACTCCGCCAACCCGCAGCTCGACCTGCGGCTGCCCGACGGATCGCGGCTGTCGGCCGTCATGGACGTGACCCGGCGCCCCGCGCTCTCCATCCGGCGTGCCCGCATGGGCAAGGTCTTCATCTCCGACCTGGTCGGCAACGGCACGCTGACGCCCGAGGTCGCGCACTTCATGGCCTGCGCGGTCCGCGCCCGCAAGAACATCATGATCGCGGGTGCGACGAACGCCGGTAAGACGACCCTGCTCCGTGCGCTCGCCAACGAGATCCCGCCGCACGAGCGGCTCATCACCGTCGAACGGGCGCTGGAGCTCGGGCTCGACACCTTCCACGACCTGCACCCCAACGTGGTCGCGTTCGAGGAGCGGTTGCCCAACTCGGAGGGCCAGGGCGCCATCGCCATGGCCGAGTTGGTCCGCCGGTCGCTCCGCATGAACCCCTCCCGGGTCATCGTCGGCGAGGTCCTCGGCGACGAGATCGTGACCATGCTGAACGCGATGTCGCAGGGCAACGACGGTTCGCTGTCCACGATCCACGCCAACAGCTCCAGCGAAGTGTTCAACCGTATTTCCACCTACGCGCTCCAGGCCTCCGAGCGGCTGCCCATCGAGGCCAGCCAGATGCTGATCGCGGGCGCGGTGAACTTCGTCGTCTTCATCCAGCGGCGCAACAACTACCAGACCGGCGGCCGTCTCCAGCGCGTGGTCACCTCGGTCCGCGAGGTCAACGGCGTCGACGGCCGGGTGCTGTCCAGCGAGGTGTTCGCGGAGGCACACGACGGCCGGGTCGTACCGCATGCGCCCATAGCCTGCCTGGAGGACCTGATGGCCTACGGCTACCAGCCGCACGGGTCCTGGGGGTGACGTGACATGAACCTGGACTCCCTGGGCTCCATGGGCGGGCTCTTCTCCACCTCGGTCCTCTACGCCCTCGGCTGCGGACTCGCCGTCGGCGGCGGACTCGCGCTGCTGGTCCTGGCGATCCGCGGCCTGCCCGCCAAGCCCGACCACGAGAAGCAGAAGGCCAACGAACGGGCCGCCGAGCTCATCCGGTTCGCCGGCCAGCGCGGCTCCCTCGCGGCCATCATCGGCCTCGCCGTACTGCTGCTGACCCGCTGGGCGGTGGCCGGTGTCGCCGCCGGTGTCCTCGTCTTCTTCTGGGACAAGCTGTTCGGCGGCGCCGCCGAGGAACGCGCCGCGATGAAGCGGGTGGAGGCCCTCGCCTCCTGGACCGAGTCGCTGCGCGACACGATCGCCGGAGCGGTCGGCCTGGAGCAGGCCATCCCCGCCTCGGCACGGGCCGCGGCACCGATCCTGCGGCCGCACCTCGACGCCCTCGTCGACCGGCTGCGCTCCCGCACCCCGCTGCCCGACGCGCTCCAGCACCTCGCCGACGAGATCAACGACGCCTCGGCCGACATCATCGTGGCCGCGCTCATCCTCAACGCCCGCCTCCGCGGCCCCGGTCTGCGCCAGGTACTGGGCGCGCTGGCCAAGTCGGCGCGCGAGGAGGTCGACATGCGCCAGCGCGTGATGGCCCAACGCGCCTCCACACGGCGCTCGGTGCAGATCGTCGTCGCCGTGTCGATCGCGTTCGTCCTCGGCCTCTCCGTCTTCAACCGGGAGTTCGTGGCGCCGTACGGCACCGCCGTCGGCCAGCTCGTACTCGCCCTGGTCTGCGGTCTGTTCGCGCTCGGCTTCTGGTGGCTGCGCAAGCTGTCCACCATCGAGACGCCGGAACGGTTCCTGGTCCGCGACCAGTCCTCCGTGCAGTTCGTACGACCGCCCCGCACCGCGCCCGGACAGCCGGGACAGGCCGGACAGCCGGGGCAGCCCGGTCAGCAGACGCTGCCCACCGAGGAAGGGGCACGCCGATGAGTCTCACGATGCCGATCGTCGTCGGCGTGATCCTGGGCCTGGGTGTCTACGCCCTGGTCCGCGCCCTGATGCCCGCCAAGCGCAGCGCGGTCGCCCAGGTCGCCCGGATCGACGCGATGCGGGCGCGCGGTGCCGCGTACGAGTCCGCCCGGCAGACGCGGGAGACCGGCAGGTTCGGCTCGCTGCGCGCCGAAGTCGGCGAGCGCGTCGCCGACTTCTACCGGCAGCAGGGCTGGGAACAGCGTTCGCTCCGCGCCGACCTCGCCGTCCTGGACCGCAGCTGGGAGAAGTTCCTGGCGACCAAGGTGCTGCTCGCCGCGGCCGGCCTGATCTTCGGTCCGTTCCTGTTCGCCGTCGTCTACACGATGGGCTTCGGCCGCAGCCCGGTCATCCCGGTCTGGCTGGCCCTGGTCTGCGCGGCCCTGTTCTTCTTCCTCCCCGACCTGGAGGTACGACGGGACGCGGCCGACAAGCGCCGCGACCTCAGGCGGGTCATCGGGGCCTACCTCGACCTGGTGTCGATGAGCCTCGCCGGCGGCCGCGGCCTGCCCGAGGCCCTGATGGCGGCCGCCGAGGTCTCCGACGGCTGGGCCAACCAGCGCATCCGCAACGCCCTCGCCGACGCCCGTATCACCGGCGTCAGCCAGTGGCAGGCGCTGGGCGCGCTCGGCGAGGAACTGGGCGTGGAGGAGCTCAAGGACCTCTCCGCCTCCCTCGCCCTGGTCGCGGACGACGGCGCCAAGGTCCGTGAGTCCCTCGCCTCCCGCGCCGAGACCATGCGCCACCGCGAACTCGCCGAGATCGAGGGCAGCGCGGGCGAGAAGTCCCAGTCGATGCTCGTCGCCCAGCTGCTGCTGTGCGCCGGCTTCCTGGTTTTCCTGATCTTCCCGGCGGCGATGCGGGTGTTCCAGGTGGGCTGATGTTCTGTGTTCCGGACGAGCTGATTCGAGAACCTTCGCCAACTGCTGTATCGAGAGGACAAGTCATCATGAACCGACGGAACTTCAGCACCGGGATCCCGGCGATGGACTTCATGGTCACCTTCCTGCAGGGCCGTGTGCAGCGGGCCCGCTCCGGCGAACTGGACCGCGGTGCCTCCGCCGTCGAATGGGTCATCATCTCCGCGGTCGTCGTCGCGATCGTCGGCGTGGTGGCCGCCATCATCAACGCCGCGCTGAGCGACGGCGCCAACAAGGTAGGCGACTGCATCAAGGGCGCCAGCGCGAGCAAGACCTGCTGAGCGGGCGGACGTACGACGACGGGGCGACGGGGGTGACGGGGTGACGACGGGGATGTCTTCGGGCGGCGTGGGCGTCGTGGGCAGCGGCCTGCGCGGCTGGGTGCGCCGCCGGGTGGCCGCCGCGCGCGGCGACTCGGGCGACTCGGGCATGACGGCCATCGAGTTCGTGTTCCTCACCCCCGTCCTCTTCTTCATGATCTTCGCGACCGTGCAGTTCGCGCTGTACTTCTTCGCGGACCACGTGGCCCAGGCGGCGGCCCAGGCCGGCGCCCGCAAGGCCCGCGCCACCGCCGACGCGGAGCCCGGCGCCTGGCGCGGCGAGGCGCAGGACGTGGTCGACTCCTACATCAGCCAACTCGGGCCGCAGCTGGTGCTGGCGCCCGATGTGAAGATGCTCCAGCCGGAACAGAACACGGTCGGCGTCGAGATCTCGGCCCGTATCCCGACGGTGTTCCCGGGCCTGGACCTGACGGTGCACGCGCAGTCGTCGGGGCCGGTGGAGCGGTTCGTGGAGGATACGAACTAGATGTCCTCCCCGCAGTGCTCCGCTCAGGAGACAGCCCTGGACGACCGGGGGTTGTCGACCGTCGAGGTCGTCATCCTCGCCCCGGTGATGATCCTCTTCATCCTCGTCCTCGTCGCCTTCGGCCAACTCGTCGACGGGCGGGGCGCGATCGACGGTGCCGCGCGTGACGCGGCCCGCGCCGGTTCCATCCAGAAGGACCACGCCACGGCCATGTCGGAGGCCCAGAAGGCCGCCGACGCCGACCTGTCGGACGTCTGCTCCGGCCCGGTCTCCGTCGTACAGACCAGCGAGGGCTTCGCGCCCGACACCATCTTCACGGTCGAGGTGAGCTGCGAGGTCCGGGGCCTGGCCATGCTGGGCCTGGACATCCCGACCACCCTCTCCGCGAGCTTCTCCTCGCCGCTCGACCCGTTCCGGAGGTCGGCGTGAGCATCGCACTGCTGCGCACCTGGTGGGCCGCGCGCCGGCTCCGCATGGACGACCGGGGCTCGGGCGCGGGCGCGGTCATCATCTTCGCCCTGGTCTTCCTCTCGTTGTCCGCCTTCGTCATCGACGGCGGCCTGTCCATCTCCAAGCGCGAACGGGCCGCCGACATCGCGGAGCAGGCGGCCCGTTACGCGGCCCAGGACATCGACAAGGAAGCGCTGTACGAGAACCAGGGCGCTGCGCCGATCAACTTCCAGGACTGCGACGCCCGGGTGAAGACCTTCGCCCGCGAGATGGACATGTCCACCGCCGACATCGCGGGCACGCACTGCACCGCCGCCGACGCCCAACAGGTCCAGGTCGAGGTCCAGTTGACCTACGAGCCGGTCTTCACGGGCATGTTCTACGGCGGTGCGATCGTGGTGCACGGCGAGGCGACCGCCGAGAACGAGGTCGGCTGACGGTCACCACCGGCCCGACGGCTGCTACCGCTGCTTCGGGACTCGGCGGTTGCGGTTGCCGGTTGCGTTGCCGTTCCCGTCGTTTGCCTTGCCGTTCGCCTTGTCGGCGGTGATGCCGTGCGGGGGCGGGCAGCCGTCGTCGGGCGGGGTGACCGGGTCCGGGGTGGGGTCGTCGGCCGGCGGGGTGTCCACGGGAGTCGGGTCCGTCGGCCCGGCGGGGGGAGTGGGGTCCTCCGACGGGGCAGGGGGCGTGGGTTCCGCCGGGGGAGAGGGGTCCGGGTCCGCGGGCTGGGACGGCGACGGTTCGGACGGTGACGGCTCGGCCGTCACGGGCGGAGCGGTGCTGCCGCTGCCATCCCCGTCCCCGTTCCTGCTTCCGGAGGCCGTCCCGCCCGGATCCGGCGTGGCCGGAGCTCCGTCCGACGGCTGCGACACGACCGTACGGACTCCGCCGCCCGTACCCCCGGAACCGCCCGCGGCCGCCCCTTCGGCGCTGCCCTCCCCGTCCTTGACGGCCACCGCCACCGGCGTCGTGGCGGGCGACTCCTCCGGCGCCACCGGCGTCCCGGTCACCGGCACCCTGCCCACCGGTGCGTCGGCGACCGGAGCTCGCCGGCTCGGTACCGAGGGGGAGTGACCCGGGCCGAGGACGAGCACCAGCGCGGCCGCCCCCGCCACCACGGCGCCGGCCGCGAGCGCGACAGGCGTCTTCGTCCCGCCGACGGTGGTGGCCTGCCGCATCCCGTGCAACAGCCCGCTGCCGTGGCCGCCGGCCGAGGCCCCGGCGGCGGTCAGGGTGAGCAGGAACCTGCCGGCCGTACCGCCGACCGCGAACACCAGCAGCGCCGGGCCGACGAGCGCGGGGAGCCGGTCGTTGGCGCTCATCAGCGCGGCGAGCCGGGACCGGCAGTCGTCGCAGGTGTCCACATGGCCGAGCAGCCGGTCGGACTGACGTTCCGTCGCGGTGCCGCGCACATACGCCGGCATCCGGCTCACATGGACCTGGCAGGCGGGGTCGTCCGGGGCGCCGGTCTGGGTGCCGAGGAAGGCCTGTCGCATGCCCTCCCGGGCGCGGTGCAGCAGGACGGCGGTGGCGCCCTCCTTGGTGCCCAGCTGCGGCCCGATCTGCGCGAGCGGCTGTCCCTCGGCCTCGGCCAGCCAGAGGGCCTTGACCCACCGTTCGGGCAACTGGGCCAGTACGCGCACCAGCAGGTCGACGGAGGAGACCTGGTCGGCGGGGTCGTCGCCGTGGCGGCCGGGCTCGGCGGGATCGTCGCCGCCCTGCGGGTCCCTGGGCGTCTCGCGGGCCCCCTTGGCCGCGGCGATCGCGAGATGCCGGACGGTCGTCGTCAGATACGCGGAGACGTTGTCGATCTCGTGCCCCTCGGCCAGCCGTCGCCACACCCGGAAGTGCGCCTCGGCGACCAGGTCTTCGGCGACCCAGGTGTTACGGGTGAGCGAACGCGCGTACGCGACGAGCCGCGGCTGCTGTTCCTCGTAGATCCGGGCGTACGCGGTGGTGCTGATCACTGCAGAGGAACCGTCGTGCATGGCGGAACGCTCCAGTTGCCGGCTGTGGGGCGGGGAAAGGGTTTGTCAGGGTAGATGGCAAAACTTTCAAGCACAGTTTCAAGCGCATAAGAAAGTGATACAAGTCACTCAAGTTGCCTGCGTTTCCCGCGTAATGAGGCCGCCGACGACTGCTCTCACTTCTACGACGGCCCCACCGCACCCCCGGAGAAGACCCGTGCCCATCACGCTCGAGCAGCCCACCGGCGCCCGCCTGCTCACCGCCGACGAACAGGAGGTGGCGGTGCCCGCGACCCTCCGCTACACCTCGGCCGACCCGCAGGCCGTGCACTTCGTCTTCCCGCCGTGGATCTCGCTGGACGGCGAGGAGGTCACCTGGACCTTCGCGCGAGCCCTGCTGGAGGAGGGCCTGGCGGGCCCGGCCGCGCTCGGCAACGTACAGGTGCGGCCGTACGGCGACGCCCGCACGGTCGTCGAACTCCGCGCGGAGGAGGGCGTGGCGGCGATCAGCTTCGCCACCTCCGCCCTGACCCGCTTCCTGCTGTCGTCGCTCCGGGTCAGCGGTTGACGGACTGGATCTCCTGGACGGTGATCTCCTGGGTGTCGCCGAAGACACCGTCGGGGAGGTCGCCGCCGCTGCCGTCGGAACCGCGCCAGCTGATCCGCCAGGTGACGGAGGCCGTCAGCCGGTACGGCGTGCCGTGCGTGGCCCGCAGGTAGCGGACGCCGCAGGGCGGGTCCTCGTCCCCGTCGCCGGGCCGGTACTCCGCCCCGATCGAACCGTCGGCGTCGATCGTGCAGTCGCCCGAGGCGGGGAACGTCTCGGCGTCACTCGTGCCCGGGTCGAGGTGCAGGGCGACGGGCTCGGCGGTGGTCTCCGCCCACAGTCCGGTGCCGGGCAGCTCCGCGCGGACCTTGACCTCCTGGAAGCGGCCCTTGTCCAGCCAGGCCCAGGTCGGCAGGTTGACGGTGGACCTGGCCGCCGGTTTCAGCTCGACCGAGGTGGTGGGCACCTTGATCCTGTTGTAGGCGTAGTCGGCGAGGGTCTCGGGGGTGGGCGCGTCCGGGTCGTCGGGGACCTGGCCGGCCGGGACCCAGAACATCAGCTTGCTGCAACGCGAGGTGTTCGCGATGGAATTGATCCCGTCCGGAGCGACACCGCGCCAGAAGTAACCGTCCTTGCCGAGGTTGTAGTTCTTGTAGCCGGCGACGCTCTGCGGCTCGGTGAAGATGGTGACGGAGTCCTTGCCGTCCTTGAAGTGGCCGGTCCAGAGCTGCGTTCCGCTCCACCAGTCGCGCATGCCGGCGTCGCCGACACCGTCGTTCTCGGCGAAGTCCTTGAGCTGGGCGGGGGTGAACACCGGCTCGTACCAGCACGGCGGCGGCTTCCAGTTCACGTCCGTGGACGAGACGGTGCCCAGCCTGCCGCCCGTGGGACCGCTGATCCGGGTGACCTTGATACGGGAGTAACCCGCGGACGCAGAGAGCTGGTTGCCCTCGGCCTCGCCACGCGTGCCGGTGCCCTCGTCCCCGATCGCGACGGCGGGCGTGGCGCCGAGCAGGGCCACGACGAGCGACCCCGCGAGTACGGATATGCCGCGCCGGTGCGGCCTCACCGGGAGCACCCGCCCCGCGTCGAGTGGACGGACGTGTTCTGCCAGACGCCCTGGGCGTTCTTCGCCATCGAGACCGTGTAGACGACATAGGGGTTCGTGCCCGCGGGATTGCCCGTTTCCTTGCCCGTCTTGCGGTTCTTCGTGTACGCCTTGCTCTCGTCCGTGCAGTAGCTGACGGACGCTCCCCTCCCGCCGCTCCCCACGACGACCTTGGGGCCGAAGACGGGCAGCCTGCCCATGACGGTGAGGTCCTTGTCCGTGTACGTCTTGATCCACGCCCTGGTCTGCGGGGCGACGCCCGCGCTGTCGTAGAAGGTGACGGCCGTGCTGTCGGGGTTGTCCGCGATGATCG
This sequence comes from Streptomyces sp. Ag109_O5-1, assembly GCF_003814875.1. GTDB lineage: Bacteria > Actinomycetota > Actinomycetes > Streptomycetales > Streptomycetaceae > Streptomyces > Streptomyces sasae. The sequence continues at coordinate 5,277,489 of NZ_RKQF01000001.1, read as the reverse complement.
CCGCGTACCCTGCCCGGAGTTCTTCCCTGGCGTCGTCGAGCACCGCCTGCTTCACCGCGTCACCGCTCGTCCAGTTCTCGAACGTCAACCGGAAACTGCCCGGCAGGGTGATCGCCGGGCGCTTGGCACCGGACGCGGCCGACGACGCAGAGGCGGACGCGGCCGCGGACGGGCCGCCGGACCCTGTGTTCGCGCCTTTGATGTCGTCCGTCCCGCCACCGCTGTGACCGCCGCTGCCGCCGCAGGCGGTCAGCAGCAGGGCCGTGGTGGCCGTCAGTGCGGTGAGGGTCAGGGTGCGGCGGGCCACGGTCGAGTCTCCCCCGGAGTTCGTCATGTGTGCAGCTGGGAACGAAGCTATCAGGGGGGTGTGACAGTCCCTCGGGTGCTCCTGGGGGGATGTGTGGGGTGTGTGGAGGGGTGGTGTGTGGGCGCGGTGACGGTAACTCCGGCCAACTGGGCCTCGATTGACGAAACGGTGGAAACCGGGCGGCCGTTCGCCGTTCTCCCCTTCGACGGTGTCGGTGCCAGTCAATAGGATCGTCAAGGGGACCTCGATAGGCTCGATGCGCCCCCGGCCCACCCCTTCCACACACGACGACCCAGGACACCCGCCATGGCGCGACGCAGCACATCAAGCTCGACGGGAAGACCGACGGGGAATCCGTCGGGTCCGCGGAACCGGACCCCGCAGCCGGTGCGGGTACGTCGGCGTACGTTCGGGGACTTCGTCAAGGCGTTCCTCGCCTTCGTCGCGCTGCTCGTGCTCGTCGTCGGCGTCCCCGGGGCCCTCGCCGTGACGGTCGGCTGGCCGCTGCCGCACAGCGCCCCCAGCATGGAGTGGCTGTCGCAGCCGATCGGCGTCGATACGTTCCTGAACGCCCTGACGGCCGTCGTCTGGCTGGCCTGGGCCCAGTTCACGGCCTGTGTGCTGGTCGAGGTCAAGGCGGCCGTCTCCGGTGTCGGCCTGCCCAGCCGCGTCCCCGGCGCCGGCCCCAGCCAGCTGCTCGCACGGCAGCTCGTCGCCGCGCTGCTGCTCGTCGGCGCCACCGCCGCCAGCCTCACCCCGGGCCTCTCGCAGCTCGGCCACAGCCTGGAGGGCAACCAGAAGGGCACGGTCGCCGCCGCCCAGGCCACCCCCGGCATCCTCGCCCAGCAGCAGGAGCAGGCGAAGAGCACCGCCGCCGCCCTCGCCGAGCAGGCCAGCCACGCCGCGGCCCAGGCCGAACACGGCTCCACCGCCACCCACGGGGCGACGAAGTACTACCGGATCCAGCCCCCCGAGGGCCGCCACCACGACTCCCTGTGGGAGATAGCGCAGCGCCACCTCGGCGACGGCCGCCGCTACAAGGAGATCTACGAGCTCAACAAGGACCGCATCCAGCCCGACGGCTCCCGCCTCTCCGAGGCCAGCCTCATCCGCCCCGGCTGGATCATGGAGATGCCGGGCGACGCGCACGGCGGCGAACTCGTCGAGAACCCCGACGCACGCGTCTCCCCGGAGGTCCGGCAGCAGATCGGCGACTACGCGAAGACCGGCGACCACACCCAGCACCAGCAGCACCAGGAGCAGGGCGGCGGGCAGCACGCGGACCAGGACGGCGCGACCGCCCAGATCACCGTGCCGAGCCAGCGCGCGGCCGGCGGCACCGCCACTCCCGCGACGCACGCGCAGGAGTCCGGCGGCAACTCCTCCAGCCAGGCCTCCGGCCATTCCTCCGGCCATTCCTCCGGCCACTCCTCCGGCCACTCCTTCGGTCTGCCCGAGGCTCTCCTCGGCGCCCCCCTGCTCGCCGCCGGCCTGCTCGCCGCCCTCGGCCGCCGGCGCAGGCAGGCCCTGTGGCAGTCGGCGCTCGGTGCCGTCGGCGGCCGGCGCGGCATGGAGCCGCCGACCCCGACCGGCGACGCCCAGGACGTGCAGGACGCGCTGCTGGTGGGCGCGGACCCGGAGGGCGTCCGACTGCTCGACCGTTCGCTCCGCGCCCTGGCCGCCGCCCTGACCGCAGAGTCCCGCTCGCTGCCCGTCGTCTACGCGGCCTGGCTCAGCCACGGCGATCTGCATCTGCAACTCGCCCAGCCGGCCGGCAAACCCCCGGCGCCCTGGCAGCTGGGCCAGGACCAGACGTTCTGGACGCTGTCCCGCACGGACGCCGAGCAGTACGAGGAGACCGACGCGGCCGCGCCCTACCCCGGTCTGGTCAGCCTCGGCACCATGGACGACTCGCGGCTGCTGCTCAACCTGGAGGCCGTGCCGGGCATCGTCTCGCTGAGCGGCCGGGAGGCCGACCGGGCCGCCGTGTTCGCCTCCGTCGCCGCCGAACTCGCCACCAACGGCTGGTCGGACCGGATGACCATCACCCTCGTCGGCTTCGGCGCGGACCTCACCCCGCTCGCCCCCAACCGGCTGCGCCATCTCGACGACGTGGAGGCGCTGTTCGAGACGATGGCCGCCGAGACCCGGCAGCGGCGCGGCGCGTTGGGCGCCGCCGGGCACGACTCGGTCCTCACCGGCCGCACCGGCCCGGTCCAGCACACCCGGTGGGCCCCGCACCTGGTGCTGCTCGCCACCCAGCCGTCCGCCGAGGACGCGCTGCGACTCGCCGAACTCGCCGCCGACGCCGCCCGGCTGGGCATCGGCTACATGGTCGGCAGCGAGAACGACGACCTGCCCGGCGCCGCCTGGGCGATGGAGATCACCCCGGACGGCAGGCTGCTCGCCCCGCTCCTCGGCCTCGAACTCCAGGCCCAGCTGCTGCCCGCCGTGCAACAGCGCGCGGTCGTCGAGCTGTTCGTGGAGGCCGACCCCGAGCACGACCCGGAGGGGCCGACCAACACCCCGCCGTTCCTCGTGGACATCAGCGAGCAGGGCCGCCCCGCGGTGTATGCGCGGCTCGTCGGGCCGTACGAGATCATCGGCCTGGACACCCCGGACGGGGACCGCAGCGCCCTTCTCCACGAGGCCCTGGCCCTGCTGCTCCTGCACCGCGAGGGTGTGCACCCGCGTGTGCTGTCGTCCGCGCTGTGGCCACGCGGGGTGACGGAGGACGTCCGTGACGCCCTCCTGGACCGGCTGCGCGGCTGGCTCGGCACCGACCCCGACGGCAGCGTGCGTCTGCGGACGGACGGGACCGGCCGGCTCGTGCTCGCCAAGACGGTCGTCTCCGACCTGGACGTCCTGCGCTCCCTCTATTACGAGGCCACCCAGGGCAAGGGTGCCGAGAGCCGCGCGGTCCGTGGCCGCCTCCTCACCGACGCACTCGTCCTCGTCCGCGGCCCGCTGCTCGCCGACCGCGCGGAAGGCCGCTACCGCTGGCTCACCCACGAGATCATCGACGCCCAGCTTCCGCTGCTGGTCGCCGACATCGGTCTCGCCCTGTCCGCGTTCCACCTGGAGAAGGACCGCGCGGAGAAGGCGATCGAGGCGCTCGGCGCGGCGCTGCGGACCGCCCCGGCCGACGAGCGCCTCTGGAACGAGCTGCTGCGGGCCACCCACGCCACCGGCGACCCGGACCGGGTCCGCGCCCTCGCCGCCGACCTGATCGCCCGCAGCGGCGCGCGCGGCCTGCCCCCGCGCACCGAGGCCCTGCTCGACGAGCTCCTCCCGACCTGGCGCGACGGCGCCGCCGCGACGGGATGACCGCCCTGGACCTCGCCCTGCCGGCCGCCGCCGCCCTCTGGGGCACGGCGGCCGGCGCCCTGCTGCCCCGCGCCGCGTACCGCTTCTCGGTACCGGCGGGGGAGGAGTGGCGGAAGGAGTGTCCGGCAGGCCACCCCGTCAGAGGCTGGCTGGGCCGCACACACTGCGGCGACTGCGCGACCGCCCCCGGCGACGAACCCGCACCTGCCCCCCGCACCCCCCGCGCCACCCCCCTGGCCCTGGCCACCGCCCTCGTCTGCGCGGCCCTCACCCTCGCCACCGGCACCCGCCCCGAACTGGCCGTCTGGCTGCTCCTGGCCCCCGTCGGCGTGCTGCTCGCGGTGGTGGACTTCCGCGTCCAGCGGCTCCCCGACCCCCTCACCCTCCCCTTCGCCGCCGCGGCCCTCGCCCTGCTCGGCGTGGCCGCGCTGCTCCCCGAGCACGCCGGTCACTGGCTCACCTCCCTCTACGCGGCCCTCGCCCTCGGTGCCGCCTACTTCGTCCTCTTCCTCGTCAACCCCGGCGGCATGGGCTTCGGCGACGTGAAACTGGCCCTCGGCACGGGCGCCGTCCTCGGCTGGTACGGCTGGCCCACCGTGCTCCTCGGCACCTTCGCCGGTTTCCTGCTGGGCGCGCTGTACGGCGGTGCGCTCGTCGCCGTACGGCGGGCCGGGCGCAAGACGGCGATCGCGTTCGGCCCGTTCCTGATCGCGGGGGCGTTCGCGGGACTGCTGGTCGGCGCGTACACAGCCTGAGGTCGGGCCGTCGGAAGGGCTGGCGTAGGCTGGTTCGGTCCGCCCACAAGCCATTACGAGCCACTCCGAGCCATGACGAGCCATTATGAAAGGGACGCGCCGGTGACCGAGAAGGCCGACCTTCAGTCCGTCCTCGACCGTGCCGCTGCCGGTGGGCGGATCACCCCGGAAGAGGCGCTCGACCTCTACCGCGACGCCCCGCTGCACGCGCTGGGCGCCGCCGCCGACGCCGTACGCCGCCGCAAGTACGCGGGTACCGAGCACATCGCGACGTACATCATCGAGCGGAACATCAACTACACGAACGTGTGCGTCACGGCGTGCAAGTTCTGCGCGTTCTACGCGGCCCCCAAGGACAAGGACAAGGGCTGGACCCGCGACCTCGACGACATCCTGCGCCGCTGCGCGGAGACGGTCGAGCTGGGCGGCACCCAGATCATGTTCCAGGGCGGCCACCACCCGGACTACGGCGTCGAGTACTACGAGAAGCACTTCAAGGCGATCAAGGACGCGTTCCCGCAGCTGGTCATCCACTCCCTCGGCGCCTCCGAGGTCGAGCACATGGCCCGGATCTCCGGCGTCTCCGTCGAGGAGGCCATCACCCGCATCCACGAGGCGGGCCTGGACTCCTTCGCGGGCGCCGGCGCGGAGCTCCTCCCCGCGCGCCCCCGCAAGGCCATCGCGCCCCTCAAGGAGAGCGGCGAGCGCTGGCTGGAGATCATGGAGACGGCGCACAAGCTGGGTGTCGAGTCCACGTCGACGATGCTCATGGGCACCGGCGAGACCAACGCCGAACGCATCGAGCACCTGCGCATGATCCGGGACGTCCAGGACCGCACGGGCGGCTTCCGGGCCTTCATCCCGTACACCTACCAGCCCGAGAACAACCACCTGAAGGGCCGCACGCAGGCCACGCTCTTCGAGTACCTGCGGATGATCGCGATCGCCCGTCTGTTCCTCGACAACGTCCAGCACATCCAGGGCTCCTGGCTCACCACCGGCAAGGAGGTCGGCCAGCTCTCCCTCCACTACGGCGCGGACGACCTCGGCTCGATCATGCTGGAGGAGAACGTCGTCTCCTCGGCCGGCGCCAAGCACCGCTCCAACCGCCTGGAGATCATCGACCTGATCCGCAAGGCGGGCCGCGTCCCGGCGCAGCGCGCCACGACGTACGAGCACCTCGTCGTCCACGACGACCCGGCGAACGACCCCGTCGACGAGCGGGTGATGTCCCACATCTCCTCGACGGCGATCGAGGGCGGCACGGCGCACCCGGAGTTGAAGCTCCTCACCACCAACTGACCCGGCCGTGGAGACGATTCACACGGCGGACCGGGTCTTCGTCACCTGGGACGCCGAGCCGGTGGAGCACGGCGCCGTGGTGGTCGGAGGGGACCGGATCGGCGCGGTGGGGCCGTACGACGACCTGCGCGCCCGCTTCCCCCGGGCACGGGTCCGCACCTGGCCGGGCGACCTGGGTCCCGCCCACATCCACGACGGCCCCCTCCCGGCCGCCCCCAGCCCGCGCGAGCGCGTGCACGCGGTGCTGAAGCTGGGGGCGGTGGCGGTCCTGGAGCAGTACGTCGACTCGCCCGAACTACGGGCGGCCGTGGAGCGCAATGACCTGGCGGTGCTCCCAGGGACGGCCCGACGGACGGCGATCACCGAAGGCGACCGGGCCGACCTGGCAGTGTTCGACGAGACAGGCGCGTGCATCGCAACGGTGTGCGCGGGGCGACTGGTTCATAGACGCAAGTAGTGAGCGCCCCTCGGGGGCGTGGGGCTGTATCGATGTGCGGCTCCGCCGCGTGGGCGCGACCAGCCACATACGGCCCGCGGTTGGGCACTCACCCCGCGAACGCCTTTCCGAACGCCCCCGAACTCTGACTCACCCCACTGCAGTCGGTCGCGGCGTCATCCGTCCCCGAACTCCCGCTCGCACACTGCACATCCCGGAACGTCGACCACATCGAAACCCACGCGATGTCCTTCTCCTCGGCGAACGCACGCACATCGGCCGCGTCCGACAGCGAGAACGTCTCCCCGTCGACGTCGTTCACCCCGATCATCGAGGTCAGTGCCATCCCGCCCCACGCGTCCGCGTCCGACAGCCCGAACACCTTCTTCAGCTGCTTCTGCGTGGCCTTCGCCGCGGTGACCGCGTAGTCGCCCATGTCCCCGTCGTACGACTCGCCGTAGTTCATGGTCATGATGTTGACCGTCGAGACCTGCACGTCGTACTTGTTCGCGGACTCCAGCAGCGCGAGGCTGTCGGAGTCCAGCCCCGACGGCATCACGGGCAGCGTGAAGGAGACTTCCAGGCCGGACCGTTCCTTCTGGAGCTGTGCGATCGCCTGTGACCGCAGGGCGACCGAGTCGGAGTCGGTCAGCGTGTCGCCCTCGATGTCGAAGTCGGCCTGTGTGGAGCCCGCGGCGTCCAGCGCGGCACCGTAGGCGGCGGCCAGCTTCGACGCGCTGGAGCACGTCGTCGCCAGCTCCTTCCCGGAGGCCCCGCCGAAGGACACCCGGACCGTCGCACCGTCCGCCTTCAGCTTGGAGAGCCGCGACTTCACCGCCGAACTCCCGATCGCGGCCGTCCCGTTCCACTTCGGCGTGCAGCTGCTGCCACTCGCGATCACGAAGGCCAGGTTGTACGTCGACGGCGAGCCGGAGTCGTCTGTGCCGGCGGCCTCCGTCGCGCTGACGTACGGCGCGTACGACGTGTTCGACCCGTTCGATCCGTCGGCCGCACTGGGGGAGGACGAGGCCCGCCCGGGCGGCGCGGGCGCCGCGTCCGACGTGCCGTCGGAGCCCGAGGAACACCCCGTCACTGCCATGGCAAACAGGCAGCTAAGCCCAGCGGTCGGCCTCAGGAAACCCCGCATTAAGATGCACCCGCTCTCGTGATTTGTGTCTCAGCCTCGAAACAAAGCCTGATTCGAAAGGAAAACGTCTCACACGGACGTGGTGTTCAAAGGTCCAGCAGATACATAGAAAACTCATGGAAGGAAGGCTGCGAATCGGACCAATCGGGCATCATGAAAGGGGTATTCAGGTAGATTACCGCCCTCGATGACCGCCGCAGGTGTTCACAGAATCTCTCAGGGAAAAGACAGGTTAAGGCGTTTCTCACGGGGGCCTCACATGAACTCCGAAGGCGGTCACATAAAGACTCCCTAATGTCTGTGCAATGCAATCCGAGCCTGCCATCGAAAGCCACGCCACCGTGCGCGGTCGCCGCCGCAAACAAGGCAACGGGTCTGCCGAGGGGCCCGTCTTCGTCGACTCCTCCGGACGCCGGTCCAAGGTGCTGCGCCGCGTCGGCGTCCTTCTCGGCGTCGTCTGCCTCGCCTACGCGGGAGTGCTCGGCGCCGCCTTCATGGGCTGGGGCACCTCGCTCACCCCGTCCTCGTTGATCCCCGACTTCGCACGCGGGGGCAGCGCCCCCGGCGGCGAACGCCCGCAGGGCGGCATCGGCCGGCAGATCGGCGGGCCCAGCGGGCGCCCGTCGGCACTGCCCTCGGCCACCGCCACCCCGTCCGCCTTCGCATCCGCCACCGCCAACTGACCGGAAACGCAGGCCTCTCCCCATGACTACACCGACGTCCTCGCGCGGCCGCAGGCGCGCCCCCTCCCGCATCGAGCGGGCGGCGGGCCGGGCCGCGGCGCTGCAGAAACCACGTGTCATCCTCGCCCTGCTGTTCCTGCTGGCGCTGACCTGCGTGATGCTGCTCGACGGCTATCTGCGCGCAGAGGTCGGCGGCGACAACCGGGTCCGCACCGGCGCCAGCGCCAGCAAGGTCCCCGACAAGATCCTCGACGGCGGGCCGATCCTGACCTTCCGGGGCGGCCAGGCGACCACCGTCTCCGTCCCCTCCAAGACCATCGCGCTCACCTTCGACGACGGCCCGAACCCGACCTGGACCCCACAGGTCCTCAAGATCCTCGACCAGTACGACGTGCCCGGCACGTTCTTCCTGGTCGGCTCGATGGTGTCGCGCTACCCGAGCATCGTGAAGTCGATGGTCGAGCAGGGCAACGAGGTCGGCATCCACACCTTCACGCACGTCGACCTGTCGTACCAGAGCGACGCCCGGATCAACCGCGAGATGCAGCAGACCCAGCTCGCGCTCGCCGGCGCGGCCGGGATCACGACGACCCTCTTCCGCGCGCCGTACTCCTCCGAGACGGACGCCATCGACAACTACAGCTGGCCGGTCTACGAGAAGCTCGGCAAGGAGGGCTACACCAGCGTCTTCGTGGACACCGACAGCGACGACTGGAAGAAGCCGGGTGTCTCGAAGATCATCAAGTGGGCCACGCCGAAGAAGAACAAGGGCGCCTCGGTGCTCTTCCACGACGCCGGTGGCGAGCGCTCGCAGACGATCAAGGCGCTGCCGCAGTACATCGAGAAGATGAAGGCGAAGGGCTACACCTTCACCACGATCAGCGGCGTCGTCGAGAAGCGGAACGCGGCGAACAGGGAGGCCGCGGCCGCGAGCAACGGCACGAGCGCTTCGAGCGCTACGACCGGCACGACCGGTACCGGGGTCACGGAGGCCGGCACGCTCACCGGTGCCGCCGGTGGCAGCACCGCCGGTACCGGCACTGGTTCCCAGCCCGGCGGCACCGCCCCGAACGGCGAGAACGCTCCGAACGGCGAGAGCGGCACCGCCCCGAACAGCGGTGGGAAGGGCTCCGTCACCGCCGTCCGGCGTCTCCAGGCGGCCCACCGCACGGCCACCGGCATGACCCTCTACGAGGGCAAGGCCCTCATCGTGGCGGTCGCGATCGCCGAATGGGCCCTACCGATCCTCTCCTGCCTGCTGCTGGTCGTCGGCATCGCCGTCATGAGCCGCTTCGGGATGATGCTGCTCATCGCCCGCCGCCACTACAGACAGCGCAACAAACGCCGGTTCAGCTGGGGGCCGGAGGTCACCCGGCCGGTGAGCGTGATCGTCCCGGCGTACAACGAGAAGGAGTGCATCGCCAACACCCTGGAGTCGCTGGCGCAGAGCACCCACCCGATCGAGATCATCGTCGTCGACGACGGGTCGACCGACGGCACCTCGGAGATCGCCCGTGCCGCCGCGGACAAGCTGGGCATGTCCAACGTCCGGGTCGTCCGCCAGGAGAACGCGGGAAAGCCGGCCGCCCTCAACAACGGTGTGCGCAACGCCAGTTACGACATCGTCATCATGATGGACGGCGACACCGTCTTCGAGCCGGACGCGGTGTACCAGCTGGTGCAGCCCTTCGCCGACCCCGAGGTCGGCGCGGTCGCCGGCAACGCGAAGGTCGGCAACCGCAACACGGTCATCGGCGCCTGGCAGCACATCGAGTACGTGATGGGCTTCAACCTGGACCGCCGCATGTACGACCTGCTGCGCTGCATGCCGACCATCCCCGGCGCGATCGGAGCGTTCCGCCGCGACGCGGTGCTCCAGGTCGGCGGGATGAGCGAGGACACCCTTGCCGAGGACACCGACATCACCATCGCCATGCACCGCGCGGGCTGGCGGGTCGTCTACCAGGAGCACGCCAAGGCCTGGACGGAGGCGCCCGGTTCGCTCAAGCAGCTGTGGTCCCAGCGCTACCGCTGGTCGTACGGCACCATGCAGGCCCTCTGGAAGCACCGCAAGTCCCTTACGGACAAGGGCCCTTCGGGCCGCTTCGGCCGAGTGGGCATGCCTCTGGTGGTCCTCTTCCAGATCGTCACCCCGGTCTTCGCCCCCCTCATCGACGTCTTCACGGTCTACTCCATGATCTTCGTCGACTTCGAGGCGGCCCTGCTGGCCTGGCTCGCCGTGCTCGGCATCCAACTCGCCTGCGCGGCCTATGCGTTCCGGCTGGACAAGGAGCAGTACCGCTACCTGCTGATGATGCCGCTCCAGCAACTGGCCTACCGGCAGATGATGTACCTCGTGCTCATCCACTCCTGCATCACCGCCCTCACCGGCGGCCGCCTGCGCTGGCAGAAGCTCAAGCGCACGGGCGAGGTCGGCACCCCGGCGGGGGTGAGCGGCTGATGACCTGGGACCAGCAGAACCCGTACCAGCACGGCTACGGCTACGGCTACGACCAGAACCCGTACGGCGGCCAGCAGCAGTACACGCAGCATCCGTATCCGCAACAGCAGCAGTACCCGCAACAGCAGCAGTACGTCGACTACGGCTACACCCCGGCGCCCGAGCAGACCGCCCCGCTCCCGCCGGTGGAGCCGGAGCCGGAGCCCGTGCGGGAGCCCGTGGCCGTCGTCGAGGAGCCGAGGCCCGCCCCCGACCCGCGGTCCGAGTCCGAGTCCGAGTCCGAGCCTCCGTCCGAGCCCAAGCCCAGGTCCGCCGGACGCGACCGGTACTTCGACACCCTCCGTGCCGTCGCCCTCATCCGGGTCGTCACCTACCACACCTTCGGCTGGGCCTGGTGCGGGATGGTGTTCCCTTCCATGGGCATCATGTTCGGCCTCGCCGGCACGCTCATGGCGAAGTCCCTGGAGCGCCCCGCGCTCAAGGTCGTGAAGAGCCGCCTGCGCCGTCTGCTGCCCCCGTTCTGGTTCTGGGGTTTCTTCGTCGTCATGGCGATGCTGATCCACGACTGGCTGCCCGGCTGGCAGATCGTCTACTGGGTCGTGCCGCTCGGCGACCCGCCGGGCAACGCGTGGGGCGAGCAGGCCTGGGAGATCCTCTGGTACCTCAGGACGTACCTGTGGTTCGTCCTGCTGTCCCCGGCCCTGCTGTGGGTCTTCCGCAAGGCCCCGGTCCCGGTGCTGCTGGCGTCGTTGGCCCCGATCCTGGTCCTGAACTTCGTCTGGTCGGGTCCGGACAACCGCTTCGGCAGCGCCCTGTGGGACCTGTCGACGTACCTCTTCTGCTGGATCCTCGGCTTCGCGCACCGCGACGGCGTGCTCCAGCGGATGAAGCCGGCCCTGGTGGTCGTGGGCTCGCTCGCCGCGCTCGGCTACGGCGGCTGGTACGCCTTCTCGCACCAGGCCGACTTCGGGACGTACGACCTGGACGAGAACCCCCTGGCCCAGGCCTTCTGGTCGGCCGGGTTCGTGATGCTGCTGATGTGGGCGAAGGCGTACTTCAAGATCGACTTTGCCTGGCTGGCCCGGTTCAAGAAGCTGGACCGGGCGGTCACGATCTTCAACGCGCGCGCGGTGACGATCTACCTCTGGCACGAGATCGCGCTGATCCTCGCGGTCCCGCTGATCGACCAGATGTGGAACGTGCCCGCGTTCGAGAAGTGGCTCCCGCTCGACAGCCAGTGGTTCATGTTCGGCGTCGGCTGGATCCTGATCGCGGTCTTCGTCGTGCTGTGCGGCTGGGTGGAGGACGTGGCCGCGAAGAAGAAGCCCAAGCTTCTTCCGTAAGGGCGTGCTGCAAGAATGGCGGGCGTGACCCGCGCCTCCCTGAACAAGCAGCCGCACGAAGTCGCCTCGATGTTCGACGACGTGGCGGAACGGTACGACCTGACCAACGACGTGCTGTCGCTCGGCCAGGACCGGCACTGGCGGAAGGAGGTCGCCAAGGCGGTCGACGCACGTCCCGCGCAGAAGATCCTGGACCTGGCGGCCGGCACGGGCACCTCCTCCCAGCCGTTCGCCCGGGCCGGCGCCTTCGTCGTGCCCTGCGACTTCTCCCTCGGAATGCTCCAGGTCGGCAAGCGGCGCACCGCATGGATGCCCTTCACCGCCGGGGACGCGACGAAGCTGCCGTTCAAGGACGACACCTTCGACGCCGTGACGATCTCCTTCGGACTGCGCAACGTCCAGGACACCGACGCGGCCCTGCGCGAGATGTACCGGGTGACGCGGCCCGGCGGCCGGGTGGTGATCTGCGAGTTCTCGCACCCGACCTGGGCGCCCTTCCGGACCGTCTACACCGAGTACCTGATGCGCGCGCTGCCGCCGGTGGCCCGTGCGGTCTCCTCCAACCCGGACGCCTACGTCTATCTCGCCGAGTCCATCCGCGCCTGGCCCGACCAGCCCGCGCTGGCCGGACGGCTGCGCGAGGCGGGCTGGTCGAAGGTGGCCTGGCGCAACCTCAGCGGAGGGATCGTCGCCCTGCACCGGGGCTTCAAGGAGGCCTGAGCCCCGGCCGGGAACTCACAGGCTGCTCACCTCGAAGGCGTCCCCCGGCCGGTCCCCGGGCCGGTCCAGCTCCCGTTGCAGCCCGCCCTTCGGCGGCCGTGGGATGCGTGGCTCGCGCACGCCCCCGCCTCCCTCGCCCTCGCCGAAGTCGAACCACACGTACACCATCGAGTCCCGGGGCACCTCGGCACCGGGCTGCGGGAACTGGCGTACGACGTAGTCGACGACCGCGAGATGGAAGTCCGGCCGGTCCGGCGCGTCGAGGGACAGCCCTCGCGCGTGGGCGGTCTCACGCGCGTCCACGGCCATCAGTCCGACCAGCCGTGGTACGCGCACTTCGGGTGTTTTGGGTGTTATACGCACAGATGTCACCCCCAGCGGTACTGGAAGGGTAACTCCCGACGCACGGCGACCGGAAGCGCCAAGTGTCTTTCTGTAACAGATCGTTACTCTGTGTTACCGATCTGTGGTGCCGGTCTGCGTTACCGGTCTGTGCTGCCGTCGTGCAGGTCGAGCCGGAAGCAGAGCGCGTCCTCCGCGAACCGCGGGTGCGGGAACGTCTCCGCCTGCTCCATGCCGAGGCGCCGGGCGACCGCGACCGACCGCTCGTTCCCCGGCCGCACCATCGCCACCACCTTCGGCACGCCCGCCGCCCGCAGCCGCTCCAGCGTCATCAGCGCCGCCGCCGTCGCATACCCCTTGCCCCAGCACTCCCGTGCGATCCGCCAGCCGATCTCCACCTCGCCCCTGGGCCCCCACTCGTGCGGCCACGGCTGGGCGCCGGTGAAGCCGATGACCCGCCCGGCGTCGTCGACCATCGTCCACAGGCAGAAGCCGAGCTCCGCGTCGTGCCGGCGCTGGCGGGCGGTGAGCTCCTCGTAGACGGACACCTCCGCGGACCTGCCGCCGTGGAACTCCATGACCTCCGGGTCGTCGAAGGCCCGATGCCAGGCGAACGCGTCCTCGTGCGTGGGCACACGCAGTCGTACCGCGGGGAGAGCTCGGTTCACAGGGGCAGCCCTTCAGCCGGGTGATCAGTACCGCTGAATAGACTGCCCATGTCCAGTGCCGGTCGGCACGCAGATTTCGAGCCTTGGGGAGCCCCCGCCGTGACCGAGCCCCTCTCCGAAAACACCGCCGATGTCATCGTCGTCGGCGCGGGGCCAGCCGGCTCCACGACGGCGTACCACCTCGCCAAGTCCGGACTAGACGTACTGCTGCTGGAGAAGACGGAGTTCCCCCGCGAGAAGGTGTGCGGCGACGGACTCACCCCGCGCGCGGTGAAGCAGCTGGTCGCCATGGGCATCGACATCTCCGAGGAGGCCGGCTGGCTGCGCAACAAGGGCCTGCGCATCATCGGCGGCGGCACCCGCCTCCAGCTGGACTGGCCGGATCTCGCCTCCTTCCCCGACTACGGCCTGGTCCGCAAGCGCGACGACTTCGACGAACAGCTCGCCCGCCAGGCGCAGAAGGCCGGCGCCCGGCTGTTCGAGCGCTGCAACGTCGGCGCCCCGATCATCGACGACCGCACCGGCCGGATCACCGGCGTGCACGCCAAGCTCGGCGAGGAGAAGCGCGAGGTCACCTTCCATGCGCCGCTCGTCGTGGCCGCCGACGGCAACTCCACCCGGCTCTCCCTCGCGATGGGCCTGCACCGCCGCGAGGACCGCCCGATGGGCGTGGCCGTGCGGACCTACTTCACCTCCCCCCGCCACGAGGACGACTACCTGGAGTCCTGGCTGGAACTCTGGGACCGCCGCGGCCCCCAGGACCGCCTCCTTCCCGGCTACGGCTGGATCTTCGGCATGGGCGACGGCACCTCCAACGTGGGCCTCGGCGTCCTGAACACCTCCGACTCCTTCAAGGAACTGGACTGGCGCGAGGTCCTCAAAGCCTGGTGCGCCTCCATGCCCGAGGACTGGGGCTACACCCCCGAGAACATGACCGGCCCGATCCGCGGCGCCGCCCTCCCCATGGCCTTCAACCGCCAGCCCCACTACACGCGCGGCCTGCTGCTCGTCGGCGACGCCGGCGGACTGGTGAACCCCTTCAACGGCGAGGGCATCGCCTACGCCATGGAGTCCGGCCAGATCGCCGCCGACGTCATCGTCCAGGCGCACGCGCGGGCCACGCCCAGCGGGCGCGAACTGGCCCTGCAGCGCTACCCGCGCGTCCTCAAGGACACCTACGGCGGCTACTACACGCTGGGCCGCGCCTTCGTGAAGCTCATCGGCAACCCGAAGGTCATGCAGATCGCGTCCCAGCGCGGCCTGACCCACCCGCTGCTGATGAAGTTCACCCTGAAGCTCCTGGCGAACCTCACGGACCCGACCGGCGGCGACGCGATGGACCGCATCATCAACGGGCTCAGCAAGGTGGCCCCGAAGGCCTGACCGCTCCTAGGAGCCGATCGCCTCGATGTTGGCGGCCCGGCGGGCGTAGACGTCCTCCCGCCGGTCCGCCACCTGCCGCAGCGCTTCCTTCCGCTCCCGCTTGGAGAGCCGGTCGAGATACACGCGTCCGTTCACATGGTCGGTCTCGTGCGCGAGACAGCGGGCGAAATACCCCGTTCCCTCGATGGTGAGCGGATTGCCCTCCTTGTCCTGTCCGCGCACGATCGCCCGGTCCGGTCGCGGTACGTCCATGGCGGCACCCGGTACCGACAGGCAGCCCTCGATGTCGTCGAGCAGCCGACGCTCGGCCGGATCCTGCGACTCCAGCACGGGATTGACAAGGTGTCCGACATGTCGGACACCCCGGTCGTCGGGGCAGTCGTACACGAACAGCCGCAGATCGACTCCGACCTGGTTGGCCGCGAGGCCGGCTCCCTCGGCGATGTACATGGTGAGGAACATGTCGTCGATGAGCGCGGCGAGGTCGGGGCCGAACTCGGTGACGTCCCGGCAGGGCTTGTGCAGGACGTCCTCACCGGTCTCGGTGATCCGGCGCACCGAACCGCGCCCGGCCTCGGGAGCGTGCCGGGGGTAGTGGTCCATGGGGTTTCCCTGGACGAAGACGCGTGGCATCGCGGTGTCTCCTTCGTGGGTCTCGGACCGCTCCGTGCGAGCGGCCTGCGTCGAGGATCCCAGGAGTCACCGGCTGCGTGGGAAGCCTGTGGAAAACGTGCCGGGCGGGCCTGTGGAAAACATCCACGGCGGGCCCGTGGAAAAGGTCCACGACAGGCCCGTGGAACGCCGGAAGGGCCGCTGCCCCCGAGCGGCTGCGGCCCTACCGTGCTTGCGTGGTGCCCGAGTTATCCGGGTTGACCAGATTGATCGGTATTGATCGGGTTGGTCAGAGCACCCGCACCGCGCCGGTCGGCGGGTCGTACGACAGCGGGTGCTCCCCGACGCCGCTGGAGGGGTTCTGCGCGCCGACGAACATGCCGTCGCCCACGTACACCGCCACGTGGTACGCGCTGCCGGCGCTGCCCCAGTAGAGGATGTCGCCGGGCTGCAGGTTGCTCAGCGAGACCTGGGTGCCCTGCGTCGACTGGTCCTGGGAGACGCGCGGCAGGCTGACGCCAACCGACTTGAAGGCGGCCTGCACGAGACCCGAGCAGTCCCACGAGTTGGGGCCCGTGCCGCCGGAGACGTAGGCGTCGCCGATCTGCGCCTTCACGAAGGCCACCACCGCGGCGGCCGAACCCGTCGCCGTGGACGAGCTCGTGGAGGTGCTGGAGCCGGCCGAGGTGGCGCTGAGAGCGGTGCGCTCGGCGCTGCGCGAGGTGGCCTGCTCCGCGGCGGCCTTGCGGGCCGCCTCGGCCTTCTTCTTGGCCTCGGCCTTCTTCTGCGCGTCGGCGAGGTCCGCCTTGGCCTGCTTCGCGGCCGTGGCGGCTGCCGCGTCGCGCTCGGCCTGGAGCGAGTAGTTCGCGGCGACCTGCTGCGTGGCGTCGGCGGACTGAGCCACCTGGGTGGCCACATCGGCCGTCAGGATGGGCAGTTCGAGCGTCTGTGTCACGGGTTCGGCGGCACTCGCCGAGGCCGCGCCCGCCGCTGCCATGCCGAGGACGCCACTGGCAACTCCGGCGCGCACGGCGATGTTTGTCGTCGCGCTGCGGCGGGGCTTCCGGTGGCTGCGTATGTGAGCGGTGTGGGACATGGGAACAACCGGTATCAGGGGCTCCTTCATATCTACAAGAAACGTGTGCTGCGCCACAGTTGCTCAATCGAGACCGTAAATCCCGTGCGTGTCGTTCCTTATTGACGCCGTAACGGACATTCTGGACGTTCGTGATCACGCCCGTGATCACGCTCTTTCGTTATTACGTCCGAATTGCCCTCCGCTTACCATCGCTTGCGGTCGGTGGCCAAGCCCCGTTCTCAGACGTCTCTCATGGATGTGGCGGAGGTCACGGAACGGTCGCAGTGAGGGGTGCGTCTCGCGCGGGGATCGGGGCAGAAGTGGAGCCCCTCTGAGTTCGTGAACGCGTGCACGCGTCCACACCGCCTCCCTCGCCTCCCTCTGACGTGTGAATGCGGTCCTCTATCAGGGCAGCCCGTCCATCGCCAATTTGCATGCAGGGGAACTCTCTTGATATTGAGACGCCCGCGCCGGACCCCCTCCCGCCTGCACCTACGGTCGAAAATGTCACTTCTGGTGATCAGGTGAACGCTTCGCGTGCGAAGATCACCACTCATCCGACTTCATGATCGATCGTCAGGTGGTGGAGATCACAAAGCTTGTGTAATACCCCGTGTCGCAGATCACAGAGCGGCGGGCATAAGATGCGAGGCAGTTGGGCTTGTGACCTGCTTCACATGTTCGCGATCTTCGCCCGGGACGCGCGGGGTTCGTGCGACGGACGAGGCGGGTGAGCCCAGCCGAACCGCCACCAGTCAGTGCCGACTGAGAGGAGCGAGGAGCGGTGAACGCGTATGCGCCCATCCTCGTACTGGGAGCCCTCGGGGCAGGCTTTGCGATCTTCTCCGTGGTCATGGCCACGCTGATCGGTCCGAAGCGGTACAACCGCGCCAAACTCGAAGCCTACGAGTGCGGAATCGAGCCGACCCCCACGCCGGCCGGCGGCGGGCGTTTCCCGATCAAGTACTACCTGACGGCGATGCTCTTCATCGTCTTCGACATCGAGATCGTCTTCCTCTACCCCTGGGCCGTCACCTTCGACGCCCTGGGTGTTTTCGGGCTCGTGGAGATGCTGCTCTTCGTGCTCACCGTCTTCGTCGCCTACGCGTACGTATGGCGGCGCGGCGGCCTGGAATGGGACTGAGGGGCTTTTTGACATGGGACTCGAAGAAAAGCTGCCGAGCGGATTCCTGCTGACCACCGTCGAGCAGGCTGCGGGCTGGGTGCGCAAGGCGTCCGTCTTCCCCGCCACCTTCGGCCTCGCCTGCTGCGCCATCGAGATGATGACCACCGGCGCCGGCCGCTACGACCTGGCCCGCTTCGGCATGGAGGTCTTCCGCGGCTCACCCCGACAGGCCGACCTCATGATCGTCGCCGGCCGGGTCAGCCAGAAGATGGCACCGGTGCTCAGGCAGGTCTACGACCAGATGCCCAATCCCAAGTGGGTGATCTCCATGGGTGTCTGCGCGTCCTCGGGCGGCATGTTCAACAACTACGCGATCGTCCAGGGCGTCGACCACATCGTCCCCGTGGACATCTATCTCCCCGGCTGCCCGCCCCGCCCCGAGATGCTGATGGACGCGATCCTCAAGCTCCACCAGAAGATCCAGTCCTCCAAGCTCGGCGTCAACGCCGAGGAAGCGGCCCGCGAGGCGGAGGAGGCAGCGCTCAAGGCCCTGCCCACGATCGAGATGAAGGGGCTGCTGCGGTGAGCGACGCGAACGGCCACAACGGGGTCAACCCCGAGAAGGACCTCGCCGCCGACAACCTCCCCGGCCAGCGCGGCCAGGGCGGTGAGGAGATCCGCGTCCAGCGCGGCATGTTCGGCGCCGACAACGGCGGCGACACCTCCGGCTACGGCGGCCTCGTCCGTTCGGTCCGACTCCCGGGACCGGCGACCCGCCCCTACGGCGGCTGGTTCGACGAGGTCGCCGACGAGCTGGAGGGCGCCCTGGAGGAACAAGGACTCCTCCCGGACAACGCGATCGAGAAGACGGTCGTCGACCGCGGCGAGATCACCTTCCACATCGAGCGCGAGCACCTGCCGCGCGTCGCCCGCACCCTGCGCGACGACCCCGCCCTGCGCTTCGAACTGTGCACCGGTGTCAGCGGCGTCCACTACCTCCACGACAAGGGCCGCGAGCTGCACGCCGTGTACCACCTGCGCTCGATCACCCACAACCGGCTGATCCGTCTGGAGGTCAGCGCCCCGGACGCCGACCCGCACATCCCGTCGCTGGTCTCCGTCTATCCGACCAACGACTGGCACGAGCGCGAGACCTACGACTTCTTCGGGATCGTCTTCGACGGTCACCCGGCCCTGACGCGGATCATGATGCCGGACGACTGGCAGGGCCATCCGCAGCGCAAGGACTACCCGCTCGGCGGCATCGCCGTCGAGTACAAGGGCGCCCAGATCCCGGCTCCGGACCAGCGGAGGTCGTACTCGTGAGCACGCAGTCAGCAGCCGCCCGCGAAACCACCGAGGGCACCGTATACACGGTCACCGGTGGCGACTGGGACGAGGTCGTCCAGTCCGCGGCCCGCGCGGACGACGAACGCATCGTCGTCAACATGGGGCCTCAGCACCCCTCCACCCATGGAGTGCTCCGGCTCATCCTGGAGATCGACGGCGAGACGGTCACCGAGGCCCGCTGCGGCATCGGCTACCTCCACACCGGCATCGAGAAGAACATCGAGTTCCGCACGTGGACACAGGGCACCACGTTCGTGACCCGCATGGATTACCTGACGTCGTTCTTCAACGAGACCGCCTACTGTCTCGCCGTCGAGAAACTCCTCGGCATCGAGGACCAGATCACCGAACGCGCCAAGATCATCCGGGTGCTCCTGATGGAGCTGAACCGGATGTCCTCCCACCTGGTGTGCATCGCCACCGGCGGCATGGAGCTCGGCGCCACCACGATCATGATCTACGGCTTCCGCGACCGCGAGATGATCCTCGACCTCTACGAGCTCATCACCGGCCTGCGCATGAACCACGCGTACATCCGCCCCGGCGGACTCGCCCAGGACCTGCCGCCCGGCGCGGTCGACCAGATCCGCGAGTTCGTGAAGAAGATGAAGAAGAACCTCCCGGAGTACGACAAGCTCGCCACCGGGAACCCCATCTTCAAGGCCCGTATGCAGGACATCGGCTACCTCGACCTGGCCGGCTGCATGGCCCTCGGCGCCACCGGGCCGATCCTGCGCTCCACCGGCCTCCCGCACGACCTGCGCAAGGCCCAGCCCTACTGCGACTACGAGACGTACGACTTCGACGTCCCGACCGCCGACACCTGCGACTCCTACGGCCGATTCCTGATCCGCCTGGAGGAGATGCGCCAGTCGCTCAGGATCGTCGAGCAGTGCCTGGACCGGCTGCAGCCCGGCCCGGTCATGGTCCCCGACAAGAAGATCGCCTGGCCCGCCCAGCTCGCCCTGGGCCCCGACGGGCTCGGCAACTCCCTCGACCACATCAAGAAGATCATGGGCACCTCCATGGAGGCCCTGATCCACCACTTCAAACTCGTCACCGAAGGCTTCCGGGTCCCGCCCGGCCAGGCCTACGCGGCCGTCGAGTCACCCAAGGGCGAGCTCGGCGTGCACGCCGTCTCCGACGGCGGCACCCGCCCCTACCGGGTCCACTTCCGCGACCCGTCCTTCACCAACCTGCAGGCCATGGCGGCGATGTGCGAGGGCGGCCAGGTCGCCGACGTCATCGTCGCCGTCGCGTCCATCGACCCCGTGATGGGAGGCGTCGACCGGTGACCACCTCTTCTTCGGAGCGCGGTATCAGCCTGGGCATGCCCGAGCTGCCCGCACCCGCGTATCCGGACGACGTCCGGGCCCGTCTGGAAGCGGACGCGCGCGACGTCATCGCGCGCTACCCCGACTCCCGGTCCGCCCTGCTGCCGCTGCTGCACCTCGTGCAGTCGGAGGAGGGGCACGTCACGCGCACCGGGATGCAGTTCTGCGCGGACATGCTGGAGCTGACCACGGCCGAGGTCACCGCCGTCGCCACCTTCTACACCATGTACCGGCGCAGGCCCTCCGGCGACTACCAGGTGGGCGTCTGCACCAACACCCTCTGCGCGGTCATGGGCGGCGACGCGATCTTCGAAACCCTCCAGGAGCACCTGGGCGTCGGCAACGGCGGGACCACCGACGACGGCAAGGTCACCCTGGAGCACATCGAGTGCAACGCGGCCTGCGACTTCGCCCCGGTCGTGATGGTCAACTGGGAGTTCTTCGACAACCAGACCCCGGCGAGCGCCACACGCCTGGTCGACGACCTGCGCGCGGGCCGGGACGTCGAGCCCACCCGCGGGGCGCGACTGTGCACGTTCAAGGAAACGGCGCGGATCCTCGCCGGCTTCCCCGACGAACGGCCGGGAGCCGTCGAGGAGAGCGGCAGCGCGGGACCCGCCTCGCTCGTCGGCCTCCGCCTGGCCAAGGGAGAGACCGCACCCGCGCGCGTGGTCCATCCGCGCGCCCAGGGATCCCAGGACGCGCCGTCCGCAGAGGAGGGGGAGTGATGACGGTGGTACCCGACCTCAAGGACACCAGCCCCGAGAAGCTGCTCGCACCCGTGCTGTCCGCCTTCTGGGACGAGGACCGGTCCTGGATGCTGGACGTCTACCGAAGGCACGAGGGGTACGAGGGGCTCCGCAAGGCGCTCGCGATGTCACCGGACGACCTGATCGCCTATGTGAAGGAGTCCGGGCTGCGCGGCCGCGGCGGCGCAGGGTTCCCGACCGGGATGAAGTGGCAGTTCATCCCGCAGGGAGACGGCAAACCGCACTATCTGGTTGTCAACGCCGACGAATCGGAGCCCGGGACCTGCAAGGACATCCCGCTCCTCTTCGCGAACCCGCACAGCCTCATCGAGGGCATCGTGATCGCGTGCTACGCCATCCGGTCGTCGCATGCCTTCATCTATCTGCGTGGTGAAGTCGTCCCCGTCCTGCGGCGGTTGCACGAGGCCGTGCGCGAGGCCTACGCGGCCGGCTACCTCGGCGAGAACATCCTCGGCAGCGGACTGGACCTCACCCTCACCGTGCACGCCGGCGCCGGCGCGTACATCTGCGGCGAGGAGACCGCACTGCTCGACTCGCTCGAAGGCCGCCGCGGCCAACCGCGGCTGCGTCCCCCCTTCCCGGCTGTTGAAGGGCTCTATGCCTGCCCGACTGTTGTGAACAACGTCGAGTCCATCGCCTCGGTTCCCGCCATCCTGCAAAAGGGCAAGGAATGGTTCAGGGCGATGGGGAGCGAGAAGTCGCCCGGCTTCACGCTCTACTCCCTCAGCGGCCATGTCGCCAGCCCCGGCCAGTACGAGGCACCGCTCGGCATCACCCTGCGCCAGCTCCTCGACATGAGCGGCGGAATGCGCTCCGGCCACCGCCTGAAGTTCTGGACGCCCGGCGGCTCCTCGACGCCCATGTTCACCGACGAGCACCTCGACGTCCCCCTCGACTACGAAGGGGTGGGCGCCGCCGGTTCCATGCTGGGCACCAAGGCCCTGCAGTGCTTCGACGAGACCACGTGTGTCGTCCGCGCGGTCACCCGCTGGACCGAGTTCTACGCCCACGAGTCCTGCGGCAAGTGCACCCCCTGCCGCGAAGGCACCTACTGGCTGGTGCAGTTGCTCCGCGACATCGAGGCCGGCAAGGGCGTCATGTCCGACCTCGACAAGCTCAACGACATCGCCGACAACATCAACGGCAAGTCCTTCTGCGCCCTCGGTGACGGCGCAGCGTCCCCGATCTTCTCCTCGCTGAAGTACTTCCGCGAGGAGTACGAGCAGCACATCACGGGCCGGGGCTGCCCCTTCGACCCGGCCAAGTCGACGGCCTGGGCGGACCGCCCGGAGGTGAACGCATGACCGTGACCACGAGTTCCCCCTCCTCGGGGGGAACGGCGGCGGTCCCGCCGGAGGACCTCGTCACGCTGACGATCGACGGCGCCGAGATCAGCGTGCCCAAGGGCACCCTGGTCATCCGCGCCGCCGAACAACTCGGCATCGAGATCCCGCGCTTCTGCGACCACCCTCTGCTGGACCCGGTCGGCGCCTGCCGCCAGTGCATCGTCGAGGTCGAGGGCCAGCGCAAGCCCATGGCGTCCTGCACGATCACGTGTACGGACGGAATGGTGGTGAAGACTCACCTCACCTCACCCGTCGCCGAGAAGGCCCAGCACGGCGTGATGGAGCTGCTGCTCATCAACCACCCCCTGGACTGCCCGGTCTGCGACAAGGGCGGCGAGTGCCCGCTGCAGAACCAGGCCATGTCGCACGGCAACGCCGAGTCCCGCTTCGACGGCCGCAAGCGCACCTACGAGAAGCCCCTCCCGATCTCCACCCAGGTGCTCCTCGACCGCGAACGGTGCGTGCTCTGCGCCCGCTGCACCCGGTTCTCCAACCAGATCGCCGGCGACCCGATGATCGAGCTCCTGGAACGCGGCGCGCTCCAGCAGGTCGGCACCGGCGAGGGCGACCCGTTCCAGTCGTACTTCTCCGGGAACACCATCCAGATCTGCCCGGTCGGCGCGCTGACCTCGGCGGCGTACCGCTTCCGCTCCCGCCCCTTCGACCTGATCTCCTCGCCGTCCGTGTGCGAGCACTGCTCGGGCGGCTGCGCCACCCGCACGGACCACCGGCGCGGCAAGGTCATGCGGCGGCTCGCCGCCAACGACCCCGAGGTCAACGAGGAGTGGATCTGCGACAAGGGGCGCTTCGCGTTCCGGTACGCGCAGCAGAAGGACCGCCTGGAGACCCCGCTGGTGCGCAACGCCCAGGGTGTCCTCGAACCCGCCTCCTGGCCGGAGGCCCTAGACGCCGCCGCGCGGGGCCTGGCCGCCGCCCGCTCCCGGGCGGGCGTCCTCACCGGCGGCCGGCTCACCGTCGAGGACGCCTACGCGTACAGCAAGTTCGCGCGCGTGGCCCTCGACACCAACGACATCGACTTCCGCGCGCGCGTGCACAGCAGCGAGGAGGCCGACTTCCTGGCCGCCCGGATCGCCGGCCGCGGCCGCGACCTCGACGGTACGGGCGTCACCTACACCTCGCTGGAGAAGGCACCCGCCGTCCTCCTGGTCGGGTTCGAGTCGGAGGAGGAGGCCCCCGGCGTCTTCCTGCGGCTGCGCAGGGCCTGGCGCAAACGCAAGCAGAAGGTGTTCTCGCTCGCCACGTACGCGACGCGCGGTCTGGAGAAGACCGGCGGCATCCTGCTGCCGGCCGCACCCGGCACCGAGACCGAGTGGCTGGACGCCCTCGCGAGCGGCGTCGTCCTGGAGGAGCCCGGCACCCTGGCCGCCGAGGCACTGCGCGCCGACGGCGCCGTCATCGTCGTAGGGGAGAGGCTGGCGTCGGTCGCCGGCGGCCTCACCGCTGCCGTACGGGCCGCCACCGCCACCGGAGCCCGGCTGGTGTGGATCCCGCGCCGGGCCGGGGAGCGCGGCGCGATCGAGGCGGGCGCGCTGCCGTCGCTGCTGCCCGGCGGCCGCCCGGCCACCGATCCACGCGCGCGTGAAGAGGTTGCCGCCGTCTGGGGCGTGGCCGAACTCCCGCTCCGCTACGGCCGCGACACCGGCCAGATCGTCGAGGCCGCCGTCCGGGGCGAACTGTCCGCCCTGGTGGTCGCCGGCGTCGAGGTCGCCGACCTGCCCGACCCGGCACGCGCGCGTGCGGCACTCGAAGCCGTCGGCCTCCTGGTCTGCCTGGAGCTGCGGCCCAGCGAGGTCACCGAGCACGCCGACGTCGTCCTCCCGGTCGCCGCCGTCGCAGAGAAGGCCGGCACGTTCCTCAACTGGGAAGGCCGGGCGCGCATGTTCGAGGCCGCGCTCAAGCCCGACCAGATGACCAGGCGGCTCGCACCCACCGACGCGCGCGTGCTGCAGATGCTCGCCGACGCCATGGACGTCCACCTGGGCCTGCCCGATCTGCGCACCGCGCGCGCGGAGCTGGACCGGCTCGGCGCCTGGGACGGGCCGAAGGCCTCCGAACCGACGGAGACGGCGGCGTCGCTGCCCAGGCCCGCGGCCGGCGAGGCGGTGCTCGCGGGGCACCGGCTCCTCCTCGACCAGGGCGTCCTCCAGGAGGGCGACGAGGCCCTGGCCGGCACCCGGCACGCGGCCCACGCGCGCGTGTCCGCCGCGACGGCCGCCGAGGCCGGCGTCGCCGACGGCGACCTCATCGCCGTCACCGCAGGCTCGGGCACGGTCGAACTCCCGCTCCGGATCACCGAGATGCCCGACCGCGTGGTCTGGCTCCCGCTGAACTCCGTGGGCGGCGGCGTCGCCTCCGACACCGGGACCCTGCCCGGCTCCCTCGTCCGCATCGGCCCGGCGGCCACCGCCGGTGAGGCCCCCAAGGAGGTGGAGGCATGAGCCCGTACCTTGCCGCAGAAGACCTCTCGATGTTCGGCCGCGACCCCTGGTGGCTGGTCGTCGTCAAGGCGGTGTTCTGCTTCGCCTTCCTGATGGTGACGGTCCTGTTCTCCATCGTCTGGGAGCGCAAGGTCGTCGCCTGGATGCAGCTGCGCATCGGCCCCAACCGGCACGGCCCCTGGGGCATGCTCCAGTCGCTCGCCGACGGCATCAAGCTGATGCTCAAGGAAGACGTCATCGTCAAACGCGCGGACAAGGTCGTCTACGTCCTCGCACCGATCGTCGCGGCCATCCCGGCCTTCATGGCGATCGCGGTGATCCCCTTCGGCCCGGCCGACAACGAGATCTCCATCTTCGGCACGCGCACCACGATGCAGCTCACCGACCTGCCGATCGCGATGCTCTACATCCTCGCGGTCGCCTCCGTCGGCATCTACGGCATCGTGCTGGCCGGCTGGAGCTCCGGATCGACGTACCCGCTCCTCGGCGGCCTCCGCTCCTGCGCGCAGATGATCTCCTACGAGATCGCCATGGGCGCCGCGTTCGCCTCCGTGTTCCTCTACTCGGGGTCCATGTCGACATCGACGATCGTCGAACAGCAGCAGGGCCGCTGGTACATCCTGCTGCTGCCGGTCTCCTTCATCATCTACGTCGTCACCATGGTCGGCGAGACCAACCGCGCCCCCTTCGACATGCCCGAGTCCGAGGGCGACCTCGTCGGCGGCTTCAACACCGAGTACTCGTCGATCAAGTTCGCGATGTTCATGCTCGCCGAGTACGTCAACATGGTCACCGTCTCCGCCGTGTCGACCACTCTCTTCCTCGGCGGCTGGCGCGCCCCCTGGCCGATCAGCGCCTTCTGGGAGGGCGCCAACCACGGCTGGTGGCCGCTGCTCTGGTTCGTCATCAAGGTCCAGCTGCTCCTGTTCTTCTTCATCTGGCTGCGCGGCACGCTCCCGCGCGTGCGTTACGACCAGCTGATGAAGCTCGGCTGGAAGGTCCTCATCCCGGTCTCCGTCGTCTGGCTGATGCTCGTCGCGACCGTACGGACCCTGCGCAACCAGAACTACGACTTCGCCGACATCGCCCTCTACGTCGGCGGCGGAGTCCTCGCCCTGCTGCTCCTGTCCTTCGTCGCCGACATCTTCCGCGACAAGGGCAAGGAGTCCGCGCAGCCCGCCGCAGAGCAGGCCGGATTCGACCCGATGGCGGGCGGATTCCCCGTACCGCCGCTGCCCGGACAGGAACTGCCACCGGTGCCCCGACGCAGCTCGCGCCGGGAACGGGAGCTGATTGTCAGTGGCGGACCGGACACTGTCAGTGACGGATCTACGGATGGAAAGGAGGCGTCCGATGGCTGAGGAGCCCAAGGAGACCAAACCCGGTTTCCAGAACCCGGTGGCCGGCTTCGGCGTGACCTTCAAGGCCATGTTCAAGAAGCGGCTGACCGAGCAGTACCCGGAGCAGAAGAAGACCACGGCCCCGCGGTTCCACGGACGGCACCAGCTCAACCGCCATCCGGACGGCCTGGAGAAGTGCGTCGGCTGCGAACTGTGCGCCTGGGCCTGCCCCGCGGACGCCATCTACGTGGAGGGCGCCGACAACACCGACGAGGAGCGTTACTCGCCGGGCGAGCGCTACGGCCGCGTCTACCAGATCAACTACGCCCGCTGCATCCTGTGCGGCCTGTGCATCGAGGCGTGCCCCACACGCGCGCTCACGATGACCAACGAGTTCGAACTGGCCGACAGCAGCCGCGCCAACCTCATCTACACCAAGGAACAACTGCTCGCCGGCCTCGAAGAGGGCATGGTCGACACGCCCCACGCGATCTTCCCGGGGACCGACGAACAGGACTACTACCGGGGCCTGGTCACCGAGGCCGCGCCCGGGACCGTACGCCAGGTCGCCGTCTCCAAGGGCGAGACGCCGGAGGAAGAGGAGGTGGAGGCATGAGCCCGCAGCTCGCCGCCTACACCACCTCCACCGGTGAGGCCTTCCAGTTCTGGGTCCTCGGCACCGTCGCCGTGCTCGGCGCCCTGAGCACCGTCTTCATGAAGAAGGCCGTGCACAGCGCCCTCTCCCTCGCCGGAACCATGATCGTCCTGGCGGTGTTCTACCTCGCCAACGGCGCCTACTTCCTCGGGATCGTGCAGATCGTCGTCTACACCGGCGCGATCATGATGCTGTTCCTCTTCGTGGTGATGCTGGTCGGCGTGACCGCCGCCGACTCCCTGAAGGAGACCATCAAGGGCCAGCGCTGGCTGGCCCTTCTCTGCGGGGTCGGCTTCGGCGTCCTGCTCCTCGCGGGCATCGCCAACGCCTCCCTCAAGGACTTCGACGGCACCGGCCAGGCCAACGCCAACGGCAATGTGCAGGGCCTCGCGGCCCTCATCTTCACCAAGTACGTCTTCGCCTTCGAAATCACCGGCGCCCTGCTCATCACCGCCGCGGTCGGCGCCATGGTGCTCACCCACCGCGAGCGCACCGAGCGCCCCAAGACCCAGCGCGAGCAGTCCGAACAGCGGGTCCGCGAGGGCAAGCACGTACCGCCGCTGCCCGCCCCCGGCGTCTACGCCCGGCACAACGCCGTGGACATCGCCGGTCTGCTGCCCGACGGCACCCCGTCCGAGCTCACGGTCAGCAAGACGCTCCGCGACCGCGGTCAGATCCGTGACGTGTCCGCGGAGGCGCTGGGCGACCTGCGGGCCCTGGAGCAGCGGGCCGAGGAGCGCCTGGAGCGGACCCCGATCGACCCGGTGGACTTCAAGCGGTCCGAGGAGGCGTCGAAGTGAACCCCGTCTACTACCTCTATCTCGCCGCCCTGTTGTTCACGATCGGCGCCACCGGTGTGCTGATCAGACGGAACGCGATCGTCGTCTTCATGTGCATCGAGCTCATGCTCAACGCCTGCAACCTCGCGTTCGTCGTCTTCTCCCGGATGCACGGCAATCTCGACGGCCAGATCATCGCCTTCTTCACGATGGTCGTCGCCGCCGCGGAGGTCGTGGTCGGGCTCGCGATCATCGTGTCGCTGTTCCGTACCCGCCATTCGGCCTCGGTCGACGACGCCAGCCTGATGAAGCTGTAAGGGGCGCTGGACCGTATGAACGCAGAGAACCTGATTGCGCTGCTGATCGCGGCGCCCCTGCTCGGAGCGGCCGTCCTCCTGGTCGGCGGCCGCCGTCTGGACGGCGTGGGCCACTGGATCGGCACGCTCCTGTCGACGACCTCGTTCGTGTTCGGCGTGATCCTCTTCGCCGACCTGCTGGGCAAGAACCCCGAACACCGCACCCTGATGCAGCACCTGTACACCTGGGTGCCGGTGGCCGGTTTCCAGGCGGACGTCACCTTCCGCCTCGACCAGCTGTCGATGACGTTCGTCCTGCTGATCACCGGTGTCGGCTCGCTCATCCACCTGTACTCGGTCGGGTACATGGAGCACGACGAGCGCCGCCGCCGCTTCTTCGGCTACCTCAACCTCTTCCTCGCGGCGATGCTGCTGCTCGTCCTCGCCGACAACTACCTGCTGCTGTACGTCGGCTGGGAGGGCGTCGGCCTCGCCTCGTACCTGCTGATCGGCTTCTGGCAGCACAAGCCCAGCGCGGCGACGGCGGCGAAGAAGGCCTTCATCGTCAACCGCGTCGGCGACATGGGCCTGTCGATCGCGATCATGCTGATGTTCGCGACGTTCGGGACGTTCGCCTTCGGCCCGGTGTTCGCTCACGCGACCGGCGCCTCCGAGGGCAAGCTCACCGCGATCGGCCTGATGTTGCTGCTCGCCGCCTGCGGCAAGTCCGCCCAGGTGCCGCTGCAGTCCTGGCTCGGGGACGCCATGGAGGGCCCGACCCCGGTCTCGGCCCTCATCCACGCGGCGACCATGGTGACCGCGGGCGTCTACCTCATCGTCCGCTCCGGAGCCATCTTCAACGCCGCCCCGGACGCGCAACTCGTCGTCACCGTGGTCGGCGCCGTCACCCTCCTCTTCGGTGCGATCGTCGGTTGCGCGAAGGACGACATCAAGAAGGCCCTCGCCGGCTCGACCATGTCGCAGATCGGCTACATGATCCTCGCGGCCGGCCTCGGCCCGATCGGCTACGTCTTCGCGATCATGCACCTGGTGACGCACGGCTTCTTCAAGGCCGGCCTGTTCCTCGGTGCCGGTTCCGTCATGCACGGCATGAACGACGAGGTCGACATGCGCAAGTACGGCGGTCTGCGCACGTACATGCCGGTCACCTTCATCACCTTCGGCCTCGGCTACCTCGCCATCATCGGCTTCCCGGGTCTGTCCGGCTTCTTCTCCAAGGACAAGATCATCGAGGCGGCGTTCGCCAAGGGCGGCACCGAGGGCTGGATCCTCGGCACCTGCGCCCTGGTCGGCGCGGCCATCACCGCCTTCTACATGACGCGCGTGATGCTGATGACGTTCTTCGGCGAGAAGCGCTGGCAGCCCGACGAGCACGGCCACGAACCGCACCCGCACGAGTCCCCGAAGGTCATGACCATCCCGATGATCGTCCTGGCGGTCGGCTCGGTCTTCGCCGGTGGCTTCTTCAGCATCGGCGACCGCTTCCTGCACTGGCTGGAGCCGATCACCGGCCACAGCGAGGGCAACTCCCCGCTCAGCGCGGCCGCGGTCACCGGCGCCACCATGGTCTGCCTGATCATCGGCGTCGGCATCGCCTACCTGCAGTACGGCCGCCGACCCGTCCCGGCCGTCGCCCCGCGCGGCTCGCTGCTCACCCGCGCGGCCCGCCGCGACCTCCTCCAGGACGACTTCAACCACGTCGTCCTGGTCCGCGGCGGCGAACACCTCACACGCTCCCTGGTGTACGTCGACCACACCCTGGTCGACGGCGTCGTCAACGGCACGGCGGCGGGCTTCGGCGGACTGTCCGGCCGGCTGCGCAAGCTCCAGAACGGCTACGCGCGCTCGTACGCGGTCTCGATGTTCGGCGGTGCGGCCCTCCTGGTCGCCGCGACCCTGCTGATGAGGGCGGTCTGATACCGATGTCCTTTCCTCTGCTGACAGCGACGGCGGCCCTCCCGGCCGTCGGGGCGGTCGCCACGGCCGCCGTACCGGCCGCCCGGCGCACCGCCGCCAAATGGCTCGCGCTGCTGGTCTCGCTCGCCACCCTGGTGCTGGCGATCGTCGTCCTGGTCCGCTTCGACCCGGGCGGCGCCCGCTACCAGCTCACCGAATCGCATCCCTGGATCGCGGACTTCGGGGTCAGGTACGAGCTGGGCGTCGACGGCATCGCGGTCGCCCTGCTCGCGCTGACCGCCCTGCTGATCCCGTTCATCATCCTGGCGGGCTGGCACGACGCCGACCCCCTGGAGACCGGCAGCAGGCGGTGGCGGCCGACCCAGGGCTTCTTCGCCCTGATCCTGGCCGTCGAGGCGATGGTGATCATCTCCTTCGAGGCCACCGACGTCTTCCTCTTCTACATCTTCTTCGAAGCCATGCTGATCCCGATGTACTTCCTCATCGGCGGCTTCGGCGACCGCGCCCACGCGCAGGGCGAGGAAGCGGCGTCCACGCAACGGTCGTACGCCGCGGTGAAGTTCCTCCTCTACAACCTGGTCGGCGGCCTCATCATGCTGGCCGCCGTGATCGGCCTCTACGTGGTCGCCGGGAACTTCTCCCTCCAGGAGATCGCACAGGCCCGCGCGAACGGCTCACTGCACATGGCGACCAGCACCGAACGCTGGCTGTTCCTCGGCTTCTTCTTCGCCTTTGCCGTGAAGGCGCCGCTGTGGCCGCTACACACCTGGCTGCCCAATGCCATGCAGGAGTCCACCGCCCCCGTCGCCGTCCTCATCACCGCGGTCGTCGACAAGGTCGGCACGTTCGCGATGCTCCGCTTCTGCCTCCAGCTCTTCCCGGAGGCGTCGAAGTGGGCGACGCCCGTCATCCTCGTCCTCGCCCTGATCAGCATCATCTACGGCGCACTGCTCGCCGTGGGCCAGCGCGACATCAAGCGCCTGGTTGCCTACGCGTCGATCTCGCACTTCGGCTTCATCATCCTGGGCATCTTCGCGATGACCAGCCAGGGCCAGTCCGGCGCCACCCTCTACATGGTCAACCACGGCATCTCCACGGCCGCGCTGATGCTGGTCGCCGGCTTCCTGATCTCCCGGCGCGGCTCCCGGCTCATCGCCGACTACGGCGGTGTGCAGAAGGTCGCCCCGGTGCTCGCCGGCACCTTCCTGATCGGCGGCCTGGCCACGCTGTCCCTGCCGGGTCTCGCGCCCTTCGTGAGCGAGTTCCTCGTCCTGGTCGGCACGTTCACGCGCTACCCGGCCATCGGGATCGTCGCCACCTTCGGCATCGTCCTCGCCGCGCTTTACACCCTCGTCCTCTACCAGCGGACGATGACCGGCCCGGTGAAGCCGGAGGTCTCCGCGATGCCCGACCTGAAGGCGCGCGAACTGGTCGTGGTCGCCCCGCTGATCGTTCTGCTGATCTTCCTGGGCGTCTACCCGAAGCCCGTCACGGACATCGTCAACCCGGCGGTCAAACAGACCATGTCTGACGTACACAAGACCGACCCCAAGCCCGAGGTGGAGGCGGCCAAGTGAGCGCAACAGCCGTCCACAGCCTGTGGACAACCGCGGCCGAGCCGATCTCGAAGATCCCGGCGCCGAAGATCGAATACGGACAGCTGTCGCCCACCCTGATCGTCGTCGGTGCGGCGCTCGTCGGGATCCTGGTCGAGGCGTTCGTCCCGCGCAAATCCCGCTACTACGCACAGGTGTTCGTCTCCGCCGTGGCGCTGTGCGCGGCCTTCGCGGCCGTCGTCGCGCTGGCCGCGGACGGATACGGCACGACGAAGGCGCACATCGCCGCCATGGGTGCCATCGCCGTCGACGGACCGTCCCTGTTCCTGCAGGGAACGATCCTGCTCGCCGGCCTCCTCGCCCTGTTCACCTTCGCCGAACGCCGCCTCGACCCGGAGGCCCACGGCAACCGCGTCGACTCCTTCGCCGCCCAGGCCGCGGCGGTCCCCGGCAGCGACACCGAGAAGGCCGCCGTCAAGGCCGGCTTCACCACCACCGAGGTCTTCCCGCTCCTGCTCTTCGCGGTCGCGGGCATGCTGGTGTTCCCCTCGGCCAACGACCTGCTGACGCTCTTCGTGGCCCTGGAGGTCTTCTCCCTCCCGCTCTACCTGATGTGCGCCCTGGCCCGCCGCAAGCGCCTCATGTCGCAGGAAGCCGCCGTCAAGTACTTCCTGCTCGGCGCCTTCGCCTCCGCGTTCACCCTGTTCGGCATCGCCCTGCTCTACGGCTACGCCGGCTCGGTGTCGTACGCCACGATCGCCCAGGTCGTCGACGGCAGGGTCGCCAACATCGACCCGGCCCTCGCCAACACCACGGGCAACGACGCCCTGCTCCTGATCGGCGCCGCGATGGTCGTCATGGGCCTGCTCTTCAAGGTCGGCGCGGTCCCCTTCCACATGTGGACGCCCGACGTCTACCAGGGCGCACCCACCCCGGTGACCGGCTTCATGGCCGCCGCCACCAAGGTCGCCGCGTTCGGCGCGCTCCTGCGCCTGCTCTACGTCGTCCTGCCCGGCATGCGCTGGGACTGGCGGCCGGTCATGTGGGGCGTCGCGATCATCACCATGCTCGGCGGCGCGATCGTCGCGATCACCCAGACCGACATCAAGCGACTCCTCGCGTACTCGTCGATCGCCCACGCCGGATTCATCCTCGCGGGTGTCATCGCGACCTCGAAGGACGGCGTGTCGTCCGTCCTCTTCTACCTGGCCGCGTACTCCTTCGTGACCATCGGCGCCTTCGCCGTGGTCACCCTGGTCCGCGACGCGGGCGGCGAGGCCACACACCTGTCCAAGTGGGCCGGCCTCGGCCGCCGCTCACCGCTGGTCGCGGCCGTCTTCGCGGTGTTCCTGCTGGCCTTCGCCGGCATCCCGCTGACCTCCGGCTTCGCCGGTAAGTTCGCCGTGTTCAAGGCGGCGGCGGAAGGCGGAGCGGCCCCGCTGGTCGTGATCGGTGTGATCTCGTCGGCGATCGCCGCGTTCTTCTACATCCGTGTGATCGTCCTGATGTTCTTCAGCGAGCCGAAGCCCGAGGGCCCCACGGTCGCCGTGCCGTCACCGCTGACCATGGCGGCGATCGGCGTGGGCGTCGCGGTCACGCTGGTGCTCGGTGTGGCACCGCAGTACTTCCTGAACCTGGCGAGCCAGGCGGGCGTGTTCGTACGCTGAGTCGTCCATACCGCCGTCGGCCCCGGTCCCTCGCGAGGAACCGGGGCCGACGCGTGTGAGTGCGCAGCTCAGGGCCATGAACGTGCGCGGCTCAGGGCCGCGGACACGCCACCGCGCCGGTCACGCCACCGTGCCGGTCACGGCTACGGGCACTTCACCGTCGGGTTCCACCGTGCGAACAGACCACTCGGATTGTCCTTCCAGATCCACGCGTGCAGCGTGTATACGGCCCCCATGACACCGGGAACCGTCGTCGGCCCCTGGAACGTCTGCCCGAACAACGTCGGCGCGGTGGAACCGCTCCCGGCGGGCACGATCCACTCCACCGCGACCAGGGCACGGTTGCCGCCGGTGTCCGTCTCGTAGAGGAGACCCGCGGGCTCGGCCGGGTCGAGGCTGCCGACATCGGCGGACCTGACGTAATGATGGCCCGCGCCTCCCTGGCCGGCCTGGGCGTCGCACGCGTCGGTGCGGGTGTACCCGTCCGTGATCGCGAACGGCTCGTACCGGTAGTCCGCCGTCGCCGTGTACGTCGGGGTCAGATCCGTCCGCATGAATGGGTCGGCATCGGGGACGGGAGCCGTACCGGCGGGAACCCCTGCCAGAGCGAACGGCACTGCCAGCGCCAGAACGGCGCCGGCGGTACGGGACCTGAGAGACATCCTGGTGCTCCTTGGGGCGGAAGAGGCCCGTGAGCGCGGCACCTCCGTACAGCGCGGGCATCCCCGGTCCCGCCCGTGCAGCATGGCCCGCACCGTGTCCGGGCCGCCACGCGGAGTCGGCCAAAGGACTGAGGACACCGCCGGACGTCAGCCTGTGGATAACTCCGGCGTTGTCGGTCCGGACCCCTATCGTGGAGGCAGTGGTCGAGGGACGACGTATGGGGGACACGACGATGGGCGGGACGGGCGGGGCCGACGAGATGGCAGGGACGACCGAGACACCGGGGGCACCGCAGCCACCCGGACCGGCGGGCAGCGAGGCACTGGGCACCCTGCACCGGGTCTTCGGATACGACGCCTTCCGGGGCGAGCAGGAAGCGATCATCGAGCATGTGGTGGCGGGCGGCGACGCCGTCGTCCTCATGCCGACCGGCGGCGGAAAGTCGCTGTGCTACCAGATCCCCGCCCTGGTCAGACCCGGTACGGGCGTCGTGATCTCACCTCTCATCGCCCTCATGCAGGACCAGGTGGACGCCCTGCGCGCCCTTGGCGTGAACGCCGGGTTCGTCAACTCCACCCAGGACTTCGACGAGCGGCGCGTGGTCGAGGCCCAGTTCCTGGCCGGAGAGCTCGACCTGCTCTACCTGGCTCCGGAACGGCTCCGTCTGAACTCCACCCTGGACCTGCTCGCCCGCGGCAAGATCGCCGTCTTCGCGATCGACGAGGCGCACTGCGTCTCCCAGTGGGGACACGACTTCCGCCCCGACTACCTGGCCCTCTCCCTCCTCGGCGAGCGCTGGCCGGACGTTCCGCGCATCGCGCTCACGGCCACCGCCACCCACGCCACCCACCAGGAGATCACCCAGCGGCTGCACATGCCGGCGGCCCGGCACTTCGTGGCCAGCTTCGACCGGCCCAACATCCAGTACCGGATCGTCCCCAAGGCCGACCCCAAGAAACAGCTGCTCACCTTCCTCCGCCAGGAACACGAGGGCGACGCGGGCATCGTCTACTGCCTGTCCCGCAAGTCGGTCGAGTCGACGGCGGAATTCCTCTCGCGCAACGGCATCGAGGCCGTCCCCTACCACGCCGGCCTCGACGCGGGCACCCGCGCCGCCCACCAGGCCCGCTTCCTGCGCGAGGACGGCCTGGTCGTGGTCGCCACCATCGCCTTCGGCATGGGCATCGACAAACCCGACGTCCGCTTCGTCGCCCACCTCGACCTGCCCAAGTCCGTCGAGGGCTACTACCAGGAGACCGGCCGCGCAGGCCGCGACGGCCAGCCCTCCACCGCCTGGATGGCCTACGGCCTCAACGACGTCACACAACAGCGCAAACTCATGCAGACCGGTGAGGGCGACGAGGCCTTCCGCCGCCGTGCCCAGGCCCACCTCGACTCCATGCTCGCCCTGTGCGAGACCGCCCAGTGCCGGCGCGGACAACTGCTGAACTACTTCGGCCAGGGCCCCGACCCGGTGGG
This sequence comes from Streptomyces sp. Ag109_O5-1, assembly GCF_003814875.1. Lineage (GTDB taxonomy): Bacteria > Actinomycetota > Actinomycetes > Streptomycetales > Streptomycetaceae > Streptomyces > Streptomyces sasae. The sequence goes on along the minus strand of NZ_RKQF01000001.1, from coordinate 5,242,167 downwards.
CTGCGGCAACTGTGACACCTGCCTCACCCCGCCGGAGACCTGGGACGGCACCGTCGCCGCCCAGAAGGTGCTCTCCACAGTGGTGCGCCTGCTGCGCGAACGCGGCCAGAAGTTCGGCGCCGTCCAGATCGTCGACATCCTGCTCGGCAAGCGGACCGGCAAGGTCATTCAGTTCGACCACGACCAGCTGTCCGTCTTCGGAATCGGCACCGACCTCGACGAAGGCGAATGGCGAGGTGTCGTCAGGCAACTGCTCGCCCAGGGGCTGCTCGCGGTGGAGGGCGAGTACGGCACGCTGGTCCTCACCGAGGCCAGCGGGACGGTACTGCGGAGGGAAAGGGAAGTCCCGCTCCGGAAAGAGCCGAAGAAGCCTGCGGTCTCGCGGTCCGCGTCCTCCGGGACGTCCGGGTCCTCCGGCAAGGGGAAGCCGAAGGCGGCTGTGGCAGAGCTGCCCGAGAACCTGCTCCCCGCGTTCGAGGCACTCCGCGCCTGGCGCGCCGAACAGGCCCGCGAGCAGGGCGTCCCCGCGTACGTCATCTTCCACGACGCCACGCTGCGGGAGATCGTCGGCCGATGGCCCGAGTCGGTCGCCGAACTGGGCACGGTCGGCGGTGTCGGTGAGAAGAAGCTGATGACGTACGGGGAAGGCGTACTCGGAGTGCTGGCTTCCCTGAACACCCCGGCCCCGGCCCCGGCCTCCACGGCGGCAGGGACCGGGGACGAGGACCACTGGCCCGAGATGGACGCGGAGCCGGAGCCCGAGGACTGGATATAGGGGACCGGATATGAGGGGGACGGCTGGGCAGCCGCCTACAGCCCCCTCGCCGCATAGGCCCTGACATCCGCGTCCGAGTCCGCCGTCGCCGTGGCCAGGGCCGCGCGGGCCTCCTCGACGCCGGTATGCCGGGTCAGGGCGAGGACGGTCGCCTTGCGGACGTCGGCGTTCGGGTCGGCGAGGGACTTGGCGAGGGCGGGCACCGCCACGGCGGCCTCGGCGGCACCCAGCGCCCTGGCGGCACCGGCACGCACCTGCCAGGCGGTGTCAGCCAGCGCTGCCACGGCACTACCGGCCAGCGGCGCAGGGCAGCCGACACCGGCGAGGGCTTCGTACGCGGCGCCTCGGACCAGCACATCGGCGTCACAGGCGAGCGCGGTGAGGGCATCCAGGACGCCGTCCTCCTGAAAGGCGGCTCCGGAGGCCCCCACCGTCCCCAGGGCCTTCGCCACCGTCACCCGTACCTCCCGGAACGGGTCGGTGACGGCACGGGCCAAGGCGTCGCCGGCATCCATTGAGACCAGCGCCCGTATCGCCTCGATCCGCACCGCCGGATCGGCATCGGACAGGGATGCGGTGAACAGGCCGACATCGCCCAGACGCAGCGCCCGCAGCATGTCGAGCGCGGCGGCCCGGACAACCGGGTCGGCCACGGTGAGCGCACCGGCAAGGGCGACGCGCAGCGCAGGTTCGGGCGGAAGCGTCTCGACCAGCTCCCGCAGCGAAGCAGCCGCAGCCGAACGAACCCCGGCATCAGGGTCGGCCAGCGCACCGGCCAGAGCCTGCCCGGTACCCGCTGGAGCCGTCTCCGTGAGAACCGACACGGCCGTACGGCGAACCGCGGGGTCGCCGTCCGTCAAATAGGGCTCGAGGGCTGAGAGTTCGGGCTCCTCCTCGGCGAGGGCGAGGAGCTTCAGCAGACGGGGCGAGGCCGGCTCGGCCCGGTCGACCTCGACGGGCCGTACGACAGCCGTCACAGGCCCGGCGGCGACCGGCGGCACATCACGAGCACCCGCCGTCGCCACGTCCAACGGACGCACCTCGCCGATGTACCGGGAGGGACCGCCGACCGGGGTGAACTATGGTGCGGACCTCGTTGGTGACCTGGCCGTGTTCGTGGAGGGTTTCCGCGAGGCCCATCAGCCGGTCGAGCCCGTGGGGGTATTTCCGGGCGACGACCACGGTGCCCACGCTGGGCAGCCGGTCCACCAGACCTTCGGCCCGTAGCAGATCCAGGGCCTGGCGGACGGTGTTGCGGGAGGCGCGGTAGTCGGTGGCGAGGTTGGTTTCGTGGGGGAGGGTGCCGTCCGGGCAGGCGCCGGTGAGGATCTGGTGGCGCAGGAGGTCGGCGAGCTGCCGGGCCTGGTCCGCGCGCAGCCGGCGACGCGTCCGGTGGGCGGCGACCGTGGTGGCGGCGCCCTGTCCGGCGTGGTCTCGGATGCGGTCGGCGGCTGGCATGGCTCGAACCATGCCCAGGGGGTAGGGAATGGGGTGTTGCTGGATTGTTGTGCCACTTGAGACTTCGTCGGACAAGCAGCTGAGCTGGGGCTTCGGGGCGGTGCGGAGAAGATCTGCCACCGAGGGGGGCGGGTTTGTTCACCCGCGCTCCCGCGGTCTGTCACGGGAGCCGGTTTCGGATGTTCGTGCTCGGCCCGTGTGGCGATCGAGTTGCCGTGGCCGGGGCCTTGCCCGCAGGCGGAGCTAGGAGCGCATGAACGTGCGGGCCTGCTCGATCCACCCCGACACCGCCTTGGCCCCGCAGCTCTCGGCGACCGCTTGGGCCTCGTCGAGGTGGTGGAGTGCCGTCGGCAGGTTCCCGGTCTCGGCCGCGAGGTAGGCCAGGGCCACCAGGCCGGCCGCTTCTCCGGGCCTGAAGCCGATCTCCCGGCGCAACGACACCGACTCGGTCAACCGCTCACGGGCCTGATCGAAGTGGCCCGCGTCCTTGTCGGCGAAACCGAGATGGCGTACCGCGTAGGACATCGTCCTCCGGTCGTCGACGGATTTTGCCAGCGCGTACGACCGCTCGAAGTACGGCCTGCCCGTGGCGCCGTCGCCCTTCACCACCTGGTGCCAGCAGCCGATCCAGAACAGGGCGTCCGCTTCCCCCGGCACGTCGCCCAGCCGCCGGTACAGCTTGGCCGCGCGTTCGAACAGGGTCAGTTCCCGGCTGTTCTCTTTGCGGTCGTTCAGGAAGCGCACGTGCAGTACCTTGCCCCGCGCCATGGAAAGCGGCGCCTCGACCGCGTCCAGCACATCATCGGACCGGTCCAGCGCAGAGGTGTCCCCGTCGAACATCGCCGCTTCGAACAGCTCCCCCGCGTGCTCGGCCCAGTCCTGTCCGTGCATCCGCTACCCCTCCCCGTCGGACGATGGCAATGCCGAGGCTATCTCCCTGCCTCCGACCGGAGTCGAACAATTTGCGCAGTCGGCCCTCCGGCTCGCCGCCTGCGAGCCGGGAGGGTCCTAGCCGAGCGCCGTCAGCCCCGGCGCGAACGTGATCAGCAGCGGCAGCAGGGGCACCAGCGCGGCCACCGTCGTCGTCAGGGCCCGCTGGCGGCGCAGCAGTCGTGGTGGCGGCTCCAGCAGTCGGTCGACCCGTTCACCGAGCAGCCGGCGGCTCGACGCACAGGACAGCACACCGCGGTGCTGGTTCAGTTCGATCAGGGCCAGTGCGGTCGTGAGGTGGCCGCAGCGCCGGGATGCCGTGTCGTCCGCGGCGAGTTCGACGAGCCGATGGGTCTGGTCGCAGAAGTGGGAGAAGAGCGGCACGCGCGGAAAGCCGGTGGCCAGTGCGGTGGACAGGTGGAGCAGCCAGTCGTGGTGGGCACGGGCGTGGCCCCGCTCGTGGGTGAGCACGGCGTCGAGCTGGTGGTCGGTGAGGCGGTGCAGCGCCCCCGTCGTCACGACCAGCTGCGGGGGGTGTCCGGGCATCCACCAGGCGTCCGGGTACTCGTCCTCCAGTACCAGCATGGGCCCGCGGGTCGCAGGCAGCCCGGCCGGCAGCTCCGGTGCCCGCTCACGCAGGTGGGCGCGGGTCCGGTCGCGGCGCCGCCGGGCCTCGACCAGTTCCCGGGCGAGCATCGCCGTCGTCCATGCGGCCCCGCAGGCCAGCAGGACCGTGAGGGCGACGGCCCAGACGGGCGCGACGGAGAGGTCGTACGCGGCGGTGACCGCCGGCGGCGCCGGCGCGAACACCCGATCGCGCACGGTGTGGAAGACGGCTGCCGCACCCAGGATCAGCGCGGCCAGGCAGCACATCAGCACGGTCGCGACCAGGCACTGCCACACCCACAGCGCGACCACCGGTTCCCGCTCGGGCCACAGGGCACGCACCAGCGCACGCGGCGCGGGCACCGCGGCCGTCAGAGCGACGGCGCTCAGCAGGAGCAGGCAGACGGTCATGCCGGGGCTCCGTTTCCTGATCGGAGAGGCGTGCGGGCGATGCGTGGTGCGGTGTGATGCGCCGTTGCGCCGGAAGGTGCGGGCGCCGACGCATCACGCGGTGCGTGCGCCGCCGCCTCGCACGGTGCGCGTGCGGGCGCATCGCATGGTGCGTGTCCCGTCAGTATGACGGCGCGGGGCGCTGTGAGTCAGGTGTCGACGAGGATCCGGGCGCCCTTGTCCTCCGGCCCCGGCGAACTCGCGCGTCCCTGCTTCCGCAACGCCTGTCGTACCGTCGCGTGCACCTCCTCGGCCCTGGATCCCGCAGCCGTCACCCCGCCACGATCCGCCCGCTGACCTCGCCGAGTCCCACCCGGCTCCCGCCCGGCCCCGGTGCCCACGCCGACAGCGTCACCACGTCGTCGTCCTCCAGGTAGGCCCGCTTCCCGTTCGGGAGTTCGAGGGGGTCCCGCCCGTTCCAGGTCAGCTCCAGCAGCGACCCGCGCTGTCCGGGCTCCGCGCCGCTCACCGTGCCGGAGCCGTACAGGTCGCCGGTGCGCAGCGACGCGCCGTTGACGGTCATGTGGGCGAGTTGCTGGGCGGCGGTCCAGTACATGGTGGAGAACGGCGGCTCGGACACCACCTCACCGTTGATCGCGATCGACATCCGCAGGTCGTAACCTGCGGGCTCCTCCGCCGAGTCGTCGAGGTACGGCAGCAGCGGGTGTGTCCGCTTCGGCGGGGCGACCCGCGCGTCCTCCAGCGCCTCCAGCGGGGTGATCCACGCCGAGACCGAGGTGGCGAACGACTTGCCGAGGAACGGGCCGAGGGGGACGTACTCCCAGGCCTGGATGTCCCGCGCCGACCAGTCGTTCAGGAGTGTGAGCCCGAAGACGTGATCCCTGAAGTCGCCGAGTGCGACCGGCCGCCCCTGCTGCGACGGCGTGCCCACGACGAAGCCGACCTCGGCCTCGATGTCCAGCCGCGCCGACGGGCCGAACACCGGTGCCGGATCCGAGGGCGCCTTGCGCTGCCCCGACGGCCGTACGACGTCCGTGCCCGACACCACGACCGTGCCCGCGCGGCCGTGGTAACCGATCGGCAGATGCTTCCAGTTGGGGGTGAGCGGTTCGGCGGCGTCGGGGCGGAAGATGCGGCCTGCGTTCCGGGCGTGGTTCTCGGAGGCGTAGAAGTCGACGTAGTCGGCGACCTCGAAGGGGAGGTGCAGGGCCACCGACGACAGCGGGTGGAAGAGGGGCTCGAGGGCCTCACGGTGCGCGGGCACCGTCACCCAGGCGGTCAGGGCGCGCCGTACGTCCGACCAGGTGGTGCGGCCCGCGGCCAGCAGCGGGTTGAGGGTGGGCCGGGCCAGCAGGGAGGCGTACGGGGAGCCGAGCGAGAGGGCTGCGGCGCCGGCGTCGAGGATGTGGTCGCCGAGGCGGACGCCGACCCTCCGTTCGGTGCTCTCGGAGGTCGAGAACACGCCATACGGAAGGTTGTGCGGGCCGAAGGGGTCATCCTCGGGGACCTCGAAGGGGGGCAAGGGGGGCATGGGGTGGCTGCCTCGCTCTCATCCGTGCCGCGCGGGGCCGCCTATGTGGCGGCATTGCCATGGTGTTGCGCGGCGTTCCATGTGGTCGCGCCACACGTTACGGGTGAGTTGGCTGTCGTGGCAGTGTCTAAAGAGTTCGCAATGTCCGAATAGGCCTTGTCGGAGGGGGCAATTCCGGCTTAGCGTCCTTTGGGGGACACGGACGGGGTGGGTCCGGTCCGTAGAGGGGGACACGTGGGGGGACCCGTGGCCAGGAAGACCGTCAGCGTGCCGTTCGAGGCGGACCGCGACGTGCCCGGCCTGATCGTCAAGTTCGGCGACTATCCGCTGCACCACGGCGGGGTCGGCGCGATTCGCAGCCTGGGCCGTCTGGGCATTCCCATGTACGCGATCACGGAGGATCCGTACACACCGGCGGCCTCGTCCCGTTATCTCAAACGGGCGTTCGTGTGGCCGACAACAGGCGCCGAGGAACCGGATCACCTGGTCGAGGGGCTGCTGCGGATCGGCCGCCGCATCGGCCGTCCGACCGTGCTGATCCCCACCGACGAGGAGGCCGCCGTCCTGATCGCCGAGCATCAGGACGCGCTCGGCGACCGTTTCCTCTTCCCGCGCGTGGAGCCGGAACTGCCCCGCCGCCTGGCGAGCAAGCAGGGCCTGCACGAACTGTGCGTCGAGCACGGCATCCCCAGCCCGTCGGCAGCCTTCCCGGAGTCGTACGACGAGATCGTCGACTTCGCGGAGAAGGCCCGCTTCCCGATCGTGGCCAAGAACCGTGAGGCGTTCGTCCGGCGCAAACAGCCCGCCGTCAACGGCACGACGCGGATCGCCACCCGCGAGGGTCTGCTCACGCTCGCCCGTGACTGGGGCACCCATCCGGGTGTCATCCTCCAGGAGTACCTGCCGAGGGAGGAGGCCGAGGACTGGATCGTGCACGCCTACTTCGACGCCGACTCCACCCCGCGCGCCCTGTTCACCGGCGTCAAGGTGCGTTCCTGGCCGCCGCACGCGGGCATGACCGCGAACGCGTACGTCGTCGACAACCCGGAACTCGCCGACCTGGCCGCGCGTTTCATCAAACAGATCGGCTTCACCGGCATCATCGACCTCGACCTGCGCTTCGACCGGCGCGACGGGCAGTACAAGCTGCTCGACTTCAACCCGCGTATGGGCGCCCAGTTCCGGCTCTTCGAGAGCGAGTCGGGAGTGGACGTCGTCCGCGCCATGCACCTGGACCTGACCGGGCGCCGCGTTCCGGAGGGGGAACAGCGCGCCGGCCACCGGTACGTCGTGGAGAACATCGACCTGCCCGCCCTCCTCGCCTACCGCCGCAGCGGCTATACGACACCGCACGCGCCGCGGCGGCCGAGCGGGACCGAGCTGGCCTGGCTCGCGGGTGACGACCCGCTGCCGTTCGTCACGATGCTCGCCCGTTTCGTGCGTCCGGGTGCGAAGCACCTCTACCAGCTGTGGCGCACCAACCGCCGCGGCTCCAGCACCTCCACGAAGTAGGCATCACGTCCTGGGGAGGGACTTCGTGATCGAACCGGTCGCAGTCATAGGTGCCGGACCCTTCGGCCTGTCCACCGCCGCCCATCTGAGGGCGCGCGGCATCCCCGTCCGGGTCTTCGGCGACCCCATGGTCAGCTGGCGCGACCACATGCCCGCCGGGATGATCCTGAAGTCCACCCCGGCCGCCTCCAGCCTCGACTGCCCGCAGCGCGGGCACACCCTCGCCGACTACTGCGACGCGGCGGGCATCCGCAGACTGGTGACCGACGAGGACATCATCCCGGTGGAGACCTTCATCGGCTACGGCGAGTGGTTCCAGCAGAAGCTGGTGCCCGAGCTGGAACGGGTCCGGGTGGTCTCCGTCGGCCGGTACAAGCCGGCCGGCTTCGAACTCAAGCTGGACTCGGGGGAGTTGTTTACCGCCCGCGCCGTCGTCGTCGCGACCGGCCTGTCGGGTCTCGCCCACCTCCCCGCGGAGCTCGGCAAGGCAGCGGCGGACGGCCCCGCGGGACCGGTCTCGCACTGCTCCCAGCACCACGACCTCACCCGCTTCTCCGGCCGGGAACTGATCGTCGTCGGCGCCGGGCAGTCCGCGCTGGAGACGGCAGCCCTGGCGGCCGAGGCGGGCGCCCAGGTCCGGGTGGTCTCGCGCGGGCGCGGCAAGGTCGCCTTCGGCGCACCGCCCTGGGACCAGCCGAAGCTGCGCCCGGAGTCGCCGTTCGGCCGGGCCTGGTCACTGTGGGCGCTCAGCTACTACCCACACCCCTACCGCTACCTCCCGGCACAGACCCGCCACTACCTGGTCCGCCGGGTCCTCGGCCCGCTCGGCGCCTGGTGGCTGCGCGACCGCTTCGAAGGCAAGGTCCAGGTCCACGAGGTCGCCGCCGTGACCGGCGCCGACACCTTTGACGGCGCCCCGGTCCTCACCGTCCGCACCCACGACGGCGGCACCGACCGCCTCACCGCCGACCATGTCATCGCCGCCACCGGCTACCGGGTCGACATCGCGGCGATGGACTTCCTCGGCCCCGAACTGCGCACCCGCGTCGCAGTCAGCCGCGGCGCCCCGAAACTCGGCGCCGGATACGTCTCCTCCGTGCCCGGCCTGTACTTCACCGGCCTGCCGGCGGCGGCGTCGTACGGCCCGGTGATGCGGTTCGTGTGCGGTACGGAGTTCGCCTCACCGCGCCTGGCCAAGCACCTGGCGGCAGCCCACGCCTGACGCCCCCGGGCCGGGCCGCCACCCGGCCCCCGTACCCTCTAGACCTCCTCGGCCGCCCGCTGCCAGGCCAGGAACTCCTCGATCGGCCCGGGCGGATTGGCCGCCTCCGTGGCCTCGACCTCCCAGCCCGGGCGGTACATGTCGAAGACCACCACCGGCAGGGGCCGCCCGAGGACCCTCTCGATCCGGCCCCCGGTATGCAGGTCCCGGGCCAGCTGTATGCACGCGTCCGCGAAGTGCAGCACCAACAGGTCGGTCCTGGTGTCCAGTTCGGCGTCGTCGCCGTCCCCGTCGAACCAGAGTCCGAGCCGCCGGACCTCCTCGGTGTACAGCGTGCCGCCGACCGGGTCCTCGGGACAGTTGCCGAGCATCTCGAAGCCGTCGAGGAGCCAGCACGCGTAGTTCCAGCGGGCCTCGCCCGGATCCTCGGGGGACCTTTCGGCCTCGTACTGGGTCTCGGTGTTGTAGCCGATCGCCACATACGGTCTGCGGTAGTCGTCGTCGACACGCCAGATACGGAACGACAGCGCGTAGATCTCGGACCGCAGCTCCTGCGGGAACCGCTCCAGCACACCCGTCGCCGCCTCCAGCAGATGCGCCCGGAAGTCCTCCCGTCCGTCCGTCACCACGCACGCCCCCGTCAGATCGGTGCAATCAACTCACCGAAAACGTAACGCGCTCCACTGACAACACCCCCATCACCGAAGCAGCGGGCGCCACTTGAGGCTGAAACGCACAGTGAGTCTCAGGGGCGTGCTGTCCGTATTCTCTGATCATGGTCGCTCCCTCCCCGTACTCACTGATCGCCACCGACCTGGACGGCACGCTGCTGCGCGGCGACGACACCCTCTCGGAACGGTCGCTCGAGGCGCTCGCGCGGGCCGGCCGGGCCGGCGCCCGGCACCTTGTGGTGACCGGCCGCCCCGCGCCGAGAGTGCGCCCGCTTCTTGACGACCTCGGCTGCACGGGACTCGCGGTCTGCGGCCAGGGCGCGCAGGTGTACGACGCCGGCGCGGACCGGCTGCTGTGGTCGGTCACCCTGGACCGGGAGTTGGCGGAGACCGCGCTCGGCAAGATCGAGGCCGAGGTCGGCCAGGTGTACGCGGCCGTCGACCAGGACGGCGTGGACGGGCTCACGCTCATCGAGCCGGGCTATCTGATGCCCCACCCCACGCTGCCCGCGCTGCGCGTGGACCGGCGTGACGACCTGTGGTGCGCGCCCATCAGCAAGGTGCTGCTGCGCCACCACACCCTGTCCGACGACGAACTGGCGACGATCGCACGGTCGGTGGTGGGGTCACTGGCGACGGTCACCATGTCGGGGCCGGGGACCGTGGAGCTCCAGCCGTGCGGGGTGACCAAGGCGACCGGGCTCGCACTGGCCGCCGACCATCTGGGGCTGAGCCCCCGACAGGCCCTCGCTTTTGGCGACATGCCCAACGACATCCCCATGTTCGACTGGGCGTCCTATGGGGTGGCGATGGCCAACGCTCACCCCGAACTCAAGGCCGTGGCCGACGAGATCACCTTGTCGAACGAGGACGACGGCATCGCCGTCGTCCTCGAAAGACTGTTTCCGTAAGGCCGTTCACGGCCGTCGGGCCCTCGAAGGCCCTTCGCCCTCGATCAGTAGGCGCCGTTGACGTTGTCGATCGAGCCGTACCGCGCGGCGGCGTAGTTGCAGGCGGCGGTGATGTTCGCGACCGGGTCGTAGATGTCGTACGACGTGCCCGCCACGTGGTAGGCGTTGAACGTCGGGTCGATCACCTGGAGCAGGCCCTTGGACGGGATGCCCTTGGCCGCGTTGGAGTCCCAGAGGTTGATGGCCCGCGGGTTGCCGGACGACTCGCGGATCACGTTGCGGTAGATGCCGTTGTAGGAGCCGGGGATGCGCTTCTCGGCCATGATCGCGAGCGACTCGCGGATCCAGCCGTCGAGGTTGTTCGGGTACCCGGCGAGCGTCGTCGAGGCCGTCGTGCCGGAGGTTGCGGTGGTGGCGGAGGCGGCGGTCGCGCCCACGAGCGGGAGGGCGAGTACGGCGGCACCGGTGCCGACGACGGCGAGCGTGCGGGCAATGCGGGTGCGGCGGGGCTGGACGGCAGCAGGCATGGCGAAGTTCCTCTCCGTCGCCTGCGAGGTGAGCTGTCGGGTTCGGGCTCGGGGAGTGCCCGGCCGCGCCGCCCGAAGACGATGCGACTTCACCCCTAGCCGTTCCGGAACGACGTCTGTCAGTGACGTCGGCCGCCCGGTCCGGCGACTTACCTGGTTCCCCCGCTCCTGCCGTACGAATGAACTCGTCGATGGGTTACGACGGGCGGCGGCAGGATTCGGCGTCCGCCCGGCGAGCGGGAACGTATGCGAGAGCACATGTCCGGAACAAGCCCTGGAATCACACAACACACCCATTGACCTCCCTCTGAGGCGTATGGGGTGCTTGATCCTTTGCGACTGCCAAGCCTCAACTCGCCTACAGGGGAAGGAAAGAAAGGGCTGAGTTGCGACATCTGCGGCATTGGGCTCGCGTGACCTACTTCACTAAATCGCAATTACGGCAAATCAGACATGACGGATTCCGGAAATCCGTTTTTCCAGACATCAACAGAAAAGTGCCCCGCCGTCATCCCTGTCGAGTCCCCCGTGAGCCACCTCGCCCGGGGGTGTCGAAGTGTCCTGCGATGCGGGAGAGTTCACGTATTGTCCGAATTGTCATTTTAAGGGGAATTTCGGACTAGTGGGGATGAGTGGGTCGCCTCGCTCGGGTGCAGGTCGGTGGTGAATGGCCGCTCGTGGATCGCTTACGCCTCCAGTGTGTCCTCCGTGAACGTCGTGCGCTCCGGGTGCGCGCGCGTGTCGCCCGGCCCGACGGCTTCGACCGTGCCGGCTCCCGGGGTGGCTGATGAGGCCAAGGTCCGGCGGGGTGCCGGGAGTTCGAACGCGTGCGTGATTCTGGTCACGTTCGGGGGTGGGCTCGTCCACCCCTCCGTCCGCACGGCCGCCGGGCGGGGTGGCTGCCCGTCCTCGCAAGTCCACCGTGAGGGCGGAACCTCCGTCGTCGTGCGGGCCGTTCTCATGGCGGTCGCCCGTGGACCGGCCTGCGGCGACCGTCTCGAGCGGCTCGACCGCCTCGGATGTCGGCGCTGCAATCCGGAGGGAGGTGCAGCCGCCTCAGGGGGAGTCGGCAGTCCTGTCGCGCCACCGATGTGCCGGCGGCCGCTCGGCGATCGTGCTCCCGTCCGCGGGGCTGTCGGTGCTCGGCGGGTCGGCGGGGGAGGTGCTGGAGCGGAGCGGATGCGGATTCCTCCGTCAGCGCGCGCCACGCGCGCGTGGGGGTGAGGTTCCGGCGGTCGATGGGAGCGGAGGTCGTTGTGCGTGATCTCGTGGAGGAAGGGCATGCGGATGGGTGTCATGTGCCCCTGTCGGCGCCAGTGCCAGCGTCCGCGTCGGCAAGCGGCCTGGGGGTGTGTTCGGGCGGGTGGGGTCGGCCGGAGAAGGGGTTGCCGTTCGTGGTCGACGGCCTCGGCGGGCGTTCTGGCACCGGCATCGGCGCTGGTACCGGCACCGGATCCGGTGCCGGATCGGGACACGGCCTATGCCTCGGTTCGAGACAAGTATCAGCACTTCCTGATAAGTCAGTGGATGTCAGGTCATATCGGATGATCAGAAACATACCGGTCGTGATCCGATAGCGCCCGGGGTGTAACCGTGGGCGCTATCGGTGATCGAAACCTGACCGGATACGCTGACTTGAGTGATGGCAGCGACCTATCGACAAACCGTGTAAGCGCCAGTGGACACCAGCAGACAGGAGACCCCTCGTGACCGTCGGGCCGTTCGGGCTGAGCGTGCGGGACCAGGCTCTGGAAGCCGATGTCCAGGCCGGATTGACGGCTGTCGAGGAAGGCTTGCTAGAAGCCACCAAAAGTGAGGTCCCGTTCATCACGGAGGCCGCGCAGCACCTCGTGCGGGCCGGCGGGAAGCGGTTCCGGCCGCTGCTCGTGATGCTCGCCGCGCAGTTCGGCGACCCGTACGCGCCGGGCGTCGTGCCGTCGGCCGTTGTCGTCGAGCTCACCCACCTGGCCACGCTGTACCACGACGACGTCATGGACGAGGCTTCCGTGCGGCGTGGTGTCGACAGTGCCAACACGCGCTGGGGCAACTCGGTCGCCGTCCTCACCGGTGACTTCCTCTTCGCCCGGGCGTCGCAGATCCTCGCCGACCTCGGGCCCGAGGCGGTCCGGGTCCAGGCCCTCGCGTTCGAACGGCTGGTGACCGGCCAGATCCTGGAGACGGCCGGCCCGTCGGACGGCCGGGACCCGGTCGACCACTACCTCGACGTCCTCGGCGGCAAGACCGGCTCGCTGGTGGCGGTCTCCTGCCGCTTCGGCGCGATGATGTCCGGAGCCGACGAGACGGTCGTGGACGTCCTCACCCAGTACGGTGAGCGGCTCGGCGTCGCCTTCCAGCTCGCCGACGACGTCCTGGACATCGCCTCCGACTCCCACGAGTCCGGCAAGACCCCGGGCACGGACCTCCGTGAGGGCGTCCCCACGCTTCCGGTGCTACGGCTGCGGGAGCAGGCGGCGCGGCTGGGGCTGGCCGAGGACATCGCGCTGTGCGAGCTGCTGGACTCCGACCTCACGGACGACGCGCGGCATGCGGAGGCCCTGGCGGCGCTGCGGGTGCACCCGGCACTGGAGCATGCGCGCCGGGACACGGTCCGCTACGCGGAGGAGGCGCGGGCCGCGTTGGCGCCCCTGCCGGAGTGCGACGCGAAGGCGACGCTCCTGGAACTGTGCGACGCGGTGGTGCACCGGGCAGGCTGATCCCGCCCGCCGCCCGCCGCCCGCCGCCCGCCGCCCGCCGCCCGCCGCCCGACTCGCCCGAGTGGGGACACGATGGGTGTTTTTGTGACCTACGTCACATTCTTGGACTGAGTCCAATCTGGGACCTGTTCCGTATCTCACCGCAGAGGCCGACGCAGGGGGCGTCGGCTGCTCCAGGGGGAGAAAACGGAATCATGGTCGTCAACGCAACGCGTCGCAGGTCCCTCGTCGCCGCCGCCATTGCCGTGACCGCTCTCGGCGGTGCCGCCGTCCCGGCGTCCGCAGCAACCGGCCACGGCTACGTCAGTCGCAACTCCACCGACTCCGTCGTCCTCGTCGCCAGTCTGCGCGGCGCCGGCGAGGTGCCCGTCGCCGGTGGCCCCGCCGTCGGGGACAAGGACGGCGCGGCGCTGGAGCTCATCCAGGTCAAGGGGGACAAGGTGACCGTCGCCGTGACCTGGCGCGGCACCGGCAGGCCGACCGACCTGCACATCCACCAGGGCGCCAAGGGCACCAACGGCGGCGTGAAGATCGACTTCGGGAAGCTCCTGAAGAAGGTCAAGGGCCACAGCGTCACCGGCAGCGTCAAGGTTACCGACAAGGCCCTGCTCAAGCAGCTCACCACCGACCCCGGCGCCTTCTACGCCAACCTGCACACCGCCGAGTTCCCCGGCGGAGCCGTCCGCGGCCAGCTGCACGCCGTCACCACCGTCTCCGACCTCAAGGGCGGCGCCTTCCAGGCCTCCGTGGTCACGGGCAAGCAGATCTACGAGTGCAAGCCCGCCGCCGACGGGAGCTACGCCTTCGCCCAGCATGACGTCAGCGCCAAGCTCGGCGGCGGTATCCGGCACTCCTTCGTCGCACCCGACTCCGGCACCCCGCAGTGGGTCGCACCCGACGGCAGCGCGGTCACCGGAGCCGTCCTGACCAAGACGCCGAACGGTGACGGCAACATCCCCGAGCTCGACCTCAAGGCCACCCGGTCCGGCAAGAAGCACGGACTGCTCGCGCACACCGGCGAGATCCTGCGCCTGAACACCGTCGGCGGCGTCGCCCCGGCCGGCTCCTGCACCCCGGGTGCCGTCACCGGCGTTCCGTACCGCGCCGACTACGTGTTCCTGCAGCAGCACTGAGCAAACGGGCGAGCCGCAGGAGGCGCCTTCGCCGCACGACCCCTACGGGTCGGAGGAGGCGTCTCCACCCTCGTGTCATACCGCAGTCGTACGTGGAGTTGGCTCCCCGGTCTGACGCTTCCGCGCCTCGGATTTGGTGAGATGGAAACCACGGAAATCACCACCACTCACCGATTCGGGTGAGAATGGCGGCTCAGGGTGGGACACGTGCGAGGACGGCCGCCGCCGACGACGGAGGTAAGGCACACATGGCACCGTACGAATCCGACGACAGCACGGGGGCCGCGCAGGCCGACGACGAGCTGCGTGCCGAGCGGCGGCGCAAGGCCGCGCGGTACGTCGTCCCGGTCGCGGTGGTGGGGGTGGCCGCGGCGACGATCGGCCTGGTTCCGGCGCTCGCCGACTCCGGTGACCCCAACCTGCCGAAGATCACCGCTCAGGAACTCATCAACAAGATCGCCAAGTCGGACGTGCAGCAGCTGTCCGGCACGGTGAAGATCAGCACCGACCTCGGCCTGCCCGACCTGGGCGGTCTGGAGAGCAGCCTGCTGTCCGGCGCGACGCAGGGCAGCGGCGACGGTTCGTCCGCCGACCCGTCGGCCAAGCTCACCGAGCTGGCCTCCGGCACGCACACGCTGCGCGTCGCCGCCGACGGCCCCGAGAAGCAGAAGGTGTCGCTGCTGGAGAGCGGCGCCGAGTACAGCCTCATCCACAACGGCACGAACGTGTGGGGCTACGACAGCAAGTCCAACGAGGTCTACCACTCCACCGTCGCCGACTCCGGCAAGGCCGAGCGGCACGAACCCCCGGCCACGCCCAAGGACTTCGCCGACGAGATCCTCAAGTCGGTCGACGGCACCACCTCGGTGACGGTCGACGGCACCGCCCAGGTCGCCGGCCGCGACGCCTACCGCCTGGTCATCAAGCCCAAGCAGTCCGGTACGACGGTCGGTGCGATCAGCATCGCGGTGGACGCCAAGACCGGCACCCCGCTGAAGTTCACCCTCACCCCGTCGAGCGGCGGTGCGGCCGTGATCGACGCCGGCTACACCCAGGTCAGCTTCGCCGAGCCGGCCGCTTCGACCTTCGAGTTCACCCCGCCCAAGGGCGCCAAGGTGACGGAGGGCGACGAGACCGGCAAGGCCGGCAAGTCCGGCGGGAACGGCAAGGCCGATGGGTGGGACAAGGGCGGCAAGCCCTCCGAAGCGCCCGACCACGGCTCCGCGAAGGGCCTCGGCAAGGACGGCTTCGACGTCCTCGGCAAGGGCTGGAACTCCATAGCCGTCCTCGACAGCGGCAGCAAGGGCGGCCTGCCCACCGGCTCCGCCTCCGGCGGCGGCGACCTGAGCGGCTTCCTCGGCTCGCTCGGCGACCCGGTCTCCGGCAAGTTCGGCAAGGGCACCGTCTTCTCCACCCGGCTGATCAACGCCCTGATCACCGACAACGGCAAGGTGTACGTCGGCGCGGTGGACAAGGCCGCGCTGGTCAAGGCGGCGAACGCGGGGTAGCGCAGGGCGGCGCGGGTACCGCACGTACCCTTTGCCGCAGGACGAATCGAGGGAGCCGATGGACCAACCGTCCGCCACGGAACGGGAGCCGGAGGAACCGGGGGACTCGGAGCAATCCAGGGGCTCCGGGGCCTCCCGGGGCTCCGGGGGTGACGCAGCGGCGAGCGCGAGCGTCATCGACACCCGCGGCCTCACCAAGCGCTACCGCGGCGGACAGCTCGCCGTGGACGGTCTCGACCTGACCGTCCCGGTGGGCAGCGTCTTCGGCTTCCTCGGCCCCAACGGCTCCGGCAAGACCACCACCATCCGCATGCTGATGGGCCTGATCGAGCCCACCTCGGGCACGGCCCGCGTCCTGGGCCGCCCCATGCCGCGCGCCTCCCGTGCCGTACTGCCGCACGTCGGCGCCCTCATCGAGGGCCCGGCCCTGTACGGCTTCCTCTCCGGCCGCGACAACCTGCTCCGGTACGACGCAGCCGACCCGACCGCCGACCCGCGCACCCGGCGCGCCCGCGTCGAGACCGCGCTGGACAGGGTGGGCCTGACGGCGGCCGCCGCGAAGAAGGCCAGGGCCTACTCTCTCGGCATGAAGCAGCGCCTGGGCCTGGCCGCCGCACTGCTCCAGCCCCGTAAGCTGCTGGTCCTGGACGAACCGACCAACGGCCTCGACCCCCAGGGCATGCGGGAGATCCGTTCCCTGGTGCGGGAGCTGGCCGCGGACGGCACCACCGTCTTCCTCTCCTCCCACCTCCTCGACGAGATCGAGCAGGTCTGCACCCACGCGGCCGTGATGGCCCAGGGCCGCCTGATCACCCAGGGCGCGGTGGCCGACCTGGCGGCCGGCGCGCGCGGCCTGCTCGTGGTCACCACCCCGGACACCGGGGAGGCGGCCCGGGTGCTCAAGGAACAGGGCGTCGCGGACGTCGTCGCCGCCGAGGACCGGGTGACCGGCGAGCCGCCCGAGCGCGACCTCGCCGAGGTGAACGCGGCGCTCGTCGCGGCCGGCGTCCGGGTCCGGGGCTTCGTGCTCGAACGGGCCTCGCTGGAGGACGCGTTCGTGGCGCTGACCGGGGAGGGCTTCGATGTCGCAGGCTGACGTGGCGGTCGCAGAAGGAGCGGCAGGAGTGGGAGGGGCGGCAGGAACGGCCGTACGGCCCAGCCCGCTGTGGACCCTCGGTCTGCTGCGCAGCGAACTGGTCACCACCCTCCGACGCTGGCGCACCCTCGCACTCCTGGGTGTGCTGGCGGCGGTGCCGATCCTGGTCGGTATCTCCGTGAAGATCGAGACGAGCGGTGACGGCCAGGCGGGCCGGGGCGGCGGCGGGGGCCCGGCGTTCATCTCGCAGATCACCAACAACGGACTGTTCCTGGTGTTCACGGCACTGGCCGCGACCCTCCCGTTCTTCCTGCCGATGGCCGTCGGCGTGGTGGCCGGGGACGCGATCGCGGGCGAGGCCAACGCGGGCACCCTGCGCTACCTGCTCGTCGCCCCCGCGGGCCGTACCCGCCTGCTGCTCACCAAGTACGCGACGACGATGGCCTTCTGCCTGCTCGCCACCCTGGTGGTGGCCGCCTCCGCCCTCGCCGTCGGCGCGCTCCTCTTCCCGCTCGGCGGCCTGACGACGATCTCGGGCACCCAGATCTCGTTCACCGAGGGCCTCGGCCGCGCCCTGCTGATCGCCCTGGTGGTCGCCGCGTCCCTGACGGGCATAGCCGCCCTCGGCCTGTTCGTCTCCACCCTCACCAACAGTGGTATCGCGGCGATGGCGACCACTGTCGGGCTGCTCATCACCGTCCAGATCCTCGACCAGATCCCTCAGCTGCACGCGCTCCAGCCGTATTTCTTCTCCCACTACTGGCTGTCCTTCGCCGACCTGATGCGCGACCCCGTCTACTGGGACGACCTGGTCAAGAACCTGGAGCTGCAGACCCTGTACGCGGCGGTGTTCGGTTCGGCGGCCTGGGCGCGGTTCACGACGAAGGACATCACCGCGTAGCGGAGCCGGCCCGCTGGTGGGGGAAGCGGGCCAAGGGCGCGTCCTGGGCGAAGAACTCCTTGGCCCGTGCCAGCGCCTCGGTGTCCTTGAGCACGTCCCCTCGCGCGCTGCCGTTGCCCAGCAACACCCCGCCGAAACGCATCCCCATGTACGCGGCGGAGTTGTTCAGGAGGCCGGTGTACGGGTCGGCGACCGACGGCTCCCGGTCGGCCAGTACGGCCACGCCCCACAGGGTGCGCCCTGCCAGGGTCGCCTTGAAGTCGACGCCGGGCGTGCGCAGCCAGCCCGACCAGTAGTCCAGGTAGCGCTTGGTGAGGCCGGAGACCGAGTACCAGTACACCGGCGAGGCGATTACGATGTCGGTCGCCGCGAGCGTGGCGTCGAGCAGCAGACCGGCGTTGGTGTGCGAGGGGGCGCGCACATGGTCGCTGTCGCGCCGCAGGTCGGCGAAGTCCGGCAGCGGATGCTCGGCGAGGCTGATCCACCGCTGTTCGACGTCCTCGGGCAGTTGCTCGGCGGCTCTGCGGGCCAGGAGTTCGGTGTTGCCGTCCGTCCGGGCGCTGCCCAGCACGAACAGGAAACGGCGCGTCATGAATCCCCCACGGTGAACGGCGTGCGCAAATGAATACGCATGCACTATATGTGCGTGCAACTAAATCTCCAAGGGGGTCTGCGACTCACCCTCCTTCGTTCCTGGTGCGAGGCTGTGACGTCGCGGTGACGCGGGAGCCGCGCCGAGCGGAGAGACTGGGGCGTACGCACGGGTACGACCGGATGGCGACGCCGGGGGAATGAGGGCCGATGTCCCGACTCAGCAGCAAGGAGCAGCGGGAAGTCCAGGAAGCGGGGTGCCCGGTACCGGTCGACGTCCGGGTGGCCGACCGCGCCGCGTCCGTGGACGGCGTACCGCTGCTGCCGGGTCCCGGTGAGGAACCCCAGCATGCGGTCCTCAACCACCTCCACCGCCTTGCCCGCACCACCGGCCGCCCGGTCCTCGCCACCGTCCACGACACCCGCATCGGCTATGTCGTCTCCCTTCAGGTGAACCTGGACGGCTCCAGTACCTTCACCGGCGACCCGGTACGGATGGCCGCACCGGCCGAACCGAAGGAACCCGCTCCGGCGTTCCCCCTGCGGGCCGTACCGGAACCGCCCGCCTCGTCCGTCCCGGCCGTACCGGAGCCACCGGCCCCGCCCGTATCGCCCGTGCCGGCGCCGCTGGCACCAGGCACCGTCCAGGCGCCCACCGGCGTCTTCGGCCCGCCGCCCGTCATGAGCATCCCGGCCCCGGCCTCAGTCCCGGCCCAAGCCCCCGTCACCCCCGACGAGCCGGTCGTCGACCGTGACCCCGACCCCAGGCCCACCCCCGCCCGCGGATTCGACGCGGTCGCCGAGGAGGTGCTCGGGGACGAGCCCGTCACCGTGACGGCGGAGGGGGCCGCGCTGCTCACCGAGCCGATGGCGCGGATCAACGAGGCCGTCCGGGCGGGCCGTATCGAGGCGGCGGCCGAGCTCGCGGAAGGCACCGTTGCCGAGGCGTCCGCGGTCCTCGGCGACCGCCACACCGAGGTGCTGCACCTGCGTGAGCTGACCGCGTACATCGCCTATCTGGCGGGCGACCCGCTGCGCGCCTTCCATCTCTCCCTCGACCTGGCGCGGCAGCGCCGGCAGGCGCGGGACGGCGAGGGGGCGTACGGCAATGTGCGCAGCGCGGCCACCGCCTGGCGCGCGGTGCGCGACCCGGAGCACGGGCTGCGGCTCGGCCGTGACCTGATCGACCTGTGGACGCAGCTCACCACCGAGGACGGCCCGGCGGCCGGCGACATGGACGAACTGGAGTCGGCCCGGGCCCGCATGAACCGCCTCACGGAACGCGCCCGCCGCGCGGCCGAGAACGGTTAGGCGCTCACTGCACGCAGAACTCGTTGCCCTCCGGGTCGGCCATCACTGTCCATGCGCCGGCCGGCTCGGAGACATGCCGCACCACGGCCGCCCCCAGCCCTTCGAGGCGTGTCACCTCGTCCGCCCGCTGCCCCTCCCCGGCGTGCAGGTCGACGTGGAGCCGGTTCTTGCCGGACTTGGCCTCCGGCACCCGCTGGAACAGCAGCCGCCGCCCGAGGCCCATGCCGCGCTCCTCGTCGTACGGATCGTCCGGATGCCGTACGGCGATCAGGTCACGGAAGGCGGCACGGCCGTGGTACTCGACGGTGGCCGCGCCGGACAGCGCGCCCAGCTCCAGCAGGCGTTCGACGAACGCGCTGTTGTCCTCGGCCACGTAGTGCAGCGCGGCGGCCCAGAAGTCGGCCTGTGCGTGCGGATCGCGGGCGTCGATGACGAGCTTCCAGTGCAGGGGTGCGGGCGTCTGCGTCATGCCGCCCACTTATAGCCGACGGCCGGGGACCTCACACCTGACTTGCGGGAGTCTCCGTGGCGGGCGCGGCCGGACGTGGTACGGGCGCCGTCGCCAGGGCACGCGCCGACCGGTGGGCGGTGCGCAGCGCGTCCCAGGTGAGCAGGGCGAGCGCGACCCAGACCAGGGCGAAGCCGGCCCAGCGTTCGGGGGGCATGGCCTCGTGGAAGTAGAGGATGCCGAGCAGGAACTGGAAGACCGGCGCGAGGTACTGCAGCAGGCCGAGCGTGGAGAGCGGGACGCGGATCGCGGCGGCACCGAAGCAGACCAGCGGGAGTGCGGTGACGATGCCGGTGGAGGCCAGCAGGGCCGCGTGCCCGGTGCCGTCGTCGACGAAGCTGGACTCACCGTGGGCGGCCAGCCACAGCAGATAGCCAAGCGCGGGCAGGAACTGGATCGCGGTCTCCGCCGCGAGTGACTCGATGCCGCCGAGGTTGACCTTCTTCTTGACGAGCCCGTAGGTGGCGAAGGAGAAGGCCAGCACGAGGGAGATCCACGGCGGCTGCCCGTAGCCGACGGTCAGGACGACCACGGCGGTGAATCCGACGCCCACCGCCGTCCACTGTGCGGGCCGCAGCCGCTCCTTCAGCAGCAGCACGCCCATGGCGATGGTCACCAGGGGGTTGATGAAGTAGCCGAGCGAGGCCTCGACGACGTGCCCGGCGTTCACGGCCCAGATGTAGACGCCCCAGTTGACGGTGATCACGGCGGCGGCGACCGTCACCAGCGCCAGCCGGCGCGGCTGCCGCAGCAGTTCGCCGGCCCAGGCCCAGCGCCGTACGAAGACCAGCGCGACGGCGACGAAGACCAGGGACCACACCATCCGGTGGGCCAGGATCTCCATCGATCCGGCGGGCTTCAGCAGCGGCCAGAAGAGGGGGACCAGGCCCCACATCCCGTAGGCCGCGAAGCCGTTCAGCAGCCCTGCCCGCCGCTCACCCTTCGATATATCGGCCACCGGCCCTCCTCGTCCCCAGTTTCAGCACATCTGGACGAAGGTAACGCCGGAAACCCCTGTTCGTCATGGCCGTATCGGCATACGGTCATGACGAACAGGGGTGGGTGTGTTCGTGCAGGTCAGCCCTTGAGGGCTGCGGCGACGGCCTCGGAGATCGGGGAGGTCGGGCGGCCGGTCAGCCGGGAGAGGTCGCCGGAGTCGACGACCAGCTCGCCCTTGGCGATCGACGCGTCGACCTCGACCAGGATCCCGGCGAACGGCTCCGGCACGCCGGCGCCGGTCAGGATGCCCTGGAGCACCTCGCCGGGCACGGAGTTGTAGGCGATGTCCTTACCGGTCTGCGCGGCGATCTCGGCCGCGTACTCGGCGAAGCCCCAGGCGACGTCGCCGCCCAGCTCGTACGTCTGGTTCTCGTGGCCCTCACCGGTCAGCACGGCGACCGCGGCGGCCGCGTAGTCGGCGCGGGAGGCGGAGGAGACGCGGCCCTCGCCGGCGGCCGTGACGACGGCGTTGTGCTCCAGGACCGGGGCGAGGTTCTCGGTGTAGTTCTCGTGGTACCAGCCGTTGCGCAGCAGGGTGTACGGCAGGCCGGAGGCGAGCAGCGCCTCCTCGGTGGCGCGGTGGTCGTCCACCAGCGAGGCGTGCAGGCTGCCCGGGGCGCTGGTGTAGGCGAGCAGGGTCACACCGGCCGCCTTGGCGGCGTCGATGACGACCTTGTGCTGGGCGGGGCGGCCCTGGTCGAACTCGTTGCCGGAGATCAGCAGCACCTTGTCGCCGGCGGCGAACAGACCGTCGAAGGTCTCGGGGGCGTTGTAGTTCGCGACGGCGATCTTCACGCCCTTCGCGGCGAAGTCGGCGGCCTTGGCCTCGTCGCGCACGACGGCGGTGATCTGCTCGGCCGGGACCTTCTCCAGCAACTGCGTCACGACGTGACGGCCGAGGTGTCCGGTGGCTCCGGTGACAACGATGCTCATGGTGTGCGATCTCCTTGTGGGGTTCCGATGCCACTAACCCTAGGAGGTGCGCTAACCAATGGAAAGTACCCACTTTGAAGTAAGGTACTTGCATGTCAGTAAGTACCCATGAGGTCGAGGAGCACCCCGACACGCATGCCGGGTCGGCCGACAGGCGCGAGAAGTGGGACAAGTACGTCGTCGGCGAGGCGATGTGCCCGTACCGCCTGGTCCTGGAGCACGTCACCAGCCGCTGGGGCGTACTGGTCCTGATCCAGCTGCTCGACCGTCCCTACCGCTTCAGCGAACTGCGCCGCGCGATCGGCCGGGTCAGCGAGAAGATGCTCACCCAGACCCTCCAGACCCTGGAGCGCGACGGTCTCGTCCACCGTGATGCCAAGCCGGTCATCCCGCCCCGCGTCGACTACTCCCTCACCGACCTGGGCCGTGAGGCGGCCGGGCAGGTGCGGGACCTGGCGCTGTGGACCGAGCGGCGGATGCCGGACGTGGAACGGGCCCGGGAGGCCTACGACGAGGCGAAGCGCGCCTGAGGCGCGGGGCGCGCCCGGAAAGCGGAGCGGGGCCCGGACATGGTGTCCGGGCCCCGCTCCGTGGTTGCCGGGGTCAGCCGACGACGGTCCAGGTGTCCCCGCCTGCCAGCAGCGCCGCGAGGTCGCCCTTGCCGTGCTGTTCCACCGCGGTGTCGAGCTGTTCGGACATCTGCGTGTCGTAGACGGGCCGTTCAACCGAGCGGAAGACACCGACGGGCGTGTTGTGCAGGGTGTCGGGATCCGCCAGCCGGGACAGCGCGAACGCCGTGGTGGGGGAGGGGGAGTGGGCGTCGTGGACGACGATCTCGGACTCGTTGTCCGGGGTCACGTCGACCACCTTCAGGTCGCCGGTGAGCCGGTCGCGTACGACACCGCGGGCGAGGCCGGCGCCGAAGCGGATGGGCTGCCCGTGCTCCAGGCGGATCATCGCCTCCTCCGCCGTCTGCTTGTCCTTGAGCGCGTCGAAGGCGCCGTCGTTGAAGATGTTGCAGTTCTGGTAGATCTCGATCAGGGCCGTGCCCGGGTGGGCGGCGGCCTGGCGCAGCACCTCGGTCAGGTGTTTGCGGTCGGAGTCGATGGTGCGGGCGACGAAGGACGCCTCCGCGCCGATCGCCAGCGACACCGGGTTGAAGGGGGCGTCCAGCGAACCCATCGGTGTCGACTTGGTGATTTTCCCGACCTCGGAGGTCGGTGAGTACTGCCCCTTCGTCAACCCGTAGATGCGGTTGTTGAAGAGGAGGATCTTCAGGTTGACGTTGCGGCGCAGGGCGTGGATGAGGTGGTTGCCGCCGATGGACAGGGCATCACCGTCACCGGTGACCACCCACACCGACAGATCCCGCCTGCTCGTCGCCAGCCCCGTGGCGATCGCCGGGGCGCGCCCGTGGATGGAGTGCATCCCGTAGGTGTTCATGTAGTACGGGAAGCGGGAGGAGCAGCCGATCCCGGAGACGAAGACGATGTTCTCCTTCGCCAGCCCCAGCTCCGGCATGAACCCCTGCACGGCCGCGAGGATCGCGTAGTCGCCGCACCCCGGGCACCAGCGCACCTCCTGGTCGGACTTGAAGTCCTTCATGGACTGCC
The DNA here is from genome assembly GCF_003814875.1 of Streptomyces sp. Ag109_O5-1. GTDB lineage: Bacteria > Actinomycetota > Actinomycetes > Streptomycetales > Streptomycetaceae > Streptomyces > Streptomyces sasae. Next base: position 5,218,306 of record NZ_RKQF01000001.1, on the reverse strand, counting down.
TGCCCTCGGCCTTCGGCACGAGCTGGAGCAGCTGGTTGGTGGCGTCGGTCATGGCATCAGTCATGGATGGCCTCCTTGAGCGCCGCGGCGAGCTGCTCGGCCTTGAACGGCATGCCGTTGACCTGGTTGTACGAATGCGCGTCCACCAGGTACTTCCCCCGGATGAGCAGGGCGAGCTGACCGAGGTTCATCTCGGGGATCACCACCTTGTCGTAACCCGCCAGGACGCTGCCGAGATTCCTCGGGAAGGGGTTGAGGTGGCGCAGGTGCGCCTGCGCGATCGCCTCACCGGCCCCGCGCAGCCGCCGTACCGCCGCGGTGATCGGCCCGTACGTCGAGCCCCAGCCCAGCACCAGGACCCGCGCCCCGTCCGGGTCGTCGACCTCGATGTCGGGCACGTCGATGCCGTCGATCTTGGCCTGCCGGGTGCGGACCATGAAGTCGTGGTTGGCGGGGTCGTAGGAGATGTTGCCCGTGCCGTCCTGCTTCTCGATCCCGCCGATGCGGTGTTCGAGGCCGGGTGTGCCGGGGACCGCCCACGGCCGGGCGAGGGTCTGCGGGTCGCGTTTGTACGGCCAGAAGACCTCGGTGCCGTCCTCCAGGGTGTGGTTGGGGCCGCTCGCGAACTGCACACGCAGATCCGGGAGCTCCTCCAGCTCCGGGATCCGCCAGGGCTCGCTGCCGTTGGCCAGATACCCGTCGGACAGGAGCATCACGGGGGTCCGGTACGTCAGCGCGATCCGCGCCGCCTCCAGGGCCGCATCGAAGCAGTCGGCCGGGGTCCGCGGCGCGATCACCGGGACCGGCGCCTCGCCGTTGCGCCCGAACATCGCCTGCAGCAGATCCGCCTGCTCGGTCTTGGTCGGCAGACCGGTGGAGGGCCCGCCGCGCTGGATGTCGACGACCAGCAGCGGCAGCTCCAGCGAGACGGCGAGCCCGACCGTCTCCGCCTTCAGTGCCACACCGGGACCGGACGTCGTGGTCACCGCAAGGGAGCCGCCGAAGGCCGCGCCCAGGGCCGCACCGATCCCCGCGATCTCGTCCTCGGCCTGGAAGGTGCGCACACCGAAGTTCTTGTGCTTCGACAGCTCGTGCAGGATGTCGGAGGCCGGCGTGATCGGGTAGGAGCCGAGGAACAGGGGCAGATCCGCCTGCCGGGACGCGGCGACCAGGCCGTAGGCCAGCGCCAGGTTCCCGGAGATGTTCCGGTACGTGCCGACCGGGAACGCGGTGGTCGCCGGGGCGATCTCGTAGGAGACGGCGAAGTCCTCGGTCGTCTCGCCGAAGTTCCAGCCCGCCCGGAAGGCCGCCAGGTTGGCGTTCATCACCTCGGGCTTGCGGGCGAACTTCTGCTTCAGGAACTTCTCCGTGCCCTCGGTCGGCCGGTGGTACATCCATGACAAGAGGCCGAGCGCGAACATGTTCTTGCTGCGCTCGGCCTCTTTGCGGGTGAGGTCGAATTCCTTCAGTGCCTCCACGGTCAGTGTGGTCAGCGGCACCGGATGGAGGCTGTAGCCGTCGAGCGACCCGTCCTCCAGGGGCGAGCCGTCGTATCCGACTTTCTGCATCGCCCGTTTGGTGAACTCGTCGGTGTTGACGATGATCTCCGCGCCGCGCGGCAGATCCCCGATGTTGGCCTTCAGCGCGGCCGGGTTCATCGCGACCAGCACGTTCGGCGCGTCACCCGGGGTGAGGATGTCGTGGTCCGCGAAGTGCAACTGGAACGAGGAGACGCCGGGCAGGGTGCCGGCGGGTGCGCGGATCTCGGCGGGGAAGTTCGGCAGGGTCGACAGATCGTTGCCGAAGGATGCGGTCTCCGACGTGAACCGGTCGCCGGTGAGCTGCATACCGTCACCCGAGTCCCCCGCGAACCGGATGATCACCCGATCCAGGCGCCGAACGGCCTTCACACCGCCCGGCTTGCGCTGTTCTCCAACGACGGTTCCGTCGGCCTGTTCCGTTGTCCTGCTGACCTGGCTGGTCACTGAACTGGACCTCCTTCGAGGCGGCTGCCCGGGAGTGGTCGTCCCACGGACCATCCCACATTCAACCCTACGTCGGTTAGGGTCGCCTTCCCGTGCCTGCTCGCATGATGGACGGCGTCCTGAGACGACCTGTCGCCCTGACTTGTCACGATTTTCCCTCCCCCTGGCTGCCTGGCGGCGCCGACACGGTGTCGTCGGCCCGTCAGGAGTTCAGATAGGTCAGAACGGCCAGAACGCGCCGGTGATCCCCGCCGCTCTGGGCGAGCCCGAGCTTGAGGAAGATGTTGCTGACGTGCTTCTCGACGGCTCCGTCGCTCACGACCAGTTGCCGGGCGATCGCCGAGTTCGTCCGTCCCTCGGCCATCAGCCCCAGCACCTCCCGCTCGCGCGGGGTCAGCCCGGCCAGTACGTCCTGCTTGCGGCTGCGTCCGAGCAGCTGCGCGACCACCTCGGGATCGAGGGCCGTACCGCCCTCGGCGACCCGTACGACGGCGTCCACGAACTCCCGCACCTCGGCGACCCGGTCCTTCAGCAGGTAGCCCACGCCCCGGCTGGAACCGGCCAGCAGTTCGGTGGCGTAGCGCTCCTCCACGTACTGCGACAGCACCAGTACCCCGAGCCCCGGATGAGCCTTCCGCAGTCGTACGGCGGCCCGTACCCCTTCGTCGGTGTGCGTCGGCGGCATCCGCACGTCCGCCACGACGACATCGGGGACGGCCCCCTGCGCGTCCAGATCGGAGATGGTCTTGACCAGCGCCTCCGCGTCGCCGACGCCCGCGACAACGTCATGCCCCCGGTCGGTCAACAGCCGGGTCAGCCCCTCCCTGAGCAGCACTGAATCCTCGGCGATGACCACCCGCACCCTGTCCTCCACGATCTCCCGGCCCCCCACACCCCGTCCGGCGTACATGCCTGCCCTGTCCGAAAGTCCAGCATTCCAGCATTCGGATCGGAGTGCGCTGGGGTAAGGAGAGGAGGCGAGCCAAATCAGCCCGTAGGGCGTGCGGGGGCGAAGGACGGTCGGCACCGCAACCCGGTCCGTCGGGCGCGTGAGGTGGCCGGCGCTACGACTCGGCCCCGTCCGGCGTTCGAGGACGGGGCCGGGCAGCGGGCGCGGGATCCTCCCGGCCTCAGCCCCGCCAGGGCAGCTCCGCCGTCACCCGCGTGGGCCCGCCCGACGGCGAGTCGACCACCAGGATCCCGTCGACCGCGTCCAGCCGCTCGGCGAGCCCGGCCAGCCCCGACCCCCCGGCCGTGTCCGCACCCCCCACCCCGTCGTCCTCGACCTGCAGCATCAGCCGGTCCTCGCTGCGCCAGACATCCACCGTCGCCCCGCTCGCCCGCGCGTGCTTGCTGACGTTCTGCAGCAGTTCGGACACCGTGAAGTACGCGATGCCCTCGATCGCCGCCGCCGGCCGCTCGGCCAGTTCGACGTCCACCCGCACCGGCACCGTGCAGCGCGAGGCCACCGCAGACAGCGCCGCATCCAGCCCCCGGTCGGTCAGCACCGCCGGATGGATCCCGCGGGCCAGGTCCCTGAGCTCCTGCAGCGCGGTCTTCACCTCACCGTGCGCCTCGTCCACCATCCGCGCCGCGACCTGCGGATCCTCCCGCAGCTTCTCCTTCGCCAGCCCCAGATCCATGGCCAGAGCCACTAGCCGGGCCTGCGCCCCGTCGTGCAGATCCCGCTCGATCCGCCGCAGATCGGCGGCGGCCGTGTCGACGACCACCCCCCGGTCGGACTCCAGCTCCACCACGCGGGACGCCAGCCTCGATGGCCCGAGCAGCCCGTGCACCATCACCCGGTCCACCAACGTCAGCGCCCGTACGATCCACGGCGTCGCCAGCGTGAACAGCAGCCCCACCAGCGCCGTCACGGTGATCTCGAACGGGTTGTCGAGGTAGACGCTGTGGTGTGCGTCGCCGTACAGCTGGAGTCCGCCCTGGCCGGCCCACATCGGGAAGACCCAGAACCACAGCGGGTACGTCAGCAGGGCCCAGCCGTACGCCCAGAAGTTCAGCGCGACCACGAAGGAGAACGCCGACCACGGGAACTGCAGGACCGCATACAGCAGATGCCGCCAGGACGTGCCGCTCTTCAGCACCGCGCCCATCCAGGCGAAGAACCCCGGCTTGCGCATCCGCAACGGTTCCGGGTCGGCCACCTCCAGCCTCAGCAGCCCACGCGCGCGTGCCCGCTCCAGCGCCCCGAAGCCCCGGCACCCGGCGAGGGCCACAGCCAGCAGCGGGATCCCGACGAACGTCACCAGCAGACCGACACCGAGGGACAGCATCGTCACCGTCCACACGAACAGCGCGAGACCGATCGGAAAGCCCAGCAGGACATAGCCGAACTCACGCCAGCTGCGCGCCTCGAACGGCGCCCGCAGCGCGGCCGGCACACGATGCCGACGCTCACCGTGGGACCCGTAGCCGTAGCCGTAGCCGTAGCCGTAGCCGTATTCGTGGCCGCGGTCCTGTCCGTAGCCGTCGTCCTGCCCGTACCCGCGTCCGTACTCCGTGGCCATCGCGCCGTCCCGTCCCGTCCTGACCTGTCCCGGTCTCATCGGCACTGTTCTGCCGTGTCTCCACCCTGCTGTGCCGCAGGTCCGCGGACCATGGAGACCGTCGGCGTCTTGGACGGGGGGTTTTCCCCACCCCCCGTTCCCGGTCCGCTGCTACGACCGGTCGCGCCAGGGCAGCTCGGCGGTGACCGTCGTGGGACCGCCGGCCGGTGAGTCGACGACGAACAGGCCGTCCACCGCACCCAGCCGGTCCGCGAGCCCCCTCATTCCGGTGCCGCGATCCAGGCTCGCGCCGCCGCGTCCGTCGTCCTGCACCTGGATCAGCAGCCGGTCGTCGGCCCGCCACACATCGACCGAGGCGCTACGTGCCCCGCTGTGCTTGCTGATGTTCTGCAGCAGCTCGGAGACGGTGAAGTAGGCGATGCCCTCGATCGCCGGCGCCGGCCTGGACCGCAGATCGGCCGTCACCTGCACCGGCACCGTGCACCGCGAGGCGACCGAGGACAGCGCCGCGTCCAGCCCCCGGTCGGTCAGCACCGCCGGATGGATGCCGCGGGCCAGGTCCCTGAGCTCCTGCAGCGCCAGTTTCACCTCGCCGTGCGCCTCCTCGACCATCGCGGCGGCCGAGTCGGGATCCTCCAGCAGCTTCTCCTTCGCCAGACCGAGCCCCATCGCGAGGTTGACGAGCCGGGCCTGCGCGCCGTCGTGCAGATCCCGTTCGATGCGGCGCAGGTCGGCGGCGGCCGTGTCCACCACGACCCCCCGGTCCGACTCCAGTTCGGCGATCCGGCGCTCCAGCTCGTCGGAAGGCGACAGCAGCCCGCGCACCATCGCCCGGTCCGCGTTCGCCAGCCCGCGCGCGATGAACGGCAGCACCGGCCACAGCACAAACAACGAGGGCAGCACGACCGCGAAGGTGAGGACCCCCCAGGGCAGCCGGATCAAGTAGTACAGCAGCGTCCGCCAGCCCACCGGATCCTTCAACGCCATCCACAGCCGCTGCGTACCCGCACCACGCCTGGCCCTCGGTATCGGACTCGGCTCGTCCACCCGCACCCCGAGCAACGCACGCGCGCGTGCCCGTTCCATCTTCCCCAGCTGCCGGGTGCCCAGGAGCGAGGCCGCGAGCAGGGGGATGCCGACCACCGTGAGCGTCAGCAGGCCGCACACCCACAGCGTGACGAAGACGTAGACGAAACCGAGCACCGATACCGGCAGGTTCAGCAGAAGGTGCGCGATCTCCTTCCAGGTGTGACCGTCGTACGCGAGGCGGACGGGCGGCAGCCGCTCGCGGTCTTCTCTGCCGTCGGCGAAGCTGGGGGAACGGGGTGCAGGTGCGGTCATATGCGCCAGCGTGCCGTGTGCCGTGGCGCCGCGCCATGGAGTTCGCCGCCGGGGGCACCCTGGGGAAAACCCCACCGCCTGCCCCCGGCGCCGGGTCCCACCGTTTGACGGCCTGCTTACCGTGTCTTTATCAGGGCCTAGACTCCCGTGCGTACAGATCGTCGAATCAAGAGTTGACCGAGGTCACGACAGCGGGCCGGGCCAGGTCTGCTGTCTGTCGAGGGAGTGAGGGACGGACGATGCGGGAGACGGTGGGTGGTGAACCGACCGTGGCCGTCGCGGCGGGCTACTTCGCGTCCTACTCGGTCGTGGGACTGCTGACGCTGATCGGCGTGCTCTTCGTCGCCGTCGCCTTCGGGGCTGGCCGGCTGCTGCGCCCCGTGGTCCCCACCCCCGAGAAACTCCTGACCTACGAGTGCGGTGTCGACCCCGTCGGCGAGGGCTGGGCCCACACCCAGGTCCGCTACTACGTCTACGCCTTCCTCTACGTCGTCTTCGCGGTCGACTCGATCTTCCTGTTCCCCTGGGCGACGGTCTTCGCCGCCCCCGGCTATGGCGCCACCACGCTCGTGGAGATGTTCGTCTTCCTCGGCTTCCTCGCCATCGGCCTGCTGTACGCATACAAGAAGGGCGTCCTGACATGGACGTGACGCCGGATGTGACGCCGTCGGAGCCTGTGCTGCTCCCGGAGCCGAAGAGGCTGGGCGCGCTAGCCCGCCTGGCCCCCGAACCGATGAAGGTCGTCCTCAACTGGGGCCGCCGCTACTCGCTCTGGGTCTTCAACTTCGGCCTCGCCTGCTGCGCCATCGAGTTCATCGCCGCGTCGATGGCCCGCCACGACTTCATCCGCCTCGGCGTGATCCCCTTCGCGCCGGGCCCCCGCCAGGCCGACCTGATGGTGGTCTCCGGCACGGTCACGGACAAGATGGCCCCCGCCGTCAAGCGCCTCTACGAGCAGATGCCCGAACCCAAGTACGTCATCTCCTTCGGCGCCTGTTCCAACTGCGGCGGCCCCTACTGGGACTCCTACTCCGTCACCAAGGGCGTCGACCAGATCATCCCGGTCGACGTCTACGTCCCCGGCTGCCCGCCGCGCCCCGAGGCCCTCCTCCAGGGCATCCTCAAACTCCAGGAGAAGATCGCGGCGGAGTCCCTCGGCGAGCGCTACGGCACCGCCCGCCCCTCCACCGCGGCCCTCCAGAGCGGCCTGGTGCTCCCGCCGGCCCCCGCGGGAGAGGCGGACGCGCGATGACGGCCCCGACCGCCGGCTGGCTGCCGGCCCCTGTCGAGGAACTCTTCGGCACGGACGCGACCGCGGAGGAGTCCTACGAGGTCCTGACGGTCGACGTCCCCGCCTCCTCCTGGCTCACCGCCCTCGAAACCGCCCGTACGACCCTCTCCTGCACCTACTTCGACTGGCTGAGCGCGGTCGACGAGCCCGGCACCGGCTTCCTCGTCTGTGCCCACGTCGCCGCCCTCGCCCCGGTCCGCCGCCTGCTGCTGCGCACGACCGTGCCCCACGCCGCTCCCCAACTCGCCTCCGCAGTGGGCATCTACGCGGGAGCCCGCTGGCATGAACGCGAGACCCACGAGATGTTCGGCGTCCGCTTCGCTGGCCACCCCGGCCTAGACCACCTCCTCCTCCCGGAAACCTTCGAGGGCCACCCCCTCCGCAAGGACTTCGTCCTCGCCGCCCGCGTGGCCAAGGCCTGGCCCGGCGCGAAGGAACCGGGCGAGTCCGACCACGGCGGCCCCAAGCGCCGCCAGATGCTCCCCCCGGGCGTCCCCGACCCGAACGAATGGGGCCCCCTGAAAGGCCAGCTCCCCCCCGCCCCCGCCCGCCCGGCCCGGGCCGCAGCAGCCCGAGCCGTCGGCGAACGCCCGGCCCGCGCGACCGGCGAGCGTCCAGTACGGCGCTCCCGTACTACTGCGGAGGGCTCGGCCAGCCAGACGGCGGAGACGACTGCGACGACGGCGGCAGCAGGCGCCACCGGGCAGGCATCTGCGGCGGGGGAAGCGCCGCCTCCCGAGACCCAGCGGTCGGCCACCCCGCGCCGGGCACGCACCGCGGGCGAGGGCTCTGCCTCCCAGCGAGCTGCCGCCGAGGAGCAGCCCTCGGCAGCCGCCCCCCGCCGGGCGCCGACCGCGAGTGAGGGGTCAGCTTCACAGCGGACGGAATCCGCCGCCGAGGAGACCGCTCCGGTGACAGAGCCGCCGACCGCTCCCCGGGGGCCGCGCCGGGCCCGCACCGCCTCGGGCGGCTCCGCTTCACAGCGCGCCCAGGAGACAGCACCACCGGCGGAACCGGCCACCCCGGCCCACCCCTCGACCCCGCGCAGCTCGGACGCACCGTGGCACCACGCCCGTCCGGCCTTCGACGAACCGGAGGCTGAGCAACAGCGCGAGGCAGCAGCCGAGCCGACGGAGACGAGCGGGGCCGGTCCCAGGCCCACGGCAGAGGCGCCGGGGCAGGAGCCGGGTGCGTCACCCGAGTCCGCGGCGCGGGAGTCGGCAACGCCTGAGCCGACCAGGCCTGAGCCGACTGGGCCCGAGTCGGATGGTGGTCCTGAGGCGGATGGGTCTGAACCGGCTGCGAACGAGTCGGCCGGACCCGCGCTCGTTGCACCGGAGTCGGCGGCGCCGAAGCCTGCCGAACCGGAGGGGCCCGATGAGCCCGAGGACACCGAGGCTGGGACCTCAGCCCCGGACACCCCCGGTGCCGACACCTCGGATGACCCCGACGCCCTCGCCCCGGAGGCACCGGTCTCTCCGGACGCCGAGGCTTCCGCCCTCGATGCCTTGCCCGGTCCCGAAGCCCCGGCCCCTGACGGCACCACCCCCGGACAACCCTCCGCACCCCACGACGACCGCCCAGGAGGCCCGCAGTGAACGACGCTCTGGACGTCGCCCTGCGACTCCTCGTCGTGTTCGTCGTCTTCCTCACCTTCCCCCTGATCGTCGGTCAGACCGAGCACAAGGTGATGGCCCATATGCAGGGCCGCCTCGGCCCGATGTACGCCGGTGGCTTCCACGGCTGGGCCCAGCTCATCGCCGACGGCGTGAAGTTCGCGCAGAAGGAGGATGTGGTCCCGGCGGGCGCGGACCGCCGTATCTTCCAGCTCGCTCCCGCGGTGGCCCTCCTCCCGTATCTGCTCGTGCTGCTCGCCATCCCGGTCGGGCCTGGCAAAGGCGCTGTCGGCCAGGTCCTGGACGCGGGTGTCTTCTTCGTGCTGGCCGTGATGGGCGTCGGCGTCCTCGGCTCGCTCATGGCCGGCTGGGCCAGTGCCAACAAGTTCTCCCTTCTCGGCGGCCTGCGCACCGCCGCTCAGCTCCTCTCCTACGAACTCCCGATGCTGCTCGCCGCCGCCTCCGTGGCGATGGCGGCCGGCACGGTCTCCCTGCCGGGCATCGTCGCGGCCTTCCACTGGTGGTGGTTGCCCTGGCAGATCACCGGCGGTCTGGTCTTCTTCACCGCCGGCCTCGCGGAGCTCCAGCGGCCTCCGTTCGACATGCCCGTCGCCGACTCGGAGATCATCTTCGGGGCGTACACCGAGTACACCGGTCTGCGGTTCGCCCTGTTCCTGCTCGCCGAGTACGCCGGGATCGTCGTCCTGTGCGGCCTGACCACCGTCCTCTTCCTGGGCGGCTGGCACGGTCCGTGGGGTGCCGACGGCCTCGGCTGGGTGTGGACCCTCCTGAAGACGGCGATCCTCGCCTTCGTCGTGATCTGGCTCCGCGTGACCTACCCCCGCCTGCGTGAGGACCAGCTGCAGAAGTTCTCCTGGACCCTCCTCGTCCCCCTTTCTCTCGCCCAGATCGCCCTCACCGGCATCGTCAAGGTGGTGATCTCCTAGTGGCCCCCATCCCTGGCTCCGGCCTCGCCAAGGGCCTGGCCGTCACCCTGCGCACGATGACCCGGAAGTCGGTCACCGAGCAGTACCCGGACGCCCTTCCCGAACTCCCGCCCCGCACCCGGGGTGTGATCGGCCTGTTCGAGGAGAACTGCACGGTCTGCATGCTCTGCGCCCGTGAGTGCCCCGACTGGTGCATCTACATCGACTCCCACAAGGAGACCGTCCCGGCGGCGGCCCCGGGGGGCCGCGAGCGCAGTCGCAACGTCCTGGACCGCTTCGCCATCGACTTCTCCCTGTGCATGTACTGCGGTATCTGCATCGAGGTGTGTCCTTTCGACGCCCTGTTCTGGTCCCCGGAGTTCGAGTACGCCGAGACCGACATCCGCGAACTCACCCATGAGCGCGACAAGCTCCGCGAGTGGATGTGGACGGTCCCGGCCCCGCCCGCTCTCGACCCGGGTGCGGAGGAACCGAAGGAGATCGCCGCCGCCCGGAAGACCGCGGAGAAGCTCGCCGCCGCGCAGGCCGAGCAGACCGCGCAGACCGATTCGGCCGCTGACCGCGCAGAGCCGGGGGAGGGAGAGTCGTGAGCCCCCTCGCCCAAGCGCCGCACGGCTTCCTGTCGCCGACCGGTGTGGAGATCGCCTTTCTCCTCGTCGGTCTGGTCACCTTCGGGGCCGCGCTGGTCACGGTCACCACCCGTCAGCTGGTGCACGCCGCCCTGTGGCTGGTGGTCGCCCTCGGCGGCCTCGCCGTCGAATACCTGCTGCTCACCGCCGAGTTCATCGCCTGGGTGCAGGTCCTCATCTATGTGGGTTCCGTCGTCGTCCTCCTTCTCTTCGGTCTGATGCTCACCAAGGCCCCGATCGGCCGCTCCCCGGACGCCGACTCCGGGAACCGCTGGGCCGCGCTGGCCGTCGCCGTGGCTGCGGCCGCCGCCCTGGTCTGGGTGGTCGTGGACGCCTTCCGCACCACCTGGATCGACTTGGGCGGCGCCGCCGCCGGCTCGACGAAGGTCACCGGCGCGAGCCTTTTCCAGAACTGGGTCCTGCCCTTCGAGGCCCTCTCCGTCCTCCTTCTCGCGGCCCTGGTCGGGGCGATCGTCCTGTCCCGGAAGGCGAAGGCGGATCCGTCCCCGCCCCCTGTGAACGGGCGGGCCGTCACGCAGAGTTCCCCTCCGGTCACGGATTCCGGGATTTACCCGATCGAGCAGGAGGGCGCCCGCTGATGCACCTCGCCTATCCCGCCGTCCTCTCCGCCCTTCTCTTCTGCACCGGCCTGTACGGCGTCCTCGCCCGCCGCAACGCGATCCTGGTCCTGATGTCGGTCGAGCTGATGCTCAACGCCGTCAACCTCAATCTCGTCGCCTTCGACGTGTGGCTGAGCAAGACCGCCCGGGACACCCTGCACTCCGGACAGGCGCTGACCCTGTTCACCATCGCCATCGCCGCCGCCGAGATCGGCATCGGCCTGGCGATCGTCCTCGCCGTCTACCGCAACCGCGGAACTTCCGACATCGACCGGCTCCGCGACACCGCCGAGGGCCACCAGAGCGGCACGCCCACGGACGGGACGGCCGGCGAGAAGGCTGAGGCCACCGCGTGACCACGACCACCCTCGCCGTCCTCGTCCCCCTGCTGCCCTTTCTGGCAGCCACGGCCGGTCTGCTCCTCGGGCGTACCGCGCCCGGGTTCGTCCGCCCGCTCGCGGTCCTGCCGACCCTCGCCGCGCTGGCGCTGGCCATCGCGGTCGCCGTCGACCAGGGCGGCGGCCGGGCCGTCCAGACGCACACCGAGCTCACCCCGACCGGCTCGGTCCCGATCGAACTCGCCCTGGACATCGACGGCTTCGCCGCCCTCGTCGCCGTCCTGGTCGCATTCGTCGCCACCTGCGTGCAGATCTACTCGACCGGCTACCTGCGCGACGACCCGCGCTACCCCTCGTACGCCGCCCTCGTCTCCCTCTTCACCTCCGCGATGCTGCTGGTCGTCTACTCCGGCGACCTGATCGTGCTGCTGGTCGGCTGGGAAGTCATGGGTATCTGCTCGTACTTCCTGGTCGGTCACTACTGGGAGACCCCCGAGGCGCGCGCCGCCTCCATCAAGGCCTTCCTGGTCACCAAGCTCGGCGACGTGCCATTCCTGATCGGCCTGTTCGCACTGGCCACCGACGCCGGGTCGTTCCGCATCACCACGGTCCTCGGGACCGTCGCGAACGGCGGACTGCACCACCCGACCCTGGTCGGCCTGCTGCTCCTGTGCGGCGTGGCGGGCAAGTCGGCGCAGTTCCCGCTGCACACCTGGCTCCCCGACGCGATGGCCGGCCCGACCCCGGTCTCCGCGCTGATCCACGCCGCGACGATGGTCGCCGCCGGTGTCTACTTCGTCGCCCGTCTCCTTCCGGTCTTCGAGGCCAGTGCCTGCGTGATGGTCGTCCTCGCCGTCATGGGCGCCGTGACGATGGTCGGCTCGGCCCTTGCAGCGCTCGCCCAGGACGACATCAAGCGGGTCCTCGCCTATTCGACGATCGGCCAGCTCGGCTACATGACCGGCGCCCTCGCCGTCGGCGACCGCGGTGCCGCCGTCTTCCACCTCCTGTCGCACGGCGCCTTCAAGGCGCTGCTGTTCCTCGCGGCCGGCGTGGTCATCCACGCCGCCGGCACCAACTCGCTGGCCGTCATGTCCCGCACCTCGGGCCTGCGCGACCGAGTCCCAGACGCCTACTGGACGATGACCGTGGCGCTCCTCGCCCTCGCCGCGATCCCTCCCTTCAGCGGCTTCTTCTCCAAGGAATCCGTACTCGGCGCCGCCGAGCACGTCGCCACCGGCCACACCGAGCACGCCCCCGGCAGCGCCGGCTGGATCGTCCTCGTCGCGGGCCTGGTCACTGCGCTGCTCACCGCCGCCTACGCGACCCGGCTGTGGCTGCTCGCCTTCCGGGGCCGCGGTACCCAGGCCGCGGACCACGGGCGGCAGCCGCTGTCCATGACCGTGGTGCTGTGGGTCCTGGCCGTCCCGTCCCTCGCCTTCGGCGGGCTCGCCTACCGCTTGCTGCCCGACTGGTTCGACGGCCGCGCACTCGCCCCGACCCTCACCACGTCGGTCCTCTCCACCGGCCTCGCGCTGGTCGGCGGACTCGTCACCTACGGCGCCTGGCAGCGCACCCGGTCACTGGCCGCCCGTGTCCCGCTGGGCACAGTAGCCGCCCACCCGGAAGGCGACGCCGGACTCGTCGAGGCCGAGGCCATCGCCGCCCATGAGCCCGCCTTCGGCGATGTGGCCTACGCGCCCGACCCGGCGGACCCCGGCCGGCTGCTGCTCGGCCCGCTGCACCGGCACGCCGCGGAAGGCTTCCACCTGGATGCCGTGTATGACGTGCTGCTCGTCCGTCCCGTCCTGGCCGCGGCGAGCCTCGTGCAGTTCCTCGACCGCGAGGTCGTCGAAACCTACGTACGCGGGGCGGGTGCTCTGCCCCGACTGCTCGGCGCCGCTGTACGGCGTGCCCAGACCGGCAACGTCCAGACCTATGTGAGCGCGCTGCTCGCCGGCACCGTCGTCCTGGCGGTCGCCGTCCTCCTCGTCGCCACGGGAGCGTGAGCAGGCGTGATCGATATCAGCGAGTCCGTGATGCAGTTCCTTCTTGCATTGATCGTCGTCGGCCCGCTCCTCGGCGCCGTCGCCGCCCTGCTCCCCGCCCCGCCCGGGCTGAAGGGGAAGTCGCCCGAGCAGGCCGTGCTCCGCCACGGTGTGACCGTGACCGGCGCGATCCTCCTCGCCGCGATCGTCCTCGCACTCGGCTTCGACCGCGGCCATCCGTCCAGGATGCAGGCCACGACCGACATCAGCTGGATCCCCGCACTCGACGTGCGCATCCACCTCGGCATCGATGGCATCTCCCTTCCCCTGGTGGTCCTGACCGCGCTGCTGACCTTCCTCTGCGCGCTCTACTCGTACTTCAACATGCCTGCGGGCCCGTCCCCGAAGGCCTTCGTCGCACTGCTGCTCGTCCTGGAGTCCGGCACCCTCGCGAGCTTCGCCGTCCTCGACCTGCTGCTGTTCTTCCTCGCGTTCGAGATGGTGCTCATCCCGATGTACTTCCTCATCGCCCGCTGGGGCGGCGCGGGACGGACTCAGGCCGCCTGGAAGTTCATCCTCTTCACGCTGCTCGGGTCCGTCGTCATGCTGCTCGGCCTGCTCCTGATCGGAATCAAGGCGGGCACGTTCGACATGGTCGCACTCGCCACTGACAACGGCCGGTCACTGACCACATCCGTGCAGGTCATCGCCGTTCTGGCGATCGGGATCGGGCTCGCGGTCAAGACCCCGATGTGGCCCCTGCACAGCTGGCTGCCGGACGCCCACACCTCCGCGCCGACCGTCGGTTCGGTGCTGCTTGCCGGCGTCCTGCTGAAGATGGGCACATACGGGTTCGTCCGGATCCTGCTGCCCGTCGCGCCGGACGGCTTCCGTACCTTCGCGCCGTACCTCGCCGCCTTCGCCGTCGTCGGGATCATCTACGGGTCCCTGGCCTGCCTGAACCTCGCCAAGCGGGGTGCGAAGGGCGACCTCAAACGGCTGATCGCCTACTCCTCCGTCGGCCACATGGGCTTCGTCCTGCTCGGCATCGCCACCATGACCCCGACCGGAGTCAACGGAGCCCTGTTCGCCAACATCGCCCACGGCCTCATCACCGGCCTGCTGTTCTTCCTGGTCGGCGGCCTCAAGGACCGCACCGGCACCACCGACCTCGACACCCTGGCGGAGGGGGCCGGCGCCGCGCTCTACGGCAAGGCGCCCCGTCTGGGCGGCCTGCTCGCGTTCGCCGCCGTGGCCTCCCTCGGACTGCCCGGACTCGCCGGGTTCTGGGGCGAGATGCTGGCCCTGTTCGGTGCGTTCAAGCCCGCTGCCGGCCTCAGCCGCCCGGCCTTCCTGACCTTCATGGCGATCGCCGCCTTCGGCACCCTGCTGACGGCCGCGTACATGCTGGCCGTGGTCCGCCGCGTCTGCATGGGCGACGTACCGAAGGACCTGCCGAAGCTCGCCGACGTCCGCACGTACGAGTACGCGGCCTGGACCCCGCTCGTCGTCCTCACCGTCGTCGCCGGACTGTGGCCCAGGGCCCTGCTCGGCCTGACCGACCCGGCCGTCCAGCAGCTCCTCGCAGGAGGCACCCGATGAGCGCCCTGGCCCAGCCACTGGCCGCGAACCTCGTCCAGTCCGTCGACTGGCTCGCGATCGCGCCACCCACCCTCACCGCGGTCGTCGCACTCGCCGTCCTGGTCGCCGACCTCTTCGTGCCCGAGGCCAGGAAGCCGCTCCTCGGCTGGGTCTCCATCGCCGGGCTCGCCGCGGCCGCCGCCCTGCTGCTGCCGCTCCTGGACCACGACCGCAGCACCTTCTGCCTGAACGGCTCCACGCGTGCGTGCAGCTACACGGCCGACCGGTTCACCCTGGTCGTGCAGTTCCTCGTCCTCGGCGGCGCCCTGCTCGCGGCCCTGCTGTCCGTCACCACCCTGAAGGACGACAACCGCCGCTACCCCCAGGGCGAGTTCTGGTTCCTGCTGCTGTCCTCGGCCGCCGGCGCCGCACTGCTGCCCGCCTCCCGCGACCTCGCCACCCTGATCGTCGCCCTGGAGGTCGCCTCCCTGCCCGCCTTCGCCCTTGTCGGCATCCGGCACGGAGACGCGAAGTCCTCCGAAGCCGCACTGAAGTTCTTCCTGTCCTCGGTGACCGCGACCGCCGTCAGCCTCCTGGGCATCAGCTTCGTGTACGCCACCACCGGCAGCCTCTACCTCACCCAGGTCGCCGACCGCATCCAGCACGTCGACGACCAGCTGCACACGCTCGCCCAGACGGGCGTCGTCCTCACCCTCGTCGGTTTCGCGTTCAAGACCGCCGCCGTCCCCTTCCACTTCTGGGTGCCCGACACCTACGTCGGCGCCCCGCTCCCCATCGCCGCCTACCTGTCGGTCGTCGGCAAGGCCGTCGGCTTCTCCGGCCTGATCCTGGTCACCGTCGTCGCCTTCCCGTCGTACGCCGACGTCTGGGGCCCCGCGCTCGCCGCCCTGGCCGCCCTCACCATGACCGTCGGCAACGTCGCCGCCCTGCGCCAGCAGGCCACGCGCGCGTACAGCGCGGTACGACTGCTCGCCTGGTCGTCGGTGGGACAGGCCGGCTACCTGCTGGTGCCGATCGCCGCCGCCGGATACGCCAAGGACGCCCAGAAGGCGATCGGCTCCACCGTCGCCTACGCCCTCATGTACGCGGCCGTGAACCTGGGCGCGTTCGCGGTGGCCGCCCTGGTCGGCCGTACGAAGGAACTCAACCGCATCTCCGACTACCGCGGCCTGTACGCCAGGAACCCGCTGACCGCCCTGCTCCTGGCGTTCTTCCTGCTGTGCCTGGCCGGACTTCCCCCGGGCATCATCGGTCTCTTCGCGAAGGTCACCGTCTTCTCGGCGGCCGTCGACGCGGGCCTCGGCTGGCTGGCGGTGGTCATGGCCGTCAACGTCGTGATCGCCCTCTTCTACTACCTCCAGTGGACGGCCCTGCTGTTCCGCGCCCCCGAGGGCGAGCCCGCCGAGCACCGCCTCCCGGCCCCTCTCACGGCCGCGCTCGCCCTCACCGGCGTCCTCGGCGTCGTCCTCTCCGGAGCTCCGCAACTGGTGCTCCGCTTCGCCGCCACGGGGCTGTTCTGACGCCCCGCACGCGCGCATGAAGCCGTTCACGCGCGCCTGCTGCCGTCCTCACCCGGACGGCCCATGCGGTGCACAGCGGGCACAAGGGAACTAGTGACCGCCGCCTGGCGTTGACCACTGCGGGAGGGTCCACTGGACGTGACACAACGACACCGGTGGCATCGCAGATCGGAAGGCAGCACCGCAGGCAAAGGGTTCCCCTGCCGCACGACTTGGAGGGCGTACCGTGCACCGCCGGCACAACGGGCTCAGGACCGCAGTTCTCCTCGGGGGACTGTCGGCACTCATCATCGTCATCGGCAGCTTCTTCGGCCGGACGGGTCTGATCGTCGCGGTCCTCGTCGCCCTCGGCACGAACGCGTACGCGTACTGGAACAGCGACAAACTGGCGCTACGCGCGATGCGCGCGCGCCCGGTGAGCGAGTTCGAGGCCCCGGCCCTGTACCGGATGGTCCGCGAGCTCTCCACCCAGGCCCGCCAGCCCATGCCCCGCCTGTACATCTCGCCGACGGAGGCACCGAACGCCTTCGCGACCGGCCGTAATCCGCGCAACGCCGCCGTGTGCTGCACGGAGGGCATCCTGCGCATCCTGGACGAGCGGGAGCTGCGCGGCGTCATCGGCCACGAGCTCAGCCACGTCTACAACCGCGACATCCTCATCTCGTCGGTCGCCGGCGCACTCGCCTCGGTGATCATGTTCCTGGTCAACTTCGCGTGGCTGATCCCGGTCGGCCGTTCGGATGACGACGACGGCCCCGGTTTCCTCGGTCTGCTGCTCGTCATGATCCTGGGGCCGCTCGCCGCCACCGTCATCCAGCTGGCCATCAGCCGTTCCCGGGAGTACGAGGCGGACGCCTCCGGTGCCCAGCTCACGGGCGACCCCCTCGCTCTCGCCGGCGCCCTGCGCAAGCTGGACGTCGGCACCAAGCAGCTCCCGCTGCCGCCCGAGCCCCGGATCGAGACCGCGAGCCACATGATGATCGCGAACCCCTTCCGCCCGGGCCAGGGACTGTCCAAGATGTTCTCTACGCACCCGCCCATGGCGGACCGGATCGCCCGGCTAGAGAAGATGGCAGGTCGCCAGCAGTGAAGACCATCCTGAACATCATTTGGCTCGTCCTGAGCGGCTTCTGGCTGTTCCTCGGCTACCTGCTCGCGGGCGTGATCCTCTGCATCACGATCATCGGCATCCCGTTCGGAATAGCTGCTTTTCGTATTGGTGTCTACGCCCTGTGGCCCTTCGGGTACACGACCGTCGAGCGTCGCGACGCGGGTGCCCCCTCCTGTGTCGGCAACATCCTGTGGCTGGTCCTCGCGGGCTGGTGGCTGGCCCTCGCGCACATCGTCACCGGCATCGCCATGTGCCTGACGATCATCGGAATCCCCTTCGGCATCGCCAACTTCAAGCTGATCCCGGTCTCCCTCCTTCCGCTGGGTCGCGAGATCGTGCCCACGGACCAGCCGTTCGCGACCCGCTGACCACACATCATCCGGCCGGCCCGGCAGGCGAGTTGTCCGCAGGCCCGCGCCCTCGCCGGAGGTTGTCCACAGGCCGCCACGATTGTCGGTGGCGGCCTGCATCATGAAGCCATGACCGAGATCGAGCAGCTGCTGACACAGGTGACGGCACAGGCCCGCAACTCCCGCCCGTGGGGCTGGCCTTCGCTCCCCGCACCCGTCGACGCGGCCGCGCTCGACCGCGCCCGGGAGGCCCTGGGCTTTCCCCTGCCGCCCCTCCTCGCCGCGCTCTACGAACGGGTGGGCGACGGAGGCTTCGGACCGTCGTACGGCCTGCTGCCCCTGCTCGACGCCGCACCCTCCGGTGAACCCGCCGCCGTCGCGCAGTACCTCACCAACCGTGAGTACGGCCGAAAGAACCCGGACTGGCCCTGGCCCGAGGGCGTTCTGCCGATATCGCACTGGGGCTGCGGCATGTACGCGTGCGTGGACTGCCGCAGCCCGGAGGCCACGGTGCTGCTCTACGAGCCGAACGCCGACGACGCCGACGGGGCCTGGTTCGTGGACGCGCCCACGCTCACCGACTGGCTGCGCGTCTGGCTGGCCGGTACGGGCTGGTACGAGGAGACCGACGAGGGCACGGATCTGGCGCCCTGGGGCGACTACCGGATACGCACAGCCCCGGAGCAGGCCTCCTGAGAAACCGGGCCTCCTGAGCGCGGGCGCCGCCCGCTCAGTCGCTTCGCCGCCGCCCGCGGACGTAGACCACAGGTCACGGCCATACCGCCTAGCGGGCCACCACCCACCGGCGTACGGCGTACGCCGCCGCGCCCACCGCCAGTACGGCGGCCCCTGGGACCACCGACGCCATGGGCAGGGCGAAGGCGAGGGCCGCGCAGCCCAGCAGGCCCACCACCGGGACCACGCGCGCACGCGGGGCCGGATCGAGCGTCCATGCCGAGGCGTTGGCCACCGCGTAGTACGCCAGCACACCGAAGGAGGAGAAACCGATGGCACCCCGGACGTCCGCCGTCGCCGCCACCACGGCGACCACCGCGCCGACGGCCAGCTCCGCGCGGTGCGGGACCTGGAAACGAGGGTGCACGGCAGCCAGCGACGAGGGTAGATGGCCGTCGCGGGCCATGGCGAGGGTTGTCCGCGACACCCCCAGGATCAGCGCCAGCAGCGAGCCGAGCGCGGCCACCGCGGCCCCGACCCGCACCACGGGCACCAGCCCCGGCGCCCCGGCCGCGCGCACCGCGTCGGCCAGCGGGGCCTCCGCCCGCCCCAGCGCGTCGGCGCCGAGCACCGAGAGCACGGCCACCGCCACACACGCGTACACCACCAGCGAGATGGCCAGGGCCAGCGGAATCGCGTGCGGGATGGTGCGCGCCGGATCCCGGACCTCCTCGCCGAGGGTCGCGATCCGCGCGTACCCGGCGAACGCGAAGAACAGCAGACCAGCGGCCTGAAGCACCCCGCCGACACCCGCCGACAGCCCGATGTCCAGCCGCCCGGCGTCCGCTCGCCCGGAGGCCAGGCACACGACCACCACGGAAGCGAGGACAGCCAGCACCACGGCCACGATCACCCGCGTCAGCCAGGCCGACTTCTGGATGCCGCCGTAGTTCACGGCGGTCAGTGCCACCACCGCCGCGACCGCGACCGCGTGCGCCTGCCCCGGCCAGACGTATGCGCCCACGGTGAGCGCCATCGCCGCGCAGGACGCCGTCTTCCCGACGACGAACGCCCAGCCCGCGAGGTACCCCCAGAAGGCCCCGAGCCGCTCCCGCCCGTACACGTAGGTGCCGCCCGACTGCGGGTACCGGGCGGCGAGGCGGGCCGAGGACATGGCGTTGCAGTAGGCGACCAGGGCGGCGACGGCGAGCCCGGGCAGCAACCCCGAGCCGGCCGCTCGGGCCGCCGGGCCCAGGGCGGAGAACACGCCGGCCCCGATCATCGAGCCGAGGCCGACGATCACGGCGTCGCGCACGCCCAGGGAACGCCGCAGACCGGGAGGTGAGGAGGTCATGCGCCGCACCCTACTGACGGCTGCAACCGCGTGGCATCGCCGTGTCGTCCTCGTCAGCAACAGGAACGAACAGATGCGCCACGGACAAGTCCGGACACCTCGGACGGCGTGTCCGGCACAGCCGGCCCGGCCGAAATCACAGGGCCGGAACAGTGCGAACACAGCGCGGAAGGGCAGGTTCAGGGCATGGGCATCATCAGTTGGATCATCCTGGGACTGTTGGCCGGCGCCATCGCCAAATTCCTGCTGCCGGGACGCGACCCCGGCGGCTTCATCGGCACCACTCTCATCGGCATCGTGGGCGCGTTCCTCGGCGGCTGGATATCCGCCCGCTGGCTGGACCACCCGATCGCCAAGAACTTCTACGACGGCGCGACCTGGGTGTCGGCGATCGGCGGCTCGCTGGTTCTGCTGATCGCCTACCGCCTCCTGTTCGGCAACTCGCGCGACTGACCGCACCTGGCCGCCGCCGGTGGACGGGAAGGGTGGACACCCGGCGGTGTCCACCCTTCCCGTCCACCGGACGGTGCTGCCTACCGGTAGTTCACGAACTGAAGCGCGAAGTCGAAGTCCTGGCCCTTCAGCAGCGTGATCACGGCTTGGAGGTCGTCGCGGCTCTTGGAGCTGACGCGCAGCTCGTCGCCCTGGACCTGGGCCTTCACGCCCTTGGGGCCCTCGTCACGGATGATCTTCGCGACCTTCTTCGCGTTCTCCTGGGAGATGCCCTCCTCGATCGACGCGAAGATCTTGTACTCCTTGCCGGAGAGCTGGGGCTCACCCGCGTCCAGCGCCTTCAGCGAGATGCCGCGCTTGATCAGCTTCGACTGGAAGACGTCGAGGATCGCATTGACCCGGTCCTCGGAGTTCGCCTGCATCAGGATCTTCTCGCCGGACCAGGCGATCGAGGCGCCCACGCCCTTGAAGTCGTAGCGCTGCGAGACCTCCTTGGCGGCCTGGTTGAGGGCGTTGTCGACCTCCTGCCGCTCGACCTTCGAGACGATGTCGAAACTGGAGTCGGCCATGTCCTGTGGCTCCTTGTATCGGGGGGCGTATCGGGATGCGCTGCGGCGCGCTGCGGCGGCCGTCTGGCCCGGTGTGGGGACCGGGCCGCATCCGCACCAGCCTAGCCACCTCACGTGCCTCAAGGGCCGATCAATCGAGTGGCGGAGCACCCCTCTGGATCGGGTATTGTTTACGTCGTTGCCAGGGAGCACCGCAGAAAAGCGGTTCGACTTGGCGGCAAACCCCGGCGGTGTGCCCGAGCGGCCAAAGGGAGCAGACTGTAAATCTGCCGGCTCAGCCTTCCCAGGTTCGAATCCTGGCGCCGCCACTTTGGGGAAGACCCCCTCTGGACTGTGGAAACACAGACCGGAGGGGGTTTCTTGCTTGTGCTGTGGAGAGGCTCGCGAGACAGGCGTGATGTCTCCCACACGGGCGCTCGGCGGGCGCTTCTGAGCGTGTGGCACCCGGCGGGACCTGTCGGCCGGGCGGCAAGATCCGTCACGTACGGCTACGGCCACGGCTACGGCAACGCCACCGGGCGTCCGGCGCTTGCGACGCAGGCGCCGGAGACACCCGGATCAGCTGTACCTCGCCCCACGAGACACCTACGGTCCCGGCACCCGTGTCCCATCCCCGGGACCCCGCGGCACACTGAAACACATGTCCACCCGTCGTAGAACCTGTCCGGTGTGCCGTCGCGAAATCGCCGTCGTCGCGGGGCGCTTCGCGCGCCACGACCCGCCCGGGGCACGGGAGAGCATCGACCTGGTCTCCTGCTCCGGCTCGCGGCGACAGGCCGAACTCGGGGCGGCCCAGCCGTCGTTGGACGGATACGCCGTGCCGGACTTCCCCGGGCAGCTGCCGCTGTTCTGAGAACTCCGACCGGCAGCCGGTACAAGCCTCAACGGCCGGGCGGCGGGTTCAGTTCCCGGCCACCGACTTCACGGCCACCGTGACCGGCGTCGACCCGCCGATCAGCTCCAGGGTCAGGCCAGCCGTCGCCGAGGTGTCCACCAACTCCGCCAGCACAGCGGCCACGTCGTCGCGCGTGACCGGACCCCGGCCCGTGTGCGCCTCCAGACGCACCAGGCCGGTGCCCGCCTCGTCCGTCAGCGAACCAGGGCGCAGAATCGTCCAGTCGAGGGCACTCTGCCGGGTGACATACGCGTCGGCCGCGCCCTTGGCCCGCAAATACACATCGAAGACGTCGTCGCCCCGGTGCTCCGGATCCGCGCCCATCGAGGAGACGACCACGAAACGGCGTACGCCCGCGCGTACGGCCGCGTCCGCGAACAGCACCGCCGCGCCCTTGTCCACCGTCTCCTTGCGAGCCGTACCGCTGCCCGGGCCCGCGCCCGCCGCGAAAACCGCCGCGTCCGCCCCCCGCAGCTGCGCCGCGACCTCCTCGACCGATGCCGACTCCAGGTCGAGCAGCACCGGTTCGGCACCGGCCGCCCGCAGAGCGTCGCCCTGTTCGGCCTTTCGGATGATCCCCGCGACCTCGTCCCCGCGCGCGGAGAGCAGTCGCTCCAACCGCAACGCGATCTGACCATGACCACCAGCGATGACAATGCGCATGTCTCCGACCGTACGCCCGAAGCCCCGCATTCGCCGCACGACTTCATGCGCCCCACACGCCCCAGGTGACAGTCAGGAGTGTCCGGCGTGCACCCCGCACCGGCTGCCTGGGTGCCGAGCCCCGTTCACGCCCCCTGCGTTCCCGTCAGGACAACTCGCCGCGCCCCTGCCGAGGCAGCCCGAGTTCCGCCGCCGCAGCCGAGTTGCAGTACTCGCGGACTGCGCTGGTGCGTGCCACCACGCGCCCCCGGTGCACCACGATCCGGCTGTAGGCGAGGGACAGAGCGCCCGCCAGGTGGTCGCCGCGTACGGCGAGGAGTTCGGCGGGAAAGCCTGCCTCGACGCGGACCTGGGGGAGACCGAGGGCGGCACGGGAGGCGGCGCTCACGGTGTCGTAGGCGTCCTCGGGGCGCAGGCCGTGGCGGGAGGCCAGGAGGTAGGCCGCCTCCAGGGGGTCGCCGCGGCCCACGGGGTTCGACAGGTCGCGCAGGGCGCCGCTGCCGGCGGCGACCCGCACCCCGGCCGCCCGCAGCAGTCGTACCGGAGCGGTCCCGCGGCGGTCGACGGAGCCGCAGCCGCCCTGCGGCAGGCACACCACGGTGACGCCGGCCGCGGCGAGCTGGTCCGCGACCCGGGCGGCCGCCTCGGCGGGCAGCCGCGCAAGCCCGGCGCACGGGCCGAGCGTCACGCCGGGGCGCATGCCCCCTGCCATCACCGCGAGTCTGGCCAGCCGGGCCGGGTCGACGGCGTCCGTGTGCAGGTCGACCGGGCAGCCGTGCTCGGAGGCCACCTCCAGGACCGCCTCCACGTAGCCCGTGGGATCCGGATCCAGGTCGGGACAGCCGCCCACCACGGACGCCCCCATCTTCGCCGCGTCGCGCAGTATCGCCAGCCCGTCGGCGCCGGCACGTCCCGTCAGCACGCGTGGCATAGCGACCGCCGTGAGTTCCGCGAGCCCGCGCAGCGAGCGGCGCGCCTGGAGGACGGCGGCCAGGGCGCCCAGGCCCTGGACGTCGCCCACGCGCACGTGCGCGCGCACCGCCGTCGCGCCGTGCCCGAGTTGCAGCAGGGCCGCCTCGGTGGCGCGGCGCTGGACATCCTCGGGGGCGTACGAGACGGGGCCGCCGCGATCGGCGGAGAGCGCGGTGTCGCCATGGGCGTGCGGTTCGGCAGGGGCGGGGAGGAGGAGGTAGCCGCTCAGATCCACGCGTGTGCCGTCCGCGCGGGCCGGATCCGGCGCCAGGCTGCCTGCCGTACCGACCGCCTCGATGCGCCCGCCGCCCAGCCTCACGTCCACCGTCCGGCCGTCGGTGAGGCGTGCCCCGCACAGCAGGAGCGCGGCCGGGTCCGACTGCCCCGAGGAACCCGAAGGGTTGGACGACGACGAGGGCGGCTGCGGCTGGCTGTCGGGCATCGCGCTCCAGGAAGGTCGGTCCAGGCGTTGGACTCAAGATCACGCAGAGTGAGTCGAGCCTAGGACGGCGAGCCGCATGGGGCGGGGAGGAGCGCAATAGTCGTACCGGCGCCGTCGGACCTGATGGGAGGGGGTCGGCACGCGCGCGTGGGGAGCTGCGGAAGGGGTCCGAGAGGCTGTCGTGAGCCGCGCGGAAGGGGGCGGGAAGGGCGGCGGGAAACGGATTTGGGTGAACGGCGGCCGAGCGTGTAATGTCTTCATCGCTCGCCCCAATAGCTCAGTCGGCAGAGCGTCTCCATGGTAAGGAGAAGGTCTACGGTTCGATTCCGTATTGGGGCTCTGGTGTGAGAGGTCCCGTCGCAAGGCGGGACTGATCTCATCAAAGCGGTGTAGCTCAGTCGGTAGAGCAAGCGGCTCATAATCGCTGTGTCACCGGTTCAAGTCCGGTCACCGCTACTGACAGTAGCCGATTGCGGGGTCGGTCCTTCGATCGGCTACTCTGTTGTGCGTTGAATCAGTCCATCCGTTCGTCTTAGGAGCACTCACGTGGCTGCCACCGACGTCCGCCCGAAGATCACGCTGGCCTGCGTGGAGTGCAAGGAGCGGAACTACATCACCAAGAAGAACCGGCGTAACAACCCGGACCGTCTTGAGATGAAGAAGCACTGCCCGCGTTGCAACGCGCACACCGCGCACCGCGAAACGCGATAAGAAACAGGCTCGTCCGTGAGGCCGTCCCCGTCCGGGGGCGGCCTCACGGCGTTTCGGGGGACGGCTTTCCCGCTAGTTTGTGGGGCATCACAGCAGACATCAGGAGGTGCCGGGCCAATGGCGCTCGACCAGTCCTTCGTGGGACGGACCTACCCACCCACCGAGCCCTACGAGGTGGGCCGGGAGAAGATCCGTGAGTTCGCCGAGGCGGTGGGCGACGCCAACCCGGTGTACACGGACCCGGAGGCCGCCAAAGCGCTCGGCCATTCCGATGTGATCGCTCCGCCGACCTTTGTTTTCTCGATCACTTTCCGCGCGGCCGGACAGGTCGTCGAGGACCCGCAGCTCGGCCTGGACTACAGCCGGGTGGTGCACGGCGACCAGAAGTTCGCCTACCGGCGCCCGGTGCGTGCCGGCGACCGGCTGAGTGTCACCTCGACCATCGAGGCCATCAAGTCCCTCGCGGGCAACGACATCATCGACATCCGAGGCGATGTCCACGACGAGGCGGGCGAGCTCGTGGTGAGCGCCCTGACCAAGCTGGTGGCCCGCGCGGCGGACGTGGAAGAGGGGGCGTGAGGATCCGATGACGTCGAAGATCACATACGAGGACGTCGAGGTCGGCACCGAACTGCCGGTGCAGACCTTCTCCGTGACCCGTGCCACGCTCGTGCGGTACGCGGGCGCCTCCGGCGACTTCAATCCGATCCACTGGAACGAGAAGTTCGCCAAGGAGGTGGGCCTGCCGGACGTCATCGCGCACGGCATGTTCACCATGGCCGAGGCGATCCGCGTGGTCACCGACTGGACCGGCGACCCGGGCGCGGTCGTCGAGTACGGCGTCCGCTTCACCAAGCCCGTCGTCGTCCCGAACGACGACCAGGGCGCCCTGATCGAGGTCAGCGGCAAGGTCGCGGCCAAGCTCGACGACAACACCGTGCGCGTCGACCTGACGGCGACGAGCGACGGCCAGAAGGTGCTGGGCATGTCACGCGCGGTCGTACGACTGGGCTGAGCGCCGGCGAGCCTGCGGTGCCGATGCGCCCGTGGTGCCGGTGATGCCTGCGGTAAGGGGCGTTCTCCATTGCGGGGCGCCCTTTACGTGTTGTGGCCCCTTGCCAGTGAAACGGTCGCAGGCGGGGGGCCGTTCCCGGCGAGAGGTCGTTCCCGGTGACGGACTGTTACCTCCGGGGTGTTCCTGTTGGGGTGTCGTCCCGCCTGGGCTGTCCCCGCCGAGGGACCGTCCCGCCCGAGCTGCCCCCGTCGAGAAGCCGTCCCGTCCGGACTGCCCCCGCCGAGGGACCGTCAGGCACCCCTTGACTTAGTTAGTGATTGAGTACTAACTTCGTCACATGGTCAGGATGAGCGCTGAAGAGCGGCGCGAGAGTGTCATCCGCGCGGCGATCGCCGAGTTCTCGCAGAGGGGCTACTACGGCACCTCCACCGAGGCGATCGCCAAGCGGGTCGGAGTCTCGCAGCCGTATCTCTTCCGGCTCTTCCCGGGCAAGAAGGCGATCTTCGCCGCCGCCTCGCGGCGCTGCATCGACGAGATGCGCGAGGTCTTCGAGAAGGCGGCCGAGGGGCTGGAGGGTCAGGAAGCGCTGCACGCCATGGGCGACGCGTATGTGCAAATGATCCAGGAGCGGCCGGAGCGGCTCCAGATGCAGATGCAGACGTACATCACCGTCGCGGCCGCGGAGGCGGAGGGTGAGCACGAGTTCGGTGAGCTCGTGCGGGCCGGCTGGTCGCGGCTCTGGGACATCGTCCATCTGTGCTCTGGGGGCGACGTCGACCGCACCACGACGTTCCTGGCCAAGGGGATGCTTATCAACACCTATGCGGCCATGGGGTTTCCGCCCGAGCACCGGGTCTGGCAGGGGATGTACCCGGACGCCGGGACCACCGGGCGGCTGGACAAGTGCAGCGATGAGTGAGGGGCGGTTCGCCGTTCCAGGTCCGGGTTTTTTCATGGGCCAGAAAATTAGTGATCAATAACTAATCAACCTTCGCAGGTCATGCCCTGGGGGAGCGATGTCACAAGAGACCGCACAACAGGCCACACGCCGGACCGCACCTCGCGGGGGCGCCGGATGGGCGCTCGTCATCACCAGCGTCGCCGGATTCATGGCGGCCCTCGACAACCTCGTCGTCACCACCGCCCTGCCCTCCATCCGCAGGGACCTCGGCGGAGCGCTCGACGACCTCGAATGGACCGTGAGCGCCTACACGCTCACCTTCGCCGTCCTGCTGATGTTCGGCGCCGCCCTCGGTGACCGCTTCGGCCGCCGCCGGCTCTTTCTCGCCGGACTCACGATCTTCACCGGCGCCTCCGCCGCCGCGGCCATGGCACCCGGCATCGACTCACTGATCGCCGCCCGTGCGGTCCAGGGGGTCGGTGCGGCCGTCATGATGCCGTTGACGCTCACCTTGCTGACGGCAGCCGTGCCGGAGGCCAAGCGCGGGATGGCGTACGGGATCTGGGGCGCCGTCAACGGACTCGCGGTCGCCTCCGGGCCGCTCATCGGCGGCAGCCTCACCGAACACGTGTCCTGGCATTGGATCTTCTGGCTGAACGTTCCGCTCGGCGTCGCCCTGCTGCCGCTCGCCCGCCTCCGTCTCGCCGAGTCGTACGGCACCGGCGCTCCGCTCGACATACCCGGCACCCTGCTCGCCAGCGGTGGTCTCTTCGGGATCGTCTACGGCCTGGTACGCGGCCCGGCCGACGGCTGGAGCAGCTCCCTCGTACTGACCGGCCTGTTCGCGGGCGCCGCCCTGCTCGCCGGCTTCGTGCTGCACGGCAGCCGCGCCAAGAACCCCATGCTGCCCATGCGGCTCTTCCGCTCCCGCGCCTTCTCCGGGATCAACGCCGCCAGCCTGCTGATGTTCCTCGGCATGTTCGGCTCGATCTTCCTGCTCAGCCAGTACATGCAGGGCGTGCTCGGCTACTCGCCCACCGAGGCCGGCCTCAGGATGCTGCCCTGGACGGGCATGCCGATGATCGTCGCGCCGATTGCCGGCATCCTCTCCGACCGGATCGGCGGCCGCCCGGTCGTCGCGGCCGGGCTCTTCCTCCAGGCCGCCGGGCTCGGCTACCTCGCCTCGGTCGTCACCGCGGACGCCTCCTACGGCGCCCAGCTGCCCGGCCTGATCATCAGCGGTATCGGCATGGCCCTCTACTTCGCCCCGGCCGCCAACCTGGTGATGTCCGCCGTTCGCCCACAGGAACAGGGCATCGCCTCCGGCGCCAACAACGCGTTGCGCGAGGTCGGCGGCGCGCTCGGCGTCGCGGTCATGTCGTCCATCTTCTCCGCACAGGGCAGCTACGAGAGCGCCCAGAGCTTCGTGGACGGGCTGCGGCCCGCCCTCGTCACCGGAGCCGCCGTGGTCGCCCTCGCCGGGATCTCCGCGCTGCTGATCCCCGGCCGACGCCGTGCCGCGAGGATCGTCGCCGAGAGGGAGCCCGCCGCGGAGCCGGCGGCCGTCGGCAGTTGAAGGCGGCTGACGGCAGCCGAAGGCGCCTGACGGCGCATCTGACGGCACGCGCGCGTGGGGCCCCGTTTCCGAGTGGACGGGGCCCCACGCGCGCGTGCGGCTCGTGGCGGTGGGCCTGCCGGTGGCGTCTCGTAGTCTTGGGCGCGTGCAGGAACTCCACGACGCCCCCCTCGCCCCTCTCACCACCTTCCGGCTCGGCGGCCCCGCCACCCGGCTGGTCACCGCGGCCACCGATACCGAGGTGATCGCCGCCGTCCGCGAGGCCGACGACAGCGGGACCCCGCTGCTGGTCATCGGCGGCGGCTCGAACCTGGTCATCGGTGACAAGGGCTTCGACGGCACCGCCCTGCGCATCGCCACCACCGGCTTCGAACTGCGCGGCACGACGCTTGAGCTGGCGGCCGGCGAGGTCTGGACCGACGCGGTCGCCCGCACCGTCGAGGCCGGGCTGGCCGGCGTCGAATGCCTCGCCGGGATCCCGGGCTCCGCGGGCGCCACGCCCATCCAGAACGTGGGGGCGTACGGCCAGGAGGTCTCCTCGACCATCACCGAGGTGGTCGCCTACGACCGGCGGGCCGGCGAGACGGTGACGCTCTCCAACGAGGAGTGCGCGTTCTCGTACCGGCACAGCAGGTTCAAGAGCGACCCCGAGCGGTACGTCGTCCTGCGCGTGCGTTTCGAACTGGAGGACGCGGGCGGGCTGTCGGCACCGGTGCGGTACGCCGAGGCCGCGCGGGCGCTCGGAGCGGAGCCGGGGGACCGGGTTCCGCTCGCCGACGCGCGCAAGACCGTGCTCAAGCTCCGCGCGGGGAAGGGGATGGTGCTGGACCCCGAGGACCACGACACCTGGTCGGCGGGCTCCTTCTTCACCAACCCGATCCTCACCGACGAACAGTTCGCCGACTTCCACGCGCGCGTGCGCAAGCGGCTGGGCGACGGCGCCGAGCCGCCCGCCTACCCCGCGGGGAAGGGACGTACCAAGACCTCGGCGGCCTGGCTGATCGACAAGGCCGGGTTCACCAAGGGGTACGGCAGCGGGGCGGCCCGGATCTCCACGAAGCACACGCTGGCGCTGACCAACCGGGGAGGGGCCACGACGGAGGATCTGCTGGAGCTGGCGCGCGAGGTCGTCACCGGGGTCCGGGACGCGTTCGGTGTGACTCTCGTCAACGAGCCGGTGACCGTCGGCGTCAGCCTCTAGAGGGCCAGAGGTTCAGTACGCCACCCCCACCCCCTGCTTCACCGTCCCCTCGTCCGCGGTCATCGCCAGCATCGCGTGGGCCACGTCCGCCCGTGCGATGAAGCGGCCCTTCGGCGGGAAACCGCCGATCACCGTGCGGTAGGTGCCGGTGAGGGGCTTGTCCTGGAGGCGGGGCGGGCGCACCGACGTCCAGTTGGTGCCGCTGCGGGACAACTCCGCCTCCATCTCGCGCAGGTCGTCGTAGACCGGCTTCAGGATGCTGCCGACGAGGGCGCGTACGGAGTGGTCCAGCAGGCCGTCGTCCGGTTCCGGGCCCACCGGTGCCGCGCTGACCACCACGAGCCGACGTACGCCCTCCGCCTGCATGGCGGCCAGCACCGTACGGGTCAGGCGGGCGGCGACGCCGGCGTCCTTGCGGCCGCGCGGGCCCAGTCCGGACAGGACCGCGTCCCGGCCCGTGACCGCCGGGCGGACCACCTCGGGGTCGGTGAGGTCCGCGCGGACGACCTCCAGGCCGGGGCCCGTCACGGTCAGCCGGGCCGGGTCGCGCACGACCGCGGTGACCCGATGGCCGGACGCCAGCGCCTGGCGGACGATCTCCCGGCCGATCCCGCCGGTCGCGCCGAAGACGGTGAGATTCATGACTGCTCCCGAGTACTCAAGCGTCAGGTGGTGGGTGAGTATTCACTCACCTGCTGTCGGTCTCTAGAGTGGGTAAGTACTCACCCACCCGTCAAGCCTCTTCGGGACATCCGTCGCACCCGCTGGAAAGGGCATGTGATCCTTGGGCGTCATGCAGCAGAAACCGGCCCGTGTCCGCATCCTCGACGCCGCTCACGAGCTGATGCTCACCGTGGGGCTCGCCCGCGCCACCACCAAGGAGATCGCCCGGGCGGCCGGCTGCTCCGAGGCGGCCCTCTACAAGTACTTCCCCAGCAAGGAAGAGCTGTTCGTGCACGTGCTCACCGAGCGGCTGCCGCGCCTCCTCCCCCTGCTCGGCGAGCTCACCGTCGAACCCGGCCGGGGCACCCTGGAGGACAACCTGACCCGGATCGCCCGTCAGGCCGCCCTGTTCTACGAGGAGAGCTTCCCGATCGCCGCGTCCCTGTACGCCGAACAGCAGCTCAAGCGGAAGCTCGACGACAGACTGCGCACCATCGGCGCGGGACCGCATGTGCCGATGCGGGCCCTCGACGCCTACCTGTGCGCCGAGAAGGCGATCGGCCGGATCCGGCCCGACGCCGACACCACCGCGGCCGCCACCCTGCTGCTCGGCGCCTGCGTCCAGCGCGTCTTCGCCTACGAGGCCACCGTGACCGGCGCCCGCCCGCCGGTGGACGAGTTCGCCGCCCGGCTCGCCCGCACCCTGCTGGGCGGAATCTCCGTTGCCGAGGACCCCGCCCAGCCGTGACCCTGATGCCATGAGGCATCCCGCATGCGGTTGAGACTGCGCGAATTCCGGCCCCGCACCGGCCCCCGCGAACACCGGACAGTCCAGCCCTGGCAGCCGCTGCGCCACACCTCACTGCGCGCACCCGCGCCGGTCGGCACGCTCACGGGCGACCACGACGGGCTCAACCGGCTCGCCGGACTGCTCTCCTTCGCCGCGCACTCACCGCACACGATCGTCCATGTGCCGCTGCGGGAGGCAGTGCCGCCGGACGAGGGGCAGGGCCCCCTCGTCGACCTCGTCCTGGTCCACCACGCGTTCGGGCTGCGCGCCGCTCGGTGGCCCGAGCTGCGCCACCGGCTGCGGCAGGGCACCCCGCTCACCGTCCGCACCGACGAGGCGCGCACCGCGCGGGACGCGGCCACCTGGCGCGCCCGGCAGGGACACGCCGACCGCCGGGCCGACCTGCGGCACACCACCCACGCCGGCACGCTCTTCCTCTTCGGCGACCGGTACGTCTTCGCCGAGGCCGCCATGTCCCTCGCCTACGCGGCCGGCTGGGGGCCGCGCCAGAAGGGCGTGACCGAGGGACACCCGGCACTCGTGTCGGGGCTGTGGGGGCTGCGGCAGCCGCCGGGCGGCGGGCATCCCGTCGAGGTGCTGGTCTGCTTCAAGGCGTACCCGCCGTACGCCCACTTCCGAAGACCCTGACGACTCTGACGATCGTGACGACTTCGACGAACCAAGAAGACCCGTCAGGACGCCGGGGCGGTGAGCCAGTCGTCGACGCCCGCCAGGAGCTTCGCCTTCATGTCCTCAGGGGCCGCGGAACCCCGTACCGACTGCCGGGCCAGCTCCGCCAGTTCGGCGTCGGTGAAACCGTGGTGCACGCGCGCGATGTCGTACTGGGCGGCCAGCCGGGAACCGAACAGAAGCGGGTCGTCGGCGCCCAGGGCCATCGGGACGCCCGCCTCGAAGAGCGTGCGCAGCGGGACGTCCTCGGGCTTCTCGTAGACGCCCAGGGCCACATTGGACGCCGGACACACCTCGCAGGTGATGCCCCGGTCCGCCAGCCGCTTGAGCAGCCTTGGATCCTCCGCCGCCCGCACCCCGTGCCCGATCCGCGAGGCGTGCAGATCGTCCAGACAGTCCCGCACCGACGCCGGACCCGTCAGCTCACCGCCGTGCGGAGCCGCCAGCAGACCGCCCTCGCGCGCGATGTGGAACGCCCGGTCGAAGTCCCGGGCCATGCCCCGCCGCTCGTCGTTCGACAGCCCGAAGCCGACCACGCCCCGGTCCGCGTACCGGACGGCCAGCCGCGCGAGCGTACGCGCGTCCAGGGGGTGCTTCATACGGTTCGCGGCCACCAGGACGCGCATACCGAGGCCGGTCTCCCGGGACGTCGTCTCCACCGCGTCCAGGATGATCTCAAGAGCCGGGATCAGACCCCCGAGGCGCGGGGCGTACGACGTCGGATCCACCTGGATCTCCAGCCACGCCGAGCCGTCCCTGACGTCCTCCTCGGCGGCCTCCCGCACCAGCCGCTGGATGTCCTCCGGCTCTCTCAGGCAGGAGCGCGCCGCGTCGTACAGCCGCTGGAAGCGGAACCAGCCGCGTTCGTCGGTGGCCCGCAGTCTCGGCGGCTCCCCGCTGGTCAGCGCGTCGGTCAGCGCCTCGGGGAGGCGTACGCCGTACTTGTCGGCCAGTTCCAGAACGGTTCCCGGCCGCATCGAACCGGTGAAGTGCAGATGCAGATGAGCCTTCGGCAGCTCAGAGACATCACGTACGTGCTCCATTCCAGGATCCTGCCGCACGTACCTGTCGTACCGGTAGCGGATTCCCCTTTAGTGGCCTTGCTCGCACTGGTGAGCAGGTACGCGAACGGGCCGCCTCCCCGGAGGGAGACGGCCCGCACGCGCGCGTGGAGCGCGAAAACGCCGAAGACGTCAGGAAGGAAGACGTCAGTCCGTGGCCTCGGCCAGCAGCTTCTGCAGCCGGCTCACGCCCTCGACGAGGTCCTCGTCGCCGAGCGCGTACGAAAGGCGCAGGTAGCCGGGCGTGCCGAAGGCCTCGCCGGGTACGACCGCGACCTCGGCCTCCTCCAGGATCAGCTCGGCCAGCTCCACCGAGGAGGCCGGGCGCTTGCCGCGGATCTCCTTGCCGAGCAGCGCCTTGACCGACGGGTAGGCGTAGAAGGCGCCCTCGGGCTCCGGGCAGAGGACGCCGTCGATCTCGTTGAGCATCCGGACGATCGTCTGGCGGCGCCGGTCGAAGGCCTCGCGCATCTTCGCCACGGCGGACAGGTCGCCGGAGACGGCGGCCAGGGCGGCGACCTGCGCCACGTTGGAGACGTTGGACGTGGCGTGCGACTGGAGGTTGGTGGCCGCCTTGATGACGTCCTTGGGGCCGATGGCCCAGCCCACCCGCCAGCCGGTCATGGCGTACGTCTTGGCGACACCGTTGACGACGATGCACTTGTCGCGCAGCTCGGGCAGGATCGCCGGCAGCGAGGTGAACTTCGCGTCGCCGTAGACCAGGTGCTCGTAGATCTCGTCCGTGAGGACCCACAGACCGTGCTCGACAGCCCAGCGGCCGATCGCCTCGGTGTCGGCCTCGCTGTAGACCGCGCCGGTCGGGTTGGACGGGGAGACGAAGAGCACGACCTTCGTCTTCTCGGTGCGCGCGGCCTCCAGCTGCTCGACGGAGACGCGGTAGCCGGTGGTCTCGTCGGCGACGACCTCGACCGGGACACCGCCGGCGAGGCGGATCGACTCCGGGTACGTCGTCCAGTACGGGGCGGGCACGATGACCTCGTCGCCCGGGTCGAGGATCGCGGCGAAGGCCTCGTAGATGGCCTGCTTGCCGCCGTTGGTGACGAGGACCTGGGAGGCGTCGACCTCGTAGCCGGAGTCGCGCAGCGTCTTCGCGGCGATCGCGGCCTTCAGCTCGGGCAGACCGCCGGCCGGGGTGTAGCGGTGGTACTTCGGGTTCTTGCAGGCCTCGATGGCGGCCTCGACGATGTAGTCCGGAGTCGGGAAGTCGGGCTCACCGGCGCCGAAGCCGATCACCGGGCGCCCGGCGGCCTTCAGGGCCTTGGCCTTGGCGTCGACGGCGAGGGTGGCGGACTCGGAGATCGCGCCGACTCGGGCGGAGACCCGGCGCTCGGTGGGAGGGGTTGCAGCGCTCATGGGGCCCATCGTTCCAGACCGGAAACCTGCCCGGCACGCCGGTTTCACAGACTGAACAACTACGGGCCGAACCATGAACAAGCGTGCGGATCCGGCCCCCGGCCAGGACGATCTTCCGTACGGCCGCCCCGGACTGCCACTTTCTGTTCGACGCGGCGCCGCGGACCACGTACACTCTCACCTCGTTGGCCACCGACAGCCGTGCCTGAGCGGGTGCACACCGAGCACCCGGCCGGATGCGGTACGTTGGGGGACACACAAAGGGTCGTAGCTCAATTGGTAGAGCACCGGTCTCCAAAACCGGCGGTTGGGGGTTCAAGTCCCTCCGGCCCTGCTACACACACCGCCAGGATGTGTGCGCATGTACGTACATACAAGCATTGCACCGCCGTGCGGCTCAGGAACCGGGCGCGGCACGGCCATGACCCGGGATCAGGTGAGGATGAATGACGGACGCCGTGGGCTCCATCGACACGCCTGACGCCGACGAGGTGCCCGAGTCCCAGAAGAAGGCCCGGAAGGGCGGCAAGCGTGCCAAGAAGGGCCCGCTGAAGCGCCTCGGTACCTTCTACCGCCAGATCATCGCGGAACTCCGCAAGGTCGTCTGGCCGACTCGCAACCAGCTGACGTCGTACACCACCGTGGTGATCTTCTTCGTCACCATCATGATCGCCCTGGTGACCGTGATTGACTATGGACTCAACCACGCCGCCAAGTACGTCTTCGGCTGAGCACAGAGCGAAGGGCGCCGTGGTAGCGGCGCCCGTTTTCGCATGTTCCACCCCTCTGTATCCAGGAAGAAGCAGCCATCGTGTCTGACCCGAACCTGAACGACGCCGTCGAGCCCGAAGAGGCCGTCGCAGACGAGCTGGACATCGTCGAGGGCGCGGACGAGCAGGACGAGTTCGAGGCTGCCGAGGCCGAACTGGGGGAGCCGGCCGAGGAGACCGCGGTCCACGTCGAGGACGAGAACGAAGAAGCGGAAGAGGCCGACGAGGACGAGGTCGTCGAGGAAGAAGCCCTCGAGGACGAGGCCGCAGAAGAAGAGCCCGCCGAGCCGGTCGACCCCGTCCAGGCCCTGCGCGAGGAGCTGCGCCTGCTCCCCGGCGAGTGGTACGTGATCCACACCTACGCCGGCTACGAGAACCGCGTGAAGACCAACCTGGAGCAGCGCGCCGTCTCGCTGAACGTCGAGGACTACATCTTCCAGGCCGAGGTGCCGCAGGAGGAGGTCGTCCAGATCAAGAACGGCGACCGCAAGACCATCAAGCAGAACAAGCTGCCCGGTTATGTGCTCGTCCGCATGGACCTGACGAACGAGTCGTGGGGTGTCGTCCGCAACACGCCCGGCGTCACCGGCTTCGTCGGCAACGCGTACGACCCGTATCCGCTGACCCTCGACGAGATCGTCAAGATGCTCGCGCCCGAGGCCGAGGAGAAGGCGGCGCGCGAGGCGGCGGAGGCCGAGGGCAAGCCCGCGCCGCAGCGCAAGGTCGAGGTCCAGGTCCTGGACTTCGAGGTGGGCGACTCGGTCACCGTCACGGACGGTCCGTTCGCCACGCTCCAGGCCACGATCAACGAGATCAACCCGGACTCCAAGAAGGTCAAGGGTCTGGTGGAGATCTTCGGTCGTGAGACGCCGGTGGAGCTGTCGTTCGACCAGATCCAGAAGAACTAGTTCCTTCTGGACGTACCGCTTCCGAGCAGGTCAGGCGAGCGCCTGACCTGCTCGGTTTTTGGCCGCGCATCCATACCCGTTATCGTTGTGCGGTATGCCTGCATCCAGGAGAGAAACCTGACGCGGGCAGGACCCGATGGAAAGGACCCGGAGAGCTATGCCTCCCAAGAAGAAGAAGGTCACGGGGCTCATCAAGCTCCAGATCAACGCCGGTGCGGCGAACCCGGCCCCGCCGGTCGGCCCCGCGCTCGGTCAGCACGGCGTCAACATCATGGAGTTCTGCAAGGCCTACAACGCCGCGACCGAGTCGCAGCGTGGCTGGGTCATCCCGGTGGAGATCACGGTCTACGAGGACCGCTCCTTCACCTTCGTCACCAAGACCCCGCCGGCCGCGAAGATGATCCTCAAGGCCGCTGGTGTCGAGAAGGGCTCCGGCGAGCCGCACAAGACCAAGGTCGCCAAGATCACCGAGGCGCAGGTCCGCGAGATCGCCACGACGAAGCTCCCCGACCTGAACGCCAACGACCTGGACGCCGCGGCGAAGATCATCGCCGGCACCGCCCGCTCCATGGGCATCACGGTCGAGGGCTGACCCCCACTTTCGTAGAACCACCGTGGTAGGGCCTGCTCGGCCCGTACACCACGACTCCTTTCAAGAACACACAGGAGCAGTTGTGAGCAAGCGCAGCAAGGCTCTCCGCGCTGCGGACGCCAAGGTCGACCGGGAGAAGCTGTACGCCCCGCTCGAGGCCGTCCGTCTCGCCAAGGAGACCTCCACGACCAAGTTCGACGGCACCGTCGAGGTCGCCTTCCGCCTGGGTGTCGACCCGCGCAAGGCCGACCAGATGGTCCGTGGCACCGTGAACCTCCCGCACGGCACCGGTAAGACCGCCCGGGTCCTGGTCTTCGCGACCGGTGACCGTGCCGAGGCCGCGCGTGCCGCGGGCGCCGACATCGTCGGCGCCGACGAGCTGATCGACGAGGTGGCGAAGGGCCGTCTGGACTTCGACGCCGTCGTCGCCACCCCGGACCTCATGGGCAAGGTCGGCCGCCTCGGCCGCGTCCTCGGCCCCCGTGGTCTGATGCCGAACCCGAAGACCGGCACCGTCACCCCGGACACCGCCAAGGCTGTGACCGAGATCAAGGGCGGCAAGATCGAGTTCCGCGTCGACAAGCACTCGAACCTGCACTTCATCATCGGCAAGACGTCCTTCGAGGACGACAAGCTGGTGGAGAACTACGGCGCCGCGCTGGAGGAGATCCTCCGTCTGAAGCCGTCCGCCGCCAAGGGTCGCTACATCAAGAAGGCCGCGGTCAGCACCACCATGGGCCCCGGCATCCCGGTCGACCCGAACCGCACCCGCAACCTCCTCACCGAGGAGGACCCGGCCGCCGTCTGAGCCCCGCGCTCGGTCCGGTAGCCGCGTCAGGGACGCGTCAGCCAGCAGGACGGGCCCCGCAATCCGAGAGGATTGCGGGGCCCGTCCCGTTTCCCGCCCCCGTACGCCGCAGGCCCGCCCCGTACGACGCCGCCCCGCTCTCGCTGCGACGCCGCCCCGCTCTCGTGCGACGTACGTCATCGCCCCGCCCTCCCCGGACTTCCCGCGCGGTGCCGGTGGCCTGGGTTAGCGTCGGAGATTCGGGACTCGTATGGGGGTGGGGCGGGATGACGAGCAGGGGTGTGCGCCGGGTGGCCCTGGCGATCGCGGCGGCGACCTCGCTGACAGGAGTGGCCGCCTGCACCGCCCCGGCAGCCTCGGACGCCGGGAAGACCCCTCACCAGAGCCGCTCCCTGGCCGCCCTGCGCTCCGCCGAGCGGTCCACCCACGGGGCCCGGTCGGCCCGGGTCCGCTCCATCACCACTCTGGGCTCCCTGATGTCCACGAAGGCCGAGGGCGCCCTCGGCTGGAGGCACGGCCTCACCGGCACGCTCACCATCACCTATACCGGCGGCAGCACCGCCGACCTGATGCGCCGGCTCGACTCCACGTCCCTGGAGACCCGCTACCTCCGGGACGCCTACTACGCCAGGGTCGGCCCCGCCTTCGCCCGGCAACTGGGCGGCAAGCACTGGATCAAGTACCCGTACGACTACCTCGACACCCTCGGCGGCGGCTCCGGCGCGATGATGACGGACCTGATGCGCAACACCACCCCCAACCAGTCGGTACGGCTGCTGCTGGCCTCCGAGGACGTGCGCAGGGTCGGCGAGGAGAAGGTCTCCGGCGAGCCCACCACCCACTACTCGGGCACGGTGCACGTCTCCGACCTGGT
The DNA here is from genome assembly GCF_003814875.1 of Streptomyces sp. Ag109_O5-1. Classification (GTDB taxonomy): domain Bacteria; phylum Actinomycetota; class Actinomycetes; order Streptomycetales; family Streptomycetaceae; genus Streptomyces; species Streptomyces sasae. Next base: position 5,180,483 of record NZ_RKQF01000001.1, on the reverse strand, counting down.
CGGCGACAGCACACTGCAGAAGCAGCTCAGCCAGGCGGGCGTCAGCAAGGAGACCGTCGACATCTGGGTCGACGGCAAGAACCTGCTGGTCAAGAAGACCGAGAAGGCCGACACCGCGAACGGCGCGATGAACCAGACCGCGTACTACAGCGACTACGGTGTGAAGGTCAGCGCGGAGCGGCCCCCGGCCGGCGACACCCAGGACTTCGGGACGCTGCTGAAGAAGCAGGGTGCGGCGGGCTGACCTCGTGAGAGCGGTCGTACCGAGCCGATTTGCTTGACAGTGCACCGGTCCCGTACTCTCCTCGAGAAGCCAAAGACCGCTGGTCGTTGCCGCTTGCTCGCAAGAGCGTGCGGTGGCCGAAGGATCCGCTGAACCGCGGACGACCCGCGCAGGTGACTGTGGAAGTGCTCCTGGAACACACGCCCCGCGTGTGCCCCCCGGTCGAGCTACGCCCCGTGCACCTGTGCCGGGGCGTTTCGTTTTCCCAGCCCCTTCTGAGCGGTCCTCATCACCCGGAAGGAGGCCGACGCTCTATGGCAAGGCCCGACAAGGCTGCCGCGGTAGCCGAGCTGACGGAGCAGTTCCGTAGCTCGAACGCCGCCGTGCTGACCGAGTACCGGGGTCTCACCGTGGCGCAGCTCAAGACGCTGCGTCGTTCGCTCGGTGAAGACGCCCAGTACGCCGTGGTGAAGAACACGCTGACCAAGATCGCGGCCAACGAGGCCGGGATCTCGACGCTCGACGACCTGTTCAACGGTCCGACGGCGGTTGCCTTCATCACCGGTGACCCGGTGACGTCGGCGAAGGGTCTTCGTGACTTCGCCAAGGACAACCCGAACCTCGTCATCAAGGGCGGTGTCCTTGACGGCAAGGCGCTGTCCGCCGACGAGATCAAGAAGCTTGCGGACCTCGAGTCCCGCGAGGTTCTGCTCGCCAAGCTGGCGGGCGCCCTGAAGGGCAAGCAGACGCAGGCTGCTCAGCTCTTCCAGGCGCTCCCGTCGAAGCTCGTCCGCACCGTGGACGCGCTTCGCGCCAAGCAGGACGAGCAGGGCGGTGCCGAGTAACTCGGCTCGCGAAATGACCGCCGCCTGAGGCAGCCCGCCGAAGGCAACGGTCGTAGCGGGCCGAACGTACGCCCGCCAGACATGTACATACGGCACCAGCCGAATTAGTGGAAGGAAAGCCATCGTGGCTCTCACCCAGGACGAACTGCTCGCCGAGTTCGAGACGATGACCCTGATCCAGCTCTCCGAGTTCGTGAAGGCGTTCGAGGAGAAGTTCGACGTCACCGCCGCCGCCGCGGTTGCCGTCGCGGGCCCGGCCGGCCCGGCCGCCCCCGCCGAGGCCGTCGAGGAGAAGGACGAGTTCGACGTCATCCTCACCGGCGCCGGCGACAAGAAGATCCAGGTCATCAAGGTCGTGCGTGAGCTGACCTCGCTCGGCCTGAAGGAGGCCAAGGACCTCGTGGACGGCGCCCCGAAGCCCGTCCTCGAGAAGGTCGCCAAGGACGCCGCCGAGAAGGCCGCCGAGTCCCTCAAGGGCGCCGGCGCCTCCGTCGAGGTCAAGTAACACCTCGGAGGTCGTACAGACCTCTGTGTGCTGAAACACCCCCTCGGGGGCTGTAACGCGCAGACCGCGAAGAGCGATCATCCATCCGGGTGGTCGCTCTTCGGCGTTCCCGGGAGGCCGACCACGGTTGCCTTGCACCCGTGACGGCGGGGGGTATGGTGATCTTCGTCGTGTCCCTGGCGCACCGGGTTTGCGCAGGGGGGCCTTGACGAACCGCACGCAGCGCGCAATTCTCAGGACGCGTCGCCAGAACGGTCCGAATCCGAGGCATGGATCGGCGACGAAGAGGGCAGTATCAACGTGCGTTGAGGGCAGGCATGACGCAGGCGTTGACGATGAAGAGGGTCTCAGAAAATGGAGACTGGACATCAGTGTGCCAAGTGGCTACACTGACCCTTTGCGCTGCCTGTTAGCCTTCCCCTGCCCGTCACCAGGGGTCTGCCCTCACCCGAACGCCGACGACCGAACCTCCTCTGAACTGGGGTTTCTGTCTCTGTGTCCCGGGAAGGGACCGGGGAGCGCGTAGTGAGTCCGAGCCCTCGGAAGGACCCCCTCTTGGCCGCCTCGCGCACTGCCTCGAACGCGAATATGAACAACGGCGCCAGCACCGCCCCGCTGCGCATCTCCTTTGCAAAGATCAAGGAGCCTCTCGAGGTTCCCAACCTGCTCGCGCTGCAGACCGAGAGCTTCGACTGGCTGCTCGGCAACACCGCCTGGCAGAGTCGGGTCGAGGAGGCTCTGGAGTCAGGTCAGGACGTCCCCACCAAGTCCGGTCTGGAGGAGATCTTCGAGGAGATCTCCCCGATCGAGGACTTCTCCGGGTCGATGTCGCTGACGTTCCGCGACCACCGCTTCGAGCCGCCGAAGAACAGCATCGACGAGTGCAAGGAGCGCGACTTCACGTACGCCGCCCCGCTCTTCGTCACGGCCGAGTTCACCAACAACGAGACCGGCGAGATCAAGTCCCAGACGGTCTTCATGGGCGACTTCCCGCTCATGACGCACAAGGGCACCTTCGTCATCAACGGCACCGAGCGTGTCGTGGTGTCGCAGCTGGTCCGCTCGCCCGGTGTCTACTTCGACTCCTCCATCGACAAGACGTCCGACAAGGACATCTTCTCCGCCAAGATCATCCCGTCCCGGGGTGCCTGGCTGGAGATGGAGATCGACAAGCGCGACATGGTCGGCGTCCGTATCGACCGCAAGCGCAAGCAGTCCGTGACCGTCCTCCTGAAGGCGCTCGGCTGGACCACCGAGCAGATCCTCGAGGAGTTCGGCGAGTACGAGTCCATGCGCGCCACCCTGGAGAAGGACCACACCCAGGGCCAGGACGACGCGCTGCTTGACATCTACCGCAAGCTGCGTCCGGGCGAGCCCCCCACGCGTGAGGCCGCGCAGACGCTGCTGGAGAACCTGTACTTCAACCCGAAGCGTTACGACCTCGCCAAGGTCGGCCGCTACAAGGTCAACAAGAAGCTGGGTGCGGAGGCTCCGCTGGACGCGGGCGTCCTGACCGTCGAGGACGTCATCTCGACGATCAAGTACCTGGTGAAGCTGCACGCCGGCGAGACCGAGACGGTCGGTGACAGCGGTACGACCATCGTCGTCGAGACCGACGACATCGACCACTTCGGCAACCGTCGTCTGCGCAGCGTCGGCGAGCTCATCCAGAACCAGGTCCGTACCGGCCTGGCCCGTATGGAGCGCGTCGTCCGGGAGCGCATGACGACCCAGGACGTCGAGGCGATCACGCCGCAGACCCTGATCAACATCCGGCCGGTCGTCGCCTCCATCAAGGAGTTCTTCGGCACCAGCCAGCTGTCCCAGTTCATGGACCAGAACAACCCGCTGTCGGGTCTCACCCACAAGCGCCGTCTGTCGGCTCTTGGCCCGGGTGGTCTCTCCCGTGAGCGGGCCGGCTTCGAGGTCCGTGACGTGCACCCGTCGCACTACGGCCGCATGTGCCCGATCGAGACCCCCGAAGGCCCGAACATCGGTCTGATCGGCTCGCTCGCCTCCTACGGTCGCGTCAACGCGTTCGGTTTCGTCGAGACCCCGTACCGCAAGGTCGTCGACGGCCAGGTCACCGACGAGGTGGACTACCTGACCGCAGACGAGGAGGACCGCTTCGTCATCGCGCAGGCCAACGCCGGCCTCAACGACGACATGCGCTTCTCCGAGGCCCGCGTGCTGGTCCGCCGCCGTGGCGGCGAGGTCGACTACGTCGCCGGTGACGACGTGGACTACATGGACGTCTCGCCGCGCCAGATGGTGTCGGTCGCGACCGCCATGATCCCGTTCCTCGAGCACGACGACGCCAACCGTGCCCTCATGGGCGCGAACATGATGCGTCAGGCCGTGCCGCTGATCAAGAGCGAGGCCCCGCTCGTCGGCACCGGCATGGAGTACCGCTCCGCCGTCGACGCCGGCGACGTGGTCAAGGCCGAGAAGGACGGTGTGGTCCAGGAGGTCTCCGCGGACTACATCACCACCGCCAACGACGACGGCACGTACATCACGTACCGCCTGGCCAAGTTCTCCCGGTCCAACCAGGGCACCTCGGTCAACCAGAAGGTCATCGTCGACGAGGGCGACCGCATCATCACCGGCCAGGTGCTGGCCGACGGTCCGGCCACCCAGAACGGCGAGATGGCCCTCGGCAAGAACCTGCTCGTGGCGTTCATGCCGTGGGAGGGTCACAACTACGAGGACGCGATCATCCTGTCGCAGCGCCTCGTGCAGGACGACGTCCTCTCCTCGATCCACATCGAGGAGCACGAGGTCGACGCCCGTGACACCAAGCTCGGCCCCGAGGAGATCACCCGGGACATCCCGAACGTCTCCGAGGAGGTCCTCGCCGACCTCGACGAGCGCGGCATCATCCGGATCGGTGCCGAGGTCGTCGCCGGTGACATCCTCGTCGGCAAGGTCACCCCGAAGGGTGAGACCGAGCTGACGCCCGAGGAGCGCCTGCTGCGCGCGATCTTCGGTGAGAAGGCCCGTGAGGTCCGTGACACCTCGCTGAAGGTGCCGCACGGCGAGATCGGCAAGATCATCGGCGTGCGCGTCTTCGACCGCGAGGAGGGCGACGAGCTTCCCCCGGGTGTGAACCAGCTGGTGCGCGTCTACGTCGCGCAGAAGCGCAAGATCACCGACGGTGACAAGCTCGCCGGCCGGCACGGCAACAAGGGTGTCATCTCGAAGATCCTGCCCATCGAGGACATGCCGTTCCTCGAGGACGGAACTCCGGTCGACATCATCCTCAACCCGCTCGGTGTGCCGTCCCGAATGAACCCGGGACAGGTCCTGGAGATCCACCTCGGCTGGCTCGCCAGCCGCGGCTGGGACGTCTCCGGCCTCGGCGAGGAGTGGGCGCAGCGCCTCCAGGCGATCGGCGCCGACCAGGTCGACCCGGGCACGAACGTCGCGACCCCCGTCTTCGACGGTGCGCGCGAGGACGAGCTCGCGGGTCTGCTCCAGCACACCATCCCGAACCGCGACGGCGAGCGCATGGTGCTCCCGACCGGCAAGGCGCGGCTGTTCGACGGCCGTAGCGGTGAGCCGTTCCCGGACCCGATCTCGGTCGGCTACATGTACATCCTCAAGCTGCACCACCTGGTCGACGACAAGCTGCACGCCCGTTCGACCGGCCCGTACTCGATGATCACCCAGCAGCCGCTGGGTGGTAAGGCGCAGTTCGGTGGCCAGCGCTTCGGCGAGATGGAGGTGTGGGCCCTCGAGGCCTACGGCGCCGCCTACGCGCTCCAGGAGCTGCTCACCATCAAGTCCGACGACGTCACCGGCCGCGTGAAGGTCTACGAGGCCATCGTCAAGGGCGAGAACATCCCCGAGCCCGGCATCCCCGAGTCCTTCAAGGTCCTCATCAAGGAGATGCAGTCGCTCTGCCTGAACGTGGAGGTGCTGTCCAGCGACGGTATGTCCATCGAGATGCGTGACACCGACGAGGACGTCTTCCGCGCTGCGGAGGAGCTCGGCATCGACCTGTCCCGGCGCGAGCCGAGCAGCGTCGAAGAGGTCTGACGGGAGTCCGGCGGGCCCTGAGCGATCAGGGCCCCGCCGACCCCCAGGCCCCCGTTTCAGACCACAGACTTACAACCCTGAGAGGGATTGACGCATAGTGCTCGACGTCAACTTCTTCGACGAGCTCCGGATCGGCCTGGCCACCGCGGACGACATCCGTCAGTGGAGCCACGGCGAGGTCAAGAAGCCCGAGACGATCAACTACCGCACCCTCAAGCCGGAAAAGGACGGGCTCTTCTGCGAGAAGATCTTCGGCCCCACCCGGGACTGGGAGTGCTACTGCGGCAAGTACAAGCGCGTCCGCTTCAAGGGCATCATCTGTGAGCGCTGCGGCGTCGAGGTGACCCGCGCCAAGGTGCGCCGTGAGCGGATGGGCCACATCGAGCTGGCCGCGCCCGTCACGCACATCTGGTACTTCAAGGGTGTCCCGAGCCGGCTGGGCTACCTGCTCGACCTGGCTCCCAAGGACCTCGAGAAGGTCATCTACTTCGCGGCGTACATGATCACGTACGTCGACGAGGAGCGCCGCACCCGTGACCTGCCCTCCCTGGAGGCGCATGTCTCCGTGGAGCGCCAGCAGGTCGAGAACCGCCGGGACGCCGACCTGGAGGCCCGCGCCAAGAAGCTGGAAGGCGACCTGGCCGAGCTGGAGGCCGAGGGCGCCAAGGCCGACGTGCGCCGCAAGGTGCGCGAAGGCGCCGAGCGCGAGATGAAGCAGCTGCGCGACCGTTCCCAGCGCGAGATCGACCGCCTCGACGAGGTCTGGACCCGCTTCAAGAACCTCAAGGTCCAGGACCTGGAGGGCGACGAGCTCCTCTACCGCGAGCTGCGTGACCGTTTCGGCACCTACTTCGACGGCTCGATGGGCGCCGCGGCGCTGCAGAAGCGCCTGGAGTCCTTCGACCTCGACGAGGAGGCCGAGAAGCTCCGCGAGATCATCCGCACCGGCAAGGGCCAGAAGAAGACCCGTGCGCTCAAGCGCCTGAAGGTCGTCTCCGCGTTCCTGCAGACCAGCAACAGCCCCAAGGGCATGGTCCTTGACTGCGTGCCGGTCATCCCGCCGGACCTCCGCCCGATGGTGCAGCTGGACGGTGGCCGCTTCGCGACCTCCGACCTGAACGACCTGTACCGCCGTGTGATCAACCGCAACAACCGCCTGAAGCGCCTTCTCGACCTCGGTGCGCCCGAGATCATCGTGAACAACGAGAAGCGCATGCTCCAGGAGGCCGTCGACGCCCTGTTCGACAACGGTCGTCGTGGTCGCCCGGTCACCGGTCCCGGTAACCGTCCGCTGAAGTCCCTCAGCGACATGCTGAAGGGTAAGCAGGGTCGATTCCGTCAGAACCTGCTCGGCAAGCGTGTGGACTACTCCGCGCGTTCCGTGATCGTCGTCGGTCCGCAGCTCAAGCTGCACCAGTGCGGTCTGCCCAAGGCGATGGCGCTGGAGCTCTTCAAGCCGTTCGTGATGAAGCGGCTCGTGGACCTCAACCACGCGCAGAACATCAAGAGCGCCAAGCGCATGGTGGAGCGCGGCCGCACCGTCGTGTACGACGTCCTCGAAGAGGTCATCGCCGAGCACCCGGTGCTGCTGAACCGTGCGCCCACCCTGCACCGCCTCGGCATCCAGGCCTTCGAGCCGCAGCTGGTCGAGGGCAAGGCCATCCAGATCCACCCGCTCGTCTGCACCGCGTTCAACGCGGACTTCGACGGTGACCAGATGGCCGTGCACCTGCCGCTGTCCGCGGAGGCGCAGGCCGAGGCCCGCATCCTGATGCTGTCCTCGAACAACATCCTCAAGCCCGCCGACGGCCGTCCGGTGACGATGCCGACCCAGGACATGGTCCTCGGTCTGTTCTTCCTCACCACCGACGGCGAACTCCGTGACACCAAGGGCGAGGGCCGGGCGTTCGGCTCCACGGCCGAGGCGACCATGGCGTTCGACGCCGGCGAGCTCGCGCTGCAGTCCGCGGTCGACATCCGCTTCCCGGTGGGCACCATCCCGCCGCGCGGCTGGACCCCGCCGGCCGTCGAGGAGGGCGAGCCGGAGTACCAGACCGGTGACACCTTCCGGCTGCGCACCACCCTGGGCCGCGCGCTCTTCAACGAGCTGCTGCCCGAGGACTACCCGTTCGTCGACTACTCGGTGGGCAAGAAGCAGCTCGGCGAGATCGTCAACGACCTGGCGGAGCGCTACCCCAAGGTCATCGTGGCGGCGACGCTCGACAACCTGAAGGCGGCCGGCTTCTACTGGGGCACCCGCTCCGGTGTCACCGTGGCCATCTCCGACGTCGTCGTCCCCGAGGCGAAGAAGGCCATCGTCGCGGGCTACGAGGCGCAGGACGAGAAGGTCCAGAAGCAGTACGAGCGCGGTCTGATCACCAAGGAAGAGCGCACTCAGGAGCTCATCGCGATCTGGACCAAGGCGACCAACGAGGTCGCCGAGGCGATGAACGCGAACTTCCCCAAGACGAACCCCATCTTCATGATGGTTGACTCGGGTGCCCGAGGAAACATGATGCAGATGCGTCAGATCGCCGGTATGCGTGGTCTGGTGTCGAACGCGAAGAACGAGACCATCCCGCGTCCGATCAAGGCGTCCTTCCGTGAGGGCCTGTCCGTGCTGGAGTACTTCATCTCCACGCACGGTGCCCGTAAGGGTCTGGCCGACACCGCCCTGCGTACCGCCGACTCGGGTTACCTGACCCGTCGTCTGGTGGACGTCTCGCAGGACGTCATCATCCGCGAGGAGGACTGCGGCACCGAGCGCGGCCTCAAGCTGCACATCGCGGAGGTCGGCGCGGACGGCGTGCTGCGCAAGGCCGAGAACGTCGAGACCAGCGTGTACGCCCGTGCGCTGGCCGAGGACATCGTCGTCGACGGCGTGGTGCTGGCCCCGGCCAACACCGACCTCGGTGACGTCCTCATCGACGAGCTGGTCGCCCGTGGCGTCTCCGAGGTCAAGACCCGCTCGGTCCTGACCTGTGAGTCCGCCGTCGGCACCTGCGCCATGTGCTACGGCCGCTCGCTGGCCACCGGCAAGCTGGTCGACATCGGTGAGGCGGTCGGCATCATCGCCGCCCAGTCCATCGGTGAGCCCGGTACCCAGCTGACGATGCGTACCTTCCACACCGGTGGTGTGGCCGGTGACGACATCACCCAGGGTCTGCCGCGTGTCGTCGAGCTCTTCGAGGCCCGCACCCCGAAGGGTGTCGCCCCGATCTCCGAGGCGGACGGCCGTGTCCGCATCGAGGAGACCGAGAAGACCAAGAAGATCGTCATCACACCGGACGACGGCAGCGACGAGACGGCGTTCCCGATCTCGAAGCGCGCCCGGCTCCTGGTCAGCGAGGGCGAGCACGTCTCGGTGGGCCAGAAGCTCACCGTGGGTGCCACCAACCCGCACGACGTGCTGCGCATTCTGGGCCAGCGTGCCGTCCAGGTCCACCTGGTCGGCGAGGTCCAGAAGGTGTACAACTCGCAGGGTGTGTCGATCCACGACAAGCACATCGAGATCATCATCCGGCAGATGCTGCGCCGTGTGACGATCATCGAGTCCGGCGACGCCGAGCTGCTGCCCGGCGAGCTGGTCGAGCGCTCGAAGTTCGAGCACGAGAACCGTCGTGTGGTCCAGGAGGGCGGTCACCCGGCCTCCGGTCGTCCGCAGCTCATGGGTATCACCAAGGCCTCGCTGGCCACGGAGTCCTGGCTGTCGGCGGCGTCCTTCCAGGAGACGACGCGAGTCCTCACCGACGCGGCGATCAACGCCAAGTCCGACTCGCTCATCGGCCTCAAGGAGAACGTCATCATCGGTAAGCTCATCCCGGCCGGTACGGGTCTGTCCCGCTACCGCAACATCCGGGTCGAGCCGACCGAGGAGGCGAAGGCCGCGATGTACTCGGCCGTCGGCTACGACGACATCGACTACTCGCCGTTCGGCACGGGCTCCGGCCAGGCCGTTCCGCTGGAGGACTACGACTACGGTCCGTACAACCAGTAAGCGGGCAGCTTGAACTGAAGGGCGGTCACCCCGTGGGGGTGACCGCCCTTCGGCGTACGTCGACTATGCGCTACGGGGAGGGACCAGTCCACCCGGGTGAACGGCCGGCTGCGCGCACCGGCCGTGCCGAGCGCGGTGTCCCTCTCAGCGTCCGTCGGCCAACAGGCGCTCGCGGATGGTCGCGGGTTGTGCACGAAACTTGGTCGGCTTGGAGGAGCTGTCGATCTCCAGCTCCCCTTGCTTCGCCATCCGCCGCATCATCTCGTACGTGGCGGTCCGTTGCGTCTCAGAGGCTTCGCGACCCTGGATCCGGGAAGCCATTTCGCCGGCGGTGAACCAGTCGTCGGGTGACTCGAGCACGATTTCTCGGAGACGGGCTTTCCGGTTGATCGGCCTCGCCGGTCCGGCCGCTTTACGGGTGCGCGGCTTGGCTTCCGACGCCTCGCCGTCGGTCACGGCGGTGTGAACCTGAGGCGACGCCGTGGGCTCGGGCGACGGGGTCGAATGCTTCACAGCGGGCGGCCTCGGCGAAGTGTCAACCAATTCGCGAAGAGCCTCGATCGCCGCGTCGATGCGCGCGAGTTGTTTGTCGAGCGCATCCCGTTGTGCCAAGACTCGTGACCGGCTCTGCAGCAGCGCATCGTGTGCCCGGCGCGCTTCGGTGACTGCGTCTTCCACAGAGTTGCCCCTTGTCGGCTAGACCTTGTTCTGTGTCACTTCGACCTTGGAGGAAGGGTACAGTCTGAGTACTCGCCGTCCTCTGGGTGGCTGAGGAATCGATGCCTCTGCGGTCTGCCCGACCATTGCTTGGCGGCCGCGCCGAGATCTTGACCGTCTCGAAGAAGACATGGCACCGTTCGAAGGTCCCGGCTTCTGCGTTGCCATATCAACCGTGTGCCTGTGCCGGCCCCGTGCCCGGGCTCGGTTTCGGGCAGACCTGAGGTGTGAGGCCTTTCCCATGCCTAGCGACCCCCTCGATCAGCCCCGCCACATCAACCTCGTCGATCCAGGGCTCTACTCCCATGGCGATCCGTTCGTACAGTGGCGATGGCTCCGAGCGAACGACCCCGTACACCTGCATGTACCCACGGATTACCCGCGCTTTTGGGCCTTGACGAGATATGCGGATGTCAAGGCCGTCTTCCGTGACGCCGAGACGTTCAGCTCCGCCCAGGGGATTCTCCTGCGGCCGTCGGGTCATGGAGCTGATCCGGGAGGCGGTCGCACCTTGGCGCTCACCGATCCTCCTCGGCACCGCCAACTGAGAGGGCTGGTCGACGACTGGTTCACAGTCCGTTCGGTGCGGGCCATCGAGGCCAAGATGCGAGAAGTCGCCGGCCGGGTGCTCGATCTCGCACTGGAGCGCGAGCATTGCGACTTCGTCGAGGACATCGCCGCGCGGATTCCGCTCTACATGATCTGCAGCATGATGGGAGTTCCGGAATCCGACTGGGAGCGACTGTTCACGTTGAGCCGCCAGGCATTCGGGGCCGGCGACGCGATGAACCGGCGGTTCGCCCACTTGGAGATCATGGGGTATTTCGAGGACCTCGCCAAGGTCAAGGCGGCGAATCCGGCTGACGACTTGGTGAGCGTGCTGGTGGCCGGCGAGATCGACGGCAAGCGGATCAGCCAGGACGAGGTCATCCTCAATTGTGACAACCTGTTCGTGGGTGGGGCGGAGAACACCCGCATCGCGGCTGCCGGAGGCATGCTCGCCTTCCTCGAACATCCGGAACAGTGGTCGCTGCTCGTCGAGGATCCGGCCCTCCTGCCGACGGCGGTCGAGGAAGTTCTGCGATGGACGTCCACGCCGACGCACATCATGCGTACCGCGTTGCGGCCTGTCGAGATCCACGGTCGCCGCATCGAGGCCGGCGATCTGGTGACTCTCTGGATACCTTCGGCGAACCGCGATGAAGAAGTGTTCGAGGACCCTGAACGGTTCAACGTGATCCGGCAGCCCAACCGGCACCTGTCGCTGGGATTCGGCGAACACTTCTGCGTGGGAAGCATGCTGGCGCGGGTCGAGATCCGGCTTCTGTACCAGGAGCTCATGGAGAGGTCCATCAGGATCGAGCCGGACGGCGAACCGATCCGGCTCGACTCCATCGTCGTGAACGGCTTGGAGCGTCTGCCGGTGAAGCTGATGGCGGACCGCTCATAGGCTCGGATCAGGGACGGCGCCGCGTACCCCGCAGCTGCCCGGCCCGGTTCGTCAGCCCACCTTCGTCGCTTGCGCCCTCGGATCCGTACTCGGGCCGTCCGCGTACTGGTTCGCGAACTGGGTCCGGTAGAGCTCCGCGTAGAGACCGTCGGCGGCGAGGAGCTCCTCGTGGGTTCCGCGCTCGCGGACCCGTCCGGCGTCGATGACGAGTATCTGGTCCGCGTTGCGGATCGTGGAGAGGCGGTGGGCGATCACCAGGGACGTCCGACCGGCCAGAGTGGCTTCGAGCGCTCTCTGGATGGCCGCCTCCGATTCGGAGTCCAGGTGTGCCGTCGCCTCGTCGAGGACGACAATCGGGGGAGACTTCAGGAGCAGCCGCGCGAGGGCGATCCGCTGCTTCTCCCCACCCGACAGGCGGTGGCCGCGGTCACCGACGACGGTGTCGAGTCCGTTGGGAAGCGAGGCGATGGTGTCCCAGATCCGTGCGGCCCGGCAGGCCTCGATCATTTCCTCTTCCGTCGCCTCGGGGCGGGCGTATCCCAGGTTGGCCCTGAGGGTGTCGTGCCACAGGTGGGCGTCCTGCGTGACGACCCCGATGGTCTCGTGCAGCGATCGCAGCGTCAGGTCCCGGACGTCGTGCCCGCCGATCCGCACCGTTCCCGCCACGGGGTCGTAGAGCCGCGGGACCAGGTGAGTGATGGTGGTCTTCCCGGCGCCCGAGGGGCCTACCAGGGCGGTCATCTTCCCCGCCGGGACATGGAAACTCAGGCCGTGCAGGACCGTCGCGTCGTCGGAGCGCTCCGGCACCTGCGACCCGATGCTCTCCAGGGAGGAAAGCGAGACCTCGGCCGCACTCGGATAACGGAAGTCGACGTCGGTGAACTCGACGTCCGGGGCCGGTTCCCCGGCGCCCGGGGCGGGCAGCGCGCGGGCGCCGGGGCGCTCCACGACGAGCGGCTCCAGGTCCATCACCTCGAAGATCCGGTCGAAGCTCACCAGGGTGGTCACGACGTCGACCTGGATCGAGTTCAGCTGGTTGACAGGGCCGAAGAGGCGCGTCAGTAGCGCGAACAGCGCCACCAGGGTGCCCAGTTGAAGTGTGCCGTGGACGACGAGGCTGCCGCCGAAGCCGTACACGACCGCTGTGGCCAGAGCCGCGATCAGCGCGCCGGTGATTCCGAGCAGCCGCCCGTACACGCCACCGACGACGGCGATGTCCCGCATCCGGCCCGCGCGGCTCGCGAAGGACCGTGACTCCTCGTCGGGTCGGCCGTAGAGCTTGCTGAGCAACGCGCCGGACACGTTGAAGCGCTCGTTCATCAGGGAGCCGATCTCGGCGTCGAGTTGCATCCCTTCCCGGGCGAGCCGCTGCAGCCGCGCGCCCACGAATCGACCGGGCACCAGGAAGAGCGGGATCAGCAGCAAGGACACGAGCGTGAGCTGCCAAGACAGGTAGAACATGGAGCCGAGAACGAGGATCAGCGTCAGAAGGGTGGACAGCGACTGGGACAGCAGGGTCGTGACCGCCTGCTGGGTCCCGATCACGTCGGTGTTGAGCCTGCTGATCAGGGACCCGGTCTGGGCGCGGATGAAGAAAGCCAGCGGCTGGCGCTGAAGGTGGTCGAAGACCTTGGTGCGCAGGTCGTAGACCAGGCCGTGGCCGACCCGGCCGGAGAACCACGCCTGCAGGTAGACGGCCACCGCGTCGACGACGGCCAAGCCCGCGATCACCAGGGACAGCGTGATCACGGTCTGGATCCGATGGCGGCTGATTCCGTCGTCGATGACCATCTTGAGCAGCAGTGGGCTTGCCGCGGCGATCGTCGCGTCCAGGGCTGTGACCGTCAACAGGGCCGCGATCGCCCAACGGCGGTGCACGACAAGGGGGATGACGCGCCGTACCGTCCCCGGACGGATCCGCTGACGGGTGACCGAATCGTCCACCCGCATGCGTACGGGGCCCGCGGTGGGGCCGCCCCTCATGGCCATTGAGAACCATCCTGCCTTGTGGCGGTCCGGAACGGACCGCGGAACGGTTCGACAGCCGGTTGGCGTCGAGGTGAGAAGGCGCAACTGGCGCCCGGTCCTGCCTTGTTGTGGCAGGACCGGGCGCCATGGGCCTTCCGGTATCGGGCGGCGAATCGGTGGTCGGTGGCCGGGGCGCCGGCACGTGGCGGTGCCGGTCGCCGTGTGCTTCGGCTGCGGCACATACCCTGTCGAACAGCGCGTGCTTCATGCCTTTTTGGGTAACTGCTTGACCTGGGAACGCCTTTGACGGCCCTTTTCCCGGTCAGGGTATTGTAAAAGTACGCGGTGTCATCGTATAGTCACTGCAGTATCACACAGTGCCCAGCGTACGTTCTGCCATTGCCTCGGCAAGTTGGGACCACATCTGCGCATACTCCTCCGCCAGTTGGCCGACCAGGCCGGTACAGTGCGGGGGCACTCCGTCGACGAGGTCCGACCATCGCTGGGACTCGGTCGCACTGTGTCGAAGGAGGCCAAGAAGCGCTCGCCCTATCTCCGTATGTCGTAGGGCCGGGTCACGCAACAGCTTCTCCACCATAACAAGGGTGGCGGCGGACGCCGTTCGGGGTGTGGGCCGGGCTTTGCGTGGCGAGGTCGTCACCGGCAGATCGCCGCGCTCCAGGCGCCTGCGGACATCGCTTGCCGTTGCCGGCGAGACTCCGGCCTCCCGGGCCACCTGGCGGATCGAGGCATTGGGGGATTGAGCCAAGAGTTCAGCGACCCTCCGGCGGCGCTCGCCGCTGTCGATGGGTCTGCTCTTACCGTCCCGCCCGACCCTGACGTCGGGCCTCGGTATCTCGTCCTCGCTGCGTTGCCTGATCCTGGCGATCGTCCTGCCTGCGAGCCCCGCGATCTCGGCGATCGCCCGGTCGGACAGATGAGGATGCGACCTCACGATCCGTGCCGCGGCCTGCTGTCGGTCCGCTTGCGAGAGCGGAAACCCGTGGGTCACGTTGGCTTTGACCGCATGCAGGAAGGCGTCGTCCGGCGGGCCCTCGAAGAACTCCGCTTCAATGGTGGCGCGCCCCTTGAGCACGGCGGCCATGAGACGGTGCGTCCCGTCGATGACCTGCATGTTTCGTCGGTCCACGAGTATGGGGGGAAGCGGGCCGTCGATCTCTGCCAGGCGGGCGACGTGTTCTGCGTTGTGGCCCTCGAGCCTTGGCGTCTCCGCCAGTTGGAGCAGGGATATCGGGACGGTCGCCGTGTGGCGCTCGGGGCCCTGGAGTGGGACGGCTTGCCGGGTTGGCGGAGGTTGATCCATGGTGTCGGTACTGCACTTTGGTGGAAGGAGGTCGGCGTCAACCTGCACCATCTGATCTTCTCCCCGTTGAATATGACGATACTCCGCAACGGCAAAGTACCAAAGCGCGAGGATGGTCGTCCTCCCTTAATGTCGAACGCATGTGCCGGGAGCGGCAGTTGAGGTGTTCAACTGTCCACGGTGCGCAGTTGGACAGTGATCGCCGGTCGCACTGCGGCCTTCGCACGCAGGGACGGCTGTCGAACCTTGATTCGTTCGGATGTGGTCGGTCAAAGTAGCGCAGTCGGCGTGGTGATCGCCGAGAGCCAGTGAGGCCGGCGCCGACGGGCGCGGCCGGGTGGCTCGTCAACACAAGGAGGCTCCGCCCCGCCATGCCCTACGTATCCGCCAACGGCATTCGGCTCGCCTACGAGCGCACAGGGGAAGGCGACCCGGTCCTGTTCATCATGGGGTCCGGAGCCGGCGGACGCGCGTGGACCACGCATCAGACGCCGGCCGTGAACAAGGCGGGGTACCAAAGCATCATTTTCGACAACCGAGGTATCGCTCCCTCCGACGTGCCCGCCGGCCGCTACAGCCTGGCCGACATGGTCGCGGACACGGTGGGGCTGATCGAGGCCCTGGATCTGGGCCCCTGCCACGTGGTCGGCACCTCCATGGGCTCGTCCATCGCGCAGGAGATCGCGGTCGATCGTCCCGAGCTGGTGCGATCGGCCGTCATGCTCGCCACCAGGTCGCGCTCGGACGTGTTCCGCCGGGCGCTCTCGCGGGCGGACCAGGTCCTGGCCGAGAGCGGAGTGCGGCTGCCGCCGGAGTATGCGTCCGCGAACACGGTGTTCCAGATGTTCTCGCCGAAGACGCTGAACGACGACGGCGCCGTCTCGCTGTGGTTGGACGTCTTCGAACTGTACGGGGCCTCCGACAGTGGGGCGGACGGGCAGGCGTGGGTGGACACCGCGTCCGACCGGCGTGAGCGGCTGCGCCGGATCACCGTCCCCTGCCGCGTGATCGCCTTCTCCGACGACGTGATCTGCCCGCCGCACCTCGCGGCCGAGGTGGCGGAGGCCATTCCGGAGTGCGACTTCGTGGAGATCGGGGACGCCGGCCACCTCGGCAACCTGGAGAGGCCGGACGAGGTCAACACAGCGATCACCGAGTTCCTCGACAAATTCTGACCGGCAGGGCGGCGAGCCGGTACCGGTTGCCGCTCGGCGCGCGGGGGTCATCCACGGCTCTCTGCTCTTCGATCCCCACGGAGGCGTGCACATGACCGCTCGTTCCCATGACCGACCCACGCCCGAACCGGACCCCGGGGAGGCGCAGGGAGTGCTGCGCAAGGAGCACTTGCACACAAGTGTCTCGGACCCCGTCCTGGACACGATGACCTTCCTCAACGAGGTCACCTTGCGTCATCCCGAAGCGATTTCATTCGCGCCGGGACGCCCGTACGACGGGTTCTTCGACGTCGAGGAGATCTTCACGCACATCCGCCGCTACCTGGAACACCTGGAGGCCGACGGAGCCTCGCCCGCGCACATCCGCGACGCGCTCTTCCAGTACGGTCCGACGGCCGGCCGTATCCGCGAGGTGATCGCCGATTCGCTGCGTCTGGACGAGGACATCGACGTGCCGCCGGAGTCCATCGTCGTCACGGTCGGCTGCCAGGAGGCGATGTTCCTCGCCGTGCGGGCCCTGATCGCGCGGCCCGAGGACGTGCTGCTGGTCTCGAGCCCCTGCTACGTCGGGATCACCGGGGCGGCCAGTGTGCTGGGCGTCGGGGTCTCGCCGGTGGAGGAGGGCGCCGACGGCTTCCGGTGCGCCGACCTGGAAGCCGTGGTGCTGGCGGAGCGGGCGAAGGGCCGCAACCCCCGCGCGTTCTACGTGGTTCCGGACCATTCCAACCCCTCGGGCACCACGATGCCGCTCGAAACCCGTCGTGAGCTGCTCGCCCTCGCCGCCGCCCTCGACATCCTCATCTTGGAGGACAGCCCCTATCGGCTGGTGAGCCCCGGCCGGCAGTTGCCGACCCTCAAGTCTCTCGACCGGGAGCGCAGGGTGGTGCATCTCGGATCATTTTCCAAGACGCTCTTCCCGGGGGCCCGCGTCGGATTCGCCGTCGCCGACCAGGTGGTCGTCGACAGCGCCGGCACCAGCAGCCTGCTGGCCGACGAGCTCACGAAGATCAAGAGCATGGTGACGGTGAACACCTCGCCCCTGAGCCAGGCGGTGGTCGCCGGCATGCTCCTTTCCGCGGGCGGCCGTGCGACCGATCTCAACGCGAAGACCTCCGTGTACTACGGCGAGGCCATGCGCGCGACAGTCCGGCAGCTCGACGCCTGTCTGCCGCCGGCCCGCCGGGCCGAGCTGGGCGTCAGCTGGAACGAACCCGACGGAGGGTTCTTCCTCACCGTCGACGTCCCCTTCGATGCCGACGCCGCGGCGCTGGCCCGCTCGGCTCGTGACTTCGGGGTCATCTGGACTCCGATGTCCTATTTCCACCCCGATGGGGGCGGACAGCAGAGCATCCGCCTTTCCACGAGCTATCTGACTTCGGACGACATCGCCGAGGGGATCGCGCGGTTCGCGCGGTTCATCGAGGCCGAGTCCGCAGACCCCGGACGGACCGGGGCCAACTGAGCCGTCCGATTCCCTCAGGGAGGACCGTTTCGAATGATCAGTGTGTCCGTCAAACCGCGCAGCAGGGCCCGGATGTGGGGGTGGACCTACCGATGACCATCAGTCTCGACCTGTACCGTCCGAAAGCGCTGGACCTTCCGGCGTCGCACGCGGAAGCGGTCCGCGCACCGGCACCCGCGCGCATCACCGGCGTCGGCACCGCGGTGACCGCGGAGTCGTACTCGCAGCAAGAACTCCTGGACATCTTCGCGATCACCGATCCGAAGATCCGCTCCGTCTTCCTGAACAGCGCCATCTCCCGTCGTCATCTGACGCTTCCACCCCAGGACTCCGAGGGAAACCGTGTCTCGGAGCCGCAAGGGGACCTGCTCGCGAAGCACGCGCGGCTCGCGGTCGACATGGGACTGCGAGCTCTCCAGTCCTGTCTGGACGACACCGGTGCGAGCCTGCGGGACATCGACTACCTCTGCTGCGTGACCACGACCGGGTTCCTCACCCCGGGGCTCAGTGCCCTGATCATCCGCGAGGCCGGGATCGACCCGAGCTGCCACCGGGTGGACGTGGTCGGCATGGGGTGCAACGCCGGGCTCAACGCCCTCAACGCCACGGCGTCCTGGGCCCGGAGCAATCCCGGGCGGCTCGCCGTCATGATCTGTTCGGAGGCCTGCTCCGCCGCCTACACCTTCGACTCGACGATGCGAACCGCCGTCGTCAACAGCCTGTTCGGTGACGGAGCAGCGGCCATCGCCCTCGTCGCGGGAGACGACGAGCCCGCTGCAGGGCCTCGCGTGCTCTCCTTCGCCAGCCACATCATCACCGACGCCATCGGGGCGATGCGCTACGACTGGGACAGCGACCAGAGCAGGTTCAGTTTCTACCTCGATCCCCACATCCCCTATGTGGTCGGCGCGCATGCGGAGCGGGTCGTGGACCGGCTCCTGTCCGGCGCCGGTCTGTCGCGCAGCGCCGTCAAGCACTGGCTGGTGCACTCGGGAGGGAAGAAGGTCATCGACGCGGTGCGCGTCAATCTCGGCCTCACCCGCCACGACGTACGTCACACCACGGGCGTGCTCTCCGACTACGGCAACCTCTCCAGCGGCTCGTTCTTGTTCTCCTACGAACGGCTGCTTGATGAACGGGTCGTCGAGCCCGGCGACTACGGAGTCCTGATGACCATGGGACCCGGTTCGACCATCGAGACGGCACTGGTCCAGTGGTGACGGGGGACGGCATGCATCAGAACAGACCTATGCATCGGCAGGGAGAGGTAGTCGTGGAGACGCAAGGCGAGACGCTGAGGATCGACGGCCGGCAGCTCATATCCACTGAGCTGGTCGCTCAGGTCGGCGAGGCGTGCGACCGGGCCGAGGCGCTCGGCGGGCAGGGCCGACTGGTCGTCCTCGCGTCCGGCGCTCCGGCGCAGGCACGGACCGAGGGGCTGACCGTCGCGCTGGTGAGCCGCTGGGAACGCGCGCTCAGGCGGCTGGAGCGACTGCCGGCCACCATCGTCGGTGTCGCGGACGGCGAGATCGGCGGGCCGGCCCTGGATGCGCTGCTGGCCACCGACTACCGCATCGCGACGCCCGCGACGCGGCTGGTGGTGCCGGTCAGTTCGGGTGCGACGTGGCCCGGAATGGCGCTGTACCGGCTTGCGCACCAGGGGTCGAACACCGCGGCGATCCGTCGGGCGCTGCTGTTCGGCGACCCGATCGGTGCGCGGGACGCGCTGGCGCTGCAACTGATCGACGAGGTCAGCGACGACGTCGCCGGTGCGCTGGCGGCCGTGGCCGAGCTCACCGGGGCCCTGTCCGGGCGGGAGCTCGCCATCCGTCGTCAGCTGATGATCGACGCGGCGACCACCAGCTTCGAGGAAGCCCTCGGCGTGCACCTGGCGGCCTGCGATCGGACGCTGCGACTGGTGTCCGCGGAGGCCGTGTCGTGACGGCCAGTGCGATCGAGTCCGGACCGCAGGCCTCGCGGGCCGTCCGGGCGGCCCTGCCCGAGGCCAGGAAGGCCCTGACACTGGCCGCGGAGCGGGCCGAGGCGGTCCTCGCGGCGCTGCCCGAGGCAGGACGGCGCTCCCCCGCCGAACGGGCGGCCGCAGCGGTGGCCAAAAACGAGGCCAGGGCGCTACGTTGCGGGTTCCTGGACGCGCACGTCGATGCCGTCTACGCCGAACTGACGGACCACGGTACGCGGCACCTCCGCCTGGCCGAGCTCGTCGAGTCCGCGGCGATCCGGTTCCCCGGACTCGTGCCCTCCCGCGAGCAGCTGGCGGCCGAGCGGAGCCGGCCCCAGGCCGCCAAAGAGGGCCATGAGATCGACCAGGGCATCTTCTTCCACCGGGTGCTCGGTTCGCACTCCAGCGGGCGGCACCTGCTCGACGCCATGCTCCGGCCGACCCCCCGCGCGCTGGACCTCCTGCCCGGGTTCACCGAGACCGGGCAGGCGGACCTGGGCTCGGTGCGCATCGAGCGGCGTGGCGGCGCGGCACGCCTGACCATGTGCCGCGACGACTGCCTCAACGCCGAGGATCCCCGCCAGGTCGAGGACATGGAGACCGCCGTCGACCTGGCGCTGCTCGATCCCGGGACCGAGGTCGGCCTGGTCCGCGGCGGAGTGATGAGCCACCCCCGCTACTCCGGCAGACGGATCTTCAGCGCCGGCATCAACCTCAAGGCGCTGCACGGCGGTGGCATCTCGCTGGTGGACTTTCTCCTGCGGCGGGAGCTGGGCTACATCCACAAGCTGCTGCGGGGGATCGTCGTCGACGATCCGGCGCGCTGGTACTCGCGGACCGTCGAGAAGCCCTGGGTCGCGGCGGTGGACGGCTTCGCCATCGGCGGCGGGGCCCAGCTCCTGCTCGTCTTCGACCACGTGCTCGCCGCCTCCGACTCGTTCCTCAGCATTCCCGCGGCTCAGGAGGGGATCATCCCGGGCGCCTCGAACTTCCGGCTCACGCGGGTCGCCGGCGCACGGTTCTCGCGTCGCCTCGTCCTCGGGGGCCGGAAGATCTGGGCCGCGGAACCGGACGCCAGGCACCTGGTCGACGAAGTGGTGGATCCGGCGGAGCTGGACGACGCGATCGAACGGGGCCTGGAGGCGTTCCGGGGGCCGACGATCACCGCCAATCGGCGGATGCTGGTGTCCGCGGAGGAGTCGGTGGACGCTTTCCGTCTCTACATGGCCGAGTTCGCCGTGCAGCAGGCGCTGCGCATGTACGACGACGACGTCCTCGACAAGGTCAGGCGGTTCTCCACCAGGAAGTCGGCCGGATCCTCGTGAGCGGCGGCGGCAGGCCGCGGGTGCGCTACGAGAAGAAGGACGGTGTCGCCCACGTCACGATCGACCGGCCCGGGGTGCTCAACGCGATGGATCTGCGGACCCATGAGGAACTCGGTGAGGCCTGGGACGACTTCGAGGCGGACGACGAAGTCCGGGTTGCGGTGCTCACCGGCGCCGGCGACCGGGCCTTCTCGGTCGGACAGGACCTTCGCGAGCGGGCGCGGTTGAACGCATCCGGCACGCCGCCGACGACGTTCGGAAGCCGCGGCCAGCCCGGCTGGCCGCGGCTGACCGAGCGGTTCGGCCTGAGCAAGCCGGTGGTCGCGAGGGTCGACGGCTACGCATTGGGCGGCGGCTTCGAGCTCGCCCTGGCGTGCGACATCATCATCGCGAGTGACCGGTCGGTCTTCGCCCTGCCGGAAGTCCGGCTCGGCCTGGTCCCGGGGGCGGGAGGCGCGTTCAGACTCGCCAGGCAACTCCCGCTGAAGATCGCGATGGGCTATCTGCTGACCGGGCGCCGTATGACGGCCGAGACGGCGCTGCGGTGGGGACTGCTGAACGAGGTCGTGCCCGCCGACCGCCTGGATGCGTGCGTCGCCGAATGGACCGGTGATCTGCTGCGGGGCGCGCCGCTGGCCGCGCGGGCGATCAAAGAGTCCGTCATGCGGTCGCTGGACATGCCGTTGGAGGAAGCGTTCGAGACGTCATTCGAGTGGGAGCGGCGGCGGATGCACAGTGAGGACGCCGTGGAGGGCCCTCGCGCCTTCGCGGAGCAACGCGAGCCCCGTTGGCGGGGCCGCTGACGCGGAGTGGTGGTACGGAGAAAAGGCGGAGGACCGACGACCCGGCAGTCGTCGGTCCTCCGCTGTCATGTCAGGGCCCTGCTGTTCAGGTGAAGAGTGCCGGCCGTATGGCACCGGCGACTCGCTCAGCCGTGGCACCCAACACCGACTGGTCCCGCACGTCGGCGACGTCGACCCACAGATCGGGCGTGGCCGCCTTGAGCTCCACTTCGCGGCCGCGCCGGGCCCGTCCGCCGCCGGTCACGTTCAGCAGGACCGTCTCGTGCCGCGCCACCTCGCCCCGACCGACCATGGCGGTGAGTCCGGCGAGAGCGACACCTGCGGCCGCCTCGATGTCGATGCCCTCCACCTCCTCGAAGATGTGCAGCGCGCGCGCGACCTCGAGGTTAGGTATCGCCATCGCCTTCCCGCTGCTCTCGCGCAGGATTTCGCGGATCCCACCCCGGACGGCGTAGGGAGGTCGGCTGTTGGCCAGTTCCGTGGCCGTGATGGCGGACTGATCCGCCGCGGCGGCCGATCCCGGAGGCTCGACGGCGGGCCCGCCACCGTCAGGCCTCTGATCGCGGGTCCACAGGTCATGGATGGGCGTGAACGGGGCGTTCTGGCAGAGCACGAGGCGGGGGAAGGCGTCCGGGCAGCCGTTGAGCCGGAGCCGGCCCGCTGCCTCGTGGGCAGCGACCGCACCGGCGCCACTGCCCACTCCCTGGAAGTAGTAGTTGGGGAGCCGACCGTACTTCTCGAACGCCGCCAGCAGGCACGTCGCCAGGCCGTCCCGGCGCCCGACGTTCCGGATGCCGCCCTCCAGCTGGAACCCCTCGAGCCCACCGATGGCCTCGGCAAGGACGATCGCGTCGTCGTAGGTGGCCTCGCCACCGAGGGCGACCAGTTGCACGCATTCGGCCGGCGGTTCCTCGAAGTCCAGCCGGTGCAAGACCTTGCCCGAAACGACGATCAGGCATCGGACCCCATTGAGCGAGCATGCGCGCGCGAACGCCGCCGCTGTGTTCCCTGCCGAGGCGAGCACCAGGGTGGGAGGGTTGTCGGGCATCCTGCCCAACACGGTGCTCGCCTCCAGGTCTTTGAACGTCCCGGTGGGCATGTGGGCGCCGCGCTCAGGCCAGTAGCCGCTGAACGCGACCCACAGGTCGTCGAGCCCGATCCGTGCCGCGAGCCGATCGGCGTTGTAGACGACGCAGCCCGGGGAGTCCGGGACGGTGCGGACGACCGGCAGCCATCGCCCGAAACGGAAGATGCTGTCCTGCGGCGCCTGCGCGGCGAAGCGCGGCGAGTCGTAGGCCGTGCGCAGCAGGGCCGGCCCGTGCGAGACGTCACACGACAGACGCAGGCCGTCGTCGACGTATTCGGCGCCGCAGGCACCGCAGACCAGGCGGTAGGAATGACGGTCGAACATGGGAGCCCCCCGTGGTCGGTCCTGGATGGAAAGCAACAGTGGGGCTGCGTCGCCCGGCTCGTCAGCGTTGTCAGCGGGGAGCCGTCACCAGCGCCACTCGCGCTTGTTGAACAGGTGCTCCGCGGTGATGCCGCGGTCCGCGCACCAGCCGAGGAACTCGTCGATCTGCTTGAGCTGGTAGGTGTCCTCGTTGTAGGTCGTGGCCATGACGTGCCCCTGCCAGCTCTCCTCGCCCATGGCGTAGATGTAGGCTTCCGTCGAGCCGAGCTCCTCCATGATCGCGGCGGCCTGTGCCGCGTTCGAGCCCGACAGCTTGCGCGACCTGCTCATCTTCTTCGGCACCGGAACCGTCAGAATCGCCTGGTAGAGCCAGGTCAGCGGAGCGCCGTCGCACTCCATTCCCAGGAAGGCCATGTCGGCCGTGCCCAGGTGCTCCCGGATGTAGCGGTAGAGCACCGGGTCGATGCCCGAGGAGTCCGCGCCGATGAACACCTTCTTGTCGGCCATCTCCACCCAGAACGTCGACTTGGACCGGATGTCCAGGTCGGAGTGCTCGCCCAGGAACGGCGTGGCGGTCACCTTTCCACCCGGGAAGGGGACTTCGTCGAATTCGTCGACCTCGATGACGTTGAAGCCCAGGTGCCTGAGGTAGAGGCCGATCGAAGGGTCACAGATACTGCCCTTCGACGAACGGGGCACGACCACCGCCCCGATCCGCCCGCGCAGCTGCAGCAGCGTCTCCAGCACGACGTGGTCCTGGTGGCCATGGGTGATCAGGACCAGGTCGATGTGATCGGGGAGGTCGTCCAGGGTGTAACGGTCACCGACGGTGTTGTCGGCGCTGATGAAGGGGTCCGTCACGATGGCGGCCTGCGGCGTCTGGAGCACCAGACACGCGTGCCCGAAGTAGCGGATCCGGCCGCCGGCCTCTATGTGCCGGTCCTCGCTCAGGCTGGGCTTGGAGTCGAGCAGCCGCTCGAGCCAGAGCGCCTGGGCGTCGTCGAGTTCGAGCGCCTCTCGCAGGCGCGCGACGGTGGTGGGCTGGATCCTGGCCTTGAACAGCTCGTCCAGACCCGGATGGCGGATGGGCAGCGGCAGGTCCAGCGCATCGGGCGAGGGGAGCCGGGGCGTGCTCAGGATGAACGGGCGCTCCACCCCGGTCTCCAGCGACAGCTGGATCGACTGGCGTCCCTCGTCGAACATCGGGCTCTTGTAGACGACCGGCTCGAGGAAGTGCAGCGACGCCTGGTTGCCGGCGTCGTAGGCCATCTCCACCAGGCCGTTGAGCGCGCTCGGAAGCTTCGGGTACAGCGGGCTGAGATCGAAGCCGGTCGCCGACTCCCGCACCAGTTCCGCGCCTTCGGTGATCGCCGCGGCAAACTCCAGCATACCGGCCCGGTCTCGCTTGATCGACGCGATCAGGTCGGCCACCTCGGCCTTCCGGGCTTCCTCGATGCCGACGAAGTACCCGCCGCGCATCGCCGGGTTGGCGGTGGCGGCGATGTGCACCTGAGGGTTCTCCACGTACGACTCAAGCAGGGGCAGCTGCAGGTACGCCAGATTCATGGCAGCCTGTATCGGCGCCATGGTGTGGAACCAGGCGTAGAAGCGGTCGACCAACGGCTCGATGATCGCAGCTGACTTCAGGTAGCGCGGCTCGCCGGCATCGCTCATAAGGGTCCTCCACGTAGGTAATGGCAATCCGTAGCCACGGGGATATGTTTTGGGACGGCGGGCGGGAGGCTGCCTACTCCACACACTTGTGGGTATGAAGGGAAAGGACTGAGGCCTGTGCGAGCCACTTCTCCGCCACCACGCACGTGGCACGGGTTCTCACTATGGCATTAGGCCGCGACCGCGCTCAACTGAATTTCCAGCGCGGAAGAAGCGGGGCTCGGAACAGCCGGGCAGCCACGGATGGCGAGTGTTCAACTGACGCCCCGTCGCAGTTGAACGCCACAGCTCCCAGGTCGCTAGGGCGCGCAGCCGTCGCCGCTCGGACGGATCTTGATCAGAGCGACGTGACTGAGTCATAGTGAGCCACGCACTCCCAGGGAGAAGCCGAGAGTGCACCGGTTTCGCCGATCAGGCGGTGAACGCCAATTTCCTGGCAGGGGAACCCGACGGTTCCGCTGCGAGTGTGTACCGGCGTTCACGGTCCCTTTGCTCCCGACTCAAAACCCATTCAGTTTCCGAGAAAGGGCGGCTGATGAACCCGTTCGACGACCCCGATGCCAACTTCTTCGTTCTGGTCAACGACGAGGGCCAGCACTCGCTGTGGCCGGTCTTCGCCGAGGTCCCCGCCGGCTGGAAGACCGTGTTCGGCGAGGCCGGGCGCGAGCAGTGCCTCGAGTACATCGAGACCAACTGGACCGACATGCGTCCCAAGAGCCTGGTCGAGGCCATGGAGAAGCTGGAGCAGGAGAAGCAGAACAGCTAGCGCCGCAACCGCACTCATCACGTCACCGCAGGTCAAGCGGGGGTCACGAGGTTCCTTGTCCTGACGGTCAGGCAGGTCGAGAGCCTGCCCCGACGTCCGAGCGGGCGGACCAGCAGGTGTGAGGCGCTCGCACTGTCGGCCTGTCACCTGCGCCCCGGCAGGGGCGCCCGCCCGACCTGCGGCGATTCCCCCGAGTGCAGTTGCGGCCGCCCGGTCGGCACGTACGTCGGGCAGTCCGCGCCGAGAGCGGTGCGTAACGCGGGAACACCTGTTGCCGCATCCCAGGCCGCCCGACTGGTGGGCAGGGGCCTGCTTTTGGAGGAGGACCCATGACCATCGACCTTGCACGTGCTCAGACCGTGGGCGCCGCGTTTCTCGAGCGGGCAGCCGAACACCCCGAGAAGACCGCGCTCACCATCTACCGCGGTTCCACCGCGACGGAGCATCCCAGCCGCACCTACGCGGAGCTCGCCCGGAGGGCGGGCCGGCGCGCGGAAGAGCTGATGTCACGGCTGGCTCCGGGCGAGCGGGTGCTCATCTCGCTGCCGACCTGCTGCGAATTCGTCGAAATCTACCTGGCGTGCATGCTGGCCGGGCTGGTCGCGGTGCCCATGCCGCCGCTCGTCGGCAGCTCGACCACGACCGCCGCCGAGCGCGTCGCCCTGGTCGCCGGGGACTGCCGTCCCGGCCTCGCGTTCACCACCCCTGGGGACAAAGAGGCCCTCGCAGAGCGACTCCGCTCCCACGGGCTTGGAAACGTCCCGGTCGAAGAGCCGGGTGACATCGGTCCGGACGAGGTGCCGACCGCACTCCTGCCCGGGCGGAACGTGTCATCGGACACACTCGCCGTCCTCCAGTACAGCTCAGGCTCCACCGGTTCACCCAAGGGCGTGATGCTCGACCACGGGCACATCCTCGCCAACCTGGCCGCGCTGCGGGCCTTCGCCTGCCTCGGAACTCCCGACGACTCGTTCGGCAGCTGGATGCCGCTCCACCATGACTTCGGCCTGTTCGCGCAACTCACGACCGCCCTGATCCACGGCGTTCACACGGTGCTGATGTCCCCCACCGAGTTCGTCAAGCGGCCGGTGGAGTGGTTCCGCATGATGGACCGGTTCGGGACCACGGTGACCTCCGCGCCCAACTTCGCGTTCGGCCTGTGCCTGCGCCTGATCCGAGATCAACAGCTCGAGGGGCTCGACTTGTCGGCACTCAGCTGCATCATCAACGGATCCGAGCCCATCCACGCCCCGATGATGGCCGCGTTCGCCAAGCGGTTCGCGTCCATCGGTCTGCGCCCCGAGGCGTACATGCTCGGCTACGGCATGGCGGAGACGACGGTGTACGTGTCGGGTACCCCACGGGACAAGGAGCCGCGCGTCCTGGTTGTCGACCCCCGCCAGGCGGAGTCCGCCGAGAACCCCAGGCTTGTCGAAACGATGGGTGGCGCGGGGAAGGAGATCGTGAGCGTCGGCACGCCCGGCGCGCACGAGACGCGGATCGTCGACCCGCAGACCCTCCGGACGCTGCCCGACGGCGCGATCGGCGAGATATGGCTGCGGGGCAGCAGCATCGGGCGCGGCTACTGGGACAAGCCCGAGCTCAGCGAACAGACCTTCCAGGCGCACCTCGCGGACGACCCCGACGACGTGCCCGGCTGGCTGCGCACCGGAGACCTGGGAGCGGTCCTCGGCGGCGACCTGTTCGTCACCGGCCGGCTCAAGGAGCTGGTGATCGTCCGGGGCCGCAACCTGTACCCGCACGATCTGGAGCAGCAGGCTCGTCTCGCGAACGCAGCTCTCGAAGGATTCGTAGGGGCCGCCTTCGGGGTCGCAGCGCCCGACGAGCGGGTCGTTCTGGTCCACGAGGTCGATCCGCGGGTGCTGGCGGAAGACCTGCCGGCCGTCGCGGCAGACGTCATGCGGGAGCTCACGGCATTCTTCGGTGTCCCGGTCCGCAACGTCATGCTGGTCCGCCGGGGCACCGTCCGCCGCACCACCAGCGGGAAGATCCAGCGTCGGGCGATGCGCGAGCGGTTCCTCGCCGGAGGAATCCCGGCGCTGCACAGCGTGCTCGAGCCTGACATACGACGGCTCACGGCGGTCGATGCGCAGTGACAGCACCACTAAGGGGGGGCAGGACGGAAGTATCCGTCCTGGAAGGAACGCTTGGCGACCCGGTCGAGGCGCTGCGTGAGGACGCCGAACTCGACGCCGCGGAGGAGTTCCCGGCGGCGAGTTGTGCACGGCTGGACTCCTTCGGTCTCGCCGCGTACTACGTCCCGGCCGAATTCGGCGGGAAGCTGGATGATCACGAAATCCTCTTGCGGCTCCTGCGTACGGTCGCGCGCCGCGATGTGAGCGCCACGGTGGCGCACGCCAAGACCTATCTGGGTGCCGCGCCCGTATGGGTCGCCGGCAGCCCGGAACAGGCCGCCGACGTCGCAGCCGTCGTACTCTCCGCACGCCCGGTGGGCTGGGCGCTGTCCGAGCCGGAACACGGTGCGGACCTGCTGAACGGCTCCTGCACGGCCACGCCGCGGGACGGGGGCTATCGCCTGGACGGGGTGAAGTGGCCGATCAACAACGCCACCCGCGCCGTCCTGCTCACCGTCCTCGCCCGCACAGGCGAGCACGGCGGCGCACGCGGTCACAGCCTCTTTGTCTTCGACAAGACATTGGCGGCCGACGGCACTTGGCGGCCCATGCCCAAAGTGCCGACGCACGGCATCCGCGGCATCGATATTTCGGGCATTGAATTCTCCGGCGCCCAACTTCCACCCGCCGCCCGGATCGGCGCGGAGGGAACCGGCGTCGAAACGGTACTGCGCGCACTCCAGCTGACCCGCACCATGTGCGCGGCCCTGTCACTCGGAGCAGGAGAACACGCGTTGCGCCTCACAGCGCGTTTCGTCGCGACCCGGCTCATCCAGCGGCGCCCCCTCATCGAGCGCCCCTACCCCGCCTCGATCCTGGCCCAGTCCGCTGCACAGCTCGCCGCGGTGGAGGCGGCGGCGCTCGTAGGCAGCCGCTCCATCCACAGCCTCACCGGAGAGATGAGCGTGACGTCCGCAGCGGTGAAGGCGCTCGCTCCCACACTGGTCGACGCGATGCTCGCGGAACTGGCCGAGCTGCTCGGCGCGCGCTCCTTCCTCACCGGTGTGTACGAGCACGGCGCATTCCAGAAAGTGCGGCGCGACCACCAGGTCGTGTCGATCTTCGACGGCAGCACCCCGGTGAACAGAGCCGCCCTGATCCAGCAGTTCCCCCCGCTGGTGCGCGGCTTCGCCCAGCGCGGCGTCGACGCGGAGGGCCTGCGCGAGGCCGTGGCGGTCGGCGCTCCGTTGCGGAACATGGATGTCACCGCCTTGACGCTCCTGTCGCGCCGGGGATCTTCCCTCGTCCAGTCGCTCCCCGAGCTCGTCGCGTCCATCGGCGCTCAGGCCGCCCCCATCGGCCTGGCGGATCACGCGCACGCACTGTGCGCCGTCACCGAGCGGCTGCACTCGCTCATGGCGGACACGCGTCCCGCAGCCAGGCCGTCCATGGCCGCGTACGAACTGGCCGCCGCGTACGAGCTCTGCTATGCGGGCGCGGCCTGCCTGCATCTGTGGGCCACCGGCGAGGGCCGGCACCGGGGCGAACGACTTTGGGAAGACGGGCTCTGGGTGCGGGCCGCACTGCGCATGCTGCTGGCCAGGATCGCCGATGTCCTGCGGATACCGAAACCCGCGGCCGCTCCCGGAGATGACCGGATCGACGGCCCGCTGTCCCTCCTGATCGCCGAGGCCGCACAGACCGGTGCCGCAGTGACGCCATTCGGCGAACCGATGTCGTGGCCGTCCGGGGAACCGGGAGGCCCCCGTGGGCGCTGAAGAGCTGGACGCACTGCTCGGTGACCCCTGGGACGCCGAGAACCCTTTGGGCTACGCCGCCGTGCTCGACGCCGACGAACGACACGAGATGCTGGCCGAGGGCGAGCAGCTGCTCGACCGATTCTGCATGAACGCCGAATTCGTGCCCGTCGAATACGGCGGCCGCTTCACCCGCGCCGACCGTCTCGCCCAGATTCAGCGCACGCTCTGGCGACGCGATCCCTGCCTGGGACTGGGCTACGGGCTCAGTTCGTTCATCGCGTCGGTCAACATCTGGACCTCCGGCGACGAGGACCAGCGGCGCCGGGCGGCCGAACTGCTCCTGAACAACGGCAGGATCGCCGCCGCCTTCCACGAACTCGACCACGGCAACGACTTCGCGAACGCGGAGTTCAGCGCTCAACGCCGCGACGGGCGATGGCTGCTCTCCGGCCGCAAGGAGATCGTCACGAACCTTCGGCGCGCCGACGCGGTCGTGCTGTACGCCAGGACCGGCGAAGCCGTCGGCAGCCGTAGCCACAGCCAGTTCCTGGTCGCCCGGGACGATCTGCCGGCCGCCGGGGTGCGTGACTTGCCGCGCTTCCTCAGCTCCGGGATGCGAGGCGTCCAACTCGGCGCCATGGCCTTCACCGACTGCCCCATACCCGCCGACTCGCTGCTCGGTGCGGAGGGCCAGGGCATGGAATCCGCCCTGCGGGCCTACCAGATCACCCGGTCCATCACCCCGGCCGTGACCGTAGGTCCCCTCGACACCGCGCTGCGCGCCGCGCTCGGCTTCGCCCTCGATCGCCGGCTCTACGGCGGGGTCGCCGCCGACATTCCCTATGTCCGCTCCGTCATCGCCCGTGCCTACGCCGACCTCCTGGCCATCGACGCCTTCTCGGCAGTCGTACTCAGAGCGCTGCATCTGTCACCCACGATCGCGCTCTACGCCCCCGCCGCCAAGTACCTGACCTCCCGGATCGCGCTCGACGCGTTCGAGGAACTGCGGTCGGTGCTGGGCGCGCAAGGGTACCTGCGGCAGGGCCCTTACGCGATCTTCCAGAAGATGGCCAGGGACATAGCGCCGGCCACCTTCGCGCACATATCGCGAGCCGGCTGCCTGGTGATGATCCTGCCGCACCTGCCCCGACTGGCCCGGCGCGCATGGCTCCAAGGTTCTCCGGCCGCGGAAGAGCTGTTCGACCTCGAGGGCGAACTCCCTCCGCTGAACCCCGCGCGGCTGACGGTGGGTGTCCCGCCCGCCGACGGACTCATGGGCACCCTCGCCGAGATCGGCGGACGAGATTCGGACGGCGGAGCCGTGAGCCGGTTCGCGACACGGTTCCTGGACGAACTCCGCTCGCTGCGCGACGAGTGCGCGGGCCTGCCACCGAGGGACATCACGATCAGTGCCGCACCGGAAGCCTTCGCCTTGGCCGATCGCTACACCGTCCTGCTCGCGGCGGCATCGGTACTCGCTGTGTGGGACCAGGCGGGCGCCCGTTACGGCGACGCCGAATTGATCGGTGTCCTCGACCGGCTTGCGGGGCGCCTCGGTGGCCGCTCGGTTCTCACCACGGCTGAACGTGAGAGCACGGAGGACAAGCTCTTCGCCGCCGCCGCACAGCACTGCCTGGACCGCCGACTCTTCGATTTGACTGCCCGGCGCGTACCGGGCGAGGGAAGACAGCCATGACTGAGCACGGAACCACTGCCATCGAACCGACGTCGGAGAACATCCGCGACTGGCTCCAAGGGCGCGTCGCGCACTACATCGACGAGCCGAAAGACGCGGTCGACGCGAAGGCGCCCCTCGCCGACTACGGACTGGACTCGGTGTACGCCTTCGCCCTCTGCGGCGATATCGAGGACACCCTGGGTGTGACCATCGAGCCCACTTTGATCTGGGACGTGGAGAACCTTGTGGACCTCACGGACCGCATTCTCGATCTGGTGGCGGAGCAGCCCCAGAGGTGACCGGTCCCCGGCGGCCGGGCGTCACTCGGGACGCCGGTCGGAGCCATCCGTAGATCCAGGCCGCGACGGCCTGGATCATCCACATCCCGTTTTCTTCGTCGTCGTGTCAAGCGATTGAGGTTGGCAGTCATGGTTGCGTCTGAGCACGAACTCCAGGAACTGATGTCCGGTCAGCTCGGTGTCTGGTATGCCCAGCAGTTCGCACCGACAAACCCCGCCTACACCATTGGCGACTACACGGAGCTCCGCGGAGTCCTGGACATCGACCTGTTCACCGACGCCCTGCGGCTCGCCCTGGACGAAGCCGACGGATACCGCCTCAGGATCACCCTGGAGGACGGCATCCCGCGGCAGTACGTCGACGATTCGGGCGAATACCCGATCGAAGTTGTCGACCTGCGCGCGGAGACCGACCCGCGCGCGGCCGCCGAACAGTGGATTCACGCCGATCTGGACGGTCCGCTTGACTTGGTCGGCGGCTGGTTGACCGCGCAGGCCGTGCTGAGGTTGAGCGACGATCACGCCATCTGGTACCAGCGGGCGCATCACATCGCCGTCGACGGAATGGGTCTGTCGGCCTTCGCCGACCGCCTGGCCGAGATCTACACCGGGCTGGTGGAAGGCCGTGTGTCAGCCGGCCGGGTACTGGCTCCGGTGGCTGTCCTGATGGAGACC
The DNA here is from genome assembly GCF_003814875.1 of Streptomyces sp. Ag109_O5-1. Taxonomy (GTDB): domain Bacteria; phylum Actinomycetota; class Actinomycetes; order Streptomycetales; family Streptomycetaceae; genus Streptomyces; species Streptomyces sasae. Next base: position 5,148,329 of record NZ_RKQF01000001.1, on the reverse strand, counting down.
GACCGGGACTACCGGGAGTCAGAGGAACGAGTCCGGGATCGCGACTTCTGGCTCGACCTCCTGTCCGGCGCGCCCGAGTCGGCCGGATGGCGGGGGCACCACGCTCGGCGACTGGCGAGCCGGCCCGTCCAGCACATTGAGGACATCGGCGCCGATGGCGTCGCCGGCCTGAGGGCGGCCGCGCGACGGCTGAAGACGAGCTTCGCGGGCCTGGTGATCGCCGCCGCGGCTGCCTACCGGCACCGGGTCACCGGCGCGCAGGACATCGTCCTGGGAGTCGCGGTCAACGGCCGGACGCAGATGCGCGAGTTCGGAATTCCCGGTATGACGGCCAACATCATGCCGGTCAGGCTCCGGATGACCCCGGAGTCGACCGTCGCGGACCTCGTGCGGCAGGCTGCGCAAGCAGTCCGGCAGGGCCTGCGACACCAGCGTTATCAGTACACGGACATCATGGCCGACCTGGGTCTTGTCGGCGGCGGCCCTCTCTACGACGTGGTGGTCAACGTCGTCCCGGCCGACCGCCCGGCACGGTTCGGCGACTGCTCCGCCTCCTGGACCGGCCTCTACACCGGACCGGTCGACGATCTCAGAATCGACGTCTACCACGGTTCGGCCGTCGGCGGGATGCAGACCGCGGTCGAGTTGAACCGCGACCTTCACGGCGAGGACGAGGGCGCGGACGTCTCCCGGCACTTTCTCAAGGTCCTGAACTGGTTCGCGGCTGCTTCACCCGGGGATTCGGTCGGCAACGTCGAGCTCCTTGACGTGGTTGAGCTGGACCGGGTGCTGCGTCAGTGGAACGACACGGCGGCCGAGGTGCCGGTGGGGACGTTGCCGGGGTTGTTCGCGGGGCAGGTGGCGCGGACTCCGGATGCTGTGGCGGTGGTGTTCGAGGGCGAGTCGGTGTCGTATGCGGAGTTGGATGCGCGGGCGAACCGGTTGGCGCGGTATCTGTGCGGGCTGGGTGTGGGTCCGGAGTCGGTGGTGGGGGTGTGTCTGCCGCGGGGTGTGGAGATGGTGGTGGCGTTGCTGGCGGTGCTCAAGGCGGGGGCGGCGTATCTGCCGGTGGATCCGGAGCTGCCGGCGGAGCGGGTCTCGTTCGTGTTGGCGGATGCGGGTGCGGTGTGTGTGCTGACCGAGTCCGTGGTGGCCGGGGTGCTTTCCGGTGTGGACGTTGGTTCGGTGCCGGTGGTGGTTGTGGATGATCCGGGGGTGGTGGCGGCGGTGGCGGCGTTGTCGGCCGCTGATCCCGGGGTGTCGGTGGTGTCGGGGAATCCGGCGTATGTGATCTATACGTCGGGGTCGACGGGTGTGCCGAAGGGTGTGGTGGTGTCGCATGCCGGGATTGTGAACCGGTTGGTGTGGATGCAGGACCGGTTCGGGCTGGCGCCGGGGGAGCGGGTGTTGCACAAGACGCCGTTCGGGTTCGATGTGTCGGTGTGGGAGTTGTTCTGGCCGCTGGTCCAGGGTGCGGTGATGGTGGTGGCCCGGCCGGGTGGTCATCGGGATCCGGGGTATGTGGCCGAGCTGGTGCGTGAGCAGCGGGTGGACACGGTGCATTTCGTGCCCTCGATGCTGGAGGCGTTCTTGGCGGTGCCGCAGGCCGGGCGGTGCGGGTCGTTGCGGCGGGTGGTGTGTTCGGGTGAGGCGTTGGGCGCCGGTGTCCGGGACCGGTTCTTCGCCGTGTTCGGTGCGGATGCGGGGTTGTTCAACCTGTACGGTCCGACCGAGGCGTCGGTGGACGTGACCGGGTATCAGGTGCGGCCCGACGGGTCGTCGGTGGTGCCGATCGGGCGTCCGGTTGCGAACACGCGGGTGTTCGTGCTGGATGAGCGGCTGTGCCCGGTGCCGGTGGGTGTGGCGGGTGAGTTGTATCTGGCCGGTGTGCAGTTGGCGCGGGGGTATGTGGGGCGTGCGGGTCTGACGGCGGAGCGGTTCGTGGCCGACCCGTTCGACACCGACCCGGTCGGTGGTGGCCGGTTGTACCGGACCGGGGATGTGGTGCGCTGGTCCGCCGAGGGTGAGCTGGTGTATCTGGGGCGGGCCGATGAGCAGGTGAAGGTGCGTGGGTTCCGGATCGAGCCGGGTGAGATCCAGGCGGTCATCGCCGCGCACCCGCAGGTCGCCCAGGCCGCCGTGATCGCCCGGGAAGACGAGACGGGGGACAAGCGGCTGGTTGCCTACGTCGTCCCGGCGGCCGGGGCGGAAGTGGATCCGTCCATGGTGCGGGTGCACGTCGGGGCCCGGTTGCCGGAGTACATGGTGCCGTCGGCGGTGGTGGTGCTGGAGGCGCTGCCGCTCACGGTGAACGGGAAGCTGGACCGCAAGGCGCTGCCGGCGCCGGACTTCACCGCGCTCACCGGGTCCGGGCGTGGCCCGGCGAACGTGCGTGAGGAATTGCTGTGTCAGGGGTTCGCCGAGGTCCTGGGCCTGGAGTCCGTCGGCGTCGAGGACGACTTCTTCACCCTGGGCGGTCATTCACTGCTGGCAGTGCGGCTGCTGGAGTGGCTGCGGGCAAGGGGCGTGTCCGTCTCGGTGCAGGTGCTCTTCGAAGCCCCGACGCCGGCGGGCCTGGCGGCGGTCGCCGGATCGGTGGCGGTTTCGGTGCCGGAGAACCTGATCCCGGGCGGCGCTCAGGTGATCACGCCGGAGATGCTGCCGCTGGTGGAGCTGACCGAGGCCGAGGTCCAGGCGGTGGTTTCCGGGGTCGAGGGTGGTGCGGGCAATGTCGCGGACATCTACCCGCTGGCTCCGCTGCAGGAAGGGATTCTGTTCCACCACCTGCTGGCCGACGGCGGTGAGGACGTCTACGTCACACCATTCGTGTTCGAGTTCCATGGCCGGTCCCGGCTGGACGGGTTCGTCGCCGCGTTGCAGCAGGTGATCGACCGGTACGACGTGTTCCGGACCTCGGTGGTGTGGCAGGGGTTGCGGGAGCCGGTGCAGGTGGTGTGGCGCTCCGCGGTGCTTCCCGTCACCGAGGTGCGCCTCGATGCCGACAGTACCGATCCCGAAGCGGCGTTGATGTCCGAGGTTGGGCTGGCGCTGGATCTCGGCCGGGCCCCGCTGATGGATCTGCACGTCGCGGAGATCTCCGGCGGCCGGTGGCTGGGACTGCTGCGGATGCATCATGTGGTTCAGGACCACACCACCCTGGAGATGCTGCAGGACGAGGTGGGGACGATCCTGGCCGGGCGTGCCGAGGAGCTGCCGCAGCCGTTGCCGTTCCGGGACTTCGTGGCCCAGACCCGGGCCGGGCTGGCGACTGGGGAGCACGAGGAGTTCTTCCGGGAGCTTTTGGCCGGGGTGGAGGAGCCGACCGCGGCGTTCGGGGTCACCGACGTGCGCAGGGACGGGTCCGGCGTGGCTACGGCAAAGCTGGGTCTGGGTGCTGACTTGGTGGTGCGGTTGCGGGAGGTGTCGCGCCGTTTGGGCGCCAGTCCGGCGACCGTCATGCATGTGGCGTGGTCACGGGTGCTGGCGGTGGTCTCCGGCCGTGATGACGTGGTGTTCGGGACGATGTTGCTCGGGCGGATGAACACCGGGGCGGGCTCGGGCCGGATGCCGGGACTGCTTATGAACATGCTGCCGGTGCGGGTGCGTACCGGGGATCTCGGTGTGCTGGATGCGATCACGGCGATGCGCGGGCAGCTGGCTGGGCTGCTGGAGCACGAGCACGTGCCATTGCCGTTGGCTCAGCGCGCGAGCGCGGTGCCGGCGGATGTGCCGCTGTTCACATCGATGCTCAACTACCGGCACAACAACGGTGACGAGGAGAGCCAGGGCTCGAGCCTGGCCGGTATCAGGCAGGTTTCTTTCCGGGAGCGGACCAACTATCCGCTGGCGGTCGTGGTCGACGACAACGGTGATGGTCTCGGCCTGGTCGTCGACGCCGTGGCGCCGATCGATCCGCAGGCAGTGGCCGAGATGCTGCTTACCGCGGCCGGCGGCGTAGTGGCCGCGTTGGAGGACGCTCTGGACGGCGGCGCGCAGATGCCGCTGTCGGCGCTCGACGTACAGGATGCGGTCGCGTTGGACCGGGTGCTGCGTCAGTGGAACGACACGGCGGCCGAGGTGCCGGTGGGGACGTTGCCGGGGTTGTTCGCGGGGCAGGTGGCGCGGACTCCGGATGCTGTGGCGGTGGTGTTCGAGGGCGAGTCGGTGTCGTATGCGGAGTTGGATGCGCGGGCGAACCGGTTGGCGCGGTATCTGTGCGGGCTGGGTGTGGGTCCGGAGTCGGTGGTGGGGGTGTGTCTGCCGCGGGGTGTGGAGATGGTGGTGGCGTTGCTGGCGGTGCTCAAGGCGGGGGCGGCGTATCTGCCGGTGGATCCGGAGCTGCCGGCGGAGCGGGTCTCGTTCGTGCTGGCGGATGCGGGTGCGGTGTGTGTGATCGCTGATGCGGTGTCCGGGGCTGGGGTGGCTGCGGGTTCGGTGCCGGTTGTGGTGGTGGATGATCCGCGGGTGTCGGCGTTGTCCGGTGATGCGGTGCCGGTGTCGGTGGTGTCGGGGAATCCGGCGTATGTGATCTATACGTCGGGGTCGACGGGTGTGCCGAAGGGTGTGGTGGTGTCGCATGCCGGGATTGTGAACCGGTTGGTGTGGATGCAGGACCGGTTCGGGCTGGCGCCGGGGGAGCGGGTGTTGCACAAGACGCCGTTCGGGTTCGATGTGTCGGTGTGGGAGTTGTTCTGGCCGCTGGTCCAGGGTGCGGTGATGGTGGTGGCCCGGCCGGGTGGTCATCGGGATCCGGGGTATGTGGCCGAGCTGGTGCGTGAGCAGCGGGTGGACACGGTGCATTTCGTGCCCTCGATGCTGGAGGCGTTCTTGGCGGTGCCGCAGGCCGGGCGGTGCGGGTCGTTGCGGCGGGTGGTGTGTTCGGGTGAGGCGTTGGGCGCCGGTGTCCGGGACCGGTTCTTCGCCGTGTTCGGTGCGGATGCGGGGTTGTTCAACCTGTACGGTCCGACCGAGGCGTCGGTGGACGTGACCGGGTATCAGGTGCGGCCCGACGGGTCGTCGGTGGTGCCGATCGGGCGTCCGGTTGCGAACACGCGGGTGTTCGTGCTGGATGAGCGGCTGTGCCCGGTGCCGGTGGGTGTGGCGGGGGAGTTGTATCTGGCCGGTGTGCAGTTGGCGCGTGGGTATGTGGGGCGTGCGGGTCTGACGGCGGAGCGGTTCGTGGCCGACCCGTTCGACACCGACCCGGTCGGTGGTGGCCGCCTGTACCGGACCGGGGATGTGGTGCGCTGGTCCGCCGAGGGTGAGCTGGTGTATCTGGGGCGGGCCGATGAGCAGGTGAAGGTGCGTGGGTTCCGGATCGAGCCGGGTGAGATCCAGGCGGTCATCGCCGCGCACCCGCAGGTCGCCCAGGCCGCCGTGATCGCCCGGGAAGACGAGACGGGGGACAAGCGGCTGGTCGCCTACGTCGTCCCGGCGGCCGGGGCGGAAGTGGATCCGTCCATGGTGCGGGTGCACGTCGGGGCCCGGTTGCCGGAGTACATGGTGCCGTCGGCGGTGGTGGTGCTGGAGGCGCTGCCGCTCACGGTGAACGGGAAGCTGGACCGCAGGGCGCTGCCGGCGCCGGACTTCGCATCGCTCACCGGGTCGGGGCGTGCTCCGGCGAACGTGCGTGAGGAATTGCTGTGTCAGGGGTTCGCCGAGGTCCTGGGCCTGGAGTCCGTCGGCGTCGAGGACGACTTCTTCACCCTGGGCGGTCATTCACTGCTGGCCGTGCGGTTGGTGGAGTGGCTGCGGGCGCGGGGCGTGTCGGTGCCGGTGCGGGCTTTGTTCGTCTCGCCGACGCCTGCGGGCCTGGCGGCTGCATCGGGTGCGGTGTCGGCGGTGGTGCCGGAGAACCTGATTCCGGACGGGGCGCAGGCGATCACGCCGGAGATGCTGCCGCTGGTGGAGCTGACCGAGACCGAGGTTCAGGCCGTGGTGGCCGGGGTCGAGGGCGGTGCGAGCAACGTGGCGGACGTCTATCCGCTGGCCCCACTGCAGGAAGGGATCTTCTTCCACCACCTGCTGGCCGATGGTGGCGACGACGTCTATGTGGTGCCGGGGATCTTCGAGTTCGACGACCGTTCCCGGCTCGATGGGTTCGTCGCGGCGTTGCAGCAGGTGATCGACCGGCACGACGTCTTGCGGACCTCGGTGGTGTGGCAGGGGTTGCGGGAGCCGGTGCAGGTGGTGTGGCGCTCCGCGGCGCTTCCCGTCACCGAGGTGAGCCTTGACGCCGATGCTGCGGATCCGGCGGCCGGGCTCATGTCCGTGGTGGGGCTGTCGATGGATCTGGGGCGGGCACCGCTGCTGGATCTGCATGTCGCCGAGGTCGCTGACGGCCGGTGGATGGCCTTGGCGCGGATCCATCACCTTGTGCAGGACCACACCGCGTTGGACGTCGTACTGAACGAAGTGCGCGCGATTCTGGCCGGACGCGCTGCGGAACTGCCGGAGCCGTTGCCCTACAGGGACTTCGTGGCCCAGTCCCGGGCGGGACTGGAGAGCGGAGAACATGAGGAGTTCTTCCGGGAGCTGCTGACGGGGGTGGAGGAGCCGACCGCGGCGTTCGGAGTGAGCGACGTGCGCGGGGACGGTTCCGGTGTGGTGCGCGCCGACCTGGCTTTGGACGCCGATCTGGCGGTGCGCTTGCGCGATGCGGCCCGGCGGCTGGCAGCCAGCCCGGCCACGGTGATGCATGTGGCGTGGTCGCGGGTGCTGGCGGCGGTCTCCGGCCGTGAGGATGTGGTCTTCGGGACGCTGCTGATCGGGCGGATGAACGGCGGGGCGGGCTCGGATCGAGTTCCTGGTGCGTTCATCAACACCCTGCCGGTGCGGGTGCGAACCGGTGAAGTCGACGTTCTGTCGGCGGTTACGGCGATGAGGGGCCAGCTGGCCGGGCTGCTGGAGCACGAGCACGCGCCGTTGGCGCTGGCCCAGCGTGCGAGCGCAGTACCGGCAGATGCGCCGCTGTTCACCACGCTGTTCAACTACCGGCACAACACTGTCGATGGGCACGAGGGTGCTGACGGTACCGGCGGGTTCGAGGGCATCCGGCAGGTGTTCTCCCGGGACCACACCAACTATCCGCTGACGGTCACCGTTGATGACAACGGTGACGGGTTCGGTCTGGTCGTGGACGCGCTGGCGCCGATCGACCCGCAGGCGGTAGCAGGAATGCTGCACACGGCGACCGCCAGCCTGGTGACAGCGTTGGAAGACGCCCTGGACAACGGTGGGAAGACGCCGACGTCCAGCGTGGATGTGATGGGCGCGGATGAGCGTCGCAGGTTGTTGGTGGAGTGGAACGACGCGGACGCGGTTGTCGCGGAGGCGACGTTGCCGGAGTTGTTCGCGGCGCAGGTGTCGCGGGCCCCGGACGCGGTGGCGGTGGTGTGCGGGCAGGAGCGGTTGACCTATGCGCAGTTGGATGCGCGGGCGAACCGGCTGGCGCGCTACTTGTCGGGCAAGGGAGTGGGCCCGGAGTCGTTGGTCGCGGTGGTGATGGAGCGTACGCCCGATCTGGTTGTGGCGTTGTTGGGGGTGCTCAAGGCGGGGGCGGCGTATCTGCCGATCGATCCGGGTTACCCGGGCGAGCGGATCGCTTTCATGCTCGCCGATGCGCGTCCGTCTGTCGTCTTCACCTCGGCTGCGAGTGTTACGGCCGTGCCCGAGGTGGATGCGCCGGTGCTCGTGTTGGACGACCCGGGGGTGGCTGCGGTGGTGGCCGGCCTGGATGACGGTGCGCTGGTGCCGGCGGAGCGGGTGGCACCCCTGTTGTTGGATCACCCCGCTTATTCGATCTACACGTCCGGGTCGACGGGGCTTCCCAAGGGTGTGGCGGTGACTCATCGCAATGTGGTGAGTCTGTTTGCCGCGACGACGAGACTCTTCGAGTTCCGCTCGGATGACGCGTGGAGCTGGTTCCATTCGTTCGCCTTCGACTTCTCGGTGTGGGAGCTGTGGGGCGCCCTGCTGCACGGTGGGCGAGTGGTGGTGGTCTCCTACGAGGTGTCTCGGTCCCCGCAGGAGTTCTGCGACCTGCTTGCGCGTGAGCGGGTCACGGTACTGAGTCAGACACCGTCGGCCTTCTACCAGTTGATCGCGGCTGAAGAGGACCGCCCGGAGCCGCTGACGGGGCTTCGCACCGTGGTGTTCGGGGGGGAAGCCCTGGAGCCGGCGCGGCTGGCCGGGTGGTGGCTGCGGCGGCCGGAGGGGGGACCGCGTCTGGTCAACATGTATGGGATCACTGAGACCACGGTGCACGTCACCTACCGTGCGCTTGAGCCGGGGGATGCGCAGGCGGGGGCGAGCGCGATCGGGCGGGGTCTCGCCGGCCTGCGGGTGTTCGTCCTTGACGAGCGGCTTGCGCCGGTGCCGGTGGGGGTGGCCGGCGAGTTGTATGTGGCCGGGACGCAGCTGGCTCGGGGATATCTGGGCCGTGCGGGCCTGACCGCGGAGCGGTTCGTGGCCGACCCGTTCGACGCGGCCGGTGGTGGGCGGTTGTACCGGACCGGGGATGTGGTGCGCTGGTCCGCCGAGGGTGAGCTGGTGTATCTCGGCCGTGCCGATGAGCAGGTGAAGGTCCGTGGTTTCCGGATCGAGCCGGGTGAGATCGAAGCGGTGCTGACCGCGCATCCGCACGTGGCGCAGACCGCTGTGATCGCGCGGGAGGACGAGACCGGGGACAAGCGCCTGGTCGCCTACGCCGTTCCGGTCGCGGGGGTGGAAGCGGATCCGGTGGTGCTGCGGGAGCACGTCTCCTCCCGCCTGCCGGAGTACATGGTGCCGTCGGCGGTGGTGGTGCTGGAGGCGCTGCCGCTCACGGTGAACGGCAAGCTGGACCGCAAGGCCCTGCCGGCGCCGGACTTCACCGCGCTCACCGGGTCCGGGCGTGCTCCGGCAAACGTGCGCGAGGAGCTGCTGTGTCAGGCGTTCGCCGAGGTTCTCGGCCTGGAGTCGGTCGGCGTCGACGACGACTTCTTCGCGCTGGGCGGTCACTCGCTGCTGGCCGTGCGCCTGGTCAGCCGGGTGCGCACGGTGCTCGGGGTCGAGGTGCCGCTGGGCAGCCTGTTCGAGGCTCCGACGGTGGCCGCCCTCGCGGCGCGGTTGTCGGATGCCGGTGTGGCACGCTCCGCGCTGGTGCCCCAGGCACGTCCTGAGCGGCTGCCGTTGTCGTTCGCGCAGCAGCGGCTGTGGTTCATCGGACAGTTGGAGGGGCCGAGCCCGCTCTACAACATCCCGATGGTGCTGCAGTTGTCCGGTGACGTGGACAAGGCCGCCCTGGACGCGGCCCTGCGGGATGTGATCGGCCGCCACGAGGTGCTGCGCACAGTCTTCCCCACCGCAAACGGGCGCCCTTGCCAGCGGATCGTCGAGATCGGTGACCTTGGCTGGGAGCTGGATGCGGGCGAGGTGGCAGCCGGGGAGCTGCCCCATGCGGTGGCACGGGCGACGGCGTACGCCTTCGATCTGACGTGCGAGGTGCCGATCCGGGCGTGGCTGTTCTCGGCCGGACCGGATGAGCATGGGCTGGTGGTGGTTCTGCACCACATCGCGGGCGACGGCTGGTCGACCGGTCCGCTGGCGCGGGATGTCTCGACCGCGTATGCGGCGCGTCTTGAGGGCCGTGGTCCGGTGTGGGAGCCGTTGTCAGTGCAGTACGCGGACTACGCGCTCTGGCAGCGCGAACTGCTGGGCAGCGAGGACGACCTGGACAGTGTGATCTCCCAGCAGGTCGGGTTCTGGCGTGAGGCTCTGGCGGGCGCGCCGGAGGAGTTGGCGCTGCCGGTGGACCGGCCGCGTCCGGCGGTCGCCAGTCACCGCGGGCACACCGTGCCGCTGGAGGTCCCGGCCGAGGTGCACGCCCGGTTGCGGGAGGTGGCGCGCGAGCAGGGTGTGACGGTGTTCATGCTGCTGCAGGCCGCGCTGGCGGCGCTGCTCTCCAAGCTGGGTGCCGGTGAGGACATTCCGATCGGTTCGCCGGTCGCCGGTCGTACCGACGAGGCGCTCGACGACCTGGTCGGGTTCTTCGTCAACACCCTGGTGATTCGTTCCGACCTGTCGGGTGATCCGACGTTCGAGCAGGTGCTGGCTCGGGTGCGGCAGGCGAGCCTGGCCGGGTTCGAGCATCAGGATGTGCCGTTCGAGCGTCTGGTGGAGGAGCTGGCTCCGGTCCGGTCGCTGTCGCGGCATCCGTTGTTCCAGGTGATGCTCACCGTGCAGAACAACGCCGCCGCGGTGCTCGACCTGCCGGGCGTGCAGGTCGGCGAGGAGGTGCCGTCGACGGCCTCGCGGATGGCGAGGTTCGACCTGGACGTGATGGTGTCAGAGGTCTTCGATGTGGATGGTGCCCCGGCGGGGTTGCGGGGTGTGGTGACGGGGTCTGCGGATCTGTTCGATGCGGTGACGGTGTCGGTGTTCGCCGAGCGGTGGGTGCGGGTGTTGGAGGCGGTGGTCGTCGATCCGGGGCTGCGGGTGTCCGGGGTGGATGTGCTGGGTGCGGTTGAGCGGCGTCGGGTGTTGGTGGAGTGGAACGACACGGCGGTGGGTGTTGCGGGGTCGACGTTGCCGGGGTTGTTCGCGGCTCAGGTGACGCGGACTCCGGATGCGCCGGCGGTGGTGTGTGAGGGCGTGTCGGTGTCGTATGCGGAGCTGGATGCGCGGGCGAATCGTCTGGCGCGGTATTTGTCGGGGTTGGGGGTTGGCCCGGAGCGGTTGGTGGGGGTGTGTCTGGACCGTGGTGTGGATCTGATGGTGGCGTTGTTGGGTGTGTTGAAGGCGGGGGGCGCGTATCTGCCGCTGGATCCGGAGTATCCGGCGGAGCGGATCGGTTTCATGTTGTCCGATGCCGCTCCGGTGGTGGTGTTGGCGTCGTCGGGCACGGTGGGGGCGTTGCCGTCCGCGGGTGCTCCGGTGGTGGTTTTGGATGATGCGGGTGTGGTGTCGGCGCTGTCGGCGTTGCCGGTGTCGGCTCCGGTGGTGTCGTTGGTTCCGGGGCATCCGGCGTATGTGATCTATACGTCGGGGTCGACGGGGGTGCCGAAGGGTGTGGTGGTCTCGCATGCGGGGTTTGCGAGTTTCGCGGCTGGTCATGCGCGGTTGTTGGGGGTGGGTGCCGGGGATCGCGTGGGGCAGTTCGCGTCGGCGAGTTTCGACACGTTCGGCTGGGAGTGGTGTATGGCGCTGCTGCAGGGGGCGGCGTTGGTGGTGGTGCCTTCTGATCAGCGGTTCGGGGAGGCGTTGACGGGGTTGTTGGCGGAGCAGGCGGTGTCGTTTGTGACGCTGCCGCCGGCGGTGCTGGCGTTGTTGGAGCCGTCGTCGATCTCGGCGGATGTGACGGTGGTGGTTGCGGGGGAGGCGTGTGCGCCGGAGGTGATGGCGCGTTGGGCTGCGGGGCATCGGATGTTCAATTCGTATGGTCCGACCGAGACCACGGTGGATGCCACGTTGTGGCGGTGTGATGCCGGTGCGGGGCAGGTGGCGATCGGGCGTCCGGTGGTGAACACGCGGGTGTTCGTGCTGGATGACCGGCTCTCGCCGGTGCCCGTCGGGGTGGCCGGGGAGTTGTATGTGGCGGGTGCTGGTCTGGCCCGGGGGTATCTGGGACGGGCGGGGTTGACCGCTGGGCGCTTTGTGGCGTGTCCGTTCGAAGGGTCCGGGGAACGGATGTACCGGACCGGGGACGTGGTGCGGTGGACGGAGTCCGGTGATCTGGTGTTCGTGGGCCGGGCCGATGAGCAGATCAAGGTCCGTGGTTTCCGGATCGAGCCGGGTGAGATCGAGGCGGTGCTGACCGCGCACCCGCAGATAGCCCAGGCAGCCGTCATCGCACGGGAGGACGTGCCGGGCGACAAGCGCCTGGTCGCCTACGCGGTCCCGGCGGCGGCCGACGACGACGGACAGGGCTTCGATGCGGTCAGCGGATTGCCTGCCGTGCTGCGAGAGCTTGTCGCGTCGCGTCTGCCCGAGTACATGGTGCCTTCCGCGGTGGTGGTGCTGGACGCGCTGCCGCTCACGGCCAACGGAAAGCTGGACCGGCGGGCCCTGCCCGCCGCCGATTTCGCATCGCTCACCGGCTCCGGGCGTGGTCCGGCGAACGTGCGCGAGGAACTGCTGTGCCAGGCGTTCGCCGAGATCCTCCGGCTCGAGTCGGTCGACGTCGATGACGACTTCTTCGCCCTGGGCGGACACTCACTGCTCGCGGTACAGCTCGTCAGCCGAGTGAGGACCGTACTCGGCGTGGAGGTGGCGCTGCGCACACTGTTCGAGGCCCCCACGGTGGCCCGCTTGGCCGAACGGCTCTCGGGTGCGGGGGCGGCGCGGTCCGCCTTGGTGCCGTGGGAGCGTCCGGAGCGGTCGCCGCTCTCGTTCGCACAGCAGCGGTTGTGGTTCATCGGTCAGCTGGAGGGTCCGAGCGAGACCTACAACGTGCCGATGGTCCTGCGACTGTCCGGTCATGTCGACCCCTCGGCGCTGGGTGCGGCATTGCGGGACGTGATCGGCCGGCACGAGGTGCTGCGCACGGTGTTCCCCGTGTCCGATGGCCAGCCCTTCCAGAAGGCCATTCCTCTGGAGGAACTGGACTGGAGCCTGGACGTCGTCGAAGCCTCCGCCGCGGACATGACCGAGGTGGTCGAAGGCGCAGTGGGCTATGTGTTCGACCTGGCGTCCGAGGCGCCGATCCGGGCGCGGCTGTTCTCGGCCGGGCCGGATGAGCATGTCCTGGTGGTGCTTCTGCATCACATCGCGGGCGACGCGTGGTCGACCGGTCCGCTGGCCCGGGAGGTCTCGACCGCGTATGCGGCGCGTCTTGAGGGTCGTGCTCCCGTGTGGGAGCCGTTGCCGGTGCAGTACGCGGACTACACATTGTGGCAGCGTGAGCTGCTCGGGGACGAGCAGGACCCCGGCAGCATGATTGCGCGGCAGGTCGCCTACTGGCGTGAGGCTCTGGCGGGCGCGCCGGAGGAGTTGGCGCTGCCGGTGGACCGGCCGCGTCCGGCGGTCGCCAGTCACCGCGGGCACACCGTGCCGCTGGAGGTCCCGGCCGAGGTGCACGCCCGGTTGCGGGAGGTGGCGCGCGAGCAGGGTGTGACGGTGTTCATGCTGCTGCAGGCCGCGCTGGCGGCGCTGCTCTCCAAGCTGGGTGCCGGTGAGGACATTCCGATCGGTTCGCCGGTCGCCGGTCGTACCGACGAGGCGCTCGACGACCTGGTTGGGCTCTTCGTCAACACCCTGGTGATTCGGGCGGACCTGTCGGGCGACCCGACGTTCGCCGAGTTGCTCTCCCGGGTGCGCGAGACGAGCCTGGCCGGGTTCGAGCACCAGGACGTGCCGTTCGAGCGGCTGGTGGAGGAGCTTGCCCCGACCCGTTCCCTGGCAAGGCATCCGTTGTTCCAGGTGATGCTCACCGTGTTGAACAACGCCGCCGCTGTCCTGGAACTGCCGGGAGTGGAGGCGCATGAATGGTCTGGGGTAGACCAGCCCTCGAAGTTCGACCTGAACGCGATCGTTGCCGAGGTCTTCGATGTGGATGGTGCCCCGGCGGGGTTGCGGGGTGTGGTGACGGGGTCTGCGGATCTGTTCGATGCGGTGACGGTGTCGGTGTTCGCCGAGCGGTGGGTGCGGGTGTTGGAGGCGGTGGTCGTCGATCCGGGGCTGCGGGTGTCCGGGGTGGATGTGCTGGGTGCGGTTGAGCGGCGTCGGGTGTTGGTGGAGTGGAACGACACGGCGGTGGGTGTTGCGGGGTCGACGTTGCCGGGGTTGTTCGCGGCTCAGGTGACGCGGACTCCGGATGCGCCGGCGGTGGTGTGTGAGGGCGTGTCGGTGTCGTATGCGGAGCTGGATGCGCGGGCGAATCGTCTGGCGCGGTATTTGTCGGGGTTGGGGGTTGGTCCGGAGCGGTTGGTGGGGGTGTGTCTGGACCGTGGTGTGGATCTGATGGTGGCGTTGTTGGGTGTGTTGAAGGCGGGGGGCGCGTATCTGCCGCTGGATCCGGAGTATCCGGCGGAGCGGATCGGTTTCATGTTGTCCGATGCCGCTCCGGTGGTGGTGTTGGCGTCGTCGGGCACGGTGGGGGCGTTGCCGTCCGCGGGTGCTCCGGTGGTGGTTTTGGATGATGCGGGTGTGGTGTCGGCGCTGTCGGCGTTGCCGGTGTCGGCTCCGGTGGTGTCGTTGGTTCCGGGGCATCCGGCGTATGTGATCTATACGTCGGGGTCGACGGGGGTGCCGAAGGGTGTGGTGGTCTCGCATGCGGGGTTTGCGAGTTTCGCGGCTGGTCATGCGCGGTTGTTGGGGGTGGGTGCCGGGGATCGCGTGGGGCAGTTCGCGTCGGCGAGTTTCGACACGTTCGGCTGGGAGTGGTGTATGGCGCTGCTGCAGGGGGCGGCGTTGGTGGTGGTGCCTTCTGATCAGCGGTTCGGGGAGGCGTTGACGGGGTTGTTGGCGGAGCAGGCGGTGTCGTTTGTGACGCTGCCGCCGGCGGTGCTGGCGTTGTTGGAGCCGTCGTCGATCTCGGCGGATGTGACGGTGGTGGTTGCGGGGGAGGCGTGTGCGCCGGAGGTGATGGCGCGTTGGGCTGCGGGGCATCGGATGTTCAATTCGTATGGTCCGACCGAGACCACGGTGGATGCCACGTTGTGGCGGTGTGATGCCGGTGCGGGGCAGGTGGCGATCGGGCGTCCGGTGGTGAACACGCGGGTGTTCGTGCTGGATGACCGGCTCTCGCCGGTGCCCGTCGGGGTGGCCGGGGAGTTGTATGTGGCGGGTGCTGGTCTGGCCCGGGGGTATCTGGGACGGGCGGGGTTGACCGCTGGGCGCTTTGTGGCGTGTCCGTTCGAAGGGTCCGGGGAACGGATGTACCGGACCGGGGACGTGGTGCGGTGGACGGAGTCCGGTGATCTGGTGTTCGTGGGCCGGGCCGATGAGCAGATCAAGGTCCGTGGTTTCCGGATCGAGCCGGGTGAGATCGAGGCGGTGCTGACCGCGCACCCGCAGATAGCCCAGGCAGCCGTCATCGCACGGGAGGACGTGCCGGGTGACAAGCGCCTGGTCGCCTACGCGGTCCCGGCGGCGGCCGACGACGACGGACAGGGCTTCGATGCGGTCAGCGGATTGCCTGCCGTGCTGCGAGAGCTTGTCGCGTCGCGTCTGCCCGAGTACATGGTGCCTTCCGCGGTGGTGGTGCTGGATGCCTTGCCGTTGACGCCCAACGGAAAGCTGGACCGGCGGGCCCTGCCCGCGCCGGACACCGCAGCCGTCGTCTCGAGGCGCCGTCCGAGCAACGAGCGCGAAGAGGCGCTGTGCCAGGTGTTCGCCGAGCTCCTCGGGCTCGAGTCGGTCGGGGTCGATGACGACTTCTTCGCCCTGGGCGGACACTCACTGCTGGCAGTACGGCTGATCAGCCGGGTCCGGGCAGCGCTGGGAGTCGATGTCGACATCCGCACCCTTTTCGAGGTCCCGTCGCCGTCGGGCCTGGCCGCGCGGTTGTCTCAGGCCGATTCGGCGCGCGCGGCCTTGGTGCCGTGGGCGCGTCCCGAACGGTTGCCGTTGTCATCCGCGCAGCAACGTCTTTGGTTCATCCAGCAGTTGGAAGGCCCGAGCGCCACCTACAACATCCCGACCATGGTGAAATTGTCCGGTCTGCTGGACCCGGCTGCGCTGGGTGCGGCGTTCCTGGACGTCATCGGCCGGCACGAGGTGCTGCGCACGGTGTTCCCGACCGTTGCTGGTGAGCCGTTCCAGCAGGTCATCGACATCGAGGACCTTGAATGGGAGCTGCAGCACGTCGACGTGAGTGCCGCGGCATTGCCGGACGCGGTCAAGCACGCGGCGGAGTACGCCTTCGACCTCGCGTCTGAGGTGCCGATTCGGGGCTGGCTGTTCACGGTCCGACCCGAGGAGCATGTGTTGGCGGTGGTGGTTCACCACATCGCCAGCGACGGTTGGTCGATCGGCCCCCTGGCACATGACCTCTCGGTCGCCTACGCCGCACGTCTGGGCAGTCGTGCTCCGGAGTGGTCGCCGCTGCCGGTGCAGTACGCCGACTACGCACTGTGGCAGCGCGAGCTGCTGGGTGATGACCAGGATCCGGAAAGCCTCCTGTCTCGCCAGGTCGGGTTCTGGCGGGAGGCCTTGGCCGGGGCACCGGAGGAGTTGGCATTGCCGGTGGACCGTCCGCGTGCGGCGGCTGCCAGCTATCGCGGGCACGCCGTTCCGTTGCAGATCTCCGCTGACGTGCACGCGCGCCTGCTTTCGGTGGCGCGTCAGCGGGGCGTGACGGTGTTCATGGTGCTGCAGGCCGCCTTGGCAGTGCTCCTGTCGAAACTGGGCGCTGGTGAGGACATTCCGATCGGGTCGGCTATCGCCGGGCGCACGGACGCGGCGTTGGACGACCTGGTCGGGTTCTTCGTCAACACCCTGGTCATCCGGACGGATCTGTCGGGCGACCCGACGTTCGAGCAGGTGCTGGCGCGAGTGCGCAGCACCAGCCTGGCCGGCTTCGAGCATCAGGACGTGCCGTTCGAGCGGTTGGTCGAGGAACTCGCCCCGGCCCGCTCACTGTGGCGGCACCCGTTGTTCCAGGTGATGCTCACCGTGCAGAACAACGCCGACGCTGCCCTGGATCTGCCGGGCGTGCGCGCCGGCGGGCCCGCGTCGTCGTCGGTGATGGCGGTGGCGAAGTTCGACCTGGACGTGATGGTTTCCGAGGACGTCGATGCCGATGGTGCGCCCGTGGGGTTGCGGGGTGTGGTGACCGGCTCGGCGGATCTGTTCGATGCCGAGAGCGTCGTGGTGCTCGCCGCGCGTCTGGTGCGGGTGCTGGAGGCGGTGGTAGCCGATCCGTCCGTGCCGGTGTCGGGGCTGGAGGTGCTCTCCGCTGCTGAGCGGCGCCGGGTGTTGGTGGAGTGGAACGACACGGACACCACGGTGCCGCAAGCGACATTGCCGGAGTTGTTCGCCGCCCAGGCGGCGCGGACTCCGGACGCTGCGGCGGTGGTGTTCGAGGGCGTGTCGGTGTCGTACGCGGAGTTGGAGGCGCGGGCGAACCGTCTGGCGCGGTATCTGCGCGGGTTGGGCGTGGGTCCGGAGGCGGTGGTGGGTCTGTGTCTGCCGCGGGGTGTGGAGATGGTGGTGGCGTTGCTGGCGGTGTGGAAGGCCGGCGGCGCGTACGTGCCGATCGACCCGGAGCTGCCGGTCGGACGAATCGGATTCATGTTGGCCGATGCGGGCGTGGGCTGCGTGATCACCGATGCGGCCTTCGTCGGCGTGTTCTCGGATGCGGAGGCCGGAACGGCGGGCACGCCGGTCGTGGTCTTGGACGATCCGGGCGTGGTCGCGGCGGTTGCGTCGCTGGCTGATGGTCCGTTGCCGGTGTCGGGGGCCGTGGGGCAGCTCGCGTATGTGATCTACACCTCGGGGTCGACGGGGACGCCGAAGGGGGTGGGGGTTGAGCATGGCTCATTGGTGAACTTCCTGACCGCGATGCAGGGACGCTTCGGGCTCGGGGCGGGCGACCGGCTGCTGGCGGTGACCACGGTCGGGTTCGATATCGCGGGTCTGGAGTTGTATCTGCCGTTGGTGACCGGTGCGGCCGTGGTGCTTGCCGGGCGGGAACAGGTGCGGGACCCGCGGCAGTTGCGGGAGCTGGCGCGCTCGTGCGGTGCGACGGTCGTACAGGCCACGCCGAGTCTGTGGCAGGCGCTGGTCGCCGACGCCGACGCCGACAGTGCTGGTTGGGGTTCGGTCCGTGTGCTGGTGGGTGGCGAGGCATTGCCGGGCGCGCTGGCTCGGTTGTTGGTGGAGCGGGCTGAGTCGGTGACGAACCTCTACGGTCCGACCGAGACGACGATCTGGTCGACGGCCAAGGAGTTGGGCACCGAGGCCGGGGTGCTGACGTCGATCGGTGGTCCCATCGCGAACACGCGTGTCTTCGTGTTGGATGAGCGGCTTGTGCCGGTGCCGGTGGGCGTGGCCGGCGAGTTGTATGTCGCCGGGGCAGGTCTGGCCCGAGGCTATGTGGGCCGTGCCGGGCTGACGGCGGGGCGGTTCGTGGCCGACCCGTTCGACACCGATCCGGCCGGGGGTGGGCGGTTGTACCGGACCGGGGACGTAGTGCGGTGGACGTCCGACGGCGAGCTGGTGTATCTGGGCCGGGCGGATGAACAGGTCAAGATCCGCGGGTTCCGGATCGAGCCGGGCGAGATCGAAGCGGTGATCGCGACCCATCCGGACGTGGCCCGGACCGCGGTGATCACGCGGGAGGACGCGACCGGGGACAAGCGCCTGGTGGCCTACGTCGTTCCGGCACCCGGCACGAAAGCCGATCCGGTCGTGCTGCGGGAGCACGCGGCCTCCCGGCTGCCGGAGTACATGGCGCCGGCGGTGGTGGTGGTGCTCGAGGCGCTGCCGTTGACGCCCAACGGGAAGCTGGACCGCAAGGCGCTGCCGGCGCCGGACTTCGCATCGCTCACCGGTTCCGGGCGTGGCCCGGCCGGCGTGCGCGAGGAACTGCTGTGCCAGGCGTTCGCCGAGGTCCTCGGCCTCGAATCGGTCGGGGTGGAGGATGATTTCTTCGCCCTCGGCGGGCATTCGCTGCTCGCGGTGCGCCTGGTCAGCCGGGTGCGGGCGGTCCTCGGAGTAGAGGTGCCGTTGCGGACCTTGTTCGAGGCCCCGACGGTGGCGGGGTTGGCCGCACGTCTGCCAGGCGTCGGTGTGGCGCGAGCCGCGCTGACGGCGTGGGAACGTCCGGAGCTCATCCCGCTCTCCTACGGCCAGCGCCGCCTGTGGATCATCGACCGGCTGAACGGCCCGAGCGCGACCTACAACAGCCCGATCGCAGTGCGGTTGACCGGCGACGTGGACACGGCCGCGCTCGCGGCGGCGTTGCGGGATGTGATCGGGCGGCACGAGGTGCTGCGCACCGTGTTCCCCACCGCCGAGGACGGGCAGCCGTTCCAGAAGGTCCTTCCCCTGGAGGAGCTGGACTGGAGCCTGGACGCCGTCGAGGTCTCTGAAATGCAGGAGGCGGTCGACGACGCAGCGGGGTACGTGTTCGATCTCGCATCCGAGGTCCCCATCCGGGCCTGGCTGTTCACGGCCGGTGCGGAGGAACGTGTGTTGCTGGTGGTGGTACACCACATCGCCGGGGACGGCTGGTCGACCGGACCGTTGGCGCAGGATGTATCGACGGCGTACTCGGCTCGGCTCGAGGGCCGGGTGCCGGTGTGGGAGCCGTTGCCGGTCCAGTACGCGGACTACGCACTGTGGCAGGCCGAACTGCTGGGCAGCGAGGACGACCCGGACAGTGTGATCTCCCGGCAGGTCGCCTACTGGCGCCAGGCCCTCGCGGGAGCGCCGGAGGAGCTGGCGCTGCCGACCGACCGGCCGCGCCCGGCAGTGGCCAGTCAGCGCGGGCACGCCGTCCCGCTGGAGGTTTCCGCCGACGTGCACGCCCGCTTGCGGGAGGTGGCGCGTGAGCAGGGCGTGACGGTGTTCATGCTGGTGCAGGCCGTACTCGCGGTGCTGCTGTCGAAGCTGGGTGCGGGCACGGACATCCCGATCGGTGCGGCGATCGCCGGGCGCACCGATGAGGCGCTCGACGATCTGGTCGGCTTCTTCGTCAACGCCCTGGTGATGCGCACGGATGTTTCGGGCGACCCGACCTTCGCCGACGTGTTGTCCCGGGTGCGGGAGACGAGCCTGGCCGGGTTCGAGCATCAGGATGTGCCGTTCGAGCGTCTGGTTGAGGAACTGGCCCCCGCTCGCTCGCTCTCAAGGCATCCGCTCTTCCAGGTGATGCTCACCGGTCAGAACAACGCCGAGGCCATCCTGGACCTCCCGGGGGTGAGCGCTCACGGGTTCGACTCGGATGTGCAGGCGGCGAGGTTCGACCTGGATGTGAGCGTGGGCGAGCTGTTTGATGCTGTCGGAGTGCCGGTGGGGTTGCGGGGTGTGGTGACCGGGTCGTCGGATCTGTTCGATCCGGAGACGGTGGCGGTGATCGTCGGGCGTCTGGTGCGGGTGCTGGAGGCGGTTGTCGCCGATCCGGGGCTGAGGATCTCTGGGGTGGATGTGCTGGATGCCGGTGAGCGGCGTCGGGTGCTGGTGGAGTGGAACGACACCGATGTGGTGGTGTCGGGTGAGTTGGTGCCGGATTTGATCGCGGCGCAGGCGGCGCGGGTTCCGGATTCTCGGGCGGTGGTGTGTGAGGGGGTGGAGGTTTCCTACGCGGAGTTGGAGGCGCGGGCGAACCGTTTGGCCCGGTATTTGATCGGGCTGGGAGTCGGTGCGGAGTCGGTGGTGGGTCTGTGTCTGCCGCGGGGTGTGGACATGGTCGTGGCGTTGCTGGCGGTGTGGAAGGCCGGGGGAGCGTATCTGCCGGTGGATCCGGAGTATCCGGCCGAGCGTGTCGCGTTCATGCTGGCCGATGCGCGGGCGGCGGTGCTGGTGGGTACGGAGGACATCCTCGATGAGTTGCCGGCTGGGCGGGTGCCGATGGTGGCGTTGGACGACCCGGCGGTGATGGCGGCGGTCTCCTCGATGCCGGGTGAGGCGCTGGGTGTGGGTGTGGTGCCGGGTCAGTTGGCCTATGTGATCTATACGTCGGGGTCGACGGGAACGCCGAAGGGTGTGGGGGTGACCCATGGCGGGTTGGCCAACTATGTGCTGTGGGCGGTGGGTGAGTACGGTCCGGGGGCCGGCGGGGCGGCGTTGCATTCGTCGTTGGCGTTCGATTTGACGGTGACGAGTGTGGTGGTGCCGTTGGTGGCGGGGTCGGTGGTGGTGGCCAGTGTGGAGGGCGGGGCCGAGGGCCTGGCGGGGCTGGTGAGCGTCTCGGGCGGGTTCGATGTGCTGAAGGCGGTCCCGGGGCATCTGCCGTTGCTGGCGGAGTTGATCGATGATGCTTCGGCGTCGTCGGCGGCGCGGGTGTTGGTGGTGGGTGGTGAGGCGTTGGCTGCCGGGCCGGTGAGGGGCTGGTTGGAGCGGACGCCGGGCTCGGTGGTGGTCAATGAGTACGGGCCGACCGAGACGGTGGTGGGGTGTTGCGTGTTCCGGGTGGTGGCCGGGCAGCGGCTCGATGAGCAGGTGCCGATCGGTCGGCCGATCGCGAATACCCGGTTGTACGTGCTGGATGAGTCGTTGTGTCCGGTGCCGGTGGGTGTGGCGGGGGAGTTGTATATCGGTGGGGCGCAGTTGGCGCGTGGGTATGTGGGGCGTGCGGGTCTGACGGCGGAGCGGTTCGTGGCCGACCCGTTCGACACCGACCCGGCCGGTGGCGGGCGCCTGTACCGGACCGGGGATGTGGTGCGCTGGGATGCCGAGGGCGACCTGGTGTATCTGGGGCGTGCCGATGAGCAGGTGAAGGTGCGTGGGTTCCGGATCGAGCCGGGTGAGATCGAGGCGGTCCTGGCCGCGCACCCGCGGGTCGCCCAGGCCGCTGTGATCGCCCGCGAGGATGTGCCGGGCGACAGGCGCCTGGTGGCCTACGTCGTTCCGGCGGCGGGGATGGAAGTTGTTCCGTCCGTGGTGTGGGAGCACGTCGGCGCCCGGTTGCCGGAGTACATGGTGCCGTCGGCGGTGGTCGTGCTCGAGGCGCTGCCGCTCACGGTGAACGGGAAGCTGGACCGTCGCGCGCTGCCGGCGCCGGACTTCGCATCGCTCACTGGTTCGGGGCGTGCTCCGGCGAATGTGCGTGAGGAGGTGTTGTGTCAGGCGTTCGCCGAAGTCCTGGGCGTGGAGTCCGTGGGCGTGGAGGACGACTTCTTCGCCCTGGGCGGGCATTCGCTGCTGGCGGTGCAGTTGGTTAGCCGGGTGCGGATGGTGTTCGGAGTGGAGATTGATATCCGGACGCTGTTTGAGGCTCCGACGGTGGCGGGTTTGGCGGCGCGGTTGTCGGGTGCTGGTGTGGCGCGGGCGGCGTTGGTGCCGCAGGTGCGTCCGGAGCGGTTGCCGCTGTCGTTCGCGCAGCAGCGGTTGTGGTTCATCGGGCAGTTGGAGGGGGCGAGCGCGCTCTACAACATCCCGACCGTCCTGGGGTTGTCCGGTGATGTGGACACGGCCGCGCTCGCGGCTGCGTTGCGGGATGTGATCGGGCGGCACGAGGTGCTGCGCACCGTGTTCCCCACGGCCGCGGACGGGGAGCCCTTCCAGCAGATCCTCGACATCGAGGACCTGGACTGGGAGCTGGAGGCGGTCGAGGTGGCTGCCGGGCAGCTGGCGGATGCGGTCGCACGCGCAACGGAGTACGCGTTCGATCTGGCGGTTGAGGTGCCGATCCGGGCGTGGCTGTTCACTGATGGCTCGGACGAGCATGTCCTGGTGGTGGTGGTGCATCACATCGCCGGGGACGGCTGGTCGACGGCGCCGTTGGCCAAGGATGTCTCGGGTGCGTATGCGGCGCGTCTTGAGGGGCGGGCTCCGGTGTGGGAGCCGTTGCCGGTGCAGTACGCGGACTACACGCTGTGGCAGCGTGAACTGCTCGGTGACGAGGACGATCCGGAGAGTGTGATCTCGCGGCAGGTCGCCTACTGGCGGCAGGTGCTGGCGGGTGCGCCGGAGGAGCTGGCGCTGCCGGCCGACCGGCAGCGTCCGGCGGTGGCGAGTCATCGCGGGCACGCGGTGCCGTTGCGGGTTCCGGCCGAGGTGCACGGGCGGCTGCTGGCGGTGGCGCGTGAGCAGGGTGTGACGGTGTTCATGCTGCTGCAGGCCGCGCTGGCGGTGCTGCTGGCGAAGCTGGGTGCGGGCACCGACATTCCGATCGGTGCGACGGTCGCGGGGCGTACGGATGAGGCGCTCGATGATCTGGTCGGGTTCTTCGTCAACACGCTGGTGATGCGCACGGATGTGTCGGGGGATCCGACGTTCACCGAGCTGCTGGCTCGGGTGCGGCAGACGAGCCTGGCCGGGTTCGAGCATCAGGATGTGCCGTTCGAGCGGCTGGTGGAGGAGCTGGCTCCGGCCCGCTCACTGTCCCGGCATCCGTTGTTCCAGGTGATGCTCACGGTGCAGAACAACGCCGAGGCTGTGCTGGAGCTGGCGGGGGTGCGGGCCGGTGGGCACGCGGCGTCGGCCGCGGCGGTGGCCGCGGCGAAGTTCGACCTCGAGGTGACCGTCTCTGAGGTCTTCGATGCCGAGGGTGTCCCTGCTGGGCTTCATGGCGGGGTGATCGGGTCGGCGGATCTGTTCGATCCGGAGACGGTGGCGGTGATCGTCGGGCGTCTGGTGCGGGTGCTGGAGGCGGTTGTCGCCGATCCGGGGCTGCGGATCTCTGGGGTGGACGTACTGGATGCCGGTGAGCGGCGTCGGGTGCTGGTGGAGTGGAACGACACGGCGGCCGAGGCGTCGGCGGGGACGGTGCCAGAGTTGTTCGCCGGGCAGGTGGCGCGGGTCCCGGACGCTGCGGCGGTGGTCGGCGATGGCGTGGAGGTGTCGTACGCGGAGTTGGATGCGCGGGCGAACCGGCTTGCCCGGTTGCTGATCGGCCGGGGTGTGGGTCCGGAGTCGGTCGTGGCGGTGTGCCTGGACCGCGGCTTGGACCTGGTGGTGGCGTTGCTGGCGGTGTGGAAGGCCGGGGGTGCGTATCTGCCGGTGGATCCGGAGCTGCCGGCCGAGCGGATCTCGTTCATGATCGCTGATGCGGGGGCACGGTGCGTGCTGACGTCGGCGGGGCGTTCGGGGGTGGTGCCTGGATCGCTTCCGGCGGTGGTGGTGGATGATCCTGCGGTCATGCGGTGGCTGGCCGAGTGTGATGGCGGTGCGCTGATGCCTGGTGAGCTGGCGGGTGTGTTGCTTGCGGATCATCCGGCGTATGTGATCTACACCTCGGGGTCGACGGGGCTGCCCAAGGGCGTGGCCGTGACGCATGCCGGCGCGGTGAATCTGGTAGCGCCCAGGGGGCAGCAGTTCTGGCTGGGTGTGGGCAGCAGGGTGTTGCAGTTCGCGTCGGTCGGGTTCGATGCGGCGACGTGGGAACTGTTGCTGGTATTGGGCTCGGGTGCGTGTTTGGTGGTGGCGCCGGCTCGGGAGCTGTTGCCGGGTGCGGGGCTGGCCGGTGTGGTGGCGCGGCATGGCGTGACGCATGTGACGTTGCCGCCCGCACTGTTGGCGGTGCTTGAGCTGGAGGACTTGGCGTCGGTGTCGACGCTGGTGTCCGGGGGCGAGGCGCTGAGCGGGGAGTTGGTGGATCGTTGGGCTCCGGGGCGGCGGGTCATCAACGCGTATGGGCCGACGGAGATCACGGTGTGCGCGGCATTTTCGGGCCCGTTGGCTTTGGGCGATGCTCCGCATATCGGCAGGCCGATCGCGAACACCCGGGTGTTCGTGCTCGATGACCGGCTTGCTCCGGTGCCGCCGGGTGTAGCCGGCGAGTTGTACATCGCCGGGGCGGGTTTGGCGCGTGGGTATGTGGGGCGTGCGGGTCTGACGGCGGAGCGGTTCGTGGCCGACCCGTTCGACACCGACCCGGCCGGTGGTGGCCGCCTGTACCGGACCGGGGATGTGGTGCGCTGGGATGCCGAGGGCAACCTGGTGTATCTGGGGCGTGCCGATGAGCAGGTGAAGGTGCGTGGGTTCCGGATCGAGCCGGGTGAGATCCAGGCGGTCATCGCCGCGCACCCGCAGGTCGCCCAGGCCGCCGTGATCGCCCGGGAAGACGAGACGGGGGACAAGCGGCTGGTTGCCTACGTCGTTCCGGCGGCGGGGATGGAAGTTGTTCCGTCCGTGGTGCGGGAGCACGTCGCCTCGCGGTTGCCGGAGTACATGGTGCCGTCGGCGGTGATGGTGCTCGAGGCGCTGCCGTTGACGGTGAACGGGAAGCTGGACCGCAGGGCGCTGCCGGCGCCGGACTTCACCGCGCTCACCGGTTCCGGGCGTGGCCCGGCGAACGTGCGTGAGGAATTGCTGTGTCAGGCGTTCGCCGAGGTCCTGGGCCTGGAGTCCGTCGGCGTCGATGACGATTTCTTCGTCCTGGGCGGTCATTCGCTGCTGGCAGTACGTCTGGTGAGCCGTATCCGGGCGGTGCTGGGTGTTGAGGTGTCGTTGCGGACGTTGTTCGAGGCTCCGACGGTGGCGGGTTTGGCGGCGCGGTTGTCGGGTGCTGGTGTGGCGCGTTCCGCGTTGGTGCCGCAGGTGCGTCCGGAGCGGTTGCCGCTGTCGTTCGCGCAGCAGCGGTTGTGGTTCATCGGGCAGTTGGAGGGCCCGAGTGCGACCTATAACAGCCCGGTCGTGGTGCGCTTGTCCGGTGGGGTCGACGAGGCTGCCCTGGCGGCGGCGTTGCGGGATGTGATCGGGCGGCACGAGGTGCTGCGCACCGTGTTCCCCACGGCCGTGGACGGGCAGCCGTTCCAGCAGATCTTCGACCTCGACGATCTGGAGTGGGAGCTGCGGGTTGTGGAGGTGGCCCCGGCTGATCTGCCTGAGCAGGTTGCGGCGGTGGCCGGGTACGCGTTCGATCTGGCGGTCGAGGTGCCGATCCGGGCGTGGCTGTTCACCGATGGCTCGGACGAGCATGTCCTGGTGGTGGTGGTGCATCACATTGCCAGTGATGGCTGGTCGACGGCGCCGTTGGCCAAGGATGTCTCGGGTGCGTATGCGGCGCGTCTTGAGGGGCGGGCTCCGGTGTGGGAGCCGTTGCCGGTGCAGTACGCGGACTACACGCTGTGGCAGCGCGAACTGCTGGGCAGCGAGGACGATCCGGAGAGTGTGATCTCGCGGCAGGTCGCCTACTGGCGGCAGGCCCTCGACGGGGCGCCGGAGGAGCTGGCGCTGCCGGCCGATCGGCCGCGTCCGGCGGTGGCGAGTCATCGTGGGCACACGGTGCCGGTGGAGATTCCGGCCGAGGTGCACGGGCGGCTGCTGGCGGTGGCGCGGGAGCAGGGTGTGACGGTGTTCATGCTGCTGCAGGCGGCGCTGGCGGTGCTGGTCTCGAAGCTGGGTGCGGGTGAGGACATCCCGATCGGCTCGGCGGTCGCGGGGCGCACGGATGAGGCGCTGGACGATCTGGTCGGTTCGTTCGTCAACACCATGGTGGTGCGTACGGATCTGTCGGGGGATCCGACGTTCACCGAGCTGCTGGCTCGGGTGCGTGAGGTGAGTCTGGCCGGGTTCGAGCATCAGGATGTGCCGTTCGAGCGGTTGGTGGAGGAACTCGCCCCGGCCCGCTCACTGTCCCGGCATCCGTTGTTCCAGGTGCTGTTGACCTTCCAGAACAATGCAGAGGCGGTCCTGGAGCTGCCGGGTGTGGGCGTTGGAGGGATGCCGGATTCGGCGTCGGCGATGTCGGTGGCGAAGTTCGACATTGCTGTGATCGTGGGGGAGGTGTTCGGTGCGGGTGGGGTTCCGGCCGGGATTCGGGGCGGGGTGACCGGGTCGGCGGATCTGTTCGATGCGGGCACGGTGGCTTTGATCGCCGAGCGGTGGGTGCGGGTGCTGGAGGCGGTGACGGTCGATCCGTCGGTGTCGGTCTCCGGGGTGGACGTGCTGGGTGTGGAGGAGCGGCGCCGGGTGCTGGTGGAGTGGAACGGCACCGGCTCGGTGGTGTCGGGGGAGTTGGTGCCGGGGTTGATCGCGGCGCAGGCGGTCCGGGTGCCGGATGCTGTGGCCGTGGTCGCGGACGGTGTCGAGGTGTCCTATGCGCAGCTGGACGCTCGGGCGAATCGCCTGGCCCGGTATCTGTCGGGTTTGGGCGTGGGCCGGGAGTCGGTGGTGGGTCTGTGCCTGCCGCGGGGTCTGGACATGATCGTGGGCATGTTGGGGGTGTGGAAGGCGGGGGCTGCGTATCTGCCGATCGATCCGGGTTATCCGGTCGAGCGGGTCGCGTTCATGCTGGCCGACGCCCGCGCGGCGGTGTTGCTGGGGACCGAGGACGTCCTTGACGAGTTGCCGGCCGGGCGGGTTCCGATGGTGGCGTTGGACGACCCGGGTGTGGCTGTCGCGGTCTTGTCGATGTCCGATGCTCCGGTGCCGGTCTTGCTGCTGCCGGGTCAGCTGGCGTATGTGATCTACACGTCGGGCTCGACCGGGTTGCCGAAGGGTGTGGGGGTGACCCACGGCGGGCTGGCCAACTATGTGGCGTCGGTGCCGTCGCGGGTTGCTTTGGCGGGTGCCGGGCGGTTCGCGGTGGTGCAGGGGCAGGTCACCGACCTGGGTAACACGGTGGTGTTCGGGGCGCTGTCCTCGGGTGGGACGCTGGTGGTGGCGCCGGAGGAGGTGGTGACCGATCCGGTGGGGATGGCCGGGTTCTTCGCCGCGCAGCGGGTGGACGCGGTCAAGGTGGTGCCCTCGCACCTGGCGGCGCTGGGCGCGGGGTCGGCGGGTCTTGGCGGGGTGCTGCCGGGGCGGGGTGTGGTCCTGGGCGGGGAGGCGGCTTCGGCCGGCTGGGTGCGGGAGCTGGTCGAGGCGGCGGGCGAGGGCCGGGCGGTGTTCAATCACTACGGGCCGACCGAGACCACGATCGGGGTGCTCACGGCGTGTCTGGATGCGGGTGCGGTGGCCGCCGGTGTGGTGCCGATCGGCCGTCCGGTGGCCAACACCCGTGTGTATGTGCTCGATGACCGGCTTGTGCCGGTGCCGGTGGGGGTGGCCGGGGAGTTGTATGTCGCCGGGGCGCAGCTGGCCCGGGGGTATGTGGGGCGTGCGGCGCTGACCGCGGGGCGGTTCGTGGCCGACCCCTTCGACACCGCCGGTGGTGGCCGGTTGTACCGGACCGGGGACGTGGTGCGCTGGAGTGCCGAGGGCGAGCTGGTGTATCTGGGGCGTGCCGATGAGCAGGTGAAGGTGCGGGGGTTCCGGATCGAGCCGGGCGAGGTCGAGACGGTGCTCACCGCGCACCCGCAGATTGTCCAGGCCGCGGTCATCGCCCGGGAGGACACCACTGGCGACAAGCGCCTGGTGGCCTACGTCGTGCCGGTCGCTGCCGGGGATATGGAGGACCAAGACCAGGACCAGGACCAGGCGCTGGCCGGTGCGGTGCGGCAGTTCGTCGGCGCCCGGTTGCCCGAGCACCTGGTGCCCGCGGCGGTGGTGGTGCTGGAGGCGCTGCCGCTCACGGTGAACGGCAAGCTGGACCGCAAGGCCCTGCCCGCGCCGGAGGTCGCGACCACGGCCGCATCCGGCCGTGCCCCGGCCGGCCCGCGCGAGGAACTGCTGTGTCAGGCCTTCGCCGAGGTCCTCGGGCTGGAATCGGTCGGTGTGGACGACGACTTCTTCGATCTGGGCGGGCATTCACTGCTCGCGGTCCGGCTGATCAGCCGGGTCCGCACCCTCCTGGGAGCCGAGGTCGACATCCGCGCCCTGTTCGAAACCCCGACCGCCGCCGGCCTGGCGGAGCACATAGGCAACCGAAAGTCGACCCGGCCCGCACTGCGGCCGATGCGTAACCGTAACTCGGAGGAGTCCTGATGATCCCGTTGTCGTACGCTCAGCAGCGTCTGTGGTTCATCGGGCAGCTGGAGGGTCCGAGCGCGACCTACAACGTCCCGGTTGTACTGCGATTGTCCGGTGAGATCGACGCGCAGGCTCTGGGTGCGGCGTTGCGGGATGTGCTTGGTCGGCACGAGGTGCTGCGCACGGTTTTCCCGACGGTCGATGGACAGCCGTTCCAGAACGTCCTTGCTTTGGAGCAGTTGGATTGGAGCCTGGAGGTCGTCGAAGTCTCTTCTGCCGACGTGGAGTCGGCGGTTGAAGAGGCGACGGGGTATGTGTTCGATCTAGCGGTTGAGGTGCCGGTACGAGCGCGGTTGATCTCGGCCGGTTCGGACGAGCATGTCCTGGTGGTGGTGGTGCACCACATCGCCAGTGACGGCTGGTCGAAGGGGCCGCTGGCGCGGGATGTCTCAGCCGCGTACGCCGCGCGGTGCGAGGGGCGGGCTCCGGTGTGGGAGCCGCTGCCGGTGCAGTACGCGGACTACACGCTGTGGCAGCGCGAGTTGCTCGGTGACGAGCAGGACCCGGAGAGTGTGATCTCCCGGCAGGTCGCCTACTGGCGCCAGGCCCTCGACGGGGCGCCGGAGGAGCTGGCGCTGCCGGCCGACCGACCGCGCGCCGCGGTGCCCAGCCACCGCGGGCACGCCGTCCAGTTGGAGGTGCCGGCCGGGGTCCATGCCCGGGTGCGGGAGGTCGCGCGTGAGCAGGGTGCGACGGTGTTCATGGTGGTGCAGGCAGCGCTGGCGGTCCTGCTGTCCAAGATGGGTGCGGGTACTGACATCCCGATCGGCTCTTCGGTTGCCGGGCGTACGGATGAGGCGCTCGATGATCTGGTCGGGTTCTTCGTCAACACCCTGGTGATACGCACGGACGTGTCGGGCGATCCGACGTTCGAGCAGGTCCTGTCTCGGGTGCGGAAAACAAGCCTCGGGGCATTCGCACACCAGGACGTGCCGTTCGAGCGGCTGGTGGAGGAGCTTGCCCCGGCCCGCTCGCTCTCCCGGCACCCGTTGTTCCAGGTGATGCTCACCGTCCAGAACAACGTCGGGGCGGTTCTGGAGCTGCCGGGGGCGCAGGTCGGCGAGCATGTGTCGGCCGGGGCGATGTCGGCTGCGAAATTCGACATCGCTGTGAGCTTGGGTGAGGTGTTTGATGCGGACGGCGTTCCGACCGGGCTCCGTGGTGAGCTGACCGGGTCGGCGGATCTGTTCGATCCGGAGACGGTGGCGGCGTTCGCTGGGCGTTTGGTGCGGGTGCTGGAGGCGGCGGTCATCGATCCGGAGCTGCGGGTCTCCGGGGTGGATGTGCTGGATGCGGATGAGCGGCGTCGGGTGTTGGTGGAGTGGAACGATACGGCGGTCGAGGTGTCCGGGGTGTTGGTCCCGGAGTTGATTGCTGAACAGGTGGCGCGGACGCCGGATGCTGTGGCGGTGGTGTTCGAGGGTGTGTCGGTGTCGTATGGGGAGTTGGATGCGCGGGCGAACCGGCTTGCCCGGTTGCTGATGGGCCGGGGTGTGGGGCGGGAGTCGCTGGTGGCGGTGTGCTTGCCGCGTTCGGTTGAGCTGGTTGTGGCGTTGCTGGCGGTGTGGAAGGCGGGGGGTGCGTATCTGCCGGTGGATCCGGAGTATCCGGCGGAGCGGATCGGGTTCATGCTGACCGATGCGGCACCGGTGGTGGTGCTGGCGGTGTCGGACACGGTGGGCTTGGTGCCGGACGGGGTGGCCGTGGTGGTGCTGGATGATCCGGCGGTGGTTTCGGCGGTGGCGGCGGGCAGCGGGGCTGCGGTGTCCGGTGTCGGTTGGTCGGCGGGGGGTGCGGCGTATGTGATTTATACGTCGGGTTCGACGGGGACGCCGAAGGGTGTGGTGGTGACCCATGGCGGGCTGGTCAATTATGTGGCGCGGTGTGTGCGGGTGTATCCGGAGTTGGCGGACAGCACGGTGGTGCATGCTTCGATTTCGTTCGACGCCGGGGTGACGGGGTTGTACGGGGCGTTGGTGTGTGGTGGGCGGGTGGTTCTGGCGGGGTTGGACGAGCAGTTGGCCGGGGTGTTGGACGGGCGGGGGCTGTCGTTTGTGAAGGCCACGCCCAGTCATCTGCCGTTGTTGGAGGCGTTGCCGCCGGTGTGTGCTCCGACCGGGCGGTTGATGGTGGGGGGCGAGGCGGTTTCGGCGGAGGCGCTGCGGGTGTGGCGGGATCGTCATCCGGGTGTGGCGGTGGTGAACCACTATGGGCCGACCGAGGTGACGGTGGGGTGTACGGATTATGTGCTGGGGTCGGTGGATGAGGATCGGGTCGGGGCGGTGCCGATCGGGCAGCCGATGTGGAACACCCGGGTGTTCGTGTTGGATGAGCGGCTTTCTCCGGTGCCGGTGGGGGTGGCGGGTGAGTTGTATGTGGCTGGGGCGCAGGTGGCGCGCGGGTATCTGGGGCGTGCGGGTCTGACCGCGGGCCGGTTTGTCGCCGACCCGTTCGACCCGGTCGGTGGTGGCCGGTTGTACCGGACCGGGGATGTGGTGCGCTGGGATGCCGATGGCAACCTGGTGTATCTGGGTCGTGCCGATGAGCAGGTGAAGGTCCGCGGCTACCGGATCGAGCCGGGTGAGATCCAGGCGGTCATCGCCG
This sequence comes from Streptomyces sp. Ag109_O5-1, assembly GCF_003814875.1. Lineage (GTDB taxonomy): Bacteria > Actinomycetota > Actinomycetes > Streptomycetales > Streptomycetaceae > Streptomyces > Streptomyces sasae. The sequence continues at coordinate 5,117,285 of NZ_RKQF01000001.1, read as the reverse complement.
CGCACTCGCAGGTTGCCCAGGCCGCCGTGATCGCCCGGGAAGACGAGACGGGGGACAAGCGGCTGGTTGCCTACGTCGTTCCGGCGGCGGGGATGGAAGTTGTTCCGTCCGTGGTGCGGGAGCACGTCGGCGCCCGGTTGCCGGAGTACATGGTGCCGTCGGCGGTGGTGGTGCTGGAGGCCCTGCCGTTGACGGTGAACGGGAAGCTGGACCGCAGGGCGCTGCCGGCGCCTGACTTCACCGTGCTCGCTGGTTCCGGGCGTGGCCCGGCGAACGTGCGTGAGGAATTGCTGTGTCAGGCGTTCGCCGAGGTCCTGGGCCTGGAGTCCGTCGGCGTCGATGACGATTTCTTCGTCCTGGGTGGGCATTCGCTGCTGGCGGTGCGGTTGGTGAGCCGTATCCGGGCGGTGCTGGGTGTTGAGGTGTCGTTGCGGACGTTGTTCGAGGCTCCGACGGTGGCGGGTTTGGCGGCGCGGTTGTCGGGTGCTGGTGTGGCGCGTTCCGCGTTGGTGCCGCAGGTGCGTCCGGAGCGGTTGCCGCTGTCGTTCGCGCAGCAGCGGTTGTGGTTCATCGGGCAGTTGGAGGGCCCGAGTGCGACCTATAACAGCCCGGTCGTGGTGCGCTTGTCCGGTGGGGTCGACGAGGCTGCCCTGGCGGCGGCGTTGCGGGATGTGATCGGGCGGCACGAGGTGCTGCGCACCGTGTATCCCACGGCCGTGGACGGGCAGCCCTTCCAGCAGATCCTCGACCTCGACGATCTGGACTGGGAGCTGCGGGTCGTGGAGGTGGCCCCGGCTGATCTGCCTGAGCAGGTTGCGGCGGTGGCCGGGTACGCGTTCGATCTGGCGGTTGAGGTGCCGATCCGGGCGTGGCTGTTCACTGATGGCTCGGACGAGCATGTCCTGGTGGTGGTGGTGCATCACATCGCCGGGGACGGCTGGTCGACGGCGCCGTTGGCCAAGGATGTCTCGGGTGCGTATGCGGCGCGTCTTGAGGGGCGGGTGCCGGTGTGGGAGCCGTTGCCGGTGCAGTACGCGGACTACACGCTGTGGCAGCGTGAACTGCTCGGTGACGAGGACGATCCGGAGAGTGTGATCTCGCGGCAGGTCGCCTACTGGCGGCAGGCCCTCGACGGGGCGCCGGAGGAGCTGGCGCTGCCGGCCGACCGGCCGCGTCCGGCGGTGGCGAGTCATCGCGGGCACGCGGTGCCGTTGCGGGTTCCGGCCGAGGTGCACGGGCGGCTGCTGGCGGTGGCGCGGGAGCAGGGTGTGACGGTGTTCATGCTGCTGCAGGCCGCGCTGGCGGTGCTGGTCTCCAAGCTGGGTGCGGGTGAGGACATCCCGATCGGTTCGCCGGTCGCGGGGCGCACGGATGAGGCGCTGGACGATCTGGTCGGTTCGTTCGTCAACACCATGGTGGTGCGCACGGATCTGTCGGGGGATCCGACGTTCGAGCAGCTGCTGGCTCGGGTGCGTGAGGTGAGTCTGGCCGGGTTCGAGCATCAGGATGTGCCGTTCGAGCGGTTGGTGGAGGAACTCGCCCCGGCCCGCTCACTGTCCCGGCATCCGTTGTTCCAGGTGATGCTCACTCTGCAGAACAATGCCGACGCGGTGCTGGACCTGCCAGGGCTGAGTGCCCAGGGAGTCTCCTCGGGCGTGCAGGTGGCGAAGTTCGACCTGGACGTGACGGTGTCCGAGGTCTTCGCGGTGGAGGGTGCTCCGGCGGGGTTGCGGGGTGTGGTGATCGGGTCGGCGGATCTGTTTGATGCGGAGACGGTGGCGGTGATCGTCGGGCGTCTGGTGCGGGTGCTGGAGGCGGTTGTCGCCGATCCGGGGCTGCGGGTGTCCGGGGTGGATGTGCTGGATGCCGGTGAGCGGCGTCGGGTGCTGGTGGAGTGGAACGACACGGCGGCCGTGGTGCCGGCGGGGACGTTGCCGGAGTTGTTCGCTGCGCAGGTGGCGCGGACTCCGGATGCTGTGGCGGTGGTGTTCGAGGGTGTGTCGGTGTCGTATGCGGAGTTGGATGCGCGGGCGAACCGTCTGGCCCGCTACCTCTCCGGGCTGGGTGTGGGTGCGGAGTCTGTGGTGGGGGTGTGTCTGGAGCGGGGCGTGGAGCTGGTGGTGGCGTTGCTGGCGGTGTTGAAGACGGGGGCGGCGTATCTGCCGGTGGATCCGGAGCTGCCGGCCGAGCGGATCTCGTTCATGCTGGCGGATGCGGGTGCGGTGTGTGTGGTCACGGATGTGGCCTGCGGGGCCGGGGTGGCTGCGGGTTCGCTGCCGGTGGTGCTTGTGGACGATCCTCAGGTGGTTTCGACGGTGTCGTCGGTGTCGGCTGAGGCGTTGGACGTCTGTGTGTTGCCCGGGCAGTCGGCGTATGTGATCTACACGTCGGGTTCGACGGGGGTACCGAAGGGGGTTGTCACGCCGCATTGGGGAGCGGTCAACCTCATCTGGTGGCTGTTGGATGAGTACGGCCTGGGTGCGTCGGACCGGATCCTGCACAAGACCCCGATCGGTTTCGATGTGTCGGTGTGGGAGTTGTTCCTCCCGTTGGTCTGTGGTGCCAGGCTGGTCGTGGCGCGTCCGGGTGGGCACCGGGATCCGGCTTACCTCGTGGGGCTGGTGCGGGAGCAGGGGGTGACGGCAGTCGAATTCGTGCCGGCGATGCTGGAATTGTTCGTGGCTGAGCCGGCTGCGGGCGGGTGTGTGTCGCTGCGTCAGGTGTTCAGTGGTGGTGAGGAGTTGTCCACGGTCCTGCGTGACCGGTTCTTCGAGGTGCTGCCGGGTGCGCACCTGCACAACACCTATGGGCCGACCGAGGCGTCGGTGTCGGTGACTTCGCAGGAGTGTGTGCCTGGGATGGGTGAGACGGCTGTTCCGATCGGTAGGCCGATGTGGAACGTGCGGGCGTACGTGCTGGATGAGCGGCTTGCTCCGGTGCCGGTGGGTGTGGCGGGTGAGTTGTATCTGGCCGGTGTGCAGTTGGCGCGTGGGTATGTGGGGCGTGCGGGTCTGACCGCGGGCCGGTTCGTGGCCGACCCGTTCGACACCGACCCGGTCGGTGGTGGCCGGTTGTACCGGACCGGGGACGTGGTGCGCTGGGATGCCGATGGGGCGTTGGTGTTCGCGGGCCGGGCGGATGATCAGGTGAAGATCCGGGGGTTCCGGATCGAGCCGGGCGAGGTGCAGGCGGTCGTCGCCCGGCATCCGCAGGTCGCCCAGGCCGTGGTGATCGTCCGGGAGGACGCCGTTGGGGACAAGCGGCTGGTCGCCTACGTCGTCCCGGTGGCCGGGGACGGTGATGGTGTGGACGTCGACGGGTTGCCGTCCGTGCTGCGGGAGCATGTCGGCGCCCGGTTGCCGGAGTACATGGTGCCCTCGGCGGTGGTGGTGCTGGAGGCGCTGCCGTTGACGGTGAACGGCAAGCTGGACCGCAGGGCGCTGCCGGCGCCGGACTTCGCATCGCTCACCGGTTCCGGGCGTGCTCCGGCGAATGTGCGTGAGGAGGTGCTGTGTCAGGCGTTCGCCGAGGTCCTCGGGCTGGAATCGGTCGGCGTGGAGGACGACTTCTTCACCCTTGGTGGGCATTCGCTGCTGGCAGTACGTCTGGTGAGCCGTATCCGGGCGGTGCTGGGTGTTGAGGTGTCGTTGCGGACGTTGTTTGAGGCTCCGACGGTGGCGGGTTTGGCGGCGCGGTTGTCGGGTGCTGGTGTGGCGCGCTCCGCGTTGGTGCCGCAGGTGCGTCCGGAGCGGTTGCCGCTGTCGTTCGCGCAACAGCGGTTGTGGTTCATCGGGCAGTTGGAGGGGGCGAGCGCGCTCTACAACATCCCGACCGTCCTGGGGTTGTCCGGTGATGTCGACACGGCCGCGCTCGCGGCGGCGTTGCGGGATGTGATCGGGCGGCACGAGGTGCTGCGCACCGTGTTCCCCACGGCCGAGGACGGGCAGCCGTTCCAGCAGATCCTCGACCTCGACGATCTGGAGTGGGAGCTGCGGGTCGTGGAGGTGGCCCCGGCTGATCTGCCTGAGCAGGTTGCGGCGGTGGCCGGGTACGCGTTCGATCTGGCGGTCGAGGTGCCGATCCGGGCGTGGCTGTTCACCGATGGCTCGGACGAGCATGTCCTGGTGGTGGTGGTGCATCACATCGCCGGGGACGGCTGGTCGACGGCGCCGTTGGCCAAGGATGTCTCGGGTGCGTATGCGGCGCGTCTTGAGGGGCGGGCTCCGGTGTGGGAGCCGTTGCCGGTGCAGTACGCGGACTACACGCTGTGGCAGCGTGAACTGCTGGGCAGCGAGGACGATCCGGAGAGTGTGATCTCGCGGCAGGTCGCCTACTGGCGGCAGGTGCTGGCGGGTGCGCCGGAGGAGCTGGTGCTGCCGGCCGACCGGCAGCGTCCGGCGGTGGCGAGTCATCGCGGGCACGCGGTGCCGTTGCGGGTTTCGGCCGAGGTGCATGGGCGGCTGCTGCGGGTGGCGCGTGAGCAGGGTGTGACGGTGTTCATGCTGCTGCAGGCCGCGCTGGCGGTGCTGCTGGCGAGGCTGGGTGCGGGCACGGACATTCCGATCGGTGCGACGGTCGCGGGGCGTACGGATGAGGCGCTCGATGATCTGGTCGGGTTCTTCGTCAACACGCTGGTGATGCGCACGGATGTGTCGGGGGATCCGACGTTCGAGCAGCTGCTGGCTCGGGTGCGTGAGGTGAGTCTGGCCGGGTTCGAGCATCAGGATGTGCCGTTCGAGCGGTTGGTGGAGGAGCTGGCTCCGGCCCGCTCACTGTCCCGGCATCCGTTGTTCCAGGTGATGCTCACGGTGCAGAACAACGCCGCCGCGGAGCTGGAGCTGCCGGGCGTGCGGGCCGGCGGCCACGCGGCCTCGGCCGCGGCGGTGGCCGCGGCGAAGTTCGACCTGGACGTGACCGTCTCTGAGGTCTTCGATGCCGAGGGTGTCCCTGCTGGGCTTCATGGCGGGGTGATCGGGTCGGCGGATCTGTTCGATCCGGAGACGGTGGCGGTGATCGTCGGGCGTCTGGTGCGGGTGCTGGAGGCGGTTGTCGCCGATCCGGGGCTGCGGATCTCCGGGGTGGACGTGCTGGATGGCACGGAGCTGGACCGGGTGCTGGTGGAGTGGAACGACACGGCGGCCGAGGTGTCGGCGGGGACGGTTCCGGAGTTGTTCGCGGGGCAGGTGGCGCGGACTCCGGATGCTGTGGCGGTGGTGTTCGAGGGTGTGTCGGTGTCGTATGCGGAGTTGGATGCGCGGGCGAACCGTTTGGCCCGGTATCTGTGCGGGCTGGGTGTGGGTGCGGAGGCGGTGGTGGGTCTGTGTCTGCCGCGGGGTGTGGAGATGGTGGTGGCGTTGCTGGCGGTGTGGAAGGCCGGGGGTGCGTATGTGCCGGTGGATCCGGAGTATCCGGCGGAGCGGATCGCGTTCATGCTGGCTGATGCGGCGCCGGTGTGTGTGCTGACGGAGTCCGTGGTGGCCGGGGTGCTTTCCGGTGTGCAGGACGCGGCTGGTTCGGTGCCGGTGGTGGTGTTGGATGAGCCGCAGGTCGTCGCGGCGGTGTCGTCGATGGCGGATGGCGTGGTGCCGGATGTGTGTGTGGTGCCGGGGCAGTTGGCGTATGTGATCTATACGTCGGGGTCGACGGGGGTGCCGAAGGGTGTGGCGGTCTCGCATGGGGCGTTGGTGAATGCTGCTGCCGTGTTCTGCCCGGTTTTCGGGGCGGATGCGGGGGTTGGCGTGTTGCAGTTCGCGTCGTTCAGTTTCGATGCTTCGGTGCTGGATGTGGCGGTGGCGTTGACGTCGGGGGCGTATTTGGTGGTGGCCTCGTCGGCGCAGCGGGTGGACGCGGGGTTGTTGCGGGACCTGGTGGTCTCGGCCGGGGTGCGGGTGGCCAGTGTGGTGCCGAGTCTGCTGGAGGTGCTGGCGCCGGAGGATCTGGGGCCGGTGCGCCGGATGGTGGTGGGTTCGGAGGCGATCTCGCCGGGGACGGCCGGGGCGTGGGCGCGGGACCGGGTGTTGGTCAATACCTATGGTCCGACCGAGGCCGCGGTGATGGTGGCGGCTGGGGTGCTGGATCCGCAGGTGTCGGACGGGGTGGTGGTGCCGTTCGGTCGTCCGACGGGGAACAGTCGGGTGTTCGTGCTGGATGAGCGGCTGTGCCCGGTGCCGGTGGGTGTGGCGGGGGAGTTGTATCTGGCCGGTGTGCAGTTGGCGCGTGGGTATGTGGGGCGTGCGGGTCTGACGGCGGAGCGGTTCGTGGCCGACCCCTTCGACACCGCCCCGGCCGGTGGTGGCCGGTTGTACCGGACCGGGGATGTGGTGCGCTGGAGTGCCGAGGGCGAGCTGGTGTTCGTGGGGCGTGCTGATGAGCAGGTGAAGGTGCGTGGGTTCCGGATCGAGCCGGGTGAGATCCAGGCGGTCATCGCCGCGCACCCGCAGATCGCCCGGGCCGCGGTCATCGCCCGGGAGGACACCACTGGCGACAAGCGTCTGGTCGCCTACGTCGTCCCGGTGGCCGGGGACGGTGATGGTGTGGACGTCGACGGGTTGCCGTCCGTGGTGCGGGAGTTCGTGGCGTCGCGGTTGCCGGAGTACATGGTGCCGTCGGCGGTGGTGGTGCTGGAGGCGCTGCCGCTGACACCCAACGGGAAGCTGGACCGCAGGGCGCTGCCGGCGCCTGACTTCACCGCGCTCACGGGTTCCGGGCGTGGCCCGGCGAACGTGCGTGAGGAATTGCTGTGTCAGGCGTTCGCCGAGGTCCTCGGGCTGAAATCGGTCGGCGTGGAGGACGACTTCTTCGCTCTGGGCGGGCATTCGCTGCTGGCGGTGCGCCTGGTGGAGTGGTTGCGGGTGCGGGGTGTGTCGGTGTCGGTGCGGACGCTGTTTGAGGCTCCGACGCCGGCGAGGCTGGCGGCTGCGTCGGGTGCGGTGTCGGTTTCGGTGCCGGAGAACCTGATTCCGGACGGGGCGCAGGTGATCACGCCGGAGATGCTGCCGCTGGTGGAGCTGACCGAGGCCGAGATCCAGGCTGTGGTTTCCAGGGTCGAGGGTGGTGCGGGCAATGTCGCGGACATCTACCCGCTGGCTCCGCTGCAGGAAGGGATTCTGTTCCACCACCTGCTGGCCGACGGCGGTGACGACACTTATGCGACGCCGTTCGTGCTGGAGTTCGATGACCGGTCCCGGGTGGACGGGTTCGTCGCTGCGTTGCAGCAGGTGGTCGACCGGCATGATGTGTTCCGGACCTCGGTGGTGTGGCAGGGGTTGCGGGAGCCGGTGCAGGTGGTGTGGCGTTCGGCGGCGTTGTCGGTGACCGAGGTGAGCCTTGCCGCCGCGGACGGCACCGATTTGGCGGCGGACCTGATTTCTGCGGTCGGGCTGTCGATGGATCTGGGGCGTGCGCCGCTGCTCGATGTGCATGTGGCCGAGGTCTCTGGTGGCCGGTGGCTGGGGCTGGTGCGGACGCATCATCTGGTGCAGGACCACACCGCGATGGATGTCGTGCTGGACGAGATCCAGACGATCCTGGCCGGGCGTGCCGAGACGCTGCCGGAGCCGTTGCCGTTCCGGGACTTCGTGGCCCAGGCCCGGGCCGGGCTGGCGACTGGGGAGCACGAGGAGTTCTTCCGGGAGCTTTTGGCCGGGGTGGAGGAGCCGACCGCGGCGTTCGGAGTCAGCGACGTGCGCGGTGACGGTTCGGACGCGATGCGGGCGACCATGCCTCTGGATGCCGGTGTGGCGGTGCGGCTGCGGGAAGTCTCGCGGAGTCTGGGGGCCAGTCCTGCCACGGTGATGCATGTGGCGTGGTCACGGGTGCTGGCGGTGGTTGCGGGCCGTGACGACGTGGTGTTCGGCACGGTGCTGTTCGGGCGGATGAACGCGGGCGCCGGCTCGGACCGGGTGCCTGGACTGTTCATCAACACCCTGCCGGTGCGGGTGCGCACCGGTGAGCTGAAGGCTCTGGATGCGGTCACGGCGATGCGTGGGCAACTGGCCGGGCTGCTGGAGCACGAGCACGCGCCGTTGGCGGTGGCCCAGCGGGTCAGCGCGGTGCCGGCGGACGAGCCGTTGTTCACCACGCTGCTCAACTACCGGCACAGCACCGTCGACGGGTCTCGGGGTGCTGAGAGTGGCGGTGCGGCCCACGGCGATGGGTTCGAGGGTGTCCGGCAGGTGTTCTCCCGTGAGCGGACCAACTATCCGTTGTCGGTGTCGGTCGATGACGACGGTGTTGGTCTCCGTCTGGTGGTTGATGCGGTCGGGTCGATCGATCCGCGGGCGGTTGCCGGGATGCTGCATACGGCGGTCGGTGACCTGGTGGCGGCGTTGGAGGAGGGCCTGGAGGGCGGTGCGCAGGTGCCGCTGTCGGCGGTGGGCGTGCTGGATGCCGGTGAGCGGCGTCGGGTGCTGGTGGAGTGGAACGACACGGCGGCCGAGGTGCCGGCGGGGACGGTGCCGGAGTTGTTCGCGGGGCAGGTGGCGCGGACGCCGGATGCTGTGGCGGTGGTGTTCGAGGGCGTGTCGGTGTCGTATGCGGAGTTGGATGCGCGGGCGAACCGTTTGGCCCGGTATCTGTGCGGGCTGGGTGTGGGTGCGGAGGCGGTGGTGGGTCTGTGTCTGCCGCGGGGTGTGGAGATGGTGGTGGCGTTGCTGGCGGTGTGGAAGGCCGGGGGTGCGTATGTGCCGGTGGATCCGGAGTATCCGGCGGAGCGGATCGCGTTCATGCTGGCTGATGCGGCGCCGGTGTGTGTGCTGACGGAGTCCGTGGTGGCCGGGGTGCTTTCCGGTGTGCAGGACGCGGCTGGTTCGGTGCCGGTGGTGGTGTTGGATGAGCCGCAAGTCGCCGCGGCGGTGTCGTCGTTGCCCGACGGACTGGTGCCGGATGTCCATGTGGTGCCGGGGCAGTTGGCGTATATGATCTACACCTCGGGGTCGACGGGGGCGCCGAAGGGCGTGGCGGTCTCGCATGGGGCGTTGGTGAATGCTGCTGCCGTGTTCTGCCCGGTTTTCGGGGCGGATGCGGGGGTTGGCGTGTTGCAGTTCGCGTCGTTCAGTTTCGATGCTTCGGTGCTGGATGTGGCGGTGGCGTTGACGTCGGGGGCGTATTTGGTGGTGGCCTCGTCGGCGCAGCGGGTGGACGCGGGGTTGTTGCGGGACCTGGTGGTCTCGGCCGGGGTGCGGGTGGCCAGTGTGGTGCCGAGTCTGCTGGAGGTGCTGGCGCCGGAGGATCTGGGGCCGGTGCGCCGGATGGTGGTGGGTTCGGAGGCGATCTCGCCGGGGACGGCCGGGGCGTGGGCGCGGGACCGGGTGTTGGTCAATACCTATGGTCCGACCGAGGCCGCGGTGATGGTGGCGGCTGGGGTGCTGGATCCGCAGGTGTCGGACGGGGTGGTGGTGCCGTTCGGTCGTCCGACGGGGAACAGTCGGGTGTTCGTGCTGGATGAGTCGTTGTGTCCGGTGCCGGTGGGTGTGGCGGGGGAGTTGTATCTGGCCGGTGTGCAGTTGGCGCGTGGGTATGTGGGGCGTGCGGGTCTGACGGCGGAGCGGTTCGTGGCCGACCCGTTCGACACCGACCCGGCCGGTGGTGGCCGGTTGTACCGGACCGGGGATGTGGTGCGCTGGAGTGCCGAGGGCGAGCTGGTGTACCTGGGCCGGGCTGATGAGCAGGTGAAGGTGCGTGGGTTCCGGATCGAGCCGGGTGAGATCCAGGCGGTCATCGCCGCGCACCCGCAGATCGCTCAGGCCGCGGTCATCGCCCGGGAGGACACCACTGGCGACAAGCGTCTGGTCGCCTACGTCGTCCCGGTGGCCGGGGACGGTGATGGTGTGGACGTCGACGGGTTGCCGTCCGTGGTGCGGGAGCGTGTCGGCGCCCGGTTGCCGGAGTACATGGTGCCGTCGGCGGTGGTGGTGCTCGAGGCGCTGCCGCTGACACCCAACGGGAAGCTGGACCGCAAGGCGCTGCCGGCGCCTGACTTCACCGCGCTCACCGGTTCCGGGCGTGGCCCGGCCAACGTGCGTGAGGAATTGCTGTGTCAGGCGTTCGCCGAGGTCCTGGGCCTGGAGTCCGTCGGCGTCGATGACGACTTCTTCGTCCTGGGCGGTCATTCGCTGCTGGCGGTGCGCCTGGTGAGCCGTATCCGGGCGGTGCTGGGTGTTGAGGTGTCGTTGCGGACGTTGTTTGAGGCTCCGACGGTGGCGGGTTTGGCGGCGCGGTTGTCGGGTGCTGGTGTGGCGCGGGCGGCGTTGGTGCCGCAGGTGCGTCCGGAGCGGTTGCCGCTGTCGTTCGCGCAGCAGCGGTTGTGGTTCATCGGGCAGTTGGAGGGGGCGAGCGCGCTCTACAACATCCCGACGGCACTGGGGTTGTCCGGTGATGTGGACACGGCCGCGCTCGCGGCTGCGTTGCGGGATGTGATCGGGCGGCACGAGGTGCTGCGCACGGTGTTCCCCACGGCCGCGGACGGGGAGCCCTTCCAGCAGATCCTCGACATCGAGGACCTGGACTGGGAGCTGGAGGCGGTCGAGGTGGCTGCCGGGCAGCTGGCGGATGCGGTCGCACGCGCAACGGAGTACGCGTTCGATCTGGCGGTTGAGGTGCCGATCCGGGCGTGGCTGTTCACTGATGGCTCGGACGAGCATGTCCTGGTGGTGGTGGTGCATCACATCGCCGGGGACGGCTGGTCGACGGCGCCGTTGGCCAAGGATGTCTCGGGTGCGTATGCGGCGCGTCTTGAGGGGCGGGTGCCGGTGTGGGAGCCGTTGCCGGTGCAGTACGCGGACTACACGCTGTGGCAGCGTGAACTGCTCGGTGACGAGGACGATCCGGGGAGTGTGATCTCGCGGCAGGTCGCCTACTGGCGGCAGGTGCTGGCGGGTGCGCCGGAGGAGCTGGTGCTGCCGGCCGACCGGCAGCGTCCGGCGGTGGCGAGTCATCGCGGGCACGCGGTGCCGTTGCGGGTTTCGGCCGAGGTGCACGGGCGGCTGCTGGCGGTGGCGCGTGAGCAGGGTGTGACGGTGTTCATGCTGCTGCAGGCCGCGCTGGCGGTGCTGCTGGCGAAGCTGGGTGCGGGCACCGACATTCCGATCGGTGCGACGGTCGCGGGGCGTACGGATGAGGCGCTCGATGATCTGGTCGGGTTCTTCGTCAACACGCTGGTGATGCGCACGGATGTGTCGGGGGATCCGACGTTCGAGCAGCTGCTGGCTCGGGTGCGGCAGACGAGCCTGGCCGGGTTCGAGCATCAGGACGTGCCGTTCGAGCGGCTGGTGGAGGAGCTGGCTCCGGCCCGGTCGCTGTCCCGGCATCCGTTGTTCCAGGTGATGCTCATCGTGCAGAACAACGCCGCCGCGGAGCTGGAGCTGCCGGGCGTGCGGGCCGGCGGCCACGCGGCCTCGGCCGCGGCGGTGGCCGCGGCGAAGTTCGACCTGGACGTGACCGTCTCTGAGGTCTTCGATGCCGAGGGTGTCCCTGCTGGGCTTCATGGCGGGGTGATCGGGTCGTCGGATCTGTTCGATCCGGAGACGGTGGCGGTGATCGTCGGGCGTCTGGTGCGGGTGCTGGAGGCGGTTGTCGCCGATCCGGGGCTGAGGATCTCCGGGGTGGATGTGCTGGATGCCGGTGAGCGGCGTCGGGTGCTGGTGGAGTGGAACGACACCGATGTGGTGGTGTCGGGTGAGTTGGTGCCGGATTTGATCGCGGCGCAGGCGGCGCGGGTTCCGGATTCTCGGGCGGTGGTGTGTGAGGGGGTGGAGGTTTCCTACGCGGAGTTGGAGGCGCGGGCGAACCGTTTGGCCCGGTATTTGATCGGGCTGGGAGTCGGTGCGGAGTCGGTGGTGGGTCTGTGTCTGCCGCGGGGTGTGGACATGGTCGTGGCGTTGCTGGCGGTGTGGAAGGCCGGGGGAGCGTATCTGCCGGTGGATCCGGAGTATCCGGCCGAGCGTGTCGCGTTCATGCTGGCCGATGCGCGGGCGGCGGTGCTGGTGGGTACGGAGGACATCCTCGATGAGTTGCCGGCTGGGCGGGTGCCGATGGTGGCGTTGGACGACCCGGCGGTGATGGCGGCGGTCTCCTCGATGCCGGGTGAGGCGCTGGGTGTGGGTGTGGTGCCGGGTCAGTTGGCCTATGTGATCTATACGTCGGGGTCGACGGGAACGCCGAAGGGTGTGGGGGTGACCCATGGCGGGTTGGCCAACTATGTGCTGTGGGCGGTGGGTGAGTACGGTCCGGGGGCCGGCGGGGCGGCGTTGCATTCGTCGTTGGCGTTCGATTTGACGGTGACGAGTGTGGTGGTGCCGTTGGTGGCGGGGTCGGTGGTGGTGGCCAGTGTGGAGGGCGGGGCCGAGGGCCTGGCGGGGCTGGTGAGCGTCTCGGGCGGGTTCGATGTGCTGAAGGCGGTCCCGGGGCATCTGCCGTTGCTGGCGGAGTTGATCGATGATGCTTCGGCGTCGTCGGCGGCGCGGGTGTTGGTGGTGGGTGGTGAGGCGTTGGCTGCCGGGCCGGTGAGGGGCTGGTTGGAGCGGACGCCGGGCTCGGTGGTGGTCAATGAGTACGGGCCGACCGAGACGGTGGTGGGGTGTTGCGTGTTCCGGGTGGTGGCCGGGCAGCGGCTCGATGAGCAGGTGCCGATCGGTCGGCCGATCGCGAATACCCGGTTGTACGTGCTGGATGAGTCGTTGTGTCCGGTGCCGGTGGGTGTGGCGGGGGAGTTGTATATCGGTGGGGCGCAGTTGGCGCGTGGGTATGTGGGGCGTGCGGGTCTGACGGCGGAGCGGTTCGTGGCCGACCCGTTCGACACCGACCCGGCCGGTGGCGGGCGCCTGTACCGGACCGGGGATGTGGTGCGCTGGGATGCCGAGGGCGACCTGGTGTATCTGGGGCGTGCCGATGAGCAGGTGAAGGTGCGTGGGTTCCGGATCGAGCCGGGTGAGATCGAGGCGGTCCTGGCCGCGCACCCGCGGGTCGCCCAGGCCGCTGTGATCGCCCGCGAGGATGTGCCGGGCGACAGGCGCCTGGTGGCCTACGTCGTTCCGGCGGCGGGGATGGAAGTTGTTCCGTCCGTGGTGTGGGAGCACGTCGGCGCCCGGTTGCCGGAGTACATGGTGCCGTCGGCGGTGGTCGTGCTCGAGGCGCTGCCGCTCACGGTGAACGGGAAGCTGGACCGTCGCGCGCTGCCGGCGCCGGACTTCGCATCGCTCACTGGTTCGGGGCGTGCTCCGGCGAATGTGCGTGAGGAGGTGTTGTGTCAGGCGTTCGCCGAGGTCCTCGGGGTGGAGTCGGTCGGGGTGGAGGATGACTTCTTCGCTCTGGGCGGGTATTCGCTGCTGGCGGTGCGCCTGGTGGAGTGGTTGCGGGTGCGGGGTGTGTCGGTGTCGGTGCGGACGCTGTTTGAGGCGCCGACGCCGGCGAGGCTGGCGGCTGCGTCGGGTGCGGTGTCGGTGGTGGTGCCGGAGAACCTGATTCCGGACGGGGCGCAGGTGATCACGCCGGAGATGCTGCCGCTGGTGGAGCTGACCGAGGCCGAGGTCCAGGCGGTGGTTTCCGGGGTCGAGGGTGGTGCGGGCAATGTCGCGGACATCTATCCGCTGGCTCCGCTGCAGGAAGGGATCCTCTTCCACCACCTGCTGGCCGACGGCGGTGACGACACCTATGTGACGCCGAGCGTCATCGAGTTCGATGACCGGTCCCGGCTGGACGGGTTCGTCGCTGCGTTGCAGCAGGTGATCGACCGGCATGATGTGTTCCGGACCTCGGTGGTGTGGCAGGGGTTGCGGGAGCCGGTGCAGGTGGTGTGGCGCTCCGCGGCATTGTCGGTGACCGAGGTGAGCCTCGACACCCATGTGGCGGATCCGGCGGCCGAGCTCATGTCAGTGGTGGGGTTGTCGATGGATCTGGGGCGTGCGCCGCTGCTCGATGTGCATGTGGCCGAGGTCTCTGGTGGCCGGTGGCTGGGGCTGGTGCGGACGCATCATCTGGTGCAGGACCACACCGCGCTGGACATCGTGCTGGACGAGATCCAGACGATCCTGGCCGGGCGTGCCGAGACGCTGCCGGAGCCGTTGCCGTTCCGGGACTTCGTGGCCCAGACCCGGGCCGGGCTCGAGACCGGGGAGCACGAGGAGTTCTTCCGGGAGCTGCTGGGTGATGTGCAGGAGCAGACAGCGGCCTTCGGCGTGACCGATGTGCGCGGGGACGGTTCCGGGCTGGTACGGGCAAGCTTGCCTCTGGATGCTGATCTGGGGGTGCGGCTGCGGGAGGTGGCCCGGAGGTTGGGGGCCAGTCCTGCCACGGTGCTGCATGTGGCGTGGTCGCGGGTGCTGGCGGTGGTCTCGGGCCGTGACGACGTGGTGTTCGGCACGGTGCTGTTCGGGCGGATGAACGCGGGCGCCGGCTCGGACCGGGTGCCGGGATTGTTCATCAACACCCTGCCGGTGCGGGTGCGTACCGGGGATCTCGGTGTGCTGGATGCGGTCACGGCGATGCGTGGGCAACTGGCCGGGCTGGTGGAGCACGAGCATGCGCCGTTGGCGCTGGCCCAGCGCGCCAGCGCGGTGCCAGCGGACACGCCGTTGTTCACCGCGGGGTTCAACTACCGGCACAACACGAGTGGCAGGCAGCAGAACACTGACGGGGCCAGTGGGTTCGAGGGCGTCCGGCAGGTGTTGGCCCGGGAAAGCAGCACCTATCCGTTGACGGTATTGGTCGATGACGACGGTGACGGGTTCTTCCTGAGCGCGTACGCGGTCGCGTCGATCGATCCGCATGAGGTGACGGGCATGCTGCATACCGCGGTCGAGGGCCTGGTGGCAGCGTTGGAGGACGGTCTGGACAGTGGCGCGCAGGTGCCGCTGTCCGGGGTGGGCGTGCTGAGTACCGCAGGACTGAAGCGAGTTTTGGTCCGGTGGAACGACACGGACGCGGTGGTGCCGCAGGAGACGTTGCCGGGCTTGTTCGCTGCGCAGGTGACGCGGACCCCGGATGTGCCGGCGGTGATATTCGAGGGCGAGTCGGTGTCGTACGCCGAACTGGACGCGCGAGCAGATCGGTTGGCGCGGTATCTGTCCGGGTTGGGGGTGGGCCCTGAATCTGTGGTGGGTCTGTGCCTGCCGCGAAGTGTGGACATGATCGTGGCGATGCTGGCGGTGCTCAAGGCCGGGGCGGCGTATCTGCCGGTTGATCCGGAGTACCCTGCCGAGCGAATCGGATTCATGCTGACCGATGCGCGGGTGGCTGTTCTGGTCGGCACCGAGGACATCCTGGATGAGTTGCCAGCCGGGCGGGTGCACTCGGTGGCTTTGGACGATGCGCAGGTCGTTGCACAGGTGTCGTCGATGGCTGATGGTCCGCTGTCGGTGCCTCTGCTTCCGGATCATCCGGCGTATGTGATCTACACCTCGGGATCGACGGGGCTGCCCAAGGGCGTGGCCGTGACGCATGCCGGCGCGGTGAATCTGGCGGCTGCCCAGGCACGGCGGTTCGTGGTCGGCGTGGGCAGCAGGGTGTTGCAGTTCGCGTCGGTCGGGTTCGATGCGGCGACGTGGGAACTGTTGCTGGCGTTGGGCTCGGGTGCGTGTTTGGTGGTGGCGCCGGCTCGGGAGCTGTTGCCGGGTGCGGGGCTGGCTGGTGTGGTGGCGCGGCATGGGGTGACGCATGTGACGTTGCCGCCGGCGGTGCTGGAGGTACTGGATCCGGCGGATCTGGGTTCGGTGACCACGCTGGTGTCGGCCGGTGAGGCGCTGGGTGGGGAGTTGGTGGCCCGGTGGGCTCCGGGGCGGCGGTTGGTCAATGCGTACGGGCCTACGGAGACGACGGTGTGTGCGGCCATGTCGGGCGTGCTGTCGGCCGGGGATGTGCCGAATATCGGTGGTCCTATCCTCAACGCCCGGGCCTATGTGCTGGACGAGCGGCTGTGCCCGGTGCCGGTCGGGGTGGCCGGGGAGTTGTATGTGGCCGGGGCGGGTCTGGCGCGTGGGTATGTGGGGCGTGCGGGGCTGACCGCGGGCCGGTTCGTGGCCGACCCGTTCGACACCGACCCGGCCGGTGGTGGCCGGTTGTACCGGACCGGGGACGTGGTGCGCTGGGATGCCGAGGGCAACCTGGTGTACCTGGGGCGTGCCGATGAGCAGGTGAAGGTCCGCGGCTACCGGATCGAGCCGGGTGAGATCCAGGCGGTCATCGCCGCGCACCCGCAGGTCGCCCGGGCCGCGGTCATCGCCCGCGAGGACACCACCGGCGACAAGCGGCTGGTCGCCTACGTCGTCCCGGCGGCCGGGGACGGTGATGGTGTGGACGTCGACGGGTTGCCGTCCGTGGTGCGGGAGCATGTCGGCGCCCGGTTGCCGGAGTACATGGTGCCCTCGGCGGTGGTGGTGCTGGAGGCACTGCCGCTGACGGTGAACGGCAAGCTGGACCGCAAAGCCCTCCCCGCACCGGAGCCCGCCACCACGGCAGGGTCCGGTCGTGGCCCGGCGAACGAGCGCGAGGCGCTGCTGTGTCAGGCGTTCGCCGAGGTCCTCGGCTTGGAGTCCGTCGGGGTCGATGACGACTTCTTCGCTCTGGGTGGACATTCCCTGCTTGCAGTGCGGCTGACCAGCCAGATGCGGGCGCTACTGGGCGTCGACGTGTCGTTGCGGACCCTGTTCGACAACGCGACCGTCGCCGATCTGGCAAAGCACGTAGATAACCGAAAGTCGACCCGGCCCGCACTGCGGCCGATGCGTAACCGTAACTCGGAGGAGTTCTGATGATTCCGTTGTCGTACGCCCAGCAGCGTCTGTGGTTCATCGGGCAACTGGAGGGTCCGAGTGCGGCTTACAATGTCCCGACTACCTTGCGACTGTCCGGTGAGATCGACGCGCAGGCTCTGGGTGCGGCGTTGCGGGATGTGCTTGGTCGGCACGAGGTGCTGCGCACGGTTTTCCCGACGGTCGATGGACAGCCGTTCCAGAACGTCCTTGCTTTGGAGCAGTTGGACTGGAGCCTGGAGGTCGTCGAAGTCTCTTCTGCCGACGTGGAGTCGGCGGTTGAAGAGGCGACGGGGTATGTGTTCGATCTAGCGGTTGAGGTGCCGATTCGAGCGCGGCTGATCTCCGCCGGCCCGGACGAGCACGTCTTGGTGGTGGTGGTGCACCACATCGCCACTGACGGCTGGTCGATCGGGCCGCTGGCGCGGGATGTCTCAGCCGCGTACGCCGCCCGGCGTGAGGGGCGGGCTCCGGTGTGGGAGCCGTTGCCGGTGCAGTACGCGGACTACACGCTGTGGCAGCGCGAACTGCTGGGCAGCGAGGACGATCCGGACAGTGTGCTCTCGCGGCAGGTCGCCTACTGGCGCCAAACCCTGGAGGGCGCGCCGGAGGAGCTGGCATTGCCGACAGATCGCGCGCGTCCGGCGGTGGCGAGCCATCGTGGGCACAGCGTTGCGTTGCGGGTTTCGGCCGAGGTGCACGGGCGGCTGCTGGCGGTGGCGCGTGAGCAGGGTGTGACGGTGTTCATGCTGCTGCAGGCCGCGCTGGCGGTGCTGGTCTCGAAGCTGGGTGCGGGCACTGACATCCCGATCGGTGCGGCGGTCGCGGGGCGTACGGATGCCGCGCTGGACGATCTGGTCGGGTTCTTCATCAACACGCTGGTGATGCGTACGGATCTGTCGGGCGATCCGACGTTCACCGAGCTGCTGGCTCGGGTGCGGCAGACGAGCCTGGTCGGGCTCGAGCATCAGGATGTGCCGTTCGAGCGGCTGGTGGAGGAGCTGGCTCCGGCCCGGTCGCTGTCGCGGCATCCGTTGTTCCAGGTGATGCTCACGGTGCAGAACAACGCCGCCGCGGAGCTGGAGCTGCCGGGCGTGCAGGCCGGCGGCCACGCGGCGGCGGCCACGGAGACCACGGCGAAGTTCGATATCGATGTGAGCGTGGGCGAGGTCTTCGGCGCCGATGGGACTCCGGCCGGGCTTCGTGGCGGGGTGACCGGGTCGGCGGATCTGTTCGATCCGGAGACGGTGGCGGTGATCGTCGAGCGTCTGGTACGGGTGCTGGAGACGGTGGTCGCCAACCCGGAGCTGCGGATCTCCGGGGTGGACGTGCTGGATGCCGGTGAGCGGCGCCGGGTGCTGGTGGAGTGGAACGACACGGCGGCCGAGGTGTCGGCGGGGACGGTGCCGGAGTTGTTCGCGGGGCAGGTGGCGCGGACGCCGGATGCTGTGGCGGTGGTGTTCGAGGGTG
Source organism: Streptomyces sp. Ag109_O5-1 (assembly GCF_003814875.1). Taxonomy (GTDB): domain Bacteria; phylum Actinomycetota; class Actinomycetes; order Streptomycetales; family Streptomycetaceae; genus Streptomyces; species Streptomyces sasae. The sequence goes on along the minus strand of NZ_RKQF01000001.1, from coordinate 5,099,073 downwards.
TGTCGGTGTCGTATGCGGAGTTGGATGCGCGGGCGAACCGTTTGGCCCGGTATCTGTGCGGGCTGGGTGTGGGTGCGGAGGCGGTGGTGGGTCTGTGTCTGCCGCGGGGTGTGGAGATGGTGGTGGCGTTGCTGGCGGTGTGGAAGGCCGGGGGTGCGTATGTGCCGGTGGATCCGGAGTATCCGGCGGAGCGGATCGCGTTCATGCTGGCTGATGCGGCGCCGGTGTGTGTGCTGACGGAGTCCGTGGTGGCCGGGGTGCTTTCCGGTGTGCAGGACGCGGCTGGTTCGGTGCCGGTGGTGGTGTTGGATGAGCCGCAGGTCGTCGCGGCGGTGTCGTCGATGGCGGATGGCGTGGTGCCGGATGTGTGTGTGGTGCCGGGGCAGTTGGCGTATGTGATCTATACGTCGGGGTCGACGGGGGTGCCGAAGGGTGTGGCGGTCTCGCATGGGGCGTTGGTGAATGCTGCTGCCGTGTTCTGCCCGGTTTTCGGGGCGGATGCGGGGGTTGGCGTGTTGCAGTTCGCGTCGTTCAGTTTCGATGCTTCGGTGCTGGATGTGGCGGTGGCGTTGACGTCGGGGGCGTATTTGGTGGTGGCCTCGTCGGCGCAGCGGGTGGACGCGGGGTTGTTGCGGGACCTGGTGGTCTCGGCCGGGGTGCGGGTGGCCAGTGTGGTGCCGAGTCTGCTGGAGGTGCTGGCGCCGGAGGATCTGGGGCCGGTGCGCCGGATGGTGGTGGGTTCGGAGGCGATCTCGCCGGGGACGGCCGGGGCGTGGGCGCGGGACCGGGTGTTGGTCAATACCTATGGTCCGACCGAGGCCGCGGTGATGGTGGCGGCTGGGGTGCTGGATCCGCAGGTGTCGGACGGGGTGGTGGTGCCGTTCGGTCGTCCGACGGGGAACAGTCGGGTGTTCGTGCTGGATGAGCGGCTGTGCCCGGTGCCGGTGGGTGTGGCGGGGGAGTTGTATCTGGCCGGTGTGCAGTTGGCGCGTGGGTATGTGGGGCGTGCGGGTCTGACGGCGGAGCGGTTCGTGGCCGACCCCTTCGACCCGGTCGGTGGTGGCCGGTTGTACCGGACCGGGGATGTGGTGCGCTGGAGTGCCGAGGGCGAGCTGGTGTTCGTGGGGCGTGCTGATGAGCAGGTGAAGGTGCGTGGGTTCCGGATCGAGCCGGGTGAGATCCAGGCGGTCATCGCCGCGCACCCGCAGGTTGCTCAGGCCGCGGTCATTGCCCGGGAGGACGAGACGGGGGACAAGCGTCTGGTCGCCTACGTCGTCCCGGCGGCCGGGGACGGTGATGGTGTGGACGTCGACGGGTTGCCGTCCGTGGTGCGGGAGCGTGTCGGCGCCCGGTTGCCGGAGTACATGGTGCCGTCGGCGGTGGTGGTGCTCGAGGCGCTGCCGCTGACACCCAACGGGAAGCTGGACCGCAAGGCGCTGCCGGCGCCGGACTTCGCATCGCTCACCGGTTCCGGGCGTGCTCCGGCGAATGTGCGTGAGGAGGTGCTGTGTCAGGCGTTCGCCGAGGTCCTCGGGCTGGAATCGGTCGGCGTGGAGGACGACTTCTTCACCCTTGGTGGGCATTCGCTGCTGGCAGTACGTCTGGTGAGCCGTATCCGGGCGGTGCTGGGTGTTGAGGTGTCGTTGCGGACGTTGTTCGAGGCTCCGACGGTGGCGGGTTTGGCGGCGCGGTTGTCGGGTGCTGGTGTGGCGCGCTCCGCGTTGGTGCCGCAGGTGCGTCCGGAGCGGTTGCCGCTGTCGTTCGCGCAGCAGCGGTTGTGGTTCATCGGGCAGTTGGAGGGGGCGAGCGCGCTCTACAACATCCCGACCGTCCTGGGGTTGTCCGGTGATGTGGACACGGCCGCGCTCGCGGCGGCGTTGCGGGATGTGATCGGGCGGCACGAGGTGCTGCGCACCGTGTTCCCCACGGCCGAGGACGGGCAGCCGTTCCAGCAGATCCTCGACATCGATGATCTGGAGTGGGAGCTGCGGGTTGTGGAGGTGGCCCCGGCTGATCTGCCTGAGCAGGTTGCGGCGGTGGCCGGGTACGCGTTCGATCTGGCGGTTGAGGTGCCGATCCGGGCGTGGCTGTTCACTGATGGCTCGGACGAGCATGTCCTGGTGGTGGTGGTGCATCACATCGCCGGGGACGGCTGGTCGACGGCGCCGTTGGCCAAGGACGTCTCGGGTGCGTATGCGGCGCGTCTTGAGGGGCGGGTGCCGGTGTGGGAGCCGTTGCCGGTGCAGTACGCGGACTACACGCTGTGGCAGCGTGAACTGCTGGGCAGCGAGGACGATCCGGAGAGTGTGATCTCGCGGCAGGTCGCCTACTGGCGGCAGGTGCTGGCGGGTGCGCCGGAGGAGCTGGTGCTGCCGGCCGACCGGCCGCGTCCGGCGGTGGCGAGTCATCGCGGGCACGCGGTGCCGTTGCGGGTTCCGGCCGAGGTGCATGCCCGGGTGCTGGCGGTGGCGCGTGAGCAGGGTGTGACGGTGTTCATGCTGCTGCAGGCCGCGCTGGCGGTGCTGGTCTCCAAGCTGGGCGCGGGTGAGGACATCCCGATCGGCTCGGCGATCGCCGGGCGCACGGATGAGGCGCTGGACGATCTCGTCGGGTTCTTCATCAACACGCTGGTGATGCGCACGGATGTGTCGGGCGATCCGACGTTCACCGAGCTGCTGGCTCGGGTGCGGCAGACGAGCCTGGCCGGGTTCGAGCATCAGGACGTGCCGTTCGAGCGGCTGGTGGAGGAACTCGCCCCGGCCCGCTCACTGTCCCGGCATCCGTTGTTCCAGGTGATGCTCACGGTGCAGAACAACGCCGCCGCGGAGCTGGAGCTGGCGGGCGTGCGGGCCGGCGGCCACGCGGCCTCGGCCGCAGCGGCGTCGGTGGCGAAGTTCGACCTCGAGGTGACCGTCTCTGAGGTCTTCGGTGCCGAGGGTGTCCCTGCTGGGCTTCATGGCGGGGTGATCGGGTCGGCGGATCTGTTCGATCCGGAGACGGTGGCGGTGATCGTCGAGCGTCTGGTGCGGGTGCTGGAGGCGGTTGTCGCCGATCCGGGGCTGCGGATCTCTGGGGTGGACGTACTGGATGCCGGTGAGCGGCGTCGGGTGCTGGTGGAGTGGAACGACACGGCGGCCGTGGTGCCGGCGGGGACGGTTCCGGAGTTGTTCGCGGGGCAGGTGGCGAGGACTCCGGACGCTGCGGCGGTGGTCGGCGATGGCGTGGAGGTGTCGTACGCGGAGTTGGATGCGCGGGCGAACCGTCTGGCCCGCTACCTCTCCGGCCGGGGTGCGGGTCCGGAGTCGGTGGTGGGGGTGTGTCTGCCGCGTGGGGTGGACATGGTGGTGGCGCTGCTGGCGGTGCTCAAGGCGGGGGCGGCGTATCTGCCGGTCGATCCGGAGCTGCCGGCGGAGCGGATCTCGTTCATGCTGGCGGACGCGGGTGCGGTGTGTGTGCTGACCGAGTCCGTGGTGGCAGGGGTGCTTTCCGGAGTGGACGTTGGTTCGGCGCCGGTGGTGGTGTTGGATGAGCCGCAGGTCGCCGCGGCGGTTTCGTCGATGGCTGATGGTCCGCTGTCGGTGCCTCTGCTTCTGGATCATCCGGCGTATGTGATCTACACCTCGGGGTCGACGGGGTTGCCGAAGGGCGTGGTCGTGACGCATACGGGGCTGGGGAGTCTGGTGGCTGCCCAGGCACGGCGGTTCGCGATCGGCGTGGGCAGCAGGGTGTTGCAGTTCGCGTCGGTGGGATTCGATGCGGCCGGCGCTGAAGTCTTCGTGTCGTTGGGCTCGGGTGCGTGTTTGGTGGTGGCGCCGGCTCGGGAGCTGTTGCCGGGTGCGGGGCTGGCTGGTGTGGTGGCGCGGCATGGGGTGACGCATGTGACGTTGCCGCCGGCGGTGCTGGAGGTACTGGATCCGGCGGATCTGGGTTCGGTGACCACGCTGGTGTCGGCCGGTGAGGCGCTGGGTGGGGAGTTGGTGGCCCGGTGGGCTCCGGGGCGGCGGTTGGTCAATGCGTACGGGCCTACGGAGACGACGGTGTGTGCGGCCATGTCGGGCGTGCTGTCGGCCGGGGATGTGCCGAATATCGGTGGTCCTATCCTCAACGCCCGGGCCTATGTGCTGGACGAGCGGCTGTGCCCGGTGCCGGTCGGGGTGGCCGGGGAGTTGTATGTGGCCGGGGCGGGTCTGGCGCGTGGGTATGTGGGGCGTGCGGGTCTGACCGCGGGCCGGTTCGTGGCCGACCCCTTCGACACCGACCCGGCCGGTGGTGGCCGGTTGTACCGGACCGGGGATGTGGTGCGCTGGGATGCCGAGGGCAACCTGGTGTACCTGGGGCGTGCCGATGAGCAGGTGAAGGTGCGTGGGTTCCGGATCGAGCCGGGTGAGATCCAGGCGGTCATCGCCGCGCACCCGCAGGTCGCCCGGGCCGCGGTCATCGCCCGGGAGGACGAGACGGGGGACAAGCGGCTGGTCGCCTACGTCGTCCCGGCGGCCGGGGACGGTGATGGTGCGGACGTCGACGGGTTGCCGTCCGTGGTGCGGGAGCGTGTCGGCGCCCGGTTGCCGGAGTACATGGTGCCCTCGGCGGTGGTGGTGCTGGAGGCGCTGCCGCTGACGGTGAACGGGAAGCTGGACCGCAGGGCGCTGCCGGCGCCGGACTTCACCGCGCTCACGGGTTCCGGGCGTGCTCCGGCGAATGTGCGTGAGGAGGTGCTGTGTCAGGCGTTCGCCGAGGTCCTCGGGCTGGAGTCCGTCGGGGTCGATGACGACTTCTTCGTCCTGGGTGGGCATTCGCTGCTGGCCGTGCGCCTGGTGGAGTGGCTGCGGGTGCGGGGTGTGTCGGTGTCGGTGCGGACGCTGTTCGAGGCGCCGACGCCGGCGAGGCTGGCGGCGGTCGCCGGGTCGGTGTCGGTTTCGGTGCCGGAGAACCTGATTCCGGACGGGGCGCAGGTGATCACGCCGGAGATGCTGCCGCTGGTGGAGCTGACCGAGGCCGAGATCCAGGCTGTGGTTTCCAGGGTCGAGGGTGGTGCGGGCAATGTCGCGGACATCTACCCGCTGGCTCCGCTGCAGGAAGGGATTCTGTTCCACCACCTGCTGGCCGACGGCGGTGACGACACTTATGCGACGCCGTTCGTGCTGGAGTTCGATGACCGGTCCCGGGTGGACGGGTTCGTCGCTGCGTTGCAGCAGGTGGTCGACCGGCATGATGTGTTCCGGACCTCGGTGGTGTGGCAGGGGTTGCGGGAGCCGGTGCAGGTGGTGTGGCGTTCGGCGGCGTTGTCGGTGACCGAGGTGAGCCTTGCCGCCGCGGACGGCACCGATTTGGCGGCGGACCTGATTTCTGCGGTCGGGCTGTCGATGGATCTGGGGCGTGCGCCGCTGCTCGATGTGCATGTGGCCGAGGTCTCTGGTGGCCGGTGGCTGGGGCTGGTGCGGACGCATCATCTGGTGCAGGACCACACCGCGATGGACATCGTGCTGGACGAGATCCAGACGATCCTGGCCGGGCGTGCCGAGACGCTGCCGGAGCCGTTGCCGTTCCGGGACTTCGTGGCCCAGGCCCGGGCCGGGCTCGAGACTGGGGAGCACGAGGAATTCTTCCGGGAGCTTTTGGCCGGGGTGGAGGAGCCGACCGCGGCGTTCGGAGTCAGCGACGTGCGCGGTGACGGTTCGGACGTGGTGCGGGCGACCATGCCTCTGGATGCCGGTGTGGCGGTGCGGCTGCGGGAAGTCTCGCGGAGTCTGGGGGCCAGTCCTGCCACGGTGATGCATGTGGCGTGGTCACGGGTGCTGGCGGTGGTTGCGGGCCGTGACGACGTGGTGTTCGGCACGGTGCTGTTCGGGCGGATGAACGCGGGCGCCGGCTCGGACCGGGTGCCTGGACTGTTCATCAACACCCTGCCGGTGCGGGTGCGCACCGGTGAGCTGAAGGCTCTGGATGCGGTCACGGCGATGCGTGGGCAACTGGCCGGGCTGCTGGAGCACGAGCACGCGCCGTTGGCGGTGGCCCAGCGGGTCAGCGCGGTGCCGGCGGACGAGCCGTTGTTCGCCACGCTGCTCAACTACCGGCACAGCACCGTCGACGGGTCTCGGGGTGCTGAGAGTGGCGGTGCGGCCCACGGCGATGGGTTCGAGGGTGTCCGGCAGGTGTTCTCCCGTGAGCGGACCAATTACCCGTTGACGGTGTCGGTCGATGACATCGGCGGTGAGCGGTTCGCTGTGACGGTTGATGCGGTCGGGTCGATCGATCCGCGGGCGGTTGCCGGGATGCTGCATACGGCGGTCGGTGACCTGGTGGCGGCGTTGGAGGAGGGCCTGGAGGGCGGTGCGCAGGTGCCGCTGTCGGCGGTGGGCGTGCTGGATGCCGGTGAGCGGCGTCGGGTGCTGGTGGAGTGGAACGACACGGCGGCCGTGGTGCCGGCGGGGACGGTGCCGGAGTTGTTCGCCGGGCAGGTGGCGCGGATCCCGGATGCTGTGGCGGTGGTGGCTGGCGACGAGCGGCTGACGTATGCGGAGTTGGACGGGCGGGCGAATCGTCTGGCCCGGTTGCTGGCCGGGCGGGGTGTGGGTCCGGAGTCGGTGGTCGCGGTGGTGATGGAGCGTTCGGCCGATCTGGTGGTGGCGCTGCTGGCGGTGTTGAAGGCGGGTGCGGCGTATCTGCCGGTGGATCCGGAGTACCCGGCCGAGCGGATCGCCTTCATGCTCGCTGATGCCCGTCCGTCGTTGGTGTTCACCGAGGCGGGGTGTGTCGCGGCTGTGCCTGCGGTGGATGTTCCGGTGCTTGTGCTGGATGATCCTGAGGTGGCTGCGCATGTTGCCGGGCTGGATGACAGCGGTCTGACGTCGGCGGAGTGTGGCAGTCCTCTGTTGCTGGATCACCCTGCGTATGTGATCTACACGTCCGGGTCGGCGGGCCGTCCGAAGGGCGTGGCGGTGACTCATCGCAATGTGGCGAGTCTGTTCGCGGCGGCGGTGGGGCTGTTCGAGTTCGGGTCGGGGGACGTGTGGAGCTGGTTCCATTCGTTTGCGTTCGACTTCTCGGTGTGGGAGTTGTGGGGGGCGCTGCTGCACGGTGGGCGGGTCGTGGTGGTCTCGTATGCGGTGTCGCGGTCTCCGGAGGAGTTCTGGGATCTGCTTGAGCGCGAGCGGGTCACGGTCCTGAGTCAGACGCCCTCGGCGTTCTACCAGTTGGTCGCGGCTGAGGCGGGGCGGGCGGCCTCGGGTGAGTCGCTGCGGGCTGTGGTGTTCGGTGGGGAGGCGTTGGAGCCGGCGCGGTTGGCTGACTGGTGGGCGCGGCGGCCGGAGGGTGGACCGCGTCTGGTCAACATGTACGGGATCACCGAGACCACCGTGCATGTCACGTACCGTGCGCTTGAGGCGGGGGACACAGGAACGACGGCCAGTGTGGTAGGGCGGGGGATTCCCGGTCTGCGGGTGTTCGTGCTCGATGACCGGCTGGCTCCGGTCCCGGTCGGGGTCGCGGGAGAGTTGTATGTGGCCGGGGCGCAGCTGGCGCGTGGGTATGTGGGGCGTGCGGGTCTGACCGCGGGCCGGTTCGTGGCCGACCCGTTCGGTCTGGGGGAGCGTTTGTACCGGACCGGGGACGTGGTGCGGTGGTCGGAGTCCGGTGAGCTGGTCTTCGTGGGGCGTGCCGATGAGCAGGTGAAGGTGCGTGGGTTCCGGATCGAGCCGGGTGAGATCCAGGCGGTCCTGGCCGCGCACCCGCAGGTCGCCCAGGCCGCGGTCATCGCCCGGGAGGACACCACTGGCGACAAGCGGCTGGTCGCCTACGTCGTCCCGGCGGCTGGGGCTGGTGATGGTGTGGACGTCGACGCGTTGCCGTCTGAGATGCGGGAGTTCGTGGCGTCGCGGATGCCGGAGTACATGGTGCCGTCGGCGGTGGTGGTGCTGGAGGCGCTGCCGCTCACGGTGAACGGGAAGCTGGACCGCAAGGCGCTGCCGGCGCCGGACTTCGCATCGCTCGCCGGTTCCGGGCGTGGCCCGGCGAACGTGCGCGAGGAATTGCTGTGTCAGGCGTTCGCCGAGGTCCTGGGCCTGGAGTCCGTCGGGGTCGATGACGACTTCTTCGTCCTGGGTGGGCATTCGCTGCTGGCGGTGCGCCTGGTGGAGTGGCTGCGGGTGCGGGGTGTGTCGGTGTCGGTGCGGACGCTGTTCGAGGCGCCGACGCCGGCGAGGCTGGCGGCTGCGTCGGGTGCGGTGTCGGTGGTGGTGCCGGAGAACCTGATTCCGGACGGGGCGCAGGTGATCACGCCGGAGATGCTGCCGCTGGTGGAGCTGACCGAGGCCGAGGTCCAGGCTGTGGTTTCCGGGGTGCCCGGTGGTGCGGGCAATGTCGCGGACATCTATCCGCTGGCTCCGCTGCAGGAAGGGATTCTGTTCCACCACCTGCTGGCCGACGGCGGTGACGACACCTATGTGACGCCGTACGTGCTGGAGTTCGATGACCGGTCCCGGCTGGACGGGTTCGTCGCTGCGTTGCAGCAGGTGGTCGACCGGCATGATGTGTTCCGGACCTCGGTGGTGTGGCAGGGGTTGCGGGAGCCGGTGCAGGTGGTGTGGCGTTCGGCGGCGTTGTCGGTGACCGAGGTGAGCCTCGACACCGAGTCGGCGGATCCCGTAGCGGATCTCGTGTCGGTGGTGGCGTTGGTGATGGATCTGGGGCGTGCGCCGCTGCTGGATCTGCATGTGGCCGAGGTCTCTGGTGGCCGGTGGCTGGGGCTGGTGCGGACGCATCATCTGGTGCAGGACCACACCGCGATGGATGTCGTGGTGGACGAGATCCAGACGGTGTCGGCCGGGCGTGGCGAGGAGTTGCCGGAGCCGTTGCCGTTCCGGGACTTCGTGGCGCAGGCCCGGGCCGGGCTCGAGACTGGGGAGCACGAGGAGTTCTTCCGGGAGCTTTTGGCCGGGGTGGAGGAGCCGACCGCGGCGTTCGGAGTCAGCGACGTGCGCGGTGACGGTTCGGACGTGGTGCGGGCGACCTTGCCTCTGGATGCCGGTGTGGTGGCGCGGCTGCGGGAAGTCTCGCGGAGTCTGGGGGCCAGTCCTGCCACGGTGATGCATGTGGCGTGGTCACGGGTGCTGGCGGTGGTTGCGGGCCGTGACGACGTGGTGTTCGGCACGGTGCTGTTCGGGCGGATGAACGCGGGCGCCGGCTCGGACCGGGTGCCTGGGCTGTTCATCAACACCCTGCCGGTGCGGGTGCGCACCGGTGAGCTGAAGGCTCTGGATGCGGTCACGGCGATGCGTGGGCAACTGGCCGGGCTGCTGGAGCACGAGCACGCGCCGTTGGCGCTGGCCCAGCGGGTCAGCGCGGTGCCGGCGGACGAGCCGTTGTTCACCACGCTGCTCAACTACCGGCACAACACCGCCGGCGGGTCTCAGGGCGCTGGTGGTTCCGGTGCCGCCGACGACGGCGGATTCGAGGGTGTTCGGCCGGTCTTTGTCCAGGACCGGAGCAACTATCCGTTGTCGGTGTCGGTCGATGACGACGGTGTCGGTCTCGGTCTGATGGTCGATGCGGTCGGGTCGATCGATCCGCGGGCGGTTGCCGGGATGCTGCATACGGCGGTCGGTGACCTGGTGGCGGCGCTGGAGGACGCTCTGGAGAGCGGTGCGCACACGCCGCTGTCGGCGGTGGGCGTGCTGGATGCCGGTGAGCGGCGTCGGGTGCTGGTGGAGTGGAACGACACCGCGGCCGAGGCGTCGGCGGGGACGGTGCCAGAGTTGTTCGCCGGGCAGGTGGCGCGGGTCCCGGACGCTGCGGCGGTGGTCGGCGATGGCGTGGAGGTGTCGTACGCGGAGTTGGATGCGCGGGCGAACCGGCTTGCCCGGTTGCTGATCGGCCGGGGTGTGGGTCCGGAGTCGGTCGTGGCGGTGTGCCTGGACCGCGGCTTGGACCTGGTGGTGGCGTTGCTGGCGGTGTGGAAGGCCGGGGGTGCGTATCTGCCGGTGGATCCGGAGCTGCCGGCCGAGCGGATCTCGTTCATGATCGCTGATGCGGGGGCACGGTGCGTGCTGACGTCGGCGGGGCGTTCGGGGGTGGTGCCTGGATCGCTTCCGGCGGTGGTGGTGGATGATCCTGCGGTCATGCGGTGGCTGGCCGAGTGTGATGGCGGTGCTCTGATGCCTGGTGAGCTGGCGGGTGTGTTGCTTCCGGATCACCCGGCGTATGTGATCTACACCTCGGGATCGACGGGGCTGCCCAAGGGCGTGGCCGTGACGCATGCCGGCGCGGTGAATCTGGCGGCTGCCCAGGCACGGCGGTTCGTGGTCGGCGTGGGCAGCAGGGTGTTGCAGTTCGCGTCGGTCGGGTTCGATGCGGCGACGTGGGAACTGTTGCTGGCGTTGGGCTCGGGTGCGTGTTTGGTGGTGGCGCCGGCTCGGGAGCTGTTGCCGGGTGCGGGGCTGGCTGGTGTGGTGGCGCGGCATGGGGTGACGCATGTGACGTTGCCGCCGGCGGTGCTGGAGGTACTGGATCCGGCGGATCTGGGTTCGGTGACCACGCTGGTGTCGGCCGGTGAGGCGCTGGGTGGGGAGTTGGTGGCCCGGTGGGCTCCGGGGCGGCGGTTGGTCAATGCGTACGGGCCTACGGAGACGACGGTGTGTGCGGCCATGTCGGGCGTGCTGTCGGCCGGGGATGTGCCGAATATCGGTGGTCCTATCCTCAACGCCCGGGCCTATGTGCTGGACGAGCGGCTGTGCCCGGTGCCGGTGGGTGTGGCGGGTGAGTTGTATGTGGCCGGGGCGGGTCTGGCGCGTGGGTATGTGGGGCGTGCGGGGCTGACCGCGGGCCGGTTCGTGGCCGACCCGTTCGACACCGACCCGGCCGGTGGTGGCCGGTTGTACCGGACCGGGGACGTGGTGCGCTGGGATGCCGAGGGCAACCTGGTGTACCTGGGGCGTGCCGATGAGCAGGTGAAGGTGCGTGGGTTCCGGATCGAGCCGGGTGAGATCCAGGCGGTCATCGCCGCGCACCCGCAGGTCGCCCGGGCCGCGGTCATCGCCCGCGAGGACACCACTGGCGACAAGCGGCTGGTCGCCTACGTCGTCCCGGCGGTTGATGGTGAAGGTCAGGGATCCGATGGGGTCGTCGACGGGTTGCCGTCCGTGGTGCTGGAGCACGTCGGCGCCCGGTTGCCGGAGTACATGGTGCCTGCGGCGGTGATGGTGCTCGAGGCCCTGCCGCTCACGGTGAACGGCAAGCTGGACCGCAAGGCGCTGCCGGCGCCGGACTTCACCGCGCTCACCGGTTCCGGGCGTGCTCCGGCGAACGTGCGTGAGGAATTGCTGTGTCAGGCGTTCGCCGAGGTCCTGGGCCTGGAGTCCGTCGGCGTCGATGACGACTTCTTCGCTCTGGGTGGGCATTCGCTGCTGGCGGTGCGCCTGGTGGAGTGGTTGCGGGTGCGGGGTGTGTCGGTGTCGGTGCGGACGCTGTTCGAGGCGCCGACGCCGGCGAGGCTGGCGGCTGCGTCGGGTGCGGTGTCGGTTTCGGTGCCGGAGAACCTGATCCCGGACGGGGCGCAGGTGATCACGCCGGAGATGCTGCCGCTGGTGGAGCTGACCGAGACCGAGGTCCAGGCGGTGGTTTCCGGGGTCGAGGGTGGTGCGGGCAACGTCGCGGACATCTATCCGCTGGCTCCGCTGCAGGAAGGGATTCTGTTCCACCACCTGCTCGCCGACGGCGGTCAGGACGCGTATGTGACGCCGAGGGTCATCGAGTTCGATGACCGGTCCCGGGTGGACGGGTTCGTCGCTGCGTTGCAGCAGGTGGTCGACCGGCATGATGTGTTCCGGACCTCGGTGGTGTGGCAGGGGTTGCGGGAGCCGGTGCAGGTGGTGTGGCGCTCCGCGGCGTTGTCGGTGACCGAGGTGAGCCTCGACACCGAGTCGGCGGATCCCGTAGCGGATCTCGTGTCGGTGGTCGGGCTGTCGATGGATCTGGGGCGTGCGCCGCTGCTGGATCTGCATGTGGCCGAGGTCTCTGGTGGCCGGTGGCTTGGGCTGGTGCGGACGCATCATCTGGTGCAGGACCACACCGCGATGGATGTCGTGCTGGACGAGATCCAGACGATCCTGGCCGGGCGTGCCGAGACGCTGCCGGAGCCGTTGCCGTTCCGGGACTTCGTCGCCCAGACCCGAGCGGAGCTGGCGACGGGAGAGCATGAGGAGTTCTTCCGGGAGCTTTTGGCCGGGGTGGAGGAGCCGACCGCGGCGTTCGGAGTCAGCGACGTGCGCGGTGACGGTTCGGACGTGGTGCGGGCGACCATGCCTCTGGATGCCGGTGTGGTGGCGCGGCTGCGGGAAGTCTCGCGGAGTCTGGGGGCCAGTGCGGCGACGGTGATGCATGTGGCGTGGTCGCGGGTGCTGGCGGTGGTTGCGGGCCGTGACGACGTGGTGTTCGGCACGGTGCTGTTCGGGCGGATGAACGCGGGCGCCGGCTCGGACCGGGTGCCTGGACTGTTCATGAACACCCTGCCGGTGCGGGTGCGTACCGGGGATCTCGGTGTGCTGGATGCGGTCACGGCGATGCGTGGACTGCTGGCCGGGTTGCTGGAGCACGAGCACGCGCCGTTGGCGCTGGCCCAGCGTGCCAGCGCGGTGCCGGCGGACGAGCCGTTGTTCACCACGCTGCTCAACTACCGGCACAGCACCGCCGGCGGTTCTCAGGGCGCTGGTGGGTCCGGTGCCGTCGACGACGGCGGGTTCGAGGGTGTCCGGCAGGTGTTCTCCCAGGGGCGGAGCAACTATCCGTTGGTGGTGTCGGTCGATGACAACGGTGTTGGTCTCGGTCTGGTGATCGATGCGGTCGGGCCGATCGATCCGCGGGCGGTTGCCGAGATGCTGCATACGGCGGTCGGTGACCTGGTGGCGGCGCTGGAGGACGCTCTGGAGGGCGGTGCGCACACGCCGCTGTCGGCGGTGGGCGTGCTGGATGCGGATGAGCGGCGTCGGGTGTTGGTGGAGTGGAACGATACGGCGGTCGAGGTGTCCGGGGTGTTGGTCCCGGAGTTGATTGCTGAACAGGTGGCGCGGACGCCGGATGCTGTGGCGGTGGTGTTCGAGGGTGTGTCGGTGTCGTATGGGGAGTTGGATGCTCGGGCGAACCGGCTTGCCCGGTTGCTGATGGGCCGGGGTGTGGGGCGGGAGTCGCTGGTGGCGGTGTGCTTGCCGCGTTCGGTTGAGCTGGTTGTGGCGTTGCTGGCGGTGTGGAAGGCGGGGGGTGCGTATCTGCCGGTGGATCCGGAGTATCCGGCGGAGCGGATCGGGTTCATGCTGACCGATGCGGCACCGGTGGTGGTGCTGGCGGTGTCGGACACGGTGGGCTTGGTGCCGGACGGGGTGGCCGTGGTGGTGCTGGATGATCCGGCGGTGGTTTCGGCGGTGGCGGCGGGCAGCGGGGCTGCGGTGTCCGGTGTCGGTTGGTCGGCGGGGGGTGCGGCGTATGTGATTTATACGTCGGGTTCGACGGGGACGCCGAAGGGTGTGGTGGTGACCCATGGCGGGCTGGTCAACTATGTGGCGCGGTGTGTGCGGGTGTATCCGGAGTTGGCGGACAGCACGGTGGTGCATGCTTCGATTTCGTTCGACGCCGGGGTGACGGGGTTGTACGGGGCGTTGGTGTGTGGTGGGCGGGTGGTTCTGGCGGGGTTGGACGAGCAGTTGGCCGGGGTGTTGGACGGGCGGGGGCTGTCGTTTGTGAAGGCCACGCCCAGTCATCTGCCGTTGTTGGAGGCGTTGCCGCCGGTGTGTGCTCCGACCGGGCGGTTGATGGTGGGGGGCGAGGCGGTTTCGGCGGAGGCGCTGCGGGTGTGGCGGGATCGTCATCCGGGTGTGGCGGTGGTGAACCACTATGGGCCGACCGAGGTGACGGTGGGGTGTACGGATTATGTGCTGGGGTCGGTGGATGAGGATCGGGTCGGGGCGGTGCCGATCGGGCAGCCGATGTGGAACACCCGGGTGTTCGTGTTGGATGAGCGGCTTTCTCCGGTGCCGGTGGGGGTGGCGGGTGAGTTGTATGTGGCTGGGGCGCAGGTGGCGCGCGGGTATCTGGGGCGTGCGGGTCTGACCGCGGGCCGGTTTGTCGCCGACCCGTTCGACCCGGTCGGTGGTGGCCGGTTGTACCGGACCGGGGATGTGGTGCGCTGGTCCGCCGAGGGTGAGCTGGTGTATCTGGGTCGTGCCGATGAGCAGGTGAAGGTCCGCGGCTACCGGATCGAGCCGGGTGAGATCCAGGCGGTCATCGCCGCGCACTCGCAGGTTGCCCAGGCCGCCGTGATCGCCCGGGAAGACGAGACGGGGGACAAGCGGCTGGTTGCCTACGTCGTTCCGGCGGCGGGGATGGAAGTTGTTCCGTCCGTGGTGCGGGAGCACGTCGGCGCCCGGTTGCCGGAGTACATGGTGCCGTCGGCGGTGGTGGTGCTGGAGGCCCTGCCGTTGACGGTGAACGGGAAGCTGGACCGCAGGGCGCTGCCGGCGCCTGACTTCACCGTGCTCGCTGGTTCCGGGCGTGCTCCGGCGAACGTGCGTGAGGAATTGCTGTGTCAGGCGTTCGCCGAGGTCCTGGGCCTGGAGTCCGTCGGCGTGGAGGACGACTTCTTCGCTCTGGGCGGGCATTCGCTGCTGGCCGTGCGCCTGGTGGAGTGGCTGCGGGTGCGGGGTGTGTCGGTGTCGGTGCGGACGCTGTTTGAGGCGCCGACGCCGGCGAGGCTGGCGGCGGTCGCCGGGTCGGTGTCGGTTTCGGTGCCGGAGAACCTGATCCCGGACGGGGCGCAGGTGATCACGCCGGAGATGCTGCCGCTGGTGGAGCTGACCGAGACGGAGATCCAGGCGGTGGTTTCCGGGGTCGAGGGTGGTGCGGGCAATGTCGCGGACATCTACCCGCTGGCTCCGCTGCAGGAAGGGATCCTCTTCCACCACCTGCTGGCCGACGGCGGTCAGGACGCGTATGTGACGCCGAGGGTTATCGAGTTCGATGACCGGTCCCGGCTGGACGGGTTCGTCGCTGCGTTGCAGCAGGTGGTCGACCGGCATGATGTGTTCCGGACCTCGGTGGTGTGGCAGGGGTTGCGGGAGCCGGTGCAGGTGGTGTGGCGTTCGGCGGCGTTGTCGGTGACCGAGGTGAGCCTCGACACCGAGTCGGCGGATCCCGTAGCGGATCTCGTGTCGGTGGTGGCGTTGGTGATGGATCTGGGGCGTGCGCCGCTGCTGGATCTGCATGTGGCCGAGGTCTCTGGTGGCCGGTGGCTGGGGCTGGTGCGGACGCATCATCTGGTGCAGGACCACACCGCGATGGATGTCGTGCTGGACGAGATCCAGACGATCCTGGCCGGGCGTGCCGAGACGCTGCCGGAGCCGTTGCCGTTCCGGGACTTCGTGGCCCAGGCCCGGGCCGGGCTGGCGACTGGGGAGCACGAGGAGTTCTTCCGGGAGCTTTTGGCCGGGGTGGAGGAGCCGACCGCGGCGTTCGGAGTCAGCGACGTGCGCGGTGACGGTTCCGAGGTTGTTCACGCAATACGTGGCCTGGATGCCGGTGTTGTGGTGCGGCTGCGGGAGGTGGCCCGGCGGTTGGGGGCGAGTCCTGCCACGGTGATGCATGTGGCGTGGTCGCGGGTGCTGGCGGTGGTCTCGGGCCGTGACGACGTGGTGTTCGGCACGGTGCTGTTCGGGCGGATGAACGCGGGTGCCGGCTCGGACCGGGTGCCGGGGTTGTTCATGAACACCCTGCCGGTGCGGGTGCGTACCGGGGATCTCGGCGTGCTGGATGCGGTCACGGCGATGCGTGGACTGCTGGCCGGCCTGCTGGAGCACGAGCATGCGCCGTTGGCGGTGGCCCAGCGTGCCAGCGCGGTGCCGGCGAATGAGCCGTTGTTCACCGCACTGTTCAACTACCGGCACAGCACCGTCGGCGGGTCTCAGGGCGCTGAGAGTGGCGGTGCGGCCCACGGCGACGGGTTCGAGGGCCTCCGGCCGGTGTTCATCAAGGACCGGACCAACTATCCGTTGTTGGTGTCGGTCGATGACGACGGTGATGGTCTCGGTCTGGTGGTGGATGCGGTCGGGCCGATCGATCCGCGGGCGGTTGCCGAGATGCTGCATACGGCGGTCGGTGACCTGGTGGCGGCGCTGGAAGACGCTCTGGAGGGCGGTTCGCAGACGCCGCTGTCCGGGGTGAGCGTGCTGGATGGCACGGAGCTGGACCGGGTGCTGGTGGAGTGGAACGACACGGCGGCCGAGGTGCCGGCGGGGACGGTTCCGGAGTTGTTCGCGGGGCAGGTGGCGCGGACTCCGGATGCTGTGGCGGTGGTGTTCGAGGGTGTGTCGGTGTCGTATGCGGAGTTGGATGCGCGGGCGAACCGTCTGGCCCGGTATCTGTGCGGGCTGGGTGTGGGTGCGGAGGCGGTGGTGGGTCTGTGTCTGCCGCGGGGTGTGGAGATGGTGGTGGCGTTGCTGGCGGTGTGGAAGGCCGGGGGTGCGTATGTGCCGGTGGATCCGGAGTATCCGGCGGAGCGGATCGCGTTCATGCTGGCTGATGCGGCGCCGGTGTGTGTGCTGACGGAGTCCGTGGTGGCCGGGGTGCTTTCCGGTGTGCAGGACGCGGCTGGTTCGGTGCCGGTGGTGGTGTTGGATGAGCCGCAAGTCGCCGCGGCGGTGTCGTCGATGGCGGATGGCGTGGTGCCGGATGTGTGTGTGGTGCCGGGGCAGTTGGCGTATGTGATCTATACGTCGGGGTCGACGGGGGCGCCGAAGGGCGTGGCGGTCTCGCATGGGGCGTTGGTGAATGCTGCTGCCGTGTTCTGCCCGGTTTTCGGGGCGGATGCGGGGGTTGGCGTGTTGCAGTTCGCGTCGTTCAGTTTCGATGCTTCGGTGCTGGATGTGGCGGTGGCGTTGACGTCGGGGGCGTATTTGGTGGTGGCCTCGTCGGCGCAGCGGGTGGACGCGGGGTTGTTGCGGGACCTGGTGGTCTCGGCCGGGGTGCGGGTGGCCAGTGTGGTGCCGAGTCTGCTGGAGGTGCTGGCGCCGGAGGATCTGGGGCCGGTGCGCCGGATGGTGGTGGGTTCGGAGGCGATCTCGCCGGGGACGGCCGGGGCGTGGGCGCGGGACCGGGTGTTGGTCAATACCTATGGTCCGACCGAGGCCGCGGTGATGGTGGCGGCTGGGGTGCTGGATCCGCAGGTGTCGGACGGGGTGGTGGTGCCGTTCGGTCGTCCGACGGGGAACAGTCGGGTGTTCGTGCTGGATGAGCGGCTGTGCCCGGTGCCGGTGGGTGTGGCGGGGGAGTTGTATCTGGCCGGTGTGCAGTTGGCGCGTGGGTATGTGGGGCGTGCGGGTCTGACGGCGGAGCGGTTCGTGGCCGACCCCTTCGACCCGGTCGGTGGTGGCCGGTTGTACCGGACCGGGGATGTGGTGCGCTGGAGTGCCGAGGGCGAGCTGGTGTTCGTGGGGCGTGCCGATGAGCAGGTGAAGGTGCGTGGGTTCCGGATCGAGCCGGGTGAGATCCAGGCGGTCATCGCCGCGCACCCGCAGATCGCCCGGGCCGCGGTCATCGCCCGGGAGGACACCACTGGCGACAAGCGTCTGGTCGCCTACGTCGTCCCGGCGGCCGGGGCTGGGGCTGGTGCGGACGTCGACGCGTTGCCGTCTGAGATGCGGGAGTTCGTGGCGTCGCGGTTGCCGGAGTACATGGTGCCGTCGGCGGTGGTGGTGCTCGAGGCGCTGCCGCTGACACCCAACGGGAAGCTGGACCGCAGGGCGCTGCCGGCGCCGGACTTCACCGCGCTCACGGGTTCCGGGCGTGGCCCGGCGAACGTGCGTGAGGAATTGCTGTGTCAGGCGTTCGCCGAGGTCCTGGGCCTGGAGTCCGTCGGCGTCGATGACGACTTCTTCGTCCTGGGCGGGCATTCGCTGCTGGCGGTGCGCCTGGTGAGCCGTATCCGGGCGGTGCTGGGTGTTGAGGTGTCGTTGCGGACGTTGTTTGAGGCTCCGACGGTGGCGGGTTTGGTGCAGCGGTTGTCGGGTGCTGGTGTGGCGCGTTCCGCGTTGGTGCCGCAGGTGCGTCCGGAGCGGTTGCCGCTGTCGTTCGCGCAACAGCGGTTGTGGTTCATCGGGCAGTTGGAGGGGGCGAGCGCGCTCTACAACATCCCGACCGTCCTGGGGTTGTCCGGTGATGTGGACACGGCCGCGCTCGCGGCGGCGTTGCGGGATGTGATCGGGCGGCACGAGGTGCTGCGCACGGTGTTCCCCACGGCCGCGGACGGGGAGCCCTTCCAGCAGATCCTCGACATCGAGGACCTGGACTGGGAGCTGGAGGCGGTCGAGGTGGCTGCCGGGCAGCTGGCGGATGCGGTCGCACGCGCAACGGAGTACGCGTTCGATCTGGCGGTTGAGGTGCCGATCCGGGCGTGGCTGTTCACTGATGGCTCGGACGAGCATGTCCTGGTGGTGGTGGTGCATCACATCGCCGGGGACGGCTGGTCGACCGCGCCGTTGGCCAAGGACGTCTCGGGTGCGTATGCGGCGCGTCTTGAGGGGCGGGTGCCGGTGTGGGAGCCGTTGCCGGTGCAGTACGCGGACTACACGCTGTGGCAGCGTGAACTGCTGGGCAGCGAGGACGATCCGGAGAGTGTGATCTCGCGGCAGGTCGCCTACTGGCGGCAGGTGCTGGCGGGTGCGCCGGAGGAGCTGGTGCTGCCGGCCGACCGGCCGCGTCCGGCGGTGGCGAGTCATCGCGGGCACGCGGTGCCGTTGCGGGTTCCGGCCGAGGTGCATGCCCGGGTGCTGGCGGTGGCGCGGGAGCAGGGTGTGACGGTGTTCATGCTGCTGCAGGCCGCGCTGGCGGTGCTGGTCTCCAAGCTGGGCGCGGGTGAGGACATCCCGATCGGCTCGGCGATCGCCGGGCGCACGGATGAGGCGCTGGACGATCTCGTCGGGTTCTTCATCAACACGCTGGTGATGCGCACGGATGTGTCGGGCGATCCGACGTTCACCGAGCTGCTGGCTCGGGTGCGGCAGACGAGCCTGGCCGGGTTCGAGCATCAGGACGTGCCGTTCGAGCGGCTGGTGGAGGAACTCGCCCCGGCCCGCTCACTGTCCCGGCATCCGTTGTTCCAGGTGATGCTCACCGTGCAGAACAACGCCGCCGCGGAGCTGGAGCTGGCGGGCGTGCGAGCCGGCGGCCACGCGGCCTCGGCCGCAGCGGTGGCCGCGGCGAAGTTCGACCTCGAGGTGACCCTCTCTGAGGTCTTCGGTGCCGAGGGTGTCCCCGCTGGGCTTCATGGCGGGGTGATCGGGTCGGCGGATCTGTTCGATCCGGAGACGGTGGCGGTGATCGTCGAGCGTCTGGTGCGGGTGCTGGAGGCGGTTGTCGCCGATCCGGGGCTGCGGATCTCCGGGGTGGACGTACTGGATGCCGGTGAGCGGCGTCGGGTGCTGGTGGAGTGGAACGACACGGCGGCCGAGGTGCCGGCGGGGACGTTGCCGGAGTTGTTCGCGGGGCAGGTGGCGCGGACTCCGGATGCTGTGGCGGTGGTGTTCGAGGGCGAGTCGGTGTCGTATGCGGAGTTGGATGCGCGGGCGAACCGGCTGGCGCGGTATCTGTGCGGGCTGGGTGTGGGTCCGGAGTCGGTGGTGGGGGTGTGTCTGCCGCGGGGTGTGGAGATGGTGGTGGCGCTGCTGGCGGTGCTCAAGGCGGGGGCGGCGTATCTGCCGGTGGATCCGGAGCTGCCGGCGGAGCGGATCTCGTTCATGCTGGCGGATGCGGGTGCGGTGTGTGTGCTGACCGAGTCCGTGGTGGCCGGGGTGCTTTCCGGTGTGGACGTTGGTTCGGTGCCGGTGGTGGTTGTGGATGATCCGGGGGTGGTGGCGGCGGTGGCGGCGTTGTCGGCCGCTGATCCCGGGGTGTCGGTGGTGTCGGGGAATCCGGCGTATGTGATCTATACGTCGGGGTCGACGGGTGTGCCGAAGGGTGTGGTGGTGTCGCATGCCGGGATTGTGAACCGGTTGGTGTGGATGCAGGACCGGTTCGGGCTGGCGCCGGGGGAGCGGGTGTTGCACAAGACGCCGTTCGGGTTCGATGTGTCGGTGTGGGAGTTGTTCTGGCCGCTGGTCCAGGGTGCGGTGATGGTGGTGGCCCGGCCGGGTGGTCATCGGGATCCGGGGTATGTGGCCGAGCTGGTGCGTGAGCAGCGGGTGGACACGGTGCATTTCGTGCCCTCGATGCTGGAGGCGTTCTTGGCGGTGCCGCAGGCCGGGCGGTGCGGGTCGTTGCGGCGGGTGGTGTGTTCGGGTGAGGCGTTGGGCGCCGGTGTCCGGGACCGGTTCTTCGCCGTGTTCGGTGCGGATGCGGGGTTGTTCAACCTGTACGGTCCGACCGAGGCGTCGGTGGACGTGACCGGGTATCAGGTGCGGCCCGACGGGTCGTCGGTGGTGCCGATCGGGCGTCCGGTTGCGAACACGCGGGTGTTCGTGCTGGATGAGCGGCTGTGCCCGGTGCCGGTGGGTGTGGCGGGGGAGTTGTATCTGGCCGGTGTTCAGTTGGCGCGTGGGTATGTGGGGCGTGCGGGTCTGACCGCGGAGCGGTTCGTGGCCGACCCCTTCGACACCGACCCGGCCGGTGGTGGCCGCCTGTACCGGACCGGGGATGTGGTGCGCTGGGATGCCGAGGGTGAGCTGGTGTATCTGGGGCGTGCCGATGAGCAGGTGAAGGTGCGTGGGTTCCGGATCGAGCCGGGTGAGATCCAGGCGGTCATCGCCGCGCACCCGCAGGTCGCCCAGGCCGCCGTGATCGCCCGGGAAGACGAGACGGGGGACAAGCGGCTGGTCGCCTATGTCGTCCCGGTGGCCGGGGATCAGGCTGATCCGGGCACGCTGCGGGAGTTCGCCGCGTCGCGGTTGCCGGAGTACATGGTGCCGTCGGCGGTGGTGGTGCTGGAGGCGCTGCCGTTGACGGTGAACGGGAAGCTGGACCGCAGGGCGCTGCCGGCGCCTGACTTCACCGTGCTCGCTGGTTCCGGGCGTGGCCCGGCGAACGTGCGTGAGGAGGTGCTGTGTCAGGCGTTCGCCGAGGTCCTCGGGCTGGAGTCGGTCGGGGTGGAGGATGACTTCTTCGCTCTGGGTGGGCATTCGCTGCTGGCGGTGCGCCTGGTGGAGTGGCTGCGGGTGCGGGGTGTGTCGGTGTCGGTGCGGACGCTGTTTGAGACACCAACGCCTGAGGGGTTGGCGGCTGCGTCGGGTGCGGTGGCGGTTTCGGTGCCGGAGAACCTGATTCCGGACGACGCTCAGGTGATCACGCCGGAGATGCTGCCGCTGGTGGAGCTGACCGAGACCGAGATCCAGGCGGTGGTTTCCGGGGTCGAGGGTGGTGCGGGCAATGTCGCGGACATCTACCCGCTGGCTCCGCTGCAGGAAGGGATCCTCTTCCACCACCTGCTGGCCGACGGCGGTGACGACACCTATGTGACGCCGCACGTGCTGGAGTTCGATGACCGGTCCCGGCTGGACGGGTTCGTCGCTGCGTTGCAGCAGGTGGTCGACCGGCATGATGTGTTCCGGACCTCGGTGGTGTGGCAGGGGTTGCAGGAGCCGGTGCAGGTGGTGTGGCGCTCGGCGGCGCTTCCCGTCACTGAGGTGAGTCTTGACGTCAACGCGGCGGATCCGGCGGCCGAGTTCATGTCCGTGGTGGGGTTGGTGATGGATCTGGGGCGTGCGCCGCTGCTGGATCTGCATGTGGCCGAGGTCTCTGGTGGCCGGTGGCTGGGGCTGGTGCGGACGCATCATCTGGTGCAGGACCACACCGCGATTGATGTCGTGCTGGACGAGATCCAGACGATTCTGGCTGGGCGTGCCGAGACGCTGCCGGAGCCGTTGCCGTTCCGGGACTTCGTGGCGCAGGCCCGGGCCGGGCTGGCGACTGGGGAGCACGAGGAGTTCTTCCGGGAGCTTTTGGCCGGGGTGGAGGAGCCGACCGCGGCGTTCGGAGTCAGCGACGTGCGCGGTGACGGTTCGGACGCGATGCGGGCGGCCCTGCTTTTGGATGCCGGTGTTGTGGTGCGGCTGCGGGAGGTGGCCCGGAGGTTGGGGGCGAGCCCTGCCACGGTGCTGCATGTGGCGTGGTCGCGGGTGCTGGCGGTGGTCTCGGGTCGTGACGACGTGGTGTTCGGCACGGTGCTGTTCGGGCGGATGAACGCTGGCGCCGGCTCGCACCGGGCGCAGGGATTGTTCGTCAATACCCTGCCGGTGCGGGTGCGCACCGGTGAGCTGAAGGCTCTGGATGCGGTCGCGGCGATGCGGGATCAGCTGGCCGGGCTGCTGGAGCACGAGCACGCGCCATTGGCCTTGGCCCAGCGGGTCAGCGCGGTGCCGGCGGACGAGCCGTTGTTCACCACGCTGCTCAACTACCGGCACAACACGCTCGAGGGATTGCAGGGTACTGGTGAGTTCGGTGCCGCCGGTGACGGCGGGTTCGAGGGCGTCCGGCAGGTGTTCTCCCGTGAGCGGACCAACTATCCGTTGTCGGTGTCGGTCGATGACATCGGCGGTGAGTGGCTCGCTGTGACGGTGGATGCGGTCGGGCCGATCGATCCGCGGGCGGTTGCCGAGATGCTGCATACGGCGGTCGGTGACCTGGTGGCGGCGCTGGAAGACGCTCTGGAGGGCGGTTCGCAGACGCCGCTGTCCGGGGTGAGCGTGCTGGATGGCACGGAGCTGGACCGGGTGCTGGTGGAGTGGAACGACACGGCGGCCGAGGTGCCGGCGGGGACGGTTCCGGAGTTGTTCGCGGGGCAGGTGGCGCGGACTCCGGATGCTGTGGCGGTGGTGTTCGAGGGTGTGTCGGTGTCGTATGCGGAGTTGGATGCGCGGGCGAACCGTCTGGCCCGGTATCTGTGCGGGCTGGGTGTGGGTGCGGAGGCGGTGGTGGGTCTGTGTCTGCCGCGGGGTGTGGAGATGGTGGTGGCGTTGCTGGCGGTGTGGAAGGCCGGGGGTGCGTATGTGCCGGTGGATCCGGAGTATCCGGCGGAGCGGATCGCGTTCATGCTGGCTGATGCGGCGCCGGTGTGTGTGCTGACGGAGTCCGTGGTGGCCGGGGTGCTTTCCGGTGTGCAGGATGCGGCTGGTTCGGTGCCGGTGGTGGTGTTGGATGAGCCGCAAGTCGCCGCGGCGGTGTCGTCGATGGCGGATGGCGTGGTGCCGGATGTGTGTGTGGTGCCGGGGCAGTTGGCGTATGTGATCTATACGTCGGGGTCGACGGGGGTGCCGAAGGGTGTGGCGGTCTCGCATGGGGCGTTGGTGAATGCTGCTGCCGTGTTCTGCCCGGTTTTCGGGGCGGATGCGGGGGTTGGCGTGTTGCAGTTCGCGTCGTTCAGTTTCGATGCTTCGGTGCTGGATGTGGCGGTGGCGTTGACGTCGGGGGCGTATTTGGTGGTGGCCTCGTCGGCGCAGCGGGTGGACGCGGGGTTGTTGCGGGACCTGGTGGTCTCGGCCGGGGTGCGGGTGGCCAGTGTGGTGCCGAGTCTGCTGGAGGTGCTGGCGCCGGAGGATCTGGGGCCGGTGCGCCGGATGGTGGTGGGTTCGGAGGCGATCTCGCCGGGGACGGCCGGGGCGTGGGCGCGGGACCGGGTGTTGGTCAATACCTATGGTCCGACCGAGGCCGCGGTGATGGTGGCGGCTGGGGTGCTGGATCCGCAGGTGTCGGACGGGGTGGTGGTGCCGTTCGGTCGTCCGACGGGGAACAGTCGGGTGTTCGTGCTGGATGAGCGGCTGTGCCCGGTGCCGGTGGGTGTGGCGGGGGAGTTGTATCTGGCCGGTGTGCAGTTGGCGCGTGGGTATGTGGGGCGTGCGGGTCTGACGGCGGAGCGGTTCGTGGCCGACCCCTTCGACCCGGTCGGTGGTGGCCGGTTGTACCGGACCGGGGATGTGGTGCGCTGGAGTGCCGAGGGCGAGCTGGTGTTCGTGGGGCGTGCTGATGAGCAGGTGAAGGTGCGTGGGTTCCGGATCGAGCCGGGTGAGATCCAGGCGGTCATCGCCGCGCACCCGCAGATCGCCCGGGCCGCGGTCATTGCCCGGGAGGACGAGACGGGGGACAAGCGTCTGGTCGCCTACGTCGTCCCGGTGGCTGGGGCTGGGGCTGGTGTGGACGTCGACGGGTTGCCGTCCGTGGTGCGGGAGCGTGTCGGCGCCCGGTTGCCGGAGTACATGGTGCCGTCGGCGGTGGTGGTGCTCGAGGCGCTGCCGCTGACACCCAACGGGAAGCTGGACCGCAGGGCGCTGCCGGCGCCGGACTTCACCGCGCTCACCGGTTCCGGGCGTGCTCCGGCGAATGTGCGTGAGGAGGTGCTGTGTCAGGCGTTCGCCGAGGTCCTGGGCCTGGAGTCCGTCGGCGTCGATGACGACTTCTTCGCTCTGGGCGGGCATTCGCTGCTGGCGGTGCGCCTGGTGGAGTGGCTGCGGGTGCGGGGTGTGTCGGTGTCGGTGCGGACGCTGTTTGAGGCGCCGACGCCGGCGAGGCTGGCGGCTGCGTCGGGTGCGGTGTCGGTTTCGGTGCCGGAGAACCTGATCCCGGACGGGGCGCAGGTGATCACGCCGGAGATGCTGCCGCTGGTGGAGCTGAGCGAGACGGAGATCCAGGCGGTGGTTTCCGGGGTCGAGGGTGGTGCGGGCAATATCGCGGACATCTATCCGCTGGCTCCGCTGCAGGAAGGGATTCTGTTCCACCACCTGCTGGCCGACGGCGGTCAGGACGCGTATGTGACGCCGAGGGTTATCGAGTTCGATGACCGGTCCCGGGTGGACGGGTTCGTCGCTGCGTTGCAGCAGGTGGTCGACCGGCATGATGTGTTCCGGACCTCGGTGGTGTGGCAGGGGTTGCGGGAGCCGGTGCAGGTGGTGTGGCGTTCGGCGGCGTTGTCGGTGACCGAGGTGAGCCTCGACACCGAGTCGGCGGATCCCGTAGCGGATCTCGTGTCGGTGGTGGCGTTGGTGATGGATCTGGGGCGTGCGCCGCTGCTGGATCTGCATGTGGCCGAGGTCTCTGGTGGCCGGTGGCTGGGGCTGGTGCGGACGCATCATCTGGTGCAGGACCACACCGCGATGGATGTCGTGCTGGACGAGATCCAGACGATCCTGGCCGGGCGTGGCGAGGAGTTGCCGGAGCCGTTGCCGTTCCGGGACTTCGTGGCGCAGGCCCGGGCCGGGCTGGCGACTGGGGAGCATGAGGAGTTCTTCCGGGAGCTTTTGGCCGGGGTGGAGGAGCCGACCGCGGCGTTCGGAGTCAGCGACGTGCGCGGTGACGGTTCCGAGGTTGTTCACGCAATACGTGGCCTGGATGCCGGTGTTGTGGTGCGGCTGCGGGAGGTGGCCCGGCGGTTGGGGGCGAGTCCTGCCACGGTGATGCATGTGGCGTGGTCGCGGGTGCTGGCGGTGGTTGCGGGCCGTGACGACGTGGTGTTCGGCACGGTGCTGTTCGGGCGGATGAACGCGGGTGCCGGCTCGGACCGGGTGCCGGGGTTGTTCATGAACACCCTGCCGGTGCGGGTGCGTACCGGGGATCTCGGTGTGCTGGATGCGGTCACGGCGATGCGTGGACTGCTGGCCGGCCTGCTGGAGCACGAGCATGCGCCGTTGGCGGTGGCCCAGCGTGCCAGCGCGGTGCCGGCGAATGAGCCGTTGTTCACCACGCTGCTCAACTACCGGCACAACACCGCCGGCGGGTCTCAGGGCGCTGGTGAGCCCGGTGCCGCCGACGGCGACGGGATCGAGGGCCTCCGGCCGGTCTTCCTCCGGGATCGGACCAACTACCCGTTGACGGTGTCGGTCGATGACAACGGTGATGAACTTAGTCTGGTAGTGGATGCGGTCGGGTCGATCGATCCGCGGGCGGTTGCCGGGATGCTGCATACGGCGGTCGGTGACCTGGTGGCGGCGTTGGAGGAGGGCCTGGAGGGCGGTGCGCAGGTGCCGCTGTCGGCGGTGGGCGTGCTGGATGCCGGTGAGCGGCGTCGGGTGCTGGTGGAGTGGAACGACACGGCGGCCGTGGTGCCGGCGGGGACGGTGCCGGAGTTGTTCGCCGGGCAGGTGGCGCGGATCCCGGATGCTGTGGCGGTGGTGGCTGGCGACGAGCGGCTGACGTATGCGGAGTTGGACGGGCGGGCGAATCGTCTGGCCCGGTTGCTGGCCGGGCGGGGTGTGGGTCCGGAGTCGGTGGTCGCGGTGGTGATGGAGCGTTCGGCCGATCTGGTGGTGGCGCTGCTGGCGGTGTTGAAGGCGGGTGCGGCGTATCTGCCGGTGGATCCGGAGTACCCGGCCGAGCGGATCGCCTTCATGCTCGCTGATGCCCGTCCGTCGTTGGTGTTCACCGAGGCGGGGTGTGTCGCGGCTGTGCCTGCGGTGGATGTTCCGGTGCTTGTGCTGGATGATCCTGAGGTGGCTGCGCATGTTGCCGGGCTGGATGACAGCGGTCTGACGTCGGCGGAGTGTGGCAGTCCTCTGTTGCTGGATCACCCTGCGTATGTGATCTACACGTCCGGGTCGGCGGGCCGTCCGAAGGGCGTGGCGGTGACTCATCGCAATGTGGCGAGTCTGTTCGCGGCGGCGGTGGGGCTGTTCGAGTTCGGGTCGGGGGACGTGTGGAGCTGGTTCCATTCGTTTGCGTTCGACTTCTCGGTGTGGGAGTTGTGGGGGGCGCTGCTGCACGGTGGGCGGGTCGTGGTGGTCTCGTATGCGGTGTCGCGGTCTCCGGAGGAGTTCTGGGATCTGCTTGAGCGCGAGCGGGTCACGGTCCTGAGTCAGACGCCCTCGGCGTTCTACCAGTTGGTCGCGGCTGAGGCGGGGCGGGCGGCCTCGGGTGAGTCGCTGCGGGCTGTGGTGTTCGGTGGGGAGGCGTTGGAGCCGGCGCGGTTGGCTGACTGGTGGGCGCGGCGGCCGGAGGGTGGACCGCGTCTGGTCAACATGTACGGGATCACCGAGACCACCGTGCATGTCACGTACCGTGCGCTTGAGGCGGGGGACACAGGAACGACGGCCAGTGTGGTCGGGCGGGGGATTCCCGGTCTGCGGGTGTTCGTGCTCGATGACCGGCTGGCTCCGGTCCCGGTCGGGGTCGCGGGAGAGTTGTATGTGGCCGGGGCGCAGCTGGCGCGTGGGTATGTGGGGCGTGCGGGTCTGACCGCGGGCCGGTTCGTGGCCGACCCGTTCGGTCTGGGGGAGCGTTTGTACCGGACCGGGGACGTGGTGCGGTGGTCGGAGTCCGGTGAGCTGGTCTTCGTGGGGCGTGCCGATGAGCAGGTGAAGGTGCGTGGGTTCCGGATCGAGCCGGGTGAGATCCAGGCGGTCCTGGCCGCGCACTCGCAGGTCGCCCAGGCCGCGGTCATCGCCC
Organism: Streptomyces sp. Ag109_O5-1; assembly: GCF_003814875.1. Taxonomy (GTDB): domain Bacteria; phylum Actinomycetota; class Actinomycetes; order Streptomycetales; family Streptomycetaceae; genus Streptomyces; species Streptomyces sasae. The sequence continues at coordinate 5,071,680 of NZ_RKQF01000001.1, read as the reverse complement.
GGGAGGACACCACTGGCGACAAGCGGCTGGTCGCCTACGTCGTCCCGGCGGCTGGGGCTGGTGATGGTGTGGACGTCGACGCGTTGCCGTCTGAGATGCGGGAGTTCGTGGCGTCGCGGATGCCGGAGTACATGGTGCCGTCGGCGGTGGTGGTGCTGGAGGCGCTGCCGCTCACGGTGAACGGGAAGCTGGACCGCAAGGTGCTGCCGGCGCCGGACTTCGCATCGCTCGCCGGTTCCGGGCGTGGCCCGGCGAACGTGCGTGAGGAATTGCTGTGTCAGGCGTTCGCCGAGGTCCTGGGCCTGGAGTCCGTCGGGGTCGATGACGACTTCTTCGTCCTGGGTGGGCATTCGCTGCTGGCGGTGCGGTTGGTGAGCCGTATCCGGGCGGTGCTGGGTGTTGAGGTGTCGTTGCGGACGTTGTTTGAGGCTCCGACGGTGGCGGGTTTGGCGGCGCGGTTGTCGGGTGCTGGTGTGGCGCGTTCCGCGTTGGTGCCGCAGGTGCGTCCGGAGCGGTTGCCGCTGTCGTTCGCGCAACAGCGGTTGTGGTTCATCGGGCAGTTGGAGGGGGCGAGCGCGCTCTACAACATCCCGACGGCACTGGGGTTGTCCGGTGATGTGGACACGGCCGCGCTCGCGGCGGCGTTGCGGGATGTGATCGGGCGGCACGAGGTGCTGCGCACCGTGTTCCCCACGGCCGAGGACGGGCAGCCGTTCCAGCAGATCCTCGACATCGATGATCTGGAGTGGGAGCTGCGGGTTGTGGAGGTGGCCCCGGCTGATCTGCCTGAGCAGGTTGCGGCGGCGGCCGGGTACGCGTTCGATCTGGCGGTTGAGGTGCCGATCCGGGCGTGGCTGTTCACCGATGGCTCGGACGAGCATGTCCTGGTGGTGGTGGTGCATCACATCGCCGGGGACGGCTGGTCGACGGCGCCGTTGGCCAAGGATGTCTCGGGCGCGTATGCGGCGCGTCTTGAGGGGCGGGTGCCGGTGTGGGAGCCGTTGCCGGTGCAGTACGCGGACTACACGCTGTGGCAGCGTGAACTGCTCGGTGACGAGGACGATCCGGAGAGTGTGATCTCGCGGCAGGTCGCCTACTGGCGGCAGGTGCTGGCGGGTGCGCCGGAGGAGCTGGCGCTGCCGGCCGACCGGCCGCGTCCGGCGGTGGCGAGTCATCGCGGGCACGCGGTGCCGTTGCGGGTTCCGGCCGAGGTGCACGGGCGGCTGCTGGCGGTGGCGCGTGAGCAGGGTGTGACGGTGTTCATGCTGCTGCAGGCCGCGCTGGCGGTGCTGCTGGCGAAGCTGGGTGCGGGCACCGACATTCCGATCGGTGCGACGGTCGCGGGGCGTACGGATGAGGCGCTCGATGATCTGGTCGGGTTCTTCGTCAACACGCTGGTGATGCGCACGGATGTGTCGGGCGATCCGACGTTCACCGAGCTGCTGGCTCGGGTGCGGCAGACGAGCCTGGCCGGGTTCGAGCATCAGGATGTGCCGTTCGAGCGGCTGGTGGAGGAGCTGGCTCCGGCCCGCTCACTGTCCCGGCATCCGTTGTTCCAGGTGATGCTCACGGTGCAGAACAACGCCGCCGCGGAGCTGGAGCTGCCGGGCGTGCGGGCCGGCGGCCACGCGGCCTCGGCCGCAGCGGCGTCGGTGGCGAAGTTCGACCTGGACGTGACCGTCTCTGAGGTCTTCGGTGCCGAGGGTGTCCCTGCTGGGCTTCATGGCGGGGTGATCGGGTCGGCGGATCTGTTCGATCCGGAGACGGTGGCGGTGATCGTCGGGCGTCTGGTGCGGGTGCTGGAGGCGGTTGTCGCCGATCCGGGGCTGCGGATCTCTGGGGTGGACGTACTGGATGCCGGTGAGCGGCGTCGGGTGCTGGTGGAGTGGAACGACACGGCGGCCGTGGTGCCGGCGGGGACGGTGCCGGAGTTGTTCGCGGGGCAGGTGGCGCGGACGCCGGATGCTGTGGCGGTGGTGTTCGAGGGCGTGTCGGTGTCGTATGCGGAGTTGGATGCGCGGGCGAACCGTCTGGCCCGCTACCTCTCCGGGCTGGGTGTGGGTCCGGAGGCGGTGGTGGGTCTGTGTCTGCCGCGGGGTGTGGAGATGGTGGTGGCGTTGCTGGCGGTGCTGAAGGCGGGGGCGGCGTATCTGCCGGTCGACCCGGAGCTGCCGGCGGAGCGGATCTCGTTCATGCTGGCGGACGCGGGTGCGGTGTGTGTGATCGCCGATGCCGCCTGTGTGGGAGCGCTGTCGGGGGCCGGTGTAAACGTTGGTTCGGCGCCGGTGGTGGTTGTGGATGATCCGGTGGTGGTGGCGGCGGTTTCGTCGATGGCTGATGGTCCGCTGTCGGTGCCTCTGCTTCTGGATCATCCGGCGTATGTGATCTACACCTCGGGGTCGACGGGGTTGCCGAAGGGCGTGGTCGTGACGCATACGGGGCTGGGGAGTCTGGTGGCTGCCCAGGCACGGCGGTTCGCGATCGGCGTGGGCAGCAGGGTGTTGCAGTTCGCGTCGGTGGGATTCGATGCGGCCGGCGCTGAAGTCTTCGTGTCGTTGGGCTCGGGTGCGTGTTTGGTGGTGGCGCCGGCTCGGGAGCTGTTGCCGGGTGCGGGGCTGGCCGGTGTGGTGGCGCGGCATGGCGTGACGCATGTGACGTTGCCGCCGGCGGTGCTGGAGGTACTGGATCCGGCGGATCTGGGTTCGGTGACCACGCTGGTGTCGGCCGGTGAGGCGCTGGGTGGGGAGTTGGTGGCCCGGTGGGCTCCGGGGCGGCGGTTGGTCAATGCGTACGGGCCTACGGAGACGACGGTGTGTGCGGCCATGTCGGGCGTGCTGTCGGCCGGGGATGTGCCGAATATCGGTGGTCCTATCCTCAACGCCCGGGCCTATGTGCTGGACGAGCGGCTGTGCCCGGTGCCGGTCGGGGTGGCCGGGGAGTTGTATGTGGCCGGGGCGGGTCTGGCGCGTGGGTATGTGGGGCGTGCGGGTCTGACCGCGGGCCGGTTCGTGGCCGACCCCTTCGACACCGACCCGGCCGGTGGTGGCCGGTTGTACCGGACCGGGGATGTGGTGCGCTGGGATGCCGAGGGCAACCTGGTGTACCTGGGGCGTGCCGATGAGCAGGTGAAGGTGCGTGGGTTCCGGATCGAGCCGGGTGAGATCCAGGCGGTCATCGCCGCGCACCCGCAGGTCGCCCGGGCCGCGGTCATCGCCCGGGAGGACGAGACGGGGGACAAGCGTCTGGTCGCCTACGTCGTCCCGGCGGCCGGGGACGGTGATGGTGCGGACGTCGACGGGTTGCCGTCCGTGGTGCGGGAGCACGTCGGCGCCCGGTTGCCGGAGTACATGGTGCCCTCGGCGGTGGTGGTGCTCGAGGCGCTGCCGCTCACGCCCAACGGGAAGCTGGACCGCAGGGCGCTGCCGGCGCCGGACCTCGCGTCCGCAGCCGGCTCCGGGCGTGCTCCAGCCAACGCCCGCGAGGAGGCGTTGTGCCAGGCGTTCGCCGAGGTCCTCGGCCTGGAGTCCGTCGGAGTCGATGACGACTTCTTCGCTCTGGGTGGACATTCCCTGCTTGCAGTGCGGCTGATCAGCAGGATCCGCGCGGCCCTGGGAATCGAGATGGACATACGAACCTTGTTCGAGGCTCCGACGGTGGCCGGGCTCGCAGCCCGTGTGAGAAATCGGAAGTCGACCAGGCCGGCGTTTCGGCCGATGCGCAATTCAGAGGAGTCCTGATGCTTCCGTTGTCGTTCGCTCAGCGCCGGTTGTGGTTCATCGGACAGCTGGAGGGGCCGAGTGTGCTCTACAACATCCCGATGATGTTGGGGCTCTCGGGCGACGTTGACTCCGTGGCGTTGGGTGCGGCGTTGCGGGATGTGATCGGGCGGCACGAGGTGCTGCGTACGGTGTTTCCGACCGCTGATGGCGAGCCCTATCAGCGAATCCTCGACATCGACGATCTAGCTTGGCAACTCCAGGTAGTCGAGGTCGCCGCCGATGAGCTAGTCACCGCGGCGGAAGCAGCGAAGGGCTGTGTGTTCCACCTCGAGACGGAAGTCCCCATCCGGGCATGGCTGTTCACGGCCCGGCCGGATAAGCACGTCCTGGTGGTGGTTGTGCACCACATCGCCGCAGACGGTTGGTCGATGGCTCCGCTGGCCAGGGATGTCTCGATTGCGTACGCCGCGCGGTCCGAGGGGCGGGCTCCGCAGTGGGCGCCGCTGCCGGGTCAATATGCGGACTACGCGCTGTGGCAGCGCGAGCTGCTCGGTAGCAGGGACGATACGGAGAGTCTGATCTCCCAGCAGCTCGCGTACTGGCGACAGGCGCTGGCCGGGGCGCCGGAGGAGCTGACACTGCCGACGGATCGTCCGCGTCCGGCGGTGTCCAGCCATCGCGGGCACACTGTTCCGTTGCACGTTCCGGCCGAGGTGCATGCCGGGCTGCTGCGGGTCGCGCGTGAGCAGGGTGCGACGGTGTTCATGGTGGTGCAGGCAGCGCTGGCGGTCCTGCTGTCCAAGCTGGGTGCCGGTGAGGACATCCCGATCGGCTCGGCGGTCGCCGGGCGTACCGATGAGGGGTTGGACGATCTGGTCGGATTCTTTGTCAACACCCTGATCATTCGTTCCGACCTGTCAGGCGATCCCACCTTTGTGGAGTTGCTGAGCAGGGTCCGCGACGCCGGGCTTTCGGCGCTCGGGAGCCAAGACGTTCCATTCGAGCTTCTGGTGGAGGAACTGTCCCCCGCCCGGTCGCTGTCGCGGCATCCGTTGTTCCAGGTGATGCTCACCGTGCAGAACAACGCCGAGGCCGTGCTGGAGCTGCCGGGGGTGCGAGCCGGCGGGCACGCGCCGGCCGCAGGGGGGTCCGCGGGGATGTCCGCAGGGGCGTCCGCGGCGAAATTCGATCTGGACGTCACCGTTAGTTCTGTCTTCAATGCCGAGGGCGCCCCTGCCGGGCTTCGTGGAGGGCTGACCGGGTCGACGGATCTGTTCGACCCGGAGACGGTGGCGATGATCGCCGAGCGTCTGGTGCGGGTGCTGGAGACCGTGGTCACCGAACCGGGGCTGCGGATCTCCGGGGTGGACGTACTGGATGCCGGTGAGCGGCGTCGGGTGCTGGTGGAGTGGAACGACACGGCGGCCGAGGCGCCGGCGGGGACGGTGCCGGAGCTCTTCGCCGGGCAGGTGGCGCGGAACCCGCACGCGACGGCGGTGATGGGTGATGGCGTCGAGCTGTCCTATGCCGAACTGGATGCGCGGGCGAATCGTCTGGCGCGGCATCTGTCCGGGCTGGGTGTGGGTCGCGAGTCGGTCGTGGCGGTGTGCCTGGAGCGCGGCGTGGACATGGTGGTCGCGCTGCTGGCGGTGCTCAAGGCGGGGGCGGCGTATCTGCCGGTCGACCCGGAGCTGCCGGCCGAGCGGATCGCGTTCATGCTGGCCAATGCTGGTGCGGTATGTGTGATCACTGATGTGGTCTGCGGTGGAGTGCTCTCCGGAGTTGATGGTTCGGCGCACGCGCCGGTGCCGGTGGTGGTGGATGATCCGGTGGTGGTGGCGGCGGTGTCGTCTATGGCCGATGGCCCGCTGTCGGTTTCACCCTTGTTGGGACAGTTGGCGTATGTGATCTACACGTCGGGTTCAACGGGGGTGCCGAAGGGGGTGGGGGTTGAGCATGGGTCATTGGCGAACTTCCTGGCCTCGATGCAGGATCGGTTCGGGCTGGCGCCCGGTGACCGCCTGTTGGCGGTGACTACGGTCGGGTTCGATATCGCGGGTTTGGAGTTGTATCTGCCGTTGGTGACCGGTGCAGCTGTGGTGCTTGCCGGGCGGGAGCAGGTAAGGGATCCGCGGCTGTTGCGGGAGTTGGTGCGCTCGTGTGCTGCGACTGTGGTGCAGGGCACGCCGAGTCTGTGGCAGGCGCTCGTCGGCGACCCCGATGCGGATGCCGATGCCGGTGTCTGGGATGGGGTGCGGGTGCTGGTCGGTGGCGAGGCGTTGCCGGGCGGGTTGGCGCGGGAGTTGGTGACCCGGGCCGCGTCGGTGACGAATTTGTATGGTCCGACCGAGACTACGATCTGGTCGACGGCCAAGGGATTGGGTGCCGATGACGGGGCGGTGGTCTCGATCGGTGGTCCGATCGCCAACACCCGGGTGTTCGTGCTCGATGACCGGCTGTGCCCGGTGCCGGTCGGGGTGGCCGGGGAGCTGTATATCGGCGGGGCGGGTTTGGCGCGTGGGTATGTGGGGCGTGCGGGTCTGACGGCGGAGCGGTTCGTGGCCGACCCCTTCGACACCGACCCGGTCGGCGGTGGCCGGCTGTACCGGACCGGGGATGTGGTGCGCTGGAGTGCCGAGGGCGAGCTGGTGTACCTGGGCCGGGCTGATGAGCAGGTGAAGGTGCGTGGGTTCCGGATCGAGCCGGGTGAGATCCAGGCGGTCCTGGCCGCGCACCCGCAGGTCGCTCAGGCCGCGGTCATTGCCCGGGAGGACGAGACGGGGGACAAGCGGCTGGTCGCCTACGTCGTCCCGGTGGCTGGGGCTGGGGCTGGTGCGGACGTCGACGGGTTGCCGTCCGTGGTGCGGGAGTTCGTGGCGTCGCGGTTGCCGGAGTACATGGTGCCGTCGGCGGTGGTGGTGCTCGAGGCGCTGCCGCTCACGCCCAACGGGAAGCTGGACCGCAGGGCGCTGCCGGCGCCTGACTTCACCGTGCTCGCTGGTTCCGGGCGTGGCCCGGCGAACGTGCGTGAGGAATTGCTGTGTCAGGCGTTCGCCGAGGTCCTGGGCCTGGAGTCCGTCGGCGTCGATGACGACTTCTTCGTCCTGGGCGGTCATTCATTGCTGGCGGTGCGCCTGGTGAGCCGTATCCGGGCGGTGCTGGGTGTTGAGGTGTCGTTGCGGACGTTGTTTGAGGCTCCGACGGTGGCGGGTTTGGTGCAGCGGTTGTCGGGTGCTGGTGTGGCGCGGGCGGCGTTGGTGCCGCAGGTGCGTCCGGAGCGGTTGCCGCTGTCGTTCGCGCAGCAGCGGTTGTGGTTCATCGGGCAGTTGGAGGGGGCGAGCGCGCTCTACAACATCCCGACCGTCCTGGGGTTGTCCGGTGATGTGGACACGGCCGCGCTCGCGGCGGCGTTGCGGGATGTGATCGGGCGGCACGAGGTGCTGCGCACGGTGTTCCCCACGGCCGAGGACGGGGAGCCCTTCCAGCAGATCCTCGACATCGAGGACCTGGACTGGGAGCTGGAGGCGGTCGAGGTGGCTGCCGGGCAGCTGGCGGATGCGGTCGCACGCGCAACGGAGTACGCGTTCGATCTGGCGGTTGAGGTGCCGATCCGGGCGTGGCTGTTCACTGATGGCTCGGACGAGCATGTCCTGGTGGTGGTGGTGCATCACATCGCCGGGGACGGCTGGTCGACGGCGCCGTTGGCCAAGGATGTCTCGGGTGCGTATGCGGCGCGTCTTGAGGGGCGGGTGCCGGTGTGGGAGCCGTTGCCGGTGCAGTACGCGGACTACACGCTGTGGCAGCGCGAACTGCTCGGTGATAAGCAGGACCCGGAGAGTGTGATCTCGCGGCAGGTCGCCTACTGGCGGCAGGTGCTGGCGGGTGCGCCGGAGGAGCTGGTGCTGCCGGCCGACCGGCCGCGTCCGGCGGTGCCGAGCTATCGCGGGCACGCGGTGCCGGTGGAGATTCCGGCCGAGGTGCACGGGCGGCTGCTGCGGGTGGCGCGTGAGCAGGGTGTGACGGTGTTCATGCTGCTGCAGGCCGCGCTGGCGGTGCTGCTGGCGAAGCTGGGTGCGGGCACCGACATTCCGATCGGTGCGACGGTCGCGGGGCGTACGGATGAGGCGCTCGATGATCTGGTCGGGTTCTTCGTCAACACGCTGGTGATGCGCACGGATGTGTCGGGGGATCCGACGTTCGAGCAGCTGCTGGCTCGGGTGCGTGAGGTGAGTCTGGCCGGGTTCGAGCATCAGGATGTGCCGTTCGAGCGGTTGGTGGAGGAACTCGCCCCGGCCCGCTCACTGTCGCGGCATCCGTTGTTCCAGGTGATGCTCACCGTGCAGAACAACGCCGCCGCGGAGCTGGAGCTGCCGGGCGTGCGGGCCGGCGGCCACACGGCCTCGGCCACGGCGGTGGCCGCGGCGAAGTTCGACCTGGACGTGACGGTGTCCGAGGTCTTCGCGGTGGAGGGTGCTCCGGCGGGGTTGCGGGGTGTGGTGATCGGGTCGGCGGATCTGTTTGATGCGGAGACGGTGGCGGTGATCGTCGGGCGTCTGATGCGGGTGCTGGAGGCGGTTGTCGCCGATCCGGGGCTGCGGGTGTCCGGGGTGGATGTGCTGGATGCCGGTGAGCGGCGTCGGGTGCTGGTGGAGTGGAACGACACGGCGGCCGTGGTGCCGGCGGGGACGTTGCCGGAGTTGTTCGCTGCGCAGGTGGCGCGGACTCCGGATGCTGTGGCGGTGGTGTTCGAGGGTGTGTCGGTGTCGTATGCGGAGTTGGATGCGCGGGCGAACCGTCTGGCCCGCTACCTCTCCGGGCTGGGTGTGGGTGCGGAGTCTGTGGTGGGGGTGTGTCTGGAGCGGGGCGTGGAGCTGGTGGTGGCGTTGCTGGCGGTGTTGAAGACGGGGGCGGCGTATCTGCCGGTGGATCCGGAGCTGCCGGCCGAGCGGATCTCGTTCATGCTGGCGGATGCGGGTGCGGTGTGTGTGGTCACGGATGTGGCCTGCGGGGCCGGGGTGGCTGCGGGTTCGCTGCCGGTGGTGCTTGTGGACGATCCTCAGGTGGTTTCGACGGTGTCGTCGGTGTCGGCTGAGGCGTTGGACGTCTGTGTGTTGCCCGGGCAGTCGGCGTATGTGATCTACACGTCGGGTTCGACGGGGGTGCCGAAGGGGGTTGTCACGCCGCATTGGGGAGCGGTCAACCTCATCTGGTGGCTGTTGGATGAGTACGGCCTGGGTGCGTCGGACCGGATCCTGCACAAGACCCCGATCGGTTTCGATGTGTCGGTGTGGGAGTTGTTCCTCCCGTTGGTCTGTGGTGCCAGGCTGGTCGTGGCGCGTCCGGGTGGGCACCGGGATCCGGCTTACCTCGTGGGGCTGGTGCGGGAGCAGGGGGTGACGGCAGTCGAATTCGTGCCGGCGATGCTGGAATTGTTCGTGGCTGAGCCGGCTGCGGGCGGGTGTGTGTCGCTGCGTCAGGTGTTCAGTGGTGGTGAGGAGTTGTCCACGGTCCTGCGTGACCGGTTCTTCGAGGTGCTGCCGGGTGCGCACCTGCACAACACCTATGGGCCGACCGAGGCGTCGGTGTCGGTGACTTCGCAGGAGTGTGTGCCTGGGATGGGTGAGACGGCTGTTCCGATCGGTAGGCCGATGTGGAACGTGCGGGCGTACGTGCTGGATGAGCGGCTTGCTCCGGTGCCGGTGGGTGTGGCGGGTGAGTTGTATCTGGCCGGTGTGCAGTTGGCGCGTGGGTATGTGGGGCGTGCGGGTCTGACCGCGGGCCGGTTCGTGGCCGACCCGTTCGACACCGACCCGGTCGGTGGTGGCCGGTTGTACCGGACCGGGGACGTGGTGCGCTGGGATGCCGATGGGGCGTTGGTGTTCGCGGGCCGGGCGGATGATCAGGTGAAGATCCGGGGGTTCCGGATCGAGCCGGGCGAGGTGCAGGCGGTCGTCGCCCGGCATCCGCAGGTCGCCCAGGCCGTGGTGATCGTCCGGGAGGACGCCGTTGGGGACAAGCGGCTGGTCGCCTACGTCGTCCCGGCGGCCGGGGATCAGGCTGATCCGGGCACGCTGCGGGAGTTCGCCGCGTCGCGGTTGCCGGAGTACATGGTGCCGTCGGCGGTGATGGTGCTCGAGGCGCTGCCGTTGACGGTGAACGGCAAGCTGGACCGCAGGGCGCTGCCGGCGCCGGACTTCGCATCGCTCACCGGTTCCGGGCGTGCTCCGGCGAATGTGCGTGAGGAGGTGCTGTGTCAGGCGTTCGCCGAGGTCCTCGGGCTGGAGTCCGTCGGGGTCGATGACGACTTCTTCGTCCTGGGCGGGCATTCGCTGCTGGCGGTGCGCCTGGTGGAGTGGCTGCGGGTGCGGGGTGTGTCGGTGTCGGTGCGGACGCTGTTTGAGGCGCCGACGCCGGCGAGGCTGGCGGCTGCGTCGGGTGCGGTGTCGGTGGTGGTGCCGGAGAACCTGATTCCGGACGGGGCGCAGGTGATCACGCCGGAGATGCTGCCGCTGGTGGAGCTGACCGAGGCCGAGGTCCAGGCGGTGGTTTCCGGGGTCGAGGGTGGTGCGGGCAATGTCGCGGACATCTATCCGCTGGCTCCGCTGCAGGAAGGGATTCTGTTCCACCACCTGCTGGCCGACGGCGGTGACGACACCTATGTGACGCCGTTCGTGCTGGAGTTCGATGACCGGTCCCGGGTGGACGGGTTCGTCGCTGCGTTGCAGCAGGTGGTCGACCGGCATGATGTGTTCCGGACCTCGGTGGTGTGGCAGGGGTTGCGGGAGCCGGTGCAGGTGGTGTGGCGTTCGGCGGCGTTGTCGGTGACCGAGGTGAGCCTTGCCGCCGCGGACGGCACCGATTTGGCGGCGGACCTGATTTCTGCGGTCGGGCTGTCGATGGATCTGGGGCGTGCGCCGCTGCTGGATCTGCATGTGGCCGAGGTCTCTGGTGGCCGGTGGCTGGGGCTGGTGCGGACGCATCATCTGGTGCAGGACCACACCGCGATGGACATCGTGCTGGACGAGATCCAGACGATCCTGGCCGGGCGTGGCGAGGAGTTGCCGGAGCCGTTGCCGTTCCGGGACTTCGTGGCCCAGGCCCGGGCCGGGCTCGAGACTGGGGAGCACGAGGAATTCTTCCGGGAGCTTTTGGCCGGGGTGGAGGAGCCGACCGCGGCGTTCGGAGTCAGCGACGTGCGCGGTGACGGTTCCGAGGTTGTTCACGCAATACGTGATCTGGATGCTGATCTGGGGGTGCGGCTGCGGGAGGTGGCCCGGCGGTTGGGGGCCAGCGCGGCGACGGTGATGCATGTGGCGTGGTCGCGGGTGCTGGCGGTGGTTGCGGGCCGTGACGACGTGGTGTTCGGCACGGTGCTGTTCGGGCGGATGAACGCGGGCGCCGGCTCGGACCGGGTGCCTGGACTGTTCATGAACACCCTGCCGGTGCGGGTGCGTACCGGGGATCTCGGTGTGCTGGATGCGGTCACGGCGATGCGTGGACTGCTGGCCGGCCTGCTGGAGCACGAGCACGCGCCGTTGGCGCTGGCCCAGCGTGCCAGCGCGGTGCCGGCGGACGAGCCGTTGTTCACCACGCTGTTCAACTACCGGCACAACACCGCCGGCGGGTCTCAGGGCGCTGGTGAGTCCGACGCCGCCGACGGCGACGGGTTCGAGGGCCTCCGGCCGGTCTTCATCCAGGAGCAGACGAACTATCCGTTGACGGTGTCGGTCGATGACAACGGTGATGGTCTTGGCCTCGTGGTGGATGCGGTCGGGCCGATCGATCCGCGGGCGGTTGCCGGGATGCTGCATACGGCGGTCGGTGACCTGGTGGCGGCGCTGGAGGACGCTCTGGAGGGCGGTGCGCAGACGCCGCTGTCCGGGGTGAGCGTGCTGGATGGCACGGAGCTGGACCGGGTGCTGCGCCAGTGGAACGACACGGCGGCCGAGGTGCCGGTGGGGACGTTGCCGGGGTTGTTCGCGGGGCAGGTGGCGCGGTCTCCGGATGCTGTGGCGGTGGTGTTTGAGGGCGTGTCGGTGTCGTATGCGGAGTTGGATGCGCGGGCGAACCGGTTGGCGCGGTATCTGTGCGGGCTGGGTGTGGGCCCGGAGTCGGTGGTGGGAGTGTGTCTGCCGCGGGGTGTGGAGATGGTGGTGGCGTTGCTGGCGGTGCTCAAGGCGGGGGCGGCGTATCTGCCGGTGGATCCGGAGCTGCCGGCGGAGCGGGTCTCGTTCGTGCTGGCGGATGCGGGTGCGGTGTGTGTGATCGCTGATGCGGTGTCCGGGGCTGGGGTGGCTGCGGGTTCGGTGCCGGTTGTGGTGGTGGATGATCCGCGGGTGTCGGCGTTGTCCGGTGATGCGGTGCCGGTGTCGGTGGTGTCGGGGAATCCGGCGTATGTGATCTATACGTCGGGGTCGACGGGTGTGCCGAAGGGTGTGGTGGTGTCGCATGCCGGGATTGTGAACCGGTTGGTGTGGATGCAGGACCGGTTCGGGCTGGCGCCGGGGGAGCGGGTGTTGCACAAGACGCCGTTCGGGTTCGATGTGTCGGTGTGGGAGTTGTTCTGGCCGCTGGTCCAGGGTGCGGTGATGGTGGTGGCCCGGCCGGGTGGTCATCGGGATCCGGGGTATGTGGCCGAGCTGGTGCGTGAGCAGCGGGTGGACACGGTGCATTTCGTGCCCTCGATGCTGGAGGCGTTCTTGGCGGTGCCGCAGGCCGGGCGGTGCGGGTCGTTGCGGCGGGTGGTGTGTTCGGGTGAGGCGTTGGGCGCCGGTGTCCGGGACCGGTTCTTCGCCGTGTTCGGTGCGGATGCGGGGTTGTTCAACCTGTACGGTCCGACCGAGGCGTCGGTGGACGTGACCGGGTATCAGGTGCGGCCCGACGGGTCGTCGGTGGTGCCGATCGGGCGTCCGGTTGCGAACACGCGGGTGTTCGTGCTGGATGAGCGGCTGTGCCCGGTGCCGGTGGGTGTGGCGGGGGAGTTGTATCTGGCCGGTGTGCAGTTGGCGCGTGGGTATGTGGGGCGTGCGGGTCTGACGGCGGAGCGGTTCGTGGCCGACCCGTTCGACACCGACCCGGTCGGTGGTGGCCGGTTGTACCGGACCGGGGATGTGGTGCGCTGGTCCGCCGAGGGTGAGCTGGTGTATCTGGGGCGGGCCGATGAGCAGGTGAAGGTGCGTGGGTTCCGGATCGAGCCGGGTGAGATCCAGGCGGTCATCGCCGCGCACCCGCAGGTCGCCCAGGCCGCCGTGATCGCCCGGGAAGACGAGACGGGGGACAAGCGGCTGGTCGCCTACGTCGTCCCGGCGGCCGGGGATCAGGCTGATCCGGGCACGCTGCGGGAGTTCGCCGCGTCGCGGTTGCCGGAGTACATGGTGCCGTCGGCGGTGATGGTGCTCGAGGCCCTGCCGTTGACGGTGAACGGCAAGCTGGACCGCAAGGCGCTGCCGGCGCCGGACTTCGCATCGCTCACCGGTTCCGGGCGTGGCCCGGCGAATGTGCGTGAGGAGGTGCTGTGTCAGGCGTTCGCCGAGGTCCTCGGGCTGGAGTCGGTCGGGGTGGAGGATGACTTCTTCGCTCTGGGCGGGCATTCGCTGCTGGCGGTGCGCCTGGTGGAGTGGCTGCGGGTGCGGGGTGTGTCGGTGTCGGTGCGGACGCTGTTCGAGGCTCCGACGCCGGCGAGGTTGGCGGCTGCGTCGGGTGCGGTGTCGGTTTCGGTGCCGGAGAACCTGATTCCGGACGGGGCGCAGGTGATCACGCCGGAGATGCTGCCGCTGGTGGAGCTGACCGAGGCCGAGGTCCAGGCGGTGGTTTCCGGGGTCGAGGGTGGTGCGGGCAATGTCGCGGACATCTATCCGCTGGCTCCGCTGCAGGAAGGGATTCTGTTCCACCACCTGCTGGCCGACGGCGGTCAGGACGCGTATGTGCTGCCGAGCGTCATCGAGTTCGATGACCGGTCCCGGGTGGACGGGTTCGTCGCTGCGTTGCAGCAGGTGGTCGACCGGCATGATGTGTTCCGGACCTCGGTGGTGTGGCAGGGGTTGCGGGAGCCGGTGCAGGTGGTGTGGCGCTCCGCGGCGCTTCCCGTCACTGAGGTGAGTCTTGACACCCATGCGGCGGATCCGGCGGCCGAGCTCATGTCCGTGGTGGGGTTGGTGATGGATCTGGGGCGTGCGCCGCTGCTGGATCTGCATGTGGCCGAGGTCTCTGGTGGCCGGTGGCTGGGGCTGGTGCGGGTGCATCATCTGGTGCAGGACCACACCGCGCTGGACATCGTGCTGGACGAGATCCAGACGATTCTGGCCGGGCGTGCCGAGACGCTGCCGGAGCCGTTGCCGTTCCGGGACTTCGTGGCGCAGGCCCGGGCCGGGCTGGACAGTGGGGAGCACGAGGAGTTCTTCCGGGAGCTTTTGGCCGGGGTGGAGGAGCCGACCGCGGCGTTCGGAGTCAGCGACGTGCGCGGTGACGGTTCCGAGGTTGTTCACGCAATACGCGGTCTGGATGCCGGTGTTGTGGTGCGGCTGCGGGAGGTGGCCCGGCGGTTGGGGGCCAGTGCGGCGACGGTGATGCATGTGGCGTGGTCGCGGGTGCTGGCGGTGGTTGCGGGCCGTGACGACGTGGTGTTCGGCACGGTGCTGTTCGGGCGGATGAACGCGGGCGCCGGCTCGGACCGGGTGCCTGGACTGTTCATGAACACCCTGCCGGTGCGGGTGCGTACCGGGGATCTCGGTGTGCTGGATGCGGTCACGGCGATGCGTGGACTGCTGGCCGGGTTGCTGGAGCACGAGCATGCGCCGTTGGCGCTGGCCCAGCGTGCCAGCGCGGTGCCGGCGGACGAGCCGTTGTTCACCACGCTGTTCAACTACCGGCACAACACCGCCGGCGGGTCTCAGGGCGCTGAGAGTGACGGTGCGGCCCACGGCGACGGGTTCGAGGGCCTCCGGCCGGTGTTCTCCCGGGAGCAGACGAACTATCCGTTGTCGGTGTCGGTCGATGACGACGGTGATGGTCTCGGTCTGATGGTGGATGCGGTCGGGCCGATCGATCCGCGGGCGGTTGCCGGGATGCTGCATACGGCGGTCGGTGACCTGGTGGCGGCGCTGGAGGACGCTCTGGAGGGCGGTGCGCAGACGCCGCTGTCCGGGGTGAGCGTGCTGGATGGCACGGAGCTGGACCGGGTGCTGCGTCAGTGGAACGACACGGCGGCCGAGGTGCCGGTGGGGACGTTGCCGGGGTTGTTCGCGGGGCAGGTGGCGCGGTCTCCGGATGCTGTGGCGGTGGTGTTCGAGGGCGTGTCGGTGTCGTATGCGGAGTTGGATGCGCGGGCGAACCGGTTGGCGCGGTATCTGTGCGGGCTGGGTGTGGGTCCGGAGTCGGTGGTGGGGGTGTGTCTGCCGCGGGGTGTGGAGATGGTGGTGGCGTTGCTGGCGGTGCTCAAGGCGGGGGCGGCGTATCTGCCGGTGGATCCGGAGCTGCCGGCGGAGCGGGTCTCGTTCGTGTTGGCGGATGCGGGTGCGGTGTGTGTGCTGACGGAGTCCGTGGTGGCCGGGGTGCTTTCCGGTGTGGACGTTGGTTCGGTGCCGGTGGTGGTTGTGGATGATCCGGGGGTGGTGGCGGCGGTGGCGGCGTTGTCGGCCGCTGATCCCGGGGTGTCGGTGGTGTCGGGGAATCCGGCGTATGTGATCTATACGTCGGGGTCGACGGGTGTGCCGAAGGGTGTGGTGGTGTCGCATGCCGGGATTGTGAACCGGTTGGTGTGGATGCAGGACCGGTTCGGGCTGGCGCCGGGGGAGCGGGTGTTGCACAAGACGCCGTTCGGGTTCGATGTGTCGGTGTGGGAGTTGTTCTGGCCGCTGGTCCAGGGTGCGGTGATGGTGGTGGCCCGGCCGGGTGGTCATCGGGATCCGGGGTATGTGGCCGAGCTGGTGCGTGAGCAGCGGGTGGACACGGTGCATTTCGTGCCCTCGATGCTGGAGGCGTTCTTGGCGGTGCCGCAGGCCGGGCGGTGCGGGTCGTTGCGGCGGGTGGTGTGTTCGGGTGAGGCGTTGGGCGCCGGTGTCCGGGACCGGTTCTTCGCCGTGTTCGGTGCGGATGCGGGGTTGTTCAACCTGTACGGTCCGACCGAGGCGTCGGTGGACGTGACCGGGTATCAGGTGCGGCCCGACGGGTCGTCGGTGGTGCCGATCGGGCGTCCGGTTGCGAACACGCGGGTGTTCGTGCTGGATGAGCGGCTGTGCCCGGTGCCGGTGGGTGTGGCGGGTGAGTTGTATCTGGCCGGTGTGCAGTTGGCGCGGGGGTATGTGGGGCGTGCGGGTCTGACCGCGGAGCGGTTCGTGGCCGACCCGTTCGACACCGACCCGGCCGGTGGTGGCCGGTTGTACCGGACCGGGGATGTGGTGCGCTGGTCCGCCGAGGGTGAGCTGGTGTATCTGGGGCGTGCCGATGAGCAGGTGAAGGTGCGTGGGTTCCGGATCGAGCCGGGTGAGATCCAGGCGGTCATCGCCGCGCACCCGCAGGTCGCCCAGGCCGCCGTGATCGCCCGCGAGGACGAGACGGGGGACAAGCGGCTGGTCGCCTATGTCGTCCCGGTGGCCGGGGATCAGGCTGATCCGGGCACGCTGCGGGAGTTCGCCGCGTCGCGGTTGCCGGAGTACATGGTGCCGTCGGCGGTGATGGTGCTCGAGGCCCTGCCGTTGACGGTGAACGGCAAGCTGGACCGCAAGGCGCTGCCGGCGCCGGACTTCGCATCGCCCGCCAGTTCCAGGCGTGCTCCGGCCAACGCGCGCGAAGAGGCGCTGTGCCAGGCGTTCGCCGAGGTCCTGGGCCTGGAGTCCGTCGGAGTCGACGACGACTTCTTCGACCTAGGGGGGAACTCGCTGCTTGCGGTGCGGCTGATCAGCCGCATCCGCTCTTTGCTCAAGGTGGAAGTGCCGTTGCGGGTGCTGTTGAACGAACCGACCGTCGCCCGGCTTGCACGTCAGATCCAGAACCAGAAGCCAGCCAGGCCGGCGTTGCGGCCGATGCGAAACTCGGAGGAGTCCTGATGTATCCGCTGTCATATGCGCAGCGCCGTCTGTGGTTCATCGGCCAGCTTGAGGGCCCGAGCACGACCTACAACATCCCGACGGTGGTACCGCTGCCTGGCCGACTCGACTCGGCCGCGCTGGGTTCTGCGTTGCGCGATGTCATCGGGCGGCACGAGGCGCTGCGCACGGTGTTCCCTATAGTCGACGGAGAGCCGTTCCAGAACGTCCTCGATATCGACGGCCTGGATTGGGAGCTCCACGTGCGGGAGGTGCCCGCTGACGCCCTGCCCGCCGCGATCGACGAAGCGACGCAATATGTGTTCGACCTCCAGTCCGAGGTGCCGATCCAAGCATGGCTGTTTTCGACCGGCCCCGAGGAACACGTCTTGACGGTGGTCATGCACCACATCGCCAGCGATGGCTGGTCGACGGAGCCGTTCATCAGGGACTTCACCACGGCCTATGAGGCGCGTCTCGAGGGTCGTGCTCCACAGTGGGAACCGTTGCCGGTGCAGTACGCGGACTACACGCTCTGGCAGCGGGAGCTGTTGGGCAGCGAGGACGACCCGGACAGTGTGATGTCCCAGCAGGTCGCCTACTGGCGCCAGGCCCTTGCCGGAGCGCCGGAAGAGCTGGAACTGCCTTTCGATCGACCGCGATCCCTCGTCGCCGACCATCGCGGGCACAGAGTTCCGCTGCAGATCTCCGCTGACGCGCACGCGCGACTGCTCGAGGTCGCGCGCGAGCAGGGCGTCACGGTGTTCATGCTGCTGCAGACTGCGTTGGCGGTGCTGCTTTCGAAGCTGGGGGCCGGTACGGACATCCCGATCGGGGTCGCGGTCGCCGGGCGTACCGACGACGCGCTGAATGATTTGATCGGGTTCTTCGTCAACACCCTCGTGATCCGGACCGACCTGTCAGGGGATCCGACCTTTCAGCAGCTACTCGCTCAGGTCAGGGATACGGGATGGCGTGCCTTCGAGAATCAGGATGTGCCGTTCGAGCGTCTGGTGGAGGAGCTGGCCCCGGCCCGGTCGCTCGCGAGGCAACCGCTGTTCCAGGTGATGCTCACCGTTGAGAAGGACGCTCAGGCGGTCCGCGGCCCGTCGGGTCCGCGGACCGGGGGCGCGTCGGCACCGCACCCGGACTCGCGGCCGGGGGTTTCGGTGGCAAAGTTCGATGTCGACCTGAATCTCAGCGAGATGTACTACGTCGATGGCGCTCCAGCAGGTATACGGGGTGCGGTGACGGGAGCAGCTGCTTTGTTCGATGCTGCGAGCGTCGCGCTGATTGCCGAACGTTTGGTCAGGGTATTGGAGGCGGTGCTCGCCGATCCGGGGCTGCCGGTGTCCGGGGTGGACGTATTGGGCGTGGCCGAATCGGATCGCGTGCTGCGTCAGTGGAACCACACCGGTTTCGTGGTACCGGAGGTCTCGGTGCCGGAGTTGTTCGCGGCGCAGGTGGCCCGGACGCCTGATGCGCCGGCGGTGGCGAGCGGTGGGGTCGAGGTTTCGTACGCCGAGCTGGATGCTCGGGCGAATCGTCTGGCGCGGTATTTGTCGGGGTTGGGGGTGGGCCCGGAGTCGGTGGTGGGCCTGTGTCTGCCGCGCGGTGTGGAAATGATCGTGGCGGTGCTGGGGGTGTGGAAAGCGGGGGGCGCGTACCTGCCTGTGGATCCGGAGTACCCGGCTGAGCGGATAGGTTTCATGCTCTCTGATGCGGCGCCGGTGTGTGTGCTGACAGTGGCCGGGGTGGCTGGGGCGCTCTCGGAGCTGGAGGGTACCGCGGGGGCTGAGCCGGTGGTGGTACTCGACGATCCGGGGATGGTTGCGGGGCTGGCGGCTGAGAAGGGCGGTGCGCCTCGCGGGGCGGTGCCGGTGGTGCCGGGGTGTGCGGCGTACGTGATTTACACGTCGGGGTCGACGGGGACGCCGAAGGGTGTGGTGGTCGAGCATCGCTCGGTGGCTGCGTTGGTGGCGTGGGCGGGTTCGCGTTTCGGAGCGGCCGGGGAGTTCGAGCGTGTGTTGGGTTCGACGTCACTGAGTTTTGACGTGTCGGTGTTCGAGCTGCTGGGGCCGTTGTGCGCGGGCGGTTGTGTGGAGGTGGTGGAGGACCTGCTGGCGTTGGCGGATGGGACCGGCGGGGTGGGCGAGGTCTCGTTGGTCAGTGCGGTGCCTTCAGCGTTGGTGCGGGTGCTGTCGGGTGCTGGCAGTGGTCTGTCCGGGGCCGGGGCGGTGGTGTTGGCGGGTGAAGGCCTGTCCGCAGGGGTTCTGGGTGCGGTGCGTGAGGCGTTGCCCGCTGCTGCGGTAGCCAACATCTATGGTCCGACCGAGGCGACGGTGTATGCCACGGCGTGGTTCGATGACGGCGCGCAGCGCCCGGAGGCGGGGTGGGTGCCGCCGATCGGGCGGCCGATCGGCGGGGCGCGGGTGTTCGTGCTGGACGACCGGCTGGCTCCGGTGCCGGTGGGGGTGCCCGGGGAGTTGTATATCGCGGGTTCGGGGGTGGCCCGCGGCTATCTGGGGCGTGCGGGTCTGACCGCGGGCCGGTTCGTGGCCGACCCCTTCGACACCGACCCGGCCGGTGGCGGCCGCCTGTACCGGACCGGGGACGTGGTGCGCTGGTCCGCCGAGGGTGAGCTGGTGTATCTGGGGCGTGCCGATGAGCAGGTGAAGGTGCGTGGGTTCCGGATCGAGCCGGGCGAGATCGAGGCGGTGATCGCCGGGCATCCGCAGATCTCTCAGGCCGCGGTGATCGTCCGGGAGGACGCCACTGGTGACAAGCGGCTGGTCGCCTACGTGGTCCCGGCGGCCGGGGCAGAGGCGGATCCGGTCGTGTTGCGGGAGCACGTCGGCGCCCGGCTGCCGGAGTACATGGTGCCCTCGGCGGTGATGGTGCTCGAGGCCCTGCCGTTGACGGTGAACGGCAAGCTGGACCGCAGGGCGCTGCCGGCGCCGGACTTCGCATCGCTCGCCGGTTCCGGGCGTGGCCCGGCCAACGTGCGTGAGGAGGTGCTGTGTCAGGCGTTCGCCGAGGTCCTGGGCCTGGAGTCGGTCGGAGTCGATGACGACTTCTTCGCTCTGGGCGGGCATTCGCTGCTGGCCGTGCGCCTGGTGGAGTGGCTGCGGGTGCGGGGTGTGTCGGTCTCGGTGCGGGCGCTGTTCCTGTCGCCCTCGCCGGCGGGCCTAGCGTCGATGGCCGCTCCGGTGTCGGTGGTGGTGCCGGAGAACCTGATTCCGGACGGGGCGCAGGTGATCACGCCGGAGATGCTGCCGTTGGTGGAGCTGACCGAGGCCGAGGTCCAGGCTGTGGTTTCCGGGGTCGAGGGTGGTGCGGGCAACGTCGCGGACATCTACCCGCTGGCTCCGCTGCAGGAAGGGATTCTGTTCCACCACCTGCTGGCCGACGGCGGTCAGGACGCGTATGTGCTGCCGAGCGTCATCGAGTTCGATGACCGGTCCCGGCTGGACGGGTTCGTCGCTGCGTTGCAGCAGGTGGTCGACCGGCATGATGTGTTCCGGACCTCGGTGGTGTGGCAGGGGTTGCGGGAGCCGGTGCAGGTGGTGTGGCGCTCCGCGGCGCTTCCCGTCACTGAGGTGAGTCTTGACACCCATGCGGCGGATCCGGCGGCCGAGCTCATGTCCGTGGTGGGGTTGGTGATGGATCTGGGGCGTGCGCCGCTGCTGGATCTGCATGTGGCCGAGGTCTCTGGTGGCCGGTGGCTGGGGCTGGTGCGGGTGCATCATCTGGTGCAGGACCACACCGCGCTGGACATCGTGCTGGACGAGATCCAGACGATTCTGGCCGGGCGTGCCGAGACGCTGCCGGAGCCGTTGCCGTTCCGGGACTTCGTGGCGCAGGCCCGGGCCGGGCTGGACAGTGGGGAGCACGAGGAGTTCTTCCGGGAGCTTTTGGCCGGGGTGGAGGAGCCGACCGCGGCGTTCGGAGTCAGCGACGTGCGCGGTGACGGTTCGGACGTGGTGCGGGCGACCATGCCTCTGGATGCCGGTGTGGTGGCGCGGCTGCGGGAAGTCTCGCGGAGTCTGGGGGCCAGTGCGGCGACGGTGCTGCATGTGGCGTGGTCGCGGGTGCTGGCGGTGGTTGCGGGCCGTGACGACGTGGTGTTCGGCACGGTGCTGTTCGGGCGGATGAACGCGGGCGCCGGCTCGGACCGGGTGCCTGGACTGTTCATGAACACCCTGCCGGTGCGGGTGCGTACCGGGGATCTCGGTGTGCTGGATGCGGTCACGGCGATGCGTGGACTGCTGGCCGGCCTGCTGGAGCACGAGCACGCGCCGTTGGCGCTGGCCCAGCGTGCCAGCGCGGTGCCGGCGGACGAGCCGTTGTTCACCACGCTGTTCAACTACCGGCACAACACCGCCGGCGGGTCTCAGGGCGCTGGTGAGTCCGACGCCGCCGACGACGGCGGATTCGAGGGCCTCCGGCCGGTGTTCTCCCGGGAGCAGACGAACTATCCGTTGACGGTGTCGGTCGATGACAACGGTGATGGTCTTGGCCTCGTGGTGGATGCGGTCGGGCCGATCGATCCGCGGGCGGTTGCCGGGATGCTGCATACGGCGGTCGGTGACCTGGTGGCGGCGCTGGAGGACGCTCTGGAGGGCGGTGCGCAGACGCCGCTGTCCGGGGTGAGCGTGCTGGATGGCACGGAGCTGGACCGGGTGCTGCGCCAGTGGAACGACACGGCGGCCGAGGTGCCGGTGGGGACGTTGCCGGGGTTGTTCGCGGGGCAGGTGGCGCGGACTCCGGATGCTGTGGCGGTGGTGTTTGAGGGCGTGTCGGTGTCGTATGCGGAGTTGGATGCGCGGGCGAACCGGTTGGCGCGGTATCTGTGCGGGCTGGGTGTGGGTCCGGAGTCGGTGGTGGGGGTGTGTCTGCCGCGGGGTGTGGAGATGGTGGTGGCGTTGCTGGCGGTGCTCAAGGCGGGGGCGGCGTATCTGCCGGTGGATCCGGAGCTGCCGGCGGAGCGGGTCTCGTTCGTGCTGGCGGATGCGGGTGCGGTGTGTGTGATCGCTGATGCGGTGTCCGGGGCTGGGGTGGCTGCGGGTTCGGTGCCGGTTGTGGTGGTGGATGATCCGCGGGTGTCGGCGTTGTCCGGTGATGCGGTGCCGGTGTCGGTGGTGTCGGGGAATCCGGCGTATGTGATCTATACGTCGGGGTCGACGGGTGTGCCGAAGGGTGTGGTGGTGTCGCATGCCGGGATTGTGAACCGGTTGGTGTGGATGCAGGACCGGTTCGGGCTGGCGCCGGGGGAGCGGGTGTTGCACAAGACGCCGTTCGGGTTCGATGTGTCGGTGTGGGAGTTGTTCTGGCCGCTGGTCCAGGGTGCGGTGATGGTGGTGGCCCGGCCGGGTGGTCATCGGGATCCGGGGTATGTGGCCGAGCTGGTGCGTGAGCAGCGGGTGGACACGGTGCATTTCGTGCCCTCGATGCTGGAGGCGTTCTTGGCGGTGCCGCAGGCCGGGCGGTGCGGGTCGTTGCGGCGGGTGGTGTGTTCGGGTGAGGCGTTGGGCGCCGGTGTCCGGGACCGGTTCTTCGCCGTGTTCGGTGCGGATGCGGGGTTGTTCAACCTGTACGGTCCGACCGAGGCGTCGGTGGACGTGACCGGGTATCAGGTGCGGCCCGACGGGTCGTCGGTGGTGCCGATCGGGCGTCCGGTTGCGAACACGCGGGTGTTCGTGCTGGATGAGCGGCTGTGCCCGGTGCCGGTGGGTGTGGCGGGGGAGTTGTATCTGGCCGGTGTGCAGTTGGCGCGTGGGTATGTGGGGCGTGCGGGTCTGACGGCGGAGCGGTTCGTGGCCGACCCGTTCGACACCGACCCGGCCGGTGGTGGCCGCCTGTACCGGACCGGGGATGTGGTGCGCTGGGATGCCGAGGGCAACCTGGTGTATCTGGGGCGTGCCGATGAGCAGGTGAAGGTGCGTGGGTTCCGGATCGAGCCGGGTGAGATCCAGGCGGTCATCGCCGCGCACCCGCAGGTTGCCCAGGCCGCCGTGATCGCCCGGGAAGACGAGACGGGGGACAAGCGGCTGGTCGCCTACGTCGTCCCGATGGCCGGGGCCGCTGATGGTGCGAACCTCGGTGGGTTGCCGTACGTGGTCCGGGAGTTCGCCGCGTCGCGGTTGCCGGAGTACATGGTGCCGTCGGCGGTGGTGGTGCTGGAGGCGCTGCCGTTGACGGTGAACGGGAAGCTGGACCGCAGGGCGCTGCCGGCGCCTGACTTCACCGTGCTCGCTGGTTCCGGGCGTGGCCCGGCGAACGTGCGTGAGGAATTGCTGTGTCAGGCGTTCGCCGAGGTCCTGGGCCTGGAGTCCGTCGGCGTCGATGACGATTTCTTCGTCCTGGGTGGGCATTCGCTGCTGGCGGTGCGGTTGGTGAGCCGTATCCGGGCGGTGCTGGGTGTTGAGGTGTCGTTGCGGACGTTGTTCGAGGCTCCGACGGTGGCGGGTTTGGCGGCGCGGTTGTCGGGTGCTGGTGTGGCGCGTTCCGCGTTGGTGCCGCAGGTGCGTCCGGAGCGGTTGCCGCTGTCGTTCGCGCAGCAGCGGTTGTGGTTCATCGGGCAGTTGGAGGGCCCGAGTGCGACCTATAACAGCCCGGTCGTGGTGCGCTTGTCCGGTGGGGTCGACGAGGCTGCCCTGGCGGCGGCGTTGCGGGATGTGATCGGGCGGCACGAGGTGCTGCGCACCGTGTATCCCACGGCCGTGGACGGGCAGCCCTTCCAGCAGATCCTCGACCTCGACGATCTGGACTGGGAGCTGCGGGTCGTGGAGGTGGCCCCGGCTGATCTGCCTGAGCAGGTTGCGGCGGTGGCCGGGTACGCGTTCGATCTGGCGGTCGAGGTGCCGATCCGGGCGTGGCTGTTCACCGATGGCTCGGACGAGCATGTCCTGGTGGTGGTGGTGCATCACATTGCCAGTGATGGCTGGTCGACGGCGCCGTTGGCCAAGGATGTCTCGGGTGCGTATGCGGCGCGTCTTGAGGGGCGGGCTCCGGTGTGGGAGCCGTTGCCGGTGCAGTACGCGGACTACACGCTGTGGCAGCGCGAACTGCTGGGCAGCGAGGACGATCCGGAGAGTGTGATCTCGCGGCAGGTCGCCTACTGGCGGCAGGCCCTCGACGGGGCGCCGGAGGAGCTGGCGCTGCCGGCCGATCGGCCGCGTCCGGCGGTGGCGAGTCATCGTGGGCACACGGTGCCGTTGCAGGTTCCGGCCGAGGTGCATGCCCGGGTGCTGCGGGTGGCGCGGGAGCAGGGTGTGACGGTGTTCATGCTGCTGCAGGCCGCGCTGGCGGTGCTGGTCTCGAAGCTGGGTGCGGGTGAGGACATCCCGATCGGCTCGGCGGTCGCGGGGCGCACGGATGAGGCGCTGGACGATCTGGTCGGTTCGTTCGTCAACACCATGGTGGTGCGCACGGATCTGTCGGGGGATCCGACGTTCGAGCAGCTGCTGGCTCGGGTGCGTGAGGTGAGTCTGGCCGGGTTCGAGCATCAGGATGTGCCGTTCGAGCGTCTGGTGGAGGAACTCGCCCCGGCCCGCTCACTGTCCCGGCATCCGTTGTTCCAGGTGCTGTTGACCTTCCAGAACAATGCAGAGGCGGTCCTGGACCTGCCGGGTGTGCGGGTCGGCGGTCCGGCGGCACCGTCGGGGGCCTCGCCGGAGGCTTCGCCGGTGACGGAGAGCTCGTCGGTTGCGAAGTTCGACATCGATGTGATCGTGGGGGAGGTGTTCGGTGCGGGTGGGGTTCCGGCCGGGATTCGGGGCGGGGTGACCGGGTCGGCGGATCTGTTCGATGCGGGCACGGTGGCTTTGATCGCCGAGCGGTGGGTGCGGGTGCTGGAGGCGGTGACGGTCGATCCGTCGGTGTCGGTCTCCGGGGTGGACGTGCTGGGTGTGGAGGAGCGGCGCCGGGTGCTGGTGGAGTGGAACGGCACCGGCTCGGTGGTGTCGGGGGAGTTGGTGCCGGGGTTGATCGCGGCGCAGGCGGTCCGGGTGCCGGATGCTGTGGCCGTGGTCGCGGACGGTGTCGAGGTGTCCTATGCGCAGCTGGACGCTCGGGCGAATCGCCTGGCCCGGTATCTGTCGGGTTTGGGCGTGGGCCGGGAGTCGGTGGTGGGTCTGTGCCTGCCGCGGGGTCTGGACATGATCGTGGGCATGTTGGGGGTGTGGAAGGCGGGGGCTGCGTATCTGCCGATCGATCCGGGTTATCCGGTCGAGCGGGTCGCGTTCATGCTGGCCGACGCCCGCGCGGCGGTGTTGCTGGGGACCGAGGACGTCCTTGACGAGTTGCCGGCCGGGCGGGTTCCGATGGTGGCGTTGGACGACCCGGGTGTGGCTGTCGCGGTCTTGTCGATGTCCGATGCTCCGGTGCCGGTCTTGCTGCTGCCGGGTCAGCTGGCGTATGTGATCTACACGTCGGGCTCGACCGGGTTGCCGAAGGGTGTGGGGGTGACCCACGGCGGGCTGGCCAACTATGTGGCGTCGGTGCCGTCGCGGGTTGCTTTGGCGGGTGCCGGGCGGTTCGCGGTGGTGCAGGGGCAGGTCACCGACCTGGGTAACACGGTGGTGTTCGGGGCGCTGTCCTCGGGTGGGACGCTGGTGGTGGCGCCGGAGGAGGTGGTGACCGATCCGGTGGGGATGGCCGGGTTCTTCGCCGCGCAGCGGGTGGACGCGGTCAAGGTGGTGCCCTCGCACCTGGCGGCGCTGGGCGCGGGGTCGGCGGGTCTTGGCGGGGTGCTGCCGGGGCGGGGTGTGGTCCTGGGCGGGGAGGCGGCTTCGGCCGGCTGGGTGCGGGAGCTGGTCGAGGCGGCGGGCGAGGGCCGGGCGGTGTTCAATCACTACGGGCCGACCGAGACCACGATCGGGGTGCTCACGGCGTGTCTGGATGCGGGTGCGGTGGCCGCCGGTGTGGTGCCGATCGGCCGTCCGGTGGCCAACACCCGTGTGTATGTGCTCGATGACCGGCTTGTGCCGGTGCCGGTGGGGGTGGCCGGGGAGTTGTATGTCGCCGGGGCGCAGCTGGCCCGGGGGTATGTGGGGCGTGCGGCGCTGACCGCGGGGCGGTTCGTGGCCGACCCCTTCGACACCGCCGGTGGTGGCCGGTTGTACCGGACCGGGGACGTGGTGCGCTGGAGTGCCGAGGGCGAGCTGGTGTATCTGGGGCGTGCCGATGAGCAGGTGAAGGTGCGGGGGTTCCGGATCGAGCCGGGCGAGGTCGAGACGGTGCTCACCGCGCACCCGCAGATTGTCCAGGCCGCGGTCATCGCCCGGGAGGACACCACTGGCGACAAGCGCCTGGTGGCCTACGTCGTGCCGGTCGCTGCCGGGGATATGGAGGACCAAGACCAGGACCAGGACCAGGCGCTGGCCGGTGCGGTGCGGCAGTTCGTCGGCGCCCGGTTGCCCGAGCACCTGGTGCCCGCGGCGGTGGTGGTGCTGGAGGCGCTGCCGCTCACGGTGAACGGCAAGCTGGACCGCAAGGCCCTGCCCGCGCCGGAGGTCGCGACCACGGCCGCATCCGGCCGTGCCCCGGCCGGCCCGCGCGAGGAACTGCTGTGTCAGGCCTTCGCCGAGGTCCTCGGGCTGGAATCGGTCGGTGTGGACGACGACTTCTTCGATCTGGGCGGGCATTCACTGCTCGCGGTCCGGCTGATCAGCCGGGTCCGCACCCTCCTGGGAGCCGAGGTCGACATCCGCGCCCTGTTCGAAACCCCGACCGCCGCCGGCCTGGCGGAGCGGCTCTCAAGTGCCGGTGTGGCGCGGACCCCACTCGCGCTGCGGGAACGCCCGGAGCGCATCCCTCTTTCCTACGGCCAGCGTCGCCTGTGGATCATCGATCAGTTGGAGGGCCCGAGCGCGACCTACAACATTCCGGTCGCCGTGCGCCTGTCCGGCGAGGTGAATCAGTCTGCCTTGGCGGCGGCGTTGCGGGACGTGGTCGGTCGGCACGAGGTGCTGCGCACGGTCTTCCCCACAGCCGAGGACGGGCAGCCGATCCAGCAGATCATCGACCTCGAGGACCTCGACTGGGGACTGCAGGTGGTCCAGGTCTCCGAGGACGGACTGCCGGACGCCGTCGAGCAAGCCTCCCAGCACGTCTTCGACTTGGCGAACGAGGTGCCGTTCCGGGCGTGGTTGTTCACCAGCGGGCCGGATGACAACGTGCTGTTGGTCGTGGCGCATCACATCGCCAGTGACGGCTGGTCGTGGGCACCGTTGGGCAAGGACGTGACCAGGGCCTATGAGGCCCGGTGCACGGGTCGGGCCCCGGCGTGGGAGCCGCTGCCGTTGCAGTACGCGGACTACGCCGCGTGGCAGCAGGAGGTGCTGGGAGACGATCAGGACCCGGACAGCCTGATGTCCCATCAGGTGGCTTATTGGCGGGAGGCGCTGGCCGGAGTGCCTGAGGAGTTGACGCTCCCCTTCGACCGGCCGCGTCCGGCGGTGATCGGCCATGAGGGCACGGGGGCGCCGATCATGGTCCCTGCCTCCGTTCACGCCCGGCTGCTCACGGTGGCGCGCGAGCAGGGCGTAACGGTGTTCATGGTGCTGCAGGCCGCGCTGGCCGTGCTGCTGTCCAAGCTGGGTGCGGGCACGGACATCCCGATCGGTTCGGCGGCTGCCGGGCGCACCGATGAGGCGCTTGACGACCTGGTCGGTTACTTCGTCAACACTTTCGTGATGCGCACGGATCTGACCGGAGACCCGACGTTCACCGAGCTGCTGGCGCGGGTGCGCGAGACCGCGCTCTCGGCGTTCGAGCATCAGGACGTACCGTTCGAGCGGCTGGTGGAGGAGCTTGCCCCGGCCCGCTCGCTTTCCCGGCACCCGCTGTTCCAGGTGATGCTGCTGCTGGAGAACACCGCCACGGCGACGGTGGACCTGTCGGGCACCGAGGCGCGCAGCGTGTCGACCGGCTCGACGATGGCGAAGTTCGACCTGGACCTGAGCCTGCGCGAGGTGTACGACGCCTCCGGGGCACCGGCGGGGATGTTCGGCGGTCTGATCGCTGCGGCAGACCTGTTCGAACCGGAATCGGCTCGGCGGATCTCCGACCGCTGGGTGCGCGTCATCGAGGCGGTGACAGCCGATCCGGACATCCACCTGAGCGAGGTGCGGGTGCTCGCCGACGACGAGCGGGAGACGCTGCTCGCCACGTGGAACGACACTGAGGCCGAGTTGCCGGACACGACCGTCGTGGGTCTGTTCGAGGCGCAGGCCGGCCGCACCCCCGAGGCGGTCGCCATCCTCACCGGGGAAACGGAAGTGACGTTCGCACAGCTGGACGAGCGGGCCAACCGCCTCGCGCGCCTGCTGGCCGGCCGGGGAGTCGGGCCGGAGTCGATCGTCGCGGTGGTGCTGGAGCGCAAGGTCGACCTGATCGTGGCCCTGCTGGGCGTACTCAAGGCCGGAGCCGCGTATCTGCCGATCGACCCGGCCTACCCGGCGGGCCGGACCGCATACGTGCTCGCCGATTCGGGCGCGGTGTGCCTGGTGAGCGATGTGAGCATGCTCGAAAGGCTGGAAGAGTTCGAGGTACGGGTCGACGGCCACGACATCCTCCCCGTCGTGCTGCTCGACGATCCTGACGTCGTCGACGAACTCGCCGGGCTCCCGGGCGGCCGCCTCGAACCGGAGGAGCGCACGGGCTCCCTCCTGCCCGAGCACCCGATCTGGGTGATCTACACATCCGGTTCCACCGGGCGCCCCAAGGGGGTGCTCGTCGGTCACCGGGCCGTCGTCAACTTCCTGATGTCGATGCGCGAGCGGTTCGCGTTCCGCGCGGGGGACCGCCTGCTCGCGGTGAGCACGGTGGGTTGCGACATGGCGGGCCTGGAGTTCTACCTGCCGTTGGTCTGCGGTGTGCCGTTGGTGCTGGCCTCCCAGGAGCAGGTACTCGACCCGTGGGCGCTGCGGGCGCTGATCCGTTCCCGCGGCGCGACTGTCGTACACGCGACTCCGAGCCTCTGGCGCGGGCTGGTGTCGGATGCCGAAGACCGGGTCGACTGGTCGCAGGTGCGCGTGTACATCGGTGCCGAGGCGTTGCCCGATGATCTGGCGCGCACGCTCCTGGACCGGACGCCGTCACTGACGAACATGTACGGGCCGACCGAGACCACAGTCTGGTCCACCGCGAAACTGATCGACTCGGACGCCACCGACCTGACGTCGATCGGCGGGCCGATCGCGAACACCCAGGTGTACGTGCTTGACGACGCCCTCGCACCGGTGGCGCCGGGAGTCCGTGGCGAGCTGTACATCGCCGGAGACGGCTTGGCCCGCGGCTACCTGGGACGGCCGGGACTTTCCGCGGAGCGGTTCGTGGCATGCCCCTTCCTCGGTGGTGGCAAGCGGATGTACCGCACCGGAGACGTGGTGTGCTGGAGCGCCGACGGAGACCTCTCGTTCCTGGGACGCGCCGATGACCAGGTCAAGATCCGAGGCTTCCGAGTCGAGCTGGGCGAGGTCGAGGCCGTCGTCGCCGCTCACCCCGGAGTCGCCCAAGCCACGGTGATGGCCCGTGAGGACACCCCAGGGGAAAGGCGACTGGTCGCTTACGTCGTACCGGGCGGGGGCGAACGGGCAGTGCCCGACGACGCGGGTGAGAACCCTGCCACAGGCGACGACCTGTCCGCGCAGGTGCGGGCGTTCGCAGCGCTGCGCCTGCCCGGGTACATGGTGCCCTCGGCGGTGGTACAGCTCGACGACCTGCCGCTGATGCCGAACGGAAAGCTGGACCGCAAGGCCCTTCCCGCCCCCGATCCGACGGCCCGCCGGGTGGCGGACAACAGCAACGTCACCGCCCTCGAAGAACACATCCGCGAGGTGTTCGCCGAGGTTCTGGGCGTGGAGTCGGTCGGTGTGGATGACGACTTCTTCGCGCTGGGCGGACACTCGCTCCTGGTGGTTCAGGCTGTGGCACGGCTGAAGGAGCGGGGAGTGTCGTTCACGGTGCGCGACTTCTTTGCCGCCCCGACCGTGAGCGGCCTCATGGAGCGCATGAACCTGTCCTCCTTGCGCGACGTGCTCGACGTCCTCCTGCCGATCCGAAAGCAGGGTGATGAGCCCCCCTTCTTCTGCATGCACCCGGGCAGTGGCGTGGGCTGGTCCTACATGCCGATGGCGAGGTTCGCTCCGGGCGGGATCCCGCTCTACGCGTTGCAGGCGCGCGGAATCGACGGCGAAGGCCTGTTCGCGGCCTCGCTGACGGAGATGGCGCAGGACTACATCGAGCACATGCGCACCGTGCAGCCGACCGGACCGTACCGCCTGCTGGGCTGGTCCCACGGCGGAGTAGTGGCACACGAGGTCGCTGTGCTGCTCCAGGCGGCAGGGGAAGAGGTATCGGCCCTGATCATCCTGGACGCGTATCCGCCGCGCCGCAGGCCCGACGCCGAGTCGGCCGGGGGGGACGGGGAGGGCGGCCCGGCCGATGTCGAGCTGATGCCCGCCCCCGACCCGGATGGCGAGCTGCACGCGCTGAAGGAGTGGGCCCGCCGGATGGCCGGCCCGATTGGCGGGCTCTCGGATGACGAGGCCCTGCACTTCGCGCGCCTTTTCCTGAACAACCAGAGGATCGCCGTCGAGAACGACTATGGGCGGTTCGACGGGGATGTCCTGGTGCTGGTGGCAGAGGAGGGCAAGCCGGAGGGTGCGCCGACCGCCGAGGAGTGGGGGCCCTATGTGAGCGGGACGATCTCGGAGGTCCGAATCCCGTGTCCGCACAGTCACATGGTCGAACCTGAACGGCTGGGTGACATCTGGTCGGCGATAGCGGACTGGATGGGAGCGAAGGACTGACCCGGGCGCCGGCACGACCGGCGGACCGCATGCTGTCCGCCCGCTGCGGGATGCAGAGGGGGACGGCTCGTTCGATGGGGTGGGAAGAGGACGGGAATGCATGAGCACGAAGGCGGCCTCGCCGACGTCGGCGCCGAGGGGTCGCGCCTCGGCAGGGATGACGTGGACCGGGCCGTGCGGCGGCTGGCCGGCCGGGTGTGGCGCACGCCGGTCGTCCGCTGCGACCGGCTCGACGCGCTCGCCGGTACTCGGCTTTGGCTGAAAGCCGAGAACCTGCAGCGCGGCGGATCGTTCAAGACCAGGGGCGCGCTCCTGGCCGTTGAGCGGCTGGCCGCCGCCGGAAGCCGCGGCGTGGTCGCGCAGAGCACGGGGAACCATGCGATCGCGGTCGCGCTGGCGGCCCGTGCGACCGGGCTTCCGGCCGTGCTTGTGCTGCCCGAGGACGCGGTGCCGACGAAGATCGATCTGATCCGGGAAGCCGGAGCGGAGATCGTGTTCGCCGGCACCGTCCTCGCCGAGCGGATGGCGATGGTCGAGAGCATTCAGGTCCTGCGCGGGTACGACGCGGTCGATCCCTACCAGAACCGCGATGTCGTCGTGGGTCAGGGGACTGCCACGGCCGAACTGATCGGCCAGGTCGCCGCCGAGGGAGGCCGGCTGGACGCTGTGGTCGTTCCGATCGGAGGCGGCAGCGCGATCGCCGGGGCCTGTCTGGCGGCCGCAGGGGAAGGCCTGGCGGTGGTCGGAGCGGAGCCGGACGCCGTGCCCGCGTTCACCGCGGCTGTCCGGGCAGGCGGGCCGGTGACCGTGCCCGCCGGCTACACGATCGCCGACGGCCTTCGCCCCGATCGCATAGGCAGCCTCCCCTTCGATCTCGCCCACCGAACCGTCGCCTCGGTCGTCACGGTGAGCGAGACGGCCATCGAGGGCGCACTTCGTGCCGCCCTCCTCCACGCACGCCTCCTGATAGAGCCGGCGGCGGCAACGGCGCTCGCGGCGGCACTGGATCACGCCTCCGGCTTCGGCGCCGACGTGGGGGTGGTGCTCACCGGCGGAAACGTCGAGGCGAGCCTGGTGACTTCGCTGCTGCCTGGTCTCGACGTCCCCAGTTGAGTGCTCCTCCCGGCCGATCAGTACACCACCGCACTCCGGGTGGGCACAGCGGAGGCCGAGCGGGTGCCCGTCGGTCCACGCGTGGCGGACCGAAGCACCCGGCCTACCGGGCGATCGAGGAACTCGTCTGTCCAGCAACGGCCGACCACCTCGGGGAGGCCGACGGGCGCTGTCCTCCCCGGGGTGGATCTACGTCGACCCTGGCGAACAGCCCGGGTCGGCGCCGACCGAGAGATCATGCGGATGCGGGGCAGGCCCCGACCCCGGGCAGCGCGGTGGGCGGACACTGCACGCGTGACCGCCCACCGGCTGTGGCGGGTGGGCGGCAGGGCCGGTGTCACACGTCCCGGCGCCGTACGACCACCACCGCGACGATCACTGAGGCGAGGGCCCAGGCGGCGAGCGCGATCCACGAGCCGGTGATCGTGGCCGGATACCTGCCCAGGTGAGCCTGGCCATGCGGATTCAGAGTCAGTCGGCTCTCGGCGTTGAGAGGGAGATAGTTGCCGATCTCCTTGAAGAGCTTGTAGCGGTCGCCGCCGAAGAGCAGGGGCAGGATGAACAGCTTCCCCACGACTGCGGTGATCGAGGCTGTGGCGTGTCGCAGGACGGTACCGAGGGCCATGCCGATGAGTGCGCAGACCGGCACGATCAGTGCGTAGGCCACGACGGCGCGGGCGCACCCGGGGTCATGGATGGACAGCCCGACGTGGTGGGGGGCGAGCATGGCGTTGGTGACGAAGAAGGACGTCGTGGAGACGATCGCACCGAGGACGAGTGTGATCGCGGTGACCAGGGCCACCTTGGCCGTGATCACCGCGCGGCGGTCGGGAACCGCGGCGAATGTGGTGCGGATCATCCCGGTGGCGTACTCGCCGAAGACGGTGATGGCGCCGAAGCTGGCGGCGGCCAGTGTCATGAGGTCGGCGGCGATGATGTTGAGGCCGTGCCACAGCGGGTCGTACTTGACGGGGGGAGAACCGTCTGGCTGTGGCCGGCCGATGTAGAGCAGGTCGCTGTGGACGGCGTTCACGTTGATCGCGATCGCAGCCAGGGCGCTGAGCCCGAGCACCCAGTAGGTCGAACGGAGCGACCGCACCTTGATCCACTCGGCTGCAATCAGGTCCGCGAACCGTGCCCGCTGTTCGGGCGCGCGGTCGGACTTCTCACCCGCGGACAACGTCGAGGTGCTCATTCGGCCTCTCCGGCAACGTAGTCGATGCTGTCGGCGGTGAGGGACATGAAGGCCGACTCCAGGGACGAGGTTTGGGGGGTGAGTTGGTGCAGCGCGATGCGGTGCCGGTGGGCGAGGTCGCCGATCCGGGCTGCCGTGAGGCCCACGACTCGGCCCACCTCGTCGGTCTCCTTCTGCACCGATGCGCCCTCGGCTGTCAGGACGTCCGCCAGCGTGGCCAGGTCGGGCGTCTGAACGGTCACACTCAGGGAGGTGTCGCGGGCCGCGAAGTCCTCCAGGCTCTCGTCGGCGATCAGCCGGCCCTGGCCGATGACGATGAGGTGGTCGGCCGTGTGCTGCATCTCGGCCATCATGTGACTGGAGACGAACACGGTGCGGCCTTCGGCGGCCAGGCGGCGGAAGAGCCCACGCACCCAGCGCACGCCTTCGGGGTCCAGGCCGTTGAGCGGTTCGTCGAACAGCAGCACGGGCGGGTCGCCCAGGAGCGCGCCTGCGATGCCGAGCCGCTGCTTCATGCCGAGGGAGAATCCGCCGATGCGGCGCCGTGCCGCCTTGGCCAGCCCGACCTCGTGCAGCACCTCGTCCACACGGACGAGCGGAATGCGGTTGCTGCGGGCCAGGGCGGCCAGGTGCGCTTGGGCGCTGCGTCCGCCGTGGATGTCCTGGGCGTCCAGCAGTGCGCCGACGCGACGCAGCCCGCGGGGATGGCCCGCGAAGGGCGTCCCGTCCACGGTCACGGCTCCACCGCTGGGGGCGTTCAGGCCCAGGATCATGCGTAGCGTGGTGGACTTCCCGGCTCCGTTCGGGCCGAGGAACCCGGTCACCCTGCCTGGTTTCACAGTGAAGGTCAGGTCGTCGACGGCGACGGTGTCTCCGTAACGCTTGGTCAGATGCGTGGCTTCGATCACGAGTCAACCATGCCGGGGCGACCACGAGGTCGGCATCGGCCCAGCGATCACATTCGGGGGGTCTGCTTGTAGCCCGGAGTATTAAGCCTGTGGGCCCGTGTTCCGACAGCCCCGCACACATACGATCGGGTCCATGACCGTCGCGCCCCCGCCGCCCCTGCTCAAGCGCCTTCCACTCGGTCTGTGGGTGGCGCTCTTCTGGTCGGCGGTCATCCTGGTGCGCAGCCTGCAACGGCCCGGGGAGCTGCACCACCTGCTCGAGTACGACGACAACATCGAGGACGCGTCGCTCCTGGTCACGGCCGTCGTCACCACCGTGGGGGCGCTACTGCTGTTCCGCGCGCCGCTGGCCGCGGTGGCCGTGACGCTCGCGGGCGCCGTCTTCTCCCACGGGATGTGGGACCGGGTGACGCCGTACGCGCTCTTCCTGCTGTCCGACGGACTCGTCGGCTACATCACCGCCACTCGGCAACGGCGCACCTCGGCCCTAGCCGCCTTGCTGCCGATCGGGGTGGTGGCCGGGAACATGGTCTGGTGCCCGTTGTACGGGTATCCCGTGAGGAACTCGGTGTCGCTCGCCCTCGCCTCGACCGTTGCCATCGCCTGGCTGATCGGCAACACGATTTACCAAAGCCGCGCCCACGCCGAGATGCTGCGCTCCCAGGCCACACAGCAGGCGGTCACCGCCGAGCGGCTGCGCATCGCCCGTGAACTGCACGACATCGTCGCGCACAACATCGGCATCGTCACCATCCAAGCCGGCGTCGGCAGACGGGTCATGGAAACTCAGCCCGAACAGACCCGCTGCGCCCTCGAGGCCATCGAGATCACCGGTCGGGAGACCCTGGCCGGGCTGCGCGGCATGCTCGGCGCACTGCGGCAGACCGACCCCCGGTCGGCGCCGCTCGAGCCCGCCACAGGTCTGGCCGATCTCCATCAGCTGGTGGCGAAGACCATGGACGTCGGCGTCCGGGTCGACGTGCGACGCCGGGGCGAGCCCCGCAGCCTGCCTGCCGAGGTGGACTTGGCCGCCTTCCGTATCATCCAGGAGGCCGTCACTAACGTGGTACGGCATTCCGGCACTAAGGACTGCAGCGTGACGGTCGACTACCGGCAGGACGAATTGGTCGTCGAGGTCGTCGACCTCGGCTGCGGTGGCTCGACGGCGAGCGCCGGCTACGGCATCGTCGGCATGCGGGAGCGGGTCAGCCTGCTGCACGGCCGGTTCAGCGCCGGCTTCCGGCCCGAAGGCGGATTCCGTGTCGCGGCGCGGCTCCCTGTGCCGGTGGAGGTCGCGGAGTGATCCGCGTCGCGCTGATCGACGACCAGCCTCTGATCCGCACCGGCCTGCGTGTCCTCATCGCCGACACGCCCGACCTGGAAGTCGTGGGGGAAGCCGGGAACGGGGCCGAGGCGGTGGCGCTCGTCGCACGGCTGCGGCCGGACGTCGCCGTCATGGACATCCGTATGCCCGGCATGGACGGAATCGAGGCCACCCGCCGGATCACCGCGGGCCCGGAGTCGGGGACCCACGTCCTGGTCCTCACCACGTTTGACGACGACGACTACGTCTACGGCGCGCTCAGGGCCGGAGCCAGCGGCTTCCTTGTCAAGGACATGCAATTGGAAGCGATTCTCGACGCGATCAGGGTGGTCGCCGCCGGAGACGCGCTCATAGCCCCGCACATCACGCGCCGCCTCATCCAGGACTTCGCGGCACACCCGGCTCCTGCCGCCACCCGCCCCGGAGCGATCGACGGCATCACCGACCGGGAACGCGAGGTCCTCTTCCTCGTCGGCCGCGGCCTGTCCAACTCCGAGATCGCGGAGAGGCTCTGCATCAGCATGGCCACCGCCAAGGCCCATGTCGCGCGTCTGCTCGCCAAACTGGACGCGCGCGATCGCGTCCACCTCGTCATCCTCGCCTACGAGAGTGGACTGGTTTCGTCCTCGCAGTGATGCCACCGGCGGAGCCGGCGGAGCCCGTGGAGCAGTCGGGCTTGCGACCACCAAGGCACAGCGCATGGAGGACACAACCCGACTGCCCGGAACGGTTCATCGCCGGCGGCTGTGGTGGACGGACGTCCTGAGTCGCCCTGCGCGAACGGGCGGTCCCGCCTGGGATCAGCCCTCGACCCAGCCGTGGCTCCTGCTGAGCTGGACCAGCTGCTGGCGAAGGTTCGTGATCTGTTCCCCGGTCAGCCATGAGGCTGCGTTCAGGAGGAGTTCAGTCACCTCGAAGCTGTACTCCGCGACGCTGAGTACGTCGCAGGTGGGTTCTTCACCGTCCGCGGGTACGACGGTGGACGTCTGGATGGACGGGGGTACCTGGAGCCGCACGGGAGGCGGAGGCATGACAGGGGCCTGGGCCCTCTCGGAAAGGCGGACGGATGAGGCCTTGGGCCCGCGGTCGCCCTTTTCGATCTCGAACTCGACCCAGGTCCCCGAACGCACGGAGGTCTCCGGGATCAGTAGATCGTTGGCGTGCAGGAAGACATCCTCCCCGCCCTGCTCAGGAGCGATGAATCCGTAGCCTCGCACCCCGTCGAACCGCAAAACCTTACCTGCCACCATCTGAACCTCTCAACCCCATAACCTTCTCGGGCCCCTTGCCCGAACAGCTGTACCGGATCCTAGCCTCGTGAGACGCGCAGGTTTGAAGCAACCCGGCGGCTTGGAGTGCTGAATCCGGGGTCCGGTCTGCGTCGGCGGCGAAGTTCCGGCTGGTCAGAGGTGTGGGCTGGAGGTAGAGGACCGGCTGGGGACGGGGAAGGGGTACGCGCTGTCGAGCGTCCCCTCCGTCTTGATCTCGGCCAGGCCGATGGGCGGCGCGCGGCCGGTCACCCACACGACCTTGGCGAGGCTCCGCATTTCGCCATGAACCTGCCGACTCTTTCCGGCAGGGAGTCGCCCAGTCGATCTCCGGCTGGTGCCGCAGGTGGCCGGGCAGGGGTGCCCGGGGGGTGCGGGTGCGCCACGGGCCGCCCCCTTGTGCGACCGGCCACGTCCGCTGTCGTGCCCGCCACGTCGTCCCCTGTCCGCCGCGTCTCGGCTCCACGTCCGCCGGGCGGCGGCCGCAGAGCCGGTCTTCCCGTGCTCGTGGCACGCGCGTTCTGCGGCTCTCTGGCGAGCCGCGGGCGGGTGCGGGCACGGGCGCCCGCGGCGCCGCCCGCCGGATCGGCCAGGTGGAGGTCGGCCGCTTCTGCGTGGCGCGTACGGCCGGAGACCGGCCGCCACCACACCTCCCACGGTGCTTCGTGGGCAAAGCGGGCACACCCGCGCCTCCGGCCCCTTATTTTGACCCAGCTGGAAGCGGTAGGTACGCTCAGACCTTGTGCCTGGGGTGTGCCCTGACCCTCGTGCGTGCCTTGAAACCGCACCTGAGCGACGAAGCGGCCACCGTGATCCGCGCCCCCTTCTGCCTTCCGGCAGGAGTCCGCGGAATCCGACACACCCGACCGCGTGGGTCGGCGACGTTCCAGGTTAGCTTCACCATCGGCACACAGAAACCGGAGAAGTAGTGCCTACGATCCAGCAGCTGGTCCGCAAGGGCCGGCAGGACAAGGTCGAGAAGAACAAGACCCCCGCACTCGAGGGCTCCCCTCAGCGCCGGGGCGTCTGCACGCGTGTGTTCACGACCACCCCGAAGAAGCCGAACTCGGCCCTGCGTAAGGTCGCGCGTGTGCGTCTGACCAGCGGGATCGAGGTCACCGCCTACATTCCGGGTGAGGGACACAACCTGCAGGAGCACTCCATCGTGCTCGTGCGCGGCGGCCGTGTGAAGGACCTGCCCGGTGTTCGCTACAAGATCATCCGCGGCTCGCTTGACACCCAGGGTGTCAAGAACCGCAAGCAGGCCCGCAGCCGCTACGGCGCCAAGAAGGAGAAGTAAGAATGCCTCGTAAGGGCCCCGCCCCGAAGCGCCCGGTCATCATCGACCCGGTCTACGGTTCTCCTCTTGTCACCTCTCTGATCAACAAGGTGCTGCTGAACGGCAAGCGCTCCACCGCCGAGCGCATCGTGTACGGCGCCATGGAGGGCCTGCGCGAGAAGACCAGCAACGACCCGGTCATCACGCTGAAGCGCGCGCTGGAGAACATCAAGCCGACCCTTGAGGTCAAGTCCCGCCGTGTCGGTGGTGCGACGTACCAGGTTCCGATCGAGGTCAAGCCCGGTCGCGCCAACACCCTCGCGCTGCGCTGGCTCGTCGGCTACTCCCGCGCCCGTCGCGAGAAGACCATGACCGAGCGTCTGCTCAACGAGCTTCTCGACGCTTCGAACGGCCTCGGTGCGGCCGTCAAGAAGCGCGAGGACACGCACAAGATGGCCGAGTCCAACAAGGCCTTCGCGCACTACCGCTGGTAGTCGCTACCCACATCGAGACCGAGAGAAGACCGAAGCCTTATGGCTACCACTTCACTTGACCTGGCCAAGGTCCGCAACATCGGGATCATGGCCCACATCGACGCGGGCAAGACGACCACCACCGAGCGGATCCTGTTCTACACCGGTGTGTCGTACAAGATCGGTGAGGTCCACGACGGCGCTGCCACCATGGACTGGATGGAGCAGGAGCAGGAGCGTGGCATCACGATCACCTCTGCTGCCACCACCTGTCACTGGCCGCTCGAAGACGTCGACCACACGATCAACATCATCGACACCCCGGGCCACGTCGACTTCACCGTCGAGGTGGAGCGCTCCCTGCGCGTGCTCGACGGTGCCGTGACGGTGTTCGACGGCGTCGCCGGTGTCGAGCCCCAGTCCGAGACAGTGTGGCGTCAGGCGGACCGCTACGGCGTTCCGCGTATCTGCTTCGTCAACAAGCTCGACCGGACCGGTGCCGAGTTCCACCGCTGCGTCGACATGATCAGCGGCCGCCTGGGCGCGCAGCCGATCGTCATGCAGCTCCCGATCGGTGCCGAGGCCGACTTCAAGGGCGTCGTCGACCTGGTCACGATGAAGGCCTTCGTGTGGTCCGCCGAGGCGGAGAAGGGCGAGATGTACGACGTCGTCGACATCCCGGCCACCCACACCGAGGCTGCCGAGGAGTACCGCGGCAAGCTCGTCGAGACCGTCGCCGAGAACGACGACGAGATCATGGAGCTGTACCTGGAGGGCCAGGAGCCTTCCGTGGAGCAGCTGTACGCCGCGATCCGTCGTATCACCATCGCGTCCGGCAAGTCCGAGGGCACCACGGTCACCCCGGTGTTCTGCGGTACCGCGTTCAAGAACAAGGGTGTTCAGCCCCTGCTCGACGCGGTCGTGCGCTACCTTCCCTCCCCGCTTGACGTCGAGGCCATCGAGGGCCACGCCGTCAACAACCCGGAGGAGGTCGTCAAGCGCAAGCCGTCCGACGACGAGCCGCTGTCCGCGCTGGCGTTCAAGATCATGAGCGACCCGCACCTCGGCAAGCTCACCTTCGTCCGGGTCTACTCGGGCCGCCTGGAGTCCGGCACGGCCGTGCTGAACTCCGTCAAGGGCAAGAAGGAGCGCATCGGCAAGATCTACCGCATGCACGCGAACAAGCGTGAGGAGATCGAGTCGGTGGGC
The DNA here is from genome assembly GCF_003814875.1 of Streptomyces sp. Ag109_O5-1. Taxonomy (GTDB): domain Bacteria; phylum Actinomycetota; class Actinomycetes; order Streptomycetales; family Streptomycetaceae; genus Streptomyces; species Streptomyces sasae. The sequence goes on along the minus strand of NZ_RKQF01000001.1, from coordinate 5,032,353 downwards.
GCCGGCGACATCATCGCCGTCATGGGTCTCAAGCAGACCACGACCGGTGAGACGCTGTGCGACGACAAGGCCCCGGTGATCCTGGAGTCCATGGACTTCCCGGCCCCGGTCATCCAGGTCGCCATCGAGCCCAAGTCGAAGGGCGACCAGGAGAAGCTCGGCATCGCGATCCAGCGCCTGGCCGAGGAGGACCCGTCGTTCCAGGTCCACTCGGACGAGGAGACCGGCCAGACCATCATCGGTGGTATGGGCGAGCTGCACCTCGAGGTGCTGGTCGACCGTATGCGCCGTGAGTTCAAGGTCGAGGCCAACGTCGGCAAGCCGCAGGTCGCGTACCGCGAGACGATCCGTCAGGCCGTCGACCGCGTCGACTACACCCACAAGAAGCAGACCGGTGGTACCGGTCAGTTCGCCAAGGTGCAGATCGCGATCGAGCCCATCGAGAGCGGCGACGCGTCGTACGAGTTCGTGAACAAGGTGACCGGTGGTCGCATCCCGAAGGAGTACATCCCTTCGGTCGACGCCGGTGCGCAGGAGGCCATGCAGTTCGGCATCCTCGCCGGCTACGAGATGACCGGCGTCCGCGTCACGCTCCTCGACGGTGGCTACCACGAGGTCGACTCCTCCGAGCTCGCCTTCAAGATCGCCGGTTCGCAGGCCTTCAAGGAGGCCGCGCGCAAGGCCAAGCCCGTGCTCCTTGAGCCGATGATGGCCGTCGAGGTCACCACGCCCGAGGACTACATGGGTGAGGTCATCGGCGACATCAACTCCCGCCGTGGCCAGATCCAGGCCATGGAGGAGCGGGCCGGTGCCCGCGTCGTGAAGGGCCTCGTGCCCCTCTCGGAGATGTTCGGTTACGTCGGCGACCTGCGCAGCAAGACGTCCGGCCGGGCCAGCTACTCCATGCAGTTCGACTCCTACGCCGAGGTTCCGCGGAACGTCGCCGAGGAGATCATCGCGAAGGCCAAGGGCGAGTAGCGCACCGCGTTCCACGCACCGCGCGCACACGCTTTAGGCTTGACCCCGGAGCCTCACGGGTCGTTCCTCCGCATTCGTGGTGGAACGACCCGGGGCCCGGGACACACCAGCAAAGATCACCTGGCGCCGATTGAACCAAGGCGTACAGAACCACTCCACAGGAGGACCCCAGTGGCGAAGGCGAAGTTCGAGCGGACTAAGCCGCACGTCAACATCGGCACCATCGGTCACATCGACCACGGTAAGACGACCCTCACGGCCGCCATTACCAAGGTGCTGCACGACGCGTACCCGGACCTGAACGAGGCGACCGCGTTCGACAACATCGACAAGGCGCCCGAGGAGCGTCAGCGCGGTATCACCATCTCCATCGCGCACGTCGAGTACCAGACGGAGACCCGTCACTACGCGCACGTCGACTGCCCCGGTCACGCGGACTACATCAAGAACATGATCACGGGTGCCGCGCAGATGGACGGCGCGATCCTGGTCGTGGCCGCCACCGACGGCCCGATGCCGCAGACCAAGGAGCACGTGCTCCTGGCCCGCCAGGTCGGCGTTCCGTACATCGTCGTCGCCCTGAACAAGGCCGACATGGTGGACGACGAGGAGATCATGGAGCTCGTCGAGCTCGAGGTCCGTGAGCTCCTCTCCGAGTACGAGTTCCCGGGCGACGACCTGCCGGTCGTCAAGGTCTCCGCGCTGAAGGCGCTCGAGGGCGACCCCGAGTGGACCCAGTCGGTCCTGGACCTCATGACCGCTGTCGACGAGGCCATCCCGCAGCCCGAGCGTGACGTCGACAAGCCGTTCCTGATGCCGATCGAGGACGTCTTCACGATCACCGGTCGTGGCACCGTCGTCACCGGTCGTATCGAGCGTGGTGTCCTCAAGGTCAACGAGACCGTCGACATCATCGGCATCAAGACCGAGAAGACCACCACCACGGTCACCGGTATCGAGATGTTCCGCAAGCTGCTCGACGAGGGCCAGGCCGGTGAGAACGTCGGTCTGCTGCTCCGCGGCATCAAGCGCGAGGACGTCGAGCGCGGCCAGGTCATCATCAAGCCGGGCTCGGTCACCCCGCACACCGAGTTCGAGGCGCAGGCCTACATCCTCTCCAAGGACGAGGGTGGCCGCCACACGCCGTTCTTCAACAACTACCGTCCGCAGTTCTACTTCCGTACGACGGACGTGACCGGCGTTGTGACCCTCCCCGAGGGCACCGAGATGGTCATGCCGGGTGACAACACCGAGATGTCGGTGCAGCTCATCCAGCCCATCGCCATGGAAGAGGGCCTGAAGTTCGCCATCCGTGAGGGTGGCCGCACGGTCGGCGCCGGCCAGGTCATCAAGATCACGAAGTGATCCCGGCCCGCAAGGGCTGACCAGGCAGGTCTGAAGAGGCCCGTACGACTCCGGTCGTACGGGCCTCTTCGCTGTCTTCGCCGCCCGAAACTATTCGACGTGTACGACCCCTGGTTCCCCGGGAGCCGCCCGCCCACCATTTGTCATGCCGCTGACCAAATTCGGGTGGAGGGGTGAGGCATGTCGGTGCGTCGTAGGACCGTACTGGGCGCGGGAGTCGCCGCGGTACCGGTGTCGGTGCTGTCGCCGGGAGTCGGAGTCGCACAGGCCGCGGGCGACGGGGATGGCGGGGATGGCGGTCCGCGGGTGACGGACCCCGGCGCGTACATCTCCTTCACCGCCGTCGGAGGGGCCTTCCCCCTGGTCGGCGCGCCCGTCGTGGTGAGCGCCGACGACCACCCCGGAGTGGTACGGGTGGCGGGCGACCTCCGCGACGACATCGAGCGGGTGACGGGCGTACGGCCGGGCGACACGGTCGCCCGCCGTGTGGTGCTGGTCGGCACGATCGGCCGCAGCCCGCTGATCGACGGCCTGGTGGCCGCCGGCCGACTGGACGTCTCCGGGGTCCGCGGCCGCTGGGAGACCTCGCTCCAGACGGTGGTCGAGCATCCGATGCCCGGAGTGGAGAAGGCGTTCGTCATCGCGGGCAGCGACCCGCGCGGCACGATCTTCGGGGCGTACGACGTCTCGTACGGCATCGGGGTCTCGCCCTGGTACTGGTGGGACGACGTGCCGCCGGTCCACCGCGACGGCGTGTGGGTCCTGCCCGGCCGGTACACGCAGGGCACGCCGACGGTGCGGTACCGCGGTTTCTTCGTCAACGACGAGAACCCGGCGCTGGGGACCTGGGCCCCCGCGTACTTCGGCCCCGGCAAGGCCCCCGGCTATCCCGGCGGCTTCAACGCGGACTTCTACGCCCGTGTCTTCGAGGTGCTGCTGCGCCTGAAGGGCAACTACCTCTGGCCGGCGGTGTGGGGGAGGGCGTTCGCGGAGGACGACCCCGAGAACCACCGGCGGGCCGCCGCATACGGTGTTGTCATGGGCACGTCTCACGAGGCGCCGATGATGCGGGGCATCGAGGAGTGGAACCGGCACGCGGGCGCCGGGACCGACCCCTACGGGGGCACGGGCGAGTGGTCGTACCTCCGCAACCCCGAGGCGCTCAGGGCGTACTGGCGGGCCGGCATCCAGCGCATGGTGGACCAGGGCTTCGAGGGTGTGGTCACTCTCGGCATGCGCGGCAACGGCGACACCGGCCTCCCCGACGGCGACGGCATCGAGCTGATGCAGGAGATCATCGCGGCGCAGCGGCAGATCATCGAGGAGGTGACGGGGAGACCGGCCGCCGAGACCCCGCAGGTGTGGACGCTCTACAAGGAGGTCCAGCGGTACTGGGACCGTGGCCTGAGGGCACCCGACGACGTCACCGTCGTCCTGACGGACGACAACTGGGGCAACATCCGCAGGCACCCGTCCCCCGAGGAGCCGCGCGGCGGCGGATACGGTCTGTACTACCACTTCGACTACGTGGGCGCCGGCCGTAACTACAAGTGGGTCGACACCGCGAACCTCCGCAACGTCTGGGACCAGCTCCACCAGGCGCACGCCTACGGCAACCACGGCCTGTGGGTGGCGAACGTGGGCGACCTGAAAGGCAACGAACTGCCGACGGAGTTCTTCCTCACCTACGCCTGGAACCCGGAGCGTTGGGACTTCGACCGGCTGGGCGAGTGGGAACGGAGATACGCGAGCCAGAACTTCGGCGCGGCGGTGGCCGGGGATGTGGCCGAAGTCCTGGCCGTCTACGGCCAGTTGCAGGCGCGCCGCAAACCCGAGCTGCTGAACCGCCGGATCACGCTCTCCGACACCGGCGCGGTGGTGTACGACGACCGGCAGACCCCTTTCTACTTCGGCCACCGTGAGCTGGAGCGGGTCACGGAGGAGTGGCGGGAGCTGGGAAGACGGGCGGCGCGGATCGGACGCCGGCTGCCCGAGGCGGCCCAGGACGCGTGGTTCGAACTGGTCGGGTACGAGGTGGCGGCGACCGCGAACCTGTACGCGCTGCGGGAGGCCGAGTTCACGAATCTCCGCTACGCCCGGCAGGGCAGGGCCGCGACCAACGACCGTGCGACGGAGGCGGAACAGGGCCTGCAGCGGGACCTCGACCTGGCCGACCGCTTCAACTCCCTGGTGGCGGGCGGCAAATGGCGGGGCTTCCAGAGCCAGCCCCACATCGACTACGGCGACGTGGACCGCTACGGCCCCAACGCGCCCTGGCAGCAGCCGGAGAAGGACAACGTGGCACTGCCGGACGTGCTGTTCCCGGCGGTTCGGAGGATCGAGGTGCCGCAGGCGGCGGGGCTGGGGGTGTCGGTGGACGGTGCGGAGGACTCGGGGACGTTGCCGCCGTTCAGCCCGTACCAGACCCGGCCGCAGCAGTACGTCGAGGTGTTCAACCGGGGTCGTACCCCTTTCGCCTACCGGGTGGATTCCTCGGCGCCGTGGCTGACGGTGGACCGGCCGCGGGGGCGGGTGGCACAGCAGGTCAGGCTGGAGGTGCGGGTGGACTGGTCCCGGGCTCCGGGCGGCCGCTCGGAGGGGACGCTGACGGTGAGCGGGGCGGGGGATTCGGTGACGGTGGGGTGTGTGGCGGAGAAGCCGTCCGCGCGGGGCCTGCGGGGCTTCGTCGAGGCGGGCGGCTATGTGGCGATCGACGCGGACCACCACGACCGTGCGGTGGGGGAGTGGCGCCGGCTGACGGGGATCGGCCGGACCGGGGCGGGGATGACGGCGTGGCCGGTGACCGGGGGTTGGGCACCGGATGCCCGGCCTCGCCTGGAGTACGAGGTGAGCCTGCTGTCGGCCGGGGAGGTGACCGTGTGGGCGTACCTGTCCCCGCGCAATCCGGCGCTGGGGACGAGCGGACTGCGCTACGCCGTGTCCTTCGACGGCGACGAGCCGCAGTCCGTGGACATCACGGCAGGCGCTGACGACGGCTTGCTGAACGTGGTGTGGGCGAGGAACACGTCCGACAACGTGAACCGTTCCGCGACGAGGCATGCGATCACACGCGCGGGGGCCCACCGCCTGACGTTCTGGACGGTGGACCCCACGGTGGTGCTGCAACGCCTGCTGATCGACACGGGTGGCCTGACACCGACGTATCTGGGGCCGCTGGAGAGCCGGCGGCTGTGACCGCCGGCTCGCCGGCTCCAGGGCTCAGCCGAAGGCCAGCTTCCCCGTCCAGGTGCCGATCACCGTGGTGTAGCTTCCGATCGTCGTCTTGCCGCCGTAGTAGAGACGTACGCTGCCGTCGCTCATGTGGGCGTACAGGTCGGGGACCGAGTCGGAGTTGACGTCCGGGACGGCGAAGAAGCGGGGTACGTCGGTGCCGGTCCAGCCACTGGCCGCGTACTCGGTGTCGGCACCTCCCGCGCCCGCCGCGGAGTTGGCGAGCGACATGATGTCCACGCCGGTGCCCGCCGAGTTGGCCTTGCCCTTGCGCAGGATCAGCCGGCCGGAGTCCGTCGTGCGGTAGAGCATGTCGGCGATCCCGTCGCCGCTGATGTCGGCGACCGTGACGATGTCGCGAGTGGTCCAGGCGCTACCGGTGTTCAGCAGTGTGGCGTCGGCGAAGGAGCCGCCGGTGTAGCCGGTGATCGCGCATGCCGCATGGAGCGCAACGAAGACGGTCGCCCACGTGGCGTACGAGTACTCGGGCGTCGCGGACATCGTCAACTGCGCCACGAACCCGACGCTGGGCTCCTGCCTGATGGCCGCGGCGACGATCATCATCACGGTCGCCACGTTCGGCGAGGGCGGCCTCGCGCTGGCTGCGGCCCGCGGCGGCATGCGCTTCGGTGGGGGGGTACTGGCGCGCGGCGCCGAACAAGCGGCCGTGAAGACGGCGGAGAAGACCGTCGCGAAGACCGCGGCCAAGGCGGTCGAGAAGAAGGTCGCGAAATCCGCCGAGGAGAAGGCGGCGAAGGCGGTCGAGAAGAAGGCCGTCAAGTCGGCCGAGAAGTCGGCGGCGAAGACGGCGGAGAAGGACGCCGGCAAGACCGCGGAGAAGGACGCGGGCAAGGCGTCCGACGCGGGCGAGGACGCGGCCGAGTCCGGCGGCAAGTGCAACAGCTTCACGCCGGACACGCGCGTTCTCCTGGCCGACGGCAAGACCAAGGCCATCAAGGACCTCAAGCCCGGCGACAAGGTCAAGTCCACCGACCCGGTCCTCGGCGGCCTCGGCACCCAGACCGTCACCGCCACCATCCAGGGCCACGGCACCAAGCACCTGGTCCGCCTGACCCTCTCCAACGGCAAATCCATCACCGCAACCGACGGCAAATCCATCACCGCAACCGACGGCCACCCGATCTGGCTCCCGAAGCTGCACCGCTGGGCGAAGGCGAAGGAACTCCGCTCGGGCGACTGGCTGCAGACGTCGGCCGGCACCTACATCCAGATCACAGCGGTCCGGGCGTGGACCCAGACGGCAACGGTCAACAACCTGACCGTCTCCAGCACGCATACGTACTATGTGCTGGCCGGGACCACGGCCGTCCTCGTCCACAACTGCGACGATCCCGCGCATGCAGACGACTGCTATTGCGATTTCGGAGATACCCCCAAGCCGCGTGCAGATGCTCTGAGTGATGATGTCTGGGAATCTGCCGAAGCAAGCGGAGCGGGAATCACCGACGCAGAAAGGGCTGGCGATGCTGGGTCGATCGCGCGCGGACACGCCAATGCCAAGCGTGGCGGTGAATTTCCTGGAATGTCCGCCGAGGATCTCGAAACTCACGTCCGGGATGTGATGAACAATCCGGCTCGCGCGAAGGATCTTGGCAGTGGCCGGAGAGCCTATCAGGGGAACGACGGTTCTACGGTCGTGATTCACGACCCCATGAGCCCTGATATGGGGACGGTCTTTAATCGAAGTGCCGCAACGATAGATGAGTACTGGAACGGCTTGAACTGATGGATGAAAATTCACCGCGCCCGAGCCAGGTGCTGGCCCAGTCAGAGGTCGAGTTGCTTCGGCGTGCCCTCCTGGAGTGGGGAGGGCCCGCTCGGTGCAGTGATGAACTGGCTGTGGCGATCGGGTTCAGGGACTTTGCCGACCTGGTCGAGGAGAGTCGCAGGCTGCGCGAGATGTTGGCCAAGGATGTTCAGATTTCGCGCGTAGACTGGGCACGGATAGTCCTGGGTGTGGAAATTGTCTTCGTCAGCGATCTGGCTGGGTCGGGTGTCGAGTGGGCGACGACGACCGGATTCGGTGACGAGGTCACCGTGATGGCGATTCGGTCGGTCCAGCGAAAGCTGGCCGGCGTTGTTCGTCCGTATTATGGGAGACGCCCGCAGTGAGCTCTTCTGATCGTGACCAGATCGGGTGACGGGCCGGCCCGTCACGGCACGAAGCACCTAGCCTCGATCTTGCGTGAGGGCCCGTCGACGGAGTTGGTGGGCCTTTTCGTTTTCCGGGCCGACTTTCCGCAGTGAACCAGTGACCGTGTCATGACCTGCCTCCCGTCAACAGTTCCATCGCCCGGTCGAACGCCGAGTCCCGCCCCTTCGCGAACTCCTCGATCGTGAAGACCGGTTCGGTGATCTGGGGTGGGATGCCGGTGCCGTCGAAGGTGCGGCCGGTGCGGGTGAGGTACTCCTCGTTCGGGAGCCAGGCCGACATGCCGTTGGGGAGGTAGCGGACCAGGATGTCGGAGAAGACGCCCTGTGTCGGCCGGCCGATGCGGACCGTGCGGCCGGGGCGGTCGATGAGGGCCTGGGCGAAGGTCTCGCCGGCGCTGATCGTCGAGCCGCTGGTGAGGAGGGCGATCGGGCCGGTGTAGCGGGGGTCCGGGGCAGGGATGACCTGGATCGGCTCGGGGCGGGTGTGGCGGGTCGGGTCGGCCGGGTTGTTGCGGGCGCGCTTGGAGTAGGCGACGTACGGGATGTCCGTCAGTCGCTCGGCGATGTGGATGCCGAGGGCGTCGGAGCCGCCGCCGTTGATACGGAGGTCGATGATCAGGCCCTGCATGGTGCGGGCGCGGACGGGGGTGAGGACGGTGTCCAGAGCCCGGCCGAGTTCGGTGAGGTCGGCGGAGTACGAATCGTCGTCCGGGTCGTATCCGTCGAAGTCGGAGATCCGTAGGTACCCCAGGCCGTTGCCGAGGTCCGCGAAGGTGATGAGGCCGTCGGCGAAGTCCTGCCGGTCGGTGGCTTCCTTGAGGTCGCGGTCGATGACGAACTTCTTCACCTTGGCGTCGAGCTCCGGCCCCGGCACGTCGGTGCCCGGCCGCCCCACGCCGTAGTGACGGTTGCCGTCTTGGACGAGTACGTGCGCGTCGTGGAGCGGTGTGATCATACGGCTGAAGATGTCGAAGAGCTCGCTGCGGGTGGTGTCCCGGTGCACGAGGGGCCGGTAGTGGTTCCGTACCGCGTGCCAGTCGATGCCCTTGGCCGCGAAGAAGGGGTAGTTCTCCTCGAAGGACTGCCAGAAGACGTCGAAGGAGGCGCGGGGGTCGGACGAGGGCAGGCGGCCCGTCGAGGGCGAGTGGATGCAGGCGGCCGGCAGGGAGCCGATCCGTTGCAGCCGCCGGTACCCGACCGAGCTGTCGTCGCTGAGCTGGGCGCGTCGGCCGTCGGGTGTGGGCCGCAGAGTGAGGACGTCGCCGTCGTCGGAGTCGTACGTCCCCTGTTTCGCGGCCGCCCCCGAGAAGTCCCCCTTGCGGCAGCTGACGGCTGTCGTCTGGTACTCCTGCAGCCCTCTGCCGTCGACGGTCAGGACGGTCCCGTAGCCGTCCGTGCGCCACACGCCGTCCAGGTTCGCCCCGGCATCGGGTGTTCCCGGGGCCGTGGCGGCGAGGGCGAGTACGAGGAGGAGAGCTCCGGTCCCGACGACGGTTCGCACGATGGCGTCCTTCCACCCACACGCGACTGACGCTTGCGCCCATCACGTTGCCGGACCCGGAGGGCCTCGGCCATCCGGCAGACGGGTGGGACGCGGGTGGGGGGCTCCGGGGAGAGCGCCGGACTACAGAGGCCTCCGGGAACGGTGAGCAGGCGGGACCTCTGGCCTGCTCACTCCGTCACGTCGGCGAATACCTCGGCGGTGGAAGCGGCCGTCATGGCCCGCGTCAGCCAGGTGGTGAGGACGTCGTGGTCGTCACAGGTGCTGATCCGCTCGCGAGCCTCCTCGGAGACTTCGATGTCACGGCCGGCGAGGACCAGGAGGAGGGATTCGGCTACGCCCTGGGCCTTGCCTTCAGCCCTGCCTTCAGCCCTGCCTTCGTCCCGCAGTTCTTCGGCGAGGGACGACGTGAAGAATGACGTGTCGATGGCCACGAGGTGCCTCCAGAGGTCTGCGGCCAGGGTCTTCTCCAGGCCTTGTCGGGTCAGCTCGATGTAGATGTCGGCGGTGTCTTCGTCGTGTTCCTGCAGGTCCCGAAGGACCGGTGCCATCGCCTTCGGTATGGCCTCGATCTGCGGATCGCGGTGATGCAGAACCGCGGAGAGGACTGCCATCGGCAGATCGTGCGCCACCTTGTCCGGGCTGGTGACGATCGGGACGTTGTCCGGTTCCAGGACCAGCGGACGCAGGGTGAGCGAGGGCCACTGCCGCGGACCGATCTCCAGGTGCCTGGCGGCCCAGGTCGCGGTGGCGCGGTCCTGGCACACGACGACCACGACCGGCGGCAGCCGGTACTTGGCGTGGAGGTAGGAGAGGGAGTAGGTCCAGCTGGCCGGCTTGTCCGGGTCCTTCTTGCCCTGCGCCTCCACGACCAACAGGTAGCTGCCCTGCTCGGCGGTGTCGACGCGCATCAGACTGTCGACGCGTCGTTCCTAGGGGGTGGTTCTCGGTGAGATCGGTGGGGAGCAGGGTGCTGGCGACCGGGTCGGCGAACGGGACACCGATCGACCGGGCGGCGCGGGCGAAGAGCCCCCGGATCCTGCTGGAAGATCCGGTGCATCGCTTCGTGCGGGGAGCTGACCATGAGGGGGATCGGGACCTCTCGTCGTGGGAACAGCGCTGTTCAGGAGACTTGCGGCAGAGGTCGGTGGGGGCGGCAGTCCCGGCAGCGGCCCGGTTCGGCCGCGCGGAACGGGCGGTCGCAGCCGTCGCAGTTCTGGAAGGGGAGCGGGCGGGGTGGGGCGGGCGGCGACGGTGGTGGCAGGTACTCCGTGAGGCGATGGGCCATGAGGCCGGCGGAGTGGTGGAGCGGCCCGGTCGGGAGGCAGGCGGTGAGAGTGCGTCGTACGGCATCGGCGGAGGTCGGTATGGAACCATCCGGGCTCAGGCTCTCCCACCACGGGAGTCGCTGTCGCTCATTGAGCAAAGCTGGGAGAAACATGATCGGCAAGGCCTCTGACGGGGACGCCTCCGGACTGGTGCGGTTCAAGAGCAGCTACAGCAGTGGCCCTGACGGCGACTCCTGCGTCGAAATAGCCGCCACTCCCACCACCATCCACATCCGAGACTCCAAGAACCCTCCTTCCCACAGCCCCAACCTCACCTTCCCGTCCGCCGCCTGGACCGCGTTCCTCTCCTATGCGGCCACCGGCGAGTGAGATACGCCCGCGAACTCTTCGCACCGCTCGGTGGAGTGGTGGCTGTGGGTGCGGTGAATGCCACCGGGACCTGGGTGCCGGCCGATGCGTCGGTGGGCGCGTTCCTCGAAAGCCGGCGGCAGGAGTGGGACCGTCTCTTCGCCGCTGTCTGCGCACTCTGCGCGTTCGACGGTGATGAAGCCAGAGCGGAAGCCGACAAGCTGGGCTACTTCCGCGACTACGAGCTGTCGCCGCCGATCCTCGTCCTCTGGTCGGCCGGAGTGACGGGAGTCGAGAGCCTGCGCGACCCGTCGCCGTCGACCGTACGCCGTATGTGCCGTATGGTCGCGGACCTGCAACTGTCGGAATTCCTGGACATGTTGGTGGCGGTGGCCCTGGACGCCGGCACGGACGCGGCCAGGGGCGCACCCCAGGTCACTGAGATCCTCACCATCGCCTGCGCCTTGGCGGACCCGACCGGCGACATCGCCCCTTCCCACGTCCACCGCATGTGGCGGGTAGCCCACCTGCCGTCGATGCTCCGTCCTGACTCACCCACCCCCGACCGCATCAGGGCGGGCTTCAGGTCGTACGACGAGGCGCTGGAGGATCTGCTCACACGCCCGCCGGAGCGGGGCTACCGCTACGTCGGCCCGGCCGAACTCGCGGTCATGTCACCGCAGTCCACCGGCGCAGGCGCCCTGATCACCTCCGCGTCCGACTTCTCGACCTGGGTGGGACGACAGTCACCCGCGGAGCTGGCCGAGCCGTTCACCTACGTCGTCGACCTCGACGGCCGGCTGCGGCTCGCGCCACGCCGTAGCGAACACGTGGCCTGCGCCGGCGGAGCAGCCGTACTGGGCGCCGGGGAGATCACGTTCGTTCGCGAGGCGGATCGGTGGACGGTCAGCGAGGTCAGCAACCAGTCGACCGGCTACTGCCCCGACCTCACCTCCTGGCCTGCGGTCGCACGCGCACTCGACCGCATCCCGCTCGGACACCCCTCCGGCTTCACCTACGAGGTGGTGTTCCGCCGCTGCCCGCGCTGCGCGGAGCACAACATCGTCCGTGAAGCCGACTTCGTCTGTGTCTTCTGCGGCAGCGAACTGCCGACGACATGGAACGTGGACGCGTCACGTATCGAAGCGGATCTCCGCAGCCGGAGCCACGGTGACTGACCGCCCCGCGTACTGGATGACCGAGAAGATCACGTTGTGATGCGCGACGATCTGCGCGGCCGTCGGCGCGGCACCGTCCGGGCGTTCCATCGTGGTGTGGCCGTCGGCGGCGAGGACGAGGTCGTAGCCGTGGGAGAGCGCGCTGCGACTGGTGGAGTCGACGCAGAAGTCGGAGGCGTAGCGGGTGACGACGAACCGGCGTCCGGCCCGCTCCTCCAGGACCTTGCTGAGTGCCGTGCCGAGGAACGAGTCCGCGCTGTCCTTGTCGAGGACCACGTCCGTCGGCTCAGGCGTCAGCGTCGGATGGACTTCGAGCCACTCGGCGAGTGCACGCTGCATGTCGATGATGAGCAGTGCGGTGTCCGGCATGCGGTGAGCCTGTCCACCGGCCACCGCCATGATGCCGACTACTCGGCCTGTTCGGCCTTGTTTCCCCCGCCGCCGGCCTGCTGCTGGCCGCCACCCTCCGGCCGTACCGCGTCCTTCGCCTTCTTCGCGAGGTCGTCGTCCAGCTTCTTGAACTCGCGGACAACGGTGTCGGACATGTCGGCGAGCGAATCGATCTGCTTGGTGATGTCCTCGCGGCCGTCGTGCCAGTTGGACTCGAAGTCGTCGAGGGCGTCGTAGACCGTGCCGCTGCCGATGTCGTCCTGGTAGGACTCGAACATCTTCTTGGTGTGGTTGAGGCGTTCCTTGATGGAGCGCAGCTTGCGGCCGTAATCCTCAAGCTCGCTCAGCGGTATGGCGAGGTCGCTCTTGCCGTTGCCCACGTGACTGTCCCCCGTCCGCGCGTCTCGTAGTCTGGGCCGCACCGTATATCAGATCATCGGGGGAGGGGTGGCGTACACCATGGGCCGCTATATGGAGGCGCTCACCATCGAGCGCGGCGGATTCCGGATCAAGGTGCCGGAGTCGTGGTGGGAGTTCGACGTACGGCCGGAGTCGCGCGACGACTCGATCCGGCGGATGGTGAACGAGCGGATCGCCCAGTACCCGGAGCTGGCGCAGTACCGGGACACGTACGTCGGCTTCCTGCGCAAGTCGGCGGCGGATGCATGGAAGTCGGGCGCGATGTACTGCGGTTGCATGGCGGAGAGCTTCGGCGGCGACACCCCGATCACGGGCTCGGTCACGGTGTCGCTGGTCGGCGGCCGTACGCGCGACGGCGCGCCCCTGTCCAACGACCCGGCCGCCATCGCCGCCCAGCTCGCCCCCAAGGAGGCCCATCGGGAGGGCGACTCCTGGCGCAAGGTGACCACCGTCGACATCCCCGGTGTGGGCCCCGCCGCCCGCACGTACGGCATCGAGGACATCCCGATCCCCGAGGACAGCCTCAACCGCACGATCCGCGCGGTCCTGATGCAGACGTTCATCCCGGTCCCCGGCCAGGAGGGCAAGGTCGCCCTGGTCGCCGGCAGCAGCCAGGTCCTCGACCTCGCCGACTCCTTCTTCGACATCTTCGACGCGATCACGTCGACGTTCCGCTTCGCGGACTGAGCGAGCGGCTGGCCTTCATTGAATTGGGAGAGCGGCGAGGGCCTGCTGGGTCTCGACGACCCCGCTGAGTGGGACGCCGCGTTCGATCGTGGCGAGGATCATCTCGGTACGGCGGTGATCGGGCTGGCTCTCAACTGCCCTCTGGAGGAGGCATCGCCTCGGATCCTGCGGGCCATGAGGCTGCCGGACCGGAATCAGCGAGGGTATGCCTTCACCGCCGCCGGCACCGCGGCACGCCTCAACGGCCGACTGACCCCGGAGTTGTACGAGGCACTGCGCGCGGAGGGCCAGGACGGCCGGGCCGAGGACGCGATCGGCGACACGCTGACGTTCGTGCCGTACCGGGACCTGCCGCCCTGGCTCAAGCGTCGGCGGGTGTACGTGACGGTGCGCGGCAAGCTGGAGTACTGGTGGCTGCGGTGCGCGGACGCGGTCGAGGACGGCCGGCGGATCCTGCGTGGACGCAGCCGCCGCTGAACGGACGGAGATGCAGTGACGACCGCAGGAGAAGAGCTGCTGCGACTCGTACCGCCGCCGGATGCGACCGGGGGCACCGTCGACTGGGAACGAGTCGACGCCGCCGTACGCGGCGCCGAGCTGCTGGAGCAGATGTCGGAGAGCCTGCGGGAGCGAGTCCCGTACGACATCGATCACCTGCTGGCGGCCGGTAAGACCGACAACGGAGACACGATCTACTGGTTCATCGAACCCGAAGACGCCCCGAACCAATGGACCGTCACGGCGAACGGGGCGCGCAACACCAAGTGGCCCCACTTCGAAGGTGGAATCGTGGATTTCCTGGTGGCGATCCTCTCCGGAGCGCCACGGCTGGACATGCTCCCCAGCGGCTTCCTCAGCGCCCGCCCAGCCTTCGCCCCGGAGCCGGAGCCGGAGCCGGAAACCGTCCGCCGTCGACCGCGGGCGCGGCACCCAGACCGCTCGACGCCAGAAGGGGCACCGGGGTGAGAACCGAGGAATTTCTCGTGGAACTCGACGATGGGATGCTGGAGTTCTTCCGGGACATCGCCGAAGTACTGGTGACCAGGTTCGGTGTTTCTCCCGAAGTGGCGGCTGCGCGGGTCAACGCGGTCTACGAAGACGCGAAGATAGAACCCTATCCGGATCTCATGTGCCATGAGTTTCCCGAGTTCTGGGCCTACCGGCTCTACTTCGAGCCCAAGGGGTGGCGGACACCGGACGGAGACCCCGAAGAGGACCTGTCCGGCTGGAACGTGCGTCCGGCGCCGCCGAAGGGTTCACGCTTCTGGACCGTCAGCGACCGTCCCGGCGCCTGAGAGCCCGGCCCACGGCCCAGCCTGCGCGCCGGGCTTCACCTCGAACGACAGTTCCTTGTAAGTTCGCGTGTGCACAGGGTTGTTGACGGGGCGTACGCGACGGGGGTTGCGGGACATGGCGGGTTATCGACCGGCGGACTGGCATCCACTCGACCTCGACAGGGACCCGACCCCCGGCGATCCGCAGCGCGTCCGCACCCTCGCCACCCAGCTGCACACCTTTGCCGACGACGTCTCCGACGCTCTGCGTCTGGTCAAGGGCATGGCCGGTGAGGACACGCTCCTGGAGTGGGCGGGCAAGTCGGCTGAGGTGTTCAAGGAGCAGTTCAAGGACGTTCCAAAGAACCTGAAGAAGCTGAAGAAGTCGTACGAGATGTGCGGCGACGCGCTCGCGGACTACTGGCCGAAGCTTGAGCGGGCGCAGGCTCTCGCCGACAAGGCGCTCGCCAAGGCGAAGGACGCCCAGTCCGATCTCTCCTCCGCCAAGTCCCGTCTTTCCTCGGCCGATTCCTGGGTGACCCGGGCGACGAAAGAATCCGACAAGTACAAGGACGATCCCACCGGCAGCAAGTCGAACGCGGACAAGCCGGACGCGGCCAAGGTGCGGGCCGCCACCCGGGATGTGCAGAGCGCCAAGTCGGCACACACCAAGGCCCAGTCAGACGTCACGACCGCCCAGAGCGCGCTGGACGCGGCGAAGAAGATGGCCGAGGACGCGCGCAGGATGCGTGACGACGCGGCGGGCGAGGCGAAGCGGAAGATCGACGAGGCCTCCGACGCAGGGATCCCGAACCGGCACTGGTGGCAGGACGTCGGTCACTGGTTCGAGGACAACTGGGACACCATCGTCACCGTCTGCAAGGTCGTCGTGACGGTCGTCGGGATCATCGCGATGATCATCGGTGGGCCGATCCTCGGCGCGATCGTTCTCGTCGCCGCGCTCGTCGTCCTCGCGGACACCCTCTACAAATACTCCAAAGGCCAAGCCTCGCTATGGGACGTGGCGTTCGCCGCCATGGACTGCATACCCGGCGGCAAGGGGATCACCAGCCTCGGCAAACTCGCCAAGGGGCTGCGGACTTTCGGGAAGACCGGGCTCAAGGGCATGGCGCTGGGAGTGAAGGGGCTCGGCAGGAACGTCCGTGGGCTCAGCCGGCCGATGAAGAAGCTCTTCACCTGCGGTGACCCGATCGACATGGCCACGGGGCAGATGGTCATGCACGAGACCGATGTCTCCCTCGACGGGGCCCTGCCGCTGCTCCTGGAGCGCAGCCATCGCACGGGTGTGGCGACCGGCAGGCTCTTCGGCTCCACCTGGACCAGCACGCTCGACCAACGCCTGCTGCTCGACTCCGCCGGCGTACGCCTCGTCTGCGCCGACGGCATGGTTCTGCACTATCCGATGCCCGATCTCGGCGTCCCCGTCCTTCCGGTCGCGGGGCCGCACTGGCCACTGAGCGTGGACGAGGCGGCCGACGGCGCGTTCACGCTGGAGCAGCGTGAGAGCGGCCGTACCCTCACCTTCCGGTCGCAGCCCGGCACAGCCGCCGACGAGGTGCCGCTGTCCGTGATCAGTGACCGCAACGACAACACGATCACGCTGCGGTACGCGGACGGGCTGCCTACCGAGATCGTCCATCACGGTGGCTACCGCATCGACGTGACCTGCGAGGAGGGACGGATCACCGACCTGACGTTCGCCGACCACCCCGACCGGCCGAGCCTCGCCCGTTACGGTTACGACCGGAACGGGGACCTCGTCGAGGCCCATGACTCGGGCGGGCTTCCTCTGAAGCTCGCCTACGACGCCGACCACAGGGTCACGGGCTGGGAGGACCGCAACGGCGCGTGGTACCGGTACGCGTACGACTCCGCCGGGCGGTGTGTGTCCGTACGTGGCATCGACGGAATCCTCGACTACGCCTTCGAGTACGACGAGGAGTCGCACCGGACGATCGCCGTCGACTCGCTCGGAAACGTCACGCGGTACCAGTTCAACGACGTCTATCAGATGATCGCCGAGACCAACCCGCTCGGCCACACCGTCCGCCACGAGTGGAACGATCGCGACCAGATGCTGTCCCGCACGGACGCTCTGGGACGCACCATGACCATGGACTGGGACCACGCCGGACGTCTCGTCGCCGTCCGGCTGCCCGACGGACGCGCGTCCACAGCCCGGTACGACGACCTGGGTCGCCCCGTCGAGATCACGGACTACGACGGCACGGCGATCCACCAGGAGTGGGATGCACGGGGCAACTGCCTGTCCCTGACGGAAGCCGGCGGAGGGACCACCCGCTTCACACACGACCGGACGGGGGCCGTGGCCTCGATCACGGACGCCCTGGGAGCGGTGACCCGGTTCGAGAACAACGCGGCAGGCCAACCCGTTCGCGTGACCGATCCGTTGGGTGCCCGGACCCTGCTGCGCTACGACGCCCTCGGACACAACACGGAGATCGTCGACCCGCTGGGCAGGACGTCCCGCCAGACCTGGACCGTCGAAGGCCGTCTCACCTCACGGACCACCCCGGACGGGGCCCGCGAGACCTGGAGCCACGACGCGGAGGGCAACCGCACCGCCCACAGTGACGCACTGGGCCGGACCACCCGGTTCGAGTACGGCGGGTTCGACATGCTCTCCGCGCGCATCACGCCGGACGGTTCACGCTATGCCTTCCGCTACGACAGCGAACTGCGCCTCACCCAGGTCATCAACCCCGACGGCCGCACCTGGGACTACACCTTCGACGCGGCCGGCAACCTCCTGAGCGAGTCCGACTTCGACGGCCGTACCGTCGGCTACGCGTACGACGCGGCGGGACAACTCGTCGGTCGCACCAACGCCATGGGCCAGACCGTCCGGTTCGGCTACGACTCGGTGGGCAACCAGACCGAGAAGACGGTGGACGGCCTGGCCACCGTCTACCGGCACGACGGCGCCGGGCGGCTCACCAGCGCCACCGGACCGGTCAGCAGCCTCACCCTGCGCTACGACCACGCGGGCAACATCGTCGGCGAGGCCGTGGACGGACGTGAACTCACCACGGCGTACGACGTTCTCCATCGTCCCGTGCAGCGCACCACACCGGCCGGCGTCGTGACGACGTACTCCTACGACCCGGCAGGCAACCGGATCGCCCTGAGCACCGAGGGCCATGTCCTGACCTGTGCATACGACGCCACGGGCCGCGAGATCACGCGTCGGCTCGACAGCGACTGCGTGCTCTCCTCCGTCTGGGACACGGGTGACCGTCTCGCTGAGCAGAGCCTGACGCGCCCCGGATCCGCCGAGCCGGCGCTGCACCGGTCCTACGCATACGCGGCCGACGGCAACCTCACCGCTGTGCAGGACCGGATCCTCGGCCGGAGGTCCTTCGGTCTGGATCCGATGGGCCGGGTCACCTCGGTCCGGGCCGAGACCTGGACCGAGGCGTACGCTTACGACGCGGTCGGCGGCATCACACGCGCCGACTGGCCGGACACGCAGCCCGAACCGGAGGCCCGTGGCGACCGGGTTCACACCGGCGGGCGTGTCGTCCAGGCAGGTGCCCTCCGCTACGAGTACGACGCCGCGGGCAGAGTCGTCCTGCGGCGCAGGACCCGGCTGTCCCGAAAGCCCGACGTGTGGCGTTACGGCTGGGACGCCGAGGACCGACTCGTCTCCTGCACCACACCGGACGGCACCCGCTGGCGCTACCACTACGACGCGCTCGGCAGACGGGTCGCGAAACTCCGGCTGGGACCGGACGGGGAGACCCCCGTCGAGGAGACCCGCTTCGTGTGGGACGGCCCGCACCTGGTGGAACAGACCACCCGGACGCCGGACGACGAGACGACGCTCACCTGGGAGCGCGACGACATGACGCCCCTGACCCAGTCAGAACGCCGCAGGCCGGACCCGCTTTCGCAGGACGAGGTCGACCGGCGTTTCTATGCCATCGTCACGGATGTGGTCGGCACCCCGACCGAGCTGGTGGACCACGACGGGGAAACCGTCTGGCAGGCACAGGCCACACTCTGGGGGCTCACGCGTACCGAAGCCGCAGCGGGGACCGGCACCCCCTTGCGGTTCCCCGGCCAGTACGAGGACCCCGAGACAGGCCTTCACTACAACTACTTCAGGCACTACGACCCGGCCGCCGGGGCGTACATCAGCCCGGACCCGCTGGGCACGGAGGCCGGCCCACGGCCGCACGGGTACGTGGTCAACCCGTTGACCTGGGCGGACTACCTGGGACTGAAATCGTGCTCCCAACTCCTGCGGGAGAACATGGTCAAGGAAGGGCGGCTCGTCAACCCGGGCCAGGCGGCGGCCCACATCGTCCCCTCGGGCTTCAACCGCTCGGGCGGCCCTCGGATGCGGGCCCTCCTGTCGAAGTACAAGGTCGACGTCAACGACGCGGCCAACGGCATCGCCCTCGGCCACCCCCGGCCGCACAACTTCACCCACACCGACCGGTTCCTGGGCCGTCTCGACGCCCATCTCCACAACGTGGTGGCCGACCGTGTCGCACGCGGATACGGGGACCGGGCCATCCGTACCGTTCTGCGCCGGGAACTGCGGAGCGTCGGAAAGCAGATCGAGGGCGAGCTCGCCGGTGTTACGCACGCCGTGCCGAGTACCGCCTACTGGACGGCATAAGGATGACTCCATGACCCCTGACCCGATCTCCGCACCGGCCCCCTCGGCCCCCTCCGCCGTGTACCGCCTCCTGGCCGGTACGGGGAACCTGAGGACGCTGCGCCTGGGCGATTCGCTGATCGATCTCAAGCGCTGGCAATTCCAGGGATCGAAGGTCGTTCTGCCGGACTCGTTCGAGGCCGAGTGGACCGGTGACCCCAAGGCGCGCAAGGCCGACTTCGCCTCCGACTATCCAGGTGCCCCGATCCTGAGCCGAGGCCTTGTCGACCGGGTCGGGCAGGAGCGGCTGGAGCAGGCCGGGCGGCTGGTCCCCGTCCGCACACCGGGCCCCGAGCCGGACGAGTACGCCCTGTACGTGGTGGAGCCTCTCGTGGACTGCGTGGACACCCGCAGGTCGGCCCAGCCAAAGAAGGCCACCGGGGAGATGAGGAAGATGGTCTTCATTCCGGAGGCGGTGCCTGCCGAGTTGCCGGCGTTCCGGGTCCCGCAGTTTCCCGTCGCGGTGTGCTGGACCGGCTGGATGCGTGATCTGCTCGACGCGGTCCTCGGCGGCGATCTGGAGGCCCGCCTACTGTGGTCACCGGAACCGTCGGCTGCTCCGCACCCCGACCCCTGGGGATTCTGAGCGCGCTGGCCGACGCCGAGCGTCAGCGCAGGGTCGGTACCCCGCCCCCTTCGGTCCGGGTCAGCGTGACTCCGGTCAGACCGCGCAGTCGGCGTTCCGCGAGAGCCGCGAGCTGGCCGGCGGTCGGTGGGGCGGCGCCCAGGCCGATGGCGTAGCGGACCGGGTTCCTGGTGAAGGGGCGGGGCCAGGCGTGGCAGTCGGGGGCCGACGCCGAGAGGTCGGTGACGAGGGCTCGCATCCTGCCCCGCACCCGGCCCTCGTCCGCGTCCGCGCCCACCGCCAGGACCGCCCAGGCCGCGTGGCGGCGGTGGAGCGGGGGAGGGGCGAGGAGTTCGGCCCGGGGGTAGGGGTCCGTGGTTGCTTCCAGCAACTCCCAGGCGCGGAACAGCTCTTGGACGACAAGGTCGCGCATGCCCGCTGTCACCTGGTCGGTGCAGGGGCGTACGGGGGCGGAGGGTGTCGTGATGGTGAGGGGGAAGGGGAGGAGGGGCTGCGGGCGATCGCCTGGCCGGCCCACCGGTTCCCGCCAGTCCCAGGCCGCCCACGTCGCGAAGAAGTGCCGTAGGAGATCGCCCGGTGCGAGGTCGCCGGCCTCGGCCGTGGTGCGGGCCGCCAGGACGGACCAGGCCAGGCCCGGCAGGCCTCCGAACGGTGCCGAGTCCAGGCCCCGGGCCTTCGCCCATGCCTTGACCTGCGTGGTCAGCCGGGCGAAGGCAGGCCTGTGGCCGCCCACCGAGGCCAGCACCGCGTCGGCGTCGCTCACCGCGCTGAGCGCGACCGCGGCCGCCTCGCCCAGCTCGGTCCGGCGCGGGACCGCCTCCGCCGGGTCCGTCGAACCCGTGGTGACCACGACCAGGTCCACGTCCAGCCCGTCGATCCGCAACCGCAGACCGGGTACCCGGGCCCCGACCACCTCGCGCACATCCGTCGCCTCGGGGAGAGCGGCAGCCAACCGCGCCTGTACGGCGGGGAGTCCGACCGTGCCGGGCAGTGCCGCCACCAGGTCCAGGTCCGCCCCGGGCAGCGCGCAGCCCATGCGCCGGGAGCCGACGACGTGTACGACGGCGTCGGGGAGCGCGTCCTCGATGCGGCGGATGGTCTCCTCGGCCACCCGCGCCAAGTCGTACACCCCGCCCTGCGCGGCCTCCTCCGCCCACCTCACCTCGCCCGTTCCCAGCGTCACCGTGGCCCGCACCCGCATCGGCTCGTCCCCGCGCCGCGAGAGCAGTGCCAGCTCGCCGACCCTGACCGGCATCGGGGCGAGCCGGGCCGCGCAGGCGTCGGCCAGGGTGTTCGGGTCGGTGGTGCGGCCCAGGCTGAGGTGCGGGGTGAAGCCCGGGCGGCGGCCGCCGCAGCGGGGGAAGTGGCGCAGGAGTGTGCGGTGCAGGTCGGCCCAGGGCTCCTCGCCCGCGGCCGCGGGGTCGAGCCAGACGGTCGCGTCGTCCCGGTGGCCGAACCACTGCACCCCCTCCAGCCGGGCGTCGAAGGGAGCGGTGGCGGCCGTCGCGAGCACCGCCGCCGCCCGCTCGAAGGCGTGTTCCGGTACGAATCCGAAGAGCAGGTTCACATGCGGGGGCCAGCGGCGGATCTGCGGGTCGTGTTCCCGGCGGATCTCCTGCAGCGGGGCCCACAGCTCGTCGGGCGGGAGCCACGCCAGCGCCGTACGGGGCGTCGGTCCTTCGGTAAGGGACTCCAGGGCGTCCGCCTCCGCAGCGCCCACCGCGAGTTCGGTCAGGACGCCGTAGTGATCGGAGATGTACGTGCCCTCCGCCGACGGCACGTCACCGCGCAGTTCGGCGCTCCGTACCCGCAGCCCCTCCCCGCGCAGCAGCACCCGGTCCAGTCGCGAGGCCCGGCCCGTCAGCGACGAGATCGCGGCGAGCGGATTGCCGCCCGGGTCGAAGGTCGGGGTCGTGTCGTCAGCGCCGTGCACCTCGCTCCACGCGTCCCGCAGGCCCAGCGTCAGCTGCGGTGTGCCGCCGCCGTCGTTGAAGTCGCCCAGCAGGAGCAGCTCGGCGTCCACGCCCGCCAGGCCCTCGGCGATGCGGGTGAGTTCCGCCGTGCGCCGGTCGGCGCCGTTCTCCGAGTGGTCGCTGCTCAGATGGGTCGCCGCGACGACCACGGGCCGTCCGCCCGCCTCCACGACCAGGGCGGTCACCGCCTTGTGCGGGCCCAGCTCGTGGTGCGCGGCCTCGATGACGGGCAGGCGGCTCAGGAGCAGCAGACCGCACGCGTCGACGTCCCGCCCTCGCGGGTCCGTGCCCAGGGTCCAGCCCGCCCGCACCCACTCCTCGCCCAGCAGCAGGGCGAGGAGTTCCGCCTCGACCTCCTGCAACGCGATCACGTCCACGTCCGCGTCGCGCAGTGCCCGCGACAGCAGAGGCCTGCGCCGGGCACTGTCGATGCGGTCGGCGTCGTACCGGTCCCAGAGCGTGTTCCAGGTCAGCACCCGCACACCCCCGGATACCCGCGCACCCCCGGATACCCGCACACCGCCGGACGTGTCCCCGCGTCGCGAGGGCGGGGGCCGCCAGTCCTCGCCGTCCCATGCGTACGGCGTACGGGCCGTGAAGAACGGCGCCCGGAGCAGCCGGGCCTCCCGGACCCGCCCCGCCTCCGTCGCGTCGATCCGGTCCACCCCCGTGGCCCGGTCCCACACCAGCTCGCCGTCGGCCTCGATGAACAGCACCCGGTGCCAGGGGATCTCGCCCCCGGGCACGAACGCGGGCAGCGGGACACGCTTCGGTGCGGCGCCGCGCTGGAGGACGCCTAGGACGAAGCGGGCCGGGTCGAAACGCGCGTCCCAGCGCACCCGGTGATAGATCTCCTCGCTCGTACGCACGCGTCAGACCTCTTCCTCGACGGTCCCGCCCGCCCCGATGTACCAGGTGCGATGAGCGTCGCCCGGATACGGCGGGACGAAGCGCCGCAGCTGGCCGGTGAGCACGTCGGGCGGCACCGGGTGCTCGCGGCGGGTGTTGCGCCGTACCAGCTCGTCCTCGTCGACCAGGACCACCGCGTGCGTGATCAGGGCGTCACGGCGGTGGGCGATCCCGTGTACCAGCGAGCGCTGCTGTTTGTTGAGGGACGTGGCGTCCCACACCACGGTCCCGCCGCCGGCCAGGGCCCGGTCCAGCCGGTCGAGTCCCGCACGGAGGACCTCGCCGTTGGCCCGCTGGTCGGCGCGTGCGCCTCGCGCCTCGCGCAGGTCGTCCAGGGAGACGTATGCGTCCACGCCCGGGAGCCCGCGGGCGAAGGTGCTCTTGCCGCTGCCGGCCGGGCCGACCGTCTGGATCAGCTTCGGGAACGCGCCGGACCGCCGGCGCCAGGTCGCGGCGACGGCCTCGTCGGCACTGCCGATCCGCCCCAGCGCGTACGCCTCCCGGGCCTCGGCCCGGCACCGGGCGGCCACGTCGGCCGGCAGCCCGGCGAACGCCTCCCGCAGCCCTAGGCTGCGCACGTCCTCGGCGTGCAGCGCCGACCACTCCACCTGCTCGCGCGCCTCCCGCGTGTCCGCGGTGGCACGGGCGACCGCATGCAGCAGGCCCAGGTCGGCGGCGTACGACAGGCGTACCAGACCGGCCCACCGGTCCTCGTCCGGATACGGCCGGTGCAGCGCCGGGTGCAGTCCCACGAGGTCGGCGACCCGGCGTGCGAGCGGCAGGCCCGCCACCGTGGCGAGCCGCGCCGCCAGCCGTCCTCGCCGCACTCCGTGCAGCAGCGCGGCCAGGACGCCGGTCAGCAGGTCGTCCCCGGACCGCCCCGCCGGATCGAAGCGGCCGACGGCCCGGGCGTCCCCCTCGCCGGGCAGTCCCACGGCCTCCTCCAGGGCCCGCGTGTCGACGGCCGCTCCCGATCGCACCGCCCACAGGGTCGCCCCGGCCCCGAGCTTGTTCTCGACGACTGCCGTGTGCATCCAGTGCGTGTCCGTCTGGACGTGTCCCGGCCGTACCCACTTGGCCACGCGCTCCCCGAACTCCTGCGCGGCGAACCCGTCCGCGACCCGGACGACGTATCCCTCCTGCCGCCCGGGATCCAGCCGCAGAGCGCGCACCGCCCGCTCGTCGAACACGCCTCGCCACAGCACCCGGGGAACGGGAACGCCGAGCCCGCGCAGGAAGACCACCGTCCGGTCCCAGTCCAGGCAGCGGCCCTCCCCGTCCCACACGGAGAAGCCGTAGAAATAGCTCTCCAGGTCGTCGTACGCGATCGAGTGCCGGGCGAACATGTTCTCCCCGCACACCCGCCACCCCTCCGGGACGGCATGGCTGATCCGGGCCTGGAGTGCCTTGACCCAGGTGCGGGAGGGGTGGTGGGCCGAGTCCAGCGAACGGGCGTGCAGGCCGTCGGCGTACAGAGTGGTGTTCTCGCCGTCGAGCTTCTCGGTCACGACGACCTCGCGGCCGCGCAGGCCGGACAGGTCGGTGACCCGGAGGTCATCGGGGGTCGCACCGGGCGACCAGGGCAGATGCCGGGTCCGTGGATAGTGCGTACGCATGGTTGAAAGTCCCCCGTGACAGCCGACGTGCCTGGTCAGCGTAGGGGTGTGGGGTGGTGGCGGGCGACCGGATTACGGTTCGGCCGGGAGGGGCCGGGGGCCTCGGGAACGCCGCCGGGGAGGGCCCGGGTTTGACCTGCGTCACCCCGGGGGTATGCTCCCCGGCCCGATTGGCCAGCTCCCCGCCCCGTATGGCAGACTAGCGGGGTTGCTCGGTCGAGTGTTGATGCTGCGCGCCTCCCGCCGGGAGGACCGGAAGCGAGTCCCACAGTACTCGTCGTCCTAACTGCCACTACGGCAGCACTGGGGCGGACGTACGGGAATCTTTCGGGAAGTGTGGTGCAGCACCGGCCAGGCGCCCGGTGGGCCCGCGTCAGCTGATTGATGCAGTCGCCCCTGGCTTGCGGTTCCGGAAGGGCCGTGTGCATTCCCCGCAGGGATGTTCGAACAAGGGGCATCTGTGTCAGCGGGAGCGCGACACGCCCGACCGCGTGGGTCGGAGAAGAAGGCGGAACCGCCGGGTTCCAGAGCGTTAAACAGAGACAGGACTACTGAGTAGCCATGGCGGGACAGAAGATCCGCATCCGGCTCAAGGCCTACGACCACGAGGTCATCGACTCCTCGGCGAAGAAGATCGTCGAGACGGTGACCCGCACTGGTGCGTCGGTCGCGGGCCCGGTGCCGCTGCCCACTGAGAAGAACGTGTACTGCGTCATCAAGTCGCCGCACAAGTACAAGGACTCGCGCGAGCACTTCGAGATGCGCACGCACAAGCGCCTGATCGACATTCTCGACCCCACCCCCAAGACCGTTGACTCTCTGATGCGACTCGACCTCCCGGCCGGTGTCGACATCGAGATCAAGCTCTGAGGGTCGGTGAGCTGAGAATGGCTAAGCAGATCAAGGGCATCCTGGGCGAGAAGCTCGGCATGACGCAGGTGTGGGACGAGAACAACCGTGTTGTTCCGGTCACCGTCGTCAAGGCCGGCCCCAACGTCGTCACCCAGGTCCGTACCAACGACGTCGACGGCTACGAGTCGGTCCAGATCGCCTTCGGCGAGATCGACCCGCGCAAGGTGAACAAGCCCCTCAAGGGCCACTTCGCGAAGGCCGACGTCACCCCCCGTCGCCACCTCGTCGAGATCCGTACGGCTGACGCCTCCGAGTACACCCTCGGTCAGGAAGTCACCGCCGAGGTCTTCGAGGCCGGCGTGAAGGTCGACGTCACCGGCAAGAGCAAGGGCAAGGGCTTCGCCGGTGTCATGAAGCGTCACAACTTCAAGGGCCTCGGCGCCGGTCACGGCACCCAGCGCAAGCACCGCTCGCCCGGTTCCATCGGTGGCTGCGCCACCCCGGGCCGCGTGTTCAAGGGCCTCCGCATGGCGGGTCGCATGGGCAACGAGCGTGTCACCACCCAGAACCTGACCGTCCACGCCGTTGACGCGGAGAAGGGTCTGCTGCTCATCAAGGGCGCGGTTCCCGGTCCGAACGGCGGCCTCGTCCTGGTCCGCACCGCGGCCAAGGGGGCCTGAGGTAACCGATGAGCACTGTTGACATCCTTTCGCCTGCCGGCGAGAAGACCGGTAGCGTCGAGCTCCCCGCGGAGATCTTCGGCGTGGAGAAGGTCAGCATCCCGCTGATCCACCAGGTCGTCGTCGCGCAGAACGCGGCCGCCCGCCAGGGCACGCACAAGACGAAGACCCGTGGCGAGGTCCGTGGTGGTGGCAAGAAGCCTTACCGCCAGAAGGGCACCGGCCGCGCCCGTCAGGGCTCGACCCGCGCGCCGCAGTTCGCCGGCGGTGGCGTCGTCCACGGCCCGCAGCCGCGTGACTACTCGCAGCGCACCCCCAAGAAGATGAAGGCTGCCGCTCTGCGTCACGCCCTCACCGACCGGGCGCGCCATAACCGCATCCACGTCGTCACCGGCGTGATCGAGGGCGAGACCCCCAGCACCAAGGCCGCTCGCACGCTGTTCGGCAAGATCTCGGAGCGCAAGAACCTGCTCCTGGTCGTCGACCGCGCCGACGAGGCCGCGTGGCTGTCCGCCCGCAACCTGCCCCAGGTCCACATCCTGGAGCCGGGCCAGCTGAACACGTACGACGTGATCGTCTCGGACGACGTGGTCTTCACCCAGGCCGCTCTCGAGTCCTTCGTCGCCGGCCCGAAGGCCAACGACACCGAAGGGACCGAGGTCTGATGGCTACCCGTCACCCGAGCATTGCCTCGAAGGCCGCCAAGGCCGCCAAGGCCGCGCGCGTCGCCAAGGCGCGCCGTCACGAGGCCGAGGGCAAGAACACCGTCGAGACCCCGCTGAGCAAGTCGTACACGGACCCCCGTGACGTGCTGCTCAAGCCGGTCGTCTCGGAGAAGAGCTACGCGCTCCTCGACGAGAACAAGTACACGTTCATCGTCGACCCGAACGCCAACAAGACCCAGATCAAGCAGGCCGTCCAGGCGGTCTTCTCGGTCAAGGTCACCGGGG
This sequence comes from Streptomyces sp. Ag109_O5-1, assembly GCF_003814875.1. Lineage (GTDB taxonomy): Bacteria > Actinomycetota > Actinomycetes > Streptomycetales > Streptomycetaceae > Streptomyces > Streptomyces sasae. The sequence goes on along the minus strand of NZ_RKQF01000001.1, from coordinate 5,005,243 downwards.
TCAACACCCTCAACCGCCAGGGCAAGCGCAAGCGCACCAAGACCGGTTTCGGTCAGCGCGCGGGCTCCAAGCGCGCGATCGTGACCCTCGCCGAGGGCGACCGTATCGACATCTTCGGCGGTCCGACCGCGTAAGCGGGTCGGATCGTCCGATATCGGACGAGGACTGAGAAATGGGAATCCGCAAGTACAAGCCGACTACGCCGGGCCGTCGTGGCGCCAGCGTCGCCGACTTCGTCGAGGTCACGCGGTCCACGCCGGAGAAGTCGCTGGTCCGCCCCCTGCACAGCAAGGGCGGCCGTAACAACGCCGGTCGTGTGACCGTTCGCCACCAGGGTGGCGGACACAAGCGCGCCTACCGAGTGATCGACTTCCGTCGTCACGACAAGGACGGCGTGCCGGCGAAGGTCGCGCACATCGAGTACGACCCCAACCGCACCGCGCGCATCGCGCTGCTGCACTACGCGGACGGCGAGAAGCGCTACATCCTCGCCCCGCGCAACCTGCAGCAGGGCGACACCGTGGAGAACGGTCCCGGGGCCGACATCAAGCCGGGCAACAACCTGGCCCTCCGCAACATCCCGGTCGGTACCACGATCCACGCGATCGAGCTCCGTCCCGGTGGCGGCGCCAAGTTCGCCCGCTCCGCGGGTGCCTCGGTGCAGCTGCTCGCCCGTGAGGGCGCCATGGCGACCCTCCGTATGCCGTCCGGCGAGATCCGCATGGTGGACGCGCGCTGCCGCGCCACCGTCGGTGAGGTCGGCAACGCCGAGCAGTCGAACATCAACTGGGGCAAGGCCGGCCGCAAGCGGTGGCTGGGCGTTCGCCCGACCGTCCGTGGTGTCGTGATGAACCCGGTCGACCACCCGCACGGTGGTGGTGAGGGCCGGACCTCCGGTGGTCGTCACCCTGTGTCCCCGTGGGGCAAGAAGGAAGGCCGTACTCGTTCGCCCAAGAAGGCGTCGAACAAGTACATCGTCCGCCGCCGCAAGACGAACAAGAAGCGCTAAGGACGGGTTGAGATGCCGCGTAGCTTGAAGAAGGGGCCCTTCGTCGACGACCACCTGATCAAGAAGGTGGATGTCCAGAACGAAGCCGGCACCAAGAACGTCATCAAGACCTGGTCCCGTCGCTCGATGATCGTCCCGGCCATGCTCGGCCACACGATCGCGGTGCACAACGGCAAGACCCACATCCCGGTGTTCGTCACCGAGTCGATGGTCGGCCACAAGCTCGGCGAGTTCTCGCCGACCCGCACCTTCCGCGGCCACGTCAAGGACGACCGGAAGTCGAAGCGCCGCTAGTAGCGGATCGCATTCAGACACGTAAGTAACTGAGAGGGACAACCATGGAAGCCAGGGCCCAGGCGCGGTACATCCGCGTTACGCCCATGAAGGCCCGCCGCGTGGTGGACCTTATCCGTGGCATGGATGCCACGGAGGCTCAGGCTGTTCTGCGATTCGCTCCGCAGGCAGCCTCCGTGCCGGTCGGCAAGGTGCTCGACAGCGCCATCGCCAACGCCGCGCACAACTACGACCACACCGACGCCGACAGCCTCTTCATCTCCGAGGCGTACGTCGACGAGGGCCCGACCCTGAAGCGGTTCCGTCCGCGTGCCCAGGGCCGCGCCTACCGGATCCGCAAGCGGACCAGCCACATCACCGTGGTCGTCAGCAGCAAGGAAGGAACCCGGTAATGGGCCAGAAGGTTAACCCGCATGGGTTCCGGCTCGGTGTCACCACGGACTTCAAGTCCCGGTGGTACGCCGACAAGCTGTACAAGGACTACGTCAAGGAAGACGTCGCCATCCGTCGGATGATGACGTCCGGCATGGAGCGCGCCGGTATCTCGAAGGTTGAGATCGAGCGCACCCGTGACCGTGTGCGGGTGGACATCCACACCGCGCGTCCGGGCATCGTCATCGGCCGCCGTGGCGCCGAGGCCGACCGCATCCGCGGCGACCTCGAGAAGCTCACGGGCAAGCAGGTCCAGCTGAACATCCTCGAGGTCAAGAACCCCGAGACCGACGCTCAGCTGGTTGCCCAGGCCGTTGCCGAGCAGCTCTCCTCCCGCGTCTCCTTCCGCCGCGCCATGCGTAAGAGCATGCAGTCGGCGATGAAGGCCGGCGCCAAGGGCATCAAGATCCAGTGCGGTGGCCGCCTCGGCGGCGCCGAGATGTCCCGCTCGGAGTTCTACCGCGAGGGCCGTGTGCCCCTGCACACGCTCCGCGCGAACGTGGACTACGGCTTCTTCGAGGCCAAGACGACCTTCGGCCGTATCGGTGTGAAGGTCTGGATCTACAAGGGCGACGTCAAGAACATCGCCGAGGTCCGCGCCGAGAACGCTGCCGCCCGTGCGGGTAACCGCCCGGCCCGCGGTGGCGCCGCCGACCGTCCGGCCCGTGGTGGCCGCGGTGGCGAGCGGCGTGGTCGCAAGCCGCAGCAGGCTGCCGGCGCCGAGGCCCCCAAGGCCGAGGCCCCCGCCGCCGCTCCGGCTGAGAGCACCGGAACGGAGGCCTGACCGAAATGCTGATCCCCCGTAGGGTCAAGCACCGCAAGCAGCACCACCCCGGACGCAGCGGCGCTGCCAAGGGTGGCACCTCGGTTGCGTTCGGCGAGTACGGCATCCAGGCGCTCACCCCGGCGTACGTGACGAACCGTCAGATCGAGGCCGCTCGTATCGCCATGACGCGTCACATCAAGCGTGGTGGCAAGGTCTGGATCAACATCTACCCGGACCGTCCCCTCACCAAGAAGCCCGCCGAGACCCGCATGGGTTCCGGTAAGGGTTCCCCGGAGTGGTGGATCGCCAACGTCAAGCCCGGACGCGTGATGTTCGAGCTGTCGTACCCCAACGAGAAGATCGCCCGTGAGGCCCTGACTCGCGCAGCCCACAAGCTGCCGATGAAGTGCCGGATCGTCAAGCGCGAGGCAGGTGAAGCGTGATGTCGGCCGGTACCAAGGCGTCCGAGCTGCGCGAGCTGGGCAACGAGGAGCTTCTGGGCAAGCTCCGCGAGGCCAAGGAAGAGCTGTTCAACCTCCGCTTCCAGGCGGCGACCGGACAGCTTGAGAACCATGGCCGTCTGAAGGCGGTCCGCAAGGACATCGCGCGGATCTACACCCTGATGCGCGAGCGTGAGCTGGGCATCGAAACGGTGGAGAGCGCCTGATGAGCGAGAGCAACGTGACTGAGAACACTGCGGCGCGCGACAGCTTCCGCAAGACCCGTGAGGGTCTCGTCGTCAGCGACAAGATGGACAAGACCGTCGTCGTCGCCGTCGAGGACCGCGTCAAGCACGCGCTGTACGGCAAGGTCATCCGCCGTACGAACAAGCTCAAGGCGCACGACGAGCAGAACGCTGCCGGCGTCGGCGACCGGGTTCTCCTGATGGAGACCCGTCCGCTGTCGGCGACCAAGCGCTGGCGCGTCGTCGAGATCCTCGAGAAGGCCAAGTAAGTCTCCTGCGGGGCATCCCTCGCAGGACAGTTCCGCCAGGCTCGGCAGGGGCTCTCGTCACTGAGGCCCCTGCCGGGAACCGGCAGACAAACAGGAGATAGACGTGATCCAGCAGGAGTCGCGACTGCGCGTCGCCGACAACACTGGTGCGAAGGAGATCCTTTGCATCCGTGTGCTCGGTGGCTCCGGTCGCCGCTACGCGGGCATCGGTGACGTCATCGTCGCCACCGTCAAGGACGCGATCCCCGGCGGCAACGTGAAGAAGGGTGACGTCATCAAGGCGGTCATCGTTCGCACCGTCAAGGAGCGCCGCCGTCCGGACGGCTCGTACATCCGCTTCGACGAGAACGCCGCCGTCATTCTGAAGAACGACGGCGACCCTCGCGGCACCCGCATCTTCGGCCCGGTCGGGCGTGAGCTGCGCGAGAAGAAGTTCATGAAGATCATCTCGCTGGCTCCGGAGGTGCTGTAAGCATGAAGATCAAGAAGGGCGACCTGGTCCAGGTCATCACCGGCAAGGACAAGGGCAAGCAGGGCAAGGTCATCGCGGCCTACCCCCGCGAGGACCGCGTCCTGGTCGAGGGTGTCAACCGGGTCAAGAAGCACACCAAGGCCGGCCCGACCGCTCGCGGTTCGCAGGCCGGCGGCATCGTCACGACCGAGGCGCCCGTCCACGTCTCCAACGTCCAGCTGGTCGTTGAGAAGGACGGCAACAAGGTCGTCACGCGTGTCGGTTACCGCTTCGACGACGAAGGCAACAAGATCCGCGTTGCCAAGCGGACGGGTGAGGACATCTGATGGCTACCACCACTGCTCCGCGTCTGAAGCTGAAGTACCGCGAGGAGATCGCGGGCAAGATGCGTGACGAGTTCAAGTACGAGAACGTCATGCAGATCCCCGGCCTCGTCAAGATCGTGGTCAACATGGGTGTCGGCGACGCCGCCCGTGACTCGAAGCTGATCGAGGGCGCCATCCGCGACCTCACCACGATCACCGGCCAGAAGCCGCAGGTCACCAAGGCCCGCAAGTCCATCGCGCAGTTCAAGCTGCGTGAGGGCCAGCCGATCGGTGCCCACGTCACGCTCCGTGGCGACCGCATGTGGGAGTTCCTGGACCGCACCCTGTCGCTCGCGCTGCCGCGCATCCGCGACTTCCGTGGTCTGTCCCCCAAGCAGTTCGACGGCCGTGGCAACTACACCTTCGGTCTCACGGAGCAGGTCATGTTCCACGAGATCGACCAGGACAAGATCGACCGTACCCGGGGCATGGACATCACCGTGGTCACCACGGCGACCAACGACGCTGAGGGCCGCGCGCTCCTTCGTCACCTCGGCTTCCCGTTCAAGGAGGCGTGAGCGAGATGGCGAAGAAGGCTCTGATTGCCAAGGCTGCTCGCAAGCCCAAGTTCGGTGTGCGTGGCTACACGCGCTGCCAGCGCTGCGGCCGTCCGCACTCCGTGTACCGCAAGTTCGGCCTCTGCCGCGTGTGCCTTCGTGAGATGGCTCACCGTGGCGAGCTGCCGGGCGTGACCAAGAGCTCCTGGTAATCCCCGCTTTTAGGGATTTCAGAGGCTCTCGGTAAGCAATGGGCGTGTCAGGTGCCCTCCTCTTCATGGCTTAGGCTTGGAGGGTTGGGCGCCTGACGGTCGCCCGTACGACTTACTACGCCGTAGGTCCACCGCGCCGCACCCGTCCCGTCTCGGATCGGGGAGAGGGATGGCGCACCAGGAAACCCCGGCGAGAGAGGCCGAAGGCCAATTCATGACCATGACTGATCCGATCGCAGACATGCTTACGCGTCTGCGGAACGCGAACTCGGCATACCACGACTCCGTGACGATGCCGGCGTCCAAGATCAAGTCTCACATCGCGGAGATCCTCCAGCAGGAGGGCTTCATCACGGGCTGGAAGGTCGAGGACGCCGAGGTCGGCAAGAACCTCGTCCTGGACCTGAAGTTCGGTCCCAACCGTGAGCGCTCCATCGCGGGCATCAAGCGGATCTCCAAGCCCGGTCTCCGGGTGTACGCGAAGTCCACCTCCCTGCCGAAGGTGCTGGGCGGCCTCGGCGTGGCGATCATCTCCACGTCGCACGGGCTCCTCACCGACAAGCAGGCCGGCAAGAAGGGCGTGGGTGGGGAAGTCCTCGCCTACGTCTGGTAGCAGAAGGGAACGGAGGAAACAGCTATGTCGCGTATCGGCAAGCTCCCCATCGCGGTTCCCGCCGGCGTGGACGTCACCATCGACGGCCGCACGGTGCAGGTCAAGGGCCCCAAGGGCGAGCTGACCCACACCATCGTGGCTCCGATCGACATCGCCAAGGGCGAGGACGGCACTCTCGCGGTGACCCGCCCCAACGACGAGCGTCAGAGCAAGGCCCTGCACGGCCTGTCCCGCACGCTGGTGGCGAACATGATCACCGGCGTGACCCAGGGTTACGTGAAGAAGCTCGAAATCAGCGGTGTCGGTTACCGCGTGACCGCCAAGGGTGCGAACCTCGAGTTCGCGCTCGGTTACAGCCACCCGATCCTGGTCGAGGCCCCCGAGGGCATCACCTTCAAGGTCGAGGCTCCGACCCGTTTCTCGGTCGAGGGCATCGACAAGCAGAAGGTCGGCGAGGTCGCGGCCAACATCCGCAAGCTGCGCAAGCCCGACCCGTACAAGGCCAAGGGCGTCAAGTACGAGGGCGAAGTCATCCGCCGCAAGGTCGGAAAGGCGGGTAAGTAAGCCATGGCATACGGGCAGAAGATCCTCAAGGGCGACGCCTACAAGCGCGCCGCGATCAAGCGCCGTCACATCCGGATCCGCAAGAACCTTTCCGGTACGGCGGAGCGTCCCCGTCTGGTCGTGACCCGCTCCAACCGCCACATCGTGGCGCAGGTGATCGACGACCTGAAGGGCCACACCCTGGCTTCCGCGTCCACCCTGGACGCGTCGGTCCGTGGTGGCGAGGGCGACAAGTCCACGCAGGCCAAGCAGGTCGGCGCCCTGGTCGCCGAGCGTGCCAAGGCCGCCGGTGTCGAGGCCGTGGTGTTCGACCGTGGTGGTAACCAGTACGCCGGGCGCATCGCCGCCCTGGCGGACGCCGCCCGCGAGGCCGGGCTCAAGTTCTGAGCCGCTTGTAGCTAGCGGAAAGAGAGAGGTAATCCAATGGCTGGACCCCAGCGCCGCGGTGGCGGTGCCGGTGGCGGCGAGCGGCGGGACCGGAAGGGCCGTGACGGCGGCGCTGCTGCCGCCGAGAAGACCGCGTACGTTGAGCGCGTTGTCGCGATCAACCGCGTCGCCAAGGTTGTGAAGGGTGGTCGTCGCTTCAGCTTCACCGCGCTGGTCGTGGTGGGCGACGGTGACGGCACCGTGGGTGTCGGTTACGGCAAGGCCAAGGAGGTGCCGGCCGCCATCGCCAAGGGCGTTGAGGAGGCCAAGAAGCACTTCTTCAAGGTCCCGCGTATCCAGGGCACCATCCCGCACCCGATCCAGGGTGAGAAGGCTGCCGGCGTCGTGCTGCTCAAGCCCGCGTCCCCGGGTACCGGCGTTATCGCCGGTGGTCCGGTGCGTGCCGTGCTCGAGTGCGCCGGTATCCACGACATCCTGTCGAAGTCGCTCGGCTCCGACAACGCGATCAACATCGTGCACGCGACCGTGGAGGCCCTGAAGGGCCTGCAGCGTCCGGAGGAGGTCGCGGCCCGCCGCGGTCTGCCTCTTGAGGACGTCGCCCCCGCGGCTCTGCTTCGTGCGCGTGCGGGAGCGGGTGCGTAATGGCTCGCCTCAAGGTCACGCAGACGAAGTCGTACATCGGTAGCAAGCAGAACCACCGTGACACCCTGCGGTCCCTTGGTCTCAAGGGGATCAACACCGTGGTCGTCAAGGAGGACCGCCCCGAGTTCCGCGGCATGGTGCACACCGTCCGCCACCTCGTGACGGTTGAGGAGGTCGACTGATCATGGCGGAGAGCAACCCGCTCAAGATCCACAACCTCCGTCCCGCCCCGGGCGCCAAGACCGCCAAGACCCGTGTCGGTCGTGGTGAGGCGTCGAAGGGTAAGACGGCCGGTCGTGGTACCAAGGGTACGAAGGCCCGTTACCAGGTTCCGGAGCGCTTCGAGGGTGGGCAGATGCCCCTCCACATGCGCCTTCCGAAGCTGAAGGGCTTCAAGAACCCGTTCAAGACCGAGTTCCAGGTCGTGAACCTCGACAAGCTGGCCGCGCTGTACCCGGAGGGTGGCGAGGTCACCGTCGAGGGTCTCGTCGCCAAGGGTGCCGTTCGCAAGAACAGCCTCGTCAAGGTCCTCGGCCAGGGTGAGGTCTCCGTGGCGCTGCAGGTGACGGTCGACGCCGTCTCCGGCTCCGCCAAGGAGAAGATCACCGCCGCCGGCGGCACCGTCACCGAGCTCGTCTGAGACCGGTCGGCGGCTGACTGACGTCAGCGAAGACGGCCGGGGATGTCCCTCTCACGAGGGGCGTCCCCGGCCGTTTCCCGTTTCAGGACGCTTTGGCGCGCCGGCGGGGAGATGGACGGCGAGCATCTTCGATGCCGACGTGTCCTTCGTGAGGCGCGGGGAAGCCGTGTGGCCACGGCTGCCGGTTTTCGATTGGCCAGGGGGTAATTGCGGTGGTCAGCCACAGGTCCCCCGATGCTGTACGGCTGAATGATCAGCCGGTCGATCAGAAATTTATGGCATGTATATGGTAGAAGCTACCGTTTTCACATACGCGCGTTCGAATGCAGTTGGTGTCCCGGAAGGGTGGCGATGTAGGTAGGCTGTACCGCTGGTGCCCAGCGTCGTCTTGGCATGCCGTAACCTCGTTCCACAGGCCATCAACCCCACTTAATCGTCACCTCGCGCGCGTACACGCGGGGGTCGCAGGAGGCACCGTGCTCACCGCGTTCGCCCGGGCGTTCAGGACGCCCGACCTGCGCAAGAAGCTGCTCTTCACGCTGGGCATCATCGTGGTCTACCGGGCCGGCACCCACATCCCGATCCCCGGCGTCAACTACAAAGCCGTCGAAACGTGTGTGAACGAGGCCTCCGGCAATCAGGGCCTGTTCGGTCTCGTCAACATGTTCAGCGGCGGAGCGCTGCTGCGTATCACGGTCTTCGCGCTCGGTATCATGCCGTATATCACCGCGAGCATCATCCTTCAGCTGCTCACCGTGGTGATTCCGCGCCTGGAGGCCCTCAAGAAAGAGGGTCAGGCCGGCACGACGAAGATCACGCAGTACACCCGATACCTGACCGTGGCTCTCGCCATCCTGCAGGGCACCGGTCTGGTCGCCACGGCCCGCAGCGGCGCGCTGTTCAGCGGCTGCTCGGTGGCCTCGGGAATCGTCCCGGACCAGGCGATCTTCACGACTGTCACGATGGTTGTCTGTATGACTGCCGGTACGGCCGTCGTGATGTGGCTCGGAGAGCTGATCACAGACCGTGGCATCGGCAACGGCATGTCGATCCTGATGTTCATCTCGATCGCCGCGACCTTCCCGTCCGCGCTGTGGGCCGTCAAGAAGCAGGGCAGCCTCGCCGGCGGTTGGATCGAGTTCGGCACGGTGATCCTCGTCGGACTGGTCATGGTCGGCCTGGTGGTCTTCGTCGAGCAGTCCCAGCGCCGCATCCCCGTGCAGTATGCCAAGCGCATGATCGGGCGCCGTTCCTACGGTGGTACGTCCACGTACATCCCGCTCAAAGTGAACCAGGCGGGTGTGATTCCCGTCATCTTCGCCTCGTCGCTGCTCTACATCCCGGCGCTGGTTGCGCAGTTCGCGGGCGGCAACTCCGCCTGGAAGTCCTGGATCCAGAGGAATCTGGTCAACGGGGCATCGTCTGGATCGGCGCCCAGCCCGATTTACATCACCCTGTACTTCTTGCTCATCGTGTTCTTCGCCTTCTTCTACGTGGCCATCTCCTTCAACCCCGAAGAAGTCGCCGACAACATGAAGAAGTATGGTGGCTTCATCCCGGGCATCCGGGCTGGCCGACCGACCGCTGAGTACCTCTCGTACGTGCTCAACCGGATCACCTGGCCGGGTTCGCTGTATCTGGGGCTGATCGCTCTCGTACCGACGATGGCGTTGGTTGGCTTTGGGGCAAGCCAGAACTTCCCGTTCGGTGGCACCAGCATCCTGATCATCGTGGGTGTGGGCCTCGAAACAGTGAAGCAGATCGAGAGCCAGCTCCAGCAGCGCAATTACGAAGGGTTCCTCCGCTGATGCGAATCGTCCTCGTCGGGCCGCCTGGCGCCGGTAAGGGAACGCAAGCCGTTCGCCTTGCCAAGGAGCTGAAGATCCCGCACATCTCCACGGGCGACCTGTTCCGCGCCAACATCAGCCAGCAGACGGAGCTCGGGAAACTCGCGAAGTCCTACATGGACGCCGGCAACCTCGTCCCCGACGAGGTCACCATCGCCATGGCCAAGGACCGCATGGAGCAGGAGGACGCCGTGAACGGCTTCCTGCTGGACGGTTTCCCGCGCAACGTCGCACAGGCCGAGGCGCTCGACGAGCTGCTGAAGACCGAGAAGATCAAGCTGGACGCGGTACTCGACCTCGAAGTCCCCGAGGAGGAGGTCGTCAAGCGGATCGCCGGACGGCGCCTGTGCCGCAACAAGGCGGAGCACGTCTTCCACGTGACCTACAGCCCGCCGAAGGTGGAGGGCGTCTGCGACATCTGTGGCGGCGAGCTCTACCAGCGCGACGACGATTCCGAGGACACCGTCCGTACGCGGCTGGAGGTCTACCACACGCAGACCGAGCCCATCATCGACTACTACAAGACGCAGGGCCTGGTCGCGACGATCTCCGCTCTGGGTCCGGTGGACGAGGTCACCAAGCGCGCACTGGACGCGCTGGGGCGCGACGGGGACGACGAGAAGTAGTTTTCCAGCGGTTCCGGCCGCGGTACCCCCTCGGGTGCCGCGGCCGTACTGTTGTGTAGTTGACGTTGACGTGAGTGACGGAGAGCGCAGGCCACCCATGGTGCAGATCAAGACGCCCGAGCAGATCGCCAAGATGCGTGCGGCGGGCCTGGTCGTCGCGGCCATCCACGCGGCGACGCGCGAGGCCGCGGTGCCCGGCGCCAGCACCAAGGACCTGGACGAGGTGGCCCGCAAGGTCCTCGCCGAGCACGGCGCCAAGTCGAACTTCCTCGGCTACGGCGGCTTCCCCGCCACCATCTGCACCTCCGTCAACGACGTGGTCGTCCACGGCATCCCCTCCGAGGACGTCGTTCTCAAGGACGGCGACATCATCTCCATCGACTGCGGTGCGATCGTCGACGGCTGGCACGGCGACGCGGCCTACACGGCGTTCGTGGGCTCCGGTCACGCTCCGGAGCTGATCGAGCTCTCCCGGGTCACCGAGGAGTCGATGTGGGCCGGTATCGCGGCGATGAAGCAGGGCAGCCGGCTCGTCGACGTCTCCCGGGCGATCGAGACGTACATCCGCCGGCAGCCGAAGCCGGGCGGCGGCAAGTACGGGATCATCGAGGACTACGGCGGTCACGGCATCGGCACCGAGATGCACATGGACCCGCACCTGCTGAACTACGTCGACCGGCGGCGCGGGAAGGGGCCGAAGCTGGTTCCCGGTTTCTGCCTGGCCATCGAGCCGATGGTGTCGCTGGGGACGCCGCGCACGGAGGTCCTGTCGGACGACTGGACCGTGATCACCACGGACGGTACGTGGTCGTCGCACTGGGAGCACAGTGTTGCGCTGACCGCCGAGGGTCCGTTGGTGCTGACGGCTCCTGACGGCGGTAGGGCCAAGCTGGCCGAGCTCGGGATCACGGCCGCGCCGGATCCGCTGGGCTGAGCATTTCGCGAGGCTGCGGCCCGGTGGGGGTTGAGCGCGCCCGCGCGGCGGAGCCGCAAATGTATACAGCCCCGTGCCCCTGACGGGGCGCTGCAGACAGGGCGCTCCCCATAATGGGCGCTTAATGATCTGTGCTCTTGGGCAGGATTTCTCGATTCGTCTTTCCGGGTGCGCTGACGTAGACTGACTCGTCGGCTCTCGTGTACCCGCATGTCCGCATGCGCCCGCAAGGGACAGTGCGGGAGTCGATCAAGGTAGTCGATTCGAAGGGCGAAGCGTGGCCAAGAAGCAAGGTGCCATCGAGATCGAGGGCACTGTCGTCGAGTCTCTTCCGAACGCCATGTTCAAGGTCGAGCTCCAGAACGGCCACCAGGTCCTGGCACACATCAGCGGCAAGATGCGTATGCACTACATCCGCATCCTCCCTGACGACCGGGTCGTGGTGGAGCTGTCTCCGTACGACCTGACGCGTGGCCGGATCGTCTACCGCTACAAGTAGATCTTGCCTACGTCCCGTGTGAGCGGGACGGCCGGCAACTGACCCGGAGAACCTCAATCCCATGAAGGTCAAGCCGAGCGTCAAGAAGATCTGCGACAAGTGCAGGGTGATCCGCCGTCACGGTCGGGTCATGGTCATTTGCGAGAACCCGCGCCACAAGCAGCGCCAGGGCTGACGCACGACCAATCCCTCTGCATCGACATCGCAGAGATTCGCGCGACGCGAGCTGAATTTGTTCATACGCAGGACCCAGGCGCCGAAGGTGCCTGACACCCCCGGTTCGGAGGCCGGGGACCCAGTTCGTACCTGGTACGGCGGCTGGGAACCGGTCCCTGCGGAAGACCTCCGAAGATCACCAGGAGCCATTGAATGGCACGCGTTTCCGGTGTTGACATCCCGCGCGAAAAGCGCGTGGAGGTCGCCCTCACCTACGTGTTCGGCATTGGCCGGACCCTTTCGCAGCAGACGCTGGCGGAGACGGGCATCGACCCGAACACCCGTGTTCGTGACCTGACCGAAGAGCAGCTGGTCGCGATCCGCGAGTACGTCGACAACAACATCAAGACCGAGGGTGACCTCCGTCGCGAGATCCAGGCCGACATCCGCCGCAAGGTCGAGATCGGCTGCTACCAGGGTCTCCGTCACCGTCGCGGCCTGCCCGTCCGCGGTCAGCGCACCAGCACCAACGCCCGCACCCGCAAGGGCCCGCGTCGCGCCATCGCCGGCAAGAAGAAGCCGGGCAAGAAGTAGTCCTCAGCGGACAACGCTTCATCAGCGGTCTTCGCTGTAGGACCGACCACCTCCCCGTAGGAGTTTGTAGATGCCCCCCAAGGGTCGTCAGGGCGCTGCCAAGAAGGTGCGCCGCAAGGAAAAGAAGAACGTCGCTCACGGCCACGCGCACATCAAGAGCACGTTCAACAACACGATCGTCTCGATCACGGACCCGTCCGGCAACGTGATCTCCTGGGCCTCCGCCGGCCACGTCGGCTTCAAGGGCTCCCGGAAGTCCACGCCGTTCGCCGCGCAGATGGCCGCCGAGTCGGCTGCCCGCCGCGCCCAGGAGCACGGCATGCGCAAGGTCGACGTGTTCGTGAAGGGCCCGGGTTCCGGTCGCGAGACCGCGATCCGCTCCCTGCAGGCCACGGGCCTCGAGGTCGGCTCCATCCAGGACGTCACCCCGACCCCGCACAACGGCTGCCGTCCGCCGAAGCGTCGCCGCGTCTGACGCACGGCTGGCTTTGAGGGTCCGGGCGGTCGGCTCCGTAAGGGGCCTGCCGCCCGTACCCTTGCAATACCCGCACTCCTACGGGTGCGGTTCCGTCGGGCGTCAAATAGCGGGCGTCCACGAAAGAAGGATCTGATCCACACATGCTGATCGCTCAGCGTCCCTCGTTGGCGGAAGAGGTCGTCGATGAGTTCCGCTCCCGGTTCGTGATCGAGCCGCTGGAGCCGGGCTTCGGCTACACCCTCGGCAACTCCCTTCGCCGTACCCTCCTGTCCTCGATCCCCGGCGCGGCTGTCACGTCGATCCGGATCGACGGCGTGCTGCACGAGTTCACCACCGTGCCGGGCGTCAAGGAGGACGTCACCGACCTGATCCTCAACATCAAGCAGCTGGTCGTCTCCTCGGAGCACGACGAGCCGGTTGTGATGTACCTGCGCAAGCAGGGTCCGGGTCTGGTCACCGCCGCCGACATCGCGCCGCCGGCCGGTGTCGAGGTGCACAACCCCGACCTGGTCCTCGCCACGCTCAACGGCAAGGGCAAGCTGGAGATGGAGCTGACGGTCGAGCGTGGCCGCGGTTATGTCTCGGCCGTGCAGAACAAGCAGGTGGGCCAGGAGATCGGCCGTATCCCGGTCGACTCCATCTACAGCCCGGTGCTGAAGGTCACGTACAAGGTCGAGGCGACCCGTGTCGAGCAGCGCACCGACTTCGACAAGCTGATCGTCGACGTCGAGACGAAGCAGGCGATGCGTCCGCGTGACGCCATGGCCTCGGCCGGCAAGACCCTGGTCGAGCTGTTCGGTCTCGCGCGCGAGCTGAACATCGACGCCGAGGGCATCGACATGGGCCCGTCCCCGACGGACGCCGCTCTTGCCGCCGACCTGGCACTGCCGATCGAGGAGCTGGAGCTCACCGTTCGGTCGTACAACTGCCTCAAGCGTGAGGGCATCCACTCCGTGGGTGAGCTCGTGGCGCGTTCCGAGGCGGACCTCCTGGACATCCGCAACTTCGGTGCGAAGTCCATCGACGAGGTCAAGGCGAAGCTGGCCGGCATGGGCCTGGCCCTCAAGGACAGCCCGCCCGGATTCGACCCCACGGCTGCGGCGGATGCCTTTGGCGCCGACGACGACGTGGATGCCGGGTTCGTCGAGACCGAGCAGTACTAAGAGCTCGGGCCTTCCGGTCCGTACTCGGGTGCGGGTGCGCTGTGGCTTGTCGCGCAGCTCCCCGCGCCCCTTCCGGAGGCGCCCCTACGGGGCTGCCTCCGGATCTCCGACAGACAACCGTCTGCTCGGATACTGACCCCGGTACCTGATACGGCCGGGGCAGACACACAGGAGAAGAACAATGCCGAAGCCCACCAAGGGTGCCCGTCTGGGCGGCAGCGCCGCGCACGAGAAGCTGCTCCTCGCGAACCTGGCGAAGAGCCTCTTCGAGCACGGCCGCATCACCACCACCGAGGCGAAGGCCCGCCGCCTGCGCCCGTACGCCGAGCGTCTGGTCACCAAGGCGAAGAAGGGCGACCTTCACAACCGCCGTCAGGTGCTCCAGGTCATCACGGACAAGAGCATCGTCCACACGCTCTTCACCGAGATCGGCCCGCGCTACGAGAACCGGCCGGGTGGCTACACCCGTATCACCAAGATCGGTAACCGCCGTGGCGACAACGCGCCCATGGCCGTCATCGAGCTGGTCGAGGCGCTGACGGTGGCGCAGCAGGCGACCGGTGAGGCCGAGGCCGCGACGAAGCGTGCGGTCAAGGAGGCCGAGGAGGCCAAGGTCGAGGAGACCAAGGCCGACGAGGTCGTCGAGGACGCCGAGCCGGAGGCCGAGGAGGCGTAAGCCGTCCTCTGGCTGCCGGTCCGTCGTGGCCGGTCGCGCAGTTCCCCGCGCCCCTCAGGGGGCGCGTCAGTGGGCCCGTTCCTTTCGAGGGGCGGGCCCGCTTTCTTGCCCTGAGAGGATTCTCCTGTGAGTGACGAAGTTCAGCCCGGTTACGTCCGTGTCCGTCTCGACCTGTCGTACGACGGGACCGATTTCCACGGCTGGGCCAAGCAGGCCGGCGGGAAGCGGACCGTGCAGGGGGAGATCGAGGACGCGCTTCGTACGGTGACCCGCACCAGGGACACGACCTACGAGCTGACCGTGGCCGGACGCACCGACGCGGGTGTGCACGCCCGCGGGCAGGTCGCGCACGTGGACCTGCCCGCCGAGCTGTGGGCGGAGCACCGCGAGAAGCTGCTGAAGCGGCTCGCCGGGCGGCTTTCGAAGGACGTCCGGGTGTGGTCCCTCGCGGAGGCTCCGGCAGGCTTCAACGCCCGTTTCTCGGCCGTCTGGCGCCGCTACGCGTACCGCGTGACCGACAACCCCGGCGGTGTCGACCCGCTGCTCCGCAACCACGTCCTGTGGCACGACTGGCCCCTGGACGTGGCGGCCATGAACGAGGCGGCGGCGCGGCTGGTGGGCGAGCACGACTTCGCCGCCTACTGCAAGCGGCGGGAGGGGGCCACGACCATCCGCACCCTCCAGGAGCTGAGCCTGGAGCGGGGGGCGGACGGTGTCGTCACGGCCGTCGTGCGGGCCGACGCCTTCTGCCACAACATGGTGCGGTCCCTGATCGGCGCGCTGTTGTTCGTGGGGGACGGGCACCGGGGGCCCGAGTGGCCGGGGAAGGTGCTGGCCGCGGGCGTCAGGGACTCGGCCGTGCACGTCGTACGGCCGCACGGGCTGACCCTGGAAGAGGTCGGCTACCCGGCGGACGAGCTGCTCGCGGCGCGCAACAAGGAAGCGCGCAACAAACGGTCACTCCCGTCCGCCGGCTGCTGCTGAGCGCCCCGTCGGGGGCGCGGGCGCATCACTGGTTCGCGGCCGCCGACGCCTGGGCCTCGCCGCGCCTGCGGATCTGGCGGAAGGTGAACTCGGCCAGGTCGTCGCCGGTCTGGAAGACCTTGGTGTCCTTGGTGGTGACGTCCTTGCCGTTCTGGAAGCCGGCGGTGGTGAAGTAGGCGTAGCGGCCGTAGGAATTGACCGTCGTACGGCAGACGCCGGAGTCGCAGAAGGACTTGACGCCCGCGCCCGCGAGCGAGGTGACGAAGCCCTTCTTGTCGGCCTCGGTCTTGGCCTTCGTGGCCTGGGCCTCGGTGTTGAAGACGGCCACGCCGACCGTCACCGCCACGCCGTCCTTGGCGTAGGTGACACGCAGCATGCGCGTGCAGTTGTTCTTGGTGAGGACGCCGGCGAGGGTGCCCTTGGCGACCGACGCGCAGTTCTTGGTGTCGGCCGTCGCACCTTTCTTGTAGACCGTCGCGCCCATGGTCAGCTGGGTGCCCGGGAAGAGGGTCTCGGCGCTCAGCGGAGCCGTGTCCTTCTGCACGCTGGATATGAACTCCTTCGGATCCAGCGGCGGCGGCGCGCTGGTCGGCGCGAAGGACGGCGCCGAGTCGGCCGAGTCGCTGGGCAGCGAGGCGCTCGCGGGCAGGTTCGAAGGCGTGCCGGAGGCGTTGTTGTCGCCGTTCGCGGACACCACGGCCATGGCGACGGCCGTGCCGATCGCCAGCGTGGCGACCGCGCCGCCGCCGATGAACAGCACTCTGCGCCGCTTGTTCCGCGTTTCCGAGGCATCCGCGAGCGCGGCCCAGTCCGGGGTCGGCCCGGAGCTGTCGCGCCAAGGCTGCTGCGACTGCGGTTTCCAGGGATCCCACTGGGACTGAGGTCCCCCCTGCCCATAGCTCATGGGGCGCATCTTAGACGGGCGAAGGGAGGTGCCGGTGCGACAGTACGAACGGTGACAGTGGACCTTTGGGGCACAGGGGAGCATCCCGGTACCGCCGTGCGCCTTCGAGGTCCCGGGAGGGTCGCCTAGGGCTCGTTTTGACCAGTCCGGGGGCGTCCCGGTACGCTAGCTCTTCGTTGTGTATTGGCTCGCTCATTCTCACGGGAGTGGCCTCTACCTAGGTTCCCTGGAGCAGTTACCAGTGGGCGGCATACGGGCAGCGTCCCCGGCATTGTCGTCCCCAGCTGCACGATCGCTTCAGTGATGCCATGTGTCAGCACCCATCCACTGAAGAAGAAGGCTGCGAAGTGCGTACGTACAGCCCCAAGCCCGGCGATGTGACTCGCCAGTGGCACGTCATTGACGCTCAGGACATCGTCCTGGGCCGACTTGCCACCACCGCCGCGTCCCTTCTCCGCGGCAAGCACAAGCCGATCTACGCCCCTCACGTCGACACCGGTGACTTCGTCATCATCATCAACGCCGACAAGGTGCACCTGTCCGGCAACAAGCGGACCCAGAAGATGGCGTACCGCCACTCCGGTTACCCGGGTGGTCTGCGCTCCGTCCGTTACGACGAGCTGCTCGACAAGAACCCCGAGAAAGCCATCGAGAAGGCCGTCAAGGGCATGCTCCCCAAGAACACCCTGGGCCGTCAGATGCTCTCCAAGCTGAAGGTCTACCGAGGCGAGAACCACCCCCACGCTGCTCAGCAGCCGGTTCCGTTCGAGATCACCCAGGTCGCGCAGTAGTTCCGGCCACCCCCTAAGACTGAAGAGAATCTGAGGAGCATCGTGGCCGAGACCACTGCCGAGCAGCCGCTCGAAGAGCTTGACATCGACAGCTACACCACGGAGTCGGACGTCCCCGTCGAGGGCGAGTACACCTCCGAGTCCCTCGCGTCCCGCTTCGGCGACCCGCAGCCGGCCGCCGGCCTGGGCCGTCGCAAGAACGCCATCGCCCGCGTCCGGATCGTCCCGGGCACCGGCAAGTGGAAGATCAACGGTCGCACCCTCGAGGACTACTTCCCGAACAAGGTGCACCAGCAGGAAGTCAACGAGCCCTTCAAGGTGCTCGAGCTCGAAGGTCGCTACGACGTCATCGCCCGCATCGCCGGTGGCGGTGTCTCCGGCCAGGCCGGTGCGCTCCGTCTCGGTGTCGCCCGCGCGCTGAACGAGGCCGACGTCGACAACAACCGCGGCCCGCTCAAGAAGGCCGGCTTCCTCCGCCGCGACGACCGTGCGGTCGAGCGCAAGAAGGCCGGTCTGAAGAAGGCCCGTAAGGCCCCGCAGTACAGCAAGCGTTAATCGCCAGCTGCCTGCTCGTACGCATACGGGTCCCACTGGCCCGGAACGTACTCCGAACGCCCCGGCGGCACGCCACATGTGCCGTCGGGGCGTTCGTTTATCCCGGCCAAGGGCGTATAACGACACAAGACGCTCAAAGGCTGGTGTGATCGCATCACAAAGCGCCTGCCATCATGTCCTGGCAGCAAGGACGCTTCCTCAGGAGGACAAGTGGGACGACTCTTCGGCACGGACGGCGTGCGCGGTGTCGCCAACGCGGACCTGACCGCCGAGATGGCGCTCGGCCTGTCCGTCGCGGCGGCGCACGTGCTGGCCGAGGCGGGCACGTTCGAGGGCCACCGGCCTACGGCGGTCGTCGGACGGGATCCGCGCGCGTCCGGGGAGTTCCTGGAAGCGGCCGTGGTCGCGGGCCTCGCGAGCGCGGGCGTGGACGTACTGACCGTCGGCGTCCTCCCGACGCCCGCCGTCGCCCACCTCACCGGCGCGCTCGGCGCCGACCTCGGCGTCATGCTCTCCGCCAGCCACAACGCCATGCCCGACAACGGCATCAAGTTCCTCGCCCGCGGCGGGCACAAGCTCGACGACGAGCTGGAGGAGAAGATCGAGGCCGTGTACGAGTCCCACCGGCACGGCGAGCCCTGGGAGCGCCCCACCGGCGCGGGCGTCGGCCGGGTGCGGTCGTACGACGAGGGGGCCGAGCAGTACATCGCCCATCTGCTCGCCGTCCTCCCCAACCGGCTCGAAGGCCTGAAGATCGTCCTGGACGAAGCGCACGGCGCGGCCGCGGGGGTCTCGCCGGAGGCGTTCCGCCAGGCCGGTGCCGAGGTCGTCACCATCGGCGCGGAGCCGGACGGCCTCAACATCAACGCCGGCTGCGGGTCGACCCACCTCGGCCCGCTGAAGGCCGCGGTCGTCGAGCACGGGGCCGACTTCGGCATCGCGCACGACGGGGACGCGGACCGCTGCCTGGCCGTGGACCACGCCGGCGAGGAGGTCGACGGCGACCAGATCATGGCCGTCCTCGCCCTGGCCATGCGCGAGCGGGGCGCGCTGCGCGCCGACACCGTCGTGGCCACCGTCATGTCCAACCTCGGCTTCAAGCTGGCGCTGGAGCGGGAGGGGCTGCACCTCGTCCAGACCGCGGTCGGCGACCGGTACGTCCTGGAGGAGATGAAGGAGCACGGCTACGCGCTCGGCGGCGAGCAGTCCGGCCACGTCATCATCCTCGACCACGCGACGACCGGGGACGGCACGCTGACCGGGCTGCTGCTGGCGGCGCGGGTCGCGCAGACCGGGAAGTCCCTGCGGGAGCTGGCCGGTGTGATGGAGCGGCTGCCGCAGGTGCTGATCAACGTGCCGGACGTCGACAGGACGCGGGTGAAGACCTCGGCGGACCTGGCGGCGGCGGTGGCCGAGGCGGAGCGGGAACTGGGGGAGACGGGGCGTGTGCTGCTCCGCCCTTCGGGGACCGAGCCGTTGGTGCGGGTGATGGTGGAGGCGGCCGACATCGAGCAGGCTCGGTCGGTGGCGGGGCGGCTGGCTGACGCCGTCAAGTCTGCTTTGGGGTAACGCCGTTCCGGGTTCGGGATGGGGGTTCTGCGGAGTGCGGGCTGCGGGTCGGCCGTGGCTGGTCGCGCAGTTCCTCCCCCAGCCTTCGGCCGGGGGTACCCCCAGCGCCCCTGACGGGGCGCTTCAGCTGACGGGGCGCTCCAGCTGAGGGGCGTTACAGCTTGCGCAGCCTCAGGCGCTGGACCTTGTGGTCCGGGCCCTTTCTGACGACCAGGGTGGCGCGGCCCCGGGTCGGGGCGATGTTCTCCACCAGGTTGGGCTTGTTGATGGTGCGCCAGAGGCCGCGGGCGTAGTCCACGGCCTCCTCCTCCGACACCTGGGTGTACTTCCTGAAGTACGAGTCGGGGTCCTGGAAGGCGGTCTGCCGCAGCTTCCTGAAGCGGTTGAGGTACCAGTTCTCGATGTCCTCGGCGCTCGCGTCGACGTACACGCTGAAGTCGAAGTAGTCCGCGAGGCCGACCCGGGTGCGGCCGTCGCTGCCGGGCAGGGCGGGCTGCAGGACGTTGAGGCCCTCGACGATCAGGATGTCCGGGCGGCGGACCGTGAGCTTGCGGTCCGGGACGATGTCGTAGATGAGATGCGAGTAGACGGGGGCGGTGACCTCGTCCTTGCCGGCCTTGATGTCGGCGACGAAACGGGTCAGGGCCCGGCGGTCGTACGACTCGGGGAACCCCTTGCGGGACATCAGCCCGCGGGCTTCGAGCTCCTTGGTGGGGAGCAGGAAACCGTCGGTGGTGACCAGCTCGACACGCGGATGCTCGGGCCAGCGGGAGAGCAGGGCCTGCAGGAGCCGGGAGACCGTGGACTTGCCGCAGGCCACCGAGCCGGCGACGCCTATCACGAACGGGGTGCCGGACTGCGAGCCCTGTTCGCCGAGGAAGGTGTTCAGGGCGCCTCTGAGGCCGTCCGTGGCACCGACGTACAGATTGAGCAGCCGGGAGAGCGGGAGATAGATGTCCCGCACCTCGTCGAGGTCGATGACGTCGCCGAGGCCACGCAGCTTCTCGACCTCCTCGGCGGTGAGCGGCAGCGGCGTCTTGTCGCGCAGCGCACTCCACTCGGAGCGGGTGAGGTCGACGTAGGGAGTCGCCTCCGGCCTGTGCCGGTGGGCGCTCCGGGAGATCGAGGAGACCGGAGAGATCACATTCCATTGTTAACGGAGTTTGAACGGGATGGCGGGTGGGGTCCGTCACGTGGGCCTCTGACCGCCCCGCGGCGGCGCCGGCTCCGCGTCGATGACCTGCGTGATCGAGGACTCCGGCAGCCCGGAGGCTCACCCCGTCTCCTCACTCCGCCCGGGGCCCTCGGCCCTTGCCGGCCGGCCCGGCTCCGGAAGACCTGCGCAGGGCGATGCTTCTGCTCGCGATCTGCGCGAGGGACTTGGCGCGCACGACGAAGATCTCCGGGTAGTCCATCCGAGCGGTCACCTGCGGTGGATAGAGCTCGGAATCGACGTACTGGACGAACGCGTCACGCAACGCGGTCAGGACATTCGTCTGATCGGGCTCGGGGAGTTCCCCGATGAACACATGACCTGACGCGATACCCGCGGTGACATCTCGCTTCGCCTGATCGTCCGCCACATACCGGAGAACGAAAGCGGCCACATCGTCGAAAAGGGCGGAAGTGGCGAACCAGTTGAGGTCCTCCCCCGATTCGCTGGAGGGAAATGACACGAGCTTTGTCATCGCTTCCTTTCCTTTCCGTCGTGGAACGTGATGGGCGTGGCGGCGTCGGCTCCCGGTCGGCGGCCGGTGCGCACACCCGCCCGCATGGTCATGTGCAGGGCAAGCGCGCGTAATGCTATGTAGCCGACGCCGTGGTCGGGAACCCGCTTTCACTCCGGGTACGGCACACGGAATGGCGTGAAGTCGCGCATGCAGCGGGCGTATGGCGGAAAGCCGCCGACGGTGGTGTGAGGACGGCCCGGTTCTCACCTCGGTATAATTTCCGATTTCGGGCACGCTGAGCCGTCTTGGGGCGCGGTCCGGCACTTAGGCTGCCGCCCATGTGCGGAATCGTGGGATACGTGGGGGCGCAGTCGGCGCTCGATGTGGTGGTGGCCGGGCTCAAGCGGCTGGAGTACCGGGGTTACGACTCGGCCGGTGTCGCCGTGCTCGCGGACGGCGGGCTGGCCTCGGCGAAGAAGGCCGGGAAGCTGGTCAACCTGGAGAAGGAACTGCTGGAACGACCGCTGCCGACCGGATCCACCGGTATCGGGCACACCCGCTGGGCCACCCATGGCGGGCCGACGGACGCCAACGCGCATCCGCACCTCGACAACGCGGGCCGGGTCGCCGTCGTCCACAACGGGATCATCGAGAACTTCGCGGCGCTGCGCGCCGAGTTGGCGGAGCGCGGGCACGACCTGGCGTCCGAGACGGACACCGAGGTCGTCGCGCATCTGCTCGCCGAGGAGTTCTCCGCCACCGCCGATCTCGCCGAGGCCATGCGGCTGGTGTGCCGCCGTCTCGACGGCGCGTTCACGCTGGTCGCGGCGCACGCCGACGAACCGGACGTGGTCGTGGGCGCGCGCCGGAACTCCCCGCTCGTGGTGGGCGTTGGAGAGGGCGAGGCCTTTCTCGCCTCGGACGTCGCCGCGTTCATCGCCCACACGCGGTCGGCGATCGAGCTGGGCCAGGACCAGGTGGTGGAGCTGCGCCGGGACGGCGTGACGGTCACGGGCTTCGACGGCGCCCCGGCGGACGTCCGTTCGTACCACGTCGACTGGGACGCGTCGGCCGCGGAAAAGGGGGGTTATGACTACTTCATGCTCAAGGAGATCGCCGAGCAGCCCAAGGCGGTCGCCGATACGCTCCTGGGCCGCATCGACGCGAACGGCTCACTGAAGCTCGACGAGGTCCGGATCGGCACCGCCGAGCTGCGCGAGGTCGACAAGGTGGTCATCGTTGCGTGCGGTACGGCCTTCCACGCCGGCCTGATCGCCAAGTACGCCATCGAGCACTGGACGCGCATCCCGTGCGAGGTGGAGCTGGCGAGCGAGTTCCGCTACCGCGACCCGATCCTGGACTCGCGCTCGCTCGTCATCGCCATCTCCCAGTCCGGCGAGACCATGGACACCCTGATGGCGTTGCGGCACGCCCGTGAGCAGGGTTCCAAGGTGCTGGCCATCTGCAACACCAACGGCTCGACGATCCCGCGCGAGTCGGACGCGGTGCTGTACACCCACGCCGGCCCGGAGGTGGCGGTCGCCTCCACCAAGGCGTTCCTCACCCAGCTGGTCGCCTGCTATCTGGTGGCCCTCTACCTCGGCCAGGTCCGGGGCACCAAGTGGGGTGACGAGATCAGCGCCGTGATCCGGGACCTGTCCCAGATCTCCGGCGAGGTCGACCGGGTCCTGGAGACCATGGAACCGGTACGGGCGCTGGCCCGCTCCCTGGCCGACAAGAAGACGGTGCTGTTCCTCGGCCGGCACGTCGGCTACCCGGTGGCCCTCGAAGGCGCCCTGAAGCTCAAGGAACTGGCGTACATGCACGCCGAGGGCTTCGCGGCGGGCGAGCTGAAGCACGGTCCGATCGCGCTGATCGAGGAGGACCTGCCGGTGGTGGTCGTGGTGCCGTCCCCGCGGGGCCGCTCGGTCCTGCACGACAAGATCGTCTCCAATATCCAGGAGATCCGGGCCCGTGGCGCCCGCACCATCGTGATCGCGGAGGAGGGCGACGAGGCGGTCGTCCCCTACGCCGACCACCTGATCCGCATCCCGGCCACCCCGACCCTCCTGCAGCCCCTCGTCGCGACGGTCCCGCTCCAGGTCTTCGCCTGCGAACTGGCCACCGCCCGGGGCAACGAGGTGGACCAGCCGCGCAACCTGGCGAAGTCGGTCACCGTGGAGTGACCTTAGGGTGCTGACCATGAGCATCATCGGGGTCGGAATCGATGTCGCCGAGATCGACCGGTTCCGGGAGTCGCTGGAGCGTACTCCCGGGCTGGCCGGGCGGCTCTTCGTGGAGCGGGAGCTGTGGTTGCCGAGCGGGGAGCGGCGCGGTGTCGCCTCGCTCGCGGCGCGGTTCGCGGCGAAGGAGGCGCTGGCCAAGGCGCTGGGTGCGCCGCCCGGGCTGCTCTGGACGGACGCGGAGGTGCTCGTCGAGGACAACGGGCGGCCACGTCTGCGGGTGAAGGGCAGCGTGGCCGCGTGCGCCGCGGAACTCGGGGTGCGGTCCTGGCATGTGTCGCTCAGTCACGACGCGGGCGTGGCGTCGGCGGTGGTGATCGCGGAGGGGTGACCCCCGGGGCCGTCGGCGGATGCGCGTCCCGTGGGTTCCGGGGGAGACTCGGGGCATGCGGACTGCTTACAGCGTGGAGACGGTACGGGCGGCCGAGCGGGAGCTGATGGCACGGCTGCCGGAGGGGGCGCTGATGCAGCGGGCCGCCGCCGGGCTGGCCGCCGCCTGCGCCGACTTGCTCGGACGGGTGTACGGCAGCCGGGTGGTGCTGCTCATCGGCAGCGGGGACAACGGCGGGGACGCGCTGTACGCCGGGGCGCGGCTGGCGAGGCGAGGGGCGGGGGTCGCGGCCGTGCTGCTCGCGCCGGAGCGTACGCACGGGGGCGGGCTGGCGGCGCTGCGCCGGGCGGGCGGGAGCGTCGTGGCGGCCGATTCTCCGCTCGCCGCCGAGGAGCTGATTCTGCGGGCCGATCTCGTCGTCGACGGGATCGTGGGGATCGGCGGCAAGGGCGGGCTGCGGCCCGAGGCGGCCGCGCTGGTCGAGCTCGTGGAACGGTCGCGGGCCGCCGTCGTCGCCGTGGACCTGCCGAGCGGGATCGAGGCGGACAGCGGCGAGGTGCGGGGTGCGGCCGTACGGGCCGACCTCACCGTCACCTTCGGAACGCACAAGCCGGGGCTGCTGATCGACCCCGCGCGGGAGTACGCCGGTTCGGTACGGCTGGTCGACATCGGCCTCGAGCTGCCCGAGGAGGCCGGGCTGGAGGCGTTGCAGGACGTGGACGTGGCCCGGCTGCTGCCGGCGCCGTCGGCGGAGAGCGACAAGTACCGGCGGGGGGTGGTCGGGATCGCGGCCGGGTCGGCGCGTTATCCGGGGGCGGCCGTGCTCGCGGTCGCGGGGGCGTTGCGGGGCGGGGCGGGCGCCGTGCGCTACGTCGGGCCCGCCGGGGACGAGGTGCTGGCCCGTTTTCCCGAGACGCTGGTGTCGGACGGGGGGCCGCGGAAGGCCGGACGGGTCCAGGCGTGGGTGGTCGGACCGGGGGCCGGCGACGATGCCGACGCCGTCGCCGAGGTGCTGGCGGAGGAGGTGCCGGTGCTGGTCGATGCGGACGGGCTGCGGCTGGCCGACCGGGACGTGGTGCGCGGGCGTACGGCGCCCACGCTGATGACGCCTCACGCCGGGGAGGCCGCGGCGCTGTTGGGGGTACGGCGTGAGGAGGTCGAGGCCGGGCGGCTCACGGCGGTGCGGGAGCTGGCGGCGGCCTATCGGGCGACGGTGCTGCTGAAGGGGTCGACGACGCTGGTGGCGGAGCCGGGGGGAGAGACGGCCGTACGGGTGAACGCGACGGGGACGCCGTGGCTCGCCACCGCCGGGAGCGGGGACGTCCTCTCGGGGCTGGCGGGGTCGCTGCTGGCGTCGGGGCTGGACGGGCGGGACGCGGGGAGTGTGGCCGCGTATCTGCACGGGCTCGCGGGGCGGTTCGCGGCGGAGGGGGCGCCGACCGTTGCCCACGAGGTCGCTGCGGGGCTGAGGTCGGCCTGGCGGGGGGTTTTCCCACCCACCCACCCGACTCGGTAGGCCGAGAGGTCGCCCTGCGGGCGGCGGTTGTGGTTCGGCTGCGGGTGGGTGGGGGCTGGGCGCGCAGTTCCCCGCGCCCCTGACGGGGCGCTTCGTCGGTAGGCCGAGAGGTCGCCCTGCGGGCGGCGGTCGTGGTTCGGCTGCGGGTGGGTGGGGGCTGGGCGCGCAGTTCCTCCCCCAGCCTTCGGCCGGGGGTGCCCCCAGTGCCCCTGCGGGGCGCTCTGATCGGGTCGGCTGCGAAGCTGGGCGAGTTGTCGCCCGTCTCGCCGGAGGCCCGTGCATCCCTCGGGTGACCTCGCCGCGCGGCTTCGTGGAATTGTCGGGTGTGCGGGGTTGTCTGATCGCATGATTAGTGGACGAATCGTGCGTGATCGGGGTGGTGCGGCTCGCGGTGTCGCGGTCGGGCTCGTCGCCGTCGTGAGCGTTCTCTCCCTCGGCGCCGGAAGCGTCGCCGCCGACACCGTTCCCGAACCGCCCGCCGCCATCCCCGAGTCGGACCTGGTGCCCGGAGTCGCGCCGGGGCCCGCGCAGCCCTGGCAGATCGACACCCCCGACCAGGCGCTGCCGCCGAAGGTGTACACGCCCAGCGCCGAGGAGGACGCCGTCGAGCCCAAGGAGGCGGCGACGGGGACGTACGACCTCATCGAGTACGTGCCGCTCAGCGACGCCGCCTCCAAGGTGAGCTGCTCCAAGCAGACCGGGCCGTATCAGAAGCAGATCGAGCAGTGGCTGAAGCTGAAGGTGGACGGGAGGCAGTCCGCGTCCGACTGCAAGGCCATCCAGAAGTTCCAGACGCAGCACAAGATCAAGCCGGCGATCGGGTTCGCCGGCCCTGTGACCTGGTACCAGATGATGCTTCTCTCGGCGAGGAAGAACCCGAACGCCAAGAAGAACTGCCCCGTGAAGTCGTACAAGGTCGCCTGCGTGGATCTCAACCGGCAGGTCACCTGGGTGCAGAAGGGCGACGAGGTCGTCTTCGGGCCGGTGCCCATGCGGAGCGGGCGCAAGGGGTACGCGACCCGGGCCGGGTGGCACTCCGTCTACTGGCGGCACAAGAACCACTGGTCCACGCTGTACAACTCACCCATGCCGTACGCCCAGTTCTTCGACGGCGGACAGGCCTTCCACGCCGTGTACGGCTCCATCTACACCACCGTCGGCTCCTGGGGCTGTGTGAACCTCAAGCTCGGCGACGCGAAGAAGCTGTGGGACGTGCTGAAGAAGGGCGACAAGGTCTACGTGTGGGGCCACCGTACGGGTACCTGACGTGTCCGGGCCCACTGCCGGCCCGGTACCGGGGGCCTGCGCCGGAGGGCTGTCAGAGGCCTCTGAGACACTGGGGGCGCGATGAGTGAGACAGCACCTGCACCGACCGCGCCCCTGCGCGCCCGCGCCGAGATCGATCTGGCCGCCCTGCGGGCCAATGTGCGGACCCTGCGTGCCCTCGCGCCGGGCGCGGCACTGATGGCCGTGGTGAAGTCCGACGCGTACGGCCACGGGGCGGTCCGGTGTGCCCGCGCGGCCGTGCAGGCGGGCGCGAGCTGGCTCGGTACGGCCACCCCCGAGGAGGCCCTGGAACTGCGCGCGGACCCCGGGCTGCCGGCGGACGTACGGATCATGTGCTGGCTGTGGACCCCGGGCGGGCCCTGGCGGGAGGCCGTCGAGGCGGACCTCGATGTGTCGGTGAGTGGCATGTGGGCCCTGCGCGAGGTGGCCGCGGCGGCCCGGGAAGCCGGCCGCCCCGCTCGTGTCCAGCTCAAGGCCGACACCGGCCTCGGGCGCAACGGCTGCCAGCCCGCCGACTGGCCCGAGCTGGTGAGTGCGGCGCTGCGCGCCGAGGCCGAGGGACTGGTCCGGATCACCGGGCTGTGGTCCCACTTCGCCTGCGCCGACGAACCCGGGCACCCCTCCATCGCCGCCCAGCTCACCCTCTTCCGCGAGCTGCTCGCGTACGCCGAGGACCAGGGCGTGCGCCCCGAGGTACGGCACATCGCCAACTCGCCGGCCACCCTCACCCTCCCCGAGTCCCACTTCGACCTCGTCCGCACGGGCATCGCGCTCTACGGCGTCTCGCCCAGCCCCGAGCTGGGCAGCGCGGCCGACTTCGGCCTGCGCCCGGTGATGACGCTGTCCGCCTCCCTCGCCCTGGTGAAGCACGTACCGGGCGGGCACGGCGTCAGCTACGGGCACCACTACGTCACGCCCGGTGAGACCACCCTCGGGCTCGTCCCCGTGGGCTACGCGGACGGCATCCCGCGGCACGCCTCCGGCACCGGACCGGTGCTGGTCGGCGGCAAATGGCGGACGGTCGCCGGGCGCGTCGCCATGGACCAGTTCGTCGTCGACCTCGGCGGCGACGAGCCCGAAGTCGGCTCCCGGGCCGTGCTGTTCGGCCCGGGCGACGGGGGCGAGCCCACCGCCGAGGACTGGGCCCAGGCCGCAGGCACGATTGCATACGAAATCGTCACGCGCATCGGAACCCGGGTTCCCCGCGTCTATGTGAACGAGGAACCGAATGGGCAAGAACCAGGGGACGGCGACTGAGTCTCCGGGGTTCGGCAGCGGCGCAACCGGGTTACACCTGTAACAGCGGCAACAGTCACAACAACGGCATCAGCCGTAACGGCGGTAACAACCGCCGCCTCGTCAGTGACACCCGTGTCATCGAAGCAGCGAACTGCAGTACGGCGAAGAGGAGCGGTACGTGAGCGAGAGCAGTGCGGAGGCCGTAGCGGACGCCGCGGCGGCCGTCGTCTCCGCCACGCAGGCGGCCGGGGGCAGCTGGCGCAAGGTGACCGGTGTCGCCGGCGCCGCCATAGGGGTGCTCGCCGCCGGCGCGGCCGCCGGGGTCGCCCTGGAGCGGATGACCGTCGGCCGCGGGATGCGCCGCAAGGCCCGGCTGGCCCTGGACTCGGCGGGACCGTACGGCACCCTGCGCGGCACGCCCGGCAAGGCGATCGCCGACGACGGCACCGAGCTGTACTACGAGGTCGACGACGCCGAACCCGACACCGGCCCGGCCGTCTCCCCGCGCCGCCGCCGCCTCTTCGGCCGCAAGGCCCCCGCGCCCGTCACCGTCGTCTTCAGCCACGGTTACTGCCTCAACCAGGACTCCTGGCACTTCCAGCGCGCGGCCCTGCGCGGGGTCGTCCGCACCGTCCACTGGGACCAGCGCAGCCACGGCCGCTCCGGACGGGGCGTCGCCCAGCACGAGGACGGTGTGCCGGTCACCATCGACCAGCTGGGCCGGGACCTGAAGGCCGTGCTCGACGCGGCCGTGCCCGAGGGGCCGATCGTCCTTGTCGGTCACTCGATGGGCGGCATGACCGTGATGGCGCTGGCCGCGCAGTTCCCCGAACTCGTGCGGGAGCGGGTCGTGGCGACCGCCTTCGTCGGTACGTCGTCCGGGCGGCTCGGCGAGGTCAACTTCGGGCTGCCCGTCGCCGGCGTCAACGCGGTGCGCCGGGTGCTGCCCGGGGTGCTGAAAGCGCTGGGGACGCAGGCCGCGCTGGTGGAGAAGGGGCGGCAGATCACCGCCGACCTCTTCGCCGGGGTCATCAAGCGCTACTCGTTCGCGAGCAGGGACATCGACCCGGCCGTCGAGCGGTTCGCCGAGCGGATGATCGAGTCCACGCCCATCGACGTGGTCGCCGAGTTCTACCCGGCCTTCGTCGACCACGACAAGACCGCGGCCCTCGCCCACTTCCAGAACCTCCCGGTGCTGGTGCTGGCCGGGGTCCAGGACCTCGTCACACCCAGCGAGCACAGCGAGGTCATCGCCGACCTGCTGCCCGACGCCGAACTGGTGCTGGTCTCGGACGCCGGGCACCTGGTCATGCTGGAGCACCCGGAAGTGGTCACCGACCGCCTCGCCGACCTGCTCACCCGCGCGGGCGCGGTGCCGGCAGGGGCTACGGTAAGTGGCTATGGAAGCACCAGCAGCACGGCACAGCCAGGCTGAGACCGAGTTGATCGTCAGTTCCCCCGGGCAGATGGGGGAGCTGGGCCGCAGACTGGCCAAACTGCTGCGCGCCGGTGACCTCGTGATGCTCAGCGGCGAGCTCGGCGCCGGCAAGACGACGCTGACCCGCGGGCTGGGCGAGGGGCTCAGCGTGCGCGGCGCCGTCACCTCCCCGACCTTCGTGATCGCCCGGGTCCATCCGGCCCTGGGGGACGGGCCGCCGCTCGTCCACGTCGACGCGTACCGCCTGGGCGGCGGGCTCGACGAGATGGAGGACCTGGACCTCGACGTCTCGCTGCCCGAGTCCGTGATCGTCGTGGAGTGGGGCGAGGGCAAGGTCGAGGAGCTGACCGAGGACCGGCTCATGGTCCGGATCCACCGGGCGGTCGGGGACACGACCGACGAGGTACGGCATGTGACCCTGGCGGGGCTGGGGGAGCGGTGGGCCGGGGTGGAGCTGGGGGTGCTCTCCGCCTGAGGTGCCTGAGGGAGCGTCGGGTGCGGGCTGAGGACCTCGTGAACATTCCGACAAGGCGTCGGCAAGATATTGCGCCGGACGTATCGGGCGTGGTCACATGGTATCCAGTCCGTAGTTAGGTGTACCTAACTACGTCCGCCCCCGTACCTCAGGAGGCGCCCATGTCCGCGGGTCCGTGCCCGGAGCGGCCGCCGGTTGTGGCGGCCGGGGTTTCCATGCGTGAGCTTCTGGCGGCCTGTGCGGCCGCTGACGCGGTGTCCCGACCGCCGAGAGCGCCGGAGTTGCCGGTGAGGCCGGTTGAGCAGGGCCGTAAGGCTGCGTAGGCAGGGGCCGACCGGTCCGTGGTGAGCTGCGGGTGGGTGGGGGCTGGTCGCGCAGTTCCTCCCCCAGCCTTCGGCTGGGGGTACCCCCAGCGCCCCTACGGGGCGCTCGACTCGCGGGGCGCTCAGCGGACCACGATCACCTTCACGCCGATCGTCGCGAACTTCCAGGTCGCGTCGCCGTCGCGGCGGGTCTCGCGGATGCCGCCCGTCGGCACCGTCGGGTCGGGGGGTTCCGTGGCCGCGTTCGCGGTGGGCGCGCTGAAGCCGATCGCCATGCCGTCCTTCGTCGTGGTGAAGCGGACGACGTGTTCGACGGGGAGGCCGTCCGTGCCCGTCACGGCCTTGGCGCGGGACGTCACCCAGTAGGCGCCGAGGGCCGGGTCGAGGGTGCCGGGCTTCACCTTGAAGGTGCGCTCCACGCGGTTGTGCTCGTTGACGAGCCACACCCGGTCGTCGTCCACCGAGTACACCACTCGTTCACCTGTTCCGGAGGCGCCCGGCAGGGCGGTGGGGTGGCGGTGGTCGCGGGGGGCCTTGGACGCCGATGCTCCCGGTGCTCCGGGCATACCACTCGCCGCCGGCCTGCCGCCGAGGCCGGGCGGGACGGTGGCCGAGGCCTGGTAGGCGAGGAGGCCGACCGCCCCGACGGCCGCCGCGGTGAGGCCGGCCACGATTCCCGAGCTGGTCCCTGCCACGTGCGCCACCTCTGACTCGCCGTATGTCCAACCGTGCGTCTGGTCGTGTGTGTAGCTGTGTGTCCAGCCGTATATGTCGTACTACGTACAGACCGTAGCAGTCGGTGACCGTCCGTCCCTGGCGGCCGTGCTCGCGGCGCCGGAGCCGTAGGCTGTTCGCGTGCTCTTGCTCGCTCTGGATACCGCCACCCCCGCCGTCACCGTCGCCCTGCACGACGGTGCGGCCGTCATCGCCTCGTCGAGCCAGGTGGACGCACGCCGGCACGGCGAGCTGCTGCTGCCGGCCGTCGACCGCGTCCTCGCCGAGGCCGGGGTCAAGCTGGACGCCGTCACCGGGATCGCCGTAGGCATCGGTCCCGGCCCCTACACCGGCCTGCGGGTCGGTCTGATGACCGCCGACACCTTCGGACTCGCGCTGGGCGTGCCCGTGCACGGCCTGTGCACGCTCGACGCGCTGGCCTACGCGGCCGACATCGAGAAGGGCCCGTTCGTCGTGGCCACCGACGCCCGTCGCAAAGAGGTCTACTGGGCGACGTACGCCGACTCGCGCACCCGGCTCACGGAACCGGCCGTGGACAGGCCGGCGGACATCGCCGAGAAGGTCGCGGGGCTGCCCGCGGTCGGGGCCGGGGCGCTCCTCTACCCCGACACCTTCCCCGTCGTGCACGAACCCGAGCACGTCTCCGCCGCGGCCCTGGCGTCCCTCGCCGCCGAGAGGCTGGCCGCGGGCGGGGAACTGCCCGCGC
Source organism: Streptomyces sp. Ag109_O5-1 (assembly GCF_003814875.1). Classification (GTDB taxonomy): domain Bacteria; phylum Actinomycetota; class Actinomycetes; order Streptomycetales; family Streptomycetaceae; genus Streptomyces; species Streptomyces sasae. The sequence goes on along the minus strand of NZ_RKQF01000001.1, from coordinate 4,973,657 downwards.
CCCGGCCGCTGTACCTGCGCCGCCCGGACGCCCAGGTGCCCAAGAACTACAAGGTGGTCACGCCCAAGTGACCGCACAACTGCGCGAGATGCGCTGGTGGGACATCGACCGGGTCCTGGAGCTGGAGAAGGACCTGTTCCCCGAGGACGCCTGGTCGCGGGGCATGTTCTGGTCCGAGCTGGCGCACGCGAGAGGACCCGGGGCGAGCCGGCGCTACGTCGTCGCCCTCGAGGACGACCAGGTCGTGGGGTACGCGGGGCTGGCCGCCCAGGGCGCCGCGTCCGACAGCGGCTCCGAAGCGGTGGGCGACATCCAGACCATCGCCGTACGCCGTGACCAGTGGGGCACCGGGCTCGGCGGCGAGCTCCTCACCGAACTGCTGCGGGCCGCGACCGCCTTCGAATGCGCCGAGGTCATGCTCGAGTGCCGGGTCGACAACATCCGCGCCCAGAAGCTCTACGAGCGGTTCGGCTTCGAGCCCATCGGGTTCAGACGCGGCTACTACCAGCCGGGGAACGTGGACGCCCTGGTGATGCGCCTGACCGCGAAACCCGACAGTGGCTCCACCGGCGGATCCACCTCCGAACAAGGAACCGAGATCAATGGCTGACGAACCCCTGGTTCTGGGGATCGAGACTTCCTGCGACGAGACCGGCGTAGGCATCGTCCGGGGCACCACCCTGCTGGCCGACGCCGTCGCCTCGTCCGTCGACGAGCACGCCCGCTTCGGCGGAGTCGTCCCCGAGGTCGCCTCCCGTGCCCACCTCGAAGCGATGGTCCCGACCATCGAGCGGGCGCTGAAGGACGCGGGCGTGAGCGCCAAGGACCTGGACGGCATCGCGGTCACGGCCGGCCCCGGCCTGGCCGGCGCGCTGCTGGTCGGCGTCACGGCGGCGAAGGCGTACGCGTACGCGATGGGCAAGCCCCTGTACGGCGTGAACCACCTCGCCTCCCACATCTGCGTCGACCAGCTGGAACACGGCCCGCTCCCCGAGCCGACGATGGCCCTGCTCGTCTCCGGCGGCCACTCCTCCCTCCTGCTGTCCTCGGACATCACCTCCGACGTACGACCGCTCGGCGCGACCATCGACGACGCGGCCGGCGAGGCCTTCGACAAGATCGCCCGCGTGCTGAACCTGGGCTTCCCCGGCGGCCCGGTCATCGATCGCTACGCGAAGGAGGGCGACCCGCGGGCGATCGCCTTCCCGCGCGGTCTGACGGGCCCCCGCGACCCGGCGTACGACTTCTCCTTCTCCGGCCTGAAGACCGCCGTGGCCCGCTGGATCGAGGCCAAGCGGGCAGCGGGCGAGGAGGTCCCGGTCCGCGATGTGTCCGCCTCCTTCCAGGAAGCGGTCGTCGACGTCCTGACCCGCAAGGCCGTCCGCGCCTGCCGCGACGAGGGCGTCGACCACCTGATGATCGGCGGCGGTGTGGCCGCCAACTCCCGGCTGCGCGCGCTGGCCCAGGAACGTTGCGAGGCGGCCGGTATCCGGCTCCGGGTGCCTCGCATGAAGTTGTGCACGGACAACGGCGCGATGGTGGCCGCGCTCGGCGCGGAGATGGTCGCGCGCAACCGGACCCCGTCCGGCTGGGACCTCTCGGCGGACAGCTCCCTGCCGGTGACGGACCCGCACGTCCCCGGCAGCCACCACCACGACCACGTGCACGAGGTCAGCAAGGAGAACCTCTACTCGTGACCGTCGCGCTGATGTGGGAGGCGCGGGCGACGGAGGGCCGGGGCGAGGAGCTGCTGGCCTGGGCGCGGCGCCAGGCTCTCACCGTGGAGCCGGTACGCCGGGAGACCTTCCGTGCGCCGCAGGACCGGGTGCTGGTGATCACCTGGTGGGAAGCGTCGTACGACGACCCGGACATCCCCGAACTCCCCGCTCCACCCGGTGACTTGGTCACCCGGCCGGTGCACCGGTGGCGGTTCGAGTCGGTGGGCGACACCCCCTAGAGGCCCCTGGGGGCCCTGGAGGGCAGCGGCGGGTTCTCGGACGGCCGTCACGCGGCCAGCGCCAAAAGGCTGAGCCGCACCCGACACGAGGTCGGTCGGCCGAGCGCCGGACGGGCGAGGTGGATAACTGGATTTCCACACCATCAGTGAGCCGCCCGCCCTTGTAGCGTGGCTTCGCGACTTGGCCGAACGGGTCGGCTCACCGACCCGTCCGGAGGGTAGATGCACGTACCCCGCGCCTTGCGTTCCATCGTTGCCGTCGCCTCGGTGGGAGCGGCCCTGACGGCCTCCCCGGCGTGGTCCGCCACGCCCGCCGCCGGTACCGTGCCCAGACCGGCCTTCCATACGGGGGCGGGGGCCACCCGGTCCCCCGACTCCGGCCCCGCGGTGCACCATGACACCTCGCCACCGCTGCGGGAGCTGTGGCAGAGATCCAGGATGTTTCGGTCCACCCCTCGGGCCGTGCCCCGCGGAAAGGCGACGCACCCGCCCCTCGCCAAGGCCGGCGGCGGCCGGGACCGGATCCGGCTGGGCGTCAATTTCGACGGCATCCGGGAAGGCGGCGGCACCCCGCCCGACCCCAACGCCTCGGTGGGCTCCCGCCAGGTCGTGGAGATCACCAACTTCGAACTCGCGGTGTACTCCAAGTCCGGTGCCACGCAGCTGGGACCGCTCACGACCCAGACCCTGTTCAAAGGCTTCGGCGGACCGTGCGAGAACGCCTCGACCGAGGCCCTCGGGGACCCCGAGGTCCGCTGGGACTCCCTGGCCCGCCGCTGGGTCATCAACCAGTTCGCCAGCGACGTGGCGACCAACACGAACCGGCTGTGCGTGGCCGTGTCCCGTACCGAGGACGCCACCGGCCAGTACTACCGCTACGCCTTCGGGTACCGGAACCTCCCCGACCACCCGAAGTTCGCGGTGTGGCCGGACGCCTACTACGTGAACGCCACCGCGGCCGGTTCGCTCTTCGAGTCGTGCGCCTGGGACCGGAAGAGGATGCTGCGCGGAGCCGACGCCGACCAGCAGTGCTTCGACGTCCCGGCGGCGACCATCCCGATCGGCTCGGACCTCGACGGCACGACCCCGCCCCCGCGGGGCGAGCCCAACCTGCTGATCAACCTCGGCCCCACCCACGACAGCCTCCAGTACTGGCGGTTCCACGTGGACTGGAAGGACCACGACCGCACCACCCTCGCGGGACCGTTCCGGCTGCGGGTGGCCCCCTACACCCCGGCCTGCGCGAGCACCGATCCCACCCAGTGCGTCCCCCAGGCCGGCACCGCCCAGAAACTGGACTCGCTCTCCTACTCCCCGATGTACCGGTTCGCCTACCGCAACTTCGGCGACCACGAGTCCCTGGTCGTCAACCACGCGGTCGACGCCCGCGGCGGCGTCGGCGTGCGCTGGTACGAACTGGGGCTGCGCAAGGGCTGGCCGGTCGTCCGCCAGCAGAACACCTACGCCCCGGACTCCACCTACCGGTGGATGGGCTCCGCGGCCATGAACAGGAACGGCGACATCGCCCTCGGATACTCGCAGTCGTCCTCCCGGACCCGTCCCTCGATCCGCATCACCGGACGCCTGGTGAACGACCCGCCGAACCGGATGACGTTCCGCGAAACCACCGTGTGGACCGGCGCGGGCTCCCAGACCGGGAGCAACCGCTGGGGCGACTACACCTCCATGGCGATCGACCCGGTGGACGACTGCACGTTCTGGTACACCAACCAGTACCAGCCGGCCGACGGCACCGGAAACTGGAACACCAGGCTCGCTTCCTTCCGGCTCTCCGACTGCCACGCCCACGGCAGTCCGCACGGCCACGGCTGACAACCTCGGCGGAGCGGCGCCGGGCGTCTTGCGTCCGGCGCCCGGTCCGGCGACCGGGTGGTGTTCTCAGATCCGCGTGCCGTTGACCGTCAGGGCCACATCGATGCTGCCGCGAGCGGCGTCGGAGTACGGGCAGGCCTGGTGGGCCGCCCTGGCCAGTTCGGTCGCCTGTTCGCGTGAGGGCCTCCGCCCGCAAGATCACACTCCCGCCGCCGGCTCGGACTCCCGCCTATGCCCTCACCCCGGCCGGCGAAGAACTCGGCCCCGCCATCCTGGAGTTGGCCCGCTGGGGCCTCAAATGGGCGATGGGTGAGCGTCGCGGCACCGAGGTGTTCCATCCGGGCTGGGCCGTGCTCGGCCTACGCTCCTGCTTCGATCCCGCGGCCGCGACCGGGCTCCGTGCGGTGTACGAGTTCCGTGTCGACGACGAGGTGTTCCACGCCCGGATCGACGACGGGACGGTCGAGGCGGTGCACGGTCCGGCCCAGTACCCCGACGCGACCGTCACGATCGGCGAGGAGGCGTTCCTCCGCCTGACCGGCCAGGGCCTCACGTTCACCGAGGCGATCGAGACGGGCGAGGCATCGGCCGACGGTGACGAGGAGGCGCTGCGCAGGCCGAGGGGGTTGTTCCCGCCACCGCTGCCGCATTCCCGGAAGCCGTAGACAGCGGAGCCGCGCCCCGTCACCCTGAGCGAACGAACGGTGGCTTTACGTTCGCAGGCCCTGACCCCTGGGGACTCCGAGACGGTCAGGTCATCTCCGTCTCGCAGCGCAGTACCCGGTCCGGACCCAAACGTCGTACCGGTCCCGTCAGTTGGAGCGTCACCGTGTCCCGGACGTCCGCGCTCGACGCCGCCACCCGCAGTTCCAGCGCGCCCGGTTCGACCACCCGCGCCCCCTCCCGGTCCGTGAACGCCGACAGGTCCGCGTGGAAGTGGAAGGTCACCCTCCTCGATTCACCCGGGGGCAGGTCCACGCGCCGGTAGCCGATCAGCCGGACGTCCGGTCGGGTCACCGACGCCACCGGGTCGTGCAGGTACAGCTGGACGACCTCCGCGCCCGCCCGCTCGCCCGTGTTGCGGACCGTCACCGTCACGTCGTACGAACCGTCCGTGCCGATCCCGGCCGTGCTCCCGGAGACCGTCTCCCACGTGAACGTCGTGTACGAGCGGCCGTGCCCGAAGGGGTACAGCGGGGTCGGGTCCAGGTTGCTGACCTCGCCCGCGAGGCCCAGTGGGGGCTGGAGGTAGGTCCACGGCTGGCCCCCCGGCACGCTCGGCACGCTCACCGGCAGGCGGCCCGACGGGTTGACGCGGCCCGACAGCACTCCCGCCACCGCCGGGCCGCCCTCCTCCCCGGGGAAGAACGCCTGCACCACCGCGCCGAGCCGGCCGTGCCAGCGGCCCAGTGCGTACGGGCGCCCGGTGAGGAGGACGAGGACGACCGGGACGCCGGTCGCGAGGAGGGCGTCCAGCAGGTCGCCCTGGACGCCCGGCAGCCCCAGGTCCGTCACGTCGCAGCCCTCGCCCGACGTGCCCCTCCCGAACAGGCCCGCGCGGTCGCCGAGCACCGCCACGCACACGTCCGCCTCCGAGGCACGGGCCACCGCCTCCTCGAAGCCGGACGTGTCGGGGTCGGAGACGTCGCAGCCCTCGGCGAACGTCACCTTCGCGTCCGGGAGTTCGGTGCGGAGGGAGTCCAGGACCGTGGGGATGGAGATGCCCAGGTCCACCTCGGGGTGGTGGGTGAGGACATGGGACGGGAAGGAGTAGCAGCCGAGCATGGCGAGCGCGTCGGCGGCCCGGGGGCCCACCACCGCCATGCGGGTGTCGGGGGCGAGGGGGAGTACGCCGTCGGGGTTGTCCAGCAGGACCACCGACTCCTCCGCGAGGCGGCGGGCCAGGGCGCGGTTCGCCGCCGAGTCGAGGTCGACCGGGCCGTCCTGCGCGGGCTCCCAGTCCTCGTCCAGCAGGCCCAGCTCGCACTTCTGGAGCAGGACCCGGCGGGCCGCCCGGTCGATCAGCGCCTCAGGGACCGTGCCCTCGCGGACCGCCGCCACGAGCGGACGGCCGTAGCACTTCAGCGTGGGCAGTTCGACGTCGATGCCCGCCGCCAGGGCGAGATGGGCCGCCTCGGCCTCCGTACCGGCCACCCGGTGGAGGGACTGCAGGAAGCCGATGCCGAAGTAGTCGGCGACCACCGTGCCCTCGAAGCCCCATTCGTCGCGGAGGAGTTCGGTCAGCAGCTGCGGGTCCGCCGACGCCGGCACGCCGTCGGTCTCGTTGTACGCCGCCATCACCGAGCGGGCCCCGCCCTCGCGCAGAGCCATCTCGAACGGGGGCAGGGTGACGTCCGCGAACTCCCGTACGCCCGCCCGGACCGGGGCCAGGTTGCGCGCTCCGACGGAGGAGGCGTAGCCCGCGAAGTGCTTGAGCGTGGCGATGATCCCGGCGGATTCCAGACCCCGGACGTAGGCCGTGCCGATCGTGCCCACCAGGTACGGGTCCTCGCCGATCGTCTCCTCGACCCGCCCCCAGCGCGGGTCGCGGACCACGTCCAGGACGGGGGCCAGGCCCTGGTGGACGCCGACCGAGCGCAGGTCCTCACCTATCCTCCGGCCCAGCTCCTCGACCAGCGGCGGGTCGAAGGCCGCGCCCCAGGCGAGCGGGACCGGGTAGGCCGTGGCCTGCCAGGCGGTGAAACCGGCCAGGCACTCCTCGTGGGCGATCGCCGGGATGCAGAAGCGGCCGGCCGCGGTGATCCGGCGCTGGGCGCGGGCCAGTGCTCGCGCGCCCAGCGCCGGGGCCACCGGGGTGGTGCCGAAGGAACGGGTCAGCTGGCCGAGGCCGAGCGTGATCAGCTCGTTCCAGTCGTAGTCCGCGGTCATCTCGCGTTGCAGCGGTGCGACTCCGTCCCCGTCCGTCGCGGCGCCCACCCAGACGCCGTAGAGCTGGGCGGTCTTCTCCTCCAGGGTCATCCGGGAGAGCAGGTCGTCGACTCGGGTGGTGGCGGGCAGTGCGGGGTCGCGCCAAGGAGCGGTGGTCATGAAACTCCCGTCTCTGCTCTCTGCGTGCTCACTGCGTGCTCACTGCGTGCTCACTGCGAGGTTCTCTGCGGGGTTCTCTGCTACGAACGCTGCCACGAATGTTTCGTACCACACACCGAATGTTCCGGAAACCTATGGCGTGCGAAGGTCTTCGTCAAGGGGGAGCGCAGGGATACGATCGCGGGCATGACGCCTCCCAAGCCCACAGAAACGCAGACGGCGACGCTCGCCGAAATCGCCCGTGAGGCCGGGGTGTCCGCTCCGACTGTTTCGAAGGTCCTCAACGGTCGAGCCGACGTCGCCCCGGCGACCCGCACCCGCGTCGAGGAGCTGCTGCGCGCCTACGGCTACCGGCGCCGCCGCGCCGAGGCCTCCCGTTCGCCGTTGATCGACCTGGTCTTCCACGAGCTGGAGAGCGCCTGGGCGATGGAGGTCATCCGGGGGGTGGAGAACGTGGCCCGGGACGCCGGTCTGAGCGTGGTGCTCAGCGAGTCCGCCGGGCGGCTGACTCCCGGGCGGACCTGGGCGGACCAGGTCGCGGCCCGGCGGCCGCACGGAGTGGTGCTGGTGCTGTCGGGGCTCGACGAGTCGCAGCGGGCGCTGCTGCAGAGCCGGTCGATCCCGTTCGTGGTGATGGACCCGGCGGGGGACCCGGGGCCGGACGTGCCGTCGATCGGCGCGACCAACTGGCAGGGCGGGCTCGCCGCCACCCGGCACCTCGTCGAGCTGGGGCACCGGCGCATCGGGGCGATCAGCGGGCCCTCCCGGATGATGTGCAGCCGGGCCCGGGTGGACGGATACCGGGCCGCGCTGGAGACCGCCGGACTGCCCGTCGACCAGGAGCTCATCAAGGCCGGCGACTTCCACCACGACGCCGGCCACCGGCTCGGCCTGGAGCTGCTGCGCATGCCCGACCGGCCCACCGCGATCTTCACCGGCAACGACCTCCAGGCCCTCGGGCTGTACGAGGCCGCGCGCGAGCTGGGGCTGCGGATCCCGGAGGACGTGAGCATCGTCGGGTTCGACGATCTGCCGGTGGCCCGCTGGGTGGGGCCGCCGCTGACGACCGTACGGCAGCCGCTGACCGAGATGGCAGAGGCGGCGGCGCGGCTGGTCCTTGAGATGGGGCGGGCGGAGGAGGCCACGACGGCTACCCGGGTGGAGCTGGCGACGAGTCTGGTGGTGCGGTCGAGTACGGCGGCGCCCGCGACCGGGTGAGGCGGGCTTGGCCAAAAGTTGACGTATTGACGGGTGGTGCGACCGCCCCCACACTCCTCCGAAGTCAATCGGTTGCACGACCGAAACTTTCGGAGGCTACCCGCATGAGAACCTCCAGAACCTTCAGCGGTCTGTTACGGGCCGGGCTGGCCGGCCTGGTCGCCGCCGCGGGCCTGTTCACCGCCGGCACCCTCCCCGCGCACGCCGCCGACACCCCGCTGCGCGACCTCGCCGCGGCGCAGGGCAAGGTCATCGGCACCGCGGTCACCGGCTCCAAGCTCACCGGGACGTACGGTGACCTCGCCGGCAGCCAGTTCAGCTCGCTGACCCCGGGCAACGCCATGAAGTGGGGGACCGTCGAGCCCACCCAGGGCACCTTCAACTGGACCGAGGCCGACCAGATCGTCGCCTTCGCCCAGGCCCACAACCAGCAGGTGCGTGGCCACACCCTGGTCTGGCACAGCCAGAACCCCAGCTGGCTGACGAACGGCACCTGGACGTCCGCCCAGCTCAGCAGTCTGCTGCAGAACCACATCAGCACCGAGGTCGGCCGCTACAAGGGCGAGATCGCCGCCTGGGACGTGGTCAACGAGCCGTTCAACGAGGACGGCACCTACCGGTCCACCCTCTGGTACAACGGCCTCGGTTCCGGCTACATCGCCAACGCCCTGACCTGGGCGCACGCGGCCGACCCGGCCGCCAAGCTGTACATCAACGACTACAACGTGGAGGGCGTGAACGCGAAGTCCGACGCCCTGTACAACCTGGTCAAGTCCCTGAAGGCGGCGGGCGTCCCGATCGACGGGGTCGGTCTGCAGGCCCACCTCATCCTCGGCCAGGTCCCGTCCACGCTCCAGCAGAACATCCAGCGCTTCGCCGACCTGGGCGTCGACGTGGCGATCACCGAGCTGGACGTGCGGATGGCGCTGCCCGCCGACAGCACGAAACTCGCCCAGCAGAAAGCCGACTTCAAGTCGGTGGTGGCCGCGTGCGTCGCCGTGAGCCGCTGCGTCAACGTCACCGTGTGGGGCTTCTCCGACTCCGACTCCTGGGTGGACAGCACGTTCCCGGGGTACGGGGCGGCGACACCGTACGACGCGAACTACGCGCCGAAACCGGCGTACTACGGCATCTCGGAAGCACTCGGCGGGACGACCACCACACCGCCGACCGGTGCCTGCACCGCCGCCTACAGCGTGTCGAACCAGTGGACCACCGGCTTCACGGGCCAGGTGACGATCTCCTGCTCGGGTGCCGCCCTCTCGTCCTGGAAGGTGAGTTGGACGTACGGCGCCGGACAGCAGATCACCCAGGCCTGGAACGCCACCTGCACCCAGTCGGGCGCGGACGTGTCCTGCGCGAACGCCTCCTACAACGGGACGGTCGCGGACGGGAGTTCGGTGACCTTCGGGTTCAACGCGTCCTGGAGCGGGAGCAATCCCGTGCCCAGTGTGACTCTTGGGTAAAGCGGGACTGAGAAGCGTGAGATTTTCCGAAGAAAACCTCTTCACCGCGCTTCCACTAACACTCCCCTAATAATTCGGACTTACGTTCCTGCCCGTGACGGGACTCGAGGAGCAACGCGAAGCGGGCAGACGGGTGGGCCGGCGGTCGAGAGCGCTGAAGATCGTCGGCCTCACCCTGGCGGGGGTCATGACGCTCTCCATCGCGGCCGCGGGGTGGGCCTATGTGCACCTCAACGACAACATCAAGAGCGTCGACATCAACAGCGCGCTCGGGGACGACCGTCCGGCGAAGGCGGTGACGACACCGACGGCGTCCGCGTCCGCCTCCGCGTCCCCGCTGCCCACGGGTTCCGTGAACATCCTGGTGCTGGGCTCGGACTCGCGCAGCGGCAAGGAGAACAAGAAACTCGGCGGCGGCAGCAGCTCGGGCGCCCGCTCCGACACGGCGATGGTGGTGCACATCGACGCGGGCCGGACGTCGGCCACCGTCGTCAGCATCCCGCGGGACACCCTGGTCACCCGGCCCTCCTGCCCGCTGTCCTCCGGCGGTTCGACGGCCGTCGCCTACAACTCGATGTTCAACAGCGCCTATTCGGTGGGCGGGGCGGTGTGCGCGGTGAAGACGGTCGAGTCGATCACCGGCGTCCGTATGGACCACTACCTGGAGATCGACTTCTCGGGCTTCGCCAAGCTGGTCGACGCGCTCGGCGGGGTGACCGTGACGACCGACCAGGACATCGATGACGACGACAGCCACCTGCACCTGAAGAAGGGCACCCACCACCTCGACGGCACCACGGCCCTGGCCCTGGCCCGCACCCGGCACGGCATCGGTGACGGCAGCGACCTCGGCCGGATAGGCCTCCAGCAGAAACTGGTGAAGGCCCTCCTCGACCAGATGGCCTCCATCAGCCTCCTCACCGACCCGGCCAAGCTGTACGAGGTCGCCGACGCGGTCACCGCCAGCCTCACCACCGACACCGGCCTGGACTCCCTCAGTGAACTGATGCGCCTCGGCCAGAGCCTGAAGGGCCTGACCTCGCACAACGTCAAGACGGTGATGATGCCCGTGGTGACCGCCCCCTCCGACCCCAACCGGGTGATCGCGAAGGAGCCGGCGGCGAGCGAGCTGTGGAAGTCGTTGCAGTAGGCGGAGCGGAAAACTCGTTGCGGTAGGCGGGGCGGAAAAAACTTCGGGGAATTCCGGCGGGCGTGTCGATCCGGCGGGGGGCCGTTCGACGCAAGGGTGAGATGCGGGGAGAGCCCCCGCGCAGTGGAACCCGAGGAGTCACCATGCCCCGTTACCTGTCGCTCGTGCGCATCGACGAGAGCTCCGTCCCCGCCGAGGGCCCCAGCGAGGCGCTGATGCAGCGGATGGGGGAGCTGATCGAGGAGATCACCAAGGCCGGCGTGATGCTGGACACCGCCGGGCTGACGCCGACCGCCGACGGCACCCGGGTGCACTGGGAGGGCGGGAAGATCTCCGTCACCGACGGCCCGTTCACCGAGTCCAAGGAGGTCGTCGGCGGTTACGCGATCATGCAGTGCAAGGACAAGGCCGAGGCCCTGGAGTGGACCAAGCGGTTCCTGAAGGTGCACGAGGAGTTCTGGACGGTCACCTGCGAGGTGCGGGAGATCGCCGAGGGCTGACCTTCCTGGCGCAGGTCCGACGGTGGGTGTTGCATGGGGGGCTGTGAGCACACAGCCCCCCGCCGAGGCCGACCCCCGCCACGCCATCGAGACCGTCTTCCGGCTCGAATCGCCCCGCGTGATCGCCGGCGTCGCCCGGATCGTCCGGGACGTCGGCATCGCGGAGGAGCTCGCGCAGGACGCCCTCGTCGCCGCCCTGGAGCAGTGGCCCCGCGACGGTGTGCCCGACAACCCGGGCGCCTGGCTCATGGCCACCGCCCGCCACCGCGCCGTCGACCTGGTCCGGCGCCGGGAGAACTACGCCCGCAAGCTCGCGGAGATCGGCCGCAGCACGGAGACCACCGCCCCGCCGCAGGAGCCGGCCGACCCGGACGACATCGACGACGACCTGCTCCGACTGGTCTTCACCGCCTGCCATCCGGTGCTGTCCCCGGAGGCCCGCACGGCCCTCACCCTGCGCCTGCTCGGCGGTCTGAGCACGGCCGAGATCGCCCGCGCCTTCCTCGTCCCCGAGCCGACGATCGCCCAGCGCATCGTCCGCGCCAAGCGCACCCTCGCGACGAAGAACATCGCCTTCGAGGTGCCCTACGGCCCCGACCGCGACGCCCGTCTCGGCTCGGTCCTGGACGTCATCTACCTGATCTACAACGAGGGTTACGCGGCCACGGCGGGCGACGACTGGCTGCGCCCCTCGCTCTGCGAGGACGCCCTGCGGCTGGCCCGCGTGCTGTCCTCCCTGATGCCGAAGGAACCGGAGGTGCACGCGCTCACCTCGCTCCTCGAATTCCAGTCCTCCCGCACGGCCGCCCGTACCGGTGCCGACGGCGAGCCCGTCCTCCTCAGGGACCAGAACCGCCGCCGCTGGAACCGCATGCTCATCGCCCGCGGCATCAGGGCCCTGGCCCGCGCCGACGCCACGGCCACCGGCGTCCCGGGGCCGTACGCCCTCCAGGCGGCCATCGCGGCCTGCCACGCGCATGCCTACACCTACGAGGAGACCGACTGGACGGCCATCGCCACCCTGTACGGGCTGCTGGCCGCCCGGTCCCCGTCCCCTGTCGTCGAGCTGAACCGGGCCGTCGCCGTGTCGATGGCGCGGGGGCCGGCGGCCGGTCTGGAGATCGTGGACCGGCTGACAGACGAACCCACCCTCCGCGACTACCACCTGCTGCCCAGCGTGCGGGGCGACCTGCTCGCCCGCCTGGGCCGCGTGACGGAGGCCCGCGCGGAGTTCGAACGGGCGGCGGGACTGGCGCGCAACGAGCGGGAGCGGGAACTGCTGCTACGGCGGGCGGGGGAGGTGTAGGGATCTCTAGGGCCGGGCCGGGTGGCCCAGCAGCATCGTCGGCGCCCCCGCGACCCGGGTCAGGAACACGGTCGCCGCGTTCCGGCCCTGCGGCTTCGGAAGGGCCTTCCTGCGCAGTTCCTCCGGCTCCACGGCCGAGCCCCGCTTCTTCACGGTCAGGATCCCGACCTCGCGCTCCCGCAGCAGGGCCTTCAGCTTCTTCACGTTGAAGGGCAGCTGATCCGTGATCTCGTAGGCCGACGCGTAGTCGGTGGCGTGGAGTCCGTCCGCCGTGATGTACGCGATCGTCGGGTCGATCAGGCCGCCGGAGAGGTCCTCGGCCACCTCGGCGACCAGGTGGGCGCGGATGACGGCGCCGTCCGGCTCGTAGAGGTAGTGGCCCACGGGCCGGACCGCCGGGTCGGGCAGCCCCCTGCCGAGCAGCGTGCGCCGGCCGGGGAGGAGGGTGGCGCGCACCGCCCCCGGTGCCGTCCCGAACCACAGCACCGCCTCCTTCACATCGCCCGCGTCCGAGATCCACTCCGCCTCGGCGGCCGCCGGGATCGCCTCGTGCGGGATGCCGGGGGCGATCTTCAGCGCGGCGACAGGGGCCGTCGACGCGGCCCCGATCGCCCAGGACAGGGGCGGTGAGTAGGCCTCCGGGTCGAAGATGCGGCCGCGGCCGCCGCGCCGGGCCGGGTCGACGAACACGGCGTCGTAGCCGGCCGTGTCCACCTCCGCGACGTCCGCCTCGCGGACCTCGATCAGGCCGGCGAGCCCGAGCGCCTCGGCGTTCGCCCGGGCGGTGGCCGCGGTCACCGGATCCCGGTCCACGGCGAGCACCCGGATCCCCGCCCGCGCGAGCGCGATCGCGTCGCCCCCGATCCCGCAGCACAGGTCGGCGACGGACCGCACGCCCAGCGCCCGGAAGCGCTCGGCCCGGTACGCGGCGACGGTCGCGCGCGTCGACTGCTCGACCCCGTTCGGTGTGAAGAACATACGGTCCGCGTCCGCGTCCCCGAACTTCGCCGCCGCCCGCTGCCGCAGCCGGGCCTGGGCGAGTGCCGCCGACACCAGTTCGGCGGGGTGCTCACGGCGCAGCCGGGTGGCCACGGCGAGTTCGTCGGCGGGTGCGGTGCCGCGCACCTCGTCGAGGAGGGCGCGGCCCTCGGGGGTGAGGAGGGGGGCGAGGTGGTCGTTCGCCAGGTTCACCGGTTCGTTCACCGGTTCATTGTCGGCCAGTCGGTGGATGGTCCGCCTCCGGCGGCGGTGTCTGCCCGGGTTCCGGGCGGGGGCCTGGAAGGATCCGGCTTCATGCGAGCAGTCGTACAAAATGACAAAAATGGGTTGAGGGCGGGCGCGGTGGGACTCCTGTCCATCGCCTCCGTCGCCGCCCTGCTGTCCGGCTGCGCGGGACCGGACGGCGACTCCGCCGTGCGCCCCGCCGCCGGTCAGCAGCCGCACCATGCCGCCGCTCCCGACTCCCACGCCGCCCTGGTCGCCGCCGCCAGGAAGTGGGACCTGGACGCGGTCCCGCTCCGGCCCCCGGCCCCGCCGAAGTACAAGCCGAGGATCACCGCGCGCAACGGTTTCGAGGTGGACGGGCAGGTGGAGGACGACCTGCCCCCGGTCTTCACCACCGTCCCGACCAAACAGAAGGTCGTCTTCCTCACCATCGACGACGGCGCGGAGAAGGACCCGCGGTTCCTGCAGATGATGAGCGACCTGCGGATCCCGTACACCGCATTCCTCAGCAACTACCTGGTCAAGGACGACTACGGCTACTTCCGCAAGATGCAGGCCGAGGGTCACACCCTGAACAACCACACCCTGACCCACCCCTACCTGCCGGGCCTGACCTACGAGGAGCAGAAGCACGAGATCTGCGACATGCAGACGATCATGAAGAGGGAGTTCGGCAAGGCCCCGACCGTCTTCCGCCCGCCCTACGGCAACTACAACGGCGACACCCTGCGCGCCGCCAAGACCTGCGGCATCAAGTACGCGCCGATCTGGGACGAGGAGGTGTACGTCGACCACTGGGAGTACCGCGAGGACGACCGCAGCCTGCACCCCGGTGACATCGTGCTCACCCACTTCCGGGGCCTGAACGAGTGGAACGGCACGATGGTCGACGACATGCGGCGCTTCCTGAACAAGGTCACACGCGAGGGGTACGCGGTGGCGCGCCTGGAGGACTACCTGTGAGCCGCCTGAGGGCGGCGGCGCTCCTGACCGCCGCCGCCCTCCTGCTCGCGGGCTGCGCCCAGTCCGTGGACCCCATCGAACGGCTGGGCAAGAAGGCCGCGGAGGGGGTGCGACCGCAGAGCCCGACGGGCGAACAGCCCTACCGGCACTGGGGCCTGACCGCGCCCCTGCCCGCGGCCCCGCACCCGCCGGCCCACCCGCTCTCCGCCCACTCCGCCCTGCCCCCGGTCGTCGACCACGTCCCCACCTCCGACCGGGTGGTCTTCCTGACCTACGACGACGGCGCCGAGAAGGACCCCCGCTTCGTGGACATGGTCCGCGAACTGCGCCTGCCGGTGAGCATGTTCCTCACCGACAGCGTGGTCGGCCCCGGCTACGGCCACTTCGCCCGGCTCCAGTCGGTCGGCGCGAGCGTCCAGAACCACACCCTCGACCACCCGGCCATGCCCGGCCTGCCGTACGCCGGCCAGCGCGCCGAGATCTGCGGCCAGCAGGAGAAGCTGAAGTCCCGCTTCGGTATCCGTCCCCGCTTCTTCCGCCCGCCCTACGGCACCTACGACACCACCACCCTGCGTGCGGCGGCCGACTGCGGAGTGGCGGCGGTGGTCCTGTGGCGGGCGGCGATGACCGCCGACACCGTCGTGTTCCGCAGCGGGGAGAAGCGGCTCCTCCCCGGCGACATCGTCCTGGTGGGCCCGGACGAGGCCACGGGCCCGACACTGCGGGAACGCACGACGCGCCTCCTGCGGCGCATCCAGGGGAGCGGGCTGACGGTGGGGCGGCTGGAGGACTATCTCTAGAGCGCCATGGCTTGAGTTCTCAAGTCATGGCGGAGGCGACGTGTGATCTCATCGGCTCCAGTGCGTGGTATCTGTCCCAGGTAATTACTTGAACATTCATGTCAGCAGGGTTAGCGTCGATACCGGAATCCGGAAGGAGGCACGGTATGGGCAGCACACTGCTCGCACCCGGCGTGGAGGTGCGGCGCGCGGACGGCAGGCAGTCGAGCCGGTTGTCCTGGCTCGACTCGAAGCACTCGTTCTCCCTCGGCACGAGCCGGCCTGACCCGGCCAACACGCACCACGGACTGCTGCTGGTCAACAACGAGGACCTGGTGCAGCCGGGCGCCGGCTTCGAGACGCATCCGCACCGGGACATGGAGATCGTCACCTGGGTGCTGCAGGGCTCACTCGTCCACCAGGACTCCAGCGGCCATTCCGGCGTGATCTACCCGGGCCTGGCCCAGCGGATGAGCGCCGGCACCGGCATCCTGCACTCCGAGAAGAACGACACCTACCGGTCCATGGACCGGCCCCCCGCCGCCCCCGTGCACTTCGTCCAGATGTGGGTCGTCCCGGACGAGGCCGGCGTCACCCCGGGCTACGAACAGCTGGAGATCGACGCCGAGCTGCTGTCCGGCGGCCTGGTCACGGTGGCGTCCGGCATGGACCGGCACAGGGGAGCGAGCGCCATCCGGATCCACAACCGGCACGCCGCGCTGTACGCGGCCCGGCTGGGGCCCGGACAGCATGTCATCCTTCCCGAGGCGCCGTATCTGCACCTGTTCGTCGCCCGCGGCTCGGTGGACCTGGAGGGCGCGGGGGTGCTCCACGAGGGTGACGCGGCCCGCTTCACCGCCACCGGCGGACACCGGGTCCACGCCTACGCACCCGCCGAGATCCTCGTGTGGGAGATGCACGCCACCGTCACCCTGTGACCTTCGGATGCCACCCGTTCCCGCGCCGCGCCGCTCGCAATTGGCACTCCGCTTGACCGAGTGCTAATCGCGGTCATAGTCTCGGCTCTGGCACTCGGCAGATGAGAGTGCCAACAACGCGACGGGCAGGTCCGGCACCCGCGACGACGGATCCACCTGGTCGCCACCTCAGACAGTTAACCCCGTGAGATCTCCGAAGGGGGAGGTCGGATCGTGACGACCACCAGCTCCAAGGTTGCCATCAAGCCGCTTGAGGACCGCATCGTGGTCCAGCCGCTCGACGCCGAGCAGACCACGGCCTCCGGCCTGGTCATCCCGGACACCGCGAAGGAGAAGCCCCAGGAGGGCGCCGTCCTCGCCGTGGGCCCGGGCCGTTTCGAGAACGGCGAGCGCCTGCCGCTCGATGTCAAGGTCGGCGATGTCGTGCTCTACAGCAAGTACGGCGGCACCGAGGTGAAGTACAACGGCGACGAGTACCTCGTCCTCTCGGCTCGCGACGTGCTCGCGATCATCGAGAAGTAGTTCACCCGAAGCACATTCTGCTTTGAACTGCGCCCCTGGCCCCCGCGATCTCATGAAGCCGGGCGTCGGGGGCGCGGTTCGTTTCACTCACGTTTTCCGAGAGGGCTGAACCGCTCCCATGGCGAAGATCCTGAAGTTCGACGAGGACGCCCGTCGCGCCCTTGAGCGCGGCGTCAACAAGCTTGCCGACACGGTGAAGGTGACGATCGGCCCCAAGGGCCGCAACGTCGTCATCGACAAGAAGTTCGGCGCGCCCACCATCACCAACGACGGTGTCACGATCGCCCGTGAGGTCGAGATCGAGGACCCGTACGAGAACCTCGGCGCCCAGCTGGTGAAGGAGGTGGCGACCAAGACCAACGACATCGCGGGTGACGGTACGACCACCGCCACCGTGCTGGCCCAGGCGCTGGTCCGCGAGGGCCTGAAGAACGTCGCCGCGGGCGCCTCCCCGGCCGCCCTGAAGAAGGGCATCGACGCCGCCGTCGCCGCCATCTCCGACGACCTGCTCGCGACGGCCCGCCCGATCGAGGAGAAGTCCGACATCGCCGCCGTCGCCGCGCTGTCCGCCCAGGACCAGCAGGTCGGCGAGCTCATCGCCGAGGCGATGGACAAGGTCGGCAAGGACGGTGTCATCACCGTCGAGGAGTCCAACACCTTCGGTCTGGAGCTGGACTTCACCGAGGGCATGGCCTTCGACAAGGGCTACCTGTCGCCGTACTTCGTGACGGACCAGGAGCGCATGGAGGCGGTCCTGGAGGACCCCTACATCCTCATCAACCAGGGCAAGATCTCCTCCATCGCGGACCTGCTGCCGCTGCTGGAGAAGATCATCCAGTCCAACGCCTCGAAGCCGCTGCTGATCATCGCCGAGGACGTGGACGGCGAGGCCCTGTCCACCCTCGTGGTGAACAAGATCCGCGGCACCTTCAACGCGGTCGCGGTCAAGGCCCCCGGCTTCGGTGACCGCCGCAAGGCGATGCTGCAGGACCTGGCGATCCTCACCGGCGCCACGGTCATCTCCGAGGAGGTCGGCCTCAAGCTCGACCAGGTCGGCACCGACGTGCTGGGCTCCGCCCGCCGCGTCACCGTCACCAAGGACGACACCACCGTCGTCGACGGTGCCGGTGACTCCGAGGCCGTCGTCGGCCGCGTCGCCCAGATCAAGGCCGAGATCGAGAACACCGACTCCGACTGGGACCGCGAGAAGCTCCAGGAGCGCCTCGCGAAGCTGGCCGGCGGCGTGTGCGTGATCAAGGTCGGCGCCGCCACCGAGGTGGAGCTGAAGGAGAAGAAGCACCGTCTGGAGGACGCCATCTCCGCGACCCGCGCCGCGGTCGAGGAGGGCATCGTCTCCGGTGGTGGCTCCGCGCTGGTCCACGCCGCGAAGGTCCTGGAGGACGGCCTCGGCAAGACCGGCGACGAGGCGACCGGTGTGGCCGTCGTCCGCCGCGCCGTCGTCGAGCCGCTGCGCTGGATCGCCGAGAACGCCGGCCTGGAGGGCTACGTCATCACCTCCAAGGTCGCCGAGCTCGACAAGGGCCAGGGCTTCAACGCCGCCACCGGCGAGTACGGCGACCTGGTCAAGGCCGGCGTCATCGACCCGGTCAAGGTCACCCGCTCCGCCCTGGAGAACGCCGCCTCCATCGCCTCCCTGCTCCTGACGACCGAGACCCTGGTCGTCGAGAAGAAGGAAGAGGAAGAGCCGGCCGCCGCGGGTCACTCCCACGGCCACGCCCACTGAGCGTCGTCACCGCGCCCAGCGCGTGACACCGCGCCCAGTGCGTGACAGCGCTTGAGGAAGCCCCCGTTCCCGGTCATCCGCCGGGAACGGGGGCTTCGCCCCTCGCGGGCTCTACTCATTGTCGTACCGCTCTGCGGGCCCTGCCGTCTCAGTTCTCCAGCTCGTCCAGTGCTCCGAGCTGCCCCATCAGCCCGAGCCGGTCGTACTCCCACCAGCCCTCGGCGATCTTCCCGCTGTCGTCGAAGCGGTGGATCGTCGTCCCGGTCATCTTGACCAGCTGTCGCGTGTTCGGCAGGCCCAGGAACTCCGCCTTCTGCCGCCCCTTCCAGATCCACCTGGTGCACACCCGGTCGTCCTGGGCGAACTGGTCCTCGACATGGAACGTGAAGTCGAAGGCGCCCCGCCACATCCCGATCTCGCGCCGGACCGCGTCCATGCCGATGGTCGGCTGCTCGTTGCCCGGATCGTGGTCGTGGTAGTCCTCGGCGAGCAGACCGTCCAGCGGAGCCAGCGGGCCGGCCGCGGCGATCGTCTCGAAGAACCGCCGCGCGGTGTCGGCGTACAACCGTTCGTCGCGCACCACGTCCAGATCCGTGAACGTCGGCATCTCGTCGCACAGCGCCAGCAACTCGTGGAAGACCTTGTCGGTCTCCGGGAGGTTCGAGTTGCGCATGGCGTCCTCGTATGACGGGAACTCCACGATCTCGACGACGTGCGACGCGTCGGAGCGGTCCTTGCCGACCACCGCGTGCGTCGCCGTCCGCTTCCCCTTGGTCTGCTCGACCCACCTGCCGACCAGCTGGTTCATCTCGTCCAGCCGGCTGGTTCTGCACTCGATGAGCTGCACGAACGTCATGACACCGCCTCCGGCCCCCCTGGGTCCGGTCCCTCACGCCCATCTTCCCACCGGCCCGGCTACGGTTCCTGTGCGACCGCGGCCCCTACTGCGGCCCGTACTTGCGCCCCGTCTTCGAGCTGATCCCGCCCACCAGGCCGCGCGGTGCCACCCTCGCCAGGCCCGTCAGCACCTTGTACCGCGGATCCGGGACCGACAGCGTCTTCCCGCGCGCGAGATCGGCCAGCGCCGCCGCGACCAGCTTGTCCGCGTCCAGCCACATCCAGCCGGGGATGTTGTCCGTGCCCATCCCGGCCCGCTCGTGGAACTCCGTACGGACGAAACCGGGCGCCAGCGCCATCAGCCGTACCCCGCTGCCCGCGAGGTCGCGCGCCGCACCCTGGGTGAACTGCACGACCCATGACTTGGAGGCACCGTACGTACCGCGCGGCACGAAGGCCGCCACCGACGCCACGTTGACGACACCGCCTCGCCCGCGCTCCCGCATCCCCTCGGCCGCCGCCGCCGTCAGCCGCAGCACCGCCTCGCAGTGCACCTTGAGCATGCGCAGCTCGTCGGCCATCGGCACATCGAGGAAACGGCCCTTGTTGCCGAAGCCCGCGTTGTTGACCAGCAGGTCGACCGGGTTCCTGCGGTCCTCCAGGCGGGCGGCCACCGCCTCGATACCGGCGTCCTCGGCGAGGTCGGCGGTGAGCACCTCCGCCTCGATGCCGTGCCGGTCGTGCAGCTCGGTCGCCTGTTCGCGCAGCCGTTTGGTGTCCCGCGCCACCAGGACCAGGTTGTGCCCGTCAGCCGCCAGCCGCCGCGCGAACGCGGCACCGATCCCCGCGGTCGATCCCGTAATCAGAGCCGTTGTCATGGCCCAAGGGTAGTTACCCGGACTGACGGCGTCCGCAGTGCGCACCGGCTCTCCCGAAGGATGAAGCGCCGGTGAACGGCGTATGTGTGACGGCTGTTCAGCCGCCCTGTGCCGCCACGTACTTCCGGGCCTGCGCCAGCGCCTCAGGGTGCAGCGCCTCGCCCGCCGCAAGGAGCCGCGGCAGCAACTCCCGCTCCGTGGTGACCGCGCGGAACTCCAACGCCGCCGTCACCCCGTGCTCCGGACGGTGCACGATCTCGATCGGGTCGCCGGCTCTGATCTCACCCGGTTCGATCACCCGGAGGTAGGCACCGGACGCACCCTTCCGCGTGAACCTCTTCACCCATCCCCGCTCGCCCAGATGGCCCTGAAAAGTACGGCACGGGATGCGCCCGGAGGTGACCTCGAGTACGACCTCGGAACCGATCCGCCAGCGCTCGCCGATCAGCGCATCCGACACGTTCAGCCCGTTTGTCGTGAGGTTCTCACCGAAACAGCCGTTCGGCAGCGTCCGGCCGAGCTCCTCGCCCCAGCCGTCGAGGTCCTCGCGCGCGTACGCGTACACGGCCTGGTCGTCACCGCCGTGATGACGCAGGTCGCACACCGTGTCCCCGGCGAGACCGCTGCCCGTGGTCCCCTTCGGCCCGGGCGCCGCCACCCGCACCGGCCCGTCCACCGGACGTTTGTCGATGCCGGTCACGCCGTCCTTCTGGTCCGTGTACGCCACCGCACGTGCGCGTCCCAGGTTCACCGAGAGAAGCTCCATGGTGCGACGGTACGGGACCTCCCTCAAAGCGTCGACGCAATATCGGGTGCCCTGTCCAAGCCCGCCTTATGCTCAGGGGGTGATCGAGGCACGTCATCTCCGCGTCCTGCGCGCCGTCGCCACCACCGGTTCCTTCTCGGCGGCGGGGCGCGAACTGGGCTGCACCCAGCCCGCCGTCAGCCAGCAGATGAAGGCCCTGGAGGCCTCCGTCGGCACCCCGCTGCTGGTCCGCAACGGCCGCGAGATGCGTCTGACCCAGGCCGGCGAGGCCCTGGTCCGGCACGCCTCCGGCATCCTCGCCGGACTCACCGCGGCCGAGGAGGAGGTCGCCGCCATCGCCGGCCTGCGTGCCGGCCGCGTCCGGCTGGTCTCCTTCCCGAGCGGCAGCTCCACCCTGGTCCCGACGGCCCTCGCCGCCCTGCGCGCCGCCCACCCCGGCACCCGCGTCTCCCTGGAGGAGGCAGAGCCCCCGAAGTCGGTCGAACTGCTGCGCGAGGGCGACTGTGACATCGCGCTGGCCTTCCGCTACGAGGGCGCGCCCGGCGCGGAGGAGTGGGCGGACCTGGTCGTACGACCGCTGCTCACCGACCGTCTCGTCGGCCTGGTGCCCGAACGGCACCGGCTCGCCCGCGCGGAGTCCGTCGCCATCGGGGAACTCGCCGGCGAGCCCTGGATCGCGGGCTGCCCGCGCTGCCGGGGACAGCTCGTCGAGGTGTGCGAGAGCGCGGGCTTCACGCCCCGCATCGACTTCGCCACCGACGACTACCCGGCCGTGGTCGGCCTGGTCGGCGCGGGTCTGGGCGTCGCGGTCCTGCCCCAGCTGGCCATCGAGTCGGTACGCCCGAGGGGTGCGCGCACAGTGGCGCTGGAACCCGCGGTACGGCGGGAGATCGTCGCGCTCACACTGCCCGACCTGGCGCAGGTGCCGGCCGTGGCGGCGACGCTGGAGCAACTGGGCCGGGCGGCCCGGCGGCCGTGACGAAAGGCGGCGGGCACGCGCGTGTGCCCGGCGAAGGTCCCGGGCGCGCACGCGTGCCCGATCGCCGGTCGGATCGTCAACAGGTTGTCAATAGATTGAAGAAACGTTCTTTCAGGTGTCCGAGGCGGAGCCGCCGCTGGTCGTCGATGCCGACACCAGCCTGTTGCGTGCCCGCCCCATGAGCTCTTCGCGCTCGTCCTCGGTCAGGCCGCCCCATACGCCGTACGGCTCGCGTACCGCCAGCGCGTGCGCCGCGCACTCCGCGCGGACCGGGCACCTCATGCAGACCTCCTTGGCCGAGTTCTCACGGGCACTCCGAGCCGCCCCGCGCTCGCCCTCGGGATGGAAGAAGAGCGAGCTGTCGACCCCGCGGCAGGCGGCCAGGAGCTGCCAGTCCCACAGGTCCGCGTTCGGTCCGGGAAGGCGGGAGAAATCTGCCATTACGTGACCCCTTGTAGCCGTTCTGGGCGGATACGGTGCCAACGACCGTACATCTCCGGTCTAGAGAGATGAAAATATGACTCATTGGCAATCTAGCCCCAGACACCGTGAAACGGGAAGAAAAAGGGCTAAATGGGGCATTGGATGTGATGAAAAGTTGAGGGTCTGACGTCCATGTCTCCACCGTGTCCGCCCCCTCACGTAGAGTGCCGAAGACGGCATGCAGCCCCGTAACTCTTTCGAGTG
The DNA here is from genome assembly GCF_003814875.1 of Streptomyces sp. Ag109_O5-1. Taxonomy (GTDB): domain Bacteria; phylum Actinomycetota; class Actinomycetes; order Streptomycetales; family Streptomycetaceae; genus Streptomyces; species Streptomyces sasae. Next base: position 4,950,862 of record NZ_RKQF01000001.1, on the reverse strand, counting down.
ACCGTCGTTGAGAGTGCGGTGGCGGTTGAAGCAACAAGCGCTCGGGCAGGCGTCCGAGACGTTCGACCGCACAGGTGACGATTCCGTACCAGCCTGGAGGCTCAAGGTGACGCGCATCAGCTGCGGAGGGCGGTCATGACATCCGTCCTCGTCTGCGACGACTCCCCGCTTGCCCGAGAGGCGCTGCGCCGCGCGGTCGCGACCGTGCCCGGCGTCGAGCGCGTGACGACGGCGGCCAACGGCGAGGAAGTCCTCCGCCGCTGGGGCGCCGACCGCTCCGACCTGATTCTGATGGACGTGCGCATGCCCGGACTGGGCGGCGTCGAGACCGTGCGCCGGCTGCTGTCCGCCGACCCCGGCGCGCGCATCATCATGCTCACGGTCGCCGAGGACCTGGACGGCGTGGCCCTGGCCGTCGCCGCCGGCGCCCGCGGCTACCTGCACAAGGACGCCTCGCGCGCCGAACTGCGGGCCACCGTGACCCAGGCCCTCGCCGACCCGACCTGGCGCCTCGCACCCCGGCGCCTGCGCTCGGCCGAGATGGGCGCCGCGCCCACCCTCACCGCGCGTGAGATCCAGGTCCTGGAGGGCATGAGCCACGGCCGCTCCAACGCCGAGATCGGCCGCGAGCTGTTCCTCTCCGAGGACACCGTGAAGACCCACGCCCGGCGCCTCTTCAAGAAGCTCGGCGCCTCCGACCGCGCCCACGCGGTGGCCCTCGGTTTCCGCTGGGGACTGGTCCGTTAGTACGGCGGTGAGCTGCGCCGCAGCGGGGATGCGGACCGACCGGAAGCCCCCGCCTACCCCATGGTGGGCGGGGTTCGCAAGGCGGATCGCCGCAGGGCCGCTGCTCGTTTCGGCGCGGATGCCGCATCCTTGAGGTGTGGAGTCTCTCGGGGACGAGTCGTTCGAGCGGAAGGGGAGGGCGCAGGGGATGAGTGCCGGCGCACCTGCTCATAACGCTTCGGTGCACAACGACGGACGCGGTGCCACGCAGCCGACGGCGGCAGGGCACCATGGACCGATGCGCGAGGACGAGGCGGTCACTGCCATAGGGACGATCGGTGCTCTCGTCCACCGCGCCGTAGACGGGGACGAGCAGGCCACGCACGACCTGCTCGCCCATGTCCACCCACTCGCGCTGCGCTATTGCCGTACGCGCCTGTCCCGTCTGCCGGGCGACGCCCGGCACTTCGTCGAGGACCTCGCCCAGGAGGTCTGCGTGGCGGTCCTCCTGGCCCTGCCCCGCTATCGCGACACCGGCCGCCCCTTCGAGGCCTTCGTCTTCGCGATCGCCTCCCACAAGGTCGCCGACCTGCAAAGGGCCGCGATGCGCCACCCGGGCTCCACGGCCGTCCCCTCGGACGAGATGCCGGAACGCCCCGACGACTCCCTCGGTCCCGAGGAGCGGGCGCTGCTCAGCAGCGACGCCGAATGGGCCAAGAAACTCCTGGCCAACCTCCCCGAGAACCAGCGCGAGCTGCTGCTGCTCCGTATCGCGGTGGGTCTCACCGCCGAGGAGACCGGCCAGATGTTGGGAATGTCACCGGGCGCGGTGCGGGTGGCCCAGCACCGGGCGCTGAGCCGGCTGCGGGCGCTGGCCGAGCAGTAGCCGGCAGTGGCCGACGCGGTTCAACCACCCTGGCCGAACGGGTTCAACCGCCCCCGATGAACAGGCGTACTCCCGTTTCCGTACGAACATACGAAGCCCGGAGCTGAGTCGTACCGTGGAATTTGGGACCCGTGCTTCCCGTTAGCATGGACATCCGCACCGTTCAAGGCCATTTGGGGAAGGTGTCATGACTGCCAACGTCGACGGAGTGCCCGGAAAATTCGCGACACTCGGGCTGACCTACGACGACGTGCTGCTGCTGCCGGGCGCATCCGAAGTGCTCCCCAACGCGGTCGACACCTCGTCCCGTATCTCCCGCAACGTCCGGGTCAACATCCCGCTGCTCTCCGCGGCGATGGACAAGGTGACCGAGTCCCGCATGGCGATCGCGATGGCCCGCCTCGGCGGCGTCGGCGTGCTGCACCGCAACCTGTCCGTCGAGGACCAGGTCAACCAGGTCGACCTGGTCAAGCGGTCCGAGTCCGGCATGGTCACCGACCCGATCACGGTGCACCCGGAGGCGACCCTCGCCGAGGCCGACGCGCTGTGCGCCAAGTTCCGCATCAGCGGTGTGCCGGTCACCGACCCGGACGGCAAGCTGCTGGGCATCGTCACCAACCGTGACATGGCCTTCGAGTCCGACCGCAGCCGCCAGGTGCGCGAGGTCATGACCCCGATGCCGCTGGTCACCGGCAACGTCGGCATCTCCGGCAGCGAGGCCATTCAGCTGCTGCGCAAGCACAAGATCGAGAAGCTGCCGCTGGTCGACGGCGAAGGCGTCCTCAAGGGCCTGATCACCGTCAAGGACTTCGTCAAGGCCGAGAAGTACCCGAACGCCGCCAAGGACTCCGAGGGCCGCCTGCTCGTCGGTGCCGCCGTGGGTGCCAGCCCCGAGGCCCTGGAGCGGGCCCAGGCGCTCGCCGAGGCCGGCGTGGACTTCCTGGTCGTCGACACCTCGCACGGTCACAACAGCAACGCCCTCAGCTGGATGGCGAAGATCAAGTCGAGCGTGAACGTCGACGTGATCGGCGGCAACGTCGCCACCCGCGACGGCGCGCAGGCACTGATCGACGCCGGTGTCGACGGCATCAAGGTCGGCGTGGGCCCCGGCTCCATCTGCACCACCCGCGTGGTCGCCGGCATCGGCGTCCCCCAGGTCACCGCCATCTACGAGGCCTCCCTCGCCGCCCGCCCGGCCGGTGTCCCGCTCATCGGCGACGGCGGCCTGCAGTACTCCGGCGACATCGGCAAGGCCCTCGCGGCCGGCGCCGACACCGTGATGCTCGGCAGCCTCCTCGCCGGCTGCGAGGAGTCGCCCGGCGAGCTGCTCTTCATCAACGGCAAGCAGTTCAAGTCGTACCGCGGCATGGGCTCGCTCGGCGCCATGCAGTCGCGCGGCCAGGGCAAGTCCTACTCCAAGGACCGCTACTTCCAGGCCGAGGTCTCCTCCGACGACAAGCTCGTCCCCGAGGGCGTCGAGGGCCAGGTGCCCTACCGCGGCCCGCTCGCCAACGTGCTGCACCAGCTCGTCGGCGGTCTGCGCCAGACCATGGGCTATGTGGGCGCGGCCACCGTCGACGAGATGGAGTCCAAGGGCCGCTTCGTGCGGATCACCGCCGCGGGCCTCAAGGAGAGCCACCCGCACGACATCCAGATGACGGTCGAGGCGCCGAACTACAGCCGCAAGTAGTCACCAGCCTTTCCCGAGGGCGGTCCCGGACACACCGGGGCCGCCCTTGCCTTGCCCGTCGGCGATACTGGAAGACGCTGAAACGCAGAGGGAAAGGCCACAGACGTGACTGAGATCGAGATCGGGCGCGGCAAGCGCGGCCGCCGGGCGTACGCCTTCGACGACATCGCCGTCGTCCCCAGCCGCCGTACGCGGGACCCGAAGGAGGTCTCGATCGCCTGGCAGATCGACGCCTACCGCTTCGAGCTGCCGTTCCTGGCCGCCCCCATGGACTCGGTCGTCTCCCCGGCCACCGCGATCCGTATCGGCGAGCTCGGCGGCCTCGGCGTCCTCAACCTCGAAGGCCTCTGGACGCGGCACGAGGACCCGCAGCCGCTGCTCGACGAGATCATCGGGCTGGACGCCGACACCGCCACCCGCCGCCTCCAGGAGATCTACTCCGCCCCCATCAAGGAGGAGCTGATCGGCGCGCGCATCAAGGAGGTGCGCGACTCCGGCGTGGTCACGGCGGCCGCGCTCTCCCCGCAGCGCACCGCGCAGTTCTCCAAGGCGGTCGTGGACGCGGGCGTGGACATCTTCGTCATCCGCGGTACGACGGTCTCCGCGGAGCACGTCTCGTCCTCGCACGAGCCGCTGAACCTGAAGCAGTTCATCTACGAGCTCGACGTCCCGGTGATCGTCGGCGGCTGCGCCACCTACACGGCGGCCCTGCACCTGATGCGCACGGGCGCGGCGGGCGTCCTCGTCGGCTTCGGCGGCGGCGCCGCGCACACCACGCGCAACGTGCTCGGCATCCAGGTCCCGATGGCCACCGCGGTCGCCGACGTGGCCGCCGCCCGCCGCGACTACATGGACGAGTCCGGCGGCCGCTACGTGCACGTCATCGCCGACGGCGGTGTCGGCTGGTCCGGCGACCTCCCCAAGGCGATCGCTTGCGGCGCCGACTCGGTGATGATGGGCTCCCCGCTGGCCCGCGCGACCGACGCGCCGGGCAAGGGCCACCACTGGGGCATGGAGGCCGTCAACGAGGAGCTGCCGCGCGGCAAGAAGGTCGACCTCGGCACTGTCGGCACCATCGAGGAGATCCTCACCGGCCCGTCCCACACCCCCGACGGCTCGATGAACCTCTTCGGCGCCCTGCGCCGCGCGATGGCCACCACCGGCTACAGCGAGCTGAAGGAGTTCCAGCGCGTCGAGGTGACGGTGGCGGACTCGCAGCACAAGCGATAGGCCTCACGGCAGCCGGAAGGCCGGTCACCCCGGGTGGGTGACCGGCCTTCCGCGTGCGAGGAGGAGGGTGCGGGGAGGAGGGTTGCGAGGAGGAGCGCGCGGGCGGCGCTCAGAGCCGGTGTGCCGCCCCCGTCGGCGTCGCCCCGCGCGTGTCCAGCAGCAGCTGCGCCTTCACCGACAGTCCCTGGAGGTCGTACGTCCGGTGCTGCTGGACCAGGATCGTCAGGTCGGCGTCGGCGGCCGCCTCGTACAGGGAGTCCGCGCGCGGAACCGGGCGGTCCAGGACGCTCCAGGACGAGATGTGCGGGTCGTGGTAGCTGACCGAGGCGCCCAGCTCCATCAGCCGGATCGCGATCTCCCGCGCGGGGGTGCTCTGCTGGTCGGCGAGGTCGGGCTTGTAGGTGACGCCGAGCAGCAGCACGCGCGCGCCGCGGGCCGACTTGCCGTGCTCGTTGAGGAGGGCGGCGGCGCGCTGGACGACGTAACCCGGCATCCGGGTGTTGACCTGCTGGGCCAGTTCCACCATCCGCAGGCCGCGGCCGGCGAGGCCGGACAGGTCCTGGGAGACGCCGTGGCCGCCCACACCGGGCCCGGGGCGGAAGGCCTGGAAGCCGAACGGCTTGGTCTCCGCGCAGCGGATGACGTCCCACAGGTCGACGCCCAGTTCGTGGCAGAGCACCGCCATCTCGTTGACGAGGGCGATGTTGACATGCCGGAAGTTGGTCTCCAGGAGCTGCACGGTCTCGGCCTCGCGCGGGCCACGCGCGCGTACCACCTTGTCGGTGAGCCGGCCGTAGAACGCGGCGGCCGACTCGGTGCACGCGGGCGTGAGACCGCCGATGACCTTGGGGGTGTTGGCCGGGGTGAAGTCGCGGTTGCCGGGGTCCACCCGGCTGGGGGAGTAGGCGAGGTGGAAGTCGCGGCCCGCCCGCAGTCCGGAGCCCTTCTCCAGCAGGGGGCGCAGGAAGTCCTCCGTCGTGCCCGGGTGGACCGGCGACTCCAGGATCACCGTCGTGTACGGACGCAGCCGCTCGGCCAGGGTGCGGGCGGCGGCCTCCACCTGGCTCAGGTCGAGGCCGCCGTCGGCGCCGCGCGAGGTCGGCGCGCAGATCACGGCCGTCCGCACCCGCCCCAGCTCGGCCGGGTCCTTGGCCGCCCGGAAGCCCCCCGAGAGCATCCGGCGCAGCTCGGCGGGGCTGAGCGAACCCGCCTCCGGACCGGTGGCGTACCCGATCGTGGAGATGCCGGCGGTCACGGCGGCCTGCGCGAGGGGCAGGCCGTAGGGACCGAGTCCGATGACGGCGAGGTCTGCGGGCATGGCGTGGGCAGTCCTTCCCAGTAACCGAAGCGGGACAGGTGCGCAAGCCCGGTGGACAGGATGAGCGAAGCGCAATGTCAGACTAGGAGTAAATATGAACGTTATGCGGGATTGTGTTCATGTGTCTTCCGGGGGTTCGGGGACCGTTGTCCACAGGCTGGGGGCGAGTGGTGGCTGAAGTCGGGCAAGCCGGTCAGAATTTGGGGTGGGCCCCGGCTGCCCGGTGCGGCCGGCGCGACCGATGACCGACGACGAGCGATGACCGATGGCGGCAGAGCGGGAGGCAGCGGTGAGGACAGCGACACTGGGGCCAAAGCAGCGTGCGGAGTCCCTGGCGGCCATGGCCGAGCGCGAGCTGGACGTGCTGGTGGTGGGCGGCGGAGTGGTCGGTGCGGGCACCGCGCTGGACGCGGCCACCCGGGGCCTGAACACCGGCATCGTCGAGGCCCGCGACTGGGCCTCCGGCACCTCCAGCAGGTCCAGCAAACTGATCCACGGCGGCCTGCGCTATCTGGAGATGCTCGACTTCGCCCTCGTCCGCGAGGCACTCAAGGAGCGCGGCCTGCTCCTGGAACGGCTCGCCCCGCACCTGGTCAAGCCGGTGCCGTTCCTCTACCCGCTCCAACACCAGGGCTGGGAGCGCCTGTACGCCGGCTCGGGCGTCGCGCTCTACGACGCGATGTCGATGGCCCGCAGCCACGGCCGGGGCCTGCCCGCCCACCGTCACCTGACCCGCCATCACGCCCTGCGTGTCGCGCCCGCGCTGCGCAAGGACGCCCTGGTCGGCGCGATCCAGTACTACGACGCCCAGATGGACGACGCCCGCTATGTCGCCACCCTCGTGCGCACGGCGGTGTCCTACGGTGCGAAAGCCGCCAACCGCGCGCGCGTCACCGGGTTCCTGCGCGAGGGCGAACGGGTCGTCGGGGCCCGGGTGCAGGACGTGGAGGGCGGCGGGGAGTACGAGATCCGCGCCCAGCAGGTCGTCAACGCGACCGGGGTGTGGACCGATGACACCCAGGCGATGGTCGGCGAGCGCGGCCAGTTCCACGTCCGCGCGTCCAAGGGCATCCATCTGGTCGTCCCGAAGGACCGCATCCACTCCACGACCGGCCTGATCCTGCGCACCGAGAAGTCGGTCCTGTTCGTCATCCCCTGGGGCCGGCACTGGATCATCGGCACCACCGACACCGACTGGGACCTCGACAAGGCCCACCCGGCCGCCTCCAGCGCCGACATCGACTACCTGCTCAACCACGTCAACTCGGTGCTCGCGGTACCGCTGTCCCGCGACGACGTCCAGGGCGTGTACGCCGGGCTGCGGCCGCTGCTGGCCGGCGAGTCCGACGCCACCAGCAAACTGTCCCGCGAGCACACGGTCGCGCATCCGGTGCCGGGGCTCGTGGTGGTCGCCGGCGGCAAGTACACGACGTACCGGGTGATGGCCAAGGACGCCGTCGACGAGGCGGTGCACGGGCTCGACATGCGGGTCGCGGAGTGCGTCACCGAGGACATCCCGCTGCTCGGCGCGGAGGGCTACCGGGCGATGTGGAACGCGCGGGCCCGGATCGCCGCCCGCACCGGCCTCCATGTGGTGCGCGTCGAACACCTGCTGAACCGGTACGGCTCGCTGGCGGACGAGATCCTCGACCTCGTCGCCGCCGACCCCGGCCTGGGCGAGCCGCTGTCGGCCGCCGAGGACTATCTGCGCGCCGAGGTGGTCTACGCGGCCTCCCACGAGGGCGCCCGCCACCTCGACGACGTCCTCACCCGCCGCACCCGCATCTCCATCGAGACCTTCGACCGCGGCACCCGCAGCGCCCGCGAGGCCGCCGAGCTGATGGCACCGGTCCTCGGCTGGGACAAGGACCAGATCGAACGCGAGGTCGAGCACTACGAGAAGCGGGTGGAGGCGGAACGCGAGTCCCAGCTCCAGCCGGACGACCAGACGGCGGACGCGGCGAGGCTGGGAGCGCCGGACATCGTCCCGCTGTAGGTCTCGTCCGCGGCGGCCCGCTCGGTTCCACCCGGAGGCATCGAACCTCACCCGAACGAGCGACCCGGGGCCGGGATCTTCCCCCGGACCCCGGCCGTTCTACCAACTGCGAGGGCAGAACTCGGCCGCGAGCAGTGCGGGTTCGAGGTCCGGGTCCGCCACCGCCGTCGTGTTCACACGGAACGTGAGGACACGACGGCCGCCGATCGACGCAGCGCTCCGCACATAGCTGCCCTCGATCCGGCCGTTGTGCCCCCACACCGTGGTCCCGCACGGCAGCTTCACAGGAAAGATCCCCAGGCCGTACACGCCATGTGCGGCACGGGTGTCGAGCATCTCGCGCAGCCGGCGCGGGGGCAGCAGCTCGCCGTCCAGCAGTGCCGCGTAGAAGCGGTCCAGGTCGTCGAGCGTGGTCACCAGCTCACCCGCCGCGCCGGCCACGCGCGGGTCGAGCTCGGTGACGTCGGAGCCGTCCGCCGCGTAGGCGCGGCCGTGCGGGGAGGGCAGTGAGGTGCGGGTGCCCGGGAAGGAGGTGCCCGTGAGACGGAGGGGGGTGATGATGCGACGCCGGGCCTCGACGGCGTAGGAGTGACCGGTGACCTGCCGGATGACCATGCCGAGCACGACGTAGTTGGTGCTGGCGTACGAGTAGCGGCCCGGCCGGGTCGAAGGGAGGGTGAGCGAGACGCGTACGGCTTGAAGCGGGGTGAGAGGGACGAGCCCCCGGGTGACCGTGGTGAAGTCGGCGAGCCCACTGGTGTGACTGAGCAGCGCGCGCAGGGTGATCCGCCGCCCGTCGGTGCCGCGCCCGCGCATCAGCCCGGGCAGATACCGGTCCACCCGGTCGGACAGGGACAGCCGGTGTTCCGCGGCCAGTTGCAGTACGACGGTGGCGATGAAGGTCTTGGTGATGCTGCCGGCGCGGAAGTGGTCGGCGCGGGATATGCCCCGGCCGGCGACCGCGTAGCGGACGTCGTCGCCGTCGTGGACCAGGAGGGCGGCGGCGGGTGCTCCGCCTTTGGTGACGAACTGTGACAGGAACGGGTTCGTGGCCTCCGTCGAGGACGCGGAACCGGCGATCACGGGGGTGAGCAGCAGGGCAAGAGAGACCGGTATGGCCACCAGTGTCCGAAGCGACGGCATCCGGGTCCTCCCTTGTCGCGGCCCATCATCCCGGCCCGAGTGACGCCCTCGTCACCGGGGGTTCCGATCGGCCGGCCCCGATGTGCGGTCAGGGGCCCCCTGGGCGTTGGGCACTTGTCGGGTGAGGGACAATGGAGGCTCTGTCAGGGCGGGTTGCATGAGGGGACGCATGTCGGAGGCGGAGCGGGCGGGTACTTCTCGTCAGGGGACTCGTCAGGACAACAGCGAGCGTCTTCTCGCCGGGCGGTACCGGCTGGGAGGAGTGCTCGGCCGCGGCGGCATGGGCACGGTGTGGCGGGCCGAGGACGAGACCCTCGGCCGGACGGTGGCCGTCAAGGAGCTGCGGTTCCCGTCGAACATCGACGAGGAGGAGAAGCGGCGCCTGATCACGCGCACCCTGCGCGAGGCCAAGGCGATCGCCCGGATCCGCAACAACAGCGCGGTGACGGTCTTCGACGTGGTCGAGGAGGACGACCGGCCCTGGATCGTGATGGAGCTGGTCGAGGGCAAGTCGCTGGCCGAGGTCATCCGGGAGGACGGCCTGCTGAAGCCCAGGCGCGCGGCCGAGGTCGGGCTGGCGATCCTGGACGTGCTGCGGTCGGCACACCGCGAGGGCATCCTGCACCGGGACGTGAAACCGTCCAACGTGCTGATCTCCGAGGCCGACGGCCGGGTCGTGCTCACCGACTTCGGTATCGCCCAGGTGGAGGGCGACCCGTCCATCACCTCCACCGGCATGCTCGTCGGTGCCCCCTCCTACATCTCCCCGGAGCGGGCCCGCGGTCACAAGCCCGGCCCGGCGGCCGACCTGTGGTCGCTCGGCGGCCTGTTGTACGCGTCCGTCGAGGGCGCCCCGCCCTATGACAAGGGGTCGGCGATCGCCACGCTGACCGCGGTGATGACCGAGCCGCTGGAGGAGCCCAAGAACGCCGGGCCGCTCAAGGACGTCATCTACGGGCTGCTCACCAAGGACCCGGCCCAGCGGCTCGACGACGCGGGCGCGCGGGCGATGCTCAACTCGGTGATCAACGCGCCGGAGGAGGTGCCGGCGGACGCCACCCGGGTCGTACCGCTGCCTCCGCAGCCCGACGCGCCGGTCGAGGAGAAGAGCGCCGGGGCCAAGCGGGGCGAGGAGGCCGGGGAGAAGCTGCGCGGGAAGCTGCGGTCCGTGCGGAAGGCCGCCGCGTCGGCGAGCGCCTCGGCCGCGGCCAGGACGAAGACCGGCGACGCGGGTGCCGACGCGGCCGGCACGGCCGGTACCGGCGTGGGCGGCGGCACCGGATCCGGTTCCGGCTCGGGAGCGGGTTCGGCCGGGACCGCGCGTTCGGGTTCCGTCGGTGCCGGGGGTTCGGCCGTCGGTGGCGGGGCCGGGTCGACCGGTTCGCCGGCCGGGGGCAAGCCCACTGCCGGGAAGGCGAGTTCGGGGTGGCCGCAGATGCCGCCGCCGGATCTGGACCTGGCGCCCCGGCCCGTGCCCCGGGCACCGCTGACCGACGTGGTGCCGAAGCGGACCCTGGTGATCATCGCCGTGGTGGTGGTGCTGGCGGTGCTCGGTACGGTGCTCGCCCTCACATGGGGCGGCGGCGACAGCGACAGCAAGGGGAGCGGCAAGAGCGGCGGTTCCAAGGCGGTGGCGACCTCGGGTGCGAGCGCGAGCGCCGGTTCCGGTTCGGGGTCCGGCGGCGGTTCCTCCACCAAGGACGACACGAGCGGCGGCACCAAGACGGACGGGGACACCTCTGCTGCCTCGACCTCCGGCAGCGACGCGGACTCGGACGCGTCGAGCGACGACAGCACCTCGGCGTCGAACTCCAGTGGCAGTGACAGCGGGTCGGCGGTGAAGACGTACAAGGGGAGCCAGGGGTACTCGATCGGGCTGCCCAAGGGGTGGAAGTTCCAGACCAGCAGCTCCGCCGGAGACCGGTTCACCGGGCCGGACGGTCAGAAGCTGCTGGTCGCATGGACGAGCACACCCAAGGACGACCCGGTGGCCGACTGGGAGAACCAGGAGCGTTACATGGTGCGCTCCCAGTACCAGAAGATCCGCATAGCCCAGGTGAGCTATCGGAGCTGGAACACGGCCGACTGGGAGTTCACTTACGTCGACGGCGGTACCAAGTACCACACGATCGACCGGGGGTTCGTCGTCAGCTCGGACCAGGGGTACGCGCTGATGTACACCGCGAAGGCCGCCGGCTGGAGCAGTGAGCTGCGCAAGGACACCTGGAAGACACTGACGGCGTCCTTCGACCCGAATTGATTCCTCCCCTCCGGCGTTCGTTTTCACCTGGCTCCGCGAGGGACGCCGCAGCTTTGCTCCACGCCCGGCATGCCGCATGCAGCGACGCTCTTCGTCGCTGTCCCCGATGCGATGCCTCCGTGGGTGAGCGCCTGGGTCTCCTCGCGAGAGACCCGGTGACAAATTCGCATCCCCACAATGCGAATTGCCTCCGGCACGTATCGTGAGTGGTTGCGGACCGTACACATCCAGGTATGGATACGGAACGGGCCGCGAAACGAACGGATTTGACCAACCGGGCGGCCGGGGGAGGCAACGTGGACGACTATGCGGGTCGGGTGCTCGCCGACCGCTACCGCCTGCCGCTGCCCCCCTCCGACGAGTACGAACACACCGAGACCCGGGCCTTCGACACCTACAGCGGGCAGGAAGTGTTCGTCCGGCAGGTGCCGTTGCCCGAGGTGGTCGAGGCGGAGGTGCTCGACGCGGAGGGGCTGCCCGACGGGTTCACAGCCCGTGACCGTGGTACGCGCCGACCGCCGGCGGCCCGCACCGCGACACGCCGGCCGAGCGATCCCGCGGTGCGCCGTGCCGTCGAGGCCGCACAGGCCGCCGCCCGGATCCCCGACCACCCACGGCTCGACCAGGTCTTCGACGTGTTCGCCGAGGGCGGTTCGCTGTGGATCGTCAGCGAGGCGGTCGCCGCACGGTCGCTGGCGGCGGTGCTCGCCGAGCAGCCCCTGACCCCGTACCGGGCGGCCGAGGTCGCCTCCGACGTGCTGATGGCACTGCGGGTGCTGCACGCGCACGGCTGGGTGCACCGCAACATCACCGCCCGCACGGTCCTCGTCTGCGACGACGGCCGGGTGATGCTGACCGGCCTCGCGGTCGGGGCGGCGGAAGAGGCGCTGTGCGGGTACGACCCGGTGCCGGTTCCGGAGGGAGACAGCGGAGGCGAGGCCGGCGGTCCCCGTCCGGTCGGCCAGGCGGAAGGTTCCTCCGGAGTCGCGGGAGTCGGCGGACAGGGTGGTACCGGCGGGCAAGGCGGTGTGCCCGGTGTCCCGGAGGCGGATCCCGAGGCCGCGAGGCGCGCCGCCATTCAGGCGCGGGCTGCCGGTGGCCTGCCGTCGGCCGGTCCGGACGAGGGTTCGGGCGAGAGCGGTACGGGCGCGGTGGAGCGGCGGGCGCTGGAGACCGGTGCGGACATCCGGGCCGCCCGGGCCGGGGCGATCGCCGCGTACCGGGCGGGGGCCAGGGCCGCGGCCCGGGTCCAGGAGGCCCAGCAGAACGGGCGGGCCGCGCTGCCCGGCGCCCGGCCGCCGGCCGACGCCGACACCGGCGCGCCGCAACCGCCGTACCTTCCGGGACAGGCCAACGGCGGGACGCAACCGCCGTACGCCAACGGGCAGGCGCAGGCGCAGGGGCCGGGCGGGCCGCCGGGGCAGATCGCGGATCCGTACGGTGTGCGGGGCGCGCCCTCGCCCTGGCACGGAGCCGTGCCGCGCCCCCAGCCGGGTGCGAGCCCGGCGGTGGCGGCCGATCAGGAGCGCACCGCGCTCCCGGCGCCCGGCGCCGAGGTGCCCGCCCTTCGTCCGAACCAGCAGCAGGCGGTGCTGCCCGCGCAGGGCGCGGTCCGCTGGGCCGAGCCGGCCGCTCCCGTCCCCGGGCGGCGCGGGCCCGCCACCGCGCTGGCCGCCGAGCGGGCGCGGCAGGTGCGGATGACCGTGGTCGGACCGGTGACCGAGCGGTGGGCGCCGGAGCAGGCCGGGCCGGTGCACGAGAACTGGCAGTTGGCGGCGCCCATCGGACCGGCCACCGATCTGTGGGCGCTCGGCGCGCTGCTGTTCCGGGCGGTGCAGGGACACGCGCCGTATCCGGAGGAGTCGACGGCCGAACTGGTCCAGTTGGTGTGCTCGGAGCCGCCCGCCTTCGCGGAGGAGTGCGGGTCGCTCAGGCCGGTCGTGGAGTCGTTGCTGCGTCAGGACCCCACCGAGCGGCTGGACTTCGAGGAACTGCGCGGCTGGCTGCGTTCGCTGGTGCGGTCCGCGCCCGAGCCCGACGCCGGTACGTATGTCGTCGCCGCTCCGCCCGCCGACCCCAAGCGGCTGCCGATCGTCCGGCGCCGCGGGGAGCTGGTCCGCAGGCGCAAGGCCGGGCTCCCGGCGACCCACGGCCGGCACAAGCGGGCCCGGCAGGAGGCCAGGTCCCCGCGCAGACTGGGCCGTACGCTGCTTCTGCTGGTCCTGCTCCTGCTGGCCGCGGCGGTCGCGTACGCCATGCTGTTCCTGCCGAAGAAGGGCAGCGCGGACGACAGCGGCGCGGGGACCGGTGACCGGACGGGCGCGGCCGGCGAGGTCAGTACCGCGCCGAGCCCGAGCCCCAGGTCCACCCCGACGCCGACCTCGACTCCGTCCACGGAGACGCAGACCACCTCCGGTTCGACCGGCGGCGCCTCCGTCGGCGACGGGTTCACCCTGCGCAGCGACCCGGACGGCTTCCAGGTCGCCGTCGCCAAGGGCTGGAGCCGCACCCCGAGGAACGGCAGCGGCCAGGTGATCTACTCGCACGGGAAGTTCGAGCTGATCGTGGTGGCCGGGCGGGACAGCGCGGCGGCGTACGGGAACGACCCGATGACGTATCAGCGGGACAAGGAGCCGGAGCTGCAGCCGTACCGCGACTCCAGCTGGGCCACGGCAGGCGGGCTGCGGACCATCACGGTGGGCCAGCAGGTGTCGGCCGAGGGGCAGTTCACGTGGACGGACAGCCAGGAGGGCGACCTGTTCGTGCGCAACATGGTCTTCCTGATCGACGGGCGGTACCACATCGTGCAGGTGCGCGGCCCGGAGTCCGAGCGGGACGAGGTCACCAGGCTGTACGAGCAGGCGTCGGCGACCTACAAGTACACGGGCTGAGCGGCGGTCGTACAGGTACACGGGCTGAGCGGCGGTCGTACACGTACACAGGCTGAGCGGCGGTCGTACACGCACCCGGGCCGAGGCGTGGTCAACGCGTTGCCGGGGTGGTTGGTTCCCGTTCCCATGAGGGGATTTCGTTCACATCCCGTATGAGAAGCGAGAACCGTCACAGTGCTGTCTCCATGGGACCCCGCTGGTTCCATGACCGCAGGCCGGTCCTTAGTCTGACCCTGACAAGAGCATTGCGGGGCAACGTGAATCAGATGCAGGGCCTGCTCATCGCGGGCCGCTACCGGATCGCCGACAGTATCGGCAGCGGCGGCATGGGGCGGGTGTGGCGCGCCCACGACGAGGTGCTGCACCGGGCGGTCGCCATCAAGGAGTTGACGGCCGCGCTCTACGTCTCCGAGAGCGAACAGGCCGTCCTGCTGGCCCGCACCCGGGCCGAGGCCCGGGCCGCGGCGCGTATCAACCACTCCGCGGTCGTCACCGTCCACGACGTGCTCGAACACGACGGCCGGCCGTGGATCGTCATGGAACTGGTCGAGGGCCACTCGCTGGCGGACGCGGTCAAGGAGCAGGGGCGCATCGAGCCGCGGGAGGCCGCGCGGATCGGGCTGTGGGTGCTGCGCGCGCTGCGTGCCGCGCACAGCGCCGGTGTGCTGCACCGGGACGTCAAGCCGGGCAACGTGCTGCTCGGCCGTGACGGCCGGGTCCTGCTCACCGACTTCGGCATCGCGCAGATCGAGGGCGACACGACCATCACCCGCACCGGGGAGGTCGTGGGATCCGTCGACTATCTCGCGCCGGAGCGCGTGCGCGGGCACGATCCGGGTCCCTCCTCCGACCTGTGGGCGCTGGGCGCCACGCTGTACACGGCGGTGGAGGGGCGCTCGCCGTTCCGCCGCACCTCACCGCTGACCACCATGCAGGCGGTCGTGGAGGACGAGGCCGGCGTGCCGCTCAACGCGGGCCCGCTGGAACCGGTCATCACCGGGCTGCTGCGCAAGGAACCGGCCGAGCGGCCCGGGCCCGAGGAACTCGAGCAGATGCTCGCCGAGGCGGCGGAGGGACGGCGGCCGAGCGGGGCGCAGGCGTATGTGCCGACGGGACGGTCGGGGTACGACATCACGGGGATGGGGTCCGGCATCGGCTCGGGTACCGGCACCGGTACCCGTCTGCAGTCGGCCGCCGGCACGCCGTATCCGCCGGTGACGATCGGGTCCGTGCCCGCGCCCGCACCGGCGAAGCGGTACCGCCTGCGTACGTTCGCCCTGGTCGTCGCCCTCGCGGCGGTCGTCGGCGGGGGAGTCGCGGTCGGGCTGCAGCAGTTCGGCACGGGCAGCTCCGGCGGCTCCGGCTCTGCCTCGTCGGCTCCGGCTGCCGGTACCAGTGCCGGCGCCAGTGCTTCGCCGAGCGGCGGGATCGGTCAGGGGACGGTTCCCGTCGGCTGGGAGCGGCGCAAGGACCCGGTGGGCTTCAGCATCTCCCTGCCCAAGGGGTGGAAGCGGTCCGTCTCCATCGACCAGGACGGCCTCCAGCAGGTCGACTTCACGCCCGACAAGGGCAAGCACCTCGTGCGGGTCGCCGTCGACACCGCGCCGGACTTCAGCACCTCGTACGCGCACATGAAGAACCTGCAGCAGCAGGTCTCGAAACGGCTGATCGACTACAACGAGCTGACTCTCAAGGAGGAGCTCTTCCGCGACCAGCCGGGCGTCCGCTGGGAGTACACCTGGAACGCGCGGGCCCAGGACGCGCCCCACTACTTCCCGGGGCCCTACCATGCGATCGACGTCGGGTACATGAACAGCGCCGGCACCGAGTACGCCGTCTACGAGGCCTCACCGGCCGACGACTGGGACACCACCAGCAAGCAGTTCGAGGTGATCCTGCGGGGTTTCCAGGAGGGCTGACCCGAGAGTGGAACAGCGCGCCGCCGTCCTTCCCGGGACGGCGGCGCACTCGGCCGTTCTCCGCGGAGGCCCAGCCGGCCGCTCACCGCGGAGGCCCAGGCGTGGTCCGTGCGAGAACGGACTGTCGTGCGCACTTGGCCGGTCACCGCGCCGGAAGGGGTCGGTCCGGTGCGGCATCATGGGGCCATGGGGACAGACGGGGACGCCGTACGGCTGGTCGCGGGGCGTTATCGCCTGGAAACGCGGCTCGGGCGGGGCGGGATGGGTGTCGTATGGCGGGCGACCGACCAGTTGCTGGGGCGGCAGGTCGCCGTCAAGGAGCTCGCCCTCGACGACTCCCGTTCGGACGACGAGGCCCGGCTGCGCCGCGACCGCACCCTGCGTGAGGCACAGGCGGTCGCGCAGCTTCACCACCCGCACATCATCGTCGTCCATGACGTCGTGGAGGACGGTGAACGGCCCTACATCGTCATGGAGTTGATCGACGGCGGTTCGCTCGCCGACCGGATCTCGCGGAGCGGGCCCGTGGACGTCGGCGAGGCCGCGCGCATCGGGATCGATCTGCTGAGCGCGCTGCGGACGGCGCACGAGGCGGGCGTGCTGCACCGGGACATCAAGCCGGCGAACGTGCTCGTCGAGGCCGGCACCGGGCGGGTCGTGCTCACCGACTTCGGTATCGCCCAGGTCGCCGGCGCCACCACGCTCACCGAGACCGGCTCCTTCGTCGGCTCACCCGAGTACACCGCGCCGGAGCGGATGTCCGGCTCCCGTTCCGGTCCGGCGTCCGATCTGTGGTCGCTGGGCGCTCTGCTGTGCGCGGCGCTCAGCGGCGAGTCGCCGTTCCGACGCGACTCGCTCGGCGGGATCCTGCACGCCGTGGTCTCCGACGAGATCCGGCCACCGGCCCAGGCGGAGCCGCTGCTGCCCGTCGTACGGGGGCTGCTGGAGCGGGATCCCGAACGGCGGCTGGGCGCGGCGGAGGCCGAGCGGATGCTGCGCGCGTTCCTGGAGACGGGGGCCGTGGCGGTCGCCACTTCGATGGGGAGCGTGGGCGTCGCGTCGTACACCCCCACCCAGCGGGACGTGCCGCGGCCCCCCGCTCCGGAGCCGCCCGCGCCGCCCCGTTACTCGCCCCGCGGCATGCTGGTCGCCGCGCTGCTGGTCGCCGCGATGGCGGGTGCGGGGGTGTCGGCGGCGGCGCTGCTGTTCAACGGGGGCGGGGGCGGCGGAACGCCGGGCCCCGGCGGTACGACGGCCGTCTCGGCATCGCATACGACGGCCACGGCCTCGACCCCGCCGCCGTCCTCCGCGCAGTCCACCGCCCGGACCTCCTCGCCCTCACCCCCGGCGACCAACTCCCACACCGTGCCCTCCGGTTACCGCCTCGCGCAGGACCCGGCCGGCTTCTCCCTCGCCGTACCGGAGGACTTCACCCGCGACCCGCAGGGCGAGCGCGTCTTCTACATGTCGCCGGGGCAGACCTTCCGGCTCGGCATCAAGGTCGCCGAGTCGCAGGTCGGCGGACCGGGGACGGTGATGCGCCGGGCGGCGGCCGAGGGGCCGAGCACCAACCCCGGCTACCACGACGGCCGGGTCACCGACACCACCCACGCCGGACACCCCGCCGCCTACTGGGAGTTCACCTGGAACGGCTTCAGCGCGTCCGAGGGACCCCGGCACACCTACGACCTCTGCTGGGAGGAGGGCGGACGGATGTACGACGTGTGGGTGTCGGCGCCGGTGGGGAAGGTGCGCGAGGCCCGGGAGTACTTCGACGTCGCGGTGGACACGTTCACAGCGGGCTGAGAGCCAGGGACAGATGCAGCTTGCGGCCCTACTGGGCGCGTTTCACCGCGTCCAGTAGACGGCGGGCGGGGCCGGGGCGATGGCCGGGGCCCTCCAGCCCTACCACGGCACCCTTGCGAACGACCGCGTAGGCCACCGGCGCCGGCGCCTTCGGGAGGGTGACCGGGTGCCGTCCCGACGGCAGCTCAAGGCGGGCCGGGAGGCGCAGGTGCGCCACTCCGCCCTCCGGGACCAGCTCGGCGTTCACCGTCAGTGCGGACACGGTGACCTTGACGGGCGCCGGGGCAGTGGACCCGGTCGCCGCCACATACGGCAACGGGAGTGTCCGCCTGCCACGGGCGGAGTTCGCGGCGGCGGCGTCGGCGGTGTCGGGACCGAGGCTGCGCAGACGGGGGCCCACATCGAGGGTGAGCTGAGCCCTGCCCGCCGTCCAGTACGGGAGGGCGAGCCGCCCGCCGGTCAGCGCCGGGCCCGCGGCGGGGGTGTTCGCGGGGCCGGCGCCCGTCATGCGGACCATACGGTCGATGCCCAGCAGGTGGACAAACGCCCACACCTCGTGCGGCCCGCGCTCCAGCGGGCGGCCGCCCGCCAGCCGCTCCGGATCCAGTCTCAGCCGCCCGGACGCGCCGAGCCGGGACCGTCCCTCCCCGAGTGGTTCCAGCCGTACCTCCAGGTCACCTTCCGGGTACCACCAGTCCTCCCGGTCCCGGTCCTTGACGACCAGTTCGGCGTAGGCGAGCCGGAACGGGTCACGGACCTCCCAGCCGTCCTCGGTCCCCGGCACTCCGCCCAGCAACTCCGGGTCGAGCCAGTGCTTCCCGTCCCGCTGGACGAGCACCAGGGGCTCGCCGTCCCCTCGCACCAGGTTCAGCCTGACGTCGACGACCAGACAGCCGTTCTCCCAACGCGGTTCGCCGAGTTCGCCACAGGCCTGTACCTCGCGGATGTGCTCCGCGAACGCGACCGCGCCGTCGAAGTCGCCGCGTTCGAGGAGTTCGGCCCGCAGACCGGACACCGCGGGCAGCCCCTCCCTTACGGCGGGCGGGAACTCCTCCAGGGCCACCTTCCGGGCAGCGTCGAAGCGGGGTCGCTGCTCGCCGGGGTCCTCGCGCAGAATCTCAGGCTCGCGGGCGCGGGAGAGGACCTCCACGTGGTAATAGCGGTGCAGCAGGCGGTTCTGGAGGGCATCAAGGTCGTCGGAAGGCGTGGTGCCCTCCTTGATCTGGCGGACGATGGTGCGCACGTTGGGCCAGAATCCGTGCCGCGGGTTGAAGCGGTGCTGGGTGTTGTTACCGCCGTCGTCCCGCTTCAGCCAGTAGTAGCAGGGGTAGTCGGCGAGGATCGAGATCCGTTCCGCTTTGAGGTAAGCGGCGCTGACGAAGAGTAGGTCCTCCATGATCCACGGACCCTCCGGAAACCGCAGACCGTGTTCTTCGACGAAAGCTCGCCGGAACATCTTGTGTGGCGACATGCTCTGCATCAGCTCGTCGTTCTCGATGGTGCAGGCGTCCACCGTATGCCGGAACACCCGCCGTGGCCGCACCATCGTGCTGGACATCTTGCCGAGCACCACATCGGAGTCGTTCTGCTTCGCGTGCTCGTAGAGCCGTTCCAGGGCCTCACTGCCGAGCTTGTCGTCGTGGTCGACGAACTGCACGTACTCGCCGTTCGCGTGCCGCATGCCGAGGTTGCGGGGAGCGCCGGGCCAGCCCGAGTTGGGCCGGGTGTGCACCTGGACGTTCGAGTGCGTGGCAGCGATCTTCTCTAGCCGGGACAGCGTGTCGTCCGTGGATCCGTCGTCGACGTAGATCACCTCGTACTCGTCGGCCGGCAGGCTCTGCCCCAGCAATGACGGTGCGCACTCGTCGACGTATCTGCCGGTGTTGTAGACGGGAACGATGACGCTGACCTTGATTCTCGGCATTCCCGGGACTTTACTCGCATTGCCAGGTCTCGGCGAACCGTTTGCAGAGTGAATGCGTCGATGTGGTGCGGAAATTCGATAGCCGAAACAAAGGGGTTCGGATATTCCGGTGCCCTGACGAGTGAGGCGGGGATCATTTGCGGATATGGGATTGCATCCCCTCGTGAACATATCACGACCCTCCTGGGTCCGTCATGTGAATATCCAGTGAAGTGCCGGTCGACCGCCTTGGTTCGAGGTATGGGTGGCGCACGCTTTGTGTCGATTTGGCACCCCGGAGTCTCTTCTTGTCCGTTGCGATACATAAGGCAAAGAAGGTCACGCTCTGTGTGGTTGCTGTGCGCATCCAGTTTCTGAATTGGTCTTGACGACCTTTATTTCGCTCGTGTTTAGTCTGTTCTTACGTCATTCATAGGCCGGTCTTACCGGCCCCCGCTGGAGCCCGTCCAGGACGACCTGCAGATGAAGCCGGGCGGCACCTGCGAGTACGGCGCCGCCACCGGGCACTACGTGACCGAGGCCCTGCGCGTCTCCGCCGTGATCCGGGACTACGACCACGGTGACACCGGTTCCAACTCCGAGACGCTCCAAGCCCAGTTCAAGGTCTGGTGGACCGACTCCGGCGGCAACACGGTCACGCACTACGCGACGACCGCGAAGAAGACCACGGTGGACTCCAGCTGGAGCGACCAGACCGGCGTGGCCACCTTCATCTACACCATCGGCAGCGACGTGTCGGGCGACGGCGAGGCCGGCTTCAGCATCCCCGCCAACACCACCGTCGCCTGGGCGGTCCGCGGCTACGACCAGCAGTCGTACGGCCCCTGGTCCACCGACGGCGACCAGACCCGCTGCGAGTTCATCTACGACACCAGCAAGCCCAAGTCGGCCGCGATCACCTCGGCCCAGTACCCGGACGACGAGGCCTGGCACACGGGAGTCGGCGACTACGGCGACTTCACCATGGACTCGCCGTCGACCGACGTCACCAAGTACACGTACTACTTCACCGGCCCGCAGGCCGACAGCGCCAAGAAGACGGTGAACGCCGAGTCCACCGGCGGACCGGCGACCGTCCGCTGGATGCCGCCGAGCGAAGGCACGTACACCCTGCACGTGACCGCGGTCGACGGCGCCGGCAACCCGCAGAAGGCGCCGACCGTGCACATCTTCCTCGTCAGCGACGGCCGCGCCCCGGCCGATGCCTGGACCGGTGAGGCCAAGGGCGCGACGAAGGCGGCCGGCGCCAATGGCACGCCCGACGCGACCGCCGGTTCCGGAGTGACCTTCGGCGCCGCGGGCCCGCTCGGCTCCATTGATACCGCCGCCGCCTTCGACGGCACCGAGAACGCCTACCTCGACTCGGGCACGGCCTCCGTCGACACCGGGAGGACCTTCTCGGTGAGCGCCAGGGTGATGCTGCCGACGCTGCCCACCCAGGACATGACCGTCGTCAGCGAGGACGGCACCGCCCAGCCCGGCTTCGAACTCGGCTACGACGTCGACACCGCCTCCTGGACCTTCCGCATCCCGGTCAGCGACATGGAGTCGCTGGGCACCTGGAAGGTCTCCGGCGCGGCGGCCGTCGCAGGCAGCTGGACGCACCCTGATCGGTGTCTACGACGCCGAGCTCGGCAAGATGATGCTGTACGTCAACGGCGTCCTCGTCGCCGACGACGTGCAGGCCCGGCACACCGTGTGGAGCGCCACCGGTGCCGTGCAGATCGGCCGCAAGCTCGACCTGGACGGCTACACCGCCAACCTCAAGGGCAGCGTCGCGGACGTCAAGCTGCACGACCGGGTCATCCCGCCCACCGAGGGCCAGGAACTCGGCGGCATCCAGCCGCACCAACTGGCCTACTGGCAGCTCGACGAGGCCATCAACGGCGTCTCCCCGCAGACCGGTGGCGGCACCGGCCTGACCCTAGGCGGCGGCGCGTCCATCTATGTACCGGACGAGTCCTGCGACCCCGAGGCCGACCCGGACTGCACCCCGCCAGCCGCGCCGCTGTGGGGCGACGGGCACCTGGCGCTCGACGGAGTCAGCGGATACGCCACCCGGGCCGCCGTCGGACCCCTCACCGCCCAGGACAGCTTCACCCTGACCGCCCGCGCCCGACTGGCGTCGGCGAGCCCGACGACGGACGAGACGGTGCTGTCGCTCATCAGCGCGAACAACACCGCGATCAAGGTCAAGTACTCGGCGGCCGACGCTCGCTGGCAGCTGGTGGTGACCGACGCGGACTCGTCCTCGCCGGTCACCGTCACCGAACTGGACAAGGGCGACGCCCCGAGCTCCGCGGGTGACGGCGACCACCTCGCCCTCGTCTACAACGCGGTCTTCGGCGACGTGCTCCTGTACGTCAACGGAGTCGCCGTCGTCGACGCCTCCTGGGACAACACCTGGGATTTCAGCACGATCAGCCTCCAGATCGGCCGTGCGCTGACCGGGACGACGGCCGGTGAGTACTTCTCCGGAGCCGTGGACGAGGTGCGCATGTACCAGGGTCCGCTGGACGCCTCGCTGGTCGCTGGTCGCCGGGCTGCCGGGCGGTTCCAGCATCGACGTCTACGACGGCCTGCAGCGCCCGACCGGTCTCAAAACCTCCCTGGGCGGCCTGAGTTACGTCACGGACGCGTCGTACTCCCCGACGTCGAACCTGAAGCAGCTGGAGCTGTACACGGGTGAGTCGACGGCGAAGAAGACGTGGATCGACAACAACTACGAGGCGGGCACGGACCGGCTGACCAACTCGTCGGTGCGGGTCGAGGGCGCGTCGAGCATCGCCTACGACGCGAACTACGACGACGATGACGCCGGTGACATCCTCTCCATCGCCGACACCCCGGGCGGCGGCACGAGCGACATCCAGTGCTTCTCGTACGACGGCCTGGGCCGCGTCTCGTCCGCATGGACGTCGTCGGTCGCGTCGAACGACGCGAAGGGCACGGGTTCGACGGACGCGTCCTGCGCGTCGGGAGCGTCGGCGTCGACGGTCGGGGGAGTCTCCCCCTACTGGACGGACTGCGGCTACGACACGATCGGCAACCGCACGAGCGAGGTGCGTCACGGCCTGAACGGCGCCGCGACCTCGTCCCGGACGTACAAGTACGGCGAGACGGGCTCCGGCCCGAACGGCTCCGCCTCCGGCGCCCGCACCGTCTCGTCGGTGACCGAGAAGACGGAGGCGACCAGCACCACCCCCGCCGTCACCTCGCAGAACTCCTACACCTACGACGCGTCGGGCAACACCAAGACCCGCGTCGTCGACGGCGACACCCAGTCGCTGACCTGGGACAAGCAGGGCGAGCTGACGACGGTCACGAACGCCGACAGCGCGGTGACGACGTACAAGTACGACGCCTCGGGCTCCCGCATCCTCCGGGACACGCCGACGGAGAAGACGTTCTACCTCCCCGGCACCGAACTCCACTACGACAAGTCCACGGCCAAGGTCACGGCGACCCGCTACTACACCTTCGCCGGCACCACGGTCGCCATGCGCGAGGCGGACGGCGTCCACTTCCTCGCCTCGGACAACCAGGGCACGGCGCAGCTGTCGGTCGACGCGAAGACGGGTGCCACGACCCGCCGCCGCATGGACGCCTTCGGCAACACCCGCGACGACTCCACGTCCTCCTCCACGGGCTGGGTGAACGACAAGGGCTTCGTCGGCGGCACCGTCCAGGAGTCCACGGGGCTGACGACGCTCGGCGCCCGCGAGTACGACTCCGACGCCGGCCGCTTCATCTCGGCGGACCCGGTGGTGGACTACACGGACCCGCAGCAGATCAACGGCTACGCCTACGCCAACAACAGCCCGATCTCGCACAACGACGCCTCGGGTCTCCGCCTCGCCGACTGCGTCGGCGGCTGGAACGAGTGCGGCCCCGGCCCGTCCACCCACCGCGGCGCGGTCGACACCCGGGACGGCAGCGGCTCGAACAGCGCTGCCACGACCACGTACACGCCGGCCCAGGCGAAGGCGGACGACGCCAGAGCGAAGGAGGACTCCGCCAAGCAGCGCGCGATCGCGATCGCCAAGGAACTCGGCAAGATCGCGATGGACGAGCTGGGCATCACCGACGCCCTGGACTGCTTCACCACGGGCAACCTGGGCGCCTGCGGCAACACGGCCCTGAACGTGGTCGGTTCGTTCCTCGGCGGCGGCCCGCTGGCCAAGAAATACCTCTTCCGCCGGGACAAGGCAGCAGCCCTCGGAAAGCGCATCTACGGCCTGGGCAAGGACCTGCTGAAGTCCTTCAAGGACTGGCGGAAGAACTCCAAGATGGCCCTGTCCCATGAGGAGGCGGCCGCAAAAGCCGACAATGCGCTCAATCCAAACTGGACGACATGCCTGCCACGATGAGCCGTTCGAAGATCCGGCAATACGCGATGGGATCGGCAGCGGTGGACAGACGGACCGGAAAGGTGGCGGTCGGTCTCAAGAAGACCGGTGCCGGTGAGTTCTGCGCGGAGGATGTCTGTCGGGCCGAACTGGTGAAGCAGGGTGCGAATCCGTCCCCAGCGGCCGCTGAAGCGTGAACCCGCACCGGTGTGTCCTCGCTGTGAGAGCCGCACTTCGCGCGGGCAGTTCGCCCCGGGCACGGACGTGGGAGCGCTCACCTGCCAGACCCTCCCGGGAGAGCGGATTCCCGGATGCCTGGAGTTGCTGCTGGACGAGGACAGCGGTGAGCGACAGCGCGCCTACGGGGTTCTGTACTGCGAGGTCGCGAACCAGGGACAGTTGTACTCCGCGGCGGCAGCCTGCGTCGATGTACTGGTCGAGCGTCTGGAGAGGCGTGAACGTCTCCCCGCTGAGGCGGTGAGTCTTCTGGAGGCAGTCCTGAACGGTCGCGCAGCCGGGCTCTCCGTGGTGCTGGACGGGGCGGACACGGATGTCGCTCAGTATGTGCGTCGGCGAATCCTGGACGGTGTGCCGACGCTGATCCGCCACGCGGAGGACGAAAGTCTCAACTGGTTCAAGGAGTTCTGTTTCCTCGTGCCGCAACTGGCCGGCTCTTCCGCCGAGGTCGTCGACTACCTCAGGCGCTCGGCGGACCACCTCGACGGTGAGCGGCAGGCACTCTGCCGTGAGGCGCTTGAAGAGGTCGAAGAGGTCGCACAGGAAGGACATATGCCGTAGCTCCCTGACTGTCCTACCGCGCCTGGGAGGCGTGTTCGTGCGACGATCGGGGCCCCTTCCGCAGGGAGGGGCCCCGACCCGTGTGCCTCTGACCGCGCCGCTTCGACAAGGGCATGGTGCGCACGGTACTCATGTGGCATGAGCGAAGACGGCGAACAGCCGGTCGAGGGACGTCTGATCGGCGGGCGTTACCGGCTCGCCCAGCGCATCGGCTCCGGGCCGGCCGGCACCGTGTGGCGCGCCCGCGACGAACAGGACGGACGGGACGTCGCCGTCAAGGAGCCCCGGCTGTCCGGTGCCGCGGACGACGAGGAACGGCAGCGCGCCGCACACCGGTTGCTGCACGAGGCCCGAGCCGCGGCCCGCGTCGACCACCCGGCCGCCGTCGCCATCCACGACGTACTCCTGGACGACGAACTGCCCTGGATCGTGATGGAGTGGGTGGAGGGGGAGTCGCTGCACTCCGCCCTCGCCGCCCGTGGGCCGTTGCCGGCTCCCGAGGCCGCCCGGGTCGGGCTCGCCGTCCTCGGGGCCCTGCACGCCGCCCACCGCGTCGGGATCGTGCACCGTGACCTCAAGCCGTCTAACGTCCTCATCGAGGCGGACGGCGAACGCGTCGTCGTCACCGACGTCGGTATCGGCGGGGGTCTGCAGGGGCGGAGCGACGGCGACTTCGTCGCTCCCGAGTGCGCCGAGGGGCGCTGTGCCGGGCCCGCCTCCGATCTGTGGTCCCTCGGTGCCCTGCTCCGCGTGGCCACCGGCAGTACGGAGGGCGCCCTCGGGCCGCTGCTCGCACAACTCCTCGCCCCCGATCCCGAGACACGGCCGACCGCCGCCGACGCCGCCGGGGCGCTGGCCGAGGCCGCCGGAGTGGGGCTTCCGGCCTGGGTGACCGAACCCCCGGCGCCGGCCCCGGTCCGCACCCCGGTGCCGCCGCCCCCGACGGCTCCGGAAACCCGCCGCCTCACCCCTCTCACCGCCCTCGGCCTCCTGCTCGCCAAAAAACCGGAACGCGGCTGACCGGCGCTGATCGTCCCGTCCAACGCCCTGATCAGGACATTCTCTGCCAGTGATCACTGGCGGTGTGTGCGCAACCCGTGAAACCGGGTTACCCACGGGTACCCAAAGGCCCCGCTCCCGAATACCCTGCGGCTCATGACGGACTCGCAGGCCCCGGAGAAGACCGGTACGGACACGACCGGCACCAACCCCCTCGCCCCCGCCCCCGCCGGGGCACGAACGGCCGCCGACGTGGTCACGCCCGAGCTGGTCGCCCAGCTCACCAAGGGCGTCGTCGGCTCCGGCCGTACGGCCAACCACACGCCCTTCACCGGCGAGAAGCTGGCGGACCTGCCCGAGTCCACCCCGGAGGACGTGGCCAAGGCCTATGACGCGGCCCGCGCCGCCCAGGCCGTGTGGGCGAAGGTGCCGGTACGGCAGCGCGCCGCCGTACTGCTCCGCTTCCACGACCTGATCCTGGCCCGCCAGGCCGAGGTCCTCGACCTCATCCAGCTGGAGACCGGCAAGGCCCGTCTGCACGCCCACGAAGAGGTGCAGGCCGTCGCCGTGGCCTCCCGCCACTACGGCCGCAAGGCCCCCGCCTACCTCCGCCCCAAGCGGCACGCGGGCGCCATGCCGACCCTCACCAAGGTCACCGAACTGCGCCATCCGCGCGGGGTCGTCGGCCAGATCGCCCCCTGGAACTACCCCCTCGAACTCTCCGTCGGCGACGCGCTCCCCGCCTTCGTCGCGGGCAACGCGGTCGTCATGAAGCCGGACACGGAGACCTGCCTGACCGCCCTGTGGGCGCGTGACCTGCTGATCGAGGCGGGGCTCCCCGCCGATGTCTTCCAGGTCGTCATCGGGGACGGTCCGGTCGTCGGGCCCGAGGTCGTCCGGCACGCCGACTACGTCTCCTTCACCGGCTCCACCCGCACCGGCCGCGAGGTCGCGCAGGGCGCGGCCGCCCGCCTGGTCGGCGTCTCCCTCGAACTCGGCGGCAAGAACGCCATGCTGGTCCTGGACGACGCCGACATAGAGAAGGCGGCCGCCGGCGCGGTCCGCGCCTGCTTCTCCTCGGCCGGACAGCTCTGCATCTCCATCGAACGGCTGTACGTCCACGAGTCCGTCGCCGACGCCTTCGTCGAGCGCTTCGCCGCCCGCACCAAGGCCATGCGGCTCGGCAAGTCCCTCGCCTACGGCGCCGACATGGGATCCCTGGTCGGCGAACGGCAGCTGGAGACTGTGACCCGGCATGTGACGGAGGCCGTCGAGAAGGGCGCGACCGTCGTCGCCGGCGGCACCGCCCGCCCCGACATCGGCCCCTACTTCTACGAGCCCACCATCCTCGACGGCGTCGAGGACGCGATGGCCGTCTGCACGGAGGAGACCTTCGGCCCGGTCGTCTCCATCTACCGCTTCAAGACGGAGGAGGAGGCCATCGAGCACGCCAACGGCACGCCGTACGGCCTCAACTCGTCCGTCTGGACGAAGAACGGCAGCCGCGGCCGCGCCGTCGCCGCCCGCCTGCGCACCGGCACGGTCAACGTCAACGAGGGCTACGCCCCCGCCTACGGCAGCGTCCAGTCCCCGATGGGCGGCATGAAGGACTCGGGCCTGGGCCGCCGGCACGGCTCGGAGGGGATCCTCAAGTACACGGAGGCGCAGACGGTCGCCCAGCAGCGGCTGCTGCCGATGGCCCCCTCACTGGGCATGGACGACGAGAAGTACGCCCAGTTCATGAGCACGAGCCTGAAGGTGATGAAGGCACTGAGGCTGCGCTGACTTGCTCAGGGGCGCGGGGGACTGCGCGATCGACCAGAGACGGCCCGCACGCGAAACTCAACGAGGAGCACCCGTGCCCCAGGACACCTACGATTACGACGTCATAGTCGTCGGCTCAGGATTCGGCGGCTCTGTGACGGCCCTTCGTCTCACGGAGAAGGGCTACCGCGTCGGTGTCCTGGAAGCCGGCCGCCGCTTCACCCGCGCATCTCTCCCCAAGAACTCCTGGGACATCAAGAACTACCTCTGGGCCCCGCAGCTCGGCTGCTACGGCATCCAGCGCATCCATCTCCTCGGCAATGTCATGGTCCTGGCCGGCGCGGGCGTGGGCGGTGGCTCGCTGAACTACGCGAACACCCTCTACGTCCCGCCGAAGCCGTTCTTCGACGACCCCCAGTGGCGTGACATCACGGACTGGCAGGAGGAGCTGAAGCCGTACTACGACCAGGCGCAGCGCATGCTCGGCGTACGGCTCAACCCGACGATGACCCCCTCCGACGTCCATCTGAAGGCGGCGGCGGAGAAGCTCGGCGTCGGCGACACCTTCCATCTCGCCCCGGTCGGCGTCTTCTTCGGCGACGGCAAGGACGCCGAAGCGGACGGCGGGTCGAAGGCGGTGCCCGGCGACCAGGTCGCCGACCCCTACTTCGGCGGTGCCGGCCCCGCCCGCAACGCCTGCACCGAGTGCGGCGAGTGCATGACCGGCTGCCGGCACGGCGCGAAGAACACCCTCAACGAGAACTACCTCCACCTCGCCGAGCAGGCGGGCGCGGAGGTGCACCCCATGACGACGGTCGTGTCCGTCACCGACGACTCCCAGGGCGGCTACGCGGTCGCGACCCTTCCCACCGACGACAGGAAGAAGGCGAAGGGCCGGACCTTCAAGGCGCGCCGGGTCGTCATCGCGGCCGGCACGTACGGCACCCAGACCCTCCTGCACCGTATGAAGGCGGGCGGCCAGCTTCCGTACCTCTCGGACCGGCTGGGCGACCTCACCCGTACCAACTCGGAGGCCCTGGTCGGCGCCCAGACCGACGACCGCCGCTACCGCAGGGCGCACGGCACCCCGAAGGCCGACTTCACCAAGGGTGTCGCGATCACGTCCTCGATCCACCCGGACGAGAACACGCACATCGAGCCGGTCCGCTACGGCAAGGGCTCCAACGCGATGGGCGGGCTGTCGATCCTCCAGGTGCCGTACGCGGAGGGCTCCTCCCGTGTCCTCGGCTGGGTGGCGAACGCGGCCCGGCACCCGCTCCTCGTCCTGCGCTCGCTCTCCAACCGGCGCTGGTCGGAGCGGACCATCATCGGCCTGGTGATGCAGTCGCTGGACAACTCCCTGACGACGTACCTGAAACCGGACGGCGTCGGCAAGGGGCTGCTCACCGCCCGGCAGGGCCACGGCGCCCCCAACCCCAAGCAGATCAAGGCGGCCTCGGAGGCGGCCACCGTGCTCGCCGCCGAGATCAACGGCTTCGCCGGCAGCAACGTCGGGGAGCTGATGGGCACCCCGCTCACCGCCCACTTCCTCGGCGGCTGCCCGATCGGCGACTCCCGGGAGAGCGGGGTCATCGACCCGTACCACCGGCTGTACGGCCACCCGGGGATCTCGGTCGTCGACGGCGCCGCCGTCTCGGCGAACCTCGGTGTGAACCCGTCGCTCACCATCACGGCACAGGCCGAGCGCGCGATGTCGTACTGGCCCAACAAGGGCGAGCCGGACCCGCGTCCGCAGCAGGGCGAGGCGTACCAGAGGCTCGCGCCGGTCGAGCCGCACAGCCCGGCGGTCCCGTCGGACGCCTTCGGCGCGCTGCGGCTGCCGTTCCTGGGCATCCCGGCCGTACCGCCGAAGAAGTAGCCGCACGGCGAAAACCGAAGAAGTAGCCGCACGGCGAAAGCCGAAGAAGCAGCCGTGCAGCGAAAAGGGACCTGAGCCCCCCTCCGAGCCCAGGTCCCTCTTCATCGGTGCGCGACCGCCGTCCTGCGACGGCCGACGCGACCTTGCCTATGAGTCCGCGCCGGTCTTCCGGCGGCGGACGACGAACACCGCGGCCGCACCGGCCACCACGGCGACCCCGCCGACGAGGCCGATGACCGGGAGCGCCGAGCTGGAGCCGGTCTCCGCGAGGTTGCCGGTCGGCAGGTCGGAGACGTTGCCCTGCGGCTTCTTCACGGAGTCCTTGCCGCCGTCGTCGCTCGGCGTGGCGGTGCCCGGGTCCGGGTTGGACGAGCCGGCCTTGAGGACCGCGAAGTCGTACTGGGCCCAGCCCTCGGCGATGCAGTCCTGGCCGTCGACCTTGTCGAGGTAGGCGCCGGAACCGAAGGAGTAGGCGTCACCGGCGGGCGCCTTGGCGTCGATGGAGACGCGCAGGTCGACCGACTTGCTCGCGCCCGACTTCAGCTTCGGCACGTAGAAGAAGTAGTCGCCGGCCCAGTCGTCGCTGCCGATCCGGTCCCAGGACCCGGTGTCGGGGTTCTTGAACTCCAGGTCGACATACGGGCTGAGGTACTTCGACTCGTCGAGCTGGTAGTTCTCGATCTCGGCGTAGAAGGCGACGCCGTCGACGTCGGCCTTCGACTCGTTCGTCACGACCAGCTTGAAGCCGTGGAAACCGTCGCCCGCGACGATCTTGCCGGGCAGGCCCTTGATGTCGGCGGACACCTTGGCGTTGCCGAAGTCCTCGTCGAGGTCCTCGCAGTAGGGGACGTCCGGGTCGGACGGGTCCTCACTGGGCTCCGCCGACTCGGACGGCTCGGCCGAAGCGGACGCGCTGGCGCTCGCGCTGTCGCTGGGCGACGCGGAGGACGACGCGGACGCCGACGTGCTGTCGCTGGGCGAGGCGGAGTCGGAAGCGGAGTCCGACGGGGAGGGCGACGCCGTGTCGCTGGGTATCTCGCTCGGCGCGGTCTCGGAGGCCGACGGCGACGCCGGGTCCTCCGCGAACGCGGCCGGTGCGGACAGCAGGGCGACCGGTGCGATGGCGGCCGTGACGGCCGCCGCGGCCATGGCGCGACGAAGCTTCATGAGGACCCCCGTGGATCAGGCGCGGCAGGCGGATGTAACCGCTGGTTCCGCTGATGTGACCGGCGAATCCTGTGAATGGTTGCCTCCGTATTCACAGAATTCTTATGTGAGCTGGGTCACTCGATCGGCGGGGGGTCTCGGAAGCGGGCCGATTGCGGAATTCGGGTGCGGCCACAGCTGATTCCAAGGCTATTCTCGCCCCGTCGAACGGCCGAACGAGAGAGTGTCATGTCTGACAGACGGTCCGAGCAGTCGTCGGGGGACGAACCGTCGTCGTCCTCCATATCCGACGAGGTGTGGCAGCAGTTCCTCAGCGACAGCGAGCGGGACATCCGCAAGTCCGCCCCCAAGGAGCCCTCCGCGCGGGCCCGTGAGGTCACCCAGCGGCTGAGGAACCAGAAGGGAGAGCCCGAGGGGTGGCGGACCGGGCCCGCCTGGCAGGAGATGAACGGGCGGGCGGCCCGCCGGCGCAAGGCATGGGCGGTCATCGGCGTCCCGCTGGCGATCGCCGTCGCCGTCGTGGCGATGCGGCCGTCGCTGATCCCCGGCGATCCCTTCGGTTCTTCCTCCGGTTCGTCCGCCGGCACGGGCAGCGCCACCTCGCCGCTGCCCGACGAGACCGCCGCCCCGACCGCCCCGCCCTCGGCGGTCGCCGCCGACACCCCCACCCTCGCCCACCCGTTCGCGGGCTCCCCGGCGCTGCGCTGGGCCGACGGAGCGGCCGGCATCGCGCTGCCGAAGGCCACCGCGCTCGGCGCGATCCCGAAGGACCGCGTCGAACTGGCCCTCCAGCAGACGAAGAAGCTGCTCGTCGACGCCAACCTGAACCCCGACGTCGTGGCCGGCGGCCGCCCGGAGGCCGCCCTCTCGGTGCTCGACCCCAAGCAGCCCCACGTGCTCGACGATCTCGACTCCTCGCTGCGCAGCCCCAGTAAGACCCGCGACCCGCTGTTCCTCTTCAGCCGCTTCGACCCGAAGGACGTGAAGCTCGCCGGGAAGGTCATCAAGACCCGGGGCCGGATCACCTTCGCGAAGGGCAAGTTCGAGGGGGTCGCCGTGCATGCCGACTACACCTTCGTCTACCCGGTCGTGCGCGCCGACGGCTCCACCGAGGTGACCCGCACCATCGTGCGCCGCGTCATCGACGTCGAACTCCCCGACCCCACGCGCTACCAGGTCACCCCCGGCCGTCTGACCCTGCTGCGCTACGACGAGGACGCCGGCAATTCGGCCTGCGACATCGACGACGGCTATCTGCACCCGCAGTTCCCGTCCCAGGCGCCGACGGGCAGCGCCGCCCCGACCGGTCCCTCGATCGACCCGTACGACCGCAGCCGCCAGCTCGGCAAGGGGCCGCAGGGATGCGGCACGGTGAGCCGCACGTAACTCCGCGTCGTGTGCGCGGACAGGCGAAGGGCCCCGCGGGACGGAGCCGCGGGGCCCTTCTTTCGTCAGCACCGACGTCAGGGCAGCGCCGGTGCCTGGAAGCGGCGCCGGGGGGTTGCGCCGCTGGTTTCTGTGCCGCGTACCACCGTCCGTGCCCTGGGTCGGCGCCCCGGCGCACTCGGGGCGTACGGCAGGTCTCGACCTTTGGCGGACGGTCGGCATACGGCAATACCGTTGCCTGAACTGGGACTTGGGAGCTGTGAAGGCCCTGGGGGCCTTCTATGCATCGTGCTGGATGTACGCGGCCTCCGCAACCGTTTGACCCAGCCCTTGTGCATTTTTGCAATTTTCCGCCGGTCGGCCCCGGGCGTCCCCGGAGCCGGCCGTCTCTTGGGCGACCGGGCTGCTGTCCCCTGCCGTCCGGTCACTTGACTGGGGCGAGGTCCCACGACGTACGGCACGTTCCGTACGTCTCATCGCCCCAGTGAGCCACGCGTGGTTCTTCGGGCCCGCCCCTGGCTGACACGGACACCCCACCAACGAAGCGGTTCGCGTGCCGGTCACGCGCCGTACGGGTGAGAGCCGAGCCGAACTCAGATCCGTCCGACTCAGATACGACCCCGGGACAGCTCCAGGAGGGTCATCGCGAGGGCGGTGCCGGGCTTGCCGAGGGCCTCGCTGTAGTGGCCGAGGATCTCCATCTCGCGGGACAGGTTCACGCGTCGGCCGCCGGAGGCGATCCGGGCCTCCTGGACGACGGCGGAGACGGCGACCCGCTCCTGGATCAGACCGATGATCCGGTCGTCGAGCGCGTCGATGCGCTCCCGCGCACCGGTGATCACATCGGCGGCCTCGGGGGTACGGGCACCGGTCACGTCGATCGCGTTCATGGGGTCTCCTCGTCGGAAGGGAGGCAGGCCCCGGACCGGCACGATCCGGAGAAACACCAGGCGCCCCGGACCTTGTCGGCCCGGGGCGCCTGGGGAAGTCGCTTGTCAGTTGCTCAAGCAGCACGACCATGGCAGCCGGTGGGCCGGTTGCCATAGGTAAAGAGGAAGGCGGCGTGCGTGAGCATGGTGCCGAGTATGCCACACCCCGTCACGGAGGTGCCCCGCGTCCACCCCGTTAGAATCGGTAATCAGAGACCCCCGCCCAAACCGCCGGAAGGCACCCCGTGTCATCAGCGACTCCCGCTGCCGCCACCCCCGACACCGTCCTGGTCGTCGACTTCGGCGCGCAGTACGCCCAGCTCATCGCCCGCCGCGTCCGCGAGGCCCGGGTCTACAGCGAGATCGTGCCCAGCACCATGCCGGTCGCCGAGATGCTCGCCAAGAACCCGGCGGCGATCATCCTCTCCGGCGGCCCCTCGTCCGTGTACGAGGAGGGTGCCCCCCGCCTGGACCGCGAGCTCTTCGAGGCCGGCGTCCCCGTCTTCGGCATGTGCTACGGCTTCCAGCTGATGGCGCAGGTCCTCGGCGGCACCGTCGACAACACCGGCGCCCGCGAGTACGGCCG
This sequence comes from Streptomyces sp. Ag109_O5-1, assembly GCF_003814875.1. Lineage (GTDB taxonomy): Bacteria > Actinomycetota > Actinomycetes > Streptomycetales > Streptomycetaceae > Streptomyces > Streptomyces sasae. The sequence continues at coordinate 4,917,216 of NZ_RKQF01000001.1, read as the reverse complement.
TACCGACCTGCACGTCTCCAAGTCGGCGTCCACCCTCTTCGAGGGCACCCCCGCCGAGCAGCACGTGTGGATGTCGCACGGCGACGCCTGCTCCGCCGCCCCCGAGGGCTTCGCCGTCACCGCGTCCACGGACGTCGTCCCGGTCGCCGCCTTCGAGAACGACGAGAAGAAGCTCTACGGAGTCCAGTACCACCCCGAGGTCATGCACTCCACGCACGGCCAGCAGGTCCTGGAGCACTTCCTCTACCGGGGCGCGGGCCTCACCCCGTCCTGGACGACCGGCAACGTCATCGAGGAGCAGGTCGCGGCGATCCGCGAGCAGGTCGGCGACAAGCGCGCGATCTGCGGTCTGTCCGGCGGCGTCGACTCCGCGGTGGCCGCGGCCCTCGTCGCACGCGCCATCGGCGACCAGCTGACCTGCGTGTACGTCGACCACGGTCTGATGCGCAAGGGCGAGACCGAGCAGGTCGAGAAGGACTTCGTGGCCGCGACCGGCGTCAGGCTGGTCGTGGTCGACGCCGAGGCCCGCTTCCTCGACGCGCTGGCCGGCGTCTCCGACCCGGAGCAGAAGCGGAAGATCATCGGCCGCGAGTTCATCCGGGTCTTCGAGCAGGCCCAGGCCGAGATCATCGCCGACGCGGGCCCGGCCGTGGAGTTCCTGGTCCAGGGCACCCTCTACCCGGACGTCGTCGAGTCCGGCGGCGGCACCGGCACCGCGAACATCAAGTCGCACCACAACGTCGGCGGCCTGCCGGAAGACCTCGAATTCAAGCTGATCGAGCCGCTCCGCAAGCTGTTCAAGGACGAGGTCCGGATGGTCGGCCAGGAGCTCGGCCTGCCGGAGGAGATCGTCCAGCGCCAGCCGTTCCCCGGTCCGGGGCTCGGTATCCGGATCGTCGGCGAGGTGACGAAGGAGCGTCTCGACCTCCTCCGCGACGCCGACGCGATCGCCCGCGAGGAGCTCACCGCGGCCGGCCTCGACCGCTCCATCTGGCAGTGCCCGGTGGTCCTGCTCGCGGACGTCCGCAGCGTCGGCGTCCAGGGCGACGGCCGTACCTACGGCCACCCGATCGTGCTGCGCCCGGTCTCCTCCGAGGACGCCATGACGGCCGACTGGTCCCGGCTGCCGTACGACGTCCTCGCGAAGATCTCCACCCGGATCACCAACGAGGTCCGTGACGTCAACCGCGTCGTCCTCGACGTCACCTCGAAGCCGCCGGGCACCATCGAGTGGGAGTAGGCCCCTGGCCGCCGCGGTCTCCGGGGCTCAGGTGCGCCTGACCGTGCGCACCGGCTCACCTGGCCGCCAGGCCTCGACGACCAGGTATGTGTCGTCCTCGACGTAGGTCCGTACGACCTCCGTCAGCTCGGTACGGAAGAGGTGGAACGGCCCCTCGGGCGGTTTCACCTCTTCCGCGTACGACCCCTTCACCGCCGCGTCCACGACCTCGTACGCCCGTCCCGAGATCCTCACGTCCCCGCCGCCCATGCCGGTGCCGTCCCCGGGATTGACCTGGAGCGCGAACCGGGGGTCCCGCAGCAGGTCCAGCGCCTTCATCGAGTCCGGCATCATGCCGAACCGGAGCTCGCCGTTCAGGAACTGGACCTCCAGGCCCGAGGTGCGGGGGGAGCCGTCTCTGCGGAGCGTGGCCAGGATGTGGTGGGGCTGGGTGGCGAAGCGTGCCTCGACGGTCCTCGCGAAGCCGGGCGCGGCGGCGGCGAAGGCCGCCCAGTTGGCACGGGCTGTTCCGGTCGTACGGGTTGTGCGAGTCATACGAGCCAGTCTGGTGTTGATACCCGACATCTTCTGTCGTGATTTGCTCGCGGGCGTCATCTTTATAGAACAGCTCTGTTTTCCTGCACTGACCGGCGGTAACTTCCGCCCGTAACACACACCCAGTGCAGGAGGACCTATGCACGGGCCGACTCCGCCCCTGCCGCTGCCCACCGACCAGCTCCAGTTCGCGATGCCGCCGATGTACGACTCGCTCGACGACGAGCGTCGGCATCGCAAGGAGCGGCTCGCGGGCGCGCTGCGGATCTTCGGCCGGGCCGGACTCGAGGACGGGGTGTCCGGACACATCACCGCGCGCGACCCCGAGTACTCGAACTGTTTCTGGGTCAACCCGTTCGGCATGCCGTTCAAGCACGTCACCGTCAGCGACCTCGTCCTGGCCAACCAGGACGGCCAGGTGATCGAGGGCCGCTACCACGTCAACCAGGCAGCCTTCACCGTCCACGCCCAGGTCCACGCGGCCCGCCCGGACGTCGTCGCCGTCGCCCACTGCCACTCCGTGCACGGCCGCGCCCTGTCCGCCCTCGGCGACCTCCTCGACCCGATCAGCCAGGAGAGCTGCGCCTTCTACGAGGACCACGCCCTCTACGACACCTACAGCGGCGTCGCCGTCGATGCCGAGGAGGGCCGCCGTATCGCGACCGCTCTCGGCTCCCGCAAGGCGCTGGTGCTGCGCAACCACGGGCTGCTCACCGTCGGCGACTCGGTGGACGCGGCGGCCTGGTGGTTCCTGTCGATGGAACGGTCCGCACAGGTCCAGCTGACCGCGAAGGCGGCCGGCCGGCCGCTGCTCATCGACCACAAGATGGCCGTCGCCACCCGTGAACAACTCGGCGGCGACCTGGTGGCCTGGATCAACTACCAGCCCCTGTGGCAGGACATCAGCCGCAGCGAACCGGATCTGCTGAGCTAGAAGCTCCGCAGCACGGCCGCCTTCGTCATCGCGAACTCCTCGTCCGTGAGCACCCCGCCCCGGTGCAGCTCGCCCAGCTCCCGCAGCCTGCGCAGCAGCACGTCGTGATGGTCGGCCGGCTGACGGGGCACGGTCGCCGTGGCCCGGTCCCGGCCGGCGTACTCCGCGCCCGGCCGGGCCGACGGATGCGGCAGCCGCGCCGTGACCGCCGTCGCGACCAACGCCGTCAGCAGGTCGCGGCGGACGCTGCCCCACAGGTCGAGGGCGTACGGATCGCGCTCGGCCGGCACCTTCGAGAACACCGCCTCCCGGGTCACGAACCGCAGGAAACCGTCCTCGTAGCCGGAGTTGGGCAGCCACTCCACCTGCACCAGATCGCCGACGCCGATGACCCGCGGCCCGGTCGCCCGCTTGACCCGGTCCGAGGTGTCGGCCCAGTCGATGCGCACCTGCGTACCGTCGAAGGACACCGTGCCGTCCGAGGACCGCACCGACACCGGCACCGGCGGTCCCGGCAGCAGGTACCCCTTCGTCGGCTCCTTCGGGATCTGCTCCAGCAGCAGCGACTGCCGGATCTCCGCCGCGACGTACTCGGCCACCCCGGACCGGTTCGTGTCCACCGTCAGCCGATACGGATCCGCCCCCTCCGGCAGCCGCCCGCCCGTCGCCTGCAGCAAGGGGTCCGCGCCCTCGCGCAGCCGCATCCTGAGCCGCCCCCGCTTGCGCTCCGGCTCGTACACCACCCCCGACACCGCCTCCAGCGGCACCGTGATCTCCCCGTACGTCTGCCGGAACAGCGGTACGGAGCGATGGCGTCCCGGCGTGATCCGGACCGTGCTGCCGTCGAAGGCCCAGGTCCCGTCCCGCTGGATGATCTCGGCCATGGAGAAATTCTCGCAGCCGGGTCAACACGGTGGCCGCAGCCTTCACCCGTCCTGACCAACCTGCCGAACGCGAACGACGTGGCGTAGGGCACAATTCGCTCTCGACACAGGGGAGTTGCGCGGCGTCGTCGGGCCCGGAGAGAACCGGCCCGCGGCCGTGCCTCGGGGCGTGGGGAAGGCGGGCGTCGGGCGTGGCGGTGCAGGAGGCGAGGCAGGGCGCCGGTTCGGGTGCCCACGGGGGCGGGTGCGCATGCGGGGACTGCCCGCACGGGGCACGCGAAGGGCACCGGCGGGCGGTCGCCGAATTCCTCCTCAAACGTGACGAATTCGCGGCCGGGCAGGGGCTGCCCGCGGCGGTGGCCCACTCGCCCTCCGCCTCCCGCCAGTGGATCTCCGAGGAACTGACCCAGTCCGCCGAGGTCGTCGCCGAGCGCGGCCGCGTCGAGGGCGAGGCCTGGCTCGCCCGCCTCTGGCTGCGCACCGCGTACACCGTCTGGGCAACCGTCGTGATCATGCTTCTCGCCCAGTCCCTCACCGCGATCGGTGCGGGCTGGACCAGTGCCCGCACCGCCGGACTGCTCGCCGCGCTGCTCATGGCCCTCGCGCTCACCGCCGCCTCCTGGTTCCACCGCTCGCGCGGCGGGGTGCTCGCGCCGGTCATCGGCGAGGACAACCGCATGTCCACCTCCCGCACCGTCGCCGCCTCCTGGGTCCTCTTCGTCGCCTACGCCGTTCTCGTCCTCGCCGGCCGCCTGGCCGCCGCCTCCTCTCCCGCCGAACGTGACTCCCTGATCTCCGGCCTCGACCTCGCCCGCGGCGCCGGTGTGGTGACCGTCCTCGCTGTGGTCTGCGGCATCGCCGTCCTGGTGCGCCGGGTGGTCGGGCTGCGCATCCTCGGCCAGCGCCTGCAGAAGGTGCGCGCCCACCGCCCCCGCGCGTCCGACCTGCTCACCGACGACTCCGGCCGGGGCACCTTCGCCGACATCCAGTACGTCGTGATCAGCGCCGTCGCCCTGGTCTTCGCCGCCGTCCGCCTCGCCCGCCGCCCCGACCAGCTCCCCGACCTGCCCTGGGGGCTCGCGACGGTGGTGCTGATCTCCACCGCGACCTACCTCGCCGGCAAGTACGCCGACGGCGGCCGCCCGGTGATCCTCTCCGTCGTCCGCGCTCGCGAGGCCGGTGATCTGGACGCCCCGATCCGCACCGGCGACGACATCGAGATCCGCGGCACCGGCTTCGTCCCGCCCGGCGCCCAGACCGCCGACCGCCTCTCCCGCATGGTCGTCCGCGTCGGCGCGGTCAACGTCCACGTCCCCCTGGTCCCCGTCACCGGCGGTTTCAGCAACCCCACGGACAGCGTCCTCACCGTCCCCGTACCGGCCGACGTGGAGCCCGGCTGGGTGGAGATCCAGCTGGTGACGGCCGCGGGAGTGGCCACCAACCGGTGCGCGATCGAGGTGACGGAGTGAGCGGACCGCTGGGCGAGTGAAGTGACGGGTCGTCCGCTTCCGCCCGCAACTCTTCGGAGGGTCTTCCGGACCACCGTCGACCGGACCGGGCTCACATCCGACCCTCCCCACCCTCCTTTCTCAGCCGTCCCGGGTGGCGAGGACCGGCCGAAATTCGGAAAAACGTCCGGGAGAGGATTGAGCAGTGGCCGGTTGTCGTACGTATGGTCTGTTGAGGGGCCTGGGTACAGCGGCGAGAGGCGGCTACTGGCGATGACTCACAGCATTCGTACGGACACGCAATCCCCTTATCTCGACGGCGACCGCGGTCTGCGGGACACCGCCACCCGATACGCCCTCCTTCCCTTGCGGATCTTCCTCGGCGTCACCTTCATCTACGCCGGCCTGGACAAACTCACCGACAGCGCCTTCCTGAAATCGGGCGGCTCCGGATCCATCGGCGACACCATGCGCGCGGTCCGTGATTCCTCGGCCATCCCGGCTCTGGTCGACCTGGCCCTGAAGAACCCTGTCGGCTTCGGCACCGCGATCGCCATCGGAGAGCTCGCCGTCGGCCTGGGTACCCTCTTCGGCCTGCTGGCCCGCCTGGCCGCGCTCGGCGGCGCGCTGATCTCGCTCAGCCTCTGGCTGACGGTGAGCTGGGCCAATTCCCCGTACTACTACGGCAACGACCTCGCCTACCTGATGGCCTGGCTGCCCCTGGTCCTCGCCGGAGCCCCCTACCTCTCCCTGGACGCGATGCTCCGCGCCCGACGCCGACACCGGTCCGCGCGAGCTTCACTGGGTCTCTAGCTTTTGGGGGCGCGGCCGCGCCTGCGTATCGCCCGGGCCAGGGCCGCGGTCACGCCTGCCAGGAAAAGGCCGGCCACCATCACGGGGGCGGCCGCGAACGACTCGATGTGCCACCAGGCGGCCGCGTCACCGGCATAGGCGATGCCCGTCGCCGTCAGGAAGACGCCGACGACCAGCCGTCCGGGCTGGAACTCATGCCGCAGCACGGGTCACCTCCACCTGTCCCGCGCCGACCTGGAGATCCAGGTCGAGCGTGCCCGCGTTCTTCGTGCCGCTCGTCGGCGACAGTGTCACGTCCTTGTGCCTGCCCGGCTCCACGTCCACGTCCTTCCTGTCGTCACCGGGCAACTGGATGTCGCCCACCCCCACGTCGATGCTCATCCGCACGGTCACGTCCGCCGGCACCACGATCTCCAGCCGGCCCGCGCCCACCTCGGCCGCCGTCGACACCGTCTGCCCGGCGGCGACACGTATGTGCGTCAGGTCCAGCGTGGCCACGCCCGTCCCGAGGTCGTACGCCGGCGACACCTCCGCCGCCGTGGCCGGTGTCCAGGACGTGCGCGTCCAGTGGGTGGTGATGTCGGACGGCATCGCCGACGCCCCCGCGAGCAGCGCCGCCGTGACCAGCGCCAGGAACAGCGAGCCGGCCCCGGTGCGTCCCAGGAACGAGCTGACCGCCACACCCAGGCCGAACACGACCAGCGCGCAGGCCAGACCCGTCTGCAGGCTGGTGCCCAGCGGGTGTGTGTCCCATGTCAGACCCGTGCCCAGGCCGCCCGCCAGCAGAGCCAGCAGGAAGATCCAGCCGCCGATCCAGCGCGGTCCGCGCGGCTTCGGGGGCGCGCTGCGCCGGGCGCGCATGTCCTGGCCGTGGACCCACGGGGTGCTCAGCCGGAAGTCGAGGCCGGGAGCATCCGGGCCGCGGGTGCCGGAGGGGCCCCACAGATAGCCGGTGCCCCCGACATGCGTGCCGTCCTTGACGATCGGGTCGCGCCACCACGAGGGGAAAGAGACCGGGATCGGTGGTGCCTGGGCCTCGGGCGGGGCATCGGCGACGGCCTGGGCTGCCAGCGGATCGGGGTCGGGGGCGCCGCGATGCCGCGACCAGTACCCCGCACCGGCCAGCAGGAGGGAGAGGACGACGGCGAACGCCAGCACCTGGCCGTTCCTGATCATCGTCAGCAGCACCCCGCAGCCGACCAGCGCGAACAGCACGGCCGCCAGGGCCTGCCCGTCGACCCGGCCGGTCAGCAGCTTGCGGACCTCGTTCTCCTCTCTGTCCTCGTACGGCACGAAGAGCCAGGCGAAGCCGTAGAAGAGGAGACCGATGCCGCCGGTCGCGGCCAGTACGGACAGGGTGATTCGGAAGATCACGGGGTCCAGGTCGGTGTGGCGGCCGAGTCCCGCGCACACGCCCGCGATCATCTTGTGCCGACGATCGCGCCGGAACCGCGGGGGCGCCTCGTCGACCGCGCCGGCGGCGGCGCCGGTGGCTTCGGCCCCCGCTGTCGCCTCCGCCGCGGCGGGCGCGGCATCCGACGGCCCGGTGCCCGGGGCGGGCCGCGGGCCGGTGCCGGGTCCCGGACCCGTCGCGGCGTGCTCGTGATCAGTCATGAGTCAATGGTGACGGCCGCGCCGCCACAGCGGCAGTCGGGATGACCCTGGCCGAACCCTGAAATCGGCCCCGACCCCGGAGCGGGAAGCGTTCGAACCGGACCTCGACGACGAGAACCGACGACCCCACGGCGGGTGGAGGGGACGGGGCGTGCCGCGGTGAAGGGGGGCGGATGCGCTGCGGGTGAAGCGGGGCGGGCGTGCCGGGGGTGAAAGGGGCGGACGCGCCGCGGGTGAAGGGTCGGGCGTGCCGAGGGTGAAGGGGGACGGATGTGTCGTGGGGCGAAGGGACGGGTGCCGCGGGGAAATCCGAAGATCAGGGGAGTCTCGGGGGCCGACCCTGATGCCCGGGGACTTCGGGCGTGTGAACATCGATGGCATGCCGGAAGCCGCAGCAGTGCCCCTCGACGACCCGCGGCCGCCGCGCAAGCTCTACCGCAGCAGCGACGGCCGCTGGCTCGGCGGAGTGGCGCGGGGCCTCGCCGGGCATCTCGGCCTGCCCGTGGTCTGGGTGCGGCTCGTCTTCGTCGGCCTGTTCATGGCCAACGGGCTCGGAGCGCTGCTGTACGCCGCGTTCTGGTTCTTCGTGCCCCTCGGCGTCGGCGGGGTCGGCGGCCAGAAGCCGCCCTCCCTGGTCGCCACCGAGACCTCGGCGGACGGCCGCCGCAGACTCGTCGCCCGGAAACCGGACCGGGGGCAGATCGTCGCGCTGCTCCTCATGGTCGTCGTGTCCATGGTGTTCGTGGGCAGCGTCAACCTGACCAGCGGCGCCAAGGCCTACCTTCTTCCCGCGGTCCTGGTCGCCGCCGGTGTCGCCCTCGTCTGGCGCCAGGCGGACAACGCCCGCCGGGCCCGCTGGGTCGAGGTGGGCAGCCGACGCCGTACGCTCACCCTGCTGCGCGCCGGCTTCGGCGTGCTGCTCGTCACCGCGGGCGTCTCGGGCGTCTTCGTCATGCAGGGCTCCGCCGCGCATATCGGCGCGGTGCTGCAGGCCGCGCTCGCCGTGGTCGTCGGCATCACGCTGCTCGCCGGGCCGTACCTGGTCCGTATGACCCAGGACCTCTCCGAGGAGCGGCTGATGCGCATCCGGGCCCAGGAGCGCGCCGAGGTCGCCGCCCATGTCCACGACTCCGTGCTGCACACCCTGACCCTGATCCAGCGCAACGCGGAGAACGCGAACGAGGTGCGGCGCCTGGCCCGCGCCCAGGAGCGCGACCTGCGCACCTGGCTCTACAAACCCGAGGGCACCGGCAAGGACGAGGCCGACGAGCCCACCACCCTCGCCGAGGCGGTCCGGCGCAACGCCGCCGAGGTGGAGGACAAGCACGGTGTCCCCATCGAGGTCGTGGTGGTCGGCGACTGCCCGCTCGACGAGGGGACGGGCGCGCAGATGCAGGCCGCGCGCGAGGCGATGGTCAACGCCGCCAAGTACGGTGGCGAGGGCGGCGCGGTCCAGGTCTACGCCGAAGTCGAGGGCAGGACGGTCTTCGTGTCCGTGCGCGACCGCGGTCCCGGCTTCGACCTCGACTCGATACCCGTCGACCGCATGGGCGTCAGAGAATCGATCATCGGGCGCATGGAGCGCAACGGCGGCACGGCACGGCTGCGGTCCGTACCGGGCGGCGGCACGGAGGTCGAGCTGGAGATGGAGAGGGCGGAGAAGACGTCATGAGCGACGCGACCGAGGCGAACGGCCCGGCGGAGGGCGTGGAGACGGCCGGGCGTCGGGTGCGGGTGGTCCTCGTCGACGACCACCGGATGTTCCGTACGGGCGTCCAGGCCGAGATCGGCCAGACCGAGCAGACCGGTGTCGAGGTGGTCGGCGAGGCCGCCGATGTCGACCAGGCGGTCACGGTGATCACCGCGACCCGGCCCGAGGTGGTCCTCCTCGATGTGCACCTGCCGGGCGGCGGCGGGGTCGAAGTGCTGCGCCGGTGCGCCCCGTTGATGTCGGACGCCGAACAGCCGGTGCGCTTCCTCGCGCTGTCCGTGTCGGACGCGGCGGAGGACGTGATCGGTGTGATCCGCGGCGGCGCCCGCGGCTACGTCACCAAGACGATCACCGGCACCGACCTGGTCGACTCGATCTTCCGGGTCCAGGAGGGCGACGCGGTCTTCTCCCCGAGGCTCGCCGGGTTCGTCCTGGACGCCTTCGCCTCCACCGACGCCCCGCCGGTCGACGAGGACCTGGACCGCCTCACCCAGCGCGAGCGCGAGGTCCTGCGTCTCATCGCGCGCGGCTACGCCTACAAGGAGATCGCCAAACAGCTCTTCATCTCCGTGAAGACGGTCGAGTCCCATGTGTCGGCGGTGCTGCGGAAGCTGCAGCTGTCCAACCGCCACGAGCTGACCCGCTGGGCGACCGCCCGCCGCCTGGTCTGAGAAGGGGGAGGGGAAACGGAGGACGGGGGACGGCAGGGCCCGGCGGGCGCGGGAGGGGTCGGCCGGGGCTCACACCACCCGCGTCGCCCCCGCGAACGGCATCTCGTCGATGGGCGCGATCCGTACCGGTGCCGAGGGGTTCGGGGCGTGGATCATCTGGCCGTTGCCGATGTAGATGCCGACGTGGCTGATGCCCGAGTAGAAGAACACCAGGTCGCCCGGCTGGAGTTCGGAGCGGGAGACGCGGCGGCCGGCGTTGATCTGGGCATAGGTGGTGCGGGGGATGGACACACCGGCGGAGCGGTAGGCGGCCTGGGCCAGGCCCGAGCAGTCGAAGGCGTTCGGGCCTGTCGCGCCCCAGATGTAGGGGCTGCCGAGCTTCGAGTAGGCGTAGGAGACGGCGGCCGCGGCACGGGAGTCGGGCGCGGCGACGCTGCCCGGGCCCAGGATGTCGCGGCCGTCCGAGCCCGAACGGGAGGCACGGGAGGAGACGGCGTCCGCCGTGACCGCCGCCTGCTGCTGCGGCGACAACCGGTCCAGCAGCCGCCGGGCCTCGCCCAGCTTGCCGTTGATGGTGTTCTTCTGCCGGTTCAGCTCGGCCTGCCGGGACCGCAGCGAGGCCAGCTCGACATGCGCCGCGCCACGCAACCGCTCGATCTCCCGCAGCTGTCCGCGCACCCGCATCACCGCGCCGGCCTGCCGGTCACCGACCCGCTCGGCGAACGCCGCGTCGTCCAGGTACCGGTCGGGATCGCTGGACAGCGCCAGCTGCCACGCCGGATCGATACCGCCGTCCCGGTACTGCGCGGCCGCTGTCGCCCCGAGGGCGTCCCGAGCGGAGTTGAGCTTCTCCTGCTTCCGGGCGGCCTCGTCCTGCAGCGACTTCAGCCGCCGCTGGGCCGCGTCGGCCTTGTCCTTCGCGCCGTCGTACTTCTGGGTGGCCGTCTCGGCCTCCTGGTACAGCTGGTCCACCTTGGCCTTCACCTGCGCCGGCGTCAGCTGCGGTTCGGCCTGGCCGGTCCCTTCGAAGGCCGTCGCGGTGGCCGCGCCCGCCAGGGCGAGGGTTGCGGCCGTGCGGGCCGTATTGCCGCCGAGCGAGCGCTGTCGAGGCTTGCGGTGCGCTGCCACCTGGACCGTCACGTCCTTTCGTACGACCGCCGTGTCGTCCGTACGAACGCCAGGGGGAGCACACGTACGGCCGCGGGGGAGCGGATTGCGCGTCCGGCGGCGGCCCGCACAGGGGGAGCGGACCGCCGCCGGACTTTCTCGGCGGTGGTGTCCGACTGCCGCCCCTGGCCCGGGCGGCGGTGGGGAGTCGGTCACCTGGGGGAGGACGCTAGGCCCGGCTGCGTCAGGTTGGTAACGCGATGCACGGAATTGGTGTGACCGGATCGTTACCTGACGTTATGTGACCGGGATTCCGATCCGGAGCCGTCGGCTTCGCGAGGCGTGCTGACCGAAGCGGCGGTTCCGAGGCGCGCCGGGAGTGCGGGGTGCTATGGGGTGCATATATGCGGTGCCCCGGAGGCGCGTGGCGGCGGACGCGGAAGGAGGGGCTGGTGCCCGGCGCCCCAGGGAGCGTGATTAGGCTCCGCAACCATGGACGTACTCATCCATCTCTTCGTCGGCCTGCACATCATCGGCATCGCCGCGCTCCTCGGCGGCTTCCTCACCCAGATGAAGGCGATGGGCCAGGGCACGGCCCGGTTCGTCCCCGGGATGCTGCACGGCGCGTTCACCATGCTCGCTACGGGTGTGATCCTGGTCGGCCTCAACGAGGCGAACGGCCATCACGTCAACACCATCAAGATCGGCGTGAAGCTCGCGCTGCTCATCGTGATCCTCGGGCTCGTCTACGTGAAACGGGACGACGAGAAGGTCGAGAAGGGCGCCTTCGGTCTGGTGGGCCTGCTGACCATGGTGAACATCTTCATCGCCGTGCTGTGGACGTGACGGTCAGGGAGTCTTCCTGAGCGCGCCGCGGGCCGTCGCCACCGCGCCCGCGGCCACCGCCAGCCACGCCAGTACCGCGATCCACACCAGCAGCCGCCCCGGCCACTTCAGCCACGGGATACCGACGGCGGCCTCGACCGACAGCGTCGCCGCCGCCGTCATCCCCATCGGGAACACCGTCGCCCAGCGGCGCACGTCGTACCGCAGCCGGGGCCGCGCCACCTCCGCGGCCAGCAGGACGATGTACCAGACCAGGTCCAGGACCAGCAGCGCCACCGTCACCGTGCGCAGGACGCCCTGGTCGTCGTTGTTCCACAGGTAGAGCCGCGCGCTGTCGGCGGCCAGCAGCTTCGCCCCGGCCAGCGCAGAGATCGCGAGCGCGCCGCCCGCGATCCACTGGTCGCCGGGCCCCTCGGTGACCTGCTGCCACTCGAACCGGGGCACGGCGAGCCCGTACATCGACAGCCCCAGCCAGAACAGCACCAGCGCCAGGTGCGCGAGCCATGCCGTGGCCAGGGCCGCCGCCAGCACCGCGCCGAGCACGGTGAGCCCCTGCGTGGCCACACAGCCCAGGAACACGGCGCCCGGCATCCTCTCCTTCCAGTGCCGCACGGCGAGGACGAGCAACGGCGGCCACAGCACCGCCGACAGCGCCAGCAGGGCCTCGGCCAGGGGCTGCCGGCCGAGCAGCGAGAACCGCGTCCCCAGCACCGTCGTGGCCGCAACGGCGGTGAGCGCGCCCGGTGTCTTCGCCTCGGTCAGCCAGTGGCGGCGGTCGAGTACCAGCTCCGCGACGAAGTCGGCCGCCAGCGCCGCCCACGCCAGGCAGGCCAGCAGCAGCATGACCCGGGACAGGGTCTCCGCCCCCGCCTGGTGCAACCCCACCGACACGATGCCGGTGGCCATCACAGCGGCCCCGGCCGCCGGCGGACGCTGCACCCACCAGGCGCGGAGGGGTGACATGCCGGACATGATCCCGATGCTAAGGAGCACGGGCCGGGGCGCGGGTGGGGCACGCGCGCGTGCGCACGAAATGCGCGCGGGCGCGGGACGGACGCGTGGGCGCGGGGCGTCCGGGCGTGGTGGGGTGGAGGCGGGTGTGAGGGAGCGGAGGGGCGCAGGGGGAGCGGAGGGGGCGGAGTGGGCGCCGCAGCTCCCTTGATCACAGCCCCGGCCGCCGGCGTCAGATGTGAATCGCGTACAGGAAATCGTCCGCGCTGCCTACGTACACGGTTCCGTCAGCCACCACGGGCGTCGAATGCACCTCCCCGCCGGTCTCCAGCCGCCAGCGTTCCTCGCCCGTGGCGGCGTCCAGCGCCAGCAGGCTGCGGTAAGTGGTCTGGTACACGACGCCGTGGGCCACGGCCGGGGTGAGATGACCGGCGCCCGGGGCCGGCACCCGCCAGCGCACTGTGCCGCCGACCGGGCCGGGGCCTGCCGGAGTCCGCACGAGGTGGGCGGATGCGGCGCGGTGGTCCTCGGCGGGTGCTTCGCCCGGCCGGTGGGCGCGCACGGCGTAGAGGTGCTCGTCGAGGCTGTCGACGTACACCGTGCCGCCGCTCACCAGGGGCGTGGAGTGCACGGGTCCGGTGGTCCTGACCTTCCACCGCGCCGCGCCCGTGGCCGCGTCCACCGCCCACAGGCGTCCGTCGTGGCTTCCCGCGTACACCGTGCCGTCGGCGACCGCCGGCGTCGCGTGGATCTCGCCCCGGGTCTTCAGCCGCGGCCGGTCTCGGCGTCCACCGCGATCAGGTACCAGCCGTGGACACCGGCGACCGCGATGCCCTCGGCCACCGCCGGGCTCGCCCACACCGTCCCGCCGGGGGACGTCCGCCAGCGTTGCTCACCCGTCGCCGAGTCCAGCGCGACCAGGCCTTCGCGGTTGGCCACGTACACGCTTCCGTCGGCGACCGTCGGAGTCTGCTGAACGCCCCCGTGGGGGAAGACGTCCCACCGCCTGCTCCCGGTGGCCGTGTCCAGGGCCAGCAGATGCCCGCCGTCGGCCGCGTACAGGACACCGTGGGCCACGGTCGGCGGATTCAGGACCGTGCCCTGGTCAGCCACCCTGACGTCCCACACCGGTCGGCCGGTGACCCCGTCGACCGCCCACATCCTGGTGTGGTGTGCGGCGTACACGATGCCGTCCGCCACCGTCGGCATCGACATCTTCGAACGGCGCGATCTCCACTTCCAGCGCACGTCGCCGGTCGCGGCGTCCACCGCCGTCAGATAGCCGGCCGTGTCGGCGAAGTACACGACGCCGGCATCGGCCACTGGCGACGATGCGATCCCGGAGTCGCTTCGCAGTGTCCAACGCCGTTCCCCGGTGCCGGCGTCGACGGCCACCAGATCGAAGAAGTCCTGGAGGACGTAGACGGCACCGTCGGCCATCGCCGACGTGTGGTGGAGCACGCCCCCGCCAGGCACCCTCCACAGCGTCCTGTCATCGACATCGATACCGGCCGTCGCGTTCCCCTCCCCACGCCCTCTTCGCCCTGTCGCGTTCGCCTGATGCCCTGCGGGCCACCGACCACACCGCGCAACCCGGCGAGCCGTGCATCGAACCATGACATGTCGCGTTTGAGCGGCGCATCCGTGGAACCACCTAGTCCCACAGCCCGTTGGCCGCGCCCGGCCTCGCACACTCGGTTCCGGCTGCGGCTGTCCGTGTGTGTGAGGGGGAGCAGTCCCGGTGGGCTCCGGCCGGTGTTCACCGCGCAGCGTTGCGGCCGCCCCCGTTCACCACCTGGTGAGCGGCAGTCCGATGGCCCCGCCGTCGTGCCCGACGATCAGGTCGGGACCCGCGGCGGCCAGACAGGTGAGCGCCACGTCCAGGGCGATGTGCCGCACTGCGCCGGTCTCCGGTTCCCACACCCGCAGTCTGCGCCCCAGTCTGCTGCCGGTGACCAGGACGGAGCGCCCGTCGTGCAGCGTGCCGGCGGCCATGACCGGAACACCGGCGGTGCCTTCCGAGGAGGGCAGGCCGTCACCGGCCGGGGCACCGGTCGAGAGGTCCCACAGCCTGACCACGCCGCGGTCGTCTCCGGTGGCCAGCATCGTACGGTCCTGTGTGGGCACAGCCGCCACAGCCGCCACCCGGTGGCCTGCGTCGTCGAGGGCGCGCCCGTTCAACTGCACGGCCGCGCCCCGTTCCCAGGGGTCGCCGACGGCCGGATCCCACACGTGAACGCCGCCCTTGGTGTCCGCGGCCGCGACCAGCGTATGGCCGGCGGAGACCGGGACGGCAGCGATCGACCGGATCGGACTGCCATAAGGGTTGAGGCGTCCGACGGACTCGCCGGTGACCGGATCCCACAACCGGACCGCGCCTCGGGGAGTGGCCGTGACGAGCAGGGTCCGACCGTCGGGGACGGTCGCGGCACACATCCCGATCACCTCGCCGAGCCGGTTGCCGACCGGTTCGCCGAACGGTTCGCCGACCGGCCGGCCGGTGGCCGGATCCCACAGGGTGATCGTCCCTGCCTCGCCTCCGGACGCCAGGAGGACGCGGCCATCGGGCAGGGGCAGGGCCGTCATCGAGCGGATACGGTCGGGATGTCCCGGCAGCGGGGCATGGACGAGTTGACCGTCGACCGGATTCCACAGGCACACCGCGGTCCGGTCCCCGGCGCCGGCGACGAGCGTCGGCCGACCGGGGCGGGACACGACCGTCAGTGAGGTGACGCCTCCGATGGAAACGGGCACGGAAACGGGCATGGAAACGGGCGCGGAGTCGGAGAACACCGTCAGGTGGCCCCAGGGTGTGCCGTCGGCGGCGAGCAGGGCCCTCCCGTCCTGCCGGAGCCGGGTCGGCGCTTCACCCGGCCGGTCGGCCCCCGCCGACCGCACCGTCGTAGCCGGCTCGTCGGCAGCCGTCCACCCTTCCCCCAGGTGGTTCTGCGGGTGCGCGCCGTCCGGGTTCTCCGCCAGACCGTCGGCGATCGCCCAGGTCCGCTCGCAGTCCCAGCAGCGGAAGTATCCGGTGAGCGACATCAGCCTGCGGGCCCATTCCCTCCCGGCCCGCCCTGGGGTGCCCTTGGCCGCGACCAAGCCGGCGACGAGACACAGGACGGCCCGCCCCGGTGTTTCGGGGGGTACTCCGGCCGCCGCGACTTCGCGTGCCACCCGCAGGAAGGGCTCCCATCCCTCTCCCAGCGCCTCCTCGCGCAGAGCCGTGGCGACCTCACCCCATGGGTGTTCCCCCGGACGGACACGGGCGGGGTCGGGCAGCTCCGGAGCATCCAGAGGTGGACGCACGGGGTCCACGAAAAAGCCGGGGATCTCGGTATCGGCGCCGCACCCGGGACACACCAGCAGAAGGTGCCCTTCCTGGGGCGCGAGAGACCACAGTGCCGCGGCGGTGTGATGACCGGCGAAGGCGACACAGCTCAGTGCGAGGGAGGCACAGACCTCGGCGGGAGAGCCGACGGCGAGGAGGCTCCGTACAGCCGCCTGCTCGGCCAGACGAAGGGCGGCGCCGAACCCCGCCTCGAGATCGGCCGGGACGGGGGGCCTGTCCTCCGCGGTCACGACGCATCCCATGTCCACCCAGAAGTCCACGGTCTGTCCCGGAGGCAAGGCCGCTGCCGCCTCGACGAGATGGGGCAGGGCCGCATAGGTTCCGTCGAAGACGGTTCCGTCATCCATGAGTCCGCCGCTCAGGTGCTTCCAGGTCTGCCTCCAGGCATCGCCGGTCCCGGTGGCACCCCCGGATGCCATGTCCTCCAGGAGCGCTTTCACCTCGTCGGCTGTCACACCGTCAAGGTCACGCCAGCGAGGGCTGTGCAGGGGCAGCTTCGAAATCATCGGGGCCTTCCTTCGTGGATACCCCGGCCTTCAGGCCGGGGAGGAAACGAAGCTCCTGCGGGGCAGGGCGGAGAAAGCCGGTTCGCCGCCAGGGCGGACCGGCGTCCGTTCCCACGAACCGGCAGATGGTCACAAGCTGACGTGATAATTTGTGAGCCATGCCCACTCACGTGAAGCGGGCGTTCAAGTACCGCTTCTATCCGACTGACGCGCAGGCAGCCGAGCTGTCGCGCACGTTCGGATGTGTGCGGAAGGTCTACAACCTGGCCCTTGCGGCGCGCACGGAAGCGTGGACGAGGCAGGAGCGGGTGAACTACAACCAGACGTCGGCGATGCTGACGGCCTGGAAGAAGACCGAGGAACTCGCATATCTCAACGAGGTCTCCGCCGTCCCGCTCCAGCAGGCCCTGCGGCACCTCCAGACGGCGTTCGCGAACTTCTTCGGCAAGCGGGCGAAGTACCCGCGTTTCAAGTCGCGGAAGAAGTCGCGGAAGTCGGCGGAGTACACCACCAGCGCGTTCCGGTTCCGGGACGGCAGGCTGACCCTGGCGAAGACGGCGGAGCCGCTCGACATCGTGTGGTCCCGTCCACTGCCCGAGGGTGCGTCGCCGTCCACCGTGACGGTGTCGCAGGACGCGGCCGGACGCTGGTACGTGTCCCTGCTGTGTGAGGACCCGTCCGTCCAGCCGCTTGCACCCACAGACGCGGCCGTCGGTGTCGACGTCGGCCTCGGCCACCTGCTGACCCTCTCCACCGGGGAGAAGGTCTCCAACCCCCGGCACGAGCGGCGCGACCGAGCCCGCCTTGCCAAGGCGCAGCGCCGGCTTGCCCGCAAGGTCAAGGGTGACGGAGCGAACCGGGCCAAGGCGCGCCGGACGGTGGCCAGGGTCTACGCCCGCATCACCGACCGCAGGCGCGACCACCTGCACAAACTCACCACTCGTCTCGTTCGTGAAAACCAAACGATCGTGATCGAGGACCTCGCCGTTCGGAACATGGTGAAGAACGGCAGCCTGGCCCGCGCCATCAGCGACGCGGCCTGGTCGGATTTCCGGAGCATGCTGGAGTACAAGGCTCAGTGGTACGGCCGCGAAGTGATCGCGATCGACCGATGGTTCCCGTCCTCCAAGCTGTGCTCCGTCTGCGGCACCTTGCAGGACAAGATGCCGCTGCACGTCCGTGAGTGGACGTGCGACTGCGGGACGATCCACGACCGGGACGTGAACGCGGCGAAGAACATTCTGGCCGTCGGGCTGACGGCGTCTGTCTGTGGAGCTGGTGTGAGACCTCAACGGAGTACTCCGGGCGGGCAGTCGGCTGTGAAGCAGAAAACCCCACGGCGCGAGCCGTAGGAATCCCCCTCCTTCAGGAGGGGGAGGAAGTCAAGAAAAGCTCTGGCCCCCACTGGTGGGCCAACCCCTCCGGCACGCCTACAGCACTCCCTGGGTGAAGCCGGTCCCCCGGCGCAGCCTTTCCCACCGGCCGTCTCCGACCCGGTGCCGAGGCACATTCACCTCGCGTCTGCGCGTCCCGCGGGCCGTACACCCGCCGTCCCGCGTCTCGGCCGGGCCGAGCATCCGTCACCTGCCCGGCCATGCGGTACGTCGACGGTCGCAGGCCTCACCGACGGACGGTATCCGGGCGAGGCACGGCCGGGCATCCGTGTAACTACGCGGCTCCCCACAGGAGATCGCTCGCGCACCGGGACCGGCGCGGACTCCGCGGACACCGGCACCGAGTGATCCTGGCGCACCTTCCACCTCTTGCCGGCCGCGCTCCCCCCAGCCCTGCACCCCACCCGAGTGGGCGGAGGCGAGGGCTGGGGGAGCGGGCTGCGGGCAGGAACGACGAGAAAAGGCCGGCTCACTCGCGGACGTGCAGATGATCAGGCAGGTCGCACCACGCTGTGGATGATCGACTCGCCTCCGTAGTAGATCGACTCCTCCCGGACGTACGCGCCGGGCTTCGGGGCGTGGATCATCATGCCGTTGCCGATGTAGATGCCGACGTGGCTGATGTCGTCGTAGAAGAAGACCAGGTCGCCGGGCTGGGCGTCGGCGAGGGAGACGGTGGTGCCGGCGTTCACCTGGTCGTAGGTGGTGCGCGGCAGGGAGACGCCCGCGGCCTTCCAGGCGGCCTGGGAGAGGCCGGAGCAGTCGTAGGAGCCGGGGCCGGTCGCTCCCCAGACGTACGGCTTGCCGATCTGCGCGCGGGCGAAGGCGATCGCCTTGGCGGCCTTCGTGGCGTAGGCCGAGTCGGAGGCGGAGGACGAGGAGCCGCTGGAGGACGACGTCGACGACGAGGACGAGCTGTCCTGTTCGGCGGCGGCCGCGGCCGCCGCCTGCTGCTTCGCGAGCTCCGCCGCCTTGCGCGCCGCCTCCTCCTGCTTCTGCTTCTCGATCTCCGCGAGCCGTGCCTTCTCCTGGGCCGTCAGCTGCGACAGCAGCTCCCGCGCGGAGGCCAGCTTCGTCTGGACGGTGGTCTTGGCGGTCTTGAGCTCGTCCTGCGTGCCGGTGAGCGTCTGGAGGCTCTTGGCGGCCTCCTGCCGCTTCTTCATGGTCGCCGACTGCTGGGTGACGTAGTCGTCGACCGCGTCCTTCTGACGCGAGGTCAGTCGGCTCATCAGCTGCGTCTCGTCGAAGTAGTCCTGCGGATTGTCGGCGAGCAGGAAGGTCGCCGTGTCGGGGGCGCCGGCCCCGGTCCGGTACTGGGCCGCGGCGAACGACCCCAGTTCCTCACGCGCCTTGTTCAGCCGGTCCGTGCGCCTGGCGACGTCGTCGAGCAGGGTGTCGACCTGCCTGCGCTGCGTACCGGTCTTCTCCTTGGCCGCGTCGTACTTCTCGGTGGCCGACTCCGCCTGCCGGTAGAGGGCGTCGACCTTCTTCTCCACCTCCTCCAGGCTCGGCTTGCCGTCCTCGGAAGGCGTGGCGTTGGCCGTCTGAGAGAGCAGGGCCACGGAGGTGAGGGCGGCGGTGGCCAGGGCGGGGGTGCGTATGCCGGCTACGCGCGTTGCGGAGGGGCGGGACTTGCGGTGCGACGCCAACGGGGGCGACTCCTTCCATGTTCCGCCTACCGAGTTAGCTGTCGGGTTCGGGCGGATGCTTCGGAAGGGTTGCCCTACGGTCCGTTCCCCGTGGGAAGTCGGGACCGATTCACCCCAAGGTCGGTGTGGGTCCCCGGCTCCGGCGGCGCGGCGGCGCACCGGACTCGGCGGAGGCCGTGCGGCCCGGCGACGTTCGCCGGTGGGTGTCGTACGGCCCGCCCGGCACGCTAGCCAACTTGTGTGGTCCGTGTGAAGGTTGATGTGCGATATGCCCGATACATTTTCGTGACCTGAGTGTTGAGTCTCATGCGATGCGGTTGTTTCAGTGGTATATGTCCCGACTTGTTCGGTTCGGGTGGGCGGCTCGCCCCTCCGGCGGTCGGTCGTGAGGGTGCCCGTGACCTGCGATCGCTGAATGTGATGGACCGAATCCATCGGGTGGCCGGGGTGAGTTTTCGGGGTGGCGACCGGTTGTCGGTGGGGCGTCCTAGACTCGGAGAGCGATGAGCAGCCTCTTTGACGACAGCTTCCTGGCGAGCCTCCAGCCCCCGCGCGGCCACGAGGAGGAACCCCCGCCGCCCGAGGACGAGCACGTACCGGAGCCGATTCCGGACGATCTGTTCGGCGGGCGGTTCGACGTGCCCCCGGATCGGGACGCCTACTACCGCGACGGCGCCGCCCGCCCCGTCCTGGATCCGGCCGCGCTCCTGGAGGGGCTGAACGAGAACCAGCGCGCGGCGGTCGTGCACGCCGGCTCCCCGCTGCTCATCGTGGCCGGTGCCGGCTCCGGCAAGACGCGTGTGCTCACCCACCGCATCGCCCACCTGCTCGGCGAGCGCCATGTCCACCCGGGCCAGATCCTCGCGATCACCTTCACCAACAAGGCCGCGGGCGAGATGAAGGAGCGCGTCGAGCAGCTCGTCGGCCCACGCGCGAACGCGATGTGGGTGATGACCTTCCACAGCGCGTGCGTGCGGATCCTGCGCAGGGAGAGCAAGAAGCTCGGCTTCACCTCCTCCTTCTCGATCTACGACGCGGCCGACTCCAAGCGGCTGATGGCCCTGGTCTGCCGTGACCTGGACCTCGACCCCAAGCGCTTCCCGCCGAAGTCGTTCAGCGCCCAGGTCAGCAACCTCAAGAACGAGCTGGTCGACGAGGAGGACTTCGCCGCCCGGGCGAGCGACGGCTTCGAGAAGACCCTCGCCCAGGCCTACGCCCTCTACCAGTCGCGGCTGCGCGAGGCGAACGCCCTCGACTTCGACGACCTGATCATGACCACGGTCAACCTGCTGCGCGCCTTCCCTGACGTCGCCGAGCACTACCGCCGCCGCTTCCGGCACGTCCTGGTCGACGAGTACCAGGACACCAACCACGCCCAGTACGCGCTGGTGCGCGAGCTCGTCGGCACCTCCGGGCACCCCACCGACGTGCCGCCCGCCGAGCACGACCTCCCGCCCGCCGAGCTGTGCGTGGTGGGCGACGCCGACCAGTCGATCTACGCCTTCCGGGGCGCGACGATCCGCAACATCCTCCAGTTCGAGGAGGACTACCCGAACGCGACGACGATCCTCCTGGAGCAGAACTACCGCTCCACGCAGACGATCCTCTCCGCCGCCAACGCGGTCATCGAGCGCAACGAGTCCCGCCGCCCCAAGAACCTGTGGACCAACGCGGGCGCGGGCGCGCAGATCACCGGCTATGTCGCCGACACCGAGCACGACGAGGCCCAGTTCGTCGCCGACGAGATAGACCGTCTGACGGACGCGGGTGACGCGAAGGCCGGCGATGTCGCCGTCTTCTACCGGACCAACGCCCAGTCCCGTGTCTTCGAGGAGATCTTCATCCGCGTCGGCCTGCCCTACAAGGTCGTCGGCGGTGTCCGCTTCTACGAGCGCAAGGAGGTCCGGGACGTCCTCGCCTATCTGCGGGTGCTGGCCAACCCGGAGGACTCCGTCCCGCTGCGCCGCATCCTCAACGTCCCCAAGCGCGGTATCGGCGACCGCGCGGAGGCGATGATCGACGCCCTCTCCCAGCGCGAGAAGATCAGCTTCCCGCAGGCGCTCAAGCGTGTCGACGAGGCGTACGGCATGGCCGCGCGGTCGACGAACGCGGTCAAGCGGTTCAACACGCTGATGGACGACCTCCGTACGATCGTCGAGTCGGGCGCCGGACCGGCGACCGTCCTCGAAGCGATCCTCGAACGCACCGGCTACCTCGCCGAGTTGCAGGCCTCCACCGACCCTCAGGACGAGACCCGGATCGAGAACCTCCAGGAACTCGCCGCCGTGGCCCTGGAGTTCGAGCAGGAGCGCGGCGAGGGCGAACAGCCCGGCGGGCTCGCCGACTTCCTGGAGCGGGTGGCCCTGGTCGCCGACTCCGACCAGATCCCCGACGACGACGAGAACGGCGACGGCGTCATCACCCTGATGACCCTGCACACCGCCAAGGGCCTCGAGTTCCCGGTGGTCTTCCTGACGGGCATGGAGGACGGCGTCTTCCCGCACATGCGCGCCCTCGGCCAGACCAAGGAACTGGAGGAGGAGCGGCGCCTCGCGTACGTCGGCATCACACGCGCGCGGGAGCGGCTGTACCTCACACGGTCGACGATGCGCAGCGCCTGGGGCCAGCCGTCGTACAACCCGCCCTCGCGCTTCCTGGAGGAGATCCCGGGCTCGTACCTGGAGTGGAAGCGGACCGGGGCGACGGCGCCGGTGTCCTCCGGGCCCGCGTCGGGCGTGGCCGCCTCGCTCTCCTCGACCCGCTCGCGTTCCTCGGCATCGGGCGCGTCCGGCTTCGCCACCCGGCGGACCTCGGAGAAGCCGGTGGTCTCACTGGCCGTCGGTGACCGTGTCACCCACGACCAGTTCGGCCTGGGCACGGTCGTCGGGGTGAAGGGCACGGGCGGGAACGAGGAGGCGACGATCGACTTCGGGGACGGCAAGCCGAAGCGACTGCTGCTGCGGTACGCGCCGGTGGAGAAGCTGTAGAAGACGGATGAGCCCCCGCCGACGGCGGGGGCTCACTCGGAGATCGGATCAGGCGAAGATCGGATCAGGTCGGGTCCAGCCCGTGACTCCGCAGCCACGGCAGCGGGTCTATCGCGGCGCCACCCGCCGGCCGGACCTCGAAATGCAGGTGCGGGCCGGTCGAGTTGCCGGAGTTCCCGGAGTACGCGATCGGATCGCCGGCCTTCACGGTCGTACCGGCGGCGACACGGTACGACGAGAGGTGGCAGTACCACGTCTCCGTGCCGTCCTTCGCCGTCACGATCATCATGTTGCCGTAGGCGCCGTTCCACTTCGTGGAGACGACGCCGTCGGTCGCGGCCATCACCGTCGTGCCGTAGGAGACCGGGAAGTCGATGCCCGTGTGGACGGACATCCAGTTCACACCGGCCTGGCCGAAGTAGGCGCTGAGCCCCTTCTGCGTCACCGGAAGCACGTACTTGGGACGCAGCCGCTCCTTGCGGGCCGCCTCCGCCGCCGCCTTCTTCTTCTCGGCCTCCTGCTGGGCCTTGAGATCGATGCGCTCCTGGGTCCGGCTGGCCCGGTCGGCGAAGTCGTCGGCGCCCGCCGAGAGCGTCCTGAGCTGGGCGTCCAGCTTGCTGTTGGCGGCGGACGGTTTCACCGACTGCGCGTCGGAGGCCGAGGCCGTCGTGTCCTTGTCGTCGCCGGTGAGGTTGCCGACGGAAGCGGCGGCGATCCCGGCGACGCCCATCACGCACGCGGAGGGCACGGCGATGGTCAGCAGCGCGGACCGCTTGGGGGGCGTACGACGGCGGGAACGCGCTCCCGCACGGGAGCCGGCGCGTGTCGCCGAGGCCGGGGCAGCCGGGGTGACCTCTTCCTGGTCGTCCAGCAGTGGCGTTCCTTCAGGTAGCTCACCGGTCGCGGTCGGCTCCTCCTCGTCCGGGGACTCCTCCGCGAACTCCTCGTAGGGGAGCTGCTCGAAGGTCTGGGTCGCAGGCGGGTCGAAGGAGCCGTCGGACGGTGCCGCGTGCTCGGGGTCCTGCGCCGGGGAGCCGTCGGAGTTCCACTGCGTGGCGTCGTACGCGCCGGTGTCGAAGGCCTGGGTGCCCCATTCCCAGTGCTGCGTCGCGCCGGTCATGGCCGACTGGTCGGGCTGGAGCCAGGCGTTCGCGTCCCACTGCCCGCTGCCGGCGTCGACGGCCGTCCCCTGGGCCGGGACGGTCCAGGCGGTGCTGTCGTAGGCGCCGGAGTCGTAGGCGGCGTGGTGCTGGGCCGCGTACGCGTCGTAGTTGAGGGTCTGGTCGCCGGCCGTCTGCCACTGCGTGGCGTCGTACCCGCCGGTGGCCTGCCCCTCGCCCTGGAGGTTGCCGAAGAGCGGGTCGCTGTGGAACGAGGAGCCGGTGACGGTGGCGTCGCCGTACGTGGTGAAGTCGCCGTACTGGGCTTCCTGGGTGCCGTACGACGCGTAGTGCGCCTGGCCGGCATCGGAAGCCGGAGCCGGGGTGGTCATGGTCCCCGACGGGTGACGGTCGTTCACCAACTTCTCTTTCGCCTCGACAACAGGGGCTGCCAGAGCAGTGCGGCGACTGTACCCGGCGGTATACGGGCGCGACAATCTTCGGCAGGTTTCGCGGTTTCGGGAAACGGGCATTCGCCCGTCTTTCGGGGGACGACGGGCGCGGGTTTGGCCTTGTGTTCGATGAGTGTTCGAGGCTGGCTGCGGTCCGGCGGCGCTAATTCGGTTGCGCCGGGCGCTCGTTGTCCGTCCGAACCGACCCGAATGCTCCCGCTGTCCGGATTGCCCTCACGCCACCGTCAGACCGCCCGCCATCCGCTCCTCCGGGTGCGCTTCGTCCAGCGCCTGCCGTATCCCGGTCGCTATCGCCGGATGGACGGGCAGGGCGAGATGCCCGATCCCGGTCACATGCACATTCGTCGCCATCAGGTCCGGGTGGTTGACACAGGCCGTCTCCACCGGGTCCATCAGCGAGTCGAGATCGCTCCAGAAGCTGACGAAGCGGGTACGGCAGCCGGGCGCGGGCCGGGTCAGCTCCTCGATCACCTCCGAACCGGGGCGCAGTTGCCGCACGATCGGGTGCGCGTTCGCGAGCGGTACGACCCGGGTGCCGGAGTGCGGGGTGCCGAGCGTCACCAGGGTGCGGACACGGAGGTCACCGCCGAGGCGCTGGACGTAGTAGCGCGCGATCAGCCCGCCGAGGCTGTGCCCGACGATGTCCACCCGGTGACTGCCGGTGCGCTCGCAGATCTCCTCTATGTGCCGGCCGAGCAGCTCGGCGGCGGTGCGGACATCGCAGGTCAACGGCGAGTAGTTGAGCGACTCGACGCGCTGGCCGCCGTGCTGGGCGAGAGCGCGGCGCAGCAGGACGAAGACCGAGCGGTTGTCGATGAAGCCGTGCAGCAGCACGACCGGCGGGGCCGGCCGGACCGGCAGCCGGTCGGTGCCGTCGGGCTCCGCGGGCGGTGCGGGGGAGCGGCGCTCCGGGGTGAGGCCGGTGGGATAGAGCAGCAGATGCCCGGCCAGGACGGCCGCCTCCAGGGCGGTCGACTTCAGGAGGGCCAGCGACAGGCCCGCGAGCCTGCTCGGCAGGAGACGACGACAGAGCGGGAGAAAGGGCTCCAGTGCCCCGGTGACCTTCATCGGCCAACCTCCTGTCGGCACGCGAAGGGCGACTCCGTCCCCCGTGTGCCCTCATGGGAGGCCGAGCGGAGGTGGCGAGGGCAGGACGACGGGCCGCGTCGTGTGCCCCTGTTGCCCCCGCGGACCACGCTGCGGCTCCCTGACGTGTCCCACTGTGTGTGATTTCCCCCTCGGTAACCTCCGTGAAACTGCCGGTTGCGGGATGCTGGAGATAACGTTCGTTCACTTGAGACGGGTGGCGGAACGCGCCGAATGTGCGGTACTTGTCGGTACGGATGGATGTCGGCGCGTTCGTTTTACGGTCATGGAGGCAGTGATGGGTGTGGCAGCCGGTCCGATCCGCGTGGTGGTGGCCAAACCGGGGCTCGACGGCCACGACCGCGGCGCCAAGGTCATCGCGCGGGCGCTGCGCGACGCGGGTATGGAGGTCATCTACACCGGGCTCCACCAGACGCCGGAGCAGATCGTCGACACGGCCATCCAGGAGGACGCCGACGCGATCGGCCTGTCCATCCTCTCCGGCGCCCACAACACCCTGTTCGCCGCGGTCATCGACCTCCTCAAGCAGCGTGACGCCGAGGACATCCTCGTCTTCGGCGGCGGCATCATCCCCGAGGACGACATCGCCCCCCTCAAGGAGAAGGGCGTCGCCGCGATCTTCACACCGGGGGCGACGACGACGTCGATCGTGGAGTGGGTACGGGAGAACGTCCGGCAGCCGACGGAGGCGTAGGCCGCGGTTGCGGTGGACCGACGTCGGGGTGGTGCGGGGCATGTGTGGTGCGGGCCGGTGGGGGCTGGTCGCGCCCACGCGGCGGTAGCCGCACATCAAATACAGCCCCGCGCCCCTCACGGGGCGTGTTCCAGCTCTGCGAGCATCGTCGCCCGGAGTCTCAGTGTCGTCACCAGGCGCTGGAACGCTTCCGCCCAGTAGCCGCCGGCTCCCGGTGACGCGTCCTCGCGTTCGTCCGGTACCGCCAGCAGTCCGTCCAGCCGGGACGCCTCCGCGGGGTCCAGACAGCGCTCCGCCAGGCCCATCACCCCGCTGAAACTCCAGGGGTAACTCCCCGCGTCCCGCGCGATGTCGAGGGCGTCCACCACGGCCCGGCCGAGCGGCGCGGACCACGGTACGGGGCACACGCCGAGCAGCTGGAACGCCTCCGACAGGCCGTGCGCCGCGATGAAACCGGCCACCCAGCCGGCCCGCTCCCCGCCCTCCAGCGTCGCCAGCAGTTTCGCCCGCTCGGCCAGGGACACCGCCCCCGGACCGCCCGCCTCCGGTGCCGCAGGCGCCCCGAGCAGGGCTCGTGCCCAGTCGGCGTCCCGCTGCCGTACGGCGGCCCGGCTCCAGGCCGCGTGCAGCTCGCCCTGCCAGCCGTCCGCCACCGGCAGCGCCACGATCTCCCCGGACGTACGTCCGCCGAGCCGCGCCGACCAGGCGGTGAGCGGGGTCGCCTCCACCAACTGGCCCAGCCACCAGGACCGTTCGCCACGACCGGCCGGCGGCTTGGCCACGACTCCGTCGCGTTCCATACCCGCGTCGCACTCCGGCGGCGCCTCCACCGCGATCACCGGCCCGTCCCCGGTGTGGTCGACCGCCACACACGCCCCGGCCCGCACCGCCATCCGCCCGGCCAGCGCCGAGCCCGGCAGCGCGGACAGCAACTCCGCCGCCGTCGTCCGCACGTTACGACTCCGGTCCGACAGCGCCTGCTCCAGGAACGGCTCGTCCCCGCCGGCCAGGCCCGTGCGCAGCGAGTCGAGGAACATCAGCCGGTCCTCGGCCCGCTCCGTCGCCCAGGTCCCGGCCAGCAACTCGCGTGCCGCGTCGGGTGTACGGGCCCGCAGGGCGGTCAGCAGCGCGACCCGTTCGGCGAACAAGCCCTCCTGCCACAACTGCCGGATCGCCTCGACGTCCTCGGGATCGGGCAGGGTCGTGCCACCGCCGGGGGCCGCGCGCAGGGCGAACCGCCAGTCCTGGTTGAGCCGGGCCAGCCACAGGGCACGCGGTCCTGCGAAGGCCAGCGCGGCGGGCCGCAGATCGGTACGGCCCCGGGCCGCGTCCAGCAGCGCGGGCAGCATCTGCGGAGGCGCTGCGAACCCGCGCGCGTTGGCCGCCGCGAGCCACTGCGGCAGCAGCTCCATGAGGTCGGGCGAGGTGCCCCGACGGCCGCCGGTCCCGGTGCCGGGGCGGCCGGACAGCAGCATCGCCAGCCTGCGCGCCGCCGCTGCGGGCAGCGCGGGGCGCGGGTCCTCGGCGGCCGGTTCGGGCCGGCGCGCGGCCGGCGCCGGGCACAGTCCCGCCCGTCGTCGTACGGTTGCCACGGCTGCCTCGTCCAGCAGGGCCTCCGGGGCCTCACGGCCGGCCCCGCCGGTCACGGGCGGACGCCGGTCCGTACCCAGCAGGGCCGTGGTGACGAGATCCTCCCAAGCGGTCACGGGGTTCCCTTTCTCATGAGCGGTCCGGTACTCGGGGTGGTCCGGGCGGGGCCGGTCGGGTCAGCACAGCGGCACCGCCTCGCCCGCTCCCTCCGCCCACGCCGTCAGCGGAGTGAAGCCGCGGTGGCCGCACTCGCCGAAGACCGTGACCGGGGCGCCGCCCGAAAGTGCGACCAACTGCCACAGGCCCGGGCGGGAACGAGCGGCCGGCGTGAGCGGCAGCGCCAACTTGGAATCGGCGTCCGCCAGTTGCCAGGAGTCGCCGTCCGGGACGGGGACCACCCGCTCCAGCGTCACCGGCACCGACTCCAGCCACGGGTCCTCGCGCAGCGCCTCCCCGTACCGCGCCGCCGCCCGTGCCGTCGGTATGCCCGGCGGCCGTAGCGGAAGGGGCGCGGGCGCGGCGAACCGCTCGCCCAGGGCCGCCCGGTGCCCGCCCGTACCGGGGTAGGCGGACAGCTCCGCGTCCAGGGCGAGACCGACCGGCAGCGCCAGCTCGGGGGCACGGCCGGCCGCTCCGTAGGACAGGAGCAGCGCCGTACGGCCGGTGCCGGCGCCGTGCAGCCAGATCCGGCGGGTCGTCAGCTTCACGTCCACCGTGTCGTACTGGGCGAGGACCAGCCAGCGGTCGCGCACCGGCGGGCCGTCCGCCGATGCGGGCAGACCGATGCGGGAGCGGACCGTCGCCGCGAGGCCCTCCGGGAGCCGGTCTCGCCGCAGCCAGCCCTGGTCGAGGAGGTGCAGCAGCGCGCACTCCTCCAACAGCCGCACCGGCCAGCCCGGACCGGAGGCCGGTATCGCCCCCAACTCCCGCACCCTCGCGGCCAGTCCGGGGGCCTGGGCGTCGACCATGCGGGCCGCCGTCTCCTCCCACAGCCCGTACCTCGCCTGCTCGGCCGCGGCCAGGCCGCCGCGCAGCAGGTCGGTCAGGCGCTGCTCCAGCTCCGTGGCGCCCGCGGTGACCCGCTCGGCCCGCTTCTCCGCCCGCCGCCGGGCCGCCTCGGGATCAGCGGCGGCCGGGGAACTCCCGCCGCCCGCCGGGCGTTTGTCCTCCGAGCGCTTGCGCCGGCCCGCGATCCACTGCTCGGCCCAGTCCGGCGCCTGCGCCACCGTCGGCACCGCGTCGTCCTCGCCGGCCCACAGCAGGAGCAGCCCGAGAGCGTGCTTGCACGGGAACTTCCGGCTCGGACAACTGCACTTGTACGCAGGTCCGGCCGGGCCCGCGATGTCCACGATCGTCTGGTACGGCTTGCTGCCGCTGCCCTTGCACAGTCCCCATACCGTCCCCTCCTCGCAACTCCCCGCCCCGGACCACGGCCCCGCCGCTCCGAGTCTGCTTCCGGCTTTGCGTGACGCGGCGTCAGACGCCAGTGCCAGCACCTGGTCCGCACTCCAGCGCACCCCCTGCTGAGTCATGCCATCGAAGGTAGATCCCGGCACTGACAATCGGCCGAGGGAGTGCGTTCGTGCAGGTCAGGCCGATTGTCAGTGGCGTGGTGCACGGTGGACACCAGATCCGAACCGGCCGAGCTGGAGGGGGCCTCAGCCATGACTGTGTCCGTGGAACCGACCGATCCGACGACCACCGAGCGTGCGCTGCGACCGCACGCCGAGGACGCCTTCGCCGACGAACTCACGGCGCTGGCCGCGCAGGACGACCGGCCGCGCCCGGCCCGCTGGAAGCTGTCGCCGTGGGCGGTGGCCACCTATCTCCTCGGCGGCACACTGCCGGACGGCACGGTGATCACCCCGAAGTACGTCGGCCCGCGCCGCATCGTCGAGGTCGCCGTCACCACCCTCGCCACCGACCGCGCCCTGCTCCTGCTCGGCGTGCCCGGCACCGCCAAGACCTGGGTCTCCGAGCACCTCGCCGCCGCCGTCAGCGGCGACTCGACCCTGCTCGTGCAGGGCACGGCCGGCACCCCGGAGGAGGCGATCCGCTACGGCTGGAACTACGCGCAACTGCTCGCCCACGGCCCGAGCCGGGACGCGCTCGTGCCCAGCCCGGTCATGCGGGCCATGGCGGAGGGCATGACGGCCAGGGTCGAGGAGCTGACCCGGATCCCGGCCGACGTCCAGGACACGCTGATCACGATCCTGTCCGAGAAGACCCTGCCGATCCCCGAGCTCGGCCAGGAGGTGCAGGCGGTCCGCGGCTTCAACCTGATCGCCACCGCCAACGACCGCGACCGGGGCGTCAACGACCTGTCCAGCGCCCTGCGCCGCCGCTTCAACACCGTCGTGCTGCCGCTGCCGGAGAGCGCGGACGCCGAGGTCGACATCGTGGCGCGCCGCGTCGACCAGTTGGGCCGCTCCCTGGACCTGCCGGCCGTGCCCGACGGCATCGCCGAGATCCGCCGGGTCGTCACCGTCTTCCGCGAACTGCGCGACGGCATCACCGCCGACGGCCGCACCAAGCTGAAGTCGCCGAGCGGCACGCTCTCCACGGCCGAGGCGATCTCCGTCGTCACCAACGGGCTCGCCCTGGCCGCCCACTTCGGGGACGGCGTGCTGCGGGCCGGCGATGTCGCGGCCGGCATCCTCGGGGCCGTCGTCCGCGACCCGGCCGCCGACCGGGTCATCTGGCAGGAGTACCTGGAGACGGTCGTCCGCGAGCGGGACGGCTGGAAGGACTTCTACCGCGCCTGCCGGGAGGTGAGCGCATGACCGACTCCGCGTGGGCGCGGACCGGTCCGCTGCTCCTGGGGGTACGGCACCACGGGCCCGGCTCCGCGAGGGCGGTGCGGGCCGCCCTGGACGCCGCCCGGCCGAAGGCAGTGCTGATCGAGGGCCCGCCCGAGGCCGACGCGCTGATCCCGCTGGCCGCCGACCCGGAGATGCGGCCGCCGGTCGCACTCCTCGCGCACGCGGTGGACGAGCCCGGCCGCTCGGCGTTCTGGCCGCTGGCCGACTTCAGCCCCGAGTGGGTGGCCGTCCGCTGGGCCCTGGAGCACGACGTCCCGGCCCGCTTCATCGACCTGCCGGCCACGCACACGCTCGCGTGGGAGTCGGTGGAGGCCACGGCCGCGGCTCCGGGCACCGACGGCGACGAGGCAGGAGCGGAGGGGACAGCGGACGGGGCGGACGGCACCGGCGAGGCCGACGGCGACCGGAGAGCTGCCGACGCCGAGCCCGACGCCGAGCGGCAGCTGCGTGTCGACCCCCTCGCCGCTCTCGCCGAGGCAGCCGGTTACGACGACCCCGAGCGCTGGTGGGAGGACGTCGTCGAGCACCGGAGCGGGTCGGCGGAGCGGGACGTGTTCGCGCCGTTCGCCGCGGTGGAGGAGGCGATGGGGGCACTGCGGGAGACGTACGGGGGCGGCGGGCGCGACCGGGACCCCGTGCGGGAGGCGCATATGCGGCTCCGACTGCGAGCGGCTCAGCGTGAGTTCGGGGACGCCGTGGCGGTGGTGTGCGGGGCGTGGCATGTACCGGCCCTGCGCGCGAGGAGCACCGTCGCGGCCGACAGGGAGCTGCTGAAGGGGCTGCCCAAGGTCAAGACCGACATGACCTGGGTGCCATGGACCAATCGTCGGCTGGCCCGGGCGAGCGGATACGGCGCGGGCATCGACTCGCCGGGCTGGTACGGGCACCTGTTCCGGGCCCCGGACCGGCCGGTGGAGCGGTGGCTCACCAAAGTGGCCATGCTGCTGCGTGAGGAGGACCGCATCGTCTCCTCGGCCCATGTCATCGAAGCGGTACGGCTGGCCGAAACCCTCGCGGTGATGCGCGGCCGCCCGCTGCCCGGCCTGGGCGAGACGACCGACGCGGTACGGGCGGTGCTGTGCGAGGGCTCGGACGTCCCGCTGGCGCTGGTGCACGACCGGCTGGTGGTCGGGGACGTGCTCGGTGAGGTGCCGGAGTCCGCGCCCGCGGTGCCCCTGCAGCGGGACCTGGCCCGGGAGCAGCGCCGGCTCCGGCTCAAGCCGGAGGCGCTGGAGCGGGAGCTGGAGCTCGACCTGCGCAAGGACATCGACGCCGGGCGCAGCCGGCTGCTGCACCGGTTGCGGCTGCTCGGCGTCGGGTGGGGCGAGCCGGTGCAGTCGAGGGGGAGCACGGGCACGTTCCGGGAGACCTGGCGGCTGTGCTGGGAGCCGGAACTGTCGGTGCGGGTCGCCGAGGCGGGCGTGTGGGGGACGACCGTCGACGGCGCGGCGACGGCCAGGGCCGAGGCCGACGCGGTGCGAGTGACCGCGCTCGCCGATGTCACCGCGCTGGCCGAGCACTGTCTGCTCGCCGGGCTGCCGGAGGCACTGCCGGTGGTGATGCGGGTGCTCGCCGACCGGGCCGCGCTGGACACGGACGTCGGCCATCTCGCCCAGGCGCTCCCGGCCCTGGTCCGCTCGCTGCGCTACGGCGACGTCCGGAGCACCGACACCGGGGCGCTCGCCGAGGTCGCCGCGGGCCTCGCCGAGCGGGTCTTCGTCGGACTCCCGCCCGCCTGCGCCGCCCTCGACGCGGACGCGGCGGAGGAGATGCGGGGCCATGTGGACGCGGTGCACACGGCGGTGGGACTGCTCGACGAGACCGGGAGAGGAGGGACGGCGACCGGGACCGGAGCGGGGACGGCCACCGGGAAGGGGACGGTGGCCGGGAGCGGGACTGGGACTGGGACTGGGACCGAGAACGGGTCCGGATCCGGGGACCGTGGCCTCCGTCGGCGCTGGCGGGCCGTGCTGCGGACGCTGTCCGGGCGGGACACCGTGCCCGGGGTGCTGCGCGGGCGGGCTGTGCGGATCCTGCTGGACGAAGGGGAGCTGGGGGCGGAGGAGGCGGCCCGGCTGATGGGGCTGGTGCTCTCGCCGGGGACCCCGCCGGCGGACGCGGCGGCCTGGATCGAGGGGTTCGTCGGGGGGAGCGGCGGGGGCGGGATGCTGCTCGTGCACGACGAGCGGCTGCTCGGTCTGGTCGACGCCTGGCTGACCGGGGTGCCGGTGGAGGCGTTCACGGACGTACTGCCACTGCTGCGGCGGACCTTCTCGGCGTACGAGCCGGGGGTGCGCAGAACGCTCGGCGAACTGGTGCGCAGGGGGCCTGGGGAGCGGCCCCTAGGGGCGGGGCAGACCGCCGCGGTACCGGGTTTCGGCGCTGAGACGGACACCGGGCGCGCCGACGCCGTACTGCCCGTGCTGCGGCTGCTGCTCGGGCTCGATGGAACCGACGAGAAGAATCCGGACAACGGCCTTGTGGGGGCGGGGACATGACCACGGACGTGAGGGACACCGGCAGCGGTCCGGACGACCCCGCGCGGGAACGGCTGCGGCGGTGGCGGCTGGTGCTCGGGGGCGAGGCCGCCGACGGGACCGGGTGTGCGCTGTCGGGGCGGGACGCGGCGATGGACGGGACGCTGGCCGCGCTGTACAGGAAGGGGGACAGAGCGCAGTCGGGGCGGGAGCGTTCGGCGGGGCTGGGGGCGTCGGCGCCGTCGGTGGCGCGCTGGCTCGGGGACATCCGGACGTACTTCCCGTCCTCCGTCGTCCAGGTCATGCAGCGCGACGCCATCGACCGGCTCGGGCTCGCCGCACTGCTGCTCGAACCGGAGATGCTGGAGGCGGTCGAGGCCGACGTCCACCTGGTCGGCACGCTCCTCTCGCTCAACAAGGCGATGCCGGAGACGACGAAGGAGACGGCACGGGCGGTCGTCCGCAAGGTCGTCGAGGACCTGGAGAAGCGGCTGGCCACCCGCACCCGGGCCACCCTCACCGGCGCCCTCGACCGCAGCGCCCGCATCAACCGGCCGCGCCACCACGACATCGACTGGAACCGCACGATCTCGGCCAACCTCAAGCACTACCTGCCGGAGTACCGGACGATCGTGCCGGAGCGGCTGATCGGGTACGGGCGGGCCTCGCAGTCGGTGAAGAAGGAAGTGGTGCTCTGCATCGACCAGTCCGGGTCGATGGCCGCGTCGGTGGTGTACGCGTCCGTGTTCGGGGCGGTGCTGGCGTCCATGCGGTCGATCGACACCCGGCTCGTCGTCTTCGACACGGCGGTGGTCGATCTCACCGACCAGCTCGACGACCCGGTGGACGTGTTGTTCGGTACCCAGCTCGGCGGCGGTACGGACATCAACCGGGCGCTGGCGTACTGCCAGTCGCAGATCACCCGGCCGGCCGAGACCGTCGTCGTCCTCATCAGCGACCTCTACGAGGGCGGGATACGGAACGAGATGCTCAAGCGGGTCGCGGCGATGAAGGCGTCGGGGGTGCAGTTCGTGGCGCTGCTCGCGCTGTCTGACGAGGGGGCGCCCGCGTACGACCGGGAGCACGCGGCCGCGCTCGCGGCGCTGGGGGCACCGGCGTTCGCGTGCACGCCCGATCTCTTCCCGGAGGTGATGGCGGCGGCTATCGAGAAGCGGCCCATACCGGTTCCGGACGCCGTGTGAGGACTGTGAGGCCGGATCCGGCGGGGGACTTGTCGACTCAGCGATACCCGACTCCGAGTGTTATAACGGACATGACTACCCATCGGTAACGGGGGGCTTGCGCGACCTCGGGAGTCCCGTGCAAGGATCGATGTCTCCACCGGTCTTTCACCGGTCTTCACGCCGTTGCGTTCCCTCTGCTCTGTTCCGCCGCACGGGAGGACCCTCCCCGTCTTGACCTCGCCAGCAGTTCTGCCCGGTGCCGCCATGCGTGTCTTGCGCACGGTGGCGGGACGGCGTGCGCTGCAACTGGCGCTGCTGGTCGGCGGACTGCTCGCGCTCGGCTTCTTCTGCGGGGAGCAGGCGCAGGCGGCGGAGGGGGTGTCCTCGACACCGTCGTCGACCTCGGTCGTGACGTCGATCGTGACCCGGAAGGTGCCGCTGCGGGACCTGGTGACGCCGCACCGGCCGCACAAGGCGGCCGCCGCGCGGAAGCCCGCCACCGTGGCGGCGCCCGTGGTACCGGTGGCCGACGTTCCGGTGGCCGACAAGGCGCTCGGGGTTCCCGAGGTGCGCAAGACCGTCCGTTCCGTGACCCGGACGGTGACCTCGACGACCTCGACCGTGACCCGCTCGCTCGACGAGACTGTGCGCCAGGTGTCGGAGCAGTTGCCGGCCGAGCTGCCCGCGCTGCCCGTCACGCCGGTGGTGCAGGTGCCGGAGCTCCCCGTCGTCTCCGAGCTGCCGGGCGTGTTGCTCCCGGCGCCGGTCACGTCGGCGCCCCGTCCCGCGCAGCCGCGGACGACGGTCACGCATGACGCCGGGCACGGGAAGCCCCGTACGAAGGCACCGGCGACCACCGCTGTGTCGTACGGGCCGCGGATCGCCGTCGTGCCCCCTGCTCAGGGCGGGGCGCAGCGCGCCGCCGTCCACCGTGCCGTCGGCACCACGGACGCTCCCACCCGTCCCGCGCCCGCCGGAGACCCGGACGGTGCGCTGGGCAAGTCGGCGGTCGACGGCACCGCCTCGCGGCACGCCGACGCGTACGCCGTGACCTTCGCCGGCCGGGCGCCGCTGCGGCTCGTGCCCGGTGCCGCCGCGCGCGTCGACGCGGCCGGGACCCGGGACATGTTCCGGGACATCCCCGTCTTCCCCGGCTAGGACCGGCGACCCCCTTCCCTGCCACGGACCTGTCGCGCGGGGGCGGAACAGGTCTGCCCGTCCGTCCGGACCCCCAGGATCCCCCCTTTCGGATCCCCCTCCGTCGGATCCCCCTCCGAACGCCTCCGGACGGCGATGTCCCCAGCCGCGCTTCCGGCACCACCGGAAGCCCTCCCGGCTCCGCGTCCGCGTCCCGAACGCACCGGAGCCCCGAAGGATCTGACGCACGCATGAACAAGAACATCCGCCGCTCCATCGTCATAGCCGCAGGAGTGACCGGCGCGTGGGCGCTCGGCTCGGCCGCGGCCAGCGCCGACGAACTGCCCGCCGCGTCCGTCTCCGCACCGGACGCCACGGATGCCGGCACCGGCGGCATCACCGGCACCCTCACCGACACGGTCGACGGCGTCGTGTCCGACGTCACCGGCACCGTCACCTCGACGGTCGCGGACACCACAGCGAAGGCGACGAGCACCGTGCAGGACATCCAGCGGTCGGCCCAGACCTCGACCGGCACCACCGACCAGGCCGGTCGTGCCGCCGCCTCCAGGATCAGGGGCGGCCAGGCCATCAAGGGCGCCCAGGCGGCCCGTGCGGCGAAGGCCAAGGCCGAGGCGAAGGCCAAGGCCGAGAACGCCGAGAACCAGGTCCGGGCGGAGGCCGCGCACGCCGCCCAGGCCGTGCACACCGCCCACCACACGGCCGCCGAGGTCGCCGCGACCGCCACGGACACCACGTCCCCGGCCGTTCCCCAGGACGACATCGACTACCTCTTCGGCCCCCTCGCCTCCTTCGCCCCGGAGGTCGAGCAGGCGCTGGCCGCCGTCCAGACCAAGCTCCAGGCGACCCAGGCGGCCGCCCGCACCCAGGTGCAGGGCGTCGACGGAGCCGTACGGACCCAGGTGCGGCGCACGGTGGCCGGCGCGGGCCGTACCGCAGGTCCCGTGACCGCCACGGCCGGTCAGGCGGCGGCCACGGCCGGCCAGGTGACGACCGTCGCCGACGCCGCCGTGGCCGCCGTTCCCGCGCACGTCACCGGCACGGTCGGCGGGGCCGGGCAGCGTGTGGTCGGCACGGTGCGGGCCGTGCCCGGGACGCTCACGCCGGTCGTCACCGGCACGGCCGCCGCCGTCGTCCCGCCGGTCGCCTCCGACGCCGTGCACGGGGTCCTGCCGGTGGCCGGATCGGCGGTCGGGGACGTGCACGGCGCCGCCACCGGCGCGGTGGCCGGGGTGGTGCCGGTCGCCGAGGGCGCGGCCGGCGGAGTCGGGGGCACGGCCACCGTCGCCGTCGCCGCCGTACTGCCGGTCGCCGAGCACGCGGTGACGGGCGTCCACGGCACCGCCACGGAGGCCGTGGGTGGCGTCCAGAGCGTCGCCACCGGTGCCGTCGGCGAGGTGTACCCGGCCGTCGCGGACGTGCCGCCGTACGCCACCGGGCTGGTCGGGGAGGTCACCCAGGACGCCGTCGGCGCCGTGCTGCCGCCCGTCGCCGCGACCGCCGTGCACGGGGTCGTGCCGGTCGCCGGGCAGGCCGTGGCGGACGCCCGGGCGCTGGCGTACGGCGCCGTGGGCGACGTCCGGCCGGTCGTCGGTGCCGTGCCGCCGCTCGCGTACGGGGTGACCGGACACGTGACCACCTATGCGGAGGACCTGGCAGGACCCGTCCTGGGCGGCGCCGAGGCGCTGGCGTACGGCGCGGTCGGCGACGCGCAGCCGGTCGTCGCGGCCGCCGTGCCGCTCGCGCAGGACGTGACCGCCACCCCGCTGGCCGCGCACGCGGTCGCCGGGGTCCGGCAGGTCGCCGACTCCATGACCCCGGGGTACGTCCACGGCCCGCAGGCCGCCCGGACCTACTCCGTCTGACTCCGGGGGGCGGCCGCGCCCGGACGACCGAACACCGTCGGTCCGTCCGGGCCGGAGCCCCGCGGATCCGGCCGGTGATCCCATGGGGACGGTGATCGCCGGCCAAGCCTCCAGGGCCGTTCCTTAAGGCCGGCCCTGGGGCCTGAGGCCTCACCGGGCCAACCCCGGCCCGGTGAGGCCTCGCACTTCGTCCCGAAGGCACCCCAAAGGCGCCTCAAGACGGCACGCCGTGCCAGAAAACCGCTGGATACCCGGCATCATGTGACAGGTATCACCGCTCAGGTGTGACCCTCGATTTAGGGCGCCCCCGCAACCGGCGATAACCTGCGAGACGGACATGCCGCGCGCTCGGACACCGTGTGCGCTTCCCCTGTGACCCATGCGGACGTCACGTTGCCCTTCGCGGCACGCCCACGCATCCAACGAACCGCGAGATCACTGATAGGGACGGAAGCGCGTGGACCTGTTCGAGTACCAGGCGAGGGACCTCTTCGCCAAGCACGATGTACCGGTGCTGGCCGGTGAAGTCATCGACACGCCTGAGGCGGCGCGCGCGATCACCGAGCGGCTGGGCGGCAAGTCCGTCGTCAAGGCGCAGGTGAAGGTCGGTGGCCGCGGCAAGGCCGGTGGCGTCAAGCTGGCCGCCTCCGCGGACGAGGCCGTCGCCCGTGCGACGGACATCCTCGGCATGGACATCAAGGGCCACACGGTCCACAAGGTGATGATCGCCGAGACCGCCCCGGAGATCCTCGAGGAGTACTACGTCTCCTTCCTCCTCGACCGTGCGAACCGCACCTTCCTCTCCATCGCCTCCGTCGAGGGCGGCATGGAGATCGAGGAGGTGGCGGCCACCCGCCCCGAGGCCGTCGCCAAGACCCCGATCGACGCGATCGACGGTGTGGACCTGGCCAAGGCCAAGGAGATCGTCGCCGCGGCGAAGTTCCCGGCCGAGGTCGCCGACAAGGTCGCCGACGTCCTGGTCCGCCTGTGGGACACCTTCATCAAGGAGGACGCCCTCCTCGTCGAGGTCAACCCGCTCGCGAAGGTCGCCTCCGGTGACGTCATCGCCCTCGACGGCAAGGTGTCGCTGGACGACAACGCCGAGTTCCGCCACGCGGACTGGGAGGAGCTCCACGACAAGGCCGCGGCCAACCCGCTGGAGGCCGCCGCCAAGGAGAAGAACCTCAACTACGTCAAGCTCGAGGGCGAGGTCGGCATCATCGGCAACGGCGCGGGTCTCGTCATGAGCACCCTCGACGTCGTCGCCTACGCCGGTGAGAACCACGGTGGCGTCAAGCCCGCCAACTTCCTCGACATCGGCGGTGGCGCCTCCGCCCAGGTCATGGCCAACGGCCTGGAGATCATCCTCGGCGACCCCGACGTCAAGTCGGTCTTCGTCAACGTCTTCGGTGGCATCACCGCCTGCGACGAGGTCGCCAACGGCATCGTCCAGGCCCTCAAGCTCCTCGAGGACCGCGGCGAGAACGTCTCCAAGCCGCTCGTCGTCCGCCTCGACGGCAACAACGCCGAGCTGGGCCGCAAGATCCTCACGGACGCCAACCACCCCCTGGTGCAGCGCGTCGACACCATGGACGGCGCGGCCGACAAGGCCGCCGAGCTGGCCCACGCCGCCAAGTAAGCACTCAGGACGAGGACACAACACACCATGGCTATCTGGCTCAACAAGGACAGCAAGGTCATCGTCCAGGGCATGACCGGCGCCACGGGCATGAAGCACACCAAGCTCATGCTGGGCGACGGCACCAACGTCGTGGGCGGCGTCAACCCGCGCAAGGCGGGGCAGACCGTGGACTTCGACGGCACCGAGGTACCGGTATTCGGTACGGTCGCCGAGGCCATCGAGAAGACCGGCGCCAACGTCTCCGTCATCTTCGTGCCGGAGAAGTTCACCAAGGACGCGGTCGTCGAGGCCATCGACGCCGAGATCCCGGTCGCCGTCGTGATCACCGAGGGCATCGCCGTGCACGACTCGGCGTCGTTCTGGGCGTACGCGGGCAAGAAGGGCAACAAGACCCGCATCATCGGCCCGAACTGCCCCGGCATCATCACCCCGGGCCAGTCGAACGTCGGCATCATCCCGGGCGACATCACCAAGCCGGGCCGTATCGGCCTGGTCTCGAAGTCCGGCACGCTGACGTACCAGATGATGTACGAGCTCCGTGACATCGGCTTCTCGACCGCCGTCGGCATCGGTGGCGACCCGATCATCGGCACCACGCACATCGACGCGCTCGCCGCGTTCGAGGCCGACCCCGAGACCGACCTGATCGTCATGATCGGCGAGATCGGCGGTGACGCCGAGGAGCGGGCCGCGGACTTCATCGCGAAGAACGTGACCAAGCCGGTCGTCGGTTACGTCGCGGGCTTCACCGCCCCCGAGGGCAAGACCATGGGCCACGCCGGCGCCATCGTCTCCGGTTCGTCGGGCACCGCCCAGGCGAAGAAGGAGGCCCTGGAGGCCGCGGGCGTCAAGGTCGGCAAGACCCCGACCGAGACGGCGAAGCTGGCCCGCGAGATCCTGGCCGGCTGAACAACTGCGTGACTGTAGGTCGGTAGGCCCGTTCCGGTGAGTGGGGGCGGGTCTACCGGCCTTGACGCTAGCCACGCTGGATGGGTGCCGCCCGCGCCCACCCGTGCCGCCCCAGCGGCACGACTGCCCGCGGCTGGATGAAAGACGCGGCTGGGAAGCGCCCCATAAGGGGCGCGGGGAACTGCGCGACCGGCCCCCACCGGCCCGCAGCCGACGTCCTGCCTCGCCACCGGTACCAATCCCGACGGTCTACCTCGCCACAGGCACCAACCTCTCCGGCCCCTTCTCGGCCGCCCCGCGGAGCTTCGCCTGCAACGCCCGCTCCCCGGCCGACAACGGCCCCAGCCCCACCTCCGCAGGCACCCCGCTGATCGCCTGTGCCGGGCCGATCGGTGCCTCGTAGTGCGTCGGCGCCGTCCGCAGCGTGAGGGTGGTCGCCGCGACGATCGCCGCCGTGAAGGCGAGGGCGGACCGGGTCCAGAACCGGGTCCGGCGTTCCGCGTACGTACGGACCGACGGCGGCTGAGCGGCACGCAACCGCTCCGCCGAGGCGAGTTCGGTCAGCCGCCGGTGCAGCTCCGCAGTGTCCGCCAGTTCCGGAACCCGCGCCGCGACCTCCCGGCGCGCCCGGGTGAGCCGGCCCGCCGCCGCCGGTGTGCTCGCCTCCGTCTCCGCCGCCGTCTCCGGCAGGTCGAGCCCGACGCCGTCGTACAACAGCAGCGTGCGGCGGTACGTCGGCGGCAGTTTCAGCAACGCGTCCAGCAGGGCGCGGTCGGCCGCGTCGGCGGGTGGGGGCTCGGGGTGCCGGTAGCGCAGCCGGAACCGGTGCCAGGGGGAGAGCGCGCACTCGTGCGCCACCGCGCGCACCCAGCCGGCCGGGTCCCGGTCGCGGGCCACCTGCGGCCAGTTCTGCCAGGCGAGTTGGAAGGCCTGCTCGACGGCTTCCCGCGCCAGCTCCCGGCGCCCGGTGAGCAGATAGGTCTGCCGTACCAGGGCCGGGGCGCAGAACGCGTACAGCGCGTCGAAGGCCTGAGCGGGCGTCAGGGCGGTAGCCGGTACGGCCTGGTCGGCGTGGGCCGGGCTCTGCGTCACTTGGCGTACCTTCCTACGAAAAAGCACATAAACATATATTGAGCGACACTTCGGTGGTTCGCCCGTTACGACGGGAAAGCGCGTGTCGTTGGGAGCATGGCGGTCGTGATGAACATGACCGTCCGCCGACCGTCGTTCTCGGCCCTGCTCACCCGGCTGCGCGACCGTTCCCCCGGGTTCGGCGCGAGCCTCCTGGGCGGCGCGATCGCGGCCGGGCTCGGACTCGGCAGTTTCTCCGTGCTGGTGATGGCGCTCTGGGTCAGTTCGCCCTATCCCGACAGCGGTCCGGGCGGCGCGTTGCATCTCGCGGCGGCGCTGTGGCTCCTCGCCCACGGTGTCGAACTGGTCCGTATCCACACCCTGTCCGGGGTGCCGGCGCCGGTCGGGGTGACGCCGTTGCTGCTGCTCGTGGTGCCGGCGCTACTGGTGTACCGGGGTGCGCGGGAGGCGGTGGACGCCCCGGACGGCGCGGGTGCCTACGCGCCGCCGGTCCGGGCCCGGACGGCGTGGACCGGCGTGGTCACCGGCTACCTCGGTGTCGGCGGCTGCGTCGCGCTGTACGCGTCCGGCGGTGAACTGCGGCCGGTGTGGGGGTGGGTGGCGGTGTGTCTGCCGCTGCTCGCGACGGGCGCAGCGGGCGCCGGGGTGTGGACGGCGTACGGCCGTCCGCGCGAGCCGCTGCCGAGTCTGGTCCGGGTGTTGCCGCGGGCGGTACGGCGGCTGCTGCTCGGGCGGGACACCCGGGTGCGGTGGGGTACGGCCGTCCGCGCGTCCCTGGCCGGAACGGTCGTGTTCTTCGGGGGCGGGACGACGCTGCTCGTGGTGTCGCTGGTGGGGCACGGCGACGCGACGCGGGCTTCCTTCCTCCAGCTGACGGCGGGCTGGACCGGGCGCTGCGCCGTCCTGCTCCTCTGTGTCTGTCTCGTCCCCAACGCGGCGGTGTGGTCGGCGTCGTATGCCGTCGGCCCGGGCTTCGCGCTCGGCGCCGGGCATCTCGTGAACCCTCTGGCCTCCGACCGGGCACCGTTGCTCCCGCCGTTTCCCCTGCTGGCGGCCGTGCCGGTGAACGGGCCCGGGACACCGGTGAACTGGCTGGCCGGGGCGGCGGTACCGGTGGCGGCCGGGGTGACGGTGGCGTGGTTCGTGGTGAAGAGGGCGGCCGAACGGCAGTGGACGACCGGGCGCACGGCCGGGGTGGTGACGCTCGCGGCACTGCTGTGCGCGCTGCTGCTCGCGGCGCTGGCCGGGCTGGCCGGCGGCCCCATGGGCGTCTCCGGGCTCACCCGCTTCGGCCCCGTCTGGTGGCAGACGGGCACGGCGACCGCCGTCTGGCTCGTCGGCGTGGGGGTGCCGGCGGCCCTGGCGGTGCGGAAGTGGCGGGGGCGGGGCACCGCCTCGC
Source organism: Streptomyces sp. Ag109_O5-1 (assembly GCF_003814875.1). GTDB lineage: Bacteria > Actinomycetota > Actinomycetes > Streptomycetales > Streptomycetaceae > Streptomyces > Streptomyces sasae. Next base: position 4,875,066 of record NZ_RKQF01000001.1, on the reverse strand, counting down.
TCGCGGCCTGGCTGGGGTTCGGCAGCACGACGACGGCGGAGGAGCGCGCCGCGGAGAACCGCGCCGCGGAGAACCGCACCGCGAAGAGACGGACCGCGGAGAGGCGGGCGGCCAAGCGGCGGACGGCGGAGCAGCGGACCGCGGAGAAGCAGGCGGCGAAGAGGCGGCGGGCCGAGAAGCGGGCCGCGGAGAAGCATGCGGCCAAGAGGCAGCGGGCGGAGGCGGCCGAGAGGCGGGCCGCGGAGAAGCGGACCGGTGTGCGGTCGGAGCCCTCCACCCCGGTCGCGTCGGCCGCACCCCTGCCCGGCCAGGGCGACGGCGACACGTTCGAGGAGAGGTACGAGGCGCTCCCGGCCGAGCCGTACCCCGTTCCGCCGGTCCGGCCCTTCCCAGCTTTCCCCGCCGACCCCTACGGCGTACCGCCCGCCGAGCCCCGCGAGGCGCCGTCGGCCCGTGACCCCTACGCGGCCCTGTCCGCCGAGCCCGGCACACCCCCGCCCGCGGCCCCGCTGCCCGATCCCTGGCAGGACGAGGTGGCGCGCAGGGCCAGGTGGGAGGTGCTGCGGGAGGTCTCCGAACCGGGCGAGGGCGTGGACGGCTCCTGACCACGGGGCCTCGTCCGGGCCGTCAGCTGTTCGTGCTCCCCATGAAGGGCCGCAGCTCCTTCGGCAGCAGATGGTCGCAGGACTGCTGGGCCTCGTTGGTGAGGGCGTCCGTGACGCACGTGTAGTAGTCGCGGTAGACCAGCTGGGCCGTGAAGCTCGCCGCCACCAGGGCCAGCGCCAGGGACGCCGTGACCAGGCCGCTGATCGCCGCCGTCGTCTGGGGGCGGCCGCCTGCGGCCTCGTCGGGGTTGCGCGGCTTGGCGCGGAGCGCGCTGACGCCCCAGTAGATGGCCAGCGCGCCGAGCAGCAGCGCGACGTACGGCCAGCTGAAGAGGGCGAAGAAGAACGCCCACATCCCGCACAGCAGGGCGTACCGCGCCCGGCGCTGGGTCGGGTCCGTGGGGTCCCAGCGCATGCCGGGGCCGGGGCCACCGGGGCCACCCTGGCCGTCGCCCCCCGGGCCGCGGCCGGGACGCTCGCCGAAGCCGCCGGACTGCCGGCCGGGCTGGCGGTCGCTCCACTGGCTGCCCCAGGGTGACTGCTCGTCGCGGTCACCGGCGGGGCGGCGCGGCCGCCACGGGCTGTCCGGCGTGCCCTCCGGCGGCGGGGCGAAGGGGTTGTCGTCCTGCTGGTCGCTCTTCGGCCGGTCCGAGGGCGCGTCCGGCGGCGAGGCCGGCCGCTCCCGCAGCAGCACGGCGAAACGCGTCCCTCCCTGCACCGACTGCGGGGGGAGCAGGCGAAGTCCCAGGCTGCGGTCCGGCATCAAGTGAGCGTCTTCCCCTAGATCGATACGACTGATGAATACGGCGGATGAATGCGACTGATGAACACGGCTGGCGAATGCTGACGGATATGGCGGATCGATACGGCGGATGAAACGGCTGGTTACCTCGTGAACGTGCCGTATCCCGGACACGTTCCCGTCGCGGTACTTCCCAGACGCTACCTTCCGGCCACGCCCCCGTCCCGTGGGGGCCGCCCGGTGTGCCGGTATCGTTGCTGACGGTCGGCCGCTTCGTAGACTTCCCCGTATCCGGGGGCGCGAAGCACTCGTACGAATGTACAAGCGCCGTACGGGACCGGCCGCCGTACCGACGCTCCCCCGAGAAAGGGCCCCGCCGTGGCCGCCAAGCCCGTGGCCAAGCGCCTCGTCGTGCTGGTCTCCGGATCCGGCACCAACCTCCAGGCGCTCCTCGACGCCATCGCCGAGACCGGGGCGGAGGCCTACGGCGCCGAGGTCGTCGCCGTCGGCGCCGACCGCGACGGCATCGAGGGGCTCGCGCGTGCCGAGCGCGCCGGGCTGCCCACCTTCGTGACCAGGGTGAAGGACTTCGGGAGCCGCGAGGAGTGGGACCGGGCGCTGGCCGACGCCGTCGCCGCCCACGAACCGGACCTCGTGATCTCCGCCGGGTTCATGAAGATCGTCGGCAAGGAGTTCCTGGCGCGGTTCGGCGGGCGCACCGTCAACACGCACCCCGCGCTGCTGCCCAGTTTTCCGGGAGCCCACGGCGTACGCGACGCGCTCGCGTACGGCGCCAGGGTCACCGGCTGCACCGTCCACTTCGTCGACGACGGCGTCGACACCGGGCCGATCATCGCTCAGGGCGTGGTGGAGGTCCGGGACGAGGACGACGAGAGCGCTCTGCACGAGCGCATCAAGGACGTCGAGCGAAGGCTGCTCGTCGAGGTCGTGGGGCGGATCGCCCGCAACGGCTATCGCATTGAGGGACGAAAGGTAGTTATCCAGTGACCGCCGAGAGCAACAAGCGGCCCATCCGACGGGCGCTCGTCAGCGTCTACGACAAGACGGGCCTCGAAGACCTCGCGCGCGGGCTGCACGAGGCGGGCGTCGAGCTCGTCTCCACCGGCTCCACCGCCTCCCGCATCGCCGCCGCCGGAGTCCCCGTCACCAAGGTCGAGGAGCTCACCGGCTTCCCGGAGTGCCTGGACGGCCGGGTCAAGACCCTGCACCCCAAGGTCCACGCCGGCATCCTCGCCGACCTGCGCCTGGACAGCCACCGCAAGCAGCTCGACGAGCTGGGCGTGGCCCCCTTCGACCTCGTCGTCGTCAACCTCTACCCGTTCCGCGAGACCGTCGCCTCCGGTGCCTCGGCCGACGAGTGCGTCGAGCAGATCGACATCGGCGGCCCCTCGATGGTCCGCGCCGCCGCCAAGAACCACCCCTCGGTCGCCGTCGTCACCAGCCCGGCCCGGTACGCCGACGTCCTCGCCGCGGTCGCCGAGGGCGGCTTCGACCTGGCCACCCGCAAGCGGCTCGCCGCCGAGGCCTTCCAGCACACCGCGTCGTACGACGTGGCGGTGGCCTCCTGGTTCGCCTCGGAGTACGCCCCCGTCGACGAGTCGCAGTTCCCCGACTTCCTGGGTGCCACCTGGGAGCGCGAGAACACCCTGCGCTACGGCGAGAACCCGCACCAGCCCGCCGCCCTCTACGTCGACGCCGCCGGCGGCGGCCTCGCCAAGGCCGAGCAGCTGCACGGCAAGGAGATGTCGTACAACAACTACACGGACACGGACGCCGCGCGCCGTGCCGCGTACGACCACGACGAGCCGTGCGTCGCGATCATCAAGCACGCCAACCCCTGTGGCATCGCGGTCGGTTCGGATGTCGCCGAGGCGCACCGCAAGGCGCACGCCTGTGACCCGCTGTCCGCGTTCGGCGGCGTGATCGCCGTCAACCGGCCGGTGAGCAAGGAGATGGCGGAGCAGGTCGCCGAGATCTTCACCGAGGTCATCGTCGCGCCCGACTACGAGGAGGGGGCGCTCGAAGCCCTCGCCAAGAAGAAGAACATCCGCGTCCTGAAGGCGCCGGGCGCCCCGGCCAACCCGGTCGAGGTCAAGCCCGTCGACGGCGGTGTGCTGCTCCAGGTCACCGACCGGCTGCAGGCCGACGGCGACGACCCGGCCAACTGGACCCTCGCGACCGGCGAGGCGCTGAGCGCGGCGGAGCTGGCCGAGCTCGCCTTCGCCTGGAAGGCCTGCCGGGCCGTGAAGTCCAACGCCATCCTGCTCGCCAAGGACGGCGCCTCGGTCGGCGTCGGCATGGGCCAGGTCAACCGCGTCGACTCCGCGAAGCTCGCGGTCGAGCGGGCCGGCGAGGAGCGGGCGCGCGGCTCCTACGCCGCCTCCGACGCGTTCTTCCCCTTCCCCGACGGCCTGGAGATCCTCACCGCGGCCGGTGTGAAGGCCGTGGTGCAGCCGGGCGGTTCGGTCCGCGACGAACTCGTCGTCGAGGCCGCGAAGAAGGCCGGCGTGACGATGTACTTCACGGGGACGCGGCACTTCTTCCACTGAGTCGCGGACGCGTAGGCGCAAACACCAGGGCCGTGTCCCCCCGGAAAGAGGGGGACACGGCCCTTGGAGTGCGGTCCGGCGGTTCAGCCGCTCAGTTGCTGCGGATCACGATCGTGCCGCAGACCTTGTCCGCGAACGTCTGGCGCTTGGCGTCCCACGCCGGCCACAGGTAGCCGAGGTAGCAGGGCAGGCCGTCCAGGATGTGGGCCAGCTGGCGCACGAACGCCATGCCCGCACCGATCGGCTGGCCCGTCTCCTCCTTGAGCGTGCGGGTGCCGACCGCCTTCTTGCCCAGGGTCTGACCGGTACGCCCCTCCAGGATGACCTGGTAGACGAACAGGCCGATCAGGCCGAGGAAGCCGATGATCGTCAGCGCGGGGGTCTTGTTGCCGGCGCCCACGATCACGAGGATGTACGGGATGCCGTACAGCAGCCCGTCGATCAGCTTGCTCAGGAAACGCCAGCCCCAGTTCGCGTACGGCGGCGTCGCGCCGTAACCCTGCTGCGGGTAGCCGTAGCCGCCCTGCTGGGGGTAGCCGGGCTGCTGCTGGGGGTAGCCGTAGCCCTGCTGCGGCGGCACGCCCTGCGGGGCCTGCTGGTAGCCGGGCTGGCCCTGCTGGGGGTAGCCGTAGCCGGGCTGACCCTGCTGCGGGTTCTGAGGCTGACCGTAGGGGTTGTTGGGCGAGCCGAAACTCATGGCGGTTTTCCTCCGTTGGACCTGCGGGGACGACGCGGACAAGCACGGAGGTACGTCATGATCTGAGCGGTTTGCCCCCCACCGGACCGCGATACTGCGCCGTTCATCGTCAAGTACGGGCGAGTGGTTGTCCAGTCCGATTAGCGATGTGTTGTGCAAGTGCAACATCATTGATCATGACCGCGCACCCGAGTGGAACCAGGGGGCCGGCATCCGGGAGGATGGAGCCATGACCGCCCAGATTCTCGATGGCAAGGCCACCGCAGCCGCGATCAAGTCCGATCTGACCGCCCGGGTGGCGGCGCTGAAGGAGAAGGGCGTCACGCCCGGACTCGGCACGATCCTCGTCGGGGACGACCCCGGCAGCCAGAAGTACGTCGCCGGCAAGCACCGCGACTGCGCGCAGGTCGGCATCGCCTCCATCCAGCGCGAACTCCCGGCCACCGCGACCCAGGAGGAGATCGAGGCGGTCGTCCGCGAGCTCAACGACGACCCCTCCTGCACCGGCTACATCGTCCAGCTCCCGCTGCCCAAGGGCATCGACGAGAACCGCATCCTGGAGCTGATGGACCCGCACAAGGACGCGGACGGCCTGCACCCGATGAACCTCGGCCGGCTGGTCCTCGGCGAGCCCGCGCCGCTGCCCTGTACCCCCAACGGCGTACTCACCCTGCTGCGCCGCCACGGCGTCGAGATCAAGGGCGCCGAGGTCGTGGTCGTCGGCCGTGGCGTGACCATCGGCCGCCCGATGCCGCTGCTGCTCACCCGGCGCAGCGAGAACGCGACGGTCACGCAGTGCCACACCGGCACGCGCGACCTCTCCTCGCATCTCAAGCGCGCGGACATCATCGTCGCCGCGGCCGGCTCCCCGCACCTGATCCGCCCCGAGGACGTCAAGCCGGGCGCGGCCGTCCTCGACGTCGGTGTCTCCCGCAACGCCGACGGCAAGATCGTCGGCGATGTCCACCCCGGCGTCGCCGAGGTTGCCGGGTGGATCTCCCCCAACCCCGGCGGTGTCGGGCCGATGACCCGGGCGCAGCTGCTGGTCAACGTGGTCGAGGCGGCGGAGCGCAGTGTCGGCTGACGGCCGTCGGGCGACCCGGCGCTTCCCGCTGTTCACCCGGGACACGGCTCGCCCCGAAGGGGGCGGCCGGGCCGCGTCGGGGGACCTGCCGGCGCCGGCCCGGCAGTGGCCGCTGCTGGTCGTGCTCGCGACCGCCGCGGTGGGGCTGCTGGTGACCTCGCTGGACCAGTTCCGGATCGGTGCGCTGCTGATCGGGGCGGCGCTGCTCGCCGGTGCGGTGATGCGCTGGGTACTGCCGAGCGTGGGGATGCTGGCGGTCCGGTCACGGTTCACGGACATCGTGACGTACGGGGTGCTGGGGCTGGCGATAGTGCTGCTGGCGCTGATGGCGCAGCCGAAGCCATGGCTGGTGATCCCCTATCTGAAGGACACCCTGCACTTCACCATGCGGAGCTAGGGATCGGGTTCAGTGTCGGCTGCGGGTCCGGTGGGGGCTGGTCGCGCCCGCGCGGCGGTAGCCGCATATCAGTTACGGCCCCGAGCCCCTGGCGGGGCGCTGAAGCCCCCGGCGTTCGAAAGGTGGCCCGCACCTCCCCCGGTGGGTGCGGGCCTGCTTCCCCCTGAACGAAGGTAGAGGGCCGGTGTCACAGGCGAATCCCCCTCCCGGTTGAACCCCCTACAACTTCCGCGGTACGCCCGGCGATTGACTCCCCGCCCGCGACCCCGGCGTTACGCTGCGGCGATGCGCCTCCGCAACCCGCCACCGCTCGCCGTCGACACGCTGTTCGCGTGCATGACGGTCGTGATGGCCGTGTCGCTGGGGCGGGAGTCGCCCACGCAGGGCTGGCCGGTGCTCGACGCGCGGGCGTATGCGCTGGTCGGGCTGGCGCATCTGCCCATCGCGCTGCGGGGGCGGTGGCCGCTGCAGGTGTTCGCCGTCGTGCTGTGCGCCTCGTTCGCCTATGTCAGCCTCGGTTACTGGCCCGTGGTGTGCACCTTCGGTTCCATGGTGGCGCTGTACACGGTCGCGTCGGTGCGGCCGTTCCGGATCGCCGTCGGCTGTGCGCTCTGTCTGACCGGCATGTGGGTGTACGCCGGGATCGTCACGGTCGACTCCTCGATGCTGTCCGTCGTCACGCAGGCGCTGCTGTACTGCTCGGTGCTGCTCTGGTTCGGTCATCTCGCGCAGCGGTCCGCCATCCTCACCCGGCATCTGCGGGCCGAGCAGGCCGAGCGGGCCCGGCGGGCCGTCGCCGAGGAACGCGGTCGGATAGCACGGGAGTTGCACGACGTCGTCGCCCATCACATGTCGGTGATCTCCGTGCAGGCGGGGCTCGCCCGGTTCGTCTTCGAGACGAATCCCGGCAAGGCGCGGGGCGCGCTCGGGACGATCGCCGACACCAGCGGGGAGGCGCTGGAGGAACTGCGGCGCATGCTCCAGGTGCTGCGGGAGGAGGATCCGCGGGCCGCCGAGCGGGCTCCCATGCCCACCCTGGAGCGGCTGGCCGAACTCGTCGAGCGGGTGCGCAGCGGCGGACTGCCCGTCGAGTTCACGGTTGACGGCGAGCCCCGGCCGCTGCCGCCCGGTGTCGAACTGTGCGCCTACCGTGTCGTCCAGGAGGCCCTCACCAACGTCCTCAAGCACGCCGGCCGCGCCCACGCGCGCGTGCTGCTGCGGTACGGGCCGCATGAGCTGACCGTGTCCGTCCTCGACGACGGGGAGGGGGTGAATCCGGACAGAGTGCGAACAGGCGCCGGACATGGCTTGATTGGCATGCGGGAGCGGGCCAAGCTCTACGGCGGGACGATCAGCGTCGGCCCACGCCCCGAGGGCGGCTTCGCGGTCGAACTGACCCTGCCGACCTCGGCCACACTCGCACGGCGGGGGGACGACCGTACCGGATGACCAGAGTGCTCGTGGTCGACGACCAGTTCCTCATCCGCGCGGGCCTGGTGGGGCTGCTGGAGGCCGCACCCGGGTTCGAGGTGGCGGGGGAGGCCGGGGACGGTGCGGAGGCGGTGCGGCTGGCCGCCGAGACCCGGCCCGACGTCGTCCTCATGGACATCCGGATGCCCGGGCTCAACGGTATCGAGGCCACCGAGCGCATCATCGCCCAGGCGGACGGACCGCCGCCGCGCGTCCTCGTCCTGACCACCTTCGACCTCGACGAGTACGTGTACGGCGCGCTGCGCGCCGGCGCCTCCGGCTTCCTCCTCAAGGACTCCGGCCCGGAACGGCTGCTGGCCGCCGTCACCGCGGTGGACGGCGGTGACGCCCTGTTCGCGCCCAGCGTCACCCGGCGCCTGGTGGAGGCCTTCGCCCGGCAGCGCGGCGGCGGCCCCCAGGCCGGGCCACCGCCCGACCTGGAGGTGCTGACCTCACGCGAGGTCGAGGTCCTCCGGCTCACCGCGCGCGGGCTGTCCAACCTGGAGATCGCCGACCGCCTCTACATCAGCGAGGCGACCGTGAAGACCCACCTCAACCGCACGATGACCAAGCTGGACCTGGGCAGCCGGGCGCAGGCGGTGGTGGTGGCGTACGAGACGGGGCTGGTGACGCCGGGCGGCCCGGCAGGCTGATCCGGACAGCGGCCCCGGGGACGGACCGGCGGCCCGTCCCCTCCCCCGAGCAGGACGGACCGCCGTCAGGATTCAGCCTTCCCACCGCGCGGGGCCCGTTCAACGGCTGTCCGACGCCTGTGGCACAGAGGTGACGGTTCCGGTACGGACCGCCCGCACCGCCACTGCCTGCGGGAACCGCCGGACCGCCCGCTGTCGTCACCCGGACTGAACTGGCAACGAACTGGCAACGAGCGAAGCCGTGGAGGTGCGTCATGAGCGGCTGGCAGCCGCTGCCGGAGGGGCTCCCGCCGGAGGTACGGCACTTCGTGGAGCAGCTGCGGCTCCTCAAGGACGACACCGGCCTCAGCCTGGTCGCGCTGGGCGCCCGCACCGCGTACAGCAAGTCCTCCTGGCAGCGCTACCTCAACGCCGTGCAGCCGCCGCCGAGACAGGCCGTCGTCGCGCTGTGCCGGGTCGCGGGCCTCGCCGGCGCGGACGCCGAACGGCACGCCGTGCGCTGGGAACTGGCCGTCCAGGCCTGGCCGCGTCCGGCGGCCGAGCCGGAACGGCCGCCGGACGCGGGGGAGTACGAGGACGACCCGACCCTGCCGTGGTGGGACCGCCCGGAGCCGGAACCGGCGCCCCGCCCGCACGGCCGGCTGCTGCTGTACGCCGTTCTGCTGCTGCTCGTGCTGCTCCTCGTGACGGTCGTCGGTGCCGTGGTTCTCGGGTGAGACCCGGGTGCGATGAGTCCCCTGTGACCTGCGAGGTCACAAGCCGGTGACCGGTGTGTCGATGTGTTGACAAGTTCGCGGATATGTTACGAAGCCGCCTCACAAGCGGGCTAACGTGTCCAATCGGGGCGAGCTGGAGGCCTGTTGGACCGCATGGCGGTCGGCGTGCGACGGTGCACCTCGGCGGGCCGATGCTCCTGTGCGCCCCCTGTTCGGGGACCGGTTTCCGGGGTCGCCGCGGTTCGGTGGGTAGCCAGAACGGGGACCGGCGCGGGGGCACCACGCGCAAGGGGAACGCGGGGAAGACACGGCACCGAACCGGGGGAAAGAGGACCGGGGGAAGAGGGGGAGCAATGCCTCGTTGGAAAGCCCTGCCGGATGAACTCGATCCGCAGGTGAGGGAGTTCGCCACCCAACTGCGGAGGCTCGTGGACCGCAGCGGGCTGAGCGTCGCGGCACTGTCCGACCGCACCGGCTACAGCAGGACGTCCTGGGAGCGGTACCTCGGCGGACGGCTGCTGGCGCCCAAGGGCGCGGTGGTCGCGCTCGCCGAGGTCACCGGCAGCAATCCCGTCCATCTCACGACCATGTGGGAGCTGGCGGAACGGGCCTGGAGCCGTTCGGAGCAGCGCCACGACATGACCATGGAGGCGATCCGGATCTCCCAGGCGCGGGCCGCGCTCGGGGAGTTCGGGGCACCCCCGTCCGCGTCCACGACCGCCGCCGGCACCGGAGCCGCGGCCGGTGCCGGCACCGGAGGCGGGGGCGGTGGCGGTGCCGAGGCCGGGTCCGGGTCCGGGGGCAAGGCTGCGCGCCGCGCGGCCGGTGCCGTCGCGATGCCCGGGATCGCCGGGCCGGCGGGTGTCTCGCCCACCATCCCGCCCCAGCCGACGGCGCCCGACGCGAACCGCCGGGAGGGCAGCGGATCCCGGGGGCCCGCCGCACCCCGGGGCGGTCCGGCCGCCCCCGGGGGCGGCAAGCGGCGGCTGACGATGTTCCTCGCGGGGATCGTCGGCATGGTCGTCGTCATCGCCGCGGTCCTCTTCCTCACCGGCAACGACGACGGCGGGAAGAAGAACCAGGGCGCCGCCTCCGCCTCGCCCTCCGTCGGCACCGGCACCGACCTGCCGGCCGGGGTGAAGTGCGCGGGCGCCGGCTGTACCGGCAAGGACGCGGAGGCCATGGGGTGCAGCGGCGACCTCGTGACCACCGCCAAGACCGCCACGGTCGGCGCGACCACCCTGGAGGTCCGCTACAGCAGGACCTGCGGCGCCGCCTGGGGCCGGATCACGGGCGCCGCCCGGGGCGACTCGGTGCGGATCACGGCCGGCACCACCACGGAACGCGGCGACATCACGGCCACCGGCGACACCATCGCGTACACGCCGATGGTCGCGGTGAAGGACGCGACCGGGGCGAAGGCCTGCGCCACGCTGGCGTCGGGGCGGACGGGGTGCACGACCTGACGGGGTGACTCCGACGGGGAGGTGACCCCGACGGGGAAAGTCGCGGTACCGAGGAATGCCCGGCCGTTTCCCGGGAACGCGAAACGTACCCCCACGGGAGTCCGGTTACCGGCACCCCCGAGTGGCAGCCGCCTCGTCTCACCTCTCCCGGACGGGCGGCTGCCGCTTGTTTGTGGGGTGAGCCACACCCACCCCTCGCTCTACGGCCTCCTGAATGCGCGATAGCCTGACCGGTGGATCTCTTGATGCCAAGAGATCGATCATTTGTACGTCCGCTCGCCAGGGCAAGGACGCCCACCGCCAGCTGTCATACGGAGAACGCCATGACCCGCACTCCCGTGAACGTCACCGTCACCGGCGCGGCCGGCCAGATCGGTTACGCCCTGCTCTTCCGCATCGCCTCCGGCCAGCTGCTCGGCGCGGACGTGCCGGTCCGGCTCCGCCTCCTGGAGATCACCCCGGCGCTCAAGGCCGCCGAGGGCACCGCCATGGAGCTCGACGACTGCGCCTTCCCGCTCCTGGCGGGCATCGACATCAGCGACGACCCGAACGTCGCGTTCGACGGCGCCAACGTCGCCCTCCTCGTCGGCGCCCGCCCCCGCACCAAGGGCATGGAGCGCGGTGACCTCCTGGAGGCCAACGGCGGCATCTTCAAGCCCCAGGGCAAGGCCATCAACGACCACGCCGCGGACGACATCAAGGTCCTGGTCGTCGGCAACCCGGCCAACACCAACGCGCTGATCGCCCAGGCCGCCGCGCCGGACGTGCCGGCCGAGCGCTTCACCGCGATGACCCGCCTCGACCACAACCGCGCGCTGACCCAGCTCGCGAAGAAGACGGGCTCCACGGTCGCCGACATCAAGCGCCTGACCATCTGGGGCAACCACTCCGCCACGCAGTACCCCGACATCTTCCACGCCACCGTCGCCGGCAAGAACGCCGCCGAGGTCGTGAGCGACGAGAAGTGGCTGGCCGAGGAGTTCATCCCGACCGTCGCCAAGCGCGGCGCGGCCATCATCGAGGCCCGCGGTGCCTCGTCGGCCGCCTCCGCCGCGAACGCCGCCATCGACCACGTCCACACCTGGGTCAACGGTACGGCGGACGGTGACTGGACCTCCATGGGCATCCCGTCGGACGGCTCCTACGGCGTCCCGGAGGGCCTGATCTCCTCCTTCCCGGTCACCACCAAGGACGGGCAGTACGAGATCGTCCAGGGCCTGGAGATCAGCGACTTCTCCCGCGCCCGCATCGACGCGTCGGTGCAGGAGCTGGCGGAGGAGCGCGACGCGGTCCGCGCCCTCGGCCTCATCTGAGCCTCCCGCACCCCACGGGCCCCGATCCGGTTTCTTCCGGAACGGGGCCCGTTCCCGTTTTCGCCGCTACCGTCGAAAGGGCTACGCGGTGAAGTGAATCGGGGGGTTCGCGATGAGCGGATGGAACGACGGAGACGAGCCGCAGGACCGAAGGCACCCGGACCTCTCGAAGAGGCCGGAGCGGCCGGAGCGGATGGAGCGTCCGGAGAACCCCGAGCGGCCGGAGAACCGGCCCGGCGGATACGAGCGTCTCGGCACCGAACGCGAGCCCAGTGAGGAGAGCGGGCGCCCCGCCTGGCCGCCGACCCCGACGCAGCCCTCCGTACTGCCTCCGCTCCCGGCCGGGTTCTCGTCCCCACCGGCGTCGCCGGACGAGCCACGCGCCTACACCCCGCCGCCCTGGTCCGCGGCTCCCACCTCCCCGGGCCAGGTCCTCCCGCCGACGCCCCCGCCGCCCGGCGGGTACGTTCCGCCGCGCCGCCGTACCGGCCGTACGGCCGCCGCCGTGCTCGCGCTGGTGCTGGTCGCCGCGGCCACCGGGCTGGGTGTCTGGTACCTGGGGAGAGGCCACGGCACCGGCACCGCTGCCGACCCCGCGCCGAGCGTCAGCGTCAAGTCCTCCTCGCCGGAGTCGCCGGAGTCGCCGGAGTCGCCGCAGTCGCCCGCGTCTCCCGCCTCCGAGACGACCCCCGCCTCCTCCGTCCCCTCCGGGTACCGCGTCGCACACGACCCCGTCGGCTACACGCTCGACGTCCCGCGGGGCTGGACGCGGCGGCAGCAGCAGGGGGAGAAGGCGCCGGTCGTGTACTACGACTCCCCGTCCGACGGGCGCCAGTTGCAGATCTTCGAGCTCTCCGAGGCCACCCCGGCGGAGTCCCTCGACCTCGCCGAGAACGACCCGGGTTACGGCTACTCCCACCAGCCCGGCTACCGGGCCGGAGACCGTACCTCCGGCGACACCTGGGCCGAACTGTCGTACCGCTACGACGACAAGGGCAAGGGTGCCCGCCAGGTCGTCGACCACCGTTTCCAGGCCGCCGACGGGACCCTCTACGCGATCCGCTCCAGCGGTCCGGAGAGCCTGTCCGCAGGCCTGGTCCGGGGGCCGCTCACGACCGCGGTCGACTCGTTCTGCCCCACGGACGCCCAGTGCTCCTGAGCCTCACTCCATGCCCTTCTTCCCCGGCGTCCAGAACGGCTTGGTGAGTACCGCCCGCCGGTCCCACCCCGCCTCCTGGACCAGCACCTTCCGCACCGCCTGCACGTCCCGCGCCTCCCCGGCGACATAGGCGATCCCGCCGGGTTCGGGGGCGAGCCGGCGTACCGCCTCCGGGAGTGACGTCTCGCCGCGGAGCACCCAGTCGAGGCGCTCCGCGTGGGCGAGGGGGAGGCGGTCCGCGGCCGTTCCCGTCTCCACGCAGCCGGAGATCCGGGCGTCCTCGGGCAGCTCCGCGAGCATCGCGCCGAAGGCGACCGAGGCCGTCTCGTCGCCGACGAAGACGTGGTGGGCGGCCTCGGGGCGCAACGTGAAGGTGCCCTCGGGCCGGCGCAGCCGCACCTGGTCACCCGTCCCGACGGTGCGCCCCCACCCGGCCCCCGGTCCGCCCTCGGTGTGGTCCAGGACGCACAACTCGACGACGCCGGACGGGTCGTAGCGCCAGACGGAGTACGTACGGAGCGTCAGCCCGGTGACCAGGACGCGCACCTGCTGGCCCGGCCGGACGTCGAGGCCGGCGAGCTGGTCGCCGTCGATGCGCAGCCGGCGCATCCGGGCGGTGATCTGCTCGGCCTCGGTGACCGTGCCGCGCAGGGTCAGCAGATCGAGGACGGGGTTCAGGAGTGCGGGCATGGTGGCTCCTCAACGGGCCTTATGGTGAGGGGAGTTGCTCAGGCGCCGGTGGAACGCGATAGTACGCGTTCCTTGTCGGACGCGATAGTACGTGTCGATGTGCGGCCGCCGTAACCCGCCACGACGAGCGCCGTCGCCGCGAGAACCAGCAGCGCGACCGTGCGCAGCGCCGGGCCCATGCCGGTGGTCAGGTCCGTGTGGGCGGACAGGACCGTGCCGGTGACCGCGACGCCGAGCGCCGCGCCGGTCTCGCGGGCCGTGGTGCCGAGGCCGGAGCCCAGGCCCGCCTGGTGCGGCGGCAGCGAGGTGACGACGCCGAGGGTCAGGGCCGGCATGGACAGACCGGTGCCGGCGGAGATGACCAGGAGCCAGCAGGCGTACGTCCAGTACGGCGTGGCCGCGTCGACCGTGGACGCGCCGAGCAGACCGAGGCCGATCAGGGCGAGCCCGGCGCCGACGACCGGGCGCGGGTGCGCCGACCAGCGGGCGGCGAGCCTCGAGACCAGGGCCATGCCGATCGTCAGCGGCATGATCGCGAAACCGGTGACGGCCGCGTCGTAGCCCTTGACGCCCTGCAGGTACTGCGAGTTGACGAAGAAGAGGGAGAACAGGCCGAAGAAGCCGGTCGCCGTGCCGAGGGATGCCGAGCGCAGCCGGGCGGAGCCGAAGACGCGCGGGTCGAAGAGGGGGCGCGGTGCGCGCAGGGCGTGGCGGGTGAAGAGGGCGGTCAGCAGGGCCCCCGCCGCGAAGGAGCCGAGGATGGGCGCGGAGGTCCAGCCGTACGCCGGGCCCTCGATGATGCCGAACAGCGCCGCCACCAGGCCTGCCGTGAGGAGCAGGGTGCCGAGCGGGTCGAGGTTGCTGTGTGCGGAGCGGGCGGTGCGCGGGGTGGTGACGGCGACCGCCAGGGCGAGCAGGGCGGCGAGCGGGACCATGGCCGCGAACAGGGCCCGCCAGGACAGGAACTGGCCGACCAGGCCGCCGCCGATGTTGCCGGCCGCGCCGCCCAGGCCGAGCGCCAGCGTCCAGGAGGCGAGGGCGCGGGCCCGCCGCTCGGGGGCGGCGAGCTGGATCAGGATCGACATCGTCGCCGGGGTGATCAGCGCGGCTCCGGCGCCGGACAGGCCGCGGCCCGCTATCAGGACCGCGGGATCCGGGGCGAGCGCGCTGGTGGCCGCGCCCGCCGCGAACAGGGCCAGGCCCGCGAGCAGCGCGCCCTTGCGGCCGTAGCGGTCGCCGAGCGCACCCGCCGGGATGAGCAGGCCGGCGAAGGCGATGACGTACGCGTCGACCGTCCACAGGATCTCGCTGTGCGAGGGGTGCAGGGCGGACGAACTCAGTTCGGGGATGAGGAGGTTGATGGCGGCGACCATGCTCTGCGCGACCAGCACACAGGCGCACAGGACGAGCAGGACAGGGCGTTTCAGGGCGTGCGAAGGCACGGCTCCTCCTGGGAGTCGGCGGGTGGTGTGGGATGCCCTGTCACCGTAGGCTCGGGACTCGTCTGCTTTCCAGTGCAACCTTTGCAAGGGATACCTGCGTATGACGCAATCCGCCGACCTCTACGGCAGCCTCGACCTGAATCTGCTGGTGGCGCTGGACGTGCTGCTGGAGGAGCAGAGCGTGCAGGGCGCCGCCCGGCGGCTGCATCTGTCCGAACCGGCCATGAGCCGCACCCTCGGCCGGATCCGCAAGGCGCTCGGCGATCCGGTGCTGGTGCGGGCCGGGCGCCGGATGGTGCCCACTCCGCACGCGCTCGCGGTACGGGCGGAGGTGGGCGCGGTGGTGGAGCGGGCGCGGGCACTGTTCGCGCCGGGCCGGGACACCGATCTGCGGACCGTCTCCCGGACGTTCACGATCATCGGCCACGACGCGATCGCCGCGCCGCTGGGCGCACCCCTGTTCGCCCGGGCCGCCGAGGAGGCGCCCGGCATCCGCGTCCGCTTCCTCGCCGAGAGCCATGTCGACGCGCCGTTCCTGCGGCACGGCACGGCCGACCTGGAGATCGGGGTGATCGACACCGCCCTGCCCGAGGTGCATGTGGAGCACCTCCACGAGGACCGGATGCTCGGGGTCGTACGGTCCGGGCACCCGCTCCTCACCGGGGAGCTGACACCCGAGCGGTTCGCGAGCGAGGCCGGGCACCTGATCGTCTCGCGGCGCGGCAAGCTGCGCGGCCCGGTGGACGACGCCCTCGCCGAACTGGGCCTGGAACGGAAGGTGGTGGGCACCGTGGGCACGTTCCCGGCCTCCCTCTTCGTGCTCCGCGACTGCGATCTGATCGGCCTCGTCAGCTCCTGGAGCGCGCCGCTGGCCACCGCGCTCGGCCTGGTCCTGTTCGAGGTGCCGCTGCCGCTCCCGCCGCTCGGTCTCGGGCTGGCCTGGCACCCGCGCCACGACGCCGACCCGGCGCACGCCTGGCTGCGGCGCTGTGTGCGGGAGCTGATGACGGGCGGGGCGGGGCCGGCCTGACCGACGGCGGAGGCGAACCGGGCCCGGTCACATCGTCGTTCATTCGGTCTCCGTTTTCACGGAATGTAACCACCCGCATATTCTGAATTTCTTCAATTGTGAATCGCCGGGTATTCTATAGGTTCTCGTCCGGGTGACTGAATTCCCCCGAACGCCCCAAACCCCGCCCCGTGTGACGGTCGTTAGGTGACCGTGACGCGATTGGACTGGCGTACCGCCGAAGATCACCCGATGACCGCGCTCCGCTGGCCCGGCAGTATGGATATCACCTCATGCTCGGACCTGCTCGATGATTTCCTGAAGAGAATCAACGCGATGGAAAAAGAGTATCGGCGGACATTGGCAGATCTGTACGAAGCGTTCTGAGGCAGGGGGTGGAGGTTTTACCGATGGACGGGATTCAGCGCGACAGCGGTCTCTATGATCACGCGGGTCTCTACGACCCCACGGGTCTTTACGATCACACGGGTCCCTACGACCACACCGGTCGCTTCGACCATGCCGGTCTCTACGACCACGCATGGGGCGCCCCGGAACCGGACGGCGCACCGAGCGACTGGGACCCGGTCGAGGAACTGGCCCAGATACTGTCCGCACCGACCAGTGTGAGTACGGCCCCCACCCTGCTGGACGTGCCGGCCCGGCGCCGGAGCAACCGCCGGCGGATCCGTCACGATTCCCATCTGCTCGACGGCGGCCGGCGCGTCACGCACATCACGCTCCTGATCGCGGCGGTCTCGCTGTGCGCGGTGTGCATGCTGACCTGGTCCGTCTGCTACTCCTACGAGCAGCTGCGCGGCATCGCATCGTCGGTGCTGCCCGTGGGGCTCGCGCAGTACTGGCCGCTGACGGTGTACGGGCCGTGGTTCGTGGCGGCGCTCTCCGTGGTGCGGGCCACCGTCCAGCGCCGGAGCACGCGCCGGTCCTGGTGCGTGGTGCTGGCCGCCTCCGTCGTGGCCGTGGCGCTGTGTGTCAGTCACTCGTCACATGCGCTGCTCTCCTTAGTGATCTTCGGGATCCCGCCCATCACTGCACTGGTGTGCTTCTGGGAACTGGTCGGTCAGATCTCGACGAAGAGCCGCCCCCGGCACGCCACGCAGGCCGAGCCGGCGCCCGCCACGACGTGACGGTCCTCTGTCACCACGCCACGAAGACCTTCCGTTGACTGTTTGTCCTGCTTTGACCGCTTGTTCAGTGATGCAGCGCACTTTCGGCCACCGATTGCGCATGCAATCCGGGAGCACGGGCAGGCGGTGACGGTCCCCGAGTGTGACCTGTCTGTCACACAGGGGCACCGAACAGGAACGGAAGGCAATACCGATCATGGCGGACAGAACGGCACGAGCGACCATCCGGGTCGGAGACGAATGGCTGGAAGCCGTCTCCGGAGCGACACGCGAGATCATCGACCCCGCGGACGGCCTGCCCTTCGCCGTGGTCGCCGAGGGCGACGAGAAGGACGCGGAAGCGGCGGTGGCCGCCGCCCGCCGCGCCTTCGACACCGGCGACTGGCCCCGCACCCCGGTCGCCGAACGCGCCGCCCTGCTCCACCGGGCGGCCGACCTGCTCGTGCACGTCCGGGAGGAACTCGGCCTGCTGGAGAGCCGGGACGCGGGCAAGACGCTGGAAGAAGGCCGCGTCGACATCGACTGCGTCGCCGACGCCTTCCGCTACTTCGCCGACCTGGTGGTGGCGGAGGGCGCGGGCCGGGTGGTCGACGCCGGCTCGGCCGACATCCACAGCGTCGTCGTGAACGAACCGGTGGGTGTCTGCGCGCTGATCACGCCCTGGAACTACCCGCTGCTCCAGGCCAGCTGGAAGATCGCCCCGGCGCTCGCGGCCGGCAACACCTTCGTGATCAAGCCGAGCGAGATCACCCCGCTGACGACGATCGCACTGATCGAGCTGCTGGCGGAGGCCGGGCTGCCCGCCGGCGTCGCCAACCTCGTCACCGGCCCCGGCCACACCGTCGGCGCCCGTCTCGCCGAGCACCCCGACGTCGACCTGGTCTCCTTCACCGGCGGACTGGTCAGCGGGGTCAAGGTCGCGCAGGCGGCCGCCGTGTCGGTCAAGAAGGTCGCCCTCGAACTCGGCGGCAAGAACCCCAACGTCGTCTTCGCCGACGCCTGCGCCACGGACGAGGGCTTCGACACCGCCGTGGACCAGGCCCTCAACGCCGCGTTCATCCACAGCGGCCAGGTCTGCTCGGCCGGCTCCCGGCTGATCGTCGAGGAACCGGTCCGGGAGCGGTTCGTCGCCGAACTCGCCCGCAGGGCGGCGAAGATCCGGCTGGGCCGCGGCACCGCCGACGGCGCCGAGTGCGGCCCCCTCGTCTCCGAGCAGCAGCGCGCCAAGGTCGAGGCGTACGTCGCGTCGGCGCTGGCCGAGGGCGCGGTACTGCGCTCCGGCGGCAAGCGCCCCGACCCGTCCGCCGACCGCCCCGCCACCGGCTACTTCTACGAGCCGACCGTCCTCGACCAGTGCCACCGCGAGATGAAGGTCGTACGCGAGGAGGTCTTCGGGCCGGTCCTCACCGTCGAGACCTTCCGCACCGAGGACGAGGCCGTCGCCCTTGCCAACGACACCGAGTACGGTCTCGCCGGCGCCGTCTGGACCGCCGACGCGGGACGCGCCCGCCGGGTGGCCGGCCGGCTGCGGCACGGCACTGTCTGGATCAACGACTTCCACCCCTACCTCCCGCAGGCGGAGTGGGGCGGCTTCGGAAAGAGCGGGACCGGCCGCGAACTGGGCCCCGCCGGGCTCGCCGAGTACCGCGAGACCAAGCACGTCTACCAGAACCTCGCGCCGAGGCCGGTGCGCTGGTTCGCCGGCTGAGCCCACCGCCGACCGCCGTACGCACAAAGCTCTCTTGGAGTACCTCCCCATGTCCCACACCTACGACTACGTCGTCATAGGCGGCGGAACCGCCGGTTCCGTCATAGCCTCCCGCCTCACCGAGAACCCGGACGTCACCGTCGCCGTCATCGAGGGCGGCCCCAGCGACGTCGACCGCGACGACGTCCTCACCCTGCGCCGCTGGATGGGCCTGCTCGGCGGCGAGCTGGACTACGACTACCCGACCACCGAGCAGCCGCGCGGCAACTCCCACATCCGGCACAGCCGCGCCCGGGTGCTGGGCGGCTGTTCGTCGCACAACACCCTCATCTCCTTCAAGCCGCTGCCGTCCGACTGGGACGAGTGGGAGCAGGCCGGCGCCAAGGGCTGGGGCGCGGTCCCGATGGAGGCGTACTACGCCCGCCTCCTCAACAACATCGTCCCGGTCGACGAGAAGGACCGGAACGCCATCGCCCGCGACTTCGTCGACGCGGCGCAGCAGGCGCTGGGCGTCCCGCGCGTGGAGGGCTTCAACCGCAAGCCGTTCACCGAGGGCGTCGGCTTCTTCGACCTCGCCTACCACCCCGAGAACAACAAGCGGTCCAGCGCGTCCGTCGCCTACCTCCACCCGGTGATGGACGAGCGTCCGAACCTGACGATCCTGCTGGAGACCTGGGCGTACCGGCTGGAGCTGGACGGCACCCGTGCCGAGGGCGTGCACGTGCGCACCAAGGACGGCGAGGACCTGCTGATACGGGCCCGCGACGAGGTCGTCCTGTGCGCGGGCGCGGTCGACTCCCCGCGGCTGCTGCTGCACTCGGGCATCGGCCCGGCCCAGGACCTCGAAGCCCTCGGCATCCCGGTCGCGCACGACCTGCCGGGCGTCGGCGAGAACCTCCTCGACCACCCCGAGTCGGTGATCGTCTGGGAGACCCATGGCCCGATCCCCGAGAACTCCGCGATGGACTCCGACGCGGGCCTGTTCGTCCGCCGAGACCCCGGACACGCGGGCCCGGACCTGATGTTCCACTTCTACCAGGTCCCCTTCACCGACAACCCCGAGCGGCTGGGCTACGAACGCCCCGCGCACGGCGTCTCGATGACCCCGAACATCCCCAAGCCGCACAGCCGCGGCCGCCTCTGCCTGACCAGCGCCGACCCGTCCGTGAAGCCCGCGCTGGACTTCCGCTACTTCACCGACGAGGACGACTACGACGGCCGCACCCTCGTCGACGGCATCCGCATCGCCCGCGAGATCGCGAAGGCCGAGCCGCTGGCCGGCTGGCTGAAGCGCGAGGTGTGCCCCGGGCCGGAGATCCAGGGCGACGCCGAGCTGAGCGAGTACGCCCGTAAGGCCGCGCACACGGTGTACCACCCGGCGGGGACCTGCCGGATGGGTGCGACCGACGACCAGCAGGCCGTCGTCGACCCCGAGCTGCGCATCCGCGGTCTCGACGGCATCCGGATCGCCGACGCGTCCGTCTTCCCGACCATGCCGGCCGTGAACCCCATGATCGGAGTGCTGATGGTGGGCGAGAGGGCCGTGGACCTGCTGAAGGGCGGTGCGTGATGAGTACGACCCCGGTCACGACAGCTGTGACGACCCCCGTCTTCTCCGTCGACGGGCTGTGGAAGGTCTTCGGCCCGAAGGCCGGCCGGGTCCCCGCGGACCCCGAGCTGACCGGACTGTCACCGGCCGATCTCCGCGCCCGCACCGGCTGTACGGCCGCCGTCCGCGACGTCTCCTTCGACGTACGCAAGGGCGAGGTCTTCGTGGTGATGGGCCTGTCCGGTTCCGGCAAGTCGACGCTGGTCCGCTGTCTGACCCGGCTCATCGAGCCGACGGCCGGCACGATCGCCATCGACGGGGAGGACGTCCGCGCGATGGACAAGGGCCGACTGCGTGAACTGCGCCGGCACCGGGCCGCGATGGTCTTCCAGCACTTCGGACTCCTGCCGCACCGGTCCGTCCTCGACAACGTGGCGTACGGCCTGGAGATCCAGGGCGTCGGCAGGTCCGAGCGACGCGAGCGGGCCGCCGGGGTCGTCGCCAAGGTCGGCCTGGAGGGCATGGAACAGCGCCGCCCGAGCCAGCTGTCCGGCGGCCAGCGCCAACGTGTCGGCCTCGCACGGGCGTTGGCCGTCGACCCCGAGGTCCTCCTCTTCGACGAGCCGTTCAGCGCGCTCGACCCGCTGATCCGGCGGGACATGCAGGAGGAGGTCGTCCGCCTGCACCGCGAGGAGGGCCGCACGATGGTCTTCATCACGCACGACCTGTCGGAGGCGCTCAAACTGGGCGACCGCATCGCCCTGATGCGCGACGGCCGGGTGGTCCAGCTGGGCACCCCGGAGGAGATCGTCGGCTCGCCCGCCGACGACTACGTCCGGGAGTTCGTGCGGGACGTACCGCGCGAGCAGGTGATGACGGTCCGCACCGCGATGAGGCCGACGGAGGGCGCGGAGGCCGCGGCGGGGCCGGCGGTGAGCCCCGGGGCGACGGTCGCCGAAGCGATCGAGGTGGTGGCGGGATCCGGCGTCCCGGCACGGGTCGTGGAGGGGGACCGGTGCGTCGGGGTCGTGGACGCGGAGGCGTTGCTCGGCGTCGTGGCGAAGGCGGCTGCGGGCAGTGCTTCGGCCGCGGGCGGTCATGGGCCGATCGCGCAGTTCCCCGCGCCCCTGACGGGGCGTTCCGCAGCCGTCGGCAGTCAGGAAGACCCGGCCGCCGCAGGCAAGCATGAAGACCCAGCCGCGGACAGCCATGAAGATCCGGCCGGCCCGGCCGCGGGCGGTCGTGCCGCTGGGGTGGCACGGGTGGGCGCGGCGGTGCCCCGGCAGCGCGGGCGAGCGACACCCCCCGTTCCCGGCACCGACCCGGAGGGCGTCTGATGGCGACGATCAGTGTTCCCACTCCGCGAGCGATGCGCACGGTTCATCCCGCCGTACGCAAGCTCCTCGCCCTGGCCGTCGTCGCGGCGATCCTCGTGCCCGTCGCCGGCTCCCACTGGGGCTCCGCCGCCTGGCCGCACCACCTCACCGTCAGTCTCTCCGCGCCCCTGACCTCCGCCAGCAACTGGGTCATCGACAACCGCGACACCCACCCCCTCTTCCTCTACTTCCTCGGCTACATCAGCGACGCCGTCGTCCTCACCGTCCGCGCCGTCTACCTGGCCCTCCTCGCCGCGGGCTGGCCCGGCGTCACCGTGCTCGCCGCCGCCGTCGCCCACCGTGTCGCCGGGACAAGGCTGGCCGTCGGGACGGCCGCCGCGTTCCTCGTCTGCGGTGCCCTCGGCATGTGGGTGCCGACGATGCAGACCCTCGCGCTGATGGTCGTGGCCGTCCTCGCGTCCGTCGCCGTCGGTGTCGTGCTCGGACTCGGTGCCGGGCTCTCCGACCGGCTGCACCGCGCCCTGCGTCCCGTCCTCGACACCATGCAGGTGCTCCCCGCCTTCGCATACCTCCTCCCCGTCGTCCTGGTCTTCGGCATCGGCGTCCCCGCGGCCGTCCTCGCCACCGTCGTCTACGCCGCCCCGCCCATGGCCCGGCTCACCGCCCTGGGCCTGCGCCACGCCGACCCCGAGGTCCTGGAGGCCGTGGAGTCGCTGGGCGCCACCCGCACACAGCGGCTGCTGACCGCCCGTATCCCGCTGGCCCGCAAGGAACTCCTGCTCGGCCTCAACCAGACGATCATGATGGCGTTGTCGATGGCGGTCATCGCCTCCGTCATCGGCGCCGGCGGCCTCGGCGACCGCGTCTACCAGGCCCTCGCCTCGGTCGACGTCGGCGCGGCCCTCGCCGCCGGTATTCCGATCGTGCTGCTCGCGGTCGTACTGGACCGCATCACGGCGGCAGCGGGGGAGCGTACCGAGGCGCAGGCCCGCCCCCGAGCCTGGGCGTACGCCCTCGGCGGCACCCTGGCCGTCGCGCTCGCCGCCCGTCTCCTCGGCCGGCTCGACTGGCCCACCGCCTGGACCCTGAACTTCGCCGAACCGGTCAACCGCGCCGTCGACTGGATGACCGCCCACCTCTACTCGGGTGTCCCGGTCGTCGGCGGCACCGCCGACTGGGCGGGGCACTTCACCACCTGGATCCTGGATCCGCTCCGCGCCGGGCTGCAGTGGCTGCCCTGGTGGTCCGTGCTGCTCATCATCGCCGCGCTGGCCTGGCTGATCGGCACCTGGCGCACCGCGCTCACCGCCGTCCTCGCGATGGCCGCCATCGGTGTGCTCGGGGTGTGGGAGCCGTCGCTGGACACGCTCTCGCAGGTCCTCGCGGCCGTCGCGGTCACGCTCGTCCTCGGTTTCGCGGCCGGTATCGCCGCCGCCCGCAGCGACCGCGTGGAGCGCGCGCTGCGTCCGGTCCTGGACGTCTTCCAGACCATGCCGCAGTTCGTGTACCTGATCCCGGTCGTCGCCCTGTTCGGCGTCGGCCGCGCCCCGGCCGTCGCGGCGGCCGTCGTCTACGCGCTGCCGGCCGTCGTACGGATCACCGCGCAGGGTCTGCGCCAGGTCGACCCGGCCGCCCTGGAGTCGGCGCGGTCGCTCGGCGCGACCGGCCGCCAGCAGCTGACGCAGGTCCAACTCCCGCTCGCCAGGCCCGCGTTGCTGCTCGCCGTCAACCAGGGTGTGGTGCTCGTCCTCGCCGTCGTCATCATCGGGGGGCTCGTGGGCGGCGGCGCGCTCGGCTACGACGTCGCCTTCGGTCTGGCCCAGGGCGACCTGGCGACCGGGCTGGTGGCCGGTGCCGCCATCGTCTGCCTGGGGCTGATGCTCGACCGGGTCACCCAGCCCACGGAACGCCGCACGGAGAAGGGAGCGTGACCATGCGTCGTACGACACTCATCGCCGCCGCCGTGCTGGTCCTCGCGACCGGCTGCGGTGCCGCCGACATGACCAAGCAGGCCTCGCCGTTCGCCAACGCGCAGGGCTCGAAGACGGTCACCCTGTCCGTGCAGTCCTGGGTCGGCGCGCAGTCCAATGTCGCCGTCGCCCAGTACCTGCTGGAGCACAAGCTGGGCTACCGGGTCGACACCGTGCAGGTGGACGAGGTGCCCGCGTGGGACGCGCTCAGCCAGGGGCGGGTCGACGCCATCCTGGAGGACTGGGGGCACCCGGACCAGGAGAAGCGGTACGTCGAGGACAAGAAGACCATCGCCCGGGGCGGCGGCCTCGGGGTCACCGGGCACATCGGCTGGTTCGTGCCGACCTACCTGGTCAAGCAGCATCCGGACATCACGAACTGGAAGAACCTGAACAAGTACGCCTCGCTCTTCCGCACCGCGGAGAGCGGCGGCAAGGGGCAGCTCCTGGACGGCTCGCCGTCGTACGTCACCAACGACAAGGCGCTGGTGAGCAACCTGAAGCTGGACTACCAGGTCGTCTTCGCCGGGTCCGAGGCCGCCCAGATCACCCAGATCAAGCAGTTCGCCAAGGAGAAGAAGCCCTTCCTCACCTACTGGTACGCACCCCAGTGGCTGTTCAAGAAGGTGCCGATGACCGAGGTGCAGCTCCCGGCGTACAAGGAGGGCTGCGACGCCGACGCGGCCAAGGTCGCCTGCGCCTATCCGCACACCCCGCTGCAGAAGTACCTCAACGCGGACTTCGCGCACAGCGGCGGCAGGGCGGCGGCCTTCCTGAAGAAGTTCAGGTGGACGACCACGGACCAGGACCAGGTCTCCCTGATGATCGCGGACCAGAAGCTGAGCCCTGAGGAGGCCGCGAAGAAGTGGGTGGACGACCATCCCTCCGTGTGGAAGGAGTGGATCTCCTAGCGTCCTCTCTTGAAGCCCTTGAAGCCCTTGAAGCCCTTGAAGCCTTCTCCTAGCGTCCGAATCCGTCCAGCGACCGCAGCGCCAGCCGCAGCAGTCCGGGTCCGAACGTGATGCGCGTGGCCCCGAGTTCGCCGAGTCCGGCGGCCGCGGGGCCGTCGCCGTCCGGGCGCGCGTACATGTTCAGCGGGCCCTCGATGCCGGAGCGCAGGAGGGGGAGCAGGGCGGCCGGGGCGTGGATCGGGTAGACGCAGTCCGCGCCCGCCGCCACGTACAGCGCGGCCCGCTCGATGGCCCGGTCGGGATCGGTGACCCCGCGGGCGAAGGTGTCGACGCGGGCGTTGAGGAACAGCCGGCCGCCGGCCGCCGAACGGACCTCGGCCAGCCACTCGGCGTGCCGGTGCGGGTCCTTGAGGACGCCCCCGTGGGAGTCCTCAAGGTTGCAGCCGACCACCCCCGCCTCCAGGAGCCGCTCGACCAGCTCCCTCGGCGCCAGCCCGTAGCCGTCCTCCACGTCCGCCGACACCGGCACGTCCACGGACCGGGCGATACGGGCGACGGCCGCGAACATCTCCGCCGCCGGGGTCTGCCCGTCCGCGTACCCGAGCGAGGCCGCGACCCCGGCGCTGGGCGTCGCCAGCGCCGGGAAGCCGGCCGCCGCCAGGGCCCGGGCGCTGGCCGCGTCCCACGGTCCGGGCAGGACGAGGGGGTCTCCCGGCGGGCGCCCGTGGTGCAGCGACCGGAAGACGCCGGCCTTGCTCACCCGTGCTGCCCCGGCGTGTAGTGCCCGGGGACCATCCGGGTCGTCACGGCGAACCGGTTCCAGGAGTTGATCACGATGATCGAGGCGATCAGCTGCGTCAGCTGCACCTCGTCGAAGTGCTTGGCGGCCCGCTCGTAGACCTCGTCCGGCACGAAGCCGTCGGTCAGCACGGTGATCGCCTCGGTCAGCTCGATCGCGGCGAGCTCCTGCTCGGTGTAGAAGTGCTTCGACTCCTCCCAGGCGCTGAGCTGAACGATGCGCTCGATGCTCTCGCCCGCCGCGAGCGCGTCCTTGGTGTGCATGTCGAGGCAGTAGGCACAGTGGTTGAGCTGCGAGGCACGGATCTTCACCAGTTCGAACAGCTTGGCGTCCAGGCCCTTACGGGCGGCTCCGTCCAGCCGGACCATCGCCTTGTAGACCTCGGGTGCGTGCTGCGCCCAGGCCAGGCGGGGGGTGTGCTCGGGCGCGTACTGAATCGTCTCTTCGGTGGTCATGTCTCCAGCGTAGGAGTCAGGCAGCCCAGAGGTATGGTCCATTTCCATGGGGAAAACATGGGCCACTCTCGGTATCGACCTGCACCTGGAACCGGCCGGTCCGGGCCTGCGCCGGGGCCTGACCGACGCCCTGCGGGAGGCCGTCCGCAGCGGCCGGCTGGTCCCCGGCACCCGGCTGCCCTCGTCCCGCTCCCTCGCCGCCGACCTGGGCATCGCCCGCAACACCGTCGCCGACGCCTACGCCGACCTGGTCGCCGAGGGCTGGCTCACCGCCCGGCAGGGCTCCGGCACGAGGGTGGCGGCCGGAGTGCCCGCCCTGCCCTCGGGGACGCACACCACGACCCCGGCCGGCGGTACGGCCGCCCACCGCCCCGCCTACGACCTGCGGGCCGGCTTCCCCGATGTCTCCGCCTTCCCGCGCGCCGAGTGGCTCAGGGCCGCCCGCCGAGCCCTCACCGCCGCCCCCAACGAGGCCTTCGGCTACGGCGATCCGCGCGGCCGCGTCGAACTGCGCACCGCGCTCGCCGCCTATCTGGCCCGCGCCCGCGGCGTGCGCGCCGACCCCGAACGCATCGTGATCTGCGCCGGGTTCAGTCACGGCCTGACCCTGCTGGGCCGCCTTCTCCGGGCGCGCGGCGCGGACACGGTCGCCGTGGAGTCGTACGGCCTCGACGAGCACTGGCAGTTGCTGACCGCGGCCGGGCTGCGCCAGGTTCCGCTGCCCATGGACGAACTCGGCACGGACATCCGGCAGTTGGGGCCGGGTCCGGCCGCGGTGCTGCTGACCCCCTCGCACCAGTTCCCGATGGGCGTCGCGCTGCACCACGACCGGCGGGCGGCCGTCGTGGACTGGGCGCGGCGCACCGGCGGCCTGGTCCTCGAGGACGACTACGACGGCGAGTTCCGCTACGACCGCCGTCCCGTCGGCGCCCTCCAGGGCCTCGCCCCCGACGAGGTGGTCTACCTGGGCACGGCCAGCAAGTCCCTCGCCCCCGGGCTGCGGCTGGCCTGGATGGTGCTGCCGCCGGCCGTGGCCGGGGAGGTGACCGAGGCCAAGGGCGGTGTGGACACCTGCGGGGCGCCGGACCAGCTGACGCTCGCCGAGTTCATCACCTCCGGCGCCTACGACCGCCATGTCCGCGCTTCCCGCTCCCGCTACCGGCGGCGCCGGGACGAGCTGGTCGCCGCGCTCGCCGAACGCGCCCCGGCGATCCGGGTGACCGGCATCGCGGCCGGACTGCACATCGTCCTGCGGCTCCCGCCCGGCACCCTGCGGCGGGTGATCCCGGCCGCAGCCGAACGCGGCCTCGCCGTCGAAGGCCTCACCCCGCGCCACCGCCACCCGGCCGCCGCCGTCACCCCTCCGGACGCCCTCGTCCTCGGCTACGGCACCCCCGCCGACCACTCCTGGTCGGGAGCGCTGGACACCCTGTGCACGGTGCTGTCCGACCCGGCTGTGATCAGCGTCCCGTGAATGAGCCCCACGAATTCGCGGACAACGGCCCTCGGAATTGAATTCCGGAGGCTAGAGTCTCCCCATGAGCAATGGTGATCAGATTTCCCGTGTGGCCCTCAAGAAAATCACCCCCGACGTCTCCGCGGCGATGGGTTCCCTGCATGCCGCCGCCGTCACCGCGGCCCAGGACGCCAAGGTCGAACCGGAACTCCTCGAACTGGTCAGAATCCGTGCCTCCCAGCTGAACGGCTGCGCGTTCTGCCTCGACATGCACACCAAGGACGCCCGTGCCGAGGGCGAGACGGAGCAGCGCATCTACGCGCTGAACGCCTGGCGGGAGACCCCCTTCTTCACCGAACGGGAGCGCGCCGCACTGGAGTTGACCGAGGCCGTGACCCTCGTCCACGACGGCCACGTCCCGGACGCGGTGTACGCCGAGGCCGCCGAGGTCTTCGACGAGGCCCAGATCGCGGCCCTCATCTGGGCGGCCACCGTCATCAACGCCTACAACCGGATCGCGATCGCCACCCGGATGGTGCCCGGGGCCTATCAGCCCAAGCAAAAGTAATTCGGGCAGCGAGAGTGGTGCGGACGAATTAATCCGGATTAATTCAGCCAGCAAGGAATGCGCCGGGTCGGATCCGATCCGGCGCATTGTCTTGTCTTCCCTTTTCGACGGTCGATTCAGTGGCCCGGCAGCGGCTCCATCGCGCCGTCCAGCCACGTCCGCCATTCCCCGGCGCGAGCCGCCCGTGGCGCCCGCAGCGGTTCACCGACCCACTCCGTGACCGGCCGGATCCCGTGCAGCGCGTTGACCAGCCACACTTCGTGGCCGTCCAGCTCGGCCACGGTCCGCTCCCGGTGGGCCAGCCGGATCCCGGACCGCTGGGCCCGCTCCTGGATCAGGGCGACGGTTACCCCGGGCAGCACGGGCAGCCGCGGCGAGGGCAGGCACAGGGTGTCGCCCTCCCACCACAGCACACTGGCGGTGGCCGCCTCCAGCACGATCCCGGTGGGTGCGACCAGCACCGCCTCCTCCGCGCCCCCGCCGGACGCCCGGCCGCGGACCCGGGCCAGCGTGTCCAGGTCCGGTCCCTTGCGGCGGGGGACGGTCCGCGGATCGGACTGGCCGGCCGCCCACACCCGCACCTCGGACCGCAGCGGCGGCGTGTGCCGCAGCCGCAGCCGCAACTCCATCGAGCCGGGGGCGAGTTCCACCCGCGGGAACCACGCGCCGGTGCGGGGCAGCGCGGCCGTCATGTCCTGCCAGAACTCCAGCAGCCGACGCAGCGGCGGCCCGCCGCACTCGCCGCAGGACCGCAGGAAACGCTCCTCGTGCCGGTCGAGGGCGCGCACCCTGCCGTCCCGGACCAGCCAGGAGTCCGCGACCAGCAGCCGCCCGCCGGGCGCCGCGTCCTCGGCGGGCCGCAGCCCGCCGGCCGGGGACCACGCCAACAGCCCCTCGCCGGACGTCACTTGTGAGCCCACGCTCGTCGCCTCCTCAGTATTTCCGGCCCGCCAGCGCAGGCGCCCCGTGCCGTGGCCCGTAGGGCGCGTGCTCCAGCCAGGATCCGCAGGACGGCAGGACCGGCGCCAGCGCGGCGGCCGCGCGCTGCCGCAGCCGTACGATCCGGCGGCGGGGCCGCAGATGGTCCAGGGCGACCCCGGCCGCCTCGCTGTTGAACAGGCCCGCCGCCCGGCGTACGGCCGCGAAGTCGGCCACCGTCCCGGTCGCCACCGCCTCCGCCGCGGCCGCCGCGTCGGCGATCCCGCTGTTCATGCCGCGCGCCCCGAACGGCGGGAAGAGATGCGCGGCCTCCCCGACGAGCAGCACCCGCTCGTGCGGGTCGGTGAAGGAGGCCGCGACCTTGCGCAGGAAGCGGTACGTGGACACCCACAGGATCCGGTCCGCGTACCCCTCGCCCACCACCCCGGGCAGCCAGCCGCGTACGGCCTCCTCCGTGCCGTACTCCTCCGCCCGGTCCCCGGCGTGGCACTGCAGGTCCACCTGGAAGCCCCCGGTGAACGGCACCCGCATCACGCTGCGGCCGCCGACGCCCGGATGCTCGTAGTGAAAGACCCGCTCCAGCGGCAGTTCCTCGCCAGGCCGGTCGGCGACGTCCACGACCACGTGGAAGCCCTCGCCGTGCGTGCCCTCCATGGGGATGCCGAGCCCGGCCCGGACGGCGGAGCGGGCGCCGTCCGCCGCGATCACCTGGCCGCAGCTCACCTCCCGCCCGTCCGCGCAGCTCAGCGAGACACCCGAGGCGGTGCAGCGGACGCCGATCACGCGCGCGTTCCAGGCGAACTCCACACCCGCCCGCCCGCACGCGTCCCGCAGGAAGCGCTCGGTGTCCACCTGGCGCAGGCTGGTGAAGGGCGGCCGGCCGGAAGGGGGCGGGAAGGTGCGGGAGTACACCTCCCGCCCCCGGTACAGGGTGCGCCGGGTGTGCCAGGTCCGGCCGTACGAGGTGATCTCGTCGGCCAGCCCCGGCCGCATGGCGTCGAGCAGCGCGAGGGTCTCACGGTGCACGAACAGGGCCCGGCTGCCCGGCCGTTCACGGTCCTCGGGATCCGCCTCAAGCAGCAGCACCGGAAGTTCGCGCGCCCGCAGCGCCAGTGCCGCCGACAGGCCGACGGGCCCGGCGCCGACCACCACGACCGGGGTCGCGGTCACGCGCGCACACCCGCCGCCAGCATCCGGGTGATCTCCACTCGCTTCACCTTCCAGGTCGCGGTCATCGGCAGCTCCTCGAACTTCCACTGCCTGGGCTCCGCCATCGCGGGCAGGTCGGCGGTCGCCTCCCGCCAGCGCTCCGGATCCAGCGGCCGTTCCCCGCGCACGCACACCACCGGGACCGGTTCCCGGTCCGCGCCCGGCACGATGACGACCTCGCGCAGCTCCTCCAGGCGGTCCATGAGGGTGTCCTCGACCTCCAGGTTGCTGTGCACGGAGTCGATCTGGTCGATCTCGCGGTCGATCAGATACAGGGCGCCCAGCCGGTTCCGGTAGCCCATGTCGCCCATCTGCCACCACTCGCCGTCCAGCTGGCGCTCGTACTGGTCCCGGGCGCCGAGGTAGGTGAGGATGCGGCCCCGGGTACGGGCCTCGATCCGGCCGGGTGTGCCGGGCGCGGCGGGCAGCCCGTCGGAGCCGGTGACGCGGACGCGCGTGAACCCCGGTATCCCGATCCCGACCCGCCGCCCGTCCGCACGGGCCACGGTCCGCCGGGTGAACCACTGGAAGGCGACCGGGCCGGTCTCGCTCTGCCCGTAGAGCTGGATCAGCCAGGGAGCCCGGCGCTTCGAGGCGTTCAGCAGCCTTCGTACCGTGCGCGGATGGATCGCGTCGAACGTCGAGCCGTACGACTTCACGCGGGACAGCGGGGCGCCCGGCGCGTCCGCCAGCTCCTCCCACAGGACGAAGGTGTTGGGGTGGGTCTCGACGATGCCGGGGCGGTGCCGGGCCAGCATCGGGCCGACCTTCGCCGGGTCCGGGTCGGTGATCAGCAGCAGCGGGCTGCCGAAGTGCAGCAGGACGCCGAGCAGGTGGTAGAAGCGGGAATGCACGAACGACATGTGCAGCGCGGCGACCTCGCCGCGGGTGGGCCAGCCCATCGCCTGCTGCGGGACCAGGCGGTTCCACATGGTCTGCGGACAGTGCACGGCGAGCTTGGGGACGCCGGTGGTGCCCGAGCTGTGGGTGATCAGGGCGGGTTCGCGCGGATGCAGCCGGATCGCCGGCGGGACCTCGGCGCCGGCGTGCTCGGCCAGGGACACCAGTCCGGGCACGGTGTCGACGGTGAGCGTCTGCCGGACCAGGCCCTTGACGTCCAGGCCGGCCAGCTTCGCCGCGTCCGTCACCAGCCACGGCTGCCGGAGTCTGGGGAGCAT
This sequence comes from Streptomyces sp. Ag109_O5-1, assembly GCF_003814875.1. Lineage (GTDB taxonomy): Bacteria > Actinomycetota > Actinomycetes > Streptomycetales > Streptomycetaceae > Streptomyces > Streptomyces sasae. Next base: position 4,843,826 of record NZ_RKQF01000001.1, on the reverse strand, counting down.
CTTGCCCACCACCTCACCGGCCAGTGCGGGGGAGAGCAGTACGGGCACCGCGCCGATCCGGGATATCGCGCAGGTCAGCAGCACGATGTCGACGTTGTCCGTCTTGTGTACGACGACCTGCTCGGCGGGCCGTACCCCGGCCGCCCACAGTCGCGCCGACAACTCCTCGACGGCGTCCGCCAGTTCCACATAGCTGAGGCGGACGCCGAGGTCCGGGTGGGTGTCCAGGGGACGGTCCAGGGTGACGAACACCCCGCCGTGCCGGTCGGCCGCCCGCCGGAACAGCGGGCCCAGATAGAACCCGCGCTCGCCGATGAGGGACTCCTGCATGGAGACGTTCCTTTCAGACAGATCGGCCGGTGTCACCAAGCGCCCTGGCGGACCAGATGGCGGCGGAGCTTCCCGGTCGGGGTGCGGGGCAGGGAGGGAAGGAGACTGACGCTGCGCGGGACCTTGAACGCGGCCAGCCGCTCCCGGGCCAGCGCCAGCAGCTCCTCCTGGAGCCCCGTCGGCGCCGGGCTCACGGCCGGGACGACGAAGGCGCGCAGCCGTCCGGCGCCGGTGCCGTCCGGCACCGCCGCCACCGCGACCTCCCGGACCGCCGGATGGGTGCGCAGCACGGCCTCCACCTCCAGCGGGGAGACGGTGATCCCGCCGACCATCTCCATGTCGTCGCTGCGGCCCAGGTGCCGGTAGGCGCCGTCGGGTTCGCGGACCGCCCGGTCGTGGGTGGCCAGCCAGCCGCCGACCAGGGTGCGGGCGGTCTCCTCGGGCCGGTTGAGATAGCCGGGCGTCACCGTGGGCCCGCGCACCCACAGCTCCCCCTCGTGCCCGTCCGGGACCGGCCGGCCGTCGCGGTCGCGCAGCTCCACCTCGAACCCGGGCACCGGACGGCCCACGGTGCCGGGGTGGTTGTGGTCCAGGCTGTTGGCGCAGAAGGCGTGCCCGGCCTCGGTGGAGCCGATCTGTTCGAGTACCGGCGCGCCGAGCAACTCCGTCACCCGGTCGCCCAGCCCGGCCGGCAGCCCCTCGCCGGCCGACACGGCGGCCCGTACGGAGGCGAAGCAGGTCCGGTGCTGCCCGGTGCCCCGGTCGGCGACCAGCGCCGCGTACGCGGACGGCACCGAGTACAGCAGGGTCACCCGGTGCCGGGCGACCAGCTCGTCCACCGCGGCCGGGGCCGGACGCCGGTCCACCAGGACCGCGCTGGACCCCGAGAAGAGCGGGAAGACGAAGGCGTTGCCGAAGCCGTAGGCGAAGTACAGCTTGGACACCGACAGGGTGACGTCGTTCGCAGTGATGCCGAGCAGCGGCCAGCCGATGAGGTCGTAGTACGCCGCCGGGTGGGCATGCGTGTGGACGACCCCCTTGGGCGCGCCCGTCGTCCCCGAGGTGTACTGCACATACAACGGGCTGTCCCCGTCGACCGGATGGGCGGGCGCCGGATCGGCGGCGGGGGCCAGCGCGATCAGCTGGTCGGCGCCGAAGCGGGGACGGTCGATGAAACGATCCTCCATGCCCGGTCCCGTCAGACACAGCACGGCCTCGGTGTCGGCGGCCATGAACGCGTGGTCGGCGGCGGGCAGTTCGGGGTTGACCAGGACGGCGACCGCCCCGAGCCGGGCGACCGCGAGAAAGGCCACCACCCAGGCGATCCCGTCCGGCAGCGCGAGCACCACCCGGTCGCCGGGGCCGACACCCTGCCCGGCGAGGACCGTGGCGGCCCGGGCCCCGAGCCCGTGCACCTCGCCGTGGGTCCAGGCCCGGTGGCCCTGGTGGAAGGCGGGCCGGTCGGTCCAGCCGTGGCGCTCGGCCAGGCCGGCCAGCCGGCCGGCGAGGTTGACGGTGTCCGTGCGGGTGTCCGTACGGACACCCGTGCGCGTGTCCGTACGGGTCAGCGGCAGCGTCATCGGGCGGCCTCCTCCACGGCGTCCGCCGTGGCCTCCGTGTGCTCCCGCAGCGCCCGCATCTGCGCGGCCGTCTTCAGCAGCATCTCGTCGTACTCGGCGGCCGGGTCCGAGTCCAGGACGATCGCCCCGCCCGCGCCCAGCTGCATCCGGCCGTCCGTGATCACGGCCGTACGGATCACGATGTTGAGGTCCGCGCCGCCGCTGCACCCGAGGTAGCCCAGCGCCCCCGAGTACACGCCCCGGGCCTCGGTCTCCAGACCGTCGATGATCTCCATCGTGCGCAGCTTCGGGGCGCCCGTCATGGACCCGCCGGGGAAGCAGGCGCGCACGCAGTCCACCGCGTCCGTCCCGGCCCGCAGCCGTCCGGTCACCGTGGACACCAGCTGGTGCACGGTCGCGTACGACTCGGTGGCCATCAGGCGGGGCACCCGGACGGTTCCGGTACGGCAGACCCGGCCCAGGTCGTTGCGGAGCAGGTCGACGATCATCAGGTTCTCGGCGCGGGTCTTGGCGTCCGCCGCCAGCGCGTCCCGCAGCCGGTCGTCCTCGAAGGGCGTCGCCCCGCGCGGCGCGGTGCCCTTGATGGGCTTGGCCTTGGCCACCCCGTCCCGGGTGATCCGCAGGAACCGCTCCGGCGAGGAACCGGCCACGTCCAGGTCGCCGAAGCGCAGAAAGGCCGCGTACGGCGCCGGGTTGACGCGGCGCAGCTCCCGGTAGAAGGCGTAGGGGTCGGCCGGGGCGGGCAGTCGGGCCGCGTTGGTCAGACAGACCTCGTAGCTGGTGCCGGCCCGCAGCTCCCGTTGGCAGGCCTCGATGTCGGCGAGGTAGCCGGCCCGGTCGCGCACCAGCCAGGGCTCGGCGGCCTCCAGGTCCGGCCCCTCGGCGGCGGGCGGGGCGGGCGTCGGGGTGCCCGGGGTGAGGAACGTCAGCTGGGCCAGTGTCTCCGTCAGCCACTCCTCGGCCTCCTGGGCCGCCCGCGGGGTGTCCTCCGCCAGGCAGACCGCGTAGGTGACGTCCTCCTCGTGGTCCACGGCGATCAGCCGGTCCGCGAACAGCCAGCAGGCGTCCGGGGTCTCGGCCCGGTGCGTGTTGGGGGAGCCGCAGTCGGCCTTGGTCTCGTAGCCGAAGTAGCCGACATAGCCACCGGTGAAGTCGAAGGGCAGCCCGTCGGCGTCCACCCGGCGGCTGGTCAGCTGCCGCTTCAGATAGTCGAAGACGCTCGCCGACACCTTGCGCGGCGGCCGTCCGGCCCGCTCGACCGTGCAGCGCCCGGCCGTGACGTCGTACCGCACGAACTCGGCGAGCGGACCGCTGTCGTCGCCCAGGAAGGAGAAGCGCGAGCGGCCCTGCTCGACGAGCGAGCTGTCCAGCCAGAACGACCGGGGCGAGGCGGCGAAGAGACGGGAGAAGGCCGCCTCCGTGTCGACGGCACCGGCGATCTGGCGGGTGTGCAGGCGATGGGCGGGGCGCGGGCGCCCACCTGGCCGGGAGGGATCACCCGACCGCGACAGCTCGCCCGACCGGGAGTGAGTACCTGGCCGGGTGGGATCCCCTGACCGGGAGAGACCGCGTGGCCGGGAGAGATCGCCTGGCGGGGCGAGAGCCGCCGGCCCGGGGTGGTCCCCCTGCCGTGGGCGGGGGATGCCCGCCGCCGGACCGGTCCCGGAGGCGGCGGCCGCCGACCTGGGCCTCGGTATCACCGCCACGGCCGGCGGGACGGCGGTGTTCTTGGTGCGCGCTCTGCGGGTCCGCCGGGCGGTCAGGTTGCGGAAGTTCACCAGCATGCGGTGGCCGTACTCGGTCAGCACCGACTCCGGGTGGAACTGCACGCCCCACAGCGGCCGTTCGCGATGGCGCAGGCCCATCAGGACGCCGTCCTCGGCCCAGGCCGTGGCCTCCAGGACGGCGGGCAGCGGCTCGTGCACGGCCAGCGAGTGGTAGCGCACGGCGGTGAAGTCCTGGGTCAGCCCCTCGAACAGGTCCCGCCCGTCGTGCCGGACCCTGGTCAGATGCCCGTGTCTCGGCTGCGGGGCGGGCGCCACCCGGGCCCTTTCCCCGAGCGCGATGCCCTGGTGGCCCAGGCAGACCCCGAGCACGGGGACCGTGGACTCGGCGATCACGCGGGCGCTGATGCCGAAGTCGCGGGCGTTTCCGGGATGCCCGGGCCCGGGGGACACCACCACGTTGTCGAACTCCGCGAGAGAGGGGAGACCGGAGGGTGTGCCGCCCCTTTCGTCATTGCGGATCACCACCGGTTCCTCGCCGTTGACCTCGGCGATCAACTGGAACAGGTTGTAGGTGTACGAGTCGTAATTGTCGATGAGCAGGGTCTTCACCCGCCCACCTCCCTCGGGTAGTTCCCGGGCCTATGCGGCCCGTCGTTTGTGCCGCCCGCGCAGTGCCTGCAGCGGCGGGTACAGCCATTTCTTGAAGAAACGCTGGAGTCGCGGCATGAGAATCCAGGTGACAAGCGCGGTCACACAGAGACAGAGCAGCAGAGTGCGGATGAGCGGATTGAGGCCGCCGAGATGGGGAATCACGATGATATTGAAGAGCAGAACCGGCGGAAACACCGCGCTCATGTTGATGAACCACAGTTTCCATTTCGCCGGAGGGGCAGGCGGCGGTGGCAGGGGCGCCGGCCCGGCCAGCGAGTCGAACCACACCTTCGAGCCGCGCACGCTACGGCGACCGGTGGGCCGGGCGATGCCGTCCGTCCGGGTCTCCCACTCTCCGCGGTCCAGGGAGTTCTCCCAGGCCAGCGCCGAGTCCTCGGTGGCGAAGCGATACACGACATGCCATTCCGCCTCCTGGTCGACAAGGACGCCACCGCCGAGGAACCCCGGCTGACGGGCGCTCGCGCCCAGCATGGCCCACCCCCAGGAGTGGAAGTCGGCCTCGCGACCCGGCATCACGTGATAGGCCACGGTGACGGTGACGGGATTACTGGTCACGGTGTCCTTTACGGAATGGACACACTTGGCGTTCAAAGATTCAACGAGATTTTTTGCGGCCCGGGGGCGTGCCTGGGGAGATGTCTGGAACGTGTCCGGAACGTAACTTTTTATAGCGCTTTCTATGGCCTTGGCGGCTTCTGTTGTCGGCTACTTCGGGTAACTCGCGCGGAATTTCAGAAAGTGCTTGCCGGGTGGCTGTGAACGTTGCACGATCGCCGTCCCGGAACAAAGGAGAACGTCATGTCGAGGTACGTCTGGAATCTGACCCGAGAAGGCCAGGAGGCAATTGACCAGGCGCGTTCGGTGATCGAATCCGCGCGAAAAGAAGTGACCGCCCACCCGCTTTACCGGCGGATATCCGACCGGGATCGTCTGGCGACGTTCATGACCCATCACGTCTTCGCCGTCTGGGACTTCATGTCCCTGCTCAAGTCGCTCCAGCGGGAGCTGACCTGCGTCGACGTGCCCTGGGTGCCCCGCGGCTCCGCCGTCGCCCGCCGGCTCATCAACGACATCGTGCTGGTCGAGGAGAGCGACGAGCTGAACGGCGGCTTCACCAGCCACTTCGAGCTCTACCGCGCGGCCATGACCGAGGCGTCGGCCGACACCGCCCCCGTCGACACCTTCGTCGCGCTGCTCGCCGAGGGCCATGACGTCGACGCGGCCCTCCGGGTGGCCCGGGTCCCGGCCCCGGCCGCGGAGTTCGTGCGCACCACCTTCGAGATCATCGCCGACCGCCCGCTGCACTGCCGGGCCGCCGCCTTCGCCTTCTCCCGCGAGGACCTGATCCCGGACATGTTCGACCAGGTGATCGAGGAGGAGGGCACCGGCCGCTTCCCGCTCTTCCGCGACTACCTCGCCCGCCATATCGAGGTCGACGGCGAGGAGCACACCCCCATGGCCCTCCAGATGGTCGCCGACCTGTGCGGCACCGACGAACAGCGCTGGAGCGAGGCCGTCGAGGCCGTCCTCGTCGCCCTGGAGGCCCGGACCCGCCTCTGGGACGGGATCACGGACGCGATGGGCTGACCGGCTCCGCCGCCTCGGGGCCGGCGTCCGCCACGTCCGGCGCCTCGCCGAACCGGGCCAGCGCCAGCGCCCCCGCCACGGCCACCGTGAACCCCAGCACCGCCAGCCAGGTCAGGCCCTCCCGGGTGCGGTCCCCGAGCCACACCACCCCGACCGCCGCCGGACCGATCGTCTCGCCGATCACCATGCCGGCCGTCGCCGTGGTCACCGAGCCACGCTGCAGGGCCGAGGTCAGCAGCATGAAGGCGGCGCCGCCGCCGATGAGCAGGGCATAGGTCGCGGGGTTGGCCAGCAGTCCGGCCGGCCGCAGGGTGTCGATCAGCCGGACCGACACCTCCACCACCCCGAACCCGAACCCCGCGCCGAGCCCGAGGACCAGTGCCCGCCACCGCCCGGACAGCCGCCCGCCGGCCAGCCCGAGCAGCAGCACGCCCACGGCGATCCCGAGCATCACCCACTTCAGCGTCATCGACCCGGCGTGGTCCCCTTCCGGCCCCGAGGCCAGGCCGAGCATGGCGAGCCCAGCGCACACCACCCCCACCGCGGTCCACTCCGCCCCGCTCAGCCGCACCCGCAGCAGCCGTGCGGCGACCACCGCCGTCACCGCGAGGGAGGACGCCAGGGCCGCGCTCACCGCGTAGATCGGGATCGACCGCAGGGCCAGGATCTGGAACACGAAGCCGAGCCCGTCCAGCCCCAGCCCGACCACGTACCGCCACTGCCGTACGGCCCGCAGCAGCAGCGCGGCCTCCCCGCCCCCGCCGTCACCGGCCGCCCGCGCGGCCATCGCCTGCAGGACCGTCGCCGTACCGAAGCAGATCGCGGCCGTGAGCGCGCACACCATTCCAAAGAGCACAAAGGGACTTTAGGCGAGAGGAGCAAACGGTGGCCGGGAGGAAAGTAAGAAGCGGGCCGGGGCGCACCCCGGACCCGCTCCACCCCTGGTGCGTCAGCTGGCGCCGGCCAGCCAGGCGGTGGCGTTGAGGGCGAGGGCGGCGTTGGTGGCGCCGCTGTCGTTCCAGCCGTCGTACAGGGTGTTGCCGGACTGGCCGGTGCCGTCGTCGATCGGGGAGCTGTCGCCCCAGAAGGCGACCCGCCCGCTGCCGAAGGTGGACGTCAGGAAGAAGGCGCCGGTGTTGCCGGAGTAGCCGCTGCGGTACAGCAGCCCCTTGACGTTGGAGTTGTCGGAGGGCTTGAGGGTGGCGGTCGTGCCGTTGGCGATCAGGCTCTTGGTGACGGTGCCGAAGGAGCCGTGCAGGACGGCGTTGCTGCTGTCGCTGATGGCCTTCGGGTAGCCGGAGCTGATGTTCAGCGAGTCGATGGAGAAGCCGAACGGGTCGGACGAGTCGACGCTGTTGTTGGTCATCAGGTCGTTGAGGATCTTGACCGCGTCGTAGCCGTCGTTGTTGCGGTCGGCGCCGGTGTGGTCGGAGACCATGAACAGCCCGCCGCCGTTCTTGACGAAGTTCATGATGGCCGTCTTCTCGGCGGTCGTGAACTTCGTGTTGGGCTCGGGCAGCACCAGCGCGTCGAACTTCGACAGGTCGGTCGACGACGAACCGCCGTACGTCAGCGCGCTGGTGGCGGTCTTCAGGCTGTAGTCGCCGGTCTGCTGCAGGGCGACACCCCACGACGACAGCGCGCCCGTCCAGTCCGTCTCTGAGGACGGGGAGGAGTCCTCGCCGAGCGGGTCCGGCTTGCTGGTGGAGATGATCCAGTCCGCGTTGCCGGCCTCCTCGGCGTGGCCGTCGTCGAACAGGACGCGGTAGGCGGTGGCCGCGTGCGCGGGGGTGGCGGCGCTGGTGGCCTGGACGGCGGCACCGGCGGCGAGCAGGCCGAACACGGCCGCGGCCGTGGTGAGTTTGCGGCGTGAGGTGGCAAAGCCGGGCATCTGTCATTCCTCCATCGGTGGGGGATGCGAGAGGGATGGCGGTGCGGGTCGTGCGGCGATCGTTCTGCGCGCGTAGATTCGAAGTTGATCGTTCACCCAGGGGGCAGGCTGGACGGTACCCGGGCGACTTGGGGCGCCGTAAGGATCGGCGGGGGCTTCACATGATTTTCTTACCTGTACATGACAATCAGGGGGGCCGAAACCGCTCGTCTAGACTGTCGCCGGACATCGCACGGGGCGGCACGGGGGATCACGGACATGGCGGACATACGTCGGCAAATGCGCTCGGGCACGGTCGTCCTGGGCGGCATGGGCCTCCTGGCCGCCGCCCTGACCGCCTGCTCCTCCGACCCCGACAAGCGCTGCGTCGACCGCGACAGCTACCGCGCCACCAAGGGCTACCAGGTCGTCTCCGACAAGGACTGCACCTCCGCCAAGTCCGCCGTCAACGCCGGCTACTACTACGGCGGCAAGAAGCGGAGCGGCTGGGTCAAGGGCGGCTCGTTCACCAAGTCCGGCGGAGGCTCGGGCGGTTCGTCGAGCGGCGGTCACAGCGTGCACCGCGGCGGCTTCGGCGGCGGCCACGACAGCTCCGGCGGCTGACCGGTTCCCATGCGGCGCCATACGACCGACCCTCGCCCCGACTGGCAGCGGACCGTCGAGGAACAGGGCCTGATCTATCCCCTCACCCGTCACCCCGACGGCGTCCTGCGCCCGTACTGGGACGAGAGCGCGTACTACGCCTTCACCCTGGACGAGGTGGAGGCGCTGGAGGAGACCGTCGAGGAACTGCACACGATGTGCCTGGCGGCCGCCGGCCACATCGTGGCGAAGAACCGCTTCACCGACCTCGGCATCACCGACCCGCGCGTGGTCGAGGCCGTCACCGAGTCATGGCGCCGCCGCGCCGAACTCCCCTCCCTCTACGGCCGCTTCGACCTCCGCTACGACGGCACGGGCCCGGCGAAACTCCTGGAGTACAACGCCGACACTCCCACCTCCCTGGTGGAGGCGGCCTCGGCCCAGTGGTTCTGGATGGCGGACCGCTTCCCGGGCGCCGACCAGTGGAACAGCCTCCACGAACGCCTCGTCGAGGCCTGGCGGGCACAGGCCCGCCTCCTCCCGCCGGGCGCCCCGCTCCACTTCGCCCACTCCGCCGCCGACGAACTCGGCGAGGACCTGATGACGGTCGCGTACCTCAAGGAGACCGCCGAGCAGGCGGGCCTGGACACCGACTGGATCTCCATGGAGGAGATCGGCTGGGACACGCTCTCCGGCCGCTTCGTAGACAACCGGCTCCGCTTCATCCGTGCCTGCTTCAAGCTCTACCCGTGGGAATGGCTCACGGCCGACGCCTTCGCGGACCACGCCCTCGCCACCCTGGACAACGGCGGCGGCACGGGCACGACGATGTGGATCGAGCCCGCCTGGAAGATGCTGCTCAGCAACAAGGCCCTCCTCGCCGTCCTCTGGGAGCTGTACCCGGACCACCCGAACCTGCTCCCGGCGTACGTGGACGGCCCGAGGGAGCTGGCGGCCGCGGGCGGCTACGTCAGCAAGCCGCTGCTGGGCCGGGAGGGCGCGGGCGTGGTCGTGCACGAGCCCGGCCATGCCCCGGTGATACGCGAAGAGCCGTGCTGCTACCAGCAGTTGGCCCCCCTGCCGACCTTCGACGGCAACCATGTGGTGCTGGGCGCGTGGGTGGTGGGGGAGGAGGCCGCGGGCCTGGGCATCCGCGAGTCCCAGGGTTTGGTGACGGACGACTACGCCCGCTTCCTGCCCCACGTGATCCTTTAGCGCCCCGACAGGGGCGCGGGGCCGTATGAATGTGCGGCTACCGCCGCGTGGGCGCGACCGGGCCCCACCGGCCCGCAGTCGCCCACGAACCGATCCGCCCTCCCCGCTAGGCGCTCAAAACCCCCCACAACTGCTCGATCCCCCACTCCAAGTCGTCCTCCTCCACCACCAACGGCGGAGCGATCCGCACGGTCGACCCGTGTGTGTCCTTCACCAGCACCCCCCGCTCCATCAACCGCTCCGAAACGACCCGTCCCGACCCCACCCCCGGATCCACATCCACCCCCGCCCACAGCCCCCGCCCCCGTACGGCCGTCACCCGTCCGCTCCCCGCGATCTCCGCCAGCCGCCGGTGCAGCAACTCCCCCAGCTCGACCGCCCGCTGCTGGAACTCCCCGGTCCGCAGCATCGCGATCACCTCAAGACCCACCGCACAGGCCAGCGGATTCCCGCCGAACGTGGACCCGTGCTCCCCGGGCCGGAACACCCCCAGCACATCGGCGCTCGACACGACCGCGGACACCGGCAGCACCCCACCCCCCAGCGCCTTCCCGAGCACGTACATGTCCGGTACGACCCCCTCGTGCTCGCACGCGAACGTCCGCCCGGTCCGCCCCAGTCCGGACTGGACCTCGTCGGCGACGAACAGCACGTTCCGATCGCGGGTCAGCTCCCGCACCGCCGGCAGATAACCGGCCGGCGGCACGATCACCCCCGACTCGCCCTGGATCGGCTCCAGCAGCACCGCGACCGTGTTCTCGGTCAGCGCCGCCCGCATCGCCGTCAGGTCCCCGTACGGCACGATCTCGAAGCCCGGCGTGTACGGCCCGAAGTCCGCCCGCGCCTCCGGATCCGTCGAGAAACTGATCACGGTCGTCGTACGCCCGTGGAAGTTCCCGCCGGCGACCACCACCTTCGCCATCTCACCGGGCACCCCCTTGACCCGGTACCCCCACTTCCGGGCGGTCTTCACGGCGGTCTCCACCGCCTCCACCCCCGTGTTCATCGGCAGCACCATCTCCATCCCGCACAGCTCCGCCAGCTCCGTGCAGAACGCGGCGAACCGGTCGTGGTGGAAGGCCCGGGACGTCAGTGTCACCCGCTCCAGCTGGGCCTTCGTCGCCGCGACCAGGCGGGGGTGGCCGTGCCCGAAGTTCAGCGCCGAGTACCCGGCGAGGAAGTCCAGGTACCGGCGTCCCTCGACGTCCGTCATCCACGCGCCGTCGGCCGTGGCGATCACCACCGGCAGCGGGTGGTAGTTGTGCGCGCTGTGCGCGTCGGCGGCGGCGATGAGGGCTTCGGCAGTGGTCACGGCGACTCCAGAGAACGCGGCGAGATGATCCCTTTATTACCGTCTGTCCGTGCCCGACTGGTGGACGCCACGGCCCCCGGGCCCGGCGTGCCCGGTAATGTGACCAGCGGGCCGTGACTGGCGCGCTGGGATGGGACCGACCATCGGGGAGCGGCCCGCGTCGTGATCGAGTGCCGTGCGCCTGGGCCGAACCGTGAATGCCGAACGCCATGTCCGGAGGTCCCGAATGTCAGACAACTCTGCGCCCCTGTCCACCGAGTCCACCGCGTACCGCGCGGCCCTCGATGTGATCCGCGCGGTCGAGCCGCGGGTCGCCGACGCCATCGGCCAGGAGGTCGCCGACCAGCGCGAGATGCTCAAGCTGATCGCCTCCGAGAACTACGCCTCCCCGGCGACCCTGCTCGCGATGGGCAACTGGTTCAGCGACAAGTACGCCGAGGGCACCATCGGCCGCCGTTTCTACGCCGGCTGCCGCAACGTCGACACCGTCGAGGGCCTCGCCGCCGAGCACGCCCGTGAGCTGTTCGGCGCCCGGCACGCCTACGTCCAGCCGCACTCCGGCATCGACGCCAACCTGGTCGCCTTCTGGGCCGTCCTCGCCGACCGCGTCGAGGTCCCCTTCCTGGAGAAGACCGGCGCCCGCCAGGTCAACGACCTCTCCGAGGCCGACTGGGCCGAGCTGCGGCAGGCCTTCGGCAACCAGCGGATGCTCGGCATGTCCCTGGACGCGGGCGGCCACCTCACCCACGGCTTCCGCCCGAACATCTCCGGCAAGATGTTCGATCAGCGCTCCTACGGCACCGACCCGGCCACCGGCCTGATCGACTACGACGCGCTGCGTGCCCAGGCGCGTGACTTCAAGCCGCTGATCATCGTCGCGGGCTACTCGGCGTACCCCCGGCTGGTGAACTTCCGGATCATGCGCGAGATCGCCGACGAGGTCGGCGCGACCCTGATGGTCGACATGGCGCACTTCGCGGGCCTGGTCGCCGGCAAGGTCCTGACCGGCGACTTCGACCCGGTCCCGCACGCCCAGATCGTGACCACGACCACCCACAAGTCGCTGCGCGGCCCGCGCGGCGGCATGGTCCTGTGCGACGACTCCCTCAAGGACCAGGTCGACCGCGGCTGCCCGATGGTCCTCGGCGGCCCGCTCCCGCACGTCATGGCCGCCAAGGCCGTCGCGCTGGCCGAGGCCCGGCAGCCCGCCTTCCAGGACTACGCCCAGCGGATCGTCGACAACTCGCGCGCGCTGGCCGAGGGCCTGATGCGCCGGGGCGCCACGCTGGTGACCGGCGGCACGGACAACCACCTCAACCTGATCGACGTCGAGACGTCGTACGGCCTCACCGGCCGCCAGGCCGAGACGGCCCTCCTCGACTCCGGCATCGTCACCAACCGCAACGCGATCCCGGCCGACCCGAACGGTGCCTGGTACACCTCCGGCATCCGCATCGGCACCCCGGCGCTCACCACCCGTGGCCTGGGCACGGCGGAGATGGACGAGGTCGCGGGCCTGATCGACCGCGTCCTGACGGCGACCGAGCCGGGCACCACGAAGTCGGGCGCCCCGAGCAAGGCCTCCCACGTCCTGGACGAGAAGGTCTCGACGGAGATCGCCCAGCGCGCGACGGACCTGGTGGCGGGCTTCCCGCTGTACCCGGAGATCGACCTGGGCTGAAGCGCCCCCTAGGGGCGCGGGGAACTGCGCGAACGACCCCCGCCGGTCCGCAGTTCCTCCCTCAGCCTTCGGCCGGGGGTACCCCCAGCGCACCGAAACCACCCGAGCTCTCTGAGAGAATGGTGAGCATGGCTTCTGACCGACCCCGCGTGCTCTCCGGCATCCAGCCCACCGCCGGCTCGTTCCACCTGGGCAACTACCTCGGCGCCGTCCGCCAGTGGGTAGCCCTCCAGGAGTCCCACGACGCCTTCTACATGGTCGTCGACCTGCACGCGATCACGGTCCCGCAGGACCCCGCGGACCTGCGCGCCAACACCCGGCTCGCCACCGCCCAGCTGCTCGCCGCCGGCCTGGACGCGGACCGCTGCACCCTCTTCGTGCAGAGCCATGTCCCCGAGCACGCCCAGCTCGCCTGGGTCATGAACTGCCTCACCGGCTTCGGCGAGGCCAGCCGGATGACCCAGTTCAAGGACAAGGCGGCCAAGCAGGGCACGGACCGCGCGTCCGTCGGCCTGTTCACGTACCCGATCCTCCAGGTCGCCGACATCCTGCTCTACCAGGCCCACGAGGTCCCGGTCGGCGAGGACCAGCGCCAGCACGTCGAGCTCACCCGTGACCTCGCCGAGCGCTTCAACGGCCGGTTCGGCGAGACCTTCACCATCCCGAAGCCGTACATCCTCAAGGAGACGGCGAAGATCTACGACCTCCAGGACCCGTCGATCAAGATGAGCAAGTCGGCGTCCACGCCGAAGGGCCTCATCAACCTCCTCGACGACCCGAAGACGACGGCGAAGAAGGTCAAGAGCGCGGTCACCGACACGGACACGGTGATCCGCTACGACGTCGAGAACAAGCCGGGCGTCAGCAACCTCCTCACCATCTACTCCACCCTCACCGGCAAGTCGATCGCCGAGCTGGAGCAGGAGTACGAGGGCAAGATGTACGGCGCGCTCAAGACGGACCTCGCGGAGGTCATGGTCGAGTTCGTGACCCCGTTCCGCGAGCGCACCCAGCAGTACCTGGACGACCCCGAGACGCTCGACTCGATCCTGGCCAAGGGCGCGGAGAAGGCCCGTGCCGTCGCCGCGGAGACGCTGGCCCAGGCCTACGACCGGGTCGGCTTCCTGCCCGCCAAGCACTGAGCGAAGCGCCGACGGCACCGAGCGAAGCGCCGACGGCACCGAGCGGGGCGCCGGGGGCGCTCCGGGGAGCGCACGGGAGCGCTGCACATCACTTCGGCCACGGCTGCCCGGAAGGTGGCCGTGGCCGTACAGTCGATAGACGGACGGCCGGGTACGAACCCGACACGCGTCCGACTGTCACGACCGACCATCACGACCGACGGGAGATGACGTGGGGACCGTAACGATCGGCGTGTCGATCGCGGTCCCGGAGCCTCACGGCAGCCTGCTCCAGGAGCGGCGCGCGGGCTTCGGCGACGCCGCGGCCCACGGCATTCCGACGCACGTGACTCTGCTGCCGCCGACGGAGATCGCCGCGGAGGCGCTGGCCGCCGTGGAAGCCCATCTGAGCGAGGTCGCCGCGGTGGGCCGGCCGTTTCCGATGCGGCTCTGCGGTACGGGTACCTTCCGGCCGCTCTCGCCTGTCGTCTACGTCCGGGTGGCTCAGGGCGCGGATGACTGTGCATGGCTCCAGTCGCGGGTCCGGGACGCGTCCGGGCCGCTCGACCGTGAGCTGCAGTTCCCCTACCACCCGCATGTGACCGTCGCCCATGGGATCGACGAGGCCGCCATGGACCGGGCGTTCGCCGAGTTGGCGGACTTCGAGGCCGAGTGGCCTTGTGCCGGGTTCGCGCTGTACGAGCAGGGGCTCGACGGCGTGTGGCGGAAGCTGCGTGAGTACGCCTTCGGGGGCTCTGTCGTTCCGCCTCAGGCGGGGCATGTGGAGCAGGAGAGCATCGCCGGTCGGTAGTCTGCGGGCCGGTGGGGGCTGGTCGCGCAGTTCCTCCCCCAGCCTTCGGCCGGGGGTACCCCCAGCGCCCCTGAAAGCAGGGCGTTTCAGATCGGCAACCTGCGGAACAACCCCCGCGGCGCGTGCCGTAGTGCCGACATCACCACGCGCAGCGTGCCCGGTACCCACACCACCTCCGAGCGCCTGCGCAGGCCCGCCTCGATCGCCGTCGCCACCGCCTCCGGTGTCGTGGCCAGGGGCGCTTCCGCCAGCCCCGCCGTCATCTTCGAGCGGACGAACCCGGGCCGTACGACCATCACGTGCACGCCCGTCCCGTGCAGCGCGTCGCCCAGGCCCTGGGCGAAGGCGTCGAGGCCCGCCTTGCTGGAGCCGTAGATGAAGTTGGAGCGCCTCGCCCGTTCGCCGGCGACCGAGGACAGGACCACCAGTGAGCCGTGGCCCTGTGCCTGCAGGGCCCGCGCGCTGACCAGGCCCGCCGAGACGGCGCCCGTGTAGTTGGTCTGCGCGACGCGCACGGCGTTCACCGGCTCGCGTTCGTCGGTGGCCTGGTCGCCGAGGATGCCGAAGGCGAGCAGGACCATGTCGAGGTCGCCGTTGGCGAAGATCTTGCCGAGGGCCGCCTCGTGGGACTCGGGGTCGAGGGCGTCGAAGGCGACGGTGTGGACATCGGGCCCGAGGTCGCGCAGCCGCTCGGCGGCCTTGTCGAGCGCGGGGGAGGGGCGGCCCGCCAGCCAGACCGTGCGGGTGCGGCGGGCGATCAGCCGGCGTGCGGTGGCCAGCGCGATCTCGGACGTACCGCCGAGGACCAGCAGGGACTGGGGCATTCCGAAGGCGTCCTTCACGGCAACTCCTGAGGGCTGGGGGAAGACTAGAGACCGAGACGGCGGGACAGGTCGGACACGAAGACCCCGCGCGGGTCCAACTCCGCCCGCAGGGCGCGGAATTCGGCGATCCGTGGGTATATCGCGGCGAGCAGTTCGGGGCGCAGCCGGGAGTCCTTGGCGAGGTAGACACGGCCGCCGGCGGCCGCCACCTCCTCGTCCAGTTCGTCCAGGAAGGCGGCGAGGCCGGGCAGGGCGGCCGGGATGTCGAGGGCGAGGGTCCAGCCGGGCACGGGGAAGGAGAGCCAGCCGGGGTCGGCGTCGCCGAAGCGTTTGAGGACGGCCAGGAAGGACGGGCAGCGGTGCTCGGAGATACGCGCCACGATCCGGCGCAGGGCGTCCTCCCGGCCGTGTCCGACGACGAACTGGTACTGGACGAAGCCGGCGCGGCCGTAGACGCGGTTCCAGTGCGGGACGCCGTCCAGGGGGTGGAAGAACGCGGAGATGCCCTGGAGCTGGCCCGCACGCGCGCGGGGCGCCTTGCGGTACCAGAGTTCGTTGAAGAGGCCGACGGTGGTACGGCCGAGGAGGCCCCCGGGGACGAAGGCGGGAGCGGCCGGAAGCTGTCGGGGACGGAAGGCAAGGGGTGCGCGCCCGGCGCGCGTTTCCCTGCCGAGCGCCTGCAGGGGCGCGTGGTCGCCCCGGGTGAGCACCGCGCGTCCGGTCGCCGCCCCGCGCGCCAGCAGGTCGATCCAGGCGACCGAGTAGCGGTAGCGGTGGTCGGTGGCGGTGAGACGGGCCATCAGATCGTCGAGGTCGGCGGCGCGTTCGGTGTCGACGGACATGTACGAGGTCTCGACGGGGAGGAGGCGGACGGTCGCCGTGAGGATCACTCCGGTCAGACCCATGCCGCCGGCCGTCGCGTCGAACAGCGGGGTGCCGCGGCTCACCGTGCGGACGTGGCCGTCGGCGGTGAGGAGTTCGAAGGACAGCACGTGACGGGAGAAGGATCCCGAGACATGGTGGTTCTTGCCGTGGATGTCGGCGCCGATCGCGCCGCCCACCGTCACCTGGCGGGTCCCCGGGGTCACCGGGACGAACCAGCCGAGCGGCAGCAGCACCTCCATCAGGCGGTGCAACGAGACCCCGGCGTCGCACAGCACGGTGCCGCCGTCCGCGTCGATGGCGTGGATGCGGTCGAGGCCCGTCATGTCGAGCACGGCTCCGCCGGCGTTCTGCGCCGCGTCCCCGTACGCGCGTCCCAGTCCCCGCGCGATACCGCCGCGCGCCCCGCAGTTCCGGATCGCGTCCGCCGCCTCCTGGTAGGTCCGGGGACGGATCAGGCGGGCTGCGGTGGGGGCGGTGCGGCCCCATCCGGTGACGGAGACGGTGGTCTCGGAGACGGCCGTTCCGGGTTCGACGGGACCTGCGGGCCCTTCAGGCTTTCCAGGCATGACGAAGACCGTATCGCTGCTGTATGGGCGTTATGAGTGCTATGAGTGACTGGTTACCTAAAATCACCTGACTCCCCGAAACGGGTGATTATCGGAATGTCGCTCAATATGATCACGGCTTTGGCGGGGTGAAGGTGAACAGTGAGTCCAATGGACGACATGGACCACCGGTTCCTCTCCGCGATGCTCGCCTGCGGTGCCGATCCACGCGTCGCGTCGGCCGCGCGCGGTCTCTCCCGCGCCGGTGAACACGGTGCGCTCTGGCTCGCGGCGGGCCTCGCCGGGGCCGCCGTGGACGGCGCGCGGCGCGGCGCCTGGCTGCGCGGTACGGCGCTGGTCGCGGGCGCGCACCTCGGCAGCATGGGCGTCAAACGGGTCGTGCGCCGGGCGCGCCCCACGCATGTCTGGCCCCTGGTGCGCACCGCGGGCCGGTACTCCTTCCCCAGCTCGCACGCCACCTCCGCGGCGGCCGCCGCCGTCGCCTTCGGGGCGCTCGGCGCACCCGCGGTCGCACCTCTCGCGGCCGCGATGTGCCTTTCCCGGCTGGTCGTCGGTGTGCACTGGCCCACGGACGTGGCGGCGGGCGCGGCCCTCGGGGCGCTCGTGGCGCGGGCCGGGGCGCGCTGGGTGAGCGGGGGAGCGGCCGGCACCCCGTACACGGGGAGGCTCACATGACCGAGACCGCCCACGCGGCCGGCGAAGCGGTTGCTGAAACGACTCTGCACGAACAGCGCGCCCACCCCTCCCGGCCGCACGGACCGGCACCCGCGCGGGTCACCGCCGGCGGTCTCCTCAAGGGCCTGCTGAGGACCACCCGCCCCAAGCAGTGGGTCAAGAACACCCTCGTCATCGCCGCCCCGGCCGCCGCCGGGCAGCTGTTCTCCCTGCACGCGCTGTTCCGCCTCACCCTGACCTTCGTCCTGTTCACCGGCTGCGCCGCCGCCGTCTACCTGATCAACGACGCCCGTGACGCGGGGGCCGACCGCGCCCACCCCGTCAAGTGCCACCGCCCGGTCGCCGCCGGCCAGGTCCCGGTCCCCGTGGCCTACGCCGCGGGAGGCGTCCTGGCCGTCCTGGGACCGCTGCTCGCGGCCCGGCTGACCCCGCCGCTCGTCCCGGCCCTCCTGATCGCCTACCTGGGCATGCAACTGGCGTACTGCGTCGTCCTGAAGCACGTCCTGGTCGTCGACCTCGTCGTCGTCACCACCGGCTTCCTGATGCGGGCGGCGATCGGCGGGGTCGCCCTCGGTATCCCGCTGTCCCGCTGGTTCCTGATCACCACCGGCTTCGGCGCGCTCTTCATGGTGTCGGCCAAGCGCTACTCCGAGGCCGTCCAGATGGCCGGGAAAGCGGGCGCCACACGCGCGTTGCTGACCGAGTACACCACCGGCTACCTCCGCTTCGTCTGGCAGCTCGCCGCCGGGGTGGCCGTCCTCGCCTACTGCCTGTGGGCCCTGGAGGGACACGGCACCGGACACGGCACCGGGCATCCGGACGGCCTGCTGCCCTGGCGGCAGCTGTCCATGGTGGCGTTCATCCTGGCGATCCTGCGGTACGCCGTCTTCGCCGACCGCGGCACCGCCGGCGAACCCGAGGACGTCGTCCTGAGCGACCGCGCCCTCGCCCTGATCGGCCTGGCCTGGCTGGCGATGTACGGCCTCGCGGTGGCCCACTGGTGAGCACGGACCGGCGTGAGCTGATCGGCTTCGCCGCCGTCGGCCTGCTCGCCTACGCCGTCGACCTCACCCTCTTCACGAGCCTGCGCGGTCCGGCCGCCCTCGACCCGCTCACCGCCAAGTCCCTGTCCTTCGTGGCGGGCTGCACGGTCGCCTACCTCGGCAACGCACGCGGCACCTACCGCCGGGCGCACGCGACCGGCGTGCGCCCCTACGCAATCTTCGTCGCCGTGAACCTCGCCGGTGCCCTGGTCCAGTTGCTCTGCCTCGCCGTCAGCCACTACGGTCTCGGCCTCACCTCGCAGCGCGCCGACACCGTCTCCGGTGCGATCGTCGGCATGGCCCTGGGCACGGTTCTGCGCTTCTGGGGTACTCGCACATTGGTGTTCCGCGCATAGGGCAGAGTCGGATCATGGACTGGCTGAGAAAACTCCCCGTCGTCGGCCCGCTCGTGGGCTGGCTCATGACCACGCACACCTGGCGGTCGTACGAGCGGCTCGAGCGGGTGAACTGGTCCCAGCTGGCCGCCGCCATGACCTTCATCAGCTTTGTCTCGCTCTTCCCGCTGCTGACCGTGGGCGCCGCGATCGCCGCCGCCACCCTGAGCAAGTCCCAGCAGCAGAACGTGCAGAACAAGATCGCCGACCAGGTCCCCGGCATCTCCGACCAGCTGGACATCAACTCCCTGGTCCAGAACGCCGGCACCGTCGGTCTCATCGCCGGTGCCGTCCTGCTGTTCACCGGTATCAACTGGGTCGGCCAGATGCGGGACTGTCTGCGTGCGGTGTGGGAGCTGTCCGACAAGGTCGAGAACCCGATCCTCGCCAAGCTCAAGGACGCCGGCATCCTGGTCGGCTTCGGCGGCGCGGTGCTCGTCACGATCGCCGTGTCCACGATCGCCTCGGCGGCGGTGGGCTGGATCTCCCACCGGCTCGGTCTCCCCGAGCACGGCTGGGGGCCCCTGTTGCTGCGGACCGCCGCGTTCACCGTCGCCGTGACCGCCGACTTCCTGCTCCTGCTCTACGTCCTCACCCTGCTGCCCGGAGTCGAGCCGCCGCGCCGCCGGCTGCTGGTCGCGGCCCTGATCGGCGCGGTCGGCTTCGAACTCCTCAAGCTGCTGCTCAGCGGCTATATCCAGGGTGTCGCCGCGAAGAGCATGTACGGCGCGTTCGGCGTCCCGGTCGCCCTGCTGCTGTGGATCAACTTCACGTCGAAACTCGTCCTGTTCTCCGCCGCCTGGACGGCGACGGAGAGCGGCAGAGGGGTCAGGGACGAGTCCGGCGGCGCACCAGATCCGGCAGCGGCCAACGGCGGTTGACCAGGAAGGCCGCGCCCGCGAGCAGCACCAGCACCCCGCCCGTGATCGCCAGCGCCACTCCGATCCCGCCGGAGCCGTCGGCGGAGGCGGCGGCCACCGGCTTCGACCCCGCGCCCTTCCCGGAACCGGAGCCGGAGCCGGACGCGGAGGCGCTCGCCCCCGGCTGGGCACTGGAGCCCACCGCCCCCTTGGGTGGGACCAGCTCCCCCACCGGAGTCGCCTTGCCGGCCGCCTGGAAGCCC
Source organism: Streptomyces sp. Ag109_O5-1 (assembly GCF_003814875.1). Lineage (GTDB taxonomy): Bacteria > Actinomycetota > Actinomycetes > Streptomycetales > Streptomycetaceae > Streptomyces > Streptomyces sasae. The sequence goes on along the minus strand of NZ_RKQF01000001.1, from coordinate 4,823,806 downwards.
CAGTCGAACAGCTTGGCGGTCTCCTTGTAGACCTCGTTGTGCTCCTTCTTCTCCGGGTTCATCACCGTGACCAGCAGCACCCTGCCACCCCGTTCGGCGACCCCGGTGAAGGTGGCGCCGGCGTTGGTGGTGTTGCCGTTCTTCACCCCCGCGATGCCCTGGTAGACGGGCACGTCGGTGTCGCCGCTCAGCAGCCGGTTGGTGTTCTGGATCTCGAAAGAGCCCCGGACCGACTGCCCCTTGGCGTTCTTCGTCGTGTCACCCGGGAACTTGGCTCGCACGGTCGAGCAGTACTCCCGGAAGTCCTTCTTCTGCAGCCCGGAACGGGCGAACAGCGACAGGTCGTACGCCGACGACACCTGCCCGGCCTGGTCGTACCCGTCCGGACTCACCACATGCGTGTCCAGCGCCTGCAGTTCGTCGGCGTGGTCCTGCATGTCCTTGACGGTCTGCTCGACACCGCCGTTCATCGCGGACAGCACATGCACGGCGTCGTTGCCGGAGCGCAGGAACACCCCGAGCCAGAGATCGTGGACCGTGTAGGTCTGGCCTTCCTTTATCCCGACCATGCTGGAGCCGGCGCCCATGCCCGCGAGGTCGGTCGGCACCACCTTGTGCGTGGTCGACTTCGGGAACCGGGGCAGCACGGTGTCCGCGAACAGCATCTTCAGGGTGCTCGCCGGGGGCAGCCGCCAGTGCGCGTTGTGCGCGGCGAGCACCTCGCCCGACTCGGCGTCGGAGACGATCCAGGAACGCGCCGTGACGTCCTTCGGCAGCACCGGCACCCCGGCGGTCAGATTCACCTGGGTACCCGGCTGTCCGAGCCGGGTGCCGCCGACCGTCGACATCTTCGCCGGGGGAGTGGCCGACGGACTCGTCGAGGGCGTCGGCGCGGCGAGCGCGGCCGGCGCGGTGAGCGACAGGGAGATCAGGGCGGCGGAGGCGACCAGCAGAGATCGGCTGGCCTTCGGCTTCGGTGCGGGCACGGACGAGAACGTACCCGGCACAGAGGGCGAAGTCCCACCACCCACCCCACCCCGGAATCGGAACCGGACAGCCGACGGCGATACTGAACCCATGAAGCTCAGCCGCCCGGTGTCCTGGTTCCTGCTCGCGTTCGGGGTGTGGTCTTGGTTCATCTGGATCACTTTCGTCAAAAACCTCGTCAAGGACGGCAGCGGACTCGCCTTCGACAACGGTCATCCCACGGCGTACTTCTGGGTCCACCTGACGCTGGCCGTCGTGTCCTTCGTATTGGGGACGGTCATCGGGGGCATCGGGTTGCGCGGAGTACGCGCACTGCGCCGCACGTCATAGAAAGAGGCAGCACAGGGTGATCGTCGCCTTCGGGCTCCTCGCCCTGGCCGTGGTGACGGGCCTGTGCTGGTACCCGACCCCGTCCCGCCGCCTCTTCGTCTCCCGAGTCGTCGGCGGCGCAGCCGCGACCGCTACTTCGACCTCGCCGGAGTGAACGACATCGCCGGTGAGAGCACGGGCCAGGGCCCTGACTTCGACCGCGCGCCGTCCGGCCGCGACCCGGCCCGCGCCTGCGTGCTCCTCGCCCACCAGCCCGTCCAGATCCACGAGGCCGTCCGCCACCACGTCGACCTCCAGCTCTCCGGCCACACCCACGGCGGCCGGCTCTGGCCCGGCAACTTCATCGCGGCGGCGGCCAACCCGACGGTCGCTGGACTGGACCGCTATGGCGACACCCAGCTGTACGTCTCCCGGGGCGCCGGAGCCTGGGGCCCGCCCACCCGGGTGGGCGCCCCGTCGGACATCACGGTCATCGAACTCGCGTCGAGGCGAGCCTGACCGGCTGGGCGAAACCGCCCCGTATTCCCTGTGGACGAGCTGTGAAATCCGGCGGAAACGAGCGGTCGGTAAGTTCTTCCTCATCTCGTCAGATCACTCTTCCCTCACATGAAACTCCTGTGGTTAGGTGAGCCGCGTCACTTAGGGGAGTGACGTTTATGGGGAGGGCTACCAACCGTGCGATCTGTTCGCATGCGGATTCTTGTGACGCTTCTCGTACTGGCGGTCGTGGGGATCGGCGGCTGGCAGTTGCTGCCGGCGCAGGAGAACAAGAACAAGACGATCACCGTCGGCACCACCGACGCCGTCACCTCGCTCGACCCGGCAGGTGCCTACGACGCCGGTTCCTGGGCGCTGTACAACAACGTCTTCCAGTCACTGCTCACCTTCGAGCCGGACGGCGTCAAGCCGGTCCCGGACGCGGCCGAGAGCTGTGACTTCACGGACTCCGGCCTGCTGACGTACCGCTGTGTACTGCGCGAAGGGATCACCTTCCCGAGCGGCCGGGCGATGACCGCCGAGGACGTGAAGTACTCCTTCGACCGGATCAAGAGGATCAACGATCCCGTCGGTCCGGCCTCCCTGTTCTCGACGCTCGACTCGGTCACCGCCTCCGGCAGGACCGTCGAATTCCACCTGTCGTCGGCCGACGCGACGTTCCCGTTCAAGGTGGCCACCGGCGCCGGTTCGATCGTCGACAAGGACAAGTACCCGGCGAACGGGCTGCGCACCGATGACTCGGTCGACGGCACCGGCCCGTACACCCTGACGTCGTACACGAAGAACAAGCAGGCGACCCTGGAGCCCAACGACACCTACAAGGGCGACCTCAGCAGCACCGGCCGCCCCATCCGGCTGGACTACTACGCCGATTCGGCCAAGCTCAGCAGTGCGTACAAGGCCAAGCAGATCGACGTGGCCACCCGCACGCTGCCGCCGGCCATGGTGTCCAAGCTCTCGCCGAGCGACCCCGACCAGCGCGTCGCCGAGTCCGACAGCTCCGAGACCCGCAACCTGTACCTCAACACCCGTGCGAAGTCGTCCCTGCACGACGTCCTCGTCCGCCGGGCGCTGGCCTGGCTGGTCAACCGCGAGGACCTGGCCGCCACCGTGTACGACGGGACGGTGGAGCCGCTGTACTCGCTGATCCCGACCGGCCTCACCGGCCACACCACGTCCTTCTTCGACACGTACCCCAAGCAGAGCGTCGCCAAGGCGAAGACGCTGCTGGCGGAGGCCGGCGTCAGCACCCCGGTCAGGTTCACCTTCGGCTACGGCATCGGCCACGGCTCGGGAGCCGAGGAGGCCGCCGCGCTGAAGCAGCAGCTGGAGGCGGGCGGCCTGTTCAAGGTCGACGTCAAGGGTTACGAGTGGACCGACTTCCAGAAGTCGTGGGCCGCGGGCAAGATGGACGCCTGGGCGGTCGGCTGGGTCGCCGACTATCCCGACCCGGACACCTTCGGCGCCTCCCTGGTCGGCAGCAACTCCGTGATGAGCACCGGCTACAGCAACAAGGCCGTCGACCACCTCATCCAGGACAGCCAGCAGTACGCCGACCGCAGACGCGTCGACCAGGACTTCCGCACCATCCAGACCGACGTGGCGGAAGACGTGCCGCTGATCCCGCTCTGGCAGCGCACGGACTACGTCGTCAGCAGCGAGGACGTGGGCGGCAGCCAGTACCTGAACGACAGCACGGGTGTGTTCCGTCTGTGGAGTCTGAACTGGATCTGACCGGCGGACACCCGACGCGGCACCGTGCGACGGCGGTGCGCGTGGGGTGAGGAGCGGACGTGCTGAGACGCAACGCCTTCCGGCTCCCCAGGCACCCGGCATCCGTGGGCCTGGCCCGGCACCGGGTCCGGGACCATCTGGCCTCCTGGGGCCATGGCCCGGACACCCCGACGGCCGGCGACGCGATGCTGCTCGTCTCCGAGCCGGCCACCAACGTCGTACGCCACGGCCCTTTGCTGGAGCGGGAGTTCGAGGTGGCGGTGACAGCGCTGTCGGACGGCTCGTGCCTGGTGGAGGTCTCGGACGAGCGGCGGATGGAGTCCCGCCCCAGGATCGTGAGGGATGACGACGAGACGGGCCGGGGCCTGCACCTGGTGGAGACGATCGCGGCGGCGTGGGGAGTATGGGCCAGGGGACCCCACGGCAAGACAGTATGGGCGTTGGTGCTGAGCGCCCCGTAAGGGGCGCGGGGCCGTAGTCGATATGCGGCTACCGCCGCGTGGGTGCGACCAGCCCCCACCGGCCGTCAGCCGAACTCAGACCGATCGCAACGTAACCGTCACAGCCAGTCCCTCCCCGGGCGCCGTCCGCACACACACCTCACCCCCGTGTGCCTCCACCACCCCCTGCACGATCGCCATCCCCAGCCCGCTCCCCTCCGCATTCCCCACCCGGAAGAACCGGTCGAAGATCCGCCCCGCGTCCTCCTCCCCCAACCCCGGCCCGTCGTCCGCCACACACACCCGCACCACCCCGTCCGACCGCTCCACCCCCAACCGCACAGCGGCCTCGACCGGCGTGTGCGTACGGACGTTCGACACCAGGTTCCCCAGCACCTGCCGCAGCCCGGACTCGTCGGCCCGCACCAGCACCGCCCCGTCGGCGGAAACGGCGACCCGCCGACTCGGTTGCTGCACCCGCAGATCCTCCGCCGCATCCCGCACCAGCCGGCTCACATCGACGTGCCGGAACCGGATCTCGGGCCGTTGGTCGAGCCGAGCCAGCAGCAGCAGCTCGTCGACCAGCCGCCCCATCCGGTCCACCTCCCCGTGCATCCGGTCCCAGGCCCGCCGCCGCTCCCCGGGCTCGTTCAGCATCCCCTTGTCGTAGAGCTGGAGATAGCCGCGGATGGCGGCGAGCGGCGTCCGCAGCTCGTGCGACGCGTCGGCGACGAACCGGCGCAGCTGGGCCGCACTGTGCTCGCGCGTCCGGTACGCCGTCTCCACCTGGTGCAGCATGGAGTTGAGGGCGAGCCGCAACTGCTCGACCTCCTCCGTCGGATGCTGGCTCGACGGCACCCGCCGGGTCAGGTCGCCCTCGGCTATCGCCGACGACGTCTCCACCATGTCCTCCAGCGGCAGCAGCCGGCGCCGCACGCTGTACATGGTCAGACAGCACAGCAGCGCGAGCAGCAGGGAGCCGACGGCGAAGTCCAGTTTGAGCGCCTTGGCTATGCCCTTGTGCAGCAGTTCGGTCGAGGTGGCCAGCAGGATGTAGGGGCCGTCGGCGAGCCGGGTCGCCGTCACCCGGTAGGCCGCGCCGTGCACGTCGATGTCGTGCGGGTCGCGGGCGGCGGTGAGGGCGCGCGGGTCGTCGACGGCGGCCGCGAGCGCGCGTTGCGCCTGCGTCGGTTTCATGTCGAAGACGCTGAGCGGTTCGCCCTTGGTGTCGACGACGGTGAAGATCGAGTCCGGGGTCGGATCGGACTCCGAGGGGGAGATCCGTTCCCGGACGACGCCGAGGGCGGTCAGCGAGTCGACCTGCCGCAGGGTGAGTCCTGAACCCCCCAGTGACGTCCGTGTCTTGAGCAGCTCGGAGTCCACCTGGTTGAGCAGGTACAGCCGCATGCCCATGATGCTGACCGTGGTCGCCACCACGATGCCGACGGCGAGGAGCCCGACGTTGGCCAGGGTGAGCTTGCCGCGCAGCGAGTGCGCCCCGTGCCGGTGCCGGCGCTTCCCGAGGCTCATGCCAGCCCGTATCCGACGCCTCGCCGGGTGGTGATCACCGGCGTGCCCGGCGCGCCCAGGGTGTCCAGTTTGCGCCGCAGGTAGCTGATGTAGGTCTCGACGACGGTGGACTCGGACGGCGCGTGCTCGTACTGCCACACGTGCTTGAGCAGTTGCTCCTTGGGCACGATCCGGCCGCCGTTGCGCACCAGGAAGCGCAGCAGCGCGTACTCGGTCGGGGTCAGCTCGACCGTGCGGCCGGCGCGGTGCACCGAGTACGTCGTCTCGTCCAGCTCCAAGTCGCCGTAGCGCAGCGGCGGCCGCTGCTGGATGACGTCCGCCGGGCGGGTACGGCGCAGCACCGCGCCGATACGGGCGACGACCTCGTCGATGTTGAAGGGCTTGGTGATGTAGTCGTCGCCGTAGCCGAGCGCGCCGACTATCTCGGCCGGGGCGTCCCGCGCGGTCAGGAAGACGAGGGCCAGGTCCGGCTGCCGCACGCGCAGTTCACGGGCGAGCGCCCGCCCGTCGCCGTCCGGCAGCATCACGTCCAGCAGGGCCGCGTCGGGCCGGGTGCGCTCGGCCAGCGCGAGGGCGCCTTGGACCGTGCCGGCCGTCATCACCTCGAACCGGTGGTAGCGCAGGGCGATGGCGAGGACGTCCGCGATGCTCGGCTCGTCCTCCACGATCAGCACGGTGCTGCCTGGAGCCGTCATGCCCCCAGTATCGGCGCCCCCGCGGACCGCCGGGGGCCCGCAGCTTTGGAGTTCCTTGAGAGTCATGCGCGCCGCGTGTCCCGGCGCCCGTCCCGCCACCAATCCTGTTGCCCAGGACCTGGGGGACCAACCGACCGAACTGGATCTGATCTCAAGGAGCTGTTGAGCGTGACGGCATTGGCACGGTGGTGCTATCGGCACCGGCTGGTGGTCCTGTTGCTGTGGGTGGGGGCACTCCTCGGCGTGGGCTTCTCGGCCTCGTCCGCGGGCACGAACTACGCGAACGTCTTCTCCCTTCCGGACACGGACTCCAAGACCGCGTACGACCTGATGATGAAGGCCTTCCCGAACACGTCCGGTGACACGGACACCGTGGTCTGGAAGGTCACCGACGGCTCGGTGCGGGACCAGGCGGTCCGCGGCCGTATCCAGCCGGCCCTCGACGAGATCGCGAAGATGACGGGCGTCGGCGCGGTCACCAGCCCGTACGCAGGCGCCCGGGGGGCCGCGCAGATCAGCCAGGACGGCAAGATCGCGTACGCCCAGCTGACCTTCGCCCAGCGCGCGAACGAAATACCCAAGGACCTCGTCCAGAAGGTCCTCGACACCGCGCAGCACGCCGAACGCGGCGGACTGCAGGTCGAGCTGGGCGGCCAGGCCATCCAGCGCGTGCAGGAGCCGCCGCAGGGCCTCTCCGAGATGGTCGGCATCATCGCGGCGGCCGTCGTCCTCTTCCTGGCCTTCGGCTCCTTCTTCGCGATGACCCTCCCGATCGCGATCGCCGTCTTCGGTGTCGGCATGGGCCTGTTCTCCACCCAGCTCCTCAGCCACACCACCGACATCCCCGACATCGCGCCGCTGCTGGCCTCCCTGATCGGCCTCGGCGTCGGCATCGACTACGCCCTGTTCATCGTCACCCGGCACCGGCGCGGCATCCTGCGCGGCATGGACCCCGAGGAGTCGGCGGTCACCGCCCTCAACACTTCGGGCCGGGCGGTGCTGTTCGCGGGTGGCACGGTCTGCATCGCGCTCGCCGGCATGCTGGTCACACGGCTGCGCTTCCTGGACGGCGTGGTCATCGGCACGTCCCTGACGGTGGTGCTCAGCGTCCTGGCGGCCACCACTCTCCTCCCCGCCCTGCTCGGCTTCCTCGGCCCGCGCGTCCTCAGCCGCCGCCAGCGGCGCAGGCTGGCTGCCGAGGGTCCCGAGCCGGAGAAGGCGAGCGGCCTGGCGGCCCGGTGGTCGGTGAACGTGGAGAAGCGCCCGCGCCGGATCGCCGCACTGGCACTCCTCGTCATGGCGGTCCTGGCCATCCCCGTCCTCTCCCTCCGCCTCGGCGCCACCGACCAGGGCAACGACGACGCGTCCACGACCACCAGGAAGGCCTACGACCTGCTCGCCGAGGGCTTCGGCCCCGGTTTCAACGGCCCGCTCCAGGTGGTCAGCGTCGGCGGCGACACGACCACGCTGGTCAAGGACCTGAAGTCGACGCCGGGCGTCGCCCAGGTGGCGCAGCTGCCCCCGGCGAAGGGCGTCACGGTCATCCAGGTGGTCCCGACCACCTCGCCCCAGTCCAAGGAGACGGACGACCTCATCGACACCCTCCGCGACCAGGTGATCCCGAAGGCGGGCGTGGAGGCCCACGTAGGCGGCGTGACGGCGGTCTCCAAGGACTTCGCCTCCGTCACGGGCGACCGGCTGCCCCTCTTCATCGCGACGATCATCGGCCTGGGCTTCCTGCTCCTCCTGGTCGCCTTCCGCTCCCTGGTCGTCCCGCTGACGGCGGCCCTGATGAACCTGATCGCCGCGGCCGCCTCCTTCGGCGTCCTCGTCGCGGTCTTCCAGTGGGGCTGGGGCCTGAGTCTGCTGGGCCTCGGCAAGGAGGGCCCGATCAACGCGTTCCTCCCCGTCATCATGCTCTCCCTCCTCTTCGGCCTCTCGATGGACTACCAGGTGTTCCTGGTGAGCCGGATGCACGAGGAGTGGGTGCACACGAAGGACAACGCGCGCGCGGTCCGGGTCGGCCTCGCGGAGACCAGCCGCGTCATCAACTCCGCGGCTCTGATCATGGTCTGCGTCTTCCTGGCCTTCGTCCTCAGCGGTGACTCGGGCGCGGCGATGGCGGGCGTGGGCCTGGCGGCGGCGGTCGCGCTGGACGCGTTCATCCTGCGTACGGCGCTGGTCCCGGCCGCGATGCATCTGCTGGGCGCGTCCAACTGGTGGCTGCCGGCCTGGCTGGAGAAGCGGCTGCCGCATCTGGCGGTGGAGCCGCAGGAGGAGCCGGCCCCGGTGCCGACCGAGCCCACCGGCCCGGCGACGGCGATCCACGGCTTCGTCCGCACGCCGGACGGCGACCCGGTGGAGAACGCGTCGGTGGCCGTGATGTCCAAGGGCGGGCGCCAGCTGGACCGCGTGACGTCCTTGGCGGACGGCTCCTACATCGTGTCGGTCCCGGCGCCGGGTGCGTATCTGCTGGCGGTGTCGTCCTCGTCGTACGGCTCGAAGGCCCGGCAGGTGACGGTGACGGAGGGGCCGGTGGTGTACGACGTGGAGCTGACCGGGGACGAGGTGGACGCGGTCAATTAGCTCAGGCGAGCCCGGCTTTGAGGATGCGCTCGACATCCAGTACGACCTTGCCGCCCACGGACTCGGGGAGCGTGACGAGCTCCCCGGGACTGTGGATCCCGTGGTGGGCGTACCGACCCCCGGCCGGATCGGTCAGCACATGGACGCGCTGGTGCTTGCGGTCGACGATGACGTAGACGGGGATCCGGGACTGGGCGTAATGGGCGACCTTGACCTGCAGATCGGTCTTCCAGTTACTGGACGTGACCTCCATCACCAGACGGAAGCATGTCGGGTCGTAGCAGCTGTTCTCCACCAAGTGATCGCGGTAGTCGTCGTCGACCACCGAGAGATCGGGGATCGCGTAGTCCTCGGGGCCGCTGGGAAGCCAGAGACCAATGCCGGGAAGCGCCCGCACCAGGCCCAGATTCATGAACGGGGCGGCGAACAGCATCAGGGCCTCGGAGTGAGGGCCGTCCGGTGCGGGGCTCACGAGAATCTGGTCTCCGATGATCTCGACGCGGAGGCCCGGAATGCTCTCCATGATGTGGTTCGCTTCGGCGATCAGCGACCACTCCTTGTGCGGCCGCTCGACAGCTGCTGCGGACATCAGGTGCCTCCCATGGGCTGGTGTCGAGAGCATCATCGTAGGCACGCGGCACCCTCGGTGTCCCGTTCGACTCCGTTCACCCGAAAGTGATCACTCGCCCCCGCGCCCCTTGCCCCCCGGGTCCGGCAGCACCCGCGTCATCCCTGGCAGGAAGTCCGTGAACAGCTCGTGCACCTCCAGGACCAGCGGCCGTAGCACCCGGAACCGCGCCAGCGACACACCGCGGGCCGTCAGTCGCGCGCCCCGCTCGGCCAGCCGGTAGCTGCGCTCCCGGCCCTCCGTCCGGTCGAAGATCCAGTACAGGACCAGGCCCATCTGTGAGAGCCACATCAACTCGGGCAGTACGTCCCGCAGTTCGGGTGCCACCTTGGTCTTCGCCCCGGCCAGCACCTCCCGGTGCACGCCGATCGCCTCGTCGCGGGCGTGCTCGCTCTCCGGGGAGAAGGGGCTGAGCGGGCTGTCGGGGTCGGCGGCGTTCTTGAAGAAGTGGACCGCGAACTCGTGGTACGGCAGCGCGATGTCCAGCCACACCTTGAGCACGCCCGCGAGCCGCGCCTCCAGATCGGTCTCCCGGTCCAGGACCTCGCGGACCGCCACCCGGTGCTCGGCGGCGAGCTGGTCGTAGAAGCCCTGGATCAGGTGTTCCTTGCCGGCGAAGTAGTAGTACGCGTTGCCGACCGAGACCCCGGCCTCCGTGGCGATGGCCCGCATCGTGGTCTTCTCGTAGCCACGCTCCCGGAACAGCCGCATCGCCGTCTCCAGGATCAGCGCGCGGGTCTGCTCGGACTTGCTCTGGGCACCGGCCTCGACGGGACCGTCGTTCTTCGCGGACACGGACAGAGCCTAACGAGTGGCGCAGACGCCGCTGTCACAGCCCGGAGGGTCGTAAGTCCAGCCGAGACCGGGGTCGTACGCCCATCCGTCCGCCCGCCGGTACGCCTTCCCGCCCCACTGCGCGCCCCGCCACCTGGCGGCGGCCAGCACCGCGCCCCGGGCCAGCCGCGCTCCGGCCGGTGTGCTCAGCCGGTGGGCGAGCGGCCGCTGCTCCCGCAGCGCCCACAGGACGACGATCCAGGCGGCGGTGTCCCGGTAGACCTGCCCTCCGTCGCCGACGACGGTGACCTCGTCGAAGGTGACCGCGTGATCCAGCTCGGGGAAGCGGGCCCGGGCCTCGTCCGACCCGGCGGGGACGAGGGTGAGCGGCACCAGCTGGGGCTGCCGGACGAGCCAGTCGCGCAGGTGGCTGCAGAGGGTGCACTCGGCGTCGTAGAGAACGGTCAGCCCGTGGACCGGGACGCGCACGGCGCCCCGGTCGTCGGTGGCGGTCACGGTGCTCACGCCCCGGCCGCCGGCGCGGTCCAGCCCTGCGGCGGCACGGGCGGGAGCTGCTCCCGCTCCATGGCCCCGCGCCGCCGGATCCGGTTCAGCACGTACACATTGCCGAGGTGCATCACACCGAGCACCAGCAGCACGACCCCGATCTTCGAGGACAGCGCCTCGAAGATCCCGCGGGTGTCCTCGATGGTGTCGCTGGTGTGCAGGTACAGGGCGACGAAGCCGAGGTTGACGAGGTAGAAGCCGACCACCAGGAGGTGGTTGACGGCGTCGGCGAGCTTCTCGTTCCCCTGCAGGACGTCGGAGAGGAAGATCCGCCCGTTGCGGCTGAGCGTGCGGGCCACCCAGATGGTCAGCCCGATGCTGACGAGCAGGTAGATGACGTAGGCGATGACGGTACGGTCCATGCCCCACCCCTTCTTGAACGCGTTCAAAACGCTGACAGGGATGACTGTAGACCTGCTTTTGAACGTGTTCAACTCGGTTGCGGAGTGACCCCGTTCACGTCCGGCGCCCGAGCTCCGGCCGCTTGATGTAGTCCGTGAACCCGAGGACGTTGCCCCAGGGGTCGGCGATCTCGACGGTCCAGCCGGTGGCGACGGAGAAGGGCTCGTCGAGCACGGTGATCCCGGCGGTCTTCAGCCTCCGGGTCGCGGCGCGCGCGTCCGGCACCTCCAGCCACACCCGCGGCGAGCCCCACACCGCGGGCCGGTGCCCCAGCCCCTCCTCGACCCGCAGCAGCACCCCGGGGGTCTCGCCCCCGACCTTCAGCAGGGCGATCCCGCCCTCGTCGAACCGGAAGCCGACGGTGAATCCGGCACGCTCGTAGAAGGCGACGGCGGTCGCGAGATCCCCGACGGGAATCAGCACGTTGTCGAACCCGAGCAGTTCGTACGACTCGTCATCTGACATGCCATCAGGTTAGGTCGGGCATTCCGGACACCCCTGCCGCCGGACCAGGGGGTCACCCACCCGGCTGTCGCCTCAACGGCCGAAGCGGCGCTGGACCCTCCGCCGTCCCGGCTGCACCTGCACCGCGATCAGTCCGTCGAGGCGGGTGGACAGGGCAACCCGCAGCTGCGACAGCTCCCGGCCCTCGCGTGCCGCGCCGAAGAAGTGCAGATAGGCCGCGAAAGCCAGGAAGACCCCCGCAACCTAGGCAGCAACTTCCCCCGCAGCCCGGAGAGTTGCCAACCCAGCGCGCCCTCCACGCCTGCCGCCGTCGCCGTCGATTCCAGGAGCAGTGACGATCGGGAGGCCAGGGACTCGGGTAACGGGCGGGGCCCCGCCCCCGGGTGTGAAACCGGGAGACGGGGCCCTGGCCGACGTACCGAAGGAGACGTCAGAAGCGGCGCGTGATCAGCGCTCGCTTCACCTCCTGGATCGCCTTGGTGACCTCGATGCCGCGCGGGCAGGCGTCCGTGCAGTTGAAGGTCGTGCGGCAGCGCCACACGCCGTCGCGGTCGTTCAGGATCTCCAGGCGCTGCTCGCCCGCCTCGTCACGGCTGTCGAAGATGAAGCGGTGCGCGTTGACGATGGCGGCCGGGCCGAAGTACTGGCCGTCGTTCCAGAAGACCGGGCACGAGGAGGTGCAGGCGGCGCAGAGGATGCACTTCGTGGTGTCGTCGAAGCGCTCGCGGTCCTCGGCCGACTGGAGACGCTCACGCGTGGGCTCGTTCGTGTCCTTCGTGATGAGGAAGGGCATGACGTCCCGGTACGCCTGGAAGAACGGCTCCATGTCCACGACCAGGTCCTTCAGGACCGTCAGGCCCTTGATGGGCTCGACCGTGATCGGCTTCTCGGGGTTGATGTCCTTGATGAGGGTCTTGCAGGCAAGACGGTTCTTGCCGTTGATCCGCATCGCGTCCGAACCACAGATGCCGTGCGCGCAGGAGCGGCGGAACGTCAGCGTGCCGTCGACGTCCCACTTGATCTTGTGGAGGCCGTCGAGGACGCGCTCCTTCGGGTCGATCTCCAGCTGGAAGTCTTCCCAGACCGCGTCCGCGGAGACCTCGGGGTTGAAGCGGCGGACCCGGAAGGTGACCGTGATGTACGGGGAGTCGGCGAAGCCGGGCTCGGGCTGGCCGGCCGCGTCCGCCTTGTCCAGAACGGGGGTTGCCATCAGTACTTACGCTCCATCGGCTGGTAGCGGGTCTGGACGACCGGCTTGTAATCGAGACGGATGGACTCGGCGCCGTCGTCGCCCACCTCGCGGTACGCCATGGTGTGGCGCATGAAGTTGACGTCGTCGCGGTTGGGGTAGTCCTCGCGGTAGTGACCGCCGCGGGACTCCTTGCGGGCCAGCGCGGAGACCGCCATGACCTCGGCGAGGTCGAGCAGGTTGCCGAGCTCGATGGCCTCCAGCAGGTCCGTGTTGAACCGCTTGCCCTTGTCCTGGATCGAGACGTTCTTGTAGCGCTCGCGCAGCTCCGCGATCTTCTCGACCGCCGTCTTGATCGTCTGCTCGGTGCGGAACACCATGACGTTGGCGTCCATGGTCTCCTGCAGCTCCCGGCGGAGCGTGGCGACCCGCTCGTTGCCCGTCGAGGTACGCAGCCGCTCGATCTGGGAGACCACGAACTCGGCCGGGTTCTCCGGGAGTTCGACGAAGTCCACGGTGTGCGCGTACTCGGCGGCCGCGATGCCCGCCCGGCGGCCGAACACGTTGATGTCCAGGAGCGAGTTGGTGCCGAGGCGGTTGGCGCCGTGGACCGAGACGCAGGCGACCTCGCCGGCCGCGTACAGGCCCGGGACGACGGTGGTGTTGTCCGAGAGGACCTCACCCTCGACGTTGGTCGGGATGCCGCCCATCGCGTAGTGCGCGGTGGGCTGGATCGGGATCGGGTCCGTGTACGGCTCGATACCGAGGTAAGTACGCGCGAACTCGGTGATGTCCGGGAGCTTGGCGTCCAGCTGCTCCGGCGGGAGGTGGGTGAGGTCGAGGTAGACGTGGTCGCCCTCGGGACCGCAGCCGCGGCCCTCACGGATCTCCGTGTAGATGGAGCGGGACACGACGTCACGGGACGCGAGGTCCTTCATGACCGGCGCGTACTTCTCCATGAAGCGCTCGCCGTCCTTGTTGCGGAGGATGCCGCCCTCACCGCGGGCGCCCTCCGTCAGCAGGATGCCCATGCGCCAGATGCCGGTCGGGTGGAACTGGAAGAACTCCATGTCCTCCAGCGGCAGACCACGGCGGTAGACCGCGGCCTGGCCGTCACCGGTCAGCGTGTGGGCGTTCGACGTCACCTTGAAGAACTTGCCGGTGCCGCCGGAGGCGTAGATGACGGCCTTCGCCTGGAAGATGTGGATCTCACCGGTGGCCAGCTCGTAGGCGACCACACCGGAGGACTTCCTGACGCCGTCCTCCTCGGTGATCAGCTGGTCCAGGACGTAGAACTCGTTGAAGAACTCCACGCCCTCTTTGACGCAGTTCTGGTACAGCGTCTGGAGGATCATGTGGCCGGTGCGGTCGGCCGCGTAGCAGGACCGGCGGACCGGGGCCTCGCCGTGGTTGCGGGAGTGACCGCCGAAGCGGCGCTGGTCGATCGTGCCGTTGGGCGTCCGGTTGAACGGCAGGCCCATCTTCTCCAGGTCGAGGACGGCGTCGATGGCCTCCTTCGCCAGGATCTCGGCGGCGTCCTGGTCGACCAGGTAGTCACCGCCCTTGACCGTGTCGAAGGTGTGCCACTCCCAGTTGTCCTCCTCCACGTTGGCGAGCGCGGCGGCCATACCGCCCTGCGCGGCGCCCGTGTGGGAGCGGGTGGGGTAGAGCTTGGTCAGGACCGCGGTGCGGCTGCGCTTCGTCGACTCGATGGCCGCGCGCATGCCCGCGCCGCCGGCGCCGACGATGACGGTGTCGTACTTGTGGATCTTCATGATTCTCGCAGCCCCGTGCCTAGCGGATGTTCGGGTCGAAGGTGAAGATCACCAGTGAGCCCAGCAGGATGGTGAACACCGTGGCCGTGTAGAGCAGGCCCTTGAGCCACAGCCGGGTGTTCGCGCGCTCCGCGTAGTCGTTGATGATCGTGCGCAGGCCGTTCGCGCCGTGCAGCATCGCGAGCCACAGCATCAGCAGGTCCCAGACCTGCCAGAAGGGGCTCGCCCAGCGGCCGGCCACGAACGCGAAGCCGATCTTCGACACGCCGCCGTCGAGCACCAGCTGGATCAGCAGGTGGCCGAGGACGAGGACGACCAGCACGACGCCGGACAGGCGCATGAACAGCCAGGCGGCCATCTCGAAGTTGCCGCGGGTGGAGCGCGGGGTCTTCTTGGTGCGCTTGCGCGGGGCCTCGATGAGGGGGGCCGGGTTGTCCACGGTGAAGAGCGGGGCGCCTTCGACGGGGCCGACGCCGGCTGCGGGGGTTTCAGTGGTCGACATCTGCGTCAGCTCCCGAACAGGACACGAGCGGCGTGGCCGAGAACGGGGTAAATGGCCCCGGCCATCAGGACGACCCAGACACCGACGACCGTCCAGAGCATCTGCTTCTGGTAGCGCGGGCCCTTCGACCAGAAGTCGACGGCGATGACACGCAGGCCGTTGAGGGCGTGGAAGAGGATGGCGGCCACGAGGCCGTACTCCAGCAGTGCGACGATCGGCGTCTTGTACGTGGCTACGACCTTGTCGTAGTCCTCGGGGGAGACGCGGACGAGAGCGGTGTCCAGCACGTGAACGAACAGGAAGAAGAAAATGAGGACGCCGGTGACTCGGTGAGCCACCCAGGACCACATTCCTTCCCGGCCGCGGTACAGCGTTCCAGCCGGCACGGAAGTCCCTCCGGGAGCGGGGTATCGGGGCCGCGCCGGCTTGTGCTGTCGGTCGGGCCCGGCCGGGTACGGTCCACCGGCCCCCAGCATGTTAGCCAGCCGTCGCAGGAGGCTTTACGGGGGGCCTACCTTGTGTGATCAAACTGGCACCGGACGGGCTACAAAAGAAGAGGGTTTGTGGGGGTGGGGGACTGTCAGATGCCGGGCGCGGCGCCGTGGGGGCTGGTTGCTCCCCCACTCTCGAATTCGCTCGAGCGGGGGGACCCCCATCGCGGCGGAGCCGCTGATGTGTTCAGCCCCGCGCCCCTGAGTTTCTCAGCCAGCCGTCCTCTGGCCAGGCGCCGGAGTTGCTCCGCCGTGATGACTCGCTCTTCCTCCGGATCGTTTGTCAAACGTGATCGGATGCCTGCCAGGACGTGGTCCAGGGATTCGGCGGGCGGCGTGTCGCCCAGGTAGATGATGAAGACGTGGCCGAAGCGGGCCTCGTAGGTCGCGTGGGCCGCGCTCAGGGCTGTGTGGGCGGCCGGGTAGGTGCCCTCGGGCACCGGCGGCAGGCACTCGCCCGCCAGCGCCTCCGAGAGGTCCCCCGGGGACAGGTCGTACGTCGCCTCGTCCGCCGCTGCCAGGAGGGAGGCCACGTCGGGGTAGGGGCGGTGGTCCGTGATGCGGCGGGACCAGCGCAGGCTGTGCAGGCAGTGCAGCAGCAGGGCGCCGACCTCGTCGGCGGGGGCGGCGTTGAACGCGTCCAGCGGGGTGGGGAGATGGGGCAGACGGTGGGCGGGCAGCGTGGGTCCTCGCGTCACATGCGGTGTGGCAGGGAATGCTGTGAGAGATGTGTCGTTGACGTTATCGAGGACGTTCACGGCGGGTCCGTTGGTTGCTTGTTTTTCACCCGAACGGGAGAGTTTCGGAGCGGTTGGATGACGTCTGAGTGGGCGACGCGTCGTAGCGTGGCCGTGTGAGCCAGCACAGGCGTAGGCCCTCGGGACGGCAGATCGCACGGCGGCGGACGGTGGTCGCCGCCGCCGTCGTGGGGACCGTCGTGCTCGGTACGGGCATCGGCGTATGGGCCGCCACGGGCCACGGCGGCGGCGGGTCCACGGCCGAAGCCCCCCAGCAGCAGCCGTCCGGAAGTGGGCGGGCCGCCTCGTCCGCCGCCGGGGCCGGGACGCCGACCCCCACTCCCACGCGCAGCTACCCCCTCTCCCAGGCCCCGCTGACCATCCCCGCCGTCCGCTCCCACACCGCCGCCCGCGGGCCGGGCTGGCGCCCCGAACACGGCGAGCGCGTCGTGGTGAGCGACGCGGCGCTGGCCGACGAGGGGCGGCTGATAGCGGGGGAGCTGGGGCTGTCGTACGCCGGGCAGAAAGGCGCGAACGAGGACGTCAAGGCCGGTGATCTGCGCCTCGACCTCGGCGGTACGGGGGACCCGGAGTCGTACACCATGACCGTGCGCGGCGGGTCGGTGCGGATCAGCGGGCCCGGTGACGCGGGCGTCTTCTACGGCACCCGGACGCTGAAGCAGGAGGTGCACGGCGGCGGCAGCGCCCCGGAGGGGGTCGTGAAGGACCAGCCGGCCAAGCCGCAGCGCGGGTTCATGCTGGACATCGCGCGCAAGCCCTACACCGCCGGGTGGATCGAGGCCCGGATAAGGGAGCTGGGCGACCTGAAGTTCAACCAGTTCGGGCTGCACTTCTCCGACGACCAGGGGTTCCGGATCGAGTCCAGCACCCACCCGGAGATCGTCTCCAAGAACCATCTGAGCAAGGCTCAGGTGAGGCGGATCGTCGCCCTCGCGGCCGGCCGGCACATCCAGGTCGTGCCCGAGATCGACTCGCCCGGGCACCTGGGCGCCGTCCTCGCCGCGCACCCGGAGCTGCAACTGCGCAACGCGCAGGGGGTCCCCACCAAGGGCGCCATCGACATCTCCAAGCCGGCCTCGGCGAAGATCGTCGACGATCTGCTGGGCGAGTACGCCGATGTTTTCCCCGGCTCCTACTGGAACCTCGGCGGTGACGAGTACCAGGCGCTGACCGTCTCGAACCCGCAGGCCTCCTACCCGCAGCTCGCGGCCGCCGCCCGGCAGAAGTACGGCTCCGGCGCCACCGTGGCCGACCTCACCACCGGGTGGCTCAACGCCCGCGTCGACACCGTCCGCGCCCACGACCGCACCATGCGGGCCTGGAACGACGGCTTCCTGCGGGGCAGTTCCGTGCAGCCCGCCAAGGATCTCCAGGTCGCCTACTGGACCGGCAAGGAGATCGGCGCCCGCAAGCCGGTGGAGTACCTGAGCGCGGGGCGGACGGTCCTCAACTACAACGACGAGTTCCTCTACTACGTCCTCGGGGAGCCCAACACCTTCGTCTATCCGACCGGACAGCGGATCTACCAGCAGTGGACCCCGCGCGTGCTGCGCGGCACCTCGGCCGTGTCCTCGGCGTACGACTCCCGGATCCTCGGCGGGTCGTTCGCCGTCTGGAGTGACCTGGCCAACTCCCAGACCCAGGACCAGGTTGCGGCCGGCATCCGGATGCCGTTGCGGGCCACCGCCCAGAAACTCTGGGACCCGCGCACCCCGTCGATGTCCTGGACCCGGTTCAAGACGCTCGCCGGCAAGCTGGGCTGATCCGCGACCGATCACCCGACGGATCACGCGACGCATCAAGGGTGGACGTACGGCGCGGCCGGGCCGTATGTTCCGCTTCCGCGCGGGCCAGGGGAGGGCTCCGTGCCCGACCGCATCCCGGGGGAACCGTCTTGATCTGCGCCCGCTGCCACCACTTCGCCGCCGCGCCCGGCGCCACCCTGTGCCACCGCTGCCTGGGCGACTCGCCCGAGCCGGTCCCGCCCTTCGGCAGCACGCCGGGCCGGTGGCTGCGCTCGCCGGTGGGCCTCGGCTGGGCCACCGTCGTCCTGCTCGGGGTGGTCGTGGCCGCCGACCTGTTCTCCGTCTGGGCGGACTTCCTCCAGTACGACGCCATGGGGGCGCTGGCGGACGGCGAGACCGGCGCCGCCGCGTTCCGCCGGGCCGACCGCGCCGACCGGATGCTGGGCGTCGCCGGCGGTGCGCAGGTGGGTTCGCTGGTCGCCTGCGGGATCGTGTACCTGACCTGGTTCCAGCGGGTACGGGCCAACGCCCAGGTGTTCGACCCGCTCGGGCAGAGCAAGTCGCCGGGCTGGGCGATCGGCGGCTGGTTCGTGCCGGTCGTGAACCTCTGGTACCCGCGCCGGATCACCCTCGACATCTGGGACGCCAGCAGCCCCTGGGGTACGACCCGTTCGCACACGCTGGTCAACGCCTGGTGGACGCTGTGGCTGGCCGCGCTGGTCGCCGACCCCCTCGCGACGCCCGGCGACGACGTGCAGGGTGCCGCCCGGCTCCGCGACGGCGCCCTGCAGCTGATCCTCTCGGACTCCCTCGACATCTCCGCCGCCGTCCTCGCGATCCTGGTCGTGGTGCGGCTGACCCGGATGCAGCACGAGAAGGCGATGGCGGGCACCGCCCCGGCCGCGCTCTGACCCGCGCTCGTACACCCTCGCCGTACCGACCGCCGACCGTCGACCTCATCCCGTTGGTGTCATTGGCTGAAAACTCTTTCTTCACATTCCTTGATCTGCAGGGCGTAGTGCCGCTGTGACGCTCCAGGTACATTGCACGCAGTAGGGGGAAGTGCGGGCTCCGTAAGGGCGGTGGCCTGGTCTGTACCGGTTGTGGGGAGGCGTGGGATGAGCCTGGTTGAGCTGATCGCTCAGGCTGATGAACGCGGACTGGCCGCCAGTGGGTTGGCCTGTTTGGATCGGTGCGTGCCGCTGCTCGGCGGGGACGACCTGGTGCTGCGGCCACTGTGGGCGAGCCTGGCCGACGGCTCCGACTGGAGCGAGGGACTGGAGAAGGCACGCGGCTCCCTCGGCGCGTCCGGAGAGGCTTCCGGCGAGACCGACGAGGCCGAGGCGCTCGCCCGCCGGATGCTGGACGCCGCGCCCGACTCGCAGGAGGGGAACGGCATCCGGCTGTGGGCCGACGCCTGTTCCGTCGCCTCGCTCCAGATACACCGGCTGCTCGACCCCGCCGAGGACGCGGCGCCCTCGGTCGACACCCGCCGCGAGGGCGGCACCGACAGCATGTCCCCGCTGGTCGCCGCCGAACTGCGCCGCCAGGTCACCGTCCTCGAACTCCTCGCGGAGCATGGCCCGGCCGGCCTGCGCCGGGCGCTGGACGTGTCCACCGAGGGCCGCCGGGTGCTGCGCGCGGTGGTCTCGCGCCGGGCCCGCGGCCGGTCATGAGCCGGGCCCGCGGCCGGTCATGAGCCAGGCGTGAGCCGGGCGGGGCGAACCTGGGAGATTCCTGTGGGTGTCGTGCGGTGGAGCTGCGGCGGACTTGCGGGGGTCCTGCGCCGGTTGCGGAAACGCCCGGTTCCAGGGTGACGAAACGGGGGCTGACCTCGCTCTTCCCTATGTGACAGCCCACTACGTGACAGCACAGCAGCAGAGCAGGCCGCATGCCGCCGGGAAACCGGCCCGGTGGGCGGCGGACGCGGTGGCCATGATGCGCGAGGGTGCGCGGGTCCGGCTGGACTATTCGGCGCAGAGTCTGTGGCGCGTCGACCGGGTGATCGACGAGATACGCGGGGAGGGCGCGCCGTACAACGCGGTACGGGAGATGCTGCGCGGTCTCGGCGCCTACGCCGGCGAGGTGATCGTCCGTCAGACCGGCGCCGAGTGGTGGGCGTCCGGCGGCGATCACTGGGTCCGCACCCCCGACGGCCGGCTCTGGGACCCGATCGAGGAGGCCCGACGCTGTTACGAGGGCCAGGGCTCGCTGCGGCTGCTGTGCCGGGACGCCGTGGGATAGCGAGGTGCTCGGGGCCGCAGGCTTGGCAAAAACCCCGCAATAGGAGACGCGGGCGTTCCCAAGTGGCGCGGGCGGGAGCACGATTGGCCCATGGCCGACAACCGACGCTGGTGGGCCCTGGTCGTCATCGCACTGGCCCAGCTGATGGTCGTGCTCGACATGACCATCGTCAATATCGCGCTCCCCTCCGCCCAGACCGCCCTGCACATGTCGGACGGCAACCGGCAGTGGGTCATCACCGCCTACACACTCGCCTTCGGCGGACTGCTGCTGCTCGGCGGCCGGATCGCCGACCTCGCCGGCCGCAAGATGGCGTTCATGACCGGCCTGGTCGGCTTCGCGGCCGCCTCCGCACTAGGCGGGGCCGCGGTCAACCAGGGGATGCTGTTCGGGGCGCGGGCGCTGCAGGGCGTCTTCGCCGCGCTGCTCGCCCCGGCCGCGCTGTCGCTGCTGGCGACGACGTTCACCGACCCCAAGGACCGCAGCAAGGCCTTCGGCATCTTCGGCGCCATCATCGGCGCCGGGGCCGCGGTCGGGCTGCTCGCGGGCGGCTTCCTCACCCAGTACCTGGACTGGCGCTGGTGCCTGTACGTCAACGTGCCGATCGCTCTGGTCGCCTTCGCCGGCGCCTGGGTGCTGCTGTCCGGCGGCGGCCGGCACCCCGACGCCCGCCTCGACGTACCCGGCGCGCTGCTCGGCTCGGCCGGGATGCTCGCCCTGGTCTACGGCTTCTCCGAGGCGGAGTCCCGGAGCTGGAGCGACTCCCTGGTCCTGACGCTGCTGTTCGGCGGGGTCGCGCTGCTCGGCCTCTTCGGGTTCTGGCAGACCCGCGCCCGGGTCCCGCTGCTCCCGATGACCGTCGTACGCGACCGGCAGCGCATCGGCGCCTTCCTCACCGTGCTGCTGACCACCATCGGCATGTTCGGCGTCTTCCTCTTCCTGACCTACTACATGCAGCGCGTCCTCGGGTACTCGCCCGTGAAGACCGGTGTCGCCTATCTCCCCATCACCGTCGGCATGGTCACCGGCTCCACCCAGGTCGCCGCCCGGCTGCTGCACCGGGTCGCGCCCCGTCTGCTGATGGTCCCCGGGCTGCTGCTGGCGGCCGGGGCGCTGACGCTGATAGCCCAGGTCGGGGTCGAGCCCGCGTACGCCTCGCACATCCTGCCCGGCATGCTGATGCTCGGCCTCGGCATGGGCACGGCCATGATGACCTCGGTCTCCCTGGCCACCGGCGGGGTCGCCCCGCGCGACTCGGGCGCGGCCTCGGCCACCTTCAACACCGCCCAGCAGGTGGGCGGTTCGATCGGTACGGCGCTGCTCAACACGATCGCCGCGAGCGTCACGACCCGGTACGCCACCGCCCATGCCGCGAGCATCCCGAACCGGGCCCTGCTGGAGGCGAAGGCCGCGGTGCACGGTTTCAACGTGGCCACCTGGTGGGCGATGGCCGCGCTGCTGCTGGCCGCGCTCGTCGCCGGAGTGGTCGTGAACGCGGACCGGGCGCCCGCCCCGCAAGCCGCGCAGGAACGGACGCCCGAACCGGTGGACTCGGCCACCTGAACCGCTCGGCCTACTTGATGTACACCAAGCCGTCCGTCGTGACCGTCGGACGGCCGCTGGTGCCGACGACGACGATCTTCACGGTGTGCTTGGCGCTGGACGACCAGGTCTTGGTCCAGATCGCCTGGCGGTAGGAGGTCGTCGTGGACTTCAGGTCGACGGTGGCGACCTTGCTGCCGTCGACGTACACGTACGCCTGCCCCGAGGTGGAGGCCCGGCTGACCACCCAGGCGGCGGACCGGCCGGTGAAGGTCCAGCTCAGGCTCGCGCCCTTGGAGGTGCTGGAGTACGACTTGCCGCCCAGGTAGCTGGAGGACGAACGGGAGGTCCAGGTACCGGACTTGGCGGCCGAGGTCTCCTGCAGGATCAGCGGGGTGAAGGACGGGGACGAGGTACGGGTGTTGCCCGCGTAGTCGTACGCCTTCATCGACCAGGTGGACGCGGCACCGGAGCCCGCGGTGCGGCTGGAGCCGGTCGTGGTCGGGCCGAAGGTGGCCGTCGTCGGGGTCAGCAGGCTCACCGACTGCAGGGCCGCGTTGTCGGCGGCCTTCCAGCCGAGGGTGACCGGGACGGCGGTGGTGCTGACGGTGCCGGTGCGCAGGGAGAGCGTCGGCGCGGTGCTGAAGGTGGGCGCGGTGGTGTCGGTGACGACGGTCAGCGCGGCGGTCGTCGTGGTCTTGCCCGACTGGTGCACGGCCCGTACGGCGACGGTGTGGCTGCCGGCGGTGAGCGTGGTGCCCACCGAGGTGGCCGTGCCGGCGGCGGTGGCGACGGCCTTGCCGTCCACCAGCAGCTCGAACTTCGAGATCAGCGAACCGGGCGTGGTGGTCGACCACTTCGCCGTGATCGCACCCTTGGTGTAGTACTTCGAGCCGGACAGGGCGGCGCCCGACAGCGAGGTGAGCTTCAGGCCCTGCACCGGGCCGGACGCCCAGGCGCGGATCGTCGGCAGCTGCGGGTAGAGCGAGTTGCCGGGGCACTCGGTGTTGTAGCCGTCGCGGTGACCGGAGATCCGGTTGAAGGTGTACGAACTGCCGGCGGTGAAGCTGGTGCCGAAGAAGTTCTTCTGCGTCGCGCCCGCCTTGAGCTGCACGGTCGTGGCCGGGTCGGCGCCGTACTGGCCGAGCTTCCACGCCGCGATCCGGGCGACCGAGGCCAGGGCCGCGTCCGTGGCGCCGATGGAGGTGTAGTCACCGAGCACCGCGATACCGGCCGCCTCCCGGTTCCAGCCGTAGGTGTGCGCGCCGAGCACGGGCAGGCCGACACCGCCCTTGCGGCCCTCGAAGATCGTGCCGCACTTGTCGACCAGGAAGTTGTAGCCGATGTCGTTCCAGCCGCTGACCTGCGTGTGGTACGCGTAGATGCCCCGTACGAGCGCGGCGGAGTCGGCGCACGTGTAGTCGTTCGTCCCGTCCGTGTGGTGGACGAAGACGGCCTTCACGTCCGCGTTGTACTCCGACGGGTCCGGGCTCAGCGACTCGTCGGCGCCCCAGCCGGCGCGCGAGACGATCGGCGGCTCGGGCACGGTGGACGGCGGTGCGGTGGGCGTGACGGAGGCCGACGGGCTCGCGGAGGCGCTGTCCGTCGGCGTGGCGGACACGGAGGCGCTCGGCGAGGCCGAGTCGGTGGCGGTCACGGACTCGCTGGGCGACGTGGAGTCGGTGGGCGACACGGAGTCGGACGGGTCGGCCGGGTCGGACGGGGAGACCGAGTCGTCGGGCGACGTGGAGTCCGCCGGCGACGGGCTGTCGCTCGCGGTGCCGTCCGCCACGAACGCGGCCGGCTCCGCCCTGGTCTCCGCGGCGGTCGCCACCCCGGGGTCGACCAGGTTCACCTGGAGCCCCTTGGGCAGACCGGAGCTGGTGGAGCCGTCCTGGTGGACGACCTGGACCTGGACGCCGTCGGAGGGGCCGACCCACAGCGGCTCGGACGCGCCGCGCGCGTCGGGGCCGGCCTCGGGGTCCACCAGCGGGTCGGTCGCCTCCAGGTCGTGCCAGCCGGACCACGCGCCGGTCTCGACGCTCCGGGTGCGCACCTGGGCCGTGCCGTGCAGCCGGTTCTTCGCCCCCGTCCAGGAGACGCCGAGCATCGAGAACCGTTCGGTGTCCGTGCGCGGCAGCTCCCGCCCGCCGTTCGTGGCGCCCTTCAGCGTCAGGTCGTAGACCTTCACCGGCCGCTTGGCCTGTCCGGCGGCCCTGTGGCCGGCGGACGGGTCGGCGACGGCGTACGTCACCACACCCCCGCCGCCGAGAACCACCGCGCCGAGCGTCAGCCACGCCCGTCGCTTCATGCTCAGCGGACTGTACGCACGCTTCCCGCGTGGACTCACTCGTCCCCACCCCTAGAAAAAAAGGACCATGACTGTCACACCTGACACGCCTGTCGCACAGGTGACTCTTAGACACAGCGCCCAGTCCTGACCAAACGTCACTCACCACCGGCCGCCGCCGTGATCCGGACCGCTGTGACACTTCTGTGAGGGCGGACGCTGGTGATCGTGGGGGCCGCGCACACGACCGGAGGTGCGCACGGCACCGGTTCGGGTTCGGCAGAGCCCGATTCGCACTCGGTACGAACGAGGAACGTGTTGGGCCAAGGAGGGGAAACCCGCCGCGTGCAGGCGTACGACGGCGAGCTGGGAGCAGCCGTGGCACGAGCCCAGGAAGGCGACGAGGCCGCTTTCGCGGTCGCCTACCGGCTGGTGCAGCCCGGTCTGCTCGGCTATGTCCGCGGGATCGTCGGTGACGACGCCGAGGACGTGGCCGCCGACGCCTGGCTGGAGATAGCCAGGGACCTGGGCCGGTTCAAGGGCGACGGCGCCGGGTTCCGGGGCTGGACGGCGACCATCGCCCGGCACCGGGCCCTGGACCATCTGCGCCGGCTCAAGGTGCGGCCTCGGGCGTCCGCCCTCGAGCAGGACCTGCTGGAGCTGCCCGGCGCGCACAGCACCTACGACCAGGCGCTGGAGTCCCTCTCCACGGAGCGGGCCCTGGAACTGGTCCGCTCGCTGCCCCGGGACCAGGCCGAGGCGGTGCTGCTGCGTGTGGTGGTGGGCCTGGACGGTCCCGCCGCCGCCCGGGTCCTCGGCAAGCGCCCGGGCGCGGTGCGCACGGCAGCCCACCGCGGGCTGAAGGGCCTGGCCCGGCGGCTGGGTGTCACAGGTGTGACGCAGGAGGACCCCCGGACGCTGGGGGAATCGAAATGAACGCCAACGACGGCATGAACGTCAAGGGCGGCGGGGGCGGCCCCGACGAACGGCCGTCGGACAGGGATGGACAGGGACATGGGTGAACGGCGAAGCGACGACGCCGGCCGCGGCCGGCGGCACGTGCGCCCCGACGGCCATGTGCCCGGCCCCGGGGCCGAGCCCGCCGGTCCGGCGCTGGAGGTCCTGCTCGCCGCCGCCATCCGCGACCACGGTGTCGACGCCGAGGGCGAGCGGCGGGCGGTGGCCGCTTTCCGGACCGCCCGGGACGCCGGTGAGCACCGGGCGCGGACCCGGCGCCGGGACGACTGGCGGCCGCGCGAACAGCGGCGCACCCGTCGCTCGGTGAAGGCGACCGTGACGATGGCCCTGGCGAGCCTCACCCTCGGCGGGGTCGCGGTCGCGGCGATCGGGTCGGTGCACTCCTCCGGCGGCGGCCACGACGACGCCCGAAGGGCCGGCTCCTCGCCCACCGCCCCCGGCACCTTGGCCGGCCGGCCGGCCACCGACGCCCCCGGCACACCCGGCCGTACCGACCCGTCCGAGCGCCCGTCGACCGCCCAGGACACCGAGGCCCACTGCCGGGCCTACGAGAAGGTCAAGGACAACGGCAAGGCGCTGGACTCGACCGCCTGGCAGCGGCTGATCCGGGCCGCGGGCGGCAAGACGAACGTAACCGCGTACTGTGCCGACCTGCTGTCGCAGACGACGACTTCCACCAAGAAGTCAGGCAATTCCGGCAACAGTACGAAGAAGCCCGAAGAAACCGTCAAATCCAGCAAGGGTAAGTCCGCGAACGGCAAGGGCGGCTGACCCCGCGTATCGGGAGCGCGGCGCGTAACATGCCGCTGCGTCGACCAGGTGCAAGCCGGGGGACGGGGGAACGGGTGGAAGACGAACGGCGCCGCCCTGATTCAGCGGACCTCGCCGTCGCCGGATGCGGATGGCTTCTGTTCGTGGCCGTCATCGCCATGCCCGGACTCATCCTGGACGACGGGCCGCTGACCGCGTACATGGCCGTCGTGGGCGGGGCGATCGGGTTTCTCTGGGTGCGCAGGAAGTTGCACCGCTGACCGGCACCGAAGCAACGGCCGGGGCCGCCACCCCCCACAGGAGAGGCCCCGGCCGTCGCGCGGCACGGGCCGCGCGGCGGCCCGTACTCTGTTCAGCGCCATGAGTGCGTTTTCTGTCACACCCCAGGGCGTCACGAGTTAGTTGCGCTGTGTACGGACGTGGACGGGGAACGGATTGAGCACGTAACGTGCAGTTCGCGCCGGGGCGCGGACGACGCATGACCACCGCAACGATCCGCCGTCCCGAACACCGCAATCATTAGTTGAGGAACCACGACGGCGAGAACCACGACCGCGAGAGCGGCGCCGGTTTAGGCGCAGAGTAGGTATCGGGTGCTGGGGGACGACGCGGAGTTGACCGCCGCGGTGCGTGCGGCACAGGACGGGGACGAGATCGCGTTCCGCATCGTCTACCGCGCTGTCCAGCCACGCCTGCTCGGATACGTCCGAACGTTGGTCGGTGACCCGGACGCCGAGGACGTCGCCTCCGAGGCCTGGCTGCAGATCGCCCGGGACCTCGACCGGTTCGAAGGCGACGCGGACCGGTTCCGCGGCTGGGCGGCCCGGATCGCCCGCAACCGCGCCCTCGACCACATACGGATGCGCGGCCGCCGCCCCGCGATCGGCGGCGACGAGACGGAACTGACCGGCCGGGCCGCCGAGTCCGACACCGCCGGCGAGGCCATCGAGGCGCTCACCACCGACTCCACCCTCTCCCTCATCGCCCGGCTGCCGCAGGACCAGGCCGAGGCCGTCGTCCTCAGGGTCGTCGTGGGCCTGGACGCCAAGACCGCCGCCGAGACCCTCGGCAAACGCGCCGGCGCCGTCCGGACGGCAGCCCACCGGGGCCTGAAGAAACTCGCGGAACTGCTCGGCGCCGACCCGGAGAAGGCGGACGTCCTCGACGCGCTTCCGCCCCAGCGAGAACCGGATGGTCGTGCGGTGACGTCCGCCAGTGTGACGCATACGCGTTCGCGGACGCAGAAGGACATGTGATGGCCGACGAGCAGTACAAGTGGCTGAACCGGGCGACGGCGGAACGTCTGCTGCGCGGTGAGTCGCTCGAAGCCGTCGATCCCGCCGCCCGTGACCAGGCAGAACGCCTCGGCAAGGCGCTCGGTGCGCTCTTTGCGCAGACCGCCCCCGCCACCGTCGAGCTCCCCGGCGAGGAAGCAGCGCTGGCTGCCTTCCGCAAAGCGCGCGAATCCGCCGAGGACGAGCGGACCGCGATGGCGGCGCAGTGGGGGAGGCCCGGGCGGAGTGCCGACGCGGGCCTCGTCCGCATCGGCGCCGGCTCTGTGCCGCTGCGGGTCTCCCGCTGGGCCCGCCCCGCCCGGTTCGGCCTCGCCGCCGCGCTGGCCGCCGGCATGCTCGGCGGGGTCGCGGTCGCCGCCGGCACCGGAGTCCTGCCGACGCCGTTCGGCGGCAACCGCCCCGGACCCGCCGCCTCCGTCTCGGCCGCCGGTACTCCCGGAGTCCCGCAGGGCTCGGCCTCGCCCGAGTCCCTGCTCGGCGGCGAGACCGGCACCCCCACCTCCGGTACGACGTCCGACGGCTCCGGACAGCCCTCGCCCGACCCGTCCGGCAGGTCGAAGGAGAAGGGCACCGGATCGAACGGCGGTACCGGGAACGCGTGGGGCCGTGCGCTGGCGTCCTGCCGTGCCGTCCAGCACGGCAAGTCCCTGGGCGCGGACCGCAGACGCGCCCTGGAGGGGCTCGCGGGCGGTGCCGGGCGGGTGGACAAGTTCTGCCGGACCGTCCTCGGCGCCGGCAAGGGCGGCAGCTACGGCGACGGCAAGGGCAGCGTCGGCGGGCAGGGCGGCAACGACGGTTGGAGCGGCGGCCAGGGCGACGGCAACGGCCAGGGCGGCGACGGCCGGAGCGGGAGCGGCTCCGGAAGCGGTTCCGGGAGCGACGAGGGCAACGGCGGGGGCAACGACCACCACGAGGACGGCACCGCCTCACCCGCCCCGACGGGCTTCGCGCCCCTCCTGCCGAGCCGGTCGGCGGCGACCCCCGACCCGACGTACAGCGCACTCTGACCTTTACGAACCGCTCTGACCTGCGGTTTTGTAACTCGCTGAAATTTTTTCCCGCAGGGTGTGACGTTTTCGGCGGCAGTGGCGCAGTACTGAGTGAGCCGACTGGTCATCGGCCGTAGCACAGAGCCGGGGTTCCCCCCGTACCCGTGGCTCGTGCGTTGGCGCGGGCGGGACACGTTCCCCCGGTCCCGCCCGCGCCCCAAACTTCCCGAGCCGTTCGCTCACCAGTAGACGACGACCTTGTCGCCGTTCCGCACCTGGGCGAACAGATCCGCGATCGCCGCCTCGTCCCGCACGTTGACGCACCCGTGCGAACCACCCGCATAGCCCCGGGCCGCGAAGTCGTACGAGTAGTGCACCGCCTGGCCGCCGCTGAAGAACATCGCGTACGGCATCGGGGAGTGGTAGAGCGTCGACACGTGGTGCCGTGACTTCCAGTAGATGTGGAACACACCCTCACGGGTCGGGGTGTACTGCGCCCCGAACCGCACCGACATCGTCGACACCGTCCGCCCGTCGATCATCCAGCGCAGCGTCCGGCTGGTCTTGCTGATGCACAGCACCCGGCCGGTCAGGCACCGGGGGTCGGGTGCGGCGGCCGGCTGACCGCCCATCAGGTACAGCTCCCACTTCCCCGGCCGGTGCGTCATCCGCACCAGCCGCCGCCAGGTCACGGCGTCGGTCTCACCCGTCCGCGGGAGTCCGCGCTTGCCCTGGAAGCCCTTGACGGCCTCGGCGGTGAGGTCGTCGTACGTCCCCGTCGGCCCGTCGAACAGCCAGTCGGCCTGACGCAGCCGGGCCTGGAGCTCACGGACACCGGTGCCGGTGTCGCCCCGGGTGAAGACGATGTGCGGCGGGGTGGTCTCGACGGCGGACGGGGTCGAGGCCGGGGCAGGGGTGCTGCCGGGTGTCGTACCGGGCGCCTTGCCGGGCGTCCGGCTGTGCGGCAGCTCGATATGGACGGGGGAGTTCCCCTTGCCGTCCGCCGGCTGCGCGGTGCATCCGCACAGCACCGCCAGTGCGGCGGCCGAGGCGACCGCGACACCGGGCCGCCCGACGATCCCTGAGAACCCCGTCACCTTCATGCCGAGGATGCTTCCCCGCGTGACCGCCGTCGAACAAGGGGGCATGGTGGGGAGTGACAGACGTACCGGCCTACTGGCGCACTGCGGAGGTCACCCATCATGGTCCGTGAGTCGGAGTCCGGACTGCCCGTCGACCCGGTCTACGGCCCCTCGGCCCTCGCGGGCTGGGACCCGGCCGAGCGACTCGGCGACCCGGGGTCCTACCCCTTCACCAGGGGTGTCTACCCGACGATGTACACCGGCCGCCCCTGGACGATGCGCCAGTACGCCGGCTTCGGTACGGCGACGGAGTCCAACGCCCGCTACCGGCAGCTGATCGCCCACGGCACCACGGGCCTGTCCGTCGCCTTCGACCTGCCCACCCAGATGGGCCACGACTCCGACGCGCCCCTGGCGCACGGCGAGGTCGGCAAGGTGGGCGTGGCGATCGACTCGATCGACGACATGCGGGTGCTGTTCGACGGGATCCCGCTCGACAAGGTCTCCACGTCGATGACGATCAACGCCCCGGCGGCCGTGCTGTTGCTGCTGTACCAGCTGGTGGCGGAGGAGCAGGGGGTGGCCGCCGACCGGCTGACGGGAACGGTCCAGAACGACATCCTGAAGGAGTACATCGCGCGGGGAACGTACATCTACCCTCCGAAGCCCTCCCTGCGCCTCGTCGCGGACACCTTCGAGTACTGCCGGGCCGAGATCCCAAGGTGGAACACCATGTCCATCTCCGGCTACCACATGGCCGAGGCCGGGGCGTCCCCCGCGCAGGAGATCGCCTTCACCCTCGCGGACGGCATCGAGTACGTGCGGACGGCGGTCGCGGCCGGCATGGGCGTCGACGAGTTCGCACCCCGGCTGTCCTTCTTCTTCGTGGCCCGTACGACGCTGCTGGAGGAGGTCGCCAAGTTCCGCGCGGCGCGCCGGATCTGGGCCCGGGTGATGCGGGAGGAGTTCGGGGCGCGGGACCCGAGGTCGCTGATGCTCCGCTTCCACACGCAGACCGCAGGGGTGCAGCTGACGGCCCAGCAGCCGGAGGTGAACCTGGTCCGGGTGGCGGTGCAGGCCCTGGCCGCGGTCCTCGGCGGCACCCAGTCGCTGCACACCAACTCCTTCGACGAGGCGATCGCCCTGCCCACGGACCGGAGTGCGCGGCTGGCGCTGCGCACCCAGCAGGTCCTGGCCCACGAGACCGATGTGACGGCGACGGTGGATCCCTTCGCCGGTTCGTACGCGGTGGAGCGGATGACGGACGACGTGGAGGGCGCCGCCGTCGCGCTGATGCGGAAGGTCGAGGACCTGGGCGGCGCGGTGGCGGCGATCGAGCACGGCTTCCAGAAGGCCGAGATCGAACGCAACGCCTACCGCATCGCCCGGGAGACGGACGCCGGCGACCGGGTGGTGGTCGGCGTCAACCGCTTCCGGCTCGACGAGGAGGAGCCGTACGAGCCGCTCCGCGTCGACCCGGCCATCGAGGCCCAGCAGGTGGCACGTCTCGCGCGGCTGCGCGCCGACCGGGACGGGCCGGCCGTCGACGCGGCTCTCGCCGCCCTGAGGAAGGCCGCCGGGGGCGAGGACAACGTCCTGCCCCCGATGAAGGAGGCGCTGCGGGCCCGGGCGACGGTGGGGGAGGTGTGCAACGCGCTGCGGGAGGTGTGGGGTGTGTACGTCCCGGCCGACGCCTTCTGACCCGCGACGGGGGGCATTGTCGGACGTCCGTGCGAGACTTCTTCACATGTTCGGCGTCATCGATCTCCCCACCTATCTGGCAGGACTCGTCCTGATCGTCCTGCTGCCCGGCCCCAACTCCCTCTATGTGCTGTCCGTCGCCGCCCGGCAGGGCGTACGGGCCGGTTACACCGCCGCCGCCGGCGTGTGGTGCGGGGACATGGTGCTGATGACGCTGTCCGCGGCCGGGGTGGCCTCGCTGCTGAAGGCCAACGCCGCGCTGTTCGGGATCGTGAAGTACGCGGGCGCCGGCTATCTGACCTGGCTGGCGATAGGCATGCTGCGGGCGGCCTGGGGGATGTGGCGGACGCGGAAGGAGCGGACGGCGGAGCAGTCGGCGCCGGTCGCCGCCGCCCATGAGCGGCCGTACCGCCGGGCCCTGGTGATCAGCCTCTTCAACCCCAAGGCGATCCTGTTCTTCGTCGCCTTCTTCGTGCAGTTCGTCGACCCGGGGTACGCCTATCCGGCCCTGTCCTTCGTCGTCCTCGGCGCCTTCGCCCAGCTGGCCAGCTTCCTCTACCTGACCGCCCTGATATTCAGCGGCACCAGGCTGGCCGACGCGTTCCGCCGCCGGAAGCGGATGTCGGCGACGGCCACTTCGGCGGCGGGCGTGCTGTTCCTCGGCTTCGCGGTGAAGCTGACCCTGGCCAGCGCCTGAGCGCTCACAGGTGTTCGGTGAGCCGCTCGGCGGCCCAACCCGCCCATTCCTCTGAGGTCGTGGAGCCGCGCAGGCCGTACTCGAGCATGAGCCAGCCGCAGATCTGGACCGGGTCCCCGACCCATTCGGCGTTGTCCCGGATGGACTCCAGTGCGGCGACCCGCTCCCGGTTCACCTGCGCGAACTTCTCCAGGTAGTCGACGCCTTCCTCACGGCTGAGGGTCCACAGGAAGAAGACGCGGAGCAGCGCCGCGCTGCGGAAGGCGAGATCGAGACCGGGCTCGGTGAGCCAGCGGCGCAGTTCCGCGCGCCCCGCGTCGGTGATGCCGTACTCGCGGCGGTGGCGCGCGCCGGTCCCGGTGACCTCGATCAGACCGTCACTGGGCGTCCCTGTGCTGGGCGCTGCTGCCGGCGGTGCGGGCCGGGCTGCGTCTTCTGCAGAGAGGCCCGCGGACCGCTCCCGCGTGATCCGCGCGTCCTACGCGCCGCCGAGGGCCCCGGTGCGCTCCGCGTACGTGCGCACCCCCTCGGCCGTCGCACCCGCCCAGCCCACATAGCCGTCCGGGCGGACCAGGAACACTCCGGGGCCGTACGACTCCGGGGCCGGGAGCCGGCGTACCGAGTCCGGGACGCCGTCGACCGGGTCCGGGGCCAGCAGGGTCCAGTGCGGGCCCCGGAACGCGTCGAACATCCGCACCCCGTCCGCGTTGCGCCCGTCGGGTGCGCGGTCGCCCGCCCGCACCGGCCCCGGGTTCGCCCGGGTCTCCTCCGTCAGTGAGGAGTCCCGGTAGCCGAGGCCGAGCTGGACCGTCGCCTCGCCGCGCCGGACCTCGCCCCGGTGTACGCCCGTCGAGAGGTCCAGCATGGCGGCGGCGTTGGCGCGCCGCTCCTCCTCGTAGGTGTCGAGAAGTCCGTCCGGGGTGCTGCCGTCGAGCACCGCGCCCAGTTTCCAGCCCAGGTTGTAGGCGTCCTGGATGCTGGTGTTGAGGCCCTGGCCGCCGGCCGGGGAGTGGACATGGGCCGCGTCCCCGGCCAGGAGGACCCGCCCCACCCGGAAGCGGTCGGCCAGGGCGGCGCGGGTGCGGAAGTCGGAGGCCCAGCGCAGCTCGGTGACATCCGCCGCGTCGAGGTGGGAGTACGTCGTCACCAGCCGCCGTATCCCGTCCAGGGACAGGTCGGGGACCGTGCCCCGCGGCAGCTTCGCCGCCAGCTGGAAGTCCTCGGTGCCGGCCAGCGGGCACAGCGCCACGCCGTTCCCGTCGGCGCCGGCGAAGGTGTGCCAGTGCTCCCGGTCCAGGCCCCGCACCCGCAGGTCGGCCACCAGGAAGGGGCTCGGGTCGACCGGCTCGCCGGTCATGCCGACGCCCACCGCACGCCGTACCGTCGACCGTCCCCCGTCCGCCGCCACCACGAACCGCGCGCGGGCCGTCGTACCGTCGGTGAAGCGGACCGCCACGCCGTCCGCGTCCTGCTCCAGATCCGTCACGCCGCGCCCGAACCCGACCCGGCCGCCCAGCTCCCGCAGCCGCGCGTACAGCACCTCCTGCGTCCGCCACTGCGCGACCATCAGCGGATCCGTGTACGGCGTGCCCTCGTCCCCCGTCACCTCGTCGAACATCGGCTCCGTCCCGATCCGTTCGCCGTTCTTCCAGAGCAGCCGGGGCGGGTAGAGGCCGCCGGCCGCGCGGATCGCGTCGCGCACCCCGAGGTCGTCGAAGACCTCCTGGGTGCGGGGCTGGATCCCCTTGCCGCGCGAGCCGGGGAACAGCTTCTCGCCCGCTTCCACGACCAGCGCGTCCACCCCGCGCCGGGCCAGGTCGATGCCGAGGGTGAGTCCGGTCGGGCCGGCGCCCACGATCAGTACATCCATCACAAATCTCCTTAACGATGTTAAGTGCCGTGGATGACAAGGCTGCCCTTAACGCTGTTAAGCTGTCAAGTGTGAGTACGGAACGACGCGCGCCACTCGACCGCCGGCGGGTCGCCGACACGGCCCTGCGCCTGCTGAACGAGGTCGGGCTGGAGGGACTGACCCTCCGGGCCATCGCCAGGGAGCTGGACGTCAAGGCCCCGGCCCTCTACTGGCACTTCAAGGACAAACAGGCGCTGCTGGACGAGATGGCGACCGAGATGTACCGCCGGATGGTCGCGGGCACCGAACTCGATCCCGCCGACACCTGGCAGGACCGGCTGCGCAAGGTGAACCGGGGACTGCGCACGGCCCTGCTCGGCTACCGCGACGGCGCCAAGGTCTTCAGCGGCTCACGCTTCACGAGCATGGACCACGCCCCTGAGCAGGAGGCGAACCTGCGCGTCCTGGCTCAGGCGGGCCTCACCCTCGCCCAGGCGGCGGCAGCGGGCCGCACCACGCACGCCTACACCATCGGCTTCGTGACCGAGGAACAGGGCGTCGTACCCCTCCCGGGAGAACGCCGGGAGGGGTACGACGTCGAGGAACGTGCCCGCCTGCTGGCCGACTTCCCACTGGCGGCGGCGGTGGGCCGGGAGATCTTCACGAATTACGCCCACCATTTCGAGGAGGGCTTGGAGTTGGTGATCGCGGGAATCGGCGCACGGTACGAAATCAACTGACCCGCGCCTCGCCAGGGGCGCGGGGAACTGCGCGAGCAGCCACGATGAACCCGCAGTCGCCCACGGGTCCGTCGAGGCACTCTGACAGGCGCTACCGCATCGCCTTCCGAAGAGCCCGGGTAAGCACCGGTGGCATCAGATCCACTGCCACCCGCCGCACCCGACTCCGCTGCCGAGGTGTCGAGGCCACCACCGGCGGCGCCGCAGGTACGGGAGTCGGCTCCACCGGCTCCTCCGGCACGTCCGCGTAGCGGGACGGCGGGAACTCCGGCGCCCGCATCCCCCTCGACTTCAGCCGTATGATCCGGTGCCCCGCCGCCTCCTGCGTGCTCAGATCGCAGTCGGTCCGCCCCTGCACCATCTCCAGCAGCGCCTCCTGCACCGGGCCCGCGTCGCCCCAAGTGCCGTACAGCTTCTGGGTGCTGATGCAGATCGGGTTCAGACCGCGGTTGAGGACGGCCTCCCAGGTCGCTATGGAGACGCCGGGCGTGTGCTCGGAGCGGAAGTCGTCGAGGACCACGATCCCCTCGGGCAGGAGCAGGTCGTGCGCGGCCCCTATGTCGCCGTGCACGTGCTCGTACAGGTGCGAGGCGTCTATGTGCACGAACCGGCAGGAGCCGGGCGCGACTTCGGAGGAGACTACCGAGCTGGGGCCCTGCAGCACCCGGGGCAGCTCGTCGTGGAAGGCGAGGTAGTTCTCCTCGAAGATGCGCCGGGTGAGCTTGCTGTACGACTTCGTCGACTCGGCCCGGTTCGCGTCGTCCGGGGCGTCACCCTCGAAGAGGTCGCACACCGTGTACTTCTCGCCGGGGTGCAGGTGTCTGCCGGTGAAGATCGCGCTCTTGCCCATGTAGACCCCGACTTCCAGCAGGTCACCCTGCATGCCGGCGGCCTCCTGGCGGTTCAGGAACCAGTCGAAGAGCAACTGGTCGAGCACCGGGAACCAGCCGGGGACGTCGTCGAGACGGCGGGGCGGTCGGGTCGTTTCCTGGGTGGTGATGGCCATGCGGAGGAGGCACTCCCTCGATACGCGATACGGCTGTCTGTGGAATCCCTGCGGAAAGCCTGTGTACGGGCAAGGTTCTAAGGTGCCTGCCCGCCGTGCCACTCCGAAACCCATCCAGAGATGAACGACGGGCCAACATCCAGGGGTTAATGCGAAGTGAATTCCGGCTGAATCAGGCGTTCTTCGACGTCACGCGTATTTCAGTGCCCTCTTCAGGCGTGGCCCGAAAGGTTTCTCCACGAACCGGTGGATCAGCCAGGCCAGACCGAGCATCCCGAGCACCGTCACCGCGAGCGTCGGCCACGGCGGCAGCCCCCATGCGCGGTGCAGCACCCGGATCACGAACCAGCCCAGGTGCTCATGGACCAGATAGAAGGGATATGTCAGTGCCCCGGCCGTGGTCAGCCAGGGCCGGTTCGCCCGGTGCGTCCAGCCGGCCGCGACCGCCGCGACGGCGGCGAAGGCGAGGGTGACGACGAGCATCACGACATACGGGTCGCGGGGCGCGCCAGCCCGCCACAGCCCCTGGGTGGCCATACGCAGTCCGAGGATCCAGGAGACCGCCACGATGCCCCAGGGCAGCAGCCGGCCGCCGAAGCGGTGGACGAGGTAGAGGGCCAGACCGCCGATGAAGTAGGGGGCGTACCCGGGCATGACGACCAGCTCGGCCCAGGGGCCGCCGGCCGCGGTGGACAGGACGGCGGCCAGGGTCCACACCGAGCAGAACAGCACCACCCTGCGATAGGTGACGCCCGGCAGGACGACCGTCAGCGCGAACAGGGCGTAGAAGCGCACCTCGACCCAGAGGGTCCAGCAGACGCCGAGGACGCGGGGCACGCCCATCGGCTGCTGCAGCATCGTCAGGTTGACCAGGAACTCGTCGGGCCGCACCGCGTGCACGACCGCGGGCAGGACCAGGGACGCACCGGTGACCAGCAACAGCGCGACCCAGTAGGCGGGGTAGAGGCGGGCGACCCGGGAGCGGAAGAAGTCGCCGAGGGAGCGGCCCCAACTGCTCATGCAGATCACGAAACCGCTGATGACGAAGAAGAACTCGACGCCGAGACAGCCGTAGGCGGCCGCCCCGGACAGGGTCGGGAAGACGAGGTCGGGGTTCTGGTGCCAGGACGCGGAGACGACTCCGCCGCGGCCGGTGTAGTGGTAGAGACAGACCATCAGCGCGGCGACGAGCCGCAGTCCGTCGAGAGCGAGAAGCCGGGTGTGCGGTCGTCCGGGTGGGGCCGGGGCGACGGCGGTCTTCGCGGGCGGGGGCGCCAGCGTGGGGGATGCGAGTGACATGGTGCGGCACGCCTACCCGCACCCGGGCTGCTAATCATCCGATCAGCCTGGACATCCCCGGTACGAAGGAGGCACACCGCCGTCACCTGGGCGAATCACCGCAGCCGTGTGGTCGGCGGCTTCGACGGTTCTTGTGACGGCGGCGCGTTGTTCACCCGGAGGACGCGCCGGCGACAGCCAGCCGGCGGTGCGGCCATGAGCCGTCGGCGATCAGGGGTGTTCCCAAGTCCCCAGGGCGCAGGCGGCCCTTGGGGCCGGCCCGACGGGCTGCCCGGGTAACCGGTACGGCCGTGACGGGTGTGGTCGGACCGGCACGGCCGTACCGGTGGCTTCACACCGCGCTCATTCGGACTTCAGCAGCCGGGCGGAGCGGTTGGCGAGGTCGATGCGGATCGCCTCCTTGCGGGCGATCTGCCGTATCGCCTTGCCCCGGGCGCCGATGTGCCCGGCCACCCGGGAGATCTCCGACCACACCCGGCCGCGCTCGCCGCCCGCGATCGCGGCGGCGGACAGCAGCCGGAACGCCTCGTCGGTGTCACCGCGCGAGGCACGGATCTCGGCCATGCCGATGAGCACGTCCACCGGCTGCCGGCGGCGCAGGATCTCCGTGCCCACACGCAGCGCCTCGTCCTGCCGCCCCGCGGCGAAATGCCGGGTGAAGTCCTCGGCGAGGTACTTGGCGTGCCGGGAGAGCACCGCGGAGAACGGCCCTTCGGCGTACGACGTCTCGCCGTCCGGCTCCTGTCCCGGGGCCTCGGCGGGCAGGGTCCGCGCCATGTCGTCGGGGCCCGCCAGGTTCAGGGCCGTCGTCATCCGGGCGGTGAAGGCGGAGATGTCGAACAGCTCCTCGACGTCCCGGTACTCCTCCTCCGACACCTGCTCGTCGAGTACGTGCCGCAGCGCGTCCAGCGCCGCCTCGGGCGTGTACTCGGCAAAGGAGCGGTAGCCGGACACCCCCTCCAGCACCTCACGGGAGCCCACCCGGTGGTAGGTGACCGTGCGCAGCCGCTGCTGTACCGCCTCGACCACCGACAGCGGCATCGGGTCGTCGACGCTGGAGAGGAAGAACACGTCGGAGGCGGCGAGTTCCTCGCGCACCCGGTCGCGGGAGAGGGCACCCATCCACTCGACGCGGTCCGACAGCAGGGTCGAGGCACCGATCCGCCAGGTCTTGTGGCCGATCCACGCGAACCGCCACGGCAGGCCCTGCGCGTACGCGAGTTCCGCGACCCGGGAGAAGAGGTCGAGGCCCTTGCGGTCCTGCATCGAGCCGACCATCACGATCCGCGGCCGCTCACCGGGCGTCTGCCGGGCCCGGGCGCGGTGGGTGTCCAGCGGCACGGTGTTGTAGACGACGACCGGGTCGCTCACCCCGAGCTGCCGGAACATGTCGGCCTGGGCGGTGGAGACGCACAGCACCGTCATCTTGGGCAGCACCTGGAGCATCTCGGCGTGCCGCAGCGCGTGCTGCTCGCCCTCGAAGTTCATGACGTACTCGGTCTCGTGGGCGTACAGCACCACGGAGCGGCCCAGGGCGTGCAGCGCCTCCGTCAGCTCGTTGGCGAGCGGCGAACGCCAGAACGGGGCGAGGCTGTTGATCAGGACGACCTCGGCGTCCTCCAGGTCGGCCAGGACGTCCTCGGTGCGCGAGTACACGCCGAGGTCGAAGTAGCGGATGTCGACCGGGCTCTGGGCGAGCAGCGCCTGGGTGTACGTGAGCACGGGGATCGCCACGCCGGTGACGTAGGAGAAGCCCAGGCCGAGGACGGCCAGTGAACGCGGCCGGTTCAGCCGTCCCTCGACGGCGCGCAGGGCGCGTTCGGCGCGCGGGACGTGGGCCCGCGGTCCGCCCTCCGGGGCCGACCAGCGGGGCGCGGCCCGCTCGACGGGGACCTCGGCCTCCTCGATCCGGCGCAGCACGCGGGAGGGGACGTCGTCGTGGAAGGTGAGGAAGTGCTCGACGGGCTCGCCGTGGGCGTTGGGCGTGAACTTGCCCGTGCGCTGTAGTTCGGCGGCGACGTCGACGAGTTCGCCGACCGTGCCGACGTTGCGCAGCAGCGGGTGGTTGACCGTCGGGAAGACGATGTTCAGCGCCGGCGGGCTGAACAGGATCAGCGGTGTGCCCGCCCGCAGCGTCTGCAGATAGGTGGTGGAGAAGAAGGTGATCGCGAGGTCGTAGCCGTCGAGGGTCTCGGCCTCCAGCAGCACGCTCTCGTCGAGCACGGTCACGTCGGGCAGGTTCTGCAGCCATTCGAGGTGGCCGCGGAGCGTGGAGGGGTGCGGCTTGATCTCCACCTCGCCGAAGGCGGTGAGCGCCGCGCACAGCTCGGTGAGCGCCTCGCGGTGGTCGTTCCTGGAGAGCTTGCGCTGGTCGCTGAGCGGCTGGTCGAGGACGACGATGCGCAGCGGCTCACCGGGGCGCTTGGCGTGCCGGTGGGTGGTGGAGCGGGCCGCCCGCAGCAGCTGGGGGTCGTCGCTGTGGCCGAGTGCGCCGGTGATGTGGACGGGTGCGTCGCTGTCCGCCGAGCGGAACATCAGATGGTGGGCCGTCGCCGGTCCCCACACGCAGACGGCGGCGGGGGAGGAGGAACCGTAGTACCAGTTCTGGTCGCGCAGGCCCGGGTCGGTCTTCTTGAAGTGGAAGTCCAGATGCCCGTCCTGGACGAGGACCAGCGGGAGCGTGCCGCCCAGCTCGCCGGCGACCCGGCGGCCGCGCTGCGACTGGTCGTTGAAGAACACCAGCCGGTCGATGCGCTCCTGGTCGGTGAAGGCGTGGATGCGGTGGCCGACCTCCTCCAGGAACTCCGCACCGCTGAGCGCCTCGTCGACCTGGAACAGGTTGTGCACCTTCAGGCTGTCGAAGCGGGCCGCCGCCTCCTGCTCGATCCATCCGGCGACATCGCCGTCCCGGTCCGCCGTGACCAGGTGGAAGGAGTGGGTCCCGGCTCCGGGTGCCCGCATGATCTCCGAAGCGAGGCCGACACCGTTGCGGTTCTCGACAAACACAGCGATACGCATGGACGCAATCAATCCTCACTGGGTTCAATCACAGTTTCTTACTGTGATCACACCCGTTCCTTCTTGTGAGTGAATGAAATACGACCTTGTCCTGCGTGCATCCGAATCAATGGGGAAGCGTAGGTGAACTCTGTGCGACACGGAGTTGGCGCAGGTGGACAAAAAAGGAAATCGGGATGCAAGAAGCCCCTTGGGTTCCATAGGTTTTTCACACCTGGAACACAAGGGGCTCTATGGGCCGGGAGGCCTCGGTTCAGCGCTTGACGGCCTTCTGCAACGCTCGGGCCCGGCGGACCATCCGCCGGGCCGTGGAGTTGCGGGGGATGAAGGCGAGCCGGCCCGGGATGCCACCGGGCAGCCCGAGCGAGGTCAGGCGCTTGCGCTTGAAGTAGCGCATGGAGCGGTCCTTCAGATGGCCGGCGAGGTAGCGCTCGGTCTCCGTGCGCAGATACGGGTAGATCTTCGGCTGCATCGCGAAGCCCACCGCGCGGATCAGCTCGCCGAGCGCCTCGACGCTCATGCCGGGGCGCTGCTCCTGGACCGCCTTGCGGTCGGTGAGCGCGGGCACCAGGGCGTCGACGACGGTGACCGGGACGCGGTTGCTGTTCTCGTACGGGGTGAGCCGGTCGAGAAGCGTGTCGGTGCCGATACGGGCGGTCGGCAGGCCGTAGAGCGCGGACGCGGTGAGCAGCGCGGTGGAGAAGCAGCCGACCACCAGGGCGGGGCGCATCCGCTGGTAGAGCACCTCGGCGAGGACCGTGGTGTCCAGGACGGTGAGCTCGACCTCGAGCTTCTCGGCCTCCTGCTCCAGGGTGCGGGCGAACCGGGCCGGTGCGGAGGGGTGCGGCTTGAACACGACCTTGGTGTGGCCGAGCTCGACGGCGCCCTTCAACATCCGGACGTGCAGGTTCTCCTCCTGCTCCGCGGTGAGGATGTCGAGCGCGGAGAGGTACTGGCCGAGCAGCAGGGCCGGTTCCTCGATCTCGGGCAGCTCGTCGCCGCTGGGCGCGAGTTCGGCCAGCACCTTGGTGAACGCGGCGGTCGGGACGACCTCGCCCTCGACGCCGAACTCGGTGAGCAGCAGGGGCTTGAGGCCCGGCACCAGGTCGAGGTGGAGGACGCGGTCCACGCGGGTGCCGACCAGCGGGTCGATCTTGTTGCGGGTCGGGCCGTAGCTCATCAGGCCGTCGGCGTAGACCGTGACCGGGGCGCCGTTGAAGATCTGGGTGAGGCTGAGCGAGGGGTTGACCTGGATCGACTCGACGGCGAGCTCGACGTCCTCGTCGCCCAGCTGCCACTCGTGGCGCAGGAAGCGTTCCCACAGGGGCATGTCCTCCACCCGGGGGGCCCAGCCGCCCGGGTGGAACGGGAAGATCGTCTCGTTGTACGAGATCACGTCGTCGAACCGGTCGCGCAGCCGCTCGAAGCCGGGCGTCTCGTCCAGGCCCGGGGTGATCTCGGGGGTCGCCGCGTTGTTGCAGACCAGCAGGATGCGCCGGTCGGCCGGGCGGAACGCGCCGGAGTCCAGGGCGGCGGCGAGGGTGGCCGTGCCGTAGAGGGTGGACGCCTGGAAGATCTGGGTGGTCACGCGGCGGCTCCCGCGGGGGCGGGACGGCGGCGCAGCCGGCGCAGCTTGGTCGCGCGCTGGAGGTCCATGGAGTCCAGGGCGTCGTCCAGCACGTCCTGCGGCATGCGCCGTAGCGCGGCGGCACTCATTGATTTCAGCTTCTTCGCCACCGCGGGCTCGAACCTTTCGATGGATCCCAGGTGATGGGAAATGATCGCGCAATACGTACGGACGGCCTTGGGCAGGAGATCCTTCGCGTCGGCGTCCTGTGCGGTTTCCTCGACCACCTGGTCGAACGCGCGAATGAAATCGAGCTGACGGACATCGCCGATCTGCGTGAGTGACGTGGCCACGCCACGCCGGTAGAAGACACCGAGCAGGTTCACCGCGGCGAAGGACTCCGCCTCCCGGTGCAGCTTCCAGATCCACGGCCGGTCCTCGGCCGTCCGCAGTCCGTCGGTGAAATGCACCAGTCCCTTGTCCACCAGACGGCGGTGATAGACCCCCGCCCACGCGTACGCGTAGTCGACGGAGGTGGACCGGTCCGCGGGCAGGATCGCCTTGCGC
Organism: Streptomyces sp. Ag109_O5-1; assembly: GCF_003814875.1. Lineage (GTDB taxonomy): Bacteria > Actinomycetota > Actinomycetes > Streptomycetales > Streptomycetaceae > Streptomyces > Streptomyces sasae. The sequence continues at coordinate 4,782,072 of NZ_RKQF01000001.1, read as the reverse complement.
GGGTCCATCACGACGTTGCGTCGACCGATCGGCGCCCGCTGCACGAGCCGGGCCCGCGCGGTGCACTGCACATGGTCGGTACGGACGAAGTCGCAGCCCAGGGACTCGATGGCGGACACCAGATCCGGGTAGTAGCCCGGCGCGAGCCAGTCGTCCCCGTCCAGGAAGGTCACGTACTCGCCGCGCGCTTTGTCGATGCCGGTGTTGCGCGCGGTGGCCAGCCCTCCGTTCTTCTCGTGTCTGACATGAACCGCCCCTGGCAACTCGCGCTCGGCTCGCGCGAGAATCTCTGGGGTCCCGTCGGTCGAACAGTCGTCGACGAGAATGAATTCGAAGTCGTCACGCGCGTTCGCGCGCAGACTCCTCAGGGTGTCGGGCGCGTATTGCTGCACGTTGTAGAACGGCACGATGACGGAGAGCTTGACCACGTGGGGGACGTTAGAGGAGCCCCCGTCGTGCGTCTTGACCGCCGCCTTGATACCAGGTGAACGACATGTGGCGAGGTCGTGAACCGGGCCTTTTTGAGGGGCGATCCCGGGCTGATTCGCCATTCGGCGATGTGTTGTTAACCGTTTGTTGGATTCGGGTTCGGGAGATCCTCGGAATGGCTTCCTAGCGTCTTCGGTGTGCCAGCAAGTGCAACGAAGTCCCTGCGGGTGGCCGTCCTGGCGGATTCCGACACTCGGTGGAAGTGGGGGGCGCTCACCGCGAAGCGCCTGATGCCCAACGACAGCGACGGTTCGGAGATCAGGCTCGACGGTTACCTCCTGCGGGGCCGTGCCACCCCCACCGCCCGCCAGCTCCAGGAAGTCGGCGTCCACGCGGACTCGCTCCGTGAGGTGACGGCCGTCGAGTTCCTGAGAGAGATGGAGCAGCAGTCGTACGACATCCTCGTCCTCTCCCTCGTCGGCGGCGGGGTGCAGGCCATGCTGCACGGGCTGCGCAGCGCCTGGGCCGGCCGGGAGAAGCGGCCCGTCGTCGTCACCGGCTATGTCGGCGTCGTCTACGAGAAGCTCGCCGACGGCCTGCTGCTGCGGCACGGCGCGGACCTGGTCCTCGCCAACTCCCGGCAGGACGCGGACCGTTTCCGGGCCGTCTACGAGGGGGTCGGCGCCGACTCCTCGTCGGTGACCGAGGTCGCGCTGCCGTTCCTCGGCGGGGCGCCGTACGAAGGTGAGTACAAGCCGTACACGGTGGTGTTCGCCGCCCAGCCGTCGGTCCCCGACAGCCGCAGGGACCGCACCTACCTGCTCAACCGGCTGATCCAGCACGCCCGCAAGCACCCCGAGCGGGAGGTGCTGCTCAAGCTGCGCTCCAAGCCCGGCGAGCACACCACCCACATCGAGGAACTGCCGTACCAGAAGCTGGTCCAGGGCAAGGACGTGCCCGCCAACTTCCGGCTGGTGTACGGGCACATGGGCGATGTGCTCGACCACACCGACCTGCTCGTCACCATGAGCTCCACGGCCGCCCTGGAGGCCCTGCACCGCCGGATCCCGACCGTGGTCCTCACCGACCTCGGCATCCGCGAGGCGCTCGGCAACCACCACTTCGTCGGCTCCGGGTGCCTCGCCTCCTGGGACCAGCTCGACGCCGGCCACCGCCCGGCGCCCGACGCCGACTGGGTCGCCCGGCAGGGCGTCGCCGCCGACGGTACGTACGCCACCGCCTTCGACGCGGCCCGCGAGCGCATCGCGAAGCTGCTCGACCGGCCCGGCGGGCTGCCGCCGCTGAACCCGTACTACACACCCGAGACCGCGCCCGGCTACCTGCCCGGCATCCTGGCCCGCCACCACCTCGGCCCCGACGGTGTCCCGCTGCCCGGCGCACCGGCCGCCGACAAGGCCCCGGGCCCCGTCCGCCAGATCGTGCGCCGGGCCGCACGCGGCGCCTACCGCCACGGCGTCCAGCGAGTGGCCCCCGTGATCCGACGAATGGGAGAGCTGTGAGCGACCGGATCCCGCGTCAAGCGTCAGTTGCCGAAGGAACAGAGCCGATGCCCCACCCCGAAACCGCCGTCGTCCCCCGCGTCCTCGCCGTGATCCCCGCCCGGGGCGGCTCGAAGGGCGTGCCCGCGAAGAACCTCGCACCGGTCGGCGGCGTCCCGCTGGTCGCCCGCGCGGTCCGCGAGTGCGTCGCCGCCCGCCTGGTGACCGACGTGGTCGTCTCCACCGACGACCAGGCGATCGCCGCCGCCGCCCGCTCGGCCGGCGCCGAGGTGGTGCTGCGCCCCGCCGCCATCGCCGGTGACACCGCCACCTCCGAGGCCGCCGTCCTGCACGCCATGGACGCCCACGAGGCGCTGCACGGCGCCCCGGTCGACGTCGTGCTGCTCGTACAGTGCACCAGCCCGTTCATCGTCCGCGAGGACATCGACGGGGTGGCCGGCGCGGTCGTCGAGAACGGCGCCGACACGGCCCTGACCGTCGCCCCGTTCCACGGCTTCGTCTGGCGCGACGAGGTGCACGCGCCGGTACCGGCGGGCGCCGACGAGGCTTCCGTCAGCGGCGGCTTCGGCGTCAACCACGACAAGTCGTTCCGCCCGCGCCGCCAGGACCGCCCCCAGGACTTCCTGGAGACCGGCGCCGCCTACGCGATGCGCGCCGACGGCTTCCGCGAGCACCAGCACCGCTTCTTCGGCCACACCGAGCTGGTGCGCACCGACCCCGCCCGTGTGCTGGAGATCGACGACCCGCACGAGCTCGCCCGCGCCCGCGCGCTGGCCCCCCTCTTCGACGCGGACCGCCCCGGTTCGCTGCCGACCGCCGACGACGTCGACGCGGTCGTACTGGACTTCGACGGCACCCAGACCGACGACCGGGTGCTGATCGACGCCGACGGAAAGGAGTTCGTCTCCGTGCACCGCGGCGACGGACTCGGCATCGCCGCCCTGCGAAAGAGCGGGCTCAGGATGCTGATCCTCTCCACGGAGCAGAACCCGGTCGTCGCCGCCCGGGCCCGGAAACTCCAGATCCCGGTCCTGCACGGCATCGACCGAAAGGACCTCGCACTCAAGCAGTGGTGCGAGGAGCAGGGCATCGCTCCCGAGCGCGTGCTCTACGTCGGAAACGACGTCAATGACCTCCCGTGCTTCGCCGTTGCCGGCTGGCCCGTGGCGGTCGCGAGCGCCCACGACGTCGTACGCGGCGCCGCACGCGCGGTCACCACCCTCCCCGGCGGTGACGGCGCGATCCGAGAGATCGCCAGCTGGATCCTCGGCCCCTCTCTCGATTCCCTCCCGAAGTAAGGACACCCCACAGTCATGAGCAACTCCCGTCTGCGCACGTTCGGTTCCCGTGAGGTCGGCCCCGGTCAGCCCGTCTACATCTGCGGCGAGATCGGCATCAACCACAACGGTGAGCTGGAGAACGCCTTCAAGCTGATCGACGTCGCCGCCGAGGCCGGCTGTGACGCCGTCAAGTTCCAGAAGCGCACCCCGGAGATCTGCACCCCGCGCGACCAGTGGGACATCGAGCGCGACACCCCCTGGGGCCGCATGACCTACATCGACTACCGCCACCGCGTGGAGTTCGGTGAGGACGAGTACCGCCAGATCGACGAGTACTGCAAGGAGAAGGGCATCGCCTGGTTCGCGTCCCCGTGGGACACCGAGGCCGTCGCCTTCCTGGAGAAGTTCGACGTCCCGGCCCACAAGGTCGCCTCCGCGTCCCTCACGGACGACGAGCTCCTGAAGGCCCTGCGCGCCACCAACCGCTCGGTGATCCTCTCCACCGGCATGTCCACCCCGAAGCAGATCCGCCACGCGGTCGAGGTCCTGGGCTCGGAGAACATCCTCCTCTGCCACGCCACCTCCACCTACCCGGCGAAGGCCGAGGAGCTCAACCTCCGCGTGATCAACACGCTGGAGAAGGAGTACCCGAACGTCCCGATCGGCTACTCCGGCCACGAGACGGGCCTGCAGACCACCCTCGCCGCGGTCGCGCTCGGGGCGACCTTCGTCGAGCGTCACATCACCCTCGACCGCGCCATGTGGGGCTCCGACCAGGCCGCCTCCGTCGAGCCGCAGGGCCTCACCCGCCTGGTCCGCGACATCCGCACCATCTCGGCCTCCCTCGGCGACGGCGTCAAGAAGGTCTACGACTCGGAGCTCGGCCCGATGAAGAAGCTCCGCCGCGTCACCGGTGTCGTCGCCGAGGCGGAGATCGCCGCGGCCGCCGGCGAGCCGGTCCAGGTCTGACCCCTTTGTTAAGACGACGGGACGGTCGTACGTCGATGAGCCCCCGCGCCGGGAACACCGGCCCCCACACACTCGCGTTCGTCGAGAGTCCGGTGCAGTTGCTGAACGTGCTGGAGTGGGCGCATGTCCATGCCCTGCGCGGGTCGGCGGAGCCGCGGCCGACCGTACCCGGACAGGTACGGCGCTCGGTGTCCGGCATAGCTGCGCCCGGCGCGGAACTCACGATCGTCGTCCTGTCCCCGACCGACCCCATGACCCGGGGCCAGCTCCGCCGGATGGCGGACCTGGCCCGTGACGAGGGCTACCGGGTCCGCTGGGAGGAGGCGCGGGGCGGCACCACCGCGCCCTTCCAGACGATCGGCGGCCTGGCGGGTGCCCTCCGCCGGGCCGACCGGATCGTGATGGGGGATCCGTTCTCCCGCTACGTACAGCTGCTCCTGACGATCACCCGTGCCCGGGACCTGGTCGTCGTCGACGACGGCACGGCGACGATGGAGTTCGTCGGCCAGCTCGCGCGCGGTGAACGCCTGGTCCGCTGGCACCGCAAGGGCGGCCGGCCCGGCGCCCGGGACCTGCTCTTCGCCCCGGTCTCGTCCTCCGCCCGCCGCCGCCTCACCCCCAGCTCCCGCCGCCGGGTGGAGGTCTTCTCCTCCATGCCGATGACGGAGACGCCGCAGGGCGTGACGGTCACCGCGAACGACTTCTCCTGGACCCGGGCCCGCTTCGGGCCGCCGCGCATCACCAAGGGCGCGGACATGGTCGGCACCTCGCTGGTGGAGACGGGAGTCGTGGACGGCGACCGCTACCTGGAGGCCGTCCAGACCCTGGCCAAGGCCCATGGCGCGACCCGCTACTTCGCGCACCGTCGCGAGAGCACGGACAAGCTGCACCGGCTGGCGGCCGAGACGGGCCTGGAGATAGTCCGCCCGGATCTGCCGTTGGAGCTGATCGCCCGCCGCGGGCCCATCGGCCGTACGATCCTGAGCTTCCCCTCGACCGTCGTGCACACCCTGCCCCTCGCCCTGGTCGGCACGGGCGTCCGGGTGGCCGTCTGCGACATCGACCCGGCGTGGCTGACGGAGAACGCGTCACCTCGGGCGCAGGGGTTCCTCTCCGGTGTCACGGGGACGGCGAAGGACGTACACCGGCTGGCGGCGGTGACGAGCCCGGCGTGACCGGCGGTCCTCGGGGGCACTCGGGGCCCACTCACTCCCAGGTGGGCATGACCGCCTGGGGGTAGCGGGAGCCGGCCGCGCCGTGCGGCAGGATCTCCTGGACGCGGGCCAGGTCCTCGGGCGTGAGGGTGACGTGCGCCGAGGCCACGTTCTCCTCCAGACGGCGCGGGCTGCGGGTGCCCGGGATGGGCACGATGTCGTCGCCCTGCGCGAGCAGCCAGGCCAGCGCCAGCTGGGTGACCGTGGCGCCCTTGCCCTCCGCCAGGACGGTCAGCTCGCGGACCGCGGCGACGTTCTTCTCGTAGTTGCCGGGCAGCCAGCGTTCGTCCATGGTGCGCCGCATGTCGTCGGCGTCGTACTCGGCGGCCGGCTTGACGGCGCCGGTGAGGAAGCCGCGGCCGAGCGGGGAGTACGGCACGAAGCCGATACCCAGCTCCCGGACCGCGGGCAGGATCTCGGCCTCCACGGCCCGTTCGAACACCGAGTACTCGGACTGGAGCACCGAGACGGGGTGCACGGCATGGGCGCGGCGGATCGTCTCCGGGCCGGCCTCGCTCAGCCCGAGGAACCGGACCTTGCCTTCGGCGATCAGCTCGCCGACCGTGCCCGCCACGTCCTCGATGGGGACGTCGGGGTCCACGCGGTGCTGGTACAGCACGTCGATGCGGTCCGTGCCCAGGTGGCGCAGGCTGTTCTCGGTGACCTCGCGGATGTGCTCGGGACGGCTGTCCAGGCCGCGTCCGATCCGGCTCGGGTCGGAGAGGTCGAAGCCGAACTTGGTCGCGATCAGGATCTCGTCGCGGAAGCCCTTCACCGCGCGCCCGAGAAGCTGCTCGTTGCTGCCGGTGCCCAGGCCGTACAGCTCGGCCGTGTCGAAGAGGGTGACGCCGAGTTCACGGGCCCGGTGGACGGTGGCGATGCTGCTCTGCTCGTCGGGGGCGCCGTAGGCCATGGTCATGCCCATGGTGCCCAGACCGATCGCGCCGGCCGTGAGGCCCTGGGTGCCGAGGGTGCGCCGGGGGAGGGGTGTGGTGTGAGTACTGTCCTGTGCCATGCCGTCAACGCTAGGGACGCGGCCCCCGGGGGGCATGGGCCACCGCTCGCATAGGATTGCCTGATTCTCTCAGGGGCCGTCCGGGGGACTGTCTCAAGAACTGTTCAGGAACGGAGTGCGCCGTGCTGGACCGACTCGTCGCCGCCATCGACCGGCACAGCGAGCGACCGGGTTCCGGCACCGCCGTGCCCCGCCTCTCCCTGGCCTCGGTCGACGAGCCGGTCGAACCCGCCCACATCCTCTACGAACCGATGATCTGCTTCGTCGCCGCCGGCACGAAACGCACCACCGCGGGCGAGCTGGTCCGGGTCGCACGCCCCGGCGAGATGCTCCTCACCACCATCGACCTGCCCGTCACCGCGGACCTGGAGCAGGTGCCGTACCGGTCCGCGTCCCTGCATCTCGACGGTGAGCCGCTGACGGAGCTGCTGGTGGAGCTGGACGAGACCGTCCGGACCGCCCCGTCGGCCACCTCCGCGCAGGCCGCCGCGCCCATGCCCCCCGAACTCGCCGACGCGGTTGCCCGCTGGGTCGAACTCCTCGACACCCCCGACGACATCCGCCCCCTCGCCGGCCGTATCGAGAGCGAGATCCTCTACCGGCTGCTGCGCAGCTCCCTCGGCCCGGTCCTGCGCCAGTGGTCGCTGGCCGACTCGACCGCGACCCGGGTGCGCGAGGTGGCCCGCTGGATCCGCGCCCGTTACGCGGAGCCGCTGAGCATCGACGAGATCGCCGCGGTGGCGCACATGAGCGCGGCCGGGCTGCACCGCCACTTCAAGGCGGCGACCGGCATGAGCCCGCTCCGCTACCAGAAACACCTGCGCCTCCAGGAGGCCCGGCGCCGCCTGGTCGCGGGCGACGCGACGGCGGCCCAGATCGCCCAGGCCGTCGGCTACGTCAGCGCCACCCAGTTCAACCGCGAGTACCGCACCGCCTACGGCCTCCCCCCGGTCCAGGACGCGGCCCGCCTGCGTGCCCGCCTCACCCGCGCGAGCCCCGCGCCGACGGGGTCGTAGCCCCGTCGGTCACATTCTCCCGTCCCGATCCGTCAGTGCGATGACAGCAACACACAAGCGCTGAGGAGACGGTGATGGAAACACGTGCGATCACGGCCGAGGTTCCGATGGGCCCGCGGATGTCCGAGGACCCGGCGCAGCTCGTCCCCGAGCTGGCGGAGGTGTCCGCGGCGCTGTTCCGGGCCGCCGGCAACGGTTCGGTACCGCGTCCCACGATCAGCCTGGTCCAGCTGCGGGCCGGTCAGATCGTCGGCAGCACGTATCTGACCGTGCTGCACACGGGCTTCCTGCGCAAGGCGGGGGAGTCGGAGGAGCGGATCACGTCGGTGGTGTCGTGGCAGGACTCGCCGTACTTCACGGCGCCCGAGCGGGCGGCGCTGGCCCTGGTGGAGGCGGTCCTCCAGCCGCCGGCGGAGGGCGAGCGGGTCTCCGACGAACTGTACGCACAGGCGGCCGAGCACTACGAGCCCAAGGCGCTCGCCACTCTGATGTTCGTGATCGGCCAGGTCAACTTCTTCATCCCGATCGCGCTGATCGCCAAGCCGGTACCGGGGCGGTCGTTCAACGCGCCCTGGAACTGAGACCGTCGCCCGCGGTGCCGTGACCGTCGGTGCCGTGGCCGTCGGACGGCGAGGCGTCAGACCGCGAGCCGGCGGACGGCGTCGACCAGACCGTCGACGCCGTCCGCCGTGGTCGCGAAGGAGGTGACGAGGCGGACGACGCCCGGCTCCCAGCGGTCGTGGTAGAAGGCGTGCTGGGGCCCGACAACGTGCCGGTGATCGCGGACGAGCGGGAGGCCGAACGGGACGTACCCCTTGCGGTGCTTTCGGCCATGACACACGGGCGGGGCCCGAACGCCGCGCCCATACTGGAATCGCTCGCAGCCGCCTTGAAGACCATCGACCGCGACAGCGCCGCGGTGTTCGTGCAGTTCGTCGACTCGTGCCTGGTTGATCCTCAGGCGAAGCAGATGTGGAGGGACCTGATGACGGCGATCCAGTACTTCTGGCGGCACCCGCTGGCGGAGCAGGTGCGCGAGGAAGGGCGGGAAGAAGGGCGTGAGCAGGGGCGTGTCCAGGAACGCGCCCAGATGGTCCTGCGGCTTCTGGAGTGGCGCTGTGTTCCGGTGAGCGACGCCGTACGGGAGCGGGCGGATGCCTGCACCGAGCTGGACCGGCTCGAGGTCTGGGCCCAGCGCGCGATGCACGTCACCGACGCCACGGACCTGTTCGTCGAGGAGTGACCGTCGGGGCCGTCCGCTTCCCCGGGCGGTAGCGGAGCGAGCGGGCGGCCTGTCGGTGGTTCGGCGGGTGGTCAGCCCGGCTTGCGGGCCAGTACGAACGCCCGGGGCCACTTCTCCGGGCCCAGCGGTTCCCGGATCAGCGTCGCCGCCACCTCCAGGCCCGCCGTCACGAGCATGTCGCCCACCGCGTACGCCGGGCGCCAGTGGTAGTGGAGGTCGATCTCGTGGCCGAAGCGTTCCGTGACGTGGAGGCCGGCCTGTTCGCCCTTCTGGAAGGCGAGCAGGACATGGCCGCCCGGGACCAGGACCCGGTGGAAGCCGGCGAAGGTCGCCGGGAGGTGGGCGTCGGGGATGTGGATGATCGAGTAGAGGGCGAGGATGCCGCCCAGGGTTTCGTCGGGCAGGTCCAGGGACGTCATCGAGCCCCGGTGGAAGCGCAGGCCGGGGTGGCTCTCGCGGGCCAGGGCGACCATGGCGGGGGAGAGGTCGATGCCGAAGGCCGGGACGCCCAGGTCGTTCAGATGGGCGGTGATGTGGCCGGGGCCGCTGCCCAGGTCGGCCACGGGGGCGGTGCCGTTCGCCTTCACCAGTGAGGCGAAGGCGGCGATCAACGACATGTCCACCGGCCGGTCGGGCAGGCCCGGGAATTCGGCGGAGTAGTCCTTGGCGATCGTGTCGTAGGACGTACGGGTGGTCTCTATGAAATCGGTCGTGTCCGAGTCCGTCACGGTCGCGCACGCTACCGGTCGGGCGCGCCCGGCGTGGGGAAGTCGCGGTTCCGGCCTGGTTCCGGCCCGGTCCTGTTCCGGTGGATGGACAGGACCGGCGCGATCGTCGAGAGGCGTGGTATGCGTGGAAGAGGAAACATAAGTGTTACCCAGCCACGCCCCAGGTCATACCTCCGCGGTCAGATTTTCTTCACCTAACGGGTTGAACTTTTGTTGATCTCGGGTCAGTTGACCGTCCGGGCGTCCTACCCTTCAGAGGGTGAACCAATTGATGTCCCTAGAGTCCGAGGCCGACCTCCCCGGGGATGTGCTCCCCGGCGTGCTCAGCGAGGAGCTGCACGCCGAACTCGTGGCCTTCCGCCGCGACTTGCATATGCACCCCGAGCTAGGCAACCAGGAGTTCCGCACGACGGCCGCGATCAAGGAACGGCTGGAGAAGGCCGGGCTCCGGCCGCGTGTCCTCGCGATGGGGACCGGACTCATCTGTGACATCGGGCCGGTGGGGGACGGGCTGCCGATGCTCGCCCTGCGGGCCGACATCGACGGGCTGCCCATCCCGGACATGAAGACCGAGTGCGCCTACCGGTCGACCGTGCCGGACCGGGCCCACGCCTGTGGACATGACGTGCATACGACAGTCGTGCTGGGCGCCGGGCTCGTACTCGCCGAGCTGCACGAGCGGGGGCTGCTGCCCCGTCCGGTGCGGCTGCTGTTCCAGCCCGCCGAGGAGGTGCTGCCCGGCGGTGCCACCGAGGCCATCGACTGCGGGGTGCTGGACGGGGTGGGGCGGATCATCGCCGTGCACTGCGACCCCAGGGTGGACGTGGGGAGGATCGGGCTGCGGACCGGGGCCATCACCAGCGCCTGCGACCGTATCGAGGTGGCCCTGGACGGGCCCGGCGGGCACACCGCCCGGCCGCATCTGACCACCGACCTGGTCACCGCCGCCGCCCGGGTCGCCGTCGACGTGCCCGCGATCATCGGGCGGCGCGTGGACAGCCGTAGCGGACTCGCCGTGACCTGGGGACGGATCGAGTCCGGACACGCGCCGAACGTGATCCCGCAGCACGCCGAGCTGTCCGGGACCGTGCGCTGCCTGGACCTGGAGGCCTGGCGGCAGGCGCCGGACGTGGTGCACGCAGCGATCGACGAGGTCGCGACCCTGCACCGGGCCAAGTCCGAGATCAACTACGTGCGCGGGGTGCCGCCGGTCGTCAACGACCCGGTGATCACCGAACTGCTGCGGGACGCGATGGCCGCCCGGCGCGGGACCGACTCCATCGAGGGGACCGAGCAGAGCCTCGGCGGCGAGGACTTCTCCTGGTACCTGGAGCAGGTGCCGGGCGCGCTGGCGCGGCTCGGGGTGCGGACGCCGGGCGAGCGGACGGTGCGTGACCTGCACCAGGGTGACTTCGACGCCGACGAGCGGGCGATCACCGTGGGCGTGGAGCTGTTCACGGCCGCCGCCCTGATCGACGCGACCAGGTAGTCGCATCGGCGGGAGTCGTATCGGACGACTGGAGAAACGGTTCGAACGGCTGGAGAAACGGTCAGCTTGACGCAGGGGCGAATGGGTGCCTGATCAGCACCCATTCGCCCCCTTGTGTCACCCCGCTGTAACCGGCGATCTCCGCTTGTAACCCGGAGTCGGCACGGTTCGATAACGGCCCGGAGAAACCCCGTTCCCCTCCGCTTCTACGCGCGTTACTGTGCGCCGAAATCGCCACCGCAGGTGGCCGGTTGGGGAAGCGGGCCGGTGACGGTGCCGTGGGGACGAAGGGGTACGTGCTGTGCGTTCTGTCTCTCGGAGGACGAGGTTCTCCCAAACTGCGGTGACCGTCGCCGTCATCGCCCTCGCGGCCGCTGGGTGCGGTAAGTCCAGCCAGGACACCGGTGCCTCCGGCACCAGCTCGTCCGGCAAGTACAACGGCAAGGGCATCGGCCTCGCCTACGACATCGGCGGCAAGGGCGACCAGTCCTTCAACGACGCCGCCTACGCCGGCTTCCAGAAGGCCGAGAAGGACTTCGGCATCGGCGGCCGGGACGTCGAGCCCGCCGACAACGAGACCGACGCCGACAAGGTGCAGCGGCTCGACCAGCTGGCCAAGGCCGGCTACAACCCGATCATCGGTGTCGGCTTCGTGTACGCGCCGGCGGTCAAGGAGATCGCGGCCAAGTACCCCAAGATCACCTTTGGCATCATCGACGACAACGAAGTGACGGCCAAGAACGTCGTCGACATGGTCTTCGCGGCGGAGCAGTCGTCGTACCTCGCGGGTGTGGCCGCGGCCTCCGCGACCAAGAAGGACCACATCGGCTTCATCGGCGGCGTGGACATCCCGCTGATCCACACCTTCGAGGCGGGCTTCGACCAGGGTGCCAAATCGGTCAACCCCAAGATCAAGATCTCGTCGCAGTATCTGACCCAGACGCCTGCGGAGGGCGGCTTCTCCAGCCCGGACAAGGGCAAGGCCGCGGCGCAGGGCCAGATCGACGCGGGTGCGGATGTGATCTACCACGCGGCCGGTCTCTCCGGGCAGGGTGTGATCCAGGCCGCTGCCACCGCCAAGATCTGGGCGATCGGTGTCGACTCCGACCAGTACGGCCAGAGCGCTCTCGCCAAGTACAAGGACTACATCCTGGGCTCCGCCCTGAAGAACGTCGGCGGCGCGGTGTACGACCTCGTTAAGTCCGTCTACCAGGGCAAGCCGGAGAGCGGTGTCATCGAGGGCACCCTCAAGACCGGCGGTGTCGGCTTCGCCGACACCAACCCGAAGTACAAGGCCCTGACCAAGGTCGTCGCCGCCGTCGACAAGGCGAAGCAGGACATCATCGACGGCAAGGTCACCGTCAACACCAAGTAATGGGACATATATATACGGCCGGGTGATCACCGGGCCGTATGCGGACGGCCGGACGTGCGGCCGCCGTGCCCCGTTGCAGTTCGTGCGCCCCTTGCCTCCCGCAAGGGGCGCACTGCTGTCCGTCACCTCGGCCGTGACTGTGGCCACAGCTAGATAACGGACCGGACATTGGGGGTTTTCCGTCTGGTCTACGCGCGTTACGCTGCCGCGGAACCAGCGCCTGGTTTGGGCGCTTGCACGAAGGAGTCAAGTTCCATGCGCCGGGTGTCCCGTATCGCGGTTGCAGGCGTTGCAACCGCAGCCCTCGCCGTCACCGTTTCAGCGTGCGGCAGTTCGTCCAGCTCGTCCAGCTCGTCCGCCGGCAAGGGCGGCGCGTCCAAGGGTGTCGGTCTCGCGTACGACGTCGGCGGCAAGGGCGACCAGTCCTTCAACGACGCCGCCTACGCCGGCTTCCAGAAGGCCGAGAAGGACTTCGGCGTCACCGGCCGGGACATCGAGCCGCAGGACAACGAGACGGACGCCGACAAGGTGCAGCGGCTGGAGACCCTGGCCCGCGCCGGCTACAACCCCGTCATAGGCGTCGGCTTCGCCTACGCGCCCGCCGTCAAGGAAGCCGCCGCGAAGTTCCCGAAGATCAGCTTCGGCATCATCGACGACAACGAGGACCAGGCGAGCAACATCGCCGACATGGTCTTCCACGAGGAGCAGTCCTCGTACCTGGCCGGCGTCACCGCCGCGCTGACCACCAAGTCGAACACCGTCGGCTTCATCGGCGGCGTGGACGTCCCGCTGATCCACAAGTTCGAGGCGGGCTTCGAGCAGGGCGTCAAGGCCACCAAGAAGAACGTCAAGGTCAAGGCCCAGTACCTGACCCAGACCGCCCAGGAGGGCGGCTTCTCCAGCCCCGACAAGGGCGAGGCCGCCGCCGAGGGCCAGATCGGCGCCGGTGCCGACGTGGTCTACGCCGCCGCCGGCCTCTCCGGCCAGGGCGTCATCAAGGCCGCCGCCGCGCACAAGGTGTGGGCGATCGGCGTCGACTCCGACCAGTACAACCAGGCCGCGCTGTCGAAGTACAAGAACTACATCCTGACCTCGGCCCTCAAGAACGTCGAGGGCGCGGTCTACGACCTCGCCAAGTCGGTCATCAAGGACAAGAAGCCGCTGTCCGGCGAGGTCCGCGGCTCCCTGAACAACGGCGGCGTCGGCCTGGCCGACTCCAACCCGGTCTTCAAGAACAACGCCACCCTGCAGGCCGCGCTCAAGAAGGCCGAGGCCGGCATCAAGGACGGCTCCATCACGGTCAAGACTTCTTGATCCGGCGTCATCGGGCCGCTCGGCCCATGGTCAAAAGAACGCTGTAATGGCAGCGTTACGGCCACGGAACGGGGTGCGGGAAGGATGACCTTCCCGCGCCCCTGCCGTAGAACCAGTACCGTCCAGACGGTCTACGGCGGGGACACACCTCGTTCGCGCGGCAGAATGCTCGGAACGGATCGAGAGTCGTAAAAACTCGGTCAGGTCCGGGCACTATTTAAAGCAGGGGCGCTACGCGCGTAGAGCGGCCCCTTTCCCTAGGAGAGTGCGCCATCGACGCGTCCAGCAGCCCTCCGCTCACCGCAGAGACGACAGCCGCGGTCGAGCTGGCGGGGATCACCAAGCGATTCCCGGGTGTCGTAGCCAACCACGACATCCACCTGTCCGTCCGCAAGGGCACCGTCCACGCCCTCGTCGGGGAGAACGGTGCCGGCAAGTCGACCCTGATGAAGATCCTCTACGGCATGCAGAAGCCGGACGAGGGCACCATCGCGGTCGACGGCGAGCAGGCCGCCTTCTCGTCCCCGGCCGACGCCATCGCGCGCGGCATCGGCATGGTCCACCAGCACTTCATGCTGGCCGACAACCTGACCGTGCTCGAGAACGTCGTGCTGGGCAGCGAGAAGCTGTACGGCATCGGCGGCAACGCCCGCAAGAAGATCAAGGAGATCTCCGACCGCTACGGCCTCGGCATCCACCCGGACCTCCTGGTCGAGGACCTCGGTGTCGCCGACCGGCAGCGCGTGGAGATCCTCAAGGTCCTCTACCGCGGCGCCCGGATCCTGATCCTCGACGAGCCCACCGCCGTCCTCGTCCCGCAGGAGGTCGACGCGCTCTTCGACAACCTGCGCGAGCTGAAGTCCGAGGGCCTGTCGGTCATCTTCATCTCCCACAAGCTCGGCGAGGTGCTGTCCGTCGCCGACGACATCACCGTCATCCGCCGCGGTACGACGGTGGGCACGGCGATCCCGTCCCAGACCACCCCGCGCCAGCTCGCCGAGCTGATGGTGGGCAGCGAGCTGCCCACCCCGGAGACCGCCGAGTCCACGGTCACCGACCAGCCCGTCGTCACGGTGAAGAACCTCACCGTCTACGCCAGCGGCGGCATCGCCTCCCTCGGCGAGCTCGGCGCCCAGCCCGAGACCGCGACCGCCGGCTCGGCCGGCGCCGCACCGGGCGCCGACGTCCTCACCGAGGCCACCACCCCCGGCGCCGCCAAGCGCGTCCTCGACGACGTCACCTTCACCATCCACGCCGGTGAGGTCATGGGCATCGCCGGTGTCGAGGGCAACGGCCAGACCGAGCTGATCGACGCGCTCATCGGCACCCGCAACGCCGACTCCGGCTCGATCGAGTTCCTCGGCGAGGACATCACCGGCTGGGCCACCCGCAAGCGCCGCGAGTCCGGCGTCGGCTACATCCCCGAGGACCGCCACCGCCAGGGCCTGCTCCTGGAGTCCCCGCTCTGGGAGAACCGCATCCTCGGCCATGTCACCGAGAAGCCCAACGCCAAGGGCTTCTGGCTGGACATCAAGGGCGCCCAGGACGACACCCGCCGGATCGTCGAGGAGTACGACGTCCGCACCCCCGGCATCGACGTCACCGCCGCCTCCCTCTCCGGCGGCAACCAGCAGAAGCTGATCGTCGGCCGCGAGATGAGCCACAGCCCGAAGTTCCTGATCGCCGCCCACCCCACCCGCGGTGTGGACGTCGGCGCCCAGGCGCAGATCTGGGACCGCATCCGGGACGCCCGCCGCGAGGGCCTGGCCGTGCTGCTGATCTCCGCCGACCTCGACGAGCTGATCGGCCTCTCCGACACCCTGCGGGTGATCTACGACGGAAAGCTGGTCGCCGACGCCGACCCGGCCACCATCACGCCCGAGGAACTGGGCTCGGCCATGACAGGTGCCGCCACCGGCCACCTGGAGCATCACGATTCCGACGGTGTGTCCGGGGAGGACCAGGACCGATGAAGAAGTTCAACAAGGAGCGGGTGCTCCTGGCGGTGGCCGGCCCGGTCATCGCGCTCGTCCTGGCGATCGCACTCACCTCGATCGTGCTGCTGGCCTCGAACCGCAACCCGTTCGAGCCGTACGTGCTGATGCTCCAGCAGTTGCCGTACTCGGACGTCCAGGTCCTGATCATCAACCAGGCGGCGATGTACTACATCGCGGCCATCGCGGTCGCCCTCGGCTTCCGCATGAACCTCTTCAACATCGGCGTCGACGGCCAGTACCGCCTCGCCGCCGTGATGACGGCCGTGGTCGGCGCCAACATCGGCCTGCCCGCCTTCCTCCAGATCCCGGTGCTGCTCCTGGTCGCCATGTTCACCGGCGCCTTCTGGGCCGGTATCGCGGGCGTCCTCAAGGTCACCCGAGGGGTCAGCGAGGTCGTCTCCACGATCATGCTGAACGCCATCGCCACCAGCGTCATCGGCTATGTCACCCTCGCGAACGTGTGGGGCGTCCAGGTCGGCAACAACATGACGACCGGCGTGATGAAGAAGTCCGGCTGGTTCCCCGGCATCAACCTGGGCTCCGACGTCGGCGACATCTACGGCATGGTCTTCGTCGCCATCGCCCTGGGTATCGGCTACTGGGTGGTCCTCAACCGCACCCGCTTCGGCTTCGACCTGCGTGCCACCGGCGCCTCCGAGTCCGCGGCGGCCGCCTCCGGCGTCGACGCCAAGCGCATGGTCCTGGTCTCCATGCTGATCTCCGGCGCAGTCTCCGGTCTCGCGGGCCTCCCGCTGCTGCTCGGCGACTCCCACACCTACAGCCTCGACTTCCCGGCCGGCCTCGGCTTCACCGCCATCGGCATCGCCCTGCTCGGCCGCAACAACCCCGGCGGCATCGCCTTCGCCGCCCTTCTGTGGTCCTTCCTCGACAAGGCCTCGCCCGCCCTCGACTACGCCACCCCGGTGGCGTACGAGAAGGAGATCGCCACGATCATGCAGGGCCTGATCGTCTTCTCCGTCGTCATCTCCTACGAAGCCGTACGCCAGTGGGGCCTGCGCCGCCAGCAGCGCCAGGTCGGCGCGGAACTCGCCGCGGCCGCCGCCCAGAACACCAAGAAGGAGGTGGCGGCCTGATGTCCACCGCGACCGTCGCCAAGCCGCAGGCGAAGCAGCCCCGCAAGGGCGGCCGCCGAATGTCGCTCCCGGTCCTGCTGCTGGTCATCGCCGGCGTACTGGTCCTGACCTCGGCCGTCCGCCTCATCACCGGCGCCGACGGCATCACCTCGACCGGCCAGATGTCCACCGCGCTGCGCCTCGCCGTCCCGATCGGCCTCGCCGGTCTCGGCGGTCTGTGGGCCGAGCGCGCGGGCGTCGTCAACATCGGCCTCGAAGGCATGATGATCCTCGGCACCTGGTTCGGCGCCTGGGCCGGCTACCAGTGGGGCCCGTGGGCCGGCGTCGCCTTCGGCATCATCGGCGGTGCGCTCGGCGCCCTGCTGCACGCCATCGCCACCGTCACCTTCAACGTCAACCACATCGTCTCCGGTGTGGCCCTGAACATCCTCGCCCTGGGCGCCACCCGCTACCTCTCCAAGTTCACCTTCGAGAACGCGCAGGGCGGCTCCTCCAAGCAGTCCCCGCCGATCAACTCGCCCGGCACGTTCAGCGTCCCCGGCCTCTCCGACTGGCTGAACACGCTCAACGAGAAGCACTGGTTCCTGGTCTCCGACATCGCGGGCCTGGTCGGCGGTCTGCTGACCGACCTCTCCCCGCTGACGGTCCTCGCGGTCGCCCTCGTCCCGGTCACCTGGTGGGTCCTGTGGCGCACGGCCTTCGGCCTCCGCCTGCGCTCCTGCGGCGAGAACCCGGTCGCGGCCGAGTCCCTCGGCGTCAACGTCTACAAGTACAAGTACATCGCCGTGCTCATCAGCGGCGGCTTCGCGGGCCTCGGCGGCGCCTTCCTGTCCATCGTCGCCTCCAACGTGTACCTCGACGGCCAGACGGCCGGCCGCGGCTACATCGGTCTCGCCGCGATGATCTTCGGCAACTGGATGCCGGGCGGCCTCGCCCTCGGCGCCGGCCTGTTCGGCTACACCGACAGCCTCAACCTGCGCGGCGGCACGGTGAACGTCCACGCGCTGATCCTGCTGATCGCGATCCTCCTGGTGTTCGGCGCCGTCTACCTGGCCTGGCGCAAGAAGTACGTCCCGGCCGTCATCACGATCGTCGTCTCGGTCCTGATGTTCATCTGGTACGCCACCACCAACGAGGTCCCGCGCCAGCTCGTGACCGCGACCCCGTACATCGTCACCCTCCTGGTGCTCTCGCTGTCCGCGCAGTCCCTGCGGATGCCGAAGGCGGACGGTCTGCCGTACCGGAAGGGACAGGGCAAGTGACGGCCGCGGCCGCGGACTTCGACTGGGAGCCCCTGCGGGCCGAGGCGCGCGAGGCCATGTCCCACGCCTACGCCCCCTACTCCGGCTTCCCGGTCGGGGTCGCGGCCCTGGTCGACGACGGCCGCACGGTCACCGGCTGCAACGTGGAGAACGCGTCCTACGGCCTGGGCCTGTGCGCCGAGTGCGGACTCGTCTCCCAGCTGCAGCGCACGGGCGGCGGCCGCCTCACGCACTTCACCTGTGTGGACGGCACCGGCGGACTCCTCGTCCCGTGCGGCCGCTGCCGCCAGCTCCTCTACGAGTTCGGCGGCCCCGACCTCCTCCTGGACACCCCGGAGGGCGTCCTGCCCCTCTCCGAGATGCTGCCCCAGGCCTTCGGCCCGGCCCATCTCACCATGTAATCCAGGTAATCCCGTACGGCCCCTCCCCGCCCGTCGCCCGGAGGGGCCGCGCGTTTCGCAATGCTTCGAAGGGAACGTCATGGCCATGGACGCCATCTCCGTCATCCGCACCAAGCGGGACCGCGGTGAGCTCAGCGACGAGCAGATCGACTGGGTCATCGACGCGTACACGCGCGGCGAGGTCGCCGACGAGCAGATGTCGTCGCTCGCGATGGCCATCCTCCTCAACGGCATGGACCGCCGCGAGATCGCCCGCTGGACGGCCGCGATGATCGCGTCCGGCGAGCGAATGGACTTCTCGTCGCTGTCCCGTCCGACGGCCGACAAGCACTCCACGGGCGGCGTCGGCGACAAGATCACGCTGCCGCTCGCGCCCCTGGTGGCGGCCTGCGGCGCGGCCGTCCCCCAGCTCTCCGGCCGCGGCCTCGGCCACACCGGCGGCACCCTCGACAAGCTGGAGTCGATCCCCGGCTGGCGCGCCCTGCTCTCCAACGAGGAGATGCTGAACGTCCTCGACACGACCGGCGCGGTGATCTGCGCGGCGGGCGACGGCCTGGCCCCCGCCGACAAGAAGCTCTACGCGCTCCGCGACGTCACCGGCACGGTCGAGGCGATCCCGCTGATCGCCTCCTCGATCATGTCGAAGAAGATCGCCGAGGGCACCGGCTCCCTGGTCCTGGACGTGAAGGTCGGCACCGGCGCCTTCATGAAGACCATCGAGGACGCCCGCGAACTGGCCTCGACCATGGTGGGCCTCGGCACCGACCACGGCGTGAAGGCGGTCGCGCTGCTCACGGACATGTCCACCCCCCTCGGTCTCACGGCGGGCAACGCCCTGGAGGTCCGCGAGTCGGTCGAGGTCCTCGCGGGCGGCGGCCCGGCGGACGTCGTCGAGCTGACCATCGCCCTGGCCCGCGAGATGCTCGACGCGGCCGGTGTGAAGGACGCGGACCCGGCGAAGGCGCTGGCCGACGGTTCGGCGATGGACGTCTGGCGCCGGATGATCGCGGCCCAGGGCGGCGACCCGGACGCGGTGCTCCCGGTGGCCAGGGAACAGCACGTGATCAAGGCGCCGTCGTCCGGCGTGCTGACCCGCCTCGACGCCTACGACATCGGCGTCGCCGCCTGGCGCCTGGGCGCCGGCCGCGCCCGCAAGGAGGACCCGGTGCAGGCGGGCGCGGGCGTCGAACTGCACGCCAAGCCCGGCGACACGGTGACCGCGGGCCAGCCCCTCCTCACCCTCCACACGGACACCCCGGAGCGCTTCGAGTACGCGCTCCAGTCGGTCGAGGGTTCGTACGACATCGCGGCGGCCGGCACGGAGTTCACGGCGTCGCCCGTCGTGCTGGAACGCATCGCCTGACCAGCTCGGATGCGGCGCTGCAGGGGTGTCACCCCAGCAGCGCCGCGACCAACACCAGCACCGGTACCGACAGCACCGTCGACAGCAGGATCGAGTCCCGGGCCAGTTCCTCGCCCACCCGGTAGGTGCTGGCGTACGTGTACAGGTTCTGCGCGGCCGGTAGCGCCGATGTCACCGTCACGTCGAGCAGGGGCGCCCCGTGCAGGTCGAAGACGGCCGACGCCAGGGCCCAGGCGACCAGGGGCTGGCCCACCGACTTCAGGGCGACGGACAGGAACACCGGGTGGCGCTCGCGGCCCCGGCCGGGGAGCGTGCTGCCGCGCAGGGAGATGCCGAAGGCGAGCAGGACGGCCGGCACGGACATGTTGCCGATGAGGGTGAGCGGGTCCGTCACCGGGCCGGGGACATGGATGCCGAGCCCCGAGACCGCGACGCCGGACAGTGAGCCGACGGCTATCGGGTTGCGGAGCGGGGTCAGCAGCCGGCGCCACCACGGACCCTTCTCGCCCGCGCCCGACAGGTCCAGGATCGTCAGGGCGACCGGGGTGAGGACGACGACCTGGAAGAGCAACACCGGTGCCACCAGGGACGCGTCGCCCAGGACGTACACCGCGATCGGGATGCCGAGGTTGCCCGAGTTGACGTAGCTGGAGCACAGCGCGCCGATCGTCGTACGGCCCACGCCCCAGTGGCGCCCGACACCCACCGCCACGAACGCGCCCGCCGCCGCTGCCGTGGACAAGGCCGTCACCAGGAGGCGGCTGGAGAAGATCACCGCCAGGTCGGCCTTGGCGAGGGTGGTGAAGAGAAGGGCGGGGGAGGCGACGTGGAAGGCGAGCTTGGTGAGGACCTCACGGCCGTTGGTGCCGAGGTGGCCGCCGCGGCCGAGCAGGTAGCCGACGGCGATGACGATCGCGATCACCGCGAAGCCGCTCAACACCCCCTGCACGGCACCCCCTTGCGGGGAAGGAGCCCGCGGGTCGTCCGGGGCGGTGCTGATCCGTGAGGTGATCCGTGGGGCATGCACCTAACCCTCGGGTCCGGTCAGTCGCAGGTCAACGTTATGACCCTTGTGATCTACGTGACCCAGCGGGAGCCCGCTGCCCTACCGATGAGTTGTCAGACCGCCGCCGGTCTACCGGTTCGTGGATGCCGTGACCCCCGCCGTACTCGTGCTGTCCGGCCCCGTCGCCAGGGACGAGGTGCCGGGGCTGTGCGACGCGGTGCGTGAGCTACTCGATGTCACCGGGGCCGGGGTCGTCGTCTGCGATGTGGGCGGTGTGGGGCCGCCCGGGCTCGCCGTCGTCGATCTGCTGGCCCGGCTGGAGCTGGCGGCCCGCCGGGCCGGCGGGCGGATACGGCTGCGGGACCCCGACCCGGCCCTACGCTCCCTTCTCCGTCTCGTCGGTCTTCGCTTCCAGGTGGAGGGGGAGGCCGAAGAGCGGGAACCAGCGCTTGGTGTCGAGGAAGAAGTGGAACCCGGTGAGCCGGCCGTCTGAGATCTCCAGGATCTGGACGGACCAGGGGCTCCAGCCGCCGGTGTCCGGGTCGGGCTTGTACTGGGCGAACCCGGGCAGGCCGTTGACCTGGACCGGGAAGAGCCGGGAGCCCTCGCAGGCGGAGCCGATGGTGGTCATGAAGCCGGTGATGTCGTCGTGGCCGGTGAGCCACAGGTCGAACGGCGGCATCGTCATGACGGCGTCCTCGTGGAGCAGCGCCGTGAGCGCGGCCATGTCGTAGCCCTCGAAGGCCGCGACATAGCGCTCCAGGAGCTTTTGCTGCTCCTCGTCCAGCGGATCGGAGACCTCGGCGGCCGCCCCCGACTGCTGCTGCTCCGCCAGCGTGGCCCGGGCCCGCTGCAACGCGCTGTTGACCGACGCGACCGAGGTCCCGAGCAGCTCGGCGACCTCGCTCGCCTTCCAGGCCAGCACCTCGCGCAGGATCAGCACCGCCCGCTGCTTCGGCGGCAGTTGTTGCAGGGCCGCCATGAAGGCGAGCCGGATGGATTCCTTGGCCACGGCCGCCTCCGCCGGGTCGTCCACGGTCGGCAGCACGCGCGCGTCCGGCACCGGCTCCAGCCAGGTGTTGTCGGGCCGGGGGGAGAGCGCCGCCTGGGCCAGCGGCGTCGACTCGGAGAGGTCCATCGGGCGGGCCCGCTTGTTGCCGGCGCTCAGCATGTCGAGGCACACGTTCGTCGCGATCCGGTACAGCCACGACCGCAGGCTGGCGCGGCCCTCGAACTTGTCGTAGCTCCGCCAGGCCCGCACCAGCGTGTCCTGCACGGCGTCCTCGGCCTCGAAGGACGAACCGAGCATGCGGTAGCAGTACCCGGTCAGCTCGGTCCGGTGTTTCTCCAGAGCGACGTCGAGGTTCACCGTCGCCGTGCTGTCACTCATCGTCCGTCCACCCACCCCTGTGGCCGTTCCTGTTCGCGCGCCGTTGCGCCCCAGCACCTCGGAAGCTACCGCAGCCCACTGACAATGGCCCCTGAAGTGCGGAAAAGCCCAGCTCAGACCAGTTGCTTCACCGACATGCGCAGATGCCGGTGCGAACTGCCGCAGGACAGCAACGCCCGCTGCCCCGACCTCAGCAGCTCCACCCGGAGCGCGGGCCCCTCGAAGGAGTTCAGCGCGTCCAGCAGATACGCCGGGTTGACGGCCACGCCCGCCTCCTCGGCACCGCTCAGCCGTGCCGGCAGCCGCTACACGGCCACGTCGTCGCCGTACCCGGCGCGCACCCGCACGGAACGTCTCTTGAGGTCCCAGGTCCCAGGTCTCAGGCGGCGACCGGTGCGCGGCGCGCGGCCAGGGAGCCGAGGACCGTGATCGTCACGACGCCCAGGATCGCCAGGAGGCCGACGCCGACCGTGCCCGACCAGCCGCTCGCGTGGAAGGCCATCGCGCCGACCGTGCTGCCCGCGCTGGAGCCGATGTAGTACGCGGACTGGTAGAGGGCCGAGGCCTGGGCCCGGCCGTGGGTCGCCGTCTTGCTGACCGCCGAGGAGGCCACTGCGTGGCCCGCGAAGAAGCCCGCGGTGATCAGGACCAGGCCCAGCAGGACCAGCGGGAGCGAGTCGGCCAGGGAGAGGAGGAGACCGGCGGCCGTCGTACCGCCGCCCAGGTAGAGGGCGCCTCGGCGGCCCAGCCGGCCCACAAGCCGGCCTGCCGTCGACGCCGACACCGTGCCGACCAGGTACACCAGGAAGATCGAGCCGATGATGCCCTGGGGGAGCGAGAAGGGCTCCTCGGTCAGGCGGTAGCCGATCACCGTGTAGACGCCGCCGAAGACGGTCATGAACAGTGCGCCGATCGCGTACAGGCGGCGCAGCAGCGGGTTCGCGAGGTGGTCGCGGACCGTGCCGAGCAGCCGGCGCGGGTGCAGCGAGCCCGCCTTGAAGTGCTGCGGGGCCGGGAGGAGCAGCCGGAAGGCGATGGCGCAGCCGACGGCGATCGCGCCCACGACGCCGACGGCGATGCGCCAGCCCCACTCCTGCGCGACCCAGCCGGTGATGACCCGGCCGCTCATCCCGCCGACGCTGTTGCCCGCGACGAACAGACCGATCGCCGTGACCAGCGCCTTCGGGCGGACCTCCTCCGCCAGATACGCCGTCGCCGAGGCCGGCAGTCCGGCCAGCGCCGCACCCTGGACGCCCCGCAGTACCACCAGCACGCCCAGCGAGGGCGCGAAGGGGACCAGCAGTCCGACGGTCACCGCCACCGCCAGCGAGGCCGTCATGACGGTACGCCGCCCGAAGCGCTCGGAGAGGGCGCTCATGGGGAGGACGAACAGCGCCAGGCCGCCCGTCGCCGCCGCCACTGTCCAGCTCGCGTCGCTCGCGCTCACCCCGAAGCCGTTGGAGATCAGCGGCAGCAGGGCCTGCGTGGAGTAGAGGAGGGCGAAGGTCGCGACACCGGCGAGGAAGAGGGCGAAGCTCATCCGGCGGTAGCCGGGGCCGCCCGGGGTCAGCCGGGAGTCGGGGGCGGGGACGGTCGTTGCGGCGCCCACGATGGTGGACGCCCCGGTACTGGCGGGAGACATACTTCGAACGTACGGACCCCGCCGTCATCCGTCCAATGCATGGAATCGTCATAATCGTTCCTGTGATGCATCAGCAGAGGTCAGCCGAGCGCCTGTCACCGTACAGTGACACAGAAGACATGACGATGTTGCTGGCTCCACGCCTCGCGTACTTCGCCGGCGTGGCCCGCACGGAGCATGTCACCAGGGCGGCGCAGGAGCTCAGCGTCCCCCAGTCCACGCTCTCCCGTGCGATGGTCCGCCTGGAACAGGACCTGGGCGTCGACCTCTTCAGCCGCCACGGCCGGACCGTCTCCCTCACCCCGGCCGGCCGCACCTTCCTCACCTCGGTCGAACGCGCCCTCGCCGAGGTCCGGCGCGCCGCCGACGAGGTACGCGCCGACGCCGACCCCACCACCGGCAAGGTCGCCTTCGGCTTCCTGCACACGATGGGCGTGGAGACCGTTCCCGGTCTCCTGCAGGCCTTCCGCGCCGACCATCCCCGCATCCGCTTCAGCCTCGTCCAGAACTACGGCGAGGCGATGATCGAGAAGCTCCGGGCGGGGGAGCTGGATCTGTGTCTCACCTCCCCGGTGCCGGACGCCCCCGACCTGGTGGCGCGCCGCCTGGACGAGCAGAAACTGCGGTTGGTGGTCTCCGTGGATCACCCCCTGGCCACCCGTAAGCGCATCCGCCTGGCGGAGGCGGCCGAGGAGACGTTCGTGACCCTGGAACCGGGCTACGGTCTGCGCCGCATCACCGACGACCTCTGCAAGGAGGCGGGCTTCACACCGCGCATCGCCTTCGAGGGCGAGGAGGCGGAGACCTTGAGGGGCCTGGTCGCGGCCGGACTGGGGGTGGCGCTGCTGCCGCCACCGGCGTTCCCCCGCCCGGGAGTCGCGGAACTGACGGTCACGGCGCCACGGGCGGTACGCGAGATCGGCGTGGCGTGGCTGGAAGGCCACCCGGACACCCCACCGGTGGCAGCCTTCAAGAAGTTCCTGCTGTCAAGAAGGGGCAACCTGCTCCCGACCTAGGAACAACGCCTCTTCAGGGGCGCTGGGGGAGGAACTGCGCGACCAGCCACACACAACCCGCACCCTGAAGCCGACCATCAGCCCTTACGGAGCGACCGGCCGAAGCCCGCGGCAAGTGGCATTCGCAACCCGATCGGCGGCGGCGCGGCCAACGCGTCCTCCACCGGCCGCGACACCGCATCCCCGTACAACGCGCCCATGACGAAGTCCGAAGTGAGCGCGAGGACTTCGTCCCGGTGCTGATGCAGCCCGTGCCCGTCCGAGTGCACCTCGAACCGGCACACCTCCCGGTTCGCCTTCTTCGCCCGCGCCGCCAGCCGGAACGACAGTTCGGGATCGGTCCGTTCGTCGTTCGTGCCGTGCACGATCAGCACCCGCCGCCCCGCCAGCTGCCGTACCGGCTCCTCGGGTGCCGCCACATCCGTCTCCGGCAGCCAAGGGGCGACGGAGACGACGGAGTTGACCGCCTCGTGCCCGGCCGCGCGCAGTGCGGCCCGGCCGCCCATGCCCACCCCCAGCATGCACACCGGCACATCGCCGTACCGTCGCACCACCTCGTCCGCGGCCCAGGTCGCGTCCCCCGCGGGATGCGCCTCGCTGCCGTTCCAGCCGCGATAGCGGTAGTGGACGATGTGCGCGGCCAGCCCCTCGTCGCGGCCGTCCCGGGCGAGCCGGCGGCCGACCGCGCGGACCAGGCCGGTCGCCCATACGGGGGAGGGTCTGCGCTCGGAGATCTCCTCGCCGCCCGGGAGCAGCAGGACCACCCCGGTCACCGTCGTCGGCTCCTGGCCGACTGCCCTGCCCAGTCTGGCCGTTCGGACCGGCGTCGCTTGCTGTGCCATGACAGAACAGTGTCAGAAGAAGCGGTGTACGCCACCGGTCCGTGCGGTCACCGTTACGTATCGACGAATAGGTAAAACGTGGGACACCGAGCGATCTACGCGCGTAGGAGTTAGAGTGCGGAAATGACGAGCCAGAGCACCGCGAACACCCCGACGCCGGAGCAGATCCGCCGGGCACCGAAGGTTCTGCTGCATGACCATCTGGACGGCGGCCTGCGTCCCGGTACCGTCGCCGACCTGGCCCGGGAGGGCGGGTACTCCCAGCTCCCCGAGACCGACCCGGACAAACTCGGCATCTGGTTCCGCGAGGCCGCCGACTCCGGCTCGCTGGAACGGTACTTGGAGACCTTCTCGCACACCGTCGGCGTGATGCAGACCCGGGACGCGCTCATCCGGGTCGCCCGCGAGTGCGCGGAGGACCTCGCCGAGGACGGCGTCGTCTACGCCGAGGTGCGCTACGCGCCCGAGCAGCACCTCGAACAGGGCCTGTCCCTCGAAGAGGTCGTCGAGGCCGTCAACGAGGGCTTCCGGCAGGGTGAGGCCCTGGCGCGGGAGAACGGCCACCGGATCCGGGTCGGCGCCCTGCTCACCGCGATGCGGCACGCGGCCCGCTCCCTGGAGATCGCCGAACTCGCCAACCGCTACCGGGACCTGGGCGTCGTCGGCTTCGACATCGCCGGCGCCGAGGCCGGCTACCCGCCCACCCGGCACCTCGACGCCTTCGAGTACCTCAAGCGCGAGAACAACCACTTCACCATCCACGCCGGCGAAGCCTTCGGACTGCCGTCCATCTGGCAGGCCCTCCAGTGGTGCGGCGCCGACCGGCTCGGGCACGGCGTGCGGATCATCGACGACATCCAGATCCACGAGGACGGCACGGTCAAGCTCGGCCGGCTCGCGTCGTACGTCCGCGACAAGCGGATCCCGCTGGAGCTGTGCCCCAGCTCCAACCTCCAGACCGGCGCTGCCGACTCCTACGCCGACCATCCGATCGGGCTGCTGCGCCGGCTGCACTTCCGGGCCACCGTGAACACCGACAACCGGCTGATGTCCGGGACCAGCATGAGCCGGGAATTCGAGCATCTCGTCGAGGCATTCGATTACACGCTCGACGACCTGCAGTGGTTCTCCGTCAATGCGATGAAATCAGCGTTCATTCCTTTCGATGAACGCCTGGCGATGATCAATGACGTCGTCAAGCCGGGTTATGCGGAGCTGAAATCCGAATGGCTGTTCCGGCAGACCGCCTCCACCAGCGGTTCTGTCGACCCGGAGGGCTGACCGGGCGTCCGGACGGGGCGCGGAATGCGGACGGGTGTTCACAAGTCGTCCGCATTTCGGTGTTTGCGGCGGGCGGTCCGTCGTGTTTACGGTCGTGGACCGCTCAGCGTGTTATCGACCCCGTCACCGCATTCCAAAATCCAAGGACGCATCAACGATGAAGCAGTCTGCTGCCAAGACCCTCGGTGTCGCCGCCCTCGGTGCCGCCTTCGCCGCCGTCGGTGCGGGCGCGGCCAACGCGGCCCCGGCCGTCCCGGACGCCCCGCAGGCCCTGGACACCGTCACCAGGACGCTGCCGGCCGAGAACGTCGCCAAGACCCTGCCCGGTGCCGGTGAGGTCCTCGGGCAGGGGCAGGCCGCCCTCGGTGCGGGGCTCGCCGCCGCCCAGCCCGCCGCCCAGCAGCTTCTCGCCGCGGGCCCGACCAAGCCCGTCGCCGGCCTCCTCGGCGGACTGCCGCTCCAGGGCCTGCCCACGCATGGCCTGCCCGTGAACGGGATTCCGCTCGGCTGATCCCGCCCGAGCGAACGCCGTCGGGGCGCCCCGGATCCGACCGGGGCGCCCCAACGGCGTTGTCGTGCAAGGGACTACCAGGCCGAGGCCTTCTCCTCCGCGGGGAGCAGGATCCACAGGGCTATGTAGAGCAGGAACTGCGGGCCCGGCAGCAGGCAGGAGAGCAGGAAGATCACCCGCATCGTCGTCGCGGAGGTGCCGAAGCGCCGGGCCAGCGCGGCGCACACTCCGCCGATCATGCGGCCGTTGGTGGGGCGGGCGAGGCTGGACATCTGCGGCTCCTTCGTGAGCGTCCGGTGCGAGGCGGCCCGTGCGGCCCCTCAACTGCCCTCCACGCTACGGTGACGAACCGGGTCGAAGCGTCGCTCTACGGGGCGATCCCGACCCTGGGAATCGTCGGGGTGCGACCCTGAGCCGTCTCCTCCTGCGGTACGGCCGTACGCCCCACCCGCTCCCCCTTGCGGCGCAGCCGGGACCGGCCTGCCGGCACCACGGCGAGATGCGCCAGCACCACACCGGTCGTGTTCAGCAGGATCGAGTCGACGTCCACCACACGACCGGGCACCCCGGTCTGCAGCAGGGCTATACCCAGCGAGATCAGGGCGCCCGCGGTGGCCGTACGGATCAGGGAGCCGAGCGGGGAGGCGTCGAGTCTGCCGTGGACCATCGGCAGCAGCACACCCAGCGGGGCGAGCAGCGCGAGCCCCTCACCGATCCGGTGCGCCGCCTCCCGCCAGCCCAGCGACAGGTCGGTACGGATACCGGCGAACGGGTGCAGGTTGGCGGGCATCACCCAGGGCACGTCCAGCGGCCGCAGCATCAGCCAGGCGACGAACGCGAGATGTGCGACAAGGAGGACACCCCCTGTCACACGGACGCGGATCGCGGCGCTGCCGCCGATGGAGCCTTGACGCTGCACGCCCCCCAAGACGCACCCACGCACACGATCGGTTCCGGATAGGGCAGTGAGGCCTCAAACACACGCTGGCAACAGCGCCCCGTCAGGGGCGCGGGGAACTGCGCGAGCAACCCGATACGACCCGCACCCGCCCCACAACCCCAGGTGGCACCCCCTGAGGCGCCAAACCGCCCCTCACCCGGAAGCAACCTCACTGGACGGCGGCCGGTTCCCACTCGGAGAGTTCCGCACCGCGTCCGTGCACTCGTACCGCCGCAACGGCTCCGTCCCCGGCCCGCCCAGGATCACCGAGCCGTCCCCCTCCGCCGCCGCCGAGTCGGACAGCGTGCACACGATCTGCGCGAGCGCGTACGACGTCAGCTGCGGCGGCGACGTGCTCAGCCGCAGCGTGTCGTCGGGGTCCCCGGCCCGCGGCCCGCCCACGCTCATCCCGCCGCGCACATACGTCGTGTAGCCGGCCTCCTTCTCGGCGGCCGACGGCGTCTCGGCGAGCTGGTCGAGGAGCCCCTGCGCGACGATCACCCGCCGCTTGGCGTCCGCCGTACCGTCCGGGACCCGCACCTCCCGGTCGACGGTCACCAGCGAGGCGCCGCACAGCAGGAACACCTGCAGCGGCACCCCGTGCTCCTCCTGGGCCGACAGATCCGGCTGGGTCATTGAGCACGGCACCCGCGAGGGTGCCCCGCCGAAGTCGGTCGGCACCTCGGTGGCCCGGATCCCGCACCCGGAGAGCGCGAGCGCCAGCCCGGCGACGGCGAGGAGTCTTCGTACCCGCAGTACCTGCATCACGCGTCCTTCGCCCCGCCGTCCTTGGTCTCCTCGGCCAGTTCCGAGGCGTCCCGGGGCAGCCGCAGCGTGAACACCGCACCGCCCTCGGGGGAGTTCGCGGCGGTGATCGAGCCACCGTGGATACGGGCGTTCTCCGTCGCGATGGACAGGCCCAGGCCGCTGCCCTCGGAGCGCGGGCGGGAGGCGCTGGCCTTGTAGAACCGGTCGAAGACGTGCGGCAGGACGTCCTCGGGGATGCCCGGACCGTGGTCGCGCACGGCGATGACCAGGTCCCCGCCCACTTCCTGCTCCATCCGCACCGACACCCGCACCGGCGAGCCGCCGTGCTTGAGGGCGTTGCCGATGAGGTTGGCCAGGATGACGTCGAGGCGGCGCGGGTCGAGGCGGGCGTGGATACCGCGTTCGGCGTCCAGGTCCACCGCGTCCAGCCAGGCGCGGGCGTCGATGCAGGCGGTGATCTGGTCGGCGATGTCGACGTCGTCGAGGACCAGCCGGGCCGTACCGGCGTCGAAGCGGGTGACCTCCATGAGGTTCTCGACGAGGTCGTTGAGCCGCCGTGTCTCGCTGACGACCAGCCGGACGGCGGGCTCGATCATCGGGTCGATCGACCCCGACTCCGCCTCCAGCTCCTCCTCCAGGATCTCCGTCACGGCGGTGATCGCGGTGAGCGGGGTCCGCAGTTCATGGCTCATGTCGGCGACGAAGCGCCGGGACGCGTCGTCGCGCGCGGCCATGTCGTCGACCCGCTTCTCCAGCGCCTCGGCCGCGTCGTTGAACGTCCGGGAGAGATCGGCGAGTTCATCCGTGCCGGAGACCCGGAGCCGGGTGTCCAGCTTGCCCTCGCCGAGCCGCCGGGCGGCGACTCCGAGGCGGTGCACCGGCTTCAGCACGGTCGTGGCGGCGGCCTGCGCGAGCAGCGCCGAGCCGATCAGCGCCAGCCCGGTCGCGATCCCCAGCGACCACGCCAGCGAGTTGAGGTCCTTCGCCTCCGGCTCCAGGGACTTCATCATGTAGCCGGTCGGCCCGCCGCCGATCAGCCGCGTCCCGGCCACCAGGTACGGCGTGCCGTGGTCGACGACCCGCTGCCAGTACAGGTGGTACGCCGACTTGTTGCTGTCGGACATCTTCTGCTGCTTGTCGACGGCCTTGCGCAGGGACGTCGGCACGTCGTCCAGCGCGAACCCGCTGAGCCCGCCCGAATTGCCGTACACCACCTTGCCGCCGGTGTCCTCGCCGACCAGCAGCACGCTGAAACGCTGGCTGCTGTTGGCCATCTGCCCGGCGGTGCGCTGGAGTTCGTCCTGGGTGGGATGGACGGGCAGTGCGCCGGCCCGGTTCTGCATCTCCTGCTGGAAGTCACGCAGCACCGCGTCCTGGGTACGGGTGAGCACGGCCTCGCGGTTGAGCCAGTACGCGATACCGGACGCGGACACCGCGGCGGTCAGCGCCACCAGGCCGAACACGACCACAAGACGCAGCCGCAGACTGGTGAAGCGCAGCCGGGACACGGCTCCCTTGCGATCCGCGGCCCAGCCGCGGAAACCCTCTTGCCGGTCGGTCACTGAGGGGCGTCCAGGCGGTAGCCGACACCACGCACGGTACGGATCAGGGTCGGGGACGAGGGCACGTCCTCGACCTTGGCGCGCAGCCGCTGCACACAGGCGTCCACGAGCCGGGAGTCACCGAGGTAGTCGTGCTCCCAGACCAGCCGCAGCAACTGCTGCCGGGACAGCGCCTGCCCCGGCCGCCGGCTCAGCTCCAGGAGCAACCGCAGTTCGGTCGGGGTGAGCTGGAGGTCCTCGCCGTTCTTCGTCACGGTCATCGCGGACCGGTCGATGACGACGTTGCCGAACGTCGCCGAGTCGGTGGACTCCCGCTCCCCGCGTCGCAGCACGGCCCGGATCCGGGCGTCGAGCACCCGGCCCTGGACGGGCTTGACGACATAGTCGTCGGCGCCGGACTCCAGTCCGACCACCACATCGATGTCGTCGCTGCGCGCGGTTAGCAGAATGATCGGCAGCTGGTCCGTGCGCCGGATGCGCCGGCACACCTCGAACCCGTCGATGCCGGGCAGCATGACGTCGAGGACGATCAGATCGGGCCGCTGCTCACGCAACAGCTTCAGACCGTCCTCACCGGTCGCAGCGGTGGCCACCCGGTGCCCCTGGCGCGTCAGTGAGAGCTCCAGGGCCGTACGGATGGCGTCGTCGTCCTCGATCAGCAACAGGGAAGGCACGGGCTCATTCTGGCCCATGCGGGGCCCGTCGTACGACCTGTGCGGCTCGCAGGTGCCCGCAAACCTCCTTAGCGCCACCACCTGTGCATCGACTGTGGACGCTCTGTACCGAACCCCTGTGACAGGTCTGTGACAGTCGGCGGATACGGCCGTGAAGGTGGCCCGGCAGAGTTCTCGGCACAGGCAGACGAGCAAGCGGCCAAGAGCCGGGCGGCGCAGAGCCTGGGCAAGCCGAACTACCGGAAGTCCACGACGGGGGGCGCGAGATGAACACGCTGATCAGCCACAGCACCAGCGCAGTAGTCACGCGTCTGCACGACGTGCACCGGGGTTCCGAGAAGTCCGGTGCCGTGAGCGGGCGGGGGTGCGCTCGCGGCACCGGGCGTCAGCACACCGGTTACATGACGGTGGTTGACGGCTTCACGGGGGAAGCACACGGGGGAACCGCATACAGGGAGGACACGGGGGAGCGTCGCTCGCTGACCGAGGCGGAGTTCACCGCCTACGTCCAGGAGCGCCGCGCCTCCCTGTACGCGACCGCCTACCACCTGACCGGTGACCGCTACGAAGCCGAGGACCTGCTGCAGAGCGCGCTGTTCTCGACGTACAAGGCGTGGGACCGGATCAGCGACAAGGCGGCCGTGGGCGGTTACCTGCGGCGGACGATGACCAACCTGCACATCAGCGCCTGGCGGCGCCGCAAGCTCAACGAGTACCCGACCGAGGAACTGCCGGAGACGCCCGGCGACACGGACGCGATGAGCGGCACGGAGCTGCGCGCGGTCCTGTGGCAGGCGCTCGCCCGGCTCCCCGAACTCCAGCGCACCATGCTGGTCCTGCGCTACTACGAGGGCCGCACGGACCCGGAGATCGCGGAGATCCTCGACATCAGTGTCGGCACGGTGAAGTCCAGCATCTGGCGGTCGCTCCGCCGGCTGCGCGAGGACGAGGTCCTCAGCTTCGGCCGTGACGAGGAGGACGCCTTCGGGGAGCTCGTCGCCTGAAGGTAAGGGGATCCGGGGGGATCCTGACGGGGGAGAACCGGGGGAACACGGGGGACCTGGGGGAGGGTCCGGGGGGACTCACGGGGGAAAAGCGGGTCCGGGGGGACCTGGGGGGAAAGCACGGGGGAGCTCCGCCACGGGGGACACGGGGGTGTTCGGCGGAGCAACGGGGGAAGCGGGACTGGAGGGCCGGGGGGTCCATCCAGTCCCGCTTTTTTCTACGACTTCTTCCTGCGACTTTTTCTACGACTGCTCTACGGCGCTTCTTCTTCGGCTGTCACGCCGGTGCCTGTGTCCGGTCCCGGTGCTGTCGGCCCACCGCGGCCGCCGCCATCCGGCCCAGCGCCTCGTCCCGGTCGCACGGGTGCGCGCCCAGCGACACCTGACGGCTCACGATCGTGCGTTCGGCCCGCATCAGCCGCCAGCCGCGGCGCAGCAGGAACGTCACCGACTTGCGGCCCTCCTTGAGGTCACGCAGAAAACGGCGCCGGAAGGTCTTCACCGGACCCCGGCTCAGACAGAGCGCGTCGGCCAGCAGCCCCAGCTCACGGCAGCGCTCCACGATCTCGGCGGCGAAGATGCCCTCCGCGATGAACAGCGGGGTGCGGCCGATGTGCAGCATCTCCTCGCCGGTGCGGGCGCTCAGCGCTATGTCGTACACCGGCACCGCCGCCGAGCCCGTGGCGCACAGCCGGCCGATCGCCTCGACCGCGACCTCCGCGTCCCAGGACTCCGGGTGGTCCCAGTCGATGTCCGCACTCCCCGCCACCAGGGGCAGAGTCGGGTCGTCGCCCTCCTTGTAGAAGTCGTCGAGGCGCAGGACGGGAAGCCCGGAACGGGCGGCGACGAGTGACTTGCCCGAACCCGAGGGGCCGCACAGCAGCACGACGCGGGCGGGGGGCGGAGGATGAATGCTCACGGAACACCAGTTTGACGCATGGGGGGCCTCCTGCCGACCCCGCGGGTCGGCTTTGGAGCGTGAGTCACACCTCAACTACCCTATGTGCCGACCTCGTTACCCTGCGCACCGGAAGGTGGCACCAGCGATGCCCCGACACGCGTCCTCCCCGAACCCGACCGCTCGGCGTGCCCTGGCCGCCCTGGCCACGGCAGGGGTGGCGCTCGGCGCGGGCGCCGCGACGGCCGCCGCGGACACCCGGCCCGCGCTGGACGTGGTCCGCACCCACCCCACCACGCTCGGCCAGATCGACCCGCAGGCGGGCCTGAAGGTGCTGGGCGGTGTACTGCCGTACGTCACGGGGCCGGTGGCGGGGCTGAAGCCCAACCCGCTCGCGGGCACCGGCGTTGACCCGCTGGACAACGGGGTGGGGGCGCAACTGGCCGACTTCAAGCCGCTGACGTCGAAGATGCTGACAGGGCCGCTGGCGCAGGCGCCGTCGATCGGGTCGCTTCCGTTGGTCGGGAAGATTCTGGGGCGCTGAGCGCCCTGCAAGGGGCGCGGGGAACTGCGCGACCAGCCACGGACGGCCCGCAGTTCCCCACTCGCAGGGACGAAATCAGTAAGAAGAGCCGGACACTCCCAGCGCCCCCGTCGGGTGCCAGACCGTCTTGGTCTCCAGGAACGCCGTCATGCGGTCGGTCCCCGGCGTCGCCGTCCAGTCGTCCACAGGCTGTGGACGCAGGACGCGCTTCAGGTTGTCGGCCGCCGCGATCTCCAGCTCCTTCGCCAGCGCCTCGTCGGCGCCTGCGAGGTCGATCGCGTTGACGTCCTGGTGGGCGGCGAGGGGCGCCGCGATCTCCGCCGTACGGCCGGAGAGGACGTTGACGACCCCGCCGGGGACGTCGGAGGTGGCGAGGACCTCGGCGAGGGAGAGGGCCGGCAGCGGGGCCTTCTCGGAGGCGATGACGACGGCCGTGTTGCCCGTGGCGATCACGGGCGCGACCACCGACACCAGGCCCAGGAACGACGACTCCTGCGGGGCCAGGACGGCCACCACGCCCGTCGGCTCGGGGGAGGAGAGGTTGAAGAACGGGCCCGCGACCGGGTTGCCGCCGCCGACCACCTGGGCGATCTTGTCGGTCCAGCCCGCGTACCAGACCCAGCGGTCGATCGTCGCGTCCACGACGGCGGCCGCCTTGGACTTGCCCAGCCCCTCGGCGTCCGCCACCTCGCGGACGAACTGGTCCCGGCGGCCCTCCAGCATCTCCGCGACGCGGTAGAGGACCTGGCCCCGGTTGTAGGCCGTGGCCCCGGACCAGCCGCCGAACGCCTTGCGGGCGGCGACGACCGCGTCCCGGGCGTCCTTGCGGCTGGACTGCGGTGCGTTGGCCAGCCAGTTGCCCTTGGAGTCGGTCACCTCGTACACCCGGCCGCTCTCGGAACGCGGGAACTTCCCGCCGACGTACAGCTTGTAGGTCTTGAAGACGCTCAGACGCTCATTGGTGCGGTCAGACATCGAGGTACGCCTCCAGGCCGTGGCGGCCGCCCTCGCGGCCGAAGCCCGACTCCTTGTAACCGCCGAACGGCGAGGTCGGGTCGAACTTGTTGAACGTGTTGGACCAGACGACACCGGCGCGCAGCTTGTTCGCGACGGCCAGGATCCGGGAGCCCTTCTCGGTCCAGATGCCGGCGGAGAGGCCGTACTGCGTGTTGTTGGCCTTGGCAACCGCCTCGTCGGGCGTGCGGAAGGTCAGGACCGACAGGACGGGGCCGAAGATCTCGTCGCGGGCGATGGTGTGCGCCTGGGTGACGTTCGTGAAGAGCGTCGGAGCGAACCAGTAGCCGGAGGAGGGGAGTTCACAGGCCGGGGACCAGCGCTCGGCGCCCTCCGCCTCGCCCTGGTCGGCGAGGGTGGTGATGCGGGCCAGCTGCTCGGCGGAGTTGATCGCGCCGATGTCCGTGTTCTTGTCCAGCGGGTCGCCGAGGCGGAGGGTCGAAAGACGGCGCTTGAGGGAGTCGAGCAGCTCGTCGTGGATCGACTCCTGGACGAGGAGACGGGAGCCCGCGCAGCAGACCTGGCCCTGGTTGAAGAAGATCCCGGTGACGATGCCTTCGACGGCCTGGTCGATGGGAGCGTCGTCGAAGACGATGTTCGCGCCCTTCCCGCCCAGCTCCAGCGTGAGCTTCTTGCGGGTGCCCGCGACCGTGCGCGCGATCTCCTTGCCGACGGCGGTGGAGCCGGTGAAGGCGACCTTGTTCACGTCGGGGTGCGCGACGAGCGCGGCACCCGCGTCGCCGTATCCGGGGAGGATGTTGACGACGCCCTTGGGGAGGCCCGCCTGGCGGCAGATGTCCGCGAAGAACAGCGCGGAGAGGGGGGTCGTTTCGGCGGGCTTCAGGACCACCGTGTTGCCGGTGGCGAGCGCCGGGGCGATCTTCCAGGCCAGCATCAGGAGCGGGAAGTTCCAGGGGATGACCTGGCCGGCGACGCCGAGCGGCCGCGGGTTCGCGCCGTAGCCCGCGTGGTCGAGCTTGTCGGCCCAGCCCGCGTAGTAGAAGAAGTGCGCGGCGACCAGGGGGAGGTCCGCGTCGCGCGTCTCCTTGATCGGCTTGCCGTTGTCCAGCGTCTCCAGGACGGCCAGCTCACGGCTGCGCTCCTGGATGATGCGGGCGATGCGGAAGAGGTACTTGGCGCGCTCGGAACCCGGCAGCGCGGACCACTTCTCGAACGCCTTGCGGGCGGCCTTCACGGCGCGCTCGACGTCCGCCTCGCCCGCCTGGGCGACCTCGGAGAGGACCTCCTCGGTGGACGGGCTGACGGTCTTGAAGACCTTGCCGTCGGCGGCGTCGGTGAACTCGCCGTCGATGAAGAGGCCGTAGGAGGGCGCGATGTCGACGACCGAGCGGGACTCGGGCGCCGGCGCGTACTCGAATGCGGTGGTCATCTTTTCCTTGGCCATGGTGATCAGTCCACCGTCACGTAGTCGGGGCCGGAGTAGCGGCCGGTGGCCAGCTTCTGACGCTGCATCAGCAGGTCGTTCAGGAGCGAGGAGGCGCCGAAGCGGAACCAGTGGTTGTCCAGCCAGTCCGCGCCCGCGGTCTCGTTGACCAGGACGAGGAACTTGATCGCGTCCTTGCTGGTCCGGATGCCGCCGGCGGGCTTCACGCCCACCTGGACACCGGTCTGCGCACGGAAGTCGCGGACGGCCTCCAGCATGAGGAGGGTGTTGGCGGGGGTGGCGTTGACGGCGACCTTGCCGGTGGAGGTCTTGATGAAGTCGGCACCGGCGAGCATGCCGAGCCAGGAGGCGCGGCGGATGTTGTCGTACGTCGACAGCTCGCCGGTCTCGAAGATGACCTTGAGGCGGGCCGAGGTTCCGCAGGTCTCGCGTACGGCGGTGATCTCGTCGTACACCTTCAGGTAGTTGCCCGCGAGGAACGCGCCGCGGTCGATGACCATGTCGATCTCGTCCGCGCCCGCGGCCACGGCGTCCCGCACGTCGGCGAGCTTGACGTCGAGCGCCGCGCGGCCGGCCGGGAAGGCGGTGGCGACGGAGGCGACCTTGACGGACGAGCCGGCGACGGCCTCCTTGGCGACGGCCACCATGTCGGGGTAGACACAGACGGCGGCCGTGGCCGGGGTCGTGCGGTCCGTCGGGTCCGGATGGACCGCCTTGGCGCCGAGCGCCCGGACCTTGCCCGGGGTGTCCGCGCCTTCCAGCGTCGTCAGGTCGACCATCGAGATGGCGAGGTCGATGGCGTACGCCTTCGCGGTGGTCTTGATGGAACGGGTGCCGAGCGAGGCGGCACGCGCCTCCAGGCCGACCGCGTCGACGCCGGGCAGCCCGTGGAGGAAGCGGCGCAGCGTGCTGTCGGACGCGGTGACGTCAGCAAGTGCGTGGGGTGCGGTGGTGGGCATGGTCACCAGCCGAGCATATCTACGCGCGTAGCAGCTGTACACCCCGAGGGAACGGTTCTTCTGGAGGGCGGTGGGGCTACTCCCCTGGAAGGGGCGCGGGGAACTGCGCGAGCAACCACAGTCCACCTGTACTCGCATACGGCGATGCCGCCCCCACGGCGCCCCCGCGCACGTCTGGTGCAGAATCGGCCCTATGACCTCGCCCCTCGTCAAGGACCGCATCTACCGCTCGCCCCAGGCGCTGATCGGCGGTGTCCTGCTGCTCGCGATCGTCGGCTGGCTGGGCATCGACGCGCTGCTCCGGGGCCACGGCCACGCCCCATGGCTGGCGCTCGCCGCGCTGATCCTCATCGTGCCGCTGGTCGTCGCCTTCACCCTGCGCCCGGCGGTGTTCGCGGGCGAGGACCGGCTGCGGGTGCGCAACCCGTTCCGGGTGATCACGCTGCCATGGGGTGAGGTCGCCTCCTTCCGTTCCGGTTACTCGAACGAGGTGATCGCGAAGTCGGGTACGAAGTACCAGTTGTGGGCGATTCCGGTGTCCCTGCGGGGCCGCAAGAAGGCGGCGCGCCGGAGCGCGAAGGCGGAGGCGGACGCGCGGCGTGGGCGGACGGGGTCCGCGGGGCGTGGGTCCGGCGGGATCGGTGCCGGGATCGGCGGGTTCGGCGGCGGGTTCGGGGGACTGCGGGACGCCGACGACGCGACCGGGCCGACGCGCGCGGAGACCGACAAGATCATGGACGACCTGCGGGAGATGCTGGAGAACAGGGGCCCGGCGGAGTCGGCGCAGGGCGAGGTCACGGTGCGGTGGGCGTACGAGGTGGCCGCGCCGGCGGTGGCGGGAGCGGTGCTGCTGGTGATCCTGCTGCTGGTGGGGTAGCTCGAGCCGGGCAGAGCCCATGGGCTGTTGTTTGACACCTCTTGTCGAACACTTCGAACACGCGGCGTTGTGCGCGGCGGTGACCAGGTCGAACATGGGGTGCGTCAGAACACCGTGGAGGCTGGGCAGGGCGCGGGAGGGAACCTCGTGGCGGGCTTACGCAATCGGCCGGATCCACAGGCGGGTCCGGGGGAACGGTTCGCGTACGACTTGCAGATCCTGCGTGAGTCGGTGGGAAACCCGGACTACCGGTCGATGGCCCGCCGTGCGGGGTGTGCTCCCAGCACCTTGTCCACGGCCGCCGCGGGCCGCCGCTTCCCCACCCTGGAGGCCACGCTGGCCTTCGTGCGCGCCTGCCGGGGAGATCAGTCCGCCCAGGCCGAGTGGGCGCGGCGCTGGCACGCGGTGAAGAAGGAGCTGTCCGAGGGGGCGGCGGCACCGGCATCCCCCGCCGTGACTGTTCCCGGCACCGCACCCCAACCGGCCCCGAATGCCCCGGAGCCGGACCTGCCCCCGTCCCTGGACGCCGTTCCCGCGTCCAGCGGACGACGTCGCCCACGTCGCCTTGTGAGGGCCGTCGCCGCGTCCTGCGTGGCTCTGGCGGCCACCGCGGGAGCCCTCGCCGTGGCCCGCGACGACGGGCACCGGACACCCCACCGGTCCTCCGGGACACGCACCGGCACCAGCGCCGGCACCGGCGGCACCGTCGTGGACGAGGTGCCCGTACGCCGGCAGGGAACTCTGCAGCTGGTGCCGGATCAGGTCGTGGATCTGGACTCCACGGCGCGCGGCTGGGGCGTCACCGGCGACCCGGGTCCACCGTCCGCGGACGTCGAGTTCGAGTCGGCGCGCGCGCTCACCGGCTTGCGGAACGCGGACATGGCCGTACTGCCTCCGGGAAAGGCCGGCACCTTCACCGACTGCGCCGACGAACAGGACTACGGCGTGAAGCTGGCGGCAGGCGGTATCCGCACCGGCCGCGTACTGTGCGACATCACCAGCGACGACCTCGTCGCCATGCTGCGCATCACCGGCGTCCGGAAGGACGAGACAGGAGCGCCGGACCGCGTCTCCTTCCGGGTGGTCGTATGGAACCGCCGCCATCTGGACTGACGGGGCCTGCCGTGGGCGGCGGCCCGTCAGTCGTCTGTCGTCAGCTGTCAGTCGTCAGTCGTCGGTCTTGATCTTCTTCATCGTCAGGTGGGACTCGACGCGCAGGATGCCGGGGAGTCCGGTGAGTTTGCCGATGAGGAAGGCGTTGTACGCGGCATCGTCGGCGACGGCCACGCGGAGGAAATAGTCGGGGCGCCCGTACATCCGGCGGAACTCGATGACCTCCTCGTACGAGGAGAGCGTCTCCTCCAGGGTCTCGACGGTCTTCAGGTCGTTGGCGGAGACCTCGATGTCGATCATGACTTCCAGGCCTCGGCCGACGGACTCCGGGTTGATGACGGCGCGGTAGCCCGTGATGACACCGGCGTCCTCCAGCCGCTTCAGCCGGCGCAGACACGGCGGCGGGGTCAGCCCGACCCGCTTGGCCAGCTCGACGTTGGTCAGCCGACCGTCCCGGCGCAGGTGAAACAAAATGTCCCGGTCGATGGCATCGAGCTGCAATTCATTGCGCATCACATCAGCTTACGGGAATTATTGGAAACCATATGTGGCGACAATCCTCCTAAAATTTCAATATGCGCACGCTTTCCGTCGCCGTGGGCGATCCTCCCCGGTCCGCTCCCGCCTCTCCGCCGCCGCTCCGGTCCACGGCCCTGGCCGCGCTGAAGGACTCCGCCTCCGTGGGGCTCGGCCTGCTCCCGCTCGGTCTCGCCTTCGGGGTGCTGATCACCCACGCCGGCCTGCCCTGGTGGTGCGCGAGCCTGTTCACCGCCGTCGTCTATGCCGGGTCGCTCGAGTTCCTCCTCGTGAACCTGGCCGTCGCGGCCACCCCGCTGGCGGCGGTCGCGCTCACCGCCTTCCTGGTGAACGTCCGGCATGTGTTCTACGCGCTGTCCTTCCCCCTCGACCGCGTGCGGGGCCGGTTCGGCAAGGCCTACAGCACCTTCGCCCTGACCGACGAGGCCTACGCCCTGACCACCGGTGACCGGGCCCGGTCCTGGTCCGGCGCCCGCATCCTGTGGCTGCAACTCTTCATGCAGCTGTACTGGGTCGGCGGTGCCACCGCCGGTGCCCTGCTCGGCTCGGCCGTGCCCGACAGCGTCACCGGTCTGGACTTCGCGATGACCGCCCTGTTCGCCGTACTGGCTCTGGACGCCGTCCGGGAGCGGAGCGGCGACCTGCCCACCCCGCTCCTCGCGCTGCTCAGCGCCCTGGTCGCGAGGCTGGTCCTGCCCGGCCAGATGCTGCTCGCCGCGTTCGCCCTGTTCACCGCCGCGCTGCTGGTCCGGAGCCGCAAGGAGAGCGGCAAGGAGAGTCGTATGGAGAGCCGCAAGGAGAGTCATATGGAGAGCCGTATGGAGAGCCGCGTGGAGGAGTCCCGTGCCTGACACCCGTTACCTGCTGCTGGCCGTCGCCGTCTCGGCCGCCGTCACCTGGGCGCTGCGTGCCCTGCCCTTCACCGTCCTGGCCTCGCTGCGGGCCAGCGGCACCGTGCGCTACCTCGGCGCCCGGATGCCCGCCGGCGTCATGGTGATCCTCTTCGTCTACTGTCTGCGCGACCTGCCGCTGACCCAGTCCCGCGTCGTCGCGTCCCTGGCCGCCCTGGCGGTCACCGTCGGCCTGCACCTGTGGCGCCGCAACGCCCTGCTGGGCATCGTCGGCGGCACCGTCGTGAGCGTGGCGCTGGCCAGCACGGTCTTCGCGGGCTGACGCCTACAGTGGACTGAACGGTCCACTGCGCGGAGGTCGGTGCGAGTGGCAGGCCGCGGCGGGCCTCGGTCGTAGTTCAAGCGGAGCGGCGCCAGCCGCGCAGCGCACGGTCCACCCGGTCGAGTCCGTCGTGCCAGGGCCGCGCGGGCACCACTGGCATGCCGACTGCGTTCGCGCGCTTCGTGAGTTGCGCGCCGACCAGGGTGCTGACCCTCGCGCGGTGCCGTTGGTCGCCCCTGTCGGACTCACGCGCCCGGAGATTTGCGGTGATTCGCTCATCGTCGGGTTCGCCGAGGACGACTGCACGGGCCGCGCCACCGAACCCGTCCGCGAGCTCCGGCACCAGGTAATCACCTTCGAATACGACCGGGGCGCCGAACTTGATGTGATCGGCGATCACTGCCTCGACTCCGGGACGCAGCGCGTCGGCCACCGCGAAATGCAGTTCAGCGATCCTCTCCGGTGCCCAGGACTGGGCCTCGGGGTGGGTGCTCCAGTAATGCAGCATGGGCGACTGCTGCGGGGTCGTCAGCGCTTGAAGCGCTGTGACGATGTCGTCCGCCTCGGCCAGTGGAACTCCGTACCGCGCAGCCAGCGGAATCGCGATGCTCGACTTGCCCACTCCCGACGCGC
Organism: Streptomyces sp. Ag109_O5-1; assembly: GCF_003814875.1. GTDB lineage: Bacteria > Actinomycetota > Actinomycetes > Streptomycetales > Streptomycetaceae > Streptomyces > Streptomyces sasae. The sequence continues at coordinate 4,740,574 of NZ_RKQF01000001.1, read as the reverse complement.
CGCATACGAGGGTCACCGTCCACGACTGCCGATCCGGCTGTGCGTGTTCTGCCACAGCCGGTCATTCTCGCCGACCGGCCATCCCACCCGCCACCGGCATTCCCGGGGCGAGCGGACATCCCCGATCCGGCATGAAGGAGCCTGTGGTTCACGGTCGGGTCCGTCGGGCGGGCCGAGTCCTTCCGGCGTAGGAGCCGTTCATGGCCACCGTAGTCCCGCGCGACACCTGGGTGTACGCCCTCCGTCTGCCCCATGACCCGCGCGCCGCACGTATGCCCGTACGGTCCGTCCTCGACAGCCATGGCAGGAGTGAAGTCCTCGACGCCGTGCAGTTGTTGACGTCCGAGCTGGTCACCAACGCCTATCTGCACGCCGGCGGGCCCGTCTCCCTGCGCCTCACCGCCCTCGCGGACGGGCGGTTGCGGGTCGGGGTCTGGGGCGGGCATCCGCGCGTTCCCGCCCCCTTCGGTGAGCCGCCCGGGGATCGTGTCCCGCCTGCCCCGGCGGGCGCCCAGGGCGGGCGCGGCCGCTGCCTCGTGCAGGAGTACGCCCCCCGCTGGGGCGGTTGGTCCCTCGAAAGCGGCCCGCTGGATCGCGGGGCCGGGAAGCTGCTCTGGTTCGAGGCGGGGTTGTAAAGCAACCGGTCGTGGCCGCGCCCCAATTGGCAACGTTGTCCCGGTCCGGGTGGGAGCGCTTTCTCTGTGTCTTGCCTACGGGTTACCTAGGGGATACCTCTACATGAAGCGTGGCCTCGACGGTCAGTTTTGTCCGGGCGCCGTCACCTGCCTCTCAGTAGATTGCTGCTGCCGCCCCGGAGTGCCGTACCTGCGGATTTTGCTTCTTGATTGGGCGGCGGGGGTGGGGACATGGACCGGTCCGAGAGGGCGGCAAGACCTGCCGCCGGGGCAGCCGGAATGAGATGCCAGGTGGACATCGACGGGCAGGGCAGATTCGGCTGGCGCATGGTGGCGCCGAACGGGAGATCGGTGGCGGTGTCGCTCACCGCGCACGACACCCACGCCCGATGTCGCGCCGCGTTCCACCGCATGTGCGCGCTGCACTCCCGTACGGGGGGCGGAGTGCAGCACAGTTCCGACGGCGGCGGCTGGGTGTGGGCGGTCTGGGACGAGTCCGGCCGCCATCTGGCCGGCTCGGCGCGGACGTACGAGAGGCATGCCACCTGCCGCGCGTCCTATGACCGGTTCCGCGCGACGATCGCCGAACTGGTCTATGCGGGGCCGGAGTTATGGGGCGAGTAGGTCAAGAGCCCGCCAGTCCGCGGGCGTAGTCCACGTTCTTCCGCCAACCGGAGCCGCAGAGTCCCTGGTTGCGGATGAGGCGTGCCCGTGCGCCGGGGACCGAAGTTGCCCTTAGGGAACCCGTAGTTCACACCTCGGGATGAGCATGTCAACGTGGCGGCCGGAGCGTCGGACCCGTGCCCACGTTGAAGAGACGACCCCTGCCCGCGGCCGGTGAGGCGGACGACGTACCCAGACGGCTGTTCGCGGACCCGGGAGTACCCGACCGCGTCTTCCGTGCCGTCGCCCGGGGCGGTGGCGGCCTGGTGCTCGCCGTCATGCTCCTGGTCGGCGGCTTCCTGCTGCTCAGGGCCTGGGAGGCGCTGCGCAGGGCGGGCTGGTCCTTCCTGACGACGGCCGCCTGGGACCCGGACAGCGGCCACTTCGGTATCGCGGCCGTGCTGCTCGGCACCGTGCTCATCGCGCTGGTGGCGGTGTGCGTGGCCGTACCGCTGGCCACCGGTGCCGCCCTGTACATCTCCGAGTACGCCTCGCCCCGGCTGCGGCAGACGCTCATCAGCGTCGTCGACCTGATGGCCGCCGTGCCCTCCGTGGTGTACGGCCTGTGGGGCTTCTTCTGGCTCGAAGGCCATGTGCTGCCGACGGCGCGGTTCATCGCCACGTACTTCGGCTGGATCCCGCTCTTCAAGGTCGACGGCGCCGATCCGCACGATCCGCTCGCGCCCGAGACCGTCTACACCTCGTCCACCTTCATCGCGGGCCTCGTCGTCGGCATGATGGTCGCGCCGATCATCTGCTCGATCATGCGCGAGGTCTTCTCCCAGGCCCCGGCCGGTGAGCGCGAGGGCGCGTACGCGCTCGGCGCGACCAAGTGGGGCATGATCCGCAGCGTCGTCCTGCCGTTCGGCAAGGGCGGCATGATCGGCGGCACCATGCTCGGGCTGGGACGGGCGCTCGGCGAGACCATCGCTGTCTACATGGTCATCTCGCCGGTCTTCGCCGTCCAGCCGCACATCCTGCAGTCCGGCACCAGCTCGGTCTCCTCGCTGATCGCCCTGCGCTACGGCGAGGCCGGCGAGTTCAGCATGTCCGCGCTGATGGCGGCCGGCTTCGCCCTGTTCCTGATGACCCTCGTCGTCAACTTCGCCGCCTCCTCGATCGTCGCCCGCAGCAGGTCCGGCGCGACGAGCGACGCATGAGCCCGGCTGGGCCGACCAGGCCGTCAGTGCCGGCTGGACTGGCTGGGCCGTCAGTGCCGGCTGGGCCGTCCAGGTCGGCAGGGCCGCCAGTGCTGGCTGGGTTGACCGCGTCGGCAGGGCCGTCAGTGCTGGCTGCGCCGTCGGCACCGGCGCGGTTTTCCCGGCTCGCGCGGTTTTCCCGGCTCGCGCGGCTGTCCCGACCCGCACCGCTTTCCCGACTCACACCGCTTTCCCGGTCCACACGGGTTTCCGGGCTCACAAGGAGAGAGCGCGTATGACCCTCGCGCCCCAGGTTCCCGACACGCCCGCGGTCGCCGTACCCGAGGCGTCGACCGCGGCCTCCGGACCACCGCGCACCGTCCTGCCCGCCCCCGGCCCCGGCCGGCCCGGCGGGGAGCGGCGCCGCGCCCTCGCGCGGTTGCGCACCAGCGACGTCTTCGCGGTCGTCGGCGCCGCCCTCGCGTCGCTCTCCCTGACCTGGCTGCTGTTCACCAGGCTGCTGCCCTTCGACGGCCCGGTCGGCTTCGTCGTCATCGCCTACGCGCTGTTCCTGGCGCTGTACGCGCTGCTCGTGTCCTTCGACGAGGACGGCCCGGCCGTGGCCGACCGGATCGCCGGGGCCTTCGTCAGGTCGATGGGGCTGCTGCTGGTCGCGGTACTGGTCTTCGTCGTCGGGTACGCGCTGTGGGAGGGCCGCAGGGCGCTGCCCCACCTCAACTTCTTCACCCAGGACATGAAGCTGGCCGGGCCGCTGGACCCGCTGAGCGTCGGCGGCATCCTGCACGCGATCACCGGCACGCTCATGCAGATCACCATCGCGCTCGTCGTGACGGTACCGATCGGCCTGGTCTGCGCGGTGTTCCTCAACGAGGTCCCCGGCCGCTTCGCCCGGTTCGTCAGGACGATCGTCGAGGCGATGACCGCGTTGCCCTCGATCGTCGCCGGTCTGTTCATCTACGCGACCCTCATCCTGGGCCTGGGGCTGGACCGCTCCGGCCTCGCCGCCGCACTGGCCCTGTCGGTGATGATGCTGCCGATCATCATCCGCGCCGCCGACGTCGTCATCCGCCTGGTGCCCGGCACGCTGCGCGAGGCGGCGTACGCCACCGGCGCCTCGCGCTGGCGCACGGTGTGGCATGTCGTGCTGCCCACCGCCCGGTCAGGGCTGACCACCGCCGTCATCCTCGGCACCGCACGCGGCATCGGCGAGACCTCCCCGGTCCTGCTCACCGCCGGTTTCACCGCCGAGATGAACCTCGACCCGACCTCGGGCCCGATGGTCTCCCTGCCGCTGGCCACCTTCACCTTCGTCCAGTCGCCCGAACCCGCCATGATCGCCCGCGGTTTCGGTACCGCGGCCACCCTGCTGGCGCTGGTGCTGCTGCTGTTCGTGGCCGCCCGCATCATCGGCGGCCGCGGCCCGGGCCATCTCACCCGCCGCCAGGAACACCGCCGTGTCACCGCCTCCCGCCGGGACGCCCAGCGCTTCGCGGCCCGCGACCGCGAGACCCCCAGCACCCCCCAAGACGCCGTCGGCACCTAGCCCCCGACCCCAACGCCCGTACGCATACGAGGAGTTCTCCCGTGAGACCCGCAACCGCCTTCCGTCTGGGGGCGACCGTCGCGGCGCTGCTGTGCGCGCTGCTCGCCGTCCATCCGCCGGACGCCCACGCCGTGTCGTACACGAAGATCACCGGCTCCGGTTCGACCTGGAGCTCCAACGCGCTCGACCAGTGGCGGCGCAACATCTCCGCCAACCTCGGCATGACCGTCAACTTCACCGCCAACGGCTCCTCGCAGGGCCGCGAGCAGTTCAAGAACGGTGTCGTCGACTTCGCCGTGTCGGAGATCCCGTACGGGCTCACCGAGCAGGGGGTCACCGACGCGCCGCCGACCCGCGGCTACGCGTACATGCCGATCGTGGCCGGTGGTACGGCCTTCATGTACAACCTCAAGATCGGCGGCAAGGCGGTGACGAACCTCCGGCTGTCCGGGGACTCCATCGCCAAGATGTTCACCGGCAGGATCACCATGTGGAACGCGCCGGAGATCAAGGCCGACAACCCCGGTCTGACCCTCCCCGCCCGCCGGATCGTCCCGGTGGTGCGCTCCGACGGCTCCGGTACGACGGCCCAGTTCACCACCTGGATGGCCAAGGAGCAGCCGGCCACCTGGAACGCGTACTGCGCACAGGTCGGGCGCGGCAGCAACTGCGGGATGACCTCGTACTACCCGGTGCTGACCGGCTCCTCGATGATCGCCAAGTCCGGCTCGCTCGGCGTCTCCGGTTTCGTCCGGCAGCCGCAGGCCGAGGGCTCGATCACCTACGTCGAGTACTCCTACGCCATCAAGACCGGCTTCCCGGTGGCCAAGATGCTCAACAGCTCGGGCTACTACGTCGAGCCGACCGCCTCCAGCGTGGCCGTCGCCCTCACCGGCGCGCAGATCGACCAGGACAAGAGCTCGTCCAACTACCTGACGCAGATCCTCGACAACGTCTACGAGAACAGCGACCGCCGCACCTACCCGATGTCGAGCTACAGCTACATGATCCTGCCGACGTCGATCGGCGGCGACAAGAACCCGATGACCGAGGCCAAGGGCCTCTCGCTGGGCACCTTCGGCCGCTACTTCCTCTGCGACGGCCAGCAGCAGGCCGAGGAGCTGGGCTACTCGCCGCTGCCGAAGAACCTGGTGCAGGCCGGGTTCGACCAGCTGGAGAAGGTGCCCGGCGCACCGACGTCGTCCATCAACATCAACGACTGCCGCAACCCCACCTTCTCCGGCGGCGTCAACACCCTGATCAAGAACGCTCCGTACCCCAAGTCCTGCGACAAGAAGGGCACCACGCAGTGCTCCGACGGCACGGCGGGCGCCAAGACCCCGACCCAGGTGAACCAGTCGGCCAACGGCGGGTCCACATCCGGCGGGTCGGGCAGCGGCGGCGGCTCGGGCAGCGGCGGTTCGTCCGGTACGACGGGGGGTTCCGGCTCCGCGGGCGGCACCGACGCCAACGGTGACGGCAAGCCCGGCACGGGGACCTCGGCCGGCGGCACGGGCGGCGCCTCCGTCGACCCCGACACCGGCCAGGTCCTCGGCGACGGGGCGAGCAGCGGCACCACCAACGTCGCCGCGAATCCCATGAACGTCGGCTACGGCTCCCAACTCGGCATGCGCGGCGCGCTGATGGCGCTGTCCGCGGTGCTGCTGCTCGGGGTCGTGGTGGGACCGCCGCTCGTCGCCCGCACGATGGCGGCGCGAGCCCGGCGCAGAGGCGGTGCGGCATGAGGTTCGTGGCGTTCCGGTCCGCCGGACGTGCCCGGGTGGCGGCCGGGGTCGGCGCGCTGGTCGCGGCGGTGCTGGTGGGGCTGGCGCCGTTGCCCGCGCAGCCCGCCACGGCGGCCGGCACCGAGGACTCGGCGGTGACCGAGTCCGGGGCGAAGGGGCCGTACGACGACTTCTCCCGGCTCAAGGTCACCGTGCACCAGACGAAGGATCTGCGGGGGCAGGGGGTGAAGGTGACCTGGACCGGGGGCGGGCCGGGCAACGCCGAGGGCAAGCACGTGAACTTCCTCCAGGTCATGCAGTGCTGGGGCGACGACGCGGCGAACGGACCGGACCGCACGCAGTGCGAGTTCGGCACCGAGGCGGGCGCCTCGACCTACTACGAGGCCCTGCGGCAGGTTCCGCAGATCCTCGGCGACCCGGCGGAGACGCTGAAGGACCCGGACCAGTTCACCAACGCCTGGGTGCCCTTCAAGCCCGTGTCGGGAGCCGCGACGACCTCGTCCACCGACCACACCTACTTCGGCCCCGAGGACACCAACTCCCAGTCGTTCCTGCCGGACCAGGCCGACGGCAGCGGCGAGACGGTCTTCGAGATGAAGTCCTCGCGCGAGTCCCCGCACCTGGGCTGCGGGGCCCGCACCACCTCCTCGGGCGCGATCGAGCCCTGCTGGCTGGTGGTGGTCCCGCGTGGTACGCACGACCCGGACGGCAGCTCGCCCAGCGACAACCAGCTGCGCACCTCCGCGCTCAGCCAGTCCAACTGGAACCAGCGGATCGTCTTCCGCCTCGACTTCCTGCCCGTCGGCGACAACTGCGCCGCCGACAAGGCGGAGCGCCGGGTGATCGGTTCCGAACTGGTCACCGATGCGATCACCTCGTGGCAGGCCAAGCTGTGCGAGAGAGGCGGCAACCGGTTCACGTTCACGCAGAGCGGCGAGGACTACGCCAGGTCGCAGATCACCGACCCCGGCACCTCGTCCCCCGGCCTGGCCTTCACGGTCGATCCCGTCGTGGCCCCCGAGGGGGCGGCGCCCGTGGTCCAGGCGCCCGTCGCGCTGAGCGGTCTGGCCGTCGGCTTCCTGTGGGAGGACCCGAAGCTCGGCGGCCACATGAAGGACATGAGACTGAACGCCCGGCTGCTCGCGAAGATGCTGACCGAGTCCTATTCGAGGGATGTGCGGCTGCTCACGTCGGGGCAGACGGTCCCCGATCATCTCAAGGGAAATCCGATATCCATCGTCTCGGACCCCGAGTTCCTGGAACTGAATCCGGAGTTCAAGGGTGCCATCGATGCCGACGCGCCGTTTCCCGTCATGGTGACCACCGACAACTCCGATGTGAACAAGGTGGTCTGGAACTACCTGCGGTCCGATACCGACGCACGGAACTTCCTGATCGGAAAGGCCGATCCGTGGGGGATGAAAATAAACCCCTACTACAAGGAACTGAACCTGGCCACGGACACCACCGTCAGTGACTTCCCCAAGGCCGACCCCACCACCACCACGGTGACCGCGGGCACGGCGTCCCTCGACTACGGCGTCCTGGACCTGGGTCCGTACGCGGCGGACATGCACGACGCCGCACTGAAAACCCGCCGGGGCAACGAGGGCAGCGCCTACCGGGTCGGCGAGAACATCCCCCCGAAGCTGGTCGGCGACACACCCATCGCGGGGCAGCGGCGCGCCTACGCCATCACGGACGCCGCCTCGGCCAGCCGCTACCAGCTCGACATCGCCGCACTGAAGAACGCCGACGGCGACTACGTCAAGCCGACCGGCACCTCGCTGCTGAAGGCCGCGGCCGAGATGCCCGACTCCTCGGTCAAGGGCGTGAAGGCGCCCGCCCCGGGCAAGGCCAGGAACGGCGCCTATCCGCTGGCCATCCCGGTCTACGCCGCCGCCTCGGTCGACCAGGCCAAGGACGTCCGTCAGGACTACGCGCGTCTCATCCGCTACGCGGCCGGCGCCGGCCAGACCCAGGGCACCGCCCGCGGTGAACTGCCCCTGGGGTACGCACCGCTGCCCATCGCCTGGCGCACCCAGGCCGAACAGGCCGCCGCCGTCCTGGAAAAGGGCGTCACCGGTTCCGATGACGGCGGTGGTGTCGCCAATTCCGGCAGCGGCGGCTCGTCGGGCGGCGGTTCCGGCGGCGCCGGAAGCGCGGGCGGCGCGGCCGGCGGAACCGGAACGGCCGGCGGGGGCGCCGGAACGCACGCCTCCGCCACCGCGCCCGGCTCGGCATCGGGCGGCTCCGCCGGCCCGTCCGCCGCGCCCGGCGATCCGGCCAAGCAGAACGTCGCCTCCTCCGGCGGGCTCACCCCCGCCGAGGCGCTCGGCATCATCCGCTGGGTGCTGCTCGCCGTGCTGATCGTCGGCGGCGCCGCCGCGCTGAGCGGACCGGTGCTGTGGCGGCTGTCCGCACGGCGCGGCGCCACCACGGCGGGGGAGGCCCGATGAGCTGATACCGCCGGCATTTCCCCGGCGGACGCTCCGCCGGGGAAAACGCGTACCGATCAATGAATTCTCTATGTGTGACCTTGGAAATGTTCTCTTAACTCAATGGGCGGCTGGATTTGGTGGCCGCCGCGATCTGCCGTGCGGAATTGTTTACGGCGGTCGGCCTCGGGAAACCGGTTCCGGCCGTGCATTCCCCGGAAACCGTGCATTCCCCGGAATTCGTATTCACGGAGGAGAAACAGTGAACGTCAAGTCCCGTGCACGTCTCGGTGCTGTCGTCGGCGTCGCCGCCCTCGCCCTCGGTGCCATGGCCGCACCGGCCGTCGCGGACCCGGCGGACGGCAGCCACCGTCTGCTTGCCGGCGTCGGCTCCGACACCACTCAGGACGTCGTGAACGGCCTGAGCGAGACGGTCGACGGCGGCGGCACCATCGCCTCCTACGACGCCACCGGCTCCGCCACGATCCAGACGCGTGACACCGGCTGTGTCATCAACCGACCCAACGGCTCCTCGGCGGGCATCGACGCGCTGCGCAACGCCGTCGACAACAACACCGGCTGCCTGGACTTCGCGCGCTCCTCGCGGGTGCCGGCCGACACCTCCACGACCGACCTCACCTGGATCCCGTTCGCCCGGGACGCCGTGACCGTCGCGGTCCGCTCGGACAGCGCGCTGAACAACAACCTGAACCTGACCACGGCTCAGCTGGCCGCCATCTACACCTGCCAGACCACGACCCTCAACGGCGTGACCCTGGCCCCGCTGCTGCCGCAGGCCAACTCCGGCACCCGCTCCTTCTTCCTCGGCCAGATCGGTGTGACCGAGGCCCAGGTCGGCTCCTGCGTCGGCACCATGGAGGAGCACGACGGCCGGTACCTGACGGCGGCCGGCAACATCGCGCCGTACTCCATCGCCAAGTACATCGCGCAGACCAGCGGTGTGGTCGACGACATCCACGGCGCCACCGTCCTCGGCAAGGTCAACGGCGTCTCCCCGACCAAGGCCGACGGCACCCTGAACGTCAGCTTCCCCTACTCCCGCGACGTCTACGACGTCGTCCCGACCTCGAAGCTGAGCGACTCGGTCATCAACCCGACCTTCGTCGGCGCGAACTCCAGCGTCTGCGCCGAGACCGCCACGATCGAGCTCTACGGCTTCGGCGCGATCAGCAACTGCGGCACCACCACCCTCAAGGGCGAGCGCTGACCAGCACCTCTCCCTGAACCGCACCACGGCCGGGCACCCCTCGCGGGTGCCCGGCCCAGCGGCGCTTCCCACGCCCCGTTCCCGACCGCAACCACCTCTGGGGGGACCACCTCATGAACGGCCAGGCAACACCGAGATCGCCGCTGCGATCACCCGTCTCGCTGCTGATGTGCTGCGCGCTGCTGCTGGGCGCGCTCGCGAGCGTGCTGGCGTTCGCCGGCCGGGCGAGCGCCTTCACCTCGGCGGGCAAGTTCACGCTGTCGCCCGCCTCCGGCAGCATCACCGACGCGCCGATGGCGATCACGTCCGCCACCACCGACTCGCCCTGCCCGAGCGCCGCCACGATCATGTACATGTGGCTGCTCAAGCCGGGCAGTACCACCGCCGGCCTGCAGCTCGCCAAGAGCTCGGCCGGGGACACCATCTCCACGACCGCGCCGTTCACCGTCCCGATGACCGGCAGCACCGGCAACCCGTCCCTGGAGACCCGGCTGCGCGGCTACATCACGGACGGCTCCTCCCTGGACGGCCGGTACACGCTCGCCCTGGCCTGCGGCGCGGGTACCTCGGCCGCCGCGTTCATGGCCACCGTCCAGGTCAGCGGGACCACCTGGAGCCTCGTCCAGGCCCAGCCCACCAGCACCGCCCTGACCGCGGACGGCGGCACGACCGGCGCCGCCCTCACCCTCACCGCCGCGCTGACCCCGAGCGGCGCCGCCGGAACCGTCGCCTTCTCGTACGCCACGAGCGCCGACGCCACGCGCACCTCACTGGGCACGGCGACCGTCACCGACGGCAAGGCGGTGCTGACCACCACGGCCCCGGCGACCGCGGGCAGTTACCTGTACTACGCCACGTTCACACCCACCAGCACCGACGCCTACAGCCCCAGCGAGGCCTCGCAGCGCGTGGTGATCACTGCGCCGAGCCCCTCCCCGTCGCCCTCCGCCAGCACCAGCACCAGCCCGAGCCCCAGCGGCTCCGCGTCCCCCAGCGGCTCGTCCTCGCCCAGCGACTCGCCCTCCGCGTCCGCGTCCGAGTCCACGAACCCCGACCTCACCGTCACCGACGAGGACGGCAACACCCTCGGGGCCGACCCGAACCTGACGGCCGGCGAGAAGGTGAAGATCACGGCCCGCGGCTACGACGCCGGTGCCACGGTCGGCGTCACCCTCGCCGACAGCGACGCCAAGTTCGACGACGCCACCGCCGACACCGACGGCACCGTCACCGACTACTCCTTCACCGTGCCGAAGGACATCGCCGACGGCGACCACGTCCTGACCCTCGCCCAGGCCGGCGGCAACAGCGTCGACTTCCCGTTCACCACGGGCGCGTCGAGCGGCAGCCCGAGCCCGTCCGCCGGTGACACCTCCGGCTCCGGCACCTCCGGCAGCGGCTCCTCCGCGGGCTCGTCCGGCGGTTCGGGAAGCGGTGCGATGGCCTCGACCGGCGCCCAGATCGGCGCGTACGGCGCCGGCGCGGTCGCCCTGCTGTGCGCGGGTGCCGCGCTGGTCGTGCACGTCCGCCGCAAGGGCCTGCTGACCTTCGCCGACGTGTTCGGCGGCGGCAACAGCGACACCCCGAAGCACCTGTGAGCCCACGTACACCCGACCGGCCCGGGACGGAACCGAACCCGTCCCGGGCCGCATCCGCCTGAGGAGCGCACCACCGTGACCGTGCTCGCCCCGCCGCCCCCGGCGCCTCCCCTCATCCGGCAGGCCGGGGAACGGCCGCCTGCGCGCCCCGGGCTCGCCCTGGCCGGGGCCGCGTTGTGCGTGCTCGCCGCCGTGCTGCTCGGCTTCGCCGCGAACCTCACCCTCGTCGGCCACCTCCAGCACGCCCGGGACCAGCGCACCCAGTACGCCGAACTGCGCAAGGAACTCGCCGAGGGCACTGCCCCCGTGGGCCAGCGGACCTACGACGGCAAGCCCCTCGCCCCCGGCGCCCCGGTCGCCCTGCTGCGCATCCCCGCGCTCGGCACGAAGGAGGTCGTCGGCGAGGGCACCACCTCCGGCATCCTCATGAAGGGGCCGGGGCACCGCCGCGACACCCCGCTGCCCGGCCAGGCCGGCACCGTCGTGATCATGGGCCGGCAGTGGGCCTACGGCAGCCCCTTCCTCAAGATCGGCGACCTGCCCGTCGGCAGCCGGATCGAGTTCACCACCGGCCAGGGCAGGTCCGTCTACGAGGTCACCGGCATCCGCCGGGCCGGCGACGAACTGCCCGCCCCCCTCACCTCGGGACAGGGCAGGCTGACCCTCATCACGGCCACCGGCGGCCCGTACACCCCGAACGGCGTGCTGCGCGTCGACGCCCGCCTGGTCACCGCCGTCCAGCCCAACCCGCCCCGGCTGCTGCAGACCGGCTGGATCACCCCGGCCGAGGAGGCCCTCGGCACCGACGGCGATGCCTGGCTCGCGGTCTTCCTCTGGTCCCAGGCGCTGCTGGCCGCCGCGCTGCTGACCGTGTGGACGTACCGGGCCTGGGGCCACTGGCAGACCTGGATCTGCGCGGTGCCGGTCCTGCTCTCCCTCGGGCTCGCCGTCTCCTCGGCCCTCACCCGGCTGCTGCCGAACGTCCTGTGACCCCATGAAATAGCGTTCTGATACGGGAGTTGATGCACGGTGTCGTCGTCCGACTTCATCGACACGATCGTCCAGCCGGCCGTCGTCCCCGGCGCCGGACCCGCCGCCGGACCGGCCACCCTCCAGGCCGAGGAGGTCTCCGCCTGGTTCGGCGACCACAAGGTCCTCGACCGGGTCTCGCTGACCATGCCCGCCCGCCGGGTGACCGCGCTCATCGGCCCGTCCGGCTGCGGCAAGTCGACCTTCCTGCGCATCCTCAACCGGATGCACGAGCTGATCGGCTCCGCCTCGCTCTCCGGCCGCGTGCTGCTCGACGGCGACGACATCTACGACCGCGGCCGCCGCATCACCCACGCCCGCCGTGAGATCGGCATGGTCTTCCAGAAGCCCAATCCGTTCCCGGCGATGTCGATCTACGACAACGTCGTGGCCGGACTCAGGCTCAACGGCGTGAAGGCGACCCGCGAGAACAAGGACGACCTGGTCGAGGAGTGCCTGACCAAGGGCGGCCTGTGGAAAGAGGTCAGGGACCGGCTCCGCCAGCCCGGCGGCGCGCTCTCCGGCGGTCAGCAGCAACGCCTGTGCATCGCCCGCTCGCTGGCCGTACGACCCAGGGTGCTGCTGATGGACGAACCCTGCTCCGCCCTCGACCCGACCTCCACCCGGCGCATCGAGGAGACCATCGCCGAGCTCAAGTCCGAGGTGACCATCGTCATCGTCACCCACAACATGCAGCAGGCGGTCCGGGTCTCCGACAAGTGCGCGTTCTTCCTCGCCGCCCAGGGCACTCCGGGTGTGATCGTCGAACACGGTGACACGGACGCGATGTTCGACTCCCCGCAGGACGAGCGCACGTCGGACTACGTGAACGGACGGTTCGGGTGACGGCCGGTCCGGGACGGGCGCTGCGGGCACTCGTCGCCCTGCTCGCCGGGATCCTGCTCGCCGGCTGCGCGGAGGCGGAGGGGGTGGACGCGGCACGGACGGGCGACACGGCGTCGGCCACGTGGTCCGGTGCCGCCGTCGCGGCGGGGGACACCGGCCGTGCCGTACCGCCCGCCCACGCGTCGCCCTCCCCGAGCGCCACCCGCACGCGCACCCGTATCGTGCCCGTGCCCGCGCCGACGGCTACGACCCGGTCGCCCACCCCCGCGGCCACCCGCGTCAAGGGGCCCGATCTCTCCCGGACCCCGTCCCCTTCGCCCACCGCCTCCGCGAAGGCGACGGCCAAGGCCGCCGCCGGCCTCACCGCGGCCGTCGGCCGCGCCGTCATCCGCATCGGCGACTGGTCGTCGTACGTCGCCCGCGGGGGCCAGGACGCCGTCGACGCCTGCCGGAACGCCGTGCAGTGGACCGGCCCCGACATCGGCCGCGAGGACGGCTACAAGCTGCGCACCGTCGTGATCGTCGGCCACGACTACTGCGGCGGCTACGACCGCTTCGCGCAGCTCCCCAAGGGCACCCGGGTCACCCTCACCACCACCAGGGGCACCTACACCTACGAGGTGTACGCCGACTACGTGACCCCCGGCCGGGGAGTACCCGCGGCCGGGCTGTACTGGGGCGATCTCACGCTCCAGTCCTGTGTCGGCCCGGACACCGGCTTCAGTTACCTCGTGCGGCTCTGACCGAGGCCTCCGGGCGGGGCAGGTGTCACGGCGCGCTCGGCCACACCAGCAGCATGTACGCCCCGAAGTACGCGGATCCCAGGACCGTCGCCGCCAGTACGAGCGCGCGCAGTCGTCCCGAGGCGCGGGCGAGATACCCGGCGACCGGCAGCAGCAGCGGGAAGCCGGGGAGGAGGAAGCGGGCGCGCGGGAAGTAGACGCCGCCGCTGGCCAGCACGATCACCAGGAGGACTCCGGTGAACACCAGCAGCGGCACCGGCTGCCGGTCCCACACCGCGCACCCGAACAGCACCACCGACACCAGCATCGTCAGGCTCACCACGACCAGGAACAGCTCCGGCCGCGAGACCTGCCCGAACAGCTGCCGCAGCCAGCGCACGGTCTGCGCCCCGCCGTCCAGCTCGTTGTGCCACATCCGCTGTACGGCGAAATAGCCGTCCCAGCGGCCGAGTCTGAGCCCCACCCAGCCGACGTACGCGCACCAGCCGAGCGGGGCCGCGAGAGCCGCCGTCAGGGCGCGTGCCGAGAAGCGGGAGCGCAGGGAGAGCAGCGCGGTCACGGTGACGGCCGCGGCCAGTGCGATGCCCGTCGGCCGGGTCAGCCCGGCGAGGACCGAGCCCGCCGCCGCCCACAGCCAGCGTTCGTCCAGCACCGCGTACAGCGTCCACGCGGCGAACGCCGTGAACAGCGACTCGGTGTACCCCATCCACTGGACCAGAGCCACCGGGTACGCCGCCCACAACACCGTGAGCAGCACCCCTGTGCGACGCCCGGCCACCCGGTCGCCCACCGCGAACACCCCCCAGGCCGCGAGGAGCGACGCGAGCATGGCGATGCCCAGACCGGTGCTGGCCCGGGTGCCCGGGGTCAGCACGGCGACGGCCTTCACCAGCAGCGGGTACAGCGGGAAGAACGCCAGGTTGTTGTGGTCGTACGCGAGGCCCAGCTCGTGCGCGTACCCGTGGTCGGCGATCCCGAGATACCAGCGGGAGTCCCACTGCGTCGCCAGCATCGGCCACACCCCGTGGTGCCGCCGGTGCGCCCAGACGGCGAAGAACGCCAGCCCGGTCAGCCGTACGGCGAGATACGCGGCGAGTGCGGGAGCCGCCCGGCGCAGCGCGTGCCGGGGGACGGGCGCCATGGGTCGGTGGGGTCGTCGTCGGGTGCCCGGGATGTGCCCGCTGGGGACGGTGTCGGGGGCGGTCGAGGACACGGCGGCGGCTCCAGTGCGACGGCTGCGGCGGGCGGTACCGGTGCGTTCGGCAGCGGTTCGTTCGGTACCGGTTCACCGTTCCCCGGGAGCCGGGGCGGGGAGCGGTGGGTGGGGCGGTCGCCGCCGCGAAATCACCCGTTGGGGTGCCCCCGGGCGGGGAGGCACCCCCACGGGGTGTCAGATGCCGGCCGCCGCCGACAGGTCGTGCTTGATCGCGGCCAGGGTGCGGGCCGCCTCGGCGTGGGCCGCCGGGAGGCCGGCGTGCGCGGCCACCGGGACCACGACCTCCAGGTAGCACTTCAGCTTGGGCTCGGTGCCGCTGGGGCGGACGATGACCCGGGCGCCGGTGAGGGTGTAGCGCAGGCCGTCGGTGGGGGGCAGCTTGTCGGTGCCCTGGGTGAGGTCCTCGGCCCTGGTGACGGCGCGGCCCGCGAGTTCGGTGGGGGGCTGCTCGCGCAGGCGCCGCATCGCGTCGGCGATGAGGGAGAGGTCCTGGACGCGGACCGAGAGCTGGTCGGTGGCGTGCAGGCCGTGTTCCACGGCGAGGTCGTCGAGGAGGTCGAGGAGGGTGCGGTTCTCCTCCTTGAGCTGTGAGGCGAGTTCCGTGATCAGGAGGGCCGCGGTGATGCCGTCCTTGTCGCGGACGCCCTCCGGGTCGACGCAGTAGCCGAGGGCCTCCTCGTAGCCGTAGCGCAGGCCGTCCACTCGGGCGATCCACTTGAAGCCGGTGAGGGTCTCCTCGTACGGCAGTCCCGCCTTCTCGGCGATCCGGCCGAGGAGGGAGGAGGAGACGATCGACTCGGCGAACACGCCGGTCGCGCCGCGGCGGACCAGGTGGGCGGCGAGGAGGGAGCCGACCTCGTCGCCGCGGAGCATGCGCCAGGCGTCGCCGTCCTTGACGGCCACCGCGCAGCGGTCCGCGTCGGGGTCGTTGGCGATGATCAGGTCGGGGTCCGTCTCGCGGGCCTGGGCGAAGGAGAGGTCCATCGCGCCGGGTTCTTCCGGGTTGGGGAAGGCGACGGTCGGGAAGTCCGGGTCCGGGTCGGCCTGAGCGGCGACGAGGACGGGGGTGGGGAAGCCGGCGCGGGCGAAGGCGGCGAGGAGGGTGTCCCTGCCCACGCCGTGCATGGCCGTGTAGACCGTGCGGGCGGTGCGGGGGGAGCCGGGGGCCAGGACGGCGTCCGTACGGGCCAGGTAGGCGTCCAGGACGGTGTCGTCGAGGGTTTCCCAGCCGGTGTCCGGGCGGGGGACGTCGTGCAGGCTCGCGATCGCGTCGATCTCGGCCGCGATCTCCGCGTCTGCCGGCGGGACGATCTGGGAGCCGTCGCCGAGGTAGACCTTGTAGCCGTTGTCGCGGGGCGGGTTGTGGCTGGCGGTGACCTCGATGCCGGCGACCGCGCCCAGGTGGCGTATGGCGAACGCCAGGACGGGGGTGGGCAGGGGGCGGGGGAGCACGGCCGCACGGAGGCCGGCGCCCGTCATCACGGCGGCGGTGTCCCGGGCGAAGTCGGCGGACTTGTGGCGGGCGTCGTAGCCGATGACGACGGTGCCGGTGCCCTGGCCCTGCTTCTTCAGGTACGCGGCGAGACCGGCCGCGGCGCGGATCACGACGGCGCGGTTCATGCGCATCGGGCCGGCGCCCAGCTCACCGCGCAGGCCGGCGGTGCCGAACTGCAGCGTGCCGGCGAATCGGGCCGACAGTTCCTCCGCGTCGCCGGTGTCGATGAGCTTGGCCAGCTCGTCGCGGGTGTCCGGGTCGGGGTCCTCGGCGAGCCAGGTCCTGGCCCGGGCGATGAGATCGTCTTGCACGGTCGGTCTCCTGGTCTCGGGTGGTTCGCGTGGATGCCTGCGGCGCCGGTGCGGCTTCGGTGGGGGTGCGCGTGGCGCCTACGGGTGGTGGGTGGGCCGGGGAGGGGAGTCTCCGTCCTCGGACCGGTGGTGCTGTCTCTCGGGTTGCGCGGGGTGTCGAACGCCGACCGCTGCGGGCGGAGACTCCCCACCCCGTCCCCTTCCCGCCGTGGGCGGCTCCAGAGTCCCACCAACCTCGGAGACGGTGACTGCGGCGCCCCGGGTTCGTCGTCGCCTGTCTGCCGGACGGTGGCTGCAGCGCCCCGTCAGGGGCGCGGGGAACTGCGCGACCAGCCACCACGAGCCCGTAGACGCTTTACGACCGTACGTGGCACCCCCTACGGCGTCCTTCAGAGCCTGCCCAGTACCTGCGCCAGCAAGGAACCCATCTGCGCGGCACTGTCCCTACCCGCCTGCAGGACCTCCTCGTGGTTCAGCGGCTCGCCCGTCATGCCCGCGGCGAGGTTGGTCACCAGCGAGATGCCCAGCACCTCGGCGCCCGCCTCGCGCGCGGCGATCGCTTCGAGGACCGTCGACATGCCCACCAGGTCCGCGCCGATCACGCGGGCCATGCGGATCTCGGCCGGGGTCTCGTAGTGCGGGCCGGGGAACTGGGCGTAGACGCCCTCTTCGAGGCTGGGGTCGATCTCCTTGCACAGGGTGCGCAGGCGGGGGGAGTAGAGATCGGTGAGGTCGACGAAGTTGGCGCCGACGATGGGGGAGGTCGCCGTCAGGTTGATGTGGTCGCTGATCAGGACCGGCTGGCCGGGGCGCATGCCCTCGCGCAGGCCGCCGCAGCCGTTGGTGAGGACGATCGTCTTGCAGCCGGCGGCCACGGCGGTGCGGACGCCGTGTGCGACGGCGGCCACGCCCCGGCCCTCGTAGTAGTGCGTGCGGCCCAGGAAGACCAGCGCGCGCTTGTCACCGATGGCGTAGGAGCGGATCTTGCCCCCGTGCCCCTCGACGGCCGGCGGCGGGAAGCCGGGCAGCTCGGTGACCTGGAACTCGGCGTCGGGAGCGCCCAGGGCGTCGACGGCCGGAGCCCAGCCGGAGCCCATCACGAGGGCGACGTCGTGGGTGTCGGCGCCCGTGAGCTCGCGCAGGCGAGCGGCGGCCGCGTCGGCGGCGGCGTGGGGGTCGCCCTGGATGTCGTCCGGAAGAAGAGATGCGTTCACGCCGATGAGAGTAGCTGGTCTGGGCCTACGCGCGTAGATGACGGAGGTCACGGGATGGCGATCGTTGTCTTGTCGTTTCCAACGAGGGGTGCGGGTGAGGGTGGTCACTCGTCGGTGATGCGTACGTCCTCGTCGTGGGAGATCAGGAGGCGATGCCCTTGTCGATCAGCCGGCCACCGGCCGTTGCGGCCCGCCTCAGCAGGGGCGCTTGCGCAGCTCCATCACGTAGTCGTGGGGCGCTCCCGCCGATTCCGCCGCGTCCGCGACCTCGCCCAGGTAGCGCGCGGACGGGAGGCCGCCCTCGTAGCCGTCCAGGACGTAGAGCCAGGCGGTCTCCTCGCCCTCCAGGGTGTGGACACGGACCCGGGCGCGGCGGTAGATGCCCAGGCCGACGCCCTCCCAGCGGTCCATGGACTCCTCGTCCATCGGCGCGATGTCGTAGAGGCCGACGAAGACCTGGGAGAGGGGGTCCTCGACGATCGTCGCCAGCGCGCCTTCCCAGCCCATCTGCTCCCCGCCGAAGGTCAGCCGCCAACCGTTCAGCCATCCGGTGGCGCGCAGGGGGGAGTGCGGGGCGCGGCGGGACATCAGCCGCGCGTCGAGATTGCCGGCATACGCGGCGTAGAGCGACGACATGGAGAGAGGGTACGGCAGCCGTCCCGCGCGTCACTCCTGCCCCAGGAAGCACCGGGTGCCGCCCCCGGGCAGTAGCACCTTGAGGCGTGCGGGACAATGGAGTACGTGACTCGGATCGTGATCATCGGTGGCGGACCCGGCGGCTATGAAGCGGCGCTGGTGGCCGCGCAGCTCGGCGCGGAGGTGACCGTCGTCGACTGCGACGGTCTGGGCGGGGCGTCGGTGCTGACCGACTGTGTGCCGTCGAAGACCCTTATCGCTACGGCCGAGGTCATGACGACCTTCGATTCGTCGTACGAAGAGCTGGGGATCATCGTCGCCGATGACACCCCGCCCCTGGAGCAGGCGGCGCGGGTGGTCGGGGTCGATCTGGGGAAGGTCAACCGGCGGGTCAAGCGGCTTGCGCTCGCCCAGTCGCACGACATCACGGCCTCGGTGACGCGTGCGGGTGCGCGGGTCATGCGGGGGCGGGGGCGGCTGGAGGGCATGCAGGCCCTGGACGGGTCGCGGAAGGTCGTCGTCACCGCCGCGGACGGCAGTGAGGAGACCCTCGTCGCGGACGCGGTGCTGATCGCCACCGGTGGTCATCCCCGTGAGGTGCCCGACGCCCTGCCCGACGGCGAGCGGATCCTGAACTGGACGCAGGTGTACGACCTGACCGAGCTGCCCGAGGAGCTCATCGTGGTCGGGTCGGGTGTGACCGGTGCCGAGTTCGCCGGTGCCTATCAGGCGCTGGGGTCGAAGGTCACGCTGGTGTCTTCGCGGGACCGGGTACTGCCCGGTGAGGACCCGGACGCGGCGGCTGTGCTGGAGGACGTCTTCCGGCGGCGTGGCATGAACGTCATGGCCCGGTCGCGTGCGGCCGCCGCCAAGCGGGTGGGGGACCGGGTCGAGGTCACGCTCGCGGACGGGCGGGTCATCAGCGGGTCGCACTGTCTGATGGCCGTGGGTGCCATTCCGAACAGCGCGGGGCTGGGGCTGGAGGAGGCGGGCGTCAAGCTGCGCGACTCCGGGCACATCTGGACCGACAAGGTGAGCCGGACGAGCGCGCCGGGTGTGTATGCGGCGGGTGACGTGACCGGTGTCTTCGCTCTCGCGTCGGTGGCCGCCATGCAGGGGCGTATCGCCATGTACCACTTCCTCGGTGATGCCGTGGCGCCGCTGAACCTGAAGACCGTGTCGTCCAACGTGTTCACCGATCCGGAGATCGCGACGGTGGGCTACACGCAGGCGGACGTGGACGCCGGGAAGATCGACGCCCGGGTGGTGAAGCTGCCGCTGCTGCGCAACCCGCGCGCCAAGATGCAGGGCATCCGGGACGGCTTCGTGAAGCTGTTCTGCCGGCCGGGGACGGGGATCGTGGTGGGCGGTGTGGTCGTGTCGCCGCGCGCCTCGGAGCTCATCCATCCGATCTCGATCGCCGTCGACAACAATCTGACGGTCGAACAGATCGCGAACGCGTTCACCGTGTATCCGTCCCTTTCGGGGTCGATCGCCGAGGTCGCACGGCAGCTGCACACACGGAAGACCGGCAGCGAGGTCTGACGGCCGGAACCGACTCCCCGCTGGTCACGGGGAGTTGTCGAGCATGCGTGCGGCATAGGCGGCTGGCCCAGGCCCTATACCACTTACGACCCTGCCGTGCGAACAACTTCTGCTATTCGGCGCAAACTGCTGAAAGCAGACGGTCGTTGGGGTTACTGTCAGTTTCGTGTTCGCTGCAGAACGTCGCCAATTGATCCTCGAAATGGTGCGAGCGAACGGGGCCGTGTCGCTCCGTGAGCTCGCCCGCGTCGTCCAGACCTCCGAAGTGACCGTACGGCGGGACGTGCGCGCACTGGAGGCAGAAGGACTCCTCGACCGCCGGCATGGCGGTGCGGTACTGCCGGGCGGGTTCACGCGGGAGTCCGGCTTTCCGCAGAAGTCTCATCTCGCGACCGCCGAGAAGACGGCCATCGCCGATCTCGCCGCGGGCCTCGTCGAAGAAGGCGAGGCCATCGTGGTCGGGGCGGGAACCACCACACAGGAACTCGCACGCCGCCTGGCGCGGGTACCCGGACTCACCGTCGTCACCAATTCCCTGCTGGTGGCGCAGGCGTTGGCCCATGCCAACAGAGTCGAGGTCGTGATGACCGGCGGGACCCTGCGCGGTTCCAACTACGCCCTCGTCGGCTCCGGTGCGGAGCAGTCCCTGCAGGGGCTGCGGGTCTCGAAGGCCTTCCTGTCGGGCAGTGGCCTGACGGCCGAGCGGGGACTGTCCACGTCCAACATGCTGTCGGCGTCCGTCGACCGGGCGCTGGTGCAGGCCGCCTCGGAGGTCGTGGTCCTCGCCGACCACACCAAGCTCGGTACCGACACGATGTTCCAGACCGTGCCGACCGACCTCGTCACCCGGCTGGTCACCGACGAGCCTCCCGCCCACGACGACCGGGCGGCCACCGAGCTCCAGGCCCTCGCCGATCAGGGGGTGCAGATCGCCGTGGCTGGGGCTTCGGGAAACCCGGGGGGTGACCAGGTCCCGGCGCGGCAACAGCATCAACAGCGTCGGGACGTGTCCCTTCCGGGGCCGCGGCGAGGCGTGCCGGGGAACGGGCTGCGGTCCGCGTCGGTGCTGGGGGAGCCGCCGGCCGGGGCCGAGCGGGGGCGGGTCGCCGATATGCGGCGGCGGTAGCCGCACATGAATACGGCTCCCTGCCCCTGGGGAGTCAGGGCTTCAATCCGTTCAGAGTCAAGGTCAACAAGCGATCCGCCAAGGCCGGATCTCCCGGTGACTCCTCCGCTGCCAGGGCGATGGCATGCGTGAGTTGGAGCAGGTCGGTGATCTGTACGCCCTCGCGTACCTTCCCCGACTCCTGGGCACGGGTCAGCAGTGCGGCGCCCGCCTCCCTCATCGGGGTGCCGCAGCGGGACAGGGCCGAGTCCGAAGACGCCGACATCAGGGCCTTCGACAGGCCCCGGTACGCGGCCGCGTGGCTGACCACCTCGTGGAGCCAGGTCAGCAGGGCCTGGCACGGGTCGGGGGCGGTCAGCAACTCGCGGGCTCGGAACAGGAGTTCGTTCACCGCGTCCTCGAACACCGCGCTCATCAGGGCATGCCGGTTCGGGAAGTGGCGGTAGAGGGTGCCGATGCCCACGCCCGCCCGGCGGGCCACATCCTCCAGCGAGGCGCCGGTGCCGTGCTCGGCGAACACCGTGCGGGCCTCGGCGAGCAGCCGGTCGTGATTGCGGCGGGCGTCGGCACGCATGGGCCGTTCCAGAAAGTCGGGTGCCCGGCGAACGGTCGGATGCCGTTCGCCGGGCGACGCGGTTCGGGGTGTCGTCAGTCCTTGATCTCGCAGATCAGGGCGCCGGAGGTGAGGGAGGCGCCGACCTCGGCGGCGAGGCCCTTGACGGTGCCGGCCTTGTGCGCGTTGAGCGGCTGCTCCATCTTCATGGCCTCCAGGACGACGATCAGATCGCCTTCCTTGACCTCCTGGCCCTCCTCGACCGCGACCTTGACGATCGTGCCCTGCATGGGCGAGGCGAGGGTGTCGCCGGAGGCGGCCGGGCCGGACTTCTTGGCGGCGCGGCGCTTCGGCTTGGCACCCGCGGCGAGGCCGGTGCGGGCCAGGGTCATGCCGAGCGAGGCGGGCAGCGAGACCTCCAGGCGCTTGCCGCCGACCTCGACGACGACCGTCTCACGGCCGTTCTCCTCCTCGGCCTCGGCGTCGGCCGGGGCGGTGAAGGGCTTGATCTCGTTGACGAACTCGGTCTCGATCCAGCGCGTGTGGACCGTGAAGGGGTCCTCGGAGCCGGTGAGCTCGGGCGCGAACGCCGGGTCGCGGACGACGACGCGGTGGAAGGGGATGGCGGTGGCCATGCCCTCGACCTGGAACTCGTCCAGGGCCCGGGCGGCCCGCTGGAGGGCCTCGGCGCGGGTGCGGCCGGTGACGATCAGCTTGGCGAGCAGGGAGTCCCACGCCGGGCCGATCACACTGCCGGCCTCGACGCCTGCGTCCAGGCGGACACCGGGGCCGGAGGGCGCGTCGAAGCGGGTGACGGTGCCCGGGGCGGGCAGGAAGTTGCGGCCCGGGTCCTCACCGTTGATCCGGAACTCGAACGAATGACCGCGCAGCTCCGGGTCGCCGTAGCCGAGGGCCTCGCCGTCGGCGATCCGGAACATCTCACGGACCAGGTCGATACCGGCGACCTCCTCGGTCACCGGGTGCTCGACCTGCAGACGGGTGTTGACCTCCAGGAACGAGATCGTGCCGTCCTGCCCGACCAGGAACTCACAGGTACCCGCACCGACGTAGCCGGCCTCCTTGAGGATGGCCTTGGAGGCGCGGTACAGCTCGGCGACCTGGGCGTCGGAGAGGAACGGCGCGGGGGCCTCCTCGACGAGTTTCTGGTGGCGGCGCTGGAGCGAGCAGTCACGCGTGGAGACGACGACCACGTTGCCGTGGGTGTCGGCCAGGCACTGGGTCTCCACGTGCCGGGGGCGGTCCAGGTAGCGCTCGACGAAGCACTCGCCGCGGCCGAACGCGGCCACCGCCTCACGCACCGCCGACTCGTACAGCTCCGGGACCTCCTCCAGGGTGCGGGCGACCTTCAGACCGCGTCCGCCACCGCCGAAGGCCGCCTTGATCGCGATCGGCAGGCCGTGCTCCTCGGCGAACGCCACCACCTCGTCCGCGCCCGCGACCGGGTCCGGGGTGCCGGCGACCAGCGGGGCACCGGCACGCTGGGCGATGTGACGGGCCGCCACCTTGTCGCCCAGGTCACGGATGGCCTGCGGGGGCGGGCCGATCCAGGTCAGGCCCGCGTCCAGGACCGCCTGCGCGAACTCCGCGTTCTCCGAGAGGAAGCCGTAGCCCGGATGGACGGCGTCCGCCCCGGCCTCACGGGCGGCGTTGAGCACCTTCTGGATGTCCAGGTAGCTGGTGGCGGGGGTGTCACCGCCCAGGGCGAACGCCTCATCCGCGGCGCGGACATGCAGAGCGTCCCGGTCCGGGTCCGCGTAGACGGCCACGCTCCCGATCCCGGCGTCCCGGCAGGCCCGGGCCACGCGGACAGCGATTTCGCCACGGTTGGCGATGAGCACCTTGCGCACGATTGAGGCTCCCTCCTTGAAACAAGCCGAGTTTAGGGAAGGCCGACACGGCACTTCGACCCGTCCCCAATGGTGAGCTTGCCCACACGGAGCGTGATGCGAGGCTCGCCCTACCCGTGAAATCCCTTGTCGCACCGAGGTACGCAGGACTCCTCCGGGAAACCCTAGCCCCGTGATGTGCTCAAGGTCTCTGTGAGAGCGTGCCGCGCCCCACAACGTTTCTTTGTCGAGTCCCTACGAATGGCCCAACGAATCTTTGCTGCCGCCCGAACCCTTGTCCCCCGCTTTACCCGTTAGTAGCGTTCGCGATGCTGAATAAGACACTGCGGCCCGAAGGGCCACCTTGAGGGGTGGTGGTCGGGCGGCGGGTGGGCGAACTTCAAGTAACACCGGCTCGGTGCGGGCCGGAGACGGAAGTGGGTGGGGACCGGTGGTGCGCAGACCGGTGGCGTGGGTCGTGGCGGTCGTACTCCTCGTCGAGGCACTCGGCATCGCGGCGCTCAACTGGTTCACGGGAGAGGTCGTCAGCCGGCAGAACATGTCGATGGCCGGCCTCGACCCGGACAAGATGTCGATGTCCGCGAAGATCGGCGGTGTGGTCTTCGGCCTCTACTTCGCGCTCTGCGCCCTGGTGGCCCTGCTGGTCGCCATACGCAACCGCGCGCCCGCCGGCCTCGGCCGGGTCCTGCTGATCAGCGTCGCGGTCGTCCACGGCCTGCTGGGCGCCCTGGTGTGGGGCCTGATCGGCTGGCAGGCGTTCCTGTTCATGGTGGTCGTCCTCGCGCTCGTCGTCCTGCTCCTGATGACGTACGACCGCGCGGACGAGGCCGGCGCCGGGGCGGACGCCGACGGGGGCGAGGACGGCGGCGAGGGCGGCCTCGGTACCGGTCCGGGTCCGCAGGACGGCCCCGGACCGGAAGCGGAACCGGAGCCGGTGACGAAGGACGCGCCGGCCGCCGGACCGCTCACTCCGCCGGCGCCCACAACTCCGTGATGCCGACGCCGAGCTCCGCGAGCAGCCGGCGGACCAGGGGCAGGCTGATGCCGATCACGTTGCCGTGGTCGCCATCGATGCCGTCGATGAACGGCGCGCTGCGGCCGTCCAGCGTGAACGCACCCGCCACGTAGAGGGGTTCGCCCGAGGCGACGTACGCGGCGATCTCCTCGTCGGTGGGCTCGCCGAACCGTACGACGGTGGACGCGGTCGCCGAGGCGTGCCGGTTG
This sequence comes from Streptomyces sp. Ag109_O5-1, assembly GCF_003814875.1. Taxonomy (GTDB): domain Bacteria; phylum Actinomycetota; class Actinomycetes; order Streptomycetales; family Streptomycetaceae; genus Streptomyces; species Streptomyces sasae. The sequence continues at coordinate 4,715,758 of NZ_RKQF01000001.1, read as the reverse complement.
GTCGCCGTGTCCCAGACGCAGTGCCCGGTCTGCAGGGTGCCGGCCCGGCCGCGCATCGACTTCCAGCGGGCGGTGGCCTCCTCGGCGTCCGCGGGCTTGCCGAGGGCCTGGCCGTCGAGGTCCAGCACGGAGTCGCAGCCGATCACGATCGCGCCGTGCACGTCCGGACGGGCGGCGACGACGGAGGCCTTGGCCTCGGCGAGGGCGAGGGCCAGATCGGCCGGGGTGGGGGCGGTGACGGCGTCCTCGTCGACACCGCTGACGATCACCTCGGGGGTGAGGCCTGCCTGGCGCAGGAGGTTCAGCCGGGCGGGGGACTGGGAGGCGAGGACGAGTCTGCGCATGGCGTCAGCGTATCGGTGCGGGCCGACAGGGGGACTCTCATCTCACGCCGAGCACGATCATCAGCAGGAGCATCACCAGGGCCAGGAAGACGCCGAGCCGCCGGAGGGTGTTCTGCATGTCCTGCAGGTCCTTCGGCGGCTCGTCTTCGGGGTCCGACCACAGCATGTCACCAGCGTGCGGCTCGGCCGACCCAGGGCGCCTGAGTAGGGGTACTCAAATCGGAGCCCAGGGAGTACTTCTGTGCGCGGTTCCCCGTGCCCCTGAGATACCTAGGCAGGCCAGTAGGTGCGGCTCCAGGCGCTCTGGCCCGGCTGCGGTAGCCGGTGCTGGGCGATGCGGGCCGGGTCGGACCATGCGTCCTTCGTCCCCGGGGCCTGGTCGGGGACGGCCGCCGTCATGGCCGCCGCCCTCGCCCTTACCACCGCCAGTGCGGCGGCCAGCTCCTCCGGGGTCGGGTTGCCCCGTACGACTTTGATCGTCACAGCGGCTCCTTACAGGGGGATGTTGCCGTGCTTCTTCGGGGGCAGGGACTCGCGCTTGGTGCGCAGCTGGCGCAGGCCCCGTACGACATGACGGCGGGTGTCGGACGGCATGATCACCGCGTCGACGTAGCCGCGCTCGGCCGCCGTGTAGGGGTTGAGGAGGGTGTCCTCGTACTCCCGGATCAGTCGGGCGCGCACCGCCTCCAGGTCCTCCCCGTTCGCCGCCGCCTCGGCGATCGTGCGGCGGTGCAGGATGTTGACCGCGCCCTGGGCGCCCATGACGGCGATCTGGGCGGTCGGCCAGGCGAGGTTGAGGTCGGCGCCCAGGTGCTTGGAGCCCATGACGTCGTAGGCGCCGCCGAAGGCCTTGCGGGTGATGACGGTGATCAGGGGGACCGTGGCCTCGGCGTAGGCGTAGATCAGCTTGGCGCCGCGGCGGATGATGCCGTCGTGCTCCTGGTCGACGCCGGGGAGGAAGCCCGGGACGTCCACGAAGGTGAGGACCGGGACGTTGAAGGCGTCGCAGGTGCGGACGAAGCGGGCCGCCTTCTCGCTCGCCTTGATGTCCAGGCAGCCGGCGAACTGCATCGGCTGGTTGGCGACGATGCCGACCGGGTGGCCCTCGACACGGCCGAAGCCGGTGACGATGTTCGGGGCGAACAGGGCCTGCGTCTCGAAGAACTCGGCGTCGTCCAGGACGTGTTCGATCACCGTGTGGATGTCGTACGGCTGGTTCGCGCTGTCCGGGACGAGCGTGTCCAGCTCCAGGTCCTCGGCGGTGACAGCGAGGTCGGCCTCCTCGGGGAAGACCGGGGCCTCGGAGAGGTTGTTGGACGGCAGGTAGGACAGCAGCTGCTTGATGTACTCGACGGCGTCCTTCTCGTCGCCGGCCATGTGGTGGGCCACGCCGGAGACCGAGTTGTGGGTGCGGGCGCCGCCGAGCTCCTCGAAGCCGACGTCCTCGCCGGTGACCGTCTTGATGACGTCCGGGCCGGTGATGAACATGTGGGACGTCTGGTCGACCATGACCGTGAAGTCGGTGATGGCGGGGGAGTAGACCGCGCCGCCGGCGCAGGGCCCTACGACCAGGCTGATCTGCGGGATCACACCGCTCGCGTGGGTGTTGCGGCGGAAGATCTCGCCGTAGGCGCCGAGGGAGGCGACGCCCTCCTGGATCCGGGCGCCGCCGGAGTCGTTGATCCCGATGACCGGGCAGCCGGTCTTCAGGGCGAAGTCCATCACCTTGACGATCTTCTGGCCGTAGACCTCGCCGAGGGCGCCGCCGAAGACGGTGAAGTCCTGGGAGAAGACGGCGACGGGCCGGCCGTCGACGGTGCCGTAGCCGGTGACGACACCGTCGCCGTACGGCCGGTTCTTCTCCAGGCCGAAGTTGGTGGAGCGGTGCTGGGCGAACTCGTCCAGCTCGACGAAGGAACCCTCGTCGAGGAGCAGCTCGATCCGCTCACGGGCCGTCAGTTTGCCCTTGGCGTGCTGCTTTTCGACCGCGCGCTCCGAACCGGCGTGTGTCGCTTCATGGACACGGCGCTGGAGATCCGCGAGCTTCCCCGCGGTCGTGTGAATGTCGATCTCTTCCGGCTCGGACATCGGGATGCGGCTCCCTGCCTGCTCAAAAGGGGGGACGGTTACTCATTCGTAGAGTAGTGGCGTGCCTACCAAACGGCGGTGCGGCGTACAACACACCTAGGGTGGCTTGCATGACGCCGCGAGATGCAGAAGACGACAACAACAATCGTTGGTCCGACCTGGACCGTCCACCACTCAGTGCCACGGCGCTGCGCAGGGCCGTGGTGCGGGAGGGCGGGCTGTGGAGCGATGTGGAGGTCGTCCAGCGCATCGGCTCCACCAACAGCGAGCTGGTCTCCCGGGCGGCGGCGGGCAAGGCCGTGGAGGGCACGGTGCTGGTCGCCGAGGAGCAGACGGCGGGGCGGGGCCGCCTGGACCGGCAGTGGACGGCGCCGCCCCGGTCGGGCCTGTTCTTCTCGGTGTTGCTGAAGCCGGCCGAGGTGCCGGTGGCCCGCTGGGGGTGGCTGCCGCTGCTCACCGGCGTGGCGGTGGCGACGGGTCTGGCGCGGGCGGCGGGCATCGACACGGCACTCAAGTGGCCGAACGACCTCCTGGTCACCGTCGGTGACGAGGAGCGCAAGACCGGGGGCATCCTGGCGGAGCGGGCCGGGGAGGACGCGGTGGTGGTCGGCGTGGGCATCAACGTCACGCTCCGCGTGGAGGAGCTGCCGGTGCCGCAGGCGGGGTCGCTGGCGCTGGCGGGGGCGGTGAACACGGACCGGGATCCGCTGCTGCGGGCGGTCCTGCGGTCGTTGGAGGACTGGTACGGGCGCTGGCGCGGGGCGGGCGGCGACCCGGCGCGCAGCGGACTCCAGGAGACGTACGCGGCCGGCTGCTCGACGCTGGGGCGCACGGTGCGCGCCGAGCTGCCGGGGGACCGTTCGCTGGTGGGGGAAGCGGTGGCGATCGACGGCGACGGAAGACTGGTCCTGGCCACGGCGGACGGCGTCCAGGAACCGGTGGGAGCCGGCGACATCGTCCACTTGCGACCGGCGTAAGGGCAGCGCGCCCCGTAGGGGCGCTGGGGGTACCCAGCGCCGAAGGCTGGGGGAGGAACCGCGCGACCAGCCCCCACTCACCCGCAGCCGGAACGCAAGGCGATCCCCGCGAGGGTCTGGGGGCGGCAGTCCCCAGTGAACGCTCACCGCAACACCGCCCCGCACTCACCACCCCGCAACCTCTGATGTCGGCTTACCTCACGAAGTGAGCTACCGCACACCTGCCGTAGAGTTGAGGCCGGTCGGTATGCGACCGCGGTAGATCGGAAGGGCAGTACGCGTGACCGTCGACGACACGGGCTCCGGCGAGGGCGCGGACGCCGCCGACTCCGGCGAGGACCCCCTCGCGCTGCGCCTCGAAGGCCTGATCCTCGGAGCCGAGCGCCGCTACACCCCGTTCCAGGCGGCCCGCAGCGCCGGTGTCTCGATGGAGCTGGCGTCGAGGTTCTGGCGCGCGATGGGCTTCGCCGACATCGGGCAGGCCAAGGCGCTGACGGAGGCCGACGTGCTGGCCCTGCGCCGGCTCGCCGGTCTCGTCGAGGCGGGGCTGCTCAGCGAGGCCATGGCCGTGCAGGTGGCGCGGTCCACGGGGCAGACCACCGCCCGTCTGGCCGAGTGGCAGATGGATTCCTTCCTGGAGGGCCTGACCGAGCCTCCCGAGCCGGGTATGACCCGCACCGAGGTCACGTACCCGATCGTCGAACTGCTCCTGCCCGAGCTGGAGGAGTTCCTCGTCTACGTCTGGCGCCGCCAGCTGGCCGCCTCGGCCGGCCGGGTCGTGCAGGCCACCGACGACGAGGAGATGGTCGACCGCCGGCTGGCCGTCGGGTTCGCCGACCTCGTGGGGTTCACCCGGCTGACCCGGCGCATGGAGGAGGAGGAACTCGGCGAGCTGGTCGAGGCCTTCGAGACCACCGCCGCCGACCTGGTGGCGGCCCGTGGCGGCCGGCTCATCAAGACCCTCGGCGACGAGGTGCTGTACGCCGCTGACGACGCGGGCATCGCCGCCGACATCGCGCTGCGCCTCGTCGAGACCATGGCGCACGACGAGACGATGCCGGAGCTGCGCGTCGGCATGGCCTTCGGGACCGTGACCACCCGAATGGGCGATGTCTTCGGTACGACCGTGAACCTCGCCTCCCGCCTCACCTCCATAGCCCCCCGCGACGCCGTCCTGGTGGACAGCGCGTTCGCGGAGGAACTGATCCGGGTGGGCGAGGCCCCGGCGTCGGAGGCGGCCGCCGCGGAGGAGGCGGCGACCGCCGAGAAGGAGGGCGAGGAGCCCCCGACGTACCGCTTCGCACTCCAGCCGATGTGGCAGCGCCCGGTCCGCGGCCTGGGCGTGGTGGAGCCATGGCTGCTCACCCGCCGGGACGAACCGCCGGCCCCCTGATCCTCCCGGCCGGCGGCACCGCTCTGCCGGATCAGTCCCCCAGGAACCACAGGTAGAGATGCGATGTGCGCTCCACCTGCAGGCAGAGCGCTTCGATCTCCGCTGCCGTGTCCTGTCCCAGGAGCTCACGCACCGACCGGTCGGCGAGCTCCTGCCGAAGCCTCACGGTCTGCCGCGAGTTGAACATCGTGTCCGCGTACGGCAGCAGGCTCCCCAGGAAGGGAAACCTGTCGGCGTCCACGTGCTGCAGCGTGGTCATCCAGTCCAGTTGGGACGAACCGTGCGCCACGATGTCGCCGGTCTCCTCTCGTACCTGAATGCTGATCATCGGATTCCTCGTCGCTCCGGGGGCCGTGCCAGTGTGGCCGTGGCGGATGGACACGAGGTGAACGCAGGCCGCTCACCCGGCCCGACGGGGAGTCGTGGCCGCGAGCGGGTCCACGCACAGGCCGACGATCGGCAGGCAGACGCCCACGCCGGGCTGGTGCGCGCCGGCGGTCGAGGACGGGGCGGGGGTGGTCGCCGGGGTGCTGGTGGCCCGTGGTGGAGGTGGAGGGCTCGTCGGTCGTGCCGGGGCGGTCGGGATGGTCGTCGGGACCGTGGCAGGGCCGGGCGGCGCGATGGGCGGGGACGACGGCGACACGGACGGCGCGGCGGCCGCCGTGGTCGTGGGTGTCGCGCTCGTGCCGCCCATGACGTCGGCCGCCGAGGGGGTCGCCCTGAGGACCGCGCCGACGCTGACGGCCGTGTTCGCGGACCGGTCCGGTGTCGCGTCGGCGGTCGGGTCCAGCCGGGGCTCGGCCTCCGCCGTGCCGGGTGCGCCGGCACCGCTCTCCGGGACCAGGTGTACGAGGCTCAGCGCGCCGGCCGCCAGCGCGAGCCCTCCGGCGGTGAACAGCACCTTGCGCGGCCGGGGCTTGCGGTGCCGTCCCCGGCGACCGGCCGACGGAGTTCCTGTCATGACATCCCCTCCTCGCCGCGCGCCCCCGATGCGCCGTGGCGAGCGCACGTTATGCGCTCCTGTGGGGCGTGCGCCGGGAGTCTCCCGGGATGTCACCCGAACGAGGGTGTTCGAGACTGGCCGAGGGCCTTTTCCCGGGCCTGCCCCGGCTGCGATGATCGGGCGGTTAACAGTCGTTAACTCGTTGGCGAGTCGAGCGGAGGGTGTCATGAGCGAGGAGCGGTACGGGGAGTTCGTGCTGGTACGGCGGCACGGTCACGTCGTGGAGCTCGTACTGGACCGGCCCAAGGCCATGAACGCGGTGTCGGCGGAGATGGCCCGCTCCATCGTGGCCGCGTGTGCCGCGCTGGGCGCCGACCGGGACGCACGGGTGGTGGTGCTGACCTCCTCGCACGAGCGGGCGTTCTGTGTCGGCGCCGACCTGAAGGAGCGCAACTCGCTCACCGACGCGGAGCTGCACCGGGCGCGGCCGCTGTCGCGCGGGGCGTACACCGGTGTGCTGGAGCTGCCGATGCCGACGATCGCCGCCGTGCACGGCTACGCGCTCGGCGGGGGCTTCGAACTGGCGCTGTCCTGCGATGTGATCGTGGCCGACGGCACGGCGGTGGTGGGCCTGCCGGAGGTGTCGGTGGGGGTGATCCCGGGCGGCGGCGGTACGCAGTTGCTGCCCCGCAGGGTCGGAGCGGCCCGGGCGGCCGAACTGATCTTCTCGGCGCGGCGGGTGGAGGCGGCGGAGGCGCACGAGCTGGGCCTGGTCGACGAGCTGGTGGCGGCGGGGCAGGACCGCGCGGCCGCCCTGGCGCTGGCGGAACGCATGGCCGCGAACTCGCCGGTGGGGCTGCGGGCGGCCAAGCGCGCGCTGCGGCTGGGCCATGGGCTGGACCTCCGGGCGGGCCTGGAGATCGAGGACGCGGCCTGGCGCACGGTGGCCTTCTCGGGCGACCGCACGGAGGGAGTCGCAGCCTTCAACGAGAAGCGCAAGCCGGAGTGGCCGGGCGAATGAAGAAGTGCCAGTGAAGCGCCCCGTCAGGGCGCGGGGAACTGCGCGACCAGCCCCCACCGGTCCACGGCCGAACCACTGCCTCAACACCTGTTCGCCGCATCAATGTCCTAAATGAAATAAAACATCCCTAACCTGGAGTAATGGGCGATGACACCCGGCTCGCCGCCGTAGTGGCGCTGGCGCAGGGCATGGCCGCGGCGCACACCCCACGTGAGTGCTGGCACGCCGCCGCGGCCGGCGCCTGTCGCGCGCTGGACGGCAGCTTCGCCGCGCTCTCCGTCTGGGAGCGCGAACTCGGCCGGCTGCGGGTCCTCGTGAACGTCGGGGAGCGCGCCCCGGGCGAGGAGGAGTTCCCGGAGGCCGAGGCCTATCCGGTGCACCAGTTCCCGGAGATCACCGAGTTCCTCCACGAACGCTGGGCGGGCGGCGGCGGCCCCAACGCCTGGGTCGAGACGGCGGAGGGTCCCGCCGCCGGCCGCCCCGGTTACTCGCACCAGCGCGTCGCCGCCCTGCGCCGCAGGGGCCGCGGCTGCTGTCTGGTCGCTCCGATCGTGCTGCACGGCAGGGCCTGGGGCGAGCTGTACGTGGCCCGCCCCGTCCACGCCCCCGTCTTCGACCGCGCCGACGCCGACTTCGCCACCGTCCTGGCCTCCGTCGTCGCCGCCGGGATCGCGCAGACCGAGCGCCTGGAGGAGGCCCGCAGGCTCGCGTACACCGACGCGCTGACCGGGCTCGCCAACCGCCGTGCCGTCGACGCGGGCCTCGACGAGGCGATCGACCGGTATCGCACGGAGGGGGCCGTGGTCAGCCTCGTCGTCTGCGACCTCAACGGGCTGAAGAAGGTGAACGACACCCGCGGGCACGCCGTCGGCGACCGGCTCCTCGAACGCTTCGGCTCGGTGCTGTCCCTGTGCGGGGCGATGCTCCCGGGCACCCTCGCCGCACGGCTCGGCGGGGACGAGTTCTGTCTGCTGGCGGTCGGCCCGGCGGCCGACGACGTGGTCAAGGCGGCCGACGAACTCTGCCGCCGGGCCGGGGAGTTGGAGCTGGGGGAGGGGGTGGCCTGCGGGATCGCCTCGACCGCGGACCCGATCGGCCCGGTGCGCTCCGCCCGCCGTCTGTTCCGGCTCGCCGACGCGGCCCAGTACCGGGCCAAGGCCCTGCGTGCGGACCGGCCGGTGGTGGCCGGGCGGGAGGGCCCGGACGACCCGGTCCTGCGACTGGCCGACGCGCCTCCGCCGGAACGGGCCGAGCGGCGCAGCTTCCGCGGGCGCCGGGGACTGTGACGTACAAGTAAGGGGCAGCCCTGTACCCCACTAGTGACAGCGCCTGCATTCAATGCGTACGCTCCTGAATATGGATATGCACACTGTGGTGGTGGGGACGTCCGGTGTCACCGCGTCCGACGTTCTCGCCGTGGCGCGCGGCGGCGCCCGGATCGAACTGTCGGCGGAGGCGGTCGCGGCGCTCGCGGCGGCCCGGGAGATCGTGGACGCGCTGGCGGCCAAGCCGGAGCCGGTCTACGGCGTCAGCACCGGCTTCGGTGCCCTCGCGACCCGGCACATCAGCCAGGAGCTCCGGGCCCAGCTGCAGCGCAACATCGTCCGCTCGCACGCGGCCGGCATGGGGCCGCGGGTCGAGCGCGAGGTCGTACGGGCCCTGATGTTCCTGCGGCTGAAGACCGTCTGCTCCGGACACACCGGTGTGCGTCCCGAGGTCGCCCAGACCATGGCCGACGTGCTGAACGCCGGTATCACCCCGGTCGTGCACGAGTACGGCTCCCTCGGCTGCTCAGGCGACCTGGCCCCGCTCTCCCACTGTGCCCTCACGCTGATGGGCGAAGGGGAGGCCGAGGGTCCGGACGGGGTCGTCCGTCCCGCCGGTGAGCTCCTCGCCGAGCACGGGATCGCCCCCGTCGAGCTGCGCGAGAAGGAGGGGCTCGCCCTCCTCAACGGCACCGACGGCATGCTCGGCATGCTGGTCATGGCCCTCGCCGACCTCGACATGCTCTACAAGTCGGCCGACGTCACCGCCGCGTTGAGCCTGGAGGCGCTGCTCGGCACGGACAAGGTGCTCGCGCCCGAGCTGCACGCGATCCGGCCGCACCCCGGGCAGGGCGACAGCGCCGCCAACATGCTCGCCGTGGTCAAGGGGTCCCAGCTCACCGGGCATCACCAGGACGACGCGCCGCGCGTCCAGGACGCCTACTCCGTGCGGTGTGCTCCGCAGGTCGCCGGGGCGGGCCGGGACACCCTCGCCCATGCCCGGCTGGTGGCCGAGCGGGAGCTGGCGTCCGCCGTCGACAACCCCGTGGTGCTGCCCGACGGGCGGGTCGAGTCCAACGGCAACTTCCACGGGGCGCCGGTCGCCTACGTCCTCGACTTCCTCGCCATCGCCGTGGCCGACCTCGGGTCCATCGCCGAGCGGCGGACCGACCGGCTGCTGGACAAGAACCGCAGCCACGGGCTGCCGCCGTTCCTCGCCGACGACGCGGGCGTCGACTCCGGGCTGATGATCGCCCAGTACACGCAGGCGGCGCTGGTCAGCGAGTTGAAGCGGCTCGCCGTTCCGGCGTCGGCCGACTCGATCCCGTCCTCTGCGATGCAGGAGGACCATGTGTCCATGGGGTGGTCGGCCGCCCGCAAGCTGCGGACGGCCGTGGGCAATCTGACGCGGATCATCGCGGTCGAGCTGTACGCGGCGACCCGGGCGATCGAGCTGCGGGAGGGGCTGACGCCGGCACCGGCGTCCCGGGCCGTGATCGAGGCGGTGCGCTCCGCGGGGGTGCAGGGCGTTGGGCCGGACCGGTACCTGGCGCCGGACCTTGCTGCGGCGGAGGAGTTCGTGCGGGGCGGGGCCGTTGTCGCTGCGGCGGAGACGGTGACCGGGCCGCTGCGGTAGTTCGTCGGGTGCGGGTGGGGGGCTGGCCGCGCAGTTCCCCGCGCCCCTAAGGGGCGCTCCTGCAGCGCCCCTTCGCCGGAGCGCTCAGCCCAGCTTCGCCGACTGGGCCTTGATCACCGCTGTCGGTACCTTGTACGTCTTGCCCGCCATCATCGCGCCGATGTTCATCGTGAAGTACGTCGCGAGCGTGTTGTCGTGGCGGACCACCTCCGCGTGCAGCGGGGCCTTGTCGCCGTCCATGTCGGTGATCGCCGTGAAGGCCACCGATCCGTCGCCCGCGCCCGACGGCTTCACCGCGGTCACCTTCGTGACCTTCTGCTCGTCACCGGACGCGCCGCCCGTGAAGCCGGTCGCGCAGGACTGGAGCGCGGCGGAGACCGCCTTCAGGGCGTCCTCCGCGCCCTTGCCGTCGTACGAGGAGAGGTCCACGGACGTGACGTCCAGGTCCATCGACTCCTTGAGCGCGCTCTCGAACTTGCCGTCGGCCAGGTCGTCCATGGACGTCGCGTCGTCGGTCGGGTCCTTCTTGTCCTCCCGTACCGTGCGGCCGATCTCCGCGGCCGGGTCGGCCGGTGCGAGGCCGGTGAGGACGTAGGCCAGCGGGCGGCACTTCTCGTCGCTGGACTTGATCTTGTTCCTGGTCGGCGCGGCCTCGCCGATCGCGTTCACCTTGTAGCCGTCCACCTCGCCCTGCGCGAGGATCCGCTGCTTCAACTCCGCGGCGCTCAGCGCCCGCACGGAGGGCGAGCCGGACGGTTCCTTCGAACTCCCCTCGGAGCAGCCCGTGATGAGGGTGAGGGACAGTGCGCCGCCGACGGCGAGGGCGCAGGTCCGCACGCCCGGTGATCTCTTCATGGGAGGACTGTGGGTCCCAGGTCAAAGATCGGTCAAGTAATTTAAAATTCCAGCCGTTCGCGGCGGACCGAATAGACCACGAAGCCCGCGCCGACGGCGAGGAACAGGGTGCCGCCGACGACGTACGGCGTGGTGTCCGGGCTGCCGGTGTCGGCGAGGCGGGTGGCGTCCCCGGTCGCCTCCGTGGTGGCCACGGACAGCGCCCTGGCCTGCTGGGTGACCTGTGTCGTCGTACTCTCCGGCGCGCCGGTTCTCGCCGGGGCGTCCTGCGACGCGTTGGCGGACGGAACGAACCACAGCGCGCACAGGAGCGTGCCTGCGGCGGTGGCGGTCAGCAACGGGCGGCGAGCGGATGACACGGAATATCGATCCCCTTGTGACGCTGGCGAATTGGCCGTGTGGGCAGATGTTAGTGAAAATCGCGGGTCACGGGAAAGTCACGGGAGGTTTCGGTCGTACGCTCCGGGCATGAGCACTCCAGAGACATCACGTTTTGTACGGCTTCGGGTGGAGCTGGTCGTCGAAGTCGAGGACGTCGACGCGGTCACCAAGGCCGCACTGCGCAGGATCGCGGACGATCCCGAGCTGCCCGACGAGGAGCGGACGCATGCCGAGGCGGCTGTGACGGAAGACACCGCCGAGGCCCTCGCCTATCTCGTCGATCCGTTCGACCTGGTCGGTGAGGTGCCCGGGGTCGAGCTCCAGCAGGCCTCCTGGTCCAGCGAGCGCATTTCCTACGATCCGGATTCGCCCGACTGGGATCTCGACGAGGATGACGGCGAGGACGACGAGGAAGAGGACGGCATCGGCTGAGCGTCCCGGGGAACCTGTGACCCCGGACGGCAACCGCCGTCCGGGGTTTCGCCGTCTCAGGGGGCGCACGGACCGGACCCTTCCGCCCCTCCCGTACCGGCCGCCCCGGCGGACGTGGTGTGCCCCACACATCCGGCGAATGTGGAACGGGGCGAAGCGGCCGTAGCGTTGAAGGTTCTTGACGGGGACTCCCGTGTGTTCGCGGACTCGGCAGCGATGGAGAAGCGTGTGATGACGGACAGTAAGCGGCGCAAGAGCCTGATGGCCGCGTCCGCACTGCTCGGCGGTGTACTGGTGCTCACGGCGTGTTCCGGCGGCGACGACAAGTCGTCCTCCGGCAGCGGCGGTGACAGCTCGCAGTCCCAGGCGGACGCGGCCGCGGCCAAGAAGTCGTCCCAGGCCGACATCACCATCACCCCCAAGGACGGCTCCGACAGCGCGTCGATCAACAACTCGGCCGCCGTCACCGTCAGCAAGGGCACGCTCACCGGCGTGACCATGACCACCGCGACCGGCACCGCGGTCGCCGGCACCCTGTCCGCCGACAAGACGAGCTGGAAGCCCAACGCCCAGCTGGAGCGGTCCACCACCTACAAGGTCGCCGCCGAGGCCAAGGACTCCGCCGGCCTGGTCGCGCACGAGAACGCCACCTTCACCACGGTCTCCCCGGCCAACAGCTTCATAGGCACCTTCACCCCCGAGGACGGCTCGACCGTCGGCGTCGGTATGCCCGTGTCGATCAACTTCGACAAGCAGATCACCAACAAGGCCGCCGTCCAGAAGGGCGTCACGGTCACCTCCAGCAGCGGCCAGGAGGTCGCCTGCCACTGGTTCTCCACCCAGCGGATGGACTGCCGTCCCGAGACCTACTGGAAGGAGAACTCCACCGTCACGCTGAAGCTCGCGCTCGACGGTGTCGAGGGCGCCTCCGGTGTCTACGGCGTCCAGCAGAAGACGGTCACTTTTCACATCGGCCGCAACCAGATCTCCTACGTCGACGCCAAGACCAAGGAGATGCGGGTCACCGAGGACGGCAAGACCATCAAGACCATCCCGATCTCGGCCGGCTCGCCGGAGCACACCACGTACGAAGGCATCATGGTGATGTCCGAGAAGTACAAGCAGACGCGGATGAACGGCACGACCGTCGGCTTCACCGACAACGACGGCAAGGCCGAGTACGACATCAAGGACGTACCGCACGCCATCCGCCTCACCAGCTCCGGCACCTTCCTGCACGGCAACTACTGGGGCGCCAAGTCCATCTTCGGCTCCGTGAACACCAGCCACGGCTGCGTGGGCCTGTCCGACACCAAGGGTGCCAACGACACCACCACGGCCGCCTACTGGATGTACACCCACTCGATCGTCGGTGACGTCGTGGTCGTCTCCAACACCGGCGACAAGACCGTGGCCCCCGACAACGGCCTCAACGGCTGGAACATGAACTGGACCCAGTGGAAGGCCGGTTCGGCCGTCTGAGCCGGTCCGGTTCGGTCCGGCGCACAGCCACCGCACAGCTCACCGGTGCCGCCCCCAGGGGCGGCACCGGCATTTCCGGGGTCCGCCACAGCCTTCTCATGCTTCTCTCATTTCGGCCTTATCGAGCCATCACGGTGCGTCCCTAACTTGCGGTCATGTTCTTCACCTACCTGAGGCGCGAACTGCGCCGCCGCAGAAAGGCGGCTCTCGTCGTCGCCTCCGGCCTCGCGCTGGGCATCGCACTGGTCATCGTGGTCAACTCCGTGTCCAACGGCATGGGGAAGGCGCAGGACAAGGTCCTCCAGTCGCTGTACGGCCTGGGTACGGACATGACGGTCACCAAGGCCGCGTCGGCGACCACGAGCGACGCGCAGCGTCCGCGATTCAACTTCGACGCGCAGAACAACGGCTCGTCCAAGACACAGAGCAGCGACCGGGTCATGGTGCAGGGGTTCACCACCCTCGCCTCCTCGACCGTCACCAAGGTCTCCGACCAGAAGGGCGTCTCGACCGCGGTCGGCGGTCTGAGCCTCAACGTGGTCAAGATCAGCGGCCAGTTCACCCGGGGCCAGTTCCAGCAGAACCAGAACTCCGGCGGCACCGGCCAGGGCGGCGAACGCGGCGGCAACGGCGGCGGCACCGGCGCGCCGCAGGGCGAAGTCCGGGGCGGTGGCGCCAACTTCGACGTCAACAGCTACAGCGTCTTCGGCACCGACGTCGGCAACGCCGGCCTCGGCCCGCTGACCTCCTCGAAGATCACCAGCGGCCGGACCTTCAAGTCGTCCGAAACGAACGCCAAGGTGCTGGTGGCCGACTCGGCCTACGCCAAGCAGAAGAAGTACAAGGTCGGCTCCACGGTCACCATCAAGAGCGTCAAGTTCACGGTGATCGGCATCGCCACCGCCAACTCCGGTGACTCCGCGGCCAACCTGTACATCCCGCTGCAGCAGGCGCAGACGCTGGCCAGCGAGAAGAACAAGGTCACCACGATCTACGTCAAGGCGACCGACTCCAAGCAGATCGACACCGTCAAGAGCGCGATCCAGAAGAACGTCTCGGGCACGACGGTCACCACCTCCGCCGACCTCGCCAAGACCGTCTCCGGCTCCCTCTCCACCGCCTCCAGCCTCGCCACCAACGTCGGCAAGTGGCTGTCCATCGCGGTGCTGGTGGCCGCTTTCCTGGTCGCCGGTCTGCTCACCTCCTCGGCGGTCTCCCGGCGCGTGCGTGAGTTCGGCACGCTGAAGGCGCTGGGCTGGAAGTCCGGCCGGGTCACCCGGCAGGTCATCGGCGAGGCCATGGTCAACGGCCTGGTCGGCGGCGCGCTCGGCATCGCGCTCGGTCTGGCGGGCGCGTACGTCGTCACGGAGATCAGCCCCACCCTGCAGGCCTCCCTCGGCAGCAGCGGCGGCAACACGGGTGGCGGCCCCGGCGGCGGTGGCGGCTTCGGCGGTGGCGGCTTCGGCGGTGGCTTCGGCGGTGGCCGGCAGGCCGCGAAGACCCTGGAGGTCGCCCTGACGGCCCCGGTCAGCGTGACGACGATCGTCCTCGCGGTGGGCCTGGCAGTGGCCGGGGGCCTGATCGCGGGCGCGTTCGGCGGCTGGCGCGCGTCCCGGCTCCGCCCGGCGGACGCGTTGCGGCGCGTGGAGTAGCCGCTGTCGGTCGTGGCTGGGGTGGGGGGTTGGGTCGCTTACCGGCGCTTGCAGGGTGCCGCGCGCCCACCCGTGCCGCCCCAGCGGCACCACTGCCCGCGGCTATGTGAGCCACGGCTGTGAAGCGCCCCTTCAGGGGCGCGGGGAACTGCGCGACCAGCCCCCACCGGACCGCGGCCGAAACCGAACCGCACCACCCCAAGAGCCTCCAGGAGCCCCCATGTACGAACTCAGAAACGTCACCAAGCTCTACTCGCGCGGCAAGGACACCGTCCGCGCCCTCGACGGCATCGACCTCACCATCGCCGACGGCGACCGCCTGGTCATCCAGGGCCCCACCGGCGGCGGCAAGTCCACCCTCCTGCAGATGCTCGGCGGCCTGGACCGTCCGACGTCCGGTGAGGTCGTCCTGGACGGCACCGACCTCGCCAAGCTCTCCGAGACCAAGCTGACCCGGGTCCGCAGCGAGAACATCGGCTTCGTCTTCCAGTCCTTCAACCTGATCCCGACGCTCACCGCCCAGGAGAACGTCGAGACCGCCCTCGTCCCCCTCGGCGTCAAGACCAAGGAACGGCGTGAACGCGCCGCCGAGGCGCTGACGTCGGTCGGTCTGGGCGAGCGCCTCGGCCACCTCCCCGGCGAGATGTCCGGCGGCCAGCAGCAGCGCGTCGCCATCGCCCGGGCCCTGGTCAAGCAGCCCAAGGTGCTGCTCGCCGACGAGCCCACCGGCAACCTCGACGAGGGCATGCGCGACGAGATCATGGACGTACTGGAGCGTATGTGGAAGGAGCACGGGCTGACCTTCATCATGGTCACCCACGACTCCGCGATCGCGAAGAAGGCCCCGCGTCTCGCGACCATCCGCAAGGGCAAGATCACCGTCAAGGAGAACGCCGGCGCTTAACACCGAATCCCTTCGCACAACCGCGCGGTTGTGTAACGGTGTTCACCCCGGCGCGTAACAGTTGCCACGCACTCTTCTTACCGGTCTCTCATCTATTGAGCCCGCTGATCACCCCCCGGCATACTCCGTGTACCGGGGGGTTGACGTATGTGCGTACGGGACTGCCCCCGGCCGGGTGAACGGGGAATTCGCCCGGCACACCGTCTCCAGGGGGAGTCTTGCGCAGACAAGTGAAAAGAGCTGCCGCGGCCACGGTGGCCACGGCAGCGGCCGTCGCCCTCGCCGCAGGCATGACCAGCCCGGCGTCGGCGAAGCCGGAGCAGCGCGCCGCCGTCCCGGCCGCCTCCGCGTCGCTCACCGCCAATTACCACGTCACCCTGATCACCGGCGACCGTGTCGCCCTCGACGCCAAGGGCCGCGTCGTCGGCCTGGAGCGGGCCAAGGGACGCGAGCGCATCCCCTTCCGGATCAGCAAGGTCGACGGGCACACCCTCGTCGTCCCCGGCGACGCCGTGCAGCTGGTGACCTCCGGCAAGTTGGACCAACGGCTGTTCGACGTCACCGAGTTGAACAAGGCCGCGACCCGTAGGGCCCAGAAGAACGGCCTGAAGGTCATCGTCGGGTACAAGGGTGCCGCCACCACCGCCAAGGCCGACGTCCGGGACGCCGGCACCCTGCGCCACAGCCTCAGGACGCTGAACGCGGACGCCGTGCAGACCCCGGTCAAGGACGCGCCCGAACTGTGGGACGCGGTCACCGACGGGGACAAGGCCGCCGCCGGCATCGCGCACGTCTGGCTCGACGGTGTCCGCAAGGCCAGCCTCGACAAGTCCGTGCCGCAGATCGGCGCCCCCAAGGCATGGGCGGCCGGCTACAACGGCAAGGGCGTGAAGATCGCCGTCCTGGACACCGGTGTGGACACCACCCACCCGGACCTCAAGGACCAGGTGATCGCCTCCAAGAACTTCACCTCGGCCGCCGACGCCATGGACCACTTCGGCCACGGCACGCACGTCGCGTCCATCGCGGCCGGCACCGGCGCCAAGTCCCACGGCAAGTACACCGGTGTCGCGCCCGGCGCGAAGATCCTCAACGGCAAGGTCCTGGACGACACCGGCTCCGGCGACGACTCCGGCATCCTCGCCGGCATGGAGTGGGCGGCCGCCGAGGGCGCCTCCGTCGTCAACCTCAGCCTGGGCGGCACCGACACCCCGGAGATCGACCCGCTGGAAGCCGAGGTCGACAAGCTCTCCAAGGAGAAGGGCATCCTGTTCGCGATCGCCGCGGGCAACGAGGGCCCCGAGTCGATCGGTTCGCCGGGCAGCGCCGAGTCCGCGCTCACCGTCGGCGCCGTCGACGGCAACGACAAGCTGGCCGACTTCTCCTCCACCGGCCCCGCCGCCGACGGTTCCATCAAGCCGGACGTCACCGCGCCCGGCGTCGACATCACCGCGGCCGCGGCCAAGGGCAGCGTCATCGACCAGGAGGTCGGCGAGAACCCGCCCGGCTACCTGACCATCTCCGGTACGTCGATGGCCACCCCGCATGTCGCGGGCGCCGCCGCGATCCTCAAGCAGGAGCACCCCGACTGGGGTTACGAGGAGCTGAAGGCGGCCCTGACCGGTTCCGCCAAGGGCGGCAACTACACCCCGTTCGAGCAGGGTTCGGGCCGGATCGCCGTCGACAAGGCCATCAAGCAGACGGTGATCTCCGACCCGGTGTCGGTCAACTTCGGTGTGCAGCAGTGGCCGCACACCGACGACACCCCGGTCACCAAGCAGCTGACCTACCGCAACCTCGGCACGTCCGATGTGACGCTCACGCTGAAGTCGTCCGCCACCGGCCCCGAGGGCGCGGCGGCCCCGACCGGCTTCTTCAAGCTCGGCGCCACCAAGGTGACCGTCCCGGCGGGTGGCAAGGCCTCCGTCGACCTCACCGTCGACACCAAGCTGGGCGGCACCCTCGACGGCGCCTACTCGGCGTACGTCACCGCGACCGGCGGCGGCCAGAGCGTCCGCACGGCGGCCGCGGTGCAGCGCGAGGTGCAGTCGTACAGCGTCACCGTCAAGCACATCGGGCGCGACGGCAACCCGACCGGTGTCTACAACACCGGCCTGAGCGGCTACTCGGGCCTCGGCAAGGACCGCAGCATCAATGTGCCGACGTCCGACTCCGGGACCACCACGATCCGGGTGCCGAAGGGCACGTACCTGCTCGACTCCTGGATCGCGAAGGACTTCACCACCTTCGACGGCGGTCTCGACTGGCTGGTCCAGCCGAAGCTGAGCGTCACCAAGGACCTCACGGTCACCATCGACGCCCGCACCGCCAGGTCGGCCGACATCACCGTGCCGGACGCCCAGGCCACCCCGCACTTCGCGATGGTCGACTACATGTACGACCCGGCGGGCATCGGGATCGGTGTCGCCTTCGACTCCTTCGACAAGATCCGGATCGCGCCGCTGGGCGGCGAGGTCACGGGCGGTCTGACCCAGACCTGGAGCGGCCAGTTCACCAAGGGCGACAACGAGGAGTACGACGTCGCCACCAGCGCCCAGGTCAAGAAGGTCCAGGGCGACAAGGTCCGGCACTTCAAGGCCGGTGAACTCGCCACGGTGAAGAACACCGTCGGCGCCTCCGCCCCCGGCAAGACCGGCGCGGTCAGCCCCTGGGGTGTCGTCGGCGCGGACGTGGTCATCGGTGACGCGGTCGAGCAGAAGCTGCCCAGCACCCGAACCTTCCACGTCTCCACCGCCGACAGCGCCATGTGGGGATTCGACGCCCTGCAGTACAGCGGCCACGACGCCCAGGGCCTGCCGATCGCCGACGCCGGCTACACCCTGGACAACCCGAAGGCCTACAAGGCGGGCCTGACCTACAAGAACACCTTCAACACGGCGGTCTTCGGCCCGCACCTGAGCAGCGAGTACGGCCTGTTCCGCGCGGACAACCAGATCTACGGCGTGGTCCCGCTGTTCGCCGACGGCAACAAGCACCCCGGGTCCTCCGACTTCCTGTCGGTGAACACCATCCTGTACCGCAACGGCACCAAGGTGGGCTCCAACAAGGACCCGCTGTTCGGCGGCGACGCCTTCACCGTGCCGTCCGCCGACGCCGAGTACAAGCTGACCACCTCGGTCATCCGCTCGGTCAAGGTCGCGGCCGCCTCCACCCGGATCGACGCGAGCTGGACCTTCCACTCGAAGAAGCCGGCCAACGGCCGCTCGGTCCAGCTCCCGGCCTCCACCGTCCACTTCGGCGCCACGACCGGCCTGGACAGCCGCGTCGAGGCGGGCAGGACGGTCACCTTCCCGGTCACCGTCGAGGGTGCCGCCGCCGGCCGCAACCTGAAGTCCCTCACGGTCTACGTGTCGTACGACTACGGCCGGACCTGGAAGAAGCTGACGGTCACCAACGGCAGGATCACCGTCAAGAACCCGGCCAAGGGCAAGGCCATCTCGTTCCACGCCAAGATCGCCGACAAGAAGGGCAACAAGTCGACGATCTCCATCTACAACGCGTACTACGCCAAGTGAGACATGCCTGAGTCGTAGCCGCTGAGTGGATCCACAGCGAGCGGCCCGTCGGAAGCGCGGCTTCCGGCGGGCCGTTCTCCATGTTCCGAGGGCTCAGCGCGTGGTCTCAGCGCGTGGTCTCAGCGCGTGGGGGCGACCCGGGTCGCGTCCGTCCCCCAGCTGGCCAGCAGCCGCAGGGCCTCCGCCGACGGGGAGCCCGGCTCCGCGTGGTAGGTGACCAGGGCCTGGTCCGGATCGCCCGGCATACGGAACGACTCGTAGCTCAGCGACAGCTCGCCCACCAGCGGGTGATGCATCCGCTTCAGCCCGTAACTCTTCTCCTTGACGTCGTGCGTCGCCCACAGCCGGCGGAACTCCTCGCTCTTCACGGAGAGCTCGCCGACCAGCGCGGACAGCCGCGGATCGTCGGGATAGCAGCCCGCGTCCATACGCAGCTGGCAGACGATGTCGATCGCCTTCTGCTCCCAGTCCACGAAGAGATCGCGGTAGTCCGGGCGCAGAAACGTCAGCCGTGCCCAGTTGCGCTCCGTCACCGGCAGCTCCGCCCAGTCACCGAAGACCGCCGCCGCCATGCGGTTCCACGCCAGGATCTCCGCGCGGCGCCCCACGATGTACGCCGGTACCCCGTCCATCGCCTCCAGCAGCTGCCCCAGCGACGCCCGCACCTGCTGCGGCCGCGCCGACGCCTTCTTCTTGTGCTGCTTGCCCTTGGCGAGGTGGATGAGATGCGCGTGCTCGGCGTCGGTCAGCCGCAGCGCACGGGCGATCGAGTCCAGCACCTCCGCCGAGACGTTCCGTCCGTTGCCCTGCTCGAGACGCGTGTAGTACGCCACCGACACCCCGGCCAGCTGCGCCAGCTCCTCGCGCCGCAGCCCCGGCACCCTGCGGTGCCGCCCGAAGTCCGGCAGCCCCACGTCGGAGGGGAGCAGCCGGGCCCGCCGGGAGCGCAGGAACTCGCTGAGCTCGGCGCGCCGGTCCAGGGGCGCGGAGGAGGGCAGGGGCTCCGAGGGGGTGGGGGAGGGCAGGGGCTCCGAGGGGGTGGGGGAGGGCAGGGGGTGGTCTTCCATACATCCAGTATTCACGGTCGTACGCACCGGAACCTGACCCCGCCAGTGGTAGGCACGGCAGACGTACGCAGAGGCGGGGGCTGGGTGACGGACGTAGCGTGGAGGAGGCTGGAGGCGCGCCAGGGGAGGCAGAAGACGACCGGGCGCGAAGACACCACTAGGAGAACCCCCCTCATGACCACTGTTGCTGCTTACGCCGCGCCCGCCGCGAAGGCCCCGCTGGAGCGGACCACGATCGAGCGGCGCGCGGTCGGCGAGTTCGACGTCCTCATCGACATCGAGTTCGCCGGTATCTGCCACTCCGACATCCACCAGGCCCGCGAGGGCTGGGGGACGGCGATCTTCCCGATGGTGCCCGGCCACGAGATCGCGGGCATCGTCTCCGAGGCCGGCCCGGGTGTCACGAAGTACGCGGTGGGGGACCGGGTGGGTGTCGGCTGCATGGTCGACTCCTGCCGCGAGTGCGACAACTGCAAGGCCGGTCTGCAGCAGTACTGCACCGGTGGCGGCCCGACCTGGACGTACAACGCCGTCGGCAAGGACGGGCAGCCCACCTACGGCGGCTACTCGCAGAAGATCGTCGTCGACGAGAACTACGTCGTCCGCATCCCGGACGGCCTGTCCCTCGATGTCGCCGCCCCGCTGCTCTGCGCCGGCATCACCACGTACTCGCCGCTGAAGCACTGGAACGCCGGTCCCGGCAAGAAGGTCGCGGTCGTCGGTCTCGGCGGCCTGGGCCACATGGGCGTGAAGATCGCGGCGGCGCTCGGCGCCGAGGTCACCGTCCTCTCGCAGTCCCTCCGCAAGAAGGACGACGGTCTGAAGCTGGGCGCCACGCACTACCGCGCGACCAGCGACCCGCAGACCTTCGCCGATCTCAAGGGCACGTTCGACATCATCCTGAACACGGTGTCGGCACCGCTCGACTTCGACGCCTACCTGTCGCTGCTGCGCACCGACGGCGCCATGGTGAACGTCGGCATCCCGGAGGAGCCCGTGCACATCCTTCTCTCCTCCGTCTTCGGCAACCGCCGCAGCCTGAGCAGCTCCGGCATCGGCGGCATCCCGGAGACACAGGAGATGCTCGACTTCTGCGCCGAGCACAACCTGGGCGCCGAGATCGAGCTCATCGGCGCCGACCAGATCAACGAGGCGTACGAGCGGGTCGTGAACAGCGACGTGCGCTACCGCTTCGTGATCGACACGGCGACCATCTGATCCTCCCGGCACCGAACAATGCAGGCCCTGCCTTGTTCGGTGCCGGAGGTGCGCCGGACAGGAAGCCGGACGGGAAGAGGTCCCACGATGACCGTGAACCTGAACCACACCATCGTCGCCGCACACGACAAGCATGCCTCGGCGAGGTTCCTCGCCGACATCCTCGGCCTCGAGGTCAGTCCGGACTACGGCCCGTTCGCCCCGGTCGCGCTGCCGAACGGCGTCACCCTCGACTACATGGACACCCCCGGGAGCATCCCGAAGCAGCACTATGCCTTCCTGGTCTCCGAGGACGACTTCGACGAGATCTTCACCCGCGTCCAGGAGGCCGGTCTCACCTACTGGGCCGACCCGTCCCACAGCCGCCCCGGCGAGATCAACACCAACGACGGCGGCCGCGGCGCCTACTTCGACGACCCCGACGGCCACCGCCTGGAGATCCTCACCCGCCCCTACGGCAGCGGCGGCTGACCCAGCGGGACGGCCTCGCCGGCCGCGTAGGACCGTACGACCGCGCCCGCCCCGTCACCCGACGGCCGTACGACATGCACCCGCCCGCGCCCGCCGACCCGGCCCTCGCCGTCCGCCGTCTCCAGCACGGTGTTCTCGTCGATCGCGACACCGTACGGCACGGACCCGCGGGACACGGCCGCGACCAGCCGGCCCAGCGTGCCCCACTGCGCCGCGTGCGCGTCCACCGCGAACGGCACGAGCCCGAGACCCGGCCGTACCTCGACCTCCTCCAGGTCCTCGGCGGTGTCCGGCGGACAGACCGGGACGCCGCCCACCAGCCAGCCCCCGACCACGGCCCGCCGGGCGGCGAGGGCGGCACCCGCGGAGAACCCGGCGTAGGGCAGGCCGTGCTCGGCGAGCAGCTCCGGCAGCGGCTCCAGGCAGTGCGCGAACGCCTCCTGATAGGCCGGTGTGAGCCCACCGCACACCAGCAACCCGTCCAGGCCCTCCTTCAGGAGGTTTGCCTCGAACGCTCCGCCGAGCGGCACCAGCAGCGGCACACACTCCCCGGCGGCCCGCAACGCCCCCGCGTACCGCGCGAACTGCTCCGCCCCGTCCCCCTCGTCGACGATCACGCACCCCGGCCGCCACCCGCGGCCCGTACCAGGGGCTCGTACACCTCGACGGCGTCCCAGCCCCCACCGATGAGAAAGATCCCACCGCTCATTCCGCTTGCTCCCCCTGTCTGCTGTCTGCTGTCTGCTGTCTGCTGCGTGTCTGTGTGCCTGCGTGTCCGTCTGTCCGCCGGTGCGGGCCGGTCAGGGCCGTTCGACCGGGTACCGGTACACCTTCGACTGCCGTGCCTCGAAACCGATGCGCTCGTAGAGCCGGTTCGCGGCCTCGCGGTCCGGCCGTGAGGTGAGGTCGACGGTCCGGGCGCCGGCCTGCGCGGCGATCCGCAGCGCTTCCTGGACGAGCAGACCGGCGATCCCCCTGCCCCGCGCGTCCCCGTCCACGACCACGTCCTCGATCCGGCCGCGCAGCCCGGCCGGCAGGGGCAGCAGCACGAGGGTGAGCATGCCGACGATCGTGCCCGCCACCCGGGCGACCAGCACCGTGTTCGCGTCGCAGGTCAGCATCCGTTCGACCGCCGCGTGGTCGAGCGGGGCGGCGGTCGAGGACAACTGCGGCAGCAGCCGGCCGAAGGCGTCGACGAGTTCGGGACTCACGTCGCCGGCGATCTCCACTTGGACGTCCATGCGGCGAGCCTAACCCCGGGCCTCACCCCGGATAATGACCTTCTGATCGAGGCGGGCCCCGCTTCCGGGGGCGTGCAGGGGAGGGCGTCGTGGGCGGTACGGAGTCGGTGGGCAGCAGCACCTGGCGGCTGAGCGACGAGCAGGGCGGAGTGCTCGCCGGGCGGTGGTGGAAGTGGGCGCTGTCCGCCCCGGACGCGGTGAGCCCGGTATTCGACACCACCGGCGAGCACGCCGACTGGAAGCAGCCGGACGACCTCTGGTTCCTTGCCGGTACCTACGGCGGCCGGGTGGTCCGTACCTGTGCCGTGCCCTCGGACCGGCCGGTGTTCTTCCCGGTGCTCAACATGCAGCACACCAGGGGGCATTCGAAGGTTCCCCAGATACCGGGGGTCAGGAGGGCCACGGCGTTCCTGAACGGCGTCGAGCTGCGGCTGCAGGAGTTCGCCGGCCCGTTCCGCACCGGCCTGATCCGCCGTTTCGCCTGGGGAGTCTGGGGTGGCATCACACCGCTGACGCCGGGTCAGTACGTCCTGGAGATCAAGGCGGAGGCCATGGGCGGCTTCTGGGTGGACACGACGTACCACCTGGAGGCGAAGCCGCCCTGCTGAGCCCCGTCAGGCGCGCAGCCTCCGTCAGGCGTACAGCCCCCTTCAGGCGCGTAGCCCCTTGAGGCCGTCCTGCGCGGCCATGACCAGCTCGATGCCCCGGTTGTCGGCCGCGGGTTCGCGCATCTGGTTCGTCACGTACGCCATCGCCATCCGCTCGTCGGGGTCGACCCAGACGAGCGCGCCGCCCCAGCCGCCCCAGCCGAGGGCGTTGCCGAAGAGGCCGTAGCCCAGGCCGTACCTGACCGGCATGCCGAGGACGCGGTCCTCGCCCTCGAACTGCACCTCCCGCGCCCGCTCGCACCCCTCCGGCGACAGGACCCGCACCCCGCCGACGGTTCCGCCGCAGGCGAGCAGCGACTGGACGAGGGCGACCGAGCGGGCGTTGCCGAAGCCGCTCGCCGCGGGGATCTGCGCACGACGCCAGGCGATGCTGTTGCCGTCCCGGACCCGCAGGGCGGTGGCGGCGGCCGGTGTCGCGTCGCGGCCTGCCGCACCGGCCACGTAGTCCTCGTCCTTGCCGGGCGGCGGCACGCTGAGCGCCACCCGCCGGTCGTGCTCGGCCCCCAGCCCGATATGGAAGTCCGCGCCGAGCGGTCCGGCCACCTCCGCGGCGAAGAACTCGCCCAGGCTCCGCCCGGTGATCCGCCGCACCACCTCACCCACCAGGAACCCCTGGGTGAGCGAGTGATACCCGGCGGCGGTACCCGGCTCCCACCGCGGAGCCTGACCGGCGAGCCGCGCCGTGGCGGTCGTCCAGTCGTACAACTCCTCGACCGGGCCGTCCCAGTCGGGCAGTCCGGCGGTGTGCGACAGCAGCTGGCGCACCAGGACCTTCTCCTTGCCGACCGCGGCGAACCCGGGCCAGTACCGGGCGACCGGCGCGTCCGGATCCAGCTCACCCCGGTCGATCAGGACGAGCGCGCACAACGCCGTCATCGTCTTGGTCACCGAATACACCCCGACGATCGTGTCCCGCTCCCACGGAACCGTCCGCCCGGCGTCGGCGAACCCACCCCACACGTCCACCACGGGCTCCCCGTCCACGAAGACGGCGACGGTGCCCCCCACGTCCCCCTCGTCCAGGAGTGCGGCGAGCGCGGTGGGCACAGCGGTGAACAGGTCGTCGTAAGAGCCATGAATGTCGGCCATACACCGCATTCAGCCGTCCCGGCGGCGCCGGGGCAACCCAATTTCCGGGTCTGTTCCGGGTAGGCGGGTTCTCCAGGGGGTTTACAGGGGGTCGCCACCTGCTGGTCCTCGAAGTCGGGTAGGTGAGCGTAACCATGTATGAGTGAGTGTCGTTGTCAGAGCGTGAATCTGACGGAATGGGCGAAGACGCAGGGCGTGCATCCGCAGACCGCGTATCGCTGGTTCCGTGAGGGGATGTTGCCGGTACCGGCTCAGCGGGTCGGGCCACGCACGATCCTTGTGAACATCGACGCGAACACCACGCCCGAGGCCATCGGCGGTCTGGGCCTGTATGCCCGCGTGTCCTCGCACGATCAGAAGACCGATCTGGAACGCCAGGTCGCTCGGCTGTCGGCGTGGGCAGCGAAGGCCGGTCACCGAGTCGTTCGTGTTGAGGCGGAGATCGCTTCCGGGATGAACGGCTGCCGTTCCAGGGCCCGGCGTCTGCTGGCCGACCCGCACGTGACCTGCGTGGTGGTGGAGCACAAGGACCGGCTTGGCCGGATGAACGTCGAGCTTGTCGAGGCCGCCTTGTCCGCGACGGGCCGTCGCCTGCTGGTCCTGGACGACGGCGAGGTCGAAGACGACCTGGTGCGGGACATGGCGGAGGTGCTGACCTCGTTCTGCGCCCGCCTGTACGGACGCAGGTCGGCGAAGAACCGCGCCCGCAAGGCACTGGAAGCCGCCGAACATGGCTGACCTCCGCCCGATTGCCGCGCCGTTCGTGGCTCTCGGCCCCTCCGGTGCAGCGATCCGTGCCCGGCTCAAGGACCTCATGCCCGAGGATGAGAAGGTTCTGCGCTTGGTGGGGGCGCACCTGGGCTCGCTCGCCTCGAAGGACCTCAAAGCGCGTTGCGCTGACGGCCTGGAGCACTCCACCGAGTCATGGGCGGCCCGTAAGAGGGACCTGACGGCCGAGTCGTCGTCCAGGTGGGCCGGGTCGATCACGAAGGCCACGCATGACCAGTGGGCGCTCGCCCGACGCGGCCAAGCCGCACACGTGCAGTCCCTCGAAGCCGGTATCACAACGATCCGGCACCGGCTGTCGCTGCCGGTCGGGGAGAAGGGCACCAAGCAGGCTCCGGGCGGCTACCGCTCCGCGCACGAGTGGTTCCACAAGACGCGACGGCTGCATGTGCTGGAGGACCGGCTCGACCAGGTTCGGGCCGACTGGGAAGCAGGCCGGGTGCGTGTCGTGCGTGGCGGTAAACGTCTGCTGAGCACCCGCCACAACCTCGACAAGGCGCAGCTCACCGAGACCGAGTGGCGTGAGCGGTGGGAAGCCGAGCGCTGGTTCCTCCAGGCGGACGGCGAGTCGGGGAAAAGGTTCGGCAACGAGACGATCCGCATCACGCCCGAGGGCGCAGTATCGATCAAGCTCCCGGCCCCGCTCGCCGACTTGGCGAACGCCAAGCACGGCCGGTACGTACTCGCTGCGCCGGTGCGGTTCCCTCACCGGGGGCAGGAGCGGGCCGACCGCGTGGAGGCCGACCGGGCCGTGGCCTACCGCATCCTCCCCCACTCTCGGCTTCGCTCGAGCGGGGGGACCCCCATCGACACGGGGCGCCGGCGCTGGTACGTGGACGCCTCCTGGCAGATCCCACCCACCAGGACCATCCCGCTCAAAGCCGCCCTCGCCGATGGCGTGATCGGCGTGGACACCAATGCCGACCACCTCGCCGCATGGCGCCTCGACACTCACGGCAACCCGATCGGCCAGCCGCGCCGGTTCTTCTATGACCTGTCTGGCAACGCCCAGCACCGCGACGCCCAGGTACGGCACGCCCTCACACGGCTGCTGAACTGGGCCAAGAGCTGCAGCGTCAAGGCCATCGCGGTCGAAGACCTCGACTTCCAGGCCGAGAAAACCAGAGAGAAGCACGGGCGCAAGCGCCGATTCCGGCAGCTCATCTCCGGCATGCCGACCGGCAGGCTCCGCGCCCGGCTGGCCTCCATGGCCGACGCCACAGGTATCGCGGTCATCGCCGTGGACCCGGCCTACACCAGTAAGTGGGGCGCCCAGCACTGGCAAAAGCCGATGGCCAGCCCCACCCGTAGGACCACCCGGCACGATGCGGCGAGCATCGCGATCGGACGACGCGCCCAGGGGCACCCGATCCGGCGACGGACGACACCGCCCCGTGCACACCAGAGCGATGTGCACGGGCATCGGACCGTCCAGGCCGACCGGCGTGCCCCTGGGCGTGAGGGACCCCGCCCCCGCATCCCCGGACCACGGACACGATCCGTGCCGCCGGACGCGGCGAGTACGCGGGCGACCAGGACATCCAAAACCGTTCGGGGTGTCCGCAGTGACCAGGTATGGGTCCAAGACTCACTCCTGCTCACTGATTAGGAACGGTCCGCTACATCTCCGAGGGGACACCGGGTTACCTCTCCGAGCGGACGCCGGCTCCGCCGCCGGGGATCTAGCGTCACCGGCATGACCAGACGACCCAGAACCCGTCGCACCGTCACCGCCGCCTTACTGGCCCTGGCCCTGCCGCTGCCCATGGCCGCGGCGGCGCACGCATCGGCCGCCCCGGCCGCCGCCTCCGTGAACCGCACCCGGGCGGCCGCCGACACCGACGTGTCCCCGGCCGAACTGCCCGCCCCGACCGGGCCGTACGCAGTCGGCCGGCACATCCTGCACCTCGTCGACGAGCACCGTCAGAACCCCTGGGTCCCCTCGGCGGGCCCCCGGCAACTCATGGTGTCGATGTAGTACCCCGCCCGCCCCGGTACCGGCGGTCCCGCCCCCTACATGACCACCGAGGCCGCCCGGCTGCTGCTCCGGACGAAGCTCCCCGGCACCACGATCCCGCCCGAGGCGGTCAGCGGGACCCGTACCTGGTCGCACACCGACGCGGTCCCCCGGCACGGCAGATACCCGCTGCTGCTGCTCTCCCCGGGCTTCACCATGCCCCGCACGGAGATCACCAGCCTCGCCGAGGACCTGGCCAGCCGTGGCTATGTCGTCGCCCTGGTCGACCACACCTACGAGAACACCGGCACCACGTTCCCCGACGGGAAGACCCTGACCTGCGCCGTCTGCGACGACCCCGACGCGTACCCGCCCGCGACCATCCAGGAGAGCCGGGCGAAGGACCTTCGTTCGTCATCGACGCGGTGACCAACCGCCGCCACCAGGCCTGGCGCCACGCCGGCATGATCGACAGCAGCCGGATCGGCGTGGCAGGACACTCCCTCGGCGGCGCCGCCGCAGTCTCCACGATGGCCCATGACAAACGTGTCCTGGCGGGGGTCGACCTCGACGGCACCATCTTCTCGCCCGTCCCCGACGACGGCCTGGGCGGCCGCCCGTTCATGCTGATGGGCCACCCCGTGGGCACCGACGAGGATCCCACCTGGACGGACGCCTGGAACCGCCTCACCGGCTGGAAACGGTGGCTGACCGTCACCGGCTCCGATCACTCCAGTTTCACCGACATCCCGGTCCTCGCCGAGAAGCTGGGCATCCCCGAACCCCCGGACACGATGCTCTCCGCCCGACGCGCCGTCCAGCTCACCCGCACCTACGTGGCGGCCTTCTTCGCCCTCCACCTACGGAGCATCCCCGAACCCGTCCTGAACGGCCCCTCCCCGGACTACCCGGAGGTGACCTTCCGCTCGCGGTGACCAGGACACCCGGGCGGCGGACGGACCAACGGGCCTCGGAATCGCTCGGAGCCCTCGCGTGTTGAGGTGAGTGGCCGTGGGATGCCGGTGGTGTGCCGACCGGGTGACCCGGATGACCGAGCTGACAGATATTGGAGGGGCCGAAATGGCTGCGCAGACGCAGAGGGCCGTGCTGGCGGGCGGATGCTTCTGGGGGATGCAGGACCTGATCCGCCGGCTCCCGGGGGTGACGGCGACCCGGGTCGGATACACCGGGGGTGACGTGGCGAACGCGACGTACCGCAACCACGGCACGCACGCGGAGGCCATCGAGATCCTCTTCGACCCCGAGCAGACCGACTACCGCGCGATCCTGGAGTTCTTCTTCCAGATCCACGACCCGAGCACCAAGAACCGCCAGGGCAACGACATCGGCCTCAGCTACCGCTCGGCGATCTACTACGTGGACGACGAGCAGAAGCGGATCGCCGAGGACACCATCGCGGACGTCGACGCGTCCGGGCTGTGGCCGGGCAAGGTCGTCACCGAGGTCGAGCCCGTCGGCCCCTTCTGGGAGGCCGAGCCCGAGCACCAGGACTACCTGGAGCGCTACCCGGACGGCTACACCTGCCACTTCCCGCGCCCGGGATGGCGACTGCCCGCCCGCGCCAAGGACTGACCGACAGACACGAGACGCCCCGGCGGACGGCAGAGGGGCGCCGGTCATACCCATGAAACCCATGACCGGCACCCACTGCGATCGGGCCCCTCGGACGGAGAGTGACGGCGAGGGCGCGGGCGCTGAGCCGGACTCGGGGCTCGACATCTGACATCTGGGGCCTGACGCCTGACCGCCGGCGGCCCGATACTCGACTGCCGACGTCCGCCGCCTGACCGCCGGCGGCCCCACGGCCGACTGTCGCCGTCCGCCGCTCGATCTCCGACGGTCGACTGCCTATGCCGGATGCCCGACTGCCGACGTGAGACGACCGCCGTGGGCCTGACCGCCGTCGGCCGATCTCCGACGGCCGACTGCCTGTGCCGGATGCCCGACTGCTGACGCGACTGCCCGACGGTCGATGCCCGACGGCCCAACGTCCGACTGCCGATGGCCCGACGGTCGATGTCCGGTTTCCGACGGTCGATGTCCGACGTCGGCGGTCCACCCCGCGCCGGTGCCGGCCGTACCGGCTGGGACACTTTCGCCATGGACACCACACCCGAGCAGATAAGCGCCCGGACAGCGGCCGCATGGACCGTCGCGCTCGCGATCCTGGGAGGATTCACCGGCTACGCATGGGACGGACCGTTCCTCGCCGTCACCTGCGCACTTTCCCTGGCCGGCGGCGGCACGCTCGGTACGATCCTGTCCCGCCGTCTGATGATCGCAACGATTCGGGAAGGCCAGGGCAAGGCCGCGGCGCTCGGATACTCCGACGGAATCGCGGACATGATGGTGCTCGGGATATCGGCATACCGGGCCGCCGCCTTTCCGCTGGCCGGCCCCGACGCGGTGGACGCCACCGAGCGCATGGCGCGCCGCAAGGCCGCATACCGGCTCACGGCGGCCGACGGGCTCCCCCATCAGATCCGCGAGGCCGCAGCCGCCGCTCTCGAAGCGATCGACGACCGGCGCGGCCGCGAGACCCAGTCCGCCATGGAGGAGCTCATGAAGGCCGTCCGGGAGCAGCGCCGCGGGATGTGAGGCGCCCCCGCCGTAGCGGTACATCATCCACCGGAACGACGGCTTGATCCGTAGGCCTTCGAGCGCGCCCCCGGCCTGCCCGGTTCGCGGCGAGTTGTCTTGCTCGTCCAGTGGGCCGTTGCTAAGCCTTGGGCACTCGACTCCAGGGAGCAAGCTGTGCATCAAGAGCCCCCTCTTGCCGTTCCGCCGCGTTCACGTGTCCGGGGATTCATCTGCGCCGTCGCGGCCCTCGCCCTCGTGACGCTCACCGCCACGACAACTCCCTCCGCCGCAGGCACCCGAACCGCGGCGGACCCGGCGGCCGTGGTCCGCGAGTGGAACGCCATCGCCACCGACACGATCAAGGCCGGCCTGGGCCCACGTCCCTCCGGGCAGGCGGCGATCTGGGAGGGGTTCGTCTCCGTCGCCGTGTACAACGCGGTGGTGGGGATCGAAGGCGGCTACGCCCTCTACAAATGGCACGAGCGCGGTCCGGCCAAGGCCTCCTCCGCGGCGGCCGCCGCCACCGCGGCCCACGACGTGCTGCTCGCCTACTTCCCTGCCGCCAAGGCACGGCTCGACACCGCCTACGCGGACTCGCTCGCCGCTCTTCCGGCCGGTCAGGCCAGAGACCGCGGCGTCGACTACGGAAAGCGCGCCGCCGCCCGCATCATCGAACTCCGGGAAGGGGACGGAAGGTTCGCGGACGTTCCTTTCACCGCTTCCCCGGCGCCGGGGATCTGGCGGCCCACCCCACCCGCGTTCCAGCCCTTCATCGACACCTGGCTCGCCAGGCTCCGCCCCCTCCTGCTCGCCTCCCCGCAGCAGTTCCGCCCCGGCGGACCGCCCGCCCTCTCCTCGGCGGCCTACGCCGAGGACTTCCAGGAACTGAAGGCCATGGGCGCGAAGACCGGCTCGGGCCGGAGCGCGCAGCAGACCGAGACCGCCCTCTTCTTCAGCGGCAACCTGGTCGAACAGGTCCAGACCGCCGTACGGGACCACGCCGCCCGGCACCGGCTCGGCATCACCGAGACGGCCCGGCTGTTCGCCGCGGTGAACGCGTCGGCGACCGATGCCGTCATCACGGCATGGGACGCCAAGCTCCACTACGGCACCTGGCGGCCGATCACCGCCATCCGCCTCGCCGACACCGACGGCAACCCCGCGACGACGGCGGACCCCGCCTGGGAGCCGCTGCTCGTCACCCCGCCGCACCCGGACTACGTCGCGGGCCATACGACCGTCGCCGCCGCCGTGGCACGCGCCCTGACCGGCGTCCTCGGCACCTCGCACATCGACCTCTACGTCCCCTCCGACGTCACCGGCACCACGCGGTACTACGGGTCCGCCGACGACCTCGACCGGGACGTCGTCGACGCCCGGGTGTGGGGCGGCGTCCACTCCCGCACGGCGGACGTGGCCGGCTGCCGGGCCGGCGCCCATGTGGCCGCCTGGGCCCTGGACCACTACTTCCGGCCGGTCACCAAGAACGGCACCCAGCCGTTCCCGCCGACGGCCGGGCAGGCCAGGCCCGCCGAGCCGAAGTGCGGCGACGGCAAACCCTGAACCACAGAGCCGAGGAGGCCCGGCACCGAGCCGGGCCTCCGATCCGTACCCAGGCCAAGCCGCAACCAGGTGTCCGCCAGTCCCACGACCCCCTCACCCGACCGAGCTCCACCCGACCGAGCTCCGCCCGATCTGGCTCCGCCCGACCGACGTCATCCGCTCCGATCGGCGCGAGCGCGCAGGCCGGAACGGCCTTGGAAACCAGCTCGTGCGGCTGGTCCGAGCACTGTCACGCGGACGCCACCACCACGCCGGCCATGACCTCGGGCGGGTTGGGAAGCAGTGACGCAAGGTTGTCCCGTACGAAGTCCGCAGCTTTCGAGATCGATTCATCGGCACCGGCCTGGTCCTGGAAGACGCTGGTCGAGACCATCACTCCGTCCCCGGCATCGATCCAGAAGTAGGCCACGAAGCCGGAGACCTGACGCATGAGCGGCACGAACCCCTCGTTCACGAGACGGGCCGCCTCGGCCGAATCGGTCACGCCTTCGTACCGCCGGATTGCTGCGTACATCCCCAAGCTCCTCACGGCATTCTGGGTTCGTCCTGTGCTGAGACGTCGTACCCCCGCGGTGGCGCTGTCCGGCCCATGCGGCGTCCGCAATCACCTGAAGGGCCGCCCTGGGCGATCCGAACGGCGGCCGTCGGCGCGGACGCGAGGCCCGGCGGTGCCGTGCGGCGTCAGCCGCGCCGCTGCCACCAGCGCCGCTTCTGCTCGCCCGGCCGAGGAACGGTCCCGGCCCCGTCAGGGGCTGACGTGCTGTCCGGCGGGAAGGCCTTCAAGGCGGCGCGGATGCCGTCGAAGGCGGCAACGGTGTGGTGGTCGCCGGCGGGGAGTGTCACTCCGACGCACACCAGCTTGAAACTGTTGTCGTCGAGGGGTACGCCGATGAACACCGGTGCGCCCACGCACCCTTGTGGCAGGTCTCCGATCCACCGGATGCCGCCGTCGTCCGAGCGTGTGATCCGGCCGATCACGACAGCCTGCTCCCGGGAGACGTCCCCGTCGTTGACGTGACCCAGCAGATAGGCCGGGACCGGCGACTCACCGAGGTCGGCGATGTCCTGTTCCGTGGCCGCGATGCCGTCGGTGATCTCGTCGGTCGTCCAGTGCCAGCCCTTGCGGGCGCCGTGTGCGTGCAGCCCGGCGGAGGGCATGACCGCCACCCCCAGATCGCCGAGATGGGTCCACCCCTCCGCGAAGTCGACCATCATCAGCTTCTCGGCGCTCATCGCGGGTGCGCACAGTTCGGGGCGCAGGGTGAACTCGGCCAACTCGACCCGCGCCGGCTCACTGGCGGTCACGAGGTACTGCCGGATGACCTCGCCCTCGGAGGTCGTCTCCACGAGTTCGTTGAACCAGAAGGCCGTAGCGTGTTGTTCCTCGCGATGAGCCCGCTGGAACGGAAGCGTCGAGCGGCCGACGTGATCGACTATCGCGTCGATGATCGCACTGGTGTGATCGGGCAGGTCAGACATGGGTCGAGAGGGTAATGCACGGTCGGAGACAGCCACCGGGCAGCATGGCGCGGCCCATCCGCGCGCCTCCCTCCGGTCCTCGCTCTTCGACGTCGGCGACGGGCAAGGCTTTGCCGAATCGGTTCGACGCCCCGGTTCGAGCTCACCCCATGAATCCCCGGCGACCCGCGGTCGCATGCCGAAGAGCGCGTTGGCCCGCCGCGTCGCGGCCCCGCCGGGGAGGAGGTGCCCCAGTGCGTGACCCGTCTGCTCAGGGCCGCCGACTCGGTCCGCGCCGCCCGGTCACCGGAACCGGCTGTCGGGTGGATGAGGCCGTCATCCGTTCAGGTGGGCGAGATGTGCGGGTCCAACGGGATATGTTCGTGCTCTGACATCGACGTGTACGCGTGCCCAGCGGGACCCACTGGCGCCGACGCACCGCTTCGGACAGGCTGCGGCACATGGACTGGATGCCCTTGCTCTCCACACTGGCTGGTGCCGCCATCGGGATTGCAGCCACTCTGATCGCCGATCGCAATCGGTGGCAACGAGAAGAAGACAGGCACGCGCTGGAGATACGGCGCGAGGTGTACACGGTGTTCGTCGCCGCCCTCAAAGACGCGGGTGAAGAGATACGAGCCGTCGCCCTGGGCGATCACATGTCGGCGTCGGCACGTGACGCGGCCGTACGAGAGGCCGTCCGCGGCACCGGCATCTACACAGCAAGTGAACGGCTTTGGCTCGTGGGACCGCCGCAGGTCGTGACGGCCGGAAACGAGGCGTTCCACGGTCTGCGCGCACTCCGCGACGCCTACGCCCGAGGAATGGCTGTCGGCTCCGCCGAGGAAGCGCCCCTGATAGCGCAGCGGCGCGCGGCCACTGCGCGCATGCGCGACATCATGCGTGAGGACCTGGGCATCGGACCGCTGGGCATCGAGTGATCCTCACCGCTCCCCGTGAATTGCCGCTTCCCGCCGCAGCCTTCGCCCCCGAGGGACGCGCTGCCTATCGACGTCGTCGGCACGACACGATCGTCGTTGCGGCTCGGCGTACTCCGACGCGGCAGGCGTGTTCCGTTCGGCAGGTGCCGGACGCTCTTGCGGAGCTCCCGTGCGCGATCGGAGTGAGCTGTCGGCGGGACAACCGGGGGTGGTGGGTGAGCACATCATCGGATCACGATTCCGAAGGGCCACTGGCCGAATTCGTAGCCCTGAGGCAGGAGATCCTTCAACGGCAGACCACTCAGCACAACATCCTCGCGTTGCAACTGACCATCCCCGGTGCGGTGTTCAACTTCTCGCGTTTCGTCGAGGACCATGTCGGTATCGGACAGCTGGGCCGTTACATCCGCGAACATCTGAGTCCACGCGTACCGGGAGGCCTCGGCTGGGAATCCTGGGTCGCCCCGGAACCCAGCCAGGTTCGGCATTCCGTGGTTGCTGTGGATCTATGCGTACTTCGTCACCTGTCCAGGGGTAGCGCTGCTCGCTCTCGGAGCGGCAGCTCCCGCAGCGTTCACGACGGACCATGGTCACCGGTCACTCGGTGCGACGGTCGGCCTGGTGCTCGTGTGGCTGCTCGGTCTGACAGTGACGGTCCTGTGCTGTCTATTGCTGTGGCGAACGGCCAAGTCCACCCGGGCCCCCGACCCGGGCCAGCGCATCCGCCCACCGGAACCGCGCAGCGAGCCGGTGGACTGACGTCCGAGGACCTGCCTGCCGTCGATCGACGCAGGAAGCCGGGGCGATGCCCATCGGTACGAGACGCCAGGATGGGTGCAGGTCAGAGGCCACCCAGGCCACTGGAGTCTGTGAAAGCGGCTTGATGACCCATGTCAAGCCTCGCTCACAGACCTTCGCCGGACGGAGCGGCGGCGCTCTGCTCTCTGCGCGGACTCCCGAGTGCTTGTCCTGGGTGGCAGGATGGTCATCATGGAGATCATTCCAGGACAAGGCGTGGCCCTCGTCAGAATCGGCGATCCGCGATCGCAGGTCGAGGAGCGCGTCGGGTCTCCGTATCACGGCCCGGGTGGACAGCGGGCCGTGTACACCACCTCACCCACGCTGGTGATCACCTACGCGGCTGACGCGACGGTCGAACTCGTGGAGATCGGCTACGGCGGCGAAGGCGGCGATGCCGAAGCGCACTACGACGGGGTTCAGCTGACCCATCGCTTTCTGGATGACGTTGTCGCGGACCTCCACGCCCTCGGGCACTCAAGCACACCCTCAGACATCGGCCACGACTTCCACGCCGGCTTCTCCGTGTGGTCCATGCATTCGCTGTGGGCGCGCGACCTCGACCCGGAGGCCGGCGAGGACGACGAACGCGCGGTCTCCGAAGGAGTCTCGGTGGCGCCGTATACGTACTTCACTGAAGGATAGGGAGAGGCAAGGAAGTGGCGGGCGTGTCCGGCGAGCGAAGGCACTCCGGTGCCACCTCTCCGCAGCTCAGCCAGTGCGCCGGTCCGTGGAGAGTAGCCACTGCCAGCGTTGACGTTCCGTGACGAGGGTGGCGGCCACGAGGAGAGACACGAGGACTGCCGCATAGATGGGCCACGCCAACCATGCGGCGATCGCGGCAGCAGCGAGCTGAAGCAGCACGAGCAGGATCGTGACCGTACCCGGAACAGCGATGATCACCTGCGCCTTGTCTCCCGGAGTGGAGAAGACGGCCGGGAGGCCGATCAGTACCGCCACCGCCAAGACGGCAAGCAGCCATGAGTACTTGGACAAGGCCCAGGGACTGGCCACCCAGGCGACGAGTTCCGCAGCGAAGCGCAGAACGGATGCGATGCGGTCGTCCGGTCTCTCCATGTTCGCCCCCACAAGCTGTGTCGACCACCAGCGGGGGATCTTACGACCACGCCTTGGTGGTCCAGGTCATCCTGTCGCGCTTCCACACGGCGGGGAAACGACCCTCGCGGACGGCGGGCAGCCCGATCTCCGGGGAGTACGCCTGGTAGACGGTGATCGTGGAGTCCCCGTAGGCCGCACGGATCCCGCGTTGCGGTTGGTCCATGCCGTACAGCTT
Source organism: Streptomyces sp. Ag109_O5-1 (assembly GCF_003814875.1). Lineage (GTDB taxonomy): Bacteria > Actinomycetota > Actinomycetes > Streptomycetales > Streptomycetaceae > Streptomyces > Streptomyces sasae. The sequence goes on along the minus strand of NZ_RKQF01000001.1, from coordinate 4,679,697 downwards.
GGGGTCGGCGGGTTCGGGCGGCCACTGATTTTGTCGGCACGCCACCCCCTCGGCCGCCCCGAAAGGGGTGCTCAGCTTGACCCCCGCCCGGCCTCCCGCCTTCCGCCTCAGGCCTTTGCCCTTGTCGAATCGGGGCGGCGAGGCCCCACGACGGCATCAGACGGTGAGGACGAGCTTGCCCTGGAGGTGACCGCCGTCGAGCAGGCGGTGTGCGTCGGCGACACGCTCGAACGGGAACGTCTCCTGCACATGGACCCGGAGCCTGCCCTGTTCGACGAGTTCGACGAGACCTCGCAGGGCGATCGGATCGGGGTCGACCGCGATGCCGCTGAAGCGCATGCCGGCCGCCTCGTACCTGGCGATGAGCTCCGAATCCTCCTCGGCGACCGCCGTCACCAGGTGACCGCCCGGGCGGAGCACTTCGAGCGACCGCTCGACGGTGTCGCCGCCGATCGTGTCGAGCACGACGTCGATGTCGCGGACCGCCTCGGTGAAGTCGACCGCCGTGTAGTCGATCACCTCGTCGGCGCCGAACCCCTCGACGAACTTCCGCTTGCTCCCGCTTGCGGTCGCGATCACATGCGCGCCGAGCGCCTTCGCGATCTGGATCGCGACATGGCCGACCCCGCCACCTCCGCCGTGGACCAGGACACGGTCGCCCTCGGTCACGCCGGCGAGGTCGACGAGGCCCTGCCACGCCGTCAGCCCGACGATCGGCAGGGCCGACGCCTCGACGTGCGAGAGCGAGGCCGGCTTGCGTGCCAGGTGCAACGCCGGCGCCGACACGACCTCGGCGTACGCGCTCGCCGCCCGCGGGAACAGCGGCATCCCGAACACCTCGTCGCCGGGCCGGAACCGCCACGACTGCGACCCCTCCTCGACCACACCGCTGATGTCCCAGCCGAGCACGAACGGCGGCCGGCCGAGCAGCGGGAACTCACCGGCGCGCAGGCGCGCCTCCAGCGGGTTCAGCCCGATCGCCCTGACGCGGACGAGAACCTCGGTCGGGAGGGGCCGGGGCTCGGGCACGTCCACGACGGTGAGCACCTCGGGACCGCCGAGCGTCTGCTGGGTGATGACTCGCATGACTCTCCTAGCTCTGGAGGGGGGAGAGAACCCAGGCTAGGTTTCCGACAGGAACCAGCAGGTACCCGTGGCCCGGGTACCTTTGCCGCCATGAGCGGTTTCGGTTCCGGTGATCCCTTTCTCGCCGACTGCCCGGCGCGTCTGGCGGTCGAGCTCATCGCCGACAAGTGGACGGTGGTCGTGCTCTACGGCCTCAGCAAGGGCCCGGTCCGCCATGGCGAGCTGATCGGGCTGATCGGCGGCATCTCCCGCAAGATGCTCACCCAGACACTCCGACGGCTCGAGGCGCACGGACTCATCAGCCGCCACGCCTACGCCGAGGCGCCGCCCCGCGTCGAGTACGAGCTCACTCCGCTAGGTACGACGCTGATCGATCCGATCCACATGCTGACCGAGTGGGCCAGGGAGAACGGCGACGCGGTGCTCGACGCACTGGACGCCGACGCCGAGCTGGTCGCCCATGGCGACTGAGGCCCCCTAGGGTATTTCTGCACGATCCAGTCGGACCGGTGCCGGCGGGACGTGTACCAGCATGAGGTTGTGGCCGACCAGCTTGCCCAGCGAACTGCGCCAGGTCCTGAGAGCCCTGGAGCAGTTCTGTATTCAGGCCCCGTGCCACGGAGGCGAACGTCCCTGAACTCCTTGCGCGTTCGGGTGTACGTCCCACGTACACGCCGGCCGCGATGCTGACACGATGGCGGCTGCACATGGCCGGACTTCCTTCGTACGCACGCCTGGCATCACCCGATGCTCACCCGGACATCAGTGCCTCGGCTCGGCCGTCACGAGGGGAGCTGCTCCCTGATGGCCTGGGAGCGCGTAGCCGGTGAACGCGGCCATGACGGAACCAGTCAGGCGGCTCGGATCACTCCAGGTGTCCTGGGCCGAGGGAAGGAGGCTTCCTACGCGACTGTGCCAGGCTGCCGGGCCGTGACCGTGAACTCGACATGCCTCGCCGTGTTGTACGCGGACTTCTGGAAACCGAGGAGAGCCCACGACGCCGGGTGGGGCAGTTCGAAGATCTGCCCCGAGCCCTTGAACCCGAGCGCCCGCAGCGCAGGGGCGATCTGCGTGCGCATCATGGAGACGAACACCTCCTGTGCTGTGGTCACCGAACCGACAGCCACCGACCGGCGCCAAACCGACCGGGCACGACACCCCCGTCCCGGCGAACCTCGGCTGCCATGGGGCCCATCGGCCGCGGGTTGCCGTACGACGGGCAGGCCCGTCACCCCATGAGGTGGGCGAGATGGTCGCCCTGATCGGGATAAGGGCGTTCCTGTGGCAGCAGCCGGGTCGCGGAGGCCAAGTCACCGCCGCTGACGAGGGTATGGATCTCGCGGGCGAGCGGGGTCACGTCGCGGATGGCGACCGTCCACTCGTCCGCGTAGCGCCGTACGGCCTCCCCGGAAAGGCCGAGTTGCAGAGATCGGTACGGCAGGGGCTGGAGGTGCGGGTCCCGCTCGGGGTCCCACTGCACGCGAGCAGGCGCATGCTTCAACTGACGCTGCCAGGTGGCTCGGTCGGCATGCACCCCGCGGACGTAACTCGACAGACACGCGTGACGCAGCGCCCACTCGAAGCCGTCCCGGCTGATCTCGACAGCGAGGACGGTTTCCTGTCCCGCTTTCGCGCCCCAGCCGCAGCGGTACATCATCCACAAAAACGACGGCTTGATCCACGTCAAGCCGTGTTCACGAACCATTTGTCGAGTTGAAGCGGACTGGAATCGTTGCGTTGACGGGCAACCCGGCCGCACAGCGGCTATGCGGGCACGCGGTGAGGGGTGGCAAGCAGGGCGCGTAGCGGAGCGGTGTCGGGCGTGTCGGCGACGGCCGCGTCGATGGCATCGTCCATACCCTTCTCCCACGACTCGGGCAGGAAGAGTCCGGGCTGCCTCGACCAGGCGATGTCCGGTTTGGCGTGTCCGGACTCGGCGAGGCGCAGGTGGACCATGCCCGCGAGTCCGTCGAAGATCTTGGGCCGAATGAAGTTGCGGGCGGACGGCCCGATCAGCCGCGCCGCCTGATACGGCTTGGGCATGCAGTCGGCGACCGCCATCCAGAGCAGGCCGCGGTCGAACGCGTCGAGTATCTCCTCCAAACCGGGCAAGAGGTCGGCGGCCACCTCCTCGGCCGAGGCATCTCGGCGTACGGCCGCCGAATCACCTGGGCATTGCACCGATGAGCGAAGCGCCCTGGCCACGGCGACCCGCAGCGGCCGAGACCAGCCCTCGGCGTCGGCGACCGCGCGGGCCATGACGAGGTCGTCCCAACTCATGCGCCGCAGCCGCGCCGCCTCCTGCGGCAGCGTGCGCGCCTCCAGCATGGCGAACACCCGGTCGGGGTCGCGCAGCAGGGTCAGCCCGGTCGGCTCGTCGGCCGATTCATCCGGCCGGCCATCGGTGGGCAACTGCTCGACAAAGGCGATCCGTTCGGCTATCGGCGGGTGCGAATCGTACTGGTGCGGCCGCGGCGGACGCTGCCCGGCGGAGAGCGCAGCGAGCTGCTCCCCTGTGCGGGCGGCGAGCAGCCGACGGAAACCGCCGTGCGTCTCGCCAACTGGCGGTAGCGCTCCCAGCGACCTACCCATCGCGGTGTACGTCTCCAGGTAGTGGGTGTAGGCCCCGGTGAGCACCGGAAGCATGCGCAGTGCAGCGGCCGTCGCGTCACGGCCCGCGTGCCGGGCGGCCATCTGGTCCGCGGCCAGCTCCTGGTGGCGAGCCATGGACTGCGAGGTGCGCAGGAACATCCGGGCGTAGCCGACGTACAGGGCACCGATCGCGTAGTGCAGCCGGGTGCTGCCCTTCTGGAAAACCTCCACCGTGTGCAGTACTGCTTCCCGGCCGCGCATCGTGACACCGCCGAGCCGAGTGCCGAGGTTGCCGTAGTGCCCGAACTCGTGGGCGAGGACGGCGCGCAGCTGTGGGACGGTCAGCCCGGTAAGCAGCGGCAGGCCCAGGAGCATGCGGCGTCGCCCGTGGAGCAGGCCCAGCAGGCGGCTTTGTTCGGCGACCCCCGCGTTGACCTCAGCGACCAGGTAGAGCTCATCCGGCGGCCGCTGCCCCGTCGCTTCGGCAGCGATCTGTATCTGTTCCCACAGCTCGGGCTGGTCTTGAGGAGTGACCGCCACCGCGTGTGGCATCGGGCCCAGACGCCCGGCCCGTAGAAAGGCGAAGAGACCCCGCAGAATCGCCGCTGACAGCAGAACGGTGACGGTCAGTACCGTGCCTTCGAACCAGGCCGCCTGCGCCGTGAACAGTCGTGTCATCAGCAGCCAGTCAAGTACCGCCATGGCCGACAGCAGAACCACGCCCATCAGAAAGAAGCCGACCAGCAACGCGAACGCGCGGACAGCGCGCAGTCGAAACGTCATCGAGGAATCCCCCACTCACATGGTTCCACAGCCCGAGGAGGCCAAAGCGCTCGCGGATGCTACCTGCAGCTTTCCGAACGGGATACGTGCAGTGTTCGGCTACGTCAGTACCAGCGGACTTGGCCGGCAGCCCCATGGCCCGAGGAGACGGCGTGGCGGAGAACGCGGAGCGGGCCGTCAAGAAGTTCGTCCGCGTTGTGGTCGGGGTCGTCACCCAAGCCGGTCATCCACGCGTGGATTCGCTCGATCGCGTCGCGACGTGGGGTTCTGGTCAGGACGAGGGCCTCCTCGACCGCGGGCAGTTGAGCACGGACTTGCTCGGCATCGAGAAGGAAGTCCCCGAACCAGCCCGGCAGCCGCAGCGTCGCATCGGGACCCAGTGCGTAAGCCAAGGCGGAGAACGGGTCGGCCTTGCGCGCCGTGGCCACGAACAAGCCCTCCTCGACATCGGGGGGAAACTTATCCATGACCGTGTCACGCAACTCCTCCGCGTGGTCGGAGTCGTCGTGGCAGGCGTCAAAAAACGCGCTCAACCGGAGGGCGTCCTCGTCGGCGCTCCAATCGCCGGGAGAGCTCCTCGACGGAGTGAACATGGACGCCTGCGCCTTGCTTCGCCACCAAGCCAGCTCTCCAGGCACGTCAAAGTGCACTGGCGCCTGCGCCGAGTTCTGCACCGAAGCGCTCAGCAAATTCCGTACCTCCTGTTCGGGCACCGCGCCGACGATCCACACACCTGTGACGCTCAACTCCGCCTCCTTCTGCTCTTCCACCCGAACTCGGGCATGTCTCAGCCGTCGGTATGACGGTCGTCCGTACTGCGGGTCCACAGGGAGAGGTCGCTGCTCGTCGCTACGGCGATCGCTCGGCCGGAGGGGGAGAAGCCGGCTGCACGGAATGTGGAGTAGTTCGAGTGGAAGATGTGCCACCACTCCTCTCCGTTGGGACCCGCGTGGGGGAGCCCGCCGTCGCGGGACAGCAGGACCCGTTCGTTCGGCCAGGCCGGGGTGACGACTTCCAGGGTCCAGCCGTCTTCGGTGGTGGTGTGCAGCCCGCCGCCGAAGAGCCCGGCGATGCGTACGCGGCTTCCGGCGATCGGCCCCAGCCCGGGGCACGACAGGTCGGCGACGGCGTCGGGGGTGCTGTCCTCGGGAGCGGGGTCGCGGTCCCTGGCGATCTTCTCGCCGATCACGGCGTCGAAGAGACCGTGACCGTCGGAGGAGACGGCCATCACCAGATCGCGGCCGGTGTCGGCGGCCGTCGCGAAGCCGATCCCGAGCAGTCCGCCGACGGGGATGCCGTACTCGTACTCGAAGACGGGCCGCCAGGGTTCGGGTGCGGGCATCACCGGGGCCGCGAGAAGCCGGTTCCGCAGCGCCTTCTGGTAGGCCGAGAGTTCGGGCTCATGCTCGGACTGCCCTTCCGGGGGCGTCTCCTTCTTCCACTTCATCACGGGACCATGATCCTCGCCTCGAAAGGCCGGCCCCAGAGGTGACCCCGGTCCAGCGCGTAGGCACAGGTTCTTGTCGGCTGTGAACGCTGCTTGATGACTCATGTCAAGCCTTGCTCACAGACCTTGACCATGACCATCCGGCAGGCCGAAGGATCCTGCAGCCTGTACATCTACCGAGGGCTGAACTACCCCGCCGCTGGTCGCCAATATTGCAGTGCGACGTGCGGACCAGGGTCGTTAGGGTCCCTCGCCATGGGCACGGACATCTACGGTGGGATCGAGTTCCGTCATCCCTATGCCGGGACCGAAGATTACGACGGCGAACCATGGGTGACCGCCATGGATCTGTGGCCGCTGTACGACGAGACCGACTACACGGCCTTCGGCCTCCTCTTCGGCGTCCGCAACTACGCAGGCTTCCGGCCGCTTGCACCCGGTCGTGGTCTTCCCGCCGATTTGTCGAGCAACATGCGTTCAGAGCTCTGCTCCTGGATCGATCAAGGCGAGATGGGCAGCGCGAGCTGGGTCAGTTGGGCCGAGATCGCCTCCATCGATCCCGCGACGGCACCCGAGCAGTACGGCTTTGCCGAGATGTCGCTCCACGTACCGGACGCTACTTGGCCCGCACGGGCAACTGCCTGCCGTTTGCGGCCGACCTGCTCCGTCGGATCGGGCAACGGGTCGAAAATCGATGGTCACCTGAGCTGACCGAGCCCACGCTGTACGCCATGGAAGAACCGCTCCGCAGGATTCGCGCGCTCCACACGGCGTCCACGATCACCGTCTACCAGGCGTACTCCCCTGAGATCGGACTGCCCGCCATCCGAGACGGCCGTTTTCCGGCAGCGTGGAAGCCTGGCCGCATGACGTGGATCAAACCCAGTTTCATGTGGATGATGTACCGGTCCGGCTGGGGTACGAAGGAGGGGCAGGAGACCGTCCTCGCCGTCGAGATCACCCGCGACGGCTTCGACTGGGCACTGCGCCATGCCTGCCTGTCGAGTTACGTCCGCGGACTGCATCCCGACCGCGGCGCCTGGCAGCGTGACCTCAAGCGCGCACCGGCCCGTGTCCAGTGGGATCCCGAACGCGATCTGCACCTGCGTCCCCTGCCGCACCGCTCGCTGCAACTGGGGCTCTCGGGTGAGGCATCGTCGCGCTATGCGGACGAGTGGATCGTGTCCATCAACGACGTGACTCCGCTCGCCAACGAGATCCACGCACTCGTCAGGAACGGTGAACTGGACTCAGCCACCGGACTGCTCCCCCAGGAGCAGGGGTACCCCGCCAGTGCAGAATTCCTGGCCCACCTGTGTCCCTGACCTGCGATCATGGCACAACTGGGGCCATCATCCACGGGTCACATGGCGGCGCAGGTCTGTGAACGCTGCTTGATGACCCACGTCAAGGCTCGTTCGTAGACCATTTCTCTGAACACGCCTTTGCCGCAAGCTGATCACGTGATGTGTCAACCCAGCAGATCGACGACCTCGCGGTAGTCGTCGTAGGCCTCGCCGTACTGGTGGGCGGCGAGGAGGAACATGGAACGGTCCGTCAACGCCTGTCCCAGTGCCTCCCGGCTCTGCTCCGTGGCTGCCATGTCGGCCAAGCGGCGCGCGAGCGTCACGTTCTCATCGAAGATTGGGCGGAGTGGCTTCAGGATGCGGTAGCTGCGGTTCTCCTGGTAAAGGGCTGAGCGAATGGTGAGCCTCCGGTGCAGGGCTACCAGGGCGGGAAGGTGTTCGCAGGGGTCGGTTCTGGCCGCCTCTCTCAGACCGGCGACCTGTTCTTCGAGGGTGGGCAGGCTGTCGAAGTATTTCTGCTTGACGTCGGGTGACCAGTCATGGAACGGGAAGCCGAACGCAGGCGCGGGCGAACCCGGAAGCGCGACGGGCTCTGTCGGCCGACCGGACAGAGCGTACAGAGTGGTCCACCACGACAGGATGTTGCTCCAGCTCTTGCGTTCCCCCGTCCTGTCCAGCTCGGACAGAAGGGCCAAGGCGTCTTGTCGGGCCCTGCCTGCCTCGACGCGTCGGCCGGCGGCGTCCAGCATTCCGGCCTGTTGGACCAGTTGCCACGTCAGGATGGCCAGCGCCGAGTTGCCCTCATCGACTTCGGCACGGCTGGCATCTACGATGTCCGCGAAGGCCGTCAGAGCCGTGTCATGACATCCAGCCGCATCCAGCTCGGCGGTCCATGCCACCATGGTCCAGAAATCGACCTGCGCCGACCCTTCTGAGCGAGCTGCCTGGACCAGTCGGCCGCAGAGCTCTGCGGCCTCCTGGTGATTGCCGTCCTCTGCCAGCACGCTGGCCAGCTGCCAGTGTCCGTACAGAGGACTTGGCACTTGTCCGTGCGTAAAGCCCCATCGCCCGGCCTCGGCCATCTCCTCACATATGGCGAAGCCCTCAGCCCTTCGTCCGGCGGCATACAGCTCGTACCGGTACGCGGACAGAGCACGGACGAGCAACTCGGTCCTTTTGGGCTCCCCCGAGTCGATGCGCCGTGCCGTGGCAGCGGCCTCGGCGTGGCGTGCCAGTCGCACCTCCTGCCGGTCTCGGACCTCTGGCGCGTAGCCGTGGGAGAGCAGTGCCTGAGTCAGCTTCGGCAAGTACGTAATCGGACTCACCGCCGAAAGCACTCTGTACGCCTCGACTTGTTGGCGGACGCTCGGTCTGCCTGATCCAAGCAACACCGTGCGTGCCCGCAGCACCGCATCCTGATCGACCTTGTCGGTGTGATCCATGAGGGCGATTCTCAGAGCCGCAGGAGTGGCCGGACAAGGCTGCTGAGCCCTGCCCTTCGTCCTACGAAACCGGCCTCCAACCTGTCATGATGAAGGCGGTACCACCGCTCGGCGGCTCAACTCACCACGCGATCGACGATCCACGTCTCGCCTCCGACGCCGCCACCCATCACCAAAAGAGGCTGTGAACGCTGCTTGATGACCCATGTCATCCTGTCGCGCTTCCACACGCCGGGGAAACGGCCCTCACGGGCAGCGGGCAGGCCGATCTCGGGTGAGTACGCCTGGTAGACGGTGATCGTGGACTCGTCGTAGGCCGCACGGATCACGCGTAGCGGTTCTTCCACGGCGTACAGCGTGAGGTCGGCCCGATCGGACGGCTACTGATTTTCGGCGGACGTCCGCCTGGGAGTCGAGGTCAGAGCCGGCTGTACTTGTCGATGTCCTCGGTGAATTCCTCGATCGTGTGCGGGGTGAGAGTCGGCCGGGTGTCACCGATGGCGGTCATGTAGTCCTCGGTGGTGGCCGCTCGCCCCTCGCGATGCGTGACCTCGTATTCGAATGCCGCCTGTGCACCCTTGCGGGCGGCGAATTCGATGTCGGCGGGGGTGAACAGCTCGCTGGCCTCGACCAGTTGGCCGAGATCCACCGAGTCGCCCGAGGCCCTGAGATAGCGGGCCCAGATCGCCGCGCGGGCGGTGGGGTCCGGCGGGCCGATGGGGATGACGTAGTCGAACCGGCCCGGCCGCAGGAACGCCGCGTCGAGGGAGCGCACCGAGTTGGTGGCGCAGGCCAGCAGCCGCGCGTCGTGCTCGCGGAAGACGGGGATGAGCTTGAGCAGTTCGTTGGTCACTCCGTGCCCGGGGTCGACCGCCTTCCCGGAGCGCACGCCGGCGATCTCCTCGACCTCGTCGATGAAGAGCAGCACGGAGTCCAGTTCCGCCAAGTCCGCAAAAGCCTCCCGTAGCGCCACGGCCAGTCCCTCGCTCGTGTCGGCCGCGAGCCGGGAGGGGAAGAGTTCCACGAACGGCCAGCCGAGCCGCGAGGCCACTGCCTTGGCAAAACTGGTCTTCCCGGTGCCGGGCGGGCCGAACATGATGATCGACTTGGGCGGTACGACACCGTAGCGGTCTGCCAGCGCCGGCTCGGTCAGCGGCAGTACGACACGGCGCTCGACGATCTGCTTCTCCCGCTCCATGCCGGCCATGGCGTCCCAGAGGCCCTCGGGCAGCACGCGGCCGCCGAGCGCGGCGAGGACGTCGGCGTTGGCGGTGCCGGGCGGTTCGAGCTTCTCGTAGTAGGTCAGGTCGGCGCGGGACTGGTAGCCGGAGTTCTCCAGAGCCTTCGTTCCGGCGGCACCGGGCGGCAGCAGGGCACTGACGTGGCGCACGCCCAGTGCCCGCAGGCGCCGTTCCAGCTCGGTGAGGAGCGCGCTGCCGATCCCGCGCTCGCGCCATCGTGAGGCGAGTGCCACCAGCAGGATCCAGCCCCGCTTGTCGTGGGCCTGCGCCACGGCCATGCCCACCAGTTGGCCACCGACCACCGCGACCACCGCCGTCTGACCGGCCTTGGCCGCGGCCATCACCTCGGAGACCGGAAACACCCGGTGCTCGTCGGCCTGGCGGCTCTGGTCCCAGATCTGAATGGCCTGGTCGAGATCGTCGTCGTGATAGTCACGCAGATGCCAAGCGGGCATCGCCATCACCTCACCCGGCGCGGAGTTCTCATTGTCCTCTATGGGGCGCCTTATGGCGAATGTGGAGTGCCTTATGGCGAACCTGGTCGGCTCCGGGCGACTGCCACGACCACGGCGAGCGGACAGGCGGTCCGGCACTGGCACGCTCCGGGCCGAGCACTACGCGTGACGCTCGGCCCGACGGGCGGCTACAGGCCGACGAGACCTGCGCAGGGCCGGCGAGCGCGCCGTCAGAACCAGTGAAGGCAGTGCGGTGCGCGGTCGGAGCGGAAGAGGGAGTCAGCGAGTGCGGCCGCGCCCGGGTGGTGGGCTTGGATGTGTCCGGCACGTACGAGCGTACGCGGGACGGGCGCGGCGAGCGGGATCCGCTCGTGATCCATCAGGGCGTCCGACGGATGGCAGAGTCCGTCATGAGCCGTTGAACAACCCCAGCCGTCGCAGACGGCGCTGTCGGCGCCTCTCGTGCAGCGCCCTCAGTCCGAGAGCGCGTCCTGTGCCCGTGCCGGCGAGTGTGCACTGCCCAGGGAGCGATCCGTCGGCGCAGAACCCGCGCACCGGTCTGCGTGTTTTCTCCGGCCCGGCCGAGTGGCAGGCGGTCTCCGATCACCGAGTCGACGGCGGCAACGAGCCGATATCCAAGGCGACTTTCGGTTGCCAGGCAACCTGCGTCGGCTTCTTACCCTTTTCACAGATGGCACACAAGCACCTCCTCCCGTGCCTGCAAGACGTGTACGACTCGTCCCGACCAGACGCAGAAAGAGCACCCATGACCAGACACCACCCCAATGCCTTACGGCGTTCGGCGGTCATCGCCGCTGCCGCCCTCACCGTCGGCGCCGCCGGAACCCTCGCCGCGCCCGGCGCAGGAGCGGCGACACCGGCGGGTACGCCGAAGCTCGAACTGATCGCCGCTACCCCCGCGGTGACCGTCGACCGATACGAAGGCGAGCCGGGGGTCTATCTGGACCTCGGCACTTACATCACGGTCGACGGGGGACCGTTCGAGCTGCGGGTGACGCGCAAGTCCTACAACGACCCCGTCGTCGCGTCGCAGGTGATCCGCTCCGGCGGCCGGACGGTGACCAAGACCCTGCCGAAGGGCCTGGTGAAGGACTTCTCGGGCCTGCCGGGCTTCCTCAAGGTCAGCATCAGCGACGAGTCGGGCGCGAAGAAGGTCGACACCACGCAGTCGTTCTGCCCGAACAACCGGGCGGGCCGGATCCGGCCGGATGCCCCGGCCACCTCGAAGTACCCCGACGGTTGCTCCGACAACCCGTTCGCGCTCGGTGGTGTGTGGGGTGTCGAGAAGGGCTGGGCGGCCGCTACATCCCAGGGCTTCCGTGGGGACAACGCTATCGACCTGCCGGCCGGCGTCTACACCGCGAAGGTGTCGGTGGCGAAGAAGTATCGCGACCTGTTCGGAATACCGGACAAGACGCAGACCATCAAGGTGACGGTCCGGCAGCAGGACTCCGGCGGGGGCCAGGGTCTGGCCGGCGCCAAGCGCGGGCAGAAGAGCGCGTCGAAGAGCCTGAAGCCGGCCGCCGAACGCCCGGTCGGCAAGGCGGCCGTCGCCGCCGACATGCCCAAGCCCGACCTGCGTGCCCTCCCCGCGTACGGCATCGCGATCACCGATGGGGCCGAGGGCGGAGCGGGTGCCGTCGCCGGCAAGGACTACCTCGCCTTCAGCGCCACCGTCTGGAACGGTGGCCCCTCGCCGCTGGTCGTGGACGGGTTCCGCAAGCCCGGCGCGGAGAAGATGGACGCGTACCAGTACTTCTACGACGCCAAGGGCAAGCAGGTCGGGTACACACCCACCGGCACCATGGAGTGGGACCCGCGGGAGGGCCACCAGCACTGGCACTTCAGCGACTTCGCCAGCTACCGGCTGCTCGGCGCGGACAAGAAGGAGATCGTCCGCAGCGGCAAGGAGGCGTTCTGCCTGGCCAACACCGACGCCATCGACTACACGGTGAAGAACGCCAACTGGCACCCGTACAACACCGACCTCGCCACCGCCTGCGGTGAGGAAACCGCCGTCTCGGTGCGCGAGGTGCTCGACGTCGGCAACGGCGACACCTACAGCCAGTACCGGCCCGGTCAGTCCTTCGACGTCACGGACCTGCCGAACGGCACCTACTACATCCAGGTCATCGCCAACCCCGACAACCGGCTCAAGGAGCAGAGCACGACCAACAACGTCACGTACCGCAAGGTCGTCCTCGGCGGCACACCGGGCGCCCGCACGGTGACCGTGCCGAAGTACGGCCTCATCGACGCTCCCTGATCACCTGGCGGGTGGGGGCAGACGCCTCCGCCCGCTCACCGGCCGACGGCCTCCAGGCCGTTTCCGACCGGGCACGAGCCGCTGTCGGCGCGCTATTTCTCCGTGACGTCCGACGCCGGAGCGATGCCGGTCGGGCAGGACGCCCCCCAGTTTGTGCCGAACGGGGTACTTAGCTTGACCCCCGTCCCGCTCAGGCCGCAGTAACCCGCCGGGTTCTTGTCGAGGTATTGCTGGTGATAGGCCTCGGCCGGGTAGAAGGGGCGGGGCTGTGCCGGGAGGAGCTCTGTGGTGATCGTCTTGCGGTGGCCGGATTCGGTGAGGGCCTTCTGGTAGGCCTCGCGGCTCGCCTCGGCCGTGGCCGCCTGCTCGGGAGTGTGGGTGTGGATCGCCGAGCGGTACTGCGTGCCGACGTCGTTGCCCTGGCGGAAGCCCTGCGTGGGGTCGTGGGACTCCCAGAAGGTCTGCAGGAGGCGGGCGTACGAGATCAGCTTCGGGTCGAAGACCACGCGCACGACCTCCGTGTGGCCGGTCAGGCCCGAGCAGACCTCCTCGTAGGTGGGGTTCTCGGTGTGGCCGCCCTGATAGCCGACGAGCGTCGTCCACACGCCCGCCGGGAGCTGCCAGAACTTGCGTTCGGCGCCCCAGAAGCAGCCGAGGCCGAAGTCGGCCACCTCCAGGCCCTCGGGGTAGGGGCCCTGGAGGGGATTGCCCAGGACGGTGTGCCGGTCGGGGACCTCGAATATGGGCGCGGACCGGCCCTTGAGTGCCTGCTCGGCGGTGGGCAGTTGGGGCGTGCGGCCGAAGAGCATGGGGTCTCCCTGTCGGTCCCGGGGGCGGGGTGTCTGCCCCGCGGCGGCACCCCTCACAACGTGCCGGGTGCCGTCCGAATTCCGCTCATGCCGGGGCGGGCGCGGCCGTGCAGGCCAGGTCGGCAGGCGTCCTCGGCGTCACTTCCGGGGTCAGGCCGGCTGTGGGGCCGGGGGCAGCAGTGCGCGCAGCGGAGCCGTGTCGGGGTGGTCGGCCAGCGCAGCGTCCACGGCGGCGTCCAGCGCGGCCTCCGTGCCCGCCTCGCCGTCCAGGTCCGACGCCGAACCGGGCAGCCGTACCGCCGCGGGACGCGACCAGGAGAACTCCCAGTTCAGCAACGACCGCGCACTGAACTCGGCCAGCACCATGCTCTGCAGCGAGTCCCGCAGCACCGGCCGTACGAGCTCCCGGAACGCCCGGCCTTCCACGGTCGCCGTCTGGCCGGACAGCGGCAGCCGCTGGGCCAGCTGCCACAGCTGACCGTCGTCGATCACCGTGAGCAGCGCGGGCAGCGACGGCCGGGCCTCGGTGTGGAACGCCAGCGCCCGGTGCAGCGGGGTGTCGAGCGAGGCCAGCCCCGCGGCCATCGACAAGTCCAGCAACTGCTCCCACTCCGGTGCGTGTTCGAACTGCCGTACCTCGTCCGTCAGTACCGCGTCCTCCAGTGCGGCCAGCGTCCGGGCCGGGTCCGCGAGCACCGCGAGCGCGGGGCCGTCCGCCTCCTCGCCGCGCCCGTCGGCGGGCAGTTCCTCGATGCGCAGCACCCGGTTGGCGATCGGCGGATGCGAGTCGTACGGCGACCTGGGCTCCGTCGGCAGCATCTCCCGCATCCTCGCCAGCTCCGCCTCACGCGCCGTCAGCATCCGGCCGAAGCCTCCGAAGAACTGGCCGCGCGGCGGCAGTCGGCGGGCCTGGACGCCGAGCGTCGCATACGACTCCAGGTAGAAGTCGTGCGCCGTGGCGAGGATCGGGATCTCGCGCAGCGCCGATGCGGTCGCGTCCCGCCCGGCGATCCGTGCGGCGGCCAGGTCGGCGGCGTACTCCTGCGCGCGGGCCGTCGACAGCGTGGCCCGCATGTAGAGCTTCGCGTACGCCGTGTAGATCGCCGCCATCATCCGGTAGGTGACCCCGGCGCCCGCGGTGTCGATCTCCTTGGCCTTCTTGCCCTTCGCGGTCCGCTTGGCGGCGGCCTTCTCCTGCCGGGCGCGCTCGGCCGCCTCCCTGCCGTCGGCCTTCGCATGGAAGTGCCCGACGGTCCGCCCGATCTGCACCCGGCCGCGTACGACGAGGGCCGACAGCCGGGTGTCGCCGCCGGTGAAGTGGCCGTACTCATGGGCGAGTACGGACTTCAGCTGGGCCTCGGTCAGCCCGGTCAGCAGCGGTACGCCGAGGTAGAGGCGGCGCGGTCCGGGACGCAGGCCGAGCAGCCGCGGCTCCTCGCTGACCGCCGCGTTGACATCACCGGTGAGCACGATGGTGTCCGGCGCGCGTGTCCCCGTCGCCGCCGCGAGCTCCCTCACCAGCGCCCACAGCCGGGGCTCGTCGGCCTCCGTGACCGGGAGTCCGGCCGGGCCCTCGCCCCTGGGCGTGCGGAGCATGAACATGCCCCTCACAACCGGCATCGCCAGCAGCAGGGAGACGATCACGATCTTCCCGGCGACGGCCCCGGGCGCCCAGGTGAATGCCGCCACGTCGAGCGTGGCCAGCGCCGCCAGCAGGACGAGGCTCAGCAGATAGAAACCACAGAGCAGAACAAGGGCGCGCAGCGCCCGCAGAGTTGCGCCCATCGGGCAGATCCCCCCACAGGACCCCAGAAAAGGGAACCGACAACGACACGGAAAACGAACGGGGCCGTATGACGACGGATGCCCGTATGTGGTGCGGGTGGTGCTGGTGATGCTGCTGTGGGGGGATGCCGGAGTATGCCGTACCGCAGGTCAGGGCGCCAATTCAGGCGCCCCGTAAGGGGCATGGGGCTGCATTCGATGCGTGACTGCTGGCGCGCGGGCGCGCTCAGCCCCCACCCGTCACCCGCGGCCGGCACACGACCGGAACTCTCTGCCGGCGCCCTCAGCTGCGCAGCGTCGCCGGACTGCCCCCGTTCGCCTCGTACCCCGCCACCGCCAGCGCGCGGTAGAGGGCGAACTCGGCGGCCGGGTTCGCGGACAGCGTCCACGGCAGGGCCCCCACATGCCCGTCGACGCGTATCAGTTCGCCCATGGCCTCCGCCCAGCGTTCGGAGCGCACCAGGAAGAAGACCAGCAGATGCCGGACGTGGGCGAGCATCGGGTCGTCCTGGCGGGCCGAGTGCACGGCGTGCAGTGCGCCGTGGACCGCCTTGGTGACGACCTCGCTCTGGTAGAGGCTCGCCACCAGGTTCACCTCGGGGAGGTGCTCGAAGACCGCGAACAACGGCATCGCGGCCAGCAGCGAGCCCTGCGGGGCGCGCGCTGCGGCAGCCTCGGCGAAGGAGTACGCCAGCTCACGCGAACCGTGCCACTTCTCGCACCAGTAGTGCAGCGCCGCCAGATGCGCCCCCATGTGCGTGGGCGTCCGGTCCAGGATCTTCAGCCACAGCTTCTCGAACTCGGGCTGCGAGTAGTTCAGCCCGCGGGCCACCGACAGCTCGATGACATACGGCACCGGGTCACCGGGGGACAGCAGCGCCGCCTGCCCGCACGCGTCCCTGGCCTCCTCCATGATGATCCGGAAGTCGTCGGTGCCCGGCGTCGACGTCCGCCACGCCTGCTGCACCAGGAACTCCGCGTGTACGGCGGCGCCGCCCGCGTCCTTGGGCTGCTCGGCCCGCCACACCCGCAGCCACTGGCCGCCCGGCGTCTCGCTGACCCCGCCCGGGCGCTGCTGGAGCTCCAGCGCCGCCGCGCCCGCGAAGGCCTGCACGCGCTGCCAGCGCAGCTCGCCCGCGATCTCCGTGCCCGCGAGCAGCTGCGCGGCCGCGCGGTAGTCCTGGGTGCGCTGCACGATGTCCAGGACGTCCAGCAGGTCCTGGTCGGGGCCGGGCATACGGACGTCCAGGTCCTCCTCGCGCACGAATCCGTAGTCCGCCGGGTCGGCGGCGTCCGGGTGGCCCGGGTGGACGCGCTCGATCATGCCGCGCCGCCGCCGCAGGACGGGGAGCAGCGCGAAGCTCAGCAGGAGCAACGCCATCAGGGCCCAGAGAATCGCCATGCGTCAAGCGAACCAGACGACGCCGACAAATGGCCAACCGGTGCCCCGGGCTGTGGACAACCGGCGGCGCGTCCTGTGGAAAACGCGCCGGGCGCGCGGGAGCACTAGGCTCACTACTCATGAGCGACAGGCACATCAGTCAGCACTTCGAGACGCTCGCCATCCACGCGGGCAACACGGCGGACCCCCTCACCGGTGCGGTCGTACCGCCGATCTACCAGGTCTCGACCTACAAGCAGGACGGCGTCGGCGGTCTGCGCGGCGGCTACGAGTACAGCCGTAGCGCCAACCCCACCAGGACCGCCCTGGAAGAGAACCTCGCCGCCCTGGAGGGCGGGCGCCGCGGGCTCGCGTTCGCGTCCGGTCTGGCGGCCGAGGACGCCCTGCTGCGCACCCTGCTCAGCCCCGGCGACCACGTGGTGATCCCCAACGACGCGTACGGCGGCACGTTCCGGCTGTTCGCGAAGGTCGTCTCGCGGTGGGGCGTGGAGTGGTCCGTCGCCGACACCAGCGACCCGTCCGCCGTGCGCGCCGCGATCACCCCGAAGACCAAGGCGATCTGGGTGGAGACCCCCTCCAACCCGCTGCTCGGCATCACCGACATCGCCGCCGTCGCCCAGGTCGCCCATGACGCGGGTGCCAGGCTCGTCGTCGACAACACGTTCGCCACGCCGTACCTCCAGCAGCCCCTCTCGCTCGGCGCGGACGTCGTCGTGCACTCGCTGACCAAGTACATGGGTGGTCACTCGGACGTGGTCGGCGGCGCGCTGATCGTGTCCGACCAGACGCTGGGCGAGGAGCTCGCCTACCACCAGAACGCGATGGGCGCGGTCGCCGGGCCCTTCGACTCCTGGCTGGTGCTGCGCGGCACCAAGACGCTCGCGGTGCGCATGGACCGGCACAGCGAGAACGCGACGAGGATCGCCGACATGCTGAGCCGGCACGCGCGCGTGACGCGTGTCCTCTACCCCGGCCTGCCCGAGCACCCGGGGCACGAGACCGCCGCCAAGCAGATGAAGGCCTTCGGCGGCATGGTGTCCTTCCAGGTCACCGGTGGTGAGGAGGCGGCCGTCGAGGTCTGCAACCGTGCCAAGGTCTTCACCCTCGGGGAGTCCCTGGGCGGTGTGGAGTCGCTGATCGAGCACCCGGGCCGGATGACACACGCCTCCGCGGCCGGTTCCGCGCTGGAGGTCCCGGCCGACCTGGTACGTCTGTCCGTGGGCATCGAGAACGTCGACGACCTGCTGGAAGACCTGCAGCAGGCGCTGGGCTAGGTCACCAGTCGATGACGGGCGGAGTCGTCGTGGACGGCGGCTCCACCCATGGGTGGGCCGTGACCGCCCAGACGGTGAACGCCACCACCGCCGCGCACAGCAGCAGCCACAGCAGCCGGCGGATCCTGTGGCTGCGGCGCAGCATGCGGCTGCCCCGGCGTACCACCTCGCCGTAGAGGTCGGGCGGTACCGGTGGCGGCGTCCGTTCCATGATCCGCCGGGCGGCGGCCTCGCGTTCGGTGCGGTTCACGACGGAGCCACCTTCGCTCCCATCACCCTGGGGCCCGGCTTCCTGGGCGGGTGCAGCAGTGTGGCCGTCGCCCGGTCGCAGATGGCGTGCACGCGGTCCGTGGGCAGGCCGAGCAGCGCCGCCGTCTGCTCCTCGGCGACCCCCTCGTACAGCCGTAGCACCACGATCAGGCGTTCCTGGGGCGTCAGGACGGCGAGGGCGCTCTTCGGGTGCGGGCGGCCGCGGCTCAGCGGGCCGCCGTACTGGTGCCAGGCGGAGTTCGCGAAGCGGAGTGCGAGGTACTGGCGGGCCCGGTCGTACGGGTCCTCGCCGCGCAGCCGGTCCCAGCACGCGTACGTGTGCGCGAGCGCGAGCGTCAGCAGGCGTCGCGCGCGTGGATTGGCGTCCGGGGCCTCGGCGGTGAGCAGGGTCGCGGCATGCAGCAGCCGTCCTGCCGCGCCCGCGACGAATGCCTCGAACTCCCGGGCCCGGCGGGCGCCTTGGGACGCCTGCCGATCGCGCACCATGCCTCCCCGTCCACGGGCCCCGCCGCGTCCGATACCCGGACACGTGTCCGACGGGGCCCGGTCTCATATGAGGCCAGGGGCGACCCCACGGTCAAGACCCGGACAGCACGAGCGTGTGCCGGATGTTCTCGGAGGGCGGCGGGCGTCCGTGCGCGCGCGTGTGCCGGGGCCGGTGCGTGTCCGTGCCGGGCGGATGCTTCAGCGCGGGCGGGGGGTCTCCGCGACCGGCCGGGGGTTCGGGAAACAGATGGGTTCCGTACCCGGTGGTGAGGGGATGTTCCGGCGGTCCGCGGTCTCTGTGTCCGGCGGATGCCCGGGAGGCCGACGGATGTGTCCCTGACCGGCGGGAGGTCGGGCAGCCCGACGGATGTCCGTGCCCGGGGGACGGTCAGGAGGCCGGCGTGGTGTCCGTGCCCGGGGGACGGTCAGGAGGCCGGCGTGGTGTCCGTGCCCGGGGGGACGGCCATGCGGGCGGAGAGAGCGGTGTTGAAGCGTGTGAGCAGCGCACAGAACGTCTCGCGCTCTTCCGGCTCCCAGTCCTGCGTCAACTCCGCCATCAACTGACGCCGCGACGAACGCACTTCCTCCAGCCGCGACAGTCCGCGCGGGGACAGCTGGAGCACCACGGCCCGCCCGTCCTCGGGGTGCGAGGTGCGCTTGACGAGCCCGGTGTCGACCAGCGGAGCCACCTGCCGGGTGACCGTCGAGGAGTCGATCCCCATGCTCGCGGCGAGCGCCTTGACCCCCATGGGGCCTTCCTTGTCGAGGCGGTTGAGCAGCAGATACGCGGCGCGGTCCATGGAGTTGCGCACCTGCCCGACGCCGCCGAGCCGGGTCTGTTCGGCACGGCGGGCGAACACCGCCACCTCGTGCTGCAGCGTGTCCAGGAGACCGCTGTCACCGACGGTCGTCATGTCCATCGACATTTCAGGTGTTGTGGGCATGGCCGGGGGCTCACTTCATGAAGAGTGCTGTGGTGGGGGACAGAGTACGCGGACAGGGGGCGAGCCGTACCGGCGCTGCGCAAACCGGTCTCGGAGCTTGGTCACACCCGCGCCTTCGGCCTGTGAACTGCGAGACTTGAGTCATGAGCTACAGCACGGCTGACTCCTTGCGCCACGTCACCCTCGACGACGTGCGAGGCGCCCAGAAGATGCTCACGGGCGTGGCACGGGTGACCGCGATGGAGGGCAGCAGGCATCTGTCCGCACAGGTCGGGGCGCCGGTCCACCTCAAGTGCGAGAACCTCCAGCGGACCGGTTCCTTCAAGCTGCGCGGCGCCTACGTCCGGATCGCCGGGCTGCTGCCCGAGGAGCGGGCCGCCGGGGTCGTGGCCGCCAGCGCCGGGAACCACGCGCAGGGCGTGGCGCTGGCCTCGGCGCTGCTCGGCGTGCATGCGACGGTGTTCATGCCGAAGGGCGCCCCGCTGCCCAAGATCAGTGCCACCCGGGAGTACGGCGCTGAGGTGCGGCTGCACGGCCAGGTGGTCGACGAGACGCTGGCCGCCGCCCAGGAGTACGCGGCCGAGACCGGTGCGGTGTTCATCCACCCCTTCGACCACCCCGATGTCATCGCCGGTCAGGGCACGGTCGGCCTGGAGATCCTGGACCAGTGCCCGGAGGTCGGCACGATCGTCGTCGGTATCGGCGGCGGTGGGCTCGCGGCCGGGATCGCGGTCGCGGTGAAGTCGCTCAGGCCGGACGTGCGGATCGTCGGTGTCCAGGCGGCGGGCGCGGCCGCGTACCCGCCCTCGCTCGCGGCCGGGCACCCGGTCACCGTGCAGAACCCGGTGACGATGGCCGACGGCATCCGGGTCGGACGGCCGGGCGACGTGCCGTTCGCGATCATCGAGGAGCTGGTCGACGAGGTCCGTACGGTCGGCGAGGACCAGCTCTCCGCCGCGCTGCTGCTGTGTCTGGAGCGGGCCAAGCTGGTGGTGGAACCGGCCGGCGCCAGCCCGGTCGCGGCGCTGCTCGCTGACCCCGGCGCCTTCGCCGGACCGGTCGTCGCCGTACTGTCCGGCGGCAACGTCGATCCGGTGCTGATGCAGCGGGTGCTGCGGCACGGCATGGCCGCACAGGGCCGCTACCTGGCGGTACGGCTGCGGCTGACCGACCGGCCGGGTGCCCTCGCCACGCTCCTCGGGGTGTTGTCAGTGGTCGACGCTAACGTCCTCGACGTGAGCCATGTCCGGACCGACCCTCGGCTCGGGCTCGCGGAGGCGGAGGTCGAGCTGCACCTTGAGACCAAGGGACCCGCGCACTGCATCGAGGTCGGCCAGGCCCTGCGCGAGGCCGGCTACACGGTCATCGACTGAGCCCGGCCGCCCGTCCGGGCGGGAAACGACCAGGTCAGGATCTGTTTCCTCACTCGTTCGGGGAAATCCGTCGACGAACGCGATACATCGCGTTATGGTGTGTCGCGTGGTCGTGATGCACGGCTGCGCCCGCCCGCCGTCGCGCCGGCGAGAAACCATAGGCGGCTCGAAGGCCGCGAATCCAGCCTTTATCCGAAGAATCCCCGACGACGTGGAGACTCATATGCCAGGCGCCATCTATGCCGAAGGGCTGGTCAAGACCTTCGGCGACGTAAGGGCATTGGACGGTGTCGACCTCGATGTCCCCGAAGGCACGGTCCTCGGACTGCTCGGACCCAACGGCGCGGGCAAGACGACGACCGTCCGCTGTCTGACGACCCTGCTCCGCCCCGACAGCGGCAAGGCGGTCGTCGCGGGCATAGACGTGCTCAAGCAACCGGACGCGGTGCGCCGCTCCATCGGCCTGTCCGGACAGTTCGCCGCCGTCGACGAGTACCTGACCGGCCGCGAGAACCTGCAGATGGTCGGCCAGCTCTACCAGATGAGGGCGAAGCAGGCCAAGGCCCGCGCGGTCGAACTGCTGGAGCAGTTCCACCTCACCGACGCCGCCGACCGCCCCACCAAGACCTACTCCGGAGGCATGCGCCGCCGCCTCGACCTCGCGGCCGCCCTGGTCGTCTCACCGCCCGTGATGTTCATGGACGAACCGACGACCGGCCTCGACCCCCGCAACCGCCAGCAGCTGTGGGAGGTCATCAAGCAGCTCGTCTCCGGCGGTACGACCCTGCTGCTCACCACCCAGTACCTGGAAGAGGCCGACCACCTCGCCCACGACATCGCGGTCGTCGACCAGGGCAAGGTCATCGCCAAGGGCACCTCCGACCAGCTCAAGGCCCGCACCGGCGGCGAGCGCGTCGAGGTCGTGGTGCATGAACGCGACCACATCCAGACCGCGGCGGACGTGCTGCGCGGCTTCGGCAAGGGCGACACCACCGTCGAGGAGCACACCCGCAAGCTCACCGTCCCCGTCACCGGCGGCGCCAAGCTGCTCGCCGAGATCATCCGCGAGCTCGACACCCGGGGCATCGAGATCGACGACATCGCACTGCGCCGCCCCACCCTCGACGACGTCTTCCTGTCCCTGACCGGACACGTGGCCGAGGAGAAGCCCGAGGGCAACGGCGCGCAGGGCGGCCGTAAGGACACCCGCAAGGAGGCCGTGAAGTGAGCGCCGTCAGCGACGCCGTGCGGGTCGCACCCCCCGCCAACGCCGTCACCCAGTCATTCCGCGACTCCATGGTCGTCGCGAAGAGGAACCTGATCCGGATGTCCCGGATTCCTGAAATGATTATTTACGGACTGATCCAGCCGATCATGTTCGTGGTGCTGTTCACCTACGTCTTCGGTGGCTCGATGCAGATCGGCGGCAGCACCAGCGCCGTCGACTACAAGAACTTCCTGATGGCGGGCATCTTCGCGCAGACCGTCACCTTCGCGACGGCCAGCTCCGGTGCCGGTATCGCCGACGACATGCACAAGGGCCTCATCGACCGCTTCCGCTCCCTGCCCATGGCACGCGGCGCGGTGCTGACCGGGCGCACCCTCGCGGACTCGGTGCAGACCGCCCTGACCCTGGTCGTCCTCGCCGTGGTCGCCCTGATCGTCGGCTGGCGCGTCGGAACCGACGGGGACACCAACGTCGGCAAGGTGCTCGCCGCCTTCGGCCTGCTGCTCCTGCTCGGCTACGCGTTCACCTGGATCGGCGCCCTGATCGGCATGTCCGTCCGCACCCCCGAGGCGGCCACCTCCAGCGGACTGATCTGGCTGTTCCCGGTCACCTTCATCTCGAACGCGTTCGTGGACACCGGTCATATGACCCCGTGGCTGCGCCATATCGCCGAGTGGAACCCCTTCAGCGCCACCGTGCAGGCCTGCCGGGTGCTCTTCGGCAACCCCGGCCAGTCCCACTCCGGTGCCTGGCCGATGCAGCACTCGGTCTGGGCCTCGCTGATCTACTCGGTCCTGATCATCGCCATATTCCGGACCCTGGCGGTCCGCAAGTACCGCTCCGCCACCGCGTGACGCACGGCATGACAAGGCCTCCGGCGTCACACGGACGCCGGAGGCTCGTGTCTGTCTGCGTAGGTCCTGGCAGGGCCCGGCCCCTCGTCAGCCGGAGTAGGCCTCGGCCTTGAGGATCTTCACCGAGGCCTTCTTGCCGTTCGGCAGCTCGTACTCCGCGTCCTCGCCCACCTTGTGACCGATGACACCAGTGCCAAGAGGGGACTGGGGGGAGTAGGTCTCCACGTCGGAGCTCGCGTATTCGCGCGAGGCCAGGAGGAACGTCATGGTGTCGTCCTCGTCACCGTCGAAGGCGATGGTCACCACCATGCCGGGCGCGACGGCTCCGTCCGCCGAAGCCGGCGCCTCGCCGACCTTCGCGTTCTCCAGGAGCTGGGTCAGCTGGCGCACACGGAGCTCCTGCTTGCCCTGCTCCTCCTTGGCCGCGTGGTACCCGCCGTTCTCGCGCAGGTCGCCCTCCTCGCGCGCGGCCGCGATCTTGGCGGCGATCTCCGTGCGCGCAGGACCAGACAGGTACTCCAGCTCGGCCCTGAGCTGGTTGTACGCCTCCTGGGTCAGCCAGGTGACGTTCTCGCTGGTCTGGGTCACAGGTGCTCCTCGTCGGTACTGGGAATACAAAGCATCGCCCTACCCAGAAGCATGTTCCTCCATGGAAGGGCGAAACCACGAGCCTAACAATTCAACGGCGAAAGGGGGAGGACATAAGCCGCTAGAGTCGCGTCAACGCAGGTCAGCCCTACGTATTCAGGCTGACGCCCACTGGTGTCAGTCGGCGTGGCAGCCGAGCAGCTCCGCCGTGGTGCCCCGGGCCGTCGTACGGAGCGTGACCAGCCTGTCGATCTGAGTCGCGGAACCGGTGAACCGGAAGTCCGCACGGCCCACCTCGGAGCCGTCCGCCGCCTGGGAGCGCAGGGTGCAGTAGCCGGAGGCGCCGGAGTCCTTGTGGACCTCGAGATGTACCTTGACCGCGTTGGCGGAGGCGTCGAAGGTGACGACCTGGGCGCTGATCTTGTTCTCGACCACGTAGTGGTAGGCCCAGTAACCGACCAGGACGAGCAGCAGGGCGCCGAGGATCGCGCCGGCGGTCCTGAGCTTGCGGTCGGCGCGCTCGTCCGAGGTGCGGCCGTAACGGCCCTCGGGCAGCCGCGTGCTCGCGGTACTCATGATCGTCCTCCCGGCAAGAACCACCCCCGGACCCGTCAGGAACCGGACCCCGGAATTATTCGCCCCCCGATTCGGTCACTATAGAAGCCGCCGATTGCCCCCGAGCTACCGGGGCGCCGACT
The DNA here is from genome assembly GCF_003814875.1 of Streptomyces sp. Ag109_O5-1. Classification (GTDB taxonomy): domain Bacteria; phylum Actinomycetota; class Actinomycetes; order Streptomycetales; family Streptomycetaceae; genus Streptomyces; species Streptomyces sasae. The sequence continues at coordinate 4,655,346 of NZ_RKQF01000001.1, read as the reverse complement.
TACTGAGGATTGAGTCTTGACTGACCAGCTGCGACTGATGGCCGTCCACGCCCACCCCGACGACGAGTCGAGCAAGGGCGCGGCGACCATGGCGAAGTACGTGTCCGAGGGGGTGGACGTGCTGGTCGTGACCTGCACGGGCGGGGAGCGCGGCTCCATCCTCAACCCCAAGCTGCAGGGCGACAAGTACATCGAGGAGCACATCCACGAGGTACGCAAGAAGGAGATGGACGAGGCCCGCGAGATCCTCGGCGTCAAGCAGGAGTGGCTCGGCTTCGTCGACTCCGGCCTGCCCGAGGGCGACCCGCTGCCCCCGCTGCCCGAGGGCTGCTTCGCCCTGGAGGACGTCGACAAGGCGGCCGGCGAGCTCGTGCGCAAGATCCGCGCCTTCCGCCCGCAGGTGATCACCACCTACGACGAGAACGGCGGCTACCCGCACCCCGACCACATCATGACCCACAAGATCTCGATGGTGGCCTTCGAGGGCGCGGCCGACGCCGAGAAGTACCCCGAGGCCGAGTACGGCCCCGTCTACCAGCCGCAGAAGCTCTACTACAACCAGGGTTTCAACCGCCCGCGCACCGAGGCGCTGCACAACGCCATGCTGGAGCGCGGCCTGGAGTCGCCGTACGGGGACTGGCTGAAGCGGTGGAGCGAGTTCGAGCGCACCGAGCGCACCCTGACCACGCACATTCCGTGCGCGGACTTCTTCGAGATCCGTGACAAGGCGCTGATCGCCCACGCCACGCAGATCGACCCCGACGGCGGCTGGTTCAAGGTCCCGATGGACCTCCAGAAGGAGGTCTGGCCGACCGAGGAGTACGAGCTCGCGAAGTCGCTCGTCGATACCTCCCTCCCCGAGGACGACCTCTTTGCGGGCATCCGCGACAATGCCTGACATGAGCGCAAGCGCAAGCCTGGCACTGACGAACCTCGTTCCCCTCGCCAAGGAGGTCGACGAGAACAAGGTCACCCCCGGCGTCCTCGGTTTCATCGTCTTCGCGGTGATGGCCCTGGCGGTCTGGGGCCTGATGAAGTCCATGACGAAGCACATGCAGAAGGTCGACTTCAAGGAGACCAAGGAGCCCGAGGAATCCCCGGGGGCCAAGGCGGGCTCCGGGGCTCCCGCGGTCGGCCCCAAGGGCTGACCGGCGTCACGCTCCGTCCGGCACCGGCACCCCCATCACCTCACGGGCGTGCCGGCTGGGCACCATGCCCAGGCGCCAGGCCTGCCAGCCGGACTCCAGCTGCACACCGCGTTCCAGGAGCAGGCCGTACGCCGTGACGTACTCGGTCAGCTTCTCGTCGCGCAGCGGATGCGCGGTGCGGGAGAGCTGGGCCAGGTCCTCCTGGGCGACCGCGGTGCCCACCTCCACGCCGCCGGGCGCGGCATAGGGCAGCAGGGTGCAGCGCAGGAAGCGGGCCCAGTCCTCGCCGCGGCGGTCGCCGTACGACGTGAACAGGCTGATCGCCTCGTCGCACAGGGCCAGGGCCTGCTGGGTGCGGGTGTTGCCGGCGTCCACGACGGCCAGCTCCAGACAGGTCCAGGCCTCGCCGTGGACGACGCCGATGCGCTGGAAGTCGGCGCGGGCGTCGACGAGGAGCTGACGGGCGAAGCCCGAGTTGCGCAGCGAGCCGGTCTGGGCCGCCCGCTGGTCGCGGGTGGTCCGGGCCGAGTGATGACGGGCGCAGGCCAGACCGTAGACGTCCCGGATCCGGGAGAACATGGTCCGTGAGCGCTCCAGCTCGCGGACCGCCTGGTCGAGATTGCCCGCCTCCTCCAGGGCCTGGCCCAGGTAATAGACCGTCCAGGCCTCGCCGCGCGCGTCCTCGTTGTCCCGGTGCCGGGCCGCTGCCTGGCGGAGGCCGTCGACCGCGGGGGAGGCGTCGCCGTCCACCAGCCGGGCCCGCGCCAGTTGGGTCAGCGCCCAGGCCTCGCCACGGGCGTCCTGAGTACGGCCGTAACGTTCCAGCGCGGCCCCCAGCTCCCGCTCCGCACGCGGTACGTCACCCATGCGCAGCGCCAGCTGCCCCAGCTGGAAGTGTGCCCAGGCCTCGCCGTGCACCGAACCGCCCTCATGGTGCAGCACCAGTGAGCGGGTCAGCAGGTCCAGAGCCTCGGGCAACCGGGCACGGTCGCGCTGCACCGCCGCCAGGGCGTGCATGGTCCAGGCCCGGTCGGTGGCCAGTTCGGGGGCCGCCTGGAGGTCCAGGGCCTCCTGGAGCTTGGCCGCCGCCTCGGTGAGGTTGCCCTGATGGTGGAGGGTGATGCCGAGGGAACACAGCGCACGGGCCGCGCCGGCGTCGTGATGCGCCTCCATGTAGAGATCGACGACCGAGGCGAGGGTGGTGCGGGCCTTGTCCAGCTCGCCCAGCTGACGGGCCGCGATACCCGTCCGCCACTGCACCGAGCGCACCAGGAGACCCTGGTCCACCGCCTGCGCCAGCTCGCTGATCTCACCGAGCCGGTAGAGATCGCCGCGCAGCAGGCAGTAGTCGCACAGCGCGCCCAGCAGATTCTGCACGGCCCCCTGGTCGACGCCCTCCGACTGCCGCAGCGCCGCCGTGATGAAGCTCGACTCGTCGTCCAGCCAGCGCAGCGCCTCGTCGAGCGAGGTGAAGCCGTGCGGGCTGAACCGGTCCGAGCGGGTCGACATGTTGCCGTCGACCAGCCGCAGCACGGAGTCGGCCAGCTCCGCGTAGTTCACGATCAGCCGCTCCTGCGCGGCCGTACGGTCGGCCGGCTCCTCCTCGTCCAGCAGACGGGCCTGCGCGAAGGAGCGGACCAGGCTGTGCAGCCGGTAGCGACTGCCGCGGACATGGTCGATCAGACCGGCCTGCGCCAGTACGACGAGGTGGCGGGTCGCCTCCGCCTCGTCCGTGGCCAGCAGAGCGGCCGCGGCCGCGGCGCCGAGCGAGGCCCGGCCCGCCAGCGCCAGCCTCCGCAACAGCCGGCGCGCGGTCTCCGACTGGTCGGTGTAGCGCAGCCACAGCACCCGCTCCACCGGCTCGACCGGCCCGTACGCGCCGAGATCCGTGGCCAGTTGCAGCGGGGAACGTGCCCCCAGCGACGACCCCGCGATCCGCAACGCCAGCGGCAGCCCGCCGCACAGCTCCCGGATCTCGTCCGCGGACTGCGCGTCGTACGGCCCCGACGCGTCCTGTGCCGCCGCGCCCAGCAGCTCCTCCGCCCCCGCCGCGTCCAGCGCCGTGACCGGAAGCCGGTGCACCCAGGCCGGCAGGTCCGCCGGCAGATCGAGCTGGTCCCGGGCCGTCACCAGGACCAGGCTGTCCGAACGCTCCGGGACCAGGGTGCGCACCTGCTCCGGATCCGAGGCGTCGTCCAGCACGATCGTCACCGCAAGACCCGTGAGGTGCTGGTGGTACAGCTCGCTCAGCCGCTTGACCTGCTGGTCGGGCGAGGAACGCTCCCGGAACAGCAGCTGCTCACGCGGCGCGCCCAGCCGGTTGAGCAGATGCAGCAGGGCGTCCCGGGTGGTCAGCGGCGGCTCGCCCCGGCTGCCGCCGCGGAGATCCACCACGACCGCGCCCCGGAAGAGGTCCTTCAGCTCGTGCGTGGCACGGACCGCGAGGGCCGTACGGCCGGAGCCGGGCTCCCCGTGCAGGACGACCACCGTCGGACGGGTCTCCGTGGTCGCCCGGGCCGCCTGCGCCCACTGCCGGATCCGCGCCAGCTCCTGCTGTCGGCCGGCGAACGGGCCGTCCGGGCGGGGGAGCTGGCCGAACGACTGCTGCAGCACCGTACGCCTGCGGGCCGCCGCGCTCTTGTCCGCGCCACGCAGGCCGGGGCTCTGCTTCTTGGGGCCCGTGGAGGCGCTGAGCACCCGCTGCTGATCGAGGAACGGACGGATGCCCCGCACCTCCAGCGCGGTCAGCCACTGCAGCCGCAACTGCTCGGGACCGCCCGGCTGACCGGCCGCGCCGGCGTGGTGATGGGCGGCGGGGAGGTGAGAACCGGCGACCTTCACGACCGTGGCCGCCGCGCCGACGACACCGACGGCCACACCCGCGCCGAGTGCCGTACCGGCGCCGGTGCCCAGGGAGAGGTCGGCGACGGTGGCGGCGACCGCCGCGACGGCCGCCACCAGCAGGGGAGTTCCGGCGCCGTCTCTCGCGTACCGCCGGCCGAAGCTCGGCCGGACCGCCTCCGTCTCGTCGAGAGCGTGGGTGTACGACTCGTACTCCTCGGTGGCCGACCGCGCCATCGTGTCCATGCCGGCACGTGCGCGTGAGAGCAGCAGCTGTCCGTCGACGCGGCCGCCCGAGCGGCGGACCTCCTCCTCCACGGCTCGCACCAGCAACCGGTCGGCTTCCGCCCGATGGGCGTCCCGCATGTCCCGTCCCCCTCCAGCGGCAACTCCTTTGTGTACAAGTGTCCTTGCCGAGGGGCGCGATGGCGAGGGGGCGACGATCAGAGGGCGGGTGAGGGTTCGGTGGTGGTTCCCCGATTCCGCGCCCCGACGGGCCGGCGCTCAGGCGTCCCGTCGAAGGGCCGGTGTGGTTCTCCGGGCTACTGGGCGGTGCGGCCGGGGTGGGCGGGTATCCGGCCCCAGCCCTTCGACAGCGCCAGGTACACGCACGCCGCCGCCAGCCCCGCCTCCGCCACCGCGCTGCCCAGCGCCACCACCAGTTCCGTGCCCATCGCCGACGTGGTGATGTCGAACCATGCGTCCAGGACAGCCACCGACGCCGTCGCGGAGGCGGTGAGCCGGGCCCGGACATCGCCCCGCAGGCCCAGTACCGCCGTTGCCGCGCAGCCCGCCGCCATCAGGACGTCCAGCCCTATCCAGGCCACCGACCAGTTGTGCACCTCGGTCTTGGCGGGCAGCGTCACCGCCAGTACCACCATCCACGGAACGAGCAGCACGGCGGACGAACCGAGAAGGATCAGTGCCCACCTCTTCAGCCGCCTCGTCCGCTTCATCTGCCGCACCTTCGTCGTCGTTAACCCCTCCAACATGTGATCCCCCTTGTCCTGTTCCGGCTCCGCGGATCTTTCTGGTGCTCCGCCATGCCTCGATCCGTCATGCCCCCACGCTAGACCGCAGAGAAAATTCTGCAAAGAAAATTCGGCAGACATCAGGGACTTCTCGGGGTTCTCAGGGTTACGGTGACGGTATGACCGACGGCACGCCCCGGACGGCCGGAGAACCCGAGCCCGCCGCACCCGCCGAACACACCGAAATGACCAGCCTCGAACGCACCGCCCTCTACAAGTCCCTCGGCAACCCGCTGCGCCGCCGGATCCTCGACTACCTCGGCCGGCACGGCGAGGCGAACTCCACCGTGCTCGCCCGCGAACTCGGCGAGAGCTCCGGCACCACCAGCTACCACCTGCGCAAACTCGCCGAGCAGCGGCTCATCGAGGAGATCCCGGAGAAGTCGGGCGGGCGGGAGCGCTGGTGGCGGAGCCTGCCCTTCAGCCACATCACGCCCGACCCGGCGGCGATGACGCAGGAGGAGTACGCCGCGGCCGAGCAACTCGCCCTGCTGAAGATCGAGTTGGACACCCGGCTGTTCCGCCGCGCCCACCAGGAGTACCGGGGCCCGCAGGGCTGGGCCCAGGTCCAGCGCACCGGCACCTGGATGACGAAGAGCGACCTCCACGACTTCGTACGCGCCTACCAGGAACTCCTCGACCGCTACGGCCACCCCGACGACGCGGTCCCCGAGGGGGCGCGCCGGGTCAACGTGCGCTTCTACGCCGCCCCCGACCCCGTGGGAGAGTGGGAGGGTGAACCGACTGGCCCATGAGACGTCCCCGTACCTCCTCCAGCACGCCGACAACCCCGTCGACTGGTGGCCCTGGTCGGCCGAAGCCTTCGAGGCCGCTCGGGCCGCGAACAAACCCGTCCTGCTGAGCGTCGGGTACAGCTCTTGCCACTGGTGCCATGTCATGGCTCACGAGTCCTTCGAGGACCGGGCCACCGCCGACTACCTCAACGAGCACTTCGTCAACATCAAGGTCGACCGCGAGGAGCGGCCGGACGTCGACGCCGTTTACATGGAGGCCGTGCAGGCGGCCACCGGGCAGGGCGGCTGGCCCATGACCGTGTTTCTCACGCCCGACGCCGAACCCTTCTACTTCGGCACCTACTTCCCGCCCGCCCCGCGTCACGGCATGCCCTCCTTCCGGCAGGTTCTGGAGGGGGTCCGGACCGCATGGACCGACCGGCGGGACGAGGTCTCCGAGGTCGCCGGGAAGATCGTCCGGGATCTCGCCGAGCGGGAGATCAGCCATCAGGGCGCCCAGCCGCCCGGTGAGCAGGAACTCGCGGGGGCCCTGCTGGGGCTCACCCGCGAGTACGACGCGCAGCGCGGCGGATTCGGCGGTGCGCCCAAGTTCCCGCCGTCCATGGTCGTCGAGTTCCTGCTGCGCCACCACGCCCGGACCGGTGCCGAAGGCGCGCTGCAGATGGCCGCGGACACCTGTGAGCGGATGGCCCGCGGCGGTATCTACGACCAGCTCGGGGGCGGCTTCGCCCGCTACTCCGTCGACCGCGACTGGGTCGTGCCGCACTTCGAGAAGATGCTGTACGACAACGCCCTGCTGTGCCGGGCGTACGCCCACCTGTGGCGGGCCACCGGGTCCGAGCTCGCCCGCCGGGTGGCTCTGGAGACCGCCGACTTCATGGTCCGCGAACTGCGTACCGGCGAGGGCGGGTTCGCCTCCGCCCTCGACGCCGACAGCGACGACGGGACCGGGACCGGGAAGCATGTCGAGGGCGCGTACTACGTCTGGACGCCCGCGCAGCTCGCCGAGGTGCTGGGCGATGAGGACGCGCACCTGGCTGCCCAGTACTTCGGGGTCACCGAAGAGGGCACCTTCGAGCACGGCCAGTCCGTCCTTCAACTCCCGCGGCAGGAAGGTGTCTTCGACGCCGAGCGGATCGAGTCTGTCAAGCAGCGGCTGCTGGCCGCACGGGCACAGCGCCCCGCGCCCGGCCGTGACGACAAGGTCGTCGCCGCCTGGAACGGCCTCGCCGTCGCCGCGCTCGCCGAGACCGGCGCCTACTTCGACCGCCCCGACCTGGTCGAGGCCGCCGTCGGCGCCGCCGACCTCCTCGTACGGCTGCATCTCGACGACCACGCACGGCTCGCCCGCACCAGCAGGGACGGCAAGGCCGGCGCCAACGCGGGCGTCCTGGAGGACTACGGCGATGTCGCCGAGGGTTTCCTCGCGCTCGCGTCCGTGACCGGCGAGGGCGTCTGGCTGGAGTTCGCCGGCCTCCTCCTCGACCATGTGCTGGCCCGCTTCACCGACCCGGAGACCGGCGCGCTCTACGACACCGCCTCCGACGCCGAACAGCTCATCCGCCGCCCCCAGGACCCGACCGACAACGCCACGCCCTCGGGGTGGACCGCCGCCGCGGGCGCCCTGCTGGGCTATGCGGCCCACACCGGCTCGGAACCTCATCGCACCGCGGCGGAAAGGGCGTTGGGGGTCGTCAGAACGCTCGGGCCGCGGGTGCCGCGCTTCGTCGGGTGGGGGCTCGCCGTCGCCGAGGCGCTGCTCGACGGGCCGCGCGAGGTGGCGATCGTCGGACCGGGAGCGCAGGACGAGAAGACGGCCACCCTGCACCGCACGGCACTTCTGGGCACCGCCCCCGGCGCGGTCGTGGCGATGGGAACTCCGGAGAGTGATGAATTCCCGCTGCTCGAAGGGCGGCCGCTCGTCGGCGGGGAGGCGGCCGCGTACGTCTGCCGCAACTTCACCTGCGATGCTCCGACCACCGACCCGGTACGGCTGAAATCGGCGCTCGGGGGCTGAAGTTGCCGGGGAGGGCCGCGCGCCAGGGGTGCAACTGACCCCAAATGCACCCCTGTTCGGATGGATACCGCTTGCGGCACCACCGTTCCGAAACATGCTGTTTATCGGATCGGGGGTCGCGCTTCACAGATCCCCCCTAGGTTCTCCACAAGGGCGCGACGGCCGTCACTCGCCGTTGCGCACAGGGGGTTTCGGGATCTGGGGGGATCTTCTCTTGCTGACGTCTGTCCTCGTCGCGGCCGTCTCGCTCGCCTTGTTCTGGATGGCGGCCTTCACTCTGTGGTGGCAGATGCACGCGTGGCGTACGCCCGAAGTGCTCGCCTCCACCCGGTTCGGCAGACCCGACGGCGGTGAACACCTGTCGTTCTCGCTGCTGCTGCCCGCGCGGCACGAACAGGCCGTGCTCGACCACACCATCCAGCGGCTGCTGGAGTCCACACACACCGACTTCGAGATCATCGTCATCGTCGGGCACGACGACCCGGAGACCACGGCGGTCGCGGAAGCGGCCGCCAGGCGTGACGCGCGCGTCCGGGTCGTCGTCGACACGCACGAGAAGAAGAACAAGCCGAAGGCCATGAACACGGCGCTGCCGCACTGCCGCGGCGATGTCGTCGGGGTCTTCGACGCCGAGGACCAGGTCCACCCGGAGCTGCTCGCCCACGTCGACCACGCCTTCCGCACCACGGACGCGGACGTCGTCCAAGGCGGCGTCCAGCTCATCAACTTCCACTCCAGCTGGTACAGCCTGCGCAACTGCCTGGAGTACTTCTTCTGGTTCCGGTCCCGGCTGCATCTGCATGCGCAGAAAGGGTTCATCCCGCTCGGCGGCAACACCGTCTTCGTACGGACGGCCGTGCTCAGGGAAGCCGACGGCTGGGATCCCGACTGCCTCGCCGAGGACTGCGACCTGGGCGTCCGGCTGTCGAGCGTCGGCAAGAAGGTCGTCGTCGCCTACGACTCCGACATGGTGACCCGCGAGGAGACCCCGGGCTCCCTCATGTCGCTGCTCAAGCAGCGCACCCGCTGGAACCAGGGCTTCCTCCAGGTCTACCGGAAGAAGGACTGGCAGCAACTCCCCGGATTCGGGCAGCGGTTGCTCGCCCGCTACACCCTGATGACACCGTTCCTGCAGGCCTTCTCCGGCGTGATCATCCCGCTCAACGCGGCGGTCGCCCTCTTCCTCGACGTTCCGGTCGGCGTCGCCTTCCTCACCTTCCTGCCGCTGGTCACCGCCGCCGTCACCTTCGTCTTCGAGGTGGTCGGCCTGCACGACTTCGGCAAGCAGTACGGGCTGCGGGTCCGCTTCGTCCACTACGTGAAGCTCGTCGTCGGCGGCCCCTTCTACCAGGTCCTCCTCGCCGGAGCGGCGATCCGCGCAGTGTGGCGCGAACAACGCGGCCGGAACGACTGGGAGTTGACCACGCACGTCGGCGCGCACCTCACCGCGGCCGAGCCGATCCGAGAGGACGTTCCCGCGTGACCTCCACCCTTCCCGCGGTGACCACTCCGAAGGTCCCCGCGCAACGCCGGCCTGTGCCCACGGCGGGTTCGACCGGCCGGACGTCCCCGCCGCTCCGGCTCCTTTCCTCCCGCCCCGACCTGCTCCTCTGCGCCGTCCTGCTGCTCGCGATCCTCGCCGTCCAGGGCTGGAACATCGCCGACTACCCGACCCTCAGCGACGACGAGGGCACCTACCTCGCCCAGGCCTGGGCCGTCCAGGAAGGCCGGGGCCTCGCCCACTACACCTACTGGTACGACCACCCGCCGCTCGGCTGGATCCAGATAGCCCTGCTCACCTGGATACCCTCCGCCCTCGACCCCGGCCTGATGACCGTCGGCTCGATGCGCGTGGCGATGCTGCTGGTCAGCGCGGCCAGTGCGGTCCTCGTCTACGTCCTCGGCCGCCGCCTCTCGCTGCCCCGCTGGGCGGCCGGCCTCGGCATGGCCCTCTTCGGACTCTCGCCGCTCTCCGTCGTCCTGCAGCGCGAGATCTTCCTCGACAACATCGCCGTGATGTGGCTGCTGCTGGCCTTCTGCCTCGCCGCTTCGCCCAGCCGTCACCTCTGGCACCACTTCGGCGCCGGACTCGCCGCGGCGGCAGGGGTGTTGACCAAGGAGACGATGCTCGTCGTCCTCCCGGCCCTGCTGGTCACCATGTGGCGCCACGGCCACGCCGACACCCGCAAGTTCGCCCTCACCGGCGCCGTCACGGCCTGCACCCTGGCGGGCCTCTCCTATCCCCTCTTCGCCCTCCTCAAGGGCGAGTTGCTGCCCGGCGCCGGCCATGTCTCCCTGTGGGACGGCATCAAGTACCAGATGGCCAGGCCGGGTTCGGGTTTCATCCTCGACCCGGGATCCGGCTCGTACGGCGTGCTCCACTCGTGGCTGTACTACGACCGAGTGCTGCCCGTCGGCGGCCTGGCCGGGGCTCTGCTCCTGCTCGTCGTCCACCGCTGGTCGGTCACCGCCCGCGCGCTCGCCGGCCCGGCACTCGCCGTGGTCATCCTGGCCGCCGTCGCCCTGCGCCCGGGCGGCTATCTGCCCGCGATGTACATCATCGGCGCGCTGCCCTTCCTGGCTCTGGTCCTCGCCGGCGCCACCGCGTCCGTCGCGCACGCCGCACTGCGCAGATGGCGCGCCGAGGGCGAGAGGCGCGCGGTGACCGGCGGCCGGTACGCGCTGGCCGCCGTACTCGCCCTCGCCGCCGGGGCGTACGTCGTACCGAAGTGGTACGACGGTGACCGCACCGCCGTCACGGCCGACGCCAACGCGCCCTACCGGCAGGCCTCGAAGTGGCTCGGCCGCGAGGTCGCCGACCCCGCCGACACCCGCGTACTCGTCGACGACGCGCTCTGGCTGGACCTCGTCCACGAGGGCTACCGGCCCGGCCTCGGCGTCATCTGGTTCTACAAGGCCGACCTCGACCCGGCCGTCACCAAGACCCTGCCGCACGGCTGGCGGGACCTCGACTACGTGGTCGCCTCCCCGACGGTACGACGGGATGCCCGCGACCTGCCCAACGTCAGGGCCGCGCTGCGGCACTCCACCCCGGTCGCCGTCTTCGGCACCGGCGCCGACCGCATCGAGATCCGGCAGATCGCAGGGGGTGCCCGTTGAGCGGCCACGAGTACACCGTCCCGGTGCCGGGTCTGAAGGCCACCGAGGTCCCCGAGCCGGGCGCCGTCACCATCGTCGTACCGACCTTCAACGAGTCCGGGAACGTACGGCAGTTGCTGCACCAGATCACCGAGTCGGTGCCCGCGCAGGTGCCCTGTGAGGTCATCTTCGTCGACGACTCCACCGACGACACCCCCGAGGTCATCCGACAGGCCGCGCAGGACTGCCCGTTCCCGGTGACCGTGCTGCACCGGGAGGAGCCGGTGGGCGGTCTGGGTGGGGCCGTGGTGGAGGGGCTGCGGGCGGCCACCTCGGACTGGATCGTCGTCATGGACGGCGACTGCCAGCATCCGCCGTCCCTGGTACCGGAGTTGGTGGCCACGGGGGAGCGCAGCCACGCCGGGCTCGTCGTCGCCTCCCGGTACATCAAGGGCGGCAGCCGGGCCGGGCTCGCCGGCAGCTACCGGGTGGCCGTCTCACGCGGGGCGACCTGGCTGACCAAGTCCCTGTTCCCGCGCAGGCTGCACGGCATCAGCGACCCGATGAGCGGTTTCTTCGCGATCCGGCGAAGCGCGGTCACGGCGGATGTGCTGAAGCCGCTGGGCTACAAGATCCTGCTTGAGCTGTCGGTCAGGAGCAGGCCCCGGGAGGTCGCGGAAGTCCCCTTCGTCTTCCTGGACCGGTTCGCCGGGGAGTCCAAGTCGACCGCGCAGGAGGGTCTGCGCTTCCTGCGTCATCTGGCCGGACTGCGTACCGCCTCGCCGGTCGCCCGCATGGTCGGCTTCGGGCTGATCGGGCTGAGCGGTTTCGTGCCCAACCTGGTGGGGCTGTGGGCGCTGACCGGCCTCGGCCTGCACTACGTCCCCGCCGAGATCCTCGCCAACCAGCTCGGTGTCGCCTGGAACTTCGTCCTCATCGAACACCTGTTGTTCCGCGACCGGCGGGCCCATCGCCGCTGGTGGGACCGGGTCGGCCGGTTCGCGCTGCTCGCCAACGCCGACCTGGTGCTGCGCATCCCGCTGATCGCCCTGTTCGTCGACCGGTTCGGGATGGGCGCGCTGTCCGCGACCGCGCTCGCGCTGGTGACGACGTTCGTGCTGCGTTTTGCGGGGACCGAGGCGTTGGTGTATCTGCCGCGCCGGAAGAAAGAGGCAAGGAGAGCCGCGTGACACTGCGCAGAAGAAGGACGGCACTGCTCGGGGTGGGCGCCCTGACCGCCGGACTGCTGCTCGCCGCACCGCAAGCGGCCCAGGCCGCCAACCTCGTCACCGACCCGGGCTTCGAGACCGCCGGTACGGACGGCATGCCGTACTGCTGGGAGAAGTCCGGCTGGGGCGACAACGACTTCACTTTCGAGACCACGTCGGACGCCCACTCCGGGGCCAAGGCCATGAAGGTCACGCTGACCCGGCGGGTCGACGGCGACCGCAAGGCCATGATCCTGGAGAGCTCCGACTGCGCGCCGACCGTGACCGTGGGCAAGCAGTACGACCTCGGGCTCTGGTACAAGACGACCACGCCGGACGCGAACATCACCCTGTTCCGGCACGACGCCACCGCCGGCTGGCAGTACTGGACCGACCTCAAGACCCTGGAGATGCAGGGGGACTGGACCCAGGCGACGGTCCGCACACCCCAGGTCCCCGACGGCACCGACCGCATCACCTGGGGTGTCTCCGTGTACGGCACCGGCTCGGCGACCACCGACGACTACACCATGGAACAGGTGGCCGACCCGGTCCCGCCCGCGACCTGCACGGGCACGGCGGACGAGTGCGCCAACGGCCGCTGGGACGTGCTGCCCACGCAGAACCCGGTCCGTTCCATGCACTCCGTCGTCCTCAACAACGGCAAGGTGCTGCTGATCGCGGGCTCCGGCAACAGCGAGGAGAACTTCGACGCGGGCACCTTCACCTCCGCCGTCTACAACCCGGCCGACGGCTCCTACAAGATCATCCCGACCCCGAAGGACATGTTCTGCTCGGGCCACATCCAGCTGCAGGACGGGCGCGTCCTCGTGCTGAGCGGCAACAAGGCGTTCCCGGCGGCGGACGGCTCGCACGGCTACGAGGGCTACAAGGACTCGTACATCTTCGACCCGGTCACCGAGACCTACAGCAGGACGAACGACCTGAACGACGGCCACTGGTACCCGTCGGCGACCGAACTCGGCAACGGTGACGTCATCTCCTTCGGCGGCCTGCGCGAGGACTCGACCGGCTCGGTGACCGCCGAGTACTGGTCGGACGCCGAGCAGAAGTGGCTGGCGCTGTGGCAGGTCAACCAGACCTGGTCGTACTGGGGCCTGTACCCGTCGATGATCCTGATGCAGGACGGCCGCCTCTTCTACTCCGGCAGCCATGTCTTCGGCAACAACATCCCGGGGACCGGCTCGGCGATCTACGACTACGGCGCCAACACCATCACCCAGGTCCCGGGCCTGCAGAACAAGGACCAGCGCGACCAGTCGGCGAGCGTGCTGCTGCCTCCGGCACAGGACCAGAAGGTCCTCACCATCGGCGGCGGCAACATCGACACCAACCCGGACGCCAACCGCCTCACCGACATCATCGACCTCAAGCAGGCCAACCCGTCCTACGTCGCCGGGCCGCAGATTCCGCAGGGGACGGTCGACCTGGGCAACGGCCCGGTCCCCGAGACCGGCGGCCAGGGCAAGATGTACGTCTCCGCCGTACTGCTGCCCGACGGCAAGGTGCTGGAGACCGGTGGCGGACTGCACAACCGGGCCAATCCGGTCTACGAGGCCTCGATCTACGACCCCGACAGCAACACCTTCGACCCGGTGGCCGCCGACCCCCAGGCCCGTGGCTACCATTCGTCCGCGTTCCTGCTGCCCGACGGCCGGGTGATGGCCACCGGTGACAACCCGGGCAACGGCACCTGGAACCACAACGTGTCGATCTACACCCCGCCCTACCTTCTCAAGGGCGAGCGTCCGACGATCACTTCGATGATCAACACGGAGTGGCACTACGGCGACACCCAGCGGATCACGGTCGACCACCCCATCGTCAAGGCCGAGTTGATCCGCCCGGCGGCCGTCACCCACTCCTCCGACCCGAACCAGCGCTTCGTCGACCTGCCGTTGTCCGTCGACGGCGACAACGTCGACCTGAACGTGACGAGCAACCCGGACGTGGCCCCACCCGGCTGGTACATGCTGTTCGCCGTCGACGCCAACGGGGTGCCGTCGGTGGCCAAGTGGGTGCATCTGCAGGGGCCGGCCGCGATGAGCACGGACGCGAGTCCGCATGTGCACGCCTTCGCCGACTCCCTCTCGGGGAAGACCTCGGGGGCCGGGAAGAAGCGCACCTCGCAGCCGGTCAGTACCACCATCTCCGGGTGCGACCGGCACTACGGGTCGGTCAACGTGTGTGTGCCGACGGTGTTTCCGCCGGGGGTGAAGAAGACGGCGGCGGCTCGCTGCGCCTGGCTCAAGCAGAATCACTACGGGCGGTTGGAAGTCAACGGCAAGGATGATCCGCTGGGCCTTGACCGGAATCGGGACGGCGTCGCCTGTGGGAAGGGGGATGTGCGTCGTTAGTCGGCCGCTGGTGCGTGGGGGCTGGTCGCGCCCAGGCGGCGGCAGCCGCATATCGATTACTGCCCGCGCCCCTAAAGGGCGCGCCAGTCAAGGGCGTTGAGAAGCAAGGGCGCGCTTCACGATCTCCTCCAGTTGGTCGTGGTGCGCGCCCTTCCAGTACGCCCGGCCGCACTCCGCGCACTGTGCGAAGACGTCGTACGACCTCTCCGTGCCGCCCTTCAGCTGCTCCGCGACCTCGTCCTTCGTCGCTTCCCTCAGGAAGCCGTTGCAGGCCGTGCACCGGGTCCAGGGCCGTAGTTCGGGGCGGAACCGGTCGAGGATGTCGTGGAGTTGGTCGTCGGGGCGGGTGCTGTAGACGTAGGCGCCCGCCCAGAGTTCGCGGCGGCGCAGGAGGCCTCGGTCGCGGCTGAGCAGCACGCGCTGCTCCGTCGCCGAGCGGGTCGCGAGGGCCGGGTCGCCGATGTCCGTCGACTCGTACGCCGTGTCCACGCCGAGGAGGCGGAGGCGGCGGGCCAGGGTGCCGAGGTGGACGTCGAGGAGGAAGCGGAGCGGGGCGCCGGGGACGCGCTGGGGGCGGGCGACCGGGCGTACGGTCACCCGCTCGCCGTGTGCCGGGATGTGGGCGACGGGGACCTCGCGGCCGTCCACGACCAGGGCGCCCACCTCGGTGAGGGGGACGCCCAGGGACTCGATCACATGGCCCAGTGTCGAGACGCCGTCGACGGCGAGCGGGTGGACGCCCACGCGGCGGGCGTGCGGGACGAACAGAGCCAGCTCGGGGGCGACTTCGACGTGGATCTCGGCAGTGTTCACCTGGTCAGGATGGCACGGGAGACGGCCGTGACCTCAGTGGTTTTCGGGGGGCAGGCCGTGCTCGATGACGTTCAGGGCACGGTCGACGAGGGCGTCGAAGTCGGGCTCGTGGTCCTGTTCCGCCCAGTACATCGAGGTCTCCATCAGGCCGCCGACGATGGACATCGCGTAGACCCGGACCTCAAGGCTCTCCGGGTCGCGGCCGGTGCGCTCGCCGATGGCCTGGCAGAGCATCCGGCCGGTCTCCGACATGCTCTCCATCATCCGGGAGCGCACCGCGGGGACCTCGACCATCAGCCGGGTGCGCAGCCTGGAGACCGCGTGGGGGTCCTTCATGCCCACGGTGATCGCCCGGTGCATCACATGGCGGAGGGAGTCCGGCCAGGGCTCGTCGGCGGGCCGGGTCCGGAGCTCCTCCATGATGATCGGGTCGTACTCGTCCGTGAGGACGATGTCCTCCTTGGTCGGGAAGTACCGGAAGACCGTCGACGGCGACACCTCGGCCCGCTCCGCGATCTGCTCGATCGTCGTCGCGTCGTACCCCTGTTCCTCGACCAGCGTGTACATCGCGGTGCGGATCGCCTCGCGGGTCTTGATCTTCTTCCGTTCACGCAGGCCGAGCGTGGGGGAGGTGTGCGGTGCCGTCATGCTGGTCATTGTCCGGCATCGGCGGTGGCGGGGGCCACGGCCGGTTCCTCGTTCCCCTCGGTGCGGTGGGCGGTCGGTGTGTTGGGCAGGAACGCGGCGGCCAGCAGCGCGGTGACGAGCGCGGCGATCCCGCACACCATCAGGACCAGGCCCATGCCGTGGACGTACGAGGCGTTCGCGGAGGCGGCGAGGTGGGCGGAGCCGGTCTTCGCGGCCACCAGGTGGGCGGCGACGACGGACTCACCGGCGGTGTGGCCGAGCGGGGCGGGCAGGCCGGTCACGTCCAGGCGGTCGCGGAAGGTGCTCGCCAGCAGGCTGCCGAGCAGGGCGATACCGATCGCGCCGCCGACCTGGCGCAGGGTCATCAGCAGTCCGGAGCCGCTGCCGGCCCGGTTCGCGGGCAGGGCGGCGAGGGCGCCGTCCATGGAGGGCACGACGGAGAAGCCGAAGCCGAGACCGGCGACGGACAGCCACAGGGCGGTGTAGCCGTAGCCGTCGTGGACGGTCGTACGGCTGCCGAGGAGCGCGGCGAAGGCGAGCACGACGAGGCCCGCGCTGACCACGGCGCGTGATCCGAAGCGGGCCACGACCGGCTGGGCGGCCCGTGCGGCGATCATCAGCCCGCCCATCATGGGCAGCAGGCGCAGACCGGTGCCGAAGGCGTCGTTGCCGAGGACCGCCTGGAGGTACGGGGGCAGTACGAACATCAGGCCGGACAGCACGAACATCACGAGTGTGGCCGCGAGGGCGTTGAGCAGGAAGCCGCGGTGGGTGAGGAGCTCCATGTCGAGCATGGGGCGGTCGACCTGGCGTTCGCGCAGCACGAGGCCGGCGACCAGGAGCACGGCCGCCGCGAAGAGGGCGATGACCAGGGGGTCGCCCCAGCCGCGGTCGGGGGCCTCGATGATCGCGTAGATCAGGGCGCCGAGGCCGGTCGCGGTGAGCGTGGTGGAGAGGACGTCGACCTTGGGGGAGGCGGGGTCGCTGGTCTCGGGGAGCAGGAAGACACAGGCGGTGACGCCGATCGCGACCATCGGGACGTTGATCAGGAAGACCGAGCCCCACCAGAAGTGGTTGAGCAGCCAGCCGCCGATGATCGGGCCGAGCGGCAGGCCGAGCGCGGAGGCGGCGGAGATGATGCCGACGGCCCGGGTGCGCTCGGCCGGTCCGAACAGCGAGGGCAGTACGGACAGCGCCAGCGGCATCACCAGTGCCGCGCCGACGCCCATCACCGCGCGGGCGGCGATCACCCAGTTCACATCGCCGGCCAGGGCGCCGATCACGGACCCGGCCAGGAAGATCGCGAGACCGGTGATGAGCATCCGGCGGCGGCCGAAGCGGTCGCCGAGGAGGCCGGCCGGGAGCATCAGCGACGCGAAGACGACCACGTAGGCGTCCGCCATCCACTGCTGCTGGCCGGTCGTGGCGCCGAGCTGCTCGGCCATGGTCGGCAGCGCCACGTTGAGGATCGTCATGTCGAAGCCGAGCACCAGCATGCTCGCGACCAGGGCGCCCAGGGCCCACCACCGGCGGGGGTTCTGATGTGTCTCTTCAAGCTGAGTGACAGTAGCCATGAAATGAGAGTAGCTCTCAAAATCTATAGACTGTCAATGGGGAGTCGATGTCAGGGCATGAAAAAGTGGCCACGGCTCGGGAGCCGTGGCCACTCGAAGGAGGGGCGGTGGAACTATGCGTGCTGGTACGCCACCAGGGAGATCCCCACGTAGTGGACGACGAACGCGGCCAGCGTGAGCGAGTGGAACACCTCGTGGAAGCCGAAGTAGCGCGGTGACGGGTTCGGGCGCTTGATGCCGTAGATCACGCCGCCGGCGCTGTAGAGCAGGCCGCCGACGATCACCAGGACCAGTACCGCGATGCCGCCGGTGTGCATGAAGTCGGGCAGGAAGAAGACCGCTGCCCAGCCCATCGCTATGTAGCAGGGCGTGTACAGCCAGCGTGGGGCGCCGACCCAGAACACCCGGAAGACGATGCCGGCGGCCGCCGCGCCCCAGATGCCCCACAGCAGCCACTGCCCCTTCGCCCCGGGCAGGAGCAGCAGGGTCAGGGGTGTGTAGGTGCCCGCGATGATCAGGAAGATGTTGGCGTGGTCGAGTCTGCGCAGGATGCCGTCCATGCGCGGACTCCAGTTGCCCCGGTGGTACAGCGCGCTCACGCCGAACAGCAGGCATGCCGTCAGGACGTAGATCCCGCAGGCCACGCGGCCGCGCGGTGAGTCGGCGAGGGCGGTGAGGACGAGGCCCGCGATCAGTACGGCCGGGAACATGCCCAGATGCAGCCAGCCGCGCAACTTGGGCTTGACCTGGTGCGACAGGGAAGAGAGCGCCGAGGAGCCACGGCCGGCGGCCGGCGGTTCCGAGGGCGCGTCGGGGGCGGACGCAGTCATGTCTCGCATCGTACCTACGGAACCGTAGGTTACGCGTCAGTACGGCACGACGACCACTCGACCGCACTCATCGTCTCACGCCCGCCCGTTGCGCAGCCGGGAGCGTGCAAAAAGATCTCCAGTTGAACTCAACGTGGACGCAAAGAAACGCAGGAAAACACGGAAACCGTGGCCTTCCTCACGTCGCTCATCTGTGACTCCCTCTGGACAGATGGGAGATCGAGTCGGAGGATCAAATGAGTGCGGTCGGCACCGGATGAGCGGCTACGAAGCATCCGGGTCGCAGCCCCCACGGGGCAACAAGGCCTGAAACAAGGCCGCAAGATCAAAAATCCCTCATTTAGGAGCAATCGTGGCGCGCGACATCGCGGCTCCCACCGTCATCCCCACCAACCATCAGGAACTGATCTCGTGGGTCAACGAGATCGCCGAACTGACGCAACCGGACAGCGTGGTCTGGTGTGACGGATCCGAGGCCGAGTACGAGCGACTGTGCGAAGAGCTCGTGGCGAAGGGCACCTTCAAGAAGCTCGACCCGATCAAGCGCCCCCACTCCTACTACGCGGCCTCCGACCCGACCGACGTCGCCCGGGTCGAGGACCGCACCTTCATCTGCTCCGAGCAGGAGAAGGACGCGGGCCCGACCAACCACTGGAAGGCCCCCGCCGAGATGCGGGAGATCTTCTCCGGCGAGAAGGGCCTGTTCCGCGGCTCGATGAAGGGCCGGACGATGTACGTCGTCCCGTTCTGCATGGGGCCCCTCGGCTCCCCGCTCTCCGCGCTCGGCGTGGAGATCACCGACTCCGCGTACGTCGCCGTCTCCATGCGCACGATGACGCGCATGGGCCAGGCGGTCCTCGACGAACTCGGCGACGACGGCTTCTTCGTGAAGGCCGTGCACACCCTCGGCGCCCCGCTCGCGGAGGGCGAGGCGGACGTCCCCTGGCCGTGCAACCAGACCAAGTACATCTCGCACTTCCCCGAGTCGCGCGAGATCTGGTCCTACGGCTCCGGCTACGGCGGCAACGCCCTGCTCGGCAAGAAGTGCTACGCCCTGCGCATCGCCTCCGTCATGGCGCGCGACGAGGGCTGGCTCGCCGAGCACATGCTGATCCTCAAGCTCACGCCTCCGCAGGGCGAGTCCAAGTACGTCGCCGCAGCCTTCCCGAGCGCCTGCGGCAAGACGAACCTCGCCATGCTGGAGCCCACCGTCTCCGGCTGGACCGTCGAGACCATCGGCGACGACATCGCCTGGATGCGGTTCGGCGAGGACGGCCGCCTCTACGCGATCAACCCCGAGGCCGGCTTCTTCGGCGTCGCGCCCGGCACCGGTGAGCACACCAACGCCAACGCGATGAAGACGCTCTGGGGCAACGCCGTCTTCACCAACGTCGCCCTCACCGACGACGACGACATCTGGTGGGAGGGCATGACCGAGGAGACGCCCGCCCACCTCACCGACTGGAAGGGCCGGGACTGGACCCCGGACTCCGCGGAGCCCGCCGCCCACCCCAACGCCCGCTTCACCGTCCCCGCCGCGCAGTGCCCGATCATCGCGCCGGAGTGGGAGGACCCCAAGGGCGTGCCGATCTCGGCGATCCTCTTCGGCGGCCGCCGGGCCAGCGCCGTACCGCTGGTCACCGAGTCCTTCGACTGGAACCACGGCGTGTTCCTGGGGGCGAACGTGGCCTCCGAGAAGACCGCCGCCGCCGAGGGCAAGGTCGGCGAGCTGCGCCGCGACCCGTTCGCGATGCTGCCGTTCTGCGGCTACAACATGGGCGACTACATGGCCCACTGGATCAAGGTCGGCCAGTCCGCGGACGCGGCCAAGCTGCCGAAGATCTACTACGTCAACTGGTTCCGCAAGAACGACGAGGGCAAGTTCGTCTGGCCGGGCTTCGGTGAGAACTCCCGTGTCCTGAAGTGGATCGTGGAGCGGCTGGACGGCAAGGCGGCCGGTGTGGAGACGCCGATCGGTGTCCTCCCGACGCGCGAGGCCCTCGACACCAACGGACTCGACCTGGCCGACAGCGACCTCGACTTCCTGCTGACCGTCGACAAGGAGGTCTGGCGGGAGGAGGCCTCGCTGATCCCCGGCCACCTCAACACCTTCGGTGAGCACACGCCGAAGGAGCTGTGGGACGAGTACCAGGCGCTGGTGGAGCGCCTGGGATAACTCCCGTCTGATCTCCGCGGCCGGTCCTGGGGGTACCTCCCACGCCCTTAAGGCAGTGGGGGAGTGCCCTGACCAGCGATCGTCACGACCGGCCGCGGTGTGAACCGGCGAGGCCGCGCACAATGGGGTGCGGGGCTTGTGGGCCTGTCGTCGCCTTTTCCGTCCGCCCCGACGGGAGCGTGGTGACGGCAGGCCTTCGCCTGTGGGGGGCGCTTCAGTTGCCCCTTTCCTCCAAGTAGCGGGTGTGGGATTCCTGGCGTCTGGCCTCTGTGTCCCTCAGGGTTGCCGCCAAGTGCTCCGCCTCTTCCTTGAGCATCGTGAGCTGGCGTTCCAAGTGGCGCTCCGGGGGTTCCTGGCCCGGGGTCAGGCGTGTCCACCACCTGGTGCGTACGAAGCTGTCGACCGCCTCCGGGATGTCCTGCCGTACCGTGCGCGAGAGGACATGGACCCCCTCCGGATCCTGGGCCAGCAGTTCTGCCGCCCAGCCCGGGTCCAGCAACGCCGTCAGCAGGTCCGTCAGTGCGGTCAGGCGGGCCTCGGTGGAGGCCGGCAGGCCGACCTCCGCCAGGTAGGTCTCCAGCTTGCGGAAGTCGGCGCGGACCTCCTCCAACTGGGCCGACGGGGTCGGGAAGTCCGGCAGCGGCGGGCGCTCCGGCGGGGCGATCAGCGCACCCGCGCCGTAGAGGCCGGCCACCACCACCGGCCAGTACGGGCCCGCCACGCCTGCGAAGGTCAGGACCAGGCCGAGGAGGCCGCCCGCCGAGCCGGTGAGGTTCTTGCGGGACTCGAGGTAGCCGAGGAGCTTATTGGTAGCCACGGATCTCCTCGAAGGCGCCGTCCAGGGAGTCCTGCCGGCCGTCGAAGAGACGGCCGCCGGTCAGGGCGGCGATGTGCTGGAGTTCGGCGCGGGACGAGTCGCCGAAGAGGATGGGGAAGACGGGGATCTGCTGCCGGTCGGCGGAGAGCTTGCTGTAGAAGTCGTCGAAGTCACCGACCTTGGCGCCCGTGGTGTTCTCGCCGTCGGTCATCAGCACGATCGACGTGAAGGTGTCCTGGGAGGGGTTCAGCTGGGCGTACGCCTTCTCCAGGGAGGTGTAGATCGCCGTGTTGCCGTCGGCGTTCAGGGCGTCGGTGTCCTTGCGGATCGCGTCGAGGTCGGCCTTGTCGTCGACCACGTGGGTGCTCACGCTCTTCACGTCCGAGCCGAACGGCATCAGGGTGACCTCCTCGCGGTTGCGGAAGTCGCCGGTGAGGCCGGTGAGGGCCTTCTTCAGGCGGGAGAGCCGGTCGCCCTCCATCGAGCCCGAGGTGTCCAGGACGTAGACCGTGCGGGAGGGCCGGCGCAGGTCGTTCTCGTACGCGGAGATGAGCCCGTCGGCCACGGACCGGCCGCCGGGGAAGGGGAGTTCGCGGCGGCGGGTCGTGTCCAGGCCGGAGGCGGGCGGGACGGAGGCGACCACCGGGCGGCGGTGGGTGGTGTCCGTGACGAGTTTCTGCACGGCCGTGGTGCGCAGGTCCTCGGTCACCTTGCGGACGTCCTCGCGGGTGGCCGAGGAGGTGGCGGCCAGGGAGGAGAGCGGGTAGTCGGCGGTGACCACGCCGTCGGTCGGACGGATCACCGTCAGGCCGGGGACGCCCATGAGGACGGACTCGTAGTTGAGCAGGGCGTCGACGTTGCCGCGCCGCTTGTAGGCCGAGGCCAGCCAGCCGGAGGAGCCCGAGGTCAGGGTCTGGCCCTTGAAGAACCTCTTCAGCCGGGGGGTCGCCTTGGCGACGTCGCCGTCCGTGAGCGCCGACTGGGCCCCGGAGAGCGCGGAGGCTACCGAGACCAGCGTGGAGAAGCCGGAGTTGGAGCGGGCCGGGTCGGTCATGCCGTACGTCAGCTTCCCGGCTTCCACGGCCTGCTCGATCCGGGACCAGGTGACGTCGGCCGGCTTCCAGCCGAGGGACTGCACGGTGGCCGTCTTCACGCCGATCGCGACCGGGCTGGACATGATCGAGGTCTCGGAGACGACCTTCTTCGCCGCCTCAGGGCGCAGCCGCAGATAGTCGTCGGAGGACAGCCAGAGCGCGTCGTACTTCCCGTCCGTCTGCCCCTTGGCCAGCAGGTCGACGGCGTCCAGGGTGCCCATGTAGGTGGGACGGATCGTGACACCGGTGTCCTTGCGGACCCGGTCGAAGACGGCGCTCATGTCGCTGAGTTCGGAGGAGGCGAGGACCCGGAGGGTGCCGGGCTTCGAGGCCGTGGAGTCGTCGTCGTGGTCCTGGGAGGAGGTGCAGCCGGTCAGTACGACGGCCGTCGTCGCCAGGAGGGCGGGCAGCGTGCGTCTGTTCATGCGAGGCCGTCCTCCAGTGCGCCCTTCGAGCGGCTGCGCGCCAAGTAGGCGCTCGCCTGCTGGAGTTCGTCGGTGAGGGACTGGACGGTGCCGGCCATCGCCTCGGTCGCCTGCGCCTTGTAGCTGTCGATGGCGTCGAGGGTGCGGTAGATCTGCTGGAAGGCGGCGCGCAGGGTCTCGACGCCTACGGCCGGGTCGGCGGCGATGCGCTGGATCTCGCCGCTCTGGGTCGCGAGCATCTCGGCATTGCCCCGGATGAGGTCCTCGGTCGTCCCGTGCAACGCGTTGACCTGCTCGATGACCTTCTTCTGGTTGTCGAGCGCGGAAGCCAGCATCACCGAGATCCGCAGGGCCGAGACAGTGGTGGTGGCGGCGCGTTCGACGCCCTTGATCAGTTCGTCGTTGTTGCGCCGTACGACGTCCATCGCCAGGTAGCCCTGCGCGGACACCGCGAGCTGGGTGAGCAGGTCCTGGTGCTTCTGCCGGACCGGGAAGAGCACGTCCGCCCGCAGGACGTCGGCCTCCTGGGGGTCGGGGAGCCGGGCGATGTGCTGCTCGACGGCGGTGTCCAGGGCCTGGGTCAGGACGACGTACTCCTGGAGCTTGCCCATGGTCTCCCAGAGCCGCACCCGTTCGGTCTGCAACGCGGCGTTGTCCCGGCGGAGTTCGTCCTGGCCGCCGCGCAGCGACCCCACGATCTTGTTCAACGTCCCCTGCGCGGAGGCGTACTGAGCGACGTGGTCGCGGAGCCTGTTCCCGCCCGGCAGCCTGGAGAGGAACTTGCGGCCCTTGCCCGTCGGCAGGTCGCGCGGGTCCAGGTCCTCGACGACCCGGCGGAGTTCGACCAGCGAGCCGGCCACCTTGGCCTGGGCGTCGCCGCCCTTGTCGGGCAGGCTGCGCACCGCCCGTTCCAGCATGCGGTTGGACTGCGAGGCGGCGGTGCGCATCTCGCCGGCACCGAGACCGGTGATCTCGCCGACCTTGCTCGCGAACTCCGGCGACCGCGCGTCCAGGGCGGCGAGGCCCCGGACGTAGTCGTCGGCCTTGCGCGCCATGTCCGTACGGACGCCGTAGTCGACGGGCACGAGCCCGCCGGCCTTCTCCCGCGGTACGGGCGCGACGGCCTCCGGCGGGGTCAGCGTGAAGACGTCCTCACCGCTGAGGGTGGGCGTGTGCTCACCACCGCTCGGCACCATCTTGTCGAAGTTGCTCACAGGATCCCCCCGTCAGCCGCGCGCCCGGCGGGCCATCTCGTGCAGCACCGCGTAGGTGGGCACGGGCGCCTGCCGGACGCCGGTCAGTGTCTGGTTGAGGTAGGCGGCTTGGCCGGCGGTGGCACCGACGAACTCGGCGGAATCGCCCTGCGGCCGGAAACCGTGCCGCACGGCGAGCTTGCGCAGGGTCGGATCGGCGCTGAGGAGTTCGCCGAGCGCCCGGCCGGCGTCGTCGAGCGGCACGATGGTGTGGTCGCTGTTCACCGTGGTGTCCGGGTAGAGGACGACCAGGTCGTCGGCGCCGTGCCGGTCGGCGAGCAGCGAGACGACCTGCGACTCGTACAGGCACACCAGCGGGTTGCCGGCGCCGCTGATGAAGTCCCGGAACACCGAGTCGCTGCTGGGCTGTTGGGCGCCCTGGACGCTGACGAGCTTGTGCAGCAGCGGGGCGGTCCTGGCGACGTCGGCGGTACTGGCCACCACCCGGCCGCCGTTGGCCACGTAAGAGGCGGCGGCGAGGTAGAGAGCGCCGGAGTTGGAGGTCTCCGGGTCGGTGCTCGTGATGTAGAGCGTCCCGGTCAACTCCCCATGCCCGTTCGCGCCCTTGAGCTGCTGCCAGGTCCGGTCGTGCCGGGCGGCGTCCAGATAGGCGGCCATCTTCAGGGTGCCCCGGCCCTTGCCGTCGAGCACGGCGAGACCGTTCGCCGCCAGGACGTCGGCCGCGCTGCGGTGGGCCACGACGACGAGGGGCGAGTAGAAGGGCCGGGGGAGCGGCTGGCGCGCGTGGTACTTCGCGGCCAGCTGGTCGGCCGGCGCCGAACTGGAGGGGAAGGCGAAGTCATAGCCCTTCAGGTCCAGGCCGTCCATGGCCCAGGACCCCGACGACTCCGTCTTCACGGTGTAGCCCTTGGCGGCGAGGGCCTTCACCACATCGGGATCGGCGAAGAAGTCCGACTTCTCCGAACCGATCACACCGCGCACGGTCTTCGTTGCCGTGCCCTTGCCATCCCCGTTCCGGCCTGCGACGACGGCAGCCACCACGCCACCGATCAGCAGCACCGCGAGGACGATTCCCGCGATACGTCTCACGAGGGGGAGAGTGCTCCCGGAATCCCTCAGTCCTGGGTGGAACGGGTGAACGAGGGGTGAAGGGGGCGCCCCGGAACGCAACCGGAGCGCCGGGCTCCGTCGGGCGCGGTCAGGCGGGGTCGTTCCCGGCCTTGCCGTACCGGCGGAAGGCGGAGGTCTCCACCCGCCAGGGACCGAAGGGCACCACGTCGCCGTAGATGTACGGGTCCATACGCCGGTACCGGTCCCCGCACGGGTCGGAGTGCACCTCGATCGTGCCCCTCCGGGGGTCGACGATCATGTAGTGGGCGATGCCCATCGCCGGATATTCGCTGATCTTTTCGACGTAGTCGTTGTCCGGGTTGGAGGGGGACACGATCTCGACGACGGCCAGCACGTGGGAGGCGTCCACCGCGATCCCCTCCTCGTCGAGCACGTCCTCGGGGATGACGACGGCGTCGGGGCGCCGCATGCGGCCGAGGGCGGGGTGCTCGATCTCCGGGCCGTTCTCGCACATGTAGCCCGGGTGGGTGACCTGGAGTTGCGTGTTCAGCTGATTGCGGATGCGGCTGACCGTACCCTCATGCCGTTTCGACGGGCACATCATCGCCAGTATCGGACCGGAGGGACCGATTTCGACGCTCCAGGTCCCTTCGAGCTGCTCGGCGTAGGCTCCGAGGTCCTCGGCGATCGCGCGCATCTTCGGGTAGTCCATGCCCATGACCTCAGCGTACTGACATATGGCAACCCGGTCCGCGCGTCGCTGCGGGAGCGCGCGGACCGGGGCCGTCGGGGGGTGGGTCAGCCGGCTGTGGTGAGTTCCGTGGCCGCCGCGTGGGCGTCCATGCGTTCCGCCGCGAGGATCGCCGCCGCGGTGTCCGCCCGGGACGCCGCGACCACCAGGGCGCGGCCGGCGAACGCGTGCGCGCGCTCGTGCAGCGCGGCCGGCTCCTGGGCCGCCGCGAGTGACGCGCGGACCGGTGTACGTCCGCCCCGAAGCCGGGTCACCTGCTCGGCCAGCCGGGTCGCGGCGGCGTCGAGGTCGGTGGACGGCGCGAGGGCCCGCAGCTCGTCGGTGACGGCGAGCAGCGCCGCGAGATGTCCGGCGAGCTGGATGTCCAGCTCCTCCTCGCGCGTCCGGTGCGGGAAGTCGGCAGGCGTGCCGGCCATCGTGCTGTGGACCGACTTGGTGCGGATCGGTTCGTACATGGGAGATGGCCTCCTGTGCTCTGACAGGAAGCCATCCTAGCTTAGATCTCGTCTAAAGTTGACCACGTTCACGGACGGTGCCCCGGCGGCTACCTGCGGCTGGCGCCTATCGCTGGCTGTATCCGTCCAGGAACCGCCCGATCCGTGTGATCGCGTCCCGCAGGTCGCCGATCGCCGGCAGCGTCACCACCCGGAAGTGATCCGGTTCCGGCCAGTTGAAGCCGCTGCCCTGGACCACCATGATCTTCTCCTGCCGCAGCAGGTCCAGGACCATCTGCCGGTCGTCCTTGATCTTGAAGACCTGGGGGTCGAGGCGCGGGAAGAGGTAGAGGGCGCCCTTGGGCCGGACGCAGCTCACGCCCGGGATCTGGGTGAGCAGCTCGTACGCCGTGTCCACCTGCTCCTTCAGCCGCCCGCCCGGCAGCACCAGGTCGTTGATCGTCTGGCGGCCGCTCAGCGCGGCCACGACACCGTGCTGACCCGGCATGTTCGCGCACAGCCGCATGTTCGCGAGGATCGTCAGGCCCTCGATGTAGGAGTCGGCGTGCGCGCGGGGGCCGGAGATGGACATCCAGCCGACCCGGTAGCCGGCCACCCGGTAGGCCTTGGACATGCCGTTGAAGGTGAGCGTGAGCAGGTCCGGGGCGACGGAGGCGGTCGGGGTGTGCGTGGCGTCGTCGTAGAGGATCTTGTCGTAGATCTCGTCCGAGCAGACCAGCAGGTTGTGGCGGCGGGCGATATCGGTCAGCCCGCGCAGCATCGCCTCGTCGTACACCGCGCCCGTCGGGTTGTTCGGGTTGATGATGACGATCGCCTTGGTGCGGTCGCTGACCTTGCGCTCGATGTCGGCGAGGTCGGGCATCCAGTCCGACTGCTCGTCGCACCGGTAGTGCACGGCCGTACCGCCGGAGAGGGAGACCGCCGCGGTCCACAGCGGGTAGTCCGGCGCCGGGACCAGCACCTCGTCCCCGTCGTCGAGCAGCCCCTGCATCGCCATCACGATCAGCTCGGAGACGCCGTTGCCGATGAAGACGTGCTCGACGTCGGTCTCGATGCCGATGGTCTGGTTGTGCATGACCACCGCGCGGCGGGCGGCCAGCAGGCCCTTCGCGTCCCCGTAGCCGTGGGCCGTGGAGACGTTGCGGAGGATGTCCTCCAGGATCTCCGGCGGGCACTCGAAACCGAAGGCGGCCGGGTTTCCGGTGTTGAGCTTGAGGATGCGGTGTCCCGCCGCCTCAAGCCGCATCGCCTCCTCGAGAACCGGGCCCCGGATCTCGTAACAGACATTGGCGAGCTTGGTCGACTGGATCACCTGCATGTCCGTGAGCTTACGGTGCGGTAACGCCCGTCGGGCCGTGTTTTCCACCACGTGAGACACGGGAGGAGCACTGGTGGGACATGAATACGACCTGATGATTTGGCCTGTTATCGCCGGTAGCTGTCTCAAAGCCGCCCGCCCTCCCTAGAATTCGCGTCCATGCCGAGACCTGCCGAGGACGAGACCGGGGCGCCCAACGTCTACCAGCGCCAGGGCGGACCCGCCCCCGAGTACGAGGAGTACCGGGATCCGGCGTTCGCGCACGGCTGGCTCAACGCATACGACGAGACGAGCGAGCTGCCCCGGATATCGCCCACCGCACCGGGACCGGGCCGGGCGGAGCGGCGGCGGGCGGCGGCTCGTGGCGTGGGCGGCCCGCGTGCGAAGCACGTGGCGGTCGCCGTGGGGGCGGTGGGGGCCGCGTCCGTGGCCGCGCTGATCGCCGGTTTCGCCTTCTCCTCGTCGACGGACGGCACGCAGGGCGAGCAGAACCGTACGAAGCACACGGCCGGCGAGTCGCCGCAGGAGAGCCCGCGCGGCGCGTCGGCCACCCCGTCCCCGAAGTCGGCCGCGGCGTCGCCGGCGACCGGCGCGGCATCCGGGTCCGCCGCCACGTCCACGGCCGGGTTGTCGGCATCGGCGATCCCCTCGCCGAGCACCGTCCCGACGCGTAGTGCCAGTGGGGCACCCTCGCCGACTGCCGTCACCATGACCCCGACGCCGACCGCGACCCCGACGTACGGGGGGCACGGCTGGGGCCACGGGAGGGGTGGCGGCAGGGGGCGTTAGGGGGTGTTAGGGGGATGCGCCATGAGGCCGGCAGGCCGTGCGGGTCGCCCCGTTCGAGCCGGGCTGGGCCGGGTGACGCAACCGGCCAACCGGCCGCGGCGGTTCGTCGTCATCCGTGTCAGGAGGTCTCGGCGGCTCCGGTCGACCGGAAACAGCATCTTGCCCCCGCACCTTGTTGTGTTGAGAATGTGCATGACAAGAATGCGGGTGGCCGGAAGATCTCCGGTCACCCTCGTCGTATAGAGGGGACCCCCACATGAACAAGCCTCTCGTCGCCGCGCTCGCCTCCCTGGCCATCACCGGGATCGGCGTGGCACCGGCGGTCGCCGCGCCGCAGGCCAAGGCGGCCGCGGCGGTGACCGTCAACTTCGCAGGTACCGTCTCGCTCAGCAACTGTTCCGGGTCCGTCATCCGCTTCCCGAACTCCGCGGACACCGACCCGGCGCTGGTGATGACCAACGGCCACTGCCTGGAGACCGGCTTCCCGGACCCCGGCGAGGTCATCACCGGGCAGTCCTCCAGCCGTACCTTCGGACTGCTCAACTCCTCCGGCACGCGCGTCGCCACGCTCCGCGCGAACCAGGTCGTCTACTCGACGATGACCGACACGGACGTCACGATCTACCGCACCACCACGACGTACTCGGCGATCAAGAGCTCCTACGGCATCAGCCCGCTCACCCTCAGCGACACCCACCCGACCGCCGGCACCGCCATCAAGGTCGTCTCCGGGTACTGGAAGACGATCTACAGCTGCAACATCGACGGGTTCGTGTACCGGCTGAAGGAGGGCGACTGGACCTGGAAGGACTCGGTCCGCTACACCTCCGCGTGCAACACGATCGGCGGCACGTCGGGGTCGCCGGTGATCGACACCAGCACGGGCAAGGTCGTCGCCATCAACAACACGGGCAACGAGGACGGGGAGCGGTGCACCGTCGACAACCCGTGCGAGGTGGACGAGAGCGGCAACATCACGGTCCGGCAGGGGATCAACTACGCCGAGGAGACGTACAACATTCCGGCGTGCTTCACGACGGGGAATGTGCTGAACCTCAGCGCGAGTGCGTGCACGCTGCCCAAGCCGTAACGCTCCGCTGGGCGCACCCTTGTCGGGTGCGGGTGTGCGGGGGGCTGGTCGCGCCCACGCGGCGGTAGCCGCACATCGACACAGCCCCGCGCCCCTAGGCGAGTCGGGGCGCACGTCGGATGGAGCGTCCCGCCATTTCGTCCGTTCTCCGGCCGTTCTCGATCACGAACCGGCCGTTGATCAGGACGTACGGGATGCCCGTCGGCAGCTTGCGAGGCTCCTCGAACGTGGAGCCCGCCGCCACCGTCTGCGGGTCGAAGAGGACCACGTCGGCCCGGTAGCCCTCGCGGACCAGGCCCCGGTCCGGCAGGCGCAGCCGGGCCGCGGGGCGGGCGGTGAGGTGGGCCACGCACTCCTCCAGGGACAGGACTCCCCACTCCCGTACGTAGTGGCCGAGGTAGTGCGGAAAGGTGCCGTAGGCGCGGGGGTGCGGCTTCGCGCCCTGGAGGATGCCGTCCGAACCGCCGGTGTGGACCGGGTGGCGCATGATCGTGCGGACGTTCTCCTCGTGGCCGACGTGCTGGAGGATGGAGGGGGCCAGGCGGTCCGCCAGGAGGAGGTGGCGGGCCGTCGTCCACGGGGGTTCGCCGCGTCGCCGCGCCGACTCCTCGACCGTATGGCCGACAAAGTCGGCCAGGGCCGGATCGGCCACGCCCGAGATCTCGATCGTGTCCCATTCGATGGGGACGCCGTGGCAGCCGTCGGAGCCGACGTTCTCCAGGTGGTGGCGGATGCGTTCGGCGGTGGCGTCGTCCGCCAGCCGGGCCAGCGCCGCCTCCGGGCCGCCCTCGTTCGCCCAGCTCGGCAGCATCGCCGCGAGGGTCGTGCTGCCGGGGGTGTAGGGGTAGGTGTCGAGGGTGATGTCGGCGCCGGAGGCGAGGGCCTCGTCGAGCAGTGCCAGCAACTCGGGTGCCCGGCCCTTGTTCACGCCGAAGTTCATGGTGGCGTGGGCCAGATGGAGCGGGCAGTCCGCCTCCCGGGCGAGGACGACCATCTCCGCGTAGGCCTCCAGGGCGCCCGCGCCGTACGAGCGGTGGTGCGGGCAGTAGTAGCCGCCGTACTCCGCCACCACCCGGCACAGCTCGGTCAGTTCGGCGTTCTTGGCGTACATGCCGGGGGTGTAGGTCAGACCGGAGGACAGGCCCATCGCGCCCTGTTCCAGGCCCTCCGCCACCAGCCGCCGCATCCGGTCGAGTTCGGCGGGGGTCGCCTCGCGGTCCTCCCAGCCGACGGCCAGGGCGCGGACCGTGCCCTGGGGGATCAGGTAGGCCGCGTTCACGGCGATGCCCCGGTCGAGGCGGTCCAGGTACTCGCCGACCGACCGCCAGTCGAAGTCGATGTCGTCGCCGTGGCCGTTCCAGCCGGTGATCGCCCGGCGGACCTCCTCCAGGGTGCGGTCGTCGACCGGGGCGTACGACAGCCCGTCCTGGCCCAGGACCTCCAGGGTCACCCCCTGCGCGGCCTTGGCGCTGTGGTCGGGGTCGCGGAGCAGGGCCAGGTCGCTGTGAGCGTGCATGTCGATGAAGCCGGGGGAGAGGACCAGGCCTTCCGCGTCCAACTCGCGCATGGCGCGCGGGCGTTGGCAGCCGGCCGCGGCGGCTTCCTTGACGATCGACACGATCCTGCCGTCGTCGACGACCACGTCCGCGCGGTACGAGGGTTCGCCGCTGCCGTCGACGACGTCCGCGTCCCGGATGACCAGATCCTCCATGATCCCTCCTGGAATCCTCTTAGAAGAACGTGCGGATGTAGTCGACGACCGTTCCGTCCGCCTCGACGACCGGGATCAGCTGCCACTTGTCGAACGACGTGCACGGGTGGGACAGGCCGAGGCCCACCCAGTCCCCGACCTCCAGGTCCGCCTCGGGCGCGGTGCGCAGCCAGGTGTGCTGGTCGGACAGACCGGTCACCTCGACGCCGGTCGCCGGACGCTCCGTGCCGTCCCGGCGGATCACCTGGGCGAACGGGAGATGGAGGTCGTAGGCCGCGTCCCGCTTGCCCGCGTTGGCGAAGGCCTGCCCGGGGGAGGGGCGGGAGACGATCTGCGCCCAGAGGCGGAAGGCCGGCTCCAGGGCGCCCTCCTCGGGGACACGGTTGAAGGGGGTGATCTCGCGATAGCGGCCGTCGTCGTGCGAGACGTACGCCCCCGACCGCAGCAACTTCAGTACAGGGAGCGAGAGTTCGGGGATCCCGGCGAAGACGTCCGCCACCGCGTCGAACCAGGCGCTGCCGCCCGCGCTGACGACGATCTCCGTCAGGTCCGCGAACCGCCCCGCCTTGTCGAAGTCGACGGCGAGGGCGACGAGGCGACGCAGATAGGCGTGCACCCGCTCCGGGCCCGCCTCCGGCACCTCGCCCTCGTACCCGGCCACGCCCACCAGCCGCAGGGTCTCGGTCCCGGCCACCGCGTCCGCGACCGCCGCGCACTCCGCCTCCGTACGGACGCCGGTACGGGCGCCCTCCCCCGCGGCGAGCTCGACGACGACGTCCACCGGGCGGCCGGCCCCGCGCAGCGCCGCGTCCATCAGCCCGACCCCGCGCACGGAGTCGACGTAGCAAAGGAAGCGGAAGTCCTCGTCCCGCTCCAGCTCGGCCGCGATCCAGCGGAGGGCCGGGGCGTCCACGAGCTCGTTGGCGAGGAAGACCCGCCGGGTGCCGAACGCCCGTGCCACCCGCACCTGATGCGGCACGGCGAGGGTGATGCCCCATGCCCCGTGCTCGATCTGGCGCCGGAAGAGCTGCGGGGCCATGGAGGTCTTGCCGTGCGGGGCGAAGGCGAGGCCGTGCCGTTCGGTGTACGTCTCCATCAGCGCGAGATTGTGCTCCAGGCGCTCGGCGGAGAGGGCCAGCACCGGGGTGGCGAAGCCGTCGGAGAAGAGGTTGCGGCGCTGGGCGGCCAGCTCGCCGACGGTGCGGCCCTCGGCGTCCGGCGGGAGGCCCTTGAAGCGGTGGTCGACGCGTTCTTCCGCGAGACGGGCGAGCGCTTCGGTGCCGGGGGCGAGGGTCACGGAACCTCCCTGCTCGAGCTGATTGCATTATGTGCAACGCTCATTGCGTATATCGCTTACCGCTGTCTAACATCCACGCCAACGCCGGGTCAATGGAGCTCACAGCGACCCTCCCCATCGACGAGGAGCCACGACCATCGTGAAGGCCACGGATGCCGTTGACGCCGTTGACGCCCCGGACGTCGTCGCGCTCGGCGAGTCCATGGTCACGTTCCTGCCCACCCGGCCGGGGCGGCTCGCGGGCGTACCGTCCTTCGACCGTGCGATCGGCGGTGCCGAGTCCAACGTGGCCTGCGGGCTGGCTGCCGCCGGCCACGCCGTGCGGTGGGTCAGCCGGGTCGGGACGGACGGGTTCGGCGATCACCTGGTGGAGACGGTCGCGTCGTACGGCGTGGACGTCTCGCACGTGGGCCGCGACGCCGTGCGCCCGACGGGCGTGTACTTCCGTACGGCGGGGGACCGGGCGACGGACGCGCACGAGGTGGCTTATTACCGGGCGGGGTCTGCGGCGTCCGCGATGTCGGCGGCCAACGTGGATCTGGGCGCGGTGCGGGCGGGACGGGTCCTGCATCTGTCGGGGATCACGGCCGCGTTGTCGGAGGGGTGCCTGGGGTTGTTGCGAGAGCTGACGGCGCCCGCCGGAGGGCGGCCGGTGGTGTCGTTCGACGTGAACTACCGGCCGGGGCTGTGGCCCGGCTCCGGCGGCGCGGAGGTGCTGTTGGAGCTGGCGCGTCGGGCCGACATCGTCTTTGTGGGGGAGGACGAGGCGGAGCTGGCGTGGGGGGTGGGGGGCGGGCCGGAGGCGATTCGGGAACTGCTGCCAGAGCCCGCGGTGTTGGTGGTGAAGGAGGGGGCGAAGGGGGCGACGGCGTTTCAGCGGGGTGGTGCGGGCGGTTCTTCGGCCGCGGCCCGGTGGGGGCTGGTCGCGCCCACGCGGCGGCAGCCGCACATCGAATACAGCCCCGCGCCCCTTACGGGGCGCTGCCCAGCCGCGTTCCATCGAGCCACCCAGCAAGCGCGGGCGAGTGAAACCCCGCCCCCGGCCGACCCCCACGGCACCTTCGAACCCGCCCCCACCGTCGACGTCGTAGCGACCGTCGGCGCAGGGGACGCCTTCGCCGCCGGATTCCTCTCCGGCGCCCTGCGCGGCCTGCCCGTACGGCAGGGACTCCGGCTCGGCCATCTCTTCGCCGCCGCCGTCCTCACCACCCCCGCCGACCTCGCCGTACCCCCCGCCCGCGACACCACCGACCGCCTGACCGCTCTCGGGGACACCGCGTGGGAGAGACTTCGACTCGGCCCCGGCTGGACGCAAGCCGACGCGGCCGAAGAGGAGGTACGCAACCCATGAGCCAGACCGTCGACCGAGCACTCAGCATCCTGCCGTTGCTCGCGGAGGGCCCCGCCGACCTCGGCCAGGTCGCCGACCGCCTCGGCGTGCACAAGTCGACCGCACTGCGGCTGCTGCGCACCCTCCACGAACACGGGCTCGTCTACCGCCAGTCCGACCAGCGCTACCGGCTCGGCGCCCGCCTCTTCGCCCTCGCCCAGGAGGCGATGGAGAACCTCGACATCCGCGAGATCGCCCACCCTCACCTGTCCCGGCTCAACGAGGCCTGCGGGCACACCGTGCACCTCGCCGTGTTCGAGGAGGGCGAGGTCCTCTACATCGACAAGGTCGAGAGCCGCTACCCGGTGCGCATGTACTCCCGGATCGGCAAGCCCGTCGCGATCACCGTCGCCGCCGTCGCCAAGCTGCTCCTCGCGGACCTGCCCGAGCCCGAGCGGCGGGCCCTCGCCGACAAGCTCGACTACCCCATGTACACGGCCCGTTCGACGCCGAACGCGGAGGCCTTCCGCAAGGAACTGGCCAAGGTGCGCGAACAGGGCTGGGCCACCGACCTCGGCGGCCACGAGGAGTCCATCAACTGCGTGGCCGCCCCGATCCGCGGCGCCGACGGGCGCGTTGTCGCCGCGATGTCGGTCTCCGCGCCGAACGTCGTCGTCACCGCCGACCAACTCCTCACCCTGCTCCCGCAGGTGCGCCGTACGGCGGACGCGATCAGCGGTGAGTACTCAGGCAGAACCCCGATCAAGGAAGCCGGCGACTGATGACCGAGAAGATCGCGCTCACCCCGAAGACCCATACCACCCCGCCCGCGAAGTTCTCGCACGGCGTCAGGAAGGGCAACATCCTCCAGGTCGCCGGCCAGGTCGGCTTCCTGCCCGCGGAGGAGGGCAAGCCGCCTACCCCGGCCGGCCCCACGCTGCGCGAGCAGACCCTCCAGACCCTCGCCAACGTCAAGGCGATCCTCGAAGAGGGCGGCGCCTCCTGGGACGACGTGATGATGATCCGCGTCTATCTGACGGACGTGGACCACTTCGCCGAGATGAACGGCATCTACAACGCCTACTTCGAGGAGCAGGGCCTCACCGCCCCGCCCGCCGCCCGGACGACCGTCTACGTCGGTCTGCCCGCCGGCCTCCTCATCGAGATCGACGCCCTCGCCGTGCTCGGCTGACCTTTCGGCGATCCGACTCCCGCACACCGTACGTCTGTCACGGCACGGCGCCCGCCCCGGGTGCCGTGCCGCGATCCCCCCTGCCCGGCTGTGCCCTTTGGGGGAAACCCCCTAACCCCCCGGACCATGTTCTTACGACGAAGAGGACCCCCACATGTCCCTGTCGCTCGCCGCCCCCACCACTCCCGCAGCCCCACCCCACACCGGCGGACTGCTCCTCCTCCTCGACGGCACGGCCGGCCTCCTCACCGTCGCCGCCATCGGTATCGCCCTGCTGCTCTTCCTGATCATCAAGGCGCGGCTGCAGCCCTTCGTCGCGCTGCTCGCCGTCTCCATAGCCGTCGGCCTGCTGGCCGGTCTCTCGGTCACCGAACTCTTCGGCACCGTGCAGCGTTCGGACGCCGTCTCCACCGTCGAGTCCGGCATGGGCGGCATCCTCGGCCATGTCGCGATCATCATCGGCCTCGGCACGATGCTCGGCGCGATCCTCGAAGTCAGCGGCGGCGCCGAGGTGCTGGCCACCCGGCTCCTCAACCTCTTCGGCGAGCGGCGGGCCCCGCTCGCGATGGGCCTGACCGGCCTGATCTTCGGTATCCCGGTCTTCTTCGACGTCGGCATCTTCGTGCTCGCGCCCCTCGTCTACGCGGCCGCCAAGCGCGGGGGCAAGTCGATCCTCCTCTACTGCCTCCCCCTTCTCGCCGGTCTCTCCATGACCCACGCCTTCCTGCCGCCGCACCCCGGGCCGGTGGCCGCCGCCGCGCTGCTGCACGTCCAGCTCGGCTGGGTGATCCTCATGGGCATCGTGTGCGGTATCCCGGCCGTGCTGGCCGCGTGGGCGTTCTCCGCGTGGATCGGCAAGCGGATCTTCGTCGCCGTACCGCAGGACATGGTCGAGGCGGCCGAGGAGGCCAAGCGGGCGGTGGCGGCGGAGCAGCGGGCGGCCGGAGTCGAGCCGCAGGAGAAGCCGGTGCCACTCGGCACGGTCCTCGCCATCATCGGTACCCCGCTCGTCCTCATCCTCGCCTCGACCTTCTCCTCGATCGCCCTGGGCCCCTCCACCGGCCGCTCGGTACTGGAGTTCTTCGGCACGCCGATGGTCGCCCTCACCCTCGCCCTGGTCCTCGCCTACTACCTGCTCGGCCTCCGGCGCGGCTGGTCCCGCAAGTCCCTGGAGACCGTCTCGACCGCGTCCCTCAAGCCGGTCGGCAACATCCTGCTGGTGGTCGGCGCGGGCGGGATCTTCGGCGCCGTACTGAAGGCGAGCGGGGTCGCCCAGGCCCTCTCCGACACGTTCAACGGCGTCGGCCTGCCGGTGATCGTCCTCGCCTACCTCATCTCCGTCGTCCTGCGGGTCGCGCAGGGCTCGGCGACGGTGGCGATCGTGACGACGGCCGGCATCGTGGCCCCGCTCCTCACCGAGGGCCATCACTCCCAGGCCTTCGTGGCCCTCGTCATCATGGCCATCTCGGCGGGCTCGATCTTCGCCTCGCACGTCAACGACGGCGGCTTCTGGATGGTCGCCAAGTACTTCGGCATCAGCGAACGGGACACCCTGAAGACCTGGACCGTGCTGGAGACGGTGCTGTCGGTGGTGGGGTTCGCGGTGGCGGCCGTGCTGAGCGTCTTCGTGTAGGCGTCTTCGTGTAGGCGTCTGATAACGAAGTTGGGGCTGGCTGTGCCCGGCACAGGTTCTTCGACCATACTGCCCGCTGTGGAGCAGCGCATAGGAGCCAACAGCAAGCCCCTGGAAGGCGCCGGATTCGACCCGGCCTTCATCCCCGGGCTCACCTCACCCGCGTCCGCCGAGCCGGAGGACGCGGCGCCGGAGGACGCCGAGGCGAAGGTTGCCGAGGTGAAGGCCCCCGAGGTGGACGAGGCCGCGGTGGAAGAGGCCGAGGCCGTCGCGCCGGAGGCCGAGGACGCGGCGGACGACGCCGAGGAAGAGCCCGCCGAGGGGCCCGTCTTCGAGGCCGCCGACCGCCGCGCCAGGATAGTGGCGGACCGCAGCGGTGTGCGCCTCGCCCTCGACGAGGAGAAGTGCGAGTTCCGCTGGGACGAGATCGGCGCGGTCGAGACCGAGGCGCCGCGTTTCGGCAAGCGCTTCACGATCACCGTCCACACCCCGGACCGCCGCTGGTACCCGATCGAGATCGAGGCGACGGCCCGGTCCCGCTTCAAGGAGTGGGAAGAGGAGCTGGACGCGGTCCTGGACGCGTACTTCGACGACGGTGCCGACGCGTCCGACGACACCGACACCGACGCCGACGAGGGCCGCGAGGAAGCGCGCGCCTAGCTGCAGTACTGCGCTTCCTTGCCGATCGCCCGATACACACAGTCCGCGTTCTCCAGCAACTGGAACACCGCGTCCCGGTTCCGGGAGGTCTCCCGCTCGATCACCTCGTCGGGCGGGTAGAACCCACCCCCGGAACTGGACGTCGGATACATCTCGGCGGCGTCGTCCGCGGTCATGCCGGTCGCCGTGTCCGCCGTCGTGTACCCGTACGGCCACAGCACCAGCTCGCTGTACGTTTGACATCCTCCCCCTCTTAAAAGTGGGGGATTCCAACCCGGTCGGGTTGAGGTTCACGGGCGCTCGAACGGCCGGTGGCCGTTGTCACCCCTCCGGCACCGGCTGTTCGCCGGGGGCGGGGGATCCCGCCCTGTCCTGCCGCGACGTTGATGCTCGCGTTCTCATCCGCGTTGCAGGTGAACCCGCAGGACACGCAGACGAAGTCGGCTTGGCTCTTGCGCGACTTCTTCTCGATCCAACCGCAGGCACTGCACCGCAGACTCGTGTACGGCGCCGGAACGTCCTCGACCAGGCCCGGAGCTTTCTGCTCCGTGCGTCGCCTCAGCAGGCCCCAGCCCTGGGCGAGGATGGCCCGGTTCAGCCCGGCCTTCTGCCGGACGTTCCTGCCGGGCTGCTCCGCGGTCCCCTTCGCGGAGCGGGTCATGCTCTTGATGTTCAGCTTCTCGAACCGCACCAGGTCGTAGCTGCGGGCGAGCATGGTGCTGGTCTTCTCGCACCAGTCCCTGCGCCGGTTCACCTCACGGGCCTTGAGTCCGGCGACCTTCGCGTACGCGGCGGTCTTGCGAGCGCTGCCCTTCGGGGCGCGGGGCGCGCGGCGCTCATGCTTGCGGATCCGTGCGCGCTCCCTGACCGTGAGCTGCGGGGAGTTCAGTTTGCGCCCGTCCGACAGGGCCGCCGTGATCCTCACGCCCCGGTCGATACCGATGACCTCACCCGTGCCCGGCGCGGGAGTTGGGTCAGGGATGACCGCGAACGCGATGTGCCACTGACCGTTGCGGTAGGTCACCCGGAACGTCTTCGCAACAGGAAGCCACGCGCCCTTGCCCTTGGCGCTGAGACGGAAGCGGACCCAGCCACAGCCGGGCACCTAGACCTGCGCCCACCGCCGGTTGACCTTCCGTACGACCACCAAGCGGCCCATGACCTGCTTACCGGTCTTCTGGTTCAGCCGCGGGCTGCCGTCCGGTTCGTACTCGGGTACACGGTCGGTGCCGATGACGCGGAAGCCCTCGTGCTGGTATTTCCTGCGCCAGGTCGGCTCGCCGAAGCCGGAGGTGAAGCGGGCGTTCCTGGCCTGAGCGAAGTCCTTCAGGGCCTGCTGCTGCACGTCCGCGTTCCCGGCCGCCAGCCACTCATTGTCACGCCGGGCCTCCGTCAGCTGGCGGCACTGCTCCGCAAAACCGGGCGCGGACCTGCGGCCCGGCTTCCGGTGCGCGTGCTGCTCGACAGCCAGATTCCACACGTACCGCGCGTGCGCGCAATGCAGGAGCATCTGCTCCGCCTGCGCGAGCGTCGGATACATCCGGAAACGTGACATGCTGCGAACCTAGTCACCACGTTCCCCGCCCGCGCACACCATCGATCAACCGCACCCGAATGAGTGACTGCGCCCGACTGCCGTCCGGCCGGCCATCAGCCACCCGGTCCGCGCTCATTGGCCGTCGACGGCATGAACAGGTCAAGAGGGTGAAATCGGCCGTGCGAATCGGCCCCCGCAGACGGGCCGCGCAGTGTACGCCCGCCCCCGCCCGCACAAGCGACCCCCGCCGAAGTACACCCGCCCGCGTGACCCCTGTGTGCGTTTCCCCGGTCAGCCGGGGGACCGTGGACGGACGGCCAACAGGAGGGCTGGCTGATCATGGGCGGATCAGCGCCGCGCGGGAGTTGCCGGCTGCCGGTCGAGACGACCAGCT
Organism: Streptomyces sp. Ag109_O5-1; assembly: GCF_003814875.1. Taxonomy (GTDB): domain Bacteria; phylum Actinomycetota; class Actinomycetes; order Streptomycetales; family Streptomycetaceae; genus Streptomyces; species Streptomyces sasae. The sequence continues at coordinate 4,616,050 of NZ_RKQF01000001.1, read as the reverse complement.
TCGTCGACCGGAGAGAAGAACAGGCCGCGGGCCGCGAGCTGTTGGCCAAGGCGCGCCTTGTCACGCTCACCGGTCCCGGCGGCGTCGGCAAGACCCGCCTCGCCGCCCACATCGCGTCCCGCGTCGAACGCGCCTTCCCGGACGGGGTCCGCTACGTCGCCCTAGCCGGCCTCCGCGACCCCGAACTGGTCCCGCTGGCCGCCGCCGACGCCCTCGGCCTGCACGACCACTCCGACCGGCCCCCGCTGGACGCGCTGGTGCAACGGCTCCGAGACCGCCGGCTGCTCCTCGTCGTCGACAACTGCGAGCATCTCCTCGCCGCCTGTGCCGGCCTCGCCGCGGCCCTGCTGCGCGGCACCACCGGCGTCCGCGTCCTCGCCACCAGCCGGCATCGTCTCGGCCTCACCGAGGAACACCTCATGGAGGTACGACCGCTGCCGGTCCCCGACCCGGACGGCGACCTCTCCGCCGCCGAGTCGCACCCGGCCCTCGCCCTCTTCGCCGACCGCGCCGCCGCCGTACTCCCCGGCTTCCGGCTCACCCCCGCCAACCGGGCCGCCGTAGCCCGCCTGTGCCGACGCCTCGACGGACTCCCCCTCGCCATCGAACTGGCCGCCGTCCGGATGCGCGTCCTCGGCCTCGACCAGCTCCTCGCCCGCCTCGACGACCGCTACCGCCTCCTCACCGCCGGCAGCCCCGCCGCCCTGCCCCGCCATCAGACGCTGCGCGCGGCCGTCGACTGGAGCCACGAACTCTGCACCGAGCAGGAGCAGTCGGCATGGGCCCACCTGTCGGTACTCCCCGGAAGCTTCGACCTGGAGACAGCCGAGACGGTATGCCGGGCCCCGGCCTGCGCCGAGAACGGCTGCTCGGATCCGGTGCCGGCCGAGGGTGTATGCCGGGGGCCGGTGTCGGCCGAGGGTGTATGCCGGGGGCCGGTGTCGGCCGAGGGTGTATGCCGGGGCCCGGCCTCGGTCGAAGGCGGGCGTTCGGGTTCGGTCTCGGCTGAGGTTGCGCATCGCGGGCCGGTGCCGGCCGAGGGCGTATGCCGGGGGCCGGTCTCGGCCGAAGACGGCTGCTCGGGTTCGGTGTCGGCCGAAGACGGCTGCTCGGGTTCGGTGTCGGCCGAGGTCATGTGTCGGAGGTTGGCATCCACCCCGGCTGTATGCCAGGGCCCGGCCCCGGTCGAGGCCGTCTGCCAGGGCCCGGCCCCGGTCGAAGCCGTCTGGCAGGGTCCGGCTCCGGCTCAAGTCGGGTGTCATGGCCCTGGTTCGCTTGACGTCCTCGAAGCCGTGGCCGGGCTTGTGGACAAGTCCGTGCTTGTGCGTGAGGACGATCCGGACGGTGGTGGGGCCCGGTACCGGCTTCTCGACACACTTCGCCACTACGGCCTCGAACGGCTGCGTGAGCGCCCCGGTGCGGAGGTCGCCGTACGGCGCCGGCATCGTGACCGCACCCAGCGGTACGCCGCCGCCTGCGAGGCCGCCTGGTTCGGGCCCGGGCAGCGGGAGATCGTCGCCCGGCTCCGCGCCGACCGGGACAATCTGCGCGCCGCCCTCGACTTCAGCCTGACCACCCCGGGCGAGGCCCTCGCCGCGCTGCGGCTCGCGGGCACCCTCTGGTTCCACTGGCATGCCTGCGGCGCCCCGCGCGAGGGCCGCCACTGGCTCGACCGCGCCCTCGACGCCAACCCCGAGCCGACCCCCGAACGCGCCCGCGCCCTCTGGGTCTCCGCCCTCCTCGCCGGCAGCCCCGAGGACCTCACCCGGGGCCTGCGCCGCGCCCGCGAGGCCCGCGCCCTGGCCGAGCGGTTGGGCGACCCCGCGGAGGCCGCCCACGCCGACTACGTCATCGGCGTCGTCCAGCTCTTCGCCGACGACCTGACCGCCGCCCACGCCCACTACGAGACCACCGTCGCCCGCGGCCCCGTACCCGGCCAGCACCTCAGTCTGCACGGCCTCGACATGGTCGAACTGGCCTGCGCGCACGCCTTCCTCGGCCGCCCTGACCGGGCCACCGCCGTCTGCGAGCAGGCCCTGCGGCTGTGCGAGGCGCACGGCGAGGACTGGGTCCGCTCCTACGTCCTGCGCATCCTCGCCCTCGCCCACGCCGTCCGAGCCGACTGGCCGCGCGCCGAACCCTGCGCCCGCCAGGCGCTGCGCCGCAAACTCGACGTGCACGATGTCATCGGCATCGGGCTCACCCTCGACCTGCTCGCGAGGATCGCGGACGGCCTCGGCGCCGCCGAGCGCACCGCCGTCCTGCTCGGCGGCGCCGACCGCGTCTGGTCCGACATCGACCGCGACCGCTGGGGGTCCACCGCCCTCAACTCCGCACGGCGCGCGTGCGAGACCAGCGCCCGGGCGGCCCTGGGACCAGGGGGGTACGAGCGGGCGTACGGCCGGGGCGCGGCGTTCGGCCTCGCGGAGATCGTGGCGTACGCCCTCGACGAGGAACTCCAAGGACCGGAAAGGCAGCCCGAGTTGCGGATGTCGCCCGTCCGGCTCACCCGCCGCGAGACCGAGGTCGCCGAACTCGTCGCCGAGGGGCTGGGCAACCAGCAGATCGCCGACCGCCTGGTCATCGCCCGCCGCACCGCCGAGGGCCATGTGGAACGCATCCTCGGCAAGCTCGGCTTCAGCAACCGCAGCCAGATCGCCGCCTGGGTGACCGCCCGGCGCTGACGCACAGGAGACCCGATGAGCAGCAGTACGAACGCGCGGCCCGCAGCGGCCCGTGCGCCCTTCGACCACCGGATGGCCGTGTTCGGCTCGGACGACGCGTTCGTCGCCGCCGCCTTGCCCTTCCTCGCCGAGGGCCTAGCCGCCGACGAGCCCCCGCCCGTCGCCATCGCCGCCCCCGCCCGGCTGGCCGCCCTGCGGGACACGCTCGGCGCCGACGCCAAGGAGATCGGCTTCATCGACCACACCGACTGGTACACCGGCACCGCCGCCAACGCCGTGGCCCAGGGCGCCGGTTACCTCGCCGCCCACGCCGGGCCCGGCGGTCGTATCCATCTCCTCATGGAGCCCGACTGGGCGGGGCGCGCGGGCCGTTCGGCGCGGGAGAGCACCGAGTGGATCCGCTACGAGTCCCTCGCCAACCTCCTCTTCGCGCCCTTCGGCACCACGGCGTTGTGCGCGTACGACACCCGGACGGCGGGCCCGGCCGTCGTCGACGCGGCCCGCCGCGCCCACCCGGGTACCGGGGTGTACGAGCAACCGTCGGTGCTGGTCCGTGAGTTGGATGTCGTACCGCTGCCGCCGCCCCCGCTGTCGGCCGCCCGGCTGCCGGGTCCGGAGGCGGTGTGCGCCTGGTCGGCCGGGCTCGGACTCCCCGCCGCGGACTCCGAGTTGTTCACCAGCGCGGTGGTGGAGGCGGCGACCGCGCACGGACCGGTGATCGAGATCCTGGCCTGGGGCGAGGCCCCGGCCTGTCTGGTCGAGCTGCGGCTGTGCCGGGCGGTCGACGATCCGCTGGCCGGATTCGTGCCGCCGCCGAGCGGGGAGCCGGCGCCGGGGCAGGGGCTGTGGTTCACCCGCCAGGTGTGCGCGTACGTCGATGTCCGGGACGGGGTGCCGGGGGACGGGGCGAGGATCCGCGTCCAGTACGCGTGAGCGAGATGCCGTACGCGCGTACCCCTGCGGCTGCCCATACGCAGGTAGGGAATGGGGTAATCCTCCCCCTGCCCGGGGAGCCGGGGACGGGCAGGCTGGGGGACATGCTGCAATCCTCCGGGGGCCGTCTCCCGGATCCCGACCCTCAGTACGCCGCGTACCCGCAGCCCCCGACCCGGGCCGGTCATCTGAGCGTCGAGTACGACCCCCGTCCCACGGCGGCCGGGGAGGCCCGGGTGGCGGTGCGGCGGCAGCTGGAGGAGTGGGGACTGGCGGAGCAGGACGATGTGGCGGAAGTGGCCGAACTCCTGGTCGGCGAGCTGGCCGCCAACGCGCTGTGCCATGCGGCGAGCCGGTTCCGGCTCACTCTGTGGGCCTCGCACGGCGTGCTGCGCTGCGAGGTCGCCGACGAGGACCGCCGCCCCCCGAGGCTGCTGGACGCGGGCCTCTCGGAGGGCGGCAGGGGGATGTACCTGGTGGATGCGCTTGCCCGGCGCTGGGGCTGCCACCAGGAGGGGCCGGGCAAGACCGTGTGGTTCGAGCTCGGCACCTGCGGATGCGACGGCTGCGGTCGGCGGCAGCCGTAGCGCCCGCCCCACAGCCCGCCCGGGTCCCGGCGGCCTGCCCGGCCGCCGGGACCCATCCACGGGTTACGGCAGGGCGTGGACGTGGGCGCCCACCGAGGACGACCAGGCGTTCCCGGCGGCCGCGTCCCAGTTCGTCGACCAGGTCATCGCACCCCGCAGGCCGGGGTAGGTCGTCGACGGCTTGAACGAGCCGCAGTTGATGCCCTTGGCCAGGCAGTCCAGGGCGTTGTTCACCACGGTCGGGGAGACATACCCGCTGCCCGCCGCACTGGTCGACGCCGGCAGGCCGAGGCCCACCTGGGACGGGGCCAGACCGCCCTGCAGCTGGATGCAGGCCAGCGCGGTGAGGAAGTCCACCGAGCCCTGGCTGTACACCTTGCCGTCGCAGCCCAGCATCGAACCGCTGTTGTAGTACTGCATGTTGACGATGGTGAGGATGTCCTTGATGTTCAGGGCCGTCTGGAAGTACCCGTTGGACGTCGACTGCATGTCGATCGTCTGCGGGGCCATCGTGATGATCAGCGACGAGCCCGCCTTGGCCGACAGCGAGCGCAGCGCCTGGCTCATGTACGTGGCGTTGATGCCGTTCTCCAGATCGATGTCGACGCCGTCGAAGCCGTACGTCTGCATCAGCGAATAGACGGAGTTGGCGAAGTTCGTCGCGGACGCCGAGTCGCTCACCGAGATCGTGCCGTTCTGGCCGCCGATCGAGATGATGACCTTCTTGCCGGCCGCCTGCTTGGCCTTGATGTCGGCCTTGAACTGGTCGACCGTGTACCCGCCGAGCCCGGAGGAGTCGAGGGTGAAGCTCACCGCGCCGGGTGTGCTGGTCGCGTCCGCGAAGGCGACGGCGATGATGTCGTACGAGGACGGCACGTCCGAGATCTTCTGGACGGTGGCGCCGTTGTTGAAGTTCTGCCAGTAGCCCGTCACCGCGTGCTTGGGCAGGGAGCCGCCGCCACCCGTGCCGGTCGCGGTGGTCGTCGCCGTCACCGCCGTCGACTTCGCCGACTCACCCGCCGAGTTGGTCGCGGTGACCTGGAAGGAGTACGACGTCGAGGCCGCGAGCCCGGTGACCGTGGCCGAGGCGCCGGTGACCGCCGCGACCTTGGTGCCGTTCTGGTAGACGTTGTAGCCGGTCGCGCCGGACACCGCGCCCCAGGAGAGGGAGGCGGAGGAGGACGTCGTGCCGGAGACCGCGAGGCCGGCCGGGGTCGCCGGGACGGTCGGGGCCGGGTCGGAGCCGCCACCGCCGTCGGGGCCGTAGACCGAGAAGTCGTCGGCGTAGTAGGCGGCCTGGCCGTACCAGCCGTGGGTCCAGACCGTCACCGAGGTGGTCGAGGAACCGGTGGTGAAGGTCGTCGACAGCTGTGTCCAGGACGTGTTCGGGGTCCAGGTCGACACGTCCGTGGTGCCGGTGCCGGTCACACCGAGGTAGGTGTAGGAGCCCTGTACCCACGCGCTCAGCGTGTACGTCGAGTTGGCCTTCACCGCCACCGTCTGGCTGCACTGGGCGTAGTCCTGCCCGGCCGGGGTCGCCTTCAGCGCGGCGGCGCCGGAGTGGACGGGGGAGGAGACCGTCGTACCGCTGCCCGCGGAGCAGGTCCAGTTGCTCAGACCCGACTCGAAGCCGGGGTTCTTCGCGTTGTTGACGTCGGCGGCGGAGGCGGGGGAGGCGGCGAGGCCCGCCATCGCGAGGGCCGTGGCGAGGGTGGCCACGGCCGACCAGGTTCGGATGCGTCGCCGTCCGGTGTGGGGGGACGCCAGTCGGGGGATGAGTCTGGGCATGACAATCAAGGTGGTCCAGACCAATTCAGCTGTCAATAGGTCCAGACCAAATTCCGCGAACGGGGGAGGGGGTGCGGGGTGGAGTGAGGGGGACCGGAAACGGGAAGGGGACGGCCGGAACTGGCCTCGGTCATATGCTCAACCTGTCCCGATTTGGCGGCACTTGTGCGGTCACGGATCCCAGACAGCTACACAAACGCTGTTCTCCGGTCACAGAGGCGTGGATACAGTGCTGAGGTAGTCACGCAATGAAGTCGTCCCGGCTCATTGGAGTAACACCGGTGGGCCGCCGGGGTGTGAAGAGCGGGGAGCTGCGCGTGCCAACTGCCATTGCCGTGACCAGCGCCGACATGGCGCTGCCGGCGCAGGACGAGCGGACCATGCCCGCGGTCGTGCTCCGGGACCTGGACCAGCGGCCCCTCGAACAGACCCTCGCCGAGTTCGTGGCCCTCATCGAACAGCACGGACATGTGATCGTCGTGTGCTCGGGCGCCGTACCGGAGCCCGTGATCCGGCGCCTGTACACGCTCCGTTCGCTGCTGGAGAGCGACCGGATCGCGCTGTTCCGCCCCGGCCTGCCGCCCCTCGGTATCGCCGTCCTGACCCGGCAGCTGCGCCAGCTGGCCTCCTGCGACCTCAGTCCCGGTGTGCTCGCGTCGGCCGGCCGGCTGCTCACCCACTACATCCACTCCGGCGCGGTCCTCGGCTCCGTCGCCAAGCTGGACCGCGTCCCGATCACCCTCAAGGCGCACGCCAAGTCCTGGATGCCCGGCACCCAGTTCGGCGTCGTCGCCCACCCCGAGCCGCAGCTGGTCCGGATCGGCCCGGAGGCCGTGCTGAACGGCCCCGAGTTCGGCACCTGGATGCTGCTCGCCAAGGGGCAGTTGCAGTCGGACTGGATCGGCGGCCTCACCAAGTCCTGGGGCGCGCACGGGCTGCGCGAGACCCCGCTGCCGGCCGAGTCGTCCGAGTGGTGGGGGACCGGCCGGCTGATCGAGTTCACCAGCTATCTCGCCGACCTCTCGGTCCTCTACCAACTGGTCACCTCCGTACGGCAGACCAGCTGTCACTGGTGTGGCATCGACGTCATCGGCGACCGCTGCGTCTTCTGCTCCGCCACCCCGCCCGGGTACGACCCGCCGCCGCCCCGCGCACTGGAACAGCGCACGCCGGCCTGACGTCCGAGGGCGGCGGCCGCCCTCGGGCCGGTCGCTCCGACCACCGCACGGTATCCCCCACTTGCCCGCTTCCCCGATGAGGTCGCACGGTCCCATGAACTCCCGTCAGCGCCGCGGCGTGATACTCCTGATCCTGTCGGTGATCTGCGCGCTCGGCGCGTTCGCCGGCGTGCTCTCCGTCATCGACGACGTGAAGTCCAAGGTCGGCCCCGAGGTCACCGCCTACGAACTCCGCTCCGACGTGGCGCCCTACACGACCCTGAACTCGGGCCAGTTCAAGAAGATCTCGATGCCCCAGCGGTGGCTGTCCCCCAACGCGGTCACCGACCTCGCCGGGATCCAGGGCAAGATCGCGGTCACCACGCTGAAGAAGGGCTCGCTGCTCCAGTCCGACATGATCGTCGACCAGCCCGCGCTCAAGCCGGGCCAGCAGGAGGTCGCGATCATGATCGACGCGGCCACCGGGGTCGCCGGCAAGATCACCCCGGGCTCGCTGGTCAACGTCTACGCCACCTTCCAGGGCAAGCAGTCCAGCGACCCCGACCAGTCGAAGATCATCGTGACCAACGCCCGGGTCCTGGACGTCGGCGAACTCACCTCGCTGGAACCGGACAACAAGAACCAGCAGCCCACCGACGCCGTCCCCATCACCTTCGCGCTGTCCACGCTCGACGCCCAGCGCCTCACCTACGCGGAGTCCTTCGCCCAGCGGGTCCGGCTCGCCCTGGTCGCGCCCGGCACGACGACCACCGTGCCGGACAAGGACCGTACGTACGAACTCGCGACGGACAAGTGAGAGGCGCCTCGCATGCCCATCAGGATCCTCCCCGCCGTCGGTGACGCGGACGCCGTCCGCTCCCTCGTCTCCCTGCTCAGCCAGCTCCCCGACGCCGAGCCGCTGCCGCCCGTCGTCGACTCCACCCAACTCGTCGACATGCTCGCCCGGTTCGCCGCCGACTCCGTCGACGAACTCCCCGAGGTCGTCGTCGTCCACGAACGCATCGGCCCCGTCCCGGCGCTGGAACTGATCCGCGAGGTCGCGCTCCGCTTCCCCGCCGTGGGCGTCGTCCTCGTCACCACCGACACCAGCCCCGGCCTGTTCGCCGCCGCGATGGACTCCGGCGCCCGCGGCCTGGTCGGGCTCCCGCTGAGCTACGAGGAGCTGGCCGGCCGCGTGCAGGCGGTCGCCCAGTGGTCCACGGGCGTACGACGCCATCTCGGCCACGGGGCCGACGTGTTCGCCGGAGTCGGCGGCACCGTCGTCACCGTGAGCGGTGCGAAGGGCGGCACCGGCGCGACCCTGGTCGCCGTCCAGCTCGCCCTCGCCGCGCAGGCCTCCGGCCACTCCACCGCCCTCGTCGACCTCGACCTCCAGACCGGCGACGTCGCCTCCTACCTGGACGTCCAGTTCCGCCGCTCGGTCGCCGACCTCGCCGCGGTCAACGACATCTCCCCGCGGGTGATGGCCGAGGCCGTCTTCCGCCATGACTCCGGACTGGCGCTGCTCCTCGCCCCGGCCGAAGGCGAACGCGGCGAGGAGGTCACCGACCGCGCCGCCCGCCAGATCCTCAGCGCCCTGCGCTCCCGCCACGAGATGGTGATCGTCGACTGCGGCGCCCAGCTCAGCGGAGCGGGCGCGGCGGCCGTGGAGACCGCGGACCTGGCGCTCCTGGTGACCACGCCGGACGTCGTCGCCGTACGCGCGGCGAAGCGCACCGTTCGGATGTGGGACCGGCTGCAGATCCGCAAGGCCGAGGAGACGACGGTGGTGGTCAACCGGTACACGCGTGCCACCGAGATCCAGCCGGCGCTGATCCAGCGGATCACCGGCACGGCACTGGCGGGCACGGCGATCCCGGCCAACTTCAAGGAACTCCAGGCCTCGGTGGACGCCGGCCGGATGCACGAGCTGGACTCCAGAAGCACGGTGAAGCAGGCGCTGTGGGGGCTGGCCGGGGAGCTGGGGCTGGTGCGGACGGGGGAGGGCCGTCCGGCACCGACGCGACGGGCGCGGGGCGGGGAGCGGGCCGCGGTGGGGTTCAGACGGCGGAAGGAGCTGCCGTGAGGCGCGGGAGGGCGGGCTCGGGGTGGCTGTCGGGCCGTCGGTCGGATGCGGGCTCGGGGTGGCTGTCGGGTCGTCGGTCGGGTGCGGGTTCGGGGCTGTCGGGTCGTCGGTCGGGTGCGGGTTCGGGGCTGCCGGGTCGTCGGTCGGGTGCGGGCTCGGGATCGGCGGGTCGTCGGTCGGGTGCGGGTGCGTGGGGGCTGAGCGCGCACTTCCCCGCGCGCCTTGGGCGCGCTTCAGTGAGGCGCGTCTTTGAAGCGCCCCGCAGGACAGCGCCCCATGGGGGCGCGGGGAACTGCGCGACCAGCCCCCACCGGCCCGCAGACGATCACCGACCCGCCGCCACCCTCCCCCGCGACCGCGGACAGGTCTCCATAGAACTCCTCGGCATGACCCCGATCATCATCCTGACCCTCGTCCTGGTCTGGCAGGCGGTCCTCGTCGGCTACGCCTTCACCCTCGCCGGAAACGCCGCCGACGAGGGCGTACGGGCGGGCACGGCCGTCCCCCGGGGCGAGCGCTTCGCCGCCTGCCAGAAGGCCGCCCTGGAGGATCTCTCCAGCGCCTGGCGGCAGGGCGCGTCCGTGGACGACTGCGGCGGCACCGGCACGGTGACCGCGGACGTCTCCCTGCGCGTCCCGGTCCTCTTCCCCGGCACCATCGACTTCCCCGTCACCGTGCACGGCCACGCCGGCACGGTGGAGGAGGTGAAGCACTGAGATGTCCCCCCGCTGCCGCCGGCACACCCGCGACCGCGGCCAGGTCGCCGTCGAGTACCTCGGCTTCATCCCCGTCCTCCTCATCGTCGCCCTGGCCGGCATCCAGCTCGGCGCCGTCGCCTACGCCGCCGAGCAGGCCGGGACCGCGGCACGGGCGGGGGCCCGGGCCGCCTCGCTGCAGGAGGACGTCGGCGCGGCCTGCGCGAGCGCGGTCAGCAGCGGGATCGACGTCAGCTGTGCCTCCTCCGGCGGCGGCGACTCGGTCACCGTGACCGCCACGGTCCACATCCCCAAGATCGTCTGGGACCTGGGCAACGCCACCAAGTCCGCCACGATGCCCGTCGACCACTGAACGTCGAGCACTGAAAGAGGAGCACGGCAACATGAGCCTGCGGGCACGTATCAACTCCCCCGAGGAGACCGGCAGCCGGGGCGAGGACGGCCACCTGGTCTCCTCCTACCGCGCCAAGCTCCTGGAGGAGATCGACCTCGCGGAGATGAGCGCGCTGGCCGCCGCCGAGCGCCGGGCGCGGCTCGAACGCGTCCTCGGCCACATCATCAGCCGCGAGGGCCCGGTCCTGTCGACCGCCGAACGCTCCCAGCTGATCCGCCGGGTCGTCGACGAGGCGCTGGGCCTCGGCATCCTGGAGCCGCTCCTCGAAGACGCGTCGATCACGGAAATCATGGTGAACGGCCCCGACGCGATCTTCGTCGAACGCGGCGGACGGGTGGAGCAGTTGCCGCTGCGCTTCGTCTCCTCCGACCAGCTGATGCAGACCATCGAACGGATCGTCTCGACGGTCAACCGCCGCGTGGACGAGTCGAACCCGATGGTCGACGCCCGCCTTCCCTCCGGCGAACGCGTCAACGTCATCATCCCGCCGCTCTCGCTCACCGGCCCGATCCTCACCATCCGCCGCTTCCCGCGCTCCTTCACCCTCCAGGAGCTGATCGGCTTCGGCTCGCTCGACGAGCACATGGTGTTCCTGCTGGCGGGCCTGGTGCAGGCGAAGTTCAACATCATCGTCTCGGGAGCCACCGGCACCGGGAAGACGACCCTCCTGAACGCACTCTCGGGCCTCATCCCCGCCCACGAACGCATCATCACCATCGAGGACTCCGCCGAACTCCAGCTCCAGCAGTCGCACGTGGTCCGACTGGAGTCCCGCCCGTCGAACGTCGAGGGCAAGGGCCAGGTCACCATCCGCGACCTGGTCCGCAACTCGCTGCGCATGCGTCCCGACCGGATCGTGGTCGGTGAGGTCCGCGGCGGCGAGTCCCTCGACATGCTCCAGGCCATGTCCACGGGCCACGACGGCTCTCTCGCCACCGTCCACGCCAACAGCGCCGAGGACGCCCTGACCCGCCTCCAGACCCTGGCCTCCATGTCCGACGTCGAGGTCCCCTTCGTTGCCCTGCACGACCAGATCAACAGCGCGGTCGAGGTGATCGTCCAGCTCACCCGGTTCGGCGACGGCGCCCGCCGGATCACCGAGATCGCGATGCTGGACAGCCACGGCAGCGAGCCGTACCGGCTGGCGACCGTGGCCCGCTTCGACGCCCAGCCCATGACCCACGACGGCCGGGTCTACGGCGACTTCCGGTACTTCCCGCTCCCGCGCCGCACCGCCGACCGCCTCTACATGGCAAGCCAGCCGATCCCGCAGGCGTTCGGCGTCGCCGAGCACCTGCACCAGCTCACCACCCGAGAAGCGAGGTAGACCATGTCCCTCCACGACCTCGTCGGCCTCACCACCGGAGTCACCCTGCTGGCCTGCCTGCTGGCCGTGGTGGGCCTGCACACCTACGCCTCCGGCCGGGCCCAGCGCGCCGCCCTGGTGGACCGCCTCTCCTACACGGGCCAGGTCCCGCTGTCCGGCCGGCGCCGCCGCTTCCGCGACCTGGACCGCCGGCTGCGGCGCACGTCACTCGGCCGCCGTCTCGAACTCCGCCTGGCGGCAACGGGCCTGGACGTCACCCCTGGCGAGTTCTTCGTCTACATGCTGGCGACCGTCGTCGCCCTCTGGCTCATCGGCCAGGCCGCCCTGGCCCCCTTCTTCGGCCCGATCGCAGGCCTCCTCGGCGTCTTCGCCGCCGTCCAGTTCCTCAACTGGCAGCGGCAGAAACGCATCGAGCGGTTCATCGGCCAACTCCCCGAACTCGCCCGCATCCTGGCCAACGCCACCCACGCCGGCCTCGCCCTGCGCACCGCGATCGGCATGGCGGCGGAGGAGCTGGAGGCCCCGGCGGGCGAGGAACTCGCCAAGGTCGCCGACCAGTTGGCGATCGGCCACTCCATGGACGACGCGCTGGGCGAGCTGGCCGAACGCCTCCCGTCCCGCGAACTGGTCGTCCTGGTCACCACGCTCGTCCTCTCCAACCGGGCGGGCGGCCAGGTGGTGTCGGCCCTGCGCAACCTCACCGAGACCCTGGAGGAACGCAAGGAGACCCGCCGCGAGATCCGCACCCAGCTCTCCCAGGTGACGATGACGTCGTACGCCGTCCCGGCACTGGGCATCGGCGCCCTGTTCCTGATGAACGGGGTCAAGGACGGCACGCTGGACCGCATGACGGGCTCCGCGCTCGGCCAGGCGGCGGTGCTCATCGCCTTCGGCCTGTACGTCGTCGGCTTCGTCCTCATCCGCCGCCTGAGCCGAATCGACGTATAGGGGTCGTCATGGCACTGATCCTGGCCCTCCTCATGGCCCTCGGCATCTGGGGCGCCTTCGCGGGCGTCCGCATGTACCGGGCGGACGCGAAACTCCCCTCCGACCTGGCGATCGCACTGGAGGTGGGCGCCACCCGCACCGGCGCCGCCAACTCCCTCATCGACCGTATGGGCATGCGGTACGCCCCCGCGGTGCTCCGCCTGATGGGCCCGCGCCTGGTGGCCAAGTACCGCCGCAAGATCGACCTCGCGGGCAACCCCGGCGGCCTCACCATCGACCGCTACGCGGCCCGCAGAGCGGTCTACGGCGCGCTGGGCGCCGTGGGCTGCCTGGTCTTCCTCCTGCGCGGCCAGTACCTGGTGGCCCTGATCCTCCTGCTGTTCGGCGCGTTCTGGACGGAGGTCGGCATCTGGTCGGCGATCCGCATCCGCAAGGACGTCATCGAACGCACCCTGCCGGACTTCCTCGACGTCCTGGCGGTCGTGGTGGGCGCGGGCCTCGGCTTCCGCCAGGCGCTGGACCGCGTCGCCACCCACTACGAGGGCCCGTGGGCGGACGAACTCCGCATCACCCTGCGCCAGATGGACCTGGGCATGAGCCGCCGCCAGGCCTTCGCGGAACTCCGGCGCCGCAACGACTCCGAACAGGTCGCGATGTTCGTGACCGCGTTGCAGCAGGGCGAGGAACTGGGCGCGCCGATCGTCGACACCCTGGTGGCGCTGGCCAAGGACATGCGCCGTACGGACGCCCAGAACGCCCGCCGCAAGGCGGCCCGGGCGGTCCCGAAGGCCACGCTGATGATCACTACGTTCATGGTCCCGGCGACGATGCTCCTGCTGGCGGCGGGCCTGCTGCTGGGCTCCGGGATCAACCTCGGCTCGGTCACGGGGAAGTAGACGGGGTGACGACCGTGGCAACCGTGGCGACCAGGGAGGCCGGCGAGAAGGTAGAGATCCGCGCCCTCCAGGCGATGTGCCGCCAGGTCTTCGGCTTCCGCCTGGCGATGATCGCGGTGGCGACCCCCGCGGCCCTGCTCAACGCCACCCCCGGCCTGGGCGCACGCCTGGTCGGCTCGGCCGTGGTCGTCACCTTCATGATCTCGTACGTCCTCTTCCGCGACTGGCAGCGCTTCGCCCCCCTCCTCCTGCGCCACCCCACCCTCCTGGCCGTCGACACCCTCTTCGGCTCCTTCCTCCTGGTCTCGGCGGGCCCCGACACGACCTTGGCCTACGTCAGCGTCTGCACCCCGCTCCTCGCCGGCCTCCTCTACAGCTGGCGCGGAGCGGCCGTCTTCGCGTCCCTCCAGTCGGTGATCCTGCTCCTGGTCGAGACGACGCTGAAGCACCCGGCACCGGCCGTGGCCGAGTCCCTCCTCCTGCCCGGCCTGTGCGTGATCACGGGCGCGATGGGCTCGACTCTGCGCACGCTCATGCTCCGCTTCGGCACCGCGACCGAGGCCCTGACCGAGACCCGGGCCCGCCTCGCCGCAACCGAGGCGGTGAGCGCGGAACGCGCCCGGCTGGCCCGCGAGATGCACGACTCGGTGACCAAGACCCTGTACGGCGTGGCGCTCGTCGCCGACGGCCTCGCGGAGTCGGCGGCCGCGTCCCCGGACCGCCTGGACCCGGCGCTGATCAGACAGCAGGCGCAACTGGTGGCGAGCGCGGCCCGCAAGGCGGCGGCGGAATCCCGGGACCTCCTGACGGACCTGCGGAGCGAAAGGGCAGACATGGCCCCGGACCTGCTCTCCGAACTGCACGCCCTCACAAGGGACTTCGCGACACGTACGGCCCTGCCGGCGTCGTACGACGGCCCCACCGCCCCCCTCCCCCTGCCCCCCGCCACGACCCGTCAGCTGCTGAGCATCGCGGGGGAGGCCCTGGAGAACGCGCATCGCCACGCGCGGGCGACGAGGGTGGACGTACGGGCGGAGACCACCCCCACCCACCTGGTGATGACGATCCACGACGACGGCCGGGGCCTCTCCCCGGACACGACACTGGAAGACCTGGCCCGCACCGGCCACTTCGGCCTTCTGGGCATGACGGAGCGAGCGGCGTCCGTGGGCGCCCGAATCCAACTCACCACCGACAAGGGTGACAACGGCACGAAGGTCCGTGTGGAGGTGCCACTGACATGATCGAGACGAGGGAGGGCCTGCGCGTCCTGGTGGCCGACGACAACCCGGTCATCCGCGCGGGCCTGACGGCGGTCCTCTCCGCGGCGGACGACCTCACGGTGGTGGCCGAGGCGGAGGACGGCCGTGCGGCCTACGACGCGGCCCTGCGCCACCGCCCCGACGTCATCCTCCTGGACGTCCGCATGCCGGGTGTGGACGGTATGGCGGCACTGCCGCACCTGGTCCGTCTGGCCCCCGTCATGATGCTGACGTACAGCGACGAGACGGAGATCGTCCAGGAGGCCGTACGGCTGGGCGCCGGGGGCTACCTGGTCCACGGCGAGTTCACGACGCAGCAGCTCACCCAGGCGGTACGGGACGTGGGCGGCGGCCGCCCGCACTTCACGCCGACCGCGACGGATGCGTTGCTGGCGCATATCAGAAACCATGCACCCGCACACCCGAAACCCCAACTCGGGCCCGAGCCTCCACAAATCTCTCCGCAAAACCTTTCGCGAATGCAACCGAATGTGGGACAGTCATCACGGTCCCGGTTTCAACTGAGCGGCAGGGAGGCGGAGATCATGGACTTCATCGCGTCCGGCATGAACAACCAGCAGATCGCCGCCGTCTGCTTCATCAGCGAGAAGACGGTCAAGAACCACATCAACCGCATCTTCGCCAAGCTCCACACCACCACCCGCGCCCAGGCGACGGCCAAGTGGCTGGGGGTCGTCTGAGATGAACAGGATGAACTGGGTCCGGATTTGGGCCCTGGGACCCTCCGCCGATGGGTATGTTCCGTCGTACGTTGCGACGATCGGAACCGAACCCGGAGGGGAGCACCATGAGCAACTTGATGCTGAGGATGCTTGTTGCGATGCAGCGGCGCGGCGACGACCGGGGTCAGACCGCGGTCGAGTACCTGGGGATCATCGCGGTGGTGGTGGCGATCGTGCTGGCGGTTACAGGTACGAGCATCGGAACCACGATCATGCAGGCCATCCAGACGCAAATCGCCAAAATCAAGTGATATCAGTCCGCCGTTATGGCGACTCTGGGCAGGCCTTCCCTATCTACATCACGGTAGTGGGAGGCCTGCTCTTTCTCGCGTTCGCGTACTTCGCGGTCGGCCAGGCCGCGGTGAACCGGAACGGTGCCCAGACAGCCGCTGACGCGGCGGCGCTGGCGGCGGCCATGAACACGCGTGACGAGCTTGCGGACCAGTGGGTGAAGGACGTACTCGACCCGACCAAGTGGCAGGAGATCTTCGACGGCAAGGTGGGGGTGCCCGACTCGTGTTGGCGTGCCACCGAGCTGGCGGCCCAGAACGACGCGACGGCGCGCTGCGTCGCCGACGGGCCGCTGAGTTACAAGGTCGACGCCGAGACGCTCAAGTCCGTGGGCGACTCCGTCGTGCCGGGCACCGAGGACATGCACAAGACGGCACGGGCCACCGCCGTGATCGACAAACTCTGCACGTTCACGCCTACCGGTGCCGACGGCGTCCTGCCCGAACTCACCTGCAGGGACCGGACCTGGACCCTGGACCCGACCGATCTCACAGATCTTCCGGGCCCCGAGGACCTCTTCGACGTCCATCTGGCTGACTGACGAGCGAATCGACGAGTGAAGAAGGAAGCGGTGCGATGAGCATTCGGTTCACTGCGAAGGCTCGCAGGGGGATGGTCGCGTTGGCCGTCACGGCCGGTCTGGCTCTCGGTGCGGCCGGATGCGGCAGCGGTGGCGATGGCGACAAGAAGCCTGGTGCGTCGGCGTCTGCTTCCCGAAGCGGTGGGTCGCAGCCGAGTGCGCAGGAGGGGAAGTCCGAGGCGCCCCTCGCCGAACTCTCGGGGCCCTCCGGACTGGTTCTTCAAGTAACCTCCGCCATCCGGGACTCGGGCGGCTTCCTCACTGTTAACGCGAACCTGAAGAACGACGGCTCCCAAACGGCAGTGGTCCCCGTGGCGCTACGGGGCGACGAGACGGAGATCGTCCAGCACGGCACGTCGTTCGGCGGCGCCACGCTTGTGGACTCCAAGGGGAAGAAGCGGTACTACGTGCTGCGGGACACGGACGGGCGGCCGCTCACCACGACCGATCTCTCTTCGATCGAGGCCGGCCAGACCATCCCCGTCTTCATGCAGTTCCCCGCCCCACCCGCCGACACCACCGAAGTGACCCTCCAACTCCCCACCTTCTCCAGCGGCACGATCAAGATCTCCGGGTGAGGCCGAAGTGACCACACCACGCCTGCCCCTGACCCTGGGCGCCGCAACGCTCCTCCTGGTCGCGAATCTCTACGGCGCGACGGCCGCGAGGGCCGACGGCACCGACCCGAGCGTCCCGCCGGGCACCGAACCCTCCGCCTCCGCCCCCGTGAAGATCGACCCGACCGACCCCGACCTCAAGCTCCCCGAGGGCGCGACCCTCGCCGAACCCAAGGTCCTGGACATCAAGTCGGTCGTGGAGGACCAGAGCGGTGACGAGCGCAGGGAGGACACCAACGCGGACGTGACGTTCGCCCTCCAGGCCGAGGTGCTGTTCAGCAAGGACAGCGCGAAGCTGAGCGATGCGGCGAAGGCGCGGATCGGCGCGATCGCCGACGAGATCAAGAAGCAGAACGCGACCCAGGTCCGCGTCTTCGGCTTCACCGACAACCTGGGCTCCTCGGCCCACGGCGACGTCCTCTCCCGCCAGCGCGCCAACGCCGTACAGGGCGTACTCGACCAGGACCTGAACGACCCGAACATCACCTTCGACGTCCGCGGCTACGGCGAGCAGTACCCGATCGCGGACAACTCCACGGAGGAGGGCAGGAAGAAGAACCGCCGGGTGGAGGTCACGTTCCCGCGGACTGGGAGCTGAGCGGCGGCGAAGCCTGCCGCTGGACGTATACGTGGCGTATACTTTCGCCATGTCCGATGTCATGATCCGCGTGCCCGCCGAAGTCCGTGACCAACTCGCCGCCGTGGCAGAGGCGCGCGGGACCAGTCTCCGTGCTCTCATGCAGGAGATAGCGGCTCAGACTCTGACTCCCGAGCAGGTCCAGGAGCGGGCCGAGCGCACCCGTACCCTGCTTGCCGAACGGTTCGGGCACTTCGTGACCGACGAGGAGTCCGCAGAGATGCGGCGCAAGATGCGGGAGGCCACGGCTGCCCACCGGACCAAGCTGGCCGAGACGGAGCCACCCCGTTGAACGCCACCGAGCACTATGTCCTCGACAGTGCCACGCTGCTGGCAATGGGGGGCAACAAGCAGGTGTCCGGACTCATCCACGCGGCGGCGGCAAGTGATGATGTGCGCCTTTGGGTGCCGGTTCTGTGTCTCTTGGAGGCCGGGCGGGAGTGCTCCGGGATCGTCGCTCAGGTCGGCGTCCTGGTGGACGTCCTTCGTTTCGTCGACGACGACTACGCGACAGCCGTGACCGTAGCCGAGTTGTGCCGAGTCGATGTCGGCTTCGGTGTGGCGGCTGCCGTGCATGCGGCGCGGCCGAACTCCATGCTCCCCGATGGGGCGCTGGTGGCGACGGTCGCACCGGAGGCCTATGCGGGGCTCGGAGTCGGGGTCATGGACCTGAACCGCTGACGGGGAGCGGTGCGACGGTCACAGTTCCTGGAGCGCGCCCAGGGAGATGTCCACGTCGATGTCGAACGGGTCGCCGACCTTGAGCTGCTCTCGGTAGGCGCCGGCCAAGGTGTAGGCCTTGGTCACGGGGTCGAGTTCATAGACCCGTACGACCGGGTGCTTGCCCGTGCCCGTCATCTCGACCAGCCAGAAGTGCGGGATGCCCGCGGCGGCGTACTTGTGCGGCTTGGTGTCGCGGTCGCGGGCCTCCGAGTCCGGCGATACGACTTCGACGGCGAGCACGACGTCGGCGGCCTCGAACCGGGTCTGCTCCAGCCCGGTGACGGCTTCGGCGTGGACTACGGAGAGGTCGGGTTCGGGGCCGTTGCGGCGGTCCAGGACGACGGTCATCTCACGGCGGACCTTGAACGCCTTGGGCACCGTTCGACGCAGACCTGCCACCAGGAGGTCGATCATGGTGCTGTGGAAATCCCGCTGCGGGCTCACGAAGACCAGGCTCCCGTCGATCAGCTCGGTGTGCGGCGGGAGGTCGGGCAACGTGAACAGGTCGTCCACGGTGTATCCGTCCCGGGGCGGCACCGGCCAGCGGCGGCCGGGCGCGGCGTTCGGCTCGGCGAGGGGCTCGGCGGTCATGATTCCTCCCATGGGCGGGATTCTCGGCCTGCCTGTCCACCGTAACCGGCGAAATCGACGCTCGTCATCACAATGGGTGACCGGCGGGGCGCAGGGGTGAACCGGGTTCGGCTAGAGAAGGTGGTCGGCCTGTCCGGCCTTGATCCCGAGGATGAGCGCGCGTAGGGCTTCGCGGCTGTCGGTGAGGTGGTGCTCCTCCTGGCCGGCCACGGCGATGTAGGCGTTGCCTTCGGGGTCGGTGCCTATGCGGAAGCAGTTGTTGCCTTCCCCGCAGAACGGGTCTTCCCAGTCGATGCCGGTCATGGTGGCTCCTCAGAGTTCGCGGGCGACGGCGTGGATGAGGTCGCGGGAGGCAGCCGGGGGCAGCGCCGCGTCGTCCATCCAGTCCAGATGTGCACGGTACTTGGTGAGTTGTGCCTCCGCGCCGGTGAATACAGGCCCATGTGCGGAGTCCAGCTGAACGGTGTCGAGTTGGGGCACCGCACCGTCGGCGTACAACAACGCGTGTCCGGCTCCGGGGAAACCGCGCACAGCCGTCGGAACGACCCGGACGTCGATACCCTCGCGCTCCGACTGGTCGGCCAGGTGTTCAAGCTGTTGCCGGGTCACCTCGGTGTCGCCGAACCGCATGCGTAGCGCGGCTTCATGGACGTAGGCGACATACGGGAGGGGCTCCGCGCGTGTGAACACCTGTTGGCGCTCCATACGGTGGGCCACCCGCAGTTCGACCTCAAGTCGGCTGAGAGGCGGCAGTACGGCGGCGAAGACGCCACGGGCGTACTCCTCGGTCTGGAGCAGCCCTGGTACGTGCATGAACTGCACGGTCCGTACCCGCGCCGCGTGCCACTCCAACTCGGCGATGTCCAGGAGCCCGGCCGGAAGGGTGCCCCGATGACGCTCCCACCAGCCCCGGTCCTTGGTCTCGGCCACCGTGGCCAATGCCTCGACATAACTCTGGTCTGCGCAGGCATAGTTGCAGGCAAGCGTCCAGATGCGCTCGGCTGAGAAGGAGCGGATTCCGGACTCCATGTTGGACAGCCGAGTGCGGTCGATGCCGAGGAGCCCGGCGGCGTATTCCGTGGTGACCCCGGCTGCGAGCCGCATTTTCCGCAGTTCGGCACCCAGCCGCCTCTGCCGCTCCGTCGGCGTGGTTCTCGTGGCCATGCCGTCCCTTCTCGCGGTGTGGTGGACCACAGTCTGCCGTATCCATGGTGGGGGTAATTATCTCCAGTCGGGTGGACACTGTAACGCCAGTCGCTCTACAGTCAGTAACTGAACGACTACGTACAGCCCCTCCGTCGTACCGGAAGCGCATCGCACGACCCAGCCCACCGTCTCCTTCCCTGGGAGGGGCAGGCCGTGCCAGGGAGACGAGCCACCCACCGGAGGTCAACCCATTCACCGCCACTGGGAGTTGTGATGTCCGCAATCCTCGCGTCCTGCTGGATCCCGACCCGTGACGAAATGCCCCCCGAACCGCCGGCCCCCGAATCCCTCACCTACAGCCTCACCCTCCCCGCAGCTCCGCAGAGCCCGGCCATCGCCCGTGAGGCGGCCTGCTCGATCCTGCGGGCCCACGGGCTGGAGGACGTGGCGCCGACAGCCGAGCTGGTGACCACCGAACTGACCGCCTGCGCCTGCCGTTTCACTCCCACCGACGAGGTGTACCTGGCTCTGCGCTACCGCGACGACGCGCTACGCGTGATCCTCTACGACGGCCACCCCCGCCACGTGAACACACGCCTGGCCACCGCATGCGACAGCCGCCGCCGGGACGCGCTAGCCACCCTGGCTGAGGTCGTCCGTGTCAGCCAGGGCGACTGGGGATTCGGCGAGGCGAGGCAACCGGGCGGCGGCACCCGCATGTGGGCGGTACTGCCGCGGGCGGGGGCCGGTGCCTACCGTCTGCCCCCTGTTTGAGGGTCGAGTGGGCAGGGGTCTACTCCGGTAGCTCCTGCTCCTGCTCCTGCACCGTCACCCGCGTGCCCGCCTCCACGCCCCAGGTCACCATGGCCCCGGCCTCGGACTCCAGTACATGCCGGGAGCGCAGGCGGGGCAGGCCGAGGCGGCCGGGGCGCATGGTGCGCACCGCGATCACCGTGAGCCGGCGGTCGAGATAGGCGACGTCGATCGGGATGCGCATCCGGAACGTGTGGATCCCGTTGGCCGGGGACAGCAGGATCGCACCCTCGACGCCGTCCCGCCCCAACAGCCCTTTGGTGCGGGCGCGATAAGAGGTTGCGATCTCCAGCGGAACACTCACCGCCGCACCCCCACTCCGCTGCACCACCAACGTCCCGCGCCCATCCCGCCAGCGCCCCATGCCCAGCCTCTTTCCATGGCTCCGCCGCAGCTGCTCGTACCGACCGTATCCACAAATGTGGGCGACAGGTGATGCCTCCGGGGGCCGGACACGTGTCACTCGGGACCGGGACGTCGTTGGGTGGATCAAGAGACCCCTAGCCCCACCCGGAGTCCCCAAGTGAACCGCTCCATCTGGCGCTCGAAACCACCACGGCGTCCCGGTCCAGGAGGTCCGGTCGGCCCACCGCTGACGCACGAGTGCCACGACGTGACGAGGAGCCCATGGCTGACCGGCTGAAGGTCGACGGTTCGGAGCTCGACAAGTTCTTCAAGGACCTGACGAGGGCCAGGAACTCGTTCGTCGCGCTGCAGAAGGTGTTGCACGACCCAGGCGTCAACGGCCTGGGCACGGGCGATCTGGACGACGCGTGCGACCGGTTCCAAGAGGACTGGCACCACGGAGCGAAGGAGATCGCCGAACAGATCGGGGAGCTCACGGAGATCACCAGGAAGGCCAAGGACGACTTTCACGAGGTGGACGTGGCCTTGGAGAGGGCGTTGGAAAAGGCGAGGAGAAAGGGCGGGAGTCAGTGACGAGCACCGGCCCTTATCCCCACCTCGGCTTCAACCCGGCTCCGGGTGACATGGACCTTGTGCGGGACATGCACCGCAGGCTGTCCGACTGCGCCGTAGAGATGGAGAAGGCGCGCTCCAAGGTCGCCAGGCTGATGAACGGCAGCTGTTGGGAGGGGGACGCGGCCGTCGCCTTCCGCGAGCAACTGGAGGGCGGGCCGTTGCCGCTCAACCTGAAGAACGGCGCCCGATCCGTCGACAAGGCCGCGAAACAGCTGGATCTGTGGGCCATGGAACTGGGTGAGTTCCAGCGGCGTGCGAAGAAGCTCGACGGTGAGGCCGAGACCGCGCGTGAGGCGTTGCGGCGTGCGCAGGGGCACGCGGACAAGGCGAAGTCGGGCACGGGCCACGCCCGCGTCGACGGGGGCGTGGCTCTCGACAAGGCGGACAGCAGGGTCGAGACGGCACAGGGCGACCTTGACGACGTGCTGAAACGCGCCCGCTCCCTCGCGGGCGAGCACGAGGACACCGCACGCAAGCGGGCCCGGCACATCATCGACGCCACGCACAGGCTGGCGCCTCACGAGCCGGGTGCGTGGGACAAGTTCACGGACTGGGTCGGAGACAACCTCCCGGACATTCTCAGCGCGTGCGCCGCGGTCCTGGGCGTGATCGCACTGCTGGGTCTCACGGCGATCGCCCCGTGGCTGTTGTTCCTCGCGGCGGGCCTGCTCAGCGCAACGGCCTTCGGCCTGCGGGTCAGTGACCCGGAAGTGCTGGCGTCCCTGGAGGACGGCTTCACGAAGGGCGAACTGGACATCGACTTCTGGTGCAACCTGCTGGGGGTCGCGGGCGACTTCCTCGGAATGCTGCCGGGGTTGGGGGCGGTGGCCAAAGGGGTCATGAAAGCTCCCGAGCTGCTGTCCGCCACCGCGGGACCGGCCGGTGAGGCCGAGGAGGTGCTGACCCTGGGGCAGAGAATTGCCAGGGTCGGGGTCAGGGCAGGGACGTCGATCAAGACGGTGGGTGTCTCGATCCGGACGGAAGCAGCAGCGGCAGAGGGAGCTGTGAGCGTCCTGTCGCATCCCCGTGTGCTGGGCGGACGGCTGGCGCCGATCGTCGAGAAGGTCGACAAACCGGCGACGATCCTGGGAGCCGGCACGGCCGTCTACGGTGTCGCGAGCAGTTTCGTCGGCGCCTTGGACAACGACACTGCCAAGACGGTCAACAACTTGCTCGACGGGCCGAGAACCCTGGGACTCGACGTTCCGGCGACAGCGGGTGCGCTTCACTTCCTGCTGCGCGGTGCGGGGGAAGCGTCATGAGAGGTGCCGCCTATGTGGTCGACGACTCCGCCCGCAGCGAGGATGCCCAGGTCTGGTTCGCGTTGCCTCCCGGCTTCGTGCCACTTCCACTCCAGGAGCTGATGGCGGCTGCACACGATCCGGCACAGGCGCCGGGGCCGCTCACCGGTCTCGGTCCGGTATTCCGGCTAGCCCGGCTGTTCGTGGAGGCCGGAGCGGTGCACTGTTGCCTCGGTCTCCACTCGGACGACGAAGGGGATGGCGGACCGCTGCTGTCTCTCTTCACGCTTGCCTGGCGAGCCACCGGCTGGGTCCCGCGCAGTGTCCATGCGGCACGGGCGGTCGTCGGCGCGGAAGAGGCAGAGCACATCGAGTCTTTGGACCTGCCGTGCGGTCCGGCCGCGCTTGTGCAGACACGTCTGGACGCGCCATCGGAACTTGGCCTCGGCGCCCCGTACGAACTCCTTCAGGTCACTGCGCATGTTCCGTGCTTCGACGGCCGACGCATCGCGATTCTCTCGTTGGCCACGACAGCTGTCCGGCATGCCGAGCACTACCGCGATCTGCTCAGGGACATCGCCGGTTCGGTCAGTTTCGAAGACCCGCTTCCGGATGCGTCCGATTCCGATGTCGTACCGAACAAGGACTGACATGCCCCCCACGCATCACCCCACGGCCTGGGACGATCCCGCGACCCGCAGTGCCTGGGCAAGGCTGGTCACCTGCGCGTTTTTGGGCCAGATCTTGTGGCCCGCCGCGTGGCTGGGCCTGCTGGCCTGGTACGTGATCATGTCGATCAGCTGGACGCTGTGGCTCCTCTTCGTTCCTCTGCTCTACTGCGCCTACCGTGCCTTTCTCCAACCGGCCTATATCTCTTGGGCCTTCCACACACGACGGTTGCTGCGCGCCTACCCGTGGCAGGCGTTCGAGGAGCCGGAGAGCGGGATCGGGAAGATTCCAGAAGCCACCGCCGGGGACGTCTGGCTGCGCTTCCCCAATCCCGAGCGTCCGGATGAGAAGCTGCCGATGATTCTGAAGTCGCACATTCGGTCGATGTGGTGGAGACGACGTCTCGGGCGCGGCCACGCCAGTGAGAAGACCGCGCAGGCCAGGGAAGTGTGGTTCGCTGGCGACCCCCGCTTCGCCGCCGTCATCGCGGCCCCCGGGCCCCGTCGCTTCTATGTGATCCATCAGCGCCCGATGAACAAGCGAGGCGTCGCCGATCCCTGTGGCGCGAGTCCGGCTGCTCTCGAACGCGCCCGCCGTGCAGGAGTACGTCTACCGGATCCGAGCTCGGCTTCCTCGTAAGTCCTCTGCGGTCAAAAGGAGTTGTCGCGGCCTCGGCCCCCCGGTAGGACATCCCCATGACTGCACTCGGCGCTGTGTTTCGCCCCCAACTACCCCCCGAGCGGCTGCGTGACGTGGTTCGGCTTGCTGATGACGTGGGGCTCGAAGAGTTGTGGCTGTGGGAGGACTGTTTTCGGGAAGGGGGGATTTCGGCTGCCGCTGCCGCGCTCGCCTGGAGCGAGCGGGTGCGGATCGGGGTCGGGCTGCTGCCCGTGCCGTTGCGGAACGTCGCCATCACCGCCATGGAGGCCGCAACGCTGCACCGGATGTTCCCGGGGCGTGCCGTCCTCGGGGTCGGGCACGGTGTGCAGGACTGGATGGGGCAGGTCGGGGCCCGTGCGGAGTCGCCGGTGACCCTGCTGCGGGAGCATCTCGACGCCCTCCGGGCGCTGTTGCGAGGGGAGCGGCTCACCGTCAGCGGGCGGTACGTCCGGCTCGACGATGTCGCCCTGGACTGGCCGCCCGCCGGGCCCGTTCCTGTCTTCGCCGGTGCCACAGGCCCCCGCTCCCTGCGGCTCAGCGGTGCGGCCGCCGACGGGACCGTTCTCACCGCCGCCACCCCACCCGACGGCGTCCGCCGGGCGCGGCGGCTCATCGAGGAGGGGCGGGCCGCTGCCGGGCGGGGGGAGGACGAGCGGCATGAGGTCGTGGTCTATCTCCTGACTGCCACCGGGCCCGACGCCGCCGACCGGCTTCGCGCCGAACTTGTCGAGGAGGGGCTGGAGTCCGTCCCCGACCTCGGTGTCGCCGGAGACGCGGGAGCCGTCGCCAAGTCCGTGCAGCGGCTCGTGGAGGCCGGTGCCGACACCGTGATCCTCCAGCCGACGGGGGACGAGCCCGACCCCGAGGGCTTCGTACGGTTCACCGCGGAGGAGGTCCGGCCGCTCGTGCCGTAGCAACAAAAGGGGCGGTGTCAGTGGCTGGTGCCACACTCACAGGCATGACGACGACCGATGACGTTCGCCTGCGTCCCGTGCTGGACGACGACCTCGAGTTCTTCCTCGCCTACGAGCACGACTCGGAAGCCGTCCGGCGGTCGAGGTTCACGCCCCGGCCGCGGGAGGCCTTTCTGCGGCACTGGAGGGAGAGGGTGCTCGGGGATCCGAGCGGCCTGGTGCGGACCGTTCTCGTGGACGGGGAGGTCGCGGGGAACATCGTCGCCTGGTGGGAGGGCGAGCGGCGGTTCACCGGGTACTGGCTCGGGCGGGCGTACTGGAGGCGGGGCGTCGGCAGTCGCGCCCTCGCCCTCTTCCTCCGGGAGGAGACCGTACGGCCCCTGTACGCCGACCCCTTCGCCGCGAACACCGCCTCGGTACGGCTGCTGGAGAAGAGCGGGTTCGTCCCGGCCGACGACGACCCGGAGCACCCCGTGGACGAGGGGTATGTGCTGCTCGTCCTGCGCGGCGACTCCGGGACGGGGGCGGCCGCCTACGACCCGGTCACGCCGTTGCCGTGACCGGTGGGTGTGCGCCCGTCGCGCCGTCGATCAGTTCCCGCAGGATGTCCATGTGCCCGGCGTGCCGGGCCGTCTCCTCGATCATGTCGACCAGGACCCAGCGGAGCGAGACCGTCATGTCGTGCCAGGAGGGCCGGCCCAGGGTCTCCAGCGGCCGTGACGCGATCACCCGGTCGGACGCGGCGCGCGCACGGCCGTAGAAGTCGATGATCTGCTGGGTCGTCTCCTCGGGGCCGGCCGCCATGTCCTCGGTGGCCGGGTCGAACCACAGCGGCTCGACCTCCTCGCCGAAGGTCTCCACGAACCAGCCGTAGTACACGGACGCCAGATGCTTCACCAGTCCGAGCAGGTTCGTCCCGGACGGGGTCATCGGCCGGCGCAGCTGTTCGTCGTCGAGGCCCTCCAGTTTCCACAGCACCGCGTCCTGGTGCCGTTCCAGGCTCGCTCGCAGGGTTTCCTTCTCACCAGTGGTGTACTTGCCGCCGTCTGTGGTCATGGCGGACGAAACTAGCAGCGGGGACCGACAACCCGCTGCGATCGTGGGGGACATGACCTGCACCGAGCCGAGCAAGCCGGGCGAGCCGAGCAGGCCGAGCGAGCCGAGCAGGCCGGGCGAGTCGCGGACCGGGCTTGATCCACCGGCCTTGGAATGCCAGGTGGCGAAGAATGGCCAGGAACCGCCGTCCGAGCCGTCGGACGCCCGCTCCGGCCCGGGTGATCACAAACGATCCCCGCTGGGCATGTCGTGACGCCATGGGTCAATGAGGTCAAGTCCTTCCTTAGTTCATGGAGCTACGCATAAGTGAATGTTCACCCTTCCCGTTCATCTCCTCTTGTCACAGCGTTCCCACATCGTTACCGCTGAGGGTTCACATCAACCAAATGACTCACGTAAGTTCAGACCAAGGTAATTCGCGTGAGCAAAGCTGCGCGGGCGGCACCGCGCAGTGGAGGGGGCTGCGCGGTGCCGCAATACCCCGGGGGCTGCCGTCAAGCCGCCGTTCGCAGCCGGAGTCGCCCGTCGGGGGGATGGGCGAACAACCCGCCGAGGCATCCCCAAGACGGCTCTAACCCTCTTGATCTCCCCGTATGCGGCAACATTTCCTGGGATTCCGCTGCGAACCGGCCACGCGAGACCCTTGAATCCAGCGTTCCAGGCCCATCGCGGCGTCGTCGGGCGACTGCGGAGAGTAGTTGAGGCGCGCCGATGCACGCAGCATCACTTACAAAGGGTTATGGTGGAAACCCCCCCTCGGGCCGGTCCGTCTCCCCCCCACGGACCGGCCCGTTTTTTTGTCCGCGGTTTTCACCCACTTTTCAGGCGCCCTCGGTGCCACGCCCCCGAAGGGGTGCGGGGAACTGCGCGACCAGCCACGACGAAGCCGGCCGCCGCCGAACGGCCCAAGCCCCACCCCTGTGGGCGCCAACCCGAGCCCCACCGCCCAACTCCCAGCGGGGTAGGCTTCGGCCCGCGGACTCCCGCATTCCCGCAGCCGAATCACGAGGGGCGGACTTCAAGTGAACCTGCGCGACAAGCTGCGCGGCCTGCTCGTCAGGCTCTACGCGCGCCGGGTGGAAGGCCACCTGGACCACGCACAGGTGCCCAAGCACATCGGCGTCATCATGGACGGCAACCGCCGCTGGGCGAAGGCCGCGGGCTCCACCACCGTGCACGGCCACCGCGCCGGCGCCGAGAAGATCGAGGAATTCCTCGGCTGGTGCTCCGAGACCGATGTCGAGGTCGTCACCCTCTGGCTGCTGTCCACGGACAACTTCGACCGTGCCAAGGAGGAGTTGGTCCCCCTCCTCGGCATCATCGAGGACGTCGTCCGCACCCTCGCCGCCGACGGCCGCTGGCGTGTCCACCATGTCGGCACCCCCGACCTGCTGCCCTCGCAGATGCAGACCGCGCTGAAGGAGGCCGAGGAGGCCACCGCGCACGTCGAGGGAATACTGGTGAACGTCGCCATCGGCTACGGCGGCCGCCAGGAGATCGCCGACGCCGTCCGCTCGATGATCCTCGACGCGAACGACAAGGGCGTCTCGATGGAGGCCCTCGCCGACTCCGTCGACGTCGACATGATCGGCCGTCACCTCTACACCGGCGCCCAGCCCTACCCGGACCTGGTGATCCGCACCAGCGGCGAGCAGCGGCTGTCCGGATTCATGCTCTGGCAGACCGCGCACTCCGAGTACTACTTCTGCGAGGTCTTCTGGCCCGCGTTCCGCAAGGTCGACTTCCTGCGCGCCCTGCGTGACTACGCGGCCCGCCACCGCCGCTACGGCGGGTGACCTCATCGTGACGGCGGTCGTCAACACGGCATACGATGCCAGGCGGGGCCGTCACGCTGGATGACCCATCCGTCACGGTGGATGACCTCACGTCACCCATGAGGCGTAAATCACCCATTTCGGGGCGCGAGTAACGCGGAGTTCACCTGCGCGTCGTTGCAGACCGTTGCATGGCGGCGCATGTTCGAGGGCATAAGCCAAGCAGGTCGATGCCCGAACCACGGGCATCGGATCTCAGCGGGCGGCTCGGGGCCGTCCGCCCGGGAGGCCCTTTGCACCAGCCCGACCGTGCGGTCACGGCACGGAAGAAGCAGCGGGGGGCCGGTTTTCGGCCCGTGCAGGGCGGCCGTCGACCGGTCCAGCTCGCTTTCGTCGCTCCCCGACCTCATCCGAGGGGGTACGTCCTTCCGTGGTGACCAGCACAACGCGCCGCAAGTCCGACCGGCGCACCTATGTTCTCGACACCAGCGTCCTGCTGGCCGACCCGAACGCCATGGCCCGCTTCGAGGAGCACGAGGTAGTGCTCCCGATCGTCGTGGTCACGGAACTGGAGGCCAAGAGGCACCATCCCGAACTCGGTTACTTCGCCCGGCAGGCACTGCGCCTGCTCGACGACTACCGGGTCCGGCACGGCCGTCTCGACGCCCCCATCCCGATCGGCGATCTCGGCGGCACGATCCGTGTCGAGCTCAACCACTCGGACCCCAGTGTGCTGCCGAGCGGCTACCGCCTGGGGGACAACGACTCCCGCATCCTCGCGGTGGCCCGGAATCTGCAGGCCGAGGGGTACGACGTCACCGTCGTCTCGAAGGACCTGCCGCTCAGGATCAAGGCGTCGTCGGTCGGCCTCCTCGCCGAGGAGTACCGCGCCGAACTCGCCATCACGGACTCCTCCGGCTGGACCGGAATGTCCGAACTGACCCTGTCCGGCGAACAGGTGGACATCCTCTTCGAGGAAGGCCATGTGTACGCCCCGGAGGCCGCGGACCTCCCCGTGCACACCGGTCTGACCATCCAGTCGGAGCGCGGCAAGGCGCTCGGCCGGGTGACGGCCGAGGGCAACATCCGGGTGGTGCGGGGCGACCGGGAGGCGTTCGGCATCAAGGGCCGCAGTGCCGAGCAGCGCATCGCGCTCGATCTGCTGCTCGACCCGGACGTCGGCATCGTGTCGATGGGCGGCCGGGCCGGCACCGGCAAGTCGGCGCTGGCGCTGTGCGCGGGGCTGGAGGCGGTCCTGGAGCGCCGCCAGCACCAGAAGGTGATGGTCTTCCGTCCGCTCTACGCGGTCGGCGGCCAGGAGCTGGGCTATCTGCCCGGTTCCGAGGCGGAGAAGATGAGCCCCTGGGCGCAGGCGGTCTTCGACACGCTCTCCGCGGTCACCAGCCGCGAGGTCATCGAGGAGGTCACCGCCCGCGGGATGCTGGAGGTGCTGCCGCTCACCCACATCCGCGGCCGTTCCCTCCATGACGCCTTCGTGATCGTGGACGAGGCCCAGTCGCTGGAACGGAACGTCCTGCTGACCGTTCTGTCCCGGATCGGCGCGAATTCACGGGTCGTTCTGACCCATGATGTGGCGCAAAGGGACAATCTGCGGGTGGGACGATACGACGGTGTGGTCGCCGTGGTGGAGAAGCTGAAGGGGCATCCGCTCTTCGCGCATGTCACCCTGAACCGGTCCGAGAGGTCCCAGATCGCCGCACTTGTGACCGAAATGCTGGAGGACGGGCACATCTGATCGCCGTGTCCAACTTGGGTTGATTACCCACCGGTTGGCGCCGTCCGGCAAAGGCCCTGAGCCTAGTCGGGCGGCGCCTTCGCGTGTGGCGGTTTCCTGAAATCCCCGGGGGGAAACGGGATGTGAGCTTTCACACGCAACTCGGAATTGCCTCCCGGCGTCCGGTTACGGCAGAGTCTCACTCCTGTCAGGCCCCGCATACGACACACCTGTACCCCCAGCGGTACGGAACAACAGAAGCGCCACATCAATTCCATAGCGACGTCGTATGCCGCCCGAGCACCACGCGGCGCTCCCTTCGAGGGAGTTGCCCACCGGGCCCGTGTCTCCCGTGACCCAAGTAGTGAGGAGGCCAGCGCCAGGGGCACGATTGCGTCCGCCAGGGTCACCCAAGCGGGCGCTGCTGGAAGGAAACCGTGTGAGCCGGATTTCGGTCCGGGGATTCGCAGTGGCATCGGCCACCGCGGTCACCGCTGTCGGAAGCGTCGTCGGTGTTGCCTCGGGCAGCGTGGCGCAGCCGAACAACGACGCAGAGGCGACAGCAGCCGACACCACGCTCCTGGCCGACCTGCCCGCAGGTCAGCAGGCGACGGTGCAGACCGCTTCCCTGACGCAGCAGGCCGACGCCGTGGCCATCCAGGCCGACGCGAGCGCCAAGAAGGACGCCGAGCAGGCCGCCCGCGTGGCAGCCGCCAAGACCGCGACCGCCAAGAAGGCCGCGGCCGAGCAGGCGGCGAAGGAGGCCAAGGAGCGCGCCCAGGCCAAGACGGAGGCCAGCCGTTCCGCGTCCAGCTTCCCGGTCCAGAGCTCGTACACGGTCGCGCAGGTCCAGGCGATGGCCAAGCAGATGGTCGCGTCCGGTCAGTACCAGTGCTTCAGCGACATCGTGAACACCGAGTCCAGCTGGAACTACCAGGCCGTCAACGCCTCCTCCGGCGCCTACGGTCTCGTGCAGGCCCTGCCCGGCTCCAAGATGTCCTCCGCCGGCGCCGACTGGCAGACCAACCCGGCCACCCAGATCAAGTGGGGTCTCAACTACATGAACAGCCGGTACGGCAGCCCGTGTGCCGCCTGGCAGTTCCACCTGGCCAACGGCTGGTACTGAGACACACCTCTTTCTCAACCTCCGACAGCCCCTCCCCGTCCTAGGGGGAGGGGCTGTCGCCCTGTACGGTCGGACCGAACGACTCCAGGGGGGAGTGGTGAGGAGCACCCGAGGACGCGGGGGAAGAGGGCGGATCATGTCGCGAGTGCCGGAGTGGCTCGGCCGGCTCGGTGCGGGACTCACCGAGATGGGCGAGCGGTTGGACGAGCGCAGGGCCGAGGTGGAGCGCACCGAGCCGGAACCGCCCCCAGCGCCCGCGCCCGTGCCGGCGGCGTCACCCGTCCCGGCCTCCGCCTCCGCCTCCACGCCCGTGCCCGCCGCCCGGAAGCCTCCGACCAGCCCCCGCCCCCGCCCCGACCCCGTGACGGCCGTCCCCTGGGCCGTACGGGTCGCCGCCGAGGCCGGCTGGCGGCTGCTGGTGCTGGCCGGCACGGTCTGGGTCCTGATGCGGGTCATCAGCGCCGTACAACTGGTCGTCTTCGCCTTCGTCATCGCGCTGCTGGTCACCGCGCTGCTCCAGCCCACGGTCGCCTGGCTGTGCCGCCGCGGGGTGCCGCGCGGCCCGGCCACCGCACTCACCGCGATCCTGGGGTTCGTGGTGATCGGCCTGATGGGCTGGTTCGTGATCTGGCAGGTCATGGAGAACACCGACACGCTCTCCAACCAGATCCAGAGCGGCATCGACGATCTGCGCGACTGGCTGCTGAAGAGCCCGTTCCACGTCACCGACAAACAGATCAACCAGATCGCCAAGAACCTCCGCGAGGCGATCGGCGCCAACACCGACCAGATAACGTCGTTCGGCCTGGAGGGCGTCCAGGTCGTCGTGGAGGCCCTGACCGGCATCCTGCTGGTCTTCTTCTCGACGCTCTTCCTGCTGTACGACGGCGCGCGCATCTGGCAGTGGTTCCTGAAGCTCGTCCCCTCCGCCGCCCGTGAGGGCGTCGGCGGCGCCGGCCCGCGTGCCTGGCGTACGCTCACCGCCTACGTCCGGGGCACGGTCCTGGTCGCCCTCATCGACGCCATCTGCATCGGCCTGGGCATCTACTTCCTGAACGTCCCGATGGCCGTCCCGCTCGCCGTTTTCATCTTCCTGTTCTCCTTCATCCCGCTGGTCGGCGCGGTCGCCTCCGGGGCCCTGGCGGTGGTGGTCGCGCTGGTCACCCAGGGCGTGTTCACGGCGGTCATGACCCTGGCCGTGGTCCTCGCGGTGCAGCAGATCGAGGGCCACATCCTCCAGCCGTTCATCCTCGGCAGGGCCGTCCGCGTCCACCCCCTCGCGGTGGTCCTCTCGGTCGCGGCCGGCGGCATGGTCGCGGGCATCGGCGGCGCGGTGGTGGCCGTACCGCTGGTGGCGGTCTCGAACACGGTGGTCAGCTATCTGCGCCAGTACTCCAACGAGTGGTACGTGGACGCGGAGCCCGACGACGGCGCCCCACCACCCGAACCGGCCCCCGTCGGCGATCCCGAGGAGACCGAGAGGGCCGAGGCGGTCGAGGAGATCGAGGAGATCGAGGAGATCGAGGATGCGGCCGCGCATGATGACCAACTCCTCGGCGGGGGTGCCTGACTTCGCCCTCCGTTCGATCAAATGAGTGTCGAACAAAGTGATTTGAGTGGCCTAATAGTCCAACTTCCATCAGCCGGCGACAGGTGGGAAATCCGTCGCTGGAATGCGCTCTCGAACTGATACACCTACCTCCTCGGTGCGACGCGTCAGGCGTCTGTGCGAAATGCCGATATGCCAAGGGGGGCGATGTCGGAGGTTCGGGATCCCCTCGGCAGGGCCGGTTACGGCCGGCTCGCGCACGCCCTGATCGCGTGCGGACGCGAGGGATTCAGCGGAGAACTGCGGGTGCCGGGCAGCCCGGGCGGTGCCTTCCATCTGCGCGCCGGGCTGGTGGTCGCAGCCGACAGCCCCGGCGCCCCCGGCCCCGAGGCGCTGCTGCTGCGCTCCGACCGCATCGACGGCGAGCAGTGGGCCGAGCTGGTACGGGAGTCCGGCGGGGCCCGCTGGCCGGTCGCCGGCCTGATCGCCCACGGCTACGCGGGGGCGGCCCAGCTCAGAGTGGTCTGCGTGATGGCGCTGCAGGACGCGGCCTTCGCCATCGTCGCCGGCCGGGTGGACGGCTGCGAGGCGGTCCTCGGCACCGAGCCGTACGCCCCCGTCGCCGTCGGCGAGCCGCCCGCCCGGCTGCTCCAGGAGGCGAACCGCAAACTGGCCGCCCTGGCCGCCCTGCCCCACCCCGTGCGCCCCGACCGGGAACGCCCGCTGCCCGCCGCGGTCGACCGCCCCCTCACCCCGCTGCAGCGGGAGCTGATGGGCCACGCCGACGGCCGCCGCACCGCCCGCGACCTGGCCTTCCGCACCGGGCGCGGGGTCTACACGGTCACAGTGGAGGTCGCCCGGATGCTCGGCGAGGGGCTGCTGGAGTGCGCCGGCCCGACCGCACCGATCCCGATCCGGATGCCGGTGCGGGCACCGGTCGTACGGCACCGGGAAACGCCGCCCCCGCCCCCGCCCCCGCCGCCGGCTCCGGAGCCGATCCCCGTCCCCGCCGAACTGCCGCGCCGCGAGCCGGGCGCCAGCGGCATCACCGAAGCCCTCGGCCCGTCCAAGAGCGGGGCGAGCTGGAAAGGGTTCTTCCGGCTCCGGCACGGAACCGCCAAATGAGAAGCGCGGGTTGATTGCCGTAGCGGTCGAATTCAGTCAGGAACAAGGGAGTTGAGCACATGGATCACGAAGCCCTGGCGCAGGAAATGCGCGGGCTGCGCGAACGGGTCACCGGAATCACCGACACGGCCCTGGCGGCGGCCGACGGAATGCTGATAGCCGCCGACACGGCGAATTCCATCGATCCGGAGGGCCTCGCCGCCCTCGCGGCCGCCGGCCTCGGCCTTGCGCGCCGCACCGCCGAGGCCACCGCGCGCGGTGTGCTGCGGCAGACGGTGACGTACGGCAGCCACGGCTGCGTCGCCTTCTACGCCGTCGGCGACACCGCCCTGATGGTCGTCCTCGGCGACGAGGGGATGGACGTGGACCGCCTGCACCGGGCGACCCATCCGGCCCTCGACCGCATCGGCTCGATCCTCACCGAGAAGGCTCCAGAGGGAGTGTGAAGGGATGGCGACGAAACGCATGGCCGCAAGTTTCTCGGACCAGGTGATGAGCCTGGTCAAATCGCTGCGGAACGAGGCGCCGGAGTGCGTCGCGTCCGGAGTGGTCGACATGTCCACCGGGATGCTGCTCGCGTACGAGACGATCGACAACCACCCGGCCGAGGTCCTCGACCTGCTGGCGGGCGCCACCCTGGACCTGTTCCAGGGCCGGACGGTCGGGATGATCGAGGACGTCTTCAAGGAGCGCCGCGGCATCACCTCCGACAACCACTTCTTCCAGGAGATCCTGGTCAACAGCGACAATCTCACCCACCTGTTCATCCGTATGAACGAGCAGCAGGACGTGGTGGCCGTGGTCGTCTGCCGTAAATCGGTGAACGTCGGCATGCTGTTCGCCCAGACCCGGAGGGTGGTGCGGGAGCACAGCCTGTGACCGCACCGCACATGGGCCCCTCCCGGTGGGAAGGGGCCCATGTGAAGGGGGAGGCCGCGGCTACTCCGTGCGCAGCCCCTCTGGGCGCATCAGCCGCAGCAGCGGCGGCAGGCTGAGCAGGGTCACCGCGAGGACGACCGCCGCGCCGAAGCCGGTCATCGCCAGCACGCCCGGCCAGTCCACGCGCACCGTGGAGCCGACCATCTTCAGCAGTACCGTGCCGAGCGTCAGCCCCACCACGCCGGCCAGCAGCAGGCCCAGCCCGATCGGGATCGCCGTCTGCCACAGCACCGACAGGCTCAGCGTGCGGCGCCGGGTGCCGAAGGCGACCAGGGCCGACAGCAGCTTCTTACGTTCGCGCAGCTGCTCCAGTTGGCTGACCAGCAGGCTCGCGCCGATCAGCGCCAGTACGGCGGCGGCGCCGACGAACAGCCCGGTGCGGATGGATTCGAACTGGCCGTCCCGCTCGACCGAGGTCAGCGTCTCCGGCTGCATCAGCGGGTCGATCCGCACCGCCGTGTTGATCACGTACTCCGTGGCGTCGCGCACCCCGGAGTCGATGGACAGGTAGACCACGCCCTGCACCGCCGTGCTGGCACCGCGCGGCAGTGCGCCCGGAGTGAGCAGGAAACCGCCGCGCTCGTAGCCGGTGGGGTCCTTGCGGGACTCCGCCTGCTTCAGCCCCGTCGGCACCGTCCAGCGGCTCAGGGCGCCGTGGTGGATGTCACCGACGTAGGCGGGGTTGAGGTAAAGCGTCCGGCCGTGCTTCTCCGCGGCCGTCAGCAGCTTCGCCGTCTCGGAGTCGGTCTCGGAGTCGGAGCCCTTCAGCGCGAAGGCGTCGCCGTCGTGGCAGGACGGCAGGGTCGCGATCTCTCGCAGCGAGGCGCAACTGCCGACGCTCACCGAGGCGGTCTGGCTCGGGTCCTTGTCCTTGTCGCCGGCTTGGCCGTCGGCGATGGAGACCACCTTCAGCACCCCCTTGGTGGCGGTCATGGCCTTGGCGACATCGGGCACCTGGACGCCGTCCGGAACCTGGACCGACATCTGCGCGCGGGTCAGGTCGTTGGTGGTCCGCTTGGTGTAGTCGGCCTCGACGCCCGCGAAGACCATCTGGAGCGCGATCGCCCCGGCCACCGCCACCGCGATCCCGTTGACCATACGGGCTGCCGTACCGCTGCTCAACTGGAGTCGCCGGACGGCCAGTTGCCAGGCGACCGCGCCTTCGCCGAGTCGGCCGACGACCGTCTCCACGACCCACGGCAGCAGCGCCGTGACGCCGACCAGCAGGAGCAGGACGCCACCGGTCACGAGGTACTGGTTGAAGTTGCCCCCGCCGCGGCCCTGCCCGATCATCGGGTAGAGCGCGGCCAGACCGGCCACCGGGAGCAGCAGCCGCCACCACAGCCGGCGGCGGGCGGGCTTCGCCGTACGCACCACGCCGAGCGGCTCGATGACCACCCCGCGCAGCGTGAACAGGGTCACCAGCACGGCGGCCGCCGGGACCAGGACCGCCACCAGCGCTGCCAGCACGGGGGAGGGGTTGAGATAACTCGGGAACACGCTGGTGCCGAACACCTCGGCGGTGCCCGCGAGCTGACGGCCGATCAGGAAGAAGCCGACGCCGAGGACAAGACCGAGCAGCGCGCCCGCCATCGCCTCGCCGGCCGCGATCCGCCGTACCATCCAGCCGTCGGAGCCGACCAGCCGCAGCGCGGCCAGCCGCCGGTCACGGCGCTCGCCGCCGAAGCGGACGGCGGCCGCGACGAACACGCCGACCGGCATCAGCAGGATCACGAACACCACGAGGACGAGCAGGGTGAGGACCGGGTCGGACTCCGAGTCCGGCGACCTGGGGCTGCCGAAGTGGTCGATCCGGGCCACGTTCGGCGGGTCGATGTGGGCGGCGAGGTTGTCGGAGCCCGCGTAGTAGGCGAGCTCCTGGGAGCCGGTCAGCCCGCTCTCCGCGATGGTGGCGGTGATCCGGTACGGCAGCCGGGCGCGCAGCAGCGTTCCGTCGGA
Source organism: Streptomyces sp. Ag109_O5-1 (assembly GCF_003814875.1). Taxonomy (GTDB): domain Bacteria; phylum Actinomycetota; class Actinomycetes; order Streptomycetales; family Streptomycetaceae; genus Streptomyces; species Streptomyces sasae. The sequence goes on along the minus strand of NZ_RKQF01000001.1, from coordinate 4,579,402 downwards.
GGAGCCCAGCAGCCGCTTCAGCGCGGGTGAGACGGCCATCTCGCCGGGCGCCGGGTACTTGGTGAGCCCGGGCGGTACCGGCGCCTGCGCGCCCTCCCGCTGGATCATCCGGCCGCGGATGTCGGCGCCGCGGTAGGGGGTGTCGATGTCCGCGACGACGAACGTCTTCTCGCCGGCCTTCATGGGGTGGCCGAAGACGTACGTGTAGTCCGCCCGTGCCACATCGCGCTGGTGGCGCACGGCGAGCGCGTTCGGGATGGCCGTGGTGAGCAGCAGCAGCGCCACCCCCAGGCCCACGCCGATCGCCGTCAGTGTGGCCCGGAACCAGCCCTCGCGCCCGCCCGCGAAGGCGAACCGAACCCCCATGGCCAGATCCCTGGACCACTGCCTGGCGTTCATACCGCGCGCTCCATGTCCCGGGACTTCCCGTCCCGTACGACGATCTCGCGGTCGGAGTAGGCGGCCACCCGTGCCTCGTGCGTGACCAGGACGACGGCCGCGTTGGTCGAGCGTGCCGCCTCGGTCAGCAGCTCCATCACCCGCTCGCCGTTGAGCGAGTCCAGCGCGCCGGTCGGTTCGTCCGCGAACAGCACCCGTGGACTGGTCACCAGTGCCCGTGCCACCGCGACGCGCTGCCCCTGGCCGCCGGAGACCTCACCGGGCCGCTTGCGCCCCAGATCGTCGACCTCCAGGCGCTGCATCCAGTCCAGCGCCGTCCGCTCGGCCTCCTTGCGGGAGGTGCCGTTCAGCCGCAGCGGCAGCGCCACGTTCTCCACACAGGTCAACTCGGGCACCAGCTGCCCGAACTGGAAGACGAACCCGAACTCGCTGCGCCGCAGCGCACTGCGCTCGGCGTCGTTCATGGTCGCCATCTCCCGCCCGGCGTAGACGATCGACCCGGCGTCGGGGGTCACGATCCCGGCGAGACAGTGCAGCAGCGTGGACTTCCCGGAGCCGGAGGGACCCATCAGGGCGACGACCTCGCCCGCGTGTATGGAGAACTCTGCCCCGTCGAGCGCGACGGTCGGGCCGTAGGTCTTGCGCAGCGCCTCGGCCGCGAGCAACGAACCGGCGGGAGCGTTCACTTGGACACCTCCGTGCGGAGCTTGTCGAGGCGCGCGGCGGTCAGTTCCAGCCACCGCAGGTCGGCCTCCAGGTGGAACAGGGCGTGGTCGCAGACGAGTTGGTCTGCGAGATCGCCCCGGCGCTTGCGGTCGGTGAGGATCCGCATGCTGCGCAGATGCTCGGAGCGCTGGCTGTCGAGGATGTCGGCGGCGTTCCGGTGCGTCAGCAGCGCGAGCACGACCTTGGTGTACAGGGTCGACTGGAGGTACTCCTCCGGCTTCTCCGGGGTCGCGAGCCACTTCTCCACGTCGGTGACGCCGGCGTCGGTGATGGCGTACCGCTTGCGCTCGGGCCCGCCGCCCGCCTCGATGCCGTCGACTTCCACGAGCCCGTTCTTCAGCAGCCGGGACATCGTCGAGTAGACCTGGCCGTAGTGCAGCGGCCGGTCGTGACCGAACTTCTCGTCGAAGGCCCGCTTCAGGTCGTAGCCGTGGCGCGGGCCGGACTCCAGGAGCCCCAAAAGGGTGTGACCGATGGACATGACGCTGACTCTACACACGGTGTATACGCGGTATGTATACGCACCGTGTGCAGGTGGCGGCCCACTGTGCGTTCGCTGTGTTTCCGCGCAGGTGGGGACCGATTGTCACGGTTGTGCGACAGCGCCATGTCACATCCGGGCGGCCCTGCCTCGTCTCTGGTGCGGAATCGGTTTCTCGTACCTGGAAGGTGATCGCCGTGCGGGTCTTTGTGGCAGGTGGCAGTGGGGTTCTGGGACGGCGGCTGGTGCCGCTGCTGGTGGCGCGGGGGCATCAGGTGACGGCCACGACGACCGGCGCCGCCAAACTGGAGCTGCTGAGGGGAATGGGCGCCGAGGGCGTCGTGATGGACGGGCTGGACGCGCTGTCGGTCGGGGCGGCGGTGGCCGAGGCCCGCCCGGACGTGATCGTGCACCAGCTGACCGCGATCTCCGTGGCGCACGCGGGCAAGCCCGACATCAAGCACCCGGACCGGTGGTTCGCCCTCACCAACCGGCTGCGCACCGAGGGCACGGACCATCTGCTGGCCGCCGCCGAGGCGACCGGTGTCCCCCATGTCGTCGCGCAGAGCCACGCCAGCTGGAACGGCGCCCGCGAGGGCGGCTGGGTGAAGACGGAGGAGGACCCGCTGGACCTGATGGCGGGCACCCCCGCACACGGCGGCATGCTGGCTCTCCAGCACCTGGAGGACGCGGTGCTCGGCGCCGGCGGCGCGGCCCTGCGGTACGGCGCCTTCTACGGCCCGGGTGCCATCGACGACCAGGTGGAGCTGGTACGCAAGCGTCAGTACCCCCTGGTCGGCCGGGCCACCGGCTACAGCAGCTGGATCCACCTGGACGACGCGGCGAGCGCCACCGTGCTGGCCGTCGAGCAGAAGGCGCGGGGCGTGTTCAACATCGTCGACGACGAACCGGCGCCGGCCGCCGACTGGCTGCCGTATCTGGCCGAGTGCGCCGGGGCGAAGCGGCCGTACCGTGCGCCGGTCTGGCTGGCCCGGCTGCTGGCCGGCGAACAGGCGGTGGTGATCATGACCCAGGGCCGCGGCTTCTCCAACGCCAAGGCGAAGCGGGAGCTCGGCTGGGAGCTGCGGTACCCGTCCTGGCGGCAGGGGTTCAAGGCGGCGCTGGCGTGAGCCCGGCCGAGGAGTTCGAGGAGCTGCGCCCGCTGCTGTTCTCGATCTCGTACCGCATCCTGGGCAGCGTCGGCGAGGCCGAGGACGCGGTCCAGGAGACCTGGCTGCGCTGGACGACGGCAGCGACCCGTCCCGCCTCGACACGGGCCTACCTCTCGGCGGTGGTCACCCGGGTCTCCATCGACGTCCTGCGCTCGGCCCGGGTACGACGGGAGGAGTACGTCGGCACCTGGTTCCCCGAGCCGCTGCTGACCGACCCCTACGAGGACCCGGAGCGCTCCGCCCAGCTGGCCGACTCGGTGTCGATGGCCGCCCTGCTCCTCCTGGAGCGGCTGTCCCCGCTGGAGCGGGCGGTCTTCGTCCTCCGTGAGGTGTTCGGCTTCGCCTTCTCCGAGGTCGCCTCGGCGGTGGACCGTTCGGAGGCGGCCTGCCGGCAGCTCGCGGTCCGGGCCCGCCGGCACATGGACGCCGGGCGCCCCCGCTTCGAGGCCGACCGCAAGGAGCGCGAAAAACTCGCCGGGCGCTTCTTCGACGCGTTCCGGGACGGCGACGTGGACGGCCTGCGGGCGCTGCTGGCGGCCGACGTCCGGATGACCGGCGACGCGGGCGGCAAGGCGCCGCTGTGGAGCGGCGGCGGCCTGGTCGGCGTCGCACGGGTGACCGAGGTCATCGGCGCACTGACGTCGAGGCTGCACGGGGCCGGAGTCGTACTGGAGCCGCGCGAGGTGAACGGCCAGCCGGGCGCGGTCCTCCACGACCGCGAGGGCAGGGTCCTGAGCACCATGGTCCTGGACATCCTCGACGGCCGAATCCAGGCGATCCGCTCGATCCTCAACCCGGACAAGCTGCGCCACGTGGGCCCGGTGGGAGACGCATGGGCACTGCCGAGAGAGGCTGACGCCATGACCGACTAGGAGCCCCCTGTTTTGAGGGGCGCGGGGAACTGCGCGTTCTATGGAGGTGCGGGTACTGCCCGCTTCTTTGGGGCGCGGGGAACTGCGCGACCAGCCCCCACCGGCCGGCACTTGGTGACGGTCCGGACCCGCCTCCCGGCACCCGGCGAGGCCGCACCCCGCGCTCAGCCGGCCGGCGGCCCCGGGGCGGAGCCTCCCGGCGGCCGCCCCCGGCGCGGCAGGGGACCGGCCTCGCCGGGCAACCGGCCGGCTTCCGCGAGCGCGCGTCGCAGCAGGAACTCGATCTGCGCGTTGGCCGACCGCAGCTCGTCCCCGGCCCACCGCGCCAGCGCGTCGTACACCGACGGGTCGAGCCGCAGCAGCACCTGCTTGCGCTGCTGCGGCCGGCGCCGGGGCGCCTCCTCGGGCGAGGGTGCGGGCGAATCCGTCACTGGTAGAGCGTCCCGGTGTTGAGTACCGGCTGCGGCGCCCGGTCCCCGCACAGCACCACCATCAGGTTGGACACCATCGCCGCCTTGCGCTCCTCGTCCAGCTCCACGATGTCCTTCCCCCACAGCCTGAAGGGCGTGGGAGGTGCCCCCATGGCGATCCGGGCAAGCGCCGCCTCCACCATCCCCACCGCTCCGTCGACGATCTGCCGCCGCGCGGCCACCACCGCACCGGCCTGCTGCCGCTGCAGCATCGCCGAGGCGATCTCGGGAGCGTACGCGAGATGGGTGAAGCGTGACTCGATGATCCGCACTCCGGCCGCCTCGACCCGTGCCTGGAGCTCGACGGCCAGCTTCTCGGTGATTTCCTCGGCGTTGCCGCGCAGCGAGAGCCCGTCCTCGTCGTGGGCGTCGTACGGGTACTCGATCGCGATGTGCCGTACGGCGGTCTCGGTCTGGGTCGCGACGAACTCCGTGTAGTCGTCGACCTCGAAGACGGCCTGGGAGGTGTCCTGGACCTTCCAGACGACGACCGCGGCGAGCTCGATCGGGTTGCCGTAAGCGTCGTTGACCTTCAGGACGGCGGTCTCGTGGTTGCGGACCCGCGTGGAGATCCTCCTGTGCGAGGTGAAGGGGTTGACCCAGCGCAGCCCGTCCTCCCGGATCGTGCCCCGGTACCGCCCGAAGAGCTGGACGACCCGGGCCTCGCCATGGGGGTACCTCCCGCGCCCTTTAGGCAGTGGGGGAGCGATCGTGTTCAGGCCGCGCATCGCGATGACGGCGGCGAGGAAGACCAGGACGCCGCCGACGGCGAAGGCGGGGTTCACGGCGGAGCTCGCCACGAACAGCGCGACGGCAGCCGCGAGTCCGACGAGCCCGAGCAGCAGGGCCGGCCCGCCGCCGATGCTGTGCGCCGCGAACTCCCGCACGCGCGGGGCCGGCATCTCGGGTATGTCGGCGGTCGCCGAGGAGTCGTGAACGGACATGGGGTCCCCTTGAGTGGCAAGCTGTCTAGCTTCCTTCTATCTAAGTGATAACACTTTATCGCGCCACGCAACCCTCCGCCTTCTCCGCTCGTCGGTTCCGTTGGACGGGGTGCTGATTGTCACGTCCGAAAAAGGACAGATCGTGCGCTCTCTGTCTCAGGCAGCGGTGTTAGCTTTCGGGATTGACCTGAGCCACGTACTTGTGTGACAGCCGTACACACGTTTGACAGCCGAGACGAAGCGGAGCAGACGGACTCATGGGACGAGCGGACGACAGAAGAGCGCGGCAGCGCGGTGGCCGCCGCGCCGCGCCCGGGCACCGCTCGCCGCAGCAGGCCGCGCCGGAGACAGCGCCGGAGACACCGGCTGCGTCGGGCGGGACCGCGACCGCGGTCGAGTCACCGGTCGCCGAGGGCGCCACCCGCGCGGAGCGCCGCAAGGCCGCCGCCAAGGGGAAGCCGGGCACGCCGGGGAAGCAGGGCAAGAACGGCAAGCCCGCCAAGGGCCGGATACGCAGGCTGTTCACCTGGAAGAAGATGCTCGGCGCGTTCCTCGGCGTCTGTCTGCTGGGCATCGGCGCCTTCATCGCGCTGTACATGTCGGTGAGCGTCCCCGAGGGCAACCCGCTCGCGCAGACGCAGAGCAACGTCTACAAGTACAGCGACGGCTCGGTCCTGGCCCGCAAGGGCACCGTCAACCGCGAGAACGTGGACCTCTCCAAGGTCCCGAAGGACGTCCAGCACACCTTCGTCGCGGCGGAGAACAAGTCCTTCTACACCGACAACGGCATCGACCTGAGGGGCATGGCCCGCGGCCTCTACAACACGGCGATGGGCCGCGGCACCCAGGGCGGTTCGACGATCACCCAGCAGTACGTCAAGAACTACTACCTCAGCCAGGACCAGACCGTCACGCGCAAGCTGAAGGAACTGGTCATCTCGCTGAAGCTGGACCGCGAGAGGACGAAGGACGACATTCTCGCCGGCTACATCAACACCAGCTACTACGGCCGCGGCGCCTACGGCATCCAGGCCGCCGCACAGGCCTACTACCGCGTCGACGCCCAGAAGCTGTCCGTCCAGCAGGGCGCCTATCTGGCCTCGCTGCTGCAGGCGCCGAGCCAGTACGACTGGGCGGTGGCGGGTCCCGTCGGCAAGAAGCTGGTGCAGAACCGCTGGAACTACACCCTGAACAACATGGTCGGCCAGGGCTGGCTGGACAAGACCAAGCGTGACGCCATGAAGTTCCCGATCCCCAAGGAGCCGAAGGCCGTCTCCGGTCTGGAGGGCCAGAAGGGTTATCTGGTCGAACTGGCCAACACCCAGCTGGAGAACCATCTGATGAAGTCGCAGGGCATCTCCAGGTCCGACGCGGAGTCACTGGTCATCGACAAGGGGTGGACGATCACCCTGAACATCGACCCGAAGAAGCAGGCCAAGCTGGAGGCGGCCATCAAGAGCCAGCTCACCAGCAAGCTCGACGGCAAGAAGCGCAAGGTCGACAACAACGTCCAGGCAGGCGCCGTCTCCGTCGACCCCAAGACCGGCAAGATCCTCGCCATGTACGGCGGCGTGGACTACTACAAGCACTACACGAGCAACGCCACCCGCGCCGACTACCAGCCGGCGTCCACCTTCAAGCCGATCATCCTCGCCGCCGCGGTCGACCAGAACGCGCAGACGCAGGACGGCAAGGCGATCGACGCCAACACGATCTACGACGGCACCAGCGGCCGCCCGGTCAAGGGCAGCGACATCGCCTTCGCACCGCCGAACGAGGACGACGCCGACTACGGCAAGATCCCCGTCCAGACGGCGATGAACAAGTCCGTCAACTCGGTGTTCGCACAGATGGGCGTCGACGTCGGCATGAAGAACGTGCTGAAGACCGCGAACGACCTCGGCCTGGACACCACGGACGTCCAGGCGGTGCCCGCGATGACCCTCGGCACCATGGGCGCGAGCCCGCTGGAGATGGCCGGGGTGTACGCCACCCTCGACAACCACGGCCGGAAGGTCACCCCGACGATCATCGCGTCGGCGGAGCAGGCCGGCCGCAAGGTCGACCTGCCGAACCCGATCGGCGACCAGGTGATCAACAAGACCGCGGCCGACCAGGTGACCTCGGTGCTGACCGGCGTGGTCGACGACGGTACGGCCAAGGTGTCGGTGGCCCAGAACCCGCTGCGCAAGGGCCAGGAGGTGGCCGGCAAGACGGGTACGTCCGACAACAACAAGTCGGCCTGGTTCACCGGGTACACGCCCGACCTGGTGACCTCGGTGGGCCTGTTCGGCGAGGACGCCAAGACCCACAACCAGGTCTCGCTGACCGGCGCCACGGGCCTCATCCCGGGCACCGGCCGTATCAACGGTGGCGGTTACCCGGCGCAGATCTGGGCGGCTTACACCTTCGGGGTCACGAAGAAGCAGAAGTTCGAACTCGACACCGAGCTGGGCGCGGCCGTCAAGCCGTCGGCGACGCCGACCCTCAGCTCCTCCCCGTCGGAAACCCCGTCGCAGACGCCGAGCCAGACCCCGACGAAGTCCGCGAGCCCGTCCCTGACCCCGTCGAAGTCGCCGAGCCTGTCGCCGACGACATCACCACCGGCGACGACCACGCCCCCGTCGGCACCGGCGACCACCCCCACGGGTGACATCACCGACAACCCGCTGGACCAGGGCGGCGGCCAGTAACGCGAGAGCCCCGCGCCCCGTAAGGGACGCGGGGCTCTTCCGATGTACGACGGCACCTCACAACGCCACGGGCTGAGGCGCCCCGAAAGGGGCGCGGGGCTGTATGGGAACTGCGGCTACCGCCGCTTGGGCGCGACCAGCCAAGACCGGTCCGCGGTTCCCCGACAACCTCAAGTCCCACGGCGATATCTGTTCAGCACCCGGCAACGCCGCGGGCACAACTCCCCAGGGGCGCGGGGAACCGCGCGACCAGCCACGGCCGGTCCGCGGTTTCCCGACGGCCCCAGGCGGCCCTGCGGCGCTACCGGTTCAGCTCGAACCACACGACCTTGCCGGTGCTGAGCCGGGTCGCTCCCCACCGTCTGGCCAGTCTGTTGACGAGGTACAGCCCCCGGCCGCCCTCGTCCGTCGCCCGCGCCTGCCGCAGCCGTGGCAGCTGGGGCACGTCGTCCCCGACCTCGCACCGCAGCACATCGGTGCGCAGCAACCGCAGCGTCACCGGCCGCGAGGCGTACCGCACCGCGTTGGTGACCACTTCGCTGACCAACAGCTCGACGGAGTCGGACAGTTCCTCCAGCCCCCAGCGGGCCAGCGCCCGCCGTGCGAGCCGCCGGGCACGACCCGGCGCCGCGTCCTCCGGCTCCAGGAACCAGTACGCCACATCGCTCGGCGCGATCCCGTCGAACCGGGCCGCGAGCAGCGCGATGTCGTCGTCGCGGTCACCCGGCCCGAGCATGTCGAGCACCTCGTCGCACAGCGCTTCCAGCGGCGGCGGATGATCCGGACCGGTCAGCTGCGCGGTCGCGGCGAGCTTCTCCCGCAGCTGCTCTATGCCGGTCCACACGTCCCGCAGCCGGGACTCCACAAGACCGTCGGTGTACAGCAGCAGCGTCGCCCCGGCCGGCGCGTCCAGCTCCACCGCCTCGAAGTCGACCCCGCCCACCCCGATCGGCGCCCCGGCCGGCACCCGCAGCACCTCGGCGTGTCCGCCGAGATGCAGCAGCACCGGCGGCGGATGCCCGGCGTTGGCGATGGTGATGCGGTGCGACACCGGGTCGTAGACGGCGTACAGGCAGGTCGCCATCCGGTCGCTGCCGAGCCGTTGGGCCTGCTCGTCGAGATGGTGCAGCACTTCCTGCGGCGGCAGATCGAGCCCCGCCAGCGTCTGCGCGGTCGTCCGTAGCTGCCCCATGATCGCCGCCGATGTCATCGAGTGCCCCATGACATCGCCCACGACCAGCGCCACCCGGCTTCCCGGCAGCGGGATCGCGTCGTACCAGTCGCCGCCGACCCGCGCGGTCTCCGCGGCCGGCAGATAGCGCGAGGCGAGCCGTACGCCCGTGGCGCTCGGCAGGTTCTCGGGCAGCATGGTGCGCTGCAACTCGTCGGCGATGTAGGCCTCCCGGCCGTACAGCACCGCCTTGTCGATGCCCAGCGCGCTGTGCGTGGCCAGCTGGGCGGCGACCAGCAGGTCGTCCGTCTCGAACGCCAGCCGCTCCGGGCGGCGCAGGAACAGGGCCGCGCCGATCACCCGGCGCCGGCCGCGCAGCGGGGCGAGGATCGCGTGCTGTCCGCCGGGCACGAGCGACTCGTTGCCCTCGCCGAGGAGTTCGGGCAGGGCGGCGCGCGCGGCGGGGGCGTCGGCGAACACCGGCCGTACGCCCCGCAGCACCTCGTTGAGGGCGCCGCCCGGCCGTACCTCGCACAGATCGGCGGTGAGCGCGGCCAGGCCGATGTCGGTCGGGTCCGGCTCCGGCACGGGCACCGGCAGGAAGCCGCCGCCCTCGGAGTCCCGCTCCTCCGGGATCCGGTCGGTACGGCGCAGCCGCAGCACCACCGGGCCGGTGGGCCGCTCGTCGCCGACCGGGAGCGGGTCGCGCAGATAGACCAGGATCGAGTCCGAGAAGGTCGGCACGGTCGCCCGGCACAGCCCCATCACGATCTCGTCGAGGTCTATGCCCCGGGCGATCCGCCGGGTCGCGGCGCCCACGAAACGCAGCCGGTCGCCGTCCCGCCGCATCGGCATCGGACGGCCGGGCGGCAGCCCGCGTCCGGTACGGCGCTCCTGCGGACCCGCCACCCGCTCCTGCTCGGCGCCCGGCTGGGGCGGGATGCCCTCCGGAGTGGGGCGCGGCCGGTGTGGATCGGGCTCAGCGCTGGTGGGCTGGGCGTGCTCGGGGCCGTTGACGGAGTGCTCCTTGGACGTGCTGGTACCGGGACCGGAGGGCGTCTCGCCCGCGCGGGCCTGCGCCGGTAAGGCGGTGGTGCCGAGCGGACGGGGCTGCGCCGGCGGCTGTGCCCGGTCCGGTGGCTGCGAGGAACGCAGGAGCGCCCCGCGGGCCTCCGCGGGGTCGACGCCCGGCTGTGGGCGTTCGTAGGAGGTGGGGTGCTCCGTCACGCGTGTCGAATCCGTCCGTCCGGGGCTGCGCGCCGGGCGCGCAGGTGGTCCCGCCGAAGTCCCGATACCCGGATTACGTGCCCCAGGAACGGAATTCCGGCGTGGCTGGAGGCTGTTTCTGTGCCACCGGCAAACGATCTGCGGCCCGCGCACCGCTCGCCGGTGTTGCCCTCGTACCCCTCGCTCACGTCCTGCCGCCCCTCGGTGACGTTCGGTCAAGCCCGGCACATGATCCGGGAGTTGTGCTCAACGCGCCCTTGCGGAGGACGATCCTACGGTTGCGGACCGGGGGCGCATCAAGGGTCTCATGTGGACACGTGCGCGGGTGTACGGTCCCAGTCCTCGGGCAGTGACGGTACCGCCCAGGACGGGTCCGGGCGCCAGTGCTGCCAGCCGTCCGAGAAGGGCGCCTCCCAGGCCCGTACGGAGTCCACCGCGGCCAGTCCCGCCGCCCGCACCCGCTCGGCCGTCTCAGCGGCCATCAGGCCGTCCCGCTGGGCCTGCGCGAACTCGTCCTCGTCGAGCCAGCGCCAACTCCGGTCCGGATGCACGGAGATGTCCAGGAAGTGGTCCTCGGAGTCCACTCCGCCACCCCAACGGACCAGCGGCTGCTCAAGATTGATGTACCAGTTCTTGAACCGCCAGCCCGGCTCCCAGAACAGCCACACCGACCAGGGCTGGCCGGGCCGGGCCAGCTTCAGCACGCCCGTGCCCCGCCAGTGGCCGTGCGTGACCGACCGGGGCTTGGTGTAGCGGGACTCCAGCGGCTCCTCGCCGACCGACGAGCCGTCGGCCAGCACGGGTCTGACGCACTCGGTGCCGGGGGCCAGCCAGACGGCGAGCAGCTCCTGGTCGTCCCGGACGACGGTGACGGGGCGCGCGATATGGAAGCCGTGTCCGGCGTTCTCCCGGTACCGCCACAGGATCTGGCTCCCCGGCACCCAGAAGCCGTTCCCGTTCCTGGTTCCGTTACCGGTCGCGCCGCCCGTCTCCCCGCGCATCACGCGCCTCACCGCTCCACCGTCTGCCATGCACAGATATTAGGTGCCGTAGGCACACGACGCTGCGGCGGACGTCACGCTTCCGGCCGGGCGGCGTGAAACGTTCGCACGCGGTTACGGCCGCGTCATCCGCAGGACATCCAGCGCCTCGTCCAGCTGTTCGACGGTCAGCTCGCCCTTCTCGACGTACCCGCCCTCGATGACGACCTGGCGGATCGTCTTACGTTCCGCGAGCGCCTTCTTGGCCACCTTGGCGGCCTCCTCGTACCCGATGTACTTGTTCAGCGGCGTGACCACGGACGGCGACGACTCGGCGTACTCCCGGGCCCGCTCCCGGTTCGCGGTGATCCCGTCCACGGTCCGGTCGGCGAGCAGCCGTGAGACGTTGGCGAGCAGCCGGACGGACTCCAGGACGTTCTTCGCGATGACCGGAAGCATCACGTTGAGCTCGAAGTTGCCGGCCGCACCGGCCACGGCGATGGTCTGGTCGTTGCCGATGACCTGGGCGGACACCATCAACACGGCTTCGGGGATCACCGGGTTGACCTTGCCCGGCATGATCGAGGACCCGGGCTGGAGGTCGGGCAGCGCGATCTCGGCGAGCCCGGTGCGGGGCCCCGAGGCCATCCATCGCAGATCGTTCGCGATCTTCGTCAACCCGACGGCGATGGTGCGCAGTTGCCCACTGGTCTCCACGATCCCGTCCCGGGCGCCCTGTGCCTCGAAGTGGTCGCGCGCCTCGGTGAACGGCAGTCCGGTGGCCCGGGCGACCTCCTCGATCACGGCGGCGGAGAACCCGGGCGGGGTGTTGATCCCGGTACCGACGGCGGTACCGCCGAGCGGCAGCTCGGCGAGCCGGGGCAGGGAGGCCTGCAGCCGTTCGATTCCATACCGTACCTGTGCGGCGTACCCGCCGAACTCCTGTCCGAGCGTCACGGGCGTGGCGTCCATGAGATGCGTCCGCCCCGACTTCACGACGTCGGAAAACTCCTCCGACTTCCGGGTCAGCGCGCCGGCGAGGTGCTCCAGGGCCGGGATGAGATCCCGGGTGACGGCGGCGGTGGCGGCGATGTGGATCGACGACGGGAACACGTCGTTGGAGGACTGCGAGGCGTTGACGTGGTCGTTCGGATGGACGTCCCGCCCGAGCCGCTCACTGGCGAGGGTCGCGATCACCTCGTTGGTGTTCATGTTGGACGAGGTCCCGGACCCCGTCTGGAACACGTCGACGGGAAAGTGCTCGTCCCACTTCCCGTCGGCGACCTCCCCGGCCGCGTCCTGGATCGCCGCGGCAATGTCCTTGTCGAGTACTCCCAACTCGGCGTTCACCTTGGCCGCCGCCCCCTTGATCCGGGCCAGCGCCTCGATGTGCGCCCGCTCGATCCGCTGCCCGGAGACGGGAAAGTTCTCGACGGCCCGCTGAGTCTGGGCCCGCCACTTCGCTTGCCCGGGGACCCGGACCTCGCCCATGGAGTCGTGTTCGATGCGGTAGTCGCTCATGCCCGGTACAGCGATCGCGGGGGTGGGGATGTTCCGCCGAGTACTCCGCCAGGGTGTGTGACCCAGCGCACTCACCCCAGCCGACGACTGTTGAGGCCACAGCCCGATCCGCGCCGCATCTCAGCTCGTGCGGTCCTTGGGGACGAGGACCGGTCCGTGCCGCATCTCAGCTCGTGCGGCTTTTGGGCATGAAGGCCGGTCCGCGCCATATCTCAGCCCGTGTGGTTTCTGAGGGTGGAGGCCGGTCCGCACCCCCTCCAGCCGGTGCGGCTTTCAAGGACGAAGGCCGCACCGCACCCCCTCCAGTCCGTCCGGCGATTGGGGACGAAGCCGTTCAGGCCGAGGCGGGGGTCTGGGGGGGGCGGCAGCCCCCAGGACAGTGAGCCGACGGGACGCAGGCGGGGGCCGAAGGGGGCCGCGGCCCCCTGGTGACGGGACGGGTAGGGGCGGCGGGGGCGAATTCCGTCCCCGCCGCACCCGAGGTGCTACGCCAGCCCGGGGCCCCGGACCGGGATGGTCGTGAAGGTCGGCTGCGGCGCGGGGTCCTGGAAGAAGTCGTTGCCCTTGTCGTCGACCACGATGAACGCCGGGAAGTCCTCGACCTCGATCTTCCAGACCGCCTCCATGCCGAGCTCCTCGTACTCGACGACCTCGACCTTCTTGATGCAGTCCTGGGCGAGGCGCGCGGCCGGGCCGCCGATGGAGCCGAGGTAGAAGCCGCCGTGCGCGTCGCACGCGTCCGTGACCTGCTTGCTGCGGTTGCCCTTGGCGAGCATCACCTTGGAGCCGCCCGCCGCCTGGAACTGCTCGACGTAGGAGTCCATGCGGCCGGCGGTCGTCGGACCGAAGGAGCCGGACGCGTAACCCTCGGGGGTCTTGGCCGGACCGGCGTAGTACACCGGGTGGTCCTTCAGGTACTGCGGCATCTCCTCGCCGGCGTCGAGGCGCTCCTTGATCTTGGCGTGCGCGATGTCACGTGCCACGACCAGCGGACCGGTGAGGGAGAGCCGGGTCTTCACCGGGTACTTGGTCAGCTCGGCGAGGATCGTGTCCATCGGCTGGTTGAGGTCGATCTTGACCACGTCCGAGGACTCGTCGAGGTGCTCGTCGGTGGTCTCCGGCAGGAAGCGCGCCGGGTCCGTCTCCAGCTGCTCCAGGAAGACGCCCTCGGCGGTGATCTTCGCGACGGCCTGCCGGTCGGCGGAGCAGGAGACCGCGATGGCGACGGGGCAGGACGCGCCGTGCCGCGGCAGCCGCACCACGCGCACGTCGTGGCAGAAGTACTTGCCGCCGAACTGCGCGCCGATGCCGATCTTCTGCGTCAGCTCGAAGACCTTCTGCTCCAGGTCCTGGTCCCGGAAGCCGTGCCCGAGCTCCGAGCCCTCGGCCGGGATCTCGTCCAGGTAGTGCGCGGAGGCGTACTTCGCGGTCTTCAGCGCGTACTCGGCGCTCGTACCGCCGACGACGATCGCGAGGTGGTACGGCGGGCAGGCCGCCGTACCGAGCGAACGGATCTTCTCCTCCAGGAACTTCATCATGGAGGCCTCGTTGAGGACCGCCTTCGTCTCCTGGTACAGGAAGGACTTGTTGGCGGAGCCGCCGCCCTTCGCCATGAAGAGGAACTTGTAGGCGCCGCCGTCGGTGGCGTAGAGCTCGACCTGCGCCGGCAGGTTGGAGCCGGTGTTCTTCTCCTCCCACATGGTGAGCGGAGCCATCTGCGAGTAGCGCAGGTTGAGGTTCAGGTACGCGTCGTAGATGCCGCGGCTCAGCGCCGCCTCGTCGCCGCCCTCGGTCAGCACGTTCTGTCCGCGCTTGCCCATGACGATCGCGGTGCCGGTGTCCTGGCACATGGGGAGCACGCCGGCCGCCGCGATGTTCGCGTTCTTCAGCAGGTCGAGCGCGACGAACTTGTCGTTGTTCGACGCCTCCGGGTCGTCGATGATCCGGCGGAGCTGGGCGAGGTGGGCGGGCCGCAGGTAGTGCTGGATGTCGTGGATGGCCTCTTCGGCCAGCTTGCGCAGCGCCTCCGGCTCCACCTTGAGGAACGTCCGCCCGTCCGGTCCCTCGACGGTGGACACACCCTCCGAGGTCACCAGCCGGTACGGCGTGGTGTCCTCGCCCTGGGGGAGCAGATCGGTATACGCGAACTCAGGCATCTCAGCCCATTCCTCACTCTGACGGACGGCTGCCCGCCGACGCTGGCGGGCGCTGTCCAGCCTAGAACCTGCGACCGACACGGAACCTGTGAGGTAAGGCTCAGTTCGACACGCCCGGACCGACGCCAACCCCTAGTCGCGATCTATCGCGTTTCGGTACCCTGCTGCGGTGGACCTTCAGAAGCACACCCCCGAGGAGCGCGCCGGGGCGCCGGTCGCCGAGCTGCGCGCCTCGGACGCCGACCGTGACCGCATCGCCGACATCCTGCGGGAGGCCCTCGCCGAGGGGCGCCTGACCGCCGACGAGCACGCCGAGCGCGTGGAGGGGGTGCTGAACGCCAAGACGGTGGGCGAGCTGGAGGTCTTCATACGAGACCTGCCCGCGGCCCACGCCGGCCAGGCCGCCCCGGCCTACACACCGGTGCCGCCCCGGCCGACGCCCGGTGCCATCCCTGTCGAGGCGGACACCAACGTCGTGGCCGTCTTCAGCAGCGCCCGCCGTCGCGGCCGCTGGCGCGCGGGCCGCCGGCTGCACGCGTACGCGGTCTTCGGCTCCGTCGAGATCGACCTCACCGAGGCGATCTTCGAGTACCAGCAGGTTGTCATCAAGGCGTTCTCGGTCTTCGGCGACGTCCAGATCCGGGTCCCGGAGAACGTGTCGCTGCGCGGCACCGGCGGCGGGGTGCTGGGCAACTTCGAGGCGGACACGCTGGATTCGGTCGACTCCGACGCGCCGGTCGTCTACGTCGACGGGTGGGCCGTCCTCGGCAATGTGGAGGCGCGGCCGAAGCGCGGGAAGTTCGTCGAGGACATCCTGGACCGGGTCCACGACAAGGTCGACAGGAAGTTGCGCAAACACCTGGACCGTTGACGGTCGCGAATCGCTCCCTGGTCGGCGGCGTCCGGGGTCGTGAACCGGCCGCCGCGCTACGGCCGTTGGGGACGCTGTGCATAGGCCTGCGCACAGCGGGTAGGGCTTGCTGCATCGTCTCTCGCTCGCGAAGCCGTCGTCAGGAGTAGACCGTGCTGCAACCGCCGCATTCGTCCGCGCAGGTAGCTGCCGTTCCGGCCCAGCGGGTGCCAGTGCGGGACAGGGACCAAGACGCCCCCTGGCACACCGAGGCGGTGTGCCGGCGCGACGAGGCAGGCCTGTTCTTCGCACCCTCCAAGGAGCCCACCGCCGCCCGGCTGTCCCGGGAGGAGGCGGCGAAGCGGGTCTGCGCCCGCTGTCCGGTGATGGTCGAGTGCCGCGAACACGCGCTGCTCCAGCCGGAGCCCTACGGAGTCTGGGGCGGCCTCACGGCGGCGGAGCGCCGGGTGGTCCTGGCGAGGCGCAGGCGCCGCGACATGGAACTGAAGAAGGCGGCCCGAGCGACAGCGGCGAACCACATAGCCCAGGCAGGCTGACAAAAAGGCGCCCTCTCCGCACAGAGGGCGCCTTGGACTTGCCTCGGGGACAGCGCGCCCCAAAGGGGCGCTGGGGGCACCCCCGGCCGAAGGCTGGGGGTGGAACTGCGCGACCAGCCACTACGCACCCGCAGTCGCCGACGCGCCCTCAGCCCCCTCCCCTTGGGCGCTACTTCGCCTTGTCGAAATCGATCGTGCTGTACGCCCGCAGCTTGCGCAGCCGGTGCTCGGAGTCGATCCGCCGCACCGTCCCCGACTTCGACCGCATCACGATCGACTCGGTCAGCGCGGTCTCCGACCGGTACCGGACCCCGCGCAGCAGCTCGCCGTCGGTGATGCCGGTCGCGACGAAGAAGACGTTCTCGCCGGTCACCAGATCCTCGGTGGTCAGGACCCGGTCCAGATCGTGCCCGGCGTCGATCGCCCGCTGCCGCTCCGCGTCGTCCTTGGGCCACAGCTTGCCCTGGATCGTCCCGCCCAGGCACTTCACCGCGCACGCCGAGATGATGCCCTCGGGCGTGCCGCCGATGCCGAGCAGCATGTCGACGCCCGTGCCTTCGCGCAGCGCGTAGATCGACCCGGCGACGTCACCGTCGGAGATCAGCTTGATACGCGCGCCGGCCTCCCGGATCTCCTTGATGATCCCTTCGTGCCGAGGCCGGTCGAGGATGACCACGGTCACGCCCTCCGGCGAGGACCGCTTCGCCTTGGCGACCCGGCGGATGTTGACGGAGATGGGCGCGTTGATGTCGACGAAGTCCGCCGCCTCCGGGCCCGTGACCAGTTTGTCCATGTAGAACACGGCGGACGGGTCGAACATGGCCCCGCGCTCGGCCGCGGCCAGCACGGCGATCGCGTTGGGCATGCCCTTCGCGGTCAGCGTCGTACCGTCGATCGGGTCGACGGCGATGTCGACCTCGGGTCCGGTGCCGTCACCGACACGTTCCCCGTTGAAGAGCATCGGGGCTTCGTCCTTCTCGCCCTCGCCGATGACGACCACGCCGTTCATCGACACGGTGGAGACGAGGGTCCGCATGGCGCGCACGGCGGCACCGTCGGCGCCGTTCTTGTCGCCGCGGCCCACCCAGCGACCCGCCGCCATCGCGGCGGCCTCGGTCACGCGGACGAGCTCCAGGGCGAGGTTGCGGTCGGGGGCCTCGGAGGGAACATCGAGTTCGGACGGCAGGTGATGATGATTCTCGGTCATCGGAGCGCACCTTTCTGATACGACGACGGCCGGATGAGGGTTTCCCGTCGACTCTATCGTCAGGCTGACAAAATGAGCAGGGGACCCCACGGATGAGCGCAAGGGGCACCTGCGACGATAGGGGGCGTGGCAGGCACGAACGGCAAGCAGAAGACGGTCCGGGACATGATTCTCTCCCTGGCCCTGATCGGTCTCGCGGCGGGCTTCATCTACCTTCTCGTCCCGCACGACGACCACTCTCCCGACCTCCCGAGGGTCGACTACCGGGTCGAGCTGCTGACGGCGCGGCGCGCCGCGAGCTATCCGGTGGCCGCACCGGAGGGCCTGTCCGGTGCCTGGAAGGCCACCTCGGTCCGCTTCCAGGGCGAGGACGGCGACCGCTGGCACCTCGGCTACCAGACCCCCGACGGGCAGTACGTCCAGATCGAGCAGTCCACTCAGAAGCGGGCGGACTTCATCGACGACGCCAGCCAGGGGGCGACGGCGACGAAGACGACCGAGAAGATCGGCGACCGCACCTGGACCCACTACACCGGCGGCCGCTACGACGCGCTGGTGCTGGACGGCACCACCGGCTCCACCACGGTGGTGGCGGGCACCGCCTCCTTCGCCCAGCTGACGAAGATGGCGGCGGCGCTGCGGACGTCCTGACGTACCTGCCCCGTGCGTGCGACACAAGAGGCCCCCGGCGCCGTTGCCGGGGGCCTCTCGTGTGTCCCGCGTGTCTGCGGGGTGGCTCAGACGGTCGTGACGACGTCGTCGTAGGCCAGGCGCGGGGAGCGCGGGAACCAGGCGTCCGGGCCCGGCTTGCCGATGTTGATGACCACGAACGGGGTGTGGTCGTCGTCCAGGAACTCCTTCTGGATGCCCGCGAAGTCGACGCCGGTCATCGGGCCGGCGGCGAGGCCGGCGGCGCGGACGCCGATGATGAAGTACGCGGCCTGGAGGGCGGCGTTCAGGGCCGCGCTGCCCTCGCGCACCGCGCGGTCGCCGAAGAAGGCGTCCTTGGCCTGCGGGAAGTGCGGGAAGAGCTCCGGCAGCTCCTCGTGGAACTCGTTGTCCGCGGCGAGGATCGCGACCAGCGGGGCGGTGGCGGTCTTCTTCTGGTTGCCCTCGGCCATGTGCTGCACCAGGCGCTCACGGGCCTCGGGGGAGCGGACCAGGACGACGCGCAGCGGCGACTGGTTCATGGAGGTGGGGCCGAACTTGACCAGGTCGTAGATCGCCTGGATCTGCTCGTCGGTCACCGGCTCGTCGGTGAAGGTGTTGGCGGTGCGGGCCTCACGGAACAGCAGGTCCTGAGCGGCGGGGTCGAGAACGAGAGACATGAGAACTTCCTAGAGGTCGCGTCCCGGTCGAAAACGGACCGTGGTCCGGATGGGCTGACGGTACGACCTTAGACGAAGGAAGATTCAAGCTTCAACAAAATGCGGACCGCAGTGATCCGCCTCACATCCGAGCCGCCCTTGCGTGCCCCGCGCTCCCTCTTCCCCCGCCCCTCACTCCCCCTCTTCTCCGTCCTCGTCCCCGGCCAGCGCCGCGTCCAGCCGGGCCCGCGCCCCCTCCAGCCACCGTCGGCACACCTTGGCCAGCTCCTCGCCCCGCTCCCAGAGCGCGAGGGACTCCTCAAGGCTCGTCCCGCCGGCCTCCAGCCGCCGTACGACCTCGATCAACTCGTCCCGCGCCTGCTCGTAGGAGAGGGCTTCCTCGGTCTTGCCGCTCATGCACTTGCCTTTCTGATCCGCCCGTACGACAACGCCCGGGACATCGCTCTAGCCATCGGCCCGCACCGTGAACTCGCCCTCGGCGACCCGCGCCCGCAAGGCCTCGCCCGGCTCGACGTCCGCCGGGTCCCGCACCACATGACCGTCGTCCTTCTGCAGCACGGCGTACCCGCGCTTCAGGGTGGCGGCGGGGGAGAGGGCCACCACGCGCGCGTGCGTGTGCGTCAGCTCGGAGACGGCGCGGTCGAGCAGATGCCCGAGGGTGCGCCGCGAACGGTCGACCAGCGAGGCGACGTGATCGGCCCGCTCGTCGACCATCCGCTGCGGATCCTCCATGGCCGGCCGTGCGAGCGCCTGCGCCAGCCCCCGCTCCTCCCGCGCCACGAGCCCGTCGACACACCGCCGGGCCCGGTCCCGCAGCATCCGCACCCGCTCCAGCTCCTCACCCACGTCCGGTACGACCTTCTTCGCCGCGTCGGTGGGGGTGGAGGCACGCAGGTCGGCGACATAGTCGAGCAGCGGGGTGTCGGGCTCGTGGCCGATGGCGGACACGACGGGCGTACGGCACTCCGCGACCGCCCGCACCAGCTGCTCGTCGGAGAACGGCAGCAGATCCTCCACGCTGCCGCCCCCGCGCGCGACGATGATCACATCCACCTCCTCGATCGCGTCGAGCTCCTTCACGGCCTGCACGACCTGCGGCACCGCGTGCACGCCCTGCACCGGCACGTTCCGCACCTCGAACCGCACCGCCGGCCACCGGTGCCGGGCGTTCTCCAGCACATCCCGCTCCGCGGCCGAGGCCCGCCCGCACACCAGCCCGATCAACTGCGGCAGGAACGGCAGCGGTTTCTTCCGCCCGGCGGCGAACAGCCCCTCCGCGGCCAGCGCCTTCTTGAGCATCTCCAGCCGCGCCAGCAGCTCCCCGACCCCGACGGGCCTTATCTCGGCGGCCCGCAACGACAGCTGCCCACGCGGCGCGTACCACTCCGGCTTCGCGTGGACGACGACCCGGGCGCCCTCCCCTACGACATCGGCGACGGAGTCGAACACCTGGCGGTAACAGGTGACGCCGATCGAGATGTCGTGCGACGGATCCCGCAACGTCAGGAACACGACCCCGGCGCCGGGCCGCCGCGACAGCTGGGTGATCTGCCCCTCGACCCACACCGCACCGAGCCGGTCGATCCATCCGCCGATGAGCCGGGAGATCTCACCGACGGGCAGCGGTGCTTCGGCTGACGTGTTCAAAGCCATGCGGCGAGCGTAACGGCGCGGACTGACAGGACTGCCGTCCCGCCGTACCGCGAACCGATCCGGTCTCCCCCGGACCGTCACCCGGACGCGATCTCGGCGCCCCGAACGCGGCCTTACGATGGGTGCCATGACTGCTTCGCCTGGCCGCCGTGTCCTGCTCGCCGCCCCCCGTGGCTACTGCGCGGGTGTGGACCGCGCCGTGATCGCCGTCGAGAAGGCCCTCGAACAGTACGGGGCCCCGATCTACGTCCGGCACGAGATCGTCCACAACAAGTACGTCGTGCAGACCCTGGAGAAGAAGGGCGCGATCTTCGTCGAGCGGACCGAGGAGGTCCCGCCGGGGAACATCGTGATGTTCTCCGCGCACGGTGTCGCCCCCGTCGTCCACGAGGAGGCCGAGCGCGGCCGCCTCGCCACCATCGACGCCACCTGCCCACTGGTCACCAAGGTTCACAAGGAAGCCGTGCGCTTCGCAGGCGAGGACTACGACATCCTCCTGATCGGGCACGAGGGCCACGAGGAGGTCATCGGCACCTCCGGCGAGGCCCCCGACCACATCCAGCTGGTCGACGGCCCGGGCGACGTCGCCAAGGTCGAGGTCCGCGACGAGTCCAAGGTCGTCTGGCTCTCCCAGACCACCCTCTCCGTGGACGAGACGATGGAGACGGTCGACGCCCTGAAGGAGAAGTTCCCGCAGCTCATCTCGCCGCCCAGCGACGACATCTGCTACGCCACGCAGAACCGTCAGCTCGCCGTGAAGCAGATGGGCGCCGAGGCCGAGCTGGTCATCGTGGTCGGCTCCCGCAACTCCTCCAACTCCAAGCGGCTCGTCGAGGTCGCCAAGCTGGCCGGCTCCCGCGCCGCCTACCTGGTCGACTTCGCCGACGAGATCGACGAGGCCTGGCTGGAGGGCGTCACCACCGTCGGCGTCACCTCCGGCGCCTCCGTCCCCGAGGTACTGGTCGAGCAGGTCCTGGAGTGGCTCGCCGAACGCGGCTACGGCGATGTCGAGATCGTCAAGGCGGCCGAGGAGTCCATCACCTTCTCGCTGCCCAAGGAACTCCGCCGTGACCTGCGCGAAGAGGCGGCCACCCTGGTCGCCGAGCGCGGCGGGACCGGCGCCGGGGCGTGACCGCCCGTCGTACGACTGTGTGACTGCGGGACCGACCGACGTCGTGACTGTCAGTCGTACGACGTAACGTGGAGCCATGCAGATCTTCGGCGTGGACATCGGTGGTTCCGGGATCAAGGGCGCTCCTGTGGACCTGGACAAGGGCGACCTGGCCCAGGAGCGCTGCAAGGTGCTCACCCCGCATCCGGCGACGCCCGACGGCGTCGCCGACGGGGTCAAGCAGGTGGTCGACCACTTCGGGTGGAGGGGCCCGGTCGGGCTCACCTTCCCGGGCGTGATCTCGGACGGCACCCATATCCGCACGGCGGCGAACGTCGACAAGAGCTGGATCGACACCGACGCGCGCACGCTGTTCAGCGAGCGGCTCGGCGGCCTTCCGGTGACCGTCGTCAACGACGCGGACGCGGCCGGTGTGGCCGAGATCGAGTTCGGTGCCGGCCGCGGCCGCAGGGGTGTCATCCTCCTGCTGACCTTCGGCACCGGCATCGGCAGCGCCCTGTTCGTGGACGGCGAGCTGGTCCCCAACACCGAGCTGGGCCACCTGGAGCTGGACGGCCACGACGCCGAGAAGAAGGCCTCCAGCAAGGCCAAGGAGGACAACGACCTCAGCTGGGAGCAGTGGGGCGGCCGGGTGAACAAGTACCTCGCGCACGTCGAGATGCTCTTCACCCCGGACCTGTTCATCATCGGCGGCGGGGTGAGCCGCAAGGCCGAGAAGTTCCTGCCGTACCTCACGGGCGTGAAGGCCGAGATCGTGCCGGCCCAGCTGCAGAACAACGCGGGCATCGTGGGCGCGGCGATGCGAGCGGCGCTCCACGCCCGGTAGCCGGGACCGGCCCCTGCGCCGACAGCGGATCAGTCTCTGCGCCGGTGGTGATCAGACCCTGCGCCGGCGCCGGATGATCCGGGCCCGGCGGACGAGGACGATCGCCCCGGCGACCAGCGTCCCGCCGTAGAGCCAGCCGGCCTGGGTGGACAGGCCCGTCACCAGGCCCATCAGGCCACCCAGGAAGCCTCCGCCGCCGTCGGCGACGGTCAGCAGGCCGGCGGCGAAGGCGATCGGCACGACCACGGGGGCGGTCAGCAGATCGCCTCCGCGCACCCACAGCGCGGTCAGCGCCGCCACCGGCAGGAACAGCACGCCGTACACCGTCAGGGACGCCCCGAGGAGCAGGTCGTCCAGGAAGCCGAGCAGGAACATCGCGGCCGCGCAGAACAGGCCGCCGCCGAGTCCGGTGAGCCGGGGGTTCGGGAGCTGTCGGGGCCGTGCCGCCGGTGCCGGACGGGACCTTCCGGGGGCGGGCCGCCGCTCGGCCGTCCCCGGCCGCCGTCCGGCCTGCGGCGGCAGGGGCGCGCGGGGGGCGCCGCGGCGCGGTCCTTGCTGTCGGGGACGGGTCCTGTGCTGCTCCATTGGACCAACTTAGGTCGGTTAATGTGCCCAATCGGGGCCCAGACACGCCGAAAGCAAGCCGAAGAGCAGAGCTTGTCGCAGAGCTTGTCCAGGTGTTCGACGCGGCCGCCGGCCCGGGGCCCCGAACCCCGTAAACTGGTGGATCGGCCGGCCCGCCGGCACTGGCAGCCCCCCGGCTCACTCACCCACTCACTACGGGAAGTCGCAACGTGTCGCTCACGATCGGAATCGTCGGCCTGCCCAATGTCGGCAAGTCGACCCTGTTCAACGCCCTGACCAAGAACGACGTGCTGGCGGCCAACTACCCGTTCGCCACGATCGAGCCCAACGTGGGTGTGGTCGGCGTCCCCGACGCCCGGCTGGCCCAGCTGGCGTCGATCTTCAAGTCGGAGCGCATCCTCCCGGCCACGGTCGACTTCGTCGACATCGCCGGCATCGTGCGCGGCGCCTCCGAGGGCGAGGGCCTGGGCAACAAGTTCCTCGCGAACATCCGTGAGTCCGACGCGATCTGCCAGGTCATCCGCGCCTTCCAGGACGAGAACGTCGTGCACGTCGACGGCAAGGTCTCGCCGAAGGACGACATCGAGACGATCAACACCGAGCTGATCCTCGCCGACCTCCAGACCATCGAGAAGGTCCTCCCGCGCCTCCAGAAGGAGTCGCGGATCAAGAAGGACGTGGCTCCCAAGGTCAAGGCCGTCGAGGAGGCCAAGGAGATCCTGGAGAAGGGCGACACCCTGTTCTCCCAGGGCATCGTCCAGGGCTCGGACCGCGCCGAGCTCCTCCACGACCTGCACCTGCTGACCACCAAGCCGTTCCTCTACGTCTTCAACGTCGACGAGGACGAGCTGACCGACGACACCTTCAAGGCCGAGCAGCGCGCCCTGGTCGCCCCCGCCGAGGCGATCTTCCTCAACGCCAAGCTGGAGCAGGACCTCGCCGAACTCGACGAGGAGGACGCCCTGGAGCTCCTGGAGTCGGTCGGCGCCGAGGAGCCCGGCCTCGCCACCCTCGCCCGCGTCGGCTTCGACACCCTCGGCCTGCAGACCTACCTCACGGCCGGCCCCAAGGAATCCCGCGCCTGGACCATCAAGAAGGGCGCCACGGCCCCCGAGGCGGCCGGTGTGATCCACACCGACTTCCAGAAGGGCTTCATCAAGGCCGAGGTCATCTCCTTCGCCGACCTGGTCGAGACCGGCTCGGTCGCCGAGGCCCGCGCCAAGGGCAAGGCCCGCATGGAGGGCAAGGACTACGTCATGCAGGACGGGGACGTGGTGGAGTTCCGCTTCAACGTCTAGTCGATCTTGCGGAAGGCCGTCTGACCTGCGGCGGAGCGGGTTGGGCGGCCTTTGCTGTCCGCGCAGAGTCCGCAGCGTGCTGGATGAGTCCGGCACGCGGGGGAGCGGTTACGCCGCTTCGTCGACCTGTGGCTGGGCATCGGCGGACTGGTCCGCGTACGCCTTGTCGACGGCGGCCCGGGTCCGCTCCTCGGAGTCGGGCCACAGGTGGGTGTAGATGTTCAGCGTCATGGCCGCGTTGGTGTGGCCGAGGCGCTCGGAGACCGTCTTCACGGACTCGCCGTGCTTGATCAGGAGGCTGGCGTAGTGATGCCGGAGGGCGTGGGGTCCGGTGCCCTTCGCTATGCCAGCCTTCGCGCAGGCGGGCCGCCAGGACCCGTCCATGAAGTGCGTGTAGACCACGGGCCCGCCTTGCGGTGCCGTGAAGATCCAGCCTTCGGGCCCATCGGCGGGGAAGTCCCGCAGGTGGGCCTTCATTGCATCCACCGCTATGCGGGGGAGTGGAACCGTGCGGTGCGAGCGAGCGGTCTTGGGCGGGCAGACGTACACGCCGTGCTTGGTGGTCTGCTGGATCTGCTGCTCGACCGAGACGGTCGCGTGCAGCAGGTCCACGTGCCGGAGCTGGAGGCCGAACAACTCGCCGGGGCGGAGCCCGGTGGCGGCGCCGAGCAGCACGAGGCCCTTGTATCGGGCGGGTATCTCCTCGGACAGGATCCGCACCTGCTCGACGGCCAGCGGCAGGATCTTCTTCCGTGGTACCGAGGGCAGTTTCGCCTCGGCGCACGGGTTGTGAGGGATCATCCGGTCACGGACGGCCGCCCGGAAGACGGCGTTGACCGTGTTGAAGACCGTCCGTGAGGTGCTGGCGGCCAGCCCGTGCGTGGTGGTCAGGCTGGTGACCCAGCTCTGTACGTCGCCAGGCTTGATGGCGCCGAGTGCCCGCTTCTCCCAGGCCGGGTAGACGTAGCAGCGCAGGTGCTGGGCCACCGCCTTGGCCGTAGAAGGTCGATGGGGCTGGATGGCACGCCATTCCTCCGCGTACTCCTTGAAGGGCTTCTTCGCCGATCGCGGGTCGACGTACTGACCGGTGACCAGGCTGGCCGTGACCTCGTCGATCCACCGTTGGGCATCGATCTTGCGGTCGAAGTGGCGGGCGTGCTCCTTGCCGTCGAGGTCGCGGTAGCGGGCCCGCCATTTGCCGTTGGGGCGCTTCTGGATGTTGGCCAAGTGGCCTCTCCTTCGTGTCGGTTGTCAGTAGTGGCCGCCGTCCGCGATGTCGTTGCTGAGCGTGCGAGCGTCCCGCTCGTCGCCCATGAGGCGGAGGCACTGCTCGTGGATGGCCCGCGAGCTGTCGGGGTGGGCCTTGATGTGGTCGGCGATGGCGACCACGGCGTGGTGGAGGCGGTCGCGCGCGTCGCGGGCCTCGTAGAACGCCTCGACGGCCTCTTGGACGAGGCGCCGGCTGTCGATGTCGAGCCCTTCCGGGGGCGGTGACATCAGCTCTTCGAGGGGGAGCTCGAAGACGCGGGAGAAGGCGAGGGCCTCGTCGAGGTTGATGCGCCGACGGGGGGTGCCGTTCTCGATGCGCCAGACCGCCGTCTGGTTCATCTTGATGCCGGCTCTGGTCACCCGCTCCGCCAGCTCGGTCGTGCTCCACCCTCTGACCTCACGCTCTAGGGCGACGCGTGCGGCCACGTTCCCCTCGCTGTAGAGCAGCGGCACTTCGCCACCCTCGGGCTTGTCGCCTGCCATCGAACCTCCATCGTCACCATCGCTATCCCAATTGAAACATGAGCTTCCCGATTTGGGTAACCGTCGATCCTGGGGTACACCTTATGCAGATCGAATCGCCGCCTAGCCGAATGGGAATGCATGCGATACCTGACCACCGCCGAGGTCGCCGAGCGCTACCGCACGGCCGAGAGCACCGTCCGCTACTGGCGCCACATCCAAAAGGGGCCACGCGGCATCAAGGTCGGCAAGCGGGTGCTGTACCCCGAGGCCGAGCTGCTGCGCTACGAGCGCACCCTGATCGACGGCCAGGAGGAATGGGGCCTGGCCTCGTGAGCCACCGACAGGCCCAGACACAGCAACGGCCCCCGGCGCGCCAACGCCGAGGGCCGGAGATTCCCCTGAACGTCGCCCATCCCTGAACGAACGAACCGGTGAGGGGCGGGACCTTGCCCGTCCCGTCCCTCACCTGAGAGGAACGTCTATGGAGGACCCTACGTCCCCCACCACCTCGAACGCATCCGAGGTTGTCTGGCCCACCCCCGCGGTCCCCGGTCAGGGCATCTCCTGGCGCAACGGGGACCGAAGCGGGGACCGAACGGAGTCACGGTCCCCTGCTGCCCCCGCCAGCGGCGATGCTTCGACGGGTGTTCCGGTCGGGGACCGAAACACCCCCAGCGCGGAACATGCGCAGGTCAGTGCCCTGGGGACCGGTCCCGTGGGAGCGGAAGCCGGGGACCGGACGGAGACTTTCGGTCCCCTGGTCCCCGAACCCGGTCCCCGAATCCCGGGCGAGCACGCCGCTCTCCGAGTCGTTGGTGAGGGTCATGGTCCCCACTCATCTGCGGGGACCGTGGTCCCTGACGGCGGATCGGGGACCGGGGACCGCGCCGGTACGAGCCACGAGACGGCCGACGAAGGAGCCTCGCTGCTGGATGACCTGCGTGCGGCGATCGGCCGTTACGTGGTGCTGCCGAGCGAGGAGGCCCTGTCGGCGGTCACGCTGTGGGTGGCGGCCTCCCACACTCAGCCCGCCCTCCAGCACGCGCCGCGCCTGGCGGTGGTGGGCCCGATCAAGGGATGCGGTAAGTCCCGCGTCCTCGACGTACTCCACGAGACCGTGTACCAGCCGATGATGACGGTGAACACCTCGCCTGCGGTGGTCTTCCGCGTCATCGGCAAGAACCCGCCGACTCTGTTGGTGGACGAGGCCGACACCATCTTCGGCCCCAAGGCTGGCGACAAGGAGGACCTGCGCGGCCTGCTGAACGCCGGGCACCAGCGCAACCGCCCGGCCTGGCGAATCTCCGGCCCGGAACACAAGCCGACCGCGTTCCCGACCTTCGCCATGGCCGCGCTAGCCGGGATCGGCGACCTGCCGGACACGATCATTGACCGTGCCATCGTCCTCCGCATGCAGAAGCGCAAGCCCGGCGAGAAGATCGCTGCCTTCCGCTCCCGGTACTCCGTCCCGGAACTGAACGAGCTGCGCGACCGACTGACCGCGTGGCTGACCCCGCTGCGCGGGGCAGCGGAGCGGCTGGTGCCGCCGATGCCGGTCGAGGACCGGGCTGCGGACACCTGGGAGCCCCTGGTCATCGTCGCCGACCTGGCCGGCGGACACTGGCCCTCGCGGGCCCGCGCCGCCTGCCTGGCTATGACCCGCAACGAGGTGGTCCAGGACGAACAGACGACGCTGAAGACGCGGCTGCTACGCGACGTCCGCCGCGTGTTCGAACAGGTGGGTCACAAGGAGGCTCTGCGCAGCCAGGACCTGCTCGCCGCCCTGGTCCAGGACGCCGAGGCGCCGTGGGCCGAGTACGGGACGAAGGGCCTGAACGCCTACCACCTGGCCAACCTGCTGCGTGACTTCGGCATCAGCCCGGCCAACCACCGTTTCGAGAGCGGCAGGCAGGCCAAGGCGTACGCCCGCAACCAGTTCCTCGACGCCTGGGCCCGCTACTGCCCCGACCCTGCCCCACCGGCTC
Organism: Streptomyces sp. Ag109_O5-1; assembly: GCF_003814875.1. Classification (GTDB taxonomy): domain Bacteria; phylum Actinomycetota; class Actinomycetes; order Streptomycetales; family Streptomycetaceae; genus Streptomyces; species Streptomyces sasae. Next base: position 4,551,435 of record NZ_RKQF01000001.1, on the reverse strand, counting down.
CCGCAGCAGCGGGGCCCGTGCCCGCACGTCGAGCCCCGGGCAAGCCGCCCGCCCCTCCGTCGAGGACGTTGCCCATCCGCCCGCCCGGTGGGCATGCAGGCCCCAGGCCCACTCGCTGACACCAGCTCCGTATCAATCCGTCGCATCCGTCCCCGCGCAGGTCAGCGCGGGGACGGAGTTCCTCGCCGATACGGATCACTCCGTACCTGCGACCGCCTCCGTACCTGTCCTGACCAGCTACGGGACGGATGCAACGGACGTGACGAAGCCCCACCCCACACGAACACCGGAGCACCACCATGCCCGAAACGAGCACCGACAACTCCCTCACCCGCCGCCGCAAGGGATTCTTCGGCCTGACCCGCCGATCAGCAGCAAGCTGGAGCGAACGAGCCTCTAACGAGGCTTCGTCCGCGCTTGCCCCCCCAGGGGTGGCGGAGGAGAAGGCCGAGCGCCTGGGGGCGCCCGAGCCGGAGGAAGGCATAGCCGAGACCAGCTGCCCGCCGGCAGCCGACCCCGTCGCCCCGAGCACTCAGACGCCGACCGATGTCCGGCCGCCCGCCGAGCAGCCCTCCTGGCGGGACCTCGACGCCCCCGTCCTGCCCGCGCTGATGAACCGCAAGCGCACCGTGGAAAAGCGCGACCAGGAGAAGACCATCCGCTTCACCCGGACCGCAGTGAGCGTGATCAGCGCCGCCGCTCACCAGCGCGGCCAGAAGTTCGCCGGATTCGTCGGCGACGCCGCCCTCGCCGTCGCCCTCGGCAAGGCAGGACTGGTCGGCAGCCCGGAGGACGACCCGGTCCGCCCACTGATCGAGGCCGTCGAAGTACACACCGTCGCGCTGAACCGCATCGGCGGCACCCTCAACCAGATCACCGCAGCCATCCACCGAGGAACGGTGCCCGAGCGCGCCGAGACGGTGCTGGACCGCGTCGAGCAAGCAGCCGAGAACAGCTACCGACTGATCGACCAGCTCCTGACGGAAGGCACCGCCCATGGTTCCTGACGTCTCGACCGGCTCCGACACCCGCGGACTGATCGTCTACCTCTTCGGCCCCGGCCGCCGAGACGAACACACCAACCCACACATCGTCGCCGCCTGGGACATGGCCGGCGCCCCCGACCCCGGCCGCAACCCCGAAGCCACCTACACCCACCTCGCCAAGCGCCTCGACACCTACGTCGACCTGCGCACCCGCGAACTGGGCGGCAAGAAACCACCCCAGCACGTCTGGCACTGCCCGGTCCGCACCGCGCCCGGCGACCGCTACCTCACCGACACCGAGTGGGCCGAGATCGCCCGACGCATCGTCCACGCCACAGGCATCGCCCCCGAAAGCGACGACAAGGCATGCCGATGGATCGCCGTGCGCCACGCCGACGACCACATCCACATCATGGCCACCACCGTCCGCGCCGACGGACGCCGCCCCCGCACCCACCACGACGGACAGCGCGCCCAAGCCGAATGCCGCAAGATCGAAGCCGAGTTCGGCCTGCGCCGCCTGAAGTCCGGCGACCTCACCGCGCCCCGCACCCCCACCGGAGCCGAACGCGCCAAGGCGGAACGCCAGGGCCAGACCGTCACGGCACGGCAGTGGCTGCGCGAGCAGGCGTACGCGGTCGCCGCCACCGTACAAACCGAAGCCGACTACTTCACCGTGCTGGACTCCCTGGGCATCAAGGTCAAGACGCGCCTCGGCCCCGAGACCGGCGATGTGATCGGCTACAGCCTTGCCACACCTGGAGACACCAACGCGGCCGGCGAACCCGTCTGGTACGGAGGCTCCAAACTTGCCCCCGACCTCTCGATCAACCGTCTACGCGAACGCCTCCCCAACCAGAAGGTGGCCGACCACCCGCAGTACGTGGCGGACCCAGCCGACCCATGGCGCCACACCACCACCGCCATACACGTGGCACGCACCGTCCTTGGCTCCGGTGACGATGCCGCCGCCCAGGGCCACCTGGCCGCCTTCGGTGACGCCCTGTACAACATCGCCAGCGCCACGACCGGCCCACACCGGACGGAACTACGAGCGGCGGCGATGGCGTTCAACCGCGCCCGCCGCTCCGCCACCCGCGCCGACCACCAGGCCGCCACCGCCCTGCGCAAGGCCGCCAAGGAACTCGCCTACGCCTCCAGCGAGCCGGGCGGACTCGCCATCGCCCTGCTCTTCGCCACCGTGCACCTGGCCCGCGCCGCCGCCCACTGGCACGCCCAACGCGGCCACGAACAGCAAGCAGCCGCGGCCGAAGAAGCCCTCCGCCACCTACAGGCGGGCTACCAGCAGGCCGCCACACCCGTCCTGGCGGACTTGGCCCGCCGAGCACCGCGAGCCGCAACCGCCCGCCGCTTCGAACAGGATCTTCGTGCAGCTCTCCCCGACTACGCCGACCGGATCCTCGCCGACCCCACTTGGACCGCCCTGACCACAACCCTCGCCCAAGCCGAGACCGCCGGCCACAAACCCCGACGTCTCCTAGCCGAGATGGGCACCCAGCGGGAACTCGACAGCGCGGAACGCCCCGCCGAGGTCCTCAACTGGCGCATCACCGCTCAGCCGAACCGGCGGACGCAAGCGGCTCGCATGCGAAGCGCCACCAGCGGAACGTCGGCCATGTCCGCCACGCCACACCCTCCGGCCACACCAGTGGCCACGAGGCCCGAAGAACGCAGTCGACACCGCTGACGCCACGGCCCGATATCCCCGCCACACATCATGGCGGGGACATCCGGGCGACTCAACGGCCGGCTGCTTGCCAGCCACAAAGCTGCTTACGTTGATTCCCCACGCGCTCCGGTGGACAGGTGTGTCGCTCCGGTCGGCCTCGCACTCAGGTGAGGCCGACCGGCGAATCACGCTTCAGGAGCAGTTCCACTCCTCGCTGGGCAGCGCGTGCCACAGGTCGAGCCAGTCGTGGAGCAGGAAGAGGGGGCGGGTCAGGACGACGTCGCCGGCCCGCTGGGAGCGGATCGCCAGGCCGAGGTCGGCGAAGACCGGATCGCCAGCGACGCTGTACGCCAGGCTGCCGGGCCGTGTTGGGCGGTGGACGAGCCAGTCCTCCACCTGGGAAGGTGCGCAGCCGGTCAGCGGGGCCGCGTCCAATCTCACCTGGGGGCCGGTGAGAGCGTCTGCGGCGACGCACCCCAGGCGGTTGTCACGGAAGAGGGCCCTGATCCCGCTCTCAGTGAAGTCGGCGTAGTTGAGCTGTTGGTCTTCGCCGTGGTGGGAGTAGGACGAGACAGCCGGTCCTTCGCCGAGGACGCGGGTGATCTCCTCCAAGGTCATCCCGAAGTGCAGGGGGCCTACTCCTACGTACGGCGTGAACGTCCACTCGGCACGCTCCTCCTCCCGGGCGATCCGCCACGGGCCGCAGTACCCCGCCTCGCTCCCCGGGGCGACCACGGGCGGCTCGGGTGCAGATTCTTGCGAGGCGGCCGATCTGGGCGTGGTCCGGTCCTCACGCCGACGGCCGAGTCGTTCCGGAGCCGCGGTGTCCTCGGGCTGCTCTTCCAGCCAGCGGATCGCCTGCTCCTGGTCCTGGCCGAACGGGTCTTCCGCCAACTCGCCTGCCCGGTCCAGGGCCGCGCGGCGCTCGTCCTCCGCAGTGACGAGGCCGGTGACATCCTTCCCCCAGGCAGCCAGCCGTTCCCGGGCGATCCACCGGTAGTACGAGTCCGCGCTCACGGCAAGGACCTCGCGAACGGCGGGCGCGTACCGGGGTACGGACGAGGCGAGGGCGGGGTCGGCCAGCAGCAGGGCGGTGGCCGCGAGCGCGGCCTCCCTCACCAGTGGTTCGTCGTCGTCGCAGAAATCCGCGATGTGGTCGTGGAGTATCGGCCTTGCCGCACGTGCGGCAGCCAGATCCTGCGTCGTGCCGACGCCGTCCTCGACGTCCAGGCGGGCGATGTCGGCGAACGAAGCCAGCCAGTTCAGCAGTTCGGCGCGAAGCGACCGCCGACCGGCCCTGCGCTCCCACCGGCCTTCGGCGAGGGTGCGCGGATCGTCGAGAAGACGGGCGAGAACCAAGGCCGCCGGAGCGGTCGCCGGAAACACCTGCTCCCGATTGAGGAGCAGCCGATACAGATCCCCCACCGCCCGCACCCGGCGGGCCGGGTCGGTGGCGAGCACAGCGCCGAGGATGTCCGGTGTGTCAGGCACACCGTGCTGGCCAGTACAGACGTGCGGCAGCCCCTCCCAGGCGGTGCCGGCGAGCTCTGCCTGTGCTCTGGGTGGCAGAGAGCCGGCGGGAGCATCAGGAAGGTCTGGGGTCATCTCGTTGATCACGGCCGCAGTGTTCCAGCCGACTCCGACATCAGCGCCGCCGATACATGCCACAAACCGCAGGCGGCTCACGCTCGAGCAATACTCTGATGCCCTCGCTGCTCGTGGCAGCGAGGGCATCAGTCGTCAGGCGGCGCGGGCTGTGGGTAACTGCGCGACCCACCTCGTGACCTCGGTCAGGTGCTCGGGCTGTAGACCGAGGTGCGGGTCGGGCTGAATGAGGAGGGTCGCCGTTCCCTTCGCAGTGCGCTCCACCGCCCATTCGTGGTCGAGGCCGGTGAAGTCGTCGTCGATCCAGACGGCGGGGGCGTCGCCCAGCCAGGCGTCGACGTGGTCACGCTTCCACAGGTAGCCGTTGGGGTGGCTGGTGGTGATCTGTGGACGCGGGAGATCGACATACGACAGGGTTGGAAGGCCGAGGAGCGGGCCGATGAGGGTGGTGGCGTCCTGGCGCCAGCTGGTGCACCAGACCGGGGTGACCAGGCCGGTGCGGATCACGTCCATGAGCATGGGGCCGTGGGAAGGGTCGAGCCAGACGGTGACCGGGTTGTCGGCGCTCCGGCCGGTGGGGACGACGTCGTGGCGGGCGTGCGTGGCCGGGGTCGAGCCGTGCTCGTCGGGGAAGGATATGAGGACGCCGTCGATGTCGAGGAGCAAGTAGGGCGGGCGCATCGGTCCTCCAGGGGCCGGGGCGAGGGGCGGCGGTCAGAGCTTGCGAGCGCGGATCAGCAGGGTGGTGGGCCAGTGGCCCATGCGGGGGTCGTGGAACTCCTGGGCCGAGGTAAGCGAGAAGCCCGCCCGGCTGAGGTGCCTCTCCCAGCGGTCGGTGTCGAACTCCCAGCGGGCGATGGGGAGCCGGGTGCGGTCGGGGAGGGTGACGTCGTCGCGGCGAGGCCGGTCGTCGCCGGAAGGGCTTCGGCCGCCACGCTGCGGGTGGGGGACGGAAAAGGCGAGCACTCGTCCAGGCGTGAGGCGCTGGGCAATGGTCGGGAGCAGGAGCTCGGACGCGACGAGCCCGACGGCGCCGAATACGGAGTAGATCGCGTCGAACTGCTCGTCGGTGGCGTGCAGATAGTGCAGGGCGTGGCCGGCGATGAAGGTGAGGTTGTTCAGCCGTCCGTAGTGGGAGCGGGCGCGGCGGACCTGCAGGCCGACCAGGTCGACGCCGGTGACGTGGGCGCCGTGTCGGGTGGCGAGGTGGGCGGCGTTGTGGCCGGGGCCGCAGCCGAGTTCCAGGAGCCGCTTCCCACGCAGGTCAGGCCCGAGGACGTCGGCTCCGGGCCCTTGGCCGGGTCTCGTGGTCCATTCCATCCGAGCGGGTACGGAGAGGGGTTCGGCGAGTCCGGCGGCGGTGCGCTGAAGCGCGTGGGCGTGCCACGGGGAAGCCTGGGCGAGCACGTCAGATCTCCAGGAGGTGGAAGACGTCGGTGAGGTGGCGGCGGACGGCCTTGAGGTAGGCGGGGTCGGTGGCCGGGTCGTTGATCCAGCGGATGGACTGCTCCATGAACCACTCGACGGCCCACATGCGGTGCCAGCCCAGGGCCCAGTTCTCGGCGGTGAGCCCGCCTCGCGGGGCAAGGGCGTCGGGGGTGCCGCCGGCAGTGACGTACTGCTCCAGGAAGATGCGCAGGCGCACAGGGTGCGGGGGCTCGATAGTGCCGTGCCAGCTGGCGAGGTCGAGCAGGCCGGGGCCGGTGAAGGCGCGGGCGAAGTCGAGCAGCCGCCAGCCGCGCTCGCCGATGTGGAGGCTGGTGGGGTGGAACTCGGAGTGCACCCAGCCGAACGGTTCCAGTGTTGCTCCGGCCGAGCGGGCTTCGGCGGCCTTGGCGATCCGGTCGATCGCGTCCTCGACGTCGTCGGCGTCCTGCCACCGGTCGGCCTTGCGCAGCCGTTCGAGGTGTTCCAGCGCCCGGGCCGGAAGTGCGCGCAGGCGCTCCTGGCCGAGGGCGGGCAAGGGCGGAGCCGTACGGGTGCCGTGCAGGATCACGGCCGCAGCGACACCGTCGAGGTCGTCGGTCTCGCGGACGGACGGTCCGAGGTCCTCCATGAGCATGCCGAGCCAGCCGTCCAGGACGGCGGAGGCGTGGACCTGGGGGACGGGTACGCCGAGGGTATGGGCCAGGCGGAGGGCCTGGTCCTCGCTGTCGAAGGGCTTCTTGGCGTACTTGAAGATGGCCGTGGAGCCGTCGGGGAAGGTCACGCGCTCGACGCCGGACATGGACCACACGCGTACCTCCTCCCGTACGGCGGTGGTCTGGCCGGTCGCGGTGAGCAGGCTGTCGAGGAGTTCGGCGCTGGGGTTTGTGGTCACGGGAGGGCTCCGGGGGATGGTGGCTTCCGGGGCGGGCGAGGGATGCCGGCCCGCCCCGGAGCCTGATCGGATGGTGGGTTACGCGGCGGGGTTCACGCGGTGGGCGTAGACCTGCTCGATCCAGCCCGCCTTGAACGCGGCGAGGTCGTCGCGGAAGTTCGCCATCGAGGCACCGTAGGGCGCGACCACGCCGCCGGACTGGTCCGGCACGGACTGGCACCCGTGCACGAGCCGGCCACCGAGCGCCGTATGGGCCTTGATGGACTCGATCCGGCGGTGCTCGTTGAACCAGCCGCCGTGGTAGACCTCGTCGAGCATCCCGCCCATCTCGTCGTCCAGGTCGAAGACGACGGACGTGGCGGCAGGGAAGAACCAGCACGGGCCGACGTTGGAGATGTGCCCGTCCACCTCGACCTTGTTGAGCGCCATGAGCGTGGCCGCTTCGCGGAGCATCCGCAGATGATCGGCGGTGATCTGCGGCAGGCCGAGGCCGGCCAGGTGCTCGTCGCGGAAGAGATACGCGTACACCTCGTACGCGGTGGCCAGAACGCGGGCCGCATCGGAGGTGGACTCGCTGTGCTGCTTGATGAAGTCGAGCGCGAACTGCTCGACCGCGCTCTCGGTCGTCTCGTCCACCTCCAGGAGCTGGGCCTTGACCAGCTCCCAGTCGGCGACGAGCCACGTGCTCGACTCGAAGCGGAAGAAGTACTCGGCCGGGTCGATCGTGATGCGTCGGCCGTCGACCTGGATGCCGGGCAGCCGGCTCCAGCGCGAGTCGAACGCCTCGGGCAGCTCGACCGTGATGGCCGTGGTGTCGATGGTGGTCACCGTGTCTCCGTCTCTGATCGGCCAGGTTCGGGCACAGGAATGCCCGAGCCCGGTGTGGGCGTACGGAACTTCGGGGTGCCGCCCGGACCAAGGGGGAGCCTGGATCACGGTCGCGCCGTTCCGGGCGGCTGCTGATAAGTGAACCGGTGGTCACGCTCAGTGGGTACGGTGGAAGGCAGTTGAAGCGGTATACGCGGTTTACAGCTCCAGGGCGGAGGCGATCGTGGCGGCGCAGCGAGAACCCAACTCCCGTCTGCGGGACGTCATCGACTCGGCCGGCTGCACTTACGAGGCCCTCGCCCGAGACGTGCGGCGCATCGCTGCCGAGAACGGCGAGATCTTTCAGACCAACAAGTCGGCCATCTCGCACTGGGCGAACGGCACTCGTGCCCCGTCGGGCCGAGTAGGCCAGTACCTCGCCGAAGCGCTGTCCCGTCGAGCGGGGCGCACGATCACCCAGACCGAGATCGGCCTCCAGACCAGTGATGACGAAGAGTCGGCGGAATCCGACCCCGTCCTCGCCGTCACCGACCTGGGCCGGGCCGACGTCGAGCGCCGCCGCTTCCTTGCCATCGCGGCCTTCACCACCGCCGGCGTCGCCATGCCGCTCGGCTACGACCACGAAGCCACCACCCGTATGCTCCGAGCCCGCACCGGCACGTCCCTAGTCGGCGCGGAGGACGTGGACGTCGTACGCCAGATCACCGCGGCCTTCAGCGCCGCCGACGAACGCCTCGGCGGTGGGCACGGACTGACCACCGTCACCGCGTACCTCGCCGACACAGCGGCCCCCATGCTGCGCGGACGCTTCCCCAGCGATGCCTTACGCTGGGCCGCCTTCGGCGCCGTCGCCGAACTCGCCTACCTCGCAGGGTGGAAGCACCACGACCTCGGCCAGGAAGGCGCCGCCCAGCGCTACTACCAGGTCGGCTACAAGCTCGCCTGCGAAGCCGACCCCCACGGCCACGCCGCCTGGATGATGCGCGCCCTCGCCCACCAGGCCCTGAGCCTCAAGCAGCCCCACCACTGCGTCGACCTCGTCGAAGGCGCCCTGCGGCGCGGACTCGGCCACGTCGACGGCCAGACCGAGGCCCTCCTCCACATCACCCACGCCCGCGCCTACGCGGCCACCGACGAGAACCCGTCGGCCGCACGCGCCCTCCTCGCCGCCGAGGACGCCCTCCTACGGGACGACGGCCCCCAGCCCAGCTACTCCCGCGTGAGCGGCCCGGCCGCTGGCACCGTGGCCAGCCACACCGCCCGCACCCTGACCGACCTCGCCGACCACATCGGCACCGAACAACAGCACCGCGATGCCCTCACCCGCTGGGACCCTGAAAAGTACAAGCGCGTCCACGCCCTCACCCACGCCGACCTCGGCGACAGCCTCGCCGCCCAGGCCCGTGCCGACGAGGCCGTCGCCGCCTGGACCCAAGCGCTGGTCCTCATGGAGGGCATGACCTCCGACCGCACCCGCAAGGCGATCACCTCGATCCGCTCCACCCTCGCGGTCTACCAGCGCCGCCGTGTCCCTGGCGCCGCCGATCTCGCCCGCCGCGCCCGCGAAGCCCTCGCCTAACATGCCCAACACCCGCCCGACGAAGGGAACACCGTGACCCAGCAGACCGAAGACCAGCCGAAGGCCCTCAAGCCGGCGCTCGAATCGATGACCCTGCTGGTCGCTGCGGTTATCGTCCACGACAAGGCCACCAACCGCGTCGTCCTCCTCCAGCGCAGCGAGAACGCCAAGTTCGCCCAGGGCATGTGGGACCTCCCCGTCGGCAAGAGCGAACCGGGCGAACCGATCACCGAGACGGCCGTCCGCGAGCTGTACGAGGAGACCGGCCTCACGGTGAAGCCCGAGTCCCTCAAGGTCGCCCACATCATCCACGGCGCCTGGGGCGTGGAGGCCCCCAACGGCTTCCTCACGGTCGTGTTCGCCGCCCACGAATGGACCGGCGAACCCGAAAACCGCGAACCCCGCAAGCACTCCCAGGTCCGCTGGGTCGACGCCAACGCCATCCCCGAGGCGTTCGTGGATACCACGGCCAGCGCCCTCCACCACTACCTGAATCACGGTTCGGAAGTCTCGCTGGACGGCTGGTCGGCAGCGTGAGCATCACGCTGCTCCACCTCATACCCAAGGACCCGTACTTTTTCACCTGCGTCGGCCGCGAGCCAGGCTACGCAGGCCCAGCTACAGCAACTGGTTCCTGAAGCGTTGGGTGGTTACGAAGTTTGGGACATCCCCGGCACAGCCTTCATCGACCCCGGGGAGAACTGGTGCGGTGTTCGGTGCCCCGTGTGCAGCTCCGACATCCAAGACTGGTGGGGCAACGCGATGGACACGGCAGCCCTTCCGGACGGCTATTTCGACTCACTTGCCGTGACGGTGCCCTGTTGCTCTGCCCAGACGGACTTGAACGCCCTCGACTACGTCTGGGCTGCGGGTTTCGCCAGGTACAGCCTCGTAACCAGAGATCCAGAATGCGAGCTGCCGCTACCGCCAGCCAGCGTCCAAGCGCTGGAGGACCTCCTGGGCACGGACCTGCGGCAGGTCATCGCCCGGTACTGACGTCAAGCGCTGGCTTCGCTATGCAGGGCCACTCGGAAACAGAAGCCCGTAAGGCAGGTAATCGTCGTCCGGTACGCGCGGCACGTAGTCCGGAGCCGTGCGTGCAGCCACCGCCAGCAGGCGAGCGGCAGCCTCCTCCTCGGAGATGGAGGCAAGCCCGAGGGCGTGCAGAAGGCGGTCGCGCTCGGCGTCGAAGTCCGGGTGGTCGGCCCGAAGGTCCAAGCCGAGCTCGCTGATCGCGAAGCCCTTCGCCAGGTCGCGCCAGAAGGGCAGCACGACGATGAGTGTGATGGCCTCGACGAGGTCGGCGCCGATCAGTGTGGCCTGGCCCTCCGAGTCGGCGTACAGGACGGGCCTCTCCTCGGCCCCGGCTTCCCCGCACAGGAAGTACGTGCCGCCGGCGCCGCAGCCGGCTATCGGGTGTAGGGGGATAGCGGTGGGAAGGGCAAGGTCCTCAATGGGGTCCCGGCGTTCGACGTCGAAATCGCCAGGCCAGGCGAGCGCGGCAGCAAGGGAAGGCTCCTGCTCGATCCGAAGGAGTAGATCGTCTGGTGCGGTCATGGGTGGAACGTAACAGCGCCCTCGGACATCTGGTGCGGCTGGCATGCTGATCGACGCTCAAGGGGGGCTGTCAGTGGGGCATGGCACAGTTCGGCCATGAGCTACGACCTGGCGGTGTGGGAAGGCAGCAAGCCCGCTGACGATGTGATCGCGGGCGAGGTCTTCACCCAGCTGTATGACCGCTACATCGATACGGAGGAAGAGTTTCCACCGTCACCGCGTATCGCGGAGTACGTTGCTGGGCTCTTGGCGCGATGGGTGGATCTCACGGAGGACGAGGAGGACACCTCCCCCTGGTCGACGGGGCCGTTGATCGGCGAGGCGTCCGGGCCGTTCATCTACTTCCCGATGCGGTACAGCATGGCCGAGGAGGCTTCGGCCTACGCCGCCGATCTCGCGGCATCGATGGGGCTCGTTTGCTATGACCCGCAGGCTCAGCTGCTGCGGCCGTGACCGCCTTCGGACCGAGGGCGGGTGCAGTCCGGCACGACCTTCTTGTGCGCAGGTAGCGTGACCGGCATGTCCGAGGAGTTGCCCGGTTTTCCCTACCACCCCGACCCCTTGGCGACCGGGGCGGTCGTTGCGTCCAGCACGACGTGCTTCTGCTGCGAGAGGGCGCGGGGGTTCATCTACACGGGCCCGGTGTACGCGGTCGAGGAACTTTCCAACCTGCTGTGCCCGTGGTGCGTCGCGGATGGCAGCGCGGCTGCGAAGTACGACGCACACTTCATCGGTGACCCGGTTGGGGACGATGTCCCGCTTGAGGTCGTGATGTCCGTCGATGCGTGTACGCCGGGCTTTTCCTCCTGGCAGGACCCGCGGTGGTTCTTTCACTGCGGTGACGGTACGGCGTTCATGGGGGCGGTGGGGGCGGCCGAGCTGGCCACGTTCCCAGATGCCTGGGAGGAGCTGCGCAGCGAGGCCAGCGCTTGGGGGTGGTCTGCCGAGACAGTGGAGAGCTATCTGGGTGCTCTGGACAAGGACAGTCAGCCCACCGGCTACCTCTTCATGTGCCGCACTTGCGGCCGATACATGGCGTACGCGGACTTCACGTAGCAGCAGTCAGGCGGCTGCGGCTACGGCCGGGTCCAGCCGTTGGTGAAGTCGCAGTGGAGGTCGGTCAGGCGGCGCTGCTCGGCGGGGGTGAAATAGGGGGAGTCCTGAAGGTGTGCAAGAGCCTGGACCCACTGGTCCCAGAGGCCGTCGGGCTCCGTGAAGCGGTCGGCGTGGTGTGTGCTGAGCTGGGCGTCGAGGCGGAGGAGGGCGCCGAGGGCCGCAGGCTGGTCGTAGCGCAGGTCGGTGCGGGGGAGGTAGTGGTCCAAGTAGGCGCTGAGGATCTCGGCGTCCGCGTGCGTGCCGAAGCGGGCCAGGGCGAAACAGTAGGCGCTGCCGGAGAAGCAGAACTCGCTGGCCAGGAGCAGGTCGCCGATGCGTTCGCGGAAGGTGGCGCGTCGGCCTACGCCGATCAGCCACGCAGCGGTGAGGCGTGAGCGCCACTCGTAGCCGAGGAGGGCCTCCAGTTCGGCGTCGGTGATCGTGGCCGCGTCGTCGATGAGGTGACGGGTGAAGCGTTCGGTGTGTGGCCACCCGGGCCGCAGGACACGACCGCTTTTCAGTTCGCGGTAGCGCGGGTGGTCCGAGTCCTTCCTCGTCACGTAGCGCTCGATCACGTGGCCGTAGCCGATCTCCTCGGGGTGCTGGAACGGCATCGGTCACCTCTTCGGGTATAGGTCGGTACGGTCGATCCAGGTGGGAGCGACGAAGATGTTGTCGCCGACGGGGGCTTCGGAGGCTTCCAGCAGGGACCAGGTGCGGGACTCTTCGACCAGGTGCTCCCAGGGCGCACTCCAGTCGAGTTCCCAGTCCAGGCCGGTGCCGGAGACGCCGTACGTGCGGCCGGCGTCCACGCGCCAGAACTGGGAGTAGAGGATCACCTGGGCGTGGTCGGCCAGGTCGTTGATGATCTCGGGGAAGCGGGCCAAGGGCCAGCCGGGGGCGTCGTTCGCCGCGGTGGCTCGTAGGTGAGCGGTGAGCGGTGGGACGACGGGGGTGCGTGCGCCGAGTTCGGTCAGGGCCCAGCGGATGCCGCCCGGCTCGGTCCAGTCGGGCGGGGTCGCTCGTTCCAGGCATGCGCGGTAGGCGCGGCGCAGGGGCTCGACCGCACCGTCGATATCCAGGCTTGCCAAGGCCATGGCCGCCCATTCGCGGACGGTCGGGTTGTCGCTTGTCAGTAGCCCGATGAGGGCGGGACCGCAGTGGGGGTCGCCCACCTCCTCGAAGACTTCGATGGCGGTCTGCTGCCCGAAGCCGCCGAGGGAGGGCAGTCCGTCGATGACGGCGGGGATGGCGTCGGAGCCGATGTCGATCAGTTCTGCGCGGGCGTCGTACGACGGGCCGGTCGAGTCATCGAGCTGCTGGATGAGTCTCTCGATGTGGGCGGTCATGGGTGGTCCCGGCGCCAGAAAGTGGGGAGCCACCAGCAGAGCACCGAGCGGTCGTCGGGCCACGGGGCGCGGTCCTCGGCTTCCCAGTCCTCGAAGGAGTCGCGTGTCAGGTCGATGGGTCGCCAGGCGGGGTCGAGCGGCTCGTCCGCCGCCGGCGGGCGGACGTACTGCCGGCCATGTTGGTCGCAGGCGCCGAAGTCCTGGTAGTTCCGCTGGGCCTCGATCAGGGAGACCTTGTTCGCTCCGCCGTCCATGGTCGGCCAGCGGAACTGGACCCCGTCGTCCTCCCAGAAGCAGACGGGGCAGATCTCGTACGAGCCGGGCATCGCGTCCAGCACGCGGTGTCCGCAGCAGGGGCAGGGGTAGGAGTCGCTCACCCGCGCAGTCTCGTTGCAGGTCCCGCCGGTGTGCCATGGATTTCTCTGCCTCGGCGTACCCAGCCAGTCCGCAGCCAGTCCGCGGGACACCCGTAAACGGCCGTCGGGTGCCAACGCCTGCCAACGAGGAAATCTCAGGTCAGAGCCCTGCGCGGGGCTCCGCCGCAGGTCAGGATTGGCCGCCAGACATTCCGCTTCAACGTGTGATCACCTCGCTGCTCTGCGCCGGGTGATGCGTCACGTGCGCAGGCTGGAAGGGGTCAGGCTCTTGTGGGTCTGGCCCCTTCGGTGTTCCCGTGCCGACTTGGTGATGACTCCCGGTCGCCCCGCGGCGGGGCGGGCTTGTCGGGATCCAGGCTGATCTCGAAAGGAACCGGACGTCTGAGAGTGCCTCGGAAGCCGCCGGCGGGCGCGTGGGCGCCGGCCTCGAAGACTGGGGCCTGTGGCTGCGGATGACCGATCTCGGCCTGCGTTTCACGACGGTCCACGCGCACACCGTGACCCTTCTCGACGACCGTTCCACCCGCAGGCACCGAACCGTGCGGCGCCACCGGCTCCCGCTCGCCGTCTTCGACGACGCACGGCGTGCCCACGCCGCACTGCGCCGCCTGCGAGGTGGCGAGCACGACGAGGAGTTCCGCCACGCGTGCCTCGCGGACACCATCGAGTGGTACGAACGAATGGAGACCACCCCGGAGTTCGTCCTTCCCGCGGGCCGGCGAGGGGAACTGCGCCCCGAGATCACCCGCCGTGGGACGGCGTCCGGGGAGCTGTGGCCTGACCTGGTTCTGGTGCCTGAACGCCACCGTCCGCCGTCGCCTTCGGGCGTCACCACCACGACTCCGGCCGGGAACCTTGCCGTCGCCGCCCGGAAGTCCTCGGCGGCGCCCCGCCGGACCGTCTCCGTCCGTTCCGTCACGGCAGCGCCACCACCTGTCCGCCGAAGCCCAGCCGCAGGGCTGTTCGCCGCTGCCCGCCGCACCCTCTCCCCGCAGTGTCTCCAGCGCCAGTGGCACCGATGCCACCGAGGTGTTTCCCGACCGCGCCACGCATGTTCGGCCCGTGCACACCATGTACGCGGACGTACCGGGCGGCGCGGCACCCTTCCCGGGTGTCGCGCCGCTCGTCGTTCCCTGGGGCGGCGGACTCAGACGAGGGAGTTGTAGACCTTCCAGCCGGGCCCGACGTTGACGCGCGCCGCGTACGGCGTTGCGGCGTTGCCGGTGCCCCGGTAGAGCCACAGCGTGCCCGTGGTGTCGCGGGCCAGCAGGTCGGCCCTGCCGTCGCCGGTGACGTCGCGCGGTCCGGCGAAGGCGTTGTAGGTGTTCCAGCCGCCGCTGATCAGGGTGCGGGCGGTGAAGGGGGTGGTGGTGTTGCCGGTGCCGCGGTACAGCCACAGCCTGCCCGTGGTGTCGCGGGCCAGCAGGTCGGCCCTGCCGTCACCCGTCACATCGCCCGCGCCGGTCAGCGTGGTGTAGGTGTTCCAGCCGCCGCTGATCAGGGTGCGGGCGGTGAAGGGGGTGGTGGTGTTGCCGGTGCCGCGGTACAGCCACAGCCTGCCCGTGGTGTCGCGGGCCAGCAGGTCGGCCCTGCCGTCACCCGTCACATCGCCCGTGCCGGTCAGCGAGGTGTAGCCGCCCCAGCCCGGCCCGACCTTCCTTCGGGCCGCGAACGGAGCCGCCGCCTTTCCGGTCCCCTGGTACAGCCACAGTGTGCCCGTGGCGTCGCGGGCCACGACCGAGCCGCTGCCGTCCGACATCACCCGCGAGACGCTGGTGATCAGGTTGTACGTGTTCCAGCCGGGGCCGACGCCGAGGCGCTTCGCGAGTGGCGCCGCCGGCACGCCCGTGCCGTGGTACTGCCACAGCACCCCGGAGGTGTCCCGCGCCAGCAGGGTGCCGAGCTGCGCCGACGGCGGGGTGCCCGTGCCGCTGACCGTCTCCAGCATCGCGCCCTGCCCGGCATCGCCGGTGATCTCGTAGGACGCCGACCAGGTGCCGACGACGGCCGGCGAGAAGGTCACGGTCTGCCGCACGCTCTGCTCGGGACCGATGACCAGGCCCTCGGGCAGCGGGTCCGCGCTGGTGAACACGCCGGCCGGCGCCTTCGCCTTGGTGATGGTGACCGGAACGTTCCCGGAGTTGGTGATGGTGAACGACTTGGTGACCGACGTGCCGCGGGTGACCCCGCCGAACGCCAGCGACGGGGGAGTGAGCAGCAGGTGCCCCTGCCCGCTGATCGCGTTGCCCTCGATCGGGATGGTCAGCGTGCCGCTGGTGCTCGTCAGCGTGAGCGACGAGGAGTGCCGGCCGGTGGCCGTGGGCGCGTAGCCGACCCGGAGCACGACCGAGCCCTGGGCCGGGACGACCGTCGGGTCCGCCGGGTCGGCGTTCGGCAGGTTGTCCGCGCTGAACGGCCCGGTGGGCGAGGCGACGGAGGTGATGGTCTCCGGCTCGGTGCCGGTGTTGGTCACCTGGACGTTCGCGGTGGCCGCGGTCCCGGTCGGCTGGTTGTCGAAGGACACCGTGCCCGGGAACGCGGCCAGCCCGGCCCTGGTGCCGATGCCGTGCAGGCTCAGCGCGAACGTGCCCGCGCCCGTGACGACGGTGAGCGTGCCGCTCGCGCCCAGGACCGCGGTCGGCCTGAACGTGACCGGCACGGTGAGCTGCCCGCCGGCCGGGATCGAGGCCGGCAGCGACGAGGTGTCCGCGGTGAACGGGCCCTCGACGCTCACCGACCTGATCGCCAGCTCCTCGGACGGGTTCTGGTTCTCCGTCAGGACGACGTCGGTGCTCGCCGAGTCGCCGACCTGCGCCGTCCCGAAGTCGACCGGTCCGCCCTTGAGCGGACTGCCCACCGGGTTGCCGTACGCGTAGACCTTGCCGTCCCGCGTCCCGACGAAGACCTGGTTGCCGTCGGTCGCCGGGACGGCGAACTTCGACGCGGTGCCGATCGGCGCGGACCAGACCAGCTTCAGGACGCCGTTCGCGTCCGGCACCGGATTGTAGGCGCGCAGCTGGGCGCCCACGCCCGTCGGGCCGCCCGACCACACGACCCACACCAGGGCGCTGCCCGAGCGCGTCCCGTCGGAGGTGACCACCGCCGAGCCGCTGGTGTAGGGGAAGGAGTCCTGGCTCGCGCCCGCGACGCTCAGCGCCGGGTCGCCCTTGGCGGTCACGCCGCGGTGCAGCGCCGTAAGCGAGCCGCCGTTGCCGACGACGTACACATAGCCGCCGTCACCGCCCCAGACCGCGGGGTGGCCCCACTGGCCCTTCAGCGGTCCGGTGACGCCGACGACCGCGTCCGTTGCGCCGGGGCCCTGTGAGCGCCCGCCGAGGTGGTCGCGGTCCAGCAGGAACACCCGGCCGTCCTTGCCCTGCTGTACCAGCAGATGCGGGTGGGAGGCGGTGCCGAAGCTGTCCGGCAGGCCCACCGGGCCGCCGGAGGCCAGGTCGGTGTCGAGCTGGTCGAGCGTCGGCGCGTTGGACGGGCTGAAGAAGTCCGCGGCCTTCAGGCTCTGGTCGGGCTGCACCTGGAGCCGGACCACGGACTCCGCGAGTGTGCCGGGCGGCGAGGTGCCCGGGCCGGGCGCCGGGCTGACGCCGTTGCCGGTGGCCACGAATATCCGGCCGGGACCGTCGGAGACCAGCCCGCCGCCGGACTGCCAGATGCCGGCGCCGCTGTTGCTGGCGCCGGTCTCCGCCGCCCACATCGACGTCACCGAGGGCGACGTGGTGCTGACGCCGACCACGTAGCCGCGGTAAGGCTTGGTGTCGCAGTGCCCGCCGAAGCCCGCGTACACGACCCCGTCGAGCAGCAGCAGCCCCGGCCGCTGCATCTCGTACGCGGGCAGGAACGACTGGCTCGGGTCGTTGGACGCCGAGCCCTGGATCGGCACGGGAAAACCTTGCTTCTCCGCACCGGTGACCGGGTCGAGCGCGTGCATGTACCAGTGCGGGTTGAGCGCGTTCGGGCCGTCGTCGACCTTGGTCGTCAGGTAGACCGCGCCGGTCGCGGGGTCGTACACCGGCGTGCCGGTGCTGCCGACGTTCGGCGCCAGGTCGCCGCAGCTGAGCGTCGCGGCCGGCCACGCGGGCCCGAAGTCCCGCTGCCACAGCACGGCGCCGGTGCTCCGGTCCAGGCCGTAGGCCATGTTGTTCTCGGTGACCGCCACCACCGTGGCGCCGACCACGATCGGCTGCGCGTAGATCTGCCCGTCCAGCTGGGCCGGGGCCTTCCACAACTGCCCGAACGACGACGACCGTACGTCCGCCGCGCTCAGGCCTGCCTCACCCTGGTCCCAGCCGGTCCGCAGCGAGTCCACCGACCCGGTGGTCTCGCTGGCCTGCGCCTGCGGGACTCCCACGCCGATCAGCCCGCCAGCCGTCAGCGCGCCCGTCACCGCGAGCACCAGCCCGCGCCACCCGGCCCGTCTCTTCCGTATGCCGCCGCGTCTGTCAGCATCCACGACCAAAACCCCCTCCGATGCCCGGCACATGAAGCCCCCGCGACCGCGCTCCTCCCGCGACCGCCCTCCCCCGAGCCGCCCGGCGCCTCAGGCGGCCTCCTCATACGGAAGAACGCGGCGCGCGGTCGCGGCCCGCGCATCAAACCACACAATCCATCCCATGTGACCGGGTTGCACCTGCTGTCTCGCGCGGCCTCTCGCGATGCGCATTCGGACAACTCCCGTACCGCGCAAAGCCATCTGTGGTTCACCTGCGGGTGGCGGGTGGCGGGTGGCGGGTGGCGGGTGGCGGGTGGCGGGTGGCGGGTGGCGGGTGGCGGACGGATGCCTCCCGCGCTGGGCCGAGGGTCTGTGCTCGCCGTGCCCCCTCAGGGGCCGTAGTCATTGCGGAGCGGGTGGGCGATCTCTGTCAGGGCGCTCTCGGCGAGGCGTTCGGGGACCTCAAGCGGGCCCGCGCGGTGTCACCGGGACGGTCCGGGGTGGGCGTCCTCGCGTCGGCGCCCGCTCGGGCTGCTTCTCGTACAAGGCCGAGCCCGCCCGGCAGGCCGGGGCCGGCCGCGTCGGCAGGTTCCGCGCGGGTTGCCGTGGCGACGCCGGGCCCGGGGGCTGCCGGCGAGGGGCGTGACGGTGCTGTGACGCCGGAGTGACGGGGGCCGTTCACCATCGCCGTATGCGGATCAGCAGTGGTGGGGGGAGGAGGGTGCCGGTGACTGGTGTGACGGATGCCCCGCGAGCCCTGCGGGGCGCACTGGTCGCGGTGGACGAGAGCAATCCCGTGGCCTCCACGGTGGTGTTCCAGTACAACCCGGAGGAGATGACCCGTCGGCTGCGGGCGCGATCGGCCGCCGGGACGGACGTCGACACGAACGGCGGGGCCCGCGACGAGGCGCTGCGGCTGGACGGCGCACCGATCGAGACGATCTCGCTCGCCGTGGAGCTGGACGCCAACGACCGGGCGGCCGCGGAGGATCCGGCGGCCGCGCTGCTGGGCGTGTACCCGCAGCTCTCGGCCCTGGAGATGATGCTGTACCCGAAGAACGCGGCCGTTCTCGCGAACGACGCGCTCGAACTGCTGGGCACGATCGAGCTGGTGCCGCAGCAGGCGCCGCTGACGCTGTTCGTCTGGGGCCCCGGCCGGGTGCTGCCGGTGCGGCTGAGCGGCTTCTCGATCGCGGAGCAGGCCTACGACGCCGATCTGACCCCGCTGCGTGCCCGCGTGGACCTGGAGCTGCGGGTGCTGTCCTACAGCGATCTGCCGGCCACCGACCCGGGGTACCACCTGTTTCTCGTCCATCAGGTCGCGAAGGAGGCGCTGGCCGTGCTCGGCAGCGTCTCGGCGCCCCTGCGGCTGGGAGCCCTGGCGGCCGGCGTCAGCACCGCAGGAGCGGCACGGTGATCGATCCCGCGAGCCGCTACGCCACCACCGAGATCGCGACGGCCCAGGTTCCCGACCCCACCGGCGGCACCCGCGAGGTGCGCTGTCTGCGCCGCAGGTTCCTGCCACCGCCCGGCGGCTCTCAGACGCTCACGCTGCACACCGTGGCCCGCGGCGACCGGCCGGACCTGGTGGCGGCCGCGTACCTCGGCGATCCCACGCTGTTCTGGCGGGTGTGCGACGCCGCCCTGGTCATCCACCCGGACGAGCTCACCGCCGACGACCGGATCGGCGGGACCGTCCGCGTCCCCTTTCCGCAGCCGTGATCCGCGGGCCGCGGCGGGCACGAGGGGAGGGCCGGGCATGTTGTCGGGCAGTACGAGGCTGACCGTGCTTCTCGGGCCGTCGGTGCCCGTTCCCGCTCCCGCGCAACTGGTGCGGTGCATCGAGGAGGTCCAGGTGACGTCCTCCGCCGATACCCGGTCCGGTTTCCAGCTGGTGCTGGGCGCCGGACGGGACCGCGGTACCGGCCTGGTCGACTTCCCGCAGCTGAGCGGCGGCCGGCTGCGGGCGTTCGACCGCGTGGTCCTGATCGTCACGACGGGCGGCCGGCCACTGGTCCTGATGGACGGAGTCATCACCCACCGCGAGCTGACGCCGGGTACGGTCCCGGGCTCGACCCGGCTCACGGTCACCGGCGAGGACGTCAGCGTGATGATGGACCTGGAGGAGAAGTCGGCCGCCTACCCCGCCCAGGACGAGGCGGCCATCGCGACCCGGCTCATCCTCGGCTACCCCCGGTACGGCCTGGTGCCCAAGGTGATCCCGCCACCGGTGGTCGACCCGCCGCTGCCGATCGACCGGATCCCGGTGCAGCAGGGCACCGACCTGGCGTACCTGACCGCGACGGCCCGGCGGTTCGGCTACGTCTTCTACGTCACCCCGGGTCCGGCACCGCTGGTCAACACCGCCTACTGGGGGCCGCCCAGGCGCGTCGGGCCCCCGGCCCCCGCCCTGTCGGTCGGCCGCGGTCCGGCCGCCAACGTGCAGCAGATCACCTTCCGGAGCGACCCGCTGGCCCCGGTCCAGGTCTCCGGGTCCGTCCTCGACCCGCTCAGCGACACCGTGCTGCCGGTGCGCGGGGCCGGCAGTCTGCGGCCACCGCTGGCCGCCTCGCCCGACTGGGCGGTGAACCGGCCGAACGTGCGCACCGTGGCCTTCCGCGAGAGCGGACCGGGCGCGGTGCAGGCGGCCGCCCGTGCCCAGGGCACGGCCGAGGCGTCCAACGACGCGCTGGTGGCCACCGGGACGCTGGACACCCTGCGCTACGGGACGCTGCTCACCGCGGGCGGCCTGGTGGGCGTACGCGGGGCGGGGTGGGAGCACGACGGGCTGTACTACGTGCGGCAGGTCACCCACGCCATCGCACGCGGCCGGCACACCCAGCAGTTCACGCTGTCCCGCGAGGGCACCGGGAGCACCGTGCCGCTGCTGCCGCCGAAGTCCGGGGCGGGGCGGTGAGGCGGTGACCGCGACGATCCGGAAGCGGGCCATGATCCACGGCGGCAGGGCCGCCGGCCGAACGCGGGAGGGTGCGTGATGAGCCGCTTCTACGGCAAGTACCGGGGGAAGGTGGCCGACAACGCCGACCCCAGACAGCTCGGCCGGGTGCAGGTCGGCTGCCCGGCCGTCCTGGGGGACGGCATCAGGGTCTGGGCGATGCCCTGCGTGCCCTACGCCGGGCCCGGGGTGGGGCTGTTCGCGCTGCCCCCGGTGGGCGCCGACGTGTGGGTGGAGTTCGAGGGCGGCGATCCGGACTACCCGATCTGGGCGGGCTGCTTCTGGAGCACGGGCCAGCTGCCCGTCACACCGGCGCTCGCGCAGAAGAAGGTGTTCCGCACCGACGGGGTGACCGTGACCGTGGACGACCTGTCCGGCTCCGGCGGGCTGACCGTCGTGGTCTCCCCGCCGCTGGTGCCCGCGGAGCTGCGGCTGGCCCTGACCGCCGCTGGCATCGAGCTGTCCAACGGCCGTTCCAGCGTGAAGCTGACCCCGGCCTCGGTGTCGGTCAACGACGGCGCCCTGGAGGTCGTCTGATGCCCGGTTACCTGCTGCACGCCGGTGCCACCGTGGCCTGCGCGCACACCGGCAAGGCGACGCCGGCAGCCCCGCCCGATACCCGTGTCAAGGTCGGCGGGTTCCTGGTGACCGTCGCCACCGACAAGTACACCGTCCTCGGCTGCCCGC
Organism: Streptomyces sp. Ag109_O5-1; assembly: GCF_003814875.1. GTDB lineage: Bacteria > Actinomycetota > Actinomycetes > Streptomycetales > Streptomycetaceae > Streptomyces > Streptomyces sasae. The sequence goes on along the minus strand of NZ_RKQF01000001.1, from coordinate 4,529,959 downwards.
TGCCCGCGCAGCCGGGCACCGGGCCGTGCGTCAGCGCGCAGTGGGCCGGTGCCGCGACCCGGGTGCGGGCCGGGGGCGTGCCGGTGGTGCTGTCCGACAGCCCGTCGGTGTGCACGCCCACCGGCACCCCGCTGACCGTGCAGGTGGCCGTCCAGCGCCGGGTGCGGGGGGTGTGACCGGTGCACATCGGCTTTCCCTTCCGCGTCGACCACCGCGGCCGCACCGCGGGCGCCGACGGCGAGGAGTACGTCCGCGGGCTGATCGAGCAGGTGCTGTTCACCGCGCCCGGCGAACGCGTCAACCGGCCGGGTTTCGGCAGCGGCCTGCGGCAGCTGCTGTTCCAACCCGCCTCCGGGGAACTGGCCACGGCCACCCGGGCGCTGGTGCAGGCGGCGCTGCAGCAGTGGCTGGGAGCCGAGATCGCGGTGCAGGCCGTCGACGTCGTCGCCGACGACGGCACCGTCCGGGTCACCGTGCAGTACCGCACCCGCAGCGCGCCCGCCCCCGTCACCGCCGTCATCACCCGGGCGGCCTGACATGGCGTCCGACATGGCCACCCCGGTGTACGACACCTCCGGCGGGTCCGGCGACGCGACGGCGCTGCGGCTCGCGGCGGTCCGCGCGGACGGCAGGCTCAACGCGTTCGAGGGCCTGGAGGTGGACGACGGGCATCCGCCGCAGGTGCCGCCCCAGCGGACCCTGCTGGTGCGCTGCCTGCGCCCGGTGCCGGCCGGTCTCGACGCCGGCTCGCTCACCGTCGTGGGCGGCGTCCGCGGGGACCGGACGCTCAACCCGGTGCCGGTGGTGTGGGCGCTGCCCGCGAACGGCCTCGCCGCCGCCCAGACCACCGGTCCGGACGGGCCCGCGGACCCGGGCCGGGTCACGGCCGGCGACGTGGCGGCCTTCGCGGCGCTGCCCGACCCCGACCGGCTGCTGGTGGTGCGCACCGGCTCCTCCGGCGACTTCTCCCCGTACGCCCTGGTGCTCGCCGACCCGCAGCGGTACGGCTTCGACCCGCGGCTTTCCCAAGTGCCGTTCACCTTCAAGGTGGACTGCCTGGCCGACCTCGACCCGCGGCCGCCGCGCACCCTCCCGGCGGTGCCCGCGCCCGTGCCGGCCGCCGACTACCTCAGCCGCGACTACGCCGGGCTGCGCCGGCTGCTGCTGGACCGGCTGTCACTGCTGCTGCCCGGCTGGAGCGACCGCAGCCCGGCCGACCTCGGCATCACGGTCATGGAGATCCTCGCCTACCTCGGTGACCAACTCGCCTACGCCCAGGACGCCGTGGCCACCGAGGCCTACCTGGGCACCGCACGCCGCCGGGTGTCGGTGCGCCGCCACGCCCGGCTGCTGGACTACCCGATGCACGACGGGGCCGCCGCCCGGGTCTGGCTCGCCCTGGACGCCGACCCGGGCGCGGACGGCACCGCGTTCCCGGCCGGCACGGAGGCCGGCGCGGCGGACGGCGGCACCGACGCCGTCTTCCGCACCCTGCACCCGCTGACCGCCCGCACCGCCCGCAACGCCGTCGACCTGTACGCCTGGGGCGAGGAGCGCGCCTGGCTGCCGGCCGGCGCCACCCGGGCGACCCTGGTCGGCACCCCTTCCGGGCTCGGCCTGACCGCCGGTGACGTGCTGGTCCTGCAGGAGGTGCGCGGCGACGACGGGAGCGCCGGGACGGCCGACCCGGTCCGGCGCCGGGCGGTGCGCCTGGACGCGGACCCGGTCGCGGACACCGACCCGCTGACCGGCACCGAGCTGGTGCGGGTGAGCTGGGACCGGCAGGACGCGCCGCCGTTCCCGCTGCGGCTGTGGCGGTTCCCGGACGGTGACTCCGGCACCGTGGGGGCCACGGTGGCCCGGGCCAACGTCGTGCTGGCCGAGCACGGCACCCTCGTCGGCCCCGAGCCGCTGGTTCCGGCCGAGGTCCCGGTGCGCGGCCGCTACCGGCCCCGGCTCGCGCGCCCCGGGCTCGCCCACGCCGTACCGTACGACCACCGGCGGGCGCTCGGCCGGCCGGCCGCCGAGGCGCTCGCCGTGGACCCGGCACTGGCGTTGCCCGCGCTGGACGCGCTGCACGACGGGACGGGCCCCTGGACCGCGGTGCGCGACCTGCTGGACGCGGGCCCGTACGCCGCGCAGTGCGTCGTGGAGACCGAGGACGACGGACGGGCCTTCCTGCGTTTCGGCGACGGGGACGGCGGCCGCGCCCCCGTCCCGGGGACGGCCTTCACCGCCGCCTACCGGACCGGCGGCGGCACGGCGGGCAACGTGGGCCGCGACACCCTCACCCGGCTGTCCATGCCGGTCACCGGCGTCCGCGTCGGCAACCCGCTGCCGGCCGCGGGCGGCACCGACCCGGAACCGGTCGAGCAGGTCAGGCAATGGGCGCCGCAAGCCTTCCGGGTCCGGCAGCGGGCCGTCACCGACGCCGACTACGCCGAGGTGACGGGCCGTCTGGCGCAGGTGCGGCAGGCGGTCGCCGCCCGTCGCTGGACCGGCTCCTGGTACACCGAGACGGTCACCGTGGAGCGCGCCGACGGCCTGCCGGCGGACCGCGCGTTCCGGGCCCAGGCCGCCGCGTACCTGGAGGGCTACCGGATGGCCGGCGGGGACGTACGGGTGACCGCGGTCGTGCCGGTGTCGCTGGACATCGTCCTGACGGTGCACGTCGCGCCCGGACATCTGGGCAGTGACGTGCGACGGGACCTGCTGGAGGTGTTCAGCGCCGGGCTGCGGGCCGACGGCACCCCCGGCTTCTTCCACCCCGCGAACCTCGCCTTCGGCCGGCCGGTCTATCTCAGCCACATGGTCGCGGCCGCCTCGGCCGTCCCCGGCGTGCTCTGGATCGACACCGACGACACCCCGCCCAGCCCCAACCGCTTCCGGCGCTGGGGACGGCCGGCCGCGGGCGAGCGGGCGGCCGGGCTGATCGCCATGGGCCGCCAGGAGGTCGCCCGCTGCATGAACGACCCCAGCCGGCCGGAGCACGGACGGATCGACTTCCTGACGGAGGGCGGCGCGTGAACCCCGACGACACCGCGGCGCCCGCCGCCGCCGGGCCGTCCGCCGGCCCGGCGGTCCGCACCGGCCTGTCCCACCGCGCCGGCACGCACGCCGAGGTGCTGGACCGCGCCCTGACCGCCCTGCGCCTGCGGCTGCCCGCCCTGACCCGGCAGGACACGGACGACCCCGCGGTCGCCCTGCTGGACGCGTGGGCCACGGTGGCCGACATCGTCACCTTCTACCAGGAGCGGATCGCGAGCGAGGGCTATCTGCGCACTGCCACCGAGCGCCGGTCGGTTCTCGAACTCGCCCGGGCGATCGGCTACGAACTCGCTCCCGGTGTCGCGGCCGCCACCTGGCTGTCCTTCACCGTCGAGGACGTCGTCGATCCCGGCGCCCAGGCCGTCGTCCCGGCCGGCACCCGGGTACAGAGCATCCCTGGCCAGGGCGAACTGCCCCAGACCTTCGAAACGGCCGAGGAGCTGACCGCCCGCGCCGAGCGCAACGCGCTGCGACTGCGCCTGAGCCGCACACAGCGGATCACCACCGGCGCCGCCCAGGTGCTGCTCGACGGGGTCACCACCGGCCTGCGCCCCGGCGACCCGCTGCTGGTCCGCCGCCCGGACGGCCAGCAGCCGTGGCAACTGCGGGTGCTGACCGAGGTCGAGCCGCACCCCGCCGACGCCTCCGGGAGCCCGGCGACCACCCTGGTCCGCTGGGACGAGCCGCTGGACCTGACCGACCCGTCCGCCACGGGCGATCCCGCGCCGGTGGAGGTGTACGCGTTCCGGCAGCGGGCGGCGGTCTTCGGCCACAACGCCCCGGACTGGCGGATCATGCCCGACACCGTCCGGCGCAACTACGCGCCCCCCGGCCCGGCGGACGGCGGTGATGCGACCCCACTGCCCGCCCAGTGGCCCGGGTTCGCGCTCGCCGACCCCGCCGACGGCGTCGGGCCGGTCCTCGAACTCGACGCGCCCTACCCCGAGGTGCTGCCCGGCTCCTGGCTGGTGCTGCGCGCCCCGGGCCTGGTGGAGCTGTACGAGGTCGTGACGGCGGACCTCTCCGCCGCCGCCGACTTCGGCCTGACCGCCACCACCACCCGGCTGCGGCTGCGCGGCTCCGGCCCGATCGCTCCCTTCGACCGCCGCACCACGACGGTCGACGCCCGAAGCGAGCCCCTCCGGCTGGCCGAGGAGCCGGTCACCGCACCGGTGACCGGGACCGGCCTGCTGCTGGAGCGGCCGCTGGTACTGACCCGCGGCAGCACCGTGATGGTGACCGGCAGCACCCCGGACGGCCGGTCCACCACCCAGCCCGTGGCCGTCGCCGACAGCGCCGTCACCGCCGACGGCACCCGGCTCACCCTCGCCGAGCCGCTCGCGCTGCCGCTCGATCCGGCCTCGGTACGGGTGTTGGGCAACGTCGTCGCCGCCACCGCCGGGGAGAGCGTCACCGACGAGGTGCTCGGCAGCGGCGACGGCGCGAGGGGCAACCAGGGCTTCACCCTGCTGCGGGGGGACCTCACCCACACCACCGCGGCGGTGCCCGGCGGGGTGCGCGACTCGCTGAGCGTCCGGGTCGACGACGTCGAGTGGACCGAGGCCGCCTCGCTGTACGAGCTGGGCCCCCACGACCGCGGGTACGTGGTCAGGATCGGCGACGACGGTTCTGCCGGCGTACTGTTCGGCGACGGCGAGCGCGGCGCCCGCCTGCCGTCCGGGCAGGACAACGTCCGGGCCGACTACCGCAGCGGCACCGGCCCCGCGGGCAACGTGGCCGCCGGGGCGCTCTCCCTGCTCCCGGTCCGGCCGCTGGGCATCCGGGACGTGACGAACCCCGTGCCCGCCACCGGCGGCGCCGCCCCCGAAGGGCTGGACGACGGCAGGACCGCCGCGCCGCTGTCGGTGCGCACCTTCGACCGGGTCGTCTCCCTCGGCGACCACCAGGACTTCGCCCGCACCTTCGCCGGCATCGCCAAGGCCACGGCCACGGCCCTGCCGGGCGCGCGCCGCCCCTTCGTGCACCTCACCGTGGCCGGCCCCGGCGGGGCGGACGTGCCCGCGGACACGCTCGCCGCCCTGCGCGCCGCGCTGGACGCGGCCGGACGGCCACCCGGCCGGCTCGGCCTGGACACCTACCGGCCGCTGTCCTTCGCCGTCACCGTCGCCGTCCTGGCCGCCCCCGACCGGGAGTGGCGGCAGGTCGCCGACGCGGTGCAGGAGGCGCTGCGCACGGCCTACTCCTTCGACCGGGGCGACTTCGCCCGGCCCGTGCCCGCCTCCGGCGTGCTCACCCTGGTCCAGCAGGTGCCCGGCGTGCTGGCCGCCACCGTACGCGCGCTGCACCTCGTGGATGCCCCCGACGTCGATGCCCCCGACAGTGGCGCCGTCGCCGAGGTGCTCGTCGCGCGCCCTGCCCGCCTCGGGCGGACCGGGGTGCTCACCGCCGAGCTGCTGCTGGCCGACCCCGGCCGGATCACCGTGACGGAGCTGGTGCCGTGACCCCCGCCGACCCCGACCGCCCCGTCTACCGGCTGCTGCCCGAGGTCCACCGCAGCCGCGACGCCGAACTCGGCCACCCCCTGCGGTCCCTGCTGGAGGTGGTCGAGGAGGAACTGCTGCGCCTGCGCGAGGACATCGACGGGCTCTACGACAACTGGTTCGTCGAGACCTGCGCCGCATGGGTGCTGCCCTACCTCGCCGACCTGCTGGGGCGGGGAGGGCCGGGAGACCTCACCGGCGGCCCCGGCGGCGCGGTCCCGCGCCGTGCCCTGGTCGCCCACACCCTCGCCGACCGGCGGCGCAAGGGCACCCCCGGCGAGCTGCAGGATGCCGCCCGCGACATCACCGGCTGGCCGGTCCGGGTCGTGGAGTACTTCCGGCTGCTGGGCACCACCCAGAACGTCAACCATCCGCGCCCCGGCGACACCCGCACCCCCGACCTGCGGGACACCGCCCGGCTGGCCCTCATCGGCACCCCCTTCGACCGGACCTCCCGCACCGTGGACGTCCGCCACGCCGACCGCCGACGCGGCCGGTACAACATCGGCGTGGTCGGCCTGCACCTGTGGCGGCTCGCCGCCCATCCCTGCACCGGCGTGGACGCCCGGGCGGTGGACGCGGCGGCCGGCCGCTGGACGTTCGACCCGGCCGGGCGCGACCTGCCGCTGTTCAGCCGCCCCCGTTCGGCCGCGGCCCCCGCCGAGGAGACCGACGCCCCGGCCCCGCTGCGCCGCCTGAGGCTGCATCAGGAACTGACGGCGCTCCGCGCCGGATCCCCGTCCACCCTGCTCGACGGACCCGACCCGCTGCTGACGGTCACGCTGCCCGACGGCCCGGTCGAGCCGGCCCGGCTGATCTGCGCCGACCTCACCGGCTGGGACCGCCCGCCCGCACCGTCCGACGGCGCGGCCCCGCAGGTCGCCGTCGACCCGGCACTCGGCCGGCTCACCCTGCCACCCGGCATCGCGCCGGAGCGGGTGCGCGTCGCCTACTCCTACGGCTCCCCGGGCAACCTCGGCGCCGGGCCGTACGACCGCCGGGCCACCCTGGCGACCGCCCTCGCCGCCGGCGGCACCCCCTGGCCCGACGCGCCCGACTGGCAGATCGCCGTGAGCCGCGACCCCGCCGGTTCCGGCGACCCGTCCGTGCCCACCGTCACCACCCTCGGCGCCGCCGTCACCGCCTGGAACGAGCGTCCCGACCCGCGCCCCGGACAGGTCGGCGTCATCGCCGTCCAGGACAGCGCCACCTACGACGAGGACCTCACCGGCCCCCGGCGCATCCTGATCCCGCCGGGCAGCCGGCTGATCGTCCTGGCCGCCGCCGGACGCCCCGCCGCCCTGGGCGCCTTCGGCCTGCGGCCGCATCTGACCGGCACCATCGAGGCGGCGGCCCCCGGCGGCCAGGTGGCGCAGCCGTCCCAGCTGGTCCTGGACGGTCTGTCGGTCGAAGGCCGGATCACCGTCGCGCCCGGGAACCTCGACAGCCTCGTGGTGTCCGGCTGCACCCTGGCGGGCGACCGCGCCGCCGCCCTCCCCGACGGCGGTCTGATCTCGGCCGAGGCCAATCCGCGGCTGGCCGTACGGCTGCTGCGCACCGTCTGCGCCGGAGTCCGGCTGAACGACGTCCCCAGGCTGGATCTGGCCGACAGCATCCTCGGTCCCCGCGCCGACGGGCTCGCCCTCGACGCGCAGCCGGCGGACGTCGGGATCGAGGCGAGCACCGTCCTGGGCCGCATCACCGCCCGCAGCCTGACGGTCAGTGACAGCATCCTGCGCGACCGCGCCGAGGTCGTCTGGCGCCAGCAGGGCTACCTGCGGTTCAGCTACGCGCCACCGGACTCCCGCGTGCCGCGCCGCTACCGCTGCCAGCCCGCCGACGACGCGGCGGCCGGCCGGGTCGCCCCGGCCTTCGACACCCTCGACCCGGCCGCGCCCGGCTTCGGGCGGCTCGCCGCACACTGCCCCGCGGAGATCGCCGAGGGCGCGGAGAACGGCGCGGAGATGGGCGCGTACCGCTTCGTGCGGCAACCGAGGCGGCTGGCCGACCTGGCCGGCCGCCTCGACGACCACCTGCGGTTCGGCCTGGAGGCGGGTGTCTTCCTTGCGGACTGAGCGGAACGAGCGGGCTCACACGACGGTGGAGGTACAACGATGAAGGGCGACTTCACCCGGCGGACGTTCCGTCCCGGCAACCACTACCGCGGCGTGCTGCTGCAGCAGGGCCGGGTCGCGCTCGACGCCGACTGGAACGAGCAGCTGGACATCCAGCTGCACCTGGACGAGACCACCGCCCGGGACACCGTAGGCGTCCACGGCGGCCCCAAGGACGCGGCCGGCTTCGCGATCACCACTCCCGGCGGCGGCACCCCGGCCGCCACTCCCGGCGCGGACCTGACGCTGTCCGCCGGGCGCTACTACGTCGACGGCGTGCTCTGCGAGATCGACGCCCCGGTGCCGCTCGCCGCCCAGCCCGAGCTGCCCGGTGCCCGGCTGCCCACCGGCGACGGTCGCTACGTCGCCTACCTGGACGTGTGGCGCGAACACCTCACCGCCCTGGAGCGCCCCGACCTGCGCGAGGTGGCCCTCGGCGGCCCCGACACCGGCACCCGGAGCCGTACCGTCTGGCAGGTGCGGCTGGAGCCGGCCCCGGGCCCCGAGGCGGTGCCCGCCGACGTCGCCGCGCCCTGGGCACCGCGGAGCAGCCTGCCGTCCGGGCGGCTGCGGGCCCGCGCCGAGCCCGACGCCACCGCCACCACCCCGTGCGTCATCCCGCCCTCGGCCGGCTACCGCCGCCTGGAGAACCAGCTGTACCGGGTCGAGATCCACAGAGGCGGCGAGGACGTCCCGTCGTTCGTGTGGTCGCGGGACAACGGCTCGGTGGCCGCCCTGGTGGTAGGCCTGACCACGGACGCGACCGCCGCCACCCTGGCGATCGACAGCCCCGCCCGCGACGAACGGCTCGGCTTCGCCAAGGGCGACTGGGTGGAGGTCTGCGACCTGGCCCGCACCCGGCGCCGCGAACACGGCTTCCTGGGCCGCCTGGACGCGGCCGACGGCACCACGCTGCGCGTGACGGAGTGGAGCGGCCCGGCCCCGGCCGACGGGGACCTCGCCGACCCGGTCGTCGTACGGCGCTGGGACTCGCCCGGCGCCGTACCCGTCGGCGGCGGATGGGTCGACCTGGAGGACGGCGTACAGATCGAGTTCGAGGACGGCGCGTCGCACCGCACCGGCGACTACTGGCTGATCCCGGCCAGGACCGCCGCCTGGGAGGACACCGACCTCGACCCGGATCTCGCGGGCACCGTGGAATGGCCCCGCGACCCCGACGGCACACCGGCGTTCCAGGCCCCGGACGGCATCGAGCACCACACCGCCGCCATCGCCCTGCTCGACCTCAACGACGGCGTCTGGACCAGGACATACGACTGCCGGGCGCTGTTCACCCCGCTCGCCGAGACACGGCCCGACGCGTCCTCACCGCCCTTCGCCCCCGGCCTGCACGTCGTCGACGTCCGGCTCACCGGCGTCGGCCGGGAGCTGCGCAACGACACCGGGATCAGCCCCGCGGACCTGCTGGGCGGCCTGGCCGTGGCGCTGGACGGCCCGCCCGTCCCGGTGGTGACCACCGGCCGTCCGGTGCTCACAGTCACCATGGACCTGCCGTTTCCGCTGTCGTCCGCCGACCGCGCCGACTGGCACCTGCCTCCCGGCGCGGTCCTCGGCACCCAGCCGGTGACGCTGGCCGGCCGCACCGCCGTCGCCGGACAGCAGCTGACCTGGGAGCCGGCCGACGCGCTCCACGACTGGCTGCAACAGCTGACGATCCGGCTGCTCGACGGCGCACTGGCCGACCGGCTCTACTGCCGCCTCACCGTCTGCGGCCGCGCCGTGGTCCACGCGGCCGACCCCGAACGGGTCCTCAACGGCCTCGCGCTCGGCCGGATCCGGCCCGAGGACGGCGGTACCGACCTGCTGCTGCCGACCGTGGACGACGTGCGCGGCGCCGACTTCACCAGCTGGTTCTGGGTGCAGCTTTCCCCCGACGGCGCGGTGTTCGACGCCTCGTCGTTCGACGAGCGAGTTTTCCAGTGATCTGCCGATGGCGGCGAGCCGATGAGGAGACACAGCGATGACGCTTGACCAGAACCTGGCCGACAAGGCCCCCGGCGACCCGGTGCGGTCCGCCGACTGGAACGACATCGCCGCAGCCGTACTGCGGCACGAGACCGGCAAGCTCGACCTCTCGGGCGGCACGGTGACCGGCCCGCTCACGGCGCAGGGCGGGCTCACCGCACCGGCGCTGAGCAGCCAGTCCCTCGGCGTGCAATTGCTGAAGCCGGACAACGGGCAGTGGGGTTTCGACTTCAACGCGTCCACGGCCACGATGATCAGCGGGCAGATCCAGTTCCAGACGCCGGCCACCCTGCTGCTCATCGGCCATGGCCACGCCAGCACCACGGACCCGAACCACCCCCTGATCCTGCACGTCATGGTCGACGGAGCCATCACCAACAAGGAAGGCACAGCGGAGTGGGGAGTCGGCTTTGTGGCCCTTCCGGGAGGAGCCACGACGTGGGTACCGGCGACCACGATCGGCTCCGCCCAGGTGACCGCAGGCAGTCACACCGTGCAGTTCGCGGCCACCGGCGGTGCCTTCGGAGCGACGGCGTCCCTGCACGGGCCCACACTGTGGGTGATCCGGCTGGGCGCCGGCTGAGCGGCGTCCGTGAACGCCGGGTGACCGCGCAGCGCGGCCAGCAGCGCCGGCGCCAGGGCCTCGACACGGCCCTCGGCGACGGCGCGCGCGGTCGCCTCGTCCACCTCGACGACCAGGGTGTCGATGGCGACGGTCACTTCGGTGGTCACGGTGTCGTCCCTCTGGTCCCGGTGGCGGCGGATCACTCCGGGAAGGCCAGGTTGAACTGCGTGCGGTGCTCCAGACGCCTGGCCTTGAAGATGGCCTCGCGGTATTTCAGCAAGCCCAGGTAATCGATCTCGTCCTCAAGCGATTCGTTGTCGAAGAGCGCTTTGCTCAGGTCGTTGCGGCTCATTTTCCCGGCGTTCTTCAGATATGTCCCCTCGCCATGCCCCGAGCGGCTTCCGGCGAAGGTCGTGGCGAAGGGCAGGGCATTCCTGTAGTCCTGGTAAGCCTGTACGGCCTTGACGACCACCGGAGCCAGGTCGTCCGCTGCCGGAAGATCCTCGATCGCTTCGCCCAGGGCCTCCAGCGCGTCCTTCATGAGCGTTGCGGTGGAAGCCCGCTCATCTTCGGGGAGGCGTTTCACGAGCTTCGCACTGGGCGTCGACCGGCACTCGTCGTACATGGCCTGGAGTTCTTCCGCGACGTCTTCCGGGGTCTTGTCCTGCAGACGGTTCTCAGTGGCGAGCCGCTCCACCTCCCAGGCGGTGATGTGACTGCCTTGGCTGCCGCTGTACGGTGACTGGGGCCTGCCGGAGATCGCCACTCTCAGGGTGCCGCCGGAGAAGTCGGCGGTCACCGTGAGGGGCTCCTTGCCGCGGACGACGTGGGTCGGCGCGAACCCGTAGACCCCCACCCACTCCAGGTGCGTCCTGATCTGCTTCTCCAAAGCCTTGTTGTGACGGCCGAGCCAGTCGGCACGTGCCTGCCAGGCCTTGGCCGTCTCACGGGGCCTGGAAGCCGCCTGCCCAGTGCCCCCGGTCTCGCGCTGCCACTGGGCCGCGGCTCTCTTGTCCTCGGCGGTGGCCTGGCTCAGCTCTTCGCCCAGATAGCTTTCCAGCGAGGCCACGACCGCCTCCGCGTTTTTCGTCGCTCCCGCGCCAGGCACGAGTAAGTTCGCCGCTTGCAGCGACAGGGGAGCCCATCGGGAGATTTCGTCCAGGAGGGTCGCGACCACCGCGCTGAAGGTCGTGGTGGCCACGTCGGATCCGTAGGTCACGTCCGAGTCGGTCAGCTCGCCCAACAGCGCGGCGGTGTCGACCAGCCGCCAGGTGGCGAATTTGATCTCTGCCTGGGTACGTTTCGGAAGTGCCCGGGCTACGCGGCCGGACTGCAACCGGGACTGCAACAGCGCCTCACGCTCCGTCAGCCGCTGTGCGTACGTTCCCTCCGCGGCGCCGGGGGCAGGTCCCTGGATCGAGGCGAAGGGGAGGGTGTTGCGCAGCACCAGGAAGTCCTTGATGGCTTCGTTCAGGCTCTGCTCGTCCTTCTTGTCCTTGGCCGAAGCGAGACTGTCCTCCAGGTTGTCGACGGCGACGCCGCTCACCGTGTAGTCAGTTCCCTGTTTTTTGCGCAACTGCTGGTCGATCGGCGGCGCGATGCCGGCCAGCGGCGACTTGGCCAGATGCCCGGCCATTTCCTCCAGCCGGACGAGCGCCTCGGAGACGTCCTTCGATCCGCTCAGATTGGCCTGCACCGCCCGGTCCACGGACGTCCAGGCCACCGTATGCGTGCCCTCGCCGGAACTGAACTGCTGCCGTGGCCGGCCACTCTGGGTCAGCACGCCGGTGTTCCAGTTCCAGGACACCTGCAGACTCCCCTGCGCCCATGCGCGGAGACTCTCTCTGTTGACGGGTTCCGGCTCCTCGTCCCGGGCCTTCTTGCCCCGCCCAGAGGCGTCGTCGTCCCGTCCGCGTTTTCCCGCGGCCGGTTTAAGAGCCACAAAGGCCATGCCGTCACGTGGCGCGGGCGGGTTCCCGGTGCGCCGAGCTTTGAGCACACGCCGCACCGCAACCATGGCCGACTCGGACTTGCTCGGGCTTTTGCTCAGATCCCAGGACATCAGCGCCCCCCTCCGCTCACCGCGCCGTCCATCCGGTCACCTCCGCACCGGTCAGCGGGCGTTCCAACTTGGCGTACTCGGTGCGGGCTGCGGCCAGCAGATGGTCCATGCCCACCGGGCGGCCCGCGTCGGCGGCGAGGAAGGCGGCGCCGAGGGCTATGTTGCGGATCGTGCCGCCGGAGACGGACAGCCGGGCCAGGGCCGCCGGGTCGAGGCCCTCGGCGGGCGTCTGCTCGGGGAAGACGCGCTGCCAGATCTCCTCGCGGGCTGATGCGTCCGGGAACGGGAAGGGGACCGTGAAGCGCAGCCTGCGCAGGAACGCCGGGTCGAGGGCGTCCTTGAGGTTGGTGGTCAGGACGGCCAGCCCCTGGTAGGCCTCGATGCGCTGGAGCAGATGGCCCACCTCGATGTTGGCGTGCCGGTCGTGGCTGTCCTGGACCTCGCTGCGCTTGCCGAAGAGCGCGTCGGCCTCGTCGAAGAGCAGGACGGCGCCGCCGGCTTCGGCGGCGTCGAAGACACGGCTGAGGTTCTTCTCCGTCTCGCCGATGTACTTGTCGACCACCTGGCTCAGGTCGATGCGGTACAGGTCGAGCCGTAACGCGCCCGCGATCACCTCGGCGGCCAGCGTCTTGCCGGTGCCGCTGGGCCCGGAGAACAGCGCGGCGGTGCCCAGGCCCCGGCCGCTGCGGGCGGCGAAGCCCCAGTCCTCCCAGACGGTGAGCCGGTGCCGTACGTGGGCGGCGATCTGCCGCAGTACCCGCAGCTGGACGTCCGGCAGCACCAGGTCCTCCCAGCGGGCGCGGGGCTCGATCCGCTCGGCCAGGCCGTTCAGGGCGGGCCGGGCCTGGCGGCGGCAGGCGTCCCACAACCGCGCCCCGGTGTCGTCCGGGTCGGCCGCCGCCGGAACCTGCCCGGCCACGGAGGCCACGTCGTCCGCGTCCAGGTCGAACTGACCGGCGGCCATGTCGATCCAGCGGTCCAGGCCCGCGGCGGCCGGGCCCAGCGCCTGCCGCCAGACGGTGCGCAGTTCGTCCGCCGAGGCGCGGCCGACCGCCACCCGGACGGGACGGCGCGGCCCCGGCCCGTCCAACGGCTCGTGTGCAGTGACCACCACGGGCGCCGCCAGCCGGCCCGCCAGGTCCAACGCCGTCCGGCCGCACTCGGGCACCGCATCGTCCACATCGATGATCCAGCCGATCCCGGCCAGGACCGACTCCCGTTCGCACAGCCGCGCCAGCCGGTCCCGCGCCACCGGGTCGGCCGGCAGATCCGCCGCCCGCAGACAGACCGACCGCAGCCCCGCCGACCGGTAGGCCGCAGCCGCGGCATGCCGCAGTCCGGCCCGCTGACGACCGTGCACCAGCACCGGCACCGCCCCCGGCGCCCCTTCGGCCGACCAGATCGCCGCCACGGACCGCGCGGCCTCCTGGAGTGCAGGGGACAGGGCCCCGGGCTCGGCGAGCGGCGCGGTGTGCGGTTCCAGCTCGGGGTCGAGGTACGAGAGACCGGCCAGCGCGTGCAGGATCCGTTCCTCGACGTACAGGGCGCTCGTCGTGGGGATGTCGGGATGGGCGAGCCGCAGCAGTGGTGTCCGGCGCAGCGGGCCCGCCGGGCTGAGGGCGTTCCACTGCGCCCCGGGCAGCTTGGTCAGGGCCAGGGCGAAGGTCGCATAGGTACGCGAACTGTCGCCCTGCGCCTGTGCGCAGACGTGCGCGAACGGCGTGTCGAGCGTGGGGCCCGCGGCCAGCAGCAGCACGTCCCGCTCGAACGGCGACAGGCCGAAGCCGTCCGCGATCCGGTCCAGCGCGGGCGGCTCGGTCATGGCACGCCGCACCCGGTTGCGGGCGCTCTGGGCCTTCCGCAGCGGCGCGGGATCATCGTCGTCGTCGAGCCGGCAGCGCAGGGCCTCCAGGGCCGCGACCAGATAGCGGTGGTTGGCCGACAGCCAGGCGTCCGTGGGCTCGGCGGGCTCGGTCATCGGCCGCTCAGCTTCCGCCGGTTGCGGCAGCGGCGGCCGACGGCTGCACCGTCACCACGCGCGTGACCACCGCGGGCGCCGGTGCGGCGGGGGACTCCGCAGCATCCAGCAGCACCACCGTCGCCTGGTAGGCGAGAGAGAGCCGGTAGGGGCTGTGGAAGAGCATCGACCACAGTTTGCTCATCTCCTCCACGTCCAGCGGCAGCAGGCTCGTGCGGACCACGTCCGGCTGCTGGTTTAGGTCCGTGTACTGCTGCCAGCCGGCCGGATCCGTCTGTGCCGCCTGCTGGACCACGTACCGCACCAGTTCGCGGCCGAGCACCGGATGCGCGGCGAGCGTGGTGACCGCGAGCCCGAGCAGCCGCTGCGGTTCCAGCGCGGAGTCGTCGCCCGAGAAGGTCAGGAGGTAGTGCAGGTCGACCGCCTGCCTGGGGTGGTCCACCAGGGTGCCGTCGGCACGGCGGGTCGGCAGCGCGGACGCCGCCCAGGACGCGTTGGGGACGACCCGGTAGAGGTAGACGTTGATGCCGTGCAAGGTGTCGTCCGCCGCTGCCGCGAGGGTCTGCGGGCGCAGGGTGGTCACGGTGGCGTTCTCCACACCGCCGGGTCCGGCCGCCGCCAGCGACTCGCTCAGCAGCCGGCTGATCACGGCGGTGACCATCGCGACGGCGAGGTGGTTGCTCATGCGCCACTTCCCTGGTCGCGGCCGGCGAGGTAGTCGGCGAGCGACAGCGGCCGGGCGCCGTCGGCCGGCTCCTGGCGCGGTCCGGGGCCGGCGGGCCGGGCGGTGCCGGAAGGGGCGGGCCGGGCCACGGTCCGCAGCTCGACCCGGCCGATGTTGACCGTGATGCGGGGCGCCGCGGTGGCCCGTTCCGGGTCCCCGGCACCGCCCGTCCCAGCCCGCGGCGCGGGGAGGGCCTGTCGCAGCGCGGCGCGGACGACGGCCGGGTCCGGCGGCGGGCCGGCCGGCTCTCCTGGGGGGCTCATGGATGTGGAGACCGGGTGCGTGCCCCCGGCGGCCGGGGGAGCGGCCGCGCCACCGTCCGTCCGGCCGGCGATCAGCGGGCCGTGTTCGCCGAGAGGCGCGCCGGACGCGGTTACGGGGCTGGTGACGACCGGTTCCGTACGAGGGGCTGTTTCGGCCGCGGCGGACCCGTGGGCGAAGCGGGGCCGCGGACGCCCGCTCACGGCGGCGGGCGGCTCCTCGGGGACGTCGCGGCCCGTGGTGGCCCGCACCGGAGACGACGGCCGGACCGGCTCCTTCGGGTCTGGCCGATGTCCTGTCTGCCGGGCGGTGGCTGGGGGCTCCTCGTCCGGGCGGCGTGGGGGCGGCGGCTGCGCGGAGGTCTGCTCCGGAGGCGACGGCCGGACAGATTCCTCCCGGTCTGGCCGGTGTCCTGTCTGCCGGGCGGTGGCTGGGGGCTCCTCGTCCGGGCGGCGTGGGGACGGCGGCTGCGCGGAGGTCTGCTCTGGAGGCGACGGCCGGACAGATTCCTCCCGGTCTGGCCGGTGTCCTGTCTGCCGGGCGGTGGCTGGGGGCTCCTCGTCCGGGCGGCGTGGGGACGCCGGCCGCGCGGTGGCCCGCTCCGGAGGCGACGGACGGACGGACTCCTTCGGGCTTGGCCGGTGTCCTGTCCGCGCGGCGGCCTGCTCCTTCTGCTGCGGCGTCATATCGCTTACGGGCGCGCCGGCGTCAGAGGCCTCACGGGTCGGGGCGATCGGCTCCGGCGGCTGTCCGGGGGCGGGAAACTCGGCTCGCCGTTCCTGCCGTGGGGCATGCTCGGGTGCCACGTCGGTGTCCGGCGGGCGTGCGTCCTGGCGCGCCAGGACGAGGCCGTCCACGGGTTCGGGCACGACGACCTCGAAACCGTCCTCGGCCACGGGTTCGAACCGCGATCTCGGCCGCGGCTCCAGCACGGGCACGAGCCCGAGGGTGCGCTCGACGAGGCCGGTCAGCAGCCCGCTCATCCGGCGGCCAGTTCCAGGTAGGCGGCGCGGCGCGCCGGGCTGAGGGCGAGCACGTCCGGCTCGGTCCAGCCGTAGGCGCGGGCCAGCACGTGCACCTCGTGCAGCAGCGTCAGGGCCCGGGTCTGCACCTGTGCCCACAGCAGGGCGGGGAGGTCCAGGGCCGCGACGGTCGACGCCGCGCACACCGGGCAGTCCACGGCAAGGGTCACCGCGGCGCCCGGCGAGGCCTCCTCCATCGCGGCCTCGATCAGCGCCGCGGCCTCCTCGTCGATGCCGTCCGCGCCGTCCGGCAGACAGCGCGCGAGCAGCAGCCACCGGCCGGCCCGCGGATCGTCGGTGCCGGCCAGCGCCCGCAGGTCACCGGTGTCGGGCAGCCGGAAGGCGATCCGGACGCCGGCGACCTCCACCTCCAGCGGCCGCGCCGGGTCGTACCGCGGCCCGCGGGGCAGCGCCGCCGGATGGACCGGCACGTCGAGCTGCTCTCCGCACCTCGCGCAGCGTACGCAGCCCCAGATGGCCGTGCCTGCCGTGAGCCGCTCCAGCGCCGTCGCCAACATCGCGTCCCGCACGCCCAGTTCGGTGCGTTCGGCGTCCTCGCGCCCCAGCCCGGCGACCGCGGACAGCAGGGTCACGGCCCGGTCCAACGGGTCCTCGCGCAGCCCGCGTTCCCAGGCCGCGAGGGTCCACGACGGGTCCGCCGTGTCCACTGCCTGCCGCGTCATGTGCGTCACCCGCCGGGCGGGGTGAAGCCGGGCTCGGTCGGCTCCGGTACGTCGAGGTCGCGTTCCCAGCCCTCGTTCTCCAGCTTGAGGTGCTGGATGGCGACCGCGTTGGCGTTCGCGTCGAGCTCGGGCAGCGCCTGGTACTCCGAGACCCAGCAGCGGAACACCTTGTAGGCGAGGGCGAGTTGGCCGGCCTCGTTGTAGACCTCGATCACGATGTCCTTGCGGAAGTCGCGCAGGGAGACCTCGGAGCCGAGCCCGGAGCCGTGCGTCCAGACCTTGTTCGCCCATGTCTCGAAGTCCGTGTCGTGGGTGACGCCCCGCTCCAGCGTGATGGCCTGGTACTCGGTCCTGCCCGGCGACTTGCGGCTGCTGCTGGGATCTCCGCCGTCCCGGTGGGTGACCACCTCGGTGGTGCGGTTGAGCGCTCCGACCTTGCTGACGCCCGCGACATAGCGGCCGTCCCAGCGCACCCGGAACTTGAAGTTCTTGTACGGATCGAAGCGCTGCGCGTTCACGCTGAACTGGGCCATGGTCTGCTCCTCGTGCCCGGTGCGGCCTACGCCTGGGCGATCTGCTGGATCTGCAGGATCACGAACTCCGCGGGGCGCAGCGGCGCGAAACCGACGACGATGTTGACGCGCCCGAGGTTCACGTCGTCCGCCGTGGTGGTCTCGCGGTCGCACTTGACGAAGTAGGCGTCGCGGGCGGTGGTGCCCTGGAAGGCCCCCTGCCGGAACAGGCCCTGCATGAACGCCCCGAGGTTGAGCCGGATCTGCGCCCACAGCGGCTCGTCGTTGGGCTCGAAGACCGCCCACTGCGTGCCCCGGTACAGGCTCTCCTCGATGTGGAGGGCCAGCCGCCGCACGGGCAGGTACTTGTACTCGTCGGCCAGCTGGTCCGCACCGCGCAGCGTCCGAGCGCCCCAGACCACCAGCCCGGCGCCGGGGAACGCCCGCAGGCAGTTGACGCCCAGCGGATTGAGCTCGCCGGTCTCCGCGTCGGTGAGGCCGACCGCGAGATCGGCCGCGCCGGCGAGGGCGGCGTCCAGTCCGGCGGGAGCCTTCCACACTCCGCGTGAGGCGTCGGTACGGGCGATGACCCCGGCGATCGCCCCGCACGCGGGGAATGTGCCGAGCCGTCCGCCCGCCGCCGGGTCGGCCTGGAGGATGCGGGGGTAGTACAGCGCCGCGTTGCGCGCGTCCGAGCCGGTGAGCTGGAGGCCGGACAGAGTCGTGGCGGCGGTCGCCACGGTCATCCCGCCCGGCGGGTCGACGATGAGCACCGCCCGGCGCCGAACGCAGTAGGCGAGCGCGGCCCGGTAGACGCCCGGCGGGGTGTCGCCCCCGGCGACCGGCGGCGGTACGCACAGCAGGTTGAACAGGTCGGCCTGGTCCAGGGCGTACAGTCCGCCGTGGGTGGCCTGCAGCGCGGGGGCGGTGTAGTCGTCCTCTGTCAGATCGCCGCCGTCCGTGCCGGCGTCGGCCTCGGCCACAGCCAGCGGCTGGTCGGCCGTCGTCTCCCGGGGGCGCTGCTCGGGCAGACCCGGTGTGTCGGACACGCGCACCAGCCGTGACTCGGCCTGCAGCACCTGGTCCAGCCGCCGGGCGCCGGCGGTGACGGTGACGTTGCGGATGGTCTCCTGCTGCCCGGTGGCGCCGTCCGTGACGACGAGGTTGAACAGTTCGTCGGCCGTCGTGCCGAGCCGCGTGGCCACCTCGGTCAGGTCCACTGTGCTGTCGTAGACGACCGCGGCGGTCAACTGGTCGGCCCACGAACCGGGTTCGGCGGCCACCAGCACCAGGTCCGTGCCGGTGTCGACGGCGGTGGTGTCGGCGGCGGTGTCCTTGCCGCCCGGCGTCGCCGCCGGGCGGGTGAGACGGGCAGGGGTCGCCTTGACGGTGCCGGGAGTCACCCGGACCACCAGAGCCTGACCGCCGCCGTTGGCGAAGAAGTCGCGCACCGCGGAACTCACCGTGCTGTCCGTCGACAGCCCGCCGAAGATCCGCTGGTAGTCGGCGAAGTTGTTGACGACCGTGGCCCGGTCCACCGGGCCGCGGCGGGTCCTGCCGAGGAACGCCGTGATGGAGGTCGCGACGCCGGTGATGGTCCGTACCCCGCCGGCGACCTCCTGGACGTAGACGCCGGGGTAGGGAGTGCTGGTGGTCACGGTGCTCCCTTCTCCGGGCCGCCGGCGCGATGGGCCGCGCGCGAAGGCCGGACGGTCAGGCGGCCGGTGGCTCGCCGGCGACGAGGCTATGGCCGCCGCCGTCACAGGACCGTCACATTCGTGGCACCGGCACCCTGAGCCTCGTTCGGCCTGTACTGAGGTGGCGCCCACCCATACATTTGTTGTGGATATCAACAAGTTCAGCGGGGGGAGCATGAGGGGGGAGCAAGTGGCATCTCGCGTCGTGCCCAAGCAGGCGATGACCAGGCCCGGGCACCTGAAGCTGTTCGACGGTTTCCGGCTGGAGATAGGGGATGATCGGATTCATCTGGCCGACAGCGCCCAGCGGTTGCTGGCCTATCTGACCATCCAGGGGCCCTCGCCGCGAACGGTCGTCGCGGGCACTCTGTGGGGGGAGGTGTCCGAGGAGCGTGCGCTCGGCAGTCTCCGGACGACCGTGTGGCGGGTCAACCAGGTGGTTCCGGGACTGGTCGCCGGCGAGCACCGCCAGCTGGCGCTGGCGAGCTTCATCAGCGCCGACGTGACCGAGTTCGCCCACCGGGTCACCGGCCGGTCGGCCGACTCCGGCGCCACGAGCCATGCCCTGCCGAACCTGCGGATCCGCGAGTTATTACCCGGATGGTGCGAGGACTGGGTGGTCTTCGAGCGGGACCGGCTGCGTCAACTCCACCTGCACGCGCTGGAGGCAGCCGCCGGTGTGCTGTGCACGGGCGGAGAGTACGCGGCTGCCCTGGACATGGCGTTCGCGGCCGTCCGCGGCGACCCGCTGCGGGAAAGCGCGCGGCGTGCCGTCATCCTGGTGCACTTGGCGGAGGGCAACCTCGTCGAGGCACACCGCGAGTATCAGCGCTTTCGCACCCTGCTGGTCGGCGAACTCGGCGTGGAGCCCTCCGGCCGCCTCACCGGTCTGGTGACGGGGCGGAACGGCGACCGCCCGTACGGTGCTCCGGCGCCGACTGCTCCTGTACCGCTGTTCGATCACCCTGGGGGAGGTGAGAGCGGCAGCGTCGTGCGGGGCCGGCCCGGTGAAGCAGGCCCGTTGCCCGCGGAACTCGGCAGAGGTCTGCCCACGGCGGGTCTCCGCCTGAACGGCATGCAGACACGCCCCTGACGGCGCGCCGGGGCAGCCTCCAGACGGCTGCCCCTTCCACCACCCGACCGGGAGCAAGACCGAAGTTGACGCGTCCCCAAGGCGATGTGACCGGCGTCGAGGTCTGCTCAATCACCAGGAGGCCGGCCGGGCCAGTCCAAAGCGGTCTTCGACAGACGTATCATCACGTAACAGGCGGGCAGTTCCACGCCCAGGGCCATGGCGCACGCGATGTACCAGTCGATGGGGCCGTCCACGGTCATCACGTCGAACCAGGCGTCCAGCAGCAGCAGCGCCGCGGCCGCGGCGGCGACCGGCGAGGCCGCGCGGCTCCTTCGTATCGCCAGCAGGCCGGTGGCGGTCAGTGTGGCGACCTCGAGCAGATCGAGGCCGGTCCAGGACACCGACCAGTTCTGCGCCGGCACCTCGCCGCCCATGACGGAGCCCAGGTACACGGTCCACGCCAACAGTAAGACGGCCACCGCGAGCAGGATGCGCCCCAGACGGGCGGGCGTCCGAGCGATCAGGTTCGTCAGCATCCCGGAACCGTAACCGGCCCTCGCCGCTGGGGAGTAGCGGTGGTAAATCGCCGCCCCGCTACCGGCGGCTGATCAAGGGGGCTTGGTCAAGACCAGATCAAACCAGGTCCGGTGCTCAGGTATCGAGGGACTGTGGAGCGTTCTTCTGGGAAGTGAGCGGGATTCGCGTTTCGCGGGGCCCGCATCGGGAGCGTCCGTACGTCAACCCACCTGAGAACTCCGAGAGGTCCAAGTCCTTGCTCAACAGAATCACAGACCGTAACCGCGACGAACAGCGTCGTGACGCGCGCACCGGGACGTTATCGGCGGGCGACGGCTCCGGCGTGCTGGCGCGGCTTGAGGGCGTGTACAAGACGTACGGCCGCGGCGACAACACGGTGCGGGCGCTCGACGGGGTGGACGTCGGCTTCGAGGCGGGCACCTTCACCGCCATCATGGGGCCTTCCGGCTCGGGCAAGTCGACGCTGCTGCAGTGCGCGGCGGGCCTCGACCGGGTCGACGCGGGCGAGATCCTGCTGGACGGCGCGCCCTTGCACCGGCTCTCCGAGCGGGCTCTGACCGAGTTGCGCCGCGAGCACATGGGCTTCGTCTTCCAGTCCTTCAACCTGATCCCGGCGCTGACGGCCCGGCAGAACATCGAGCTGCCGCTCCGCCTGGCCGGGCGTCCGATCGATCCGGCGGCCATCGACAAGGGGCTGGCCGAGGTCGGTCTCGCCGAGCGCGGCGAGCACCGGCCCGCCGAACTGTCGGGTGGCCAGCAGCAGCGCGTCGCGATCGCGCGGGCGCTGGTGACCAGGCCCAAGGTGATCTTCGCGGACGAGCCGACCGGTGCGCTGGACTCGAGTACCGCGCGTGAGGTCCTGGCGCTGCTGCGCGGCGTCGTCGAGCAGCACGGGCAGACGGTGGTCATGGTCACGCACGACCCGGTGGCCGCCTCGTACTCCCAGCGGGTCGTCTTCCTCGCCGACGGCAGGGTGACCGGTGAGCTGTTCGAGCCGACGGTCGAGACCGTGGCCCTGCGGATGGCCGCGCTGGAGCCGGGCGAGAGCGGGACGAAGCCGTGCTGAGCATCGCCGCAGCCACCCTCCGGCACCGTCTGATGGGCTTCGTGGGCGCCTTCCTCGCCCTCGCCCTCGGCACGACGATGATCGGCATGATGACGCTGACCCTGGCGGCCACCTTCGGCACGCCGCATCCGGGGCCGCAGCGGTTCAAGGAAGCCTCGACCGCCGTCACGCCGCAGGGCTTCGAGGGGCGCCCGATGAAGGCCCCCGCGGTACTGCCCGCCGACGTCGTGACCAAGGTGACGGCGGCCGGGAAGGCCACCGCCGACCGCAGCTTCCCGGTACGGCTGAGCATCGGTTCAGGGGCGACGACCGGCCACCCCTGGACCTCGGCCGCCTTCGCGGGCTACCACCTCCTGGCCGGGCGCGCGCCCAGGGCCGCGGACGAGATCGTCGTCGCGGGCGGCACCAAGTCGCTGACAGGACGTCGGATCGAGGCCGTCACGGCCGACGGCGCCGGCCCCTACCGGGTGGTGGGGGTCACCGACGCGCTCTGGTTCGAGAACGCGGTCTTCTTCAGCAGTGCCGAGGCGGAGCGCCTGTCGCCCGGCGTCAACGCACTGGTCACCGACCAGAGTGCGAGCCGGGTGTCCACCCTCGTGGGCGGCCGGGCCCTGGTCCTCAGCGGCGACGACCTGAAGCGGATCGACCCCGACGACACCGGCGGCGCCGAGGCGCTGGCCAACGCCCAGGCGATGGCAGGCAGTACGACCGGACTCGCGGTGTGCGTCGCGGTGTTCGTCGTCATCGCGACCTTCGCCTTCGCCACCGAGCAGCGCCGTCGCGAACTGGCGCTGCTGCGGCTGGTGGGTGCCGCGCCGCGGCAGGTGCGGCGCATGGTACTCGGCGAGGCGATGCTGATCGGCCTGGCGGCGGCGGCCGTCGGCTGCGTCCTCGCCCCGCTGTGCACCGTGCCGCTGCGCTCCTGGATGCTCGACCACGACGTCGCCCCGTCCTGGTTCACCATCCCCTTCAACCCGCTGCCGCTGCTGATCTCCTTCGTCGTCGGCGTGGCCGCGGCGCTGGCCGGCTCGGCCGCCACCCTCGTCCGGGTCTCGCTGATCCGGCCGATCGAGGTGCTGCGCGAGAGCGTGGTGGAGCGTCGCGGGATGACGCCGATCCGCTGGCTGCTCGGGATCGGGATGCTGATCGGCGCGGTCGTCGCGGGGATCGTGATCTCCCGGACCTCGCCGTATCTGGCGGCCAGTGCCCGCCGGTACGAGGCGGTGCCGCTCCTCTACGTCGGCGCGGTCACCCTGCTCGCGCCGATCCTGCTGCGACCGGTCACCCGGCTGCTGACCGGCCCGCTGCGCGGCTCGGCCAAGGCCGGACCGCTGCTGGTGCGCGAGAACATCCTCACCTCGCGACGGCGTACGGCCGCCACGGTGGCGCCGATCGTGGTGGCCGTCGGGCTGGTCGG
The DNA here is from genome assembly GCF_003814875.1 of Streptomyces sp. Ag109_O5-1. Classification (GTDB taxonomy): domain Bacteria; phylum Actinomycetota; class Actinomycetes; order Streptomycetales; family Streptomycetaceae; genus Streptomyces; species Streptomyces sasae. The sequence continues at coordinate 4,506,711 of NZ_RKQF01000001.1, read as the reverse complement.
TGCCCTGCTGACGATGCAGAAGTCCGGTGACGCCGCGGTCCTGGTCCGCCAGCGGCAGGAGATCCAGGCGGCGGACGTCGTCGTGCCCGGCGGTTCCGGGATCGACGCCCGCACGCTGGAGCGGCTGACGGCCGTGCCTGGGGTCCGGGTCACCCCCGTCGCTTCGATGAACATCCGGATCGGTACCGCCAAGGGAGAGCAGATCGACTCGCTGACCACCGACGCCGTACCCGCGACGGCGCTGGGCAGCACCGTCACACCGCCCCTGGTCTCCGGTTCGCTCGCCTCGCCGCCGGAGAACTTCCTTGTCATCGACGAGCACGCGGCCCAGTCCGACGACCTGTCGGCCGGGGACCACGTGATCACGCTGCTGCCGACCGGCGAGAAGGTTCCCACCGTCATCGCGGCGGTCGTCGCGCGCGGTCTGACCGGCGACGACACCTATGTGTCCGCGTCACTGACCGGCGCGGTGCCGCCGAACCAGGTCTACCTCGACTCGACGGCGGGCGCCGGCCGGCCGCTCGACGAGCAGCGGACGGCTGCGGTGAACCGGGCGCTGGCCGGCTCCGACGCCCGCCTCCTGACCCATGACGCCTACCTGGAGGCCCAGCACGAGCACGCCGCCCGGCAGACGAACAACGCCGCGGTGGTCATCCTGGGGATCGCACTGGCCTATGCGCTGATCGCGGTCGCCAACACCCTGATCATGGCGATGGCCGGGCGGCGGCGGGAGTTCGCCCTGCTCGGGCTGGCCGGCGCGGTGCGCGGTCAGATCCTGAAGGTCGCTGCCGCCGAGGCCGCCGTGGCGGTGGTCGTCGGCACCGTACTCGCCGCCGTGGCGACCGCACTCGCGGCGGTGTCCCAGCACGTCTCGCTGAGCAGACTCGTGACGGACGCGCCGACGGTGATCCCTTGGGCGCAGGTCCTGGGGACCGTCGCGCTCTGCGCCGTCGTCACAGTCGTCACCGCGTCCGGGGCGACCGGACGGGAGACCCGCCGACGGGCGATCGACGTCGCGGGCATCCGCGAATAGAGCGCAGGTCGCGGGGCCCCGAAGCCCTGCGCACCCGGGCGCGACCACCTCGGACCGACGGCCGCCACCGCCGGAACGAGCCTGGCCGACTCAAGCACGTGGTCGACTGAAGCACGTATCGGAGGGGGGAGCGGCACATGGCCGCCGCCCCCTTTGACTCTCAAGTCGCTTGAGATCCCATAGTGACGGGTGTGAACGAGCTCTACTCCATAGGGAACGTCGCCCGCCGCACCTGCCTGAGCGTGAGCGCGATCAGGTTCTACGCCGACGAGGGCGTCGTCACGCCCACCGGCCTCACCGACGGCGGCTTCCGGCGGTACGACGTGCATGCCATCGCCCGGCTCGAACTCGTGCGCACCCTGCGCGACCTGGGGGCCGGCCTGGACGACATCCGCCGGGTGCTGGCCGCGGAAACCACCCTGCACGACCTGGCCGTCACGCATCTGCGCCTGGTCGAGGACCGGTTGCGTCAGTTCCGGGCCCGCCGCGCCGCGCTGCGGACGTCGACAGGGCCCGGCGCAGCATCGTCGAGTTCGACCCGGACGGCAGGGCGGCACAGTGGGCTGCCACGTCGACCGGCCTGCAGCTGCTGACCAGGTACCACTCCCTGGTGGCGACGATCAACGGCACGCCCCAGCCGGACCCGGACCGGGCGGCCGCAGCCCGTGAGTGGACGGCCGCCGCCCTGCGCCGGGACGCGTAGCGCGCCGTGGACGATCGGCGGAACCGCCAGGCCGGCGTGGCCTCAGCCCCGGCCGAGCGCGGTGCAGACGCACGCTCTGTTGCCTTCGGGGTCGGCGAGCACGGTGAACGACGGATCCGTGTCATCGACCAAGGTGCCCCCGGCGGCGAGGGCGAGCGCGATGCGCTGCGGCGCCGCCTCCGGCGCGAGCCAGAGGTCGATGTGCCAGCGCTGACGCGGAGTCGGGTGGGCGTCGGTCCGCTGGAACCACGTACCGGGCACCCGGTTCGTGGGATCGAAGACGGTGTCGGTCACGGGGGTGTTCTCCGGGTCCCCGGTGAGCAGCGCGGCCCAGAACGGCCCCAGCACGGCATCCGCGGCGGTGTCGACGCAGAGCTCGATCTGGGTGACCTCGCCGGGGACGGCGGTCAGACCGTGCTCCTTCGCCAGCCGGGTGATGGCGCGAGCCCGGTCGAGGTCCCCTGCCGTCACCCCGCGCCGGCCGCTCCCGGGGTCCACGCTGTACAGGGTGATGTCGACGTGTCCCGGCCCGAGACGGACCTCCGGGATGTCGTACCGGGAAGCGGCCGCCTCACGTGCGACGGCCGCCGCGAACTCGGCGCCGCCGACACCGTCCGCGACCCGGTAGCGGGCCACGAGGGGCTGGGCGAGCTTGCGCCAGTCACCGAGCTCGTCCGCGATCGCCCTGAGGATGTCCGGGTTTCCGATGGCGTCCATGCGGGTGATGATGCCAGGGCCCTGGCGATGCGCGGCGGGGACGACGTCGTCGGGTCGCGTTTCAACGGGGGGCGGTTCCCGTCGTCAGCGCGGTCCCGGCGGCGGCCACGACCGTACGGGCCTGCAGCTCGGCCTGGTCGCGCACCGGAACCCAGCGCAGCCGCAGGGCCTGCTCGAAGTCCGCGCACCAGGCGGTGAAGAGTTCGTCGAGATCCCGGTGCAGCCCCGGGGCGGCGGTGTCGTCCGCCGCGGCCAGCAGCCGTAGCAACAAGCCCGCGGCGCGGAGCGGTTGGCGGCGGGCCACGATGTCCAGGGCGCAGACCTGGGCCGTCGTCAGACGCCGGGGACCGTCGGCCGCCTGCCGGGCGAGCGGCTCCCAGGAGTCGGCGACCAGGTCGTACAGACCGTCGGACATCCACTCCAGCACGCGTCGGGGCGGATTGTCCGCGGCCGGCGGCAGGAAGGTGCGCGCCTTGTCGAGGACGGCGGTCACCTGCTGTCCGCCGTCCCGTACCAGCGCGGCCAGGTCGCGCAGCGCGCCGGCGGCGTCCGGGTGCGGGGACGGGTCGGCGGCCAGTTCGCTCGCCCACATGGGCACTTCGACGATCGCGGTGACACCGCCGTACCGCTGGGGCGCACACCAGGTGGACCGGCCGATGTTCTCGGACCCGGCCGCCAGCCGGCCGGTGCTGTCCGGCGGCGGCAGCACGTAGACCCCGGGGCCGGGGTTCTCCCAGTACAGGGCGTCGAACGTGCCGCGCTGGACCGGGATGCCGAGCTCCGCGGCGGACGCCCGGAAAGGGCGCCCGAGTCCGGGGAGGCCGCGGGTCAACTGGACCCAGCTGCCGCCCGCTTCGACGCCGTGCAGGGAGCACTGCAGAACCGGCCCGAGTTCGTCGATCACATCGAACAGGGCCTGCGTCTCCGGGAGTTGCGCCGACTCGATCGGCGCCCACTCCGGCTGCTCCGCCGCGACCGGGCGGTAGGCGCTGCGGTAGTAGGCGTCCAGGGTGTGGCCGGGGCCGGCCGTCGCCTCCTCGATCCCCCGGCTCAGTGCGGCACCGTCCGGATCCAGGCAGAGGACGATGTCCCAGGTGACGAGGGCGGGGTCGATCGCCGGGGACAGGCGGTCGCCGCGTGCCAGCCGCTCCGCCAGGGCGAGCGCGGTCGCGCCGCCGACGGGTTCGTCGGGATGCGGCCGGGCGACCACCAGGACATGACGCGGCCCGTGTCCCACGGACAGCATCTCGACCGGGCGACCGGCACGGGACGTGCCGATCCGGCGCAGCCGGCCGGACCCCGGGAACCGGGAGACCAACTGCCGCGCCGAATCGGAGACTTCCGCGACCGTGGGATAACGGTCCATCATCCGCGTCCGGTCACGAGCCGCCGTTGCCACCGCTGTCGCCGGTGGTCTCCTTCTTGTCCAGCGGCCGGATCTCGATCTTGTTCGCCATGCCGTGTCCTTCCGTCGCCGGTTGGGGCGTGCCGTGTTCGAGGTGCTCTTGCCAGAGTTGGCTCGGCCGACAACTCTTGTCAACGTCCGCTTTTGTTCGGGTAGTTGGGGCTCACGAGATTGGCGTGAAGATGACGGTGCCCGCGATGCGGCGGCCTCGGATCAAGCCGGAACACCGGGCCTACCGGACCGTCGACGGCCATGTACGGATCGGGAGTGTCGTGCACGGCATCGGCGCCGAGGTCCTGGATCCCGACGGCTGGGTGTGGACGCTCGTGGAGGCCATGGACGGTACGCGGAGTCCCGCGGACATCGTCACCGAGGTGTCCCGCCACCACCCGGGGCTGTCGCTGCCGGACCCGGACATCGTCCAGGCGATCACGGACCTGACCACGGCCGGGTACGTGGAGGACGCCGGAGCCGAGCCGTCGGCCGAGCTGTCCGGACGGGAACGCGAGCGGTACGGCAGGGGTATGACGCTGCTGCGCTGGATGGACCTCGGGCCGAGGGAGAGCGCGTGGGAGCCGCAACTGCGGCTGCGCCGCGCCCGGGTCCTGCTGATCGGTGTCGGCGGTACCGGCGGAACCGCCGCACGGGACCTGGTGGCCTCCGGGGTCGGACGGCTGCACTGCGTCGAACCGGACGTCGTCGAACTGTCCAACCTCAACCGCCAGACCCTCTTCCGCGAGCGCGACCTCGGCACGCCGAAGATCGACGCGGCACTGACGGCGCTGCGCGCCCTGAACTCGGACACGACGGTCACCGGCGAACGCCGCGAGGTACACGGCCCGGCGGACCTCGAAGACCTGCTGACCGGTGGTGCCGGCGGTTCCGGTGGTTCCGGTGGTTCCGGTGGTCTTGGCGGTTTTGGTGCTTCCGGCGGTCCGGGCGGCCGCGGTGCCTCCGGTGGCCCGGGCGGTCCGGGTGTTCCCGGTAGCCCCGGCGGTCCCGGTAGCCCCGGCGGTCCCGGCACCGCTTCGCGGTACGACGCACTCCTCCTCGCCGCCGACCGTCCCGCCGTGATCCGCAGATGGGCCAACCAGGTCTGTCTCGCCTCCGGCACACCGTGGGCCGAGGCCGGTTATCGCGGGCCCCTGGTGAGCGTCGGGGTCTTCGCGCCCGGCCGGGGCGCGTGCTGGGAGTGTCTGCGCAGCGCCGAGGCCGAGCGCCGCGATCTGCGGCTCGCGCCCGGCCAGGACGAGGAGGTCGCCTCACCGCGCATGCCGTGGAACCCGGTCAACGCCGTGACCGCGGGCCTGTCCGGCAGCCTGCTGGCCCACGCCGCGCTGATGCTGCTGTGCGGGATCCCCCGGATCGATCCCGGCTACCGGTTCGGCCTCAACCTCATGATGCCCGGCGACCCGGTCATGCAACGCGCGGAGCGCCGCCCCGACTGCCCGGCATGCGGCGCGGCAGCGGCGGCGAGCCCGGCCCCGCTGGACCCCTCGGCCCTCCCGGACCCCTCGTGACGGACACCGCCGCGGAGGGCGTCCCCCGGATCGAGCCGTCGACGCGCGTCCTGCTGCACGACCTCGGTGTACGGCGTGACCGGGACGAGTGGATCGTGGGCCGTATGGCCACCCGGACCTTCGTCGCCCTGCCGGCGGCCGGGGCCCGTGCCGTGGAACTCCTGGGCGAGGGGCTGAGCGTGGGCCGTACCGCGGAGATCCTGTGCGCCGAGACCGGTGAGGAACTCGACATCCCGGACTTCGTCAGGGACCTGGCCGCTCTGGGGTTCGTGGCGCGGATCGGGGACCACCCGGTTCCGGACCCCGAACCACCGCGCGCGTCCCTCCCACGGCTGCGCCCCCACCACGTCCGCTACGCCCTGCACCCGGCGCTGCCCGTCCTCGTCGGGGCCCTGCTGCTGGCCGCCGTGGCGGTCCTCCTCCACCGCCCCGACCTGCTCCCGGGCTACCGCGACCTGCTGTGGAGCCCGCACGGCAGCCTGGTCCTGCTCACCGGGGCGGCGGCCGGCTGGACGCTGCTGCTGGCCCATGAGCTGGCGCACCTGGTCACCGCCCGGGCGGCCGGCGTCCCGGGGAAGATGCGGCTGGGCACCCGGCTGCAGTTCCTGGTCATGCAGACGGACATCAGCGGCATCGAACTGGCCCCCCGCCGCCACCGGTTGACGGCCTACCTCGCCGGCATCGCGCTCAACCTGTCCGTCGCGTCGGCCCTGCTCCTGGTCCTCGCCGCCACGGACACCGCAACGACGACCCACCGGATCCTGGCCGCGGCCCTGCTGCTGGCGCTGCTGCCGTTGCCCTTCCAGTTCATGGTGTTCACCCGCACCGACCTGTACTTCGTCCTCCAGGACCTCACCGGCTGCCGGAACCTGTACGGCGACGGACTCGCCTACGCCCGTTACGTGTTCCGCAGGACGATGCGGCCCCCGGGGCGCCGGGGCGGGGCCGCCGACCCCAGCACCCGGCTGCCCCCGCACGAGCGCCGGGCCGTCCGTCTCTACAGCGCCGTCCTCGTGGCGGGCACGGTGGTCTGTCTGGCCTTCATGGCCGCCGTCACCCTCCCCGCCGACATCACCCTGCTGGTCCGCGCCGCCCGGGGCCTTGGACCGGGCCACGGCCTCGCCCGCATCGCCGACTCGGCCGCGGTGCTGGTCACCCTGGGCGGGGTCAACGTCCTGTGGCTGGTGACCCGGTGGCGCAACCGCCGCTCGCGCCGCGCGGGCCGGTCCGCGGCAACGGGCTGAAGCCGCCTCGGGTGTGCCGCCTGAACTCGTGAAATCCGCGTAACCACCGCTGTGTAGGCTCTGCGCGGCACAGCGCCGGTCGGGTCGAGAGGACTGTAATGGGTTACGCGGAGAGATACCTCGCGGATGACGAGGAGCTGGTGTACGCCACACGCCAGCACTGGACGGAACTGTTCACGGAGTTCGTCCTGTTGGTCCTGGTCTGGCTGGTGGCCGGCGTGCTGTTCTGGCTGCTGGACTTCGGCCCCGCCGCCGACTACGTGGTGGCCGGCCTCGCGGTGATCGCCTCGCTCTGGCTCTGGCTCATACCCCTGCTCGCCTGGCGCGGCACCGTGTACCTCGTGACCTCGAAGCGGATCTACCGGCGCAGCGGCTTCCTGACCAAGACCGAGCACAGCATTCCGCTGTCGCGGATCAACGACGTGTCGTTCAGGGCCACTCTGTGGGAGCGCATCCTGCACGAGGGCACCGTCTCCATCCAGTCCGCCTCCGAGCACGGCCTGCTCACCCTCAAGCACGTCCCCGATCCCGAGCACCTCAACGAGGTCATCAACCAGGCCATGGACGTGGAGGAGCACCGCGCCCAGTAGTCAGTCGTAGTGCAGGAAACGCGGCCACAGGACGTGCCACGGCCGCACCGGGCCGTGGCACAGGTAGACGGCGCGGCCCTGTTCCTCGCTGTCGATGTGGTAGCCGCTGTCCAGCCGGCCCTCGGCACGGCAGTCGGCGAACTGGGCGGACAGCCAGGCCCGGTCGTCGATGCCGACGACGACGGCCGTCCGGGCGGAGTCGGGCGGGGTGCCCAGGGTGCGCAGGGCGTTCTGGCCGCTGTAGAGGACCTGCCGGGGGACGCCGTGGGCGGCGCCGTAGCGGTCGAGGGCGCCGTACTCGCCGTAGTTGCCGGTGATGACGATCGCGCCGGGGCGGTAGACGGCGGCGATCTGGGAGACGTAGCGCGGCCAGCCGATCTCGTCCCCGAGTCCCTGGTCGGCCTCGGCGAGGTGCAGCTTCTCCTGGCTGTGGAGGGAGAGCACCGGCAGGGCGAACGCCACCGAGGTCACCAGGTTCAGTGCGAGGAGGAGCGCGAACAGCGCCCGGCCGCGCCGCCGTTCGGCCAGCCCCCGCGCCACCGGCACGGAACCCACCGCGTACAGCACCAGCACCATGCCCATGGCGTAGTAGGGCTGTGCGGCGACGGCGCAGAGCAGCACCAGCAGCAGGAGATAGCCGACGCCGAAGGCGCGTACGGGCCGTAACTCCGCATTGCGCAGCACCCGGAGCAGGCCCACCACGGCGATGTACGACAGCGGCGGTCCGACGGTGAGGAAGAAGAACGGGATGTTCAGCACGCCGCCCAGGGCGCCCTTGTCCGAGCGGAGCGCGCCGGCCATGGTCAGCACCGGGAAGTGATGGGTGACCTGGTAGACGAGGTTCGGTACGCCGATCAGCGCGGCCAGCCCCGTCCCCGCCCACGGCCACCACGAGCGCAGCACCCGGCGCGGTCCGACCGCCAGCAGACCGGCACCCAGCGCGGCCAGGAGCAGCAGCACCAGCAGCTTGTTGTAGAGGCCCACACCGACCACCGTGCCGACGGCGAGCCACCACCTCGGCTGGTCACGCAGCAGCGCCCGGAAGGCGAACAGGGCGACGGCCAGCCATATGACCATGTCCAGCGACGTGGTCACGAACAGATGCCCGAAGGTCAGCACGAGCGTCCCCGAGGCGGCAGCGGCCGCCAGCGTCTGGGCGCCACGGCCGCCGCCGGTCTCCCGGGCGACCAGCGCGCACAGGTACGCCACCGCGCCCGCCGCCAGGACGGCGGGCGCCCGAAGACCGCGCACGGTGTCCCCGAACACGGCGATCGACGCGCGGGTGAGCAGCGGTGTGCCGGGCGGCTGGTCGACGTATCCCCAGGCGGGATGGCGGCCCAGCACCCGGAAGTACAACTCGTCCCGGTGATAGCCGTACCGCGAAGCGAACATCAGCAGCAACGCCATCACCGCGAGCGCCACCACCGAGACCGGGAGCCAGGCGAAGCCACGACGCTGCGGGCCGGAGTCCGTCACGGCGAGAACGTAGCCGCGCACCCCACGAGTACGGAAGCCGTATGCCGCAAGTGGTATGACGCTACGTCAATTGCGGCATCCGGCACCGGAATAGGAGTTCGGGGATCGGGCGGCAGGATCGCGGCCGGTCCGGAACCCGCGGATCCCCCCGGCGCGCTCACATGATCGAGCCTGTAGTGACGCACTACGGCAAACCGGCGCGCGGGTGGTCCGCTCGATCGCACCGTCGGCTCCTCGGCAACGGCTCGATCGCTTCGTCGGCTCATCGGCCTCGGGCGGCGGCTCCGCGCTGACTTCTCGGCGTCGATCGCGGGCTCCTCGGCGCCGGTCGGCCGCTTGTCGGAGTCCGTCGGCGGCCGGTGCGCGTGGTGGGAGGATGCGGGGACGGCAAGGAAGGGGCGGGGCGCGTGGGGCGGGCGGAGCGGGACGTGGTCGCGAGGGCTGCGCGGCTGCACGAGGCGGCTCGGAACGTGGTCGGCGACCACGGCGGGGCCGTCGAGGCGGTACGGGCGGTTCTGACGCCGATCCACGACACCGCGGTGCGGCGGGAACTCGACGCCATCCCGGTCGCCCGGCTGCAGGACGTCACCGAGGGACGGCTGCGGCTGGGCAGCGTCGAGCAGAGCGGACTGCGGACCGTGGGCGCCGTGCTCGCGGCGGGCCCCTATCGGCTGCGGCAGATCCCCGGCGTCGGACAGCGCACCGTCGACCAGATGCTCGCCGCCGCCCGCAGGCTCTCCGACGCCGCGTACGAGACCGTCGCCGTCCATATCGACGTGGACCGGCCCGAACCGAGCACCACCGCACTCGTCACGGCGCTGCACGTCCTGGTGGAGGCCGGCCCGGACGCCCGGCGCGCCGTCGACCGGGCCGGCACCCTGTCACAACGGCTGGAGCCGCTGCTCGCCGACGCACGGCCCGCCGCCGGGCGGTTCCGGATGCTCCTCGCGGGCCGGGAGAAGAAGGCCCGCGCGCTGACGGCGGTGACCGGACTGCGCACACTGGTGGAGGAGGCGGAGCGGGCGCTGCTGCCCGAACTGTTCGCCCAGGCCTCGGTGGACCTGCTCCGGGGACCGTCGTCCGACCTCGCCGCCTGGGCGGACTTCGAACTCCGCTCCGCCGACTACTACAGCCTGCTCGCGGAGATCTCCGGCGCCGCACCCGACGCGGCCGCCGCCGAGGGTTTCCTGCCGGACGAGATCGCCGAACGGGTCCGGGCCCAGCACCTCGACGACTCGCACCGGCGGGTCTCCCTGCGGGGCTACCAGGCGTTCGGCGCGCGGTTCGCCCTCGCACAGCGCCAGGTGATCCTCGGCGACGAGATGGGCCTCGGGAAGACCATCCAGGCGATCGCCGTGCTGGCCCACCTGGCCGCCGAGGGGCAGAGCCACTTCATGGTCGTGTGCCCGGCGAGCGTCCTCGTGAACTGGACCCGGGAGATCGAGGCCCGCAGCGCCCTGCGCGTGCTGCTGCTGCACGGCCCCGACCGGCGTGACGCGTTCGCCGACTGGAAGGGACGGGGCGGGGTCGGGGTGACCACGTTCGACGCCCTGCGCGGCTTTCCCGCACCGGGCGGCGGCGAGGTCGGCCTGTTCGTGGTCGACGAGGCGCACTCCGTGAAGAACCCCAAGGCCAAACGGTCCCAGGCGGTCGCCGAGTGGGCGGAGCGCTGCGAGCGCACCCTCTTCATGACCGGCACCCCGATGGAGAACCGGATCGCGGAGTTCCGCAACCTGGTCGGGATGCTCGACCGGGGTGTCGCGGAGTCCCTGGACGACGGGGACGCCCTGGCCGGCTCGGTCGCCTTCCGCAAGGCCGTCGCCCCCGTCTATCTGCGGCGCAACCAGCAGGACGTGCTGACGGAGCTCCCCAGCCTCCAGCACACCGACGAGTGGGAGGAGCTGAGCGCGTCGGACGAGGAGGCGTACCGGGAAGCCGTGCGGGCCGGCAACTTCATGGCGATGCGCAGGGCCGCGTATCTGCGCCCGGAGAAGTCGGCCAAGCTGGAACGGCTCCGGGAGATCGTCGAGGAGGCCGGCGAGAACGGGCAGAAGACCGTGGTCTTCTCCAACTTCAAGGACGTCCTGCGCGTGGTCGAGGAGGCACTCGACGGCGGCACCGCGGTCTTCGGCCCGCTCACCGGTGGCGTCCCGGCCGCACGCCGGCAGCAGCTCGTCGACGACTTCGCCACCGCCCCGGGCCCTGCCGTGCTCCTGGCGCAGATCCAGGCGGCGGGCGTCGGCCTCAACATGCAGGCCGCCTCCGTCGTGGTCATCTGCGAACCGCAGATCAAGCCCACCATCGAACACCAGGCGGTGGCCAGGGCCCACCGCATGGGCCAGGTCAGACCGGTCCGTGTGCACCGCCTGCTCGCCACCGGGGGAGTGGACGAACGCCTGGTGAGGATGCTGGAGCGCAAGACCCGTCTGTTCGACGCCTACGCCCGCCGCAGCGCGGTGGCCGAGGCCACCCCGGACGCGGTCGACGTCTCGGACCTCGAACTGGCCCGGCGGATCGTGGAGGAGGAACAGGCACGCCTGGGCATGACGGACGGGAACCCCGTCGAGCGGGCGGAGGCGTGACAGGCCCCGGCGGCCGGTACCGAACTCCCGGGCAGGGGTGAGCCCCTACCCCGACTCGCGCACCCGCAGCTCCGCCCCCACCGTCAGTTCGTCGGCGCGCAGCGGGCCGCCTCCGGTCAGCAGGCGGGCCGCCTGTTCGACGGCGAGCGCGCCGAGGCCGCGGGTGTCCAGGGCCACCGTGGTCAGCGGCGGCTCCACGAGCGTGCCCAGCCGCAGACCGTCGAAGCCGATCACCGCGAGGTCCCGGGGCACCTCCCGGCCCAGCCGGCGCGCGGCGCGCAGCGCCCCGACGGCGATGATGTCGTTGAAGACGAACACGGCGGTCAGGTCGGGGTGCCGGGCGAGGAGTTCCCGGAGCGCCCGCTCCCCGCCCTCGACGCTCTGGTCCGCGCGGGCCACCGAACCCGCGTCCAGTCCGCACGCGGCCATCGCGCCGTCGAACCACTCGTGCCGGACGCTCGGCTCGGACCGTTCCGCGTGGTCCAGCATGCCGATGCGCCGGTGCCCCGCCCCGGTCAGATGCCGGATCGCCGCGTGGACGCCCGCCTCGCCGTCGATCCGGATCGAACTGAACCGCTCGGTGCGGTGCTTGCGGTCGATGAGGACCACGGGGAGTCCCCGGGTGAGCTTCGCGATCTCGTCCTCCGGCAGGCTCAGATAGCCCACGACCGCGTCCACCTGCGAGGCGATCACCTCCAGCGTGCCCCGCTCCTCCTCGACACGGTCACCGGTGTCGTACACGACCACATGCCAGCCGCGGGCCCGGGCCGCGTCCAGCGCGGCCGCGGCGACCTCGGTGAAGAACGGGTTGAGCAGATCGGGGATCACCAGTCCCACGCTGAACGTGTCCTGCCGCACCAGCCCCCTGGCGAACCTGCTCGGCCGGTACCCCAGTGCGAGGGCGGCGTCCAGGACGCGCTGCTTGGTGGAGACGCCGATCTCGCCCTTGTCGTTGAGCGCCCGTGACACGGTCTGCCGGGACACGCCCGCGGCCTCGGCCACATCGTCGATGGTCACCCTGCGGGGTCCGGTCCCCGACGACGCCATCACTCACCTCCGCGAAATTGCCGACGCGCCCGCGTCGCAGGGACACCGAGTATGCCCCCCGGCCGGCGTCCTCAGCCTTGACACCCGGCCGGACCGGAGCCCACACTCCCAATCGCTTCCCGTTACCGCTCCCGTGAGCGCTCACGGTACCGCTCTCGACCCCTCGTTCCAACCAGAAGGCAGCGCCACCAGGTGCCAACGTCAACCCGCCCGGCCGGCCCAGCATCCCTGAGCCGTCACGGGACGGGCTCGAACTCGTCCTCGGGCCGTGGGAGAACCGCACGGTCGTACTCCGATGACCGACACCCCCCATCACCAGGAAGGTTGTGACGTCTTGCCCTCCGAGCTCTCCGCGTACGTATCGGACACCGCACCCTGGCACGGCGCCCTGCGCCCGGCCCGCTCGTGGCTGCACTCCGACGCCCCCTCCCGCTCCCTGAACGGGCTCTGGCGCTTCCGGCTGTCGCCCACGGCGGCCGTCGCTACGGAGTTCGCCGCCGGGGACTTCGACGACCACGGCTGGGACGGCATCCCGGTGCCCGCGCACTGGGTGCTGGAGGGCGACGGAGCCTACGGCCGGCCGATCTACACGAACATCCAGTTCCCGTTCCCGATCGACCCGCCGCACGTCCCCGACGAGAACCCCACCGGCGACTACCGCCGCCACTTCGACCTCCCGGACGACTGGTCCGACGCCGAGCGGATCGTGCTGCGGTTCGACGGGGTCGAGTCGCTGTTCAAGGTGTGGGTGAACGGCACCGAGATCGGCAGCGCGAGCGGCAGCAGGCTGGCCCACGAGTTCGACGTCACCTCCGCCGTGCGCCCCGGTGACAACGTCGTCGCCGTACGGGTCCACCAGTGGTCGGCGGCCAGCTACCTGGAGGACCAGGACCAGTGGTGGCTGCCGGGCATCTTCCGGGACGTCACGCTGCTCGCCCGCCCGGCCGGCGGCATCGAGGACGTCTGGCTGCGCACGGGGTACGACGACGGGCGCGGCCGTGTCGAGACACAGCTCACCGCGGAGGCGGCCGCGTTCCCCGTCACCCTGCGCATCCCCGAACTGGGCGTCGAGCGGGTGTGGGAGACGGCGGCCGACGTGGCGCCCTTCGACATCCCGGGCGTCGAGCCGTGGTCGGCCGAGCTGCCCCGCCTCTACGACGTCACCGTGTCCTCGGCCGCCGAGAGCATCACCCTGCGGGCGGGCTTCCGCACCGTCGAGATCCGCGGTGACCGCTTCCTGGTCAACGGCCGCCGGGTCGTCTTCCACGGCATGAACCGGCACGAGGCCCACCCCGAGCGCGGCCGGGTCTTCGACGAGGCGCACGCCCGCGAGGACCTGGCGCGGATGAAGCGGTTCAACGTGAACGCCATCCGCACCAGCCACTACCCGCCGCACCCCCGGCTGCTCGACCTCGCCGACGAACTCGGCTTCTGGGTCGTCCTCGAATGCGACCTGGAGACCCACGGCTTCGACAAGGTCGGCTGGACGGGCAACCCGACCGACGACCCGGCCTGGCGCGCCGCCTGCCTGGACCGTATCGAGCGCACCGTCGAGCGGGACAAGAACCACCCCAGCGTCGTGCTCTGGTCGCTCGGCAACGAGGCCGGCACCGGGTCCAACCTCGCCGCCATGTCGGCCTGGGTGCACGCCCGCGACCCCGAGCGTCCCGTGCACTACGAGGGCGACTACAGCGGCGACTACACCGACGTCTACTCGCGCATGTACTCGACGGTCCCGGAGACCGAGCAGATCGGCACCGACGGCTCCACCGCCCCGCTGCTGGGCTGCACCCCCGCCCAGGGCGCCCGGCAGCGCACCAAGCCGTTCCTGCTCTGCGAGTACGCCCACGCGATGGGCAACGGACCGGGCGCCCTCGACCAGTACGAGGACCTCGTCCACCGGTACCCGCGGCTGCACGGCGGGTTCGTCTGGGAGTGGCGCGACCACGGCATCCTGGCCACCGCCCCGGACGGGACCCCGTACCACGCCTACGGCGGCGACTTCGGAGAAGTCGTGCACGACGGGAACTTCGTGATGGACGGCATGGTGCTCAGCGACGACGTGCCGACGCCCGGCCTCCACGAGTTCAAGGCGGTCGTCCAGCCGGTCCGCTTCGCCTTCGACGGCGGCAAGCTCGCGGTCACCAACCTGCGGCACTCCGCCGACACCTCCGACCTGCGGTTCCGCTGGCGCGTCGAGCACGACGGGAAGCCCGTGGCAGCCGGGGAACTGGAGGTCCCCGTCGTGGCGGCGGGCGCGTCGGAGCGGGTGGCGCTGCCGCCGGTCGAGGCGGCCCCGGACGCCGAGACCTGGCTGACGGTCGAGGCCGTCCTGGCCGCCGACACCGCCTGGGCTCCCGCCGGGCACGAGATCGCCACCGCCCAACTGGACTGCTCGGTACGGCGGTCGGTGCCCGCCGTCCGGCCCCGCACCGGCTGGCAGCACGGCGAGGGAACCCTGGCGCTCGGCATCGCCGAGTTCACCGGCGGCTCCCTCACCCGCCTCGCCGGACGCGCCGTGTCCGGCCCCCGGCTGGAACTGTTCCGGGCGCCCACCGACAACGACGAGGGCACCGCCGACCGGCTGGAGGGCAGCGACGCCAGCACGGCCGACGTGTCCAGCGCCGACCTGTGGCGCCGCGACGGGCTCGACCGCCTGACCGCACGGCGTATCAGCGTGGAACAGGCCACGGACGCCCTGCGCACCGTCGACCGGGTCTCCGCCGCGGACTCCGCGCTGTCGGTGACGGTGGAGTCCGTCTGGACGGTCGAGGACGGCGAGCTGGAACTGCGCGTGGAGATCGAGCCGGGACGCGGCTGGTCCTCGGTGTGGCCGCGGATCGGGGTGCGCTTCGAACTGCCCGACGGGACGGCACCCGTGGACGGCGCGGAGTGGTTCGGCCTCGGCCCGCTGGAGTCCTACCCCGACAGCATCCGCGCGGCCCGCACCGGCCGCTTCTCGGCCGGCGTCCGCGAGCTCTCCGCGGACTACGCCCGCCCCCAGGAGACCGGCCACCGCTCCCAGGTCCGCCGGCTGACCCTGACCAGCGGCGACACCGAGGCCCTGCACTTCGACGCCCTCCCCGACACCCGCGGGCGGCGCCCCGGCTTCACCCTCGGCCGCCACACCCCCCAGCAGCTCGACCGCGCCGCCCACCCCTTCGAACTCCCGGAGTCGACCACCAGCCACCTGATCATCGACGCGGCCCAGCACGGCCTCGGCTCCCGCGCCTGCGGACCCGACGTATGGCCGGAGTTCGCCCTGCGCCCGGAAGCACGCACCATCAGGCTGCGCATCACACCGGCCACCTGAGCAACAGAACCCGACAGGGCTGCTGCTCGCCCGCCTCGACACCGGCCACCCGCTGGCCCGCGAGGAGGTCGGCCTCGGCCCGCTGCTCGCCGAGGCGGTGGCCGACGCCCGCGCGGCCGGACCCGACCACCGCTGGGAGTTCCTGATGCCCGGCAACCTGATGCTGGTCGAGGGCGACCCGGACCGCCTCCACCAGGTCGTCGCCAACCTCCTCGCCAACGCCCGCACCCACACCCCGCCTGGCACCAAGGTCACCGTGACCGTCCGCAGCGACGCCCACGAGGCGGTGATCCGCGTCGCCGACGACGGCCCCGGCATCCCGCCCGACCTGCTGCCCCGGGTCTTCGAACGGTTCGCCCGCGGCGACGCCTCCCGCTCCCGTGCCACCGGCAGCAGCGGCCTCGGCCTCGCCATCCTCGCCGCCGTGTCCGCGGCCCACGGGGGCCGGGCGGACGTCAACAGCGAGCCCGGCCGCACGGTGTTCACCGTACGGCTGCCGCTCTGCCCGGCCTACGCCGGTGAGGTGAACCCGCTCCGGAAACCCGTTGGACATGAACTCCCTTCCGGGTGAGGGTGGTTGGCTGAACGTGCAGCGGAGGAACAGGGGAGACGGCGTATGACCAGGGTCTGGCTGATCACCGGCGCGAGCAGCGGCTTCGGCCGTGCGCTCGCCGAGGCCGCGCTCGCCGCGGGCGACACCGTCGTCGGTGCCGCCCGCCGCCCCGAGGCACTGCGGGACCTGGCCGACGCCCACCCCGGCCGGGTGGACTCCGTCCGGCTGGACGTCACGGACATCGCCGCGGTCGAGCCCGCCGTACGGGACGTCATCGCCCGCCACGGCCGTATCGACGTCCTCGTCAACAACGCGGGCCGCACCCATGTCGGCGCCTTCGAGGAGACCACCGACGCCGAACTGCGCGACCTGTTCGACGTGCATGTCCTCGGCCCGGCCGCGCTGGTGCGCGCGGTCCTGCCCCAACTGCGCGAGCAGCGCTCGGGCGCGATCGTGCAGATGAGCAGCATGGGCGGGCAGATGTCCTTCGCCGGCTTCTCCGCCTACAGCGGTACGAAGTTCGCCCTCGAGGGCATGTCCGAGGCGCTCGCCGACGAGGTGCGGGAGTTCGGCATCAAGGTGCTGATCGTGGAGCCGGGCGCGTTCCGTACCGCCCTCTTCGAGAGCGGCAGGGCCGGGGCCAGCTCCGACACCGGGGTCTACGCCAAGGTCGCCGGGACCCGCGCCGCCGTCGAGGGCGGCCACGGCGGCCAGCCCGGCGACCCCGCCAAGGCGGCCGCCCTGATCCTGGCCGCCCTGGACGCGGAGGAGACCCCGCTGCACCTGCCCCTGGGCGACGACGCGGTGACCGCCGTACTGACCCAACTGGACGCCGTACGAAAGGACATCGCCGCCTGGGAGAAGCGCACCCGGGCCACCGACTTCGACTAGCCGGCCACGGTCGGGTCGGTCACCCACCCCGCCGCCAGCGCCAGCCGGGTCCCGCGGTGGACGGCGAGGAAGCCGAACGGCCGGTCGAAGACGGCCCGGACGACGGTGGACTCGTGCGCGTACCGCGGCGGTCCGCCGCCCGGCGCCGCCACGACGGCCGTCACCGCGGCGGCCCGGAAGCCCAGCGGGCCGAACTCCGCGACCGCGGACTGCCCGGCCGCGCCGACGGCCAGCGGCGCAACGCTGATCCCGGGGAAGTGCCCCTCGCGGGCGTTCGTGGCCGTGGACAGCCCGAACAGGCCGTGGAGCTGCAGCAGATCGTGGTCGGCCCGGACCACGAAGCCGGGGGTCGTCACATCGAGCCGCACCGGATCCGGGGTGACGGACGGCTGCCGCTCCACCACCACGCCCGGTCCCGCCGGCCCGTAGGGGAGCTGTCCGCCGGTCGTCACCGGCAGGGCCCGCTCCAGGACGCCGATGCCCGTGTGCAGCACCTGACCGGGGGCCATCCCCTCCGCGCCGAGCAGGAGATGCACGTCGATGCCGTTGCCGCCCAGCACCTTCAGCGTGGTGACCTGCCCGTCCGGGCCGTCGGTCACGCCGATCCGGTCCGGCCGCACACTGCTGCGGTGCAGGCCGGCCAGCGTACGGCCCTGCCAGGGCCCGGAGCCGGGCCGCAGTACCGTCTCCCGGAACGGATGCTGCCACTCCGTGCGCAGCGCCAGCGCGGTCGCCAGGACCATCCGCGCAGCTTCGCCCAGCCGGACCGGCATCCGCTCCACCAGCCCCCCGGTACGCTTCGCCGCCCACGCGTCCAGCGCCTCCTGGGAGGCCGCCGGATCGTCGCCGAGCACCCCGTGCGCGTCGGCGGGCAGCCCCGCCGCCCACTGCTCGCGCACCTCCAGGGCACGGTCGGTCCACAGCCCCAGGGCCGACTCGACGCCGGACATCGAGTCGAGCCCGATGAATAACTCCCGTGCACCGGCGGCGGCCTGGTCCGCCTGCATCCCCACGGCACGGGCCAGCTCGTCCCGGGCGGGGCCGGTGGCGCCGTCGGCGAGGAAGGCCAGGAGGGTCCAGACACCGGCGGCCGAGAAGACCGTGCCCCGTCTGGTCTGCCGTGCCCAGCGGGCGGTGAGCGCGTTGACGGCGCGGACGGTGTCGTTCATTGGTCGTCCTCCCAGGAGTACGTGGGGAAGGGCAGGGGATCCGTGACCCAGCCCGCCGCGAGGACGAGCCGGGAGTGCCGGTGCAGGGCCAGGAAGCCGAAGGGACGGTCGAACGCGGCCCTGATCTCGGTGGTGACATGCCGCCGCGGCGGCGGGGCGCCGGCCCCGGCCATTCCGAACGCCGTCACCGCCGCCGCTTCGAAGCCCAGCGCACCGAACTTCGCCATCGTGGCCTGTTCGGCCGAGCCGACGGCGAGCGGGAAGTCGCTGACGCCGGGGAAGTGTCCCTGGGACGCGTCCCTCGCCGTGGTGAGTCCGAACAGCCGGTGCAGCTCCAGCAGATCGTGGCTCGCCGTCATGTCGAACGCCACCGTCGTCACGTCGAGCCGCGGCTGCTGCGGGCGCTCGCACCGCACCTTTTCCACGCTCACGCCCGGTCCGGGTTCCCCGTAGGGGAGCCGGCCGCCCGGCACCACCGTGTGGGTGCCGTCCAGGATGCCGAGACCCGCGCCCAGCACCTGCCCCGGCGTCATCCGCTCCTCGCCGAGCAGCAGATGGACGTCCAGGGCGTTGCCGCCCAGCACCTTCAGCTCGGTGACGAAACCGTCCGGGGTGTCCGCCACTCCGATACGGTCCAGCAGGACGCTGGAGCGGCGCAGTCCGAGCCGCTCCACCGCCGCCCATGGCTCGTACGCCGTCTGCAGCGGCCATTCCTCGAAGGGCGCCAGCCAGCGCGTGCGCATCGCCAGCGCGCTCGCCAGGACCAGCTCGGTGCTCTGGTCGACCGCGACCGGCATACGGTCGATCAGCCCGCCCGTGCGCCGCACGGCCCAGGCGTCCAGCGCCTCGCGGTCCGCCGCCGGGTCCCCGGTCAGCACCCCGTGGGTGTCGGCGGGCAACCCGGCCGCCCAGGCCTCCCGCAGCTCCAGGGTCCGCTGGGTCCACACCCCCAGGGCGGTGTCCAGGCCGGACATCCCAGCCATCCCGGCGAGCAACTCCCGTGCCGCGCCCGCCGCTTCCTCCGCCGGCAGGCCGAGGGCCGCCGCCAGCTCGTCCCGCGCCGGACCGTCCGCCCCGTCCGCCAGGAAGGCCAGCAGCGGCCACACCCCGGCCGCCGAGAACGCCGTGCCGCCCTCCGAGGCGGCCGCCCAGCGCGCGGTCAGCCCGTTCACCGCGCGCACGACCGTCGTCCCGACCCTCATTCCGCCCCCGATCACGGCGCGCTTACGATGCGCGCAGTCGTACGTACGTCCAGCCGTCCGTTTCCACGCGGCCGAACGCCCCCTCAGGAGCACGGTACCGGTGTCCATACCTCCGCCCCCCGGCCCCCACCAGCCACAAGGGCCGTATCAGCCGCCTCAGTCGGGCCTGCCGCAGTACCCGCAGTACCCACAGGCGGCGTACGGGCAGCAGCCGCCGTACCCGTCGCCGTACCAGCCCTGGGGGCAGGGTTACAGCCCCTACGCCGTCCCGGCGCCCGTCAACGGCCTCGCCATCGCCTCCCTCGTGCTGGGGCTGCTGTGCTGTCTGCCGGGGGTGGGGCTGGTGCTCGGGCTGGTTGCGCTGGGCCAGATACGCAGACGCGGCGAGCGCGGCAGGGCGATGGCGGTCACCGGGTCGGTGTTCTCCTCGATCGGGCTGGCCCTGGCGGTGCTGGTGCTGGCCACCGGTGGCGCGGCCGACTTCTGGCAGGGCGTCAAGGAGGGCGTCGACGACAGCTCCAGCCTCTCGCTGTCCACCGGTGACTGCTTCGACACCCCGGACGGGGCGCTCACCGGTGACCTGGTCTCCGACGTCACCGTCGTGGACTGCGAAAGGACGCACGACGGCGAGGTCTTCGCCACCTTCGACCTCAAGGGCTCGGCCTACCCGGGCGACAGCAGCGTCGGTGACTCGGCCGACCAGCGCTGCTACGCCCTGGAGGACGGCTACGCGATGGACGGCTGGGCGATCCCCCACGACGTCGACGTGTACCACTTCACGCCCAGCGAGGACAGTTGGGGGTTCGGGGACCGGGAGGTCTCCTGCGTCTTCGGCAGCACGACCGAGGGCAAGAAGCTGTCCGGTTCGCTGCGCAACGACGAGAGCACACTCGACGCCGACCAGATCGCCTACCTCGACGCCGCGCACGTCCTCAACTCGGCCCTCGACACCGTCCCCGAGTCGGAGTACGTCGAGGACGACCTGCCCGGCTACCGGGCCTGGGCGGGCCGAGTGGCCACGGCCCTCGGCAAGCAGGCCGGGACGCTGCGCGCGCACGACTGGGACCCGGACGCGAAGCGGCCGGTGAACGACCTGGCCGCGGACCTGGACAAGGCCCGCGCGGAGTGGGCGAAGGCCGCGCAGGCCACGGACGCGGACACCTACTACGCGCACTACGACAAGGCCTCGGCGTTGCTCGACCCGAAGCGGACGGTCACCGCCCGCAAGGCTTTGGGCCTCGCCACCACCCCGCCCTCCGGCGACGGCGGAGGCGCCGGCTCCGGCAGTGGAGGAAGTGGCTCCGGCATGGAGGTGTGATCGCGGCTATAGCGGGGAGAAAGTGCCTGCGTAAAGCATCCCCGGGCCAGATGTCATCACATCGAGTGATTCTCTGGCCTTTGCTTGCGGGGCACAACCCACGGTTGCCAGGCTGTAGCTGTCTGTACAACCTGATGGGAGCGGCCAGTGACTTTCGGTGAGCAGCCGGCGTATCTGCGTGTCGCGGGTGATCTCCGCAAGAAGATCGTCGACGGTTCGCTGCCCCCTCACACCCGGCTCCCCTCCCAGGCCCGCATCCGCGAGGAGTACGGCGTCTCCGACACGGTCGCCCTGGAGGCCCGCAAGGTGCTGATGGCCGAGGGGCTGGTCGAGGGCCGCTCCGGCTCCGGGACCTATGTCCGGGAGCGGCCCGTGCCGCGCCGGGTGGCCCGCTCCGGGTTCCGGCCGGCCGGCGGCGCCACCCCGTTCCGGCAGGAGCAGTCCGACGCGGCGGCGCGCGGCACCTGGGAGTCCAGCAGTGAGCAGGCCGAGGCCGGTGCCGTGATCGCCGACCGGCTCGCCATCCAGATCGGCGACCGCGTGATGCGCACCCGGTACCTGTTCCGGGACGGGGGCGAGCCGATGATGCTCTCCACCTCCTGGGAGCCCCTCGCTGTCACCGGCCGCACCCCCGTGATGCTGCCCGAGGAGGGCCCGCTCGGCGGCATGGGGGTCGTCGAGCGGATGCGTGCCATCGACGTCGTCGTGGACAACGTCACCGAGGAGGTCGGCGCCCGCCCCGGCCTCGCCGAGGAACTGCTCACCCTGGGCGGGGTCCCCGGCCATGTGGTCCTCGTGATCCAGCGGACGTACTACGCCTCCGGCCGCCCGGTGGAGACTGCGGACGTCGTCATCCCGGCCGACCGCTACCGCGCCTCGTACCACCTGCCCGTGAAGTAGCGCACACCCTTGCGATAGTTGACGCCTTCACCGGTCAGGTCCGGCCTGACACCGGCCGCTGCAATCCGGCCGTTTTCCCAGGTGATCCGGCCTGTCCCCGGCATGCCCGCGACCCGAAGCGGGAGGCGCCCGAACGGCGCATTCGTCATCGTGCGCCCCCGCCGTTCTGGCTGGTTGCGTACCTCTTTGTGAAAAGCCGTATTCGCTGCGTAAAGGTTAGGCGTACGCTCGGGCATATGCGGAGTGCGGTTTCCTTAGCGGGGCGGGGATGGGCGGGAGCCGGGAGAAACGGAGGGGCGCGATGACGGAAGGCACGGTCTCTCTCCCCTGGCTCGTCATACGGCAGGACGACAACGGCAATCGCTACCGCGTCGGCCGGTACGCGACCCGGGCCGAGGCGCAGAAGATCGCCGACAGTCTCGACGACCGCGGACACAAGCAGCTCTACTGGGTCGAGCGCATCGGCCACAGCAACGGCAACGGCAACGGGGACGGCGGCATCCGTAACTGAGCCGTCCGGCTCCTCCCGTAGGCTCCGGGCCATGAGCGAACGGATCGTGGTGGTCGGAGCCGCCCTGCTCGACGCGGGCCGCCTGCTCGCGGCCCGCCGCAGCGCGCCCCCGGAGCTGGCCGGCCGCTGGGAGCTGCCCGGCGGCAAGACCGAGCCGGGCGAGACGCCGGAGCACGCCCTGGTGCGCGAACTGCGCGAGGAGTTGGGCGTGGAGACCGAGACCGTGGCGCGCGTGCCGGGGGAGTGGCCCCTGAAGGCGCCGTACGTCCTCCAGGTGTGGACGGCGACCCTGTGCCCCGGCTCCGCGGCCCCCAAGCCCCTCCAGGACCACGACGAACTCCGCTGGCTGACACCGGAGGAACTCTGGGACGTGCACTGGCTGGACCAGGACGTGCCGGCGGTACGCGAGGTCGCCGCGCGGTTGACGGGGAGGGGGTAGGGGCGAAGCCCCACCCCCTTCAGGGGGGCGGGGCTGTAGCAATGTGCGGCTCCGCCGCGTGGGCGCGACAAGCCCCAACGAACCCGTGGCCGCCCGCCACCCGCACCACCCGAGCTCATAGGCGCACGACCCCCGGCGTAAGCCATTCGCACCACAGCGCGCCCTCCCGCGCGGTACTGCCCCCTGGATATCGGGTATGTGCCCATTAACCCAATGAAACCGGGCATGGGCGGGCATGCCGCACGCTGCACGGGAAGTGATCGGTGTGATCGACACCGAAGGTGTCTCCGTCGAGTGGACCTTTCCCGCGGAACCGGGCGCCGTGCGCACCGCCCGTACCGCGGTCCGAGACCAATTGCGGGGCTGGGGCCTGGACACTCTCGCCGACATCACCGCCCTGCTGGTCAGCGAGTTGGTCACCAACTCGCTGCGGCACGCCACCGGCCCCATCGGCGTCCGCCTCGTCCGCCCCGCCGGCCTCGGCGACACCCTGCGCGTCGAGGTCTCCGACCCGCTCCCCGACCCGCCGCGCGAACGCGCCGCCAGCCCCGACGACGAGAGCGGCCGCGGCCTCCAGTTGGTCGCCGGCTCCTCGCGCAGCTGGGGCACCCGGCCCGGCAGCACCGGCAAGACGGTCTGGTTCGAGCTGGCCGTACCCGGCTGAACGGGGTGAACGGGGTGTACACGCACCGTTATGGCGTCCACTCGCGAGAGTGGCCTGCGAACGGGTGCCGGAGTGTGTGATTCGAGGGCGTGTTCCCTGGTTAGAAGACTGGAAGTGTTGTCACGGTCCGGTCCGGAAATCATCGGGACCGTGCTGTGATCGTGAACACCGTGTCAGGCGGCACCGTAGTGCTGGATACTGCGGGCAGCCGCATCCGGTGACCGGTGCCGGGCGCGGTGAGCTGGAGGGGACGGTTCGCGTGAGCGAGATACCAGCTAAGGCCACGGAGTCCGAGGACCCCTCGGACGGCGTGAGGGCGGGGACCGCGGAGACAGCCGCGGCCCCTGGCGACGCCATGTGGCAGAGCAGCCCGCCCGGCTCGATCTACGACTACATCAAGGTCGCCTCGTTCTCCATCGGCGCCGGCGGCCTGGTCGACCAGTGGAGCCTGCGGGCCGAACAGGTCTTCGGCATCCCCGCGGAGCGCGCCGTCGGCATGGACCCCATCGAGGCGTTCGTCGACTCCGACCTGCGCGAGCACGGCCAGCGGAAGATGGCCGAGATCCTCGACGGGCGGGAGTGGACCGGTGTGGTCCCGTTCCGGATGCCCGACGGCCCCGACGGCCGGCGCGGCGAGGAAGGCCTCGCAGAGGTCTACGTCATGCCCACCCGCACCGCCGAGGGCGAGCACGCGGCCGTCTGCATAGTGGTCGACGTCCGTACCCTGCGCAGCATCGAGACCGACCTCGCGGCCTCGCAGTCGATATTCGGTCAATCTCCTTTCGGCTTCCTGCTGATCGACCCCGACCTGCGGATCCGCCGCGCCAACCTGCGGTTCTCCTCCATCTTCGGCGGCACCCCCGACGACCACCGCGGCAAGGGA
Organism: Streptomyces sp. Ag109_O5-1; assembly: GCF_003814875.1. Taxonomy (GTDB): domain Bacteria; phylum Actinomycetota; class Actinomycetes; order Streptomycetales; family Streptomycetaceae; genus Streptomyces; species Streptomyces sasae. The sequence goes on along the minus strand of NZ_RKQF01000001.1, from coordinate 4,482,551 downwards.
GTCCACGACTACCTGCCGCGCGCCGAGGCCGAGCGGGTCGCGGCGACCCTGCGCCGGGTCCTGGACACCGGCAACTCCATCACCGACATGCACGTCACGGGCTTCGTGCCGGGCTCCGAGGAACGCCGGCACTGGTCCATCAACCTCTACCGGGTGCACAGCGGCAGTGGCCGCCCGATCGGCATCGCCTGGCTGGGCCTGGACATCACGGCCCGCCGCGCCGCCGCCCGCGAGGCCGCCGCAGCACGGAGGAACCTCGCCCTCCTCAACGAGGCCGGCGCCCGTATAGGCAACTCCCTCGACCTGGAGACCACCGCCCGCGAACTCCTCGACGTGGTCGTGCCCGGCTTCTGCGACCTCGCCACCGTCGACCTCTACCAGGGCCTGCTGGCCGGCGACGAGACCCCACCGGGCCTCGCCGACGGCAGCGCCGAGCTGCGCCGCGTCGCCTTCGCCAGCGCGGTCTCCGACGCGCCCTTCGTGGGCGGCGGCGCTCCCGTCGCCGTCGGCGCGGTCCACCACTACCCCTTCAACTCGCCCTGCGCGGACGCCCTGCGCACGGCCCGCCCGCAGCAGGTGCCCGCCGAGGAGGGCGGCCTCGTCCAGTCCACCCTCGCGGTCCCGATGGTCGCCCACGACACGGTCGTCGGCCTCGCCCAGTTCGCCCGCACCAAGGGCAGCGAGCCGTTCGGCGACCGCGACCGGGAACTCGCCGTCGAACTGGCGGCCCGCGCGGCCGTCTGTATCGACAACGCGCGCCTGTACCGCCGCGAACACGAACGCGCGTTGATACTGCAACGGTCCCTGCTCCCGCCCGGCGACCCCGAGGCCTCGGGCCTGGACATCGCGTGCCGTTACCTTCCCGGCAACGCGGCGACCGAGGTCGGCGGTGACTGGTTCGACGTCATCGAACTCCCCGGCCACCGCACGGCACTGGTCGTCGGCGACGTGATGGGCCGCGGCCTGCGCGCGGCCGTCGCGATGGGCGAACTCCGCACGGCGGTCCGCACCCTGGCCCTGCTGGATCTGGAACCCGCCGAAGTCCTCTCCGCGTTGGACGAGATCGCCCGCGGCCTCGGCACCCCAGGCGGGGTCCAGCAGGCCACCCGCACGGCCCGCCAGCCCCGCGACGCGGACCTCTCCGAGGTCTACCTCGCGACCTGCGTCTACGCGGTCTACGACTCCGTCACCAGACGCTGTACGTTCGCCAATGCCGGCCACCTGCCCCCCGTGCTGGTCGAACCCGGCGAGGCCGCCCTGATGCTCGACGTCCCGCCCGGCATGCCGCTCGGCGTCGGCGGCGAGCCCTTCGAGGAGGTGGAGGTGGACCTCCCCGAGGGCTCCCTCCTCGCCCTCTACACGGACGGCCTGGTCGAGTCCCGCGACCACCCCCTGGACGAGGGCCTGCAAGCGTTCGTGGGGGCCCTCACCGACCCCTCCCAGCCCCTGGAGGACGTCTGCGACCACGTCCTCAACACCCTCGACACGCACCACGGCGAGGACGACATCGCGTTGCTGATGGCACGTGTCCAGGGGCTGCCGGCCGAGTCGGTCGGCGACTGGACGCTGCCGCGCGAGCCGCGCAGTGTGGGCCGCGCCCGTGAGTACGCGCGCGGCCAGCTCCTCACCTGGGACCTGGAGCCCCTGGTCGACACGGCGGAACTGCTCGTCAGCGAGCTGGTCACCAACGCGCTGCGGTACGGCGAGGGCGAGATAAGGCTCCGCCTCCTCCTCGACCGCACCCTGGTCTGCGAGGTCTGGGACTCCGGCCTGGTCCAGCCGAGGCGCCGCCGCGCCCGCGACACGGACGAGGGCGGCCGTGGCCTCCAGCTGGTCGGCCTGCTGAGCGCGGCGTGGGGCTCACGCCGGACGCCCCGCGGGAAGACGGTGTGGTTCGAACTGCCGCTGCCGGACGGGGAGACGGGACTGACGGACCCTGCGGAGGCACTGCTGAGTCTGTTCTGAGAGGGCAGTAGGGCTGCTGCGGGCCGTAAAGGAAAGGGGCGTTGCCGTGCGCCACTTCAGGGGCGCGGGGCTGTAGCAATGTGCGGCTCCGCCGCGTGGGCGCGACCAACCCCCACGCACCCGCAGCCGCCCGACAACCCGCCGCGCCACCCTGTGGCGCGCTACCCCAACCGCCTCCTCGTATCCGGCCCCCCGAACGCCACCACCGGCCCCCCATCGGCCTCCTCCCCCAGCAGCACACCCCCGAGCACCGCCCCCGCCAGCCCGCTCTCATGGGCCCCCGCACCGGCGAACGGGTTCCCGTGCGCCCGTACATCCCGCTCCGCCAACTCCCGCGCCCTGCGCGCCAGCCGGTCGGCGTCGGCGAGCGCAGCACCCCGCGCCTCCGCCAGCAGCGCCCGTGCCTGCGCCCCCACCGCCCCCCGATGCGTGCCGATGAAGTCGTCGGCGGCCCCCAGCGCACTGCGCGCCACCAGCTCCGCCCCCGCCGCGATCACCCCGGCCCGCCCGCTCCCCGTCCCCTCCACCGCCCGCGCGATCCGGCGCAAGGCGTCCAGCGGATCGCACGGCCCACCAGTCAACTCCTCCCGGACCGCGGCCAGTACGGCGTCGGCATGCGCCAGCCGCGGCGGGAAGGCGGTCGTCCGCAGGCCCGCCAGCTCCGCCTCCGCGCCCGTGAGAGCGGCCGGCACCATCCCCGCGGCCGTCCGCAGCTCCCCGGCCAGCCGCTGCACGCCCTCCAGCAGCACCCCGGCCTGCGCCACCGCGCCCTCCGCGGCGCGCAAGCCCCGCCGGAACCCGTCGCCGTCACCCGCATCGGCGTCCTGGCGGGCCTGGTTGAGCCGTGAGGTCGCGAACACCAGCCGGTCCTTGGCCTGTTCGACGTATCCCAGCACCCCCGCGGTGGCCGTCGTCCCGTACCGCTCACCCGCCTGCGTCAGCGTGCGCGCCACCCCGCCGGTCCGGGCGGCCAGTTCCCGGAAACGTCCCTCGGCCACCGCCAGCGCGTCCCCCGCGCCCCACTCGGCGTCGAACCCCTCCGCCTGTGCGTCCAGCAGCCGCCCCGCCTCCGAGCCCCGCCCGACCACGCCCACCAGCGCCTGCCGCCGGCCGGCGGCGTCGTCCGGCATCCCCTCCTCGTAGCGCCGCCATATCGCGAACGCGGCCGACAGCTCGGTGTCGGCCGTGCGCACGGCCCGCAGGACGGACTCGGCCACGTCGACGAAACCGAGCGCTTCGCGGCCGGTGCGGACGCAGTCGTCGGCGAGGACCAGGGAGGTCCGGGCCTGCCGCTCGAAGTCGGTGGGTGACGGCGCGGGCGGGGCGGGGGACACGATCCCCGGTGTGGTGCGCGAGCGGGACCGCCGTATCCGTCGTACGTATCCGTAGCCGCCCAGCGCGCCGGCCGCCGCCACGGCGACGAGCGGCAGCACGTAATCAGTGGCCGGCACCGCGTCGGCCTCGGCCGTGACGACCGTCCGGCCCCCGGCCGCGGGAACCGGATCTTGAGCGGCGCTCGTCATCACCGGCAACACCAGCCAGACCACCCCGGCCACCCCGCCCAGCACCGCATGCCCCACCCGCACACCTATGTGCCCGGTCGCATGCCTCGGCCGACCCCGGAACAAGGATGACGTCACATTTCGGAGCGTATGGGCAGCCAGTCGGCTTCGCGACCGGGGCGGGGACAGGCGGGGGACGACAAGAGCAGGGGGACAGAGGATGGACCGGAGCGCGGACCCACAGAAGAACCCCAACCCCACCGACACCCCAAACCCCACCCCCAAACCCCCCGACGAACCGGCCTCCACCCCCACACCCCCCGCGCCCACAGACACTTCGGAACCCCACCCCCCGCCCCCTGCCCCCGCCGACGGCCAGCAGCCCACGCCCGCCGCCGGGCCGGACTCCGCCCCCATATCCCCCGCCCTCGCGGACGCCTCGGGCCCCCTCTCGGCGCCCCCTGCCCCCGCCGACGGTCGCGCGCCCGCGTACGCGCCTCCTGTACGGCCCGTCGGGCCGGAGTCCGTGCCCGCACCTTCCGCATCCTCTGGCGGACCGGACTCCGTCGACGCGTCAGCCGCAGGCACCGACGATTCGGAACCCCCGCCGGGGCCTCCCGCACCCGACGGCGAAAGTCGCGCGGGTGGTGCGGGTGGGAAAGCGAGGAACTGGATACGGCGCGCCAGACGGCTCGCCCTCGCCGCCATCCTGCTCCTCCTGCTTCCCCTCCTCATCGCCGAGACCGCCCTCCGCATCAACTACACCGGCGACCCGAGACCCGGCACCCACACCCGCAGCAAGGACGCCATCTGGCTCGGTCACGCCTGGGTCGACGGTCGTAAGACCGACGCCGACGTCACCGCCCTCGCCGCCCGGCTCGCGGACACCGGCATACGCGACCTCTACGTCCATGCCGGACCACTGGAACACAACGGCACGCTGCCCAAATCGGCCTATCCCAAGGCCCGTTGGCTGATAACAGCCGTGCATCGAAAACTTCCCGGCGTCCGGGTCCAGGCTTGGCTGGGGGACGAACTCGCACCCGAGAAGCCGGACGCCATGCATCTGGAGCGGAGCGCGACCCGCGCCGCCGTGGTCGAGTCCGCCCGGCAGGTCGTTGCGGCGGGGTTCGACGGGGTCCACTTCGACCTGGAGCCCCTGCACTCCGGCGACCGGAACTACCTCGCCCTCCTCGACGCCCTGCGCCCGGTCACCCCGCTGCTCTCCGTCGCCGCGCACCAGATCGACCCGCTCCCGGCCTTTCACTCCTTCTGGGGTACCGTCACCGGTCATCCCAAGTGGTGGTCGCAGGAGTATTTCGGGCAAGTCGCCCGCCGGGTGGACCAGATCGCGGTGATGTCATACGACACGATGCAGCCGCTGCAGAGCCTGTACGGCGGGTACGTCGCCCAGCAGACCAGCCTCGCGCTCCAGGTCACACCGCCCGGCACCGACCTCCTCATGGGGCTGCCCTTCTACCACGAGAACCGTTTCGGCCACTGGGCGCACGCCGAGACCGTACCGGCGGCCGTGCGGGGAGTTCGGCTGGGACTGTCACGGACGGACGCGGATCGCGCTAACTTCGGCGTCGCGTTGTACGTCGACTTCGCCGCCACCGAGGATGACTGGACCTCTTATCGGAAGGACTGGGTCCGTACGTCATGACAACCGCTCGTGCCCACCTCACCCGTGACGACCTCGCCCCGCTCGCCCGCGAGGCCCTCGGCCGTGCCCCCGCCACCGTCACCCGGCTGCGCGGCGGCTCCAAGAAAGGTGTCTACCGGCTCGCCCTGGACAACGGAAGGACCGCGATCGCCTACGTCTGGTCCCCGGAGGAGGACTACTGGGGTCCCGTCGACGCCGACATCCGTGACCCCTTCTCGCACGCCTCCGGTCTCGGACTCTTCCTGTCCGCCCACGATCTGCTGACCGAACTCGGCGTGCGCACCCCCCGCCTGCTCTTCGCCGACGAGGAGGCCGAGCACCTGCCCGCGTACGCGGCGGTCGTGGAGGACGTCCGCGGCGGCAGCCTGGAGATGATGCTGCGCAGCGACCCGGGCGCGGCGCGGGTGCCGCTGGCGCGCCTCGCGGGGTCGCTCGGCGTGCTCCGCGAGTGCATGTCCGCCGGATACGGCAAGGCCGCCCTCGTGGCGGAGGGCGGCAAGCCGCGGGGCAACTCCTGCGAGCAGGTCGTCGCCGACCGCGCGGTGCACGACATCGCGGAGGTCGCCGAGCGCGACCCCCGGGTGCGCGAGGCCCGCGACGCGCTGACGGAGCGGGTGCACGAGCTCTTCGACGCGGTCGAGCCGCGCGAGCATGCCTCACTCGTGCACGGCGAACTCGGCCCGGACCACGTCCTGGTGACCGCCGAGGGCGATCCCGCGCTCATCGACATCGAAGGCCTGATGTACTTCGACGCCGAATGGGAGCACGTCTTCCTCAAGCTCCGCTTCGGGCCCGCCTACGACCTGCTGCGCGCCGCCGACCTCGACGAGGACCGCATGGAGCTGTACCGGCTCGCGATGCACCTGAACCTCGTCGCCGGGCCGCTGCGGCTGCTCGACGGCGACTTCCCGGAGCGCGAACCGATGCAGGAGATCGCCGAGTCCAACCTCCGGCGGGTGCTCAGCCTCCTGCCGGGCGCCTCCTGATCTTCGAGCCGAGCCACACCAGCGGGTCGTATTTGCGGTCCACGGCCCGCTCCTTCAGGGGGATCAGCGCGTTGTCGGTGATGTGGATGCCCTCGGGGCACACCTCCGTGCAGCACTTGGTGATGTTGCAGTAGCCGAGGCCGTGTTCGTCCTGGGCCGTGCGCTTGCGGTCCAGGCCGGACGCCTCCGCCGCGTCCAGCGGGTGCATGTCCAGCTCCGCGACCCGCATGAGGAAACGCGGGCCGGCGAACGCCGTCTTGTTCTCCTCGTGGTCGCGGACCACATGGCAGGTGTCCTGGCACAGGAAGCACTCGATGCACTTGCGGAACTCCTGCGACCGGTCCACGTCCTCCTGGAACATCCGGTACTCGCCGGGGCCCAGTTCGGCCGGCGGCACGAACGCCGGGACCTCCCTGGCCTTCTGGTAGTTGAAGCCGACGTCCGTGACCAGGTCCCGGATCACCGGGAAGGCGCGCAGCGGGGTGACCGTGATGGTCTCGTCCCGTTCGAAGACGGACATGCGGGTCATGCACATCAGGCGCGGGCGGCCGTTGATCTCCGCCGAGCACGAACCGCACTTGCCCGCCTTGCAGTTCCAGCGGACCGCCAGGTCGGAGGCCTGGGTGGCCTGGAGGCGGTGGATGATGTCCAGGACCACCTCGCCGTCGTTGACCTCGACCTTGTAGTCCTCCAGGCCGCCGCCCTCGACGTCGCCCCGCCACACCCTGAAGTGGGCCGTGTAGCCGCTCATTCGTACAGCTCCTCTTCGGCGAGGTACTTGACCAGCTCCTCCTTCTCGAAGAGGGCGAGCAGGTCGGCTCGGATGGGGGCGGTGGTCTCGCGGGTGAGGTCGATCTGGCCGCGCTCCGGGTCGGTGGCCGCCAACCCGCCGGTGGGGTCCGCCAGTCCGCAGAGCAGGTTGACGGGGCGCCACCTGCGGTCCATCGTCGGATGGTCCTCGCGGGTGTGGCCGCCGCGCGACTCCGTGCGCTCCAGCGCCGCCCGGGCCACGCACTCGCTGACCAGCAGCATGTTGCGCAGGTCCAGGGCGAGGTGCCAGCCGGGGTTGAACTGGCGGTGCCCCTCCACACCGGCCCGGTGGGCCCGGACCCGCAGCCCGGCGAGCCGCTCCAGGGCCTGTTCCATCTCGCCCTCCCGGCGGATGATGCCGACCAGGTCGTTCATGGACTGCTGGAGCTCCTGGTGGAGGGTGTACGGGTTCTCCGGCGGTCCCGAGCCGGGTTCCTGGCCCTCGGCCGAGAAGGGCCGCAGGGCCTCCGCCGCCGCCGAGTCGATCTGGTCGTCGGCCACCTCCGGGCGGGCGTCGAGGCCGTCCACGTACTCGGCCGCGTGCCAGCCCGCCCGGCGCCCGAACACCAGCAGGTCGGAGAGGGAGTTGCCGCCGAGCCGGTTGGAGCCGTGCATCCCGCCGGCCACCTCACCGGCCGCGAACAGCCCCGGCACCCCGCGCGCTGCCGCGGTGTCGGAGTCGACGGCGACCCCGCCCATCACGTAGTGGCAGGTCGGCCCGACCTCCATCGCCTCCGCGGTGATGTCGACGTCCGCCAGCTCCTTGAACTGGTGGTACATGGACGGCAGCCGGCGCCGGATCACCTCGGCGGGCATCCGCGTCGACACGTCCAGGAAGACCCCGCCGTGCGGGGAGCCGCGGCCCGCCTTCACCTCGGCGTTGATGGCCCGGGCCACCTCGTCGCGGGGGAGCAGCTCAGGGGGGCGCCGGTTGTGGTCCGGGTCCTCGTACCAGCGGTCGCCCTCCTCCTCGGACTCGGCGTACTTCTCCTTGAAGACGTCCGGGATGTAGTCGAACATGAACCGCTTGCCCTCGGAGTTCCTGAGCACCCCGCCGTCGCCGCGCACCGACTCCGTGACGAGGATGCCCTTCACCGACGGCGGCCAGACCATGCCCGTCGGGTGGAACTGCACGAACTCCATGTTGAGCAGGGGCGCCCCGGCCAGCAGGGCCAGCGCGTGCCCGTCACCCGTGTACTCCCACGAGTTCGACGTCACCTTGAAGGACTTGCCGATGCCACCGGTCGCGATCACCACGGCGGGCGCTTCCAGGACGAAGAAACGGCCGGTCTCGCGCTCGTACGCGAAGACGCCGCTCACGCGCGAGCCGTCCTTGAGGATCCGGGTGACCGTGCACTCCTGGAAGACCTTCAGCCGGGACTCGTAGTCACCGGTCTCCTTCTTGTCCTCCTGCTGGAGCGAGACGATCTTCTGCTGGAGGGTGCGGATCAGTTCGAGCCCGGTGCGGTCGCCGACATGGGCGAGGCGCGGGTACTCGTGGCCGCCGAAGTTGCGCTGGGAGATCTTCCCGTCTTTCGTGCGGTCGAACAGGGCGCCCCAGGTCTCCAGTTCCCAGACCCGGTCCGGGGCCTCCTTGGCGTGCAGCTCGGCCATCCGCCACTGGTTGAGGAACTTGCCGCCGCGCATGGTGTCGCGGAAGTGGACCTGCCAGTTGTCGTGCTCGTTGACGTTGGCCATGGCCGCCGCGATGCCGCCCTCGGCCATCACCGTGTGCGCCTTGCCGAACAGCGACTTGCAGATCACCGCCGTACGGGCGCCCCGCTCGCGCGCCTCGATCGCGGCCCGCAGCCCCGCGCCGCCGGCTCCGACGATCACGACGTCCCACTGCTGCCGTTCCACCGCTCCCATCAGAAGGCCCCACTCATTAGAAGAATCGCGGATCGTCGAAGACACCGGACGCGAGGAGATAGACGTAGAAGTCGGCGAGCGCCACGCTCACCAGCGACGCCCAGGCGAGCTGCATGTGCCGGGCGTTGAGCTTGCCGACGAACTGCCACGCCTTGTAGCGCACGGGGTGTTTGGAGAAGTGCTTGAGCTTGCCGCCGACGATGTGCCGGCAGGAGTGGCAGGACAGGGTGTACGCCCAGATCAGCACGATGTTGACCAGGAAGACCAGGGTGCCCAGGCCCATGTGGCCCCAGCGCTCGTGCGGGTCGCGGAAGGACAGCACCGTGTCGTAGGTCAGCACGCAGGCGACCAGGAGGGCGAAGTAGAAGAAGTACCGGTGGACGTTCTGCAGGATCAGCGGGAAGCGGGTCTCACCGGTGTACTTCGCGTGCGGCTCGGCCACGGCGCAGGCCGGCGGGGACGCCCAGAAGCTGCGGTAGTACGCCTTGCGGTAGTAGTAGCAGGTCAGGCGGAAGCCCAGCGGGAAGATCAGGATGATGATCGCCGGGGAGATCGCCCACCAGCTGCCGAAGAGATCGGCGTTCGGGCCGGACGGCATGTTCTTGCAGTTCTCCGCCAGACACGGCGAGTAGAACGGCGAGACGTACGGCGCCGCGTAGTAGTGCGCGTTCGAGAAGGCCCGCCAGGTCGAGTAGACGACGAACGCGAACAGACCGGCCGCGGTGACGGCGGGCGCCAGCCACCAGCGGTCGGTCCGCAGGTGCGGGGCGGAGATCGCGGCGCGTGTACGGGTGCGTACACCGCCGCTGTTCTGATGTGGTTCCGTACCAGTGGCCAACGGATGACTCCGGTCGGGGTCGGGGGTGGGGGCCTGCGGTCAGCGCTCCTACGGTGCGTGCCGGTCGCGGGCGCCGAGACCCTCGTCGTCCGTGTCCGTCCACAGGTTGATGTCGTACGGATCGTCGGAGATGGTGACGAGTTCGGGGCGCTTGCCCGGGGCGGCGGTGTTGGCCGCCTCCCGCAGCAGGGCCACGCTCTCGCGCAGGTGAGCCGCGTCGGCCCGGACGCGGCGCATCTCCAGTCCGCCGCTCCCGAGCTGCTGCTCCAGGCGGCCGACGGACCGGTTCAGGTCCTCAAGGCAGCGCTGGACTGACGTCAGGTCGTCGTGCACGGACATGACGTGACCTCACTTCCGGACCCCGTGGTCCAAGGCGGCAACGTTCATGCGCCTGCGAGTGTTGCGCGTCACACCTGCTGATGTGAAGCCATGTGCAGCGATTGGCGGATTGCGCGCCTCCGTCGCACGCCCGCACGCGCTCTGTTCGCGCCGGGATTGCGCCGCACGGGTGGGGTTTGGCCGTCCCCGCCGCCGTGTCGTCCCCGGCCGACGGACCCCGTCCATTTCAGTGGGGTCCGTACTTCTGACGTACATGTGATCAACTCCAAAATACCCCCAAACGTGAACAGACCGCACCCGTGGTACCGGGCCACACGGAGGTAGTAGAGATGTCTCACCGCGGAGTCGGCGCCGGGCAGCGCCCCGAAGGGGCGCGGGGAACTGCGCGAGCAACCACGACGGCGCCGCAGACGAACGACGGCCCAGGCCCATCCCGGCGCCACCAGCGAAGCGCAATCGCCTTCCTCGCCGCCGGCGCGCTCGCCGTGCCCCTCCTCGCCGGCTGCAGCTCCGACGACGAGGGCAGCAAGCCGCTCGCCGCACAGGACATCGCGGCGGTCCCCCGGGACTCCGTCGCCGAGGGCGGCACGCTGAAGATGGCCGTGGACGCCGTACCGGAGACCCTCAACACCTTCCAGGCCGACGCCGACGCCGGCACCACCCGGGTCGCCCAGGCCGTCCTGCCGTCGATGTTCACCATGGACGCCACCGGGAAGCCGGTCCGCAACCCCGACTACCTGGAATCCGCGAAGGTCATCGAGACCGAGCCGCGCCAGGTCGTCCTCTACAAGCTCGACCAGCGGGCCGTCTGGAGCGACGGCCGGGAGATCGGCGCCGCCGACTTCGCCGCCCAGTGGCGCGCCCTGTCCGGCAAGGACTCCGCCTACTGGACCGCCCGCAACGCCGGCTACGACCGCATCGCCAAGATCGAGCGCGGCGCCAACGACCTGGAGGTCCGGGTCACCTTCGACCGGCCGTACACCGACTGGAAGTCGCTGTTCTCCCCGCTGTACTCGAAGGACGTCATGGGCACCCCGGACGCCTTCAACGACGGCGCCCGCCGCAAGCTCATGGTCACCGCGGGGCCCTACAGGGTCGACAGGATCGACACCGCCAAGAAGGACGTGGTCCTCACCCGCAACCCGCGCTGGTGGGGCCGCCCGGCCAAGCTCGACGAGATCGACCTGCACGCCGTGGACCGCGGGCAGCGGGCCGCCGCGCTCGCCGCCGGCACGGTCGACGTCGCCGACATCGACGCCTCCGAGGCCGAGCAGATCATCGTCGCCGGCCGCGAGAAGGGCACCGGCATGCCCTTGCAAGGTGCCGGCAAGACCTCCGCCAAGAAGCTGCGGTCCTGGGCGCTGGCCCTCGGTATGGACGCGGAGAGGCTGCCCGACGGGCGGAAGAAGCTCGGCAGGGCCATCGCCAAGTGGCTGGAGCAGCAGCACGAGCTGCGCGACTTCGACGTCCGCAAGTCGCTGGAGCCCGCCTACACCCAGCTGGCCCTGAACGGCTCCGAGGGCCCCCTCGCCGACGATCGGGTACGGCGGGCCGTCGCCCGGGCGATCGACCGCCAGGCCCTGGCCAAGCTGGTGCTCACCCCGCTGGGGCTGCCCGCCGTGCCGGTCGGCAGCCACCTCGCCCTCTCCGGGCAGGCCGCCTACGCCGACAGCAGCGGGGCGATCGGCGGCCTCGACACCCATGAGGCGCAGGCGCTGCTCGCCGACGCGGGGTGGGTGGCCGGCGGGCCGATCAAGGCCGAGGACAAGACCGCCGGCGCGGAGCACGGGAAGGGCGACAAGGCGAAGCAGGGCGACAAGGCCGGCAAGGGCGACAAGAGCGAGGAGTCCCAGGGCGGGCAGGACGGGCAGTACATCGTCGGAGAGGACGACAAGGGGCCCGACGGCAAGGACACCCGCGACCACCAGAAGGACCACGCCCACGGGGCGCCGGGGGCGTACGCGCCGAAGGGCACGGCCGCGCCCAAGGGCGCGGGGGCCGCGGCCGCGCCGCTGGCCAAGGACGGGAAGGCGCTGACCCTGCGGTTCGTGCTGCCGTCCGGGCCGGGGTCGGAGACGCTCCAGAACGTCGCCGGACGGATCACCCAGATGCTGGCGGCGGTCGGCATCCAGACCGAGATCACCAAAGTCTCCGACGAGAGCTACTTCAAGGACCACATCGCGTCCGGGGAGTACGACCTCGCGCTGTACTCGTGGCCGTCGTCGGCGTTCCCGGCGACCGACGCGCGGCCGATCTACGCGAAGCCCGTGGTGGGCGCCGACGGGTCGCTGAACGTCGAGCAGAACTACACGAGGGTCGGCACCGACCAGGTGGACCAGCTCTTCGACCAGGCGCTGGGGGCGCTGGACGAGGGCGAGGCGGACGGGCTGCTGCAGAAGGCGGACTCGCGGATCTGGGCCTCGGCCGGGTCGCTGCCGCTGTACCAGAGGCCCCAGGTCGTGGGGGTGCGGAAGGGGCTGGTGAACGTCGGGGCGTTCGGGTTCCAGACGCCGGTTTATCAGGACATGGGCTTTTTGAAGAAGGGGGCGAAGGTATCGGCGAGTCCGACCAAGGGGTAGGTGGAGACGGGTCTCGTTGTCGGGCGCGGGTGCGTGGGGGCTGGTCGCGCCCACGCGGCGGAGCCGCATGTTGATACAGCCCCGCGCCCCTGGTTGATGGCCTGATCGCTCGTTGTTGAGTGCTCTGAGCTGCATATATGTAGCCCCGCGAGCCAGCAGTCGATTGGCCCCGTACCATGGGGTGAGGCCGTGGCGTGTTCAGCCCGGCAGGGTCCGCGTAACACCGATGTACGCGCAGGCCCCTTCCTCACACTCCGGGAGTACGCCGCACTATGGCCACGCGCCACGACATCCGCAACGTCGCCATCGTCGCCCACGTCGACCACGGCAAGACGACCCTCGTCGACGCCATGCTGAAGCAGGCCGGTGCCTTCGCTGCGCACGCCGCCGAGTCGCTCGACGACCGAATGATGGACTCGAACGACCTGGAGCGTGAGAAGGGCATCACGATCCTGGCCAAGAACACGGCCGTGAAGTACCACCCCAAGGATGGCGGCGACGTCATCACCATCAACATCATCGACACCCCGGGCCACGCCGACTTCGGTGGCGAGGTCGAGCGCGGTCTGTCCATGGTGGACGCGGTGGTCCTGCTGGTCGACGCCTCCGAGGGCCCGCTGCCGCAGACCCGCTTCGTGCTGCGCAAGGCCCTCCAGCAGCGCCTGCCCGTTATCCTGTGCATCAACAAGACGGACCGCCCGGACTCCAGGATCGACGAGGTCGTCAACGAGACCTACGACCTCTTCCTCGACCTGGACGCCGACGAGGACCAGATCGAGTTCCCGATCGTCTACGCGTGCGCGCGTGACGGTGTGGCCTCGCTGACCAAGCCGGAGGACGGCACCGTCCCGGCCGACAGCGACAGCCTGGAGCCGTTCTTCTCCACGATCCTCTCCCACGTCCCGGCCCCCGAGTACGACGAGTCGGCCCCGCTCCAGGCGCACGTCACCAACCTGGACGCCGACAACTTCCTCGGCCGTATCGCGCTGCTCCGCGTCGAGCAGGGCGAGCTGCGCAAGGGCCAGACCGTCACCTGGATCAAGCGTGACGGCACGATGTCCAACGTGCGCATCACCGAGCTGCTGATGACCGAGGCACTCACCCGCAAGCCCGCCGAGATGGCAGGCCCGGGTGACATCTGCGCCGTCGCCGGTATCGCGGACATCATGATCGGCGAGACCCTCGCCGACACCGAGAACCCGATCCCGCTGCCGCTGATCACGGTCGACGAGCCGGCGATCTCGATGACCATCGGCACGAACACCTCGCCGCTGGTCGGCCGTGGCGGCACCGGCAAGGGCGCCGACAACAAGGCCGCGGTCAAGGACCGCAAGGTCACCGCCCGCCAGGTCAAGGACCGCCTTGACCGCGAGCTGATCGGTAACGTCTCCCTCCGGGTGCTCGACACCGAGCGTCCGGACGCCTGGGAGGTCCAGGGCCGTGGTGAGCTGGCGCTCGCCATCCTGGTCGAGCAGATGCGCCGCGAGGGCTTCGAGCTGACCATCGGCAAGCCGCAGGTCGTCACCAAGCAGGTCGACGGCAAGACGTACGAGCCCGTCGAGCGCATGACGATCGACGTGCCCGAGGAGCACATGGGCGCGGTCACGCAGCTCATGGGCGTCCGCAAGGGCCGGATGGACAATATGTCCAACCACGGCTCGGGCTGGGTCCGCATGGAGTTCGTGGTGCCGTCCCGCGGTCTCATCGGCTTCCGTACCGAGTTCCTGACGCAGACCCGTGGTACGGGTATCGGCCACTCCATCCACGAGGGCCACGAGCCTTGGTTCGGCCCCCTGCAGACCCGTAACAACGGCTCGCTGGTCGCCGACCGCTCCGGTGCCGTCACCGCGTTCGCGATGACGAACCTCCAGGAGCGCGGTGTGCTGTTCACCGACCCCGGCACCGAGGTGTACGAGGGCATGATCGTCGGCGAGAACTCGCGCTCCGACGACATGGACGTGAACATCACCAAGGAGAAGAAGCTCACGAACATGCGGTCGTCCTCGGCCGACTCGTTCGAGGCGATCGTCCCGCCGCGCAAGCTCTCCCTGGAGCAGTCGCTGGAGTTCTGCCGTGACGACGAGTGCGTCGAGGTGACCCCGGAGGCCGTTCGCATCCGCAAGGTGAACCTGGACGCCCGCGAGCGGGCCCGCGCCGCCAGCCGCGCCAAGCACGGCTGATCACAGGACGCCTGAGCCCGGGTGCCCCCAGGATGGGGGTACCCGGGCTTTTTGCAACCCATTTTCGGGTAAGCGGACGTGGGCAGCCTTCGGCCAGTGTCCGAAATGCGGAGATCGCCGCCCGATAGCCATGTAACACGTCCGTTTCGTGGCCTTCTCCCTGCGAACAGTTTGTCCAGTTTTTGGAAGAACTTCGCATCAGCTGTGACTGAATTGAGATTTAAAGACTGTGGTCGGCACCTGACTCATGGCAGATAGTTAGCCGCGTAGCGCTCGGGTCAATGGGTCACGCGCTGTGGGGACAGCGCTCGACTCACGAGCACCAGGGGGTGTCTGACCCTCCGTCAGGGGTGTCGGAGGGTATGGACGGAAGCCTCCTGTTGGTGAACACGTGAAGTCATGAGGAGGAACTCCCATGCGTGGTGTCACGAACACCAGGTGGGTCGCACTCGCGCCATCAGGCCATTCCCGTTCCAACTGTTCGTCCTTCTTGTTCAGTTCGTCCTGTTCGTTCGGCGGCTGCTTCTGAGGATCCGTCCGGCCGTGTAGCGCGGCCGTTCGACTACGCGCGTCCGACTGCGGTTTCCCGCCGCTTCGCCGTGCGTTCCTCGGGCTACCCGGAAGCCCCCCACCCACACTTGTGAAACGGACGAACTGTGACCAGTCCTATCGACATCGAGGACGGCGGGACCTCGGCCGTCGCCGAGGGCGAACCAGCGCCCCCGGCGAAGTCCGGAGCGGACTCGCTCGAAGGCCGTTCCCCCGGCCAGCTGATGTGGATCCGCTTCAAGCGCGACCGTACGGGCGTCGTCTGCGCGGTCATCGTGATCGCCTACTTCGTGATCTCCCTGGCGGCCCCGCTCCTGACGAAGCTCTCCGGCACCAACCCGTACACCCTGTACGGCCAGGACCCCACCTACGCGGACAAGCCGATCCTGGACGAATTCGGGCTGCCGCTCGGCTACTTGGGCGGCGTCTCGGGCGACCACTGGTTCGGCGTCGAGCCGCAGTACGGCCGTGACCTGTACGCCATGCTGCTGTACGGCATGCGGACCTCGCTCTTCATGGCGCTCGGCATCACCGTCCTGGTCATGGTCACGGGCATCGTCATCGGCCTGATCGGCGGCTACTTCGGCGGCCGTACGGACTACTGGCTCGGCCGTGTCACGGACTTCTTCCTGTCCTTCCCGCAGCAGTTGTTCTTCATCGCCTTCATGCCCGTGGTGACCTCGTTCTTCGTCGATCCCCGCGAGGAGACGCCCACCTACTTCCGGGCCCTGGCCATCCTGATCGTGCTCTGGCTGCTGGGCTGGATGGGCATGGCGCGCATCGTCCGCTCCACCGTGCTGTCCCTGCGGGAACGGGAGTTCGTCGAGGCGGCCCGGGTCTCGGGGGCCTCGCCCTGGCGGATCGTCAGCAAGGAGATCCTGCCGAACGTCGTGACGCCGATCCTCGTGCAGTTCACGTACCAGCTCCCCAGCACCATCCTCAGCATCGCCTTCCTCTCGTTCGCCGGTGTCGGGTTCGTCGAGCCCACCCCGGACTGGGGACGCCTCTTCGCGGCCGGCGCCCAGTACGCCGAGCAGGACCCCGCGTTCATGTTCTTCCCGGGCGTCGCGCTGGTGATCTTCGTCCTGTGCTTCAACCTCCTCGGAGACTCCGTCCGAGACGCGTTCGACCCCAAGTCCGGGCGATAGGACGTCCCTTGGGTGGGGGTGGCTGCCGCCCCCCGTCGGTCTCACGGCCGGCGCACGGCAGCACTCAGGGATCACAACCGACAAATAGGTGGATTCGCCACATGATGTCTCATCGCTCACTGCTGTCCCGCAGAGCGCAGACCCTCGTGATCGCCGTCGCGGCCGGCTCTCTCGCGCTCACCGCCTGCTCCAAGAACGAGGGCGGGAAGTCCGGCACCGACTCCAAGAAGGACCAGAAGGAGGCCGCCGTCCAGTCCAAGGCGGTCGAGTACCTCGGCGCGGCCGACTCCACCGGCCCCGCCAAGGACGTGGCCGGCGCCAAGAGCGGCGGCACGATCCAGATCTACCAGGAGACGCCGCTGACCCACCTGGACCCGGGCCAGATCTACGTCTCCGACGCCGGCCAGATCGCCAACCTGCTCTTCCGCCGGCTGACCCAGTTCCAGGAGGACGACAAGGGCAACGTCTCGGTCGTCGGCGACCTCGCCACCGACTCGGGCAAGTCCTCCGACGGCGGCAAGACCTGGTCCTTCACCCTGAAGGACGGGGTCAAGGACCAGAACGGCAACGTGATCACCTCCGCCGACGTCCGGCACAGCGTCGAGCGGCTGTACGCGAAGTTCATCTTCGACGGTCCGACCTATCTGCAGAGCTGGCTGAGCGGCGCCGACTACCGCAAGGCGCTGCCCGACGGCGGCTTCGGCTCCAAGCACCTGCCGGCCTCGGTCCTGGACACCCCGGACGACAAGACGGTGATCTTCCACTTCGACACCCCGCGCCCGGACCTGCCGCAGACCCTCGCCATGGCGGGCTACGGCATCGTGCCTGCCAAGACCGACACCAAGGCCAACTACGACAAGGCCCCGGTCGCCACCGGCCCGTACAAGATCGCCTCGTCGAAGTCCGGCAAGTCCCTCGTCCTGGTCAAGAACACCAACTGGGACCCCAAGACCGACTCCGTGCGCCACCAGTACGTGGACGGCTTCAACTTCGCCTTCGGTATCACCGAGTCCACCCAGACCAAGCGGCTCATCGCCGACCAGGGCGACTCCAAGAACGCCATGCAGTTCACCGGCAGCGTCGACGCCACCCAGATCCAGGACGTCGTCAAGAACACCGAGACGTACAAGCGCACCATCAAGGGCTACCAGCCGTACGTCATGACGCTCACCTTCAACCTTGACCGGGTCAAGGACAAGAAGGTCCGCGACGCCATCACCTACGCGGTCAACTCCAAGTCCCTGATCGCCGGCGAGGGCGGTGCGTACGGCGGTGACGTCGCCCCCAACCTGTTCGCGCCGACCCTGCCGGGCTACGAGGCGACCTACGACCCCTACGGCCGGCTGAAGACCCCGCAGGGCAACATCGCCAAGGCCGAGGAGATCCTCAAGAGCGTCCCCGCCGCCGAGAAGAAGGTCGTCTTCGCCTACGCCAACACCGAGGCGGGCCAGCGCCGCAAGGTCGCCATCGAGGACGCCCTCACCAAGGTCGGCTTCGACGTCGTCTCCAAGGAGGTCGACGGGGCCAGCTACTACGAGCAGATCGGCAAGCTCGACAACCCCTACGACCTGTACATCACCGGCTGGGGCCAGGACTGGCCGTCGCCGGGCACGGTCGTCACGCCGATCTACGACGGTGACCAGGTCGCCGACGGCTCCGCGAACTACTCGCACATCAACGACCCCAAGGTCCAGGAGCTGATCAAGAAGGCCCTCACCCAGCAGCCGACCGAGGCCGCGAAGACCTGGCGCGAGGCGCACCACTACATCCTGGAGAAGGTCAACCCGGCCGCCCCGCTCTGGTACACCAAGCAGCTCCAGCTGTTCGGCTCCAACATCGGCGGCGCCCGCTACAGCAGCGTCTCCAGCTACATCGACGTCACCCGGCTCTACCTGAAGTCGTAGGCAACGGCTCCGGTGCCGCGGAGGCGCACCCCCCGGTGTGCCTCCGCGGCCCTGCGCGAACCCCTCACCCGTCCTCGCCGTCCTTGCAGAGAGCAGCCAGGCCGTCATGATCCAGTTCATCGTCCGGCGCACGGTGGGCGCCGCCGTCACCCTGTTCCTCATCGGCGCGGCCACGTTCTTCCTCTTCGTGGCCGCCCCCTCCGACTACGCCTCCCTCGCCTGTGGCAAGGACTGCACACCGGCCCGCCTGGCGGACATCCGCGAGGCCCTCGGCCTCAACCTACCGCTGGCCCAGCAGTTCTGGGACTTCATGTCCGGCATCGTCATGGGCCGGGACTTCCCCACCGGCCACTGCTCGGCCCCCTGCCTGGGCGTGTCGTTCTACTCGGGCGACATGGTCTGGAGCACGATCATGGACCGCTTCCCGCTCACCGCCACGCTGACCGTCGGCGGTGCGGCCGTCTTCCTGATCGTGGGCGTCGGAGCGGGCATGATCGCCGCCTATCGCCGGGGCACCTACATCGACAAGGTCGCCACCGGCGCCTCGATGGTGCTCAGCTCCTTCCAGATCTACTTCCTCGGCCCGATCGTCCTGACCGTCCTCGTCTACAGCACCGGCTGGATGGAGGACCCCAAGTACGTGCCGATCACCCAGGACCCGGTCGGCTGGTTCGTCGGCATGTCGATCCCGGTGTGCGTGATGGCGACCATCTTCACCGCGCAGTACACCCGTATGGCCCGCTCCTCGATGATCGAGCAGCTCGCCGAGGACAGTATCCGCACGGCCAAGGCCAAGGGCATGTCCCGTAGATACGTCTTCTTCCGCTACGCCTGGCGCGGCTCGCTGATCCCCATCGTCACCGTCTTCAGCATCGACCTCAGCGCGCTGCTCGGCGGCGCGGTCGTCACCGAACTGACCTTCTCCCTCCAGGGGATCGGCCGGCTCGCGGTGGACGGCGCGGTCAACAAGGACCTGCCGCTGACGATGGGCGTGATGCTCTTCGGCGCCTTCTTCATCCTGGTCATCAACATCTTCACCGACATCACGTACGCGTGGATCGACCCGCGCATCCGCCTCTCTTAGGACCTTTAGGAAGCGACACCGTGACCACAGTGACCAAGCCCGAGGGCGCACCGGCGGCGAACGCGCCGGACGGCTTCCTCTCGGTCCGCGATCTCCAGGTGACGTTCTCCACGGAGGACGGTCCCGTGAAGGCGGTCGACGGGCTCTCCTTCGACCTGGCGCGCGGCAGGACTCTCGGTATCGTCGGCGAGTCCGGCTCCGGCAAGTCCGTCACCAACCTGACGGTCCTCGGCCTGCACAACCCGCTGTTCACGAAGACCGACGGCGAGATCGTGCTCGACGGCAAGGAGCTGATCACCGCCACCGAGAAGGAGATGGAGGAGCTGCGCGGCAACCGGGCCGCGATGATCTTCCAGGACCCGCTGACCGCGCTGTCGCCGTTCTACACGGTGGGCCGGCAGATCGCCGAGCCCTACATGAAGCACCGCAAGGTCTCCAAGAAGGCCGCCTGGGAGCGTGCCGTGGAGATGCTCGCCAAGGTGGGCATCCCCAACCCCCGGGAACGGGCCAAGGACTATCCGCACCAGTTCTCCGGCGGTATGCGCCAGCGCGCGATGATCGCCATGGCCCTGGTCTGCGACCCCGACCTGCTGATCGCCGACGAACCGACCACCGCCCTGGACGTGACGGTCCAGGCGCAGATTCTCGACCTGCTCAAGGACCTGCAGCAGGAGTTCGGATCGGGCATCATCTTCATCACCCACGACCTGGGGGTGATCGCCGACATGGCCGACGACATCATGGTGATGTACGCCGGGAACGCGGTGGAACGGGGCACGGTGGACGAGGTCCTGCGTGCGCCCCAACACCCGTACACCTGGGGCCTGTTGAACTCGATGCCACGCCTCGACTCCGACCTGGACACCCCACTGAGCCCGATCCCCGGCAGCCCGCCCTCCCTGCTCCACCCGCCCTCCGGCTGCCGCTTCCACCCGCGCTGCACCTTCCAGGACCGGGTGGCGGGCGCCGCCGGCCGCTGTGTGGACGAACGCCCGCTGCTGGGCCCCGACCGCGCCTCGGCGTGCCACCTCACGGCGGACCAGAAACGCACCATCTTCATCGAAGAGATCAAACCCCGACTGGCCTAGGCCCTGGAGGACACGTCATGACAGAGGACACGGTCCTCCCGGCTCAGCGCGAGCAGGTCACCGTAGGGGAGCCACTCCTCGAGGTCTCCGGACTCACCAAGTACTTCCCGGTCAAGGGCGGCTTCCCGATCAAACGGACCGTCGGGCACGTCCAGGCCGTGGACGGCATCGACCTCACCGTGCGGGTGGGGGAGAGCTTCGGCCTGGTGGGCGAGTCCGGCTGCGGCAAGTCGACGACCGGCCGCCTGATCACCCGCCTCCTGGAGCCGACGAGCGGTTCGATCGCCTACCGTGGCAAGGACATCAGCCGCGCGACGCGCAGGCAGCTGGCGCCGATCCGCTCCGAGATCCAGATGATCTTCCAGGACCCGTACTCGTCGCTGAACCCCCGCCAGACGGTCGGCAAGATCATCTCCGGCCCGATGGAGATCAACGGCATCACCCCGGAGGGCGGCCGCGAGAAACGCGTCCGCGAACTCCTCGAGATCGTCGGCCTCAACCCCGAGCACTTCAACCGCTTCCCGCACGAGTTCTCCGGCGGCCAGCGTCAGCGCATCGGCGTGGCCCGCGCGCTCGCCCTGGAGCCGAAGCTGATCGTCGCCGACGAGCCGGTCTCCGCCCTGGACGTCTCCATCCAGGCGCAGGTGGTGAACCTGCTCCAGAAGGTCCAGAAGGAACTCGGCATCGCCTTCCTCTTCATCGCCCACGACCTTGCGGTGGTACGGCACTTCTCGCAGCGCGTCGCGGTGATGTACCTCGGCAAGATCATCGAGGTCGGCGACCGGGAGGCGATCTACAACCGTCCCCGCCACCCCTACACCCACGCCCTGCTGTCCGCCGTACCGGAGGTCAACCTCACGGACGACGGGGAGTCGGCCGGCCGCGAGCGCATCCGCCTGGCCGGCGATGTCCCGTCCCCGATCTCCCCGCCCTCCGGCTGCCGCTTCCGTACCCGCTGCTGGAAGGCCCAGGACAAGTGCGCGACGGAGGAGCCGCCGCTGGTGCGGATCTCCGGCAACCAGGAGGGCCACCTGACGGCCTGCCACTTCCCCGAGGAGCCGACGACGGAGGCGAGGGACGAGGACATCGTGCTGGACCCGGCACTGGTGGCGCTGGAGGAGGGGGCGGGGGAGTAGAGAGAGGACCCTTGCCGGGACTTCAGCTCCGTGGTGCACGCGGGCCGGTTCGATGCATGAACTGCGACTGACGTGGTAGCTACAGTGTGACCCTGCGGAGCCACGGGAGATGAATGAGTAAATCTGCCGCCCGGCAAAAGACCGTCATTTTCATCCTCGGCGCACCCGGTGCCGGGAAGTCAACCACTTCCCAGCTCTTGGCGGATCGACACGGTTTCCAAGCGTTTCAGAGCGGCCAGGTTCTACGAGAAGCAGCCAAAAACACCCAAGATCCTCAGCTGCGCGAACTGATCGCTTCTCGGATGGAGCGCAGCATACCTATGCCGGTCGAGGTGTACTGCCGACTCCTGGAGGCCTATGTGCCGAAGGAGACAGGTGTCGGACTTGTTTTCGACGGATATCCGCGAACAGTAGAGCAGGCCATGCACATTCCGACTGTTCTCGATTCCGTCAACATGTCCGGTGACCGGGTCGTTGGATTCATCCTCGACGCTCCACAGGAAATTCTCATCGCACGTTCGGCCGCCCGTTTCGTGTGCGGGACCTGCGGTCAGAACACGCGAGAAGATGCTGGATGCTGTGATTCTCCGTTGCTGCGCCGGCGACCGGACGACTCCATTGTCCCGCTCCTGGAGAGGAGCAAGCGGTTCCGCGAGACGTTGCCTTCCGTGAGGGAGATCTTCAGCTCGCGATGGCCATGCTTCGATATCGATGCCAGTAGCCCGCAGGGCGAAATCGTTGCCTCTATCAGGGAGCGCTTACAGCTCGTCTCCGAGGGCGGGAGAGAAGTCTGAGTAGGCTGCTTCTTCATGGCGCAGGAGGTTGGGTTCGCTCGGCTGCTCGGCTTCTTTGAAGCAGGCAGCTCCCTGGAGCTGCCATTTCTCTGCCTCGATCCAGCAGAGCTGGCGATACTTTCGGGGTGCGGTGGCCTGCGAACCGAAGTCCCAGCCGACGGCTGAGACGGGGCGGCCGTCGAACTGCCGGGCAGCACGCACACGATATTCGTCGCGCGTGATTGTTTCAGGGTGGAGGAACGAAAGATCGAACCCATTACCGGAGAGCCCGAAGCCCGCCAGCCCGAAAAGGAATGCAACCTCGATCGCATGTAGCCGACAGTATTCGGCGATCCTGTGCGCCCCGACCAGTGCACCGGCGTAAGACACGATGAAGACCGCGTCGAGTGGGTGGACCTGTCGGTATCTCTCAAGCGCTGCTGTAACAGTGGCGCCCGAAGCCACGGTGTCGCCTATCAGCAAGGTACGGCTCGGGGCGTCAAAGTTGGTATACGGGACTGCGATGCCCACGTGATCATCCGACACGGAAACCCGCGACGTCGCGATGAAGTTCGTCGGCAGATTCTTTCCGGTCTGCCTCGCGACGGCTTCCGCGAGCTGGTACACGATTCCCTTGCTGAGAATGAGAAGTTCAGCAGCGGACTCTGCATCGAATTCGTCGGCGAGGTGATCGACGAATAACATGGATGCCGCCAGGCATGCACGCCTAAATTCAATCCCGGTCAGGTTCCGGTCGAACATGATGTGCTCTAGTGGCTCGTTGTGGGCCAAATAGATACGTGGCCAGGAGTCCGGGCGTTCGATCTTCTCCAGGAAACTACCGGGTAAACGGGTGATCACGGGGCGCCCTCCGTCGCGTTCCGGCTACTTCGTCAGTCCCAGCAGTTCCTGTGCAGCCAGCATGGGCGGATCGTTTTGCAGCATGTTGTCGCAGTATTCCTTGATGGCCGGATCCAGCCACTTGGGCCGACGAGTTGGAGGACTTTTCTCCCCGACCGTTTTCACGAGGGCCTGGCCGGCTTCGGAGAAGCTTTCGACCACGTATGAAGCCAAGGATGCGAGGTGCGGATGGATGTAGTCCGTGACCGTGACGCCGCGGTAACTGAGTTCGTCGAGCCTGTATTTCGAGTTGCGCGGGGCCACGACGATCACCGGGGTTCCGAGGGCGACAGCGGCGGCCAGCTCAACCCCGATACCCAGTCCCCTGCGCTCTCTGGCGTCCACGATCACCGCATCGGCGATCATCACCTGGTACATGTCGCGACCGAACTGACCGAGTACGTTGGCCGGGTCGACAATGGGATCGTCGGGATTCAGGAACGCGACGTCGTAGGGGTTTACCGACTGACGTACTGCGTCTTTCTCGACCTCTGTCCAGTAGGATTTCTTTTCGTCGCCGGCACCTTTGGCGATCGAGCCTGAACAGTATACTGAGAGTAACATCTTCATTCTGTCTCCTTCCCGCTTTCGCTGAAGGGTTGCAATGCTAGCACAACTGTGATGCCACGGCGCAGATATTCCGTTTTGCCTGTGCAAGATTGTCGGCATTCTCGAGATCGCTCGTTCTGCGGGTCCGTATGACGGCCGATCTGAGCGATACCGGCGCATTATGTGCAAATAATGCGAGTGTCAATTCGCCGAACTCGGGCATGGAGCGGAGAGAGATGAGATGATGCCAGGTCGCGACATAATGGACATACCCGTGAATTCCCATCCACTGTAGTGCCAGGTCGAACTGTCGTGCCGAGATCAGCGAAAATCGAAAGCTGTCGCGCTCGGGCGACATTCCGCAGGAAAGGTCTGAGTGGTCGAAGTCCACGAGCATGTTGGCTCTGAGGTCCCGCAGATAGCTGATCAAGTATGCCCGTGACAGCAACATGTTGATGCGAATCGTTTCGCGAGGTGACAGTGCGACGGGGATGACCTTCTGGACGAACCTACCCACCACGGCCTGGCCGTCAAGCCTTCTCGGTACTGAGTGGAGCAGCTCCTCGATCTCGTCCGGTCGCCCACTCCAGCGCGCCGAAACCGATTCGGTGAGCCCGGAAAAGTCGCCATCCTTCTCGAAGGCGGATTCCCATAGTGCTGCTATGTCCGCCGATGAACTCCCCATGCGGGGCTGCCAGGCCATGGAACGTTCCGTTTCGTGCAGCACCTTGGAAGAGTAGGGATTGACGCTGTCTTTCCTGTACTCCTCTGCCTTTAGTTCCCGGTACTCTTCGAGATCGATTACGGGTGCGACGCAGGTGATCGCGCCCGATGCCATCAGTGGCGAGATCTCGCGCAGGAAATCCGAGAAGTGCGGCACTTCGAAAATGTAGGAAGCGGGGAAAACCAGACTCGCGTCGGTCAGTAGGACGGCCAGTCTCGTAATCTGCAGAGAACAGCGCAAAATCTGCTGCGAACGAATGCTCTGATATGACATTCCGTAGCAGGCCAGCACCTCGGGATTGAGATACTGGATGAACACCGGCCTGCTGCGATCGTACGGGAGAGTGAATGACGGTGGTTCCCGACCACCGCTGACTGTGCCTATATTCAGGTGCAGATCACGACCTGCGCCGTAGACGTCGCGTCGTGACGCCATACGCTGGTAGTTTCCCCCGGGTTCCGCCACGTCAGTCGCGACCGCCATCTGGCTGCGAGCCGAAATGAAGAGTCTGGTCCCGCCCGGCGACGTAGGCGTTCCGACCCGCCGAGATGTGCTGCGTGTTCGCGCCCGTGGCGGTCGCCGCTGATGCTGCGGCGAGGCTGAGCAGAGCGTTCAGCAGGACCGCACGTTCTGGTTCGCTCTCCAGAACTGCCGCGAAGCGCGCGGCCCACAAGGCGCTCTGCGCAGCGTGAACGGATTCTTCCGAGCCCGGAGTCGCCTGCCTGACAGATCGCCGCGACGCGTCAAGCAGAGTCAGAGTGCTCGACTCGCGCTCTGCGTCGCCACGACCGAGCAGCCTGGCCGCGGCGTCGCGCACACCGGCCCAGGCATCACCCATCATGGCCTGAACCAGCGCCGTGCCACCCGCGCCGGCCAGAAGTGCAAGCGTAGGATCCATCAGTTCCCCCGACAATCGACGCCCTGCAGTCCAAAGTGTGGCCAGTCTCCCGGGCCGGGGCCAGACCTACTCCGGACAGAGTGGATGCAAAATCCCGAGAGCCGAAAGCTGTTGTCCTGCCGTATGTGCCCTCGGACCACTCTCCACTACCTTCGGGTCCCCGTGATCGAACCAACGAGCAGCCAGGACACCAGTCACGTGCTCCTAGCCCTGACTCACTGCAACTGCTCCTGGAACCTGCCGCCCATGCTGACCCTGAGCCGGTGTTGTGCGGACGTCAGGAGGGCCGGGCGACCGTGATGATCTCGGGGCTGTCGGAGGTCAGCGGCCCGCGCGCCCAGTCGCCGTACTGCGCCACGATCGTCAGTCCGGCTCCGGCGAGGAAGCCGGAGAGGGACGCGGAACCGAGGAAGCGCAGGGTGCTCCGGCTGACCTGGGGGCGGTTCCAGAGGCCGCCCTCGAAGGTCTCCGTGAAGGTGAGCCGGTCGCCGACCGGAGGGCCGAGCACTTCATGCCGAACGCTTACGGTCGAGTCGTCGGCGGTGACGACCTCCTGCACGCGGTCGCGGGTCCAGCTCTCCCAGGGGCGGGCGTCAGGGTTGCGGCTCTCGAAGACGAAGCGGCCGGTGGGGGAGAGGGCTGTGCGTACAGCGGTCAGCGCGGCCCGCAACTCCTCATCACTGAGCAGCACTTGGAAGACATGACCGGTCATCACGACGAGGTCGAAGCCGGCGCCGTCCCAGTGGCGGGTGCGGAGATCGCCGAGCACCCACTCGACGCCGGGTTCACCGCGCCGCGCCTGCACGAGCATCGCCGCGGCCGGATCGATCCCCATGAGCCGCCCGCCGTGCCCCTCTCCGCGCGCCCGCCGCAGCAACTGCCCGGTCCCGCAGCCCACATCGAGCACGGACCCGGCGGACATCACCAGGTCCAGGTAGAAGTCGTCACCCGGCCCCCACGGGTTGAGGCTGTCGTAGAGCGCGGCGAGCGAGAGATCCGCGTACGAATGATCGACCACCGCGGCAGTGTGCCACATGATGTTGAATGCAGGGTCAGGAACGGCCTTCTTCTAGTACACCTGTCAACTTCCATTGGGCCGAGGGTGCTTGGGTGCTTCATCACATAGAGCTGTGGGTGCCGGACCTGGACCGGGCGGCCGGGTCCTGGGGCTGGCTGCTGGGAAGCCTGGGCTGGACCCCGTACCAGAACTGGCCCGAGGGGCGGAGCTG
This sequence comes from Streptomyces sp. Ag109_O5-1, assembly GCF_003814875.1. Classification (GTDB taxonomy): domain Bacteria; phylum Actinomycetota; class Actinomycetes; order Streptomycetales; family Streptomycetaceae; genus Streptomyces; species Streptomyces sasae. Next base: position 4,455,835 of record NZ_RKQF01000001.1, on the reverse strand, counting down.
GCGCCTGGGGGAGACATATGTGGTGGTCGAGCGGTCACCGGCGCTACGGGGCGGGGACGCGGGCCACGACCGGATGCGGCCGGGCCTGAACCACCTGGCGTTCCATGTGCGGGATCGGGCGACGGTCGACGCACTGGTGACGGCCGCTCCGGCACACGGGTGGACCCTCCTCTTCCCCGACCGCCATCCCCACGCCGGCGGCCCGGACCACTACGCGGCCTACCTGGAGAACGAGGACGGCTTCGAGACGGAGCTGGTGGCAGCTCAGGAGTGAGCGTCCCGCAGCGCGTTGACGAAGGCGGCGAAGGCGCGGGGGTGGAGGGTGAGGATGGCTCTGGTGGAGGCTTTTGAGTCGCGGACGGATATGCGGGTGGGGGAGTGGGCGACCTCGACGCAGTTGTTGCCGTCGCCGCTTCCCGAGTGGGACGACCTTCGCCAGTTGTCAACGGTCACGGTGTGCCTCACAGCTCCTTCGACAGGTGGTGCATGAAGTCACGCGAGCGCTCGGGATTGAGGGACGCAGACTCCACCTTACGGAAGAGCGTTCGAAATGCGCTGAGTTGAGCCTCGGAGTCGATGAACCCCGCGCCATGCGGCGCATCGCGCACGGCTGTGTCCAGCTTCGGCACGATGCCACCCGCGTACATCATGGCGTTGGTGGCGCCGGCGAAGCCGTCCAGTTCGAACGGAATGACCCGTACGGTGACGTGAGGTGCTTCGGAGAGGTCAAGGATGCGATCGAGCTGAGCGCGCGCGGCGGCCCGGTCGCAGACCCTGATGCGCAGGGCGGCCTCGTGGATCACGGCCTCGTAGGGTACGCGGGCAGGCTCGCCGATGACGGCCTTGCGTTCCATACGGTGACGGACGCGCAGCTCAAGCTCGCTCTCGGGGAGTTCGGGGACTCGGTACGAGAAGATGGCACGGGCGTAGTCCTCTGTCTGGAACAGCCCGGGGACGTGCAGGAACTCCACGTCGAGGCGATACGAGGAGTGGTACTCCAACTCGGCGAGATCCAGGAACGATGTCGGTAGCAGACCCCGGTATTCCTCCCACCAGCCATGGGTTCGGTCGGTCGCCATCGTCACCAATGCCTCAATCAACTCGGCGTCCGCGCAGGAGTAGTGAGCGGCAAGTCGCCGTACGCGATCCTCGCTCACGCCTGCCGTGCCGAACTCGATCTGGCTGATCTGGGCCGAGTCCGTCCCAAGCAGCGCGGCGGCTTCGAGTCCTTTCAGTCCTGCAGCCTCGCGAAGTTTGCGCAGCTCGGAACCCAGGCGCGCCTGGCGTGACGTGGGCTGTTTCCTGCGCGTCACGTCTTCCTCCCGGTCGTGAACTGCTGAGAAGCAGAACCTCGTTCGGGGGGAAGATTACGGCAACGACTTGCGTCGTCCCAAATTATGTCTCTACCTTCAGTGACGTAACGGACACGCTGTGGAAGTGCACCGCACTCGCTGTGCGGCGATGCCACCGCGCGTGAAATGCCCCCCACCTCACCGGAGTTGATGACGCATGCCCGAATCCTGGGACTACACGCTCTCCGTCCCCAACGACCTCAGAGCGGTGACGATCTGCCGCCGCACTCTGCGTCTGATCCTGACGATGCACGGCCTGATCGGGGTCGCCGACACCGCGGAGCTGTTGGCGGCGGAGCTGGTCTCCAACGCCGTACGGCACACGAAGGGGCCGGCGGCGCTGAGGGTCCGGCGTTCCCCGGAGGGCGTCGTCTGGATCGGAGCGTGGGATGCGGATCCCGTGCCTCCGGAGCCGCCGGGGTCGTTGGAGGGGGTGACGGATCTTGAGGCGGGGCGGGGGTTGGGGCTGGTGGCCGCGTGTGCGGAGTGCTGGGGCTGGCAGCCGTCGTCCCGGTTCGGGGACCGGGGCAAGTACGTGTGGTGTGAGCTGGGGGTGGCGTGATGGTGGGTCGTCGCATGAGGCGTTGCATCGGATCTTCCAGAAGGATCCGACGCTGTTGACCAACGCCTTGCAGAAAGTGCTGGGCGTCGAGTTTCCCGAGCCTCGGGAGTTCGTCGCGCTGAACGTGGATCTGACGGAGATCGAGCCGGTCGAGCGTCGGGTGGACACGTTGCTGTGGGTGGAGACGGACGAGAGGCCCTATCTCTTCGTGGTCGAGTCGCAGGGGAGATGGACGGGCGGAAGCGCGGGAGTTGGCCGTACTACCTGTCGTTCTTGTACGAGAAGTACCGGTGCGAGCCGGTGCTGATCGTGACCACACAGAGCAGTGCGACCGCGCGGTGGGCGGCGCAGCCGATCGAGTTCGGTTTGCGGGACTGGAAGTCACTCACGGTCCGCCCGCTGGTGCTGGGGCCCGACAACGTGCCGTTGATCGCGGATGAGCGGGAGGCGGTGGCGGATCCACCTCTTGCGGTGCTTTCGGCCATGACGCATGGCAAGGGCCGGAACGTCGCCGCCATACTGGAATCCCTGGCAGCCGCCCTGAAAACCATTGACCGTGACAGCGCCGCGGTCTTCGTGCAGTTCGTCGACTCGTGTCTGGGTGATCCCCGGGCGAAGCAGATGTGGAGGGACCTGATGACGGAGATCCAGTACTTCTGGCGGCACGAGCTGGCCGAGCAGGTACGCGAGGAGGGACGTGAACAGGGACGTGTCCAGCAGTGTGCCGAGATGGTGCTGCGGCTTCTGGAGTGGCGCTGCGTTCCGGTGAGCGATGCCGTCCGCGAGCGGGTGAACGCCTGTACCGATCTGGACCAACTCGAGGTCTGGGCCCAGCGCGCAACTCACGCCACGGACGCTGCGGAGATCTTCGCCGAGAAGTGACGGTCGGGTCCGCCCTGGTGCGGCGGGCGTGGCGTGGTTCGAAGGATCCGGACGAGCATACGACCTGGTTGATCCGGGCGTTGTATGTGAAAGACGCCGCGGAGATCCTCCTCGACGCATGAGAGAGGCCCGCACCTGGGGAGGTGCGGGCCCCTGCTCCCCTGGAGCGGACGTTCAGGGCTCGGGTCAATGGGCCGGTGAAAGTCCGTTCCGAAGGCGGCGGCTGACGGAAAGGGGTGTGTCAGGCCGCAGCCTCGGGGTCCTTGGCGAGGCGCGGGGCGGGAACCGTCTCCTGCACCTCCGGGTAGTGGCAGGCGGTGAGGTGGCCGGGCTTGTTGCCGTCGGCCTGGACCAGCGGCGGGGCCTCCGTCGCGCACTTCTCCGTCGCCTTCCAGCAACGGGTGCGGAAGCGGCAGCCGGACGGCGGGTTGATCGGGGACGGCACGTCACCGACCAGGCGGATGCGCTCGCGCGGTTCCGCCTCGACCGTCGCCTCGGGCACGGCGGACAGCAGGGCCCGCGTGTAGGGGTGGCGCGGGTTGTCGTACAGGTCCTCGCGGTCGGCGATCTCCACGATCTTACCGAGATACATGACCGCGACGCGCTGTGAGAAGTGCCGCACGATCGCGAGGTCGTGGGCGATGAAGACGAACGCGATGCCCAGTTCCCGCTGGACCTTCTGGAGGAGGTTCACCACCTGGGCCTGGATGGAGACGTCCAGGGCGGAGACCGGCTCGTCGGCGACGATCAGCTTCGGCTGCAGGGCCAGGGCGCGGGCCACGCCGATGCGCTGGCGCTGGCCGCCGGAGAACTCGTGCGGGAAGCGGTTGAAGTGCTCGGGGTTGAGGCCGACGATCTCCAGGAGTTCACGGACCCGGGCCTCACGGCCGCCGGGCGGGTTGATGTCGTTGATCTCCATCGGACCCGCGATGATCTTGCCGACCGTCTGGCGCGGGTTGAGGGACGCGTACGGGTCCTGGAAGATCATCTGGATCTCGGACCGGATCGGCGCCAGCTGCCTGCGGTTGGCGTGCGTGATGTCCTGACCGCGGTAGCTGATCTTGCCGCCCGTCGGCTCCAGCAGGCGGGTGATCAGGCGGCCGGTCGTGGACTTGCCGCAGCCGGACTCGCCCACCAGGCCCAGGCTCTCGCCCTCGGCGACCTGGAAGTCCAGGCCGTCCACCGCCTGCACCGCGCCGACGGTCCGCTTGATCGGGAAGCCGCCCTTGATCGGGAAGTGCTTGGTCAGCCCGGAGACGTCCAGGAGGGGGTTCGTGTTGCTCATGATCGTGAAGTCCCGTCTTGTCCGTCAGTTGTGGCTGGTCGCGGCGTAGTCGGCGAAGAGATCCGCACGCCGGCTCAGTTCCAGGTGGCAGGCCGAGCCACGGCCCTCGACCACTTCGAGCGTCGGCTGGTCGCTGGAGCACTTCCCGCCCGGCACCTTCTCCGCGAACGCGCAGCGCGGGTGGAAACGGCAGCCGGTGGGCGGGTTGAGCAGCGACGGCGGCGAGCCGGGGATCGGCGACAACGGGACGTCGACCGGTCCGTCCAGGCTCGGCATGGAGTTGAGCAGGCCGACGGTGTAGGGGTGCTCGGGGCTGGAGAGCACCTGCTTCTTGGTGCCGCGCTCCACGCACCGGCCGCCGTACATCACCAGCACGTCGTCCGCGATGTCGGCGATGACACCGAGGTCGTGGGTGATGAAGATGATCGCGGTGCCGAACTCCTGCTGGAGGTCCTTGAGCAGGTCCATGATCTGGGCCTGGACCGTCACGTCGAGCGCGGTGGTGGGCTCGTCGGCGATGAGGAGTTCGGGGTCGCAGACCAGCGCCATGGCGATCATCGCGCGCTGGCGCATACCGCCGGAGAACTGGTGCGGGTAGTCGTCCACCCGGACGTCCGGCTGCGGGATACCGACGCGCTTCAGCATCTCGATCGCCCGCTCCCGCGACTCCTTCTTGGAGGCGCCGGTGTGCTTGCGGTACACCTCGGAGATCTGGGTACCGATGGTGTGGTACGGCGACAGCGAGGCCAGCGCGTCCTGGAAGATCATCGACATCTTGTTGCCGCGCAGCTTCTCCAGCTCCCGCTCGGAGGCCGTGAGCAGCTCCTTGCCGTCCAGCAGGATCTCGCCGTCGATCTGGGTACGCGCGGGGTCGTGCAGACCCAGGATCGTCAGGTTGGTCACGGACTTGCCGGAGCCCGACTCACCTACGATGCCGAGCGTCTGGCCCTTGGCGATGTCGAAGCTGAGCCCGTCGACGGCCTTGACGATGCCGTCCTCGGTGGAGAAGTGGACTTTGAGGTCCTTGACGGAGAGGAACGGCTGCTGATCGGTGCTCGTCACGGTGACGCTCCTGGGGGGGTGATGCGAGAGGTAGAGGGTGGGGCGGAGGTCAGGCGAGCCGGATCCGCGGGTCGATGACGGCGTAGACGGCGTCGACGACGATGTTGAAGACCACGATCGCGCCGGCGGACAGCAGGGTGACGCCGAGGACCATGGGCAGGTCGCTCTGGTTCACGGACTGCACCGCGAGCCGGCCGACACCCTGGAGGCTGAAGACGGACTCGGTGATGATCGCGCCGCCGATGAGCGTGGCGAGGTCGATGCCGAAGATGGTGACGATCGGGCCCATCGCGCCGCGCCAGGCGAACCGGAAGAAGACGCTGCGCGACGACATGCCCTTGGCCCGAGCCGTGCGCACGTAGTCCTCGCTGAGCGTCTCCACGAGCTGGGAGCGCGTCATACGGGTGTAGTTGGCGGTCCAGATCAGGGCCAGCACCAGCCACGGCAGCAGCAGCCCGGAGGCCCACTCGAACGGGTTCTGAGTGAGGGGGGTGTACGACGGGTTGTTGAGGATGCCGAGCTTCGCGACGAGGAAGTACATCGCCACGTAGCCGATGAAGTAGATCTGCAGCGAGGAGGCCACCAGCGAGGCGGAGCTGGCCACCTTGTCCTGCCACTTGCCCTGCCGGACGGCGGCGATCATGCCCGAGCCGATGCCGAAGACCAGGAAGACGACGGCCGAGCCGAAGGCGAGCGACAGGGTCAGCGGCAGACGGTCCAGGATCGTGCCGAGGACCGGCTCGCGGTTGGCGAACGAGTAGCCGAGGCAGGGCGCGCTGCAGTTGCCGAAGTCGCCGTAGCTCCGTCCGACGAAGATGCCCTTCAGCCAGTACCAGTACTGGACCGGGACCGGGTGGTCGATGTCCAGGTTGTGCCGGACCTGCTTGAGCATGTCGGGCGTGCAGTTCTTGCCGCAGGACATCATGGCGGGGTCACGCGGGATGGCGTAGAAGAGCCAGAAGGTGACGGCGCTGATGATCAACAGGATGACCAGCGCGCCGAGGGTTCGGCGGACAAGGAAGCGGAACATGGGGCGTGACTTTCCGGACGGGGCGCCGTCGCCGGGAGTAAGAGGGGGGTGGGCCGGAGGGGGGCGGCCGGGTCGTGGCCGCCCCCTTGGGGTCTTACGCGGTTACTTCTTGGCGTACAGCTTGCAGAGCGCGACGCAGGTGTTGCCGGCGTCGTAGACCACGTTGCCGACCTTGGAGCCGTACATCCAGTTGCGGATCTTGTGGTAGTCCGGGACGACCGCCGCCAGCTCCATGATCTGCTTGTCGATGGCACCCCAGGCCTTGTTGGCCGCGGCGGTGTCCGAGATCGTGGCCGCCGCGTCGATGGCCTTGTTGACGCTCGGGTCGTTCAGCTGAGCGTAGTTGCTGGCGCCCTCGGCGATGTTCTTGCCGCTCCAGCAGGGGTAGAAGACCGAGTAGCCGTTCGGCCAGTCCGGGCTCCAGCCCGCCGCCATCAGGTCGAAGCCGTTGTCGAGCTTGCCGATCTGGGTGTAGAAGGTCGACTTGTCGACCTGCTTGTTGACGACCTGGAAGCCGGCCGCCTCCAGCGCGTTCTTGATGACGACGGCGCTCTTCACCGCGGTGTCGGACTGCTGGTAGGCGATGACCAGCTTGTAGCCCTCCTTGCCGGCCTCCTTCAGCAGCGCCTTGGCCTTGGTCGGGTTGCCGCCCGGCGTCTTGTCCGTGCCGTACAGGTCGAACTTGGTGTAGCCGGGGGTGACCGGGCTGAGGATCGTGGTGGCGATCTCGGTGCTGGCCTTGCCACCCGCGACGGTCTGCAGCTGCTGGTGCGGCCAGGCGTAGTTGATGGCCTGGCGGACCTTCAGGTCCTTGACCCGGGTCATGTTGATCGGCCAGTAGTAGGTGACCGTGTCGACCTGGGTGAGGACGCGCTTCTTCAGCGTGGCGTTGGTGAGGACCTGCTGCATGCGCTCCGGGGCGACCTCGTTGAAGATCGACATCGCGTACTGGTCGTTGCCCTTGTCCGCGACGTAGCGGTCGGTGGAGGCGACCAGCTCGAAGCCGAACTGGAAGACGTACTTGTCCGGGTACGCGTTGCGGATCGAGTCGGTGCTGGCGTCCCAGTGGTCGTTGCGGACGTAGGTCAGCGACTTGCCGATCTGGCGGTCACCGATCTTGTAGGGACCGAGGGCGTACGGACGCTTGTCGTACTTCTCCTTGGTGTCGTTCTTCTTGTTCACCAGGTTGTAGCCGGGCATGGCCAGGGTGAAGTTGAAGTCGGCGCGGGCCTCGGTGAGGTTGAACGTGATCGTCTTGCCGGAGACCTCGATGGAGGCGAGGCTCTTGCCGTCGTAGGGGCCCTTGTACTTGTCACCGCCGACCAGCCACGTCTGGACATAGCGCGGACCCTCGGTGACGAAGGAGGCGAAGAGGCGCTCGAAGGTGTGGCGGACGTCGTCCATGGAGAGGTCGGTGCCGTCCTCCCACTTGATGCCGTCCTTGATGGTGAACGACCAGGTCTTGCCGCCGTTCTTCATGGTGCCGGCGTCCGTGGCGACGTCGCCGACGAGGGTGCAGCCGCCCTTGTCGTCGACCTTGTAGCCGGTCAGACCGCGCAGGATCGGACGGGTGATGGCGCCCTCGGTGGCGACGTAGATCTGCGCCGGGTCCAGGTGGTCCATGTCGAACTGGTCGAGCGAGTAGATGGTTCCGCCCTTGACCGCGCCCGCGACCTCGGGGGCCGGACCCGTGGAGTCGGCCTTGGTGCCGACCGGGATGCTCATGGTCTTCGAGCCGGTGACGGACGGGACCTTGGACGTGCTCTTGTTGTCGCTACCGCTGCTGCAGGCGCTCAGCACGGTCGTGGAGGCCGCTGCCACACCAGTGGCGATCAGGAAGTTTCTACGGGAAAAAGACATGCTGAGCCTGCCTATTGGGGTCAAGTCGGATGGTCGGAACCAGCCGGACGTCATCGAACCGGGCCGGGTGGAACTGGTTTGCTACCGCTTGGACTTCGGGTCGAGCGCGTCGCGCACGGAGTCGCCGAGCAGGTTGAAAGCGACCACGAACACCACCATCGAGATGCCCGGGAAGAGCATGAAGGTGAGGTCCTGGGAGTAGAACTCGGCGCCGCGCTGGATCATCACGCCCCAGTCCGGGGTCGGGTCGATGATGCCGACGCCGAGGAAGGCCAGGCCCGCCTCGGTGGTCACGAAGGCCGGGAGCAGCAGCGTGGACTGGATGATGATCGGCGTCCACAGGTTCGGCAGAAGTTCCTTGAACACGATGCGCATCGGAGACGCGCCCGTGACCTTGGCCGCCTCGACGAACTCGCGCTCGCGCAGACCGAGCACCTGGCCGCGCAGCAGACGCGCGATGGAGGCCCAGCCGAAGGCGGACAGCACCAGGATCAGGGCGATGGCGCGCAGCGATGTCGGGATGTTGTCGTCGGGGGCAACGAAGATGCCGTAGACCACCGGCATGAACGCGATGAAGAACAGCGTCGACGGGAACGACAGCACGATGTCGATGATCCGGCTGACGAAATAGTCCGTCCGGCCGCCCAGGTAGCCCGCCGTGACACCGATGACGACACCCGCCACGGTGGTGAGCAGGGTGGCGGCGGTCGCGATGCCCAGCGAGGTCCGGATGCCGTACAGCAGGAACGTGAAGACGTCCCGGCCCAGCTGCGGCTCGATGCCGAACCAGAACTGCGAGCTCATTCCGCCGTTGGGCCCCGCGGGGTACGAGAAGGCGTCGAGGAGGTCCGGGTTGGCGCTGGCGTACGTCGTGTACGGGTTCTTGCCGTACAGCTTCGCTATCAGCGGAGCCGCGATCGCGATCACGAAGAAGAAGATCACGACGTATGCGGATATAACGCCCGTGCGGTCGCGCTTGAAGCGGCGCCAGGCCAGCCGGCCCGGCGACCTGCTCTCGCTGCCCTTCGAGCCGTCCGAAGTGGTCGACTTCGTTGCGGTGTCGTCGGTCACCTCAAGCGGGGCAGCCGTGGATGGAGTTGGGGGGGTCATGGTGCTCCTGGCCCAAGGGAGGGTCTGATGACTCCGCAGGGCACACTCCCCTACGGGCTACGCCGGACTTTTTCAACGCAATTCATTCAAGGTCAATAAATTCTCGGCCGACTTGGGTTTCTCTTTACCATCTTTGCTCGGCTTTGACCGTTCCGTAGCTACGCGGGTAGCGCGCCGTAATCGGTCCGTGCTTTAGATCGGGCCAATCGGGCGAAACGGGCAATGAGTTCGTTATGCGGACGCGTGGGTGCCGAAATGCGTACATCGACGGGTCGCAATCCAACGTTTCGGCATCGTTACGCAGAGATCCATTGCCTCGCCGCCCGAAGATCCTCAAGCCCCTCCGGAGGGGGTGCCTGCAATCGGGTGAGGTGTCCCCCTAAAGGCCGCCGTGGGGCCCTCGGGGTGCCTCCGTTCGGGCCGATGGATGGGCAGTATCGACCTATTGGGACGATATTGGCCGATAACGGATGATTCGCGGATCACCCTTCACGGAGGAGGCACGCCATGCGTTCAGCCACGCACGCCCGAGGGGCGGCCTGCGCGGTGGTGGTGGCGCTCGCGGCCACGGCCTGCGGTGGCGGAGGCGGCAGCGGTGGCGGAGGGGGCGGCAGCGGGGTGCTCAGCTCCTCCTGGGGAGACCCACAGAATCCCCTGGAGCCGTCCAACACCAACGAGGTCCAGGGCGGCAAGGTCCTCGACATGATCTTCCGGGGTCTGAAGAAGTACGACCCGAAGACCGGCAAGGCCCAGAACATGCTCGCCGAGAAGATCGACACGAGCGACTCGCAGAACTTCACGATCACCGTCAAGGACGGCTGGACCTTCTCCAACGGCGAAAAGGTGACCGCCAGGTCCTTCGTCGACGCCTGGAACTACGGAGCGAGCCTCAGGAACAACCAGAAGAACGCCTACTTCTTCGGCTACATCCAGGGCTACGACAAGGTCCACCCGGCCGGCGGCTCCCAGACCGCCGACAAGCTGGACGGACTGAAGGTCGTCAACGACAAGACCTTCACCGTGCGGCTGAACCAGAAGTTCTCCAGCTTCCCCGACACCCTCGGGTACGCGGCCTTCGCCCCGCTGCCCCAGGCCTTCTTCACCGACCACGCCGGCTGGCTGAAGCAACCGGTCGGCAACGGGCCGTACGCCATCGATTCGTACACCAAGGGCTCGCAGATGGTCCTGAAGAAGTGGGACGGCTACCCCGGGAACGACAAAGCGCAGAACGCCGGGGTGACCCTCAAGGTCTACACGGACAGCGACACCGCCTACACCGATCTGATCGCCGGCAACCTCGACCTCGTCGACGACGTTCCCGCCTCGCAGCTGAAGAACGTCAAGAACGACCTCGGTGACCGTTACATCAACACCCCGGCCGGCATCATCCAGACCCTCGCCTTCCCCTACTACGACAGCGCCTGGAACAAGAGCGGATCCGACAAGGTCCGCACCGGCATTTCCATGGCCATCAACCGGAAGCAGATCACCCAGACCATCTTCCAGAACACCCGCACCCCGGCCACCGACTGGACCTCGCCGGTGCTCGGCGCGGAGGGCGGCTTCAAGGAAGGGCTGTGCGGGAGCGCCTGCGACTACGACCCCGCCCAGGCCAAGAAGCTCATCCAGGAGGGCGGGGGCCTGCCCGGCGGGCAGCTCAAGATCACGTACAACGCCGACACCGGCTCGCACAGGATGTGGGTGGACGCCGTGTGCAACTCCATCAACAACGCACTGGGCAACGACAAGGCGTGCGTCGGGAATCCGATCGGCACTTTCGCCGACTTCCGCAACCAGATCGGCCAGCACAAGATGACCGGGCCGTTCCGCGCGGGCTGGCAGATGGACTACCCGCTCATCCAGAACTTCCTCCAGCCGCTCTACTACACCGACGCGTCCTCCAACGACGGCAAGTGGTCCAACAAGGACTTCGACAAACTCGTCGACCAGGCCAACGCCGAGACCGACACCGCCAAGGCCGTGTCGACCTTCCAGCAGGCCGAGGGCGTCGTCCGCGACAACATGGCCGCCATTCCGCTCTGGTACCAGAACGGCAGCGCCGGATACTCCGAGCGGCTGTCGAACGTGGCGCTCAATCCGTTCAGCGTCCCCGTCTACAACGAGATCAAGGTCAGCTGAACCGGCATGGGGCGCTATGTCGTCCGGCGGCTGCTCCAGATGATCCCGGTCTTCGTCGGGGCCACGCTGCTGATCTTCCTGATGGTCAATGTGATGGGCGATCCGATCGCGGGACTGTGCGGCGAGCGGGCCTGTGATCCCGCGACCGCCGCCCAGTTGAAGAAGGAGTTCGGACTCGACAAGCCGGTGTGGCAGCAATACCTCACGTATATGGGGAACGTCTTCACCGGTGACTTCGGTACGGCGTTCAACGGGCAGCCGGTCACCGAGCTGATGTCCACCGCGTTCCCCGTCACCATCCGGCTGACGATCGTGGCGATCGTCTTCGAGGTCGTCATCGGCATCACGCTCGGCGTCCTGACCGGTCTGCGCCGCGGGCGGCCCGTCGACACCGGGGTGCTGCTGGCCACCCTGGTGGTCATCTCCGTACCGACCTTCGTCACCGGCCTGCTGCTCCAGCTGTTGCTCGGCGTGCAGTGGGGCTGGATCAAACCGTCCGTCTCCCCGGACGCCGGCTTCGGCGAGCTGATCGTGCCGGGACTGGTCCTCGCCTCCGTCTCCCTCGCCTATGTCACCCGGCTGACCCGTACCTCCATCGCGGAGAACAGACGGAGCGACTACGTCCGTACGGCCGTCGCCAAGGGCCTGCCCCGGCACCGGGTCATCACCCGGCACCTGCTGCGCAACTCCCTCATCCCCGTCGTCACCTTCATCGGCACCGACATCGGCGCGCTGATGGGCGGCGCCATCGTCACCGAGCGGATCTTCAACATCCACGGCGTCGGCTACCAGCTCTACCAGGGGATCCTGCGTCAGAACACCCAGACGGTGGTGGGTTTCGTGACCGTCCTCGTCCTTGTCTTCCTCGTCGCCAACCTCCTGGTCGACCTTCTCTACGCCGTACTCGACCCGAGGATCCGCTATGCCTGAGCAGCCGTTCGAGCCCGGCCGGGCGATCGCGGGAACCGGGGCGGGCGGGGCGATGGACCTCGCGACGACCGAGGCCGAGACACTGGAGAGGACACCCGGGGGACCGCTCGGCACCGGCCCGGCCGCCAAGCCGCGCTCGCTCTGGTCCGACGCCTGGCGGGACCTGCGGCGCAACCCGGTCTTCATCATCTCCGCGCTCGTCATCCTCTTCCTGGTCGTCATCTCCCTGTGGCCCTCGCTCATCGCCTCCGGCAGCCCCCTCAAGTGCGACCTCTCCAAGGCCCAGGAGGGCTCCCAGCCGGGCGCTCCCTTCGGGTACGACGGACAGGGCTGCAACGTCTACACGCGGACCGTCTACGGGGCCCGTACGTCCGTCACGGTGGGCGTCTGCGCCACGCTCGGGGTCGCGCTGCTCGGGTCGGTGCTCGGCGGGCTCGCCGGGTTCTTCGGCGGGGGCTGGGACGCGATCCTGTCCCGGATCACCGACATCTTCTTCGCGATCCCGGTCGTCCTCGGCGGTCTCGTCCTCCTCTCCGTGGTGACCAGCAATACGGTCTGGCCGGTCATCGGGTTCATGGTGCTGCTCGGCTGGCCGCAGATCTGCCGGATCGCCCGCGGCTCGGTGATCACCGCCAAGCAGAACGACTACGTCCAGGCCGCCCGTGCCCTCGGCGCCTCCAACTCCCGGATCCTGCTGCGGCACATCGCGCCCAACGCCGTCGCCCCGGTGATCGTCGTGGCGACCATCGCGCTCGGCACCTACATCGCGCTGGAGGCGACCCTGTCGTACCTCGGCGTCGGTCTGAAGCCGCCCAGCGTCTCCTGGGGCATCGACATCTCCGCCGCCTCGCCCTACATCCGCAACGCCCCGCACGCGCTGCTGTGGCCCTCCGGCGCCCTCGCCCTCACCGTCCTGGCCTTCATCATGCTCGGCGACGCGGTGCGCGACGCCCTCGACCCGAAGCTGAGGTGAGCGCCGCCGTGCTGCTCGAAGTGCGCGATCTGCACGTGGAGTTCCGGACCCGGGACGGGGTCGCCCACGCCGTCAACGGGGTCTCCTACGCCGTCGACGCGGGGGAGACGCTGGCCGTGCTGGGCGAGTCGGGGTCCGGCAAGTCGGTGACCGCCCAGGCCGTGATGGGGATCCTCGACATGCCACCGGGGCGGATCGGCGGGGGCGAGATCCTTTTCCAGGGGCGGGATCTGCTGAAACTGAAAGAAGAGGAGAGGCGGAAGATCCGGGGCGCCGGGATGGCGATGATCTTCCAGGACGCGCTGTCGGCGCTGAACCCGGTGCTGAGCGTGGGCGACCAGCTCGGCGAGATGTTCGTCGTGCACCGGGGGATGTCCAGGAAGGACGCGCGGGCCAGGGCCGTCGAGCTGATGGACCGGGTGCGGATCCCGGGCGCCGCCCAGCGGGTGCGGGACTATCCCCACCAGTTCTCCGGGGGCATGCGCCAGCGCATCATGATCGCCATGGCGCTGGCCCTGGAACCGGCGCTCATCATCGCCGACGAGCCGACGACGGCGCTGGACGTGACCGTCCAGGCCCAGGTCATGGACCTGCTCGCCGAGTTGCAGCGCGAGTACCACATGGGGCTGATCCTGATCACCCACGACCTGGGTGTGGTCGCGGACGTCGCCGACCGGATCGCCGTCATGTACGCGGGGCGGATCGTCGAGTCGGCGCCGGTGCACGACATCTACAAGGCGCCGGCGCACCCGTACACCCGCGGACTGCTCGACTCCATCCCGCGCCTGGACCAGAAGGGCCAGGAGCTCTACGCCATCAAGGGGCTGCCGCCCAACCTGATGGACATCCCTCCGGGGTGCGCCTTCAACCCGCGCTGCCCCATGGCCCAGGACGTGTGCCGCACCGACGAACCACCGCTGTACGAGGTGGACCCGCACCGGGGCAGCGCCTGTCACTTCTGGAGGGAGTGCCTCCATGGTTGACGAGGTGGTTGAGCGGCGACGTGTTGAGCCGATCCTGGAAGTGAGTGGACTGGTCAAGTACTACCCGTTGACCCAGGGCATCTTGATCAAGAAGCAGATCGGTGCGGTCAAGGCTGTTGACGGTGTTGATTTCGTCCTCAATAAAGGAGAGACCCTCGGCATCGTCGGGGAGTCCGGCTGCGGCAAGTCGACGGTCGCCAAGATGCTGGTCAATCTTGAGCGGCCGACTGCCGGGTTCATCAAGTACAAGGGTGAGGACATCACCAGGCTGAGCGGACGTGCGCTGAAAACGGTCCGCCGCAACATCCAGATGGTCTTCCAGGACCCGTACACCTCCCTCAACCCCCGGATGACCGTGGGCGACATCATCGGGGAGCCGTACGAGATCCACCCCGAGGCGGCCCCCAAGGGCGACCGGCGCAGACGGGTCCAGGAACTGCTGGACGTCGTCGGCCTCAACCCCGAGTACATCAACCGCTATCCGCACCAGTTCTCCGGAGGCCAGCGGCAGCGCATCGGCATCGCGCGCGGGCTGGCGCTGCGGCCCGAGGTGATCGTCGCCGACGAGCCGGTCTCCGCCCTCGACGTGTCCGTCCAGGCCCAGGTGATCAACCTGCTCGACCGGCTCCAGAACGACTTCGACCTGTCGTACGTCTTCATCGCCCACGACCTGTCGATCGTGCGGCACATCTCGGACCGGGTCGGGGTGATGTACCTCGGGCGGATCGTGGAGATCGGCAGGGACAAGGAGATCTACGACCACCCGACCCACCCCTACACCCAGGCGCTGCTCTCCGCGGTGCCGGTGCCGGACCCGGAGGCACGGGAACACCGGGAGCGGATCATCCTGAGCGGGGACGTTCCCTCGCCGACGGACATTCCGTCGGGGTGCCGGTTCCGCACGCGGTGCTGGAAGGCGCAGGAGCGGTGCGCCGTGGAGGTGCCGTTGCTCGCGGTGCCCGCCGCGTTCCGGCTCACGTCGGGGCCGGCGGCGCACGACTCGGCGTGCCATTTCGCGGAGGAGAAGCGGGTGGTTCCGCCGGAGGAGCCGCTGGACGATCTTGGTGACGGGGGTGTATAGCTGGACGAACCGGGGCCAATCGCGTTAACACGCAGGCAACTTGGCCGACCCGGCCCCGATATACGGACGCGGCACGCTTAACAGCGTACGGCCGTGCGGGTGCCGTAAACGGGCCGGAGCGCGCCATGTCGCTCCGGCCCGTTGCCCCTTTTTTTGCGCCTGAACCGGCGCCGCTCTCGCGGACCTGGCTGGTGCTTCGCCGTGGTTCCTCAATTATTGGTTGCGGTGCTCCGTGGAGTTCTGCCGCTCAGGCCAGTCCGAGGGCGCGCCGGAGGAAGTCCAGTTGGAGCAGCAGCAGGTTCTCCGCCACCTGTTCCTGCGGGGTCATGTGCGTGACGCCCGACAGGGGCAGCACCTCGTGCGGGCGGCCCGCCGCCAGCAGGGCCGAGGACAGGCGCAGGGAGTGGGCGACCACCACGTTGTCGTCCGCCAGGCCGTGGATGACCATCATCGGGCGGTGCGGTTCGGCCGCCTCGGTCAGGCCCCCGTCGTCGATCACCGAGTTGCGGCGGTAGACCTCCGGCTGTTCGACCGGGTCGCCTAGGTAGCGCTCCTGGTAGTGGGTGTCGTACAGGCGCAGGTCGGTCACCGGGGCGCCGACCACCGCCGCGTGGAAGACGTCCGGGCGGCGCAGGGCCGCGAGCGCGGCGAGGTAGCCGCCGAAGGACCAGCCGCGGATCGCGACCTTGGTGAGGTCGAGGGGGAAGTCGGCGGCGAGTGCCTGGAGTGCGTCGACCTGGTCCTGGAGGACGGTCGCCGCGACGTCGTCCTTGATGGACTTCTCCCAGGCGGGGGAGCGGCCAGGGGTGCCCCGGCCGTCCGCGACGATCACCGCGAAGCCCTGGTCGGCGAACCACTGCGAGGTGAGGTGGGCGTTGTGCGCGGCGACCACGCGCTGGCCGTGCGGACCCCCGTAGGGGTCGAGCAAAACCGGAAGGGGAGTGTCCCCGTGGTAGTCCCGTGGCATAAGCACGGCGCACGGAATTCGACGTGCGCCCCCCTCGGTGAGCGTCACGCGCGGGGACAAAGCGGGGTCTTCGGCGTACGACGTGACAGTCGCCAGATGTTTTGCGTCGCGCAGTACCTGGACACGGGCGCCCGGGCTGTCGAGGGTGGCGGACACCAATACGGTCACGCCCCCGGCGCGTACCGCCGTGTGCACACCGGGCTCCTGCGACACGCGCTCCACACCGAGTTCGCTGACCCGGTAGACGTGCACCTCGCCGATCTCCGGGGACTCGGCCTCCTCGCCGGCGGACGCGGAAACCAGCACGTCATCGCCGGTCACGTCGAGCACCGCACGGATGTGCAACTGGGCTCCCGTGAGCGGCCGTTCACCCACCGCGAGCACCCGCGAGCCGCCCTCGTCGGCGATCCGCACCAGCTGTCCCGAGGGGCTCCAACAGGGCACCCCGCCGAACAGTTCAAGCCATTTTGGATCTTCGTCGGCGTGCACCATCCGGGTCGCCCCCGTCCCCGGGTCCACGGCGAGGAACAGCTGGCTGCGCTGGTCGCGCGCCTGTACGAGCACCAGCGGTGCACCCGCCTCTGACCAGTGCACATGCGCCAAGTACGGATAGCGCGCGCGGTCCCAGGAGACCTCCCTGCGCTCCCCGTCGAGGTCGCACACGAACAGGCGTACATCCGCGTTGGCCGTGCCCGCCGCGGGGTACGCGACATGATGTGGCTCACGCTCCGGGTGGGCGGGGTCGGCGATCCACCACCGCTGCACCGGCGTGTCGTCCACGCGCGCGACCAGCAGCCGGTCGGACCCGGGCGACCACCAGAAGCCCCGCGAACGCCCCATCTCCTCGGCTGCGATGAACTCGGCCAATCCATAGGTGACCTGTTCCGACTCCGGCTCCGCCAGCGCCCGGTCGCCCTCGCCCTCGGCGCCCACCACCCGCAGGGCGCCCTCCGCGACGTACGCGACATGGCGGCCGTCGGGGGACGGACGGGGGTCGATCACCGGCCCGGGTACCGTGAGTTCGCGCGCCGTGCCGACCCTGAGCTCCGCCGTGAAAAGCCGTCCTGACAAGGCGAAAGACGCCAGTTCCAGGGTCGCGTCGGTGGCGTAGCCGACGATGCCGGCACCGCCCTCACGGCTGCGTTCGCGACGGGCCCGCTCCTGGGGCGAAAGGTGCTCATCGGCACCGCCGAGCAGGGTGCGCGGGTCCGCCGCGAGGCGTTCCTCGCCGCTCGGCACATCGAGAACCCACAGGGAGTTGGCCCGGTCGGTGCCGGAACCGGAGCGCAGAAACGCCACGCGGGAGCCGTCGGGGGCCACGGTGAACGCGCGCGGCGCGCCGAGCGTGAAACGCTGGGTGCGGGCGTGCCGGCGGGGGAATGAGACAGCCTCGGTCTTCATGCCCTGACCATATTGGCCATGCGCCCCCTTGTGCGGCCGTGCGCCGAGCGATGCGCGAGCACGCATAGTTATGATCACTACCGCTGGGTGGGTATGAACCTGCTGGCTTCCGCGAGGAATTGCTGTACCGATCTACAACCCCCATAGTCCGAACCCCCCGCGTCCCTGGGATCTTTGGAGGTGAGCCGCCGTGGCACTCTCGATTTCGGCGGTGGTGCTGCTGGCGATCATCGTCTTCTTGTTGATCAAGAAGTCGGGTCTGAAGGGCGGTCATGCGGTCGTCTGCATGCTGCTCGGTTTCTATCTCGCCTCCTCGACGGTCGCACCGACGATCAGCGACCTGACGACCAACGTGGCCAGCATGATCGGCAGCATCAAGTTCTGACCCGGGCTGCGGTGAGGACCGTCGGACGCTGATGACGCGACCGGCGGGCGATGCACTCCTGTCCTGTTCCGCTGCTTCGTACCCCCGACTGCGGGGGCTTGGCGGGTCGGGGGTGGGTGAGGAGGAGCTGGAGCGGGTCGGTTCGTGAGGGGCTGGCCGCCTCGACGCGCTCCACGGGCTGGTGTCCTCG
Source organism: Streptomyces sp. Ag109_O5-1 (assembly GCF_003814875.1). Classification (GTDB taxonomy): domain Bacteria; phylum Actinomycetota; class Actinomycetes; order Streptomycetales; family Streptomycetaceae; genus Streptomyces; species Streptomyces sasae. The sequence goes on along the minus strand of NZ_RKQF01000001.1, from coordinate 4,437,643 downwards.
GCCGCCTCTTCGACCTCGGCGGTCTGCCGGCGGAGGTCGAGTGGCCGCCGTCAGCCCTGAGGCACGTACGGTACGAAGTCGGTCCAGGCCTTGGGCGAGAGCGCGAGGCGGGGGCCGACGTCGGCGTGCTTGGAGTCGCGGAGGTCCGCACTTCCGTCGCCGACGCCGCGTGAGATCGCTCTGTCCGGTCCCGTGGACCCTGGCCGGATACCCTGGCCAAGGCACCCTCTGGAGGACAGCATAAGCACTCAGGCCGATCACGGAAACGAGCTGATTCCCCGTCCCGAGTTGACGCCGGATACTCTCCGTGCGGCCCTCGCTCCGGGGCGTCTTGACGAGATGCAGGCCGGGAAGGACGAGGCCTTCGCCAAGGCCGTCGAGTGGCAGTCTCTCAGCCCGGTGCAGAGCTGGGTTCTGGCCTGGGCCAGGGACATCGAGATCGCCCGTCGGCCGGACCTGTCCGCCCGTTACGCCTGGGCGCAGGGCCACCTGGAACACGAGGATCCGGCCCTCGCGTGGGAAGGGCTTCGCGAGTTGAGTGCGGTACTCGACGAGGCGATGAAGGCAGTTCGCGAGTGAGTTGGAAGTGGGAGTACGCCTTCGGCGCCGAAGAAGCTGCCCGTACCGCTCCCGGAGACTTCCTCGCCGCCGTGGCGCGCAAGGCCGACGAACTGGTCAGGGCGGCAGAAGCTCTCCACGTTCATGGCCGGGCCCACGAGGGGGTGGACCCGAAGGGTGGCGATGTGGACGTCGCTGGGGGCATGTTCACGTACCAGGTCGTACGCAGCGAACGTATCTACGTCGTCCAGATCACTTGGCTTGGCTACTGACGTGCGAGGAAGAGCCGGAGGGGCGTGATCCGGATACGGAGCGGCCGGAACAGGGGACCTGAAGCAGCGCCGTCCCATCGACGAGGCCTCCGTGAACGATGCCATCGACTGGATCGAGCGGATCGCCCTTGCCATCGCGCATGTGCTCGACGAGGAAGGGTCACGGCCGGGTGGGGAGCAGCCCCGGGCCTGCGTGGCACTGTCGGTGTCGTTTCGTAGGGTGGGGCCATGACGGAAGTCCCTGCCCGGCGTCTGCTGCTCGTGCACGCGCACCCGGACGACGAGTCGATCAACAACGGCGTCACCATGGCCCGCTATGCGGACCAGGGCGCCCATGTGGTGCTGGTCACCTGCACCCTCGGCGAGGGCGGCGAGGTCATCCCGCCCGAGCTGCGGCATCTCACCGGACCCGCGCTGGGCGAGTACCGGCTGGGCGAGCTCACCGCCGCCATGCGCGAGCTCGGCGTGGCCGACTTCCGGCTGCTCGGCGGCCCCGGCCGCTACCGCGACTCCGGAATGATGGGCCTGCCCGAGAACGACGCCCCCGACTGCTTCTGGCAGGCCGACGTCGACGAGGCCGCCCGGCATCTGGTCGAGGTCATCCTGGAGACCCGTCCCCAGGTCCTCGTCACCTACGACGAAAACGGCGGGTACGGCCACCCGGACCACATCCAGGCCCACCGCGTCGCCATGCGCGCCGTCGAACTGGCCGCGGAGGCCGGCCACCGCATCCCCAAGGTCTACTGGAACCGCGTCCCGCGCGCGCTCGCCGAGGCCGCCTTCGCCCGGCTCCAGGACGACCTGCCGGGGCTGCCCTTCGACAAGTCCGCCGCCGTCGACGACGTGCCGGGCGTGGTCGACGACCGCCGGGTCACCACCGAGATCGACGGCACCGCGTACACCGCTGCGAAGACCGCGGCGATGGCCGCCCATGCCACCCAGATCGAGGTGGCACCCGGCACGGTGCCCTACTTCGCGTTGAGCAACGAACTGGCGCAGCCCGTATTCATCACCGAGTACTACGAGTTGGTGGGCGGCGAGCAGGGCGCGCCGCGCGAGACCGATCTCTTCGCAGGCCTCGGGGAGGCTTCATGAGTTCCGCCGGACGTGGCTCGATGCTCGCGCAACCGTTGCAACCGCCCTCCGCGGGGCGGATCGCCGCCCTGTTCGGGCTGATCGTGCTCGGCGCCGTGGTCGGGGTCGCCGGGGCCCTCGTCCAGGCCGGCTGGTTCCCGGGCGGGCTGCTGCTCGCCCTGGCCGGTGCCGCCGGGCTCTTCCTCGGCGGGGCGCGGGCCACGCGCAGCCGGGGCGGAGCGGTCGCACCCGCCTTCGGCTGGGTCGTCGCCGTCCTCTTCCTCACCACCAGCCGGCCGGAAGGCGACTTCCTCTTCGGCGCGGGAGTCGGCTCCTACCTCTTCCTGCTCGGTGGCATGGCACTGGCTGTGATCTGCGCCACAGTAGGTTTGGGGCGGCAACCTGAAGCGGACGGCGCCCGACTTGGCAAGTGACGTACCACTTCGCCGTGGGGCGCACGTGCGAGTCCGGTGTGGGTTTCCCCGGCGGTCATGGGATAAGCGCCAGATGCGGCCAGTATGGTGGTGCGCGCCGCCGAGCCGCCCGAAGGTCGTGACGGGCGGCGGAGCCAACCGGGAGAACCTGCCTTGAGTCGTGAAACTGACACTCCGTCCTCCGGGCCCAACGGGCGCGGAGGAGCCGCATACCCCTCGGGCACGCCGCCGTACGGGACCCCCATGGCTTCCGAGAACGGCGCGGACGCCGGCCGTGCGGCCGCGCAGCCGGAGGAACGCAAGACCGAGACCACGCTGACGACCCGCATCCGGATCAACATCCCCGGATCGCGGCCGATTCCGCCCGTGGTCGTCCGTACCCCCGTCGCGGACGCCGACAGCGCTGTGAGCGAGGAGACGGGCACGCACGCGCTGCCGACGGGCGCCGCCACGTCGGCCGGCAATGCCGAGCCGCCAGCCGCCGAACCGGCGCCCGCGCCCACCACCGACTGGTTCGCGCCGCGCAAGTCCGGTCCGGCCAAGGGCGGTCAGCGCGGCGGCGCCACCAACGGGGCCGGAACGCCCGGCGGTTCGCCCGCCGCGACGCCGGCCGGTCCGGCCGGTCCGGCCGGTCCGGCCGCACAGGGCACCCCGGGAGCCGCGCGTCCGAACGGCGGCCGCCCCGGTGGTGTCGTCGGCTCGGTGAGCGTGCCCGGCACGTCCCGGCCCGGTTCGACCAACGGCGCGGGTCTGCCCACGGGCGCGACCGGCGGCCCGGTGGCCCCCGGCCACGGCGGCGGCACCGGCTCCTTCGACGTCACCGAGGCGCTCGCCGCGGGCCCGCTCGGCGGCTCCCGGGGCGGCGCGAAGAGCGGCGGCGAGTCCCGCCGCGACGACCTGCCGTACTTCACCGAGAACGGCGGCCGGAACGGCGCCCAGACCGGCTCCGGTGCGCCCGGCGGCGGCCCGGCCGGTCCCGGCGGCCCCAGCGGTTTCAGCGGTCCCGGTCAGCCCGGTGGCCCCGGCGGCCCGCAGGGCCCGGCGGGCCCCACCGGCGGCCCGGTCACCGGCGACGGCCCGTTCGTCCCGCCGGTCAGCGGCGGTGAGCCCTTCGGCGCGCCGGGCGGTCCCGGCGCCGAGTCCTTCAACGGCGGCGCGCCGTTCGGAGCACCGCGCGGTCCCGCGGGTCCCGGCGCAGGCCCGGGCGGCCCCGCCCGCCGTACCCCCCAGGCCGGACCCGGCGCGCGCCCGGCGGGCGCCGGACTCGGCCCCGGCGGCGGTCTGAGCGACGACACCGCGATCCTCACCCCGCAGAAGCCGGCCCCCGAACCCGGCATGTCCGGCTACGGCTCCCCGGCGGACAACGTCTCCGGACACACCGTCACCAGCGGCATGCCGGTCGTGCCGCCGGGCCTGAACTCCCCGTTCGCACCCGGTGCGCCCACCGACGGGCCGCTGCCGCACACGCCCCCGAAGCTGCCCGAGCCGGTCTCGCCGCCCCCGGCCGACTCCAAGAGCAAGGGCAAGACCCAGGCCAAGAAGAAGCGCAGCAAGCTGCCGCTGCTCGGCGGTGTCGTGGTCGTCGCCGGCCTCGGTGTCTACGGCGCCGGGCTCCTCATGAACCACTCCGACGTCCCCAAGGGCACCACCGTGCTCGGCGTCGACATCGGCGGCGGCACCCGCGACGACGCCGTCAAGAAGCTCGACGACGCGTTCGGCAAGAACATGACCAAGCCGCTGAAGCTGTCGGTCGACGGCAAGACGGTCTCGCTGCAGCCGGACCAGGCGGGTCTGCAGTTCGACATCCAGTCGACGGTCGACGCGGCCGCGAAGAGCGACTACAACCCGATCTCCGTGATCGGCTCCCTGTTCGGCCAGAAGCGGGTCGTCGACCCCGCCATGCCGACCGACGAGGAGAAGCTCCAGGCCGCCCTCAAGGACCTCGGCGGCAGCTCCGGCTCGGTCACCAACGGCACGATCAAGTTCACCTCCGGCAAGGCCGTCGCCGTCTACGGCAAGGCGGGCAAGGGCATCGACCCGGCCGGCTCGGTGGACGCGGTCAAGCAGGCGTACGAGACGATGGTGGAAACGGGCACCGCCGCCGCGGTCACCGTCCCCACGACCACCCAGCAGCCGACGATCTCCAACGCGGAGGTCGACCGCGAGATGAAGGCGTTCGCGGAGCCGGCGATGTCTGCCAAGGTCTTCGTGCAGACGGACGCGGCACACCGCATCCCGTTCGGCGCCCTGTCACTGCCGAAGATCCTCGGATTCAAGGCCATCGGCGGCAAGCTCGTGGAGACGTACAACCTGGAAGCCCTCAAGGCGGCGTACGGCAGCACCTTCGACGGCGTCCAGATCACGACCGCGACCGGCAAGCGCGCCGTCCTCCCGCAGGACGTCGTCTCCGCGCTCCGCAAGGCGCTCGTCGGCAAGACGACGGCGGAACGCGTCGGTGTGATCGAGACGAACCCCAGCTAGCCGAAGCCGAACACCACGAGAGGGGGCGCCCGGTACTCACCGGGCGCCCCCTCTCGTGGTGTCACGCTCTGCCCATGACATCTGTCATGCGGGTCTCCGGACGGTCGGCACTGCCCCCGGACAGGGGCCCGCCGCCAGCATGGAGACATGACAACGACAGCGGCGACGACGGCCACCGGTACCCCGGTCGTCGGGTTCGACCAAGTGAGCAAGACCTACGGGAGTGTGCGGGCCGTCGACGGGCTCTCGCTGCGGCTGCACCCGGGGGAGACCGTGGCCCTGCTCGGGCCCAACGGCGCCGGCAAGTCGACCACGCTCGACCTGCTGCTCGGCCTCAAGCAGGCCGACACCGGCACGGTCGGCGTCTTCGGCATGAGCCCGCGCGAGGCCATCGTCGCCGGACGGGTCGGCGCGATGCTGCAGAGCGGCGGCCTGATGGACGAGGTCACCGTCCGCGAACTGGTCAAGCTGGCCTGCGATCTGCACCCCAAGGCGTACAAGGTCGCCGATGTCCTCGCCCGCGCCGGGATCTCGCAGATCGCCGACCGCAAGGTCAACAAGCTCTCCGGCGGCCAGGCCCAGCGGGTCCGCTTCGCCCTCGCCACCGCCGGCGACAGCGACCTGATCGTCCTGGACGAGCCGACCACCGGCATGGACGTCTCCGCCCGCCAGGCCTTCTGGGCCACCATGCGCGAACAGGCCGACCAGGGGCGTACGGTCCTGTTCGCCACGCACTACCTCGAAGAGGCCGACGCCATCGCCGACCGGGTGCTGGTGCTGCACCGGGGACGGCTGCTCGCCGACGGCACCGCCGCCGAGATCAAGGCGAAGGCGGGCGCCCGGCGGATCTCCTTCGACCTGGAGGGCGAGATCGACGAGGCCCCGCTGCGGGCACTGCCCTTCCTCACCGTCATAGACGTCTCCGGCCAGACCGTCCGCATCCAGTCGTCCGACGCCGACGCCACCGTCCACGCGCTCTACGGACTCGGTGTCTACCCCCGCAACCTCGAAGTCGCCGGGCTCGGTCTGGAGCAGGCGTTCGTCGCCATCACGGAGGCCGAGGAGGCCAAGCAGTCATGAACGCCCTCATCAAGCTGGAACTCGCCCGGGCCCTGCGCAACCGCAAGTTCCTGTTCTTCTCCGTGATCTACCCGTCCCTGATCTTCCTGCTGGTCGCCAGCCAGGGCGGCAGCAACGCCACCGTCGACAAGACCGGCCTCTCCGTCGCCGCCTACGTCATGGTCTCCATGGCTTCCTTCGGCGCCCTGACCGCCGTCCTGATGGGCAACAGCGAGCGCATCGCCAAGGAGCGCGAGAGCGGCTGGGTACGGCAGCTGCGGCTGACCACCCTCCCCGGGCGCGGCTACGTCCTCGCCAAGACCGCCAGCGCCGCCGTGGTGAGCCTGCCCTCCATCGTGGTCGTCTTCCTGGTCGCCGCCTCGGTCAAGCACGTACGGCTGGAAGCCTGGCAGTGGTTCGCCCTTACCGGCGCGATCTGGGCCGGCAGCCTGGTCTTCGCCGCGCTCGGCGTCGCCATCGGGTATCTGGCGAGCGGCGACGCGGTCCGCCCGATCACGATGATCACCTACTTCGGCCTGTCGATCCTCGGCGGCCTGTGGTGGCCGTCCTCCTCCTTCCCGACCTGGCTCCAGGACATCGCGAAGTGGCTGCCCACGCACGCGTACGCTGCACTGGGGCGGGCCATCGAACAGAGCCAGGCCCCGAAAGCCCAGGACATCGCCATCCTCGTCGTCTTCTTCGCCCTCTTCGTCGGCGGCGCGGCCTGGCTGTACCGGAAGGACACGCTGAAGGCGTGAGCACGATGACGGAAGACCTGCGGCCCGACGAGGAAGCCCGGGCGGAGCGGCTGATGCGGATCGGCGCGCCGCCCCGCAATCGCGGCGAGGCGATCCGCAAGCTGGTGTGGGTCCTGCCGTGGCTGGTCTTCCTGGCCTCCCCGGTGGGCGACCTGACCGCCGGCCACCACAGCATGGGTGCCACGGTGGCCGGCTGGGCCGGTCTGGCGGCCTTCGTCGGGATCTACCTGACCATCGTCTTCCGCCAGATGGGCCGGCCGTTCCGCGGCGGGATCGTCTCCGTCGCGGTCGCCGTGCAGTGGGTGCTCGCGGTCGTCCTCGCCCTCAGCCTCGGCAGCTCCTGGCTCGGCCTGTTCGTGTACGTCTCCGTGATGTGCGGGGTCACCTTCCCGCTCCGCGTCGCCTACTGGACGATCCCGGCCACCACCGCCGCCATGATGCTGGCCGGCTGGCACGCCCACAACCTGGACGAGGCCTGGGGCCTGTTCCTGGTGGTGCTCCTGGTCGGCTACTCCATGACCGGCATCCGGCAACTCGTCGCCACCACGATCGAGTTGCGCAAGGCCCGCGCCACGGTCGCCCAACTGGCCGCCAACGAGGAGCGGTTGCGCCTGGCCCGCGACCTGCACGACCTGCTCGGCCACTCCCTCTCCCTCATCACCCTGAAGAGCGAGCTGGCCGGCCGGATGCTCCCCGACCACCCCGACAAGGCGGCCCAGCAGGTCTCCGACATCGAACAGGTCAGCCGGCAGGCCCTGGTGGACGTCCGGGAGGCCGTCACCGGCTACCGGCGGCCCCGGCTCGCCGCCGAACTCGCGGGCGCGCAGGTCGCGCTGACCGCCGCGGCGGTCACCGCCGAGGTCCCCGCCGACCCCGACCTCACCGACGTGTCCGAGGACGGCGAGGCGGCCCTCGCGTGGGCGCTGCGCGAGGCGATCACCAACGTAGTGCGGCACAGCGGCGCGACCGCCTGCACGGTCGAACTGCTGCGCCGCCAGACCCTGGACGGCCGGGTCCTCGAACTCGCCGTCGAGGACAACGGCTCGGGCGGCTCCGGCAAGGGGGCCGGCAACGGCCTCACCGGTCTCACCGAGCGCCTGGAGAAGGCCGGCGGCACGCTGGAGGCGGGCCGCCTGAAGCGCGGTTTCCGTCTCGTCGCCCGAGTCCCGCTCTCCTCCGGCATGGCCGTAGGATCCGGTGCATGAGCAGCACGATCAAGGTCCTCCTCGCCGAGGACCAGTCGATGGTCCGCGAGGCGCTGGCGGCCCTGCTGGGACTCGAGGACGACATCGAGGTCGTGGCCCAAGTGGCGCGCGGCGACGAGGTGTTGCCGACGGCCCAGCAGCACGACATCGACGTCGCCCTGCTCGACATCGAGATGCCGGGTTGTACGGGCATCGAGGCGGCGGCCCAGCTCCACAAGGCGCTCCCGGCCGTCAAACTGGTCGTCCTCACCACCTTCGGCCGCCCCGGCTATCTGCGCAGCGCGATGGAGGCGGGCGCCGACGCGTTCCTGGTCAAGGACGCCCCCGCCGCCCAACTCGCCGAAGCCGTCCGCAAGGTGCTCGCCGGCGAACGCGTCATCGACCCCACACTGGCCGCGGCAGCGCTGGCAGAGGGCGCCAACCCCCTGACCGACCGCGAACGAGAGGTCCTCCGCGCGGCGGCCGACGGCTCCACGAACGCGGAGCTGGCAGCGGCGCTGCACCTCTCCCAGGGGACGGTACGCAACTACCTCTCGACGGCGATCCAGAAACTGGCGGTCCGCAACAGAGCGGAAGCGGTCCGCATCGCGAGGGAGAAGGGCTGGCTTTAGCCGGCCGAGGGCCTCGCCCGGATGGGCACCGCCGTACACCGCCGTAGCGGCTGAGCACCGCTGCGGCGGATCAAAAGAACCGGCGGAGCGACGGTGACCGGCGGGGTGGAATGGAAGGTGGGAGGGCGGTGCCCGATCGGTGCCGGCTAGCGCAGCCGACCAAGGGGCGCGGGGAACCGCGCGATCAGCCCCCGCTCAGCCGCAGCCGCCCACGCACCGCCACCCCTACGGCGAACAGGCGCATCCGCGCCCTCAGTTGAGGCGAGCCCGGGCTGCCCGTGCCTCGCCCCGTACCTTCTCCGCCGCCCCTTCGTCGACCACGTCGATCAACCCCGCGTACTTCTCCAACTCCTCGGCCCCGTCGACGAAGTCACCCCGCTCCACCAGCAACCGCGCCCGCTCGTACCGCAACCGCGCCGGATGCGACGGCAGCAGCAGCGACAGGTCCACCGCCCACAGGCCGACGTCCGACCGCTCGGGGCGGGCCGCCGCCCACGCCCGTACGTTGTTGAGGATGCGGCGTACGACGTCCAGCGGATCGGCCGGCTGCAGCATCGCCGGCTCCAGCGGCACCCCCGCCGCCCCCACCACCAACAGCTCCGCATCCGCCCCGCTCAGCACCCGCCCCCCGTCGAACGGATCGGCCAGCACCTGCTCCTCCGCCGTCCCGAAGCCGACCACGAAGTGCCCCGGCAGCGCGACGCCGTACACCGGAGCCCCCGCCCGCCGGGTGACCTCCAGCCACACCACGGACAGCAGGATCGGCAGCCCGCGCCGCCGCCGCAGCACCTCGTGCAGCAGCGAGGACTCCAGCCGCTGGTAGTCCGCGGCGGCGCCCTGGAAACCGAACCGTTCGCCCAGCACCCGGCGCGCCGCCGTGGCCCAGGCGAGCGGCCCGCCCGGCCGGTAGGGCAGCTGCCCGGCCAGCCGGTCCAGTTCCATCTGCGCCGCGTCGATCCCGGCCTCGTCCAGCGAACCGTCGGCCGCCGCGCCCAGCAGCAGACACAGCGTCGCCAGATCGGGCCGCTCGGACCGCGCCTCCTCGGCGAACCGCCGCCGTACCTCGGCGGCCCGCTCCGGTGACGGCGGGTGCGGATGAGGGGAACCCATAGCTCTTTCGTGCCCTTCCGGAATGATCCGTACCGCCGAGAACCTCAGAAGCCGTCCGTTCCCGGCTCCCGTCCCGGTTCCCGGTGGTGGTGATACGCGTGGTGCGCCGCGAAGCCCAGCCGCCCGTACAGTGTCCGCGCCCCCGCGTTCTCCGTCTCCACCTGGAGCCAGGCCGCCGACGCGCCCTCCGCCAGCGCCCGCCGGGCGAGCGCGGCCATGACCTCGGTGGCCAGCCCCCGTCGCCGCAGCCCCGGATCCACCTCGACGGCGGCGAACCCGGCCCACCGGCCGTCCACCACCAGCCGCCCGATGGCCGCGGGGGCGTCCCCGGACTCGGAGGACCCGCCGGGAACGGTCGCGAACCACACCGACGGGCCGCCGCACAGCACCCGCAGCGCCACCTCGCTCACGCCCTTGCGCTGGTACCGCGCCAGCCAGGCCTCGTCGGCCGTCCGGGAGAGCACCACACCGGCGCCCTCCGCCCGGTCCGCCACCGGCGCCAGCCCCCCGACCCACAGCTCGGCGCTCACCTCACGCACCCACCCCCGCCGCTCCAGCTCCGCGCAGAGCAGCTCCTGGGTCCCCTCGGCGCCGGTCGCGGTCTGGACGTACGCCGGCAGCCCCCGTTCGCCGTACCACCGCCGTACGGCGTCCAGAGCGGCGTCGAGCGGCAGCCCCGGGTCGCCGAGCGGCAGCACACTGTTGGCCCGCCGAGTGAAGCCGCCGGCGGCCCGGAGCTCCCACTCGCCGAGCCGCTCGCTCTCCACCGGCCGCCAGCCGCGTGCGACGACACGCGCGAGTTCCTGATACGTCGCCGCCGGTCCCCGGCGGCGCGCCGGAGCGGCCGGTACCACCTTGCCCGCCACCAGCGCGGACTCCGGTATCCGGACGGTCTCCCCGTCCCGGCGTGTGATCGTCAGCACGCCGTCGTCGTCCCATGATGTGAGAACACCCACCGTGTCGGTGAACTTCTCCTCCGTGACGCCATTTCCGGTCAAACGTCGTACAGAGACCCGTTTGCCCACGTCAGCAGCGGTGATACGGACCTCGAAGCGTCCCGCGGCAGAGATTTCCACTGGTCAGTTCACCCCTCCTGTTCGGATCATGCCCAAGAACGGAGATACTAGGGGCGGGCATCGACGACGCCGCGCTCCCGCGCGCCAGGCGGCGGAGCCTACGGAGGCCCGCCAGCGCCCATTCGAGGAGGAACGACAGCGTGACCTACGTCATCGCGCAGCCTTGTGTCGACGTGAAGGACAAGGCGTGCATCGAGGAGTGCCCGGTCGACTGCATCTACGAGGGCCAGCGGTCCTTGTACATCCACCCGGACGAATGCGTCGACTGTGGTGCCTGTGAGCCGGTCTGCCCGGTCGAGGCGATCTTCTACGAGGACGACACTCCCGAGGAGTGGAAGGACTACTACAAGGCCAACGTCGAGTTCTTCGACGACCTCGGCTCCCCCGGCGGCGCCAGCAAGCTGGGCCTGATCGAGCGCGACCACCCGTTCGTCGCCGCGCTGCCGCCGCAGGCCGAGTAACCCGCACCGGCGGCCCGCCGCAACACCGTGCCGCCTCGGTCCCGTACGGCCTGATCACGTCCGATCGGCGCCGTACGGGGCCGAGGCGTTTGCCGTACCGGCCGTTGTCGGTCGTACCCGGTCGTACCGAAGAAAGTGAGCAAGCAACCGTGTCCGCAGTCTCCGACCGTCTGCCCACCTTCCCCTGGGACAAGCTGGAACCGTACAAAAAGACGGCAGCGGCACACCCGGACGGCATCGTCGACCTCTCGGTCGGCACTCCGGTGGACCCGGTCCCCGACCTGATCCAGAAGGCCCTGATCGACGCGGCCGACTCGCCCGGCTACCCCACGGTCTGGGGCACCCCGGCGCTGCGCGACGCGATCACCGGCTGGGTCGAGCGCCGCCTCGGCGCCCGCGACGTCACCCACCGCCACGTCCTCCCGATCGTCGGCTCCAAGGAACTCGTCGCCTGGCTCCCCACCCAGCTGGGCCTCGGCCCCGGTGACAAGGTCGCCTACCCGCGCCTCGCGTACCCGACCTACGAGGTCGGCGCCCGTCTCGCCCGCGCCGACTACGAGGTCTACGACGACCCGCGCGACCTGGACCCGGCGAACCTGAAGCTCCTCTGGCTGAACTCCCCGTCCAACCCGACCGGCAAGGTCCTCTCCCGGCAGGAACTCACGGAGATCGTCGCCTGGGCCCGCGCCCACGGCGTCCTGGTCTTCTCCGACGAGTGCTACCTCGAACTGGGCTGGGAGGCCGACCCGGTCTCGGTCCTGCACCCGGACGTCAACGGCGGCTCGTACGACGGCATCGTGTCCGTCCACTCCCTCTCCAAGCGCTCCAACCTCGCGGGCTACCGCGCCGCCTTCCTGGCCGGCGACCCGGCGGTCCTGGGCCCGCTCCTGGAGATCCGCAAGCACGGCGGCATGATGACGTCGGCTCCCACGCAGGCGGCGGTGGTGGCAGCCCTCTCCGACGACACCCACGTCCAGGAGCAGCGGGAGCGCTACGCGTCCCGCCGTACGGCCCTGCGCGAGGCCCTCCTGTCCCACGGCTTCCGCATCGAACACAGCGAGGCGAGCCTCTACCTGTGGGCGACGCGGGACGAGTCCTGCTGGCAGACGGTCGCCCACCTGGCCGAGCGAGGCATCCTCGTGGCACCGGGCGACTTCTACGGCGAGGCGGGAGAGAACTTCGTACGGGTCGCTCTGACGGCAACGGACGAGCGCGTCCAGGCAGCGGTGGGACGACTCCGCTGACGGACGCGGAGCGCCCCGTAGGGGCGCGGGGCTGTATCGATATGCGGCTCCGCCGCGAGGGCGCGACCGGCCCCCACCGGCCCGCACCCGACGCACAACGGAAAGGGACCCAGGGAAAACCCCGGGTCCCTTCTCAACTCACCGGCGCCGGCGCCCCGCCGTCAGCCCCCCAGCGGAAGCCCCTTGACCGGCAGGCCGCCCTTCGCGAGCCCATCCGTCGGCAGCCCACCCTTGGTCGCCGTGGACGTAGCACCGCCCAGCAGCCCACCCGCGGAGCCGGCCGCGTCGCCCGCGGTGTGCTGCACCGCCGGCGCCACTTTCTTGACGGCCTTGCCGCCGGTCCTGGCCGCGGCCGGCACCGTCGACTCCACGGCCTTGCCTCCGGTGTGACCGAGGGTCCCGGTGACGTGCTGCGTCGCACCGTCGGCGGTGTTGCCGACGCTCGTCCCGTCCAGGGCGGTCAGACCGCCCAGGTTCGGGGTGGCCGGCAGGCTCGGGGCCGCGCCGGCGGAGCCGGCCGCACCGACCCCGGCAGCCGCTCCCGCTGCGACGAGCAGCGCGGCACGGGCGATCCGGCGGGTCAGAGGGAGGGACATGATGCTCCATTCGACGGGAGGGAACGTGATCGCCGTGACTACCGCTCGAAGCCCGCGAAGGTTGCGGAGGCCCAAGGTAAAGAATTGATAACGCATCGCATTATCGGGTGTGGATAAAAACGGGCAAAGGGCGTCGACGGCGCGGCCCCGCAGAATCCTTACGCCCCCGCGTCCCCAAGGGATTTCGCGCATGCGCGAGTGAGCGTGCGAAAACCTGCGCACACCACGTACGTGTCCCGTCCCGGCTGACCCGCCGGAGTGAAATCCCGAACTGCTGCCCGGTCCGTTGCCCGGTCCGTTGCTCGGTCTGTTGCCCGGCCTACTGCCCGGTCACGATCCGCACCGACCCCGCGGACCTCTCCGCACCGCCCGTGCTCTGGGAAGAGGTCGCCTGCCACTGGCTGTCCGTGCTCCCGGCGGCCCACTCCCGGCCCGCGTACGACACCCGCTGGATGTGCAGCGCCGTGGAGTTGGCCACCGCCCAGTGCGCGAGCTGCCAGCCGCGCTCGCTCTCGGTGCGCCCCGCCTTGTCGGTCTTCTTCCCCTCCGGCACCGGCACGGTCACGGTCCGCCCGTGCGCCGTGGCGGTCACGCTCGGCGTCGGCGTCGGCGCCTTCACCGGCACACCGCCGACCTCCGCGCCGGCCTCCTCGACCGCGTCCCGCCCGAAGTCCCGTACCAGGGCGGTCCGTACCGCGTCCGGGCCGACGGCCGTCGCCGTGGTCGTGGCCGCGGGGCGCCCGTCGCAGGTCAGCGTGGCCGCCGCCCGCCCGGTGAGCGCCGCCGCCAGCAGCGTGGCGTCCTCCTCGTGCTTGGCGTAGGCCTCCGGGTAGCCGCTGCGCTGCACGCGCTGCGCGGCCACCGTCAGCGGCAGGGTCTGGTAGTCGGGCACCTTGGCCAGGTGCGCGTAGAAGATGCCCGCCGCGTACGCCGGGTCCAGGATCTGCGCCTTGGTACCCCAGCCCTGCGAGGACCGCTGCTGGAACAGGCCCAGCGAATCCCGGTCGCCGTGCTTGATGTTGAGCAGCCCCGACTCCTGGATCGAGGTCGCCAGGGCGATGGCCACCGCCCGCTCGGGCATGCCCCGGCCGGTGCCGACGGCGGCGATCGTCGCCGCGTTCACCGCCTGCTCGGGCGTGAACTGGTACGACTCGCCGTCGCTCCGGCCCGAGACGACCTTGCAGCCCTCGGTACCGCCGCCTCCGGTGACGTACTGGACGACCAGGTAGGCCGCGACGCCGCACAGGATCAGCAGGCCCGACATGAAGCGCAGGAGGCGGCGGTAACGCTTGGGGCGGGTGGGGGACGGCTCTGGCACGCGTACAACATACTGGAGAGTACGAGCCGCTCAACCCCGGGTGCGGAAGCCTGTGAGCCTGTCCACAGGCTGGAGCGCGCTAGGGTCGAAGCCATGGCCGACACCTCGCTTGACCTCACGCTGGACGCCGCCGCGCTCACCGCGCAACTTGTCGACTTCCCCTCGGAGAGCGGCACCGAGAAGCCGCTCGCGGACGCGATCGAGGACGCACTGCGGGCCCTGCCGCACCTGACGGTCGACCGGTACGGCAACAACGTGATCGCCCGCACGAACCTGGGCCGCGCCGAGCGGGTGATACTCGCCGGTCACATCGACACGGTCCCGATCGCCGACAACGTGCCGTCCCGGCTGGACGAGGACGGCGTGCTGTGGGGCTGCGGCACCTGCGACATGAAGTCGGGCGTCGCGGTCCAGCTGCGCATCGCGGCCACCGTCCCGGCGCCGAACCGCGACCTGACCTTCGTCTTCTACGACAACGAGGAGGTCGCCGCCCATCTCAACGGCCTCAAGCACGTCGCCGAGGCCCACCCGGACTGGCTGGCCGGCGACTTCGCGGTGCTCCTCGAACCGTCGGACGGCGAGGTCGAGGGCGGTTGCCAGGGCACCCTGCGCGTGCTGCTGAGGACTAAGGGGGAGCGCGCGCACTCGGCGCGCTCCTGGATGGGCTCCAACGCGATCCACGCGGCCGCCCCGATCCTGGCCCGCCTCGCCTCCTACGAGCCGCGCTACCCGGTCATCGACGGCCTGGAGTACCGGGAGGGCCTCAACGCGGTCGGCATCTCGGGCGGGGTGGCCGGCAACGTCATCCCCGACGAGTGCGTGGTCACCGTCAACTTCCGGTACGCCCCCGACCGTTCCGAGGAGGAGGCGATCGCGCATGTCCGCGAGGTCTTCGCCGACTGCGGAGTCGCGGAGTTCGTGATCGACGACCACAGCCCCGGCGCACTGCCCGGCCTCTCCCACCCGGCCGCGGCGGCCTTCATCGAGGCGGTCGGCGGTACCCCGATGCCCAAGTACGGCTGGACCGACGTCTCCCGTTTCTCGTCCCTCGGTGTCCCCGCGGTCAACTACGGCCCCGGCAACCCGCACTTGGCGCACAAAAGGGATGAAAGGGTAGTAATCTCCAAGATCCTGGCGGGCGAGGAGCGCCTCCGCGCCTGGCTGACGAGGTGACGGGCACACTGGCGCTTCACACCCGACATGCCGACGTCCCGCGCACGTAACCCGCGCGGATCTACGCTGGGGCGGATACACCTGCAAGCGGAGGGAGCGCACATATGCCTACCGGGAACCCCGAGGGGAAAAAGGTGCCGCCGGACGAGCAGCGCCTGGGACCGGTCCTCCGACGGCGCGGCCAGGTGACCGCGAGCACGACGGACCAGCGCCTCCTGGACGCGGGCGGCCCCTCCGACTGGGTCCACACGGACCCCTGGCGGGTGCTGCGCATTCAGTCGGAGTTCATCGAGGGCTTCGGCACGCTCGCCGAACTCCCGCCCGCGATCAGCGTGTTCGGCTCCGCGCGGACGCCGGTGGACTCACCGGAGTACGACGCGGGCGTGAAGCTCGGCCGGGGCCTGGTCGAGGCCGGCTGGGCCGTGATCACGGGCGGCGGCCCGGGCGCCATGGAAGCGGCCAACAAGGGCGCGCTGGAGGCGGGCGGGGTCTCGGTCGGCCTCGGCATCGAGCTCCCCTTCGAACAGGGGCTCAACCCCTACGTCGACATCGGCCTCAACTTCCGCTACTTCTTCGTGCGGAAGATGATGTTCGTGAAGTACGCACAGGGCTTCGTCGTTCTCCCGGGCGGTCTCGGCACCCTCGACGAATTCTTCGAGGCCCTCACCCTGGTCCAGACCCAGAAGGTCACCCGCTTCCCGATCGTCCTGTTCGGCAGCGCGTACTGGGGCGGCCTGGTCGACTGGCTGACGAACACGCTGATCGCCCAGGGCAAGGCGTCCGAGAAGGACCTGCTCCTGTTCCACGTCACGGACGACGTGGCGGAGGCGGTGGCGCTGGTGTCGAAGGAAGCGGCCCGCTAGCGGAACGCACTTCGAGGCCCGCTCCTCAAGAAGCCGGGCCGGGTGGGTGGGCCGGCGAGGGATTCGGGGGCCTGGGGGCGGAGCCCCCGGGCCGCTACGCCAGCCCCCGCCGGGCCACCGCCGGAGGCCGGTGCCCGGCGATCGCCGCCACCATGTCCAGCACCTGCCGGGTCTCCGCCACCTCGTGCACCCGGTACACCTGCGCCCCCAGCCACGCCGACACCGCCGTCGTCGCCAGCGTGCCGATCACCCGCTCCTTCAGCGGCCGGTCCAGCGTCTCGCCCACGAAGTCCTTGTTGGACAGCGAGACCAGCACCGGCCACCCCGTCCCGACCATCTCGTCCAGCCGCCGGGTCGCCTCAAGGCTGTGCCGGGTGTTCTTGCCGAAGTCGTGCCCGGGATCGATCATCACCGACTCCCGGGGCACCCCCAGCGCGACGGCCCGCTCGGCCAGCCCGAGGGTCACCCGCAGAATGTCGGCCATGACGTCGTCGTACGTCACCCGGTGCGGCCGCGTCCGCGGCTCGGCCCCGCCCGCGTGCGTGCACACCAGCCCCACCCGGTACCGCGCCGCGACCTCCGCCAGCCCCGGATCGACCCCGCCCCACGCGTCGTTCAGCAGATCCGCCCCGGCCTCGCAGACGGCCTCCGCGACCGACGCCCGCCAGGTGTCCACGCTGATGACGACGTCCGGGAACCGCCGCCGCACCTCCGCGACGAACCCGACGGTCCGCCGTGCCTCCTCCTCGGCGGTGACCTCCTCGCCCGGCCCGGCCTTCACCCCGCCGATGTCGATGATCGCGGCCCCCTCGGCGACCGCCTGCTCCACGCGCGCGAGGGCGGGCTCGTCACGGAAGGTCGCCCCCTGGTCGTAGAAGGAGTCCGGTGTCCGGTTCACGATCGCCATGATCACCGGCTCGTTCGGTCCGAATTCCCGCCTGCCCAGCCTGAGCATCCCCTGTGACCTCTCGTAGTAAATGCCTCGCTACGGCCGCCTGCGACCCTAACCGTCAGACTCGCATGGCACGATCGGACACAGACACATTCGATACCGAGCACACTGAGTACAACGAGTGCTGCTGTACCGAGCTTCATCGAGCCTGGGGGCCACCGCGATGGTTATGTTCCTGTTCCTGGTCGTCGCGCTCGCGGTCGTGGTCGCCGCGGTCACGCTCTCCGTGGTGAGCGGCGGCGAGAGCAGCCCGCTGCCGGAGGTCGCCCCGGAGCGGTTCCAGGACCCGCTGCCCCCGGACCGCCCGGTCAACCGCGCGGACGTGGACAGCCTCCGTTTCCCGCTCGCCCCGCGCGGCTACCGCATGGCGGACGTCGACGACGCGCTCAGCCGTCTCGGCGCCGAGCTCGCGGAGCGCGACGCCCGGATCGCCGACCTGGAGTCCGCGCTGGCCGGCGTCCAGGCCGGGCCGCGTACCGCGCACACCTCGCTGGACAAGCCCGCGCCGGAGGACCGGCCGTGACCGAGGACGGCGAGGTGACCGTGGGCGCGGCCGTGGCCGGCCCGGACGGCAGGCTCCGCTGCCCCTGGGCCCTGTCCACGGAGGACTATGTGGCGTACCACGACGAGGAGTGGGGCCGCCCGGTCCACGGCGACGACGCCCTCTACGAGCGCCTCAGCCTGGAGGCCTTCCAGTCGGGCCTCTCCTGGATCACGATCCTCCGCCGCCGTCCGGGCTTCCGGGCGGCCTTCGCCGACTTCCACATCGAGAAGGTCGCGACCTTCACGGAGGAGGACCGCGAGCGCCTGCTGGCCGACCCGGGCATCATCCGCAACAGATCGAAGATCGACGCGACGATGGCCAACGCGAAGGTCCTGGCGGAGTGGGCGCCGGGCGAGCTGGACGAGCTGATCTGGTCGCACGCCCCGAAGCCGGGCGCCTACCCCGCGCCGAAGACCCTGTCCGACGTCCAGGCGGTCACCCCGGAGTCCACGGCCCTGTCGAAGGCCCTGAAGAAGCGCGGCCTGCGCTTCATCGGTCCGACGACGGCGTACGCCCTGATGCAGGCATGCGGCCTGGTCAACGACCACCTGGAAACATGCGTCGCGCGTAGCGCCCTGTAGGGGGCGCGGAGCCGCATCGATATGCGGCTCCGCCGCGCGGGCGCGACCGGCCACGACGCACCCGCAGTTCCCCACGACGGGTCACCGTCCCAAATACTTTGGCTTCTCCTTGTTCACAAAAGCCTGCACGGCGATCCCGTGATCCTCGGAAGCCCCGGCCCGAGCCTGCAGCTCGTCCTCTTTCTCCAGCGTCTCGTCCAAGGAGTGCGACAGCCCGTAGGCGACGGCCTCCTTCAGCGCCGCGTACGCCACGGTCGGACCGGCGGCCAGCGTCCGGGCCACCTTCTCGGCCTCGGTTCGCAGCTCCGCCGCCGGCACGACCTTGTTGGCGATACCCCACTCGTACGCGTCCTGCGCGCTGATGCTCCGGGGGAACAGCAGCAGGTCGGCGGCGCGACCCGGCCCCACAACCCGGGGCAGCGTCCACGACACCCCGGAGTCCGCGGTCAGCGCGACCCCGGCGAACGACGTGTTGAAGGCAGCCGTGTCGGCGACCACCCGGTAGTCCGCGGCCAGCGCGAACCCGAACCCGGCCCCGGCGGCCACCCCGTTCACGCCGGCCACCACCGGCTTCCGCGCCGACACCAGCGCCTGCACGATCGGGTTGTAGTGCTCCCGGACCGTCGTCATCGTCTGCCCCGCCCCCGTCTCCCGGTCGGACGCGAGCAGCGTGATGTGCTCCTTGAGGTCCTGGCCCACACAGAACGCCCGGTCTCCGGCCGCGGTCAGCAGGATCGCCCGGACCGCCGTGTCGGCCGCCGCCTCCTGTGCGGCCTCCCGAAGGGCGACCTTCGTCGCGATGTTGAGCGCGTTCATCGCCTCGGGGCGGTTCAGCGTGATCGTCGCGAGCCCGTCGCTCACTTCGTAGAGCACGGTGTCGGTCATGGTGCTTCCCCTCCGTCGTCTTCGCCGTGGCGGCTGACGTACCGCTCAGTACGTCGATGCCCGAAGGACAGCATGGCGGAGATCGCGGTCCCGGACCCGGACCCGACGTGTGACCTGCGTCAAAGAAAACCGGAGGCGACTCGGTCGGCGTAAGGACGCACGGCGGCGCAGTATCGCAGCCACATCGCCGAATTGGGTGGTTTTGCTCGCGCGCGTTGCCCAAGCGATGCCGACTGATGTTGGTCATCGGGTCCTGAGATGCGGGATAATGGCTTGGAAGCAATGTGTTCGATGCCGGTGTCGCGTGTCCCGCGAGGATCACGCGTGCCCTCCAGGGCCGTCGGTAGACGATGAGCTGTTTTCAGGAAGGGGAACGAGCATGGCGGCCATGAAGCCGCGGACGGGTGATGGCCCGCTCGAGGTGACCAAGGAGGGGCGGGGCATCGTCATGCGCGTTCCGCTCGAAGGCGGCGGTCGGCTCGTCGTCGAGCTGACCCCTGACGAGGCCGCGGCGCTCGCCGACGCCCTCAAGAACGTCGTCGGCTGAGGCGTCAGCGACCATACCCTTTCGGCCGCCCCGGTACCGCAAGCGGTGCCGGGGCGTTGCCGTACCCCCGGGTACTCCCCGCCGCGGTCAGCGCTTGACGGCGCAGAGCAGCCCGTCGCCGACCGGCAGCAGCGACGGCACCAGCTCCGGGGTCTCCCGGACCGAGCGCAGCAGCTCGCGCAGCCGCAGCACCTCGGTCGGCTGGGGTCCGGAGTCGACCGTACGGCCGTTGGCGAAGACGCCCTCGAAAACCACCAGGCCACCGGGGCGCAGCAGGCGCAACGATTCAGCGAGGTAGTCGGAGTACTCCTGGCGGTCGCCGTCGCAGAAGACCAGGTCGTAACCGGCGTCCGCGAGACGGGGGAGCACGTCGAGGGCGCGGCCCGGGATGAAGCGGGCCCGGTTGCTGGCGAAGCCGCAGGCGCGGAAGGCCTGCCTGGCGAACTGCTGGTGCTCCGGCTCCGGATCCACGGTGGTCAGCACGCCGTCCGGGCGCATCCCGTGCAGCAGATGCATCCCGGACACCCCGCACCCCGTGCCGATCTCGGCGACCGCCTTGGCGTCCACGGAGGCGGCGAGCATGCGCAGCGCGGCGCCCGTGCCGGGCGACACCGAGCGCAGTCCTGCCTCGCGGGCCCGGTCACGGGCCCACCGCAGTGCTTCGTCCTCGGCGACGTAGGCGTCGGCGAACGCCCAGCTCGTCTGCCGGTTGCCGGTAATGACCCTCTCCTGTCCCCGTGGTTGCCTGGGCGTGACTGTATCCGTTGGCACCGGGAACCCGCAGATGGGACCGGGCGTTTAGAGGGGTGGAAGACGACGCGGGGGGACACGAATGGATCACGACGACAGGGAAGCGGTCGATCACCTGCTGATGCGGCTGGACGAGCCCTATCAGCACAGATCAAATTCTCGTAAAACCGCTTATCCGGAGCTAACGGGCGAGGTGGCTATGGTAGGGGCTCCACTGGACACCACCAGAGCCGACAGGGGAGGTGCGGCTGCACCCGCGGATCGGGGAGGAGTGCTGCGGCGCTTTCTCGGATCGGCAGGCAGGCCGAAATCCGTGAACGACACCGCTGCTGACCCCAGCCACGCCGAAGCCTTCGCCATGGGCGAGGCCCAGACCGCGACCTTCTCCACCGACGCGGACGGGCAGGCATGGACTCCGCCCACGTGGGAGGAGATCGTCAGCACGCACAGCGGCCGCGTCTACCGCCTGGCCTACCGTCTCACCGGTAACCAGCACGACGCCGAGGACCTCACCCAGGAGGTCTTCGTCCGCGTCTTCCGCTCCCTGTCGACCTACTCGCCGGGCACCTTCGAGGGCTGGCTGCACCGCATCACGACCAACCTGTTCCTAGACATGGTCCGGCGCAAGCAGCGCATCCGCTTCGACGCCCTCGGCGAGGACGCGGCCGAGCGCCTGCCCAGCCGCGAGCCCACCCCCTCGCAGGCCTTCAACGACGCGCACTTCGACGCCGACGTCCAGCAGGCCCTGGACACCCTCGCGCCCGAGTTCCGCGCCGCCGTCGTCCTGTGCGACATCGAGGGCCTGTCGTACGAGGAGATCGCCGCGACCCTCGGCGTCAAGCTCGGCACGGTCCGCTCCCGTATCCACCGCGGCCGCTCGCAGCTGCGCAAGGCCCTCGCGCACCGCTCCCCGGAGGCCCGCAAGGCCGAGCGGCGCTCCTTCGTGCCCCGCGTTCCCGCACTGGGAGGAGGGGGCGCGACCGCGTGAGTGGATCACGACCGAAACCTGCCGAGCGACAGCTCGCCGAGCAGCACCTGGGAGACCGACTCTCCGCCTTGGTGGACGGAGAGCTCGGTCACGAGTCGCGTGACCGCGTCCTGGCCCACCTGGCGACCTGCGCCCGGTGCAAGGCCGAGGCGGACGCCCAGCGCGCACTGAAGAGCGCCTTCGCGCAGGCCGCCCCGCCCCCGCCCTCCGAGAGTTTCCTCGCCCGTCTCCAGGGGCTGCCCGGGGGAGGCGACACGGACGGCGGCTCGCCGTTCGGCGAGGGAGGCCCCTCGGGACGCAGATCCGACAGCGGGCTCTTCGGCGTGAGCCGGGAGGACCGCTTCGAGTTCGGCTATGTCCCGGCCCACCCGCACGACGCGGCCGCGGCCGCCGACCGGGGCTTCCGCATCCACCCCGTCGGCCGCCCGGACGGCGACCGCTCCGCCTCGCGCGGCATCCGGTTCGCGTTCGTCGCCGCAGGAGCGGTCTCGCTGGCGGCCGTCGCCCTCGGCGGAGTCACCGCGGGCATGCCCGGCACCCCGGCCGCCGACGCCCGCTCCACCGGAGGCGGCAGCGTCGCCCCGGCCGGTACCGCGGGCACGGGCACGACCGGCGCCGCCGACTCACAGCGCCGCCGCTCGCTCACCCCGCTGCCGGCGTCCGGCACGTTCCTCGGCGGCACGACCGCGGCAGCCACGGCGGCGTCGACCTCGGTGTCCGCTCCGCTGCTTCCCGGGGTGCCCTCCCCGGCCGCGGCGCAGCAGGCGCTGCGGGAACTGACCGCACCGGTGATGGCCGGCGTGGCCGCGGTCTCCCCGCTGATACGGCCGCTGACCGCCAACCCGCCGTTCGCCCTCACCTCGTGGGCCGGCACCCCAGGGGCGACCGCCACCAGCCTGCTCGCCGCACCCGTCCCCGACACGACCCCCGCTCCCTCCCCGTCCTCCCCCGCGGCCCACTGACCACCTGTCGAACGGTCCCTGCGCGGCGAGCCGCGAACCTGGTTGAATCCTGTGAACCAGCCATGCCCGAGACAGCGCTCCGGGCACGGATTCGACCTTCCGCGAGCCCGCCCGTGCGTGGGGGCCGCGGGGTAGCCGCGAGGAGGACATGGACGAGGCGATACCGACGTCACCGGAGACACCCGGGGACTCGGTGCCTGCTGCGGGGGAGCGGGCCAAGGAGGTGACACCGGCCGTGCCGAGCGGGGCGGCCGCAGACACCGACGGCGACTTCCGACTCGCAGCCCCGGCGGTGGCCCCCGCCGGGAACGTCCAGGAGGCCACCGAAGGCGGGGGCGACTTCCAACCGAAGCCGCCGACGGGCGAGGCCGAGACGCTCCCGGACCCGGCCGAGGCGCCGGACGTGATCGTCGAGAGCGCCGCCGCTACCGGTCGCGCATCCGCCGCGGAGGACGCCGCCGTTGTGGAGTCCTGTCCGGCTGCGGAGGACGCCGTCGTTGTGGAGTCCCGTCCGGCTGCGGAGGACGCCGTCGTTGTGGAGTCCCGTCCGGCTGCGGAGGACGCCGTCGTTGTGGAGTCCCGTCCGGCTGCGGAGGACGCCGTCGTTGTGGAGTCCCGTCCGGCTGCGGAGGACGCCGTCGTTGTGGAGTCCCGTCCGGCTGCGGAGGACGCCGTCGTTGTGGAGTCCCGTCCGGCTGCGGAGGACGCCGTCGTTGTGGAGTCCCGTCCGGCTGCGGAGGACGCCGTCGTTGTGGAGTCCCGTCCGGCTGCGGAGGACGCCGCCGCCGTGGACTCCGCTCCGGCCGCGGAGGGCGTTGCCGCTGCCGGAGCCGTCCCGGCCGCTGATCGCCCCCAGCAGCCCCGTCACGCCCCCGCCCCCTACGGCAGCCCGCCCTACGGCCGTCCCGGCCCCTGGGCCCCCGCTCCGCCCGTTCAGCACCCGGCCACGCTCGCCGCCGAGCAGGCCCCGCCGGCCGACGGCACCTGGGCCGCGCAGACGGACCTCCGGCAGACCGGTGCGGGCGGGCCGGCAGCGGGGCGCCGGCGTGCGCGCAGTCGGCGGACCTTCGCCGCGGGCGCGCTGCTGCTCGCGGTGGTCTCCGGTGTGGGCGGCGGGCTGATCGGCGCCTATCTGGAGCGCACCGGCGGCCTGGAGGCCGTACAACTGCCCCAGCCCGGTCCGCCGCCTCCCGGGCGGCCGCCGGGCAGCATCGCCGGGATCGCCGCGCGGGCACTGCCCAGCGTCGTCACCCTGCATGTCACCGGCACCGACGAACAGGCCACCGGCACCGGCTTCGTGCTCGATGGGCAGGGCCACATCCTCACCAACAACCACGTCGTCGCACCCGCGGTGTCCGGCGGCGGCCGGATAACGGTGACGTTCAGCAGCGGAGCCGCCGCCACGGCGACCGTCGTCGGCCGGGACAGCGGCTACGACCTGGCCGTCGTCCAGGTGCACGGCGTCCGCGGCCTCACGCCCCTGCCCCTCGGCGACTCCGACGACGTCCGCGTCGGTGATCCGGTCGTCGCCATCGGCGCCCCCTTCGACCTGCCCAACACCGTCACCGCCGGGATCATCAGCGCCAAGGAACGGCCCATCACCGCGGGCGGCGAGAACAGCGACGGCAGCGACGTCTCGTACGTCGACGCGCTCCAGACGGACGCGCCGATCAACCCGGGCAACTCCGGCGGCCCCCTGCTCGACTCCCGCGCCCGGGCGGTCGGGGTCAACTCCGCGATCCGCTCCGCCGACAGCGCGGACGGCCTCGGCGACGGGCAGTCGGGGTCGATCGGGCTCGGCTTCGCCATCCCGATCAATCAGGCCAAACGCGTCGCCGAGGAGCTGATCGGCACCGGGAGGGCGACCCACCCGGTCATCGGGATCACCCTCGACATGAACTACACCGGCGACGGTGCCCGCATCGACGAGAAGGCCGCCGACGGCGGACCGGCGGTCGCCGCGGACGGCCCCGGCGCACGGGCCGGTCTGCGGGCCGGCGACGTCATCGCCGGACTCGACGGACAGCCGGTCCACTCCGGTGAGGAGCTGATCGTCCGCACCCGGGCGCACCGCCCCGGCGACCGGCTGAGCCTCACCGTCGAGCGGGCCGGCGCCGAAATACGGCTCGCGCTGGTCCTGGGCTCTTCGGACAGGAACTGACAGAAACCTCACAGGCGGGGCCCCATACAGGCCCCGACTAGGCAAACAACCCGGAAAACCGGTCGTATACACGCAGTCCGAGAGCCCGGGACGGTACCGGTCGGACAGGTGGGCCGGGTACCGTGGACCCGGCCCGGACCACGGAACACCCGCAACAGCGACCGGAGGGCCGAGGACCGCGGACATCGCAAGGAGCTTCAGGTGTTCAATGACGTAGGACCGCTCGAGCTGGTGACCATCGTTGTGATCGCCGTGCTCGTCTTCGGTCCGGACAAGCTCCCGAAGGTCATCCAGGACATCACGCGGACCATCCGCAAGATCCGGGAGTTCTCGGAGAGCGCCAAGGCGGACATCCGCCAGGAACTCGGTCCTGAGTTCAAGGACTTCGAGTTCGAGGACCTCAACCCCAAGACGTTCGTCCGCAAGCACCTCGACAACGACGAACTGGGGCTCAAGGAGATCCGCAACGGCTTCGACCTGAAGAAGGAGATGGCCGAGGTCACGGACGCGGTGAACAGCCGCGAGGCCGACTCCGCGTCCTCGTCTTCTTCTTCGCCGTCCTCGTCGGGGAGCGGCCGGATCGACATGACCAAAAAGCCCGAGGGCTCGGGCGACGACGACCGTCCGCCCTTCGACGCGGACGCCACCTGAGCCTCCTCACACATCCGGACCAGCGGCGTACGTGACGCGTTTCATAGCGCGAGTACGCCGCTCACGGCTTGATCCGGCCTTTCGCGCGACCCACCCGCCGGGCGCTTTCGCTGCTGGTCCCGGCAGTGTCGATATGCTGCCGAGTTGTTGTGCGGACCGGACGAGTGCGCCCGAAGGGGGGCGGGCCGCCCCGGACCGACTGAGCGAGGAGGCGTCCGGCAGATGGAGACGACAAGTCGGGTGGACGGACAGGCGTTGGTCACGGAGGGCGGACAGCAGTTCGCCGCCGCCCGCCGCACGGTCGACGGCTACCTGCTGGCGCCCTTCCCTTGGTACGGCCTCGACGAGGCGTTCACGGGACCGCGCTGGCTGATGCAGGTGGGCATGGCGGCCGACGGGGCCGTCGAGCACGGGTCGATCGGACACGGGGACGAGCCGTCGGTGCGCAACGAGCACCTGGCCGCGGCCGCGAACGAGTCGAGGGAGAAGTTCGCGGTGGTCGTGACCGTCGCGGCGAGTCCGTCCCGGCGGAGCGCCGACGGCACGGGTCTCCTGGAGGCCACGTCGGTCTCCTCGGCCGCGTGGCTGGCCGGCGTCGGCCTGCTGTCCTTCACCTGGCCGGGCCAGATGGACCACAGCCTCCGGGACGACTGGCTGGACCAGCAGACCGAGACCGCGTGGGAACTGGCCGACGACCTGGCGGGCGACGTGTGGTCGACGCTGTCCCTCCCGGTGGACGGGGTGTCCACGCCGTTCCACTACCGGGAGTCGGAGTTCGGCTGGGTGCTGGCCGGCTCCACGTCGGAGGGGGTGCATCTGGGGGCGTACGGCAGAGGGATGTCCGCGTACGGTCTCGGATTCGCCATGATCAAGGACATCGCCGAGTACGCCTGACGCGTTCGGCCGCGCGTCCGCGCGAGCAGGGCCACGGGCACTGGCCGGGACGGCGTACGACGAAGGGGGCGCCGTCCCTGACGGACGGCGCCCCCTTCGTATCGCCTCCGGAGCTCGTTCGGAGCCCGTTCGGCCTAGAACTTGTTCTTCGGCGTGATCCCCAGCGACAGCCCCGACAGGCCCCGCTGCCGGCCGCCCAGCTTGCCCGCGATCGCGCGCAGGGCCGAACCCGCCGGGGAGGCGGGGTCGGTCAGGACGATCGGCTTGCCCTCGTCGCCGCCCTCGCGGAGGCGGACGTCGATCGGGATGTTGCCCAGGACCGGGACCGTGGCGCCCGTCGTGCGGGTCAGACCGTCGGCGACCAGCTGGCCGCCGCCCGTGCCGAAGACGTCGAGCATCTCGCCGCAGTGCGGGCAGGGCAGGCCCGACATGTTCTCGACCACGCCGACGATCTTCTGGTGGGTCTGCACCGCGATGGAGCCCGCGCGCTCGGCGACCTCGGCCGCCGCCTGCTGCGGGGTCGTGACGACCAGGATCTCCGCGTTCGGGACCAGCTGGGCGACCGAGATGGCGATGTCACCGGTGCCCGGCGGGAGGTCGAGGAGGAGGACGTCGAGGTCGCCCCAGTACACGTCCGCGAGGAACTGCTGGAGGGCGCGGTGCAGCATCGGGCCGCGCCAGACGACCGGGGCGTTGCCCGGGGTGAACATGCCGATGGAGATGACCTTCACGCCGTTCGCCGACGGCGGCATGATCATGTTCTCTACCTGGGTGGGGCTGCCGTCCGCACCGAGCATGCGCGGGACGGAGTGGCCGTAGATGTCGGCGTCCACGACGCCCACCTTCAGGCCGTCCGCCGCCATCGCGGCGGCGAGGTTGACCGTCACGGACGACTTGCCGACGCCGCCCTTGCCGGAGGCGACGGCGTAGACGCGGGTGAGGCTGCCGGGCTTGGCGAAGGGGACCTCGCGCTCGGCCTGGCCGCCGCGCAGCGCGGACGCCAGCTCCTTGCGCTGCTCGTCGCTCATCACGTCCAGCGTGACGTCGACCCGGGTGACGCCCTCCACCCGGGAGACCGCGTCCGTGACGCGCTGGGTGATCGTGTCCCGCATGGGGCAGCCGGAGACCGTCAGGTACACGGTGACCGCGACCGCGCCGTCCTCCCCGATCTCCACCGATTTGACCATCCCCAGTTCGGTGATGGGTCGGTTGATCTCGGGGTCGTTCACCGTCGCCAGTGCCTCGCGCACCGCGTCTTCGCTAGCCATACACACGATGGTACGGCGAGGTGCCGTGCCCCTATAACGCCCGTCAACGGTCGTCTACGTCACGCCTCACCGACCGTTCTGCCGGGAATACGGCATGTTCGTGATGCCCGTTCCGCCGTTCGTCCATCTCCTTGAGCAGGTCCTGCAGCTCCGAGCGGATCCAGTCCCGGGTCGCCACCTCGCCCAGCCCCATCCGCAGGGCGGCGATCTCCCGGGTTAGATACTCGGTGTCCGCGATGGACCGCTCGTTCTGCTTGCGGTCCTGTTCGAGGTTGACCCGGTCGCGGTCGTCCTGCCTGTTCTGCGCGAGCAGGATCAGCGGGGCCGCGTAGGAGGCCTGCAGGGACAGGGCCAGCGTCAGGAAGATGAACGGGTACTCGTCGAAGCGGAACCTGCCGGGCGCCGCGATGTTCCACAGCACCCAGGCGATGATCACGAATGTCATCCAGACGATGAACCGTCCGGTGCCCAGGAACCGTGCGATGCGCTCGGACAGCCGTCCGAAGGCCTCCGGATCCCACTCGGGCAGCAGCCTGCGCCGCGGCGGGCGCGGCTGGTCCAGGCGGGCCCCGCGGGGCCGGGTGGCCGCGGTGGCGCCCGACGGCGTCCGCTCACGGCCGCTCTCACGTTCAGGTGCCATGGGTCCCCGCCCTCTTCTCCTCCGTCTGCTCCTCCCCGTCCAGGTGGAACTCGGTCTCCCGCCAGTCCTCCGGCAGCATGTGGTCCAGTACGTCGTCCACGGTCACCGCGCCGAGCAGCGACCCCGCTTCGTCCACCACAGGCGCGGCCACCATGTCGTACGTCGCGAAGAACCCGGCGATGACCGGGAGCGTGGCGTTGGGGGCGAGCGTCTGCAGGTCGTCGTCGACGAGCGAACTGACCAGGGTGTACGGGGGGTCGCGCAGCAGGCGCTGGAAGTGGACGGTGCCCAGGTACTTGCCGGTCGGGGTGTCGTCGGGCGGGCGGCAGACGTAGACCTGGGCGGCGAGGGCGGGGGAGAGGTCGGGGTTGCGGACCCGGGCGAGGGCGTCGGCGACGGTGGCGTCGGGGCGCAGGACGATCGGCTCGGTGGTCATCAGGCCGCCCGCCGTGTGTTCCTCGTACGACATCAGGCGCCGCATCTCGGCCGCGTCCGCCGGCTCCATCAGGCTCAGCAGCCGTTCCTGGTCCTGCTCGGGGAGTTCGGAGAGCAGGTCGGCCGCGTCGTCCGGATCCATGGCCTCCAGGACGTCCGCCGCCCGCTCCTCCTTCAGCTTGCCGAGGATCTCGATCTGGTCGTCCTCGGGGAGCTCCTCCAGCACGTCCGCCAGGCGGTCGTCGTCCAGAGCGGCGGCCACCTCCGCGCGGCGCTTGGCGGAGAGGTGGTGCAGCACATTGGCGAGGTCGGCCGGGCGCAGCTGCTCGAAGGTGGCGAGCAGGCTCTCGGCTCCCTGGCCGTGCTCCTCCAGGGAGAAGCCGGTGACCTGCGACCACTCGACCGTGAGCGTCTCGCCCCTGGCCCGCCGGAAGGTGCCCGTCCTGCCCTTGCGGACGAAGACCCGGTCGACCTCCCAGTCCCGGCGGGCCGGCAGCTGCTGCACGGCCAGGTCGAGGACGGTGACCTCCTCGTCCGTCTCGACCAGCTTGACGCGGCGGTCGAGGAGTTCGCCGAAGACCAGGCGTTCGGTGGGGCGCTGCTCGAAGCGGCGGACGTTGAGCACGCCGGTCGTGATGACCTGACCGGACTCGACGCTCGTCACCCGGGTCATGGGCAGGAAGATGCGGCGCCGGGTGGACAGTTCGACGACCAGGCCGAGCAGTCGCGGGGGCTTGCGGCCGACGCGCAGCATGACGACGAGGTCCCTGACGCGGCCCACTTGATCGCCGTTGGGATCGAAGACGGCGACACCGGCGAGGTGCGAGACGAAGATCCGGGGAGCGCCGGCTGCCATGGTTTCGCTTCCTTTGCCTACGGACGTGCCACTTGATGTTCTTCCTGTCTTTTCTGCCCGCTCGGTGGGCTTCAGGCTAGCCCGTACCGATCGGATACGCCCTGGTGGGCGGTCCGGACGGACCCGCTCCGCCGGGCGGGTGGGGCACCGGTACGCTGCGGTACGCCGTGCCGGATCCGTCAGAAGGGTGGCCCTGTCTGTGACCACGATCGCTCCGGGCCGTATGCGCCGCTCCGCAGTGGTGACGGCGGTGTGCGCACTGGCCGTCCTCGCGGGCTGCAGCGAGGATCCGGACGCGGGGACCAACGGGGTGGGGAAGCTGTCCGCGGCCGTGATCCAGTCGAGGACGCGGGCCGCGGCGACGTCGGTGGAGACGGTACGGATGGCGGGGACCGTGGTGACGAGCGGGCGTACGTACCGGCTGGACATGCGCCTGAACAAGGACGGCGGAACCGGGTCGGTCACCTCGAAGGGCTCGACCTTCCAGTTGCTGCGGGTGGGCGAGAGGCTGTATCTGCAGGCCGACGCAGACTTCTGGAACCATGCGGACGGCAGCGACACGAGTGCGGCCGGGACGCTCGGCGGCAAGTACGTGAAGGTGCCGCAGGGGGACCCCGCGTACAAGAAGTTCAGTGGCTTCACGGACAAGGATCTCCTCCTCTCAGGCCTGCTGACCCTGCGCGGCCCGCTCTCGACGGCGGGTCATCACGAACAGTCGGGCACCCGCACGATCCGCATCACCGGCGACGGCGGCTCGGGCGGCACCCTCGACGTCTCCCTGGACGGCAAGCCGTACCCCCTCCGCCTGGAGCGCGGCGGCGGCGCCGGCACCCTCACCTTCTCGGACTGGGGTAAGGACTTCAGCGTGTCCGAGCCGGAGAAGGGTGAGACGGTGGACTACGGGAGACAACTGCCGACGTCGTAGGGGGCGTCGGGGTGGCCTGGGGCGACTTACGGCGGGTTCGGACCGCCGGTCGCCGCCGCGGCGGATCGGGAGGACCGGCGGATTGACGAGGCTGTGGACTGACAGTTCGGGCGGATCGGCAGGGCTGGTGGACTGACGGGACCCGTGGGTCTGACACTGCCGGTCGCCGCCGTGGGGGCTGAGCGCCGTCGCGACGGACCGATGGGACCGACGAGCCTTTGGGGCCGATGAGCTTCTGGGACCAGCGGGGTTATGAGGCTGGCGGGTTCTTGCGGCCGGTGGGTTCGTGGCACCGGTGGGTTCTTGAGGCCGGTGGGTTCGTGGGAGCGGCGGGGTTATGAGGCCGGCGGGTTCCTGAGGCCGGTGGGTTCGTGGGACCGGCGAGATTCTGGGGTCGGCGGGGTCGTTGGGGTGGGGGCGGTGGTTCGACTTGAAGTACCGGGCCCCTCTGATTCCACCGCGACGACGATCAGCCACGACGGCCTCGACCGGCGGTGCCGAACTCTGCGCAGCCCTCGACTACTTGGGCTTTCTCCGTTTGGTGAGCAGCCGCGGCAGGCCGGCCGGGACCGGGTGGCGGGTCGTGACCGGGGTCGGTACCGGTGCCTCCGCCAGGTTCCCCGTCGGCAGTGACCCCGTCGCCCCCGTCGGCGTCAGGCGCAGCACCCTGCACTCTCTCGCCCACCGCTCCGTCATCGCCTCGCCGTCGGGTGCGTTGAGGCGTTTGCCCTTCAGCTCCGCCACCGCCGCCTCCCACTCGGGGGAACCGGCGGACAGTTCCGTCACCGTCGCCGTCCAGGTGACCAGCCGGCCGCCCTTGTCCTTGCTGCGGACGGTCACCTCCGCCGACCCCCCGTCGGCCAGCCCCGTCAATGGCTGCTCGGCCCCGTCGCCGACCAGGCACACGCCCCCGTCGGCCCACACATGCCACACCGCACGCGCGGCCGGCGCCCCGGCGCCCCGGACCCAGACGAGGCCGGACTTCTTCGTGGCCTCCTCGACGAGGGCCTGGTCGAGCAGCTCGCTTGTCATGGCGCCCACCCTAGAGCCAGCCGTTGCGCTTGAGCGTGCGGTGGATGCCGAGACAGATGACGACCGTGACGCCCATGATCACCGGGTAGCCGTACTTCCAGTGCAGCTCCGGCATGTACTTGAAGTTCATGCCGTACACCCCGCACACCATCGTCGGTACGGCGATGATCGCGGCCCAGGCCGTGATCTTCCGCATGTCCTCGTTCTGCGCCACGGACGCCTGCGCGAGGTTGGCCTGGAGGATGGAGTTGAGGAGTTCGTCGAAGCCGACGACCTGCTCCTGGACGCGGGCGAGGTGGTCGGCGACGTCCCGGAAGTACTTCTGGATGTCGGGGTCGACCAGCCGCATCGGGCGCTCGCTCAGCAGCTGCATCGGGCGGAGCAGGGGCGACACCGCGCGCTTGAACTCCAGCACCTCGCGCTTGAGTTGGTAGATGCGCGCCGAGTCGACACCTCGGGAGACCCCGCCCTTGCGGCTGGGCGTGAAGACCTCGGTCTCCACCTCGTCGATGTCGTCCTGCACCGCGTCGGCGACCGCGACATAGCCGTCGACGACGTGGTCGGCGATGGCGTGCAGCACGGCCGAGGGGCCCTTGGCGAGCAGCTCGGGGTCGTCCTGGAGCCGGTGTCGCAGCGCCCGCAGCGAGCCCTGGCCGCCGTGCCGGACGGTGATGAAGAAGTCCCGGCCGGTGAAGCACATGACCTCGCCGGTCTCCACGACCTCGCTGTTCGCGGTGAGCTGGTCGTGCTCGACGTAGTGGATGGTCTTGAAGACGGTGAAGAGCGAGTCGTCGTACCGTTCCAGCTTCGGGCGCTGGTGGGCCTGGACGGCGTCCTCCACGGCCAGCGGGTGCAGCCCGAACTCGCTCGCGATACCGGCGAATTCGGCCTCGGTCGGCTCGTGCAGGCCGATCCACACGAACCCGCCGTCGCGGCGCACCAGCCGCATCGCCTCGTGCGGGGTCAGCGGCTTCGCCGTCTGGACGCGGGCGCCGTCGCGGTACACGGCGCAGTCGACGACGGCCGATGGCGTACCGGGGTCGCGGGTGGTGTCGTACGCCCCGGTGTCCGGCCGCAGGCTCTTGCGCAGGGACGGACGGGACGGGCGGACCACGGCACGGAGGTCGCGGATCATCGACATGGGCAGGCTCCTTCGCGACAGGCAACGAAAGATCACCGGTGAACGGGTGGAACTACCCGGAATGAGGACGTCCTGACTGCGGATGTTTGGCACGTCCACAAAGCGGGGAGCACCGCACCATTGCGGTGATGTCTTCGCTACTGATTCGGATCAGACGAACAGATCCAGACCGATCCGGAGCGGATCAGTCAGAGGGATCAGGCAAGCGAAACGAAGTGCTCTTCCGAACGACAACGCGCACGAAAAGGCGGCAGCCAGCCAGAGAAGAAATCAGAGGCCGGAAGAGCGAGTGGTACTGCACGGGTGACTTCGATCCATGACAGCCCCACCTCCTCCAGCCGGTCCCTCGTAAGGGAGTGCCAACGGTGTCGGGGACTTACCGCGACGCGCTGCGTGCTGCCCAGAACCACCGCGGTCAGAGTAGCAGTAGCCCTCAGTGTCAAGGCGCTGCTTTGCCCGGTACTGACGAGTTCTATGCTCACGACATGGCTGATGTTCTTCCTCTGGTCGAGGCCCGGTTGAGCACCGCGCTGGGCGAACCGGACGCGCGTGCGGCGGTCACCTTCCTCGGTACGGACCGTATCGAGGTGCTCCGTTTCCACGAGGATCTCCAGGGCGAGAAGGTCGCCCGCTACGCCACGCTCGGCATGTCCGCACACCCCATGACCGACCCCACCGCGATGGTCGCCGACCCCGTCAAGGGACCCCGGGCGGAGCTGGTCCTGTCGGTCCGCGCCGGGCTCGCCGAGACCGACAAGGTGCTCCGCGCGCTCGCCGTACTCGCCGCGTCTCCGCAGGTCGAGGGTCTGATCGTGGCACCGGGTGCATCCCTCGACGTCGGCGATCCGCTGTGGCCCGGCGCCCCCTTCACCTCGGTCCTGGTCGGCGAGCCGGGCGGTCTCGTCGAGGATCTGGAGCTGGACGAGCCCCTCGACCCCGTACGGTTCCTGCCGCTGCTGCCGATGACGCCGAACGAGGCCGCCTGGAAGCGTGTGCACGGCGCGCAGGCCCTCCAGG
This sequence comes from Streptomyces sp. Ag109_O5-1, assembly GCF_003814875.1. Classification (GTDB taxonomy): domain Bacteria; phylum Actinomycetota; class Actinomycetes; order Streptomycetales; family Streptomycetaceae; genus Streptomyces; species Streptomyces sasae. Next base: position 4,404,121 of record NZ_RKQF01000001.1, on the reverse strand, counting down.
AGCGCTGGCTCGCGAACGGGACGGACCTCCGGGATCCGAACCGGAAGTCCGTCCCGCTGGACTGACCCGCCGGACGGCCAGAGGGGTGAGCAAGCTCACCAAGCGCTGTCCGGAAGAAGCCAGTTGGCAAAGACCGCGACGAAGCCCTCCGCCGGCTGCCCGGCGTCCACCGGATCGGGAGGGCGCGCACCGATGCCCGCCTCTTTGTGAGGTTGCGTGCGCCGGTCGGGTGATCGTCCTTGACGTGGGGGATTCCGGGTAGGACCGTGGGGCCCTATGAGGGGCGAACCCAGTTGCCCGAAGTGTGGTGGCCGGGTCAGGGCTCCCGGACTCTTCGCCGACACCTGGCAGTGCGACGTGCACGGGACCGTGCATCCGGTACAGCCCGTGATCCCGCCCAGCGTCGAGGCCCTCGGTGTGGTGGTGCACCGCACCCAGGTGCCGGTGTGGATGCCCTGGCCGTTGCCGGTCGGCTGGCTGTTCACGGGTGTGGCGTGCGCCGGTGACGACCGCAGCGGGGGGCGTGCGACGGCCGTCGCCTGCTCCGGACCCGCGCCGCTCGGCGGCATAGGGGAGATGATCCTGGTCGCCGAGGAACTGGGCGTCGGGCTCGGGGCGCGGTACGCGGGCATCGACGGGCCGGATCCCGGGCCGGGGATGAACGTGGAGAAGCCGCCGCAGGCGAAGGTGCTGGCCGTCGGGCGGCCGACGCCGTTGTGGCATGTGTCCGGGGCGCCGGACGACAGGGCCGTTTTCGCAGGCGAGGCCCGGGGACTGTGGCTGTGGATCGTGGTGTGGCCCGAGCAGACCGGGTTGCTGATGTACGACGAGCTGGTGCTGACGGACCTGCGGGATGCGGGGGCCGAGGTGGACCTGGTGCCTTGCGGTGCGTTGTCGCCGCGCTTGCTTGAGCCGTAGCGCCCAAGGGGGTGGGGTGTCGGCCGGTGCGCGGCAGCAGGTGGTGTGTGGCTGGTCGCGCAGTTCCTCCCCCAGCCTTCGGCCGGGGGTACCCCCAGCGCCCCTGGGTTGGCTGCGTAAAGGTCGCTCACAGGTTTCGGGTGTGACAGGGCAGCTCCGTCAAGCCGTTATCCTTGACGCGTTCCCTATCCGTGCCGTCCCGCTGGAGTCCGTGTCGTGCGTATCGATCTGCACTGCCACTCCACCGCCTCCGACGGTACGGACACCCCGGCTGAGCTGGTGCGCAATGCCGCCGCTGCCGGGCTGGATGTCGTCGCGCTGACCGATCACGACACCACCCGCGGGTACGCCGAGGCCGTCGCCGCGCTGCCCGAGGGGCTCACCCTGGTCACCGGGGCCGAGCTGTCCTGCCGGGTCGACGGCGTCTCCATGCACATGCTGGCCTACCTCTTCGACCCCGAGGAGCCCGATCTGCTCGCCGAGCGTGAGCTGGTCCGGGACGACCGGGTACCGCGCGCCCACGGCATGATCGCCAAGCTGAACGGGCTGGGCGTGCCGGTCACCTGGGAGCAGGTCGCGCGGATCGCCGGAGACGGCTCGGTGGGGCGGCCGCATGTCGCCTCCGCGCTCGTCGAGCTCGGTGTCGTACCGACCGTGAGCGACGCCTTCACGCAGGAGTGGCTGGCCGACGGCGGCCGGGCCTATGTGGAGAAGCACGAGACCGACCCTTTCGAGGCGATCCGGCTGGTCAAGCAGGCCGGCGGGGTGTGCGTGTTCGCGCACCCCGGGGCCTCCAAGCGCGGGCGTACCGTGCCGGAGTCCGCGATCGCCGAGATGGCCGCGGCCGGCCTCGACGGCATCGAGGTCGACCACATGGACCACGACGAGGACACGCGCGCACGGCTGCGGGGCCTCGCCGGGGAGCTGGGGCTGCTGGTCACCGGGTCGTCCGACTACCACGGCAGCCGCAAGACCGTGCTGCTCGGCGAGTACACGACCGACCCCGAGGTGTACGGCGAGATCACCCGCCGGGCGACGGGCGCGTTCCCGGTGCCGGGGACCGGCGGGGCCTGAGGCCGGCCCTCGCACTTCCCGTCCGTCTTTCTCCACGCAAGGCACGTAGTTCCGTCATGTTCGACCTCGCCGTCTTCGGCTCCCTCTTCCTGACCCTCTTCGTCATCATGGATCCCCCGGGGATCACCCCGATCTTCCTCGCCCTCACCGCCGGCCGGCCCGGCAAGGTGCAGAAGCGGATGGCCTTCCAGGCCGTGTGCGTGGCGGGCGGCGTGATCACCGTCTTCGGGCTGCTGGGGCACCAGATCCTGGACTATCTGCATGTCTCCGTGCCCGCGCTGATGATCGCGGGCGGGCTGCTGCTCCTGCTCATCGCCCTCGACCTGCTCACCGGCAAGACCGACGAGCCGAAGCAGACCAAGGACGTGAACGTGGCGCTGGTGCCGCTGGGCATGCCGCTGCTGGCCGGCCCCGGTGCGATCGTGTCGGTCATCCTCGCCGTGCAGAAGGCCGGCAGCGTCGCCGCCCAGGTGTCTGTGTGGACCGCGATCCTCGTGATCCATGTGGTGCTGTGGCTGGTGATGCGCTACTCGCTGCTGATCATCCGGGTCATCAAGGACGGCGGCGTGGTGCTGGTGACACGGCTGGCGGGCATGATGCTCTCCGCGATCGCCGTGCAGCAGATCATCAACGGTGTCACCCAGGTGATCAAGGGCGCGTAGCCGCTCCGCGCAGACGCAGAGCCCCCGTACGGTATCGGTGCCGTACGGGGGCTCTGAAGACTCTGCGGTGTTCCGCGCGTCAGTACTGCTTCACTGCTTCGTGTTGCGTCGTCGTGTTACGAAGCCTGGTTCTCGGCCGGTCGGATCCACAGGCGCTGCCCGATGGCGGCGGCCTGCTGCACGATCCTGTTGACGGAGGCGGCGTCCACGACGGTGCTGTCCACGGCCGTGCCGTCAACCTCGTCGAGTCGCATGATCTCGAAGCGCATGGCCTCTCCCTTCGTCGCTGTTCTGCCCTAGTCAACGACTTGCGTGTTACAAACATTCCCTACGCTAAAGAAATTTTTCGAACGACTAATTACTGACCGGTACGAGGTATCGAGGAGACTGACCGGGACTGGTTGTGTTCGCAGCGTGACCGCCGGGACAATGGAGGTGATGAACGACGACCTCGCCGCCCTCCAGGCCCGTATCGACCACACGAACGAGCTGCTCACCCGCATGCTCGCCGAGGTGGCCAAGACGCCCTCGACGCATGCGATCTTCGTCGACGCCGGGTACCTCTACGCGGCCACGGGCCGGCTCGTCGCCGGGACGGAGGACCGCCGCGCCTTCGACCTCGACGCCGAGGGGCTGATCGAGGCGCTCATCGACAAGGCCCGCCAGATCTTCGCGGACAGCAGGCTGCTGCGCGTCTACTGGTACGACGGCGCCCGCCGCCGTATCCACACCGCCGAACAGCAGACCATCGCCGAGCTGCCCGACGTCAAGGTCCGCCTCGGCAATCTCAACGCCAACAACCAGCAGAAGGGCGTCGACTCCCTGATCCGCACGGACCTGGAGTCACTGGCCCGGCACCGCGCGATCAGCGACGCGGCCCTGCTCGGCGGCGACGAGGACCTGGTCTCCGCGGTCGAGGCCGCCCAGGGGTACGGCGCCCGCGTCCACCTCTGGGGCATCGAGGCCCCGGAGGGCCGCAACCAGGCCGAGCCGCTGCTCTGGGAGGTCGACAGCCAGCGCACCCTCGACCTTGAGTTCTTCAAGCCGTACGTCTCCAGACGCACCGCCGCCTACGAGACCGGCACCCCCCGGCCCACCCGCGAGGACGTCCGCTTCGTCGGCGCGCAGATCGCGGCGAAGTGGCTGTCCGCACGCGGCCGCGAGGCACTCGTCGAGCTGCTGCCCGGCCATCCCTACCTGCCCGGCCCGGTCGACCAGGACCTCCTCGTCGAGGCCGAGGGCATGCTCCAGTACTCCCTGCGCGGCCAGGCCGACCTCCGCCGCGCCCTGCGGGACGGCTTCTGGGAGCACCTCCAGACGCAGTACTAGCCCTGCTGGGGGGTGCCGTCCCAGAACGCGGCGATCGCCTCCGCGGTGGGGGCCGGCCGCTCGGTGTTGGGGGAGTGCTCCGCCCCCGCGATGACCGTCCTGTGCGCCCCCAGCCGTAGCGCCATGTCGTCCAGCAGCGGCACCGGCCAGGTGTCGTCCCGCGCGCCCGACAGCACGTGGAACGGCAGCGGTACGGCCGCCAGTTCCGCGACGCGGTCCGGCTCGGTGCACAACTGGCGGCCGGTGGCGATGAGTTGGGCCGGCTTGTTGCCCAGCCAGCGGCGCCGCAGATCCGCGCCGTCCTCCGGTTCCCCGTCCAGGCCGTCGACCAGGCCCTCGTCCAGCTCCTCGGGCGCCTCCATGGCCTGCATGGCATCCCACACCTCGGCCATCGACATCACGGCGAGCGCGTCCCGCAGCAGCTTCACGCGCTGCTGCTGGGAGGCCGAGATCTGCGCCGGGCCCGACGCCATCAGGGTCAGCGAACGGAACGGAGCGTGGTCCAGGAGCACGGCCGCGCGCGCGATCTGACCGCCGAGGGAGTGCCCCAGTAGCTGCACGGGCCGGCCGTCGCCGACCGCCGCCGCCTGCGCGAGCACGTCCCGCGCCAACTCCTCCTGTGCGTACGCCGATTCGTCGTCAGCCGGCCCGTCCGACTCGAACTGCCCGCGCCCGTCCACGGCGACCGTGCGGTACCCGCGCGCGCCGAGTGCCGTCAGCAGCGGGCTGAAGTCCTCCTTGCTGCCGGTGAACCCGGGCAGCAACAGCGCGGTCCCCTTGGGCTCGGCCCCGGCGGCCACGGGCGCGTCGACGACGGCGAACTCACCCCGCTCGGTGGCGAGCGCGTACGCCCGGGCACCGGCGGGCGGGACAAAGGTACGAGGCCTGCTCATGAGGGAGAGGTTATCCGGAGGCCGGCGACGGCCCGGGGGACGGTGGGTGAATCCCGCAGCCCGGGGCACGGACGCCGACGGCCCGGCCCACACGGAGTGGGCCGGGCCGTCGTGGTGCGTGACGCGATCAGGCCTCGGGAGCCGCGGCGGCGGCCTTCCGGGTCCGGCGGACCTTCGGCTTGGCCTCCGGCTCCGCACTGGCCTGCGCCGGGATCTCCGCGGTGGCGGCGGCTGCCGTCTTGCGGGTGCGGCGGGGCTTGACCTCAGCGGCCTCGGCGGTGTCCACGGCCGCCTCGGCTGCGGCTGCGGCCGTCTTCCGGGTCCGTCGCGGCTTGGGCGCAGCTTCGGTCTCGGTGACCTCCGGGGCGGCGGCTGCCGTCTTGCGGGTGCGGCGGGGCTTGGCCTCGGTGCCTTCGGCGGTGTCGACGGCGGCTTCGGCGGTCGCTGCCGTCTTCCGCGTGCGGCGCGGCTTGGCTTCCACGGCCTCAGCGGTCTCGGTGACCTCGGGGGCGGCGGCCGCGGTCTTGCGGGTGCGGCGGGGCTTGGCCTCGGTGCCTTCGGCGGTGTCGACGGCGGCTTCGGCGGTCGCTGCCGTCTTCCGCGTGCGGCGCGGCTTGGCTTCCACGGCCTCAGCGGTCTCGGTGACCTCGGGGGCGGCGGCCGCGGTCTTGCGGGTGCGGCGGGGCTTGGCCTCGGTGCCTTCGGCGGTGTCGACGGCGGCTTCGGCGGTCGCTGCCGCCTTCCGCGTGCGGCGCGGCTTGGGCTCCTCGGCGGCCTCCGGCTCCACGGCGGCCACCACCGGCGCGGCCGGCTCTGCGGCCTTGCGGGTGCGACGGCGGGCCGGTGCCACCGGGGCCTCGACGGCCTCGGCGGTGTCCACCACGGCCTCGGCGGCGGCCGCCGTCTTACGGGCGCGGCGCGGCTTCGGCTCCGCGACCGCTTCGACCGTTTCGACTGCCTCGACGGCTGCCACAGGGGCGGCGGCCTCGGGCGCCTCGACGGCCTTGCGGGTGCGGCGACGTGCGGGGGCCTTCGGCGCCTCCTCGGCCTCCGGGGCCTCGGTCACCGGCGTGGTCTCCGCCACCGGTGCGGCCTCGGCCGACCGGCGGGTGCGACGGCGGCGCGGCGTCTCCGGCGCGACCGGCTCGACGACGGCCTCCACCGTCTCGACGACCGTCTCCGGCGTCACGGCCGCGGGCGTCGCCGCCGCCGGGGCGGCGGCCGCCAGCGGCTCCTGCGAAGCCCCGGCACGCGTACGGCGACGGCGACGGGGGGTCCGGGCGGCCGTGGGCTCCTCGGCGACGGAGGACGCGGACTCGGCGGCCGGCCCCGTGGACGCCGTACCGTTCGCCGGATCCAGGGCCGAACCGCCACGCGTACGACGGCGCCGACGCGGGGTGCGGGCCGGACGCTCGCGCTCCTCGGAGCGGGGGGCCTCGCCCCGGCCGCCCCGGGCACCGCGCCCGCGGCCACCGCGGCCGCCGGTCTCGCCCAGGTCCTCCAGCTCCTCCGCCTCCAGCCCGGCGCGGGTGCGCTCCGAGCGCGGCAGGACACCCTTGGTGCCCGCGGGGATCTTGAGGTCCTCGAAGAAGTGCGGGGAGGTCGAGTAAGTCTCCACCGGGTCCGGGAACTTCAGGTCCAGCGCCTTGTTGATGAGCTGCCAGCGCGGGATGTCGTCCCAGTCGACGAAGGTGATCGCGGTACCCGACGCGCCGGCGCGGCCGGTACGGCCGACCCGGTGCAGGTACGTCTTCTCGTCCTCGGGGGACTGGTAGTTGATGACGTGGGTGACGCCCTCGACGTCGATACCGCGCGCGGCGACGTCGGTGCAGACGAGGACGTCCACCTTGCCGTTGCGGAACGCGCGCAGCGCCTGCTCGCGGGCGCCCTGGCCCAGGTCGCCGTGGACGGCGCCGGAGGCGAAGCCCCGGTGCTGCAGCTGCTCGGCGATGTCGGCGGCGGTGCGCTTCGTGCGGCAGAAGATCATCGCGAGCCCACGGCCCTCGGCCTGCAGTATGCGCGCGATCATCTCCGGCTTGTCCATGGAGTGCGCGCGGTACACGAACTGCGCGATGTTCGCGACGGTCGCGCCCTCGTCGTCCGGCGCGGTGGCGCGGATGTGGGTGGGCTGGCTCATGTACCGGCGCGCGAGGCCGATGACCGCGCCCGGCATGGTGGCCGAGAACAGCATGGTCTGGCGCTTGGCCGGAAGCATGTCGATGATCTTCTCGACGTCGGGCAGGAAGCCCAGGTCGAGCATCTCGTCGGCCTCGTCGAGGACGAGCGACTTGATGTGCTTGAGGTCGAGCTTCTTCTGGCCCGCGAGGTCCAGGAGCCGGCCCGGGGTGCCGACGACAACGTCGACGCCCTTCTTCAGGGCCTCGACCTGCGGCTCGTAGGCACGGCCGCCGTAGATGGCGAGAACGCGTACGTTACGGACCTTGCCGGCCGTCAGGAGGTCGTTGGTGACCTGGGTGCAGAGCTCGCGCGTGGGGACGACGACGAGCGCCTGCGGGGCGTTGGTGAGGGCCTCTGGGGCGGCGCGGCCGGCCTCCACGTCGGCGGGGACGGTCACGCGCTCCAGGAGCGGCAGACCGAAGCCGAGGGTCTTGCCCGTGCCGGTCTTGGCCTGGCCGATGACGTCGGTGCCGGACAGGGCGACCGGGAGCGTCATCTCCTGGATGGGGAAGGGGTTGATGATGCCGACGGCTTCCAGGGCCTCGGCGGTCTCGGGAAGGATTCCGAGTTCACGAAACGTCGTAGTCAGGGTGCTGCCTCTTCTGTGTGTCGCGGCGCGAGGCGAGCGCGGGGGTCTTTGACGGACCGTGCCGGGGACGTCGGCTGCCTTACGGGCGGGCCGTGGGGGGCACGCCGTAGTGCACGGGACCTCTGCCGACGCTCTAGCGCTCGTACCGCTGAGGGTGTGTCCCTCCGGTCGTCGTACGCACAGTGCCGTACGAGCCGGGAGGGCTGTCGGGTCGGAGCCGATCGGGCCACCGACCGGGCATCCTCATACGTGCGGCCTGTCGAGGGACGTCGAAATACGTCGGCGTACCAGCAGGCGCATTACCACCATACCCCGGAATCGCGCACATGTGATGGCCGATTTGGTCACGTCGTGGTAGTCACAGTGGATGACCTGGGGCTTCCCGGGGGCGAAGAGCGGGCTATTGTGCGCTTCATGACGAGCTCTGACAAGCCTGAGAACGCCTCCGCCGCACCGACTGGTGTCGCCGCCCAGGACTGGGCGCAGGCGTCGGCCGAACCGCAGTACCGTGCCGCGGTCGTGGACCTGCTCGGCGCGCTCGCGTACGGCGAGCTCGCGGCGTTCGAGCGCCTCGCGGAGGACGCCAAGCTGGCGCCCTCGCTGGTCGACAAGGCCGAGCTGGCGAAGATGGCGTCGGCCGAGTTCCACCACTTCGAGCGGCTGCGGAACCGACTGACCGAGATCGGCGAGGACGCCACGCAGGCGATGGAGCCGTTCGTCGCCGCCCTCGACGGCTTCCACCGGCAGACGGCGCCGTCGGACTGGCTGGAGGGCCTGGTCAAGGCGTACGTCGGCGACTCCATCGCCAGCGACTTCTACCGGGAGGTCGCGGCGCGGCTGGACTCCGACACGCGCGAACTGGTGCTGGCCGTCCTCGACGACACGGGGCACGCCGAGTTCGCCGTGGAGAAGGTACGGGCCGCGATCGACGCGGACCCTCGCGTGGGAGGCCGACTGGCGCTGTGGGCACGGCGGTTGATGGGGGAGGCGCTGTCGCAGTCCCAGCGGGTGGTCGCCGACCGGGACGCGCTGTCGACCATGCTGGTGGGCGGTGTGGCCGACGGGTTCGATCTCGCCGAGGTGGGGCGGATGTTCTCGCGTATCACCGAGGCCCACACGAAGCGGATGGCTGCGCTGGGCCTGGCCGCCTGACGCCCTGTGGGGGTGGTTTCGGGGGGTTGCGCGGCTGCGGGCCGGTGGGGCTGGTCGCGCAGTTCCTCCCCCAGCCTTCGGCCGGGGGTACCCCCAGCGCCCCTTTCGGGGCGCTCCGGTGGAGCTACGCCGGGATCGATCGTCGGCGCAGGCGGCGGCCCGTCGGGCGGAGGAGCAGGGACAGGGACGCCGCCGAGACGATCGCCGCTCCCACGAGGCTCACGAAAGCCGTACCGGGGCCCAGCGCGCTGTGGGTGACGAAGTCGCCGAAGAGCGCTCCCGCGGCGCCTGTGCAGAAGACCAGGGGGCGGGCCGGGAGACGGTGCGCCAGGCGGCTGGTCGCGGCCCACGCCAGGGCCAGACCGAGCAGGGCGGATCCAAGGACTTCCAGGAGCATCACGAGGGGGTCCCTCCCACGGCCGGCCCGTGCTTCACGGTCGTAGCCCGTCATACCCGTGACCTGCGGAATGCAATCCTCCTCTGTGGGCGACTTGTGGGCCCGATGTGGAGGCCTGACACGGCGAGGGGGCCCGGTGGACACACGTCCGCCGGGCCCCCTCGCACTGCTGTGGCTAGATCGCGCTGAAACCCACCTTGCGCACCGTCGGCTCACCGAGCTCGATGTACGCCAGGCGCTCCGTCGGGACGAGGACCTTGCGGCCGCGCTCGTCCTCCAGGGACAGCACCTGCGACTTGCCGGCCAGCGCGTCGGCGACGAGGCGCTCGACCTCCTCGGCGTTCAGACCGCTCTCCAGCACGATCTCGCGGGGCGCGTGCTGCACGCCGATCTTGACCTCCACGGCTATGTCCCTCCGACGGTCAGTGAAGTGCGCGACCTTCCGCGCCGTACGCTGCACACATTAGCCCGGTGAGGGGACCTACACGCGGCGCGCCTGCACGCCAGGAGCGAACAGCGAACGGGAATGCCCCGCGCCGACGGCGGCGGAAGACGGCGGACGGTCGTCAGTGATGGGAGTCGATGCCGTGCAGCGGGAAGCCCGCGATGCCCCGCCACGCCAGTGACGCCAGCAGCTGTACCGCCTGGTCGCGCGGGACGCTGCGGTCGCTGTGCAGCCAGGAGCGCGCCACCACCTGGGCGAGGCCGCCGAGGCCGGAGGCCAGCAGCATCGACTCAGCGCGGGAGAGACCGGTGTCCTCGGCGATGACCTCGCAGATCGCCTCGGCGCACTCGGTGGTGACCTTGTCGACGCGCTCGCGTACCGCGGGCTCGTTGGTCAGGTCGGACTCGAAGACCAGACGGAAGGCGCCGCCGTCGTCCTCGACGTACGCGAAATAGGCGTCCATGGTCGCCCGGACGCGCTGCTTGTTGTCGGTCGTCGACGCGAGCGCCCCGCGCACCGCATGGATCAGCGCGTCGCAGTGCTGGTCCAGCAGCGCCAGGTACAGGTCGAGCTTGCCCGGGAAGTGCTGGTAGAGCACCGGCTTGCTGACGCCGGCGCGCTCGGCGATGTCGTCCATCGCGGCCGCGTGGTACCCCTGCGCGACAAAAACCTCCTGGGCGGCGCCCAGCAGCTGGTTCCGTCGGGCACGGCGCGGCAGGCGAGTGCCCCGCGGGCGTGCCGCCTCTGTCTGCTCGATGGCTGTCACGCCGCCTCCCAATGTCGTCCACATGCGGATTGCTCCGCGCGGCCATCGTACTTTTCGGTAACCGTCCTGTGCGCGGTGCGAGCGCAGAATTTCACGTACCGGACGGCGGCGAAAGCCGCACCAGGAAAAGCACCGGGAAATGCGGACAGCACTGATGGACCCGTCGCAGGCCGGTGCCGGTCAGCGGTAGTCGTCCTCGTCGATGGAGACCACACGTGCCTGCTCGATGAGATCGGCCTCGTTCGCGCGGTCCGGGTTCACCCCGGTGAGGGGGTCGTCGTGGGACGGTGCGATGTCCGTGTGCTGCTCGGCTGCGTCGCCCTCCGAGGCCTCGACGTCGATCTCCGGGGCGTCCTCCGCCTTCAGATCGTCGAGCACGTTGGGGTCGGTGGGTTCATAGGCCATGGTCGGGCTCCCTTCCTTCGAACGGCCCTGGCAGAACAGGGGGCCACAAACGGGTGCCCTGTTTATGAGCGTAGGAGACACCGAAGGCGGACGCTATGCCATCGTCGGCCGTTCGCCGGGGTCGCCGGCCGTTCGCCTGGCTCGGCGGCGGCTCGCCCGGGCCGCCCTGTGACGGCGAACACATGAACCACTGTGTGATCGTCTCGTAACATTGGCCCATGTCTTCGACCGAGCTGCCGTCCGTGCCGCCCGCCAGCGTGCTCCCGAAGGCGGTGGCCGTCAGAGTCGCGGATGGCGAGCGGCTGCGGTCGGTGGGGCTGCCGGGCGTCACCCTTTCGGTCCGTTCACGCCCGCCCGCGCGCGAGGGCCTGCCGCCCGCACTGTTCGTCCACGGACTCGGCGGCTCCTCGCAGAACTGGTCGCAGCTGATGGAGCAGCTCGAAGGCGTCGTGGACGGCGAGGCCGTCGACCTGCCGGGCTTCGGCGACTCGCCGCCGCCGGACGACGGCAACTACTCCGTCACCGGGCACGCGCGCGCGGTCATCCGCTACCTGGACGCGTCCGGCCGCGGTCCGGTCCACCTCTTCGGCAACTCCCTGGGCGGCGCGGTCAGCACCCGCATCGCCGCCGTCCGCCCCGACCTGGTCCGTACGCTCACGCTGGTCTCGCCGGCCCTGCCCGAGCTGCGCGTGCAGCGCACGGCCGTGCCGACGGTGATCCTCGGCCTGCCCGGCGTCGCCGGACTCCTCACCCGCACGAACGGCAAATGGACCGCGGAACAGCGCGTACGGGGCGTGCTGGCGCTCTGCTACGGCGACCCCGGCAGCGTGACGCCGGAGGCATTCGAGTACGCGGTGGAGGAGCTGGAACGGAGGCTGCGGCTCCCGTACTTCTGGGACGCGATGGCACGGTCCGCGCGCGGGATCGTCAACGCGTACACGCTGGGCGGCCAGCACGGGCTCTGGCGCCAGGCCGAGCGCGTCCTCGCCCCCACCCTGCTGATCTACGGCGGCCGCGACCAGCTCGTCGGCTACCGCATGGCCCAGAAGGCCGCGCGGAGCTTCCGCGGCTCACGGCTGCTGTCCATGCCGGACGCCGGGCACGTGGCGATGATGGAGTACCCGGAGGCGGTGGCCGGGGCGTTCCGTGAACTCCTCGCGGACCACGACGTGCTGTCCGGCGGCTCGGCCGCGGGGGCGGTCGCGGGCGGTTCCGGTGCGACTTCGGCGAGCGGCTCGGCCGCGCCGGGTATGGGGAGCTGAGGGTCGGGTGGGACGCCACAGTCGCCGCGGTCCGGCACCCAAGGGTGATGCCGCGGACATAACGGGCACGGGTGCGGCCCGGGAAGCCGGCCGGAAGGGGGCGGAGCGCGCGGCTGCCGGAGCGGTGCCGCGCCCGGCCGACGGGACACCCGGTCGGGGGATGCCGCGTGTGCCCGACGGGACGCTTGGTCGGGGAGTGCCGCGTCTGCCCGACGGGACGCCTGCCCAGGGGCTGCCGCGTCTGCCGGACGGGACTCCCGCGCACGGCGTGCCTCGTTTCGCCGACGGGACTCCCGCGCACGGTGTCCCGCGCCTTCCTGACGGGACTCCCGCGGGCGGTGTCCCCCGGGTTCGGGGCGGTCATCCGCAGCAGCGTGAAGCGGGCGGTGGCTGGGGCGAGTTGGGCGGGCGGGCCGGTGGGTCCGCCGCGGCCGGTGCGTCGATACCGCGGCAGCGGCAGGGCGGGCCCGGTGGGCTTCGGCAGGAATACATCGACGCCTTCGACGAGGACGCCGACGTCTTCTCGCCCCGCCCCGGCATCGGCGCCCAGCGCGCGGAAACGTATCCGCCGGTCTCCGACCCGCAGGTCTCTCCGGTCCCGCCCGGTGTGGACGACGGCGAAGGCGCGCCGCCCGCCGGGGTGCCCACGCAGCCCAAGGGCGGCAAGGGCCGGGCCTTCACCGGCGTCGCGGCCGCCGCAGTCACCACCGTGCTCGCGGTGATCGTCGCCGGGCAGGTCGCCCGCGGCGGCGACAGCGGCGTACGGTCCGAGTCGGCCGCCGGCGGCACCCGGGCCACCGACAGTGCCGCCTCGCGCGACAACGCCCGTACGACCCCGTCCGTCTCCGCCTCGCCGCGCGTGGCGACACTGTCGTACGAGCAGGCGATGGGTACGAAGTACCCGCTCAGCGCCACGCTGACCGGGTCGGGGAAATTCAAGACCGTGCCCGGGAGCGCCAAGGCGCCGGGCAAGGGGCGGAAGTACACCTACCGCGTCGACGTGGAGCAGGGCCTCGGGCTGGACGGGCAGCTGTTCGCCGAGGCCGTGCAGAAGACGCTGAACGACGACCGCAGTTGGGCCCATGACGGCGCCCGTACCTTCGAGCGCGTCTCCTCCGGCGAGCCCGACTTCGTGATCACGCTCGCCAGCCCCGGCACCACCGCCAAGTGGTGCGCCAAGTCCGGTCTGGACACGACCGAGGACAACGTGTCCTGTGACTCGGCGTCCACCGAACGCGTGATGATCAACGCGTACAGGTGGGCCCAGGGCAGCAAGACCTACGGCGACAAGATCTACGCGTACCGGCAGATGCTGATCAACCACGAGGTCGGCCACCGCCTCGGCTACGGGCATGTGACCTGCGAGAAGGACGGCGAGCTGGCCCCGGTCATGCAGCAGCAGACCAAGTTCCTGGATCACGACGGAATCCACTGTCTGCCCAACTCCTGGCCGTATCCCAAGGGTTGACAGGTGGCGCATACGTCACATTGACATGGGCAGAAAGTTCATACATATTTCTGGGCATGTCGTCCCTCCACGCCTCTTCGCGCGCCGCCATCGAGCTGGCGCTCATCGGCGTGACCGCGCTCTGCGTGGCCGACATCCACTGTCGCTGACGCTCGCCCCAGGGCGTTCGCGTCGCGATCTTCTTCTGCTGCCGTGACTCGGTCATGGCTTTTTTCGACGACCTGACGCCCGGGCAGACGTCTGTTCACTTTCGTCTCACTCCTCGTCAATCTGTCTCATATATCGAGACACGCCTTCCGAGAGGTCGTCATTCCGATGCGTCAACCGTCCGCCACAGCGCGCCGCGTGGCCGTGGCATCCGTCAGCCTGGTCGTGGCAGCGGGCGCCGCCGCCTGCGGTCCGAAGGACAACGATGCCAACGGCTCCGGTGGCGACTCCGCGCCGCACAAGGGCGGCACTCTCACCGTCCTGAACTCCGACCCCCAGACGGACTTCGACCCGGCCCGTCTGTACACCTCGGGCGGCGGCAACGTGCCCTCCCTGGTCTTCCGGACGCTCACCACCCGCAACCGCGCGAACGGCGCCGCCGGCACCAAGGTCGTCCCCGACCTGGCCACCGACACCGGGCGCCCCAGCAAGAACGCGACCGTGTGGACGTACACGCTGAAGACGGGCCTCAAGTACGAGGACGGGACCGCGATCACGTCCGCCGACATCAAGTACGGCATCGAGCGCTCCTTCGCCCCCGAGCTCTCCGGCGGCGCGCCCTACCTGCGGGACTGGCTGGTCGGTGCCGCCGACTACCAGGGGCCGTACAAGGACAAGAAGGGGCTCTCGGCGATCGAGACGCCGGACGACCGCACCATCGTCTTCCACTTGAACAAGCCCGAGGGCGAGTTCCCGTTCCTGGCCACGCAGACGCAGTTCACGCCCGTCCCACAGGCCAAGGACACGGGCACGAAGTACGAGGAGCACCCGGTCTCGTCCGGCCCCTACAAGGTCGTGAAGAACGAGAACGACGGTGAGCACCTGGTCCTGGAGCGCAACAAGTACTGGTCCGCGGCCGTCGACGACCAGCGCAAGGCGTACCCGGACAAGATCGACGTGCAGTCCGGCCTCGACTCGTCCGTGATCAACCAGCGGCTGTCGGCGTCCCAGGGGACGGACGCGGCCGCCGTGACGACGGACACCAACCTCGGTCCGGCCGAACTCGCCAAGGTGACCGGCGACAAGGAACTCGCCGCGCGTGTCGGCACCGGCCACTTCGGCTACACGAACTACATAGCCTTCAACCCGAAGGTCAAGCCGTTCGACAACCCCAAGGTGCGCGAGGCGATCTCGTACGCCGTCGACCGGTCGTCCGTGATCAACGCGGCGGGCGGCAGCGCCCTCGCCGAGCCCGCGACCACCTTCCTGCCGAACCAGAAGTCCTTCGGCTACACGCCCTACGACCAGTTCCCGGCGGGTGACACCGGCAACGCGGCCAAGGCCAAGGAGCTGCTGAAGGAGGCCGGTTACCCGAACGGGCTGACGGTCACGCTGACCCACGACAACGCCCAGAACTTCAAGACGAGCCCCGAGATCGCGACCGCGATCCAGGACGCGCTGAAGAAGGCCGGCATCACGGTCAAGCTCCAGGGCCTTGAGGACAACAACTACTCCGACACGGTCCACAGCGTGAAGACCGAGCCGGGCTTCTTCCTCGCCGCGTGGGGTGCCGACTGGCCGTCCGGCGGTCCCTTCCTCGCCCCGATCTTCGACGGCCGGCAGATCGTCAAGGACGGCGCGAACTTCAACGCTTCCCAGCTCAACGATGCTTCGGTCAACGCCGAGATTGACGCGATCAACAAGTTGACCGATCTTGACGCGGCCGCCAAGCGGTGGGGTGCACTGGACAAGAAGATCGGCGCGCAGGCGCTGACCGTGCCGCTGTTCCACCCCGTCTACAAGCGGCTGGTCGGCAAGGACATCAGGAACGTCGTGATCAGCGACTGGACCGGTGTCCTGGACATCTCCCAGGTCGCGGTGAAGTAGCGCCGTGAGCGAGGCACTTGTCGCCACCCGGGCCCCCGAGGCATCCGCCTCGGGGGCTTCGGGGGCTCGTCAGTTCTGGCGGCGGCTGCGTACGCAGCGGGCCGCCACCGTCGCGGCGGGAATCGTCGCGCTGCTCGTCCTGGTCGCGCTCGCCGCCCCCCTGCTCACCGCCCTTGAGGGCCAGGACCCGACCACCTACCACCCGTCGCTCATCGACTCCGCGCGCGGCGGCGTGCCGACCGGCTCCCTGGGAGGCATCTCCGGCCACCACTGGCTGGGCGTGGAACCGCAGACGGGGCGTGATCTGTTCGCGCGGCTCGTGTACGGCGCCCGGGTCTCCCTGGGCGTCGCGTTCTCGGCGACCGTGATCCAGGTCCTCCTCGGGCTGCTCGTCGGGGTGGCGGCCGCGCTCGGCGGCAGATGGACCGATCAACTGTTGAGCAGGATCACGGACATCTTCGTCGCGCTGCCTCTGATGGTCATGTCGCTGGCGCTGCTCGCGATCGTGCCGCAGAGTTTTCCCCGGCCCGTCCTGGTCACCCTCGTCATCGGGTTCATCTCCTGGGGCAGCATCGCGAAGATCGTGCGCGCCCAGACGCTCACCCTGAAGGGGCTCGACTACGTCGCCGCCGCGCGGCTCAGCGGCTGGGGTGCCTGGCGCATCGCCCGCCGCGAACTGCTGCCCGGCCTGGCCGCACCGGTCATCACCTACGCCTCGATCCTCATCCCGGTCAACATCAGCGCCGAGGCCGCCCTGTCCTTCCTCGGCATCGGGGTGAAGCCGCCGACGCCCTCCTGGGGCCAGATGCTCACCGCCGCCGACGTCTGGTACCAGGCGGCCCCGCAGTACCTGCTGCTGCCGGCCGGTGCGCTGTTCGTGACCGTCCTCGCGTTGACCGTCCTCGGCGACGGCGTCCGCACCGCCCTGGACCCGCGCGCCGCCTCCCGGCTCGGCGTCGGCACCGGCCGCAGGCGCGAGGCCGCGACGACGGCGAACGCGACGACGGCGGCAGCGTCGTCGGCGTCGGCGTCGTCGGCCTCGGCAAAGGAGGAATCCGCGTGAACGGCTTCGGCGGCTTCCTGCTGCGCCGCAGCATCGGCACCCTGGCGACCCTGCTCGCCATCTCGGTGATCGTCTACGTCGTCTTCTACGTCACCCCGGGCAACGTCGCCCAGATCACCTGCGGCCCGCGCTGTTCCCCGGAACAGGTGCACCAGGTGGCGCAGCAGCTGCACCTCGACGACCCCCTGTACGTGCGTTACTGGCACTTCCTCCAGGGCCTGGTCGCCGGCCAGGACTACTCCACCGGCACCTCCGTGGAACACTGCTCGGCGCCCTGCCTCGGCCTCTCCTACCAGACCGACCAGCAGGTCCTGAGCATCATCCTGACCAGGCTTCCGGTCAGCCTCTCGCTGGTGTTCGGCGCGATGGTGCTGTGGCTGCTCCTGGGCGTCGGCACAGGCGTGCTATCCGTCTGGCGGCGCGGCCGGCTCACCGAGCGGGTGCTGACCGGCCTCACGCTGGCGGGCTGGGCCACGCCGGTCTTCGTCATCGGCCTGGTCCTGATGATCGTCGTCTGCGGCGAACTGCAACTCCTGCCCTTCCCGCAGTACGTGAAGCTCACCGACGACCCCGAACAGTGGGCATGGAACCTGCTGCTGCCCTGGCTCTCCCTCGCCCTCATCGAGTCCGCCGCGTTCGCCCGGATGACCCGCTCGTCGATGCTGGAGACGCTGGCGGAGGACCACATCCGCACCTTCCGCGCGTACGGGGTGAGCGAGCGTTCGATCGTCGGGCGGCACGCCCTGCGCGGGGCGTTCGCACCGGTCATCGCGCTGAACGCCAACAACTTCGGCTCGGCCGTCGGCGGCGCCGTGCTCACCGAGTCGCTGTTCGGACTGCCCGGCCTCGGCCAGGAACTCGTCCACGCCGTCAGCGTGGTCGACCTGCCCGTCGTCGTGGGCATGGTCCTGGTCATCGGCTTCTTCGTGGTCCTCGCCAACGCCGTCGCGGACGTGCTGTACGCGGTGGCCGACCGACGGGTGGTACTGACGTGAGTCTCGTCCAAGTCACCGACCTGACCGTCGAGTTCGGCGCCCTGCGGGCCGTCGACGGGCTCTCCTTCCGGCTGGAGCGGGGCGCGGCCCTCGCCCTGGTCGGCGAGTCCGGCTCCGGCAAGTCCACGGTCGCCTCGGCCCTGCTGGGCCTGCATCACGGCACGGGCGCGCGGGTCGGCGGTTCGATCGACGTCGCCGGCATCGACGTACAGGCCGCCTCCGACGGCGAACTGCGGCGGCTGCGCGGCGCGAAGGCGGCCATGGTCTTCCAGGACCCGCTGTCGTCACTCGACCCGTACTACGCGATCGGCGACCAGATCGCCGAGGTCCACCGCGTCCACACGCGCGGGTCACGACGAGCCGCACGCGCGCGTGCGGTGGAGGTCCTGGACCGGGTCGGCATCCCGGACGCCCCGCGCCGGTCCCGGTCCCGTCCGCACGAGTTCAGCGGCGGCATGCGCCAGCGCGCGCTGATCGCCATGGCACTCGCCTGCGAACCCGACCTGCTGATCGCCGACGAGCCCACCACCGCCCTCGACGTGACCGTCCAGGCCCAGATCCTCGACCTGCTGCACACGCTGCGCGAGGAGACCGGTATGGGCCTGCTGCTCGTCACCCATGACGTGGGCGTCGCCGCCGAGAGCGTCGACCAGGTGCTCGTCATGCGGCACGGACGCGAGGTCGAGCAGGGGCCGGTCGCCGCCGTGCTCGGGGCGCCGGCGCAGCCGTACACCCGCGAACTGCTCTCCGCGGTCCCGCGCGTGGACGCGGCCCGCGCGCCCTCGGCGGCCTCCGACGAGGTCGTCCTGGAGGCGACCGGCCTGCGGCGCGAGTTCGGGCGTGGGAAACGGGCGTTCGCGGCTGTGGACGACGTGTCGCTGACCGTCCGCCGCGGCGAGACCCTCGGCATCGTCGGCGAGAGCGGGAGCGGCAAGACCACGCTCGGCCGGATGCTGGTCGGACTGCTGGAGCCGACGGCGGGGGAGGTCCGTTACGAGGGGCACGCGCGCGTGGGCGTGCGGCCGACCGTGCAGATGGTCTTCCAGGACCCGGTCTCCTCCCTCAACCCGCGCCGCAGCGTGGGCGAGTCGATAGCCGACCCGCTTCGCGCGCGTGGCGAACACGATGAGGGGCGTATCCGGGGGCGCGTGATCGAACTACTGGAGCGCGTGGGGCTCGAAGGGGCGCACTACGACCGTTATCCGCACGAGTTCAGCGGTGGCCAGCGCCAGCGCGTGGGCATCGCGCGGGCGCTCGCGGCCGACCCGCGCGTCATCGTCTGCGACGAGCCGGTCTCGGCGTTGGACGTCACCACCCAGGCCCAGGTCGTCGCCCTGCTCGGCGAACTGCAGCGCGAACTCGGGCTCGCCCTGGTCTTCGTCGCCCACGACCTCGCCGTCGTCCGCCAGGTCAGCGACCGGGTCGCGGTCATGCGGCACGGGCGGGTCGTCGAGACCGGGCCCGCCGACGAGGTGTACGACAACCCCCAGGACCCGTACACCAGGCAGCTCCTGGCCGCCGTACCCGCCCTCGATCCCGAGGCCGCGGCCCGGCGGCGGGCGGTACGGCGGGAACTGGCGTCGGCGTGACCTTCCGCCGCCGTTCGGTGGCCTAGCGCGACCGAACGCGACCCGCACGGGAAAGTTACGACCGTTCACCCCTTTTGGTGGCGCGATGGACAACCGTCCGTCGCGCCACCGCCTTGTCCGCATACGTTCGTCCCGCTGCGAGCCGCCAAGCCGACGGCGGCTCCCCATACGGGAGATCGATCGGGGGTGCACACGTGCGCATCGGACTGCTTACGGAGGGTGGCTATCCGTATGTGAGCGGTGACGCCAGACTCTGGTGCGACCGGCTCGTGCGCGGGCTCGGGCGGCACGAGTTCGACATCTACGCGCTCAGCCGCAGCAGGCGCCAGGAGGACGAAGGCCGGCTGGAACTGCCGCCGCACGTCAGCCGGGTGCGCACGGCTCCCTTGTGGACCGCCGAGGAGGACGGGGCCGCGTACGGGCGGCGCGCACGCCGGCGCTTCGTCGAGAGCTACGGAGAGCTGGCAGGGGTGCTGTGCGCCGGCCCGGCCGCGGACGGCGCAGACGGCCCGGACGGCTCCGGAGCCGAGCCCGGTCATATGGCGGACCGTTTCGGCAGCGCGCTCTACGGGCTCGCCGAACTCGCCCGTGACGAGGGCGGACTGGTCGGCGCACTCCGCTCCGACACCGCCGTACGCACGCTGGAGCGCGCCTGTCGCGCACCCGGCGCACTCGGGACGGCGCGCGAGGCGCGCGTGCCAGACCTCCTCGCGGTGGCCGCACACCTCGAACGCGCCCTGCGCCCGCTCTCCCTCGACTGGTACGGCGACGACGGCCTGGGCGCAGCCGACCTCTGCCACGCCACCGCCGGCGGCACGGCCGCCCTGCCCGGCCTTCTCGCCCGCCACTTCTCCGACGTGCCGCTCCTGGTCACCGAGTACGGCGTGCCACTGCGCTCGCACTACCTCGCCTCCGGCCCGGACACGGCCACCCCGGTCGTTCGCGCGCTGCTCGCCGCCTTCCACGGCCGGCTCACCGCCGAGGTCTACGGCCGCGCCGCGATCATCACCCCCGGCAACGCGCACGCCCGCCGCTGGCAGGAGCGCTGCGGCGCCGACCGCGCCCGTATCCGTACCGTCCACCCCGGCATGGAGGCCTCCCGCTTCACCGAGGTCGGCGAGGCCCCGGACCGCGCCGACCCGGACACGCTCGTGTGGGTCGGCCGGATCGAGCCGTCCAAGGACCTGGTGTCGCTGCTGCACGCCTTCGCGGAGGTCCGCAGGGAGGCCCCCAAGGCACGGCTGCGGGTCCTGGGTGCCCCGGCCGGGCCGGAGGGCGAGGCCTATCTGGGCCACTGCAAGGCGCTCGCCGCGCAGCTCTTCCCCGACGAGGCCGAGGGCGTGCACGCCGTCGGCGACAACCCGGTCGCCTTCGAGGAGATCGGGGGCCCCGAGGCGCCGACCCTCGCCCACGCCTACGCGTCCGGCGCGGTCGTCGTCCTCTCCAGCGTCGTCGAGGGTTTCCCGGTCGGCCTCGTGGAGGCGATGTTCTGCGGCCGCGCGACCGTCTCCACGGACGTCGGCGCCGTGGTGGAGGCCATCGGCGGCACCGGTCTCGTCGTACCCCCGCGCAACCCGCGGGCGCTCGCGGAGGCGTGCGTCGCCCTGCTGCGCGATCCCGAGCGCCGTGAGCGCCTCGGAGCCGCCGCGCGCGCCCGAGCGCTCGAACTGTTCACCATCGAGCAGAACATCACGGCATTTCACGGCATTTACCTGGAGATCGTCTCGCACTGCCCGGTGCGCCGGGTCGTCCTCTCCGCGGCGGGTGAGCCCCTGCCGTTCGCCGTCCCGGCCGAGGCGCACATTCCCGTTCGCTGGACCGGCCCCACGGCCCGCGTCGTCGCGCGCGGCGGACCCGGGTGGGCGTCGGCCGCCGCCAACCGACCCGCCCCGGTGCGGGCCACCCCGCTCGCAGCCGCGGAGGGGCCGCTGTGAACGGCGGCGAGGACGGCGCGACGGGCGCCGCTCCGGGGGAGCTGGACCGGCCCGGGCAACCCGGCGGGGCGGACGCCTGGGACGCGCGCTCGCAGGAATGGCTCCTGGGTACGGAGGAGGACGCTTCGGGTGATCCCTTCTCCCGAGGCGAGTCGCCGGTCTCGGCCGGGGTCGCTCCGGAGATCCGGGCCGCCGCCGTCAAGGACACCGCCGCCGACAGCCGTGGAACCATCCCCCGTCGAGGCGGCGCCGACCCCGTGAAGGTGCTCATGCACCGTCACCGCGTGCTCTGCGAACGGGCCGTCGACCCACTGGAGATCGCGGCCGGTCTCGAAGCGCACGGCGTCACCGACCGGGCCGCCGTCCGCTTCCGGCACCGCGATGTCTTCTCGCTCGCCGAGGAGCTCTATGCCCGCGTGCCCCGCGAAGCCGGCCCGCGCCCGGAACCGGCGCCCGCGCCGCGAGTACGCGCCGACTGGGTGCTGCTCACGCTCCTTCCGGGCGCCGTCTGCGCAGCGGTCGTGACCGGCGTACGGCTCACCGAGGGCCGCCCCCGTCTCCTGGTGGCGGTCGCCGGCGTGCTCGCCGTCGCCCTGGCCGTACGCCCGGCCCTGCGCCGAGGCCCCCTGGCCCCGGCCCGCGCACTCGCCTGGCGCACCGCCACCGGCGCCCGGGTGTGGACCTGCTGGCTCCTCGCCTACGCCCTCTTCGGCAACGGCCTTCTGCGCACCGTGGCCGACGGCGGCCCCGACGGTCTCCCGACGGGCGCCGCGTACGGCCCCTGGCCGGTGACCGTCGCCCCGGTCCTCGCCCTCACTCTGGCCTGCGCCCCCGCGGCCTGGAGCGCCCATCTCCTCACGGCGGCTGCCCGCCGCAGGCTGGCGGGCAGCCGGGGCCTGGAGGAGTTCACGGCGGCCGTACAGCCGTTGCTGCTCGGCGTGTTCGTCCTCTTCCTGAGCGCCCTCACGGCCCTGCTCGCGCTGTGCGGCGCCGCCCTGGGCGAACCGGCCGGCTGCCCGGAGGCCCTCGCCCTCGGCGCCCTTCTGCTGCTCGCCCGCCTCCTCACCGTCCACCACGTCACCCAGGGCCCCGCCCAGGCCCTCGCCGCGGCCGCCGCGGCCGAAGCGGCAGCCATGGCCCTCGTCCTGGCCGGCCGACTGCCCGGCTGCGCCTTCCTGGCCGTCCCCGTCGACGCCCTGGTCGACGCGTGGGGTGCGGGCAGCGTCCCGGCCGTCGTCTGCGGCGTCGCCGCCCTGGCGCTGCTGATCCGGGCGACCCGCACCCTCACCCGGGCCTCGGCCCACGCGCCGACGGGAGACCCGGAGTGAGCCGAGCCACCGGGGCGTCGCGGGGTCCGGCGCACACCCCCTCGGAGGAGGGCCCCCACGACCCCGCCCGGCCCGGCCGAATAGCGCTGCTTCTCACAGCCCACCTGATCCACCGGACACCCCCAGAAGGAGACCGCCAGATGACCACCTCCCGACCCGGACCCGGAGCGTCCGGAACCACCGGAGTCGCCGGAGCGCACACCCCGGGAGCCGCACGATGAGGGTTCTGCTGATCGGAGCCAACGGATACCTCGGCCGCTTCGTCGCCGACCGGCTGCTCGCCGACCCGGCCGTCCAGCTCACCGCGCTCGGCCGCGGCGACGACGCCGACGTCCGCTTCGACCTCGCCACCGGCAGCCCCGGCGCGCTCACCCGCTTCCTCGACGCCGTCCACCCGGGCGTCATCGTGAACTGCGCCGGTGCCACCCGCGGCGGAGCCCGGGAACTCACCCGGCACAACACCGTCGCCGTCGCCACCATCTGCGAGGCACTGCGCCGCAGCGGCTGCGGGGCCCGCCTGGTGCAGATCGGCTGCAGCGCCGAGTACGGCCCGAGCCAGCCCGGCTCCTCCACGGCCGAGGACGCCGTACCGCGCCCCGGCGGCCCGTACGGCGTCAGCAAGCTCGCCGCCACCGAACTCGTCCTCGGCTCCGGCCTGGACGCCGTCGTCCTGCGCGTCTTCTCGCCCGCCGGTCCTGGCACCCCGGCCGGCTCCCCGCTCGGCCGCCTCGCCGAGGCCATGCGCCGCGCCATGCAATCCGGCGACGGCGAACTCAAGCTCGGCGGCCTCGGCGTCCAGCGCGACTTCGTCGACGTACGCGACGTCGCCCGCGCCGTCCACGCGGCCTCGCTCTCCGCCGCCCAGGGCGTCATCAACATCGGCTCCGGCCGCGCCGTCCGCCTCCGCGACGCCGCCGCCGTCCTCGCCCGCGTCGCCGGGTACGGCGGCGCCCTGCACGAACTCGACGGCCCGCCCGGCCCGCTGCGCAGCCCCATCGGCCACCCCCGTCTGGACTCCGACCACGCGGCCCCGGTCGCGTACCCGTACCCGGACGGCTGTGGAAGCTGGCAGCAGGCCGACGTGCGCTGTGCCCGGGACCGCCTCGGCTGGCGGCCCCGCATCAACCTCGAGGAGTCCTTGGCGGACATCTGGATGGAGGCGGCATGCCGCATCTGACCAGTGCCAGGGCGGGCGCCGCGACCACCGGCGTCCGCACCGCCTTCGGCATCCCCGGCTACGCCCACCCCCTCCTCGCCCCCGCACAGTGGGCCGAACTCACCCGCCCCGGCATACCCCTGCACTGGGTCGCCCTCGATGTCGCGGGCGGCCCCGGCAGCCGCCCCGACCCGCACTGCCTGGAGGCGGCCGGCCGCCTCCGCAACGCGGGCGTCCGCGTCCTGGGCCGCCTGGACACCGCCTACGGCGCCCGGCCCCACGGCGACCTGATCACCGACGCCCACCGCTACCACGACTGGTACCGCGTCGACGGCTTCCTGCTGGACCGCTGCCCCACCGACCGCACCGCGCTCCCTTGGGTCCGCCGCACCGTCGCCGCGCTGCGCACCGTCGGCGACGAGCCCCACGTGGTCCTCGGCCACGGCACCCACCCCCACCCGGGATACGCCGAGAACGCCGACCAGCTGGTGACCTTCGCGGGCCCCTGGACCGACTACCGCTGGTCCCAGGTGGCCGAGTGGACCGCCGACTACCCGCCCGACCGCTTCTGCCACTTCGTGCACAGCGTGCCCCGCGGCCACCTCGACGAGGCGCTGCGGATCGCACGCTGGCAGGGCGCGGCCACGATCTACTTCACCGACCGCACGGACCGCGGCGGTCGCGTCGACCCCTGGGAGACGATGCCCGGCTACTGGGACGACATCGTCTCGCGGGTCGGGACAGGTGTCTCGGAATGAAGATTGCCATGGCAGTGTTACAGGGAGAACAACTGTAGTGATTGACCGATCAACGGAGTCCCCGTGTCGCTGCCACCCCTGGTCGAGCCAGCCTCTGAGCTCACCGTAGACGAGGTCCGCAGGTACTCCCGCCACCTGATCATCCCCGACGTCGGGATGGACGGGCAGAAGCGGCTGAAGAACGCCAAGGTGCTCTGTGTGGGCGCCGGCGGCCTGGGCTCGCCGGCGCTGATGTACCTGGCCGCCGCGGGCGTCGGCACCCTCGGCATCGTGGAGTTCGACGAGGTCGACGAGTCGAACCTGCAGCGCCAGATCATCCACAGCCAGGCCGACATCGGCCGCTCCAAGGCCGAGTCCGCCCGTGACTCCGTCCTCGGCATCAACCCGTACGTGAACGTGATCCTCCACGAAGAGCGGCTCGAGGCCGAGAACGTGATGGACATCTTCAGCCAGTACGACCTGATCGTCGACGGCACGGACAACTTCGCCACCCGCTACCTGGTCAACGACGCCTGCGTGCTGCTGAACAAGCCGTACGTCTGGGGCTCGATCTACCGCTTCGACGGCCAGGCCTCGGTCTTCTGGTCCGAGTACGGTCCCTGCTACCGCTGCCTCTACCCGGAGCCCCCGCCGCCGGGCATGGTCCCCTCCTGCGCCGAGGGCGGCGTCCTGGGCGTGCTGTGCGCGTCCATCGGCTCCATCCAGGTCACCGAGGCCATCAAGGTCCTCACCGGCACCGGTGAGCCCCTCGTCGGCCGTCTGATGATCTACGACGCCCTGGAGATGCAGTACCGCCAGGTCAAGGTCCGCAAGGACCCGAACTGCGCGGTCTGCGGCGAGAACCCGACCGTCACCGAGCTCATCGACTACGAGGCCTTCTGCGGCGTCGTCTCCGAGGAGGCCCAGCAGGCGGCCGCCGGCTCGACGATCACTCCCAAGCAGCTCAAGGAGTGGATCGACGACGGCGAGAACATCGAGATCATCGACGTCCGCGAGCCGAACGAGTACGAGATCGTCTCCATCCCGGGCGCCAAGCTGATCCCGAAGAACGAGTTCCTCCTCGGCACCGCTCTGGAGGGCCTGCCGCAGGACAAGAAGATCGTCCTGCACTGCAAGACGGGTGTCCGCAGTGCGGAGGTCCTCGCGGTCCTGAAGTCCGCGGGCTTCGCGGACGCCGTCCACGTCGGCGGCGGCGTGATCGGCTGGGTCAACCAGATCGAGCCGTCGAAGCCGGTCTACTGAGCACAGACTCCGCGGTGGGCGGGGGCCTCGGGCACGACAGATGCCCGGAGCCCCCGCCTTCGTCATGAGCAGACCTTGCCGTCCTTCGGGATCGAGCCGCTCAGCAGATAGGCGTTCACCGTGGAGTCCACGCAGTCGCTCCCGCTGCCGTACGCGCCGTGCCCCTCGCCCTTCCAGGTCAGCTCCACCCCGACGCCCCTGCCCAGCTCGTCGGCCATCTTCCGGGCGCCCTCGTACGGGGTCGCCGGGTCGCCGGTGTTGCCGACCAGCAGAATCGGCGCCGCGCCCGGTGCGCTCACCTCCGGTGTGTCCCACTGCCCCGCCACCGGCCAGTCGTGGCACCAGCCGGCCGAGTCCCAGCCCAGGAAGTCCCCGAAGACGGGCGAGATCTTCTCGAATTCCGCCAGCCGTTTCTTCGTCTCGGCGAGTGTCGGCCGCTCCTTGTCGTCCAGGCACGATATGACCCGTTGGGAGTGCGTGGTCGTGCCGTAGTGCCCCGAGGAGTCCCGCTCGTTGTACTGGTCCGCGAGCGACAGCAGCTCCGAGCCGTCGCCCTCCCCGGCCGCCTTGAGCGCGCTGGTCAGCGTCGGCCAGCTGTCCTGGCTGTACAGCGGCAGCACGATGCCGGTGACCGCGAGGCTCTGGGTCAGCTTCCGCCCGGAGGACGTGGGCAGCGGCGTGGCGTCCAGCCTCTTCAACAGACCGGCGATCTTCCGGGAACCCTGGTCCGGGTCCTGGCCGGTGGACTTGAGGTAGTCGTCCAGGGCCCGCTGGAAGCCGGCGGCCTGGTTCTTCTCCTGGCCGACCGAGTCGGCCGTCGGGTCGACCACCGCGTCCAGGATCAGCCGCCCCACCTTCTTCGGGAACAGGTGGGCGTAGACGCCGCCGAGTTCGGTGCCGTAGGAGATGCCGAAGTAGTGCATCTTCGTGTCCCCGAGAACCTGACGCATCAGGTCCATGTCGCGGGCGGTGTCGGTCGTCGAGACATGCGCGATCAGCGTGCCGGCGGCTTTCTCGCACCCCTTGCCGAAGTCCGCGGCGTCCTGGAAGTACGCGGTCTCCTCCGCCGGGGTGTCCGGCGTCGCGTCGATCGACTCGGCGGACTGGATGTCCTTGTCGCTGCGACAGCGGATCCCCTCACTGGCGCCGACCCCGCGCGGATCCCAGCTCACCAGGTCGTACCGCGCGCGCAGTGCGGAGACGGTGGAGGCGTAGTACGGCATCGTCGAGACGCCGGAGCCGCCCGGACCGCCGAAGTTGAACAGCAACGAGCCGATCCGCTTCCCCGAACCCCCGCTCGCCTGCGCCCGGATCAGCGCCAGCCCGATCGTCGCACCGTCCGGCTTCGCCCAGTCCAACGGCACCTTGAGCGTCGCGCACCGCCACTCGTCGCCGGGTGCGGCGGAGTCGGAAGTGGCTTTGCAGCGGCCCCAGTCGAGCTTCTGGGAGGTGAGGGAAGCGGGCAGGGCGGCAGAGGCGACGGAAGAGGGTGATCGTTGTCCGGACCGTGCCTTCCCTTCATCCCCGCCTCCGCCCGAGGACCCGCCACTGCACCCGGCCACCAGCAGCCCCGCGGCAACAGCGGTCGCCCACCGTACACATCGCAACATGCGCGCACACCCCCCACACAGGCTCTCCACGGGTTCGTCGCGGAAAGCGGTCAGGCCATAGTAGGCGGATCGAGCGAATGCCGTTTCAGCCTGTGGATAACCGTCTGACCTGCGGTTCTGCAGCGCAGTGATGGGGGTGCAGGGCTGTTGCGCGACGCTTACGCACAGACCTTCCCAGCCGCAGGCACCGTCCCCTCCAGCAGATAGCCGTTCACCGCACCCTGCACACACTTGTTCTTGCTGTCGTACGCCCCGTGCCCCTGTCCCTTGTACGTCAGCTCCACCCCGACGCCCTTCCCCAGCGCCTCCACCATCTTCTTCGCACCCTCGTACGGTGTGGCCGGATCCCCCGTGTTGCCCACGACCAGGATCGGCGCCGACCCGGGCGCGCTGACGTCGGGATGGTCGGCGGCGCCCGGCACCGCCCAGTTCGTGCAGCTGACCATGCCCCAGGCGAGGTAGTCGCCGAACAGCGGGGAGGCGGCGCGGAACTCGGGCAGTCGCTGCTGGACGAAGTCGGCGGTGTAGCGCGGCTTCTGGTCGGCGCAGTTGATGGCGATGTTCGCCGCGGTGATGTTGCTGTACTCGCCGTTCTGGTTGCGGCCGTTCATCGAGTCGGACAGCAGCATCAGGATCTTCCCGTCGCCGTCGTACGCCTCCTCCAGGCCCTCGGTGAGGTACTCCCAGAAGTCCTTGGAGTACAGGGACTGGGCGATGCCGTTGGTAGCGGCGGTCTGGGTCAGCTGGCGGGGGAGGATGCCGGGGATCGGTTTGCTGTCCAGGTCCGTGAGGAGCTTGGCGATACGGTCCTTCACGTCCTGCGGGGTGTCGCCGATCGGGCACTCCGTCGTCTTCGACGTGCAGTCCTCGGCGAAGTTGTCGAGCGCGAGCTGGAAGCCCTTGGCCTGCCCCAGCGAGCTCTGTTCGGGGTTCTGGGTGGGGTCGACCACGGCGTCGAAGACGGCCCGGCCCACGTGCTTCGGGAACAGGTGGGCGTAGACGCCGCCGAGTTCGGTGCCGTAGGAGATGCCGAAGTAGTGCAGTTGCCTGTCGCCGAGGACCTGGCGCATCAGGTCGATGTCGCGGGCGGCGTCGGTGGTGGGTACGTGCGGCAGGATCGTCTTGGAGTTCTTCTCGCAGGCGGCGTTGAACTGCTTGGTGCGGTTGATCAGTGCGGTTTGCTCGGCGTCGGTGTCCGGTGTCGCGTCCTGCTGGAAGTAGTCGTCGAGCTGGGCGTCGCTCAGGCACTCGACGGGGTCGCTGCGGCCGACTCCGCGCGGGTCGAAGCTGACGAGGTCGTAACGGGTGCGCAGGGCCGCGTAGTCCTCGCCGAACGCGGGGAGTGTGGTGACACCGCTGCCGCCGGGCCCGCCGAAGTTGAAGATCAGGGAGCCGATCCGTCTGCTCGGATCGCCGCTGGCCTTGGCGCGGATCAGCGCGAGACCGATGGTGGGGCCCTTCGGGTTCGCCCAGTCGAGGGGCGCCTTCATGGTGGCGCACTGCCAGGTGCCGCCACCGGGCAGGGGCGACGGGGAGTCGCCGCCGCCCTCGGCCTCGTCGGGCGCCGGACAGCTCTTCCAGTTCAGTGTCTGGGCCGTCAGATCCCCGTCCGTGGATCCGTCGCTGCACCCGGTCAGCAGGGAGGACAGCACCAGGGCGGTGGTCAGGGCGGCGCGGATCCGGAAGGGGTTCGGCATGCTCCCATCCTGGGGTTGCCCACGACCACGCGCGCGGGGCACGAGCCGTACGAGGTACGCCCCTAGAGCGCGCCCTTGCGCGTGAGGTGGTTGAAGGCCAGCCAGCCCGGCAGGACCGGCAGCCACAGCGTCAGCAGCCGGTACAGCAGCACGGCGGGTGCCGCGACTTCCTTGGGGAGGCCCACGGCGATCAGGCCGACCGTCAGGGTCGCCTCGACCGCACCGACACCGCCCGGGGTGGGCGCCGCGGAGCCGAGTGCGTTTCCGGCGAGGAAGACGACGGCGACGCTGGCGATGCTGAGCGAGGTCGACTGGTCGCCGAACGCGCGGATGGAGGCGTCCAGGCACATCACGAAGCAGGCGGTCAGCAGCAGCATGCCGCCGATACCGGTGACGAGCTTCTGCGGTCGCTGGAGCACGTCCAGCATGCGCGGCACGACACCCGCGAAAAGTGACCGTACGCGCGTGGAGACGAATTTCCGCAGGAACGGCACCGAGGTCACCACGAGGACCAGCACGGCGACGGTCAGCAGGCCCGCGATGACGGTGCGGGACGGCGACAGCGAAGGCGTCTTCTCGGTGCCGGTGAGATAGCCGAAGGACAGCAGCATCAGGATGTGACAGCCGAGCCCGAACAGCTGCGAGGCGCCGACGCTCGCCACCGCGAGACCGGGGCGCACCTTGGCGCGCTGCAGGAAGCGCGTGTTGAGGGCGACACCGCCGACGGCGGCCGGTGCCACGATCTTCACGAAGGAGCCGGCGACCTGCGCCGCCACCGTCCGCACGAACGGCACCCGCTCCGGCACGAACCCGAGCAGAGCCATCGCGGCGGCGACGTAGCTGAGCGCCGAGAATGCCACCGCGGCGAGCACCCAGCCCCACTGGGCCTGCGCGAACAGGGTGCCGAACTCGATGTGGGTGAGCTGCGTGAGCAGGTAGTACGCGCCGATCGCCCCGGCCATGAAGCTGAGCAGCGTGCGTGGCCGCACCCGCTCCAGACGGGCCGGTTCGACGGGTGCCTGCGGCCTGATCCGCAGCACCTGGTGCCGGATCTGGGTGAGCAGGTCCTCCTCGCGGGCCTCTTCCAGTGCATCGTCCAGGGCCCGCTTCTCGGCCCGCTGCTCGGCCCGCACCGTCTTCTTGTCGGGTTTCTCGGCCTCCTCCGAGCGGGCCTGCTTGGCCTGCCGGGACGCCTCCAGGACCGCGTCGCGTTCGCGCTGGGCGCGTTCTCTGGCCAGTCTTCGCAGCGTCGCGCGCGTGGAGCGGGTGAGCGCGATCGGCTGGAGCATCGGCAGACAGTCGGCGACGGCGTCGGGACCGAGGACGCCGACCGCCGAGGTCACCGCCCGTTCGGCACCCACCCGCAGGCCGAGCGTGGTGACCAGCTGGGCGACGTCCATGCGCAGCAGCAGCTCGCCGGCCGCGATCTCGCCGCCGCGCAGGTCGGTGAGGATCACCTTGCCGGAACGATCCACCAGGATGGCGTCACCCGCCAGCCTGCGGTGCGCGATCCGGCGCGACTGCAGCGCCTGCACCTGGTGCCAGGTGTTGCGCAGCAGTTCGTCGGTGATCTCCTCGTCGGCCAGCGAGTCGAGCGTGCGGCCGCCGGTGTGCTCGTAGACGAGCATCACCGCGTCGGGGCCCAGCTCGGAGGTGGCGATCAGCTTGGGCGCGTTGGCGCCGGCCGCGATCGCCGCGTACGCCAGCAGCGCCTCCTGTTCCAGGGCCTGGCGCAGCGACTGGAGGCTGGAGCGGGTGGCGAAGCCGCGCAGGGTCAGGTTGCGCCACGCGCGGTAGAAGAAGCCCTGGGCCTGCTGTTCCCGGTCGACGACCGTCACGTCCAGTGGCGGGCCGTCCTCAAGGGTGACGAAGTAGCGCCGGCCCCGGTCGCCGTTCTCGGAGTCCAGGACCTCCTCGCGGGCCGCGCCGACCGGGTGGAAGCCGACGTGCCGCAGGCCCGCCAGCAGGGTCCGCCCGGTGGGGCGGACGTTCGGCGAGCCGACCGCGTACAGCGTGCCGTAGGCGACGGTCCAGCCGATCAGCACGGTGAGGATGATCGAGAACGGCGTCGTGTAGCCGGTGACCAGCATGGAGAACGCGTCGAGCATCAGCACGATCCACAGCACCGAGCGCCATCTGGGCCGCCGTGACATGCCGACAGCGGTCATATAGGCGATGACGGGCGCGAGATAGCCGTGCACCGGGTCGGTGAGGGCGTGGATGTCACCGGGGGAGGGCTGGGTGAGCGCCTCCTGGATCGAGCCCGGGGCGGCCCGGGCCACCCACAGGTCCGTGGCGAGGGTCACGCCGTGTGCGAGAACGGCGGCGAGCACGCCGTCGGCGATCCGCAGCCCGTCCCGCTTGATCAGCCGCTCGATGGCGAACGCGACCGGCACCAGCAGGATCGCGATGCTGGAGGCCAGCCCCGCGAACCTGATGAGCAGGTCGGGTGCCTGCCCTGTGCCCTTGTTGATGTCCTGTTCCAGCCCCGAGGTGGTGCCGTGCGCGAACGCGGCGATCCCGAGCAGCACGGCGATGGCGAGCACGCCGACCAGGAGCCGCATGAGGTCGGACGGGCGGTGCACGCGCGCGGGGAGCAGCGGTTCGTCGCCCTCCACCTCGTCGGTGTGCATTTCGTCGTCCGGCACGTGTTCCGCCTCGGAGACGTCGGATCCGGCGGCGGTGTCCGGCTCCACGGAGCCGGGGGGCGTGTCGTCCGGGCGTGCGGCGGCGTCAGAGGTGCCCGCCGCGCCGTCGGGGTGCACGCTCTGCTGCTTGGTCGTCTCTTCTTGATCTCGTATCACCAGTCACCGCCCGCACGATGGTGGCATGCTCCACCGACACACGAGGGCATCAGGGTGCAGAATGCGGGGGCGCACAGTCTGCCCGAAGCGCCGCCCGAGGGCGAGACGGAGGCCTGACGCGCACCGCGCCGGTTGTCGGTGGGGTGCGGCAGGATGGGGCGAATGAGCGAGCAGAGCCTTCCCGAGGACACCCGGGAGGGGTACCCGGACGAACTGCCCGAGTACGCCGAGCGGGTCCTGGAGGTCGCGGAGCGGATCCCGCCCGGACGTGTGATGACGTACGGCGACGTCGCGGAGTGGCTGGAGCAGGGAGGGCCGCGCCAGGTCGGACGTGTGATGTCCCTCTACGGCGGTGCCGTCCCGTGGTGGCGTGTGGTGCGCTCCGACGGGGTGCTGCTCCCGGGGCACGAACTGGGCGCCCTGGACCACTACCGCGCCGAGGGCACACCGCTGAAGGAGGCGAGCAGGGCCGCGGAGGGCCATCTGCCGCGGCTCGACATGAAGCGGGCGCGGTGGGACGGCGGCGCGGACACGGAGGCTCACACCTGACAGCTTCCGCCATCGGAGGCCCCCGAGGGGAACCCATGGCCCGTACGAGGGACACCGGGGACGTCCGTGGCATGACGTACGTTCGAGAGACGCGGGGCGCACGTGCCACGAGTGCCGCCCGAGGCGGACGGGAACAAGCGGAAGCTCTGCTTCCGTCCGGTTCGTCGGCGTAGCGTCGGCTGCACGTGTCCCGCTCACCCCGCGGCCACCGCTGCGCACGCGCGACCGCGAGTCAACCAGCACACCCACCAGGACCGGCGAACCACGTGAGCTCCTCTTCCTCCACCAGGCGCCTGTCGCACCTCCAGGTGCGACAGGGGAGCCGTGGCGCTTACCGACT
The DNA here is from genome assembly GCF_003814875.1 of Streptomyces sp. Ag109_O5-1. GTDB lineage: Bacteria > Actinomycetota > Actinomycetes > Streptomycetales > Streptomycetaceae > Streptomyces > Streptomyces sasae. The sequence goes on along the minus strand of NZ_RKQF01000001.1, from coordinate 4,371,484 downwards.
GGTCCGTACCCCGCCGGCCGATGTGGATCCCCCTCGTCTTGACGCCGCACAGCGCGCCGTGGTTGACCACGGGCCGGGGCCGCTGCTCGTCCTCGCGGGTCCGGGCACCGGGAAGACCACCACCCTGGTCGAGTCCGTGGCCGCGCGGATCGCCCGGGGCGGGGACCCCGAGCGGATCCTGGTGCTGACGTTCAGCCGCAAGGCCGCCGTCGAACTGCGCGACCGCATGGCCCTGCGCGTGGGCGCGGCCCGCGCGCCCCGGGCGACCACCTTCCACTCGTACTGCTACGCCCTGGTCCGTGCCCACCAGGACAGCGGCCTGTTCGTGGACCCGCTGCGGCTGCTGTCCGGTCCCGAGCAGGACGTCGCCGTTCGCGACCTGCTGGCCGGCCAGCCCGACCTGGAGCGGCTCGGGCTGAACCATGTGCGCTGGCCGGACGAACTGCGCGCCTGCCTGACCACCCGGGGCTTCGCCGACGAGGTCCGCGCGGTCCTCGCCCGCAGCCGCGAACTGGGCCTGGACCCGGCCGCCCTGGACGCCTTCGCCCGCCGTATCGGCCGCCCCGACTGGCGGGCCGCGGCCGCGTTCCTCGCCGAGTACCTCGACGTCCTCGACCTCCAGGGCGTCCTCGACTACGCCGAACTCGTCCACCGCGCGGTGCTGCTCGCCCAGCGTCCCGAGGTCGCCCTGGACCTCGCCAGCCGCTACGACGCCGTCTACGTCGACGAGTACCAGGACACCGACCCGGCCCAGGTGCGACTGCTGCAAGCCCTGGCCGGCGGCGGCCGCACCTTGATCGCGTTCGGCGACCCGGACCAGTCGATCTACACCTTCCGGGGCGCCGACGTGAACGGCATCCTGGAGTTCCCGTCGGCCTTCGCGCGCGTGGACGGCCGTCCCGCCCCGGTGGAGGTGCTGCGCACGTCCCGCCGGGCCGGCGCCGGCCTGCTGGCCGCGACCCGCCTGCTCACCCGTCGGATGCCGCTGACCCGGCTGCCCGCCGACAAGGTGCGCGCCCACCGGGAGCTGACCGCGGCGCGGGACGGGGGCGGCGTCGAGGTCTACACGTACCCGACGTCCGGCACCGAGCTCGACAACATCGCCGACATCCTGCGGCGCGCGCACCTGGAGGACGGCGTCCGCTGGAGCGACATGGCCGTCCTGGTGCGCGCCGGGTCACACACCATCCCGGCCGTCCGCCGCGCCCTCACCGCGGCCGGCGTACCCCTGGACATCGACGGCGACGACCTGCCGCTGCGCCACGAACCGGCGGTGGCACCCCTGCTGACGGCGCTCCGGGCGGTGGCGGAGGCGGAAGCCGCGCAGGATCCGGAAGAGGGTGCCTGCCTGCTCGACACCGAGACCGCCCTCACCCTGCTCACCTCCCCGCTCGCCGGCATGGACGCGGCCGACCTGCGCCGCCTCGGCCGCGCCCTGCGCGACGAGGAGCGCGCGGCCGGCAACGCGCTCCCGCCGCCCTCGGACGACCTGCTCGCGCGGGCGCTCGCCGAGCCCGAGCGGCTGGCCGTCCACGACCCCGGCTACGCGCGCGGGGCCCAGCGGCTCGGCGCGCTGCTCAGGAAGGCCAGGGAGCGCCTGGCGGGCGGCGGTACGGCCGAGGAGGCGCTGTGGGACCTGTGGAACGGCACACCCTGGCCCTCACGCCTGGAGCGCACCGCCCGGCGCGGCGGCGCGGCCGGCCGCAACGCCGACCGTGACCTGGACGCCGTGTGCGCCCTGTTCGCCACCGCCGCCCGCGCGGAGGAGCGCAGCGGAGGCCGCGGCGCCCTGAACTTCCTGGCGGAGATCGAGGCCGAGGACATCGCCGCCGACACCCTCGCCGGCCGCGCGGTACGCCCGGACGCCGTGCGCCTGATGACCGCGCACCGTGCCAAGGGTCTGGAGTGGAGCCTGGTCGTCGTCGCCGGCGTCCAGGAGGGACTCTGGCCCGACCTGCGCCGCCGCGGCTCGCTCCTGGAGGCGGACCGCATCGGCCGCGACGGGCTCGCCGAACCGCTCACCCCGGGCGCGCTCCTCGCCGAGGAACGCCGCCTGTTCTACGTCGCCGCCACGCGCGCGCGTGAACGCCTCGTCGTCACCGCGGTGAAGGCACCCGCGGACGACGGCGACCAGCCCTCCCGGTTCCTCACCGAGCTGGGCGTCGAGCCCCAGGACATCACCGGACGTCCCCGCCGCCCGCTCTCCGTGGCCGCCCTGGTCGCCGAGCTGCGCGCGACCACGGTCGACCCGCGCGCGTCCGACGTCCTCCGGGAGGCGGCCGCCCGCCGTCTGGCCCGGCTGGCGGCGCTCGCCGACGAGGACGGCCGCCCCCTGGTGCCGTCCGCCCACCCCTACCGCTGGTGGGGCATGTTCGAGCCGACCGAGAGCAAGGTGCCGCTGCGCGACCGCGACCAGCCCGTCGTGCTCTCCGGCAGCGCCCTCGACCAGCTCGCCAACACCTGCAGCCTGCAGTGGTTCCTGGGCCGCGAGGTGAAGGCCGACGCCCCCGCCACCACCGCCCAGGGCTTCGGCAACGTCGTGCACGTCCTCGCCGACGAGGTCGCCTCCGGACGCACCCCCGCCGACCTCGCCGTTCTCATGGAGCGCCTGGAGTCGGTGTGGAACGCGCTCGCCTTCGACGCCCCCTGGAAGTCGGCGCAGGAGAAGGACAACGCGCGCGTGGCGCTCGAACGCTTCCTGAAGTGGCACGTCCTGGACCGCACCGAACGCACACCCGTGGCCAGCGAGCAGGACTTCGACGTCACCCTCGGAGCGGGCGACTACGAGGTGCGCATCCGCGGCCAGATGGACCGCGTCGAGACGGACGGCGAGGGCCGCGCGTACGTCGTCGACTTCAAGACCGGCAAGCAGGCGCCGAGCGCGGCCGAGGTGGCCCGCCACCCGCAGCTCGCCGTCTACCAGCTCGCGGTCCGCGAGGGTGCCGTGGACGAGGCCTTCGACGGCGTACGACCCGAGCCCGGCGGCGCCGAACTGGTCCACCTCAGACAGGGCGCCGCCCAGCGCGACGGCGGCGAGACCCTGCCCAAGGTGCAGGCACAGGAGCCGCTGGAGGGGGAGTGGGTCGGTGACCTGCTGGCCACCGCCGCCGGAAAGGTCCTCGACGAACGCTTCACCCCGACCACCGGCCAGCACTGCACGCACTGCGCTTTCCGCGCCTCGTGCAGCGCGCGGCCCGAGGGGCGGCACGTGGTGGAGTGAGCGCCGTGTCCCGATTGTCAGTGCCCACCGCTAGCCTCTTTCCTCATGCCCGCCCTCATCACCGACCCCGAGCAGCTCAAGGAGCTCCTCGGCATCCCGTTCACCCCGGAGCAGACGGCCTGCATCACCGCGCCGCCCGCCCCGCAGGTGATCGTGGCCGGAGCCGGGTCGGGCAAGACGACGGTGATGGCGGCGCGCGTGGTCTGGCTCGTCGGCACCGGACAGGTCGCCCCGGAACAGGTTCTGGGCCTCACCTTCACCAACAAGGCGGCCGGGGAGCTCGCCGAGCGCGTCCGCAAGGCGCTCGTCAAGGCGGGCGTCACCGACCCCGACGCCATCGACCCGGACAACCCGCCCGGCGAGCCGGTCATCTCGACGTACCACGCCTTCGCGGGCCGGCTGCTGACCGACCACGGTCTGCGCATCGGCCTGGAGCCGACCTCCCGGCTGCTCGCCGACGCCACCCGCTACCAGCTCGCCGCACGCGTGCTGCGCGAGGCCCCCGGCCCCTACCCGGCCCTGACCCGCTCCTTCGCCGACCTGGTCAGCGACCTGCTCACCCTGGACTCCGAGCTCGCCGAGCACCTCGTACGCCCCGAGGACCTGCGCACCTGGGACGCCGGGCTGCTGAACACCCTGGCGGGCGCCAAGCTGAGCAACGCCGACCTGCGCAAGGTGCCCGAGACCGCGGCCGCACGCCGCGAACTGGCCGGGCTCGTCCTGCGCTACCGGGCCGCCAAACGCGAACGTGACCTGCTCGACTTCGGCGACCAGATCGCACTGTCCGCGTCGCTGGCCGGCATCCCCGAGGTGGGCCGGCTGCTGCGCGACGAGTTCCGCGTCGTACTCCTCGACGAGTACCAGGACACCTCGGTCGCCCAGCGGGTACTCCTGGCGGGCCTGTTCGGCGGTGGCACCGGCCACCCCGTGACCGCGGTCGGCGACCCCTGCCAGGCCATCTACGGCTGGCGCGGCGCCTCCGTCGCCAACCTCGACGACTTCCCCGAGCACTTCGCACACGCCGACGGCAGCCCCGCCACCCGCCGGGCGCTCAGCGAGAACCGCCGCAGCGGCGGCCGCCTCCTCGACCTCGCCAACGGCCTGGCCGAGCCGCTGCGCGCCATGCACGCGGGCGTGGAGGCCCTGCGCCCTGCCCCGGGCGCCGAACAGGACGGCACGGTCCGCTGCGCCCTGCTGCGCACCCACGCCGAGGAGATGGACTGGATCGCCGACTCCGTCGCCCACCTCGTCCGCACCGGCACCGCGCCCGGCGAGATCGCGGTCCTGTGCCGTACGGCGACCGACTTCGCCGAGATCCAGGGCGCCCTAGTCGCCCGCGACATCCCCGTCGAGGTGGTCGGCCTCTCCGGACTGCTGCACCTGCCCGAGGTGGCCGACCTCGTCGCCGTCTGCGAGGTGCTCCAGGACCCCGGGGCCAACGCTTCCCTGGTGCGGCTGCTGACCGGCCCGCGCTGGCGCATCGGCCCCCGCGACCTCGCCCTCCTCGGCCGCCGCGCCCGGCTGCTCGTGACGCACGCGCGCGTGGGCGACGCCGACGACCCGGACCGCCGGCTCGCCGAGGCCGTCGAGGGCGTCGACCCCGCCGAGGTGATATCGCTCGCGGACGCCCTGGACACATTCCTGGAGCTGCCGCTCGGCACCGAGCAGTTCGGGCAGCAGGACGACGGACTGCCGTTCTCGCCGGACGCGCGCGTGCGCTTCGCCCGCCTCGCCACCGAACTGCGCGAACTGCGCCGCGCCCTGTCCGACCCGCTGATGGACGTCCTGTACCGCGTCCTCGCGGTCACCGGCCTGGAAGTGGAACTGTCCGCGTCCCCGCACGCGCTGGCCGCCCGCCGCCGTGAGACGCTCTCCAACTTCCTGGACGTCGCCGCCTCCTTCGCGGCCGGCGACCAGGAGGCCACCCTGCTCGCCTTCCTCGGCTTCCTGCGCACCGCCGCCCAGTACGAGAAGGGCCTCGACAACGCCCTGCCCGGCGGCGAGAACACCGTCAAGGTGCTCACCGCTCACAAGTCCAAGGGCCTGGAGTGGGACGTCGTCGCCGTTCCCGGGCTGGTCAAGGGCACCTTCCCGAGCAGCCAGGGCCGCGAGAAGTGGACCGCCCAGGCGAAGGTGCTCCCGCACGCCCTGCGCGGCGACCGCGAGACCCTGCCCGACGTCGAGGCCTGGGACTCGCGGGGCATGAAGGCCTTCCACGAGGCGATGAAGGAGCACCAGCACACCGAGGAACTGCGCCTCGGCTATGTCACCTTCACCCGCCCCCGGTCCCTCCTCCTCGGCTCCGGCCACTGGTGGGGCCCCAACCAGAAGAAACCGCGCGGTCCTTCCGACTTCCTCCAGGACCTGTACGACCACTGCGCCGCCGGACAGGGCGAGATCGAGGTCTGGGCCGACGAACCGGCGGAGGACGAGGAGAACCCGGCCCTGCACACGGCGAGCGCCGACCAGGTGTGGCCCCTGCCCCTGGACGAGGCCGCCCTGGCGCGCCGCCGCGCGGCCGCCGAGACCGTCCTCGCCCACCTGGACGCCCTCACGGGAGACGCGGACGGCCATCCGTCGTCGGTACACCCGCCGGCCGCCCATGACCCGAGCGGTCACGAGGACCCGGACTGGCCCCCGCCGCCCGAGGACGAGGAGCCCGACCCTTACGAGGACGACTTCCCGGACGGGGACTCGGCGGACTGGGATTCCTGGAGCCCCGACCGCCCCACGGTCCCGCACCAGGCCGCGCCCGCCGAACGCACACCCCCGCGTGCGCGGGATCAGGAAGGCGCCCCGGCCTCGGAGCACGGACGCGCCGCGGCTCCGGAGCACGGACGCGCCCCGGAGCCCGAACACGTGCGCGCCCTGGAGCCCGGGCATGCGCGCGTGCCCGACCACGACCGCGCCCCCCTCACCCCCGAGGAGGCCCGTGCCATCGCCTCCTGGGACCGTGACCTCGACGCCCTCACCGGCGAGCTCCTGCGCGCCCGGCAGGCCGTCACCGACGTACCCCTGCCGGCGACGCTCTCCGCCACCCAGCTGATGCGGCTGGCCGAGGACCCGGACGGGCTCGCACAGGAACTCGCGCGCCCCATGCCGCGCCCTCCGCAACCGGCCGCACGCCGGGGCACCCGGTTCCACGCCTGGGTCGAGGCGCGCTTCGAGGAGCTCACGCTGCCCATGCTGGAGCCCGACGAGCTCCCCGGCAGTGACGCCGAGATCGCCGACGAACGCGACCTCGAAGCCCTCAAGGAGGCCTTCGAACGCACCGAGTACGCCCACCGCACGCCCTACCGCGTGGAGGCACCCTTCCAGCTCGCCCTCGCGGGCCGGGTCGTCAGGGGCCGTATCGACGCCGTCTACAGGACCGGGCACGGCGACGAGGCGACGTACGAGATCGTGGACTGGAAGACCAGCCGCACCCGTCTCGCCGACCCGCTCCAGCTGGCGATCTACCGGATCGGCTGGGCCGAGCAGCAGGGCGTGCCGCCCGAGGCGGTCACGGTCGCGTTCGTGCACGTACGCACCGGCGAGATCGAGCGCCCGGAGGGGCTGCCCGACCGGGCGGCCCTGGAAAAGCTGATCGTCGGACAAGCGGAGTGTGACGAACCGCCCGCCGAGGATGTCGGCGCGGGCCGCTAGGCTCGTGACCATGAGCCAGACCCCGGACAGCGCCGTCCGTACGTACATCGGGCAGCATCGCGCCGCCTTCCTCGACGACCTCGCCGAATGGCTGCGCATCCCCTCCGTGTCGGCCCAGCCCGACCACGCCCCCGATGTACGCCGCAGCGCCGACTGGCTCGCCGCCAAGCTGACGGAGACCGGTTTCCCGACCGCCGAGGTCTGGGAGACACCGGGCGCCCCGGCCGTCTTCGCCGAGTGGCCCGCGGGCGACCCCGAGGCGCCCACGGTCCTTGTCTACGGCCACCACGACGTGCAGCCCGCCACCCGGGAGGACGGCTGGGACAGCGAGCCCTTCGAGCCCGTCGTCCGGGAGAACCGCCTCTACGCGCGCGGGGCGGCCGACGACAAGGGCCAGGTGTTCTTCCACACACTCGGCGTCCGCGCCCACCTCGCCGCCACCGGCCGCACCGCCCCCGCGGTCAACCTGAAGCTGCTGATCGAGGGCGAGGAGGAGTCCGGTTCCCCGCACTTCCGGGCGCTGGTCGAGCAGCACGCGGACCGGCTCGCCGCCGACGCCGTGATCGTCTCCGACACCGGCATGTGGTCCGAGGACACCCCCACGGTGTGCACCGGCATGCGCGGGCTCGCCGAGTGCGAGATCGTCCTGCACGGCCCCGACCAGGACATCCACTCCGGCGCCTTCGGCGGCGCCGTCCCCAACCCCGCCACCGTCGCCGCCCGCCTGGTCGCCGCACTGCACGACGAGCACGCGCGCGTGGCGATCCCCGGCTTCTACGACGGCATCGTCGAACTCGGCGACCGCGAGCGGCGGCTCTGGGCCGAGCTGCCCTTCGACGAGGCGAGCTGGCTGCGCGAAGCACACTCGTACGCCACCGAGGGCGAGGCCGGGCACACCACCCTGGAGCGCATCTGGGCCCGCCCCACCGCCGAGGTCAACGGCATCGGCGGCGGCTACCAGGGCCCGGGCAGCAAGACGATCATCCCGTCCTCGGCGCTGCTGAAGCTGTCGTTCCGGCTGGTCGCCGGACAGGACCCCGAGCACATCGAGAAGATCGTCCGAGCCTGGGCCGCCGAGCGGATCCCGGCCGGGATCCGCGCCGAGATCACCTTCCTGCCGGCCACCCGCCCCTGCCTGACCCCGCTGGACCACCCCGGCCTCCAGTCGCTGGCCCGCGCCATGGGCCGGGCCTTCGAGGGACCGATCCGGTTCACCCGTTCGGGTGGCTCCGGCCCCGCTGCGGACCTCCAGGACGTCCTTGCCGCACCCGTCCTCTTCCTGGGCATCTCCGTCCCCTCCGACGGCTGGCACGCCCCCAACGAGAAGGTCGAGCTGGACCTCCTCCTCAAGGGCGTCGAGACCAGCGCCTACCTGTGGAGCGATCTCGCCGAGAACTGGCGCCATGCGCCCTGAGCCGCCTGCGCCGTCCGGAGCGGCACCGCGCGCGGGGCACACTGGAAGGGCCGCCCCGCCCGCCCCGCCGCCCGACCCGGTCTCCTCCCGCCCTTCGTCCCGCTGAACCGCCCGCTGAAACAACCGTTGCACTGGGGGAGTTGGAAGCACCCGTGACCACCTGGACCGACCGCACCGCAGACCGACCCATCTCGCTCACCGCCCCGAGCGGCATCGACCGCGCCGCGCACCACCGGCTCGACGAGGCCTGGCTCGCGGCGGCGTGGAGCCACCCCGACACCCGCTGCTTCGTGGTCTCCGGCGGCCAGGTCCTCATCGACGAGACGTCCGACGGCCGGACCGAACTCGTGATGACCCCCTCCTTCGAGGCCCCCCTCACCGAGGCGCACCGCTACTTCCTGGGCACCGACGAGGACGGCGTCAGCTACTTCGCGCTCCAGAAGGACGCCCTGCCCGGCCGTATCGACCAGTCCGCGCGGCCCGCGGGCCTGCGCGAGGCCGGGCTGCTGCTGTCACCCCGTGACGTCGGCCTGATGGTGCATGCCGTCGGCCTGGAGAACTGGCAGCGCACCCACCGCTTCTGTTCCCGCTGCGGCGAGCGCACGGTCATCGCCGCCGCCGGCCACATCCGCCGCTGCCCCGCCTGCGGCGCCGAGCACTACCCGCGCACCGACCCCGCCGTGATCATGGCCGTCACCGACGAGGACGACCGCATCCTGCTCGGCCGCCAGGTCCACTGGCCCGAGGGCCGCTTCTCCACGCTCGCCGGCTTCGTCGAGCCCGGGGAGTCCATCGAGCAGGCGGTGCGCCGCGAGGTCTTCGAGGAGGCCGGGATCACCGTCGGCCCGGTCGAGTACGTCGCCAGCCAGCCCTGGCCGTTCCCGTCCAGCCTCATGCTCGGTTTCATGGCCCGCGCGACCTCGACCGAGGTCAACGTCGACGGCGACGAGATCCACGAGGCCCGCTGGTTCTCCCGCGACGAACTGGGCGCCGCCTTCGACTCGGGTGACGTCCTGCCGCCGTACGGCATCTCCATCGCGGCCCGCCTGATCGAGATGTGGTACGGCAAGCCACTGCCCACGAGGAGCTTCGTCTGAGGCTTCCGCGATGACTGTCGAGACGTACTGGAACCACAACGTCCACTACCACCCGCTGGTGCTGGACGCCGTACCGGACGGCTGCCGTACCGCCCTGGACGTCGGCTGCGGCGACGGCCTGCTGGCCGCCAAGCTCGCGACCAGGGCGGAGTCGGTGACCGGCGTGGACCGGTCGGCCGAGATGATCCGGCAGGCCGGCAAACGGGACGCCGGGAACGTCACCTTCCTCGAGGGCGACTATCTCGACGACGCCCTCCTCGGCGAGGGGAGCTACGACTTCGTCAGCGCCGTCGCCGTCATCCACCATGCGCCGTTCGACGACGCGATCGACCGGCTGGTGAGCCTGCTGGCGCCCGGCGGTCGGCTGGTCATCGTGGGCATGGCGTTCAACCACACCCCTCTGGACTGGGTGATCAGCGGCTGCGGAGTGCCCGCGAGCCGGTTGAACGCGCTTCTGCGGGGCGGCAAGCGGGCCCCGGCGGGGATGCCCGTCGAGGACTCCCCCATGCACTGGGGAGAGGTCCGGCAGGCCACCGCGCACCTGCTCCCCGGACGCCGGTACCGGCGCCGGCTGCTGTGGCGCTACACGGCGGTGTGGGACAAACCACGCTGAACGCGCGAAGGCGGTCCCTGACCGGGTCAGGGACCGCCCTCGCGCCGGAAAACCTACGCGCCGACCCTCTGCTTCACCTGGGCCAGCGAGGGGTTCGTCAACGTCGAGCCGTCGGCGAAGAGCACCGTGGGGACCGTCTGGTTTCCGCCATTCGCCTTCTCCACGAACGCGGCCGACTCCGGGTCCTGCTCGATGTTGATCTCGGTGTACGCGATGCCCTCGCGGTCCAGCTGGCTCTTCAGCCGGCGGCAGTAGCCGCACCACGTGGTGCTGTACATCGTCACAGTGCCCTGCATCTCGCTCGCGCTCCTTCGGCAGGTCGGGAAGGTCGTCCAGGGAAGGAACGTACGCGACCCGTCCGCCATTCCCGCAGCACCGGCCCCGAGTGACGCCTGTCGCATTGGTACGACTGCAAGGGGTTGCCTGTGGACAACCGGCGCAGCCGTCTCCGGCGACCTGGCAGCATTGCCGTGTGACAGCAGCAACGCACTCCTCCCTCTTCCCGCAGGCACCGGACTCGGCCGACGCGGTGCTCGAAGGACTCGACCCCGAGCAGCGCGAGGTGGCGACCGCCCTGCACGGACCGGTGTGCGTGCTGGCCGGAGCCGGTACCGGCAAGACCCGGGCGATCACCCACCGGATCGCCTACGGGGTGCGGGCCGGCATCCTCCAGCCGTCCAGCGTGCTCGCCGTCACCTTCACCAACCGCGCCGCCGGAGAGATGCGCGGCCGGCTCCGTCAGCTCGGCGCCCAGGGGGTGCAGGCCCGCACCTTCCACTCCGCGGCGCTGCGTCAGCTCCAGTTCTTCTGGCCGAAAGCGATCGGTGGCTCCCTGCCCCGGCTCGTCGACCGCAAGATCCAGCTCGTCGCCGACGCGGCGGCCGCCTGCCGTGTCCGGCTCGACCGGGGTGAGCTGCGGGACATCACCGCCGAGATCGAGTGGTCCAAGGTCACCCAGACCGTCCCCGCCGACTATCCGCTCGCCGCCGTGAAGGCCGGCCGCGAGGCCCCCCGTGATCCGGCCGAGATCGCCCAGATCTACTCGGTGTACGAGGACCTCAAGCGCGATCGCGCGGTCATCGACTTCGAGGACGTCCTGCTGCTGACCGTCGCCGTCCTGCAGGACCGGCACGACATCGCCGACCAGGTCCGCGCCCAGTACCAGCACTTCGTCGTCGACGAGTACCAGGACGTCAGCCCCCTTCAGCAGCGCCTGCTGGAGCTGTGGCTCGGCGACCGCGACAGCCTGTGCGTCGTGGGTGACGCCAGTCAGACCATCTACTCGTTCACAGGCGCAACCCCCGACCATCTGCTCGACTTCCGCATCCGTCACCCCGGTGCCACCGTCGTCAAGCTGGTCCGCGACTACCGCTCCACACCCCAGGTCGTCCGCCTAGCCAACGGTCTGCTGGCCCAGGCCAGCGGACGGGCCGCCGACCACCGCCTGGAGCTGATCTCCCAGCGCCCGGCGGGACCCGAGCCCGTCTACACCGAGTACGTCGACGAGCCCGCCGAGGCCGAGGGCGCCGCCCGCCGCATCCGGGAACTCATCGCCGCCGGGGTCCCGGCCGCCGAGATCGCCGTCCTGTTCCGCACCAACTCCCAGTCCGAGGCCTATGAACAGGCACTCGCGGACGCCGGGGTGTCCTACCAGCTGCGCGGCGCCGAGCGGTTCTTCGACCGGCCCGAGGTGCGCAAGGCGGGCGTCGCCCTGCGTGCCGCGGCCCGCTTCGGCGGCAACGACGCGCTGCTCGACGACACCGTGGATCTGCCGTCCCAGGTGCGTGCGGTCCTCTCCGGGGAAGGCTGGACCACCGAGCCTCCGGCCGGCTCCGGCGCGGTCCGGGAACGCTGGGAGTCACTGGCCGCCCTGGTCAACCTCGCCCGCGACGTCTCCGCCGCCCGGCCCGCCGCCACCCTCGCCGACTTCGTCGCCGAACTCGACGAGCGGGCCAGCGCGCAGCACGCGCCGACCGTCCAGGGCGTCACCCTTGCCTCCCTGCACTCGGCCAAGGGGCTGGAGTGGGACGTCGTGTTCCTGGTCGGGGTCGCCGAGGGCATGATGCCGATCACCTATGCGAAGACCGACGAGCAGGTCGAGGAGGAACGCCGTCTCCTCTATGTCGGTGTGACCCGCGCCAGGGAACGGCTCCATGTCTCCTGGTCCCTCTCCCGCACCCCCGGAGGCAGGCCCAACCGCAGGCCCAGCCACTTCCTGGACGGGCTGCGCCCCGGCTCCACCGGCACCGTCGGCCGCGGCTCCGGCGCGGGCGGCGGAGGTGTCGAACGCGGCTTCACCGGCGGCCCCGTGGCAGTGCCCCGGCGCACCCAGCGTTCCCCCGCCCGCTGCCGGGTCTGCGGACGTACCCTCACCGACGCGGGCGAGATGAAACTGATGCGCTGCGACGGCTGCCCCTCCGACATGGACGAGGGCCTCTACGAGCGGCTGCGGGAGTGGCGCGCGGACCAGGCCCGGCTCAGCGGTCAGCCGGCCTTCTGCGTCTTCACCGACAGGACACTGATGGCCATCGCCGAGAGTGCCCCGGACGACGATCGCGAGCTGGCCTGCATCCCCGGTGTCGGCATGCGCAAGCTCAACCGTTACGGAGCCGATGTTCTGGCCATCTGCGCAGGCCAGGAGCCCGAGGGAGGCACCGAGACGGAATGACTTCAACTCGTCGAAAAAATAGTTTGCGCATGCCCCAGCAATCCCCATAGGTTCTAGGCACGGAAGCGGCGGCCTTCTCGAAGGCCCGGTTCCGTGATGTACTTGCATATCCGAACGGACTGGCCCAGCCAGTTCCTTAGACGCCGAGAGGAGGCGAGTCCAGTGATCAGCATCGAGACCAACATCAGCGCGGCCAAAATGACCGATCTCTCGGCCGTCTCCGTGTGCATGCTCGGCGTCTCCAACCGGGGCACCGGTGTGTCCGGCATTCCTGCCGTGCGTCCGGCGTCCTCCGTTTCTCTCGCGGGTCTTCCCGTCCGTGAGCGGAACGAGCGACCGACCAAGGCACTGGAAGCAGTAGTGGCACAGGCCAAGGCCTATGCCTTTACGGCCGCCGGTGCCGCAAGCCGGAAGCAGACGACGCAGCACCACCTGATGTGGGCCTTCCGTGGGCCAGAACCCTGGAGTGATCCAGCCTGATAGATCAGGCCGGCGCCTTCAGGGCCGCGGAACCCCATCCGGGATCCGCGGCCCTTCTGTTTTCCCCGAACGGGGAGAGCAAAGCGAAGGAGCCTCGGGACGAGAGCAGAACCCGGTACCAGCCGCCAACCGGTCCGACCGGACCGGAACGACCAGACGAGGAAGACCAACCGTGCAACTCGAAGCGCACGCCCCGTCCGTACCGCCTTCCGAAACGATCCCCCCGCCCGGCCTCACGGAGGACTCCACCTTGATCCCGCTCACCGCGCTCACCGCGCTCGACGACGCCATCGAGAACCTCGGCGTACCCGTCCCCTGCCGCTCCTACGACCCGGAGGTCTTCTTCGCCGAGTCGCCGGCGGACGTCGAGTACGCCAAGTCCCTCTGCCGCACCTGCCCGCTGATCGAGGCCTGCCTCGCCGGTGCCCAGGAGCGGCGCGAGCCCTGGGGTGTCTGGGGTGGCGAGCTCTTCGTCCAGGGTGTCGTCGTCGCCCGGAAGCGGCCGCGTGGCCGCCCGCGCAAGAACCCGGTCACGGCATGAACATCCTCGGAACGATCGACCGCCCCCTCACGCACGACCCCAAGAAGCAGGCCCCGATGAAGCCGTCCACCAGCGAGCCCACAGGCTCCGCGACTCCAGACTTCACCACCGCCGGTACGACCACCGGCTCGCGTCAGAACAGGACCCGAGAGATGCAACTCATCCCAGAAGCCCTGGCTCGTGCGCATATGCACGAGCGACTGTACGAGGCCGAGCAGGAACGCCGGGCCGTGCGCCTGGCGACCGCTCGCCGGATGCAGCGCCGGGCCGAGCGCGCTTCGATGCGCGCCCGCCGTGCGCTCGCCATGGCCGTCATGCAGTGATCCCGAACACCTGAAGCGGTGGCCTCCCCGGCCGAGGGAGGCGAATGCTCCCCGCGGGGGCCGGTCCGTCCGAACGGACCGGCCCCTGCGGTGCGTTGTGCGCGCTGATCCGCCCGCGGCGGAGTTATCGTCACCAGGTGACGAGTCTTTCCGGAGGCAGTGATCACGGCGGCTCCGCCACGGAGCCCCACCCTCTCGTGTGCGCCCGCTGTGGCACCCAGGCCGACGGCCCCCAGCCCACCACCTGGACCTGCTCCGTGGAGAACGGCGTCCGCCAGTTCTTCTGCGACGCCTGCGCCAGGGAGAACCTCAGAGCGATCGAGGGCCGGCTCGACTCGCCCTGGTGGTGAACACCGGCACCGCCCGCCCCTACTGCGCCTCCACGGCCGCCTCTGCCGCTTCGGCTTCTTCCGCGTACTCGACCTCTTCGGGTACGAACCCCGGCAGCCACGCCTCCAGTTCCTCCCGCAGCCGTACCGTCGCGCCCAGCTGGCACAGCACGCCGATGGTGCTCAGGGTCACCCGGTGTATCAGGAGGTAGGCGGGCGGCAGGTTGAGCTGCTTGCCCAGCTGGTGGGCCGGGTTGCGGGGGTCGGCGATACGGGCCGCCTGGCTGCGCATCCAGTTGCGGGTGAAGGTGAACTCGTCGACCTGGGCGGGTTCGATGATCGGCAGCAGATAGTCCAGGACGGCATCGGGGTCCAGCTCTATGGACTCCTTGACGAACCCCTCGGCGCACAGCAGCTCGTAGACCGCCTCGGCGTCACCGTCCAGCGTCATCCGGAGGGAGTCGCCGATCGGAGCGGGCAGGCCGCCGGCGAGGCGGTCGACGGTGCCGAAGTCCAGCACGCCCAGGCGCCACTCCTCCTCGTCCTCCGGCTCACCGGGCAGCAGACGGAAGTTGCCCGGGTGCGGGTCGGCGTGCAGCAGGCCGGTGCGGGCCGGACCCGAGAACAGGAAGCGGGCCAGGAGTTGGCCGGCCCGGTCGCGCTGCTCCGGCGTACCCTGCGAGATGATCTCGGAGAGCGGTATCCCGTCGATCCACTCCGTGATCAGGACCTGGTCGCACTGGTGTACCACCGAGGGGACCACCACATCCGGGTCGTCCGTGAACTCCTCCGCGTGCGCCGCCTGAGCCTGTGCCTCCAGGGCGTAGTCCAGTTCCTCGGAGACCCGGTCGCGCAGCTCCGCGATCAGCGGCTTGATGTCCATGCCGGGGATCAACGGCCCCAACAGTCGTGCGAAACGGCTCAGTTGTCCCAGATCGGACAGCAGGGCCTCGCCGGCTCCCGGGTACTGGACCTTGACGGCGACCGCGCGGCCGTCGTGCCAGACCGCCCGGTGCACCTGGCCGATCGAGGCGGCCGCCGAGGGCTTGTCCTCGAACTCCAGGAACAGCTCACGCCAGTCCTCTCCGAGCCGCTCGGCGAGCACCGCGTGCATGGTGCGGGTCGGCATCGGCGGTGCGGCGTCCTGGAGCTTGGTGAGGGCGGCCCGGTAGGGACCGGCGACCTCCTCCGGGAGAGCGGACTCGAAGACGGACAGGGCCTGCCCGAATTTCATCGCCCCGCCTTTCAACTCTCCCAAAATTTTGAAGAGTTGCTCCGCGGTGCGCTGTTGCAGCTCCCGGCTGACGATCTCCGCGGACTCACCCACGATGCGCTTGCCCAGACCCCAGGTCGCCCGCCCGGCGATGCCGAGCGGGAGCGCGGCGAGCTTGGCGGTCCGGGTGACCGCCTTCCGGGGAAGATCAGACATGCGCCCTCCAAGTCCCAGTCGGCCGCGCCGCGTCCGCGTGCTCTCGTCGCTCCGCCGACGGCCGTTGCCCCACCATTGTCGCGTGTGGATCCCCGTCCGTTGAGGAGTGTTCCCCCTTGGCTTTCTCCGCAGCTCCGCAAGGGCATGCGGGATGCGGCCGGACCGGGCGCGCGTGCCAGTGCAGAGCAGGCACGGACGCCTCCCAGCGCACTCCCGTCCCGGACGGCGACTCCCCGTCGAGGAAGGCCAGGGCGTGGGCGGCGGCCAGACCGGCCACGGCCGCAGCCAGCGTCAGATCGCAGGCGCCGACCCGGCGGGCCTGTCCGGAACGCCACTGGGCGACCAGGCGCGGCCAGGCAGGATCCCGGTCCGTACGGTGCTCGTGCAGACAGCGGGCGCACCCCGTCCCGCCGGGGAGGACGAGCGGGCCGACGACGCCCGTGCCCTCCACCACACCCGTATAGAGGTGCGGGGTCCCCGAGGCCATGAGCGGCTCGGCGGCGCGCGCGTCCGGGGCGTGCACCAGGACGTCGTCGCGCGGGGCGATGATCACCAGGGCCAGACCGGGTTCTTCCGCGGCCGGGTCCGGACGGCGCGGCGGACGGTCCGGGGCCGCTCTGCGGACGACCCTGCGCGCGGCCTCGTCCCGGCGCTCGCCGACCGCCTCCGCCGGCAGCCCACCCGGTGTCACGTCCCACGGCTGGACCCGGCCCACGTCCCGCACGTCGACCTCGCCGACACCCGTACCGGACAGCAGCGCGGCCAGCGTGACACCGACCCGGCCCGCGCCCCGCACCTGTACCCGCAGCGCACGCCTGGCCGCCAGCCGGCCGAGCGGGCCGCCCGGTTCCGGGGTGATCAGGGAGAGCGACTCCAGATCGGGGCGCAACCGCTCCAGCACCTGCTTCCTCTCGCGCAGCGACTGTGCCGCCGGCCCGCCGCCATGCGCGTCGTCGACGAGCCCGGCCCGGGACAACCGCTCCACCAGCGCGTCGACATGCCCGTCCGGCAGGTCCATGCGGCGCCCTTCCTCGCGCAGCAGCGCGAGCCCCCGGGTGCCGTTGAGCAGGTCCAGGAAGCTCCCGGTCGCCGTGTCCATCGGTCCGAGTGTCATCGCGTGCGCCGGAGTCATCCCGAACTGCACGGTGTTGAGATCACGCCAGCCGCGCCGGAGCGCGGGCTTCATCAAAGGATGCATGACAGGCCCCCGTAGCCGTCGAAAGGTGATGGAACGTCCCCGTCTGCCGGTGGAGCCGGTCGTGCTCCGCGGACGAGTGGCGACGAGTGCCAGCATGCCCGGCCCGCCCGGTGGGTGCCGAAAGTTGTCCACAGGCGGTGGGCATTCGTCGTACAAATCAAACGCATGGTGGGGGATCGGCATCGAACCGTCCCGGACCCGGGACTTCCCGCATGTGCAGCGGGTAACGTCGGGGCGTGCCCGCCGACCCACTGCACAGCGCCGGAAACCGACAGCGCAGCACGACGAGCCAGCCGCCCAGCGGCTCGGGGGCGAGCGCGATCGAGGTTCGCAGAAGCGCCCGGCGCCGCCGGACCGTGTCCGCGTACCGCGAGGGCGATCGCACCGTCGTGCTGATCCCTGCCCGGATGTCCGAGGCGGAGGAGAAACGCTGGGTGACCGTCATGCTCAAGAAGCTCGCTGCCCAGGAGAGCAAGCGAGTGCTCGGCGACGCCGAACTCGCCGAGCGCGCCCAGCGGCTGTCGGACCAGTACTTCGGCGGCCGGGCCCGTCCCGCCTCGGTGCGCTGGGTCACCAACCAGAACACCCGCTGGGGCTCGTGCACCCCGGCCGAGGGCAGCATCCGGCTCTCGCACCGGCTCCAGGGCATGCCCGAGTACGTCGTCGACTACGTGCTCTGCCACGAACTTGCGCATCTGCTGGTGCCGGGACACGGCCCCCGGTTCTGGCGGTTGCTGGAGGCGTATCCGCGCACCGAGCGGGCCCGGGGTTACCTCGAAGGGGTGGTCGCCGCCGACCGGCTGCCCCATGGGCCCGGCGCGCGAGATGAGTGACGCACCCCGGGAGCGCTCCCCTCGGGGGCGCTGAGCGCGGTTGTGTACCGGGTCTGTACCGACTTCTTCCGATGTCCGAGTTAGCGGTTAGCCTGGCGCGACGCACTCGCATTCGGGATGGGGGACGGTCGTAACGCATGGCCAGGGAATTCCAACGCGGCCACAAGGCCAGGATCAGTGACCTCACGGCGGGCACGGATCTGTACGTAGGCGTGCAGATCTCCGGGCCCGGACTGTCCTTCGACATCAGCTGCTTCGGCCTCGACGCCGACGAACGGCTGTCGGACGACCGCTACTTCGTCTTCTTCAACCAGCCGAAGTCCCCCGAGGAGTCCATCCAGCTGCTGGGTGCGCAGGCGGGCGACACGGAGTCCTTCCGGGTCACGCTGGACCGGATCCCGCCGCAGATCCAGAAGCTGTCGTTCACGGCGACCGTCGACGGCACCGGGCAGATGTCGCAGGTCGCTCCCGGATACATCCGTATCGTCGCGGGCGGCGAGGAAGTGGCCCGGTACTCCTTCAGCGGCTCGGAGTTCTCCACCGAGCGCGCCGTGATGCTCGGCGACTTCTACCTGAAGGACGTGTGGCGCTTCGCCGCCGTCGGACAGGGCTTCGACGGCGGTCTGGAGGCGCTGCTGAAGAACTTCGGCGGCGAGGTGCTGGAGGAGGAGGCGCCCGCCGCGCCCGCGCCCCAGCAGCCGCAGACCGGGGCCGCGCCCGGCTTCGCGCCGCCCGCCTTCGGCGCCCCGTCCGCGCCCGCCCCGGCCCCAGTCGCCCCCACTCCTGCGCCGGCCCCCGCCCCCACGCCGGCCCCCCAGGGCTTCACCCCGCCCCCGGCCCCCGGCCCCGCGTCGGCTTCGAACGTGCATGCCGCGCCCACCCTCATCGCCCCGATGACCCCGCCCGCCACCGGTACCGTGCCGCCCCCGGGTCCGGCGCCCGCGCCCTACGGCCAGCCGCCCGCCCCGAACGCGCCCATGCCACCCGGCTACGGCCAGCCCCCGGCGCCTCCCCAGGCCCCGGGCCCGCCGCCCGGATACCCCCAGGCCCCGCCCCCGCCCCCGGGCTACGGCCAGCAGCAGCCGTTCGGGCAGGTCCCCGGCCAGCAGAACTACGCGGTCCCGCAAGGCGCTTCCCAGGGCGGTGCCGGAGTCGGTGCCGCGCTCCAGAAGTTCAAGGAGACGCCCACCGGGCAGCGCTGGACGCCGCAGAACAGCAAGCTCATCCGTGCCGACCTGGGCATGGGCGGCCAGCCGGTGCTGGCCCGGCAGGGCAGCATGGTGCTCTACCAGGGCAAGGTCGACTTCAGCTACAAGGGCGCCGGATTCGCCGGCCGGATCGTGGGCAACGCGACCGGCCAGGAGATGCAGCTGATGCGCTGCACCGGCAACGGACAGGTGTTCTTCGCCGAGAACTCCGCCCATCTGCACCCCATCGAACTCCAGGGCGACGCGATCTGCGTCTCCGCCGAGAGCGTCCTCGCCTTCGACGAGAGCCTCCAGCACGAGGTCCGCCGGATCGAGGGCCACGGCATCCCGGGCGGCGCGCTGTTCACGATGCAGTTCCAGGGCACCGGCACCATCGTCGTCAAGACGCACGGCACGCCCGTCGTGCTGCCCGTGACCCCGACGACCTTCGCCGACTGCAACGCGATCGTCGCCTGGTCGGCGGCCTCCCAGGTGATCGTCTCCAGCCAGGTCCGGATGCGCCGCAACGCCTACCCGGGCGACACCGGCGAGAGCGTCAACCTGCAGTTCCGCGGCGCGCCCGGGAACTTCATCGTCGTCCAGCCGTACGAGGTCTGAGGGAGCCCGTCATGAACCAGCCGCTCGCGGGCTACGCCCCCGCACCCGTCACCGCCCGTATGGAGAACCATGGCGACCACATGCTCAAGGTCGCCATGCAGACCGGGAACGACCTCCTCGCGCGCGTGGGGTCGATGGTCGCCTACGAGGGCTTCGTCCAGTACGAACCCAACCCGCCGGCCGTGCGCCAGATCGCCCGGGACTGGATGACCGGTGAGGGCGCCCCCCTGATGAAGTGCTCCGGGGACGGGCTGCTCTACCTCGCCGACTACGGCGCGAACGTCGTCGTCATCAACCTCGACGGCGACGGCATCTCCGTCAACGCCACCAACCTGCTCGCCTTCGACGCCCATCTGACGTGGGGTGTGGAACGGGTCAAGGGGCTTGCGAAGTTCGCCGGGCAGGGGCTGTGGAACACCAAGATCTCCGGGCAGGGCTGGGTCGCGCTGACCTCCCGGGGCAAGCCGATCGTCGTCGACTGCGGCGGCGGCGAGGACGAGACGTACGTCGACCCGGACGCGCTGGTCGCCTGGTCCCCGAACCTCAAGGTGAAGGGCAAGCGCAGCTTCAAGGCGCAGTCGCTGATCGGCCGGGGCAGCGGCGAGGCCTACCAGATGGCCTTCTCGGGCCAGGGCATCGTCGTTGTTCAGCCCAGTGAGGACAGCACCGACCGTCTCCGGTTCCGGGGCTGAGGGGGAGTCAGGAAACCATGCAGAGCCCGCTTTTCGCCTTCAACGACTCCCAGGCCAGGGACCGCTACAGCCTCCAGAACAAACAGATGCTGCGGGTCGTCCTGGAGGGCCACGACGACATCCTCGCCCGCAAGGGCACCATGGTCGCCTACCAGGGACTCGTCGAGTTCGACGCCGAGTACCAGGGCCACAACCAGGCACGCGCGCGTGCGTACACCGGCGAGGGCCTGGACCTGATGCGCTGCCACGGGCAGGGCACGGTCTACTTCGCCAACCTCGCCCAGCACATCCACGTCCTGGACGTCGAGCAGGACGGCCTGACCGTGGACAGCGGCTACGTCCTCGCCATGGACTCCTCGCTGCACTACGAGGTCGTCGCCGTCGACAGCCTGTACGGCATCTCCGGGTCCGGGAAGTACCAGCTCAACATCACCGGACGCGGCAAGGTCGCCCTGATGACCTCCGGCGCGCCGCTGCTGATGCAGGTCACGCCCGACAAGTACGTCAACTGCGACGCCGACGCGATCGTCGCCTGGTCCACCGGGCTGCGCGTCCAGATGCAGGCCCAGACGCATTCCTCGGGCGTGTGGCGGCGCCGGGGCAACACCGGGGAGGGCTGGGAGCTCAGTTTCATGGGAAGTGGCTTCGCGTTGGTCCAGCCGAGTGAACTGCTGCCACCGCAGAACGCCCAGATCGGTCACGGTGTCGCCGCCCAGTTCGGCATGGGTCAGCAGGGCGCGCGCGGGATGAACCAGGGCAACGTCTGGAGCTGAGAGCCCGAAAAGTAAGGGGCGCCCGACAACGAGGGCGCCCCTTATGCATGTCCCCGGAAACATCGGCTCAGAGCCGCGCGCGGGTCGCTTCCAGCAGTCGTACGACCGAGTCGTCGGCGACCGCCGCGACCTCGTCGTAGGCGAACCAGCGCAGGTCGAGGGACTCGTCGCTGATCGCATGGGCGGCGCCCTGCGGGGCGAGGGCCGCGTACTGGACGTCGAAGTGCCAGTGGCACGGCGCCGGGATCGGATGCCGGTCCAGGCGGACCGGGCCGCCCGGCAGCAGCGTCAGGCCGGGGATCCCGGACTCCTCCGTCGCCTCCCGCAGGGCCGCCGCGGCCAGGGTGGCGTCGCCCGGCTCGCAGTGGCCGCCCATCTGCAGCCACATCCGCAGCTTCTTGTGCAGGGTCAGCAGCACCCGGCCCTGCCCGGGATCGACGACCAGGGCGCTCGCCGTGAGATGGCCCGCGTGACAGGCCTTCCACATGCCGTCCGGGTGGGCCGCGAGGTGGTCCAGGTAGGCCTGGCGCAGCTCGTCCTGGTCCTCGTACCCCTTGAGAACGAGGACCGCGTCGTCGTACAGGCTCACTCGGTGTCGTCGCCCTCTGCCTGGTCGTCCTTCTTGCGCAGGTCGGGGCGCACGTCGGGCTTCTCCGCCGCCTCGCCGAGCATCTTGTCCAGCTCTGAGAAGTCGAGCTGCTCGCGGTGTACGAAGCCGTCCGGGTCGTCCAGGTCGGACGCCGTCGGCAGCATGTCCGGGTGGGCCCACAGCGCGTCCCGGCCGTCGACACCGCGCGCGTCCGTGAGCGAGGCCCACAGCCGGGAGGCGTCCCGCAGCCGGCGCGGCCGCAGCTCCAGGCCGATCAGCGTGGCGAACGTCTGCTCCGCGGGGCCGCCCGTGGCGCGGCGGCGGCGCAGGGTCTCGCGGAGCGCGTCGGCGGACGACAGACGCGGCTTCGCCGCCGCGTGGACCACCGCGTCGACCCAGCCCTCCACGAGCGCCAGGGCCGTCTCCAGACGGGCCAGCGCCGCCTTCTGCTCGGGCGTGTCCTCCGGCTGGAACATGCCCTGCTGGAGGGCGTCCTGAAGCTGCTCGGGGTTCTGCGGGTCGAACTGGCCGACCACGTCCTCCAGCTTCGCCGTGTCGACCTTGATGCCGCGCGCGTAGCCGTCGACCGCGCCGAACAGGTGCGAGCGCAGCCAGGGCACATGCGCGAACAGGCGCTGGTGGGCCGCCTCGCGCAGCGCGAGATACAGCCGCACCTCCTCCTTCGGCACGCCCAGGTCCTTGCCGAACGCATCGACGTTCACCGGCAGCAGCGCGGCCTTGCCGGCCGGGCTCAGCGGCAGGCCGATGTCGGTCGAGCCGACGACCTCGCCCGCGAGCACGCCGACGGCCTGCCCGATCTGCGTGCCGAACATGGCGCCGCCCATCGAGCGCATCATGCCGATCAGCGGGCCCGCCATGGCCTGCATCTCCTCCGGCAGGACATCGCCCATCGCGGCGCCGACCCGCTCGGCGACCGGGTCGACCAGCTCCTGCCAGGCGGGCAGCGTCGCCTCGACCCACTCCGCACGCGACCACGCCACCGCCGAACCGGAACCGGACGGCAGCGACGTCGCGTCGTCCAGCCACAGGTCGGCCAGCCGCACGGCCTCCGCGACCGCCGTGCGCTCGGCGGGGCCGACGCTCGCGTCCTTGACGCCGTCCGACGTGCCCTGGGAGACCGTCTGCCGCGCGATCTGCTTGGCCATGTCCCAGTTCACCGGGCCGCCCTCGTAGGAGAGCATCTGGCCCAGCTGCTGGAAGGCCGCGCCCAGGTCGGTGGGGTTCAGCGAACCGAACATGGCAGCGAACGGATTGTCGGAGCCGGGGCTGCCGAAGCCGCCGGCTCCGGGCGTGCCGAAGCCGAACGGGCTGGCCGGTCCCTGCCCACCGCCGCTCTGCTGGTCCTTCTTCTTGCCCTCGTCGCCGTCTTCCGGCTCCTCCGGCGGAAGGCCGAAACCGAATGGGGTGTCACTCACGGGAATCCTCGGCTGGTAAGGCCACCGGTTCTCTCCGGCGGCGCGGCTGCCCGACAACACCACCCAGCGTAGACACCCGAGCCCGATCGGGCCTCGGTGCTTCGCCGACACTCGGCCTGCGGCAGGATGGATGCCACCTGGTACGTACGCGTCACTCGCGCCCGTACTGAAGACAACCGCTGGAGACGCCCGGTGAGTTCCCCAGATCCGCAGGTTCGCGCAGCGCGAAACCACTCAACCCCTCCCGCCGTGCGCGGGCCCGTCGTCGCCGTGACCGGCGCCGCGACCGGGGTCGGCGCGCTGCTCACCGAGCGGCTGGCCGCGTCGGAGCAGATCAAGCAGGTCATCGCCATCGACGAGCGGCGCGGGGAGTGCCCGGACGCCCAGTGGCACATCCTCGACGTGCGGGATCCGGCCATCGCGGAGAAGCTGCGCGGGGCCGACGTGGTGGTGCATCTCGCGCTCGACCTGGATCTGGAGACCGATCCCGCCGCCCGTACGGCCTACAACGTGCGCGGGACGCAGACCGTGCTGACCGCGGCGGCCGCGGCCGGGGTGCACCGCGTGGTGCTGTGCACGTCCTCGATGGTCTACGGCGCGTTGCCGGACAACGAGCTGCCGTTGTCCGAGGACGCGGAGCTGCGGGCGACCGCGGAGGCCACGGGGGTCGGCGACCTGCTCGAAGTCGAGCGGCTCGCGCGCCGGGCGCCCCGCGCGCATCCTGGACTCAATGTCACCGTCGTGCGACCCGCGGTGCTCGTCGGTGGCACCGACACCGCGCTGACCAGGTACTTCGAGTCGCCCCGGCTGCTGGTGGTCGCAGGATCGCGGCCCGCCTGGCAGTTCTGCCATGTCGAGGATCTGTGCAGTGCGCTCGAGTACGCCGTCCTGGAGAAGGTCGAGGGGGAGCTCGCCGTCGGCTGCGACGGATGGCTGGAGCAGGAGGAGGTCGAGGAGCTGAGCGGGATCCGGCGGATGGAGCTGCCGTCGGCGGTCGCGCTGGGCGCCGCGGCTCGGCTGCACCGGATCGGGCTGACGCCGTCGCCGGCCGGGGATCTTGCCTACACGATGTATCCGTGGGTGGTGAGCGGGAGCCGGCTGCACGATGCCGGGTGGCGGCCGGGGTGGACGAACGAGGAGGTGCTGGCCGAGCTGCTGGAGGAGGTGGCCGGGCGGCACACCGTTGTCGGGCGGCGGCTGGGACGGAAGGACGCGACGGCCGCGGGGGCCGCGGGGGCGACGGTCGCTCTGTTGGGTGCGGCGGCTGTGGTGCGGCGGGCTCGGAAGGCCCGGCGGCGGATCTGAACTCCGCTGCGGGAGGGCGTCGCTCTTCGCCACGGGACTTCCCTCCCGCAGCACTCCGCAGGGCTCCCGCAGGGCTCCCGCAGGACTCCTGTAGGAGTCTCCAAAGCCGCACGCGCGTGTGCCTGATGTCAGGCGTATTCCGAGTGCTCCCGGGCTTGCGGCACGATGGAGGTATGGCTGCTATGAATGATCATCCCGGCGAGCAGGGTGCTGACGATCCCATCAGGCTGATCGGGATCCGGGAGAGCGCGCTCTCCGTGGACGAGGTCTTCGCGGCCGTGGGGGACGACGCCGCCGGAGGCGTCGCGCTGTTCGTGGGGACCGTGCGGAACCACGACGGGGGCGCCGACGTGGACGCGCTCGGGTATTCGTGTCATCCCAGTGCCGAGAGCGAGATGCGGCGGATCGCGGAGAAGGTCGTCGCCGAGTACCCGGTGCGGGCGCTGGCCGCGGTGCATCGGGTGGGGGACCTGCGGGTGGGTGATCTCGCCGTGGTCGTCGGCGTGTCGTGTCCGCATCGGGGGGACGCCTTCGAAGCCTGTCGGAAGCTGATCGACGACCTCAAGCACGAGGTGCCCATCTGGAAGCACCAGACGTTCTCGGACGGTACCGAGGAATGGGTCGGGGCCTGCTGAAAGACCCCGTCCGGACTCCGGTTGCGTAACCGAACCCCCAGCGTGAGCGTTGTCAGTGCGGATGGTTAATCTGCTGATCAGTCAGTCGCGGACGCTCAAGGGGTTGGGAGGTCGGCATGGCGGCGCTCGTCTGGTTGCTGATTCCGCTGGTGGCCGCGGTCGGTGCCGGTCTGTGGGGCAGCTGGGCCAATCGGACCAGGAGAGTGCGGAGCGACGGGCCCGAACTGGACGGGTACGCACGGTTTCGCGAGGCCATGGAGAAGTCCCACTCCGGCGGCTGAGGCGAGTGTGTGGGCGGCCCTGACGGTGCGCTGACAGACGCGTCCCGTACTGTCGTTGCATGCCACG
Organism: Streptomyces sp. Ag109_O5-1; assembly: GCF_003814875.1. GTDB lineage: Bacteria > Actinomycetota > Actinomycetes > Streptomycetales > Streptomycetaceae > Streptomyces > Streptomyces sasae. Next base: position 4,346,111 of record NZ_RKQF01000001.1, on the reverse strand, counting down.
CCGCACCGCGACGATGCTCGCCTCCACCCTGATGCTGATCGCACTCCTGTGCGCCGGAGTGCTCATCAACGTGCCGTACTCGGAGATGTCCCCCGGCCCGACGGTGAACACGCTGGGGGACCACGACGGCGAGCCGGTGCTGCAGATCTCCGGGCACAAGACCTACGCGACCTCCGGGCACCTGAACATGACCACGGTGAGGGTCACCAGTGCCGACTACAAGATGAATCTCGTCGAGGCGGTCTACGGGTGGCTGTCGCACGACAACAAGGTCGTGCCGCACGACACCCTCTACCCGGACGGCAAGACGGAGCAGCAGTCCACCCAGGAGAACGCCGAGGAGTTCAGCCAGTCCCAGGAGAGCGCGAAGGTCGCCGCCCTCAAGGAACTGGGCGTCCCGGTGAACTCCTGGGTGATCGTGTCGACGGTCGTCAAGGGCTCGCCGTCCGAGGGCAGGCTGCACGCCGGTGACGTGATCAAGGCCGTCGACGGTACGGCGGTCAAGCAGCCCACCGACGTCTCCACGCTGGTGACCAAGCACAAGCCCGGCCAGGACGTCGTCTTCACCGTCGTGCGGGCCAAGGAGCAGGCCGCCGCCGAGAAGGCGAACAAGACGGCCACCAAGACCGAGAACGTCACCATCAAGACCACCACGTCCGACGACAGCGGTACCAAGCGGGCCATCGTCGGGATCTCCGCCGGGACCGATCACACGTTCCCGTTCTCCATCGACATCAAGCTCGCCGACGTCGGGGGGCCCAGCGCGGGGCTGATGTTCTCGCTCGGGATCTACGACAAGCTGACGCCGGGCAGCCTCACCGGCGGCAAGTTCGTCGCCGGCACCGGCACGATCGACGACGACGGCAAGGTCGGGCCGATCGGCGGTATCTCGATGAAGACCATCGGCGCGCGCAGCAAGGGCGCCCAGTACTTCCTGACCCCGGCCGACAACTGCGCCGAGGCCGCCCAGGACACCCCGAGCGGGCTCACCCTGGTCAAGGTCAGCACGATCGGCGACGCCCTCGGCGCACTGAAGGACATCCGCAGCGGCGACACCGGCGCCCTGCCGAAGTGCAGCACCAAGGGCTGAGGAAGCAGGAGTCACAAAGGCCGGGGGCGCCCTTCCTGACGAGGGGCGCCCCCGGTGACGTAGGAGAGGGCACCCCCCCCGGTGCCCCAGGACAGGACAGGACCTCAGTCCTCGAACGTCGCCTTCAGGGCCTCCGCCAGGCCCGGAACCAGGTCGGGGCCGGTGAGGACCTCCGTCGGCGAGTCCTTCTCACGCAGGCGCACCGCTGAGTCGCGGCTGCCGTCGCGCAGCACGGCGACCGTCATCCGGACCTCCTGGCGGTCGGGATGCTGCGCCACCCACTTGGTCAGCTTGGCCCCGCTCAGCCCCTCCGGGACCTGGGACTCGGCGGACGGGGGCAGCATCAGGCGCTCCACCGTGAGCGCGCAGCCGACCACCGCGTCCGGCCAGGCGATGGTGCCCAGGAACTCGTCGAGCGCCTTGTCCGTTGGCACTTCGTCCTGCTCGATCGGAGTGAGACCGGCGGTCGCGGACTCGTCCTCCAGTCCGAGCTGGGCGGCGAGAGCCGGTTCCTGGGTGCGCAGCCGTGCGGTGTCGACGAGGGCGAAGAGGCGAGCGGGCTGGTCCCAGCCGAGGCCGGAGGCGTACTCGTCGATCTCGAGTACGGCCCGGGTGAGCGGGTTCGCTGCCATGGGAGTGTTGGACATGGTCACAATCCTGCCTCGTTCATGGCCGGAATCGGGAACCGAGTAAACCGTGAGTAAGTTGCATAGGTATGGCCCCGCGATCACAGGGGGCCACGGAGGGCCCACGAGCACGGGGGCCTGACGGAACAGAAGCGGATCAACAGCAGACCAGCTGCAAGCCAGCAGCGGATCAACAGCGACTTCGAGGTGCGCACCTTGGCTTTCCAGATGCCGGACCGCGGCGGAGGCCCGACGGGGCCACGGATCAGAGCGGCGGGCCGCCCGTCCCGGCGCGTCCGGACCCTGCTCATGACACTGGGCGTCCTTGCCGTACTCGGCATGGCGTTCAGCATGTTCGCGGGGTTCTGGACGAACTGGCTCTGGTACCGGTCGGTGCACTACTCCTCGGTGTTCACCACCACCCTGTGGACCAAGATCGGGCTGTTCTGCGTCTTCGGTCTGCTGATGGCGGCCGCGGTGGGGTTCAACATCTGGCTCGCGCACCGGTTGCGGCCCCCGCTGAGCGCCATGTCCATGGAACAGCAGAGCCTCGACCGCTACCGGATGGGCATCGCGCCGTACAAGAGGTGGCTGCTGCTCGCGGTCACCGCGCTGGTCGGGCTGATCGCCGGCGCGTCCGCGGCCGGTCAGTGGCGCACCTGGCTGATGTGGGTCAACGGCGTGCCCTTCCACCAGAAGGACCCGCAGTTCCACCTCGACGTCTCCTTCTACGCCTTCGACCTGCCCTGGTACCGCTTCCTGCTGGGCTTCGGCTTCGCCACCGCGATCCTGTCCCTGATCGCCGCCGCGCTCACCCACTACCTGTACGGCGGGCTGCGCGTCACCAGCCCCGGTGCCCGCGCCACCGGCGCCGCGACCGGCCACCTCTCGGTGCTGCTCGGCTTCTTCGTCGCCCTCAAGGCGGTCGCATACTGGCTCGACCGGTACGGACTGGCGGTGAAGTCGAGCGACTTCAAGGCCACCGACAACTGGACGGGCCTCAGATACGTCGACGCGAACGCGTATCTGCCCGCCAAGACGATCCTGTTCTGCATCGCCGTCATCTGCGCGCTGCTGTTCTTCGCCACCCTGTGGCGGCGCACCTGGCAGCTGCCCGTCATCGGTTTCGGCCTGATGGTCCTCTCGGCGATCCTCATCGGCGGCCTCTACCCGGCGATCGTCCAGAAGTTCCAGGTCCAGCCCAACGAGCAGGCCAAGGAAGCCCCGTACGTCCAGAAGAACCTCAAGGCGACCCGCGAGGCGTACGGCATCGACGACACCGAGGTCAGCGAGTACACGGGCAAGAGCACCACCACGGACAAGACCAAGCTCCGCGGCGACGTCGACGCCACGGCGAGCATCCGGATCATGGACCCGAACATCGTCTCGCCGACGTTCCAGCAGGCCCAGCAGATGTGGAACTACTACGCGTTTCCGACCAATCTGGACGTGGATCGCTACACCAAGGACGGCAAGGTCCAGGACACCGTCCTCGGTCTGCGCGAACTGAACCTCGACGGCGTCCCGAAGAACAACTGGATCAACGACCACTTCCGTTACACCCACGGCTACGGCGTGGTCGCCGCCAAGGGCACCGAGGCGGACTCCCAGGGCCAGCCCGTCTTCACCGAGTCCGACCTGCCGTCCACCGGTGACCTGGGCACGTACCAGCAGCGCGTCTACTACGGCGAGAAGACGACCACGTACTCGATCGTCGGCGGTCCCCAGAAGGAGATCGACTACTCCGACGACAGCGGCGAGAAGACCACCAGTTACGCGGGCAAGAGCGGGGTCAGCCTCTCCAGCCCGATCAACCGGGCCGCGTACGCGGTGGCGTTCAACGAGCCGCAGATCCTCTACTCCGGAGCGATCGGCGAGGGCTCGCGGATCCTGTACAACCGCACGCCCAAGGAGCGCGTCGAGGCGGTCGCCCCCTGGCTGACCATCGACGGCGACGCCTATCCGGCGGTGGTGGACCACCGTATCCAGTGGATCGTCGACGCCTACACGACGACCAACGGCTATCCGTACGCCTCCCGTACGACCCTCGGTGACACGACCGCCGACTCGCTGACCGCGACCAACAACTCCCGTGCGGTGGTCGCCCAGCAGAACCAGGTCAACTACATCCGCAACTCGGTGAAGGCGACCGTCGACGCGTACACCGGTGCGGTGAAGCTCTACCAGTGGGACACCCAAGACCCGGTGCTGAAGACCTGGATGAAGGCGTTCCCCGGCACGGTGGAGCCCAGGAGTGCCATCTCGCAGTCCTTGATGGACCATCTCCGGTACCCGCAGGACCTGTTCAAGGTCCAGCGCGAGCTGCTCACCCGCTACCACGTGACGGACGCCCAGACGTTCCTGACCGGCAGCGAGGTGTGGCAGGTGCCCGACGATCCGACCAACAAGTCGGGCAATGCGGTGCCGCCGTACTACCTGAGCATGAAGATGCCGGACCAGAGCGCGCAGGCGTTCTCGCTGTCGACGACGTTCACGCCCAACGGCCGGAACAACCTCAGCGCGTTCATGTCGGTGGACTCCGAGGCCGGTTCGCCGGACTACGGCAAGATCAGAATCCTGAAACTTCCGACCAGTACGACCGTCGACGGACCCAAACAGGTCCAGAGCAAGTTCAACTCCGAACAGGACATCGCCGCCGCCATCAAGCTCCTCAAGGGCGGCGACTCCGAGGTCGAGTACGGCAATCTGCTGACCGTGCCGCTGGACGGGGGCCTGCTGTACGCGGAGCCCGTCTACGTCCGCGGCGCCGGCGTCAAGTACCCGCTTCTGCGCAAGGTGCTGGTCACCTACGAGGGCAAGACCGCCTTCGAGGACACCCTGGACGAGGCGCTCAACAAGGTGTTCGGGACGGACGGTTCGGACACGGGATCCTCGGACAACGGGACGACCACACCCCCGGCGTCCGGCAACGCCACGGTCCAAGAGGCGCTGAACGACGCCCAGAAGGCCTTCGAAGCGGGCCAGGAGGCTCTGAAGAAGGGCGACTGGACGGCGTACGGCAAGGCCCAGGCCGACTTGCAGGACGCGCTGAAGCGGGCCGAGGAGGCGCAGTCCAAGGCCGCGGACAAGGGCGGCGCCGGGACCGCGAGCCCGAGCGCCGACACCGGCGCGAGCGCCAGTGCCGGCGCCGCTCCTAGTGCCAGTGCCAGTGCCAGTCCAAGCCCCAGTCCGAGCGGATGATCAGCTCCGCCCCGCGCCGTGATACGGTTGCAACGCAACGGCGCGGGGTGGAGCAGCTCGGTAGCTCGCTGGGCTCATAACCCAGAGGTCGCAGGTTCAAATCCTGTCCCCGCTACTCAAGTCGAAGGCCCGGATCCTCTTGGGATCCGGGCCTTCGTGGTGTGCGTGGGGACGGCTCGTGGTGTCCGGGCGGACGACGAACGCATGTACCGATGGGCATGGTCGCCGTGCCGCTGTGGGGAGTTGGCGGAGATGTGTTTGACTTGTCGTTCTGTGGGCATGTCGACAAAACGCTGAAGTGACCTCTCGGGTTGCGATATACCGGGTGTATCCAGGTTGCAGGTGGTGCGACGATGAACGTTATGGGGGACAAGGCAACTCTGTTCGAGACAGGGCGATTTGTGCAGCCTTCGGGCGAGGAGCCGACCCGCGACGAGGCCGCCGAGGCCGCCGAAGAGGCGCGCCGTCGGCTGCAGGCCGCTGCCGGCGACGTCGAGGCGATGAGCGTCCTCGGCGCCGTGCTGCTGCGCCGTGGCGACCTCGACGGAGCCGAACCCCAGTTGCGTGCCGCCACCGCCGCGGGTGACCGCGCCGCCGCCAATAACCTCGGCGTCCTCCTCCATCAGCGCGGCTACCCCGAGGAGGCCGCCGGATGGTGGCGGATCGCCGCTGTCGCCGGCTCCGCGGCCGCCGCCCACGCACTGGGCCGTCACCACCGTGAGCGCGGGGACGAGCCCGCCGCCGAGTACTGGCTGCGCCAGTCCGCCGAGCAGGGACACGCGCTCGGCGCCTACGCACTGGCCGACCTGCTGGAGCACCGGGGGGACACGGCCGCCGGCCGGTGGATGCGGGCCGCCGCCGAGCGCGGGCACCGGGAGGCGGCGTACCGGCTGGCGCGTGCGCTCGACCGCAGACCGGTCACGGACGAGGGCGAGACCGGGGGTGACAACGGTATCGGGGCGGAGGCCGCGGCCGGGGCCATGGAGACCGAGGAGGCCGAGCAGTGGTACCGGCAGGCCGCCGCGCGCGGACACCGGCGGGCCGCGCTGCACCTCGGGGCGATCCTGGAGCGGCGGGGCGAGCTCAAGGAGGCCGGCCGCTGGTATCTGACCTCCGCCAAGGACGGCGAGGCCCGCGCCGCCTGTGCGCTCGGCTTCCTGCTGCGCGACGCCGGGGACACCGAGAGCGCGGCCGTCTGGTGGCTGCGGGCCGCACAGGACGGCGACGGCAACGCGGCGAACGCGCTCGGCGCGCTGCACGCCGAGCGCGGCGAGACACAGACCGCGGAGCGCTGGTACCGCGCGGCGATGGACGCCGGCGACGACAACGGGGCGTACAACCTCGGGCTGCTCTGCGCCGACCAGGGGCGGACCGCGCAGGCCGAGCAGTGGTACCGGCGGGCCGCGTACGCCGGACACCGGGAGGCGGCGAACGCGCTGGCCATCCTGCTGCTCCAGGGCAGCGACCCGACCGGTGCCGAGCCGTGGTTCTCCAAGGCCGCCGAGGCCGGGAGCGTGGACGCCGCGTTCAACCTCGGGATCCTCTACGCCGGAAGGGGCGAGGAGCGGGTCGCGCTGCGGTGGTACGAGCGTGCCGCCGCCGCCGGGCACACCGAGGCCGCCCTGCAGGTCGGGATCGCCCGGCTGCGGGACGGGGACGAGGCGGCCGCCGAGCGGCATCTGCGGTGTGCGGCAGGCGGGGGGAGCCCCGAGGCCGCGTACCGGCTCGCCGCCGTGCTCGACGCGCGCCGTCCGACCGTCTCCGAGCACGAGCTGGGAGAGTCGTCGCTGAACGTGAAGACCGAGTGCGAAGAGTGGTACGAGCGGGCCGCCTCGCAGGGGCACCGCAGGGCCCAGGTGCGGGTCGGGATGCTCGCCGCGGCGCGCGGGGACGTGGTGGAGGCCGCACGGTGGTACCGGGCGGCGGCCGAGGCCGGGTCGCGGAACGGGGCGTTCAATCTGGGGCTGCTGCTGGCCCGGGAGGGCAGCGAGCCGGAGGCCGCCGTGTGGTGGGAGCGGGCGGCCGACGCGGGCCACGGACGGGCGGCGCTACGGCTCGCTCTCGTCTACGCGCGTCGGGGAGAGCTGGCGGTGGGGCAGCAGTGGGCCGACCGGGCGGTGGCGCTCGGACCGGCGGAGGTGGCGGAACGGGCGGGCCGGCTGCGGGATGCGCTGCGGGAGGAGCTGTCCGCATAGCCCGCGCCTTCTCGCAGGTCAGACGGGCTGACCGAGATCGATTTGCCTCTGCCTGCGTCCCTCACGTAATGTTCAGTTCACCGACGCGGGGTGGAGCAGCTCGGTAGCTCGCTGGGCTCATAACCCAGAGGTCGCAGGTTCAAATCCTGTCCCCGCTACTGAAGGCCGAGGGCCGGAGTCCGGAAACGGACTCCGGCCCTCGGTATTTCTACGACGCATGCCTCGGGAACCCCGTGCCGTGTACGACGCGAAGGCCCCGGCACTCTTCATGAGCGCCGGGGCCTTTACGTATGGAGCGTTCGTCAGACGGCCGCCGCGCAGTCCGGGCACAGACCGCGGTACGTCACCTCGACGTCCGACACCGTGAAGCCGAACCGCTCCGAGGAGGGCAGGTCGGCCAGCGGGTTGCCGGTCGGGTGGACGTCGCGGATCGAACCGCAGCGGGAGCAGACCAGGTGGTGGTGCGGCCGGTGCGCGTTCGGGTCGTACCGCTTGGCGCGCTTGTCCGTCGAGACCTCGATGACCTCGCCGAGTGTGACCAGCTCGCCCAGGGTGTTGTAGACGGTCGCCCGGGAGATCTCGGGCAGCTTGACGACAGCCCTGGCGTGGACCTCGTCGGCCGTCAGGTGGACGTGTTCGCCGTCCAGGACCTCGGCCACGACGCGTCGCTGCGCGGTCATCCGCCAGCCGCGTCCGCGAAGCCGTTCCAGAAGGTCACTCATGGCACCCAGCCTAACAGCAGCCGGACCATTTCCCGAATATGTGTGACTTTGGAGCTGAGCTTGACTTGGACTAAGTCCAATATAGGATCGGGTGGCGTGGGAGATGCCCCCATCCGGCAGCCAGGAGGCGGACCGCCCGCTGTGGCAGGCCACCGCGGTGACCGGCGTGACCGGCCGCCACCCGGCGCCGGTGCACGCCGAGGACGACGACTTCGTGCCGGCCGGCAACCTCTACCGGCTGATGTCCGAGGGTGAGAGGGAACGGCTGGTCGAGAACCAGGCCGGCTTCATCGCCAAGGTGTCGCGCGACGACATCGCCGAGCGCGCGATCGGGAACTTCCGTCGGGCCGACGGAGACTTCGGCAAGCGGCTGGAGGCCGCGGTCCAGGCCCTTCGCGGCTGACACTCCAGCACTGGACCGCTTGTCGTGGGCGGGCGGGCCGGATCCCCGGGAGGCCGGGGTCCGGCCCGTTCGGCGTGCCTGGGCGGGTTACACGGGGGCCGGCGCGCGGTCCCCGGCCCAGCAGCGGATGATGTCGCGGACCGAGACGATGCCGGCCGGCTCGCCGCCGTCGAGGACGATCAGATGGCGGAAGCCGCCGTGGGCCATCGCCCGGGCCGCCTCCTCCAGGGTCCAGGTCGGCGTGCAGAACACGACGTCGTTGGTGGTGTGGGCGTGGATGCGTTCGGCGTCGGGGTTCTGGCCGAGGCCGACGGAGTTGAGGATGTCCCGTTCGGTGAGGATGCCGATGCCGCCGGCGTCCGGGTCGTGGACGATCGCCGCGCCCACGCGGCGCGCGGACATCAGGGCGGCTGCCTGGCGGAGGGTATGGGCGGGGCCGACGGTGAGGACCACCGTACTCATGGCGTCACGGACGAGCATGAAAGGTGCCACCTCCTAGGGAATCGCGGAGATAGTTCAGCGATTCACAAATGCACAAGTGGGAGTTCTCTCAGGGTGGCAGGTAAAGCGCGGGTCAACAAGGGGGTGCGTGTCGCCAATTGAGGGCGCACGCGCTCATATGTGCCACGGAGGGCTGCCCAGTTGTGCCTCAGGAGGCTGTTTCAGTAACGCCGGGTGAGGTACGACAGCAGTTCGTCGTGGAGCAGCCCGTTGGACGCGGCCGCGTCGCCGCTGTGCGGGCCGGGGCGGCCGTCCAGGCCGGTGAAGGTGCCGCCGGCCTCCGTCACGACGATCGCGTTGGCCGCCATGTCCCACAGCGACAGCTCCGGCTCGGCGCAGATGTCCACCGCCCCCTCGGCGACCATCATGTACGGCCAGAAGTCGCCGTACGCGCGCGTGCGCCACACATCGCGGGTCAGGTCCAGGAAGCCGTTCAGCTGACCGCGCTCCTCCCAGCCGCTCAGCGAGGAGTACGCGAAGGAGGCGTCGGACAGCTTCGAGACCTTCGAGACATGGATGCGGGAGGCCGAGGACAGGCTGCGGCCGGTGAAGGCGCCGTGGCCCTTCGCCGCCCACCAGCGGCGGCCCAGCGCGGGTGCGGAGACCACGCCGACGACCGGCTGGTAGCCGCCCTCGGCCGCCTCCATCAGGGAGATCAGGGTCGCCCAGACCGGCACCCCGCGGACGTAGTTCTTCGTGCCGTCGATCGGGTCGATCACCCAGCGGCGCGGGCCGGTGCCCTCGATCCCGTACTCCTCGCCCAGGACCGCGTCCCGGGGGCGGGCGCGCTGCAGCTGACCCCGGATCAGCTCCTCGGCGGCCTTGTCCGCCTCGCTCACCGGGGTCATGTCCGGCTTGGTCTCGACCTTGAGGTCGAGGGCCTTGAAGCGGTCCATGGTGGTGGCGTCCGCCGCATCCGCGAGCACATGGGCGAGACGCAGGTCATCGAGGTAGTCCGGCATGTGACGAACGGTATCTGCCGGGGTGGGGGCAGGGCTACACACGGATGCCGGAGATGCTGTGGGGACGCCGTGGGGTGATCGGACGGTGACCGGGCGGTGATCTCGGTGCGCCCGCGCGTGTTGGCCGAAGGGCGCCCCCCGGTGCCTTCGCGAACCCTTGACAGTGGATTCGTGCGCGTCAAATCTGGGCGCAGAGTCGCTCGCCCCAGGAGGCGATGATGCCTGCAGCCCGCGAATCCCTACTGGACGCCGCGTACGCGGCGCTCGCGCGCCGACCGTGGGCCGCGGTGCGGATGGTCGACGTGGCCATGACGGCCGGGGTGTCCCGGCAGACGCTGTACAACGAGTTCGGCAGCAAGGAGGGCCTGGCGAGGGCGCTGGTGCGCAGGGAGGCGGACGGGTACCTCGCCGGGGTGGAGCGGGCGCTGGGCGGCCATGGCGACGCGCGGGAACGTCTGACGGCGACGGCCGAGTGGATGACCGTGGCGGCCCGGGACAACGTGCTGGTACGGGCGATGCTCACGGGCTGCTGGAGCGAGCGGCTGCCCGCACCGACGCTGTCCGCGGTGCCGTCCTCGTCGGCCGTGCCGGCGCAGCGGCGGGCGGACGGACCGCTGCCCTCGCCCGGTGACTTCGTGCAGATCGTGCGGGACCGGGCGGTGGCCGCGCTGGCCGGCTCCGGTGCCTTCCGGGCCGAGAGCGGCGAGCTGGCCCGCTCCTGCGAAACGGTCGTACGGCTCGCTCTGTCCTGTGTGGCCGCGCCCCCGGGGGAGGGCGGCATCCCGGAGCTGGTCCGCGGGGCCCTCCACCGGCAGCTCGCCTGATCAGCGCGTCACTTCAGCCAGCCCACCTTCGTGTAGTCCCTGGAGGCCAGCCCGTCCGCGCCGTAGTTCGCCAGGTTCGAGCGGACCGCGAGGACCTCAGGGCGCTGGTAGAGCGGGATGGAGTGGCCGAGCGCCCAGATCTTGGCGTCGGCCTCGTTGTACAGCTTGTTCGCGGCGGCGGTGTCCGTCGTCTCCGTCGTGCTCTTCACCGCCGCGGGCTACAGCCGCTACCAGCGCAGCACCATGCTCGACGTCCTCGGCTCGGACCACCTGCGCACCGCACGGGCCAAGGGTCTCGGGCCGCGGACGGTCCTGCTCCGCCACGGGCTGCGTACGGCCCTCATCCCGATGTCGACCTACTTCTCCTACGGCTTCCTCGCGCTGTTCACCGGTGCCATCTTCACGGAGACGATCTACGGCTGGCACGGCATGGGCGAGTGGTTCATCGACTCCATCGGCAAGAACGACGTGAACTCGGTCGGCGCCGTGAACCTCTTCGCCTCCGTGACGGTGCTGCTCTCCGGCTTCCTCGCGGACGCGCTGCACGCCGCGCTCGACCCACGCATCAGGCAGGCATCATGACCGCGACCCTCCTGGAAGATGCCCCGGCCGCCGCCCCGGCCGCCGGCCGTGCCACGGTCGTCCTGCGCCGCTTCCTGCGCAGGCGCGGCGCGCTCGCCGGGGCCGTCGGCCTCGTGCTGCTCTTCCTGCTGGCCTTCGCCGGCCCCTACCTCACCCCGTGGTCGTACAGCCACATCGACTATCTCGCCCTGCGCCAGGCGCCGGACGCGCACCACTGGTGGGGCACCAACCGCATCGGCCAGGACGTGTTCGCGCAGACCGTGCGCGGGCTCCAGAAGTCCTTGGCCATCGGGCTGCTGGTGGCCGTGCTGTCGACGGGCCTGGCCTCGCTCGTCGGGGCGTGCGCGGGCTACTTCGGCGGCTGGACGGACCGGGCGCTGATGTTCTTCGTCGACCTGCTGCTGATCTTCCCGTCCTTCCTGATCATCGCGGTCGTCTCGGCGCGCCTCAGGTCGAGCAGCTGGCTCGGCCTGGTCGCCCTGTTCGGCCTGTTCGCCTGGATGATCACCGCGCGGGTGGTGCGCTCCATGACCCTGTCCCTGAAGGAGCGCGAGTTCGTGCGCGCGGCCCGCTTCATGGGCGTCGGCCCCTTCCGGATCATCTGGCGGCACGTCCTGCCCAACGTCGCCTCCTTCCTCATCATCGACGCGACCATCCAGGTCGGCGGCGCGGTGATGAGCGAGACCGCGCTGTCCTGCTTCGGCTTCGGCGTCCCGCAGCCCGATGTCTCCCTCGGCACGCTGATCGCCTCGGGGACGAGCGCGGCGGTGACCTACCCGTGGATGTTCTTCTTCGCCGCCGGGCTGCTGGTCGTGTTCGTGCTGGCCGTGAACCTGGTCGGCGACGGGCTGCGGGACGCGCTGGACCCGACCTCCGGGGGAGGGGCGCGATGAGCACCCCTGAGCTGCTCCACGTGGCCGGTCCGGACGTCGACTTCGACGGGCGGGCGGCCGTGCGCGGGGTCGATCTGACCCTCGACCGAGGTGAAGTCCTCGGCCTGGTGGGCGAGTCGGGGTCCGGGAAGTCCGCGACCGCCCTGGCCGTCCTCGGGCTGCTGCCCGGCAACGCGGCCGCGCACGGCTCCGTACGACTGGAAGGGACCGAGCTTCTCGGCCTCCCCGAACGGGAGTTGACCCGGATCCGCGGGCGCCGCATCTCGATGGTCTTCCAGGACCCGCTCTCCGCGTTCACCCCGGTCCACCGCATCGGCGACCGGATCGCCGAGGCCGTCCGCGCCCACCAGGACGTCTCCCGGGAACAGGCGGCCGGGCGCGCCGTCGAACTCCTCGACCTCGTCGGGATCCCCGAACCCGCCCTGCGCGCACGGTCGTTCCCGCACGAGTTCTCCGGCGGCATGCGCCAGCGCGCGATGATCGCCATGGCGATGGCCAACGACCCCGACCTGATCCTCGCCGACGAACCGACCACGGCGCTCGACGTCACCGTCCAGGCCCGGGTCCTGCACGTGCTGCGGACCGCCCAGCGGGAGACCGGGATGGCCGTCCTGCTGGTCAGCCACGACCTCGGGGTCATGGCCGGCATGGCCGACCGGGTCGCCGTGATGCGCGACGGGCGGGTCGTCGAAGGGCACGGTGGACGACGTGTTCCGGCGGCCCCAGGAGCCCTACACGCGGGAACTGCTGGCGGCCGTGCCCCGCCTGGACGCGACGCACCGGCCCCGGCCGGGCAGCGGGGAGCCGGTGCTGAAGGTGCGCGGGCTCACCCGCACCTTCCCCGTCCTCAGGGGAACCGCCTTCCGGCGCGGCGTCGGCACGGTGTACGCCGTGGACGGCGTCGATCTCGACGTGCGGCGCGGTGAGACGCTCGCGCTGGTCGGCGAGTCGGGGTCCGGCAAGTCGGCGACCCTCTTCGAACTGCTCGAACTGGCCCGGCCCGAGGGCGGGACGGCCGAGCTGTTCGGGCAGGAGCCGGGCAGCCTGGGCAAGGCCGGGATCAAGGCGCTGCGGCGGCGGATCCAGATCGTCTTCCAGGACCCGATGGCGTCGCTCGATCCCCGGATGCCGGTCGGGGACATCGTCGCCGAGCCGCTGCGGACGCAGGGAGTGGGCAGAGCCGACGCCGGCCGGCGGGTGCGGGAGCTGCTGGTGCAGGTGGGGCTCGATCCGGCGCACGCGGAGCGGTACCCGCACGAGTTCTCCGGCGGGCAGCGGCAGCGGATCGGTATCGCCCGTGCGCTGTCCGTGGAGCCGGAGCTGCTGGTGCTGGACGAGCCGGTGTCCGCGCTGGACGTCTCCGTCCAGGCGGGAGTGCTCGATCTTCTTCGGCGGCTCAAGGAGGAGCTGGGGCCGGCGTACCTCTTCGTCTCGCACGATCTGTCGGTGGTGCGGAACATCGCCGACCGGGTGAGTGTGGTGTACCTCGGCCGTACGGTCGAGGCAGGGCCGGTGGACGAGGTGTCCGCGGCGCCTCGGCATCCGTACACGCAGGCGTTGCTGTCGGCGGTGCCGATTCCGGATCCGGAGCGGGAGCGGAAGCGGACGCGGATTCTGCTGGCGGGGGATCCGCCGAGTCCTACGCGGAGGTACGAAGGGTGTCGGTTTCGGGGGCGGTGTCCGTTGTACGTGGAGCTGGGGGAGGGGGAGCGGGAGCTGTGCGACGGGGAGGTGCCGGTGTTCGAAGGGGATGGGGTCGCCTGTCATTCTCCGCGGGTGCGGGTGGGTGTCGAGCTACCGGCCGGTGGGGGGCTGGTCGCGCAGTTCCTCCCCCAGCCTTCGGCCGGGGGTGCCCCCAGCGCCCCTGGTCGGCTGCTGTTGCCGCATGTCGATACAGCCCCGGGCGTTTGACGGGGCGCGCTTCAGTGGGCGGAGCCCGAAAGCTGGAGGCCGATCACTCCCACGATCACCAGGCTGATCGAGACGATCTTCAAGGTGGAGACCAGGTCGCCCAGGAAGATCATGCCGTAGATCGCCGTGCCCGCCGCTCCGATGCCCGTCCACACCGCGTACGCCGGGCCCACGTCCAGCTTCTTCAGGGAGAGGGTCAGCAGACCGAAGCTGCCCAGGGCGAAGGAGGCGAAGGCGATCGTCGGCCACATTCGGGTGAAACCGTGGGAGAGCTTGAGACAGACGGCGAAGCCGGTTTCCAGGATCCCGGCGACGATCACCAGCAGCCACGCCATGTGCTGTCCTCCCGTACGTCCGGCTCGGTGCGATTATGCACTTACCGAACTCGGGCCAGGACAAACAACGCGGTGGTCAGTCGCCTTCCGTGCGCTCCCGTGTGGCCAGCAGCCGGCGCAGCGAGTAGAGACGGGCCGGGTCCGCGTGGCCCTCGGCCACCCACTGGTCCAGCGCGCAGTCCGGCTCGTCGTGGCTGCACGCGCGCGGGCAGTCGACGGTGCCGGGCTCCAGGTCGGGGAACGCGTGGATCACCCGGGACGGATCGATATGGGCCAGACCGAAGGAGCGGACGCCCGGGGTGTCGACGACCCAGCCGTCCTCACCGGCGAGCGGGAGCGCGAGGGCGGAGGTCGTGGTGTGGCGGCCGCGGCCGGTCACCGCGTTCACATGGCCCGTCGTACGACGGCGGTCCTCGGGGACGAGCGCGTTCACCAGCGTTGTCTTGCCCACGCCGGAGTGGCCCACGAACGCGGTGATCTTGCCGTCGAGGTGTTCCTGGACCCGCTGGGCCGCATCGCCCGTCTCCAGCTCCTCGCGGCTGGTGACCACGTAGGGGATCTCCAGATGGCCGTACAGCTCCAGGAGTTTGTCCGGCGGGGCGAGGTCCGACTTGGTCATGACCAGGAGGGGGGTGAGGCCGCCGTCGAAGGCCGCGACCAGACAGCGGTCTATGAGGCGGGGCCGGGGCTCGGGGTCGGCCAGGGCGGTGACGATCGCCAGTTGGTCGGCGTTGGCGACGACCACCCGCTCGAACGGGTCGTCGTCGTCTGCGGTGCGGCGGAGCACGGAGGAGCGTTCCTCGATGCGGACGATCCGGGCCAGGGTGTCCTTCTTGCCGGACAGATCGCCGACCAGGGCGACGCGGTCTCCCACCACCGCCGCCTTGCGGCCCAGTTCGCGGGCCTTCATCGCGAGGATCGTGCGGTCGTCGACCAGGCAGGTCAGCCGGCCCCGGTCGACGGTGAGGACCATGCCCTCGGCGGCGTCCTCGTGCGCGGGGCGGATGTTCGTACGGGGCCGGGTGCCCTTGCGGTTGGGACGGCTGCGGATGTCGTCCTCGTCGGTGTGCTTGCCGTAGCGGCGCATGGTCGTACGCCCCTACGCCCCGCCGCTTTCGAACATTCCGGTCCACAGGTCGGGGAAGTCCGGCAGGGTCTTCGCCGTCGTCGCCACGTTCTCGATCCGCACTCCGTCCACGGCCAGGCCGATGATCGCACCGGCGGTGGCCATGCGGTGGTCCTCGTAGGTGTGGAAGGTCCCGCCGCGCAGCGGGCGCGGGCGGATGTGCAGGCCGTCGGCGGTCTCGGCGACGTCACCGCCGAGTTCGTTGATCTCCTTGGTGAGCGCGGCCAGCCGGTCCGTCTCGTGCAGCCGGAGGTGGGCGACCCCGCGCAGGGTGGAGGGGGAGTCGGCGAGGGCCGCGACCGCCGCGATGCCGGGGGTGAGCTCGCCGACGTCGCCCAGATCGACGTCGATGCCGTGGATCCGGCCGGAGCCGATGAACTCCAGGCCGTACTCGGTCAGTTCGCAGGAACCGCCCATCTCGGTGAAGATCTCGCGCAGCCGGTCGCCCGGCTGGGTCGTCCGGGACGGCCAGTCCGGGATCAGCACTTTGCCGCCCGTGACCAGGGCGGCGGCGAGGAACGGCTGGGCGTTGGAGAGGTCCGGCTCGACGGTCAGGTCGCGGCCGAGCAGGGCACCCGGGGTGACCCGCCAGACATTCGGCTCGCCGCCCGACTCGGGGGTGTCCACCTGGGCGCCGACCGCGCGCAGCATGTCGACGGTCATCCGGATGTGGGGGAGCGAGGGCAGCGTCGCGCCGGTGTGGCGGACCTCCACGCCCTGGTTGAAACGGGGGCCGGACAGGAGCAGGGCCGACACGAACTGGGAGGAGGACGAGGCGTCGATCGACACCGGGCCGCCGTCCAGCGCGCCGCTGCCGTGCACGGTCAGCGGGAGCGCGCCCCGGCCGTCGTCGTCGATGCGGGCGCCGAGGGCGCGCAGCGCGTCGATCACACCGTGCAGGGGGCGCTCGTAGGAGCGGGGGTCGCCGTCGAAGCGGATGTCGCCCGCGGCCAGGGTGGCGACGGGCGGGAGGAAACGCATCACCGTGCCGGCGTTGCCGACGTCGACGGTGGCGGGGCCGCGGAGCCCCGCGGGGATCACCCGCCAGGCCTCACCGGAGCCGTCGGGGCCCACGCCCTCCTCGATGCCGACGCCCATCGCGCGCAGGGCGCCGGCCATCAGCAGGGTGTCGCGGGACCGGAGGGGGCGGCGCAGCCAGCCGGGTTCGGAGGCGAGGGCGGCGAGGACGAGGGCGCGGTTGGTGACCGACTTGGACCCGGGCACGTGGACCGTCGCATCGACGGCTCCGCGCGCGTGGGGGGCGGGCCAGAGGGCGGTTGGTGCGGTGGGGTTTGCGGCCATGGGGTCACTTTAGTGGCAAGGGGAGGTATCAGCCGGTGGGCGGGTGCGGCGCCGCTTTGCGGGAAGGCCGGTGGTCAGGTGCCGCGTCGTGGGGGCTGGTCGCGCCCGTGCGGCGGAGCCGCATATCGGTACAGCCCCGCGCCCCTGTGACATCGCCCCTTCGGGGCTTGTCACATGTGAAGAAGCCACCTGCCCCCGCCGATCAACGAGCACAGCGACACCGTGTGGAACAGGAACAGCCATACGGCCGCCGGGAGATGGGTGAGCCGGGCCAGCTGGTCCGCGTCCGAGTCGCCGGCGCCGCCCCGGGAGCGCTTCGCCTGCAGCTCGAACGCCGGGCGTACCCCACCCAGCAGCAGGAACCACACCACCGCATACGCGAACGCCGCCTGCACCTGGGGACCCGCCAGCCAGGACACCAGCAGGAACGCGCCGCCCGTCAGGAACACCGTGATGACGCCGTAGGCGTTGCGGATCATCACCAGCATCACGATGAGCAGCGCCGTGGCGGCCCAGAGGAGGAGGGTGATGCGGCCAGCGCCCAGCAGAGCCGCCCCGCCCAGGCCCAGCAGCGGCGGGGCCGTGTATCCGGCCGCCGCCGTGAGGATCATGCCGATGCCGTGCGGCTTGCCCCGGCTGACCGTGAGGCCGCTGGTGTCGGAGTGCAGGCGGATGCCGGTGAGCTGGCGCCCGGTGAGCAGGGCGACCAGACCGTGACCGCCCTCGTGGGCGATGGTGATGGCGTTGCGGGATATCCGCCACAGGTTGTGCGGGACGACCACCGCGAGCGCGGCGACCAGGGTCGCGAGCACGACCCAGAGATCAGGGTCGGGCTGGGTGCCGGTCAGCCGGTCCCAGAGGTCGGGCAGCGCGAGGGCGGCGAGGCTGTCCATGGTCCGGCGTTGCTCCCTCTGGTGGTGTGGAGTCTGGCAGTGTTGCACGTATGTGCGGACGGTATGCATCCAGTCGTAGGCCCGAGGATCTCGCAGGAGTCTTTGAGATCGAGAAGTGGGAGCCCGAGGAGACCCTGGAGCCCGACTACAACGTGGCGCCGACCAAGGAGGTCTACGCCGTCCTCGACCGTCCGTTGAAAGACGCCGAGGACCGCCGCCCGGTTCGCCAGCTGCGCAAACTCAAGTGGGGGCTGGTGCCCTCCTGGGCCAAGACCCCCGAGGGCGGCGCCCGGATGATCAACGCGCGGGCCGAGACCGTGCACGAGAAGCCGTCGTACCGCCGCGCCTTCGCCGCCCGCCGCTGCATCGTGCCCGCCGACGGCTACTACGAGTGGGTCACCGCCAAGGACGAACGCGACCTGGAGGTCGAGGGCAAGAAGAAGCGGCCGCGCAAGCAGCCGTACTTCGTGCTGCCCGCCGACGGGTCGGTGTTCGCCATGGCGGGGCTGTACGAGTTCTGGCGGGACCGGACACTGCCCGACGAGCACCCGCTGGCCTGGTGGGCGACCTGCTCGGTGATCACCACGGAGGCGGAGACCGCGCCGCTGGCGGTCGCCCCGGCCGAGGGGCCGCGGACCCTGGCGGACATCCACCCCCGGATGCCGCTGATGCTCACGCCCGACCGCTGGGACGCCTGGCTCGACCCGGCGCACACGGACGTCGAGGACCTGCGCTCGCTGCTGGCCCCGCCGCCGGAGGGCCTGATGCGGGCCTACCCGGTCTCCACGGCCGTGAGCAACGTCCGCAACAACGGCCCGGAGCTGCTGAAGGAGCTGGAGGGGCCCGAGGAGGGCACACTCTTCTAGCCTTCTCAGGTGACTACCTCGAAGATCGTCGGTACGGAGGCGGGGGACGCCCGCATCACCTGGTGCGAGGCGGAGCGGGCGCGGCTGGTGCTCGCCGTCGGCCATGGCGCGGGCGGCGGGATCGAGGCCCGTGACCTCCAGGCGGTCGCCGCCGTCCTTCCCGCCCACGGCGTGACCGTCGCGCTCGTCGAGCAGCCCTGGCGGGTCGCCGGGAAGAAGCTCGCGCCCGCGCCGAAGACGCTCGACGCGGGCTGGCGTGGGGTGTGGCCGGCGCTCACCGCGAAGGGCCTGCCGGTGGTGTCCGGCGGGCGCAGTGCCGGGGCCCGGGTCGCCTGCCGTACGGCGACGGAGCTGGGGGCCGCGGCCGTACTCGCCCTGAGCTTTCCGCTGCACCCGCCGGGGAAGCCGGAGAAGTCGCGTGCCGAGGAGCTGCTGGGGGCCGGCGTGCCCACGCTGGTCGTGCAGGGCGGGAACGACCCGTTCGGGAAACCGGCCGAGTTCCCGGAGGGGGAGTACGGACTCGTCGAGGTGCCGGGCGCCGATCACGGCTTCGCGGTACCCAAACGGGCGGACATCGGGCCGGAACAGGTAGTGGCGATCATCACGGACGCGGTCGTCGGGTGGGCCACGTCACTCGGGTAACGCCCGGGAATGTTGAGTGACGGACCACTGTTGAGGCGGACAGAAGTGCTGGGACACCAGCGCCGACGCCGTACGAGAGGAAGTCCGCCGCATGGGTTCGACCATCTGCCCGAGCCGCGACAGCCGCATTGACCTGGACTGGTCCGTGCTGCATGCGGCCAAGACCGCTCCTATTCGAGCGGCGGCAGGGACGGGTCGTGTTCTATCCTCCGATTCGAGTGGGATCGGTTTCGGTCCTGCCCTGGAACTTGAGGAGGTGGGTCCGGTCACTGGGACCGACGCAGGGACCGACAACGGCCAGGCGGAGCAGCCCGAGGGCCAGGGCGTGGGCGCGGAGTCGTCTGCGGAGCGCACCGCGCGCTTCGAACGGGACGCGCTCGAATTCCTCGACCAGATGTACTCGGCCGCGCTGCGCATGACGCGCAACCCGGCCGACGCCGAGGACCTGGTACAGGAGACCTACGCCAAGGCGTACGCGTCCTTCCACCAGTTCCGCGAGGGCACCAACCTCAAGGCCTGGCTGTACCGCATTCTGACCAACACGTTCATCAACTCGTACCGCAAGAAGCAGCGCGAACCCCAGCGCTCCGCGGCCGAGGAGATCGAGGACTGGCAGCTCGCCCGCGCCGAGTCGCACATGTCGACGGGCTTGCGCTCCGCGGAGTCGCAGGCGCTCGACCATCTGCCCGACTCGGACGTCAAGGAAGCGCTGCAGGCGATTCCCGAGGAATTCCGCATCGCCGTCTACCTCGCTGACGTAGAGGGCTTTGCGTACAAGGAGATCGCAGACATCATGGGGACCCCCATCGGTACGGTGATGTCCCGGCTGCACCGTGGCCGGCGCCAGCTGCGCGGCATGCTGGAGGACTACGCCCGTGAGCGCGGGCTCGTCCCGGCCGGCGCCGGAGAGTCGAACGAAGCGAAAGGCTCGGGCTCATGAGCTGCGGAGAGCCGCACGAGACGGACTGCAGTGAGGTACTCGATCATCTCTACGAGTTCCTCGACAGTGAGATGCCGGACGTCGATCGCGTCAAGTTCAGGCAGCACTTCGACGAGTGCTCCCCCTGCCTGGAGAAGTACGGGCTGGAGCAGGCCGTGAAGAAGCTGGTCAAGCGGTGCTGCGGGCATGACGACGTACCGAGCGACCTGCGGGCCAAGGTGCTGGGGCGGCTTGACCTGATCCGTTCCGGGCAGACGGTCCCGGAGCACGACGTGGCGGCCGCCCCCGTCACTCCGCAGGAGAGCTGAGCGCTTCCCCGCCGGGCGTCGCCACTCCGGTGACCCTTCACCCGAACGTGCTAATCCTCCGGTCATAACCTCCCGGGCCCTCCGGCTGCCGCCCTAGGCTCCGGAGCCTGGACGGGCACGGTCGGGGGAGTCGGGGGAGGGGCGTGATGGAGGCGGTTCCGGTACGGGTACGCGCCTACGTGGCCGGTGTCGCCCTGAGCGCCCTGACCTGTCTGCTGCCGCTCCCGGGTACGCATACGCCTTGGCCGGCGGTGGCTCTCCTCGCCGCGCTGTACGCGGGCGGCGAGCACGTTCTGCGCAAACGCCTCGGCGGCACCTTCTACCCGGTGCTGCTCGCCGGGGCGTTTCTGCTGCCGCCGGCCGCCGCCGCGCTCGTACCCCTGCCGGGTGCCCTTCTCTCGCACGTCGAGCAGCGGCCGCAGGCGGTACGGCGGGTGTGGCGGGCCGCCGAACTGGCCCTCGCGGTGTGGGGCGCCGGCTGTGCGCACTGGGTTCTGGGCGGGCGGGACGCGGTGGTGGGCTGCGAGTTCCCGTACGCGCTGCTGCCGTGCGCCGCGGCGGTACTCGCCTTCTGCACGGTCCTCGCCCTCCTCGACGGCGGGATCCTGGCGGTCGCGGTGGGGGCACCCCCCACGCCTTTCGGGCAGCGGGGGAGGGTTCCGGTACAACGGGCCTGGCGCGGCCTCCTCGCCCGCTCCCTCGCGCCGATCGGGGTGCACGGGCTGGCCGGGCTGATGATGGCGGTGCTCTGGCGCAGCCCCTACGGTCCCGTCGCCGCGCTTCTCGTGCTGCTGCCGATGTGCGTGTCCTGGTGGGTCTTCGCCCAGTACCACCGGGAGCAGGCCGCCCACCAGGCGACCATCCGCGCGCTGGTCCAGGCCGTCGACATCAAGGACGGGTACACCCGGGGGCACAGCGAGCGGGTCGGACAGGCCTCCGTGATGATCGCGCGCGAGCTGGGCATGGACGACGAGCGGGTGGAGGTGCTCCGCTTCGCCGGCATCCTGCACGACGTCGGGAAACTGGGCGTCCCCACGAGGCTGCTCCGCAAGGACGGCCCGCTCACCCCCGAGGAGCGGCGGATCATCGAACTCCACCCCGAGTACGGCCATGAGATGGTGCGCGGGATCTCCTTCCTCGGCGAGGCCCGCGCGGCGATCCTCCACCACCACGAGCGCATCGACGGCAGCGGCTATCCCTACGGCCTGGCGGGCGGCCAGATCCCGGAGTCCGCGCGGGTGGTGGCCGTCGCCGACGCCTTCGACGCGATGACCTCGACGCGCTCCTACAGCCGGGCCCGGCCGGTAGGGGCTGCGGTGGAGGAGTTACGACGCTGCGCCGGGCGCCAGTTCGACGCGGGCGTCGTCGACGCCCTCGTGCGAGCGCTGGGCAAGGAGGGCTGGCACCCCGCGGTCACCGCAGACGTCTGCCAACCGGGCGCACCCGCTTCCGGCCGTCCGAAAGGTGACCGCGAGAGCGTCGGCCGGGGCGCCCCTTGATCGCGCTGCGGGGCATCCGGCTCGCCGCTCTCCTCCTTGCTCTCGGCTGTCTCGCCGGCACACTCTGGGCGGGCCTCGACGACCGTGGTGCCGCCCTTGCCTTCGGGGTGCTCGTCGGTGTCGGGGAGTGGGGGCGGTGGACCGGGGCCGAGGTGCGCGAGGCCGCGCCGCTCGGGGCCGCCGGGGGGCTGGCGTACGCCCTGCTGGGGGGTGATGCCGGCGTCGCCACGCACGACGGGGCCTTTCAGGTCGTCACCGTCGTGTGCGCGGCCTCGCTGCTCGGCAGCGTGCCCCATATAGCCTGCGGGCGTCGGCCCACCCTCGACCATCTCGCCCGCCGCGTCCTCACCGTCGGCTTCGCCGCCGTCTGCTTCCAACCCCTCTACAGCAGGGGCGTGTTGGAGCAGTGGGGCGGACCGGCGTACGCGCTGCTGCTCATCGCGCTGCTCGTGCTCACCGCGTTGTGCGACGTCGTGCTGGCGGCAGCACAGGCGCACTCGCGGACCGGGTGGCGGTTCGGGCCGCTGCTGCGGGACGAACTGCGCGGGCTGCTCGGCATCGGGTCCGCGGTCTGTGCCACCGGCGCGGTGATGGCGCTGGCCGTCGCCGTCGTAGGGCTGTGGGCGCTGCCCGTCTTCTGTCTGCCCCTCCTCCTCACCCAGCTGTCCCTGCGCCGGTACGCGGCCGTCCGGGCCACCTACCGGCAGACCATCGCCTCCCTCGCCCGCGCCACCGAGATAGCGGGGTACACCCCGGCCGGGCACGCCCGCCGGGTCGCCACGCTGAGCCAGGCGGTCGGGCGGGACCTGGGGCTGTCCGGAGCGGAGCTCACCGTGCTGGAGTACGCGGCGCTGATGCACGACATCGGCCAGCTCAGCCTGGTCGACCCGGTGCAGGCCGGGGCCACGGCCGTACTGCCGGCGGAGGAGCAGCGGCGGATCGCCCTGCTGGGCGGAGCGGTCGTACGGCAGACCGGGGTGGACGCGGCCGTCGCCGTGGTCGTGGAGCGGCAGGCCGACCCGTACCGGGAGCAGCCGGTCGCCGCGCGGATCGTACGGGTCGTCAACGCGTACGAGGAGAAGTCCCGGGATTCCGGGCCCGGCGGGCCGCTGACCGCGCTGGAGGAGTTACGCCTGGCCACCGCCGGGGACTACGCTCCCGAGGTTGTGGAGTCGCTGGCGCGCGTGCTCTCCAGGGACTGTCTGACCTTGCGCGCGGCTGGGTAACCCATGGGTAATGAGCGGCTCTCCCGCCGTACGTGGTTGGATGCGAGGGAGAGGGTGATGTCCGGGGGCACAAGCCAGCCCACTGTGCGGAAATGGAACTGGCAGGCGGGAATCGTGAGGATCTTCGGCAAGGGACGGCACCGGCCCTCCGCCTCCTGGCGGCAGGCCACCGACCGCGCGTTCACGCTGATCGGTGACGGCCGGTACGAGGATGCGGGCGAGCTGCTGACACGCGCCGCCGATCTGGAACCCTGGCTGTCCGAGTCCTGGTTCAACCTCGCCCTGCTGCACAAGTTCCGGCACGACTGGGAGCAGGCGCGCGCCGCGGGGCTGCGGGCGGTGGCCCTGCTCGACCGGGAGACCGGGGCGCCCGACTGGTGGAACGTGGGTATCGCGGCGACCGCGCTGCAGGACTGGCCGCTGGCCCGCCGGGCCTGGCAGGCGTACGGGCTGCGGGTACCGGGCGGCGCCACCGCGTCCGCCGAGCCGGACGGCATGGACCTGGGCAGTGCCGCCGTACGGCTGTCCCCGGAGGGGGAGGCCGAGGTGGTGTGGGGGCGGCGGCTGGACCCCGCCCGTATCGAGGTGCAGTCCATTCCGCTGCCCTCGTCCGGGCGGCGCTGGGGCGAGGTCGTGCTCCACGACGGCGTGCCGCACGGGGAACGGACCACGGCGACCGGGCACGCGTACCCCGTCTTCGACGAGATCGAGCTGTGGGCTCCGTCGCCGGTGCCGACGTGGGTGGTGCTGCTGGAGGCGGCGACCGAGGCCGACCGGGACGCGCTGGAGCAGCTGGCCGGGGACGCCGGGTTCGCCGCGGAGGACTGGTCCTCTTCGGTGCGGTTGCTGTGCCGGATGTGCTCCGAGTCGAGGATGCCGTCCGACGAGGGCGACGGGGTGCACCTCGATCCCCACGACCACAGCGAGCCGGGGCATCCCGGGCCGCTCGGGCATCGGACCGACGGGCAGTTGTGGGTGCCGGAGCGGGAGTGCGGGGTGGCTGCGCCGGCTTCGCTGGTGAGGGGGTTGCTGGACGGGTGGGTCGCGGACAGCCCTGACTCCCGGGATTGGCGGGATTTGGAAGAGGTCTGCTGAGGCCGGTGGATCACCGCGGGTCGTGAGTGGTTGCTCGCGCAGTTCCCCGCGCCCCTAAAGACAGACACGTACCCTGTATCAGCAACATCACTCCCTGTTTGGTTTAGGAAGGCATCGTCGGTCATGGCGCAGCAGGACACCGATCAGCAGCACGCGGGCGTGCTCCCCGTGGACGACGAGGGATTCGTCGTCGACACCGAGGGAACCGAGGAGCGCGAGAACGCCTGGCGTGAGCGGGGGACCTCGCGGCCCGTCACCGTCGTCGGGAACCCGGTGCTGCACAAGGAGTGCAAGGACGTCACCGAGTTCGGCGCGGAGCTGGACCAGCTCGTCGCCGACATGTTCGCGAGCCAGCGGACCGCCGAGGGCGTCGGGCTCGCCGCCAACCAGATCGGCGTCGACCTGAAGGTCTTCGTCTACGACTGCCAGGACGACGAGGGCGCCCGGCACGTGG
Source organism: Streptomyces sp. Ag109_O5-1 (assembly GCF_003814875.1). Classification (GTDB taxonomy): domain Bacteria; phylum Actinomycetota; class Actinomycetes; order Streptomycetales; family Streptomycetaceae; genus Streptomyces; species Streptomyces sasae. Next base: position 4,321,515 of record NZ_RKQF01000001.1, on the reverse strand, counting down.
GTGTGGTGTGCAACCCGAAGCTCGTCGACCTGCCTGCCGAGAAGCGGCGGCTGGACGACAGCAACGAGGGATGCCTGTCGGTGCCGGGCGCGTACGCGGCGCTCGCCCGCCCCGACTACGCCGAGGTCACCGGGCAGGACGAGAAGGGCAACCCGATCAAGGTGCGCGGCACCGGCTACTTCGCACGGTGTTTGCAGCACGAGACCGACCACCTGTACGGCTACCTGTACATCGACCGGCTCTCCAAGCGCGAGCGCAAGGACGCGCTTCGCCAGATGGCCGAGAACGAGCCACGCTACCCCGTGGTCGCCAACGACTGAGACGTACAAGGGCCGTTGTGACGCCTGGTCGAGAACGTCTCGACCAGGCGTTCGTCATGTTCGGTCAAGCTCGCTCATCTGTCCGTCGTACATTCGATCCTTTGTGCGCCCCTAGCGATCCCCAACCAGTCACGCAAGGGGAGATTCTCGGCACTGTGGGGTAGTGAGTGAAGCAAATCCGTTCCCAGACCGGTCAGTTGTGGTGCTGAATAGAAGTGCGGGGATACACAACGGCGCACGCCCGGCATCGCGGGAGGGGCGTGCGCTCCTGGCGGCTGAGAGGGGTTTGTTCGTGCATGCTTTCCCACACAGCACCACATCGACGCCGACGGCGCTCGCGGTTCCACCACAACTCGCCCTGCCGTTGATCGAGGACGAGTTTCCCCGGCAACTGCATCCGTATTGGCCACAGCTCCAGGAGAACACCCGCCTCTGGCTGCTGGAAAAACGGCTGATGCCGGCGGACAAGGTGCATGAATATGCCGACGGCCTTTGCTACACCGACCTGATGGCCGGGTACTACCTGGGCGCCTCAGACGAGGTGATCCAGGCGATATGCGACTACAGCGCCTGGTTCTTCGTCTGGGACGACCGGCACGACCGTGACGTCGTGCACGGCCGGACCGGGGACTGGCGGCGGCTGCGATTCCGGCTGCACGCGGCCCTCGACGCCCCCCTGCACCATCTGCACCACCCGGACATCCTGGTGGCCGGGTTCGCGGACAGCGTCGCGCGGCTGTACTCGTTCCTGCCGCAGACCTGGAGCCGGCGGTTCGCCGGGCACTTCCACCAGGTGATCGAGGCATACGACCGCGAGTTCCGCAATCGCACGAAGGGATACGTTCCCAAGGTCGACGAGTACCTCGCCCTGCGGCGCCTCACCTTCGCCCACTGGATATGGACGGACCTGCTGGAAACGAGTGCCGGGACCGAACTCCCGGACTCTGTGAGGAAACACCCGGCATACCGCCGTCCGGCGCTGCTCAGCCAGGAATTCGCCGCCTGGTACAACGACCTCTGCTCGCTGCCGAAGGAAATGGCGGGCGACGAGGTGCACAATCTCGGAATCAGTCTCGTCACCCACGAGGGAATGAGTCTGGAACAGGCGGTCGAAGAAATCAGGCGACGCGTCGAGGAATGCATTCGCGAATTCCTGGTCGCCGAGCAGGACGCCCTTCGGCTCGCCGAGCAACTCGATGACGGCACCGTGCACGGAAAGGAACTCGGTGTCGCGGTCCTGGCCTGTGTCGCCAATATGCGGAACTGGTTCAGTTCCGTCTACTGGTTCCACCATGAATCCGGCCGATACATGGTCGACAGCTGGGACGACCGGTCCACGCCCCCGTACGTCGACAACGAAACGGCAGGTGAGAAATGACCGTCGAGTCCGTGAAGCCCGCGACCGCGGAGACTTCCGAACCGAGTCATCCGACCGATCCGACCGATCCGACCGGAGCTACCGGCGCGACCGAAGCGACCGGTGCGACCGGTGCGACCGAACTGCGTGAACCGCCCCTCGCCGGCGGCGCGGTGCCGGTGCTCGGTCACGGCTGGAAGCTGGTCCGCGACCCGCTGGCCTTCATGTCCCGGCTGCGCGAGCACGGCGACATGGTGCGGCTGCGCCTCGGCCCCAAGGAGGTGTACGCCGTCACCACACCGGCGCTCACCGGGGCCCTCGCCCTCAACCCCGACTTCATCATCGCCGGCCCGCTGTGGGAGTCCCTGGAGGGACTGCTCGGCAAGGAAGGCGTGGCCACCGCCAACGGCCCCCGCCACCGGCGCCAGCGCCGCACGATCCAGCCCGCGTTCAACCTGTCCGCGATCCCCGGCTACGGGCCGGTCATGGAGGAGGAGGCGCATGCGCTGACCGAGCGCTGGCGGCCCGGCGAGACGATCGACTGCACCTCCGAGTCCTTCCGGGTCGCCGTCCGTATCGCCGCCCGCTGCCTGCTGCGCGGCGAGTACATGGACGAGCGCGCGGAGCGGCTCAGCGTCGACCTCGCGAGCGTCTTCCGCGGTATGTACCGACGGATGGTCGTACCACTGGGCCCGCTCTACCGGCTGCCGCTGCCCGCCAACCGTGAATTCAACCGGGCACTGGCCGATTTGCATCTCCTCGTCGACGAGATCGTCGCCGAGCGCCGGTCATCTGGTCAAAAGCCGGACGATTTGCTGACGGCATTGCTCGCGGCGAAGGACGAGAATGGCGACCCCATCGGGGAACAGGAGATCCACGACCAGGTCGTCGCGATACTCACCCCCGGCAGCGAAACAGTCGCCTCCACGATCATGTGGTTGCTCCAGGTGCTCGCCGAACATCCGGAACACGCCGAGAAGGTACGGACCGAGGTCGAATCCGTGACGGGCGGTCAACCGGTTGGTTTTGAGCACGTTCGGCGGCTCACGCACACCAACAATGTCGTCGTCGAGGCGATGCGTCTGCGTCCTGCCGTATGGATATTGACGCGGCGCGCCAAGACCGACACCGAGCTCGGCGGCTATCGCATTCCGGCGGGCGCCGACATCGTCTACAGCCCCTACGCCGTCCAGCGCGACCCGCACTCGTACACCGGGCACCTCGACTTCGACCCGGACCGCTGGCTGCCGGAACGGGCGAAGGACGTGCCGAAGCACGCCATGAGCCCCTTCAGCGTCGGCAACCGCAAGTGCCCCAGCGACCACTTCTCGATGACCCAACTGAGCCTGATCACGGCGGCGTTGTGTGCCAAGTACCGCTTCGAACAGGTCCCCGGGTCGGACGACGCGACCCGGGTGGGCATCACCCTGCGCCCCCAGCGCCTGCTGCTGACGCCTGCGCCCTGGTGACGGCCTCCTGATACCGGCGCGCGCTCAGGCGGCCTCCGGCCCCCGGAACGTGCGCCGGTAGGAGTTCGGTGTGGTGCCCAGCGCCTTCACGAACTGGTGCCGCAGCGCGGCCGCCGTACCGAAGCCGGTGCGGTCCGCGATGGCGTCCATCGTCTCGTCCGTCCCCTCCAGCAACTCCTGTGCCAGCAACACCCGTTGCCGAAGGACCCAGCGGTACGGCGTGGTGCCGGTCTCCTGCTGGAAGCGGCGGGCGAAGGTGCGCGGCGACATCAGGGCGCGGGCGGCCAGCTGCTCGACGGTGACCTCCTCGTCCAGATGCTCCGTCATCCAGGCCAGCACCCCGCCGACCGTGTCGCAGGGGCCCGCCGGCAGCGGGCGCTCGATGTACTGGGCCTGTCCGCCGTCCCGGTGCGGGGGCACCACCATCCGGCGGGCGATCTTCGCGGCGACCTCGGGTCCCTGGGTCTTGCGCACGATGTGCAGACAGGCGTCGATACCGGCGGCGGTACCGGCCGAGGTGATCACCGGGTCCTCGTCGACGTACAGCACGTCGGGCTCGACCCGGGTGCGCGGGAAGCGGCGGGCCAGCTGCTGCGCGTGCCGCCAGTGCACCGCGCACCGGCGCCCGTCCAGCAGCCCGGCCGCGCCGAGCACGAAGACTCCGGAGCAGACGCTGAGCACCCGGGCACCCCGGTCCACCGCCCGGCGAAGGGCGGCGAGCAACTCAGGGGGATACTCCCGGGCGATGTTGGCGTCGGAGGCCGGGACCGCGATCAGATCGGCCTCGTCGAGCCGGTCGAGGCCGTACGGCGTGGAGACGGTGAGGCCGGGCACATGGGTGCCGAGCGCCGCTCCCTCCGCCGAGACCACGGCGAAGTCGTACACCGGCAGCCCCTCGTCGGAGCGGTCGAGGCCGAAGACCTCGCAGACCACTCCGAGTTCGAAGGGGTGCACACCGTCCAGGAGAACTGTCGCCACGTTCTTCAGCATGCTGCCAGTCTGCCTCGGCTCTGGCAGTTATTCGAGGGTGTACGGCAGTCCTGCCACTCACGGTCAGGTCTGTCCGGAGCCACAGTGGTGTCCATGAATGGAAACCAGATCGAAGGTCTCGTCGGAATGGTCCTGGTCCTCGGGATCCTCGTCCTCATGGCCCTCCCCTCCGTGCTCGGCGTCCTGCGCGACAGGCGCCTCGACCGGCAGATCAGGGAAGCGCGGCGGACCGAGGAAGCCGGGCACGGTCGCAGGACCGGACACCGCAGGAGGTCTGTGATTGCGTAGCCTCTCCTGACACGCACACGACAGGGGTAGGACTATGCGAGGCAGAACGGCCTGGGCCGCGGCCGGCGGGGCGGCGGCCCTGGTGCTGACGACGGCGACCGGCGCGCACGCGGAGGGGCGGGGCGACATCCGGGTGGTGAAGACCGTCGTCAACGGCGGCGGGAACGTCATCGTGGGCACGTCGAAGACGATCCGGTACCCGATCGACATCACCGTCAAGGACAACTCGGGGGTGAAGGGGCTCACGCACGTCAGCACCTTCAGCAAGACGCTCCTGTACTCCTTCGCGGACTGGAACGACGACTCGTCCTGCACGAAGAAGAGCGCGACCACCTCGGTGTGCCGGGCGACGATGACCATCGACCCCGCCTGGATCGCCGACAGCGACGACATCGACAGCAACAGGCTCGCCGGAGTGTGGCAGGTCAACGCCACCGTCAAGGCGAACGACGGCGACTACTGGATCTCCGACCACATCGCCGAGTACAAGGTCAAGCGAGCCGCCCAGCTCACCACGGTGATCGCGCCCGAGAAGGTCGCCAAGGGCGCCGCGGTGACCGTCACCGGCAAGCTGTCGCGGGCCAACTGGGAGGACCGGAAGTACCACGGGTTCCCCGGGCAGCAGGTCAGGCTCCAGTTCAGGAAGAAGGGCGCCGCCCAGTACGGCACGGTGCGGACCGTGACGACGGACGGCGCCGGAAAGCTGAGCACCAGGGTGACCGTCACCTCGGCGGGCAGCTGGCGCTGGTACTTCCCCGGCACGACGACCACCTCGATGAGGGTGTCGGCCGGGGACGCACTCGACCTGAAGTAGCCGGCCCCGGGCGGCTCAGAAGTCCTCGTCGAGGTCGACGGTGCCCTCCACCGCCACCTGGTACGCGGACGGGCGCCGCTCGAAGAAGTTGGTCAGCTCCTGGACGCCCTGCAGCTCCATGAAGGAGAAGGGGTTCTCCGAGCCGTACACCGGAGCGAAGCCGAGGCGGCCGAGCCGCTGGTCGGCGACGCACTCCAGGTACTGGCGCATCGACTCGGTGTTCATGCCCGGCAGACCGTCACCGCACAGGTCACGGGCGAACTGCAGCTCCGCCTCGACGGCCTCCCGCAGCATGTCGGTGACCTGCTGCCGGAGTTCGTCGTCGAAGAGCTCCGGCTCCTCCTTGCGGACCGTGTCCACGACGTCGAACGCGAAGCTCATGTGCATCGTCTCGTCACGGAACACCCAGTTGGTGCCCGTGGCGAGACCGTGCAGCAGACCCCGGCTGCGGAACCAGTAGACGTACGCGAAGGCGCCGTAGAAGAACAGGCCCTCGATGCACGCGGCGAAGCAGATCAGGTTGAGCAGGAAGCGGCGGCGGTCGGCCTTGGACTCCAGTCGGTCCAGGTTGTCCACCGAGTCCATCCACTTGAAGCAGAACTCGGCCTTCTCCCGGATGGAGGGGATGTTCTCGACCGCGGCGAAGGCCGCCGCCCGGTCCTCCGGGTCGGGGAGGTAGGTGTCCAGCAGGGTCAGATAGAACTGGACGTGGACGGCCTCCTCGAAGAGCTGCCGGCTCAGGTAGAGCCGCGCCTCCGGGGAGTTGATGTGCTTGTACAGCGTCAGCACCAGGTTGTTCGCGACGATCGAGTCGCCCGTCGCGAAGAACGCCACCAGACGGCCGATGAGGTGCTGCTCGGCTGGCGTGAGCCTGGCGAGGTCGGCGACGTCCGAGTGGAGGTCGACCTCCTCCACGGTCCAGGTGTTCTTGATGGCGTCCCGGTAGCGCTCGTAGAAGTCCGGGTAGCGCATGGGGCGCAGAGTCAGCTCGAAGCCCGGGTCGAGCAGGTTCTTGTTCTCGCTGGTCATTACTGGCAGGCCTCGCAGGACTCGGGGTTCTCAAGGGAGCAGGCGACGGCGTCTTCGGGGGTCGCCTGCTGGACGGGGATGGTGGCTTGGGCCTGGGCGGCGCGGGCGATACGGGTCGCCGGACGCGAGCGCAGGTAGTACGTCGTCTTCAGGCCCGACTTCCAGGCGTACGCGTACATCGAGGAGAGCTTGCCGATCGTCGGCGTCTCCAGGAAGAGGTTCAGGGACTGGGCCTGGTCCAGGTACGGGGTCCGGGCGGCGGCCATGTCGATCAGACCGCGCTGCGGGATCTCCCACGCCGTGCGGTAGAGCCGTCGTACGTCCTCGGGGATCCACACGAAGTCCTGCACCGAGCCGTTCGCCTCGCGCAGCGCCTCGCGGGTGCGGGCGTCCCACACGCCGAGGTCCTTGAGGTCCTGCACCAGGTAGGAGTTGACCTGGAGGAACTCGCCGGAGAGCGTCTCGCGCTTGAAGAGGTTGGAGACCTGCGGCTCGATGCACTCGTACACGCCCGCGATGGACGCGATGGTGGCGGTGGGCGCGATGGCGAGGAGCAGGCTGTTGCGCAGGCCGGTGGTCGCGATCCGCGCGCGCAGCGCCGCCCACCGCTCGGGCCAGGTGAACTCGACGCCGTAGTGGTCGGGGTGCAGCACACCCTGCGCGGTACGGGTCTTCTCCCAGGCCGGCAGCGGGCCGTTGCGCTCGGCGAGGTCGGCGGAGGCCTCGTACGCGGCGAGCATGATCCGCTCGGCGATCCGGGTGGAGAGCGCCTTCGCCTTGGCCGAGTCGAAGGGCAGCCGCAGTTTGAAGAAGACGTCCTGGAGGCCCATGGCGCCGAGGCCGACGGGACGCCACTTGGCGTTGGAACGGCCGGCCTGCTCGGTCGGGTAGAAGTTGATGTCGACGACCCGGTCGAGGAAGGTGACGGCGGTGCGGACGGTCTCGTCCAGCCGCTCCCAGTCGATGTCCCCGCCGGTCACGAAGGCGCCCAGGTTCACCGAGCCCAGGTTGCAGACCGCCGTCTCGCCGTCGTCCGTGACCTCCAGGATCTCCGTGCAGAGGTTGGAGGAGTGGACGACATGGCCGGCGGTCGCCGTCTGGTTGGCGGTGCGGTTGGCCGCGTCCTTGAAGGTCATCCAGCCGTTGCCGGTCTGCGCGAGGGTGCGCATCATCCGGCCGTACAGGTCACGGGCCGGGACGGTCTTGCGCGCGAGGCCGTCGGCCTCGGCCTTGCGGTAGGCCGCGTCGAACTCCTCGCCCCACAGGTCCACCAGCTCCGGAACATCGGCGGGGGAGAAGAGGGACCACTGCTCGTCGGCGTTCACCCGGCGCATGAACTCGTCCGGGATCCAGTGCGCGAGGTTCAGGTTGTGCGTACGGCGGGCGTCCTCACCCGTGTTGTCGCGCAGCTCCAGGAACTCCTCGAGGTCGGAGTGCCAGGTCTCCAGGTAGACCGCGGCCGCGCCCTTGCGCCGGCCGCCCTGGTTCACGGCGGCGACCGAGGCGTCCAGGGTCTTCAGGAACGGCACGATGCCGTTGGAGTGCCCGTTGGTGCCGCGGATCAGCGAACCCCGGCTGCGGATCCGGGAGTACGACAGACCGATGCCGCCTGCGTGCTTGGAGAGGCGGGCGACCTGGTGGTAGCGGTCGTAGATGGAGTCCAGCTCGTCCTTCGGGGAGTCGAGGAGGTAGCAGGACGACATCTGGGGGTGCCGGGTGCCGGAGTTGAAGAGGGTGGGGGAGGAGGGGAGGTAGTCGAGGCGGCTCATCAGGCGGTAGAGCGCGGTGACTTCGTCCAGTGCGCGCAGGGTGTCGTCCTCCGCGAGACCGGCGGCGACGCGGAGCATGAAGTGCTGGGGCGTCTCGATCACGCGCCGGGTGATCGGGTGCCGGAGCAGGTAGCGGCTGTGGAGCGTGCGGAGCCCGAAGTAGCCGAAGCGGTCGTCGGCGTCCGGGTCGACGAGGGCGTCCAGGCGGGCCGCGTGGAGCCGTACGAACTCGGCGGTCCGGTCGGCGATGAGCCCCTCCCGGTGCCCCACCGCCACGGACTCGGTGAAGGACGTCACGCCCTGCGAGGCGGCCTCGGCGCGGACGGAGACCGTGAGCAGACGGGCGGCCAGCCGCGAGTAGGCGGGGTCCTCCGAGATCAGGCCGGCGGCCGCCTCCGTGGCCAGCTCGCGCAACTCCGCTTCGTCGGCCCGGGCGGACCGGCCGCGCAGCGCGGCGGCGGCGACCCGGCCGGGGTCGGCGTCGGGGAGGTCGGCGGTCAGCTCGGTCAGGGTCCGCAGCAGCGCGGTTCCGGGACCGTTCTCTTCCACAGAGATGGTCGCTGAAGCCGGGTCGGCTGGCGCGATGGTCACGTGGGGCTCTCCCTCGCTCGGCACAGGGCCTGGCGGAGGGCAGGAGGCAGCACACGGGCGAGCGCACGCGTGTCGCGTCCCCGGCCCACTCCACGAGGCCCGGACGTCAGAACACCCGGGCCGGATGGCCGGATGTGCTGTCGGCAGGTCCTCGGACTGACTCCTGCGCACAGATGTGCGCAAGTACACCGTTGCGGGACAGTTCCGGATTCGCACCGGATTCCCCTGTGGTGACAGCGAGCATGAGCATACATCTAGTGCCGGGCTGTCGTGTCACCCCCAGATGTTGTGTCGCGGTGGTGTCAGAGCGTCAGCTGGTAGGTGAGGAGAGTGATGTCGTCCAGCTCCGGCAGCGGATTCCAGTCCCGCTCGGGTGTGCGGACGAAGCCCAGCCGTTCGTAGATCCGGTGGGCGGCGAGCATGGTGCGCTGTGTGGAGAGCACGATGCGGAAGCAACCCGCGGTGGCGCGGGCCCGCTCGACACAGGCGCGTACGAGTGCCTCGCCGGCACCCTGGCCCCGGGCCGCGCGGTCGACCGCGAGCATCCGGATCTCGGCCTCCCCGGGGCGCGCGATGTCGGCCATGGGACCACCGGCGGGGACGAAGGTGACTCCGCCGAGGAGCGCGCCGTTCCGTACGGCCACGAGTATGTCGGCCGCGGCCGCCCGCCCGGCCACGTCTCTCAGCTCGCCCAGGTAGCTGTCGCTCTCCCCGAAGTCGAGAAGGCCGTCCCGGAGGTAGGCCTGAGCGGTGATCTCGCCGAGGGCTTCGTACTCGGCGGCGTCGGCGGGCCGGATCGCGATGTCCATGCCACCGAGTCTGCCGGAGGCCCCCACGGCCCAGCCACGGTGTTTCCGCCGTGATGCGGCCGGGTTGCGGGGAGCGGCGGGAGTGATTCCATGGAACTAGGTGTGGTCGCCCCCTCAGTTCCTTGGCCCCGAGCACAGATCTCGGAAGGAAATCGCCATGACGAGGGTCGTCCGTCACCCGCCCGGCAAGGAGCGACCGCGCGCCGCGCCGATGGCGACACTTGGTCTGAGACGCACGGGCAGCCGGGCCGGACGCCGTCTCGCCCGCCACTGGCACTCCCTGACGATCCGTCTGGAGGCCCGCCGGGGGACCGCCCGCCCCAAGAAGTGGCGCAGATGGGCCTCCTACGCCAATGTCACCAGGCTGATCTGGCTGGTCGCCGTGCTCACGCTGCTCGCGTGGAGCATCGAGGGCCTGTACATCGTGGGAGTGCACCACACCACCCCGTTCGAGCACTGGCGGGAGAAAAGCCAGGCGTTCGACATCGTCTTCAAGTTCGTCGGTCCGATCCTCGCCGCCTCGATCGCCGCCGCGCTCTTCCTGTTCTGGTGGTACCGCTGGACCAAACGGCGTTACCTCACCAAAGCGCTGCGGGACCCCGGCAGACTGGTGCCCACTGCCGGGCCCGACACCGCCGAGATCGTGGGCCGGGAGGAGATCGCCCAGGTCATCGCCGAGCGGCTGCGGGAGCGCGACACCCGTCGGCCGTATCTGCTCGTCGGCGGGGTCGGCGCGGGCAAGACCGCCGTCCTCGTACGGCTCACCGAACTCCTGGCCTGCCAGAACGCCGTACCGGTCCCGATCCGGCTGCGGGACGCAGGCGACGGAGCCGACCTGAACTTCGAACACCTGGCCAAGCGGCGCTTCACCGACGAGGCGCCCAAGGGCATCCTGGCGCGCAGCAAGACCGACCGGGTCTGGCAACAACTCCTCGCCGACGACAAGCCGGTCGTCCTTGCCGACGGGCTGGAAGAGGCCCTTCTGGACGACGGTCAGCAGCAGAACCGGGACAACGTCATCCGCCAGGCCATCGAACGTGCCCACGAGGAGAAGCTTCCCCTGGTCATCGCATCCCGTCCGCACAGTCCGCTGGAGAGCACCTCCGCCGCGATCGTCGAACTGGAGCCGCTCGGCGAGGAGGCGGCGCTGCGCTTCGTCGAAGCGGGCGTACCGGACTCCGACGAGCGTCGGCTCGGCTGGATCGTGGAGACGGCGGAGGTGACCGATTCACCCATCTACCTCCACATCGCCCGTGAACTCCACCGGCGCGGAGCCCTGGAGCAGGATCGCCCGGGCGACGATCCGCGGCACCTGAACGGCCGTGGCCGTGATCGTGCCGCCCTGCGGCTGTGGCTGCTGGACACCTGGGCCGAGGCGCTGTGCGAGGGGAAACTGCGCGAGGACGTCGCGCTGACCCCGCAGGAGCGCCGCGACGCCCTCGAAACGGTCTCGGCTCTGGCCTGCGCCGGACTGCTCCAGGACAAGCTGGAGGTGGACTTCGCCGAACTGCTCGACCCGGAGGTCCTCCACCCCGGGCCGGCGCGGCGTGCCCGGGCGCGGGCGGAGCACATGTGGACCGGCCGTGCCTTCGACCAGTACGGGAAGCGCGGGAACGTCCTCTCCCAGTGGGACCGGCAACACATCTGGGGCGTGCTGTGCCAGCGGCTCAGCGACGAGGAACGCAGACGGCTGAGCGAGGGGAACATGGACCAGTGCCGGGCCGGCCTCGCCCGCCTCACGGCCCATGCGAGCAAGCTCAAGCTGGTGGAGGGCTTCGAGCACCGGGTCCGTTTCCCGCACAGCATCATGCAGGCGTACTTCGGCTGCCGTGTGCTGAACCAGCTGGGGGAGCGGGGTGCCGGCGAACTGGTCGAGCAGGCACTGCAGCCGCCCGGTCCCAGCCGTGAGCTGCTCATCGCCCTGGTGCTGCTGTCCCGCGCGCGGTCGGCGGGCCTTGCGGGGAGGGAGGAGAGCGGGATCCGGGCCGAAATACGCAGGGAGATCGCCGAACTGGTCCGGCAGGCACCCGTGCGGGGCCGCACTCCGGCCCACCGCCTGAGCGCGGCCGCGAGCCGTCGTACGGACGACCCGAAAGCCCTCGACCTCTACGCGGCGGCTCTGGAGATCGAGAGCGGGGAGGAGGATCCGAGACGGCTGGGTGACATCGTCGCCGCGGTGCGCGAGCGCTGGCCCGGCGTCAAGGGCGACCGGCGCACCCTGAGGGACGCGAAGCGGAGGTTGATCAAGCAACTCGGAGCCACGCTGCGCAAGGTCGGCGACCGTATCGACACCACCCCGCTGTACTGGGAGTTCGTCCTGCTGGGCATCGAAGAACCCTCCTACTCCATCCGCTTGGCCGTCGCCCAGGAGATCGGAGCCGGCGGCAACGCGGCGTTCGCCGTGATCCGCGAGCGGGTGGGCCTGAACAGCGATCCCGTGGAGGAGTACAACAACCGTCTCGAGAACCTGAGGGCCCGGAAGAGGCGGGAGTACGAGACGTGGGCCGAGTGTATGGGGCGTGCGAGATCGGCCGGAGCGTCCGGGCGGGCCGCGACGTCCGAGCACATCCGGCGGCTGCAGCACGACCGGCAGGAGCTCAACCGGCGTTACCGTCAGCGGCGGGTGGCTCTCTTCAGGGAGTTCGTGATACGGGCCTGGACGCTCCCGATGCTCCTGGGCTCGGTCGACGAGGTCCACCGCGACGAGGCCCGGGAACGCCTTGCCAAGTGGTTGCGCCACCTGGACCCGAAGTTCACCGGCGGTACCCCCGACCTGCCGCTGCCCCTGGAAGCGGCGCTGGCCCAGGGCTTCAAGTACGCGGCCAACCGACGCCAACGGCACCCCCACACCTACCCGGGCGGTCGCATCGACCTGATCCGCCAGGCGGAGACCGTGCTGCAACAGTCCCGGTGCTGGTACGCGCAACTCAGCCTGCTCCAGGCACTGTGCCTGTGGGAGCTCGCGGACATGGCCGCCGGCTGCGACCGCCAGGGGTACGCCATGCCGGGGCCGAACGGCGGCCGTGCCCGCGGGTCCCGGCCGGTGCAGCCGCGCGGTGGGGCCACCGCCGTACAGACGGTGGAGCGCTGGCTGTCCATGGCGGGCACGGAGAGCGCGGCGCCGGGACAGCCCGGAGAGAACGGCGATCAGGTCCGGCGCCGCCTGCATCCGTTCGTGGCCGAGACGGGTGATCTGGTGGCCCTCGCTCTGGAGACAGGACAGCCCGAACGGTTCCTGTGGATCGACGAGAAGAGTGTCGCCGACAACATCGGTGCCCGCGCCGAGCGCCCCGGGGGCTACCGCAAGGACAACCTGTGGATCCCGCCGTCGGTCGGCTGGAGCACCCTCGACCCGCGCGCCCAGCACCTCGTCGCCGACGTACTGGTCATGCTCAACCTCCTCGAACGCGACGGGCATCCGGACGAGGTCGAGGAACGCATGGCCCGCGCGGAGCAGCTCGGTACGCCACTGCCGCCGTGCATCCGCACGAACCGGGAGCCCCTGCGTCCCGGACTGCGGATCGGCACATCCACCCCGCCCGCACCCGGATCCGCCTGTCTGCCCGACTGCAGGTTCCAGCTCTGCCCGTACCCTCCCCGGGGCTGGTTGCCCCGGGGAGAGATCCGCGAGCCGTTCTGCCGCCAGCAGCAGGCCCTGCTGCCGGGCCGGGTACGCCGTTGGTTCCCCCGGCTCCTGCACCGCAGGACACCGCCCTGGGTGAGCATGCGCGTCCGTGAACTGGATCGTTTCTGGGACGCGATGGCCGGGCGTACGCGCGACTAGCGAGCCGCGCGTGCGCCGGGGCCGGGCCTCGTCAGTGTGCGGATCCCGCGACGGCCGGCGGGAGTTCGACCTGCACGTCCGGGTCGCCCGCGTCCGCCGTGTAGTCCTCCGGGCTGGTCTCGTCCACGCCCTCAGGGGCCTTCAGCGCCTTCAGGGCGAAGGTCAGGACCACCGTCACCACTACGTTCATCACGAACGCCGTCAGGCCGATGTAGCCGATCTCGCCGATGCCCGGGATCTCCTTGGCGCTGCCGCCGAAGTGCTTCTGGGTGGGCGAGGCGACGCCGTACGCCGCGACCGTTCCGTAGACCATGCCCACCGCCCAGCCCGCCAGCAGGGCCCAGCGGTGGAACCAGCGGGTGAACAGGCCGCCCACCAGCGACGGGAAGGTCTGCAGGATCCAGATGCCGCCCAGGAGCTGGAAGTTGATGGCGACCGTCTTGTCCATGGTGAGGACGAAGACCAGCGCGCCCACCTTCACCAGCAGGGACACGAGCTTGGAGACCTGGGCCTCCTGCTTCGGCGTCGCGTCCGGCTTGATGAAGTCCCGGTAGATGTTGCGGGTGAAGAGGTTCGCGGCCGCGATGGACATGATGGCCGCGGGCACCAGGGCACCGATACCGATCGCCGCGAAGGCCACGCCCGCGAACCAGTCCGGGAACATGTTCTCGAACAACTGCGGGATCGCCAGCTGGCCGTTGGTGACCTTGACCCCGGCCGCGATCGCCATGAAGCCGAGCAGGGCCAGCAGGCCCAGCATCAGTGAGTACAGCGGCAGGATCGTGGTGTTGCGGCGGATCACGTCACGGCTCTTGGAGGAGAGCGTCGCGGTGATCGAGTGCGGGTACATGAACAGGGCGAGCGCCGAGCCCAACGCCAGCGTGGCGTACGTCCACTGGGCGGGCTCCGCCGGGGCCAGCGTGCCGCGCGGCTTGCCGGTCGCCGGGTTGGTCTGGGCGAACGCGTGGCCCGCCTTGGCGAAGATGTCGTCGAAGCCGCCCAGCTTGATCGGGATGTAGATGATCGCCACGGCGATGACGAGGTAGATCAGCCCGTCCTTCACGAACGCGATCAGGGCGGGGGCACGGAGGCCGGAGGAGTAGGTGTAGGCCGCGAGGACACCGAAGGCGATGAGCAACGGCAGGTCCTTCACGAACCAGTTGGTGCCGTCGCTGCCGCCGACGCCCATCACGTCGAGCACCGCTTGGATGCCCACGAGCTGCAGCGCGATGTATGGCATCGTTGCCAGGATGCCGGTCAGGGCGACGGCGAACGAGAGCCCCTTGGAGCCGAACCGGCCGCGCACGAAGTCCGAGGTCGTCACATAGCCGTGCTTGTGGGACACCGACCACAGCCGCGGCAGGAACGTGAAGATCAGCGGGTAGACGAGGATCGTGTACGGCACGGCGAAGAAGCCGGCCGCGCCCGCCGCGTAGATCGCCGCCGGTACGGCGACGAAGGTGTACGCCGTGTAGAGGTCGCCGCCGAGCAGGAACCAGGTGACCCAGGTCCCGAACGACCGTCCGCCCAGGCCCCATTCGTCGAGGCTGTGCTCGTTGTCGGCCTTGCGCCAGCGCGCGGCCAGGAAGCCCATGACCGTGACGGCCAGGAAGAAGAAGACGAAGACGCCGAGCGCGACGCCGTTCACACCGTCCTTCACCGCTGCGCACCCCCGGTCGTGCTCCGGGCCTTGCGGGCGCGCTGGTCACGCTCCCACAGCTGGTACGCGGTCACGGTGAGCGCGGTGGAGATCAGCACCCACAGCATCTGGTACCAGTAGAAGAACGGGATCCCGATGAACACCGGGTCCGTCTTGGCGTACGAGCCCACCCACAGCATCGCCACGAAGGGCGCTATCAGGCAGATGGCGATGACGACGCGCACAGGCGTCACCACCGCCGCTTTGGTCACATCGGACGCATCTGACATCTCGCGGCTCCGTCCCCTCACTGACCGTACGGCGATCACCGTTGTTCACCTGTGTAATGCGCAGGCAATCATGGCGAACGCGCAAGGTCAGCGGAAGACCTCATCCGCATATCGGTATGTCGATTCGGTGGAGATGCCGGTGAGGGGGCCGGTTGGGGCCCGGCAGGGGGCCGGTGGGGTTGCCGGTCGACCGGCCGAGGGGGCGGCCGGTCGTGAACCGTCCTAGTCCTGCGGGCGCTTGAGCCGGGCCACGAACTTGTAGCGGTCTCCCCGGTAGACGGACCGCACCCACTCCACCGGCTGGCCCTCGCGGTCCAGGGAGTGCCGGGAGAGCATGAGCATCGGCAGGCCCACGTCGGTACCGAGCAGGCCGGCCTCCCGCGGGGTGGCCAGCGAGGTCTCGATGGTCTCCTCGGCCTCGGCGAGGTGCACGTCGTACACCTCAGCGAGGGCGGTGTAGAGGGACGTGTACTTGACGAGGGAGCGGCGCAGCGCGGGGAAGCGCTTCGCGCTCAGGTGCGTGGTCTCGATGGCCATCGGCTCGCCGTTGGCCATACGCAGCCGCTCGATGCGCAGCACCCGGCCGCCGGCGCTTATGTCGAGCAGGGCGGCCAGCCGGTCGTCGGCGGTGATGTAGCCGATGTCCAGCAGCTGTGAGGTCGGCTCCAGGCCCTGGGCGCGCATGTCCTCGGTGTACGAGGTGAGTTGCAGCGCCTGGGAGACCTTCGGCTTGGCGACGAAGGTGCCCTTGCCCTGGATGCGCTCCAGCCGGCCCTCGACGACGAGTTCCTGGAGGGCCTGGCGGACGGTGGTGCGGGAGGTGTCGAACTCGGCGGCCAGGGTGCGCTCGGGCGGGACGGGGGTACCCGGCGCCTGGGTCTCCGTCATCTCCAGCAGGTGCTTCTTCAGGCGGTAGTACTTGGGCACGCGCGCGGTACGGACGGCTGTCCCGCTCTCGTTCTCCGCACTGCTGACGTCGGTGCTCATGCTCCGCCTTCCCGGCTCCGGCCGTGGGTCACGTCGTGATCCCTTCTGTATACCGTCGCCGCCGCTTTTGGTCTAGTCCACAAAGCCAAGTGGTCTAGCGGACGAGCGTACTCCGCCGACGCTCTTTTCGCTGCCTTCTTACTTAAAGGTTCTTGCATATATAGGTCGCATAACGGCTGGTCAGGGCCGCTTCCGGGTCTCTTGACAGGGCTCGTGGTCTGGTTCAAGCTCCCGGTACTGGTCTACACCATTGGTCCAGTTTCCCGGCCTCATGGCCCGGGGGGTGTGTGGGCATCCTGAGGAGGGTGGCGTGAAGCGCAAGCTGATAGCCGCGATCGGTATCGCGGGCATGGTCGTCTCCATCGCGGCATGTGGCAGTGACAAGAAGGACGGCGGGGACTCCGGCAAGGGGACGGACGCCAAGGAGCTGACCGTCTGGCTCACGGTGGACGCGCAGAACAACTGGCCCGACCTGGTGAAGGCGGCCGACGCGGCCGTGCAGAAGAAGCACCCCGGCATCAAGATCAACCACGAGTACTACGGCTGGCCGGACAAGAACACCAAGCTGGACGCCGTCCTCGCCACGGACAAGACCCCCGACGTGGTCGAGATGGGCAACACCGAGATGCTCGGCTACATGGTCAAGGGCGCCTTCGCCCCCGTCGACGCCTCCCAGTTCACCAGCTCCGACCAGTGGCTCGACGGCCTCAAGGCCTCCGTCACCTACCAGGGCAAGACCTACGGCGTGCCGTACTACGCCGGCGGCCGTGTCGCCAACTGGCGCAAGGACGTCGCCGCCTCGGCCGGCATCAAGACCACGCCGAAGACGTACACCGAGCTGACCGCCGACCTGGACAAGATCCAGAAGAAGGAGGGCGACAAGTTCAGCGCCTGGTACCAGCCGACCCGTGACTGGTACGCGGCGATGTCCTTCGTCTACGACGCCGGCGGCTCCATCGCCGTCGAGAACGGCGGCCAGTGGAAGGGCAACCTCTCCTCGGCCGAGTCCCTCAAGGGTCTCAATGAGTTCAAGAACGTCATCGACAAGTACATGCACGGTGACAAGACCAAGGACGAGTCCGACCGGTACATCGTCTACGGCCAGGGCAAGTCGGCGATGATCTTCGGCGCCGCCTGGGAGGGCGCGACCGCGGCCGACCCGAAGAACGACAAGACCGGCGGCAAGCTGAAGGACAACCTCGTCAACTTCGTGATGCCCGGCCCGTCCGGCAAGAACATGCCGGTCTTCCTCGGCGGTTCCGACCTCGCCATCCCGGTGAAGTCCAAGGCGCAGGGCGTCGCCGCCGAGTGGATCAACGCGTTCACCGGTCCCTCCGGCCAGAAGGGCCTGATGGCCAAGGGCAACCTGCCGAACAACAAGACCGACCTCGCCACGCTGAAGAGCGACCCGGCGACCGCGGTCCCGGCCACCGCGGCCGAGTCCAACTGGTTCGTCCCGATGGCACCGGGCTGGGGGCAGGTCGAGAAGGCTCAGGTCCTGCAGACCATGCTGCAGAACATCGGCACGGGCAAGGAGACGGTCGAGGCGGCCGCCAAGGAAGCCGACGTGGCCATCGACAAGGTCATCAACAGCAAGTAGTCGGTTTGTGGCCGGGCCCGGGCGACGGGGGCGGGTCCGGCCGGTCAGTGATTTCGGAAAGTGCCGCGACCTCTCGGTGGGTTGGTGCCGGTTCGTTGTGGCTGGTCGCGCAGTTCCTCCCCCAACCTTCGGCCGGGGGACCCCCAGCGCCCCTTCGGGGGCGCGCTGCTGCGGGCCTGACTCGATCTGCTTGAGGAGTGCGCGATGAGTGCCGTTGACACGACCACACCCGCCAAGGTGCCGGCACCTCCACCGGACTCCCCGCGACGACCACACACGGACCGGCGCGCCGGCGGGCCCGCCGTTCCCTGGCTGCTGCTCGCGCCCTGTCTGGCGATCCTCGGGCTCGTCCTCGGGTATCCCTTCTACCGGCTGGTCACCCTCTCCTTCCAGGAGTTCGGTCAGTCCCAGCTGTGGGGGTTCAAGCCCGCCGACTGGGTCGGGTTCGGGAACTTCTCCGAGGTGCTGGGCGACACCGAGTTCTGGCAGGTCGTGCTGCGCACGATCGTCTTCGCCGTCGGCTGCGTGGTCTTCACCATGGTCGTCGGCATGCTCATCGCCCTGCTGCTGCAGAGGGTCTCCGGCTGGGTGAAGACCCTGGTCAACATCGTGCTGGTGGCCAGCTGGGGCATGCCGGTCATCGTCGCCACCACGCTCTTCAAGTGGCTCTTCGACTCCGACTACGGCATCCTCAACGCCCTGCTCAGCAAGCTGCCGGGCGTGGAGATGATCGGCCACAACTGGTTCGCCAGCGGGCCGCAGGGGCTGGCCGTGATCATGCTCCTGGTGGTCTGGGGGGCGGTGCCCTTCGTGGTCATCACGCTCAGCGCCGGGCTCACCCAGGTCCCCGCGGAACTGGAGGAGGCGGCCCGCCTCGACGGCGCGGGCGCCTGGGGCGTCTTCCGTTACGTCACGCTGCCCATCCTCAAGCCGATCATCGTGATGCTCACGACGCTCTCGGTCATCTGGGACATGGGCGTCTTCCCGCAGGTCTTCGTGATGCGCGGCGGCCACCCCGAGCCCGAGTTCCAGCTGTTGACCACCTACTCCTACGACCGCGCCTTCGTGGTCAACGACTACGGACAGGGCTCCGCGATCGCCCTGCTCACCGTGCTCCTCCTGCTCGGTGTCGTCGCCGTGTACATGCGCCAGATGCTGAAGATCGGAGAGGTCGAATGAGCACCGTCGCCACCCCTCGCAAGGGGTCCCGCTGGGGCTGGAACATCCTCGGCCTCCTGGTCTTCGTCACCGCGGGCTTCCCCGTCTACTGGATGCTGAACACGGCGTTCAAGCCGGCGAAGGACGCCATCGACCCGGACCCGAGCCTGCTGCCCACGGGCATCACCCTGTCCAACTTCCGCCGCGCCCTGGACATCGCCGACTTCTGGGGTCCGGTGGGCCGCAGCCTCATCGTCTCCCTCTCCGTCGTCGCGATCGGCATGGTCATCGGCCTGCTGGCCGCCCTCGCCATCTCCCGGTTCGCCTTCCGCGGGCGGAAGATCGTGATCGTCGGCATCCTCGCGGTCCAGATGGTCCCGCTGGTCGCCATGATCATCCCGGTCTTCCTGCTCCTCAACGACCTGGACCAGTACGACAAGCTCAGCGGCCTGATCATCACCTACCTGACCTTCATCCTGCCGTTCACGGTGTGGACCCTGCGCGGTTTCATCGTCAACATCCCGAAGGAGCTGGAGGAGGCCGCCATGGTCGACGGCTGCTCCCGCACCGGCGCCTTCATCCGCGTGGTCTTCCCACTGCTCGCCCCGGGCATGGTCGCCACCTCGGTCTACGCCTTCATCCAGGCCTGGAACGAGTACCTCTACGCCCTGATGCTGCTCAGCCAGGAGCACCAGACCGCGACCGTCTGGCTCGCCAACTTCACCACCAAGCACGGCACCGAATACGCCCCGATGATGGCCGGCTCCACCATGATGGCCGTGCCGATCGTCGTCCTGTTCCTCCTCGTCCAGCGCAAGATGGCCGCGGGCCTGACCGCTGGCGCCGTGAAGGGATAACCCCATCCGATGACGACACTCGCCAGCGGCACAGACACGCTCACCCGCGACGCGCTGACGGTCCTGCAGCCCGGCTTCACCGGCACCACCGCCCCCGACTGGCTGCTGCGCCGGCTCGGCGAAGGCCTCGCCTCGGTGGGCCTGTTCGGACGCAACATCACCTCGCCCGAGCAACTCACCGCTCTCACCGCCCAGTTGCGGGCCGAACGCGACGACGTCCTGGTCGCCATCGACGAGGAGGGCGGTGACGTCACCCGCCTTGAGGTGCACACCGGTTCCTCCTTCCCAGGAAACCACGCCCTGGGCGCCGTCGACGACGTGGAGCTGACCCGTCAGGTCGCCCTCGAACTGGGCCGTCGCCTGGCCGCCTGCGGCGTGAACTTCAACTGGGCGCCGTCCGCGGACGTCAACTCCAACGCGGCCAACCCGGTCATCGGCGTCCGCTCCTTCGGCGCCGACCAGGACCTGGTCGCCCGCCACACGGCGGCCTATGTCACCGGCCTCCAGACGGCCGGAGTCGCGGCCTGCACCAAGCACTTCCCGGGCCACGGGGACACAGCCGTCGACTCCCACCTCGACCTGCCCCGCATCGACGCGACGGCCGAGGTCCTGCACTCCCGCGAGCTGGCCCCCTTCCGGGCCGCCATCGCCGCCGGCACCCGCGCCGTCATGAGCGCGCACATCCTGGTCCCCGCCCTGGACCCGGCCCGCCCGGCCACCCTGTCCCACCGCGTCCTCACCGAACTCCTCCGCGGCGAACTCGGCTACGACGGCCTGATCGTCACCGACGGCATGGAGATGCAGGCCATCTCCGCGACCTACGGCATCGAACACGGCAGCGTCCTCGCCCTCGCCGCCGGAGCCGACGCCATCTGCGTGGGCGGCGGTCTGGCGGACGACGAGACGGTACGACGGCTGCGCGACGCCCTGGTCGCGGCGGTCCGCTCCGGCGAGCTACCGGAGGAACGCCTGACGGAGGCGGCGGAACGGGTACGGGTGCTGGCCCGCTGGACGAGGACGGCGGAGTCGGCCCACCCGGACCTCGCGCCCACGGACATCGGCCTTGTCGCGGCCCGCCGCGCGCTCCGTGTGACGCGCGTCGACTCCTTCACGCCCCTGGCCGCAGCCCCCTTCGTCGCCTCCCTCACCCCGGTGGCCAACATCGCCGTGGGCGACGAGACCCCCTGGGGCGTGGCCGCCGAACTGACCCGCCTCCTGCCCGGCACCGAGACCGGCAGCTTCGCGGGCGAGGATGCGGGCCACGCGGCGTTCGTCGCGGCGGGGGACCGCCGTATCGTCGCGGTGGTACGGGACGAACACCGTCACCCGTGGATGGGCCGGGCCCTGGACGTCCTGCTCAAGGCCCGCCCGGACACGATCGTGGTGGAGATGGGCGTACCCCAGGCACCGCCGAGGGGCGCCCTGCACATCGCGACCCACGGCGCGGCGAGGGTGTGCGGTGTGGCAGCGGCGGAAGTAATGGCACCCCGTTAGGCTTCGCGCCCCGATAGGGGTGCGGGGCTGTATTGGATGTGCGGCTACCGCCGCGCGGGCGCGATCCCCCCATCGGCCCGCGCCGGACCCACGACCGCTAGATCCCCTGCCACTCCGGCTTGTTGACAAAGGTGTACCGGAAGTAATCCGCGAGCTTCAGCTTGGAAGCCGCAGCCTCGTCCGCCACGACCGTGGCATGCGGGTGGAGCTGCAACGCCGACGCGGGGCACACCGCGGCAAGCGGCCCTTCGACGGTCGCCGCGACCGCGTCCGCCTTGCCCTCGCCGGTGGCGAGGAGCACCAGGTGCCGTGCCTCCAGGATCGTCCCGATGCCCTGGGTGATCACATGGTGCGGCACCTGGTCGACGTCACCGTCGAAGAACCGGGCGTTGTCGGCACGGGTCTGCTCGGTCAGGGTCTTGATCCGGGTCCGGGAGGCCAGCGAGGAGCAGGGCTCGTTGAACCCGATGTGCCCGTCCGTGCCGATGCCGAGCAGCTGCAGGTCCACACCGCCGGCCCGCGCCAGCCCCGTGTCGTAGGCCTCGCAGGCGGCCTGCACGTCCTCGGCCGTGCCATCCGGGCCGAGGAACGCCTCCATCCCGATCCCGAGGGGCTCCAGCACCTCACGGCGCAGCACCGAACGGTAGGACTCCGGATGCTCGGCCGGCAGGCCCACGTACTCGTCGAGCTGGGCTATGCGCGCCCGCGAGATGTCCACGTCACCGGCGCGCACCTTGGCCGTGAGCGCCCGGTAGACGGGCAGCGGGGTCGAGCCCGTGGCCACCCCGAGCAGCGCGTCCGGCTTGCGCCGCAGCAACCGCGCCATGGCCTCGGCGATCAGCTCGCCACCCGCCGCGACATCCGGAACGATGACAACTTCCACGCTGGGCCTGCCGTTCTGAAGAGGGCTGGGGGTCTGGAGTGCTATGTGGTTTAGACCAATCTGATGGGATCAATCTAACAGAACCAGCCCCTGGCGCCGATGGGTCCGGTGCAGAGAAAGCAGAGATAGGGGACAAGGGTGAGGTTACGTGAATACGTCAGATGGGGTGAATAACGGAAAACTTCCTCGAGGTGGGGCGGGGGCTCCGCCCGGTCCCGGAAAATTGCCCCGGCCATCCGCCCCCACGGCCGACCGCGGCGGGCTAGGCTGCCACCGCACCAACTGTGAACAGACTCCAACGCATGGACACACATCGTGGTCTAGTCCACAATTGCGTAGGTGCATTCTTCCGTCTTCCCCGCACAGGAAGGCGGACCGAGGAACCGGAGCTCTCTGCCCTGACTGCCCCGGATCCTCACCTTCGGCCGACCGGGACCGCACACCCCGCGGCCGTTGCTGCTCCGGGCTGCGGTGCCGGGAGGGTTGAGGGTCCCTCCCAGGCGCCGCGGCCCGCGGGTGTTTCCGGGCCCTTCCGGCTTCCCTGGCCCGCTCTTTTTCGGCCATCCACATACCGCCAGGTACGCTCACAGACGTGCCCTCCATGAACGAACTGGTCCGCCAGCACACCGCCCTCGACGACTCCGACCTCGAGTGGCTGCATCTGCTGGTCTCGGAGTGGCAGCTGCTCTCCGACCTCTCCTTCGCCGACCTGGTCCTGTGGGTCCCCACCCGGGACGGCACTCGGTATGTCTCGGTGGCGCAGATGCGCCCCAACACCGGCCCCACCTCCTACCAGGACGACATGGTCGGCCACCTGGTCCCGCGCGGCCGCCGCCCCATGCTGGACATCGCCCTGGACGAGGGCCGGATCGTCCGCGAGGGCGACCCGGAGTGGCGTGAAGAGGTCCCCGTAAGGGTCGAGTCCATCCCGGTACGGCGTGAGGGCAGGGTCCTCGGGGTCATCGCCCGCAACACCAACCTGCTGACCGTTCGCACCCCGAGCCGCCTTGAGCTCACCTACCTCCAGAGCGCCTCGGACCTGGCGCAGATGATCGCCGCCGGATCGTTTCCCTTCGCCAACCAGCAGGTCGACATGGACGCCTCGCCGCGCGTCGGCGACGGCCTGATCCGGGTGGATGCGGACGGCGTCGTCCAGTACGCCTCCCCGAACGCCCTCTCCGCCTACCACCGCCTCGGCCTCGCCGCCGATCTGCTCGGCCACCACCTGGGCCAGACCACGGCCGAACTCGCCCCGACCAAGGGGCCGGTGGACGAGGCGCTCGCCAAGGTCGCCAGCGGCTGGGCGCCGCGCGAGTTCGAGATCGAGTCCGAGGACGGGGTGATCCAGTTCCGGGCGATCCCGCTCAAGCCCAAGGGCACCCGCATCGGTTCACTGGTGCTGCTCCGGGACGTCACCGAACTGCGGCGCCGTGAGCGGGAATTGATCACCAAGGACGCGACCATCCGGGAGATCCACCACCGGGTGAAGAACAACCTCCAGACGGTCGCCGCGCTGCTGCGCCTCCAGGCCCGGCGTATCGAGTCCGAGCGCGGCCGGGAGGCCCTGGAGGAGGCCGTACGGCGGGTCGGCTCCATCGCGATCGTGCACGAGACGCTGTCCCAGAACCTGGACGAGCGGGTCGAGTTCGACGAGATCGCCGACCGGGTGCTCGCGATGGTCGCCGAGATCTCACCCGGCAAGGTCACCGGCCGGCGCACCGGCCGCTTCGGGATACTCGACGCCGAGGTCGCGACCCCGCTGTCGATGGTTCTCACCGAAATCCTGCAGAACGCCCTGGAACACGGCTTCCGCGAGGGCGACACCGGCAGCGTGGAGGTGACGGCGGTCCGCGGCGGTACCACCAAGGAGGCCCGACTCCTTGTCACCGTCCAGGACGACGGCGTCGGCCTGCCCGAGGGCTTCGACCCGCACCGCTCCGGCAACCTCGGTCTGCAGATCGTACGAACGCTGGTGGAGGGCGAGTTGGGCGGCACGTTCGACATGGTGCCGGCGCCGGAACGGGGGACCCGGGTGATCCTGGACGTGCCGGTGCGCCCGCAGAAGTAGGTCTCCCGGACAGCAAAGAGCCCCGAACCTGGTGGGTTCGGGGCTGCTCGCTCGTTGCTGCTCTCGCTCTTGCTAAGCGCATCGGGGGTACTGCGCGCTGCGGCTCGGGGGCGGGAGATGCGTACTCGCTGTACGCGCCGCCAAGCTCAGGCTAGCGGGGTGGGTCGGGTCAGGCGGTGGCCTGACGGGCCCGGTTGCGGGCGGCACGGCGCTTCATCGCACGACGCTCGTCCTCGCTGAGGCCACCCCAGACGCCGGAGTCCTGGCCGGACTCAAGCGCCCACTGCAGACACTGGTCCATAACAGGACAGCGACGGCAGACGGCCTTGGCTTCCTCGATCTGCAGCAGCGCAGGACCAGTGTTGCCGATGGGGAAGAAGAGCTCGGGGTCTTCCTCGCGGCAAACGGCGTTGTGACGCCAGTCCATGGCTGCTACCTCTCCTTGGTATTACATGCACGTTGCTTGTGAATGTGAACGCTTTCACGAATCCCTCAACAAGTGAAGGGCCGACCGCCAGGTTCCCTGGCAGGGGTCCTGTGAGTTGAAGGGGGATTCCGGTGATCAGTGGAGGCCGGTCTTGCGGGCCGTCCCGATCGCCACGTAGAGCCTCGCAAACCTCAGCGACGGATACAACCCCTTCCGGAAAGTTTTTTTTGATTCCTCGGTGTCGACTGGGTCACAGCCGTACTTCCATGGGGTGGATCCTGGCCTAAACGTTCGAGTGAAAGGACTTTAGCCCGTTCCGCTCACACAATCACACGCAGTGCGCGGCGTACGCCTGTGAACGTCACGCTCGTACGCAGTCCTAGGTGGTCGCCGTCCATCTGGAGGGGGAGGGGCACCTTCGAATGCAAGGTGAACTGGTCCAGGTCGTGCAGGGACACCGCATGCTTTCCATGGGGTCCGCGCTCGGGGGACGAAGTGAGCAACTGTGTGCCATACCGGGCAGCCGCGGCGGTCGACAGACGGCTGAGACCGAGTACGTCGATGCCCTTATCGAACGAGGCCTTAGGCGACGTGTACATCGGGCGATTGCCGAGATACGTCCAGGGCGAGGTGTTCGAGACTATCGCCACGACAAGATCGTTGATCGGGTCGGCGCCGGGCCGCTCAAGGGTGATCGTGCCGCGCCGGCGGTGCTGCTCGCCGAGGAATTGCCGGACGACCTGACGAACGTACAGAGCGTGCGTGGATCTCTTACCGAGCTCGCGCTGCTGTTCGACCCGGCCGACCACGCCGGCGTCGAAGCCGAGCCCCGCGTTGAAGGTGAACCAGCGGGCCGGGACCGCCTCGTCCACGGTGCCGGGCGTGCCCGCGGTCAGACCGAGACCGACGAACCGCTCACGCTTCTCGCGCAGCGCGTCCAGCAGGTCGCCGGTGGCCTCGACGGGGTCGTTGGGCAGACCGAGGGCGCGGGCGAAGACATTGGTGGAGCCGCCGGGGACCACGGCGAGGCCGGGCAGCCGGTCCGGGTCGGGGCCGCCGTGCAGCAGGCCGTTGACCACCTCGTTGACCGTGCCGTCGCCGCCGAGTGCCACGACGAGGTCGATGTCGTCGCTCTCCGCCGCCTGCCGGGCCAGGTCGCGGGCGTGGCCGCGGTACTCGGTGGTGACCGCCTCGAGCTTCACTTCGCTCGCGAGTGCGTGGATCAGGACATCGCGCCTACGTGCGCTTGTGGTGGTTGCCGCCGGATTGACCACGAGAAGTGCACGCATGGATTGCAGCGTACCTACTGGGAAGTACCCGGCCCAGACCGAGTTAGGGATCGGGTAAGAGAAAGGGGCGTGAGTCTGAACACGTGTCCCCGCGGGGCCGCGGCCGGCGTTCCGGGGCGAGGGCTACTCTTCTCGGCGTGAGCGATGCGCCTACGGCTGAGAAGGCCGATGTGACCGACGGACCCCGTCCGCGGCGGCTGACGTATGCCGCCGCGCTGGCCGGGCTGGAAGGGCTGGCACTGGTGGCCGGCGGGGTGTGGATGCTCGTGCTCGGGCTCACCGGGTCGCCGGACGACCGGGGGCAGGCGGTCACCGGGGGCGTCACCGTGATCGTGCTGGCGCTGCTGCCGTTGCTCGCCGCGCGCGGGTTGCTGCTGCGGAAGAGCTGGAGCCGGGGGCCGGCGGTGATCACGCAGATCATGGCGTTGCCGGTGGCCTACAACCTGCTGCAGGCCGACAGCATCGCGATCCCGGTGGGGATCGCTCTCGCGGTGGTCTCGATCGCCTCGCTGGTGTTGCTCGTGAACTCGGCTACTACCCAGGCCCTTGGAATCAAGGGGCCGGGGCGCAGTAGCTGATCTGCGGGCCGGTGGGGGTTGGTCGCGCCCACGCGGCGGAGCCGCATATGAATACAGCCGCGCGCCCCTTTCGGGGCGCTTCAGTGCGGGGCGTCGTGAAGACCGGGCCGACGGGCCTACTCCTCGACCAGCAGCTTTTCCCGGAGCTGAGCCAAGGTCCTCGCCAGCAGCCGTGAGACGTGCATCTGGGAGATGCCGACCTCCTGGGCGATCTGGGACTGGGTCATGTTGCCGAAGAAGCGGAGGAGAAGGATCCGCTTCTCCCGGGGCGGGAGGTCTTCCAGGAGCGGCTTGAGGGACTCGCGGTACTCGACGCCCTCCAGGGCCTCGTCCTCCGCGCCGAGCGTGTCGGCGACCGCAGGGGACTCGTCGTCGGTGTCGGGGACGTCCAGGGACAGCGTGGAGTACGCGTTGGCCGACTCCAGACCCTCCAGGACCTCCTCCTCGGAGATCGCGAGCTTCTCGGCCAGTTCGTGGACCGTGGGGGAGCGGCCGTGCTGCTGGGACAGCTCCGCGGTGGCGGTCGTCAGAGCGAGGCGCAGCTCCTGCAGCCGGCGCGGTACGCGGACCGCCCAGCCCTTGTCGCGGAAGTGACGCTTGATCTCGCCGACCACGGTCGGGGTGGCGTATGTGGAGAACTCCACGCCCCGGTCCGGGTCGAAACGGTCGACCGACTTGATCAGGCCGATGGTGGCGACCTGGGTGAGGTCGTCCAGCGGCTCGCCGCGGTTGCGGAACCGGCGCGCGAGGTGCTCGACGAGCGGCAGATGCATCCGGACCAGCCGATTGCGCAGTTCCGCGTACTCGGCGCTGCCCTCCTTCAGCGTGCGCAGCTCGACGAACAAGGCGCGCGCCCCGCTGCGGTCCTGAGGTGTGTGCTGGGTCGCCTGCACGACCTCCGCGGCCAGCGCCTGGTCCTCGGCGTATCGCTCGTGCTCGCTCATCGTCCCGCCCGTTGCCCTTCCACGAGCCCTCGCCGCCTCCGCCACTCTCGACTTCGCCTGAGCGGGGGCACCCCCATGGTCCAGGGCCGCGACCCCGTTCCGCTCGTCCGGAGGCGTGCTCTGCACGGCACCGTCCGGGCCGAGCTGCGCGGAGGGGTCCTCCGGGTGCTGCCTGGCCTGTTCCGGGATGCCGTCGATGCCGTCAGCCATGCGGCGGGAGCCGGCCTCGGGGCCTTCGCCCCCGGCCGGCAGCCCCCGTGTGCCGCGTTCTTCGTCCCGCACCGGCCCGTCCCCGTTCCTCACGCCGGCCCGGGTCCCGCGCCGCGCTGTTTGTACAGGCTGATCGACACGGTCTTGTCCTCGTCGACGGCCGACGACACCTTGCCCGCGAGGGCCGAGAGCACGGTCCAGGCGAAGGTGTCGCGCGAAGGGGCGTGGCCGTCGGTGGTCGGGGCGGAAACCGTGACCTCCAGCGAATCGTCGACGAGGCGGAAGACGCAACTGAGCACCGAGCCGGGAACGGCCTGCTGGAGCAGGATCGCGCAGGCCTCGTCCACTGCGATGCGCAGGTCCTCGATCTCGTCCAGGGTGAAGTCCAAGCGGGCGGCGAGACCGGCCGTGGCCGTGCGCAGCACCGACAGGTAGGCACCCGCAGCCGGCAGCCGGACTTCCACGAAGTCCTGGGTCGCGGGCTCGCCTGCGATCTGGGACACCCTCACCTCCATGGTGGTACAAGCTATTCGGGGCCGAGGGTCGCCCCCCGGGGTAACGCACTACGTGGTTCAGCGGTGACGCTACCGCGCTCCGAACTTTTCTGTCCCCGGGACCCCAACCCCCTGGCGTCACTCACAGTAAACCTGTGGATACGCTCCGTGTCTAGGGGGTTGCCCTGCCCAATTGGGAAGAGCGCGCGCCGGGTTGACGTACCCCGGCGTCGAACCGTCGAATCGTCGGTGCGGCGTACTTCACCAGCCGTAGTGCAGTGTCACACGAGGTGCAGTGTCACACGAGGACGTGGTCCACGAAGCACCAGCGCCAGTCCTCGCCGGGTTCGAAGGTCCGCATCACCGGGTGACCGGAAGTCTCGTGGTGACCGGTCGCGTGTCTTCCCCGCGAGGAATCGCAACAGCCGACGTGGCCACAGGTCAGACAGAGCCGCAGCTGGACCGGGTGCCAGCCCTTGGCGAGACACTCCGGGCAAGTCTCGTTCAGCGGCTCGGGTTCCGGGTGCGGCAGCGCGTCGCGGTGCGTGCACTGTTTCATGATTGCCAGATTACGACGGGCGTGCGGGTGGCCGCGCGGAAAACGAGGGTGGGCGAGGACCATGGACGTGATGCCACTGCTGTTGCTGGTGGCGGGGAGCGCCGCGATCGCCGGTGCGGCCCGGCGCACTCCGGTGCCGGCGCCCCTGCTGCTGGTCGCGGTCGGACTGCTGGTGTCGTACGTCCCCGGAGTCCCGGACTACACCCTCGACCCGGAGATCGTGCTGCCACTGGTGCTGCCCCCGCTGCTGTACAAGGAGGGCACCGAGAGTTCGTATCTCGACCTGCGGGCGAACATGCGGCCGGTGGCGCTGCTGTCGGTGGGATACGTCCTGTTCGCCACCTTCGTCGTCGGCTGGGCCGCCTACGCGATCGTGCCCGGACTGCCGCTGCCCGCCGCGCTCGCGCTGGGCGCGGTCGTGGCGCCCACGGACGCGGTCGCGGCCGCCGCGATCGCCCGCCGGGTGGGGCTGCCGTCCCGGCTCACCACGATCCTGCAGGGCGAGTCCCTGCTGAACGACGCCACGGCGATCACCGCCTACCGGGTGGCCGTCGCGGCCGCCCTCGGCGAGGGCGCGTCCTGGGTCGACGGAATCGGCGAGTTCCTGCTGGCCGCGTTCGGCGGCGTGGTGGTCGGTGTGCTGCTTATGGTGCCGATCCACTGGCTGCGTACGCATCTGAGGGAGCCCCTGCTCCAGAACACGCTGTCGCTGCTGATCCCGTTCGTCGCCTACGCCGTCGCCGAGCAGTTCCACGCCTCCGGTGTACTGGCGGTCGTGGTGGTCGCCCTCTATCTCGGCCACCGCGCCTGGGAGGTCGACTTCGCCACCCGTCTCCAGGAGGAGGCGGTGTGGCGGATGGTGGCGTTCCTGCTGGAATCGGCGGTCTTCGCCCTGATCGGACTGCAGCTGCCGGTGGTCCTCAAGGGCCTCGGGGCGTACGAGGGCATCGACGCCGCCTGGTACGCGATCGCCCTCTTCGTCGTGGTGGTCGCGGCCCGGTTCGTGTGGATCTACCCGGCCGCGTTCCTGCCACGGCTGCTGTCCCGGCGGATCCGCGAGCGGGAGGACAACCCCACCTGGAGAAGCCCCGTCGTCGCGTCCTGGGCGGCCATGCGGGGCGTGGTCTCCCTGGCCATCGCCTTCTCGCTGCCGCTCACCGTGCACGGCGGCGGCGCGTTCCCGCAGCGCAACCTGATCCTGTTCCTGACCTTCACCACCGTCATCGGAACCCTCGTGGTCCAGGGCCTCAGCCTGGCCCCGCTGATCCGCCTCATGAAGTTCCCGCCCCGGGACGTGCAGGCCGAGACCCTCGCCGAGGCGAACGCCCAGGCGCAGGCATCCCGCGCGGCCGAGAACCGGCTCGACGAGCTCCTCTCCGACGACCGCAACGAACTCCCGCCGCCCCTCGCCGACCGCCTCCGCACGGTCCTGGAACGCCGCCGCAACGCCGTCTGGGAGCGCCTCGGCCAGACCAACCCCGTCACCGGCGAGACGGTCGACGACACGTACCGCAGGCTGTCCCGCGAGATGATCAGCGCCGAGCGCGAGGTCTTCGTCCGCCTCCGGGACCACCGCTACATCGACGACGAGATGCTCCGCACGCTGCTGCGCCGACTGGACCTGGAGGAGGCGGCTGCGTACCGGGAGGCGGCGTGAGCCGGAAGCCGTCGGCAGGCCGCTCCCACGCGCCGGTCAGGCCGTGATCACGGCCGCCACGGCCGTCCCCCGCCCGAACGCCCCTTGCTGCGCCATCGTCACGAGTCCGTACAGCAGCTTGGCCACGTACAACCGCTCCACCCGCACCCCGTGCCGGTCCTCGAAGTCCTCCGCGAAGGCGTGGAGTTCCGGTGTCGTACGCCCGTATCCGCCGAAGTGGAACCGCTCGTCGAGCGACCATTGCCCCCGCCGCCCCCCGAACGCCTCCACCTGAAGTCTCGCTATCTCCCCCGCCAGAAAACCGCCCTTGAGCACCGGCACCCCCAACGCCCGCCGGTCCGGCCCCAGTCCGGCGGCCAGCCCGGCCAGCGTGCCCCCGGTGCCGCACGCGACCGCCACCACGTCGGCCCGCCCTCGCAACTCCTCGCCCAGGGCCCGGCACCCTCGTACGGCCGCCGCGTTGCTGCCGCCCTCCGGCACCACATACGCGTCCTCGGCGCCCGCCGCCCGCAGCAGAGCGGCCAGCACCTCCGGCTCGGCCTTGCGCCGATAGGCCGGCCGGTCGACGAAGTGCAGTCGCATCCCGTCGGCCGCACACCGGGCGAGGGACGGATTCAAGGGCCGGCCGGCCAGTTCCTCGCCCCGTACCACTCCCGTCGTGGGGAAGCCGAGGAGGCGGCCGGCGGCGGCCGTCGCCCGCAGATGGTTGGAGTACGCGCCGCCGAACGTGAGGACCGGCCGGCCCGCCGCCGCCTCGATGTTCGGGACCAGCTTGCGCCACTTGTTGCCGATCAGGTCCGGGTGGATCAGGTCGTCCCGCTTGAGGAGGAGGCGGACGCCGTGACGGGCGAAACGGTCGTCGGTCACCTCGTCGAGGGGCGAGGGGAGCCGGGGGGTGAGTATGTCGGCGCTGGTCACGTCGTCATTGTCGCCCGGGGTACCGGTGCGGGCTCACTTCAGGCGGTCCCGGACACGGGCGCGCAGCCAGGCCATCGTGAAGCCGCGGGGGTCCGCCTTCCCCGGCTGCCACTCCGCGTGCCCGATCACCGACCGTTCCGACCAGCCGTGCCGCCGGCACACCGCCGCGGCCACCTTCTCTATCGCGTCCAGCTGAGCCTGCGGCCAGGGGTCCGCGCCGTCGCCCGGGTTCTCGCACTCGAAGCCGTAGAAGTGCCGGTTGCCGTCGGTGTTCGCCTCGTTGTCCGGCGGCAGGGCCTTCTCGGCGATCACCGCACGCAGGACGTCGTCGTCGCCGAGGCCCGCGTGGTTGGCACGGCCGTAGCCGACGAGGTGGACCGTGCCGTCCTTCGTGACGACCCCGTGGCAGAGCGGGCCGGGGAGACCGGGGCGCCCGTCGCGGCAGAGCCGGACCGTGTGTTCGGCGCCATGGGTCACCGTGTGGTGGATCATCACGCCGTGGACGGGGCCCCAGGGGCCCTTGTGGTTCCGGTTGTGTTCCCTCCAGTCGCCGACCTCGACGACCCTGACGCCCGTGCTCCGCAGCGTGTCGAGGAAAGCATCCGCGGACATGGGTGGGGCCATGACTGCCTCCTTCGCATTCGTGCCGGCCTGTCATGGAACTTCTACAGAAGTCGGTCTTTTCGGACCAGACTCCTCAAGTCCGTTCGTATCGCGTGCGAACTGATCAGGACAAGTCCGTATATCACGGGCTCCGTATCGCGCAATCGCTCGGCATGCCCAGTAGTCCGATGATCTATTCCCGCTCTTTCGGGTAATGGTCCAGACACGCTCGGTGATGACAGGGTGGCCCGTGAGACCGATGCGCGGGCAGTTCGGCGCCCGCGCAGGTATGGGAGGGCATTTCCTTATGTCGGTAGGCGAAGAGGTCCGCACGGATCAGGGCAAGCCGCAGCAGTCTCTGGACACGGCGGCAGCGCGGAACCTGGCCACCACCACCAAGTCCGCACCACAGATGCAGGAGATCAGCTCGCGCTGGCTGCTGCGCACGTTGCCATGGGTCGACGTCCAGGGCGGTACCTACCGGGTGAACCGGCGGCTCACCTACACGGTCGGCGACGGCCGTATCACGTTCGTGAAGACCGGCGACCGTGTCGAGGTCATCCCCGCGGAACTGGGCGAGCTGCCGGTCCTGCGGGCGTACGAGGACGACGCGGTGCTGGGCGAGCTGGCCCAGCGCTGCCGGCAGCGCGACTTCGCCCCGGGCGAGGTCATCGCCTCGTTCGGCAACCAGACGGACGAGGTGTACCTGCTCGCCCACGGCCGCGTGGAGAAGATCGGCACTGGCCCGTACGGCGACGACGCGGTGCTCGGCGTCCTCGCCGACGGCGCGTACTTCGGCGAGGCGGGCCTGCTCGACCCCGACGCCATCTGGGAGTACACGGCCCGCGCGGACACCGCCTGCACCGTGCTGACCCTGTCCCGGCAGGACTTCGAGCAGGTCGCGGAGCGCGCCGACTCGCTGCGCGAGCACCTTCAGGAGCTGCGCGCGATCCCCGAGCAGCGCACCAACAAGTACGGCGAGAAGGAGGTCGCCCTGGCGGCCGGGCACAGCGGCGAGCCCGACATCCCGCACACCTTCGTCGACTACGAGGCCCGGCCGCGTGAGTACGAACTGAGCATCGCCCAGACCGTGCTGCGCATCCACACCCGGGTGGCCGACCTCTACAACCAGCCGATGAACCAGACCGAGCAGCAGCTGCGGCTCACCGTCGAGGCGTTGAAGGAGCGCCAGGAGCACGAGCTCATCAACAACCGGGAGTTCGGCCTGCTCAGCAACTGCCAGTACGACCAGCGGCTGCAGCCGCACGACGGCGTGCCCAGCCCGGACGACATGGACGAGCTGCTCAGCCGCCGGCGCGGCACCAAGCTCTTCCTCGCCCACCCGCGCGCGATCGCCGCCTTCGGGCG
The DNA here is from genome assembly GCF_003814875.1 of Streptomyces sp. Ag109_O5-1. GTDB lineage: Bacteria > Actinomycetota > Actinomycetes > Streptomycetales > Streptomycetaceae > Streptomyces > Streptomyces sasae. The sequence goes on along the minus strand of NZ_RKQF01000001.1, from coordinate 4,288,272 downwards.
AGAGCTCAACAAGCGCGGACTGGTCCCGGAGAGCGTCGAGATCGGCGGCAACCGCATCCCGACCTGGCGCGGAGTCCCGATCTACCCGTGCAACAAGATCCCGGTGACCGAGGCCCGGACCACCTCGATCATCGCCATGCGTACGGGCGAGGCCGACCAGGGGGTCATCGGACTGCGGCAGTCCGGGCTCCCCGACGAGATCGAGCCGAGTCTCTCGGTCCGCTTCATGGGCATCAACGAGCAGGCGATCATCAATTACCTGGTCACGGCCTACTACTCGGCCGCCGTCCTGGTCCCGGACGCCCTCGGCGTGCTGGAGAACGTCGAAATCGGCCGCTGGAGGTGACGTTTCCGCACTTGGTGGCCGTGTCCCCGCCCTCCGGGGCGGGTACACCCTCGGGGTACGTGCCGAGCCGGGGCGGACACGCCACCGTATGCGCACTCCGCGAGGGGGAGGTCATGGCCGAGTTCGTGACGGAGAGGCAGGAGCGTTCCGCGGGGGTGCCGCCGGAGCACGCCGAGCCGCTCGACGGTGGCGAGGCGGTGGCGATACTGGAGCGTGCCCGGGCGTCCGTCGACCCCGAACTGCGTGCTGCCGTCGAGTCGTTGCCCGGTTCGATGCGGCGGATCGCGCGCTACCACCTCGGATGGGAGCACGCGGACGGCACTGAGGCCTCCGGCAACGCGGGCAAGGCCATCCGGCCCGCGCTGGTCCTCGCCGCCGCCGACGCGCTCGGCGGCCCGGGGGCCCGGGTGGCCGCCGTACGGGCCGCGGCGGCCGTGGAGCTGGTGCACAACTTCACACTGCTGCACGACGACGTCATGGACCGGGACACCTCCCGCAGGCACCGGCCCACGGCCTGGACCGTGTTCGGCGACGCCGACGCGATCCTCGCCGGGGACGCCCTCCAGGCGCTGGCCCTGCGGCTGCTCGCCGAGGACCCGCACCCCGCGTCAGGCGCGGCCGCCGCCCGGCTCGCGGACTGCGTCCTCGAACTGTGCGCCGGGCAGCACGCGGACACGGCCATGGAGAACCGGGCCCCCGACGAGGTCACCCTCGACGAGGTGCTCACCATGGCCGAAGCCAAGACCGGGGCCCTGCTCGGCTGCGCCTGCGCCCTTGGCGCGCTGTACGCGGGTGGGGGAGACGACGAGGTGGCGGCCCTCGACGGCTTCGGCCGACAGGCCGGACTCGCCTTCCAGCTGATCGACGACGTCATCGGGATATGGGGTGACCCCCGGCGCACCGGCAAGCCGGCCGGTGCCGACCTGGCGGCCCGCAAGAAGTCCCTGCCGGTCGTCGCGGCGCTCGCCTCCGGCACGCCGGCCGCGGCCGAGCTCGCCGAGCTGTACGCCGAGCCGCATGTGCGGGCCGACACCGACGCGATCGCGCGTACCGCACTGGCCGTGGAGCGGGCGGGCGGCAGGGACTGGGCGCAGGCCGAGGCGGCCGACCGGATGGCCCGGGCGATGCAGGAGCTCGCCCGCGCCGTGCCCGACCCCGAGCCGGCCGGAGGCCTGCTCGCGCTCGCCGAATTCGTGACCCGGCGCAGCAGGTGAAGACCCCGGAGTCCCCGGGACCGCGCGGCTCCTGACCCCGCACGGCCCCCTGGGGGCTCCGGTCCGAAGGGTCCCGCACATCCCCACGGTGTGCGGGGCCCGCCGCTTCCGCCCCTCCCGCGGGCAGCGGGCAGCGGGCGCCACGCACCGCCCGGGCCTACGCTGGGGACATGGACAGCCAGCGCCGTCAGACCTGTCCGGTCTGCGGGCAGCCCGTCGAGAGCGTGGTGCGGCGGCACAAGACGCTGGGCGCCTGGGTTCCGGTGTGGGGGCCCGGGCCCTGCCGCAACCCCGACTGCGCCGAGTGCACCGGGCCGTCGCGTGGGCAGGAGCGGCGGTCGCCGCCTCCACCCGGAGCCGACGCGCATCATCCCGAGCCCCGTGCCCGGCCGACGCCGTAGCGTGACCGTATGACCGAACTCCCGAACATCCTGCACATCACCGAGCGCTCCCTGTGGGAGGAGGCCCGCGCGCGGGGCGGCTACGAGATCTCCACCCGCGGCCGCACCCTCCAGGAGGAGGGCTTCATCCACTGTTCCACCCGCGACCAACTCCCGCGCATCGCCGCCTTCCTGTACGGCTCCTACGACGGGCCCGACGAGCTGGTGGTCCTGGTCGTGGACCCGGCCCGGGTCGGCGTGCCGGTGAAGTGGGAGGCGCCGGAGCCGGGCGGCGAGGAGTTCCCGCACGTGTACGGGCCGATCCCGGTCACGGCCGTGGTGGATGTGGAGCCGTGGCCCCGGGCGTGACGGCCGGCAGACCGCCCGTCTCCGGGTCCCGGCCGGTCAGGCAGTAGACACCGCCCGCCGGGTCGCGCAGCACGCTCCAGTGCCGGCCGTCGGTCAGGTGCACGGCACCGAGCTCCTCGTGCCGGGCCCGGGTCGCCGCGATGTCCGCGCAGGCCAGGTCGAGATGGGCGGCGGCGGGCCGTTCGTCGTCGAGCCGCTGGAGCAGGACCCGGACGGGCAGGCCGGCCGGCGGCCTCAGCACCCGGAACTCCGGCAGCGAACCGGTCAGCAGATCCCAGCCGGTCAGCTCCGCCCAGAACGCGGTCTCCGCGTCGTACGCGGACGGCGGGATGTCGAGGCTGACCTGGTCCAGCCTGCTGCCGGCCACCACCGGTGGCCGTACCGACTCGCCGTGCCAGGTCACCGCGCAGAACAACTGCCCGGCGGGCGACCGCAGTACGGCCCACCCCTCGTGCTCGGCGACCGGCGCGGCGCCGAGTTCCCGGGCCCGCTCCACCAGGCCCGGCACGTCCTCGACGCAGAGATCCAGGTGGGCTCCGCCGGGGCCCGCCCCGACGCCCTGGAGTTTGACGCAGGCGTCCGCGCCGGCGGCGGGCAACAGGGTCACGAACTCCTCGTGTTCACCGCGGGGTGCGGAGAGCCGGGTGCCGGTGACGGCCGTCCAGAAGTCCCGGGCGGCGGCGAGGTGCGCGGCGGGGCGGTCGGCGAAGGCGTACGTCCAGCGGATGGTCATACGGTGATCGTAAGTGCGCTACCTGGCGTCCCGGCGCTCCGTGAAACGCAGCAGGTTCCCCGCCGGATCCCGGAACGCGCAGTCCCGCACGCCCCAGTGCTGGTCCATCGGCTCCTGGATCACATCACCGCCGTACTCCCGCACCCGCTCGTACAACGCGTCGCAGTCGGTGGTGGAGAAGATGACCCCGCGCAGCATGCCCTTGGCGAGCAGCTCGGCCATGGCCTGGCGGTCGGCGGGGGAGGCGTCCGGGTTGGCACCGGGCGGCTCCAGCACGATCTCCACGCCCGGCTGCTGCGGCGACCCGACGGTCACCCATCGCATCCCCTCGAACTCCACGTCGTTGTGGACCTCCAGACCGAGGACGTCACGGTAGAAGGCCAGCGCCTTGTCGTGGTCGTCGACGGCGATGAAACACTGCGCGAGTTTTACGTCCATGGGGTCAGGCTAGGAGCAAACGGGCCGCCGTGCCCGGTCAGCTCATGGCCCAGACATAGGGGTCGTGGGCCGGGGCCGTGGCCGGGTCCCGGGACCCGGAGTCCGCAGGGGTGGGAGCCGGCGATCCCGTGGCCGGCCGCAGTACCCGCCCCGGGGCGACCCGGTGGGCCGCGACGACGTCCATGACCAGGGTGTTCCCGGCGGACAACAGGGCGAGCAGGACATGGAACGGCTCCACGGTCCGGTCGCCGAACCGGTCCGCCTCCCGGGGCGCCAGCTCGAACACCGCGACGGTCTCGCCCGTCAGCGGCAGGTGATCGCCCGGCGCCACGGTTCCCCTGCCGAGCGCGCCGATCACCCCGCCGCGCAGCGCCTCGGCGGGTGCGCCCAGCATCCGTACGGTGTCCTCCTCGTCCAGTTCTAGCAGCGCCAGCAGGACATGCCCCGGCTCCACGTACCAGTGCCTGAGCCGCCGTGCCACGTCGCGGGCGGTCTCCACCACGCCCTGGGCCCGCTCACCGAACCTCTCGTACACCGCTCACCCCCGCCAGATCCTCCCGAGCCCGCCGGGTGTGCGGGTGGTCCGTCCCCAGCAGCCGCTCCCGCACCGCCACCACCTCACCGAGCAGCGCCTGCGCCTCCTCCCGGCCACCCGTGAACGCCAGGTTCCGGGCCAGCAGATGGCGGGTCCGCAGCGTGTGCGGATGTTCCCCGCCCAGCACCCGCTCCCGGTCCGCGAGCAGCAGCCGGAGCAGGCCGGCCGCCTCCTCCCGGTGCCCCGCCTCGCCGAGGTTGACGGCGAGGAACTGCCGGGTGCGCAGGGTGTCCTCGTGGTCGGGGCCGAGCAGCCGCAGCTGGTCGGCGAGGAGCCGGCGCAGCAGGTCCGCCGCCTGAGCCGGACTGCCCGCGCCGCCCAGGCTGTGCGCGTGGGACTGGCGGCCGCGCAAAGTGTCCTGGTGTTCGGCGCCCAGGATCCTGGTCTGTTCGGCGACGGTCTTTTGGAGCTGTTCGGCGGCCCCGGCCCAGTCTCCGGCCTTGCCCTGTTCGACGGCGGCGCCGTGCCGTCGGCGCAGTTCGGGTCCCGCGGTCGCGGCGAACGCGCGGTTGACGCCGAGGGCGATGGAAGCGGCGGTGCCGGCGCCCCGGTTGAGCGGGGTGGGCAGGCCCTCGGCGGCCATGATGGCGCGCAGCCGGCGGTAGAGGTCGTCGACCGTGAACAACTCGGGGCCGCCGACCACCCCTTCGCGCAGCAGCCGTATCAACCGGCCGGAGAACGCCGTGTGTTCCTCGTCCGGGAGGGCGAGGGCGACCTGGTCGCGCTGGGCCGAGGTCAGGACATAGGTGCCCGCCACCGCCAGCTGCTCGATCCGGCCGACGGCGCCGCCGCCGAGCGGGTCGCCGACCGCCCGGCCGGAGAAGCAGCAGTCGAGGATCACCACCTTGGTCTCGGCGGGGGAGTCGAGGACGGCGTCGCGGAGCTTGTCGTACTCCAGGGAGTTGAACTCGGGCGCCTCCCAGCGACTGTCCGGCAGGCCCAGGTACAGGGTGTGGCGGCGGCCGGCGACCAGGCCGTGACCGGCGTAGTGGACCAGCAGGAGGTCCTCGGCCCCGGCGACGGCCGAGCGCAGCCGGTCGCCGACCGTGCGCAGGTCGCCGTCGTCGAGGAGGACCGTGCAATGGCTCTCGGGGACGAGCCCGTGGTGCGGCTCGGTGAGCAGCCCGGCGAGATCGGTGACGGTCTTCTCGACGACCGGCACATCGGGCAGGGCCGGGTCGGAGTAGCGGCTCGCGCCGATCAGCACGACCCGGGAGCGGAGGGGGTCGGGAAGGCGCACGTCACGCCTGCGGATCCTGGTGCCGGTCCAGGGCCTGGCGCAGCAGCTCCGCCATGTCCTCGCGGCTGACCCGCTTGGCGTCGATCTCGATCGCGGGGCCGTTCTCGCGACTGACGCTGAGCTTGACGTCGCTGCGGCGCGGCTGGGTGATCCAGGCGCGCAGGCAGGAGGCGAGCACGGTGAGCGGGCCGCCCGCGCCCAGCAGGACGGACACCGTGTCCAGCGGGACGCCCAACTGGCCCGCGGCCGGGGCGCCCCCGGTCAGCCGGACCCTGCCGGAGAGCTCGGGCTCGCCGGTGAGCCAGTCGGTCAGGGACTCGGCGTCCATGACCGGGTCGGGGCTCAGGACACAGATGAACGCGGTTGCCACGGCTCCCCCGGATGTGTGCAAAGGCCTGGTCGTCCACACGCCTTGTCGGGCAACGGAGTTGATGATGACGCCCAGTGTACGGCCGGGGAGCGGGGAGTGACCTGGGCCGGTGCGGCACGCACCGCTTCCCGACTGTTTCCCGGACGGTCAGTACGGCCGGCGGCGCGGGCGGGTGAACGTGCGGGCCACGCAGGACGGGATCACCGTGCTCTCCTCGTGGTCCCGCGCCCGGTAGGCGCTCGGTGTCTCCCCGACCAGTTCGGTGAAGCGCGAGCTGAAGGACCCCAGCGACGTACAGCCGACGGCCATGCACACCTCCGTCACCGTCAGGTCGCCCCTCCTGAGCAACGCCTTGGCCCGTTCGACCCGCCGGGTCATGAGGTAGCTGTACGGCGTCTCGCCGAAGGCCTTGCGGAAGCTGCGCTGGAAATGGCCGGGGGACATGAGGGCGGTACGGGCGATCTCGGCCATGTCGAGCGGCTCGGCGTACTCGCGGTCCATCCGGTCGCGGGCCCGGCGCAGCCGTCTCAGGTCCTCCAGGGTCATCGCACCAGGATGGCATGCACATTGTGCACACGGACCGGGTTTGTTCTTGTGCGTTCGTTTCCCTCCAGTTCTCGCGCAATTGGCGCATCCTTGTTTGCATAAAGGAATGGACCACATCACGTTCCTCGTGGCGGTCGTGATCGTCACTGCACTCGCTTTCGACTTCACCAACGGATTTCACGACACGGCGAACGCGATGGCCACGTCCATCGCAACCGGTGCGCTCAAGCCGAAGACAGCTGTTCTGATCAGTGGTGTGCTGAACCTGGTCGGAGCCTTCCTCTCCACGGAGGTCGCCAAGACGATCTCCGGCGGCATTGTGAACGACGCCAAGGTGAGTCCGGCGATGATCTTCGCGGGGCTCGTGGGTGCGATTCTGTGGAACCTGGTGACCTGGCTGGTCGGACTTCCCTCCAGTTCCTCGCACGCCCTGTTCGGCGGGCTGATCGGCGCGGTCTGGGTCGGGGCCGGCTCCGGTGCGGTGAACTTCGACAAGGTCGTCGAGAAGATCATCATCCCGGCCTTCGCCTCGCCGGTCGTGGCGGGCGTCGCCGCCCTGATCGCCACCTACGCCGCCTACAAGCTCACCACCCGGGGCCGCGCGGACTCCGTGACCAAGGGCTTCCGGCTCGGCCAGATCGGCTCCGCCTCGCTGGTCTCGCTCGCCCACGGCACCAACGACGCCCAGAAGACCATGGGCATCATCACCCTGACCCTGATCTCCGTCGGCGCGCTCCCGGACGGGGCAGGACCGCCGGTCTGGGTGATCCTCTGCGCCGGTCTCGCCATCGCCCTCGGCACCTACATCGGCGGCTGGCGGATCATCCGCACCATGGGCAAGGGCCTCACCGAGATCCAGTCCCCGCAGGGCTTCGCGGCCGAGACCGCCTCCACGGCCGTCATCCTGACCTCCGCCCACATGGGCTTCGCCCTGTCCACCACGCAGGTCGCCTCCGGCTCCATCCTCGGCGCGGGCCTCGGCCGGAAGCTCGCGGAGGTCCGCTGGGGCGTCGCGGGCCGCATGGTGGCCGCCTGGCTGATCACCCTGCCGTGCGCCGCGCTGGTAGGCGGCATCTCCGCGGCCGCGGTCAAGCACGGCGGCAACTTCGGCACGATCGTCGTCGCGCTGGTCGGCGCCGCGCTCGCGGCGGGCATCGTCCTGCTGTCGCGCCGCAACCCGATCCACGCCGACAACGTGAACGACCACCACGAGGTCGCCATCCGCACCACGCCCCCGTCCCACGTCGACACCGCCGCCTGAGTGAGGGAGTTCCCATGACCATCGACTGGACCGCACTCGGCCAGGTCACCGCTGTGAGCATCGGAGTTACAGTCGCAGTGGTGGTCGTTTTCGCCTTCGGTGTCCTCGGCCTCGCACGCTACGAAGGAGCCAAGGAACAGGGCAGCACCAGCACCGTCGGCGCCGCCCAGGCAGGGCTGTGCTTCCTCGCCTGCGTGGCGGTGGTGGCCTACGGCATCTACCTGATCGTTCCGCAGTTCCACTGACCCCGAAACCCCGAACCCATGAGCCGCTGAGGAGGACTGGATGACGACGCCGGACCTGCTGTCCGACCTGGCCGACCTGGCCCATCTGAAGGTCGACTACAGCGACCCCGACGACCCCGTACTCATCCGCCCGGACGGATCCCCGATCGACACCTGGCGGGAGAACTACCCGTACGCGACCCGCATGGAGCGCAAGGAGTACGAGTGGCACAAGCGGCTGCAGCAGATCGAACTGCTGAAGCTGCAGAACTGGATCAAGGAGACGGGACGCCGGATCGTCATCGTCTTCGAGGGACGCGACGCGGCCGGGAAGGGCGGCACGATCAAGCGCTTCACGGAGCACCTGAACCCGCGTGGCGCCCGGGTCGTGGCGCTGGAGAAGCCCACGGAACGCGAGAGCGGCCAGTGGTACTTCCAGCGCTACGTCGAACACCTCCCCACCGCCGGTGAGATCGTGATGTTCGACCGCTCCTGGTACAACCGGGCCGGCGTCGAGCGGGTCATGGGCTTCTGCTCGGACGACCAGTACCGGCGCTTCATGCGCCAGGCGCCGCTGTTCGAGCGGATGCTGGTGGACGACGGGGTGGACCTGGTGAAGTTCTGGTTCTCGGTCTCGCAGAGCGAGCAGCGGACCCGCTTCACCATCCGCCAGGTCGACCCGGTACGGCAGTGGAAGCTCAGCCCGATGGACCTGGCCTCGCTGGACCGCTGGGACGACTACACGGCGGCGAAGGTCGCGATGTTCCGCGAGACGGACACCGAGTACGCACCCTGGACCGTGGTCAAGAGCAACGACAAGAAGCGCGCCCGCGTCGAGGCGATGCGCAGCGTCCTGGCCCGCTTCGACTACGCCGACAAGGACGAGGAGGTCGTCGGCAGCCCCGACCCGCGGGTCGTGGGCGCGGCGGCCGGCCTGCTGGAGGTCGGCGAGGACGACCACGACGGCCGGCACTGACCGGCACCACACTCCAGAGGCCGCCCGGACGACCGGTCGGCCTCTGCGCCTTTCGGAACGCGATGGACGTGATCGACTCGGTGGACACGCCTCGGCGCGATCGACGAGTATCTGCAGCATGATCAGGGCCGCCACCGAGAACGACGTCGCCGCGATCCGCGCGATGATCCGCGAACTCGCCGAGTACGAACGGGCCGTCGAGCAGGCCCGGGCCACCGAGGAGCAGCTCCGCGAGGCGCTGTTCGGCATCCACCCGGCGGCCTACGCGCTGATCGCCGAGGACGACACCACGGGCGAGGTCGTGGGCTACGCCCTGTGGTACCCGCGCTTCTCCACCTGGACCGGAACCCGGGGCATGCACCTGGAGGACCTCTACGTACGCCCGCACGCCCGCGGCGGCGGCCACGGCAGGACCCTGCTCGCCGCCCTCGCCGCGCTCTGCCTGCGCAGCGGCTATGAGCGCTTCGAGTGGTGGGTGCTGGCCTGGAACGAACCGGCGATCGGTCTGTACGAGTCCCTCGGCGCGGAGTTCCTGGACGAGTGGCGGATCTGCCGCCTGACCGGTGAACCACTCAAGTCCCTGGCGTCCCAGGCTCCGGACGCCGCACACCAGCCGTTCGGATCAACCGAACCCGGACCGTCGGCAAGCCGGGGTCCGGGTGCGGTCGGGTAAGGCTTTCGCAACTCGAACAGTCGCGGTTCAGGCCTTCTTGGTCTCCTTGTAGTGGGCTGGGCCGGTGACCTGCTGACTGCGTGCGGACTGCTGTCCCGCTCGCGGGACCGTTGGGGCGCCGAATCGTCTCGTTGCGGTACTGGCCGGAGAGCATGTGCGCGGGTGCGTCCGCTGTCCGGTGATGTCGGGAGCCTGCCACGCTGGCGATCGGGGCGAAGCGGCATGATCGGGGCGCAAGACACTAGCCTCGGGCCATGGTGACGCGTACCCGGCTGTATCGCGAAGGCACTCTCGCCCTGGAGGACTTTCCCGCCAGTGACGTCTCCGCGTATCTCGCCGATCCGGCGTCGGTCCTGTGGCTGGACCTGTACCGGCCCGGGACCGCCGAATTCACCATGCTCGGCCAGGAGTTCGGCATCCACGAACTTGCTCTGGAGGACGCCGCACAGCGTGGGCAGCGGCCGAAACTCGACCGCTATCGCACCCACGAGTTCCTCAGCGCCTATTCCGTCACCGTCAGTCCGGACGATGCGGAACTGTCGTACAGCGAGATCGCCGTATTCCTCACCGGTCAGGCCATGATCACCGTCCGCAAGGATGACGGCTTCGACATCGAGAACGTCGTCAGCCGCTGGGACGAGAGCCCGGACCTGGCCGGCCACGGTGTCGGATTCCTGCTGCACGGCCTGCTCGACCATCTCGTGGACGGCCACTTCGCCGCGGTCCAGCAACTGGACGACGGCATCGAGGAGTTGGAGGGTCTGCTCTTCGTGGCCGGGCGCCGTGAGATCGAAGCCGTGCAACGCCGGGCTTTCGCGCTGCGCAAATCGCTCGTCCAGTTGCGCCGCGTCGTGCTCCCGATGCGGGAGGTGGTCAACACCCTCATGCGCCCCGGCCTGCACGTGATCACCACCCCTCTCGTCCCGTATTACCAGGACGTCTACGACCACGTGCTGCGTGCCACCGAATGGACGGAATCACTGCGGGACCTGGTGGCCTCGGTCATGGAGACGAACCTCTCGGTCCAGGCCAACACCATGAACCTGATCATGAAGAAGGTGACGAGCTGGGCCGCGATCTTCGCCGTACCCACCGCGATCACCGGCTACTACGGCCAGAACCTCCCCTATCCCGGGTTCGGCCGCGAGTCGGGATTCATCACCTCCGCTGCCGTCATCGTGGTCCTGTCCGTCGTTCTTTATCTGACGTTCAAGCGCAAGGACTGGCTCTGACAGGGGGCGCCTCGGGCATTCGGGAGCAGGTCCTGAAGGCAGGGAAATACCAGGTCATCCGCGACCTCTTGGATCAGCGGGCGGAGTAGTGTGAAAGCACCGGGAGTTCTTCGCGCACCGGCTCCGCTGCGGGTGCCGTTTCCGGTGATCGACAACACCGGGTCGCATCCATGAGCCCGGGGATCGGTTCGCGGCATGCCCGTGACCATTGACCGTACGACATCGAGCAGGCCCGCGCCGCCGGCCCGGCTGTCCCTGACCCCCGGGCCGGGCGGGCTGGACGGCATGTGGTGGCCTCGCTCCCGTGCCCTCACCCGCGAGCTGCCACTCCTGACGGAGGCATTGGGCGACGTCTGGGGCCGCATCACAGGAATCACGGTGAACCCGGCCTACTGGACTGTCATCCCGCGTCGGGTGTCCGTCACCGGGCGCACCGTGCAGGTGGGCTGGTCCACCGAGGAGCAGGATCCGCACAGGGTCACCCTTTTCACCGCGGATGGTCGTCGGGACGTGCTGGTGATTCCGCCGGAATCCGGTGCGGAAGCCGCCGCACAGCTGATGGCCGGCGCCGACATCGATGCCCCGGCCCTGGAGGGAGCAGCAGAAAGGATCGATGCCCGAAGCAGGGAAGAAGCGTGGGAGACCGATGGCGGAGCACGTCCGCCGTCGTCCCTGTCCCGGCCCATGGGTTCGACAGGGCGTCTGCCCGCCCGCCGGCGGAGGTGAGAGGACCATGACTCTCATCGCCGTGGCGGTGTTGCTCGTCGTGATCGCCCTCGGAGTCGTTCTCATCCACCGGCTCAACGCACAGCACAGCGAACGGATCGCTGCCTTCCATTACAGCGATGCCCTGCCGGGGATCGGTCGCCGGCTCCGGAGGCATCGCCGACGGGCTGCGGACGGGACCGCCGACACGCCCAACGGCGACAGCGACCGCGGATGACATCGACTCGGGCCCGACCAGGGGAGGTGGAAGAAGGCACGTCATGGCGATATTGCGAGACCGGAAGACGTACCGCGAGAGGATCATGCAGGCTCTGTACCAAGCCGCCGAAGGCAATCGCCTCCTGGGTGTCGATGGGGCGAAGCTCCGTACCGACCTCGGCATCCCCGAGCAGGACATGGCCGCTGCCTGTACGTATCTGGCGGGCGAAGGCTGGGTCGTCGTGGACTGGGGGAGGGGCAACACGCCCGCGATGATCACGCTGACGCACCAGGGGATCCGGCAGATGGAGACAGATGAGGAAGGGCGTGGCTGAGTCGCCGCGTCGCCTTCTCGGACCGGAGTGAACCTTCGCAAGGATGGTTCATGCCGGATTAATCCCTTTGGCGTAATGTAGGAATCAGGTCGGCGCACGCTCACGTGCAATGACCTGGAAGGGCGGCTCCGGCGGGTATACGCCGGAGCCGTTGCCTGTTTCCGTAACCGCGCCCTGCGGCGGAGCGCTCGCGCGAGCGTCGGGCGGAGTACGGTGAGGCAACAGGGGCGAATCGCGGTCGCACGCTCTGCGGTCGCACTGCTCTCTGCGGACGGACGGACACCATGGCCGACTCAGACACCCCCGACCTCCCCAGGCTCCTGCCGGACGCCGTCCACCGGTCGGTGAAACCCGGCACGGTGCTGCTGCGGCTGGAGACGACGCACTCACGCGAGGGAATCCTGGACGGTGCATGGTGGCCCCGGTCCCGGGACATCGGTGCCGAACTCCCCTCGCTGATCTCCGCGTTGACCGAGCACCTCGGGCCTGTCACCCACGTCGGTCTGGACGGCAGCGCCTGGGACGGACTGCCGACCCGGGTGATGGCCGACGGCCGGGTCGTCCACATCGATTCCTTCCCGGTCGGTGACGACACCGTCCTCATCACCCGGGGCGACCGGGACCATTTCTCCCTGATGCTGATCCCTCCGGACACGTCGCCCGACGCGGCACGCGCCGCGATGGCCAGGGCAGTACGGGCCGACAACGTCACCGAGGCCACACAGATCCTCATCGATACGGGCAGCGACACGCCTCCTATGCCGACCTGACACGTCCGTCGCAGATCGACCCCCATCGGCCTGGACGCTAGATGCGGGCGAACTTCTCCGTCTGCTGTGCGAATTCCTGGGCCATGGCGGCGCTGACCGTGGGCTTGGTGTCACTGACCGTGTCCAGGTAGTCGTCCGTGGTGGGCGCGGTCCGGGTTCCGGTGTCGAAGGTGCGCTCGAACTGGGCCTGGGAGACGGTTCGCGCCGCGTGGGCGATGTCGGCGGGGGTGAATCCCTCGCTGGCGGACGCCAGTACCGCGCTGTCGGCCCGTGCGCCCGCCCGGGCCAGGTAGCTCTCCCACAGCGCGGTCCTGGCGGTGTGGTCGGGAGGGCCGATCGGCAGCACGTAGTCGAAGCGACCGTGCCGCAGGAACGCGGAGTCCAGCGTGGTCACGTTGTTCGTGGCGCAGACGAGCAGCCGTCCGTCCTGGCTTCGGAACCGGACGATCGCCTTGAGCAGTTCGTTGACGACGCCGACAGCGGTCGCGTCCGCGCCGCCGCGTTCGCCGGCGATCTCCTCGACCTCGTCGATGAAGACCAGGACGTGGTCGAGCCGGGCGATCTCGTCGAAGCGCCGGTTCAGCCCGGTCGCCAGGCCGTACTCGGCGGCCAGACGGGCGGGGAACAGTTCGAGGAAGGGCCATCCCAGGCGGCTGGCGATCGCGTGCGCGAACGTGCTCTTGCCGGTCCCGGGCGGGCCGAACAGCATCACCGCCCGCGGCAGTTCCACTCCGTGCTGGGCGGCCAGTTCGGGATGGGCCAGCGGCAGGACCAGGCGCCGCTCGATGAGCTGCTTCTCCCGTTGCATGCCCGCGACCTTCTGCCACAGTCCCCCCGGCGGCAGCTCCGCTCCGAGCGAGGACAGCGTGCCGGCCGACTGCGGAGTCACCGGCCCGCGCTTCTCGAAGAAGACCAGCCCGGGGCGGGCGCCGAAGTCGCAGTTGCGCAGAGCGGCGGCACCGGTCTCACCCTCGGGCAGGACGGCGTGCACCGCCCGGACGCCGGCGGCGAAGAGCCGTTGCTCAAGGGCGGTGATCAGGGCACTGCCCAGCCCGCGCTGCCGCCAGCCGGACGCCATGCAGATGCGCAGGATCCATGCCTGTTCGCCCTCCACCCTGCTCACCGTGGCGCCGATCAGCGCGTCGTCTGCCGTGGCCACCACAGCGGGGTGGCCGGCCTGGAGAGCCGTCACGGCGTCCGAGAGCGGGAAGAGCGGCGGCTCCTCGGTCGTGCCGCTCTCCATGTCGACTCGGATCAGGGCTTCGAGATCGTCCTGGGTGTAGTCCCTGACCCGCCAACCCGTCATGATCAGCTCCGCGTGTTCGGCCGTACTCCCATCATCGGCCGATGCCCCAGGGGCGCGCGCGACAGACGTCCGCCACGAGTCAGCCCTGGTGGCACGGATCGCTCGCTCGCACGACCACCGCGGTACGCGGTGATGGTGGTCCGTCTCCGACAGCGTCTCGTCGAGCGTGTGCCGGCCGACGACCTTCCGCAGGGTGGTCTGGGCGGTCCGGTTGATCGCCGCATCGACGTTCTCGACGGCGACGACCGACTTCACGGCGTCGACGACCCGGAAGTGGGCGACCGCCGACACATCCACGCTCACGTTGTCAGTCCGCCGGACCTCGACGAGGAGTACCCTGGTGATTACCGAGAGCATCTCGTACACCGGCTTCCACGCTGACGTCGTTCTCGGCGATTCACGACAACCGGGTCGGCCGTGACCGGCCCGGGGTTGGGTCCGCATCATGACCGCGACCATTCTGTTGACGCCCGCGGTCGAGGAGCGGACCCCTTCCTCGTCGCCGCCCCGACTCGTGCTGGCACCCGCCGGCACCGCTCCGGCCCTGATCGACGGTGCCTGGTGGCCCCGTTCCCGCGACCTGACGGCGGAGCTTCCGGCGCTCATCGAGGTCCTCGACCCGCTGTGGGGGCGGATCACCCAGGTGACGGTGAACCCCACGTTCTGGCCGGTCATCCCGCGAAGGGTGCCCGCCCACGGGCACGTGGTGCACGTCGGCTGGTTCGAGGCCGAGCAAGACCCGCACAAGTTGCTGCTGCTCTCCTACACCGTCGGCCGCTGGGACCTGCTGGTGATCCCACCGGAGACAGCGCCGGCCACCGCGGCCCGGCTGATGGCCACGGCCACCGACCCGGCGCGGAGCCTCACGGCGACCGGCCTGATCCATGAGGCCGAACGCTTCCGGGCCGCGGCGGAGGCAGCGGCCGACTCGGACTCGTTCCGGGAGGCGGTCTGGGACTCCGAAGGCGGCCATGACGCCCGCCACCCTGCCTCACGTACTTCTGACAGAACGGTCGTCGGCCCCGTGCCGACCCCGGCAGAAGGAGTGTGAGAGGCATGGACATCGTCGCGACGGTGGGCGTGCTCCTCGCGATGATCGCCTTGGGCGTGATCGTGATCCAGCTGTTCACCGCGAGCCACGATGACCGCATGGCGACCTTGACCTTCGGCCATGGCCGCCCCCGGCGGTGGCGGCCATGGCCGTGGCACCGTACGGAGAAGTGAACCCCCCAAGGAACTCACTCCAGGAGGGCGAGGTGGTCGGCGGCGCCCCCGCGCCATTCGATCAGGAAGAGGGTCGCGTCGTCGCTGGTGCGGCCGCCCCGTTGCTGCTTCAGAGCGTGGGAGAGTGCGCGCACCACCGCGCGTACTCCCTTCTCCGTGTGTTCGACGCGGTTGACCCAGTGGATGAGTTGCTCCTCGCCGAACTGCTCTTCACCGGCTTCGTGTTCCTCGATCAGGCCGTCGGTGAAGCACAGCACCCGGTCGCCGCGCTGGAGCATCTGCTCGCTGATCCGGGGCTCTTCACCGCCGAAGCCGACCGGCAAGGTGGTCGGGCCGGTCAGTTGCCGGACGACCTGGTGGTCGCGGATCAGCAGCGGTGCGGGGTGGCCCGCGTTGACCCACTGCAGGTGGCCCGTTGCGACGTTCAGACGCATCATCTGCGCGGTGACGAAGTGGTCGGGCCCGAACTGCTCCGCGATGGCCCGGTCCATGAACGCATAGATCTCGGACAGGCCGATGTCGGCCCGTCTGGCGTGCCGGTAGGCCCCGACGGCGACGGTCGCCATCGTGGCGGCGTCCAGACCGTGCCCCATCGCATCGACCATGGCCACGTGCAGGATGTCCTCGTTGAGGGCGTAGTCGAAGCTGTCGCCCGCGACGCTGTAGGCGGGCTCCAGGATTCCGGCCACCGCTGCCTGCGGGACGGACATCGCCAGCGGCGGCAGCAGGGACCACTGGATCTCCGCGGCCACGCTCATCGGTTCGCGGCGCCGGGCGAGGAAGAACTGGTCGGTGTAGCTGTGCTTGGTGACCAGCATGTCGGCGACCAGACCGGCGAGCCTGCGCAGTAGTCGCCGGTCGTCGTCATCGACGCTGTCCAGGGTGAGGCCCATCACTCCCACCTGGTCGCTGCCGTCCAGCAGCGGTAGGTACATCCGGACGCCGTCGGGCCGCGGCACCTCGACAGTGGTCGCCTGCAGGAAGGCGGTGCCGGCGGGAGAGTCACCGATCGGCTCGGGCTCGCCGACCGTCAGCCGCCGACCCGGCAGCGGCACCAGCACCAACTGGCCGTAGTCCTGCAGCAGGATCGAGACGTCGCGGCCACCGACCCTGGCAACCTCTTCCGCGATCAGCGGGGCGATCAGCTGCGGCGGCATCTCGTGTGCCCGGTCCAGCAGCACCCCCAGCAGCCGCTCACCGAACCCTTCGGAACGGTCCGTCATGCCGCTGTCCGGTCGCCGCTCACCTTGTGCCATGGCCGCGGCCTTGCGCCGGTGTCCTCAAAGTCCCGGTCCCCATGTCCCTGCCGGACTCGTACCGCAGATGCGGCGCCCGCCCGGACACGCTCGGGACCATCCGGCGGTCATAGCCGATCCGCTCGGCCCTCTCACGTGATCCGTACACAGGGCTCCTGACACGACCGTGATCAACCCTTCCAGGGTGACGCAGCGGACCAGCCCGAAGTGCCCATTACGTCAAACGTGGCATGTCATACGTGATCAGGAGTCGCTCATCGCCGGCGAGGCGGCCGCGCGCATCACCGACGACGCGCTCCGGCTGGTGCTGTTCAAGAGCCTGTCCGAGCAACTCGGCCCCGGCAGCGTGCGCAACATCTACGACGTCCTCGTACGCCTCATGACCGCAGATGCCGAGCACAAGGTCATCGCCTCCAGCCGGGGAGACCGGCCCGCCGAAGACCGCCAAGTCCCGGCGCACCGTGCCGGTCTGTGAGGTCGTCACGGATGTTCTCCTGACGCACCTCGCCGCCCTCCCCTCCAAGGAGCGGCTCTTCACGACGGAGATCGAGGCTGCCGAGCGCGAGGGCCCCAAGCCCGTCGAGCTGCCGCACATGGTGACCCACGACCTGCGTCACTTCTTCGCCTCCGCCCTCATCACGCTGCGGAGCTACGCCCACCCGTGGCCGGGCGAAGAAGACCGCACCCGGACCGCCATGGACGCCGTTCTCGGCGGCCTGCGGGCCGGGTGCGGACAGGGAGGCACTGCGACCGAAGTGACCGCAGGGCACAAGGTCTGATCGAGGATCAGGCCTTCTTGGTCTCCCAGAAGATCTTGTCGATCTCGGCGATGAGCTCCAGGGCCTTCTCGCCGGTCTTCGGGTCCGTGGACGCCTTGGCGGCGGACAGGGCCTTCAGGGTGTCGTTCACCAGGACGTGCAGCTGGGGGTACTTCTCGAAGTGCGGGGGCTTGAAGTAGTCGCTCCAGAGCACCGAGACGTGGTGCTTGGCGAGCTCGGCGCGCTGCTCCTTGATGACGGTGGCGCGCGCCTGGAAGTGCGGGTCGTCGTTGGCGGCCATCTTCTCCTGCACGGCCTTCACCGACTCCGCCTCGATGCGGGCCTGGGCCGGGTCGTACACACCGCAGGGCAGGTCGCAGTGCGCGCTGACCTTGACCTTGGGGGCAAACAGGCGGGAAAGCATGGAGCATTCCTTCCTCGTGATCGTCTTCTCAGGTGGGACATTACTCCCTGGGAAGCGTGATTTCGCGAGTGCCCCCATGGGCTTAGGACAAAAGTCCAGGGTCAGACTGAGACTGGTGGAGGAACGGACCGGGGAGGTGCCGGGGATGCCGGAGCTGTCGCAGGAGACCGAGCGGGGGAGGGGCGCCGCGCCCTTCGGGCTGGCCGAGGTGACCGGCCCGTCGATGGTGCCCACGCTGTACCAGGGGGATCAGCTCCTGGTGCGGTACGGGGCCCGGGTGAGGGCCGGTGACGTCGTCGTCCTGCGTCACCCGTTCCAGCAGGACCTGCTGGTCGTCAAGCGGGCCGTGGAGCCGCGCGAGGGCGGCTGGTGGGTGCTCGGGGACAACGCGTACGCGGGCGGGGACAGCACGGACTACGGGACCGTGCCGGAGGAACTGATCCTCGGGCGGGCCCTGTTCCGCTGGCGGCCGCGCGGGGCCGGTCAGCGTTCGCCGCTGGCGACGGTGCGCTGGGCGCTCTCGGCGGCGCGGCCGGTGCTGTCGTCGGACCGTTCGGGACGCTCCGCCTCCAGGCGTTTGCGGGCCCGGTAGGCGGCCACGTTGGCGCGGGTCGCGCAGCGGTCCGAGCAGTAGCGCCGGGAGCGGTTGGTGGATGTGTCGAGGTAGGCGTTGCGGCACGGTGCTGCCTCGCACAGGCCGAGCCGGTCGACGCCGTGCTCGGTGAGGTGGAAGGCCAGGCCCATCGCCGCGATCGCCGCGTAGCCCGCGGTGGCGTTGGAGGGGTGGTCGGCCAGGTGCATGTGCCACAGCGGGCGGCCGTCCTCGTCCCGGTGGTCGTGGCCGGAGATCTGCGGGCTGACCGGGAACTCCAGGAGGAGTGAGTTCAGCAGGTCGACCGCGAGGGTCTCCTCGCCCTTGTCGGCCGCCTCGAAGACCGCGCGCAGCCGGGCCCGTACCGAGCGGAAGCGCGTGACGTCGGCTTCGGTGGCGCGCCGGGCGGCCTGATGGTTGCCGCCGAAGAGGCTGCGGACGGCCTCGACCGAGGTCAGGGAGTCCTTGCCCCGGGCCGGTTCCTCGCTGTTGACGAGACGGACGGCGTAATCCGAGTAATAGGCCAGTTCCACTTGTAGTCCTTACCGGGGCGCTCTATGGTCGGTGGTGCGGTCGGGTAACAGCCGGTCGTGCTTCCAGGGTATTACGCGACAAGCGGTGTGGAGGGGTGTCATGGCGGACGCTACGACGACCGATGCCGGTGCCGACTGGGCTGCCTGGCAGGAGAGCTGGGACCGGCAGCAGGAGTGGTACATGCCGGACCGCGAGGAACGGTTCCGGATCATGCTCGACATGGTCGAGGCGCTCGTCGGTACGGCCCCGAGGGTCCTGGACCTCGCGTGCGGCACCGGCAGCATCACCGCCCGGCTGCTTGCCCGCTTCCCGGACGCGGTCAGCACCGGCGTCGACCTCGACCCGGCCCTGCTCGCCATCGCCGAGGGCACCTTCGCGGGCGACGACCGGGTCTCGTTCGTCACCGCCGACCTCAAGGACCCGCGGTGGGCGGCGGGGCTGCCGTACGACTCGTACGACGCCGTCCTGACCGCCACGGCCCTGCACTGGCTGCACAGCGAACCCCTCGCGGTCCTCTACGGTCAGGTCGCGGGACTCGTCCGCGACGGCGGTGTCTTCATGAACGCGGACCACATGATCGACGACAGCACGCCCCGGATCAATGCGGCGGAGCGGGCGCTGCGCCATCGCCATATGGATCAGGCCAAGGCGGCGGGCGCGCTGGACTGGGCGGAGTGGTGGCAGCTGGCGGCTCAGGACCCGGTGCTGGCCGGGCCGACGGCCCGCCGGTTCGAGATCTACGGCGAGCACTCGGACGGGGACATGCCTTCGGCGGCGTGGCACGCGCACACACTGCGGGAGAAGGGGTTCGGGGAGGCCCGGGCGGTGTGGTGCTCGCCCTCGGACACGCTGTTGCTCGCGCTCAAGTAGGGGCCCACGGCGCAAGAGGCGGTGCGAGAAAGCGAAGAAGGCGGTACGGAAAATTCGTACCGCCTCTTCCGCGTCCCCGCGCGCGGGTCACCGCACTGATACGGGTGAGACGGTCCGTCACCCGGTGGACCGGGGAAGGGGGAGGGATGACGCGGGGCGCGGAAGCGCAGCTGCACGCCTTCGTCGAGGGCCGGCGCACGGCGCTGTTCCGTAGTGCGTATCTGCTGTGCGGCAACCGCGACGAGGCGGAGGACCTCGTCCAGACGACGCTGGTCAGGGTCGTTCTCGGCGCGCGCAGACACGGGCGGCTGGAGAATCTAGACGCCTATGCGCGCAAGACGCTGGTCAACACCTTCATCTCGGCCCGCCGCCGCTTCTGGCGGCGCGAGCAGGCGTACGGCGAGCTGCCAGACGTACCGGGACAGGGCGTCGACAGCGACACCGGGGTGATGGTGCGGGCCGCTCTCGCCTCGCTCGCGCCCAAACAGCGGGCGGTGCTGGTGCTGCGCTACTGGGAGGACCTCAGTGTCGCCGCCACCGCCGAACTGCTCGGGATGCGGGAGAGCACGGTCAAGAGCCACACGGCCAGGGGGCTCGCGGCGCTGCGGGCCGCGGTGCAGGAGGAATTCGTATGAGCGAGAACGAGATGGTGCGGGAACTGCTCTGGAAGGCGGCGGGCGCGGTACCGGTGCCGGAGAGCCGGGGGAGCGAGTCGGTCTTCGCGCGGGCCGCGCGGCTGCGCCTGCGCCGGCGGGCGGGGGTGACCGGGGTGGCCGCGGCGGCCGTCGCGGCGGCGGTCGTGCTCGGATCAGGGGCGCTGTCGGGCGGGCAGGGGCAGAGCCCGGCCGCCTCGCCGGCCGCCGAGCTGACGGGGTTCGGGAAGCTGCTGCCCGCGGGTGTCGGGAAAGTGCGTCAGGTGTCGCTGGGGCAGCTCCTCAAGGGGACCAAGAAGCCGCTCGGGGGCAAGAAGGTCGGGCCCTACGACGGGGACTATGCCGTCTCCCGGGACGGCGGCACCGGATTCGTCACCGTGTACACGGCGAAGCACGTGAAGAATCCCGAACCGGATCCGTGCGGCATGCCCCACGAGACGCCCCGCAAGGAGCAGTGCACCCGCGAGACGGTGTCCGGCGGCGCGGTGCTGACCATCTGGCGCTGGCCGGCGCAGAAGGCGGTCCAGCCCGCGTACAGCGGGCCCGAACTGCATGCCACGCTGCTGCTGAGGAACGGCACCCTGCTGAGCGTCCGGGACTGGACGGGCTTCGCGGGGCAGGGGTCGCTCGGCCCGGTCATGAAGAATTACCCGCTCACCCGGGCGCAACTGCGTGAACTGGTGCTCAAGTCCGATCTGTTGCCGTGACGGCACGCGGTGCGGCAATGCGGAAGGGGCGGTACGGGATCCTCGTACCGCCCCTTCCACGTCGTACTGCTCCGCCGCTAGAGCACCTTGGACAGGAACGACTTCGTCCGGTCGTGCTGCGGGTTGGTCAGGACGTCGCGCGGGTGGCCGGACTCGACCACCACGCCGTCGTCCATGAAGACCAGGCTGTCGCCGACCTCGCGGGCGAAGCCCATCTCGTGGGTCACGACGATCATCGTCATGCCGTCCTCGGCCAGGTCCCGCATCACGTCCAGGACCTCACCGACCAGCTCCGGGTCGAGCGCGGACGTCGGCTCGTCGAAGAGCATCAGCTTCGGCTGCATGGCGAGCGCGCGGGCGATCGCGACGCGCTGCTGCTGGCCGCCGGAGAGCTGTGCCGGATAGTGCCCGGTGCGGTCGCCGAGGCCGACCCGGTCGAGGAGGCGCTCCGCGCGCTCCCGGGCCACCGCCTTGGTCTCGCGCTTGACCTGGACCGGCGCCTCCATGACGTTCTCCAGGGCCGTCATGTGCGGGAAGAGGTTGAAGCGCTGGAACACCATGCCGATGTCCCGCCGCTGCGCTGCCACCTCCTTCTCCTTCAGCTCGTAGAGCTTGTCGCCGTGCTGGCGGTAGCCGACCAGCTGGCCGTCGACGTACAGGCGGCCGGCGCTGATCTTCTCCAGGTGGTTGATGCACCGCAGGAACGTGCTCTTGCCGGAACCGGAGGGGCCGATCAGGCAGAACACCTCGCGCGGGAGTACCTCCAGGTCGATGCCCTTGAGGATGTGCGCCAGGCCGAACGACTTGTGCACGCCCTCGGCCTTGACCATGGGGGCGCCGCTGCTGGGCGGGGTGATGTCCTTGGCGAGACCGCTCATCGGGCCACCTCCGGGCGACGGAACGAAGCCCACTGAGACAGGTTCTTCCGCAGGCGCTGCAACGGTGTCGGCGGGAGGCTGCGCGAGGAGCCGCGGGCGTAACGGCGCTCGATGTAGTACTGGACGATGCTGAAGACCGTGGTCAGCATCAGGTACCAGATGGACGCCACGAAGTACATCTCGACCACCGCGAGCGAGGTGCTGGAGATGTCCGTGGCCCGCTTGATCAGCTCGTTGAACTGGACCACGTACGCCAGCGACGAGGTCTTCAGCATGTTGATGAACTCGTTGCCGGTCGGCGGCACGATGACGCGCATCGCCTGCGGCAGGATCACCCGGCGCAGCGTCTTGCCCTGCGTCATGCCGAGTGCGTGCGAGGCCTCCGTCTGGCCCTCGTCCACCGACTGGATGCCGGCCCGGACGATCTCCGACATGTACGCGGCCTCGTTCAGGCCGAGGCCCAGCAGCGCCGCCAGGAACGGCGTCATCACCTGGTTCATCTCGTCCTTGTAGAACCCCAGGTTGAGGATGGGGAAGACGAGCGCGATGTTGTACCAGAGCAGCAGCTGGACCAGGACCGGGGTGCCCCGGAAGAACCAGACGTAGAACCAGGCCACCGTGCTGGTGACCGGGTTCGACGACATCCGCATGATCGCCAGGATCACACCCAGGACCAGGCCGAGCGCCATGGCGAGCACCGAGATGTACAGCGTGTGCCAGGCGCCCGACAGGATGGTCCCGTCGGTGATGTAGTCCGGGATGATGCTGTAGTTGATCTTCGCGTTGGAGAACGCGATGCCGATCAGCACCAGGATGGCGATGACCACCGCGGCGGCCACCCAGCGGCCGTAGTGGCGGACCGGGATGGCCTTGATCTGCTCCGGCGGCACCGACGGCGCCGGAGTCTTGTCGACCGTGTCAGTCACAGTGACAGCCCTTCATGCCCTTTATGTCTTCAGTCGTGCCCGGGCTGTTCAGGAGCCGCCGTTGGTCTTCGCCTCGGTGACCGCGCCCTGCGAGACGTTCCACTTCTCCAGGATCTTCTGGTAGTCGCCGTTCTTGATGATGGCGGCCACCGCGGCCTGGATCGCGTCACGCAGCTGGGTGTTCTCCTTGCTGACCGCGATGCCGTACGGGCCGGCCTCGATCTGGTCGCCGACGACCTCGAAGTCCTTGCCGCCGCCGGAGGTCTTGGCGTTGTAGGCGGCCACCGGGAAGTCGTTCAGGTCGGCGACGGAGGCGCCCTGCTTCAGACGGAGCAGCGCCTCGGGGTCGGTGTCGAAGGTCTGCAGCGTGATGGCCTTCTTGCCGTCCTTCGTACACTTCGTGCTCTGCGCCTTGGCGATGCCCTCGGACGTGGTGCCCTTCTGCAGGGCCACGACCTGGCCGCACAGGTCGTCCAGGGACTTGACGCCCTTCGGGTTGCCCTTCTGGACCAGGATCGAGGTACCGGCGGTGAAGTAGTCGACGAAGTCGACGCCGTTGCCGACCTTCTTGCCGGTGTCGGAGTCGATGCCGTTCTGGCGGTCCTTCGTGTCGTTCATCGCCGACATGATCGCGTTGAAGCGGTTGGCCTGCAGACCCACGATGAGCTGGTCGAACTTGCCGTTCTGGAAGTCGAACGTCACGCCCAGCTGCTTGCCCAGCGCGGCCGCGATGTCCGGGTCGACACCGACGGCCTTGCCGTTCTCCATGTACTCGACCGGCGGGTAGGCGATGTCCGAGCCGACCTTGATCACGCCGGCCTTGCGGATGTCCGCCGGCAGCTTGCTCGCCAGCGGGGCCGAGGAGGAGGCCGACGAAGAGCCGCTGCCGCTGCCCTTGTCCGTGTGGTCACCGCAGCCGGTGAGGATCAGGGTGCCTGCGACCGCGATCGCACCGAACGCAGCAATCCTGGAGCGCGAGGCGGTGGTACGACGGGTGGTGCTTGCGGTCATGGTGAGTTCCTCCGGCGGTGGGTTGAACAAGCCGATATACCGATGTGTCTGATATGTCGATGTGCCGATGGGTCGACGGAAACACACACCTTCGGGTGTCGCGACCTCGCGGGTTTACGGCATCCTGCCATTCGGATTGCTCCATTCAGACGTGCGACCATGTCAAAATCGGATAACGGGTGACCCCCGAGACCCGTCAGGTCGGTCCTTCCTCGGCCCGTCGTCCCCGCGCATCTGCGGGAATCTGACCTTCCGGCCGGAAGATCTTCGGTTCATCCCCGGTTCATCTCGCGGTGCGGCCGGGTGGCGTTCGTCCGCCATCTGCGCGCTCATCTGTCGGTTGTCTACGACATCCGTGATGTGACCTTGCACCTATTCGACTCGTCGTGGGTGCCGTCGGTCCGGTAAGAAGGTTCTTTACACCCCTCATCCGGGGCTCAGGGCGCGTGTGCGGCGCGCCCGTCGCGCAGGTGCTCGTACGTGCCACTCGTACGTATCAGTGATCGGGCCCTGCGCGGTGCCCGCCCACCCCCTCACCGGGAGTGGCCGACCCTCAAACCATGCATACCTAAGGGGTAAGACAAGTGGCAGCGGAGATCGTCAATCCTCGCAGCGACAGCGCGTCGGGCAGTTCGGACCAGGAAGGCGGGGCCGAGCCCCTCGATTCCTTCGATCCGGCGTTCGCGCTGCACCGCGGCGGCAAGATGGCCGTGCAGGCCACCGTGCCGCTCCGTGACAAGGACGACCTTTCCCTCGCGTACACGCCCGGAGTCGCGCGCGTGTGCACCGCGATCGCGGAACAGCCCGAGCTGGTCAACGACTACACATGGAAGTCGTCCGTCGTCGCCGTCGTCACCGACGGCACGGCCGTGCTCGGCCTCGGGGACATCGGTCCCGAGGCCTCCCTCCCCGTGATGGAGGGCAAGGCGATCCTCTTCAAGCAGTTCGGCGGCGTGGACGCGGTCCCGATCGCCCTGGCCTGCACCGATGTCGACGAGATCGTGGAGACCGTCGTCCGGCTCGCCCCCTCCTTCGGCGGGGTCAACCTGGAGGACATCTCGGCACCGCGGTGCTTCGAGATCGAGCGCAAGCTCCAGGAGCGGCTCGACATCCCGGTCTTCCACGACGACCAGCACGGTACGGCCGTGGTGACGCTGGCGGCGCTGCGGAACGCCGCGCGGCTCAGCCGACGCGAGATCGGTCAGCTGCGGGCGGTGATCTCGGGCGCCGGTGCGGCCGGGGTCGCCATCGCCAAGATGCTGGTCGAGGCCGGCATCGGGGACGTCGCCCTCGCCGACCGCAAGGGCATCATCTCGGCCGACCGCGACGACCTCACCGAGGTCAAGCGCCAGGTCGCCGGGTTCACCAACAAGGCCGGACTCAAGGGCACCCTGGAGGACGCGCTGGCCGGCGCGGACGTCTTCATCGGCGTCTCCGGCGGTACGGTCGCGGAGGAGGCCGTCGCCTCCATGGCGGAGGGGTCCTTCGTCTTCGCCATGGCCAACCCGAACCCCGAGGTGCACCCCGACGTCGCCCACAAGTACGCGGCGGTCGTGGCCACCGGGCGGTCGGACTTCCCGAACCAGATCAACAACGTGCTGGCGTTCCCCGGCATCTTCGCCGGTGCCCTCCAGGTCCGGGCCTCCCGGATCACCGAGGGGATGAAGATCGCGGCGGCGGAGGCGCTGGCGGCGGTCGTCGGCGACGATCTGGCCGCCGACTATGTCATCCCGTCTCCTTTCGACGAGCGGGTTGCTCCTGCCGTGACCGCGGCGGTGGCCGCGGCCGCGCGGGCCGAGGGTGTTGCCCGGCGCTAACTCGAATGGCCCCGTCCTGCTTGGGCGGGGCCATTTCTTTGCCCGCCCGCCCACCCGATCGGGTGCTTACGAGGTGACCGTCCCCCTGGGAGCTCCGCCCCCGGACCCCCGTATGGGGGTGGTGGGCGCTGTCGTCGGGTGCTGGTGAGTGGAGACCGAGCGCGCAGTTCCCCGCGCCCCTACGGGGCGCATCGTACGGGGCGCCGAGTGCGGGGCGTTGTGCGCAAGAGGGTATGTGTCACAGCGGTCCCCGGTTTCGCCCTCGGCCGCGAAAACCTATCGTCGGCTTCATGTTCGCCGTCTACGCCGCCCGAATCGACCGCGACCAGCCGCTCTCCGGACTTGAGTTGGGGGACCGTCCCGCCCCCGCCGCCCGGCCCGGCTGGAGTACCGTCGACGTCCGGGCCGCCTCCCTCAACCATCACGACCTCTGGTCCCTGCGCGGGGTCGGCCTCCCGGAGGGCCGGCTGCCGATGATCCTCGGCTGTGACGCCGCCGGCGTCGACGCGGACGGCAACGAGGTCGTCCTGCACTCCGTGATCGGGCAGAGCGGTCACGGGGTCGGGCCGGACGAGCCCCGCTCCATCCTCACCGAGCGCTACCAGGGCACCTTCGCCGAGCAGGTCGCCGTACCCACCTGGAACATCCTGCCCAAGCCCAGGGAGCTCTCCTTCGCGGAGGCCGCCTGTCTGCCCACCGCCTGGCTGACGGCGTACCGGATGCTCTTCACCAACGCGGGTGTACGCCCCGGCGACTCGGTCCTCGTGCAGGGCGCCGGCGGCGGTGTCGCCACGGCCGCGATCGTGCTCGGCAAGGCCGCGGGGCTGCGGGTCTTCGCCACCAGCCGCGACGAGGCGAAGCGCAAGCGGGCCCTGGAACTGGGCGCCGTCGAGGCCCTGGAGCCGGAGGCCCGGCTGCCGCAGCGTGTGGACGCCGTCATCGAGACCGTCGGCGCCGCCACCTGGTCCCACTCGGTGAAGTCGCTGCGGCCCGGCGGCACCATCGTCATCTCCGGCGCCACCAGCGGAGACCGCCCCTCGCACGCCGAGCTGACCCGGATCTTCTTCCTCGAACTGAAGGTGGTCGGCTCGACGATGGGTACCAAGGACGAGCTGGAGGACCTGCTCTCCTTCTGCGCCGCCACCGGCGTGCGCCCCGTCATCGACGAACTGCTCCCGCTCGACCGCGCCCGCGAGGGCTTCGAGCGGCTGGAGTCCGGCGACCAGTTCGGGAAGATCGTGCTGACGAATTCCTGAACGGGGGCGGGCCCGCGCTATGCGGTCGGGCCCGCCTTCGTCCACCGGGGCTCAGGGTTTCGGGCTGCGCAGCAGCGCTCCGATGTGGGCCGCCGCCGTCGACAGATGGCGGCGGGCGTCACGGAGCTGGTCCGCCGTCACCCCGTGGTCGCGGGCCGCGTCGCGGATGTCGTCGCGGAAGCGGTCCAGGAGCCGGTCGAGGTCACGGGCCGGGTCGCCGGTGCCGGTCTCGTCGCCGTGCGCCCACGCCGGGGCGTACTGCGCCGGGAAGTCCTCCGGGGTGCCCGAGTACTCCGGTGCCGGTGCCGACTTGCGCAGGTCCGGGCCGGTTCCGGGCTCCGGCTCGGTACGGCTGCCGAAGCCGAAGTCCTTGCCGAACTCCTTGCCGTAGTCCTTCCCGAACTCGCCGAACTCCTTGGCGAGTTCGGTGAGGCCCTCGCGGACGCCCGTCGGCCAGTCGCCGCGCGTGAAGTGGTCCTGGACGTGCTCCTGCACCCGGCGGGCGATGCGCTGCATCTCCTCCTGTGCCTGGGCCCGCGCCCGGGTCTGGGCCTCCTGGGCCTGCCGTCGGGCCCGCTGGGCCTCGTCACGCGCCCGGCGGCTCTCGTCCTTGGCGCGGCGGGCCTGCTCCTTCCACTCCTGCTTGACCCGGCGCATCTCCTCCTTGGCGGCCCGCCACGACTCCTTGTCACCGAGGTCGCCGTAATCCCCGGCCCCGGCCCCGGCCCCCGCCCCCGCGCCGCCGTGCCGGGCCTCGGAGGCGGCCGCCCGCACCTCGCGGCGCAGATCGCCGGCCGCGCCGCGCACGTCGGCCCTTATCTCGGCGGCCAGTTCGGCGACCGACTCGCGGATCTCCAGCTCCAGGTCGGCCAGCTCGCCGCTGCGGTCCGCCAGCTCGGCGCGGCCGGCGTCCGTGATGGCGTACACCTTGCGGCCGCCCTCGGTGGTGTGGGTCACCAGGCCCTCGGCCTCCAGCTTGGCGAGGCGGGGGTAGACGGTGCCCGCCGACGGGGCGTACAGGCCCTGGAAGCGCTCTTCGAGGAGGCGGATCACCTCGTAGCCGTGGCGCGGAGCCTCGTCCAGCAGCTTGAGCAGGTAGAGGCGGAGGCGGCCATGGGCGAAGACGGGAGGCATGTCAGAGCACCTTCTTGTCGGTCGTGCCGTCGGCCGGAGCAGCGGCGTCGGCATTGTCTCCCGGCTCGCTGTGCGGCCCGGCGCCGGTGGGCGGCTCGGCCTCCCAGGCCGCCCTCTCGTCGTCGTCCTCCTTGGGCGGGCGGCGCAGCAGGGCGATGGAGCCGGAGACCGTGGTGGCGCGGAGCATGCCGGTGCCCGCGCCGAGGCGGCCGGTGATCTTGTGGGCGCCCCACTGGCCGTGCACCCGCAGTCCGTCGAAGGCGTTGGAGATGGTGCCGCTCGCGGTGTTGGCCTCCACTTCGGCGTCGGCCGGGTGCGGAAGCCGGATGGCGATCTCGCCGGAGACGCTGGTCAGCCTGACGTCGGTCGGGCCGTCCGGGTCCAGGTCGATGATCATGGAGCCGCTGACCGAGTCGGCGCGGACGGCGGGGCCCGAGCCCTCGACGACGGTCAGGTCGCCGGAGACGGAGTTGAACCGTAGGTCGCCGGTGACGGCCTGGGCCTCCAGGTTCCCGGACACGGTGTCCGCGCGGACCTCGCCGGAGAGGCCGACCAGGGTGGTGTCGCCGGTGACGCCCCTGACCACCGAGGCGCCGCTGATCCCGGAGACGACCGCGGCGGCGCCGACCACGCCGACCTCCACGCGGGTGTCCGCCGGGACGGCGAGCGAGACGATCGCATGGCGCCGCCAGCCCTTGCGGTCGAGCCACTTGAGGAAACCCTTCCAGGGCAGGTCCTCGTAGGCCACCGTGAGGGTGCTGCCCTCATACGTGACGATCAGGGGTGGGCCCTCGATCTCGGAGACTTCGAGGCGGGCGGAACCCTCGTCCGTGCCCACGACGTTGACTGTTCCGTTGACGATGCGGACGTGCAGATCGCTCACGGGGGTGTCGAAGTCGAGCTTGCTGGGCTTGGCGACGGACCACTCGGACTTGGACATGGTGCGGACCTCCCTCGGCCGGGCACTACGGCTGACAAGGACGCGCATGCACGGCTCGCGCCATATCGCGTCTTCCGTGAAACACGATATATCGTGGCTGCGGGAAGTCAAGACACCCTTTCGCGTGATGGGTTGCGTCCGAGGTTGACCTCGGGCGGGCTTGGCGGGGTGCGTGCAGGGGCATGCGGGGGTGCATGCAGGGTGCATGCAGGGTGCATGCGGGGGTGCATATCGGGCGGTAGGCGGATGGATTGCTTAGCGTGTGTCCATGCCGCCGGACGAATCGAAGGCCGTCTCCCGGCCTGCCTCCGCGCCCGCCCCCGGGGCGCTGCTGCTGTGCCGGGCCGCCCCCGACGCCGTCGTCCCGCTCGCCCCTCTGCTGCGGGAACGGATGCTGCTGACCAGGGCCGGTGAGTGGAGCGTCCTGGTTCCCGAGGGCTCACCGTGGCTGCGCGGGGGCGAG
The DNA here is from genome assembly GCF_003814875.1 of Streptomyces sp. Ag109_O5-1. GTDB lineage: Bacteria > Actinomycetota > Actinomycetes > Streptomycetales > Streptomycetaceae > Streptomyces > Streptomyces sasae. The sequence goes on along the minus strand of NZ_RKQF01000001.1, from coordinate 4,258,897 downwards.
CCCGCCGACCGCGTCCTCACCGGCTGGGCCGCCACGCTCGCGGTGGGTTCCGCGTGGCCCGTGCTCGCGCTGTGGTGGGACGCCGACCGGGCCGGCTGCGTCCTCGCGTCCGGCTTCCGCCGCCCGGTCGGTTACGCGTGGCTCCCCGACGGCACGCCGGCGGGGAAGAGCGAGGCGATGCACACGTTCGCGGCGCGGCTGGGGCTGGACCCGGTGCTGGACGGGCAGCTCCTCGACGGGCTGACCGCGCGGGATCCGGCGGCCGACGCCCGCGCGCGCCTGATGGGGCTGATCGCGGTCCTCACGCACGCGGGGGTGGAACTCCCGGAGGGGTTCGCGCCCGGTGAGCCCGGCGACCGTCTCCGCGAGGTGGCCGGCGCCGGGGCCGACGTGAGGCATGTCGGCGGCGTCGGGGGTATCCGGGGTGTCCGGGGTGTCGCGGTGGCGGGAGGGATGCCGAGGGCTCATCGGCTGGCCCTGGCCGAGGTGGCCGTGGGGGTGCCGGTCGCCGCGTGGGGGGTGCGGCGGCGCAGTGCGGGGTGGGCTGCGGTGGGGATGGCGCTGATGGCGCACGGGGGGCTGGAGCTGTCGTACGAGACCGTGTTTCCGCGTGATTGACCGGCCGGGTGCACGTCGTACTTCGGCTGCGGGCCGTCCGTGGCTGCTCGGGCGGTTCCCCGCGCCCCTTGAGGGGGCGCTCTCCCCTCCCGGTGCAGCGGAGCACCGCCCCCGAGGCCGGCCCAGGAGTCGCCTACTCCTCGTCCTCGTCGTCCAGTCGTGCCAGCCACGTCGCCAGCCGCTCCACCGGGACCTCGAAGTCGGGGTTCAGGTCGACGAACGTGCGGAGCTGTTCCGCGAGCCACTCGAAGGTGACCTCTTCCTCGCCGCGCCGCTTCTCCAGTTCCTCGATGCCTCGGTCGGTGAAGTACATGGGTTGCTCTCCTGCATGACAAGTGTGGGTGCCCGGTGATGGGCGCCTACCAGCCTAGGCTGACGGCGAAGGTGTGCCGTCGCCGAAGGGTAGGGCTCGTCTCCGGAGGGAAGGAGTCTTTCCCCGTGGGACGGAAGCGGCGATGTCTTCCCGTGCGGAGAGGGCGGGAAACCACGAACGACAGGGCGTAGGGAGCACACGGGGCTCGGGGGAACGGGGGAGCGGGATGGAGCAGGACGCTACGCGGATAGCGCGGGTGCGGTTGCCGGACGGTACGCCGGTGTGGGCGCGGATCTCCGGCGCCGAGGAACTGACCGTGCCGACGGGGGAGCTGTCGTACACGGACACCGGGTTCGCCGAGCGGGTGGAGGCGAGCGTGGAGAGTCTGCACTCGCTGGTGAACGGGGTCGCGCGGTCGCTCGCCGAGCCGCTGCGCGCCGTGCGGCCCGACGAGGTGAGCGTCGAGTTCGGGATCGAGCTGACCGCGAAGGCCGGGAAGGTCGTGGGGCTGCTGGCGGACGGGGAGGCGAAGGCCGCGATCACGGTGACGCTGACCTGGCACGGGGGCGGTCCGCCCGATCCGGACGCCCCCGGCCACGACGGCTCCCCGGCCTCGCACGCGGGCGCGTCGCACGGCGCCCCGGTGCACGGGGGCGCCCAGGGGGCCGGGTCCGGGGGCGCGGAATGACGGACCGGTACGACGGGGGCGCGTCCGGCGGCTCGGAGCCGGCCCATCACGCGCTGCGTGAACTCGTGATGGCGGCCACCGTGCGCATTCATCGCACAGGTGTCGGGTATGCCCCGGACGAGTCCGGGGCGTTTCTCGGCAGTGGTTTCTTCATCGCACCGAACTGGGTGCTGACCTGCGCCCATGTGATCCACGGCGGGGAAGGGGGCGAGGTCACCGTGATCTACCAGCCCGGTCCCTATGACGAGCCCCGAGCCGTGCCCGGCAAGGTCGCGGCGACCCTTCCGGAGCATGTCGACCGCCCGGGGCAGGGCGGCTGGCCCGCTCCCGACCTGGCGCTCGTCCGGCTGCGGGAACCGGTGGAGCACGAGTGTGTCTACGTGTCCGAGCGGCCGATGCCGCACTACACCGAGGGGCGGGTGTTCTACGCCGGCTGGGCCCCCTTCCAGGGGCAGCCGCAGCCGCACGACGGCTCGCTGACCGTGCACGGCACCATCGGCGGCTGGTCGACGGGCGCCCAGCTGCGCCTCGGGGAGAACGACCTGCCGCTCGGCGTCTCCGGCGGGCCCGTGATCGACCCGGCGCGCGGCGAGGTCGTCGGCGTGCTGAAGTCCCGCGCGGACCACGGATCGGGCGGCACGTCGATCGGGATCGAGCGGCTGCGCACCCTGCCGGTGGCGCCGGGCGACCGGCCGCACGACCTGTACCGGCACGGTCTGCGTCATCACGACCCGTACCAGCACGACCTCTACCAGGCCGTCTTCCACGCCCACGACCGCTACCACCGCGACCGGCAGCAGCCCACCGACTCCGGGCGCCCCACCTGGACCGACCTCCAGGCCGAACTGGGCACCCGTCCGGGCCGGACGCTGAGCCCCGACGAGCGGGTCGACCTGCTCGGCCGGCTCGCCGATCTGCCGCCTCCGGAGAGCACCCGCGGCCTGCTCGACATCCTCCACTCGCTGCCGGGCTTCCGGCTGCCGACGCTGTCGCCCGCACCGCGCGGCTGGCGCGACGGACTGGGCGCGCTGTACGAGAACGCGCGGCAGGACGGCACCCTCCGGCTCGTCGCCGAGTACGCGATGCGGGTCATGACCGCGGAGCGCCCGGTCACGCCCTTCGTGCTCGACGCCGAACAGGCCCTGTGGGAGTGGATCAAGCAGGCGGCGACCCGGCTGGACAGCGACACCCGCAGCGATCTCGCCCGCAGGCGCGCCCAGCACGTTGGCGACCGGCGGCGCGAGCGGCCCGGCCGCGACCGCGACCGCGACCGCGCCGAACACCGGACCGGGGGCGCGCCGGCTGAGCCGGCCCGGGCGCACCGGCCCGGCACCTCGCGGGACGGGGCCGTCCCGGTCTCCCTCTCCGTCCTGCTCGAAGTGGAGCATCTGGCCTGGAACCGCGGCCACTGCGACTGGTCGATCGCCGTGGTGGGGCCCGAAGGCAAGGCGACCCCGCTGAGCGACGGACAGGGCGCCCCGCTCGACGATCTCGCCGGCCGGGTCGCCGAGTCGCTCGCCGAGGCCTTCCGGCGCTGTGACGAGCCCGGGCGCCCGGTCCCGCTGCACGCCGCCCTTCCGTACCTGCTGCTCGACCTGCCGGTGGACGAGTGGCGGCTGCGGTCCGGTGCCGAACCGCTGGGCGCCGAACGGCCGGTGGTGGTCCGCTGCAAGGACCGCGACCAACTGCCGGGCGAGGACGGCGAGTACGCCGGTTACGACGGCTCCGGCGGTTACGACGGCTACGGCGGTGAACTCCCCGGCGACGACGAGGAGTCCGACCGCCGCGAACGCTGGCAGTGGGTGCACGACCGGCACGACCGCCCGGACACCCGCGCCAGGGCCGAGATACTGGACTGCGACGACGCGGTGCGCCGGCCCGTGTCGGACGTGGCGGTACTGCGCGGCCTCGCGCACGGGACCGTCCCGGTGCTGTGCCGCCAGGGCGACCAGCGCTACCCGGACGACGCCACCGCGCTCGGGCGGATCGTCCGGGCGGGGTACGGCGTGGTGCTGTGGCGCCGCTGGAATCGCCGGACCGACTCCGTGTGCGGGGAGTTCCACCGGGGCGCCCGGATGACCGTCTACGACGCGGTCGGCGCGGGCGCGCTGCCCGAATTGGTGTACGGGTTGCGCAAACAGGTGCGCGAGGGGCTCACGGAGGCGTTCTGGGCCAAGGACATCGCTCTCCTGTACGACGACCCGCACCAACCCCTGCCCGGCGCCGGTGACCTGCTGGAGGCGCCGTGAACTCACGCGCCCTGTGTGAGGCCCTTACGAGGTCTCGTGAAGGTCGATAACGTGATGCACGTTCGACGGCTGCCGTGGGGACGGGACGGACGAGTGACGACGAGGACCGGACATGACCGAATCCAGTGAGTGGCTCATCTACCGAGGCGCCGGGGAACCCCACGACGGCATGGACCGGCTGCCCCCGCCGCCCCCTTGGCGGGACTTCTCCGGCCGGGACGCCGAGGAAGGCGCCGACGGAGGCGACGGCTCCCGGGACCGCCGGCTCGGCGCGCACCGGCATCTGGCCGAGCTGCACCGGCCCGGCGCCGAGGAGCTGGAGATGATCAACGCGGCGCTGTACCTGCGCCGCCCGCTCCTCGTCACCGGCAGCCCCGGCGCGGGCAAGAGCACCCTCGCGCACTCGGTGGCGTACGAGCTGGGCCTGGGCAACGTGCTCCGCTGGTCCATCGTCAGCCGCTCCACACTCCATGACGGTCTGTACGACTACGACGCCATCGCCCGCCTCCAGGACGTGCAGATCGCCGCGCAGGGCGGCTACGGCACGGCGGGCGGCAACCCCGGCGCCGTCGAGGCGATCGGCAGCTACATCCGACTCGGCCCGCTCGGTACCGCGCTCCTGCCCTCCGACACGCCGCGCGTCCTGCTGATCGACGAGCTCGACAAGAGCGACATCGACCTGCCCAACGACCTCCTGAACGTGCTGGAGGAGGGCGAGTTCGAGATACCCGAGCTGCAGCGGATCGCCGACCGGCTGCCGGACGGCGAGGCCGAGGTGCTGACCGCCGACGGCACGAAGGTCCGGGTCCGGGACGGCCGGGTGCGCTGCCGGGCCTTCCCGTTCGTGGTCCTCACCAGCAACGGCGAGCGGGACTTCCCGGCCCCGCTGATGCGCCGCTGCATCCATCTCCAGCTGGACCGCCCCGACCACAACCGGCTCGCCACGTTCGTCCGCGCCCACCTCGGCGACGAGGCGGCCCGTGCGGGCGACGACCTGATCAACCGGTTCCTGGAGCGCTCCCGCAGTGAACTCCTCGCCGCCGACCAGCTGCTGAACGCGATCTACCTCACCGACGCGGCCGCCCCGCCCAGCCGCGACCGCCTCGCCGACCTGCTCATCCAGCGACTCGACCGCCCGAGGTGAGCCGCTGATGCCGGACGCAGCACCGCGACACGGCCCGGTCCCACCCACCCCCAACCGACCACCGAGCGGGCCACCCACACCAACCACGGCCCCACCACCGCCCAACTCCGCCGCGCCGGCAGCCGACTTGGCCGCGCCGGCAGGCGACTTCGCCGGGCCGACGGGTGGCTTCGCTGGGCCGACGGGCGATTTCGCCGTGCCGGCGGGGGGCTTCGGTACGTCGCCGACAGGCTCCGCCGTGCCGACGGGTGGCTTCGCTGGGCCGGCGGGTGGCTCCGGTACGTCGCCGACAGGCTCCGCCGCGCTGACGGGCGACTCCGGTGCACCTACCGGTGGCTCCGGCGTGCCGCCGACCGACTTCGTCGCGCCGGTGGGTGGGTCCGATGAGGCGACGGGTGGCTTCGGCGTACCGAAGGGTGGTCCGGGTACGGCGCCGACCGACTCTGTCGCGCCGGCGTTGGCTGCGGCAGCCGGGTTCACCGACGTCAACGACAGGGTTCCTGGGCCGGGTGGCCCCGGCGTGTCCGGTGGTGGTCCCGGGGTGGATGGTGCCGACGTGCCCGGTGGTGGTCCCGGGGGCGATGGTGCCGGCATTTCCGGTGGTGGTTCGCGGGCGGATGGTGCCGGTGGCTCCGGCGGGGGCCCTGGGGCGGGTGGGCCTCCCGGTGGGTTCGGTGATGGTGACGGCGGTGGTGGTGACCCGGGTGGGTCCTCCGGCGGGGATCCGTTGGCCGAACTCGTCCGCAGGCTGCGGGAGGTCGGGCTCGATCCGGATACCGAGGGGCTGAGCGACGCCATCTGGCTGGCCCGGTGGGCGCGGCCCGCGGTCGAGGCGGCGGAGGAGCCGTCGGTCGGCGGGTCCGGCCCAAGGGGTTCGTCCGGGGCCGCCGCCCCGGTGAGCGAGCCGCGGCGGGACACCCCGTCCGAGGCCGGACCGGGCACGCCGCCCCGGACACGACCCGTCGGCGCGGAGGCCACCGGAGCCGACCGCCGGGCCTCCCTCTATCCCCTGCCACAGCACGGCGCCGGGCACAGCCGGGCGGCCGGGCGGATCGCCGGGCTGCCGGTCGGTGTACCCGCGGCCCCCGCCCTGCCCGCGCCACTCGAACTCCAGCGCGCTTTACGGCCGTTGCAGGCCTACCGCAGCGCCGCACCGCCGCTGCGGACCGAGCTGGACGAGACCGGGACCGCCGAGCACAGCGCCCGCGCGGGCGGCCTGATCCTGCCCGTGTATCGCGCGGTGACCCGGGGCGACGCCCGGCTCCAACTGGTCCTGGAGGCCTCCCCGTCGATGCGGGTCTGGGACCGGATGTTCGCCGAACTGGTCCAGGTCTTCGGTCAGTTGGGTGCCTTCGGCGACATCCAGATCAGTCATCTGCACACCGGGCCCGACGGCGAGGCGGCGGTCAGCCGCAGCGCCGACGTGCACGCGGCCCCGCTGCACACCGCCGACCGGCTCAGCGACCCGACCGGGCGCCGTATCACCGTCCTCGTCAGCGACTGCGCCGGACCGCTGTGGCGCAGCGGCCGGGCCCACCGGCTGCTGTACCACCTGTCCCGGCAGGCCCCGGTTGCCGTGCTCCAGCCACTGCCGCAGCGGATGTGGAGCCGCACCCGACTGCCCGTGACGTACGGCGAGTTGAGTCGAGGTGAGACGCTGGGCGGCGCCACCGCACTGCATGTGCGCACCTTCGCGGGTGCCGCCTCGGGCGGGCCTCGGGGCGCCGTACCGGTGCCGGTGCTGCCGCCCGAGCCGGTGGCGCTCGGGGCGTGGGCGAGGCTGCTCTCCGGGATCGGCGCCGGACCGGTCGCGGGCGCGGTCGGCTGGGTGCGCGCGGACCAGCCGCCCGCGCCGGGGGCCCGCCCCGGGCGGCAGCCGTCACCGATCGAGCGGGTCAGCAGGTTCCAGTCCGTGGCCTCCCCGAGCGCCGGCCGCCTCGCCGTCTATCTGGCCGCCGCCCCGCTCTGCCTGCCGGTGATGCAACTGGTCCAGCGGACCATGCTGCCCGACTCCGGCCCCTCCGAACTCGCCGAGGTCCTGCTCGGCGGCCTGGTCAGCCGCGCCCGCGAGGACCATGTCGATCAGGGCACGGACGGCACCCAGTGGTACGAGATGGAACCCGAGGTCCAGGAGGCACTCCTGTCCACCCTCGGCCGCGACGAGGCCCTCCTCGTCCTCAAGCACTGCTCCGAGTACATCGAACAGCGCTTCGGCAAGGGCGGCCCCAACTTCCCGGCCCTCGCCCTCGCCCAGCTCGGCGACGGCGGCTCGGGACGGCCGTACACCCCGCCCGGCACCGGCTACCCGGTCCGCAACGGCGACAACGGTCACGCGACCCTGGTCCCGCAGCCCTTCGCCGAGGTCGCCGCCCGGGTGCTGGAGCGCTTCATGCCGCTCCCCGAGCAGTTCCGTCTCTACGGCGGCCGCGACACCGCCGCACGACCGGGCGAACGCCCCACCCATCAGGCGGTCGGCCGGGCCCGCGCCCTGCTCGCCCGGTTCGACACCGAGGGCATGGTGCAGGACCTCATCGACGCCGTGCAGTTGCTGCGCGGGGCCACCGAGCACGAGGATCCCGTGGACGCCGACCCGGAGCTGTGGGCGGAGTACGCCCTCTGCACGCTGCGGCTGTGGGAGGTGCAGGGCGGCGCCGATCTGCTGCGCGAGGCCGAGGAGGCGGCGGAACGGGCCGTGGCCCATCCGCACGCCCAGCGTGAACGGGCCGTGCTGGCACGGGTGTTGCGGGCGGCCGCCACCGACCGCAGGCGGCGCGGCGACCAGGAGGGCGCCCTAGACCTGCTGCGCCGCGCCGACCGGGAGTACGTGGTGGCCTGCGGGGCCCCCGACCTCGACCAGCGGGAGGCGCTGCGGCTGACCCTGGAACGGGTCGGCGCTCTGGAGGCGCAGTGGAGCCTGGGCGGGGACAGCGCGCTGCTGCAGGGCGCGGTCGGCATGCTGGAGGCGTTCGCCGACGCCTGGCCGGACCGCCGCAACCGGCCGCCCGAACTGCCCCGGGCCCACGGTCGCATCCTCCTCCGCCTCTCCGACGCGACGGCCGACCCCGAACTGGCCCGCGGCTACGCCGAACAGGCGTCCCGCTCGCTGCGCGACGCCCTGGAGTCCGGCGCGGAGGCCCCCGACCGGGTCACGGTACGACTCGACCTGGTGGACGCCCTGCTGCGTGCGGGGGGCGCCCTGGACGAGGCCCAGGACCGGGTGGACGAGGTGCTGGCGGTCACCCGCAAGCGCGGCCAGCGCGCCGCCCTGCACCTGAGGGCCGGGCGCATCCGGGTCGCCCGGTACACCGAGACCGGCGACCCGCGCGAACTGCAGGAGGCAGCGGCCGCGTTCGCGGACGCGGCCGCGGAGACGTCCCGGGACGACCCGGCCTACTCCCAGGTCCTGGCCGAGTGGGGCGAGGCCCTGCTGCGCCGGGCGGCCTCGGAGCCGGGCGACCGCGCCTGGGCACCCCTGTCCCAGGCGATCCGGGTGCTCCGGGACTGCCGCCGGGAGACCCCGTCCGGACACCGTGAGACGGGCTACCGTCTGCTCCTGCTCGGCAGGGCCCTGATCCTCCGCTACCGCCGGCGCGGCGACCGGGTGGACCTGCGCGAGGCGGAGTACCTCTTCGGTCTGGCGGCGCATGCGGCGATCTCGGCCGACGACCCGCTGCTGGCCACCCGCTGCCGGCTGGAGCTGGGCCAGGCGCAGTACGAGGCCTACCGCAGCCTGGGCCGTCCGACCAGGCTCGACGAGGCGGTGGACGCCTTCCGGCTCGCCGCCGAGTCGGCCCGCGAGGCGGAGGAGGAGGCCCGCACCGAGCGCCGCCGCCAGGAAGCGGTGGTGCTGGGCGCGCAGGCCCACCACTGGCGGGGTATGTCCTATGAGGCGGCCGCCCGCCCGAGGGCGGCCCGCGAGGCCTACCGGGCCGCCCGCACGGAGTGGTCACGACTGCCGGACGGCACGCTGAGCACGGGCGAGCCGACGGCGCACGACACGGCGGAGCGGCTGGCTGCGCTGGAGTGAGCGGGGACGAGGGAGAGGAACGGGGACATGTCGGACGAGCCGTTGCCGGAGTTGCTGGATCTGGATCTGGAGGAGCTGAGGACGGCTCAGCACCCGGTCCTGCGCGAGGTGTTGGAGGGACTGCGAGAACGGGCGGAACGGCCGAGCGAGATGCTCTGGGGTTTCAACAACGCGATGTGAACCGCACGGAGGGCGCGCTGTGAGCCAGATGGCGCAGCGAAAAACGGTCGCGTTCGGTCAAATGGAATCAGAAGAGGGCTACTTCGATCGCGACGGGTTTGCGTCCGGCCTTCGACCGGGAATGCGGCCTGATGCGGCCTGAAACGGGTGGAAAGGCGTACGGCATGGGGGTGCTGGAGTGTCTGCGACCGGTCACCCTTTCCGTCAGTTCATAGTGAAGGTGCACGGCCGTTGCAACCTGGCCTGCACCTACTGCTACCTCTACGAGGGCCCGGACAGCACCTGGCGCGCCCGCCCCGCCACCGCCCCGCCCAACGTCCTCGACCGCACCGCCGACCGTATCGCCGAACACGCCCGCACCCACGGCCTGACCACGGTCTCCCTGGTCCTGCACGGCGGCGAACCCCTGCTGGCGGGCGTCGGCACGCTCGCCGGCTTCACCGAAGCCGTACGCCTGCGCATCCCCGCGGACTGCACGGTCCGGGCCACCGTCCAGACCAACGCCACCCTGCTGACGCAGGACCGCGTGAGCGTTCTGGCGGGGCACGGTATCGAGATCGGCATCAGCCTCGACGGCGGCCGCGCGCGGCACAACGCGCGTCGCGTCGACCACGCGGGCCGCCCGTCCTGGCCGGCCGCGGCACGCGGGGTGCGCCTGGTCGCCGACCGCTTCCCGGAGTCGTACGCGGGCCTTCTGACGGTCGTGGACCCCATGCTGGATCCGGTGGAGACATACGACTCCCTGCTCGAACTCCGGCCACCCGCCATCGACCTGCTCCTCCCGCACGGCAACTGGTCGGTGCCCCCGCCGCACAAGTCCGGTTCCCGGTACGGCGATTGGCTCTGCGCGGTCTTCGACCGCTGGTGGTCGGCCGGCCGCCGGGAGACCCGGGTCCGCCTCTTCGAGGAGTGTCTCGCCCTGCTGCTCGGCCTGCCCGCGGCCACCGAATCCCTCGGCCTGGCCCCCTTCGACGCGCTCGTGGTGGAGACGGACGGGTCGATCGAGCAGGTCGACTCCCTGAAGTCGGCGTACGAGGGGGCCGCGCGGACCGGCCTGGACGTCTTCCGGCACGCGTTCGACGAAGCGTTGCGGCACCCGGGGGTCGCCGCCCGGCAGGCGGGCGCGGCGGCCCTCGCCGACGAGTGCCGGTCCTGCCCGCTGCTGTCCGTGTGCGGCGGCGGCCACTACGCCCACCGGTACCGGGCCGGGCACGGCTTCCGCAATCCCTCGGTGTACTGCGCCGACCTGGAGCGTTTCATCCGACATGCGGCCGGCCGGCTCGCCGCGGACGCGGTGCCGGCTGTGGCCTCTGGTGAAGGGGGCACCCCGTGATACTTCCGGCGGTCCCGGAGACGGCCCTCGCCGAACTCGGGCGCACCGACGGCGACGCCGACACGCTGGCCCTGCTCGTCCGGGACCAGGACACCCGCCGGCTCCTCCTGCTGCGCGCGGTACTGGACGCGGCGGAGACCGCGGATCCGGAGCTGTGCCCGCCGGCGGCGAAGGCGAGGCTGCGGGAGGACTGGGCGCTGCTGACGGCGGCGGACCGGGCCGGCGGCCCGGACTCCCCGGCGCGGACCAGGCTGGGGTATCCACTGCTCGGCCCCTGGGTCCGCCGCTGCCTGACCGGCCTCGACCCGCGGACCGGTCCCCCGACGCAGGAACAGCGTCGCGAACTCGCCTGCGATCTGGCCTACTTCAGCGCGGTGGCGGCGGTGGCCGCGGCCCGCGCCGGGATCCCGTTCGCCGTGCACCTGACGGCCCGTGACGGCATCCTGGTCCTTCCGTCGCTGGGCGCCCTGCGCACGGCGGAACAGAGGGACGTCCGGGTTCGGGTGTCCTACGACGGGTCACGTATGACCCTCGACGAGGACACCACTGTCTTCCTGGAGAACGGGACCGGTGCCTGGTCCGGCTCGCTCGCCTGGACCTCGGCGTACGCGCTGCCGGGCCTGGTGCCCGGCGCGGCCCCCATGCCCCTGGACGACCTCGACCCCTACCGCGTACCGCCCCGCGAACCCGACCAGTACGCGCTGAGCGGTCCGGCCGGCCCGGACGACGCCGAACGCAAGCGGTGGCTGCAGAGCTGGTCCGGCACGGCCGCGGTACTCCGTACGGGCGGCGAGGGGCGGCTCATGGAGGCGCTGGCGCTGCTGCGGTGCCTGGTCCCGCTGGAGATGCCGCCCGGGGCGGGGGGCCGGGGCAGTTGCAGCGGAACCCGGCGGGAGGCATTCGGCGCGTTGCTCAGCAGCGCTCCCGTGACCCCGGTCGCCTTCGCGGCGACCCTCGTCCATGAGCTCCAGCACACCAAACTGGCGGCGCTGAGCGAGATGGTGGAGCTGCACCGGGCGGGTCCTGCGGCCCTGTACTTCGCGCCTTGGCGCCCGGACCCGAGGCCGTACGACGGCCTGCTGCAGGGCGCGTACTCGCATCTCGCCCTGGCGGACTTCTTCCAGCGCCGGGCGCTCACCGTGGAGCCGGCGCTCAGCGAGGGCGCGTGGGCGCAGTACGCGCGCTACCACGCCCAGGTGGGGGCCGCGCTGCCCGCGCTGGTCGCCTCCTCGGACCTCACGGCGGTGGGCCGGCGGTTCGTGGACGAGATGGCGGCGGCGCACGAACGGCACACGGCGCACCCCGCGCCCCGGGGACACGCGGCGCGCGCGCAGGAGTACGTCAAGGTGGTGCGTACGCTGTGGACTCAGCGCCAACCCCGTGGTGAATCCCGGAAATGACGACTTCTCAGGCCCCGCTGCGCAAAGATCGTCGAGCCGAGGTGCCGGTTCCGAAGTCGGCGGACTCCCCAGGGCCGCACCGAGGTTCTAGGATTTTATGACTACGCGTGGAGGCCGTCGCATGTCTGAAACTCGTACGCCGGTCAGGTCGACCGAGAGGGGGGCCGCGAGGCAGACCGTCACGATCAGCTTCGCCGGGTTCAACCGGGCCTGGGCGGCGTGGATCGGGGACAGGCTGGAGCGGCGGGGCGTCCGGGTCTCCTATGTGCGCTGGGACTCCCCGGCCGAGGAGACCCTGGTGGACCTGTTGCGCGGTCTCGCGCTCGCGGAGGGCCGGATCCTGATCCTGGTCAGTGAGCGGTACTTCCAACTCGGTCCCCGGACCTTCGAGGAGTGGAACGCGGCGCTGCGCGAGGTGGTCGGGCCGGACCCGTCCAAGTTCGCGGCCGTCTCCGTCACCAACACGCAGGTGCCCGCGGCGATCGCGGTGCTGGGCCCGGTCGACCTGACCAACATGGGCGCCGACGAGGCGGAACGCCGCCTGCTGGACCGGCTGGACCTGCCGGCCGACGGCCGGCCGGTGCCGGACGGCTCCCGTGGCCCGCGGTTCCCCGCCGCACTGCCGGAGGTATGGGGTGGCGTACCGCGTCGCAACACGCGCTTCACGGGGCGTGAGCCGGTCCTGAACGACGCGTACCACCTGCTCCAGGGCAGCGACTCGGGCGCGGGCGTCCTCACGCTGCACGGCATGCCCGGAGTGGGCAAGACCCAGCTGGCCGCCGAGTACGTCTACCGCTTCGGTTCCGAGTACGACGTGGTGTGGTGGGTCAACTCGGAGAGCCGGGTCACCTACCGCCGGGTGCTGGCCGAACTCTCCGCCAAACTCGGACTGTCCACGGGCGACGAGTACGGCGAGCGCCTCCGCGCGGTCCGCGACTCGCTGCGCCGGGGCAATCCCTTCTCCCGCTGGCTGCTGATCCTGGACGGCGCCGACGAACCCGACCAGATCTGGGACCTGGTGCCGACCGGCCCGGGGCACGTCATCATCACCTCCCGGAACCCCGAGTGGGGCGAGCACAACAGCAAGCTGCTGGAGGTCAAGGTCTACGACCGCGACGAGTCCGTCGCCTTCATCAGGCGCCGGGCGCCACGGCTGTCGGACGAGGACGCCGACCAGCTCGCCGCGGCCCTGGAGGACCTGCCGCTGCTGCTGGACCAGACGGCGGGCTGGCTCAACGACTCGGACCTCTCCGTCGAGGACTACATCGCCCTGCTGGAGGACGGCGCCGACCCGGACGTCGTCAAGGTGTCGGCGGACTTCCCGCTGGCCTTCCAGACCGCGTGGGCGATACTGCTGAACAAGCTCCGCGAGACCGTCCCGGAGTCGGTCGACCTGCTGCGCCTGTGCACGTTCTTCGCACCGGGCTTCATTCCGGTGCGCATGCTGCGGGAGATGCCGCACGACGACGTACCCGAACAGCTGACCGGGCTGCTCGACGATCCGTTGCTGTGGAACAGGGCGATCAACCAGTTGCGTCAGTACTCGGTCGTCCGCCTCGAGTCCCACGAGGCCGGCTCGGAGGAGGCCGCCTCCTCCGGAGAGTCGGTGTACCTGCACCGCATGGTCCACCAGATCGTGGGCAAGGACATGCCCGAGGCGGACCGGAAGGAGTTCATCGACGTGGTGCGTCAGGCCTTGGCCGCCGCCGATCCGGGCCGTCCCACCGACACGCGCTTCTGGAGCGCGTACGCGCAGATCGTGCCGCACCTGAAGTACGCGGACGCGATCAACAGCAAGGACCGCAAGGTGCAGACCCTGGTCCTCAACTGTCTGCGGTACATGTACTTCGCGGGCGAGTACACCGCGGGCTGGAAACTCGGCAGGCGGACCCTGAACGCCTGGCGCGAGCTGCTGGGCGAGTCGCATCCGAGGGTCTGGGAGGCCACCTACCACTACGCCAACCTGCTGCGGGCGGCGAACCGGTTCGAGGAGACCGAGGCGATCGACCGGGCGGCGATGGTGCGGTTGCGGGAGGAGCGGGGCGAGAACGACCTGGACTATCTGCGGGTGGCCAACGGGCTGGGGGCCGACCTGTGGGGTCTCGGCAGGTACCGCGAGGCCTTCGACCTGTACTCGTGGATCCACCCGGCCTACCGGGAGCTCGTGGGCGAGCAGGACTCCCGCACCCTGAACGCTCTCAACAACCTGGCTTTCGCGCACCGGTTGCTCGGCCAGTACAAGGAAGCGCTGGCCATCGACCAGAAGACACTGGAACAGCGCCGTCTGGTGCTCACCGGCCGGCACCTGTGGACCCTCTTCTCCGAGGTGTCCTACGCGATCGACCTGAGGCTGCTGGGCCGCTACTCGGACGCCGAGTCCGTGCAGGCCCGGAACGTGCGCGAGTACCGGATCGTGGCCGGCGAGACCAGCCAGTACACACTGCGCGCCGAGCACAACCTGGCGCTGTGCCAGCTGCGCGGCGGCGACCGTGCCGCGGCCGGACAACTGCTCACCCGGGTCCTGGAAGGGTTCGAACGCAAACTCGGCGACGTGGACCTCCTCACCCTGTCCGCCGCCGTCAGCCACAGCTGCTTCCACCGCGAGCACGGCGACATCGACCTGGCCCGCGAGACCAGCGAGTCCATTCTGGCCCGGTACGACCAACTACTCCCGCAGGGACACCCGTTCATCATCGGCGCCCGAGCCAACCAGGCCCTGATCCTGCGCAACGTCGGCGAGCGGGAGCACGCCCACGTCCTGATCGAACAGGCGCTCGCCGACATGGCCGAGGCCGTGGGCGAGAACCACCCCTACACGCTCGGCTGTGCCATCAACGCCTCTGCCCTGCGCAACCTCATCGGCGACACGGAGTCCGCCGCCGAACTGAGCAGGATCACCATCGCCAGGGCCACCGAGACCCTCGGCCGTACCCACCCCCTCACCCTGTCCGCCCGTGTCTCCTACGCGGCCGACCTGCGCGGACTGCGCGCCCGCCAGCAGGCCGAGAAGACCGAGCAGGAAGCCCTCGCCGACCTGGAGTCGACCCTGGGCAAGCAGCACGTCCACACCATCTCCGCGCGCGCCCGCAACCGGCCTTACTGGGACTTCGAGCCCCAGGCCAGCTGACGCCCGCCGCGCCTCCCCGGTGCGCATAAAGTCCGGCCGCCGGGGAAGGAGTGGAGTCCAACAAGCCTGCAACACACGTGAGTTCACTCAGGGGGACGTGTGGTGATCCTGGTCGGGCCCGAACCGGAAGGCGCGGACGGGCCCATACCCATCGAGGTCGAGACCGAGCTGCGTCCGGCCTCGTACGACGGTCTCGACCTGGTGTACGGCGACGAAGCGACCCGGGACGGGGCCGCCCAGCGCGTCGTACAAGTGGCCCGTGACGCCTACACCGACGCCCTCGACCTGGCCCGCCGGTGTGCCGCCCAGGCGGTCCGGCGGTTCGGGGAGCTGGGCGAGGAGGCCCGGCCCGACGAGATCGAGATGCAGCTCGCCATCAAGGTGGACGCCGGGGTGGCCGCCCTCGTCAAGAGCGGTGCGGAGGCCCAGCTGCAGATCACCTTCCGGTGGCGCACCGGGCCCGGAGCCGCCTCGTGACCCGGGCCGCGAACGGCGTCCACATCCTGCCGTACGCCCGGGTCGTGGGGCAGGCGGAGCTGAAGCTGGCGCTCCAGCTCAACCACATTGTGCCGCGCATCGGCGGAGTCCTGATCGCCGGCCCGCGCGGCACCGCCAAGTCCACCCTCGTCCGCGCCTTCGCCCTCATGGCGCACGGCGAACTCCCGGTCACGCTGCCCATCAACGCCACCGACGACCGGGTCCTCGGCGGCTGGGACCTCGACGCCCTGATCCGCGGCGAGGCCCGCCCGCAACCGGGCCTGCTGGAGGAGGCGGACGGCAAGGGGCTGCTCTATGTGGACGAGGTCAACCTCCTCGACGACCACCTCGTCAACATCATCCTCGACGTCGTCTCCACCGGCGTGCTGTCCGTACAGCGCGAGGGGCTGGCCACCGCGAAGCACCTCTCGTTCGGTCTGGTCGGCACGATGAACCCGGAGGAGGGCGGACTACGGCCCCAACTCCTCGACCGGTTCGGCCTGATGGTCACCGCCGGGCAGCTCGACACGGATGCGCGCCGGCACATGCTGCGCACCGTTCTCGACTTCGAACAGGAACTCACGAAACAGGAATCCGACTGGCTGGCCGCGGCGGAGAAGGACGACGCGGACGTCCGGGAACGCCTGACGGACGCCCGTCGCCGCGCGCCGTACCTCCACGTACCCGACGACGTCCTGCGGCTGTGTGCGGCGGCGGCCGAGCAGGTCGACGCCGTCGGCCAGCGGGGCGAGATCGTCGCGATGCTGGCCGCCCGCGCACTGGCGGCGCTGGAGGGAGCGGACGAGGTCGGTCCGGGACACCTGCGCCGGGTCCTGCCGATGGCGCTGCGCCACCGACGGCCGGAGACCGCCCACGGTGCCGTCTTCGACTGGGGGCCGGACGACGAGGCCCAGGTCGGGGAACTCTTCGGGACGGTCTGAGGCGCCCCCCATGGCCACCGACGGGACGCCCACGGAACCGGAAGACCTCGCCGCGAGACTCACCCTCGCCCTGACCTGCGCCGCCGCCGACCCCGCCCTCTCCGGCGTCCTGCTCTTCGACCTGGACCCCCGGCTGATCGACCCGGTCGCCCGTCTCTTCGCCGGCATACTCGGCGGCGGGACACCCGTCATGCTGGGTGCCACCAGCCGCGACGAGGACCTCTGGACCCGCACCCGGCTCCATCGCGAACGCGACGGCATCTCCTTCCGCACCGAACCGGGCCCCCTGGTCGGGGAAGAGGGCCGCGGCGCGCCGCCACCGCTGGTCGTGGTGCCCGACCTGACCCGGCTGAGCGTCGCCGGCATGCGGGCCGCGGTACAACTCGTGGGCGCCGACGTCGCCGTGGTCGAACACACCGGACTGAGCCGCACGGCACGTCCGAGGGGACGCTGGCTGGCGGCCTGCCCGTCCGCCGAGGCGGGACGGCTGAGCCTCCATCTGCTGGACAGGTTCGCCGTACGACTCTCGGTGGCAGGCCTCAGGCCGCCACTGCCGGACCCGGAGCCGGCCGGCCGCGGCGCCCCGTCCGTGCCGGTCACCGACGAGGCACTGGACCGGGTACGGACGCTGCTCGGCGGCGGGACCGGTGTGCGCAGGGAACTCGCCCTGGCCCGCCTCGCCCGTGCCGTCGCGGCGGTCCGGGGCGAGCCCACGGCGACCGCCGCGCACTGCGACGCGGCGGCCCGGCTCATGGGCCTGACCGTGCCGGAGGCCCCGCCGCCCACCGCGCCCGCCGATCCATCGCCCGCCGTGCCACCGCCTGCCCCGCCGAAGCGGATCCGCCCCGAGCCACCCCGTGGCCGGGCCGGCGAGGCCGTCCCGGAGCGGGAGGCCGCCCCCTCCGCGCAGCCGCTGCTCGACACCGGGCCCGCGGAGCCGATCGGCAGTGCCCCCGGCGGCACCCCCGCCGTACTCGCCACGCCCTTCCCCGAGGACGAGGCGGTGGTGCTGCGGGACTTCGCGCCGCTGCGCAGCCCCTGGCAGCGCACTGCGGGCCCGGCCTCCGCGCGCGGCACGGTCGTCGGCACCCGGCGGGCCGGGAACCTCCGTGACCTCGCCTACGTGCGCACGGTCCGCGAAGCCGCGGTGCACCAACGCCTGCGCCGCGCCGACCGGTTCACCATCTCGCCGGTCGACCTGCACAGCCATGCCCGGGCGGGCGCCCCCGAACGCATGCTGGTACTGGTCCTGGACCACACCTGCCGGGACGAGGACTGGGACTGGCAGGACGCCCTGACGCCGTTCCTGCAGTGGGCGTACACCGAGCGGGCCGCCGTGCAGACGATCGAGGTCGGCAGCGCGCTGGCCGCCGACGAGCTGAGAGCCGACTCCTTCCCGGCGCGCAGCGTCCTGGACCCCCGGGTACTCGCCTCCCTGTACCGGCAGGCGGGCCGGGCGACCCCGCTCGCCCACGGCATCGAGGAGGCGGTACGGGTGCTGCGCCGGGCCTTCCGGCAGCACGGGAACGGGCTCACCGAGGCCTGGGTGGTCGTGGTCACCGACGGCCGGGGCAACGTTCCGCTGAGCGTGAGCCACGGCGGACGGACGACCGACGCGGTGGGCGCGGCCGGCGTCACGGACGCCCTGGAGGCCGCACGGCGGATCGCGGCCATGGACCGCACCCGGGTGCACACGGCGGTGGTGGACCCGGCCCGGGCCGCCTATGCGCACCTGCCCGGTCAACTGGCCGACGCCCTCGGCGGGTTGGTGATCGAGGGGCGGGGGGAGCCAGGGTGAACGCCGAACAGCCGCGTGCCCCTCGCTGGATGGCGGAGGCCGGCAGCGCCGTACGCCGTGCCGCGCTTCCCGGGCTGAAGGCGGCAGTGCGCCGGGAAGTGAGTCCCGTGCTGCATCTGCGCCGTACCCAGGAGTCGGCGGCCGGACTCGGCCGGACCGCGGCCAGCCCCTGGTCCCGGCTCCCCGAAGGATTCGCGCTCCTCCAGGTGCAGCGCAGCCACACCCCCGGCATCCGGGACGGATACCGGCTG
This sequence comes from Streptomyces sp. Ag109_O5-1, assembly GCF_003814875.1. GTDB lineage: Bacteria > Actinomycetota > Actinomycetes > Streptomycetales > Streptomycetaceae > Streptomyces > Streptomyces sasae. The sequence continues at coordinate 4,240,351 of NZ_RKQF01000001.1, read as the reverse complement.
CGGGGCTGGTGCGGCCCGCTCAAGGTCACCTGCGAGCCCGGCCCGACCAGGCTGGCCGCCCCCGGCGTCAGCCTGGGCAACCTCCGGCGGGGCGACGGCGAGTTCCCCTCGGAGGTCCTGCGCGCCGTCCTGCACTGGTCGGACAACCAGGAGCGGCTCGCCGACTGGATCAACCGGATCCGGGCACGGCACGGCGCGGACCTGCGCCTCATCATCTGGGACGACACCGGCTACGAACTGCCCTGGGAGCTGTTCAGACTCCCGGGCGAACCGGAACTCGGCCTGCCGGGCGGCCTGCTCGGCGCCCTGGTCGCCGTCTCGCGGTGGACCACGCTGCACCACGTCGACCTCGGCCTGCCGCGCGACCCGGGCGCGTTCCAGGGCGGCGTCCTCGCCTATCTGCACCGGGACATGGCACACGACCACATCGCCCTCGCGCCCTACGCCCCACGGCCCCACAAGGAACTCACCCCGTTCCTCAAGGCCCTCGACGTCCCCGCCGACCGGACCGGCCTCGTCTACATGGGCTGCCACGGTGAGTACGGCCACTCCGTCACCAGACTCCAGCTCGGGGGACGGACCTGGGCCGAGTTCAACGAGGAGAAGATGGACCTGCTGCGCAGGGACCACTCCCTGGTCTGCCTGAACGCCTGTCACTCCGGCCGCTTCGTCGACAACAGGGCCCAGGGCGAAGAGGCATGGCGGGGGTTCGCCGAACTGTTCCTGCGCAAGGGCGCGGGCGGCTGCATCGTCACGGCGGGAGCGATCGGCGACCCGGAGGCACGGGCGATGGTGCACCGCCTGGTGACCGAGGTCACCGCCCGGTCCTGGCAGCCCCTCGCGGAGAAGCTCCGGGCCTTCCGGGCCGAGGCCGTCGAGGAGTTCGGGGGACTGGCCGTCATCCCGAGCGTCCGCAACGATGACGGGGAGGTCGACGCCGTCGGGCAGAAGCGGGTCCTCAGGCTCCTCTACGCCTTCATGTTCCACTACTACGGGCACCCGCGCACCCCGCTGCGGCTCGTCGGCCACGACGAGGGACGGAGCATCGGAGGATGAACGGGCGCGCTGGACCGGAGCATACGATCGCCGTGGCTGCCGACGAGGCCCCGCTGCTGATCGAGCCCGTCGTCGCTTGGCCGCGCCAGGCGGAGACCGACTGCGACTACCTCGTCACCGTCGACCTGCGCGGCCCGCTCCCGGCCGAGGCCGGCACCGAGCCGAACTGGCCCTGGACGGAGGAGGAGTTCACCTTCACCGTGTCCCTGGAGGGCGCCGGCCCGGAGGTCGTCTGCGCGGCCCTCGACGAACCCGCCGTCGTCCTGCACCGGTTCGGCGGCACCTACGGCCCGGCGCGCTTCGCCGTGTCGACGGGAAGCGAGCCGGGCACCGCGTCCCTCTGGCTGACCATCAGCAACCAGTGGGGCCTTCCGGTGCGCAAGGCGGAACTGCGCTCGGAGATCCTGGAGCGCGAGCCCGGCGGCCCGCCGGCGGCCGGCCCGGCCCCGGACCAGCCGTTTCTCCTGGCCGGGGCGGACGATCCGACGGCACCCCCGGCGGACCGGGACCGGCGCGGCACCCGGGGCGTGCTGTCGCGTCTGCTCGGAGGGGGCGCGGCGGACGCACAGGGCCGGTCCGGGACGGCCCCCGAGGCGGTCCAGGCCCCCCGGCCGGACGAACAGGCAGGCCAGGACGGGCGCGAGACGGTCACCATCAGCTTCGCCGGATTCAACCGGGCCTGGGCGGCCTGGATCGGCGACCGGCTGGAGCGGCGCGGCATACGGGTGCGGTACCTGCGCTGGGACGCGCCGGCGGAGTTCCCGCTGGTGCACCTGCTGAGAGACCTGGCCCTCGACGCGGGCCGGATTCTCGTCATCGTCAGCGAACGGTACTTCCGGCTGGGCACCCGTACGCACGAGGAGTGGGACGCGGCCCTGCGCGAGGTCGTGGCACCGGACCCGTCCCGGTTCGCCGCCGTCTCCATCACCGACGCCCCGGTGCCCTCGGCCGTCGCCGCGCTGGCCCCCGCCGACCTGACCGGCATCGACGCCGACGAAGCCGAACGACGCCTCCTGGCCCGGCTGGACCTGCCCGCGCAGACACCGCACGAGCCGCCCGGCGCGCCACGCGGTCCGCGTTTCCCCTTCGCCGCACCCGCGGTGTGGGGCGGGGTACCGCGCCGCAACACCCGCTTCACAGGCCGCGAGCCGCTCCTCGACGAGGCCTATCGCCTGCTCCGGGACAGTGAGCCGGGTGCCGGCCTGCTGACCCTGCACGGAATGTCCGGGGTGGGCAAGACACAGCTCGCCGCCGAATACGTGTACCGCTTCGGTTCCGAGTACGACGTGGTCTGGTGGGTCGACGCCGGCAAACGAGTGACCTGCCGGCGCCTGCTGGCCGAACTCGCCCCGAAACTGGGCCTGTCCACGGGCGACGAGTACGGCGAACGGCTGCGCGCGGCACGGGAGGCGCTGCGCCGGGGCGAGCCGTACTCCCGCTGGCTGCTGGTCCTGGACGGTGCCGACGACCCCGGCCAGATCGAGGACCTGGTCCCCGCCGGCCCCGGGCATGTGCTCATCACGTCCCGCAATCCCGAGTGGGCCGACCGCCATAGCCGCCTCCTGGAGATACCGGTCTACGACCGTGACGAGTCGGTCGCCTTCATCAGGCTCCGGGCACCCCGGCTGACGGACACCGACGCCGGCCAGCTCGCGGAGGCGCTGGAGGACCTGCCGCTGCTCCTGGACCAGACGGCCGGCTGGCTGGGCGACTCCGAACTGTCCGTCGCGGACTACATCGCCCTGCTGGACTCGGGACTCGACCAGGACGTCGTCAAGGTGTCCCCGGACTTCCCCCAGGCCTTCCAGACCGCGTGGTCGATCATGTTGGACAAACTGCGCGACACCGTCCCGGAGTCGGTCGACCTGCTGCGCCTGTGCACCTTCTTCGCGCCGGGTTTCATCCCCGTACGCCTGCTGCGGGACGTGCCGCACGACGGCCTGCCCGATCAGCTGGCGGGCCTGCTCGGCGACTCCTCGCTCTGGGCCAGGGCGATCAACCAGCTGCGGCAGTACTCCGTGGTGCGCCTGGAGTCGTACGAGCCGACGTCCGACGCGCCGCTGTCCGCCGGAGCGTCGCTGTATCTGCACCGGATGGTCCACCGGATCGTCCGCCAGGACATGACGACGGAGGAACTGCGGGTCTACGGCGACGTGGTGCGGAGGGCGCTGGCCGCGGCCGACCCCGGCCGTCCCGGCGACAGCCGTGACTGGGACGCGTACGCGGAGATCGTGCCCCACCTGAGACACGCGGACGCGCTCCGCAGCGACGACCACGGGGTGCAGACCCTGGTGCTCAACTCCCTGCGCTATCTGCTGTTCATCGGCGAGTACGCGGAAGGGATCGAACTCGGGCGCCGGACCCTGGAGTTCTGGCGAGCGCTGCTGGGCGAGTCGCACCCGCAGATCTGGGAACTGACCTACCACTACGCCAACCTGCTGCGTGCCGACGGCCACTACGCGCAGACCGAGGCCATCGAACGCGTCGCCGTGCGGCTGCTGCGCGAAGAGCGCGGCCCGAACGACATCGACCACCTCAGGATGGCCAGCGGCCTCGCCGCCGACCTACGGGGCCTCGGCCGGTACGAGGAGGCGCTGGAGCTGAGCCGGTCGCTCCACACGGCATACCGGGACCTCCTGGGCGAGGAGGACTCGCGCACCCTGAACGCGCTGAACAACCTCGGTTTCTCGCTGCGCCAGCTCGGACGCTACCGGCAGGCTCTGGAGCTGGACCGGCAGACGCTGGAGGCACGCCGCCGGATCCTGTCCGGACGCCATGTGTTCACCCTCTTCTCCGAGGTCTCCTACGCCGTCGACCTGCGCCTGATGGGCCGGTACGCCGAGGCCGAGACCCTCCAGACGATGAACGTCCGTGAGCACGGGACGGTCCTCGGCCCCGACAACCCCCAGACCCTGCGCGCCGAGCACAACCTGGCCCTGTGCCGCTACCGCTGCGGCGACTACGAGCGCGCCGAGTCCTTCCTGACGCATGTCCTGGAACGTTACGAGCGCAAACTGGGCGAGACCCATCTGGAGACGCTGGGCGCCGCCGTCAGCCAGAGCTGCTTCGCCCGCCGGCGCGGCGACCTCGGCCGGGCCCGGGAAGCGAGTGAGATCCTTGTCGCCCGCTATGGGCGGCTCCTCCCGGAGGGTCACCCTTTCATCACCGGTGTACGCGCGAATCACGCCCTGGTCCTGGGCGCGGCCGGCGAACGGGAGCACGCCCACGCCCTCATCGAGCAGGCGCTGGCCGAGATGACCACCGCGGTGGGGGAGCGGCACCCGTACACCCTGGGCTGTGCCCTCAACGCCTCGGCCCTGCGCAACGCGGCCGGCGACATCGAGTCCGCGGCCGGGCTCAGCAGGCTCACCGTCGCCGGGGCCGTCGAGAGCCTCGGCGGTATGCACCCGTTGAGCCTGTCCGCCCGGACCGCCCTCGCGGCCGATCTGCGCAGCTCGGGGGAGCACTCACAGGCCGACCGGATGGAGGCGGAGACCATCTCGGATCTGACGGCGACCCTTGGCGACCGGCATCCGCACACCATTGCGGCCCGCCGACGCGAACGCCCGAAGTGGGACTTCGAACCCCAGACCACCTGACACGCACCGGGAAACGCCGAAGGGCCCGGCCCCCGACGGGGACCGGGCCCTTCACTGTGTTCCGGGTGTTGAGGACTACGCCTCGAACACCTCGCGCACCAGCTGTTCCTGCTCCGCCTGGTGGCGCTTCGCCGAGCCCACGGCCGGGGACGACGAGTGCGGGCGGGAGATGCGGCGCAGGCGCTCGCCGGCCGGGACGTCCGCGCCGACCGCCAGGTCCAGGTGGTCGATCAGGTTGAGCGCGATGAACGGCCAGGCACCCTGGTTCGCCGGCTCCTCCTGCGTCCACAGGTACTTCTCGGCGTTCGGGTACTTGTTGACCTCGGCCTGGAGTTCCGCACCCGGCAGCGGGTACAGGCGCTCCAGACGGATGATCGCCGTGTCCGTGACACCGCGCTTCTGCCGCTCGGCCTCCAGGTCGTAGTAGACCTTGCCGGTGCAGAAGACGACCTTGCGGACCGCGTTCGGGTCCACCGACGAGTCGCCGATGACCGGGCGGAACTGCCCGCTCGTGAACTCCTCCGCCTTCGAGGCCGCCGCCTTGAGGCGCAGCATCGACTTCGGGGTGAAGACGACCAGCGGCTTGTGGTGCGGGTTGTGCACCTGCCACCGCAGGAGGTGGAAGTAGTTCGACGGGAGGGTGGGCATGGCCACCGTCATGTTGTTCTGGGCGCAGAGCTGCAGGAACCGCTCGATACGGGCCGAGGAGTGGTCCGGGCCCTGGCCCTCGTAGCCGTGCGGGAGGAGCAGGGTGACGCCGGACGTCTGGCCCCACTTCTGCTCGGCCGCCGAGATGTACTCGTCGATGACCGACTGGGCGCCGTTGGTGAAGTCACCGAACTGGGCTTCCCACATCACGAGCGCGTCGGGACGGGCGAGCGAGTAGCCGTACTCGAAGCCCATCACGGCATATTCGGAGAGCAGCGAGTTGTAGACGTTGTAGCGGGCCTGGTCCTCGGTCAGGTAGAGGAGCGGCGTGTAGTCCGCGCCCGTCTCGCGGTCGATCAGGACCGCGTGCCGCTGGCCGAAGGTGCCGCGCTGGGAGTCCTGGCCGGAGAGGCGCACCGGGGTGCCCTCCATCAGCAGCGAGCCGATGGCCAGGGTCTCGCCCATGCCCCAGTCGATCGTGCCGTCCTCGATCATCGCCGCCCGGCGCTGCAGCTGCGGCAGCAGACGCGGGTGGACGGTGAAGTAGTCCGGGATGTTGACCTGGGACTCGGCGATGCGCTTGACGGCCTCCGCGGAGATCGCCGTCGGGACCGCGACCGGGAAGCCGTCCTGCGGCTCCTGGACGGCACCGGCGGCCGGCTGCGAGGTGGCCTCGCGGACCTCGGTGAAGACCTTCTCCAGCTGGCCCTGGTAGTCCTGCAGGGCCTGCTCGGCCTCTTCCAGGGTGATGTCGCCGCGACCGATCAGGGACTCGGTGTAGAGCTTGCGCACCGAGCGCTTCTTGTCGATCAGGTCGTACATCAGCGGCTGGGTGAAGGCCGGGTTGTCCGACTCGTTGTGACCGCGGCGGCGGTAGCAGATGAGGTCGATCACCACGTCCTTGTTGAACGCCTGGCGGAACTCGAAGGCCAGGCGGGCGACGCGGACGACGGCCTCGGGGTCGTCGCCGTTGACGTGGAAGATCGGGGCCTCGATCATGCGGGCCACGTCGGTGGCGTACATGGAGGAGCGCGAGGACTCGGGCGCCGCCGTGAAGCCGACCTGGTTGTTGATGACGATGTGGACCGTGCCGCCGGTGCGGTAGCCGCGCAGCTGCGACATGTTCAGGGTCTCGGCCACCACGCCCTGGCCCGCGAAGGCCGCGTCGCCGTGCAGCGCGACCGGCAGGACCGTGAAGTCCGTGCCGCCCTTGTTGATGATGTCCTGCTTGGCGCGGGCGATGCCCTCGATGACCGGGTCGACCGTCTCCAGGTGGGACGGGTTCGCGGCCAGCGAGACCGTGATCTGCTCGCCGTCCAGGCCGGTGAAGGTGCCCTGGGCGCCCAGGTGGTACTTCACGTCGCCGGAGCCGTGCATCGACTTCGGGTCGAGGTTGCCCTCGAACTCGCGGAAGATCTGCGCGTACGACTTGCCGACGATGTTGGCGAGGACGTTCAGGCGGCCGCGGTGGGCCATGCCGATGACGACCTCGTCCAGGCGGGACTCGGCCGCGCTGTCGATCACCGCGTCGAGCAGCGGGATGACGGACTCGCCGCCCTCCAGGGAGAACCGCTTCTGGCCGACGTACTTCGTCTGCAGGAAGGTCTCGAAGGCTTCCGCCGCGTTCAGGCGGCGCAGGATCCGCAGCTGCTCCTCGCGCTCCATCTTGGAGTGCGGGCGCTCCACGCGGTCCTGGATCCACTTGCGCTGCTTCGGGTCCTGGATGTGCATGAACTCGATGCCGGTGGTGCGGCAGTACGAGTCGCGCAGCACACCGAGGATGTCGCGCAGCTTCATCATCGACTTGCCGGCGAAACCGCCGACCGCGAAGTCGCGCTCCAGGTCCCACAGGGTGAGGCCGTGCTCGGTGATGTCCAGGTCGGGGTGCTTGCGCTGCTTGTACTCCAGCGGGTCGGTGTCGGCCATGACGTGGCCGCGGACCCGGTAGGAGTGGATCAGCTCGAAGACGCGGGCGGCCTTGGTGACGTCGTCGTCGTGGGAGGCGTCGATGTCCTTGAGCCAGCGGACCGGCTCGTAGGGGATGCGCAGCGCCTCGAAGATCTCGTCGTAGAAGCCGTTCTCGCCGAGGAGGAGGTTCGCGACCTGGCGCAGGAACTCGCCGGAGGCGGCGCCCTGGATGACCCGGTGGTCGTAGGTCGACGTGAGCGTCATGACCTTCGAGATGCCGAGCTTGTTCAGGGTGTCCTGGCTGGTGCCCTGGAACTCCGCGGGGTAGTCCATGGAGCCGACGCCCATGATGACCGACTGGCCGGGCATCAGACGCGGGACCGAGTGGACGGTGCCGAGGCCGCCGGGGTTGGTCAGGGAGACCGTGACACCGGTGAAGTCGTCCATCGTCAGCTTGTTGTCGCGGGCGCGACGGACGATGTCCTCGTAGGCCTGCCAGAACTCGAAGAAGTTCAGGGTCTCGGCCTTCTTGATGGCCGCGACGACGAGCTGGCGGTCGCCGTTGGGCTTCACCAGGTCGATGGCGAGGCCGAAGTTCACGTGCGGCGGCTTGACCAGGGTCGGCTTGCCGTCCTTCTCCGCGAACGAGTAGTTCATCGACGGCATGGCCTTGAGGGCCTGCACCATCGCGAAGCCGATCAGGTGCGTGAAGGAGATCTTCCCGCCCCGGGCGCGCTTGAGGTGGTTGTTGATGACGATGCGGTTGTCGAACAGCAGCTTCACCGGGACCGCGCGGACCGAGGTGGCCGTCGGCACGTCCAGCGAGGCGCTCATGTTCTTCGCGACGGCGGCGGCGGGACCACGCAGGGTGACCAGATCGGGACCGTCGGGCGCCGCGGCGGCGGGCGCCGCGGCGGCGGGCGCGGCCTTCGCGGCGGCGGCCGGCTTGGCGGCGGCCGGGGCCGGAGCGGCCGGAGCAGCGGCGGGCTTCGCGGGCGCCGGGGCGGGCGCCGCGGCCTGCGGCTGCACCGGGGCGGCCGGGGCGGGCGCCGGTACGGCGGGCGCGGCCGGAGCCGCGGCCTGCGGCGTCTGCGCGGGTGTCGTGGTGGTGCCCGCGGCCCCCGCGGCCGCGGTACCCGCCGGAGCCGAGGCGGCGGGCGCTCCCGGCTTGTAGTCGGCGAAGAAGTCCCACCAGGCTCGGTCTACCGAGTTCGGGTCCTGGAGGTACTGCTGATAGATCTCGTCGACGAGCCACTCGTTCGGTCCGAACGCGGCCGCGGGGTTCTTGCCCGCTTGGTCTGCGTCGGTCGAGATGCTCGAGTTACTGGGGGACTGTGGCGACACGGCGGCAACCGCCCTCTTCCGCTTCACAAGGTGATGGACAGCGGGAATAAAGGCTACGCCTCCAAGACCGTGAAGGTCAGGTCGGGCCGGTTCATCGTCGCGTAAGTCACATCGGAAACCGTGTTTCAGGGCTTGAAATGGCGGGAAACAAGCGTGGTTCCGCTGTGAATGGACTGAACCAGGCATGGCTCCGCCGTGCCGGAGATCACCTCGCACCGGCCCCCGGCGGTGGGGGTCCCCCCGCGCGAGCGAAGCCGAGCGTGGGGGAGTGCGGGGAGGCCGGACCTGATCACACGTGTCCGGCTGCGCCGACGACCGTGCGGACCACAGGTGGATCTTGAGGCTCCGGATCGAACTTTACGTCAACTTGGCACGGATGAAAGCCCCGGGAGAGTGACGATAATCCTGCAGCCCCGGTCGGATTCGGCCACACCGATCCGGCCGCCGTGCAGATCCACCGCCCACCGGGCGATCGCCAGACCGAGTCCGGTGCCGCCGTCGCTGCCGGGCCCGTGCGGCCGTCGTACGGTCCCTCGGTTGAAGCGCTCGAAGACGCGGTGCCACTCCGAGCGCGGAATGCCGGGGCCCTCGTCCAGGACCTCCAGCTCCAGCGACTCCGGCAGCGGCCCGCGCCGTGCCTTCACGGTCACCCGGCCGTGCGGCGGGCTGTGCTTGACCGCGTTGTCGATGAGGTTCGACACGACCTGGTGGATGCGCTCCGGGTCGGCGTGCGCGGTCAGCTCCGGCGGGGAGACGTCGAGGTGCAGATGGACGTCCGTACGCGTGTGGCTGCCGGAGTTCGAGGCGAGGCCGCGTGCGCCGGCGACCATGTTGGCCTCCTTCAGCACGCCCGAGAGGTACGGCCACACCTCGAAACGGCGCTGACGCAGGGGTACGACCCCGTTGTCGAGGCGGGAGAGGTCCAGCAGGGTCTCCACGAGGCGGCCGAGGCGTTCCGTCTGTTTCAGGGCCGTGCGCATCGTCTCGGTGTCGGGCTCGGCGATCCCGTCGACCACGTTCTCCAGGACGGCCCGCAGGCCCGCGATGGGCGTGCGCAGTTCGTGCGAGACGTTCGCGACCAGTTCCTTGCGCTGGCGGTCCTGGGCCTCCAGCTCGTCGGCCATGACGTTGATCGTCTCGGCCAGGTCGCCCAGCTCGTCCCGGCGGTTCTCGCGCACGCGGCGCGTGTAGTCGCCCTGCGAGATCGACCGGGCCACCAGGTTCATGTCGTCCAGCGGTGCGGTGAGCGAATGCGCCACGAACTGCGTTATCAGCAGTGTGGCGATCATCGAGAAGACCGTGATGAAGCGCAGCTCCGTCTTGGTGTGCACCGCGATCATCGACAGACCCGTCGTGATCAGCACCGAGACGACGACGAGCGCGCCCAGCTTGGTCTTGATGGAGAACGGGCGTACCCCGCCCCAGGGCTCCTCGCCAGGGCTCCCGGGACCCCCGGAGCCCCCGGGGCCTCTCGGTCCGGCCGGCCCGGCGCTCATGGCGTCGGGGTCTCCAGCGCGTAGCCCACACCGTGCACGGTGCGGATCCGCTCGGCGCCGATCTTCCGACGCAGCGCCTTGATGTGGCTGTCGACCGTGCGGGTGCCGGAGGCGTCCGCCCAGTCCCACACCTCGGCGAGCAGCTGCTCACGGGAGAGCACCGCGCGCGGCGTGTTGGCGAGGCAGACCAGCAGGTCGAACTCGGTCGGGGTGAGGTGCACGTCCTCGCTGCGCACCCGCACCCGGCGCTGTGCGTGGTCGATCTCCAGTTCGCCCAGGCGCAGGATGCCGGAGCGGGGCGTGGAGGCCGCGATGGCCGCCCGCTCCACCCGCCGCAGCAGTACGTGCACGCGTGCCGCCAGCTCCCGCATGGAGAACGGCTTGGTCATGTAGTCGTCGGCGCCGACCCCGAGGCCGACCAGCATGTCGGTCTCGTCGTCGCGCGCGGTGAGCATCAGCACCGGCACCGGCCGGGCGGCCTGCACACGACGGCAGACCTCCAGACCGTCGAAGCCGGGCAGCATGATGTCGAGGATCAGCAGGTCGGGCTGCCAGGCCTCGGCGGTGTCGACGGCGGCCGGGCCGTCACCCGCTGTTTGCACGAGGAACCCCTCGGCGCGCAGGCGGGCCGCGATGGCGTCGACGATCGTGGGGTCGTCCTCGACGACCAGAACGCGGCGCTGGGCGCCCGGAGTCGCCGTCGCCGCGCCGTTGTGGGAGGTGTGTGTCTGCTCCATCGCCCGCCCCTGTGTGCTTTCCGGAATCAGTGGGGTGATCCCATGACTGCGATTGACGCTTGAATGATCCGCGTCAGGGATGCACCCTACGGGGACAGGAGGCGCACTCGCTATCCAGGGCCGACGGCAAGGTGAACGACGTCCGGAACGCCCCGGGCAACCGGCACCTCTTCGGTACGCACCTGCGTGAACCCGGCATTCCGCAAGGTTTCTTCGAATTCCGCAGAGGGTTGCGCCGACCATACGGCGAGTACCCCGCCCGGCCTCAACACCCTTGCGCAACCTGCGAGTCCGGCCGCCGAGTACAGACCCGCGTTGTCCTCGTCGACGGTCCAGCCGGGCCCGTTGTCGATGTCCAGGCACAGCGCGTCGAACGTGTCGCAAGTCTCATTGACGTACATCACGAGGTCGTCCTCGATGATCACCGTACGCGGATCTGCGAACGCGTGTGCGGAAACCGCGGAAAGCGGTCCGTCGCGATGCCAGGCGACGACCGCCGCCTCCCGCTCCACGACAGTGATCCGCCCCCAGTGCGGGTCCCGCGCGGCGTGCGCGAGCGAGAACCCGACGCCGAGCCCGCCGATCAGCACCGCCGGCTCCGTCCGCCCGTCCAGGGCCGGGTGGGTGGCGGCCGCGTCCACGAGCAACCGCTCCGAACGCCCGTCGGAGGTGTCCATCAGGAAGCAGCCGTTGGCGATGATCTGCAGGAGTTCCCCGTGTCTGCGCAGGACCACCTCGCCGTACGGCCCTTCGCGCCGGTCCAGGACCACGGGATGACTGTCGTACGCGGAGGCCGGGGTGGTCATGTCCGCCATCCTGCCCCCAACAGGGCTTTGCCGCCATGCGAATTACGGGTGTCGGACAGCCGCACGCGTGTCACTCGTTCGAGGGGCCGCCCGGCGTTCCGCGCCCGCCGCCGGCCGGATGGGGCTCATATGGTTCCTCTTGTCCGTCCGCGGTTCTTCGGAAAATCCTGTGAATCGGCCCCCGCGTGGTGTCGGTCATAGACAGCGGCTCGTGAGACGGCGAAGGGTGGGGTGAAACGGAAGGAGCGCCTCACCGTGGAACGGACCGCGAGGGCCGCATCGACGCCCACGCCCGAGCCCCTTGCGGCCACGTCGCCCGGGCCCCTCCCGGCCATCCAGGTCGCCGCCCTCCTCGACGGCGTGCCCCGCCAGCGAGGCCCGGTCACCGCCCCCTTGCCGCGGACGGCGGCCCCGGACCTCCGCCTGGGCCCCCGGCATCTGCTCCCCGTCCTCCGGTTGCGCCCCTGGCGCTTGCTCCCCACCCCCACCGGCACACCGGTGACCTTCACGTACACGGCGATCCTGGCCCTCACCTCGATCTTCGCGAGCTACGCCGGCAGCGGCCTCATGTACGCCCTCTACCAGGACTCCAGCACCGACGTGGCGCACCTGCTGCGCACCCCCGTCCTCGTCCTGCTGGCCAGCGCGCTGTGGATCGCGGGCGGGCTCCTGTCGCCGTACGCCCTCGCCTTCGTGCTGGTCCTGACCGCGCTGGAACGGCGGATAGGGGGTGCCCGCGCGATCCTCGTCTTCCTGACGGGGCATGTGCTGGCCACCCTCGCCACCGAGGTCCCGGTCGGCCTCGCGGTCCTGGTCGGCCACCTCCCCGACACCTCCCTGCACCGCCTCGACTACGGCATCAGCTTCGGCGTCGCCGCCAGCATCGGCGCCCTCTCCGGCATCCTGCCCCCCTGGCTGCGCTGGCCCCTGCTCGCGCTGGTCGGCTACGACCTCATCGAGGACCTCATCGCCTTCGAGGACCCGATGACCAACTGGGGCCATCTGATCTCGCTGGGCATCGGGACGGCGCTCTGGCCGCTCGTACGACGCTGGTACCGGGAGCAGAGCCCGGCCGCCCCCGTCCCGGCAGCCTGACCGTTCAGGCGCGCCGCGCCGCCGCCAGCCTCTTCGCCGACTCCGGCACCCCCAGGGCCTGCTCCCGCTCCCGCGTCGCGCCGTGCAGGCGGTTGGTGAGCTGGTACGGGTCGGCGGCCAGGTCGTAGAGCTCACGGAAGAGGACCTCGCCGTCGCCCTGCGTGGGGCGGCCCTGCCGGCCGGTCGAGGCGGGTGCGGTAGTACTCGGTGTACTGCGTGGACCTGCCGATGAGGGTGGCCCAGGTGTGGATCGGTTCCTGGTCCTGCCGGTTCCACCACCACTCGGCGAGCAGGCGGTCGCGGTCGTAGCGGGGGTCGAGCAGCGAGTGGCCGTCGTGCGGGGTGTCCGGGGTGAGGCCGGCCGCGTCCAGGAACGTCGGGGCGATGTCCACATGGCCGGTGAGCCGGTCGTCGACCGTGCCCTCGCCCAGCCCCCGGGCCGGCCAGGACAGCCAGAACGGCACCTCGAGGCTGGGCCGGTACGGCACCGACTTGCGCAGCCAGCCGTGGTCCGCCCAGCACAGCCCGTGGTCGCTCGTGTACACCACCAGCGTGTTCTCCAGCTGGCCCAGGGCGCGCAGCTCGTCGTGGAAGTCGCGCATCGCGTCGTCCACCGAGAGCAGGGTGCGCAACTGCCGGGTGCGCAGCGCCTCGCCCCGCTCGTACGTGTGCTTCGCCGCGCGCAGGAACGGGGGTTTGTCGCTCTTGTCGCCCTCGTACACGGCCGGCCGGCCGGGCCACTCCGGCACGCGCGTGTGCCGGTACCTGCGCTCCGGGATGTTGAGTTCGTGCGCGCTGCGGGTGGCGACGTACGCGAACCAGGGCCGGGTGTCGGTGCGCGACCTGTCGATGAAGGCGAGGGCGCGGTCCCTGATGACGGTGGTGTTGTAGCCGGGGATGTTCCGGACCGTGCCGTTGTCGTTGTAGTGGCCGTCGTAGTACGCCACGGGCTCCTGCAGCAGCCACTCGTCGAAGTGGGGCAGGTTGTCGCCGGTGTGCCAGTAGTTGAGGTACTTGCCGAACAGACCGGTGCGGTAGCCGGCCTCGTGCAGCCGGCGCTGGACGGTGGTGTGCTGGTCCAGGTGGTAGGGGTGGCGGGTGTCGAGGACGCCGTGGTTGTGCGCGTACCGCCCCGACATGATCGAGGCCCGGGAGGGCGCGCAGAGCGGGGTGTTGGCGTGCGCCCGCGCGAAGGTCACGCCCTGCCCGCCCAGCCAGTCGGCGGTACGGCGGATCGCCCAGTCCGTCTCCTTGGGCTGGTCGTCGGTGAGCACGAAGAGGATGTTCGGCCGGGGGTCGGTGCGGGGGAGCGGCGAGGCCGGGGGACGGCTCGCGACCGGTGCGGCCGTGGCGGTGCGTCCGGCGACGGGCGCGGCACCGCCGTCGTCCACGGCCCCTGCGGCCAACGGGACGGCGGCCCCGGCCGCGACGACCGCGGCGTCGGTGATCACGGCACGCCGCCCGGGCCCGCGCGCTGGCTTCCCGTCCACAAGTCCCCCCGAGTCCCCGGCACATGGCGCTGTGCGCTGTGAATCCGCTGGCAGTTTGGGGGAGCTACCTGTGAGTCGCGTTGCGGTGATGTAGCGATGCCCTAGCGAAGTCATGGCAGTGGCCGGGGACCGGCTGCTGGGTGCGAATCGTCGTGCTTGGAGGGATGCCCGGCCCTTCCCGGTCTGGGCGAGGAAAGCTGAGGCATCGGCAGCGGGTTGCCGCTTCGGCGGGGCTGTCCAGTCACTCACTAGGGTGATGTCGATCGATTGCGTGCGCGGGTGGGAACACGGTGGTTGGGTTCGCGGCATGGCACGGTTCCGGATGTACCCCACGGGTGAGCAGGAGCAGCAGATGCTGCTGCATTGCGCGCACGCCCGGTACGTGTGGAACCTCGCCGTTGAGCAGCACACGCACTGGAAGCCGGGCCGCACGTCCGCACCCGGTTTCGCCGAGCAGTGCCGTCAGCTCACTCAGGCCAGGCGGGACAACGAGTGGCTCGGCGCTGGGAACGCGGACGTGCAGCAGCAGGCCCTGAAGGACTTCGCCGGGGCCGAGAACGCCAAGTTCACCTCCGGGTTCGGCGAGCCGACCCTGGCGCAGGAAATTCCGTCACGAGGGCTTCCGTGTCATCGGCACCGACCGCGTCGCAGAGTTCAGCGACGATGGCTCGCCGAGGGTGAACGCGAAGACGGGCAAACAGGTTATGGGCCGATCCGTGGTGGTGCAGTGACTCAACCGGCGCTGGGCTCAGGTGAAGGTACCTGGCTGCGGCTGGGTGAAGTTCCGCCTGACCCGCGCCGAACTCCCCTCGGCGAAGAGGGTCCGCGTCAGGCTGAAGCACGGCCAGTGGCACATCGCGTTTGCGGTCATCCCCGGCCCGGTCGACGCACCTGGCACGGGCGGGGTCATCGGCATTGATCGGGGCGTGAAGATCACCGCAGCTCTCTCGGACGGGCGCAAGCTGAACTGCCCACAGCTCACAATCCACCGCCTCCCCGCGCGCCGCGAAGAAGTCCCGCTGCCGGGCGATCACCGCGTCCAGTTCGGCGTCGCACAGGCCGCCCCAGTCGTGCGGGCCGGTCACGAAGCCGCGGTGCTGGCCGACGACCCGGAGCAGGGGGCCGTCGTGCTCGTAGCCGACCCCGGACGCCGGGACGGGCTGGACGGCGCGCATCTGGGCGTCGTAGGCGGCGAGCAGGGTCGCCGCGAGCTCTGTGTCGGTCACCGGCCGACCGTATGGGGAATGCGCCCGCGCGGATCAACTGTTTTTCCGGGCGCGGGACCGTGTTCGGCCAGGTCACCACTCGATCGCTCAGGGCGAACATATGCATGGGAACATTTCTCGACCCCCAAGCATTGAGTCGGCATAGCTCAAGTTGACTGCCGAAGGGGAGATCATGGCTTCGACGTCCGCATCACTCACCCTCCCTGTGCTGCCTCTCGACGGCGAGGTCGTGCTGCCCGGGATGGTGGTCCCGCTGGACCTGAAGGACGCTGATGTACGCGCCGCCGTGGAGGCTGCGCAGGCCGCCGCCCGTACCGAGCCCGGCAAGCCCAAGGTGCTGCTGGTGCCGCGGGTCGACGGGACCTACCCGAGCACCGGTGTGCTCGGCACCGTGGAGCAGGTCGGCCGCCTCGCCGACGGCGACCCGGGCGCGCTGATCCGCGGCCGCTACCGGGTGCGCATCGGCGCCGGTACGACCGGCCCGGGTGCCGCCCTGTGGGTGGAGGGCACCCGTATCGACGAGAACGTCCCGGACCCGGTGCCCGGTCATGTCACCGAACTTGTCACGGAGTACAAGGCCCTCGCCACCGCCTGGCTGCGCAAGCGCGGCGCCTGGCAGGTCGTGGACCGGGTGCAGGCCATCGACGACGTGTCCCAGCTCGCCGACAACTCCGGCTACTCGCCCTTCCTGACCACCGAGCAGAAGATCGAACTGCTGGAGACCGTCGACGCGGTCGCCCGGCTCAAGCTGGCCACCCAGCAGCTGCGCGACCACCTTGCCGAGCAGGACGTCGCCGAGACCATCGCCAAGGACGTCCAGGAGGGCGTCGACAAGCAGCAGCGCGAGTTCCTGCTCCGCCGCCAGCTCGAAGCCGTCCGCAAGGAACTGCGCGAGCTGAACGGCGAGAAGGACGGCGAGGAGTCCGACGACTACCGCGCCCGCGTCGAGGCCGCCGACCTGCCCGAGAAGGTCCGCGAGGCCGCCCTCAAGGAGGTCGAGAAGCTGGAGCGGTCCAGCGACCAGTCCCCGGAGGGCTCGTGGATCCGCACCTGGCTGGACACCGTCCTCGAACTGCCGTGGAACGAGCGGACCGAGGACCAGTACGACATCCAGGGCGCCAAGGCGGTCCTGGACGCCGAGCACGCCGGCCTGGAGGACGTGAAGGAGCGGATCACCGAGTACCTGGCGGTGCGCAAGCGCCGTAGCGACCGGGGGCTCGGGGTCATCGGCGGGCGGCGCGGCGGTGCCGTGCTGGCCCTGGTCGGCCCGCCCGGTGTCGGCAAGACCTCGCTCGGCGAGTCGGTCGCCCACGCGATGGGCCGGAAGTTCGTCCGGGTCGCCCTCGGCGGTGTGCGGGACGAGGCGGAGATCCGCGGTCACCGGCGTACGTACGTGGGTGCGCTGCCCGGCCGGATCGTCCGGGCCATCAAGGAAGCCGGTTCGATGAACCCGGTCGTCCTGCTCGACGAGATCGACAAGGTGGGCTCCGACTACCGGGGCGACCCGGCCGCGGCCCTCCTCGAAGTCCTTGACCCGGCGCAGAACCACACCTTCCGCGACCACTACCTGGAGGTCGAACTCGACCTGAGCGACGTGGTGTTCCTCGCCACGGCCAACGTGCTCGAAGCCATCCCGGAAGCCCTGCTCGACCGTATGGAGCTCGTCCGCCTCGACGGCTACACCGAGGACGAGAAGGTCGTCATCGCCCGTGACCACCTGCTCCCGCGCCAGCTGGAGCGGGCCGGCATCGACAAGGGCGAGGTCGTCCTCGACGAGAGCGCGCTGCGCAAGCTCGCCGGCGAGTACACGCGTGAGGCGGGCGTCCGCACCCTGGAGCGGTCGATCGCCAGGCTGCTGCGCAAGGTCGCGGCCCAGCACGAACTCGGTCAGCGGGAGCTGCCGTTCACGATCAGGGACGAGGACCTGCGCGCTCTGATCGGCCGGCCGCACCACGTGCCCGAGTCCGCCCAGGACCCGGCCGAGCGCCGCACGTCGGTGCCGGGCGTGGCGACGGGCCTCGCGGTCACCGGAGCGGGCGGCGACGTGCTCTTCGTCGAGGCGTCCCTCGCCGACCCGGAGACGGGCGCGGCGGGTCTGACCCTCACCGGTCAGCTGGGTGACGTGATGAAGGAGTCGGCGCAGATCGCGCTCTCCTTCCTGCGCTCCCACGGCGCCGAACTGGAACTCCCGGTCGGCGACCTGAAGGACCGCGGTGTCCACATCCACTTCCCGGCGGGTGCGGTCCCGAAGGACGGCCCGAGCGCCGGCGTCACGATGACGACGGCCCTCGCGTCGCTGCTCTCCGGCCGGCTGGTCCGCACGGACGTGGCGATGACCGGCGAGGTCTCGCTGACCGGCCGTGTCCTGCCGATCGGCGGTGTGAAGCAGAAGCTGCTCGCCGCCCAGCGCGCCGGGGTGACGACCGTCATCATCCCGAAGCGCAACGAGGCCGACCTGGACGACGTCCCGGCCGAGGTGCTGGACAAGCTCGACGTCCACGCCGTGACCGACGTCCGCCAGGTCCTGGAGCTGGCGCTCGCGCCCGCCACGAACGGCGCGGCGCCGGAGGTTCCGGCAGCGGCGTGACGGACGCTGCCGGATGACAGGAGGCCCGGGTCCCCGCGAGGAGACCCGGGCCTCCGCCCTGCACGGCAGGACCGGCCACCGACGAAGACGACCGCGGGCTGGTGACCGCGACGAAGACGACCACCGGCCGGCCGGCCGTGATGGAGACGGCCGCCAGCCGGTCGGCGGACGACAAGACGACCGCAGGCCGGTCGGCCTTCGGTGAAGACGAAAGCCCACCGGCCAAACGACAGTCGGCAAAGCCTTCCCGTCGGCTGGCCGGCGATGGCGAATGCCGGCCGGCCGCCGACGAAGACGACCGCCGGCCTGTCGGCCGGTCCGCCGCCGGTCAGCCGTTGGCGAACTCGACGACCTTGTCGAGGGCCCCGTTGAACTTGTCGTGGTCACCGACCGTCGGTCCGGTCGACGTGTACTGCCACATCGTGTACTTCGACCAGCCGGCCGGCAGTGTTCCGACCTCCGAGGCGTACCGGGCCACCCACAGCGGGTTGACGGACCCGAAACCGCCGTAGTTGCCGGTGCAGTCGTTCCACCAGCTGGTGGCCGTGTAGATGACGGCGTTCCGGCCCGTCCGCGCCTTGTACCGCTTCAGGAAGTCGGTGATCCAGCCGACCATCCCGCTCGCGGACTTGCCGTAGCACGCGGAGCCGTACGGGTTCCACTCGATGTCGAGGACCCCGGGCAGGGTCTGGCCGTCCTTCGACCAGCCGCCGCCGTGGTCGACGAAGTAGTCGGCCTGGGCCGCGCCGCCCGTGGTGTCCGGGGTCGCGAAGTGGTAGGCGCCGCGGACCATGCCGAGGTCGTAGGGGCCGTTGTACTGCTGGGTGAAGTAGGGGTTCGTGTAGGACGTGCCTTCCGTCGCCTTCGTGTACGCCCATCTGACCCCGCTGCCGAGCAGGGTCGACCAGGCGACGTCGCCCTGGTAGCTGGCGACGTCGACGCCCTCGGTCTGGTTGGCGTCGGCGGACTTGGGCGTGCCGCTCTGGCCGTCGTGGGCCAGGACGCCCATGCCCATGTAGGCCGAGCCGCGGGCGGGGGTGGCCCCGTCGGCGTGGGCCGGGGCCAGGGGAGCGGCCGTGAGCAGCAGCGCGACCATCGCGGTCAGGAGCGTGGGGGTGGGTCTGTGTACCGGCATGACATGCCTCCGTGGGGTGAGGTGGGGGACCCACATATGCCAGAGGCGGCCGCTGTGACAGGCGCGACACGACGCGGGGTCACACGGCACGACCATCGCCGACGTGCACATGCCATCGATTGCACGGAGACCGCGCACGCGGCGGACGCCGGGGAAGGGCATCCGGAGGCAGCCGTCGGTCCAGGCCTGCGAAATACTTGGCGAGCCGGGCGACGACGGAGTTTGACGGAAACTTTCAGGACTGTGAAACCGATCAGGGGTAGTGACGTGCACGAGGACGAAAAGGGCTCTGAACAGCCCGCCGCCACCGGGTTGACGCCGAACGGCGCGGACCAGGAGTTCCTGGCTCTGGAACGCGAGTTGACGGTGCTGTTGCGGCGCGCCCGGGCCAGCCAGGGCGAGATGGCCCGGGAGGTCCACCCCGACCTGGAGTCCGCCGCTTACGGCCTGCTCGTCCGGCTCGACGAGTGCGGCGGCCGGCGCGCCACCGAACTGGCCGCCTACATCGGCGTCGGCAAGGCCACCATGTCCCGCCAGCTGCGCGCCCTGGAGGAGCTCGGCCTGGTCGCCCGCGAGCCCGACCCGGCCGACGGACGGGCCTGGCTGATCGCCCTCACCGAGGAGGGCCGGCGCCGGGTGGGCAGGGTCCGTGAGGCGCGCCGGGGCCGGTACGTCCGCCAGCTCGCCCACTGGCCCCGCCAGGAGGTCGCGGAACTCGCCCGCCTGCTGAACCAGTTGAACGGCGTCATGGAGAAGTAGCCACTACCGCTCGAAGTGGCCGCTACAGCTCGGCGTACACCACCGTCGCGTCGTCGTGCGTCTTGCTCCGCCGCAGGAACGCCCGCTCCTCCCGGTCGGCCGCCTCCAGCTCGCGCACCCGGTCCACCAGCGCCCGCGCGCCCTCTTTGCGTACGACGTCGAAGAGGGCGGTCCAGTCGCCCTCGCGGAACTTCTCCGTCCAGCGGGTCGCCCCGTCCGTGAGAGCGGCGAGGGCGCGCACCCGGTGCCGGGGCACGCTCCCGGTGACCGCGCGGGCGGCGACCGACGGATCGGCGGCGGCGGTGAAGAAGCCGCCCTCCTTGTTGCGGACGGTGGCGTCGGCGATCGCGTCCGACGCCAGCCGGTCGCGGGGGATCCGGTCGAGCCGGTCGTCCAGGACCGCGGTGACCGTGCCGTCGGGGGACTGCAGGAGCAGTGCGGAGTCGGACAGGACGAGGTACTCCACGGTGTCGTCGGACCAGCGGGTCAGAACGACCGTGGCCTGGGGAGTGCGCGGGTGAGAAAGGTCACAGGTGCCGGAGTGTGCGTCCGCTGTGCGCCGGATCGCCCGCGCCAGGATTTCCGGCAGCGTCAGATCTGGTGCGGAAACGGTCAGTTCGGTCAGGGCGCCGCCCAGCCGCGCGGTGAACCAGGGGACGGAATGCAGACACCCGGTGCCGTCCTCGGGCGGGGTGACCCCGTCCAGGACGATCGCACAACCCCCCTGCCCCGAGGCGGGAAGTCCGACAACGGCGAAGTCCTCGTTGGGGCGGTCGGGGGTACCGGCTTCCGAAACGACTTCAGTACGCATTCGGCCAGTCTGCACGACGTCTTCACGATCTTCGCCAAAGGCTGGCAACCGCCTGGGAATTCACGCTGTCTCGCAGGTCAGCCGCCTGTTTTGGGGTGGAATGGCGCACTCCGGGAAGGCGTGGTGGCGAATCCTGTCAAAGCCCGCCGTCCGCGTCCAACCGGCCCGCCGGAAAAGGGCCCTGCGCGGTCCGTGGGAACTTGCCCGCCAACTCCCCTCCGATGTTCACTCCTTCGGGTGGCGGGTCAGGTGATGCGAGACCACCGCCCACCGGCGCTGGGAGGGTCGGGGACCGACATATCGGTGCACGCATCGGGTGCGTGCACCACTTGGCACCGAATGCCGGAGATCATGACGGGGTGCCACCCAACCCCTTGGGTACACGAGTTCAGGAATGCGAGCACCGGTGCAGAAGACGCGGCCTCGGCGCACAGACAAGAAGACGGCCTCCGAAACGGGCGCCGCCGCTCCCGTCGGCACCGGCCGCGCCAAGCATGTCCGGACCCGGCTGATCGTGGCCGTGGCTGTGGTGGCCGCCGCGATCGCCGGAGCGGGAGCGCCCGCCCTGCTCACCGCCTCCGGGCAGCTGAGCGACTCCCAGGATCTGGTGACCCTCGCGGGCCGCACCCAGGACGCGCTGGCGCTGGCCGGCTCGCTCGCCGACGAGCGGGACGAGGTCACCTCCTACATCGCGGCGGGCCGCCCCAAGTCCAAGGCGCCCTCGGAGGACCGCAGCGCCCGTGTCGACCGCCAGGTCGAGGACCTGCGCGCGGACACCGACGCCCCCGGCTGGCTGCGCACCGACCTGGACGGCATCGCGGCCGTCCGCCGGTCCGCGCTCACCGGCAAGAGCACGGCCCTCGAAGCGCACGAGGCCTACTCGCAGACCATCACCGAGCTCCACCGGCTCGCCGAGGAACTGGCCGAGCAGATGCCCCCCAGGGCCGGCTCCGGCGCCTACGCGCTCGCCGAGCTGGACTCCGCCGTCCAGCAGTCCGCCGCCGCCCGCGGCCTGCTGCTGGCCGCGCTGAACATCCCCAGCACCACCCAGACCACGATCAGCCCGATCACCGGTCTGCCCGTCACCAGCACCACCACCTCCACCGCCGACAAGAAGCAGCGTGACGCGCTCACCGCCGCCGCCCAGCAGGCCCGGCTGCGCGCGGACGCGGCCGTCGCCGACTTCCGGGACGGCGCGCCCAAGGCGGCGGTCGAGTCCTACGACTCCACGGTCACCGGCAACGACGTCAACGACGCCGACAAGTACCTGGCCGCCCTCACCGACCAGCCGACCCTCTCCGACGACGACCTGGGCACCAGCGTCAAGAAGCTGGACGCGGCCCTGTCGGCCCGGGTCGAGCTGATGCGGGGCGTGGAGTCCGCGCTCTACGACCACCGCACCAAGGACCTCGCGCAGCTCCGCGACGACGACGTCACCGCGCTGGAGATCCGTGTCGCGGTGCTCGGCGCCCTGATGCTGGTCGCGGTCGGTGTCGCCACGGCCATGGCCCGCAGCCTGACCCGCCCCCTCTCGGTGCTCCGCCGGGGCTCGGCGCGCCTCGCCGAGGCCGAGGACCCGCGGACCCAGGAGCCGGTCACCTTCACCGGCCGCAACGACGAGTTCGCGCAGGTCGTCCGCTCGGTCAACGCCCTGCACGCGCACGCCGTCGAGCTCTACGACCGCATCGCCACCCTGGAGACCGACCGCAAGCACCTGGTCGGCCAGCGCCAGAAGATGGCCGACGCCCGCGAGGAGCTGCGCGCCGAGCTGACCGACTCCGCCGTCCAGCTGGAGCGGCTGCGCACCAGCATCGGCGGCACCTTCGTCAACCTGGCGCTGCGCACCCTGGGCCTGGTGGAACGCCAGCTGGCGGTGATCGAGGGCCTGGAGGAGCGCGAGCAGGACCCCGACCGCCTGTCGACCCTCTTCAAGCTCGACCACTTCGCCACGGTCATGCGCCGCCACAGCGAGAACCTCCTCGTGCTGGCCGGCACCGAGCACGTCCAGCAGCACGCCGGCCCGATCCCACTGGTCGACGTGGTCCGGGCGGCCGTCAGCGAGATCGAGCGCTACGAGCGCGTCCGTATCGCGGCCCTACCCCCGCACGCGCACGTGGCCGGTTTCGCCGCCGACGACCTCAGCCACCTCCTCGCCGAACTCATGGAGAACGCCACCGCGTCCTCCCCGCCCGACCTGCCCGTCGAGATCTCCGGCTGGCTGCTGGAGAGCGGCGAGGTCATGCTCTCCGTCCAGGACGAGGGCATCGGCATGACCGCCGACCGCCTGGCTCGCCTCAACGGCCGCCTCGCCGAGTTCGACCCCGAGTCGCCGTACGACCAGGAGGGCGAGGGCGGCCTCGGTCTCGGCCTCTACGTCGTGGCCCGGCTGGCCCACCGGCACGGTGTCCGGGTCCAGCTGCGCGAGCAGAAGCAGGGCGGGGTGGCGGCGGTCGTCGTCCTCCCGCAGTCCCTGCTGGCCGCGGCCCCCGCGGCCTCGGTCCCGCCGGCCGCGACGGCTCCCGGCGGCGCCCACGCCTACTCCCTCCCCGGCGCGGCCGCGGAGGTCAACTCCAACGTCCTGTACGGCCGCTCGGCGTCCGGCGACCCGCTGGTGACGCTGGCGGAGAAGGCCGTACGGGAGGCCGACGAGCACGGGGCGGTCACGGCCGGGGCCGACGCGGAGGCCGTGGCCGTACGGCGCGCCGACGAGGAGGCCCTGCCGGTACGGCCGGCCCACGAGGACGCCGTGCACGAGCAGGCGGCCCCGCCGAAGGCTGCGGTTCCCGAGCCGACGTACCGCCCGAAAGCCCCGCCGGAGACGTTCGCCGAGACGACGATGGCCCTGCTGCTCCCGGAGCTGGCCCCGGAGGCCGAGCCGACGGGGGAGCGGCCGCGAGCCGTTCCCGCGGAGGAGCGGCCGCGAGCCGCCACGGCCGAGGAGCAGGCGCGGCCCGGTGTGCGCGAGAGGCGGACGCACCCTGCCGACGGCGAGATCAGGTCCCGACGACAGCGGGCCGAGGACGACGACTGGCCCCGACCGCAGCCCGCGGCCGCCGATGCCGGGTACGCCCCACTGGGGCCACCCGCACCTGAGCTCGATACCCGCACGGCCGGTGCGGGTGGGAACGACTTCGGCGAAACCGAGGAGCACTCCCGCCCCCTGCCCGCACCCGGCGACGGCGGCGACGCCCTCGCCGACGCCGAGGACCCGGTCACCAGCAAGGGTCTCCCCAAACGCACCCCCAAGATCACCACACCCGCTCCGCCGCCCCGCCAGCGCGGCTCAGGCGTCGACGCCGAGGCCCTCCGGCGCAGGCTCGGCGGCTTCCGCCGCGGAGCCGACGCAGGACGGCGCGACGTGGAGGCGGAGATCGCCGAACAGACCGGCCAGAACCAGGTGCCCAGCACCGCACGGGCCGGATCAGGAACAGCCGTATCCGAAGAAGCCACGGGGGGCACAGTCGAGGAGGCAAGCAGTTGACCGCGCCCAGTACCTTCGGACTGAGCAGTGAGGCTCGCAACCTGCACTGGCTGCTGAGCAACCTCGTCGAGGAGGTGCCAGGCATCCAGTCGGTCGCCGTGGTCTCCTCCGACGGACTGCTCCTGCTGTCCTCCGACTCCGGCTACAACGAGGCGGCCCGCGAGGCCAGGACCGAGAAACGCCGGGGCCCGCGCGGCTCCTCCGCCGACCTCGCCACCATCGTCTCCGGCATCGGCAGCCTCACCCTCGGCGCCGCCCGGCTGATGGACTTCGGCCCGGTCAAGCACACGATGGTCGCGATGGACGAGGGCAGCCTGTTCGTGATGTCGATCAGCGACGGTTCGCTGCTCGGTGTGCACGGCAGCGCGGAGTGCGACATGAGCGTGGTGGCCTATCACATGGCACTCTTCGTCGGCCGCGCCGGACACGTCCTGACCCCCGAACTCCGCAGCGAGTTGAGGAAATCCCTGGAGGAAGACCCGACGAGGAGCGGCCGATGAGCAGCGCGCCGAAGAACAGCAGGCAGAACCTCCCGGTGCGCGGCGGCGCCCGCAAACCCGCCCGCGTCCGCCCTTACTCGCTCACCGGCGGCCGTACCCGCTTCGGCCATGTCCTCCTCGTGGAGACCTTCGTGGCGGCCCTGGAGGCCCCGGAGGAGCGCAAGGAACTGACGAATGGTTCCCTCAACACCCGGGTGATGCCGGAGATGCGGGCCATCGTCGAACTCTGCCGCCGTATGCGCACGGTGGCCGAGATCGCCGCGCTGCTGAAGATGCCGCTCGGTGTGGTCCGGGTCCTGCTCAGCGACCTCGCGGACCAGGGAAAGATCCGTGTGTACGGAACCGGTACCGGACACGGCGTCGGCCGCCCGGACCGCGCTCTGCTGGAAAGGGTGCTGAGTGGACTACGCCGTCTCTGACGCCACCGGCGTCGCCCCGCTCCTCGCTGTTGACGAAGAGCAGGAGCATCTGCGGTCCTGGCAGACGGACCGCAGCCGGGCCCCCATCGCGACGAAGATAGTCGTGGCGGGCGGTTTCGGCGTCGGCAAGACCACGCTGGTCACCGCCGTCTCGGAGATCACGCCCCTGCAGACGGAGGCGTTGATGACCGAGGCGAGCGAGGAGACCGACGACCTCACCGCCACGCCCGGCAAGCTCACCACCACCGTGGCCATGGACTTCGGCCGCATCACGCTCGACGACGACCTGGTGCTCTACCTGTTCGGTACACCGGGCCAGCAGCGGTTCTGGTTCATGTGGGACGACCTGGTGCGCGGTGCGATCGGCGCGGTCGTCCTCGCGGACACCAGGCGGCTCAAGGACTGCTTCCCCGCGCTGGACTACTTCGAGAGCTGCGGGCTGCCGTACGTCGTGGCGGTCAACCACTTCGACGGCAGCGAGCACTTCGAACCCGAAGACGTGCGAGAGGCGTTGACGATCCCCGCGCACATACCTGTAATGATCATGGATGCGCGGCGCAGGGTCTCGGCCATCGAGACCCTCCTGTCCCTCGTCGCCCACGCTTTGGACGAAACCCCCGAGTAGGAGAACAGTCCCGGTATGCGGAAGATACTCGTCGTGGGGGCCGGCCAGTCCGGTCTCCAGCTCGCCCTCGGCCTCCAGTCCAACGGCTACGAGGTCACCCTGATGTCGAACCGGACCGCGGACGAGATCCGCTCCGGCCGGGTCATGTCGACGCAGTGCATGTTCGACACGGCACTGCAGCACGAGCGCGATCTCCAGCTGAACTTCTGGGAGTCCCAGGCCCCGAAGATCGAAGGACTCGGCGTCTCGGTCGCCGCCCCCGGCTCCTGGGCCGAGGGCCCCGCGGCCCGTGCGATCGACTGGGTGGGCAATCTCGACGGGTACGCGCAGTCGGTCGACCAGCGGGTGAAGATGGCCGGCTGGATGGAGACGTTCGCGCAGCGCGGCGGCCAGCTGGTCATCCACGGCGCGGCCGTCGGCGACCTCGACTACTTCGCCCGCACGTACGACCTGGTGATGGTCTCGGCGGGCAAGGGCGAGCTGGTGTCCATGTTCGGCCGCGACGCCTCCCGCTCCCCCTACACCGAGCCGCAGCGCGCCCTGGCCGTCGCCTACGTCCACGGCCTGGGCCCCCGCCCGGAGCACCCGGACCACCACGCGGTCCGCTGCAACCTGGTCCCCGGCGTCGGCGAGCTCTTCGTCATGCCGACCCTCACCACCTCGGGGCCGGCCGACATCCTGTTCTGGGAGGGCATACCCGGCGGCCCGCTGGACGTCTTCAACGGCGTCAAGGACCCCTCGGAGCACCTCTCCCTGACCCTGGAACTCATGGAGCGGTACACGCCCTGGGAACACGCGCGGGCCACCAAGGCCGAACTGACCGACGCGGGCGGCACGCTGGCCGGCCGCTACGCCCCCACCGTCCGTAACCCGATCGGCCGCCTCCCCGGCGGCGGCCTGGTGCTGGGCGTCGCGGACGTCGTCGTCGCCAACGACCCGATCACCGGCCAGGGCTCCAACTCGGCCGCCAAGTGCGCCGCCTCCTACCTCGCCTCGATTCTCGAACACGGCGAGAAGGAGTTCGACGAGACCTGGATGCAGGAGACGTTCGACCGCTACTGGAACACGGCCCAGCACGTCACCAAGTGGACGAACGCGATGCTGGCGCCGCCGCCGGAGCACATCCTCAACCTCATCGGCGCGGCCGGCCAGCTCCAGCCGGTCGCCGACCGCTTCGCCAACGGCTTCAACGACCCCTCCGACTTCGAGAACTTCTTCTATGAGCCGGAGAAGACAGCCGCCTATCTGGCCTCGGTCGCTGGAGCCTGACGGGTCCCTGACCTGGGATCCGGCTGTCGTTCTCTGTCGTTGTTGGTCGACGTTGGTTGGCCCCGGACGGCCCACAGACGGCCCCGGATGTACCGGGGCCGTCGGGGGTTCGCCGGCGTTCAGCTCCCGCGATGCGAACTAAAGGCACATAGGTCGCTGACGCCTTCCGCCCTGGTCAAGGGGATGCTAACGGCTCCTGCCGGTCACCTGTGATTGCCACGGTTGCTGTACCTCCGTGCTGTACTGCAACGGCTCCGGAAGCAATGATGACAGCGTGGAAACCGCCAATCTGATCTTGAACTACATCAAAGCCTTAGTCTGGCCTGCTGTCATGTTGTTTGTCGTGTTGCGGTACCGGAGTCACATCGCCGATCTGATCCCACGCATCAAGAGCCTCTCGACACCTGCAGGAAGTGTCGAGTTCGCCGAGGAAGCCCGAGCCTTGTTGGATCAAGCCGCAGCCGTGACCAACGTGACCGTTCCGGCTAGTACACGGCGTGGCGCGCTGCGGCGCTTGGAGCATGCAGCTGACATCCTGGATGGCGGGAAGATCCTTTGGGTTGATGATCACCCGGAGTACAACACTGCGCTAATCGAACTTTTCCGCGCCACTGGCATGGAGGTAGATACTGCGCTGTCGACGGATGGGGCTCTCGTGGATCTCCGTCGCCACTCGTACGACATCATCTTGAGCGACATCGGGCGCACGGGAGATCCTCAGGCTGGGATCACCCTCCTGGAAGAGTTGGATCAACTTGGCATCGATACTCCGGTAGTGCTCTACACGGCTTGGTTCGACGACGCAACCGGTACACCGCGCCGAGCCTTTGCAGTCACCGAGGTTCCAGACGATGTGGTTCACTACGTGATCGATTTGATGGAGAGGGTCAAGCTCGGCTGAAGGTTCGTCTGGCCTGGGCAGTATCGCACTGAGCCCTAGTTTGGAAGACATCGTATGCGGATGTCCGCTGAGCTGCGAAGTCGCTGACCTGCGGAGGAGCGGCCGCACTACCGCGGTGCCCTGTGATTCCCCGCTCCTCACTGCCTGATCGGGCACGCGCAGGGCACGTCACTGCCCTGTCCGCACTCGGGGTATGTAGCAGCAGTGGCCAGGCTCGTTCATCGAAGCCTCGGCTACCGAGGCATAGCATGACAATACGGAAATATCAATGGAGAGGCTGTTCTGGTACGCGCTAGGGAGCCGCAGATGGGTGCCTCGGACGAACTTCTTCGAAGGGCTGGCCCGTCGGCTCTGCTGACTCTGGACGGTGTCATCAGCGGTCTCAACGCCGCGATGGCCACGGCACTGGGGAAGCCGGCAGAACAGTGCCTGGGACATAGCTTCGGTGATCTGTGGCCCGCAAGCCAGCAGGTGTCGGCCGAGAGGCTTGTGGTCTGCGCCGCCGGGACGAAGACGGTCGCGATGCGAGTGCTGGAATTTCCCGGGCGAAGCGGAGTACCCGTTGCCTGTTTGCTCGAGGCGCGGCAACTGAAGGATCCCGCCGGTGACGAGCAGCTTGTATGGGTGCACTCCCTGGATGCGCGAAACGACCTGGCCAGCCTGCTGATCCCGTTCCGGCTGGCCACCGAGGCCGCCGATCTCGGCCTGTGGATGTATTCACCCCAGGGGGACCAGATGGAGTGGCTCGGTGGCCCACCCGCCCTGGACCCGCGTTTCCCGGATCCCACTGTGCCGGTTTCCCGAGTGATCTCGGCAGTGCACCCCGACGACCGGCAGGCCTTCCGGCAGCTCCTGCGCTCGGCCCCCGCCCAGTCCCCCTGGGTGAAGTTGCGGTACCTTGCCCCGCCCGACGGCTGGCATCACTTGGCCGTTCGGACCCGTCGCATGCAGCTGGGCTATGAGGGCCCCGAACGGATCTTCGGGGTGGTCCGCGACGACACCGAGCGGGAGAAGCGCAAGAAGAAGGCGCAGGTCGCACTGGCTGCCGAGCGGCAGCGCGCCAAGGACACCGCTGACTTCTCCTCCGCCTTGATCACCGCAGCCACCGAGCAGGAGCTTGTGCAGGTCGTTCTGACCCGGCTCGCCGCGACCTTCGGCGCCACCGGCGCACTGATCGCACTCGTCGACGAAGGCCGCCTGCGCGTCTTCACCGATGCCGGGATAACCATGTGGGAGGCCGAGGCCTTCCACGGCATGCCGCTGAAGCATCCCACCCCGCTGCCCGAGGCGATCCGCACCGGCCGGCCGCAATTCATCTCCGACCGGAAGGACTACATCCGCCGCTGGCCACACGGGGCCGAATTTCCCCACCTAGCCCGACTCGGCGCCGACCACGCTTCCTCGATCACCCCCCTCAGCGAGGTCGGCAATCAACCGCTCGGGGCGTGGCTGGTGACCTACGGCACCGGATACCGGCCCTCCCTGGAGGAGCGGACCCTCATGGGCACGCTGGCCGACCTGGCAGGCCAGGCACTGCGGCGCATCAGATTGCAGCAGGTACGAGTCGAGCTGGCCTCGGCGCTGCAGCAGACCATGCTCCCCACGCTGCCCGAGCATCTCCCGGGCCTGGAGGTCGCCGCCCGATACCGACCCAGCCGCGACGGGCTGGATATCGGCGGAGACTGGTACGACGCCTTCCTGGTGCCCGACGGCGCTATCGCATTGGAGATCGGCGACGTTCAAGGACACGACGTGGACGCCGCCGCTTTCATGGGACAGGTTCGCTTGTCCATGCGCGCGATCGCCGCCCAAGAACCGGATCCGGGAACCGTGCTGACGCGTACCAACGAGTTGCTCGTGACGATGGCCCCCGAACGATTCGCCAGCTGCACCATCCTGCATGTCGACTCGCGCGACGGACGGGTCACGGGCACCAGCGCCGGCCATGTGCCGCTGCTGTGCGCGCACAGGGACGGCAGCCACGAGGTCCGTGAGCTGCCCGGCGGGCCGGTCCTGGGAATCGTGCCCGGCACCGACTACCCCGAGGAGACCTTCACCCTGGACGAGGACACCGCGCTGGTCATGGTCACCGACGGCGTGGTCGAAGGACCGGGTCTCCCGCTGGACGCCGGACTGGAGGAAGCCGGAACACTGGCCGCCCAGGCCGTCCACAACGGGCTCAACGCCGAGGAGATCGCCGACCGCATCCTCGACACCGCGGTCGCGGTGGACCACCTCGATGACGTGGCCGTGCTGGTCATCAGACGCTCGCCCACGTCCTAACGGGGTGCCATCCATCGGCCGATCACAACACTCACGCTGGCACGGGCTTTGAGATCTAGCCTCATCCTTATCAGGTCGATCACGCCGCCTTCCGCACCCTGCACTTCGCTGGGAAAGCGGCTCGACGCCGGCCGCTGGAGTACGCCGGAATCCGGCTACGTTCGCGGCTGTTGGTGTCAGCCGCTGGTGTCAGCGATCGAGCGACCTCTTGACAACGGCTGAAGTCCCAGCCCGCCCATAACAGACAACTCCTGCCTGGTGAACTCTCCCGTCAGCATCGGCATGGCCTTCCCGATGGCAGCCTTTGTCTCCGGCAGCTCTAGCGAAGCATCGTGATGTTCCTTGCTCTCCCAGACCTCGGTCACCCAGATCGTCACGTCATCGTCGTCGGACACGCTGACAACGTAGAGGTGGCATCCCGCCTCGCGGAGACCCTCCACCCCACTCAGCAAAATGGAGACGACTTCGTCCCGGGAACCGGGCTGGGTTTTCATCGAGGCGATGTAGCCATAAGTCATCGTGCGTCCCTCTCCCAGGGATGGGCCGGTTTGCCTGCGCCAGGACCCTGCCACCGGCGGCCTGGAGACACAAGGACGGGAGGTCACGGCCGAACGTCGACAGACGCTCCGCGCCCACCCCGGTCCACCACTCACCCCGGCTCCCATCCCGTCTGCCGTCGGCCCACACACCGTGGAGCGGGCGTGGTTCATGGCGTCCAGGTGGAGCGCGCCACTGTACGAACGACCTGGACGCCATGGGCCGCGTCTGCTCGGCTCTGCCTGGGTCGATGGCAGGCGGGATGGGAGCACCCCGCGCACGCCACTGACTCGCCGGCACTCGCGAACGGCGCCCCCGCCATCTCGGAGCCTGAGCGCCCCCGCCGGAGGCTGGCTGTGACCGGTGGCCGCTCTCTACGGTGACGGACTCATGACGCGGCTCTGGCCACGTGGGCGCGCGTCGGCGCAGCGCGGGCGGAGCGGGCCGAAGGCAGGAGCGTCGCCCGCAGCGGAGCCGGGAAGCGCGCCCGGCGGAGCGGAGCGCAGCCGGCTTGATGAGGTAGAGAAACCTGTAACAAGATCCGCGACGGCCTACGCGTCGAAGTCGTACTCCAGGATGTAAGAGGCCGCGTCCAAGGTCATCTCGTTGATCTCGACCGGGCGTCCTTCGTCCGCGAATGCGGTCCGGCAGATCAGGATGACGGGCGTACCGGAGGAGATGCCCAACTGCGACGCTTCATCCTTCGCGGGCATGCGGGAGCGGATCTCTTCGCGGAAGTGCACGGGCTTGTAGCCGAGTTCGGCAAGGCGGGCATAAATCCCACCTGCCCCTGGATCCTCGTGCGTGATGGCGGAACCCCCCACCACTGATGTGGGGAGGTAACTGGTCGCCAGCAGCACGGGCTTCCCGTCCAGGACGTACCGCCGCCGGCGGACGCACACCGTCTCCTCATCGGCAAGGTCAAGCACGCGCCCGATGTCCTCCGGGGCGGCTTCCTCCGACACTGCCACCTGGTCCACTTCGAGCGTCCGGTTCTCGGTGTCGGCCGCCCAGATGGATCGACCGCTGCCCCACTGTTCCTCAGAAAGCCGCTGGATACCCCGGCGCCTCAGCGGTCGGAAGGACCGGACGAAAACGCCGGCGCCCTTGCGGGCCTCGGCAACGCCTTCATCCTTGAGTACGCCCAGTGCCTGACGGGCAGTCATACGGGCCACGCCATGCGCGGCCATCAGCTCGTTCTCTCCCGGAAGCCGATCACCGGGACCGTATTCGCCCCACTGGATCGCCTCGCGCAGGGAGTCTGCGATCCGCTGGTACTTCGGCCGACGGTCGTCGTCGGTGGTGGCCATTCGGAAGCCCTCCTCTCTTCTCTAGACAGCCTAGGGCATGGGCAGGTCACCCGCTCGGTGCGTGTAACCGCAATCCTTCGCTCTCAACCTCTCTAGACATCTCCTTTGATGACATCTCTAGAGATGTGCTCCCAGGGAGATGTCTAGAGAGGTCGCGTAGGGCGGCCTCCCAGAACGAGGGATGTGCTGATGCCGTCTTTCAAGATCGACCTGTCGTCCGCTGTGGTGTTCGTGGCGACCGCGCCGACGCCGAAGCTGGCCAATGCGAAGACCGGTGAGCGAGCCATGGACCGGGAGACCGGTGCGGGCCTGTCGACGGTGGGCCTGCTGGTCTCGGACGAGGGTGAGGGCAACCTGTACCAGGTGACCATCCCGGAGACGGGCTACCCGGAGGGTCTCGCGCCGGGCATGCCGGTGCGGGTCGTCGGCCTGAAGGCTCGTGACTGGGAGAACGAGTTCAACGGCCAGAAGCGGCACGGGATCTCGTTCCGCGCGGTCGCGATCACCTCGGCGGTCTGACCATGACCGACGTCACGCCCTGGCTGGAGCTGGGCTCGGTCGCTGCGGGTGCTGGCGGGCTCGGCTACGCGAAGGTCCGCGCTCCTCGCGTGTACTGGTCGCTGGTCGGTCTGCCGGTCACCTGGGGCCGGTTCACCTGGACCTACCGGGACACGATGGAGGTGTGCGGGCTGACGGTGCAGCCGTCCGGCTTCCGCGCCTTCGTCAAGCGCAACCTGGCCCGTGCCGAGGTGCGTCCGGCTCCGCCGAAGGTTCGTCGGGTCCGTGGGACGTCGACCGGTCTCCTGGTCACGCTCCGGCTCCCGGCCGGCCTGGAGCCCGCCGATATCGCCGCCGCGACCGAGCGTCTGCGTCACGCGTGGGGCGTGCACTCGGTGACCGTGTCGGAGACCAAGCCCGGATACGTAGAGCTGCGCATGACGGGCTACGACGTGCTCCGTCGGGTGCGGATGCCGCGTGCGGCGAAGCCTCGTGACCTGGTCGTTCCGGTGGCGCTGCGGGAGGACGGCAGGGTCTTCGAGCGGAACTACCGGCAGCAGCCCATGGCCTTGACCCTGGGGGCGAACCAGTCCGGTAAGTCCATGTTCCAGCGCAACCTGATCAAGGGGCTGGCGCAGCTCCCGGTCGGGCTGGTGGGGATCGACTGCAAGCGCGGTGTGGAGCAGTCCCGCTATGCCCCGCGGCTCTCCGGTTTGGCCACCGACCGGCAGACTGCCGGTCGCCTGGTGGACGCGCTGGTGCAGGAGATGGAAGACCGCTTCGACCTGCTCGCCCTCTACGGCGTCTCCGACCTGTGGGAACTCCCGGACGACGTCCGGCCGGTCCCGCTGGTCGTGCTTATAGACGAGGTGGCGGAGCTGTTCTGGGTGACCTCCAAGAAGGAGGAAGCCGACCGGGATCACACGGTCATGCAACTGGTACGGCTGGGGCAGATGGCCCGCGCGATCGGGATCTACCTGGAGGTCTGCGGGCAGCGCTTCGGCTCCGACCTAGGCAGGGGCGCAACCGCCCTGCGCGCCCAGCTCACCGGCCGCGTGGTGCACCGCGTCAACGACAAGCAGACCGCTGAGATGGGCCTGGGCGACGTCGCCCCGGACGCGGTGGCCTCGGTGACCGGGATCCGCGCGGACCGTCCCGGGGTCGCGGTGGCCGGCGACGCCTCCGGCTACTGGTCCCGCATCCGCACCCCCGAGGTCACCCCGGCCGAGGCGGCGGCGGCGGTCTGCCGCCAGTTCGCGCACCTGACCCCCGACCTGCCGTTCCTGGCCCCGTTCCGCCCCGTCGGCCAGACCGTGATCTCGCCGATGCCGACGGATCCGCCGCTGGTGGAAGTCCTGCCGGTCGGCGAGTAATCCCCCTCTTTTCTCCGGTCGGTGCGACCGCTTCGCGCCAGGTCCCTACCCGCGCCATGCCGAAAACCGGAAGGGAACACCGATGAACCCCGATCAGGAACACGAGCACGACCCGGCTGTCATCGCCGACGACGTCAACCGGCTGGGCTTCCTGTACAAGGCCTTCGTCGACCACGTGAACGGCCACCCCGAGCGGGACGCCTTCGTGGCTGATGGCCGGAGCGCTGGCCGCTGAGTTCTCCCTGACCGATGCCGGCGCCTACCCGCCGCCCGGTCACGCCTACCCCCGCCTGGACGGCTGACGTGGCCGCGCCGAAGACCACCCCGTCCCCGGAGCCGAAGCCCGCCCCATGCCCGGTCTGTAAGGGCTCGGGTGAGGTCTCGCGCACGGTCCAGGTCGGCCGCAAGCGCCGCACGGTCGGCCGGCAGACCGGGTTCTGCCTGAACTGCCTCGGCTCAGGCGAAGCCCCCGCCGACTAGTCCTCTGACCTGCTCCAACGCCCTGAAGGAGGTGAAGACATGAAGCTCTCGATCCGTCCGGACGCCGTGCTGGTTCAGGCTGTGATCGCGGGGGCGTTGTCCTTCGCCCACCTGCACGACCTTGCCCAAGCCGCCGGACAGACCGGATGGAAGGCCTGGGCCTACCCGGTCAGTGTTGACCTGCTGCTGGCCGCCGCGTGGCGACGGCTGCGGGCTCAGCGGTCCCGGCTGGCCTGGTGCTGGTTCGTGGTCGCCCTGGTCGCCTCGCTTGGCGCGAACATCGCCACGGCCGGTTTCCTCGACATGAACCACCCGCCCGCCCTGCTCCGCCTCGGTGTCGCTGGCTGGCCTGCCCTGGCGTTCCTCGGCGGCACTCTCCTCGCCCACCAGCACACCGACCACACCCCGGAGCCCTCTTCCGTACCGGCCCCGGAGCCGCGTCCGGTGGTCGCGGTCGACCGCCCCGAGACACCCGAAGCCGTTTCGGAGATTCCCGAGCCGGGGCCTGCCCCGGCCCTGCCGAAAGCCGCTGCCAGCGTGCCCCCGGCGCTGATCGACCACGCCCGCAAGGTCGCTACCGACCACCGCGCCCGCACCGGAGCCGACATCGACGCGGCCACCCTGCGCGCCCGCCTCGGTCTGCCGGAAGATCTCGCACTCGCCATCGTCGCCCAACTCGCCTGACAGGAAAGGGGGTTCCACCGTGCGCCCGAACCGCTTTTACGACGTGATCCGTATCGGGCCGGTCAGGGTCGCCACGTTCAACAACGGCCGTGGCCAGACCAAGCACATCGCCGCCTGCACCGCCCCCAAGTGCGGTGTCTCGAACGAGTACTTCGACCGAGCGGCCGCCGAACTCGCCGCCCGGACCCACACCTGCACCCGAACCTGAAGGGAGATCCGCTGATGTTCACCCCGAAGTACCCCACCCCGGACACGGCCCCGGCGCCCACCGCGCCCCAGACCTCCGCCCCGGCGCCCGTCGTCTCGGCCGCGCCTGCCCCGGCTCCGGTCGCGCCCGCGGCTCCGGCCCGGCCGACGGTTCAGCTCACCCCGGGCTCTGCGCTCGCTCTCGCCGCTGGCGGTGGCGCCGTGGTCCTGGTCGTCGGCGCGGTCTTGGTCTCCATGCTCCTCGCCGTTGCCATCACCGCCGTCTCGGTGGCGCTGGTGGCGGTCGTCCTCAAGTCGCTGCTGAAGGACCTCAACCAGCGCTAACGGCCCCCGGAGCGGCCTCGGTCGCCAAACTTCCGCCGCTCCGGGCGCCTCAACCCACTTCCTGATCCAACGGACCCGAAAGGGAAGCCCCATCATGCCCCGGAACACCCCGAGCCCGCGCGTCTGCCACGACTGCGACGGCTTCGCCAGCGCCGCCATCACCACCGGCACCCGCAACCCGGACGGCACCCGCACCACCCTCGCCGTCGACTGCCGAGCCTGCCACGGCACCGGCACCACCGCCCCCGCCGCCGCGCTGATCCGGACCGGGAGGTGATCGGCATGCCTCCCAAGCTCCCCAGTGACCTACGCCCGACCGAAGACTTTCCCGGCCTGCGTGTGAAGGGCGGTACCCGCTACAGCCGCTCGCAGGGCGACTACCTGTGCGGCGGCTGCGGTGCCGAGGACCACGCCAACGGCGACGACGACGTCAAGGCCCTGGTCAACGACTGGACCGCCAACCACGGCGTCGCCCACCGGAAGGGCCGGTGAGCGCGTGACCGGCACCGCCACGATGGCGGGCCTGGAGGACCCGGCCACCCTCACCGACGTGCTGAGGCTGGCCGGGTCCCCCGGCTTCGACCGCATCCAAGACCAGATCCGCCGTACCGGCGGCTGCTCCGACCCGATCCACCTGCAAGGCTCCACCGTCACCCGCGACCGCGTAACCGGTCAGATCCTCCACCGGTACGACACCGACAACGAACCCGGCGGACGGCTGCGGATCGCGTGCGGCAACCGTCGCGCGTCCCGCTGCCCCGCCTGCGCCTGGACCTACGCCGGGGACACCTACCACCTCATCCGCGCCGGCCTCGTCGGCGACCCTGCCAAGGGCACCTCCGAGACGATCCGAGACCACCCGCGGGTCTTCGCCACCCTTACCGCGCCCTCGTTCGGCCCGGTCCACAACCGTCCCGGCAACCGGCCTTGCCGCTGCGGCACCCGCCACGGTGAGG
Source organism: Streptomyces sp. Ag109_O5-1 (assembly GCF_003814875.1). Lineage (GTDB taxonomy): Bacteria > Actinomycetota > Actinomycetes > Streptomycetales > Streptomycetaceae > Streptomyces > Streptomyces sasae. Next base: position 4,203,807 of record NZ_RKQF01000001.1, on the reverse strand, counting down.
ACGCGCCCGAACTCGGCACCCCGCTCGACCCCGAAACGTACGACTACGCGGGCGCCGTGCTGTGGAACAACCACGCCTCCGACCTGTGGCGGTACTTCACGATCTACCTGCGCCGCGAGATCGCCCGCCGCGCCGGCCTCACACAGAAAGAAGCGCACGAACAGTCACGGGTGGCCTTCGGCAAGGTCGCCGAGTACCAGAAGCGCGGGGCCGTCCACTTCCACGCCGTGATCCGCTTCGACGGCCCCGACGGACCCGACAGCCCACCCCCGCTGTGGGCCACCCTCGACCTGCTCACCGACGCCATCCATGCCGCTGCCGGCCGCGCACAGGTCGACGTCAAGCCCGCCCGCCACCAGCCCGACCCCGGTCAACCGGCCCGCACCCAACCCGCCCGCACCCTTACGTGGGGCACCCAGGTCGACGTCCGCCCGATCCGCGCCTTCGGCGACAGCGAGGACATCACCGAAGCTGCCGTGGCCTCCTACGTGGCCAAGTACGCAACCAAGGCTGCCGAGACCACCGGCACCGTCGACCGCCGGATCGGCAACAAGGAAGCCCTGACCCTGCTCGGCGTCCCGGACCACCCGCGCCGGCTGATCGAAGCCTGCCTCGACCTGCACGCGCTCTACCCGGACCGAAAGCTCCGGGACTGGGCTCACATGCTCGGCTTCCGCGGCCACTTCTCCACGAAGTCCCGGCGCTACTCCACCACCCTGGGCGCCCTGCGCCAGGTCCGCGCCGACTACCGCGCACAGCAGCAACGCCGCTCCCTCGGCCTGCCCGACCCGGACGACGAGACCGAGGCGACCACGCTCACCCTCGCCCACTGGGCCTACGCCGGCCACGGCCACACCCCCGGCGAATCTTGGCTTGCCGCATCGATCGCGAAGGAGATCCGACTGAACCGCGAGACCGCACGTGAAGCGCTCGCCGACTTGCCCGACCCGGACGGCTGGGAGGTGCGCGCATGAAGCTTGCTCTGCCGCCGCAGTACCTGACTCCGGAAGACCTCGTGACGCTGCTGCGCCTGCCCAGTGTCGAGACGGTCTACCAGTGGCGCCGTAAGGGCATCGGACCGCGAGGCTTCCGCGTCGGCCGGTACCTGCGGTTCGACCCCGACGACGTACGGGCCTGGGTCGCGTCCCTCATGGAAGGGGCCGCCTGATGGCCGGACACATCCAAGACCGCTGGTACAAGACCGAAGCGGGACCGAGCGGCAAGCCGGCCAAGGTCAAGACCGAGCGCTACGGCACCGGCATGCGCTACCGGGCCCGGTACGTCGGCCCCGATGGCACCGAGAAGTCCAAGAGCTTCCCCGATCGCAAGAAGCGGGAGGCTGAGCAGTGGCTGAGCCGTATCGAGGCGGACATGGCGACCGGTCACTACGTGGACCCGACTGCGGCCAAGGTGACGTTCCAGGAGTACACGGAGAAGTGGCTCACGACCCTCGGGGCTGACCCGAACACGATCGAGTCCATGAACTCCCAACTCCGGCTGCACGCTTTCCCACACATCGGTTCCCGCCCGCTCGGGTCGTTCAAGCCGGAGCACATCCGGGAGTGGGTGGCGGTGCTCGAAGGCAGCGTGCCCGGCTCGTACGGCCGGATCATCTACGCCAACGTACGGGCGGCCCTGAGCGCCGCCGTTGACGATGGAACCTGCCCCGGAATCCGGTCTCCGCGCGATCAGTGAAGCCCCCGACGCTGGATCCGAAGCGCGTGGTGCCCTGGTCGGTTGAGCGGGTGTTCGCCGTGCAGACTGCTATGCCGGAACGGTACCGAGCCATGGTCGACCTGGGCGCCGGCTGCGGCATGCGCCATGGGGAGATCCTTGGGATCGCCGCGGATGCGATCGACTTCGAATCCGACACGCTGCACGTGGTTCAGCAGCTCAAACTCAGCCGTAGTAAGCCCGTGTTCGCGCTGCCCAAGGGCGGCAAGACCAGGGACGTACCGCTTCCCGGCCCCGTGGCCGATGCACTCAGGGCCCATATGAAGCAGTTCCCGCCGGTTGAGATCACGCTGCCCTGGAAGACGCCCGATGGACCGAAGGTCACCCGGCGGCTCGTTTTCATGGCGGTCGGCGGCAACCACGTATGGCGCACCTCCCTGAACGAGGAGTCGTGGAAGCCGGCGCTCGTCGCGGCTGGCGTCATCCCGGAGCCGGAGACCAAGGCGGCCGGTTACGCGGCGGCTCGCGAGCACGGCATGCACGCGCTGCGCCACTTCTACGCGTCCGCGCTCCTGGACGGCGGGGAGAGCATCAAGGCTGTCAGTGAGTACCTCGGCCACAGCAACGCTGCCTTGACGCTGCGGATCTACGCTCACCTCATGCCGAGTAGCCAGGAGCGGACCCGCACGGCCATCGCGACGGTCTACGCCAAGGCCCCACGTTCTGTCTGACGGCCCACAGACGGCCCACGGCCCTGTACGGCCCGACCAGTTCGGTAGAAACCGCTGGTAGAGGCCTTACGGGGCCGTCGTCTTGCTTCTCTGAGCCGGAGAAGACGGCGGCGTACCTGGCCTCGGTGGCAGGCGCTGCCTGAGCAGGCCGGTTTTCGGCCGCGGGTTCGTGGTGGTTGCTCGCGCAGTTCCTCCCCCGGCCTTCGGCCGGGGGTACCCCCAGCGCCCCTTCGGGGGCGCGTTGCCGTCAGGGGCGCGGGGAACTGCGCGACCAGCCCCGACGGCGCCGCACCCGGCCGACGGCCATCGCCCGGCCCCCGGCGGAGCGCATACGCTGAGCCCATGACCCCCCAGGCCGCCACCCCCGCCTACCGCAGGCTGTCCGTCGAGGAGCGGCGCAGCCAGCTGCTCGACGCGGCCCTGTCCCTCTTCGCGCACCGCGCGCCCGAGGACGTCTCCCTCGACGACGTGGCGGAGGCGGCCGGGGTCTCCCGGCCCCTGGTCTACCGGTACTTCCCGGGCGGCAAGCAGCAGCTCTACGAGGCCGCGCTCCGGTCCGCCGCCGAGGAGCTGGAGCACTGCTTCGACGAGCCCCGCGAGGGCTCCCTGCTGCCCCGGCTCTCCCGTGCCCTCGACCGCTACCTCGCCTTCGTCGATCAGCACGACGCCGGCTTCAGCGCCCTGCTGCAGGGCGGCAGCGTGGTGGAGACCTCGCGGACGACGGCGATCGTGGACGGCGTACGCCGGGCCGCCGCGCAGCACATTCTCAGCCACCTCGACATCGCCGACCCCGGGCCCCGGCTGCGGATGACCGTCCGTATGTGGATCACGGCCGTCGAGGCGGCCTCCCTCATCTGGCTCGACGAGGACAAACAGCCGCCCGTCGACGAACTGCGGGACTGGCTGGTGGAACAGTTCGCCGCCGCACTGAGCGTGACCGCGCGCCGCGACCCGCAGACGGCCGCCCTCGTCGACGCCCTCGCGGCGGATGGCTGAGACTGGTGCCGTGAAGAGTCAGGACACCCCCTTCGAGGGCGGCCCCATGGACGGCCGTGTGCTCCCCGTGCTGCTCGGCATGACCGGCCACCCCCCGAAGACGTACCGCATCCCCGTCCCCGATCCGGCCGGCGGCAAGCCCACGGTCCTGGTCTACCGCCGTGTGCCCCGGGGGCACAGCAGGCGTCTGGGCGTGCCCCAGGGCTGGAAGTACGAGTACGACCCGACGGGCAGGGGCGGCAGCGGCGGCGGTCGGCCGAAGTGGCCGTGGTCGAAGCCGGATGCCACCGACGGGTGACAGACGTACGCCGAACCGCCCACACTCGCCGCGCGAACCGAGCGGACATGTCTGATTATCACGTCTGATTATTCGATGCCGAACGGAGAGACCGTTCCGCATCGGAGGTGATGACGTGTCAGCGAGGTTTCTGCGTCTGGCCTGTACGGCCGCCGTGGCGGCCCAGGCGGTCCTCGCGCCCGTACCCGCGCTCGCCGTGCCCGAGCCGCAACGGCCCGTCGCCGAGCTGCTGACGGACCTTCAGCAGCTGTACCGGCAGGCCGAACAGGCCACCGAGACCTACAACGCGACCGAGGAGCGGCTGCAGCGGCAGCGCGCCGAGGTGACCCGGCTGGACGACGAGCTGGCCCTCGCTCGGCGCTCCCTGCACAGCAGCAGGGCCGAGGCGGGCCGGCTGGCCCGGCAGCAGTACCAGAGCACCAGCGGGATCTCCCCGTACATCCGTCTGCTCCTCGCCCGTGACCCGCAGCACGCGCTCGACGAGGGCCATGTCATCGGCGAGCTGGCGCGCGAGCGGGCCAGGACGGTGGGCCGGCTGGCGGGGGACGAGCGGAAACAGGCGGACCTGGCCCGGAAGGCCCGCAAGGCGTTCGACACCCGGCTCGCCCTCGCCGACGCCGAGAAGAAGCAACGCGACGAGGTCCGGGCCCGTCTCTCCGAGGTGGAACGGATGCTGGCCGCCCTCACCCCCGACCAGCTCACCGCCCTGGCCGCCCTGGAGCAGAACCGGACGGCGGACGCCCAGCGCAGACTCACGACCTCCGGCTCCCTGAGCGCCACCACGCCACCCCCCTCCCAGGAGGGCGACCGCGCGGTGCGCTACGCGGTGCAGCAGCTGGGGAAGCCGTACGAGTGGGGCGCGGCGGGCCCGAAGACGTACGACTGCTCGGGCCTGACCTCACAGGCCTGGGACCACGCCGGCACCCCCATCCCGAGAACCAGCCAGGAGCAGTGGGCCGCCCTCCCGCACGTCCCCCTGAACCAGCTGCGCCCCGGTGACCTGGTCGTCTACTTCCCCGAGGCCACGCACGTGGCCCTCTACCTGGGCGGGGGCAGAGTGGTCCAGGCCCCCCGCCCGGGCGCGAAGATCAAGGTCTCCCCGATCGCGGCGAACCCCATCCTGGGCGCGGTACGCCCGGACCCGAAGGCCCGGCCGCTGACCCGCTACACACCGCCGACGGTGCCGAAGGAAGCGACGGAAGGTCCGGACGAAGGCTTCAATCCTTCACAGCCAACGGCACCGACACCTACCTGAACAAGCGCGGGTGGGGCTTCGAGATGCGGGACCGACACCCGCCCAGGGGCGCGGGGCTGTATCAATGTGCGGCTTCGCCGCGTGTGCGCGACCAGCCACGACACAACCCGCACCCGACCCTCAGGCCAGCAGCCCCGAGCTCTTCCACAACCGTCGCCCGGCCCCCCGAAGCACCCCGATGTCGTCCAGGAAGTCCGTCAGCTTCTTCGCGCCCGACTGCATGACCTCCCGCCGGTGCCCGCTCGCCCGCACCTGGGCCACGGCCTCCCGCCGGTCCAGCCCCACGTTCGTGTACACCTCGGGATTGACGAACGCCACGGAGAACACCCGCGCGAACTCCCCCGACGTCACCCGGGTGAACTCCTGCGACCACCGCGGAGCGGTCACCATCTGCCGCCGCAGCTCCTCGCGGGCGTACCGCACATGCCGGGCCTCCTCGACCACATGGATCCGGGTGACCCCGCGGATCAGCGGCTGCACCCGCTCGTCCGGGAACGTCAGCCGCTGCATCCAGTCCAGGACCTCCTCGCCCAGCAGGGTCGCCGTGAAGGAACCGGGCGTGGTCGAGATCGTCTTGAACAGGCGCCCCAGGTTCTGGTGCGCCCGGCTCACCGGATACCAGGGCGCGTCACCGCGCTCGATCAGCCGGGCGAACATCTTCGAGTGCCGGCACTCGTCCTCGATCTCGGTCAGCGCGTAGCGCACGTGCGCGGTCGTCGTCGGCTTGTCGTAGACGTGCCTGACCAGCAGCTGCATCAGGATCAGCTCGAACCAGATGCCCAGCGAGGCCAGTGCCGCGGCCTCGTGCTGCGACAGCAGGATCCGCTGCTCCTCGCTCATCCGCTTCCACATCGGCGTGTCGTAGAGCGACACCAGCTCCGGCGGCCAGAACCACTTGCCCTCCTCGAAGGGCGCGTCCCAGTCCAGCTCCTTGTCCGGGTCGAAGGAGTGCTTCGCGGACGAGACGAGCAGCCGTTCGGCCACCTGCTCGCGGTCCTTGAGCAGGCCGAGCGCGTCCCGCAGTCCGTCGACCGCGTCCGCTTCCGTCAGGGTCGTCATGGCTCCCTCACCTCGTTACCGGGGGGTACATCGTCGTCCGCTCTTATGAGACTGCTTGTCAGCAAGGCGGTCAATCCCCCGCACACGACTTGTTGACCCCGCGGCCACCCCGACACCGGACCGCACCGGACCGCTCAGAGTCCGAGCACCGCCCGCATCACCGCCTTGGCGATCGGCGCCGCGTCCCCGCCGCCGCTGATGTCGGACCGCTCGGCAGCCGCGTCCTCCACCACGACCGCCACCGCGACCTTCGGCTCCATGTCGGTGTCCGCCTGCGCCCAGGACACGAACCAGGCGTACGGCACCCCGGCGTTGCCGATGCCGTGCTGCGCGGTGCCGGTCTTGCCGCCGACCGTGGCGCCGCGGATCGCCGCGTTGGCGCCGGTGCCCTCCCGGACCACGTCGACCATGAGCTCCTTCATACGGACGGCCGTCGAGGGACTCATCACCTGCCGCACCGGCCCCGCACCGCCCGTGTCGACCGTCTCGCCGGTCCGCCGCACGGTCCGGTCCACGAGATACGGGGGCCGGGCCAGCCCCCCGTTCGCCACCGCCGCCGCGACCATCGCCATCTGCAGCGGGGTGGCGCGGGTGTTGTACTGCCCGATCGACGACAGCGCCAGCTGTGCCTTGTCCACGTGCGTGTCGAAGGTGCTCGGCGCGGTGGCGAAGGGGATCCGCTGCTGCGTGTCGTTGAAGCCGAACGCCTGGGCCGTCGACGTCATGTCCGCCACCCCCACATCCACGCCCAGCTTCGCGAAGACCGTGTTGCAGGACCACTCGAAGGCCGCCCGCAGCGAGGCGTCCCCGCAGCCGTCCCCCTCGTTGGTCAGCCGGGTCCTGGTGCCCGGCAGCCGGTAGGGGTCGGGGGAGTCGGTCGGCGCGTCCAGGTCGGTGACCACCCCCGCGTCCAGCGCGGCCGCCGCGGTGACCACCTTGAAGGTGGAGCCCGGCGGATACGTCTGCCGTACCGCGCGGTTGAGCATCGGTTTCTCCGGGTCGTCGTTGAGACGTGCCCAGGCCGAGGTCACCGCCTCGCTGTTGCCGGACAGTTCGGAGGGGTCGTACGACGGGGTGGAGACCAGGGCGAGGATCCGGCCGGTCTCCGGTTCGATCGCGGCGACCGCGCCCTTGCGCCCGTCGAGGCCACGGTAGGCGGCCTCCTGGGCCTCCCGGTTCAGTGTCGTCACCACGTCACCGCCGGGGTTCCGTGCCCGGCTGACGTCGTTCCACAGCGGGAACGGCGACAGCAGCGGGTCGGTGCCGGAGAGCAGGCCGTCCTCGGCGTGCTCCAGGAAGGCCGTGCCGTACTGCTGGGAGGCGAACCCGGTCACCGGGGCGTACAACGGCCCCTGCGGATACGTGCGTTCGTAGCGCAGCTGCTCCCCGGTGTCCCGGGAGCCGGTGACCGGTACGCCGCCGACCAGGATGTCGCCGCGGGGGAGGCTGTAACGGGCGATGGCGGTACGGCGGTTGGCGGGATTGCCGTCGTAGGCGTGGGCCCGGACGACCTGGACGCGGGCCGCGTTGACGAGGAGGGCGAACAGCAGCAGGGCGCAGAAGGCGCGGGCCCGCCTGATGTACGCGGCGGTCCCCTGGCGCCGGCTCATGGGGCCACCTGCCCGTCGTACTGGCTGCGGGCCGAGTCGCTCACCCGGATCAGCAGGGCCACGATCGCCCAGTTGGTGACGACCGAGGAGCCGCCCTGGGCGAGGAACGGCATCGCCATGCCGGTCAGCGGGATCAGCCCGGTCACCCCGCCCGCGATCACGAACACCTGGAGGGCGACGATCGAGGCCAGCCCGATGGCGAGCAGCCGGCCGAAGGGGTCGCGCAGGGCGAGGCCGGCCCGGTAGCCGCGCTCGACGAGCAGGCCGTAGAGGAGGAAGATCGCGGACAGCCCGGCGAGGCCCAGCTCCTCGCCCGCCGTGGCCAGGATGAAGTCCGACTTCGCCGCGAAGCCGATGAGGACGGAGTGGCCCAGGCCGAGCCCGGAGCCGAGGATGCCGCCGGCCGCGAACGCGAAGAGCGACTGGGCGAGTTGGTTGGGACCCTGGCCGGAGTCGATCGACGCGAACGGATGCAGCCAGTCCTCGATACGGCCGTGCACATGCGGTTCGAGAGGGCCGACGGCGACGGCCCCGAACACGGCGAGCACCAGGCCGACGGCGATCCAGCCGGTGCGCCCGGTGGCGACGTACAGCATGACGACGAAGAGCCCGAAGAAGAGCAGGGACGTGCCCAGGTCGCGCTCCAGGATCAGCACCCCGACGCTCACCAGCCAGATCGTGACGATCGGACCGAGCACCCGGCCCGTCGGGAACTGCATGAACCACAGCCGGCGGCCCGCGTACGCCAGCGCGTTGCGGTTCGCCGCGAGATACGCGGCGAAGAACACCGCCAGCAGCACCTTCGCGAACTCGCTGGGCTGGATGGAGAATCCGGCGATCCGGATCCAGATCCGCGCGCCGTTGACGGCCGGGAAGAGGATCGGGAGGAGCAGCAGGACAAGCGCGACGGCCACGCAGACGTAGGCGTAGCGCTGCAGGACCCGGTGGTCGCGCAGTATCAGCACGACCATGATGAACAGGCCGACGCCCAGCGTGGACCAGACGAGTTGGGCGGGGGCCGCGTGGTCGCCGGGGGTCGCCAGGTCCAGCCGGTAGATCAGGACCAGGCCGAGTCCGTTGAGCAGCACGCCGATCGGGAGCAGCAGCGGATCGGCGTACGGCGCGCGCAGGCGTACGGCGAGATGGGCGACGAGCGCGAGGACGCCGAGGCCGGCGCCGTAACCGACGGCACCGGGCGGAACGGTACCGGTCCTTGCCAGGCCCACCGCGCAGTAGCCGTACACGGAGAGCAGGACGGCCAGCACGATCAGGGCGAGTTCGATGCCACGGCGCCGGGGGAGGCGTACGGCGGAGGTGGGGGACTCGGGCGCCGCCAGGGTGGTTCCGGCCTTGGTCATGTCCGGAACTTACCTAAAATAGAGGGAGTTGCGTGTCTTGTTGCCCGGCGCCAGCGTGGCGCCCTTACGGGTGGGACCGGCTGAGTTGCTTTCAGGGGCGCTGGGGGTACCCCCGGCCGAAGGCTGGGGGAGGAACTGTGCGATCAGCCACAGTGCACCCGCAGCCGCGCGACGCACCCGCGCCACCCCTATGGGAGCGTCAGAATCGCCACGGCGCCCCCATCCACCGCATTCGCGAACGACAGCCGCGCGCCCAGCACCTCCGCCTGCCCCACCGCGATCGTCAGCCCCAGCCCGTGCCCCTTGGTCCCGCCCTCCGTCCGGAACCGCTGCGGGCCGTGGGTGACCAGATACTCGGGGAACCCGCCCCCGTGATCCCGCACGGTGACCTCTTTCCCCTCCACCGTCAGCACCACCGGCGCGCGCCCGTGCCGGTGCGCGTTGGCCACCAGATTCCCCAGCACCCGTTCCAGCCGCCGCCGGTCGGTCTCCACCCACACGTCCCGGACGACCTTCACCTCGGTCTCCGTCCCGGACGCCCGCACCACCCGTTCGGCCAGCGCGCCCAGCGCCTCCGCGTCGGTCTCCAGCCGCTCCCGGCCCGTGTCCAGACGGGAGATCTCCAGCAGGTCCTCGGTGAGCGTGCGCAGCGCGGCGACCCGGTCCCGCACCAGTTCCGTCGGCCGTCCGGGAGGCAGCAGCTCCGCCGCCGCGTGCAGCCCCGTCAGCGGCGTCCGCAGCTCGTGCGCCACATCCGCCGTGAACCGCTGCTCGCTCAGCAGCTTGCCCTGCAGCGACGCGGCCATCCCGTCCAGCGCCGCGGCGACCGCGGCCACCTCGTCCTGCGGCCGGGTCGGATCCTTCGTACGGGGGTCCTCGACCCGCGCGTCCAGGTCCCCGGCGCTGATCCGCCGGGCCACCTGCGCGGTGCCCTGCAGCCGCCGGGTCACCCGGGTCACCGCGAACGCGCCGACCAGCAGCGTCGTCCCGATCGCCAGCGCCGACGACCAGAGGATGGAGTGGTCGAGCGCGGAGATGGTGCGGGCCTGCTGGGAGTAGTCGACGGCCACCGCCAGCACCCGGTCGCGGTCGGCCGGGCCGGCCGCCCACATCGTGGGGCGGCCGTAGTCGTCGGAGACCATCGTGCCGCGCTCCCCGGCCAGCGCCAGCGCCCGCAGCGCCGACGGCAGCCCCTGCGGATCGATCCTGGCCTCCGGCAGCAGCGTGTCCCCGGCCTCGAAGTCGCTCGTCGCCTCCGCGAGCCGGGACAGCGCCTGGTCGCGGGCCTGCGCGACGGTCTGGTCGGTCACCGACACATGTACCAGCACACCGAGCAGCGCGGCCAGCGCACAGCACATCACCGTGATGAACGCGGCCGACTTCGCCGCGAGTGTCCCGGCCCAGTGGGGGAGCCTCATCGCTTGCCCGCAACGGGTGCCGGGGTACGGGAGTGGCGCGCCCTGCCGGTGCGCAGGAACTCGTCCCGGGTGAACACCATCGCCTTCTGGTCCGGGTCCCACGCCCAGGTCGTCCGGTACTCGTACCCGGTGATCCCGGCCGGCGAGCGCACGATCACGGCCCGTCCGGCCAGCTCCACGCCGATGATCGCGTCGTTGTCGTCCAGCACCTGCACCAGCCTGTGCCTCTCGACGGTGTACACCCGCAGCGCGGTCTGGTTCGTCGGATACAGCCGGAAGCCGAGTGTCAGCTCGTCCCGTCCGTCCCCGGTCAGATCCCGGTAGTACGGCTTCAGCAGCGGACACCCGGCCCCGCCGCCGCCCGCCCCGCACTCAGCCATCCGGGTCGTGGTCTCGTGGTACGCCCCCTTGGACCCGTAGTCCGCCGGGTCCGCGGCGATCTCCGCCCGTACGACGGCCACCGGGTCCACCTTCCGGATGTCGTCGCCGGGAACGGTGATGCCCTTGACGGTCTGCGAGCTGCCCTCGTCGTAGGGCCAGGCCGGGCTGGCCGCCGGCCGCAGATCGGGCCAGAGCTTCATGGGGCTGACCGCGGTCGGGGTCGCCCCGGCCGCGCGCAGCCCGCCGGAGTCGCCACAGCCCGCCACCACTGTCGCCAGCAGGGCGACGGCACCCGCGACGAGGGTGGTGCGGAAGGGATGACGGGCTGGCACGCTGCTCCTGGCTCGGGTGTACGGGACCTCGGACGGACCCGGGACCTCGGACGGACCCGTACACCTTATTCGTGGATTCGTAAGGAAGTCCTTTTTGCACCTGAGGACGGACGGTGCAGGGGAGAGGCTACTCGGCCAGTTCCTCGAGGAGACGGGCGGTGGACAGACCGGCCCGCAGATAGGCGACGAACAGCTCGTTGTGCAGCGCCCAGGGCGAGCGCCGGGCCCGCACCAGCCGGATCGCCTCCTCGGCCGTACGCCCCTGATGGACGAGCGCCTGCGCGACCACCAGCCCCGACCGGTTGTACCCGCTGTAGCAGCGCACCAGCACCGACCGTCCGGCGTCCAGGGCCTCGCTCGCCGCTCTGGCCAGCCGCATCACCCCGGCCAGCTGCGTACCGTCCAGCGGCCCGTCGGGAATCGGCCACACATGGTGCTCGACATCCGGATCGGGCCCGTGCCCGGGCAGCCGCAGCAGACTCTGCACCAGATCGAACTCGTCCCGCACCACGGCGGCCTCCAGCCGCCCCGAGAGCCCCCGGAACTCATGGCCGCCCATCCACAGCCCGGGCAGCACCTCGCTCCACGGACTGTCCGGCGGCGGCACCTCGTACTGCTTCCCACGGATCCGCACCGGCGCCTCCCCGTTGCGCGCGCCAACCCCTGTCAAAGGTAGCCGGGTTCTTGCCCCTGGAGCACCCCGCCTGTTCCCATGGTCGAGGGGTGATGACGCTATGAGCGGACTGCGCGTCGTGCCGACCTGGCGCCACGGCCAGGAGCGGCTGTACGTCTGTCTCACGGACGGAAGGAACATCGCCTGGTACGACCGTGAGGCGGGCCGGGTCAACCTGCTCAGCGAGGAGCGGCTGGACGACGTACTCGAAACCCTGCGGCCGTTCCTGACCGGCCCGGTCACGGTCGGCCCGCCGCCGGTGCCCACGCCCGCCGAACTGGCGCGGCTGACCCTGCACCCCGACGACGACCTGGCACCCAACCGCCCCGGCGAGGCCCTGCTGATCGCCCTCGACCGGGACCCCGGCCCGGCCCACCGGCTGCGCCCCGACCCGCGCCGCCGCGCCCTGACCGCCGAACAGACCGTCGGCGAGGCGCTGGACCGCCTGGACGGCGTGGGCTGGCACGCGCTGCACTCCGTCCCGCTCCCCGGCGGCGACCGTCTCCACCACCTGCTGATCGGCCCCGGCGGCATCTTCTGCTTCCACTCGCTCTACGCCCGCAAGCAGAAGGTCCTGGTCGCCGACCCGATGGTCACCCTGGGCCGCCGCGACCCCCAGCCGGTCCTGCGCCGCCTGCGCGCGGACGCCGACCGGGCCGCGTACGCCCTCACGGCCGAGGTCCACCCGGTGCTGACCCTGACCGATCCGGCGGACATCACGGTACGGACCGCGCCGCGGGAGGTCCGTGTCCTCCGCGACCGGGACCTGGGCACCCTGTCCCGGCTGGGCGGGGTCCTCAAGCCGGCGGACGTGGAGGCGCTGCACGCGATGGCACGGGACCGCAACACGTGGGGGAGGGTGTGACCGGGACGAGGGTGTGAGCAGTCCGCGGCCCGGCCCTCACGGCAGCCGCGTGGCCCGCCCTCACGGCAGCGGCGCGGCCCGCCCCGCGTCCAGCAGCGGCGCCAGCAGATCCCCGTGGTCCTGGACGCGCGGCGCGATGTCCCCCGCCCGGAACGCCAGCCGCGCCGCCGCCCGGCACTGCGTGACCTCCTCCCAGGTCACCGGCGCCGACACCAGCGGCTCCCGCCGCGCCCGGAGCGTGTAGGGCGTGGCCGTCGTCTTCCGTGCCGCGTTCTGGCTCCAGTCCACGAACACCTTCCCCGGCCGCAGACTCCGCGTCATCCGGTGCACCACCAGCCGCGGCATCGCCCGCTCCGCCGCCACGGCCAGCTCCTTCGCGTACTCGCTCACCCGCTCACCGGTCGCCCCCCGCACCGCCGCCAGCAGATGCAGCCCCTTCGACCCCGACGTCTTGGCATACGCCTCGATCCCGTCCGCGGCCAGCCGCTCCCGCAGCCACAGCGCGACCTCGCAGCACTGCACCACCGTCGCCGGCGCCCCCGGATCCAGGTCGAAGACGATCCGGTCGGCCTCGTCGGGCGCCCCCACCAGCCACTGGTGCGTATGGAACTCGGCGACCAGATTCGCCGCCCACATCAGGCTCGCGAGGTCCTGCACGAGCACCATCCGCGCCGGCCCCTCCGACCGGCGCACCTCGGCGGTCGTGACCCACTCGGGCGTACCCGGCGGCACGTTCTTGGTGAAGAACACCTGGCCCTCCGGCCCGTCCGGATACCGCAGGAAGGACACCGGCCGGTCCCGCAGATGCGGCAGCAGGACGTCGGCCGTCGTCGCGTAGTAGTGCAGCAGCTCGCCCTTGGTGAACCCGGTCGCCGGATACAGCACCTTCTCCAGGTTGCTGAGCGCCACCCTTCGCCCGTCCACCTCTGTGATCGGCGTCATACGATGACAATCTCATACATACCCATACGGTCCGGACGGAGGGGAACCGCACGTGCGATCCATCTGGAACGGCGCGATCTCCTTCGGTCTCGTCAGCATCCCGATCAAGCTGGTGAACGCCACGGAGAGCCACTCGATCTCCTTCCGCCAGGTCCACGCGGAGGACAACGGCCGCATCCGCTACCGCAAGTTCTGCGAGCTGGAGGACCGCGAGGTCACCCAGTCGGAGATCGGCAAGGGGTACGAGGACGCCGACGGCACGATCGTCCCGATCACCGACGAGGACCTGTCCCACCTGCCCATCCCCACCGCCCGCACGATCGAGATCGTCGCCTTCGTCCCGGCCGACCGGATCGACCCGCTCCAGATGGAATCGGCGTACTACCTGGCCGCGAGCGGCGCGCCCGCGGCGAAGCCGTACACCCTCCTCAGGGAGGCCCTGAAGCGCAGCAACAAGGTGGCCATCGCCAAGTACGCGCTGCGCGGCCGCGAACGCCTCGGCATGCTCCGGGTGGTAGGCGACGCCATCGCCATGCACGGCCTGCTCTGGCCGGACGAGGTCCGCGCCCCCGAGGGCGTCGCCCCCGACGTCGACGTCACGGTCCGCGACAAGGAGCTCGACCTCGCGGACGCCCTGATGGACACCCTGGGCGAGGTCGACCTGAAGGACCTGCACGACGAGTACCGGGAGGCACTGGAGGAGGTCATCGCGGCCAAGGCGGCCGGCGAGACCCCACCGGAGGCCCCGTCCCCGGCGCCGGGCGGCAAGGTCCTCGACCTGATGGCTGCCCTGGAGAAGAGCGTCCGCGCGGCGAAGGAGTCGAGGGGCGAGGAGGCGGAGGTGACTCCGCTGCCGAGCAAGAAGGCGACGGCGAAGAAGACGGCGACCCCGAAGAAGCCGGCGGCGAAGAAGACGGCGAGCAAGACGGCCACTTCGAAGAAGACGGCAGCCAAGAAGACGACGACGAAGAAGACGACAGCAAAAAAGACAGCACCCCGCAAACGCCCCGCATGACAGCGCGCCCCTACGGGGGCGCGGGGAACTGCGCGACCAGCCCCCACCCGCCCGCAGACGACCGACAACCTGCGGATGCACACCACTCCCGACCCGCCGACCATGAAAGACGTGACGACATCCCGGCTACCGCTCACGTGGTGGGTTCGCCGGCTCGACCCGCACGACGATGGACTTCGTGACCGGCGTCATGCTCGTCTCGGCCGTGGCGTCCAGCGCGGCCAGCACGTTGGTCTCATGGTAGTACGCGGCCGCACAGCCGCGCGGTGTCGGATACCGCACCACCCGGAACCCGGACGCCCGCCGCTCACCGTCCGGATGGACACTGACGAGGTCGACCAGGTCGCCGTTGCGCAGCCCCAGTTCCCGGATGTCCTCCCGGCTCAGGAAGACCACGCGCCGCCCGCCCCTGATCCCCCGGTACCGGTCGTCGAGGCCGTAGACCGTGGTGTTGAACTGGTCGTGCGAGCGCACGGTCGTGAGCAGCAGATGCCCCGGCGGTACGTCCACCCCGGTCGGCGGGTTGACGGTGAAGTGGGCTCTGCCGGTCGCCGTCGGGAAGGTGCGGGAGTCGCGGGGCGGTCGGGGCAGCATGAAGCCGCCCGGCTGCCGCACCCGTTCCTCGAAGGCGTGGAAGCCCGGGACGACATGCTCGATATGACGGCGGATCAGGGCGTAGTCGTCGCGCATGGCGTGCCAGCCGAGGCCGTCGCCGAAGAGTTCGTGCCCCAGGTCGGCGATGATCGCGACCTCGCTGCGCAGCTGCGGTGAACCGGGGGCGAGCCGGCCGCGGGAGGCGTGCACCATCGCCATCGTGTCCTCGACGGTGACGAACTGCTCGCCGCTCGCCTGCCGGTCGCGCTCCGTGCGGCCGAGGCAGGGCAGGAGCAGCGCCTCCCTGCCGTGACACAGGTGGGACCGGTTGAGCTTGGTGGCGATGTGGACGGTGAGGGCGCAGTTGGCCAGCGCCGCCTCGGTGACGTTCGTGTCGGGCGTGGCCGCGGCGAAGTTGCCGCCGAGGCCGACGAAGACGTCGATCCTGCCGTCGCGCATGGCCCGGATCGAGTCGACGGTGGCCAGCCCGTGGGCGCGCGGCGGCTCGAACCCGAACTCGTCGCGCAGCCTGTCCAGGAACGCGTCGGGCATCCGCTCCCAGATGCCCATGGTGCGGTCGCCCTGGACGTTGCTGTGTCCCCGGATCGGGGCCGGCCCGGTCCCCGGGCGTCCGACGTTCCCGCGCAACAGCAGAAAGTCGACGATCTCCCGGATGGTGGCGACCGCGTTGCGGTGCTGGGTGAGCCCCATGGCCCAGCAGACGACGACCCGGTCGGCAGCGAGCACATCGTCCGCGCACTTCTCGATCCGGCGCCGGGACAGCCCGCTCAGCGCCTCGATCCGCGACCAGTCCAGGCTCCGCCAGGCGGCCGCGGCCTCCTCGAACCCGTCGCAGTACCGCTCGATGAAGTCGCGGTCGAGCACGGTCCCGGGCCGGGCGTCCTCCCGCTCGACGAGCACCCGGTTGAGCCCCGCGAACAGCGCCAGGTCGCCGTTGATGCGCACCGGCAGATACCGGTCGGCGAGCCGGGTACCCCGCCCGACCAGCCCCTTCACGGTCTGGGGATTGTGGAACCGCCCGAACGCGGCCTCCGGCAGCGGATTCGCGGCGATGATCCGCGCACCCCGCTGCTTGGCCTCCTCCAACGCGGTGAGCATCCGGGGATGGCAGGTCCCGGGGTTCTGCCCGACGATCATGATCAGATCGGCGTGCTCGGTGATGTCGTCGTACGAGATGAGCCCCTTGCCGACGCCGAGCGTCTCGGTGAGCGCGGCTCCGCTCGACTCGTGGCACATGTTCGAACAGTCCGGCAGATTGTTCATCCCGAGCCGCCGCGCCAGCAGCTGGTACAGGAACGCGGCCTCATTGCTCGTACGACCGCTGGTGTAGAACACGGCCCGGTTCGGATCGGCCAGCCCGCGCAGCCGCTCGGCGACGATCGCGAGGGCGTCCTTCCAGGTGATGGGCGTGTAGTGGGCGGAGCCCGGTGCGAGGTACATCGGCTGGGTCAGCCGCCCCTGCGCCTCCAGCCAGTGCCCGTCCCGCTCCCGCAGCTCGCTCATGGAGTGCGCGGCGAAGAAGGCGGCGTCGACCCGCTTACGGGTGGCCTCCCAGGCGACGGCCTTCACCCCGTTCTCGCAGAACTCCGCGGTCTTCCGATGCCCGGGCTCGGGATCCCCCCAGGCACAGCTGGGGCAGTCGAACCCGTCGGCCTGGTTCAAGGTCAACAGCGTCCGGACACTCCGGCCGGGCCCCATCTCCGCCAACGAGTACCGCGCGGATTCGGTGATGCTGTGAATCCCCACGGTGGACGACTCGGGCCCGGACCCGGTAGGCGCAGGCTCGCCGGACTGCTCGGCCATGACTGCCTCTTCTCACGCTTCCGGCCTTGCTTTCGAGTTTCCACCCGGAGAACGTCTACGCGCTGCCGAGGCCCGCGCCGGGCATCCGCGAACTGCTGCATTGGCATGACCGGTGTCACCGGGGCGGGGGACTGGGCCGCCGCCTGTCGAGCCGGACCCCTTTACGGGTGTGACGATCACACAAAGGTGACAAGGCGACTCCGGCCCGTCACCGCACCTGGCAGGAGGGCCAATCGATGAACCGCACTCCCAAGTGTCTGATCGGCGTCACCGCAGCGATGGTCATAGGCACGGCGGGCCTGCTCGGCACCGGCGCGGGTGCTGCTGGCGCCACAAGTGCCACAAGTGCCACAAGTGCCGCTGGAGCCACTCGTGCCGCTCGAACCACTGGTGCTACGGGAGCCACTGGTGCTGTTGCTGCTGCCGGCAGCGCGCACTCCGGCAAGGCGCACTCCGGCGCGCACTGCGACCGCGCCGAGCAGGACATGTGGAGCGGCGACCCCAGCCGCAACCTGACCGGTCACGGCTGCAGCATCGCGACGGAGCGGAACCGCTGGTTCATCGTCGAGATCGACACCCTCGTACGGAAGTACTACAAGGGGGACACCGCGGGCGGAGGGGTCACCCGGACCGAGACCCTGCACAACAGAACCGTCAGGTGCATGGGCCATATCGCCGACGACAAGTCGGTGAACTGGTTCGGATGCCCGCCCTCCTGACACCCCGGTGAGGGCTGTGACACCCGGGGTGTCACAGCCCTCGCTCGCGGGCGCCCAGGTGTGTCCGCCGGGTGTGACACCGGGCGCGGGCTGCTGCCCGGAGGCGGATCGGGAGGACGGGACGTATGCGTACCCCGACCAGACGCGGCCTCCCTGCCACTGGGAGCCGTCCCAGACCAATGCCCTGGCCCGCGTTCCGTAGTAGCCCGCCCCGCAGGCCGCCGCCCCACCCCAGTCGTACACCTGCTCCGGTCCCCAGAGGCCGGGGAACTTGCCCCCTGCCTGACCCGTGGCACCGCATTTCCAGCCACTGGTCCGGCACACCGTCCAGGCGGAGCCGTTCCGGCAAGAAGGACGAGGCGCTCCGAAAGGCCGCTCTCCCCGGGGCAGTCACACTGACGCCAGCCGATGATCCGGATCCTTCCCACGGTGCGTATTCCTGAGAAGTGGGACATTGCGCAGGCGTGCGATGCCGGGCAGGGCGTGATGTACGCCGTCACCCCTGAGCGGTCACGGTGCCAGCGCGGCGGCCACTCGGGCCAGGCGCTCGGCTGACGGCGCGAAATGGTTGGCGGGGTTGCGGAAGGAGTACGCGCCGTCGTTGACGGGGAAACCGCGCCCGGCTGTCGTCCAGCGCGCTGGGCCGGGAGCCCCTTGGCCCTCCAGGAGGGCGGAGGCCAGTAGCTCGGGTGCTGCCACGCCGGTTAGGGCGCGGAGTGCGGCCGCCAGGGGGTCGACGGCGTCGCCCGGTAGCTCGTCGTCGCCGAACGCGGGCAGCAGGAGCAGCAGGCGGGCGTGGGGATCGGTGGTGCTGCCGCCGGGCAGCGCATTGTCCGCGGCCGCCACCAGCTCGGGCCAGGACAGGCCCGGTCCCATGAAGTGACCGTCGTCGCGGGCGAGGGGCTCGGCCCGCTCCCAGTCGGGGTGGTGGAGGAGGTAGTCGGTGCCGGCATCGTCCGCGAGCGTGCGGCAGACGATGTGGACGCGATGATCGCCGGCGAGGGGGACGGCGAACGTCGGCCACTCGGGCCGCTCCCACAGGGCCTGGTGGAATTCGCCGGCCACCTCGTAGTCCGCGCCGAACAGCAGTTCCTCCACCTCCTCGCTGTGGGCGCACGAGTGGAGGTGCCCCAGCCAGAACAGGGGTTCGTCCAGGAGCCCGGCCCGGTGCGTGAGGGGGCCACCTTCGTACCCCGGTATCCGGGCAGGATGAAGGTCTGCGCTGTTCGTCACGGAGAACATCATGCCGCCCGGCCGAGTCGACTCGGTGCCGGGCGGCAGGGCACGGCCGGTGCCAACGGCTCGGCGGCGGTGTCACTTTCATCCGACACGCCCCGGTATTCACGTGACGGGTCCGACATGTCTACGACAACATGGGCGTATGCCAGGGCATATCTGATCAGCGCGGCCCACCTGACCGTGTGTCACGACCGGCGCGGTGCGTGGTGGCCGGCTGCAGACGAGGGGGATGCCATGTCACGAAGCCATGTACGAAGCACTGCTGTCGCCGCATCGGCTGTGGTGGCGGCCGTAGCCGGTGTCACGGGGGCCGTACCGGTCCACGCTCACACCACCCAGTACTCCGACGGCAAGGATGTCGGCTACTTCGCGTACCAGCCGCTGGCCAAGCAGAACAGGATGGTCGGGTTCCTCTCCGACCGGCCGCTGCCCGAGAACGTGGTCACGCCGGTTTCCGGTCTCCCGTCCTCCGCGCGAGAACTGCTTGCGGGCCGGAGCGCGGTGACCCCGCAGACGGATACCCCCCGCGGATACAAGCTCCGCAAGGGAAACACCCCCACGAACTACATCTACAAGTCCGCCGACGTGTATGCCATCGAGGCCGACTGCGACTCGGACGGCTGCCGTCCCGTGCAGCAGGTCAAACTCGCGATCAAGGAGTACGTGCGAGGGCGGACGTCGAAGAACTGGGAGATCACCTTCTACGCGAGCCGCTATTCGGGCCCGTCGCACTTCCACATGGAGTACTACTACGAGTGCGGCGTCAACATCCCCAACGCAAAAGACAAAACATGCTCGACCTGGAAGCATGACGGTGCACAGGGCCACGCCGGACCGGCCACCGCCGTCAACAAGCAGTACATCGTGAAGAACTTCGGCAAGACGCCCGTGGTCACCAAGTTTCCCATGATCAATCTTCTGGTGACCTTCAACGACGGGTCCGAGGCGATCGGCGACGACGGGAAACCCGGCGAGAAGTTCCGTGGCTGGGATGTCTGTGTCACCAAGACGACCACGAAGCTGTGCCACAGTACCGGCGACGGCAGTTGAGCGGATGACGGTGGAGGAGACCATGGCGGGCTGGACCGAGCTGCGGGAACTCCTCCACCGCACGCCCAAACCCGCTGTGGAGGGACGGCATGTCTCCGTCCAGCCCCGCCGCGACAACGGACAGGGCTGGCCGCCCGCCAGCCCCGTCCGCCTGTCCGCGCGCTTCGCCTACCGGCCCCCCGGCGACTGGTTCCTCGATCACGGCAACGGGGACATCACCATCGAGGCGTACGATCCTGCCGACGGGCCCCATGCCGACGACTCGCCGAGTGGCCTCGACTTCGGCCCGCAGTTCCCCTGGGATCTCGCCCCGTCACCGGAACGCCTGATCAGTTGCGCCGACAGCCCGGCGCTGGCGGAAGCCACCGCCCTGGCGGAGCCGACGAACGTACGCCATCACGGTCGCGACGCCTGGGCGGTCACGTTGCGGACCCCGTCCCTGCCGTACCCGCTGCACGTGGTCGTCGACCCTACGGCCGGCATCCTTCTGTCGGCCGAGGTGGAAGAGGCCGGCTACCGCGAGGAACTGTCCGAACTGGACTTCCCCGCACGGCTGCCGGACAGCCGTTTCGAGTGGAACGACGTCCTGGAAGCGGCCGAGAAAGCCCATCAGATCCGGCGCGACCAGATCGTCGCGTCCCATGGTGAACGGACCTTGCCCCTCCCGGCGTTCTGGCCCGGCGGCCTGGACCACTTCGAGCCCAAAGCGTTCGACGGCGACCCTGCCACCGGCCTGCTCGCGATGGACTTGTACAACGACAACGCACCGGCTGACACGCCGACCATGGCGGTGCTCATCCGGCAGCGTCCGGACACCCCGTTCTTCGAACCCGGCTGGGTCGCGGACCCGGAAGCGTTCGTGCACCACTGGAAGGACAGCACCTGGCAGTGGACCCTCGCCTTGTGGGGCCGACCGCTGACACCCGAAGAGCTGGAGCGCGTCATCAACTCCATGCCGAAGGGCTGAGGCCCCCTCAGCTTCCGGAGCTCCCGGCCCGCTGCCTGACCACTTCGACTCCGGATCTCCCGCTGGTTCCGGTCGACGATGAGGAAGTGCGGTGGAGAAAAGCTAAGTTGCCCACATGGCTTACACGGATCCGCTTGTGCCGGCACTCACTGGTCTGCTCGTTGATGTCGTGTGGTGGCTGGAGAGTTGCGGAGACGAGGAAGTGGATCCCGACTCCGCGGTGAAGATGATGGAGAGCGTCGGCTGGGTGCTTCTGCAACTGCCTCCGGATCAACGCCGACGATTCGTGCAGGTGCTCGCGGACTTGGCCGAAGCGGAGCAGGAACCTGCGCGACGCGAGTTCCTGGAGTCGTTCCCCTCCGCGATCGGGATGGCCGAGGAGCAAGAAGAACGAGGTCGTGAGCGAGGCTGAACGAGACGGATGGGCGGACAAGGCCGAGGGGCCCGGCCCGTCATGCGCTCCGTGGCGATTACGACACGGAGATCGTGTCTCAGAGCTAGCCGTAGAAGATAAACGCCATCGGACAGAGGGCCGTTGAACCATGGCTTCGCCCGCTGGTATGCCCCGACCGGGTTGGGGCTGCTCGGCAACTGCTTGACGACTGAGTACCCATTTCCGAGTGACCTGTTGAGTGCCGGGGCTACCTGCAGGACATCCTTCGCGAGCGCCATCCGAGCCTGG
The DNA here is from genome assembly GCF_003814875.1 of Streptomyces sp. Ag109_O5-1. Taxonomy (GTDB): domain Bacteria; phylum Actinomycetota; class Actinomycetes; order Streptomycetales; family Streptomycetaceae; genus Streptomyces; species Streptomyces sasae. The sequence continues at coordinate 4,182,125 of NZ_RKQF01000001.1, read as the reverse complement.
GAGTACTGGTCGGCCCAGGCCTCCTTTTGCGGCATCGAGGAGAGCAGGGTCTACGCTTTCGCCGCGTTCGGCTGACGGGACAGCGTCGCGGGCGGCGGCCCGACAAGCGCGAGCCGTGGTGTTCAGACGGGCATAGGGATCGCGCTTGGCTTGCAGCGCTTGCTCATTGCGCTCCTGTTCCCGCTCAAGCTCGGCACGCCGGTTCTGCTCCGCTGCTTCGGCCCGGTCGGCGTGCACAAGATCCCCCAACTCGTCCACCGGCCCACTGACGGGCGGCGACCGAAGACAGTGCGACAGCGGTCTCAGCCATGCTCATGTGTCTCAGCCTCGGCATGGTCTGAGACCGGGACGGCGATGTGGTTCATGCCTCCCAACGGGTGGTGATGGCTTCCGCGACGCTGAAGATCGCATCGCACTCGGCGCACTGTGCTTTGCCGAACACGTAAGTCAACCTATGCGCGACATCGGCCTGGGCGTCTTCGAGTGCGCGACTGTGAAGTCTATGGGCCAGCCCCTCCAAGGCTGATGGGTTCGCAGGCTGCAACGGGACCTTTCTTGCCGCGGTCTCGTTCATGTACATGCTGTCTGTGGTCGAGAAGAAGCCGTACTCGCCGAAGGCTATGAAGTTCTCCGTACTGCATGCGGGACAGGGGACTTCGAATTCCTCGTCGTTCAGTCCGTCGAGCTGTTCGCCCCATACCTCGACTCCTTCGAAGCCGAGGAGCGCGGCGAGCAAGTAGACGTAAGCGTCAGGGTCGTCGGCGAGGGTGGGATCCCGAAGAGCTTCCTCGGTCAGTCGCGTCAGGTCGGACATCTCGGAGGCGTAGGCGACGTGGGGATCTTGATCGCCGTATGGCTGATCAACGCTGGCCACAATGGCGCCGGCCAGGCAGAGCGGCATCAGCCGGTCCGAGGGTGACCACTCGCGTGCCATGTCCCGCAGGGCAGGCAGGGCCGCGTAACTTGCTGAGTAGACGGTGCCCTGATGGCACAGCCGGGACCAAAGTTCCGTCCAGTCCGAATCCTTTGGAACCGCGCTCACTGCATCGAGCAGGCCGGGAATGTCTTCTGCCGTGCCATAGGCGTGGTGGAGCTGGGACCAGTCCGTCATGCCGATGATCTAAGCAGTCGGGTGCGGTGGACTTCACGGATGGGGCCGTGCCACTCGCCCCGCTCGAGGACAAGCCAGGCCCAGCGGCATAAAGAGGGGAGCGACCTGTGGCAATGCTTCAAGATCCCGTCCACGCCTCGTCTCAGCCCCCGACTTGCAGCCGCTCCGGGCCGCATACGCCTGCACAGACACGAATCCCCGGCCTCAGCGTTTCCGCTGGTGAGGGGATCTTTGGGCACCTCGTAGTGGGTGCCCTCGGCAGGATTCGAACCTGCGCACACGGCTCCGGAGGCCGTCGGATGATCACATGATTCCGCAGGTCGGGGGAGTGTCTGGCGGGCCGTTAGGTCCGTCGTCCCGCGCATGTCCCGCGAAAATGAAATGTTCCGTTTGGGCGCTTCTTTCTGATCGGCAGTCGGTACTCGTCGGTCGCCTCCTGTGGCGGAGGTCGTGACTTCCTTGGATAAACGTAGGGGTATAGGGTGCCGCCTTCAATCGTACGGAGAGGCGTTCCCCGGGGCGCGTGGATGAGTGAAGTGCGCCCCTGGCTCCCCGCGGGCGACAGCGCGGCGCCTTGGGCGAACGTGCGTGGGCGTGTATCCGCGTGGAGGTTCCGGCTCCCGGCGCGGGGGAGGGAGGCCCATTGCCGGTGCTGTGCCGGAGCGCTGGCAGCGCGGCCAGGGTCCACCACGATCGTCATCCGCACCCACAACGGATCGGCGCTGGTGCACCACACGTCCATTCACGAGATCATGGTCTTTGAGGCAGATCACCTTGATCGGCTCGCCCGGACAGGCTGGAGCTTCACGGGCACATGGCGGGCCACTGCGGTCACCTCACCGCTGGAGGGGGCCGGTTATCGCGACCTCCTCATCCCCTGTATGGACCGGGGCCTCGATCAGATCGTTCGCATGCGAGCCGCGCTGCTCGCCGGCTACCGTCGCACCTGCTGACCAGCGCCTTTGTGTCCGACACTGACAGATCTGGGTTCCGTGACCGGTTCGACGACGAGGCGGGAGGCACTATCCTTCACCTACCTCCACACCTTCAGCCGGCTGGCTGCGGGTCAGGCCGGTGTGGGGGTATCGGGAGCGCATTGCGGCGCTGGCTGCGGGCCCTGCGGTGAAGACGTAGGTCTGGCTGTCATCGAGGCGGCGGCCGGTCTTGGCGTCGACGACCACGGGTTCGACTTCTTCGCCGCTTGCTGCGTCGATGAGGATCATGCTGCGCTGCGGTGGCGCGAGGCGGTTGTTGCCCCACGCGGCCAGGGCGACGATGACCGGTCGCAGGGAGCGGCCGAGTTCGGTCAGCACGTATTCGTGGCGTACGGGGTTGGTCTGGTAGGGCCGGCGCTCCAGCAGTCCGTCCGCGACGAGCGTCTTCAGCCGTGCGGTGAGCATGCTGGAGGAGATACCCAGGTTCTCCTGGAACTCATCGAAGCGCGTGTAGCCGTCGAAGGCGTCATGGAGAAGTAGCAGCGTCCACCACTCGCCGACGTGCTGCACGGTCGTGGACAGCGGGCACTCCCGGTCCTCCAGTCTGATCCGGCCTGCCATGGCGACCCCCACTAGTTGGTGCTAAAGTCGAAGTTACTTGCTTCTATTTTAGCAGTAATGCGGGAGGTTGCGACCCGCACGGCCGCGCTCCCAGGAAGGCAACCCAACATGACGACGCCTGTCAGCGACTCCCTCAAGGGCCGGCGCGCGCTGGTCACCGGCGGCACCAAGGGGGTGGGCGCGGCCATCGCCCGGCGCCTGGCCCAGGCCGACGCCACCGTGCTGGTGACTTCCCGCAACCGGCCGGACGACGTCGCCCCCGAGACGTTCATCGCCGCCGACCTCCGTACCCCCGAAGGGGCCTCCACGGTGGTCGCCGAGGTGCTCGACCGCCTGGGGGGCATCGACATCGTGGTCAGCAACCTCGGTGGCTCCGCCGCGCCGGCGGGGGGATTCGCGGCGCTGAGCGAGGACGACTGGGTGACCGAACTGAACACCAATCTGCTGGCCGCGGTTCGCGTGGACCGCGGTCTGCTGCCCGGCATGATCCAGGCTGGCAAAGGGGTCATCGTGCACGTCACCTCGATCCAGCGGCGCATGCCCTTGTGGGACGGCACGCTCGCCTATGCCGCGGCCAAGGCCGCGCTGGCGACCTACAGCAAGGGGCTGGCCAACGAGGTCGCCCCGCACGGCGTACGCGTCAACACGGTCTCGCCGGGCTTTGTGCAGACCACCGCCGCCGACCACCTGGTCGCCCGGATCGCCGACAATGCCGGCGTCAGCCACGAGGCGGCCCTGGAGCGGCTCATGGCATCGCTGGGCGGCATCCCCCTGGGGCGCCCCAACCGGCCCGAGGAAGTCGCCGAACTGGTCGCCTTCCTCGTGTCCGACCGCGCTTCGTCCATCGTCGGCGCCGAGCATGTCATCGACGGCGGCACCACTCCCACCCTCTGACCCTCCCTCCCCTCAGACAGGACAGCCGTGCCCGCAAACCAGCACGAGAGCATCGACCCGGCCGCACTGCCCGCCGTGGTCACCCGCTACCTGAAGGCACATCGCGCCCACGACACCGCCACCGCTCTCACCGCGTTCAGCGGCGATGCCACCGTGACCGACGAAGGCAACACCCACGAGGGAACCTCGGCAATCGAGAAGTGGCTGAACCGCTCCGCCAGCGAGTACACCTACACCACCGAACTCACCGGCGCCCAGAAGACCGACGCGACCCACTACATCGCCACGCATCACCTCGAAGGCAACTTCCCCGGCGGAGAAGTCGACCTGCGCTACCAGTTCACCCTGCGCGGCGACCTCATCGAGCACCTGGTGATCGAACCATGAGACACATATCCAGGGGGTGCCGCCCGAGTCAGGGCGGCGAAGTCGGGTCAAGAACGTGTGTGGAGGGTGTTGATCGTGGCTGGTGAGAGTGACCTGCGAAAGCTGCTGACCGGTATGCGCCCGCAACTGAACCCGGGCCGGTATGTGTTCACCGCCGTCGGCGGTGGCATCCCACCCGGTGCCACCCCCGTCGTCACGGTCGCCGAGCAGGAGGGCCTCACCCTGGTCGTGCGGCAGGAGGAGGCTGACGCGGCCGGGCTGGCGTACGAGTACGTCGCGGGCTGGATCACGCTGCGCGTCCACTCGGCGCTGGAGGCGGTCGGTCTGACCGCCGCCGTCGCCCGGGAACTCGCCGATGTCGGTCTGAGCTGCAATGTGGTGGCCGGTTTCCACCACGACCACCTGTTCGTGCCGTACGAGCGTGTCGCTGAGGCGGTGGCCGTGCTGGAGGAACTCGCGCGACGGTCCGCCTGAGACGGCCGGCGCCATGCCGGTCACAGTCACTTGTCGACAGCCGCACCAGGACCGTCAGTTCGCCGCGGACGGCGAACCGCCGGACCGGCCGTGGCCCCTGGCAGTGGCCACGGCCGGTCATCTTGCGGGAGGAGTACGGCTCAGCGGCGCGTCCCGGGTAGTGCGCGTGCGCGGCCCCTGCGGGTAGCAGTGCCCCGAATTCCGGAATCCCCCCATGAAGCCCGTCCGTGACGGCGGCCGGGCATCGGTTCTGCCCCCGCTCAACACCCCGGTGAGCCTGGGCTGCCAGGCCGCCGCGGGATTGTCCGCGTGCGTGACGGGCCGGTGCAGGTGGTCCAGCTGCGTGGAGTGCCTGCGGTGATGTGCTGGAATTCCAGACCGGGGAAGTGGTCCATGCCGATGGCCACGTCCCGTCCCTCAAGCTCGGTGAAGATCTTCTGACGGGTCTGGGACGCGCGCTGGGCGTCCGCGTCGGACAGGAAGGTGATGCCCGGGTCGGTCAGCTGCAGCGGATGCTGGACGGCGTCTCCCAGCAGGTACGCTTCCTGGCCTTCGGAGGCGATCTTGAGGATGTAGTGGCCCGGGGTGTGCCCCGGCGCGTGGTGGGCGGTGATGCCCGGCGCGATCTGCACGGTGGGAGCATCGACGGGGCGGAGGCTGCCCGCTGCCTTCGCGGCCTCCATGCCCACACGGCCCTGGTCGTCAGCGGGCGCGGGGGCTATCAGGGCGTCCCAGTCCGCGGCCCCGTAGACGACCTCGGCAGCGGGGAAGAACAGCGTGCCGCCGGGTGCCACCCAGCCGATGTGGTCGTAGTGGAGATGGGTGAGGAACACCGTGGTGATCTCGGCCGGCGTGACGCCTGCCGCGGCCAATGCCGCAGGCAGGAGACCGCCCACCGACAGGTACTTCGGAGGGGCGCTCAGCTGGGCGAGCCGGGCCATCTCCGGCGGGAAATCCAGGTTGTCCGGACCGCTGCCCGCGTCCAGGAGGATCGTGAAGCTGTCGCCCTGGATGAGGAAGCACCCCGTGGGGATGTGATAGGTCCCGTCGTCCTGGATCAACTCGGGGTGGGCGGAGGCGTCCCAGCCCGGGTAGAACATGGGCGGCAGATGGCTCGACCCGGCCGTCAGAGCAGTGACCCTGACGTTGCCGACGCTGATGGCTGTGGGCATGGATGTCCCTTCGAGAGCTGTGGTGGGGATGCCTGGTCGTCGCAGCGCACGAACTGCATCAGTCTCGGCGCTCTGCGTAGGGGCTATGGCTCAAGCCAACCACTGCGGCAGCGGCCGAAGAGGCCGCAGAGGGGTCCGTATCGACCCGGGATCTGCCGGACAGGGGGCGTGCCAGGCCCCCCTTGGGGGCATCGTGAGGGCGCGTCCGGTCCTACGCTGGAGAGCATGACGCGCGCACGCTCCGGCACCGGGGGCAACTGTGAACTCCGTGATTTCCTCCGTGCGCGCCGAGCCCGCGTCACCCCCGAGACAGCTGGTCTCATCCGGCAGCCGGGGCCTCGCCGTGTTCCCGGCCTTCGCCGCGAGGAAGTCGCCGAGCTGGCCGGCGTTAGCGTGGACTACTACGTACGTCTGGAGCGGGGCCGCATCCCCCACGTCTCCGCGGCCGTCCTCGACGCCGTAGCCAAGGCCCTGCGCCTGCATCCCACGGAACGCGATCATCTGATGGTCCTGGCCAAGCAGCCGCATGCGCCCGGCCCTCCCGCCTGTCCGCCGCAGCGCGTGCGTGAGGGCCTGTACCGGTTGCTGGATTCCCTCCGTGACACCCCCGCAATGGTTCTCGGCCACCGCGGCGACGTCCTGGCCGGCAACCGCGCGGCCCGCGCGCTCTACACCGACTTCGACGCCCGGCCGCAGCGCGAGCGGAACATGGCCCGGTATCTCTTCCTCGATCCAGCAGCCCGCACCCTGCACACCGACTGGGAAACGGTGGCCCGCGAGACCATCGCCGCCCTTCACCTCCACGCCGGCCGCCACCTGCACGACCCCAAACTCGCCCACTTGGTGAGCGACCTGGCCGACCAGGACGCCGACTTCCGCCGCTGGTGGGCCGACCACGACGTGGTGCCGCACACCGGTGCCACGCTCTACAAACATCCGCTGGCCGGAGACCTGACGCTCTACCGCGAGACCTTCACCCCCACCGCCGACCCAGGGCTGGTCCTCACCCTCTACACCGCCGAACCAGGCTCGCCTTCCGAACAGGGCCTGCGTCTGCTCACGGAAGACACAACGCCGGACACCTGACGCGACCCGAGGGGTGCGTGACCCACCACCCTGACACCGCAGCCCGGCTCGACAAACCCTGCCCGGCCGCCTGCCGGACCGCCACCCCGCCGCCGGCAGCCCTTCGGCGGGGGCGCTGCGCCCGGCCGGGTATCACCGTGCAGAGAGGCGGCCCAGCCAGTCCCGCAGCAGCGCGGTCTCCGTCGCGCTGAGGACATCGGGAGCGTCGTCGAGCACCGAGGCGAGCGTGACGGCGGCGGACGCCACCGTCGAGGCGGCGCCCTCCTGCCGGTCCTCGGCACGCTCGCTGGTGGTGACCGCGTCGAGGACCGCGTCCCGTACATGGGCGGACATACGCAGGTCGGGTTCGTCGTCGGGGTCCGTGATGAGGGACATGATCACGCCGCTGCTGGCCGCCATGATCTCCGCCGCAGCATCTGACGGAGCGATCGCCAAGAGCCCCTGCTTCGCCGCGGGTTCAAGCGCCTCCAGCAGCATCGCCTCGACGTCCGACACCACGCCACAGCGGGTGCCGCGTCCCACGCGGGCGTAGATGTACGCGTAGAACATCGGATGCTCCAGGCCGAACTGGACATGCCTGTCCCAGCCCTCACGGATCTCCTGGACCGGGTTGCCGCCGTCGGCTCCGTGCTCGCGCTGCGCCGCCAGGAAGTCGCGGAAGCCATGACTGACCACCGCGTCGAGCAGGCCCTGCTTGTTGCCGAAGTGGTGGTAGAGCGTCGGCGCCTGAACGCCCGCCAGCTCGCAGATGGCACGAGTGGAGACGTCCTCGCCGCCGGAGTCCTCCAGGAGCTTGGCACCGGCGAGGAGCAGTCGGTCGCGTACAGGCGTGGTTGGCATACAGCTACATTACTCGCTATAGCGGCGTCAGACTAGTAATGATGCTCACATCAACGTCGCTCACACCACCGTCTTCCGTCCCTCCCCGCGACGAGTCCGCCACCTCTCACCAACCCCTCCGACGATCTCATTCAGGCATGTGACCTGTGACGATCAGAGCAGCTCGCCAACCATCGTCACGATGGGGCACCCATCTGTATAGCGTCGATATATTTTGTTGTAGCGCGCCATTGTGTGTGAACGTAGCGATGCTATATTCGCTTCATGACTATGACAGATCAAGCAGCGGACACGGGCGCAAGTCCCCAGGCCGCGAAGCTGGGCGGCCGTGCGGCGGGTCTCCTGGCCGTCTTGTGCGCCGCGTTCTTCCTCGACGCGCTGGACACCTCGATGGTGGCCGTGGCGCTGCCCACCATTCAGCACGCGCTCGACATGTCGCTCAGCCAGTTGCAGTGGGTGGTCTCGGGCTACGTTCTGGGCTTCGGCGGATTCCTGCTGCTCGGCGGACGCGCGGCGGACCTGCTGGGGCGCCGCAGGGTCTTCCTCGTCGCGCTCGTCGCGTTCTTCCTGATGTCGGGACTGGGCGGCATCGCCGGCAGCGGCGAGATCCTCATCGCGAGCCGCTTCCTGAAGGGCATCGCCGCGGGCTTCACCGCCCCCGCCGGCCTGGCCATCATCCTCACCAGCTTTCCCGAGGGGCCGGTCCGCAACCGGGCGCTGGCGATCTACTCCTCCACCGGATCGGCGGGCTTCACCTTCGGGCTGATCTCCGGCGGCCTGCTCAGCGAAGCCGGATGGCGCTGGGTGTTCATCATGCCGGCCATCGTCGCCGGACTCATCCTGCTCGCCGCGCCGCGCCTGATCCCAGCGGACCGGCGCGGTGAAGGACGACGCCAGAAAATGGACATACCCGGTGCCGCCACCGTCACCATCGCCATGCTGCTGCTCGTCTACACCCTCACCGAGGCCCCCGCGGCCGGCTGGGCTTCCGCCCGCACCATCGGATCACTGGCCGGCGTCGCCCTCCTGCTCACCGCCTTCGTCCTGATCGAACGACGGCACCACTCCCCGCACCTGCCGCTGAGCCTGCTGGCCTCCTGGCCGCGGGTGCGCGCCAACCTCGGCGCGATGGCCTTCGTCGGCGGGTGGGCGAGCGCGCAGTTCATGGCCACCCTGTACATGCAGGAAACCCGCGGCTGGTCCGCCCTGGCCACCGCGGCCGCGTTCTGGCCCTGCGGCGTCCTCGGACTCTTCGTCGCCCCTCGCATCGAGAAAATGATCGGCCGCCACGGAGTCCAGCGGGTCCTCGTCCTCGGCCTGCTGCTGACCGTGGCCGCCTACCTTCTCATCCTGCCCATCGGCATGCACTCGGGCTACTGGACCGCCCTGTTCCCCACCTTCGCCCTCATCGGCATCGCCTTCGCCCTGTGCTTCAGCACCCTCAGCATCACCGCCACGACCGGCATCGCACCCGACCAACAGGGTGTGGCCAGCGGACTGTTCCAGACGTCCGCCCAATTCGGCACAGCCCTCCTGGTCGCCGTCACCACCGCCGTCAGCCAGGCCGCCACCACCCCGGGGTCACCCGCAGGCGCACTCCGCGGTTACCACGCCGGCCTCCTCGTACCCCTGATTGCCGTAACCGCCGTCCTCCTGCTCACCCTCCCTGCCGCCCTCAGAAAGACCGCCCCAGCACCCGCACAGTGACATCGCCCCCTACCGCCGAATGCGGCTTTGGCACACCAGCACGCCTGGTGTGCCAAAGCCGCATTCGGCCACACCCCCGACCACACGGCGGGACCTCCAAAACCACGGGAACATCCCCCGGCTCCTGCCCACCTACTGAGCACGACCGCACACGCAGGCCGCCCCAACTCCGGCCACGGGACGCGGGAGCATTCCCTGACTTCCAATAGCCGGGGTTACCAGCATGGGCGTGGTCGCCAGTGGCCGGCCACTCGTCACACGCAGGCATCGTGCACGCACGGAGGAGATGTGAGAGGGGGTGTTGGCGAGTTGCCCGACGTCGCCGGGGCGGAGTTCTCCTCGGGTACCGGAAGCGGCTGCCGCCAAGGCGTGGACGTGTCGATCTTCGGTGCGGTTCGGCCGAGCCATTGAGCCGTGGTCCTCGCCTCCGCACTGGTTGGAAGGGACACAGCAAGGAGGCGGAAAGGAGCGGAGGGCCGGAGCTCGACGCACACGACGGGTCTGCCGGACCGGATGGCCACGAAGTCCAGCCCGGCGTGGTGGCTGCGCGTGCCGATGCACCGGACCCCTGGAATCCAGACGCCGCGCTGCGGGACTCCGCGCAGGGCGCGCCACCAGTCGGGTTCGACCGCCACCCGGCACACCGCCGTCAGCGGCACGCACACGTCGCCGCGGCGCGCGGCTGTCTTTTCCCGCCATGCCAGGTGCACGACCAAGTCATCACCGTCGGCGAACATCCGCGCCATCGCTCCGCTCCTCCTTCCCATCTTCGTTCGGGAGGCTGCTGTATGGCGCGCGGGCGTTGTCTTTCTTGGCCCCCGCAGGGTTGGGCGCGGCCGGGCCGGATCACCCGACGAGCAGTGTCTCCGGGGCACACTGAAGCTGTGCGCCGAACGCGCTGGTCAAGCAGCTCAATGCAACGTTGCAGAGACAGCTGACGGTCCCCGGACCAACGACGTGACCAGAATCCATGTCCACGCCCGCTCTGCACGCCTCCTCGTCGCCACCCACGTGGCGAGCGGCGATGACGGTGGGCACGTGATTACCCCGTTGCTCACAAATTCTCTCGCCGCGTCACGGCCGAGGGTGGACCATGGGGTTAGCGAGCGAAGGAGGCCCATCATGCAATCCGGAGCCTCGGACTACGACCGCTGGCTATACGCGCATACCCCGTCGCAGGCCGAGGGGGAGCGCGACGAGCCGGGCGAGCGCAGCGCCATGGAACAGCACCCGGACGTGCCCAGGACCGAACCATCTCAAGCGGAGGGCGAGCGGGCGGACGACGTCCCGACGAGACAGTGAACTGCGTGCCGGGGAGCCGGAGTCGGCCCGGATGCTGCGCTCGAGAATCCATAGCCCGGTGTCGTGCGTGCGCTCGACGTGCCACTGCCGACTGGCCTGGATCGGTGTGCCTTCTCGCCCTGGTGGGCGATGCGACCGTGCAGGTGGCGGGTGGGGAGCTCGGTGCGGGTCGGATGACGGTCATACCCGCTGGACGAACTCGGCGAGCTGGTCGGCGGTGATGTTACGGGCCATGTCCGCTTCGCTGGTCATGCCGATCACGACCTCGTCCTGGGTCACTGGGAGGCCCTTGATCCGGTGGCTCCGCCTTGTCAGTACTGCCGACGCGAGGTCACGGTGAACTGGGCGCCGTCGGGGTCGCGCAGCGTGGCCTCCCGCCGGCCCTCTGCCAAGACACTGCCGCCGTACTTCTCCGCGGCTCGGACGCACGGTCCCACGTCGGCAACGGTGAAGTGGACCTGCCAGTGCGGCCGGACCGAAGGGTCGGGTGGCGTCTCCAGCGAGCCTGACTCGATGCGGGCCACGACGTCGCCCCGGCTGCGCAGCAGTACTTCGCCTCCCGCGTACTCGACCTCGCAGCAGCCGGGCAGGTCCGAGGCCCAGTCGAGGGCCTCGCCGTAGAAGATGGCCGCGTCGAAGGCGTCACGGGTGTGCAGGGTGATGAACGTTGGCGCTGCCTGCCGCCACGCCTCCCACTCGGTGACGAGTTTTCCCTGCCACACCCCGAAGCGGGCCCCGTCGCGGTCCGCGAGCAGCGCCGCCCTCCCGGGAGGGAAAGAGATCGGTCCCACTGCCACGGTCCCGCCGCGCTCCCGGAAGTGGGCGACCGCCTCGTCCGCGTTCGCCACGGCGAAGTACGGCGTCCAGGCCACGGCCATCTGCCACGTGGTAGCCATCTCCGCGATCCCTGCGACGGGTACCCCGTCCGCCAGTGCGGTCCGGAAACGGTCGCCGAGTCTGGCGGTGCGCCACTGCCAGCCCAGTACGGCCCCGTAGAAGTCCTGCGTGGCGTCGAGGTCGCGGCTGCTCAGACTCACCCAGCACGGCGCGCCGAACACGGAACGCGTGGAGACGGCATCCGTCGCACCGGAGGAGTCTGCGGTGCCGTGGTTCATAGCCATCGCGCCCTGGGTTCGTACGCCGTCAGCCACTGCTCTGCCCCCAGTGTCTGACCAGAGTTCTGGTCCTGCATGTCTGTTGCGGCGAGTTCGCGGCTCCACCTGTCCGGCGCACTTCGCTCCCAGGCGCAATTCGTTGGTTCTGCCGTGGCAGCACGGCGATATGGCACGGGTGTGCAGTACACGGAGTTGCGGGTGCAGCTCCAGCGCGCGTCCTGGCGCGCAGCGAGCCCGCGTTCATGGGGCGCCTGGGCGTTGCCGGTGATGAGGACGGTGTGAACGGGGTCGCGTCGCCAGACCCTGTGCCCACCGATGTCAAGGCGGAGGAGGTCAGTGCGACCCCGCACCGAGGTGCGACCGCCTGCTGATGCCCCACGTCAGGACCGCTGCCGCTGCGCTTCGCGCGCAACGGTCTGCTGCGGGATCCGCTGAGCTCGCTCAGTTACCGCTGGCTCGACGGCGCCGCCTACACACTCTGCGTCCTCATGGGACAACGCAACGCCGCAGACGCCGTGGCACAGGCAGAGAGCGTCCTCGCCCGGGCCTCGACCGAGCACGGCAGGCGCCGGGGCGGGCACGCGCGCGCCGCCATCCGCTGACGCCGATGCCGCACCGCGGCCGACCGCTCGTTCCGTCGGCACCCAGGCCGTACCCGCGGGCGCCGCCTCGCGCGGGAGCAGTGGATTTATGGTGGTCGTGAGGGATTTTATTCGGTCATCGAGCCGAGCGGTGGACGCCGCTTCACCTGGTGTCCTGCTTGTCCGTCTGCGGGGACGTCATGCGAGTCGAACTGGTCCAACCCGCCGCCAGCGTGCTCTTCGAGGTGCCGGACGAGATGCACGAGGAGATCATGGCGCTCATCGACGCGGTCACCGAGGACGCGGAGATCAGGGCGCCGGACCTGGCGGCAGCGTTCGGTGAGTGGTGCTGGCTCGTTTACACGGTCCACGGAGAGGTGATCGAAGTACTGGACGTCGGCTGCGCGCAGTGAGCCTCTACTCGGTCGCCTGACTGCCACCGCGTATCGGGCCGGGACTCGTAGTGCAGGCTGTGGAAGCGGCCGTCCTCCTCGCGCCCTGCGGGGTCGCCTCCCAGCGCCCGTACCGCCTCGATCGCATACCGCTGTTCCCGCTCGTCGGTGAAGAGACGCTGCGGATAGGTGTGGGAGACATCGACGGTGGTGCTCAGACCGTGCACGGCCAGTGCCCGGACGATCGGGTGGTACGACACGGTCCGCAGAACGAACGCGCTGACCCACACCGGCCTTCTGGCACTGTCCAGCAGTGCCCTGAATGTGCGAGCGGTGATATAGCTGCCGCCGCCTGTCAGCGTGATGAGGCCGACCTCGGCGAGCGCGCGCCTCAGACCGGGGCTGGGTGGGCTCTGTTCCAGGTCGTCGGTGAAGGCGGCGTCCAGCAGTCCCACCTCGAGTGCGTACTGCACGGCGGGTGCCGCGACGTCCAGGCCGAAGACAGGTACTGCGTCCGGTCGGCGTCGCTCGGCATAGAACTCCTTGTCCCATGCGGCGAGCTCTGCCGTCGACATCGTCCGGCAAGCAGGGGAGGTGTACCGCTCGTACATCTCCGCCAGGGTGACGTCGTGGTTGAGCAGCGCGGCATTGGTCCCGTACGAGCAGCACACGTCCAGCATCGCCAGCCTGCCGGGGTGGCCGTCGTCGAGCTCGGCCCGGTCGGTTGCCACCTGCCGGAAGACCGGCTGGGCATGGTGCGGGATCTCGTACTCAAGCGGGGCCAGCCGTTGGAAGTATGCGCGAGGGTCCGGACGGTCGTAGATGTCATCGAACCGCGACTTGCCGCCCGCTACACCGCCGGTACCGCCGGGACCGGATTCGGCCATTTCATACTCCTCCTCCTGGAACACTGATTTATGTCCATCATGTTCCGCCTTCCGTGCCGGGGACGTCTGCCGCGCACGGCGCAGTACAGGGCACACCGGGTCGCGATTCAGCCCCTGCCGACACCACAAGGGGGATTCTCCGTAGCACCGCGATCGCCGCTCAGGCGCAATCGGTGCTGCGGACCTACGGTGGTCGCATGGGCGCCGACAAGCCGGGCTGACGTAGCGCAGGAGGATGGGATGGATGAACACTTCGTCTGGGTGTCGACGCGCCGCATTCGGCCGGGCACCCTCGATGACTTCGAGAAGGCGTGGCGGCCGGCCACCCATCCAGAGGGTATGCACCGCGCCTTCGCGTACTGGTCCGAGGACGGACAGGAGATCACCGGGGTGTCCTTCTGGGACTCCAGCGAGGCCTGCGACTCCTGGCGAGCCTCCGAGCCGGAGACGCAGCGGCGTGCCGCCATGGCCCCGTACGTCGTGGAGGAGCGGGAAGGCTTTTACCGTGGCCGTGAACTCGCCATTCCCAGCGGTCGCCCCGGGTGAGGGGCCCTGCATGAGTGGCTCAGCAACGGGGGACCCGGTGGGTATGGGGGCGCGCCTGGTTCTGTTCGCGGAGATTCGGTTCTGGCTCAGCTTCCGCTTCCGTACGGCAGTCGCTCTGAGTGATGGCTGGCCGTCTCGGGCCGCCTTCTGAAGTTGCCCCGAAAATCAGCCGCCGCCAGGCGCGCCGGTCCCTTTGCGATCACGAGGATCTGGCGATCTTGGAGTCTCAACGATCTCGGCAGGTCTGGAACAGCGGTCTCCGGCCGGAAACGGTAACGACCCACCAGGGTGACGAGGCCATGCGGCAAGATGAGGACATGACGAATCGCGGTGTGCGCTGGCTGGCGGAGTCCGAGTGGCACTACAGCGTCACCTTCGCCCGCGGGATCACGCCGGACGAGTTGGCTGTGCGGCTCGGCGCTTCACCGGCAGGTGTGAAGCCCCTGGCGACCGCCTGGGAAGCCGTCGGGCTTCTTACCGATGCAGATGTAGGCGTCGCACGGGTGGGGGAAGCGCAGGGGTGGGTGTTCGCCGCCGAATACGGGGAAGCCCCCGGGGCCAGGCACGACGTCCTCAAGAGGATTTCGCGCAACGGTGTCGAGGCGGTGAATCTTGATCCCCAGGCATTCCACCCGCCTTCCTTCTTCTCCTACGCCGCCGACAGCGAGTTGCTGTGCTCGTTCGGTCTTGGCGAGGAACGGAGGCGCTGGGGATCCCAGCCGGATCTTCTCCAGGAGGAGCTGGAAGCGGCGGGCATCATTCTTCCGACGGGCGATTACCTTCAGGTGAGCGGCGCGCGGCACAGTCTGCGGATCGCCATGTCGCTAGGTGTGATCGAGAAGCATTTCGGTATCTCATTGCCACGCGATCTGCTGGAGGACGGCAGGCTTCCGCTGGTAGTAGTCAGCGGAAGCCCTTCCCTCGACGCGCTGAGCGACGACGTTTTGAATACATGAGTGAGGGGGTGGAGTCCGGGCGGACGCCACCCCCTCATGTGTCACGAGCTGCCGCCCCAAATTCTCAACCGGGGCAATTCTTGTCCACCAGCTCCGGAAGATCTCTCAGTGACCTTCCGGCCCGGCGAATACGGCTACGGGTTTGTGCGCTGGAAGGTGCACGTGGTGTCTGCCGATGTGCAGTGGTCGAACCCCGGCGTGGCTAGCCAGAACGGGTCATCTCCGAGCATCCGGTTGTACCAGACGAAGCCCCCGGTGCGACCGAATGGCGCCAGGGCGCCGGTGTTCTGAGCCAACGGGATGCTGGCGCGGCCGCACTTCTCCGACCAGGTGGGCAGGGGGTAGTTGTCGTCGTAGTACAGCGTCCAGGTGGTGTCGTTCAGCGGTGTTGCGTAGTACTGCGCACACTGGTCGCCGGAGGTGACTCCGTTGGCCGGTACACCACCACTCTCGTTCGTGGTGGCGAAGGCGTACTCGTCACAACTGGCGTCTGGAGTCTCGGTACGCCCCTGCCAGCTGTCGGGGCACACCACCTCCCGGTTGTCGCTTTGCCCGTCCGTCAGGTAATGCAGAGGCGTGTTGTGCGCCCTACTGCCGAAATGATTGCTGTTCTTTTCTTTCATGAGCCAGTAATAGGCGCCGGCTGCTGGGTAGCGATCGGTGTTCACCGTGAAGGTCGGGGTATAGGCGGGGAAGACGCATCCCGCGTTCGCGGCGCCTTTGGTCATGTCATCACAGCGGACGTCCAGATCCCCGATGGTGTTTCCGAGGTCGGCCTCGTCCGATACGTCCGGGAGTTCGGAGATGCTCCCCGTGATACTCCACCCGAGAGTGATCCTTTCCTTGCCGGTCCCGTTCCACAGGGTCTGGAAGGAGACGCTTCCGACGTGGCCGTCCTCCGGGCCGGCCCATGTCAGAGCTCCGTCCGTCCGTTGCTGGGACTGCGTGCAGTCGGAACAGTCCGATGCCGCGTTCCAGCGTAGTGTCACCGCACCCAGGGTGGGGTCGATCTCGGTAGGCACGAGGGAAAGGGTCTGGTCGAACTCTCCGAGGTTGTTGTAGAGCTTGATCTCCTGTTGCATCGCAAAGTGCGCGGTGCCGACCACTTTCTCATCCACGAGGAAGGTCACATTGAGCGGGGACAAGGCTTTCAGGCAGGCATCCGTGCGTGTGTACCAGTCATGGCCGGCGCTTTGGGTGTCGCACCAGGGGACGATCGAGTTGGCGTTGGCAGCGGTCAGGGCCTTTGCCATCTGCTTACCGAGTTGGGATGTTCTCGGTTGTGCCTTGCCGTTCACGCAGATCTTGCCGCCGCCCGTCTCTGCGGGCGAGCACGTCGTATTGTCTGTGATGGCCGACGTGCTGCTCAGGGCGGTTGCCGCAGAGGGCAGCCCGCTGTTGCGGTGGGCTTCCTCGACGTCGCCTTCCCAACTGGGCATCGGCGCGCTGTCATCGGGGTTGGGGAAGGTGATGCTCGGCATGTTGCTGTAGTCGCCGGGCACGAATGCGACGGCGTCATAAGCGACATCCTTGTCGGCGGCACCGTCCGATGTGGAGTTGGTCAGCTGAACCTCGGGGGCCCGGTTCTTGAAGTTGTAGGCGCCGAGGGAGACCCAGCTGTTGTTCTGGGAGTTCTGATCGATGGTTTTGGTCACCGTGCCGAAGGGGGTGATGACCTTGTAGATGGCGTTGGTGACCTGCGCGCCGGTATCCGGGATGTGCACGTAGACCTTTGCCTGACCACCAGAGACGGCCGAGCTCAGCTTCCAGTCGCCCAGGATGGTCATGCGTCCGCCGTCGCCGCCGAGATGGGCGGCGTCGCGCGCGTGGGTGAACCAGAAGTGGCCGTTGTAGCCGCCGCCGATCTGGTGCAGGTCGGCTTTCGCGTCGTACTGTCCGAGGCCCGGTCCGGTGGCGTTGGGGTCCGCGTAGAAGGTGAACTGGAATGAGCCGTCGGTCGTGGTGGTGCCGCAGTTGCTCCAGGTGTCGGTTCCTTGCGGTACGGACTCGACGATCTTCGCGCCCGAGGGGGCGCCGGAGCATACGGGTGTGCCGTACTGGAGACGGTAACCGCGGCCGGGTTCATTGACCAGGGTCAGGTATTTGATGTGCTCGTTGCCGCAGCTGGTGGCGCAGTCGGATTTCCAGGTGACGTTGGTTTCGTGCCACCAGTACTGGGCGTAGCAGGCGGCGTCGGGGCAGTTGGGCGGGTTGGCCGTGTCGCAGTTGTTCTTGGTGTTGCAGAACGCGTCGAGGGGCGGTGATATGTGTGCCCGGCGGTATTTCCCGCTGGCCGGGTCGATGACGGTTCCGGTGGTGCCGTTCCAGGTGGCGGGGTAGAAGCCGGCGGAGGAGAAGCCGGATTCTCCGGGCCAGTCTTGGCGGCCGGAGGTGGCGTAGGAGTGGCCGGTGTCCTGGGACCAGGCGGCCCAGCCCATCACCTTCTCCTCGTAGGGCCAGTTCTGGGGATGTGCGGCGTCCTTGGCGGCCAGCGGGTCGAGGTCGGTGTTCAGGAAGGCCAGCCGGGAGGCGGGGTAGACGGGGTTGGCGGGGTTGTTGTACCAGCCCAGGCCCCAGTTGCCGTTGGTTCCCGCGTCGGCCTTCTTGTTGAAGCCGAGGTTGTAGTTCCACACGGCGGTGAACCAGTTCTCGGGCTTGGCCGGGTCGTCGTTGTTGACGGTGATCGTCTGGCCGGACTGGTGCACCTCGTTCCACTTGTCGGCGAGGATGTAGAGGGAAGCGGCGATGTTGGTGGTGTAGTCGAGGGCGATCGCGCGCTGCGTGGTGACGTCCTTGGACTTCTCACCCGGCTTCTCGTATCCGGCCTTGCGCATGCCGTCGGTGACCTGGCCGACGCCGTAGCCGCAGTCGGACTTGTCCCAGTGGATGGTCCAGAAGTCGTCGAGGCTGCCGCCGGTCTGGTGGCCGTAGTAGCCGTCGACGGCCGCGAGCGGGCTGCCCATCTGGCCGGGGATGGCGCCGGACTCGGCCTGCCACAGGTTGGACTCCTGGGCGAGGATGCCCAGTTCGACCTGGGCGGGTATGCGTTGTCCGGTGCCGGTGTTCAGCGGCGGGTAAGGAAACAGGCCCTGGGGGTCGATGGTGGAGAGCCCGGTCTGCGCGCGCCAGCCGCCCTGGGTGAGGTAGCCGGAGCGCAGATCGTTCCGGACGGCCATGTCCACAGCCCATTCGACCTGGTTCGGGGTGGGCTGGAGGGCCTGGGACTTGACGTCGTTGCGGGGCACGGAGCACCAGGCGTCGGTGTCGATGGGGTCGTGTGCCCTGGCGTCGTCGTCGGCCGTGGTCAGCATGCTCATCGTGGACAGCTGCGGTTTCGAGGAGCCGGTCAGCGCCGGCGACGGCCTGCCGCCCGCGGTGGAGCCGGGCTCGGCGGTCTGCTCTTTCGTATGCCGTCCGGTGCCCGCAACTGTGCCGGTGACGGTCAGGACATGGCTGGTGTGGCCCGTCGTCGTCTCGGCCGCGGGTTCCTTGGCCGCGGTGCTGGTGAAGTCGCGGCCGGCATCCTTGATGTTGTCGACGCCCGCCTGCACGGCCGGGGAGACCACCGGGTCGACGGCGAGTCGTCCACGGGTGGAGAGTTCCGCGTCGGGTGAGACATTCAGCGCCTTGATGCCGCTGGCCCCGAAGCCCTTGCCGTGGCTGGCCTTCCCGGTGAGGTAGACCGTGCCGTCCGTGCCCTGGCGCAGGTTCATCGCGGTGAGCTTGCCGCTGGCGACGGTCGTCTTCTTGCCGTGCGCGTAGGTCTGTACGTTGGCGTCGGTGTCGCCGGTGCGGTCGACATAGCTGACCGTGCCGTCACTGGTCACATGGATGCCGTACGGAGCGTGTGTCGTGGCGGCGAGCTCGGCAGTCCTGCCCTTGTGGTCGATGTGGACGAGCCGGTTCCCGGCGGCGGCGATCACACCGTCCTTGGTGGGGACGGCGGAGGTTATCTCGCCCTTCGCGGTGGTGTCCGCGACCGTGGTGCCCTTCGTGTTCACCGTGACCAGACGCGTCTTGGTGTCGCGGAGCGCGGTGAAGACGGCGGTGTGCGTGGCCGGGCTGCACGTGGGGTCGAAGTAGGCCAGGGACGCGGTGAACGGCTGCTTGGTGACGCTGCCGTTGTCGAGGTTGACGATCGCGGTGAACGCGCCGCCCATCATCAGGTCGGGCTTGTTGGTGAAGGTGCGGGGAGCGTAGACGACGGCTGCGTGGTGGTCGTCCATGACGCAGCTGTTGCCGATCCAGGTGTCGGCCGGCAGCTGGGGTTCACTGAGGACTGCTGCCGTCTTCCAGCTGTAGCCGTTCCTGCTGTCGGCGACCAGGAGATGCAGGCCGTCGCTGTCGGCGACGGCGGTCACAGCCCGGTCGGCGGAGGCTTTCCAGCCCTTTCCGAGAACGGTGTCTCGATCCTTCAGCGGGACCGCCGACGCGGACTCCTTCTCCGGTGCGACGGTCTGCTTCTGCGCAGACTTCTTCGACAGGCTCGGCATCGCTGCTTGTGCAGCGCTCGTGGTGAAGGCGGAGGCGATCAACGCGGTTGCTGCAGTGATAGCCAGTACGGATGACTGGCTCCTTCTTCTTCTCCGTGATGGGTAGCGCATGATCTGCTGGCTTGTCCTTCCAGTAAGTGGTCAGCCTGCTAATGCAGTTGTTGGCTTCGGCGGAAGGGCCAGTAGCCACGGCGCCTTGCGTCCGCTGCCGTCTGTCCGGCGTGCGAGCCAAGCGACCCTGCTGTTCGCATCCGGACTTGACGAAACCTCGCCCATACCTTCCGCGTGCATCGATGTAGATCTTTGGTTGCTGCGGACTGGGTCCGAGGGCTGGTCGCCTATCGGGCTGCCTGGCTCTTGACGTCGGGGCGGGAACGCCTTCGATGCGAAACCTGTTTGAGGCGCCCCAGTGGATATCGTTGGCGACGCTGACATCGATGTCGTAATGGGCGGGCTCGTCGGTGTTGTTGTGAACCGTGACGGTAGTGAACACGCGGTCGTCGGCTGTGGCGTCCACTTCTGCGCTGCCGTAGGACAGGATCTTGGTCTCGCCGTTCTGCGAGAACGAGGCTGTCGGCTCCGACGCGTGAGATGGTTCACTGGGTGCAGCCGAGGGCAAGGAGGCACTCGGCTGCACGGATTGCGTTACCGGGCGTGGAACTCCAAAAGGGTGGAATGCCGGTGGCAGCCCGCACGAGGTGCGGGGCGCACTTGACAGGTCATTGGGCGTTGCCGAAAGGGTCGTACTTGACGACCTTCAAGCTGATCTTCGAACCCTCCGCCGCCTCCTTGACACCGGAGGCCGTGATGTCCGTCTTGGTCGGCCACGTGAGTCCCGGCCAAACACCGTCGGCTTTCTCGGTCACAGAGAAGGGAGATATCCGTCGGCCGCCCAAGACTGTCACGGTGACTGTGTAAGTCATCCGTTTGTCACCGGTGTTCTGAATGGTCAGCGGTACGAAGACCCGTCCCGACTCCAGGCGCGGTGTGTACGCGATGACCTCGCCACCCGCTGCCGTGGCCGCGGCCTTGCCGAACCCGTAGTCACCGGGGCTCGGGACAGCGACGTTCCTCGGGCTGACGGGATCTCCGCTGGGAGCGGCGGCCGCGCGCTGGGCAGCTGCCTTCTGTGCTGCCCTGCTGAGGCTGTCGGCCGTGTCCGACGGCTTGGGTGCCGCCCCGGCGGCTACCGAAGATCGCAGCGAGGAGGAGGCGTCGGGCTGCTGGCTCGTCTGGGTGCCGCAGGCGGTCAGAGCAAGTGGTGCCGCTGCCAAGGCAATTAACAGGAATTGCGCGGAGACCCGGTTCTTGCCGGGCAGGTGGTCAGTCACACATATACTCGGACGAGAAGTTGATGTACAAGCTGCTGGAGCTCTGGCCCATTTTCGCTGTCACGGGCACGCAGACGGAACTGGAGACGTTGACGGGGCCGGCGTACTCGCTGAAGTTCCCGGAGTCTGTGTCGCAACCGGTCCCGTCCACCTTGCACACGTGCAGGTACATGTACTGCGACTTCCCAACATTGTTGTCGAGGATCGCGCACCCCTTGCCAGCGTCCACATAGGAGTACAGCGTGGCCAGCCGCTGGCTGGGGTCCACACCATCAGGAAGCGGCTCGGCTCGGAACAGCGTGTATCCGGACCCGCAGACGGTAGCCGCCGCGACCGCAGCTTGGGGGTCGGCCTGCACAAGGGCTCGCGTGGTCGCGTCGGCTCTCTGTGAGATCCGGTGCAGCCGTCGCGACGTGCAGGGGCTGAACTCCTCAAGGCTCGTCATGTCGCCGATCTCCTGAGGTATCCGCACCAGGTTGCTTCCGTACAGCACAAGGTCCGTACCGCCGTCAGCCGCCCGATCGACGTCGGCAGTGTCACGATCTGCCGCCGCTCCTCAGGACTCAGCTCCGGCAGCGGGCGGAACTCCTCCCGCCCGTCGGCCACCGCTACTTCGATCAGTTCCAGCAGCGCGAGCCAGCCCGGGGCGCTGGTGTCCTGGATTCGGCCGTGGAAGGACGTCGCTGCGCCGCGCGAACTCACCCGGACCGGCTGAAACAGTGGCAGCGTTCCTGCGGTACCCCGGGCCGGGAGTCCACCGCCTCGGGAAAGCGGTTCGTGAAGACCTGTGCGGGCACACAGAACACTGGCCACGCCGGGACCGGTTATGACCAGTGGTGCCGGAAGTGGGACAGAACGTCCGACAATCCGCGCTCGTCAACCGGACGCTGCCCGGGTGCCCTCTTGCAGGGGGATATTGGAGTGGATGTGCCGGGCAGCCATGCTCCCGCCGATCAGAAGGAGGCGGGTATGGACCTGAACGGACAGCACGGCGCCGCACCTGAGCCCGAGCAGCCTGCGGACGGATCCCTGGCGCGGCAGCATGGTGGTGGACGTCCGGACGGCGGCAGCGTGGTCGCGGGCTTGGCGGGAGAGTTCGGTGCGGAGCTGGTGCGGGCCATTCGGGTGGGACTGGCTGAGGTGAGCAGCTCCGGCCACGGGGGCCGTCGCAACTGAGCTGGTACGCCTTCGCGGCCCAGTACGCGCGAGCTCACTGCCCAGGCCGGGCGGCGAAGACCCGGGACGAGGTCAGCGATGCGCTGACGGCCGTCACGATGGCGATGCTGGGGGACCTTCCGGGTCGGCCGAGCGGGCAGCTGCTGCGCCGTGCCCTGCGGCACTGGGCGTTCGTCACGCTCCGGCCGGGACAGGGGGAGATGCCAGCGCAGGACCGGCTGGTGCTGCAGTGGGTGGCGAAGGCGTCCCGTCCGCTGGTGGATCTGCATGATCCGGTTCTGGCGCGTGACGTGCTGGAGTCGCTGCGGCGCAAGCTGGACGGGGGTGAAGCGGCGGTGGAGACGATGCGCCGCAAGCGCAAAGTGCTGGTGCACGCCCTCCACTACGCCGTGGAGCGGGGCGAGTTGGGCAGTCATCCGCTGGCGAAGATCCGGTGGCGGGTGCCCAAGCCGGCGGTTGCGGTGGATCCTCGGGTGGTGGCCAACCCGTACCAGGCGCGGGATTTGCTGACCGCTGTCTCCTACGTGGGCGGCTACCGGCGGGCTCGTGGCCGTCGGCTGGTCGGGCTCTTCGCCGGCATGTACTACCCGGGCCTGCGTCCGGAGGAGGCGGTCGCGGCGGCGCTGCCGGACTGTCGGCTGCCCGGCGCCGGCTGGGGTCGGCTGATCGTGCACCGCACCCGGCCGCAGGCGGGTAAACGGTGGACCGACTCCGGCGAGTTCCACGACGATCGCGGGCTGAAGAACCGACCGCCGGGCGATATCAGGGTGGTGCCGCTTCCGCCGTACCTGGTGGCCCTGTGGCGCGAGCACGTCGACACCTTCGGGACCGCCGACGACGGCCGGCTCTTCTTCAGCGAACGCGGCCGCGTCCTCACCTACACCACCTACCACCGGGTCTGGAACGAAGCCCGCGGCCTCGGTCTGCCGCCCGCCATCACCAGCACGCCGCTCGCGAAACGCCCGTACGACCTGCGGCACTCGGCCCTGTCTGCTTGGCTGTGCGCGGGGGCGGACCCGGCCGAGGTCGCCCAGCGGGCGGGCACCAGTGTCGAGGTATTGCTGTCCCGGTACGCGAAGTGCCTGTACGACCGGCAGTCGATCAACAACCAGCGCATCGAGGGCCTGCTGAGCGCCTACGACCGGCCGCCCGAACCGGATGTGGCGTGACGAGTTCGGCACCGTGGTTGGGGGAATGGGAACAGGGGATCTCGGCAGTGGCAAGACATAGGCGTGTGGCGGAAGTTGAGAAGGTGACCCGGGAGCGGCTCGACGAACTGGTTGCCGACGAGGGGATCTCGTTGGTTCACCGTGCGCTGTGGTCGGCGCTGTGGGACGGCGAGGCGCGGGTGGCGGATTGGCTGCGGGCGGACGTCGAGGACGTGGACCTCCCCGGCCGGCGGGTGCGAGTGCGGGAGCCAGTGAGACCGGACACGCCGGTGGGTCCCGGTGAGTGAGCTGACGGCCTCGCTGCTGGGCCGGTTGATCGGTGATCTGGCGAGCGGGCCGTTGTTCTTCGAAGGCCCAGTGCAGCTCACGCGTAAGAGGGCCTTCTCCATGGCGCGCAACTGTGCGGGAACCAGCCTGCATGCCTTCCGGTCTGGCGGTTTGAGCGCGGGATTCACTCAAGCAGTCACCTGGCCCGAGTCGTAGCGCCGCTGACTGGTTGGCGATGAACGCGAGCACCGGCGCGCCGCCTCCGGGCGGTCGCCCTGCCGGTGGGAAGGAGTGTTCGGCCCCGCTCGCCCGGCAGCTGCCGCGCTGCGCAGCGTCAGCTTCTGCTCCAACCGGACGGTCGCCGTACTGAATGCCGACACCATCACCGTGTGGAACACAAAGAAGGCAAGCCTCGTCGGCTCGCCCCTGGCTTTCAGCGCCGCCCCCGCCCGTGACTACACCCAGGGATCCATCGTCACGGCAGCGGTGTGCCGCCCAGGAAGCACCGCACAAGTCGCCATTCCGTCCCTTTGTTCCCATGCTGTCGAAATATAGGACGCCGTCAAACGCACCCGCGTGAACCTCCTCGTCGGTGAGGGCAAGGCCAACATCGAACCGGCCTGGTTCAGTAAAGACGGCAACCACCTGATCATCGAGGGCAGCCAGGCCGACAGCCTCTGGGACGTTCCCACGGCCGCAGGATCGCGAGCCTGCCGACCGCCGGAGACATCGTCACCGAAGCAGCCGGCGACTTCTCTGCCGCCCTCATGGCGACAACCACCACCTCCCACACCCTGATTGCCAGACTGTCGACGGGGACACCAGCAGCCCTTCGCGCCGGCAACGACCCTGCCATTGAGGGTTTTCAGGGTGGCCCCCGGAAGGGTGACGGCGGGACCGTAGGCAACGGACAGGGCTCCCGTGCCGTTGAGAGAGGTGTCTAGGTCTCAACTCTCCAGCTCAGGAGCCCTGTTGGTCCCGTATCCTGCCGTACTCGACCTGCCGCACGCACTGGTGGAGTGGGTGACGATGCTGATCGTCACCCGTGAGGGTGACCGACGCTGCAAACTCCGGCCGTCCGAGCGTGCGGTGATCGCTCTCGCGTACCTGCGCCGACACGACCCCCTGGCTCAACTCGCCGCCGGTTTCCGTATCTCCGTCGGCACCGCCCACGCATACGTCAACACCGTCGTCGAGCACCTGGCCGACAAGGCGCCGGGCCTGCTGAAGGTCCTGCGCGAGACAGACCCCGACTATGTTCTCGTGGACGGCACACTCGCCGAGTGCGACCGGGTCGGCGACGGGCGCGCGGACTACTCGACGAAGCACAAACGGCCGGCGTGAACGTGCAGGTCATCATGGATCCGGCCGGCGTACGCTGTGGCTCTCACCCGCCCTGCCCGGCCGAACGCACGACCTGACCGCCGCCCGCACCCACAAGATCATCAGGATCTGCGAGCGCCAGGGCGTCCCCATCCTCGCCGACATGGCCTACATCGGCGCGGGCGAGTGGGTCACCACTCCCAAACGCCGGCCGCCCCAGGGCGAACTCACCCCGACCGAGCAGACGGCCAACCGGGCCTTGTCCGCGGCCCGCGCACCCGTCGAACGCGGAATCGCCTGCCTTGAATCCTGGCGAATCTTCCGCAGAGCCCGATGCAGCCCCAACCGCATGACGTCAATCGCCAAGGCCGTCCTCACCCTGGAGCGGCACCGCTGAAAGAGCTCATTGATCGCCTGGACGAACGAACCCACGCACAGGGTCTTCGCTCCACTTCCCCAGGACATCGTCAATTACATCAAGATCGCCTCTTGGCGCTTCTTCGATGTTGGGAATCTTCGGAGGGCTCCAGTCAAGAGTTCCGCCGAGGCCGACGACTTGATACTGGAGTGATCCATCGTCCGTTGCGCGCGCGCAACGAGCCGTGGTCCCCGGCGATGTCGGAAGCGTGCACGGTGAACGTGCTCAGGATCAGGACGGCCAGTCCGCAGCCGGTGATGATCCACCAGGGTGCGGGGCGGACGCCGGCGGCGATCGCGGCGCCGATGACCGCGATGCCGAGGGAGGAACCGATCTGGCGGCTGGTCGCGGCGACCGCTGCGGCCACCCCGGCCTGGGCGCGCGGCAGGCCGGAGACGGCTGTGTTCGTGATGGGTGCGTTGACGAAGCCGAAGCCGAGCCCGAACAGGGCGTAGGTGAGGGACAGCAGGGCGTACGAGGGGTGGGTGGAGCGGGTGGTCAGGACGGCCAGCAGCCCGCTCGCCGTGATGCCCGTGCCCGCGAGGAGGAGCGGGATGCGCGGGCCTCGGCTGGCCACGATCCGCCCGGACAGCGGCGGGCAGATCAGGGAGAGCACCGCCATCGGGAGCAGGTGCAGCCCGGTGGACAGCGCGCTGAGGCCCAACTGCCGCTGCAGATAGAGGGTGTTGGCGAACAGGAAACCGCCCAGTGCCGCGAAGGCGAAGACCGCCGTCGCCGTGGCCGCGCTGAAGGGTGCGCTGCGGAAGAGACGCGGGTCGATGAGGGGTTCGGTGCGCCGGTTCTCGTACGGGATGAACCAGGCCAGCGCGCCCGCCGCCGCGACCAGGCAGGCCGCGATGGGCGGTGAGGTCCAGCCCTCGTCGGGGGCCTCGATGATGGCGTACGTCAGGGTGGCGAGCAGGGTGATGACGAGGAGCTGTCCCACCGGGTCGGGCCGGCGGGCCCGGGGGGCGCGGGACTCGGGGACGTATCGCACGGTGAGCGCGAGGGCCGCCAGGCCGATCGGGATGTTCAGCCAGAAGACCGAGCGCCAGCCCGCCGTCTGGACCAGGAGGCCGCCGAGGATCGGTCCCGCCGCCATGCTGATCCCGACCACCCCGCCCCACACGCCGATGGCCCGTGCCCGCTCCCGCGGCTCGGTGAAGGTGTTGGCGAGGATGGCCATCGCGACCGGGGTGAGCATGCAGCCGCCGAGCGCCTGCACCGTCCGGAAGGCCACCAGCCACTCGAGTGTCGGAGCCAGGCTGCACAGCGCGGACCCGGCGGTGAACAACGCCAGGCCGAGCTGGAAGATGCGCCGCCGTCCGACGCGGTCGGCCGTGGAGCCGGCCAGCGTCAGGAACGAGGCGAGCACGATGGTGTAGGCGTCGAGGGTCCATTGCAGGCCGGAGACCGGGGAGTCGAGGTCGTCCTGCATCGAGGGCAGCGCGACGTTGAGGATGGTGGCGTCGAGGCTGACCAGCAGGACGCTCATGCAGCAGATGGTCAGGACGAGCAACTTCTGCCGTCTGCCCCCGGGTTCGGACATGACCTGCTCCCGTTCAGCGGGTCGGGCGGTTGGTGGCGTGCGCGTCCGCGAAGTCCCAGAGCACGGGCAGGAATTCGGCCGGCGTCTCGACCTGCGGCATGTGACCGGTGCCGGGCAGCAGCTCGAACCGGGCGCCCGGGATGGCGGCCGCCCAGGCCCGGCCGTAGTCGGCGTCGACGACCTGGTCACTCTCGCCCCAGGCGACAAGCGTCGGGTGGGTGACCTTGGCCAGACGCTCGAGCAGGGTCGGGTCGGCCATGGCGTGCGGGCCGGAGTAGACCTCCAGCGCGGCCCGGTTGGCGGCCATGACCGCGCGCTGGGCGTCGGAGAGCGCGCTGGGGTCGAAGCGGAACTTCGAGGGGTCGTGGAAGGAGAGCTGGGCCAGTTCGACGGGGGAAAGGGGGAAGGTGTCCGCGACGGGGTGGCCGGGGACCTGGATGCCCACGGCGTTGACGAGGACGACGCTGCTGATCCGGTCGCTGCCGAGTACGGCCAGTTCGGCGGCGATCCAGCCGCCGATCGAGTTGCCGACGACGGTGACGTCCTCCAGGCCGAGGGTGTCGAGCAGTTGTGCGTAGAGCTGGGCGAGGGCGGGGACGTCCGTCAGCCAGGCGGGGCGGACGGTGCCGCCGAAGCCGGGGTGGAGCGGGGTGATGATGCTGGCAGGCCGCTGCTCGGCGAGGAGCCCGGCGAAGGGGGCGACCGTCTGGGGGCCGCCGCCGCCGTGCAGGAGCAGGAAGGGGTGTCCCTCGCCCTGTGACCTGCCCTGGATTTCGACGGTGAGGTCGACGTCGCCCTGGGCGAGGGAGAGGGTGTGGGTGGTGGTGACGGTCATGGAGGTACTCCTCGAGTAGGCGGTTCTGTACGGGGGGTGGGTGGGCGTTACGCGAAGTCGGTGGCCGGGACTGTGGCGTACCGGCTCATCACCTCGATCGTCGACTCCGGGGTCATCTCGCGGCCGCCGGCGACCATGTCGCGCAGGTCGCGGAAGTACTGCACGTACAGGTCCGGTGTGAAGGTGTTGAGCATCACCGCCGGTTCGTCGCCGAGGTTGGCGAAGGTGTGCGGGGCGCCGGGCGGGATCATCGCGAGGGTGCCGGCCGGGGCGGTGTGGGTGGTCTGGCCGATGGTGAAGTGGACGGTGCCGGAGACGACGTAGAAGCCCTCGTCGTGCTGGGCGTGCCGGTGCTGCGGTGGCCCCTCGGTGTGCGGGGCGATGGTGATCTCGCCGATTCCGAGGCGGTGTCCGGTGGTGCTCCCGTCTTCGAGGATGCGGATCCGTGTCGGTCCCAGGTGGATGGTCTCGCCGTCGTCCGGGCCTACCAGGGAGACGTCGTTCATCGCTTTCTCCTTCGGTCCTTGTTGCTCAACGCTCGTGAGAGCGAGCTCTCACGAAAGAGGACAATAGAGGGTTGACCCTCAACGTGCAAGTGAACTCTCATAAAGAGGGTTGGCAGTGATAAGCTGACCCGGGACTTACGGGCAGGATCGGGGACACATCGATGGCGACACAGACCGGGACCAGTGCGGGCGTGAGCACCGGCCGCAGCAACCAGAAGATGCGCACGCGCACCGCGATCGTCGATGCCGCCCGCGAACTCA
This sequence comes from Streptomyces sp. Ag109_O5-1, assembly GCF_003814875.1. Taxonomy (GTDB): domain Bacteria; phylum Actinomycetota; class Actinomycetes; order Streptomycetales; family Streptomycetaceae; genus Streptomyces; species Streptomyces sasae. The sequence goes on along the minus strand of NZ_RKQF01000001.1, from coordinate 4,153,791 downwards.
TCGGCACCGGCGGCGAAGTGACCATGCCCGCGATCGCGCGGGCTGCCCTGGTGTCGGAGGCCACCGCCTACCGCTACTTCCCCGATCTTCCCTCGCTGGTCAGCGAGGCCCTGGCGGGCGTCTGGCCACCCCCCGCCGAGGCGCTCGCGCCGGTCGCGGACTCGGCCGACCCCGTCGAACGCATCGCCTTCGCCTGCGAGTTCCTGCTCCGCGGCATCCTCGCCCGCCAGGGAGCGGTGCGCGCCATGATCTCGGCGACCATCACCCGGCCCGAGACGGTGACCAACCGCCCCGGGGTCCGTTTCGGGCTCATCGACCACGCACTCCTCCCCCTGGAGGACACGCTCGCAGCGGCCGATCCCGAGGCGTTCGCCCAGCTCAAGCGCGACCTCGCCGTGGTCGTCGGCGCGGAGGCGCTGTTCACGCTCACCGATCTGTGCGGGCTCGGGCCGGACGAGGCGGTCGCCAGCGCCGTACGGACGGCGCGGAGGCTCACGGAGGCCGCCGTGCGGGAGAGGTCGTAGCCACCGCGGGTGGCGTTACGTCCCGCAGAACTGCCCGTCGATCAGGACGTTCCGGGCCTGCTCGGTGGAGCGGCCGGAAGCGCCGTCGCCCTCGTTTCCAGGACCACGACCCGGCGGTCGTCGGCGCTGATGCCGTTCCGAGTGGTGTAGCCGGGGAGGTCGCCGACGTGGCTGTAGTACGAGCCGCCGCAGGTCAGCGAGAAGCTCATCAGGCCGAGGCCATAGCGCGCCGGGCCATACGGGATCCAGTTCCGTGGCGCGCACGGTCGTGTTCATCTCCGCCAGTTGGGCGGGGTGCAGGAGTCGGCCGCCCCGGAGCGCCTGGTAGAGGCGGTCAGGTCGGCGGTCGTGCTGAGGGAGCCGTCACGTGGTCCTGGCCCTGATCGGCCCTCTCATCGCCACCCGCGCGCCCCTTACGAGCCCACAAACCGCTGGTGTGGAAGGCCAGGTTTCTCCAGACCGTTGATCGAGCCCCACGTCTCCTTGTTCCCCCTGCCCCGCTCATCGCATGGTGGCTTATGTCACCCGTTCACCGGCGAGGAAGGGCTGTAGCAGATCGAGAAGGGCCTGCGGGCGGTGCAACGGGATGATGTGGCCGCAGTCCTCGATGGTGCGGCCCGTCAGATCGTCTGCGACGGGGCGGAGTTGGTACTCGAGCGCGGCGCCGACGGGATGGGAGCCGACCGTCATCGTCGGTACGGTCAGCCGCCCTTGGGCGACGGTCCGTTCCACCTGCGCCGCGCTCTGCGGCAGGGCCCTGTAGTACGAGAAGGCGCAGCGCAGCGCCTCGGTGCCGGAGTAGGCGTGGACGAAGGCGTCCCGGATGTGCGGCGGGACGCCCTCGCCCAGGGTGCCGGTGGTCAGGAACCAGTCGACGTAGCGGGCCTCGTTGCCGCGGAGGACCTCCTCCGCGAGATGTGGCACGGAATGGAAGCCGAACCACCAGGGGGCGCCGTCGGAGAGGAAGTCCTCCGCGCCGGGCAGCCGACCGAGCAGTGACTCCATGACGACGAGCCGTTGCACCAGGTCCGGGCGGCGCATGGCCAGCAGGAACGCGGGCGGGGTGCCCGCATCGATGCCTGCCACCGCGGCGTCGTGGACGCCGAGTTGCTCCAGCAGGGCCGCGGCGTCGTCCGCCAGGGTCGCGGCGTCGTAGCCGGACTCGGCCCGGCTGCTGGCCCCCAAGCCGCGCAGATCCGGCGCGATAACCGTGTGCCGGTCGGACAGCCCGGCCATGACGTCCTGCCACAGCTGCCAGGTGTGGGGGAAGCCGTGCAGCAGCAGGACCGGCGGCCCCTGCCCGTCCAGTGCCACATTCAACTCCACACCGTTCACGGCAACTCGGCGCAGTTCAGGCATGCCTGCCTCCAGGGGGGTGGTCCCGAGTGGTAACCAATGGCGACAAGGCAACCGTAGGAAACTAGGATGGGCGTGCCCAGACGGCACTTTTCCCTCAGGTGGTGAGTCCGGCGTGACCATGTCGCGGCGCGGTGACCTCTTCGATCCGCTGTGTCCGACCCGGCAGCTCCTGGACCGGATAGGCACCAAGTGGACCTCGATGGCGGTCAGGGTGCTCGCGCAGGAGGCGCCCGGCGAGGTCCGCTTCGCCGACCTGCGGCGCCGCATGCCGGGCATTTCACAGAAGATGCTCTCCGCCACCCTGCGCAGTCTGGTGCGCGACGGTCTGGTCGCCCGCCGCGTGGAGGGTTCCGTCCCTCCCCGCGTGTACTACCGGCTCACCGATCTCGGCCTCTCTCTGGAGGAGCCTCTGGCCGCGCTGCGCGCGTGGGCCGAGCAGCACATGGCGCAGATCGAAGAGATGAACCTGCGGTACGACGCCGCGCCGGGAGACTGAGACAAGCCGTGCGGCGCGGCCCCGCGTGCCCGCCCTTGGCCTGGGCGCGGTTCAACTCGCCGTCAGGTCCGCGCTCTTGGTGAGCGTTTCGTTGGCGTCGATTTCGGCACGCAGGCGCTCACGGCGCGCTCGCGCCCCGGCGAGGCATCGGAGCCCAGCAGCTGACGCAGCGGCGCCTCGTCGGCGGTCACCGCCGCGGCGAAGGCCGCGGCCGCCCGCACCGGATCCCCTGGCTCGCCGGACACCGCGAGGGTGGACGCACGGCGCCGGCCGGTCTCCTCGTAGTCCTCCAGGCGGATGGGTGAACTTCACCCGAGTTGCTCAGCCACCCTTGCGGTCGTACGTCACTGCCTGCACCCCTCGATGGTCAGCCGACCATCGCGTGGCCTGAGCCCGCCACTGAACAACCGCACCAGGGGTCTTGCCGCTGCCGGACTTCCCGTTCAAGACGTGATGACAGCAGTGGCGAGGATGAAAGGGCACCCAGGGGCGCGAAAGGGTCGACACCGGCTCGCACTCCAGCGCACACGTCGGCGACGTTGTGCGGTACAGACCAGAGCCAGCGCCGCCGCTTTCCTGGGCACCGACAACGCTCCCTCAACCGCGCCCGACCGAGGGGCCAGCCCCATCGACACCGATGCCGAGCCCGGCCACGGCTGGGCCTGAACATGGCCTGTCGGCCGCACGTTGTAGCTACAGGCATCGTCACCGGCAGAGGGACGGGCAGGATGATCGCGGGCAGGTAGAAGGAGCAACGACCCACCAGACCGTTTGCGCTTCTGTGTGGCATCAGCCACATATAGGCAGGTCAGACCCGGTTCTCGGCGAGAAGGCGACGCTTCTCTTCGGATTGGCAGAAGTATCGGATTTTTGCCGAGAGCCGCTGTCGAACGTCTCGCGAGATGGCTTTGACCTGCGAAAAACCGTCAAGGGGCAAGGCTGGCCGCCTTGTTCGGAACGTCACGGAACTGCAAAGAGCCACAGTCAAAAGACCGTGTGCGTTTTGGCATGCACGCAAAAGCTCCCGACCTGTATTTCTGCAGGTCAGGAGCTTTTCCCGGAGTGCCCCCGGCAGGATTCGAACCTGCGCACACGGCTCCGGAGGCCGTTGCTCTATCCCCTGAGCTACGGGGGCGTCTGGCGTTGAGCTGTTGCTCGCGGCGACGGACAGAACACTACCAGCTCGGTCGGGGTGATCAGGAACGGGTTTCCCGGAGGTCGCTCCGTCGAGGAGGCGGAAGTCCGGAAAACCCGGACGCGGTGGCCGGTCCCGACCTACTCTCGAGTTGTGCCAGGGGCGTCGGGTCGGGTGCTTGTTGTGGACGACAACAAGGTCATCCGGCAGCTGATCAGGGTCAATCTCGAACTGGAGGGTCTCGAGGTCGTGACCGCGGCCGACGGTGCCGAGTGTCTGGATGTCGTTCATCGGGTGCGGCCCGACGTGATCACCCTTGATGTCGTCATGCCCCGGCTCGACGGGCTGCGGACCGCTGCCCAGCTGCGGGCCGATCCCCGGACCCGTGATCTTCCCCTCGCCATCGTCAGTGCCTGCACGCAGTACGAGGTGGAGGCCGGGCTCGACGTCGGCGTCGACGCTTTTCTCGCCAAGCCCTTCGAGCCCGCCGAACTCGTCCGACTGGTACGGGAGTTGATGGCGCGGCGGCGCGTCGGCGAGCAGCGCGCCGGCGGGGGAGTGGCCGAGGCGGTAGAGCTCTCGGGGGAGCGGGCCGGTGGCAACCCCGCCTACCCGTGACGCGGGGACGCCCGGTAATCCCGCCTGTCCCTGACGCGGGGCTGCCCGGTAAGTCCGCCGTCCACATCCCGGAACTGTCCCCAAACCGGCTCGCCTACCCACCCCCCTCCTCCCCTACGCTTGTCCCGTGACCCCCGTCGAGCTCTCCCGTACCGTGCTGCGCGCGGTGCGTCGTGCTGTTGACGAGGGTGAGCTCAGCGTGACCGTGCCGGAGCGGGTCGTGGTGACACCGCCGGGGCCCGGCGGGTGCGGGGACTACGCCACGAACATCGCGCTGCAGCTCGCACGCCCGGCCGGGCAGCCGCCGCTGCGGGTGGCCGAGATCCTGCTGCCCCATCTCGCGAGCTGCGCCGGCGTCGGTGACGTCGTCGTCACCGGACCCGGGTTCCTCAACATCAGCCTCAGCTCCGCCGCGTCACCGACGGCCCGGCTGGTCGGCGAGATCCGCGCCCTCGGGCCCGGCTACGGCCACGGCGACGCCCTCGCCGGGCAGGTGGTCGCGCTGCGGGTGCCGTACGACGTCCGGGCCGAGGTCGTCGCCGATGCCGTCGTGCGTATCGTCGCGACCCAGGGCGGGCGTGGTGAGGTCGATCACGGTGAGCCCGTGAATCTGCGGCCCGTGCCCGCGCCGGAGGACCCCGCGCCGCTCGGGCCCGACGCCGCCCAGTGGGCGCTGCTGCATCCCGCCGCCCACGACCGGCCCCGGATCACCGCCGACCATCTGGTGCAGCGGGAGAGCAACCCGCTGTTCCGGGTGCGGTACGCCTACGCCCGGACACGCGCCGTCGAGCGCGGGGCCGGGCGGCTGGGGTTCGGTGCCGTACCCGGCGATGTCGCGGACGCTCCGAGTGCCCTCGTCGCCGCCCTCGCCGACTACCCCCGCATCCTCACCGCCGCGGCCACCCACCGCGCCCCCGACCGGCTCGCCCGGCACCTGGTCACCGTCGCCGATGCCGCCCTGCCGTACCTGCCGACCGTGCTGCCCCGTGGCGACGAGAAACCCTCGGTCGCCCACCGTGCCCGGCTCGCCCTCGCCGAAGCCACCGGGACGGTGCTGGCCGGCGGCCTGTCCCTGCTCGGCATCGACGCACCCGATCACCTCTGAAGAGAGCGCCAGAAGAGTCATGAGCCGTTCCGCACACCCCGCCGGGCCCCGGCACGCCGATGTCCTGCCCGAGGGCCACTACGCCGCTCCGCCCACCGACCTCAACGCGCTCGACTCCAAGGTGTGGGCCCAGACCGTCACGCGTGACGCGGACGGGGTCGTCACCGTCGGCGGTATCGATGTGAAGACCCTCGCCGAGCAGCACGGCACCCCGGCCTACATCCTCGACGAGGCCGACTTCAGGGCCCGGGCGCGGGCCTGGCGCACCGCCTTCGGGCACGACGCCGACGTCTTCTACGCCGGCAAGGCGTTCCTGTCCCGGGCCGTCGTGCGGTGGCTGGACGAGGAGGGGCTCAATCTGGACGTGTGCTCCGGTGGGGAGCTGGCCACCGCGCTCTCCGCCGGGATGCCCGCCGAGCGGATCGCCTTCCACGGCAACAACAAGTCCGGGGACGAGATCGAACGGGCGGTCGGGGCCGGTGTGGGGCGGATCGTGCTCGACTCGTTCCAGGAGATCGTGCGGGTCGCGCACATCGCGCAGTCCCTGGGCAAGCGGCAGCGCGTGCAGATCCGTGTCACCGTCGGTGTCGAAGCGCATACGCACGAGTTCATCGCCACCGCCCATGAGGACCAGAAGTTCGGGATTCCGCTGGCGGGCGGGCAGGCCGCCGAGGCCGTGCGGCGGGCACTGCAGCTCGACGGGCTGGAGCTCATCGGCATCCACTCGCACATCGGGTCGCAGATCTTCGACATGTCGGGGTTCGAGGTCGCCGCGCACCGGGTGGTGGGGCTGCTCAAGGACGTCAGGGACGAGCACGGGGTGGAGCTGCCCGAGATCGACCTCGGCGGCGGGCTCGGGATCGCGTACACCAGTGACGACGACCCGCGCGAGCCGCACGAGATCGCCAAGGCGCTCACCGAGATCGTGACGCGGGAGTGCGACGCCGCCAGGCTGCGTACGCCCCGGATCTCCGTGGAACCCGGACGGGCCATCGTCGGGCCGACCGCCTTCACCCTCTACGAGGTCGGCACCATCAAGCCCCTCGACGGGCTGCGCACCTATGTCTCCGTCGACGGCGGCATGTCCGACAACATCCGGACCGCGCTGTACGACGCCGAGTACAGCGTCGCTCTCGTGTCCCGTACGAGCGACGCCGAACCGATGCTCGCCCGCGTCGTCGGCAAGCACTGCGAGAGCGGGGACATCGTCGTGAAGGACGCGTTCCTGCCGGGCGACCTGGCACCCGGTGACCTCATCGCCGTACCGGCCACCGGCGCCTACTGCCGTTCCATGGCGAGCAATTACAACCATGTGCTCCGGCCGCCCGTCGTCGCGGTGAACGACGGCGAGTCCCGGGTGATCGTCCGCCGGGAGACGGAGGAGGACCTCCTGCGTCTCGACGTCGGATAGCCGGAAAGTGACGGAAGGGGCCCGGAAGATCTCCTGTCTTCCGGTCCTCACAGAATGAAATAGATGTCTCACAATCCGGACCAAGGGTAGAAACTCCCGTCCGGTGAGTGAGACTGGTCCAACCGTAGACGGTATGAAGAAACGAGGTCGGATGATGCGTACGCGTCCGCTGAAGGTGGCGCTGCTGGGCTGTGGGGTTGTCGGCTCAGAGGTGGCGCGCATCATGACGACGCACGCCGACGACCTCGCACAGCGGATCGGCGCCCCGATCGAGCTGGCCGGTGTCGCCGTACGACGGCCCTCCAGAGTCCGTGAGGGCATCGACCCCGCTCTGGTCACCACCGATGCCACGGCCCTCGTGAAACGCGGGGACATCGACGTCGTCGTCGAGGTCATCGGGGGCATCGAGCCCGCCCGTACCCTCATCACCACCGCCTTCGAGCACGGCGCCTCCGTGGTCTCCGCCAACAAGGCGCTGCTCGCCCAGGACGGTGCCGCCCTGCACGCGGCCGCCGAGCAGCACGACAAGGACCTCTACTACGAGGCCGCTGTCGCCGGCGCCATCCCGCTGATCCGCCCGCTGCGCGAGTCCCTCGCCGGCGACAAGGTCAACCGGGTGCTCGGCATCGTCAACGGGACCACCAACTTCATCCTCGACAAGATGGACAGCACGGGGGCGGGGTACCAGGAAGCCCTTGACGAGGCCACCGCACTCGGCTACGCGGAAGCCGACCCGACCGCCGACGTCGAGGGGTTCGACGCCGCCGCCAAGGCCGCCATCCTCGCCGGGATCGCCTTCCACTCGCGGGTGCGTCTCGACGACGTCTACCGCGAGGGCATGACCGAGGTCACCGCCTCCGACTTCGCCTCCGCCAAGAACATGGGCTGCACCATCAAGCTGCTCGCCATCTGTGAGCGGGCCGGGGACGGGGGATCGGTGACGGCCCGTGTGCACCCCGCGATGATTCCGCTGACCCACCCGCTCGCCTCGGTGCGCGGCGCGTACAACGCCGTCTTCGTGGAGTCGGACGCGTCCGGCCAGCTGATGTTCTACGGTCCCGGCGCCGGCGGCGCCCCGACCGCCTCCGCGGTCCTCGGCGACCTGGTCGCCGTCTGCCGCAACCGGCTCAGCGGGGCAACGGGGCCCGGCGAGTCGGCGTACGCCGCCCTGCCCGTGTCCCCGATGGGCGATGTCGTCACGCGCTACCACATCAGCCTCGACGTCGCCGACAAACCGGGTGTTCTCGCCCAGGTCGCCACCGTGTTCGCCGAGCACGGGGTTTCCATCGATACGGTTCGCCAGCAGGGCAAGGACGGTGAGGCCTCCCTCGTCGTCGTCACCCACCGGGCCTCCGACGCCTCCCTCTCCGGGACCGTCGAGGCGCTGCGCAAGCTCGACACCGTGCGGGGTGTCGCCAGCATCATGCGGGTTGAAGGAGAGTAACCAGCAATGACCCACCAGTGGCGCGGAATCATCGAGGAGTACCGGGACCGGCTGCCCGTCTCCGACACCACGCCGGTCGTGACGCTCCGCGAGGGCGGCACGCCCCTCGTGCCCGCGCAGGTGCTCTCCGAGCGCACGGGCTGCGAGGTCCACCTGAAGGTGGAGGGTGCGAACCCGACCGGGTCCTTCAAGGACCGCGGTATGACCATGGCCATCAGCAAGGCCAAGGAGGAGGGCGCGCAGGCCGTCATCTGCGCCTCCACGGGCAACACGTCCGCCTCCGCAGCCGCCTACGCCGTGCGCGCCGGGATGGTCTCCGCCGTGCTGGTGCCCCGCGGCAAGATCGCGCTCGGCAAGATGGGCCAGGCCCTCGTGCACGGCGCGAAGATCCTCCAGGTCGACGGCAACTTCGACGACTGCCTCACCCTCGCCCGCAACCTGAGCGAGAACTACCCGGTGGCGCTGGTCAATTCGGTCAACCCGGTGCGTATCGAGGGCCAGAAGACGGCCGCCTTCGAGATCGTGGACATGCTCGGCGACGCGCCCGACATCCACGTCCTGCCGGTCGGCAACGCGGGCAACATCACCGCGTACTGGAAGGGGTACAAGGAGTACGCCGGTGACGGCATCTCCACCATGACCCCCCGGATGTGGGGTTTCCAGGCCTCGGGCAGCGCCCCCATCGTGCGCGGCGAGGTCGTCAAGGACCCGTCGACCATCGCCACCGCGATCCGCATCGGCAACCCCGCCTCCTGGCAGTTCGCGCTCGCGGCCCGGGACGAGTCCGGCGGCCTCATCGACGAGGTGACGGACCGTGAGATCCTGCGCGCCTACCGGCTGTTGGCCGCCCAGGAGGGCGTCTTCGTGGAGCCCGCCTCCGCCGCCTCCGTGGCCGGTCTGCTCAAGGCCGCCGAGCAGGGCAAGGTGGACCCGGGCCAGCGCATCGTCTGCACGGTCACCGGCAACGGCCTGAAGGACCCCGACTGGGCCGTCGCCGGCGCCCCGCAGCCGGTCACCGTGCCCGTCGACGCGGCCGCCGCGGCCGAGCGGCTGGGCCTCGCCTAGAGAACCGCTCAGGGTGTGCTCGAGAGGCGGTCGAGAGGTGGTCGAGGAAGACTCGGCAGACCACTCGACCGCCCCGGCCGGGCAACCGGTGACCACTCTGTGGCGTCTTGACGAGGGGACTCCCTGAAATGGGAGCACAAGGGGCTTACGACACGCATCGTGCGCCTCCTGTGCGCCCTATGTCGCCACAGAACCTTCCTTCGATAGGCTGTAGTGAACCCGCCCGCTGCATATGCCTCCGCATATGGCGCGGTGCCGCGCCGTCTCCACGGCCCGAGGGTCTTCACATACCTATCGGATGTCACCTATCGAATGTCATTCGACCAATCACGCAGCTCAAGGAGAGTCATCGAGCGATGGCCGGTCCAGCGTTCCGCGCCGCCGCCGTCCGGGTGCGCGTCCCCGCCACCAGCGCCAACCTCGGCCCGGGCTTCGACGCCCTGGGCCTCGCGCTGGGGCTCTACGACGACGTCGTCGTCCGGGTGGCCGACTCAGGGCTGCACATCGACATCGCGGGTGAGGGCAGCGAGACGCTGCCGCGTGACGAGAGCCACCTTCTCGTACGCTCCCTGCGCACCGCCTTCGACCTGCTGGGCGGACAGCCCCGCGGCCTGGAGATCGTGTGCGCCAACCGCATCCCGCACGGCCGTGGCCTCGGCTCCTCCTCCGCCGCGATCTGCGCCGGGATCGTCGCCGCCCGCGCCGTGACCATAGGCGGCGAGGCCAGGCTCGACGACGCCGCGCTCCTCGAACTGGCCACCGAGATCGAGGGACACCCCGACAATGTCGCGGCCTGTCTGCTCGGCGGCTTCACGCTCTCCTGGATGGAGTCCGGCGCCGCCCGGGCGATCAGGATGGAGCCTGCCGATTCCATCGTTCCGGTGGTTTTCGTGCCCGGAAAGCCGGTCCTGACCGAGACCGCGCGCGGACTGCTCCCGCGCACCGTGCCGCACGTCGATGCCGCCGCCAACGCGGGCCGTGCCGCCCTGCTCGTCGAGGCCCTCACCCGGCGCCCCGAGCTGCTGCTGCCCGCCACCGAGGACCGTCTGCACCAGGAGTACCGCGCCCCGGCGATGCCGGAGAGCGCCGCGCTGGTGGAGCGGCTGCGCGCCGACGGGATCCCGGCCGTGATCTCCGGCGCCGGACCCACCGTCATGGCGCTGGCCGACGCGGAGAGCGCCGACAAGGTGCAGGCCCTGGCCGGCGCCGACTGGGCAGCCAACCGGCTGGACCTGGATGTCCAGGGAGCGAGCGTGCTGCCGCTTGCGACCTGACACACGGTTGCCGGATTTGGAGAGGGGGAATGTTTGTTGGATCCGGTAGTGTTAATCTCAAGTCTGCACCCGACCCCACCATGGCGAGGTGCTTCGTGTCCCCGTCCGGGACAGACATTCTTCCGGGAGTCTCCCAAGCCACTCAGCGTTCGGTACGTCGTACCTGGGCAGTACGCCGTATGCGGGCATTGAGCGGGCCGCTGGGCACGCTCCGGAATTGGTGCGACCACGCCTCGTGACACCGGGTGCCACGGCTGGGGAAGCGCCGTCATCAGAAATTCTCTCCGCCGCCTTTGGCGGACCACCGCCCCGGCACGGTCCACACAGCAAGGACCGAAGCCGGACAGCACAACCGGTCGCCGAGCCAGACAGGCCGACGTCCGCTCCAGGGAAGGACCCTTCGTGAGCGACACCACCGATCTGATGGGCGCACGTGTCGAGGAGACCGCTGCCGCGCCCGCCACGGACGCCTCCGCGCCTGCCGCCGGTGCCGGCTCCCGGCGGCGCCGCGGTACCGGCCTCGAGGGCATGGTGCTGGCCGAGCTTCAGCAGGTCGCATCCGGCCTCGGCATCAGGGGCACGGCGCGTATGCGCAAGAGCCAGCTGATCGAGGTCATCAAGGAGGCGCAGGCCGGCGGGGGCTCCCCCGCCAAGGCCGAGCCGGCCGCCGAGACCAAGCCGAAGCGCCGGGCCACCTCCAAGGCCCGTACGGGCGACGACGCCGCCGAGAAGAAGGCGGAGCAGCCCGCCGAGGCCCCCGCCGAGAAGGCCGTGGCCCAGCAGCAGATCGAGATCCCCGGCCAGCCGGCCAGCGACGACGCCCCGGCCGAGCGCCGCCGGCGCCGCGCCACCGCCGAGGCGGGCAGCCCGGCCGCGACCGGCACCGAGACGATCGTCGCCGAGGCGAAGACCGAGACGAAGACCGAGGCCCCCGCCGGGCAGCCGCAGCAGGGCGACGCCGGTGACGGAGAGGGCCGTGGCCGCCGCGACCGCCGTGACCGCGGCCGCGACCGTGACCGCCGCGGCAAGGGCGACGAGCAGCAGGGCGGCCAGGGCGGTCAGGGCGGTCGTCAGGACCGCCAGGACCGGCAGGACCGTCAGCAGCAGGGCGGCCAGGGCCAGCAGCAGGGCGGCGGCCGTCAGGACCGCAACGCCGGCCCGCAGGACGACGACGAGTTCGACGGCCGCCGTGGCCGCCGTGGCCGTTACCGGGACCGCCGTGGCCGCCGTGGCCGTGACGAGATCGGCGGCGCCGAGCCGCAGCTGGCCGACGACGACGTCCTGATCCCCGTCGCGGGCATCCTGGACATCCTCGACAACTACGCGTTCATCCGGACCTCCGGCTACCTGCCCGGCCCGAACGACGTGTACGTCTCCCTCGCCCAGGTCCGCAAGAACGGCCTGCGCAAGGGCGACCACATCACCGGCGCGGTCCGCCAGCCCAAGGAAGGCGAGCGGCGCGAGAAGTTCAACGCGCTGGTCCGTCTGGACTCCGTCAACGGTATGGCGCCCGAACACGGCCGCGGCCGCCCGGAGTTCACCAAGCTGACCCCGCTCTACCCGCAGGACCGCCTCCGCCTGGAGACGGACCCGGGCGTGCTGACCACCCGCATCATCGACCTCGTGTCGCCGATCGGTAAGGGCCAGCGCGGTCTGATCGTGGCCCCGCCGAAGACCGGCAAGACCATGATCATGCAGGCGATCGCCAACGCGATCACGCACAACAACCCCGAGTGCCACCTGATGGTCGTCCTGGTCGACGAGCGTCCGGAAGAGGTCACCGACATGCAGCGGTCGGTCAAGGGCGAGGTCATCTCCTCGACCTTCGACCGCCCGGCCGAGGACCACACCACGGTCGCCGAGCTCGCCATCGAGCGCGCCAAGCGTCTGGTGGAGCTGGGTCACGACGTCGTCGTGCTGCTCGACTCGATCACGCGTCTGGGCCGTGCGTACAACCTCGCCGCCCCGGCCTCCGGCCGCATCCTGTCCGGTGGTGTCGACTCGACCGCCCTGTACCCGCCGAAGCGCTTCTTCGGTGCGGCCCGCAACATCGAGGACGGCGGGTCGCTGACCATCCTCGCCACCGCCCTGGTGGACACCGGGTCCCGCATGGACGAGGTGATCTTCGAGGAGTTCAAGGGCACCGGCAACATGGAGCTCAAGCTCGACCGGAAGCTCGCCGACAAGCGCATCTTCCCGGCGGTGGACGTCGACGCGTCCGGTACCCGTAAGGAAGAGATCCTGCTCGGCAACGAGGAGCTGGCCGTCGTCTGGAAGCTGCGCCGGGTGCTGCACGCGCTCGACCAGCAGCAGGCGATCGAGCTGCTGCTCGACAAGATGAAGCAGACGAAGTCGAACATCGAGTTCCTGATGCAGATTCAGAAGACGACGCCGACGCCCGGCAACGGCGACTGACCCTTGCTGTAAGGCAAGAAAAGCGGGCAAAAGGGCCGCACCCTGCACGGCGCAGGGTGCGGCCCTTTGCGTTTACCTTTGCGTTCCCCTCCTCGGTGTAGCATCGCGCCTTCGGTCATGTGGCCGAATCTCGAACTCCTGATCCCGAGGGGGGACTTAGGTGGGTACACCCACGTCCGGGAGCGGTCGGCACAGACGTCGGATACGTTTTGCGCTGCCCGTCGCCGCGGCCGGAATCGCCGCCGCCGTCACGGCCGCACTGATCTCGACCTCCGCCAACGCGGCCACGCTGCCGGCGCCCGCGGTCAAGCCGGCCGTCAACACGACGTCGCAGGCCACGCTGAAGCAGCGCGTCGCCGACGCGGTCGCCGCCGTCAACGGCAAGACCACCACGACGAAGACGCCGAGCAGCGGTGCCGCCGTCTCACCGAAGATCATCGGCGGCGGTACGACCACCATCTCCACGGCGCCCTGGATGGCTCAGCTCTGGTACTACGACAAGAGCACCGGCACCGGCTTCTTCTGCGGCGGCTCGGTCATCTCGCCCACGAAGATCCTCACCGCCGCACACTGCGTCAAGGGCTTCAAGTGGAGCACCACCGACTCCGTGGTCATCACCGGCACGGCCTCGCTGCCCACCACCAACAGCGACGGAAGTGACAACCTGCACGGCGGCACCGTCTCCGCCGTCCTGCGTCAGTGGAACCACCCCTCGTACACCGTGTCGAGGAACGGCGCCCCCAACAACGACATCGCGGTGCTCACCCTGGCGGCCCCCGTCAAGGCGACGCCGATCCGCATGACGACGAACACCGACACCGCGTCGTACACGGGCACGGCCGCCCAGACCGCCACGGTCTACGGCTGGGGCCGGACCACCTCCACCACGCAGGACATCTCCGACACGCTGAAGACGGCCAAGCTGCCGATCGACTCGGACGCCACCTGCACCGCCGCCTACGGCAGCACCGACTTCGTCAAGGGCCACATGGTCTGCGCGGGCGCGCGCGCCACCGGCAGCGACACCGGCACGACGACCACCTGCAACGGCGACTCCGGCGGTCCGCTGGTCGTCGGCGGCAGGATCGTCGGCGTGGTCTCCTGGGGCGCCAAGAACTGTGTCGCCAGCGGCTCCTACGCCGTTTTCTCGAAGGTCAGCACCTACGTCGGTGCCGCCTACCCGCAGATCACCGACACCAGCCTGAGCTCCGACGGCAAGGCCGACCTGTTCGTCCGCAAGTCGTCGACCAAGGCCGGTTACGAGCTGGTCTCCAAGGGCACCTCGTTCGCCTCGCGCATCTCCGCGGGCGACTTCAGCGGCGTCAACGTCGTCCTGCAGGCCGACCTCAACCGCGACGGCTACCAGGATCTCGTCTTCCGGGTGTCCTCCACCGGCGACGTCTACTGGTACCACTTCGTGCTGAACAGCGCCCAGGACGGCGGCTCCTGGGTCACCACGAAGATCTTCTCCGGCTGGAGGACCCGCAAGGCCATCGTCATCCCCGGTGACCTCACCGGCGACTACCTGCCCGACGTCCTCTCCGAGGACTCCGGCGGCGTGCTGTGGCTGTACCCGGGCAAGGGCAACGGCACCTTCGGCTCCGCGGTCCGGATCGGCAGCGGCTGGAGCCAGTACAACCAGCTGCGCGGCTTCGGCGACTTCAACGGCGACGGCAAGGCCGACCTGCTGGCCCGCAAGAGCAGCGGCGGCGACCTGTACCTGTACAAGGGCACCGGCAAGTCCGGCACCGGTCTCTTCTCGGCCCGGGTGAAGGTCCGCTCCGCCTGGACCGGCTTCAACACCCTCGCCGCGGTCGGCGACTTCAACGGTGACGGCAAGGCCGACCTGCTGGCCCGTACGACCGGCGGCACGCTGTACCTCTACCCGGGCACCGGAAAGGGGACAAGCGAGATCTTTGCCACAAGGAGGTCGCTCGGTACCGGTTTCCAGCAGTACGACATCTTCGGCTGACATGGCTGGTGAGCGGGGGTTCACCCCACTTGCCCGATGAAACCCGATCACCCGGTGTGCCCATCGCCCTACGCGGTGGGCACACTGCGTTGTGCAACCCTTTCCCGAGTTTCGCTGTCTGACCAGGCGGAGTGACGATGGTCCGGTATGCACCCGCCGGACCCGACCCTGAACGCAGGGGGTAGACGAGCAGCCGTACGAGAGCAGAGGAGCCCATGTCCGCGGAGAGCACGCCGGAGCCGGGCATACCCGGGACCGGGACGAAGGCCATGAGCCACCGCAAGCCCCGGGGCAGGGGCCGCAGGGCGCTGCTCGTCACGGCCTGGACGGCGGCGGGCATCCTCGTCCTGGGCGGTACCGGCGTCGGCTACCTGTACTTCAAGCTCAACGGCAACCTCAGGACCGTCGACATCAACCAGGCCCTCGGCGGCGAGCGGCCCGCCAAGGTCGACAACGGCTCCGAGAACATCCTGGTCCTCGGCTCGGACACGCGTTCCGGTGCCAACAAGAAGCTCGGCGGCGGTACGGACGACGGCAGCGCGCGCTCCGACACGGCGATGATCATCCACGTCTACCAGGGGCACAAGAAGGCCAGCGTGGTCTCCATCCCCCGGGACACCCTGATCGACCGCCCGTCCTGCAAGGACGCGAAGGGCGTCACGCACTCCGCCGCGACCGGCGTGATGTTCAACAGCGCGTACTCCACGGGCGGCGCGACCTGCGCGGTCAAGACGGTCGAGTCGATGACCGGCATCCGCATGGACCACTATCTGGAGATCGACTTCTCCGGCTTCCAGAAGCTGATCGACGAGCTCGGCGGGGTCGAGGTCACCACGACGAAGGCCATCGACGACCGGGAGAGCCACCTCGACCTCAAGGCCGGCACCCACACGCTCGACGGCGCACAGGCACTCGGCCTGGTCCGCACCCGGCACGGCGTCGGCGACGGCTCCGACCTGGGCCGCATCCAGCTGCAGCAGGCGTTCGTCAAGGCGCTGATCGCCCAGATCAAGCAGGTGGGCGTCTTCACCAGCCCCACGAAGCTGTACGACCTGGCCGACACCGCGACGAAGACGGTCACCACCGACTCCGACCTGGGCTCGGTGAACTCCCTGATCGACTTCGCGAACGGGCTGAAGTCCATCGACTCGAAGAACATGCGCATGGTGACGATGCCGGTGGAGTACGACCCGTCGAACCCGAACCGGGTGATAGTGGCGAAGGCGAAGGCGAAGCAGGTCTGGAAGGCGCTGGAGAACGACCGGCCGATCCCGGCGTCGGCGACCGAGGGCACGGCGACAGGGCAGGCCAAGGGGGTCGTGACGTCGTCGTGAGGGCGCGGCCCGGTGGGGGCTTGTCGCGCAGTTCCTCCCCCAGCCTTCGGCCGGGGGTACCCCCAGCGCCCCTGAAGGGGCGCGGGGAACTGCGCGAACAACCCACGACGACCGCCACTCGCGCACGGCGAAACCGTGGCACCCCCCTGGGCGCGACCGTCCCCCCGAGCCCTTGGGAATACCCGGCCGCTCCCCCCGGTTTTGGGCTATGCGGCCAGCCCTGGCAGACTGGTACGTCGGCCCCGGTTCACGTTCCCGCAGCCCGCGGCAGCGACCCGGTGCCCTCCCGATATCTAGGAGACACCCTTGAAGCGCGACATCCACCCCGAGTACGTCGAGACGCAGGTCAGCTGCACCTGTGGCGCGTCGTTCACGACTCGTAGCACCATCCAGTCCGGCACCATCCGCGCTGAGGTCTGCTCCGAGTGCCACCCGTTCTACACGGGCAAGCAGAAGATCCTCGACACCGGTGGCCGTGTGGCCCGCTTCGAGGCCCGCTTCGGCAAGGCTGCCGCCGGCTCCAAGAAGTAGCGAGCCCCATTTCGCCGGTCCACGGCCACGCCCCCGCGAGGGGTGTGCCCGGGACCGGCGTTTTTGGTCGCCCGCCTTCCCTTCCGTACGCAGTAGCAGTATCAGGAGCCAAAAATGTTCGAGGCCGTCGAGGAACTCGTCGTCGAGCACGCCGACCTGGAGAAGAAGCTCGCCGACCCGTCGGTCCACGCCGACCAGGCCAACGCGCGCAAGCTGAACAAGCGCTACGCCGAGCTCACCCCGATCGTCGCCACGTTCCGCTCCTGGAAGCAGACCGGCGACGACATCGAGACCGCGCGTGAACTGGCCGCCGACGACCCCGACTTCGCCGCCGAGGTCAAGGAGCTGGACAAGCAGCGCGACGAGCTCACCGAGAAGCTGCGGCTGCTGCTGGTGCCCCGGGACCCGTCCGACGACAAGGACGTGATCCTGGAGATCAAGGCCGGGGCGGGTGGTGACGAGTCGGCGCTGTTCGCGGGCGATCTGCTGCGCATGTACCTGCGGTACGCCGAGCGTGTCGGCTGGAAGACCGAGATCATCGACTCCACCGAGTCGGAGCTGGGTGGCTACAAGGACGTCCAGGTCGCCGTGAAGACCAAGGGCGGCAACGGCGCGACGGAGCCCGGTCAGGGCGTCTGGGCGCGGCTGAAGTACGAGGGCGGTGTGCACCGCGTGCAGCGCGTGCCGGCGACCGAGTCGCAGGGCCGTATCCACACCTCTGCCGCCGGTGTGCTGGTCACGCCCGAGGCCGAGGAGGTCGACGTCGAGATCAACCCCAACGACCTCCGCATCGACGTCTACCGGTCCTCCGGGCCCGGCGGGCAGTCCGTCAACACCACCGACTCCGCGGTGCGCATCACGCACCTGCCCACCGGAGTCGTCGCCTCCTGCCAGAACGAGAAGAGCCAGCTGCAGAACAAGGAGCAGGCCTTGCGTATCCTGCGCTCCAGGCTGCTCGCCGCGGCGCAGGAGGAGGCGGAGAAGGAAGCCGCCGACGCCCGCCGCAGCCAGGTCCGCACCGTCGACCGCTCCGAGAAGATCCGTACGTACAACTTCCCGGAGAATCGTCTCTCGGACCACCGCGTCGGCTTCAAGGCGTACAACTTGGACCAGGTCCTGGACGGCGACCTCGACGCGGTGATCCAGGCCTGTGTCGACGCGGACTCGGCCGCGAAGCTGGCAGCTGCATAAGAGGTACGAGTTACTACACGGAGGACCAGCGTGAACCTGCTGCTCGCCGAGGTGGCCCAGGCCGCCCAGCGGCTGGCCGACGCCGGCGTGCCCTCGCCGCGCAACGACGCGGAGGAGCTCGCCGCGTTCGTGCACGGCGTGAAGCGGGGCGCGCTGCACTCCGTGAAGGACTCCGACTTCGACGCCCGCTACTGGGAGGTCATCGCCCGGCGGGAGCAGCGCGAGCCGCTCCAGCACATCACCGGGCGGGCGTACTTCCGCTACCTCGAACTCCAGGTGGGGCCCGGCGTGTTCGTGCCCCGGCCGGAGACCGAGTCGGTGGTCGGCTGGGCCATAGACGCCGTGCGCGCCATGGACGTCGTCGAGCCGTGCATCGTCGACCTGTGCACCGGCTCCGGCGCCATCGCGCTGGCCCTCGCCCAGGAGGTCCCGCGTTCGCGTGTGCACGCCGTGGAGCTGTCCGAGGAGGCGCTCCAGTGGACCCGCAAGAACATGGCGGGCTCCAGGGTCGACCTGCGCCAGGGAGACGCCCTGGACGCCTTCCACGACCTCGACGGCCATGTCGACCTGGTCATCTCCAACCCGCCCTACATCCCGCTCACCGAGTGGGAGTACGTCGCCCCCGAGGCCCGCGACTACGACCCGGAGCTGGCCCTGTTCTCCGGCGAGGACGGCCTCGACCTGATCCGGGGCATCGAACGCACCGCGCACCGGCTGCTGCGTCCCGGCGGCGTCGTCGTCATCGAGCACGCCGACACCCAGGGCGGCCAGGTGCCGTGGATCTTCACCGAGGAGCGGGGCTGGGCCGACGCGGCCGACCACCCGGACCTCAACAGGCGACCCCGCTTCGCGACCGCCCGCAAGGCGCTGCCGTGAGCACCCCCCAGACTCAGTCCCGGAAGCTCCGGGAGTCCCGGAAGTACGTGTACTTCGTGTACGAGGAGGCCCGCTAGACATGGCACGGCGATACGACACCAATGACGCGACCGACCGCGCGACGGGTCTGCGCGAGGCCGCGTCGGCCGTCCGCCGGGGCGAACTGGTGGTGCTGCCGACCGACACGGTGTACGGCATCGGCGCCGACGCGTTCACCTCGGAGGCGGTCTCCGACCTGCTCGACGCCAAGGGCCGGGGCCGCAACATGCCCACCCCCGTGCTGATCGGGTCCCCGAACACGCTCCACGGTCTCGTCACCGACTTCTCCGAGCTGGCCTGGGAGCTGGTCGACGCGTTCTGGCCGGGCGCGCTCACGCTGGTCGCCAAGCACCAGCCGTCCCTGCAGTGGGACCTGGGCGACACCCGGGGCACGGTCGCCGTGCGCATGCCACTGCACCCGGTCGCCATCGAACTGCTCACCGAGGTCGGCCCGATGGCCGTCTCCTCCGCCAACCTGACCGGCCACCCGGCGCCCGAGGACTGCGACGCCGCCCAGCAGATGCTCGGCGACTCCGTCTCCGTGTACCTCGACGGCGGTCCGACCCCGGGCAACATCCCCTCGTCGATCGTCGACGTCACCCGTGAGGTGCCGCTGCTGCTGCGCGCCGGCGCGCTCTCGGCGGAGGAGCTGCGGAAGGTCGTACCCGACCTCGAGGTGGCGAATTGACAGCCCCTGACGCGGGGCGTGGCATAGGCAACGGGGAGCGCGCGGCGGAGATCACGACGACCTTCGTGGGGCTGCCGCGCGACAGTTTCCGCATCCTCCACGTCAGCACTGGCAACGTGTGCCGCTCGCCGATCACCGAGCGGCTGAACCGCCATCTCGTGACGGACCGGCTCGGTACGTTCCTGGGCGGCGGGCTGATCGTGGAGAGCGCGGGGACCTGGGGCCATGAGGGCGCGCCCATGGAGGCCAACGCGGAGGCCGTGCTGGCCGACTTCGGCGCGGACGCCTCCGGCTTCGTGGGCCGCGAACTGCTCGACGAGCACGTCATCCGCGCCGACCTGGTCCTGACGGCCACCCGTGACCACCGCGCCCAGGTCATCTCCATGGGCCACTCGGCCGGCCTGCGCACCTTCACGCTGAAGGAGTTCACCCGCCTGGTCCGTGCGATCGACCCGGCGACGCTGCCGCCGGTGACGGACGGCGTGGTTGTCCGGGCGCGCGCGCTGGTCCGTGCGGCCGCCGCGCTACGCGGGTGGCTGCTGGCCCCGACGGCGGAGGCGGACGAGGTGTACGACCCGTACGGGGCCCCGCTGCCGTTCTTCCGGTCGATCGGGGACGAGATACACGAGGCCCTGGACCCGGTGGTCACGGCGCTGACCGGGGTCCCGGCGCGGATGTAGCCCCGTAGGCGCAGGCAGCCCCGTAAGGGGCGCGGGGCTGTGCCGATGTGCGGCTACCGCCGCGTGGGCGCGAGCAACCCCCACGCACCCGAAGCCGCGCGACTCTTCGCAATCACCCCTCCGGTAGCGAAACCACCGGCACCACGGTCATACGCACAAACCGCGCGTCCACCCCATACCCGGCCTACATTGGTCGTACGTCACCGTCGACCGCCCGGAGCCCGCCATGTCGGTCATCCCTACCCTCGATGAGACCGATCTGCTGCGGCGGCAGGATCCGGAGCTGGCCGAGATCCTCCTTGGCGAGCTGGCCCGGCAGTCGAACTCGCTCCAGCTCATCGCCGCCGAGAACTTCACCTCCCGGGCCGTGCTGGCCGCCCTCGGCTCGCCGCTCGCCAACAAGTACGCCGAGGGCTACCCGGGCGCCCGGCACCACGGCGGCTGCGAGATCGTCGACGTCGCCGAGCGGCTCGCCGTCGACCGCGCCAAGGCCCTGTTCGGCGCCGCGCACGCCAATGTGCAGTCCCATTCCGGGTCGTCCGCCGTTCTGGCCGCCTATGCCGCCCTGCTGCGCCCCGGAGACACCGTTCTCGCTCTGGGGCTGCCCTACGGCGGCCATCTCACGCACGGTTCGCCGGCCAACTTCTCCGGCCGCTGGTTCGACTTCGTCGGGTACGGCGTCGACGCGGAGAGCGGGCTCATCGACTACGACCAGGTGCGGGCGCTGGCCCGCAGCCACCGGCCCAAGGCGATCGTGTGCGGCTCCATCGCCTATCCGCGCCACATCGACTACGCGTACTTCCGCGAGGTCGCCGACGAGGTCGGCGCCTATCTGATCGCCGACGCGGCGCATCCCATCGGGCTGGTCGCCGGGGGAGCGGCGCCGAACCCCGTGCCGTACGCCGATGTCGTGTGCGCGACCACGCACAAGGTGCTGCGCGGGCCGCGCGGCGGGATGCTCCTGTGCGGGTCGCCGGAGCTGGCCGAGCGGCTCGACCGGGCCGTGTTCCCGTTCACCCAGGGCGGCGCACAGATGCACAGCATCGCCGCCAAGGCGGTCGCGTTCGGGGAGGCGGCAACACCGGCGTTCACCGCGTACGCCCATCAGGTGGTCGCCAATGCCAAGGTGCTCGCGGCGGCGCTGGCCGACGAGGGGCTGGTGGTCACCACCGGCGGCACGGACACGCACCTGATCACCGTGGACACCGCCCCGCTCGGCGTCGACGGCCGCTCCGCCCGTGGGCGGCTGGCGGCGGCCGGCATCGTCCTCGACTGCTGCGCCCTGCCGCACGCGGACGCGCGGGGGCTGCGCCTGGGCACCGCCGCCGTGACCACGCAGGGCATGGGGCAGGAGGAGATGCCCCGGATCGCGGCCCTGCTGGGGGGCGCGGTGCGCGGTGACACGGAAGCGGGGAGGGTGCGTGACGAGGTGCGTGAGCTCACAGGTAGATTTCCGCCGTATCCCGGGTGAGACGGGGTAGGCGCAGCGTCGTACACCCGTTGTGCGCACGGTTCACAGCCACACGTGCAACCATCGTCGCTACCCGGAAGTCCCCATACATATGCGTCCCTCGCTAGGGTGTGGGGCTGTGATGGCCAGCGAGACCTGTGGGGAAGCCTGTGCGTGAATACCTGCTGACGCTCTGCATCACGGCCGCGGTGACGTACCTGCTGACAGGGCCGGTACGGAAGTTCGCGATCGTGGCCGGGGCCATGCCGGAGATCAGGGCCCGTGACGTGCACCGGGAACCGACTCCGCGGCTCGGCGGGATCGCGATGTTCTTCGGCCTGTGCGCGGGTCTGCTGGTCGCCGACCACCTGACCAACCTCAACGAGGTCTTCGAGAAGTCGAACGAGCCGCGGGCGCTGCTCTCCGGCGCCGCGCTGATCTGGCTGATCGGTGTGCTCGACGACAAGTTCGAGATCGACGCGCTGATCAAGCTGGGCGGTCAGATGATCGCCGCGGGCGTCATGGTCATGCAGGGTCTGACGATCCTGTGGCTGCCCATCCCGGGCGTCGGCAATGTGGCCCTGACCCCGTGGCAGGGCACATTGCTGACGGTCGCCCTGGTCGTCATCACGATCAACGCGGTGAACTTCGTCGACGGCCTCGACGGCCTGGCCTCCGGCATGGTGTGCATCGCGGCGACCGCGTTCTTCCTGTACGCCTACCGCATCTGGTACTCGTACGGCATCGAGGCCGCCGCCCCGGCCACGCTGTTCGCGGCGATCCTGATGGGCATGTGCCTGGGCTTCCTGCCGCACAACATGCATCCGGCGCGGATCTTCATGGGCGACTCGGGCTCGATGCTGATCGGGCTGGTGCTGGCCGCGGGCGCGATCTCCATCACCGGTCAGGTCGACCCGGACGCGCTGAACCTGTACGCCGGCTCCGAGAAGGCGGCGGTCCACCAGACGGTGCCGGTCTACATCCCGCTGCTGCTGCCCCTGACGATCATCGCGGTGCCGGCCGCCGACCTGGTCCTGGCCATCGTCCGGCGCACCTGGCGCGGCCAGTCGCCGTTCGCGGCGGACCGGGGGCATCTGCACCACCGGCTCCTGGAGATCGGCCACTCGCACAGCCGGGCCGTGCTGATCATGTACTTCTGGTCGGCGCTGATCGCCTTCGGCGCGCTGGCCTACTCGGTGAACTCCGCGTCCATGTGGATCGTGCTCGGTGTGGTGTTCCTCAGTGCGATCGGCCTGGTCCTGCTTCTGCTGCCGCGGTTCACACCGCGTACCCCGCGCTGGGCGGAGGCCTTCGTGCCGCCCCGCTACCGGCGCCGCCGGGCCGCCCGGGCCGCCGAGGCGCCGGGCGCCGCAACCCCGCAGACGCCTGTGGCCGGCGAGGAGCCGGAGTGCGAGGAGGAGCCCGTCGGGCACCGCTCTCCGATCACCGCGGGAGCGCCCCCGGTCAATGGCGCGACCGCCATCGGCCCCCGTTCGCGCTTCCTGGACCGGCGCACTTCCGGGTCCTCACGCTGACCCGCCAAGGTAAGAATCTGACTAGAGCATTGCCAACTCGTGGGGGAGCAAAGCCCCCCAATACCAGACACAACGGCTCGGTTTTTGCTCGGACGGGCAGGTTCACTCTCATGTGTGACAGCTGGCACACCTACCAGGTAAAGACCTCATCAAATAGTTTGTGATACGGTTCACGAGAACCCGGGAGAGAGTCGAAGGACCCCAGTGCGATGGTCCATCGGCGTGAGGTCGGCGTGAGCTTTTCGCCCCTCCGACCGGGACTACGCTCGTCCATGACGACACCCTGCCCCCTGCGAAAGCGGAGTTGCCGCCATGCCGTCCAATGACGCCCGGATCCTGGCCCAGGCCGCCGTACCCACGGCCGCCGTCGGCGTACTCGCCGCTGTCATCAGCGGGGTGGTCGCGGGCGGCAAGGGGGCGATCGGGGCGGTCGTCGGGACGGTGATCGTGATCCTCTTCATGGGGATCGGTCTCTACGTTCTGCAGCGCACGGCCAAATCCATGCCGCAGCTCTTCCAGATGATGGGCCTGATGCTCTACGCGGCCCAGCTTCTGCTGCTGTTCATCTTCATGGCCCTGTTCAAGAACACGACGCTGTTCAACCCCCGGGCCTTCGCCATCGCGCTCGTGGTCGCCACGCTCACGTGGATCGCCGCGCAGACCCGTGCCCACATGAAGGCCAAGATCCTCTATGTCGAACCCGACAAGACCGACAAGGCCGAGAAGTCCGGGCATTCGTCGTGAGGGGTAGGGGCGGGATAAAGGCGTACGAGAGATCCTGCTATCGTCCGGTGCCAACTGCGGCATCGCGGGCGCGGGCATCTGAGCTGACGCCTGTTCAATCGCGAGGCGAGATGCCCCTCAGCCGCCCCCACATCCGTAACACCAGTCCCGTGCCGAACCGCGGCCATGCGCCGCGCCGACACAACGAGGTTGCCGTATCCATGCGCCACGATGAAGGAGCCCGCGGTGAGTGCTGACCCGACGCAGACGCTCGCTTTCGACACGAGCTGTCACCTGTTCAGCGGGTGCGGCTTCCCGGCTCCGGGCCTGCACTCGTTCCTGTTCGAGCCGATCTTCGGCGACGCGAACAGCAACGTGTACTTCAACAAGACGATGCTGCTGGCGCTGCTCGGGTCGATCATCATCGTGGCCGTCTTCTGGGCCGCCTTCGCCCGTCCGAAGGTCGTCCCGGGCAAGCTCCAGATGGTCGCCGAGGCCGGCTACGACTTCGTCCGGCGCGGTGTCGTCTACGAGACCATCGGCAAGAAGGAAGGCGAGAAGTACGTCCCGCTCGTCGTCTCGCTGTTCTTCTTCGTCTGGATGATGAACCTCTGGTCGATCATCCCGGTCGCTCAGTTCCCGGTCACCGCGATCATCTCGTACCCCGTCGCCCTGGCCGCCATCGTCTACATCCTGTGGGTCTCGCTGACCTTCAAGCGCCACGGCTTCGTCGGCGCCTTCAAGAACTTCACCGGCTATGACAAGTCGCTCGGCGCGGTCCTCCCGCTGTCGATGACGATCGAGCTCTTCTCGAACCTGCTCGTGCGGCCCTTCACCCACGCCGTCCGACTCTTCGCGAACATGTTCGCCGGCCACACCCTGCTGCTGCTCTTCACGATCGCCAGCTGGTACATGCTGAACGGCATCGGTATCGCCTACTCCGCCGTGTCGTTCGTGATGGTTCTCGTGATGACGGCCTTCGAGCTCTTCATCCAGGCTGTCCAGGCCTATGTCTTCGTACTGCTGACCTGCAGCTTCATTCAGGGCGCGCTCGCCGAGTCCCACTGAGCGCCAACCCGTCCCACCACCCATGACATCCGGTGGCCAACCCCCACCGGTCATTGAAAGAGAAGGAAGAACCGGCATGTCCGCTCTCCAGACCCTTGCCGCCGGCGCCACGGTCATCGGCAACCTCGGTTCCATCGGTTACGGCCTCGCGGCGATCGGCCCGGGCGTCGGCGTCGGCATCATCTTCGGTAACGGCACCCAGGCCCTCGCCCGCCAGCCCGAGGCGGCCGGCCTGATCCGCGCCAACCAGATCCTCGGCTTCGCCTTCTGTGAGGCGCTCGCCCTGATCGGTCTGGTCATGCCGTTCGTCTACCCGACCTCCTGACCCGACCGTCGCGCACCATTAGACGAAAGGCACTGATATGAGCCTCTTGGTTCAGCTGGCGGCGGAGAAGCCCGAAAACCCTCTCATCCCGCCGGTCCCAGAGCTCGTCATCGGCCTGATCGCCTTCGTCATCGTCTTCGGCTTCCTCGCCAAGAAGCTCCTTCCGAACATCAACAAGGTTCTGGAGCAGCGCCGCGAGGCGATCGAGGGCGGTATCGAGAAGGCCGAGGCCGCCCAGACCGAGGCCCAGAGCGTCCTCGAGCAGTACAAGGCGCAGCTGGCCGAGGCCCGGCACGAGGCCGCGCGCCTGCGCCAGGAGGCTCAGGAGCAGGGCGCCACGCTCATCGCCGAGATGCGCGCCGAGGGCCAGCGGCAGCGTGAGGAGATCGTCGCCGCCGGTCACGCGCAGATCGAGGCCGACCGCAAGTCCGCCGCGCAGGCGCTGCGTCAGGACGTGGGCCAGCTGGCCACCGACCTGGCCGGCAAGCTCGTCGGTGAGTCCCTTGAGGACCACGCCCGTCAGAGCCGCGTGATCGACCGCTTCCTCGACGAGCTCGAGGAGAAGGCCGAGGCCGCGCGATGAACGGAGCGAGCCGCGAGGCCCTGGCAGCCGCACGTGAGCGTCTCGACGCGCTGACGGACTCGACGTCCGTGGACGCGACGCGGCTCGCCGACGAGCTGGCGGCCGTCACCGCGCTGCTCGACCGCGAGGGAGGCCTGCGCCGGGTCCTCACCGACCCGGCACAGGCCGGCGAGGCGAAGGCCGAGCTGGTCCGGCGCCTGATCGGCGGCCAGGTCTCCGAGACCACCGCCGACCTGGTGTCCGGCCTGGTCCGCTCCCGCTGGTCGCAGCCCCGCGACCTGGTGGACGCGCTGGAGGAGCTGGCGAACACCGCCGACCTCACGGCCGCGGAGAAGTCCGGCGCGCTGGACGACGCCGAGGACGAGCTGTTCCGGTTCGGCCGGATCGTCTCCTCCAGCACCGAGCTGCGCGCCGCGCTGACCGACCGCAAGGCCACCGTCGCCGCGAAGACCGAGCTGCTGCACCGGCTGCTCGGCGGCCGCGCCAAGCCGGTCACCGAGCGTCTGGTCACGCGCCTTGTGACCGTGCCGCGGGGACGTAGCCTGGAAGCGGGCCTGGAGGCCCTGTCCAAGCTCGCCGCGGAGCGCCGCAGCCGTGTCGTCGCCGTCGTCACCTCGGCGGTGCCGCTGAGCGAGCCGCAGAAGCAGCGCCTGGGCGCCGCCCTCGCGAAGCTCTACGGCCGCACGATGCACCTCAACCTCGACGTCGACCCCGCGGTCGTCGGCGGGATCCGGGTGCAGGTCGGTGACGAGGTCATCAACGGTTCCATCGCGGACCGGCTCGAGGACGCGGCCCGCCGCATGGCGAGCTGACCCAACTCAAGAGCAGTACGTACTTACGACGGCCCGGGTTGGGCCGTGCAAGAAGAATCCTGGGGGTCGCCCCCAGACCCCCCAAGTGAAACTTCGGGCCCAACAAGGAGAGCAGGGAACCCAGATGGCGGAGCTCACGATCCGGCCGGAGGAGATCCGGGACGCGCTGGAGAACTTCGTCCAGTCGTACAAGCCGGACGCGGCCTCGCGCGAGGAGGTCGGTACGGTCACCCTTGCCGGCGACGGCATCGCGAAGGTCGAGGGTCTTCCCTCGGCCATGGCCAACGAACTGCTGAAGTTCGAGGACGGCACCCTCGGCCTCGCGCTGAACCTGGAAGAGCGCGAGATCGGCGCCATCGTCCTCGGTGAGTTCAGCGGCATCGAGGAGGGTCAGCCGGTGCAGCGCACCGGTGAGGTCCTCTCCGTCGCGGTCGGCGAGGGCTACCTCGGCCGCGTCGTCGACCCGCTCGGCAACCCGATCGACGGCCTCGGCGAGATCGAGACGTCCGGCCGCCGCGCCCTGGAGCTGCAGGCTCCCGGCGTCATGCAGCGCAAGTCGGTGCACGAGCCGATGGAGACCGGCTACAAGGCCGTCGACGCGATGACCCCGGTCGGCCGCGGCCAGCGTCAGCTGATCATCGGTGACCGCCAGACCGGCAAGACCGCCCTGGCCGTCGACACGATCATCAACCAGCGCGACAACTGGCGCTCGGGCGACCCGAAGAAGCAGGTCCGCTGCGTCTACGTCGCCATCGGCCAGAAGGGCTCGACCATCGCCTCCGTGCGTGGCGCCCTGGAAGAGGCCGGCGCGCTGGAGTACACGACCATCGTCGCCGCCCCGGCGTCCGACCCGGCCGGCTTCAAGTACCTGGCGCCGTACACCGGCTCGGCCATCGGCCAGCACTGGATGTACGAGGGCAAGCACGTCCTCATCATCTTCGACGACCTCTCGAAGCAGGCCGACGCCTACCGCGCCGTCTCCCTGCTGCTGCGCCGCCCGCCGGGCCGTGAGGCCTACCCGGGTGACGTCTTCTACCTGCACTCCCGTCTGCTGGAGCGCTGCGCCAAGCTCTCCGACGACATGGGTGCCGGTTCGATGACCGGTCTGCCGATCGTCGAGACCAAGGCCAACGACGTCTCGGCGTTCATCCCGACCAACGTCATCTCCATCACCGACGGCCAGTGCTTCCTGGAGTCGGACCTGTTCAACGCTGGTCAGCGCCCCGCGCTGAACGTCGGTATCTCCGTCTCCCGAGTCGGTGGTTCCGCGCAGCACAAGGCGATGAAGCAGGTCTCCGGCCGTCTGCGTCTGGACCTCGCCCAGTACCGCGAGCTGGAGGCGTTCGCCGCCTTCGGTTCCGACCTGGACGCCGCGTCGAAGTCGCAGCTGGAGCGTGGTCAGCGCCTGGTCGAGCTGCTCAAGCAGGCTCAGTACCAGCCGATGTCCACCGAGGACCAGGTCGTCTCCGTGTGGGCCGGCACCACCGGCAAGATGGACGACGTCCCGGTCGTCGACATCCGCCGCTTCGAGAAGGAGCTGCTTGAGTACCTGCACCGCAAGGAGCAGGGCCTCATGACCTCCATCAAGGAGGGCGGCAAGATGTCGGACGACACCCTCACCGCTGTTGCCGACGCGATCGCCGACTTCAAGAAGCAGTTCGAGACCTCGGACGGCAAGCTTCTCGGCGAGGACGTTCCGGCCGCGGCCAAGTGACGTAAGGAAGGGACCTGACTCATGGGAGCCCAGCTCCGGGTCTACAAGCGTCGCATCCGATCCGTCACCGCGACCAAGAAGATCACCAAGGCGATGGAGATGATCGCCGCCTCGCGTGTCGTCAAGGCGCACCGCAAGGTGCGGGCCTCCGCGCCGTACGCGACCGAGCTCACCCGCGCGGTCACGGCGGTCGGTACCGGCTCGAACACCAAGCACCCGCTGACCACCGAGGCGGAGACGCCGACCCGTTCCGCGGTGCTGCTCCTCACGAGCGACCGCGGTCTGGCCGGCGCCTTCAACTCCAACGCGATCAAGGCCGCCGAGCAGCTGACGGCGCGCCTCGAGGCGGAGGGCAAGGAGGTCGACACCTACATCGTCGGCCGCCGCGGTCTGGCCCACTACAACTTCCGCGAGCGCAAGGTCGTGGAGTCGTGGTCGGGCTTCACCGACGAGCCCTCGTACGCGGACGCCAAGAAGGTCGCGGCGCCGCTGATCGAGGCCATCGAGACGGAGACGGCGAACGGCGGCGTGGATGAACTCCACATCGTCTACACCGAGTTCGTGTCGATGATGACGCAGACGGCGCTCGACGCCCGGCTGCTGCCGCTGCGCCTCGAAGAGGTCGCGGAGGAGAGCGCCCCCAAGGGCGAGATCCTCCCGCTGTACGACTTCGAGCCCTCGGCGGAGGACGTCCTCGACGCCCTGCTGCCGCGCTACGTGGAGAGCCGCATCTACAACGCGCTGCTCCAGTCGGCGGCTTCGAAGCACGCCGCCACGCGGCGCGCGATGAAGTCGGCCACCGACAACGCGGGCGAGCTGATCAACACGCTCTCCCGTCTTGCCAACGCGGCCCGCCAGGCCGAAATCACCCAGGAAATCAGCGAGATCGTCGGTGGCGCCAGCGCCCTGGCCGACGCGACCGCGGGGAGTGACCGATAAATGACCACTGTTGAGACCGCGACGGCCACGGGCCGCGTCGCCCGGGTCATCGGCCCGGTCGTCGACGTGGAGTTCCCCGTCGACGCGATGCCGGAGATCTACAACGCCCTTCACGTCGAGGTGGCCGACCCGGCCAACGCCGGCGAGAAGAAGACGCTGACCCTGGAGGTCGCCCAGCATCTGGGTGACGGCCTGGTCCGCACCATCTCCATGCAGCCCACCGACGGTCTGGTCCGCCAGGCCCCGGTCACCGACACCGGCGACGGCATCACCGTCCCGGTCGGCGACTTCACCAAGGGCAAGGTGTTCAACACCCTCGGTGACGTGCTGAACGTCGACGAGCAGTACGAGGGCGAGCGCTGGTCCATCCACCGCAAGGCCCCGAACTTCGACGAGCTCGAGTCGAAGACCGAGATGTTCGAGACCGGCGTCAAGGTCATCGACCTTCTCACCCCGTACGTCAAGGGTGGAAAGATCGGTCTGTTCGGCGGTGCCGGCGTCGGCAAGACGGTGCTCATCCAGGAGATGATCTACCGCGTCGCCAACAACCACGACGGTGTCTCCGTGTTCGCCGGTGTCGGTGAGCGCACCCGTGAGGGCAACGACCTCATCGAGGAAATGGCCGACTCGGGCGTCATCGACAAGACCGCCCTGGTCTTCGGCCAGATGGACGAGCCCCCGGGCACCCGTCTGCGCGTCGCGCTGGCCGGCCTCACCATGGCCGAGTACTTCCGTGACGTCCAGAAGCAGGACGTGCTGTTCTTCATCGACAACATCTTCCGCTTCACGCAGGCCGGTTCCGAGGTCTCGACCCTGCTCGGCCGCATGCCCTCCGCGGTGGGCTACCAGCCGAACCTGGCCGACGAGATGGGTCTCCTCCAGGAGCGCATCACCTCGACCCGTGGTCACTCGATCACCTCGATGCAGGCGATCTACGTCCCCGCGGACGACCTGACCGACCCGGCCCCGGCCACCACCTTCGCCCACCTCGACGCGACGACGGTGCTGTCCCGTCCGATCTCCGAGAAGGGCATCTACCCGGCCGTGGACCCGCTGGACTCCACGTCCCGGATCCTGGACCCGCGCTACATCGCGGCGGACCACTACAACACCGCTATGCGCGTGAAGACGGTCCTCCAGAAGTACAAGGACCTCCAGGACATCATCGCGATCCTCGGTATCGACGAGCTGGGCGAGGAGGACAAGCTCACCGTCCACCGTGCCCGTCGCGTGGAGCGCTTCCTGTCCCAGAACACCCACGTCGCCAAGCAGTTCACCGGCGTCGACGGTTCGGACGTCCCGCTGGACGAGTCGATCGCGGCCTTCAACGCGATCATCGACGGCGAGTACGACCACTTCCCGGAGCAGGCGTTCTTCCTGTGCGGTGGCATCGAGGACCTGAAGGCCAACGCCAAGGAGCTGGGCGTCTCCTGAACCCGGTCATGACTTCATGACCCGGTACGAGTTCGGGTGAGGGGGCGGGCGCGTCCCGCCCCCTCACTCACGCCTACTAGAATTGACCCCAACACCCGGCGCCACTGCCGGGTGGTGACCCGAGGAGCCACCTTGGCTGCTGAGCTGCACGTCGCGCTGGTCGCGGCCGACCGAGAGGTCTGGTCCGGCGAGGCCACCCTGGTCGTCGCGCGCACCACGTCCGGCGACATCGGCGTCATGCCCGGTCACCAGCCGCTGCTCGGTGTGCTGGAGTCGGGCCCGGTGACCATCCGTACGAGTGAAGGTGGAACGGTCGTCGCCGCGGTGCACGGCGGTTTCATCTCGTTCGCGGACAACAAGCTGTCGCTGCTGGCCGAGATCGCCGAGCTGTCGGACGAGATCGACGTCCAGCGCGTGGAGCGGGAGCTGGAGCGTGCGAAGGCGGAGGGCGACGCCACCGCCGAGCGGCGCGCCGACGTCCGCCTGCGGGCGGCGACAGCACGCTGACACTGCACGCTGTGCGATGACGTCATTCAGCCGCGGCTGGGACCTTGGGTCCCAGCCGCGGCTGAAGTAGATCCGGGTCTTTTTTACGTTCCATTACCTAGGAGACGAGGAGGTCGGTGCCGATGGTCCTCGCTCTGACTGTGTGTGGAATCGTGGTCGCGCTCGTGGTGGTGGGGCTGTTCCTGTTCGGCCTGCGCCGCAGACTGATCCAGCGCTCCGGCGGCACCTTCGACTGTTCGCTGCGCTGGGACGTCCCCGAGAAACCGGACGCCAGCGGAAAAGGCTGGAGCTACGGCGTCGCCCGCTACAACGGCGACAGCGTCGAGTGGTACCGCGTCTTCTCCTATGCCTACCGTCCCCGCCGGGTCCTGGAGCGGGCCCAGATCGAGGTGGCCGGCCGCCGGCTGCCCGACGGCGAGGAGGAACTGGCGCTGCTCTCCGACGCCGTGATCCTCGCCTGTACCCATCGGGGCACCCGCCTCGAACTCGCGATGAGCGAAGACGCGCTGACCGGATTCCTCGCGTGGCTGGAAGCAGCCCCGCCCGGACAGCGAGTGAATGTGGCGTAGCCGCATTCACTCGCTGGGTGGGGGTCCCCCCGGACGAAGTCCGGGGGAGCGTCAACGTCGCTTAGGACGCTTTTTTCCGTCGGGCTTACGACATCCCGGAGTTGATGGCGCTCACCAGTTCGCCGTCACTCGTGTCGCCGCTGAACTCCCAGAAGAAAGCACCGCCGAGCCCCTGGGCCTTGGCCCAGCTCATCTTCCCGGCGATGGTCGACGGGGTGTCGTAGGACCACCAGTTGCTGCCGCAGTGTGCGTACGCCGTGCCCGCGATCGTGCCGGTGGCCGGGCAGGACGTCTTGAGGACCTTGTAGTCCTCGATGCCCTGCTCGTAGGTGCCCGCCGCCGGTCCGGTGGCCGTCCCGCCGGGCGCGTCCTGGGTGACCCCGGTCCAGCCGCGGCCGTAGAACCCGATCCCGATCAGCAGCTTGCTCGCCGGTACGCCCTGCGCCTTGAACTTGGCCATCGCGTCGGCGGTGTCGAAGCCCGCGGTCGGGATGCCCGTGTACGAGGTGAGCGGGGAGTGCGGTGCCGTCGGCCCGGTGCCGGCCCAGGCGCCGAAGAAGTCGTACGACATCACGTTGTACCAGTTGACGTACTGGGAGGCGCCCGCGTAGTCGGTGGCGTCGATCTTGCCGCCCGCGGAGCCGTCCGCCGTGGTGGCGGCGGTGACCAGGGCGGAGGAGCCGAACTTGGCGCGCAGTGCGGCCATCACGTTCTTGAAGGCTGCCGAGCCGCTGGTGTCACAGCTCAGCCCGCAGGCGTTCGGGTACTCCCAGTCGATGTCGATGCCGTCGAAGACATCGGCCCAGCGGGAGTCCTTGACGAGGTTGTAGCAGGAGTCGGCGAACGCGGTCGGGTTGGCCGCCGCCTGGGCGAAGCCGCCGGACCAGGTCCAGCCGCCGAAGGACCACAGGATCTTGATGTTCGGGTACTTGGCCTTCAGCTCGCGCAGCTGGTTGAAGTTGCCGGCCAGCGGCTGGTCCCAGGTGTCCGCGACCCCGCTGACCGACTGGTCGGCGGTGAACGTCTTCTGGTAGTCGGCGTAGGCGTCGCCGATCGCGCACTGGCCGTTGGTCACGTTGCCGAAGGCGTAGTTGATGTGCGTGATCTTGGCCGCGGAGCCGGATGTCACCAGGTTCTTGACCTGGTAGTTACGGCCGTAGATGCCCCACTCGGTGAAGTAGCCGAGCTTGACCTTGGAGCCGGTGGTCGGGGGAGTGGTCGTACCGCCGGTGGTGTGCACCGCGACCGCGCCGCTGACCGGGCCCGTCTGGTTGGCGGTGTCGCGGGCCTGGACGGTGTACGAGTAGTCGGTGCCGGCGGTGAGACCCGTGTCGGTGTACGAGGTGGTGGTCACCGTGGAGACCACCTTGCCGTCGCGCAGGACGTCGTAGTTCTTGACGCCGTTGTCGTCGGTGGCGGCGGCCCAGCTCAGCTTCACCGAGGTGTCGGTGATGCCGGACGCGGTCGGGGTGCCGGGCGCGGAGGGGGCCGAGTCGCCGGGGACGGTGGTACCGCCGTCACAACTGGCGCCGTTGATCAGGCAGTTGCTCGGTGATCCGGAGCCGGCGCCGTTGAAGCCGAAGGAGACGGAGGCGCCGGGGGCGATGGTGCCGTTGTAGGACTTGTTCTTGGCGGTCCAGTGGGTGCCCAAGGAGGTGACGTCCGCGTCCCACGCGGAGGTGACCGACGTCCCGGAGGGGAAGTCCCACTCGACGGTCCATGAACTGATCGACGTGGTACCGGTGTTCTTGACGGTCCACTGGCCGCCGAAGCCGGTACCCCAGTCCGAGGACTTGGTGTAGGTGGCGGTGGCGGACGTCGCGGCCTGGGCCGGGCTCGCGAGGCCGACCAGACCGGCCAGGGGGAGCAACAGGGTCGCGAACCCCGCCGCGGCTCTGTGTCTGAAGCGCATGCTGCGCCTCCCTCTCGATCGGGGGTGACGTGGGCATGACTGAGCCTCATACCCACAGTGCCGTGAGGATAGAAAGGTCTGGACCACCGGTCAATAGGTCTGGACCACTCTGTATACGTGGTGTCGGATCCCCAACTCCCTTGCCGGTCCGCCCGCTTGTGCTCAGCCGCGCCGCGCGGGCCGACGGCGGCCCGAGCGGCCGACCACGACCGCTGCCCTCCGCCCGGCGGAGGGCCGTACGCTGACCAGGCACTGAGAGAGGGAGGCGGGCATGAGCGAGGGGGAACGCCCCGGAGGCGTGCTGGTGGTGGACGACGACGCGGCCATCCGGCGCTCGCTGGAGCGTGGACTGAGGCTGAGCGGCTTCGCCGTCCGGGTGGCCGACAGCGGGGCCGCGGCCCTCGCCGAGATCCGGGACACCCCGCCCGACGTGCTGGTGCTCGATGTGTCGATGCCCGGCATGAGCGGCATCGAGGTGTGCACCCGGCTCCGCGACGACGGCCTCGACCTGCCCGTGCTGATGCTCTCCGCGCTGGACGAGACCGCGGACCGGATCGCCGGGCTCCAGGCGGGCGGCGACGACTACCTCGTCAAACCCTTCGCCCTCCAGGAGCTGGTGCTGCGGCTACGGGCGCTGCTGCGCCGTAGGCCGCCCACCGGCCGGGAGGTGCTGCGGGTGGCCGGCCTGGTGATCGACCCGGCGGCCCGCACCGCGGAACGGGACGGCCGGCCGCTCGACCTGACCCGGCGTGAGTTCGAACTCCTGGCGGTGCTCGCCCGTAACACCGGGATCGTCCTCACCCGGGACCAGCTGCTGGACCGGGTGTGGGGCTACGACTTCGACGTCCGCAGCGACGCCGTCGACACGTTCGTCAGCTATCTGCGCCGCAAACTGGAGGCGGACGGGCGGTCCCGGCTCGTGCACACGGTGCGCGGGGTCGGCTTCGTGCTGAGGGACTCGTCGTCGTGAGGCTCTCCACCCGCATCGGGCTCGCGGTCGGGGTGACCGTGCCGCTGCTCGTGCTCGCCTCCGGCTGGCTGCTGCTCCGCCTCGTCGGCAACGATCTGCACCGGGCCGAGGACGACCATCTCCGCGCCCGCGCCACGGCCGTGGCCCCGGCCGCCCGCGCCCTGCTGCGGGCCAGCGCGGGCGGCCGGGCCAAGGCGGCCGACACTCGCGAGCGTCAGCTGTTCAGCGCGGCCCTGGACGTCGGTGTACGGGTCGTCGGACCGGACGCCACCTTCAGCGGCGGCCCCCAGCCGGACGTCTCGGTCCCGCTGCCCGCCCGGCGGGCGGCCGTCCCGGTCACGGTCCGGGACGGCGGGACCAGCTGGCGCGCGCTGGCCGAGCCCCTCACAACCGTCCGCGGCTCCGGCACCCTGTGGGTCTTCGCACCGAACGCCGCGGACCAGGCACAGCTGCGGCTCGTCCGACGCCGGGTCCTGGTGACCGCCCTGCTCGCCGCTCCCCTGTCCGGCCTGCTCGCCTGGGGCATCGCCACCGGCGCCACCGGTCCGCTGCGCCGGCTCCGCAGCCGCACCGCGGGGCTCGACCCGCGCACCAGCACCGCCCGACTGCACCACGAGCCGACCGGGGTGACCGAGGTCGACGACCTGGCGGCCACACTCCAGAAGGCCCTCGCCCGCTACGACGAACAGGCCGCCCGCACCGCCGAGGCGCTGGACACCGCCCGTTCCTTCTCGGTGGCGGCCGCCCACGAGCTGCGCACCCCGCTGATGAGCATGGGCACCAACGTCGACATCCTCGCCGCACACCCCCACCTCCCGGAGCCCGACCGCACGGAGGTCCTCACCGACCTGCGCCACGAACACGCCCGGCTGCTCGGCCTGTTGGTGATGCTGCGCGAGCTGGGACGGGGCGACCTGGTCGAGGTGGAAGCCCTGGGCACCGTGGACCTGGCGGACGTCGCCGACGCGGCGGCGGCCGAGGCCCGGCGGCGCGCCCCGGACGACCGGATCACCGTGGACGCGGCGCCCGGGCTCACGGTCCACGGCTGGGAACCAGGACTGCGGCTGCTCCTGGACAACCTGCTCGCCAACGCGCTGGCCCACGGCCGGGACCCGGACGGCCGGGCCGATGTGACGGTCGGGCTGCGGAGCGCGGACGGACAGGCCGTGATCACCGTCGACGACCGCGGAGCAGGAGTGCCGGCCGCCGAACGGGACCGCATCTTCGAGCGGTTCCGGCGTGGACCCGGCAGCTCGGGCTCGGGGCTCGGTCTGACGCTGGTCGCCCAGCAGACCGCGCTGCACCAGGGACGGGTCACGGTCACGGACGGTCCGGACGGCGGCGGAGCCCGCTTCGAGGTACGGCTGCCCCGGGCCGGCGGCGAACTGCCCGAGCACCGGGACTGGTTGATCGCCACAGCCCGGACAAACCGGTCACAGAGTTTCCCCAAAGACAGTTCCTAGCCTCCGTCGCGTCGGACGGACGACGGGGCCGTCCGCGGAACGGAGAACGCGATGTACGCACGACACCAGCGGCGCGCCCTGCTCGTGGGGCTCGCCACCGCGGCCCTGCTGGCCGCGGGTACCGGCGCGGCCGAGGCCGGCGGCACGCCCGGGCCGACGGCGCCCCCGACCGGGGACGGGGCGCAGGCCCTGTGCAAGCGGGCGCCCAGGATCGACCAGCGCATCGACCGCGCGCTGCAGCGGCTGAACGCCGGGGCGGACCGCCGGGGTTCGATCGCCCGGCTGCAGAAGCGGCTGGACAACGCGAAGGCGGCGGGCCATGCCGAGGTCGCCACCTACCTCCAGGACCGGCTCACCTTCCGCAAGTCCCTGGTGCCGATGCTGGAGCAGCGGAAGCAGGATCTGGCCGATGTGCAGACCTGGTGCCGGAGCAACCACGGGGGCGCGAGCTGATGCGCCCGAAGCTCGCGGCCGCCGCGCTCGCCGTCCTCGCGGGACTCACCGCGGGCTGCGCCCACACCGCCGGGTCGCCGGACAAGGCCGCGGCCACCCCCTCCGGCTACTCGCAGATGCAGCAGAAAGTGGCCGCCGCCGAATCCGCGCTCGCGCAGGCGGACAAGGACACGGCCAAGGACGACACGGACCGCTGAGCAGGGGGCGGGGCGGGGAGCGCCGCGCCTCAGCGCTCCCCGCCCGGCACCCAGAGCACGTCCCCGATGTCCTTGTTGGCGGTGCGGGCGAGGATGAAGAGCAGATCCGACAGCCGGTTCAGATAGGTCGCCGTCAGCGGGTTCATCACCTCGCCGTGCACCTCCAGCGCGGCCCAGGTCGACCGCTCGGCCCGCCGTACGACCGTGCAGGCCTGGTGGAGCAGGGCCGCGCCCGGGGTACCGCCCGGCAGGATGAAGGAACGCAGTTTCTCCAGCCGCTCGTTGAAGCGGTCGCAGTCCGCCTCCAGCTTGTCGACGTAGAACTGCTCGACACGCAGGGGCGGGAACTCCGGGTTCTCCACCACGGGTGTGGACAGGTCCGCGCCGACGTCGAAGAGGTCGTTCTGCACCCGGGTGAGGACCTTGACGATCTCCTCGTCCAGCCCGCCCAGTGCGATCGCGGTCCCGATCACGGCGTTCGCCTCGTTGGCGTCCGCGTACGCCGAGATCCGCAGATCGGTCTTGGCGACCCGGCTCATGTCCCCGAGGGCGGTGCTGCCCTGGTCGCCGGTCCTGGTGTAGATGCGTGTCAGATTGACCATGTGGCCAGCGTAGTTACGCTCCGGCGGTACGGAAGACGCGTGTGCCCACTGTCACGGCGAGTGTCGCGAAGCCGACGGCGACGAGGACGCCGTACAGCATGTGCGTGCTCGTGTACGAGCCTGCGTAGGCGTCCCGGACGGCGTCCACCAGGTAGCGGAACGGGACGAGGTGGGAGAGGACGTCCAGCCAGGCGGGGGCCAGGGTCATCGGGAGCATCAGGCCGGACAGGAGCATGGACGGCATGGTCAGGGCATTGATCAGCGGGCCGAACTCCTGCGGCGTGCGGACCTTGAAGGCCAGCGCGTACGACAGCGAACCCAGCGCGACGGTCAGCAGGGCCACGAAGGCGAAGCCGATCAGGATGCCGGGCGCCGGGGCGCGCAGCCCCATCGCCACCGCGGCCAGCACCAGCAGCACGGCCTGGAAGACGAAGACGGTGGCGTCCCGCAGGACCCGGCCCAGCAGCAGTGCGAGACGGCTGACGGGCGTCACGCGCATCCGCTCCACCACGCCCTGGCCGTTCTCGAGGATGATGGCGAATCCGGCGAACGAGGCGCCGAACAGGGACAGCTGGAGCAGCAGCCCGGGGACGAGGACCTGCCAGCTGGAGCCGCGGGGGCCCAGCGGCAGGCGCGTCAGCAGTGGCCCGAAGAACAGCAGGTACAGCAACGGCATCAGCACACCGAAGAGCAGGGCGAAGCGGGAGCGCAGGGACTGGCGGAGGTAGCGGCCGTAGATCAGGCCGGTGTCGTGGAGCAGCATCTCTTCCGGATTCCTATACGGCTACGGGTGTCACGTCGGCCGGGGAGGGACCGCGGCCGGTGATGGCGAGGAAGGTGTCCTGGAGGCTCGCGTCGATCGAGCCGCCGTATCGGAGCTTCAGGGCGCTCGGTGTGCCCTCGGCCGCGACCACACCCTGGTCGACGACGACCAGGCGCTCGGCGAGGGCGTCGGCCTCGTCCAGGTAGTGGGTGGTCAGGAAGACGGTCGTGCCGTGCTCGTCGCGCAGCCGGCGGACCAGATCCCACAGGTCGGCCCGGCTGCCGGGGTCCAGGCCGGTCGTCGGCTCGTCGAGGAACAGCACCTTCGGGCGGTGGGTGAGGGCCATCGCGATGTCGAGGCGCCGGCGCTGGCCGCCGGAGAGCGTGCCGCACTTGCGGTCGAGGAGCCCGGCGAAGCCCAGGTCGTGCGCCAGCTCCCGGGCCCGGGCGGCCGCCTGGTCCCTGGTCAGGCGGTAGAGGCGGCCCTGGGTGACGAGTTCCTCGCGCACACCGATGCTCGGGTCGACCCCGCCCGACTGGGCCACGTAGCCGCACGCGCGCCGTACCCCGACCTGATCGGCCGCCAGGTCGTGGCCGGCGACCGAGGCCGTGCCCCCGGTCGGCGCGAGCAGGGTGGTGAGCATCCGCAGGGTGGTCGTCTTGCCGGCGCCGTTCGGGCCGAGGAAGCCGAGGATCTCGCGCTCGCGGACGGTGAGGTCGATCCCGCGCACGGCCTCCACCGGGCCGCGCTTGGTCTGGAAGGTACGGGCCAGTCCGGCCGCGCTGATGACTGCTGCTGCCATGCCCCTCAGAAAAACAGAGTCCCTGAAATTTTGCAATGCCTCCAAAATTTATCCGACCCCAGCGAAGGCTAGGATGCGCACATGGCGGAAGGGCTCAGGGAGCGGAAGAAGCGGCAGACCCGGCAGTACATCTCCGATGTCGCCACGGGCCTGTTCGTCGAGCGTGGCTTCGACGCCGTGACGGTCGCGGAGATCGCCGACGCCGCCGACGTCTCCGTCAACACCGTCTACAACTACTTCCCGGCGAAGGAGGACCTCTTCTTCGACCGTTCCGCCGGGCTGGTCGACCGGATGGCCCGCTGGGTGCGCGGGCGGAACGCGGGGGAGTCGGCCGCCGCCGCCGTCCTGCGGGAGCTGCGCGAGGAGGTCGAGGCGGTGTCGCCCCGGGTCGGCCTGATGTCCGGATACGCCGCCTTCATGCGCGTCATCGAGAACGCGCCCGCGCTGCGCTCCCGGCTGTGGGCGATCGGGCAGGAGGTTCAGGCCAAGCTGGAGGACGCGCTGCGCGAGGACACCGGCGCCCCGGCCGACGACCCCATGCCGCACCTGATCGCCGGTCAGCTCGGCTGGGTGCACAGTACGGTCATGTCGGTCATCGGTCGCGAAATGGTCAAGGGGGGCGATCCTCGCGAAGTATCACGTGAGGTACTGGTGCTTCTCGACGACATCGAGGACCTGTTGAGCGAGAAGGTCCTCAACTACGCGGTGCGAGACGCGGAATGGCCGGTGCCGCCGCGACCGTCTGACGGGACGTGACGGTTGTCTCACCCCCTGAGACCGTGACACGCATTACTTACCGGGTTTCCCGGCCCCTCACGAGCGCTAGGGTCCGCCCAAGAGCCATACCTAAACAGCGTGTAAGGGGAGCGGAGTGGCACGGAAGCTTGCCGTCATCGGTGCCGGCCTGATGGGTTCCGGCATCGCCCAGGTCGCCGCACAGGCCGGCTGGGACGTGGTCCTGCGTGACGTCACCGACGAGGCACTGGACCGTGCGATCGGCGGTATCCATGCCTCGTACGACAAGTTCGTGAGCAAGGGGAAGCTGGAGGCGCACGACGCCGACACCGCCCTGGCCCGCATCACCACGACCACCGACCTGGACGCCGTCGCCGACGCGGACATCGTGGTCGAGGCGGTCTTCGAGAAGCTGGAGGTCAAGCACGAGATCTTCCGCGCGCTCGACAAGATCGTGCGCCCGGACGCCGTGCTCGCCTCCAACACCTCCGCCATCCCGATCACCAAGATCGCGGCGGCCACCGAGCACCCCGAGCGGGTCGTCGGCGTCCACTTCTTCTCGCCGGTGCCGATGATGCAGCTCGTCGAGCTCGTCCGCGGCTACAAGACCAGCGACGAAGCCCTCGCCACCGCGCGGGAGTTCGCCGAGTCCACCGGCAAGACCTGCATCGTCGTCAACCGGGACGTCGCCGGCTTCGTGACGACCCGGCTGATCTCGGCGCTCGTCGTCGAGGCCACCAAGCTGTACGAGTCGGGCGTCGCCACCGCCGAGGACATCGACCTGGCCTGCAAGCTGGGCTTCGGTCACGCCATGGGCCCGCTGGCCACGGCCGACCTCACCGGCGTCGACATCCTGCTGCACGCCACCAGCAACATCTACACCGAGTCGCAGGACGAGAAGTTCGCACCACCGGAGCTGATGCGCCGGATGGTTGACGCCGGTGACATCGGACGCAAGAGCGGGCAGGGGTTCTACACGTACTGAAACACCAGTGCGTACCACCTCTGACCGCTTCCGAATCACATCGGAACCAGAACTGAACCACCTCTGAAAACGTACAAACCCCAGGAGTGTCCCTCCTGGGGGTGAATTCGGTATCGGTTCGCTTACAGATGGCAACCTCGGACCGTCGAATGCAGTCAGAAGTTGCATCACCGGACATCACTTTCATGGAGTAGGACACGCACTCTCGGGGAGCGCATATGTACATCAGGGGCGACCACGCCGAGCTGGTCGTCGGGGGCCGCCTCGACGTCCGCAGCGCGGCGGACGCCCGTACGGTCCTGCACACGGCCGTCGACGACGGAGTCGGCGATCTGGTGCTGGACCTGTCCGAGCTGGACTCCTGGGATGCCACCGGACTCGGGGTGATCATGGGGGCCCACCGGCGGGCCGGCCGCTGCGGCCGCCGCCTGGTGCTGCGCGACGTACCGCCGCAGATGCAGCGCCTGCTGGTGGCCACCCGGCTGCACCGGATCCTGGCGATCGAGGGGGGCATCGGGGTGGAGTCGCTGCCCAGGGTGTGACGCAGGGGGTGCCCCGGGCGGACGGCGCACATGCGCATGTCAGGCGCAATCCTCACGAGACTGTGATGTCTCGGACGGCGCGGCACCCCGGACTGTCGTAGATACTGTGCCAAGGTTTAAGGTTCGGTCGCCCGCCGCCCTTACCACCCTTCGAGCGCGGGCCCGGACCAGAAGCGACAGCGCAGTGTGCAACAGGCCGGGAGGGGCCCGAATTCACGGCACACCACGCTTTTGGGGGGCTAGGAACCTATGGACCCGATCAACCCGGGACCCGAGGGGTACGGCCAGGACGGCGACGGCAGCACGCCGCGCCAGCGCCCGCCCAGGGAATCCCTCACCAACGACTTCGGCCAGAGCGCACCGGCTCGCACGGCACGGCTGGTCACCGGTGACTTCCTGCTGACCGTCAACCCCGTCGACGGCAGCGAGATAGAACCCTGCCCGCCGGCCGAACGCCCCGCCAGACCCGAGAAGCGCACCGCCGCCGAGCGCACCGACCACGAGCGCGCCGCCCGGCCGCCGGTACCGCCCGGCCCCGCCCAGCCCGAACTGCACCTCCTGGAGCGCCAGGACGACCGCGAGCATCTCGTACGACTCCTCGCCCGCGGCCGCTCCGTACGTCTCACCGGCCCCTCGGGCTCCGGCCGCACCGCACTCCTCGACCTGGTCGCCGACGACTGCTCCGACCTCGCCCCCGACGGTGTGGTCCGCCTCAACGGCTTCCACCGCACCCCCGAAGACCTGCTCCACGACCTCTTCCACGCCGTCTACAAGGCGCCCGCCCACCGGCCCGGACACGACGAACTCCTCGAACTGATCCGTGACATCGGCGCGGTCGTCGTCCTCGACGACATCGAGTTCGGCGGCGCCGGGCTCGACGAGCTGATCGACGCCACCCCCGAGTGCGCCTTCCTCATCGGCGCCACCCCGGACGTGCCGGCCCCCTCCGCCGACTCCGCCGTCGAGGAGGTCCCCCTCAGCGGACTGGAGCGGGCCGGGGGAGTGGACATCCTGGAGCGCGCGGTCGGCCGGGTGCTCACCGAGGAGGAGGCCAACTGGGCCGGCGACCTCTGGTTCGAGTCCGAAGGCCTGCCGCTGCGGTTCGTGCAGGCGGGCGCACTGCTCCGCCAGCGCGACCAGTTGCGCGCCAGCACGGACGCGGTCGACGAGTTCGGCGTCTTCGCCTCCGAGCTGCCGGTCGATGCACCGCTCGACGTGCCCTTCGACGCCGAGGCCACCGACGAGGTCCCGCTCCCGTCCCTCGGTGAGGCGGCCGCGCCCGCCCCGCTGCTCGCCGCCCGGCTCAGCGCCTCCGCCCGGGCCACCCTGCGCTTCGCGGTCGCCCTCGCCGGCGAGGTCCCGCACCAGGCCCATCTGCCCGCCCTCGTCGGCGACACCCACGCGGACGCGGCCCTCGGCGAACTGGCGGCCTGCGGACTGGTCTCCCCGGTGGGCTCCCGCTACCGGCTCGCCGCGGGCGTCCTGCAGCAGCTGGAGGCCGCCGGCTACGCCGACGACACCGCGGCCCAGGCGCTCACCGCCGCCCAGCACTACGCCTGGTGGGCCGGCCACCCCTCCGTCACCCCGGAGCGGGTCTGTGCCGAGGCCGACGCGCTCCTCGCCGCGCTGGCCGTCCTCGTCCCCGCCACCGTGGCACCGGCCGAGGACGAGGAGTCCACACCGGTACGACTGGCCCGTACGGCCGCGCCCGCGTTCGCGGCCGGGCTGCACTGGGGCGCCTGGGAAGCCGCGCTGCGAGCCGGCGCCGAAGCCTCCCGGCTCGCCGCCGAGGTCCGCGAACAGGCCTACTTCCACCACGAGTTGGGGATACTCGCGCTCTGCGGCGGCCAGCTGGACCGGGCCCGGGCCGAGCTGGAGGCCTCGATCGGCCTGCGCGGGGCGCTCTCCGACAAGCGGGGTACGACGGCCGGCCGGCGTGCGCTGGCGCTGGTCGCCGACCTCTCGGGCGAGGCGCTCCCCGCCATCGCCGCGACGGCGGGCGACGAGATACCCGACGCCCGCCACGAGGAGTCCGTATCCCCGGCGGGAGGGGTCACGACACCCTTCCCGGCCGTGCACTCCCCGTTCTCGGACACGGTGGTCACCCGCCGGGTCCCGGAGGAGCCGGCGCCGGTCGAGAGCGGCGGCGGCCTGGTCCGCATGGCCCGCCGCAACCTGGTGGCGGTGGGCGCGGGCGTCCTCCTCACCGCCGTCCTGGGCACCGTGGTCGGGCTGGGCATGACGTCCCACGACAACGCCGACGACCCGTCCAACAACGTGAGCGTCAACCCTTCGGCGAGCGAGGGCACGGGCGACGGCAGCCTGGGCGCGGACCCCAAGCAGTCCTCGGGCACGTCGGACACGGGCACGGCGACGAGCAGGCCGACGGACCCGGGCGCCGACGGCACGCTCGGCACCTCGGACGACCCGACATCTCCGACGGGCGGCGCGACGCCTTCGGACACGCCGACCGGGACGAAGGGGTCGTCGAGCGGCGGCACGACACACTCGCCGTCGAAGTCGCCGACACCGACACCGTCGCATTCGAAGTCGGCATCGGCGAGCCCTTCGAAGTCGTCCTCACCGTCGCCGAGCGACTCCGTGTCGCCCTCGTCATCGGCCCCGACCGACACCCCCAGCACGACCAACTCGGCCAGCGGCCCCGCATCCAGCGCCCCGGCTGCGTCGAGCAGCTCGGCAGCGGCCTCGGAGGGCAGCAGCGAGAGCGCGTCGGCCGGCTCGGGCACGATCATCTGAGCCACGGCCGAGGGCCGGTCTCCCACCGCGGAGACCGGCCCTCACCTCATGCCCGGTGTCAGCCGCCCCAGCGCCCGT
Organism: Streptomyces sp. Ag109_O5-1; assembly: GCF_003814875.1. Taxonomy (GTDB): domain Bacteria; phylum Actinomycetota; class Actinomycetes; order Streptomycetales; family Streptomycetaceae; genus Streptomyces; species Streptomyces sasae. The sequence continues at coordinate 4,109,716 of NZ_RKQF01000001.1, read as the reverse complement.
CGGAGCCCGGCAGGGGCGGGGCGGGGCGGCTCGCGCTCAGCACCCGCTCCGGTGGCATCAACGTCGGCATGGAGGTGTCGATCGGGCCGTTCGGCGCCGGGGTGGGCCTGGCGTTCAGCACGCTGTTCGCCTTCGCCGTGGCTCATGCGCCGGCCGCCCACGCCGTGGGCGCCAGCGGTGTGCTGGACCACCGTCAACCGGCTCGGCCAGGTGATCGGTGTCGCCGCCTACGGCAGCGGCTACCTGGCCCTGGCCTCCGGCGGCGACGGTCCTTCCGGTGCCGCCATGACGACCTCGCCGGCCATGGCGGCGGGCGCCGCGGTCGCGGCGTTGATCACCCTCGGTCTGCCGGCCGACCGGAAGGCGTGACCGTTTTGTCCGCCTCCCGCCCGGTGGGAGGCGTCGTGGTCACCGGCACCTGCTCGGCACCGCTCAACCGGCTTCCCCGGCTGCCGGTGGCCGCGCCGGCCACCGGCGGTCAGAACAACCGCAGTTTGTCGTCCTCGACGCCCCGCAGCGCGTCGTAGTCCAGCACCGTGCAGCCGATGCCCCGGTCCGTGGCGAGGACGCGAGCCTGCGGCTTGATCTCCTGGGCCGCGAAGATGCCGCGGACCGGCGCCAGATGGGGGTCGCGGTTCAGCAACTCCAGGTAGCGGGTGAGCTGTTCCACGCCGTCGATCTCGCCCCGGCGCTTGATCTCGACCGCGACGGTCTGGCCGTCCGCGTCGCGGCAGAGGATGTCCACCGGGCCGATCGCCGTCATGTACTCGCGGCGGATGAGGGTGTAGCCGTCGCCGAGGGTCTCGATGCGGTCGGCCAGCAGCTCCTGCAGATGCGCTTCCACGCCGTCCTTGATCAGGCCGGGGTCGACGCCCAGCTCGTGCGAGGAGTCGTGGAGGATCTCCTCCATCGTGATGATGAGCTTCTCGCCCGCCTTGTTGATGACGGTCCAGACGCCTTCCTCGTCACCGGCCCCCTCCTTGAGGGTGCACGGCGGCGACATCCAGTTGAGGGGCTTGTAGGCCCGGTCGTCCGCGTGGATGGAGACGCTGCCGTCCGCCTTGACCAGGATCAGACGGGGAGCGGAGGGAAGGTGGGCGGTGAGCCGGCCGGCGTAGTCGACGGAGCACCGGGCGATGACGAGACGCATGGTCGGCAACGCTACTCGACGCCCCGCCCTGCACGCGATTCGCCCACCTGTCTCCCGCCACCACCCGCGAACGAGGCCCTGCGGGCCACACTTCTTGATCACCCCGCGGCTACCCGGCCCCCGCGACCGGTTCTGGCGGGTCTCCCGGACACCCCTGTTCAACACTGGCCGATTGTGTGCCTAAAGGGACCGGCGCATATACGCAATCTCCTGGTGGGGTCACCGTCCGTTGCCTACCGTAGTAAACGGGAGGTCGCGAAGTGTGTACTCAGAGTGTTCGGTATCGCGAACTCCCTTATCTGTCCGCCAACCCCTGCTGTTCGGGGGTGCGAGAGGAGTACCCATGTCGCTCGACGTCTCACCGGCCCTACTCGAACAGGCCGAGCGAGGCGAGGTCGACGAAGCAGAATTCGTCGACTGCGTCCGGACCTCCCTGCCCTACGCATGGGAGATGATCAGCTCCCTGGTGGCCCAGCTGAAGGTGGACGGCGGAGACTTCGCCGACAACCAGACGCCCCCGCCGGACGAGCAGGCACGCGGTCAGCTGCTGCGTGCGCTCGCGAGTGACGCCATACGCGGCGCCCTGCAGCGGCACTTCGGTGTGCGGCTTGCCTTCCAGAACTGCCACCGGGTTGCGGTGTTCCCGCTGGACGTCTCGGTCGACGAGACGCTGGCCCGCTTCACCTCGGTGCGCAGTCAGCTGCTGAACCAGTCCCCGGAGCTCCGGGACTGCTGACGCGGAGCTCCGGTACTGCTGACGCAGTGAGCCGCTTGCTTGCCGCTCCACACGCGGGAGGTGCACAGTCACTGGGGCGGCAAGCTCCCCGCGGAGGTGTGAGGTCACCGGAGGTGCGGCAGTACCTCGGCACCCAGCCGTCGTACGTTCTCCTCCGTGGCCGCAAGGTCTCCGGATCCCTCGGTCAACAGGGCGAAACGGGAGATACCGGTCCGCTCGGAGGTCGCGGCGAGCCGGTCGACACACAGCCGCGGGGTACCCACCGGGTGCAGTCCGCAGAGCAGTTCCGTGTACGCGAGCGGGTCGCGCATCGAGCGGATCCGGCCGTCCACCGTCACATGGGCCTCCAGCCCCTGCTTCAGCCAGCCGGGCATCGCCTTCGTCAGGGTCTCCACGGCGTCGGTGCGCCGGTCGGCGATCTGGCAGACCCCGGCCGAGACATGGGCGGCGCCCGTGATCTCCTCCGTGGGCCGCCCGGCCGCCCGCGCGTGCTGTCGCCACAGGGCGACCATCTCGGCCTTCTCCTCGTCCCCGACATGCATGCCGAGCAGCATCGGCAGCCCTCGCTCGGCGGCCAGCCGGACGCTCGCCGGTGAGGTGCACGCGACCACGACCTCCGGTCCCGGCACCTCGGTCAGCGCCTCCGACGGGCGCGGTACGACCGGCACTTCACGGAACGAGAAGCGCGGACCCCTGGCCGACACGCGCGGTTCGCGCAGCCAGCGGACCAGCAGATCGAGTGATTCCGGGAAGCCCCGTTCGTATGCCTCCAGTCCGGCCCCGAACACCTCCAGATCCACCCACGGCCCGCCCCGCCCCACGCCGAGCGTGAAGCGGCCGCCGCTGGTCACATGCAGCAGCGCGGCCTGTTCGCCGAGCGCCACCGGGTGGACCGTGGGCAGTACGCTCACCGCCGTACCGACCCTGAGGCGGCTGGTGCGGCCCAGCAGCAGCGCCGCCAGGGTGACCGCGGACGGGCACGTGCCGTACGGCACGAAGTGGTGCTCGGCCAGCCAGACCGCGTCCAGACCGGCCTCCTCGGCCACTTCCGCTGTGCGCACCGCCCGGTGCAGGGCCTCCCCCTGGCCCTGGCCCGGGAACTGGGCGGCCAGCACAAAACTTCCAACGTGCATCGCATTTCCTGCTTTCCTGGCTCCTACCCGGAGCTCCCCCACGCGGCATAACCGTCTGACACGTGCCGAGGACACGGCCTGGCGAAGAGATTTGCGGATTGTCTGGAGAATGGGTCGCCCTGCAGGGGGACTTGTGCGGGTTGGTGCCCTACGCGTACCCCCGTACGCGCGTCGTAGGCTGGTCACAGCCCGTGCTTCCTGTATAGCCCCGAGAGGTGTCCCGTGTCCCCGCGTCGCAACCGACCCAAGGGCCCGAACCCGGCGGCCTCCTCCGGCCGGAGCGCCGAGGACGACCGCGCGGATCGCTACGGCGGCTGGCAGTCCACGGAGAGCTGGCAGGGCGAGGAGTGGAGCGTACGGCATGTGGCCGGCGCCAGCGCGGTCGGCAAGACGTACCGCTGCCCGGGCTGCGACCAGGTGATCGCCTCCGGTGTCCCGCATGTGGTGGCCTGGCCCGAGCACTCGGGCGTCGACGAGCGCCGGCACTGGCACAAGGCCTGCTGGAACGCGAAGGACCGCCGCACCACGCGGGTGCAGCGGTCCCGTAACGCGCCGAAGTTCTGAGAGCAGTACGGCTGTCCGGGAGCCGTACGAGCCGTACGGCTACACGTCCCGCTTCTCCAGCAGCGCGCAGGCGCCCGCGAACGCGACGGCCGTCACACCCAGGACGATCCACAGCGGGTCCCAGCCCGAAGGGCCGCCGTCGCCGAGCGAGTTGGAGTAGAAGATGCTCATCTGGTTCGGGATCGAGTACTCGAACAGGGCCGTGCGCACCTTCTCCAGCTGCGAGGAGAACATGAACAGCGCGATCACCAGCGGGGCGAGCACCGCGCCGATCATGATGGTGATGGCGCCCGCCGAGTGCCGGATGACGGAACCGACGAGCAGGGAGAGCAGCCCGAGCAGCGCGATGTAGAGGCTGACGCCGACGGTCGCCTTCAGCCATTCCCCGCCGGTGGGCGTCCGGGCGCTGTGGCCCAGCATCGACACCTGGGTCATGGCGACGAACGAGCTGGTCGCGAGCGTGATCACGAAGGCGACCGCGAAGAAGACGATCGACTTCGCGGCGAGCACCCGCACCCGGGACGGGCAGGCCACCATCGTGGTACGGATCATGCCGGTGCCGTACTCGGAGGCCGTGGTCAGCACGCCCAGCGTGATGATGCAGATGCAGCCGAGCAGCAGTCCGAAGAAGCCCAGGGACAGGGCGTTCTGGCCGCCGAGGTCCTCGGAGGAGGAGCCGCTGACCACCGCGGCGGCGAGCAGGCCGATGCCGACGACGAGCAGCACGAACACGCCGAGCGTCCACATCGTCGAGCGCACTGACCGGATCTTCGTCCACTCGGAGGTGATCGCGTGCCTGAGGTTCGTGCGCACCACCGGGATCGGCGAGGTGTAACCGGGGTACGGACCGCCGGGCGCCGCCTGCCAGTCGGGCGCGGCCTGGGGTGCCTGCGGCATCGGGGGCTGGTGGGTGCTCATCGGGCGTCCTCGGGCTTGGTCAGGTCGGCGGGGGCGGAGGCGGGCGCGGCAGGGGCGGCGGCGGGCGCGGAGGCCGGCTGTGACGATTCGGCAGCGGGCGCCGGGGCGGGCGCGGGCGCCGGGGCCGCGTAGGGGTTGTACGGCCCCTGCGGAGCGCCGTACGGCCTCGCGGGCGCCCCCTGTGCCCCGTACGGGTTCGCGAACGGGGCGCCGCCCTGCTGGGGTGGCGGCGGGGCGTACCAGCCCGGCTGGCCCTGTCCGGGCACCGGCATCGGCGGCTGCGCCCCGGGCGGCAGCGGCTGCTGGAGCCCGGCCTTCTGGTCGGTGGTGGACCGGTAGTCCACGGCGCCCTGCGTCATCCGCATGTACGCCTCTTCGAGGGAGGCCTGGTGCGGCGACAGCTCCCACAGCCGTACGTCCGCCTCGTGCGCGAGGTCGCTGATCCGCGGCAGCGGCAGGCCGGTCACCCGCAGCGCGCCGTCCTGCTCGGGCAGCACATGGCCGCCCGCCTCGGTCAGCGCCGAGCTGAGCTTCTCGCGCTGCTGGGGCTCGGTGTCCGGGGTGCGGACTCTCGCGAAGTCGGCGGAGTTGGCCGAGATGAAGTCCGTCACACTCATGTCGGAGAGCAGCTGGCCCCGCCCGATGACGATGAGGTGGTCGGCGGTCAACGCCATCTCGCTCATCAGATGGGAGGAGACGAAGACGGTACGGCCCTCGGCCGCGAGCGACTTCATCAGGTTGCGCACCCAGAGGATGCCCTCGGGGTCGAGGCCGTTGACCGGCTCGTCGAAGAGCAGCACCTGGGGGTCGCCGAGGAGCGCGGCGGCGATGCCGAGGCGCTGGCCCATGCCGAGCGAGAAGCCCTTGGAGCGCTTGCCGGCCACGTCCTGCAGCCCCACGACCCCGAGCACCTCGTCCACCCGTCGGGCCGGGATGGCGGACAGCTGGGCCAGGCTGAGCAGGTGGTTGCGGGCGCTGCGGCCGCCGTGCACCGCCTTGGCGTCGAGCAGCGCGCCGACTTGGCGGGCGGCGTTGGGCAGCTTGCGGTACGGATAGCCGCCGATGGTGACCGAGCCGGCGGTGGGGTTGTCCAGACCCAGGATCATCCGCATGGTCGTCGACTTGCCCGAGCCGTTGGGCCCGAGGAAGCCGGTGACGGCCCCGGGACGCACCTGGAAGGAAAGGTTGTACACGGCGGTCTTGTCGCCGTAGCGCTTGGTCAGGCCGACAGCCTCGATCATGCTCCGCACCCATCGAAAGGATCAGGACAGCAGGGCAGACGCCCCCGTAAGGGTTAGGAGGATATCCGGGCGCTGACGGTTCCCATCAAGAGCTGGCAAAGACGGTCGGTACCGATCAAGTCATTGGGCGTCCCTTTTCTTCAGCAGGACGTACCCGCCGGCCAGTGCGGCGACCACCCACAGCCCCATGATCCCGAGCCCGCCCCAGGGCCCGTAGGGGACGTCGTCGCCGGCTCTCGGCACCACCTGCATGATGTGGCCGCCCGCCTGGTCGGGCAGGAACCGGCCGATCTTCTTCGTCGCGTCGACGTTGCCGAGGATGTTGGAGATCAGGAAGAAGAACGGCATCAGGATGCCCATCGACAGCATCGGCGAGCGCAGCATCGCGGCCACGCCCATGGAGAACATCGCGATGAGCGTCATGTACAGCCCGCCGCCGATGACCGCGCGCAGCACCCCGGTGTCGCCCAGGTGGGCCCGGTGGGAGCCGAGCATCGCCTGCCCGAGGAAGAAGGCGGTGAAGCTGGTCACCATGCCGACGGCCAGTGCGAGCCCCGTCGCTACCCCGATCTTGCTGAACAGGAAGGTGGCCCGCTGCGGCACCGCGGCCAGCGAGGTCCTGATCATCCCGGTGCTGTACTCGTTCGACACGACCAGCACCCCGAACACGATCATCGCCAGCTGGCCGAGGGTCATCCCGGCGAAGCTGATGTTGGTCGGGTCGAAGGAGAGCCTCTCCCGCGCGGGCATGTTCGCGAACTGGTGGTTCGCCAGCCAGGAGAGCAGCGTCCCGAGAGCCACGGTGAGCACCACGGACAGGGACAGCGTCCACACCGTGGACGCGACGGACCGGATCTTGGTCCACTCGGATCGCACGGCCTGCGCGACGACCGCCATCTCAAGCCCCCTTGTCCCAGCCGGCGCCCCACTCCTGCGGCACCGGGGGCGAGTCGGAATGCGCGTGGTACTCCACGGACTCCGCCGTCAGTTGCATGAACGCCTCCTCCAGCGAGGCCTGCTGGATGCTCAGCTCGTGCAGCACGACCCCGTTCTGCGCGGCCAGCTCCCCGATCGGTTCGGCCTTCCCGCCCTCCACCTCCAGCGCCCCGGTCCCCGTCTCGACGACGGTGATCCCGGCCCCGTGCAGCACGTCGAGCAGCCGCTCGCGCTGGGGGGAGCGGACCCGGACGTACGACCGTGAGTTCGCCCGGATGAAGTCCGCCATGGAGGTGTCGGCGAGCAGCCGCCCCTGTCCGATGACGACGAGGTGCTCGGCGGTCAGCGCCATCTCGCTCATCAGGTGGGACGAGACGAACACGGTCCGCCCCTGCGCGGCAAGCGATTTCATCAGGGTCCGGATCCAGTGGATCCCTTCCGGGTCGAGCCCGTTCACCGGCTCGTCGAACATCAGGATCCGCGGATCACCCAGCAGCGCCCCGGCGATCCCGAGCCGCTGCCCCATCCCCAGCGAGAACCCCTTGGCCTTCTTCCGCGCCACGGCCGAGAGCCCCACGGTGTCCAGCACCTCGCCCACGCGCCGCCGCGGAATCCCGTTGCTCTGCGCGAGACACAGCAGATGGTTGAAGGCACTCCGCCCACCGTGCATGGCCTTCGCGTCGAGCAGCGCCCCGATGTACGTCAGGGGGTCCTTCAGCTGCTGGTACCGCTTGCCGTCGATCCGCACCTGGCCGGCCGTGGGGTGGTCGAGCCCGAGGATCATCCGCATGGTCGTGGACTTCCCGGCCCCGTTGGGCCCGAGGAACCCGGTCACGATGCCGGGCCGCACGGTGAAGGTGAGATCGTCGACCGCCGTCTTGTCGCCGTACCGCTTGGTCAGTCCCTCCAGCTCGATCATGCGGCCACGCTATGACCGGGTTTGGAGGGCTGCCACTCGGGCGAGCGCCGGTTCGTGCTGCCGGGTGGGTGGGGGTGGGGGAGCGCCGAGGGGGGTGAGCACCGTAGCCGGGTGCGGCTCCGTCGTGGTTGCTCGCGCAGTTCCCCGCGCCCCTATGGGGCGCGGGCTGCAGCGCCCTGCCTTCAGGGGCGCGGGGAACTGCGCGACAGCCCCCACCGGCCCGCACCCGACACCGAAGCCCCACCACGCCGAAAACCAACTAACCCGCACCCGATGACGGAGGCCCGCATCCCCTCCGTCGCACCCGTATCCCACGACGAAGGCCCGCACTCCCGGAGGGAATGCGGGCCTTCGTCGTCGCTACTGCTTACCGGGACTGCTGAGCCGGAACCCCGCGGGAGATCGGCTCGTCCTCCGCCGGCGAGCTGGCGGCAGCCACCGCGGCACCGGTCAGCGTGGCCAGCATCTCGCGGACGTTGGTCAGCTGGGCGTTGATGCTGTCGCGGCGGTTGGTCAGCGCGGCCAGCTCCCGCTCGGATTCCGAGCGGATCCGGTCGGCCTTGGCGTTCGCGTCGGCGACGATGTCCTCGGCCTGGCGCTGAGCCGTCTCGACGGTCTGGCGGGCGCGGCGCTCCGCGTCGGTGCGCAGCTTCTCCGCCTCCAGGCGAAGCTGCTCCGCGCGGTGCTCGATCTCCGCGAGGCGCTTCTCGGCCTTCTGCTGGCGGGAGGCCAGGTCACGCTCGGACTGCTCGCGGCGCTTCGCGAGGTTCGTCTCGAAGTCGGCGGCGGCCTGCGCGGCCTTCGCACGGGTCTCCTCGAAGAGAGCGTCGGCCTCCTCGCGCTTCGACTGCGCGTCCTTCTGGGCCTCGGAGCGCAGCTGCGACGCGTCGCTCTTGGCCTTCTCGACGATCCGGACGCCCTCGTCCTCGGCCTTGGCCTTGCGCTCCGCAGCGAACGATTCTGCGTCGTTGCGCACCTGCTGGGCCGCCGACTCGGCGAGCTCGCGGTGCTGCTCGGCCGCGCGACGGGCCTCCTCGCGCAGGTCCTTCGCCTCCTCCTCGGCGAGGCGGAGGATCTTCTCGACACGCGCGCCGAGACCGGCGTACGACGGCTCCGCGTCGGTGACGGCGGCCTGGGCGTTCTGCGTCTCGAGGTGGAGCTCCTCGATGCGCTTTTCCAGAGCGGTGATGCGGGCGAGAGCACTGTCACGGTCGGAGACGAGCTTGGAGATGCGTTCGTCCACCTGCGCGCGGTCGTACCCACGCCGCACAAGCTCGAAGCCGTAGGGGGAAGTGTCGCTCATGGGTTTCCTGTCGAGTGAGACCGGTGAGGTGATAGGTGGAATCCTAGGGGCGAAAGCGGTGTGTCATCGAGCGGATGCGTGTTTGATCTGGAGAATGACACCCCTTTTGGGTGGCTCGCTGTGAGAACGCTTGCCAAAGCCTCTGCCCCAGATTCGGTCAAATACCCCAGAAGACTACAGAACCCTCTCCGGTCTCTAGCCTTCTGAGGGTTTGCCACCCGATCGAGGGGCCCCCACCGTGCTGCCCGCCTTGACTCCGCCGTCCTTGCCGGACGACGGGGCCTCGAAGGACTCCAACGCCTCCAGGACGTCCTGGACACGGGAGATCTCGCCGTTGATGTTCTCCCGCCGGCGCTCCAGGATCTCCAGCTCGCGCTTGCCCTCCTCGACCGTGCGCCGGGCCTCGCGGATGGCCTCGGCCTTGAGCTCCTCGGCCTCCCGCACAAGCGTGGCCTTCTTCTGCTCGGCCTCCTTGAGCAGCCCCTCCGCCTTCTTCACGGCGGCGATCCGGACCTTGCCCGCCTCGGAGCTGGCCTCCGAGACCAGGTCCTTGGCCTTGGCCTGGGCCTTGGCGAGCTGCTCCTCGGCCGCCTTGATCAGCGCGTCGCAGCGGTCGCCGGTGGACTTCATGGTCTCGGCGGCCTCGCGGCGGGCCCGCTCGTGGAGCTCCTCGATCTCGCTGGTGATGCGGTCGCGCAGCTCCTCCGCGCGCTCCCTTATGGCCGTGGCGTCCCGGCGGGCGCCGACGAGCAGCTCGTCCGCGTCGGTACGGGACTTCTCCACCAGCGAGTTGCCCTCGACCGTGGCCTCGGACACCAGCCGCTCGGCCTCGTTGCGGGCCGCGCCCACCATGGTGTCGGCCTGCGACTCGGCGTCGGCGGTGGTCTTGTGGGCCTGCTGCTGGGCCTCGGTGAGCAGCTTGTCGGCCTCGGCGGTGGTCTCCGTGATCAGCGTGTCGACCTGCTCGGCCACGTCCTGGCGCCGCTTGTTGGCGTCCTTGCGGGCCTCGTCGAGGGTCCGCTCGGCCTCCTGGCGCGCGGAGTTCAGCAAGCGCTCCACCGTCGCCTCCGCGTCCCCCTTGAGCCGCTCGGCGTCGGCACGGGTCCGGTCGGCGTGCAGCTGGGCGGAACCGACCGTCTCCGCGGCCTCGGCACGCAGCCGCTCCGCGTCCCCGGTGGCGTCCGCGATCAGCTTCTCCGCCTTGGCGATGGCGTCGGCGCGAACCCGGTCGGCCTCGGCGATGGTCTCGTTCTGGAGGAGCTCGGCCTCGTTGCGGGCTTCCGTGATGAGGGTGTCGGCCTGGGTCGCCGCGTCCGAACGGATCCGGTTGGCGTCCTCCCGGGCCTCGCCGCGCGCACGCGAGGCGTCCTGCTCGGCCTGGGCGATGGTGTCGGAGGCCTCCGTCCGCACCCGCTGGGCGTGCGCGGACGCCTCCGAACGCAGCCGCTCCGACTCCGCCATGGCGTCGGCGACCGTCCGCTCGGCCAGCGCCTTCGCGGCCTCGGACGCCTCGTTCGCCTCGCGCCGGATGCGGGTGGCGTCCTCGCTGGCCCGCTCCCGCTCCGCGTAGGCGTCGGCGCGGACCCGGTCCGACTCCTCCTCCGCCTCCCGGCGGGTCCGGTCCGCCGCGTGCTCGGCGGCCGAACGCAGCCCCGTGATCTCGTCCTGTGCCTGCTCGTGCAGCCCGGAGACCGAGTCCCGTACCTGCTGGGCATGCTGCTCGGCGGCCGACACCATCTCGGTGGCCCGCCGGTCCGCCTCCTCGACCAGCCGCAGCGCCTCGGCCTGCGCCTCCTCGACACGGTTGCGTGCGGACGCGAGGAGCTCCTCGCTCTGCTCGCGGGCCCGCTCGCGCTCCTGGTCGGCCTCCTGACGGGCGGAACCGAGGAGTTCCTCGGCCTCGCGGCGCCGGCGGGCGGCCTCCTCCTGGGCGGCAGCCAGCGTCTCGGACGCCTCCGTGGACAGCCGCTCGGCGGCCGCCTGCGCCTCGGCACGCACCCGGTCGGCGGTGTCCTGGGCCTCCTGCTTGAGCCGCTCCGCCTCGGCCGCGGCCTCGGACCGCAGCCGTACGGCGATGGCCTCGCCCTCCGCACGGGACGCGGACGCGTCACCGGCGGCCTCGTCGCGCAGCCGCTCGGCCTCGGTCTCGGCCTGCTGCTGGAGCGTACGGATGCGCTCGGCGGCCTCGGCGCGCAGCCGGTCGGTCTCCTCGCCGGCCTCCCGGCGGATCCGGCCGGCCTCCTCGCGGGCCTCGGTCAGCGCCTGCTCGGCACCCGTCAGCCGGTCCTCGGCCTCGGCGTGCAGCCGGGTCAGCTCCGCGGCGGCCTCCGCGCGCCGGGCCTCGACGCCCCGCTCGGTCTCCTCGCGCAGCTCGGCCGCGGCCCGCTCGGCGTCCGCCTTGAGACCCTCGGACTGCTCCTCCGACTCCGCGCGGAGCCGGTCGGCCTCCTGGCGGGTGCGCTCCAGGGTCTCCTCGGCCTGCCGGCGCAGCGCGGTCGCGCGCTCGATGGCCTCGGTGCGGACCTTCTCGCTGTCCGTGGTGGCGGTCTGCCGCAGCTCGTCGGCGTCGGCCTTGGCCTTGGCGAGCAGCTCCTCGGCGGACCTGGCCGCCTCCTCGATCTGCTGCACGGCCTCGCGCCGGGCCTCGGCACGGATCGACTCGCCCTCGGCGACCGCGTCGGACCGCAGCTGCTCGGCCTCGCCGCGCAGCCGGCGGGCCTCCTCCTGCAGCTCGACCGTCTTGGCGCGGTACTCCTTGGTGTCGTCCTTCGCCGTGCCCTTGAGCTGCTCGGCGATGTCGTGCGCCTCGGCGCGCAGCCGGTCGGCCTCGGTCTCCGCCTCGGTGCGGATCCGCTCGGCCTCCTCGGCGGCGGCCCGCGTGGTCTGCTTGGCCTCGTCGGACGCCTTGTTCAGGACGTCCTCGGCGGTCTTCGCGGCCTTGGACAGCTGGGAGGCGCTCTCCTCGGCGGTGAGGGTGCGGGCCTTCTCGGAGGCCTCCGCGATGATCTTCTCGGCCTCGGCCTTGGCATCCGCGACGACCTGCTCGGCGTCCGCCTTGGTGGCCTCGGCCTCCTTGGTGGCCTCGCTGACCAGCCGGGCGACCTGCTCCTTGGCGGTACGGGTGCGCTGCTCGTTGGTGGCCTCGGCACTGGACAGCGCCTTGGAGGCGTTCGCCTCGGCCTCGGTGACCAGCTTCTCGGCCTCGGACTGCGCCTTGCGCAGCGCCTCCTCGGCCTCCGCCATCCGCTGCTCGGCGGCCCGGCTCAGCTCTCCGGCCTGCCGGCGGGCCGAGTCCGACTCCGTCGCGGTGGAATTGCGGAGCTGCTCCGCGTGGTCGGTGGCCTCCTGGGCCTGGGTGGAGGCGGCGTTCAGCAGCCGCTCGGCATCCCGGCGGGCACGCAGCAGGATCTGCTCGGCCTCCGCACGGGCCGCCTCGGCGTCGTTGGTCAGCCGCTGCCGGGCCTCGCCGGTCAGCCGCTCGGCCTCGGCACGGGCGGCCGTCATGGCCTGCTCGGCCTCGGCCCGCGACTCGTCGAGCAGCCGCCGTGCCTGCGACTCCGTGCGGGCCCGCAGCTGCTCGGCCCAGGCCACGTTCTCGTTGACGTGCGACTCGACGGTCTGCCGGCGCTCGGCCAGCTCCTGGTCCAGCTGCTGGCGGCGGGTCACCGCCTCCTGGTGCAGCTCGGACTGGAGCCGCGCCGCCTGCTCGGCGTGCTCCTGAAGGATCCGCTGGGTCTGCGCCCGGGCCTCCGCGGCCACCCGCTCCGCCTCCTGGCGGATCTGGTCGGCCTGCATCTGGGCGTTACGGAGCAACTGCTCGGCCTGGTAGCCGATGTCACCGCCGTCGAACGCGGGCCGGGACATGATGGTGCGCCGCGCCTCATGCAGCTTGGCGCGCAGCACCTCGACCTGGTAGCCGAGGTCCTCGGCATGCTGGATCGCCTTTTCCCGCTCGGTCTTCAGCCGTTTCATCTCGGCTTCGAACCGAGTGAGGTGGTCGACGTCAGCCGCCGGCTCTCGCTCCTGGCTCTCGTAGCCCCGCACTGCGCGGTCCCATCCGTCCCCTGGTCGCAACCTTCTCCGTACGAGCACCGTCCATCCGCCGAACGGGGCCCCCGGGGAATGGTGTCAGATCAACGGCGGAGCATGGGCTGCTGCCCCGACGCTCGTCCCCCGAAACCCGGACCCCGGCATGCGGCCGCCCCGGTCCTGCGAACACGCGAAGGGACGACCGCCCCCAACCCTACCGGCCCATATGTACGAGGGTCAGTGCTCAGGTGACTCAACAGCCGCCGAAGTGACCAGTTCTGTCAGTACACCGTGGCAATCCTTCGGGTGCAGGAAGGTGATCCGCGACCCCATGGAGCCGATCCGTGGCTCGTCGTACAGAACGCGTACGCCCTTGGAGCGGATGTCCGCCGCGTCGCCGTCCACATCCGCCGTACCGAAGGCGATGTGATGCACACCTTCCCCGTTCTTCGCGAGCCACTTCCCGACCGCCGAGTCCTCCCGGGTCGGCTCCAGAAGCTGCAGGTAGGAGGCGCCTCCGTCGGATGTCTCGTTGATCTTGAGCATGGCCTCGCGCACGCCCTGTTCCTCGTTGACCTCGGTGTGGAACACCTCGAAGCCGTACGTGGCCCGGTAGAACTCGACGGTCGCGTCGAGGTCGTGACAGGCGATCCCGATGTGGTCGATTCGCGTCAGCATGGATTCAGTGCAGCGCCACCGAGATGGTTACGCAACGTGCCAGCGATCACACTGACGGCCCGATGACGGCACGGAGTGCCACGCAATACATTCGAAGTAAACCCTCGTTCACTCCTCGGCAGTGCAGCCGGTAAGGGGATTCGCAGCTCATGACTTCTGGAACCGCTGGAACAACCTCAGTGATCGTCGCGGGCGCGCGGACGCCCATGGGACGGCTGCTGGGCTCGCTGAAGTCCTTCTCCGGAGCCGACCTCGGCGGCTTCGCGATCAAGGCCGCCCTCGACCGTGCGGGGATCGGGGGCGACCAGGTGCAGTACGTGATCATGGGCCAGGTGCTCCAGGCCGGCGCCGGCCAGATCCCGGCCCGCCAGGCCGCCGTCAAGGCCGGCATCCCGATGAACGTCCCGGCGCTCACGATCAACAAGGTGTGCCTGTCCGGCCTCGACGCCATCGCGCTCGCCGACCAGCTGATCCGCGCGGGCGAGTTCGACATCGTGGTCGCGGGCGGCCAGGAGTCCATGACCAACGCCCCGCACCTGCTCCCGAAGTCCCGCGAGGGCTTCAAGTACGGCGCCATCGAGATGCTCGACGCGATGGCGTACGACGGCCTCACCGACTCCTTCGAGGGCATCGCCATGGGCGAGTCCACGGAGAAGCACAACACCCGCCTCGGTATCAAGCGCCCCGAGCAGGACGAGATCGCCGCCCTGTCCCACCAGCGGGCCGCGGCCGCGCAGAAGAACGGGATCTTCGAGGCCGAGATCACCCCGGTCGAGATCCCGCAGCGCAAGGGCGAGCCGGTCGTCTTCAGCAAGGACGAGGGCATCCGCGGCGACACCACGGTGGAGTCGCTCGGCAAGCTGCGGCCCGCGTTCACCCGCGACGGCACGATCACCGCCGGCACCTCCTCGCAGATCTCGGACGGTGCGGCGGCCGTGGTCGTGATGAGCAAGGCCAAGGCCGAGGAGCTGGGCCTTCAGTGGCTCGCCGAGATCGGCGCGCACGGCAACGTGGCCGGCCCGGACAACTCGCTCCAGTCCCAGCCGTCCAACGCCATCCAGCACGCCCTGAAGAAGGACGGCCTGGAGGTCTCCGACCTCGACCTCATCGAGATCAACGAGGCCTTCGCCGCGGTCGCCGTGCAGTCAATGAAGGACCTCGGCGTGTCCACGGAAAGGGTGAACGTCAACGGCGGCGCCATCGCCCTCGGCCACCCCATCGGCATGTCCGGCGCGCGTGTCGTCCTGCACCTGGCCCTGGAGCTCAAGCGCCGGGGCGGCGGGGTCGGCGCGGCCGCGCTGTGCGGTGGCGGCGGCCAGGGTGACGCGCTGATCGTGCGGGTACCGAAGGCCTGAACACGTTTTCCTGAGCGAACGGAGCTGTGATGCAGGACGTCGCCACGCTGGTGGCCCAGGCCAGGGAGGGCCGACCGCGCGCGGTGGCCCGGCTGATCTCACTGGTGGAGGGGGCGTCCCCGCAGCTCAGGGAGGTCATGGCGGCACTGGCGCCGCTGACCGGCAACGCGTATGTGGTGGGCCTGACAGGCTCGCCGGGTGTCGGCAAGTCGACCTCCA
Source organism: Streptomyces sp. Ag109_O5-1 (assembly GCF_003814875.1). GTDB lineage: Bacteria > Actinomycetota > Actinomycetes > Streptomycetales > Streptomycetaceae > Streptomyces > Streptomyces sasae. The sequence goes on along the minus strand of NZ_RKQF01000001.1, from coordinate 4,094,535 downwards.
CCTCCGCCCTCGTGACGGCGTATCGCAAACAAGGCAAACGGGTCGGCGTCCTGGCCGTCGACCCGTCCTCGCCCTTCTCCGGAGGCGCCCTCCTCGGCGACCGGGTCCGTATGTCCGACCACGCCTCGGACCCCGGCGTCTACATCCGCTCGATGGCGACCCGGGGCCACCTGGGCGGCCTCGCCTGGTCGGCCCCCCAGGCCATCCGCGTCCTGGACGCGGCGGGCTGCGACGTGATCCTCGTGGAAACGGTCGGCGTGGGCCAGTCGGAGGTCGAGATCGCCTCCCAGGCGGACACCTCGGTCGTCCTGCTCGCCCCCGGAATGGGCGACGGCATCCAGGCGGCCAAGGCCGGAATCCTGGAGATCGGCGACGTCTACGTCGTCAACAAGGCGGACCGGGACGGCGCGGACGCCACGGCCCGCGAACTGAACCACATGCTGGGCCTGGGCGAGTCCCGGGGCCCCGGCGACTGGCGTCCCCCGATCGTCAAGACGGTCGCGGCCCGCGCCGAGGGCATCGACGAGCTCGTGGAGGCCCTGGAGAAACACCGCGCGTGGATGGAGGAGCACGGCGTCCTGGCGGAACGCCGCCTGTCCCGCGCCTCCCGCGAGGTCGAGACGATCGCGGTCACGGCCCTGCGCGAACGCATCGGCGACCTGCACGGGGACCGCCACCTGGGCGCCCTCGCGGAACGCATCGTGGCCGGCGAGCTCGACCCCTACCGCGCGGCGGACGAACTGGTGGCGAGCCTGACGGAGGCCTGACGGCGGCCCCGTCGCAGGCCCTGACGATGGCCAACCCTCCCTTGCCGCTGCTAACTTGACCGGCATGTTCCTCTCCTTGGCGTAAGAGCGCACCCGGCGCCGCCACCGGCACGTGAAGACCCCGTGCCGTGGCGCGCTCAGGTGTCCCCTCTTCCGCCTCTGCCCGAGGAACCCTCATGTCCGCGCTGACCTCATCGCGCCCTTCGCCTGCCCAGCGGCCCTCCTACGCCGCCGTCCTGCGCGTCCCGCACGCGCGCCGCACCTTCCTGGCCGCCCTCGCGGCCCGGCTCTCCTACGGCACGGTCTCGCTGGCCGTGCTGCTGTCCGTCACCAGGGCGACCGGCTCCTACGCCGTCTCCGGTCTGGTGATGGCCCTCTTCGGCGGCACGATGGTCGTCCTGCTGCCCGTCCGGGCGACCCTGGTGGACCGCTACGGCCCACGGCGCGCACTGCCGCCGCTGGCGGCGGTCTACAGCGTGCTGCTCTGCCTCCTGGCCGCCCTGACCTGGCGACCCGGCGCACCACCGGCGGTCCTCGCCGCGGCCGCCGCGCTCACCGGCTGCGTCGCGCCGCCGCTCGGCCCCACGATGCGGGCCGTGTGGGGCCGGCTGGTCGACGACCCCGCGCTGCTGCGACGGGCGTACAGCCTGGACGGCGTCGCCGAGGAACTGCTGTTCGTGTCGGGCCCGGCCCTGGTGGGCCTGCTGCTGCGGTTCGGCCCGCCCCCGGCGGGGCTGCTGCTGAGCGCGGTGCTGATGCTGGCCGGCACGTGTGTGTTCGTGATGTCGCCGGCGGTGCGGGGGGTGGTGCCGCCGAAGCGGGAGAAGGGCCGCGCGTCCGGTCGCTTCCCGGCGGCCCCGGTGGTCGCGGCCGCCGGTCTCGGCCTGGCGCTGAGCGCGGCGGACCTGCTGGTGATGGCGTTCGCGGAGCAGCGGTCGTACGGCGACGGGGTCGTCCCCTGGGTGCTGGCCGCGCTCTCCGCGGGCAGCGCGGTGGGAGGGCTGCTGAACGGGGCGGTGGAGTGGCGCCGTCCGGCGGGGGAGCGGCTGGCGTGGCTGTCGGTGGGGCTGGGGGCGGTCCTGGTGGCCGCCGGGTTCGCACCCGGGCTGTGGACGCTCGCCGGTGCCATGGCGCTGGCGGGGGCGTTCGTGGCACCGACCCTGACCACGGCGTATCTGCTGGCCGACGAGACGGCGGCGGAGGAGGAGCGGACACGGGCCGGGGCGTGGGTGAACGCGGCGGTGAACGCCGGGACTTCGGGTGGGTCGGTGGTGGCGGGGGTGCTGGTGGGGTCGGTACCGCTGTGGGTGTGCTTCGCGCTGTCGGGTGGCGTCGCGGTCGTGGCCGCCGTAGGGGTGCGGACCGTCTCCCGGCTGCGGCTGGGTGGGGGCTGGTCGCGCCCACGCGGCGGTAGCCGCACATCGGATACGGCCCCGCGCCTCTGAGGGGCACCACGGCAAGCGGCGGACAAGACCTGAACCCTTGTCCGCCGCCTTCAGATGCCGTCTGTCGTCACGGGCGCCCGCGCTGCCCCCGCAGGTGCTCGGCGATCGGCTTCAGGCCCTTGTCCAGCTCTATGAGTGCCTCCGGCGACAGCAGATCGATGAAATGCCGTCGCACGGAGGCGACATGATGTGGCGCCACCTTCTTCATCGTCTCCATGCCGTGCTCGGTGAGGACGGCGAACAGCCCCCGGCGGTCGGACTCGCAGTTCTCGCGGCGGACCAGGTTCGCGTTCTCCATACGGGTGATCTGGTGCGAGAGCCGGCTCTTGGACTGGAGGGTCGCGGACGCGAGGTCGCTCATCCGCATCCGATAGTCCTCCGACTCGGACAGGTTCACCAGGATCTCGTAGTCGTTCATTGTCAGGCCGAACGGCTGCAGATCCTTTTCGAGCTGGTACGTCAACAGCCTGTTGACCTCCAGGTGGGTGCGCCAGGCGCACTGCTCCGCATCGGTCAGCCAGCGCGTGGCCGTCTCGGTCTCCATGTATGAAGTCTACCTAAAATGTTGAAAGGCGAACTAGTGAGGGTGGTGTGACTGTGCGCACGCGTTCGATGTCACACTCCGCAGACTACCGCTCACAGCCCGAAGCGACGCTGGAGGTCCCCCAGCTGTCCGGGAAGGCGCGGTGCGCCCGATTGCTGTGGATGGCCTGTGAAAGGCCCCCCTCCGCCGGGCACTCCGGGCTCGTGCGGAACCGCTCCCGTGGCCTGCTCGGCCATCAGGGTCTCGGTGGACTGGAGCAGGACCGTGCCCGCCCCCACGAACTCGAACTGGTGCTCCTCCCCGGAGGCCCCGCCGAGGCCCGTCATCGCACGTAGACCGCCCCATACGCCGGTCAGGTAACCGTGGTCGTAGTGGTGGCACGGGGAGGGGCAGTCGGCCCATCCCACCAGCGCCTGCGGGTCCACCCGGATCGGGGGTTCCATGAACACCACCGCACCGTTAGACGCCGCCACAAACTTTCCGGTTCCGATAAGGGTCAGAAAACCCGGAACGATTGATTGCTTCAGAGCGAGACTTGGCTGAAAAGCGAGCAGGTTGCCGGAGCGAATGGTCAGGTTGCCGTCCTCCAGGTCGTACGAATTCACGTCGAAGGCCCGGTCGGCGAGGAGCATCTTGCCCGAGCCCTCCGCCACCACCCAGTCGCTCGCGTGCAGAGGCGAATGGAAGGAAGTGCGGACCAGACGGTCGAGGCGGCCGTGCCCGACGCCGTTGAAGTCGATCGAGCCGTAGTAGGCGATCATCTTCCCCTTCTGCAGGAACCACTGGCCGCTCTTGAGCTCCACGCAGAAGGTGTACTTGTTGACGTTGTCGTCGGCCGGGAGGGTCATGGGGTCGTACACGACCGGGCCGGCGGCGCCGTATCCGTTCAAAGCTTCTCCTCCGAGGCCTGGACGTACACCGTGCCGTTGCCGCTGAGCTCCAGCTGGAACGCCTCGCCGGAGCCGCGGCCCACCATGTCCCGCCAGCCGAGCGCGGCCGACAGCTTGTTGCGGACGTCGCCGTGGTGGGCGACGTAGGCCTGCGGGTCGACATGGACCGGGCGCTGCGGGGTGATCGGGATCTCGAAGACCCCGCCGTGCGCCATCACGGCGACCGCGCCCCGGCCCTTGAGGGTGGTCGTGAACAGGCCCTGGCCGGTGACCTGGCCGCGCACCATGCCCATCACCCCGCCCTGGGAGCCCATGAACATCGTGCCCTGCTGGAGGGTGCCCTCGAAGGCGAGCAGCCGGTCCGCCTCGACGTAGAGGGTGTCGCCGGAGAGGTTGATCACGTGGACGTGGTGGCCGCCGTGCCCGAAGAAGACCGTGCCGCTGCCCTCGACCGTCATCAGGGGGGTCGCCTCGCCGGCGACCCGGCGGCCGAGCATCGACATCACCCCGCCCTGGCCGCCCTGGATGTTGGGCGTGAAGGACACCTCGCCCTTGTATGCGAGCATCGCCCCGCGCTGGCTGTACAGCCGCTGCCCCGGGACGACGGTCGCCTCGACCATCTTGGAGTTCACCTCGCGCAGGGCCATCTCACACATCCCCCGCGATCGTGTTCCGCTCGCTCGGCTGTACGTACACCAGCCCGTCCCCCTCGAACCGGATCTGGAAGGCCTCGCCGCCGCCCTCGCCCAGGAAGGTGCGGAATGTCACACCTGACTGGAAGGACTGGCGGAGGTTGCCCTGGTGGGCGATGTAGGCGCCCGGGTCGACGGTGAGCGGGTACTGCGGGCTGACCCGGAGCACCACCGCGGGGCCGTCGGACATGATCGCCGCCTGGCCGTGGCCCTCGACCGTGGTGGTGAACAGGCCGTTGCCCTGGGAGGCGCCGCGCAGGCCGGTGAAGGTCGTGCCGGTGCGCAGCCCCGCGTCGGTCGCGAGCAGGTTGCTCGACTCGACGTACAGCTTGTCGCCCTGCAGGCCGACCAGGTTGATCTCGGACGCCCGGTCCGCGAACCAGCAGGTCCCGTGCCCCTTCACCTCCATCACGGTCATCTGCTCACCGGTGAGCCGCCGGGTCACCATTCCCCGCAGCCCCTCGCCCCCGCCGGTCAGCTTCTTGAACGCCATCTGCCCGTCGTACGCGACCATCGAGCCGTTCTTCGCCTTCACGGCGTCCCCGGTCATCTCGACGGCGAGCACCTTGCTTCCTTGAAGTCGGAACATCGCCACGCAGCGAAGGTAGCCGCAGGCCGATGGCGGCGACAGGTCCCGTGGGTGGACCCGGACCCGGATCCACCCCTTAGGGGTGCGTCCTGCGGTGCGTCTTCCGGTCGCCCGGGATCCGTATGACGGCCGTCCCGGCCGTGAGGTCGACGGTCGACCTCGGCGGCGCCCCGTCCTCCTCGTCGTCGCGCAGCACCAGCGCGCTCTGCCGTTGCTTGAGCTCGTTCTGCTTGCCCGCGGAGAGCGCCGCGTGCAGCTGCTCGAAGCCGGTCGCGGAGATCTGGCCCCGGCGCCCGGCATTGCGCCAGGGCAGCGCCCCGGCCCGCCCGGCCCGCATCAGCAGCTGGTCCACGAAGGCCAGGACGGTGAGCAGCACCACCAGTCCCGGCAGGGTCATGAAGAAGACGAACTGCATCCCTGGGCGTCCCCTCCGTCTCGGGGCCCCAGCCTGCCACCCCCGCGCCGGACCCGCGAGGCTCCTTTGCCACAATGGTGGAACGTTTGTGCTCGCGTTCACAAAGAGTGGACGTCTCTCCCACCGAAGGTGACCCGTGGACATCAAGACCGCCACCGCCATCCGCCGCCTCCGCCTGGTCTCCGCCCCGGAGGCCGTGTCCTTCCTGATCCTCCTCGTCTGCTCGGTGCTCAAGCGGACCACGGACTTCAACGCGGTGCCCGTGATGGGCGCGATCCACGGTGTCCTGTTCATCCTCTACGTGATCTTCTGGGTCGACGCCTGGAACCGCACCAAGTGGCCTCTGAAGACCGGCCTCCTCTACTTCGTCCTCTCCGTCCTGCCGACCGGCGGCTTCTTCGCCGAGCGCAAGCTGCGCCGGGAGGCCGAGGACGCGCTCATCGCGGCCCGCGCCCGCAATGAAGGGGTCGTGAACGCATGATCGTCGCCTTCTCCGTGACGCCGCTGGGCGTGGGCGAGGACGTGGGGGAGTACGTCGCCGACGCCGTCCGGGTGGTCCGCGAGTCCGGGCTGCCCAACCGCACCGACGCGATGTTCACCTCGATCGAGGGCGAGTGGGACGAGGTCATGGACGTCGTCAAGCGTGCCGTCGCCGCCGTCGAGGATCGTGCCCCGCGGGTCTCCCTGGTCCTCAAGGCGGACATCCGGCCCAGTGTCACCGACGGGCTCACCAGCAAGGTGGAGACGGTCGAGCGGTACCTCGCCGGCTAGCCAACTCCCCCCGGAACCCCGGCCCTTCAGGGCCGGGGTTTTCTTCTGCCGCCCGATTGAGCGATCGCTCAAAAAGAGCTACCGTCATCACCAGAGGGTTTGAGCACTCGCTCAAAAAGCGCTTGACGGACACTCAGAAGACCAGGTGACGGGGGTTACGACACCAATGGGGCTCTACATAGAGGCGCACATCCGCGCCGACCTCGACGAACTGTGGAACCGCAGCCAGGACCCGGCCCGGCACCAGCGCTGGGACCTGAGGTTCACCGAGATCGAGTGCCTCCCGCGCGCGGAGGGCGAACCACAGCGCTTCCGTTACGCCACGCGTGTGCTGCCGTTCCTGACCATCACGGGCACCGGTGTCTCGGCGGGGGACAAGGAGCGCCCGGACGGCACCCGCACCTCCGCCCTGCGCTTCGCCTCCCCGCACCCGCTCTCGCTGCTCGCCGAGGGCAGCGGCTACTGGCGTTACGTCCCCGTCGCCGACGGCGTCCGCTTCCTCACCGGCTACGACTACCGGCCCCGCTGGGGCGCCTTCGGGGCGCTCGCCGACCGGCTGCTCTTCCGCCCTCTGATGGGCTGGGCGACCGCCTGGTCCTTCGACCGGCTGCGGCTCTGGCTGGAGCACGGGATCACCCCGGAACGGGCGCGCCGGAACTGGCTGGCCGAGCTGGCGGTACGGGCGCTGGTGATCGTCGGCTGCGGAGTCGGCCTGGGCCAGGGCCCGGTGCTCGGCGCGCTCTCCCCGACCGTCGCCTTCCCGCTCCCGCTCCTCCTCGTCGTCACCCTCTTCCTGGCCCTGTTCAAGTCGCCCCTCGCCACCACCCCCGCGGCCCGCCGCTGTCTGCGCACCCCGCCCGTCCGGGTGACCGCGCCCCGGATCCTGCGCACCCTGGAGGAGCAGGCGTGACCTCGATGTTCCGGGCCGTGCTGGGCGCCGACTTCGAGCGTCTGCACCCGCAGCTGCAGCGGCGCTTCTCGGTCGGTCTGGCGAGCGGCGAGGCCTGTACCGGCCGGGGGGTGATGGACCGGATCTGGCACGGCGGGGCCTTCGTGAAGCCGTTCCTGTCGCTCGGCACCACCCGCAACATCCTGGTCCCGCGCGAGGGCAGGAACATCCCCTTCAAGATCGAGAATGTCCCCTACCTGGACACCTTCGGCCGTGAGACGGTGACCTTCGTGCGCACCTTCGACCTGCCCGGCCGTGCCCGCCGCTTCGACGCCCAGATGGTGCTCAGTCCCAAGGGCGACCGCATCCTCGACTACCTCGGCACCCATCAGCACCTCGCCAGCGAACTGCACTTCCACACGGAGCCGGACGGCTCCCTGCTGATCCGCTCCGGCGAACACCGGTTCAGGGAGGGCCCGGTGGACGTCCGGGTCCCCGAACTCATCGGCGCCACCGCGGAGGTTCGCGAGTCATACGACGACCGCACCGGCCGCTTCCGCATCCAGGTGCGGGTCGTGAACCGGCACTTCGGGCCGCTCTTCGGCTACCAGGGTTCCTTCGAGGCGTCGTACACCGACATCCGCGGTCGAGGAGTGCGGGCCGGGCTGCGGCCCGTCCGGGAGGAGTCGCGCGCGTGAGTCCGGAGACCGCCAAGTCCCAGGAGACCAAGCACAAACTGCTGGAGGGCGCGCTGCGGACGCTCACCGAGCAGGGGATCGCCAAGACGTCGGCCCGTACGGTGGCGGCGGCCGCCGGAGTCAACCAGGCGCTCGTCTTCTACCACTTCGGATCCATGGACGAACTCCTCGCCGCCGCCTGCCGGTACGGCGCCGAACAGGCCGTCGCCCGGTTCCGTCCCCGCCTCGCCGCGGTCGGCTCGCTCTCCGAACTCCTCACCGTGGGGCGGCAGGTCCACCAGGAGGCGCGCGCGGGCGGCCATGTCGCCCTGCTCGGCCAGCTGCTCGCCGGCGCCCAGACCCACGAGGTGCTCCGTCCCGCCACGGCGGCCGGGCTCGACCTGTGGATCGCCGAGGTCGAGACGGTGCTCGTCCGGGTCCTCGCGGCCACCCCGTTCGGCGAGTTCACCGACCCGGCCGGGCTCGCCCGTGCGGTGGCCGCGTCGTTCGTCGGCATCGAGCTGTACGAGGGCGTCGACGCGTCCGGCGCCCAGGCGGCCCTGGACGCCCTGGAACAACTGGGCGCGCTGGTGGCCGCGTTGGACGAACTGGGCCCGGTCGCCCAACGCGCGGTCCGACACCATCTGCGCCGCGCCGGCCGCGGGTAGGAAGCCGGCGGATCGACTCGGCGACGCGGGGCCCGGCACGCATTCCCGTGGGTGTCGTTCGACCGGTCGCTGTCAGGCGGTGGCGGTGGCCGGGGCGGGGGCTTCGGGCATGGTCTTGTCGTGGCGCGGGTCAGCCGGCCGGTGTCCCCGATGCCAGTGCGATGCCGAGCGGGGTGCGTTCGTAGAGCACCTGGTGGCCGTAGCGGCGCGAGGTGAGCAGGCCGGTGTCGCGCAGCACAGTGAGATGCGCCGACACCGAGGAGGGGGCCAGCCCCAGCCGGTGGGCCAGGGCGGTGGTGGTGGCGGGTTCGGAGAGTGCCGTGAGGACGGTGGCCCGGCCGCGGCCCAGCAGCCGTACCAGGGAGCCGGGTGTGTCCTCGGCCGGGTCGGTCCACAGGCCGCCGATGCCCCGGGCGGGGTAGACCAGCGTCGGCCGCGCGGGCGGGTCGAAGGTGCTGATCACGTCCGGCCAGGTGAACACGCTCGGCATCAGCACCAGGCCCTGCCCGCCGAGCCGCCGCTCGTACACACCGGCCGACTCCACGGTCAGCGTCCCGGCCCGCCAGCCGAGCCGCGGGTGCAGCTCGGGCAGCAGCCCGCCCAGGCCGACCTCCGCGAGCCGCCGGGAGTGGAAGGCGATGTCCGCCTCCAGCAGGCCGCGCAGCCGGGGCCAGTCCGGGGCCATCAGAACCTCCCAGGCCTCCTCCAGCGCGTCCGTCAACTCCCGCACCATGCGCGGCGGATCGACCAGCCAGGCGCGGGCCGTCGCCGACTCCCGCGCGCCCGGGGTGTCCGCGAGCGAGCGGGCGGTGTCGGCGCGGGCCGTCCCCGGGTCCACCGCCCGCAGCGCCGCCAGTTCCTCCTCGACGGAGGCCGCCGGGCCGGTCGGCGGCGGCATCAGCCAGTCGGGGGTGTGGCCGCGCCGGGGCATCAGCAGCCACAGCGGGGTCAGGTCGAGACCGGCGGCCACCGCCCGGATCCGCCGCAGCCAGGGCGCGTGATACCCGTGCCGGTCCGGCCGCCGCAGCGTGCGCACCGCCTCCTGTGTCTCCCACAGCGGCGACACGGCGAACCGGCACCGGAGGAAGTCGTCCTCGTCGAAGTGGAGGTGGGAGGGCATCACGGATCCTGGACGGAAGATTCGGCTGGTGCCGAAACTCTAAGCCGTGCGGCGCGGTGCGGGCACGCTGCCGTTCATGTCTGCCCCCGCTCTGCAGCAGCCCGCCGGCTACGGCCGTGTCCTCGCCATTCCCGAGTTCCGTGCCGTCTTCGCCGCCCACGTCCTGTCCATGCTCGGTGTGATCGTCAGCGAGATCGCGCTGTCCGTGCTGGTGTACGACCTCACCGGGTCGCCGCTGCTCAGCGCGCTGACCTTCGCGCTGGGCTTTCTGCCGTACCTGGTCGGCGGGACGCTGCTGGCCGGGGTCGGCGACCGCCACCCGGCCCGGCGGGTGCTGGTGGTCTGCGACCTGGTGTGCGCGGGGTGCGTGGCCGTGATGGCGGTGCCGGGGACCGGGATCGGTGTGCTGCTCGCGCTGCGCTGTGCGCTCGCCGTCGTGTCGCCGGTGTTCGCCGGCACCCGGATGGCGACCCTCTCCGACATCCTCGGCGGCGGCGACCTGTTCGTCCTTGGCCGCTCCCTGCTGCGGATCGTCGCACAGAGCGCGCTGCTCGTCGGCTACGGCCTCGGCGGACTCCTCCTCGCCGTCCTCAGCCCGCGCCACGCCCTGCTGATCACCGTCGTCACCTTCCTCGCCTCGGCCGCGCTGCTGCGTCTGGGCACCCGGCACCGCCCCGCGCGCGGCGGCCCGGACCGGGAGCGCACCAGCACCCGCCACCTCCTCTCCGACCCCCGCGTCCGCCGTCTGCTCCTCCTCTTCTGGATCCCGGCGATGTTCGCCGTCGTCCCCGAGGCCCTCGCGGCCCCCTACGCCGACGCGCTCGGCGCCGGTTCCCCCGGGCTCGGCCTGCTGATGTGCGCGCTGCCGGTCGGCACGGTCGCCGGGGAACTGTTCGCGGGGGCCCGGCTCGGCCCGGCCGCCCGGGAGCGGATCGCCCTCCCGCTGGTCTGCCTCACCCTGGTGCCGTACCTGGGCTACGCCCTGCACCCGTCCCTCGCGGTCTCGCTGCTGCTCCTGCTGGTGGCGGGGGCGGGGTCGGCGTACACGCTGGGACTGGACCAGTGGTTCGTGCGGGCCGTGCCCGAGGAGCTGCGCGGACGGGCGATGACGGTGCTCAGCGCGGGGCTGATGACCATCCAGGGGGTCGGCATGACGCTGGCCGGGATGGCGGCGGAGCTGGTGGGGGTGCGGGCCGCCGTCGCCGGGGCGGGGGCCGTCGGGGTGGTGTGCTGCTGTGCGCTCGCGGTCACGGCCCGGCGCGCGGCGCGCCCGGCGGTGTAGCGGACCCGACCGAAAGCCGAGACACAGCTGACCGTTATATGACCGGCCGGTAGGGTCGGTGCCGTGCCCAAGCCTCTCAGTCTTCCCTTCGACCCCATCGCACGTGCCGACGACCTCTGGAAGCAGCGCTGGGGAAACGTACCGTCGATGGCCGCGATCACCTCGATCATGCGGGCCCAGCAGATCCTGCTGTCCGAGGTCGACGCGGTGGTCAAGCCGTACGGGCTGACGTTCGCGCGCTACGAGGCGCTGGTGCTGCTCACCTTCTCCAAGGCCGGCGAGCTGCCGATGTCGAAGATCGGTGAGCGGCTGATGGTGCACCCGACCTCGGTGACGAACACCGTGGACCGGCTGGTGAAGTCCGGTCTGGTCGACAAGCGGCCCAACCCCAACGACGGGCGCGGCACGCTCGCCACCATCACCGAGAAGGGCCGCGAGGTCGTCGAGGCGGCCACCCGCGACCTGATGGCGATGGACTTCGGGCTCGGGGCGTACGACGCCGAGGAGTGCGCGGAGATCTTCGCGATGCTGCGGCCGCTGCGGGTCTCGGCGCACGACTTCGACGAGGAGTAGCCGAGGAGCAGCCGAGGAGTAGAAGAGGAGTGGAAAAGGTCGCCGGCAAGCGGTGACCCGGGACAAGATCTCCCGGAACGGGTGGTTACGCTCGTCCCCATGAAAAAGAGCGTGCTGACCCGCTACCGCGTCCTGGCCTATGTCACCGGTGTGCTGCTGGTGCTGCTGTGCCTGAGCATGATCGCCAAGTACGGGCTGGACATCTCCGGTGCGGCCGACGTCACCCGGGTCGTCGCCATCGCGCACGGCTGGCTCTACGTCGTCTACCTGGTCTTCGCCTTCGACCTGGGCTCCAAGGCGAAGTGGCCGGTCGGTAAGCAGCTGTGGGTGCTGCTGGCGGGCACGGTCCCGACGGCCGCCTTCTTCGTGGAGCGCAAGGTCACCCGTGAGCTCGACGCCAAGGTGACGGACGGCACTCCGGTGCCCGCCAAGGCCTGACCGGCCCAAACACCGGGCTTCACCGCCGTACGGACACCCGTGCGGCGGTTCTCCATCGACATTTACTTGGACGTCCTAGTAAATTCGAGGGTATGGACGCTGACGCCATCGAGGAGGGCCGCCGACGCTGGCAGGCCCGCTACGACGCGGCCCGCAAGCGGGACGCCGACTTCACCACGCTCTCCGGCGACCCCGTGGAGCCGGTGTACGGGCCCCGGCCGGGTGACACGTACGAGGGATTCGAGCGGATCGGCTGGCCGGGTGAGTACCCCTTCACCCGCGGGCTGTATCCGACCGGCTACCGCGGGCGGACCTGGACCATCCGCCAGTTCGCCGGGTTCGGCAACGCCGAGCAGACCAACGAGCGCTACAAGATGATCCTCGGCAACGGCGGCGGCGGTCTGTCCGTCGCCTTCGACATGCCGACGCTCATGGGGCGCGACTCCGACGACCCGCGCTCGCTCGGCGAGGTCGGGCACTGCGGGGTCGCCATCGACTCCGCCGCCGACATGGAGGTCCTCTTCAAGGACATCCCGCTGGGCGACGTCACTACGTCGATGACGATCAGCGGTCCGGCCGTCCCGGTCTTCTGCATGTACCTGGTCGCCGCCGAACGGCAGGGCGTCGACCCGGCGGTCCTCAACGGCACGCTCCAGACCGACATCTTCAAGGAGTACATCGCCCAGAAGGAGTGGCTCTTCCAGCCCGAGCCGCACCTGCGGCTCATCGGCGACCTCATGGAGTACTGCGCGGCCGGCATCCCCGCGTACAAGCCGCTGTCCGTGTCCGGCTACCACATCCGCGAGGCGGGGGCCACGGCCGCGCAGGAGCTGGCGTACACCCTCGCGGACGGCTTCGGATACGTCGAACTGGGCCTCAGCCGCGGCCTCGACGTCGACGTCTTCGCACCCGGCCTCTCCTTCTTCTTCGACGCGCACGTCGATTTCTTCGAGGAGATCGCCAAGTTCCGTGCCGCGCGCCGGATCTGGGCCCGGTGGATGCGGGACGTCTACGGCTCCCGGTCCGACAAGTCCCAGTGGCTGCGCTTCCACACCCAGACCGCGGGTGTCTCGCTGACCGCCCAGCAGCCGTACAACAACGTGGTGCGTACGGCCGTGGAGGCGCTCGCGGCGGTGCTCGGCGGGACCAACTCGCTGCACACCAACGCCCTCGACGAGACCCTCGCCCTGCCGAGCGAGCAGGCCGCCGAGATCGCGCTGCGCACCCAGCAGGTGCTCATGGAGGAGACCGGGGTCGCCAACGTGGCGGATCCGCTGGGCGGTTCCTGGTACGTCGAGCAGCTCACCGACCGGATCGAGGCCGACGCGGAGAAGATCTTCGACCAGATCAAGGAGCGGGGGCTGCGCGCCCATCCGGACGGGCGGCACCCGATCGGGCCGGTCACCTCCGGGATCCTGCGGGGCATCGAGGACGGCTGGTTCACCGGCGAGATCGCCGAGTCCGCGTTCCAGTACCAGCGGGCGCTGGAGAAGGGCGACAAGCGGGTGGTGGGCGTCAACGTCCACACCGGGTCCGTCACCGGCGACCTGGAGATCCTGCGGGTCTCGCACGAGGTGGAGCGGGAGCAGGTGCGGACGCTCGGCGAGCGGAAGGCCGAACGGGACGACGCCGCGGTGCGCGCCGCCCTGGAGGCCATGCTGGCCGCCGCCCGGTCCGGCGCCAACATGATCGGGCCGATGCTGGACGCGGTACGGGCCGAGGCGACCCTGGGCGAGATCTGCGGGGTGCTGCGGGACGAGTGGGGGGTGTACACGGAGCCGGCGGGCTTCTGACCGACGTCCCAGGGGGCTCCGCCCCCTGGACCCCCGTCCCTTTGCCCACCCACCACCCGACTCGGTCGATCGAGAAGTGGCCGCCGCGGCCGACTCGGTCGAAACGAGAAGTGGCCGTCGTGGCCGGCTCGGTGGGTGGGGGAGTGGCGGTCTCGGTCGGTTCGGCCGGTTGGGTAGCGGTCGTCGTGTCTGGCTCGGCCGGTTGGGGAGTGGCGGTCGCGCCTGGTTCGGTGGGTGGGGAGAGTGGCTGTCGCGGTCGGTTCGGCCGGTGGAGGAGTGGCCGTCGGTCGCTTGGGCGGTTGGTTATGGGGTGGTTGGTTCGGGGGGCTCTGAGCCGAGGCCCTGTAGTAGTACGCGGGTGAAATCGCGTACCCACTCCTCGTTCGCCGGTTTGCCGCTCATCAGGGTGCGGTGGACCACCGCGCCCGCCACCATGTCGAAGATCAGGTCCACCGTGCGGGCGGCCTCCTCCGGATCCGGCTCCGCGGGGAGTTCGCCGCGGCACTGGGCCCGGGACCGGCCCGCCACGACCAGCCGCTTCTGGCGGTCCACGATGGAGGCACGGATACGTTCCCGCAGCGCTTCGTCCCGGGTCGACTCGGCCACCGCCGCCATCAGCCCGCTCTTGGCCTCCGGGCGGTCCAGGATCGCCGCGAACTGGAGCACCACGCCCTCGATGTCGTTGGCCAGGCTGCCGCGGTCGGGGAGTTCGAGTTCGTCGAAGAGTTCCGCCACCGCGTCGACGACGAGTTCGTTCTTGCCGGCCCAGCGGCGGTAGAGCGTCGTTTTTGCAACCCCGGCCCTTGTCGCCACGTCTCCCAAGGTGAGCTTGGACCAGCCCAGTTCGACCAGCGCCTCGCGCGTCGCCGCCAGGATCGCCGCGTCGGCGGCGGCGCTGCGCGGGCGTCCGGTACGGCCGGCGGGGGTAGGGCTCTGCATGCCACGACCATAACCGGCGGTTCATGTGATGCCGTGAGGGAGATCACCGGAATGTGGTGTCGCGGGGGTTCCCGGGGGTATTACGCTACGGGTCGTAGCGAAAGCTGGGGCGGTTCGCCGGACCCGGCTTTCACAACGTTTTTCACACACACGCGGGAACGGGGGAGGATAGACGCATGCAGCCACGGAACATGTCCATGAGCGGCGTCGTCGACCTCGCCGCGGTGAAGGCGGCCCAGGAGGCCAAGGCCAAGGCCGAGCAGGCGCGCGCCGAAGCGGTCCGGCAGGGTGGGGCCGGCGCCGTATCCCCCGCTGACCTGGTCATCGACGTCGACGAAGCCGGCTTCGAGCGCGATGTCCTGCAGCGGTCCGCCGAAGTCCCCGTCGTCATCGACTTCTGGGCCGAGTGGTGTCAGCCCTGCAAGCAGCTGAGCCCGGTCCTGGAGCGCCTCGCCGTCGAGTACGACGGCCGCATCCTGCTGGCCAAGATCGATGTCGACGCCAACCAGATGCTGATGCAGCAGTTCGGGATCCAGGGCATCCCGGCGGTGTTCGCCGTCGTCGCCGGGCAGGCGCTGCCGCTCTTCCAGGGCACGGCGAGCGAGGAGCAGATCCGGGGGACGCTGGACCAGTTGGTGCAGGTCGCCGAGGAGCGCTTCGGGCTGACCGGACTGGTCGTCGACCCCGACGCGCAGCCGGGTGCCGTCCCGGCCGGGCCAGCGGTGCCGGCCGGCCCTTACGACGCCCTCCTCGAAGCCGCGGTCCAGGCGCTGGACGCGGGAGACCTGGGCGGTGCGATCCAGGCCTACCGGAACGTGCTGAGCGACGACCCGGCCAACAGCGAGGCCAAACTGGGACTCGCGCAGGCCGAGTTGCTCCAGCGCGTACAGGGCTCGGATCCGCAGCAGGTGCGCAAGGAGGCGGCCGAGAAGCCGGCCGACGCCGAGGCGCAGATCGCCGCCGCCGACCTGGATCTGGTGGGCGGGCATGTCGAGGACGCCTTCGGGCGGCTGATCGAGACCGTGCAGCGGACGGCGGGGGACGACCGGGACGCCGTACGGCGGCGGCTTCTTGAGCTCTTCGAGGTCGTCGGCACCGACGATCCGCGGGTCGTGGGCGCGCGCAGGGCGCTGGCGCGGGCGTTGTTCTGACCAGTCGCTAAACGTCACGTCCTGTGATGCCCGAGTGAAAGATTGGCCGAGGTGATGTCACAGCGGTCGCTCTTTACCAAATCTTGGTAATCGCGGCCGCTGTTACTCGGAGTAAATCAGGGGCGTTGATCTGTCTGATTCCGTCCAGGGATAAACGGTTTTGCTCTGCCCCTGGATGCCACCCAGAGTCGCTCTCCGAGACCAGCGGGTCGTCCTTCGGTTATCCGCCCGTTACTACCCAGTAACGAAGCCCCTTGTGCGGGCGGCGAGAATGCACCACGATCGGCGACGCTCGGTCCATTCCCCTACCCCGACAGCCAATCGGGTGCGGTGGGTTCATCTGGGTCCCCACCGAGCAGAGTCGGCGGCAGTGGCGCCGACTCTTGGGCAGGGGGGTCTTCGCCCTGTGGCGAAGCCTGTCCAGCAAGGTTGTGCGTGATGCGTGTCAGGCGCGACCAGTGGTTGTCGCTCGGGGGTGATCGCCGGTGATCGAGGTGCCGTTCGTGCCTCCGAGCTCGGCGCTCCCCTTCCGAGGACGTAGCACTTCTCCCATCCCTGCCCGGCCGAGCCGCCGCCGGTGGCGATACCGGGCCAGGAGATGTACGTCCGAGAAGGAGGAAATATGGAGTCCCAGGTGCGTGGCGGGACCAGATGGAAGCGCTTCGCTGTGGTCATGGTGCCCAGCGTCGCCGCTACGGCCGCGATAGGTGTCGCCCTCGCGCAGGGCGCTCTCGCCGCGTCGTTCAGCGTGTCGGGCCAGCAGTTCAAGGTCACGGCCGACCAGCTCGAGGGTGACGGCTTCGTCCAGTACGGTGCCGTCGACTCGGGCGTCACCCTCGCCGGTGACAAGACGATCCACCCGGTGGCGGTCTCGGCGTTCAACACGGCGAAGATCACCAACCTGTGCCAGTCCGTGGTCACCCCGAACGTTCCGATCTTCGGCAACGTCAGCCTGATCCTGCACGCGGGCACCGACAGCAGCAAGCCGGTCGAGGCCAGCAAGCTGTACATCGACCTCGACGACCTGAGCGCCGACGCGACGTTCACCAACATCAACATCGGTGTCGCGGCCGGCAGCTCGACCAAGGGTCCGGGCATCAAGTCGGACGAGGTCGCCAACAAGCAGACGAACCCGAACGGGTTCGCGCAGGAGGCCGACCACGCCTCCCTGTCCGGCGTGAAGCAGACGGCGTGGGCGACCACCGCCGGAACCTTCAAGCTGAGCGGTCTGCACATGTCGATCTCGACGAAGGGTGCGGAGTGCTACTAAGCACTCCGTGACGGGCGGGGCGGGGGAGCCGACGGCACCCCCGCCCGTCCACCTTCTTCCCACGGTCTTCACACGCGGTACAACGCACCATCACCGCACCACACAGCATCACCACCACAGCAACGCCGCACCAGGGAGCTGTTTTCCATGAGCGCCGAGACTCCTGCCGCACCCGGTCAGTTCACCCGCCGGAGGCTGCAGTTCCGCTCCTGGCGGGGCACGCGGCCGTTCTGGGCCGGTCTGTACATCCTGCTCGCCGGTTTTCCGATCATGTACTTCCCGTACGCGCACCTCCAGATCGGCAACCTCACGGTGGCCATGGCCACCACCGCCGGTGCCGGGTCCCTGATCATCGGCGTGCTGCTCGTCGTCCTGGGCATCAGCCTCTGGTTCCAGAAGCACATCCGCACCTTCGCGGGTGTCGCCGCGATCCTGCTCGCGCTGGTGTCCCTGCCCGTGTCCAACTTCGGGGGCTTCGTCCTGGGCTTCCTGCTCGCCCTGATCGGCGGAGCGATGGCCGTGGCCTGGGGGCCGGGTGCGCCCAAGCAGCCGCAGCCGGAGGGCGATGTGCCGCCCGCGGGGGACGACACCCCGGACGAGGACACGTACTTCGCGGGTTCGGACGGCGTGGCCGACTCGAACGACCTGTCAGGAACAAGCCCGGTGAACGGGGCGAACGGGAGGCACAGTGCCGGCTGACGAGGTGACCCACGGGACTGATGTGGACGAGTCCCGTGTGAGAACCGGGCCGCGCCATGCGGCACCCAAGAGGCCGCTGTTCACCAGGTTCCACATGCCGGCGGGCAAGGCGATCGCCTCCGTGGCGATGCCGACGGCCGTGCTCGTGGGCTTCGGGTTCACTTCGACGCTCGCGATCGCCGACACCAACAACACGTCGTCGACGTCGAACAGCCAGAAGGCCGACGAGTACAAGAACTGCGTCTCCGCCCTGGACTCCGCCTCGCCCTCCGCGAGCGCGAGCGACGACTCCACGTCCTCGGCCACGCCGTCCGCCACGGCGTCGGCCGACGCGACGAAGCACTCGACGTCGTCGGGCAAGTCGTCCTCGTCGGATTCAGGTTCCGGCGACACGGCCACGCCGACGCCGTCCGCGTCCAAGTCGTCGTCCTCGGACTCGTCGGGTTCATCCGGTTCGTCGGGCTCGTCCGGCTCCGGCAGCACGGCGACCCCGTCGCCGTCCGCCTCCGCGAGCAGCGGCGGCAACCTGCTGGAGACGATCGGGGACGCGATCACCGGCATCCTCAGCGGCGGTACGACGAGCGGCTCGTCGGACTCCACGGCGAGCGCGACGCCGTCGCCGTCGGCCTCCGCGTCGTCGGACTCGTCGTCGTCCTCTTCTTCCTCTTCGTCCACTTCGTCCACTTCGGACAAGTCGTCGAGCAAGGATGACGGCAGCACCGCCTCCGACACCGTCAAGGACACGGTCTCCAAGGCCACCAAGGCGGTCACGGACACCGTGAAGGACACCACCGGCACGGCGACCAAGGCGGCTGCCGACGCCACCTCCAGCGCCTCGCCGAGCCCGTCCGCTAGTTCCACCACCTCGGCCGACGGCTGTGAGGCCGCCACCGACGACGTGAGCGGCGTCGACAACAAGGAGGCGGTGGCGGACAACCCCTGGTACCTCAGCGCCAGCTCACTCACGCTGAAGAGTGCCGACTACCAGGGTGTGGTCGAGGTGAAGACGGCCAGCGGTGCGAAGAAGAAGGTGCTGAAGTACGTCATCTCGGGTGGCACCGACATCGGCAACCTGCACCAGACGGTCAAGGACACGACCATCGGCAAGACCTACCACGTGCAGGCGGCCAACGGTTCGACGTCGACGATCACCGGTGGCGCCACGACGATGTACACGGAGTCCATCTCCGGGAACCTCTTCGGCCTGATCCCGATCACGTTCAGCCCGGACAACCCGCCGCCGCTGAACATCCCCCTGATCTACTTCACCAACGTGAAGGTCGTCCAGGCAGCGCAGTTCGGCGGCACCCTGCACGTACCCGGGATGCACGTCTACACGACCGACGGAACCAGCTGAGCTCCGTCCACAGACCCGTTCGGGAGCCGCGAGAAGGCTGTGCCCCGCCGAGTACCGACTCGGCGGGGCACAGCTCTGACCGGCACTCTCCGGCGGAGCGGAGAGCAAAGATGATCACTTTCGCCTTCGAGCCCCGCGCCGAGGACGTCTTCTGGTCCCCGGAGTGGCGACCGGTCAACCCGGACCGCCCGGAGCACCCGGAGCTGACCGGCGCGGACTTCTCCATGAGCTGCTTCCTGGCAGACGTCCGGCTCGGCGTCCACGGCGTGGATCTCAGCCTGCGCACGCCGGGACTGCCCGTGGCCGACTTCGCTCTGATGCTGGAGTACGCGAGAACAGAGCTGGAGACCCGGAGTGACATCGCGGTGGAGACAAGCGTGACCCAGCATGTGTTCTCGCTCAGCCGTGGATCGGACGCCGTCACCCTGACGACGAACTACGCGCCGGGTGCGGCCGAGCTGACCTGGGCCGAGCTGTGGCAGCTCACCGACCGGGCGAAGGCCGAAGCGTTCCGGCTGATCACCACCGCCCATCCGGAGCTGCGCGACAACGCGTGGCTGCGGGAAACGGTCGGAGCACCGCCGACCGCGTGATCCCACGGCGAAGAACCGAGGGCGCCCCCTGTCGCAGGGAGCGCCCTCGGTCGTGCAAGACCCTTTACGGGTGTGTCACTTGCTGCCGCCGATGTGGTGGACGCGGAGCATGTTGGTGGTGCCGGAGACGCCGGGGGGCGAACCGGCCGTGATGATGACGGTGTCGCCCGGGTTGAAGCGGTTGATCTTGGCGATCTCCATGTCGACCATGTCGACCATCTCGTCCGTGGTGTTCACGAACGGCACCACGTGCGACTCCACGCCCCAGCTGAGGGTGAGCTGGTTGCGGGTGTTCTCGTCGGTGGTGAAGGCGATGATCGGCTGCTGGGCGCGGTAGCGGGAGAGGCGGCGGGCCGTGTCACCGGACTGCGTGAAGGCGACCAGGCCGCGGCCGCCGAGGAAGTCGGCGATCTCGCAGGCGGCACGGGCCACCGAACCGCCCTGCGTACGCGGCTTCTTGCCGGGGACGAGCGGCTGCAGGCCCTTGCTCAGCAGCTCCTGCTCGGCCGCGGAGACGATCTTCGACATCGTCTTGACGGTCTCGACCGGGTACGCGCCCACGCTGGACTCGGCGGACAGCATGACCGCGTCGGCGCCGTCCAGGATCGCGTTGGCCACGTCGGAGGCCTCGGCGCGGGTCGGGCGGGAGTTGGTGATCATCGACTCCATCATCTGGGTCGCCACGATCACCGGCTTGGCGTTGCGGCGGCACAGCTCGATGAGCCGCTTCTGCACCATGGGGACCTTCTCGAGCGGGTACTCGACGGCGAGGTCGCCACGGGCGACCATCACGGCGTCGAACGCCAGCACGACGCCCTCCATGTTCTCGACCGCCTGCGGCTTCTCCACCTTGGCGATGACGGGGACCCGGCGGCCCTCCTCGTCCATCACCCGGTGGACGTCGTTGACGTCCTTGGCGTCCCGCACGAAGGACAGCGCGACCATGTCGCAGCCCATGCGCAGAGCGAACCGCAGGTCCTCGATGTCCTTGTCGCTCAGCGCGGGCACGTTGACGGCCGCACCGGGCAGGTTGATGCCCTTGTGGTCGGAGACGACACCGCCCTCGATGACGATCGACTTCACCCGCGGGCCCTCGACGTCCAGGACCTTCAGCTCGACGTTGCCGTCGTTGATCAGGATCTGGTCGCCGCGCGAGACATCGCCCGGCAGGCCCTTGTAGGTCGTACCGCAGATGTGCTTGTCGCCCGGGACGTCCTCGGTCGTGATGACGAACTCGTCACCGCGCTCCAGCTCCACCGGTCCCTCGGCGAAGGTCTCCAGACGGATCTTCGGGCCCTGCAGGTCGGCGAGGACGCCGATGGGCCGGCCGGTCTCCTTGGAGGCGGCCCGGACGCGGTCGTAGCGTCCCTGGTGCTCGGCGTGCGAGCCGTGGCTGAAATTGAACCGGGCCACGTTCATGCCGGCCTCGATCATGGAGACCAGCATCTCGTGGGTGTCGACCGCGGGGCCGAGAGTACAGACGATTTTCGAACGGCGCATGGGGCGATCCTATCGGTTTGTTTCGATGCGGAATATACCGTCTGGTGGAAGATACAAATGGGCGCTAATGTGCTCAGCTGTTAATTCCGACCGGCGTCGACCAGTGCGTACGTCTGCGTCGCGATCTCGAGTTCCTCGTCGGTCGGCACCACGGCGACCGCGACCCGCGCGGCCGCCGGCGATATCAGCCGCGGCCCGTCCGCCCGTACGGCGTTCAGCTCCGGGTCCACGGCCAGCCCCAGCCCCTCCAGCCCGGCGACGGCCGCCTCCCGCACGGGCGCCGCGTTCTCCCCGACCCCCGCCGTGAACGCCACCGCGTCCACCCGGCCGAGCACGGCGTAGTAGGCGCCTATGTACTTCTTCAGACGGTGAATGTAGATGTCGAAGGCGAGCTTCGCGTCCTCGTCGCCCTCGTCGATCCGGCGCCGGATCTCCCGCATGTCGTTGTCACCGCACAGCCCGAGCAAACCACTCCTCTTGTTGAGAAGAGTGTCGATCTCATCCATGGACATTCCGCCAACTCGGGCCAAATGAAAAATGACGGCCGGGTCCAGATCGCCGGAACGGGTTCCCATCACGAGCCCCTCCAAAGGCGTCAGCCCCATGGAGGTGTCCACGCACCGGCCGCCCCGGACGGCGGAGGCGGACGCCCCGTTGCCGAGGTGCAGCACGATGACGTTGACGTCCTCCGGCGCCCTGCCCAGCAGCCGGGCCGTCTCCCGGGAGACATACGCGTGCGAGGTGCCGTGGAAGCCGTAGCGGCGGATCCGGTGCCGGTCGGCGATCTTCGGATCGAGCGCGTAGCGGGCCGCGGACTCCGGCATCGTGGTGTGGAACGCCGTGTCGAAGACGGCGACCTGCGGCAGGTCCGGGCGCAGCGCCTGCGCCGTGCGGATGCCGGTCAGGTTCGCCGGGTTGTGCAGCGGGGCGACCGGGATCAGCCGCTCGATCTCGGCGAGCACCGCATCGTCGATCACGGTCGGCTCGGTGAAGAACATCCCGCCGTGCACCACCCGGTGCCCGATCGCGGCCAGCTCCGGCGAGTCGAGCCCCAGCCCGTCCCTCGTGAGCTCCTCCGCCACCGCCTTCAGGGCGGCCTCGTGATCGGCGATCGGCCCGTTCTGCTCACGGGTGTCTCCGCTGCCGAGACAGGTGTGCTTGAACCGCGAGGTCTGCTCGCCGATCCGCTCGACGAGGCCCACCGCCAGCCGGCTGCTGTCCCGCATGTCCAGCAGCTGGTACTTCACCGACGAGGAGCCGGAGTTGAGGACGAGGACACGGGTCGGACTGGGGCTCACTGGACGGTTGCCTTCTCGCTCGGGGACGCGGCCGGGGACCCGGCCGCGTTCTGGGCCTGGATCGCCGTGATGGCGACGGTGTTGACGATGTCCTGGACGAGGGCGCCCCGGGACAGGTCGTTGACGGGCTTGCGCAGCCCCTGCAGCACCGGCCCCACCGCGATCGCGCCGGCCGACCGCTGCACGGCCTTGTAGGTGTTGTTGCCGGTGTTCAGGTCCGGGAAGATCAGCACGCTGGCCTGTCCGGCGACCGCGGAGCCCGGCAGCTTGGTCGCAGCGACGGACGGCTCCACGGCCGCGTCGTACTGGATCGGCCCCTCGATCATCAGATCGGGCCGGCGCGAGCGCGCCAGCTCGGTCGCCTCCCGCACCTTGTCCACGTCCGCCCCCGAACCCGACGTACCCGTCGAGTACGACAGCATCGCGATCCGCGGCTCCACACCGAACTGGGCGGCGGTCGCGGCGGACTGGATGGCGATGTCGGCGAGCTGCTCGGCGTTCGGGTCCGGGTTGACCGCACAGTCGCCGTAGACCAGCACCTTGTCGGCCAGGCACATGAAGAACACGGACGACACGATCGACGACCCCGGCGTGGTCTTGATGATCTCGAAGGCGGGCCGGATGGTCGCGGCCGTGGAATGCACGGACCCCGACACCATCCCGTCCGCCAGCCCCTCCTGCACCATCAGCGTGCCGAAGTAGTTGACGTCGGAGACCACGTCGTACGCCAGCTCCACCGTCACGCCCTTGTGCGCGCGGAACAAGGCGTACTGCTCGGCGAAGCCGTCGCGCAGTTCGGAGGTGGCCGGGTCGATCAGCTGGGCGTCGGCGAGGTCGATGCCCAGGTCGGCGGCCTTCTTGCGGATCTGGTCCACCGGTCCGAGCAGTGTGATGTCACATACCCCCCGGCGCAGCAGCACCTCCGCCGCGTGCAGCACCCGCGTCTCGGTGCCCTCCGGCAGCACGACCCTTCGCTTGTCGGAACGGGCCTGTTCGAGCAGCTTGTGCTCGAACATCATCGGGGTGAGCCGGCCGGTGCTCGGCGCCGAGACCCGCTTGTTGAGGCCGGCGGTGTCGACGTACCGCTCGAACAGACCGAGCGCGGTCTCCGCCTTGCGCGGGGTGGCCGCGTTCAGCTTGCCCTCCATCGAGAACAGCTGGGCGGCGGTCGGGAAGCTGTTGCCGGGCACGGATATCACCGGGGTGCCCGGGGCGAGCCGGGCGGCCAGGGTGAGGATCTCGTCGGTGGGCCGCTCGTTCAGGGTGAGCAGCACGCCGGCTATGGGCGGGGTGCCGGCGCTGTGCGCGGCCAGCGAGCCGATGACCAGGTCGGCGCGGTCGCCCGGGGTGACGACCAGACAGCCCGGGGTCAGGGCGCCCAGGAAGTTCGGCAGCATCGCTCCGCCGAACACGAAGTCCAGTGCGTCCCGCGCCAGCCCCGAGTCGTCGCCGAGCAGCACCTTCGCACCGAGCGCGTGGGTGATCTGGGCGACCGTCGGCGCGGACAGCGCGGGCTCGTCCGGCAGCACGTACACCGGCACCGGCAGCCGCCCGTCGATCCGCTCGGCGATCTCGTCGCGGTCCTCGCGGGCCACCCGGTTCGCGACCATCGCCAGCACGTCGCAGCCCAGACCGTCGTACGCCCGGAAGGCGTTCCGGGTCTCCGCGAGCACCGACTCCGCGCTCTGGTCACGGCCGCCCACCACCGGGATCACCGAGGCGCCGAACTCGTTGGCGAGCCGGGCGTTCAGGGACAGCTCGTCCGGGACCAGGGTGTCGGCGAAGTCGGTGCCGAGCACGAGGACGACCTCGTAGTCACGCGCTACCAGGTGGAAGCGGTCGACGAGGGTGGAGACCAGTTCGTCGGCGCCCCGCTCGGCCTGGAGGGCGGACGCCTCGTGGTAGTCCATGCCGTAGACCGTCGCCGGATCCTGGGAGAGGCGGTACCGCGCACGGAGCAACTCGAACAGACGGTCGGGACGGTCATGGACAAGGGGGCGGAACACACCGACCCGGTCCACCTGCCGGGTCAGCAGCTCCATCACGCCCAGCTCGACCACCTGGCGGCCGTCGCCGCGGTCGATCCCGGTCACGTACACGCTGCGCGTCACGTGTGCACTCCATCCCTGTGTCGTACTGGTGCGGCCGCATAAAAACCGCCCACCGGGGTGAGCGGAACCCTCTTGACAATACCCCCGACGCCGGATAAGGCGCCCGTCAGGATTTCAGTGCCCCCGCGCGGCATGAAACAATCGGATCGGCTCACCGGTCACAAAAGCGAGCAGGAGACACACCCCCATGCGCATCGGAGTTCTCACCGCAGGCGGCGACTGCCCCGGCCTGAACGCCGTCATCCGATCGGTGGTGCACCGGGCTGTCGCCCAGTACGACGACGAGGTCATCGGTTTCGAGGACGGCTTCCGGGGCCTGCTCGACGGCCACTACCGCACCCTCGACCTGGACGACGTCGGCGGCATCCTGGCCCGCGGCGGCACGATCCTGGGCTCCTCGCGGCTGGAGCGGGACCGCCTGCGCGAAGCCTGCGAGCTGGCCACCGACATGGTGGAACAGTTCGGCATCGACGCGCTGATCCCGATCGGCGGCGAGGGCACGCTGACGGCGGCGCGGATGCTGTCCGACGCCGGCCTCCCGGTCGTCGGCGTCCCGAAGACCATCGACAACGACATCTCCTCCACGGACCGCACCTTCGGCTTCGACACCGCGGTGGGCGTCGCCACGGAGGCGATGGACCGGCTCAAGACCACTGCCGAGTCCCACCAGCGGGTGATGGTCGTCGAGGTCATGGGCCGGCACGCGGGCTGGATCGCGCTGGAGTCCGGGATGGCCGCGGGCGCGCACGGCATCTGCCTCCCCGAACGCCCCTTCGACCCCGCCGACCTGGTCAAGATGGTCGAGGAGCGCTTCTCCCGCGGCAAGAAGTTCGCCGTCGTGTGCGTGGCGGAGGGCGCCCACCCCGCCGAGGGCACGATGGACTACGGCAAGGGCGAGATCGACCAGTACGGCCACGAGCGCTTCCAGGGCATCGGCACGGCACTCGCGTACGAGCTGGAGCGGCGGCTCGGCAAGGAGGCCAAGCCGGTCATCCTCGGGCACGTCCAGCGGGGCGGCACGCCCACCGCGTACGACCGCGTCCTCGCGACGCGGTTCGGTTGGCACGCGGTGGAGGCGGCGCACCGGGGGGAGTTCGGCAAGATGACGGCGCTGCGGGGGACGGACGTCGTGATGGTGCCGCTCGCCGAGGCGGTGACCGAACTGAAGACGGTGCCGAAGGACCGGATGGACGAGGCCGAGTCCGTTTTCTAAGGGGCGCCCCACATCAGGGGGCCGGGTACTCGACCCGCCTCCAGAAGTGGGCCACCACCTGGGCCAGGAACTCCTGGCCCCTTCTTTCGGCCTCCGCCGATGCGGGCGAGTCGCCCCATGACAGCGTTGCCGTCATCTGGCCCTGGTAGGCCTCGTGCAGGTCGCGCAGGCTGTCCTCGATCAGGCGCTTGTCCAGCGGGAGCAGTTTGCCCACCGGCCGGACCTGGCCCTGCCAGCGGGTGGTGACCGCGCTGCGGAGCAGCTCGGCCAGCTTCTCCTCCCTTCCCGTGACGGTGATGAAGTCCGCCAGGGAGAGCCGGAGCAGCTCGGCCAGGGCGGCGGACTGGCGTTCCGTGCCCCGCCAGTTCTCGTCCTCCTCCATCTCCAGGTAGCCGAGGAGATCGAGGCCGACGGCCGACGCCACCTCCTCCGGGGCGATGCCCTGCGCGATCCGGTGTTCGCGCAGGGTCCGCGGCCGGCCGATCAGGTCACCCGGAAGACACCACAACACCCCCGCCAGCGCGGTGAGTTCGGGGCTGGTCGGGGTCGCTGCCCCCTGCTCCCAGGCGCGCACGAGATCGGGGCTGGCGTACGGCAGTCCGTACGACGCCCGTAGATCGTGGGCCACATGCTCGGGCCCCATGCCGAGAGCGGCGCGGAGCCTGCGGGCGGCGGGGGCGTTGAAGGGGGGACCTGGCTGGTTCGGCAGAGCTGGGGGTCGGCGCACAGCCGACAAGGTAAGGGTGCGCGAGGGCGCTGACTACGGTCCGTTCGGCCAGGAACACGGATGGTGGGAACGTACGGATTCACGGGTGGTGCTTACCTGTTCATCCCTTGACGGCGCCCCCCAGTGCGAACCCACCGCCCAGCCGGCGTGCGACCAGCACGTACAGCAGGATCACGGGCGTCGAGTAGATGACGGAGAACGCGGCGAGCTGGCCGTAGGCGACCATGCCACGGTTGCCGAAGAAGTCGTTGATGCTGACCGAGGCGGGCATCTGGTCCGGCGAGAGCAGCAGCATGAACGGGACGAAGAAGTTGCCCCACATCATCACGAAGGCGAAGACGGTGACGACGGCGAGACCGGGTCCCATGAGCGGAAGCACGATCCGCACCAGCGACTGGGCGGAGTTGGCCCCGTCCGTCCAGGCGGCCTCCTCCAGCTCCTTCGGCACGCCGTCCATGAAGTTCTTCATCAGCCAGATGGCGAACGGGAGTTGGGAGGCGGCGAAGAACAGGATCGTGCCCTGCATGGTGTCGATGAGATTGATCCGTACGAACAGCGCGTACACCGGCACCATGATCGCGGTGATCGGCAGGCTCGTCGCGAACAGGATGGAGAGCAGGAACGGCCGGTTGAGCCGGGACCGGTAGCGGGAGAGCGGATAGGCGGCGAGGGCGGCGCAGACGACCGTCAGCGCGGTGGCGCCCCCGCACAGGATCAGGCTGTTGAGGAGCGGGGTGTAGGTGATGTCGGGGGTGAGGATCGCGTCGAAGTTGCCGAAGGTGAACCCGTCCGGGATCTTCACCCGGAGACCGGCGTGCGGGTCGACGGCGGAGAGCACCACCCAGGCGAGCGGGAGCACGAAGGCGGCGGCCACGACGAGCAGGCCCAGGTCGGCGGCGAGGCGCCGGGACCGGCGTCTGGAGCGGTGTCCGGAACCGCGTCTGGAGCGGGGCATCTGTTTGTCTCACACCTCCGTACGCAGCAGCCGCATGTAGACGACGGAGAAGAGCGAGCCGACGAGAAGCAGCAGCAGTGCGACGGCAGTGCCGTACCCGATCATGCTGTTCTGGAAGGCCTGTTCGTACATGAAGAGGGGCAGTGTCTGGCTCCTGTCGCCCGGCCCGCCCCGGGTCATCACCCAGATCAGCCCGAACACGGACAGCGTCTGCAGCGTGTTGAGCATCAGGTTCGTTCCGATGGACCGCCGGATCATCGGCAGCGTGATGTGCCACATCCGCCGCCAGCCGCCGGCGCCGTCGACCTCCGCCGACTCCTCGATCTCGTCCGGTATCTCGTCGAGGGCGGCGGAGTAGACGAGCATCGAGAAGGCGGCGCCCCGCCACACGTTGGCGAACGACACGGCCAGGATGGGCAGGGTGAACAGCCAGTTCTGGGACGGCAGATGGAGGAAGCCGAGGATGGCGTTGAGGGTCCCCTCCCTCCGGAAGAACGCGTACAGCAGGAACCCGGCGACGACCTCCGGCAGCACCCACGCCGTGATCACGATCCCGCCGGTGAGCGTCCGCACCGGCTTCGACGCCCGCCGCATCAGCGCGGCGAGCGCCAGCCCCAGCGTGTTCTGCCCGAGCAGCGAGGACAGCACGGTGAAGACGAGGGTCAGCCAGACGGCGTTCAGGAAGGCGTCGTCGTGGAACGCCCTACGGAAGTTGGCGAACCCGACGAAGGAGGCGTGCGCCTGGCCGGTGAGCTGGAGGTCGGTGAAGGCGATGTAGGCGCAGTAGACGATGGGCCCGGCGAGGAAGAGGAGCAGCAGGACGAGTGCGGGAGTGAGGGGGAGGGCGCGGCCGATTCGCCTGGCGATCACTGGGTGACCACTTGGTCGTCGGTGACGTCCTTGAGCGTCGAATCGTAGGTGCTCGCGGCCTTCTCCACGGACGCGTCCCCGGTGGTCACCCCTTCCATGGCCTCCTGGATGGCGGTGGAGACCTTCGGATACGCCGGGTAGGCGGGCCGGTAGTGGGTGCTCGCGACGAGATCGGTGAAGAACTTGATGCCGGGCTGGGCGGACGCGTACGACGGATCGCCCGCGACGTCCTTGCGCACCGCGATCCCCGAGTTGGCGATGTACCACTTCTCTGCGTTCGCCTTGGTCTGCATGGTCTTGATGAAGTCGAAGGCGAGATCGGGGTTGCCGGCCTTGGCCGGGACGGACCAGGTCCAGCCGCCGGACATGCTCACCTTGCCGGGGGCCTGGCCGTGCTGGGTCGGCATGTACGCCAGCCCGAGATCCTTGGACCAGTCGGGCCACTCGTGCCCGCTGTTCTTGCCCCACGACTGCGGCAGCCAGGACCCGTCGAGGTTGATGCCCAGCTTGCCCTGGGGCATGAGCTCACCCCAGACGGTGTTCCGGTAGTTGGGATCGAGCGCGTCGGAGACGTCCGGCCCCAGCTTGTCCTTGTACACGGTCTCGACGAACGACAGCGCGTCCTTGAACCCCTGACTCCCGGCGATCCACTTCTTGCTGCTCTTGTCGTACAGCGGGTCGCCGGCCCCGTCGTTGGTGCCGTACAGCAGCATCTCGAAGCCCTGCATGGTGGCGGTCTCGCCGGCGGGTTTGCCGGTGTAGACGTTGAGGGGCGTGACGCCGGGGACCTTCTGCTTGATGGTCCGGGCGGCGGCGAGCACGTCGTCCCAGCTCTTGGGCTGCCAGTCGGCCGGCAGCCCGGCCTTCTCGAACACGCGCTTGTCGAACCAGAGCCCGCGGGTGTCGGTCCCGTCCGGCACCCCGTACGTCTTCCCGTCCTCCCCTCTCGCCGCGGACTTGGCGGTGTCGATGAACTGTCCCCAGTCCTGCCACTTGGCGAGGTAGGAGTCGAGGGGCTTCAAGTACCCGCTGGTGATGTCGGAGTTGATGAGGAAGGTGTCCTCGTAGACGAGGTCGGGTGCGGTTCTCGGCGACCGGAGCATCTGCTCCAGCTTGGTGTAGTAGTCGGCGTCCGAGGCCTTGATGGGGACGAGCTCGACCTTCTTCCCCGGGTACTCCTTCTCGAACTGCTTCTTGATGTCCGCGAGGTAGTTGTCCGTCACCTTGACGGTGTTGTCCATGGACTCCTTGAAGGAGACCTTGACGGTGTCGGGACTGCTCCCGGATCCGCTGCTGCAAGCGGTCAGGGAGGCGGCTGAGGTGACGAGGGCGAGGGCAAGGATGCTGACGGCGGTGGGGCGCACGGGCACGACCTCCTCGGGGCGCACTGCGCTGTGGCCTGGGGGTTCGTCTCTGCTTGCCGTGTGAAGGTAAGTGGAGTGGTCTAGTCAGGTCAATGCGTCTGCGGGGGTTTGCTGTGTGAGGGACGGGTGAGGATGCCCCCATGTATTCCGTCGACCGCACAGGCAAGTTGGACGAGCACGTTCGCGAGCGGCTGCTGGCGCCGAACTTCTGGCACCTTGCGACCGTCGGGCCGGACGGGGCGCCGCAGGTGTCGCCCATGTGGGTGGACCTCGAAGGCGACCACGTCATGGTCAACACGGCGATCGGCCGCGTGAAGGAGGAGAACCTGCGCCGCAACCCCGGCGTCTCGCTCTCGCACCACGACCCGGACAATCCCTACGACCGGGTGGAGATCCGGGGGCGGGTGGTGCGGTTCGTGGAGGGGGAGGCGGCGGAGCGGTCCATGGACCGCTTGACCCGGAAGTACATCGGGGAGGACCGGTATCCGTGGCTGCTGCCGGGGGAACGGCGGGTGATGCTGCTGATCGAGCCGGTGAAGGTGCGACGGGTGGTCGGGGTGGAGCCGTTCCGGCCGGGGGTGCTGGAGGGGGAGATGGGCGAGTGAGAGGCTGGGGCCGCTAGATGATCAATTCCAAGGGGTTAGTGATCGTAGGAGGTGAGCGAGCGGAGGGTGGATTGTCCGGTGTGGTCGTTGTGCCAGATGGCGGCAGCCAGCGCGAGTATGCGTTGCGTGACGCGAACTGGCCGCGTGTGCCTGTCGGTTCACGCCGACGGAGGAGGTCTATCTGTCGCTGCGGTACCGGGAGGACGCGCTGAGGGTGATCCTCTACGACGGGCATCCTCGGCACCGTCACCCTCGGGTCGCTGCGGCTTGCGAGGTACGGAGGCGGGCCGCGCTGCGGGTGCTGGGGTGCGTGGTGCGGGCGTGTGAGGGGGAGTGGGGGTTCGGGGAGGGGCGGGAGCCTGGGGGTGGGACGCGGATGTGGGCGGTGTTGCCGGGGTGGGGGGCTCGGGGGTGGTGAGGGAGACTAGTCGAGTTCGGCGGCCCGGGTGCGGGCTCGGGCTGCTTCGGTGAGAGCGTTTGCTCGGGTGTAGGCGGCGGCGGCCTGGAGGTAGGAGGTGCGGGCTTCGGCGGGGCTGCGGGCGGCCACGTGAGCGCGAGCCAGGTTGTCGAGGGTGTGTCCCTCGCCGTACCAGTCCTCGAAGTCCCGGCGGTCCTCAAGGGACTTGCCGTATGCCGTGATCGCCTCCTCCGCACGGCCTGCGGCCAGTAGGGCGCTGCCGAGGTTGTTCCATGTCCTGGCTTCGCGATGGCGGTCTCCCATGGTCTGAAACAGGTCGCGGGCGCGGGTGTGAGCGTCGATCGCCTCCTCCGCTCTGCCCGCCGCCATCAGGGCGCCGCCGAGGTTGTTCCACACCCTGGCCTCGCTATGGCGGTCTCCCGTGGCCTGGAACAGGTCGCCGGCGCGGCGGTGTGCGTCGATCGCCTCCCCTGCCCGGCCCGCCTCCCGCAGGGCGTTGCCAAGGCAGTCCCACACGATGGCCTCGCTGTGGCGGTCTCCGACGTGCTGGCACAGGTCACGGGCGCGGGTGTGGGCGTCGATCGCCTCCCCTGTCCGGCCCGTCTGCCGTAGGGCTATGGCGAGGTCGTTCCTCGCCATAGCCTCGCGGTGACTATGCCCGGCTTGGTGGGCGGCCTCTCCGGCGGTCCCCGCAACGGCGATCCAGTCGTCGAAATACCGTCGCCAGCCCAGGTACACCGCCAGGTTCCCGGCCAGCCGCACTGCAGTGTCCGCGTACCGCTCCTCGCGCGCCCACCCCACCGCCGCCACCAGACCCGCCCGCTCCTCGTCCAGCCACGCCAACGCCTCTGCTCGGTCCCCGAATCGCTCCGGCTCCACCCTCCCCGGCAGCCACTGCAACCGGTCGTCAGCCGCAATGGCCCATCGGCAGTAGAACTCCAACACCCGTTCCCGGGCTGCCTCACCCTCCTCCCGCAACCCCACATCCCCCGCCACCACACCCACCCCATAGGCTCGCACCAGGTCATGCAACCGCCACCGCACCTCCACCGAAGCCGCCCCTTCGCTTTCCCGGACCGGTGTGACGAGATGTGTGGCGGCCAAGTCCTCCAGCAGGGACAGCGCGGTCTCCTCGCCGAGGTCGGCAAGTGCGGCCACGGCGTCCGTGCTGGTCTCCGTACCCGGTGCGAGGGCAAGCAGCCGCAACAACCGCGCCTGATCAGGGGGCAGCCGACGATACGAGGTCTCCAGCACAGGCCGGAGGACGAGCGAACGGCCGTACTGATCCGTACCGCGACTGCCGTTGTCGAGGACGGTGGCCGGGTCCCCGGTCTCCTTGATCTCGGCGACCAGCGAGGCGATGCTCCGGTGTCGGCGTCGGCGCAGCATCGCGGCCCCGATCTGGAGGGCCAGAGGCAAGTGGCCGCAGAGGTGCGTCAACTCGCGTAGGGCGTCCGGTTCGCGGGCGGGGCGGTCGTCGCGCTCGTCGGTGTCGTGCAGGGCGCGGCTGACCAGGGCGACAGAGTCGTCCGGGGCGAGGGTCTCAAGGTCGATGAGGCGTACCGGCAGGGCGTCGGGGCGGTCCCGGGAAGTGATCAGCACGCGGTGGTGGTCCGTGCCCGGCAGTAGCGGGAGGTACTGGGACGGATCCGATGCGTTGTCCAGGATCAGCAGCATCCGCTTCTGCTGTTCGGCGAGGAGTGCGCCGTAGGCGTCGTACTGGCGTTCCGTGGTCGGCGGCAGATCCTGCGCTCGGACGCCGAGGGCGTCGAGGAGGGCCAGGACCGCCTGGTCCGCGGTGACCGGGTCGGCGTCGTAGCCGCGCAGGTCCACGAAGAGCGTGCCGCCCGGGAACCACCCCTCCGCCCGCGACCGATGCGCCGCCTCCACCGCCAGCGCGGTCTTGCCGATGCCTCCCATGCCGGTGACGGCGAAGATGAGAAGGGGGAGGGCGTCCCCGTCGGCCTTGTCCGGGGCGAGGTGCGGGAGCAGGCGCTCCAGTTCCGTCGTCCGGCCGGTGAAGCCCAGCGGGCGTGGCGGCAGGGTGGCCGTCGCGTGGGGGACTGGGCCGTGGGTCGTGCCCTTGCCGCTACCGTCCGGTCCGCTTGCCGATGACGGGGCCGTGGAAGGTGCCGCCCCTGAAGTCCATGTGGTCGCCCCCGTACCGTTCTTGGGGATCCTCCTCGGAGTCGGAGGACTCCCGGGGCTGGTGCTTGCGCAGGACCCCCACCGCCACCGACGCGGCCCGTTCGGCGGCGAGGATCTGCGAGCCGGAGGCGTCGGCCGTGTGCTTGTCGGCGTTGGCGAGGTCGCTGATGCCCCGGATCACCAGGGTGTCCAACTGGCCGTTCAGGTGGGCTGCGTGCGCGGCACCGGAGCCCTCCATCTCGATCGCGCAGGCGTCGTTGTAGTGGTGGCGGATGTGGGCGGCGAAGGCCGATCTGTCGTCGGCCAGGACGACATCGCCGACGGCGATCGGCTTGCGGTGCCCTCGTACGTCCGGCATGTCCCGCAGCGCGGAGCGCGCCGCCTGCACCAGCCGGTGCGAGCCGACCCACATCTCGGGGCGCGCCTGGAAGCCCTCCGGGGTCTGCTTGCCGCCGTGGATCGCGTACACCTTCGTCCCGACCACGACGTCACCGATCTCGATGTCGTCCTTCAGTCCGCCCGCGACGCCGACGAAGAGCACCGCCTCGGGGTCGAGCCAGTCGACGATCTGTGTGGTGAGCGAGGCGGCGGTCAGGGCACCCACGCCCAGCTCGGCGAGCGCCACGGTCCAGGCGGTGTCCGCGAGCCGGCCGAGTTCGGCCCGGGTGCCGTTCTTGGGGTGGACGATCTCCTCGGCGTCGACGAGATGGGCGCGCACGGCGTCGTACTCCTCCGGCAGAGCGGTGAGGATGACGGCTGCGGCGGTGGGACGCGGTCGCTTCGGGGGCATTTGTCAACGGTAGCGCCAAGCTGCCCGGCCCACAGGCCTGTTGGCGACTGCCGTAATAAGACCAGATCGGCAAGGGTAGGGTCGCCCGGCGGGAGTCGGCCCGTCGGGCGGGGGAGAGCCGTATGCCGGAGCAAGCAGTCACCGTCGGGCAGTTGCTGCTCGCCGAGTACCAGACGATCAAGGACGAGCAGAAGGCGCGCATCGGGTTCCGGGACAACCTGCTGTACGTGGCGCTCGCGATCGTGGCCGCCGTCATCGCCGCGGCGGGCCAGGCGAAGCAGGCGTCGATGCTGCTTGCGCTGCCGCCGGTGTGTGTCGTGCTCGGGTGGACGTACCTGGTCAACGACGAGAAGATCTCGGCGATCGGGCACTACGTGCGGGATGAGTTGGGGCCCCGGCTCGCCCAACTGGCTTCCGAGGAAGGGGATTTCAGCACCTTCGGCTGGGAGGCCTATCACCGGACCGACGTCCGGCGGCGGACCCGCAAGACGATCCAGGCCGTGATCGATCTGACGGCGTTCTGTGCAGTGCCGCTGGCGGCGCTGGTGGTGTTCTGGGCGGGCGGGGACGGTGGTGGGTTGCTGGTCGGGCTGTCGGTGCTGGAGGCGCTCGCGGTGGTGGGGCTCGGGGCGCAGGTCCTGTTGTACATGAGGCCAGCGAGACCGGCACGGACCCCGGCCTGACGCCGTACCGTTGATGCTCACGCATCAGAGGGCATCGGGGAACGGAACGGCGCATGAGAGCGGCTTTGTCGGCTTTGCTGGCGGCCCTGGCCGAGGGCGCGGGTGGCGATGCCGGACGGGTGCTGGCCGAAGCGGCGAACGATTCGCGCAGGCCGGAGGCGTTACAGGCCTGGGGTGACCGGGTTGCGGAGTTGCTCGGCGGGGATCCGAGGGTTGCGGGTGCCGTTGCGGCTGCCATGGAGCGGTATGTGCCGGGTAGTGCTGCTACCTGGTACGGCGGTGATCACTCCGACTTCCGTGGTGGGGTCTTTCTGCGTGAGGTGGTCGGGGTTCAGGTCGTGATCCAGCAGAGCGGGGGCCCCGCTGCGCCGGAGGCGTTGGCCTCGCTGCCGCCGCGGCCCGGTGGGTTCACCGGGCGGAAGGACGAGACGTCCGAGCTGCTGCGTGCGCTCGACGATTCCGCCGCGGTCCTCGTCACTGCCTTGTCGGGGCTCGGCGGCATCGGCAAGACGGCGCTCGCTGTCGAGACCGCGCATCTGGCGTGTGGGAAAGGGTGGTTCCCGGGCGGGGTGCTCTTCGTCGACCTGCACGGGTACGACGAGCAGCCGGTCAGCGCCGACCAGGCTCTCCAGTCGCTGCTGAGGGCGCTCGGAGTTCTGCCGCAGCACATCCCGGCTACGGCCGATGACCGGGCGGTTCTCTATCGGTCGGTGCTCGCCGAGCGGGCGCGAGAACGGGGTGCGGTGCTGGTGCTGGCCGACAATGCTTCGTCGCCGGATCAGGTGCGGCCATTGCTGCCGGGGGAGGGGAGGCATCGGGTGCTGGTGACGTCACGCGACCGGCTTCCCCAACTCGGAGCGCGGCTTGTGCCGTTGGATCAGCTCACACCCGAGGAGGCACGGCGACTTCTCGACCTGGCCCTGAGGATCGCCGATCCGGAGGACAGGCGCGTGGCGGATGACACCGAGGCCGCCGGACAACTCGCCGACCTGTGCGGACATCTGCCCCTGGCTCTTCAGATCGCGGTCGCGCTGTTGGCCGAGGACCCGGGTATGCCGGTCGCGGAACTCGTCGGCGAGCTGGAGGCTTCGCACGACCGGCTCGTCCATCTCGATGACGGCGAGCGCAGTGTCCGCGCCGCCTTCGAGCTGTCGTACCGCCGGCTGTCGCCCGAGCAGGCCCGGCTGCTGCGCCTGCTCGCCCTTGCGCCTGGGCCCGAGGTGAGTGACGAGGTTGCCGCCGTGCTGATGGGGACTGATGCTCCTCCGCTGCGGAACCTGAGGGCACTGGCTCGTGCGCACCTCGTCGAGCGGGGGAGCGGCCGGGCATGGTGGCGGTTGCATGACTTGGTGCGGGTCTATGGGGTGGGTGTGGCGGCGGGGGATGTGGGGTTGCGGGAGGAGGGGGAGGCGGCCCGGGATCGGGTCCTGGGGCTCTACCTACGGCGGACCAACGCCGCTGACATCCGATTGCGGTGGCTGCCTGGGATGCCAATGCCGGAGTGGTTCGTGCTGCGGGAGGAGGCCTTGGCGTGGCTGGACGCTGAGCGTGTGGGTCTGGTGGCGGCGGTGGGGTGGGCGCGGGAGGCGAGGTTCTCCGGCAATGCGGTGCGCCTCGCCCTGAGCCTGGCGGAGTACCTGCACTGGCGACGGTATTTCGACGACATGATCGCTACAGCGCGGCTTGCGCGCGATGCCTGCAACCAGACCGGGGACCACGTTCGTGAGGGCATTGCGTGGAACAACCTTGGCAGTGCCATGAGAGAAGTGGGCCGGGCAGACGAGGCCATCGAGGCACACGCCCGGGCCCGTGAGTTGTTCAAGGCCGGTGAATACCGCGAAGGCGAGGCCAACGCGTGGAACAACCTCGGCAGCGCTTTGAGAGAGGCAGGTCGGGTCGAAGAAGCGATCGAGACCCTGAGTCGATCTCGCGACCTGCATGCGGCCGCTGGGAACCGACACCGTGAGGCCATGGCCTGGAACAGCCTCGGTTGGGCGTTGTACGAGGCGGGCCGAACAGAAGGGGCGATCGAGGCCCTCATCCGGGCCCGCGATCTGCACGCGGCCGCTGGAGACCGTCACCGCGTGGCCATCGCGGTGAACAACCTTGGCAATGCCCTACAGGTGCTAGGACGGACCGACGAGGCGATCGAGGCGTTTACCAAGTCGATTGAGATCCGCAGGGAGTTCGAGGACTGGTACGGCGAGGGAGTGGCCTTGTACAACCTGGCCTTCACTCAGAAGAGCGCACATCGTCTCGCTGCGGCCCGCACCGCCTTTCTCCAGGCCGCCGAAGCCTATGCCCGCGCAAACGCCCCCGTCGAAGCAGCCGAAGTCCGTGCTTACGCCGCCGAGCTCGACACCTCCGTCCCTACCGCCCCCGCCCCCACCGGTAAACCAACTCCGGCCTCCCCACCTGCCCGTACAACGGACTCCGCCCAGCCCGCCCCGCCTCAACCAAATGCTCCAGATAGCGCCGGGCCGTGATCCGAGAGATCCCCACGCTCTCCGCCAGCGCCGCCGCGGTCAGCCCCTCCTCCGCCTCCCGCAAGGCCACAGTGACCCGCTCCAAAGTCGGCGCACTCAACCCCTTCGGAAGCGCCGCCGGCGAAGGTGCCCGCAGTGCAGCCAGCGCCCGGTCCACCTCGTCCTGGCCGCTTGCCTCGCCCACCGCCGCGCGGAATTCCGAGTACCGGGTCAGGCGGTCGCGGAGGGTCGCGAAGGTGAACGGCTTCAGGACGTACTGGACTACGCCCAGCGAGACGCCCTCCCGTACCACCGCCAGGTCCCGCGCCGATGTCACCGCTATGACGTCCGCCTGATGGCCCGCCGCGCGTAGCGACCGGGCGAACTGCAGGCCGTGCACGTCCGGCAGGTGCAGGTCCAGGAGCAGCAGGTCCACCGGGGTGCGGTCGAGGATCCGCCGGGCCTCCGCTCCTGTGTGCGCCTTGCCCACCGCCACGAACCCCGGCACCCGGTCCACGTACATCACGTGCGCGTCCGCGGCGACCGGATCGTCCTCCACCACCAGCACCCGGATCGGTTCACCGGTCATCACTCCTCACCCCCCGCCACCGACGCCCGCAACGGCAGCCGTACTTCGAACACCGCCCCGCCCCCGGGTGCCTCCGTCACGGTCAGCGTGCCCTCCAGGCGGGTCACCGCCTGGCGTACGAGTGCCAGGCCCAGCCCCCGGCCGCCCGGCCCCGCCGGCTTTGTCGAGAAGCCGCGTTGGAAGACCAGCTCCGCATGGGCGGGGTCCACGCCCGTCCCCGTGTCCGTCACCCTCATCACCAGTTCGGCATCCTCCGCGTAAGCGGTCACTGTCACACGCGCCCCCACCGACCCCTGAGCCGCGTCCACCGCGTTGTCGATCAGGTTGCCGAGAATCGTCACCAGATCGCGCGCCGACAGGCTCTCCGGTAGCAAACCGTCATCCAGCCGGCTCTCGTCCGAGACCACCAGCTCGACGCCCCGCTCGTTCGCCTGGGCCGTCTTGCCCAGGAGGAGGGCGGCCAGGACCGGTTCGCTGACCGCCGCCACCACCTGGTCGGTCAGCGCCTGGGCCAGTTCCAGCTCCGCCGTCGCGAAGTCGACCGCCTCCGAAGCCCTCCCCAGCTCGATCAGCGAGACGACCGTGTGCAGCCGGTTCGCCGCCTCGTGGGCCTGCGAGCGCAGCGCCTGCGTGAAGCCCCGCTCCGAGTCCAACTCGCCCATCAGGGACTGGAGTTCGGTTACGTCGCGGAGGGTGACCACCGTTCCGCGGCGCTCGCCGCCCGACACCGGCGAGGTGTTCACCACCAGGACCCGGTCCGCCGTCAGATGCACCTCGTCCACCCGCGGCTCGGAGGCCAGCAGCGCTCCGGTCAGCGGGGCCGGCAGGCCCAGTTCGGCGACCGAGTGTCCGATCACGTCCCCTTCCGAGCCCACTCCCAGCAGCTCCCGACCCCCGTCGTTGATCAGCGCCACCCGGAACTGCCCGTCCAGCATCAGCAATCCCTCGCGCACCGCGTGCAGCGCCGCCTCGTGGTAGTCGTGCATCCGGCTCAGTTCCGCCGCGTTCATGCCGTGGGTGTGGCGGCGCAGGCGGGCGTTGACGACGTACGTGCCCAGTGCGCCCAGCAGCAGGGCGCCCGCCGCCACCCCGAGCAGCGCCGTGACCTGCTCCTGGACCCGCTGGCTGATCGCCTCCACCTTGATGCCGGCGCTCACCAGGCCGATCACCCGGCCGTTCTCCTCCACGGGGGTCACCGTGCGCACCGACGCGCCCAGGGTGCCCTTGTAGGTCTCGCTGAAGGTGTGGCCGTGCTGGGCCGCGTCGATGTGGCCGAGGTACCGCCTGCCGATCTGGGTCGGGTCGGGGTGCGTCCAGCGGATGCCGTCCGGGGTCATGATCGTGATGAAGTCGACCCCGGTGTCCCGCATGACCTGGAGGGCGTACGGCTGGAGCAGAGCCGAGGGGTTCTTCGTGTGGATCGCCGTACGGACGGAAGGCGCGTCGGCGACCGAGCGGGCCACCGCCGTCGCCTGGCGGGTCGCCGCGTCCTCGGCCTGGTGGCGGTCGCTGACGTAGGTGAACAGCGCGTACCCGGCCACGACCACCGCTATGAGCACGGCCTGCATGGCGAAGAGCTGCCCGGCCAGGCTGCGAGGTCTCGGGACACGGGGGAAGTGCATGGAGTCAGTGTGCCTCGCCGGGCTGACGCCGCTTCCGTTCAGAGACCCGGTACTCACCGATGTACGCGCCGATGTACTCAATGAACACAAGGGTGACCGGCCTCACAGAGCAGGAGATAGTCACCGCAACGAGGAATGAACGGAAGTCGGACACTCGGTTCCGGCCATCGCTTCCCGCCCCTCGAAAGCCGCATCCCCAGCCCCATCCCCCGGACGTGAGCCGCACGCCGGTCGTACCGACGAAGACGTCAAGGAGGCGAGCCGTGACGACGACGCCTACGGCACCAGCCGCACCCGCCGTTAAGAGAGACCGCACCCATTACCTCTACATCGCGGTGATCGCCGCGGTGGCGCTGGGTATCGTCGTGGGCCTCGTCTGGCCCGACGCCGGTGTCCAGCTCAAGCCCCTCGGCACCGGCTTCGTCAACCTCATCAAGATGATGATCTCGCCGATCATCTTCTGCACGATCGTGCTCGGTATCGGCTCCGTACGGAAGGCCGCCAAGGTCGGTGCCGTCGGCGGTATCGCGCTCGGCTACTTCCTGGTGATGTCGCTGGTCGCGCTGAGCATCGGGCTCGTCGTCGGCAACATCCTGCACCCCGGTGACGGGCTGCACCTCACCAACGCCATCAAGGCCTCCGGGCACAGCCAGGTGGACTCCGAGGCGCTCGGCCCGGTCGACTTCGTGCTGTCGATCATTCCGACCACCTTCGTCTCCGCCTTCACGGAGGGGCAGGTGCTGCAGACGCTGCTCATCGCGCTGCTCGCCGGGTTCGCGCTGCAGGCCATGGGGTCGGTCGGGCAGCCGGTGCTGCGCGGTGTCGAGCACATCCAGCGGCTCGTCTTCCGCATTCTGGGCATGATCATGTGGGCCGCGCCGATCGGTGCGTTCGGCGCCATCGCGGCCGTCGTCGGGTCCGCCGGGATCGACGCGCTCAAGAGCCTCGCCGTGCTGATGCTCGGCTTCTACGTGACCTGTGTGCTCTTCGTCTTCGTGGTGCTCGGCGCGATACTGCGGATCGTCGCCGGACTGAACATCTTCACGCTGTTCAAGTACCTCGCCCGTGAGTTCCTGCTGATCCTGTCCACCTCCTCCTCCGAGTCCGCGCTGCCGCGGCTCATCGCGAAGATGGAGCACCTGGGTGTCAGCAAGGCCGTGGTCGGTATCACCGTCCCGACCGGCTACTCCTTCAACCTCGACGGCACCATGATCTACATGACCATGGCGTCCCTCTACATCGCCGACGCCCTCGGTACGCCGATGTCGGTCGGTGAGCAGATCCCGCTGCTGCTCTTCCTGCTGCTGGCCTCCAAGGGTGCGGCGGGCGTCAGCGGCGCCGGTCTGGCCACGCTGGCCGGTGGTCTGCAGTCGCACAAGCCCGCGCTGGTCGACGGTGTCGGCCTGATCGTCGGTATCGACCGCTTCATGAGCGAGGCCCGCGCCCTGACGAACTTCGCGGGCAACTCCGTCGCCACCGTCCTGATCGGCACCTGGACCAAGGACATCGACAAGGCCCGGATGCAGCAGGTGCTCGCCGGTGAGCTGCCGTTCGACGAGACGACACTGCTGGACGAGGGCGCGGACGTGAAGCCCGAACTGCCCGAGCAGCGCGAGGAGTTGGCCAAGGCCTAGCCGCCGCCTCCCGAAAGACACCGGACGTCCGGCCCGGCCTGAACCCGGGCCGGCCGTCCGGTCACCGCTCTCCGGGCGGCTGAGAACTCCCCCCGTTGCTCAGCCGCCCGGATGCATGTCCGCCGGCAGAAAACCGCTACTCGCTCAACTCGGCCACCAGCTCGGTGGCCTTGGAGGCGGGCACGCCCGCCGCCGTCAGTGCGCTGACCGCGGCGGAGCGGCCCGCCTCCTTCGCGTCCAGCAGGCCGTCGTTCACCGCCTCCATCACCGCGAACAGCAGCTGTTCGTGCACATACGCCAGTGCCGGCGCCGGCAGCGGTGAGCTGAACACGCCCTCGTCGAGGCCGCGTCGCAGGGCCGCCGTCTTGTTCTCGCGCAGTGGCGCCAGCCGGTCGCGGATGCCCTGCACGGTGACCGTGCGCTGGGCGAGGCCCACCAGCAGCCGGTAGCGGTCGGCGATCTCCCAGACCGCGAGCACCGACCGGGCCACCGCCTCCGCCGGGCCCGCCGTCTCCCTGCGAGCCCCCGCGTCCGCGGCCGCCAGCGCTTCCACCGCCTCGTCGACGAGCGTGCCGATCAGCGCCTCGCGGCTGGGGAAGTGGCCGTACACGGTCCGCCGTACGACTCCTGCCGCACGCGCGATCTGGTCCATCGAGGCGTCGGGGTCGCGCAGCAGCTCGGCGAGGGCGACGTCGAGGATGCGGCGCCGGTTCGCGTCGGCGCGGGAGCCTGCGCCGGTGTTACCCGTGGTCATGGCTGCCATTGTGCCTGCCCGGCGAGCGCGCTCACGTTCCCTCCGCAAGTGCTTCACCTCCTTCATTTGCACACTCCTGTGCAGTTGGCTTACATTGCACATGGTTGTGCAATTGCACGCCACTGTGCAAGTTCTGTCGTGCGTGAGGAAGGCGATCCCTGCCATGCGACTCGTCGTCAACGAACCGGTCGAGAGGACGCAGCGGCCGTACCCGCGCCGCTGGTGGGCGCTGCTCGTCCTCTGTCTGAGCCTGCTGATCATCGTGATGGCCAACACCGCCCTCACGGTCGCCGCGCCCGACATGACCACCGACCTGGGGCTCAGCAGTTCCGACCTGCAGTGGGTCATCGACGGCTACACCGTCCCGTACGCGGCCCTGATGCTGCTGCTCGGCGCGATCGGCGACAAGTACAGCCGCCGGGGAGCGCTCATCCTGGGCCTGGTCGTGTTCGGCGGTGGGGCCGTCTTCGGGTACCTCGCCGACAGCGCCACGACCGTGATCGCGGCCCGTGCCGTGATGGGCACCGGTGCCGCCCTGATCATGCCCGCCACCCTCTCCCTGCTGGCCGCGACCTTCCCGCGTGCCGAGCGGGCCAAGGCGATCACGCTCTGGACCGCCACCGCCGGGCTCGCCATCGCCGCCGGACCGGTGGTCGCCGGCGCCCTGCTGCGCGACCACGGCTGGTCCTCGACCTTCCTCATCAACGTGCCGATCGCGGCCGTCGCCATCGTCGGCGCGCTCGTCCTCGTACCGCCGTCCAAGGCCGGTCACCACGACCGGATCGACTACGTCGGCGGGCTGCTCTCCGTGCTCTGGATCGGCTCGCTGGTCTACATGATCATCGAGGGGCCGCACTTCGGCTGGGGCGTCAGGGCCGTCACGGCGGCGGTCGTCGCGGGCGTCGGTCTCGTCGCCTTCGTCCTGTGGGAGCTGCGCCACCCGCGCCCGGTCCTGGACGTCCGCCGCTTCGCCCACCGCCGCTTCGCCGGTTCCAACCTCGCCGTCGCCCTCTTCTTCCTCGCCGTCTTCGGTGCCTTCTACTACCTCACCCAGCACCTCCAGTTCGTCCTCGGCTACGACGCCCTGGGCACCGGTGTGCGGATGCTGCCGTTGGCCGGCGCGGTCTTCGTGGGCTCGGCCCTCACCGGCTGGCTCACCCCGCGCGTCGGCATGAAGTGGACGGTCACGGCGGGCATGGTCGGCGGCACGACCGCGCTCGCGCTGCTGACCCGTGTGGACGGATCCTCGGCCTACGGCGACTTCGTCGCCCCGCTGATCGTCCTGGGCCTCGCCATCGGGCTGGCGCTCTCGCCCTGCACCGACGCGATCATGGGCGCCTTCCCGGAGTCCGAACTGGGCGTCGGCGGCGCCGTGAACGACACCTCGCTGGAGCTCGGCGGCTCCCTCGGCATCGCCATCCTCGGTTCGCTCCTGTCGACGTCGTACGGCGACCACCTCGCCGACGCCACCGGCGGCAGCAAGCTGCCCGCGGGCACGCTCGCCACCGCCCAGGACTCGGTCGGCGCCGGTTACGCGGTCGCCCAGGGCATCGGCGAGAAGGCGAAGCAGGTCGCGGCCCAGGCGGCGCAGGCCACCGACCCACAGCAGGCTGCCCAGTTGAAGGTGCAGGCCCAGCAACTGGCGCAGGGCGCACGGCAGATGGCCGACGCCGTCGGCTCCTCCTTCGCCCATGCCGTGGCGCACACCAGCCTGGTCGGCGCGGTGATCCTGGGCGTGGGGACCGTGCTGGTCGCGGTGTTGCTGCCGGGCCGTGAGAAGGCGGAGGCGGAGGCAGCAGCGGAGGCCGAGGCCGAGGAGCGGGAGCCGGTGGACGCCGCGGTGCAGTGACCCCTCACCCCCGCTTGTCACCCACATCCACTAACGTGCCGTTTCTGTTCAACCGGAACGGCACGTCGGCATGTCTGCATGGAAGGCACGGGGGATGAAGATCGACTGGGATCGTCGGCACTGCGCGCGCAAGGGGCATGTGACCTATGCCCCGGACGACCCGCGGCTGCGGGTGCGGCTGCACGCCCAGACCGCGGTCG
Organism: Streptomyces sp. Ag109_O5-1; assembly: GCF_003814875.1. Lineage (GTDB taxonomy): Bacteria > Actinomycetota > Actinomycetes > Streptomycetales > Streptomycetaceae > Streptomyces > Streptomyces sasae. The sequence continues at coordinate 4,051,178 of NZ_RKQF01000001.1, read as the reverse complement.
GGGAGGCCTGGCGCTGTCTGCGCTGCGGTGACTTCGTGCTCGGCGAGCCGCACGGCTCCGGGCCGGCCGCGGACGCCCCGCTGGTGCCGCGCGGGAAGGTGCTGCGGGACCTGTTCATCCTGCGCTTCCTGGCGATCGAGCGCGCCGTGCGCGGGGTGTTCATCGTGCTGGTCGCGGTCGCGGTGTGGAGGTTCAGCAACAGCCAGGACGCGGTGCGCAGGCTCTTCAACGAGAACCTGGATGTCTTCCGGCCGGTCTTCAAGCACTTCCACTACGACCTCGACCATTCACCGGTCGTCGGTTCCATCCAGAAGGCCTTCGGCTACAAGCACTCCACACTGCTGCTGGTGGCCGGACTGCTGCTGGCGTACGCGCTGATCGAACTCGTCGAGGCGGTCGGTCTCTGGTACGCCAAGCGCTGGGCGGAATATCTGACGGTGGTGGCCACCGCCGCCTTCCTGCCGCTGGAGATCTACGAACTCACCGAGAAAGTCAGCTATCTCAAGATCGCGACTCTTGTGCTGAACATCCTCGCCGTCCTCTATATCGCCCTCGCCAAGCGGCTGTTCGGGCTGCGCGGCGGGCGCAGGGCCTTCGACGAGGAGCGGCACAGCGCCTCCCTGATGGAGGTCGAGGAGTCGGCCGGGGTCCGGTCGGCCTAGCGTTGACGCCGACGTCAACGCCTACGGTCGTATCCATGCGAATCGGCGAGCTGGCCGCACGGGCCGGGACCACCACGCGCACCCTGCGGTACTACGAGGCGCGCGGGCTGCTGCCCGCGCGGCGCTCCGGGAACGGTTACCGGACGTACGACGAGAGCGATCTGAAGCTGCTCACACAGATCCGGACGCTGCAGGACTTCGGGTTCGAGCTGGAGGAGACCCGGCCGTTCGTGGAGTGTCTGCGGGCCGGGCATCCGGAGGGCGACACCTGCCCGGCCTCGCTCGCGGTCTACCGGCGCAAGCTGGCGGAGCTGGACTCGCTGATCGGCGAGCTGCAGGCCGTGCGGGAGACGGTCGGGGCCCAGCTGGAGCGGGCCGAGCGGGCGCGGGACGAGCTGGCCGCCGAGGCGCTGGTTCCGGGGGGTCCGGAACCGACGTGCGAACTGGGAGGGCACGAGCGATGACCATGGTGGACGCGCTGACCGAGGTGACGGACGAGACTTTCGCGGCGGAGGTGATCGGCGCCGAGCTGCCGGTGCTGGTGCAGTTCACGGCCGACTGGTGCGGGCCGTGCCGGCAGCTGGCGCCGGTGCTGAAGGACATCGCCTTCGAGGAGGGCGACCGGCTGAAGATCGTCCAGCTGGACGTGGACCGCAACCCGGAGACGACCGTGGCGTACGGCGTGCTGTCGACGCCGACCCTGCTGGTCTTCCAGGGCGGTGAGCCGGTGAGGTCGATGGTGGGTGCCAGGCCCAAGCGGCGGCTGCTGGAGGAGCTGTCCGACGTGCTGAGCTGAACCGGTCGCTTATATGAAGAATCCCCCGGGCAATTGCGCTCGGGGGATTTCTTTGCGTATATTCAAGAGTTCGCGACTTCAAGTCGATGGCAAAGTCGGACGAGTCGCGAAGAAGTTCAGTGGGCACAGTATATCCGGGCGGGAGCGGAATTGTCAAACACCGAATTTCCAGACGATGAATTGCGTCACGAGCAGGAATTCATCGACGGACTGTACGCACGGGTGGACGCGCTGCGCGGCGACACCGAGGGCTCGGTCGCGGACGCCCTCGCCCTCGGCGACAAGCCGATGCAGGCCCGCCTGGAGCGGGACATCCTGGTCGCCGAGCGCTCCGGGCTGCTCGCCGCACTGAACGCCGTGGACGGCTCGCTCTGCTTCGGGCGCATCGACCTGACCTCGGGGACCAGGCACCACATCGGCCGGATCGGGCTGCGCCTGGACGACGCCGAGCGCACCCCGGTCCTCGTCGACTGGCGCGCCGAGGTCGCCCGCCCCTTCTACCTGGCCACCGGCCACACCCCGATGGGCCTGCGCCGCCGCCGGCACATCGCCACCGACGGCCGCCGGGTCAGCTCCCTGCACGACGAGATCCTCGACCTCGGCGACCAGGAGCGCACCGGGCACGAGGACCCCACCGGTGACGCGGTGCTGCTCGCCGCGCTCAACTCGGCCCGCACCGGCCGGATGAACGACATCGTGCAGACCATCCAGGCCGAGCAGGACGAGATCATCCGCGCACCCCACCGGGGGGTTCTGGTGGTCGAGGGCGGACCGGGGACGGGCAAGACCGCGGTCGCGCTGCACCGGGCCGCCTATCTCCTCTACGAATACCGGGAGTTGCTCGCGAAGCGGGCGGTCCTGATCGTCGGTCCCAACCCCGCCTTCCTCGGCTACATCGGCGAGGTGCTGCCTTCGCTCGGCGAGACGGGCGTGCTGCTGGCGACCGTCGGCGAGCTGTTCCCCGGGGTGAAGGCGAGGGCCGCCGACACCCCCGAGGCGGCCGCCGTGAAGGGCCGCGCGGACATGGCCGACGTCCTCGCCGCCGTCGTACGGGACCGGCAGACGCTGCCCGACCCCGTCCTTGCCATCGAGCACGACCGCGAGGTGCTGATGCTCGACGACGGCCTGGTGAACATGGCCCGGGAACGCACCCGCGCCGCGCGGCTCCCGCACAACGCGGCCCGCGAGTACTTCGAGGGCCATATCCTCAACACGCTCACCGAGCTGTACGCCGAGCGGGTCGGCACCGACCCCTTCGACGGCAGCAGCCTTCTCGACGCCTCCGACATCACCCAGATCCGCGACGAACTCGCCGAGAATCCCGAGGTCTGGACCGCCGTCGACCAGCTGTGGCCGCTGCTCACCCCGCAGCGCCTGGTCGCCGACTTCCTCGCCGCACCCGAGGGATACGTCGACGCCGAGGACGCGGCCGCGATCCGCCGCCCGGTGACGCGGGCCTGGACGGTCTCGGACGTCCCGCTCCTCGACGAGGCGGCCGAGCTGCTGGGCGTCGACGAGCGCGTCGCCCGGGCCCGGGCGGAACGCGAGCGCGAGACGCAGATCGCGTACGCCCAGGGCGTGCTGGACGTCTCCTACGCCTCCCGTACCTACGAGTTCGACGACAAGGAGGACGAGGACTCCGAGGTCCTCTCCGCGCACGACATCATCGACGCCGAGCGGTTCGCCGAGCGCCAGGAGGAGGACGACCACCGCAGCGCGGCCGAGCGGGCGGCGGCCGACCGCACCTGGGCGTTCGGGCACATCATCGTCGACGAGGCGCAGGAACTCTCCCCGATGGCCTGGCGGTTGCTGATGCGCCGCAGCCCGACCCGCTCGATGACCCTGGTCGGCGACCCGGCCCAGACGGCGGAGGCGGCGGGCGTGGGTTCCTGGTCGGAGATCCTCGAACCGTACGTCGAGGACCGCTGGGACCACACCCGCCTCGGCGTCAACTACCGCACCCCGTCCGAGATCATGGACCTCGCCGCGGCCGTGGTCCGCGCCGAGAACCCGGACTTCGAGCCGCCGAGCTCGGTCCGCTCGACGGGCGTACCGCCATGGATCCGGCACGCCCACGACGACCTCCCCGGCGCCGTCGAGAAGGCGGTGGCCGAACTCACCCCCACCGAGGGCCGCCTCGCGGTGATCGCCCCGCGCGATCTGCACCGCGCCCTGGCCACCCGCCTGGACGGCATCACGGCCGGCGCCGAGCCCGACCTGACGCACACGGTCGTCCTGCTCGACCCGCGCCAGGCCAAGGGGCTGGAGTTCGACTCGGTCCTGGTGGTGGAACCGGGGCGGTACGGCACCAGCGATCTGTACGTGGCGCTGACCCGGGCCACCCAGCGGCTCGGCGTGCTGTACACGGACGAGCTGCCAAAGGCGCTGGCCACCCGTGTCACCGGGCCGTAGCGGGACTCCCGCTGGGCGACGGCGGCGGATAGCTGGGGTGCAGCGCGGCGGACAGGGGCGCCAGCGACGCGCACAGCGCGGTCGGGAAGTCCGGTTGCCTGTGCTGCACCGCCGTGCAGCCCCCGGTTGCGCTCTCGAAGAACGGCTGCCAGCCGGAGCGCTCGGCGCGCAGGAAGAAGCGGTCGCCGAGGCGGGACGTGCAGGCGGAGTCCTTGGTGTCGTCGCCGCACGCCGGTCCGGTGCGCCAGGAGAAGTCCAGCACCAGCCACTTGCCGTCGCAGTGCTCGGCGTCGGGGTAGGAGTGCATGGGCGCGCCGACGGCGATCATCGCCTGGTCGTAGGAGGCGGTGGTGCAGCCGGTGGCCGGCGGGTTGCAGCCGAGCTCCCCGCACAGCCGCAGCGCGGGCGGCTTCGCGCCCTCGGCGGTGAAGACCGTGGAGTTGTCGATCACCAGCTTCCGCCCGCCCAGCGGCTCGGGCAGCCGTACCCGTGTGGTGGCCGTCTTCTCCTTGGTGCACCCGGAACTCGGGTCACCATAGGCGGTGCTGTAGGTGATCTGCACATGCACGGCGCCCGGCACGGCACCGTACTTGGCATCGGTGTCCACCGCCTTGAGGTCCCGATAACACGGGCGTGGGCCGATGGGCACCTTGGCGTCGAGGCTCAGCGTGCGGTGGTCGGCGGCGAGCCGGGCGCCGGTGACCGCCGAGGGCGCCACGTCGGTCCACGGTACCGGTCCGGTCTCCGTGGGTGTGGCTCCTCCGCCCTGTCCCGCCACCACTGTGCCGCAGCCGCCCAGTAACAGGACGGCGACGGCACACAGCAGGGCGGCCCATGGTCTGCCAGGTCTCACGTGCCTCAATCTCCCCGTGTCGCACGACTGTTGACCCGATCACTGTACGAGCTAGGCAGGCCGCAGCCACACCGTGGCCAGTGGGGGCAGGGTCAGGCGGATGCTGGTGGGGCGGCCGTGGGACGGGTGGTGTTCCGGTTTCACCGGGTCGGGGTTGGTGACACCGCTGCCGCCGTACCCGGCCGCGTCCGTGTTGAGGCTCTCGTGCCAGGCGGGGATCTCCTCCGGGACGCCCAGGCGGTAGTCCTGGCGGACCGCGGGGGAGAGGTTGGCGACCACGAGGAGCGGGGAGTCGTCGGCGTCGAGCCTCAGGAAGGCGAAGACATTGTCCTCGGCCGCGTCGCCGGCCACCCACTGGAAGCCGCTCGGATCGGTGTCCCGCTGCCACAGAGCCGGGGTGGCGCGGTAGGTGGTGTTGAGGTCGCGCACCAGGTCGCGTACGCCCCGGTGGTCGGCCTCGGCGCCGTACTCCGGGTCGAGGAGCCACCAGTCCGGGCCGTGCACCTCCGACCACTCCGCGCCCTGTGCGAACTCCTGGCCCATGAAGAGGAGTTGCTTGCCGGGATGGGCCCACATGAAGCCCAGGTAGCCGCGGAGGTTGGCGCGCTGCTGCCACCAGTCGCCCGGCATCTTCGAGACGAGCGAGCGCTTGCCGTGGACGACCTCGTCGTGGGAGATGGGCAGCACGTAGTTCTCGCTGTACGCGTACACCATCGAGAAGGTCATCTCATGGTGGTGGTAGCGGCGGTGGACCGGCTCATGGGCCATGTATGCGAGGGAGTCGTGCATCCAGCCCATGTTCCATTTCAGGCCGAAGCCGAGGCCGCCGCTGTCGGTGGGGCGGGTGACGCCCTCCCAGGCCGTCGACTCCTCGGCGATGGTCACCACGCCCGGGACCCGGCGGTAGACCGTCGCGTTCATCTCCTGGAGGAACGCCACCGCGTCCAGGTTCTCCCGGCCGCCGTGCTCGTTCGGCGTCCACTGGCCCGGTTCGCGCGAGTAGTCCAGGTAGAGCATCGAGGCGACCGCGTCCACCCGCAGTCCGTCGATGTGGAACTCCTCGCACCAGTACACGGCGTTGGCGACGAGGAAGTTGCGGACCTCGCGGCGGCCGAAGTCGAACTCCAGGGTGCCCCAGTCCGGGTGCGCGGCCCGCTGCGGGTCCTCGTGCTCGTACAGCGGACGCCCGTCGAACTCGGCCAGCGCCCAGTCGTCGCGCGGAAAGTGCGCCGGCACCCAGTCCATCAGCACACCGATCCCGGCCCGGTGCAGGGCGTCGACCAGGTACTTGAAGTCGTCGGGGGTGCCGAGGCGGGCCGTCGGCGCGTAGAAGCCGGTGACCTGGTAGCCCCAGGAGCCGCCGAAGGGATGCTCGGCGATCGGCATCAGCTCGACATGCGTGAAGCCCAGATCGGACACGTACGAAGGCAGTTGCTCGGCCAGTTCGCGGTAGGTCAGGCCGGGGCGCCAGGACGGCAGATGCACCTCGTAGACCGAGAACGGCGCCTCGTGGACGGGGATGTCGGCCCGGTGCGCCATCCACTCCTCGTCGGCCCACTCGTGGCGGGACGCGTGCACGATCGACGACGTCTCCGGCGGGGCCTGGGTCCGGCGGGCCAGTGGGTCCGCGCGCAGGGTGCGGGAGCCGTCGGGGCGGGTGATGTCGAACTTGTACAGCTCGCCCTCGCCGATTCCCGGCACGAACAGCTCCCAGACCCCGGAGGAGCCCAGCGAGCGCATCGGATACCCGGTGCCGTCCCAGAAGTTGAAGCCGCCGGCCAGCCGTACGCCCCGCGCGTTCGGCGCCCACACCGAGAAACGGGTGCCGGCCACGCCCTGGTGGGCCGTCGGGTGCGCGCCGAGCACCTCCCACAGCCGCTCGTGCCGCCCCTCGCCGATCAGGTGCAGGTCCAGATCGCCCAGGGTGGGCAGGAAACGGTACGGGTCCTCGGCCTCCTGGACCGTCCCGTCGTACGCCACCAGCAGCCGGTAGACCGGCACCTCGGAGAGGGGGAGCAGGGCGGAGAAGAAGCCGTCGCCGTCGTCGTGCAGTTCGGCCCGCAGGTCCTTGCCGGCGACGACCGTCACCGCGCGGGCGTACGGGCGGAACGCGCGGACGGCGATCCCGCCCGGGACCGGATGCGCGCCCAGGACGGAGTGCGGGTCGTGATGGGTGCCGTGCAGCAGCCGCTCGCGGTCGCCGGCGGCTGTGGACTCGGGCTTCTTCGAGGTCACGGACGTGTCTCCCGGGGTCAGATCAGGTCGGTGGTGGCGAGGCGGTGTACGGCCGACAGGGGTACGGGGAGCCAGTCGGGGCGGTGCCGGGCCTCGTAGACGACCTCGTAGACGGCCTTGTCGGTCTCGTAGGCCCGCAGCAGGACGGGATCGGTGCGCGGGTCGGCGCCGGTGATCTCGGCGTATCCGGAGCAGTAGGCGGCCCGGCACCGGCTCGCCCAGCCGGGGGCGGGCGGGGTCACCGAGTGGGCCGCGTAGTCGAAGGAGCGCAGCATGCCGGCGATGTCCCGCACCGGCGGCTGTGGCATCCGGCGCTCGGCCAGCGGACGGGCCGGCTCGCCCTCGAAGTCGATCAGCGACCAGTCACCGGACGGCGAGCGCAGACACTGGCCCAGGTGCAGGTCGCCGTGAACCCGCTGGGCGGTCCAGGTGCGGCCCTCGGCGGCGAGCTGGGCCAGCGCCTGGTAGGCGGACCGCAGTCCGTCCTCGTACGGCCGCAGCGCCGGTACCGCCTGTGCGGCCGCCGCCAGCCGCTCGGTCATGCCCGCGACCTCTGCCTCCAGCCGGCTGTGCCCGAGGGTGGCGGTGGGCAGGGCGCGGGCCAGTGCCGTGTGCACCTCGGCGGTGGCCCGCCCCAGCGCCCGCGCCTCGGCCGTGAAGTCCTCGCCCTTGGCCAGTTCGCGCAGGGCCAGTTCCCAGCCGTCGGTCGCACCGCGTACGAAGGGCTGGAGGACGGCCAGGACGTACGCGTCCCCGTCCAGCTCGGCCCGCAGCCAGGCGGTCGGTGCGGGCACCCGGGCGCAGCCCTCGCGGGCCAGCGCGAGCGGTATCTCCAGATCGGGGTTGACGCCGGGCACGACCCGGCGCAGCAGCTTCAGAATGAACGTATCTCCGTAGACCACCGACGAATTGGACTGCTCGCCGGTCAGCAGGCGGGCCACCAGCCCGTCGCGTATCTCCTGGCCCGGGGCGCGCTCGAAGCGCAGCCCGCCGATGCGGGCCCGGGTGCGCAGCGCCTCCAGGAGCACCTCGGCGGGCCGGGGGTCGTACAGGGCGTCGTACACCGTGCGTCCGGCCAGCGGGCCGTCGGTCACGTGTCCGATCAGTGCGGGCGCCAGCCGGGGTGGCAGCGTCTCGCGCACCCCTATGAGCAGCTGGTAGCAGTCGCCGGCCTCGGCGGGGGCGGGTGGCTGCTCGGCGCGGACCAGCAGATGGTGCAGGCCCAGCCTGCCGTCCGACGGGAGGAGTTCGGTCTCGGCCACCGGGGAGAAGCCGGTGACCGGGCTGCCCTTGCCCGCGAACCAGCGCTGCCGGGGCAGCCAGTCGCGCAGCAGGGGATCGAGCGAGGCGAGGAGGGCGGGCGTTGAGGGAGTGACCGTTTCCGCCATGGCGGTACGTCCTTTCCCCGGGTCGTCGGGGGTGTTGGTGATGCGTTCCCCGGGCGGGCCGGGGGAAACCGCACCCGCCCGGGCTCTCGTCTATTGAGCCGCGTCCGCGCGCAGCCGGAACCAGTAGAAGCCGTGCCCAGCCAGGGTCAGCAGATACGGCAGTTCGCCGACCGCCGGGAACCGGACCCCGCCGAACAGCTCCACCGGATGCCGGCCGGTGAAGCGCCGCAGGTCCAGCTCGGTGGGCTGGGCGAAGCGGGAGAAGTTGTGCACGCAGAGGACGAGGTCGTCCTCGTACTCCCGCAGGAACGCGATCACCGCCGGGTTGGAGGACTGCAGTTCGGTGTAGGACCCCAGTCCGAAGGCGGGATTCTGCTTGCGGATCTCGATCATCCGCCGGGTCCAGTGGAGCAGGGAGGACGGGGAGGACATGGACGCCTCGACGTTGGTGACCTGGTAGCCGTAGACCGGGTCCATGATGGTCGGCAGGTAGAGGCGTCCCGGGTCGCAGGACGAGAATCCCGCGTTGCGGTCCGGCGTCCACTGCATCGGCGTGCGGACGGCGTCCCGGTCACCGAGCCAGATGTTGTCGCCCATGCCGATCTCGTCGCCGTAGTAGAGGATCGGCGAGCCGGGGAGGGACAGCAGGAGCGCGGTGAACAGCTCGATCTGGTTGCGGTCGTTGTCCAGCAGCGTGGCCAGCCGTCGCCTGATCCCGATGTTGGCGCGCATCCGCGGGTCCTTCGCGTACTCGGCCCACATGTAGTCGCGTTCCTCGTCGGTGACCATCTCCAGGGTCAGCTCGTCGTGGTTGCGCAGGAAGATGCCCCACTGGCAGCCGGACGGGATGGCCGGGGTCTTGGCGAGGATCTCCGACACGGGATAGCGGGACTCCCGCCGCACCGCCATGAAGATCCGCGGCATGACCGGGAAATGGAACGCCATATGGCACTCGTCGCCACCGCTGCGGTAGTCGCCGAAGTAGTCGACGACGTCCTCGGGCCACTGGTTCGCCTCGGCCAGCAGCACCACGTCGGGGTACTGGGCGTCGATCTCCTTCCGCACCCGCTTCAGGAAGTCGTGGGTGGCGGGCAGGTTCTCGCAGTTGGTGCCCTCGCTCTGGTAGAGGTACGGCACCGCGTCCAGCCGGAAGCCGTCGATGCCCAGGTCCAGCCAGAAGCGGAGCGCGGAGAGGATCTCCTCCTGGACGGCCGGGTTCTCGTAGTTGAGATCCGGCTGGTGGGAGAAGAAGCGGTGCCAGTAGTACTGCTTGCGGACCGGGTCGTAGGTCCAGTTGGAGACCTCGGTGTCGACGAAGATGATCCGCGCGTCCTGGTACTGCTTGTCGTCGTCGGCCCAGACGTAGTAGTCGCCGTACGGCCCGTCGGGGTCCTTCCTCGACTCCTGGAACCACGGGTGCTGGTCGCTGGTGTGGTTCATGACGAAGTCGATGATGACGCGCATGCCGCGCTGGTGGGCGGCGTCCACGAACTCCACGAAGTCGGCGAGGTCGCCGAACTCGGGGAGGACGGCGGTGTAGTCGGATACGTCGTAACCGCCGTCCCGTAGTGGGGACTTGAAGAAAGGCGGCAGCCAGAGGCAGTCGACGCCGAGCCACTGCAGATAGTCGAGTTTCGCGGTCAGGCCCTTGAGGTCGCCGATGCCGTCGCCGTTGCTGTCCTGGAAGGAGCGGACCAGGACCTCGTAGAAGACGGCCCGTTTGAACCAGTCCGGGTCCCGGTCCTTCGCGGGTGTGTCCTCGAAGGTGTCCGGGACGGGTTCGTTGACGATCATATTGTGGGTGACCCTCCGATCTGCGGGGACGGTCGCAGGACGGTGAGGATGTGCGCGGCCCGGTGACCCGGTGCCAGGCGCACGTAGTTGGCCCTGCCCCAGTTGTAGGTTTCGCCGGTGAGCTCGTCGCGCACCGGCACCGACTCATGCCAGTTCAGGCCGAGTTGCGGCATGTCCAACGAGACCGTCGCCTCCTGGGTGTGGTGGGGGTCGAGGTTGACGACAACCAGAACCGTGTTCGATCCGCTCCGCTTGCTGTAGACGATCACCTCTTCCTTGTCGGCGTGGTGGAAGTGGATATCGCGCAGTTGCCGCAGGGCCGGGCTGTTGCGGCGGACGGTGTTGAGGCGGGTGATGAGCGGTGCGATGCCGTCCGTTTCGGCGCGTGCCCAGTCGCGGGGCTTGAGCTGGTACTTCTCGGAGTCGAGGTACTCCTCGCTGCCTTCCCTGAGCGGGGTGTTCTCGCAGAGTTCGTAGCCGCTGTAGATGCCCCAGGTGGGGGAGAGGGTGGCGGCGAGCACGGCGCGGGTCTCGAAGGCGGGGCGGCCGCCGTGCTGCAGGTACTCGTGCAGGATGTCGGGGGTGTTGGCGAAGAAGTTCGGCCGCATCCAGGCGGCGGACTCGCCCGACAGCTCCGTGAGGTACTCGGTGAGTTCCTGCTTGGTGTTGCGCCAGGTGAAGTACGTGTACGACTGCTGGAAGCCGATCTGGGCGAGGGTGCGCATCATCGCGGGGCGGGTGAAGGCCTCGGCGAGGAAGATGACGTCCGGGTCGGCCGCGTTGATCTCCCCGATCACCCGCTCCCAGAAGACGACCGGTTTGGTGTGCGGGTTGTCGACGCGGAAGATCCGCACCCCGCAGGACATCCAGTGCCGCAGCACGCGGACGGTCTCGGCGACCAGGCCGTCCATGTCGGCGTCGAAGGCGATCGGGTAGATGTCCTGGTACTTCTTCGGCGGGTTCTCGGCGTAGGCGATGGTCCCGTCGGACCGGTGGTGGAACCACTCGGGGTACTTCTCCACCCACGGATGGTCCGGCGAGCACTGCAACGCGAAGTCCAGGGCGACTTCGAGGCCGTGCCCCTTCGCCTGCTCCACGAACCACTGGAAGTCCTCGACGGTGCCCAGGTCCGGATGGACCGCGTCGTGCCCGCCCTCGGGGGAGCCGATCGCCCAGGGCACGCCCACGTCGTCCGGCCCCGGGGTCAGGGTGTTGTTGCGGCCCTTGCGGAACGTGGTCCCGATCGGATGGATCGGCGGGAGGTAGACGACGTCGAAGCCCATGTCGGCGATCGGCTTCAGCCGCCGGGCGGCTGTCCGGAAAGTGCCGTGCGGCCGCTCGGGCGTGCCCTCGGAGCGCGGGAAGAACTCGTACCAGGAGCCGTACAGGGCCCGTTCGCGCTCGACGAGGAGCGGCAGCGGCTCGGAGGCGGTGACCAGTTCCCGCAGCGGGTAGCGGGCCAGGACCTTGTCGACCGCGGGGGTGAGGGCGGCGGCGAGGCGCCAGGGGGCGGGCCGGTCCTCGTCACGGAGGGCTTCCACGGCGGCCAGGAGGACCTCCCGCTTCCCGCGCTTGGGTATGGCGGCGGCTGCCCGCTCGTAGAGCCGTGCGCCCTCCTCCAGGACCAGATCCGTGTCGATGCCCGCCGGGATCTTGATCTGTGCGTGATGGCGCCAGGTGGCGACCGGATCCCCCCAGGCCTCGACCTGGTAGGTCCAACGGCCCGGTTTCCCGTCGACGGTGACGGTGGCGCCCCAGCGGTCGGTGCCCGGGGCGAGCTCCCGCATCGGGGTCCAGGGGCCAGGGCGGCCCTTCGGGTCCTTCAGTACGACGTTGGCGGCGACGGCGTCATGGCCCTCGCGGAAGACGGTGGCGGTGACCTCGAACGACTCCCCGGTCACCGCTTTGGCGGGCCGGCGCCCCTGCTGGATCAGAGGGCGGACATCGAGGACTGGTATGCGGCCGACGGCGGTGGCCTCGTCCGCGGGGGGTGTGGCGCCGGGCGACGTGCTGCGCCGTGTCGTGGGTGCTGACGTGTGGTGCGTGGCGGGCATGACCGCTCCTGTCCGCGGCAACGAGGGTGTGGGCGGATGGGTGGTGGGGAGGTGTCCTGCGGGGGATTCCTGCGGGTGATCCTGCGGATGGGTCCAAGGATGCATCTGTGGTGTGTCCGTGGGGTGTACCGGAGGAGCCTTCCCACCCTATTCGGGTGGGCAATCCGGCACTTTGTTAACTACTCAGCCGTATGTCTACGCACAAGACCGGCCCCGTTCCGCGCGAACGGGGCCGGTGGCGTGATCGCATACCAGAAACCGCTTTACGACTCTGGCACCCGCAGGAGTCTGTCGGGCGAGCCGGGCCCCGCATCGGACACCTTCCCGCTCGCCGCGCCCGCAATCAGCGCCTTGGCGACCTGGGCCGGGCCGGCCTTCGGGTGGCCGGCGAGATAGAGCGCGGCGGCGCCCGCCACGTGCGGTGCCGCCATCGATGTACCCGAACAGGTCGCCTTGGCGGTGTCGCTCGCGTTCCAGTCCGAGGTGATCGCCACGCCCGGGGCGAACAGGTCGACCGCGGAACCGAAGTCGGAGAAGGCCGCGCGGGTGTCGGTGCGGTCCGTGGCGCCGACGGTGAGGGCCTGCGGTACGTCCGCCGGTGAGTAGCCGGCGGCGGGTCGGTCGTCGTTGCCGGCCGCGACCGTGTAGGTCACCCCGGACCTGATCGAGTTCCGTACGGCGGTGTCGAGTTGGACGCTGTGGTAGCCGCCCAGGCTGAGGTTGGCGACCGCCGGTCCGCGCGCGTGCGCGGTGACCCAGTCGATACCGGCGATGACCTGGGTGGTGGTCCCCGCCCCGGAGTTGTCCAGGACCCGTACGGAGACGATCCTGGCCCGTTTGGCGACGCCGTACTTCGTGCCCGCGATGATGCCGGCGACATGGGTGCCGTGGCCGTTGCCGTCGTCCGCGTTCCGGTCGCCGTCGACGAAGTTCCAGCCGTAGCTCGCCCGGCCGCCGAAGTCGCGGTGGCTGATGCGGACGCCGGTGTCGATCACGTAGACGGTGACGCCCGCGCCCGCCGACTGCGGCCAGGTGTAGGCCTTGTCGAGCGGCAGAGCCGCCTGGTCGACGCGGTCCAGGCCCCAGGACGGCGGGTTCTTCTGGGTGCGTTCCAGGCGGACGCGGCTGTCTTGGACGACGGAGTCGACCCGGGAGTCGGCGGCAAGGCGTCTGGCCTGTGCAGCGCTTGCTCTGACGGCGTAGCCGTTAAGCACACTGTCGTAAGTATGGCTGATTTTCGCCCCATAGCGGGTGATGATCCCCTTCCCGGCCGCCGACGGCCCCTTGATGCCTTCCTTGAGCGTCACCAGATAACTTCCGCCGACCGAGCCGGGCCGGCCGGCACCGAGTACGGGCCCCTCTGGTACGGCGTGCGCGGGCAGGGTGGCCGACGACAGCACCGCGGCCGTGACGACCGCGGTCAAGCCCCCTGCCAGACGCAGACGCCGGGTACGCGTCCGTGACATGGCTGTGAGTCCCCCTCCTCAGCTCAGAAGGGCAGCGTCTCGTGCGCGGCCGGGTCCCACAAGGAGGCGTGACGTCAACCGGTCCGTCCGGGGCGGCAGCCCCCGTAGGCACCCCCGACACCGGTACCGTCGTGACAGACGTGAGCCGCACACCGCCGTACGGCTCCCACGCGAACGCGAAACGCCCGAGGTGGAATGTGAAGGCGATCCGTCGGTTCACCGTCCGTCCCGTTCTCCCCGAACCCCTGCGCCCGCTCAGCGACCTGGCCCGCAACCTGCGCTGGTCCTGGCACACCGAGACACGTGACCTCTTCCAGGCCGTCGACCCCGAGCGCTGGGCCGCCTGCGAGGGCGACCCGGTGCGGCTGCTCGGCAGCGTGCCCCCGGCACGGCTCGCCGAACTGGCCGGCGACCGTCGTTTCCTGCGCCGTCTGACCGCGGTCGCCGACGACCTCGGCGACTATGTGACCGGCGACCGCTGGTACCAGTTGCGGCCCGAGTCCGCCGGACTCCCGGCCGCCGTCGCCTACTTCTCGCCCGAGTTCGGCATCACGGCCGCCCTGCCCCAGTACTCCGGCGGTCTCGGCATCCTGGCCGGCGACCATCTCAAGTCGGCCAGCGACCTCGGCGTCCCGCTGATCGGGGTCGGCCTGCTGTACCGGCACGGCTACTTCCGGCAGACCCTGTCCCGGGACGGCTGGCAGCAGGAGCACTATCCCGTCCTCGACCCCAACGAACTCCCCGTGGCGCTGCTGAAGGAGGCCGACGGCACCCCGGCGCACGTCTCCCTCGCGCTGCCCGGCGGCCGGCTGCTGCGCGCCCGGATCTGGCTGGCCCAGGTGGGCCGGGTGCCCCTGCTGATGCTGGACTCCGACGTGGAGGAGAACGACCTCGGCGAACGCGGGGTCACCGACCGGCTCTACGGCGGCGGCAGCGAACACCGGCTGCTCCAGGAGATGCTGCTGGGGATAGGAGGGGTGCGCGCCGTACGGACGTACTGCCGTCTCACCGGCCACCCCGAGCCGGAGGTCTTCCACACCAACGAGGGGCACGCCGGCTTCCTCGGCCTGGAGCGGATCGCCGAACTCGCCGCCACCGGGCTGGACTTCGACGCGGCCCTGGAAGCGGTCCGGGCGGGCACCGTCTTCACCACCCACACCCCCGTCCCGGCCGGCATCGACCGCTTCGACCGCGAGCTGGTCGCCCGCCACTTCGGTGCCGACGCCGAACTCCCCGGCATCGACGTCGAACACATCCTGCGGCTCGGCATGGAGACCTACCCCGGCGGCGAGCCCAACCTCTTCAACATGGCCGTGATGGGGCTGCGGCTCGCCCAGCGCGCCAACGGGGTCTCGCTGCTGCACGGCAACGTCAGCCGGGAGATGTTCGCCGGGCTGTGGCCGGGATTCGACCCCGACGAGGTGCCGATCACCTCCGTGACGAACGGGGTGCACGCCCCGACCTGGGTGGCCCCGGAGGTGGTGCGGCTGGGCGCCCGGCAGCTGGGCGACCGCCGTACCGAGGACGCGCTGACCGTCGGCGGGGCCGAGCGCTGGGACGCGGTCGCCGACGTCGCCGACCAGGAGATCTGGGATCTGCGCCGCGATCTGCGCGAGCAGCTGGTGCTGGAGGTGCGGGAGCGGCTGCGCGCATCCTGGCGGCAACGGGGCGCGGGGACGGCCGAGTTGGGCTGGATCGACCAGGCCCTCGACCCGGACGTCCTCACCATCGGGTTCGCCCGCCGGGTCCCCTCGTACAAGCGCCTCACGCTGATGCTGCGCGACCGCGACCGGCTGATGGACCTGCTCCTCCACCCCGAGCGCCCGATCCAGATCGTGGTGGCCGGAAAGGCGCATCCGGCGGACGACGGCGGCAAGCGGCTGGTGCAGGAACTGGTCCGGTTCACCGACGACCCGCGGGTACGCCGGCGCATCGTCTTCCTGCCCGACTACGGCATGGCGATGGCCCAGAAGCTGCTGCCGGGTTGCGACATCTGGCTGAACAACCCCCTTCGCCCGCTGGAGGCGTGCGGGACGAGCGGGATGAAGGCGGCGCTGAACGGCGGCCTCAACCTCTCGGTCCTGGACGGCTGGTGGGACGAATGGTTCCAGCCGGACTTCGGCTGGGCGATCCCCACGGCGGACGGCGCCGGCACCGACCCCGACCGCCGCGACGACATCGAGGCGGCCGCCCTCTACGACCTCCTCGAACAACGCGTCACCCCCCGCTTCTACGAGCGCGGCCGGACCGGCCTGCCCGACCGCTGGATCGAGATGGTCCGCCAGACCCTCACCCTCCTCGGTCCCAAGGTGCTGGCGGGCCGTATGGTCCGGGAGTACGTGGAGCGCCTCTACACCCCCGCGGCCCACGCCCACCGGGTGATGACCTCCGACGCGGCCCGTGAACTGTCCGCCTGGAAGAGCAGGGTGCGGGCGGCCTGGCACGGCGTGACCGTCGACCACGTGGCGACCACGGCCGCGACGGCCACCGCCGAACTGGGCAGCACCCTCGCCCTGCGCGTCCGCGTCCGCCTGGGCGACCTCGGCCCCGACGACGTGGAGGTCCAGGCCGTCTCCGGCCGCGTCGACCCGGAGGACCGCATCACGGACGCGGCGACGGTCCCGCTGAAGCCGACCGGAGGCCCCGACCTGGAGGGCCACTGGACCTACGAGGGCCCCCTCTCCCTGGACCGTACCGGCCCCTACGGCTACACGGTCCGCATCCTCCCCTCCCACCGACTCCTCGCCTCAGGCGCCGAGCTGGGCCTGGTGACAGCCCCTTCGGCGGGAGCGGCGGAGGGGGCCGGGGTACTGATGCGCTGACCGCATACGATCCGACGTGCCGAGGGCAGGTTCCTTTGCCTGTCCCCGGCACGCGGCCTGCTCACCCCTGACTTCGTGATAGGCGTCGGACCACATGGCAATCGACTACGACCTCGACATCGCGACGTCGGCATCCGCGGTCGAGGTGGCCGCCCGGCTCGCTGAGACCGGCAGGGGGAACGGCGTGTTCGACGCGTCGGTCACTGTCGAACGGTTGACGGAGCGGGGGGTGTTCGCGTTCAGCAGGCTGGGAACCAGCGTCACGGTCCTCCCGCAGTCGACACCGCACCCGTGGCACCCCGTCGTCGAGGGCCTCGGCTTCACGCCTACGGTCGGCGTCGGCTTCCGTATGGCCAAGGGCGTCGATGTCTCGGACCAACAGGACGACATGATCCGTCTGGTCGCTCCCCTGCTGGAGAAGGTCGACGGCGACGCCGTCCTCCACTTCCAGTACGAGGACATCTGGCTGCTGCGCAGGAACGGTGAGCTCAGCCTGAACGAACGGGACGACCTCTGGCGGCCTCGGCGGCTGGCCATGGTGACGTCGCCCTGCCGGCGGGAAACCCACAGCATGGAGCCGGAGTGAGCGCGGACCGTCAGAACTCCGGGTCCGCGTCCGCGCACAGGCGTCGCAGTACCGCTCCGCAGCGGCGGGCGTACGCGTGCTGGAGGCCGCGGGTGGCCGGGCCGGCCGCTCGGGCGTACCACTTGGCGGGCCTGCTGAACGCCGCGACCGTCAGCCATACCGTGCCGTCGCCCGTGCGGTCGACCACGAAGGCCTCCTCGCCGGATTCGGGGTGGCCGGTGAGAGTGCCGTAGGCCCAGCCCGCGCGGCGGGGTTCCTCGACGGCCCAGACGATGCGGCAGGGGGCCTTGACGAGGCCGGCCAGGGTGACCGTGACATCGACGTCGGGGGCCGCGCGGTCGGCGCCGGCGTCGATGCCCACGCCCAGGGCGCGGTGCAGTTCCCAGGTGAGGACCGCCTCGGCGGCCCGGCGGAAGACCTCCCGGCCCTCGCCTATGCGCGTGCGCACATGCAGGGGGTGGAAGCCCGGCGGGCAGGCGGCGAGGTTCTCGCGGGTCGCGCCCACCGCGTCGTACGTGAAGGACATGGGAGACAAGGGTAGGGCGGGCCCCCGGGAGGTCGCGCTCCCGGGGGCCCGCCCGCACACTGTGCTAGCGCGTCACGAGGTGACGTTGACCGCGGTCCAGGCCGCCTTCACCGTCGCGTACTCGGTGCTGCTGGAGCCGTACAGCGCGGCAGCCGCCGAGAGGGTGCCGGCGCGGGCGCCCGAGTAGTTGGTGCTGGAGGTGAAGTACTCGGTCAGCGCCTTGTACCAGATCTGCAGCGCCTTGTCCCGGCCGATGCCGGTGACGGTCGAGCCGTTCTTCGTCGGGGAGTTGTAGCTGACCCCGTTGATCGTCTTCGCGCCGCTGCCCTCGGACAGCAGGTAGAAGAAGTGGTTGGCCACGCCCGAGGAGTAGTGCACGTCGAGGTTGCCGACGGACGAGGACCAGTAGTCGGCGGAGCCGCCGTCCTTGCTGGGCTTGTCCATGTAGCGCAGCGGGGTGCCGTCGCCGTTGATGTTGATCTTCTCGCCGATCAGGTAGTCACCCGGGTCGGAGGAGTTGTTGGCGTAGAACTCGACGCCCGTGCCGAAGATGTCGGAGGTCGCCTCGTTCAGGCCGCCGGACTCGCCGCTGTAGTCGAGGCCCGCGGTGTTGGCGGTGACGCCGTGGCTCATCTCGTGGCCGGCCACGTCCAGCGAGGTGAGCGGGTGGGTGTTGCTGTCACCGTCGCCGTAGGTCATGCAGAAGCAGCTGTCGTCCCAGAACGCGTTCACGTACGAGCTGCCGTAGTGGACGCGGGAGTAGGCGCCGACACCGTCGTTCTTGATGCCGCTGCGGCCGAAGGTGTTCTTGTAGAAGTCCCAGGTCTCCTGCGCGCCGTAGGCGGCGTCGGCCGCCGCGGTCACGTCGGTGGAGGAGCTGGAAGCGGTACCGGTGCCCCACGTGTTGGTGGTGTTGGTGAACAGGGTGCCGGTGCCGGAGCTGGTGCCGTGCTTCAGGTTGTACGTCTTGTGGCCGCCGCGGGAGGCGTCGGTCAGGGAGTACGTCGAACCCGACAGCGAGGTGGTGAGGCTGACCGTGCCGGAGTACAGCGTCTTGCCGGTGCCGGTCGCGTTCTCGATGCCCTGGTACTCGAAGAGCTTCTTGCCGGTGGCCGCGTCGGTGATGACGTGCAGCTGGTTCGGGGTGCCGTCGTCCTGGAAGCCGCCGACGATGGTCTCGTAGGCGAGGACGGGCTTGCCGGAGCCGGCCCAGATCACCTTGCGGGCGCCGTCGGCGGCCGACTTGGTGGAGCCCAGGGTCCGGGCGGCGGTGAGCGCCGTCTTCTCAGCCTTGGCGGCGGTGAGCTGCGGCTTGAGCGAGGCCACCTTGATGGTCGCCTTGGTCGCCTTGGTGATGCCCTCGGTCTTGCCGGCCTTGGAGGTGTGCACAACGATGTCGCCGCCGAGCACCGGCAGGCCCGCGTAGGTGCGCTCGTAGCGCGTGTGGACCGTGCCGTCGGCGTCCTTGACGACGTCCTTGACGATCAGCTTCTCCTTGGCGCCGAGGCCTATCTGCTGCGCGGTCTCGGCTACGTCCGCCTGTGCCTTGTGGATCAGGGCGATGTGGGCGGAGTTGGAGAGCGCGGCGGGGGCTGCGGCCAGCGGCTGCTTGTCGGCAGCGGAGGCGTTGGAGGTCAGACCCGTGGTGAGCAGGGCGCCGGCGGCGACAGCGGTGGCAATGGCGAGAGTGGTGCGCTTGTGACGCGCGTAGAGGGGGCTCACTCAAGCTCCTTCATGGTGTGGGGAGTCCGGGCGGAGTGGGGTTACCTGCCCGGCTGTGGTGATGTGAAGTTGCTGTGCTGTGCGGCGGGTGAAGGAAGAGTGACATCAAGGTCGCGTACATGTCAGGACCCTGAAGTGATGTTGGCCGAAAAGCAGGTGTTGGGTGAACGTTGCGGCCATGTAAAACGGGCGCCGTCCGGGGGAGTCGGACCCCCGGACGGCGCCCGCCGTTCATGCCGCTGCCCTGCGGTTTACGGGAACGTCAGCTTCCAGCTGTTGATCGTGCCGACGTCCTGTGCGGCCTGGTCCTGAACCTTCAATGTCCAGGTCCCATTGGCCGATTCCGACGAGGCGTTCACCGTGTAGGTGTCCGTCACGTCGTCCGCCGAGTCGGACGAGCTGAAGTTCTTCAGCCGGTACGACGTCCCGGACGGACCGACGAGATCGATCACCAGGTCGCCACGCCAGGTGTGGCTGATATTCGGCGTTACCTGCAAGTTGCTCGGCGCGTTGCCGGTGCGGCCGGAGACCGTGATCGACGAGGTGACGGCCGGCCCGTTGTCCGGAATCGACACCGGAGTGGTGTTCTCGAACGACGTGCCCGTACCGCCGCCACCACCGCCTGAACGCGAGCCGACCGCGACGGCCGCCCAGGCGTCCTGCACGGTCTTGTACTCGGTGCTCGTGGTGCCGTACAGCTCGCCCGCCGCCGCGAGGGTGCCGGTGCGGGCACTCGCGTAGTTGGTGGTCGAGGTGAACTTGGTGGTGAGGGCGCGGTACCAGATCTGCAGCGCCTTGTCCCGGCCGATGCCGGTGACCGGAAGGCCGTCCTTCGTGGGCGAGTTGTAGCTGACGCCGTTGATGACCTTGGCGCCGCTGCCCTCGCTCAGCAGGTAGAAGAAGTGGTTCGCCACGCCGGACGAGTAGTGCACGTCGAGGCCGCCGACGGACGAGGACCAGTAGTCGGCGGAGCTGCCGTCCTTGCTGGGCTTGTCCATGTAGCGCAGCGGCGTGCCGTCGCCGTTGATGTTGATCTTCTCGCCGATGAGGTAGTCGCCGACGTCGGTGGAGTTGTTGGCGTAGAACTCCACGCCGGTGCCCATGATGTCGGAGGTCGCCTCGTTCAACCCGCCGGACTCACCGCTGTAGTTGAGGCCGGCCGTGTTCGAGGTGACGCCGTGGCTCATCTCGTGGCCCGCCACGTCGAGCGCGGTCAGCGGGTCCGCGTTGCCGGAACCGTCGCCGTAGGTCATGCAGAAGCAGCTGTCGTCCCAGAACGCGTTCACGTACGAGTTGCCGTAGTGGACGCGGGAGTAGGCGCCGACACCGTTGTTCTTGATGCCGCTGCGGCCGAAGGTGTTCTTGTAGAAGTCCCAGGTCTCGGCGGCCCCGTAGTGCGCGTCGGCGCCCGCGGTGGCGGCGTTCGACGTGGTGCTGTTGCCCCAGGTGTTGCTCGACTGCGAGAACAGCGTGCCGGTGCCCGAGGTGCCGTGGTTCAGGTTGTACGTCTTGTGGCCGCCGCGGTCGCCGTCGGTCAGGTTGTACGTCGAGCCCGACTGGGTCGTGGTCAGCGAGACCGAGCCGCTGTACTGGGTGTTGCCGGTACCGGTCGCGGTGTCGATGCCCTGGTACTCGAAGAGCCTCTTGCCGGTGGCCGCGTCGGTGACGACGTGCAGCTGGTTGGGCGTGCCGTCGTCCTGGAAACCGCCGACGATCGTCTCGTAGGCGAGGACGGGGGTGCCGGAGCCGGCCCAGATCACCTTGCGGGCGCCGTCGGCGGCCGACTTGGTGGAACCCAGCGCCCTGGCGGCCGACAGCGCCGTCTTCTCGGCCTTGCCCGCGGTGACCCGGGGCGTGAGCGAGGGGACCTTCAGCGTGGCGTTGTTCGCCTTGATGACACGCTCGGTGGCGCCCGACTTGGCGGTGTCGACGATCAGGTCGCCGCCGAGGACGGGCAGGCCCGCGTAGGTGCGCTCGTAGCGGGTGTGCAGCGTGCCGTCGGCGTCCTTGACGATGTCCTTGACGACCAGCTTCTCCTGGGCGCCGAGGCCTATCGCCCTGGCGGTGGCGGCCCGTTCGGTGCTCGCGTCGCGGAGCAGTTCGGCGCGCTGCGAGGCCGAGAGGCTGACGGCCCGGTGGGCGCTGTTCACCTTGCCGGTCTGCGGCTTGGCGGGGGTGGCGCTGGCGGCGCCGGACTGGACGGCGGCGGCGATCAGGGCGGTGACGCCCGCGAGGGCCACTACTGCGGTGCGGTGGGGGGTGCGTCTGCGAGAGGAAGTGCTACTCAACACTGACTCCTTCTGCATGGCCGCGGGTCACACGGCCAGGGGAGATCCGGGCCGCGGGTGGGCGGTCCGGGCAGAACAGGCGGAACGCGGAACCACGTGCGCGTGCAGTGCCGGACTCGGCAGCGGTGGGGTGATTCTGTGGGGTTGCTGTGAGTCGACCGTGGGAAGAGTGGCAGCAGAAAACGTCGTCTGTCAGGACCGCGTCAGGAACTTGGCCGGAAATCGTTCGTTGTCCGGATGTTCATGTTCGATATGCGGAGCGTTGGGGAGGGGCTGGGGCCGCATCGCGGAGAGGCCGGGGTTCAGGGGGCCTTGTCGCCGTGCCAGGTCGACCACAGCGCCGCGTACGCCCCGCCCGCCGCCACCAGGTCCTCGTGCGTGCCGAGTTCGGTGAGGAGGCCGTTCTCCATCACGGCCACCCGGTCGGCGTCGTGCGCGGTGTGCAGACGGTGGGCGATGGCGATGACCGTACGGCCCTCCAGTACGGCGGCCAGGGCGCGCTCGGTGTGCCGGGCGGTCGTCGGGTCCAGCAGCGCGGTCGCCTCGTCCAGGATCAGGGTGTGCGGATCCGCCAGCACCACCCGCGCCAGGGCGAGTTGCTGGGCCTGGGAGCCGTCCGTGGCGCAACCGCCGCTGCCGAGGCGGGTGTCGAGGCCCTCGGGGAGGCCGCGCACCCATGCGTCGGCGCCGACGGCCGTCAGCGCCGCCCACAGGTCCTCGTCCGGCGCGGCCGGTTCGGCGATCAGGAGGTTGTCCCGGACTGTACCCAGGAAGACATGGTGCTCCTGGGTGACGAGGACGACCTGACGGCGCAGCCGCTCCGGCTCCAGGCCGGCGATCGGCACCCCGCCCACGGTCACCGTGCCGGCCCCGGGCGCCTCGACGCCCGCGAGCAGCCGGCTCAGCGTCGTCTTCCCGGCGCCGGACGGCCCTACCACCGCGAGCCGCTCCCCGGGCCGCACCGTCAGGTCCACCCCGCGCAGCACCTCGCCACCGCGCTCGTACGCGTACCGCACCCCGCGCACATCGATCCGGTCGTCCGCCGGAGCCGGTGCCGCCCGGTCGGCAGCCGCCCGCGGTGCCTGTGCCAGCCCCTCCACCCGGGCGAACGAGGCACTGCTGGACTGGAGCTGCTCCACCCGCATCAGGATCTGGTCCAGCGGCTCCGAGAACTGCCTCAGATACAGCGCCGCCGACACCACCACCCCGATGCCCACATGCAGCATCCCGCCGAGCAGCAGCACCCCCGCGACCGGAATGGAATACGACACCTCGACCGCCGGGAAGAACACGGTCCGCAGATACAGCGTGTAGAACCGGGCCTTCCGGTTGGCCTCCAGCGCGTCCCGGCTCGCCGCGATCCGCTGCTCCTGCAGCCGCAACGCCTCCACGGTACGGGCCCCGGTCACCGTCGCCGTGACGATCTCCGCGACCCCGGAGGTGGTCGCGCCCTCCGTGAGGTAGCCGTCCCTCGCCCGGCGCAGATACCAGCGCAGCGCGCACCAGATCGGGGTCAGCCCCAGCACCCCGAACACACCGAGCAGCGGATTCAGCGCGAACACCGCGCCCATCACGAACAGCGCCTGCACCGCGCAGACCAGCATCTCGGGCCCGGCGTCCCGGAGCGTGGTGCCGACGGTGCTCACATCGGCGGTGCCGCGCGCGGTCAGGTCGCCGGTGCCGGCCCGCTCCACCACCGACGCGGGCAGCGCCAGCGCCCGCTCCACGAACTCCTCGCGGACCCGGGCCAGCGTCCGCTCGCCGAAGCGGTGGCCGACGTAGCGGGCGGCCCGCGCGAACAGCAACTGGGCGAGTGAGCAGAGCAGGATCCACAGGGCGAGACGGTCCACCGACCCGACCCCGCGGCCGGCCCGTACCGCGTCCACGATCCGGCCGACCAGCCAGGGGCCGACAAGACCGGTCGCGGCGGCGAGCGCGTTCAGGAGCAGGGCGGCGGTGAAGGCCCTGCGGTCGGCCTTCACCAGGCGGAGGGTGGCCCGCCGTACGTCGGCCCGCCCGGCGACCGGGAGTTGACTCGTCGTCACCTTACGACCTCCTCCTCGGTGTCCCGGGCCACGAGAGCGCGGTAGCCGGGTGCGTACTCCAGCAGTTCCTCGTGCGTACCCGTCGCCGCGACCTTGCCGTCGACCAGGTAGATCACCTCGTCCACGCGGGCCAGCAGCAGGGGAGAGGTGGTGGTGACGAGGGTGGTGCGGCCGTCGCGGGCGTCGCGGAGGCGCTCCGCGACGAGGGACTCGGTGTGGGCGTCGAGGGCGGAGGTGGGTTCCACGGCGAGGAGGATCTCGGGGTCGGCGAGTAATGCCCTTACGAGCCGGATGCGTTGGCGTTGGCCTCCGGAGAGGTTGCGGGCCTGGGCGTCGACGGGGGAGTCGAGGCCGGCGGGGAGGGCCTGGACGATGTCCGTTGCCGCGGCTGCGTGGAGGGCTGCGGTGATGCGCGCGTCAGGGGGTGCGGCGGATGGCTGAGCGGCTGGTGCGGGTGAGTGGGGGCTTGTCGCGCAGTTCCCCGCGCCCCTTCCGGGCGCGTCGGCGCCTCCGGTGATGACATCGGTCAGGGAGCCTGCGAAGAGGTCCGCATCGTTGTCGGCGACGAGGATGCGGGTGCGTACTTCGGGGAGCGGTACCGCGTCCAGTCGTACGCCTCCCCATGTGGCGTCCGAGCGTGTGTAGCGGCCCAGGCGGTCGATCACCGCCGTCGTCTCCGCCGGGCCGGCGCCCACCAGCGCCGCCAGCCGGCCCGGGCGCACCCGCACGCCGGACTCCGGATCGTGCAGCACCGAGGGCTCGTTCGGCGCCTGTTCGGTGCCGGTGTCCGGCTCCGGCTCCAGGCGCAGCAGGCGTACCACCCTGCGGGCGGCCACCACGCCCCGGCTGAGCTGGTAGCCCATGTCCAGCAGGAACGCCACCGGGCTGACCAGGACCGCGACATAGCCGTACACCGAGACCAGCTGGCCCACCGTGATGTCCCCGCGGGCCGCCATCCGGGCCGCGATCCAGGTCACCACCGCCAGGAACACCGTGGGCAGGCCCACGCCCAGGGCCTGGACCCAGCTGGCGACCGCGCCCACCCGGTAGCCCTGGGCGCGCAGGTGCTGGGAGTCCTCGCGGAAGGAGTCCGCGAACAGGCCTTTGCCGCCGAGGCCGTTCAGGACACGGAGGCCGCCCGCGAGGTCGCCGATGCGGGCCGTGAGCACGCCCTGGCCCTCCCGGTACTCGGTCTCCCTGCCCTGCAGCCGCCGGGCCAGCGGGCCCGCCACCAGGGCCACCACCGGGACGCCGAGCAGCACCACGGCGGTCAGCAGCGGCGAGACGGTCAGGAGGAGTCCGGCCACCACCGCGTACACGACCACCGCGCCCACCCCGGGGCCGACGACGGTCAGCGCCTGGGCGATGGTGTGCACGTCACTGACGCCGATCGTGACGACCTCTCCGGCCCCGGCCCGGCGCGGCAGTCCGGCGCCGAGGCGTACCGAGTGCCCCACGACCGCCTTGATGGTGCGGAAGTAGGCGTCCATCCGCACCCGGGTCATGGTGCGGTGACGCATGATGCTGAGCCATGCGTTGAACGCCCCCAGGACGAAGATCGCCGCCGTCCATCCGGCCAGCACCGCCATATGGCCCGGCACCAGGCCGTCGTCCACGGCCCGCGCCATCATGTACGGCGTCCCGGCCATCAGTGTCAGCCAGGAGCTGCCCAGGAGCGCCCCGGCGAGCGACCGGCCCGGCTGGCGGCGCACCAGCCACCACAGATAGGACCAGCCGCCGCGTGTGTCGGGCGTGCCCGGATCCTCGTACGCGTCGATCACCCTGCGACCCTCGTTCCCTCCGCTAGGCCAGACTGTCCCGCCACGCCCGGTGCAGGTCCGCGAACCGGCCGGTGCCCGCGATGAGTTCGGCCGGGCGGCCGTCCTCGACGATCCGGCCGTGTTCCATCACCAGCACCCGGTCGGCGATCTCCACGGTCGACAGACGGTGTGCGATCACCACCGCCGTACGGCCCTTCAGCACCGTTGTCATGGCCCGCTGCACGGCCCGCTCGCCGGGGATGTCCAGGGAGCTGGTGGCCTCGTCGAGGATCAGCACCGCCGGGTCGGCGAGCAAGGCACGTGCGAACGCGACCAGTTGGCGCTGACCCGCCGAAATGCGCCCACCGCGCTTGCGGACGTCCGTGTCGTACCCGTCGGGCAGCGCGGCGATGAACTCGTGCGCGCCGATCGCCTTCGCCGCCTGCTCGATCTCCGCACGGGTCGCGTCCGGGCGGCCGATGGCGATGTTCTCGGCGACCGTGCCGGAGAACAGGAACGCCTCCTGGGTGACCATGACCACCCCGCGCCGCAGCTCGGGCACGGTCAGCTCGCGCAGGTCCACGCCGTCGAGGAGGACCCGGCCGTCGGACGGGTCGTAGAAGCGGGCGAGGAGTTTGGCGAGGGTCGACTTGCCGGCGCCCGTGGAGCCGACGACCGCGACCGTCTGGCCGGCCGGGAGGGCGAGGTCGAAGCGGGGGAGGACCTCGCCGCCGGTGCGATAGGCGAAGCGGACGCCTTCGAAGACGACCTCGCGGCCGGGGAGTTCGGTCGCGAGCGGGGGCAGCTCCTTGGGGACCGAGGGCTCCGGCACGGACGGGGTCTGGGCCAGCAGGCCTGCGATCTTCTCCAGTGACGCGGCCGCCGACTGGTAGGAGTTGAGGAACATGCCGAGGCGGTCGATCGGGTCGTAGAGCCGTCGCAGATAGAGGACGGCCGCCGCGAGGACGCCGAGTTCGAGGGAGCCGGACGCCACCCGGTAGGCGCCCCACAGCACGATCACCGCCACCGATGTGTTGGCGACCAGCCGGGAGCCGACGACATACCGCGCCATCTCCAGGAGCGCGTCGCCGTTCGTGAGCTCGTGGCGGCGGTTCAGCACGGCGAACTCGGCGTCGTTCGCGGCCTCCCGGCGGAACGCGCGCACCGGACGGATGCCGTTCATCGTCTCCACGAACTTCACGATCACCGCCGCGATCGCCGTGGACCGCGCCTTGTACACCCGTACCGCACGCCGCTGGTACTGCCGCACCAGCAGGTACAGCGGCACGAACGAGGCCACCGCCACCGCACCGAGCCCGAGGTCCAGCCAGAGCAGCATCGCCGAGATGTAGAGGAAGGAGAGGATGACGGTGACGAGTTCCTGCAGGCCTTCGCTCAGGAGCTCGCGGAGCGACTCGACGTCCGTGGTGGACCGGGAGATCAGGCGGCCGGACGTGTAGCGCTCGTGGAAGTCGACGCTCAGTGCCTGCGCATGGCGGAAGATGCGGCCGCGCAGATCGAGGAGCACGTCCTGGTTGACGCGGGCGGAGGCCTCGATGAAGGCGTACTGGAGGCCGCCGGAGAGCAGGGCGCACCCGCCGTAGCCGACCGCCACGGCGATCAGCGGACCGTGGTCGTGGTGGCGGAACGCCGGTACGGCCCGGTCGATGGCGTACGCCACCAGCAGCGGGCCCGCCTGCACCGCCGCCTGCTGGAGCAGGAGGAGGAGCGTGGTGACGGCGACCCGCGCCGTCAGGGGCGCGAGGAGCGAACGCAGGAGGGCGGCCGTGGCGCCGGGCGGGGTCGGCAGGACGTCCTGGTCGAAGGGGTCGCCGGTCGCGGCGGCGGACTTCGGCCTGGGGAGTTCGTCGTCCTCGTCGGGGGCGGGCAGGGAGGTGGCGGCGGTCATCGGCGGTGATCCTCCCCGGACATCAGATGGGCGTACTCGGCGTTGGTGCGGAGCAGTTCGTGGTGGGTGCCGACGGCGGTGATACGGCCGCCGGAGAGCAGGGCGACCCGGTCGGCGAGCAGCACGGTGGAGGGGCGGTGGGCGACGATCAGGGCGGTGGTGTCGGTGAGGACGTCGCGCAGGGCCGCCTCCACGGCGGCCTCCGTGTGCACGTCCAGGGCGGACAGGGGGTCGTCAAGGACGAGGAAGCGGGGCCGGCCGACGACCGCCCGCGCCAGCGCGAGGCGCTGGCGCTGGCCGCCGGAGAGGCTGAGGCCCTGCTCGCCGACCTGGGTGCCGGTGCCCTGCGGGAGGGTGTGGGCGAAGTCGGCCTGCGCGACGGCGAGGGCGCGTGCCAGCTCGGGCTCGCCGGCGTTGTCGTCGGCTCCCATGAGCACGTTCTCGCCCACGGACGCGGAGAAGAGGGTGGGCTCCTCGAAGGCCATGGCGACCAGGGCGCGGAGTTCCTCGCGGGGCATGGCGGTGATGTCCGCGCCGTCGAGGGTGATCCGGCCGGAGGTCGTCTCGTGCAGGCGGGGGATGAGGGCGGTGAGGGTGGTCTTGCCGCTGCCGGTGGCGCCGACGAGGGCCATGGATTCGCCGGGGCGGATGTGGAGGTCGACGTGGGCGAGGGTGGGGGTGGAATCGGGGGCGGCGTCGGGGTAGCGGAAGGAGACGGAGTCGAAGCGGATGCCGTCGTTGTCGGGTGCGGGTGCGGGTGCGTTGGGGCTGGTCGCGCAGTTCCCCGCGCCCCTATCGGGGCGCTCCCCGACCGGTGGATGAACAGTGCCCCGAAGGGGCGCGGGGAACTGCGCGCTCGGCCCCCGCTCAGCCGCGGCCGAATCCGCGTCCTCCTGCAACGCGTCCCGTACCTCGAAGTACCGCTCGGTGGCAGTGGCGGCCTCCTGGCTCATCGCCAGCAGGAAGCCGATCGACTCCACCGGCCACCTCAGGGCCAGTGCCGTGGACAGGAACGCCACCAGCGTGCCCGCGCTCAGGTCGCCCTCCGCGACCTGTACCGAACCCCAGAACAGAGCCGCGCCGATGGCCACTTCCGGGAGGGTCACGATGACGCCCCAGATCGTCGCCAGCATCCGCGCCTTGCGCAGCTCCGTGCCCCGCAGGGTGCGGACCAGTTCACGGAAGGCGCGTGCCTGGCTGCGGTGCCTGCCGAAGCCCTTGATGATGCGGATGCCGAGCACGCTCTCCTCGACCACCGTCGTCAGGTCGCCGACCTGGTCCTGGGCGAGCCGGGCCACCTTCGCGTACCGCTTCTCGAAGATCACACACGTCCACATGACGGGGACCGTGGGGCCGAGGATGACCAGGCCCAGCGTCCAGTCCTGGGCCAGCATGATCACCACACCGACGAGGATCGTCACCCCGTTGACCAGCAGGAAGGTCAGCGGAAAGGCGAGGAACATACGGAGCAGCATCAGGTCGGTGGTGGCCCGGGAGAGCAGCTGGCCGGAGGCCCAGCGGTCGTGGAAGGCGACCGGCAGGCGCTGCAGATGGGCGTAGAGGCCCGCCCGCATCGACGCCTCGACATGGGACAGGGGTCTGGCCACCAGCCAGCGCCGCAACCCGAAGAGCAGCGCTTCCGCGAATCCGAGCAGCAGCAGATACAGCGCGCCGAGCCAGACCCCGCCGGGGTCGCGGTCGGCCACCGGGCCGTCCACCATCCACTTCAGGACGAGCGGGATCACGAGCCCCGTGCAGGAGGCGACTATCGCCACGGACGCGGCGGCGAACAGCCGCACCCGCACCGGCCGTACATACGGCCACAGGCGCAGCAGGGTACGGACGGCGGACCGTTCCTTGGTGGTTGCACGTGTCGGAGGCATTAGGGCCGAGCCTACGGATCGGCACTGACATCGCCCACCGAGTTTTGGCCGGACCGGAATCGGCCTGCGGAGCTACGACCAGCCCGTTCGAGCCGTCGTACCACCGGATCCACCCACTGGATCCGCCAACCGGATCCGCCGTATCAACCGATCGGCTGATGCCGCTTCGAGCGGGCCGGGCGATGTGGCGGACCGGGCCCGGACGGGACCCTCGGCGTATGCCATCCGTCATCGAAGTGACAGACCTGCGGAAGTCGTACGGCGGCCGGGCCGTCGTGGACGGGGTGAGTTTCGCCGTCGAGGAGGGGGAGATCTTCGGGATCCTCGGTCCGAACGGCGCCGGCAAGACCACCACCGTCGAATGTGTGGAAGGGCTGCGGGTGCCCGATGGGGGACGGGTCCGGGTCACCGGGCTCGACCCCGTCGCCGAGCACGAGAAGACCGCCCGGGTCCTCGGCGCCCAGCTCCAGCAGAGCGAGCTGCAGCCCAAGCTCACCGTCCGCGAGGCGCTTGAGCTGTACGCCTCCTTCTACGACAGCCCGCTCGACTGGGCACCGCTCGCCGAGCGCCTCGGGCTCGCCGACAAGCTCGCCACCCGGTTCGGCAAGCTGTCGGGTGGGCAGCAGCAACGCCTGTTCATCGCGCTCGCGTTGATCGGGAACCCGCGCGTCGTCGTGCTCGACGAGCTCACCACCGGGCTCGATCCACGGGCGCGGCGGGACACCTGGGAACTGATCGAGGACGTCCGGGACCGCGGGGTCACCGTCCTCCTCGTCACGCACTTCATGGAGGAGGCGCAGCGGCTCTGCGACCGGATCGCGGTGATCGACAAGGGGCGGGTGGCCGCCCTGGACACCCCGGCCGGGCTGATCCGCCGCAGCGCCGGCGCCACCGTCATCAGTTTCACCCCGTCGGCCCCGCTGGACGACCAGGCCCTCGCCGCCCTCCCGGCCCTCGCCTCGGTCGAGAGCAAGGACGGCCGGATCACGCTCTCCGGCACCGACGAGACCGTGAACGCCGTCATCACCCTGCTCGCCCGGCACCGCATCACCGCCCATCAGCTCCGGGTCGTGGACGCGACCCTCGACGACGCGTTCCTGGACCTCACGAAGGGGGAAGCGGTATGAACACCGCCGTCCTGCGTACCGAGTTCCGCCTGTTCCGCCGCGAACCCGGCGCCGTCTTCTGGGTCTTCCTGTTCCCGACCCTGCTCCTGGTGATCCTCGGGTCCATCCCGTCGTTCCGGGACGCCGACAAGTCGCTGGGCGGGCTGCGGCCGGTCGACGCCTATGTGCCCATCGCCGTGCTGATCGCCCTGATCATGTCCGGGGTGCAGACGCTGCCCCAGGCGCTGACCGGTTACCGGGAGCGGGGCATCCTGCGCCGGATGCGGCTCACCCCCGTACAGCCCTCCGCCCTGCTGTCCGCGCAGATGGCCGTGCAGGGCACGGTCGCGCTGGGCTCGGCGCTGCTCGCGCTCGTGGTGGGCCGGCTCGCCTTCGACGTACGACTGCCGAAGCAGCCGGGCGGGTACCTGCTGGCGCTGCTGCTCGCGGCCGCCGCCGCCCTTGCCCTCGGCTCCGTCGTCTCGGCGCTGTCCCGCACCACGAAGATCGCGAGCGCGATCGGCTCCGCGGTGTTCTTCCCGATGATGTTCTGCGCGGGCGTGTGGATCCCGGTGCGGTCGATGCCGCACGCGATGTCCCGCGTGGTCCAGCTGACCCCGTTCGGCGCGGCGGCCCGCGCCCTGGACCAGGCAGCCGCCGGACACTGGCCCGGCTGGGACCACCTGGGCGTGCTCACGGCCTGGGCGGTGCTGCTCACGGTCGGGGCGGCTCGTTGGTTCCGCTGGGAGTAGGCGGCCGGCCGTGCAGACTGGGGACATGACCGGGACCGAGGCGGACAGCGAGATCGACCGGCGCTGGGAGCAACTGCACACCTGGGTGCCGTACGGGTTTCTCGGCATCAGCATCGTCCTCGGGATCGCCACTGCCGATCCGCACACCGGCCCGGCGAAGTGGTACACCGCCTGGGCCCTGATCGGGGCCGCGGTCGCGCTCCAACTGTGGTGGCACGCGATCCGGTTCCGCCGTCCCGACCGCGGCCGTACGCCGACCCCGGCCGGGACGGCGTACTACGTCGTCCGTTGGGCTCTCGGCTTCGTCCTCACCTGGCTCAGCCCGTTCTTCGCGTTCTACGCCGCCAGCGGCTACATGGACGCCGACGAGTTGCTTCCGCGCCGGTGGCGGCGGCTCGGACTGCTCGCGAGCGCGGTCACCGTGGCCGGCGCGCAGACCGGCGGAATGCCGTTGAGGAGCGTGCTCCAGTGGCTCGTCTTCGTCGTACTGTTGGTCGCCAACTCCGCCCTCCAGATGGGGATCGCCCATCTCACCGAGCAGGAGAAACAGCGGTCCGCCGAGCGCACCGAAACCATCGCCGCCCTGCGCCAGGCCCTCGACGAGAACGCGGCCCTTCACGCCCAACTCCTCGTCCAGGCACGGGAGGCCGGGGTCGCCGACGAGCGCCGGCGGCTCGCCGCCGAGATCCACGACACCATCGCCCAGGGGCTGGCCGGGATCATCGCCCAGCTCCAGGTCGTCCTCAACACCCCCGATCCCGAGCTGGCCGAGGACCATGTGGGCCGCGCCCTGGCGCTGGCCCGGCACAGTCTGGGCGAGGCCCGCCGCTCCGTGCACAACCTGGCCCCAATCGCCCTGGAGCACGACGGCCTGCCCGAGGCGCTGACGAAGACGGTCGAAGAATGGGGCGAACGGACGGGCATACGCGCCCAGTTCACCGTCACCGGGACGGCGGAGCAGCTGCACGAGGAGGTCGCGGCCACCCTCCTCCGCATCGTCCAGGAGGCCCTGTCCAACGCGGCCCGGCACGCGCAGGCCTCCCGGGTCGGGGTCACCCTCTCCTACCTCGGCGAGGAGGTCATCCTCGACATCCGCGACGACGGCACCGGCTTCGACCTGCTCGCCGTGCCCGCCCGCAGCCGCGCCGGCGGCTTCGGCCTCGACGGGATGCGGGCCCGCGCCGAACGCATCGCGGGCTCGCTCACGGTGGAGTCGGAACCGGGGCTCGGCACCGCCCTGTCGGCACGCGTACCGTTGGTCCGTCATGACAGCTGACGCCCCGATCTCCCTGCTGATCGTCGACGACCACCCGGTGGTACGCGACGGCCTGCGCGGCATGTTCGAATCCGCCCCCGGGTTCACGGTCCTCGGCGAGGCGTCGAGCGGTGTCGAGGCCGTGGCCCTCACCGCCTCCCTCGACCCGGACGTGATCCTGATGGACCTGCGCATGCCGGGCGGCGGCGGAGTCGACGCCATCCGGGAACTGACCGGCCGCGGCGCCCGCGCCAAGGTCTTGGTCCTCACCACGTACGACACCGACTCCGACACCCTCCCCGCGATCGAGGCGGGTGCCACGGGGTATCTGCTGAAGGACGCGCCGCGCGAGGAACTCTTCACCGCCGTCCGCGCCGCCGCCCAGGGCCGTACCGTCCTCTCCCCGGCCGTCGCCTCCCGTCTGGTCTCCGCCGTCCGCGCGCCCGGAGCCCCCGGCAACGAACCGCTCTCCGCCCGCGAACGCGAGGTCCTGACCTTGGTCGCCAGGGGCACCTCGAACCGCGAGATAGCCCGCGAGCTCTTCATCAGCGAGGCCACGGTGAAGACCCATCTCACCCATCTGTACGCCAAGCTGGGCGTCAACGACCGCGCGGCGGCGGTCGCTACGGCATACCAGCGGGGGATCCTCGGCTAGCCAGGACTCTCAGCCCGCCACCTTGAGCAGCAGCACCGCCCGCGCCGGCACCGTGATCGCCGTCCCCGCTTCGTGCACCACCCCCGGCGCCTCGTCCTGCTCCTCCCGTGAGGTGTCCACGAGCACCTCGTAGCGCCCGGCCCACGGCGGGCCGGGCAGCAGGAACTCCGTCGGGCGGTCGCCCGCGTGCAGGACGGTCAGGAAGCTGTCGTCCAGGATCGGGGCACCGCGCTCGTCGCGGCCGGGGATGTCCCGCCCGGAGAGGTACATGCCGAGGGTGGCGGCGGGCGCGTACCAGTCGCCGGCGGTCATCTCCGCGCCGTGTGCCGTGAACCAGGCCAGGTCGCGCAGTCCGTCCGCCGAGTGCGCGCGGCCCGAGAAGAAGGCGCGGCGGCGCAGGACCGGGTGGCGGTGGCGCAGTTCGATGAGGCGGGAGGTGAGGCCGAGGAGCGGCCGCCAGGCCGGGTCGTCCAGCAACTCCCAGTCCAGCCAGCTGATTTCGTTGTCCTGGCAGTACGCGTTGTTGTTGCCGCGCTGGGTGCGGCCCAGTTCGTCGCCCGCGACCAGCATCGGGACACCGGTCGACAGCAGCAGGGTGGTCAGGAGATTCCGTAGCTGCCGCCTGCGCAGCGCCTGTACGCCCTCGTCGTCCGTCTCGCCCTCGGCGCCGCAGTTCCAGGAGCGGTTGTCGTTCGAGCCGTCCCGGTTGTTCTCCCCGTTCGCCTCGTTGTGCTTCGTCTCGTACGACACCAGGTCGCGGAGCGTGTAACCGTCGTGCGCGGTGATGAAGTTGACGGAGGCGTAGGGGCGGCGGCCGCCCCAGGCGTAGAGGTCGCTGGAGCCGGAGAGGCGGTAGCCGAGGTCGTGGACGTCGGGGAGGGCGCCGCGCCAGAAGTCGCGGACGGCGTCGCGGTAGCGGTCGTTCCACTCGGTCCACAGCGGCGGGAAGGCGCCGACCTGGTAGCCGCCGGAGCCCACGTCCCACGGCTCGGCGATGAGCTTCACCCGGCGCAGCACTGGGTCCTGGGCGATGACGGCGAGGAAGGGGGAGAGCATGTCGACGTCGTGCATCGAGCGGGCCAGCGCGGCCGCGAGGTCGAAGCGGAAGCCGTCCACGCCCATCTCGGTCACCCAGTAGCGCAGCGAGTCGGTGATCAGGCGCAGGACGTGCGGGCGGACCACATGCAGGGTGTTGCCGCAGCCGGTGTAGTCGGCGAAGTGGCGGGCGTCGTCCTGGAGGCGGTAGTAGCCGCGGTTGTCGATGCCCTTGAGGGAGAGCGTCGGGCCCAACTCGCCCGCTTCCGCAGTGTGGTTGTAGACCACGTCCAGGATGACCTCGATGCCGGCCGCGTGCAGCGCGCGCACCATCCGCTTGAACTCGCCGACCTGCTGTCCCGTCGTACCGGAGGCGGCATAGGCGGCGTGCGGGGCGAAGTAGCCGATGGAGTTGTAGCCCCAGTAGTTCCTGAGACCGCGCTTGAGCAGGTGGTCCTCGTGGGCGAACTGGTGGACGGGGAGGAGCTCCACGGCCGTCACGCCCAGGTTCACGAGGTGCTCGATCGCGGCCGGGTGCGCCAGTCCGGCGTAGGTGCCGCGGAGCTCCTCCGGTATCCCCGGATGCAGTCTGGTGAAGCCGCGTACATGCAGCTCGTAGATGACGGAGTCCGCCCACGGCGTCTTGGGGCGGTGGTCGTCGGCCCAGTCGTCGTCATCGTGGACGACCACGCCCTTCGGGACGTACGGCGCCGAGTCGCGGTCGTCCCGGACGGTGTCGGCGACCTGCTGGTCCGGCCAGTCCCGGACGTGCCCGTACACCTCGGGCGGCAGGCCGAACTCGCCGTCCACCGCACGCGCGTAGGGGTCGAGGAGCAGCTTCGCCGGGTTCCAGCGGGCGCCGGTCCACGGGTCCCAGCGGCCGTCGACCCGGTAGCCGTACCGCTGCCCGGGCAGCACACCCGGCACGAAACCGTGCCAGATCTCGTGCGTGAGTTCGGTCAGCGGGATGCGGGTCTCCCGGCCCTGTTCGTCGAAGAGGCAGAGCCGGACCGCCTCCGCCCCGGCCGCCCACAGCGCGAAGTTCGTCCCCGCCACTCCGTCCGGGCCCACCCGGAACCGGGCGCCGAGCGGGGTCGACGCCCCCGGCCAGGCCGACGGGACGGGAAGGGGCGTCCCGTTGACCGCGGGGGCGCCCGCCCTCGGGGCCCGCGCCCGTGCCCCCTGCTGCTCGGCTGCGCTCGTCACCTGTCGGCCCCTTTTTTCGCTCCGCGGCTCGCCGGCCCCCGGGGCGCACCCGACCCGCGTCCGAGCAGCCGACCGAGCCCGGACTCCCGGTCCCGGGCACGGTCGGCGGCTCGCTACGGACACGCCCGCGGCGGCTCTCCCACGGGCGCGGCGGCTCCCCAGCTCGTCGTCCTTCCCTCTGTTCTGCCCAGCGTCGGCGTCGCACTCACGTTTCCCCGGGGCATGCACGATCGTTGAGCCGCACGTGAGGCATGTACAAGGGCGCGCACGGCGCGCGGGGGCCGCACTGGCGGCGGTACTGACATGGGCGGCGCTGCTCGCGGGAGCCGCCGGCTGCTCCTCGGGCGGCACGGACGGGTTCGGCATCGACCACGTCCTCGGGGGCCCGCCCCGTGCGGCCCCCGAGGACGTCATCCGCATCTCCCCGGACGACGGCGCCGAGGCCGTACGGCAGGACCAACCGCTGACGGTACGGGTGCCCAGCGGCCGTCTGGAGTCCGTCACCGTCGTCCGGTCCCAGGACGCCCAGGACACCGCGGTGCCCGGGCACATCGCCCCGGGCGGCACGACCTGGCGGCCCGACGACCCGAAACTCGCGCTGGCCGCCAAGTACACGGTCGACGTGGTCGCGCTCGACGCCCACGGCCGCCGCTCGGCCCGCCACACCACCTTCACCACGCTCATCCCCGGGGAGCGCTTCATCGGGTACGTCACCCCGGAGAACCGCGCCACCGTCGGCACCGGGATGATCGTCTCCCTCGCCTTCAGCCGCGAGATCGAGAACCGCGCGGCCGTCGAAAGCGCCGTCCACGTCACCGCCAAGCCCGCGGTCGACATCCGCCCGCACTGGTTCGGCAAGAACCGCCTCGACTTCCGCCCCGAGCACTACTGGCAGCCCGGCACGGTCGTCACCGTCGACCTCGGACTCCGCGACGTCGAGGGCGCCCGCGGCGCCTACGGCCTCCAGTACAAGACGTTCACCTTCACCATCGGCCGCAGCCAGGTCTCGCTCGTCGACGCGGCCAAGCACACGATGGAGGTCCGCCGCGACGGCGCGCTGCTCGCCACCGTGCCGATCACCGCGGGCGCGCCCGCGCACACCACCTACAACGGCAAGATGGTGGTGATGGAGATGCACGAGGTCACCCGTATGAACAGCCAGACGGTCGGCTTCGGAGGCGAGTACGACATCCCCGACGTCCCGCACGCCCTCAAACTCACCGACTCCGGCACCTTCCTGCACGGCAACTACTGGGCGCCGGACGCGCCCGGACGCGAGAACGTCAGCCACGGCTGCGTGGGCCTGCGCGATGTGAAGGGCGGCAGCTCGGACACGCCCGCGGGCTGGTTCTACGACCGCAGCCTGGTCGGCGACGTCGTCGAGGTCGTCAACAGCAACGACAAAATGGTCGCTCCCGACAATGGCCTCGGAGGGTGGAACATGGGGTGGAAGGAGTGGAAGGCGGGCAGCGCGGTCAAGTAGTCAGGTAGGGGACCGGCTTGGCGGGGCGGAAGTTGCGACCCAACGGTGACATTCGCCAAACGCCAAGCTCAAAACCCTGCGGTTACTATGCGCCAATGCGCGCGGTGGGGCGCGCCGGGGTGGGCCTGACCAGGCCCTGGGAGGGGAGAACGACTTGAACGTGCGGCCGATATCGGGGGCGTCGGTTCGGACTCGGGGGAAGGGCGGCCTGGCGCTCATAGCCGGCGTCCTTCTCATGGCCGCCACCGCGTGCGGGGGCGGCTCCTCCGACAAGGGGGCCGGGGACGGCAAGGAGAAGGACTCCACGACGCAGGCGAGCAAGCAGTCCGTCGCCACGGTCAGCATCAGCCCCAAGTCGGGCGCGACCGGGGTGGACACCAGCGGGACCCTCAAGGTCACCGCGGCCAAGGGCAAGCTGACCGATGTCGAGGTCAAGGACGCCAAGGGCAACAAGGTCGACGGGGCGATCGCGGCGGACGGCGCCGGCTGGACGCCGTCGACGCACCTGGCCAACTCCACGAAGTACACGGTCCACGCGGTGGCCAAGGACGCGGCGGGCCGCGAGGCGGCCGAGGACTCGACGTTCACCACCCTCACCCCGAAGAACACGTTCCTCGGCTACTTCACGCCGGAGGACGGTTCCACGGTCGGGGTCGGCATGCCGTTCTCCGTCAACTTCAGCCGGGGCATCACCGACCCGGCCGCCGTCGAGAAGGCGATCACCATCAAGACCGAGCCGGCGGTCGACGTCCAGGGCCACTGGTTCGGCAACGACCGGCTCGACTTCCGCCCGGAGAACTACTGGAAGTCCGGTACGAAGGTCTCCGTCACCCTCAACCTCGACGGCGTCGAGGGCCGCAGCGGGGTGTACGGCAAGCAGTCCAAGACCGTGAAGTTCACGATCGGCCGCAACCAGGTGTCGATCGTCGACGCCAAGAAGCACACGATGAAGGTCATGCAGGACGGCAAGGTCGTGAAGACCCTCAAGGTCACGACCGGCAAGCCGGGCTATGACACGTGGAACGGCCAGATGGTCATCAGCGAGAAGCTGCGGGTGACCCGGATGAACGGCGAGACGGTCGGCTACGGCGGCGAGTACGACATCAAGGACGTGCCGGACGCGATGCGTCTGACGACGTCCGGGACGTTCCTGCACGGCAACTACTGGGGCGGGGACGCGTTCGGCAACTACAACGCGAGCCACGGTTGCGTGGGGCTGCGGGACATCCGGGGCGGGGGCGACCGGAGTCTGCCGGCGGCCTGGGTCTTCGACCACTCGATCATCGGGGACGTGGTGGTCGTGAAGAACTCGAACGACCGGACCGTTTCGCCTGACAATGGGCTCAACGGGTGGAACATGTCCTGGAAGGAATGGACTGCGTAGTTCCTCGGCTGCGGGTGCGTGGGGGCTGCTCGCGCCCACGCGGCGGTAGCCGCACATCGCTACCGCCCCGCGCCCCTTACGGGGCGCTGCTGAACCGGCGTTAACCTGCTGGGCATGACTGTAACCCTCGAAGTCGCCGAAGGCGTGGGCACGCTGAGGCTGGACCGGCCGCCCATGAACGCGCTCGACGTAGCCACCCAGGATCGGATCAAGGAGCTGGCGGAAGAGGCCGGCCGCCGTGAGGATGTCCGAGCCGTCGTCATCTATGGCGGTGAGAAGGTCTTCGCGGCGGGGGCCGACATCAAGGAAATGCAGAACATGGACCACACGGCCATGATTCTGCGGGCCCGCGCGCTCCAGGACTCCTTCACCGCCGTCGCCCGGATCCCCAAGCCGGTCGTCGCCGCCATCACCGGGTATGCGCTTGGCGGTGGTTGCGAGCTGGCCCTCTGCGCCGACTACCGCATCGCCGCCGACAACGCCAAGCTCGGGCAGCCCGAGATCCTGCTCGGGCTCATCCCGGGGGCGGGCGGCACCCAGCGGTTGCCCCGCCTGGTCGGCCCTTCCAAGGCCAAGGACCTGATCTTCACCGGGCGTATGGTCAAGGCGGACGAGGCGCTCGCCATCGGCCTCGTCGATCGTGTCGTGCCCGCCGCCGACGTCCACACCGAGGCGCACGCCTGGGCCGCCAGGCTCGCCCAGGGGCCCGCGATCGCGCTGCGGGCCGCCAAGGAGGCGATCGACACCGGCGTCGAGACCGACCTGGAGACCGGGCTCGCCGTCGAACGGAACTGGTTCGCCGGGCTGTTCGCGACCGAGGACCGTGAGCGTGGTATGCGCAGCTTCGTCGAGGAAGGGCCGGGCAAGGCCAAGTTCCTGTGATCTTCCCCCTGTTGTGAATGCCCCGAACCACTTGCAGTTGACGTGATGTCTGATTCCGGGTCCCTCGATGGGGCGGTTTATGGGAGCCTTAAGGCAACCTTAAGTACGCCTTGTCGAGGGGGTCTGGCGATTGCCCGGGGACGGGGTGTCGTCGCAGGTCGGGCAGGCTTTGAGCGCCTCCGAAATGCCTTCGGCATATGCCGACCGACTGTCGCCGGGTGGAGGCTTTCGAGGGGAGTATTCCTCCGGAACGGCCCCGGAGGGCGCTCGGGGCGGCCATGATGGGGGCATGGCGGGGCTGGAGGGCATCGAACAGCCGCGGGGACACAGCCGTGCGGCCGCGGCGCGCTGGTCGCCTGCGGTCGAGGACGAGCGGGCACTCAAGGCGATCGAACTGTTCGGCAACCCGACGGAGGCGGAGGTTCCGCTGCCGTCCCGCCCCGAGTCCGCGGCGACGGCCCGCCGGCTCGCCCAGGTTGTCGTCCTCCGCCAGTGGAGACTGGGCCCCAAGATGACCGAGGACGCGGTCTTACTCGTCTCGGAACTGGTGGGGAACGCGGTGCGGCACACGGGGGCCCGGGTGTTCGGTCTGCGGATGCGCCGCCGGCCCGGCTGGATCAGGATCGAGGTCCGGGACCCGTCCCGGGGGCTGCCCTGTCTGATGCCGGTTCAGGACACGGACATCAGTGGTCGGGGGCTGTTCCTGGTGGACAAGCTGTCGGACCGGTGGGGGGTCGACCTCCTCCCGCGAGGCAAGACGACATGGTTCGAGATGCGGGTCGCCGACCGGTAGGAACCGTGCGACCGGTCCTCGTCGGCCCGCACCGTGCAAAAATAACCCTTATCAGGTCAATCGCCCATTTTCTTACCTGCCCCCTTTTAAATGGTGCAGGTGACCCCCACCAACCGACGCGACGTCCTCCGCGCAGGCGCCGCCCTTGCTGCCGGAGGCGCACTCACCACCGGTTGCGGCAACACCGGTACGGCCACTGCGGCACCGCCCGCCACAACCCCCGCATCGGCGTCGGCTTCAGCTGCCCCCAAGCCGCTCCCCGCACAGATCACACACGGTCCCCGCACCCGCCCCCAGGTGGCCCTCACCTTCCACGGCCAGGGCGACCCCGCCCTGGCCACCCAACTCCTCACCACGGCCGAGAAACACGGCGCCCGTCTCACCGTCCTGGCCGTGGGCACCTGGCTCGACACGTACCCGGCCATGGCCCGCCGTGTCCTCGACGGCGGTCACGACCTCGGCAACCACACCCAGCGGCACATCTCCATCAACGCCATGTCGGAGACCGACGCCCGCAGGGAGATCGCCGACTGCGCGAAGAGCCTCAGACGCCTCACCGGCTCGATCGGCCGGTGGTTCCGCCCGTCCAGGGCCCCGACCGCGACGCCGCTCGTCGTCCGGCTCGCCGCCGACGTCGGCTACCCGCACGTGCTGTCGTACGACGTCGACTCGCTCGACTACACCCGGCCCGGCGCCACGGCCATCACCCGCAAGGTGCTCGCGGAGGCCACCGGCGGCTCGGTGGTGAGCATGCACTTCGGATACCCGGACACGGTCGCCGCCCTCCCCGCCGTACTCCAAGAACTCGACCGCCGCGGACTGCGTGCGGTCACCACCACGGAGCTGCTGAGCTGATGCGAACCACGAAAGCCGTCCGGCTGCCGGCCGCCGCTGCCGCCCTCGCCGCCCTGGCACTGCTCTCCGCGTGCAGCGGCGGATCCGGGCAGCCCGACGAACAGGCCGCGCACAGCAGCGCTCCTCCGCAGGCGCAGGCGCAGGCGAACCAGGTCGTCGACGGGCTGCCGGGCATGCCCCCCGTCCTCGACCCGCACGACGTGTACGCCGCTGACCGGCCCAACAACCTGTCACCGGTCGTCAAGGGCTTCCCGTCCCTGGTCTACGTCCCCAACACCAACTCCGACACCGTCTCGGTCATCGACCCCAAGACCTACCGGGTGATCAGGACCGTCCGGGTCGGCCGGCAGCCGCAGCACGTGGTGCCGTCCTGGGACATGAAGACCCTCTGGGTCAACAACGACCTGGGCAACAGCCTCACCCCCATCGACCCGAAGACCGGCCGGGTCGGCAAGCCGGTCGCCGTGCACGACCCGTACAACCTGTACTTCACCCCCGACGGCAAGTACGCGATCGTGATGGCCTCCCAGGACCGCGCGCTGGTGTTCCGGGACGCGCACACCATGAAGACGGTCAAGTCCCTCCCGGTCACCTGCTACGGCGTCAACCACGCCGACTTCTCGCTCGACGGCCGGTACTTCATCGTGTCCTGCGAGTTCAGCGGTGAGGTGCTCAAGGTGGACACCGAGAAGATGGAGGTGCTCCGGCAGGAGAAACTGCCGTTCCACGGCGCGATGCCGCAGGACGTGAAGATGTCGCCCGACGGCAAGCTGTTCTACATCGCCGACATGATGGCCGACGGGCTGTGGATCCTGGACGGCGACCGCTTCACCAAGCCGACCCTCCTGCACACCGGCAAGGGCGCCCACGGGCTCTACGTCAGCCGGGACTCACGCGTGATGTACATCTCCAACCGCGGCGAGGGCACGATCTCCGTCTTCGACTTCGCCCAGCACCGGCTGACGGACAAGTGGCGGCTGCCCGGCGGCGGCAGCCCGGACATGGGCGGGGTCTCGGCGGACGGCAAGGTGCTGTGGCTGTCCGGCCGCTACAACTCCGAGGTGTACGCCATCGACACCGGCACCGGCAGGGAACTGGCCCGCATCCACGTCGGCAGCGGCCCGCACGGACTCGCCGTCTACCCGCAGCCGGGCCGCTATTCGCTGGGGCACACGGGCGTCTTCCGCTGAGTCTCAGACTTCAGCAGCAGCGCCTCGGCGCCGACCGCCACATAGCCGGCCGCCTGGAACGCCCGTACGCTGCGGGCGTTCCCCGGGGCGACCTGCGCCCACAGGGGTTCCCCGGCGAGGTGCCGGGCGGCGGTCACCAGCGCCCGGCCCAGCCCCCGCTGCCGTACCCCCTCGTCCACCTCCACCGAGACCTCCAGACGTCCCGCGACGCCCCGGCCGAGCACCACCACCCCGCCGTCCGCCGCCCAGGCGCGCACCTCGTCGCGGCGGTTTCGGGCGTAGGCGACCCGGGAGTGGTCGGGGCCGGTGAGTTCCGTCAGCGGCAGGTCCGGGCGGCCGGGCAGCGGGCCGGCGACCAGCAGCATGTCGATCGTCTCCTGCTCCCGGCCCGTGCGGTCCATCAGGGCGGTGAGGAAGCGCGAGTTCATCGACGCGGCCAGCGGGTCGCTCGGGGTCGCGCGCAGGGTGTCGTACACCCACTCCGGGTCCTCGTCGACGAAGACCACCGAGTGCGCGGTGAAGGAGAGGACCCCGGCGTCCCGGGGGGACGGCTGCGGTACGACGGTCGTACGGCCGTCGGGCGGCGGGAAGACGCCACGGGCCGCCGCGTCGAGAATGTCCCGCAGTGTCTCTGCCACCGTGCTCCTTGAGTCTCCACCCACTGGAAGGCCCACACTCGCAGACATGATCGACGACGGCACCGGACTTTTCACCATCGGAGAGCTGGCGAAGGCCACCGGGCTGACCGTGCGCACCATCCGCTACTGGTCCGACGAGGGCGTGCTCACCCCGGTGACCCGCTCCGCCGGCGGCTACCGGCTCTACGACGCCGAGTCCTTCGCGCGCCTTGAGCTGATCCGCACCCTGCGCGAGCTGGGGCTCGGCCTGGGGCATGTGCGCGAGGTGCTGGCCGGCGAGCGGACCGTGGCGGAGGTCGCGGCGGCGCATGTGGCGGCGCTGGACGCGCAGATCCGCTCCCTGAAGGTGACCCGGGCGGTGCTGTCGACCGTGGCACGACGCGGTTCGAGTGCGGAGGAGACGACCCTGATGAACAGACTGGCACGGCTGTCGGCGGCCGAGCGGAGGCGGATCGTCGAGGACTTCACAACGGAGATCTTCGAAGGGCTGGACACGGCCGACCCCGACATCCGCACCCGCCTCCGCTTCGCGGTCGCGGAGTTGCCCGACGACCCCACACCCGAGCAGGTGGACGCCTGGGTGGAGCTCGCCGAGATGATCCAGGACCCGGAGTTCCGGGCGCTGATGCGGAAGATGGTCGAGTTCAACGCGGCGGACCGGGGACCCGATGTCCCCGCGGGCACTTCTCTCTGGTTCATGAGCCGCCTGGTGCAGACCGGGGGCGAGGCCCTGCGCCGGGGGCTGGCTCCCGAGGACCCCGAGGCCGAGCGGATTCTGCGCGAGCTGCTGGGCGACGCCGACCGGGCCGCCGTACTGGAGCGGTTGACCGCGGCGACGAATGCGCGGGTCGCCCGTTACCGCGAGCTGTCGGCCGCGGTGAGCGGCCTCGGCCCGCAGGCGACCTACGAGCAGGAGTTCGCCTGGGTGGTCGCCGCACTGGAGCTTCGCGTGGACCGTTAACCTGACCTGCGACAGTACGTCTGCATGACAGTAGAAGCACGGATAAAAGGGGCGGATCGGTGGCGGACATCGACGAGGCACGCGAGCATTTCCAGCGGATCGACGCGGACGGTGACGGTTTCATCACCGCCGCCGAGTTCAAGTCCGCTCTCGCGCAGGGGGGCGACTGGAACGTCACCGAGACGGTCGCCCAGGCGATCATCAACAGCCGCGACCTGAACGGCGACAAGGTTCTGTCGTTCGACGAGTTCTGGGCCCACCTGACCAAGTGAGCCGAGAGGGAGGGGGCGCCCGGCCGTCGAGCCGCGGGCGCCCCCTCTCTCATGCCCCGGATTCCCATGCCCCGGTCAGGACGACGTCCCGGACCCGCAGCGGTTCGGTCAGCGGGTGGCGGGGGTCGACATGACCCACCCGGGTCCGCAGTTCGCGCAGGTCGACGCGGCCCAGCCGGCTGCCGAGGACCTCCACGGTCCCCCGCGTCGGATGGGACAGGGCCCCGAGCAGACCGAGCAGGGTGGACTTGCCGGCGCCGTTGGCCCCGAGCAGCGCCCAGTGCTCGCCGGCCCGGACGGTCAGCGACACTTCCTGGAGGATCGGCCGTCCGTCGCGCACCACGTGCACATCGTCCACGCACAGTACGACGCTCATCGCACCGCCGCCCGGTTCACCGCGGACAGCACCGCGCCCACCGAGGCGGCCAGCGACGAGGAGCCCTCGGCTGCGCCCCAGACCGCCGTCGTCCCCGCCACCCGGCACTCGGCGAAGGCATACGCCCCGCTCGCGGTGACCTCCAGGATCTCCGTGACGTACCCGGCGCCGGTCAGTGCGTCCGCGAACGCGGTCAGCGGGCCGGGGCCCGTGCCCTCGTGGTCGCCAGTACGGTCGTCCGTGCGCAGGGTGCCGACGAAGCGGTGCCGGCCCGGCGCCTCCTCGTGGACCGCCCAGGAGTCCAGCCGGACCTCGCCGTCGGCCAGGTAGGCGGCGCGGAAGAGGTCGTACAGCTCCTTCGGCGTGGCCTCCCGGCCGCTCCCGTCCGTCACCTCCTGGACGAGGCGCGCGAATCCGGGACGCATCCGCTCCGGCAGGTCGATGCCATGGTGGGTGCGCAGGAGGTACGCCGAACCGCCCTTGCCGGACTGGGAGTTGACGCGGATCACGGCTTCGTAGGTCCGTCCCAGGTCGGCCGGGTCGACCGGCAGGTAGGGGACGGACCAGGGCGCCCGGGACTCGGGAACCCCCAACTCCTCCGCGTTGCGGGCGTGTTCTTCGAAACCTTTGCTGATCGCGTCCTGGTGGGTGCCGGAGAACGCGGTGTGGACGAGGTCACCGGCGTACGGGTGGCGGGGGTGCACCGGCAGCCGGTTGCACACCTCGACCGTCTCCCGGACCGCGTCGATATCGCCGAAGTCGACCATCGGGTCCACCCCTTGGG
The DNA here is from genome assembly GCF_003814875.1 of Streptomyces sp. Ag109_O5-1. GTDB lineage: Bacteria > Actinomycetota > Actinomycetes > Streptomycetales > Streptomycetaceae > Streptomyces > Streptomyces sasae. The sequence goes on along the minus strand of NZ_RKQF01000001.1, from coordinate 4,006,350 downwards.
CGAACAGGTTGAGCGCAAGGGTGACCAGGTCGACGTTGCCGGTGCGCTCGCCGTTGCCGAAGAGACAGCCCTCCACCCGCTGTGCGCCGGCCAGGACGGCGAGTTCGGCGCAGGCGACACCGGTGCCGCGGTCGTTGTGCGGATGGACGGAGAGGATCACCGAGTCGCGGCGGGCGAGATTGCGGTGGGCGTACTCGATCTGGTCGGCGTAGACGTTCGGGGTGGCGATCTCCACGGTCGCCGGGAGGTTGTGGGTGACCGGGCGGTCCGGGCTCGCGTCCCACAACTCGGTCAGCCCGTCGCAGAGTTCGAGGACGAAGTCGGGTTCGGTGAGGTTGTAGGTCTCCGGGGAGAACTGGAAGCGGACACCGGGCGCGTCCCCGGCCCGGCGCGCCAACTGCTCGGCCGCCTCGCGCACGGTCCGCCACACCTCGGCCCGGTCCCGGCGCAGCACCACGTCCCGCCACACGGGCGAGGTGGCGATGTAGAGATGGACGACGGCCCGGGGCAGCCCCTCGATCGCATCGAAGGTCCGGTCGATCAGGTCCGGGCGGGCCGGGGTGAAGACCACCGGGGTCACGTCGTCCGGGACGGCTCCGCCCGTCACCAGGTGCCGTACGAAGTCGAAGTCCGTCCGGGAGGCGGACGGATAGCCGACCTCGATCTCCTTGAAGCCCGTCCGGACCAGCAGATCGAAGAAGCGGCGCTTGCGCGGGGTGTCCATCGGCTCGGCTAGCGCCTGGTTGCCGTCGCGCAGGTCGACCGGCACCCACAGCGGGGCGCGCTCGATCCGGGCGGCTGGCCAGGCCCGGTCCGTCACGGTCACGTCCACACGGTCCTGGAAGGGACGGTAACGGTGGTACGGCATCGGACTGGGGCGCTGCGGGTTCCACAGGAAGGTCATCGGTGCTGCTGCCTCTCGGCTCGTCGGTCGGACGGTGACCGGCAGCACGGCGACCCGCGGCGGGGGTGCCGGTCGCGTCAGGCCCCGCCGCGGCAGCCGAGAAGAAGACCGCGGAACGTCATGGCCGGTACGGTAGTCACTCCTCAGGTCCTCAGACAAGTGACAATTGCTGTGAACCGCGTCGGTCCGCAGAGGAGTTGGTGACACCGCATGGCCCTCGGTCCCGTCCGCCCGAGCCCCCTGGTCGAACAGGCCGCCGCCCGGCTGCGCGCGCAGATCACCGGCGGCGCCTGGACCGTCGGCACCCGGCTGCCCGGCGAGACGACCCTGGCGAAGGAGCTCGGCGTGGGCCGCTCCACGGTCCGCGAGGCACTGCGCGCGCTCGCCGGCGCCGGGCTGGTGCGGCCCCGGCAGGGCTCGGGTGTCTTCGTCATCGCCACCGAGGCCGCCCAGGACTGGCCGACGCGGCTGCGCCGGGCCGCGGTCACCGATGTCTACGAGGTCCGGATGGCGGTGGAGGTGCACGCGGCCCGGCTCGCCGCGGAGCGTCGTACCGCGGAGGACATGACGGCGATCGAGGAGGCGCTGGCGGGCCGCCGCGCGGCGGGCGACGCGGACGACCCCGCCTTCGTCGACGCCGACATCGCCTTCCACGCGGCGGTGGTCGCGGCGGCGCACAACCCCGTCCTCGCCGACCTGTTCACCGAGTTCACCCCGGTGCTCCGCGAGGGCCTCATCGAACTGCTGACCCTGACCGGCCTGCGCACGACCGACCCCGACACCGGGGACCGGGCCCACGAAGCGCTCGTACGGGCGGTGGCGGCCGGGGACGCGGAGGCCGCGGCGGACATACTGCGGGCGGAGCTGACGGATCCGTTCGCGGGCTAGCCGACAGCTCTGCGGTACTGGCCGGGTGCCACGCCGTACTCCCGCTTGAAGGCCTTGGCGAAGGCGAACTCAGAGGTGTAGCCGGTGCGTTCGGCCACCTGCCGGAGCGGGAGGGTGTCCTCGCGCAGCAGCCGCCCCGCCGTGGTCATCCGCCACCAGGTCAGATACGCGAGCGGCGGCTCGCCCACGAGCGTGGTGAAGCGGCGCGCGAAGGCCGCCCGGGACAGGCCGCCCCGCGCGCCCAGTTCCGCCACCGTCCAGGGCTGTGCCGGGTCGCCGTGGATGGCGCGCAGCGCCGCCGAGACCGCGGGGTCGGCGAGCGCGGCCGCCCAGCCGCTGCCGTGGGCGCCGTCGGCGACCCGCTCCCGCTGCCACCAGGCCCGCAGGAGATAGAGCAGCAGGGTGTCGAGCAGCGAGGTGACGATCGCGTCCGCGCCCGGCTGCCGGTCCTCCAGCTCCATCCCGAGCAGCTCCACCGCGGCCCGCAGCGAGCGGTGGGCGCCCACCCGGGCGGGCAGATGGACGACCTCCGGCAGCTCCGACAGCAGCCGGTGGGCGCGGGAGCGGTCCAATTGGTACGCGCCGCACAGCAGTACCGTGTCCGGCTCCGACTCCCGCTGCGGGCGCGGTGGTTCGGGCCAGCGGCCGTCCGGTCCCGGGCGTACGTCCTGCAGCGGTACGTCCGGTCCGCTGGCCAGTGCGTGGCCGTGCCCGTGGGCCAGGAACACCACGTCCCCAGGGCTCAGCGCGATCGGCTCGCCCGTCGCCGGGAGCAGCCAGGCCGACCCGCGCAGCACCACATGGAAGCCTGCGCCCTCCGAGGCCGCGAACCGCATCCCCCACGGCGCGTGCTTGTCCCGGCGGGAGGAGTGCGGCCGCCCGGTGCGCATCGCGGCGACCGCGTCGCTCAGTACGTCCATGCTCGTACGGTAGCGGTACGTGTACCGGGCGAGACGGACGGACAGGAAAGCGAGACAGGAGGACATGGATCGTCTCGTGGCCGCCGCCTACCGTCGATGGCATGCCGAACACCGCACGTACTGTGCTCTTTCATGAAATCGGTGGACCCGACGTCCTGACCGTCGAGGACGTGCCCGTCCCGGAGCCCGGCCCCGGTCAGGTCGCCGTACGCGTCGAGGCGCTGGGTCTGAACCGCGCGGAGGCCCTGTTCCGCGCGGGCACCTACTACTACCAGCCGTCCCTGCCCGGCTCCCGGCTCGGCTACGAGGCCGCCGGGGTCGTCGAGGCGGTCGGCGAGGGCGTCACCGAGGTCGCTGTCGGCGATCCCGTGATGACCGGTCCCGGCATCGAGATGAGCGCGCGGGGCGTCTACGCGGAGCGGGTGGTGCTGCCCGAGACCTCGGTCGTCCGCCGCCCCGCCTCAGTGGACGCGGTCACCGGCGCCGCGGCCTGGCTGACGTACACGACGGCGTACGGCGGGCTGCTGGAGACCGCGGGGCTGCGGCCCGGCGACCATGTCCTGATCACCGGGGCGTCCAGCGGTGTCGGCACCGCCGCGATCCAGGTGGCCCGCCGCATCGGCGCGATTCCGCTCGCCACCACCCGTACCGAGGCCAAGCGGCGGCAGCTGCTGGAGCTGGGCGCGGCGGAGGTGATCGTCACCGGGGACTCGACGGCGGAGGCCGTGGCAAAGGAGGTCAGGCGGCTCACCGGCGGCACGGGCGCCGAGGTGATGTTCGACGCGATCGGCGGCCCCGGCTTCCGTCCGCTCGCGGAGGGGCTCGCTCCCGGCGGGTCCGTGGTGGTCTACGGCTGGCTGGACAGCCGGCCCGCCGAGATCCCCTGGAACTGGCCCTTCACGATCCACACATACGCCAACGGGACCCTCACCTCGACGCCCGGGGGTCGCCGTCGCTCCACCGCCTTCCTCAACGCGGGTCTGTCCGACGGCGGCTTCCGTCCGGTCGTCGGCGAGGTGCTGGAGGGCCTGGACCGCATCCGGGACGCGCACCGTCTGATGGAGTCCAACGCCCACACGGGCAAGATCGTCGTACGGATCTGAGGTCCCGAACCGGTACGTCAGCCGATTGCCGCGGATGTGGAATAGGGCACGTGCACCCGGGGTTGTTGCCGCACAGCAGCGCATGCATGTGCAACGACTTTCGAGAGGCGTGTCATGAAGATCGGCATCATCGGCGCGGGCAACATCGGCGGCAACCTCACCCGGCGGCTCACCGCCCTCGGCCACGACGTGTCCGTGGCGAACTCGCGGGGCCCCGAGACGCTCGCCGCACTGGCCGAGGAGACGGGCGCGACGGCGGTACGGGCCGAGGAGGCGGCGCGGGGTGCGGAGGTCGTGGTCGTCACCGTCCCGCTGAAGGCGGTCCCGAACCTGCCGGCAGGCCTGCTGGACGGCGCGGCGCCGGACGTCGCGGTGATCGACACCGGCAACTACTACCCGCGGGAGCGGGACGGCCGGATCGCCGGGATCGAGGACGAGGGCATCACGGAGAGCCGCTGGACCGAGCGCCAGATCGGCCACGCCGTGATCAAGGCCTTCAACGGCACCTACGCCCAGGACATCCTCGACCGCCACCACCCCGCCGGCGACCCCGACCGCCAGGCCGTCCCGGTCTCCGGCGACGACGAGGCGGCCAAGCGAGTCGTCCGCGCCCTGATCGACGAACTCGGCTTCGACACGGTCGACAACGGCGGCATCGACGACTCCTGGCGCCAGCAGCCGGGGACGCCGGTGTACGGCCTGCGGGGTGACGTCGAGGAGGTGCGCAAGGCCCTGGCGGAGGCGTCCGCGGAACGGCCGGAGAACTTCCGGGGATAACGACCGACAGCGGGGCGCCGACGGTTCGTTCCGAGGGCATGGCCCGGCCGGTCCGGCACCGCCGGGAACCGCCGCTGTGGCTGAGCGCCGTGGCGGCGGGACGGGGGTGCGCGGCGGTACGGGTCTACCCGCCCAGCACCCTTGCCACGAACGTGTCCAGTACCCCCGTTCCCACCTCGACCGTCCGTGTTCGGTCCTGCCAGTCCAGGACCGTGTGGGAGCGGGCTGCCGTGCGGTGGGATTCGACCTCGGCGCGGGTGGATCTGCCGGCGCGGAGGTCGAGGGCGGAGAGAGCCGCCTCCGCCCAGTCGTGGGTGGCCGACAACCACGGGGAGGCTGAGGTGCGGAGCGCGGACGGGACCGTCGTCCGGGCGTTCGCGAGGATCGTCAGGCGGGTGCGCAACGCGTCCTCGGCCTTCGGCCCGCCCTTCCAGTACGCCGTGATCAGCGCCGCCAGTTCCGGGGCCTGGGTCGTGTCCAGCCTCGACGCCCGGTTCACGTCGGCGAAGGCCCGCAGGGCGGCGAGGGCCGTCCCGTCGCCGTCGGCCAGTGCCGACAGACCCGCGTCCAGGGCCTCCGCCGGGCGGTACGCCGTGGGGTTCCAGGTGTACGCCGCCGTCGAGAAGAGCGACGGGTCGGAGGCCGCCGCCTGGTTCATCGGGTTGGCCAGGAGGCCCGCCACCGCGCCGGGGAGGGTGGTGTCACGGCCGGTGTAGGGGCCCAGCAGCAGGTTCGGCGCCGTGTAGTCGTTCACCGGGTAGTTGTCCCAGACCAGGATGCGGTGGTTGTAGAGGCGGGCCGCCTCCTGGGCCTGGGCCGTGCTGAGGGCGGGGGAGACCACCAGGGGGCCCGTCCACATCACCGTGACGTCCTTGTCCAACTCGGCCGCGAGGGTGGTCTTGTACGCGCTCGCGCGGGAGCCGTCGTACTCCGTGGGGACGGTGATCAGGGGAGCCGCGTCCGGGTGGGCGGACAGGAAGTCCCGGCGGACCCCGTTCAGCAGCGCCGCCTGCGCCCTGGCCACCGCCGCGCGGCCCGTGCCGTAGACCGTCGCGTCCCGCGCGCAGTTCCAGCGGTCGATCCCGATGTCGTCGAGGGGGATGGCGAAGGCCCGTACCCCGGCCTCGTCCCAGAGCTGGCGGAGCTTGGTGACGAGGGCCGCCCGGTCGCCCGCCGAGGAGTAGCAGACCGACTTGCCGGGGGAGAGGGCGTAGACGAAGGTCACGTGGTCCGCCGCGGCCCGGGCGGCCAGGGTGCGGATGCCGGTGAGCGTGTCCGTGGGGTACTCGTCGCGCCAGCGGTCGCGGAGGTAGGGGTCGTCCTTGGGCGTGTAGACGTACGTGTTGAGCTTCCAGCGGGCCGCGAAGTCGAGCTGGCCGAGGCGTTCGCGTTGCGTCCACGGTGTGCCGTAGAAGCCCTCGATGATGCCGCGGGTCGCGGTGGCCGGCCAGTCGCGGATGCGGACGGCGGGCAGGGCGGAGCGGGGGGACGGCGAGCCGACCGGGCGGATCAGCTGGGCCAGGGTCTGGGCCGCGTGGAAGGCGCCGTCCGCGCCGGAGGAGGACAGCGTCACGCGGGGGCCCGCCGAGGTCGTGGCCGCCGTGAGCGTGTAGCCCTCCGGCGGCAGGCCGGCCGCGGTGGTGACCACCGTCACCAGCAGTTCGCCCCGCCGCGGCGCGTCCCCGACCCGGACCTCCCGTGCGCCGCCCGCCCGCAACGCCCGGGTCACCGCGTCCAGCGTCGACGCGTCCGTACCCGCGTCGGCCCGTACCGCCACGCTCCGCCCGATCGGCACCGAGCCGTTCTCCCGGCGCACACTCCTCGGCGCGGGCCACAGGGCGGGCACACCGGTGTCGCTCTTCACGGAGGCGGATGCCGAGGGCGGAGTCAAAGTCGGTGCCGGCGCCGATTCCGACGAGGCGGGGCCGCCGCCCCCGCAGGAGCGGGTGAGCAGCACGACCACCAGCCCGAGCACGAAGCCCACCAGCAACTGCGGTGGGACGCGAAACCGTCGCAACCGGCTCCCCCTTCGAACCACTTCCGGCGCTCGACAGTCAAATTCCCTCTCACTCACAGAATATGACGGAACGACATTTTCCGTCCCGGGTGTTTCCGTGAACACGGACGGGGCATCGTACGCGTCTGTGTGACGTTATGTCGGAAACCTTGGCGAAGCCGTTGAGATCAGGGCACTGTGCGCCAGATGGCGTAGACACTGCCGGGAGCAGGTTCTATCCAGATATGCGCGGGGCGCACCACGGGTCCCGCGTCGGCACGGGAGGTCGCTCATGGTGGTTCCGGACGATCCGCTCAGCTATTGGATCGTGCTCCTCGACATCGAGGACTTCAGCCTGCGCCCGGAGACCACCCAGGCCACGCTGCACGAAGAGCTGTACCACGTGGTCGAGTTCGCGCTGGCCGGCGCCGGGCTCCCGCTCGACGAGGAGCTGACGCAGGACCGCGGGGACGGCATGCTGCTGTTACTGCCGCCGGACACCCGGCCGACCAGGCTGCTGCGCGAGCTGGTGCGCGGCATGGAGGACGCGCTGCTCCGGCACCGCGACACCTTCAACCACGAACACCGGATGCGGCTGCGCGTCGGCCTGAACCAGGGGCTGGTGATCCGCCGGGGCCAGCGCTGGACCGGCGCCGGCATCAACGACCTGGCCCGGCTGGTGGACGCGGGACCGGTCAAGCAGGTGCTCGCCCGCGCCGGGCGGGCCCGGATGGTGCTGGTCGTCTCCGACGAGCTCCACCGCAGGGTGGTACTGGGCCGCTACCCGGGGATCGACCCGGCGGCCTACCTGCCGGCCGACTTCGTCACCAAGCACGGCGAACCGTGCCGGGGCTGGGTCACCGTGCCCGGCTATCCGGCACCGCCCGGACTCCCCGCGGACTCGGGGGAACCGCCACGTGAGAGAGCGAGACCGGGGGACGCTCCCGGCACGGGCGGGTCCGCGGGGGCGGCAGGCGGCGGGACCGAACTGGGGAGCCCGGTTCCGTCGCCTGTGCCGTACCAGATAACGGACAGTCAGATAGCCGTCGGTGACGGTGCGATGGCCGTACGCGGGGACTTCATCGAGATCAAGGGCGACTACGTCAACGGTCGTAAGGTCGAGTACGGCGCCGACGGCACTCCCGAGGACGGCGCATGAGCACCCCTCCGGCGGCGGGGGCCGGAGGAGGGGGCGGCGCGGGGGCTCCCGCGGGCGCCGGGGGCGCAGGGGGAGGCGCTCCCGCGGGCGGCGGGCCCGCACCTGCCGGGTCCGCCGCCTCCGCCGGTGCCGCCGGTTCCGGTCCGGCCGGCTCCTCGGCCCCGGCCGGTGGCGGCGACGGCGGGGCGGGGCACGCGGCGCCGGGTGCCGGCCAGCCGGGGGCCGCCGCGCCTCCCGACAACAGCGTCGGTGCCGGCGGCAGCGCCAGTGAGGCCACCGGCCGGGCCGGCGCCGGCAGCCTGCGGGCCGGGCTGCTGCGCTCGGCCTGGGGACGCATCGGCGGCGACGTCTTCGACGGCGACAAGATCGTCATCAATGTGGGGGAGGACCGCAGGCTCGTCCTGCGCACCCTGCCCGCCCAGGCCGTGGAGACCGTACGGCACACCTTCCAGGCCCCGCCCCGCTGGGACGACGTCGTCGCCGACGCCTGGCAGCGCCGCTCGGTCGTGCTGCGCGGCCCGGCAGGCGCGGGCAAACACGCGGCCGCCGTACGGCTGTTGATAGCCGCCCAGGCCAAGCGCTTCTACCAGGTCGACTCGGTCGCCGAACTGACCCAGCTCAACGATCTGCGGCAACTCGGCAGCGGCGCCGGGTTGTTGGTGGACCGTCCGACGGACCTCGCCGAGCTGCGCGGACCCCAGCTCGACGGACTCGAAGACCTGTTGCTGCGTGCCGATGCCCATCTCGTGCTGATCGCCGGTCCGGAGACCGACCTCGGGCGCGGGGTCGGCGAGTACGTGCAGCGCATCGCCCGGCCCGACATCCTGGCCGACGTCCTGCGTGCCCACCTCTTCCACCGGCTCGGCGACGACGACGCCGAGGGCGCGCTCACCGCCGCCGGGATCGGTGACCTCGCCGAGGAACTCCTCGACGCGGCCGCCGCCTGCCGGGACGCGGCCCGGCTCGCCGAGGTGCTCGCGCACGAGCACGGCGGCGGCGCCATCGACCCCGAGCGGGTGCGCACCCGGATGGACCACACCGGCGGGGAGGGGCCCGAGGAGTGGTTCGAGGGGCTCGGCGAGACCGGGCTGCGCACCCAGGCGATCGCCCTCGCCGTACTCGGCGGGCTGCCCCAGGAGCATGTCGCCATGGGCGCGAGCGCGCTGCTCGACCGGTTCCGCAGCGACCGCGGCGTCCTCACCGCCAGTGTGGAGACCGGTCCGGTGCCGCTGCGCCAGGACCCGTTCAGCCAGTCCCGCCGGCTGCTCGCGGAGAAGCTGCGCGCCCGGACCGTGGCCACCCTCACCCTCGGCGACTTCGGCTGGCTGCCGTGCACCGTCGCCGAGTACCGCAACCCCGACTACCCGGCCCGGATCATCCGGCACGTGTGGTCCGAGTACCGCATCCAGAACGAACTCATCGGCTGGCTCGGCGGGTTGGTCGACCGGCGCTCGCAGCAGGTGCGCAGCTACGCCGGTACGGCGCTGGGGCTGATCGCCACCGAGTCCTTCGAGTACGTCGCCACCCAGGTCTTCCCGGACTGGGTGCGCGACGAGACCACCGGCTATCTGCGCCGCGAGGCCGTCGCCTACGCCCTGCGGGTCTGCCTGCGCCGCCCCGCGCTGCGGCCCGGGGTGCGCGGGCTGGTCGAGGGCTGGTACATGAGCACCGACTGGGAGTTCGAGGCGGCCGCCGCCCGCGCCTACGGCCTCTGCCTGGGCGGCACCGATCTGTCCGGGGCCGTGCTCGCGCTCACCCGGCTGGGCACCGTCGACCACATCCAGGTCGCCATCGAGATCGGCGACGCCTTCGCCGACCTCCTGGAGGAGGATGTCGACGCGCATGCGGCGGTGGTGCTGCGGGCCATCGCCGAGATGTCCCACGAGAGCGCCAGCCGCCCCTCCGGGCACCTGGTCTTCCTGATGCTCGCCAACCTCCTGGTCACCGACGAGCCGGGCACCGCCGGCGCCCGGCGCAGCCGCCCCACCCTGCTCCGGCTGGCCGCCGACGCCCCGCCCGGCCATGAACTGCGGCGCCTGCTCGGCTACCTGTGGGCCGAGGTGATCAACGGCGAGCTGTTCGCCGACGAGGCCGGCGGGGTGCTGGAGGCCTGGGCCGCCCGCGCCGAGGCCGACCCTCAGCTCCTGGACGACATGGTCCGGGTCCTCGTCGAGGACGTCGCCACCCGCAGTCCCCGGGCCGCGCTGCTCCTGGAGCGCTACGCCCGCCACTGGACCGACCGCGACCGGTTCCGCCCGCTGCCCCGCACGGCGGCGGTGCTCGGCGCCGCCCTGAAGGCAGCCGCATCCACTCAGTCAGGAGGTGCCCGGTGAGTGAGCAGGTCTCGTTGATCGCCGAGCGGAAACCCGTGCCGCGCATGGCGGTCGGCCCCACCAAGGCCACCCAGCCGCACCTCGCGGTCGTCTACGCCACCGCGGCCGGCGAGGTCGAGTGCTTCGACGGCCGCCCGATGACCCCGTCCCAGCAGGTCTTCTCCAAATACCGCACCCGCTACGAGGTCGACCTGCGGCCCCGGCAGCGCAGCGCCGTGCTCGGCCGCAACCCGCTGGTCTCCCGGGACGGTGTGCACGCCTTCGAGGTCCGGGTCGACTTCTGCTTCCGCATCGACGGCTTCGACGGCGCCAAGAACTGGGTGCGCTCCGGCATCGACGACGCCTTGCCCGTCGTCCACGGCTACCTCACCAGCCTCTTCCACGCGGCCGGGCAGCGGTTCGCGATCGAGGACTCCTTCGGCCTCCAGATGTTCCTCAACCAGAAGTGCGCCCAGCAGGTCCTGCTCGCCGAAGGCCTGATCATCTACGGCTGCCAGGTCACCGTCGCACCTGACGCCAGGTCCAAGGCCTACCTGGAGTCCCTGATCGAGGCCGGCCGGCGCGAGACGCTCGGTCAGGCCGAACACACGCCGAACATGGGAGCCGTCGTACGGCAGGGGCAACTCGACTCCAAGCAGCAGGAATTGCAGATGGAGGCCGCGGCCCGGCAGGCCAAGGCCCTGGAGGGCACCCGGATCGACAGCGAGGGCCTGATCCGCCAGTACCTCAACACCCACCCCGAGGACGCGGCCGGCGCCTTCGAGATGCTGCGCAAGCTGGAGGAGGCCCGCTTCGCCACCGCCGAGCTGCAGAACCAGCGTGCGCTCGCCCTGTTCCAGGCGATGGCCGACAAGAACCTGGTCCAGGCCGGCGACCTGGAGGTGATGCGGCAGCTGCTGACCGACGTGGTCGGCCGGGCCGCGGGGGCGGGCCAGCTGCCCGCCGCCGGCACACCCCAGCTGCCCGGCGCCCGCCCCTGGGACGCGCCCACCGCCCAGCTCCCCTCGGCCGCCGCCTCCGGCCCCACCCAGACCCAGTCCCACCTCCAACCGCCGTACCAGGAGCCTCCGTACCCGCAGCCGCCGTCCCCGCCGTACGCCCCGGCCTACACGCCCACCCAGGTCACCCCGGTCGCCCGGCCGGCCTACGCGGCGCTGATCTACCTCGTCCTCGACGAGTCCGCGCCCGACTGCATCGAGGAGCTCAACCGCGGCCTGAGCGACCTGCACGCGGCCCTCGCCGCCGCCGCGGACGTGTCGGCGGGCATCCGGCTCTCCGTGCTGGGCATGGCCGCCACCACCGAACCCCGGCTCCAGCTGGAGACGGTGACCACCGCCACCCGCACCCCGATCCTCACCGGCCGCCAAGGGCTGTCGTACGGCCATGCCTTCCAGCAGCTGCGGACCGTCGTCGCCCAGGACGTCGGCGTCGTCAAGGCGCAGGGCGCCCAAGTGCTGCGCCCGATCGTGTACTTCGTCACCGGCGGGGCGCCCGACGAGACCGACGACTGGCGTGCCGCGCACCGGGCTCTCACCGACGCCACCGGCAACCCGGCCGCGCCGCACGTCATCGCGCTCGGCGTCGGCCGCGCGCACACCTTCGCGGTGCGGGCCGTGGCCACCCGGCCCGAGTTCGGGTTCATGGCCCCGCCGCACCAGGACGCCGTCTCCGCCGCACACAGCTGCGCGGTGTTCCTGCGCGACAGCGTCGTCGGCTACGGCCGCCGGATCGCCGCGGGCGACCCGCAGTTCTCGGTCAACCCGCCCGACGGCTTCCGGCGCGCCGAGGACGCCTACTGACCCGACCCACAGCTCCCCAACTCGCCAGAAACGGAAAGACGATGGTGGAAAGCAACCGGGGGCACTTGCTCCCCATCTACGTCCTCGCCGACGAGTCCGGCTCCATGATCGAGCACATCGACGACCTCAACGACGGCCTGCGCTCACTGCACCAGGCACTCCTCGGCGAGCCCATGGCCGCCGCCAAGGTGCGCTTCTCGGTGCTCGGCTTCTCCGACGACGTGGTCGAGCGTGTCCACCTCGTCGACCTGCGCAGCGCGGGGGAGTTCCCCGAACTGCGCACCCGGGGCATGACCAGCTACCTGGCCGCCTTCGAGGACCTGATCAACCGCATACCGAACGACGTGGCCGACCTCAAGCGGGAGGGCTACCAGGTGCACCGGCCCGCCGTGTTCTTCCTCAGCGACGGGCTGCCCAACCGCGGCGAGGACTGGCAGGACGCCCACCGCAGACTCACCGACCGCCAAGTCACCCACGGCGCGCCCAACATCATCGCCTGCGGGATCGTGGACGCCGACGCGCAGACCATCAACCAGGTCGCCACCGAGCCGCAGTTCGGGTTCGTCGCCAACAAGGGCGTCGACGTCGGCGGGGCCATCGCCAAGTTCTGCACCGCGCTCACCAAGAGCGTGATCTCCTCTGGCCGTTCGCTCGGCTCCGCCTCCCCGCAGCTCGTGGTGGACAAGCCGGAAGGCTTCACCGTAGCGATCGACGTGATCTGAGATGCCCATCTTCCCGAGCCGGCGTTCCGGCGAGGAGCGGGGCGAACAGTACGGGTCACCGCCACCGCCGCCCGGGCCGCCGCCGGCCCTGTTCCCGCCGGCCGCCCCCGGCACGGGCCGCCCCGGCGGACCGGACGCTGGGCACGGCAACTCCGTGCACGGCGACTCGGTGTACGACGTCGACAGGGACGGCGGCTGGCCACCGGGCGCCCCCACCAGCCGCGCGGGTCTGCCGGGTGCCGGGCCGCAGTACGCACCGGCTCCGCCGCCCGCGCCCGCCGGCGACCTGGACGAGCCCTGGCAGCCCATCCTCATCGACGGCGCCGCCCCCGGCTTCACCTACCGGCCGCCCGCCGGCGGGCTGTCGTACCGCCCGGACACCGTGTGTGACGGCTGGTCCACCGACGCACTCGACCTGCGTCTCGCCTCGGTCCGCGGGTACGCCCACCGGGCCGAGGGCCGCCCCCGCGAGGACGATGCCGCGGCCGCCTACGACGAGATCTCCAAGGCCGTGGTGTTCGCCGTCGCCGACGGCGTCTCCGACGCCCGCCAGCCGCACATCGGCTCCCAGCTGGCCTGCCGCAGCGCGGTCGGCGAACTCCTCGACCAGGTCCGGGCGAGCGGCGGCCATGTCACCGACTGGGGCAAGCTCCTCGGCACCGTCCACTGGCAGCTGCGCGAGCAGGCCGCCCGGCTGCTGCGCCGCCAAGATGCGACCGTCGAGGAGACCGCCGACCTGCTCGCCACCACCCTGGTCGCCGGGGCGGCCACCCCCACCCCGGAAGGCGTGCAGGTCGCGCTGGTGTCGGTGGGCGACTCCGGGGTCTGGGCGATCAAGCACGGCCAGCTGTACGGGCTGTCCGGCGGCAAGGAGCTCGGCTCCGACGGGCTGGTCTCCTCCGCCGTACAGCCCCTGCCGTACGTGCCGGCCGACATCCGGCCCCGGGCCGTGCACCTCGACCCGGGGATGGTGCTGCTCGTCGGCACGGACGGCTTCGGCGACCCGGTCGGCGACGGCCGGGGCCGGGTGGCCGACCTGTTCACCAACGAACTAACCACCCCCATACCGCCGTTGGCCTTCGCCTTCACCCTCGACTTCTACCGGGAGACCTTCGACGACGACCGCACACTGCTGGCCCTGTGGCCACGGGGAGGGCCACGATGACCGAGGTACGGGTGCCCTGGGTGCTGCCCGAGAAACTCGGGGCCTACCAGGCCCAACGGCTGGGCGACGGCGGTCAGGGCATCGTCTACGGAGTGCCGGACCCGGCCGGGCTGTTCCCGGGACAGACCCTGGTCTACAAGGAGTACCGGAAGAACGTCGTCTACTCCGCCGACGCGCTGTACGAGATGGTCTGCTTCCGCCAGCGGCTCACCCCGGGCGAGCGCGCCTTCCTGGACGAGCGGCTCACCTGGCCGACCGTGCTGGTGTACAGGGGACCGAACCCGCAGGACCCGGTGCCGTCCCGGAACCAGGGGACCGAGGTCGTCGGCTTCCTGATGGGCCGGGTGCCCGCGTCGTACCAGGTGCGCATCCCGCCGCTCAACGAGGCCAAGCCGCAGGCGATGCAGTACCTGCTCAACGACGACGCCTACGCCACCCGCATCGGCCTGCTGGTCGACGACGTACGGCGCCTGGAACTGCTGCTGGACCTGGCCCGCACCCTCGACTGGCTGCACCGGCGCCAGGTGGTGATCGGCGACCTCTCGCCCAACAACGTGCTGTTCACCCTCCAGGGGCCGCAGGGCGAGGCCCGCTGTCTGCTCATCGACTGCGACTCCATGCGCTGCCTCGGCCGGGACGTGCTGGATCAGGTGGCCACGCCGGACTGGGAGGTGCCCGACACCGAGCAGAAGGCCACGCCGGCCTCCGACTCCTGGAAGTTCGGGCTGCTCGCCGCCCGGATCTTCAGCCGCAGCTTCGACAGCACCGACCTCGTCCCGCTGCGCGCCGTCTCCACCGAACTGGCGAACCTCGCCTCCCGCGCCCAGAGTCTGGACCCGGTGCGCCGCCCCGCCCTCATCGAGTGGCTGAAGCCGCTGGAGCTGGCGCACAACCGTGCCGGGCAGCAGCAGGCGGCGGCCCAGGCGGCCCAGGCCTTCCGCGCGGCCCAGGCCCAGGCACAGGCCCAGACCCAGACCAGTCAGCCCCGCGCGCAGGCGCGGACCGGGGCGCAGCCGCCCACGGGGGGATCGCCGGCCGCGGGGTTCGCCCAGTCGACGCCCGCCTCGGCCCCGCCGCTGCGCCGCCCGGCCCCCTCGTCGGCGGGCGGCAAGGTGGTCGGCTGGCTGCTGGCGGCCGTGCTGGTCGGCGGGGTGGGCGGCTACGCGGTGACCCATATGCACCCCACCGGCGGCTCCGGTTCCGGGTCGCCCACGACGCTGTCCGCCAGCCCCTACTCGGACACCACCGACACCCCCGGCCCGACCGGCCCCACCACCGACGACCCCACCCCGACACCCACCCCGGACCAGGCCGTCACCACGGGCGCCACCGTCGACTACTCCCAGGTCGCCGACGACCCGGCGGCCGAGGACGTGGCCACGATGTTCGCCAAGTTCTTCGGCGCGATCAACGAACACGACTACGACAACGCGCTCAAGTACTACGACCCGAACTCCGCTGCCGTCGACCTGGGTTCCAGCTCCAGCAGGGCCCAGTGGAAGAAGGTCATGTCCACCACCCGGGACAGCGGCTTCATGCTGAGCGCCCTCACCACCGACGGCGGGTACACCATGGCCACGCTGAACTTCCGCAGCCACCAGGCCGCCGGCTACGGCCCGTCCGGCAGCACCGACGACACCTGCGACGACTGGACGGTGACCTACCAGCTCACCGACACCGACGGCTACCGCATCCTCAAGGCACCGAAGGGCGGAGTGAGTTACACATCCTGCTGACCGGGTCCTTCACCCGCCGAACGCCTGCACCTTCAACTGGTCCACCGCCCGCACCGCCAGCGTCTGACGTCCCGTCACTATCCAGCCCTGCGCCCGCCACTGTTCCAGGACCCGGCTGACCGTCCGCCGGGAGGTCAGCAGCAGTCCGGCCAGGTCGTCCTGGGAGAGACTGAGCCCTATCCGGCGGCCGGGCCCCCCGGGCTCCGGGAGGCCGCAGCGTTCCACCAGGTCGAGCAGGAGGGCGGCGAGGCGGGCGGGGACCGGTTCGGTGATGCCGGCGCGCTGGGCGTCGGCCTCGCGCAGCCGTCGTACCAGGGTCTGCTCCAGGGCCGCGGCGATGCCGGGGCGGGCTCGGGCCAGCACATGGAAGCGGCTGGCCGGAAGGTGCAGCAGGTCCGCGGCGGTGGCCGTGACCAGGGTCGCGGAGCGGCGGCCGTTCTCCACCGAGGCCTGTTCGCCGAGGAGTTCGCCCGGGCCGCGCAGTGCGAGCAGGGCGCGGTAGCCGGCCTGCGACTGGGCGACGACCTTCACCCAGCCGTGCAGCAGCACGACGAGATGGTCCGATCCCTCGCCCTGGGCGAGGAACTGCCGGTCGGCGGCGAGCGGGACCTGCGTCGCCGCCCGCAGCAGCGCCGCCCGGTCACCGGAGTCGAGGGCCTCCCAGAAGGGGGCCGGGCTGGTCACCACGGTTCACAGTGTGGCCCCGGCGCACCGCCCCGAAACCTGCCGGATCCGCCATGGAGGCTCAATCTTCCTTCTTCGCCCATGACTTGAGGTCCGCCTCGTCGCCGAAGTCCGCCACGTCCTTGTCGTGCGGGTCGCTGGCGTACTGGTGGAAACGCCAGTCGGCCTCGATGCGCGGGTGACCGGCGCTCACGTAGTCGGCGATCCACAGGCCGTCGCCCGCGTAGGAGGTGGTGTCGATGGTGAGCCAGTAGTTCCGGTTGGTGTAGAGGATCACCCGGTTGTTCGGCCGGAGCGCCTTCACCTTCCGGATGAAGCTGTCCTTCTCGGCGTTGGTCGCGTGGGTGCCCTCGGGGGTGGTCTCCCAGTCGACGGCCAGGATCTCGCCGGGCTTCTCGGGGGCGTGCCGGACGAAGTACTCGGCCTGGGCGGTGAGGTTGCCGGGCCAGAGGAAGTGGTAGAAACCGACGACCAGTCCGGCGTCGCGCCCGGTCTTGGTCTGGGCGGCGAGTTTGGGATTGACGTACGAACGCCCCTCCGTCGCCTTGATGAAGACGAAGGAGAGGCCGTCCGTGTCGTAGGTGGCGGACTGGTACGCGCTCACATCGATGCCGTGCAGCATGTGGGGGGCTCCCTGGGTGCCAGTGGGGGAGTGATGCTGGAACTGTGCATTCCGTATTCCCCATTCCCCAGCCTGGCACGGAGGATCCGCGTGGACGCGTGAATTGTCCGGCTCGGTCGGTCTCGGTCAGCTCCGGGCCGAGACCGCGCTCCGTACGGCCGCCGACTTGGTCGACCAGTCTGATGTGATGATGCCGGCGCGGTCGGCGGCGAGCAGTGCGAGCCGGGCCGCGACCTCGGCGTCGGTCGGACCGGTCGAGGAGATCGCCGGTGACATGTTGTAGGCGTCCGTCATGATCAGGATGTAGTGGTTCGCGGAGTAGAACGACGTGTCGTAGCCGTTGTTCACCTGGCGTCTTGCGAGGCCCCGACGATGAACACGCGGTAGTCCGCACCCGCTTGGCGGTGGGGCAGCGCCGTCTGGCAGGCCGGGCTCTCGTACCAGGCCCGGGCGTCCGCAACGCTGGGGAGACGATGGATCAGCACCCCGTCGAACGGCGCGCCCTCCAGGGTTTCGATCGCCCCGTATCCGACGACCGGTGTCACTTCGTGGCCTGTCCGGGCCGCCCGGGCCGAGCCGACGTAGAGAGCCAGGTCGGTCACACGCTCGCGGAGCACGACGACGTAGGCGCACGCTGCCCTTGTTGACCAGTTCGATCAGGGCGTAGGCCGCGGGAGCCGAGGAGGCCGGGTTCTGCCCGGTGATCAGCAGACCGTCCTGCAGGACGTACGGCTGCCAGTCGTCGGCCTTGGAGTAGACGCCTCCGAGCTTGATGAGTTCGTCCTCGACCAGGAAGGGAACGACGTCGGTGGCCGTATTTCGGGGTGGACCCGGCGACGGGTCCGGCCAGGACTGTGAGCTGCTGCAACGGCGCCGCCGACGCGAGCCAGATCTCCGGCTCGGACCGGTACGTATCACGACCGTGGAGCAGACTCTGTCTCTGCGTCGGGACGTCGTGACGAGTCGCGTCGGCGCGCCACCAGAGTGGTACCGGTGACCACCAGGCCGATCGCCGCGACCTTCGCGGCCTGGTAGATCAGTGAAGGGCTGGAGCTTGTCCGGCCCAGGAATCCCCACAGGAGCAGACCGATTCCGGAGAGCGTCAAGAGGAACCCGCCGACCGGGCCCAGGCCCCCCCAGCTCCAAGGAGTCGCCGCTAACTCCTGTTCGGTGCCAGGGTTTTCACGTTCATCAGCCGTCATGGCTGGCACGTTAACGCATTTCCGGCCCGCGGCCGTGTGGGACCCGGGCCTGGGAAGGTGAGCGACGTACCCAGGCCGCACAGCCCGTGGACGAGGGACCTCGGCGGTCTGTCGCGCCCGCCACCTCATGGACGGGTGCGGGCGATCTGGTCAGGAGGCGAGGCTTGGTGTCGTCCTGGCGGTGTGGATGCGGAGCACAGGTACACGCCGCGGAGTGGCTGCGGTGGGGATTCACCCGGGGGCTGGGCGGAGCACGCTCGGCTTCGGGGGCACAGCACCGCCGTTGATGTCCCCGCCGACGTAGTTGGGGTGGTGGGGCCTCGTAGTCGCGGGCGCTGATACCGCGGCTGGCGACGACGGTTTCTGTGAAGCCGGGCGCGTACTGTTCGATACGTGGGCGTAGGCCCACACCGGCCGCTTTCCGTCCCGGGCCCGAGCGGGGTCGGTCGAATTCCCCGGAATTTCGCAGTTCGTGTACAACAATGACCTGTTGGTGTACTTCGGCGCCTATGCAACGGTCATCTTTCTCGTCTATTTCCCCATGGGAGTCGTGGTAGGGTCCCTGCGCCCATGGGCGGCTGCCGCATCCATCGGTTTCCACGTCTCCATCGGCTTGTTCATGGGGCTCACCGGATTCGCATTGACGATGATCGCGTGTGACCTCGTCTTCCTGTCGCCGGAACTGTCCCGCGCACTGCAGGCAGCGCGAAAGCTGAGCACACGCCGCAAGGAGAAAACAGCGGCGGACGGGACTGGAAGCAGTGCGGCACATGACAGCGAACCGGTAGCAGCCGCTTCCGCCGACTGAAAGGCTCTCCGTGCGACGCCCTCCCACCTGCGTCATCGGCAGTCACCTCGATGCTCCTCGTGTGACCGGCGGGCATGATCCCGACGCGTACGCGGAGCTGGGCTCGTTCACCAAGGTACTGACCGGAACCGTGCTTGCCGTGCTTGCCGAGAAGCGCGTTGTTTCCCTCGACGACCCGGTCGAACGGTGGCTGGGCGCGCCGGCAGGTACCGGTGTCACCCTTCGACACCTCGCCGACCACACCTCCGGCCTTCCGCGGCTGCCTCCTGACACGGGCCTGTTCAACCCGTACAGGGACTTCAGGCAGACTCAGCTCGAACAGTTCGTGGGTCGTCTCGACAGCTTGGTCACCGCAAGCCCGGGCGAGCGCGAGGAATATTCCAACTTCGGGTACGCCGTGCTTGGCGCTGCGCTCATGTCGGCTGCCGGCCAGGAGTACGAGGAACTGGTCGGCGATCACGTGCTCGTGCCTCTCGGCTTGCCCGCGGGGGCGGTGACCGCCAGGCCACCCGCGGACCAGCGTCTGCTGGCGTCGAGCTGGTTCGGCCGCCCCGTGAAGCCATGGGACTTGACCGGAGCCATCCTGCCCGCGGGTGGCATGTGGGCCAGCACGCGTACAGCCGCCCGCCTGCTCACGGGACTGCTCGTCGACAAGACCCTCGGTGAGCCGGCGCTCACCTGGCGCCGGGTCGGGGGTTTGCCGCTGACCTACCACAACGGTGCCACCCGAAAATCCAGGATCTTCGCTGGAGGGTTGCCCGACGGCCGCTGGGTGGTCGTTCACCGACTCTCCGGATCCATCAAGGACACGGATGCGGCGGGAGTAGGCGAACTTCGCGCATTTGCCCAGGAAAGCGGATGAAGCAGCGTGGCGCGGCACAAGCCACTTCGGGCCGGACGCGGCAACGTGCCGCGCGGCGCTGATCTGTGGAAACAGCACCGCGCGCCTGCGCCGTCGTGAATGTGGGGGAGAGGCCGGCCAGCCGCTGTTCCAGGCGCGAGTTTTCCACAGCGTCCATGTATCGATTGATACCCCTCGGATGGATTCAGGGGATCGATTTGATACGTCCGGTGGCGGGTGAGCGGCGTATCCGGTGTTGATCACATGCTGCGAAACGGCAGGTCAAGAGCTCCTTTCATGGGGACTTCCCGGGGACTTTCCGCCAGGTGAGCGGGGAAGGCCCCGACAGCGCCGAAAGACGCGAACGCGCTGGTCGGGGCCCATCCCCTCAGCACTCGATGATGTTCACCGCCAGCCCACCCCGCGCCGTCTCCTTGCACTTGACGGGGTAGGGGGCGGCGGACGCGACAAGCCCATGGGCATGCGGGTTTGCCGGGATTTTCTTGACCGAATCGATCAGTGGGGTTTTCTCGGGGGATTTTCGGCCGGTGGCGGTCGGGGCTCCGTCGTTCTCGCGGTCGGCCCGATGTCGTCGGTTGGGTCCGACACCCCAAGTCTGCGGTGGTGGGCGGTTCGTGACGGCGGCGGATGCGCGTGCAGGCACCGCTTCCGGTGATCACGGAGTGTCGAGTTCGCTGATCATCACAACGGAAGACCGTGCCTGCCGCGCCATCGGTCACCCATCCCCGCCGGGCTGGGCCGACTCGCGGGCTGTGATCCGGCCTGAGAGCGGTCACCGCATCCGCCGGCAAAGTCCTTCGGGGCGGGGGCACGTCAATCCTCCGGATCCCCGAACCAGCCGCGTTCCTGGGCCAGCAGGGCTATCTGGAAACGGGTCCGTGCGCCCAGTTGTCTACCCAGATCGCTGATGTGGGTCTGAACGGTCCGGCGACTGAGCCGCAAGGCACGCGCGATGGCATCGTCCTTCATTCCGGCGGACATCAGGCGAAGAATGTCCCGCGTCCGACTGTGGAGAGCGCCATCCTGTCTCTCGGCACTCGCGGTGGGCGAGGCGGGCCGGTTTTCCAGCGAGAGGGGCACCGCACGCTCCCATACGCTCTCGAAGAGGGCGGTCAGTACGTCCAGCAGTGTCGAGGAGTGCACGACAAGTGACCCCGCGGCGGGATCGTCCCGCCGCAGCGGCATGATCGCCGCGACGCCGTCGAAGATGACGAGTTTCATGGGCAGTCCGGGCACGAGCCGCAACTCCCCTTCCGTAGCGTTGCCCCCGAGGGCCGTCTCCAGGCATCCGTCGTCCGCGATTCCGTCGCTGTCGTACACGGACCGGAGCCGGACGCCGGGACGGACCGTGGCGCCCGCCGCGGTGGAAGCGTCGGTAGGGGCGATCCGCGAGGTCACATACGGCGGCTTCGCGAAGTGCAGGACCTCCTGCCGACTGCTTCTCAGAAGGTGTGCATAGCGGGCGCCGACCTGTTCATCGCTCTCGACCACCTCGAAGAGGTCCGAGGCGATCTGCCGGCCCGGGGCCGTGCGATAGACCTCGTGGAGCTGTTCCGCGTACAGCTCTGCCCTGGCCAACTCCTGCCGCCTACGGGCGAGAAGGGCGCCCAGCGAGGAGCGGGGCGGGCTGGCACTCCAGCGCGTGGGCCGTTCCCTGACGCGTACGGCCAGGAGTTCGGCCTCCAGGGACCGCAGGGCGGTCCGGGCCGCCGGGGCCGGCACGCCGATCCCTGCCGCGACCGCGTCCTCGTCCGCGTCCGGATGGCCGACCAGGTATTCCAGTGCCTGCCGGGCGAGGGCGCCCAGGCCGGTGCCTGGCCACAACGCATCTGGGGAGGACACGTCCACCAGCGACTCCTCGGAAGATCGGAACGAGGTTCACGCCGATGCTACGCAAGTGTGCAACTGCGCGGGCCCACAGACGGCGGATCTTGTCAGGCGAGGCTGCCGAGATCAGGATGATGGCAGGTCACCGGTGCGGTGATCTCCGTTCTGACCACATGTCCGGACCGACAACTCCCGTGGCCGCCGCAGAGTGTGCGCCCCGGTCCCCGGCCGCCCGCAGCCGACTGGAAATCATTACCGTGCAGAAATAGGCCCCACGCTTTTTGATTTTAGCGGCGGGGTTTCTTTGGCATGGAAATTAATTTCCGACCCGGATCGCAGTCCCCTTGTGCGGATTCGATCCAACGACATGTACATGTAACACGGCGTTTATTGTCAATTGCCCTTCGGGGTACGCCAATTGATGGTGGCGAATGCGGCCACCCGTATCCGCCGTCGACCGGGAACCGCATACGGGTCGACCCTTGCAATGCAGACTGAGGAGTAACGTTTTGCGCCTCTCACCGAGAACCGGTTCAGCTTTACGCCGAAGAGCCGCCGCCTGCCTGACGGTCCTGAGTGCCGCCGCAATGACGGTCCTGGGCATGCAGATCCCGGCCCACGCGGCGCCCCCATCCGTCGCCTCGGCGTCCTCGGCCAAGAAGAAGGTCGCCCTCGAACCCTCCTGCTCCACGCCCAAGAAGGGCGAGGCCGCCTGTTTCGCCCTGCGCCGCACCGACACCAAGGCCGTCAAGGGCCTGCTGGCCGCCTCCGTCAGCCCCAGCGGCTACGGCGCCGCCGACCTGCAGAGCGCCTACAGCCTTCCCGCCGACGGCGGTGCGGGCCAGACGATCGCCATCGTCGACGCCTATGACGACCCCAGCGCCGAGGCCGACCTGGCCGTCTACCGCGAGCAGTACGGGCTGCCCGCCTGTACCACGGCAAACGGCTGCTTCACCAAGGTCGACCAGCGCGGCGGCACCGACTACCCCGCGCCCGACTCCGGCTGGGCCGGCGAGATCTCACTCGATCTGGATATGGTCTCCGCGGCCGCGCCGAACGCGCACATCCTGCTCGTCGAGGCGGACCAGCCGAGCTTCGAGGACCTCGGGGCGGCTGTCGACCAGGCGGTCGCGCTGGGTGCCAAGTACGTCTCCAACTCCTACGGCACCAACTACAGCAGCACCCCGGGCAGCGGCGAGACCCCGGACGAGACGACGTACGACGCCCATTACAACCACCCCGGTGTCGCTGTGGTCGCCTCCTCGGGTGACAGCGACTACGGGGTGGCCTACCCTGCCGTCTCCCCCTACGTGACCTCCGTCGGCGGCACCTCACTGGTCCGGGACTCCGGCACCGCACGCGGCTGGTCCGAGTCGGTCTGGAACCGCAACGGCCTGGGCCCCGGGTCCGGTTGCTCCCTCTACGAGCCCAAGCCGGCCTTCCAGACGGACACCGGATGCGACAAGCGCACCGTCGCCGACGTCTCCGCCGTGGCCGACCCGGCCACCGGCGTCGCGGTCTACCAGACCTACGGCGGTGGCGGCTGGCAGGTGTACGGGGGCACCAGCGCCGCCTCTCCGATCATCGCCGCTGTGTACGCGGCCGCCGGGACCCCCGTCGCGGGTACGTACCCCAACTCCTACCCGTACGCCTCCGGTACCGGTCTCAATGACGTGACCACAGGCGACAACGGCACCTGCACCCCCGCGTACCTGTGCACCGCCGGTGCCGGCTACGACGGCCCGACCGGCCTGGGCACCCCCGACGGACTCGCCGCGTTCCGCAGCGGCCCGCACGGGAAGCTCTCCGGCACCGTCACCGACGACAGCACCGGCAAGCCGGTCGCCGGAGCCACCGTCACCACCCAGGGCGGCGGCACCGCGCACACCGCTGCCGACGGGACCTACTCGCTCGTCCTGCCGGTCGGCAGCTACGACATCACCGTCGAAGCCTACGGCTACGCCACCGGCACCGCCTCAGGCGTGTCCCTCGGTGACGGCGACACCCTCACCAAGAACTTCGCCCTGACCCCGGTCCCCAGCCGGACGGTCTCCGGCAAGGTCACCGACGGCTCCGGCCACGGCTGGCCGCTCTACGCCAAGATCACCGCGGACGGCGTCCCCGGCGGCCCGGTGTGGACCGACCCCCTCACCGGCGCCTTCGACCTGAAGCTGCCCCAGGGCCACGACTACACCCTTCACGTGACCAGCGCCTATCCCGGCTACACGTCGCCCACCAAGAAGATCACCGTCGCGGACTCCGACCAGAGTCTGAACGTCGCGGTCCCGGTCGACCCGTGGGGGGCCACCGCGCCCACCGGCTACTCGGTGCATGACGAAGGCACCACCGAGACGTTCGACTCGACCGACTCCGCCCCGAAGGGCTGGAGTGTGGTCAACGCCGACGGGACGACCGGCGGCTGGGCCTTCGACGACCCGGGCTCACGCGGCAACACCACCGGCGGCGACGGCGGGTTCGCCATCGTCGACAGCGACCACTACGGCAACGGCGCGTACCAGGACTCGCAACTGCTCAGCCCGGTATACGACTTCACCGACAACTCGGCACCCGAGATCGCCTTCGCCAATGACTACTCGGCCATCGGGGGCCAGAGCGCGGGCGTCGACGTGACCACCGACGGTGGTGCCACCTGGACCAGTCTCTGGTCCGCCACGGAGACCACCTTCGGCGCGCAGAAGGTCGAGCTCCCGCTGACCGACTACGCCGGCAAGGCATCGGTGCAGCTGCGCTTCCACTTCACCGGCTCGTTCGGCTGGTGGTGGAAGGTCGACAACGTTTTCGTCGGCGAGCGCCACGTCACGCCCCTGCCCGGCGGTCTGCTCACCGGCACCGTGACGGATGCCAACACCGCCACGGGCCTGGTCGGCGCCACCGTGACGAACAAGGACGACGACAAGCAGAGCACCGTCACCCTCGCCACTCCCGACGACCCCGCTCTGGGCGACGGTGTCTACGCCCTGTTCTCCTCCCTCGGCAGCCACGGCTTCACCGCGGCGAAGCCGCACTACACCGGCCTCGACAAGACGGTGAAGGTGGCGGCCGACAGTGCGGTCGGCGCGGACTTCGCCCTCGGCGCCGGGCAGCTGACGCTCGACAAGACCTCGGTCACCGCGTCGGTCGGCTGGGGCGAGCAGACCACCCAGACCCTGACCGTCAAGAACACCGGCACGGCGGCCGCCACCGTCAAACTGGGTGAAAAGCCCGGCGGGTTCAGCATCGAGTCCGCGGGCGGCGCCCCGCTGAAGCTGGTCAAGGGCACCTACTCCCCGCTGTCGAGCAAGGCCGCCGCGGCCGCCGCGGGCACCACCGCCAAAGTGGCTCCGGGAGCCGCCGGTGACGCCTGGCAGGCGGCCCCCGACCTGCCGGTCAAGCTGATGGACAACGCTGTCGCCACCAACGACGGGAAGATCTACTCCGCCTTCGGTTTCAACGGCAGCGCCGACACCAAGGACATGTACGTCCTCGACCCGGTCGCCGGTACCTGGACCAAGCTGGCCGGCGCGGCGGACACCCGGGAGGATCCCGCCCACGGCTTCATCGACGGCAAGTTCTACGCCGTCGGCGGCTGGGGACCCAGCGGCGACCCCGACTCCAAGCTGGAGATCTACGACCCGGGAAGCGACACCTGGACCACCGGCGCCGCCTCGCCCAAGCCCCACGCCGGCTCCGGCAACGCCGTGCTCGACGGCAAGCTCTACGTGGTCGGCGGCTGCGGGGCGGAATCCTGCGGCAGCACGGACGTCACCGCCTACGACCCGGCCGCCGACACCTGGTCCACGGTGGCCGACTACCCGGAGTCGATCTCCTGGAGTTCCTGCGCCGGCATCAGCGGCAAGCTCTACTGCGCCGGCGGTCTGAACGGCAACAGCGAGGACAAGCACTCCTACGTCTACGACCCCGCCAGCAACGCGTGGTCACAGGTCGCCGACCTGCCGATCACCCTCTGGGGCTCCGCCTACACCTCCGCCAACGGCCTGCTCGTCACCGCCAGTGGCGTCACCCAGAACAGCATCACCAACCAGGCCTTCGCCTTCGACCCGCAGGCCGGCACCTGGACCGCCCTGCCCAACGCCGACACCGCCACCTACCGCGGCGGAGGTGCGCTCGGCTTCTTCAAGGTCGGCGGCGGCGTCGCGCTCGCAACCCCCGCAACGACGGTTGAGGTGCTGCCGGGCTACGACCAGGGAGACACGGTCGACGTCAGCTGGCTCAGCGAGAGCGAGCAGCAGCTCACCCTCCAGCCAGGCAAGAGCTCGAAGGTGACGATCACCCTGGACGCCTCCGTGGCCGAGGTGACCCAGCCGGGAGCCTTCACCGCCAAGCTGTCCGTCAGCTCCGACACCCCGTACGCCGTGCCCAGTCTCCCTGTGGAGATGGACGTCGCCCCGCCCAAGACCTGGGGCAAGATCACCGGCACCGTGCTGGGGGTCACCGCGGACGGCGGCACCGCGCCGATCGCCGGGGCCACCGTCCAGATCGACACCTGGGCCACGAGTTACACGCTGACGACGGACACCCACGGCGGGTACGCCCTGTGGCTCGACGTCCGCAACAACCCGCTCACCGTCATCGTCGCCAAGGACGGCTTCCAGCCCACCGTCGCGACGGTGAAGATCAAGAAGAAGTCCGTCGTCACCAAGAACTTCACCCTCAAGAGAAAGTAGAGAACGACCGATAGCCGGGGTGGGACGCTCCCGAACAGGGGCGACCCACCCCGGCCTTCGGTACAGGGCCCGGCGCAAGGAGCGCGCTTCCGAGAACCTGCCGATATCCCGCCCCCTTGGATCTCGGTGGGCCACCGCCTACCTGTGTCAGCACGCGCCGGGTCGAGAAGCTCGCCGCCTCTCTCGGGGGCACCCGGTTCTGCCTGCCCGGTCCTTCAGGACCTGCTGTGCCTGGGCGTGCGCGAGCCCGGTGCAGCGGCGCAGGCGCTTCGTATCGCCGTCGTTGTAACCGTGCGGCACGTCTGTCCCTCACGTGCGCTGCCGACTCGGCTCGGCGGGTACGAGAGCGAACTGCTTCGACTCGGCGCCGCGGGAACTGCCGGGGGCGGAGCGGACCTCGACATCTTTCTCCCGGGGGCGACATCGCGGTCGGGCGGTGTCGGGAGGGCCCTCCCGTAAGGCCGTTCCGCATGATGCCTTCACAGGCGGCCGGTGTACGCGATACCTCGACGCGCTCACCAGTACGCGGTACAGGAGCCGGCTCGACTGTCCATTTCCAGCGCCGAGGCTGAATCCTCAGCCAGATCGCGAGCAGGCTCGGCAAGATCTTTTGCTCACCGGTCCCGGTCGGCGCAGGGCAGCGCGACGCCGACGACTGACTTCGCTGTCCGGAAACCAGCGGGCACCACGAGGAGACAGGAGGCGACCCAGAGGAGGCCCTGCTCACACACCTTGGATGCATCGTCGGTCCGGGGACACGCTGGGGACTTTTCGGGGACTTGCACGTCTGTCCCGGAGACTCGCCGGGGACTTTCCGCCGTGTGAGCAGGGAAGGCCCCGACAGTGCCGAAAGACAGGAACGGGCCGATCAGGGCCCGTTTCCCTAGCACTCGATGATGTTCACAGCCAACCCACCCCGCGCCGTCTCCTTGTACTTGACGCTCATGTCGGCGCCGGTGTCCTTCATCGTCTTGATGACCTTGTCCAGGGACACCTTGTGGGAGCCGTCGCCGCGCATGGCCATGCGGGCCGCCGTGACCGCCTTGACC
Organism: Streptomyces sp. Ag109_O5-1; assembly: GCF_003814875.1. Taxonomy (GTDB): domain Bacteria; phylum Actinomycetota; class Actinomycetes; order Streptomycetales; family Streptomycetaceae; genus Streptomyces; species Streptomyces sasae. The sequence goes on along the minus strand of NZ_RKQF01000001.1, from coordinate 3,979,109 downwards.
GCGGCCATGCCGTTGCGCTCGATGCAGGGGATCTGGACCAGGCCGCCGACCGGGTCGCAGGTGAGGCCGAGGTTGTGCTCCATGCCGATCTCGGCCGCGTTCTCCACCTGCTCCGGGGAACCGCCCAGGACCTCGGCCAGCGCGCCGGCCGCCATCGAGCAGGCCGAGCCGACCTCGCCCTGGCAGCCGACCTCGGCGCCCGAGATGGACGCGTTCTCCTTGAAGAGCATGCCGATCGCGCCGGCGGCGAGGAGGAAGCGGACCACTCCGTCCTCGTCGGCGCCCGGGACGAAGTTGATGTAGTAGTGCAGGACGGCGGGGATGATGCCCGCCGCGCCGTTCGTGGGCGCGGTCACCACGCGGCCGCCCGCCGCGTTCTCCTCGTTCACGGCCATCGCGTAGAGCGTGATCCACTCCATCGCGTGCGCCAGCGGATCGCCCTCGGCGCGCAGCTGGCGCGCGGTCACGGCCGCCCGGCGCTTCACCCGGAGCCCGCCCGGCAGGATGCCCTCACGGGACATGCCGCGCGAGACGCACGCCTGCATCACCCGCCAGATGTCCAGCAGGCCCTCGCGGATCTCCTCCTCGGTGCGCCAGGCCCGCTCGTTCTCCAGCATCAGCGCGGAGATCGACAGACCCGTCTCCTTCGTCAGGCGCAGCAGTTCGTCGCCCGTGCGGAAGGGGTACTTCAGGACGGTGTCGTCCAGCACGATGCGGTCCGCGCCGACCGCGTCCTCGTCGACGACGAACCCGCCGCCGACCGAGTAGTACGTCTTGGACAGGAGCTCCGCCCCGGAAGCGTCGTACGCCCAGAGGGTCATGCCGTTCGCGTGGTACGGGAGCGCCTTGCGGCGGTGCAGCTTGAGGTCGTCGTCGAAGGAGAACGGGATCTCGTGCTCGCCGAGCAGCCGAAGGCGCTTCGACGCCTTGATCGCCTCGATACGGTCGTCCGCCGTCTCCACGTCGACCGTGCGCGGGGAGGCGCCCTCCAGGCCGAGCAGCACCGCCTTCGGGGTGCCGTGGCCGTGGCCGGTCGCGCCCAGGGAGCCGTACAGCTCGGAGCGTACCGACGCCACGGAGGGCAGCAGGCCCTCGTTGCGCAGGCGGCGGGCGAACATACGGGCCGCGCGCATCGGGCCGACGGTGTGGGAGCTCGACGGGCCGATGCCGATCGAGAACAGGTCGAAGACCGAGATGGCCACGGGGACTCCTTGGAAAAGGGCGGGGGCACACGCCATCGGGTGCCCTCACCAGGGAACTACTTGTTCAGACCGGGGTAAAGCGGGTGCTTGCCGGCCAGCACCTCGACCCGGGCCTTCAGCGCGCCCGCGTCGTACGAGGGCTTCAGGGTCTCCGCGATCACGTCCGCCACCTCCGCGAAGTCCTCGGCCGTGAAACCGCGGGTGGCCAGCGCCGGGGTGCCGATCCGCAGCCCCGAGGTGACCATCGGCGGCCGCGGGTCGTTCGGGACGGCGTTGCGGTTGACCGTGATGCCGACCTCGTGGAGGCGGTCCTCGGCCTGCTGCCCGTCCAGCTCGGACTCGCGCAGGTCGACGAGGACCAGGTGGACGTCCGTACCGCCGGAGAGGACGTTCACGCCGGCCTCGCGGGCGTCGGCGGCCGTCAGCCGCTCTGCCAGGATGCGCGCACCGTCCACCGTACGACGCTGCCGCTCCTTGAAGTCCTCCGAGGCGGCGACCTTGAAGGAGACCGCCTTCGCCGCGATCACGTGCTCCAGGGGACCGCCCTGGAAGCCCGGGAAGACGGACGAGTTCAGCTTCTTCGCGAAGTCCTGGCGGGCCAGGATGATGCCGCCGCGGGGACCGCCGAGGGTCTTGTGGGTGGTGGAGGTGACCACGTCGGCGTACGGCACCGGGTTCGGGTGCAGACCGGCGGCCACCAGGCCGGCGAAGTGCGCCATGTCGACCCACAGGTACGCCTCGACCTCGTCGGCGATCCGGCGGAACTCCGCGAAGTCCAGCTGCCGCGGGTACGCCGACCAGCCCGCGATGATCACCTTGGGCCGGTGCTCCTTGGCGAGCCGCTCGACCTCGGCCATGTCAACCAGACCGGAGCCGTCGACGTGGTAGGCGACCACGTTGAACTGCTTGCCGGAGAAGTTCAGGCGCATGCCGTGGGTCAGGTGACCGCCGTGGGCGAGGTCCAGGCCGAGGATGGTGTCCCCGGGCTGGGCCAGCGCGAACAGGGCCGCCTGGTTGGCGGAGGCACCCGAGTGCGGCTGCACGTTCGCGTACTCGGCGCCGAACAGCTCCTTCACACGGTCGATGGCGATCTGCTCGGTGACGTCGACGTGCTCACAGCCGCCGTAGTAGCGGCGGCCCGGGTAGCCCTCGGCGTACTTGTTGGTGAGGACCGAACCCTGCGCCTCCATGACGGCGAGCGGAGCGAAGTTCTCCGAGGCGATCATCTCGAGCGTGGACTGCTGGCGCACCAGCTCGGCGTCGACCGCGGCGGCGACCTCCGGGTCGAGCTCGTGCAGGGGCGTGTTCAGAAGGGACATCTGGTTCCGTGACTCCTGTTTCTGCGACTTCCTACGACGCCTCAGCCGGCGGTGAAGGCGGTGTACTCGTCGGCGGAGAGCAGCTCCTCCGGCTCGCCCGCGACGCGCACCTTGAACAGCCAGCCGCCCTCGAAGGGGGCCGAGTTGACCAGGGAGGGGTCCTCCACGACGTCCTCGTTGACCGCGGTGATCTCGCCGTCGACCGGCGAGTACAGGTCGGACACCGACTTGGTCGACTCCAGCTCGCCGCAGGACTCGCCCGCGGTCACCGTGTCGCCGACCTCCGGAAGCTGGACGAAGACGACGTCACCGAGCGCGTTGGCCGCGTGCTCGGTGATGCCGACCGTCGCCACGCCGTCCTCGGCGGCCGACAGCCACTCGTGCTCCTTGCTGTAACGCAGCTGCTGGGGGTTGCTCATGGCCTGAATTCTCCTGTACGCGAGGGAGTGCTGGTGAAGGGGGGGAGTGCTGGAAACGTGCCTGATCAGCGGGGATGTGTGCAGGGTCACGCCAGGTGGCTACTTCTGGCGCTTGTAGAAGGGCAGCGCCACGACCTCGTACGGCTCGTGGCTGCCCCGGATGTCGACGCCGACCCCCGCCGTGCCCGGCGCCGAGTGCGCCGCGTCGACGTACGCCATCGCGATCGGCCTGCCCAGCGTGGGGGAGGGGGCGCCGGAGGTGACCTCGCCGATCACCTCGCCGCCTGCCACCACCGGGTACCCGGCGCGCGGCACGCGACGCCCCTCGGCGACCAGGCCGACGAGCACCCGTGGCGGGTTCTGCCCGGCACGGGCCGCCGCCTCGGCGAGCGCCTCGCGCCCCACGAAGTCGCCCTCCTTCTCGAACTTCACCACCCGGCCGAGCCCGGCGTCGAAGGGGGTGAGCGAGGTGGTGAGCTCGTGGCCGTACAGCGGCATGCCCGCCTCCAGGCGCAGGGTGTCCCGGCAGGACAGCCCGCAGGGCACCAGGCCCACCGGCGCGCCCGCCTCGGTCAGCGCCTGCCACAGCTCCACCGCGTGCTCCGGCTTCACGAACAGCTCGAAGCCGTCCTCGCCGGTGTAGCCGGTGCGCGCGATCAGCGCCGGGACGCCGGCGACGGTGCCGGGCAGCCCGGCGTAGTACTTCAGGCCGTCCAGGTCGGCGTCGGTCAGCGACTTCAGGATCCCGGGCGACTCCGGTCCCTGGACGGCGATCAGCGCGTACGCGTCGCGGTCGTCCCGCACCTCGGCGCCGAACCCGGCGGCACGCTCCCGCAGGGCGTCGAGGACGACCTGGGCGTTGGAGGCGTTGGCGACGACCAGGTACTCGGTCTCGGCCAGCCGGTAGACGATCAGGTCGTCCAGGATGCCGCCGTCGGCCCGGCAGATCATGGTGTAGCGGGCGCGGCCCACGCCGACGGAGGCGATGTTGCCGACCAGGGCGTGGTTCAGCAGGGCGGCCGCGTCCGGGCCGGTCACGGTGATCTCGCCCATGTGGGAGAGGTCGAAGAGCCCGGCCCTGGTCCGTACCGCGACATGCTCGTCGCGCTCGGAGCCGTAGCGCAGGGGCATGTCCCAGCCGGCGAAGTCGGTCATGGTCGCGCCGAGCGAGCGGTGCAGGGCGTCGAGCGCGGTACGGCGGGGTCCAGCGGAATCGGTACTGCTCATCGGTCGGTCGTCTCCCAAGGGCCCAGAGGGCATGACAGAACGGGCGAGGTCGTTCCTCCCCATCTGTCATCGGAACCTGAGAGGTTCGCCCTGACCACAGAAGTGGTCACGGCTTGCACCTTGGGTGGGGCCGCCGACACGGCGGCCCGCTTTTCAGATGTGCCTCGCCCGCGCGGTGACGGGGCCTGAGAGATTCAAGGGAGGGACTTGCTCCTTCGGCGCCCCAGCGAAGACTGCCGGGGACTCTCCCGCGCGGATTCAAACGGCCGGTATGCAGTTGGCGCGGACATCATTGCATGCCCGCCCGGCCTTTGTGACAGGGCTGTGGCGGGAAGCGGACCGAACCGCGAGACACCGTGCATTACCTTCTCTTTACGTTAAGTGGGGAGAACCTTTCCTGAACCCCCAGGGAGGACGATCACGGTGACAAGGACGACCACGGCATACGCGACCACGACGGGCATCGCCCTGCCCGGACAGCCGGCGGCCCCGGCCCGCGAGCGGTGCGGCGAACTCCCCGCACCGGTCGTCCGCGACCTGCGCGACCGCGCCGGGCACAGCCCGCACGGTCTCCTCTTCGGCCCCCGTGACCTGGTCGTGGTCACCGGCCTGCCCGGCAGCGGCAAGTCCACCCTGATGCACCGCACCGTCCAGGGCATACGCGTCGACTCCCAGGACACCCGTGACCGCTGGGACGGCCGCCTGGCCCGCTTCCTGCCGTACGCCGTCTACCGCCCGCTGGTGCGGCTCGCCCACTACGCCGGACTGCACCGCGCGCTGCGCACCGGCGAGGGCGTGGTGGTGCACGACTGCGGTACGCAGGCCTGGGTGCGGGACTGGCTGGCCCGGGAGGCGCACCGCCGTGGCGGCACCCTGCACCTGCTCCTCCTCGACGTCACCCCGGGCACGGCCCTCGACGGCCAGCGCGAGCGCGGCCGGGGCGTCTCCCGGTACGCGTTCCTGCGCCACCGCAGGGCGGCCGGCCGGCTGCTGCGTGCGGCGGAGAAGGGAGAACTGCCCGAGGGCGTCGGCTCGGCGGTGCTGCTCGACCGGGCCGCGGCGGACGTACTCCACCGAATCGGCTTCGAACGCTGAACGGCCGGCCGGGCCGGGTGCCGGGCAGGCCGCATCGGCTGCTGGTTTTGTCGGCGCCACCCGCTAGCCTTTCCAGCCTCACCAGTGGTTCCCAGCAGGCGGTAGGCAGATGGACTTCCCGGCGGAATTTCCCGCGGACTTCCCGGCACAGGCACACCCCCACCCGCACGGCGGTTGGCCCGGCAATGAACTGGAGGAGGTCCTGTCGGCCTCCCTCGGCGTGCCCGCGGCGGCGGCCCGGCTCATCGAGGTACTGAGCCGGAGCTTCCTGTGGATCCCGCTGCCGGAGGGCGGCGGCCCGCACAGCGGTGCGCTGGACCTGCCCACCACGGAGATCGAGGGCCAGGTGTATGTGCCGGTCTTCAGCTCCGAGGAGCAGTTCCGGCTGGTCGTCGGCGCTCACCTGTCGTACACGATCGCCCCCGCCGTCGAGTTCGCCCGCGGTCTGCCCCCGCAGGTCGGCCTCGCCGTGAACCCCGGGGGAGTGGTCGGCGTCCCGCTGCCGCCGGAGGGGGTGGCCGAGCTGTGCCGCTCGCGCCGCACCGAACTGGACGGCCCCGCCTCGGGCGGCCGGGTCCGCCTCTTCGAGCCCGACTGGCAGGACGACCCGATGGACTTCCTGGCCGCGGCGTCGGCGGAGTTCGCCGCGATCGGCGTGGTCGCCACGGCCCGCCGCTGCCTGGCCGCCATCGAGACGGCCGACCCGGTGATGTTCGTGGGCGTCGAACTCTCCCAGTGGGAGGGCGACCTGCGGGCACTGCCGCTGCAGGCACTGGGTGCCGCACTGGGCCGGGTGCCGGTGAAGTGGCCGGTCAACCTGGTCCTGCTGGACGTGGCGGACGACCCGGTGGCGCACTGGATGCGGGACAACGTCCGTCCCTTCTACCAATACGGTCACTGAAGTCGCCCCGTAAGGGGTGCGGGGCCGTACCGATGTGCGGCTTTGCCGCGTGGGCGCGGCCAGCCACCGCGAAACCCGTACTCGCGCACGACCAATCGGCCCCCACCTCCTGGGCGCTTAAGCTGTCACCACACGCGGGGCAACTCTTCGAAGGGGCGGTACGACAGGTGAGCGCGAGCCTCAGCGGCAGCGTCGAGCACATGCTGCGCCAGGTGACCCCCGGGCGCTACGACGCCTACGAGGCACTCCTCCGCGCCCTCGCCACGCCCTCCTCCGGCCAGGTCTGGATGCTGCTCTGGCACGGCCAGGCCGGCTCCCCCGACGCCCAGTACGGGAACATGGAGGTCGACGGCCACGGCTACGCCCCCTGTGTGACCTCGGCCCAGGAACTGTCGGCGAGCGGCTGGAACCGCTCGTACGAGGTGGTCGACGGCGTCGACGTGGCCCGCACGCTCTACCCCGACCGCTACGGCCTCTGGCTCAACCCGCACGCCCCGGGCGGCGGCGTCGGCATCCCCTGGCTGGACCTGCGCCGTATCGCGGCGGGACTGGACCGCCAGCCCGCGGGGCCGCTCCGGCTGTCGGACCCGGCGATCGAGGTCCCGCAGTTCTACGCGCTGCTGTCGCAGAACGCCCACCGCACCCCTGCGGTCCGCTCGCTCCGGCGGGCCTGGGTGCAGCCGGCGCTCGGGGCGCCGTACCTCGCGATCGGGCTCGACGTGTACGACGCCTCGCCGCCGGCGGTCGACTCGGTGCGGGCGATGATGCAGCAGTCGATCGGGGTGGTGCCGGACGGGCTGCCGGTGTCGACGGTCGCGATGACCGACGAGTTCGATCCGGTGGTGATGTGGATGAGGGCGGCCGCACGGCCGTTCTACGACCGTGAGGCGCATGCGGCGTTGCCGCCGGCGCCGGTGGCGGGGTACGGGTATCCGCCCGCCCAGAGTGGTTACTAGAGTCGTACGGCGGCCGCGGGCCGGCGGGGGCCGGTCGCCCGGTTCCCCGCGCTTCTGTCGGGGCGCTACGGCCACCGCAGTTGACACGGTTCACAAGTTTTACGTAACGAACACATTTCTCCGCGCGTAGATCACGATGGAACGTTCCGTTCCGCCCAGTTTGAACCTTCTACCCCAATTGACCCGCGTCCGGCGGGCGTTACCCACTGTTCGGATAACGGAATCCATCGGACTGCATCACGGTTGCGCATACTTTCCCCGTGAGATCTGGCGGGTGATCGCGACGACGCTGAAGACTCGCGTGTCAGACATGAGGTTTAAACCTCGTGATCGAGCAAGTCGACAAAGCCGCAATCCGCGGCTGGGGTAGGCCGGTCACCACCGGCGAGAGGGGTCGCTCACCGTGACCGCACCGATCGAGACCACCGGGGCGGCAGCCGAGGCACAGCCGGAGGCTGTGCTGGAGGGTGCCGGCAAGGGGCAGATCGAGGGCCGTTCCCTCGGGCAGATCGCCTGGACCCGGTTCAAGAAGGACAAGGTCGCCATCGCGGGCGGCGTGATCGTCGTCCTGCTGATCCTCGTCGCGATCCTCGCCCGCCCCATCCAGGCCCTCTTCGGTCTCGACCCCAACGTCTTCCACCAGGACCTGATCGACGCCAACACCTCGCTGCCCAACGGTGGCTGGGGCGGCATGAGCCTGAGCCACCCGCTGGGCGTGGACCCCAAGTTCGGCCGGGACATCGCCACCCGCATCCTGGAGGGCTCCTGGGTGTCGCTGGTGGTCGCCTTCGGCTCCACCATCCTGTCCAACGTGATCGGCGCGATCATGGGTGTCGTCGCCGGTTACTACGGCGGCCGCGTGGACACGGTCATCAGCCGGCTGATGGACACCTTCCTCGCCTTCCCCCTCCTGCTGTTCGCGATCGCCATCTCCGCCACGCTGCAGGGCGGCGCCTTCGGCCTGAACGGACTGCCGCTGCACCTGAGCGTGCTCATCTTCGTCATCGGCTTCTTCAACTGGCCCTACCTGGGCCGGATCGTGCGCGGCCAGACCCTCGCCCTGCGGGAGCGCGAGTTCGTCGACGCCTCCCGCGGCATGGGTGCCAAGGGCCCGTACATCCTGTTCCGGGAGCTGATGCCCAACCTGGTCGGCCCGATCATCGTCTACTCGACGCTGCTGATCCCGACCAACATCCTCTTCGAGGCGTCCCTCAGCTTCCTCGGCGTCGGCATCCAGCCCCCGCAGGCGTCCTGGGGCGGCATGCTCCGCGAAGCGGTGACGTACTACCAGGTCGATCCCGAGTACATGATCGTGCCCGGCCTTGCAATCTTCGTGACCGTGCTGGCGTTCAACCTGCTCGGTGACGGTCTCCGCGACGCTCTCGACCCGCGCAGCCGCTGACGCCTGCTGTCACCGAGAGCCCGAAAAGTTTCCGACAATGGAGGGGAACCCGCCCATCATGCGAAGGTCAGCGCTGGCCGCGATCGCGGCCATCGGCTCCGCCACCCTGCTGGTTGCAGGGTGCAGCAAGGCCGATGACAACAAGGACGGCAACGGCGGCAGCTCCGCCGCGGCCAACGCGGCTACCAAGGGTGTCGTCAACGCGTCCGACAAGAAGGGCGGGACGCTCACCTACGAGCTGTCCGACGTCCCGGACTCGTTCGACCCCGGTAACACGTACTACGCGTACATGTACAACTTCAGCCGGCTGTACGCCCGCCCGCTGATGACGTTCGAGCCGGCCGCCGGTTCCAAGGGCAACACCCTGGTCCCGGACCTCGCCGCGAGCAAGGGCGTCTCCAGCGACGGCGGCAAGACCTGGACGTACAAGCTGCGTTCGGGCCTGAAGTACCAGGACGGCACGCCGATCACGTCCAAGGACGTCAAGTACGCCGTCGAGCGCTCGAACTTCGCGCGTGACGTGCTCTCCCTCGGCCCGAACTACTTCCAGCAGTTCCTGGTCGGCGGCGACAAGTACAAGGGCCCCTACAAGGACAAGAGCGCCAAGGGCCTCGCGTCCATCGAGACCCCGGACGACACCACGATCGTCTTCCACCTGAAGACGGCCTTCCAGGAGTTCGACTACCTGGTCTCGGCCCCGCAGACGGCCCCGGTCCCGCAGGCCAAGGACAACGGCGTCGACTACGTCAAGAACATCGTGTCCTCGGGCTCGTACCAGTTCCAGAGCTACCAGGACGGCAAGCAGGCCGTGCTGGTCCGCAACAAGAACTGGGACCCGAAGACCGACCCGCTGCGCAAGCAGCTGCCGGACAAGATCGTCGTCAACCTGAAGGTCAACGCGGAGACGATCGACAAGGACGTCCTCGCCGGCGACGCGATCGACCTCGGCGGCTCGGGTGTCCAGGCCGCCACGCAGGCCCAGGTGCTCACCGACGCCAGCAAGAAGGCCAACACGGACAACACCTACGGTGGCCGCCTGGTCTACATGGCGATCAACACCAAGGTGAAGCCGTTCGACAACGTCGCGTGCCGCAAGGCCGTCGAGTACGCCGTCGACAAGGTCTCCGTGCAGACCGCCGAGGGCGGCCCGATCCGCGGTGAGGTCGCCTCCACGGTGCTGCCGCCGGACATCACGGGCTACTCGAAGGCCGATGAGTACGCCACCACCGGCAGCAAGGGTGACGTCGCCAAGGCCAAGGAGCAGCTGAAGGCCTGCGGCAAGACCGCGATCAACACCAACATCTCGGCGCGTTCCGACCGTCAGCCGGAGATCGACGCCGCCACGGCGATCATCAACTCGCTGAAGAAGGTCGGCATCAACGCCACCCTCAAGCAGTACCCGTCGGGCAAGTACTTCACCGACTACGCGGGTGTCCCGAAGTTCACCGAGCAGCAGAACATCGGCCTGATCATGATGCAGTGGGGCGCCGACTGGCCGTCCGGCTACGGCTTCCTGCAGCAGATCCTGAACGGCCAGGCGATCAGCCAGTCCGGTAACACCAATCTGTCGCAGTACAACAACAAGTCGGTCAACGACCTGCTGGCGAAGGCGATCGGTACGCAGGACACCACCGAGCGCAACAGCATCTACACGCAGATCGACAAGCAGACCATGGACGACGCCGCCCTCGTGCCGCTGACCTACTTCAAGGTCCTGCTGGCCCGCCCGACCAACTACACCAACCTGGTCTCCACGGCGGCCTTCAGCGGTCAGTACGACTACCTCAACATCGGCGTAGCGTCGAAGTAGCAGCCCCGGAAGGCAGGTGAAGGCATTGGTGCCCGCGGGCCGAGAGGCCCGCGGGCACCAGCGCCGATCCCCGTGATCTCGTACATCCTCCGTCGGACGCTCGCAGCGGTGATCCTGCTGCTGGTCGTCTCCGCGGTCACCTTCGCCATCTTCTTCGTGCTGCCGCGGCTGGCCGGGCAGACCGCCGACCAGTTGGCGCAGCAGTACATCGGCAAGAGCCCGTCGAAGGCGGACATCGCCGCGGTCAAGCACAACCTCGGTCTGGACCAGCCCGTCTACGTCCAGTACTGGCACTTCATCAAGGGGATCGTCTCCGGCGCCACCTACGACCTGGGCCCCACCACGGTGCACTGCGACGCGCCGTGCTTCGGCTACTCCTTCAAGACCCACCAGGCGGTCTGGCCGCAGCTGACCTCCCGGATGCCGGTGACCCTGTCGCTGGCCGCCGGCGCCGCCGTGCTGTGGCTGGTCTCCGGCGTGGCGATCGGCGTGGTCTCCGCGCTGAAGCCGCGCTCCTTCTTCGACCGCACCTTCATGGGTGTGGCCCTCGCGGGCGTCTCGCTGCCCATGTTCTTCACCGGCAACCTGGCGATCCTGCTCTTCACCTACCAGTGGCCGATCTTCGGCCGCACGTACGTCCCGTTCACCGAGAACCCGGCACAGTGGGCCAACACCCTGATCCCCGCCTGGTGCTCGCTCGCGCTCCTGTATTCGGCCATCTACGCGCGGCTCACCCGCTCGGGCATGCTGGAGACGATGAACGAGGACTACATCCGCACGGCCCGCGCCAAGGGCCTGCGCGAGCGCAAGGTCGTCGTCCGGCACGGACTGCGCGCCGCGCTCACCCCGATCATCACCGTCTTCGGCATGGACCTCGGTCTGCTGCTCGGCGGCGCGGTGATCACCGAGACCGTGTTCTCCCTGCACGGTGTCGGCCAGTACGCGGTGCAGGCCATCGACGACAACGACCTGCCCCCGATCCTCGGCGTGACCCTGCTCGCCGCATTCTTCGTAGTGATCGCAAATCTCCTGGTGGACCTGCTCTACGCGGCCGCCGACCCGCGGGTGAGGCTCTCGTGACCGAACTCTCCAAGACCGGCGCGGCCGTGGGCGAGCCCACGCCGTCCAGCCCGTCCGACGCCTTCCTCGAAGTCCGCGACCTCAAGGTGCACTTCCCGACCGACGACGGCATCGTCAAGTCGGTCGACGGGCTCAGCTTCTCCCTGGAGAAGGGCAAGACCCTCTCCATCGTCGGTGAGTCCGGCTCCGGCAAGTCCGTCACCTCGCTGGCCATCATGGGCCTGCACCGGCTCGGCGCCCGTGGCAAGAACGTGCGGATGTCCGGCGAGATCTGGCTGGGCGGCAAGGAGCTGGTCAGCGCCTCCCCGGACGAGGTGCGCCGGCTGCGCGGCCGCGAGATGGCGATGATCTTCCAGGACCCGCTGTCCGCGATGCACCCGTACTACAAGATCGGCGACCAGATCGTCGAGGCGTACCGGGTCCACAACAACGTCAGCAAGAAGGTCGCCCGCACTCGCGCCATCGAGATGCTCGACCGGGTCGGCATCCCCGAGCCCGCCAAGCGCATCGACGGCTACCCGCACGAGTTCTCCGGCGGTATGCGCCAGCGCGCCATGATCGCCATGGCCCTGGTCAACAACCCCGAGCTGCTCATCGCGGACGAGCCGACCACCGCCCTCGACGTCACCGTCCAGGCGCAGATCCTCGACCTGATCCGCGACCTCCAGAAGGAGTTCGGCTCCGCGGTCGTCCTGATCACCCACGACCTGGGTGTGGTGGCCGAGATCGCCGACGACGTTCTGGTGATGTACGGCGGCCGGTGCGTGGAACGCGGTCCGGTCGACGAGATCTTCGAGAAGCCGCAGCACCCCTACACCTGGGGCCTGCTGGGCTCGATGCCGCGCATCGACCGTGAGACCTCCGACCGGCTCATCCCGGTCAAGGGACAGCCGCCGAGCCTCATCAACGTCCCCTCGGGCTGCGCCTTCCACCCGCGCTGCCCGTACGCGGACCTGCCCAAGGGGAACGTCACCCGCACGGTCCGCCCCGAGCTGCAGCAGGTCGACGGCGGTCACTGGTCCGCCTGCCACCTCTCGGCCGAGGACCGGACGCGGATCTGGACCGAAGAGATTGCGCCGAAGCTGTGAGCGACACGAAGAAAACCGATGAGGCGGTCATCCCGCAGCAGGCGTCGGCTCCCGAGAAGGCGTCCGGGGACCGGGAGGTGCTGCTGAAGGTCGAGGGCCTGCAGAAGCACTTCCCGATCAAGAAGGGCATCCTGCAGCGGCAGGTGGCCGCGGTGAAGGCCGTCGACGGCATCGACTTCGAGGTGCGCAAGGGCGAGACCCTGGGCGTGGTCGGGGAGTCGGGCTGCGGCAAGTCGACCATGGGCCGGGTCATCACCCGCCTCCAGGACCCGACCGGCGGCAAGGTCACCTTCGAGGGCCAGGACATCACGCACCTGTCCACCGCGAAGATGCGCCCGCTGCGCCGCGACATCCAGATGATCTTCCAGGACCCGTACGGCTCCCTGAACCCCCGGCACACCATCGGCTCCATCGTCTCCGCGCCGTTCCGGCTGCAGGGCGTGGAGCCGGAGGGCGGGGTGAAGAAGGAGGTCCAGCGTCTCCTGTCGCTGGTGGGCCTCAGCCCCGAGCACTACAACCGCTACCCGCACGAGTTCTCCGGCGGTCAGCGCCAGCGCATCGGCATCGCCCGCGCGCTCGCCCTCAAGCCGAAGCTGGTCGTCGCCGACGAGCCCGTCTCCGCCCTGGACGTCTCCATCCAGGCGCAGGTCGTCAACCTCATGGACGACCTCCAGGAGGAGCTCGGCCTCACGTACGTGATCATCGCCCACGACCTCTCGGTCGTCCGGCATGTCTCGGACCGGGTCGCGGTGATGTACCTGGGCAAGATCGTCGAACTCGCCGACAGCACCAAGCTGTACGAGACGCCGATGCACCCGTACACCAAGGCCCTGATGTCGGCCGTGCCGGTGCCGGACCCGAAGCGCCGGGGCCAGAAGAGCGAGCGCATCCTGCTCCGCGGTGACGTCCCGTCGCCGATCGCCCCGCCGTCCGGCTGCCGCTTCCACACGCGGTGCTGGAAGGCGACGGAGATCTGCAAGACGACCGAGCCCGCGCTTCTCGAACTCCGCCCGGGCCAGCGGGTCGCCTGCCACCACCCGGAGAACTTCGCCGACCAGGCCCCGCAGGACACGGTCCTGCTGACCGCGGCCAGGGAGGCCTCGGAGCTGGTGGGCGAGGCGGTCCTGGAGGAGGAGGCGAAGACGTCGGCGGCGGTGGCCGCGCTGGAGGCCGAACAGAAGCCGGAGGCGGCCGCGGAGCCGGAGCCGGAGACGCCGGACTCCCCGGCGGATGCGGCTGAGGCCCCGGAGCCCGCGGCCGAGACCCCGGTGGAGCCCGCGGCCGACGAGGCCGAGACCCCGGCCGAACCCGCGGCGGAGACTCCGGCGGAGACCGAGGAGGCGGACTCCTCGGCGGAGCCGGCCGCCGAAGTCACGGAGCCGGCCGGCGAACCCGCCGGGTCGGAGGCGGAGTCCGGGTCGGCGGCCGAGGCCTCCGACACCTCCGGTACTCCCGAAGCCTCGGACGAGTCCACCGACTCCGCCGACTCCACAGCCAAGTCAAAGAAGTCACAGGAGTCAACCGACAAGTAGCCCATGACACAACTGGGCAAAGTCATGTACATGCCTTAACGGGAGAGCGCAGAGTCGACCGTGTCCGTCAACCGACCGGCACGCTCGAAAGGGACGACCCATGCGCCTCTCCCGTTCGGCACGTCTGGCGGCTGTCGCAACCGCGGCAGCCGCCTCTTTCGTCATCGCGGCCGCCCCCGCCCCCACCCCGGGCGCCGACGGCATCGGCGACCGCTACTTCCCGCAGCTCGGCAACGGCGGTTTCGACGCCCGCCATTACGACCTCGACGTCGCCTACGCCCCGGACACCGGCCGTCTGGACGGCCGTACCACCCTCACCGCCCGCGCCACCCAGAACCTCTCCTCCTTCGACCTCGACCTCCAGAAGCTGGAGGTCACGCGCGTCGAAGTGAACGGCAGACGAGCCGAGTTCACGCGCACCGGCGACGAGATGACCATCACGCCGAGGAACCCGCTCGCCAGGGGCCGCGACTTCACCGTCTCCGTCACCTACGGCGGGATACCCCAGCCCCTCAACGGCCCCATCGTCTTCGGCTCGGACTACGGCTGGATGAAGACCCCCGACGGCGTCTTCGTCGCCTGCGAGCCCAACGCGGCCTCCACCTGGTTCCCGTCCAGCGACCACCCCTCGGACAAGGCGACCTACGACATCCGGATCAAGGCGCCGCAGGGCCTGACCGCGGTCTCCAACGGCCGGCTCGTGTCGACGTACGACAAGGGCGGCTCGACGTACACGCACTGGCGTGAGAGCAGGCCCATGGCGACCTACCTGGCCACCGCCACCATCGGGAAGTTCGACGTGAAGACCGGGAAGACCCCCTCCGGCATCCCGATCTACGTCGCCATCGACCCGACCCTCGCGGGCAGCAACAGCGTCGACGTGTACGCGGTGACGGCCGCCGCCACCGACTACTGGTCGCAGCTCTTCGGGCCGTACCCCTTCGAGGAGACCGGCGCGATCGTCGACGACATGCCGGAGGCGGGGTTCTCGCTGGAGGTGCAGAGCAAGCCGGCCTACTCGGCGGTGCGCAACGAGACAACGATCGTGCACGAGCTGGCCCACCAGTGGTTCGGCGACTCGGTGAGCGTCGCGCAGTGGAAGGACATCTGGCTCAACGAGGGCTTCGCCACCTATGCCCAGTGGCTGTGGGCGGAGCACCAGGGCACCCGCTCGGCCCACGACTCGTTCCTGGCCGGCTACAACGCCCGCCCCGCCGACAACGCCTTCTGGCAGATCACCGTCGCCGACCCGCAGCGCGACACCATGTTCGCCTCGGCCGTCTACCAACGCGGGGCGATGACCCTGCAGATGCTGCGCGAGCGGATCGGCGACACGGCGTTCTTCAAGCTCCTGCCCGCCTGGACGAGGCTGCACCGCTACGGCAACGCCGACACCGCCGACTTCATCCGGCTCGCGGAGAAGATCTCCGGGCAGAACCTCGACGACCTGTTCCAGACCTGGCTGTTCACCCCAGGGAAACCCGCCCTGTGAGCCTGGCTTTGTAAGGTTCATGCACCCTGACGCGTCACAATGTCAGGGTGCAGCTCCAGCAACTCTTCTCTCCCTCCGTCCAGCACACGCTCGACGTCATCGGCATCTTCGTCTTCGCGATCTCCGGCGCCCTGCTGGCCGTCCGCAAGAACTTCGACGTCTTCGGCATCGGCGTGATGGCCGAGGTCACCGCGCTGGGCGGAGGGATCTTCCGGGACGTGATCATCGGGGCGGTCCCTCCGGCCGCCTTCACGGACCTGGGGTACTTCATCACCCCGCTCATCGCCGCCCTGGTGGTGTTCTTCCTGCATCCGCACGTCGAGCGGATCCAGTCGGCGGTCCTGGTCTTCGACGCGGCCGGTCTCGGCCTGTTCGCCGTCAGCGGTACGACGAAGGCGTACTCCTACGGCCTGAACCTGACCGCCTCCGCGGCCCTGGGGCTCGCCACCGCGGTCGGCGGTGGCGTGCTCCGGGACGTGCTCGCCAACGAGGTGCCCTCGCTGCTGCGCTGGGACCGCGACCTGTACGCGGTACCGGCGATCGTCGGGGCGACGACGGTGGTGCTCTGTATCCATTACGACGCGCTGACCCCGTTCACCAGCGGGGCCGCGGTCGTCACCGCTTTCGTACTGCGCCTGCTCGCGATGAGGTACCACTGGCGAGCGCCGCGTGCGTGGAATCGGCGTTCGACGGTTCGCGAGGAGTAGTGGAACGGCCCTTGGCGTGGCTCTCGCCCATGTTGAGCGTGAGCCACTCGAACACGGTCGGCACCTGGGGCCGCCACAGCGCCATGTTGTGGCCGCCGTCGCTGCGCGGCAGATACACCACGTGCACGGTGGTCGGCGCCTTGGCGATCTGTTCGAGCGCCACGCCGGCCTGGTAGCCGTCGCCGGACTCGCCGGAGAGGTACAGGGCGATCCGGGGCGGGGTGACCGCCTTCTTCAGCAGCACATAGGGGTTGTTGGCCCGACGCAGGGTGAGGTTCTGCGCGGCGAGCGAGTTGCGCTCGCCGATCGGGTCGTTGTAGCCGGACAGGCTGATCGCGGCCCGGTAGCGGTCCGGGTGGGCGACCGCCAGCTTGACCGCGCAGTGCGCGCCCGCGGAGTATCCGGCGGTGGCCCAGTCGGCGGGGGCCGGGGCGGCGCGGAAGTTGTCGGTCACCATCTTCGGCACGTCGATGCTCAGCCAGCTGTCGGCGTTGACCGTGCCCGGGATGTTGGCGCACCCGGTGTCCACGCCGGCCAGCAGGTTGGTGCGCGGGGCGACCAGGATGAAGGGCGCGACCTTGCCGCTCCTCATCAGCGGCGCCAGCTGCGCGGTCACCTTCATCGAGCCGAACCAGGCCTTGGCGGAGCCGGGGTAGCCCGGGAGCAGCTCCACCACCGGGAATCTGTGGTTCCGGTACGCCGGCTCGTTGTACTGGGGTGGCAGCCAGACGTAGACCTCGGCGTTCACCCCCGAGATCCGGCCCTTGAGCTGGGTGACCTGCACCCCGTGCATGCCCGGTCCGTCGGCCGCCGAGAAGGTCTGCTTGACCTTGGGCAGCGTCTTCAGCGCTATTCCGCCGGTCCCGTCCCGGCCGAGGTCGGCGGCCTGCTGGACGTGGTTGCCGGTACCGAGGAGGTCGGCCCAGTTGTCGTACAGGTTGTTCTGGTTGTTGACCAGTACGAAGATCAGCGTCACCGCCGTGGCCTGAGCGAACAGCAGCATCAGGACCCGGGCCGCCGTACGCACGACCTTGGGCCCCCGCATCTTCGACCACAGGACGAGCGGCAGTATGAGGGCGACCACCGACAGCACGATGGTCGTGTAGAGGAACGGAGTCCCGGTGAGGCTCATGTCCCCATAGAGGGGAATTCCCGGCCCCGGGTTACGGACGTGTCCGGGCACTTACTTAGATATTGCCGGAACCTCACTCGATAGAGGGAGCCCTTACCGGGGGTCCCCGGGTAATGGGCCGGCTACGGGATCAGAAAAGCTACCGCTTAGTAATTTCTTGTTGTACCGTTCAGGCATGCCAGAAGCAGCATGCACGCGGGCCGTGATCGGCGACAGCGAGTTCGACCGCGACACGGCGGTCACCCGGCGCGCTCCCGGGGTCTACGACATCGACCTCGCGGCCGGCTGGACCATCATCAACGCCGTGAACGGCGGCTATCTGCTGGCCGTCCTCGGCCGGGCGCTCGCGGACACGCTGCCGCACCCGGACCCGTTCACCATCTCCGCGCACTACCTGACCGCGTCCCAGCCGGGCCCGGCCGTGATCCGCACGGACACCGTCCGCACCGGCCGCACCCTCTCCACCGGCCAGGCCTCCCTCTTCCAGTACGACGAGCGGGGCGAGGAGATCGAGCGCATCTGCGTCCTCGCCTCCTACGGCGACCTCGCCGGCCTCCCCGACGACGTCCGTACGACGGCGACCCCGCCCGTGATCCCGCCCATGGAGCAGTGCTTCGGCCCCAAGGACGGCCCCGCGCCGGTCGAGGGCAGTTCCGCCATCACCGACCGCCTGATGCTCAAGCTGGACCCCTCCACCCTGGGCTGGGCCCTCGGCGCCCCCTCCGGCAAGGGGGAGATGCGCTCCTGGTTCGGCCTCGCCGACGGCCGTGACGCCGACCCCCTCTCGCTCCTCCTGGCGGTCGACGCACTGCCGCCCACGGCGTTCGAGATCGGCCTCAAGGGCTGGGTCCCCACGGTCGAACTGACCGTCCATGTCCGCCACCGCCCCGCCCCCGGCCCGCTCCGGGTCGCCATCACCACCCGCAACCTGGCCGGCGGCTTCCTGGAGGAGGACGCCGAGGTCTGGGACAGCGCGGACCGACTCGTCGCCCAGTCCCGCCAGTTGGCCCGGGTCCGTCTCGGCTGACCCGCCGGGGACTCTGTTCTGTCACGGACCTGTATCAGCGAGTAGACAGCTCCCGTCCGGGAAGGAGCAGGTCAGCGCGGTGTCTTTGGCCGCTCTTTACCCGAATCACAGGCTGGGGACAGTGCGGGCCCAAGAACGCCCTAAGCGCTG
The DNA here is from genome assembly GCF_003814875.1 of Streptomyces sp. Ag109_O5-1. Classification (GTDB taxonomy): domain Bacteria; phylum Actinomycetota; class Actinomycetes; order Streptomycetales; family Streptomycetaceae; genus Streptomyces; species Streptomyces sasae. Next base: position 3,960,570 of record NZ_RKQF01000001.1, on the reverse strand, counting down.
TTGGTTGAGTGCGACGCCTCAGGACTCCCTCATCCTTTATGGAGTTGTCTCTCATGAAGCGTGTACGTCTCGTCCCCGCCGTGGCCCTGCTCGCCATGTCTCCGCTGCTGCTGAGCGCGTGCGGCTCGGGCGACTCGTCGTCGTCCAGCAGTGGCAACTCCGGGCAGTCGCAGTCCTGTAAGCAGCCGTCCGGCATGCCGACCGGCAACGCGTCGGGCCGTCCGAGCGGTGCCCCCTCCGGCGCGCCCACCGGCACCGCCAAGCCGACCGGTACCCCCACCGGCATGCCGAGCGGCGGACCGGGCGGCGGCGGTCAGGGCGGCCCCGGCGGCGGCCAGGGCGGCGGCGGTTGCGGCGGCGGCCAGGGCGGCCCCGGCGGTGGCGGCGCGGCCCCCAGTGGCGCCCCGACCCAGCAGGCCACCAAGAGCTGACACCGGCGGCCGTAGGCAGAGGCCGTACGGCAAGGGCCGCATGACAGGGGCCGCATGACAGGGGCCGCGCGAACAGGGGCGGCGCGTCCGATCACCGGACGCGCCGCCCCTTCGCGTTGCCCGCCGGCCGCCCCTAGGGCGTGTCCAGCCAGTGCAGCCGGCCGAGGCTGATCAGGCGCAGCTGGCGGGTGGCGACCTGGGTGACGCGTTCCCGCTCCGCCTCCGAGGGCTCCGGTGACTCCAGGGTCTCCAGGAACAGTGAGGCGGTGATGAGCATCTGGTCGACGTAGAGGTGGGCGAGCATCAGCAGGTCGTCGTCGTTCCAGCCCTCCGCCCCGGGGTCCTTGGCCAGCTCGGACCTGACCTCGTCGGCGAACCTGGCCAGTTGGGCCCGGATCGCCTCCCGCACCGGCTGCACCCCGCCGTGCCGCTCCCGGGCGATGAACCGGACGTGTGCCGGGTGGGCGGACACGTAGTCGGCGATCAGCCGCACGGCCTGGGTGATGCGCTCCTCGCCGGGTATGGAGACCGTCGTACGGACCATGGGATGCAGGCTGCCGAGGGCCTCGTCGACGAGGGCGACGCCGAGGTCGGCGGTGGAGCGGAAGTGCCGGTAGAAGGCGGTCGGCGCGACGCCCACGGCCCGGGTGACCTCGCGCAGTCCCAGGCTGCTCAGGCTCTGCTCCTCCAGCAGTCCGAGCGCCGCGTCCAGGAAAGCCTGGCGGGTCTTCTGCTTCTGGGCCTGTCGGATGCCGAGGGTGTGACTCATGTCATCCAGTTAACAACTGTTCTCTGGAATTGAAAAGCCGTGCGAGTTGCTAGACTCAAAGTCAGTGAACAACTGTTGCTACAAGCGTTCACCCAAACTTAACGGAGGGGGATCGAAACCCATGCTGTTCCTCGTCGCCGCACTCATGCTGTTCGGCGTGGTGCTGGGCACCGTGGCCCACGCACCGCTCGACGTCACCGCAGGACTGGCCGCCGTGATCGTTGTCTGGCTGGCCGTCTTCGCGCTCCGCGAGCGCATCGCCCGCCGCCGTCACGCCTCGGCCAACTGACCTTCCATCCCCGCGCTCACCTGAGGAGCTGAGCATGATGCAACTCACCGCCCCGGCCACTCCCCGCCCCCAGCCCCGCACCCGCGACGCCGACGGCATGGCCGTGGCGTCCTTCATCCTCGGCCTCCTCGGCCTCCTGGTCCTGAACCTGTTCCTGGGCCCGATCGCGATCATCCTGGCCCTGGTCTCCCTGTGGCGCGGCACGAAGCGGAAGGGCCGCGCATACCTGGGCCTGGCCCTGGGCGTGGCGGACCTCGCGGTCCTGGCGATCGCGATGGAGCTCTCGAACACGGTCTCCTGGAGCCTGTGAACAGGCCTCAGGGAAGCGCCCCGGCAGGGGCGCGGGGAACTGCGCGACCAGCCACGAACCACCGGCACCCGCACACGGTGATCGACCCCTACGGCGCTGGGCGACCCTGACTCCGCCCCCCGTAGAATCGACTCACCATGGCCTACCTCGACCACGCAGCCACGACCCCCATGCTCCCGGAAGCGGTGGAAGCACTCACCGCCGCCCTCCGCGTGACCGGCAACGCGTCCTCCCTGCATGCCTCCGGCCGCAAGGCCCGCCGCACGGTCGAGGAATCCAGGGAGACTCTCGCGGAAGCGCTCGGCGCCCGCCCCAGCGAGGTCGTCTTCACATCCGGCGGCACCGAGGCCGACAACCTCGCGGTGAAGGGCCTCTACTGGTCCCGCCGCGACGCCGACCCGGCCCGCACCCGGATCCTGTCCAGCCCCGTGGAACACCACGCGGTCCTCGACGCGGTCCACTGGCTCGGCGAACACGAGGGCGCGACGGTGGAGTACCTCCCCGTCGACACCTACGGCCGGGTCCACCCCGACGCACTGCGCGAGGCGATCGCCCGCAACCCCGACGATGTGGCCCTGGCCACCGTCATGTGGGCCAACAACGAGATCGGCACGGTCCTGCCGGTCCGTGAACTCGCCGACGTGACCGCCGAGTTCGGGATCCCCCTGCACGCCGACGCGGTCCAGGCCTTCGGCCAGATCCCGGTGGACTTCGGCGCCTCGGGCCTCGCCGCGATGACCGTCTCCGGCCACAAGGTCGGCGGCCCGTACGGCATCGGCGCCCTGCTCCTCGGCCGCGAGTACACCCCCGTACCGGTCCTGCACGGCGGCGGCCAGGAGCGGCATGTGCGCTCCGGCACCCTCGACGTCCCGGCGATCGCCTCCTTCGCGGTCGCCGCCCGCCTGGCGGAGGAGCGCCGGGAGTGGTTCGCCCAGGAAATAGGCGCCCTGCGTGACCAGTTGATCGACGCCGTGCGTGCGGCCGTACCGGACGCGATCCTCGGGGGCGACCCGGTGGACCGTCTGCCGGCCAACGCGCACTTCACCTTCCCGGGCTGCGAGGGCGACTCGCTGCTTCTGCTGCTCGACGCCCAGGGCATCGAGTGCTCCACGGGTTCCGCGTGCACCGCCGGGGTCGCCCAGCCGAGCCATGTCCTGCTGGCCACCGGCACCGACCCGGACCTGGCCCGTGGCACCCTGCGCTTCTCGCTCGGCCACACCTCCACCCAGGCCGACGTCGACGCGGTCGCGAAGGCCGTCGGCCCGGCGGTGGAGCGGGCCCGGGCCGCCGGACTGTCGTAGGCGTCGCAGGAACCACCTCTCCCCGAAGCCCCGCCGGAACCGTCCGGCGGGGCTGTCCCATGTCGCACACGTGACGTCCGCGCCGTTCGCGCGACACGCGGAATTGGCCCCAACTCCGTTCCAATGGAGGCGAGTTGACGGGTTCTTCCCCAGCGTCTTCACAGTGCGTGGCCATGGCTCACCTCAGGTCGGTCTTTAAGTTCTCATGACATGACAGACAACGCCTCTGCCTCCGAGCAGACCCCCGAGCCCGTTTCCGCCGACACCCTCTCCGCCGAGCCGGGGCGTCACCGCATGGACAACACCATGAAGCGGCGGCGGGTGCTGATCGGCGGCGCGACCGTCGCCGCGGTCGGCGGGCTGATGGCCGCGGGCCTCGCCTCCGCCGACACCACCACCTCGGAGAGCGACTCCGACGCCTCCTCCACCGTCACGACCGACGCCTCCTCCGGCGTCTGCTCCCTCACCGCCGAGGTCACCGAGGGCCCGTACTCGCTCACGGGTGCGCTGGTGCGCGAGGACATCCGTGAGGACAAGGAGGGTGTCGAGCTCCAGTACACCTTCACCGTCGTCGACGAGGCCAACGACTGTGCCCCGCTGGCGGACGCGCTGGTCGAGATCTGGCACTGCGACGCGCTCGGTGAGTACTCCGGCTTCGTCGGCGAGAACGGCCACACCGAGACCGACGACGGCACCTTCCTGCGGGGCGGTCAGATGACCGACTCCAACGGCGAGGTGAGCATCATCTCGATCTGGCCCGGGCACTACGTCTCCCGGGCCGTGCACGTCCACATGCGGGTGCACACCGATGTGACGCTGACCGACACGTCGTACACCGGCGGCTCGATCATCCACACCGGTCAGCTGTTCTTCGACGCGGACATCAACACCGAGGTCCAGGCGACCTCGCCGTACTCCGACAACACCACGAAGGAGACCGCGCTCGCCGACGACACCATCTACGACGACGGCGGTGCCTCCTCCGGCCTGCTGACCCTGACCGCACTGGGTGACAGCGTCTCCGACGGGTACAAGGCGACGCTCACCGTGGGTGTCAGCACCTCCTGAGGCCGACGGGCCCGGAGGCCGGCTGGCACCGTCGGCCCGGTGACCCAACCCGTCATGGTCACCGGGCCGGCTGGTCAGCCCAGTTCCCGGGCGAGCGCCCGCAGGTCGTCGTCGGTCGCGAGGCGGTTCTCCCGGATCATCAACTGCTTCACCTGATCGAGCAGTTGGTCCAGGGCGGCCGGCGGCAGGTCGATTCCGAGCGCTGCCGTCCGGTCGGCCAGGGTGTAGGGGCCGCTGTCCGGGGTGAAGGGGATCCGGCGCTCGTTGCCGACCAGGGACGGCTCCACGCAGTTGTGGAGCATCGCCTTCGACGGCAACGGCCGCTGCGACTTCATCGGCTACGGCGCCTCCGTCGTCGGCACCGGTTCGGGCACCACCCTCGTCCTCGACGGCGCGAACATCAGCAACGTCGGCGTGGTCCGTACGGCGGTCATCGCCGACGCCACCGCCAACGTGATCGTCAAGAACTCCACCATCCACTGCGCCGACGGAGTCGTCCCCGACGAGTACCCGGCGTCCGGCACCGGCGACACCCGCTGCATGATCACCGTGCCGTGGATGCTGGGCATCTCCGGCAACGTCCGCGCCACCAACCTGCTCGGCGCCAGCACCAAGGCGTCGTACATCAACTCCAAGATCTCCTCGGAGAAGTGGGGCGCGCTCTCGGTCGACGGCGGCAGCTACTGCACCCTCACCGCGATCAACAGCACCATCGCCAACACCGGCGGCGAGGGGTACGGCAGCTACGCCATCGGCAACGTCACCGAGCACTTCCTCGGCTGCACCTTCGACGTCGGCGACTACGCTCTCATCCACTGGGGCGCGTCGGCGCACTACGGCGACAGCACCAAGAGCGCGGTCTCCGCCCTCAACACCTCCCTCTCCCTCGGCCTGACCTCGGCCGAACTCGACGACCTCCCGGTGCAGTCGACCACCATCGACGCGGGCCGCTTCATGGTCATGTGGTACGCGGCGGGCTCGGTCGCCATCGACGGCGGCACCCAGGTCAACACCGGTGAGACCACGTTCATGTGCAAGGCGGTCGCCGGCACCGTCACCGTGGACGGCTCCGACGGCGCCGCGATCAACTCCGGCAACGGCGTCATCTTCCAGCTCATGGACACGGACCGCCCGAGCAGCGTCACGGTGTCCGGCTACCCCTGGTCGAGCGAGACGATCGGCACGTACACCGAGCCGACCGGCTCCCCGACCAAGGCGTCGAGCTGGACCACCACCAGCTCCCAGTCCACCGACGCGAAGGGCACCTTCACCGACATCGCCCTGACCGGCGACTTCTACAACTCGGTCTGGGGCGCCGGCAACGCGAGCCTCCAGGGCCAGAACCTCAGCCTCTCCTTCACCGGCAGCACCGTCGAGGGCGTGATCTCGGCGAGCACGGCCAAGCACAGCGTCTCGACCATCACGCAGACCGAGTACCGCCAGATCAGCGAGGTCACCAACACGCCGAGCGCGGTGGTCAACAACGGCGTCCTGGTGACGCTGGGCGCCGGCTCGACCTGGACCGTGACGGGAACGTCGTACCTGAGCGCCCTGACCCTGGCGTCGACGGCATCGGTCGAGGCGCCGAGCGGCAAGACGTTGACCCTGACGGTGGACGGCACGGCGACGACCATCACAGCGGGCAAGAGCTACACGGGCGCGCTGACCCTGACGGTGTCGTAAGAAGACCAACAGAAGAGAACCGGCCCCGGGGATGGATGCGAACCGAATCCCGGGGGCCGAGCTTTTCAAGGGAGGAGAGGCGTTCCTGCCTTTTCCTTATGCCCCGATCATGTTGAATCCCCCATCAGCCACCAAGAAACCTCCTGTGATGTGCCCGGCGTCCTCGGTCGCCAGGAACAGCGCGGCGCCGGCCAGTTCCTCCGGCCCCGGAATCCGCCCCATGGGTGTGTTCGCCCGCAGCACATCCCCGCGCCCGTCCTTCCAGTCCTCGCGCCCCAGCGTCGCCGCCGTCTCGATGAAGCCCGGCGCGAAGACGTTCACCCGCACCTTCGGCGCGAACGCGTGCGCATACGACTTGGTCAGCCCGATGATCCCGTATTTCGCGGCCGCGTACTGCGGTGCCCGCGCACTGCCCCGCACGACCACCGTCGACCCGATGTTCACGATCGCCCCGCCCCCCTCCTGCTCCAGCATCCGCCCCCCGAACTCGTGCGTGCACAGCAACGTGCCCTTGATGTCGACGGCGAGCACATGGTCGATGGACTCCTCCGTGATGTCCCGCCAGGACATCTGCTCCCGGGCGACGTCCCCGACGTTGTTGACCGCCACGTCCAGCCGCCCGAAGTGCGTCCACACCTCCTCCGCGAGCTGCGTGATCTGCGCGTGCTCGGAGATGTCGGCCTGCACGACGAGCGCCTTGCGGCCGAGCGCGGTCACCCGCTCCGCGGTCGCCTCGGCCCCCTCGCGGGAACCGCGGTAGTGGACGGCGACATCGGCCCCCTCCCGCGCCGCCCGCACGGCGATCTCCGCACCGAATCCGGTACCTGCACCGGTGACGAGCACGGTCTTCCCGGCGAAACGTTCGAACACGGCGGTCATACGGCCTCCAAGGTCATCGTGGATGCTCCACGGTCATCGTGGACGGGAATGTCAGACGAGCGTCCGGCCGCCGTCGACGTACAACACCTGCCCCGTGACGAACGCGGCGGCGTCGGACGCGAGGAAGAGCACCGGCCCGGTCAGGTCCGCGGGCCGGCCGAGCCGACCCGCGGGGACGAGGGACTCCAGGGACGCCCGGACCCCCGGCGCCGCGAGGTACTCACGGGTCAGATCGGTCCCGGCTGCCGGTGATGGTCCGGGTGCACGGCGGCGGCAACCGCTACGGCCACGGCGGCCAGGAGATCCACCACGGCCGCTCGTTGGCCCGGCGCGGCCTGGTCGTCGTCACCCTCAACCACCGGCTCGGCGCACCCGTTGCGGGACGGCGACGAAGTCCGCCGTACGGCACGGGAGTTCACCGGCGAGAGCCGGTTCGTCTACCCGGTGTGGCACTGGGCGCGGACCCAGGCGCCGGTCGTGCCCACCTGGCTGTACCGCTTCACTCGGACCCCTCCCCTGCCCCCCCGGCCTCCCGCTGGCCCCGCCCCGGGACGGCCTGGCCGGCTACGGCGTCCACCACATCGCCGAACTGCCCTACACCCTGGACACGTTGACGGCCCGCGCCTGGCGCTGGACCGACGCGGACCGTGAACTGGCCCGCACCATGGCCGACCCCACGGATCTGCTGGTCTCCTCCCTGCGCGGCAACTCGGTCACGCCGTACGAGGGTGCCACCGGTGGCACCCTCACCCAGCTGACCGACGTACCCGCCACCGGCGCCTACGACGCGACGGCGGCCGACCTGGACGGCGACGGCGTCCGCGACCTCGTGGTGGCGGACAGCACGGGCGGCCAGGTCGGTGTGTTCCGGGGGACCTGCCGGTGACCGGAACCTCAAGAGCGGCTGCCGCCGGCACTTCCACTGCCGGCGGCAGCCTCCGCAAGAGGCCCCAGAGACGACTGGATGTCCCTGACCTAGCTGTCCGTGACCATGAGGGACGCCATCATTCCTTCGTCCTCGTGCTGCAGAAGATGACAATGCAACATGTACATGTACGTGTCGTCGGAGAAGTCCGTGAACTCCATGGCGATCTCGATCGAGCCGCCGCCGACCACCTCGTACGTGTCGTACCAGCCGAGTTCGACGCCGGTGGGATCCTCGCCGTTGATGGAGATCAGCTGATACGGCACGTCGTGCAGATGGAACGAGTGCTCCAGCTGCGTGGAGTTCTTGATCGTCCAGATCTCCTTCGACCCGACGGTCGTGCTGATCATGGCCATCGAGCTCATGCTGGTGCCGGCCGAGCCGTTGATCAGCATCTTCGTGCCGGACTGGCCGAGGGTGATGGTCCGCGCCGTGAAGTCGCTGGTGTCGTACCGGTCGATCGTCCGGAGCGAGCTGGGCAGGTCGGACGGGGTGTCGGAGCCGCTCGCGGTGACGGCGAGGAAGTCGTACGTGCCGCTGCCGCCGCGGACCCAGCCGGTGGTGACGACCGCCTGGAGGGTGACGTCGGCCGAGAGGTCCATGACCATCTCGGCGCGGGCACCGGCCACCAGCCGGATCTCCGTCACATCGGCCGAGGACGCCAGGTAACCCTGGTCGGTGGCGATCTGGGTCATCGTGCCGCCGTCGCTGCGCTGGATGGTGATGATGTCCGACGGCGAGGCGTTGAGCAGCCGGAACCGGGTCCGGGTCTTGGTCGCGGTGAAGGTGAGGGTGGTGTCGTCGACGTTGGTGCCGTTGACCAGCAGCGGGAAGCTGAGGCCGCTGGTGAGGTAACCGCTCAGGTCGTACTTGATGTCGCCGGAGCTGTCCATGGCCAGGCACTGGAAGATCAGCGGGATGTCGTCGGTGCCGTAGGTGGTGGGCAGGTCGGCACTGGTGGTGTTGTCGCTGTCGTCGACGATGATCATGCCGGCCAGGCCGTGCACTGCCTGCTTCGCCGTGGTGCCCAGCGCGTGCGGGTGGTACCAGAGCGTCATGGGCTCGTCCTTGACCGTGAAGGTCGGCGACCAGGTGTCCCCGTCGGAGAACGCGACCTGGGGACCGCCGTCCATCTTGGCCGGGACGTGCGCGCCGTGGAAGTGGACCGTGGTGTCCTCGCCCAGGCTGTTGGTGATGTTGAGGACGTTGGTGTTGCCCTTGGTCCACTTCATGGTGGGGCCGAGGAACGACTGGTTGTAGCCGGCGGTGGTGCTGCTGACACCGCTGAGGATCTCGGTGGTGCCGGTCTGCGCCTCGAGCGTGAAGGTGGTGGTGCTGTCGGAGGTGGTGCCCTCCAGGAGGTCCGGGATGGTCAGGGTGGCCGTGTTGGTCGCCGCCCCGGCCTTGTTGCCGTTCGCGTCGGTCAGCAGGGCGAAGGTCGCGCCGCCCGCGGCGACGGCGCCCAGACCGACACCGGCCATGCCGCCGAGGAACTTCCGCCGGTGAACGCCCTTGCCGCGCTTGGCCGTCGCCTCCTTGGAGTGCTCGGCATCGGTGACGCGCTCCGCCTTGGAGTGCTCCGTCGCGAAGCGCTCCGCACCCTTGGCACGACGTCGCCGGCCGCGGGTTTCCTGGTCTTCGCTTCCGTCCGCCCCGAAGGCGGGATCCGTGGTGTGGCTCATGACCCCGGATGTTTGACCTGGGGACTGTGTGAAATCTGAGGCGAACTTAGGAGGCAACCCGAGGGGCTGTGAAGCGGCCATGGACGCTGATAATGCTTAACTCCCTTGAGAGGAAGGCGAGTTGATCAGGCGCAGCTAGCGCCCGGGGTGCGGGACGCAACGGACACAAGCAGTGCGCAGGATAAGCACAAGATAACGATTACGTCACAGGTGGAACTGGGGTTCAGGTCTGTCCGACCCGCCGTACGAGCCCCATGTAGCGATCCCAGTCCCAGTGCTTCCCCGGGTCGGTGTGATCCGTCCCCGGCACCTCCACATGCCCGATCACATGCTCGCGGTCCACCGCCATGCCGTACCGCCGGCATATCGCGGCCGTCAGCAGGGCCGACGCCGCGTACATCGCGTCCGTGAAGTCCTGCGGCCGGTCCACGAACCCCTCGTGCTCGATCCCGACACTCCGCTCGTTGTACGACCGGTTCCCCGCGTGGAACGCCACGTCCAGCTCGCGGACCAGCTGCGTGATCCGTCCGTCCTTGCGCACAATGTAGTGCGCCGCCGCCTCGTGCGCCGGGTCCTGGAAGGCCTTCACCGCGCTCGCGTAACCGCCCTGGGTGACATGGATGACCACCCGGTCTATCGGATAGTCGTCCGGCCGGTTCGCCGTCCGGTAGTTCGCGGGCGACGCGGCCACCCAGCGCGCACCCTTGAAGTCCACCGCGCCCGCCACCCGGGCCTTGCGCACCCCCGGCAGCCGCCAGTACAGCCGCGCCAGCTCGTCCCTGGTCAGCGCCGCCGTACCCACCGCGGCCGCCGCACCGCCGACCAGCAGCGCCCGCCGCCCGATCCGCCGGTCCTGATCACCCGCCACTGTCCGATCCACCCCCATGTGCACCCCCGTGTGATCTCCAACGGATACTCGCGGGCCCCGGTTCCCGCGCCCCCGTACCCTGGAGGGGTTATGACTGACACCCCGCAGCGCACCCGCCCCCTCCGCGTCCTCGCCGCCATGTCGGGCGGCGTGGACTCCGCCGTCGCCGCCGCCCGCGCGGCCGAAGCGGGCCACGACGTCACCGGCGTCCACCTCGCGCTCTCCGCGAACCCCCAATCCTTCCGCACCGGCGCGCGGGGCTGTTGCACCATCGAGGACTCCCGCGACGCCCGCCGCGCCGCCGACGTCATCGGCATCCCGTTCTACGTCTGGGACCTCGCCGACCGCTTCCGCGAGGACGTCGTCGAGGACTTCATCGCCGAGTACGAGGCCGGCCGCACCCCCAACCCGTGCCTGCGCTGCAACGAGAAGATCAAGTTCGCCGCACTGCTGGACAAGGCCCTGGCCCTGGGCTTCGACGCGGTCTGCACCGGCCACTACGCGCAGGTCGTGACCGGTCCCGACGGCTCCCGCGAACTGCACCGCGCCTCCGACATGGCCAAGGACCAGTCGTACGTCCTCGGCGTCCTCGACGAGAAGCAGCTCGCCCACGCGCTCTTCCCGCTCGGCGACACCGTCACCACCAAGGACGAGATCCGCGCCGAGGCCGAGCGCCGGGGGCTTGCGGTCGCGAAGAAGCCCGACTCGCACGACATCTGCTTCATCGCCGACGGCGACACCCAGGGCTTCCTCGCCCAGCGGCTCGGCAAGGCCGAGGGCGACATCGTCGACGAGTCCGGGGAGAAGCTCGGCACCCACGAGGGGGCGTACGGCTTCACCATCGGCCAGCGCAAGGGCCTGCGCATCGGCACCCCCGCTCCCGACGGGAAGCCGCGCTACGTCCTGGACATCTCACCGGTGAACAACACGGTGACGGTCGGCCCGGCCGACGCCCTCGACGTGACCGGCCTCACCGCGATCAAGCCCCGCTGGTGCGGCGCCGCCCCCACCGGCCCCGGTGTCTACACCGCCCAGCTCCGCGCCCACGGCGGCGAGACCGAGGTGAGCGCGGAACTGACCGACGGCGAGCTGCACGTCACGTTCACGGAGCCGGTCCGCGGCGTCGCCCCCGGCCAGGCGATCGTCCTGTACGACGGCACGCGCGTCGTCGGCTCGGCGACCATCGCGACGACGGTACGGCGTCAGCCGGTGACCTCGACCTCGTAGAAGCAGAGGTGGTCCTTGATCCGGGCGACGTCGGCCTTGGGCTCCGGGTATGCCCAAACCAGGTCCGGCGCGTCCGGCAGGGACCAGTACGAGGCGGTGCCCTTGAAAGGACAGACGGTGTGCGACTCGGAGGGCGCGAGCAGATCGAGCCGCACGTCGTCGGCGGGGATGTAGTAGCGCGGGGGGCAGCCGGTCTCGTGAAGGACGAGGGCCCGGTCGCTCTCGGCGAGAACCAGATCGCCGTGCGTCACACGCACGTGCTGGTCACTGTCTTCGATGGTGATCGTGTGTCCTGAGGCCATGTAAGGGGGACGCCGACGGAGGCCGACTTGTTCCCGACGCTCGGTGCAGCACCCCTCCAGGGGCGCGGGGCTGTATAGATCTGCGGCTCCGCCGCGTGGGCGCGACCAGCCCCCACGCACCCGCAGCCGCCATGCGACGGGTCATACCCTGACCCCATGCGAATCTGCGTCTTCCTCTCCGCCGCCGACCTCGACGACCGCTACACCCGCCCCGCCCGGGAATTTGCAGAACTGATCGGCAAAGCCGGCCACACCCTCGTCTGGGGAGGCTCCAACGTCGGCCTCATGAAGGTCGTCGCGGACGGAGTCCAGGAAGCCGGCGGCAAGCTGATCGGCGTCTCCGTCGACTTCCTCGCGAACAAGGCCCGCCCCGGCGCCGACGAGATGGTCGTCGCGGCCGACCTCGCGGAGCGCAAGCGGCTTCTCCTGGAGAAGGCCGACGCCGTGGTCATCATGGTCGGCGGCACCGGCACCCTCGACGAGGCCACCGAGATCCTGGAACTGAAGAAGCACGGCCGCACGGACAAGCCGGTCGTCCTGCTGAACACCGCCGGCTTCTACGACGGCCTGGAGGAACAGTTCCGCCGTATGGAGGCGGAGGGCTTCCTGCCTCGCCCCCTGTCGGAGCTGATGCACTTCGCCGCCGAACCCGCCGACGCGCTCGCCCACCTGGAGGCCGGCCGGAACGCCGGCTGATGCGAGCATGACCCTCATGGCAACTCATGTGATCACCGGCGCCGGTTCCGGTATCGGCGCCGCCGTGGCCCGCCGGCTGCACGCGCGTGGGGACGAACTCGTCCTGCACGCGCGCGACGCGGGCCGCGCGAAGGAACTGGCGGCGGAATTCCCCGGCGCCCGCACCCTGGTCGGCGACCTGGCGGACCCGGACAAGCTGTCCTGGGCGTTCTCCCACCAGACACTCCCGGAGCGGATCGATTCGCTGCTGCACATCGCGGGCGTGGTCGACCTGGGCGAGGTCGGCGAGCTGACCCCGAAGTCCTGGCGCCACCAGCTCAACGTCAACCTGGTCGCACCGGCCGAGCTGACCCGGCACTTCCTGCCCCAACTCCGCGCCGCCCGAGGCCATGTGCTGTTCGTGAACTCGGGCGCGGGACTCAACGCCCACGCGGGCTGGTCGGCGTACGCGGCGTCCAAGCACGGCCTGAAGGCCCTCGCCGACTCCCTGCGTCACGAGGAGGGCGGCAACGGCATCAGGGTCACCTCGGTCTACCCGGGCCGCACGACGAGCCCGATGCAGGCCAAGGTCCACCAGCAGGAGGGCAAGGAGTACGACCCGGCGAGGTGGATCGCCCCGGAGTCGGTGGCCACCACGATCCTCACGGCCCTGGACCTCCCGAGGGACGCGGAGATCAACGACGTCACCGTGCGCCCCGGCCCGGCGCGCGGCTAGGGGCCTCAGCCCCCGTCGCCCCCGTCCGGGCCGGGAAACGCGGTCTTTCCCGGGGCGTGCGGGCGACGACGTCATGGGTGTCCTCCCTGAACGGTGACGGGGGCCCGGGGCTGCGTGAGCCGCCGTCGGCCGGTCTCCGGCGCGGGACGGTGGGGCGGTGGGCGCCGGTCCGGGCGTCACCGGCGGCGGCCGAGCCCCGCCGTGATGGCCGACGCGGCACGGCGGGCGGTGTCGGCGAGGCGGTCCAGGTGGTGGTGGGGGCCGGTCAGCACGCTCAGTGCCGCCACCGGGGCACCGTCCGCCGCGTACACGGGTACGGCGGCGCAGCACACCCCCTCCAGTACCTCCTCGTGGTCGTAGGCGGCCCCGAGCTCCCGGATCCGCCCGGCCTCCTGTGGCCAGTCCCGGGGCAGCGGGCCGGGCGCCGGGCCGGGGCGGGTCCAGGCGGCGAGGACCTTGCCGGCCGCCGTGTACCAGGGCCAGACCAGCCGGTCGTCGGGCAGCGGGCGCGGCGCGTCCGCTGCCGCCGTCCAGTCCAGGACCAGCGTCTGGCCCCGGTGCAGTACGGCGAGCGCGACCGTCATGCCGGTGACGGCCGTCAGCCGCCGCAACGGCTTCCGCGCGGCCGACCGCAGGCCCGGGTGCGGCTGCCAGCCCTGGCCCAGCCGGAACATGCCCGGCCCGATGCGGTACCGGCCCGCACTGCGTTCGACGGCTCCCAGTTCCACCAGTTGGTCGAGCAGCCGGTACGCGGTCGTCTTGGGCAGGCCGCACGCGGCGGCGAGCGCGGTCACACCGGCGTCCTGTTCCCGTTGCAGCGCGTTCAGCAGAGCGAAGGCCCCTTCCAGGACACCCCGTCCGGCCGCCGCCGGCAACGCTCCGCCGAGGCCTGCCGAAGAGGCCGAGGCCGGCGGTGCGATCCGTGACGGTGCCGAGACGGGCGAGGTCACCCATTCCGGTCGATGCACGTGTCAACCCCCGTTTTCACGTGTGAGCCCCGTCCGGTTCCGGTACGGGGTGCGGTCCCGAGCGCGACACGCCGATGTACCGGCGCGAAACCGCCCGGACCAGGGTGGTGGCCGGGTGTGAGCCGATTTCTTGTCGAAAGCTTGTCGCCCAGCCCACGGATGTGAGGAGACTGTGAATGCGGGGCGGACGGGGGTGGGCGCAATGCTGAGGTTGTGTCTGTCGGGACCGGTGGAACTGCTGGTGCGCGAGACGCCGGTGGATCTGGGGCCGCCCCAACGCCGGGCGGTGCTGGCCGCGTTGGCGGTGGACGTCGGACGGCCCGTGCCGGTCGAGGCGCTCGTCGACCGGGTATGGGGCGCCGATCCACCAGAGGGCGCGCGCCGCGCCCTGTACGCGCACGTCGCCCGCATCCGGCGGGTGGCGGAACGCCTGGACGACAGCGGCGAGGGGCGATTACCGGTGCTGCGCCGGGCCGGCGGCTACCAGCTGGACCTCGAACCCGACAGCGTCGACCTGCACCGCTTCCAGCGGCTGGCCGCGGCGGCCCGCGACGACGCGCTGCCCGACCGCACACGTGCCGCGCGGCTGCGCGAGGCGCTCGGACTGTGGCGCGGCGAGCCCTTCGCCGGTCTGCCCGGGAACTGGCCCGCCCGGATGCGCGAGACCTGGCGTCTGCAGCGCGTGGACGCCGCCGTACGCCTCGCGGACCTGGAGATCCACGGCGGCGACCCGGCGGCCGTGGTGGGGCAGTTGGCGGACCTGCTGGGCGAGTACCCGCTGACGGAACCCCTGGCGGAGGCCCTCATGCGGGCCCTGCACGCGGTCGGCGACAGCGGCGAGGCGCTGCGCTGCTACGCCCGGACCAGAGAGCGCCTGGTGGAGGAGCTCGGCACCGAACCCGGGCGCCGGCTGTGGGAGTTGCACCAGGAGATCCTCCGGGACCGCCCCCTGGCCCCCGCCCGCGAACAAGGCAGGACTGCCGCCCGCGGACACGAGAAGGCCCCTGCCCCGAAGCCCGTACACCCGACCCCGACCACCCCCACCGACCGACACCGGGCTGGGCGAACGGCCCCGGAACTGCCGCCCACGCCCGCCGATCGGAGTCGGGCGGGCCGTGGGGTGTCGGATTCTCCGGTCGCTCCCGCCGATCGGAGTCGGGTTGGGCAGGGGGAGTCGGGGCCGTCGGCCGTGCCCGCCGGCCGGCACTCGGAGGGGCGCCGGGCGCCGGAGCCGTCGGTCGTTCCCGCCGATCGGAGTCGGGTTGGGCAGGGGGAGTCGGGGCCGTCGGCCGTGCCCGCCGGCCGGTACCCGGAGGGGCGCCGGGCGTCGGATTCACCGGTCGCTCCTGCTGATCGGCATCGGGCGGGGCGTGGGGTGTCGGAGTCGTCGGTCGTTCCCGCCGATCGGAGTCGGGCGGGAGAGGGGGAGTTGGAGGCGCCTGCTGTCTCTGCGGATCGGAGTGCGGAAGGGCGTCGGGCGTCGGAGTCGTCGGTCGCCTCTGCTGATCGGAGTGGGGCCGGGGGTGGGGTGTCGGGGGCGTCGGCCGTGCCCGCCGGCCGGCAGTCGGAGGGGCGTCGGGCGTCGGAGTTGTCGGTCGCTCCTGCCGACCGGCAGTCGGAGGGGCGCGGGGGCTCGGGTCCGTCGTCCGCCCCCGCCGACGCGCACCCGGCGGAGCGTGCCGCGTCCGATCCGGCGGCCACCCTCGCGGTCCCGGAGGGCGGCGCCGCGCCGTACGCCGCGCCCGCCCAACTCCCGCCGGGCTCAGCGGGTTTCACCGGGCGCGTCGACGAACTCGCCCAATTGGATGCGCTGCTCGACGACGTCGGGCGGCGCCCGGCGGCGGTCGTGGTGTCCGCGCTGTCCGGCATGGGCGGTGTGGGCAAGACCGCACTGGCGGTGCACTGGGCACGGCAGGCCCGTCCGGCTTTCCCCGACGGGCAGTTGTACGTGAACCTGCGCGGCTTCGACCCGGGCGGCGCACCGCTCCCCCCGGACCGAGCCCTGCGCGGATTCCTGGAGGCGCTCGGGGTGCCCGCCGCCCGGCTGCCGGAGTCGCCGGACGCGCAAGTCGGCCTGTACCGCAGCCTGTTGTCCGGCCGCCGGGTCCTGGTCGTCCTCGACAACGCCCGCGACGCGGACCAGGTGCGGCCGTTGCTGCCCGGTGCGCCGGGCTGTCTGGCCCTGGTGACCAGCCGGGCTCCGCTGACCGGGCTCGCCGCCGCGGAGGGCGCCCGGCTGCTCGCGCTCGACCTGCTCGGCGCCGAGGAGTGCCGCGACCTGCTCGCCGGCCGTCTGGGCGCCGCCCGGGTCGCGGCCGAGGCCGCCGCCGTCGACGAGATCGTGGTGCGCTGCGCCGGGCTGCCGCTCGCCCTCGCGGTCGTCGCCGCCCGCGCCGCCGCCCGCCCCGCCGTACCGCTGGCCGCCTTCGCCGACGAACTGCGTACCGCCGAGCGGATCCTGGACCCGCTGGACACCGGCGACCCGGTCACCGCGGTACGGACGGTCTTCGACTGGTCGTACCGGACTCTGAGCCCGGAGGCGGCACGGCTCTTCCGGCTCCTCGGCCTGCATCCCGGCCCCGACGCCGACCTGACGTCCCTCGCCGCGCTCGCCGGCGTGGGCGTGGGGCGGGTCCGCGCGCCGCTGGCGGAACTGACCGCTGCCCATCTGCTGATCGAGCACACCCACCACCGCTACACCTGTCACGACCTGTTGCGGGCCTACGCCGTCGAACTGGTCGCCGAACACGACGACGCACGCGCGACCCGGGCCGCGACCCGCCGCGTCCTGGACCACTATCTGCACACGGCGTACGCGGCCGACGCCCTGCTGACCCGGCGCCGCCACCCGATGACCCTCGCCCCGGCCGAGCCCGGCGCCCTGCCCCGCCAACTCGCCGACTACGACGAGGCGCTGGCCTGGCTGATCGCCGAACAGTCCGTACTGCTGTCGGCCGTGGAGCGCCGGTCGCCCGGCCTCGACGCCCACACCTGGCAACTGGCCGCGACCCTGACCACGTTCCTCGAACGCCAGGGCAACTGGCAGGCCCTCACCGACATCCACACCGTCGCCCTGCGCGCGGCCGAGTGCCACGAGGACCCGGCAGGACAGGCGGCCGCCCACCGCGGCCTGGGCCTGGCCCGCTTCCAGCTGCGGGACCGGCAGGGTGCCCGCTACCACTTCACCCGGGCGCTGGGCCTCTTCCGGCGGCTGGACAACCACGCCGGTCAGGCGCGCACCTGCCAGAACCTGGCCAAGATGGCCTGGGCACACGGCGTGACCCGGGAGGCACTGCACTACTCACGCCGCTGCCTGGAGCACTTCCGGCTCGCCCACGACCGCGGCGGCCAGGCGGTCGCCCTCAACGACATCGGCTGGTACCTCGCCGAACTCGGCGAGCTGGGAGAGGCCCTGGAGCACTGCCGGCAGGCACTGCCGCTCGTCCAGGCGACCGGCGACCTGAGCGGCCAGGCACACACCTGGGACAGCCTCGGCTACATCCACCGGCGCCTGGGCCGCCACACCACGGCCGTGGAGTGCTACGACCGTGCCCTCCCGCTCTTCCGCAAGACCGGCGACCTCCGCAGCGAGGCCATCTGCCTCACCTACCTCGGCGACACCCACGAGGCGGCGGGCGCGCCCGGCCCCGCGCTGGACGCCTGGCGGCGGGCCCTGGACCTGTTCGACGAACTGGGCCTGCCGGAGGCCCGGGCACTGCGCACCAAGATCAGCACCACCGCGACGGCCGGCCTCGCGCCGCCACCCGCCGCCGCACACCGCACCGGTCACCCCGCTTAGGCTCCTCACGTGAACGCAGAAACCCGCTTCGGCCCCGCCACCGGCGTCGGCTCGCTCCCCGGCACCGACGCCCGAGAGGCCGCCAAGACCGCGACCGGCAGCTTCGAGGACTTCCCGTTCCTGCCCGAACTGCCCGCCCGCGGCCCCGGCGCCGACATGATCGGCCGCACCGCCGGCCTGCTCGTCGAGCTGTACGCGCGCGTGGAGCCCAGCGGCTGGCGGATCGGCGACCGGCCGGGCCGGGACACCCGGCGGGCCCGGTCCTGGCTGGGCGAGGACCTGGACGCGCTGGAGGAGTTCACCCAGGACTACGCGGGCCCGTTGAAGGTGCAGGCGGTCGGTCCCTGGACGCTCGCCGCCGCCCTGGAGCTGAGGAACGGCGAGTCGGCCCTCTCCGACCCCGGCGCCTGCCGTGACCTGGCCGCCTCCCTCGGCGAGGGCCTCCGGCTGCACCTGGCCGAGGTGCGGCGCCGTATCCCCGGCGCCCTTGTCGTGCTCCAGCTCGACGAGCCGTCCCTCACCGCCGTACTGCGCGGGCAGGTGAGGACCGCCAGCGGCTACCGTACCCACCGGGCCGTGGACCGTCAGATCGTCGAGGCGACCCTGCGGGACGTCATCGGGGTCCACGCCGACGGGCCCGTGGCCGTCCACTCCTGCGCCCCCGACGTCCCCTTCGCCCTGCTCCGCCGGGCCGGAGCCGCCGCCGTCTCCTTCGACTTCTCGCTCCTCACCGAACGTGACGAGGACGCGATCGGCGAGGCCGTGGAGGGCGGTACCGGGCTGTTCGTCGGTGTCGTGCCCGGCACGGACGCCGCATTGTCAGACCCTGCCGGTAGCGTCATGGGTGTCAGGACGCTGTGGCGCAGGCTGGGGCTGCGGCCGGGGCTGCTCGCGGAGGCGGTCACGGTCACCCCGTCGTGCGGGCTCGCGGGCGCTTCCCCCGCGTACGCCCGGCAGGCGCTCGCCCACTGCGTCCGGGCGGCGAGATCACTCGCGGACAACCCAGAGTAACGGGAGGACAACACGGTGGCCGGCGACAAGCAAGCGGAGACGACGGTGCCCGCCGAGGCACGGGAGAAGCACGCGCAGCTCGCTGAGCAGATCGAGGAGCACCGCTTCCGGTACTACGTGAAGGACGCCCCGGTCGTCAGCGACGCGGAGTTCGACAAGCTCCTGCGTGCCCTGGAGGCACTGGAGGAGGAGTACTCCGAGCTGCGCACGCCCGACTCGCCGACCCAGAAGGTCGCGGGGGCGTACAAGACGGAGTTCACCTCGGTCGAGCACCGCGAGCGCATGCTCTCGCTCGACAACGCCTTCGACGACCTGGAACTGGCGGCCTGGGGCGAGCGCGTCCACAAGGACGTCGGCACCTCCGACTACCACTACCTGTGCGAGCTGAAGGTCGACGGCCTCGCCGTCAACCTCACCTACGAGCACGGGCGTCTGACCCGAGCGGCGACCCGCGGCGACGGCCGTACCGGCGAGGAGATCACGCCCAACGTCCGTACGATCGCGGAGATCCCGGACCGGCTGAACGGCGAGCACGTGCCCGACCTCGTGGAGATCCGCGGCGAGGTCTACTTCCCGATGGAGAAGTTCGCCGAGCTCAACGAACGGCTGGTCGCGGCCGGTGACAAGCCCTTCGCCAACCCGCGCAACGCGGCCGCCGGTTCACTGCGCCAGAAGGACCCGCGGGTCACCGCCTCCCGCCCGCTGCACATGGTCGTCCACGGCATCGGCGCCCTGGAGGGCTTCGAGGCGCTGGGCCGGCTCTCCGAGGCGTACGAGCTGCTCAAGACCTGGGGGCTGCCGACCTCCTCGCACAACAGGGTGGTCGACGACCTCGACGGCGTACGGGAGTTCATCGCGTACTACGGCGAGAACCGGCACTCCGTGGAGCACGAGATCGACGGTGTCGTCGTCAAGCTCGACGAGATCCGTCTCCAGGGGCGGCTGGGCTCGACCGCGCGTGCGCCGCGCTGGGCGATCGCCTACAAGTACGCGCCGGAAGAGGTCAACACCAAGCTGATCGACATCAAGGTCGGCGTCGGCCGCACCGGCCGGGTCACGCCGTACGCGCAGGTCGAGCCGGTCACGGTGGCGGGCAGCGAGGTGGAGTTCGCCACCCTGCACAACCAGGAGGTCGTCAAGGCCAAGGGCGTGCTCATCGGTGACACGGTGGTCATCCGCAAGGCCGGTGACGTCATCCCGGAGATCCTCGGCCCGGTCGTCGACCTGCGGGACGGCACCGAGCGGGAGTTCGTGATGCCGGCCGAGTGCCCCGAGTGCGGGACACCGCTGCGGGCCATGAAGGAGGGCGACATCGACCTCCGCTGCCCCAACGCCCGCACCTGCCCGGCCCAGTTGAGGGAGCGGGTGTCGTACCTCGCGGGCCGGGAGTGCCTGGACATCGAGCACTTCGGCGCGGTGGCCGCGGCCGCGCTCACCCGACCGCTGGAGCCGGCCGACCCGGCGCTGGCCGACGAGGGCGACCTCTTCGACCTCACGGTGGAGAAGCTGCTGCCCATCAAGGCGTACGTCCTGGACCCGGACAGCGGGCTGCCCAAGCGCGACCCCAAGACCGGCGAGGAGAAGGTCGTCACGGTCTTCGCCAACCAGAAGGGCGAGCCCAAGAAGAACACCCTCGCGCTCCTGCAGAACATCGAGGAGGCGAAGACCCGCCCGCTCGCCCGCTTCCTCAACGGCCTGTCCATCCGGCACGTCGGACCGGTCGCCGCCCAGGCGCTGGCCCGCGAGTTCCGCTCCATCGAACGCATCGAGCAGGCCACCGAGGAGGAGCTCTCCCACATCGACGGCGTCGGCGGCATCATCGCGACGGCGCTCAAGGAGTGGTTCGCCGAGGAGTGGCACCGCGAGATCATCCGAAAGTGGAAGACCGCTGGAGTCCCGCTGGAGGACGAGTCCACCGGCGAGGACGAGGGACCGCGTCCGCTGGAGGGTCTCACCGTCGTCGTGACCGGAACCCTGGAGCAGTTCACCCGGGACGGCGCCAAGGACGCGCTGCAGAGCCGGGGTGCCAAGGTGACCGGCTCGGTGTCCAAGAAGACGTCCTTCGTGGTCGTGGGTGACAACCCCGGATCGAAGTACGACAAGGCGATGCAGCTCAAGGTGCCGGTTCTGAACGAGGACGGATTTGTCGTCCTTTTGGAGCAGGGACCGGACGCAGCGGCCGAAGTCGCCCTTCCGACCGAGGAGTAGCGGTTGAAGGCCACCCGTTCGGCGCATACCAGATGCATACGGGTGGCCGGGGTGCAAACGGGCAACCGTCGGCGACCGCTGCCCGTGAAAGCCTTCTGCGGCCTACTGTTGAGGTGTGCGCCTGCCGTGCCCAGCTGCGGTCGGGGCATTCCCGTGCTCCAGGAGGGCACGGACCGCATGGCGTGGGCACCGCCGGCTGTGAGAGGGACGGGAATGGAACCGACCGAGAGCGCCGCCCCGGACGCGCGGCTGCCGCTGCGCCGCCGGCCGGGCGCGTGGCGGGGGAGCCGGTGGACGGTGCTGGGCGATCGGCGCGTGGGCCTGCCCGTACCGAGCGGCGCGGCGGACGCCCGTGACCCGCTGCCGCTGGCCGCCATCGAACCGCCGCCCGACCTGACCGGCTCCGATCACGACCGGCACCTGTCCTGGCCCGCACTGCCCGCCGGGGTCGTCGGGGCCGCCGCGTTCGCCCTCGGCGCGGGTTTCTACCGCGCGTTCAGCGACAACCACGCCCTCTTCCCGTCCGGCACGGTCGGCTGGGCGCTGGCCGTGCTGACCGGCATCATCGTCGGCCACCTCGTGCTGCTCGGCCGCGCCCGCTGGTGGGGCGGCACCGGCTCCGGCGCCGCCCTCACCCTCGCCGTCCTCGTGCTCTACGGCTGGGTGCCCGCCGGCCTGGTCAGCCTCACCGTCGTCGTCCTGGTCGGCATAGCCAGGCGCCACCGCTGGCGGCAGGGCGTCCTGCACGGCGCGGTGGACATCCTCGGCATCGGTGCCGGCGCGCTGGTGCTCGGCGCGTTCGGACGCGTCCCGACCGTGGAGTCCCCCTGGGACCCGGCCGGTTGGACCATCGCCGCGGCCCCCGAGGTCGTGCTCGTCGCGGTGGCCTATCTCGCCGTCACCCGTGCCCTGCTCTGGTACCTGCACGCACCGCGCGGCGGCGGAGTGCCCACCGTCGCCCGCACCGCGCTGATGAGGCAGGGCCTGGTCGCCGTCGCCCTGCTCGGCATCGCCCCGCTGATCTGCGTGGTCGCCGTCGCCCAGCCGCTGCTGCTGCCGCTGTTCTCCATCCCGCTGGTCGCCCTCGACTCCACCCTCTGGATAGCCAGGGCCCGGGCGGAGGAGCAGCTGCGCGACCCGCTGACCGGGCTCCCCAACCGGCAGTGGCTCCTGGAGCGGATCTGGACCGCCCTCGACGACGCCGAGCGCATCGGCGCCCGCTCGGCCCTGATGCTGATCGACCTCGACCGGTTCCGTTCGGTCAACGACACGCTCGGTCATCTCGCCGGTGACCGGCTGCTGCTGCAGATAGCCGACCGGCTGCGGGCCGCGCTGCCGCGCGGTGCGGAGGCCGCCCGGCTCGGCGGCGACGAGTTCGCGGTCTTACTGCCCGTCGCCGACTCCACGACCTCCGCGACCCGGGTGGCCCGGAACCTGGTCACGGTGCTCTCCTCCCCGCTCGACCTCGACGGACTCACGCTGGTCCTGGAGGCCAGTGCGGGCGTCGCCGTCTTCCCCGACCACGCGCTCGACGCGGAGGGACTGCTGCGCCGGGCGGACGTGGCGATGTACCAGGCGAAGCGGGACCGTACGGGCGTCGAGGTGTACGAGTCCAAGCGGGACTCCAACACCCCGGACCGGCTGGGCCTGCTGGGGGATCTGCGCCGCGCCCTGGACGCGCACGAGGTGCAGCTGCACTACCAGCCGAAGGTCCGCTTCGACGGCCAGGTGGCCGGTCTCGAGGCGCTGGTCCGGTGGGTGCACCCCGAGCGTGGCAAGGTGCCGCCGGACGAGTTCATAGCGATCGCCGAGTCCTCCGGGCTGATGCCCCATCTGACGGAGTACGTGCTGGAGACCGCGCTCGGCCAGGTCGCCGAGTGGCGGGCACAGGGGCTGCGGGTGCCGGTGGCGGTGAACGTCTCGCCGCGTGACGTCCACACGCCGGGGTTCGCGGGCCTGGTGGCGGCACGGCTGGCCCGGCACGGGGTTCCGGCGGGGGCGCTGCAGCTGGAGATAACCGAGCATGTGCTGCTGGAGGACCCGCAGCGGGCCGCCGACACCCTCGCGGGGCTGCACGGGCACGGCGTGAAGATGTCACTCGACGACTTCGGTACGGGGTACTCGTCGCTGGTGCATCTGCGGCGGCTGCCGGTGAGCGAGCTGAAGATCGACCGGTCGTTCGTGGCGCGGCTGGCGGTGGACAACGAGGACGCGGAGATCGTGCGCTGCACGGTCGATCTCGCGCATTCGCTGGGGCTGCTGGTCGTCGCGGAGGGCGTGGAGGACGACGAGACGTGGGAGCGGTTGCGGGATCTCGGGTGTGACGCGGTGCAGGGGTGGCTGGTCGCGGCCGCGATGCCGCCGGAGGAGACGACGGCGTGGCTGCTGGCGCGGGGGTCGCGGGGGTGGCAGCGGCCGCGGGCGGCTCTGCCGGCCGCGGAGTAGCCCCACCGGCCCGCCCGCCCACCCGTCCGTTCCCCGAGAGGTGAGCGTCTCCCGCGGGGGTGTTGCGCCGTCGGCGGTTGTCGATGGGTCGGTTGTGGGCGCCGCCGTAGGGGGCGTTCACCGTTTTCGGCTTCGGGCGCGTCGTTGGTTGCTCGCGCAGTTCCTCCCCCAGCCTTCGGCCGGGGGTACTCCCAGCGCCCCTGACGGGGCGCTTTCCCTTACCCGGTCACAAGGTGGGCGTCCTTGCCCGTGAATCCCCATTGCCAGGATTCTAGCAACGCTAGCCAATCTGTCGGCGATCTGTTAACTTTGCTCTTAGTCCTAGCGCTGCTAGAAAACAGGGGGCATTCCATGACCGTCACCGCCTACACCCTCGCCGTCCTGCTCGACCTGTTCTGCCTGTTCCTCGGCTACCGGTTCCTGTTCCAGCCGGGCCCGGCCGCCGCCGGATACGGCGTTCCCGCCGACCCGAAGGGCGACGCGGGTGCCTATCTCTCCGTCAAGGGGCTCAAGGACGGCACGTTCGGCGTCCTGGGCCTCGCGCTGCTGGCCTTCGCCGGTGCGCACGCCGAGGCCTGGTTCATGCTGTGCGTGGCGCTCGTGCCGCTGGGTGACACGCTGATAGTGCTGCGGCACGGCGGTGCGCGCGCCGTCGCGTTCGGGATCCACTTCGCCACCGCGATCGTTGTACTGATCAGCGCCGTGCTGCTCTTCCTCGTCTGAACGGCACAATCCATTGACAGGGGGTTTGGAAATGTCGCTGTTCGTACCGAAATTCGACGATTCCGTGGTCGTGCGCGAGGCCGAAGCCGAGGTGGTCGGCGCCGACCCGAGCCGGATCAGGCTGCTCGCCGACAGCAGCGCCAGCGGCGGTGCGCTGTCCACCGTGCGGGTGAGCCTCGGCGAGGGCGCCGACGGCGCCGTGCCGCATCTGCACCGGAACTCCGCCGAGATGTTCTACGTGCTCGACGGCGCCGCAGAGCTGCTCTCGGGCGACGACGTCGTCACCGCCGAGCGCGGTGACCTGGTCATCGTCCCGCCCGGGAAACCGCACGCCTTCGCCGCCGTTCCCGGCAGCACCGCGGACATCCTGATCGTCATCACACCGGGCGTGGAGCGCTTCGAGTACTTCCGCCACCTGCAGCGCCTGCGCCTGGGCGAGGCCACCCCGGAGAGCCTTCTGGAGGCGCAGGATCTGTACGACAACCACTTCCTGCGGAGCGAGGTCTGGGACACCCGCCGCTGAGCCGCGGACGTACCGACGTTTCGGGGCCCGGGGGAAACCGTTGCACGGTCACCGGGCCCCGCCCCATAGGATTGGGCACTGGCGTCACATTTCCGCCTGCCTCGCGACGCCTGGCACGCACGCTCGCCGCGTTGCCGAATCGCCCACGTGGCTCCGCCACGAGGGCGCTCCGGCGTCTTGCGATCGCACGCGCCAGACGCCGCGGGGCCCGCCCTTCGGGCGGACGGCGGAAATGTGACGCCAGCACCCCGCTCCAAACCACACACACTCACCCCAGAGGATCGCTGCATGCCTGGCATCACGCGCGAGGAGGTCGCCCACCTCGCCCGGCTGGCGCGTCTGGAGCTGAAGCCCGAAGAACTCGATCACTTCGCAGGCCAGCTCGACGACATCATCGGCGCGGTCGCCCGCGTCAGCGAGGTCGCCGACCAAGACGTACCGCCGACCTCGCACCCGCTGCCGCTGACGAACGTCATGCGCGCGGACGAGGTCCGTCCCTCGCTCACCCCCGAGCAGGCGCTCTCCGGCGCCCCGGCCCAGGAGCAGCAGCGTTTCAAGGTGCCGCAGATCCTGGGGGAGGACTGATCCCGATGACGGACATCATCAAACTCACCGCCGCCGAGACCGCCGCGAAGATCGCCTCCGGCGAGCTCACCGCGGTCCAGGTCACCGAGGCCCACCTCGCCCGGATCGAGGCCGTCGACGAGAAGGTGCACGCCTTCCTGCACGTCGACCGCGAGGGCGCCCTGGCGCAGGCGCGCGCCGTCGACGAGAAGAAGGCCCGGGGCGAGAAGCTCGGGCCGCTCGCCGGCGTCCCGCTCGCGCTCAAGGACATCTTCACCACCGAGGGCATTCCGACCACCGTCGGTTCGAAGATCCTCGAAGGCTGGATCCCGCCGTACGACGCCACCCTCACCAAGCGCCTCAAGGCCGCTGACGTCGTCATCCTCGGCAAGACCAACATGGACGAGTTCGCCATGGGGTCGAGCACCGAGAACAGCGCGTACGGGCCGACCGGCAACCCGTGGGACCTCACCAAGATCCCCGGCGGCTCGGGCGGCGGTTCGTCCGCCGCGCTCGCCTCCTTCCAGGCGCCGCTCGCCATCGGCACCGACACCGGCGGCTCCATCCGCCAGCCGGCCGCCGTCACCGGCACGGTCGGCGTGAAGCCGACGTACGGCGCGGTCTCCCGGTACGGCATGGTCGCGTTCTCGTCCTCCCTGGACCAGGGCGGGCCCTGCGCCCGTACGGTCCTGGACGCGGCGCTGCTGCACGAGGTCATCGCCGGGCACGACCCGATGGACTCCACCTCCATCGACGCGCCCGTCCCGCCGGTCGTCGAGGCCGCCCGCAACGGCAGCGTCGAGGGCATGCGCGTCGGCGTCGTCAAGCAGTTCCGCGGCGAGGGCTACCAGCCCGGTGTCATCCAGCGCTTCGACGAGTCCGTGGCCCTCCTCAAGGAGCTGGGCGCGGAGATCGTCGAGCTGGACTGCCCGTCCTTCGACCTGGCGCTGTCGGCGTACTACCTGATCGCGCCGTCCGAGTGTTCCTCCAACCTCGCCCGCTTCGACGGCCTGCGCTACGGCCTCCGTACGGGCGACGACGGCTCCCACTCGGCCGAGGAGGTCACCTCCCTCACTCGTGAGGCGGGCTTCGGCCCCGAGGTGAAGCGCCGCATCATGCTTGGTACGTACGCCCTGAGCTCCGGCTACTACGACGCGTACTACGGCTCCGCCCAGAAGGTCCGCACGCTCATCACGCGCGACTTCGAGAAGGCCTTCGAGCAGGTCGACGTGATCGTGTCGCCCACGACGCCCACCACCGCCTTCGCGATCGGCGAGCGTGCCGACGACCCGATGGCGATGTACCTGGCCGACCTGTGCACCATCCCGACGAACCTCGCGGGCAACGCGGCGATGTCGCTGCCCTGCGGTCTCGCCCCGGAGGACAACCTCCCGGTGGGCCTGCAGATCATCGCCCCGGCGCTGAAGGACGACCGTCTTTACAAGGTCGGCGCCGCCGTCGAGGCCGCCTTCGTGGAAAAGTGGGGCCACCCGCTCCTGGAGGAGGCACCGTCGCTGTGAGCAACGCACTGTCGAAGGCCAAGGGCTTCAAGAAGTCGAAGTCCGGCACGTACCTGTCCATGGCCACCACCGCGTTCGGTGCGGTCGGTGTCGCCAAGCAGATCAAGAAGGCCCGCGCCGAGCACGACACGCTCCGGCTGATCGACGCCACGGTCTCCGCCGTGGCGATCGTGACCGGCCTCGCGATCCTCTACCGCGAGCTGAAGCGGCTGGGCGACGACGACGTCCTGCTGGGCTGAGAGGGAAGTTTCACCGTGACCACCACGACCGACCTGGTGCCGTACGAGGACGCGCTGGCGTCGTACGACCCCGTCATGGGCCTTGAGGTCCATGTCGAACTCGGCACCAAGACCAAGATGTTCTGCGGCTGTTCGACCGAGCTGGGCGCCGAGCCCAACTCGCAGACCTGCCCGACCTGCCTCGGCCTGCCCGGCGCGCTCCCGGTCGTCAACGCGATCGGCATCGAGTCGGCGATCAAGATCGGTCTCGCGCTGAACTGCGAGATCGCCGAGTGGTGCCGCTTCGCCCGGAAGAACTACTTCTATCCGGACATGCCGAAGAACTTCCAGACCTCCCAGTACGACGAGCCGATCGCCTTCAACGGCTACCTCGACGTGCAGCTGGAGGACGGGGAGTCCTTCCGTGTGGAGATCGAGCGCGCCCACATGGAGGAGGACACCGGCAAGTCCACCCACGTGGGTGGTGCGACCGGCCGTATCCACGGCGCCTCGCACTCGCTGCTCGACTACAACCGCGCGGGCATCCCGCTCATCGAGATCGTCACCAAGCCGATCGAGGGTGCGGGCGAGCGTGCTCCCGAGGTCGCGCGGGCGTACGTCCGAGAGCTGCGCGAGGTCATCAGGGCGCTCGGCGTGTCGGAAGCCCGGATGGAGATGGGCCAGATGCGCTGCGACGTGAACCTGTCGCTGCGCCCCAACGGCACCGAGAAGTTCGGCACGCGTTCCGAGACCAAGAACGTGAACTCGCTGCGGTCCGTGGAGCGTGCGGCCCGCTTCGAGATCATGCGGCATGCGGCCGTACTGAGCAGCGGCGGGACGATCATCCAGGAGACCCGGCACTTCCACGAGGACACGGGGTCCACGACCTCGGGCCGCGTGAAGGAGGAGGCCGAGGACTACCGGTACTTCCCGGAGCCGGACCTGGTGCCGGTCGCCCCGTCCCGCGCGTGGGTCGAGGAGATCCGGGCGGCCCTGCCCGAGATGCCGCTGGCCCGCCGTACCCGCCTCCTCGCGGAGTGGGGCATCTCGGCCACCGAGATGCAGGCGATCCTGAACGCCGGTGCGCTGGACCTGATCGTCGCCACCATCGACGCCGGAGCCGACGCGGCCTCCGCCCGCAAGTGGTGGATGGGCGAACTGGCCCGCAGTGCCAACGAGTCGGGCACCTCGCTCGACGAGCTGGCGATCACCCCGGCGCAGGTCGCCCGGGTCACCGAGCTGGTCTCGAAGGGTGACCTCAACGACAAGCTGGCCCGCCAGGTCATCGAGGGCGTCCTCGCGGGCGAGGGCACCCCGGACGAGGTCGTCGACAAGCGCGGTCTGAAGGTCGTTTCGGACGAGGGCGCGCTGACCACGGCCGTCGAGGAGGCCATCGCCGGCAACCCGGGCATCGCCGACAAGATCCGCGGCGGCAAGGTCGCCGCGGCCGGCGCCCTGGTCGGCGCGGTCATGAAGGCGACCCGCGGCCAGGCCGACGCGGCCCGCGTCAAGGAGCTGATCCTGGAGAAGCTCGGCGTCAGCGAGGGCTGAGCGGCAGCAAAAGCGGTCACGGCCTCGGAGGCGCTGCCTCCGGGGCCGTACCGTTGCGCAGGCGGCTACTTACGGCGCCCGACGACCCGTACGAAGCCGAGCGTGCGCCCCTGGTCCGCGCGGAGCATCTCCGCGGACCGGCTCGCCATCCGGACGTGGAAGTCGTCCGTGCTCTCCTCGGCGACCACCTCGCACCACCGCAGCCAGTCCCGCCAGCCGTCCGGCTGCCAGTCGGCGGCCTCGACCTCGACGGCCCCGCTGCGGGTCCAGTGGCGGTGCCACCAGTCGGCGGAGTGGAAGCACCAGAAGTCGGGCTCCCACCACGGCTTCAGATGCTCCGGCGGCTCGGCGCCCGTGATCTCCTCCTTCAGCGCCGGTACGACGACGCCGATCCGTCCGCCGGGCTTCAGCAGCCGGGTGAGCGTGGGCAGATACAGGTCGTCGGTGCCGAAGTACTGGTACGCGTCGATGCTCACGATCGCGTCGAAGCCGCCCTCGGCGAAGGGCAGGCCGTGCGCCTCGGCGTGCACGGGCTGCACCCGGTCGGCGAACCCGGCCTCGGCGATGCGACCGGCGTTGTCGTCGGGCCTGACCCACAGGTCGGCAGCCGTGACCTGCGCATGGAACTCCCTGGCCAGGAAGATCGAGGTCATCGCGCGGCCGCAGCCCAGGTCGAGCACGCGCGCGTACGGGCGCAGGGCGTCCAGGCCGAGGGCGGGGGCCAGCCATTCGAGCAGCCACAGGGCGTGCGGGCCCATCTGGTTCTCGACGGACCAGCGGGCGTCGTAGGTGCTGCTGAGCGGGTAACGCGGGTGGGTCACACGGCCGGTGAGAGAGTCATCCTTCGACGATGTGGGGGAGGCGGCGTCGGACATCGTTGAACGGGCTCCTTGTGATCTTCGTAGTGAAGGGCGATGCAGAGGAGCTCATTCGGAATGTCGAACAATGCACCCGCTTCGGTCGTCGGCGAGGGGCCGATCAAGGCTGACCAGCGGAAGCTAGCAGTTGTGGACATGGTCCGCAGGCGGTTTCCTCAGGTGGGGGTACTACGCTCGCCCGCCATGACCGCACACGCCGAATCCGACGCCGAACCCGAGATAACCGACGTGGAGGCCGCGGACGACGACGAGGACCTCTTCGAGGACGCCCGTCGGGCCCGCTGGACCGCCACCGTGACCGGGGCGCTGCTGGCTCTGATGGGGCTCACCGCCTCGCTGATGAGACTGAGCGGGGTGCGCGCACTGGTGCCGGTCGCCTACGGCTCCGGGGCCGCCGTCTGTGTGGCCGCGTCGGCGCTGGGGGCCCGGGGCCGGACCCGCTGGGCCCTGTGGCTGATGATCCTGGGGACCATGGTGATGGCTCTCGGAGACCAGTTCGACTGACGTCCCCGCTGGGGCGACAGAGTTGTCGTTACTGTCCTGTGACATACCTCCCAGTCGCGGGGGCGGACCCGTGAACCAGGCTGAACGAGTGCTTCCGCCTGCAAGAGTGTCCCTCGAATCCTCATACGTTCTTTGCGGGTTGTTCGGTTAGCAGACGACTGTTCCCGGTCAAAGATCTACAAATCGTCTCCGGGAGCACGTTCTTGGCAGCCCTCGCGCGTTGGTGTGTCCGGCACCGTCTGGCCGTCGTCCTGCTGTGGCTCCTCGCCCTCGGCGGGACCGGCGCCGCCGCTGCCGTGGCCGGTTCGGCCTACTCCGACGACTACGAGGTCCCCGGCACCGAATCGGGCCGCGCCACCCAGTTGCTGCGCGAGGGCTTCGCCCACCTCGGCGGCGACGGCGACACCGTCGTCTGGCACACCGGCTCCGGAACCGTCCGGGCCGCCGCAGTCGAACAGACCATGACCGGTGTCCTCGACGAGATCGCCGGCCTGCCCGGTGTGGCCGCCGTGACCGGTCCCTACGGCGGCCGGGGCACCGGACAGATCAGCCGTGACGGGCACACCGCGTATGCCGTCATCACCTTCGACCGGCCGGCCGAGGACATCAAGAGGGCACAGGCCGAGGCCATCGTCCGGGTCGCCGAGGCCGCCGAGGGCGACGGGCTGCGCGTGGAACTGGGCGGCAGCGCCATCGGGCTCACCGAGTCCGGCGGCGGGCATCTCGCCGAGGCCGTCGGGGTGGCCGTGGCCGCCGTGGTGCTGTTCCTCGCCTTCGGCTCGCTCGCCGCCTCCCTGCTGCCGATCGGCACCGCGCTGGTCGGCGTGGGCACCGCGTACTCCGGGATCGTGCTGCTCGGACACACCATGACCGTCGCCGACTTCGCGCCCATGCTCGGCATGCTGATCGGGCTCGGCGTGGGCATCGACTACGCGCTGTTCATAGCGACCAGGCACCGCCGCGGCCTGAAGCGCGGCCTGTCCGTCACCGAGGCCGCCGCCGACGCCGCGGCGACGACCGGGCGCGCGGTGGTGTTCGCGGGTGCCACCGTCTGCATCGCACTGCTGGGCATGCTCATACTGCGGCTGGGCTTCCTCAACGGGGTGGCGATCGCCGCCTCGTTGACGGTCATGCTCACCGTCGCGGCGAGCGTCACGCTGCTGCCCGCCCTGCTCTCGTACATCGGTATGCGCGCCCTCAGCCGCCAGGAGCGGCGCCGGCTCGCCGAGCACGGGCCGCAGCCCGAGCTGCCCACCGGACTCGCCGCCCGCTGGTCGGTGTTCGTCGAGCGCCACCCCAAGCTGCTCGGGGCCCTCGCCCTCGCGGTCGTCACGGTGCTCGCGCTGCCCACCCTCGCCCTCCGTCTCGGCACCTCCGACCAGGGCAACGACCCCGCGGCCTCCACCACCCGGCAGGCCTACGACCTGCTCGCCGAGGGCTTCGGACCCGGTGTCGACGGGCCGCTCACGCTCGTGACACGTGTAGACGGCGCCGACGACAAACTCGCCCTCGACATGCTGGACAGCACCCTCCGCGCCACCGAGGGGGTCGCCTCGGTGACCCCCGTGACCTACTCCGGCACCGGCGGCACCGCGTACCTCACCGTCGTACCGGACTCCGCCCCGCAGTCGCTGCGCACCAGCGAACTCGTGGACCGGCTGCGCACCGAGGTACTCCCGCGCGCGGAGCGCGGCACCTCGCTGCACCTCCTCGTCGGCGGGGTGACGGCGAGCTACGACGACTTCGCGAGTGTGATCGTCGGCAAACTCCCGCTGTTCGTGGGGACGGTGATCGGGCTCGGCTGCGTCCTGCTGCTGCTCGCCTTCCGGTCGGTCGGCATCCCGCTGAAGGCCGCCGCGATGAACATCGCCGCCGTCGCCGCCGCCTTCGGGATCGTCGTCGCCGTCTTCCAGTGGGGCTGGGGGAGCGAGGCACTCGGTCTGGGGCGGGCGGGCCCGGTCGAGCCCTTCCTCCCGGTGATCATGGTCTCCGTCCTCTTCGGGCTCTCCATGGACTACCAGGTCTTCCTGGTCAGCCGGATGTACGAGGAGTGGCTGGAGACCGGCCACAACCGGCGGGCGGTACGCGTCGGACTCGCCGAGACCAGTCGCGTGATCAACTCCGCCGCCGTCATCATGATCTCCGTCTTCCTCGCCTTCGTGCTCAGCGGCGACCGGGTGATCGCCATGTTCGGCATCGCGCTCGCCTCCGCCGTCGCCGTCGACGCCTTCGTCCTGCGGACCCTGCTGGTGCCCGCCCTGATGCATCTGCTCGGCGCCGCCAACTGGTGGCTGCCCCGCTGGCTGGACCTGCGGCTGCCCAGGATCAGCATCGAGCCGCCCGAGTGCCGGGCCGCCCATGAGAGGCTCGACGAGATCGTGGAGGAACTGGAGAAGGAGCAACGGCACGATGTACGCGACATCCCTGGGTGACGGCGCGGAACTGCGGCCCCTGGAGGTCTGGCACGCCGAGGAGCTGCTCGCGAACATCGACCGGGGTCGGGAGTTCATCGGCCGCCACGTCGGGCTGCCGGACGTGATCGAGGACCTGGCCGGGGCCCGCGCCTACCTGCGTTCCTACGCCGAGAAGCGCGCCGCCGACGGCGGGAGCCTGCACGGCGTGCGGCTGGACGGCAGGCTCGTCGGCGGGCTGCTGTTCCGGGTCTGGGACACGCCCAGCGGGGTCTGTGAGGCCGGCTGCTGGCTGGAGCCCGAGGCCGCCGGGCGGGGCCTGGTGACGCGCGGCATGCGGGTACTCCTGGACTGGGCGTTTGACGAGCGTGGCATGCACCGTGTGGAGTGGCATGCGTCGCTGGCCAACGGGGCCAGCATCAATGTGGCCCGGCGGCTGGGCATGACCCGCGACGGCGTGCTGCGGGAGAACCATCCCCACCGGGGTGTGCGCACGGACACCGAGGTCTGGTCGGTGCTCGCCCCCGAATGGCGCGCGGCACGCGCGCGAACCACGCCCGACGATCATTAAGAGACCTCTCAGACAGCGTCCGTACGGTGCGAGGTTATGGGAACGAAGACAGTGGACGGAGCCGAGGCCGGAGCCGAGGCGAAGAACGACGAGAAGGCGGCCGACAAGACGGCGGCCGAGGAGACCGCGGTGGATGTCACCAAGGCCTCCGACGAGGCCGGTGAGCCGGAGACGGAGCACTCCGCCGAGCCGGCCGACGACGAACTCGACGAGCTGGAGGACCTTGCCGAGGAGCCGGAGGGCCCGACCGGTGTCGGCCAGGGCGCCGGTGCGATCGTCTCCGTCGCGCTCGGCCTGGTCTCCCTCACCGGTGGCTGGATCGGCACGGTCGCCGCCGCCCGTGAGACCCTCATCGGCCAGCTCCAGACCTCGTCGTCGGCGAGCGTCGCCAAGCAGGTCAAGGAGGTGTACGGCGATGCGTGGCAGACCACCGCACTGTGGGCCGGTCTGTTCGCGCTGGTCGCGCTGATCACCGGCGTCGTGGTGCTCGCCCGGCCCGCCTTCGGCGCCCCCGGCAGGTCGCAGGCCCCGTGGATCAAGTCGGTCGCCTGGGCAGGTGTCGCGCTCGGCGTCATCGGCCTGCTGCTGGCCGTCCTCAAGTACTCCGACGCGCTCCTCGGCCTGCCGTCGACCAGCTGAGACAGCGCAGGTCACAAGGGGCCTTAGGGCGTCCGTAAGCACCTTACGGACGCCCTAAGGCCCCTTACGCGTGTCCGGGGCCCGGTGGCCGTCCGAAGATGCGGAACTCTCCCGATGTGGCGCACCCCCCTGGGAGACGAAAGTGGAGGCATCGCGGAAAGCGAAGCCCAACCACCCGGTCTCACAAGGGATTCATCATGTTCGAGTACGAACTCCACCAGATCCGCTCCGCCGACCTGCGCCGCGAGGCCGCCGACGCCCGCCTCGTCCGCGAGGCCGTCCGCACCCGTCGCGCCGCCCGCCGGGAGGAGTCGGCCCGCAAGGCCGCCGCCGCGGAGGAAACCCATACCGGCCGCCGCGGCCGGCGCCGGCTCCCGCGCACCGCGTGAACGGGGGGCCGGGCGGCACCGGCCGCCCGGGGGTCGAGCGAACGGAGGCCGGTGGCCGTGCTGTCGGCCACCGGCCTCCGCGGCTGCCCTCGGGTCGTACGACAAGCGCACCGGTGCTGTGGAAAACCGCTGACGTCCGATCCGAGCCGCGTGCGATGCTCTGGCCTGTGGAAACCAGGTCCGTGAGTCCCGTGTTCGTAGGCCGCAACGACGAGTTGGACACACTGCGTGAGGCGCTCGCCCGCGCCGAGACCGCCGAGCCGCAGGCGCTGCTGCTCGGCGGCGAGGCCGGGGTGGGCAAGACCCGGCTGGTCGAGGAGTTCGCCACACTCGCCTGCCGCCGGGGCGCGGTCGTCGCGCTGGGCGGCTGTGTGGAGATCGGCGCCGACGGGCTGCCGTTCGCCCCCTTCTCCACCGCGCTGCGCGCACTCCGCGCGGCGCTGCCCGACGAGCTGACCGCGGCCGCCGCCGGGCAGGACGACGAACTGGCCCGGCTGCTGCCCGAACTCGGCGAGGCCACCTCCAGCCGCCACGACGAACAGGGCATGGCCCGCCTGTTCGAACTCACCGCGCGGCTGCTCGAACGGGTCGCCGCCGAGCGCACGGTGGTTGTCGCCCTGGAGGACCTGCACTGGGCCGACGCCTCCACCCGCCACCTGCTCGCCTACCTGTTGCGCACCCTGCGCACCGGCCGGCTCGTCGTCCTCGCCACCTACCGCTCCGACGACATCCACCGCCGCCACCCGCTGCGCCCCCTGCTCGCCGAACTCGACCGGCTGCGCACCGTCCGCCGCCTGGAACTCGCCCGCTTCAACCGCGAGGAGGTCGGCCGCCAGATCGCCGGCATCCTCGCTGCCGAACCCGACGCCACCCAGGTCGACGAGATCTTCGAACGCTCCGACGGCAACGCCTTCTTCGTCGAGGAACTCGCCGTCGCCGCCACCGAGGGCTGCTGCACCGGGCTCACCGACTCGCTGCGCGACCTGCTCCTGGTCCGGGTCGAAACACTGCCCGAGAGCGCCCAGCGGGTCGTCCGGATCGTCGCCGAGGGCGGTTCCACCGTCGGCTACCAGCTCCTCGCCACCGTCGCCCAGCTCGCCGAGGACGACCTCATCGAGGCACTGCGGGCGGCCGTCGGTGCCAACATCCTCACCGCCACCCCCGCCGGCGACGGCTACCGCTTCCGGCACTCCCTCGTCCGCGAGGCCGTCGCCGACGACCTGCTCCCCGGCGAACGCTCCCGGCTCAACCGGCGCTACGCCGAAGCCCTGGAGAGCGACCCGACCCTGGTGCCGGCCGACGCCCGCGTCACCCGCCTGGCCAGCTACTGGTACCAGGCCCACGACCCCGCCAAGGCCCTGCCCGCCGTCCTCGACGCCTCCGTCGTGGCCCGCCGCCGGCACGCCTACAGCGAGCAACTGGGGCTCCTGGAGCGGGCGATGGAGCTGTGGGACACCACCCCCGAGGAGATCCGCGCCGCCCTGCGCCCCGTCGACTACACCGATGTCTACCCTCCCTGCGGCTGCGATCCCGCCACCACCCCGCTGCGCTACCTCGACCTGATGGCGGAGGCGGCGGTCGCCGGCCGCTTCAGCGGCGAACGCGAACGCGCCCTGAAGATCACCAAGAAGGCGCTGCGGCTGGTCGAGGAGGAGGGCGACCTGCTGCGCGCCGCCTGGTTCTGGGTGCAGCGCTCCCGGCTGGTGCAGGCCCTGGGCCGCGGCGACGGCTGGCAGGAACTCGGCACCGCCCAGGACCTGGTGCGCGGCCTGCCGCCGTCCGAGGTGCACGCCGAGGTGCTGGCCACCGCCGCCAACTGGTCCATGCTCCACGAACCCGGCCCGGAGGCCTTCGCCGCGGCGGAACGGGCCGTGGAGTACGCCCGGATGGTGGGCGCCCGCGAGATCGAGCTCAACGCGCGCCTCACCCTCGGCGGACTCATGGTCGACGCGGGCGACGTCGAGGCCGGACTGGCGGAGATGAACCGGGTCAAGGAGGCCGCGCTCAAGGAAGGCGTGGCGCATGTCGCGGGCCGTGCCTATGTGAACCTGCCCTCGGAACTGGAGGCGGTCGGCCGCTCCCGGGAATCCGCGGAGCTCCTGCGCGAAGGCCTGGCCTTCACCCGCAGGTTCGGGCAGCTGGACCAGGAGGCATGGATCTGGGGCAACCTCGCCGACTCGCTGTACGCGATGGGCCGGTGGGACGAGGCCGCCGAGGCCGCGGCGGGGGCCCTCGGCTCCACGGCCAGCGCCAAACCCCGGGGCTCCGGCGCCCTGCACCTCGCCCATCTCGCCCTCGCCCGGGGCGACATCGCCGAGGCCGGCCGACGGCTGTCCGTCGCCTGCGCCCATCTCGGCACCCATGACCCCATGCCCCAGCAGTCGCTGCCCGTGGCCCGCGTCGCCATCGGCGTCGCCGCCGGGGAGGGCCGCCTTCTCGACGCCCGCACCGAACTGCACCGCGCTCTGGAGGCCGGCTTCCCGCCCGGCACCCACCGCTACGGCTGGCACCTGCTGCTGGCCGCCGCCACCGCCGAGGCCGACGCCCGCGACCTGCCCGCGGCGGCCGAGGGCCGTGCCGAGGCCCTCGACCGGCTCACCGCAGCCGTCCGCAAGCTCACCACCGGCGCGCCCGTCTGGCAGGCGTACGAGCGCTGGGCCCGTGCCGAACTGCACCGCGCCCGGGGTACCGACACGGCCGCGAACTGGTCGGACGTGGTCACCGACTTCGAGTGCCTGGACCGCCCCTACGACCTCGCCCGGGTCCGCCGCCGCCTCGCCCAGGCCCTGCTGGAAGAGGCGGCCGGCGACGACGAACGCGACCGCGCGACGGAACTCCTCCGCCTCGCCGGGGCGGTCGCCGACCACCTGGGCGCCCGCCCGCTCGCCGAGGCCGTCGCCCTGCTCGCCCAGCGCGCCCGTCTCACCCTCACCGCCGCCACCCCACGCCGGGCCCTCGACCCCGCCGAGAGCCTCGGCCTCACCAGCCGGGAGCGGGACGTGCTCCGCCTGGTCTCGGCCGGCCGCACCAACCGCCAGATAGCCGAGGAGCTCTTCATCTCCCCGAAGACCGCGAGCGTCCACGTCTCCAACATCCTCGGCAAGCTCGGTGTCTCGGGGCGGGGAGAGGCGGCGGCGGTGGCGCACCGCCTGGAGCTCTTCCCGCCCGACCGCAGCGCGGCCGCAGGGAGGTGAGACCGGGCGCCGAGGGCGGGACCGGCGGGGCTACTTGACCGCCAGCTCCAGGATCCTGTCGTCGCCCGCCTTGGGCTTCCCCCGCCCGTCCGTGTTGCTGGTCACCAGCCACACCTTGTCTCCGCCGGCCGCCACGACCGTACGAAGGCGGCCGTACTCGCCCGTGAGGAAGGCCTGCGGTTCCGCGGCGGCGGTCGTGCCGTCCAGGGGGATGCGCCACAGCCGCTGGCCCTTGAGGGCCGCCATCCAGATCACGCCGTCGACATAGGCGATACCGCTGGGGGAGGCGTCGTCGGTGTGCCACTCGGCGATCGGGTTCACGTACTTGGGGTCGTCGGACCTGCCTTCCGCGTTCGGCCAGCCGTAGTCGCCGCCGGGCTTGATCGCGTTCAGCTCGTCCCAGGTGTCCTGCCCGAACTCCGAGGCGAACAGCCGCTGTCTGTCGTCCCAGGCGAGGCCCTGCACGTTCCGGTGGCCGTACGAGTAGACCGGGGAGTCCGGGAACGGGTTGCCCGGGGCCGGTTCACCCTCCGGCGTGAGCCGCAGGATCTTCCCGCCGAGGGAGTTCCTGTCCTGGGCCAGACCGCGCTGCCCGCTCTCACCGGTGCCGGCGTAGAGCATGCCGTCCGGGCCGAAGGCGATCCGGCCGCCGTTGTGGATGAGCCCCTTGGGGATGCCCTTGAAGATCGTGTCGGGGGCGCCCAGCTGTTCCTCGGCCGGTTTGCTCTCGTCCCAGAGCATGCGCACGATGCGGTTGTCGGAGGCCGATGTGAAGTACGCGTAGATCATGTGGTCCGAGGCGAAGCCGGGGGAGAGGGCGATCCCCAGCAGCCCGCCCTCGCCGGCCGCGGACACCCCGGAGACGACGCCCAGCTCGGTGATCTTCCCGGTCTTCTCGTCGACCTTGCTGATCGTCCCGTCGTCCCGGTCGGACACCAGCAGCCCGGCCCCGCCCGGCAACGGCGCAAGCCCCCAAGGCGACTTCAGCCCCTCGGCAACCGTACGCACCACCTTGACCGACCCCTTGGCGGGCGCGGCGGAGTCGCCCGCTCCGGCGGAGGCGGAAGCAGAGGAAGAGGCACCGGCGGACGCACTCGCGGCCCAGAGCGGCGGCGCCCCACCACTGCCACCGGAGGAACACCCCACCACCAGCAGGAGCCCGGCCGCCGCCAACACGGCGCTCACAGCTCGACGTTGCACGATCACAAATCCCTCCGGCAGCCCCTCCCTGCCGACGGTAGTACAGCGCGCCCCAAAGGGGCGCGGGGAACTGCGCGACCAGCCCCGACGGCGCCGCGCCGAACCGACGGCAGCAGCGCCCTGCAAGGGGCGCGGGGAACTGCGCGACCAGCCACAACGGTGTCGCAGCGAACCACCGGCAGATCACGGCAGCCGCATCGCTAATCCCACGACCCCTGCGCAGCCGGCAGCCGCCCCAGTTCCGCCAGATCCTCCGCGGTCAGCCGCACGTCCGCCGCGCCCGCGTTCTCCGCCGCCCACCGGCACTGCTTGGTCCCCGGCACCGGCACCACATGCCGCCCCCGCGCCAGCACCCACGCCAGCGCCACCTGAGCGGCGGTGACACCCTCTCCCTGGCGGCGCGCGACCCTCCGCAACCCCGCCACGATGGGCTGGTTCGCCGCCATCATCTCCGCCGTGAAGCGCGGATGCCGCGCCCGCAGATCGTCCGGCTCGAACCCCTCACCCGGCGTGAGCGTCCCGGTGAGGAAGCCGTTCCCCAGCGGCATCGCCGCGAGAAAGCCCACCCCCCGCGCCTCGCACCACGGCAGCAGCGCATCGAGCGCCTCCGGCGACCACACCGACAGCTCCGCCTCGACCGCGCTCACCGGAAACACCTGCTGCACCCGCTGAAGCTGACGCAGGGTCGC
Source organism: Streptomyces sp. Ag109_O5-1 (assembly GCF_003814875.1). Classification (GTDB taxonomy): domain Bacteria; phylum Actinomycetota; class Actinomycetes; order Streptomycetales; family Streptomycetaceae; genus Streptomyces; species Streptomyces sasae. Next base: position 3,921,420 of record NZ_RKQF01000001.1, on the reverse strand, counting down.
GTCATGGAGCCGTGCGCCGGACCTGCGCCCCCCGCGCGCCCCCACGGCGCACAACCCCAGCGCCCGCACCTTCCCCGCCTGCACCAGTTCCGCCATCGCGCCCCAGGTCTCCTCGACGGGAATCTCGGGATCGGCGCGATGCAGTTGGTAGAGGTCGATCACATCGGTCTGAAGCCGGCGCAGCGACGCGTCGCACGCCCGCTTCACATACCCCGGCCGGCCGTTCGCCACGATGTGCTGGTCACCCACCAGCAGGCCCACCTTCGTGGACACGAAGGCCTCGGCACGCCGTTCCTTGAGCACCCGCCCCAGCAGCAGCTCGTTCGTGAACGGCCCGTACATGTCCGCCGTGTCAAGCAGCGTCACGCCCAGGTCCAGCGCCTTGTGCACCGCTCTGACGGACTCGTCACCCCGCTGCCGCGACCCGTTGTACGCCCAGCTCATCGGCATGCACCCGAGTCCGACGGCCCCCACCGCCAGCGCCCCCGCGCCGATCGTCCTGCGCTCCACCAGCCCGTGAACCTCCTTCTCCGGCCCCCAACCTAACCCGCTCGCCCGCGCACCTCTGACATAGCCTCCTGACCATGACCCACGACGCATGGCTCCCCATCCCGCTCGACGAGTTCACGGACCTGCCCGAAGGGCTCAATTACCTCTTCTGGGACGGTGACCAGGAGTTTCCGGGCGACCCCGCGGACTGTGCCGTCTACGTCGTCCCCTACATGAAGCGGCAGGACGTGAAGGTGCGGCCGCTGGTGGGGATGCGGAACGTGCGGCTCATCCAGACCCTCACCGCCGGCGTCGACGACATGATCGCGGCCCTCGACCGCATCGCCCCCGGCGTACCGCTGTGCAACGCACGCGGGGTGCATGAGGCGAGCACCGCCGAACTCGCGCTCGCCCTGACACTGGCGTCCCTGCGCGGTATCCCGGGGTTCGTCCGGGCCCAGCAGCAGGAGCACTGGCAGAGCGGCTTCCACCAGGCCCTCGCCGACAAGTCCGTCCTCATCGTCGGCTACGGCGCCATCGGCGCGGCCGTCGAGGACCGGCTCGTGCCCTTTGAGTGCGCGCGGGTGGCGCGCGTTGCGCGCTCCGGGCGCGCCTCGGCGCGCGGTCTCGTGCATCCGCTCACCGAACTGCCGAATCTGCTTCCGGAAGCCGATGTCGTCATCCTCTCCACGCCCCTCACGGACACCACGCGTGGCCTGGTCAACGCGGAGTTCCTCGCACGGATGAAGGACGGCGCACTGCTCGTGAACGTCGCGCGCGGGCCCGTCGTGGACACCAAGGCGCTGCTCGCCGAACTGGAGAGCGGCCGTCTCACCGCCGCCCTGGACGTCACCGACCCCGAGCCGCTGCCGGCCGGACATCCCCTGTGGCAGGCGCCCGGCGTGCTGATCAGCCCCCATGTCGGCGGCCCCACCTCGGCCTTCCTGCCACGCGCCAGGCGTCTCGTCGTCGAGCAGTTGAACCGCTACATGAACCGGGAGCCGCTGCGGAACGTGATCCTTACGACGGGATCCACCGACAACTGACCATCACCGCAACACGCGTGTAATCCGCTTCCGGTACGGTCCGCGACCTTCCGAGCGCGGTGCGTACGCACATAGCCGCTGGTCGTCACGGAGCGTAGAGAGGCTATGTCCCTGAGTGACGAGACTGGTGTATCGTCCCGACAGGGGCTGCGCCGCGCACCGTTCGGCGCCGGGGATGGACATTTCAGAATTGTGAGGGGGGCGACGAGCGATGCACGGCCTATGGACGAACGATCCGACGCGGCGGAGCCGCCGGCGGCGACCCTGGCGCACAGCTGCGCGCAGACGCGGCCATCACACCAGCCATCACCACCACAGGCACAGCGGACGTCGGAGGCACGCACGTCCGGTGCACCGGGACCCGAGGGGCACGGGAGCGGCGCTGACCTGGAGGGTCCCGTGACAGCGCCGACCTCTGTGACGACCAACCTCCCCGGAGCGCTGCGGGCACAGCCTCCGGCAGGGAAGCCGCACCCCCGTCCGCCGGCCGTCGGCGGCGGGACCGGCGTGGTCCGCCAACTCGTCCTGGCCCTGATCTGCGCGGGATACGCCGTCGGTTCCGCGTTCGACTGGGGCTCGAACCAAATCGCCCTGTTCATGGGCGACTTCGGTCTGACCGCGGCCGCCGGCACTGCCGCCGTGTCGTGTTTCCTCTACGCCCGCTCCCCGCGGGTCCGCTTTCGACCTGCCTGGCTGCTGTTCGCCCTCTCCTCGGCGATGGCGGCCCTGGGCAACGCGGTCTGGGGGTGGTACGAGGTCGTGCTCCAGAGGCCGGTGCCCAGCCCCAGCTACGCCGACCTGTTCTTCCTGTGCTTCGCGCCGCCCGCCATCGTCGGCCTGCTGGTGCTGGCCAAGCGGCCGGTGACGAAGGCGGGGTGGATCTGCCTGGGCCTGGACGCCTGGCTGATCGGCGGCTCGCTGCTCACCCTGTCGTGGAGCCTCGCGCTCGCCCAGGCCGCCCGGTTCGACGGACCCAGCGTCGCGCACACCGCGCTCTCGCTGGCCTACCCGCTGATGGACATCGCCCTGGTCAGCATGGTGCTCGCGCTGCACTTCCGGCGCTCGCCGGGCAACCGCACCGCGGTGAACACCGCGATCGGCGCGCTCGCCCTGACCGTGATGTGCGACGCCCTGTTCACCTCGCCGCTGCTGCACAGCAGTTACCGCTCAGGTCAACTGCTGGACGCGGGCTGGTTCGCCGGCTCGCTGCTCCTCGCGTACGCCCCCTGGGCCGCGCCCCGGCAGCAGGGCACCCAGGAGCCCGAGGGGCACACGCGCGTGGTCCACGAGCACGTGCCCGGACTGCGGGTCGCGGTGTCCAAGCAGCCGTCCGCGCCCGTCCCGGGAGGTGATCACAGCCGGTACCCGGCGGGTCGCCCGCTGACCGGTTCCCTGGCCGCACTCACCCCGTATCTGGCCGCCACCGTGTGCACCCTGGGCATCCTCTACAACGTCCTCAACGGCCGCAGTCCGGACCATGTCGTCCTGATCACCGCCGGCTGTGTGGTCCTCGCGCTCGTCGTGCGCCAGGGCATCATGCTGCTCGACAACATCACCCTCACCCAGGAACTGGCGCAGCAGGAGAACCACTTCCGCTCCCTGGTGCAGGGCTCCAGCGACGTCATCATGATCGCCGCGCCCAACGGCATCCTCCGGTACGTCTCCCCGGCCGCCGCCGGGGTCTACGGACGGCCCGCCGAGGACCTGGTGGGCTCGGAACTGGCCAACCTCATCCACCCGGAGGATCTGGGCTGCGTGGTGCACGAGGTGCGCCGCTTCCTCGCCGCCCGGCCCCAGGAGGAACCCACCACCCGTATCGAGTGCCGTTTCCGGTCCGGCGAGGGCGGCTGGCTCAATGTCGAGTCCACCGTCAACCGGCACCACGGCGGCCTCATCTTCAACAGCCGGGACGTCACCGAAAGGGTGCGGCTGCAGGCTCAGCTCCAGCACAACGCCGAGCACGACCCGCTCACCGACCTGCCCAACCGCGCCCTGTTCACCCGGCGGGTACAGCAGGCCCTGTCCGGCCGCCGCTCCTCCGACCGGGGCCCCGCCCTCAGGAACACGGCGGTGCTCTTCATCGACCTGGACGGGTTCAAAGCCGTCAACGACACCATCGGGCACCAGGCCGGCGACGAACTGCTCGTGCAGGCCGCACGCAGACTCCAGGACGCGGTCCGCCACGGCGACACCGCCTCCCGGCTGGGCGGCGACGAGTTCGCGGCGCTGATCGTCGGCGACGGCACCCGTGACCGCAGTGCCAGAGAGCGGCACATCCTGGAGCTCGCCGACCGCCTCAGGGTGACCCTCTCCCAGCCGTACCTCATTGACGGCAACGATGTCCGTGTCAACGCGTCCATCGGTGTCGGCTTCGCCGAACCCGGCCTCGGCGCGGGTGAGCTGCTGCGCAACGCCGACCTGGCGATGTACCGCGCCAAGTCGGCCGGAAAAGGCCGCGTCGAGCTGTACAAGCCACAGATGCAGCAGGACGTCGTACGCAAGGCCGAATTGGCCACCCGGCTGCGGGCCGCGCTGCACGACGGCGAGTTCGCGCTGCTGCACCAGCCCGTGGTGTGTCTGGAGAGTGGCCGGATCGAATCGGTCTCCGCGCAGGCGCGCTGGCGCTCGTCCCAGGGGGTGCTGTTCACCCCGGCCGAGTTCCTGCGGGTGGCCGAGGACAGCGACAAGACCGCCGAACTGGACCGGTGGATCTTCCAGGAGGCGGTCGAACAGGCCGCCGAGCGGGCCGCCAACGGACTGGTGGTGCCGGTCGCCGTGCGCATGAGCGCCCGGCGGCTGCTCGACCGGTCCTCGCCGCTCGGCTCCGTGGAGTCCCTGCTCACCCGGCATGGACTGCCCTCCGGGGCACTGGTCCTGGAGCTGTCCGACACCGACCCGAGGATCCCGCTGGACGAGCTGGAGCGCCGGCTGACCGTGCTCAACCGGCACGGTGTCCGGATCGCCCTGGACGGCTTCGGCAGCGGCTACGCGGCGATCACGGCCCTCAGGAGGCTCCCCATCGACGTGCTCAAGCTCGACCGCGGTCTGGTCGAGGGGATCGTCGAGTCGCCCCGGCTGCACAAGATCACCAGCGGGCTGCTGCGGATCGCGGGTGACCTCGGGCTCCAGTCGGTGGCCGAGGGCGTGGACCTGCCCGAGCAGGTCACGGCGTTGCGCGCGATGGGCTGCACCCACGGGATGGGCATGGCGTTCTCCGGTCCGGTGGACGAGTACCGGCTGCGCCGGGCGCTCGGATCCGGCCACTATCCGGTACCGCACGCACCGGCCGAGCCGGCGTTCGCGGGCGGCCGCTCCGGGGTGTACACCGGTGGTGTGCCCGCGGTGCTCGGAGGCGGAAGTGCCCTTCGCTCACATAATGAGACTCCCGTCCCACCCACTTGACACGTGGTGCGCGTCAGAGGGAGGGTCAGTCCCATGCGCACCCGAATTCTCGTACTTGGACAGCGCGTCGGCTGAGTTGGGCCCCACCGGAGAAGGATCCGGAAAGCCCAGCGACCACACCGGCGCGCTCCCCTCGCTTGCCTTTTGGCACGAGGGGTTTTTTGTTGCACCAGCACCAGACGTACGGACGTAAAAATCCGTACGAACCTCGCAAAAACCCTCAGCATCGAGAAGAGAATGCCGATGACCGAGCAGGCCACCGGGGCCCACCATCCGCAGCCGCGGCCCCGTTCCGGAGGACAGCAGTCCGCCCCCGTCGAGCACGTCACGGGTGCGAAGTCCCTCATCCGCTCCCTTGAGGAGGTCGGCGCTGACACGGTATTCGGCATCCCCGGCGGCGCGATCCTGCCCGCCTACGACCCGCTGATGGACTCCACCCGGGTGCGCCACGTCCTGTGCCGGCACGAGCAGGGCGCCGGTCACGCGGCCACCGGCTACGCGCAGGCCACCGGCAAGGTCGGCGTCTGCATGGCGACCTCGGGCCCCGGTGCCACCAACCTGGTGACGCCGATCGCGGACGCACACATGGACTCGGTGCCGCTCGTGGCGATCACCGGGCAGGTCGCGTCCTCCTCGATCGGCACGGACGCCTTCCAGGAGGCGGACATCGTCGGCATCACCATGCCGATCACCAAGCACAACTTCCTGGTCACCAAGGCCGAGGACATCCCCCGGGTGATCGCGCAGGCGTTCCACATCGCCTCCACCGGCCGCCCCGGCCCGGTCCTGGTCGACATCGCCAAGGACGCCCTCCAGGCGAAGACCACCTTCTCCTGGCCGCCGGTCATGGACCTGCCCGGCTACCGCCCGGTGACCAAGCCGCACGCCAAGCAGATCCGCGAGGCCGCCAAGCTGATCACCTCCGCGAAGCGGCCCGTCCTCTACGTCGGCGGCGGTGTCATCAAGTCCGGCGCCACCGCCGAGCTGAAGGTCCTCGCCGAACTCACCGGAGCGCCCGTCACCACCACCCTGATGGCGCTCGGCGCATTCCCCGACAGCCACCCGCTGCACGTGGGAATGCCGGGCATGCACGGTGCGGTCACCGCCGTCACCGCGCTGCAGAAGGCCGACCTGATCGTCGCCCTCGGAGCCCGCTTCGACGACCGCGTCACCGGCAAGCTGGACAGCTTCGCCCCGTACGCCAAGATCGTCCACGCCGATATCGACCCCGCGGAGATCGGCAAGAACCGCGCCGCCGACGTGCCGATCGTCGGTGACGCCCGCGAGGTCATCGCCGACCTGATCCAGGCGGTGCAGAAGGAGCACAGCGAGGGCCACCAGGGCGACTACACCGCCTGGTGGAAGGACCTGAGCCGCTGGCGCGAGACCTACCCGCTCGGCTATGACCTGCCCGACAACGGCTCGCTCTCCCCGCAGCAGGTCATCGAGCGCGTCGGACAGCTCGCCCCGGAGGGCACGATCTTCGCGGCGGGCGTCGGCCAGCACCAGATGTGGGCCGCGCACTACGTGCAGTACGAGAAGCCCGCCACCTGGCTGAACTCCGGCGGAGCCGGAACCATGGGCTACGCGGTCCCGGCCGCCATGGGCGCCAAGGCCGGCCGGCCGGAGCGGACCGTCTGGGCGATCGACGGCGACGGCTGCTTCCAGATGACCAACCAGGAGCTCACCACCTGCGCCCTGAACAACATCCCGATCAAGGTCGCCATCATCAACAACGGCGCCCTGGGGATGGTCCGCCAGTGGCAGACCCTCTTCTACAACCAGCGGTACTCCAACACCGTGCTGCACTCCGGCCCCGACGACGTCAACCCGGACGCCCGCGGCACCCGGGTCCCGGACTTCGTGAAGCTGGCGGAGGCCATGGGCTGTCACTCCATCCGCTGCGAGTCCCCGGACGACCTCGACAAGGTCATCGAAGAGGCGAACTCCATCAACGACCGCCCGGTCGTCGTCGACTTCATCGTCCACGAGGACGCCATGGTGTGGCCGATGGTCGCCGCCGGCACCTCCAACGACGAGATCATGGCCGCCCGGGACGTCCGCCCCGACTTCGGCGACAACGAAGACGACTGAGCGAGAGAGACGTAGAAGAAAATGTCCAAGCACACGCTCTCCGTCCTGGTGGAGAACAAGCCGGGCATCCTGGCCCGGATCGCCGCGCTGTTCTCCCGCCGCGGCTTCAACATCGACTCGCTGGCCGTCGGCGTCACCGAGCACCCCGACATCTCCCGCATCACGATCGTGGTGAGCGTCGAAGCCCTGCCGCTGGAGCAGGTCACCAAGCAGCTCAACAAGCTCGTCGAGGTGCTCAAGATCGTCGAGCTGGAGCCGGGTTCGGCCGTTCAGCGCGAACTTGTTCTGGTGAAGGTGCGCGCCGACAACGAGACGCGCTCCCAGATCGTCGAGATCGTCCAGCTGTTCCGCGCCAAGACCGTCGACGTCTCCCCGGAGGCCGTCACCGTCGAGGCCACCGGGAGCAGCGAGAAGCTGACCGCCATGCTGAAGATGCTGGAGCCGTTCGGCATCAAGGAGCTGGTCCAGTCCGGGACGATCGCGATCGGCCGCGGCGCCCGTTCGATCACCGACCGGTCGCTGCGCGCACTCGACCGATCTGCGTAAGGCTGGAAACGGGCGGCCCGACGACCGTCGGCCGCCCGTATGCCGAGACCCCGAGACTTCCCTTCCACCCGCCGTCATACGGTGGGACGCAACATCTGCACACCAAGGAGAGAACCCAAAGTGGCCGAGCTGTTCTACGACGCTGACGCCGACCTGTCCATCATCCAGGGCCGCAAGGTCGCGGTCATCGGCTACGGCAGCCAGGGCCACGCCCACGCGCTGTCGCTGCGTGACTCCGGTGTCGACGTGCGTGTCGGTCTGCACGAGGGCTCCAAGTCCAAGGCGAAGGCCGAGGAGCAGGGCCTGCGCGTGGTGACCCCGGCCGAGGCCGCCGCCGAGGCCGACGTCATCATGATCCTCGTCCCGGACCCGATCCAGGCCCAGGTCTACGAGGAGTCCATCGCCCCGAACCTGAACGACGGCGACGCCCTGTTCTTCGGCCACGGCCTGAACATCCGCTTCGGCTTCATCAAGCCCCCGGCCGGTGTGGACGTCTGCATGGTCGCCCCGAAGGGCCCGGGCCACCTGGTGCGCCGTCAGTACGAGGAGGGCCGCGGCGTTCCCTGCATCGTGGCCGTCGAGCAGGACGCCACCGGCAACGGCTTCGCGCTGGCCCTGTCGTACGCCAAGGGCATCGGCGGCACCCGCGCCGGCGTCATCAAGACCACCTTCACCGAGGAGACCGAGACCGACCTGTTCGGTGAGCAGGCCGTCCTCTGCGGTGGCACCGCCGCCCTGGTGAAGGCCGGCTTCGAGACCCTGGTCGAGGCGGGCTACCAGCCGGAGATCGCCTACTTCGAGTGCCTCCACGAGCTGAAGCTGATCGTCGACCTCATGTACGAGGGCGGCCTGGAGAAGATGCGCTGGTCGGTCTCCGAGACCGCCGAGTGGGGCGACTACGTCACCGGCCCGCGGATCATCACCGACGCCACCAAGGCCGAGATGAAGCAGGTCCTCGCCGAGATCCAGGACGGCACCTTCGCCAACAACTGGATGGACGAGTACCACGGCGGTCTGAAGAAGTACAACGAGTACAAGAAGCAGGACTCCGAGCACCTGCTGGAGACCACCGGCAAGCAGCTGCGCAAGCTGATGAGCTGGGTGAACGAGGAGGCGTAAGCCTCAGCCGACGGGGCCGGAGCGCTATGCTCCGGCCCCGTTGTCCACCCCGTCGAATCTCGGACGGGTGATCCTTCCGCAGAGGCGCAGGACGACCTCCGCCACGCCACTACACTGCCGTACTACATACGCGTCAGGCCCACAGCGTCGTGCGTCTCCACGCGGCTAGCCAACCTCCACCGCCTGCGGCCGTCGGGACGGCCGTCCGCATTGGACCTGTGAGGACTCACGTGAGCTCGAAACCTGTCGTACTCATCGCTGAAGAGCTGTCGCCCGCCACCGTCGACGCGCTGGGCCCGGACTTCGAGATCCGGCACACCAATGGAGCAGACCGAGCCGAGCTGCTCCCCGCGATCGCCGACGTGGACGCGATCCTGATCCGCTCCGCCACCAAGGTGGACGCCGAGGCCATCGCCGCGGCCAAGAAGCTGAAGGTCGTCGCACGAGCCGGCGTCGGCCTGGACAACGTCGACGTCTCCGCCGCCACCAAGGCCGGCGTGATGGTCGTGAACGCCCCGACCTCCAACATCGTGACCGCCGCCGAGCTCGCCTGCGGTCTTCTCGTCGCCACCGCCCGCTACATCCCGCAGGCCAACGCCGCGCTGAAGAACGGCGAGTGGAAGCGCAGCAAGTACACGGGCGTCGAGCTCGCCGAGAAGACCCTCGGTGTCGTCGGCCTCGGCCGCATCGGCGCCCTGGTCGCGCAGCGGATGTCCGCCTTCGGGATGAAGGTCGTCGCCTACGACCCCTACATCCAGCCCGCCCGCGCCGCCCAGATGGGCGTGAAGGTGCTGTCGCTGGACGAGCTCCTCGAAGTCGCCGACTTCATCACCGTGCACCTCCCCAAGACCCCCGAGACGGTCGGTCTGATCGGCGAGGAGGCGCTGCGCAAGGTCAAGCCGTCCGTGCGCATCGTCAACGCCGCGCGCGGTGGCATCGTCGACGAGGAGGCGCTGTACGCGGCGCTGAAGGAGGGCCGGGTCGCCGGCGCCGGCCTCGACGTGTACGCGAAGGAGCCCTGCACCGACTCCCCGCTCTTCGAGCTGGACCAGGTCGTGTGCACCCCGCACCTGGGTGCCTCCACCGACGAGGCCCAGGAGAAGGCCGGTATCGCGGTCGCCAGGTCCGTCCGGCTCGCCCTCGCCGGTGAGCTGGTCCCGGACGCGGTCAACGTCCAGGGCGGTGTCATCGCCGAGGACGTCAAGCCGGGCCTGCCCCTCGCGGAGCGTCTCGGCCGTATCTTCACCGCCCTCGCGGGCGAGGTCGCGGTCCGTCTCGACGTCGAGGTCTACGGCGAGATCACCCAGCACGATGTGAAGGTGCTGGAGCTCTCCGCGCTCAAGGGCGTCTTCGAGGACGTCGTCGACGAGACCGTCTCCTACGTCAACGCCCCGCTGTTCGCCCAGGAGCGCGGTGTCGAGGTCCGCCTCACCACCAGCTCCGAGGCCACCGACCACCGCAACGTGGTGACCGTGCGGGGCACGCTCGCGGACGGCGAGGAGGTGTCGGTCTCCGGCACGCTGGCCGGCCCGAAGCACCTCCAGAAGATCGTCGCGGTCGGCGACTACGACGTCGACCTCGCGATCGCCGACCACCTGCTGGTGCTGCGCTACGAGGACCGGCCGGGTGTCGTCGGCACCGTCGGCCGCATCCTCGGCGAGGCGGGCATCAACATCGCCGGCATGCAGGTCGCCCGTGCGGCGGTCGGCGGCGAGGCGCTGGCCGTCCTCACCGTCGACGACACGGTCGCCCCCGGCGTGCTGGCCGAGGTCGAGGCGGAGATCGGGGCCACGTCGGCTCGTTCGGTGAACCTGGTCTAGCGGCCATTGCGCGAACGCCGGGTGGGCCGACTTCCGTCGGCCCACCCGGCGTTCGTGTGTCACCTACTTGCCGATCCTCCGCAGCGTCACCCCCGCCCCCACCGCCGCCAGCACCAGCAGCACCGCCCCCGCGATCGCCGCCCCCTGCATCCCGCTGGTGAACGCCTCCCGAGCGGTCCGTACCAGGGCTTCTCCCGTGTGCCCCGGCAGCCGCCCCGCCGTGGCCAGCGCGCCGCCCAGCGTCTCCCGGGCCTGTGCCGGAGCCGTGGCCGGCATCTCGTGGCGGTAGACCGCCGTACCGATCGACCCCAGCACCGCCATCCCGAGCGCACCGCCGAACTCCGCGCTGGTCTCCAGCAGTGAGGAGGCCGTGCCCGCCCGTTCCACCGGCGCGCCGCCCATCGCGAGGTCGGTCAGCTGGGACATGATCGCGACCATTCCGCAGGCGAGGACGCCGGCCCCGGTCAGCACCAGCCACAGCGAGTCGGTGCCGACGAGGGCGAGCAGCACGAACCCGGCCGCCATGGCCGCGAAGCCGCCCGCGACGACGTAACCCCGGTCCGCGCCCCGCTGCACCAGCTGTGCCGTGACCGGTCCGGCGACCCCGATGAACACCGAGGGCAGCAGGCTCCACAGCGCCGCCGCGAGCGGGCTCATCCCGAGCACCGACTGCAGGTACTGCGTGGTGAAGATGGCCGAGCCCATCATGGCGAGCGAGGCGACGAGGTTCAGCACCAGCGCCGGGGTGAAGCCGCGGCCCTTCAGCAGGGCCGGGGGGATCAGCGGGGAGCCGGTGGTGCGCTGGCGGTGGACGAAAAGGGCCGCGAAGAGCAGGCCGACGGTGACCGAGACGACGTACAGCGGGTGCCAGCCCTCGGAGGGGATCTCCTTCAGGCCGTAGACGACGGGGAGCACGGCGGCCATCGAGAGCGGGACGCTCAGCCAGTCGAAGCGGCCGGGGGAGGGGTTCCTGGACTCCGGGAGCAGGACCGGGCCGAGCACCAGCAGCAGTGCCATCGCGGGCAGGTTGACCAGGAAGACCGAGCCCCACCAGAAGTGCTCGACGAGGATCCCGCTCATCACCGAGCCGAGCGCGATCCCGCCCGTCATCACCCCGGACCACAGACCGATCGCCTTCGCGCGCTGGCCGGGGTCGGTGAACATCGTGCGCAGCAGGGCCATCGTCGACGGCATCAGGGTCGCGCCGCCGATGCCGAGGATCGCGCGGGCCGCGATCAGGGTCCCGGCGCTGTCCGCGTAGGCGGCGAGCAGGGAGGCGCCGCCGAAGGCCGCGGCGCCGGACAGCAGCAGGCGGCGGCGGCCGATGCGGTCGCCGAGGGCGCCCATCGTCATCAGCAGGCCGGCCAGTACGAAGCCGTAGACGTCCAGGATCCACAGCTGTTGGGTGCCGCTCGGCCGCAGGTCCGCGCCGATCGCCGGGAGGGCGAAGTAGAGGACCGAGACGTCCATCGAGACCAGGAGCAGCGGAAGCATCAGCACGCCGAGCGCGGTCCATTCACGGCGTCCCGCAAGGGAGTTGGTCTCAGGTGGGGTGGTGTTCGTGCTCGTCGGGTTCGTCATGCCAAGGAATGTACGGGCGTCTTAAACGCTTGTCTAGAACGGATGTATAAGTCATGCGTATAGGACGGTTGTATGGATCGCGGGGTAGGGTGGCCCCCATGGGACACCGTGAGGATCTGCTGGAAGGCGCCAAGCGCTGCCTGCTGGAGAAGGGGTTCGCGCGGACGACGGCGCGCGACATCGTCAAGGAGTCGGGGACCAACCTCGCCTCGATCGGCTACCACTACGGCTCCAAGGACGCACTGCTCGCGCAGGCCTACATCGCGCTGGTGGAGGAGATGTCCTTCGAGGGCGGCGACGGGGGGCTTACCGGAGCGCCCGGCTCCTTTGAACGGTTCCGCGAGGTGTGGTCGAACATCGTCGACAGCATGCGCGTGCCCGGCTCGATGTGGCGGCTCGGCGTGGAGATCATGGCGATGGGCGACCAACTGCCCGAGGTACGGGACCATCTGTCCCGCGCCCAGCGCGAGGGGGGCCGCGGGCTGGTCTCGCTGATGATGGGCGTACCGGAGGAGGAGGTCTCCGACGAGACCGCCGACACCCTCGGCCGCTTCTACATGACCCTGATGTCCGGCCTGATCTCCCAGTGGACCTTCGACCCGAAGACCGCGCCGGACGGCGACGCGCTCACCGAGGGCCTGCGGCAGATCGTGGAGGCCGCCACCCGGACCTGACCCGCCCGGACGCTCAGCGGCGGCGGTCGCGCAGGGCCGGGACAAGTGCGCCCAGCATCAGCACCGCCGTCGCCGCGAACGCCCACGGGTAGCCGGTCAGCCCCGCGAGGACGCCGAAGCCCGCGGCGCCGACGCCCATCCCGCCGTCGTACGCGAGGTTCCACAGCGCGCTGACCGTGCCGTACGAGGAGGCGGGGACCCGGGCGTACATCAGGGCCAGGGTGGCGTTCTGCGCGATGCCGAAACCGGCGCCGAACAGGGCGGTTGCCCCGATCACGGCGGCCGGGACGCCCGTCGCCGCGGTGACCAGGACGCCCGCGGCCGACAGCAGCAGGCCGGGCAGCACGAGCCGGGCACTGCCGTGCCGGTCGCCGAGGCGCCCGGCCAGCCAGCGGGTGACGGTCGCGGCGGCCGGCTGCACGAACAGCGCCACCGGGACCACCCCGGAGGACGCCCGCCCGACCGCCAGCGGCAGGAAGGTGACCAGGATCCCGGCGGCGGTCGCGGTGGCCCCGAACACGAGCACGGGACGCAGCAGAGCAGCGGTCCCCAGCCCGCGCACGACACCGAGGGGACGCTCGTCCCGGACCGGCCGCCCGGCACCGGCACCGCTCCCCGACGACGCGTCCCGACCGGCACCGCCGGCCCGTGCCGTCCGCCTCTCGCGGTCCGGCAGCCCGAGGACCGACACCGTCGTCACGAGTGCCGCCATGCCCCCGGTCACGGCCGTCACCCCGTACCCGGTGTGTCCGGCCAGCCACAGGCCCAGGGGCAGAGCGATCAGCGACGGCACGCCGGAGACCAGACCCACCACGGCCAGGCCCTCCCCGCGCCGCTCCGGCGGGATCAGCGTCGCGGTCAGGGCGCCGCCCGCGACGATCGTGAGGGCGAAGCCGAGGCCGCGCAGCAGACAGACGGCCGCGATCCACGCCACGTGCGGCGAGACCGTGAGCACCAGGGCCGGGGCGCCCATCAGGAACAGGCCCGCCATCAGCGTCACCCGGTAGCCGTACCGGTCGACGAGCCGGGGAGTGGCGAGTTCACCGAGGACCGTGGCGAGCATCAGGGAGCCGGTGGCGATGCCCGCCGCCCCACCCCCGCCCGCCTGGGCCGCGTACGCGGGCACGACCGACAGCAGCAGGAAGAAGCTGACCATCGCGCCGACCATGCTCACGAAGCGGAGCAGCAGCGCCCGGCTGAGCAGGCGCGGGCGCGGGGTCGGGGCCAGGACCGGGCGGTTCGCCGAAGTCGTCATGTCCTCGACGCTATGAGCCGACCGGCTCCCGGCTAAGCTCCAATTCCATGCCTGTGCAGTGGGCCGGTCTGTCGCCCGGAATCCTCCTGACCGTCGAGCGGGAGAGCGGGGTGCGGCTGTGTGCGCAGTTGGAGGGCCAGCTGCGGGACGCGATCCGCTCGGGCCGGCTCCAGGCCGGCGAGCGGCTGCCGTCCTCGCGTGAACTCGCCCGGCTGCTGGGGGTGTCCCGCGGGCTCGTCCAGGACTGCTACGCCCAGCTCCAGGCCGAGGGCTATCTCGTCACCCGGGTCGGCTCGGCCACCCGCGTCGCCCCCTGCGCTCAGGTGCCCGAGGCCCCCGCGCCGGCCCCGCCCGGCACCGGCCCCCGCCCGGTCGCCGACTTCCGGCACGGCGTCCCGGACCTCACCTCCTTCCCGGTCGCCGACTGGCTCTGGGCGACCAGGGAGGCCGCCCGGTGCATGCCCACCGCGGACCTCGACTACGGTGACCCGCGCGGGAGTCCGGCCCTGCACGAGATCGTCGCCGGGTACCTGCGCCGGGTCCGCGGCGCCGCCGCCGACCCCGCCCGTACCGTCGTCTGCTCCGGCTACGCCCAGGGGCTGAGCCTCGCCCTGAGTGCACTCGCGCGGCGGGGAGCCGAGGCCGTGGCGTACGAGGACCCGGGCGGCCCCGGCACCGCGCGGGCGGCCGCGGAGGCGGCGGGCCTGCGGGCGGTACCCGTTCCGGTCGACGAGGCCGGGGTCGACGTACGGGCGCTGGACGCCACCGGGGCCCGCGCGGTGATCGTCACTCCGGCGCACCAGTGGCCGACGGGTGTCGTGCTGACGCCCGAGCGCCGGCACGCCCTGATCGACTGGGCGGCGCGCCGGGACGCGTACGTCATCGAGGACGACTACGACGCCGAGTTCCGCTACGACGGCGAACCGGTGGGCGCACTGCAGGGGCTGGCCTGCGATCGGGTGATCTCCATCGGGACCGTCAGCAAGTCCCTCGCCCCCGCCCTGCGTCTGGGCTGGCTGCTCTGCCCGCCCCCGCTCACCGGACCGCTCACCGACCTCAAACGGATCGCAGACCGCGGCTCACCCACCCTCGACCAGCTGGCCCTGGCCCGGCTGATCGAATCCGGCCGCTACGACCGCCAGTTGCGCCGTATGCGCGCGACCTATGCCGCCCGTCGCACCGCCCTCGTCCAAGCGCTGGACCGGCACGCCCCCGCCGTACGGCTGTCGGGCCTGGCGGCGGGTTTCCACGCCGTGGCCCATCTGCCGGCCGGCGCCGACGAGGCGAGCGTGGTGGCGCAGGCCCGTACCCGCGGGGTGGGGCTGTACGGCATGAGCGCGTTCCGCGCTTCCGGCGCCGCGCACCCGCCCCAACTGGTCCTGGGATTCGGCACCGTGACGGAACACCGGATCGCGGAGGGCATCGCGGCCGTGGCGGACCTCCTCCGGCCGCCGGGTGTGTGACGGGCGGCGGAGACCCGGCCGTACGGGCTGCTAAAGCCGTGCCCCCTTCAGTGCCATGTGCAGCAGCAGCCGGTCCTCGCCGTCGTCCAGGTCGAGGCCGGTGAGCTGTTCGACGCGGGACAGGCGGTAGTACAGGGTCTGCCGGTGGATGCCGAGGGCCGCGGCGGCGCGGCCCGCCTGGCCCGCGCAGTCCAGGTAGACCTCGGCGGTGCGGGCCAGTTCGCGGTGGGCCGGGGTGAGCAGCGGGGCCACGGCCGGGTCGTGGGACGCCTCCGGCGGCAGCGTGGTCAGCAGCCGGTACGGACCGATGCGCGCCCACTCCGCCACCGGCCCGAACCGGGGCTCCGCCAGCGCGGCCCGGGTCGCCGCGGCGGCCTCCTGCCAGACCGTGCCCAGCTCCGCCAGCCCGGTACGGGCCTCGCCCACCCCCGCCGCGCAGCCCTGTGCCGCCGCGGCCGCTCCGGCGGACCCCGCCGCCACGGCCGCCGCCGTCCGCGCTCCGGCCCCGCGTGCCGCAGCCGCCCGGGCCTCCTCGGCCTCCTTGAGCAGCCGCGCGGCGGCCGTCAGGGCGGGGGTGGCCACGTCCGTGCTGCGCAGCCGCACCAGCACGGCCAGGCTGTGGCCGGTGGCCCCCCACGGCAGCGTGCACAGCGCGGTGGCGTGCGGGACCGTACGCGGCGACGGGGCGTCGTCCGGGTCGGCGGACGGCCAGGGGGCGACGCAGACCAGGGTGTGCGGGGCGTCCGCGCGCACACCCAGGGCGGTCCGCAGCTCGGCCACCGCCATGTCCCGCTGCCAGCCGCTCTCCGCGACCAGCACCGCCCGCAGCTCCCGGCCCAGCCCCGCCCCCGCCTGCGCCTCGTCCGCGAGCAGCGCGCCGATCCGCCCGGCCACGCCCATGGCCGCGGCCAGCTGGGCGTCCGTCGGGCCGGGGTCGCTGTCCAGGAGCCAGACGTAGCCGAGGACGACACCCCGATGGCGTACCGGCAGGCAGATCCGCCCCCGGTACACCCCCGCCTCCGGGGTCGGCGGGATCCGGACCGGGCCGGTCGCCCGGGTGATGCCGAAACCCTCGAACCAGGTGCGGACCGCCGCCGTGGAGCGCCGGGTCAGGATCGAACGGGTGCGGACCGGGTCCAGCGCCGACGGATCGAGGTCGCCCTCACTGTCGTACACCCCGAAGGCGATCAGCTCGAAGTCGCGGTTCTCCAGGGTCGCCGGGACGCCGAGGAGCTCCGAGATCTCGTCCACCAGCTCCTGGTAGTCATCCTTGAATTCCGACGTCACCCGGGCATTCTCCCGCAATTCACGGATGCCTTCATACATCTGTCTGAGATCCGTGGCACGGATGCGTGACAGCTGTCGATGGCCCACGATCGGAGGGATCCTTAACTTTCACGGTGGTTCCCCGTGCCGTATCCACATCGTCGGATCGCGGCCGTTACGGCATGTGTTGTGGAGGTGCCCCGTGCTGGGTCCCGTGATTCTCGCCGCGTCGCGCAGCGACCGGATGCGACGCCTGATCTCGGCGGCCCCGGTGACGAAGCAGGTCGTCGACCGCTTCATCCCCGGTGAGACCGTCGGCGACATCGTCCCGATCATCGAACAGCTCACCGGCCGCGGCCTGGAGCTGACGATGGACGTCGTCGGCGAGGACATCGCCACCCCCGAGCAGGCCGCCGCCGCCCGGGACGCCTACCTGGCGCTGATCGACCGGCTGCGCGAGCTGGGCCTCGGCGAGCGCGTCGAGATGTCCGTCAAGCTGTCGATGTTCGGGCAGGCGCTGGAAGGCGGCCACGAGCTGGCCCTCGCCAACGTCCGCCCGGTCGTCGAGGCCGCCGCCGCCATCGGTACGACCGTCACCCTCGACGCCGAGGACCACACCACCCTCGACTCGATGTTCGCCATCCACGAGGAGCTGCGGAAGGACTTCCCGCAGACCGGCTGCGTCATCCAGGCCTACCTCTTCCGCACCGAGGCCGACGCCCGCCGCCTCGCCGACGCCGGCAGCCGGGTCCGCCTGGTCAAGGGCGCCTACAAGGAGCCCGCCGAGGTCGCCTACCAGCAGAAGAGCGAGATCGACAAGGCGTATGTGCGGATCCTGCGGACTCTGATGGACGGCGAGGGGTACCCGATGGTCGGGTCCCACGACCCGCGCCTCATCTCGATCGCCCAGGAACTCGCCCGGCGCGCCGGGCGCAAGCCCGACGAGTACGAGTTCCAGATGCTGTACGGCATCCGGAGCGACGAGCACCTGCGGCTCGCCGCCGAGGGCCACCGGATGCGGGTCTACACCGCCTACGGCACCGACTGGTACGGCTACTTCATGCGGAGGCTCGCGGAGAAGCCGGCGAACCTGCGCTTCTTCCTCCGCTCGATGGTCAGCAAGGGCTGATCCCCGACAAGCTGCGGCAAGCCTCAACACCCGCTCACGTACAAGGAGTTACGGAACCCATGGACGCTGTGACCCAGGTCCCCACCCCCGTCAACGAGCCGGTGCACGGCTACGCCCCCGGCTCTCCCGAGCGCGCCCGGCTGGAGGCCAAGCTCAAGGAGCTGGCCGAGAACCCGATCGAGCTGCCGATGACCATCGGCGGCGCGAAGCGGCTCGGCGGCGGCGAGCCCTTCCAGGTCGTGCAGCCGCACAACCACAAGGCCGTCATCGGCACCGGGCACCACGCCACCCAGCAGGACGCCCAGGACGCGATCGACGCGGCCCTCGCCGCCGCGCCCGCCTGGCGCGCGATGGCCTTCGACGACCGCGCGGCGATCATCCTGCGCGCCGCCGAACTGCTCTCCGGCCCCTGGCGCGAGACCATCGCCGCCTCCACCATGCTCGGCCAGTCCAAGACCGCCCAGCAGGCCGAGATCGACTCGCCCTGCGAGCTGATCGACTTCTGGCGGTTCAACGTCCACTACGCCCGCCAGATCCTGGCCGAGCAGCCCCCGGCCAACTCCCCGGGCGTCTGGAACCGCCTCGACCACCGCCCGCTGGAGGGCTTCGTCTACGCGATCACGCCGTTCAACTTCAGCGCGATCGCGGGCAACCTGCCCACCGCTCCCGCCCTCATGGGCAACGTCGTCGTCTGGAAGCCGTCCCCGACCCAGACCCACGCCGCCGTGCTGCTGATGCAGCTGCTGGAGGAGGCCGGTCTGCCCAAGGGCGTCATCAACCTCGTCACCGGCGACGGCATCGAGGTCTCCAAGGTCGCCCTGGAGCACCGGGACCTGGCGGGCATCCACTTCACCGGCTCCACCAAGACCTTCCAGTTCCTGTGGAAGACGGTCGGCAACAACATCGAGAAGTACCGCTCCTACCCGCGTCTGGTCGGCGAGACCGGCGGCAAGGACTTCCTGGTCGCCCACCCGAGCGCCGACCGCGCCGTCCTCAAGACGGCCCTCACCCGCGGTGCCTTCGAGTACCAGGGCCAGAAGTGCTCCGCCACCTCCCGCGCGTACATCCCGGCCTCCATCTGGAACTCCGGCTTCCGTGAGGAGTTCGCCGCCGAGGTCGACCACCTCACCATGGGTGACGTCACCGACCTGTCGAACTTCATCGGCGCCGTCATCGACGACCGCGCGTTCGCCAAGAACAAGGCGGCCATCGATCGCGCGAGCTCCGACCCGGCGTGCGAGATCATCGCGGGCGGTTCCTACGACGACTCGGTCGGCTACTTCGTCCGCCCGACCGTCGTCGAGTGCTCCGACCCGGAGAACGAGGTCTTCCGCACCGAGTACTTCGGCCCGTTCCTCGCCGTGCACGTCTACGAGGACGACCGGTACGACGAGATGCTGACCCAGATGGAGTCGGTGTCCGACTACGCGCTCACGGGTTCGGTCATCTCCAACGACCGCGCGGCCGCCGCGTACACGATGGAGAAGCTGCGCTACGCGGCCGGCAACTTCTACATCAACGACAAGTCGACCGGCGCCGTGGTCGGCCAGCAGCCCTTCGGCGGCGGCCGCTCCTCCGGCACCAACGACAAGGCCGGCGCCCCGCAGAACCTGCTGCGCTGGACGCTGACCCGTGCGATCAAGGAGACGCTGGTCGCGCCGACCGACTACGCGTACCCGCACATGGGCTGACCCTCAGCCCCCGAGCACGGGCCGGGAAGCCTGACCCACGAGCAGGCTTCCCGGCCCGTTCCCATGGGCGGCTGTGCCCTGTTCGGCTATCCCGTGGCCGGCCTCACCAGCGTCCGCAGCCTGGCCTCGGCCACGCTGCCGGGTGCGGCCGAGAGAATGACGATCTTGAACTCCGAGTCGCCGTCCGTCAGGACGTCGCAGTCCACCTCCACCGGCCCTGCCTCGGGGTGCCGGACCGTCTTGTGGTCCTCGCGGTGCGCGGCCACCGTGCCGCTCGCCCACAACCGGGCGAACTCGGCGTTGCCCTCGACGAGTTCCGCGACCAGCTCGGCCAGGCGGGCGTCGTGCGGAAAGCGGCCGGTGGCCCGGCGCAGGTCGGACACGACCGTGAGGTCGGTGTGCGCGCGGTCCTCCTCCAGCACCGGCCAGCGGCCCACGCGCACGGCGTCGGAGCCGACCGGGAACCGCTCCCGGGCGAAGTTGCGCAGCTCCGGCGGTGTGGCCGACGGATCACCGACGAGCGCGGCCCAGTGGGCGTTCCAGCAGAGCAGCTGCCAGTGCGCGGTGAACACGGCGACCGCGACGTCCCCGAGCCGGTTGAGTACGCGGCACACACCCGGCGGGAGTTCGTCGGGGATCGGACCGCCGTTTGGGGGGACCAGGCCCGCCATGCGGTAGAGGTGCTCGCGTTCGCCGTCGGTCAGCCGCAGGGCGCGGGACAGGGCGGCGACCACCTGCCCGGAGGGCGTCGTGGCCCGGCCCTGCTCCAGACGTACGACGTAGTCCACCGACATCCCGGCCAGCTCCGCGAGTTCCTCGCGGCGCAGTCCCGTCGCACGGCGGGCCCGGCCGGTCTCCGGCACCCCCACGGCCGTCGGCGACAGTCGCTCCCGCCAGGCACGGATCGTCGGGCCCAGACCGGCCGCCTCTTTCCTCACCATGCCCTCCATCGTGCCCCAATCCGGTGATCCTGGTACCGCCGTTCCTACGGTCGAGGCGTCCCTGGCAGGGGACCCGCGCCGGGCGGACGATCGACGCATGACCATCACCTTCATCACCGGGGCCAACAAGGGCCTCGGCCGCGAGACCGCCCGCCGCCTCGTCGGACTCGGCCACACCGTCCTCGTCGGCGCGCGCGACCCGGAGCAGGGCGCGGCGGCGGCCGACGCGCTCGGCGCGCGGTTCGTCCGGATCGACGTCACCGACGACGTCTCGGTCGCCGCCGCGGCCGCCGACGTCGCCGCCCACGAGGGCCGGATCGACGTACTGGTCAACAACGCCGGCGTCTCCGGCCCGCACGTCGACCCGGACGAGCTCACCGCGGCCGACGCCCTCGCCGTCTTCGACGTCAACCTCTTCGGCGTCATCCGCACCACCACCGCGTTCCTGCCGCTGCTGCGCAGGTCGGCGGACCCGGTCGTCGTCAACGTCAGCAGCGGACTGGGGTCGGTCGCCGTCACCCACGACCCGGCCCGCGTCGAGTCCACCGTCGTGGCGCCGCTCTACAACTCCTCCAAGGCGGCCCTCGTCATGCTCACCACCCAGTACGCCAAGGCCTTCAAGGACATCCGCGTCAACGCCGTCGACCCCGGCTACACGGCGACCGACCTCAACGCCCACAGCGGCCCGCAGACCGTCACCGAGGGCACCGACGCGATCGTCCGGCTGGCCACCGAGCCGTCCGGCGCCGGAACGGGCCGCTTCATCGACCGGGACGGCCCCGTCGCCTGGTAGTCCCGTACGACACTGGGGCCATGCCGCTCCGCATCGCGCACACCGCCGACCTCGGCCCCGCCGATCTCCGTGCCGCCCGCGCCCTCCTCCACGAGGCGTTCGGCGGGGACTTCGCCGACAGCGACTGGGAACACGGCCTCGGCGGCATGCACGCCCTCGTCCATGACGGGGCCGGGCTCGCCGCGCACGGCTCGGTCGTGCAGCGCAGGGCCCGGCACCGGGGCCGCTGGCTGCGCGTCGGCTATGTCGAGGCCGTCGGCGTGCGGCCCGACGCCCGCCGCCGGGGACTCGGCGGGCAGGTGATGGCGGCGCTGGAGGGGATCGCCGGGCGGGCGTACGACCTCGGCGCGCTGTCCGCGAGCGAGGACGGGGCCCGGCTCTACACCGCCCGGGGCTGGCGGCGTTGGGCCGGCCGGGTCTGCGCGCTGTCGCCCAAGGACGGGATCGTGCGTCTGGCGGACGAGGAGGGCGATGTGTACCTGTGGCCCGGCCTCGCCGGGGACGTCCTCGACCCCGCCCACGAACTCGTCTTCGACTGGCGCGACGGAGACGTCATGTAACCCGTTCGCCCCTTCGGAATCATCCGCCCCACCCGTCAAAGCCCCAGCTCACAGCCGTGTGACCCACTCCGCCGTCTCAGATAGTAGGAAGTCCGAGTAATTGTGCAGACAGAAGCGGGCCGCTCCCTTACTTTTGTAGGAGCCGAACGTCTCGCTCGATCAAGCGAATGGCGGTCGTGAGCCGGGCCCCGTGCAGGCAACCCCTGCGGCACCGCTCCCCGCCCCTTCCGGCGTCTCGCAACCCCCCTGCCGTACTCCACGTATGCCCGAAGGAGTCGATTCCCATGGCCGAGACGACCGTCCGCCGCCGAGTCCGCCACGTGTCCCGCACGAGCGAGTCCGAGCGCAAGAACGCCGCCGCCGCCCTCCAGCGCGCCCTCGACCGCCGCGACAACGGCGGCGAGACCGGCCACTGAGCAGCGCCGGTCCTCTGATCGGGAGCCGCACCCGCACGGGGTACGGCGCGGCCGGGACAGCCGCGCCGTACCCCGGGGTCAGCCGCCCCGCCGTATCTCGAAGTGGTCGATCCGCGCCCCGCTCTGCGTCAGCGCCGACACCTTCAGCCTCGGGCTCGTACCCGCCTCCGCCTCGACCCTGAGGAAGGAGTAGCCGGTGTACCGCACCCGTGACCACTCCACCGTTTCCGCCACGTTGTGCTGCCCCTTGACCCAGTGGAAGCTGTCCACCGCGTCGTGCCGGGTGATGTGCCCCTCGTAGCTGTCCTTGACCCCGGACGGGAACGCGTACAGGTTCCGCCCGCCACCCCCCGCCGTGACGTGGACGATGCCGTCCCGTGTCGGGTCGGTCGAACCGCCGACCGGGACCGCGCGGCCGACCCGGCCGTCCTTCACCGCGTCCGTGCGCTCGTAGACGTGGTTGTGCCCGTTGACGACCAGGTCCACCTGGTACCTGGCGAACAGCGGCAGCCAGGCCGCCCGGATCCCGCCGTCGGAGGCGTGCGAGGACGTCGAGTACGCGCAGTGGTGGAAGAAGACGACCACGAAGTCCACCCCCTTCGCCGCCCGCAGCTCCTTCAGCTTCTTCTCCAGCCATTTCGTCTGCCGGCCGCCGCTGTAGCCGAAGTTGGCGGGGATCTCGTACGACACGTCGTTCGCGTCCAGCGCCACGAAGCCCACGTTGCCGTAGGTGAACGCGTACACGCCCGGCGCCCCGTGCGGGTCGAAGCCGTTGTCGGGGAGGGCGAAGCGGGCGTACTGGCCGCCGTAGCCGTCGGGGGAGTACCAGGCCTCCATGTCGTGGTTGCCGGTCGTGACCATCCACGGGACCGAGCGGGCCACCGGCTCGTTCTGCTGCAGGAAGCGGTCCCACTCCCGGGCGTCGTAGCCGTCCGAGGTCTTCCCGGTGCCGTTGCCGTCCGCGTAGCAGATGTCGCCCGCGTGCAGATGGAAGGCCGGCTTCTGCTTCAGCAGCGCGTTGTCGCTCGCCTTCCCGGCCTGGCCGACCCCCTGGTCGCCGAAGGCCGTGAACACGAACCTCTCCGGACTTGCGGGCGCGGTGCGGAACGAGGCGATGGAGGCACGGTGGCCGGCGGCGGCCGGGTCCCAGCCGTCGTGGCCGACGCCGTAGTAGTACGTCGTACCGGGGGTGAGGTCGTCCAGGGCCGCGTGGACGTAGTACTGCTCGACCACCGGGCGCACCCCCCGCACCCCCGGCGTATGCAGATGCCGGATCTCCGCGGCGACCCGCGGGCCCAGGGCGTCCGGCCGCGAGCCGATCCGCACGAACGGCTTCCGCACCGCGGCAGGCACCTGCCAGGAGATCCGCATCCGCGTCCTCGGGTCGGCGCCGAAGGCGAGATGACGGCCGAACGGTGTGACGGCCGCACCGTGGACCGCCGACGTGGCCGGCGTCGGACCCGCCGCCGACGGACGCGCGGACTTCCCCGCGCAACCGGTCACCAGCGCGCCGCCCGCCACCGCGCCCGCCGTCACCAGCGTGCGGCGGTTCACCAGCCGGGTGCGCAGATACTCGTACTGCTCGGCCATGCTCATCCGGGCGGCGAGCTGCGGCGGGATACCGAAGTCGGGGAGGTCCATGCCCGGAATGGTGCCCAGCGCAGGCCAACGCCTTACACGTACGGGTGAACGCCAGTCGACGGGACACCCCGACGCGTCCATATGGCGGACAGTGCATGTCATTCCATGGGACGAGGGGTAGGGTGCCGGGCATGTCTCGCAGCATCGATCTCGCAGTGATCCCCGGTGACGGCATCGGGCAGGAAGTCGTGGCCGAAGGCCTCAAGGTCCTCTCCGCCGTCCTCCCGCAGGATGTGAAGCTGGAGACGAAGGAGTACGACTTCGGCGCCAGGCGTTACCACGCCACCGGTGAGACCCTCACCGACGCCGACCTCGACGCGCTGAAGCAGCACGACGTGATCCTGCTGGGCGCGATCGGCGACCCGAGCGTCCCCTCCGGTGTTCTGGAGCGCGGCTTCCTGCTGAAGCTCCGCTTCGCCTTCGACCACCACGTCAACCTGCGTCCGTCGAAGCTCCTCCCCGGTGTCGCGACCCCGCTGGCCGGTGAGCCGGAGATCGACTTCATCGTGGTCCGCGAGGGGACCGAGGGCCCGTACACCGGCAACGGCGGCACCATCCGCAAGGGCACCGAGCACGAGGTCGCCACCGAGGTCTCCGTCAACACGGCCTTCGGTGTCGAGCGTGTCGTCCGGGACGCCTTCGCCCGCGCCCAGGCCCGCCCGCGCAAGAAGCTCACGCTGGTCCACAAGAACAACGTGCTGACCTTCGCCGGGCACCTGTGGACGAACATCTTCAACAAGGTGGCCGTGGAGTTCCCCGAGGTCACCACGGACTACATCCATGTCGACGCGGCGACCATCTACCTGGTCACCGACCCCGGTCGCTTCGACGTGATCGTCACCGACAACCTCTTCGGCGACATCATCACCGACCTCGCCGCGGCCGTCTCCGGCGGCATCGGCGTCGCGGCGAGCGGCAACATCAACCCCTCCCGCGAGTTCCCCTCGATGTTCGAGCCGGTCCACGGTTCCGCGCCCGACATCGCCGGCCAGGGCAAGGCCGACCCCACGGCCACGGTCCTGTCCGTCGCCCTGCTGCTGCGCCACCTCGGCTACGAGGCCGAGGCCGCCCGCGTCGAGGAGGCCGTCACCGCCGACCTCACCGAGCGCCAGGGCAAGCCCGCCCGCTCCACCTCGGAGATCGGCGACGCGCTCGCCGTACGAGTAGCCGGCTGACCTGCCGAGCTTCTCGAAGCCTCACGAAGACTTTCGAAGCCGCCGGGTCGCACACGCACCCGGCGGCTTCCCCATGCCTGCCACCGGGTGCCACCATCGACCCCGGGTCCGTTTTCACCCCGATTCCTTCCACCCAGGCCCCCGCGCGATAATCGAACGCAGAGCCGCGGCATGAGGGAATGCTCGGACGTCCTACGACCGGACGCCGACCGTACGGGTGTGAGCGCGGCCCATCACTACAACCGGTGAAGGACTACCACTCATGACGACGCCCACGATCGAGCTCAAGCCGTCCGCGCACCCGACCGCCGCCGCCGAGCGCGAGGCGATCCTGGCCAGCCCCGGATTCGGCCGCCACTTCACCGACCACATGGTGACGATCAAGTGGACCGAGGGCCGCGGCTGGCACGACGGCCAGCTCGTTCCGTACGCGCCGATCCCCCTGGACCCGGCCACCAACGTGCTGCACTACGCCCAGGAGATCTTCGAGGGCCTGAAGGCCTACCGCCGCCCCGACGGCTCGGTGGCCACCTTCCGCCCCGACCAGAACGCCAAGCGCTTCCAGCGTTCCGCCCGCCGGCTCGCCATGCCCGAGCTGCCGGTGGAGACCTTCATCGAGGCCTGTGACGTCCTGGTCCAGCAGGACAAGGACTGGGTCCCGGCGCACGGCGGCGAGGAGTCCCTCTACCTGCGCCCCTTCATGATCGCCACCGAGGTCGGCCTGGGCGTCAAGCCGGCCAACGAGTACCTCTTCCTGGTCATCGCCTCCCCGGCCGGCGCCTACTTCCCCGGCGGGGTCCGACCGGTCTCCATCTGGGCCTCCGAGGACCGCGTCCGCGCCGTCCCCGGCGGCATGGGCGACGCCAAGACCGGCGGCAACTACGCGGCCTCCCTGCTCGCCCAGGCCGAGGCCGCCGCGCAGGGCTGCGACCAGGTCTGCTACCTCGACGCGGTCGAGCACAAGTGGGTCGAGGAGCTCGGCGGCATGAACCTGTACTTCGTGTACGGCGACAAGATCGTCACACCCACCCTCACCGGCTCCATCCTGGAGGGCGTCACCCGTGACTCCCTCCTCACCGTCGCCCGCGACCTCGGCTACGAGTCCGAGGAGGCCCGGGTCTCCATCGAGCAGTGGCAGCGCGACTCGGAGAACGGCACCCTCACCGAGGTCTTCGCGTGCGGCACCGCGGCCGTGATCACCCCGGTCGGCACGGTCAAGCGCAGCGGCGCCGAGTGGCGGCAGTCGAACGGCGAGCCCGGCGAGGTCACCCTCAAGCTCCGCGAGGCGCTCCTCGACATCCAGCGCGGCACGGCGGAGGACAAGCACGGCTGGATGCACCAGCTCGGCTGACGCCGGCCCTAGCCCCCGTCGGCCCCGAACCACCGGCACTCAGCCGTCCCGAGCCCCGGGCCCCCGCCTCCTCAGCCGGAGTGCGGGGGGCTGGGGCTTCGGCGATGCGTGACGCTCGCATCCGACGGACCGTCAAAGGCAGGCTGCTGACGGTGGTTCGGCATATGCAGTCGTCTTGGGGGAGTGTGTGAGTGTGCCTGCCACGGAGCGGACCGCGATCGTGCGGGCGACCCAGGAACATGTTCCGAAGATCCTCGAACTGGCGCGGTCCAGAAGCCTGGAGGCAGCCGATCCGGATACCGCGAGCCGGGACGGGTTCCTGGTCTCGGAGTACACCGAGGAGGTGTACCGGGCGCAGGCGGTGCGTGCCGAGCGGATCGAGCCGGACGAGTGGCTCAACCGCCGCATCAGGATCACGCTCGGCAGCTTTCTGGTGATCAAGCAGGTGTGCGTGGCCCGCGACGCGGCGCGGCAGGGGCTCGCTTCGCTGGTCGTGCTGCTCGTCAACCAGGCGAGCGGCCGGCGCCCTGCAGCCTTCCCCCGGCGCTACAGTCTTCCCTCGGCGCGAGCCGGTTCCTGCCCGGCTCCGGTCCCGGCCCCGATCCCGTCCGGGACCGGGCGGGACGTCTGCTGGGCGGTGAGTGCCAGATACGCGACACCGCCCACGGCCCCTGACAGCAGGAAGCTGCAGTCCACCCCGCCCGTCAGTGACAGCAGCGGGCCCTGGTACGACGGCAGGGAGACCGCCAGCAGACCGACCCCGGCGCCCAGTGCCCAGGACGCCGTCGCCCGGATGTTCCAGCCTGCCCGGTACCAGTAGATCCCGCCCCGCGAGCGCCGGTTGAAGACCTGGAGCGCGTCCGCGTCGTACACGCCCCGGGAGCGGACGAAGCCGATGAGGGTGATGACCGCCCACGGGGTGCCGATGGCGGTGAGCAGGAGGACGAAGGACGTCATCGCGGACTGCGCGTTCCAGGCGTAGTGGCCGACGAAGACGCAGGCCGTGGCGACGATCGCGACGGTGTAGGTGGCACGGGCCCGGGACGCGCGGGGCAGGATCGCGTCCAGGTCGAGTCCCATCGAGTACAGCATCAGGCCCGCGTTGCCGACCGAGCCGGCCGAGGCGGAGAGCAGGAGCGGGACCAGGTACCAGACGGGCGAGGCCGACACCAGCGGGCCCGCGTAGTCCGTCGCCGCCCGCGCACCGTACGCCGTGAACGTGCCGAACAGCTGCGGGACCAGGAGGCCCAGGACCAGGCCCAGCCAGGTGCCGTGCAGGACCCGGCGGGAGGAGTGGCGGACGGGGGAGATGTAGCGGGTGTAGTCGCCGAGGAGTGTGATGAAGGCGACCGGGCCCGACAGGCCCGCCGCCACCGCGGCCAGGCACCACGTCGGCCAGTAGCCGCCCAGCAGATAGCCGCCCGCCCGGCAGCGCGGAGGTGGTGAAGTGCGGGGCGTAGGCGAAGATCCCGAGGATCAGGAGGGCCGTCATACCGACGGCGAGCACCTTGGACATGGCCAGCAGCACCCGGTAGCCGTAGACCGCGCCCGCCACCGTCGCCGCCGCGAGCACCGTGTAGACCACGGCGTACGCCACCCCGCCCGCCGGCAGTCCGAACAGCCGCCCCAGCACGCCCACCATCACATCGCCGCCGATCCACACGGTCAGCGCGGTGTAGCCGAGGGCCAGCAGCAGGCCCACCACCGAGCCGACCAGCCGGCCGCGCACCCCGAACTGCGCGCCGGAGGACGTGGACAGGTTCGTGGCGGTGCGCAGGGAGACCAGCGCGAGCGGTGCCGTGAAGACCGCGCCGATCACCGTGCCCGCCACGATCGCGCTCACCGACGACCACCAGCCGAGCCCGAAGGACGGCGGCAGCCAGCCGAAGATGATCACGCCGAGGCAGAGGTTGGACCCGAGCAGGATCGACACCAGGTCCTTCGGCCCGCTGGTGCGTTCCCCGTCCGGGATGGTGTCGACTCCGCGCTGTTCTATCGGCATGGCTGGTCTCCTTCGACGGCCATCTGGGACATGCGGTTGAGAGAGTTAGAGCGACGTTCAATGTGGGCGACCAGGGGAGCTGTGTCAATGGTTCCCTTCCCGCAGTCCACCGTTTAGAGTGATGTTCTAAGTCGAGGAAGCCAAGAGGAAGCGAAGGAGGTGCCGGAACGTGCGACTGACCCCCACGGAACGTGACCGGCTGCTGCTCTTCGGAGCCGCCGAGCTGGCCCGCGCCCGCCGTGCACGGGGCCTCAGGCTCAACGTGCCGGAGGCCACCGCGCTGATCGCGGACACCGTCTGCGAGGCCGCCCGCGACGGCAGACGGCTCGCCGAGGCCGTCGAGGCGGCCCGCTCCGTCCTCGGCCCGGCAGACGTGCTGCCGGGCGTCGCCGACATCGTCACCGAGGTGCATGTCGAGGCCGTCTTCGACGACGGCTCACGGCTCGCGGTCGTCACCGACCCGATCGGCGGCGGGGGGCTGGACGGACCGGCTCCGGGCGCCCTGCTCCCGGGGCCCGAGCACACCGACCCGGAGGCGGTCGTACGGCTGACCGTCACCAACACCGCGACCGTCCCCGTCTCCGTCGCCTCGCACTTCCACTTCTTCGAGGCCAACCCGCGCCTCGACTTCCACCGCGCCGAGGCCTACGGCATGCGGCTGGCCGTACCCGCCGGTTCCTCCGTGCGGTTCGGGCCGGGGGAGTCGCTGGAGGTCGGTCTGGTGCCGATCGGCGGCGCCCGGGTCGCGATCGGCTTCGCCGGACTCGTCGACGGGCCGCTGGACGCGCCCGGCGCCCGCGAGGAGGCGCTGCGCAGGGCGGCCGCCTGCGGGTACCTGGGAATCCGCGACGACGAGGAGGCCGGGCGATGAGCCGTCCCGGAGGCCACCCGGCCGAGGCCCGCCGCCTCACCCCGCACGAGTACGCGGCCACCCACGGCCCCCGCGCCGGCGACCGCGTCCGCCTCGGCGACTCGGGGCTCGTGATCCGTGTCGAGTCCGACTCCCAGCGCTACGGCGACGAGTTCCTCGCCGGCTTCGGCAAGACCGCCCGCGACGGACTGCACCTGAAGGCGGCCGCCGTCCGGGAGACGTGTGACGTCGTCATCAGCAACGTGGTCGTGATCGACGCCGTGCTGGGGATCCGCAAGGTGTCCATCGGGATCCGCGAGGGGCGGATCTGCGGCATCGGGCGGGCCGGGAACCCCGACACCCTCGACGGGGTGGACGTCGTCGTCGGCACCGGCACCTCGATCGTGTCCGGCGAGGGGCTCATCGCCACCGCCGGGGCCGTCGACACCCATGTGCACCTGCTGTCGCCGCGCATCATGGAGGCCTCGCTGGCCTCCGGCGTGACCACCGTCATCGGGCAGGAGTTCGGGCCGGTGTGGGGCGTGGGCGTCAACTCGCCCTGGGCGCTGAAGCACGCCTTCGGCGCCTTCGACGCCTGGCCGGTCAACATCGGCTTCCTGGGCCGGGGTTCGTCCTCGCACCGGGCCCCGCTGATCGAGGCCCTCGCCGAGGGCGGGGCCAGCGGTTTCAAGGTGCACGAGGACATGGGCGCCCATACCCGGGCCCTGGACACGGCGTTGCGGGTCGCCGAGGAACACGACGTCCAGGTCGCCCTGCACAGCGACGGGCTGAACGAGTGCCTGTCGGTGGAGGACACCCTCCGGGTCCTCGAAGGCCGGACCATCCACGCCTTCCACATCGAGGGCTGCGGCGGCGGACACGTGCCGAACGTCCTGAAGATGGCCGGCGTCCCCAACGTCATCGGCTCCTCCACCAACCCCACCCTGCCCTTCGGCCGGGACGCGGTCGCCGAGCACTACGGGATGATCGTCTCCGTCCACGACCTGAAGACCGATCTGCCCGGCGACGCCGCCATGGCCCGTGACCGTATCCGCGCCGGGACCATGGGCGCCGAGGACGTGCTGCACGACCTGGGCGCGATCGGCATCACCTCGTCCGACGCACAGGGCATGGGCCGGGCGGGGGAGACCGTCCGCCGTACCTTCGCCATGGCCGGGAAGATGAAGGCCGAGCTGGGCGCCCCGGACGTCGGTCACGACAACGAGCGCGTGCTGCGCTACATCGCCAAGCTGACCATCAACCCCGCGATCGCCCATGGGCTCGCGCACGAGGTCGGCTCGATCGAGGTCGGCAAGCTCGCGGACATCGTGCTGTGGTCGCCCGAGTACTTCGGGGCCAAGCCGCAGCTCGTCCTCAAGTCCGGCTTCCCGGCGTACGGCGTGACCGGCGACCCGAACGCGGCCACCGACACCTGCGAACCCCTCGTCCTGGGACCGCAGTTCGGGGCGCACGGGGCGACCCCCGCCGACATCTCGGTGGCGTTCGTCGCGCAGGCCGCCCTCGACCAGGGCAACGACACGATGCCCACTCGGCGCCGCCGGGTCGCCGTCCGCGGCACCCGTGGCATCGGCCCCGCCGACCTGCGGCTCAACTCCCGTACCGGGGCGGTCGACGTCGACCAGCGCACCGGACTGGTCACCCTCGACGGGGAGCCGCTCCGCTCGGAGCCCGCCGACTCCGTCCCCCTCAACCGCCTGTACTTCCTCTGAACGACACAGCCTGTGAAGGACCCCCACATGAGCACTCCCGCCGCCGACGGCTTCCGGATGCCCGCCGAGTGGACCCCGCACGAGCGCACCTGGATGGCGTGGCCGGGCCCCAACCCCACCTTCGACGACCCGGACGACCTCGCCCGCTCCCGGGTGGCCTGGGCCCAGGTCGCCCGCGCGGTCCTCCGCTTCGAACCGGTGACCGTCGTGTGCGACCCCGGCCAGTCGGCGGCCGCGCAGGCGCTGCTCGGCCCGGGTGTCGACACCGTCGAGCGGGAGCTCGACGACGCCTGGATGCGGGACATCGGCCCCACGTTCCTGACCGACGGCAAGGGCGGACTTGCCGCCGTGGACTGGACGTTCAACGGCTGGGGCGCCCAGCACTGGGCCCGCTGGGAGCACGACGCCAAGATCGCCGCGGAGGTCTCGGACCTCGCGGGCGCGAAGACGTACGCCTCGAAGCTGGTGAACGAGGGCGGGGCCATCCATGTCGACGGCGAGGGGACCGTCCTGCTGACGGAGACCGTGCAGCTGGGCCCCGAGCGCAATCCCGGCTGGACCCGAGAGGAGGTCGAGGCGGAGATCCACGGCATGCTCGGCACCCGCAAGGCGATCTGGCTGCCCCGCGGCCTCACCGGCGACTACCCGCCGCACGGCTTCGGCACCCTCGGCCATGTCGACATCGTCGCCGCTTTCGCCCGCCCGGGCGTGGTCGTCGCCCACCACCAGCCCGACCCGGCGCACCCCGACCACGAGGTGACCAAGGAGGTCATCGGCCTGCTGCGGTCCCAGACCGACGCACACGGCCGCGCCCTGGAGGTCGTCGAGGTCCCCGCCCCCACCGTCCTGGAGGCCGACGGACACTGGGCCGACTACTCCTACATCAACCACTACCTCTGCAACGGCGGGGTCGTGCTCTGCGGCTTCGACGACCCGCGCGACGAGACCGCCGCCGGGATCTTCCGCCGGCTGTTCCCCGAGCGGACGGTGACACTGGTGGACGCCCGTACGATCTTCGCGGGCGGTGGCGGTATCCACTGCATCACGCAACAGCAGCCGAGGGGCTAGAGGAGCTAGGAGCCGAAGATGGCCGGTGCGCGCAGGAACGCCCCGCCCCGCGAGGACGTGCTCGCCGCCGCCATGGCCATGATCGCCGACCGCGGTCTGGAGAAGCTCACCATGGCCGCCCTCGGCCGCGAGGTCGGTATGAGCAGCGGCCATCTCCTCTACTACTTCCACTCCAAGGACGAGCTGCTGCTCCAGACCCTGGAGTGGAGCGAGGGCCGGCTGGGCGGTGAGCGCGGCCGGCTGCTCACCCGCCGCGGCAGTGCCCGCGAGCGCCTCGAGGCGTATGTCGACCTGTACGTCCCCGAGGGGCACCGCGACCCGCACTGGACCCTCTGGCTGGAGGTCTGGAACCGCTCGCAGAACGCGGACGAGACGGCGCGTGACCGGCAGGCCGCGATCGAGGGCGCCTGGCACCGCGACCTCGTGGCCCTCGTCGCCGAGGGCATCTCGCGGGGCGAGTTCCGGCCCGTCGACCCCGACCGCTTCGCCGCCCGTCTCCGTGCCCTGCTCGACGGCTTCTCCATCCATGTGGCGATCGGGCTGCGCGGCACGGACCGGACCCGGGTTCTCGGCCATGTACGGGAGTTCCTGGAAGCGGATCTTCTCGCGGACGCGTGACCATCCGGCCGGGTTGTACGGAATAAGTGCGATTGACCCGGGTTTCGTGGTGCGGTTGCATCCTGTCCAGCCCTCGGCGCAGGGCCGGGGCGACGGGGGGACAACGTCATGAGACGACTGCTGTACGGCGCTGCGCTCGGCGCCGCGCTCGCCCTGACCGCCGCAGTACCGACGGCGACCGCCGCACCGGGCGCCCGCGTCGTACGTGTGGACACGGGCACCGACGGCAGCCAGTTCAGCGCCTACGTCTACGGCGGCCCGATCAGCGGCGACGGCCGGTACGCCGCCTTCCTCGCCACGGACCCGGCGCCGGGCTGCCAGGCGAGCGGGTTCCACTGCGGGTACCTGAAGGACCTGCGCACCGGGGAACTGATCCGGATACCCGGCACGTACTACTACACGGCCAACATCCTCACCAGCGCCGACGCCCGCACCGTCGCGTACTCCTCCGGCAACCGCTTCACCAAGCCGTACGTGTACGACCGTCGCACCGGCACCACTCAGCTGTTGTGGCCCGCCGATCCGCCGGACAGCTACGAACTGGGCACCGCGCAGGCGGTCAGCGCCGACGGGCGGTACGTGGCCTACACCCTCGGCAACCGCACCCCGCCCGCGTACGAGAGCGTGCTCTACGTCCGCGACCTGGTCACCGGCGCCGACACGCAGGTCCTTTCGCCGCCGATCGCGGGCCAGCTGACCGACGTACAGCTCAGCGCCGACGGCCGTACCGTCGCCTACGGTCTGCTCGTGCCCGGCGGCTTCGACCGGGTAGGCCAGGTCTGGGTCAGGAACCTCGACACGGGCGAGACGCTCCGCGCGGACACCGACGCGTACGGCGGCTCCTCCCTCGCCGGGCTCTCCGCCGACGGCCGACGCGTGGTCCTCGACTGCCGGTCCTACCCGGACGATGTGGTGAGCGTCCGCCTGGTCGACCTGCGCACCGGGCACGTCCGCAAGCTCGGCCCCGACGGCGCCCGAGCCGTCGCCGCCGACGGCGGTGCACGGCACGTCCTGCTCAGCGACGACGACACCCAGGCCCTGTCGCTCCTCGACGTCCATACCGGCCGCAGCCGCCCCGTGGCCTCCGGCGCCCTGGCCGTGACCGGCGCGGTCTCCCGCGACGGCCGCGAGGTCGAGTTCCTCTCCGGCGCTTCCGACCTGGTACCGGACGACACCAACGGGGTGAACGACGTCTTCGTCCGCTTCCTGCGCCCCTGAGCCGAGACGACCGCATCCTGAGACGGTGAGTGAGCCGGGGGCGGATTTGTGCCAAACTGCCTCCGTGCTCTCGTTCGCCATGATTATTGGCAGCAGGCGCGCCGGTCCGCAGTGACCACCACGTACGACCAGGTACGGGTGGCCATCGTCGTCCTCGACCCGCGCGCAGACCTCTCGCACCCGCGAGGGGTTTTTTCGTTTTCCGGCCCACCTTCAGCCGGGAGGCAGGCGCGAGGGACCATGGAGGGACGGTGGAGCCGGTCATTCCGGTACGACCGAGATTCGACATCAGGAGCCTTGAGACCATGACCGAGACGGAAACCAACGAGCTGGACGACTCGTTCCACGTCTTCGACACCACGCTGCGCGACGGCGCGCAGCGCGAGGGCATCAACCTCACCGTCGCGGACAAGCTGGCCATCGCCCGGCACCTGGACGACTTCGGCGTGGGCTTCATCGAGGGCGGCTGGCCGGGCGCCAACCCCCGGGACACCGAGTTCTTCGCCCGCGCCCAGCAGGAGATCGACTTCAGGCACGCCCAGCTGGTCGCCTTCGGCGCCACCCGCCGGGCGAACGCCAAGGCGGCGGACGACCCGCAGGTCAAGGCGCTGCTGGAGTCCGGCGCCCCGGTGATCACCCTGGTCGCCAAGTCCCACGACCGGCATGTCGAGCTGGCGCTGCGCACCACCCTCGACGAGAACCTGGAGATGGTCCGCGACACGGTGTCCTTCCTGAAGGACCAGGGCCGCCGGGTCTTCGTCGACTGCGAGCACTTCTTCGACGGCTACCGGGCCAACCCCGAGTACGCGAAGGCGGTCGTCCGCGCCGCCTCCGAGGCCGGCGCCGACGTCGTCATCCTCTGCGACACCAACGGCGGCATGCTGCCGGCCCAGGTCCAGGCCGTGGTCTCGACCGTCCTCGCGGACACGGGCGCCAGGCTCGGCATCCACGCCCAGGACGACACGGGCTGCGCGGTCGCCAACACCCTCGCCGCCGTCGACGCGGGCGCGACCCACGTCCAGTGCACGGCCAACGGCTACGGCGAGCGCGTCGGCAACGCCAACCTGTTCCCGGTGGTCGCCGCGCTGGAGCTG
The DNA here is from genome assembly GCF_003814875.1 of Streptomyces sp. Ag109_O5-1. Taxonomy (GTDB): domain Bacteria; phylum Actinomycetota; class Actinomycetes; order Streptomycetales; family Streptomycetaceae; genus Streptomyces; species Streptomyces sasae. The sequence continues at coordinate 3,886,388 of NZ_RKQF01000001.1, read as the reverse complement.
AAGTACGGCAAGAAGGTGCTGCCGGACGGGCGCCTCCGCGAGATGACCCGCATCTCCCACGCCATCGCCGAGGTCGTCAACCTGACGCCGTCGACGCACCAGCCCTACGTGGGTGTCTCGGCCTTCGCCCACAAGGCCGGCCTGCACGCCTCCGCGATCAAGGTCGACCCCGACCTCTACCAGCACACCGACCCCGCCCTCGTCGGCAACACCATGCGCATGCTGGTCTCCGACATGGCCGGCCGGGCCTCGGTGGAGCTCAAGGGCAAGGAACTCGGCGTCGACCTCGGCGACGACCGCGAGGTGGTCGGCCGGGTGGTGGAGCGCGTCAAGGAACGCGAGCTCCGGGGATACACCTACGAAGCGGCCGACGCCTCCTTCGAACTCCTCCTGCGCGCCGAGGTCGAGGGCAAGCCCCGCTCCTACTTCCGCGTCGAGTCCTGGCGGGCCATCGTCGAGGACCGCCCCGACGGCACCCACGCCAACGAGGCCACGGTCAAGCTCTGGGCCAAGAGCGAGCGGATCGTCGCCACGGCCGAGGGCAACGGCCCGGTCAACGCGCTCGACCGCGCCCTGCGTGTCGCCCTGGAGAAGATCTACCCGCAGCTCGCCAAGTTCGACCTGGTCGACTACAAGGTCCGCATCCTGGAGGGCAAGCACGGCACGGAGTCCACGACCCGCGTGCTGATCTCGACGACCGACGGCACCGGCGAATGGTCCACGGTCGGCGTCGCCGAGAACGTCATCGCGGCGTCCTGGCAGGCCCTGGAGGACGCGTACACGTACGGCCTGCTGCGGGCCGGGGTCGAGCCGGCGGAGTAGCCGGGAGCAGGAGGCCGGCTGCCCGTTTCCGCCACGGCGGACGCCGACGGAGTACCCGGCGCCGGTTCGACCGGCGCCGGGTGGGCAAGGGCCTTACTGGAGGTGCCACTTCTGGTTGGACGCCCCCGTGCACGTCCAGATCTGCGCCCGGGCCCCGTTCGCCGACGAGTTGTCCGTGACGTCCAGGCACTTGTTCGCCGCCGTGTTCACGACGTCACCGGTCGCGGAATTGTACGACCACTGCTGAGCGCCGGTTCCATTGCAGTCGTACAACTGCACCTTGGCCCCGTCGGCCGTCGACGCCGACGTCACGTCCAGGCACTTGCCGAGCGCCTGGACCGTCCCGTCGGACCCCACGGTCCACTGCTGGGCGGTGGAGCCGTTGCAGTCGTAGAGCTGGACGGCGGTGCCGTTGGTGCTCGAACCGCCCGCCACGTCCAGGCACTTGCTCGCCAGGCCCACGAACGCGCCCGTCTGGCTGCCGCCGCCCGACTGGGTGCCGGACCAGGTGAAGGTCGCCGAGGTCTTGCCGGGGAGCGAGTAAGTGGCGTGCTGGGAGCCCCAGTCGATGGTGACCGTCTTGGCGGAGGACGAGCTGTTGTAGGCGATCAGGGCCTTGGAGCCGTCCGGGTTGCGCCAGGCGACGTTCGGTACGGCGGTGGACGCGGTGGAGGCGATCCGCTGTGCGCCGGGTCGTACGAACTTGGTCAGGTGGCCCATGTCGTAGTACTCGACCGTGTAGTCCACGGTCCCGCTCGCACCGTCCCCGTTGTGCACGGTGATCAGGCCGGTGCAGGTGCCGCAACCTCCGTTGTGCGGACCCATGTTCTGGTCCACGGCCAGCGACCACTTGGTCACCGACTTCGCCCAGTTGCGGGTGTAGTCGACGATGTTGGCCATGTCCTCGTTCTGCTGGTTCGAGATCCAGGTGCCGCCGGAGTGCTCGGTGCCGAAGGCGTCCAGCGTCGGGTACTGGTTGTGCACGGTGGTCTGCTCGGAGACGTCACCGCCGTAGCCGTGCCAGGCGATCCCGCCGAAGTTCGGGTGGTTGCGGATCGTGGAGTCGTTCACGAGCGCGGACGCGTAGGAGTCGTAGACGTCCCAGTTCCAGTCGTGGGCGAGGACCTTGGTGGACAGGCCCGCCGACTGGAGCTGCGGCAGCAGGTCGTTCTTGAGGAAGTACTGCAGGCCCGAGGCGTTCCAGCTCATCGACGGGTACCCGGAGCAGCAGGTGGGCTCGTTCTGCGGGGTCACGTACGAGACGTTGACGCCCTGGTTCTTGTACGCCTGGAGGTACTTCACGAAGTAGGCGGCGTAGGCCGCGTAGTCCTCGGACTTGAGCCAGCCGCCGCTGAGCGACCCGCTGTCCTTCATCCACGCCGGTGCCGTCCATGGCGAGGCCATGACAGTCAGAGAGGGGTTCAGCTGGAGTGCCTGCTTGGTGAGCGGGACGACGTCCGCGAGGTCGTGCGCGATGGAGAAGCTGTTCAGGTTCGGGTCGGTCTGCCCGGAGGCCACGTCGTCGTACGTGTACCCGTAGCGGGCCAGGTCCGAGGCGCCCATCGGATTGCGCAGGAACGACAGCCCGATGCCGTCCGTCGGCGAGAACAGCTTCCTCATGGTCGCGTCCCGGGTCGCCGCGGACAGCGCCCCGCTGCCGTTCATCAGCCAGGCCGCGGTGTCGGTGAAGGACGCGCCGCCGCCCGTGAAGGTCTGGTAGCGGGTGTTCTCGTCGACGGTGATGTTCTCGCCGCTGCCGCCGGTCCCGGCGGAGAAGACGAACGGCGTCTGCGCCTGGAGCCCGCGCGTGACATGGCGTCCGGCGGAGTCGTCGGTGGTCGTGAGGTACGCGGTGACCTGCTCACCGGCCGCGTGCGCCGGCGGTACGACCACGCTGACACCGGCCGCGGTGAGCAGCCCGGCCAGCAGCAGCCGGACCGTACGGGGGGTTCTTCTCGTCGGCACGTGGGGGGTGCTTCTCATCGACACATCGCCCTTCCTGACGGGACGTCTTGACGGGGGTGCGAGCCGTTAGTTAACTCACGTCGTGATCTAAGCCATGAGTGAACTCCGAGAGTGTTGAGTGAACCAGAGAGTCGAGGGAAGGTCCATGCCAAGAACCGCCCTGCTCGTCTCCACCGCCCTACTCGCCGCGCTGGTACCCCTGTCGGTGGCCCGCGCCGCCGACGACCCGGCGCCGACCCCCGTGGACCGCTTCGAGGGCGAGGTGCCCTTCGCCTCCCAGCCGGCCGACGGCATCTTCACCTGGGGAAGCGACAGCGACGACCCGCCCACCCTCCAGCTCGCCGAGCGCACCGACGCCCCCGAGGGCGCCAAGGTCCTCTCGGGGACGTACGACATCAGCGGCTACGGCGGCTTCACCCACGACTTCGCGGCGACCGAACCCGCCCACGACTGGTCCGCCCACAAGGGCATCCGCTTCTGGTGGGACGGCCAGGACAACGGCAAGAAGACCGCCTTCGAGATCAAGGACGGCGGCACCAACGGCGAGGCCTCGGAGCTCTGGACGACGTCCTTCACCGACGACTTCACCGGCTGGAAGCAGATCGAGATCCCCTTCACCGACTTCGTCTACCGCACCGACTACCAGCCGGTCGGCGGTATCGACCACGTCCTCGGTCTGACGCAGATGTGGGGCTACGCGGTCACGCTCCCCGTCGGCATCAAGGGGCAGTTCGCCATGGACGACGTGGAGCTGTACGGCAAGGCGGACCAGGCGCTGCGGGCCTCCGTCACCACGGACGCGGCCGTCTACCCGGTGAAGGAGGGCGGTACGGCGTCGGTCAAGGTCACCGTCGCCACCACTGGCTCCGCCCCGATCGACGACCCGGTGACGGTCGCATACGAGACGACGGGCGGCACCGCCGAGGTCGGCAAGGACTACAAGGCGCTCTCCGGCACCCTCACCTTCCCGGCGGGCACCGCCTCCGGGGCCACGCAGACCATCCAGGTCCCGACGCTGAAGGACCGGCCGGCCGAATCGGCCGAGACCATCCCGCTGAAGCTCACGGTCACCGGCGCCAAGGCCCCCGCGGAGACCCCGCAGGTCGTCATCGACGCGCACGGACTGCCGTACCTGGACAGCAAACTGCCCGTGAAGAAGCGGGTCGCCGATCTGCTCTCCCGGATGTCCCTGGAGGAGAAGGCCGGGCAGATGACCCAGGCCGAGCGCGGCGCCGTGGGGACCGGCGGTGACATCGCGGCCTACGACCTCGGCTCACTGCTGTCCGGCGGCGGCTCGACCCCCACGCCCAACACGCCCGCGGCCTGGGCGCAGATGATCGACTCCTTCCAGCTCCGGGCGCAGGCGACCCGGTTCCAGATCCCGCTGATCTACGGCGTCGACGCGGTGCACGGCCACAACAACCTGGCCGGCGCCACGATCATGCCGCACAACATCGGCATCGGCGCGACCCGTGATCCCCAACTGGCCGAGAAGGCGGGCGCGGTGACGGCGTCCGAGGTGCGTGCCACCGGCATCCCCTGGGACTTCGCCCCCTGCCTCTGCGTCAGCCGTGACGAACGCTGGGGCCGCTCCTACGAGTCCTTCGGCGAGGACCCGGCCCTGGTGAAGTCCATGGAGACGATCATCCAGGGGCTGCAAGGGCGCGCGGACGGACGCGACCTGAGCCGCGACGACAAGGTCCTGGCCACCGCCAAGCACTTCGTCGGCGACGGCGGCACCTCCTACGGCTCCTCCACCACCGGGTCGTACACCATCGACCAGGGCGTCACCACGGTGACCCGGCAGCAGCTGGAGGCGATCCACCTGGCGCCGTTCCAGACCGCCGTGGACCGGGGCATCGGCACGGTCATGCCGTCGTACTCCTCGCTCGACATCGTCGGCGACGGCCTGGGCCCGGTGAAGATGCACGCCCGCGCCGACATGATCGACGGGGTACTGAAGGGCCGGATGGGCTTCAAGGGCTTCGTGATCAGCGACTGGAACGCCATGGACCAGCTCCCCGGCGACTACCCGGCCCATGTCCGCACGGCCGTCAACGCGGGCGTCGACATGATGATGGTCCCGTACGGCTACAAGGACTTCACCTCGACCCTGATCGCCGAGGTCAAGGCGGGCCGCGTCAGCGAGCGGCGCGTCGACGACGCCGTCTCCCGCATCCTCACCCAGAAGTTCAGGCTGGGCCTCTTCGAGCACCCGTACGCCGACACGTCGGGCGCCTCGAAGATCGGATCGACCGCGCACCGGGCCGTCGCCCGGCAGGCGGCCGCGGAGTCGCAGGTGCTGCTGAAGAACTCCGGGGACGTCCTGCCCCTGAAGAAGTCGGAGAAGGTGTACGTCGCCGGGTCCAACGCCGACGACCTCGGCAATCAGACCGGCGGCTGGACCCTCACCTGGCAGGGCCAGTCCGGCACCCACACCACCGGCACCACCATCCTCCAGGGCATGAAGAACGCCGGGGGAGACGTCACCTACTCCAAGGACGCCTCGGCGCCGACGAGCGGGTACGACGTGGGCGTGGTCGTCGTCGGCGAGACCCCGTACGCCGAGGGCGTCGGAGACGTCGGCAACGGCAACGACCTGGTGCTGACCGCCGCCGACCAGGCGGCCGTGGACAAGGTCTGCGCGGCCATGAAGTGCGCGGTGCTGATCGTCTCGGGCCGCCCGCAGCTGATCGGCGACCGGCTCGGCGAGATCGACGCCCTGGTGGCGTCCTGGCTGCCCGGCACCGAGGGCGACGGCGTGGCCGACGTGCTCTACGGCAAGCGGGCCTTCACCGGGCAGCTCCCGGTCACCTGGCCGAAGTCCGAGGCGCAGCTGCCGATCAACGTGGGCGACGCCTCGTACGACCCGCAGTACCCGTACGGCTGGGGTCTGACGACCCTGGCCAAGGCCCCGAAGGGCGGCGAGGCGACCCTGCGGGCGCTCGGCGCCGCCGCCCGGGCCGCGGAGCGGGCGGGCGCCTCCTCGACGGGCCGGAAGCTGGTCGGCGAGGCCCGGCTGCTGGTCCAGGCGAAGGTCGGCCAGTCGATCACGGCGGCCGTCTCGAAGCCCTTCGCCGACGCGGACCATCTGCTGCTGACCGGCAGGTACGGAGCGGCGGTGCAGAAGCTGACGGAGGCCTACGAGGCAGCGTAAGGAATGACTGCTTTTGGGAGGCTTCGGGTAATTTCGAAGTATGAAGGCCGTGCGACGGACCCGAAGCCTCCCGGGGCTGCTGCTTCTGGCGCTGGCGCTGGTCGCCCTGACCGCGTTCGCCCCGCGGATCACGACGGCCACGGCGGCCACTGCGGACACCGGCGTCTCGACGATCGCCGAGGCCCTGCGCAAGAGCCCGGTGTACGTCGACCCGGCGGCCGCCGGCCGGCTGTCCACGGCCGACGCCTCCGTCCTCGCCCGGCAGATCAAGGACGCGGACAAACCCCTGTTCATCGCCGTCCTGCCGGCCGGCTACCCCACCCAGAACCTCTTCACGAACCTGCGCACGGCCACCGGGATCACCGGCCTGTACGCCGTCCGGCTCGGCGACCGTTTCGACGCCCGCGCCGACTCCTCGGTAATGCCCCGCACGGCCGTGCAGAACCTGGTCACCAGCGTCCAGGGCGAGGGCACCAAGGCCCAGCTGACCGACTTCACCGACCGCGCCCTCGCCAACATGGGCGGCAAGGCCCCCACGACATGGGGCGGCGGCAGCGCGGGGACCGGAGTGTCCAGTACGGCGCTGATCGTGATCGGAGCAGTGGTCGTGGCGGGCGGAGCGGGCGCGTACGCGCTGGTCCGCCGCAACCGCAGGCGCCACGAGGAGGAGCAGCGGGCCGCCCTGGACCGGCTCCGGGTGGTCGTGGACGAGGACATCACCGCCTTCGGCGAGGAACTGGACCGCCTCGACTTCCACCCGGCCGAACCGGGCGCCGACGACGCGATGCGCGCCGACTACGAGCGTGCGCTGAACGCCTACGACCAGGCGAAGGCCGCCATGGCGGACGCCCGCAGACCGGAGGACGTCCGCACGGTCACCCAGGCGCTGGAGGACGGCCGTTTCTCGCTCGCCCAGCTCGCCGCCCGCCGCGAGGGCCGCCCCCTCCCCGAGCGCCGCCCGCCGTGCTTCTTCGACCCCCGGCACGGCCCCTCCGTCACGGACGCCACCTGGACCCCGCCCGGCGGTTCATCCCGCGAGGTCCCGGTCTGCGCGGCCGACGCGACCCGGCTCGCCGACGGCCGCGACCCGGTCGTCCGCGAGGTCGACACCGACTTCGGCCGCCGCCCGTACTGGGACGCGGGCCCGGCCTACGGCCCGTGGGCGGGCGGCTACTTCGGCGGCGGCATCCTCCCCGGTCTCCTCCTCGGCACGGCCCTGGGCGGCTGGATGTCCGCCCCGGCCTACGCGGCCGACTACGGCACCGGGTACGGCGACTTCGGCGGCTTCGACACCGGCGGCTACCAGGGCGGCGATGTGTCGGGCGCGGACTTCGACCCGGGGGACTTCGGGGGCTTCGGCGGGGGCGGGGACTTCGGGGGAGGGGGCGGCGGGGACTTCGGCGGGGGTTTCTGACCTACGGGGCATTCCCCAGCCGCTCCAGCACGGAGGCGGCGAGTGACAGCACCCCGCGTTCGGTCTCGCTCAACGCCCCGAACGCCTCGGCCAGCCAGGCGTCCCGCTGGGCCATGTCGGCCTCCAGCGCGCGCCGCCCCGCCGCGGTGAGACTCAGCACCGCCTGCCGCCGGTCCGACGGGTCCGCCGCCCGCTCGACCAGCCCCTCCGCCTCCAGCTCGGCGAAGACCCGCGTCAGCGACTGCGGCCGCTGCCGCTCGGCGGCCGCGACCTCGCCGGGCGTGGCCGGCCCGTGCCGGTACAGATGCCCGAGCACCGACAGCTGATTGGGGCTGAGGCTCCCGTCCCCGCGCTCCTGCCGCAGCCGACGGTTGAACAGGAGGACGGCACGACGTACACGGGCGGCTTCGGCAAGGTGCTCCATAGAGGAGATCGTACGTGATTACTTACTGTCGTACACGAATAATCACCGTATTCTCTGAGCCATGACCGTCAAACTCATACGCAACGCGTACGAATCCGGGCTGACGATGGCGGCTGTGCTGCTCTGCTGGGGATCCGCGCTGGCGCTGGAGGGGGCCGCCGGGCTGCACACCGATGTGCTGGTCCTCGCGGTCGCGCTGACCCTGACCCTCGCCGCAAGCCAGCGCACCGCCGACACCCGGCGACGCCTGACCGCGCTGGTGCTGCTCCCGATGGCGGCGGGTGCGTCGATCTTCCTCGGCCGCCTGATCGCCTCCCACTATCCGGTCGGCGCCGCCGTCTACACGGCCGGCATGGCCCTGGCGATCTGGATCCGCCGCTACGGCCCCGCCGCCACCAAGGCCGGCACACTGATCGCCCTCCCCCTGGTCGCCCTGCTCGTCGTCCCCGGCCCGGCGTTGCCGCCCGAGGCGCAGAGCGGGCTGGTGACCTGGAGCTGGTCGGCGCTGATCGCGGCGCTGGCGTGCGCCACGGTATGGCTGGTGCAGGGGCTGGCGGACCGCTTCGGCCCCTGGCACCCGGACCCGGCCCCCACTCCACCCCCGCGCCGCTCCCGCCTCCACCCCCGCCCCAGCACCCGTATGGCGCTGCAGATGGCGGCCGGAATCGCCGCCGCCTTCACCCTCGGCCGCCTGCTCTTCGACGACCACTGGCCCTGGGTCGTCCTGACCGCGTACGTCGCCGCGAGCGGCAACCGCGGCCGAACGGACGTACTGCGCAAGGGAATCGAGCGCCTGATCGGCGCCTGCGTCGGCACACTCCTGGCGACGGGCCTGGCGGCCGCCGGCATCACGGGCCACACCGCAGTGGCCCTGATGTTCACGGTCCTCACGATCGCCCTCTGGCTGCGCCCCCTCAACTACGCCTACTGGGCCGCCGGCATGACCTGCGCCCTCTCCCTCCTGCTCGGCTACTTCGGCCAGAACGCGGCAACCCTCCTGCCGACCCGCCTGGAGGGCATCGCGGTGGGCGCGGTCCTGTCGGTGGCCTCGGCGTGGTGGCTGCTGCCGGTACGGAAACGGACCGGGCCCGGCGTGCTGCGGCCGGCGCGAACCTAGTGGTGCCAGGCCCGCCCGCCCGTGTTGTGGATGAAGCGTTGCAGCACCTTGAGAGTGACGAGGTACTCCTCTTCGGAGATGCCCGCGTGCCGTTCCGCCCACAGTTCGTCCTGGACGGCCGCGGCCCTGTCGTAGAACGCCCTGCCGTCGGCCGTGAGGCTCAGGCGGCCCTCGGTGTCCTCGGTGATCCACCCGTGGGCGACGGTCGTATCGATCTCGGACTCCATGATCTCCGGGCCCGTGTCGAGGTAGTTCCGCAGGAGGCGGGACACCTCGTTGCGGGTCTTGACGTCGTCGGCCCGCGCGACCTGCGCGAGGACCCACCACTGCGGCTGGGTGGTACCGATCCCGGCGAGCGCGGCGCGGGTGCGGTCGACGACGGCCTTGAAGGCGGCCCAGCTCCAGTACCCGATGGGCTGCTGGACCAGTTCGGCGTCGGTGTGCGAGTACTGCATGGGCGGTCCCTCCGTCTTCGCCTGACCTGCTTTCGGATAGACCGACCGTAGAAACTCAACCTGCCTTGAGGTCAAGGTGCTTCGGCTGTATCCGGCGACTTCCGATCTGGACGCGCGGAGGCGTAACGCAGCCCGGCGGCATGCCACCAGGCGGGCGGGGAAGGTCCGTTGACGGCGGACGACGGCTGATCCGGGTGCAGTCCGAGCCGCCGCAGGGCGCGGGCGTCGACCGACAGGCTGATCCGCCCGCGCCAGTGCCCGTCGGGCTCCCGCCGACACGCGAGGTCCCACCGGAGTTCCTGTTCCGCGAACGGCATCCAGTGGCCGGGGACTTCACCCGCGAGGCTCTCACCGACTGGGAAGTCGGCCCATGCGCGGACGACGTGCTGCTCTGCGTGAGCGAACTGACCACCAACGCGTTGCTCCACGGCGTCCCCCCGGGCCGCGGCTTCCGCCTACGGCTGGCCCTGCACCCCGACGGAGTCCTCCGCACCGAGGTCCACGACAGCGGCCCGGGTGAACTCCGCTACGGCGACATGTCACCGGAGTCGGAACACGGCCGGGGCCTGCTGCTGGTCAGCCTGCTCGCGGACAAGTGGGGGGTGGGGGAGCGGGAGCCGGGGAAGGTGGTCTGGTGCGAGTTCGAGGTGCGGGAGTGACTACGGGTGCAACTTCTCGCCCTTCGCCAGCATCGCCACGTACTTCTCGATCCGGCGCGCCCGGGTCTCGGGCTTCTTGGCGTCCTGGATCCGGTACAGGATCGCGTAGCGGTTCTGCCGGTCCAGTGTCTCGAAGAACTCCGCCGCGCCCGGGTCGGCGGTCAGGGCCGCCGCGAGGTCGTCCGGCACCGTGGCGGTCTTCGCACCGTCGTAGGCCGCCTCCCAGCGGCCGTCCGCCTTGGCGCGGTCGACCTCGGCCTGCCCCGGCGGACGCATCCGGCCCTGCTCGACCAGAGCGGCCACCTTGTCCCGGTTGATCTTGGACCACTTGCTGCGCGGCGTGCGCGGGGTGAACCGCTGGGTCCACCACTGGTCGTCGAGCTTGGCCTTCTGGCCGTCGATCCAGCCGTAGCAGAGTGCCACGTCGAGCGCTTGGGCGTAGTCCAGCGCGACGATTCCGGGGCCCTTCTTGCGAAGCTTGAGCCAGATGCCGGGAGAGACGGCGTGGTTCTCACCGAGCCATGCCTCGAACGCCTCGGCGGATGCGAATGCGACGATCTCCAAGTCCTGAGTCACCCCAGCAGCGAACCACACCCGGCCGATTGTCGTGACGCATTCGGGCACGGCCTCGGATGCAGGGTGCCGCATACGGGATGTCGGCTCCACGGTCATCCAGGCCGCACGGGATCCGCATCTGTCCTGGCCGACCATGGGGATCTGGAGCGGCCGCGTCACGTCACCGCGCTGCTGGCCGGGGAGAGGTGATCCTGGTCGACCTGGCGCGCCGCTACGAAGGTGAGTGAGCCGAGCGGCCGTCCTAGACTTGAGGGTCTGGGAGGGGACCCCACCCCAGGAGGACGCGATGGTGCGGCACACCAGGCTGGCCGGGGAGTCCGAGGGTTACCTCGCCGCCCGTGAGGAGCTGCGGCTGGCCGAGATCGCGCTCATGCGGCACCGTGAGGAGGTCGCGGCGCTGCGGCGGGCGCTGCCGGCGGGGCCGGTGGTGGACGACTATGCCTTCCTCGAAGGGCCCGGCGACCTCGACGCCGGTGACACCCCGGTCCGCGAGGTCGCGTTGAGCGAGCTGTTCTCCGGGCCCGAACGGCCGCTGATCGTCTACCACTTCATGTACGGCAAGTCGCAGGCCGATCCCTGCCCGATGTGCACCCTGTGGATCGACGGCTACAACGGCATCGCCCACCACGTGGCCCGCAACGCGGACTTCGTCATCGCCGCGGCCGCCGACCCGCCCACCCTCCGGAAGTACGCCCGCGATCGCGGGTGGCGCCGGCTGCGGCTGCTCAGCTGCGGTGACAGCACGTTCAAGTACGACCTGGGCAGCGAGGACGAGGACGGCGAGCAGGACTCCACGGTCTCCGTCTTCACCCGGGAGGGCGACGGCACGGTCCGGCACACCTACTCCGCCCATCCGCGCATGGCCGACGACATCAAAGAACGCGGCATCGACCTGCTGGCGCCCGTCTGGCACCTGCTCGACCTGACCCCGCGGGGACGCGGGGACTGGTACCCGACCACCGACTATTAGGACGGATACCGACCTATTCCCTCCCTACGGTGTCGCCATGACCGCGAGCGACGACACCGTCGAGACACCCCCCGCCCTGGCCTTCGCCGCCACCTCCGGCCTGGACGCCTGGCTCGCCGCCCACCCCGCCCCGCACCCCGGCCTCTGGGTGAAGGTCGCCAAGAAGGGCTCGGGCCTGGTCTCCGTCACCTGGGCCGAGGTCAACGACGTCGCCCTCTGCCACGGCTGGATCACCGGGCAGCGCAAGGCGCTGGACGCGACGTACTTCCTGCAGAAGATCACCCCGCGCAGGCCGGGCAGCCTCTGGTCCATGGTCAACGTGCGCCGGGTGGCGGAGCTGACCGCCACCGGCCGGATGCGTCCCGCGGGACTCGCGGAGGTGGCCGCCGCCCAGGCGGACGGGCGGTGGGACGCGGCGTACGAGCCGCAGAGCGAAGCCGGTGTCCCCGAGGACCTGGCGGCGGCGCTGGAACGGAACCCCGAAGCCGGGACGGCCTTCGACGCCCTCGGGCGGACGGACAGATACCAGGTGATCTTCGGACTGCTCACGGCCCGCACCCCGCAGGGCCGGGCGAACAGACTGGCGGCCGCCCTGGCCGGGCTGTCCTCCCGGCCGCGGACATGACCGAGCGCCCGGCCTCCGTACGGGGAAAAACGGAGGGGCGGGCGCTACGGGCAGTGACAAGCAGGGGACGGGGGCGCTCGGAAGCCGCGCTGCTTCCGGCGGTTCCCGCCGTCGGGTCACGCGCTCTTGATCGCCGAGATGTCGAAGTTCAGCTTGATCTTGTCGGAGACGAGGACGCCACCGGTCTCCAGCGCCGCGTTCCAGGTGACGCCCCAGTCGGAGCGCTTGATCTCGGCCTTGCCCTCGAAGCCGACGCGCTCGTTGCCGAACGGGTCCTTGGCGGCGCCGTTGAACTCCAGGTCGATGGTGACCGGCTTGGAGACGCCGAGGATCGTGAGGTCGCCGGTGATGCGGTAGTCCTCGCCGCCGAGGGCCTCCGCCTTGGTGGAGCGGAAGGTCATCGTCGGGAACTCGTCGGTCTTGAAGAAGTCCGCCGACTTGAGGTGACCGTCACGGTCGGGGCTGCCCGTGGTGATGCTCTCCATCTTGATGTCGAGCGACGCGGTGGACTGCGAGGGGTCCTTGCCGTCCAGGTGCAGCGTGCCCTCGAACTCCTGGAAGCTGCCCTTGACGTTGGTGACCATCGCGTGGCGGGCCACGAAGCCCAGCGTCGTGTGCGAGGGGTCGATCGTGTAGTCGCCGGTCAGCGCGGCCGTGTCGGCGGTGGCGCCGGCGGCGGTCGTCTGGTCGTTCTTGCGGCCGAAGATGCCCATGACGTGTGCTCCTTGGGGGACGGGTCGCGGCTTCGAAGCGGTGGATACCGAAGACGCGGGGCGTTGATGTTTAACGTTCAACGAACTTAACGAAAGTCACCGTAGACCTATTCCGTTCAATCTTCAACATCATCCGTCGGTGTGTCTCGGTTATTACTCAGCGTAATCTCAGGTTGCCCGTCTCGCTATGCGGTGAAGGGGTGCGACTAGGCTCTGCTGGTATGGGGCGCGGGGGGTGTGGGGGCCGTCCGGGGGCCCCTGTCACTCCGGGGGCGGTACGGCCTGCCGGTTGATGTGAGCCGTGTCTCAGGAGATGTCTTTGTGGCACCCCTACAACACCACAGCCCTCTGAACAGTTGGAACGACTGCATGCTGTTCTGGTTCTGTTCGGTGCTTCCAGGAAAACGCGTCGGAGACTGTACGGAGTCGACGTCTCGCATTCCTTGGTGTCCTTCGTAAGGTCACTACATGACCGTTTTGGAAGAGACGACGGGCGAGCCCACCGGCGAACCGACGGACGCGCGCGGGCGGGTCGCCGAGCTGCACGAGATCCGTGCGGCGGCCGTGGCGGGACCCAGCGAGAAGGCGACCGAGGCGCAGCACGCCAAGGGCAAGCTGACGGCCCGGGAGCGCATCGAGCTGCTCCTTGACCCGGGTTCCTTCCAGGAGGTCGAGCAGCTGCGCCGGCACCGTGCCGTCGGCTTCGGCCTGGAGGCCAAGAAGCCGTACAGCGACGGTGTCATCACCGGGTGGGGCACGGTCGACGGCCGTACCGTCTTCGTCTACGCCCATGACTTCCGGATCTTCGGTGGTGCGCTGGGCGAGGCCCATGCCACCAAGATCCACAAGATCATGGACATGGCCATCGCGGCCGGCGCGCCCCTGGTCTCCCTCAACGACGGCGCGGGCGCCCGTATCCAGGAGGGCGTGTCCGCCCTCGCCGGCTACGGCGGCATCTTCCAGCGCAACACCAAGGCGAGCGGTGTCATCCCGCAGATCTCCGTGATGCTCGGCCCGTGTGCGGGCGGCGCGGCCTACTCGCCCGCCCTCACCGACTTCGTCTTCATGGTCCGCGAGACCTCGCAGATGTTCATCACCGGACCGGACGTCGTCAAGGCGGTCACCGGCGAGGAGATCACCCAGAACGGCCTCGGCGGCGCCGACGTCCACGCGGAGACCTCCGGTGTCTGCCACTTCGCGTACGACGACGAGGAGACCTGCATCGCGGAGGTCCGCTACCTCCTCTCCCTCCTCCCGCAGAACAACCGCGAGAACCCGCCCCGCGCCGAGTCCACCGACCCCGTCGACCGTCGCTCCGACGTCCTCCTGGACCTGGTCCCGGCGGACGGCAACCGGCCGTACGACATGACCAAGGTCATCGAGGAGATCGTCGACGACGGCGAGTACCTGGAGGTCCACGAGCGCTGGGCGCGGAACATCATCTGCGCGCTGGCCCGGATCGACGGCCAGGTCGTGGGCATCATCGCCAACCAGCCGCAGGTGCTGGCAGGTGTCCTGGACATCGAGGCGAGTGAAAAAGCTGCGCGCTTTGTCCAGATGTGTGACGCTTTCAATGTTCCGATCGTCACCTTCCTGGACGTACCGGGCTTCCTCCCCGGTGTCGACCAGGAACACGGCGGGATCATCCGCCACGGCGCGAAGCTCCTCTACGCCTACTGCAACGCGACCGTGCCGAGGATCTCGCTGATCCTGCGCAAGGCGTACGGAGGTGCCTACATCGTGATGGACTCCCAGTCGATCGGCGCCGACCTCACGTACGCCTGGCCGACCAACGAGATCGCGGTCATGGGCGCCGAGGGCGCGGCCAACGTGATCTTCCGTCGGCAGATCGCCTCCGCCGAGGACCCCGAGGCCATGCGGGCCCGCATGGTCAAGGAGTACAAGTCCGAGCTCATGCACCCCTACTACGCGGCCGAGCGCGGCCTGGTCGACGACGTCATCGACCCGGCCGAGACCCGCGAGGTGCTCGCCAAGTCGCTGGCGATGCTGCAGACCAAGCACGCCGACCTGCCGTCCCGTAAGCACGGCAACCCCCCGCAGTAATCCTGCGGAAACCTCTCTCACGGAGACTGACACCCATGAACGTGCCTGACATCCGCGTCGAGAAGGGCAACGCCGACCCGGAGGAAGTCGCCGCCATAACGGCGGTCCTCCTGGCCCGCGCGGCCGCCCGGCCGACCGCCGACACCGAGCAGACCCACCGAGGCCGCGCCAAGGCCGGCTGGCGCCGCCTGGACCGCGAAAACGGCTTCCGCGCCCCGCACAGCTGGCACTGACCCCTCCGGGCGACGTGAACCACGGCCCCGCTTCTCCTTCGGGAGGGCGGGGCCGTGGTGCGTCGTCAGGTGATGTCGGCGGTGCCATGCGGCGACATCAAAGTGCATCGGCTTCATCCGCGGCCCTGGGCGGTCGGCCGGCGTGGTGAGCCCCTTCGGCATGCTGCCGTCACGGCCGTACAGCTCCAAGGAGCCGATGCGCGGCTGCCGCACCCGCCGTCGCCGAACTGGCGCTCCACGCCGCGTTGCAGGCGCAGGCCCGCTGGGCCGCCGAGCGGGCCACGGTCGTCCCGAGGCGTCACGCCGCTGCTTCAGCACCCATCTCACAGTCCCCCTCTGTCGTGGCCAGTGTGACAGGGGGTATGACAAAGGGGCCTATGACAAAGGGGCCCGTTCCGGATGGAAAGGGCCCCTCGGAGAAACAACCGCTAGCGCAGGCGGGCCATCAGTGCGTGCTCCACGAGAGTGATCAGCGCCGACTTCGCATCGGCACGATGCCTCGCGTCCGTCGTGATGATCGGGGTGTCGGGGCCGATCTGGAGCGCTTCGCGGACCTCTTCGGGGTTGTACGGCTGGCTGCCGTCGAAGCCGTTGAGGGCGACGACGAACGGCAGGCCGCTGTTCTCGAAGTAGTCGACCGCGGGGAAGCAGTCGGCGAGCCGGCGGGTGTCGACCAGGACGATCGCGCCGATCGCGCCGCGCACCAGGTCGTCCCACATGAACCAGAAGCGGTCCTGGCCGGGCGTGCCGAACAGGTACAGGATCAGGTCCTGGTCCAGGGTGATACGACCGAAGTCCATGGCGACCGTGGTGGTCGTCTTGTCCCCGGTGTGGGTGAGGTCGTCGATACCGGCCGACGCGGACGTCATCACGGCCTCTGTGCGCAGCGGGTTGATCTCCGAGACAGCGCCGACGAACGTGGTCTTGCCCACGCCGAAGCCGCCCGCCACCACAATCTTCGCGGAGGTGGTGGAGCGGGAAGGACCGCCGCTAGAGCTTGCGAAGTCCACTGAGCACCCTTTCGAGCAGTGTCACGTCTGGCTGGCCGCCGGCGTTCTCGTCGCCGCCGGGCTGATGGATGGCGACCAGGCCCGCCTCCGCCAAGTCGGCGACGAGGATCCTGGCCACGCCGAGTGGGATCGACAGGAGGGCCGAGACTTCGGCCACCGACTTGATCTCCCGGCAGAGATTGCAGATCCGCTGATGCTCGGGCAGCTGGCCCTGCATCTGGTGCGGCTGTGCGGTGGTGTGCACCAGCGCCTCGATGGCGAGCTGGTACCGCGGGCGGGTCCGGCCGCCGGTCATGGCGTACGGACGCACCAGCGGGTTGTTCGACGCCCCGGCGGGAGCCGGCTCGGGGCGGCGCTGCGGCTGCACCGGCTGGATGCGCGGCGCCGGGGGCTGGTCGTACGGCGACGGACCGGGGCCCTGCGGCGCGTACGGCTGCCGGTGGCTGGGCGTGGAGGGGAAGTTGTACCGGTTCGCGGAACCGTCGCCCGGGCCCTGCGCAGGACCGTACGACCAGTTGCCGTTATTCGAACCGCCTGGGGGTGTTGCCACTCTCTCTCCTCCTCCGACCGTGCCGGGCACCCATCCTTGTGGAGCCGCGTCCCGAAACCTTACGGCCCCGGGACGCCAAAACGCACCGTCTGACTATTAGTTGAGAAGGCTTCCTTGGAGTTCCTGGCGCAGATCCGGGGTAAGAACCGTGCCTGCGCGGTCCACCAAAAGGGCCATCTCGTACCCAATGAGGCCGATGTCGGCCTCCGGGTGGGCGAGGACCGCCAGCGAGGAACCATCAGAAACGGACATGATGAAGAGGAATCCCCGCTCCATCTCCACAACCGTCTGATTCACGTGGCCGCCCTCGAAGATCCGGGAGGCGCCTGCCGTCAGAGACGTCAGACCTGAGGCGACGGCCGCGAGCTGGTCGGCGCGGTCGCGGGGGAAGCCTTCGGACATCGCCAGAAGGAGTCCGTCGGCGGAGACCACCACCGTGTGGGACACCCCCGGGGTGTTGTCCACGAAGTTGGTGATCAACCAGTTCAGGTTCTGTGCCGCCTGGCTCATCGGGCTCACACTAACGCTCCTGGTTGTAGGTGCTGTCAGGGCCGAAGCCCTGGCCGTTCGTTTCACTGCCTGCGCTGCGTCCGCGTTCGACGCCACGACGCAGGTTGCTCAGCCTGCCCCGGATGTCCTCCGGGGCGCGGGAGACCTGTGGGCCTCCCTGAGGGGTGCTCTCGGCGGCTCCCTCGACCAGGTTGGCCTTGGGTACCCGCCTCGGCAGACCGGAGGAGGTGACCCCGCCCGCCTTCGGCTTGCGCAGCTGCGCGGCCTGCTGCCAACGCTCGTCGTTCTGGGAACGCCAGCTGTCGTCGCCACTCGGCTCCGCGGCCGGAGCCGCCGGTGCCGGTGCGTGCCGCACGGGACCCGTGCCGTTCGAGCCGCCCGTCCCACCGGTGGAGCCCCGGCGGGGCAGCCCGGCGTTGGTCAGCTGGTGACCGGCGGAGGGGGCCGCTCCCGGACGGTCGAAGCCTACGCGGTTCCGCTCGTCCACGTCACCGGCCTGCGCCGACTCCGCTTCCGGAGCGTACTGGGCCGGGTAACCGTTCTGGTAACTGTCCTGCTGCGGCCAGTCGTCCTGGTAGGCCTGCTCCCCGAAGGCCGGGAACGAGTCCGGGGCGGCGGCCTGCGCGGCCGCGGGCTCCTCCTGGACCGGCTCCGGATAAGCGGGCTCGGGGTAGCCGCCACCGGTGGAGAAGGGGTCGTTCTGCGGCAGGCCGCCGTTCGGCGCGTAGAACTGCTCGTCGTACGTGCTCTGCGACTGCTCCTGGTACGACGGCTGCGCGTCGAAGGCCGCCGGCTGCTCCTGGAAGCCCGTACCGCCGGTGTCGTAGCCCTGCCGGCCGCTGTCGAACTCGTCGACGTACGCCGGGATCTCGGCGGTCTCCTGCGGCGCCTGAGGCGTCTGCAGGCCCTGTGCGGCCTCCGGGCCGTGTGTCTGGGCCTCCAGGGCCGCCCGGCGCTCCTCGCGCATCAGGGAGCGGCCCACGGGGTCGAGGTCGCGGATGTCGTCGGGGACCTCGATGTAGCGGCTGTCGTCGAAACCGAGTTCGGCGGCGGTGCGCATCGGCTGGAGCTGCGGCTGCTGGAAGCTCTCACCCTGGAACTGCTGCTCCGGGATGATCTGCGAGACGGTGAACTCGTCGCGGTCCATGGGCTGCTCGCCGCCACCGCCGTGCGTGATCGCGTCCGGCAGCATGACCAGCGAGGTGGTGCCGGCCTGCTCACCCGAGGGGCGCAGCTGGACCCGGATGCCGTGCCGGTCGGACAGCCGGCCGACCACGAAGAGGCCCATGCGCTGGGAGATCGCGGCGTCCACGGTCGGCGGGTTGGCCAGTTTGTGGTTGATGTCCGCGAAGTCCTCGGCGGTGAGACCGATGCCCTTGTCGTGGATCTCGATCATGACGCGGCCGTCGGGGAGACGGGTCGCGGTGACCCGGACCTTGGTCTGCGGGGAGGAGAACGTCGTCGCGTTCTCCAGCAGCTCGGCCAGCAGGTGCACGAGGTCGGTCACGGCACGGCCGTGGATCTCGGCCTCCGGGACGCCGGAGAGCTCGACGCGCTCGTACTGCTCCACCTCGGAGGAGGCGGCGCGCAGCACGTCGACCAGCGGGACCGGCTGGTCCCAGCGGCGGCCGGGCTCCTCGCCGGCGAGGACCAGGAGGTTCTCGCCGTTGCGGCGCATACGGGTCGCGAGGTGGTCCAGCCGGAAGAGGTTCTCCAGCTGGTCCGGGTCGGCCTCGTTGTTCTCCAGGTCGGTGATCAGGGTCAGCTGGCCCTCGATCAGCGACTGGTTGCGGCGCGACAGGTTGGTGAAGATCGCGTTGATGTTGCCCCGCAGCAGGGCCTGCTCGGCGGCGAGCCGTACGGCCTCGCGGTGGACCTGGTCGAACGCGCGGGCGACTTCGCCGATCTCGTCGGTCGAGGTGATCGGGATCGGCGCCACCCGGGTGTCGACCCGGCCGGGGTCGGTGCGGGAGAGCTGGTCGACCAGCATCGGCAGGCGCTGCTCGGCGATGCCGAAGGCGGCGTTGCGCAGCTGGCGCATCGAGCGGGACATCTGGCGGGCCACCATGCCGGCCAGGATGAACGCGGCGAGCAGTGCGACCACGACCGCGGCACCGGTGATGAACGCCGAGGTCTTGGCGTCGTCGGCGATGCCGGACGCCTCGCTCACCGCCTTGTCGGCCATGTCCGACTCGATGGTGCGGTAGGCGTTGTACTTGAGTGTGTTGACCGCCCACCAGTTCTCGGCGGTGATGCCCTTGGCGGCCAGCACCTGCCGGGTGGTGGTGTCGGTGTTCTGGAGCGTCGCCAGCGCCGAGACCATCGTGGTGGTGCTGGACGGCGGAGCCACGTAGTTCGGGTCCTTGGCCTTGGCCTGCTGGACCATCGCCGCGCCGTCGGTCTTGATCTTCTTCTCGAGATCGGTGAGCTTCTGCGCGTCGGCCTCGGTGCCACCGCCGATGTACTCCTCGACGGCGATGCCTTCGAGGTAGGCGTACGAGGAGAGGGCGACCCGCTGCGAGGCCAGGTTGCCGGCGTCGGGGCCGGGCTTGATCAGCAGGTGCATGCCGATCGACCGCTCCAGCGACAGGGCCGCCTTGGTGAGCGAGATGGCGTAGACGGTACGGCCGTAGGAGGTGATGTTTCCGGTGCCCAGACCGAGCTCGTTGGCGAACTCCATGAGCGGGTGGGCTATCTGGGTGTAGCCCTCCTCGGTCTGCACACCGGTGAGCTTGGTGGTGTACGCCGCGGCGCGGAGGTTCGTGAGCTGGGGCTCGGCCTCGCGGAACAGCTTCAGCCGGCGTTCGAGGCCGGCTTTCTTGGGCATGTTCTGTGCGGCGGAGTCGAAGGCGTCGGCGGCCTTGTCGGTCAGCGCGCGGGCGTCGGTGACCGTCTGCTTGTTCTTGTTCAGGAGCAGCGGTGCCGCGGTGATGTCACGCTCGTTGTAGAGAGCGTCCCCGTAGCTCAGGGCGGCGCGCACCAGACGCGCGGTGTTCTCCGCGTCCTGGGCTTCCTGCCAGGTGTCGATGGAGCTCTTCACCTGGAAGCCGCCCATGACCAGGCCGACGACCACGGGTATGAGCAGGATCGCGTTCAGCCTGGTCGGTACTCGCCAGTTCCGCGGGGAGAAACGGCCGCCGCTCTTCGCGGGCGCGGCCGGTGGTTCCGCGGCTGGCACAGGGGTGGGCGCCGCAGCGCGCGGCGGCGGGGTGAAGTTGCCCCGTGCCGACGGCTCGGGACCGTTCTTGCTTCGCCTCACTCGACCAACAACCTCTCGGCGGCGGGCACCTATCGTCGTGCCGCAGTCTCTCAGAGCCCGGTGTGTCACAGACCACTAGGGAGTACGTCTTTGACTATTGGGCAGTTCAGGCATTCCAGCATGGGGGCCTGCGCACTTCCAAACAGTCCATTAGGGCAGAGCGCACGGATGTAAGGCCCAGATAAAACGGTCATAAAGAGCGAGCCCCGCCAAAAGGCGGGGCTGTTGTGAGCGCAGCGGTACCGCGCGACCGCGACGCGTGGCGATACCACCGGATTCCTCTGCCGAAACGTTATGAACACCGGAGCCGACCGTGTCAAAGGCCACAGTCGGCTCCGGTTTCCTTACGACAACTGCCGTACACGACGACGGACTTGTCCGCGGTCCGGCTGCTACCGCAGTCGTGCCATGAGAGCGTGCTCCACCAGCGTGATCAGCGCCGACTTCGCGTCCGCACGGTGCCGGGCGTCCGTCGTGATGATCGGTGCGTCCGGTCCGATCTGCAGCGCCTCGCGTACCTCTTCCGGCGTGTAGGGCTGGTGCCCGTCGAAGCCGTTGAGCGCGATGACGAACGGCAGACCGCTGTTCTCGAAGTAGTCGACCGCGGGGAAGCAGTCCGCGAGCCGGCGGGTGTCCACCAGGACGACCGCGCCGATCGCACCGCGCACCAGGTCGTCCCACATGAACCAGAAGCGGTCCTGGCCCGGCGTACCGAACAGGTACAGGATCAGGTCCTGGTCGAGCGTGATGCGGCCGAAGTCCATGGCCACCGTGGTGGTGGTCTTGTCCCCGGTGTGGGTCAGGTCGTCGATGCCCGCCGAGGCGGACGTCATGACGGCCTCCGTGCGCAGCGGGTTGATCTCGGAGACCGCTCCCACGAACGTGGTCTTGCCGACGCCGAAGCCGCCCGCCACCACGATCTTCGCGGAGGTGGTGGCCCGGCCTCCGTCAGAGCTTGCGAAGTCCACTGAGCACCCTTTCGAGCAGCGTCACGTCCGGAGCGCCGCCGTTGTTCTCGTCGCCGCCCGGCTGGTGGATGGCGACCAGGCCGGCCTCGGCGAGGTCGGCCACCAGGATCCGGGCCACACCCAGCGGCATGGCGAGCAGAGCCGACACCTCGGCCACCGACTTCACCTCACGGCACAGGTGGCAGATGCGCTGGTGCTCCGGGAGCAGCCCCATGAGTGCTGCAGGGTCGGCCGTGGTGCTGATCAGCGCCTCGATGGCGAGCTGGTAGCGCGGCCGGGTCCGGCCGCCGGTCATCGCGTAAGGACGTACCAGCGGCTGGTCGCCCTCGTCCCCGTACGGCTCCGCGTACGGATCATGAGAGGCGGTGGGCGGGGTCATCGTTCCTCCGGGCGGGACAGCAAGTCGGTCAGTCGTGCCGTCGGACGTGGCCGGTGGGGGGATTGTGGCGGCCGGACGGTGATTTGGTGAGGTGGGTTGGATCCAGGCTCTCAGTGGAGCAGACTGCCTTGCAGTTCGGCGCGCAGGTCGGGCGTGAGTACCGCGCCCGCGCGGTCGACCAGCAGTGCCATCTCGTAGCCGACGAGGCCGATGTCGCACTCCGGGTGAGCCAGCACGGCGAGGGACGAGCCGTCGGAGATGGACATCAGGAAGAGGAAGCCGCGCTCCATCTCGACGACCGTCTGCGCCACGTCGCCGCCCTCGAAGATCCGGGAAGCCCCGGCGGTCAGCGAGGTGAGCCCGGACGCGACGGCCGCCAGCTGGTCGGCACGGTCACGCGGGAAGCCTTCGGACATCGCCAGAAGGAGACCGTCGGCGGACACGACGACGGTGTGGGACACACCCGGGGTGTTGTCCACGAAGTTGGTGATCAACCAGTTGAGGTTCTGTGCCGCCTGGCTCATCGGACTCAACTAACGCTCCTGCTGGTGAGTGGGGCTCGGGAAGCTACCGGTCTGCGGGCCGGGTGCGGCCTGCCTACCCTGCGCGATACCCCGACGGAGATTGGTCAGCCGGCCGCGGACGTCATCAGGCGAACGCGAGACCTGCGGACCTGCTTGGTGCTGTTGCTGCTGCTGTGCGGTACCCGGTACGAGGTTCGCCCGGGGCACTCGCCGCGGCAGCCCGGAGGTGGTGACACCGCCCGCGGCCGGCTGCCGTACGCGCTCCGCCTGACGGACGAGTTCGTCGTTGGGCGAAGGGCGCCAGGAGCTGGTCACGGGACGCTGGGGGGCCGCGGCCACGGGGGCCGGCGGCTGCTGGGGGACGGGCGGGAGCGGCGCCGGGCTGTTGCCGTTGCCGTTGCCCTGCGCGCCGTTGATGTTGCCGTTGCTCTGCGGGCGCTGCTGCTGCTCCTGCGGGCCGCCGTGGAACCAGTTGGTCTCCAGCGTGTCGTACAGCGGGGTACGACCGTCACCGGGACCGCTGGCCGGCGGCAGTGCCTCGGGCTCCTGACGGGCGGGCGGCAGGGTCGGGGCCGGCGGACGCTGGGCCGCGCCGTAGTCGATGCCGCGGCCGTTGGTCTGCGGACGCTCGAACTGACCCGTGTTGTGCTGGCCGTTGCCGTTCTGGCCGTTGTTCGCGTAGCCGTTCTGGCGGCCGGGCAGGGAGTGCTGCCCGGTGGAGCCGCCGTCGAAGGACGGCGTGCCGAACTGGCCGGTGGAGCCGTTGTCGTAGGCCTGCGGAGCGGCGAACTGCCCGGTGTTCTGGGAGCCGTTCGGTGGCGCGGCCGGCGTGCCGAAGACGTCCGAGCGGACGAACGAGCCGGTGTCCTGCTGGCCGTTCATGCCCGGACGGGGGTACGAGCCGGTGTTCTGGGAGCCCGTGTTGAAGTCCGGGCGCGGGAACTCGCCGGTGGACGACGGGTTCTGCGGGATCGCCGGCATCTGCGAGGTCGCGCCCAGGTCCTGCCGGTCGTCGATGCGGGGCATCGGCGCGGTGTGGGTCGGGTCCTGCTCGTCATGGCCGCGCGGGGTGTCCAGCGAGGCGCGGGAGAGCGGCGGCTGGGCGTTCTCGTCGCTCCAGCTGGGCCGGCCCGCCGGCGGGTTGCCGCCGGGCAGCTCGGCCCGCGGGCCACCGCGCGGCGGCAGCTGGGGCTGACGGCCCTGGTCGGAGGAGTTCGCGGAGCGCTGCGGCGGAACCGGACCTCGGTTGCCGAACGCGTCCTGACCGCCGAAGGAGTCCTGCCTGTTGCCGAACGCGTCCTGACCGCCGAAGGCACCGGCACCAGCGGTCGGCCGGCCCTGCGGCGGAGCCGCCGGACCCTGCGGACCCCGCGCGCCGCCCGGCGCACCGGGACGACCGCCGTTCGGACCGGCACCGGGCAGTGCGGCCCGGGGACCCTGGCCCGCACCGACCTGGCCGCGCGGACCGGCGCCGGCACCGAGCAGTCCGCCACCGGAGGGCCCGCCGGAACCGGGGGCACCACCGCGCCCGCCGCCCGCTGCGGCACCGCCGCCGAGAGCCGGGGCCGGGGCACCGGCACCGAGCGAACCGCCCTGGCCGTTGCCCCGCCGGGCCGCGGCCGCACCGGCCGCAGCCTGCGCGGCGGCCGGACCGCCGGACTGAGCCGGGGCGCCGGGCTTGCCGGGACCGGGCTTCTTGCCGCCCTGGGCGACATCGACCGGGAGCATGACCAGCGCGGTCGTACCACCGGAGTCGGACGGACGCAGCTGGATACGGATGCCGTGCCGCTGCGACAGACGACCGACCACGAACAGACCCATGCGGCGGGAGACCGAGACGTCCACGGTGGGCGGCGAGGCGAGCCGCTCGTTGATCGCCGCGAGGTCCTCGGGGGAGAGGCCGATACCGGTGTCGTGGATCTCGATCAGCACCCGGCCGTCGGGCAGGGCGTGACCGGTGACCTTGACCTTGGTCTGCGGCGAGGAGAACGAGGTCGCGTTCTCGAGCAGCTCGGCGAGCAGGTGCACGAGGTCGTTGACCACACGGCCGGCCACTTCGGTGGTCGGCACGGCGGCCAGTTCGATGCGCTCGTACTGCTCCACCTCGGACGCGGCGGCGCGGAGCACGTCGACCAGCGGGACCGGGCGGGTCCAGCGGCGGCCGGGCTCTTCACCCGCGAGGACCAGAAGGTTTTCACCGTTACGGCGCATACGCGTCGCGAGGTGGTCGAGCTTGAAGAGGGAGGACAGCTGGTCCGGGTCGGCCTCGCGGGACTCCAGTTCGGAGATGAGCGAGAGCTGACGCTGGATGAGGCCCTGGGAGCGGCGCGAGAGGTTGGTGAACATCGCGTTGACGTTGCCCCGGAGGAGGGCCTGCTCGGCGGCGAGGCGGACCGCCTCGCGGTGCACGTCGTCGAAGGCCGCGGCCACCTGGCCGATCTCGTCCCGGGAGTGCACACCGACCGACTCCACGGACGTGTCGACGTCCTGCGGGTCGGACTCGGAGAGCTGCTTGACCAGCTCGGGCAGGCGGTCCTGGGCGACCTTGGTGGCGGTCTCCTGGAGGCGGCGCAGCGAGCGGATCATGGAGCGGGCGACGACGAAGGCGCCGACCAGCGACACACCGAGGACGAGCAGGATCAGCGCACCGGAGATGATCGCTTCCTGCTCGGAGGAGGCGCGCAGCTCGCGGGCCTTCTGCTCCATGTCCTCGAGCAGTGTGTGCTCGATCTTCTTCATCTGCTCGATCTTGGTCGAGCTGTCGTCCACCCAGTCGCGGTACGACCGCTTGGCGAGCTCGTTCAGACCGTTCGTGGCGCCGAGCGCACGCTTGGCGTAGGTGTCCGCGGACTCGATCGTCGGGTTGTTGCCGTCGATCGGGGTGAGCAGCGAGGACGCGTTGCCCACGTAGATCTTGCGGAAGATCGTCAGCTCGGAGGTCTCGCTCTCCTGAGCCGACTCGGCGTACAGCCGGTCGTTCTCGGAGAGGTTGCCGAAGGAGGTGTTGTTGGCGGGCAGGGCCGCGGCGATGACGGCCCGCTGCACGGACGCGTACTCCTTGGCGGTGGAGAACGCCGCCAGGGCGCGGGTGCGCTGGATCATCTCCGAGTTGCTGGAGGCCTGCGCCATGTCCTGCGAGAGGTCGATCAGCTGGGTGATCAGCCGGTGGTAGGACTCGACCGTCTGGGTCGAGTTGTCCTTCTGCTGATAGGCGTCCTTGCGGATCTTCGCCAGGCCGTCCAGCTGGCCGGCCAGACCGACGAGGCTGTCGCGGACGCCCTGGAGCTGACCGTTCTTGCTCGCGGTGTCGATTTCCTCGGAGGCGTTGAGGAAGTTCTCGCGGGCCCGGTCGGTCCTCTGCTCAAGGCCCTTGACCGTCACGTCGTTGGGGGACGCACCGTGCGCCAGCGGACCCGCCGACTGGTCGCGCTCCTCCTGGAGCGCGGCGGCCAGCTCGGTGGCCTGCGCGGTCATGTCCGTCAGCAGCTTCATGTTGTCGAGCTGCTGGATGTCGTCGAGCGACTGGTTGATGCGGACCGCGCCCAGCGTCGTCGCCGCCACCACGGGGAGCGCGAGCAGCGACACCAGGCGCGTGGAGATACGCCAGTTGCGCAGGGCTATGCGCGAGCCCGGGTTCGACATGCCCTTGGCGGGCTTGACCGTCGGCGTCGGTGCGGCGGTCGGCTGGGGGCCCGAGGACCCCGAAGACGCCGACACGGCGGGGCGCCCTGGGCGCTCACCGCCGTCACCACCACCGGCTGCGGCCGGGCCCTGGTTCTGGGCGTGCTGGGGCGAGGAACCGCGGTCGGTCCCGCCGTGCGCCTCCGGCTCTGCCGAAGCGCTGCCATCCCTCTTGAATCGTCCCTGCACTAGCGTCGCAACCTCTGGACCAGGCACCCCTCCGCTGAACGGAGGGACACGGTGTCGGCGTTGTAGGGGGGAGCGCCCTGAATACGCCCCCAGTTGGTCGTCAGTGTGACCGGCGCTGGCTCCCCCTGTCTCGCCGCCACTCGGCGCTGCGTTGCGCCCCCTGCGCGCCGGCTCGATCCCGCGGCGGTCCGTGGAATTCCAGCACAGTGCCGGATCTCCAACAAGGGCCGTGGACCGAGCTGTGACCTCCGTGACAGCGTGTGAGTGACACGTTACGAGATGTCGAAGCTGATCGCGTACATAACGGACGTATCCTTGCCAGTCGCGAGTGCGAGGGGTGTGTCCCAGTCGCCATGATCAGGAGCGGAATGACAGGTTCAGTTCGCCAATGTCCGTTTCGGAGCGCCGAATTGCAGGTCTGAAATGACCGCTTTGCCCTCGCCTTCGTGAGCAAACTCACACACGGATCAAGGCCACTTGGCGGCTTCCGTCGGGAATTCGATGTTTAGCCTGGCGCTTTACAAGAGGGAAGTCTCTGCCAACCCACACGACACGACGGGGTCTACGACAACCGTGAAGACGACGATGATGTTCCGCAACATAGCCAACCCCCGGCGCACCACCCTCGCCCACCTCAAGGACGCCGAGGAACTGCAGACCCCGGAGCTCCCCGAGCACTCCCTCGACCTCCCCGCCCAGACCGCCAACCCCCGGCGCACCGTTCTCATGGAGATCCCGGCCGGGACCTCGGTCGGCGAGTAGTACGGGGCAGGGCCGCCGTTCACTCACTCACCCGGTCACCGGGTTATTCCACGGCGGCCGCCCCTTACCGCGTTAGCCTGGAGCGTCAGACTCCAGCCGGCTCAGTGAGGGGCGCAAGGATCCCGTGCGCATCGCCAGGTTCTCCATCGACGGGAACGTCGCCTTCGGCGCCGTCGAGGGCGACAAGCAGGACGAACTCGTCCTCGACATCATCAAGGGCATTCCGTTCACGGACTTCGAGCTCTCCGGGACCAAGGTCCCGCTGAGCAAGGTCCGGCTGCTCCCGCCGGTACTCCCCAACAAGGTCGTCGCCTACGGCCGCAACTACGCGGAGCACGCGAAGGAGCTGGGCAACGAGGTCCCGGACGTCCCCTTCGCCTTCTTCAAGCCGTCCACCTCGGTGATCGGCCCCGGCGACGAGATCCAGTACCCCTCGTTCTCCCAGGAGCTCCACCACGAGGCCGAACTGGCCGTGGTCATCGGCCGGCTGTGCCGCGAGGTCCCGCGCGAACGCGTGGCGGACGTCATCTTCGGCTACACCTGCGCCAACGACGTCACCGCCCGCGACGTCCAGAAGCGCGAGAAGCAGTGGGCCCGGGCCAAGGGCTTCGACACCTCCTGCCCGCTCGGCCCCTGGGTGGAGACGGACCTGGACCTCGCCACCGCGTCCGACCTGACGGTCCAGCTCACGGTCAACGGCGAACAGCGCCAGCTCGGCCGCACGAGCGAGATGATCCACTCCATCGAGGACCTGATCGTCAACATCACCGAGGCCATGACGCTGCTCCCCGGCGACGTGATCCTCACGGGCACCCCGGCAGGGGTCGGCCCCCTGAACGTCGGCGACGAGGTCGCCGTCACCATCGAAGGCATCGGCACTCTCACCAACAAGGTTGTCAAGCGTGGCTAGCGCACCCGTCCGCGTACGTTTCTGCCCCTCGCCCACCGGTAACCCCCATGTGGGCCTGGTCCGCACCGCCCTGTTCAACTGGGCGTTCGCCCGGCACCACAAGGGCACCCTGGTCTTCCGCATCGAGGACACCGACGCGGCCCGCGACTCCGAGGAGTCGTACAACCAGCTGCTCGACGCGATGCGCTGGCTGGGCTTCGACTGGGACGAGGGCCCCGAGGTCGGCGGCCCGCACGCGCCGTACCGCCAGTCGCAGCGGATGGACATCTACCAGGACGTCGCCGCCAAGCTGCTCGACGCCGGCCACGCCTACCACTGCTACTGCTCCCAGGAGGAGCTGGACAGCCGCCGCGAGGCCGCTCGCGCCGCCGGCAAGCCGTCCGGCTACGACGGCCACTGCCGCGACCTCACCGCCGAGCAGGTCGAGGAGTACAAGGCCCAGGGCCGTACGCCGATCGTCCGCTTCCGGATGCCCGACGAGACGATCACCTTCACCGACCTGGTCCGCGGCGAGCTGACGTTCACCGCGGAGAACGTCCCGGACTACGGCATCGTCCGCGCCAACGGCGCCCCGCTGTACACGCTGGTCAACCCGGTCGACGACGCCCTGATGGAGATCACCCACGTCCTGCGCGGCGAGGACCTGCTCTCCTCCACCCCCCGCCAGATCGCCCTGTACAAGGCGCTGACCGAGCTGGGCATCGCCAAGCAGACCCCCGCCTTCGGCCACCTTCCCTACGTCATGGGCGAGGGCAACAAGAAGCTCTCCAAGCGTGACCCGGAGTCGTCCCTCAACCTCTACCGCGAGCGCGGCTTCCTCCCCGAGGGCCTGCTCAACTACCTCTCCCTGCTGGGCTGGTCGCTCTCCGCGGACCAGGACATCTTCTCGATCGACGAGATGGTCGCGGCCTTCGACATCGCGGACGTCCAGCCCAACCCGGCCCGCTTCGACCTGAAGAAGTGCGAGGCGATCAACGCCGACCACATCCGGATGCTGGACGTGAAGGACTTCACGGAGCGCTGCGCCCCCTGGCTGAAGGCGCCCTTCGCCCCCTGGGCCCCGGAGGACTTCGACGAGTCGAAGTGGCAGGCGATCGCCCCGCACGCCCAGACCCGCCTGAAGGTCCTCTCGGAGATCACCGACAACGTCGACTTCCTCTTCCTCGCGGAGCCGGTCGTCGACGAGGCGTCGTGGACCAAGGCGATGAAGGAGGGCAGCGACGCCCTCC
Organism: Streptomyces sp. Ag109_O5-1; assembly: GCF_003814875.1. Classification (GTDB taxonomy): domain Bacteria; phylum Actinomycetota; class Actinomycetes; order Streptomycetales; family Streptomycetaceae; genus Streptomyces; species Streptomyces sasae. The sequence goes on along the minus strand of NZ_RKQF01000001.1, from coordinate 3,857,223 downwards.
TGGCCACGGCCCGCGAGAAGCTGGAGTCCGCCGACTGGACATCCCCGGAGTCCCTGAAGGAGGCCGTCCTGGCCGCCGGCGAGGCCCACGGCCTCAAGCTCGGCAAGGCCCAGGCCCCGGTCCGGGTGGCCGTCACCGGCCGCACGGTCGGCCTGCCGCTCTTCGAGTCCCTGGAGGTCCTGGGCAAGGAGAAGACGCTGGCCCGCATCGACGCGGCGCTGGCCAAGCTCGCCGCGTAACGCACACGCGCAGGAGGGGCGGCAACCGGATCACCGGGGGCCGCCCTTCGCGCGTTCCCGATCCGTCTCCGAGAGTTAACCCCTACGGCCGAGTCCGGCTTCCTGTGCGGACGTTGGATGTTCCCTGTGCGCATGATGTGCATGCGCGGCCGGTACAGGGGGTGGGGGCGTGACCCGTTCACGGAACAAGGCGATCCGTTCGCGAAGACTGGCCACGGCCGTCGCCGCCGGAGCAGTGGCTCTGAGCTGCGTAGCGGCGGCCTCGCCCGCGCAGGCCGGGCCTGTGGCCCTGCCGTCGCCGGTCGGCTTCGTGACGCTCGGGTCGGAGCGGCCGACCGTCGTGAACTACATGTGGGCGGGGGCGTCCGGGTTCCAGTGGGAACCCTGGAACGCCGTCGGCTCCGGCACCTGGGTCGGCTACCCGGGCTTCGTCCCGCCGGTGCACGCCGGCCCGGACGACCTGGCCACCGGCACCGACGTGGTCAGCACCTGGGACGGTGCCGAGGTCACCCAGCAGCACCACTCCACCGGCGTGACCGCCACCGTGACCGTCCCGGCGGGCCAGACCTACGAGACCACGTCCGGCTGGAGCGTGCTCACCCAGGACGACTCCGGCACCCCGCACGTCCTGCGCGCCGCGGCCGACGGCTCCACCACCGATCTCCCGGTGACCGGGCTCCCCGCGGGTGCCCGGCCCACCGGCTACGTTCCGGGGGGCTCGGTCCGCCGCGCCGCGATCGTCTACACCCTGGACGGCACGACCTCCGTGGGTCTCGTGGACCTGCGGGACGGCACCTTCCGCAGCTACGTCACGGGAGTGGCCGCCGCCCCGCAGGTCCGCTTCAACGACCGCTGGCTGGTCGTCGACTGGAGACACATCCGCGTCGACGCCGCCCCCGGCACCGAGCCCGGCCGGCTTCCCCGCTCGCCCGCCGAGCCGGTGGCCGTCGTCGGTGACCAGCTCCTCATCGGCAACCCGGCCTTCGTCCTGCCCGGCACCAAGCCCGCGCTGACCGCCCTTTCGCTCACCACCGGCGAAACCGGCATCGTCCTTGCGAACTCCTACGGAGGGATGGTCCCGACCCCGGACGGCGGCGCGCTCGCCACCGCCGGGCCCTCCAGCTTCGACTGGAACGTCCACCGCATCACCCCCACCGCGGACGGCGGCACCGCCACCACGAAGGTGGCCCGGGTCCCCGCCGACCGGATACCGGTCGAGGGGCTGGCGATGGCCGGGGGCGAGCTGTTCCTGGACGGCAGGCAGGGCAACGGCCACCGGATCTCCGGCTTCGCGCTCAACGCCGTCGGCGCACCGCTCGGACCCCAGACCGGGCGCAGCCCCATCCTGGCGGACGCCACCTGCCTCCCCGGCGACACCGCCTGCCCTCAGCTGGAGGCCCTCGGTGACGGACACGTCGCCCTCCTCTTCACCGACTCCTCCGGCCGGGAGTACGTGGTCCGGACCGGCCTCGGCCTCGACACCGCCTCCCTGCAGAGTGTGCCGATCGGCGACTCCCGCGGCCGCATCGCCGGTGGCACGGGCCGCTACGTGCTCTACAACGGCGGTACGCCGGGCGTGCAGAAGATCGTCGACTTCCCGCGCGGCGCCACGACCGGCAGGATCCCGCTCAGCCGCAACCGCACCGCCGCCGCCCTGTGGGGCCAGGTCCTGTGGACGCCCGGCAGCACCAAGGGATCGATCACCGGCCGCGATCTGAAGACCGGCAGGACCACGGCCACCGTCGTCACCGGTGCCCGGTGCACGCCCACCGACATCCAGGCCGTCGGCAGCCGTCTCTACTGGAGCTGCGGTGCCTCCGGCCCGGCCGGCGTCTACGACCGGACGGCCAGGCGGAACGTCCCCGTACCCGCCGGTTCCGCTCCGGCCCGCCTCGGCGACGGCTTCCTGGTACGTGAGAACCGGACCACGCACGAACTGCTGCTCACCGACGTCCACACCGGTACCGCGAAGACCGGCGTCCTGGCCGTGCTGCCCACGACCGACCAGAACACCGGCGGCAGCAACGGCCGTTGGGCCGTGGACCGGTTCGGCGGCCCGATCGCCTACCTCGGGTACGGCGGAAAGGTGTGGATCGTCCCCAGCCGAGTCCCCACCTCGCCGCTGGCCCAGCTGGAGGCGCAGGTCTACTCGCCGTCCGTCATCACCAGGTCGGCCCCGTGGTCACCGGTGTGGCAGCTCAGCAAGCCGTCCTCCTGGACCCTGACGCTCGCCACCCCCTCCGGCACGGTCCGGCGCACCCTGACCGGCACCTCCACGGGCGCGGCCGTACGCCCGGCCTGGGACGGCAGGACCGACAGCGGCGCCGCCGCCGCGACCGGCAGGTACACCTGGAAGCTCACGGCGCGCCCCCGCGACGGCCAGGGCCGGAACCTGACCCTGACCGGCACGATCACCCTGGGCTGACGGCGCGCGGAGAGTACGGTCGGTGTCATGACGATCAGGGCCGTGGTCTGGGACGTGGACGACACTCTCTTCGACTACACGAGTGCCGACCGCGAGGGCATGCGGGCGTATCTGGCGGCGGAGGAGCTGCTCGCGGGATGGGAGAGCGCGGAGGCCGCCCTGGTGCGGTGGCGGGAGATCACCGATCAGCAGTGGGCGCGGTTCTCGGCGGGCGAGGTGAGCTTCGAGGGGCAGCGGCGGGACCGGGTGCGGGTGTTCCTGGGCGTGACACTGAGCGACGCCGAGGCCGACGACTGGTTCCGCCGCTACCGGGCCCACTACGAGGACGCCTGGGCCCTCTTCCCGGACGTCCTGCCGGCCCTGGACGCGCTCGCGGCCAGCCACCGGCATGCCGTGCTGTCCAACTCCAGCCTCCACGTCCAGGACCACAAGCTGCGCACGCTCGGTGTGCACGACCGCTTCGAGGCCATCCTGTGCGCCGCCGAACTGGGCGTCTCCAAGCCCGCGGCCGGTGCCTTCCTGGCGGCCTGCGAGGCGCTGGAACTCGCCCCGCACGAGGTCGCGTACGTCGGCGACCACCCGGAGATCGACGGGCGCGGAGCCGCCGACGCCGGGCTGCTGTCGGTGTGGATCGACCGTCGCGGGCCGTCCACCGGGGCCGACGCACCCGTCGGGCCCCACCGGATCACGTCCCTCGCCGAACTGCCCGCGATCCTCCGCGCCGATACCCGTTTTGGAGCCCCGTCCACCTTCAGGTAATGTTCTTCCTGCGCCGCCGGGGAGCGGGCCGAAAGGCCGGAACCGGAGGAGCACAACTAGAACAAGAACCCCTCAGGGGCTTGCGTTCCAGTGGCCTATGGTGTAATTGGCAGCACGACTGATTCTGGTTCAGTTAGTCTTGGTTCGAGTCCAGGTAGGCCAGCTCGCAGAGCTCATCTGCACGCGCGGATCACATCCGCAAGCCCCCGTTGTGTAGCGGCCTAGCACGCTGCCCTCTCAAGGCAGTAGCGCCGGTTCGAATCCGGTCGGGGGTACGGTAATCATCTGTGGATGATCGCTAGGGCCCCCGTTGTGTAGCGGCCTAGCACGCCGCCCTCTCAAGGCGGTAGCGCCGGTTCGAATCCGGTCGGGGGTACGAACTGGTCTAAACCACATTGGTCTATGGTGTAATTGGCAGCACGACTGATTCTGGTTCAGTTAGTCTTGGTTCGAGTCCAGGTAGACCAGCTCGGATCTGCGGAAACGTAAGATCCACGCCCCCGTTGTGTAGCGGCCTAGCACGCCGCCCTCTCAAGGCGGTAGCGCCGGTTCGAATCCGGTCGGGGGTACAGGAAGAAGGCCCTTCGCTTCGGCGGAGGGCCTTCGTCGTACCCGGCGGCGCCGGCTACTCGAAGCCGTAGCGCCGCGACGACTCCTCCTCCTGGGCCAGCCGGTGCAGCGCCTGCAGCACCGGCTCGTTGAGGATCGCCCCCAGGAGCGCGAACTCGATCCGCTCCGGCTCCGACGGCTGCGTCTCCAGGAGGTCCAGGTCGAGGACGGCCGTCCGGTGCATCAACTCGGCGTACGGCGCGAGCACTTCGGCGCCCCAGTCGTAGCCGAGCCGGCGGAACGCGGCCACCGCCACCACCAGCGAGCGGTACGCGGGGGAGATGGTCGTGAGCTGCTTGGCGTTCTCCCAGCCGAGCCGGTCGAGGAGCGTGCCGACCTCGTCGTGCGCGGCCCGGACGTACTCGTCGTCCTCGTCCGGCTCCGGCACCTGCGGCAGCGCCCACAGCGCCGCGCCCAGGCGGATCGTGCGGCCCAGGGAGTCGTCGTCCACGTGCCCGAGCACCTCGCGCACCTTCGCCACCGGCACCCGGCCGACCTGGATCATCGCCCGCACCAGCCGCAGCCGGCGCAGATGCTCCTCGTCGTACTCGGCCGTCGTGGCATTCACCTGGCGGCCCGGCGGCAACAGCCCTTCGCGCAGGTAGTACTTGATCGTCGCGGCGGACACCCCGCTGCGCGCGCTCAACTGGGCAAGCCGCATCTCTTGCGCCCTTCCTTGGTAAGTGCCACTATCCAAGCATTGCCGGAAGGATAGTGACGCTATCCGACGAGGGGGACCGTCATGTTCGCGAAACCGGTGCCGGGCCGTACGACCGCGGCTGCCGAGGGAGATGTGGTCGTGCTGCTCATCGGCATGCGGATCAACCACTTCTGGGCGGCGCACCAGTGGTTCCCGGTCATGTGGTCGATGATCCGCATGCTGCGGGAGCTTGGACGGGCCCCTGAGCGGGGGCTGCGGGGGCACGTCTTGCTGACGGCCTCGCCGCGTACGTACTACGTCGTCCAGTACTGGGAATCGAAGGAGAAGCTGTACAAGTACGCGAGTTCGCCGGACATGCTCCACCACGGGATGTGGGCCGTCCTGAACCGCAAGGAGCGGGCGGGCAAGCTGCGCCGGCACGTGGGCCTGTGGCACGAGACGTATGTCGCACCCGAGGGCTCGTACGAGTCGATCTACTTCGACATGCCGGAGTTCGGCCTGGGCGCGGCGAACGGGGTGGTGCCGGTGGAACAGCGGGGGCGGTACGGGAAGGACCGGTTCGCTTATCGATCCGCGTGAGTGGAGCGCCCCGTCAGGGGCGCGGGGAACTGCGCGACAAGCCACGACGGCGCGGCGGCCGGACGACGGCGGGTGGGGGCAGACGTGGCGCCGTGGGGGCTTCGGCCACTGGGCGGGTGCGGGCCGCATCGGGCTGGTCGCGCAGTTCCTCCCCCGGCCTTCGGCCGGGGGCACCCCCAGCGCCCCTGGGCGGGACCGGTTCCCGTGCCCAAAAGGTTCAGCTCTCCTCGGAAAGGGCCTGCCGCGGCGTTGAGGCCGGCCCTTTCCGGCAAGAACATCCCTGGGGCCTCAGCCCGAGCGGCGCAGTGCCTCGGACAGGCGGGCCGCCGCGTCGATCACGGCCTGTGCGTGCATACGGCCGGGGTGGCGCGTGAGGCGCTCGATCGGGCCGGAGACGGAGACGGCCGCCACCACCCGGTTGGAAGGCCCGCGCACCGGCGCCGACACCGACGCCACGCCCGGCTCCCGCTCTCCGATGGACTGGGCCCAGCCGCGGCGGCGGACGCCCGACAGGGCCGTCGCCGTGAAGCGGGCGCCCTGGAGGCCGCGGTGCAGCCGCTCCGGCTCCTCCCAGGCCATCAGGATCTGCGCCGAGGACCCGGCCTTCATCGTGAGCGTCGAGCCGACCGGGACCGTGTCCCGAAGGCCGGACAGGCGTTCCGCGGCGGCGACGCAGATACGCATGTCGCCCTGACGGCGATAGAGCTGCGCGCTCTCACCGGTGATGTCACGGAGATGCGTGAGCACCGGGCCCGCCGTCGCGAGCAGGCGGTCCTCGCCGGCCGCCGCGGCCAGTTCCGCGAGTCGCGGGCCGAGAATGAAACGGCCCTGCATGTCGCGTGCCACCATGCGGTGGTGTTCCAGAGCCACGGCCAGCCGATGGGCCGTGGGTCGTGCCAGTCCGGTGGCCCCGACCAGACCCGCGAGGGTGGCCGGACCGGACTCCAGAGCGCTGAGGACAAGGGCCGCCTTGTCCAGAACGCCGACGCCGCTACTGTTGTCCATGCAACGATACTCACGTCTCACTCTGTGAAACGCAAGTTCAATTTTCCGTGGAACGCGCCACCCTGGAGAGACACAGTGGCCCGCGGACCAACGGGCCCGGCGGCGGACGCCCGGAATCACGACTTCAGGGGCCCTTGGTTGAAGGGCAGCCGCCGCTTCCTCAAGATCTCTAGTTGGGCCGGTGGACGTTTGCCGGCCGGAGGGAAAGCGATGGGTAGGACACTCGCGGAGAAGGTCTGGGACGACCACGTCGTCCGGCGCGCCGAGGGCGAGCCCGACCTCCTCTTCATCGATCTGCACCTGCTGCACGAGGTGACCAGCCCGCAGGCGTTCGACGGTCTGCGGCAGAACGGCCGCCCGGTGCGGCGCCTCGACCTCACCATCGCGACCGAGGACCACAACACCCCCACCCTCGACATCGACAAGCCCATCGCGGACCCGGTCTCCCGGGCTCAGCTGGAGACGCTGCGCAAGAACTGCGCCGAGTTCGGCGTCCGGCTGCACCCGCTGGGCGACGTCGAGCAGGGTGTCGTGCACGTCGTCGGCCCCCAGCTGGGTCTGACGCAGCCCGGTACGACCGTCGTCTGCGGTGACTCCCACACCTCCACGCACGGTGCCTTCGGCGCCCTCGCGTTCGGCATCGGCACCTCCCAGGTGGAGCATGTGCTGGCCACCCAGACGCTGCCGCTGGCCCGCCCGAAGACCATGGCCATCACGGTCGACGGCGAGCTGCCCGACGGCGTCACAGCCAAGGACCTGATCCTGGCGATCATCGCCAAGATCGGTACCGGCGGCGGCCAGGGCTACATCCTGGAGTACCGCGGCTCCGCCATCGAGAAGCTCTCGATGGAGGCCCGCATGACCATCTGCAACATGTCGATCGAGGCCGGCGCCCGCGCGGGCATGATCGCCCCCGACGAGACCACCTTCGCGTACATCAAGGGCCGCGCCCACGCCCCCGAGGGCGAGGACTGGGACGCCGCCGTCGCGTACTGGAAGACCCTGAAGACGGACGAGGACGCGGTCTTCGACGCCGAGGTCCACATCGACGCCGCCGCCCTCTCGCCGTTCGTCACCTGGGGTACCAACCCCGGCCAGGGCGCGCCGCTTTCGGCCGACGTCCCCGACCCGGCTTCTTACGAAGACGCTTCGGAGCGCCTCGCCGCAGAAAAGGCCCTGGAGTACATGGGGTTGGCGGCCGGCCAGCCGCTGCGCTCCATCAACGTGGACACCGTCTTCGTAGGCTCCTGCACCAACGGCCGTATCGAGGACCTGCGCGCCGCCGCCGAGATCCTCAAGGACCGCAAAGTCGCCGACGGCGTACGGATGCTGGTTGTCCCCGGCTCCGCGCGGGTCGGTCTGCAGGCCGTCTCCGAGGGCCTGGACGTCGTCTTCAAGGACGCCGGCGCCGAATGGCGGCACGCGGGCTGCTCGATGTGCCTCGGCATGAACCCCGACCAGCTGGCCCCGGGCGAGCGCTCCGCGTCCACCTCGAACCGCAACTTCGAGGGCCGGCAGGGCAAGGGCGGCCGTACCCACCTGGTGTCCCCGCAGGTCGCGGCCGCCACGGCCGTCCTGGGCCACCTGGCCTCCCCGGCCGACCTGTCCGACGCTCGTACGCCCGCTGGAGTCTGATCAGCCATGGAAGCATTCACCACGCACACCGGCCGGGCCGTCCCGCTGCGCCGCTCCAACGTCGACACCGACCAGATCATCCCTGCTCACTGGCTCAAGAAGGTGACCCGGGACGGTTTCGAGGACGGTCTGTTCGAGGCCTGGCGCAAGGACGAGAACTTCATCCTCAACCGCCCCGAGCGGCAGGGTGCGACCGTCCTGGTCGCCGGTCCCGACTTCGGCACCGGCTCCTCCCGTGAGCACGCCGTCTGGGCGCTGCAGAACTACGGCTTCAAGACCGTGATCTCCTCCCGCTTCGCCGACATCTTCCGGGGCAACTCGCTGAAGAACGGCCTGCTCACGGTGGTCCTGGACCAGAAGGTCGTGGAGGCGCTGCAGGAGCTCACGGAGAAGGACCCGCAGGCCGAGATCACGGTCGACCTCCAGGCTCGTGAGGTGCGCGCCGAGGGCGTCACCGCCTCCTTCGAGCTGGACGAGAACTCCCGCTGGCGGCTGCTGAACGGGCTGGACGACATCTCCATCACCCTCCAGAACGAGGCCGACATCGCCGCGTACGAGGCCAAGCGGCCGTCGTACAAGCCGCGGACGCTCCAGGTCTGATCCGGAGCCCGGTCAGGGCGTGATCCACCACATCTGAATACGGCTGGTTTCAGCCACCGCAACATCCCGCCTGTACCCCCGATCGCCACGATTGGGGGTACAGCCATGTCTGCACCCGAACGGGCGCTCGCGTTGTCGCAGGTCTTGCCAACTTCCCACGTTAGGGCGGATGTTGTGGGGGTACGTGAGTGCTGTGTCCGTGGCTTCCGCAAGTGCCCGGAAGGCCATTTGAGGCGGCAGTTGCCCCCTGCGCAGGCGACAACTCGCCCCAGATGGCACAATCTGTGCATGGAACACGACGGCCAACTCCAGCTCTATGCGGCGGTCGCGGGCCAACTCAAGGAAGCGCACACAAAAGTGCGCGCACTGCAAGTCCCGGAGGGCGTACGGATGGCGCTGACCCGGAAGCTGCTGGTCATTACGGCCGCGGCCAAGCACGACCTCGCCGACGCGGCAAGGCGGCTCGAGCGGTTCAACGCGGACCTCGACGAGGGTCGAATCCCTGAAGAGGAACGCTGACTGGACCGCCCGTGACGACCGAATCCGTTGCGGCACAAGGGTGATAAGCCCGTTTCGTGTTTGATTTGCGGTATATATCTGCCTAACGTGCGAAAAAGCTTGAACACATTCGTTCTGGCGATGTCTCCGAAGGGGAAGACGTGAACAAGGCGCAGCTCGTAGAAGCGATTGCCGACAAGGTGGGCGGCCGCCAGCAGGCCGCCGACGCGGTCGACGCGGTCCTGGACGCCATCGTCCGTGCGACCGTCGCGGGTGACCGGGTCTCGGTCACGGGCTTCGGGTCCTTCGAGAAGGTGGACCGTCCGGCCCGTTACGCCCGCAACCCTCAGACGGGCGAGCGGGTTCGGGTCAAGAAGACCTCTGTGCCGCGCTTCCGCGCCGGCCAGGGCTTCAAGGACCTGGTCAGCGGAACGAAGAAGCTCCCGCGCGGCGGTGAGGTCGCGGTCAAGAAGGCGCCCAAGGGCAGCCTGACCGGCGGCGCTTCGGCGACGGTCAAGAAGGCGGCGGCGAAGAAGACGACCGCCAAGAAGGCGACCGCCGCGGCCAAGAAGGTCACCGCGAAGAAGGCGCCGGCCAAGAAGACCACGGCCGCCGCCGCGAAGACCACGGCGAAGAAGGCGACCGCCAAGAAGACCACGGCGACGGCGAAGAAGACGGCCGCGAAGAAGGCGCCGGCCAAGAAGGTCACCGCGAAGAAGGCGCCGGCCAAGAAGTCGACGGCGCGGAAGGCCACCGCCAAGAAGACGGCGACGGCGCGCTAGGGCGAGGCCCGCTGCACGGCGGGGTTGGGACACTCACGCGACGGGCCGGACTCCCTTGGGGAGTCCGGCCCGCGGTGTGTTCTGGGTGCGTTGTGTTTCGGGTGGGGGCTGGTCGCGCAGTTCCCCGCGCCCCCGAAGGGGCGCTTCCGCCTCAGAACGTTTGCAAGGTCACCAGGGTGACGCGAAGATTCTCGCCGGACCCCTCCGTCTCGATCCGTACCCTCTGACCCGGTCGGAGCAGCCGCAGTCCGCCCGCCTCGAAGGCCTTGCCGTCGAAGGGGACCGGAGTTCCGTCGTCCAGGAGCACCTGGCCGGCGTGGGTTTCCGGGTCGTACGTGTATGCGGTCGCCTGCATGAGCGCAGCCTACTGGTCCGGGATCAGCAGGCGGGCCGCCACTGCCGCGGTGCGCGGGCCCACGCCCAGGGCCAGGGCCGTGCGCAGGTCCGCGCCGGTGTCCACGTCCTGGCGTACCGAGTCCACGCCGATCAGCCGCAGTTCCTCGGCGCCCGAGGCGGCATGGCGGGCGCGGGAATTGGGACCGAATGCGGGCGCCAATTCATTGCCGGGGGTCGCCGCCAGCAGGGTGGTGCCGATTGCCGCGGCGTCCGGGACAAAAGCGCGCGGGAATTCCGCGGCCGCGTCCAGCACCCGGGACAATTCCAGCGGGCGCAACGCCGGCAGATCGGCGTTCAGGGCCGCCACGGGGCTTTCCGGTCGCGATGCGCGTACGGCCGCCGTTCCGTGCCGCAGCGCGGCGTTCAGGCCGCTTCCCGGCGTGTCCGGCACGATGCGCGCACCCAGCGCCGACAGCTCGCGTCCGGCCAGCGTGTCGTCCGTGACGACTGCCACATCTTTCACGGCCTGGCAGGCCAGGGCCGCGGTCACCGTGTCCTGGGCGAAGGCCAGGGCCAGTCCCGGACGCAAACTGCCCGCCGCGGTGTCCGCGAGCCTGCTCTTGGCGCGAGCCAAGGGCTTGAGGGGTATGACCAAGGTCCACTGCACCGACGTACCGTCCCTCCCTTGTTGCCTCATTGTCACCCGGGCCCCGAGGCAGGAGCGGCAGCGAGGCGTACGGTGTTCCTCGACAGACCGGCGGACCGGGGCCACACTTCTCCCAGCCCCCGGTCCGGGAGAGGAAGTCCCGGAGACCGGGAAGAAGTCCTAGAGGAAGGTGTCCGCGTGCCCCGCCGGAGAATCGGCTTCTGGTACCGCTTCGCTGCGGTGCTCTGCAAACCTCCGCTGGTGGTTCTGATCAAGCGGGACTGGCGCGGAATGGAGAACATTCCGGCCGAGGGTGGATTTATCACCGCGGTGAACCACAATTCACATGTCGACCCCTTCGCCTACGCCCACTATCAGTACAACACCGGCCGCGTTCCGCGTTTCCTGGCGAAGAGCGGGCTTTTCAAGAAGGGATTCGTCGGCGCCGCCATGCGGGGCACCGGGCAGATCCCCGTCTACCGCGAGTCCACCGACGCGCTCAGCGCCTTCCGGGCCGCGATCGACGCCGTGGAACGCGGCGAGTGCGTCGCCTTCTACCCCGAGGGAACGATCACCCGCGACCCGGACCAGTGGCCCATGACCGGCAAGACCGGTGCCGCCCGCGTCGCCCTGCAGACCAAGTGCCCGGTGATCCCGGTCGCCCAGTGGGGCGCCAACGAACTTCTCCCGCCGTACGCGAAGAAGCTCAACGTGCTGCCCCGCAAGACCCACCACGTCCTCGCGGGCCCGCCGGTCGACCTCTCGCGCTTCTACGACAAGGAGATGACCCAGGACGTCCTCAAGGAGGCGACCGAGGTCATCATGGCCGCCATCACCCGCCAGCTGGAGGAGATCCGCGGCGAGAAGGCCCCCGCAACCCCCTACGATCCACGCCAGGTGCGGATCGAGCAGCGGCGCCGGACGCGTGCGTCGCAGAGCGGTCTGGAAAAGTCGCAGAGCGGTGTGGAAGAGGAGAGCGGCAAGTGAGCAAGCCTGCCAAGGCGGCGGTCTTCAGCGCGGGTTCGTGGGGTACGGCATTCGGGATGGTGCTGGCCGACGCCGGGTGCGACGTCACCCTGTGGGGGCGGCGCGCGGAGGTGGTGGAGGCCATCAACTCCGGCCGTACCAACCCCGACTACCTGCCCGGAGTGGAACTCCCCGAGAACCTGCGGGCCACGACCGACCCCGCCGAGGCCGCGGCCGGCGCCGACTTCACGGTCCTGACGGTGCCCTCCCAGACCATGCGGGCCAACCTGGCCGACTGGGCGCCGCTGCTGGCGCCCCGCACGATCCTGGTGTCCCTCATGAAGGGCATCGAACTCGGCACCACCATGCGGATGAGCCAGGTCATCGCGGACGTCGCCAAGATCGACCCGAACCGCATCGCCGTCGTCACCGGCCCCAACCTCGCCCGTGAGGTCGCCGCCCGGATGCCGGCCGCCGCGGTGGTCGCCTGCATCGACGAGACGGTCGCCCAGCGCCTCCAGACCGCCTGCCACACGCCGTACTTCCGGCCGTACACCAACACCGACGTCATCGGCTGCGAACTCGGCGGCGCGGTCAAGAACGTCATCGGGCTCGCGGTCGGCATCGCCGACGGCATGGGCCTCGGCGACAACGCCAAGGGCTCCCTCATCACCCGTGGTCTCGCCGAGACCACCCGCCTGGGCATGGCGCTCGGCGCCGACCCGCTGACCTTCTCCGGACTCGCCGGTCTCGGCGACCTGGTGGCCACCTGCTCCTCGCCGCTGTCCCGCAACCACACCTTCGGCACCAACCTCGGCAAGGGCATGACCCTGGAGGAGACCATCGCGGTCACCAAGCAGACCGCCGAGGGCGTCAAGTCCTGCGAGTCCGTGGCCGATCTGGCCCGCAGGCACGGTGTGGAGATGCCGATCACCGAGACGGTCGTGGACATCGTGCACGAGGGCAAGCCGCCGGTGGTCGCCCTCAAGGAGCTGATGTCGCGCAGCGCGAAGCCCGAGCGACGCTGAGCCACGGCACGCGACGGACGCTGTCTCGGGGCCCTACCACCGGGTACTCTCAACCCGATATGAGCACCGAGAACCTCCCCCAGAGCCCTGAGCAGCCCGCTCGCAAGCCGCGCGTGGCCGTCGTGTTCGGCGGTCGCAGCTCCGAGCACGGGATCTCCACGGTCACCGCCGGAGCCGTCCTGAACGCCATCGACCGGACGAAGTACGACGTCCTGCCGATCGGCATCACCCGGGAAGGCCGCTGGGTGCTCACGGCCGACGAACCCGAGCGCATGGCCATCACCGAGCGCCGGACGCCCGAGGTCGGTGACCTCGCCGAGTCCACCGAGGGCGGCGTGGTCCTCCCCGTCGACCCGGCCAACCGCGAGGTCGTCTACAGCGAGCCCGGCTCGGTGCCCAAGGCGCTCGGCGAGGTCGACGTGGTCTTCCCCGTGCTGCACGGCCCGTACGGCGAGGACGGCACCCTGCAGGGCCTCCTGGAGCTCTCCGGCGTCCCCTACGTCGGCGCGGGCGTGCTCGCCTCGGCCGTCGGCCAGGACAAGGAGTACATGAAGCGGGTGTTCACCTCGTTCGGGCTCAAGGTCGGCCCCTACCTGGTGATCCGCCCCCGTGAGTGGCGGCAGGACGAGTCCGCGGCCCGCAAGAGGATCGTCGACTTCGCCGGCGAGTACGGCTGGCCGCTGTTCGTGAAGCCCGCGCGTGCGGGTTCGTCGATCGGCATCACCAAGGTCGACGACCTGTCCGGCCTGGACGAGGCGATCGCCGAGGCCCAGTCCCACGACCCGAAGATCCTGGTCGAAGCGGCCGTCCGCGGCCGCGAGATCGAGGTCGGCGTCCTGGAGTTCGAGGACGGCCCGCGCTCCTCGGTCCCCGCCGAGATCCCGCCGCCCTCCGAGCACGCGTACTACGACTTCGAGGCCAAGTACATCGACTCCACCCCCGGCATCGTCCCGGCCCCCCTCACCCCGGAGGAGACCGCCGAGGTCCAGAAGCTCGCGGTGGACGCCTTCGAGGCCGCGTCCTGCGAGGGCCTGGTCCGCGCGGACTTCTTCCTCACGGAGGACGGCGACTTCGTGATCAACGAGATCAACACGATGCCGGGCTTCACACCGATCTCGATGTACCCGCAGATGTGGCAGGCGTCGGGTATCAGCTACCCGGACCTGATCGACCGCTTGGTGCAGGCAGCGCTGAGCCGCTCGACCGGGCTGCGCTAGAGCGCCCCGAAAGGGGCGCGGGGCCGTATTGAATATGCGGCTACCGCCGCGTGGGCGCGACCGGCCACAACGCACCGTGGGCCGACAGTCGACCGGTCCGCCCACGGCGCCTAGTCGGCGATCCCCTCCGGAATCGCCTTCTTGACGGCGGGCGCCAGACTCACCAACGGCGCCATGCCATCCACGGTCCGCCCCGCCGGAATCGTCACCTCGACATACGCCTTCCGCAACGTCGTGGTGAACCGGAATGATTTGTCCGACCGCTGTTCCAGCAGCCACCCGACCCCGTTCACCTCGACCCCGTCGGCTTCGGGGTCGGACATCTTCGCAGGCCGATCCACACCACACCGCAGTATGATCGCCGGGTCGCCACCCCAGCCGGCGGTCAGCGGAGAGGCCGGTTCCGGATCACGTCGGCTCAGCTTGTCGACCTTCGTCGGCAGCACCTCGTCGAGGTGCCGGCACAGCTTCGTAACCGCCGCCCCCGGGTGGGGAACCGTCGCCGACGGGCCGTCGTCTGCTGATGAGCAGCCCGCCGCCGCGATCGTCAGCAGGGCGAGCGCGGGCAGACCGAATGGCCGGTGACGGAAGAAGTTCACCGGCCAAGCGTAGACGGGGGCTACAGATGGACGACCGGGCAGGTCAGGGTACGCGTGATGCCATCCACTTGCTGGACTCTCGCGACCACGAGCCGGCCGAGTTCGTCGACGGTCTCCGCTTGCGCGCGCACGATGACGTCGTACGGTCCTGTCACATCCTCGGCCTGGATCACTCCAGGGATCTTGCTGATGATCTCGGCGACGGTCGACGCTTTGCCGACCTCCGTCTGGATCAGGATGTACGCCTGTACCACGGAACCTCCAGGGCGGCCACGAGGATCATGTGGGGAAAAGGAACGCCACGGTATCGCGTCGTCGCTCACCGCGGGGAGACCTGCGCGGACAGGGGCTTGCGCGCCAGGGTGCAGGCAGGACAGAAGTTGACGGTCACCTCGACCGTATCCAGGACGACGATGACGCGCGAGCGGGCACGGCAAGGCACAGAAGGGGCGCAAGCACAATGAAGGGCACTGTTGGTGAGCTAGGTGAGTTCGGGCTCATCAGGGAGCTCACCTCCCGTCTGACCACCACTCCGGCGGTCCGGGTCGGCCCGGGCGACGACGCCGCGGTGGTCGCCGCGCCCGACCGCCGGGTCGTGGCGAGCACCGACATCCTGCTGGAGGGCCGGCACTTCCGCCGTGACTGGTCCACGGCCTACGACGTGGGCCGCAAGGCCGCCGCACAGAACCTCGCCGACATCGCCGCCATGGGCGCCGTGCCGACCGCCCTGCTGCTCGGCCTGGTCGTGCCCGCCGAACTGCCCGTGACCTGGCCCAGCGAGCTGATGGACGGCATCCGCGACGAGTGCCAGGTGGCCGGCGCCTCGGTGGTCGGCGGCGACGTGGTCCGCGGCGACACGATCATGGTGTCGATCACCGCGCTCGGCGATCTGCGCAACCAGGAGCCGGTCACCCGGGCCGGCGCCCAGCCCGGCGACCTGGTGGCCGTCACGGGCTGGCTGGGCTGGTCCGCGGCCGGCTACGCGGTGCTCTCCCGGGGCTTCCGCTCGCCGCGCGCCTTCGTGGAGGCCCACCGCCGGCCCGAGCCGCCGTACCACGCGGGCCCGGCCGCCGCCGCCCTCGGCGCGACCGCGATGTGCGATGTGAGCGACGGGCTGATCGCCGATCTCGGGCACATCGCCGAGGCCAGCAAGGTCCGTATCGACATCCGCTCCGGCGCGATCGACATCCCGACCCAGATGAACGACATCGGCCAGGCCGTCGGCGTCGACCCCATCCAGTGGGTGCTGACCGGGGGAGAGGACCACGCGATCGTGGCGACCTTCCCCCAGGACGTGAAGCTGCCCGCCCGCTGGAAGGTCATCGGCGAGGTCCTCAACCCGTCCGCGCTGCCCCAGGTGACCGTCGACGGCGCGCCCTGGACCAGCAAGGGCGGCTGGGACCACTTCGGGGACATCGAGTCATGAGCGTCCCGCGCGTGCTGACGGTCGCGGGTTCCGACTCCGGCGGCGGGGCCGGGATCCAGGCCGATCTGAAGACCATGCTCGCGCTCGGTGTGCACGGCATGAGCGTGCTCACCGCGGTCACCGCGCAGAACTCCCAGGGCGTTCAGGGCGCTTGGGAGCTTCCGGTCGAGGCCGTCCGGGCCCAGTACCGCAGTGTCGTCGACGACATCGGCGTCGACGCCGTGAAGACCGGGATGCTCGCCTCGGCCGAACTGGTCGAGACGGTCGCGGACTTGATCGCCGGGACCGACGCGCCGGTGGTCGTCGACCCGGTCGGGGTCTCCAAGCACGGCGACCCGCTGCTCGCCGCCTCCGCCCTGGACTCGGTCCGCACCAGGCTCCTCCCGCTTGCCACCGTCGCCACCCCGAACCTCGACGAGGTGGCCCAACTCACCGGCGTACACGTCGAGTCCGAGGCGGATCTACGACGGGCCGCGGCGGCCGTGCTGTCGTACGGACCGAAGTGGGTGCTGATCAAGGGCGGTCATCTCCCCGGCGAAGCCGTCGACCTGCTCACGGACGGCACCGACGAGCACCTGCTGCGCGCTCCCCGGCACGACAACCGGCACACGCACGGCACGGGCTGCACCCTCGCGTCGGCGATCGCGTCGCAGCTCGCGAAGGGGCGGTCCGTGCCGGAGGCGGTGGCGGCGGCCAAGGAGTACGTCACCGGGGCGATCGCGGCCGGGTTCGCGCTCGGCGCCGGGATCGGGCCCGTGGACCACGGCTGGGCCCTAGGGACGGGGCTCAGAAGGGATACTCCCGCAGCTTGATGTCGGTCGCCGCCTTCTCGGTCATCCGCTTGAAGAAGCGGGCCAGCGGGCGGGAGGCGAGCAGCCGGTACATCCGGTCCCGGCTGCGGATGCGCCGCTCGGTCGGCGGGGCGAAGAACGGGCCCGCGTTCCCCGAGATCTTCTGGCAGCCCTTGGCGAAGTCCCGGATCCGGGACTCGTACTCCGCGAACGCGACACGGAAGTCACCGCCCGCGAGCGCGAGTTCACCGGCGAGGACATACGCCCCGACGATCGCCACCCCGGTCCCCATCCCGCCCATGGTCGCCCCGTATCCGGCGTCCCCGAGCAGGACCACCCGCCCCTTGACCAGCCGGTCGACATGGATCTGGGCGATCGCGTCGAAGTAGACGTCGTCGGCCTCTTCGAGCGCCTTGAGGACGGCGGGGAGCTCCCAGCCCATCCCGGCGAAGCGTTCGGCCAGGATCCGCTTGACCGCCGTGACGTCCCTGCGGTCGTACGACAGCTCCTCGGACCGGAAGACCAGCAGCGCGCCGGCCCGGTCGGGGTCGCCGTCGTAGTTGCCGACGACGGCCGCGCGGCCGGGCTCGCTGTAGACGCGGCCGGTGCGGTCCAGGGCCAGGTGGTTGGGGACGTCGAAGCCGGCCACGTAGTGGCAGCTTCTAGCGGGGTCAACCGTCGTGCAGCGTGATCCGGTGAGGATCAGTGCAGCTCAGCAGCAGTACGAAGGACGCTATCTCGTGCAACAGGTGTGGCGCTATCACCCGATCAGGTAAGGGGCGCGCCGTAGGCGCCCCGAGGCGATGCAGGCCTGCCCGGGCAGGCCTGCGAGCTGGTCGCCGTGGCCGACATCGAGTGTGGCGGCGACCTTGCCGCCGAAACCGTCCGGGTCCGCTCCACAGCCGACTGGCTACGACGCCCGGGGAGACGGTGTTCACGCGAACACCGCGCGGCGCCAGGTCCTCGCCGGTGGACGCCACTGCTGTGCCCGCATGGTCGCCCAGCGGCGCCTCACCTCCACCACCTTGCGGGGTCGCCCGGCGCTGGGAAAGCCAGCATCGGCTGGCTCGTCGCAGACGGCGGCGCCATGTCCTTGAGTCGGTGCCGGCCACCTTCTCCGGCAGTGCCGGACCGCTTCAGGTCCTTAAGGTAAGTGGATCGACTTGCCATAGAGGTAGCGCGGGAGCTACCTTCAAAAAGGTAAGTCAATCGACTCACCTTCGACTCGGCAAGGAACAATGAACATGACTCGTCTTGCGGGCAAGCGCGCCCTCATCACCGGCGGCACGAGCGGGATCGGTCTGGAGACCGCGCAGCGGTTCCTCGCGGAGGGGGCCGACGTGCTGGTCACGGGCGTGACCCCGGCCAGCATCGACAGGGCGCGGCAGGTCCTCGGGGACAAGGTGCCGGTGGTGCAGGCCGACGCCTGCGATCTCGATGCGCAGCGCGGCCTGGCCAAGCAGGTGGGTGAGCACTTCGGGGGGCTGGACGTGGCGTTCCTGAACGCCGGCGTCTCGGACTGGCGGTCGTTCGAGGACCACACGGAGGACAGCTACGACCGGCTCTTCGACATCAACGTCAAGAGCGTCTTCTTCCTGACGCAGGCCCTGGTGCCGGTGCTGGCCAACCCGTCCTCGGTCATCCTCAACGCGTCCGCCAGCGTGCACGGCGGCTACGGGCAGGCGAACGCCTACGCCGCGACGAAGGCGGCTCTCAGCTCCCTGATGCGGTCGTGGAACGCGGACCTGCTCAAATCGCACGGCATCCGGTTCAACGCGGTCAGCCCCGGCCCGGTGGACACCCCGCTCTACGCCAAGCTCGGGATCGAGGACCCCGCGGTCCAGGCGGCGGTCCTGGAGGGGATCAGCGCCGGCATCCCGCTGGGCCGCATGGGTCTGCCGGAGGAGGTCGCGGAAGCCGTCGTGTACCTGGCCTCCGACGCCTCCGCCTTCGCGGTGGGCCAGGACCTTATCCTGGACGGCGGCCAGACCGTCCTCTGACAGCGAGGACGTGGCCGGGAAACGGGCGAGGGACGTTAGGTATGTCGGTGGAGGACCGAGCGGAAACCGGTGGCGACACGTGCCAGGCCGGGTATCACGCGCAGATCAAAGCGGAGAACCGCGCCCGCATCATCCGCGCCGCCCGCGACCTCTTCCTCGCCCGGGGATACGACAAGACCTCCCTGGCCCAGATCGCCAAGGAGGCCCGCGTCTCCACCGGCACCCTCTTCAAGCGGTACCCCACAAAGGCCGCGCTGTTCGCGGCCGTCACCTCCGAACAATGGCAGCTGGACGTGCAGTACGCCGCACCGCCACCGCCCGGTGATCCCCGGTTCGGTCTGGACCACATCGGCCGCGATTACGCCTGCCTGGTCGCGCGGCCCGGCACGGCGGCGCTGTGCCGGCTCATCATCACCGAGCTTCCCCAGATGCCGGAACTCGCCGACATCGTCGGCACCGGCTTCGCCATCGACCGCGGACCCTTCTTCGACCGGCTCCGCGACTACCTGGAGGCCGAAGCACACGCCGGCACACTCGACTTCCGTTCGGCCGACGGACAGCCGCAGTCCGCATGCGTCGTGGCCGAGCAGTTCCTCGGCATGATCTGCAGCCAGTTGCTGTGGCCTCAACTCGTACGGACCGACTTCGTCCCGCCCAGCCCCACTGATCCCGCGATCGTGGACGAAGCCGTCGCCCTCATGCTCAAGCGCTACAGCACCGGATCCTGAACCCCGCACCACCACTTCACGCTGCCACAACCCCGATACGTCCCCTTACCGGGACAGGTGCACGCGCCCTCCCGGTACTGCCGGCGTACACCCCGGCCTTGCGCCCGGTGGCGTGAGCATCGACCAGTGATCAACGCGATCCTCCAGCACGTGCGAACCCGGGGCCGATGCCGGTCCCGCTGCGACGTGCTGTCCTTCTGGCCGATAGAGGTTTCCCATGTCCCGATCCGAGCGCGACGCCCTGGACGCCATGCTCCGTTCCGCCCCCCGGAGCGAGACGCCCCCCACGGTGGCGGAACAACGCAGCGGATTCAGCGCGGCTCTCACCCGGCCCGCTGAAGCGGGCGTGGTCACCCGCCAGACCGTTCTGGGTGGACGGCCGGCCCTGGAGCTGGAGCCGGCCGAAGTCTCCGGCCGGGGCCGGCTGCTCTACCTGCACGGTGGCGGCTACGTCGTCGGCTCACCGGACACCCATGAAGGGCTGGTCGGTGAACTGGCCCGCCGCCTCGGTTTGCGCGCGGTGTCGGTGGATTACCGGCTGGCTCCCGAAC
The DNA here is from genome assembly GCF_003814875.1 of Streptomyces sp. Ag109_O5-1. GTDB lineage: Bacteria > Actinomycetota > Actinomycetes > Streptomycetales > Streptomycetaceae > Streptomyces > Streptomyces sasae. The sequence goes on along the minus strand of NZ_RKQF01000001.1, from coordinate 3,837,143 downwards.
ATCCCTTCCCGGCGGCCGTCGACGACGGGCTCGCGGCGTATCGCGAGCTGCTGGACGCGGGCATCGACCCACGCAACCTCGTCGTGGCTGGTGACTCCGCCGGCGGCGGCCTGAGCATCGCCACGCTCCTCGCAGCCCGGGACGCCGGACTGCCGCAACCAGCGGCCGTGGTCGTCTTCTCCCCGTGGGTCGACCTCACCCTCGCCGGTGAAAGCATGCGTGCCAAGCAGGACGCCGACCCCCTCTTCATCGAGGCCGACCTGCGCGCCCTCGCCGATCACTACGTCGGTGCGGGCGACCGGGCGCATCCCCTGGCCAGCCCGTTGTTCGCCGACCTCACCGGGCTGCCGCCGTTGCTCGTGCAGGTAGGGGCGAACGAGGTGCTGCTCGACGACGCGGTCCGGCTGGCCGGCCGTGCGGGCGCCGACGACGTCGAGGTCACGCTCGAGGTCGGGCCTGGCCTCCCTCATGTCTTCCAGCTCCACTACGGCCGTCTCGACGAGGCGGATGCCGCACTGGACCGCGCCGCCAGCTTCCTCACCGCCCACCTGAGTGCCGACCGGCCCCAACCTGTCAACTGACGTCGGCGGCACCGGCCTTCACGTAATGTCACCGCGCCCCTGACTTTCCTGGGCCAAGGCTGAGAGCGGTCATCGGTCAGTTCTCACCCCTGTCCACAAACCAACCGTCCTGGTCCCCGGAGTGGGAGGACAGATCTGTGACGGGCCCGCCCCGGGGCCTCATCCAGCTTTACTGCCGGCGGGTGCGTCCTGGTTCCGGTCTCCACGCTGGTTGAGGGTCCGGGTCAGTTCACGATTGGCTTCCCGGGCTGCCTTCAGATCGGCCTTGCTCTCTTCCAGCGCCTCGGTCAATTCGACGTTACGCTGCTCGAGTCTCGTGATCGTTCGTTGCAGCTCCTCGATGTCGGTTGGAGCGCCAAGGCCGGACTCGCGCCAGGCCTGCTCGCCCAGTTCCTGAGACAAGCGCCTCTCCAACTGCCGAATTCGTGCGGACAGGCGGACGGTGCGGGCCTGCGCGTTCGCGAGATCTGCCTGCAGCGAGGCCCTACTCACCGCGGAGGCACCCGACGACGGGTCCTGCTCAGGCGGCTCGAGCTCGGCGGCGTGAACAAGGGCGAGCAGATCCCGGTGCCGGTACAGGAAGGTCCGGTCCACCCCGGCCTGGCTCTGTTCACGAGAACCGACAGCACTTGTACACGAGTTTGGACAGCACTCGACTCACTGCAGGAATCGAACAGTCCGCTGATGCCGGGCGCGACGAGCGCTGTCGGATCGGCGTTCTCAGCGCCTGCCAGAGGTGGTGTCGGTTGACGACTTGCCGGGGAGTCCGTCTGCACCTGGGGCGTGCTCGGTGGCGGCCCAGGTGGCGAGGAGTCGCAGGGTGTCGTGGTCGGGGGTGCCGGGGGCGGCGCTGTAGGCGGTCAGGGTCAGTCCCGGCTGGGCCGGTAGTTCCATGGCGTCGAAGTCGAGGGTGATCTCGCCGACGGCGGGGTGGTGGAAGGCTTTGCGGCCGGTGTGGTGCAGGCGCACGTTGTGCTTGGCCCAAGCGGTGCGGAACTCGTCGCTGCGGGTGACGAGCTCGCCGATCAGCCCGGTCAGCTCGGTGTCGTGCGGGGCCCGTCCGGCTTCGGTACGCAGCAGGGCGACGGTGGTGTTCACGGCTTCCTCCCAGCGGGGGAAGAAGTCGGGGCCGGTGGGGTCGAGGAACTGGAAGCGGGCGATGTTGACCGGTTCGCGTGCGCCGGTGGCGTAGAGCGGGCTGTACAGGGCGCGGCCGAGGGGGTTGGTGGCCAGGACGTCGAGGCGGCCGTTGCGGATGAAGGCCGGGCAGTCGTCCATGGAGCGCAGGACGCGCAGCACGCTGTCGGGCAGGGGGCCGCGGGGGCGCCGGGTGCGACGGGTGGGGCGGTGGGCGGCGGCGCGGGCCAGGTCGTGCAGGTGGGCGCGTTCGGCGTCGTCGAGCTGGAGGGCGTTCGCGAGCGCGTCGAGGACTTCTTCGGAGGCTCCGGCGAGGTGGCCGCGCTCCAGGCGGACGTAGTAGTCGATGCTGACGCCGGCGAGCAGGGCGACTTCCTCGCGGCGCAGGCCGGGCACGCGCCGGTTGCCGCCGTAGGCGGGCAGCCCGGCCTGCTGCGGGGTGATCTTGGCGCGGCGGGAGGCCAGGAACTCGCGGATGTCGCTCTCGGTACTCATGCCTTCCACGCTAAGCCGGGCGGGGCAAATGTGGGGGGCCTGTCGGTACCTGTAACAGCAGACCCTTCTCCACCTTCTTGACCTGGTGTTTCCTCGATATCACAGGCCGCCGGCGCGGTCGGGAGCCGTACGGGAGCAGGCTGCCGTGGTGCCCGGTCCGACACATTGTGGAACCAGCCTGGTCCACCCGTTCGATCTAGGAGACCTTTCTCATGCCGAAGCAGTCCGCCCCCCAGGCGCTTGCCGCGATCGCCCCGAAGCTGGTCGAGGTCACCGACGAGGTTCTCTTCGGTGACATCTGGGAGCGCCCCGGGCTGTCGCCGCGCGACCGCAGCCTGGTGACCGTGAGTGTCCTGGCGGCGCTCTACCGCAGTGAGCAGCTCGGCTACCACCTCGGTGTTGCCCTGGACAACGGGCTCAGTGCGGAGGAGCTGTCGGAGGCGATCACGCATCTGGCGTTCTACGCGGGCTGGCCCAACGCGATGACCGCGATCACGCAGCTGAAGAAGATCGCCGACGAGCGTTCCGCCTGACCTTCGGCGCGAGCGACGCAACACACCCGGTACGGCCAGCCGGCCGTACGAGACCGACGAGGAGAGAACACCATGACCGCAGGCGAATTCGACCAGATCTTCCCCCTCGGGGAGAAGAACGACGCCTACGCGCAGTACTTCACCGGCCAGAGCTACCTGGCCCCGCTGGCCACGGGGAGCGTTCCCGTCAGCAACGTCTCCTTCGAGCCGGGCTGCCGCAACAACTGGCACATCCACCACGGCACGGGCGGGGGCGGCGACCAGATCCTGCTGTGCACGGCGGGCAGCGGCTGGTACCAGGCCGAGGGCGAGGAGCCCGTCAGCATGGAGCCGGGCACCGTGGTCCGCGTCCCGGCGGGCACAAAGCACTGGCACGGTGCGAAGGCCGATTCGTGGTTCTCCCACCTCGCCTTCATCACCCCGGGCGAGAACGTCAGCAACGAATGGCTGGAGCCCGTCACCGACGAGACGTACGGGCAGCTGCCGCAGAACGGAGCGCACGCATGACCGCCCTGGACGAGATCTACACACTGTCCAACGGGGTCGAGATCCCCAAGCTGGGGCTCGGCACCTGGTTCATCGACGACGACAAGGCGGCCGAGGCGGTGCGTGCGGCCGTCGGGATCGGCTACCGCAACATCGACACCGCCAAGGCATACGGCAACGAGCACGGCGTCGGCGACGGCGTACGCTCCTGCGGGGAGCCTCGCGACGAGCTGTTCGTCTCGACCAAGCTCGCCGCCGAGATCAAGGACTACGACCAGGCGATCGCCGCGATCGACGGCTCCCTCACCACGCTGGGCCTGGACCACGTCGACCTCATGCTGATCCACAGCCCGCAGCCCTGGGACGACTTCCGCGGCGGCGACTACGCCCAGGGCAACCGCGAGGCATGGCGTGCCCTGGAGGACGCCCACCGGGCCGGCAAGATCCGCTCCATCGGCGTCTCCAACTTCCAGCAGCACGACCTGGAGAACATCCTGCAAGGCGCGAGCGTGGTCCCGCACGTGAACCAGCTGCTCGTGCACGCCGGCAACACCCCCTCCGACCTGCTGGCCTACTGCCAGAGCAAGCAGATCCTCATCGAGGCGTACTCGCCGATCGCCCACGGCGCGATCCTGAAGAACGCCGAGGTCCAGGCGATGGCACAGAAGTACGGCGCGTCCGTCCCTCAGCTGTGCATCCGCTACACCCTGCAACTGGGCACGGTGTCGCTGCCCAAGACGGCCAACCCCGAGCACATGCGCTCCAACGCCGAGGTCGACTTCGAGATCTCCGGCGCCGACATGGACGTCCTGCGGGACCTGCGCGGCGTGGACTACGGCGAACACAGTGCGTTCCCCGTCTACAGCGGCAAGTGACGCCGGACGGGCCACTGTGCGCACCCCCATAAATCCGGCCGAAGGACATGTGAGGGGCTTGCGCCCAGGCCGTGTGGTTCTCCGTGAATATCGAACACAACGCGCCGTCGATGCCCCCCAAACTCCTGTACAGGTGCTGTCGGTTCTCGTGAACAGAGCCACCGGCCTGACGGGCGATGCCCGAGACCGTGATGCGGCTTCCCTTCTGTGCGGCGGCGGTGATGGCCTTCACGACCCGCTGGCGGCGCCGATCGCCGTCCGCCTTGCGGCCGGCGCTCATCGCGGAGCTCACGTAGTCCTCCTCGGTCGGACGTCGGGCAGGGGCTGGCCGATGCGAGGCATCCCGAGCATCACGCTGCGCCCGCGGCGGATGACCGAGACCGCCTGCTGGATCTGCGCTTGCTCCTCCGCGGTGAGGTCGTCGAGGTCCGCTTTGACGCGGTTGATCAGACGGAAGCCACGCCATGAGCCAGTCCAGCACGATCCGCCTTGAGCGGACGACTCCGCGGACCGCGAGGATCACGTTCTCGAATCCTCCCGTGAACCTGGTGGTTCCCGAGTCGATCGTGACGTTGCACAAGATCGTCTCGGAGCTGGAGAACGACCCGGACATCCAGGTCGTCGTCTTCGCCAGCGAGCTCCCCGACTTCTTCATCAATCAATTCGACGCCGCCGCGGCCGCCGACCTTCCCACGCCCGAGCACGAGGACGACAACCCGTTGTGGACCGACATGGTCCTGCGGCTGAGCAAGGCTCCGTTCGTCAGCATCGCGGCCATCCGGGGCCGTACCCGGGGTGCCGGCAACGAGCTGGCCCTCGCCTGTGACCTGCGCTACGGCCAGCGGCCAGCTGGACGAGTGAAGGAGAGTGCGGGGCCCGATACGGGCGAGAGCGCAAGCAGGAGACGCGGTGGCGGATCATCGAGACGGCTGGGCGTCGGTTCAAGAGCGACGGGATCGACGGTTCGGGGATCGCCGCGCTGATGGCCTAATGCCGGTCGCTCTTGTGGGGGCTGGACACGATTCGCCCCGCCCCCGGCGGCTGTCAGAACATCGTGTTGTCGTTGGCGGCGGTCTCGGGCACGGCCTGTTCGGAGCTCCAGTGCTCGACGATCCTGGCATCGCGGACCCGGAAGAGGTCGATGACCGACCGGCCACGCTCGCCCGGCGTGTCGACGTAGTGGCTGTGCACGGCGACCAGGTCGCCTTCGGCGATGACGCGTTTCGGTGTGACACTCGACTGCGGGAACTTGTCGAAGTAGCTGCCCAGGTCGGCCTTGAGGCCGGCCGCGCCGTCGGAGATGTTCGGGCTGTGTTCGTGGTAGTCGGCGCCGACGTAGGCGTCGATGGCGGTCAGGTTCTTGCGGACCAGCAGCTGGTCGACGAACGCGGTGACCAGTTCCTTGTGGTAGGCGGTGAACCAGCGCTGCCCGACCGCGTCGGTCCGCGGCTCGCTGAGCGTGGCGAACATGTCGTTGCCGCTGGCCGTGGTGGCGGGCACTTCCTGAATGACGTCCCAGTGCTCGGCGATCTTGCCGTCCTGGAAGCGGAACAGGTCGAACACGGCCAGACCCTCGGTGCCCGGCACCATGACGTAGCGGGAGTGCAGCAGCACCAGATCACCTTCGGTGATGATCCGTCGTGGCTCGAAGGCGGCCTGCGGGAACTGCTGTCGGACGCCTCCGCTGAAGTACTTGAGGGCGTCGGCTCCGTCGGGCGCCAGGGGGTTGTGCTGGATGTAAAAATCGGGCCGCACGACCCGATCGACGATGGCCGTGTCACCGCGGACGAACACGTCCTCCAGTAGTTGCTTGGCAAGTTGCGCCTTGCTGTCTCGGACGGTCAGCACGATCTTGCCGGTGGTGCGGCCGGTCTCGCCGAGCGTGTGCGCCTTCGCGGCCTCGGCGAGCGGGAAGGTGGCCTCGATGTGGGCGCGCAGTGCGCCGGTCTCGACGAGGGCGGCGATGGCCTGCATGCCGGCGTGGTCGGCCTCGACCAGCAGCGACTCGTAGCGGATCCCCCGCTCGGCGATCGCCGCCAGTTCGCCGGCGTCGACGGGTACCGGAAGGATCGAGACGAGGGTGCCGCCCGGGCGCAGCACGGCCACGGATCGGGCGCGGGCGGCGGAGTCACGGGAGATCGGGTCGAAGACCACGTCGATGTCGCTGAGCACCTCGGTGAAGTCGACGCTGTGGTAGTCGATGACCTCGTCGGCACCGAGGGATCGCAGGAAGTCGTGTTTGGCGGCGCTGGCGGTGCCGATCACGTACGCGCCGCGGTCCTTGGCGATCTGCACGGCGAGGTGACCGACGCCGCCGGCCGCCGCGTGGATCAGGACTCGCTGCCCGGCCCGGACCCCGGCGGTGTCGACCAGTGCCTGGTAGGCGGTCAGCGCGGCCAGCGGCAGCGCACCGGCCTGGACGTGGTCGATGCCGGCGGGCTTGTGCGTGAAGACGCGGGCCGGCCCGGTCACGTACTCGGCGTGCGAGCCGACTCCGCCCGGGTAGGGCAGCATGCCGAAGACCTCGTCGCCGGGCTTGAACAGCGTGACGCCCACGCCGACGGCCTCGACGACGCCGGAGACGTCCCAGCCGAGCACCAGCGGCATCCGGGCGATGGTCGCGGACTGGCCACGGTTCCCCCAGTCGGTCGGGTTGACCCCGGCCGCGTGGACGGCGACCAGGATCTCGCTCACCCCTGGCGCCGGTTTGGGCAGCAGGGTCTCCTGCAGCACGTCGGGGGTGCCGTAGGTGTTCTGGCTGATGGCTCGCATGGTTTCGGTGTCCGTCATGGGCCCAGCCTTGCCGCCGTCACAGGCAGCTACAATCGCGCGATCGCCAATTTTCGACGGGATCCTGCCATGATCAAGGTGCACCGCGTCGTTGTCCTCGCCTCACACGGGGTGTACCCGTTCGACCTGGGCATTCCCCACCGCGTCTTCGGCGCCGCGGACGGCCGCTACGAGGTCGTGACCTGCACCATCGACGGTCACCCGGTGCGCACCAACGCGGACTACTCCATCACCGTCGAGCACGGCCCGGAGGCGTTGCGCACCGCCGACACCGTCATCATCCCACCGTTCCACACCGGCAACCCCCGCCGTCAAACGCCGGTCGACCTGGCGCAAGTCCTCGCGTACGTGGCCCCCGGCACCCGGATCGTGTCCACCTGCACCGGCGCCTTCGTGCTGGCCGCGGCGGGGCTGCTCGACGGGCACCGGGCCACCACGCACTGGCACGCCACGGGCCTCTTCCGGGAGTGGTACCCGCAGGTGGAACTCGACCCGAACGTCCTGTTCGTCGACGAAGGCGACGTGCTGACCTCGGCCGGTGCCGCTGCCGGCATCGATGTCTGCCTGCACCTTGTCCGCAAGGACCACGGCAGCGAGATCGCCAACCGTGTGGCCCGCACCTGCGTCGTCCCCCCGTGGCGCGACGGAGGCCAGGCGCAGTACATCGAACACCCGGTTCCCGATGCAACGGCGAACGACACGTCCGCCGCCCGGCAGTGGGCGCTGCAGAACCTGCACAAGCCGCTGACTCTGAGCGACCTTGCCGAGCAGTCGAACATGAGCCAGCGCACCTTCGCCCGCCGCTTCAAGGAAGAAGTCGGCTTGAGCCCCGGACGCTGGCTCATCCAGCAACGCGTCGACCGGGCCCGGCAGTTGCTGGAATCCACCGACCTGCCGGTCGACGAGATCGCCGGCCAGGTCGGCTTCGCCGGCGGCACCTCGCTGCGCGAACACCTGCACGCCGCTATCGGCGTCACACCACTGGCCTACCGGCGGACCTTCCGAGGCGCACCGGCAACGAGCCGTGCCGCCGCGGCGGATGCTCGGCGGGACGGGCAAGCATGTCGCCCTGGACCGTAAAATTATGTACGTCATACCATCGGCTATGCTGGGGACCGGTATCGGTCGCGGGTATGACAGCAAACGCACCCGTGAGTTGCTCGACGAGATCGGCTTCGACGCCCACCTTCGCCGAATTCGAAGTCGACCTCCTGCGCATGCGCACCCGCGAAGGCACGGGCTAGTGTCTGTCAGCGCAGTGCCGTCCGAGAGTGCCTCTTTCTGGTTCACCTGCCGCGCCGTACTGGATTTCGGGTCGCCCAGAACCGCTGCCCGGGCGGTCACCTGGGCATTGCGACGGCGCGGCCACCACGCCCGCCGGAGCTACGCCGAGCCCGTCAAGTTCTGGTCAGGTGACGACCGGGCTTGGGTGATAAGGCGCCTCGGACACCAGGGGACGACTATGACTGGTTCAGGGCGCGGGTGAGCTCTCGGTTCGCGGCCCGCGCGGCTGTCAGTTCCTGCTTGCGCTCCTCCAACTCACCACGGGTGTCTTCGAGTTCCTGTTCCAGCAGTGTGATGCGCCGCTGAAGGTTGTCGATGTCAGTGGGTGCCCCAAGCCCGGACGCGGCCCAGACACGCTCGCCAAGCTCGGTCGATAGGCGCTTCTCCAGTTGCCGCAGACGTGCGGCCAGGCGGCTGTTGCGTTCCAGGGCGTTGGCCAGGTCGGTCTGAAGCGAGGCACGGCTGACTGCTGCCACCGCCCCGTCCCCCGCCGGGGCCGTGGCAGCGGCGTGGACGCGTTCGAGCAGGTCACGGTGGCGGTAGAGGAAGGTACGGTCAACCCGGGCGGCGCGGGCGAGACCGGAGACGGTGATGTCTCCACCGGTCCGCACTGCCGTGTCGAGGGCCTTGAGGACCCTTTCGCGGCGGCGGGCGGAGTCCGCAGTTCTGCCTTCAGTCAATCGGCTGGTCACACGGAAGGCCTTTCGGGACGCGGGTTGAGCACGGGCGCAGCGACGCGGGGCATGCCGAGGGTGACGACCTGGCGGCTGAGGCGGACCACTGCGACGGCTTGCTGGATCTGCGTCCGGTCCTCGTCGGTGAGGTCGTCAAGGTCGGTGCGGACGCGCCGGATAAGCCGCCGTACACGAGTGATTTCCTCGTCGGACGGCATCGCCTCTTCCCTGGCCCAGGTGTCGGCGCTGAACGCGGCGAGCCGTTCCCGACTGCGCAGCAGATCGGCGAGGTAGGCCTCCAGATCGGGAAGGTAGGACACGTCGGTGCGGAAGTGCCCGCAGCCCACACAGCGGAAGCGGACGGGGCAGTCGTGACCGCCGGCCGCGACGTTCGACGGCTCGGTGCACACCCCGTACGGCCGCGACCTCCCCGACCGCGCGGCGGGCGTGCTCGGAATCCAGCAGGGCTTTCGCCCTCCGCCAGATCCGGTTACCGTGCCGGTCGAACTGCATCGCGGTGACCCTGTCGATGGCCTCCCGACGGCGCTGCTCGCCGACCCGGTAATAGCGTTGAGTGGTGGTCAACTGCCGGTGGTCCATGAGCTGGCGGAGCACGTCGACCGGTACGCCGACGTCCGCGTGACGCTGGGCGTAAGTGTGCCGGTAGGCGTAGGGGAAGATCTTCTCCTTGTCGAAGCAGAGCTGTTTGGCCACGGGCTTCCCCTCCTCCTGCACGGTCATCGTCAGCGCCACGTTGGGCAGCGCTGCGACCCAGTCACGATGCTGGGTGAGCACATCGGAGATCGCCTTGGTCCCCTCGGGGTTGGACACAACGGAGGGCAGCAGCACAAGCCGGCCGAGCGCTGTGGCGGGGAAGCGGGCGCGGACCCGTGCCTGCTGCGCGATGATCAGCCCCGCGGTGGCTTCAGGGATGGGCAGGCGACGGCGCAGGCGCAATTCCTTTTGGTTGTCGTAGAGCAGGACGGGCTTGCCATCGGCGTCCCGGGGCAGACAGTCGTAGGGCAGGTGGCAGATCTCGAAGGGGCGCCGACCGGTGTCGATGAGCAGCTCGACGGCGACGCGTACCTCGCGGCTTGACTTCTCCTCCAGGACGTCGAGGTGGGCGCAGAGCTGACGCATCACCTCGTCGGGCAGGTCCTTGCCGGCTTCGGAGTCCTCGGGCTCGTCGGGGATGTCCTGGGTGAGCAGCATGAAGTCAGCGGGCAGGCCGTGCAGGGGCTGCCCGGACCGGGTCAGGCCCATGCTCCGCATCAGGCTGAGCCACTTCCTCACCGCGCGGGCGACAAAGATCCACGTGTAGGTGCTGATCTCCCCCTGCTCGGCAAGGAAGGCCAGACGGTTGCTGAAGTTGACGATGTCCTGGCGTTCCAGGAGCGCGGGGTGGGCGCCGTGGTCGTCGCGTTGCAGGTGCAGGCTGTCGGAGAGTTTGACGAAAGCGTTGATGTGGGTCTGCATCTGTCCGCGAGCCTGAACCCCGCGGCGCCGAGGCAACTCGTCGCACACGGCGGCTTTGACGGCTTCTCGCAGCCAGGGCTGGCGTACCCCAGTGAAATTGAGGTTTCCGGACCGGCCGAATGCCGCCGCATCCCATACATCCTTGTGCCGCTCGCTCTCGGGCGTCATGCCGAGCCGGCGTGACGCAGTGGTGAGCGCATTGAGAAGCGCCTGACGGCGTCGGCACAGCGATGCTGGGTCGAGCTCGTCCAGGGTCGGTACCTGCCGGGTACGGGCAAGTTCGCACACCGGACGCAGATGCCACGGCGGCGTCTTGGTACCGCCCCGGATGCGTTCCTGCAGGCCGTAGATCACCTCGGCGACCACCAGCGGTGCCAGACCGCGCAGATTGACGTCGACGAACTTGTTCACCGCCCGCATCGCGCGCCGGAACACCTCGTCACCGGGGAATGTCCCTTCCCTGATCATGCGGGTGCGGCGCTGTGTGTGCTGCAGGCAGTAGGCAGAGACCTTCCCTGACCGCTGCCGGTCACAGGCCGCAACCTCGCACGTCCCAAACGATGGCAGGGGGCGCACGGCCGGGTGACGCAAGAATTCTGGAAGGTCGAGATCCATCTTGACCCGCTGGTATTGGTGGGCACTGCACAGCTGCTGCGTCCGCGTCACCCATGGCCGTGAGCAGCCGACAACGGTACAGTCCTCCACCCCGTTGCGTCGACGGATGGGCCGGGGCGCTGCGACGAAGACCTCAAAGTCCTCATCTGCGCTTTTCCACCGTTTCTCGCAGTTGCGGCACAGCCCGCTCGTGGAGTACGCGACGCAACCGCACTCCACCACCCGGCACAGTGGCATCCCGAGGAGCGGATGTCCGATGGGGAAGGTCAGGACGCTGCGATCGAGCAGGTCCAAGAACTCGGGATCGACGGCAGCCAGGAGCTCTTCCGCCCGGTCCGCAGACACGCGTGCAGATGCCGCATGGATGCTCACGATTCGGCCTCCGCGCTCATCATGCGCGGGGAGGGCACCCGCTCGATCGCCTCGCGCAGCCGTCCCGCCGCGGGGTGCAGATAGGGCCGAGGCGAGCCAGGATGGCTCTGCCCCAGCAACGCCTGCACCTCGTCCAGAACCCCGCCGGCGTCGGCGACGTTACTGGCAAAGGCATGGCGCAGCATGCGCGCAACGACCCTGCGCCCCAGGCCAGCCCGGCGTACGAGCGCGGCAATCAGCTCGCCGATCGCATCCGTCGTCACCGGCGACCCCAGCGGCGCGCGGAAGAGATTCACCAGCAGGAAGTCGCTGCCCCCGGCGCCGACCATGCGGTGACGCTCAGCGGCGTACTGGTCCATCGCCTGGACGACCAGGAAGTCGACCGGCAGCACCCACTTCTTCCGCGACTTCGACCAAGCACCGTTCTCATTCGCCCGCCGGATGATGTGCAGATGCGGACCTTCCACGTCGCACCCCAGGGCCCGGGAATCCATCAGGAGGTGACAGTCGCTGCGGCGTAGCCCCGCCACCTGACCGGGACGCAGCCCGACACGCGCCAGCAACAGCACGATGAGGCGGTCGCGTGCGTTATGGCACGCCCGAAACAGCGCCACCGCTTCTTCATCACTAGCGCGGTCCACGTCCGACTCCGGCTCCTGCAGCCGGTGGCGCGCCTTCAAACGCGAAACCATCCCAGGCGCCTCACCAAGCGCCTCGGTGGGCAAGTCCCGGCTGCTGACCACCTCGTAGAGCTGGCCGAGCACCCAACGCTCCACCTCACCCGTGGTGACAGCATGCGACAGCAATCCCCGCACGCCCGTGAGAACACCGTTGATGCGGCGCTCGCCACGCACCGGCGCGCTGCCCGGACCTGCCGACACCGGTTCCTGCGGATCCCCTGGGGCGTACTTGAGCCAGACCATGAACAGGCCCACCTCGCTCGCGGCTTCGCGCCAGTCCCGCCCCGTCCGCTCACACCAGTGCAGATACAGAACGACGGCACCCGCATACGACTTCGTCGTCAGCTCGGCACGATGCTGGCCGAACCGAACGTGCCTCAGCCACTGATCAGCAGCGGGAAACACCTCCAACTCCGCATCCAGCACCGTCCAGTACCGGGCCCCCGACGGCAAACACACCGGAAAACTCCGCACAGCTCACGTCCTCAACTCCATAGCCACCTGCAACGGCACACCACAGAGCCACACCCCCGGAGATTCACCGTCCAGCGCCTAACGAGGCACCTTCCAGCAACGTCACACCACACCCACGGAACCCCAAGAGAAGGTCGAAGAAGCGCAGGTAGCGGGACTCGTCGCCGAAGACCAGCCGACGGGTGTTGGAGTGCAGTCCGTCGGCGCCGACGACCAGGGCGAAGCGGCGGGGCGCGCCCTTCTCGAAGGTGACGTCGACACCGTCGGCGTCCTCGCCGAGCGTGGCGATCGAGTCGCCGAAGACGTACTCGACCTCGTCCTTGGTGCGCTCGTACATGATCCGCGCGAGTTCGCCGCGGAAGATCTCCACATCGCCGCTCATCAGCTCGGCGGGCAGGTCCACGCGGGGGTTTCCGTCGGCGTCGACGACCGTCTGTCGGCCCATGTGGGTCTGGCGGCGGTGGATCTCGTCCCAGATGCCCATGGAGGTCAGCACGGTGCGGTGGACATGGCCGCGGAAGTCGACGGCGAAGCCGCCGCCGCGCAGGTCCGGGGCCTTCTCGACGACGGTGACCCGGGCGCCGAGCCGGGCGAGGTCGAGGGCGAGGGCGGGCCCGGCGACACTGGCGCCGGAGATCAGGACGCTGAGGTGGGACAGGTTCTTCTGCTGCGGTGTCTGCGGTGTCTGCCGCGTCTGCTTCGTCATACGAGGAGCTTCGGCGGGGGCGCTGACCGTCCCCCTACCGTTCGCTGACCGCCGCTGACCCTTGCCGCAGGCCCTGCTGAAAGGCCTCTTCGTAGGCCTCGGGCGACAGCTTCGCCCGGACTTCCTCCTCGACGCGTACGACGTCCGGGTCGCCTCCGCTGCGGACGCCCCGCAAGCCCGTCCCCGCGCCCAGCAGCACCGCGGCCCGCTCGGCCGAGTCGGCCACGGACGCCAGCGCCTCCGCCGCGTCGGCGAGTTCCAGGTCGCCCGGTCCCTCGACGGCCAGTTCGGCGGCCTGCCGGAACCAGTCGCGGGCCTCCTCGGTGTGCCTCTCGGCGGCGGCCGTCCGCCCGAGCCCGATCAGGATGCGGACCGTCTCTCCGACGCTGAACCAGTTGGCGGCGCACTCCTGGAGGGCGTTCTCGTAGTGCACGCGCGCGCGTGCCGGGTCCCCGGCCAGCCGGGCCGCGTCACCGAGACCGCGCCGGGCGGCCGCCACCTTGTCGGGGAGGCCGGCGCCACGGGCGAGCGTCAGCGCCTGCTCGAAATGGCCACCGGCGGCGGCCGTGTCGCCCCGGTGCAGCAGCACGGTGCCGCGGCTGCGCAGCAGGTCGGCGGTCTCCTCGGGGGCGGCCAGCTCTCGTACGTGCGCCAGCCCCTCGTCGAGCAGCTCCAGGGCGCGCCCGGAGTCGCCGCGGGTGTGGGCGAGCAGGCCGAGCGGGTCGAGGCAGTTGGCCATGCCCCAGCGGTCACCGGTGGCCCGGTAGCCCGCCAGCGCCCGGGAGAAGTACTCCTCGGACTCCCCGGGGCGACCGGAGAACTGCGCTTGGAAGCCCAGCCCCACGCCCAGCAGGGCGTGTGCCCAGGGGGACGCGCCGGCCAGGGCGAGGGCCTTCTCGTCGGCGGCGGGCCGCGGACCGGCCGCCACCGCCCACAGCACGAGGATGTACGGCAGCCGCAGCGGTCCCCGGTACGCCTCCAGAACGGTGTCCACGCGCGCGATGAGCTCCGGTTCCTCGCCGGCACCGGAGAGCGCGTTGATCGCGCACAGGACGTACTCCTCCTCCAGACCGGGCGGGGGCGTGTCTCCGACGGCGGCCAGCAGTTCCCGTGCCGTCCTCATCCGTTCGCCGTGCACTCCGCGCAGCCGCCAGAACCAGGAGAGGGGTCCCATGAGGCGCAGGGCCCGGTCCGTGTCGTGGCGCACCAGGTGGCGCAGTGCCGCGTCCAGATTGCCCTGCTCGGCGGCGAGCCGGGCCAGCCAGGGGAGCTGGCCGCCGCCGCGCAGCCGCGGCTCGGCCTCCTCGGCCAGCCGCAGGAAGTAGTCGGCGTGGGCGTCCGCGAGATCCTCCTCCCGCTCCTCGGCGGCGAAGGCCCGGATCGTCTCCAGCATCCGGTAGCGCCCCTCGGACACCTCCAGGAACGACTTCTCCACCAGCGAGGCCAGCACGTCCTCCGGATACGGCAGCCCGCACACCGCCTCGACCGCCGCCGACGTCGCACCCCCGGAGAACACCGTCAGGCGCCGCGCCAGCTCGCGCTCCTCCTCGTCCAGCAGGCCCCAGCTCCACTCCACGACCGCGCGCAGGGTGCGGTGCCGGGGCGCCTTTGAACGGTCGCCGCGGGAGAGCAGCCGGAACCGGTCGTCCAGGCGGTCGGCGAGTTCGTCCGGGGTGAGGGTGCGCAGCCGGGCCGCCGCCAGCTCGATGGCCAGGGGCAGCCCGTCGAGGGCGGTGCAGATGCCGGCCACGCGCGCGTGGCCGTCGAAACCGGGGCGTACGGCACGGGCCCGGTCCAGGAACAGCCGCACCGCGGGTTCCGGTGGCAGCGGGGGCACCGGGACCAGGATCTCGCCGGTGATGGCCAGGGACTCCCGGCTGGTGGCCAGGATCCGCACACCCGGGCAGGCGGAGAGGAGCAGGGCGGCGACCCTGGCGGCCTCCTCGACCAGGTGCTCGCAGTTGTCGAGGACGAGCAGCAGCTCACGGTCCTCCAGGGCGGCCAGCAGCCGGTCCGTGGTGTCGGCGGCGGGGCTGCGGAAGCCCTCGCGGACATCCAGGGCGGCCAGGACGGCGTACGGGATCCGGGAGCCGTCGGTGAGGGGCGCGAGTTCGACGAAGGCGGCACCGGGACGGTGCTGGGCCGCCTCGATCGCCAGCCGCGTCTTGCCCGCCCCGCCGGGGCCGGTGAGGGTGACCAGCCGGGAGTCGGCGAGGAGGGCGGAGATCCGGGTGAGTTCGGGTTCGCGGCCGACGAACCGGGTGAGCTGGACCGGCAGCCGGGGCCGCACGGGCTGTGCGCCCCGCAGCAGCTCCAGGTGCAGCGCGGACAGCTCGGGCGAGGGATCGGCGCCAGCTCGTCCGCGAGGGCGCGGCGGGCCTCCTCGTACACGGTCAGCGCCTCGGCGGGCCGCCCGCCCGCGTGCAGGGCCCGCATCAGCTGCCCGTACAGCCGCTCGCCCAGCGGGTGGGCGGACAGCAGCGCCCGTAGCTCCGGTACGAGCTCGGAGCCGCCGCCGAGCGACAGATCCGCCTCGATGCGGTCCTGTACGACGGCCGGCCGCAGCTCTTCCAGCCGCGTGGCCTCGGCGTCCGCGTCCGGGAGGTCGGGCAGCGCGGGACCGCGCCACAGGGCGAGCGCCTCCCGCAGCAGGGAGGCCGCCTGCGCAGGGTCACCGGCGGCGAGAGCGGTGCGTCCGGCCGCGGACAGCTTTTCGAACTGGTGTACGTCAACGGTGTCGGGGGCGACGGCGAGGCGATAGCCGGTGGGTGTGGCCTCGATCTCCGCGTGCGGGGCCAGTCGCCTGCGCAGCCGGGAGATCTGGGACTGGAGTGCGTTGGCGGCCCCGGCGGCGGCTCGGCCCCGTACACGCCGTCCACGAGGCGCCGCGTGGAGACCGCGCGGCCCGCGTCGAGGAGCAGCAGGGTCAGGAGGGCGCGGGGGCGGGGGCCGCCGGGGTCGACGGGGGTGCTGTCGTTGGTGCGTACGTCCAGAGGGCCCAGGATGCCGAAGCGCATCCGTACAGCCTGTCAGGGCCCGGCCGCATGGGGCCCGGAATTTCCGGCACGGCAAAAAGCCGGCCCACCCTGAGGTGGACCGGCTCTGTGCAGCGAACCAGCGGTGGCCGCGCGCTCAGCGACAGTGCGTCAGCGCGAGACCTTGCCGGCCTTGATGCACGAGGTGCAGGCATTGACGCGCTTCGGCGTCCCGCCGACCACGGTACGCACACGCTGGATGTTCGGGTTCCAGCGACGGGACGTACGGCGGTGCGAGTGCGAGATGTTGTTGCCGAAGCCCGGCCCCTTGCCGCAGACGTCGCAGTTGGCAGCCACGGGTCACTCCAAAGACTTCAGATGCACTTACGGTTGAATCCCGGCGCGCCGGGATCGAGATCGTATGGATCTGGTGATCTTGATTGGCGTTGCCAGGGGAATGGCCCGATCAGATCGGGCAACCGGAGCAGCATACAACGGCTGCGACGGTTAGACGAAACTAGCATGGCAGCTCAGGGGCCCGCCCCCGGCCCACTTCCGGTGGACACCCCTGTGAGGTCTACGCTGCGTCCACGTCCAGCCAGCTCAAGGAGGCGCAGGTGGCGCAGGTGCCGCAGACATTCTTCGATGCTCTCGCGGTACGCACCTGGTGCGGTCTCGCGCTCGGGGCGCTCGGACGGGCGCGCGAGGAGATCGACGCGATCAACGTCTACCCGGTGGCCGACGGCGACACGGGCACCAACCTGTATCTGACGGTGGAGTCGGCCACGGGGGCCGTGGAGGCCGTCTTCGCGGGCTACGAGCTGGGCGAGGAGGTACCCACACTGGCCGACGCCGTCGGCGCGATGGCCCACGGGGCCCTCATAGGCGCGCGCGGCAACTCCGGCACGATCCTGGCGCAGCTGCTGCGCGGCATGGCCCATGTCCTCACCGAGGGTGAGGCGACTCACATGGACGGCGAGGGGCTGCGGCTCGCGCTGCGGTACGC
Organism: Streptomyces sp. Ag109_O5-1; assembly: GCF_003814875.1. Lineage (GTDB taxonomy): Bacteria > Actinomycetota > Actinomycetes > Streptomycetales > Streptomycetaceae > Streptomyces > Streptomyces sasae. The sequence continues at coordinate 3,819,984 of NZ_RKQF01000001.1, read as the reverse complement.
GGCGGATTCCGCGCGCCGGGCCGTGGCCCACCCCGTCGAGGGCACGGTGCTGTCCGTCGCGTCGGCGGCGGCCGACGCAGCTGACGCGGCCGGGAGCGACTGCGGGACGGTCGCGCGGGCCGCCTACGAGGGGGCCTGCAAGGCGCTCGCGGCGACCCCGGGCCAGCTGGCCGCCCTGGAGCGGGCCGGAGTGGTCGACGCCGGCGGGCGGGGTCTGGTCGTGGTGCTCGGGGCGCTGGTGGAGGCGTTCACCGGGGAGACCCCGGCGGCTTTCGACGCGCACGCGCACGCGTCCGGGACGGGCCCGGTCGTCCACGGGCGCGTGGACGCCGTTTCCGACGCTCGCGCCGGGGCCTCCGCCGGGCCCGCCTTCGAGGTCATCTACCTCCTGGAGGCCGAGGACAGCGCCGTGGACCGGCTGCAGGCCCGGCTGGACGCCCTCGGGGACTCCCTGGTCGTGGTCGGCGGCGACGGACTGTGGAACGTCCATGTGCACGTCGACGACGCCGGCGCCGCCGTGGAGGCAGGCGTCGAGGCCGGGCGGCCGTACCGGATCAGGATCACGCACTTCGGCGCGGGGGACGTGCACAGCGGCGGGGAACGCCCGCCGCGCGAGCGGGTGCAGCGGGCCGTGGTGGCCGTCGTACCGGGGGAGGGGCTGGCCGGGCTGTACGGCGAGGCCGGCGCGACCACGGTGCTCGCCCGCCCCGGGGAGCCGCCCGCCAGCGGGGAGCTGGTGGACGCCGTACGGCGCGCCCACGCGCGCGAGGTGGTGCTGCTGCCCAACGACGCCGACCTGCGGCACACGGCGGCCGCGGCGGCCGAGCAGGCCCGCGCGGAGGGCATCCGGGTCGCCCTCATCCCGACCCGCTCGGCGGTCCAGGGCATCGCCGCGCTCGCGGTGCACCAGCCGGACCGCCGCTTCGACGAGGACGTCGTCCAGATGACCTCGGCGGCGGGCGCCACCCGCTACGCCGAGGTCGTGATCGCGGAACGGCAGTCCTGGACCATGGCCGGCATCTGCCAGGCCGGGGACGTCCTGGGCCTGATCGACGGCGACGTGGCGGTGATCGGCTCGGACGTCACCGCCACCGCCGAGACCGTCCTGGACCGCATGCTCCAGGCCGGCGGCGAGCTGGTCACCCTCGTCCTCGGCGACGAGGCACCCGAAGGCGTCGCCGACCGCCTGGAGGTACGCGTGCGCGAGGCGTACCTCGCCGTCGACACCGTGGTCCACCGGGGCGGACGGCAGGGGGCTCCGCTCCTCATAGGCGTCGAGTAGATCTCGTCCAGGCGCAGGACGAGCCCCCTCTTCTCATTCCTCCGTAGGTTCCAGCAGCTGCCGGGCCTCCGTCCGCCGGGACCGGACCGTCTCGTCGGCCGGGTCGGCGCCCTCGTAGGCGTCCAGCACCGCACGCGCGCGTGCCGCCGCGTCCGCCGGACGGCTCAGGTCCGCCTCCAGCCAGCCGGCGGCCAGTTCGGCGCCGGTACGGCTGTGCAGCCCCTCCTCGCCCAGCGTGGCGAACACCGAGATCGCCGCCGCCATCTCCGCGAGAGCCGCCTCGAACGCCTCCCGGATCGCCGCGTCCTCGGCCTCCTCGGGCACTGAACGGGCCAGCAGATCACCGAACTGCCGGCGCGTGTGCCCGAGTTCACCGGCGAGCCGCTCCGCCCCGGCCGGGTCGTCGACGACCTCCAGCGCCGACTCGCACTCGCGGACCGCGTCCGCCATCAGCTTCCGCGCGCCCTCCAGCCCCTCCTCCGTGCGCAGCGCCAGCCAGGCGCGGGCGCGCAGCGAACGCACCAGGAAGTGCACATTGCCCATCGCCCGCCACAACTGGCCCGCGCGCGTGTACGCCCGGTCCGCCTCCACGGGCAGGCCCGCGTTGCTCAGCGACTCGGCCGCGAGGTGGGCCAGGGTGGCGTGGTCGTGCTGCTCGGGCCAGTGCCGGGCGATCTCGGCCGCCTGCAGCCGCCGTTCGGCCGCCGCATGATGCTCGCCGAGCTCGCTCAGACAGTCCCCGAGCCACCACTGGGTCTGGACGACCGCGCCGTCCCCGTGCGTCTCGGCACTCAGGTCGGACAGGGCCGACTCCAGCACCTCGGCGGCCTCCGCGAACCGCCCCTGCCGCAGCAGGAAGCCGCCCAGCTGATGCCGCGCCCAGGCGCCCAGGGTGGAGCTCTCCCCGGCCTCGTCGGCCCAGTGCGCCGCCTCCAGGGCATGCTCGGCGGCCTCCTCGGCAGCGCCCCGGCCGCCGAGGACCTCGGCGAGCTGGAGATGCAGCTGGGCCCGCCCGACCGGCTCCACATACGGCCCGCCGTGCTCCAGAGCCGCGCGCAGCGCCCGTTCCGCCTCGGCCATGTCACCCTGCGCATGGGCGAGCGCGGCCACCCGCACCTCGTACTCCACCGCGAACCACGGCAGCTCGGCGCCCACGAACTGTGCCGTCGCCTGCCGGAAGAGCTCGCCCGCCCGCTCCCCGTCCCCGGCCAGCTCGGCCAGTTCGGCGAGCATCGCCCGCCCCTCGGCCGCCCGGGACACCAGCCGGACATCGGACCCACCGCGCCCGCCGACGAGCGCCAGCAGCTCCCGTACGGCCTGCTCGGCGTCGGCGGCGCCCGCCGACCGCTCGTGCACCCGCCGCATCAGGATCCGCGCCCGGCTCATCAGCACGGCCGCCGTCTGCCGCACCCCGGTGGCGTCCTCGGCGTACAGCGCGAGGATCCGGTCGTACGGCTCGTCGACCGAGGCCAGCGCCTCGTCCAGCTCCCCGGACAGCGCCCGTACGTACGCCGCACGCGCGCGTGCCGCGATCGCCTCGCCCTCGTCGCCCGACTCCGCGTACAGCTCCGCCGCCCGCTCGAACAGCTCGACGCCCTCGGGGCCGCGCCCCATCGCCGTGTGGTCGGCGATCTCCGCACGGACGTACGTGTCCACCTCGGCGTCCTCGGCGGCCCGTGCGACCGCCGCCCACGCCTCCAGGGCATGCGGCTGCAGCGTGTCCGACAGCCGCCGGGCCTCGGCGAGCAGCGCGGGCAGCTCCGGCTGCGCGGACTGCTCCGGCACCGGCACCTGTGCCACCTGCGCCACCTGCGCCACCGGTGCCGCGGGCGCCGTCCGCGCCGCCCGCACGCCCAGCGGCAGCCGGTCCACCAGCGGCCGCTGGGCCATCCGCTCGCGCACCTGGTCACCGACATAGGAGGTGCCGTTGCGGGCGTCGAACCGCGCCGCCAGCTCCTCGGTCTCCACGCGCGCGTGGACGGCGAGCTCCTCGGCCGTCCATACCCGCCCGGCGGGTCCCGGCACCCGCTGCTCCCCGAAACCCAGCTCGGTCAGCCGCTCCATCAGCAGTGTCACCACCGCCATGAAGTCCAGTCGGCTGCGCGGCTGCCCGGTGTCCGTGAAGTAGGCGGGACGCTCCGCCAGCAGCTCCAGACCACGCGCCTCGTTGCCGGTCAGCGCGCAGAACTCCACATGGTCGGCGTAGGCGCCCCGCATGCTCTCCATGGGGCGGACCAGCCGGAAACCACGCAGGTGATGGGCGCGCGCCTCGTCGACCCGGCCCAGCCGCAGCAGCGGGGCCAGCGAGGAGGCGAGGACCGTGTGCGGCTCGTGGGCACAGCTGTACTCGCCCTCCAGGACCGGCCGCCACAGCTCCAGGGCCTCGGCGTCCCGCCCGTTCCTCAGCTGCCAGCCGCCCTGCCCGTGCAGCTCGCACGCGTGGCAGTCGGCCATCCGGTCCCGGTCCGCCGCCAGCCAGGCCGCATACGCCTGCTCCGCGCGCGGGAAGTCACCGATGTGCCCGGCGACACTGAACTCGGCACTGCGCACCGCCCGTTCCGAGTGCCCTGCGAGCCGGTAGCGGTGCTCCATCTCGCCCAGCCACTTCTCGATCGAGGCGAGCGGGATGTGCGGCTGGTCCAGCATGCCGGCCGACATCCACTTGAAGACCCAGTGCAGCGAATGCGTCTCGTACTCGTCGAAGTCCTCGGGCCGCTCGTCCCACATGCGCAGCAGCCGCGCGAACGGGACGAACATCCGGTCCTTCTCGGAGCTGTAGTTGTAGACCTTCAGCTGGTGCCCGAGCGCCTCGATCACGGCGAGCGGGATGTTCAGCTTCTCGGCCGCCACCAGCAGCTGCTCAGCGCGCGCGTTGCGGGCCGGGCCCTCCGGCTCCTCGGAGTTCTCCGCCATCGCCCGGCGCAGCGAGTCGAAGTCGGTGATCCCGTCGATTCCGGTCATCAGCGATCACCCTCCCCAAGAGTGGCCCATTCCAGGAGGCCGATGAACGAGCGGTTGATCAACGCCGAGTCGGCCGGCCGCAGCGGACGCTGCGCCATCAGCAGCGCCTGCCCGTAGAGCGATTCGGTCGCGGTGCCGATCAGCTCCGGGTCCTTGAGCGAACTGATCCGCCGGATCAGCGGATTGAGGTGGTTGAGCACCAGCCGCGCGCGGGGCGCGCTGCCGCGCAGCGAGCCCAGGATGCCCGCCCACAGGTCGTCGGCCTGCTCCTCGGCCTCCGCACGGGCCTGTTCATGACGGGCGGCGCGGTCGTCCAGGTGGAGGGCGGGGACCGAGAGGGGGTGGAAGGCGCGCAGCACTATGTCACATTGCAGTGGGTCGAGCTTGGCCCGCGCCACCGCCAGGAACCCCGCCAGCGCCAGCTCCTCCGCAGGGTCCACCGAGTCCAGATGCGCGGTCACGGTGTCCGCGTCCAGCTCCGCGACCACCGTCCCGGGCCGCACCGACGGCAGCGCCTCGACCAGCTCACTGTCGTACGTGTAACCGCCGTTGATCACCCCGACGCCCTGCGCGGAGGCGATCGGCGCCACCTGCCGGTACTCCTCGACCGACCGGGTGAAGTGCACCACCGGGTGCCGCTGCGCGAACTCCTCCAGCGAGAGCTGCCCGTCGGTGGTCTCGAAGGGCAGCCACGGCAGCATCGTCCGCAGCATCTCCGCGTCGTGCCGCGCCAGCGACTTCACGCCCAGGTGGTGCACCGAAAGGAAGGCGGAGAGCCGTTCCGGATCACCGGCCGCGAGCCCGGTCAGCCAGGACCGAATCCTTTCGCCGAGCGCCTCCCGTACGGCGGCCAGCGTCTCGTCCTCGTACAGCGACTCGCGCGAGGCCGTCGGCCGCAGACTGTCCGTGTCCAGCACACAGCGCACGAAGAACGCCCAGTCCGGCAGCAGCTGTTCGGCCCGCTCGGTCAGCAACATGCCCTTGAGGTGCACGCGATGCGAGGCCCGCTGGGCAGGACTCACCGCCGACGGCAGCACATACGCCACCCCCCGGATCCCGGCCAGCGGCACGTCCAGCGCGATCGAGTCCAACGGCGTGAACCCGAACAGCTCGTGACAGTGCCGGGCCAGCGCCACCCGCCGGGTGCTGGGGGAGGGGTACGAGCGGTCCCAGGGCGCCGGCAGATCGGTGACAGCCTCGTCGCCCACCCGGACGTCGTACGGCAGCAGCGAACCGAAGTCCCGGGCCAGCGCCAGCACCCGCCGCTCGTCCAGCCACTCCGCCGCGCCCGCGCGTGCCACCAGATACACGGTGGTACCGGGCTCGGGACGGGCGTCGGGCGGCAACGTCCGCACGGTGTACGACCCGTCGTCGCGCGCCGTCCACTCCACGGGCGGTGCGTCCGGCGTCCGGGCGCTGCGGCTGACCACCCGGATCCGCTCGGCGACCACGAAACAGGCCAGCAGCCCGATGCCGAACTGGCCCAGGAAGTCGGAGCGGGCCTCCTGCAGCCCGTCCCCGCGTTTGGAACTCCGCCCGATGGTCGCGAGCAGACTGTGCACGTCCGACTCGGTGAGCCCGACGCCGCTGTCCTCCACCCGGAGCGAACTGCCGTCCGCGTACAGCCGCACCCGCGCCGGGGCGTCGGGCTGCTCGGCCTGTCTCGCGGTGATCGCGTCCACGGCGTTCTGCAGCAGCTCGCGCAGATAGACCTTGGGACTGGAGTACAGGTGATGGGAGAGCAGGTCCACCAGACCACGCAGGTCGACCTGGAACGTATGCGGTGGCTGTGATGCCTGTGATGACTGTGAGGTCTGGGAGTCCATCGTCGCTACGCCGGAGGGGGGAAGACGTGGTCGGCGCGGGGTCGGGCGGTCCCTGGTGGGGCGGTGACCGCGGAAGGATGGCCGGAGCGCGCCATCCTATGACTCAAAACGACCGTCTGACCAGGTGTTTCCCGAACCGTATCCGGGATTGTCAGTGGCGTGGTGTGCAATGGATCTCGTGCCCGCACTGGAAGAACCACTGAAGTCAGTGCTCGGCCCAGCCACCGCGAAGGTGATGGCCGAGCACCTCGGCCTGCACTCCGTCGGCGACCTCCTGCACCACTACCCCCGCAGATACGAGGAGCGCGGCCAGCTCACCCACCTCGCCGACCTGCCCATGGACGAGCACGTCACGGTGGTCGCCATGGTCGCCGACGCCCGCCTGCACACGTTCGCCTCCTCCAAGGCGCCCCGCGGCAAGGGCCAGCGCCTGGAGGTCACGATCACCGACGGCAGCGGCCGGCTCCAACTGGTCTTCTTCGGCAACGGCGTGCACAAACCCCACAAGGAACTCCTGCCGGGCACCCGCGCGATGTTCGCCGGCAAGGTCTCGGTCTTCAACCGCCGCCTCCAACTGGCACACCCGGCGTACGAGTTGCTCCGCGGCGACGACCCCGCCGAATCCGTCGAGAGCTGGGCCGGAGCCCTGATCCCCCTCTACCCGGCCACCGCCAAGCTGGAGTCCTGGAAGATCGGCAAGGCGGTCCAGACGGTCCTGCCCAGCGCCCAGGAGGCCCTGGACCCCCTCCCGCCGACGCTCCGCGACGGCCGCGGACTCCTGCCGCTCCCCGAGGCCCTCCTCAAGATCCACCGCCCGCACACCAAGGCGGACATCGCGGCGGCCCGCGACCGCCTCAAGTGGGACGAGGCCTTCGTCCTCCAGGTCGCCCTGGCCCGCCGGCGCCACGCCGACGCCCAACTCCCGGCGGTGTCCCGCAAACCATCCCCCGACGGCCTCCTCACGGCCTTCGACGACCGCCTCCCCTTCACCCTCACGGACGGCCAGCAGAAGGTCTCGAAGGAGATCTTCGACGACCTGGCGACGGAACACCCGATGCACCGGCTGCTGCAGGGGGAAGTCGGTTCCGGTAAGACGATGGTGGCCCTCCGCGCGATGCTCGCCGTGGTCGACGCGGGCGGTCAGGCGGCCATGCTCGCCCCCACCGAGGTCCTGGCCCAGCAGCACCACCGCTCGATCACCGAGATGATGGGCGAGCTGGCCGAAGGCGGCATGCTCGGCGGCGCGGACCACGCGACCAAGGTCGTCCTCCTCACCGGCTCGATGGGCACGGCGGCCCGCCGCCAGGCGATGCTGGACCTGGTCACGGGCGATGCGGGCATCGTGATCGGCACCCACGCACTGATCGAGGACAAGGTCCAGTTCCACGACCTGGGTCTGGTCGTGGTCGACGAACAGCACCGGTTCGGCGTGGAACAGCGGGATGCCCTGCGCGGCAAGGGCAAGCAGCCGCCCCACCTCCTCGTCATGACGGCGACCCCCATCCCGCGCACGGTCGCGATGACGGTCTTCGGCGACCTGGAGACCTCGGTCCTGGACCAGCTCCCGGCGGGCCGCTCCCCGATCGCCACGCACGTCGTCCCCGCCGCCGACAAGCCCCACTTCCTGGCCCGCGCCTGGGAGCGGGTCAGGGAAGAGGTGGGCAACGGCCATCAGGCGTACGTCGTCTGCCCCCGCATCGGTGACGAGGAGGACGACCCCAAGAAGGCGAAGAAGTCGGCCGAGGACGAGGCGGAGAAGCGCCCGCCGCTGGCCGTCCTGGACGTGGCCGACCACCTGGCCAAGGGCCCGCTCAGCGGCCTCCGGGTGGAGGTCCTGCACGGCAGGATGCATCCCGACGACAAGGACGCGGTCATGCGCCGCTTCGCCGCGGGCGACACGGACGTCCTGGTCGCCACCACGGTCATCGAGGTCGGCGTCAACGTCCCCAACGCCACCGCCATGGTGATCATGGACGCCGACCGCTTCGGCGTCTCCCAGCTCCACCAGCTGCGCGGCCGGGTGGGCCGAGGCTCGGCGCCCGGCCTCTGTCTCCTGGTCACGGAGATGCCGGAGGCCAGCGCGGCCCGTCAGCGCCTGACGGCCGTCGCCTCGACCCTGGACGGGTTCGAGCTTTCGAGGATCGACCTGGAGCAGCGCAGAGAGGGCGACGTGCTCGGCCAGGCCCAGTCGGGCGCCCGCTCCAGCCTCCGCGTCCTGGCGGTGATCGAGGACGAGGAGATCATCGCGGAGGCGAGGGAGGAGGCGACGGGGCTGGTGGCCCGAGACCCCGAACTGACCGACCTCCCGGGCCTGCGAACGGCCCTGGACGCCCTCCTGGACGAGGAGAGGGAGCAGTACTTGGAAAAGGGCTGAGCCGAAGCGCCCCGTCAGGGGCGCGGGGCCGTATCGATGTGCGGCTACCGCCGCGCGGGCGCGACCAGCCACATCGGACCCGCAGTCGCCGTCACAGGCCAGGCACCCACCCCCGTGGGCCTGCCAAACTGAACCCGTGAAGCCGCCCCCGAAGAAGGACCCCAGATGACCCGCGTGATCGCCGGCCAGGCAGGCGGACGGCGCCTCTCAGTGCCGCCCGGCACAGGAACCCGGCCCACGTCCGACCGCGCACGCGAAGGCCTCTTCTCCACCTGGCAGTCCCTCCTCGGCGGCCCCCTGGACGGCGAACGCGTCCTCGACCTCTACGCCGGCTCCGGCGCCGTGGGCCTGGAGGCCCTCTCCCGGGGCGCGGGACACACCCTTCTCGTCGAGGCCGACGCGAGAGCCGCCCGCGTCGTACGTGAAAACGTAAAGAATCTGGGCCTGCCCGGCGCCGAGGTCAGGGCGGGCAAAGCGGAACAGATCATCCAGTCACCGGCGCCGGCGGAGCCGTACGACATCGTCTTCCTCGACCCCCCGTACGCCGTCTCGGACGACGATCTTCGGGAGATTCTCCTCACACTCCACTCCGGGGGCTGGCTCGCGCCCGACGCCCTCGTCACCGTGGAGCGCAGCACCAGAGGCGGCACTTTCGGCTGGCCGGACGGCTTCGAGGCCCTCCGGTCCCGTCGTTACGGCGAGGGAACGTTTTGGTACGGTCGCGCCGCCTCTACGTGCGAAGACGCACGATGACCGGACCGGAGAGCGAGGGATCACAAGTGCGCCGCGCCGTCTGTCCCGGGTCGTTCGACCCGATCACCAACGGACACCTCGACATCATTGCCCGTGCGTCCCGTCTTTACGACGAGGTCTACGTCGCGGTGATGATCAACAAGTCCAAGAAGGGCCTGTTCGAGATCGACGAGCGGATCGACCTGATCCGCACGGTCACCGCCGACTACGCCAACGTCCGCGTCGAGGCGTTCCACGGCCTCCTTGTCGACTTCTGCAAGCAGCGCGAGATCCCGGCCATCGTGAAGGGCCTGCGGGCCGTCAGCGACTTCGACTACGAGCTGCAGATGGCGCAGATGAACAACGGCCTGACGGGCGTCGAGACGCTGTTCGTGCCGACCAACCCCACCTACAGCTTCCTCTCCTCCTCCCTGGTCAAGGAGGTCGCGCAGTGGGGCGGCGACATCTCGCACCTGGTTCCGGCCCCTGTCCTGGAGGCCCTCAACAAGCGTCTTCACAGGGACTGATGGGGCTACAGTCGTCCCGTCCGTCTCCAACACGGCTGTAGAGAGTGGCGAGCGCAGGGTGGACGTACAGAAGAAGCTCGACGACATCGTGGCCACGGTGTCCGGCGCCCGGGCCATGCCCATGTCGGCGTCGTGCGTGGTCAACCGCGCCGACCTGCTCGCGATGCTCGAAGAGCTGCGCCAGGCGCTGCCCGGCTCCCTCGCGCAGGCCCAGGAGCTGATCGGCGACCGCGATCAGATGGTCGAGCAGGCCCGGATGGAGGCCGAGCGGATCATCGAGACCGCGCACGCCGAGCGTGGGTCGCTGATCTCGGACACCGAGGTGGCCCGTCGTTCCCAGGCGGAGGCCGACCGGATCCTCGGCGAGGCCCGCAGGGAGGCCGAGGAGGTCCGCGCCGAGGCCGACGACTACGTCGACTCCAAGCTCGCCAACTTCGAGGTCGTCCTCACCAAGACGCTCGGCTCGGTCGGCCGCGGCCGCGAGAAGCTGCTCGGCACCGGCCCGGGCCTCGACGAGCAGGGCTACGAGGACGAGGACGCCCCCGAGCGCAGCCACGATCCCGAGACCCTGCGCCGGGACGCCGACGCCTACGTGGACACCAAGCTGGGTGCCTTCGAGGCGGTCCTCGCCAAGACCCTGGAGGCGGTCGGCAAGGGCCGCGCCAAGCTGCACGGCCGGATCGCCACCGACGACCTGGGCGCCCTGGCCGACGACAACACGACCTTCCAGCACTCCAGCGACGCCGACTACCTCGCCGACCTCGCGGCCCTCGCCGACCAGGACGACCGGGCGGCGCAGGCGGCCCAGGCCGAGCAGCCCGCCATCCAGATCCCGCAGCAGCCGCAGTACGACCAGCAGCCGGTGCAGCAGGATCCGTACGGCTATCCGCAGCAGCAGCCCGCCTACGCCCAGCAGGACGCGTACGGCTACCAGCAGCAGGACCCCTACGGCTACCAGCAGGCCGACCCCTACGCCTACCAGGGCTACGACACCGGCCAGCAGCCCGTCTACGACCCCCAGCAGCAGCCGGCGGCCCAGCACCAGGCGCACCAGTCGTACGACCTCGACGAGACCAGCCTCTTCGACACCAGCATGATCACCCCGGAGCAGCTGAGGGCGTACGAGCAGGGCCGGGGCCTGTAGCCGACCACCGGATTGGGCCGACAGCGAAAGGTCCAGTATCCTGGCTCTTCGGTCGCGTCCACGTTCGCGATCAACGCTGCCCGGAGACTTCTCCGGACCGTGTCCCTCTGAGCTCGAAGATCGAAAGCAGGAATGGCTCCTCACGCGCGCCTCGACCACCGCAACCCGTTCGTGTTCGACACACACGAGCTGGGGCGGCGTCCCGGTGCGCTGCAGCGCCTGACCCGCACGGTCGACGCTCCCGCGGACCTCGGTATCGCGGGAGTCATCGGAGTGCCGCAGGGCGCCCCGGTGGAGCTGGAGCTCCGCCTGGAGTCGGTCATGGAGGGTGTGCTTGTCACAGGCACCGCCCGTGCACAGGCCGAGGGGGAGTGCGTAAGGTGTCTGGAGCCGGTCGAGCAGGAGCTCGAAGCGGACTTCCAGGAACTGTTCTCGTACCCTGACGCCGACGACCGGGGCCGCGTGATCGCGGAACCGGGCGACGACGCCGAGGACGACGAGGACAGGTACTTCATCGAGGACGGCTTGTTCGACCTCGAACCCGTGCTGCGTGATGCGGTGGTGCTCGCACTGCCGATGCAGCCGGTGTGCCAGGACGACTGTGCGGGACTGTGCTCCGAGTGCGGAGTCCGTCTCGCGGACGACCCGGACCACCACCACGACGCCGTCGACATCCGTTGGGCGGCTTTGCAGGGACTCGCCGGTTCCACGAAGGACGGCGAGAAGGACGAGATGAGCGGCGCTGACGCGCAAGCGGGCGTCGACGAGAAGCAGGAGAAGTAGCCGTGGCTGTTCCGAAGCGGAAGATGTCGCGCAGCAACACGCGCCACCGCCGGTCGCAGTGGAAGGCTGCGGTCCCCACCCTGGTTGCGTGCGAGCGCTGCCACGAGCCCAAGCAGCAGCACATCGCGTGCCCGTCTTGCGGCACCTACAACAAGCGCCAGGTCCTCGAAGTCTGAGCGGCCAGGTGAGAGGCACTGTGTCCAGTCCAAAGAAGGGCGAAGAGCCCAAGACGGACCCGTCCGCCAAGAAGAAGGCGGACAGCACGGCCTCGTCCCACACGCTTCTGGAAGGGCGGCTCGGCTACAAGCTCGAGTCCGCCCTTCTGGTGCGTGCACTGACCCACCGTTCCTACGCGTACGAGAACGGCGGTCTGCCGACGAACGAGCGGCTGGAGTTCCTCGGTGACTCCGTCCTCGGCCTCGTCGTCACGGACACGCTGTACAACACCCACCCCGACCTGCCGGAGGGCCAGCTGGCCAAGCTCCGTGCGGCGGTGGTGAACTCGCGTGCGCTCGCGGAAGTGGGTCGCGGTCTCGACCTGGGCTCCTTCATCCGGCTCGGCCGCGGTGAAGAGGGCACGGGCGGCCGGGACAAGGCGTCCATCCTCGCCGACACCCTGGAAGCGGTGATCGGCGCGGTCTATCTCGACCAGGGCCTCGATTCGGCGTCCGAGCTGGTGCACCGGCTCTTCGACCCGCTGATCGAGAAGTCCTCGAACCTCGGAGCCGGCCTGGACTGGAAGACCAGTCTCCAGGAGCTCACCGCGACGGAGGGCCTCGGCGTGCCCGAGTACCTGGTCACGGAGACCGGCCCCGACCACGAGAAGACCTTCACTGCTGCCGCCCGCGTCGGAGGCGTCTCGTACGGCACCGGCACCGGCCGCAGCAAGAAGGAGGCGGAACAGCAAGCCGCCGAGTCCGCATGGCGCGCCATCCGCGCCGCGGCGGACGAGCGTGCCAAGGCAGCGGCAGCCGAGCAGGCGGCCGAGGCCGAGGCCGAGGAGGACGACGGTCCGTCGTCCGCCGCCTCCGCCTGACGAACAGCGCAGCCCGAGCGCCCGCCACCGTTCCACGGAGGCGGGCGCTCGGACCTTCCACGGTCCTGCACGGGAGCCCCGATGCCTGAATTGCCCGAGGTAGAGGTCGTACGACGCGGCCTGGAGCGGTGGGTCGCCCATCGCGTCGTGGCCGAGGCCGAGGTCCTGCACCCGCGTGCGGTACGACGGCACGTGGCCGGCGCCGACGACTTCGCGCACCGCCTCAAGGGCCACCGCATCGGCACCCCGAGCCGGCGCGGCAAGTACCTGTGGCTACCGCTGGAGGACACCGACCAGTCGATCCTCGCCCACCTCGGCATGAGCGGTCAGCTGCTGGTGCAGCCGCCCGCGGCACCGGACGAGAAGCACCTGCGGATCCGCGTCAGATTCGCGGACGAGGTCGACACCGAACTGCGCTTCGTCGACCAGCGCACCTTTGGCGGACTGTCGCTGCACGACAACACCCCCGACGGACTGCCGGACGTCATCGCGCACATCGCCCGTGACCCCCTCGACCCGCTGTTCGACGACGAGGCCTTCCACCAGGCGCTGCGCCGGAAGCGGTCCACCATCAAGAGGGCGCTGCTGGACCAGTCGCTGATCAGCGGAGTCGGCAACATCTACGCGGACGAGGCCCTTTGGCGCGCCCGCCTCCACTACGAACGTCCGACCTCCGGCTTCACCCGCCCGCGCACCGCCGAACTCCTCGGCCATGTCAGGGACGTGATGAACGCGGCCCTGGCCGTCGGCGGCACCAGCTTCGACAGCCTGTACGTCAACGTCAACGGCGAGTCGGGGTACTTCGACCGCTCGCTGGACGCGTACGGGAGGGAGGGGCTGCCCTGCCGGCGGTGCGGTACGCCGATGCGCAGGCGGCCCTGGATGAACCGGTCCAGCTACTTCTGCCCGAAGTGTCAGCGGGCGCCGCGGGTCTCGTCGTAACGCTCGCGGGCGGCCAGCACCTCGTCCATCCGGCTCTCCACGAAGTGCACGACGGACAGCAGGCGGTCGGCGACCTCGCGGCCGAGCGGGGTGAGCTCGTAGTCGACGCGGGGCGGGTTGGTCGGCTGTGCCTCACGGTGCACCAGGCCGTCGCGCTCCAGCGCCTGGAGGGTCTGGGAGAGCATCTTCTCGCTGACGCCGTCCACACGCCGGCGCAGCTCGTTGAACCGGAACGACCCCTCGTGCAGCGCGCTCAGGGTGAGTCCGCCCCAGCGGCCCATGACATGTTCGAGGGTGGTGCGCGAGGGACAGGCCCGGGCGAAGGCGTCGTACGGAGGGGGCAGCTCCTCCGCGCGGTCCTGGGTGATGGTCATGCGTCAAGCCTACGGGAGCACGGCGCTAACCGACAGGGTGCGCTAACTGCCGGTTAGCGCAGCCTCTTTGGTCAGTACCCGAAGTCCTGCGTCCACCACGGCCCGCCCGACCCGAAGTGCACCCCGACCCCGAGGGTCTTGAAGTCGCAGTTCAGGATGTTGGCGCGGTGGCCCTCGCTGTTCATCCAGGCGTCCATGACGGCGGCGGCGGTGGCCTGGCCGCGGGCTATGTTCTCGCCGCCGAGGTTGGATATGCCGGCGGCCGCGGCCCGGTCCCACGGCGTCTTGCCGTCCGGGTCGGTGTGGTCGAAGAAGTTCCGAGCGGCCATGTCCGCGCTGAACCCTTCGGCCAGGTCGGTCAGCGAGGAGTTCGCCGACAGCGCGCTGCAGCCGACCTTGGCCCGCTCCTCGTTCACCAGCTTCAGCACCTCGGCCTCGGCCGCGGCCGCCTCGGACACGGCGGCCGGGGCGGCGGTCTTCACCGGCGCCTTGGTGGCCGCCTTGGAGGGCGAGGCCGTCGGCGTCTTCGTGGACGGCGTGGCGCTGGGCGTCGGCTTCTCGGTCGCCGTCTTCGTCGGGGCGGGCGACGCGGAGGTGGACGCGGAGGCGGGCGCGGACGCCGTCGGCGAACCGGCGCGATGGGAGTCCCGGCTGGTCGAGGTACCGGAGGTGTCCCGGCTCTCGGCGCTGCCGGAGGTGCCGCCCTGCTCGGCGGCCGTGTTGCCGGGCGTGCCGTCGGCCTGCACCGTCTCGCCGCCCGTGGTGCCCGTGGTGCCGCCGAGTTTGTAGTTCTCCAGGCCCGGCACCAGACCGGTGGCCACCGCGACCGTGCCGATGGCGACGGCCGCCGAGACCCCGAGCAGCCCCGTGGCCATCGGCCGCCCGCCCTTCTTCCGGCGCCGGCGCCCGCCGTCCGCGGGGGAGTCGCCGGCCGGGGCGAACTCCTCGGAGGGGAAGGCGGCGGTGTCCATGAAGCGGGCGTAGTCGTCCTCGGTCGCGAACAGGTAGGCCGAGCTGCGCGCGTTGGTGTCGGCGTACTCCTCCTGGCGCAGGTAGGCCGCCGTGCCCGTGCCGTAGGGGAGGCCTGCGTACGAGTCCTGCGGGTCATGGCCGTTCGTGTACGAGCCGTCGTTCTCCGTGACCCCCGTGGCGCGGCTCGTGGCGGCGCGGCCGGCGGCGGAGCGTCGGTGGCGTCCCATGTCCTTGCCTTCTTCCCTCGTCCTCGCGGTCGCGGTCGACCAGGGGCCGATGTGGCCAATGACTCCTTCTGGTCAACCTGACTCACCCGATCGAGTGAGTTTCATATGAGATTCGTTGGGTGGGGACGGTACCCCATAGCGCGGAGGGGGGAGGTGCCCCGAGTGACATTGGGCGGTTAGGTTGCACTCATGAGCGAGGATGTGCGACTGGTCGCCTGGGTCCGCGGCTACGTGCAAGGTGTGGGTTTTCGCTGGTTCACGCGGGCCAAGGCGCTGGAGATCGGCGGGCTGAGTGGTTTTGCTCTCAATCTGGGCGATGGCCGCGTCCAGGTGGTGGCGGAGGGCTCCCGGGAGGGCTGCGAAGGGCTGCTCGGCTGGCTCCAGGGCGATGACACGCCCGGGTGTGTGGAGGGTGTCACCGAGATCTGGGACACACCCCGCGGCGGCTACGACGGCTTCGTGATCCGCTGACTCCGCTCTGTAAAGCCGCGCAGGTGGAAGCGGAGTGATCTGCCACCGGCATGTGCCCCGAGCAGAAATGACCTGGTGGTTGCCAAGGACCGCTCGTCGTGGCAGGCTCCGCAGGTAGAGATGATCGCCACGCCCTGGGGGCCCCGCAGGAGTCGCAGCGCCGCCCGTCCAGGGCCGCCCGCGCCAGGGTTCGCCCGCCAATACAGGGCGTGATCGTGTTGACCGTCAAACTTTTTGGTGAGACGCTGAAAGCCCCGCGCACCTTAGCTGTTTGGCATGGAGCAACACTCGGATGTGTCAAGCACCGCGGGTGCGAATCCCTCACGACCCACACCGCTTCGGTCGGTCACTCAGTGTGGAGGACCATCCATCATGGCAAAGGCGCTTCTCGGTTACGTCGGCGGCTCCGACCCGCGACTCCTCGCCGAGATGCGACGGCTCCAGCAGCGTGTCCAGGACCTCGAATCCGAGCTCGTGCGGATTCAGGCCGAGAACGACGCGCTGACGGCTGCCGCTTCTCCCGACAGGATCATGGAGAGCATCGACGCAAACCAGGCGGAGCCTGCGCTCACCTGATCGCTGCATCGCTCCACAACAGCACATGCGGCGGTTGGGCAGCCCTTTCAACCGCTTAAGTTGTCAAGATTTGCAAGGGACGCCCCGGCGTCCCTTCTTTCTTGCTTCCTTGCTTCCTCGCCCCGAGCCCCGCTGTCCCCGTGCCCCGATCCGCTTGTAGCCCCGCGCATCCTTTCACCCTCTTTAACGTCTGGTGTGCCCTGCATGTTCATGCGTGAAACCGCGGGGTTGCGAGGCTTCGTGGAGTGGGGTAGCGGCGCCAGGTAGAGTCCGACGGCGTGCACCTCAAGGCCCTGACCCTCCGCGGGTTCAAGTCGTTCGCCTCGGCGACCACGCTCCGGTTCGAGCCGGGGATCACGTGTGTCGTCGGTCCGAACGGCTCGGGCAAGTCCAATGTCGTCGACGCGCTCACCTGGGTCATGGGCGAGCACAGCGCCAAGTCGCTGCGCGGCGGCAAGATGGAGGACGTCATCTTCGCCGGCACCACCGGCCGTCCCCCACTGGGCCGCGCCGAGGTGTCCCTGACCATCGACAACTCCGACGGCGCCCTGCCCATCGAGTACGCCGAGGTCACCATCACGCGGATCATGTTCCGCAACGGCGGCAGCGAGTACCAGATCAACGGCGACACCTGCCGCCTCCTCGACATCCAGGACCTGCTCTCCGACTCCGGCATCGGCCGCGAGATGCACGTCATCGTCGGCCAGGGCCAGCTCGACTCCGTCCTGCACGCCGACCCGATGGGCCGCCGCGCCTTCATCGAAGAGGCCGCGGGCGTGCTGAAGCACCGCAAGCGCAAGGAGAAGGCCCTCCGCAAACTGGACGCGATGCAGGCGAACCTGGCCCGCGTACAGGACCTGACCGACGAACTCCGCCGCCAGCTCAAGCCCCTGGGCCGCCAGGCGGCGGTCGCCCGCAGAGCCGCCGTCATCCAGGCGGACCTGCGCGATGCGCGTCTGAGGCTGCTGGCCGACGACCTCGTACGACTCCGTCAGGCGCTCCAGTCCGAGATCGCCGACGAGGCCGCCCTCAAGGAACGCAAGGAAGCCGCCGAGCAGGAGCTGAAGAAGGCCCTCCAGCGGGAGGCGCTCCTGGAGGACGAGGTACGGCGGCTCACCCCGCGCCTGCAGCGCGCCCAGCAGACCTGGCACGAGCTCTCCCAGCTCGCCGAACGCGTCCGCGGCACGATCTCGCTGGCCGACGCCCGGGTGAAGAGCGCCACCTCCGTACCCCCCGAGGAGCGGCGCGGCCGCGACCCCGAGGACATGGAGCGCGAGGCCGCCCGCATCCGGGAGCAGGAGGCCGAACTGGAGGCCGCCCTGGAAGCGGCCGAGCGCGCCCTCGACGACACCGTCGCGCACCGCGCCGAACTGGAGCGCGAGCTGGCCGTCGAGGAACGGCGGCTGAAGGACGTGGCCCGCTCCATCGCCGACCGCCGGGAGAGCCTGGCCCGGCTGAACGGCCAGGTCAACGCGGCCCGTTCGCGCGCAGCGTCCGCCCAGGCAGAGATCGACCGGCTGGCCGCCGCCCGCGACGAGGCCCAGGAGCGGGCGGTCGCCGCACAGGAGGAGTACGAGGCGCTCAAGGCCGAGGTCGACGGCCTCGACGCCGGTGACGAGGAACTCGCCGAACAGCACGAGCAGGCCAGACGTCAGCTGGCCGAGGCGGAGACGGCCCTGACCGCGGCCCGCGAGGCGGTCACGGCGGCGGAACGCAGGCGCGCCGCGACCCAGGCCCGCCACGAGGCGCTGGCGCTGGGCCTGCGCCGCAAGGACGGCACGGGCATACTGCTGGGCGCCCGCGACCGCCTCGCCGGCCTCCTGGGCCCGGCGGCGGAACTGCTCACGGTGACCCCAGGCCACGAAGTGGCCCTGGCGGCAGCCTTCGGCGCGGCGGCGGACGCCATCGCGGTGACGACCCCGTCCGCGGCAGCAGACGCGATCCGCCTACTGCGCAAGCAGGACGGAGGCCGAGCGGCCCTCCTCCTGGCCGGAGCCCCGGACGACCCGACGCTGCACACCGAGACGCCCCAGCCTGAAGCGCCCCAAAGGGGCGCGGGGAACGGCGCGCCCAGCCACGACGGCGCCGCAGCAGACGGACGACCGGCGACGGCAGTGGACAGCGCCGGGAACGGATCGGTGCCCCATGGGGGCGCGGGGAACGGCGCGACCGGCCCCCACCGACCCGCACCCGACGGGCACCCCTTCGCCGCCGACCTGGTCCGCGGCCCCGCCGATCTCATCCCCGCCGTGCGACGACTGCTCAGGAACATCGTCGTGGCCGAGACCCTCGAAGACGCCGAGGACCTCGTCTACCGCCGCCCCGACCTCACCGTGGTGACCGCCGAGGGCGACCTCCTCGGTGCCCACTTCGCCCACGGCGGCTCCGCCGGCGCGCCCAGCCTCCTCGAAGTCCAGGCCTCGGTCGACGAAGCCGCCGCCGAACTGGAGGAGCTGGCCGTCCGCTGCGAGGAACTGGCCGAGGAACAGCAGACCGCCCAGGCACGGCGCAAGGAGTGCGCCGCGCTCGTCGAGGAACTGGGGGAGCGGCGCCGGGCCGCCGACCGGGAGAAGTCGGCGGTGGCGCAGCAGCTCGGCCGGCTCGCCGGGCAGGCCCGCGGCGCGGCAGGCGAGGCGGAGCGTTCCACGGCGGCCGCCGCCCGCGCACAGGACGCCCTCGACAAGGCCCTGGAAGAGGTCGAGATCCTCGCCGAGCGGCTGGCCGTGGCCGAGGAGATGCCCGTCGAGGAGGAACCGGACACCTCCGCCCGGGACCGGCTCGCCGCCGACGGCGCCAACGCCCGCCAGACCGAGATGGAGGCCCGCCTCCAGGTCCGTACCCACGAGGAGCGGGTCAAGGGCCTCGCCGGACGCGCCGACTCCCTCGACCGCGCCGCCCGCGCGGAGCGCGACGCACGCGCGCGTGCCGAACAACGGCGGGCCCGGCTGCGCCACGAGGCCGCCGTCGCCGAGGCCGTCGCCTCCGGCGCGCGGCAGCTGCTCGCGCACGTCGAGGTCTCCGTCGGCCGCGCCGAGCAGGAGCGGGCCGCCGCGGAGGCCGCGAAGGCGCTGCGCGAGCGGGAGCTGACCGCGGCCCGCACCACCGGCCGCGACCTCAAGGCGGAACTCGACAAACTCACGGATTCAGTTCACCGGGGCGAGGTACTCGGCGCCGAGAAGCGGCTGCGCATAGAGCAGCTGGAGACGAAGGCGCTGGAGGAGCTCGGTGTCGAACCGGCGGGGCTCGTCGACGAGTACGGCCCCCAACAGCTCGTGCCGCCCTCGCTCCCCGCCGAGGGGGAGGTGCTGCCGGACGACCCCGAGCACCCGCGCAACCAGCCGAAGCCCTTCCACCGGGCCGAGCAGGAGCGCCGGCTCAAGGCGGCCGAGCGGGCCTACCAGCAGCTGGGCAAGGTCAACCCGCTGGCGCTGGAGGAGTTCGCGGCCCTCGAGGAGCGGCACAAGTTCCTCAGCGAGCAGCTGGAGGACCTGAAGAAGACCCGCGCCGACCTGCTTCAGGTGGTGAAGGAGGTCGACGAGCGGGTCGAGCAGGTCTTCACGGAGGCGTTCCGGGACACGGCCAGGGAGTTCGAGGGCGTCTTCAGCCGCCTCTTCCCCGGCGGTGAGGGACGGCTGATCCTGACCGACCCCGACAACATGCTCACCACGGGCGTGGACGTCGAGGCCCGTCCGCCCGGCAAGAAGGTCAAGCGGCTCTCCCTGCTGTCCGGCGGCGAACGCTCGCTGACGGCCGTCGCGATGCTGGTGTCGATCTTCAAGGCGCGCCCCAGCCCGTTCTACGTCATGGACGAGGTCGAGGCGGCCCTGGACGACACCAACCTGCAGCGGCTGATCCGCATCATGCAGGAGCTCCAGGAGTCCTCGCAGCTCATCGTGATCACGCACCAGAAGCGCACGATGGAGGTGGCCGACGCGCTGTACGGCGTGTCCATGCAGGGCGACGGTGTGTCGAAGGTCATCAGCCAGCGGCTCCGTTAAGTTTGCGTGCGCTCTACACCGGTCCTTCACAGCCGATCCGCGTCCTGACCTGCGTATCCCTTTCAACTATTCAACTATTGAACGCAAACCTCCTCACCGTGCCTTCAACGTCACACCACTCGCGCTATTGACTTCGAAACTTGAAGGCATAGTCTCTGCAACGTTGCTTTTACCTTCAGGTGTGAGCGGCGTGAAGGTGTGCGCCACTTGACCTGAGAGGGCTCACCCCCCCACCCCCGGCGGCGTTGCCGGTGGCCCGAGGAGTTTCTTGTGACCAGCACTGCGCAGGCACCCCAGTCAGGAGCCGGGACGGCTCACCCCGATCATCTCGGGCATGTCATCTTCATCGCGGCGGCGGCCGCGATGGGCGGGTTCCTCTTCGGCTACGACAGCTCTGTCATCAACGGCGCCGTCGAGGCGATCCGGAGCCGTTACGACATCGGGTCCGCGGCCCTCGCACAGGTCATCGCCATCGCCCTGATCGGCTGCGCCATCGGCGCCGCGACCGCCGGCCGGATAGCCGACCGGATCGGCCGCATCCGCGTCATGCAGATCGCCGCCCTGCTGTTCACGGTCAGCGCCGTCGGCTCGGCACTGCCCTTCTCCCTCTGGGACTTCGCCCTCTGGCGGATCATCGGCGGCTTCGCCATCGGCATGGCCTCCGTCATCGGCCCCGCCTACATCGCCGAGGTCGCCCCACCGGCCTACCGCGGCCGGCTCGGCTCCTTCCAGCAGGCCGCGATCGTCATCGGCATCGCCATCTCGCAGCTGGTCAACTGGGGCCTGCTCAACGCTGCCGGCGGCAACCAGCGCGGTCACCTGATGGGCCTGGAGGCCTGGCAGGTCATGCTCGGCGTCATGGTCGTCCCGGCCGTCCTCTACGGTCTGCTCTCCTTCGCGATCCCCGAGTCCCCGCGCTTCCTGATCTCCGTCGGCAAGCACGACCGCGCCCGCGAGATCCTCGAAGAGGTCGAGGGCAAGAGCGCCGACCTCGACGCCCGCGTCACCGAGATCGAGCTCGCGATGAAGAGCGAGCACAAGTCCACGTTCAAGGACCTGCTCGGCGGCTCCTTCTTCTTCAAGCCGATCGTCTGGGTCGGCATCGGCCTCTCGGTCTTCCAGCAGTTCGTCGGCATCAACGTCGCGTTCTACTACTCCTCCACCCTCTGGCAGTCGGTGGGCGTCGACCCGACGGACTCGTTCTTCTACTCCTTCACGACGTCGATCATCAACATCATCGGCACCGTGATCGCGATGATCTTCGTGGACCGCATCGGCCGCAAGCCGCTGGCCCTGATCGGCTCCGTCGGCATGGTGATCGGCCTCGGCCTCGAGGCCTGGGCCTTCTCCTCCCACCTGGTCGACGGCAAGCTCCCGGCCGCGCAGGGCTGGACCGCCCTGATCGCCGCGCACATCTTCGTCCTCTTCTTCGCCCTGTCCTGGGGTGTGGTCGTCTGGGTCTTCCTCGGCGAGATGTTCCCGAACAAGATCCGCGCCGCCGCGCTGGGCGTGGCCGCCGCCGCACAGTGGATCGCCAACTGGGCCATCACCGCGAGCTTCCCGTCGCTGGCCGACTGGAACCTCTCCGCGACCTACGTGATCTACACGGTCTTCGCGGCCCTCTCCATCCCGTTCGTCCTCAAGTTCGTCAAGGAGACGAAGGGCAAGGCCCTGGAGGAGATGGGCTGACCTCGCAGGTCCCCGAACTCGAGGAGAAGGGCCACATCCCCGCTGCCCCTCTCCTCGTAACCCCCGCCGCCCCCGCCCGGTCACTGCCCGGGCGGGGGCGGCGGTTCGTGTGCGCCGCGTCGCCCCTCGTTCCGTCCCTGCCGGCGTAGAACCCGCTGCTCGACCAGCCGCAGAACTCGCGGTCCTGAACTCCGCCGCAACGGTGATCAGCCACGACGGCGTCACCCGGCGGTGCCGAACCCTCCCGCACCCACCCGCCGGCACACCGCGCCCCGCTACGCCGGCAGCGCCGGAAGCACCGCCTCCCCGAACAGCCGCAGACTCCGCCACCCCTCCGCCACCGGCATCCCGCCGGCCAGGGGATGCAGCACCAGGTTGTCCAGCCCCGCCGACACGCACTCCTGGGGTGTGAGGATCCGGTAGACGCCCTCCGCGCGGAGCTCCTCCACCGTCGTGGCCGCCGAGCGCACCGCCGAGCGGATGTCCCCGGACTGCCAGGACGCGTACGTCCGGGCCTCGTGCAGGAAGTGCGGCCCGTACTGCGCCCACGCCCGGTCCGGGTCCTCCGCGATGTGCAGCAGCGGAGTCTCCGCGGTGGGCATCATCGTCCAGCCCTCCGTGCCGTACTCGGTGAGCCTCTCCTTGTAGAACGCCTCCAGTTCCGGCAGATGCGCGCTCGGGAAGAAGGGGAGACCGAGACGGGCGGCACGGCGGGCGGCGGCTTTGGAGGAGCCGCCCACCAGGAGCAGGGGATGCGGGTCGGTGAAGGGGCGAGGCGTGACCCGTACCGTACGGCCCCGGTACTCGAACTCCTCCCCGGTCCACGCCTTCAGCAGCGTCTCCAGCACCTCGTCCTGCAGTCGCCCGCGCCGCTTCCACTCCACGTCGAACAGCGCGTACTCCTCCGGCCGGTAGCCGATCCCGGCGACCGTCACCAGCCGCCCCCCGCTGAGCAGGTCGAGGACCGCGATGTCCTCGGCCAGCCGCAGCGGGTCGTGCAGCGGACCGATCACCGCCGACACGGTCACCGCGATGTTCCGGGTCGCCCCGAACACCGCGCCCGCGAAGGCGAACGGCGACGGCAGCCAGTTGTTGTCGACGCCGTGGTGTTCCTCGGTCTGGACCGTGGTGATCGCGTGCTCGTCGGCGTACGCGGCCATCTCCACGGCCGCCCGGTAGCGGGCACTCAGGGAGACCGGGTCGGCCCCGGGCTCGACGAGGTTGAAGCGGACGACCGAGACGGGCATGGGAGTTCCCCTTCACCTTCGCCGGGCGGGTGTGCGGGGACAGTAGCTGACGATGCGTCAGACAGCCAGGGCCGAGGACCGCTCGGCCGGCGTCGGCACTACCGCCGGCTTCGGCAGCGCCGCGTACAGCGCGCCCGAGACGACGATCGTCGCGAGCCAGCCGAGGCCGTACCGGCCGACCGGGGTGTTCTGCGCCAGCGGGCCGGTGAACCAGTCGGACCTGGTGAAGAGAAGACCGGCCGCCAGGCCGAGCGCCCACGCCGCCACGGCGGCGGGGGAGAAGCCCGTCCGGTACCAGTAGGCGCTGGTCGCGGTCGTGTCGAGGAGGGCCTGGGCGTCGTACTCCCGGCGGCGGAGCATGTCGACGCCGAAGACGCCCACCCATGCCGAGAACGCCACCGCGAGCAGCGACAGGAAGGCGATGAAGGAGCCCATGAAGGAGGCCGCGGCCAGCATCAGGACGCCGCCGAGGGCCAGCGAGATCACCGCGTTGATCGAGACCGCCCAGTGGCGGTGGATGCGGAAGCCGAGCGTCTGCGCGGTGAAGCCCGCCGAGTACATCGACATCGCGTTGATCAGCAGCATCCCGACCAGGGCGATGAGGAGATAGGGCACGGCGAGCCAGAGGGGGAGGACCGCTCCCAGGAAGGAGACCGGGTCGGCCGCCCTGGCGAGGTCGGGCATGGCCGACGCCGTCACCGCGCCCATCAGGACCATGGGAAGTACGACGACCCCCGCGCCGCCGACCGTGTTGCGCACGATCGCCGCCGAGGACGCCGTACCCGGCAGATACCGCGTGAAGTCCGGCGCGGCCGGTGCCCAGCTCATCCCGCCCGCCGCGATCAGCCCGACCCCGGTGATCATCGCGGCAGTGGGCCCGGCGTCCTGCCCGAACACCCTGTGCCAGTCCGCCTTCATGATCAGCCGGCCGAGGACCAGCAGGGAGAAGGCACCGAACAGCCAGGCCGCCCAGCGGCTGCAACGCCGTACCGCCCTGATGCCCATGCCCGAGATCGCGAACGTGGCGATCACGAAGAGCAGCAGGGTCACGATGGTCAGCGCGGTGTTGTGCCTGATGCCGAAGAGGATGTACAGGACGGTCAGCAGCGCATAGGCGCCGGTCACCGCGTTGATCGTCTCCCAGCCCCAGCGCGCGACCCAGATCAGCGCGCCGGGAAGCAGGTTGCCGCGCTGCCCGAAGACCGCGCGGGACAGGGTCATACCGGGTGCGCCACCGCGCTTGCCCGCGATGCCGATCAGCCCGACCAGGCCGTACGCCACGATCGGCGCCGTGCCGGCGACCACCAGGGCCTGCCAGAAGTTCAGCCCGAACGACACCGTCAGACTCGCGCCCATGGTCACCAGCAGGACGGTGATGTTGGCGGCGATCCAGGTGGGGAGCAGTCCGCGGGTCGTCGCGGTGCGCTCGGAGTCCGGGACCGGTTCGATGCCCCGGGTTTCGAGGCCGTGGCGCTCCAGTGACTCTTCGAGATGTTCGAGCGGGCCATCGTGGTGGGCGGTGGTGCTCATGGTCAATCATCGTACGTTAGTCCTATGAATCCCCCCAAAAGGGACATCGGGATTTGGGGGAACATCCGGAAACTCCTTCGCGAGGGAACAAAGTCGGCCGCGAGAGAGGGATGGATACTGGACCCGTTATGGAAACCGTCATCCTTGCTGTAGTCATCGCCGTGGTCGTGCTCGGCGCGCTCGGCGGGCTGGTCGTCGGCAGCCGGCGCAAGAAGTCGCTGCCTCCGCCGCCGCCCGCCGCGCCCGACATCACCGCGCCCCCGGCCGAGCCGCACGTCGGCGACGAGGCCGAGACGCCGCGCGACGAACCGCGCCGGACGATAGAGGAGGTCGACCTTCCCGGCGGCTCGGCTCCCGTCGTCGTAGAAGAGCCCGCCGCCCCCGAGATCGAGATCCCCGAGCCCACCGCCGGCCGCCTGGTCCGGCTGCGCGCCCGGCTCTCCCGCTCCCAGAACGCCCTCGGCAAGGGGCTGCTCACGCTGCTCTCGCGCGAGCACCTCGACGACGAGACCTGGGAGGAGATCGAGGACATCCTGCTCACCGCCGACGTCGGTGTGCAGCCCACCACCGAGCTGGTCGACCAGCTGCGCGAGCGCGTCAAGGTGCTCGGCACCCGCACCCCGGCGGAGCTGCGCGGCCTGCTGCGCGAGGAACTGCTCAAGCTGGTCGGCACCGAAGCCGACCGCACCGTGAAGACCGAGCCCGAGGACCGCAAGCCGGGCATCGTGATGGTCGTCGGCGTCAACGGCACCGGCAAGACCACCACCACCGGCAAGCTCGCCCGGGTGCTCGTCGCCGACGGCCGTACCGTCGTCCTCGGTGCCGCCGACACCTTCCGGGCCGCCGCCGCGGACCAGCTCCAGACCTGGGGCGAGCGGGTCGGCGCCCACACCGTGCGCGGGCCGGAGGCCGGTGACCCCGCCTCCGTCGCCTTCGACGCGGTGAAGGAGGGCAAGGAGATGGGGGTCGACGTCGTCCTCATCGACACCGCGGGCCGCCTGCACACCAAGACCGGCCTCATGGACGAGCTCGGCAAGGTCAAGCGGGTCGTCGAGAAGCACGCCCCGCTGGACGAGGTGCTGCTCGTCCTCGACGCCACCACCGGGCAGAACGGCCTGGTCCAGGCCCGGGTCTTCGCCGAGGTCGTGGACATCACCGGCATCGTGCTCACCAAGCTGGACGGCACCGCCAAGGGCGGCATCGTGATCGCGGTCCAGCGTGAACTGGGCGTCCCGGTCAAGCTCATCGGCCTCGGCGAGGGCGCGGACGACCTGGCGCCGTTCGAGCCGGAGGCGTTCGTTGACGCCCTTATCGGGGAGTAGCAGAGGGGTAAATTTACTCCCCACAGGCGTGAGAAGCGCCCGTTCCCGAGGTGCAGTCGGGGACGGGCGCTTCGGTGTGTACGGCTCCTATACCCGCGACCGATGCGCCACGTAGGCCAGCGTCCCCAGCAGCAGGCGTGCCGCGGGCGGCCTCGTCGCCGAGTCCAGCGCCGGCGGCCGCAGCCAGCGCACCGGGCCCAGACCGCCCCGGTCGGACGGTGGCGCGGTGATGTGCGTACCGGAGCCGAGGCCGCGCAGGTCCAGCGAGGTCGGGTCGTCCCAGCCCATGCGGTAGAGCAGCTCGGGGAGTTCGGCGGCGGCGCCGGGCGCGACGAAGAAGTGGGCGCGGCCCTCCGGGGTGGCGGTGACCGGACCGAGCGGGAGGCCCATGCGCTCCAGGCGGACCAGGGCGCGCCGCCCGGCGGGCTCGGCGACCTCGATGACGTCGAAGGCGCGGCCGACGGGCAGCATCACCGCCGCACCCGGGAACTCGCCCCAGGCCTTGGTGACCTCGTCGAGCGTGGCCCCGGCGGACACCTGCGGGGCGAAGTCCAGTGGATGCGCCCCCGGCGCGGGACAGTCGGCGTGCCCGCAGGAACACGCACCGGCCGCCGCCCGGGCACCCGGCGCCACGTCCCAGCCCCACAGGCCGGTGAACTCGGCGACGGCGGTGCAGTCCGATGAACGACCGCGCCGGCGTGTGCCGGAGCGGATCTCGCGAATGCCGCCGATCGTGAAGCCCATGCCCCCTCCAACGGGTCCGGCGCGCCGGTGGTTACGACGCGGAACGGGACGGAAACGGAACGTGACGCTACGGCTCCGCCTTCCCTCCGGCCCGCAAGGTCAAGGCGGCGCTCCGAAGCTCCCCGGGGGGTGCATGTGGGGGCATGCGCCCCCGAGTGCATCGTTCCGCCTACTCCCGGCCGTCCTATGTCAAGTGAATCGCGCCAAGGCCATCGTGAGTTCATTCGAAGGGGTGGCGAATGGTGGCGTTTCCGGGATCGCAATGGCTGGAGCAGTGATCGTAGGATTACTTTGAGTGCACGAGGCCTGGGGGCACATGCACTCGTGGGTATGCCGGAGGCAACTCGGCATCCCGTTCGAAGGGTGAGAACTACCGGACGGGCAGCCGTATTTACCGGCATTCTGATAGGGCTTGGCGCATCGGCATCAAGTGGTCTCAGGGATGGGGGCGTTCCAGTGGGCGGCAACAGCGGTAGCGGGACGAACGCTGACAAGCGCCCCAACGAGCTGCTCAACTCGTGGTTCGTGCGCAGCGGCTGGTCGAAGGGCGAGCTGGCACGGCAAGTGAACCGCAGGGCACGCCAGTTGGGCGCCAATCACATCTCGACGGACACGTCCAGGGTGCGTCGCTGGCTGGACGGGGAGAACCCGCGCGAGCCGATCCCCAGGATCCTCTCCGAGCTGTTCTCCGAGCGGTTCGGCTGTGTCGTCTCGGTCGAGGACCTCGGTCTGCGGGCCGCCCGCCAGTCACCCTCGGCGACCGGCGTCGACCTGCCCTGGACGGGCCCGCAGGCAGTGGCCCTGCTCAGCGAGTTCTCGCGCAGCGACCTGATGCTGGCGCGGCGCGGCTTCCTCGGAACCTCGCTGGTGCTGTCGGCGGGCCCGTCCCTCATCGAGCCCATGCAGCGCTGGCTCGTGCCCTCGCCCACCGCCCCACAGGCGGCCCCGGAACCGGCGGCCGAGTCCCGTCGGCCCGGCCGCCTCTCCAAGCCCGAGCTGGACCTCCTGGAGTCCACGACGGTGATGTTCCGTCAGTGGGACGCCCAGTGCGGCGGCGGCCTGCGCCGCAAGGCGGTCGTCGGCCAGCTGCACGAGGTCACCGACCTCCTCCAAGAACCCCAGCCCGAGGCCACCGAGCGCAAGCTCTTCAAGGTCGCCGCCGAACTGGCCGAGCTGGCCGGCTGGATGTCCTACGACGTCGGACTCCAGCCCACCGCCCAGAAGTACTTCGTGCTGGCCCTGCACGCGGCGAAGGAGGCCGGCGACAAGCCGCTCGGCTCGTACGTCCTCTCCAGCATGAGCCGCCAGATGATCCACCTCGGCCGGCCCGACGACGCCCTGGAGCTCATCCACCTCGCCCAGTACGGCAGCCGGGACTGCGCCAGCCCGCGCACCCAGTCGATGCTGTATGCGATGGAGGCCCGCGCCTACGCCAACATGGGCCAGCCCGGCAAGTGCAAGCGGGCCGTCCGGATGGCCGAGGACACCTTCGCCGAGGCCGACGACTGGGACGACCCGGACCCGGACTGGATCCGCTTCTTCTCCGAGGCCGAGCTCTACGGCGAGAACAGCCACTCCTTCCGCGACCTCGCCTATGTCGCCGGCCGCAGCCCCGCCTACGCCTCCCTGGCCGAGCCCCTGATGCAGAAGGCCGTGGAGCTGTTCGCCAAGGACACCGAGCACCAGCGGTCGTATGCGCTCAACCTCATCGGCATGGCCACCGTGCACCTGCTGCGGGGCGAGCCCGAGCAGAGCACGGTTCTGGCCTCCGAGGCCATGGGCATCGCCAAGAAGGTGCGCTCCGAGCGCGTCAACACTCGTATTCGAAAGACGGTCGACTCGGCCGTCCGCGAGTACGGCGGCCTCGCGGCGGTCGTCGACCTCACCGAACAGCTCGCCGCCGACCTGCCGGAGACCGCCGAGGCGGTCTGAACCCCGGCAACCCCAGGACCCCGGCCGCGGCCGGCCCTTCCGAACTGCCCGACTCGGCTCCCCCACGCCAGGTCATCGGAAGGCCGCCGCGGCCGGCTTTTTTCGTCCGCGAGTCATCCGTGAGTCACCCGCGGGAAGGTTGCGTCACGATAACGATCCCACAGTCGGACATCTTGCAATTCATCTACGCGTAACACACAGGGCGCCTTCGTCACTCCGGCGAAACAACGAGGGGCAACGACCGAAACCGCGCTGCGTCAATCTCATGGCGCATAACCGGCCCACCCCCCGCTTGACCGGACCGCTCACACGCTCCGACCCGCACGGGGCCGTACCAACCGACGAGGAGACGCCGATGGCATCAGCCGCCATCACGCTTGCAGCGGAGGCACCCAAGCTGTCCTCCGCGAACACGGGCTTCATGCTCATCTGTTCCGCCCTGGTGCTGCTCATGACGCCGGGACTCGCCTTCTTCTACGGCGGCATGGTCCGCGTCAAGAGCACCCTGAACATGCTGATGATGAGCTTCATCAGCATCGGGATCGTCACCATCCTGTGGGTGCTCTACGGCTTCTCCTTTGCCTTCGGCACCAAGAACGGCTTCATCGGCTTCGACTCCCACTGGCTGGGCATGAGCAACGTCGGGCTGACGGAGCTCTGGCCCGGCTACACCATCCCGGTGTTCGTCTTCATGGTCTTCCAGATGATGTTCGCGGTCATCACACCGGCCCTGATAAGCGGCGCCATCGCGGACCGTGTGAAGTTCTCGGCCTGGGCGCTCTTCGTCGCCCTGTGGCTCACGGTCGTCTACGTCCCGGTCGCCCACTGGGTCTGGGGCGCCGACGGCTGGGCCTACAAGCTCGGTGTGATCGACTTCGCGGGTGGTACCGCGGTCCACATCAACGCCGGTGCCGGCGCCCTCGGCGTCATCCTGGTCATCGGCAAGCGCGTCGGCTTCAAGAAGGACCCGATGCGCCCGCACAGCCTCCCGCTGGTCATGCTCGGCGCCGGTCTGCTGTGGTTCGGCTGGTTCGGCTTCAACGCCGGCTCGTGGCTCGGCAACGACGACGGCGTCGGCGCGCTGATGTTCGTCAACACCCAGGTCGCCACCGCCGCCGCCATGCTCGCCTGGCTCGCCTACGAGAAGATCCGGCACGGCGCGTTCACCACGCTGGGCGCCGCCTCCGGCGCGGTCGCCGGTCTGGTCGCGATCACCCCGTCCGGTGGTGCGGTCTCCCCGCTCGGCGCGATCGCCGTCGGCGCCATCGCCGGTGTCGCCTGCGCCGCGGCCGTCGGCCTGAAGTTCAAGTTCGGCTACGACGACTCCCTCGACGTGGTCGGCGTCCACATGGTCGGCGGCATCATCGGCTCCCTGCTCATCGGCTTCTTCGCCACCGGCAAGGGCCAGTCCACCGCGACCGGCGTCTTCTACGGCGACCACTCCTTCACCCAGCTGTGGAAGCAGTGCGCCGGTGTCGGTGCCGTCCTCGCCTACTCGCTGGTCGTCTCGGCGGTCCTCGCCTTCCTCCTCGACAAGACCCTCGGTATGCGGGTCTCCGAGGACGACGAGGTCTCCGGCATCGACCAGGCCGAGCACGCCGAGACTGCATACGACTTCAGCGGCGCGGGCGGTGGTGTCGTCAGCGCCGTCTCCGGCGGGTCCCTGGCCGGTTCGAGCAAGAAGGTGGACGCATGAAGCTCATCACCGCCGTCGTGAAGCCCCACCGGCTCGACGAGATCAAGGAGGCCCTGCAGGCCTTCGGCGTCCACGGCCTCACGGTCACCGAGGCCAGCGGCTACGGTCGGCAGCGCGGCCACACCGAGGTCTACCGTGGTGCGGAGTACACGGTCGACCTGGTGCCCAAGATCCGTATCGAGGTACTGGCCGAGGACGAGGACGCCGAGCAGCTGATCGACGTCATCGTCAAGGCCGCCCGCACCGGCAAGATCGGTGACGGCAAGGTCTGGTCGCTGCCGGTCGAGACCGCCGTACGGGTCCGCACCGGCGAGCGTGGGCCGGACGCGCTGTAGAACAGAACCACCTGAATACAGGCAGGAGTCGCTGGGTGACGGGTACGGATGTTCGGAACGACACAGAGGACACGGGACCCAGCGGCTACGCGGCGGCCCGGCTGCGCCTCCTCACCGAGGAGGCGCGGTCCGGGCCGCCGCGCCGTACCGCCCTCGCGGAACTCACGGACGAATGGCTGACCGGCCTGTTCGCGGCCGCCACCGAAGGCATCAGGGGCGGCATCTCCCTGGTCGCCGTAGGCGGCTACGGCCGCGGCGAACTCTCCCCTCGCAGTGACCTCGACCTCCTGCTGCTGCACGACGGCGGCGACTCCGGCGCGGTGGCCGCCGTCGCCGACCGGCTCTGGTACCCGGTCTGGGACCTGGGCCTGGCCCTCGACCACTCCGTGCGCACGGCCGCCGAGGCCCGCAGGACCGCCGGTGAGGACCTCAAGGTCCAGCTCGGCCTCCTCGACGCCCGCCATATCGCCGGTGACCTGGGCCTGACCTCCGGACTGCGCACCGCGATCCTCGCCGACTGGCGCAACCAGGCGCCCAAACGCCTCCCCGAGCTCCAGGAGCTGTGCGTCGAGCGCGCCGAGCGCCAGGGCGAGCTCCAGTACCTTCTGGAGCCCGACCTGAAGGAGGCCCGCGGCGGCCTCCGCGACGCCACCGCCCTGCGCGCCGTCGCCGCCTCCTGGCTGGCCGACGCCCCGCGCGAGGGCCTCGCCGACGCCCGCAGGCGCCTGCTCGACGTCCGTGACGCGCTGCACCTGGCGACAGGGCGCGCCACCGACCGCCTCGCGCTCCAGGAGCAGGACCAGGTCGCGGCCGAGCTGGACCTCCTCGACGCCGACACCCTGCTGCGCCAGGTCTACGAGTCCGCGCGGGTCATTTCGTACGCCAGTGATGTCACCTGGCGCGAAGTGGGCCGCGTACTGCGCTCACGCGCCGTCCGCCCGCGGCTGCGCGCCATGCTGGGCGGCGGCAAGCCGGTCGCCGAGCGCTCCCCGCTGGCCGAAGGGGTGGTGGAGCAGGACGGCGAGGTGGTGCTCGCCCGCACCGCACGCCCCGAACGCGACCCCGTGCTCCCGCTGCGCGCCGCGGCCGCCGCCGCCCAGGCCGGCCTCCCGCTCTCCCTGCACGCCGTACGGCGGATGGCCGCCACCGCCCGTCCCCTGGCCACGCCCTGGCCCGCCGAGGCCCGCGAACAACTGGTCACGCTGCTCGGCTCCGGCCGCCCCACGGTCGACGTCTGGGAGGCGCTGGAGGCGGAGGGCCTGATCACCCGGCTGCTTCCCGACTGGGAGCGGGTGCGCTGCCGGCCGCAGCGCAACGCCGTGCACATCTGGACCGTCGACCGCCACCTCATCGAGACCGCCGTCCGCGCCTCCGAGTTCGCCCGCCGTGTGCACCGCCCCGACCTGCTCCTGGTCGCCGCCCTGCTGCACGACATCGGCAAGGGCTGGCCGGGCGACCACTCGGTGGCCGGCGAGATCATCGCCAAGGACGTGGCGGCCAGGATCGGCTTCGACCGCGCCGACGTGGCGGTCCTGGCGACCCTGGTACGACACCACCTCCTCCTCATCGAGACGGCCACCCGGCGCGACCTGGAGGACCCCGCCACGGTCCGGCTGGTCGCCGAGGCGGTCGGCACCCAGGGCACCCTGGAGCTGCTGCACGCTCTGACCGAGGCCGACGCGCTGGCCACCGGCCCGGCGGCCTGGTCCTCCTGGCGCGGCTCCCTCGTCGCCGACCTGGTCAAGCGGGTCTCCGCGGTGCTCGCCGGAGACACCGCCGACGAGCCCGAGCCCGCCGCCCCCACGGCCGAACAGGAGCGGCTGGCCATCGAGGCCTTCCGTACCGGCGGCCCGGTCCTCGCCCTGCGCGCCCAGACCGAGCCGACGGCCACCGAGGACGAGCCGGCCGGCGAACCCGAGCCGCTCGGCGTGGAGCTGCTCATCGCCGTACCGGACCAGCCGGGCGTCCTCCCGGCCGTCTCCGGAATCCTGGCCATGCACCGCCTCACCGTCCGCACCGCCGAACTGCGCACCGTCGAGCTCCCCGACGACGTCGACGACGGCACGGTCCTGCTCCTCAACTGGCGGGTGGCCGCCGAGTACGGCTCGCTGCCCCAGGCCGCCCGGCTGCGGGCGGACCTGGTCCGGGCCCTGGACGGCTCCCTGGACATCGCCGGACGCCTGGCGGAACGGGACGCGGCCTACCCGAGGCGGCGCGGCCGGGTGGCCCCGCCACCGCGCGTGACGGTGGCCTCGGCGGCCTCCCGGCACGCCACGGTGATCGAGGTGCGGGCCCAGGACGCACCCGGGCTGCTGTTCCGGATCGGGCGGGCGCTGGAGGACGCCGAGGTGCGGGTGCGCAGCGCGCATGTGAGCACGCTCGGGTCCAACGCCGTCGACGCCTTCTACGTGACCGCCACCGACCACTCGCCGCTGCCCGCCGAGGAGGCGACCTCCGTGGCGCGCAAACTGGAGGAGACACTGAGGGCCTGATCACCTGGTCGTGCAAGGCGGGGACGACTTCCTTGCGCGGTTGGATACCCTGGAAGACGCTCACCGCCCCCGACTCCGAGGACCGACGCCGCCGTGTTCGACACTCTCTCCGATCGCCTTTCAGCGACCTTCAAGAATCTGCGCGGCAAGGGACGTCTGAGCGAAGCGGACATCGACGCCACGGCGCGGGAGATCCGTATCGCGCTCCTCGAGGCGGACGTGGCCCTTCCGGTCGTCCGTACGTTCATCAAGAACGTCAAGGAACGGGCGCTCGGCTCCGAGGTCTCCAAGGCGCTGAACCCGGCCCAGCAGGTTCTGAAGATCGTCAACGAC
Organism: Streptomyces sp. Ag109_O5-1; assembly: GCF_003814875.1. Taxonomy (GTDB): domain Bacteria; phylum Actinomycetota; class Actinomycetes; order Streptomycetales; family Streptomycetaceae; genus Streptomyces; species Streptomyces sasae. Next base: position 3,786,439 of record NZ_RKQF01000001.1, on the reverse strand, counting down.
GAGCTGGTCACCATCCTCGGTGGCGAGACGCGGCGGCTGCGGTTCGCCAAGCAGCCGCCCACCGTGATCATGCTGGCCGGTCTCCAGGGTGCCGGTAAGACCACCCTCGCGGGCAAGCTCGCCCACTGGCTCAAGGAGCAGGGCCACTCCCCGCTGCTTGTCGCCGCCGACCTCCAGCGCCCCAACGCCGTCAACCAGCTCAGCGTCGTCGCCGAGCGCGCCGGTGCCGCGGTCTACGCGCCCGAGCCGGGCAACGGCGTCGGCGACCCGGTCAAGGTCGCCAAGGACTCCATCGAGTTCGCGAAGGCCAAGGTCCACGACATCGTGATCGTGGACACCGCCGGCCGCCTCGGTATCGACCAGGAGCTGATGCAGCAGGCCGCGGACATCCGCGACGCCGTCTCGCCCGACGAGATCCTGTTCGTCGTCGACGCCATGATCGGCCAGGACGCCGTCACCACCGCCGAGGCCTTCCGGGACGGCGTCGGCTTCGACGGTGTCGTCCTCTCCAAGCTCGACGGTGACGCCCGCGGTGGCGCCGCTCTGTCGATCCGCCAGGTCACCGGCAAGCCGATCATGTTCGCGTCGAACGGCGAGAAGCTCGACGACTTCGACGCCTTCCATCCGGACCGGATGGCCTCCCGCATCCTCGACATGGGTGACCTGCTCACCCTGATCGAGCAGGCGGAGAAGACGTTCAGCCAGGAAGAGGCCCAGAAGATGGCCTCCAAGCTGGCGTCGAAAAAGGGCCAGGACTTCACCCTGGACGACTTCCTGTCCCAGATGGAGCAGGTCAGGAAGATGGGCTCCATCTCGAAGCTCCTCGGGATGCTGCCCGGCATGGGCCAGATCAAGGACCAGATCAACAACCTCGACGAGCGGGACGTGGACCGCACCGCCGCGATCATCAAGTCGATGACGCCGGGCGAGCGCCAGGACCCGACGATCATCAACGGCTCGCGCCGCGCCCGTATCGCCAAGGGCTCCGGTGTCGAGGTCAGCGCCGTCAAGGGACTCGTCGAGCGGTTCTTCGAGGCCCGCAAGATGATGTCCCGCATGGCCCAGGGCGGCGGTATGCCGGGCATGCCGGGGATCCCGGGGATGGGCGGCGGCCCCGGCCGGCAGAAGAAGCAGCAGAAGCAGGCCAAGGGCAAGCAGCGCTCCGGCAACCCGATGAAGCGCAAGCAGCAGGAGCTGGAGGCCGCCCAGCGCCGCGAGGCCGCCGCTCAGGGCGGCAACGCCTTCGGAGTGCCCCAGCAGGGCACCGAGGACTTCGAGCTGCCGGACGAGTTCAAGAAGTTCATGGGCTGAGCCCACCTGTGCGGGGGCACCCCCAGCGACAGCTGGGGAGGAGTCCCTCAGGGCACGCGGGCGATCAGGTAGCGGAAGACGTTGGGCATCCACACCGTGCCGTCCGCGCGCTGGTGCGGGTGGAGCGCCTCGGTCAGCTCCTTGCCGACCTGCTCCTGGTCGGTCGCCGCGATCGCCGCGTCGAACAGCCCGGTCGACAGCAGCCCGCGTACCGCGCTGTCTGCGTCGGCGTACCCGAACGGGCAGGAGACCCGCCCGGAACCGTCGATCCGCAGACCGGCCCGCTGCGCGACCTCCTCCAGATCATCGCGACAGGCCGGGCGCCAACTGCCCGTACTGCGCAAAGGATCGGCCAATTTCGCGGCCACCCGCAGCACGGACGAGGTCGCGCAGCGCTCCGGCGGACCCCAGCCGGCCAGCACCACGGCCGCCCCGTGCTCCGCCAGCGGCGTCGCCTCCGTGAGCAGGTCAGCGAGCCCTTCGGAGTCGCCGGCCAGGCAGCCGATCGGGTCGAAGGCGGTGATCAGGTTGTACGCCGGTGCCTGCGCGTCCGCCACGTCCCCGGGCGAGCCCTCCACGACCCGGGCGGCGCGGCCACGCGCGCGTGCCCCGAGGGCCGGGTCGGGCAGCAGACGCTCACGGGCGAGGGCGAGTCGTTCGGGGGAGGAGTCGACGCCGGTCACCGCGGCTCCTCTGGCCGCCGCCATCAGCAGGGCTAATCCGGAGCCGCAGTGCAGGCCGAGCAGCCGGGTGGCGGGACCCACTTCGAGTCGCTCGTGGACGGTCTCGTAGAGCGGGACCAGCATCCGCTCCTGGATCTCGGACCAGTCACGCGCGCGTGCGCACAGGTTCACGCGGGGGGTGGAATCCGCGTGGGACCGGTGCTGCCGCACGAGCGTAGGTGTCATAGGTAAGCGCCCCAATCCGCCGAGAGATACGCACTGACCGATTCCGTGGCCCCCGTGCCGTGCGCTCGCACTTCCCACCTATGCCACATAACTCCGGGCTCGCGGTGGCGTCCAGGGGTCGCGGGTCCCGGCTTGTGCGTGCGCTGCGACTGTGGCGAGATTTCACATCCCGGCAACTTGGGGCTCTACCATCGGACCCACGGAACGGCGGTTTTGGCCATGGTCGGCCGTCGCGGCGGCCGTACGGTGTCTGGCCGCCGCAGACGGGCCGGTGCCGGATGACGACGGGCTCCGGAGTAACGTCGGGGGCGTCGCGCACGCTGACCGGGGTAGCGTCCTGCGCCACGAGAGCGACCGAAACGTATCTTGCGCATCCGCCGACCACAGCCGTCCCGCTCTCCGCGACGGGGCTACGCGTCGGGTCGTACGTCAGACTACGCACCGGCTTGGTATGAGCTGTGACGCTTCTCCGCAGATCAGCGCACCCGTACTCGTCTCCACGCATCAGTGGCAACTGACGGGTACGTGCAAATTATTTGGGATGGCCCGGAATAGGAACACAGCGGCACTCCCGCTCGTTGTCATTACGTGAGCACGACACAGACACCACCTGTTCTCGCCGCAGAGCTGGCAGAGGCGTGGGCCGACATTCAGCGGTACCACCCCGAGCTGCCGGACCTTGCCGCGCCAGAGTCCCTGATCGGGGAGTCGTCGTCCGCGTGCGGTCACGAACTCTCCTTCGAACGGCTGCTCCATGAGGCAGTCCACGGCATCGCCGCCGCCCGAGGGGTCCGCGACACCTCCCGGGCCGGCCGCTACCACAACCGCAGATTCCTCGCGATCGCCGAGGAGCTGGGCCTGGACCACCCCGACGAGCCGCACCCCAGCAGCGGCTTCTCGCTGGTCACGCTCAACCCCGAGGCCAAGCGCCGCTACCGGCCGACCATCGAGAGACTGCAGCGCGCTCTCAAGGCACACACGGTGGCCACCTCCGCCGACACCTCCCGCACCTTCCGCGGCCCGGCCGCCCGCCACGGCTCGTCCGGCGGCGGTGTCCGCGTCAAGGCGGTGTGCGACTGCGGGCGCAACGTCCGGGTCGTCCCGTCGGTGCTGGCCCAGGCCCCCATCGTGTGCGGCGGCTGCGGCAAGCCGTTCCGCATCCCGGAAATCGTGGGCGCGGCGTAGACCCACGGCTGCTCGTGGCAGCCGTGGCCATCGCCTCGCCGTGATGCCGGTCGGCGCACCCGACGTACACCACCTCCACGCCGGGTGCGCTTTCGGCGTGCCCTCGCACGACCGCCGGACAGAGCGACCCGCAGGGTGTGGCACAATGGCTAGCTGTACTCGACAGCCGCACAGGACCCCTCTCTCCTCCGGCTGACGCGTCCATCGGGCACTCGGGTACCGCAACCCCACGCGGCAGTCTCGCCGTGCCCAACCACGTCAAAACCAGGAGAATCCACTCCCGTGGCAGTCAAGATCAAGCTGAAGCGTCTGGGCAAGATCCGTTCGCCTCACTACCGCATCGTCGTCGCCGACTCCCGCACCCGCCGTGACGGCCGTGCGATCGAGGAGATCGGCAAGTACCACCCGACCTACAACCCGTCGGTCATCGAGGTGGACGCCGAGCGCGCCGCGTACTGGCTCGGCGTCGGCGCCCAGCCGACCGAGCCCGTGCTCGCCATCCTGAAGAAGACCGGCGACTGGCAGAAGTTCAAGGGCGAGCCCGCCCCGGCGCCGCTGCTCGTGGCCGCGCCGAAGGCCACGCGTCCGTCGTTCGAGGCGCTCGGCGGTGACGACGAGGGCAAGGGTGAGGCGATCACCCAGAAGAAGAAGGCTGAGAAGAAGGACGAGGCCGCGGCTGAGTCCGAGTCGACCGAGGCCTGAGCAGCATGCTCGAAGAGGCGCTTGAGCACCTCGTGAAGGGCATCGTCGACAACCCCGACGATGTGCAGGTCGCCTCGCGCAACCTGCGCCGCGGGCGCGTGCTGGAGGTCCGGGTGCACCCCGACGACCTCGGCAAGGTGATCGGCCGCAACGGCCGCACCGCGCGTGCCCTGCGCACCGTCGTGGGTGCCATCGGCGGCAGGGGAGTCCGCGTCGACCTCGTCGACGTCGACCACGTCCGCTGACGCTTATCGCAACCGGCTCGGGCCGGGGAGGGCCACTGGCCGTCCCCGGCCCGCAGTCGTATGAGCAGGAGACGACAGGAGAACAAGCACAGTGCAGCTCGTAGTCGCACGGATCGGCCGCGCCCACGGCATCAAGGGCGAGGTCACCGTGGAGGTACGTACCGACGAACCGGAGCTCAGGCTCGGGCCCGGCGCCGTACTCGCCACCGATCCCGCCGGCCTGGGACCGCTCACCATCGAGACGGGCCGCGTGCACAGCGGCCGCCTGCTCCTGCGCTTCGAGGGCGTCAAGGACCGCACCGCCGCCGAGGCCCTCCGCAACACCCTCCTGATCGCCGAGATCGACCCGGAGGAACTGCCCGAGGGCGAGGACGAGTACTACGACCACCAGCTCATGGACCTGGACGTGGTCACCGTCGACGGCACCGAGGTCGGCCGGATCACCGAGATCTCGCATCTGCCGTCCCAGGACCTGTTCATCGTCGAGCGCCCCGACGGCAGCGAGGTGATGATCCCCTTCGTCGAGGAGATCGTCGTCGAGATCGACCTGGAGGAGCAGAAGGCGGTCATCGCGCCCCCGCCGGGACTGATCGACGACCAGGCGGAGATCGCCTCCTCCCGGGACGAGTCGTAATGCGCCTCGACGTCGTCACGATCTTTCCCGAGTACCTGGAACCGCTGAACGTCTCGCTCGTCGGCAAGGCACGCGCGCGTGGACAGCTGAACGTCCATGTGCACGACCTGCGGGCGTGGACGTACGACCGTCACAACACCGTCGACGACACCCCGTACGGCGGCGGGCCCGGCATGGTGATGAAGACCGAGCCCTGGGGCGACGCCCTCGACTCCGCGCTCGCCGACGGCTACGAGACCGGCTCGCACACCCCCGCGCTGATCGTCCCCACCCCCAGCGGCCGCCCCTTCACCCAGGAACTCGCCGTCGAACTCTCCGAGCGGCCCTGGCTGATCTTCACCCCGGCCCGTTACGAGGGCATCGACCGGCGCGTCATGGACGAGTACGCCACCCGGATGCCGGTGTACGAGGTGTCCATCGGCGACTATGTGCTCGCGGGCGGCGAGGCCGCCGTACTGGTGATCACGGAGGCCGTGGCCAGGCTGCTGCCCGGCGTCCTCGGCAACGCCGAGTCGCACCGGGACGACTCCTTCGCGCCCGGCGCGATGGCGAACCTCCTGGAAGGCCCCGTCTACACCAAGCCGCCCGTCTGGCGCGGCCGGGACATCCCCGACGTGCTGCTCAGCGGCCACCACGGCAAGATCGCCCGCTGGCGCCGCGACGAAGCTCTGAGGCGGACCGCCGCCCACCGGCCCGACCTGATCGAGCGATGCGACCCCAAGGCGTTCGACAAGAAGGACCGCGAGATGCTCTCCATCCTGGGCTGGGCCCCGGACCCGGCGGGCGCGCCCCACGGCCGATTTTGGCGCAGGCCAGAGGGCGTGGAAGAATAGGCCGCTGCTGTGCGCCCGTCCGGTGTGCGCCCCTGCCGCAGGGGGACACGACGCCCGCCCCGACCCGCACGGCAGTCCTCATGGAACACCTAGTTTCCGTTGATGACCTGTGGCATCAGCGAAGAAAGCAGACGAAATGTCTCACCTGCTCGACACCGTCGACTCCGCGTCGCTGCGCAGCGACGTCCCGGCCTTCCGCCCGGGTGACACCGTCAACGTCCACGTCCGCGTCATCGAGGGCAACCGCTCCCGTGTGCAGCAGTTCAAGGGCGTTGTGATCCGCCGCCAGGGCAGCGGTGTCCGCGAGACCTTCACGGTCCGCAAGGTCTCCTTCTCCGTCGGCGTCGAGCGCACCTTCCCGGTGCACACCCCGATCGTCGAGAAGATCGAGCTCGTCACCCGTGGTGACGTGCGTCGCGCCAAGCTCTACTACCTGCGCGACCTGCGCGGTAAGGCTGCGAAGATCAAGGAGAAGCGCGAGCGCTGATCTCGCGCGACGGGATTCTTATCGGGGCCGGATAGCATCTGGCCCCGATGGACACCGAAGCACAGCCGACGGAGCGCGACCGCTCCTCCCGCCCCGAACCAGAGGCCGTGGAGGGTCGGTCGCGTTTCGCGTTGCTGTCGCGGATCACCGACTGGCTCCCGGGCGGCTGGATCACGCTGGCCCTCTTCACCTGCCTGGCGTTTCTGCTCGTCCTCAACACTTTCGTGGCCCAGCCATTCCAGATTCCCAGCGGATCCATGGAACAGGGATTGAGGATCGGAGACCGGGTTCTCGTAAATAAGTTGGTGTACCGGTTCGGTGCCCAGCCGCGCCGGGGAGATGTCGTTGTGTTCGACGGCACCGGGTACTTCGGGGACGCCGACTACATCAAACGCGTTGTCGGTGTGGGAGGAGACCATGTGGTCTGCTGCGACAAGAAGGGGAGGATCGAAGTGAACGGCCGGTCGGTCGACGAGACCGCGTTCCTCTATCCCGGGGACACCCCTTCTACTGTGCCCTTCGACGTCGTCGTGCCCGACGGCAGGCTCTTCGTCCTGGGGGACCATCGCAGCGACTCCAGTGACTCCCGGGACCACCTGGGCTCGCCCGGCGGCGGCATGATCCCCGTCAAGGACGTGATCGGACGGGCCGACTGGATCGTCTGGCCGTACGCACACTGGACCCGCCTCACTCGTCCCGCCGCCTATGCGCGCGTGCCGGCCGCGGGAGCGGTCCATGGGTAACCGCGGCAAACCGCGCGGTGTGGCCACCGACGCGGCCGCGGCCCTGCTGCCCACCGGGGGCCGGCGCACCTCCAGCCCGGGCGGTGGCCGCAGCCGCGCGGAGCGGCGCAAGCTGCAGCGCAAGGTCAAGCGCAAGCGCCGGCGCGGAGCGATGCGGGAGATACCGCTGCTGGTCGGTGTGGCCGTCCTGATAGCCCTCGTGCTGAAGACGTTCCTCGTCCAGGCCTTCGTGATCCCGTCGGGTTCCATGGAACAGACGATCCGGATCGGCGACCGCGTCCTGGTCGACAAGTTCACCCCGTGGTTCGGGTGGAAGCCGCACCGCGGGGACGTCGTGGTCTTCCACGACCCGGGCGGCTGGCTCAACGGGGAGCAGACCACCAAGGCGAACGACCCCGTCGTCGTCAAGCAGGTCAAGGAAGGGCTCACCTTCATCGGTCTGCTGCCCTCCGCCAACGAGAAGGACCTCATCAAGCGGGTCATCGGCGTCGGCGGCGACCACGTCAAGTGCTGTGACGCGCAGGGCCGGGTGACCGTCAACGGTGTAGCACTGACCGAGGGCGACTACCTGTATCCCGGGAACGCTCCCTCCACCCAGGAGTTCGACATCACCGTCCCGCAGGGCCGGCTGTGGGTGATGGGCGACCACCGGGGAAACTCCGCCGACTCGCGCTACCACCAGGACACCGCGTACGGCGGCACGGTGGCCGTGAGTTCGGTGGTGGGCCGGGCCATGATGATCGGCTGGCCCATCGGGCACTGGACCAAGCTCGATGAACCTAAAACCTTCGCAAGCGTTTCTAACTCTGTGTCGGGGTCGACCGCCGCTCCCCGGCTGTCGCATAGGGTTGCCTCCGACGATCCGAACGGATACGTCCAACTCCCGACCCCTGCGGAACTCCCGCTCGTTATGGGAGTGGTGGGCCTGCGCCGAGGATGGCGCGGGCGGCGGCACGGAGTGAGGAGTTGGCGTGGGGGATGTAGCGGTGGGCGCACGGTCGGGACACGACGGCGAGGAGCACAACGGGCGCCCCGTGGAGAATGTCCCCACCGCTGGCGGCGGTTCCACCCCCGCGAATGACGCCGGGCCCGCCGGGGACGACACCCCGGTGGACGGTCCCGGCTCCCACGGCGGTGGCACGGACGGGGACGGGGGCGACTCGGCGGCGTCCGCACCGAAGAAGCCCCGCTCCTTCTGGAAGGAACTGCCGATCCTGATCGGTATCGCGCTGGTGCTGGCGCTGCTGATCAAGACGTTTCTGGTGCAGGCGTTCTCGATCCCGTCGGAATCGATGCAGAACACCCTCCAGGTGGGTGACCGGGTCCTGGTCGACAAGCTCACCCCGTGGTTCGGGTCCAAGCCGCAACGCGGCGAGGTCGTCGTCTTCCACGACCCGAGCGACTGGCTGAAGGGCGAGCCGACGCCCCAGCCCAACGCCGTGCAGGAAGTCCTCAGCTGGATCGGCCTGATGCCGTCCGCCGAGGAGAAGGACCTCATCAAGCGGGTCGTCGGCGTCGGCGGCGACACCGTCTCCTGCAAGGGCAGCGGCCCGCTCATGGTCAACGGGCATGCGCTGACCGAACCTTATGTGTACGAGGGCAACACCCCGTGCAGCGTCGACGACCAGGGCGGCCAGTTCACGGTGAAGGTGCCCAAGGGGTACATCTGGGTCATGGGCGATCACCGCCAGGACTCCCGTGACTCGCGCTACAACCAGTCCGACGAGCACCACGGCATGGTCCCGGTCAGCGATGTCGTCGGCCGTGCCATCGTCAAGGCCTGGCCGATCAACCGCTGGGGCACGCTGCCGATTCCCGACACCTTCGACCAGAGCGGGCTCGACAAGCAGACGTCCGCCGCCGGGGCACTGCCCTACGCGCCGCAGACGGTGGCCTTCGCGAGCGTCGTACCGCTCGCCGTCCTGCGGCGCCGCAGGCTCGCCCGGACCGCGGCGGCCGCCGACTCCCAGCGCGGCTGAACGGACCGGACACCAGCCCCAGGGGCCCCATGAGCGGACCGCAAGGTCCGCTCATGGGGCCCCTTTGCGTCTCCGATCACGACTCGATCACATTCGTATATTCGTTCGCCAGTCAAGATCATCACTGCTACTCTCCGATCTTGTCCGAACGGCAAAGGTTTTGTTGAATTTTGGGGGCAGCATGAAGAAGTTCCGGCTCGCGGGGGCAATGGTCGGCGCGGTCGCGCTGGTCGGGCTCGCCAACTCGCCGGCCTTGGCAGGGACGGACATCACCGCGTACGGACCGAGTCTGAAGTCGGGCTGTTCGCACGCCTCCGCCGGGCACTTCGCGTCCTACGGCGAGACGTTCACCGTGTACGACGAGTGCGCGGACGGCTGGTCCGCGGTCGTCGAGGTCGACGTCGCTCCGTACCAGTCCGGTGGCGGCTACGACTTCGTCATCTGGAACCACAACGGTGCCGACGGCTCCCCGGTGACCGTCGACAAGAGCTACGCCGAGGGCACGGGCGTCTGCCTGCGGGCGGGCTCGGGCGAGTACTCCAGCAAGGAAGCCGGCACCTGGAGCTCCTGGAGCTGCGGCGCGGCCTGACCGGACGCACGGACACCGGTGACTGTGGGGAGGTCTCCCCGGGATTGAAGATCCCGGGGAGACCTCCCCAGTCGTTTTCCTGCCACGGTATGGTGCCCTGCGCGGACTTCGGGATCGGGAGTGGACGTGGGAACTGCTGAGCGTGGCAACGGGAAGTCGGGCACCGACCTCGGAGGCATACTGTCGGGGCTGGCCGTCGGGCTGGGCCTGCTGCTGTTCCTCGGAGGGTTCGCCTGGGCGGCGGTGGTCTACCGGCCGTACACCGTGCCCACCAGCTCGATGTCACCGACGATCGCCGTCGGGGACCGGGTCCTCGGGCAGCGCATCGACGGCAGCGAGGTGCGCCGCGGTGACGTCGTGGTCTTCGCCGACAAGAGCTGGGTCACCAACTCGGACGTCGTCAAGCGCGTGGTCGCGGTCGGCGGGGACACGGTCTCCTGCTGCACGAACGGCAAGCTGACCGTCAACGGCAAGCAGATCGACGAACCGTATCTGCCGGCGGGCACCCAGGCCGAGCTCCAGGGCTTCCCGACCGTCACCGTCCCCAAGGGCCGGCTCTTCCTCCTCGGCGACGAGCGCCAGGGCTCCCTGGACTCCACCGCCCACCTCACGGACGCGGCGAAGGGCACGGTCGCACGCAGCGCCGTGATCGCCCGGGTGGACTCCGTCATCTGGCCCATGAACGGCATGCTCAAGCGCCCGACCGGCTTCGAGACCCTCGGCTCCCTCTCCCAGCCGGGGCCGCTGCCCATCATCACCGCCCTGATCGTGGCCGGCGGTGTGCTGGTCCTCGCCGGCGGCGCGTACGGCCCGATCGCCAAGCTGCTGGGCCGCTCCCGCGCCGGCGGCCGTGCGGAGCCCGTCGGTGCCCGCTGAGGCGCCCTCGGAGGGCGGGCCGCGCAAGGTGGCCCGGGTGGTCCTGCTCGACCCCGACGACCGCATCCTGCTCCTGTATGGCCATGAACCGGACGACCCGGCCGACGACTGGTGGTTCACCCCCGGCGGCGGACTGGAGGGCGACGAGACCCGTGAGCAGGCCGCTCTGCGGGAACTCGCGGAGGAAACCGGCATCACGGACGTCGAACTCGGCCCGGTGCTGTGGCGGCGGATGTGCTCCTTCCCGTTCGCCGGCCGCCGCTGGGACCAGGACGAGTGGTACTACCTCGCGCGTACGACGCAGACGTCCACCGAGGCCAGAGGCCTGACCGAGCTGGAGCGGCGCAGTGTGGCCGGAGCGCGTTGGTGGACGTGCCAGGAACTGACCCGGGCACATGAGACGGTGTATCCGACCAGACTCGCCGAGTTGTTCCGTAGGCTGCTCGACGAAGGTCCCCCCGTCAGGCCCGTCACCCTTGACACGGAAATCGTCTAGGGGCGCGCGGGACTGGCGCACAATGGTGGGGATCGCACGGCTGAAGGGGAACATGCCATGAGCGCCGAGGACCTCGAAAAGTACGAGACCGAGATGGAGCTGAAGCTCTACCGGGAGTACCGCGATGTCGTCGGTCTGTTCAAATACGTGATCGAGACCGAGCGGCGCTTCTACCTCACCAACGACTACGAGATGCAGGTGCACTCGGTCCAGGGTGAGGTGTTCTTCGAGGTGTCCATGGCTGATGCCTGGGTCTGGGACATGTACCGACCGGCTCGATTCGTGAAGCAGGTTCGTGTGCTCACGTTCAAGGACGTGAACATCGAGGAGTTGAACAAGAGCGACCTGGAGCTTCCGGGCGGCTGAGGTTCTCGGGACGGTCGCTCGTGCGGGTGACGGAGTTGTCCACAACCGCCGAGTAACCCCACCAAGATCAACTCATTGGCCGGGCGTGCGTGACGGTTGGCGCCGGAGGTGGTGCCGACATGAACACCAATCGGGCACGCAGTGCACTCGGCAGGTACGGCGAGACGCTGGCCGCGCGGCGGCTGGCCGAGGCCGGTCTGACGATCCTGGAGCGCAACTGGCGCTGCGGCAGGTCGGGCGAGATCGACATCGTGGCGCGGGACGGGGACGTCCTGGTCGTGTGCGAGGTCAAGACCCGGAGGGCGGGGCCCTTCGAACACCCCATGGCCGGGGTGACCCCCGAGAAGGCGGAGCGCCTGCGGGGCCTCGCCGAACACTGGATCCACGCACACGGGGGAGCACCGCCGGGCGGCGTCCGCATCGACGTGATCGGCGTGCTCCTGCCGCAGCGCGGGGCACCCGTGGTGGAGCACGCGCGAGGGGTGGTCTGAGATGGGCTTCGCGCGTACGTGCTCGGTGGCGCTGGTCGGCGTCGAGGGCGTGGTGGTGGAGGTCCAGGCCGACCTGGAGCCCGGGGTGGCGGCGTTCACGCTGGTCGGGCTGCCGGACAAGAGCCTGACGGAGAGCAAGGACCGGGTCCGTGCGGCGGTGGTGAACTCGGGGGCGGCCTGGCCGTCGAAGAAGCTCACGGTGGGGCTCAGTCCGGCGTCGGTGCCGAAGAGCGGCAGCGGCTTCGACCTGGCTGTCGCCGCGGCCGTCCTCGGGGCGGCCGAGCGCATCGACCCCCGGGTGCTCGCCGAGATTGTGATGATCGGCGAGCTGGGCCTGGACGGGCGGGTGCGGCCGGTGCGGGGCATCCTGCCGGCGGTGCTGGCCGCCGCCGACGCCGGATACGAGCAGGTGGTCGTACCGGAGAGTGCGGTGCCGGAGGCCTCCCTCGTACCGGGGGTATCGGTGCTGGGCGTCCGGAGCCTGCGCCAGCTGATCGCGGTCCTCACCGACGAACCGGTCCCCGACGAGGAAGCCGTGCCCGGCGAGATCCGCCCGGACCCGTTCATCGCGGGGCTGGCCCTGCCCGGCATGGGCCTCGGCACCGGCATGGTCACCGGCGAGCACGCACCCGACCTGGCCGACGTCGCGGGACAACAGGTGGCCCGAGCCGCTCTGGAGGTGGCGGCGGCCGGGCGGCACCACGTCTTCTTCAAGGGCCCGCCCGGCGCCGGCAAGACCATGCTGGCCGAACGGCTGCCGGGGCTGCTGCCCGAACTGAGCCGGCAGGAGTCCCTGGAGGTCACCGCCGTCCACTCGGTCGCCGGGATGCTGCCGCCCGGCCATCCCCTGGTCGACAGGCCGCCCTACTGCGCCCCGCATCACTCGGCCACCATGGCGTCCCTGGTCGGCGGCGGAACCGGCCTGCCACGCCCCGGAGCGGTCTCGCTGTCCCACCACGGCGTGCTCTTCCTGGACGAGGCCGCCGAGTTCCACAGCAGCGTCCTGGACGCCCTGCGCCAGCCCCTGGAGTCGGGGCACGTCGTGGTCGCCCGGGCCGCCGGGATACTGCGGATGCCCGCGAAGTTCCTCATGGTCCTGGCCGCCAACCCCTGCCCCTGCGGCCGGCACGGCACCCCCGGTGACATCTGTGAGTGCCAGCCCTCCTCGATCAAGCGGTACCGAGCCCGGCTCTCCGGCCCCCTGATGGACCGCGTGGACCTCAGGGTGGCCGTCGAACCGGTCGCCAGGGAAGAACTGCTGCGGCTCCACACCGGCGCCGAATCCTCCGCCGCCGTGGCCGACCGGGTGCGCACGGCCAGAGAGCGGACCGCCCGCCGCTACGAGGGGCTGCCCTGGCGCACCAACAGCGAAGTGCCCGGTCATGAACTGCGCACCCGCTGGCACGTCCGGCCCGGCGCGCTCGCCAAGGCCGAGCTGGATCTGGACCGGGGACTGCTCACCGCCCGTGGCCTCGACCGGGTGCTCCGGGTCGCCTGGACCCTCGCCGACCTGGCGGGCCACGACCGGCCCTCCGCCAACGACGTCAACCTGGCCCTGGAGCTGCGCACCGGCGTCCGGCGCGGCGCCGTCCTGGAAGGGATGCGGACATGAGCGACGGCGACCTGCTCGCCCGGATCTTCCTCACCAGGGTCATCGAACCCGGCGACGAGACGGGCGGGCGGTGGCTGAGGGAGTACGGGACCGCGGAGGTGGTACGGCGGCTGAGCGAGGACGGGGTGGCCGCGCTGCCCGGAGTCAGTGAGACCCGCTGGGCCGGCCTCCGGGCCAGGGCCCGGCAGGCCGACCCCGAGCGGGACCTCGCGATCGCGCGAGAGGCCGGGGCCCGGTTCGTCGTTCCCGGCACCGTCGAGTGGCCCGCCCAGCTCGACGACCTCGGCGACGCCCGCCCCCTCGGGCTCTGGGTGCGGGGGCGGCCCGGTCTGCGGATGTGGGCGCTCAAGGCCGTCGCCGTCGTCGGGGCCCGGGCCTGTACGGAGTACGGGGCGCACATGGCGGCCACCCTCGCCGCCGGGCTCGCCGAACACGGCTGGGTGGTGGTGTCCGGCGGCGCCTACGGCATTGACGGCGCCGCCCACCGCGGAGCGCTCGGCGCCGGCGGGGCCACCGTCGCCGTGCTGGCCTGCGGGGTCGACCGGCCCTACCCGCGCGGGCACACCGAGTTGATCAACAGGATCGCCGAACAGGGCCTGGTGGTGGGGGAGTTGCCGCCGGGGGAGCATCCGACGCCGAGCAGGTTCGTGCTCCGCAACCGCGTCATCGCGGCGCTCACCAGGGGCACCGTGGTCGTGGAGGCCGCCCTCCGCAGCGGCTCGCTGGTCACCGCGCGGGCGGCACAGCGGCTCGGCCGGTTCACCATGGGCATCCCCGGCCCCGCCACCAGCGGCCTCTCGACCGGAGTGCACGAGCTGCTGCGCGGAGAGGCGGTCCTGGTCACCGACGCCGCGGAAGTCGTCGAGCTCGTGGGCGACATGGGCGAGCTGGCCCCGGCCAGACGCGGCCCCGTCCTCCCACGGGACCTGCTGGAGCCCGCCGCCCGGCGGGTCCTGGCCGCCCTGCCCGGGAACCGGCCGGCCTCGCCCGAAGAGGTGGCGCGCGGCGCGCTGACGTCCGAGGACGAGGCCATCGCCAGACTGTACGAACTCCGAGCACTTGGTTACGTCGAACGACACGGCGACGGCTGGAAGTTGACACGCCAGGCGATGATCTCGGTCCGGGACGGTCGGAGTCGGTGCTGACCGAGCGTGTTCGGCCGTCCGGGGGAACCCCCGACGCCCTTGGGAATTCCCGGAGTTGACACCTCCCCCCGGTCACGCAGAGCGACGCGCCGAGCGCGGTCGGACGCGCCGTACAGGGGGTTCGCGCAGGGGTGGAGCCTCGTTGTTCGCACACCGCGACTCCGTAGTCACGCTACGCTCACAAAAGCCCGACGCAGACCACGCCAACCGACATCAGACCGACACCTCGCCCATCCGGCTCCCTTCGCCCACTCCTCACCCAGTCCACCCCACCCCGCCCCGCTCACCTCGCTCCACGGCACATCACGGCACTTCCTGGCACTTCACGGCAGAACGGCACAAGGCGACGAATGCCCCAGCACACCTCCGGGTCCGACCGGGCGGCGATCCCCCAAGCCGCCCGCGACGGTGGCAGCGTGCGGCCGCCCGCTCCCTCGACGCTCGACGAGCTGTGGCGGTCGTACAAGGCGACGGGGGACGACCGGCTGCGGGAACAGCTGATCCTGCACTACTCACCGCTGGTCAAGTACGTGGCGGGACGGGTCAGCGTCGGCCTTCCGCCCAATGTGGAGCAGGCCGACTTCGTCTCCTCCGGGGTGTTCGGGCTCATCGACGCGATCGAGAAGTTCGACGTCGACCGGGAGATCAAGTTCGAGACGTACGCGATCACCCGGATCCGGGGCGCGATGATCGACGAGCTGAGGGCGCTGGACTGGATCCCGCGCTCCGTTCGGCAGAAGGCGCGCAACGTGGAGCGGGCGTACGCCACGCTGGAGGCGCGGCTGCGGCGGACGCCCTCCGAGGGTGAGGTGGCCACCGAACTGGGCATCGAGGTCGATGAACTCCACGCCGTGTTCAGCCAGTTGTCGCTGGCCAACGTGGTGGCGCTGGAGGAGCTGCTGCACGTCGGGGGCGAGGGCGGGGACGGCCTCAGCGTCATGGACACGCTGGAGGACACCGCCGCGGACAACCCCGTGGAGGTGGCCGAGGACCGCGAGCTGCGGCGGTTCCTCGCGCGGGCCATCAACACGCTGCCCGATCGGGAGAAGACCGTGGTGACCCTCTACTACTACGAGGGACTCACCCTCGCCGAGATCGGGAACGTACTCGGCGTCACCGAGAGCCGGGTCAGTCAGATCCACACCAAGTCCGTGCTGCAGCTGCGGGCGAAGCTGGCGAGTTTCGGCCGCTGAGGACCCGGGGCCGGCCGCAGTGGGCCGCGTCCCGGTCGCGCTGTCTCCCGTCGGGCGCGGCACGTCCGTAGAGTGGACGGGTGCCAAGGATTCGAGCGGCCTCCGTGGCCGAGCACCGGTCGATGCAGCGAGCCGCCCTGCTGGACGCGGCGCGGTCCCTTCTGTCCGAGGGCGGGACGGAGGCGCTGACGTTCCCGGCGCTCGCCGAGCGGACGGGGCTGGCCAGGTCGTCCGTCTACGAGTACTTCCGTTCCCGGGCCGCGGTGGTCGAGGAACTGTGCGAGGCCGACTTCCCCGTGTGGGCGGCGGAGGTCGAGGCGGCGATGGAGCGGGCGGATTCCGCCGAGGGCAAGGTCGAGGCGTATGTGCGCCGGCAGCTGTCCCTGGTCGGGGACCGGCGGCACCGGGCGGTGGTCGCGATCTCGGCGAGCGAGCTGGACCAGGGGGCCCGGGAGAAGATCCGGGCCGCGCACGGCGGGCTGGTCGCGATGATCGTGGAAGCGCTCGGGGAGCTGGGGCATGCGCAGCCCCGGCTGGCGGCGATGCTGGTGCAGGGCGTCGTGGACGCGGCGGTGCGCCGCATCGAACTGGGCGCGGCGGAGGACCCGACGGTGATCACGGACGCGGCCGTGGCCATGGCCCTACGGGGCGTGCAGGGCTGAGGTCGGCGGGGGGTTTCGCTTCCCCGCCCGCAGCCGCGCGAACGGCCGTAATCACTCCTCCGGCAGCGGCACCCCCAGCACCGGCAGCAGTCTCGACGGACCCCCGTTCAGCAACCACGGCGGCAACAGCAGCAACGGGTTCACATACACGTCCCCTCGCAGCAGCCCCCAGTGCACACACGCCCGCCCACCGCAATGCGCACCCCCCGGCTCCACCGTCCCCACCACCTCCCCCGCCGCCACCTCGTCCCCCTTCCGTACCGTCGCCGTCACCGGCTCGTACGTCGTACGGAGATCCGTGCCCGCCAGTGCCACTGACACCACGCCCCGCCCCGCCACCCGGCCCGCATAGGAGACCCGGCCCGCCGCCACCGCCCGCACCGGCTCGCCCGCGGACGCGGCCACGTCGACTCCCCGGTGCCCGGGGCCGTACACCGTCGCCGGCGGTTCCCAGCCGCGCAGCACCGCCGGCCGTACCCCCACCGGCCAGGCACGGCCGATCGCCGGTACCGGTGGCGACGGAGGATCGTCCGCCCATGCCGCCGTCGCCGCCAGGACCAGCGGCAACACCGCCGCCGCCCACACCCACCGCATCGCTCGTCGCATGACGGAACCGTCCCCCATCCACGCGGATCATGGCCGGTACCTGTGGATTACTCCCTGGTTGTGGACCGTGGCGTCACCCGGTACCCCGCGGGTCCCGTACACTTCCTTTGGCGATCCGGGTCACCGGGTCGACTTCGCACGCCCCGACATCAGGCCGGTAACACGGTCTGAGTCAGCGCTTCTCGGTCCTTTGCGGCACAGCGCACCCGGGCGTCAGGCGCGGGAGCCGTCCGGTACCCGCGGCACAACCGAGAAATTCAAGGAGATGGCCATGGCCGTCGTCACGATGCGGGAGCTGCTGGAGAGCGGCGTCCACTTCGGTCACCAGACCCGTCGCTGGAACCCGAAGATGAAGCGCTTCATCTTCACCGAGCGCAACGGCATCTACATCATCGACCTGCTCCAGTCGCTGTCGTACATCGACCGCGCCTACGAGTTCGTCAAGGAGACCGTCGCCCACGGCGGCACGGTCATGTTCGTCGGCACGAAGAAGCAGGCGCAGGAGGCCATCGCCGAGCAGGCCACCCGCGTCGGCATGCCCTTCGTCAACCAGCGCTGGCTGGGCGGCATGCTCACCAACTTCTCGACCGTCTACAAGCGTCTGCAGCGCCTCAAGGAGCTCGAGCAGATCGACTTCGAGGACGTCGCCGCGTCCGGTCTGACCAAGAAGGAGCTTCTCGTGCTCTCGCGCGAGAAGGCCAAGCTGGAGAAGACCCTCGGCGGTATCCGCGAGATGCAGAAGGTGCCCAGCGCCGTCTGGATCGTGGACACCAAGAAGGAGCACATCGCCGTTGGTGAGGCCCGGAAGCTCAACATTCCGGTCGTCGCGATCCTCGACACCAACTGCGACCCTGACGAGGTCGACTACAAGATCCCGGGCAACGACGACGCGATCCGCTCCGTCACCCTGCTCACCCGCGTGATCGCCGACGCCGTCGCCGAGGGCCTCATCAGCCGCTCGCGCGTCGCCACCGGCGACAAGGGCGAGAAGGCCGCCGGCGAGCCGCTCGCCGAGTGGGAGCGTGACCTGCTCGAGGGCGAGAAGAAGGCCGACGAGGCGGAGAAGCCCGCCGAGGCCGCTGTCGAGGCGCCCGCCGAGGTCGCTGCTGAGGCGCCCGCCGAGGTTGCTGCCGAGGCCCCGGCTGAGGCCCCCGCCGAGGCTCCGGCCGCGGACGCCGAGCAGGCCTGACCCGTCAGCGTTGACGGCGGGGGCGGCGACATCCCGAACGCCCCCGCCGTTCACCCATAGATTCGCGCTCTACATCTACGTGTAGATCGTGGATCGGGCAGATCTCCCGACTTCGAGAAAGACTTACGACTCATGGCGAACTACACCGCCGCTGACGTCAAGAAGCTCCGCGAGCTCACCGGCGCCGGCATGATGGACTGCAAGAAGGCCCTGGACGAGGCCGAGGGCGATGTCGACAAGGCTGTCGAGGCGCTCCGCATCAAGGGCCAGAAGGGCGTCGCCAAGCGCGAGGGCCGCTCCGCCGAGAACGGCGCCGTGGTCTCGATCATCGCCGACGACAACTCCTCCGGCGTCATCGTCGAGCTGAAGTGCGAGACGGACTTCGTCGCCAAGGGTGACAAGTTCCAGGCCGTCGCCAACACCATCGCCGAGCACGTCGCCAAGACCTCCCCGGCCGACCTGGAGGCCCTGCTCGCCTCCGAGATCGAGCCCGGCAAGACCGTCCAGGCGTTCGTGGACGAGGCCAACGCCAACCTCGGCGAGAAGATCGTCCTGGACCGCTTCGCGCAGTTCTCCGACGGCTTCGTGACCGCGTACATGCACCGCACGATGCCCGACCTGCCCCCGCAGATCGGTGTCCTCGTCGAGCTGGACAAGCCGAACGCCGAGGTCGCCAAGGGCGTCGCCCAGCACATCGCCGCCTTCGCGCCGAAGTACCTCGCCAAGGAGGACGTGCCGGCCGACGTCGTCGAGTCCGAGCGCCGCGTCGCCGAGGAGACCACCCGCGCCGAGGGCAAGCCCGAGGCCGCGATCGCCAAGATCGTCGAGGGTCGTCTCAACGGCTTCTTCAAGGACGCCACGCTGCTCGGCCAGCCGTACGCCATCGACAACAAGAAGTCGGTCCAGAAGGTCCTGGACGAGGCCGGTGTCACCCTGAAGCGCTTCGCGCGCATCAAGGTCGGCATCTGAGTCCGTACCGCGATCGACGCGCGACCCGCGGGGAAATCCCGATAGGGTCGGCCGACAGCAGTCGTCCGTACGCACCGCCACACCCAGGGCGTGACGGACGGCGGCAGATCTGACGAGGAGGCCATTGCCGCGCATGGGCAGCGAAAAGCGACCCCACCGGCAATGGCCTTCTTCGTATGTGCACCACGTGAAAGAGGCGGGATCTCCATGACCACCAAAGCCCAGAAGAGCGACGACGGCAAAGTACACGGCCGGTTTCTGCTGAAGCTGTCCGGAGAGGCCTTCTCCGGTGGCGGCGGCCTGGGCGTGGACCCCGACGTGGTGCACAAGATCGCCCGCGAGATCGCGGCCGTCGTGCGGGACGGCGCGCAGGTCGCCGTCGTCATCGGCGGCGGCAACTTCTTCCGCGGCGCCGAACTCCAGCAGCGCGGCATGGACCGGGCCCGGTCCGACTACATGGGCATGCTCGGCACCGTGATGAACTGCCTCGCCCTCCAGGACTTCCTGGAGAAGGAGGGCATCGACAGCCGGGTGCAGACCGCGATCACCATGGGGCAGGTCGCCGAGCCGTACATCCCGCTGCGCGCCGTGCGCCACCTGGAGAAGGGCCGCGTGGTCATCTTCGGCGCCGGTATGGGCATGCCGTACTTCTCCACCGACACCACCGCCGCCCAGCGCGCCCTGGAGATCGACGCCGAGGCGCTGCTCATGGGCAAGAACGGCGTGGACGGGGTCTACGACTCCGACCCCAAGACCAACCCCGACGCCGTCAAGTTCGACTCCCTCGGCTACGGCGAGGTCATCACCCGCGAGCTCAAGGTCGCCGACGCCACCGCGATCACCCTCTGCCGCGACAACAAGCTGCCGATCCTCGTGTTCGAGCTGCTGGCGGAGGGCAATATCGCGCGCGCCGTCAAGGGTGAGAAGATCGGCACGCTGGTGGGTGACCAGGGCAGCCGGGCCTGACCGACAACGCCTGACGCACCCTGACCGGGGGATGGACAATGTCCTGCCGGTCGGGAACCGTTCAGGAAAGAAGACGCGACGCAGCCGGCCGCCGCCCCGCCAACGGAACCGCAGCCGGGCCTTACTCAAGACACGCAGGAGCAAGTGGTGATCGAAGAGACCCTCCTCGAGGCCGAGGAGAAGATGGAGAAGGCCGTCGTGGTCGCCAAGGAGGACTTCGCCGCGATCCGCACCGGCCGTGCGCACCCGGCGATGTTCAACAAGATCGTGGCCGACTACTACGGCGCGCCGACGCCGATCAACCAGCTGGCCTCGTTCTCCGTGCCGGAACCGCGCATGGCGGTCGTGACCCCGTTCGACAAGACGGCCCTGCGCAACATCGAGCAGGCCATCCGCGACTCGGACCTGGGCGTCAACCCGAGCAACGACGGCAACATCATCCGTGTGGTGTTCCCCGAGCTCACCGAGGAGCGCCGCCGCGACTACATCAAGGTCGCCAAGGGCAAGGCGGAGGACTCCCGGGTCTCCATCCGTTCCGTCCGCCGCAAGGCCAAGGACGCGATCGACAAGCTGATCAAGGACGGCGAGGTCGGCGAGGACGAGGGCCGTCGCGCCGAGAAGGAGCTCGACGACCTCACCGCGAAGTACGTCGCGCAGGTGGACGAGCTCCTCAAGCACAAGGAAGCGGAGCTTCTCGAAGTCTGATGAACGACTCATCCTGGGGAGCGCCGCCACACGCCGGGCCGCAGGCGGGACCGCAGGCCGGGCAGGCCGACGCACCGGCCGGGTACTGGGGGCCGACCGATCAGGGCACCGGCCGGGGGTACGACCCCGGTCAGGGGTACGACCAGGGCCAGGGGCAGGTCCCCGGCCACGGGTACGTGCCCGGTCAGGGGTACGGCCAGAGCCAGGTCCAGGGCCATGGACACGGTCCCGGTCAGGGTTACGACCACGGCCATGCCCATGGCTACGGTCAGGGGCACGTCCAGGGAGCCGCCCCGGCGGGTCCCGCGTACGATGCGCATGACGCGCAGCAGACTCGCCCCATGCCCATCGTGCCCGACGACGTATCCGAGTACGGCGGAGACCAGGACGACGACCGGGGGGCCGCTCGGCTGAGCGGCCCCTTGTTCCGCGACGGGACGTTCCGCGACGGGACGTTCCGCGACGGCACGTTCCGCAACGACACCTCGTCGGCGCAGCCCCTGCCTCACGCGGCGGCGCCGCAGAATCCGGAGCCCATGCCCGACGCCCCACAGCCGGCGCCCGCGCCGCAGAAGAAAAGCGCGGGTCGCGACCTGGGTGCGGCCATAGGGGTCGGCGTCGGACTGGGTGTCGTGATCGTGGCGTCCCTGTTCGTCGTCAAGGCCGTCTTCGTCGGCGTGGTGGCGGTCGCGGTGGTGGTGGGCCTGTGGGAGCTCACCAGCAGGCTCCAGGAGCGCAAGGGCATCAAGGCGCCGCTCGTCCCGCTGGCGCTGGGCGGCGCGGCGATGGTGGTCGCCGGTTATGCCCGTGGAGCCGAGGGCGCCTGGGTCGCACTGGCCTTCACCGGGCTGGCGGTCCTGGTCTGGCGGATGACCGAACCGCCGGAGGGCTATCTCAAGGACGTCACGGCGGGCCTCTTCGCGGCCTTCTACGTCCCGTTCCTGGCGACGTTCGTCGCGATGATGCTCACCGCCGACGACGGCGCCTTCCGGGTCATGACCTTCCTGCTCCTCACGGTGGTCAGCGACACCGGCGCCTACGCGGTCGGCTGGCGCTTCGGCACCCACAAGCTCGCCCCGCGCATCAGCCCCGGCAAGACCCGCGAGGGCCTGGTCGGTGCGGTGCTGTTCGCCATGGTCGCGGGCGCGCTGTGCATGCAGTTCCTGATCGACGACGGCACCTGGTGGCAGGGCCTGCTGCTGGGCCTCGTGGTCGCGGCCAGCGCCACGCTCGGCGACCTCGGCGAGTCCATGATCAAGCGGGACCTGGGCATCAAGGACATGGGCACGCTCCTGCCGGGCCATGGCGGCATCATGGACCGGCTGGACTCCCTGCTCCCGACGGCTCCGGTGGTGTGGCTGCTGATGGTGTTGTTCGTCGGCAGCAGCTGACGTACAAGAACAGCTGACGTACAAGAACAGCTGACGTACAAGAACCTGACCGCCGTACAAGAGCTGTCGTAGGCGAGCCCCCGTCCTCCACAGGGCGGGGGCTCGTCGGCATCTCGGCCCCGGATGCCGCAGCAGAAATCGCACGGGCACACCGGCGGGAGGCAGACTCCCTGTGAGGATGCTCCGTCCTCCGACGTGCGTGCAGGGAGTGTGCCCATGCCCCTCGACCCGGCCCAGGCCGCCACCCCGCCTCCTCCGCCGGTGCGGTTCTGGCCCGTCGACGACCTGCCCGCGCTCGACCCCGACCCGTTCCTGGACGAGCTGCTCCGCGAGGAGCCGGTCGCACGGATCAGGCTCGGGCACGGCGAGGGGCACGCCTGGCTGGTCACCCGGTACGAGGACGTCCGCTTCGTCACCTCCGACCCCCGCTTCTCCCGGGAAGCCGTCGCCGGCCGTGACATCACCAGCATGCGGCCGGTGCCCGTGGCCTCGCAGACGGCGGGCCTGCAGTACATCGACCCGCCCGGGCACAACCGGCTGCGCCGGGTCGTCGCCCGCGCCTTCACCGGCAGGGCCATGCAGCGGCTGCGGCCGATGGCCGAACGCAGGGCCGCCGAACTCCTGGACGTGATGGAGGACGCGGGGCCGCCGGCCGATCTGATGGAGCATCTGCACGGCCCCTTCCCGATCGCGGTGGTCCGTGACTTCCTCGGCGTCGACGAGAAGGACTGGCACCGCTGGGCGGCGACCGGCGAGGCCCTGCTGTCCGCGGGCGCCGACGCCGAGGACCGTGCCAGGCAGGCCGCGCGGGCCACCCGGGCCCGGCTCGCCGAGCTGCTCCGGAGCCGCCGCGAGGAACC
Organism: Streptomyces sp. Ag109_O5-1; assembly: GCF_003814875.1. Classification (GTDB taxonomy): domain Bacteria; phylum Actinomycetota; class Actinomycetes; order Streptomycetales; family Streptomycetaceae; genus Streptomyces; species Streptomyces sasae. Next base: position 3,763,296 of record NZ_RKQF01000001.1, on the reverse strand, counting down.
CCGCGACGACCTCGCCGGTGTGCTGGCGCTGGCCGCGGCCGAGGGTGAGATCACCGACGACGAGGCGATCTCCCTGGCCACCTCCATCCAGGTCAGCGGTGGGCACGCGGTCCGCAACAACAGCGGCTCGATGATGTACGCGCTGCTCACCCGGCCCGGCCACCTGGACCGGCTGCGCCGCGAGCCGGAGCTGCTGCCCAAGGCCGTGGACGAACTCTTCCGCTACGTCCCGCACCGCAACGGCGTCGGCATCCCGCGCGTCGCCGTCGAGGACGTGGAGGTCGGCGGCCAGCTGATCCGGGCCGGCGAGGTCGTCTACAGCGCGTATGTCGCCGCCAACCGCGACCCCGCGGTCTTCCCCGACCCCGACACCCTGGACTTCGACCGCTCGAACGGCCCCCATCTGGCCTTCGGGCACGGCCCCCACCACTGCATGGCCGCGATCATGGCGCGTATGGAGGCCGAGATCATGATCGGCTCGGTCCTCGCCCGCTTCCCCGGCATCCGTCTGGCCGTACCCCCCGAGGAGGTCGAGTTCCAGCGCCAGGGCCTGATCCGCGGACCGCGCACCCTGCCTGTGACCTGGTGACGGAGGAGGGCGGGCAGGATGCGCCGACCAGGAGCCGGTCATCCCAGCGGGTACGGAACGGCGTTCTCACGCAAGGTGGCACGCAGCCGCAGGCCGGCGGTCGCGAGACCGACGAAGGTGGTGACCTGGTGGCTGGGCTCCGGTCCGGGCGGCTCGCTCAACTGGTGGCGGCGGGCGGTCTGCGCGGTCAGGAGCGTCAGCATCGCAGTGGCCAGGGCGGCCCCCTCGCAGCCGTGCGGCCCGGTACCGAAGGAGAGGAAGGCCCCGGTCGTCGCCGGCGAGTCCGCTTCATCGAGCCAGCGCTCGGGCCGGAACCGGTCCGGCTCGGGGTGTTCCCGCGCGTCGCGGTGGGCGGTGTAGGGGCAGACGAGAACGGTGGACCCGGCGTCGATGGTGTAGCCGGCGACCTGGGTCCGGTGCCTGGCCTGCCGGGTCAGCAGCCAGCTCGGCGGGTGCAGTCGGAGCACCTCGCGCACCAGTGCCTGGGTGTACCGCAGGCTTTCGAGGTGTTCGCTCGTCGTCGCGGCCGGGTCCGCGGGCAGCAGGGCGGCTTCGGCCGCGACGCGGTCCGCTGCCTGGGGGTACCGGGCCAGGTGGAGCAGGATCCATCCGGCTGCCCGGGAGGGTGCTTCGAAGGTGGCGACGGTGATTCCGGGGAGAGTGTCGAGGGCGGCCTCCTCCGGCAGCAGGCCGTAGTGGGGGGAGGGCTGGAGCATCTGTCCCAGCACGTCGTCACCGAGCGGGCCCGGGGAACGGCGCCGGCGGATGACGGGCCGCAGCGCGTCGGTGAAGGCGACCTGCTGCCGGGTGCGGTACCGCCGTGCCGGTGTGGGGACCCAGCGTGGCCACACCCAGCGCGAGGGGCTGGCGAGCACCTCCCGGGCCAGGAAGAGCCGCGCGGCGAAGGGCAGCAGGGCCGGAGCGTCTTCGGAGAAGAGGTAGCGCAGGCCGATCTCCGCCAGGGCGTGCCGTACGAGTGGCAGAACCTCGACGTCCTGGTCCGTGGGCCACTGGTCGGCGAATCGGGCGGCCCCGGGCGCGATCTCGCCGATCCGGGCCGCGACCGCCTGCGAGCGCAGTCCGCGCATACGGGCGGCGTGGGCGTGCGCACGCTCCTCGGACGTCGGTGCCGTGCTCGACGGCTTCAACGGCGGGAAAAGAGGTGCGGATGCCTTGGGGAAATCCCGCGCGCGGCGCAGGACGTCCTCGCACGGCCCGGCCGAGGCGGCCACATAGACCCCCGGCTCCAGCTGCCAGATGTCCCCGCACTCTTCGGCACCGCGGCGCGCCACCGCCAGCCGGTCATGACTCCAGGCCGCGAAGCTGCCTCCGGGCAACCGCGGCGGCTGTTGCATTGGGCCCATGAGATCGTTCCTGGTGGCTGTCCCACCCGATGTCGTCGGCAGTGTGGCTGGGAACCGGCGGGCGCCCGGAGGTGCCCGCCGGCGGTGTGGTCAGGCCGAGTCGTCGCCGGCGTATCCGTCCCACTCGTGTTCCCCGTACGCACCGTAGTGGCGGGTGAAGGACAGTTTGCCGAGCAGCTTGGCGATCATGATGCTCTCCTCTCGCCTGTCTTCAGCACCAGATGCCACACATTCCATATTGCCACATGTGACGCATACGTCATATTTGCCCATAATTGCCAGGCCGGGGTCCCGACTGGATCTGAGACACTGGTACAGCCATGCCTAAGCCAGGAGAACTCACTTTCGTCGCCCCGCGCGGAGCCAAGAAGCCGCCGCGGCATCTCGCCGACCTCACGCCCGCCGAGCGCAAGGACGCGGTGGCCGAGATCGGGGAGAAGCCGTTCCGCGCCAAGCAGCTCTCGCAGCACTACTTCGCGCGGTACGCGCACGAACCCGAGCAGTGGACGGACATCCCGGCCGGCTCCCGGGACAAGCTGCGCGAGGCGCTGTTCCCGGAGCTGATGACCGTCGTACGGCATCTGTCGACGGACGAGGGGACCACCCGCAAGACGCTGTGGCGGCTGTTCGACGGCACGCTCGTCGAGTCGGTGCTGATGCGCTACCCGGACCGGGTGACCATGTGCATCAGCTCGCAGGCCGGGTGCGGGATGAACTGCCCGTTCTGCGCGACCGGGCAGGCGGGGCTGGACCGGAATCTGTCCACCGCCGAGATCGTCCATCAGATCGTGGACGGGATGCGCGCGCTCAGGGACGGCGACGTGCCCGGCGGTCCCGCCCGGCTCTCCAACATCGTCTTCATGGGCATGGGTGAGCCGCTCGCCAACTACAAGCGGGTCGTCACCGCCATCCGGGCGCTGACCGACCCGGCGCCCGACGGACTGGGGCTCTCGCAGCGCGGGATCACCGTCTCGACCGTCGGACTGGTCCCGGCCATCCACCGGCTCGCCGACGAGGGCCTCAAGTGCCGGCTCGCGATCTCCCTGCACGCCCCCGACGACGAGCTCCGCGACACCCTCGTGCCGGTCAACACCCGGTGGAAGGTGCGCGAGGTCCTCGATGCCGGGTTCGAGTACGTCGAGAAGAGCGGCCGCCGGCTGTCCATCGAGTACGCCCTCATCCGGGACATCAACGACCAGGCGTGGCGCGGCGACCGGCTGGGCCGTCTGCTCCGGGGCAAGCCCGTGCACGTCAACCTCATCCCGCTGAACCCGACTCCGGGTTCGAAGTGGACCGCGTCGCGGCCCGAGGACGAGAAGGCGTTCGTCGAGGCGATCGCGGCGCACGGGGTGCCCGTCACCGTCCGGGACACCCGTGGCCAGGAGATCGACGGCGCCTGTGGTCAGCTCGCGGCCACCGAGAGGTAATCTGAGGGCCGTACCCATATCTTCATATTCCGACAGGGGAGCGCCACAGCGCTGAGAGTGCGGCAATCGGGCCGCAGACCCTCTGAACCTCGCCCAGGTCATTCTGGGTAGGAAGTTCGGTCACCACTCAAGCTGTTGCGCCCTGCCCAGTGAGCCTCACTGGGCAGGGCCGCGTCTCTTCCTGGTCAACTCCAGGAGGAAAAACACCAGTGCACACCAAGACCTTCGTGGCCGCGGCCGTCGGGCTCGGTCTTGTCACGCTGTCCGCGTGCGGGTCGTCCAACGGCGCCCAGGCGGACTCGAAGACCATCACCCTGGTCAGTCATGACTCATGGGCCGTCTCCAAGAACGTGCTCCAGGACTTCGAGAAGCAGTCCGGCTACAAGGTGCGGGTCCTCAAGGACGGCGACGCCGGACAGGCCGTCAACAAGGCGATCCTGACCAAGGACAACCCGCAGGGCGATGTCTTCTTCGGCGTCGACAACACCCTGCTGTCCCGGGCCCTCGACAACGGGCTCTTCCAGCCGTACCAGGCCAAGGGCCTCGACCAGGTCGGCATGTCGTACCAGCTCGACGCGGCCAAGCACCGGGTCACGCCCATCGACTACGGCGACATCTGCGTCAACTACGACAAGGCGTACTTCAGCGAGCACAAGCTGACCCCGCCCACCTCCTACGCCGACCTGGTCAAGCCGCAGTACAAGAACCTCCTCGTCACCGAGAACGCGTCCACCTCCTCGCCGGGGCTCGGCTTCCTGCTCGGCTCCGCCGCCCAGTACGGCGACAACGGGTGGCAGGACTACTGGAAGAAGCTCACGGCCAACGGCGTCAAGGTCGTCGACGGCTGGGAGCAGGCCTACAACGAGGAGTTCTCCGGCTCGGCCGGCGGCAAGAAGGCCAAGGGCGACCGGCCGCTGGTCGTGTCGTACGCCTCGTCCCCGCCCGCCGAGGTGATCTACGGCGACCCGAAGCCCAGCACCGCGCCCACCGGCGTCGCGACCGGCACCTGCTTCCGGCAGATCGAGTTCGCCGGACTGCTGAGCAACGCGAAGAACACCAAGGGCGGCAAGGCGCTCATCGACTTCCTGGTCTCCAAGGAGTTCCAGGAGGACATGCCGCTGAACATGTTCGTCTACCCGGTGGTCCAGGGAGCGAGCGTGCCCGCCGAGTTCACGAAGTACGGTCCCGCCGCCAAGGACCCCGAGACCATGGCGCCGGAGAAGATCGCCGCCAACCGTGACCAGTGGGTCAAGACGTGGACGTCACTCGTACTGAAGTAGCCCCCCGCAAGCGCCGTTCGGGGAACGCGGCGCGGCTCGGTCTGATGGCCGTGCCCGTCGCGTTCTTCGCCGTCTTCTTCGCCTGGCCCGTCGCGGCGATCGTCGCGCGCGGACTGAAGGCCGACGGGCGGTGGCGGCTCGGGCGGATCGCCGACGTCGTCGGTCAGTCCGACATCCGGCACGTCCTGTGGTTCACCACCTGGCAGGCGCTCGCCTCCACCGCGCTCACCCTGCTGGTCGCGCTGCCCGCCGCCTATGTCTTCGCCCGCCTCGACTTCCCGGGCAAGAACGTGCTGCGGGCGGTGGTCACGGTGCCGTTCGTGCTGCCGACGGTCGTGGTCGGGACCGCCTTCCTCGCGCTCGTCGGGCGGGGCGGACTGCTGGACGAACTGTGGGGCGTACGACTCGACACCACCGTCTGGGCCATCCTGCTCGCGCATGTCTTCTTCAACTACGCGGTCGTCGTACGGACCGTGGGCGGGCTCTGGTCCCAGCTGGACCCGCGGCAGGAGGAGGCCGCCCGGATGCTCGGCGCCTCCCCGCTGGGCGCCTGGCGGAAGGTGACCCTGCCCGCGCTCGCGCCCGCGGTGGCCGCCGCCGCGCTGATGGTCTTCCTGTTCACCTTCACCTCCTTCGGCGTGGTGCAGATCCTCGGCGGCCCCACCTTCTCCACCCTCGAAGTGGAGATCTACCGGCAGACCTCCGAGATCTTCGACCTCACGACGGCCGCCGTCCTCACCATCGTGCAGTTCGTCGCGGTGGGCGCGATCCTCGTCGTGCACGCGTGGACGGTACGGCGCCGGGAGAGCGCGCTCAGGCTCGTCGCCCCGGAGACGACCGCACGCCGGCCGCGCGGGGCCGGGCAGTGGGCGCTGCTCGGCGGGGTCCTCGCCACCGTCGCCGTACTCCTGGTGCTGCCGCCGGCCGTGCTGGTACGGCGGTCACTCGACGGGGGGTTCGGGTACTACCGGGCGCTGGGCGACGCCGACGGCGGGACCTTCCTGGTCGCGCCGATCGAGTCGGTCGTCAACTCGCTGCAGTACGCGGTCGTGGCCACCGCCGTCGCGCTGGTGATCGGCGGGCTCGCCGCCGCCGCGCTGGCCCGGCGGGACGCGGGACGGCTGGTACGGGGCTTCGACGCGCTGCTGATGCTGCCGCTCGGGGTGTCCGCGGTGACCGTCGGCTTCGGGTTCCTGATCGCGCTCGACAAGCCGCCGCTGGATCTGCGGCAGTCCTGGATCCTCGTGCCGCTCGCGCAGGCGCTGGTCGGGGTCCCGTTCGTCGTGCGGACCATGCTGCCCGTGCTGCGGGCCGTGGACGAACGGCTGCGGGAGGCGGCGGCCGTGCTCGGCGCCTCGCCCTGGCGGGTGTGGCGGGAGGTCGATCTGCCCATGGTGCGGCGGGCGCTGCTGATCGCGGCGGGTTTCGCGTTCGCGGTGTCGCTGGGGGAGTTCGGGGCGACGGTCTTCATCGCGCGGCCGGACAATCCGACCCTGCCGGTCGCCGTGGCCCGGCTGCTCAGTCGCCCCGGTGATCTCAACTACGGCCAGGCGATGGCCCTTTCCACGATTCTGATGGTGGTGTGTGCGGTGGCGCTGCTGGTCCTGGAGCGGCTGCGGACGGACCGGACGGGGGAGTTCTGATGCCACTTCTCGAACTGGAGCGGGCCACGGTGCGGTTCGGCGGCCGGGCCGTGCTCGACGCCGTCGATCTCGAAGTCGCCGAGCACGAGGTGGTGTGTGTGCTCGGGCCCAGCGGGAGCGGCAAGTCCACCCTGCTCAGGGTGGTGGCGGGGCTGCAACCGCTCGACTCCGGACAGGTGTCGCTCGACGGGCACGACCAGGCGCGGGTGCCGGCGCATCAGCGGGGGGTCGGGCTGATGTTCCAGGACCACCAGCTGTTCCCGCAGCGGGACGTGGGCGGGAACGTGGCCTTCGGGATCCGGATGCGAGGCGAGGGCAAGGGGCAACAGGCCCAGCGGGTAAGCGAGTTGCTGGAGCTGGTCGGGCTTCCGGGCGCCGCGCGGCGGGCCGTCGCCGGGCTCTCCGGTGGTGAACAGCAGCGGGTGGCGCTCGCGCGGGCGCTGGCGCCCCGGCCCCGGCTGCTGATGCTCGACGAACCGCTGGGACAGCTCGACCGCTCGCTGCGGGAGCGGCTGGTGGTCGAACTGCGCGAGCTGTTCGGGCGGTTGGGTACGACCGTGCTCGCCGTGACGCACGACCAGGGTGAGGCGTTCGCGCTGGCCGACCGGGTGGTGGTGATGCGGGACGGGCGGATCGCCCAGTCCGGCACGCCGCTCGATGTCTGGCAGCGGCCCGCCGACGAGTTCGTGGCCCGCTTCCTCGGCTTCGACAACGTGGTCCCGGCGACCGTCGAGGGATCGGTCGCGGTGACGCCGTGGGGGAAGCTGCCGGTGGCCCGGAACGCGCCCCAGGGGCAGCGCACGCTGCTGGTCCGGCCCGCCGGGGTTCGCCTTGTGGCGGCCGACGCGGGGCTGCCCTGCACGGTGACCGCCCGTACCTTCCAGGGCACCCATGTCACCGTCCACCTCCAGCCCCAGGACGGCCCGCGGCTGGCGGCGGCCTGCGCGCTGCGCGAGGCGCCGGAGGCCGGGGACACGGTGGGCGTCGAGTTCGACGCGGCGGAGACGGTCGTACTGGACTGACCGTATGCGCCCATGCACGCATTCGCGCGTGCGCGCATACGACCGAGGCCCGTCCCCCGGGGATACGGGGACGGGCCTCGACGACGTACGGGGGAAGTGCTGGGGTAGCGCGTCAGCTGCCGCTGTGCGCTCCGCGGCGGCGCATGCCGAACCACACGGCACCGCCACCGACCACGACCAGCGCGCCCGCGACACCGGCGATCAGCCCGGTGTTGGAGTTGGCACCGGTCTCGGCGAGGTTCGACTCACCGACCGCCGGGGACGGGGCGTTGCTCGGCGTGGCCGCCGGGGCGGTGCTGCTGCTCTCCGAGGCCGACGGGGTCGGGGAGCCGGACTCGGCCGGGGTGGACTCGGAGGGCGACGGCGTGGCCGACGGCGTCGGGCTGGAGCTCTCGTCGGCCTTGCAGGCGGTGGACGGGGTGGTCAGGCTGGGCGAGATGTCAGCGTCCACCTGACCGTTGTCGGTCTTGACGCGGATGCGGTACTCCGCGTTCGGCTGCCATTTCTCGGAGAAGGTGACCGAGGTGCCTTCCTTGGACCCCTTGATGGGCGTCGCGTCGCCGACCTGCTTGGCGTCGGAGCCGTTGTTCTCCAGGAAGACGGTGATCGTGGCCGGAGTACGGGAGGCGTCCTTGTCGGTGACGGTGATGACACCCTTGGAGCCGTCGCAGGTGGCTTCGGCGGAGAACTCCTTGATGTTGCACGCGAACGCGGTGCTGGAGAGGCCCAGCGACAGCGCGGCCGAAGCGGCGGCGACACCCATGATGCGCACGGAACGACGTGCACTACGGCGGGATATGGACACGTTTGTCCTTACTGAGTGCATAACTGCGGGGGGCTTTGGCGGGAGTTGATGCAACGGTGAGGCGAGGCATCGGAATCCCCAGGAGGCTCACAGGTCTATAAGCGCTCCATAAGTAGTGTCAATGCATATGCGGTCCACGGGCGTTGACTTTACCCGCTTGTTAAGCGCTGAGACGTTTCACCGCCGCGGAAGCCTGGTCGATCCGGTCAACCAGGGCGATACGGGATGCCATCGACCGTTCCCGAGCGAGCGAGGTCAACAGTGGCCAGGCCGGTAGCCGTTCGGTCCAGTGCGCCCGGTTCACGAGCACCATCGGGGTCGGTTCGCCCCGCGACTCGTAGTAGTTGGGAGTCGCGTTGTCGAAGATCTCCTGTACGGTCCCGGCCGCGCCCGGCAGGAACACCACACCGGCGTTCGAACGGGCCAGCAGACCGTCCTCGCGGGTGGCGTTGGCGAAGTACTTCGCGATGTGCGCGGCGAAGGCGTTCGGCGGCTCATGGCCGTAGAACCAGGTGGGGATGCCGACCGAGCGACCCCCGTCCGGCCAGCGTTCGCGGACCTCGAAGGCGGCCCGCGCCCAGTCGGTGACCGACGGCCGGAACGACGGGGCCTTGGCGAGGAGCCGGCACGCCTCCTCCAGCATGCCGTCGTCGAAGGGCGCAGCGTACGCGCCGAGGTTCGCCGCCTCCATCGCGCCCGGGCCGCCGCCGGTCGCCACCGTGAAGCCGGCCCGCGCGAGGTCCCGGCCGAGCCGGGCGGCACCGGCGTACTCCTCCGTGCCGCGCGCCATCGCGTGGCCGCCCATCACACCCACCACCCGGGCCCCGGCGAGGATTTCGTCCAGCGCGTCGGAGACCGCGTCGTCGTGGATCGAGCGGAGCATCGACGCGAATATGTCGCCGTCCGCCTTCGTCTGCTGGAACCAGGCGTACGAGCGGGCGTCCGGGGTCGCCTCATAGCCCTCGCCGAGCGAGTCGAACAACTCGGCGGGGGTGTAGGCGAAGGCGCGGTACGGGTCGAAGGGGAGGTCCGGCACGGGCGGGAACACCAGGGCGCCCGTGGCGCCGACCCGGGCGGCGGCCTCGGCCGACATCGGGCAGCCGAGGAAGACCGCGCCCGTGGTGTCGGTGGTGAGCAGGACGTCCGTACGGTCCGTCAGGTCGACCGCCTGGACACGGTACTGGGCGAGCGTGCCCTGCGCGGCGACGACCTCGTCGAACTCGGCGAGGGACTCGATCTCACGGTCGCGGGCGGCACGGTTGGGCTGCGCGGACCGCGGCTGGGCGGGATGCGGCTGGGCGGGTGTCGGATGCACCCGCCCACTCTAGGTGTCAGCCCTGCACCGCCGCCGGGTCCATCCACACGACCTCCCAGGAGTGGCCGTCGAGGTCCTCGAAGGAGCGGCCGTACATGAAGCCCTGGTCCTGGACGTCGTCGTTCGCGGTGCCGCCGGCCGCGACCGCCTTCTCCACCAGTTCGTCGACCTTTTCGCGGCTCTCCGCGCTCAGACAGATCAGCACCTCGCTGGTCTTCGTGGAGTCGGCGATCTCCTTCTTGGTGAAGTCGGCGTAGCGCTGCTTGCTCAGCAGCATCGCGATGATCGTGTCGCTGATCACGACACAGGAGCAGTCGTCGTTGCTGAACTGCGGGTTGATCGAGTAACCGAGCTCGGTGAAGAACTTCCGGGACGCGGCGACGTCGTCGGTGGCCAGGTTCACGAAGATCATCTGCTGGTACATGGGGTCTCTCCCTCGGGTGTCGTGCCGTTCGGGGGGACAGACCGGGGGACGCGGCGGAAGTCATCGCTGGGTCCGGATTTTTTTTCGTACGGCTTTTCAGCGGGCGAGCGGCAGTGCGGCGAGGTCCGCGATCAGCAGGGTGAAGGGGACGAAGAACGCCAGCAGGGCGCCGGTGCGCAGGGCCGCGGCGCTGCGCAGCGCCGCGGCCGGGGCGCCCATGCGGAGCAGGGCCTCGGTGGTGTCCGCGCGGGACTGGCGGGCCTCCACGGCGGCGGTGAGGAGGGTGGCGACGGTGCAGCCGGCGACCACGAGGCCGCCGAGGGCGGTGAGCGGGCCGAAGGCCGGTGCGCTGCCGTCGTAGTCGGAGAGCGTGGTGGTCGCGAAGGCCGCGGACGCGACCACGCACACGACGCCGAGGGGGCGGCCGATGCGGGTGGCCTCCGCCATCAGGACACGGCCGGCGAGGAGACGGAGGGCACCGGGGCGGGCCGTCTGCAGGAGACGGCCGCAGAGGTGGGTGAGGCCGGGGGCGGCGAGGACCAGACCGAGGGCGGTGAGGGCCCAGCCGGCCAGGACGCCGACGGCGCCCACGGCGAGGCCGCCGGGCAGGGCCGTGCGGGGGGTGGTTTCGGTGACGCTGGCGTACGACTCCACGGCGAGGCCCGCGGCCAGGACGGCGACGCCCCAGGGGAGCCCTGTGGGGGATGCGGGAGGTTCGGGAGGTGCGGGGGGTGAAGAGGGGGCGGGTACCTGGTCCGGGGGTGCCTGGCTGTCGCCGTCCGCCGTCGCCACCGGCTGCGGGGTGTCCGCGGGGCGGATGCCCGTGGGGAGTGTGGGGGGCTCGGACGGCTGCCGGAACAGCCGGGCTCCGAAGCGGCCGTACGTGCCGAAGGTCTCCCGCCTCGCCGTCGTGCCGTACGCGCCGAAACGGCCGTAGGAGCGGCGGTGGCCCTCGGGGTGGAGCAGGTCCGGTGGGCGGAGGGCCAGCGCCACCGCCGTGGACGCGACGACCGGGAGCACCCCCAGCAGGGTCAGGGCCGCCGGCAGGGGCAGGGGCTGGTCCGCCGCCAGGAAGTCCTTCGCCGCGCCGTCGAAGGGCATGCCGTTCAGGTCGCCCCGCAGGTGCAGGAAGACCAGGAGGGCCAGCACGGAGCCCAGGGTGCAGGCGAGGGCGGTGTGCAGCGCGGCGACGGCCATCAGGCGGGACGGGCCCAGGCCCAGGGCGGAGAGGCCGGGGCGGGGCTTGGTGCCGGGGTCGGTGCGGGCCACGGCGACCGCGAGGTGCACGGTGGCGGCGAGCGGGATCGCGCACCAGGACAGCCGCAGGAGTGCGCCCGCCGAGTTCTGCGGGTGAGCCATCGCGTAGCCGAGGGCGGACAGCAGGAGGAAGCCCGAGCCGGCGGCCGCCGTGGCCACCAGGAGGCGGCGCAGCTGGACGGCCGGGTGGGCGACGCGGATCAGACGGAGAGCGAGCACTCGGCCCGGCCTTCCGCTTCGGACACCGGCGGCAGGTGGACCGTGTTCACCCGGCGGCCGTCCAGGAGGGAGATCCTGCGGTCGGCGAGGGCCGCCGTCTCCGCGTCGTGCGTGGCGAGAACGACCGTGATCCCGTGCGAGCGGGCCGCCGTGGTCAGGGTGCGGAGCACATGCGCGCGCTCGGCGCGGTGCAGCGGGGCCGTCGGCTCGTCGGCGAAGAGGACCGTGGGGGAGGGGGCGATGGCCCGGGCGATGGCGACGCGCTGGCGTTCGGCCTGCCGGAGTTCAACCGGGCGTCTGCGGGCCTTGTCGCCGACGTCGAGACGTTCCAGCCACTCCAGCGCGGCCACCTTGGCCCGGCGGCGGCCGACGCCCCGCAGCATGAGGGGGAGGGCGGTGTTCTCCCAGACGTTGAGCTCGGGGACGAGCACGGGGGCCGGGTCGATCCAGCCGAAGCGGTCGCGGCGCAGCCGTTCCCGGTCGACCGGGCCCATCCGGTGCACGGCCGTGCTGTTGAACCAGACCTCGCCGTGCTGCGCCGGGACCAGACCTGCGAGGCACCTCAGCAGCGTGGTCTTGCCGCTGCCGCGCGGGCCGCCGACGGCGAGGATCTCGCCCTCCCGCACACCGAGCGAGACCCCGGCGACACCGGGCGAGCCGTCCGGGTGACAGAAGTGCAGGGAGCGTGCCCACAGCACGTCGTTGTCCGGCGGGGCCTCCATGGGCGTACACCTCGGTTCTGATCCGTTTTCCCGCATCCCGATCCCTCGTCCGGGGGAACGAAAGGTGGGCCGATCGGTCACGTGCACGCTAGGCAGGTCGGCGGGCGGAGCCCGGACAGCACACGGCCCCGGGCCGCCGTTCTCACTCGAACGGACGGCACCGGGGCCGGTGTTGATCAGCTGATCAGAGGTACTCGGAGGTACTCGGAGGCACTCAGAGGTACGAGGCTCAGAGCTTCGTCCAGGCCTCCGTCAGCGTGGCGCGCAGGATCTGCTCGATCTCGTCGAAGGTCTCCTGGTTGGAGATCAGCGGCGGGGCGAGCTGGACGACCGGGTCGCCGCGGTCGTCGGCACGGCAGTACAGGCCGTTCTCGAACAGGGCCTTGGAGAGGAAGCCGTACAGGACGCGCTCGGTCTCGTCGGCGTCGAAGGACTCCTTGGTGTTCTTGTCCTTGACCAGCTCGATGCCGTAGAAGAAGCCGTTGCCGCGGACGTCGCCGACGATCGGCAGGTCGTGCAGCTTCTGCAGGGTGGACAGGAACGCCGCCTCGTTGTCGAGGACGTGCTGGTTGAGGTTCTCGCGCTCGAACAGGTCGAGGTTGGCGAGACCCACCGCCGCCGACACCGGGTGGCCGCCGAAGGTGTAGCCGTGCAGGAAGGTGTTGTCGCCCTTGTAGAACGGCTCGGCGATCCTGTCGGAGACGATGCAGGCGCCGATCGGGGAGTAGCCCGAGGTCATGCCCTTGGCACAGGTGATCATGTCCGGGACGTAGCCGAACTTGTCACAGGCGAACATCGTGCCCAGGCGGCCGAAGGCGCAGATGACCTCGTCGGAGACGAGCAGCACGTCGTACTTGTCGCAGATCTCGCGGACCCGCTGGAAGTAGCCGGGCGGGGGCGGGAAGCAGCCGCCCGCGTTCTGCACCGGCTCCAGGAAGACGGCCGCGACCGTGTCGGGGCCCTCGAAGAGGATCTCCTGCTCGATCTGGTCGGCGGCCCAGCGGCCGAAGGCCTGCGGGTCGTCGCCGAAGAGAGGGGCGCGGTAGATGTTGGTGTTCGGCACCTTGTGCGCGCCGGGGACCAGCGGCTCGAAGGGGGCCTTCAGGCCCGGCAGGCCGGTGATGGACAGGGCGCCCTGCGGGGTGCCGTGGTAGGCGACCGCGCGGGAGATGACCTTGTACTTGGTCGGCTTGCCCTGCAGCTTGAAGTACTGCTTGGCCAGCTTCCAGGCGGTCTCGACGGCCTCGCCGCCGCCGGTGGTGAAGAAGACCTTGTTCAGGTCGCCCGGCGCGTAGTCGGCCAGCCGCTCCGCGAGCTCGACGGCCTTCGGGTGGGCGTACGACCACACCGGGAAGAACGCCAGCTCCTGGGCCTGCTTGAAGGCGGTCTCGGCGAGTTCCGTGCGGCCGTGACCGGCCTGGACCACGAACAGACCGGCGAGACCGTCGAGGTAGCGCTTGCCCTTGTCGTCGTAGATGTGCGTGCCCTCGCCCCGGACGATGGTCGGGACGGGCGAGTTCTCGTACGAGGACATGCGGGTGAAGTGCATCCACAGGTGGTCGTACGCGGTGCGGCTGAGGTCCTTCTGGGTCACGGTTATCGGGTTCCCCACATGTAGGTCTGCTTCTTCAGCTTCAGATAGACGAAGCTTTCGGTGGAGCGCACGCCGGGCAGCGCCCGGATGCGTTTGTTGATGACGTCCAGCAGGTGGTCGTCGTCCTCGCAGACGATCTCCGCGAGGATGTCGAACGAGCCCGCGGTCATCACCACGTACTCGACTTCCGACATGCCGGTCAGCGCGTCCGCGATGGACTCGACATCGCCCTCGACGTTGATGCCGACCATCGCCTGCCGGCGGAAGCCCACGGTGAGCGGGTCCGTGACGGCGACGATCTGCATGACGCCCTGGTCCAGCAGCTTCTGGACGCGCTGGCGCACGGCCGCCTCCGACAGGCCGACGGCCTTGCCGATCGCGGCGTACGGCCGACGGCCGTCCTCCTGGAGCTGCTGAATGATGGCGAGGGAGACGGCGTCCAGCTGGGGACTGTTGCCGTTCCTGGACTCGCGGGACGAGTCCCTCTGGTCTGCGCTTCGACTGGCCACGACCTCACTGTGCACGACGTCTCGACGGTTCCGCAAGGCCATAGCGATGAAATTCGTTGTTTACGGTGTCGAGGATTGCGGATTTCGCAGACTCGGCGGGCGCGGGGGTGTTGAAAACGTGGGATCTCGGATTACTGTGGGTGTCTCAGTGAATGGACACCGAACTTGGAGGGCCGGCAGTGAGCACCGAGCTGCGTCGCCTGCGCAACTACATCGACGGTGAGTTCCGGGACGCCGCCGACGGACGGACCACCGAGGTGGTCAACCCCGCGACCGGCGAGGCGTACGCGACCGCGCCGCTGTCCGGTGAGGCGGACGTCGACGCCGCGATGGCCGCCGCGGCCGCGGCCTTCCCGGGCTGGCGCGACACCACCCCGTCCGAGCGGCAGAAGGCCCTGCTGAAGATCGCCGACGCGTTCGAGGAGCGGGCCGAGGAACTGATCGCGGCGGAGGTGGAGAACACGGGCAAGCCGACCGGGCTCACCCGCTCCGAGGAGATCCCGCCGATGGTGGACCAGATCCGGTTCTTCGCCGGTGCGGCCCGGATGCTGGAGGGCCGCTCGGCCGGCGAGTACATGGAGGGGATGACCTCGATCGTCCGCCGTGAGCCGGTCGGTGTCTGCGCGCAGGTCGCGCCGTGGAACTACCCGATGATGATGGCCGTGTGGAAGTTCGCCCCGGCGATCGCGGCGGGCAACACGGTCGTGCTGAAGCCGTCCGACACGACCCCGGCCTCGACGGTCCTGATCGCGGAGATCCTCGGCGGGATCCTGCCGAAGGGTGTCTTCAACGTCGTCACGGGCGACCGCGAGACCGGCCGTCTGATGGTCGAGCACCCGACCCCGGCGATGGCCTCCATCACCGGCTCCGTACGCGCCGGCATCCAGGTCGCCGAGTCCGCGTCCAAGGACGTCAAGCGCGTCCACCTGGAGCTGGGCGGCAAGGCGCCGGTCGTGGTCTTCGAGGACACGGACATCGCCAAGGCCGTCGAGGACATCTCCGTCGCGGGCTTCTTCAACGCCGGCCAGGACTGTACGGCCGCCACCCGTGTCCTCGTCCAGGAGTCCATCCACGACGAGTTCGTGGCCGCGCTCGCGAAGGCCGCGGCCGAGACGAAGACGGGCCAGCCGGACGACGAGGACGTGCTGTACGGGCCGTTGAACAACCCCAACCAGCTCAAGCAGGTCTCCGGCTTCATCGAGCGGCTGCCCGCCCACGCCAAGGTCGAGGCCGGCGGTCAGCGGGTCGGCGACAAGGGCTACTTCTACGCGCCCACCGTCGTCTCCGGGTTGAAGCAGGACGACGAGATCATCCAGAACGAGGTCTTCGGACCCGTCATCACCGTCCAGTCCTTCTCCGACGAGGACCAGGCCGTGGAGTGGGCCAACGGCGTCGAGTACGCGCTGGCGTCGTCCGTGTGGACGAAGGACCACGGGCGTGCGATGCGGATGTCCAAGCGGCTGGACTTCGGGTGTGTGTGGATCAACACGCACATTCCGCTGGTCGCGGAGATGCCGCACGGCGGGTTCAAGAAGTCCGGGTACGGCAAGGACCTGTCCGCGTACGGGTTCGACGACTACACGCGGATCAAGCACGTGATGACGTCGCTGGACGCGTAGGTCATAGGCCGTACTTCGGCTGCGGGTGTGTGGGGGCTGGTCGCGCCCACGCGGCGGAGCCGCAAATCGACACGGCCTCGCGCCCCTTAGGTGAGTTGCGCTGCCCGGGGCTGGAAAGCCGCCCCGGGCAGCACTTTTGCCGTCAGGCCTCCGAAGTCGTCAGGCTCGGGCCCTCGTCCGTGCCCGTGGACGTCCGCAGGCCCTTCTCCCCTGCCGGGCCGGCCCGGGCCTGGCCGGGAGCGGCGGCAGGTCCTTGCCGGTCGTGAAGGTCAGGCCCGCCTCCCACGAACTGCGCACCCCGCTCACCCTCCAGCAGGCCGTCGTCGATGTCGCCCTTGCCGACCCGGACGCCTCCGCCGACGTACTGCGCGCCGCACTGGTCCGGGTGCGGGCGGCCGGACAGGAGCAGGAGCGGCTGATCGAGGCGCTGTTGACGTCGGCCCGCTGTCAGCGGGGGCTTGAGCGGCGGGAGTTGGTGGATCTGGCGGGGCCATAACCTTCCGGAGGGCGGCGGGGCTGTTCCGGCCGTTCCGGCGACTGGGCGCGGAGCGGACCGGGAAGCGGGACGGCCTCGGGCCCGGGATGTCCATCGTGGCCGCGGCGCACGACGGCCGGGTACGGGCGCACACGCACCCCGGCGGCGGACTCACCGTCGAGCCGGCACTGCCATCGGTGATCGCAGAGGTGACTCCGCGTTGACCGGGGGCATTGACAAGGTGTCCGGCCCACGTCGGGCGGCTCGACGCAGCGTCGATTGTCCGATCACCGGCATCGGCGGCATGCTTCATGGGTGCCCCAGAATCCCTCTCGAACGACGCCCGCGCTCTCCCGTCGCTCCCTGCTGCGCGCGCTCGGCGGCACCGCCGCGCTGGGCGCCCTGGCGGGCTGCGGGGTGCCCGCGGCCTACGTCGAGGCCGACGACCGCGGCGTGACCGACCTGTCCGCCAAGGACCACAGGCTGGTCTTCGCGAACTGGCCGCTGTACATCGACGTGGACGACGACAACCCGAACAAGCGGCCCACCCTCGACGCCTTCGAGAAGCGCGCCGGGATCTCCGTCGACTACATCGAGGAGATCAACGACAACGACGAGTTCTTCGGCAAGATCAGCCCCGCGCTGATGAACCACCAGTCCACCGGCCGGGACCTGATCGTCATAAGCGACTGGATGTGCGCGCGGTTCGTGCGCCTGGGCTGGGTCCAGAAGATGGACCGGGCCCACCAGCCGAACGTCGCGAAGTACCTGGACCCGCAGCTCCGCTCGCCCGCCTTCGACCCGGGCCGTCTGTACACGGTGCCGTGGCAGTCGGGCATCACCGGCATCGCGTACAACCGCAGGAAGCTGGGCCGCGAGATCCGGCACGTCAAGGACCTGTGGGCGAGCGACCTCAAGGGCCGGGTGACCCTGCTCTCCGGGCTCGACGAGGCGTTCGCGCTGCTGATGCAGGGCAACGGCGTGGACATCACCAAGTGGACGGCCTACGACTTCTACGCAGTCTGCGACGAGGTGCAGCATCAGGTCGACCGGGGCCAGATCCGCCGCTTCACCGGCAACGACTACACGAAGGACCTGGTCAGCGGCGATGTCCTGGCCTGCCAGGCCTACTCCGGCGACGTCATCCAGCTCCAGGCCGACAACCCGGACATCCGCTTCGTCGTCCCCGAGGAGGGCGCGGAGCTGTGGTCCGACTCGCTGATGATCCCGGACCGCGCCGCCCACAAGGCCAACGCGGAACGGCTCATCGACTACTACTACGAGCCGGAGGTCGCCGCCGAACTGGCCGCCTGGGTCAACTACGTCTGCCCCGTCCCGGCGGCCCAACAGGTCCTCGCCACCTCCAAGGACAAGGACACCGCGGCCCTCGCCGACAACCCGCTGATCTTCCCGAACACCGAGATGCGCAAGCGCCTCGCCATCGCCCGGGACATCACGTCGAGCGAACGTGTGGACTTCGCGAAGCGCTGGAACAAGATCGTGGGGCTGTAGGTCCGGGGACGCGCGGTGCGACCGGGGCGACTAGGCGCCGAGGTACGTCGTCGCGCCGGCGACGAGGGTTCCGACGAGCAGGGTCAGGGCCGCCGGGACGGTGCGGGTGGGCCACCGGGTTCCCTTGTCGTCGGCGAGCCGGGACCGGACCAGGGCGTGCGCCGGCAGACCCATGGTGAGCGGGACCAGCAGAGTCCTGAACTCGTCCATGTCGAACCGCGGGCTCCGGTCGGTGACCCAGGCGCCGATGAGCACGCTGAGCACGGACGCGACGACCACGGGGCCGGAGAACGACCACTTGAGATGTTCGCGTCCGGGCTTTCGGGCCCGGGACGCCCGGAAGGCCATGACCAGGAACGTGGCCGTGATGACGATGGCGGCCAGAAGCGCTGCGATTCCGGCCGACTTCCATACTGAAGCGGGCATGAGGGTTCCGATCGGATGAGGTGGGGGGGCGGCCCGGGGGACCATGACGGGGTCCCCCGGGCGTCTGGTCACTTGAACGCGTCGTAACAGTCTTCCTGGACCCCGGAGAAGCCCATGAAGACGCTGAAGGCCGCGTAGAGTCCGACTCCGATTCCGGCGGCGACCTTCCACCACTTGCGGCGGGGCTTGTTCCTGATCGCCTTGATCAGCCGGTACAGCCGCTTGAAGCCGATCTTGCGGATGAGCTTCACGGCCTTGCGGATCTTGTTGACCTTCATCAGCCAGCCGACCGCGCTCGCCCACGCGGCCAGCTCGATGATGGCGTAGACGCACTTGGCGATCTTCCACCAGGTGCTCTCCGACCACCACCACTTGCCGTTGAGGTCGTACATGGTGATCGGATCGACCGGGTAGCCGTAGGCGTTCGCGCCGCCGCCGGTCACCGGATCGGGCTGGAGGAAGCGGCCGGTGGCCGTGTCGTAGGCCCTGGCTCCCATCAGGGTCAGCCCCGAGAGCGTGTCGCCGGACCGCTGCCGGGCGCCCAGCCAGTCGTAGCGGGCGGATCCGGCGCTCGCGCGGGGATTGCCGTACTCGTCCGTGTCGAGCACGGTCGGTGCCTTGGAGGTGTCCAGCGGCAGCTGGAGCGCCACGTCGCCGTGGATGTCGCTGAGCTGGAGGACGGTGTCCCCGGTCTTGCCGGTGGTGGCGGCGAGCTCACCGCCCAGCGCCTGGACGTTGCGGGTGACCGTTCCGGTGGCGGTGTCCTCCACGACCCAGCTCGGCCGGTCGCAACCGCAGTCGTAGTGGTTCACCTTCGACTGGGTCTGGGTCCAGGTGCCCGAACTGTTCGACTCCACCGTCCAGGAGCGGATCCGCATGGAGCCGTCCAGCTTCCAGGTCTGGCGCTGGGAGCCCACCGTTTCCTGCTGGATGCGGTCGTTGTTGTAGTAGCCGAGGGTCACGCCGCCGGGCTTGGCGGTGGTGCGGCCGAAGGCGTCGTAGACGTAACCGCTGTCGACCTGGCGGTCGGCGCTGTCGTAGGCGTAGGTGGTGGTGGTGCCTCCCGTGGTCGGGCAGTCCGTACCGGGCGTGCCGGTGGCGGTGGTCAGGCTCTTGCGGTTGGAACGGGTGTCGAAGGTGTAGGTGCGGTTGGTGCAGACCGTCTCCGCGGTGTCCTGGACGGAGGTCAGTCGGCCGATGGCGTCGTAGCCGTAGGCCTGGTCGGAGATCTGCGCGTCGGAGACCACCTGGCCGTGTACGGACCGCGTGGTGGTGTCGGACTGCACGATCACGCCGTCGCTGTCGCGGGTGTAGGTGCGGTCGACCGGGGTGGCCGTGGGGTCCGGTGTCTGCTTGAGGCTGTATCCGCCGGGCAGCTTCTCGCCCACGAGGATGCCGTCACCGTCGTAGGACGCGGTGAACGTACCGGCCACGGAGTCCACGGCCCTGGTCACCAGACCGCGCGGCTCGGCCGTGTGGTCATAGCTGTACGTCACCGTGGACGGGATGTTGTTGCCGGTCTTCACGATTCGGTTGAGCAGGTCGTACTCGGTGGTCGTGGTGCCGCCGTCCGCGTCGGTGTAGGAGACGACCCGGCCCAGCTTGTCGAACACCGTGGTCAGGGTCCCGCCGCTGGGAGACACGCTCCTGGTCTCCCGGCCGGACGCCGCGTCGTACTCGGCCATGGTCTCCGGTGCGGCCTGGCCCACTCCGCCGGTGGTCCTCACCGAGTTGATACGCCCCGCGGCGTCGGTGCCGACGGCGGTGGTGCGGGTAGGAGAAGTACGGCGGGCCGGCCTCCTGCTTGGTGCCGGTGCGCGGCCGGTAGTTGTAGGTGACGACCAGCTTCGGCGGATTCGACGCGGCGTTGGCGGAGTTGACCCGCTTCCACTGCGCGAGCACGCTCTCACTGGCGGCGCGCAGGCCCAGATGGCCGCGGGTGGCCTTGGCCGAGGCCCACTCCTGTACCAGGGTGGTCACGTCGGCGTTGATCCAGCCGTCCGGCTGGGTGGAGCAGCCGGAGTTGCCGGTGGTCTCGGTGGACGTGGCCTTCGTCGCCGTCCAGGCCGGCTGCGACGTCCACCGCGAGGACGTGGAGGCCGCGCCGGCCGACCCCACCTCCCACGGGTAGGCCTTGCAGTCGGTGTTGCCGGAGTGGAAGTTCCACAGGCTGAGCTTGGCGCTGGAGACCAGCGCGTCCTGGATCGGCGTGGTGTTCCAGGAGATGAAGGACCGCGCGATGCGCGGGGTGCCGTCGGCGTTGGTGGTACCGGGGTTGCCCAGGTCCAGCTCGGTGTCGGCGGACCAGTCGACGGTCTCGCCCTGCTGGACGTAGGTGTCGAAGACGTTGGACAACGAGGAGGTGGACGGGTCGACCGTCACCGGGAACCGGGTCTGCGGATCGGCGAGGAACTTCGCGTCCGGAGTGACCACCAGGTCGACCCCGGAGCCCTTCTGGACCACCTTCAGGCCGACCCTGGCCCGGTTGGTGTGCTCGCCGGAGCGCTCGTCGACGGTGGCGTCCCACATCACCGGAGCGGGCATGACGGCCCGCTTCTTGTTCTTCCCGTCGGTGAACTCCACACTGCCGTCGGCGAGTTGCTTCGCCTTCAGCCCCTTGGCCTGCAACGGCAGCGTGTAGGAGTAACCGCCCGAGCCGGGGCGCCGCTTGATCTCGACGAACTGCTCGAAGCCGGTGCGCGTGGCCTCCACGACCACGTCCGCCCCAGGTACGGCGTTGACGTACTGCGCGCGGGTGCCGTCCAGTTGGGGCTGCGGCAGACCGCCCTTCCACTGGAGGGTGATCTGCTGGTCGCCCTCGCCCAGCGTCACCAGGTCGGTGGCCCGGGCCTCGCGCGCCGCCGCGAGCGACTTCGCGGGCGTCCCGGTCCGTCCGGCCAGTCGCAGCCCGCCCGGATGCGCCTTGGGCTCCACGGCCCCGCCCTCGCCCTGCACGAGGTCCAGGTCCACGGGGCGCCACACGCCGGTGACCCCGTCCCTGAACCGAACCGGCCCGGCGGCGAGTTCGGTGGTGAGCGAACCGTCCCTGTTCGCCCAGGTCGTGGAGGTCTCTGTACGCTCGGACAGTGCCTCCACCCGCTTGCCCGACAGGCGGGCGGCGACGCGCGCCGACGGGATGTCCGCCGCCTGTGTCACCGCCGCCTTCTTCGGCGCGTCCGCGGTCTCGGAGGGAGTCGTCGCCGCGGAACTCGCCGCGTCGATCAGTGTGACGGCCATGGCCAGGGCGACACCGCCCGCTACCCAGCGGACACTTCCCCCGGACCACGACCGCCCGCGCCACTGGGGCACGGGTTCTGTGAACCGTCATGATTCACCGGCCTCTCGGTCTCCTTTACCTAACCCATGTGATGACAAAGAGAAGGTATGTGAGAGGTGAAGAGCTGAAAGGGTGTCAAGGTCACAGCAAGTGGATGACGTGGGCCCGCAAAGTGACGTGATCTGCGTCACTGTCGCATGGGATCGGTTTTTTGCTGGGTCCACGACGGGCGAGCCGTCCGTATCCGGCGCCGTGCCACCGGCCAACCGCCGGACACGCTCGCGTACTTGGGCACGGTCATCGCCGCCACGTCCCGCTTCCCGCCCGTGGCAGGGGCGTCGACCAGCCGGGAGACGGTCGGGTCGTCGGCCAAGCACGGGCGCAGGCGCCGATTCCGGCAGCTCATCTCCGGCATGCCGACCGGCAGGCTCCGCGCTCGGCTGACCTCCATGGCCGACGCCACAGGTATCGCGATCATCGCCGTGGACCCGGCCTGCACCAGCAAGTGGGGCGCCCAGCACTGG
Organism: Streptomyces sp. Ag109_O5-1; assembly: GCF_003814875.1. Lineage (GTDB taxonomy): Bacteria > Actinomycetota > Actinomycetes > Streptomycetales > Streptomycetaceae > Streptomyces > Streptomyces sasae. The sequence continues at coordinate 3,741,293 of NZ_RKQF01000001.1, read as the reverse complement.
CAGAAGCCGATGGCCGTCCGCACCCGCAAGACCACCCGGCACGATGCGGCGAGCATCGCGATCGGACGACGAGCCCAGGGACACCTGATCCGGACGGGGGCACCTCCCAGGCTCTCAAGGCACTGGGGGAGGACGGCACCGCCCCGTGCACACCGGAGCGATGTGCACGGGCATCGGACCGTCCAGGCCGACCGTTGTGCCCCTCGGCGTGAGGGACCCCGCCCCTGCGTCCCCGGACCACGGACCACGGACCACGGACCACGGACCACGGACACGATCCCTGCCGCCGGACGCGGCGAGTACGCGGGCAACCAGGACATCCAAAGCCGTTCGGGGTGCTCGCAGGGACCGGGTAGGGGTCCAAGACCCACTCCTGCTCACTGATCAGGAACGGTCAGCTGAAGACCACGGTCCGGTTGCCGTGGATCAGGACGCGGCCCTGGCAGTGCCAGTTGACGGCGCGGGCCAGTGCCAGGCGTTCGGCGTCGCGGCCGACGGTGACCAGTCGTTCGGCACCGCAACGGTGATCGACCCGGATGATCTCCTGCTCGATGATCGGTCCCTCGTCCAGGTCGGCCGTGACGTAGTGGGCGGTCGCGCCGACGAGCTTCACCCCGCGCCGGTGGGCCTGGTGGTACGGCTTGGCTCCGGCGAAGCTCGGCAGGAAGGAGTGGTGGATGTTGATGGCCCGGCCTTCCAGCCGCTTGCACAGGTCGTCGGAGAGCACCTGCATATAGCGGGCGAGGACGACCAGGTCGACGTGGTGCTCCTCGACCAGGGCCAGCAGCCGGGCCTCCGCCTGCGGTTTGGTGCCGGCCGTGACGGGGACGTGTGCGAAGGGCAGGCCCTCGGCCGCCGCAAGCGGCTCCAGGTCGGGGTGGTTGGAGACCACCAGGACGATCTCGGCGTCCAGGGCGCCGCTGCGCCACCGGTAGAGCAGGTCGGCCAGGCAGTGGTCGAACCTGGACACCATCACCAGCACCCGCGGCTTGACCGCGGCGTCCCTGAGCTGCCAGTCCATCCCGAACTCGGCGGCCACGGGCGCGAACGTGTCCCGCAGCCGGTCCAGGGAGACCTCGGTGCCGGGGGCGGCGAAACTCGTGCGCAGGAACACGATGCCGTGGTCCGGGTCATCGAACTGCTGGTGCTCGGTGATGTCACAGCCGTGCCCGAGCAGGAACGACGTCACGGCGTGCAGGATGCCGGGGCGTTCCGGGCAGCTGAGGGTGAGGACGAACTCGTTCTTCATACAGGGCTCCTCAGCGGTATTCCGTGCAGGCGTCGACCAGCCAGGCGGCCAGGTAGGAGGCGAACGAGGAGCGGACCAGCAGCCGGACACCGGAGGCCGCCCCGTCGTGCACCACGAGGGTCACCGGGGCCTGGGCCAGCAGCGTGGTCAGACAGGAGCCGGCGGGCGTCACTCGCGGATCCAGGTCGATGGCACAGCCCTGGGCCAGGACCGTGCGGACGAGGTCTCCGGACAGGGCCAGCGTGGTGCGCTGCGCCGAGACGTCGGTGACGGTGGCGAACTCGTCACCGATGGCCGAGCGCAGTCGTGCGAGCAGGTCGTCCTGCCGGCCGTCCGGGGCCACCAGCAGCCATTCGTCCGGCCCCATCCACAACACCTCGACGTCACCGGAGAGTTCGGCACGCAGCGGGCCGGGCAGGGTGACGCCCAGGCAGGACTCGACGGCCTTCGCCGCGGCGCCGCCGGGCTGCACACGGAGGGTGAGCTGGGTCAGGCAGGGCAGTTCCCGCACCTGGAATCCGGCCGGCGACTGCGCGAGGCGGTCCTGCCACTCGGCCAGCGGACTGAAGCGAGCGGGTGTCTCAACCGTCACGGCGAGCTCCCTCCTTGTCGAAGAGCACGGGGTCGGTCACGGTCACCGGGACGGCGCGGCCGTCCAGCGGGACGTAGAGGGTCTCGCCGATGCGCCGGGTTCCCGAGCGCACCAGGGCCAGGGCGAACGTCCGCCGCAGGGCGTCGCTGCGGTAGCTGGAGGTGACATGGCCCAGCATCGGCACCGGGGGCTCCGGGATGTCGCTGGTGGCGATGATCTGGGCGCCTTCGGGAAGCAGCACGCGCTCGTCGGCCGGCAGCAGGCCCACCAGCTGCTTGCGGTCCTCCCGCCGGTTCTCCGCGCGGCTGAAGGACCGCTTGCCCACGAAGTCCGGCTTCTTCTTGGACACGACCCACGACATGCCCAGGTCCTGCGGGGTGACGGTGCCGTCGGTGTCCTGCCCGATGATCGGGTAGGCCTTCTCGGCACGCAGCACGTGCATCGTCTCGGTGCCGTACGTCGTGAGGCCGAACCCGCTGCCCGCCGCGCAGAGGGCTTCCCACACCGTGATGCCGTACCAGGCGGGCACGTTGATCTCGTAGGCGAGCTCACCGGAGAAGCTGATCCGGCACACCCGCGCCGCCACCCCGGCGACGCTGGTGTCCTGCCACGACATGAAGGGGAAGGCGTCGTTGTCGACGTCCAAGTCCGGTGCCACCAGGGCCAGTACGTCCCGGGAGCGGGGGCCGACCAGGGGGATCGTCACCCAGTGCTCGGTGACGGAGGTGAGGTGCACGCGCAGGTCGGGCCACTCCGTCTGCAGCCACTCCTCCATCCATTCGAGGACCTTGGCCGCGTTACCGGTGGTGGTGGTCAGCAGGAACTCCTGCTCGGCCACCCGGATCACGGTGCCGTCGTCGATCGCCATGCCGTCCGCGCCGCACATCACGCCGTAGCGGACCCGGCCCACCTTCAGGGTGCTCATCAGGTTCGTGTAGAGCCGGTCCAGCAGTACACCGGAGTCCGGGCCCTGCACATTGATCTTGCCGAGCGTGGAGCCGTCCATCATCGCCACGCCGGTACGGGCGGCCCGGCACTCGCGCAGTACCGCCTCCTCCATGGTCTCCCCGGCCCGCGGGTAGTACCAGGGGCGCTTCCACTGGCCGACGTTCTCGAACAGGGCACCGTGCTCGACATGCCAGGGGTGGATCGCGGTCACCCGGACCGGGTCGAACAGTTCCCCGCGGTTGCGGCCCGCGAGGGCGGCGAAGGAGACCGGCACGGCGGGCGGCCGGAAGCGGGTGGTGCCGAGGTCGGCGACGTCCACCCCGAGCGCCTCGGCGACGATGCCCGAGGTCATCACGCCCGAGGTACGGCCCTGGTCGTGGGCGGTGCCGATGGTGGTGTACCGCTTGACGTGCTCCACCGACCGCAGGCCCGCCCCGGTCGCCCGCAGTACGTCGGAGACGGTCGCGTCGCGCTGGAGGTCGACGAACTGCACCGCGCCTTCCGGGCTGTCGTCAGCGTCCTGGGGGCTCGGCACCCGCCAGAGCACCCGGGTCGGCGCTCCGCCCGGGAGCGGGGCGGTGGCCGGCGGGGCGGTCTCCGGGCCGGTCCTGCCGATCGCGGACAGGGCCTGCCGGGCCGCGTCCACTCCGTCCGTGAGACAGCCGGAGAGCGTGAACGTGCCGCCGGCCGCCCCCGCCGTACGGACGTTGCCGGGCCCGTCGGCGGGGACGAAGGCGCCGATCCCGGCGTCGTAGCGCAGGGTGCCGCGGGCCTGGCTGAACAGGGCCACCGCGGGGTTCCAGCCGCCGGAGACCAGCAGCAGATCGCAGTCGACGCCCTGCCGTTCGCCGAGGTTCCCCTGGTCGAACGGGGCGACATGGGCACGGGTGACATGCTCGATGCCGCTGGTGCCGGTGACGACATGGCCCGCGCGGATGCCGATGCCACGCTCGGCGCAGGCGGTGCGCCAGTGCTCCGGCACCTCCTCGCGTACGTCGACGACCGCGGCGATCCGCACGCCCGCGTCTGCCAGTTCGAGGGCGGCCGGGTAGGCGCTGTCGTTCGTGGTGAAGACGACGGCCCGCGAACCGGGCAGGACACCGAAGCGGTTGAGGTACGTGCGGGCCGAGCCGGCCAGCATGATCCCGGGGCGGTCGTTGTTGTCGAAGGCGACCGGACGCTCGTAGGCACCGGTGGCGTACACGATCTGCCGGGAGCGGATCCGCCAGATCCGCTGCCGGGAGACATGGGCGGGCGCGGCGGCACCGAGGTGGTCGGTGCGCTTCTCCAGGGCGAGGACGAGTCCGTCGTCGTAGTGGCCGAAGGCGGTGGTGCGCGAGAGGACCTGTACGTCGGGGTTGTCGGCGAGTTCGGTGAGGACCTCGTCGACCCACGTGAGAGCCGGTGCTCCGTCGATCAGTTCCTGGCTGCCGAGCAACGACCCGCCCGGCTCGGGGAGTTCGTCGACGAGGACGACCCGGGCTCCGGTCCGGGCGGCGGCCAGCGCAGCGGCCAGTCCTGCCGGGCCCGCGCCGACGACCAGGAGGTCGCAGTGGGCGTGCATGGTGTCGTAGCGGGCGGTGTCCGGCTCGGCGGCCAACTTGCCCTGACCGGACAGCCCCCGGGCGACCAGGCCGTCGTACAGCTCCAGGGTGGTGGCCGTGAGCATGGGCTCGGGGAAGGGCGCCTCGATCTGCACGAGCGCGTTGGGCTCTTCGGCTCCGGCGGCCAGGATCCCGCGCGGCCGGCCGTACTTGATGCCGTCGGCCACGTGGTGCACGCTGTTGGCCAGCAGGGCCGAGGCGAGGGTGTCGCCCGGGTGCCCGGTGTAGGCGGTGCCGTCGAAGGTGAAGGAGAGGGCGGTGTCACGGTCGACGCGACCGTGGCCCGGGGCGCGGAAGGGGGTGTTCATCGGCTGGCCTCCTGGCCCTTCGCGGTGCTCGTGATGGCAGGGCGTTCGGCGCCGGCCTGGTAGACGGCGAGGACCTCGTGGGTGACGGTGTCGCGCACGGCGTTGAACCAGCGCCGGCAGCCGGCCGAGTGCACCCAGCGTTCGGCGAACGGGCCCTTGGGGTTGTCCCGGAAGAAGACGTACTGGGCCCACTGCTCGTCGTCGAGCGCGTAGGGGTCCTCGGGGTAGGCGATGTGCGCCTGACCGCCGTAGTGGAACTCGATCTCCTCGCGGTCACCGCACCAGGGGCAGGTGATGAGCTGCATGCCGGTACTCCTCGCTCAGTGGGCCACGGCGGCGGCGCCGTGCTCGTCGACCAGGGCACCGGTGGTGAAACGGTCGAGGGTGAAGGGCGCGTTGTAGGGGTGCGGTTCGCCGGTGGCGACGGTGTGCGCGAAGCACCAGCCGACGCCCGGTGTGGCCTTGAAACCGCCGGTTCCCCACCCGCAGTTGAGATAGAGGTCCTCGACCGGCGTCAGGCCGACGATGGGGGAGGCGTCCGGGGTGGTGTCGACGATGCCGGCCCAGGTGCGCAGCATGTGGGCGCGGGCGAAGACGGGGAAGAGCTCCAGGGCGGCGGCCATCTGGCGCTCCAGGATGTGGAACGCGCCGCGCTGGCCGTAGCCGTTGTAGCTGTCGATGCCGGCGCCCATGACCAGTTCGCCCTTGTGCGCCTGGGACACGTACACATGCACGGCGTTGGACATCACCACGGTCGGGTGCACCGGTTCCAGGAGCTCCGAGACCAGCGCCTGGAGGGGGTGGCTCTGCAGCGGCAGCCGCAGTCCGGCCATGGACGCGAGGACGGAGGAGTGACCGGCCGCCGCGAGCGCGACCTTCCCGGCGGCGATGTGGCCGCGGGTGGTCTGTACGCCGCGCACCCGGCCGTCGACGATGTCGAGGCCGGTGACCTCGCAGTCCTGGATCAGGTCGATGCCGTACGCGTCGGCCCGGCGGGCGAAGCCCCAGGCCACGTAGTCGTGCTTGGCGATGCCCGCGCGCGGCTGGTAGGTGGCGCCGAGCACCGGATAGCGCACGTCCGGCGAGATGTTGACGATGGGACAGACCTTGGCGACCTCGTCCGGCTCCAGCCACTCGGCGTCGATGCCGTTGAGCTGGTTGGCGTAGACCCGGCGCTTGCTGTCGCGGATGTCCTGGAGGGTGTGGGCGAGGTTGAGGACGCCGCGCTGGCTGAAGAGGATCGGATAGTCGAGGTCCTCTTCGAGGGTCTCCCAGAGCTTGAGGGAGTGCTCGTAGATGCCGGAGCTCTCGTCCCACAGGTAGTTGGAGCGAATGATCGTGGTGTTGCGGGCCATGTTGCCGCCCGCGAGCCAGCCCTTCTCCAGCACGGCGACGTTGGTGATGCCGTGGTTCTTGGCCAGGTAGTAGGCGGTGGCCAGGCCGTGCCCGCCGCCGCCGACGATGACGACGTCGTACGACCGCTTGGGGGCGGGGTTGCGCCAGAGGAACTCGGGGTGGTCGGGCAGGTCGGCGCCCGGTGTGGCGGGGGCGGTGTCGCGGTGCATCACTGGGCAGCCTCCTCGGCCACGAACTGCGGTTCGCCGGCCGCCGGTTGCGGGGCGACGGGGTACAGCGGGAAGCGGTCGGTGAGGACCTGGACGCGTCGGCGCAGCTCCGCGGCGACCTGGTCGTCGAAGCCGGGCAGGAAGGCCGTGGCCACGATGTCGGCGACCTCCGTGAACTCCGCCGCGCCGAAGCCGCGGGCGGCCAGGGCCGGGGTGCCGATGCGGACACCGGAGCTGACCATCGGCGGGCGCGGGTCGAAGGGGACGGCGTTGCGGTTGACGGTGATGCCGACCCGGTGCAGCCGGTCCTCGGCCTGCTTGCCGTCGAGTTCGGAGTGGCGCAGGTCCACCAGGACCAGATGCACATCGGTGCCGCCGGTCAGCACGCTGACCCCGGCCGCCTTCGTGTCCTCGGCCAGCAGCCGCTCCGCCAGGATCGCCGCGCCCTCCAGGGTGCGGCGCTGCCGGTCCGCGAACTCCGGCTGGGCGGCCATCCTGAACGCCACGGCCTTCGCCGCGACGACGTGTTCGAGCGGGCCGCCCTGCTGGCCGGGAAAGACCGCGGAGTTGATCTTCTTGGCGAGTTCGGCGGTGGACAGGATCACCCCGCCGCGCGGACCGCCGAGGGTCTTGTGGGTGGTCGTGGTCACCACATGCGCGTGCGGTACGGGGGAGGGGTGCAGACCGGCGGCGACCAGGCCCGCGAAGTGGGCCATGTCGACCATCAGGTAGGCGCCGACCTCGTCCGCGATCCGGCGGAACTCCGCGAAGTCGAGGTGGCGGGGGTAGGCCGACCAGCCGGCCACGATCAGCTTCGGCCGGTGCTCGTGGGCGAGCTTGCGGACCTGGTCCATGTCGATGCGGTGGTCGTCCTCGCCGACCTGGTAGGCCGCCACCTTGTACAGGCGGCCGGAGAAGTTGAGCCGCATGCCGTGGGTGAGGTGGCCGCCGTGCGCCAGGTCGAGGCCGAGGATGGTGTCGCCGGGCTGCAGCAGGGCGGCCATCACGGCCGCGTTGGCCTGGGCGCCGGAGTGCGGCTGCACATTGGCGGCCTCGGCTCCGAACAGCGCCTTGATGCGGTCGATCGCGATCTGCTCGATGGCGTCGACGTGCTCGCAGCCGCCGTAGTAGCGGCGGCCGGGGTAGCCCTCGGCGTACTTGTTGGTCAGGACCGAGCCCTGGGCCTGCATGACCGCGAGCGGCGCGAAGTTCTCGCTCGCGATCATCTCCAGGGTGCCGCGCTGCCGGGCCAGCTCCGCGTCGATCGCCGAGGCGATCTCGGGGTCGAAGTCACCGAGCTGTGCGCTGAGAACCGCGGAACGGGCCGCGTGCCGGCCGGGGGCGTGGGCAGTCATGAGAACTCCTTGAAGACCTGAAAGACCTGAGAGACCTGAAAGGTCTGAAGATCTGGAGACCGACTGGAAGGAGACTGATATATCAACCTGCTGTTGCGATACGCTAAGAGGACGGATCGGCCCGCGTCAAGGGAGGGTTTCGCGTGACTTCGTCGACCGTCGCTGGTCAGAGCGCAGCTGGTCAGGGCGCTGGAACACTCGCCGATCAGGCCTATCGCGCCATCTCGGACCGCCTGGTGACCCTCCAGATCCGTCCCGGAGAGCCCATCAACGACGAGCGGATCGCCGCCGAGCTCGGCTTCGGGCGCACTCCTGTCCGGGAGGCCCTCAAGCGCCTGGAGCACGAGCGCCTTATCGTGGCCTACCCCCGGCGCGGGACCTTCGCCACCGAGGTGCAGATCGCCGACCTCGGGCACATCTCGGAGGTCCGCAGAGAGCTGGAGCCCCTCGCCGCGGGCCTGGCGGCACAGCGGGCCGGCGAGGCCGACCGCGCCGTCCTCGACGGGCTGCTGGCCCACCTGGCGGACGCGTCCGACGCCGGTGCCGACCTGATCCGGCTCGACATGACCCTGCACCGTGCCATCTACGCCGCGACCCGCAATCCCTACCTCGAAGACACGCTGATCCGGTACGACAACCTGGCCACCCGCATCTGGTGCCTGTTCCTCGACCGCCTGCCGGGCCTGGCGGGCCACGTACACGAACACGGCCCCCTGCTGCGAGCCATCATGGAGGGCGACACGGAGAAGGCGGCGGCGCTGGCCGACGAACACGTCAAAGGGTTCGAGGCGGCGATCCGCAGCGTGATCTGAGCGGCGGACGCCATCGGGCCCTGCTCACCACGTACTTCAGCGGAGTACGGACGCAGGAGCGGCCGCGGAGCGTCTGGGGCTGCCCTTCAGCACCTACCGGCGCCATCTCACCGCCACGATCGAACGGCTCACCGACCGCCTGTGGCACCGCACCACGAACTCCACGGCGACGTGGGCGCGTTGCCGTTCCCGGAGCCGACCGAGTCAGCCGAGTCGGCCGAGCAGACCGAGCAGACCGAGCAGACCGAAGAGACCGAAGAGACCGAAGAGACCGAAGAGACCGAAAAGGCCGGGGGCCGAGCCCGGTCGGCCTCGACGTCGGCACGATCATCGCGGACGCGCGGAGACCGGCCGGGTCACAGCAACTCGACGAGCGCCTTCGTGAACTGGTCCGTCGTCGCCGTGCCGCCGAGGTCCGGGGTGCGCAGTCCGGTCGTGGACAGGAGCGTGGCGATCGCGTCGGTGACGGCGCCGGCCGCCTCGGGGTGACCGAGGTGGTCGAGCATCATCGCGGCGGACCAGATCGCACCGAGCGGGTTGGCCGTCCCGCGCCCCGCGATGTCGGGGGCCGAGCCGTGCACCGGCTCGAACATGGAGGGGAAGTCCCGCTCGGGGTTGAGGTTGGCCGCGGGGGCGATGCCGATACTGCCGGCGATCGCTGCCGCGAGGTCGCTGAGGATGTCACCGAAGAGGTTGGAGGCGACGACGACGTCGAAGCGGCCCGGGTCGAGCACGAACTTCGCAGCCAGCGCGTCGATGTGCTCCTGGTCCCACGCCACCTCCGGGCGCAGGGCGGCGCGCTCGGCGACGAGCTCGTCCCAGAAGGGCATCGTGTGCACGATCCCGTTGGACTTCGTCGCCGAGGTCAGCCGGCCGGACCGGCCCGCGGCCAGCTCGAACGCGTAGTCCACGATCCGGGTGACGCCCTTGCGGGTGAACACGGCCTCCTGCACGGCCGTCTCCTCGGGCAGGCCGCGGTACAGCCGGCCGCCGATCTCGCCGTACTCGCCCTCCACGTTCTCCCGTACGACGACGAAGTCCACGTCGCCGGGCCGGGCCTCGCGCAGCGGACTCGGTACGCCCTCGAAGACGCGGATCGGGCGCAGGTTCACATACTGCTGGAAGCCGCGCCTGATGGGGATCAGCAGGCCCCACAGCGAGACATGGTCCGGGACCCCGGGGTAGCCGACCGCGCCGAGCAGGATCGCGTCGTGCCCGCGGATCCGGTCCAGGCCGTCGGGCGGCATCATCGCGCCCTCGGCGAGGTGGCGCTCGCAGGACCAGTCGAAGGTGTCGTACGTGAGCGCGATGCCGTGGCGGGCGGCGACGGCGTCCAGCACCCGGCGGGCCGCGGGGACCACCTCGGTGCCGATGCCGTCGCCGGGGATCAGGGCGATGCGGTGCTTCTCCATGAGAGGGATTGCAGCAACGGTTCGTGCGGCGCGTCCAAGACCGGCTGCCCATGTGCCTTATAGGCCACCCTTATAAGGGAGTCGTACCCTCCGTCAGCGCCGTGCGCAGGAACGCCTCCGCCGCCGGGGTCGTCGCGCCGTGCCGGCTCACCAGCGTCACTCGCAGGCTGGTGCGCGGCTCCAGGTCCAGTACCCGGACGCCCGCCTGCCGGGCCAGCTCCCGCCAGGCGTCGGTGACCACCGCGAGGCCCGCGCCCGCCAGGACCAGCGGCAGGATCGCCACCCGGTGCTCGGTCTCCACGGCGAGCGTCACCGCTACCCCCTCGGCGATCAGGTCGTCGACGTACCGGCGCATCCCGGTGCCTTGCTGCCCGACGATCAGCCGGTGCCCGGCCAGATCCTTCCTGTCCACGACGGTCGCGTCCGGGGCGAACGGGCCGTCCGGGGGCGCCAGCAGCACGAACCGCTGCTCCGGGAGGGGATGGGCGCGGACCTCCGTGTCCGGGGGCGGGTGCGGGGCGGCCAGCAGCCCCAGTTCGGCCACGCCGGTGCGCACCATCTCGGTCACGTCCCGGGGGGTGAAGGCGGCCCGGACGGTCACCGACACACCCGGATGCGCCCGATGGAAGCGGCTGATCATCCCGGTGAGCGGAGCGACGGCCTGGGACGGCATGGCCGCGATCTCCACCCGGCCGGTGCGCAGCCCGTGCACCGACTCCACGCTCGCGCGGGCCAGTTCCAGGCTGCGGACCGCGGTCCTGGCCGGCTCGACCAGGGCCGTACCGGCCTCGGTCAGGACGACCCGGCGGCCGATCCGGTGGAACAGGTCGCTGCCCAGGTCCCGCTCCAGGGCCCGGATCGCCTGGGACAGCGAGGGCTGGGAGAGGTAGAGCGCGGTCGCCGCACGGTTGAAACTGCCGTGGTCGACCACCGCGAGGAAGTACTCCAGCTGCCGGACATCCATGGTGCCGCCTTCCCTCGCCCGCCCGCCCGTCCCCGTCCGCCGATAGGCCGTGCCTATATGCATTGTCGGCCACGGGTCTTGGACGGGCCCGCCCCCGCACTGCTGGGATCGCACCATGAACAGTCTGCTGCCTGCCTCGTTCGCCCGGCACACCGTCGCTGCGGAGGACGTGCGCATCAACACCCGCGTGGGCGGGGAGGGGCCGCCGGTCCTGCTGCTGCACGGCTATCCGCAGACCCACGCCCTCTGGCACATGGTGGCCCCGCGGCTGGCCGAGACCCACACAGTGGTCCTCACCGACCTGCGCGGTTACGGCGACAGCGACAAGCCGCCGTCGGACGCCGGGCACACCCCGTACGCCAAGCGGGTCATGGCCCGCGACCAGCTGCTGGTCATGCGGGAGCTGGGCTTCGAGCGGTTCGCGGTGGCCGGGCACGACCGGGGCGGGCGGGTCGCCCACCGTCTGGCGCTCGACCATCCGCGGGCGGTCTCCGCGTTGGCGGTCCTGGACATCGTGCCGACCCGCCACGCCTACCGGCACGCCGACGCCGACTTCGGGCGCGGCTATTACCACTGGTTCTTCCTGACCGCGGGCAACGACATCCCCGAGCACCTGATCGGCGGCGACCCCGAGTTCTGGATCCGGGCCCGGATGGGCGCCCGGCACCACGGCGGCACCCCCTTCGACCCGGACGCCCAGGCCGAGTACGTGCGCTGCTTCTCCGACCCGGCGGCGATCCACGCCTCCTGCGAGGACTACCGCGCGGCCGGCTCGATCGACCTCGTCCACGACGAGGAGGACGCGGCGGCCGGACGCCGACTCACCCAGCCGGTGCTGGCGCTCTGGGGCGAGCACAGCTTCGTCGGCCGCCACTACGACGTACCGGCCGTCTGGTCCGAGTACGCCGACGACGTACGGGGCGCGGCCCTGCCCTGCGACCACTACGTCCCCGAGGAGGCCCCGGAGGAGACCCTCGGCCACCTCCGGGACTTCCTCGCGGCTCACGACAGGCCCTGACTCCAAGGAAGTTGGCGCAGGGCGGCATGGACCAGGCCGAGCATCCTGGACTTCATGTCCTCGTGCCCCGCCGGCCAGTCCGCCATCGGCACGTGTGCCGGCGCCCCGGCGGACAGTCCGGGCAGCCGTCCCACGGACAGCAGCGACAGGAAGCCGCCGTACGAGGCGCCCGTGACGAACACCTTGTCGGGATCGGCCACGCCCTCCGCGACCGGCCACCGCACCGCCGCCTCGATGTCCTCCAGCTCCCGGTCGCCGATGGCCGGCATGAACCCCTCGCGGAAGCGCCGCCCGAAGCCCCTCGAAGAGCCGCCCCGGTCCCGCGACTTCCGGGTGACCGTCGATGCCTCCGGGCGCCCGGCGGGCCTGCGTGCCGTTCGCCGCCGCGCACCGCGAGGAATTGCGGGCCGATGTACTGATCGCCTCCGACGGACCGCGCCTGGACGCGGCGACACCCACGCTCTTCCTCGGCGCCCGCGGCGGCGTCCAGATCCTGCTCGACGCCGACCTGCGACCCGGCTCCCACCACTCCGGCAACTGGGGCGGGCTTCTGCGCAACCCGGCCACCACCCTGGCCGCGGCCGTCGCGAGCCTCGTCGACGGGCACGGCCGCATCCGGGTACCGGAGTTGCTGCCGCCCGAACTCCAGGATGCCGTACGGCAGTCGCTCGCCGGTGTCACCGTCGCGAACAGCCCCGGCGGCCCGGTCCCCGACGGCGGCTGGGGCGACCCCTCGCTCACTCCCGCCGAACGCCTCTACGGCTGGAACACTCTGGAGGTGCTCTCGATCGGCGCCGGCGACATCGACCGGCCGGTCAACGCGATCCCCGGCCGCGCCCGGGCCGTCCTCCAACTCCGGTACGTCGCCGGTACGGACGTCGGCCGCGTCGGCGACGTCATGGCGGCACACCTCGCCCGCGCCGGCTTCTCCATGGTCGACGTGACCGTCACCGGGCGGTTCGCGGCCGGCCGTACCCCGCTCGACGACCCGTGGGTCGGCTGGGCCAGGGCTGCCCTGGAACAGGTGGCGGAGCGGCCCGTCGCCGTCCTGCCCAACATTGGCGGCTCCCTCCCGCACGCCGTCTTCACCGACGTCCTCGGCCTGCCCGCGCTGTGGCTGCCGTTCGCCGTCGGGCTGCTGATCGGACCGGTGGGCTACTTCGTCCGCCGGTACGTGGAGGAGTCCCCGGCGATGGCGGACAGCGCGCCGCAGCGGCCGTCCGTCGTGCTCGCCGTCTTCCGGGACCACTGGGGCGGGCTGCTCGTCGCGGGCGGGATGCTGGTCGTGTCGACGGCGTTGAACTTCATCCTCCAGTACCTGCCGCCCTTCGGGATCAGGGAACTGGGCCTGGACGACTCGCTCTCGTACGTCGCCCTGTTCGTCACCGGCGCGGTCCTGACCGTCGGCACCCCCGTGGCCGGACTGCTCGCCGACCGCCACGGCCGCGTCCGCATCATGCTCCCGGCCGCGCTGCTGATCGGCGCCGCCGCCGTGCCCCTGTTCGGCTGGCTCACCGAGGCGCCGTCGTTCCTCACCCTCACCCTGTGCATGGCGGTCCTCGGCCTCCTCAAGGCCGCGTACTTCGGGGCGCTCCCCTCGGTGATGGCGGACATGTTCCCGGCCGAAGCGCGGGCGACCGGTCTGTCCTTCAGCTACAACACCGCGGTGGCGGTCTTCGGCGGCTTCACCCCGACGATCGCGGCGACGCTGGTCACCGCGACGGGCTCGCGGATCGCACCGTCGTACTACCTGCTCGCGGTCGCCCTCCTCAGCGTGACGGCCCCGCTGACGGGCGCCCGCCGGTACGGCGTGCGCTAGTCGCCGGGCAGTCAGCCGCGCCGCGCGGTCGCGTAGGTGCGTTCCACAGCATCACATCGCTGGAGATCCACTCGACCGACGACCCGGACACGGCCATCGCCGACTGGAGCGTCACCGGCCGCGTGCTGGCCAACGGGAACCCCTACAACGTGAGTTACGCGACGTTCGTGACGTTCAAGGACGGCAAGGCCGCCAAGTACCGCGAGTACTGGAACCCACTGGCGTTCCTCAAGGCGCTGGGCGGCGAGAGCTTCTAGGGGCTTCTAGTGGCTGTCCGTCGGGGCTCCTCAGGCCGCCGGCCTGAGGAGCCCCGACTCGTAGGCAAAGGTCACCGCCTGGACGCGGGCGCGGGCGCCGATCTTTCCGAGGACGTTGCTGACATGGGTCTTCACGGTGGTCGGGGCGATGGACAGCCACTGTGCGATCTCGGCGTTGGACCAGCCGGAGGCGACGGCGACCAGGACGTCCCGCTCGCGTTCGGTGAGGGCGCCGAGCCCCGAGGGGCGGGGGAGGGGGCGGACGGTGTGCTGCTCGCGGACGGCGTCGATGAGCGCCCGGGTCAGACCGGGGGTGATGACGGCGTCCCCGGCGGCCACCACCCGGATGGCCGCGGTCAGTTCGGCCGGGTCGGCGTCGTTCAGCAGAAAGCCGTCGGCGCCCGCGCGCAGGGCGGCCCAGGCGTCCGCCTCCCGGTCGGCCGCGGTCAGCACCAGCACCCGGGGGGTGAACGCCTCCTCTCCGGTGAGGCCGGCGAGGTCGGTGAGGCCGGGGGCCCGGCGGGCGGGGCGGGGCGGGCGGGCGAGGCGTCGGATGGTCTCGATGCCGCCCGCCCCGGACGGCTGGCTGTCCATGAGGACGACATCGGGGCGGAGCGCGGCGCTCGCACGGATCGCCTCGTCCCCGTCCGCCGCTTCCCCGACGACCGTCAGGCCGGGCTCGGCGGTGAGGAGCATGCGCAGGGCGAGGCGCTGGAGGGATTGGTCGTTGACGACGAGTACGGAGACGATGCCTGTCTTCTCCATGCGAGGTCCGTTCCGTGCGGGGTCCGTTCCATGCGAGGTCCGTTCCGTGAACGAAACGGTTTCGTTCACATGCTACGCCCACTCCCGCGCCGCCGGGAGACCGCCCCGCTGTTACTTGGCCCGCACCAGTCCCGGCAAGAACCTGGTCGCCGCCTTCGAGCGCACCCGGGTCGAGGGCGTGATCTCCGCGTCGGCCTCCCGGCACGCCGTCACCACCATCACTTCGACGGAGTGGCGGCAGATCAACCGCGTCACCAACACCCCGCAGGCCGCGGTCAACAACGGCGTGATCGTGAAGCTGGGCGCCGGATCGGTCTGGACGGTCACCGGCACGTCGTACCTGACGAAGCTGGTCGTCGACGCGGACGCGACGGTGCAGGGGCCGACGGGCCGGACCCTCACCCTCACCGTCGACGGCACGGCGACCGCCCTGACCCCCGGCGCCACCTACACCGGCGCGCTCACCCTCACCCCTGCTTGAGCGCGGCCAGCGCGATCCGCTGGGCCACTGGGTTCATCTCCTCGCCCTTCGCGTCGGTCGAGCCGACCGAGTAGACGAGGGTCCGACCCAGGTCGCGGGTCCCGGCGATGACGGAGCTGTAGCCGTACCGGGCACCCGACTTGAGCCAGTACACCCGCCCCTGGTACGCGAACCGCTGCAGCCCGGCACTGTAGGTGGCGCCCTCGATGTGCGCCGGGACCGTGAACATCTCCTCCAGCTGCGGTCCCGGCGGCACGATCCGGCCCCGGAAGAGGGAGGTGAGCAGCCGTTCCAGGTCGGCGGTCGTGGAGATCATGTCCCCGGCCGCGAACCGGTCCGCCTGGTTCCACTCCGTGACGTCCACGAACCCGGTGGTCCCGTCGGCCTTGGTCACCTTCTGGTAGCCGTGGTTGTGCGGGCCGCGGATCCGCGGGTCGGTGCCGGGGAAGTAGGTGTCCCGCATCCCGGCGGGGCGCAGCACCAGCCGGGTCGCCTCGTCGGCGTACGACCGACCGGTCACCTTCTCGATCAGCAGCCCGAGCACCGTGTAGTTGATGTTGAGGTAGTCCTGCCGGGCGCCCGGGGCGAACTCCGGCCCCTTCGCCACCGCCGACCGTACGACCTGCTCCGGGGTGAGCGTGTCGAAGCGGTGCGCGTACTGCGCCTCGAAGGAGTCGCCCCAGCCGTCGCCGGCCTGGATGCCGCTGGTGTGGTTCAGCAACTGCCGTACGGTGATGGGCCGGAAGGCCGGGGTGAACAGTCCCGGGAGGTAGCGCTGGACGGGCGCGCCGAGGTCGATCCGCCCGTCCGCCGCCAGCCTCAGCACGGCCGCCGCCGTCACCACCTTCGTCGTCGAACCGGCCCGGAACCGGGCGTCCGGGTCCGCCGCCCGGCCGCTCGCCAGATCGTGCACGCCCGCGCTGCCCCGCCAGACACCGTCGGTGCCGCCCACCCGGACGAGCGCGGCGGTGGCGTCCGCATCGGGCAGCCCGGCGATCGCGGCGCGCAGCGCCTCGGCGTCCGGGCCGGTGGTGCTCTGGCCGGCGGCGGGGGCCGATGCCGCGGTCGCGGCGAAGGCGGGTGCCGCCAGCGGTCCGGCCGCGAGGGCCAGGACGAGGGAGGCGGCGAGAGCGGTGCTCCGGGTGCGGACACGCATGCGTGAGCTCCTCAGAAGGCGATCGGTGAAGGGGATGTGATCATCTTCCGGGGGCGCGGCGGCTCCCGGATCGTCGGCGAGGAGGGTGTGTGCCCCGGAGCCGTCACCCAGCAACTGACTCTGAAAATGGGGGAGTTGACAAGGGTCTTCCCCTAGGGGCGGTGAGCGCCGCAGAACTCCGGGGCGAAAAAGTGTTATCCCGGAACCCCTCACTCCGTCTCCACCCTGTGATCCCCGACATTGCCCACGCCACCGCCCCGGCTGAGAGGGTGCGGTTATGAGGACGGACGTGCACGTGCGGCAGTGGCATGCCACCATCGCGGCCGCGCAGACGGGCGACCGGCGCGCGCTGGACGAACTGGTCGAGGGCTGGCTGCCGCTGGTCTACAACGTCGTCGGCCGCGCCCTCAACGGTCACGCCGACGTCGACGACGTCGTCCAGGAGACCATGCTGCGTGCCGTCGGCAACCTCGGCACCCTCCGCGACCCGGACAGCTTCCGGTCCTGGCTGGTGGCCATCGCCATGCGGCAGATACGGGACCGGGCCCGCCGCAGACAGGAGCGGAAACTGGACGAGACGGTCCCGGACGGGGGTGTCGACTTCGCCGAACTCACCGTGCTGCGACTCCAGTTGGAGGGGCAGCGGAGGGAGGTCGCGGAGGCGGTGCGCTGGCTGGACCCCGAGGACCGGCAGCTGGTGTCGCTGTGGTGGCTGGAGGTCTCCGGTGAACTCACCCGGCGCGAGCTGGCATCGGCCGTCGGCATCAGCCGGCAGCACGCCGCCGTACGCGTCCAGCGGATGAAGGAACGGCTGGAGGTCTCGCGCGGCATCGTGCGCGCGCTGGAGGGGGCCTGTCCGGAGCTGCGCGAGCTGACCGCCCGCTGGGACGGGCGGCCCGACTCCGTCTGGCGCAAGCGGCTGGCCCGGCACATCCGGGGCTGCGGCTACTGCGGCGACACCCGCGAATCCGTCGTACCGGCGGACCGGCTGCTGGTCGGGATCGCCCTGGTACCGGTGCCGGTGGGCTTCACGCTGTCGCTGGCCCTCGGCGGCAAGACGGCGGTGGCGGCCACCGCCGCGACCTCCACCGGGTGGTCGGCGAAGGTGCTGGGCGCGCTGACCAAACCGGCGGTCGCGGTGACGGCGGGGGCGACGATCGTCGCGGGCGGCGCGTATGTCGTCGTACAGACGCCGGGGGATCCCGCACCGCGTACGGGGGTGTCGCCGACGGCGGTGGTCACGAGTGCGCGGCCCGCGGCGCCGGGGCCGACCACCACCGCGCCGTCCCCTTCGGTCTCGCCGTCCGCCTCGCCGTCCCCGTCTTTGTCGGCCTCGGCGAGTGCGGGGGGCTACGGCTCGGTTGTCGACGCGGTGGACAAGGCGCCGGACCCGGACACCAGGCCGGGCGCGCTGCCGCACCGGCCGGAGGCCGGGATCACCAGTACGGGCGGTGCGCACGCCGTCATGAACCACCGCGGGGACAGCGTGACCCTCAGCGGACAGGGCTATGTGCTGGTCCGCTGGCAGATCTCACCGCAGTACCGGGCCGGGAGCCTGGTGATGCCCTCCTGGACCGGGTTGAAGGGGAAGCTCTTCCATGTGGCGTCCGGGGGCGGGCGGCGCATGGACGACCGGGTGAGCACGACGGACACCTCCGCGACGGGGATGGGCAACTCGGCGGTGGGGTACGCGGTGTTGCCCTCCGGCGCTCAGCAGATGTGGCAGAACGAGTACTACTACGTCGACGGAAGCGTCACGCTGACCGTGAACGAGCGGGGGGCGGACTACGGTCTGAGCGTCTTTCCCTCGTCGTGGGACGCGGCGGCGAAGGACGTGCTGTACGGGCCGCCGGACGGGGCCATCCGGTACGGGCTGGTGCGGGACGACGGGAAGGATTCGGCGCCGGTTCCGCAGTACGTGACGCGGAAGACGCCGAGTGACGCCTCGACGGTGCCTCAGCGGTCGGCCGTGTAACCACGCAGCGCGTTCAGCACGTCCACCCTGTTCGTCGTGATCGAGTCGACGCCCGTCTCCAGGAGGCGGCGCATCGAGCGGCGGGTGTCCGGGGTCCAGCACGAGACCAGGTAGCCGCTGCGGTGCACGTGTTCCGTGAGGGCGCGGTCAAGCAGGCTGAAGCGGTAGTTGAGGTAGTGCGGGCGGATCGAGGCCAGCAGCACCGGGCGGGCCGGGGCCAGGGTCGTGCGGGTCAGGGCGATCTCGGCGGCCGCGTCGGCCGCCCGTACCGCCAGCATCGACGGGGCGTCCCCCGTGTAGTACACGCGGTCCGTCGCACCGCACTCCCGGGCCACGGCCACGATCCTGGCCACCGCCCGCTCGCTCGGCGCACCGGGCAGGTCGATCATCACCCGGCCGCCCTCCGTCGCCGCGAGCGCCTCGGCGAGCGTCGGGACACCGCCCGCCGTCAGCCCACGCACCTCGTCGGCCGACAGCGCGGTCAACGGGCGGTCGTGCCCCCACAACCGCTTGAGCGTGCCGTCATGCAGCAGGACGGGGACGCCGTCACGGGTGAGGCGTACGTCGGTCTCCACCGCGTCCGCGCCCAGTCGGAGCGCGGAACGCAGGGAGTCGAGCGTGTTCTCGCGGAAGCGGTAGGGGTCGCCGCGGTGGGCCACGGCGGTCACGGTCTGCATGAGCCCATGTTCTCAGGGGCGGGCCCGAGCCCGGGCCGGGGCGCGGACAGGGGTTTCAGGGGGCGAGCCACGCCTTGGTGTAGGCGTCGATCTCGGTCGAGATCCTGGCCTTGCCCGACTCGTCCAGGAACGACGCCTCCACCGCGTTCTTGGCGAGGTCGGCGATGCCGCGCTCGTCGAGGCCGAGGAGGCGGGCGGCGACCGCGTACTCGCCGTCGAGGTCGGTGCCGAACATCGGCGGGTCGTCGGAGTTGATCGTGACCAGGACGCCGGCGTCCACGAAGTCCTTGATCGGGTGTTCTTCGAGGGCGCGGACCGCGCGGGTGGCGATGTTGGAGGTCGGGCACACCTCCAGCGCGATGCGGTGCTCGGCGAGGTGCGCCAGGAGCTTCGGGTCCTGGGCGGAGCTGGTGCCGTGGCCGATGCGCTCGGCACGCAGCTCGACGAGCGCGTCCCAGACGGTGCCGGGGCCCGTGGTCTCGCCGGCGTGCGGGACGGAGTGCAGGCCGGCCGCGATGGCCCGGTCGAAGTACGGCTTGAACTGCGGCCGGGGCACGCCGATCTCGGGGCCGCCGAGACCGAAGGAGACAAGACCCTCCGGGCGGATCCGGTCGTCGGTCGCCAGCCGTACCGTCTCCTCGGCGGCCTCCAGACCCGCCTCGCCGGGGATGTCGAAGCACCAGCGCAGCACCGTGCCGAACTCGGCCTCCGCCGCCTTCCGCGCGTCCTCGATGGCGTCCATGAAGGCCCGCTCGTCGATCCCGCGCCGGGTGGACGAGAACGGTGTGATCGTCAGCTCGGCGTAGCGCACCTGCTGGCGGGCCAGGTCGCGGGCCACCTCGTAGGTGAGCAGCCGGACGTCCTCGGGCGTGCGGATCAGGTCGACGACCGACAGATAGACGTCGATGAAGTGGGCGAAGTCCGTGAACGTGAAGTAGTCGGCCAGGGCCTCGGGGTCGCTGGGGACCTTGGAGTCGGGGTGCCGGGCGGCCAGTTCCGAGACGATACGGGGGGAGGCGGAGCCGACGTGATGGACGTGCAGTTCGGCCTTGGGCAGCCCGGCGATGAAGGCGTGCACATCACGCAGGGCGGCGGTATCGGTGTGGCGGTCGGTCAAGGGTTCCTCCCCGGAACGGCGCGGGCCGCCTACGGCGGGGTACGGCCGTGGGGTCCTGCGCGGTGATCGGCTGATCGGTGACTCGGGGTCATCGTAGGCCGGGCCGGGATGCGGCGGGGTGCCGGGCCTTAGCATGACGGCGGCATACGCGCAGGAGAAGGGGACATCGCACGATGGCTGACGAGGTGCCGGAGGCTCCGAAGATACGGCTGGAGAAGGGGGCGGACGCGGGTCCCGGGGGCGGCCTCGGAGACGGGCCCGGAGACGGGCCCGGGGGCGGGCCGGTGGGGGACGCCGTCGCCGACGTGCCGCCGCCGGGGTGGGCCAACCCCTACGCCGCGCCGTCCGGCACCGCTGCGGCTCCGCCCGCGAACCCCTTCGCGGCGCCGAACCCCTACGCGCCGCCCGCGCCGCAGCAGGGTGCGGCCGTGCCTCCGCCGCCGATAGCCCCGGACGGGCCCGGGCGGGTTCCCTACGGCTATCCCGGGCCCCCTGCCCCCGTCGCTCCCGGCCCCGGTTACGGCTATCCAGGCCAACCGCTCCCCTCCTACCCGGGCGGGCCCGCGGGCTACGGCGGCTGGCCCGGAATGCAGCCGATGCCCAACAACGGGCTCGGCACCGCCAGCCTGGTCACCGGGATCATCAGCGCGATCGGGTTCTGTCTGGTGCCGGTCTCGCTGGTGATGGGGGTGCTGGCGATCGTCTTCGGTTCCATCGGGCGGGCCCGGGTGGGGCGGGGCGAGGCCACGAACGGTGGGCAGGCGCTGGCGGGGATCATCTGCGGGTCGGCGGGACTGGTGATTTCCGGCGGGTTCGTCGTGCTGATCGCGTTGGCTGCGAGGCACGGAGGATAAGGAACGGTCGCAGTTCGGGTGCGGGCTGGTGGGGGGCTGGTCGCGCCCACGCGGCGGAGCCGCATATCGATACAGCCCCGCGCCCCTCAGGCGGGACCGGTCCTGTCGGTCAGCAACTTGTCCCTTGCTTCCATCAGCGCGAACCCCAGGAGGTTCAGCCCCCTCCACCGCGTCGGATCCTCCGCCGCCGTGTCCGTCGCCGCCAGGCCGATCCCCCACACCCTGTCCACCGGGCTCGCCTCCACCAGGACCCGGCCCCGCGTCCCCAGCAGAAAGTCCCGCAGCTGCTCGTCGGCCGCGAACTTGTGCACGCTGCCCTCGGTCACGATGCCGAAGCGCTCACGCTGCCATATCGCCTCGTCGAAGCCGCGGACGAGTCGGCCCGCCTTCTTCGCCTCGGCCGGATGCGCCGCCGCCAGGACCCGGCGCTCCGCCTCCGCGTCTTCGAAAAGCCTCGCCTTCGCCGCCATCATCCAGTGCTCGGCGGTCGCGTATTCGACACCCTTGACCACGAAGCGTGACGGCCACCACTGGCTCAGACAGCTCGCCGAGACCCGGCCGTCCGGTCGCGGGCGGTGTCCCCAGAAGTGCAGGTACTTGATCCCGGCCCCCGCCCGGACCGCCCTGATCAGGGCCTCCACGGAATCGATCCTCGTCATGCATGCCACTGTGGCACGCACCACTGACACTCCGTCCTGCCTTTTCCTCCTCGACTCGACACCTGGTCGACAGATTCCGTCGCGTAACCAAAAGGCAACAACGGAATCACTTGTTGGACTCCCCTTGCTCTGTCAGGATCGGCAGTCAAATCGAGCTGGAGCTACGCCACCCGCCTCTCGGGACGGGGTGACGGCGGAGGAGAAGCGACATGGACAAGCCGGGCACCGCCACCCCGGAGACCTTCCCCGCGCAGGAGCGGCTCGCGGGCGGCGCGCAGTACATCGGGGGGCGGCTCACCAAGGGCACGTCCGGCCGTACGCACGCCGTGGTCGACCCGGCCACCGGCGCGGAGGTGTACCCCTACGAGCTGGCCGGGACCGACGACGTCGACGATGCCGTAGCGGCGGCCCGCGCGGCCTTCCCGGGCTGGGCCGGGGCCACCCCCGGCGAGCGGTCCGACGCGCTGCACCGGTTCGCCGCCGTGCTCGCCGACCGCGCCGAGGAATTCGCCCGTGCCGAGTCCCTCCAGTGCGGCAAGCCGCTGAAGCTGACGCGCGAGTTCGATGTGCCGGGGACCATCGACAACACCGCGTTCTTCGCCGGTGCCGCCCGGCACCTGCAGGGGCAGGCGGCCGGTGAGTACTCCGGCGACCACACCTCGTACGTCCGCCGTGAGGCCATCGGCGTCGTCGGCTCCATCGCGCCCTGGAACTATCCGCTCCAGATGGCCGCCTGGAAGATCCTCCCGGCCATCGCCGCCGGCAACACCATCGTGCTCAAGCCGGCCGAGCTGACCCCGCTCACCTCGCTGCTCTTCGCCGAAGCCGCCACCTACGCCGGCATCCCCGACGGTGTCATCAACATCGTCACCGGGACGGGGAAGGCGGCCGGTGAGCATCTCGTCGGGCATCCCGACGTGGCGATGACGTCCTTCACCGGCTCCACCGGGGTGGGAAAGCGCGTCGCCGAGATCGCGACGGCGACGGTGAAGCGGCTGCATCTGGAGCTCGGCGGCAAGGCGCCGTTCGTGGTCTTCGATGACGCCGATCTGGAGGCCGCGGTGAACGGGGCCGTCGCGGGCGCGCTGATCAACACCGGGCAGGACTGCACCGCCGCCACGCGCGCGTACGTGCAGCGGCCGCTCTACGACGCCTTCGTCGAGCGGACGGCCGCCCTGATGGAGACCGTGCGGCTGGGGGACCCGTTCGCTCCCGGTACCGACCTCGGCCCGCTGATCTCGCACACCCAGCGGGACCGGGTCGCCGCCTTCGTCGAGCGGGCGCGCGGCTACGCGCGCGTGGTGACCGGCGGCGAGGCTCCCGGAGGGGAGCTGAAGAGCGGTGCGTACTACCGGCCGACCCTGGTCGCCGACGCGCCGCAGGACAGCGAGATCGTCCAGTCCGAGATCTTCGGGCCGGTGCTGGTCGTTCTCCCGTTCGACAGTGATGATGAGGGCATCCGGCTGGCCAACGACACGCCCTACGGTCTGGCCGCCTCCGCGTGGACCGGCGGCGTCTACCGGGCCAACCGCGCGACGCGTGAGATCAAGGCGGGCTGTGTGTGGGTCAACGACCACATCCCGATCATCAGCGAGATGCCGCACGGCGGCTACAAGGCGTCCGGCTTCGGCAAGGACATGTCGGCGTACTCGTTCGAGGAGTACACCCAGGTCAAGCACGTAATGTTCGACAACACGGCGGTGGCGCGGAAGGACTGGCACCGCACGATCTTCGGGGACCGATAGTCAGATCTTCGGCCGCTCATCACGGCCATCTTCCCGAAAGGGCATCTAGCGCATGAGGCAGTACGAGCCCGACCGCCCTACCCCGGTCGAAGTGGCCGCCATGCGGCGCAGCCTCCGCAACGGCCGGGCCGCCCTGGCCCGCCGGTCGTTCCTGGGCGGCGCGCTCGCGGTGGGCGGCGTCGGGGCGCTGAGCGCCTGCGGCATCCCCGCGGCCGGCAAGTCCCAGGGCGGGGTCTCCGCCGACGACCACTCGGCCAAGGAGAGGGTCGTCAACTTCTCCAACTGGCCCGAGTACATCGACGTCGACGACAGCGGGAAGATCCACCCCACGCTGGACGCGTTCCGCAAGCGGACCGGCATCACGGTCAAGTACACCGAGGACATCAACGACAACGACGAGTTCTTCGGCAAGATCCAGCCGCAGCTCGCCGCCGGCCAGGACACCGGCCGTGACCTGATCGTCCTCACCGACTGGCTGGCCGCCCGCATGATCCGGCTCGGCTACGTCCAGAAGCTGGACGCGTCCAACCTGCCGCACGCCTTCGCCAACCTGTCGGAGCAGTTCCGCAGCCCCGACTGGGACCCGGGCCGCGCCTACTCGTACCCCTGGCAGGGCATCTCGACCGTCGTCGCCTTCAACAAGAAGGCGCTGAACGGTGTCGAGGTGAAGTCGGTCTCCGACCTGCTCGACAACCCCGCGCTCAAGGGCCGGGTCGGCCTGCTCACGGAGATGCGGGACACCGTCGGCATGACCATGCTCGACATGGGCATCGACCCGGCGAAGTTCACCGACGACAACTACGACGCGGTGATCGCGCGGCTGCAGAAGGCCGTCGACAAGGGGCAGATCCGCCGCTTCACCGGCAACGACTACACCTCGGACCTCAGCAAGGGCGACCTGGCCGCCTGTGTCGCCTGGGGCGGCGACATCGTGCAGCTCCAGGCCGACAACCCGGATGTCGCCTACGTCATCCCGGACAGCGGCTACATGACGTCGACCGACAACATGCTGATCCCGAACAAGGCGCGCCACAAGACGAACGCCGAGCGGCTCATCGACTACTACTACGAGCCCGAGCAGGCCGCGGAACTCGCCGCCTACATCAACTACGTCAGTCCGGTCGCGGACGTGCAGCCTTACCTTGCCAAGATCGACAAGTCGGCGGCGAGCAACCCGCTGATCGTTCCCGACAAGGCCATGCAGGCCAAGTCCCGTGCCTTCCGCTCCCTGAGCTCGAAGGAAGAGACGGCCTACCAGCAGAAGTTCGCGAAGCTCACAGGGGCGTGACGACACCATGACGACAGACAGCAGCGGCGACGTCCGCCTCACCGGCATCGGCAAGACCTACGACAACGGCTTCACCGCCGTACAGCCGATGGACCTGACCGTGCCGCAGGGCTCCTTCTTCGCCCTCCTCGGTGCCTCGGGCTGCGGCAAGACCACCACCCTGCGCATGATCGCGGGCCTGGAGGAGCCGACCACCGGCACCGTGCACCTCGGCGACCAGGACGTCACCCACCTGCCGCCGTACAAGAGGCCGGTGAACACGGTCTTCCAGTCGTACGCCCTCTTCCCGCACCTCGACATCTTCGAGAACGTCGCCTTCGGTCTGCGCCGGCGCGGCATCAAGAGCGTGAAGAAGCAGGTCGAGGACATGCTGGAACTGGTCCAGCTCGGCGAGCAGGCGCGCAAGAAGCCGCACCAGCTCTCCGGCGGCCAGCAGCAGCGGGTCGCGGTGGCCCGCGCGCTCATCAACCACCCCAAGGTGCTGCTCCTCGACGAGCCCCTCGGCGCCCTCGACCTCAAGCTGCGCCGCCAGATGCAGCTGGAGCTCAAGCGGATCCAGACCGAGGTCGGCATCACCTTCGTCCATGTCACGCACGACCAGGAGGAGGCCATGACCATGGCCGACACGGTCGCCGTGATGAACGCCGGGCGCGTGGAGCAGCTCGGCTCGCCCGCCGATCTCTACGAGAACCCGAACACGACCTTCGTGGCGAACTTCCTCGGCACCTCGAACCTGATCGAGGCCGAGGTCGACACGAAGAGCGGCGACGACATCATCCTCAAGGCCGGCGGCGGGAAGCTGGTGCTGCCCGAGGCGCGATGTTCGGCGCCCGCCACGACCGGCGGCAAGGTGCTGGTCGGGGTCCGCCCCGAGAAGATCTCCCTCACCCACGCCGACGACGCGGGCTCCATCCCCGAGGGCCGCAACCGGATCACCGGCAAGGTCGCGGACGCCAGTTTCATCGGCGTCTCCACGCAGTACGTCATCGACAGCGCGGTCTGCCCCGAGTTCGCGGTGTACGTGCAGAACATCGAGCGCGACGGACGGCTCGTCCCGGGCGCCGACGTCGTCCTGCACTGGAGCCCGGCCCACACCTTCGGTCTCGACGCCGCCCAGGACATCGACGCCGGCACCGAGGAGGAGGCGGCCTGATGGCCACGCTGACGGAAGCGCCGCCGCCCCTGGCGCCGGCCCCCGAGAAGAAGCCGGCGCGGAAGCGCGGCCGGTTCACGCCGTACTGGCTGCTGCTGCCCGGCATCCTGTGGCTGATCATCTTCTTCGCGCTGCCGATGATCTACCAGGCGTCCACGTCGGTCCAGACGGGCTCCCTGGAAGAGGGCTACAAGGTCACCTGGCACTTCGCGACCTACTGGGACGCGCTGAGCGAGTACTGGCCGCAGTTCCTGCGGTCCGTCTTCTACGCGGCCGCGGCCACGGTCCTGTGCCTGCTGCTCGGCTACCCGCTGGCCTACCTCATCGCCTTCCGCGCGGGGCGCTGGCGGAACCTGATCATGATCCTGGTGATCGCGCCGTTCTTCACCAGCTTCCTGATCCGCACCCTGGCCTGGAAGACGATCCTCGCCGACAACGGCCCGGTCGTGCACGTCCTGAACTCGCTGCACATCCTGAGCCTCACCGACTTCCTCGGCTGGACGGCCGGCGACCGGGTGCTCGCGACCCCGCTCGCGGTGGTGTGCGGTCTGACGTACAACTTCCTGCCGTTCATGATCCTGCCGCTCTACACCTCGCTGGAGCGCATCGACGGACGGCTGCACGAAGCGGCCGGCGACCTGTACGCCAAGCCGTGGACGACGTTCCGCAAGGTCACCTTCCCGCTGTCGATGCCGGGCGTGGTCTCCGGCACGCTGCTGACCTTCATCCCGGCGGCCGGTGACTACGTCAACGCCGAACTCCTCGGCTCGACCGACACCCGCATGATCGGAAACGTGATCCAGACGCAGTTCCTGCGGATTCTGGACTACCCGACGGCGGCCGCGCTCTCCTTCATCCTCATGGCCGCGATCCTCGCCATGGTCACGATCTACATTCGCCGGTCCGGGACGGAGGATCTGGTCTAAATGCCCTTCGTCAACTGGCTCAAGAAGAATCTCGTCGTCATCGCGGGACTGCTGACCCTCGGATATCTCCTGCTTCCGAACGTCATCGTCACGGTGTTCTCCTTCAACAAACCGAAGGGGCGCTTCAACTACGAATGGCAGCAGTTCTCGCTCGACGCCTGGAAACAGCCGTGCGGGGTCGCCGACATGTGCGGCTCGCTCTCCATCAGCCTCCGGATCGCCGCCCTGGCGACGATCGGGGCCACCGTCCTCGGCACGATGATCGCCTTCGCGCTGGTCCGCTACCGCTTCCGGGCGCGCGGTGCCGTGAACTCGCTGATCTTCCTGCCGATGGCCATGCCCGAGGTCGTGATGGCGGCCTCGCTGCTCACCCTGTTCCTCAACATGGGCGCCCAGCTGGGCTTCTACACCATCCTGATCGCCCACATCATGTTCTGCCTCAGCTTCGTCGTCACCGCGGTCAAGGCGCGTGTGATGTCGATGGACCCGCGTCTGGAGGAGGCGGCCCGGGACCTCTACGCCGGACCGGTGCAGACGTTCGTCCGGGTCACCCTCCCTATCGCGGCCCCCGGAATCGCGGCGGGCGCGCTGCTGTCCTTCGCGCTCTCCTTCGACGATTTCATCATCACCAATTTCAACGCGGGCTCCACCGTCACCTTCCCCATGTTCGTCTGGGGTTCGGCACAGCGCGGTACGCCCGTCCAGATCAACGTCATCGGTACGGCCATGTTCCTGGTCGCCGTACTGTTCGTGCTGGCGTCGATGCTCATCAACAACCGCCGTAACAGGCAAAAAGCATAACCACTGATTGACTCTGTAGGGAGTTGAAAATCATGGCCCCAAGCGCCATGAGCCGTCAGGCAGATTGGACCAAGTCACTTTCCGAAGCACAGCCGGTGCCGTACTGGCTGGAAGACCCCGGCAAGCCCCACCCCGAGCCCGCGCTCACCGGCGCCGACACCTGCGACCTGCTGGTCGTCGGCGGCGGGTACAGCGGACTGTGGACCGCGCTCAACGCCAAGGAGCGCGACCCCGGGCGCGATGTGGTCCTGCTGGAAGGCCACGAGGTGGGCTGGGCCGCCTCGGGCCGCAACGGCGGCTTCTGCGCCGCCTCCCTCACCCACGGGCTGCCCAACGGGCTCGCCCGCTGGCCCGACGAGATCCACACACTCCAGGAGCTGGGCCGGCGCAACCTCGACGAGATCGAGGCCGCCGTCACCCGGCACGGCATCGACTGCGAGTTCGAGCGCACCGGCGAGATCGACGTCGCCACCGAGACCTACCAGGCCTGGGAACTCCGCGACTGGCACAAGCAACTGGAGCAGAAGGGCCTCGCGGACGGCATCGAGTTCCTCGACGCCGACGAGGTGCGCGCGCAGGTCGCCTCGCCCACCTTCGAGGCCGGCCTGTGGGACCGGCGGGGCGTGGCCATGCTCAACCCGGCCAGGCTCGCCTGGGGCCTCAAGCAGGCCTGCCTCGCGCTCGGCGTCCGCGTGTACGAGCACACGCCCGCCCTCGACCTGAAGGCGTACGGCGCCGGCATGGCCGTACGCACCCCGTACGGCTCGGTCCGCGCCCGCCGGGTCGCGCTCTGCACCAACATCTTCCCGAACCTGCTCAAGCGGGTCCGCGCCTACACCGTGCCGGTCTACGACTACGCCCTGATGACCGAGCCGCTCACCGCCGAGCAGCTCGGCGCGATCGGCTGGAAGAACCGGCAGGGCCTCGGCGACTCCGCCAACCAGTTCCACTACTTCCGCCTCTCCGCCGACAACCGCATCCTCTGGGGCGGCTACGACGCGATCCACCACTACGGCGGCCGGGTCCGCCGTGAGTACGACGACCGCCCGGAGACCTACGCCAAGCTCGCCGGGCACTTCTTCACCTGCTTCCCGCAGCTGGAGGGCGTCCGCTTCACGCACGCCTGGGGCGGCGCGATCGACACCTGCGCCCGTTTCTCGGCGTTCTTCGGCGCCGCGCACCAGGGGAAGGTGGCGTACGCGGCGGGCTACACCGGCCTCGGTGTCGGCGCGACGCGATTCGGCGCCGACGTGATGCTGGACCTGCTGTCGGGGGAGGAGACCGAGCGCACCCGCCTGGAGATGGTCCGCAAGAAACCGTTGCCCTTCCCGCCCGAGCCGTTCGCCTGGACGGGCATCGCCCTCACCAAGTGGTCGCTGGCCCGCGCGGACGCGCATGGCGGGCACCGGAACCTGTGGCTCAGGGCGATGGACCGGCTGGGACTGGGCTTCGACAGCTGACCTTCTGACATGTGACCCAGGTCACTTCAAAAGCCTACCGAAAGCCGCGTAATGCTCGCGGAGGACCTCCCTCTCTCCCCGTGGCGCGAAACCCGCGTCCACATGTGAGCCGGGGAGGTCCTCTGATGACTGGGGCGAAGACGGCGGTCGAGTGGCTGGCATCCGTGGCGCCGGATCCCGAGTCCTGCCGCCGGGAATGGGAGCGCAACCCGCTGGGGGTCGCGCTGCTGCCCGTGGGCAGGGCCTGGGACGTGCTGATCCTGCCGGGCGAACTCGGCTATCCCGCCCTCGACGTGCTCACCCGCGTCCTCGACCAACCAGGGCCCGTCCTGGTCGACTTCGGGGACAACCGGGTGGGTTTCTTCGTGCCGCCCGGAACGGCTGCGCGGTGGCTCGGCACGGGGATCCGCACGACGGGGGCCGGGACCTGGATCGTCGTGCCGTATCCCGGGCGGGCGAGCCGGGGGATGCGGTGGCTGGTGGCGCCGGACGGGTCGGGGACGCTGACGGATCCGGCGCTGTTGGAACTGGCCATGCATGAAGCGGCTGCGGGTTGACTGACGACCAGGCGCCGTTTGTGTGTGGGTCGTCGGTCGGCTGCGGCCTCGTCGTGGCTGGTCGCGCAGAGCCCCGCGCCCCTGGCGGGGTGCTGCAGTGGCTGTCCGTCAGATCCTTGCCGTGGCCTTGACAAGTGGATTGGTCTGGACCAAATTGAGGGCGGCCCCACCCTCCAATTCCCCCACGCCCGGAGGTCCTTGTGGTTCGCGCGAGACCTGTCCTCACCATGCTCACGGCCTTGCTGCTGGCCGTACCCGGTATCACCGCGCTCTCGTCGGCCGCCCGTGCGGCCGACGCGGACCTCGCCGTCAACGGTGGCTTCGAGTCCGGTCTCTCCGGCTGGAGTTGTACGGCGGGCAGCGGTACGACGGTGAACTCACCCGTGCACAGCGGAGGTTCCGCGCTGCAGGCGACCCCGGCCGGCAGGACGTGTCGGTCACTCTCGTGGGTGATGTTGATCGAAGACGTGCGCGGGCGGGGAATGGGGTAGCTAGGTTCGCGACATGTCCCGTTTCCGGCTGTACCCGACGCCCGTACAGGAGCAGCAGATGCTGCTGCACTGCGCGCACGCCCGGTACGTGTGGAACCTGGCGGTCGAGCAGCACGCGCACTGGCGCCCCGGGCGCAGATCCGCGCCAGGTTTGGCGGAGCAGTGCCGTCAACTGACTGAGGCCCGGCGTGAAAACGCGTGGCTCGGTACGGGGAACGTGGATGTGCAGCAGCAGGCTCTGAGGGACTTCGCCGCAGCCAAGAACGCGCGCTTCACCTCGGCATTCGGTGAGCCGACTTGGCGCAGGAAGCATGTGCACGAGGGCTTCAGGGGCGTCGGTACTGACCGTGTCCCGGAGTTCGAACCGGACGGCAGCCCGAAGTTGAACGCCAGGGGCAAGCAGGTCATGGGACGCTCAGTCGTGGTACAGAGGCTGAACCGGCGGTGGGCGCGGGTTAAGGTACCTGGCTGTGGCTGGGTGCGTTTCCGCCTCACCCGTGCCGAACTGCCCGCGGCGAAGACGTTCCGGGTCACCTTCCGTAACGGACAGTGGCACGTTGCGTTCGCCGCAATACCCGAACCGGTCGCCGCGCCGACGACGAGCGAGGTCATCGGCATCGACCGGGGTGTGACCATCACGGCCGCTCTGTCCGACGGCCGAAAGCTGAACTGCCCACAGCTCACGGTCAAGGAGCGCGCGCAAATCCGCAAGTACCAGCGGCGTGCCGCCCGAGCCCCGAAGGGCAGTGACGTCAAGACTGCTGAGTACGCGAAGGCTGCCCGGTTGAAGGCGCGCGAGGCCGACCGGCGCAAGGACTGGTGTGAGAAGACCAGCACGATGCTCGCCGGGTCGTACGGTCTGGTGCGGTTCGAGAAACTGAACATCAAGAATATGACTCGCTCGGCGAGGGGGACTGTTGAGCAGCCTGGCAGCAACGTTCGGCAGAAGGCCGGACTGAACAGGGCCGTTCTCGCTCAGGGGTGGGGCCTGTTGAGGCGGCGCACGGAGCAGAAGGCTCCGGGGCGGGTCGAGGATGTGCCCGCAGCTTTCACTAGTCTGCGGTGCAGTGCCTGCGGGTGGATCGAGAAGAAGTCGCGCAAGAGCCAAGCCGACTTCGTCTGCGTGTCCTGCGGGTTCACCTGCAACGCGGATGAGAACGCAAGTATGAACGTCGCGGCAGGACAGGGCGGGATCCCTCGCCCCCGGCGGACAGCCGGTGCCGGAGGGGTGACTGCGGCCATCAGCCGTTCGAGCGCCCGTGAACCTCAACCCGCCTGGGTTGGAATCCCTCTCTTTCAGGAGGGGGAGGATGTCAAATCGCCATGACCGACATGCTGCTGACCGGCTTCCCGGTGGCGGGTGACGCCGACAACGTCTTCCCGCCGCTGCGACCCGACCAGGTGGCGATCGGCTTGCCGGCGTCGACCAACGCGGGCAACGGCTATGTGGCCCCGTCCGAGGTCACCAAGGCCCTGGACTGTCTGACGAAGAAGACGAACTGCGGGTCGTACGGCACGCACGGCACCTGGCCGGCGCTGCGCGGCCTGATGACCTGGTCGGTCAACTGGGACCGGTACTCGAACTGGGAGTTCCAGAGGAACTTCGACGCGTACTTCGGGTGAGCAGCAGTCGCAGTGCCGTCAGCAGGACGGTGGCCAGGCACCAGCTGGCCACCACGTCCAGCGGCCAGTGCCAGCCCCGCCGGACCAGGCCGTAGGAGACGCCCAGGATCAGGGCCGCGCAGATTACGACGGCGATCCGGCGGACCTTCACCGAGGTCAGCCAGGGGAGGAGGATCAGGGTCGCGGAGCCGTACGCGATCGCGGCCGTCGCCGTGTGGCCGGACGGGAAGTAACCGATCGCCGGGGGCACCACCGGGGTTCCCGGGCGGGCGGTCCAGTCCTTGAGCGGCACGATGATCGCGGGGACCAGGGCCATCAGCACGGCGGCGGCCGTGGGCGGCAGCCACCAGCGGTCTGTACCGGTGGCACGGCCCCGCCAGGCGACGTAGCCGATGGCGGCCACCAGGACCGGGATCGCGACCTGTACGTTCCCGAGGTCGGAGAGGCCGGAGGAGAACCGGTCCGGATGGACGAGTGCGCTGCTCAGACGGCTGTCCAGACGGAGCAGCGGGCCATGGGCCACGACCTGCCAGGTGATCAGCGCGAAGAGGAGGGCCGGCAGGCCCAGGAGTCCCAGGAGGGGAAAGAGAAGGAAGGAGGTCGGCCGCCCCGGAACAGGGGGGGTGGTTCCGAGGCGGCCGTCCGGATCGGAACGCCGCGCGCCCCGGGGGGTTTGGGGCGGGCGACCGTCCGATCGGTGAGGAGATCCGGAGCCGGAGGCCCCGGTTGTGTGCGCGAGGGCACGACCAGGTCGAAGCTGGGGAGGCCCCGGCCTGAAATCGCCCACAGTCCCCTGTGGGCGGGGTGTATCTCTCATCTGGATAAAACCTACGGCAGGGGCGGGTGCCGCGACAGGCAGAATCGCGTCCCGTCATCCACCCCGCACACCTTCTTCACACGGCCTGACGGAGGCCGCCCCAGCCCCTCGCATCACGCCAGGTGGGAGGGGTGGGGCAGCGGTGGCACAGGGGTTCGACAGCCTTTGAGCCGGCTGCGAGAAGCCTGTGGCTCAGATCCGGGCGAAGGCCTGCTCGATGATGTCCAGGCCCTCGTTGAGGAGGTCCTCGCCGATGACCAGCGGGGGCAGGAACCGCAGCACGTTGCCGTAGGTGCCACAGGTCAGGACCAGCAGGCCCTCCTGGTGGCAGGCCTTGGCGAGGGCGGCGGTCGCCTCAGGGTTGGGCTCCTTCGTCGTACGGTCCTTGACCAGCTCGATGGCGATCATCGCGCCGCGGCCGCGGACGTCACCGATGACGTCGAACTTCTCGGCCATGGCGGTGAGGCGCGGCTTCATGATCGCCTCGATGGCCTTCGCCTTGGCGTTGAGGTCGAGCTCCTTCATGGTCTCGATGGCGCCGAGCGCACCGGCGCAGGCGA
The DNA here is from genome assembly GCF_003814875.1 of Streptomyces sp. Ag109_O5-1. Classification (GTDB taxonomy): domain Bacteria; phylum Actinomycetota; class Actinomycetes; order Streptomycetales; family Streptomycetaceae; genus Streptomyces; species Streptomyces sasae. Next base: position 3,708,285 of record NZ_RKQF01000001.1, on the reverse strand, counting down.
CCGGGTTGCCGCCGTAGGTGCCGCCCAGGCCGCCGGCGTGCGCGGCATCCATGATCTCGGCGCGGCCGGTGACGGCGGCGAGCGGCAGACCGCCCGCGATGCCCTTGGCGGTGGTGATCAGGTCGGGGACGATGCCCTCGTCCTCGCAGGCGAACCACTGGCCCGTACGGCAGAACCCGGACTGGATCTCGTCCGCGACGAAGACGATGCCGTTGTCCTTGGCGAACTGGCTGATCGCCGGCAGGAAGCCCTTGGCCGGCTCGATGAAGCCGCCCTCGCCGAGCACCGGCTCGATGATGATCGCGGCGATGTTGTCCGCGCCGACCTGCTTGGACATCTGGTCGATGGCCTGCTTGGCGGCCTCGGGGCCGGCGTTCTCGGCACCGGTCGGCCAGCGGTAGCCGTAGGCGACCGGGACGCGGTAGACCTCGGGGGCGAAGGGTCCGAAGCCGTGCTTGTACGGCATGTTCTTGGCGGTGAGCGCCATCGTCAGGTTGGTCCGGCCGTGGTAACCGTGGTCGAAGACGACCACGGCCTGCCGCTTGGTGTACGCACGCGCGATCTTGACGGCGTTCTCGACGGCCTCGGCACCGGAGTTGAACAGGGCGCTCTTCTTGGCGTGGTCACCGGGGGTCAGCTCGGCGAGCGCCTCGGCGACCTCCACGTAGCCCTCGTACGGGGTGACCATGAAACAGGTGTGGGTGAAGTCGGCCAGCTGGGCGCTCGCCCGGCGTACGACGGCCTCGGCGGAGGCACCCACGGAGGTCACGGCGATACCGGAACCGAAGTCGATCAGACGGTTGCCGTCGACGTCCTCGATGATGCCGCCGCCCGCGCGGGCGGTGAACACCGGCAGCACGGAACCGACGCCCTGCGCGACCGCGGCGAGACGGCGGGTCTGCAGCTCCTGCGACTTGGGGCCGGGGATGGCGGTGACGACGCGGCGCTCCTGCGGAAGTGCGGTCATGGGGGCTCCCTGATGAATCGTGCGAACCGGCGCGTTCCGGGCTGCGTACCGAGTGTTCTCCCGGGTGACTCCGGTGGTGCGTTTTCGGACGCTTTCCTTCTTTCTTCGCAGGCTAGGGCCGGGCGTGGGAGGTGGGCATGCTCCATGTGGGCGTTGTCGGAGAGTGACGTTGTCCGCAGTGGACAGGTGACGTTGTCCGTGGCGGACATGGCGCGGACGGCGGGGCCGCGGCCGGACCGGAAGGATCCTCGGCCGCGTAAGCGGTGAACTCCCCTTGTGGGGGCATTAGATTGGCCGCTGACGGTGGACGGAACGGCTGGTCAGGGAGCGAGAGCGATGGACAGCGACGGGACGCGGGACGCGCGGGGCACGCAGGCGAATCCTGTGCCGCGTCCGGCGGGGCCGCAGGACACGGGCGGTACGCCGACCGAGGCCGCCGCGGTGCCGCCGCGGCCGACGGCACCGCCGGCCGTGCCTCCGCTGCCGGACGGCTCGGCCTTTCTCAGCTGGCTGCGGGCGCCCAGGCCGGAGGCGGCGCCCGGGGTGTGGCGGTTCCGGTACAAACCGCGGCCGGAGCAGGAGCCCGAGCGGATCCCGGCCCGGCAGCTGCTCAGCGGCGCGCTGATCGCGTTCCTGGTCGGCTGGCTGGTCTGGTCGCTGCTGTGGAACGGCTACCTGGGCGGCTGGTGGGTCGTCCCCCTGGACCTGTTCACCCCGGACTCCTGGCGGCACAGCGACAACGCCGTCGGCAACGCCTTCCTCTGGTACGGCTACTACAGCCTGATCGCCCTCGCGATCATGCTCGTCGTCGGCCGCCTCGGCCGCTGGGGCGAGGTCTGGCGCCGCTACGGCCCGCCCGCCTGGGCCCAGGCCGCCCCCGCCGCCGAACGGCCGCCCGCGCCCGAGCAGGACCCCGCCGAGTTCCTCTACCTCCGTCAGGCCGGGGCCGCCGAGGCCGCCGACCGGCTCGCCGCCGAGGCGCGGACCGGGCTGATGCGGGACGTGGACCACGCCCGGATCGCCCGCGCCTGGCAGGGCGTGCGCAGCGGCCGGCACAGCATGGCCACCTTCACAAGTGCGGTGCTCAGCGACGGCGCCGCCGCCTGTCTGCACCCATCGGGCGAGCGTGACCTGCCCGCCCGGCACGCCCCGCACGACCTGGTCACCGGCCAGGTCCGGCTCGGTACGACGGTCGACGACCCCCGCAACCCCTACCACTACCGGGGCGCCGGCCTCGCCCTCGGCCCCGAGCTGCTCGGCACCTCCCTGCTCGCCGTCGGCCCGGCCGGCTCCGGCAAGACCGGCGCACTGGTCCGCCCGCTCGCCGAGTCGCTGTGCCTGCACGCGCTCGCCGGCCGCGCCTCCGTGGTCGTCGTCGGGGCGGCCGGCGCCGGGCTCGGACCCGCCGACTCCTACGACGTCGTCGTCCGCATCGCCCACCCCGAGTCGGTCTACGACCTCGACCTGTACGGCGGCACCACCGACCCCGACGAGGCCGCCGCCATACTCGCCGAGGCCCTTGTCGGCGACCTCGCCGACCCGCACCCCGGCAGCGACAGCCGCCGCTCCACCACCGTCCTCGCCCAGCTGCTCGGCCCGTTCAAGGCGGTCCACGGCCGCTTCCCCTCCGTCCCCGAACTCCGCCAGCTCCTCGACGGCGCCGCCGGCCCGCTGGCCGCGCTCCGCAAGGCGCTCACGGCCACCGGACACGAGTCCCTGCTGCGCGAACTCGACGCCCGGGAACGGCAGATGGGCCACCCCGGGGACGTCGGCGCGGTCCTGGCCGACCGCATCGCCCTCCTCGACCGCCCGGCCTTCGCCGGTTTCTTCGACACCTCCGGCCAGTCCCGCCCCTTCTCCCTCAAGGCCCTCGACCACCCGGTCCGGGTCCGCATCGACCTGCCCGAGCGCGGCCACGCGGACGCCTCCCGCATCCTGGCCCGCCTGGTGCTCGCCCAGTTCACGGCGAGCGTGACGGTACGGGACGACCGCTCGCTCTTTGCCTGTCTGCTCCTGGACGACGCGACGGGCGTGGTCACACCGGAGGCGGTCCGTGCCGTACAGCGGCTGCGCTCGGCCAACGGGGGCGTGGCGCTGACCCTGCGCACCCTGGACGACGTACCCCGCCCGCTCCGCGGCCCCCTGCTGGGCGCCACCGGCTGCAGGATGGCCTTCTCCGGTCTGACCCCCTGGGACGGCCAGGACTTCGCCGAGGTCTGGGGCAAGGAGTGGACCGAGGCCCGGGACGTCACCGACCGCCAGATCATCGCGGAGACCCCCGCGGGCAAGGCGTTCACCGTCGTCCGCCGGGTCATCACCGGCAAGGCGCCCACCGCCCGCGCGGTCACCGTCCGGCAGGTCGAGCGGGAGCGCTGGTCGGCCTCCGAGCTGGCGCACGGGGTCCCGGCGGGCCATGCGGTCCTCTCCCTGACCACCGTCAAGGGAGAACACGCGCCACCGCTGCTGGTGGATCTGAGGGGCGGTCCGCGGGTCTGAACAGGCCGCTCGACAGGACCGTACAGTGAGGCAGAATCGATAGAGGCCGTTCATACGAGACGGCCAAAGTCCCTGTGAAGAGAAGATCGGCCCCATGCCTCCGACGCTCGCCTCGCTCGTCCACCACTCCGCGCTCAAACTGACCGTGCGCGCGGGCGAGGACCGCCTCGACGTGCCCGTGCGCTGGGCCCATGTCAGCGAACTCGCCGACCCGGTGCCGTACATGGAGGGCGGGGAACTGCTCCTGATCACCGCGCTGAAGCTCGACGCGGAGGATCCGGAGGTGATGCGGCGCTATGTGAAACGGCTGGTGGGAGCCGGTGTGGTGGGCCTCGGCTTCGCCGTCGGGGTCAACTACGACGAGATCCCCAAGGCCCTCGTCGACGCGGCGGAACAGGAGGGCCTGCCCCTGCTGGAGGTGCCCCGCCGCACCCCCTTCCTCGCCATCAGCAAGGCGGTCTCGGCGGCCATCGCGGCCGACCAGTACCGCGCCGTCACGGCGGGCTTCGCCGCCCAGCGCGAACTCACCAGGCAGGCGCTGAACGCCGGCCCGGAGGGCCTGCTGGCCGCGCTCGCCGCGCAGGTGGACGGCTGGGCGGCGCTGTACGACGCGTCGGGCGCGGTGGTGGCCACGGCACCGGAGTGGGCGGGCCGCAGGGCGGCCCGTCTGACGGCGGAGGTGGAACGGCTGCGGGAGCGCCCGGCGCCGGCGTCCTCGGTGGTCGGCGGCCCGGACAACGAGGACCGGGTGGAACTGCACTCGCTCGGGACCGGCCGGCGACCGCGCGCGGCCCTCGCGGTCGGCACGGCGGCGGCCCTCGGCACGGCGGAGCGCTACGCCGTCCATTCGGCCATCGCGCTGCTGACCCTCACGACGGAACGCTCCCGCTCCCTCCACGCGGCCGAGCAGCGGGTCGGGGCGGCGGTGCTGCGTATGCTGCTCGCCGGGCAGCCGGACCATGCGCGAGGGGTCGCCGGGGACCTGTACGGCGGGCTGCTCGACGCCCCGTTCCGGGTGATCGTCGCGGACGCGGGCGGCGAACGGCTGGCCGGGCTCGCGGAGGCGGTGGAGTCGGCGGCGGCGCGTGCCGGGGAGGCCGTGCTGGTGGTGCCGGAGGGGGAGCGGCTGGTGGTGCTGGCCGCGGACGGGGGTGCGGCGGTGACGGCGTGCCTGGACTACGCGGCGGCGCGGGAGGCTGCGCGGGCGGGGACGGCGGAGCAGGGCGGCGGGGAGGACGACGAACCGGTCGTGGGTCTCTCCGCCCCGTCCGGCCCGATCGCCGCGGCCGCCGCCTACAAGCAGGCCGAGCAGGCACAGTCCGTGGCCCGGCGGCGGGGACGGGTTCTGGTGGAGCACGAGCAGCTGGCGTCGGGGTCGGTGCTTCCCCTGCTGGCCGACGACGCGGTGAAGGCGTTCGCCGACGGTCTGCTGCGAGCCCTGTACGAGCACGACGCCACGGGCCGGGGAGACCTGGTGGCCTCCCTCAGGGCGTGGCTGTCCCGGCACGGCCAGTGGGACGCCGCGGCGGCCGACCTGGGCGTCCACCGCCACACGCTCCGCTACCGGATGCGCAGGGTGGAGGAGATCCTGGGCCGCTCCCTGGACGACCCGGACGTCCGGATGGAACTCTGGCTGGCCCTGAAGGCGACGTCGACGGAGTGAGACCGCTCCGTCACTGCGCCAAACCGGCGTGGCTGCGCCCCCCACCACTACACCCCGGACAAACGCTGCTTCCCGCTGCCACGCCTACCGTGGACAGCGAAAGCCAAGTGCACATCCCATACGCGGAAAGGCCGGGATCCTCATGACCTCCACGCACGCCTTCTGGCTCGCCGGCCGCCAGGTCACCAGCGAGGACACCTTCGACGTCACCAGTCCGTGGGACGGCCGTCTCGTCGGCAAGGTCGGCGTACCGACCGACGCCCAGGTCGAGGAAGCCGTCGCCGCCGCGTACGCCGTACGGGACGAGTTCGCCGCCACCCCGGCCCATGTCCGCGCCGCCGCCCTCGACCACGTCAGCCGGCGCCTCGTCGAGCGCACCGAGGAGATAGCCCGGCTGATCTCCGCCGAGAACGGCAAGCCCATCAAGTGGGCCCGCGGCGAGGTCGGCCGTGCCGTCTCCGTCTTCCGGTTCGCGGCCGAGGAGGCCCGCCGCTTCAACAGCGGTGAGGCCCAGCGCCTCGACACCGACCTCGGCGGCCAGGGTCGCCTCGCGCTGACCCGCCGCTTCCCGAAGGGCGTCGTCCTCGGCATCGCGCCGTTCAACTTCCCCCTCAACCTCTGCGCCCACAAGATCGCCCCGGCCATCGCCGCCGGCGTGCCGATCATCCTCAAGCCGGCTCCCGCGACCCCGCTCTCCGGCCTGATCATCGGCGACCTGCTCGCCGAGACCACCGGTCTCCCCGTCGGCTCCTGGTCGGTCCTCCCGGTCGCCAACGACAAGATGACCGCTCTCGTCCAGGACGAGCGCCTCCCGGTCATCTCCTTCACCGGTTCCGAGAAGGTCGGCTACTCGATCATGGACTCGGTGCCCCGCAAGCACTGCACCCTGGAGCTCGGCGGCAACGGCGCGGCCGTAGTCCTCGGCGACTACTCCTCCGACGCCGACCTCGACTGGGCCGCGACCCGCATCGCGACCTTCTCGAACTACCAGGGCGGCCAGTCCTGCATCTCGGTGCAGCGGGTCATCGCCGACGCGTCCGTCTACGACCGCCTCCTCCCGCGCATCGTCGCCGCCGTCGAGGCCCAGGTCACCGGCAACCCCGCCGACGACAACACCGACGTCGGCCCGCTGGTCAGCGAGGCCGCCGCCGAGCGCGTCGAAGCCTGGGTGAAGGAGGCCATCGAGGCCGGCGCCACGCTGGTCACCGGCGGCGACCGCGACGGAGCCACCTTCGCGCCGACCGTCCTCACCGACGTCCCGGCCGGCACCAACGTCGCGTGCGAGGAGATCTTCGGACCCGTCCTCACCGTGCAGAAGGTGAACGGCGAGGCCGAGGCCTTCGCCGCCGTCAACGACTCCAAGTACGGCCTCCAGGCGGGCGTGTTCACCCACGACCTCCAGGCCGCCTTCCGCGCCCACCGCGCGCTGGAGGTCGGCGGCGTGGTCGTCGGCGACGTCCCCTCCTACCGCGCCGACCAGATGCCGTACGGCGGCGCCAAGCAGTCCGGCGTCGGCCGCGAGGGCGTCAAGTTCGCGATGGACGACTACACCTACGAACGAGTCCTGGTCCTCACGGGCCTCGCCCTCTGACCTGCCACGGACAGACCGGAGAGAAAGAGAACGGCCGCAGCCCGCTGTGCGGGGGCTGCGGCCGTTCTCCGTGCCGACCGCTCCGGACCCTCAACCGGAGAAGTCGACGTGCGCGAGCCGTAGGGGGCCGCGCAGTCTGAGGTGGACGTCGTGGACGCCCTCGGTGGCGAGGGGGGCCGTCAGCGAGGTGTACGTGTATGCGTCCGGCGTCGGGTCCGTGAGTTTCAGCTCCGCCAGTGACGGGCCGCCGTCCAGGGTGAGTTCCAGCGTGCCCGTGCCTGACACCCGGGCGGTCACCTCCGTCACTCCCCGGCCCAAGTCGCAGTCCCGGTAGACGAGTTCACCGGAGCCGTCGCCCTGCGGCGTGACCGCGTCGCCCTCCGTCCTCGTACGGTCCACGATCGCGATGTTCGACTGCTCGTCGAAGTCCGCCGCCTCCAGGCCGCGTTCGGCGGCAGGCCGCGGTGTCGCCTGCTCGCCGTCCAGGACCAGCGTCGTACGCAGGCGGACGTCCTCGCTGGACGCACCGACCAGTACGTCGTACGGACCGTGCTCCAGGCGCCGTCGGCCGTGTGCCACATCCCAGAACTCGAAGGCGGAGAGCGGTACTTCGAAGGCCACCCCGGTCCGTTCGCCGGGGGCCAGGGTGAGGCGGCGGTGGGCGAGGAGTTCCCGGCGCGGGCGGATCGACGACGGTTCGACGGCCCGGGTGTAGAGCTGGGCGACCTCGTCCGCCGCCACATCGCCGGTGTTGGCGACCGTGAAGGTGACACGGAGCGTCCCGTCCGTCACCTCGGTCGTCAGGTCCGCGTAGGAGAAGGACGCGTAGGACAGCCCGTGGCCGAACGGGAAGAGCGGGGTGCCCTCGAAGTAGAGGTAGGTCTGGCGGGCGCCCAGGATGTCGTAGTCGAGAAGGTCGGGAAGGTCGGCGTCGGCCGCGTACCAGGTCTGCGGGAGGCGGCCCGCGGGGGAGACGTCACCGGCGAGGACACGGGCGAGGGCGGTGCCGGCCGCCTGGCCGCCGTGGGCCGTCCAGAGCACGGCCGGGAGGCGGGCCACGTCCACCGCGTAGGGGTAGGCCGACGTCAGCGCCAGCACGGTCCTCGGGTTCGCGGCGCGGGCCGCCCGCAGCAGCCGCTCCTGCTGCGGGGGCAGCGCGAGGGTCGTACGGTCCTCGGTCTCGCGGCCGTTGATGTGCGGGTCGTTGCCCGCGACCACCAGGACCGCGTCGGCCGCGGCGGCGACCCTGGCGACGGCGTCCGTACCCCGTTCGACGATGATCAGTTCGAAGATGGAAGCGTTTTCGGCGGCAACCCTCACACCGTCGGCGGCGACAGAGACGTGGCGACCCGTGCCGAGATGCCGGAGGAGGTGACCGTTGTCGTGGGGTTCCAGGCGGAACGTCTCCTGGACGACCCAGCCGCCGGGCTGGTCCGCGGCGGCGCGGACGAAGCCGTCGTCGGCGGCCGAGAGGTAACGGCCGTCCGGGGCGCGCAGCGTCAGCACCCCCTCGCCCCAGTCGACGAGGGCGAATTCGGTGCCCGTCGGGTCGGTGGTGAGCGGGGGCAGGTCCGTACGGCCGGCGAGGAGGGCGGGATCCAGGGCGCCTTCCGCGCCGCGCACCTCGTCGGTGGCCTCGGGGGCGGCCGGTACGTGCAGGAAGGCACCGTCCGCGAGCTTCAGCCGGACCCGGTCCACGCCCTCCGCGAACTCCACCCGCTCCGCGCCGAACCGCTCGTACAGACCCTCCAGCGGGGTGGAGCGGTGGATCAGGGTGCCGCTGTACCAGTCGAGCTTGCACTCGTCGGCAAGCAGACCGACCACGGCGATCCGGGTGTCGGGCGCGAGCGGCAGCAGGTCGTCGTCGTTCTTGAGGAGTACCACGGCCTGTTCCGCGGCCTCCTGGGCGAGGGCGCGGTGCGCCGGGGTGTCGAACTCCGTGGTGCTCAGGTGCGGGTCGTAGTGCGGGTCGAACTCGCCGAGGCGGAACCGGACCGAGAGCTGGCGGCGGACCGCCGTGTCGACGTCGGCCTCCGTCAACAGGCCCCGCTCCAGGGCCCCCTTGACCCGCGCGACGATCTGCGAGCCGTCCGTGCCGTGGTCGGTGAAGCTGTCGACGCCGGCGAGGAGGGCGGCCGCCGTCGCTTCCTCGTGGATGTCGAAGTAGTGCTCGTGGTCGACCAGGTTGGAGGGCGCGCCGGCGTCCGAGCAGACCAGCAGGTCCTCCTCGGTCCAGGTGCGCAGCTGCTCGCGCAGGTACGGGGAGACGTGGTTGGGGCGGCCGTTGACCAGGTTGTAGGCGGGCATCACCCCGGCCACCGCACCCGCCTCCACGGTCTCCTTGAAGGCGCGCAGGTCGTATTCGTGCAGCACGCGCGGGCGGACCGAGGAGGAGGAAGTGGCCCGGTCCGTCTCGTTGTTGTGGGCCAGCCAGTGCTTCAGCACGGGAGCCGTGCGCCAGTACACCGGGTGGTCGCCGCGCAGGCCACGGGTGTAGGCGGTCGCGATGGCGGAGGTCAGCTTCGGGTCCTCGGAGTAGCCCTCCTCGTTACGGCCCCAGAGCGGGTGGCGCAGCAGGTTCACCGTGGGGGCCCAGACGTTGAGGCCGACCCGGTCGTCGCGGGCGCGCATCGCCCGGACCTCCTTGGACACGGCCTCCCCGACCCGTCGTACGAGCTCGGTGTTCCAGGTCGCGCCGAGTCCCACCGCCTGCGGGAACACCGTCGCCGGGCCCATCCAGGCCACCCCGTGCAGGGCCTCCTGGCCGGTGCGGAAGGCCGCGATGCCCAGACGCTCGACGGCGGGCGCGAACTGGTGCAGGAAGGAGACCTTCTCGTCCAGGGTGAGCCGTGCCAGCAGGTCGTCGATGCGCTTCGCGAACGGCAGGTGCGCATCGCGGAAAGGCGGCGTAGGCGGCGTTTGTGCGGTCACGTGCGGTTCCCCTTGAGATGGAGCGGCGAGGAGCTTTCGAAGCGCTTCGATGCTCATTCGACGCAGGGGTGGGTGTCAAGGGATGCACACCGTTATTTCAAGCGCCGCATACCCAGAGGTCATCCCCGGCGCCTCGGAGGAATCTTGGAAGCGACCCTTGTGCACCCCCGGGTGTTCACTTAACCTCGCAGCAACATCGAAGCGCTTCGACTAGCCAGTTCGCCCCAGGGACGCATGACAGGGGTCGTGGGACATGGGTCGGGGGACCGCTTCAGCTCAGCCAGTTCCACTCGAGACACCGCAGCCGACGGCCACCGCCGGGTGTCCTGGTGCGCCATGAAGGGTTGACGCAATGACGCCGAACGCCGCTTCCGCCCCCTCCGGGCCGAGCCGGAGAAGTTTCCTCGCCTCCACGGCAGTCGCCACCGCAGCGGTGGCCGGCGGGATGCCGCTGCTCGCCGCCTGCGGAGGGTCGGACAGCGGGTCGGGAGGGGGCTCCTCCTCGGGCAAGGACGCGAAGAAGCTGCTGCCGTCCTACGTCGCCAACAACGTGGTGACGCCGGACATCCCGTCGAAGAACGGCTCCTCGATCGGCTTCACCAGCAAGCTCGACCTGGCGACCCTGAAGACCTCCGTCCCGAAGAAGCTCGGCAAGGGCGGCAAGGTCACCATCATGGCCCCGTTCTGGGGCTCCCCGCCGAAGCAGGACAACGCCTACTACACGGCGATGAACAGCATGATCGGCGTCGACGTCGAGTGGCAGAACCAGGACGGCAACACCTACGACCAGAAGCTGGGCGCGGTCCTCGCCTCCAGCGACGTACCGGACGTCGTGGTCGTCCCGAACTGGAACATGGGCGGCAAGATACCCACCGCCATCATCAGCAAGTTCGCCGACCTCGGCCCCTACCTGTCGGGCGACAAGGTCAAGGACTACCCGAACCTCGCCGCCATCCCCACCGACGCCTGGCGGCGCTGCATCTTCGGCGGCAAGCTGCGCGGCCTGCCGATGCCCTCCTCGTACGTGACCAACATCGTGCCCTTGTACCGCAAGGACATCTTCGACAAGAAGGGCTACCAGGTTCCGCGTTCGGCGGACGAGTTCCTCGCGCTGGCCAAGGAGATCACCAACGCCAAGGCCAAGCGCTGGGCCTGCATGGACATGAAGTGGACCGCCTGGCAGATGTTCAGCGTGCTCTCCGGCAGCGAGAAGCCGCTCGGCTGGAACCTCGTCGACGGCAAGCTGATCAACCGCATCGAGACCCAGGAATACCTCGAAGCGCTGGAGTGGACCCGCAAGCTCTTCGCCGCCGGGGTCGTCCACCCCGACGCCATGCTGGGCAAGAACGCCCCCGACGCGGGCCCCAAGTTCGCGGCCGGCGAGTTCCTGATCTACCCCAACGACATCAGCCAGTGGTGGAGCCGCACCGCCGAACAGGCCACTCAGAACCCGGACTACAAGATCTGGGGCATGGACGTCTACGCCCACGACGGCGGCAACCCGCAGGTCTGGGCCGAACAGCCCGCCGGCATCTTCGCGTTCGTCAACAAGAAGGCCTCGGAGTCCGTGATCCACGACGTGCTGGCCGTCGCCAACACCACCGCCGCGCCGTACGGCACCAAGGAGTACATGGCCACCAACTACGGCGTCGAGGGCACCCACTACACCGTCAAGAACGGTGTGCCCACCAAGACCACCCAGGGCAACAACGAGGTCATCAACGCCTACGTCATGGTCGCCAGCCCCGCCTCCACCATCGCCCACCCCGACTTCCCCGAGGTCGCCAAGGCCCAGGTGGAGTGGCAGCAGCGGATGGGCTCCTTCACCAAGAAGTCCAGCTTCTTCGGCCAGATGATCACCGAGCCGTCCCGCTACGCCAACCTCATGGACAACTTCGAGACGCTGGAAGACGACATCACGCGCGGCCGCAAGAAGATCAGCGACATGCAGCAGGCCGTCTCCGACTGGAAGAGCAAGGGCGGCGACAAGCTGCGCGACTGGTACCAGAAGCTGCTCGACGACAACGGTTCGTCCGCGAGCTGACCAGGCACCGAGGCAAGGAGAACGGCCGTGTCCCACAGCACGGTGCCTCGCAGCAGGGCCGAGGCAGACGACAGAGCGGGGAGGACTCCGGTGGCGTCCGAAGGCACCACCGGAACGGAGAAGAAGTCGAAGGCCGGGAAACTGAGCCTGCGCCTCAGATTCAGACGCGACCGCGTACTGATCCTGATGACGCTGCCGGCGGTCCTGCTGCTCCTGGTCTTCAACTACCTGCCGATCCTCGGCAACATCGTCGCCTTCCAGGACTACGACCCGTACGTCAGCGACAACGGCATCGTCTCCATGCTGCACAGCGCCTGGGTGGGCCTGGAGAACTTCCAGCAGATCTTCGCGGACTCGGCGTTCTGGAACGCGGTGAAGAACACCCTGGTGCTGTTCTTCCTGCAACTCGTGCTGTTCTTCCCGATCCCGATCGCGCTCGCACTGCTCATCAACAGCGTGGTCCGGCCCCGGGTGCGGGCGATCGCGCAGGCGGTCCTGTACCTCCCGCACTTCTTCTCCTGGGTGCTGGTCATCTCCGTCTTCCAGCAGATCTTCGGCGGCGCGGGCCTGCTGTCACAGCTGCTGCGACGGCACGGCTACGACGGCATCAACATCATGTCCGACCCGTCGACCTTCAAGTTCCTGGTCACGGCGGAGAGCGTCTGGAAGGACGCGGGCTGGGGGATCATCGTCTTCCTGGCGGCACTGGCGTCCGTGAGCCCGGACCTCTACGAGGCGGCGGCGATGGACGGAGCGGGCCGCTGGCGCCGCATGTGGCATGTCACACTCCCCGCCCTGCGTCCGGTGATCGCCCTGCTGCTGGTGCTGCGCGTCGGCGACGCCCTGACCGTCGGCTTCGAACAGATCCTCCTCCAACGCGACGCCGTCGGCCCCGGAGCCTCGGATGTCCTCGACACCTTCGTCTGGTGGAACGGCGTCCGCAACCAGGACTTCGGCTACGCGGCCGCCGCCGGCCTCATCAAGGGCGTGGTCAGCATCGGCCTGGTCCTCGCCGCGAACAAGGTGGCCCATCTCATGGGCGAGCAGGGGGTGTACAAGAAGTGACCGCCGTCATCGACGAGCCGCCCGTACGGGAACCGTCCCGGTGGGCCGCTCCGCCCCGCCCGGTCTGGGAGGAGGAGCCGAGCAAGGCTGGAGTGGCCGGCAAGGGGCTCGTCCTCGCCCTGACCTGCCTGGGCGTCCTCTTCCCGCTGTGGATCATCGTCGTCACCAGCCTCTCCTCACGGAGGACGATCGACCAGGCCGGCGGCCTGGTGATGGTGCCCAAGGGCATCACCTTCGTCGCCTACAAGGAACTGCTGAGCGGCGGCCAGGTCACCCGGGCCACGATCATCAGCATCGCGATCGCCCTGGTCGGCACGCTCTTCTCGATGACCGTGTCGGTCCTGTGCGCCTACGGCCTCTCGCGCATCGGTTCCCTCGGCCACCGCTGGTTCCTGATGCTGCTGCTCGCGACGATGTTCTTCAGCGCGGGCCTGATCCCGACGTACCTCCTGGTCCAGTCCCTGGGCCTCACGAACAGCTATCTCGCCCTGATCCTCCCCAGCGCGGTGAGCGTCTTCAACATCCTTGTCCTGCGCGGGTTCTTCATGGGCATCTCGCAGGAACTCATCGACAGCGCGCGCATCGACGGCGCCGGCGACTTCCGGATCCTGTGGCAGATCGTCATGCCGCTGTCGCGGGCGGTGCTGGCCGTGATCACCCTGTTCTACGCGGTCGGGTACTGGAGCGCCTGGTTCAACGCGTCCCTGTACCTCAACAACCAGGACATGATGCCGCTGCAGAACGTCATGATCCAGCTGGTCCAGAAGCAGGAGGCCCCGGTGGGGATGGCCCAAGCCATCAAGACGGGTGAGCTGTCGGGGCTCGCGGTGCAGATGGCGGTGATGGTGATGGCACTGCTGCCGGTGGCGGTCCTGTCGCCGTTCGTCCAGAAGCACTTCAAGAAGGGGATGCTGACGGGGGCGGTCAAGGGGTGAACGTGCGTCTACCGGCGTCCTCTTCCACCGTTCCCAGCGACTGAGCGGGAGTGAGTCCTGTTGCCAGAGCTCATGCTCAGCCGTGTGCCCCGAACGGTTGTGGGCACACTGGTCCCCCGCTTTCGCTCCACACCCGGCGCATACGGATCGTGTCCGTGGTCCGGGGATGCGCGGGCGGGTTCCCTCGAACCCCTGGACGTCCGGTCCGGCCTGGAGGGTCCGACGCCCCACAGCCAGGCCCTGGCGTTTCGCCCAGTGCAGGAGCTGGATCAGGGCGTGCCGCAGCTGCGCGTCGCGATGGTGCGCGGTGCCGGTGAGGTCGTAGTCGAATCTGCGAGGCTCGCCGACGGGGTTGCCATGAGCGTCCAACCGCCATGCGGCGAGGTGGTCGGCATTCATGTCGACGCCGATCAGCCCGTCGGCCCGGGCCGCCTGAAGCGGCACCAACCTCACTGGCGGGATCTGCCAGGAGGCGGTCAGATACCAGCGATCACGTGCTACGTCGTAGTGGACGCGGTACGCCACGGCGCGGTTGGCGGTGATGCGGTCGGCCCACTGCTCGCCACGGTGCTGGAACTCCACCCGGCAGGACAGCACGTACCGGTCGTGGGGCGCGTTTGCCAGACCGGCCAGCGGCGCCGGAAGTTTGATGCTCACCTCACCGCCGGGAGTGACACGGATCGTTTCGTTCCCCAACCGCCTGCCCGACTCGCCGTCGGCCTGGAGGAAGAAGTGCTCGGCCTCCCACCGCAGACGCCACTGCGCCTCAGCCGGACGGGCCGCTTCGAGGTTGTGCCGACTACGCAGCAGCTTCCTGCCACCGCGTACCACGTGTACACGTCCGGCCTCGCGGTCCGCCCTCTCCCGCTCCGACAAGAAGATGTTTTCGTCCCTCCCGACGATCAGCTTTCGCGCAGGTCACGCGTTCGGCAGAGGAACTCTCGTTTCCCAAGGCAGCGCTGCGACAGAAGGACTCAGCCGTGTACACCAGAAAACGCCAGGACAGCGCAAACCGGCAACAGGTGCGAACTCACCAGTGGGGCCGGACCGGGCAGGCCGTCACCGGCGACCCGCGTGTGTACGGGCGGGTCTACCTGGCCACCAACGGGCGCGGCATCCAGTACGGGGAGCCGGCCCGATGACCGCTGAGAAAAGACCACCGAGGCTCTCCGACGCCACCCGCGGCCGCATCCTCTTCGGCGGCGACTACAACCCCGAGCAGTGGCCCGAGGAGACCTGGCACGAGGACGTCCGGCTGATGAAGGCCGCCCACGTCAACTCCGTGACCATGGGCGTTTTCTCCTGGGCGAAGCTCGAACCCCAGCCGGGAGAACGGGACTTCGGCTGGCTGGACCGGCTGATGGACCTGATGCACGAGAACCGCATCGGGGTCGTCCTCGCCACCCCGACCTCCTCCCCGCCGCCGTGGCTGGGGCGGCTGCACCCGGACACGCTGCCCAGGGACGCAGACGGCCGCACCGAGTGGTGGGGCGGCCGCCAGCACTTCTCGCACTCCAGCGCCACCTACCGCCGCTACGCCGCCGCCATCACCGAGGACCTCGCCGCCCGCTACGGCGGCCACCCCGCCCTCACCATGTGGCACATCAACAACGAGTACTGCACCTTCGACCACGGAGACGAAGCAGCCGCCGCCTTCCGGCGCTGGCTGCGCGAGCGCTACGGGACCCTCGACGCCCTCAACACCGCCTGGGGGACCGCCTTCTGGAGCCAGGGATACGACACCTGGGACGGCATCCTGCCCCCGCGCCACGCCCACTACCTGAAGAACCCCACCCAGGTGCTGGACTTCCGCCGCTTCACCTCCGACATGCTCCTGGAGTGCTACCAGGCCGAACGGGACATCGTCGCCCGGCACACCCCGCACATCCCGGTGACCACCAATTTCATGCCGCTCTGGATCGGCCAGGACGCCTGGCGCTGGGCCGCCGAGGAGGACGTCGTCTCCGTCGACCTCTACCCCGACCCGCGGGATCCCCTGGGCGCGCAGCACGGCGCGCTCGTCCACGACCTCACCCGCTCCCAGGCGCGCGGCCCCTGGATGCTCATGGAGCAGGCCGCCGGACCGGTCAACTGGCGCGGGGTGAACCACCCCAAGCCCCGCGGCCTCAACCGCCAGTGGTCCCTCCAGGCCGTGGCCCGGGGCGCCGACGCCGTCTGCTACTTCCAGTGGCGGCAGTCGAGGCAGGGCGCGGAGAAGTTCCACTCCGGAATGGTCGGCCACGCGGGGGAGGAGGGCCGCACATACCAGGAGGTCAGGCAGCTCGGTGCCGAACTCGCCTGCATCAGTGCAGAGGTGACTGATCATCACATCGGAGCCGACGTCGCCGTCCTCCACGACTGGCACTCCTGGTGGGCCGGCGCCCACGAAGGCCGGCTCTCGACGGAGGTGGACCTCCCCGACGTCCTGCACGCCTGGCACCGCGCCCTCTGGGAGGCGAACCTCACCACCGACTTCGCCCACCCCGAACACGACCTGTTCTCCTACAAGCTGGTGGTCGTCCCCCAGCTCTACCTCCTCACCGACGCCGCCGTCGACAACCTCCTCGCCTACGTCCGCGGCGGCGGAACCCTCGTCAGCGGCTTCCTGACCGGCATCGCAGACGAGGACGACCGGATCCGCCCCGGCGGCATGGACGCCCGGCTGCGCGAGCTGTTCGGGATCCGCACCCTGCACGAGTGGTGGCCGCTGGACGCGGGGGAGTCCGTCGAGTGCGAGGGCTTCCGCGGGACCCTGTGGTCGGAGGAGATCGAGGCCGCGCCCGGCGTCTGTGAGACGGTGCCCTACCGGGGCGGCGAACTCGACGGCCTGCCCGCCGTACTGCGCAACGGGCGCGCCTGGTACGTCTCCACGCTCCCGGAACCGGCCGCGCTGCGCGAGCTGGTCGCCGGGATCGCCGCCGGGGCCGGGGTCCGCCCGGTCCTCGATGGGCTGCCCACCAGCGTTGAGGCGGTCCGCCGGGGTGAGCTGCTGTTCCTCTTCAACCATGCGCGCGAGGAGGTGAAGGTCCCCGTGCCCGGTACGCACAGGGACCTGCTGACCGACTCCACCCTGATTGACGAGATCGTTCTCAGCCGGTACGGAGTGGCGGTGCTGAAGCCACGACGATCATCGGAGCTGCCATGACCACCACCGGCCCTGTCCACGGCACCTGGGAACCCGCCCCGGCCGCCCGCTGGGAGGACGCCTTCCTCAGCGGCAACGGCCGCCATGGCGCCCTCGTGTTCGGCGATCCGAACGACGACCGTGTCATCGTCACTCATCACACCCTGGTCCGCCCGAACGGCGGCGAACACGCCCGTCCGCCACGCCTGGCGGCAGAACTCGCGGACATCCAGGACCGGTTGCTCGCCGGGGACCTGAAGGCCGCCGAGGGTTTCACCGACGGCCGCCCCCTCCAGTGGGTCCAGCCCTTCCACCCCGCCTTCCAGACGCGGGTGCGACGCACGCCGGCCGGCGGCACCGACGGCTACCGCCGAAGCGTCGACTTCACCACCGGCGAGGTCACCGCCACCACCGCCGACCGGACCAGCCAGGTCTTCGTCTCCCGCGCGGACGACGTGATCGTGCAGCGGATCAGCACCACCGCCGACCTCGACATCTCCCTCGATCACCGACTCCCCGGCGCCCCACAGGCCTTGGGCGTCGGTCACGGCGCCCTCCGCACCCCCGAGGGTGCCCTGCTCGCCCTCCGTGCCCGCTACCCGGGCAGCGACCGCGCCTACACCGGTGTCACCCTCGTCGCGGTCACCGGCGGCACCACCGAACTCGTCCCGCCGGGAGTCCGGGTCACCGGTGTGTCCACCGTCCTCCTCCTGACACGCGTCCGCCGCCACACCGGCGAACTCGACGTGGCCGCCGAGGCACGGGAGCTGCGCGAACTGCTCGCGGACGAAAGGTCGTACGGGCGGTCGTACGACACCCTCCTCGCCCGCCACCTCGACACGCACCGCGCCGCCTACACCCGTGTCACCCTCGACCTGGCCGCCGCACCGGCCGAACGCGCGCTATCGGGCTCCGAGTTGCTCCAGCAGCCGGCCAAGGCCGCCCTGCTGGAGCGGCTCTTCGCCGCCGGCCGCTACCACCTGCTCTCCGCCTCCGGCCTCAACCCACCCCGCCTGACCGGGCTGTGGACCGGCGACTGGGACACCGCCTGGTCCGGCGCCTTCACCAACGACGCCAACGTCAACCTCCAGACGGCCTCCGCGGCCGCCGCAGCGCTCCCCGAGGTCAGCGCTGCCTGCGCCGCTCTGGTCCAGCGTCAGCTGGGCGACTGGCGGGAGAACGCCCGTGCGGTGTTCGGCGCCCGCGGCGCGGTCGCGCCCGCGCACAGCGACGGCGAGTCCGGGCTGTCGTACCACTTCAGCCGTGAGTACCCCCTGCATCTGTGGACGGCCGGCGCCGACTGGCTGCTCAAGCCGCTCGTCGACCACGACGAGATCCGCGGCGAGCGCGATCCGCGGACGGCGGCGGCGCTCGCCGAGGTCGCCGCGTTCTACGAGGACTTCCTCACCCGGACCGACGCCGACGGGCACCTGGTCGTCGTCCCTTCCTACTCGCCCGAGAACCGGCCCGCCGACGCGAGCTGGGGCGCGATCAACGCGGCGATGGACCTCTCCGCCGCCCGGCACGCCCTGCGCACGGCCGCCGACTACCACCCAGGACCCGACGCCGACCGCTGGCGCGCCCTGGCCGACCGGCTGCCCCCGCACCGGGTCAACGCCGACGGCGCGCTCGCCGAGTGGGCCTGGCCCGGTCTCGACGACACCTACGACCACCGCCACCTCAGCCACCTCTACGGCGTCTGGCCGCTCGACGAGATCACCCCGTACGACACCCCCGAGCTCGCGGCCGCCGCCCACCGCGCGCTCGAACTGCGGGGCGCCGAGAACGACTCGGCCCACGGGCACCTGCACCACGCGCTCATCGCGGCCCGGCTGCGGGACGGCGACCGGGTCGCCGCCGCCCTCGGCCAGGTCCTGGACGGCGACTTCTTCCACGCCTCCCTGATGAGCGCCCACTACCCGAACCGCAACGTCTACAACGCCGACGCCGCCCACACCCTGCCCGCCGTACTGATCGAAGCCCTCGTCCAGTCGACCCCGGACCGCCTGGTCCTGCTCCCCGCGCTCCCGGCCGCCCTCGCACAGGGGCGCCTCCACGGCATCCGCACCCGCTTCGGAGCCGAACTCGACCTCTCCTGGACCCCCGACGGTGCGCAGGCCGTCCTGAAGCCGTCCCGGACGCTCCGCATCGACCTGTGGACTTCCTCCGGCGTGCAGCCGCTCGACCTCGTCGCCGGAGAAGACCACGTCCTCAGCCCGGGGGCGTGGTAGCCACCGCAATTCCCCCACCCATGGAAGGGACACCATGGCAACACGCACGCTCCGCAGGGTCGCCAAGGCCCTGATCGCCCCCGCGCTCGCCCTCGGTGCCACCGTCGGCCTCGCCTCCGCCCCGGCCTCGGCCGCCGTCTGGAGCTCCTGCGACCAGTGGGGCAACACCACGCTGAACGGCTACACCCTCTACAACAACATCTGGGGCTCCGGCGCCGGCAGCCAGTGCATCTGGGCCAACTCCGGCACCAACTGGGGGGTCTGGGCCAACCACCCCAACACCGGCGGCATCAAGTCCTACCCCGACGCCAAGGCGGTGATCAGCAAGTCGATCACCTCGCTGTCCTCGCTCTCCAGCAGCTACAACGTCACGGTTCCGTCGTCCGGCGCGTACAACACGTCGTACGACATCTGGGACACGGGCCACAAGTACGAGATCATGCTCTGGATGAACTACACCGGTGCCGTCGGCCCCCTCGGCACCTCGCAGGGCACGCTGACCCTGGGCGGCCACACCTGGACCGTCTACAAGGGCAACAACGGCTCGAACGACGTCTTCTCGTTCGTGCGCACCTCGAACTCGTCCTCCGGCACCGTCAACGTGCTCCCGATCCTGAAGTGGATCAAGGACACCAAGGGCTGGTTCGGGAACGTCACCATCGGTGACTTCCAGTTCGGCTTCGAGATCACGTCCTCGTCGGGCGGGCTGAACTTCACGGTCAACAGCGAGAGCGTGAGCAGCAGTTGAGCAACGGGTCGGCCCCGCGTGCGGTGCGGGGCCGACCCCCTCGCGGTCAGGCCCGGTCGACCTCCGCGCGCAGCGCGTTGTAGTCGGCGAAGGCCGTGTCGACGTCGGCACGGGTCAGGCCGTAGCGGGCCAGGTCGTAGGAGTGGACGCGAGTGCCCTTGGGGCGGGCGGCGACGGCGGAGAGGCGGGCCGCGTCGGCCTGGGTCCAGCGGGCGCCCACGGCCGCGTAGAGCTTCGGGGCGCCCGCGGCCGGGTCGGAGCCCAGCCAGGAGTACGGCACGTCGACGAGGGACTCGCGGGGGACGGCCGCACGGGCGGCGAGGCCGCGGGACGCCGAGCGGGCCAGCAGCTCCAGCCAGGTGGCGCCTATCCAATTCAGGTCGAGGGGGCGGGTGTTCACCGCCATGCCGTGCTCGACCAGGCTGCAGAACGAGGCCACGGCGGTGGCCGGATCGCGGTGCGTCCACACGATCGTGGCATCCGGGAACACCGTGCGCAGCGCGTCCAGGTTCTCCAGGTGCAGCGGGGACTTCAGCACCCAGCGGCGGCGCGGCCGGCCGTACTGGAGCACCTGGTAGATCTGCTTGAGGTAGCGGTAGTCGGCCTCGAAGTCACGGGTCTCGTGCCAGGGCAGGTACTCGGGGATGACGGCCTGGGACAGCGGCATCACCGTGTGCGGCAGCGCGAAGGTGCACTCCTCCGGGCCCTCGGGGCGCAGGGCGTGGATGTGCCGGAAGCGCGGGGCGAACAGGTTGATCCCGCCGGCCAGGCGACGGGCGGTCGCGATCGCCTTCTGCCTTTCCTCGGAACCGGGTTCGAGGTCCGGGGTCAGTAACTCCCAGAGCAGCGGACAGCGGTGGTCCGCGGAGAGTGACAGCACACTGTGCGTGAGCGTGGTGGCGGTGCGGGGCAGGCCCACCACGAACACCGGACGCTCGATCGGTTCCCGCTCGATCCCGGGGTGCTCGGCGAGCAGCCGGCGGATACGGGCCCGGTTGGCGAGATGGCGGCCGACGTGTCCGCGCGCGGACAGCCAGCCGACCGGGGTGAGGTGCTCGGCGCCCGACCAACATCGCAGCAGGAACCGGAAGTCGTCGACGAATTGCTCGTCGCCCTCCGTCCGCCCGGCCGCGTCGAGCAGCCGGTCGAAGGCTTGGTCGGGCGTGCGGCGCGAGCGGGAGGCGGGTCTCAGGAGGGCGTTCGCGAGCGTGAGCGAGAGCGGGCCGGAGGACACGGCAGCGGATCCCTTCATGGGGGACAGGGGAGGGGATACTGACTACCCCCTCCAACTGCCCGACCACACCGCCGAGTTGAGACATTTACCGACTGGTAACCGCAACCCGCCGTGGCTACTCCGTCACCGGCAGTTTCGCGCCGTCCCGCAGGAACAGCGGAATACGATCCAGCGGCGCGTCCACCGTCACCGCCGTACCCCCCTCGTACGACTCGCCCGTCCAGGCGTCCGTCCACCGGGCGCCCGCCGGCAGATACGTCGTCCGGGCCGTCGCACCCGCCGTCAGTACAGGGGCCACAAGGAGGTCCCGGCCGAACAGATACGCGTCGTCGACCGTCCAGGCCGCCTGGTCCTGCGGGAACTCCAGGAACAGCGGCCGCATCGCCGGCAGGCCCTCCTGATGGGCCTCCCGCATGACCTCCAGGACGTAGGGTCGCAGGCGCTCGCGCAGCCGCAGGTACTTCTCCAGCACCGCGCCCGCCTCCTCGCCGTACGACCACACCTCGTTCGGGCCGCCGGTCATGTCCGGGCCCAGCGGCATCCCAGGCTCGCGGAAGCCGTGCAGACGCATCAGCGGGGACAGCGCGCCGAACTGGAACCAGCGGACCATCACCTCCCGGTACGCCGGGTCGTCCGGGTCGCCGCCGTGGAAGCCGCCGATGTCCGTGTTCCACCAGGGGATGCCGGACAGCGCGGTGTTGAGACCGGCCGCTATCTGGCGGCGCAGCGAGGCGAAGTCGGTGGGGATGTCACCCGACCACACCGCGGCGCCGTAGCGCTGACTGCCCGCCCACGCCGAGCGGTTGAGGGTGACGATCTCCTCCTCGCCCTCCGCGCGCAGGCCCTCGTAGAAGGTGCGGGAGTTCTCGGCGGGGTAGCTGTTGCCGACCTCCAGACCCGGTCCGGTCCAGTAGCGCAGGTTCTCCTGGAAGCCGGGCTTCAGCTCGGGCTCGCAGGCGTCCAGCCAGAAGGCCGTGATGCCGTAGGGGTCGACGTAGTTCTCCTTGATCTTCGACCAGAGGTAGTCCCGGGCGTCCGGGTTGGTCGCGTCGTAGAAGGCCACCTGGACGGTCGACGCCACCTCCTTGTCCGGCCAGTCGGCGTGTGCCATCGGGCCGTACTGGGTGCCGATGAAGTAGCCACGCTGCTCCATGACCGGGTGGTTCTCGCTCAGCGGGGACACCGAAGGCCAGACGCTCACCACCAGCTTGATGCCCAGCTCGTCCAGTTCGCGGACCATCGCGGCCGGGTCGGGCCACTCCTTCGGGTCGAACTTCCACTCGCCCAGATGGGTCCAGTGGAAGAAGTCGCAGACGATGGCCGAGATGGGCAGGCCCCGGCGCTTGTACTCCCTTGCCACCGCGAGCAGTTCGTCCTGGGTGCGGTAGCGCAGCTTGCACTGCCAGAAGCCCGCCGCCCACTCCGGCAGCATCGGCGAACGGCCGGTCGCCGCGCTGTAGTTGCGCTGCCCGTCCGCCGGAGTGCCGGCCGTGATCCAGTAGTCGAGCTGACGGGCCGAGTCCGCCACCCAGCGGGTGCCGTTACCGGCCAGCTCGACCCGGCCGATCGCCGGGTTGTTCCAGAGCAGCGTGTAGCCGCGGCTGGAGACCAGGACCGGGATCGACACCTCGGCGTTGCGCTGGATCAGGTCCAGGACCAGGCCCTTCTGGTCCAGCCGGCCGTGCTGGTGCTGGCCCAGGCCGAACAGCTTCTCGCCCTCGTAGGCGGCGAACCGCTGCTCCAGCCGGTGGTAGCCGTTGCCGACGGCGGTGTAGAGGCGGGAGCCGGGCCACCAGAAGTGGGCGCGTTCCTCGGCGAGGATCTCGGTGAGGTCGTCGGTGCGCAGGAACCGGATCAGGCCCTCGGCGGACACCTCCACGGTCAGGTCCCCGACCGTCAGCCACCCTTCCCCGTCACCGATCTTGACGGTCGACCCGGTGACCGGGCGTTCGTCGAGCAGCGCGCCCGGCAGGCCGTCGAGGACCGGACCGCCGAGCCGGGCACGCACCCGGACCGCGTCCGGCCCCCACGGCTCGATCCGCAGTGTCTCCTGGCGCCCGCTCCACTCCAGCGCACCGTCCCGCTCACGGAACGTGCCGACGGTGGGGGAGGACTGCGCGAGGCTGACCTTGGGCTGGACTTCCGGGGACTGGTTTTCGGCAGGCTGATTCACTGGGGGTGCTCCTGAAGGAGTGCAGACAGGGAGGTGCCCCGGCAGGCCAGGGCACTGCAAATGAGCCGGAAGAAAAACGGTTCAGGAACCGGCCGGCGCCGGTCCCGTGCTCGCCCGTACCGTCAACTCGGGTGCGATCAGCACGACTTCGTCACTGCCCCGGCCGTCCAGTTTGGCAACCAGGTGTTCCACGGCGTGCCGGCCCATCTCCTGCGCGGGGATGGCGACCGACGTCAGCCGCACCGAGGCCTGGACGGCGACCTGGTCCGGGCAGATCGCGACCACCGACACGTCCTCGGGCACGGCCCGGCCCTGCTGGCGCAGCAGCGCGAGCAGCGGCTCCACCGCGGACTCGTTCTGGACGACGAAGCCCGTGGTGCCCGGGCGTTCGTCGAAGATCCGGGCGAGGGTCGCGGTCATCGCGTCGTACCCGCCCTCGCACGGCCGGTGCAGCACCCTCAGGCCCAGCTCCCGGGCCCGGGACCGCAGTCCGTCGAGGGTGCGTTCGGCGAATCCGGTGTGCCGCTCGTAGACCGCAGGGGCCTCGCCGATGACAGCGATGTCACGGTGACCGAGCTTCGCGAGGTGCTCCACACACAGTGCGCCGGTCGCCCCGAAGTCGAGATCGACGCAGGTCAGACCGGAGGTGGAGGCGGGCAGGCCGATGAGCACGGAGGGCTGGTCGGTCTGCCTGAGCAGCGGCAGTCGTTCGTCCTCCAGCTCCACGTCCATCAGGATCATGGCGTCGGCGAGCCCGCTGCCGGTGACCCGGCGCACCGCGTCCGGCCCCTCCTCGCCCGTGAGCAGCAGGACGTCGTAGCCATGGATGCGGGCCGTGGTGGCCACCGCGATGGCGATCTCCATCATCACCGGCACGTACATGTCCGTGCGCAGAGGGATCATCAGCGCGATGATGTTCGACCGGCTGCTGGCCAGGGCGCGGGCGCCCGCGTTCGGGTGGTAGCCCAGCTCCCGGATGCTCTGCTCGACCCGCTGCCGGGTGGTGGTGGAGATGGACCGCTTGCCGCTGAGGACATAGCTCACCGTGCTCGCCGAGACTCCGGCGTGCTGGGCGACCTCGGCGAGGGTGACCATCCAGCTCTCCAAGCATTGTGAAGCGCTTCGACAGTGCGCATTGCTGACAGGGGCGAGTGAGGGTGTCTCGACAGTAGCCCCAGTGGGAGTGGGTGTCCATAGGTTGTCGAAGCGCTTCGACACTCAATTCGGGAGCCGGAGTCGGCAACCTTTCACGGGGGCGGCGGCCACAAAGAGGTCGTACGGCCGTCAGACGGGTCGTACCCCGAACCGTCCCCCGGAAGGACCCCTGGATGCAACACCGCAGACCGCGCCTGTCCAAGTCGGCGAAGACGCTACTGGCCGCCTCGGTCGCGCTCACCGCCGCCGCGGGCGTCACGGTTGCGTAGGGCGGTGCGAGTGGCAAGCCGAGCGCAGCCTGCGCCGCGCCCGGCACGTACTACGCCACCCCCTCGGTCGTGCCCGACCGAGTTCGCCCCTCGGCCGTGCACGCCTTGTCGCGCGCGCGACTGCCCCCTACGACAGGGCGGTCACGGGTCGCATCCACCCCAACCTGCGAGTGCGGGTACGGTGGCAGGCACCCACCTCGGGCAGCACCCGATGACGGCAGTCCGGTCGACGCCACGTACGACCGTGTCCCCGGTGTTCGCCGGTTCGTGCCTTCAAGGGCTTACGGACTGACAATGCGACGTTACGGTGTCGGCCCACTCGTGTGGCGGGTCATCACCGCATCCGGCGACCGCGGGGACGCGTGTTCGAGTGTCAGGCCCGGCCCCGCCCTGGTCGGCGCGGCGCCGTGGTCCTGGGCACCAAGTGCGGCAGCGTCAGCCTCGACGGCGCGATGTGGGACATCTACCAGGGCGACATCGGCTGGAACGTCTACTCCTTCGTCCGCCGCGCCAACACCACCGGCGCCACGCTCAACCTGGACGACTTCACCCAGGCTCTGGTCCGCCGCAAGCTGCTGAGCAACGACAAGTACGTCTCCGGTATCGAGTCCGGCACCGAGGTCTTCAAGGGCTCGGGACGGCTTGACACCAAGTCGTACTCCGTCGACATCGGCTGAGAGGGGACCCTCGGGACGGTCGGCTTGTCGTCCGATCGGACCGCGAGGACTGGTGGGGGCGGCCCGTTTCGGGTACCAACGATCCAGTAGCACTGGTCGGTAACGAACGGTCCTCAACGTCCCCTTTTGTGGCGAGGTGAGCCTCGAATGTCCGCCCCCACCACCAAGAAACCCACCGTCACCGAGCGGGAGGCCCGCCAGGTGGCGGAGGCCGCCCGGGAACAGAACTGGCGCAAGCCCAGTTTCGCCAAGGAACTGTTCCTCGGGCGCTTCCGGCTCGACCTCATCCACCCTCATCCGCTCCCCGCGGACGACGACGTGCGCCGCGGCGAGGAGTTCCTCGCCGAACTGCGCGAGTTCTGCGAGACGAAGATCGACTCGGCGCTCATCGAGCGCGAGGCCCGCATCCCCGACGAGGTCATCGCCGGCCTCAAGGAGATCGGCGCCCTCGGCATGAAGATCGACCCCAAGTACGGCGGCCTCGGCCTCACCCAGGTCTACTACAACAAGGCCCTCGCCCTGGTCGGCTCCGCGAACCCGGCCGTCGGCGCACTGCTCTCCGCCCACCAGTCCATCGGCGTACCGCAGCCGCTGAAGATCTTCGGCACTCAGGAGCAGAAGGACGCCTTCCTGCCCCGCTGCGCCCGCACCGACATCTCGGCGTTCCTGCTCACTGAGCCGGACGTCGGCTCGGACCCGGCACGCCTGGCCACCACCGCCGTACGGGACGGGGACGACTACGTCCTCGACGGGGTGAAGCTGTGGACCACCAACGGCGTGGTCGCCAACCTGCTCGTGGTCATGGCCCGCGTCCCGAAGTCCGAGGACGGCAAGGGCGGCATCACCGCCTTCGTCGTCGAGGCGGACTCCCCGGGCATCACGGTCGAGAACCGCAACGCCTTCATGGGACTGCGCGGCATCGAGAACGGCGTGACCCGCTTCCACCAGGTCCGGGTCCCGGCCGCCAACCGCATCGGACCCGAGGGCTCGGGCCTGAAGATCGCGCTCACCACCCTCAACACCGGCCGGCTCTCCCTGCCCGCCATGTGCGTGGGCGCCGGGAAGTGGTGTCTGAAGATCGCCCGGGAGTGGTCGGGGGTCCGCGAGCAGTGGGGCAAGCCGGTCGCGCTGCACGAGGCGGTCGGCTCCAAGATCAGCTTCATCGCGGCGACCACCTTCGCCCTGGAGGCGGTCGTCGACCTCTCCTCCCAGATGGCCGACGAGGACCGCAACGACATCCGCATCGAGGCCGCCCTCGCCAAGCTCTACGGCTCCGAGATGGGCTGCCTGATGGCGGACGAGCTGGTCCAGATCCGCGGCGGCCGCGGCTTCGAGACCGCCGAGTCGCTCAAGGCGCGCGGCGAACGCGCCGTACCCGCCGAGCAGATCCTGCGCGACCTGCGGATCAACCGCATCTTCGAGGGCTCCACGGAGATCATGCACCTGCTGATCGCCCGCGAGGCCGTCGACGCCCACCTCTCGGTCGCCGGCGACCTCATCGACCCCGACAAGTCCCTCCAGGACAAGGCGAAGGCGGGCGCGAACGCGGGCGTCTTCTACGCCAAGTGGCTGCCGAAGCTGGTCGCGGGACCGGGTCAGCTCCCCACGTCCTACGGCGACTTCAAGCACGACGTGGACCTCTCCCCGCATCTGCGCTACGTCGAGCGGCACGCCCGCAAGCTGGCCCGCTCCACCTTCTACGCCATGTCCCGCTGGCAGGGCCGGATGGAGACCAAGCAGGGTTTCCTGGGCCGGATCGTGGACATCGGCGCCGAACTGTTCGCGATGAGCGCGGCCTGCGTCCGTGCCGAGCTGCTGCGCAGCCAGGGCGACCACGGACGCGAGGCCTACCAGCTCGCCGACGCGTTCTGCCGGCAGGCCCGCATCCGCGTCGACGAGCTGTTCACCCGCCTCTGGTCGAACACCGACGACCTGGACCGCAAGGTCGTCAAAGGTGTCCTCGGCGGCTCCTACGAGTGGCTGGAACAGGGTGTCGTCGACCCGTCGGACGAGGGCCCGTGGATCGCCGACGCCAATCCGAGCGAGACCCCTCGCCCGAGCGTGAGGAGGAAGATCGGTGGGGGCAGCTAGGGCTCGGTGAGCTCGTCGGATTCCTCAAGGACTTCGTCGACGACTTCGAGGACGTCGACGAGGCACCCTCGGAGGCGTTCGACGAGGAGGATGAGGCCGTCGGCGTCGAGCTGGGTGAGGTCGTCGGCGCGGGTCCGTTCCAGGTCGCGCCGGACGCGTTCGACGCGGGCGCACTGGAGGTCGGTGAGGGGCCCCGCTGGCGGGTGGGGCTGCTCATCGGTCATGTGGTGCCACCTGCGCTGTTCGTTTGCTTGGAATGGACACGCAATAGTTGCTCCTTGAACCTTTATTAGGCAATGAGTCAACTGTCACGCCACTCGAACGTGTGTTTTATCCATGTAAGGGTTGTGTAATGTCCGAAGTCCGCACTCACGATGTACCAACGATGGTACAGACAAAGATCAATCCGTTGACCAGCGTGTATGCGTGCCATCCGATCCCCTGCCCGACTGGGTACTCACCCGCCGCCAGGCCATCGGAGACGCCATCCGGGCAGCCCGCGAATCCTGCAAGATCTCGCAGGAGCAGTTAGCCGAGCTCGTCGACGTCGACCGCAAAACCATCAACCGGATCGAGCAAGGCGCCCACGCCACGAGCATCGACCGGCTACTCCTCATCGCCGATGCCCTGAACGTGCCGCTCGCGGATCTCGTCCGCTGAGCGGCCCGCTGCCAGGCACAGGGGTGGACCTGACAGCGGGCCTTCGGCCGCCGCCGTCGGGGTGGCGGGGGCGGCCGGCTCTACCCGGCCCCGGCGCGATCGGCGTACGCCGGGACCGGAGCTCTACCACCGCAGACCGACGGCGTCCGCGGGTGACTTGCGGATGTAGGGGTTGCCGTGCTCGCCGGCGCCGTGGCGGTCCTTGGCGCTGCGGGTGCACAGCGCACCGCTGGAGTGCCGGGCCGCGCAGAGGCCGGCCGCGCGGTAGCCCGAACCGTCAGCCTGCTCCACCCGCTTCTCCGCGTCCGTCTTCATCATGACGCGATCTCCCTCTTCAGTTCGAGAACCCTGCGAGCGAGTTCAGAGACGTGCAGACCCGCCGCAAGCGGCGCCTCGGCGAGCTCGCACGACAGGGCGTCGTCGGCCTTCTCGATGGCGTTCACCAGGGCATACCAGCCGCGCGAGCGGTGCGGTCGCTGCCGGCACAGGCCGTCGGCGATCTTCGACAGGCGCTTGATCTCTCCCCGAAGTGCCCTGTCGATCTCGGCGAATCGTGCAGGCGGCGGCGGATTCCGAGTGGACTCGAACGCTTCGCCGATCAGCGCCGGTATCAGGTCGGCCTGTTCCCCAGCAGACCGGGCGGCCGCGCTCACCGCGGGTACTCCCTCGTCAACCCACTCAAGGCCGTCGCCGTCTCGCACAGGTTGGCGTCGATGGCGCACATCTCGCAGCAGCCGGCGTGGGCCCGGAGCGTGGCAACGGCGACGTCGTGCATGCCGGACCGCCAGGCGCGCGGCCACCACGGCACCCCGTCATCGTCGGCACGCTCGCCGAGATCTATCGCCGTTTCCGCCGTGAGCGGCATGTTCGTCCACACGCAGCGTGCGCCGCGCCTCTGTTCCTCGGAGAGCTCGTCGTAAGGGGGCACTTCGAGGAGGACGAGCGCGTCGGCTGTACTTCTTGCTGTCTCGCTCGTCATGGCTCACGCCTCCACGGTCACGGTGATCCGTCTCACACCTGTGACCGTAGAGGCGCCCCGAGCCGACCGACGACCGGAATCCGGTCGGTATCCCTATGCCGCCAACAGGCCGATGTCCATCGCCAACTGCGAGGCCCGCTGACGGCGCTGCGCCTGCTTCGACTCCACCTGCTCGAGAATGATGGCCCGCGCATACCCGTTGTATTTGATGGTCTCCGGGGCGGTGCGGGCCGCCTTCTCCAGCGTGGCGATCGCGACGTCCGGCTGATTGTCTAGGTGGTAGCCGCGGGCCTCCTCGATTCGGTGCCTCGCGCGGCGCGGCTTCGACCTGATGACAGCCGCGTCCGCCTGGGCCGCCTGCCGCACCGACTCGCCACCCTGATGGAGCTCGACCGCCACGGTGACCGCGTGCGCACCCATGATGGCCTGAGAGAACGACGTGATCGGGTGGTAGTAGTCGCCCGGCAGCCGGGCCGCCATCTCCCGAGCCTTGTCCCAGTGCCCCCACGCAGTACCGGTATCCCGGCGGCGCGCGGCCGTGTAGCCCAGCTCGAACCGGAGCGCGCCGGCGATCGCGAGGACATCGTCACTCGCGTCGGACAAGAGCGGTTCAAGGAAGCGGATGGCCTCCAGGTTGATGGCATCCGCGGCGTCGAAGTGCCGGGGTCCGGTGTCGCGGTGGGCTTGGGCGAGGAGCCATGCGGCGACGCCGATCGCGTGCGGGTCCCCGCTGTCTTGGGCGGCGACCATGCCTCGTTCGGCGACGCGCCACAGAAGGCTTGAGTCCGGCTGGTAGGCGACAAAGAACTGGCTGAGGCTGTAGGCCTCGGCAAGGAGGGCCTGGGCGTGGCGCCGGTCGTTGCTTGAATCCGCATGCCGGACGAGTGCCTGCGCGTCGCGGATCAGGTCAGGCAGGAGTTTCCCGATCTCTTCGCGGTGGTTGCCGGCCCCGTGCCGGGCCTTCCATGCGGCGTGGAGTCGGGCCTCCAGGTGCGGAATCGGCGGCGGTTCGAGACTTGAGCCGAGCGCGAAGTTGTCGATGGCAGCTTTGACTGCGGCGAGCCGGGGGTGGCCGGGGCCGATGAAGAGGTCAACGTGGGCGTCGGGGAGTCCTGTGAGGTCGGCGAGGTCCCGGACCCGGAGTGCCTCGGCGATGCGCAGCACCATGTCGAGGCTGGGGGCTTTCTGCTGCCCGTTCTCGATTTTCCGGAGGGTGTGCGGTGACAGGCCGACGAGGTCGGCGAGTTGCGCTTGGGTCATGCCGCGGCGCTCACGGAGCACTTGCACCCGTTGGCCGAACTTGAGCGGGTCGGCGTATGGGTCCGGGGTAGCATCAACAGGCACGGTCTCGCCCCTCTCTCTGTACAGGTCGCACTGCCAGAGTATGGGGCGGGGCCTTTTTCGTGGGGGCGCTCGTCAAACGGGCGTGACTGGCATGAGTCTTTCGGGGTGTGGATCTCTAGACTGAGAGCATGCCCCCAACCCCTTCCGCCCCTGGCAGGGTGCGCCCTGCTGACGTGGTGAACGACGCGATCCGTGCGCTCGCTATGGGTGCCAGGTTCCGCCCGTTCACGGACGAGGAGAGCAGCGAGTATGCGGCGCTGGTGGTGGAGTGGGCGGCTGCTGATCGGGCCGAGGTCGTCGAAGCCGCGTGACGGCGGTTTCTCACCGATGCGCGCTGCCAGCACGGTGACGGCCTGACCCTCGCGCCGAACCGTTTCCCCGCCGGTCTCCCCGATCACCCCTACGCACCACAGCAGCAACACCCACCAGAAGCGCAGCCTGCGGATTCACCGACAACAACGAAGACGGCGACGGCGACGACACCGGCACACAGGTGTAATGCGTCGACCCGTCACTATCCGGCGTGCACTCCTGCGTCACCCCGGTCCCGTCGGTGAACGTCCAACCCGACGGCGCCGGACCCGCAGGCCCCCGCTCGCCCGGGTCGCCCTTCGGGCCGGCCGGACCAGCCGCACCCTGGGCACCCGCCGGGCCAGCAACTCCGGCCGGACCGGTCGCGCCAGCCACTCCCGGGGCACCGGACGCGCCCTGGCTCCCCGCGGTCCCCGGGACTCCCGGCGCCCCGGACGCTCCCGACGGGCCAGGAGCGCCACTTGGACCCGCCGGCCCCGGGATCGGCACCGGGACCTCCGCCCGCGCGCTGAGCGATGGCACGGCCTTCGTCGGATCCGGCACTATCGGCGTCCCACCGTGGGCTTTGACCTGCTCTCGGAGTGCCCGCACGTCCCCCGCGAGGGTGGCCACCGCGTTCCCGCGGAGGTTCGCCTCGGTGGCCAGGTCGTCGGCGCGGCTTGATTCGTTGCCGATCAGGATGAACGCCACGCCCAAGCCGCCGCCGAGGAACAGGAGCGCGGCGACGATCCACAGCAGATGCCGGGCCCGGTACAACGCGCGCGTCACGGCGTACCCCCCAGCTGCTGCACCAACAGCCGGAGGCGTGCCGTCTCCAGCTTCTCCGCGGCCAGTTCGGCGCGCACCGTCGCCAGGTCGGCGCGCAGCTCCTT
Organism: Streptomyces sp. Ag109_O5-1; assembly: GCF_003814875.1. Lineage (GTDB taxonomy): Bacteria > Actinomycetota > Actinomycetes > Streptomycetales > Streptomycetaceae > Streptomyces > Streptomyces sasae. The sequence continues at coordinate 3,676,724 of NZ_RKQF01000001.1, read as the reverse complement.
GCGCTCCTCCTGGAGCTCATTCGTCAGACTGCTGAATCCGGTCACGGCGTTGCCCTCCTGGGCTGCCCTGTTGGCGCCACGGGAGCTGTAGATGGCCGCCGCTGCTGCCACAGGGCCCGCGATCAACGCGGACACGGACGTAAGCAGCGCGGCGTCCATCCCACCTCCCCGCAGCGTGCATCGGGCAGGATCAGGCAGCCTTGACGAACGAGTCCTGCGCCTTGGCGGCGACCCCGATGGGCTTCCAGAACCCGAAGTGCGCCAGCACGCCCGTGCCAAACGACACCAGCGCCAGCACCGCGGCGGTTGCCGCGCTGTACCCGGAGGGGTGCGGGCCTGCGTACTCCACGACGAACCCATTGATCGTGGAAAGGGCGAGCAGCAGCACCGACTTGAGGCTGGCCGACGTGACTCTTGTGGTCACCAGGCCGACGAGGACGGGAAGTACGACGGAGATGACCAGGCCGAGCCAGTAGGCCTTGTCGAGTTGCACCTGCATGATGAGCTCCTTCAGCCCTGGGGGCCGGTCACGTCGACCGACACCTTCACCACCGCGTCCGCGATGGCCGTCTGTACCGCCGCAACCACCGTCGCGGTATCCACACCCGAACCGACGAGACTGGCCAGCTTCGCGATGGCCGCCGCCTGCGCCGCCTCCTGCGCGAGCAGCTTCACCGTGTTCTCGAAGGTGCCCTTGAGGTAGGTCTCGGCCACCCACGTCGGGTTCGCCTGCGGGTGGGCCTCCGTGGAGCCGGCGGCGATGTCGTCGGTCCGCCAGCACGCGTCGGCGATGTCCTGCTTGGTGATCCCCGCCATGGGGTCCTCCTCGATGAGGCCGCGGGCCCAGGCGGTGAGCGCGGCGCGGTCGGTGAAGTTGGCGACGTCGTGGTCGATGCCGCCCGCGGTGCTGTACTGGTGGAACGTCCACGGGTGCTTGATGCCGGGTTGTCCGGCGGGGAGGCCGCCGGTGGCGATCCACAGGAAGTCGCCGCAGGTCGACGTCTTGTCGACGTTGAGCCAGTAGTCGGTGTTGCAGTACATGCCGACCCGGTGAGTCGGCAGCTTGTCCTTGACGTAGCTCAGCCATGCGTCGCGGTAGGCGAGCTGCCGGGACTTGGGGACGTTCTGGTTGGCGGTGTCGTAGCCCTCCCAGTCGAAGCCGATGATGTCCCCGGCCTGGATGGGCGCCTTGCTGAGGAAGTAGTCGGCCTCGGCCTGCGGCGAGTTGGCCATGTGCGGGTAGTGGTAGAAGCCGACGACGAGCCCGGCGTCCCGGCCGCGTCTGGTCTGCGCGGCCAGGAGCGGGTTGGTGTACGACAGGCCCTCGGTGGCCTTGACGAACACGAAGTCCAGGCCGGATGTGCTGAATGTGGCCGACTGGTAGTCCGCCACGTCCACGCCGTGGATCATCACACCCCCAGTCCGGTCAGTGCGCTGCGGACCGTGGCGGCGACCTGGGCGCCGGTCGGGCCGGTCGGCGTCGGGATGGGTGCGGCGCCCAGCAGGTGCGGCACGGTGACGTCACCCTGCGCCTTCAGGAGCGTCGTCATCCCCGCGCCCGAGATCCACGCCCGCCCGTCCAGGCCCCAGGACTCGCCCCACGAGTTGTCGATCCACACCCGGTCCTGGTCTGCGTCGAACTGCCGGACCAGGTACTCGTGGCCGCCGGCCACACCGGACGTCGGGTCGACGACGATCTCACCGTCGGGCTTCGGGTCGAACATCGAGTTGTACCAGACGGTCCCGCAACCGGCCGGGCCCTTCGTGTTGAGGGATGACACGAGAGCTCCGTAGGAGAACGCGTGCTGGTAGATGTCCGAGAGGCCGAGCATGACGAGGGCCTTGGCGAGGGTGAGGCCGTCGGATCCGGTGTCGTCCGGTTCCCACTGCCCGGGGTAGGTGTCGAGGCGGGTGACGAGCCGGTACATGTTCAGGGCGAACGTCTCGTCCAGCGCCCAAGTGGAACCGGCCTTGAACTCGCCCTTCGTGTCGGCCTCCGCGATGGCGACGGAGGAGACACCGGTGTAGCCCAGGGCGTCGGTGCCGACGAGCGCGGTGCCCATGTTGGGGACGCAGGCACCGATGTTCTTCTGGTCGAGGATGGCGATGCGGCGTTGCCAGGTGACGCTCTTGATGGCCGTCCGGGGCAGCTCGGGGAGCGCGTAGTCGGCACTGCGGGGGTCGTGGCGGACGTGCCGACCCAGCCGGTACTCGCGGTTGTGGGTTTCGGGGATGCGGACGATGTTCAACGCGGTGTCCCTTCGCGGCCGGTGCCGTACTTTCGCTACGACTCGTAGCGTAAGTCTCCAGGCTATGAACCAGCCCGGTCATCAGACGATCGTTACGACCTGCTCGTACCGCTGCGCCACCACCGTCTGCACCCCAGGCACGCCCTCCAGGAACACCCGGACCGCATTCACGACCGCGAGCTCCTCCACCACCGGGCTGTCCTGGCTGATCGAGTCGATCGACACCGCCACCAGCGGGGACCCGTTCGACTTGCCCGTCACCACATACGTCGCCACGTGCGCTCCTCTCAGGCGATGCGCTGGAAGCGCAGCCAGCTGTCGGTGTACAAGGTCGTGGCCGTGGCACTGGACGTGCCCTGCGCCCAGTCCAGGCTGAACGTCCCGGCCGTCGCGCCCATGCGGAGCGTGCCCTTCATGTCGACGGTGAGCGTGGCACCCACCCCGAGCGCGCCGAAACTGCGGGACTGGGCGACGTCGTTGGTCTCGGTCCGGATCAGGTAGCCGCTGACCCCGGCCGTGTCGATCCGCAGCGTCGGCGTCGAGCTCGCGCCGGTTACGGGGTTACCGGCGCCCAGGCCCGTCCATTCGCCGAGCGCGCCCGTCGGGACGGTGAAGTCGAGGTTGAGGTCGCCTGCGATGTCCGCGTCGTATTTCACCCAGCCGTCCCAGACATAGACCGCGCCCGCCACGACATCCATCTGCAAGTGCGGGTCGGGGGTCGTCGTCGTGGTCGCCGACCTGGACGTGTCGGCGGTCTTCCGGACCACCAGCGGCTGCGCCGACCGCAGGAGACTCGCGGTCAGCTTCTGTCCGGCCAGGAACGTGGGGTAGGCCTCGGTAGCCACAGGGCCTCCTTACAGGCTGAGAATCGTCGGGAAGGCGAGCGAGACCGGCTCACCCGCGTTATGGGCTTTGACCACGCCATTGATGGAGCGGGTCACCGTGAACGTCTGCGGGCTCGTCACCTGGAAGCCGTCGAACGTGAACGTCACTGGCAGGGTGTTGGTGTTCGTGGCGTCGAGGACCGTCCGCGCCCCCACCGAGCCCGCCACCGTGAGTGCTGTGTCCGTCGTCGTCAGCAGCCACGGCGGTTCCCCATCCGTGGCCGGCGCCCACGCCTTCGCCCGGAGCAGGCTGCCCCACAGCTGGAACCGCAGCGTGTAGAACGTGCCGGCCGCGTGCGTGAGCGGTGTCGTGACCGCGGTCAGATCCGTCTGCCCGCCGCCCACCCGCTTCTGCAGGGTGAGGATCACCGTCTGGTCCGTCTGGAACGCCAGCCGGGCCGCGTACAAGTTGTTCGCGTCCAGATAGCGGGCGACCACGTGCGCGTACTGCGGGCCGCCGGTGGCCAGCGCGCTCGTCGCCACCTGCACCTGCACATCCACATCCGCCGTCGGCGCGGTGAGGACCGTGTACCGGGAGGCGTTCACCGACCCCACCGAATGCAGGCCCTGCGTGCCGTTCGTCGAGAAGTCCGACGCCGACCCTCCGGCCGTCGACCACGCCTGCCCGGTGTCGGCTGTGCCCCACCCGGATGCTGTGACCCGGGTGAACGTGTCGGAGACCTTCGGGCCGATGGCGGTGACCCGCATGACCTCGCCGCCCATCCGGACGTCGAGGGGGACGTCGGAGGTGCTGGTGGTCCACAGCATCGTCGGATCCGAGACGGGGGCGATGTCGATGGACGTGTCTGCGCTGCCGATCGCGGTGAGCAGCTGGGAGCCGTCGGTGTCGATGCGGGCGGTGGTGTCGAGGTAGCCGATGTACGAGTACGGGGATGCCGGTGCACAACTGAGCGTGATCTTGTGCTCGAATTGGGTGATGGTCTCGTCGGTGGCGACGGCCAGCTGATCCGGGTTGTCCGGCGGCAGCCAGGAGGGCATGCCCGTGATCTGTGCACGGTCGCCCATGCGCAGGCCCAGGATGGCCCGCTTCAGGTCCGGAGTGATCGACGGGTGGGCGAGGTTGACGGCGATGGTCGGGTAGCGGGCCTCGTCGACGGTGCCGAGGTGGACACGCCACGCAGCTGCGTCGAGGAGCGTCGGCGTGTCAGTCGAGGCGAGGTTGAGGGTGAGGCCGGTGTTCTCGCCGTAGGTGCCGATGCTGTCGGTGCCGAGGGTGCCGTCGGTTTCGGTGTAGGTGGCGCTGACGCCGTTGACGGTGACGGTGAGGCTGTTCTGGATTTGCCGGTCGTCTTCGACGGGGACGGGAATGTCGGCGAGGTTGTAGCCGGTGTACGACAGGACCAGTACCGGGTCTTGGGTGAGGGAGGCGCGGGTGCGGTAGCCGAGGCCGAGGACGTCTTTCGTCTCGTACAGGAGGCCGCCGTCAGCCAGGCACGCCTCCTGCACCAACGCGAGCGTGTTCTGTTTGGGCTGCGCGCCGAGCGGGACGGTGTCGTCGAGGCTGCCGATCCACTCGAAGGGAATCCCGGCCTCGCCACACAGCCGCTGGATACGCCGGCCCGCGGTCTCCCCGACGGGGTTGAGGCGCACGCCGAGGGCGTCGATCGTGGTGATGGCGTTCTCAAGCGTTGCGTGGCCGATGACCGTCCCGGGCAGGTTCGCGGTCGAGGTAGGCCCAGCCGCGGCGCGGGACGCGATCCCGAAGCTGACCTTCGTGACGCGGGTGAGCTGGGTGAGGTTCTGGGTGTCGGAGACCGTGTACGTGCGGCCGGTCGCGACGTCCTTGAGCTGCATCTGCCGGGTGATGGCCGTCCCTGACTCCTGCAACTCGATGCTGACGTAGAGGAGGCGGCCGCGGACGTCGAGGGTGTTCGGCAGCTGGATGCCGAGGAACGTGCCGTCGGAGGCGAGGGTCCGCAGGACCAGCGAGTTGGAAGCGTCGGTGGTGCTGTAGTACAGCTCGAAGATCTGTGCCGACCCAGACGAGTAGTCGAGCTGGTCGATCGCGCAGATCAGCTTGCCGTCCGCCAGCCCCGCCTTGGGCACGTACAGCAGGAACCTGCACTGGGTGGCGGTCGGATCGTCGTAGTGGGCGACGCCGCCGGAGAGGCTGGCCGAGGTGAGGTCGGGCAGCGGATCGGACGCCGAGAACCCCTCATACGAGGCCAGGTTGGGTGTGCCCGTCCATGTCATCGGTGAGCCGCTGGTGAGCGCCGAGGCGAGCTGGGTGGACCCCGTCGGGTCCTCCATCGGCCAGTACGCCACCAGACCGGACGGCGGTGGACTCGTGATGGCGTTGTAGATGACCGACCGTTCCGGGGTCGGGGCCTGCGCGAGTCGCTGCATGATCCCGACGATGGTGACGTCCACCCACACGTCGGTGCCCGTCGAGTCCCATCCGGGCTCCCACGCGGAGGCCTCACCCCAGATCCGGTAGCTCTTGCCGCCGTTGCCGTCCGGGACGCTGATCCGGAACTGCGTGTTTCGTCCGATCGCGCCGTAGTAGGGGCCTGACGGGTTCCGTGGGCTGAAGCGGCCGTCCTGGTTCTTCAAGACCAGCTTGGCCTGTGCCCGTTCCGTCTGCGAGCCTTCCCCGCCCTGGATGCCGGTGGAGACGGGGATGTTCCCGGAGTCGTCGCGGACCATCGTGTACGGGTCCGTGATGTCGATCCACGTTCCCGCGACAAGCATTTCGACCTGGACTGGCTGGCCGTTGGACGCCTCCCCGCTGCTGCGCGCGGGCGCGGGCAGGTTGAACAGGCGGCGCTTGAGCGCCGCAAGCTGCGGGGCAAGCCCAGGCGCCACAGGTCAGCCCACCTCGTTGAACACGATGTAGCAGCGCATGTCGATGCCCGTGGTCGGCGTCGTCGCACGCACCCGCAAGAACTTGGACACGGGAATGATCGGGCGGGCGTCCGGCATCCACTGCCGCACGTACGACAGCGACGACTCGCCAGACACCGAGCTGAGAGAGATCGCATCGAAGGGCCGCGTCGCAGTGATCGTGCCCTCGGCACTCGCCGTGTAGCCGGTCGCCGAGGTGCCCAGCGTCAGCAGGCTGGCGGTGCCGTTCGGGTCCAGGTTGACCACCCCGGAGGCGACGTGCGCGGCCACAGTGGCCGCCACGTCGGTCTGGAGCAGCTCGATGACGCCGTCCGCGCCCGGCGGGTCGTCGCTGCTCCACCCCCACTCCAGCAGCTGAATCATGCGCGTTGCCGGGGTGGCCAGCTGGAGCATGGTCTTGATGGTGGTCCCGGTGTTCACCGACGCGAGTGCGGCGGTCGTCGGGGCTGGCCCGTTCCAGGTGATGTACGGCAATTGCCTGTTCCTCTCGCTCTATCGGCCGCGCGGCGGCCGCAATGTCGCCTCGATACCGCCCCGGGCCCGCACCTCACGGCGCCCGACGTTCACCCACACCTCACCGAACCGCTTGCCATCGAGATCCAGTTGAATGACGATCGGCTGGCCGTGACCGCCCCCGCCCGCGCCGGCCATGCGGCGCGAGTCCGGGCCCGAATGCACCCGCGCCCCCACCGGGAGCTCCAGCAGTTCCGGCTCGTACTCGCCCACCCACGTCAGACCGCCCCGTACACCACCGGACGCGGCCGCGCCGACGACGCCGCCCGACGCCTTCCGGCCGATCGCCTTCGACAGCGACTTCTCCATCACATTGGCGAGGTGGTTCATCGCCTTCTCCAGCCGGGCCTGCTGCTGGCCCAGGCTCTTGACGAGCTTGTCCTGCGCCTTGATCTGCGCCCCGTACACCGCATCCGACGTGGACTTCCCCGCCGCCCCCGCAGCCTTGTTGATCTGCCCCTGCAACGAATTCAGGGAGGAGATCTCCGACGACGACGCCCCCAGCAGCGCTCCCGCCGTCTCCAGGCCGCCGCCGTTGATGCCGGCCTCGCCGATCTGCTGGATCAGAGACGCGGACAGGCCCTTCGCCTTCAAGCCCTTCAGCGCGCCGGCGAACGCAGACGCCTGGTCGCGGGACTGCGTCAGACCGCCCATGATCGACGCGACGGTCACCGTCTGCCCGGACGTGCCCTGGGTGATGTTCGCGCTGGAGAGGATCCCGGACTTCACGCTGTCGGACAGCTGGCTGGCGGAGTTCTTCAGGTCATCGAGCTTCGACTTCGCCTTGTCGAGGGAGTTGGTGACGTCGGCAAGCTTCTTGTCGTAGCGGATCAGCGACTTGCCGACGGAGTCCAGTTCCTTCAGCAGGTGCGTTTCCGTGCGCCCGCGGAACGCTGCCCGGATCTCCCCTGCCACGCTGTTCAGCGACGACACCAGAGCGCCCAGGTCCGTGGGCGAGCCGAGGTCACGTTCGAACGGTGTGTGCTGATAGCCGGCAGCTCTGCCGAAGTAGGAGATCCCGAAGCTGCCTTCGAGTTGCTTGCGGGCGTCCTTCTCCGCGCTGGTGAGGCCGCCCTTCGCGAAGTGCGGGACCCTGTCTGCGTTGATCGCCTCCAGCATGGCGCGGTACTTCTGCGTCTGCTTCTTGTTGACGATGAACTCGCCGCCCATCGCGAGCAGCGGCACGTCGTCCTGCGTGCCGGATCCGCCTTCGATGCTGCCGCCGTCGGCGTAGCGGCGGACCAGGCCGCCGCGGGCGTACTTGCCGCCCTCGTGGTAGACGGTGCCCGCGTTCGATGTCTTGGTTGCCTCGATGATGTAGGTGTGTGCGGTCTTCCCGTCGAGGTTGTTCAGCGCGCCCGCGACGTTGCTGATCGCGGCCAGTGCGCCGCCAGCCGCTGCGGTGACCGTGACCTTGCCGTTCGGGAGGTGCTTGACCTTGAGGCCGAACGCCTCCAGCACCGTCTCCGCCGGCTTCGACAGTGCCGCCAGCGTCACCGACTTGGCGCCCGGGGTCTTCTTCACCGCCGCGTTGAACGCGTTGATGTCCTGCTCGGCCGTCTTCTTGTCGACGCTGACCTTCAGCTTCTTCGCGTCCGGCGCCTTCAGGATCTCGTCGGCGAGGGCCGCGGCCTGCTTCTTCGTGTCGCCCATCGCCATCGCGGTGTCGATCAGGCTCTTACGGCCCCGCTGGTAGATCTTGTCGACCTGGTCCCAGGACGCCTTCTCCTTCATCTTCTTGTCGACGAGGTCCTCGGTCTTCGCCGCCAGCTGGGAGAGGACGTCACGGTTCTTCCGGCCTGCGTCCGAGCTGAGGCTGAGCGTCTTCCCGTTGTCCTTGATTGCCTTCGTCGCGTCTGCCATGGCCTGGTAGAAGCCGGTTTCGGCGTCGTAAGCGCCGCGGTGGACTTCGTTCAACGCCATGATCGACTGTTCGAGGCCCTTTGCAGCCTGGCTCTCCGCGTCGAGCGCCGCCTGCGTGGACACCGCCTTCTGCCCGAACAGCCCCATCGAGTCGGCCGTGAGCTTCTGCTCGATCGCCGTCCCCGCCAGCGCGTTGTTGTAGTCGCCCAGCTCGGCGGCGAGCTTCTTCGGGTCCCCGCCCTTCTTCGCGTACGCGTCCTGCAGCTGCTTCAACGCCGCCGCCGCGAGATTCGCCTTGCCGCCCTCCACCAGGCCGGCCAAGGATTTGTCGAGGGCGCTGATGTCCTCCTTGGCCATGTTGAACGAGTTCGACTTCTCCATGCCAAGGGTGAAGATCTTGTTCATGACGTCGTTGAACTTGTCCATCCCCGACGACTTGCCGGCCAGCCGGTCGACGTCGTACGCCAGGCCACCCATGTCCTTACCGAAGATTCTCAGCGCCTCGCCTGACGTCTGCCCGGTGAGGCCGAGTTTCTCGACCGACGTCGTCATCTTGTCGACGTCCGGCGGGACGCGCTTACCGGCCTGGGATAGCAGGACGACGGCGCCTGCGAGGAGCGCTACGCCGCCCGCGAGGACGGACAGCTTGCCCACGGTGCCCAGTTCAGCGAACGCGGCCTTCAGCCCGGCCACGCCGCCACCCGCGGCAATGAACGACTCCTTCATGTACATGGCCTTGAGCGCGGCGGTTTCGAAGACGCCCGACAGTACGGCCACGGCCTTCCCGCCCGCCGCCCACGCCATCTGGGCAGCAGCGGCCACCTTCATCGCCGCCGACACCGCCACGGTGGCCGCGAGCATCCCGGCGATCGCCACGGTCGCGCCGACGGTGGCAGTCTTGTGGGCGAGCAGCAGGGTGACGACGCTCTGCAGGGGTGGGATGAGTTTCTCGCCAAGGCTGATCATCAGTGCGTCGAGGCTGGTCTGGAGCTGCTTGGACTGGAACGCGAACGTCTTTTGGGTGTCGGCCCACGACTGCCCGAAGTTCTTGGCGCCCTTCGCCAGGGCGGGGTACTTCGACTCCAGCCGGTCCATCTGCCCGACGAGGATGTTCAGACCGGCGCCGGCCTTCCGGCCGAAAGCCTCGGTGATGATCTGGCCCTGCTCTTTGGAGGAGATCCCCGCCTTGTGCATGCGGTCGACGAGGTCTTCCAGGGCGAGTTTCAGGCCGCCTTTCTGCATGTCGGTGGCGAGGGTGGTCTGCGTCAGGCCGAGTTTCTGGAGCGCGTCCCCGGCGGTCGCCACCGGGTGGGCGAGCGCCATGACGGACATGCGGAGCTGGTTGCCCGCCAGCGAGCCGCGGATGTTGTTGTCGCCGAACACGGCCAGCGCGGCGCCGACGTCGGTGATGGACAGGCCGAAGCCTTTGACGGTGGCGACCATGCCGGACCCGAACGCGTTGGCGAGGTCCTGCATTTTCATGTCGCCGACGCCGACGGTGGCGTTGAGGACGCCCATCGCCTGGTCCATGTTCTGTACACCCGGGATGCCGGAGGCGACGGCGGCGGTGAGGGCGTTGGTGACGTCGACGAGCTTGGCGTGGCCGGTGGTGGCGCCCTTCGCGGCCGTCTCGACGAGGTGCAGCGCCTTCGACGAGGAGATGCCCATCGACTCGAAGTTCGACTCGACGTGGAACAGGCTCTCGGCGAGGCTGTCGGGGTCCTGGCCGACCTTCCCGGCCAGCGCGAGAACGCCCGCCTTCAACCCTGCAATCTTGTCCTGTGACACGCCGGCCTGCGTGTGCAACAGGGTCATGCTGGCGTCGAACTTGGACGCCATCTTCACCGACTCGGCGCCGATCAGAGCGAGGGCGCCCCCGGCGACGAGCGCGGTCTTGTGGAAGGTCTTCATCGCCGTGCTGGTGCCTTCCACCTGCGCGGTGACCTGCTTCATGGCCGGGCCTGCGAGGTCCTTAGCCGTGATCAGGATCTCCACCACGTTGGTCATCCGGGTTCACCCCCAATCGTTCGATCTCCAGCAGCCGGAATGTTTCGGCTGGTTCGTTCTCGATCTCGGACGGCAGCCGCTTCCAGCGGTCGGCGAGCGCGAGGATCTGGCGGGCGTAGGTCAGCTCGCTTGGCTCGCCGACAGTGGTGCCATCGGAATTACGGATTCCTCCGGGGAAGGCTCGCCACTGGGCGAGCTCTCGGGCAAAGGGGCGCTCACCCCTGAAATGGCCTGGGACCACTTGGTGATGATGGCCAGGACGAAATCGTCGTCCTCGGCGAGGATGTTCTCCAGCGTCGGAGGTACGGGGACGCCGTTGCTGGTGAGGTTCCAGTCGACGATGCGCTCAGCGAGGTAGTCCACGCTGACCTGTGTGCTGTCCTTGCCTTCGCTCCCGGTGCGCATGGCCAGGAGCTGGCCCATGTTGACGGTGCGCACGCGGACTTCGAGGCCCGCGTATTCGCCGTCCTGCCACTTGAGGTGGTACACCTTCGGGTTGCGTTCGAAGCCCACGGAATTCTCTTTCTGCTGTGAATTGGCTGGTGGAATTCCGCAGGGCCTACGCCCAGGTCGGCACAGTTCCGTCCGCGAGGACGCCAGGGATGGACGCGGTGAGTTCACCGGAGTTGGACCGCTGGAGCGGGTAGTCGGTGTACAGGACCTCGTTGGCGAGGGACTTGCCGCCGATACCGATGGTCGTGGTCCGGTTCACGGACGTCGACGACACGGTCTTGAAGACGTCGTGCTCCTGGTTCGTCGCGAAGTTCGCCACGACGGTCAGGGTGATCGAGAAGTCGGCGAGCAGCAGCAGCCGCTCGTACGCGCTCTTGTCGATGCCGGTGATGTCCTGCACACCGCGGGGCATCGCCCACTGGAGGTTGGTGATGTCGTTGCGGATGTCGCGCGGCGTGCCCGAGGCGTCGTCGACGCTGAGGGTGGTCCAGCCAAGTCCGCTTTGCTTCGCCATGGTTTACACCTTTCTTTCCGATTTAGCTGGATCCCGGGAGACGCCGGTCATCCGCGCTCTTGGGCCGTCCTGACCGCGTCCAGGGACTCGGCCATGTCCTCCACCCAGTCCGCCGGCCGCGTGTGCTGCCGCAGGCGGCCGGTCGGGTTGCCCCGACGGTCGCCGTCGCGGACGAGGTAGAGCTCCGGCCGGGTGCCGTGCTCGGCGAAGCAGCGCTGCCCCGACTCGAACCGGAACACCGTCAGGCCGCCGTCGGACCGCTGCTCACGGAAGGTGCGCCCCGACTGGGTGCGGATGTACGCGGCCTGCTGCTGGCCGAGCGGGGTGGACTCGTCGATGACGGACTCCCACCCATACCGCCACGCCCTGCAGTTCGCCTGCTCGCACGCCGACTTCTGCTGCACGTCCCGCGGGGCGCGGACCTCGTACGTCTGGTATGCGCCAACGGGCATCGCTGGTTCGATCGCCATCTGCTCCGCCTCCTCAGAAACTCGTCGAGACGTCGTTGCGGGACACGGCGACCGCGAACGTGCACGTCGTGAACCCGCCGCTGGTGGTGGTCACCGCACGCAGGTATCGGCGCACCGTCTGGTTCGAAGCGGTCGCGATGCGCTGCACGCCGGGCCCGCTGGTGACCGCGGTGAACGCCATGCCTGCCACGTCGGCGAAGCTGACGTTGTCCGCCGAGTCCTGGACCTTGACCGTGATGTCGGTGCCGGTGAACGCAAACACCTGCAGATAGCACTGCGCCCCGTACAGGGCCTGCCCGTTGAACAGCGGGAAGCTACCGACCCCGAAGTCCACCCCGGTGCCGTTCGTGGCCGCCACATCGGTGCGCTGGCCGGCGGTAAGGAGGTAGCCCCACTCCAGGCCGAACGCGTTGGACTGCAACGACACGGCGAAGTTGAAGGCGCCGTCGTTGCCGCGGGTGCCGTCGTAGTTGACCTGCTTGGCGACGATGCACGCGGCCGGGCTGCCGAGCGCGGTGCCGCAGCAGTACATCGCGTGGACGTCCGTGGTCGGCAGGGCGGACAGCACGGGGTGGGCGCCGGTGGGGTTCCACCAGCTGGTGGCCTCCAGGCGGCCGTCCCGCACGCCGCCGAGCCGCTCGTACGCGCTCTTGTTGATGCCCGTGTTCTCCAGGACGGCCGGGCCGCCGCCGACGTTGCCGAGGGCGGTGATGTCGCCGGACAGGTCGTTGCCGGAGATGTAGAGGGCGTTCCCGAGGCCTGAGGTTTTTGCCACTACGACACCTGCTCCCAAAGATCATTAACTACGAGTGGAAGGGTGATCGTGAACACCCGGTAATCGACGCCGGACGTCTTCAGATAGCCCGCGCGGCCGGACAGCGGGGCGCCGTAGCTCCCGAGGAGGTCGACCTCGCGGACGAGGCCGCCGAGTTCGAAGTCGCCGCTGTAGGCCGTGAAGAGCGCGTCGATGGCGGCCATCATGTTCGGGTCGATCGCGTCGGACGGCAGCTGTGCCATCGGCATGTAGAGGCGGACGAACAGGGCCAGCCGCGCGGACGTCGAATCGAGGCCGGAGGTGCCGCGGGCCGGACCGATCTCTTCCGTCCACACTGCGGCCGTCACGCCGGTCGTGGGCGGTGACAGGGGCTCGTGTCCGTTGACCTGCTCGAAGTAGCCGGAGGCGAGGGCGTGTCCGACGACGGCGTTGAGGATGGTGGTCGCGTCGAGGCTCATTCCAGGGCCCCCATCTGCCGTGCGATGGCCGCCTCGCTGATGGCCATGGCCTTCTGCGCCATGCGGTTCCGGACGGTGCGGAACGTGTGGTAGCCCTCGAACTTGGTGACGGGGGCGTTGCGGGAGCCGATGCCCTCCAGCCACGGCCCGTAGATCACGCCGGAGTCGTTGACGGAGTAGATGTCCGGTGCGACGCGGTCCTTGACGATCTGCGACTCGTAGTAGCCGGTGGGATGCTGCAGCACGCTGTCGAGCTGCATGAGGACCTCGTAGCGGGTGTAGTCGGCGAGCTCCTCGATCGCGACCTCGGTCATCGCCTTGACGATGGCCGGGCCGCGGCCCTCCACAATCGGGCCCTTCAGGCGCAGGCTGATGCCGTAGGACGCCATGTCAGATCACCCGCTGCCGGTTCTTGCGCCCGTGGGCGGTGTATGCGCGGTCCCGGAGGTCGTTCAGCGCGTCCAGGCGGGCCTGGGTCTGCTTGCTGTTCCCGGAGCTGCTGGGCGTCGACCGGGCGTACCCCGAGATCTCCTGCAGCAGCCGGTTCTCCGCCTCGGCGACCGCGAGGTCCTTGATGAGGGCCGGGACGCGGTGGATGGCGCACGCGGCCGCGTTGGCGTGGGTGGCCGCGGCCGTGCCGAGCATGCCGCGCCGCACGTTCAGGGTGCGGAAGGCGTACACGTGGGCGCCGGCGCTGTGGGTGGCCAGGACGGTGCCGTCCCAGGCCCGCTTCACCGTCGCGACGTTCCCGGTGATGTCGTAGATCAGCATGCGCTCCGCATCTACCTGGATGACCTCGTCGACGTGGACCTGTGTGCCGTCGGGGATGGTGAGCGCGTTGTCGCCGGGGTTCGCCGTCGTCGCCCCGGACACGAGGGTCTGGCCGGTGTCATTGCTCGCCCGGCCGGTGACGAGCATCCGCTCCAAGTCGACGATGAGGAGGTCACCGACGCCGACGAGGCTGCCGTCCGTCACGCCAACGGTGGTGGCGGTCGTCGTGGAGACGGCGGCGGTGAGCTGGCCGGCCGGATCGGTGTCCAGTGGGCACCCGGCCCACGTGCCGGTGATGGCAATGTCCCGCTGCGGCGTCGGCCCGACCCCGAAGCTGTACGGCAGGTCGCGGCGCAGCTCCAGGGATGTATACGGGGGCCCGGAGTTGACGGGCTCGAAGTTGCACGCGGACAGCGGGATCTGCACGCCGCCGGAGGTGACCGCGGTCGGGATCGCAGCGAGCTCCCACTGGTCGAGCCACAGCCTCCACGGATAGGCGTACTGGAAGTTGGGCCAGTCGAACAGTTTCGTGGCGTCGGTCGGGTAGAACACGCGGTTCATCTGGCCGTCGATGTCGGCGCGGGCGGAGCGGATCGCCCGGTCGATCTGTGCGTTGCTGCGGGCGGTCTCCTTGACGTCGAGGGCCCGTTTGACGTCCTCGCGGGTGCAGTAGCAGATGCCCTCGGCGCTGGAGTTGGCGGCGGTGCCGCTGTACAGGGCGATGACGGTGACGGTCTCGGCCGCCGTGACCGGGGCCCCGGACTTGAGGCCGGACCAGGTTGCGAGGTAGTCGCCTGCGGCGAGTGTGGCTCCCGGCGTCCAGGCGTAGCCGTACGAGCCGGTCCCGGGGTGGGTGACGCCCGTGCTGGTGGCGGCGAGTGCGGTTGCCCCGGTGGCGATGCTGGTGACCGTGATCGTCGGCGTGGCGTCGAGGTCGGTGAGGGAGCCGCCCTGGAAGTCGTAGAACTGCCCCAGCAGGGTCACGGGCTGGCCCGCGATGACTTCGGTCATGTCGCGTACCACCCCCACGACGAGCCGTTGTAGAGCGCCCGCACACGTAGGCTCTGCCCGGTGGTGAGGGTGGCGGTGGTGGCTCCCGTGCCGCTGCTGGTGTAGATCAGCTGGCTGGATGTCGTCGCGACCGTGAGGTTGCTGTTGCCGACGTTCTTGAAAACGTACTCGACCGGGCAGAAATCAGCCGCCGGCAGGGTGCCGGTGAATGCGCCGCCCGCCGTGGTGTCACAGATCAGCACACGGTCGATCGGACTCGCTGTGAAGGTGCCGGTCTTCCGTTTGATCGGGGACGGCACCTGGCCGTCGACCAGCTCGATCCCGGTCGGGTACGTGGTGGACACGCCGGACTCGGTGAACAAGCCCGTCAGTTTCACCCGACCCAGCGCGCCGCCCGCGGCCGCGCTGGAGGACGCGTGGATGTTCGGCGTGCCCGACTCGGTACTGAGCTGGTCGATGTCGATGATCGGGCCGACGCCACCGGAGCCGACGCCGTACACCATCAGCTCGTGCGTGCACGCTTCGATCGAC
The DNA here is from genome assembly GCF_003814875.1 of Streptomyces sp. Ag109_O5-1. Lineage (GTDB taxonomy): Bacteria > Actinomycetota > Actinomycetes > Streptomycetales > Streptomycetaceae > Streptomyces > Streptomyces sasae. The sequence continues at coordinate 3,661,360 of NZ_RKQF01000001.1, read as the reverse complement.
GCGGACAGGACCTTCATCGCGTGCACGGAGCCGACGCTGCCCGCGTAGTTGCCGACGGCGACGATCGCCGCCCAGCAGTACAGGGCCATGTAGCGGGAGATGAGGCTGTGTTCGGTGAGGAACGTGGCGTAGGTGTAACCGCCCCCGCACGAGATGTTGTCGGCCACGACGTGGTCGTTGTTGCCGGGCGCGGGCAGCAGCAGCCCGATCGAGAGGCCGGTGCCGAACGTGCCCGGCGACGTGTAGTCAGTGCTCGGGCTGGCGACGGTGCCGGCGGTGCCGTAGCCGAAGTTCTCCAGGTGGGCTTTGGCGCAGCCCCAGAAGTTCGCGGCGCCGTAGGTCAGGCCGTATGCCGAGTGCGTGGTGAGGATCGCGAGGTTGCGGACGATCGGCATGAGGTTGCTGAAGGTGGCGGCCGCCCCGTAGCCGGAGGCCTCGTTGGGGCCGCACAGGACGGCCGGGTTGCCGTGAGCGTTGATGTCGGCGGTCTGCGCGGAGGTGGAGGCGTACACACCGAAGCTGATCAGGCAGCTCCCGCCGAACTGCGGGACGGTCTGAAGCCACGTCCGGACATTCGCCCCGTTGCCGACGCCAGCGAACTCCAGGGCCTTGCTGACGGCGGTCATCGCGTATGGGCCGAACACGATCTGCCCGTTGCCGCTCTTGGACCGGTTCAGCGCGCCGGCCACGATGTACCCGCGCGGCGGGAAGGCGACCTGCGCGTAGGTGTGAGTGGCGAGATATGCCTCGGCCGCATCCACGGCGGCCTGGATCGCTGCGGTGTCGTCGGTGCCCCAGATGACGACCGCGCCGGTGATGTTGCCGCCGGAGGCGTTGGTGAACGAGAGGGTGATCTGGCTGCTGCTCTGCCGGGACAGGACCGTGCCGATGCCGGTCGTCACACCGGTCGCGCCGGCGTTCTTGACGGCGATCGACTTGCCGACGACCGACGTGGGCCAGTTCGCCGTCGCGCTGGTGAGCACTGCCGAACCGCTGGACATCGCTCCATCCGCGACGACCTGCGCGTCCCCCTTGGCGCCGTAGGCGGCCGCGGTGACGTCGAACACCCACGGGGATGTCTGCTGCGCCCCCGACACCGCCGTGTCGACGTAGCCCTTGGAGGCGGCCGACAAGGTGGTGTCCGGGGAGGAGTCGTTGAGGACCAGGTCGCCGGTCATGGTGTCGCCCGCCTTGGACACTTTGCGGGGGTCGCCGGTCGTTGAGACGTAGCCGGTCGCGGTCATCTGCTCCTCCTCCCTCGAACTCGTCGTGTGCTGCTGGGTCAGGCGTCGTTGGACTTACGGGAGTCCCCCGTACGACCCTGGGCCTTCCGCGACTCCGTCGAAGAGCCCTCCCGGCGGCGTCGGCTGGACCCAGTCGCGGGGGTACTGCCATCCGTCGAACTGGCAGAAGAAGATGCCGGGCTCGCTGGGTGGTCCGGGCTGGAGGGGTTCTCCGTCGAGGGGGCAGGCGACGGGTGGTCCGACGACGTTGGGGTCTCGCTCCCACTCGGCTCGTGCTTGCCGTCGGATGTCGAGGAGTTGCTGCCAGCTGATACGTCCTCACCGCCTTCGGGTGCGATGTAGCCGGTCTCGCCGGGTGCCGCGTCCGGGTTGGACGGGCCTCCGGCGACGGTGATGCGCGGCATGGTGTCCTCCTTCGTCATGCGGTCGGCGAATGCCGGTGCGGGGGCCTGGCAGTGCGGGCAGCGCAGCAGGCCCACCGCGAACCGGGTGGTGCACTTCGGGCAGGTCTCCAGCACGGTCAGGCCGCCGTGACCTGGGCGCCGTTGTCGAGCGGGATGTACAGCAGGTCCCACTTCACGGAGCCGGTGTTCGTCGCCGACGTGGTGATCGTGATGTTCCCGGCGTTGACCACGAACAGGGCTGCCGTGCTGATGAGGACGCCCGCCTGAGTGGACAGGTCCACCGTGGTCGCGCCGCCCGGGTTGGCCGCCATGTGGGTGCCGATCGGCGCGGCGATGATGCTGGACGCCGTACCGAGCGCCGTCGTCGAGCCGGTACCGACCGTGGGGGCGGTACCGATCGCGAGGGTGCACGCCTGGTTCTGCACGGCGGTGGTGACCTCGCCGATCAGGCCGCGCACGAGGATGCGGCCACCGGCGACGACGAAGATGTTCCCTGTCGCGCTGGCGGGCAGGGTGGCCGTGGACCGGCTGACAGCGAGCCCGGCCGCCATGAGGCGGACGTCCTTGTTCTGGATGAGCGTCGTCATCGGACTACGCCCCCAGGATTTCGAGGTTGGCGGGCTTCCGCTGCACGGTCAGGTCGTGGAGGAACGCCGTGACGAGACCGGAGGCGCCCACGCTGACCTTGAGGTAGGCGAGCGGGTCGGCGATCTGCGACGTCAGCACGGTGAACACGACCGTGCCGGACGAGATCGTGACGGCGTTGGACCCGGACTGGGTGGCGTCGACCCAGGCGGCGGTGCCGTTGGTGGCGGTGTTCGTCACCTTGCGAGTGATGATGTTGCCGGGGCTCGCGTAGGAGCCGCCGAACGTGGCGGACGCGGTGAGGGTGAAGGTGTCATTTCCGGTGCAGACGAAGCTGCACGCGGACGCGCCGCGGAACTTGAACGCGTTTCCGGCGGCGATCGGGATCACGTTGTACACGCGCCCGAGTCCGTACATGCCTGCCATTGCTGGTGCCTTCCGTTTGTGACTGGGGTGGTTAGCGGGGCGTCACTGCCGCAGGCGTCAGGGGCGAGACGCGAGCTGGACGACGGGCGACAGCTTCGCGCTGCTGCCGTTCTTGGGGGTGAGCGGCGACTGCAGCCACGGGCGGCCGTCCACGCGCTCGATCACGCGGTACGCGGTCTTGTCGTTGGCGAACTTGTAGTGCTCGGAGCTCGACGACTGCATCTCCATGCGATCGCCGATCAGGTAGTACGACAGGTCCACGAAGCTGATGTCGCCGGTGGTGCCGAGCGGGCCGACCTTCTCGGTGAAGTACACGGGCCGGCCGAGGATGGTCAGGGGCGGGGCGTCCGCGCCGCCGTTGCCGCCGGCCATGTTCCCGATCCAGACGGGGCCGCCGCCGGTGCCGACCGAGAGGGCCATGGTGGCGAGCTGCGGGAAGGTGTCGATGCTCGCGATCCACACCGCGCGTCCCAGGCTGGTGGGGAGCATCTGGGCGTACATCTTGACGATGTTCTCCCAGGCGATCGTCGCGGAAGGCTGGTTGTTCTCGGCGGCGACCTGCACCGAGACGGGGGAGTTGATGTAGCCCAGGGGCTCGCCCATGCCGGTGCCGGTGAGGAAGGCGACGTCCTCGAACCAGGAGATGGCCTTGGGGAAGGTCCCGTTGAAGAAGCCCTCGAACGCGGGGGCGTCCATGAGGAGCTCGTTCGGCACCTCCGCGTAGGCCGTCAGCTTCTTCGCGTCCAGGACGACGCGCCCGAAGCTGGCCTGGGACTCGGTGAGGCCCGCGGCTTCCTCGGTCCAGTAGCCGACGACGCCACCGAGGATGCTGGACTGGTGGGAGGTGTCGTCGATCATCGGGATCGGGACCCGCAGCGAGGACATGGGGATGACCGTGGCGCGCGGCCGGACGACCGCAGTCTCCAGGGCGAGCTGAAGGATCTCGCTCCGCAGCTCCTCCGGGATGAGGAACCCGCCGTCCGCCGGGACCTCGCTGCCGTAGGAGTTCTGGACCTCGACGAGCTTCTCCAGCTTCGGCCGCAGCTGCCCGAAGTCCTTCAGCCGGTCGGCCCGGTACCAGGTGGAGCGGAAGAACTCGGACGCGTCCTGGAAGATGCCATCCGCGGCCGCGCCGGGGGCGCGCCGGTTGTACAGGGACTTGCGGGCACCGGACGACAGGCCCTTGATCTCCGGGCGCAGGTTGTGCGCACGCTCCCCGGCGAAGTCCACCGGCGGCTTCGCGTCGGAGCCGTTGTTCTTCAGGTACTCGGCGAGCACCAGCTGCATCTGCTCGCGGGCCTGCGCGTTGATCTCACCGCGGTTCGACTTGTCGACGGCCTGCGCGTAGCCCTCGATGAACTCGCCGAGGGCTTCCTTGCTCGCCCACAGCTCCTTCATCTTGTCCGCGTCGCTCAGAGTCTCGGCCAGCCCCGCCGGGGAGTCCGGAATGGTGATCGTCACTTCGTTGCCTCCTCGGCGTCTGCCAGCCACGCCGGGAACGGCGCGGTGTCGTGTGTGTTCAGCCAGCCGGGCATTCCGGCGTGGTCCTGGGCGCCCTTGTCGTCGTCGCCGTGGCCGGCGTCGTCGAGGTGGGCCTGAAGGTGCGCCTTCACGCCGGCCTTGTCGCCCTCGGGGATCGAGGAGCCTTCGAGGCGGGCGAGACCGTTGCGGCAGGCCGCCAGGTTGGCGGGGCCGCCCTTGGTCTTGTGGTGCGGGAACTTGTAGTTGGCCTTCTGGTCGTCCGCGTCGCCGTCGCCCTCCTTGTGCGGGGTGGCGGCGGCTTCGTCGGACTGCCAGGCGAAGCAGTACTCCAGCACCGTGTCGTCGTTGGGCATCGCGGCCACGGCGGCCGGGCCGTCCCACGGCTCGTCAACGGTCGCCGTGTGGTGGACGGGGAGGGCCTTCGCGGTGACCTGCGGGGCGACGGCCGCCCGCAGCTGCGCGGCGACCTCCTCGCCGATCAGCGACCGTACGTCCTCCGTCAGCGCGGCCGACGCGGACGGTGTGCTGTCGCGCAGCCGGTCCGGGACGTGCGCGAACACCGACAGGTCGAAGCCAGCCACCGCGGCGAGCGCCTGCTCCTCTGGCCGCTCCGCCACCCGGTGTGCCAGCCCGGCCGCAACCGCCTCGTCGGCCGTGTACCAGGTCTCGGCCTTCATGGCGTCCCGCCAGCCGTCAGCGCGGCCGGTGCGGTCGGCGTAGATCGAGGCGAGGTTGTCGGACACCTTGTCGAGGAGGTCGGCCAACTCGCGCATGTCGCTCGCGTTGCCGTAGCAGGCCCCGGCCGCGTCGTGGATCATCATCATCGCGCCGGGGGCGATCGTGCGGACCTTCCCGGCCTGCGCGATGAACGAGGCAGCCGACGCGGCGAGCCCGTCGACGACGGTGGTGACGTTCCCGGGCCGCTGCGCCAGCGAGTTGTAGATAGCGAGCCCGTCGAAGACGTCGCCGCCTGGCGAGTTGATGTGGACTTCCAGGTCGCCGTTGATCTGCGCCAGCTCGGCCACGAAGTCCGCGGCCGACACCCCGCCGAACAGCCAGCTCCCGCCGATCTCGTCGTAGATGTCGACCCGGGTGGGTCCGGCGTCGTTGCGGATGACCTTGTACCAGCCGCCTGCCTGGGGCTGCTGGACGAGGTTGGTGAGGCGGCGTACGGAGCGCCGCGCGGCGTCGACGTTCATCAGGCACCCGCCTTGTTCCATGCCAACTGCCGTGCCATCAGCGCCTCCAGGGCTGCCTTCTGCTGTTCGTCATCGCCGCCCTCGGCCGGGGCCGGCGGCGCGGCCACCCAGTTCGGAGGCAGGGCCGGTTCCTGCGTCGCCTTCTCCGCCACCGCCATGTCGGGCAACCCGACCGTCTCCAGCACGTCATGTGCGTCGTATCCGGCGGCGACGAGGAGCTGAGCGGCCTGCGCCTTCGACTTGAGTTCCAGCGCGTCCGCCTCACGGTTCGAGGTGACCGGGTCCTCGTAGTCCATCTCGACGCCCTCACCCGTCGACCCGAAAAGCGGCAGGTAGGAGCAGTTGAGGACGTCCTTCCAGCGGTCCAAGCGGTCGGTGAGGAGGAAGGACTCGAAGTGCTCCTGGGCGGTCACCGCGTTTGCGCGGTTCACGTCGTCAGCGGTGCCCAGGATGCTCTTGTGCATGGCGAACGCCTCGCGGATCACGTCCCGGCCGACGTTCCGCAGCCCGCCGAAGTCCATGTCCCGCATGCTGTGGGCGTTCGGGACCCACGTCGCGCCCTGCTCCAGGACGGCGACGCGGTGGGCGGCGCCGACGCCGCGGTGGGTCTCCCGCCAGCGGTTGGTGAACTCGTTCCACTCGTCGTCGGACAGCCGCTTGTCGACCTGGATCACACCGCCCGGAGTGGCGCTGTTCAGGAAGAAGTTCCGGTTCCACTGCGCCGAATACCGGGCCGCGTCGATGTCGACGAGGATCGACTGGATCGGCCCCAGCCCGTGATACGGGTCGAACGGGTTCGGATACCTCAGCTGAATGACCTCGTGAGGCTGCAACGGAACCCGCTCACCCGACGGCCCCGAGTAGATGTAGCCCTGCAAGTACTCGTCCCGGGACGGCACCGGCTCCATCCGGTCCGGCCGCACCTGCCACAGACTCATCGGGAACGTGGCCCGCGGGTCGTAGCCGACGACGATGTAGTCCTCGCCGGTCAGGTCGAGGTACGTCTGGCCGAGCTCGCGGAACTGGAAGCCGGTCGTCCACGGATTCGGGCGGTGCCACAGGCTGATGGCCTGGTGCTTGATGACCTCGGTCCGCTGGTCGGATCCCTTGTCGCCGGTGGTGTAGCGGCGGCGCCCGTCCTGCGGCTGGCTCCTGTAGAGGTGCCAGTCCTTCTTCGCGGTCTGCCGGGCCAGCATGCTGACGATGGAGAAGACCGTCCCGGACGCCCCGTAGGCGCGCATGTAGCTGGTGGGGTCGGCGCCGCCGTCCATCATCGACTGGCGAAGAAAGCCGCGGCCGGCGAACGGGACCGGGGGCTCAACGCTTCCGGCCTTGGCGAGGACCTTCCCGATGAGGCTGCTCACGGTTCGGCCCTCAGGACCGCGATGTCCATGCCGCCTTCGAGGATCATGGCCTCCGTGTCCGGGAGACGCTCCTTGATCCGCTCGTAGATCTCTGTGTATTCGGCGTCGCTCAGGCGCATCGGGCACTTGAACACGAGGATGTCGCCGGGCTGCAGCGCGAGGCGTTCGACCTCGACGGTGTCGAGGAGTCCGGCGGCAGTCATCGGCCGCTCGGGCCCGGTCACTCGATCTTCCAGTCGAGGAGCAGCACCGTGACCCCGGTGGTGATCCACCCGGCGATGGGGTGCGCCTCGAACGCGCCGACGTCGATGCAGCCGAGCCCGACGGCAGTGAGGAGGCTCCCGGAGAGCCGTTCCGCGGTGTCGCGGGCGAGGGTGGCGGTGCGGCTGGCGAGACGGCTGAGGGCGCCCTGAAGGCGGGGGTGTCGGTGGGTAGAGAGGCCGTCGATCACTGCCGTCATGTGCGCGATGGTAGGCGCTGTTGTGGACTTCCCACAACTAAGGACCCGAAATGAGCCTTGCAAGCTGTCGTGACCCTACAAATCACGGTTGGTTTGCGAGACCGCTACAACCCGTCAGCCCAGCGTCCGCATCCGCGGCCGGCCACCCAGATCCCGCTCCGCGACCATGTACCGGCCCGCATCCATACCGTGATCGTTCTCCTTCAACGGCACCTCCGGCACCGCGCCGCCCGGCTTCACCTGCCACACGTAGCCAGTGATCTCCTCCTGCGTGCACGCCGGCTTCCGCGCCGCATCCAGCTCCGGATCCCGCTCCACGAGCGCGCCCCGCACGATGAACAACCTGGCTCGGCCGTCCTGTTGCAGCTTCAGCCTGGACTGGAATGCCTGGATGCCGTCCGACACCGACTTGTGCGCGGCCGAGGTGCCCATCTGGAGGTGCTTCTCCAGCGTGGCCCGGTCTTCCGCGTCGTGGTCGCAGATCACCGCGCGCGGCTGCGGCTCCCGCCACTGCCCGGACGGGTACACCATCAGGCCGCGAGCCTGCCGGGCGTGGTCCTCGACGAGGCGGCGGGTGTGGTAGATCTCCCGGTACAGGAACAGTCGGCCGTCCGGGTCCTCGGCCCACCACTGCATGACGAACGGGTTGGTGAACCCGAAGTCGACCGTGATCCAGCGGGTCCAGGCGTGCGGGATGGTGAACTGGTCGACGAGGTGGACGGCTTCGTCGAACTCCTCGTAGATCAGGCCCTCGGCGGCGGCCCATGTCCCGTCGCGCAGCCGCAGCTTGCGGACGCCGGTGAGGGCGTCGAGCTTGGCGAAGTAGTCGCGGCCGACCTCGGTGGGGGTGCCGTCGGCGTTCATGTACGCCGGGTTGTCGACGTGCCGGGACACCAGCATGCGGGCTTGGCCCTGGTCGCAGCGCTGCTTGATCCAGTGGGTGGGGTGGGCCGGGTTGCAGGCGCCCATCTGCTGCTGCCACGACAGGATCCCGTTGCGCAGGCGGGTGCCGATCGCTTCCCAGTCGCCGACGGCGAGTTCGGTGGCCTCGTCGACGAACACCAGGTCGTACTCCGCGGACATGATCTTTTCGGGCTTGTCCATGCCTGCAACGTCGATCTTCGCGCCGTTGCTGTACCGGTAGCCGGGCGCCTCCCGCGGGCTGCCGCCGAACCAGCGGACGATACCGCGCGCGATCGTGTCCGCGGCGACCTTCTTCTCGTAGGTCACGAGGGTCGTCGCACCCAGCGACACGGCGGTCTTGCGGACGATGAGGCAGCGGATGTTCGGGTTGTGCAGCGCCGTCAGGTGCAGCCGGAACAGGCAAGCGAGGCTCTTGCCGGTGCCGGCCGGTCCGGCGATGAACACCTCGGCCTCGCGGGCGCGGAACAACTCCCGGGCCGCGCCGCGGGGCTCGTACCGGACGATCGCGTCCTGGTCGAGGGCGGTCGTCATCCCCGCACCAGGCCGCCGCCACGGATGCGGGCATCACGCCAGATGAACTCCCGCAGCCACTCGGGGTCAGCGCGGGCCTCACGGCGCAACGCGAAGCTGACAGCCGTGTGATTGCGCGGGTCACGGAACCACGCCGCGATCTCGTCGGGCACGCGGACAGGCGGGACGAACCAGCCCCAGATCCGGGGCTCCATCTCCGGGTGGTCGTCAGCGAGATCGAACCAGGCGTCGAGATCCAGCTGGCACAGCCGCACCGTCCGCGCACCGTCGGCGAAGTGAAGCCACGCCACCGCGGGGTCGAGACACTGGAGGCAGGGCCCGTGCTTGCTCACGTCAGCTCCTCCGGGTTCACGCCGACGACCTCGTACCGCACCGACCCGGCCACGGACACCTTCTGCTCGGCGTCGAGGCCGTACAGCTTCCGGTACGACTCGCGGAGCATCCGCATCTCCCGGATCGCGGCGAGCTTGGGGCCGTCGTCGAGGAGCGGCTGGCCCTCCGTGTCGGTGACGACCTTGCCGTGGGACACCACGAGGTGGTCCCGCTCCAGCACTTCCAGGGCGGCGACGAACAGGTCGTCGAGCTGCTGTGCTTCGGCGCTGATGAGTTCGGCGCCGGCGCCCTTGATGACGGCTTCGCGGCAGCGTTGGATGGCGCGCCAGGCGTCGCCCTTGTTGCTGTAGCCGACGGCGTCGGCGATCTGCTGGTACGTCATCTTGGGGTTGTCGGCGCGGAGGCGTGCCGCTTGGGCGGCGCGTTGGTCGTGGTCGATGGTGGTGATGAAGTGGCCGCGGGCGTCGCGGGCGGGTTCCCGGGGAGCGGTTGTGGGCTCGGCCGGTACGGGTGGCTCGTTACCGGTGTTCATGGTCTGTGATGATACGGCGGTTGGTCATCGTGGATACTGATGAGCGGTTGAGGGGTAGCGCGAAGGCCCTCGGTCCCTGGTGGCGGGATCGAGGGCCTTCTGCATGCGCGCGGTCAGTTCTCCCAGCCGCGGGCGACGTCCAGCGCCCGGGACAGCGCCGACGCGAGCGGGAGACGCTGGGATTCCGGGAGAACGATCCCGACGTCGACGTGCTGTCCCGCTCCGTGAGTCTCCGTGACGCCCACAACTACCCCTCCGGAAGCTGCCGCGACCAGCAGAGCGCCGGAGACCAACGTGTTGTCGGCCCACCATCCTCGCTCGGTGAGCGCTTCGATCACCTTGGGCAGGTCCGTGGTGGTCACGCCGACCTCGGCGACGCCCCGGCTGTCCGGGCCGGTGATCCCGTAGTCGCCGAGGCCGGTTGCGTCCGGGCGGGTGATGCGGATGAGCACCTCGGCGTATCCGGCGTCCTCGCGGAGCCCGGCGGGGATGACGCGGAGAGTGGTGCCGTCGGGGGTGGTGTAGTCCCAGGGCTGCGGGGTGAGTTCGGCGGTGACGATGTTGAGGGCGTCGTTGAAGTCCATGGGGTTCTCCGTTTCGGTTAGGCAGCGAGGGCGTCGGCGAGGAGCTCGACGCGGGCGAGGACGGGCAGGTCGACCGGGTACAGCACCGTGACCGTGGCGAGGCCGTGGCCCGGGCGGGTGGGCTCGTCGGCGGCCGGGCGGGCGACGGTGTAGCCGGTGCGGTGGACCGTGTAGGAGACGAGCCGGTCGAGGCGGAAGGAGCGGGACTCGCCGGTCTCGCGGTCCATGGCCTTGAGGATGATGTCGCCGGCCGCGCTGACCACGATGTCGTAGATCTCGATGGTGCGGACGGTGGTGGTCTCGTCGGCCTTGACGTAGGTGATGGTGACGGGGTGCTTGGCGTCGAGGGCCTTGATGAGGCGGGTGAGGGTCTGGGTGGTGGTCTCGCGGTTCGTGTGCCTCATCGTGTGCCCCTCGCTCGTTTCCTTGTGGGTACACAGTAACGCTTAACTGTGTACCCACACAAGGGGTTGCGTCGAGAAAACCGTGTGGGAACATAAGGGCATGGCCCCAGACGACAAGGACCACACCTACTCACCGAAGTTCCGCATCCCCCGCCGCATGTGGGACGCCTACGGAACAGCCGCCAACCGGCAGGGCATCGACCGCAGCGCCGACCTCGTCGACCACGTCCGCGACTTCCTGCGGCAGCACGGTGACGAGCACGAGCTTGCCGAGTTGGCGGCCGCCGAGCAGGAGCTGGCCGAGCGGCGCGCACGCAAGGGCGGCCGCCCGAGGAAGGAGCCAACCGCATGACGCACCGTCCGTACCCCAACCTCGACCGCGCCCGGCACCAGCTCGACCGGCACCGGGTCAGCGCATCCATTCCGTCGTACTCCGCTGAGCAGTTCGCGCGCGGCCTCGCGACCCTGCGTGCGGCAGGGTGGACGGCGCAGGAGCTGGCGGAGAAGTGGCGGGCCGGGCTCCGACCGCGCTCGGTGGGCAGCGAGGAGACGACCACATGAAGGTCAACTACCGCACCGAGTCCGGGAGCGAGTCGACGGCTTACCTCGACGACGGCGAGGCCGGCACCCGGACAGGAGCCGACAAGTACACGGATGAGCCGCTGACTGTCCGCTGGGACGGCTCACAGTGGGTCGAGGTCGGCGCGGGCCCGGTGCGCCCGGACGAGGAACCCACACCATGACCACGCTCGCCCGCGTAGTCGAGACCTGCCAAGCATGCCCCTCCCAATGGGACGCCTGGACCACCGAAGGCCAGTACCTCTACCTCCGCTACCGGTTCGGGCACGGCAGCGTCGAACGGCACGCCAACCCAGATGTCAACACCTGGGGCGATGACTACGACCCCGTGATCGCCGAGTTCCACGACCCCGACCAGCCATACGCCGGAACCATCGAACTGGACGAGTTCCTGCGCCGCGCCGAGCTCCAGTTGGCGCCGGACGCGGAGATCGTTCCGTGGGCGGAGTTCCTCCGCTCGCCCGACCGCTGGTAGCCGCCGCATGACGAAGGCCCCGCCCGGAACCCTCCCGGATGGGGCCTTCACCTCGTCGGCAGGTCAGTACTCGCCCGACGCCCGCAACTCGTCAGCCACCGCCTTGAGGTTGCGCGGGCAGTACGCCTTCACCCCTGCCACCACCAGCGTGTCCGCGTCCTGCTGCGCCGTCCCCCAATCAGCACCCCACGGATACAGGCCACCCCCACCCGTACTGTCGAACATCCACTTCACGCTGTGCCCCGCATCCAACGCGCCGCACCACTTCGCCGGGAACGTCAGCAGCACATCGTCGCCCGGGTCCCCGTTGAACGAGATGCCGTGCGCAACGGTCAGGTAACGGTCCGCCTTGCTGACGGTCTTGCTCGGGCTCGGCTTCGCGTCCGCGGTGCTGCTGCCCGTGTTGGAACAGCCGGTGAGTGCCAGGCAGGCGAATAGGCCGATGACGGCGGTTCTACGCATGATCCCCCCAAGGACCGGTGAATGCCCCGGATCGTAGCGCCGGCCGCCGACAACCGGCCCCGGGAATGGGCGAAGGCCCACCGCGACGGGGGAACGCGGTGGGCCTTCTCAGGGGCGCCGGATGCTCGACCAGGACCCGGCTGCACCAAGTCTGGCACGCGGCCGTCAGCTGCGGTCGACGTCCAGCAGAACCTCAACCACCTTGATCTTCCCCGACGTCGACACGTCCGCGCGGACCGGGTTGTCGCCGGGGACGCCGGCACTGCGGGCGTCCTTCACGAACTGCGCCAGCTCGTCGAGGGTGAGGTCTTTGTCTTCGCCGGTGAACCGGATCGTCGCGGGCATGGAGCAAGCATCCCTGAACGGCTACCCGGCGCGCCAGCGGACGTGCGTGCGTACCGGGTTCTTGTCGTCGTCCTCCAGAACGTAGGCGTTGTTGCTGTTGTTGTTGCTGGTCAACACCCCTTCCACAGAGCCGTCCTCGTCGGGAGAGGGGAGCGGCGGGAAGTCCTCCCGCTTCACCCCCGGCGACACGGCCACCTTCCGGCCCTTCATACGGACCCCGCCGGAGATGGGGATTCCGGCATCGTTGAGGGCCGTGCGGACGCGGTCGTTGGGGGCGCCGAGGTGCTCGGCGAGCGCGGTGATGTGGGCGTGGGGAGCACCGACAGCGTGGAGGGCGGAGACGAGTTCACGGCGGAGACTGGCCGCAGCCTGGACGGCGTCCGTCTCGTCCGCATCGGCCTCCTCGCCGCTCCCCTCCCGGTGGCCGATCCAGCCGCGGATCTTCTGCCAGCCGAGCGTCCCCAGCACCCCGACAATCACGTACGCGATCCATGGGAACGCGACCACCAGCCCCCACACGGCGCCGGCCGCGACGACGACGACGATCGCCTTCGCGGTCCGCTCGCTCATCTGCCGCGGCTCCGCGTCCGGTTCGGTCTCCTCGACCGCGGCCTCCGTCGCTGGCTGCTCCCCCGCGCTCACGCGAACGTCCCCGTGAACAGGGCGCCGAGCATGTTCGCCCCGGACCCGAGCGGCACCGCCGCGATGCCGGCCACCGATCCGGACAAGGCCAGGCACACTCCGGAGAACGCGCCAGCGCTCAACTTGCCGTTCGAGATACGGGGCGCCCACTTCCACAGGGCGAAGAACACCAGCGTGAACAGGAAAACGACGACGAACCCGCCGTTCGTCAGCACGATCGGATGGCCGCGGGTCACCATCGGCGAGTTGCCGCCGACACCCCAGACCAGACCGGCGTACCCGGCGGCGTTCGCAGCCCAGATCGCGGCCCACGTGACGATGCCGAGGAGGGACCAGGCGGTGAACGTGGCGAGCGCGGCCAACAGACCGTAGAGGTGCGCGAGCACGAAGGGGACGAGGGCGGCCCACTGGCGTTTCTCCCGGAACCACCAGCGGATCAAGAACATGAGGATGATGCCGACGCCGACGGCGACGCCTCCCAGGTTGATGACGGTGTACGGCATGGTCAGTGACTCCAGACGGCCGCGACGTAGGCGACGGCGAGGGTGATGAGGGCGACGGTGCAGGCGGCGGGGCCGAGGTAGAGGAGCGGGGCGCGGCGGGGTGCTATGGCGTGGAGGCCGGCCGCGCCGAGGAGCGCGGCCAGGGGCCAGAAGAGGCTCACAGATAGTTCCCCGTTCCTTCTCCGATGCGGGCGCGGGCGTCCTTGAGCCGACGGCCCGCGGTGGCCGGGCTCACGCCGAGGAGTTGAGCCGCGGTGGTCTTGGTGAGCCGCTCGCCGGACCTCAGCCGGTGAGCCAGCGTGGTGATCTGCTGCTCGATCTCGTCGTCGGCCGGCTCACCCCCTTCACCGACCGGCTCAGGGCTCGGCTCGGGACGGCTCACGGTGATGGGCTCGGCCGGGCTCAAGACCGGCTCACGTGAGACGGGCAGGTCAGCGGGGGTTCCGGAGGTGATGGCGGCCAGTTGGATCGGGTCGGCCAACGCTGGGCGCGGCTCGCCCCCGGCGACACCGAGGGCGGTGTGGACGGTCGTCTCGTAGTCGACCGGCTCAGGCTCAACCGGATCGGGCTCACGGCTCACGGGGGTGTGAGCCGGGTCGGGCTCAATGTTGAGGACGCCGGGCACCGGAGCCAGGGCGCGCCCGTAGCGGGTGAGTCGCAGGGCCATGACCGCCGAGACGGGGGCCTTGCTCCTCCAGCGTCGTCCGTACCTCGCTCGCAGCCTGGCCCGCTCGACGAGCCGGGACTGCTCCAGCTGGATCACCTGGTCGTAGGAACGCAGCTCCCACAGCTTCATGCGCCGCCACATGCGGAACGTGGAGATCGGGTCGAGGAGCCACCGGGAGACGCGGACGGAGTCCATGTGCCGCCCGGCCGTGATGTCCGCGGTCCGGCCGATCGCGTGGCGGGCCGCCTCGACGACGACCACGAACAGGACGGGGATCACGGCGTGCATGCCGGTGCCGATCGGGTCGGGCCATGCCGCAGCGCCGTTGAACGCGATCGTGGCCGTGGTGAGGAGCCATGCGGTGTGGCGGAGCATGGCGAGCGGCATCCGCAGCCAGGTGAGCAGCAGGTCGAGGGCGAGGAGGACGAGGATGCCTGCGTCGATGCCGATCGGGAAGATCATGGCGAAGCCACCGAAGTGCTTCGCCTCGGCGAGACGGCGCACCGCGGCGTAGGAGCCGACGAATCCGATGGCTGCGATCGTGGCGGCTCCGGCGGCGACGGCGATGATGAGTCGGCGCTGCAGGGTTGTGAGGTCGGGGCGGTCGCCGGTGGGGGTCGTCACGGTGCTCCTCCGGAGCGAGGAGCCGGCCCCGCGCGCCGTGGGGGAACGGGTTCGCGCGGGGCCGGCCGATCGGGGTGGGTTACCAGGTCCAGAAGCTGGTGCCGCGGCGTTTGCGGTCGCGGTCTTCCCAGGCTTGGCCCTGTTGGGCGGCGCGCTGGGCGCCGGTACGCCGGTGGGACTGGCGGCGTTGCCGGGCGGCGCGGTCGGTTGCGGACTCGCGGCCCTCGTACTTCGTCGCGGCGCGTTGGTGGTCGTCGCCGAACAGCCGGTCGAGGAGCCCCACTACTGGTCGCCTCCGTCGGGGTCGGCGGGGTGCGCGTTGGCGTAGTCGGCTTGGGCGCGGGCGAGGAGTTCGCCGGGCGTGGCGGTGGCGTCGGCGGTGATGGGGGTGGGCTCGGTGCGGGGGCTGGGCTGTGCTTGGGGTTGGGCCGTAGACTCCGGCATTGGTCATCTCTCCTGGTGAAGCAGGTGGATGGCTTGCCCGGCAGGGGTTGCGCCCCCTGCCGGGCGTACTTGTTGGTGCTGTACGAACGTAGCGACTTCTTGCGTTCAACGCAAGAAGTCTGGGAGGCTGAGCCATGCCCGAAGACACGCCAGGAGAGGAGCAGCCGCTGATGCTGTCCTTCGCCGAGGCTGCCGATCGGCTCGTCAGAGACGGCATCGCCCAGAGCATGACGGCGGAAGGCCTGCGCAGGCTGGCTCGTGATCCGCAGTCTGGCTGGCCGATCGGGCCTAATGACTACCGCGTCGTGGGCAAGACGCGGATGCTCCCCTACGAGCTGCTCGCGCCGTACATCCAGGCGCGGAAGCCCGGTCGGGGGCCCGCCAAGGAGCCGCGTAAGAAGCGGCGCCCACAGCAGCAAGGAGATCCCGTGAGTACGACCGTGGACCCGCGCATCGCGGTCCTGTCCGACCTGTCCTCGCCGTCGTGGCACCCGGTACCCGAGGCGTACGGCATGCCGTGGGATGACGCGGTGAAGCTGCTCGACGCCTACCGAGCGGCTGTTGTCGCCGAGGTGGTCGAGGCGCTTACGGTGAAGGCGCAGGAACTGTCGACGGAGGCGGAGGCAGAGATGCGCCGTGATCTGGAGGAGCGGGCGCAGGTGTGGCATGAGGCGGCCACGGTCGCCGCGAAGCTGAAGCGTGTGCCGTAGCCCTGAACGAACGAGAGCCCCGCCGGGCCTGGACCGGCGGGGCTCTTGCTGTGAGTAGCACCGTCCCGGTCGGAGCAGCGGTACGACCGGACGGCACACCCATGCTCACACGAGTGTCAAGCCGCGTCGCAGGGGTTCCGTTCCGGCCGGGGTGGGGCGTAGCGTCGGGGTCCCCCGTGAGGGGTGCCCTTCGAGGCGGCGGCCCGCTGCTCCTTCAGCAGCGGGCCGCTCCATGTCTGAACGCACGACCGCCCCGGCCTCTCCCGCAGTAGAGGAGAGCCGGGGCGGTAGGGGTCTCACGCCAATGGGACGCCCGCGTAGCCGGTTGGAGCCGAGCCGCAACCAGGATGCCACGTCAGCTGAAGTACCGGTCGCAGAAGTCGTAGCCGCCACAGTCGAAGTCGGCCTCGCGCATGCTCGCGTACAGGGCGCTCGACAGCTGGGGGCGGATGCCGACGTGGCTGCGCCCGTCCTGCTTCTTCTGCACGAAGGCCAGCAGTTCATCAAGGGTTGTCGCCCGCCCGTACTCGTCGCGGATCTCCCCAGACTTCGCGCGCTCCAGCCACAGGCTGTACGCCTGCTCGCGTGGCCAGTCGGGTTCGGCTTGGAACAGGAATCGCCAGCCCATCGAGGACTTACCGAGGTGGAGTTGTTCGCTTGCGGAGCAGTGTTCGCAGGCGTTGGCGCAGGCGGGGGTGTGGACGTAGTAGTTGGTTCCCATGGGGCTAGTGCTCCTCGGTCGCTGCTGGTTCGGGCGCAGGCTGGTCGAGGGCGGCGTCTACAAGGTGGGTGGGGATGGCGACTGGATGCTGCTCAGCGAGCGCGTGGATGCGGAGGATGGTGGCGGCCAGGTCCTCGGCTGCCGGTTCGGGTGCGGGCTCGTCGAGGGCGGCGTGCTCCTCGGCAACGTGCCGGTCACGCACGATCTCCGCCCACCGCTGTGTGTCGTGGCCGAGGGACAGCCACCCGTCGCAGGTCTCGGTGCCCCAGCAGCGCGCCGCCCACCTCTGGGCGCCGTCGTCAGCCCGGTACTGGTGAACGGCCATGGACACAGACGCGTACGGATCGCAGGAGATCTCCTCGCGCAGAGTACAGGCGTACGGCTTATCGACGGCGAGCGCGTGTTCCCACCGGTCAGCGAGCGCGTTCATGCGCTGGCGGAGCCGATCGCGTTGGCCTGCGATCGCGGCGGCGTGCTGGCGGGCGGTGTCGCGTTCGGCACGCGCGTCGGCTTCGAGCTTGTGGAGGGCGACGACCATGTTGGCGAGGTCGAGCTGGTCGTGCTGGGTCATCAGCTCGCGCGCCTCGGCGCTCGGCTCGGCCCGGCGGTCCGCGGTGGGTGTGGGACGGCTGTTGTGCGCCTTGGCCACGTAGGCGAGCACGCGGGTGATCGCGGTCCGGGTCGCCGTGTCCACCGCGGTGCCGACCTGGACGCGGCCTTCCGTGGCGTCGAGGTGCCGGGCGGCGAGGATGGTCAGGCCGTCGGGTGCGTCGATGGTGATGCGCTTGGGCTGGTCGGTCATTTCTTCCTCCGTGCTGCGCGCGCGACCGCGCGCCGGGTCTCGCGGTTCGTGGCCGACGGCGCGGGCAGCTCGCGCCAGCCGAAGGGGGACTCGCCGTCGTCGCAGTCGACGACGATCTCGCCGAGCGACACGAGCTCGGTGTTCCAGGTGACGCCCGGCCGGGGCGTGTGCTCCGGCCGGGGTGTGGACGACGGGCCGGTCACTGCTGCTCGCCACCATCCGGCTCGGCGGCCGCCGCCTCGTCGCGCATCTGGTCGACGGCGGCGCGGACGATGCAGTCCTTCGCTTCCAGCAGCTTCCGCAGGCCGGCCGTCAGCTCGGGGCCATCGTCCAGGTAGCCCACGAGTTCGTACGCCAGCTGTGCGAACGGCTGGCTGAACCCTTGGAGCTGCTCGGGCAGGTGGCTCCACTCGAAGTAGCGCAGCAGGTGGGTGGTGGAGGGGTGGCGGTCGGTCATGACTGGTCTCCTTGCTGGCCGGTGAAGGCGTCGGTGTCGAGCAGGTGTGTGATGCGGGCCATGAGCCGGTCGCCGAACTCGGGCCCGATGCGGTGGGCGAGCGCGAGGAGTTCGGTGATGATCGCGGCTGCGCCGTCGCCGTTGAGGAGGTACAGGTTGCGGGCGCGGTCGGTGGTCTTGTTGATGCGGCCTTCGAGGAGCATCGCCATGGCCACGGAGCCGTTGGCGGTCTCGACGAGGCAGACGTTGCTGTTGTCGAGGAGGACGGCGTTGGTGGTGTCGATGATCACGCTGTTGCGGTCGTGGGGGCCGCCGGGGCCGGCGATGTCGCCGCCGGTTTTGCGGGGGTCGCCGCTGCGGTGGTGGCCGGTCTTCTTCCTGCGGGTCATCGGGTCACTGCCGGGTCGATCAGGTCGGCGGCGAAGTCCATGACCTTCGTGGCCTGCACCGCGCCCTTGGTGTCGTCCCGAGTCGCCCGGATCCGCTCGGCGAGCTGGTGGGCGAAGGCGTCGACCGCGGCCGCCATCTCGTCCTCGGTGACGTCCTCGTGCCGCATCGCCAGCAGATGCGCCCGCGGGTCGCCGGCATGCACAGCGCTGCAGCAGCGCCGGTCCTGGGTGTGGACCGTGTGGTCGTGGAACGCGGCGATGATCGCGGGGTCGTCGAGGAACTGCTCCAGGGACTCGTCTTCGGTGTCCCAGTCGCCGTCCTGGAGGCCGCCGATGAGGTCGCCGAGGACCTTCCGCTTCGTCTGGTCGGAGACGCCGGCTTCTTGGAGGGAGCGGGCGACGGGGTTGAAGATCTCGTTGGCGCTGGACCAGCCCATGTCAGCTGTCCTTTCGGGTGAGGCGGGTGTGGAGGGCGCGCCCGGCCCGGCTGAGGCCGAGCAGGGCGGCGGAGATGAACGGGGCGCAGATGACGCCGACGGCGATGCCGCGGGCGATCACGCTTCGGCCCCGCAGCTGCGGCAGGAGAACCCAGCCGGCGGCCGGTCCATGCAGGCGAAGCATGCGGGCGCGGTGAGCAGTTGCTCGGGCCGCACCGCGAACACGCCTGCGAGGAAGACGAGGTCATCGACGATGACGGCGACGGCCGGTCGGCTGGGGTCGCGGTTGCGTTCGATGCGGCCGACGGTGGCGTAGCCGATGGGTTTGCCTGCTGCTCCGGCTTGGCGGCCGAGTTCGCGGAGGGACCAGCCGCGTTCGGTGCGTAGCGCGTGGATGTGGGCGCCGACGATGCGGGAGATGGGGAGGTCTTGGGCGAGGCGGGGTGGCATCAGGCTGCCTCCCGGTAGTCCTGGGCGGCTGTGCGCCTGCTGGAGCGCCTGACGCGGGTGCGGGCGAGGATTCGGGCGCGGAGGCGTCCGCGCGCCCAGGACGGGCCGACCGTGCGCCGCCACACGGCGGATACGGCCCATGCCCCGACGGCGGTTCCGGCGAACAGCACGACCGTGACGGCTGCGGCGAGGACGGCGAGCCAGGCGAGTGCGGCCCAGCCGAGGGTGATGAGGGTGTCGATTGCGTCGGCGATCAGCTGTGCGTTGCTCACGGGCGCGGCCCGTCGTCCAGACCCTGCACGGTCGGGCACGGTGCGCTGTGATGGCAGTGCTGGCATTCGCCGTTCCCGTCAGGGGCATGCAGGGCGCGCACCCTCTCGATCGCCTCGGTCTTGCGGCGGAGTGCCTTGCAGGCCTGCTCGTAGGCCCACGCGGTCGGGTACGGCTGACGGTCGTGGGCGATAGCGAGGTCACGGTCGCGGCGCAGCTCGGCCTGCTCGGCGTCCGCGACGGCGATGACGGCGGCGGTGACCGCGTCGTAGAACGGGCTGTTCCCGTACGCGGTGTCCGCCGCCGCGCGAACGGCCTGCGCGTACCGGCCGTGGCGTTCAGCCGGGTCAGTAGGCGGGGGCACCGAGCCGGTGAGCACCCCCAGCACCACATCCGCCATGTGCGCGTCGAAGTCCGTCTCGTGCGTGGCGTCCGGGCCCGGGTCCATCCAGCCGCAGGCGCAGGGGATGGGCCCGTCGGGGTCGAGGTCGCCGGGGCAGTGGTAGTGGACGCGGAGGGCGTCGGCGATGCGGTCGCGGAGCGCGGTCTGG
Organism: Streptomyces sp. Ag109_O5-1; assembly: GCF_003814875.1. GTDB lineage: Bacteria > Actinomycetota > Actinomycetes > Streptomycetales > Streptomycetaceae > Streptomyces > Streptomyces sasae. The sequence continues at coordinate 3,641,360 of NZ_RKQF01000001.1, read as the reverse complement.
TCGGTCGCGGCCGCCGGCGCAGCAGCAGCGTGCGCACGGGCCACAGCAGCAGCGAACGCAGCGATCGTGCGCGGATCATCACGCACCAGCTGCGGCATCTCCGCGTCATCGCGGGCGCAGTGCCCCCACACGGTGGCGGCGATGACCTCCATCAGGGGGTCGAAGTCGACCCATGCCGCACTCTCGATGTACGGCTTCGCGGCGGCCTGGAGGGCGAGGCGGGCCTTGAAGTCGTCGACGGCCTTCCGGTCGCCGGGTGTGAGGCGGGTGTTCGGGTTGTTCCCGCAGCGCGGGCCCGTGGATCGGTCGGTCATGGTGTGGCTCCTGGTCGTGTGATGGGATCGGTCTGGCCGGCCGCCCGCGATACCAGCGCGGGCGGCCGTGCTCGTGGTCACGCGGACTGCGGCAACGACTCCCGCCACGCCTCCAGCACCGCCTTCGGCACCCGCCCCCGCTCCGGGCACGCAACGCCCTGCTCACGCGCCCACGCCCGCACAACCCCCGCGTCGTAGTCGAGCGGCGTCTTCTTCCGCGGTTTCTTCGCCGGCGCCAGCTCCTGCTCCCGGGCCCGGAGTTCGGCAAGCCGCTTCTCCAGCTGCTCGGCCTCGGTGGTAATGGCGGTCAGCTCCTGGTCGGCGGCGTACCGCTGGCGCAGGCCTACGAGGGCGGCGCGGGCGCGGGCGGCCTGGTCCTGGATCTCCGGGTCGAGGTGGGCGTCACCCCACGCGAGGAGCTTGCCGACGGGCAGCTGGTCGGAGTTGGCGGCCTGGGCCGCATGGACGGTGGTGTTCACGGGTTCGGTCCCTTCGTCGGGGAGGTGGAGGCGATTCGTGCGGGCGGCCTCGGGGCCGCCTTGGGTGTCGATCTCGTCGAGGAGGGCGCGGAACGCGGCGATGGTCACGGCTCGCGGCCGGGCTCGTTCGCCAGCTCCAGCAGCACGTCCGCGTGACACGGCACCGGATTGCCCTCGTCGTCCACGAGCGGGCACCAGCACATGAGGTCCCGGCCACGGAGCTCAGCACGCGCCGCGGCGGCCAGCCTGGGCATCAGGTCGACCCACTCCCGGAACATGGCCACGGCCTGCTCCCGAGTGGCGTCCTGCACCAGGTGCGAGGTCACCGTCTTGTCCGGGTGCACGAACGCGTGGTACTGGCCGGACGCCTTCCCGAGACGGCCCTCGCGCTCCCACTCGGAGCCGTCGAGGGCGGGCATCCGCACCTGCGTGCACGGGTTGCCCCAGCGGCTACCGCGGCCGACGTAGACGGCGCCGGCCGGTGCGCGCCAGCCCTTGAGTCGGCGGCGTTGGATGCGGCGGGGCTGTGTGTCGAGGGCGATCTGGCGGCTGATCTGGGTCATTACTGACTGTCCGTTCAGTAGTTGGTGGTGTTGTGGCGGCGTTTGGTTGGTTGGGTGGTGTTGGGGTGGTTGGTCTGCGGTGCAGGTCAGGCTGGGTCAGGTGAAGCAGGCGCTGTCGTCGCAGCCCTGGTCCTCGTCAAAGAACGGGAGGGCGTCGACTCCGTCCGGGATGGCTTTGGCGAGCGGGACGCCGAACCGGGTCATGTACATCGCGTCCTTGCCGAGCTCGGCGCGGCGGCCGATCATCTCGGCCTCAAGCGCGCACGCCTCGGCGAACAGCGCTGGCTCTTCCTGCCGCATACGCCGCCACTGCTCCGGGGTCTTCATGGGGCAGAACCAGCACGCTGACTTGGGCGGGACAGGCAGACCGGCCGCGTTGATGATGTGCTGGCAGTCGGTGCGCCGCAGGCCGAGGTCGAGGAGCGGGTGCACGTTGGTCTGGTGCGGGATGTTGCTGTCCTTAGCGCGGCCGATCTCGTCAACGCTGATGCCGATGGCCAGTCGTGCCGGGTGCTCTGGGCTGGCGCCGCGGCGGCGGGTCTCTTTGGCCACGAGCCGACGCTTGTAGGTCTCGGTGCAGGCGCGGGTGCCGGGCATGCCGTTGGCGACGCGCATCGGGAAGGGGATCGAGCGGGAGCCCGGCCGCCGGATCTCCTGGAGCAGCGTGCGCTCCTGGCCCTTGTCCGGGCCGTTCTGCATCACGCGGCGCAACTCGATGAACTCCAGCCCGTGCTGGGCGGCGTAGGGCTTGGCGTACTCATCGACGTAGCGCAGGGTGCCGGGGTACTCGGTGTCGGCGCCGACGTTGGCGAAGTAGAACCGCCGGTACGGGAGCTTGCCTTGAGCGGCGAGGACCAGGAGCGCGGTGGACTGCTGGCCGCCGCCGAAGCTGACGCCATCGGCGTCTGTGGGCGTGGTCATGCGCTGTGCCTTTCGTGGTCAGGCGGCGCCGTGGTGGGCGTCGTCGTGTGGGTGTGCGGGTCCGTCGGGGTGGTGTCCGAGGCCGGGTTGGCAGGCGAGGTGTGTGGTGTGGCCGTGTTCGATCCGGGTGGGGTTGAGGGGGTGGTGGCAGACGGTGCAGAGGGGGGTTTTGGGGTCTGCCTGTTCCGGCGTTCCCTCCCCGTTCCCCCACTTCGTGGGGGGAACGTGGGGAACAGGGGGCGTTCCGGATGTTTCCGCGACCGTTCCGGGAAACGTCTGACCTGCGGTTTCTTCCGTTCCGGGGAGCGTTCCGGGAAACGTTTCCGGGAAACGTTCGTCGGAACGGTCTCCGGAACGCTTTCCGGAAACGTCGAAACCGGGCGTTTCGGACCGTGCTTTGCGGCGCCGGACAGCCTCCGCGATCTTGTCGTTGCCGCCCGGCACCTGAAGATCAGCAAGCTTCTGGCGGACCGCCCGGTTGCCCGCATCGTCCGGCATGCCGGCCCGGTCCAGGGCGGCCACGATGTGCTCGACCGTGCCCGGGGTGGCGGCCATGGCGGCTTCCATGTCCGGCTCCACGTCGTAGGCCATGAGGATGTGGCGGGTGCCGCCGAGCATCCAGTTGTCGCCGTCACGGCGGGCCTGGCGGACGAGGGTGAAATGGTCGGGGCCGATGCCGGTGCGGGTGTGGGTGCGCTTCAGGGTGAGGGTGCCGCCGCCCTGCGCGGACAGCTCCCACACGTGGTCGACGTCCTGGGTCTTCGCGCTACTTCCGCGGCCGCCGCGGTCCTTGTCCTTGCCGAAGTGGTCCAGGCGGACGGAGGCGATCCGGTCGCGCTTGAGGGGCAGGAGGGTGTGCCGGTACAGGTTCAGCCAGGTGTCGGCGTCGTTCTCCGGGCCGGAGATGAACCGGGAGACGGTGTCGATGACGACCAGCTCGGCACCTGTGGCCTTCACGAGCGCGAGGAGGTCGGCGCCGCCGCCCGCAGTGTCGAGGGGGCGGATCGGCGGGAAGCTGGCGTACCGCAGTTCCCCCATGTGGCGGGCGTTGGCACCGAAAGACAGGAACCGTTCCTGCACCTGCTCCTGCCCGTTCTCCGCGTCCAGGTACAGGATGCGTACCGGGGCCTGCGCCCGGTCGCCGAGGAACGGCTGGCCGGTGGCCATCCGCCACATCCACTCCTGCGTGAACAGGGACTTGCCGGCCTTGCCGTCACCGACCAACGTGATCTGCTGGCCGGGGCCCATGAGCTTGCCGGGCAGGAGCTGGATGGCGCCGAAGTCGGTGAGGAAGAACTCGTCCCAGTTCAGCAGGGAGGCGACGAGGTGGGCGGGGCCGCGGCCGGTGTTCTCGCGGAGGGCTTCGCCCTGCTGGAAGTCGGCGACGAGGGCGGCGAGTTCGTCGCCGTCGGCCTTCCGGTCGATCGCTGCCTTGAGGGCGGTGGAGTGGGCGTCGTAGCGGCGTTGCCGGCCGGTCTCGGCGATGCGCTCGGCAAATGCGGCGGCGTGGGAGGGGCTGATGGTGTCGGAGCTGAGCCGGTAGATGAGGTTGCCGCCCTCGACGCGGTGGAGCTGGCCCTGCTTGTCCAGTTCGGCGCGTACGAGGGCGGGGTGGGGCTGGATGCCGGTGGCGATGATCCCGGCGATGGTGTCCCAGAGGAGCTGGTGGGCGGGCCGGTAGAAGTCGTCTCGGGTGATGAGGAGGGAGCACTCGTCGTAGGCGGCCTTGGAGTGCATGGCGACACCGACGACGAACTCTTCGGCCTCCAGGTCGCACGGAGGCGTCCGCCGGCCGTCGTCGCTGGCCGCCGCGGAGTCCTGCGGGGGCAGCTGGCGGACGTTGCTCACGGGCGGTCTCCTCAAAAGATCGTGCTGGGTTCGGTGGTGCACTGGTGCGAGGTGAGGTGCTGGTGTGGGCAGTCGGGGGGATGCCGGCCGGTGGTCCAGCGCAGGCGGAGCGGGCCGTGGCGGGGGCGGGGCAGGCACCAGACGAGGTCGTCGGGTGTGCTGGCCGTGGCGGCCGGGCCGTAGGGGCGCGGCTCGCTGGGCGCCGGGAGTTCGACGCGGGCCTTGAGGGCGGCGGTGTCGCCGACCCACTGGGTGAGGATGGGCGCGCGGCAGGCAGGGCAGCGGGAGCCGTCGCCGTCCTGGCTGCCAGCGCGCCCGGCCATCAGACCGACGTCCCGTTCAGGACCGGCACCGTGATGCCCTCGCTGATCTCGGTGACCACCCCCTGGAACGCGGTGCGCAGCACGTCCGCCGGACGCTCCAGCTTGTAACCGAGTTGGAGCGGGCCGCCGTTGATGCGGTACCGCAGCCGGGCCGTCAGCCGGAAGCCCTCGCCGCCCTCGAACGGCACCAGGCCGACCACGAAGGTTTCGGGGATGACGAGCTCGCCCTTCTGCCCGGCCTTCGCGGTGACGGTCTCGACGTAGGCGAGCTTTCGCTCGCCGCTGTTGAGGCGGGTGCCGGACTGGAACTCTGCCTTGGCGACGCCCTGGATGGACTGGGCGATCTCCAGCATCGTGGCGGCGTCGGGCTCCAGGAGCTCGGGGAGGTGGTCCTCGAGGAACTCGGCGAACTGCTCCTGGGTCATGAGCTTGCCGTCGGAGGCGGCCCACTGCTTCCAGGCGTCGGTCTGCCGCAGGGCGAGGACAGCGCGGTGGCCGCCCCAGCGGGCGGCGCCCGCGGTGTTGGCGTCGAGGACGGCGGTGACGGTGAAGCGTTCGGCGTCGGCGTAGACCTCGCTGTCCGCGTCGGCGTGCTTTCCGAAGTAGGCGAGGAAGGAGGCGGTGTCGCGGACGGTGGTGGTGCCGGTCTTGCGGGTGGGGGCGTCCTTGTACTGGTCGCCGGTGAGGTCGACCTTTTCGACGCCGGCCGGGGTGCGGAAGGCGTACACCTTGCCGATCTCCAGCTCGGCGGGGGCGGCGGCGAGGAGGGCGGTGTCGACGATGACTTGGGCCTCGCCGGGGGTGGCGGTGAGGTCGCGGTAGCTGGTCACAGATCAGGCTTCCTTGTACTCGGTGGTGGAGTTGGACATGCGGAACTCGGTGGCGCCGTCGGCGGTGCGGTACACGCCGGCGGCCATCTGCCGGGGGTCTTCGCGGACGGGCAGGCCTTCGTCGTTGAGGAAGTACAGGCTCTTGACGGGGGTGGGCTTGGGGGCCTTGACGGTGGACTCGACGCCGATGGGGAGCGGTGCGGACTCGACGCCGTTGGCGGGGGGGTCGACGACGATGGTGATGGTGAGGGAGCCCTTTTTGCCGTGGGCGCGGACGGCGTCGAGGAGGGTGTGGAATTCGGTGCTGAGGTCTTCGTCGGTGCGGCCGTTGAGGTGGCTGGCGAGGAATGCGGCGACGGGCGCTTGCTGGATCTCGCCGGTTTCGGTGTTGGTGGTCATGTGCCGGTGGTGCCTTTCTGGTTGGTGGTGCTGGTGTGGTGTGTGGGGGTGGGGCCGCCCCGTGAGCGGCGGGGGGAAGCGGGGCGGCCCCGGTCAGGTGGTCTTGGGTTGGCACACGGCCCGGTGTTCGGCGAGCGGGTTTGCCCGCATGAAGTCCTCGACCTTCGCCCGGCCGGTGACCCGCTTGTGCATGCCGCAGGCGGTGCACAGCTGGTCGGCGATCGGGGTCTGGCCGTGCTCCATGCGGCGGACCTGGACGCCGCTCATCCAGGGGCCGTTCACCTGCGCCTCCCCAGCCGGGCCCGTTCCTCTGCGGTGAGGCCGCCGTAGATCCCGTACCGGCTGGTGTCCTCGGCGCGGAGCGCTTCGTCGAGGCACTTCTCCCGTACTGGGCAGCGTTCGCAGAGGTTTTTGATCTCCTGAACGCGGCGCTGGTTCTTGGTGAAGAACTCGCTTACGTCCCGGCCGCGGCAGGCGGCGTCCTCGGCCCAGGCGAGCGCGGGCTCGGCGGGGTTCGGGTAGTGGCCGTTCACACTGCCACCGCCTTCGTGCTGCCGCTCCTGCGCAGCCGGTTGTCGGCGTCCGTGTTCGCCTGCCGGCACGGCCCGCAGACCTCTGTCCGCTCCCGCAGGTGCCTCTGGTAGCCGGGCCGGGTGCCGCAGCGGGTGCGTTCCTCGTAGTCCTCGATGTGCGCTGCCAGGACGCAGTCCGGGACACCGCAGATGGAGGTGATCCGGCCGGTCGGGTAGTAGCCGCGGTCGACGATGAACGCGGCCTGCCGTGGCGTGTAGACGCGGCCTTTGAAGTGGATCTGTTCGGGGCCGGTCCACGTGAGGTGGCCGTCGCCGACGCGGGCGGTGTTGGCGTCGAGGATGCTGCGCAGGGTGCGGGGCTCCTGCGGCTGGCGGGCGCGCTGGGCGGACTTGGTGATGTTGTCGCCGGTGATGCGTCCGGCGTTGGCGCGGCGGCGCAGGGAGCGCCGTTCGGCTTCGGTGAGGCCGCCGAAGATGCCGTGGTCGATGCCGGTCTGGAAGGCGAACTGGAGGCAGGCTTCGACGGCGGGACAGCGGCGGCACGCCGCCTTGGCCTCCTCGATGGCGAGCGCCCAGGGGCCCTCGGTGCCCTTCGGGAAGAAGAGTTCGGGGTCCTTGGTGCGGCAGACCGCAGACTTCCGCCAGTCGGTGTCGTGGCTCATGCCGCTGTCTCCCCGAAGATCGCCGCGTATGCGGCCGTGACTTGGTTGCGCAGGCGCCGGTCTTCCACGTGGCCGGGCGCGACGCACTGGTCGTAGCCGCAGCCGGGAAGGACCAGCCCTTCCGGCTCGCGGTCGTGCTGGAGCCGCCATGCCACGCGGTAGGCGGTCTCGTTGCGCAGGGCGCCTCGGCTGCGGTGTTTCAGGACCGGAGTGCCGCGCTCGTTGCGGAAGCCCCTCCACTTCAGGTGGCCGCCGTCGACTTCCTCGACCCGCTCCCGGAAGAGGTCTTCGACCGCCTTGGGCTGCGGGAACGTGGGCCCCGCGGGGATGCCGAGGAGCCGTCGGGCCCTGATGACCTGGTCACGGTGGACGCCAAGCTGGCGTGCGATCTGGCGGTCGGAATGGCCGGCGCGCAGCATCTGGGCGACGTCAGCACGGATCTTCATGCGGTCACCGCCTGTCGGTCTTCGGCGCGCCAGCGGTGCACCGTGCGCTGCGCCACCCGGATCCGGGCGGCGATTTCCGGCGCCGGGCAAGCGCGTTGGGTCAAGTGCCAGCAGGCGAGGCGCGCTTCGTCCCGGGACAGCACCGGGAACGGCTGGTGCCCGGCGACGACCCGTTGCACGGCGCCCTCGTCGATGCCGGGGTGGGCCGGGCGGCGGACACGCGGCGCGTAGTGCAGGACCGGTCGGGTGAGCTGCTCCAGGCGGCGGGCGGTGCCGCGGAACTGGCGGGCCTGCCCGCGGTGGGCTTCGGTGGCGGCGAGGGCGCGGAGGTGGCCGGCGAACCGGCGTGCGCTGTCGGGGGTGTTGAGGCGGATGGTGATCTCGATCATCGGGCGATCACCTCCGCCCGGGCGGGCCAGCGCACGGAGTCGAGTGCGCGGCGGTGCGTGTCCGGGACTACGGCGAGCGGGCGCCCCAGCCAGTGCAGGCCCATACAGAGCAGCACGTAGGCGTCGGCTTCGTCGTACTTGGCGTGGCCTTCGGTGGTGATGCCGTACGTGTCTGCGACGGCCTGCCGGACGACGGCCTTGAGGGGTTCGCCCTTCAGCCGGAGGCCGGTGTCGGGGTCCTTGGGTGCTGCGGTGCCGACGGCGTAGATGAGCCGGATGTCCGGGTTCACGACGACGTAGGGGATGCGTCGCTTCCACAGGTCGTGGCGGACCATCCACCGCATCGCGGACAGGGCGTCGGCGCCCTGGTTGTTCTTGGAGAACGCGGGGCCTTCGATGACGACGAAGTCGGCGTTGCGGATGTGGTCGGCGATCCCGACGAGCTGCTGCTCGAATCGGGAGTGCTGGCTGGAGCCCTTGGCCTTGACGTAGTCGGTCCAGCCTTCGCCTGCGATGCCGGTGATGCCCATGGCGACGTCGAGGCCGATCACCTTCGGGGCGCGGCCGGCCGCCACGGGGGCAGCCGGGGTGTCAGCGAGATCGAAAAGGGTGGTCACGACTCCCCCTTGTCGTAGTAGTCGGCGATCCCGGCGCCGTAGTCCTTCAGCTCGGCCTGGACGCGGCGGACGAACGCCGCGTCCTCCAGCTCCTCCGGGGTCACGCCAGTGCGGGCCTGGGCGTCGGCGACGCGTTCGGCCAGCTGCGTCCGCCGGGGCGCCCGGAGGGCTCGGACGGAGCGGGGCACGAACAGGGACCAGGTGACGACGCAGGCGATGCCGTAGGCGCCGAGGGCGGTGGTGATCGTGTCCATCACGTCATGCACCACCCGGAGTCGCAGAGGCCGTCGGCCTCGTCGAACATCGGCAGCAGATCCACACCGTCCGGGATCGCCTCCCGCAGCGGCTTGCCGAAGCGGGTCAAGTAGACGTGGTCCTTGCCGAGTTCGTCGCGCACCTGGTTGAGGTGCTCTTCGAGCTGGCAGGACTTCTCGAACAGTTCCGGCTCGTTGCGCCGCTGGTCGTGCCAGGTCTCCGGCCGGTGGAACGGGCAGAAGAAGCAGCTGCTCTTGGGCGGTACCGGCAGCCCTGCGTCGCGGATGACGCGCGCGCAGTCCGTGCGCCGCAGTCCGAGGTCGAGGAGCGGGTACACGATCCGCTCGTGCGGCTCGGTGATCCGGTTGTTCGCCCGGTGGATCTCGTCGACGGAGATGCCGATGCCGATCGTTGCCGGGTTCTCCGGGGTGGCGCCCCGCCGCTTCAGCTCCCGACCGACCTGCTCGATCTTGTAGGTGGCGGTGCAGGAGCGGGTGCCAGGGGCCCCGTTCGACATCCGCACGGGGATCTTCAGGGACTTCGAGCCGGGGCGCGTGAGGTCCTGCATCAGCGTGCGCGACTCGCCGGTGCGCTGCATGACGCGGTGCACCTCGACGAGTTCGATGCCGTGCTCTGCCGCGTAGGGCTTGGCATACTCCTCGACGTAGCGGAGCGTGCCGGGGTTCTCGCTGTCGTCGCCGACGTTGGAGAACACGAACAGCGGGAAGTCGATACGACGCTCAGCGGCGAGAACGAGTGCGCTCATGGACTGCACGCCCCCCCCGAAGCTGAAAGAACGGATGGCAGTGGTCATCACGCACCCCGGCCCGGGTTGCGGCAGTCCATGCACAGCACCCCGCCCGACCGCAGCCGGGTGTGCAGGGTCCGCCTGTGCTCGACCGGGCACCAGTCCTCGAACTGGTCCAGAGCCTCGACAGGCCGCAGCATCGGGCGCGTGCCCCGCCGGTGCTGGCCGCCGGACGGCTGCGGCCACGCCCGGGCGATGAGGAATGCCCCGGAGAGGCTGACGATGAGGCAGCAGGTGCCGACGGCGAGTGGTGTGATCACGACGTCGCCCCCTGCCGGAGGTCGTGCAGCTCCCGCGTGTCCGCGATGTGCGAGGTCTGCAAGTCGTCGAGGCGCTGCTGCATGTCGGCCAGGGCCCGCTGCGTCAGGAACAGTTGGCGTCGCACCTCGGCGTCTCCCCGCGCGGGCGGCGGGGCGGCGACGATCCGGTCCGGCTGCTCGTCGCGGAGCCGGGAGATCTCGTTGGCCTGTCGGGTGATGGTGGACAGCCGCTCGGCGGCGAGCTTCACCGCGTCGTCGCGCTCCTCGACCACCTTGCGGTAGCGGTCGCGGAGTTCCTGGTAGGTGCTCCTCAGGACGGGCATCACAGGGCCTCGCTCTCTGCCGCGCGCGCCAGATCATCGGCCGCGTCGTAGTCGGTCTTCAGGTCGATGCCGGCGCGCTCCAGCTCGGCGGCGAGGTCGTGCAGGTTGTAGTCGTCGTGGCCGCGGGCGTTGGCGATCTCCAGGCGGGCGATCGTCGTGCGGACGGTGGCGTAGGCCTCCTCGATGGCGAGGAGCCGCTTGGTGAGCGACAGGGCTCCGGCGACGGCCTGGGTGACTGCCAGTCGGTCGGCGTTGGGCTGTGCTGCGCGGCGTACGGCGGCGAGCGTCCGGGTGACGGCGTCGGGGTCGGCGGCGATGGTGAAGCCGAGGAGGTTCTGGAGGTCGCGGCGCTGCTCGCTGGTCATGGGGTTCACGAGCCCTCACCCGCCTCCGGCTCAGGGGCAGGGCGCAGGGGCCACCGGCCATCGATCACCGCAGTCGGGTCGTACTTGTCCTTGGCCTTCGCCTTGTTCCGCAGCCACGCCTGGTAGTTCGCGGCGTCCTCGCGGTACCACTCGATCTGCCGCTGGTGCAGCTCGTCGACGGTGATGTCCCGCAGCGCGTTGAAGCGGTTCGGCCGCAGCGCCAGCACCCACGCCGGGCGCTGCCGGTACGGGGTGTGCGCGATGACGCCCATGCGGTACGCGGCCCGCGCGGACATCCACGCGTCGTACTCGGCGCCGTGGGCCTTCTCCTCGTCCCAGTCCAGCCCGTACGTCTCAGCGGTGGTCCGCATCTGGTACGGGCCCTGCTTCTCGCTGATCCGCTTCCGGAACGGGGCGGCCTGCCGGTCGAGGACCATCGTGTCGATGACCCGGGTGAGAGGGGCCCGGCAGATGCCTTCGAGGCTGTCGCCGAGGTGGCGGCGGCATTCGCGGTCGAGGAGGTTGAGGTCGTAGCCGCCGATGTTGTGGCCGACGAGCGGGACGCCGGCGGCGACGACTTCGCTGATGGCCTTGGCGATCTCGGAGACGCCTTGTTCGGCGGGCATGCCGTGTTTGGCGGCGTACTCGTCGGTGATGCCGTGTACTTCGATGGCCTCGGGTTCCATGGGGATGCCTGGGTTGAGGAGCCAGGTTCGGGTGTCGGGGGTGCGGCCGGCGCCGCCGAGGATGAGGGCGCAGCTGACGATGCGGGCGGTGTCGGCGTCTTTGTCGCTGCTCTCGAAGTCGAGGGCGGCCATGTGCTCCAGGTGCCAGGTAGTCACTCGGCACCCCCGGCGGCGCGCTCCTTGCCGATGCGGACGACCATGTCGCCGATCCGCTCCTCGACGCCGACCTCGTTCGTGATGAGCGCGCCGAGGAGGTTGCCCTGCTTCAGCTCGAAGTGGATCTGCCGTAGGCGCCCGGCGCTGGTGTTGGGGTCGCAGATCTCGTCGAGGTACGACACGGCCGAGCGGACGGACGCTTCGCCGCGGTCGATGGTGCTGCTCCCGGGGTCCGGGTCGCCGGTCGGCACGAGGCCGCCGTTCAGCAGCAGCACCCGCAGCGCGACGGACTGAGCTTTCGCGGTGCCCTTGTCACCGGAGTCCAGGGCCTCGCCCTGCGACTGCGCGACGATGACGTCTCCGCGCGGGCCGATGATGTGCCACGTGATGGTGACGGTGCACTCGCGGGTGGCCTTGCCCTTGGCGGTCTTCGTGTCCCGGTAGGTGGCGTCGACCTGGTGGGGGACGACGTTGACGCCGTGCCGCATGGTCACCGGGGCGAAGGCCATGACGGTGGCGTCCACGCCGCGGAAGTTGTAGCGGGAGTAGCCGTCGTTGTACTCCTCGCCCTTGGCGATGCCGCGGATGTCCTTGCGGACGCGGAGCCAGGCGAGGTGGACGGGCACCATCTCGGGGTCGTCTTCGCCCGGCTCGTATCCGGCCATCGGGTCCGGCATGGGCGCGGACTCCGGGAACTGATCGACGTATTCCTCGGGCAGCTTCAGGTCATCGGTGTCCGTGGTGCGGCCGGCTGCTGCGGCGGCCCGCTCAGCGATCGTGGTCATGAGGTGGCGCCTTCCTGGCGGAGCGTGTAGAAGCGGCGCGGGGTGCCGTCGCCGTGCCGGTCGAGATGGCCGTCACGGTGGAGACGGGCCAGGTCGAGGCGGATCGTGTGGCGGTAGATGTGGCGGCGGAGCCAGCGCCGGTAGATCTGCTTGACGCGGCCGACGGTCCACTCGCCGCCCTGCTCGCTGATCGCGGCGAGGAGGTTCTCGCGACGCCACTCGGCGCAGCCCCAGCGCGGAGGCGTGATCATGCGGCGTGCTCCTCACGGACAGAGCGGGGAATGTTGATCTGCCGGTACGTGCGGTCCTCGACGCAGTCCGCGTACGCGTCCGGCCAGTGCTCGGCGAGCCGCTTGGTGTCCGTCCACTCCTTGGACCGCTCATCGAGCGACACATGCAGCCGGTCCAGGACCGTGGCGGCCTCGGCGCCGCCGAGCCCGGCGAGGATCCGGGCCTTCGCCGCCTTCTTCCGCTTCTCGGCGGCCGCGTAGTCCTGGTGGGCGTCGAGGTAGTCGGCGACCGCGTCCTGCGTGTCGACGTCCCGGGTGATGTCGACCGTCCCGGCCCGGTCGGGGTAGAGCCGCTCGTACAGGTCGAGGAGGACGTCCGGGTCGGCGTCGCCGGGGACGGACGGCGGCCGCCGGTCGAGGATTTGCTGCCAGGCCCGGGCCCCGGCCGTGCGCAGGTCGTCGACGAGCTCGGCGTGGTCGGCGACCCGGATCACGAACTGCCGGTAGTCGTTGCCGCCGATCAGGACGGCGGCGTGGACGTGGTCGAAGCCGCACACGTCGGCCTGCCACAGGGTTTGCACGAGGACGTCGTCGGCGACACCGCGGCGGAACTGTCCGGCCTTCATCTTGTCGCGGCACTTGATCTCGACCGCGCACTTCTCTCGGCCGTCGGCGAGCGGGCACTCCAGGACGCGGCGGTCGAGGGTGCACATCTGCCACGGCCGGTCGACGTTGGCGACGAGGCCGACGCGGCGGACCACGCTGCGGTTGCGGCGGGCCCATTCGCGGGCGACGGTCTCCTCGAACGCGCGCCCCCACAGGGCGGGTTCGCTGTCGTCGGATTCCAGGGGGAGACCGCCGGTCTTGTCGTGCCAGACGGACAGGGCGTTGCCGTAGCGGCTGATGCCGAGGATCGCGGCGATGTCGCTGGAGCCGATCCCTTGGCGGCGGGCGGTGAGCCAGTTGGCGCGGTCGGCGTCCGCGGAGAGGATGAGCCGGCCGGTCGGTGTGACGCGGCGGCCGGCGGCCGGGGCGTTCGCCGCCCCGGCGTCGGTGGTGGTCGTCATCAGGCGTTACCGCCCTTCGCGCTGGCCGGAAGGCTGGCGAGCGCGGCCGCCCACGCGGAGTCCGGCCACACCTCGTCGCCGTACGCGGCCTGATGGCGGGCCGCGATCTCACGGGCCGCGTCACGGCCGCAGCGGATCTCGCCGCGCTCGATCTGGCCGAGGACGCGTTCGGTGTCGGGCGAGGGCTGGATATGGCGGGTGGCGGTCACGGGCGGCCCGACCTCTCGGCTGGTGGGGTGGTAGACGCGGCGGCCGTTGACGTCGGCCGCGGTGAGGAGCCCGGCCCGGGCGAGCCCGCGCAGGTCCTTCCGCGCGGTGTTCCGGCCGTACGTCGGCCACGCGCCGGTGAGGAGCTGCTCGGCGAGCTGGGTAGTGACCGGGCGCCCGTGCTGCCTTATGGCGGCGAGGAGGTGGCCGCGGCGGGTGGCGAGGTCGGCCATCAGGCGCCGTCCTTCCGGGTGTGCAGCACGTAGTGCCGGTTGTCGGGGGTGTCCACGAGCACGAGGTGACCGGCCCGCTGGAGAGTGGCGAGGTCGCGGCGGGCCGTGCCGCGCTGGACGACGTCGGGGTCGGTGAGCGCGAAGAACCCGAGGACGCGACGGGTGGTCCATTCGCCGCCGTGGGCCCGGATGGCGTCGAGGAGACGCTCCTGGCGCTCGGTCAATCCGGGGGTGGCGTCGGCCGCGCGGCGGCTGCTCTTCCCCTCGGCCTCGGCGTATGCGTCCTGCTCGTCCCGCTCGTGCTCGGCGAGCAGCTTCCGCACGTCGGAGAGGTCGCCGTGTTGGGCGACGGCGCGGAGGGTGGCGATGAGGCCGCTCAGCATGGCCAGCTGACCGGGGTACGCCTCGGCCGTGCGGGACTTGTGCAGCTCCTCGTCGCGGTAGTTGTGCATGAGCCGGTACGCCTCGGTGGCGTCGACCTTCAGCGAGAGGACGGTGTGCAGCTCCAGCCAAGCGGCGCTCATGCGGCACCTGCCTCGCGCTGCGCCGGGACCGGGCGGGGCGCGGCGATCACCGCGAGCGCGTCCCGCATCTGCCCCACAGCGGCCCCGTACAGCGGGATCGTCCCGCCCGCCGCGAACCGCTCCACCAGCTCCTGCATCTTGGCGTCGAACTCGTGCCGGGCGTGCGAGTCGCGGCCCTGGTGCACGGCCGACTTGAGGAGGCCGCCGATCCCCGCCAACTCCTCGCCGACGCCCTCCGGGTCCTCCGCGGCGTCCGTCACCAGCTGGGTGAGGACGGCGCGGATCAGGAACGAGGAGATGTCGAGCTCGGCGCCGTCGTCGGTGGCGTTGACGGTGATCGGGAACGGGCCGTCGATGCGGGTCATCGGACGCTTCCCTTCGGTTCGAGGTGGCGGACGATGGCGAGCAGCAGCGTCACGAGCAGTTCGCGGCCGCGGTCGGCAGTGGCCAGCACGACCACGCGGCCCTGGGCCAGCGCCTGGTGGGCGCGGTCGGGGAGGAGCTGCTCGCGGTTGGCGAGGGCGAAGAACACGGGCAGGGGGAGGACGAAGCTGCCGATGCCGATGCCGAGGCAGGTGAGGAGTTCGGGGGTGGTGGTGCCGGTCATCGGGGACCGCCCGTCTCGGGGAGGTCGTGGCTCAGGCGGTAGTCGTGGTGGGTGGCGGCGTAGTGCTCGCCGTCCGGGACCTCACGCAGGGCCTGCATCGGGGCGATCCGCTGCGTGATCCCGTCCACCGACGCCTCACGCCCGGCCGTCCCGACCGCCGCGTCCAACGCCCCCAAGGTCGAGCACGGCCACGGCTGCCCGTCGTGCTCGCACCGCTCGGACTTCGCGCCCCAGCCCCTCGAATGCAGCATGCGGACCCGGCGGATACGCAGTTCCAGTACACCGATCATCCGCATGTTGGCCGCGCCGATCGCCTGACGGTGGGGCTGCACCTCCTCGTCGCGGGCCTTCCACGCCTCCAGCTCAGCGAGCCGGTCCCGCAGCCGAGCAGACACCTCGTGCTCCCGCTTGAGCTCCTCGACTGCCTGCTCAGCAACCACCACCGCGTCGGTCGACGTCGACGCCAGATCCGCCGCAGCCTCCGGCGACATCAACAAGCCGGCCGACTCCAGCGCCAGCGCGATCCCCGCCGCCGTCCGGTTCTGGGCCAGCGCCGCGAGGATCACCCCGGCTGCGCTGTTCACCGACTTCGTGTTCATGCCGCCACCGCCGGCGCCTCGACAGCGGTCAGCGTCCACGCCCGGAACGGCACCCCGTTGAGGACGCCCTCGGCGTACGTGTAGACGTCCGTCTCGCCGTGCGCCCGGTCGGCGGTCTCCAGTCCGAAGGCCGCGGCGAACTCACGGACCTGCTCGATGCTCCGGTGGAAGAACAGGAGGACGCCCGTCGGCCGCTGGAAGTCGGTGCCCGGCACGTAGTCGAAGTGGGCCGAGGTCAGGTTCACCTGGTCCGGGACTGCCGGGGAGGCGGCCGTCACCTGTTCGGCGACGGACAGTGCAGCCATCAGGCCTTCGAGGCCCGGGCGGAAGGTAATCTCAGTGGTCACGGTGACCTCTTCTTTCTGTGTGGTTGGGGTCGCCGAGTCGTTGGGCTGCTCAGGCCGGCCAGTCGGAGCGGCCCTTCGGCGCGTTCGAGGGGGGTCAGGCGGCGCGAGGCGCCGGCCGGTCGACGGCCAGCTGCTGCTGCGCAGCGCCCTGGGGGTTGCTGAAGATCTGGCGAAGCCGTTCGACAACGTCCGGAGTCGGCTCGGGCGCGGCGTCGACGACCTCGTTGATGTAGGCGATGGCCTCGTCGCCGAGCAGTTCGCGTCGGCGCTCGGGGGTCATGCGGCGGCCTCGACGGTCACGCGCTTGATGACGGCGCGGAGGTCGAGGTCGTACTGCTCGGCGAAGCGCATGGCCGAGTTCAGGTCAGGCTGTGCTTCGCCGCGGAGGATGCGGGACACGGACGATTCGGCGATGCCGGTCCGGCGGGCGATCTCGGCGTTGCGCCTGTCGCCCTTGCGGGCGGCGGCTTCGCGGAGCTTGCGGACGTCAAGACGGAACACGTAGTCACCTCCCTCGGTGGGGGGTTGGCAGGAGTCGTCACTGGTGGAAGGGGGTTCCTTGCTCACGAGGAAGACTCTGCCACTTTCCTTCCTTGCGCGCAAGGAAGATGGCGGGGGGATTTTCGCCCGATTGCCACCGAACGAGCGTTCGATAATATGAGTGGCCTGTGTTAATGCAGGTCAATGGCTCAATGGGCACCCTTGCGGGCAAGGAAGTTTCTGGCTATCTCCCTACCTAGGGCGATAGAGTCGGCGGACATGAGCGAGGGGACCCCCACACGCGCACGACGATTTGCCGACATCGTTGTGCCAGCAGCTGAGCGCGCCGGCTACACCGGCCACGGCGCCAAGGCGCGATTCGCCCGCGATACCGGCATGGCCGAAGCAAGCGTCACCCGGCTTTGGCAAGGAAGTGCCCTACCGGACGCCCGGTTTTACGCCGCCATCAGCGAGGCCACCGGCATTGAGCTGGGCGCCCTTCTAGTGGAGGGCGGGATTCTGTCACCCGAATCTCTTCAGTCACTGTCCGAAACCGATCGAACGCGGGTAGGCTCTGGCCTCACTCCGGAAGAAGCAGCTGATCGGCTCGGGATCAGGGACGAAGTGGGACGCGAGCTGTTCTACGCGACCATCGAACGTCTCAAGCGTCTCGAAGACGAGCACACCGACGGCAGCGCCGACGCTGGAGGGACAGCAGCAGAGATGTGAGCAGTGGGGGTACGAATGCAACTCACCGGGAGCACCCGGGCCGCAACCACAGCAGCGTCAGCAGTGCTCGCCGGGGGGCTGGCAGTCCTCCTGCACGGCATCCTCCGCAGCGACATCGCGCACGCCCTTGGCGGAGGATGCCTCACCATCACTGCCGTGCTGCTGCTGGGGATCGTCGCGATCCGTCGGTGGATTCTCAACACCTCCGACGAGCGCCGAGCCCTCGCCGCCGCCGAGCGAGCCGCCGTCGCCGAGCGCTCCCGCTACTTCGCAGGCCAGGCCGCGCAGGTGAACGAGCGGTCCCGGCTCAGCCAGGACGTCGCCGCCGCGCGCGCCCGGCTCACCGAGCGGCTCAAGGTGGAACGCGTAGCGCTTGAGGCCGAGTTCGAGGAGAAGCGCGCCGCCCTGATCGCTGAAACCATGGAAGCCACCGTACTCATGATCCGCGACAGGAAACTCGCCCCGGACACGCCAGCGGGCAACCTCATTCCCTTCCCGCAGCCTCAGCCCGGGCAGCGGCGGGAACGCTCGCGTGAACACGGCTCTGTGCATCCCTGAACCCTGCTGAGCCGACGAACGACAACCCGACACGTCCCGGTGTGATCCCCCTGCCGCCGGGCTTCGGGTCCCGGAACAGCCGTACCGTCACCAGCAGCCGGAGCGCCTCACGCTTCTGCTCCAGCGACAGGCCCTCCCACTTCTCCTCCGGGTCCGCCGCGCCCAGCAGTTGCTGCACCAGCAGCGGGACACCGGTCGCCGACTCCAGGCGCTGCTCCAGCTGCTCGATCTTCGGCAGCAGCTCCAGCTCCTTCTCGGACAGCACGGTCAACGACAGCAGCGGGCGCCCCTGCTCGTTCCGGGTGCGGTTCAGCCGCCGGGCCTCCTCCAACTCCTCGGTGTACACGCCGAGCAGCTGCTGCGCGCGCTGCACCTCCGCCCGCTCCTTCGACTGGTCCGGTACCAGAGCGGCCCGCGCCTGCTCCTTCCGCGACAGCCACGCCATGAGCGCCTGCTCAACGTAGGCGTCGAGGGTCTCCTCCACGATCGTCAAGTCGCGTGCCCCGCTGCACCGGTATACGCCCTTCTTGTCACCAGCCCGCTTGCTGGCCTTGAGGACGACACCGTCCCCGCACTGTCCGCACAAGGCGATGTGGGACAGGAGGTGGGCTGCGCGGGAGTCGTAGTGGATGCTGCGGTCCGGGGCGGTCAGGATTTTCGTCACGCGGCGGAACAGCGCCCGGCCTTCAGTGGTCTGAAGTTCCTTCAGCGCGTCCCACTTGGCCTTGCGGCTCTGGCCGTGGTGCATGCGCTCGCCGAGATAGGCCCGGTTGACGAGCATGTACTTGATGAGGCCCTCGTCCCACTCGGAGCCGTCAGGGCGGACCGCGTCCGGGTTGTTCTTGAGGTGTTTCATCAGGGAGTTGATGGAGCCGCCGCCGTCGATGTGCTGGAGCGCGGCGATTACGACCGCGCCCTGCACCGGGTCTTCGAACTGGCCGATTAGCTCGCCGCTGTCGGGGTCGTACTTGCGCTTGAAGCCGAACGGGCACTTTCCCCAGATGCCGCCGGCTTCTGCGTTGAGTCGGGCGGTGCGCACGTTTCGGTCCCGGATGCCTTCGCCTTCGTCCTCGGCGGCGATGGCGTCCATGGCGGTGGCCTTGCGGTCCTCGCGTTTGGACAGGTCGTAGACCTGGCCGTTGTAGCAGAGCAGTACGCCAGCGTGGTAGCAGGCGTTGCGCAGCCGGACGTAGGCCTCAAGGTCGCGGTAGTAGCGGGAGGCCTCGTAGGCGACGAGGACGCGCATGGTGCCGGGTGGTGTGTCGGCGCTCTCGATGGTGTCGAGGAGTGCTTCGAAGTCGTCGCGGCTGCGGCGGGCGTGGCGGCTTGCGGAGATGCCGGTGTCTTTGAACTCGTCGTCGATGATCCACCCGAAGTTGGTGCAGAGCCCGCGGCCTTCGGAGAGTTGGTCGGCGACGGAGCGGCCTTTCTTGCGGGGGTCGACGCTGTTGCGGCCGTAGAGCCAGGCGTGGAAGGTGACTTGAGGGAAGACCATGTGGAGGTATTCGGGGGCGAGCGGCATGCCCTCACTCTACGAGTCGAGCGAGGGCCCTGGTAGGGATTCGCCGACGCGACCCCGGGGCCTTCGCAGCGGGACAACGTCCGCCGTCCGTTCGAGTAGGGGGTCAGCAGTACTTGTCGCTCGGATCCCGCGTCGTCCAGGAGCAGGAGTCGACCTTGGCGCCGCTCGCCCTGGTCAGCGTCGCCGTGTCGCTGGTGTTGTTCCACACATAGGCACGGCGGTTCTGGAACTTGTCCGACGCGGTGTCCGTGCCCCGGCCCGTGTGCACCTTCATCGTCTTGTGGGCGCCGATCCTGACGTCCTTGAACACGTACCGGTGGTTGGAGACGTCCTTCAGGACCCAGCCCTTGAGCGAGACGGCCGAGCCGCCGGTGTTCTTGATCTGCACCCACTCGGCGTTGAGGCTGGCGTTGGAACGGTTGTCGCTGCCCGGGCTGTCGAACCAGACGTGGTAGATCGTCACGCCGCCGGCCGCCTGGGCCGGGGTGCTGAGCACGGTGCCGGTGAGCAGCGCGGCGCCCGCGAGCGCGGGCAGGACGGTGCGTATGTGCGGAGTACGCATGGAGAGATCCCCCCTGGATCCAAATCCGAATGGACAGAAGTGTTATCACATGATCTTCACGTGAACCACACAAAGGGAATTCCGCTCCATACGGCGCCAAGAACTGATAAGGCACCCGGGCGAGGGACGCGCTGTCCACCGGGCCGCCGGTTGCGGCAACAATGGGGGGATGACCGACAGTCCCGCCAGTCCGGCACCCCTGGCAGACCCGCACCTCGTGTACGACCCGCTCGTGGGCGACGGCCCGAAGGACGTGGTGATCCTCGGCTCCACCGGATCCATCGGCACCCAGGCCATCGACCTCGTGCTGCGCAACCCCGACCGCTTCCGGGTGACCGCCCTGTCCGCCAACGGCGGCCGGGTCGCCCTCCTCGCCGAGCAGGCGCACCGGCTGCGGGTACGGACCGTCGCGGTCGCCCGCGAGGACGTCGTACCGGCGCTGCGCGAGGCGCTGACGGGCCTGTACGGCACCGGTGAGCCGCTCCCCGAGATCCTCGCCGGCCCCGACGCGGCCACGCAGGTCGCCGCCTCCGACTCCGCGCAGTGCCACACGGTCCTCAACGGCATCACCGGCTCCATCGGCCTCGCACCGACCCTCGCCGCCCTGGAGGCGGGCCACACCCTGGCCCTCGCCAACAAGGAGTCGCTGATCGTCGGCGGCCCGCTGGTCAAGGCGCTGGCCGAGCCCGGCCAGATCATCCCGGTCGACTCCGAGCACGCGGCGCTCTTCCAGTCGCTGGCGGCGGGTACCCGGGCCGACGTCCGCAAGCTGGTCGTCACGGCGTCCGGCGGGCCCTTCCGGGGCCGCACCAAGGCCGAGCTGGCGAACGTCACCGTCGAGGACGCGCTGGCCCACCCCACCTGGGCGATGGGCCCGGTCATCACGATCAACTCCGCGACCCTGGTCAACAAGGGGCTGGAAGTGATCGAGGCACACCTCCTCTACGACATTCCCTTCGATCGCATTGAGGTCGTCGTCCACCCGCAGTCGTATGTCCACTCGATGGTTGAGTTCACGGACGGATCCACGATCGCGCAGGTGACGCCCCCCGACATGCGGGGGCCGATCGCCATCGGTCTCGGCTGGCCCGAACGGGTCCCGGACGCGGCGCCCGCCTTCGACTGGAGCAAGGCGTCCACCTGGGAGTTCTTCCCGCTGGACAACGAGGCCTTCCCGTCCGTGAACCTCGCCCGGCACGTCGGCGAGCTCGCGGGCACCGCCCCGGCGGTGTTCAATGCGGCCAACGAGGAGTGCGTCGAGGCCTTCCGGACCGGTCTGCTGCCGTTCAACGGCATCATGGAGACCGTCACCCGGGTGGTCGAGGAACACGGCACCCCCCGTACGGGAACCTCGCTCACCGTGCCGGACGTCCTCGAAGCGGAGACCTGGGCACGGGCCCGGGCCCGGGAACTGACAGCGCAGAAGGCGACCGCGGAGGCGCGTGCATGACAGCCCTGATGATGATTCTCGGCATACTCGTCTTCGTGATCGGCCTGCTGGTCTCGATCGCCTGGCACGAGCTGGGGCATCTCTCCACCGCCAAGCTCTTCGGCATCCGTGTCCCGCAGTACATGGTCGGCTTCGGCCCCACCATCTGGTCTCGGCACAAGGGTGAGACGGAGTACGGCATCAAGGCCATCCCGTTCGGCGGCTACATCCGTATGATCGGGATGTTCCCGCCGGGCGCCGACGGCCGGATCAGCGCCCGCTCCACCTCGCCCTGGCGCAGCATGATCGAGGACGCCCGCTCGGCCGCCTTCGAGGAGGTCCGGGAAGGCGACGAGACCCGCCTCTTCTACACGCGCGCCCCCTGGAAGCGCGTGATCGTGATGTTCGCGGGCCCCTTCATGAACCTGGTCCTCGCCGTCGCACTGTTCCTCACCGTCCTGATGGGCTTCGGCATCAGCCAGCAGACCACCACGGTCAGCTCGGTCTCCCAGTGCGTGATCGCGCAGAGCGAGAACCGCGACAACTGCAAGACGACCGACGCGGCCTCCCCGGCCGCCGCCGCGGGCCTGAAGGCCGGCGACAAGATCCTCTCCTTCAACGGCGTGCACACCACGAGCTGGAACCAGCTCTCCGACCTGATCCGGTCCACCCCCGGCAAGGACGTCGCGATCGTCGTCGACCGCAAGGGCCAGGACGTCACCCTGCACGCGAAGATCGCCACCAACCAGGTCGCCAAGAAGGACTCCAGCGGCCAGATCGTCCAGGGCCAGTACGTCACCGCCGGCTTCCTCGGCTTCAGCGCCGCCACCGGCATCGTCCGCCAGGACTTCGGCGAGTCCCTGACCTGGATGGGCGACCGGGCCGGTGACGCCGTGGACTCCATCGTCGGCCTGCCCGGCAAGATCCCGGCCCTCTGGGACGCGGCCTTCGACGGCGCCCCCCGCCAGCCGGACTCCCCGATGGGGGTGGTCGGCGCGGCACGGGTCGGCGGCGAGATCTTCACCCTGGACATCCCGCCCACCGAGCAGCTGGCCATGGCCCTGATGCTGGTCGCCGGCTTCAACCTCTCCCTGTTCCTCTTCAACATGCTCCCGCTGCTGCCCCTGGACGGCGGCCACATCGCGGGCGCCCTGTGGGAGTCCCTGCGCCGCAACCTGGCAAAGGTCCTGCGCCGCCCGGACCCCGGCCCGTTCGACGTGGCGAAGCTGATGCCGGTGGCCTATGTGGTGGCCGGGGTGTTCGTCTGCTTCACCCTCCTCGTCCTGGTCGCCGACGTGGTTAACCCAGTGAAAATCTCGTAGCCATACGACGTTCGAAGCGGCCCGGAACATTGTGTTCCGGGCCGCTTCCATCGAGTGGGTTTACGGGTGGGGGATGTGCTCGCTCCTGTGCCGGTGCCGTAATCTCGGAGCCTGGAGCCCGCCTCGGACGGGACCTGGACCTAGATCCACGACTTGGGGTTGCACAGCAGATGACTGCGATTTCTCTCGGCATGCCGTCCGTTCCGACCAAGCTCGCCGAGCGCCGGAAGAGCCGACAGATCCAGGTCGGCTCCGTCGCGGTCGGCGGAGACGCCCCGGTCTCGGTCCAGTCGATGACGACGACCCGTACGTCCGACATCGGCGCGACCCTCCAGCAGATCGCCGAGCTGACCGCGTCCGGCTGCCAGATCGTCCGGGTCGCCTGCCCCACCCAGGACGACGCCGACGCGCTCGCCACGATCGCCAAGAAGTCCCAGATCCCGGTCATCGCCGACATCCACTTCCAGCCGAAGTACGTCTTCGCGGCGATCGAGGCCGGCTGCGCCGCCGTCCGCGTCAACCCGGGCAACATCAAGCAGTTCGACGACAAGGTCAAGGAGATCGCGCGGGCCGCCAAGGACCACGGCACCCCGATCCGCATCGGCGTCAACGCCGGCTCCCTGGACCGCCGGCTGCTCCAGAAGTACGGCAAGGCGACCCCCGAGGCGCTGGTCGAGTCCGCCCTGTGGGAGGCGTCGCTCTTCGAGGAGCACGACTTCCGGGAGATCAAGATCTCCGTCAAGCACAACGACCCGGTCGTGATGATCGAGGCGTACCGCCAGCTGGCCGCCCAGTGCGAGTACCCGCTGCACCTCGGCGTCACCGAGGCGGGCCCGGCCTTCCAGGGCACGATCAAGTCGGCCGTCGCCTTCGGCGCCCTCCTCTCCCAGGGCATCGGCGACACGATCCGGGTGTCCCTGTCGGCCCCTCCGGTAGAGGAGGTCAAGGTCGGCAACCAGATCCTGGAGTCCCTCAACCTCAAGCAGCGCGGCCTGGAGATCGTCTCCTGCCCGTCCTGCGGCCGCGCCCAGGTGGACGTCTACAAGCTCGCCGAAGAGGTCACGGCAGGCCTCACCGGCATGGAGGTCCCCCTCCGCGTCGCCGTCATGGGCTGCGTCGTGAACGGCCCCGGCGAGGCCCGCGAGGCCGACCTCGGCGTGGCCTCCGGCAACGGCAAGGGCCAGATCTTCGTCAAGGGCGAGGTCATCAAGACGGTCCCCGAGTCCAAGATCGTCGAGACCCTCATCGAGGAGGCCATGAAGCTGGCCGAGCAGATGGAGGCGGAGGGCGTGGCCTCGGGCGAGCCGTCGGTCGCGGTGGCGGGCTGAGGCAGCCGGCCTTCGGGCGCCGGGGGAGCTTTTTCGCCCCCGCCGCCCCTACCCGTCCCATCTTCAAGGGGCTGCGCCCCTTGGACCCCGCCATGGGGGGCTGCGGTCTTGGACCTCGTACGGTGACCGCGTCCGGCGGCCACCGCCGCTGGACCGTGTACGAGGAGTGCGCCCCTCGAGTGTGTACGAGGACTGTGGCCCCTCGACCGTCTACGAGGGCTGCGCCCCTTGGACCCGCACGAGGGGCTGCGCCCATCGGATCCGTATGAGGGGCTGCGGCCCTCGTGTACGAGGACTGCGCCCCCTCGACCGTGTACGAGGGCTGCGCCCCTTGGACCCGCACGAGGGGCTGCGGCCCATAGACCCGCACGAGGGGCTGCGGCCCGTAGACCCGCACGAGGGGCTGCGGCTCGTGAACCCCGTCAGTGTTTCGGAGGCAGGGGGCCTGGTCTTTTCCACTCCGCCAGGGGCAGCGCCCCGAAAGGGGCGCGGGGAACTGCGCGACCGGCCCCCCACCACCCGTACCCGCCGAACCGAGCGGCTTTCCCGAGTCCGTAGGCGTGAAAGCGGGGCCGGGGGCGGCAGCCCCCAGAGGGCGGCACCCACAACCGACGGCAACCTACAAGCCAACGGCACCCCACACGAGGCGGCACGGCTCAGCTTCCGCAGGTACAGTGCGGAGATCAGCAGAACCCATCAGCATGAGGCCCCGCACGTGTTGACGCAGACCACCTCACGGGTGCTCGAACCGAGTGACCTGGACGCCGCGCTCGCCGTACTCGACCGCGAGCCGGTCGCGAACGCCTTCGTGACCTCACGCGTCCAGGTGGCCGGCCTCGACCCCTGGCGCCTCGGCGGCGAGATGTGGGGCTGGTACGAGGACGGCATGCTCACGTCCCTCTGCTACGCCGGCGCCAACCTCGTCCCGATCTGCGCCACCCCGCGCGCGATCCGGGCCTTCGCCGACCGCGCCCGCAGGGCCGGCCGCCGCTGTTCCTCCATCGTCGGCCCTTCCGAGGCGACCGCCCAGCTGTGGCGCCTCCTGGAACCGCACTGGGGCCCGGCCCGCGAGGTCCGCGGTCACCAGCCCCTGATGGTCACCGACCGCATGCCCGCCGACATCGCCCCGGATCCCTACGTCCGCCGCATCCGCAAGGACGAGATGGAGACGATCATGCCGGCGTGCGTGGCGATGTTCACCGAGGAGGTGGGCGTCTCCCCGATGGCCGGTGACGGCGGTCTCCTCTACCAGGCGAGGGTGGCCGAACTGGTCGGCTCCGGCCGCTCGTTCGCCCGGCTCGACGACAACGGCAAGGTCGTCTTCAAGGCGGAGATCGGCGCGGCCACGGCCCAGGCCTGCCAGATCCAGGGCGTCTGGGTGGCCCCGGAGTACCGGGGCATGGGCCTGGCGGCCCCGGGGATGGCGGCGGTCCTGCGCTATGCGCTGGCGGACGTGGCCCCGGTGGTCAGCCTCTACGTCAACGACTTCAACACGGCGGCGAGAAGGACGTATCTGAAGGTGGGGTTCCAGGAGGTCGGCGCGTTCATGAGCGTGCTCTTCTAGCCGAGGGCGCGGGGCTGTGTTCGACATGCGGCTACCGCCGCTTGAGCGCGGGCAACCACGACGCACCCGCACTCGGACGACGGGGCTCCGCCCCCTGTACTCTCCCCACATGGACCTCGTGATCGGCCCCCTGGACCTCCCCTCCCACGTAGACGAGGCCCTGGCAGTCCAGGCGATCGCTTTCGGCCTGGGCGCCGACGAGGTGGCGGTCCGCCGCCAGATCGTCCTCCGCCATATGCAGTACCCCGGTGCCCGGTCCCTCGGCGCCACCAGCGACGGCCACCTCGTCGGGTTCGTCTACGGCATGCCCAACTCCCGCACCCACTGGTGGTCCACCGTCGTGGAGCCCTACCTCCGAGCCCAGGGCCACGCCGACTGGCTCGACGAGTCCTTCGTCATCACCGAGCTGCATGTGCACCCCCGCTACCAGAACCGCGGCATCGGGCGCCGGCTGATCACGATGATCACCGACGGTGCCACCGAACCCCGCTCGATCCTCTCCGCGATCGACACCGACAGCCCGGCCCGCGGTCTCTACCACTCCCTCGGCTATGTCGACCTCGCCCGCCAGGTGCACTTCCCCAGCGCCCCGAAGCCGTACGCCGTCATGGGTGCCCCCCTCCCACTCCGTCGCCGTTAACGGATTTCCACCGGCACAGCAAGCCCGGCTAACCTCCTAGCCATCACCGTTTCCCGGCAGGAGTACAAGAACCATGGCGAACGCACCGGTCCAACGCATGTCCCAGTTGATGGCGAAGACGCTGCGTGACGACCCGGCGGACGCCGAGGTCCTCAGCCACAAGCTGCTCGTCCGCGCCGGGTACGTCCGGCGTACCGCGGCCGGTATCTGGTCCTGGCTGCCGCTCGGCCTGCGCGTCCTCTCGAACATCGAGCGGATCGTCCGCGAGGAGATGGACGCGATCGGCGCCCAGGAGGTGCTGCTCCCGGCTCTTCTGCCCCGGGAGCCGTACGAGGCGACCGGCCGCTGGGACGAGTACGGCCAGGAGCTGTTCCGCCTCCAGGACCGAAAGGGCGGCGACTACCTGCTCGGCCCGACCCACGAGGAGATCTTCACCCTCCTGGTGAAGGACCAGGCGTCGTCGTACAAGGACCTGCCCGTCACCCTCTACCAGATCCAGAACAAGTACCGTGACGAGGCCCGCCCGCGGGCCGGCATCCTGCGCGGCCGCGAGTTCCTGATGAAGGACTCCTACTCCTTCGACCTGGACGACGACGGGCTCGCCCACTCCTACGCCCTGCACCGCCAGGCCTACCAGCGCATCTTCGAGCGCCTCGGCCTCGACTACCGCATCGTCGCCGCCACGGCCGGTGCCATGGGCGGCTCGAAGTCGGAGGAGTTCCTGGCCCCGGCCGAGGCCGGCGAGGACACCTTCGCGGACTGCCCGAACTGTGACTTCGCGGCGAACACGGAGGCGATCACCTACACGCTGAAGCCGGTGGACGCCACCGACGCGCCCGCGCTGGAGGAGATCCCGACCCCGGACACCCCGACCATCGAGACCCTCGCCGCGTACCTCGGCGTCCAGGCCTCCGAGACCCTGAAGAACCTGCTGGTGAAGGTCGACGGGGAGATCGTCGCCATCGGCGTTCCGGGTGACCGCGAGGTCGACATGGGCAAGGTCGAGGAGCACTTCGCCCCGGCCGCCGTCGAGCTGGTCACCGAGTCCGACTTCGCCGGCCGTCCCGACCTGGTCCGCGGCTACGTCGGCCCGCAGGGCCGCGGCGAGAAGGTCAAGTACATCGCCGACCCGCGCGTGGCCCCCGGCACCGCCTGGATCACCGGCGCCAACAAGGCCGGCGTGCACGCCAAGAACGTCGTGGCGGACCGTGACTTCACCGTCGACGAGTACGTCGATGTCGTCGTGGTGCTGGAGGGCGACCCCTGCCCGAAGTGCGGCACCGGCCTCAGGCTGGACCGCGCCATCGAGATCGGCCACATCTTCCAGCTGGGCCGCAAGTACGCCGACGCCCTCAAGCTCGACGTCCTCGGCCAGAACGGCAAGCCGGTCCGCGTGACCATGGGCTCCTACGGCATCGGTGTCTCCCGTGCCGTCGCCGCCCTCGCCGAGCAGACCGCCGACGAGCGCGGCCTGGTCTGGCCCCGCGAGATCGCCCCGGCCGATGTGCACGTGGTCGCGGCCGGCAAGGCCCTGCAGACCGAACTCGCCCTGGATGTCTCCGAGAAGCTGCGCGCGGCCGGCCTGCGGGTCCTGGTCGACGACCGGGCCGGGGTCTCCCCGGGCGTGAAGTTCACCGACGCCGATCTCTTCGGCGTACCGCAGATCCTGATCGCGGGCCGCCGCTCCGCCGAGGGCGTCCTTGAGCTCAAGGACCGCAAGACGGGCGAGCGCGAGGAGCTGACGGTCGACGAGGCGATCGCCCGCCTGACCGCCAACTGAGCCCGACTCCCTTCGTGGGGGCCGCCGGTGACCACCGGCGGCCCCCACGTCTTTTCAGGAAGGTCTCAGACAGTTCTTCCGATCCGTATGGGAGCCTCACAGACTTCTCTCAGGCCGATACCCGAACGTAATGCGTGACAGAGAGTCACGCAGGAGGGGATCGGTCATGACCGAGAGAGTGCAGCGCAGGCAACCGAGGGAGCGGCAGGGGGAGAAGGGCGCGGCCGCGGCGGTCCGCCGGGGCACCCGGCGTACGGCGGCCCTCGCGGCGGCGGTCACGCTCGCGGCGGCGGCCGGGGTGTTCGCCCTGGTCGGCACGGTGCAGTCGGACGCCGAGACGGCGGCGAGCGGCAGCGGTACGACATCGAGCGCCAGCAGCTCCGGAAGCAGCTCCAGTTCGAGCACGGACAGCTCCTCGACCTCGTCGTCCTCGTCGTCCAAGTCGACCGACTCATCCAGCTCGTCGTCGTCCTCGTCGTCCTCGTCGGACCTGCAGTCCTCCTCCGACGGGCTCACCTCCGGCAGCGGCTCCTCCGACTCCACCTCGGGGGCGTCGTGACCACCACCGCGCTGCGCACCACGGCCGCCGCCGAGTGGCGCGCCCTCGGTACCACCGTCCGCCTGGTCGTCACCGACCCCGCCCTGCTGGACTCCTGCAACCTGCTCCTCGCCCGGCAGCTCGCCGAGGTGGACGTGGCCTGCAGCCGGTTCCGCACCGACTCCGAACTGACCGCCCTCGACACCGCCCACGGCCGCCCGGTCCGGGTCAGCCCGCTGCTCGCCGAGGCCCTCGCCGTCGCCCTGCGTGCCGCGCAGGCGACGGACGGCGCGGTGGACCCCACGGTCGGCTCGGCGATGGACGCGATCGGCTACGACCGCGACTTCACCCTCGTCCGCGAGGACGACCGTCCGGTCTCGCTGCGCGTCCGCCGCGCCCCCGGCTGGCGCAAGGTCACCCTCGACCAGGAGACCGGCACGGTCACCGTTCCCGAGGGCGTCCGCCTCGACCTGGGCGCGACGGCCAAGGCCTGGGCCGCCGACCGCGCCGCGCGGATGCTGGCCGAGGTCGCCGGCTGCGGGGTGCTGGTGAGTCTCGGCGGTGACACGGCCGTCGCCGGCGAGCCCCCGACGGGCGGCTGGCAGATCCGCGTCCAGGACATCACAGGGCCGGTCGAGGAGACGCCCGCGCAGGGGTCGTACGACACCGTCGGGCTCCGCTCGGGCGGTCTCGCCACCTCCGGCACCACCGCCCGTCGCTGGCAGCGCGGCGGATACGACCTGCACCACATCGTCGACCCGCGCACCGGCCTGCCCGTCCGCTCCCCGTGGCGCACGGTCTCGGTGGCCGCCGCGAGCTGCGCCGACGCCAACGCGGCGACCACGGCGGCCCTGGTCAAGGGCGCGGGCGCGGAACGCTGGCTGACCCACCTCGGCCTGCCCGCCCGGCTGGTGGCGCACAACGGCACGGTCGTCACGACCCCCGGCTGGCCCGCTTCCCTCGTGGCCCCGGAGGCGGCGGCATGACCTCCGAGACCCTCTGGTACGCCAACCGGGCCACCGGCGCCGTCTGCCTGGTCCTCTTCACGGTCGTCGTCCTGCTCGGCATCGCCGTCCGGCTCCGCACCCGCCTCCCCGGCCTGCCCCGCTTCGGCACGGTCACTCTGCACCGCACCCTCTCCCTCTCCGCCACCGCCTTCCTGGCCCTGCACATCGCGGTGGCGGTCGTCGACGGCTACGTCGACATCACGGTCCTCGACGCCCTCGTCCCCTTCGTCTCCGACTACCAGCCGCTCTGGCTCGGCCTCGGCACGGTCGCCTTCGACCTGATGCTCGCGGTCCTGGTCACCAGCCTGCTCCGGGACCGCCTCGGTCACCGCACCTGGCGGGCCGTGCACTGGCTGGCCTACGCCTCCTGGCCGGTCGCCCTCGTCCACGGCATCGGCATCGGCACGGACGCCGGCACCGACTGGATGACCTGGCTGACCGTGGCCTGCGTGGCGACGGTGATCACCGCCTTCGCCCTGCGCACCGCCCAAGCCGTCCGGGGCTCCCGCCAGACGCCCGCCGCACTTCTGCACACCGAAGGGGCCCACTGATGACCGCGCTCTTCACCGACGTCTACATGCCCCCGCGCCTGCTGGCCCCCGGCGGCACCCCGGCCGACCTCACCACCCACGAACAGCGCTACGGCCCGCTCGCGTACGGCGATCCGGCCGCGCTCCTGCGCACCCTCGCCGAATCCGGCCTCACCGGACGAGGCGGGGCGGGCTTCCCGGCGTACCGCAAGTTCGTCGCGGTCACCGACGCGGCCCGCCGCACCGAGCGGGCGCCGATCGTCGTCGCCAACGGCGCGGAGAGCGAACCGGCCAGCCAGAAGGACAAGACCCTGCTCCGGCTGTCGCCCCATCTGGTCCTGGACGGGCTGCAGCTGGCGGCCGCGGCGACCGGCGCGGCGGAGGCGTACCTCGCCGTCGAGGACGGCGCCTCCTACCTGCAGTCGGCCATCGCCCAGCGCCGCGACCCGGTACGCGTGCAGGTCGTACGCCTGCCCGCCCGCTTCCTCTCCGGCCAGGCAGCGGCCCTCGTCCAGTACCTCTCCGGCGGCCAGGCCCGCCCCACCCATCCGACCCCACCGGTCCGCGAACGCGGGGTGCGCCGCGCCCCCACCCTCGTCCAGAACGTCGAGACCCTGGCCCACCTGGCCCTGACGGCCCGCTACGGCGCGGAGTGGTTCCGCTCGGCGGGCACCCCGGCCGAACCCGGCAGCGCCCTCTGCACCCTGCACGTCCCGGGCCGCGAAGTCCGAGTGGTGGAAGCCCCGTTCGGCATGAGGATCGGCCGGCTCCTCCCGCTGGAGGGCGCGTCCGCGGCCCTGGTCGGCGGCTACCACGGCACCTGGATCCCGGCCGCGGAGGCGGCCCGGGTCCCCCTGTCCTCCGCGTACCTGGGCGCGGGCGTGCTGGCAGCGCTCCCCGCCGACCGCTGCGGCCTGACCGAGACCGCCCGCGTCCTGCGCTACCTGGCGTTGCAGTCGGCGGGCCAGTGCGGCCCCTGCCTCAACGGCCTCCCGCGCATGGCCACCGCCTTCCAGACCCTGGCCACGCCGGGCCCCCAGGGCACCGCCCGCACGGACATCTCCCGCTGGGCGGGCCTGGTGGAGGGCAGAGGCGCCTGCCACCACCCCGACGGCACGATCCGCCTGGTCCGCAGCGCGCTGACCACCTTCGCGTCGGAAGTGGACGCCCACGCCCAGGGCCACTGCACCGCAACCGACCGCACCCCGCTGCTCCCCGTACCCACCGAAGAGATCTGACATGGACCAGCACATAGACATCGACTGGACGTCCTGCCAGGGCCACGGCCTGTGCGCAGAGCTGTTGCCGGAACACATCACGCTGGACGAGTGGGGCTACCCACTGGTCGACGGCCGTCCCATACCGCCCCGCACAAGGAAACGAGCCCGCAGGGCAGTGGCTGACTGTCCGGTACTCGCTGTGAAACTGAGGGAGGACCGAGCGCCCCGATAGGGGCGCGGGGCTGTATTCGATGTGCGGCTCCGCCGCGTGGGCGCGACCAGCCCCCACCGAACCCGCACCGGCCCCCGTCAGACCCACCCGGCGAATTCAAGCAACAGCTCCGCATCCCGCGGCCGCCCCACGCGAAGCGCCCGCACACCCGACTCCACGGCCCGGAACAAGGTCCACCCCCGCAGCCGCTCCTGATCCACCTCGAGCGACTCCGCGAGCCGCTTGATCCGCCGCCGGGTGATGGACGCCCCGGAGGGGGACGCGATCAGATCCTCCACCCGGTCCCGCACCAACCGCGCCAGATCGAACGCACACTCCCCGACCACCGGATCCGGCCCCACCGCCAGCCACGGCAGCCGCTCCCCGGCCAGCACCTTGCTCTGCCGGAACGTGCCGTGCAGCAGCCGCCGCTCGGGCGGCGAGACCAGCAACTCCTCCCGAGCTGCGATCGCGGCCTGCACCAACGGCGCCACGTCGGCGTCGCCGGCCGCCGCGGCCATCGCGGTCGCCTGCCGCCCCGACCGCTCGGCCACGGTCTCGAACGCATGCCCCTCCGGCGGCTCCACCCAGAGCCGCCGCAGCGTCCCCGCCGCCTCCAGCAGCGCCTTCGCCTCGGGCAGCGACCGCACCGAGACCTCCGGATGCAGCCGTTCCAGCAACAGCACCCCCGCGGCCGCGTCGGCCTCCAGCAACTGCACCGAGCCCAGCCCACCCCAGTGCGCCAGCGCGGCCGCCTCGCTCTCCGGCCGGGCCCGCCGAGGGGCCAGCTTCAGCACGGCCGGGGTGTCGTCCGCCCGCCGCACCAGCATGACGACGCTGCTGCGGCCGCCCGGCACCTGCACCCGTTCCACGGTCAACTCGCGTAGCGCGACGGCGTGTTCCACCGCGCCCGGCAGCTTCTCCAGCCACTCGTCACCGTCCGGCGCCGTCTCACCGAGCGCCTTCACCAGGCGCCGCGGCGGTTCGAAAGCCATACGCGAGTCGTTCCCTTCCTGCTCTCGGTCCTGCTCTAGGGAGTCGCCGAAGCCGAGGCCGACCCGCCGGCCACCCCCGCTGCCGCCGCCCCGGTCTCCGTCGCCGGCGCAGTCGCCGCCGTGGACGCCCGTTCCGCGAGCCCAGGGAAGGCTACGCTCTCGCCGCTCCACCGCACCGCCCGCACCGCGGCCTCCCGCAGCGCTCCGGCCGCCGCCCCGCGCCGCTGACCGGAGGACGCCCGGACCAGGTCGGAGTACACGTCGGCCACCCGTTCCTCCAACTCGGCCGCGAGCCGCACGGCCGTCGCCGAGTCGGTCACGGCGAACGGCAGGGCGTACGCCGCGCTCGCGGCGACGGGCTGACCACCCAGGTCCCGCACCTCGCGGACCAGCGCGTCCCGGCGGGCCCGGTGCGCGTCGTACGCCGAGCGCGCCTCGGCCTGCCGCTGCTCTCCTATCCGGCCGCCGATGACGCCGTACCCGTACACCGCCGCGTGCTCGGCCGCCAATGCCGCCTGGAGTGCCGTCAGCACCCCGGACTCCGCCCCGTCGCTCACTTGCCACCCTCCGTCAGCAGGTACGCGTGTCCGGCCCCGGCCGCCGCCACCCCGGCCAGCAGTCGCGCCAGTTCGCCCGGCACGTCCAGCAGCGCCTTGGCCCGCTGGTCGGCGAGGGTCCGCTCGGCGGTGGCCAGGGAGGCGAGCGCGGACTTCTCGTCGGTCGGGACCGTGGCGGAGGGCGACGCGGACGGCGAGGCGGTCGTCGACCCCGTCGCCGTCGTCGATCCCGTCGCCGTGGGCGATTCCGTCGCCGAGGGCGAAGCCGCGCCCTCCTCGAAGGCCGCCGCGTGTGCCGCCACCTCCGCCCGCAGCGGTCGCAGCCGCTCCGCGAGCGCGGGATGGGCGGCGAGGACGGCGTCGTACTGCCGGAGCAGCCCCCGGCTGTCCCGGGCCGCACGCGCGCGTGCCCGCGCGGAGACCGACGGGCTGCCGCCGTTGCCGGCGGAGTCGGGGGCGGTGGAGCAGCCCGCCAGCACGGCGGCCGAGGCCGCCGAGACGATCAGGCTCCTTCTGCGTACTCCCGAGCGGGTACGCGACGGCGGGGGCAACGGCACGGCAGACGTCCTCGGGGGCTGGATGAGGGGGCTGGACGGGGGCTGGACACGAAGAAATCGGGGGCTGGACACGAAGAAAAACGAAGAAACACGAAAGGAATGGGGCAAGGGACGGACCCGCCCGTGATCACCGTACCTGCGCACCTGACCGAAGCCACTCATCGGCACCGCCCTTACCCGGGTGGACGGCAACACACCTCACGACCCGATACCCTTTGACCAGACACGCGACCTATCCCACAACAGCACACGCGGCCGAGGAGTCACCCGGATGAGCACGACCCAGAGCGAGAGGCTGCGAGAGCTCCTGGAACCGCTCGTCACCTCCCAGGGACTGGATCTCGAAGAGATCGCCGTGGACTCCGTCGGACGCAAGCGTGTGCTGCGTGTGGTCGTCGACTCCGACGCCGGGGCGGACCTGGACCAGATCGCCGATGTGAGCCGTGAGCTCTCGGCGAAGCTCGACGAGACCGACGCGATGGGCGAGGCGGAGTACACCCTCGAGGTCGGCACCCCGGGCGCGGAGCGCCCCCTGAAGGAACACCGGCACTATGTGCGGGCCGTGGACCGGCTGGTGAGGTTCCAGCTGGCCGAGGGCGGGGAACTGGTCGCCAGGATTCTGGACGTCGACGACGCGGGTCTCGACCTGGAGGTGCCCGGCGTGAAGGGCCGTAAGGCCACGAGCCGCAGACTCGCCTTCGCCGAGATCGACAAGGCGCGCGTCCAGGTCGAGTTCAACCGCAAGGACAAGAACGAGAAGGAAGAGGAGGCGTAGCCGTGGACATCGACATGAGTGCCCTGCGGGGCTTGGTTCGGGAGAAGGAGATCTCCTTCGACCTGCTGGTCGAGGCGATCGAGGCGGCCCTCCTCATCGCCTACCACCGCACCGAGGGAAGCCGCCGCCACGCGCGCGTGAAGCTCGACCGGGAGACCGGGCATGTGACCGTGTGGGCGAAGGAGGACCCCGAGGACCTGGAGGAGGGGCAGGAGCCGCGCGAGTTCGACGACACCCCGTCGGACTTCGGGCGGATCGCCGCCACCACCGCCAAGCAGGTGATCCTGCAGCGGCTGCGCGACGCCGAGGACGACGCCACGCTCGGCGAGTACGCCGGGCGCGAGGGCGACATCGTCACCGGCGTGGTCCAGCAGGGCCGCGACCCGAAGAACGTGCTCGTCGACATCGGCAAGCTGGAGGCCATCCTGCCGGTGCAGGAGCAGGTGCCCGGCGAGACGTATCAGCACGGTCTGCGGCTGCGGTCGTACGTCGTCCGGGTGGCGAAGGGTGTCCGCGGGCCGTCCGTGACGCTGTCCCGCACACACCCGAACCTGGTCAAGAAGCTCTTCGCCCTCGAGGTGCCGGAGATCGCCGACGGGTCCGTGGAGATCGCCGCCATCGCCCGCGAGGCCGGTCACCGGACGAAGATCGCGGTCCGCTCCACCCGTTCGGGTCTGAACGCCAAGGGCGCCTGTATCGGCCCCATGGGCGGCCGGGTCCGCAACGTCATGGGCGAGCTGAACGGCGAGAAGATCGACATCGTCGACTGGTCGGACGACCCGGCCGAGATGGTGGCGAACGCGCTGTCCCCGGCCCGCGTCTCCAAGGTCGAGGTCGTGGACCTGGCGTCCCGGTCCGCCCGGGTGACCGTGCCGGACTACCAGCTGTCGCTGGCGATCGGCAAAGAGGGACAGAACGCCCGTCTCGCCGCCCGCCTCACCGGCTGGCGCATCGACATCCGCCCGGACACCGAGCAGGCGCCCGAGTAGATCACCGGGGGATGACCTCGGGCCCTCGTCCGGGGTTCACCCGGACGAGGGGAATAGTTCCAAGCCGTAGGTGGCTTGGATTACGACAACAGCCGTTCGATCTTTGCCCCGAAGGGGTGAGGTCGGTGCGGGGAGGTAGACTTAGCAGTGTCTGGCCGGACGCGTGCCCGCGCATGCCCTGAGCGCACCTGTGTGGGGTGCAGGCAGCGAGCGGCCAAGACCGAACTGCTGCGGATCGTGGCGATCGAGGACGAATGTGTCCCCGATCCTCGCGGTACGCTGCCCGGCCGGGGTGCGTATGTACACCCCGCCCAGGTCTGTCTGGACCAGGCGGTGCGCCGCCGGGCACTCCCGCGGGCGCTGCGTGCCCCGGGTCCGCTGGACGTAAAGGCGTTGCGCCGGCACGTCGAGCAGTAACACCGTAAGAAGCGTCGTTCGGAACGTCCGTGCGGCTCTGGTACCCCGCGAGTTGGAAGTAGGTCGAGATTGCGATGAGCACTCGATGAGCACGCGATGAGTACGCCCATGAAGTAGCGACGGTCCGGACGCACCCGGACCTAAAAGGAGCGAAGTGGCTAAGGTCCGGGTATACGAACTCGCCAAGGAGTTCGGGGTTGAGAGCAAGGTCGTCATGGCCAAGCTCCAGGAACTCGGTGAATTCGTCCGTTCGGCGTCCTCGACGATCGAGGCGCCCGTTGTACGCAAGCTGACCGACGCCCTCCAGGGTGGCGGCAGCGGCAAGCCCGCCCCGCGCAAGGCGGCCCCCAAGCCCGGCGCGCCCTCTCCGGCGCAGTCGGCCCGTCCGGGTGCCCCGAAGCCGGGTGCCCCACGTCCGGCTGCCCCGCAGCCCCCTGCCGCGCCCGCGGCTCCGGCGGCGCCCGTGGCTCCGGCGGCGCCCGTGGCTCCGGCTCCGGTCACCCCCGCGCCGGCCGCCTCCGGCCCGCGTCCGGGTCCCAAGCCCGCCCCGCGTCCGGCCCCGGCCGCGCCCGAGTTCACGGCCCCGCCGGCGCCTCCGGCCGCCGCGGCGCCGAGCCCGGCCGCCGCGCAGGGTCCGCGTCCCGGTAACGCCCCCCGTCCGGGTCAGGGCGCGCCGCGTCCCGGCGGTCGTCCCGCCCCCGGTCAGGGCCAGGCCCGTCCGGGTCAGGGTGCCCCGCGTGCCGGTGGCCAGGGTCAGGGTCAGCGTCCCGGCGGTGCCCGTCCGGCCGGTCCGCGTCCGGGCAACAACCCCTTCACGTCCGGTGGCTCCACCGGCATGGCCCGTCCGCAGGCCCCGCGCCCGCAGGGCGGTCCGCGCCCGGGTGGCCCCGGTGCCCCCGGCGCCGGTCCCCGTCCGCAGGCGCCCGGCGCCCAGGGCGGCGGTCCGCGTCCGCAGGCTCCCGGCGGTGCCCGTCCGAGCCCGTCCGGCATGCCCCGTCCGCAGGGCGGTCCGCGTCCCGGCGGCGGCTCCGCGGGTCCGCGTCCTAACCCCGGCATGATGCCGCAGCGTCCCGCTGCCGGCCCGCGTCCCGGCCCCGGTGGCGGCGGTCGCGGTCCCGGTGGTGCGGGTCGTCCCGGCGGCGCCGGTCGTCCCGGTGGCGGCGGCGGCTTCGCCGGTCGTCCCGGTGGCGCCGGCGGTGGCGCCCGTCCGGGCGGTGGCGGCGGCTTCGCCGGCCGTCCCGGCGGCGGTGGCCCCGGCGGCGGTGGCGGCGGCTTCGGCGGCGGTCCCGGCGGTGGCGGCGGCGGTCGTCCCGGCTTCGGCGGTCGTCCGGGCGGTCCCGGTGGCCGTGGTGGCACGCAGGGTGCCTTCGGCCGTCCCGGCGGTCCGGCGCGTCGCGGTCGCAAGTCGAAGCGGCAGCGTCGCCAGGAGTACGAGGCCATGCAGGCCCCGAGCGTCGGCGGCGTGATGCTGCCGCGCGGCAACGGCGAGACCATCCGTCTCTCCCGCGGCGCGTCGCTCACCGACTTCGCGGAGAAGATCAACGCCAACCCGGCGTCCCTCGTCGCGGTCATGATGAACCTCGGCGAGATGGTCACGGCCACGCAGTCCGTCTCCGACGAGACGCTGCAGCTCCTCGCGGGCGAGATGAACTACGCGGTTCAGATCGTCAGCCCCGAGGAGGAGGACCGCGAGCTGCTCGAGTCCTTCGACATCGAGTTCGGCGAGGACGAGGGCGACGAGGAGGACCTGGTGGTCCGTCCGCCGGTCGTCACCGTCATGGGTCACGTCGACCACGGTAAGACCCGACTGCTCGACGCCATCCGCAAGACGAACGTCATCGCGGGCGAGGCCGGCGGCATCACCCAGCACATCGGTGCCTACCAGGTCGCGACCGAGGTCAACGACGAAGAGCGCAAGATCACCTTCATCGACACCCCGGGTCACGAGGCGTTCACCGCCATGCGTGCCCGTGGTGCGAAGTCGACCGACATCGCGATCCTGGTCGTCGCGGCCAACGACGGCGTCATGCCGCAGACGGTCGAGGCGCTCAACCACGCCAAGGCGGCCGACGTCCCGATCGTCGTCGCGGTCAACAAGATCGACGTCGAGGGTGCCGACCCGACCAAGGTGCGCGGTCAGCTGACCGAGTACGGCCTGGTGGCCGAGGAGTACGGCGGCGACACCATGTTCGTCGACATCTCCGCCAAGCAGGGTCTGCACATCGACTCGCTGCTGGAGGCCGTGGTCCTCACGGCCGACGCCTCGCTCGACCTGCGGGCCAACCCGCACCAGGACGCGCAGGGCATCTCGATCGAGTCCCGCCTCGACCGCGGCCGTGGTGCCGTGGCGACGGTCCTCGTCCAGCGAGGCACGCTGCGGGTCGGCGACACGATGGTCGTGGGCGACGCCTACGGTCGCGTCCGCGCCATGCTCGACGACAACGGCAACAACGTCGCCGAGGCCGGCCCCTCCACGCCGGTCCAGGTCCTGGGTCTGACCAACGTCCCGGGCGCCGGTGACAACTTCCTCGTGGTCGAGGAGGACCGTACGGCCCGCCAGATCGCGGAGAAGCGCGCCGCCCGTGAGCGCAACGCCGCGTTCGCCAAGCGCACCCGCCGCGTGTCCCTCGAGGACCTGGACAAGGTGCTCAAGGCCGGCGAGATCCAGCAGCTCAACCTCATCATCAAGGGTGACGCTTCTGGTTCCGTCGAGGCCCTGGAGTCCTCCCTGCTCCAGCTGGACGTCGGCGAAGAGGTCGACATCCGCGTCCTGCACCGCGGTGTCGGTGCGGTCACGGAGTCCGACATCGACCTGGCGATGGGCTCCGACGCCATCGTGATCGGCTTCAACGTCCGCGCGGCCGGCCGCGCGGCGCAGATGGCCGAGCGCGAGGGTGTGGACGTCCGGTACTACTCGGTCATCTACCAGGCGATCGAGGAGATCGAGGCGGCCCTCAAGGGCATGCTCAAGCCGGAGTACGAGGAGGTCGAGCTCGGTACGGCGGAGATCCGCGAGGTCTTCAAGTCGTCCAAGCTGGGCAACATCGCCGGTGTCCTCATCCGCTCGGGCGAGGTCAAGCGCAACACGAAGGCCCGCCTCGTCCGCGACGGCAAGGTCATCGCGGAGAACCTCAACATCGAGGGTCTGCGCCGCTTCAAGGACGACGTCACCGAGATCCGCGAAGGCTACGAGGGCGGTATCAACCTCGGAAACTTCAACGACATCAAGATCGACGACGTCATCGCGACGTACGAGATGCGCGAGAAGCCGCGGGCGTAAGGCCGACGGTTGGTGCCGGCCGACGGGACTTCGGTACCGTCGGCCGGCACTTTTCCCGCCGAGAGGTGACCGCCGCGGACTCCGCCTTCACCCACCCGCCACCCGACTCGGTGAGCTGACAAGGCGCCCCCCAGGGCGGTGCCTTCCCGGCCGACCGAGTCGGGTGGTGGGTGAGCGAAGGGCCGGGGGCCGGGGCGGAGCCCCGTGGCGGGGCCTCTCGGCCCACCGAGTCCGGCGGGCGGGTGGGGAAAGTCCCGGGTCCGGGGCGGAGCCCTGTGACGGCCGGGGAAAGTCGGTCGAGCCCCCGGCAGGGACGGGGTACCGTTCCTGACAGGGCCATCGATCCCGTACCGGCGGGTTAACCGGATACATACATGTACGTGGGGACCCTGTCCTTCGACCTCCTCCTCGGCGACATCCACTCGCTCAAGGAGAAGCGCTCCGTCGTCCGCCCGATCGTCGCCGAACTCCAGCGGAAGTACGCCGTGAGCGCGGCCGAGGTGGACCATCTGGACCTCCATCGCAGGGCCGGTATCGGCCTCGCCATGGTCTCCGGCGACGCCGCGCACCTGACCGACGTACTCGACCGGTGCGAACGGCTGGTCGCCGCCCGCCCCGAGGTGGAGCTGCTGTCCGTCCGACGGCGCCTCCACGGCGACGACGACTAGACCTGAGAACGACAAGAAGAAAGAACGGGAGCGGACCAGTGGCCGACAACGCGCGAGCGAAAAGGCTGGCGGACCTCATCCGAGAGGTGGTGGCCCAGAAGCTGCAGCGCGGGATCAAGGACCCGCGGCTCGGCTCGCACGTCACCATCACGGACACCCGGGTCACGGGTGACCTCCGGGAGGCGACCGTCTTCTACACGGTGTACGGCGACGAGGAGGAGCGGCAGGCCGCCGCCGCCGGCCTGGAGAGCGCCAAGGGCATTCTCCGGTCCGAGGTCGGCCGGGCCGCCGGCGTGAAGTTCACGCCGACCCTCGCCTTCGTCGCGGACGCCCTGCCGGACACCGCCCGCAACATCGAGGACCTCCTCGACCGGGCACGCCTGTCCGACGCGAAGGTCCGCGAGGCCTCCGCGGGCGCCGACTACGCCGGAGACGCCGACCCGTACAAGAAGCCGGGCGCGGACGAAGAGGCCGACGAGACGGACGACGCCACCGAATGACCAGCAAGCCCACCCCGCCCGACGGCCTTGTCATCGTCGACAAGCCGTCGGGCTTCACCTCGCACGACGTCGTCGCCAAGATGCGGGGCATCGCCCGCACCCGGCGCGTCGGGCACGCCGGCACCCTCGACCCGATGGCCACGGGCGTCCTCGTCCTGGGCATCGAGCGGGCGACCAAGCTCCTCGGGCACCTCGCCCTCACCGAGAAGGAGTACCTGGGGACCGTCCGCCTCGGACAGAACACCGTCACGGACGACGCCGAGGGCGAGATCATCTCGTCCACCGACGCCTCCAAGGTCACCCGCGAGGCCGTCGACACCGGCGTCGCCAAGCTGACCGGCGCCATCATGCAGGTGCCGTCCAAGGTCAGCGCCATCAAGATCGACGGCGTACGGTCGTACAAGCGCGCCCGCGAGGGCGAGGACTTCGAGATCCCGGCCCGCCCGGTGACCGTCTCCTCGTTCGCCGTGTACGACGTC
Source organism: Streptomyces sp. Ag109_O5-1 (assembly GCF_003814875.1). Taxonomy (GTDB): domain Bacteria; phylum Actinomycetota; class Actinomycetes; order Streptomycetales; family Streptomycetaceae; genus Streptomyces; species Streptomyces sasae. Next base: position 3,600,947 of record NZ_RKQF01000001.1, on the reverse strand, counting down.
CGGGACGCCGTCGCCGAGGACGGCACCCCCGTGCTCGACCTGGTCGTCTCGGTCGTCTGCTCCTCGGGCACCTACATCCGCGCCCTCGCCCGCGACCTGGGCGCCGACCTGGGCGTCGGCGGCCACCTCACCGCGCTGCGCCGGACGCGCGTAGGGCCGTACAAGCTGGATGCGGCACGCACCCTCGACCAGCTCCAGCAGGAGCTGACCGTGATGCCGATCGCCGACGCGGCGGGCGCCGCCTTCCCGCGCTGGAACGTCGACGCCAAGCGGGCCCGGCTGCTCCTCAACGGCGTGCGCCTGGAGATGCCCGACGAGTACGCGGGCGCCGGCCCCGTCGCCGTGTTCGACCCCGAGGGGCGCTTCCTCGCGCTCGTCGAGGAGCAGAAGGGCAAGGCCAAGAGCCTCGCCGTGTTCGCCTGAGGTCTGCCCGTGGAGCGGCGACCACGGGGTCTGCGCCGCCGCCGCTCCACGGTCCCCCCTCGGTTCCCCCACCCCTAGGGTGTATCCACCCGCTCCGGGCTATTCACCCGACCGAGCAGGCGCTCGGAGTGAACCGGGGGAGCGGAGGGGGGCGCGTTCAAGGCCCGCTCTGTCCCACTGATCATTTCGCGCCTACGGTCGGAGAACAGGGCCTGCTGGATCCGCCGGACCGGCCCTGAGGCACGGGCGGGGAGGTTCGATCATGGCGGGACGCGGTCCGCGGACCGGGAGCGGTCGCCGGACGGCGGACGGTGCGGGGGAGGCGGAGCAGGAGCCGGGGCGGGAGTCGGGGCCGGCGCTCGACCACCGGCTGGTCCGGGTCCGCGACCTCGCCGGACGCCCGCGCGGCATCGGCTTCCTGGCCGACCACCACGGGACGCTCGTCACCAGTCACGAGGCGGTCGACGGCCTGGCCCGGATCGTGCTGCACGTGGCCGGGAACCGCACCTGCGTGGTCGCCTCGGACGCGGTCACCCCACTGCCCGCCCACGACCTGGCCCTGATCCGCACCGAGGGTCTCGGCGTGGACCCGCTCCCGATCACCGTACGAGAGCGGATCCCGGCCGGCACCTATGTACGGATCGCCGCAGACCGCTGGCGCGAGGCCCGGGTGCTGGCGGCGACCCAGGTGACGTACACCGCCACCGACCGCTTCCATCTCGTCCAGGACGCCCTGGAGTTGGCGATCGGAACGGCAGGCCGGGACGCCCTGCGACTCGGCGGCGGAGCGGCCGGGGGACCGGTACTGGACGCGGAGACCGACGCGGTCCTCGCCGTCCTCGGCACCGCCCTCCAGTCCGGCCAGCGGGACGTGGGCTTCGCGGTTCCCTTCCACCACCCGGCCCCGGGTCCCCTGTCCGACCTGCTCGCCCGCAACGCGGCAACGGTCCCGGCCTACGGCATCGACCTCAATCTGGCCGGCGTACTGGAACTGACGGCGACATCCGTGGCCCAGGACGGCCCCCCGGGCGCCCTGGCCGGCTACATCGGCGCGACGGTTCCGCGCATGTCGCCTCACATGTCGGCGCCCCGCACTGGAGCGCCCCGAAGGGGCGCGGGAAACTGCGCGACCAGCCCCCACCCACCCGCAGCCGCTCCACCACCTTTCACGGCACGCGCAGGCGAATACACCGACCCCGTCCACCCCGTGGACCGAGCCGCAGTCTCAAAGGCCTTGTCGGCCTTCGCCGAAGGCACCGGCACCGGAACCAACACCGGAATTGTCCTGGCCCTGGTCGGCTCCCCCGGCACCGGCCGCACCACAGAGCTCGCCACCCTCGCCGCCCGCCGCAACCGCGAAGCGAACCCGGCTCCCACCCTCTGGCTCCGCGGCGCCGACCTCAAGGACGCCGACGACTCCGTGGCCGACGCGGCCCGCCGCGCCCTGGAACGGGCGGTCCGGATCGTCGCCGCCTCCCGCTCCCAACTCCCGGGCGATCTTGGTGAGTTGACGGCAGAACGGCTGGCCCGCCGGGCCGCCCGCGCCGGACGCCCACTGCTCCTCCTGCTGGACGGCCCCGAGGAGATGCCCCCGGTCCTCGCCCACCGGCTCTCCACCTGGACAGCGGGCACCGTGGACTGGCTGCACGACACCGGCGCCCGCCTCCTCGTCGCCTGCCGCGAGGAGTACTGGGAGAGCGCCGGCGCGGAGTTCCCACCCGACCTGCTGCACAGGCACGGGCGGCACAGCCAAGGCGGCAGCGAGCCGCCGTGCATCCGGCTCACCGACCTCACCCCCGACGAGGCCCGCCACGCCCGCTCCCGCTACGGCATTCCCGACGGCACCCTCATCGACCGCGACGCTCGCCACCCCCTCGCCCTGCGCCTGCTCTCCGAGGTCCGCGCCGCCCTCCCGGACGCCGCCCCGCCGGCCGACGGCCCGATCGACCGGCACGACGTCTTCGCCGCCCACCTCGATCTGATGTGCCTGCGCATCGCGGTCCGGCTGGCCGCCGAGAACGGCCTGCGCGGCAAGGCCGTACGACGCCTCGCCGCCCGCGTCTCCGGCCAGGTGCACGAGGCCGCACGGCGCAGCCTCGGACCGGGGCAGGGAGAGCTGGACCGGGAGACCTTCGAGGCGGTGTTCCCCTGGGGGCCCGTCCCGGCCCACCTCGGCGGCGGCTCCGGCTGGGCCTCCGCCGTACTCACCGAGGGCCTGCTGGTGCCCGCCGGCGGCGGCTACCGCTTCGCCCACGAGGAACTCGCCGACTGGATCCAGGGCATGCACCTGGACCTGGACGAGGCCCTGCACGCCCTCGTCCACCGCCCCCGCAACCCCCAGGACGCCCACCCCCTGCCCGTCCCGCACCACCGGATCGGCCCGGTCGTCCAGGCCCTGCTGTTCCTCGACCGCCAGCACGGACCGGCCCAGCTCGGTCCCCGGCTGACGGACCTGGCGCATGCCCTCGACCTCGACCCCGGATCCTGGTGGGCCGCGCGGCTGCTTGCCCAGACCCTGCTGCAGCTGCCCGACGCCACGCCGTACACCGGCGTGCTGCGGCTGCTCGCCGACCGGGTCGTGGGCCGGGCCGCCGGCCGGCAGCGCACCGCTCCCGCCGAGTTCGGGCCGGACTTCTGGACCGCGCTCGCCCTGCCCGACACCGAACGCTTCGATCTGCTGCGGCGGTTGGTGCTCGCGGACGAGCCGCTGCCGGAGAGCGTGGGCCTCGGTCGGTTCGGAGCCCGGCCGACCGCGGAGGGTACCGAGGACACGCTCCCGCGCTACCTGGACGCCGTCGCCCGGCTGCTCGCCGCCGACCCCGCCGCCGTACAGCCGTATCTGACCCGGTGGTTCGACGACGAGCGGCCGTTGCCCGCGACGCCGCACGCCACCGTGGCGACCGCGGCGCAGGCGCTGCTGCACACGCATCGGCACGGGGCGCTGGACGAGCTGACCGAGGTGCTGGTCGACGCCGCGCACCGGCGGGGCGACGAACTGCTCGCCGTGCTCGCCGAGGACGAGCCGTCCGCGGTGTGCCGGGCCGTCGACCGCTGGGCGCACGACGAGCGCCCGGCCCGCCGGGTGGCCGCCGTCGCCCACGGGCTGCGTGCCGCCCCGCACGTCCGCGGCGAGCCCGACCGCGGACTGCTCCGCTATGCCGCGCTCGCCCTGCTCGCCCGCCCCGCCGACTGCACCGTGCACGGCGGCGCGCTCGCCCTGCTGATCCGGGACCCCGCGACCCGCTCCCGCCATCTCCCGCAGGCGCTACGGCACTTCACCACCGGCGACCCCCAGCTCACGCCCGCCGCGCTGGTACCCGCCCTGGCCACCCATCCCGAAGAGGTACTGGAGGCCTTCCGCGCCCGGCTGCGCGGACCCGACGCCGGACAGATGCTGCGCACCCTCGCCGATGTCACCACGCCCGGCTTCGCCCAGCGGGTCACCGAACTGGTCCTGGAGGCCGCCGAGCTGCGGCCCGGGCTCGCCGGGCAGGTGGCCGGGTACGTCGAGCGCCGTCTCGACCGGGGCGCCGAGGCCCGCGCCGGCCTCCTGCCACTGGTCACCGGACTGCTCGACGACGGCCCCGAGCCGGTGCGGGCGGCCCTGGCGACCGTGCTCGGCGCGGCCGGCACCCCCGCCTCGCGGCCACTGCGCCGGGAACTGCTGGAGTTCCTGCTCGCCCGTGAGCGGGATCCGGGCGTGCTCGACGCGCTGCTGCACGCGGCCGCCGTCCAGCGCGAGGACGCCGCCGACGAGATGCGTGAGCTGGTCAGACGCACCGGGATGCTGCTCGTCCGCACCCCTGACGGGGCGACCCGCTTCGACCGCGGCCTGGTCGACCTCGGCCGGCACGTGCCCGGATTCGCCGCGCTGATGGCCCGCTGGCTCACCGACACCCCGGAGGAATGGGCCGCGGTGGTGGGGCCGAGCACCCGGCGGATGCTGGGGAACCTGGCGGGTGTCCGGGTGCCCGCATGAGGCGGCGGGTGCGTGCGCCCGGTCACAGCGACCGTGCCGGTGTGAGCCGGGTGCGCCAAACATGGCACCCTTAGACCTGCGTAAGAGGGACAACCGACACAGGTTCGAGGAGCGGACACAGTGCAGCGCTGGCGTGGCTTGGAGGACATCCCCGAGGACTGGGGGCGCAGCGTCGTCACCATCGGTTCCTACGACGGGGTGCACCGCGGTCACCAGCTGATCATCCGGCATGCTGTGGACCGCGCCCGTGAGCTGGGCATCCCCGCCGTCGTCGTCACCTTCGACCCGCACCCCAGCGAGGTCGTCCGCCCCGGCAGCCACCCGCCGCTGCTCGCCCCGCACCACACCCGCGCCGAGCTGATGGCGGAGCTGGGCGTGGACGCGGTGCTGATCCTGCCCTTCACCACCGAGTTCTCGAAGCTGTCGGCCGCCGACTTCGTGGTGAAGGTCCTGGTCGACAAGCTGCACGCCAAGGCCGTCGTCGAGGGCCCGAACTTCCGCTTCGGCCACAAGGCCGCGGGCAACGTCGAGTTCCTGGCCGAGCAGGGCAAGGTGTACGACTTCGAGGTCGAGGTCGTCGACCTGTACGTGCGCGGCGAGGCGGGCGGCGGCGAGCCGTTCTCCTCGACCCTGACCCGCCGCCTGGTCGCCGAGGGGGACATGGCCGGCGCCCGGGAGATCCTGGGCCGTCCGCACCGGGTGGAGGGCGTGGTCGTGCGCGGCGCCCAGCGCGGCCGCGAGCTGGGCTTCCCCACGGCCAACGTCGAGACGCTCCCGCACACCGCGATCCCCGCCGACGGCGTCTACGCCGGCTTCCTGCACGCCCAGGGCGAGGCGATGCCGGCCGCGATCTCCGTCGGCACGAACCCGCAGTTCGACGGCACCGAGCGCACGGTCGAGGCGTACGCCATCGACCGTCTCGGCCTCGACCTGTACGGCCTGCACGTCGCCGTCGACTTCCTGGCGTATGTGCGCGGCCAGGCCAGGTTCGACTCCCTCGACGCCCTGTTGGAGCAGATGGCCGAGGACGTCAAGCGCTGCCGGGAACTGGTGGCGGCCGAGGAGGCCTGACCTGTCGGTCGACAACGCCGAAGGGCGGCCGGTGCGCTGAGGCACCGGCCGCCCTTCGGTGTATCGGTCACTGCTGCGGGGGCTGGCCCTGCGGTGCCTGCGGCTGCTGGGGCGGCTGCGGCGGCTGCGGCGCCTGCGGCGCCTGCGGCGGCTGCGGCGCCTGCGGTGCCTGCGGCGCCTGCGGTGCCTGCGGCGCCTGCGGTGCCTGCGGCGCCTGCGGTGCCTGCGGCGCCTGCGGTGCCTGCGGCGCCTGCGGTGCCTGCGGCGCCTGCGGTGCCTGCGGCGCCTGCGGCTGGCCGGGCTGCGGGAAGCCGTAGCCGTCAGGCTGGGCCGGGGGAGCGGCGGGCGGCTGGGCGCCGGCCTGCGGGTAGCCGTATCCGGGCTGCGGCTGCGGGGGATACGGCTGTCCCGGCTGCGGCGGGTAGGGCTGGGCGGCGGGTTGCGGCTGGCCGGGGTGGCCGTACAGCTCCTGCTGCGGAGGCTGTCCCTGCTGGGGCGGGTACGGCTGCTGGGGCGGGTACGGCTGTCCCGGCTGCTGCGGGTACGGCTGTCCCGGCGCGTACGGCTGTGGCTGTCCGGGCGCGTACGGCTGCTGCGGCTGGCCCGGTGCGTAGTGCTGCTGGCCGGGCAGCGGCTGGCCCGGCATCGGCGGGGCGGCCACCGGCGGCGGGTTGCCGTCGCTGGTCCACAGACCGTGCATCTGCTGGTGCCGTACGAAGTCCTCGGCGACCATCGCCGAGAGGTTGAAGTACGCCTCGCGCACCTTGGGCCGCATCATGTCGAGGTCCACCTCGGCACCGGCGGCCAGGTGCTCGTCGAAGGGGACGACCAGGACACCGCGGCAGCGCGTCTCGAAGTGCGACACGATGTCCTCGACCTTGATCATCTTTCCGGTCTCGCGGACCCCGGAGATGACGGTGATGGACCGCGAGACGAGGTCGGCGTACCCGTGCGCGGACAGCCAGTCCAGCGTCGTACTGGCGCTGCTGGCACCGTCCACCGAGGGGGTGGAGATGATGATCAGCTGGTCGGCGAGGTCGAGCACGCCACGCATGGCGCTGTAGAGCAGACCGGTGCCGGAGTCGGTGAGGATGATCGGGTACTGCCTGCCGAGGACGTCGATCGCGCGCCGGTAGTCCTCGTCGTTGAACGTGGTCGAGACGGCCGGGTCGACGTCGTTGGCGATGATCTCCAGGCCGGACGGGGCCTGGGAGGTGAACCGCCGGATGTCCATGTAGGAGTTGAGGTACGGGATCGCCTGGACGAGGTCACGGATGGTGGCCCCGGTCTCCCGGCGCACGCGGCGGCCGAGCGTACCCGCGTCCGGGTTGGCGTCGATGGCGAGGATCTTGTCCTGGCGCTCGGTGGCGAGCGTGGAGCCCAGCGCGGTGGTCGTGGTCGTCTTGCCGACACCGCCCTTGAGGCTGATCACCGCTATCCGGTAGCAGGACAGCACCGGCGTGCGGATCAGGTCCAGCTTCCGCTGCCGCTCGGCCTCTTCCTTCTTTCCGCCGAGCTTGAACCGGGAGGACGCGGCGGTGGGCCGGCCGCTCTTCGCCTTCTGCTTCTTGTTGTTGAGCAGCCGGTCGGAGGACAGCTCGACGGCGGCGGTGTAACCCAGCGGCGCGGCACCGGGGTTGGTCATCTGCCGCTGGTCGTGCTGGATCGGCTGCGGCCAGGCGGCACCGGCACGGGGGTCGACCGGGGGCTGGGGGGCCTGCGGCGCCTGCTGAGGCGCCTGCTCGGGCTGCGGTGCCTGGGCGGGCGGAGCGGCTGGAGCCGGCTGGGCTGCGCGTGGGTCCTGGGGAGCCTGCGGCTGCGGTGCCTGCGGTTGCGGCCGGCCGGGCTGCGGGAAGCCGTAGCCGTCGGGCTGGGCCGGGGGCGCCGGGGGCTGAGCTGCGGCGAGGGGGTAGCCGTAACCGCCGGGCAGGGGCGGCTGGGGCGCGGGGGCGCCGGGGTAACCGTAGCCGGCCTGTGCGTCGGGGGCCGGGGGCTGGGCGCCGGGGAGGGGATAGCCGTAGCCGTCCGGTGCCTGCGGCGGGACGGGGGTGCCCGGCTGCGGGAAGCCGTAACCGTCCTGCGTATCGGGCACGGGGCGCTGCGGGGGCGCGGGCTGGTTCCAGGCGGCGGGCGCGGGCTGCGGTGCCTGCGGCTGGAACGGCTGCTGCTGACCGGGTACACCGGCCGGGCCCTGCACGGGTGCCGGCTGGGGCTGGGGCTGCTGCTGACCGGGCGCCGGCTCCTGCGGTGCGGGCTGGGCCGGCCACTGGGCGGCCGGGGCGGGGGCCGCGGGCTGGTAGGACGGCGGCAACGGCGGGACCGCGGCCGGCGGTGTCGGCGGGGGAGCCCAGGCGGTGGGCACGATGTCCTCGGGAGCCGGAGGCGGGTCCTGGGGGGCGGGGGGTGCGCCCTGGGGTTCGGCGGCTACGGCGGCACCGGTCTCGGAGCGGGCCTCCTCGTCGGCACCGTCGTCCTCGCGGCCGGCGTCGGCGTCGAGGACCGGGACCTGGGGCTCGTCGTCCTCGGTGTCGTCCGGCGGGGCGGCTTCCCGGGCGGGCTCGTCCGTGCCGTCGGCTTCGGCGGAGACGGCCTCGTCGAGTACGGCCTCGTCCTCGTGGCTCTCGTCCTCCTCGGAGCCGATCACGTCGATGGTGACGTGGAGAGAGTCGTCCACGTCGGCCGATGCCGGCACCTCGGGTGCCTCCTCCTGCTCCTCGCGCTCCTCGACCGAGTTCTCGGCCTCGGCCTCGGTCTCGGAGGCCACCGGGAGCACGACGACGTCGGCGCCCGCATCCTCTTCCGCTTCATCGGGGGTGCCCTGATCAGGGGCCTCGCTCCTGGGCGCGGCAGCCTGCCCGGCGGCCGCCTCGGCCACCTCGCGCTTCACCGCGGCGGCGGAGAACCGCATCGTCGCACCGCCCTCCAGGTCACCGTTGTCGGGCTCGGGCTCGGGCTCCGGCGCCTGCTCCTCGGCAGCGGGCCGCTGCGGCTCGAAACCGACGGGCAGCCCGGGCACCGCGGCCGGGGTGAACGGCGCGGTGGGCGGGACGGCCGGTGGGGCGGGCGGCACGGGCGGAGCGGCCGGCACCCCCGCGTTCGCGCTCGGAGCCGGCGGAGTGAAAGGTGCTCCCGGCGTCGAGGCGGGCGGCGCCGTGAAGGGTGCCCCAGGTGCCGCGGTCGGGGGCGGCGTGAAGGGCGCCCCCGGCGTTGACACGGGCGCAGGAGTGAACGGCGCGCCGGGAGTTGACGTGGGCGGCGGGGCGAAGGGTGCCCCGGGTGTCGAGGTGGGGGCAGGGGTGCCCGGGGTGCCTGGCGTCGCGGCGGTCGGAGGTGTGAAGGGGGCGCCGGGAGTTGACGCGGGCGGAGGCGTGAAGGGTGCCCCCGGGGACGACGTGGGCGGCGGAGCGAAGGGAGCGCCGGGCGTCGGCGCGGGCGGCGGGGTGAACGCGCCCCCCGGCGCCGGTGTCCCGCCCCGCTGCCCCTGCTGGGCATGCGGAGGAGGGGTCAGTCCGGGGATCGGCGCACCCGGCGGGAACGGCGAACGCGGCTGAGCGGCAGGCGCCGTACCGGCGGCCGGGGCACCCGCACCGGCCCCCGGCCCGCCCGGCGCACCGGACGTACCGCCGGCTCCCGGGGCGTCCGTACCCGGCGCGCCGGAACCGTCGGCTGCCCCAGGTCCCCCCGCCGCGTTCTGCGTGTACCAGGCGGGCGGCGCGTAGTCGATGGTGAACTCGCCCGTGATCTCGTTGAGGGACTCCGCGTCGGGCTGGTCATCGCCGGGTGTGGCCCAGCCCCCGCGGATCCCGTCCCGATCGCTGCTCACAGTTCCTCCTGGTGTGGTCGAGCACCCTCATGCCGTGCCGGCGCGACGACCGTGTCGTGTCGTTCTCAGCATCCGTATTCGTTCGAGGTAGTCCGATCCACCGGCTCTCCCCCTTGGGACTTCGACGCCGTGTTCACGGTCCTGACGTCGCACCCCCTCCCAGCCTAATCACCAGCTGCCGCACCTCGGCAGGCCCGTCCGTCTCTCGGCCGAAGCCCACCTGGTCACACCCTGCCCGGAAGTGGTGCGCGGGGCTTTCCAGTTACCGAACAATCGATGAACAAAACGGGCAAGAACCGTCAGTTCGGGCGCCAGTTGGCGCCTCCCGTCGTGCGTGCGCGTGAACTGGCCCCGGAGGCCGCGGCATTGCGCACGGACGCGCCGACGTCAGGCCGTGAAAAGGGCGGCACGCATGCGTGCCGCCCTGCGGTCACCCTGCACCGGGCGACCGGGTCATCGCCGCTCACTGTGCGGCGAGACCTCCGTTGCGCTCGTTCGGCTCCAGATCGAACTCGCCGTCCCGTGCGCCCAGCACGAACGCGCGCCACTCCGCCTCCGTGTACCGCAGCACGGTGTCCGGGTCGAGCGACGAGCGCATGGCCACGGCCCCCTCGGGCAGGTAGGCGATCTCGACCCGCTCCTCGTCCTGCTCGGTACCGGGCGCGCAGTGCCACTCGACGCCCGAGATGTCGAGCGCGTAGAGCTCGTCCCGTTCCCGCTCCTTGCGCGCCTTCATCTCCTCAGCCGTCTCGCTCATGCCGCAGCGACCCCTTCCCGACGTACCTAGGCTGTGACCGCCACACTACTGGCGGTCGAACCGGCGCGTACTTTCTTCCACAACCCCCGGACAGGGCCCCCCACCGGCACTGGTACCCTTGACGACGGCCGTTTGTGTACGCACCTCCGGAGTCCCCAGTGAACCCCGGAGGCCGTGCCCGGCCGATCCCGCCTCCCGAGTTCTGGAAGCTTCCCCGCGATGAAGACCGGGGGCGCTCGGGGGTCATTCACAGACTATGAGGAGTACGCGTGTCGCTCGACGCCGCCACGAAGAAGCAGATCATCTCCGAGTTCGGCACCAAGGAGGGTGACACCGGCTCTCCCGAGGTCCAGGTCGCCATGCTGTCGCGCCGGATCTCCGACCTGACGGAGCACCTCAAGACCCACAAGCACGACCACCACTCCCGCCGTGGTCTGCTGATCCTGGTCGGCCAGCGCCGTCGCCTCCTGCAGTACCTGGCGAAGAAGGACATCCAGCGCTTCCGTGCGCTGGTCGACCGCCTGGGCATCCGCCGTGGTGCGGCGGGCGCCAAGTAAGTCGCAGTGAAGGGAGCGGTTCCCGGAATCACCGGGGCCGCTCCCTTTGCCGTACGTACGGAAAGTACTGCCGCAAGCGCTGCCGCAAGTACTCCCGTACGTGGGGAAACGTGCGGAGTGTCACTCACGCTTTGTAGTGTGGTAGCACAACGCAGTACGGATGACACAGCACGACAACGAACAAGGAGAAGCGCACCCAAGCCGCCGCCGGTCCTCGGTAGTGGCCCCCGGGGGGAAGCGAGCCCCGGGTGCTTCGATCGAAGACCGGCCCGCACAGCACGGCGCGCTTCTCCGCAACCGTCCCCCTGCCACACGGGCAGTGAGGGACGAAGACGAGGAGAAAACGCTAGTGGAGAACGAGACCCACTACGCCGAGGCCGTCATCGACAACGGCGCCTTCGGCACCCGCACCATCCGCTTCGAGACGGGCCGCCTGGCCAAGCAGGCCGCCGGCTCCGCCGTGGCGTACCTGGACGACGACACCATGGTGCTGTCGGCCACCACCGCCTCCAAGAACCCCAAGGACCAGCTCGACTTCTTCCCCCTCACGGTGGACGTCGAGGAGCGGATGTACGCCGCCGGCAAGATCCCGGGTTCCTTCTTCCGCCGTGAGGGCCGGCCGAGCGAGGACGCGATCCTCACCTGCCGTCTGATCGACCGCCCGCTGCGCCCGTCCTTCAAGAAGGGCCTGCGCAACGAGATCCAGGTCGTCGCCACCATCATGGCGCTCAACCCCGACCACCTGTACGACGTCGTCGCGATCAACGCCGCGTCCGCGTCCACCCAGCTGGCCGGTCTGCCCTTCTCCGGCCCGATCGGCGGCGTCCGCGTCGCGCTGATCAACGGCCAGTGGGTCGCCTTCCCGACGCACTCCGAGCTCGAGGACGCCGTCTTCGACATGGTGGTCGCCGGTCGCGTCCTGGAGGACGGCGACGTCGCGATCATGATGGTCGAGGCCGAGGCCACCGAGAAGACCATCCAGCTGGTCAAGGGCGGCGCCGAGGCGCCGACCGAGGACGTCGTGGCCGCCGGTCTGGACGCCGCGAAGCCCTTCATCAAGGTCCTGTGCAAGGCCCAGGCCGACCTCGCCGCGAAGGCCGCCAAGCCGACCGGCGAGTTCCCGATCTTCCTCGACTACCAGGACGACGTCCTGGAGGCGCTGTCCGCCGCCGTCCGCCCGGAGCTCGCCTCCGCGCTGACCATCGCGGGCAAGCAGGAGCGCGAGGCCGAGCTGGACCGCGTCAAGGGTCTGGCCGCCGAGAAGCTGCTCCCGGAGTTCGAGGGCCGTGAGAAGGAGATCTCCGCCGCGTACCGCTCGCTCACCAAGCAGCTGGTCCGCGAGCGCGTGATCAAGGAGAAGAAGCGCATCGACGGCCGTGGCGTCACGGACATCCGTACGCTCGCCGCCGAGGTCGAGGCCATCCCGCGCGTGCACGGTTCGGCGCTGTTCGAGCGTGGCGAGACCCAGATCCTGGGCGTCACCACCCTCAACATGCTCCGGATGGAGCAGCAGCTGGACACCCTCTCCCCGGTGACCCGCAAGCGCTACATGCACAACTACAACTTCCCGCCGTACTCCACCGGCGAGACCGGCCGCGTCGGCTCCCCGAAGCGCCGCGAGATCGGCCACGGCGCCCTCGCCGAGCGCGCCCTGGTCCCGGTCCTGCCGACCCGCGAGGAGTTCCCCTACGCGATCCGCCAGGTGTCCGAGGCTCTCGGCTCCAACGGCTCGACGTCCATGGGCTCGGTCTGCGCCTCCACCATGTCGCTGCTGAACGCCGGTGTGCCGCTGAAGGCCCCGGTCGCCGGTATCGCCATGGGTCTGATCTCCCAGGAGATCGACGGCGAGACGCACTACGTCACCCTCACCGACATCCTCGGTGCGGAGGACGCCTTCGGCGACATGGACTTCAAGGTCGCCGGCACCAAGGAGTTCGTGACCGCCCTCCAGCTCGACACCAAGCTGGACGGCATCCCGGCCTCCGTCCTGGCCGCCGCCCTCAAGCAGGCCCGGGACGCCCGCCTCCACATCCTCGACGTGATGATGGAAGCGATCGACACCCCGGACGAGATGTCCCCCAACGCCCCGCGGATCATCACCGTCAAGATCCCCGTGGACAAGATCGGCGAGGTCATCGGCCCCAAGGGCAAGATGATCAACCAGATCCAGGAGGACACCGGCGCCGAGATCACCATCGAGGACGACGGCACCATCTACATCGGTGCCGCCGACGGCCCGTCCGCCGAGGCCGCCCGTACGACCATCAACGGCATCGCCAACCCGACGATGCCCGAGGTCGGCGAGCGCTACCTGGGCACGGTCGTGAAGACGACGACGTTCGGTGCCTTCGTCTCCCTCCTCCCCGGCAAGGACGGTCTGCTGCACATCTCGCAGATCCGCAAGCTGGCCGGCGGCAAGCGCGTGGAGAACGTCGAGGACGTCCTCGGTGTGGGCCAGAAGGTCCAGGTCGAGATCGCCGAGATCGACTCCCGCGGCAAGCTCTCCCTCATCCCCGTGATCGAGGGCGAGGAAGGTTCCGACGAGGACGCGAAGGACGACACCGACAAGTGACGTCGAGCAGCTCCACGGCGACGGCCCGCACCTCCTCGGAGGCGCGGGCCGTCGCCCGTACCCAAACCCTGATCAAGGGCGAGAACGGCATCGGCACGGTCCGTAAGACCACCCTCCCCGGCGGCCTTCGCATCGTCACCGAGACCCTGCCCTCGGTCCGCTCCGCGACCTTCGGTATCTGGGCCCACGTCGGCTCCCGCGACGAGACCCCCGCCCTGAACGGCGCCACCCACTACCTGGAGCACCTGCTCTTCAAGGGCACCACGCGCCGCTCCGCCCTGGACATCTCCTCCGCCATCGACGCGGTCGGCGGTGAGATGAACGCGTTCACGGCGAAGGAGTACACGTGCTACTACGCACGCGTGCTCGACACCGACCTGCCGCTCGCCATCGACGTCGTCTGCGACATGCTGACCGGCTCGCTCATCCTCGAGGACGACGTCAACGTCGAGCGGGGCGCGATCCTCGAAGAGATCGCCATGACCGAGGACGACCCCGGCGACTGTGTGCACGACCTGTTCGCGCACACCATGTTCGGCGACAACGCCCTCGGCCGCCCGGTCCTCGGCACCGTCGACACGGTCAACGCCCTCACCGCCGACCGCATCCGCCGCTTCTACAAGAAGCACTACGACCCCACCCACCTGGTGGTCGCCGCGGCCGGCAACATCGACCACATCAAGGTCGTACGACAGGTCCGCGCGGCCTTCGAGAAGGCCGGCGCCTTCAGGAACACCGCAGCCGCCCCCATCGCCCCGCGCGACGGCAGCCGTACGATCCGCACCGCCGGCCGCGTCGAACTCCTCGGCCGCAAGACCGAGCAGGCGCACGTCGTCCTCGGCATGCCCGGCCTCGCCCGCACCGACGACCGCCGCTGGGCGCTCGGCGTGCTCAACACCGCCCTCGGCGGCGGCATGTCCTCCCGGCTCTTCCAGGAGGTCCGCGAGAAGCGCGGCCTGGCCTACAGCGTGTACTCGTACACGTCCGGCTTCGCCGACTGCGGCCTGTTCGGCGTCTACGCCGGCTGCCGCCCCTCGCAGGTCCACGACGTGCTCAAGATCTGCCGGGACGAGCTCGACCAGGTGGCCGAGCAGGGCCTGCCGGACGACGAGATAGGGCGCGCCATCGGCCAGCTCCAGGGCTCCACGGTCCTCGGCCTGGAGGACACCGGCGCCCTGATGAACCGTATCGGCAAGAGCGAGCTGTGCTGGGGCGAGCAGATGTCCGTCGACGACATGCTGGCCCGGATAGCGGCGGTGACCCCGGACGAGGTCCGCTCGGTCGCCCGCGACATCCTGGGACAGCGCCCGTCGCTGTCGGTCATCGGCCCGCTCAAGGACAAACAGGCCGCACGCCTGCACGACGCCGTCGCCTGACACACCACCGGTAAGGAACGAAGAAGATGAGCAAGCTGCGCGTGGCGGTCCTCGGCGCCAAGGGCCGGATCGGCTCCGAGGCGGTCAAGGCGGTCGAGGCCGCCGAGGACATGGAGCTGGTCGCCGCCCTCGGCCGGGGCGACAAGCTGGAGGCGCTGGCCGAGTCCGGCGCCCAGGTCGCCGTCGAACTCACCACCCCCGCCTCGGTCATGGGCAACCTCGACTTCTGCGTGCGCCACGGCATCCACGCGGTCGTCGGCACGACGGGCTGGACCGACGAACGCCTCGCGCAGCTGAGGGGCTGGCTCGCCCAGTCCCCTGAGACAGGCGTGCTCATCGCCCCGAACTTCTCCATCGGCGCCGTGCTGACGATGAAGTTCGCGCAGATCGCCGCGCCCTACTTCGAGTCGGTGGAGGTCGTCGAGCTCCACCACCCGAACAAGGTGGACGCGCCGAGTGGCACGGCCACCCGCACGGCTCAGCTCATCGCCGAGGCCCGCCGCGCGGCCGGCACCGCCCCGGCCCCGGACGCCACGGTGACGGCCCTGGACGGCGCCCGGGGAGCCAGCGTCGACGGCATCCCGGTCCACGCGGTCCGCCTGCGCGGCCTCCTCGCCCACCAGGAGGTCCTGCTGGGCGGCGAGGGCGAGACCCTCACCGTCCGGCACGACTCCCTCCATCACAGCAGCTTCATGCCGGGCATCCTGCTCGGCGCCCGCCGCGTGGTCACCACTCCGGGCCTGACCTTCGGCCTGGAGAACTTCCTGGACCTCGGCTGAGCCCCGGAAGGCCCCTGCTCATGCGCGCGAAGATCTCCTACGCCATCACGGCCGCCGTCCTGCTCTTCTACTTCGTCCTGGTCGGCAGCCGGGGCGTGATGCTGATCCAGACCGGCACGCTCCTCACCGTCACCTTCGGGGTGGCGGTGCTGATCCTGCCGGTCATCGGCCTGTGGTTCCTGTGGAAGAACACCCAGTTCGTCCGCAAGGCCAACGCCCTCGCCGCCGCACTCGACGCCGAGGGCGGCCTGCCCGTGGACGAGCTGAAGCGCACGCCCGGCGGCCGGATCGACCGCGACTCCGCCGACGAGGTCTTCGCCAAGCGCAAGGCCGAGACGGAGGCCGCACCGGACGACTGGCGCAGCTGGTTCCGCCTCGCCGTCGCCTACCACGACGCCCGGGACACCCCACGCGCCCGCAAGGCGATGCAGCGCGCCATCGCCCTGCACGAGGGCAAGCCGATCGAGGCCTGAGCCGTACAGCCTGCATCAGCCCGTAAGCGGCTTGTACGTAGCATGTACGCGGTTGTACACAGCTTTGTACGACGAAGGGGCCGGCCCGCACACCGCGGACCGGCCCCTTCCCGCTCTGCGGGCGCTAACCGCGCCGGTACTCCGCCGCCCATGCCTCCACCGCGTCCGCCGCATGGTCGAAGGCGGACGAGCGGCCCACGAAGTCCATCGTGTGCGTGGTCAGCAGCGGTGCGGAGTCCTCCGGCGACCGGTCCTTGCGTACGAGCGTCAGCGCCTGCCCCTGCACCGTGCGCGGCAGCCCCAGCCAGCGCACCGGCTGCTGCGCCGTGCGCACCGAGGCGACCCGCTTCCAGGGCACGGTCCGCGTGTACACCAGACCCACCTGGCGCACTCCGCGCGCGCTCACCCACACGCCCATGCGCAGTATCCGCAACGCGCCGGCGATGATCAGCAACGCGATGCCGAGAACCACTCCGGCGGAGCCGAGCGAACCGGTCAGGGCGAGTGCGACCGCCGCGAACAGCACGAACGAGGCGAGCAGCAACCACAGGGCAGCCCCGCCCACACGCCACGGGCCGGGCCGGTAGGGGCGCCGCCAACGGTCCCGGTCGTCGTACGGCAGCGCGGTGTCGGGTGCCGCGTCGAAGGTGCGGTCGGCCGTCAGGAAGGGCAGGGGCACGGCTGGTCCTCACTCAATCCATGCATGGGCTGTGCCCGGTGAGGCTATCCGGCCATGTCCCCGCTCACCACTCATGGGGGTCCGGAAGAGTCAGTGCCCCTGAGAGGCCTGCGACTGCTGCGTCTCAGTGCTGGACGGCGTGGACAGCGCCGGCATGCCGAGGACCACCGACCCCACGAGTCCGGCCACGATGGTGAGCCCGAGCAGCCACCGCCCGGCTATCTGACTCACGGACGACCGCTGACGGGGCGGGGGAGCGACATTGCTGCGGAACCTGTCGCCTTCGGCGAGGAAGGCGAACGGCACGGGTTCGCTGGGGGCACCTCCCGGCGGTGGCTGGGGGATGAACATGGGCGGTGCTTCTCCTCTCGGGATCGCATCGGGACCGGATCGGGACCGCATCGGGACCGCATCGGGACCGCATCGGGACCGCATCGGGACCGCATCGGGACCGCATCGGCTCGAAGGAATGTCCGGCATCTACACAGACGCGCGGGTGCCCCGAAAGGTGCCCGGTTTCACCGAATTCACAGAATTTTGCCGCCGTATGCAGCGCCCCGGCACCGAACGCCCCGATGTCAGTGCCGGGCCGTAGAGTGGGCGCCGCCCGAGAGAAGTGATGGAAGGACCCTCCGAGCCGTGACCGACACCCCCGCCGGCGACCTCAAGCCCAGCTTCCGCAGCGAAGTGACCGTCGAGCTGGTCAAGCACAGCGCGGCCGACTCCGACGTGCTGTGGGCCGCCCGCGTCTCCACCGCCGGCGAGCAGTCCCTGGACGAGCTGAAGAAGGACCCCGAGCGCTCCAAGGGCCTGATCAACTATCTGATGCGGGACCGGCACGGCAGCCCCTTCGAGCACAACTCGATGACGTTCTTCATCAGCGCCCCGATCTTCGTCTTCCGCGAATTCATGCGCCACAGGGTGGGATGGTCTTACAACGAGGAGTCGGGCCGTTACCGGGAGCTTCAGCCGGTCTTCTACGTCCCCGACGAGTCCCGCAAGCTCGTCCAGGAGGGCCGCCCCGGCAAGTACGTCTTCGTCGAGGGCACGCAGGCCCAGCAGGAGCTCGTCGGCCGGGTGATGGAGGACTCCTACCGGCAGGCGTACGAGGCCTACCAGGAGATGCTCGCCGCCGGTGTCGCCCGTGAGGTGGCCCGTGCAGTGCTTCCCGTCGGCCTGTTCTCCTCGATGTACGCCACCTGCAACGCCCGGTCGCTGATGCACTTCCTCGGCCTGCGGACCCAGCACGAGCTGGCCAAGGTGCCGTCCTTCCCGCAGCGGGAGATCGAGATGGTCGGCGAGAAGATGGAAGCGGAGTGGGCCAAGCTCATGCCGCTCACCTATGCCGCGTTCAACGCCAACGGTCGTGTCGCCCCGTAACCCGGCCATTTTGACGTGCTCGGCACAGATGTACGGATCAGCCTCGCGAAGTGTCCGTATTGCGGCATTTAGAGAAGTTCATCTAGCCTGATCAAACGGACCCGGCACTGCTTGAACCCCCGAGCAGGCAGTGCCGGGCTCCGCATTTGTCCGGACTTTCCCCGTACCCCAAGGGCAGACCGCGCCGTGAGCACCGAGTAGCGTGTAACCCATGGCTCCGACCTCCACTCCGCAGACCCCCTTCGGGCGGGTCCTCACCGCCATGGTCACGCCCTTCACGGCGGACGGCGCGCTCGACCTCGACGGCGCGCAGCGGCTTGCCACCCACCTGGTGGACGCAGGCAACGACGGCCTGATCATCAACGGGACCACCGGCGAGTCCCCCACCACCAGCGACGCGGAGAAATCGGACCTCGTACGAGCCGTACTGGAGGCGGTCGGCGACCGCGCCCACGTGGTGGCCGGCGTCGGCACCAACGACACCCACCACAGCATCGAGCTGGCCCGCCAGGCCGAGCGCGACGGCGCCCACGGCCTGCTGGTCGTCACGCCGTACTACAACAAGCCCCCGCAGGAGGGCCTGTACCGGCACTTCACGGCCGTCGCCGACGTCACCGAGCTGCCCGTCATGCTCTACGACATCCCCGGCCGCAGTGGCGTCCCGATCAGCACCGAGACGTTCGTCCGCCTGGCCGAGCACCCCAGGATCGTCGCCAACAAGGACGCCAAGGGCGACCTCGGCCGCGCGAGCTGGGCCATCGCCCAGTCCGGCCTCGCCTGGTACTCCGGCGACGACATGCTCAACCTGCCGCTGCTCTCCGTGGGCGCCGTCGGCTTCGTCTCCGTAGTCGGCCACGTGGTCACCCCGGACCTCAGGGCCCTCGTCGAGGCCTTCACCTCCGGTGACGTCCAGAAGGCGACGGAGATCCACCAGAAGCTGCTCCCGGTCTACACCGGCATGTTCCGCACCCAGGGCGTCATGACGACCAAGGCCGCGCTCGCCCTCCAGGGCCTGCCCGCCGGGCCGCTGCGCGCCCCCATGGTCGAATGTTCGGCCGAGGAGATCTCCCAGCTCAAGATCGATCTTGCTGCTGGCGGGGTACAGCTCTGACAACAGACTTCGCGCGGCTGTCCGCGCAGCAAGGCTTCACAACTGAATAAGCGGGACCACCGGTGTGCCCGCACCCCACACAACGACAACTGCTTATGCACGAACGTCACGCACGCCACGTGCCCGACCGGTACGTGGCGTGCGTGGTGAGGAGAGTCTTTTGAGTCATCCGCATCCTGAACTCGGCGCGCCTCCGCAGCTCCCCGAAGGCGCCCTGCGCGTCACCCCGCTCGGCGGGCTCGGCGAGATCGGCCGAAACATGACCGTCTTCGAGTACGGCGGCCGCTTGCTGATCGTCGACTGCGGAGTGCTCTTCCCCGAGGAGGAGCAGCCCGGAATCGACCTGATCCTGCCGGATTTCTCGTCCATCCGGGACCGCCTCGACGACATCGAGGGCATCGTCCTGACCCATGGCCACGAGGACCACATCGGCGGTGTCCCCTTCCTGCTCCGTGAGAAGCCGGACATCCCGCTGATCGGCTCCAAGCTGACCCTCGCGCTCATCGAGGCCAAGCTCCAGGAGCACCGCATCCGCCCCTACACCCTGGAAGTGGCGGAGGGCCGGCGCGAGCGCATCGGCCCCTTCGACTGCGAGTTCATCGCCGTCAACCACTCCATCCCCGACGCCCTGGCGGTCGCGATCCGCACCCCCGCGGGCATGGCGGTCCACACCGGCGACTTCAAGATGGACCAGCTCCCGCTGGACAACCGCCTCACGGATCTACACGCGTTCGCCCGGCTCAGCGAAGAAGGCATCGACCTCCTCCTCGCCGACTCCACGAACGCCGAGGTCCCGGGCTTCGTCCCGCCCGAGCGCGACATCTCCAACGTCCTGCGCCAGGTCTTCGCCGGCGCCCGCAAGCGGATCATCGTGGCGAGCTTCGCCAGCCACGTCCACCGCATCCAGCAGATCCTGGACGCGGCCCATGAGTACGGCCGCCGGGTCGCCTTCGTCGGCCGCTCGATGGTCCGCAACATGGGCATCGCCCGGGACCTCGGCTATCTGAAGGTCCCGCCGGGCCTGGTCGTGGACGTGAAGACGCTCGACGACCTCCCGGACAGCGACGTGGTCCTGGTCTGCACGGGCTCCCAGGGCGAGCCGATGGCGGCCCTGTCCCGGATGGCCAACCGCGACCACCAGATCCGGATCGTCGAGGGGGACACGGTCATCCTGGCCTCGTCCCTCATCCCCGGAAACGAGAACGCGGTCTACCGCGTCATCAACGGCCTGACCCGCTGGGGCGCCAACGTCGTCCACAAGGGCAACGCCAAGGTGCACGTCTCCGGCCACGCCTCCGCCGGCGAGCTGTTGTACTTCTACAACATCTGCCGGCCGAAGAACCTGATGCCGGTCCACGGCGAATGGCGGCACCTGCGCGCCAACGCCGAACTGGGCGCGCTCACCGGCGTCCCGCACGACCGCATCGTCATCGCCGAGGACGGTGTCGTCGTCGACCTCGTCGCGGGCAAGGCGAAGATCTCCGGCAAGGTCCAGGCGGGTTACGTGTACGTCGACGGCCTCTCGGTCGGCGACGTGGGCGAGCCGGCCCTCAAGGACCGGAAGATCCTCGGCGACGAGGGCATCATCTCGGTCTTCGTGGTCGTCGATTCGTCGACCGGCAAGATCACGGGTGGACCCCATGTCCAGGCGCGCGGCTCCGGCATCGACGACTCGGCGTTCGCGGACGTCCTCCCGAAGATCTCGGAAGTCCTCGAACGCTCGGCCCAGGACGGCGTGGTGGAACCCCACCAGCTGCAGCAACTCATCCGGCGGACCCTCGGCAAGTGGGTCTCGGACACGTATCGCCGCAGGCCGATGATCCTCCCGGTCGTCGTGGAGGTCTGACCCGCGCACGCGTGAACCCGGAGCGGGGCTCCTCGATTTGCATCGAGGAGCCCCGCTCCAGTAGGTTTACGGCTCTGCCCGACCGGGAACCCCAGTGCTTCATGCACCGGATCCAGGTGCCCCGGACCGGGTGGAAATTCCGACTCAGAACTTCTGATAAAGTCGGAACCGCCGGAAAGGGAAACGCGAAAGCGAGAACCTGGAAAGCACCGAGGAAATCGGATCGGAAAAAGATCTGATAGAGTCGGAAACAGCGAAGGGAAGCCCGGAGGAAAGCCCGAGAGGGTGAGTACAAAGGAAGCGACCGTTCCTTGAGAACTCGACAGCGTGCCAAAAATCAACGCCAGATATGTTGATGCCCCGTCCGTCGGAACATTCCGATGGTCGAGGTTCCTTTGAAAAAACACAGCGAGGACGCTGTGAACGGTCGGATCATTCCTCCGACTGTTCCGCTCTCGTGTGTGTGCACCGGATTACCGGTAAACATTCACGGAGAGTTTGATCCTGGCTCAGGACGAACGCTGGCGGCGTGCTTAACACATGCAAGTCGAACGATGAACCACTTCGGTGGGGATTAGTGGCGAACGGGTGAGTAACACGTGGGCAATCTGCCCTTCACTCTGGGACAAGCCCTGGAAACGGGGTCTAATACCGGATAACACTTTCACGGGCATCTGTGAGGGTTAAAAGCTCCGGCGGTGAAGGATGAGCCCGCGGCCTATCAGCTTGTTGGTGAGGTAATGGCTCACCAAGGCGACGACGGGTAGCCGGCCTGAGAGGGCGACCGGCCACACTGGGACTGAGACACGGCCCAGACTCCTACGGGAGGCAGCAGTGGGGAATATTGCACAATGGGCGAAAGCCTGATGCAGCGACGCCGCGTGAGGGATGACGGCCTTCGGGTTGTAAACCTCTTTCAGCAGGGAAGAAGCGAGAGTGACGGTACCTGCAGAAGAAGCGCCGGCTAACTACGTGCCAGCAGCCGCGGTAATACGTAGGGCGCAAGCGTTGTCCGGAATTATTGGGCGTAAAGAGCTCGTAGGCGGCTTGTCACGTCGATTGTGAAAGCCCGAGGCTTAACCTCGGGTCTGCAGTCGATACGGGCTAGCTAGAGTGTGGTAGGGGA
The DNA here is from genome assembly GCF_003814875.1 of Streptomyces sp. Ag109_O5-1. Taxonomy (GTDB): domain Bacteria; phylum Actinomycetota; class Actinomycetes; order Streptomycetales; family Streptomycetaceae; genus Streptomyces; species Streptomyces sasae. The sequence goes on along the minus strand of NZ_RKQF01000001.1, from coordinate 3,578,995 downwards.
GATCGGAATTCCTGGTGTAGCGGTGAAATGCGCAGATATCAGGAGGAACACCGGTGGCGAAGGCGGATCTCTGGGCCATTACTGACGCTGAGGAGCGAAAGCGTGGGGAGCGAACAGGATTAGATACCCTGGTAGTCCACGCCGTAAACGGTGGGAACTAGGTGTTGGCGACATTCCACGTCGTCGGTGCCGCAGCTAACGCATTAAGTTCCCCGCCTGGGGAGTACGGCCGCAAGGCTAAAACTCAAAGGAATTGACGGGGGCCCGCACAAGCGGCGGAGCATGTGGCTTAATTCGACGCAACGCGAAGAACCTTACCAAGGCTTGACATACACCGGAAACGTCTGGAGACAGGCGCCCCCTTGTGGTCGGTGTACAGGTGGTGCATGGCTGTCGTCAGCTCGTGTCGTGAGATGTTGGGTTAAGTCCCGCAACGAGCGCAACCCTTGTTCTGTGTTGCCAGCATGCCCTTCGGGGTGATGGGGACTCACAGGAGACCGCCGGGGTCAACTCGGAGGAAGGTGGGGACGACGTCAAGTCATCATGCCCCTTATGTCTTGGGCTGCACACGTGCTACAATGGCCGGTACAATGAGCTGCGATACCGTGAGGTGGAGCGAATCTCAAAAAGCCGGTCTCAGTTCGGATTGGGGTCTGCAACTCGACCCCATGAAGTCGGAGTCGCTAGTAATCGCAGATCAGCATTGCTGCGGTGAATACGTTCCCGGGCCTTGTACACACCGCCCGTCACGTCACGAAAGTCGGTAACACCCGAAGCCGGTGGCCCAACCCTTGTGGAGGGAGCTGTCGAAGGTGGGACTGGCGATTGGGACGAAGTCGTAACAAGGTAGCCGTACCGGAAGGTGCGGCTGGATCACCTCCTTTCTAAGGAGCACTTCTTACCGGTTTCGGCCGGTCAGGGGCCAGTACATCGGCGAATGTCCGGTGCTGGTTGCTCATGGGTGGAACGTTGATTATTCGGTCTGGATTCTCGGGTCGGAGGCTGCAAGTACTGCTCTTCGGAGCGTGGAACGCATGATCTTCGGGCGGGGTTCGGCCGGGCACGCTGTTGGGTGTCTGAGGGAATGATCTTCCTTCAGTCGCCGGCCCCAGTGAACTCCAGGCTCTGGCTTGGGGGTGATGGGTGGCTGGTCGTTGTTTGAGAACTGCACAGTGGACGCGAGCATCTGTGGCCAAGTTTTTAAGGGCGCACGGTGGATGCCTTGGCACCAGGAACCGATGAAGGACGTGGGAGGCCGCGATAGTCCCCGGGGAGTCGTCAACCAGGCTTTGATCCGGGGGTTTCCGAATGGGGAAACCCGGCAGTCGTCATGGGCTGTCACCCACTGCTGAACACATAGGCAGTGTGGAGGGAACGAGGGGAAGTGAAACATCTCAGTACCCTCAGGAAGAGAAAACAACCGTGATTCCGGGAGTAGTGGCGAGCGAAACCGGATGAGGCCAAACCGTATGCGTGTGAGACCCGGCAGGGGTTGCGTATACGGGGTTGTGGGATCTCTCTTTCACGGTCTGCCGGCCGTGAGACGAGTCAGAAACCGTTGATGTAGGCGAAGGACATGCGAAAGGTCCGGCGTAGAGGGTAAGACCCCCGTAGCTGAAACATCAGCGGCTCGTTTGAGAGACACCCAAGTAGCACGGGGCCCGAGAAATCCCGTGTGAATCTGGCGGGACCACCCGCTAAGCCTAAATATTCCCTGGTGACCGATAGCGGATAGTACCGTGAGGGAATGGTGAAAAGTACCCCGGGAGGGGAGTGAAATAGTACCTGAAACCGTGTGCCTACAAGCCGTGGGAGCACTTCGGTGTGACTGCGTGCCTTTTGAAGAATGAGCCTGCGAGTTTGCGGTGTGTTGCGAGGTTAACCCGTGTGGGGTAGCCGTAGCGAAAGCGAGTCCGAATAGGGCGTATGAGTAGCACGCTCAAGACCCGAAGCGGAGTGATCTAGCCATGGGCAGGTTGAAGCGGAGGTAAGACTTCGTGGAGGACCGAACCCACCAGGGTTGAAAACCTGGGGGATGACCTGTGGTTAGGGGTGAAAGGCCAATCAAACTCCGTGATAGCTGGTTCTCCCCGAAATGCATTTAGGTGCAGCGTCGTGTGTTTCTTGCCGGAGGTAGAGCACTGGATAGGCGATGGGCCCTACCGGGTTACTGACCTTAGCCAAACTCCGAATGCCGGTAAGTGAGAGCACGGCAGTGAGACTGTGGGGGATAAGCTCCATGGTCGAGAGGGAAACAGCCCAGAGCATCGACTAAGGCCCCTAAGCGTACGCTAAGTGGGAAAGGATGTGGAGTCGCAGAGACAACCAGGAGGTTGGCTTAGAAGCAGCCACCCTTGAAAGAGTGCGTAATAGCTCACTGGTCTAGTGATTCCGCGCCGACAATGTAGCGGGGCTCAAGCGTACCGCCGAAGTCGTGTCATTGCAGCATATAGCCCCAACGGGTGCTGTGATGGGTAGGGGAGCGTCGTCTGCCGGGTGAAGCAGCACCGGAAGGTAGTTGTGGACGGTTGACGAGTGAGAATGCAGGCATGAGTAGCGATTCACACGTGAGAAACGTGTGCGCCGATTGACTAAGGGTTCCTGGGTCAAGCTGATCTGCCCAGGGTAAGTCGGGACCTAAGGCGAGGCCGACAGGCGTAGTCGATGGATAACCGGTTGATATTCCGGTACCCGCTGTGAAGCGTCAAACATCGAACCAGGCGATGCTAAGTCCGTGAAGCCGTTCCGGACCCTTCGGGGAAAGGAAAGTGGTGGAGCCGACGGACCAGACTTGTAGTAGGTGAGTGATGGGGTGACGCAGGAAGGTAGTCCATCCCGGGCGGTGGTTGTCCCGGGGTAAGGGTGTAGGACGCTGTCTAGGCAAATCCGGACAGCACATAGTCTGAGACCTGATGCCGAGCCGATTGTGGTGAAGTGGATGATCCTATGCTGTCGAGAAAAGCCTCTAGCGAGTTTCATGGCGGCCCGTACCCTAAACCGACTCAGGTGGTCAGGTAGAGAATACCGAGGCGTTCGGGTGAACTATGGTTAAGGAACTCGGCAAAATGCCCCCGTAACTTCGGGAGAAGGGGGGCCACACCTGGTGAGAACACTTGCTGTTCGAGCTGGGGGTGGCCGCAGAGACCAGCGAGAAGCGACTGTTTACTAAAAACACAGGTCCGTGCGAAGCCGTAAGGCGATGTATACGGACTGACGCCTGCCCGGTGCTGGAACGTTAAGGGGACCGGTTAGCTCTGATTCGTCGGGGCGAAGCTGAGAACTTAAGCGCCAGTAAACGGCGGTGGTAACTATAACCATCCTAAGGTAGCGAAATTCCTTGTCGGGTAAGTTCCGACCTGCACGAATGGCGTAACGACTTCTCGACTGTCTCAACCATAGGCCCGGTGAAATTGCACTACGAGTAAAGATGCTCGTTTCGCGCAGCAGGACGGAAAGACCCCGGGACCTTTACTACAGTTTGATATTGGTGTTCGGTTCGGCTTGTGTAGGATAGCTGGGAGACTTTGAAACTCGGACGCCAGTTCGGGTGGAGTCGTCGTTGAAATACCAGTCTGGTCGTGCTGGATGTCTAACCTGGGTCCGTGATCCGGATCAGGGACAGTGTCTGATGGGTAGTTTAACTGGGGCGGTTGCCTCCTAAAGAGTAACGGAGGCGCCCAAAGGTTCCCTCAGCCTGGTTGGCAATCAGGTGTTGAGTGTAAGTGCACAAGGGAGCTTGACTGTGAGACCGACGGGTCGAGCAGGGACGAAAGTCGGGACTAGTGATCCGGCGGTGGCTTGTGGAAGCGCCGTCGCTCAACGGATAAAAGGTACCCCGGGGATAACAGGCTGATCTTCCCCAAGAGTCCATATCGACGGGATGGTTTGGCACCTCGATGTCGGCTCGTCGCATCCTGGGGCTGGAGTCGGTCCCAAGGGTTGGGCTGTTCGCCCATTAAAGCGGTACGCGAGCTGGGTTTAGAACGTCGTGAGACAGTTCGGTCCCTATCCGCTGTGCGCGTAGGAGTCTTGAGAAGGGCTGTCCCTAGTACGAGAGGACCGGGACGGACGAACCTCTGGTGTGCCAGTTGTTCTGCCAAGGGCATGGCTGGTTGGCTACGTTCGGGAGGGATAACCGCTGAAAGCATCTAAGCGGGAAGCCTGCTTCGAGATGAGGACTCCCACCTCTATAAGAGGGTAAGGCTCCCAGTAGACGACTGGGTTGATAGGCCGGATCTGGAAGCCAGGTAACTGGTGGAGGTGACCGGTACTAATAGGCCGAGGGCTTGTCCTCAGTTGCTCGCGTCCACTGTGTTGGTTCTGAAACCACGAACAGCCCCATGCCAGGGTCACGGCATGGTGCGGCATTCACAGTTTCATAGTGTTTCGGTGGTCATAGCGTGAGGGAAACGCCCGGTTACATTCCGAACCCGGAAGCTAAGCCTCACAGCGCCGATGGTACTGCAGGGGGGACCCTGTGGGAGAGTAGGACGCCGCCGAACAAATATTGAAAGGGTTGGATCTGGAACTTCGGTTCCGGGTCCAACCCTTTTTCTGTTTGCGTAACGTGTCGTTCACGTTCCGCGCCGAACATCCCAGCATGGGTACTGCTGCAATGCTCAGGGCTGCCGGTGTCGGAGTCGGTGACGAGGTCATCGTGCCGGCCTTCGGCAACGTCGAGGTCGCCGAGGCCGTGACACTGGCCGGTGCGCTTCCGGTGTTCGCCGACATAGATCCGCTGACCTACTGCCTCGACGTGACGGCGGTGGAGGCGGCCGTAACTCCCCGCTCAGCGGCGGTGGTTGTCGTACACCGATTCGGACGGTGGGCCGACGTACGGCGGTTGCGTGAACTGGGGCAGCGGCACGGACTGCTGGTGCTGGAGCAGGGCGAGTCCGAGGCGCCGTACGACGAGATAGCCCAGCGGCGGCAGCGGGCCGCCTACCTCGATGCGAAGCTGCGCGGTGTGCGGACGCCCGACGGCGGTGACGGGCACACCTTCCAGCAGTACGTGGTGCGGGTGCCGGGGAACGGCCGGCCCGACCGGGACGCCTTCGCCCGGGCTTTGCGGGGCAAAGGAGTTGACTGCCGGGTGCCGGTGAAGACGGCTGTGCACCGGCTGCCGGAATTCCGGCGCTGTGTCTCGCTGCCGGAGACCGAGCGGGCGGCCGACGAGACGCTGGCGCTGCCCGTGGACGCTTCCCTGACCAAGCGGGAGATGCAGCGGATCGTGTCCGCCTGCAACGCCCTCGGCGGACTGCTGCAGCCCGCCTTCTGAACGAGTTTGGGAACTCGGGTCTGTTCGGGGTATGATCTATTTCGTTGCCGAGGGGAAACCCCGAAAAGGCAACAGGCCCCTATAGCTCAGTCGGCAGAGCGTCTCCATGGTAAGGAGAAGGTCAACGGTTCGATTCCGTTTGGGGGCTCCGACAGGAAAAGTCCCGCCCGAAAGGGCGGGACTTTTTTGTGTCCTCCTCCGTCCCCGCCGTCCCCGCCCTCAGTCCTTCTGAAGGCCGGGGACCCGCATCGCCAGAATCGCCATGTCGTCCGACGGGGCGTCCGACGCGAAGCGTTCCACCGCGCGCATGATGCGTGCGGCCACCGCGCCCGCAGTCAGGCCCGTACAGGTCGTCAGAACGTCCGCGAGGCCGTCGTCGCCCAGCATGCGCGTGCCCTCCCGGCGTTCCGTCACACCGTCGGTGACGCACAGCAGGACATCGCCCGGGTCGAGGGTGACCGTCTGCTCGTACAGTTCCAGGTCCTCGATGACACCGAGGAGCGGCTGCGGCTCGGCCGCCGCCTCCACCGTGCCGTCCTGGCGCAGACGGAGCGGGAGCGGGTGGCCGGCGCAGACGACCTTCATCTCGGCGCTGCCGTCCTCCTGGGGGCGCATCTCGCCGTACAGGAGGGTCAGGAAGCGGCTGCGGGAGCCCTCGTCGAGGATGGCGGAGTTGAGGCGCTCCAGGACCGCCGGGCCGCTGAGGCCCTCCCGTGCGAGGAGCCGCAGGGCGTGCCGGGCGAGGCCGGTCACGGCGGCCGCGTTGGGGCCCGTACCGCAGACGTCGCCGATGGCGAAGCCGTACGCGCCGTCGGAGATGGGGAAGACGTCGTAGAAGTCGCCGCCGACCTCGTTGCCCTCGCCGGCCGCGCGGTAGATGACCTCGACCTCGACGCCCTCGATGTGCGGGGTGCCCGGGGGCAGCAGGCTGCGCTGGAGGGCCTGGCTGATGGCCGTGCGCTCCGAGTACAGGCGGGCGTTGTCCAGGGCCAGGGCGGCTCGGCGGGACAGGTCCTCGGCGAGTTCCAGGATCTCCTGGCGGAAGTGTTCGTCGGTGGGCTTGCCGAGGGTGAGCATGCCGATGACGCGGTTGCGGGCGACCAGGGGGAGGACGACCGTCTCGCCGCCGACGGCGGAGGCCGTGGCGAGGGTCGGGCCGATCCCGGAGGAGACCTGCCGGGTTGGGCCGCCGGTCAGGCCGAGGCTGCGCATGGAGCTGCGCAGGGCGGCCTGGTGGGCGTGCTCGCCGGGGGCCGTCCAGACACGGGCGCCGGGGGTGGGCACCGGGTCCGGCGGGGGCACCTTGGAGAGCAACGACTTGATGCCGTCGATGAGTTCCTCGTCCTCGTGCAGGACGTACGACAGGTACGGCTCGGAGGCCTGGTCGGCGATCGTGTAGACCGCGCACCAGGTGGCGAGGGTCGGGACCGTCATCTGGGCCATCAGGGCGAGGGTCTGGTCGCGGTCCAAGGTGCCGGCGAGCAGGTCGGAGGCCTCGACCAGGAAGCTGAGCGAGCCGCGGCGCAGCCGCTCCAGCTCGCCCAGGCGGGCCGACTCGACGGCCAGGGCGATGCGGTCGGCGGCGAACTGCAGGCGCAGCGCCTCCTCGTTGGAGTACCGGCCCGGGCCCTCCGCCGCGACGCCCAGGGAGCCCGTGAGACGGCCCTCGACCTTGAGCGGGACCGTGACGACCGAGCGCATGCCGGTGCCGGCCAGCAGCGGTACGGCGCCCGGTACGGCCGTCAGGTCCTCGTGGACGGCCGGCATACGGGCCGAGCCGTAGCGGCCGGGGCCGGCTTCGACGGGCACGCGCGCGAAGCGCTGCCTGGCGGAGGGCAGGCCGGTGGAGGCGCGGACCTCCAACTCGGTCTCGTCGTCGGTGGCGAGGAGCAGGAACGCGGAGTCGCCGTCGAGCATGTCCCGGGCGCGCTCCACCGTGCGCTGCAGGAGGCCGTCGAGGTCGTCCGGGGCCGGGGAGCCGATGAACACCTCGAAGGGGTCGGTGCTCTGGCCGTCGGAGCCGCCGCCGGTGTCGGACGCGGGGACGCGCAACGGGGTCTGGAGCACGGCCCGTTCGTGGTCCCGTACGAGGAGGCAGACCGTGGAGGGCTCGCCGCCGGTGTCACGGACTCTGAGATGCGAGGCGTAGACGGAGGTCACGCGGCCGTCGGCGCCGCGGATGCCGTAACTGCCCTCCCAGCGGGACAGTTGGAGGGCCTCCGCGATACCGGTGCCGGTGCCCGGGGTGTGCGGCCAGGCCGCGAGGTCGGTCAGGGGCTTGCCTGTGACGTCCGCGGAGGTGTGGCCGAAGAGTTCCTCGGCGTCCTCGTTCCAGGCCGTCACAGAGCCCTTGCGGTCGATCTGGACCACCGCGACGCGGACCCGGCCGTCGGCGAGGGGGAGCAGGTCGGCGGGGAGGGACGGTCCGGCCGCGCGCGTGCCGACCGGGCGTTCGGGGAGGTCGAGCTGGAACCAGACATTCTTGTGCGTGGGTGTGTACTCGACACCCCAGCGGGTGGCGAGGGCCGCGCAGAGCTGGAGTCCGCGGCCGCCCTCGCGGTCGGGGCTGCCCATGTTGACGGCGGATCCCTGCAGGGGGACCTCGCGTTCCGGGTAACGGTCGGCGACCTCGATGCGTACCCCGTCCTCCGTGCGCAGGCACAGGACGTCGGCGTGGGTGCCGGCGTGCACCACCGCGTTGGTCACCAGCTCGCTGGTGAGTACCACGGCGTCGTCGACGATGTCCGCGAAGCCCCAGCCCTGGAGCGTGTCCCGGACGAAGGACCGGGCGATCGCGACCGATCGCCCCACGGGCTCGAAGCTGGCGGCCGCACGCGCGGTGATCACAGAACTCCTAGTCCGGGTGTCGACATGCAGGCTTGCCTGGCCGGCCGGCTCGTGCCGCTGCTGCGGCATCAGCTCGCCCGTGGGCCGTGGCTCCGGGTTGTGTCCCCCGGGGATCACTCCGGTGGTCATGGTCTGCGGCCGCCCCTCCGAATGCCCGCTCGTTCTCGTGCCACCGCCCAGGCCGGACGGACCGGTGCGGCTGGACAGCCGCATGCAAGGTTACTTACCTTCGCCGTCCGAGCGGATGCCGGTCGCCAGTGTTTACGCCCTCAGGGTGTGCGGACGATGTGCGAAGCTGCCGAACTGTTATGGCCTGGTTCGGCCAGGGTGAAACACTGGGCAAGCTTCTGGTGAAGGTCCGATCAGCCTGAGTGCGTTCCGTGTACGGCGGGCAGCAGCCCCTGGTGTGGTCGGATCCCATCTGGCAGAAATACGCAGCAGTAACTGGTACGCCGAAGTAAGCGGTACGCCGAGTATGGCGGTACCCAAGCACAGCAGTAACGGTCGACCCCTGCGGGAGGGACACAGTGGAGTCTGGCGCAGCGGCGCGGGGCACTAAGGCGCGCGCGAAAGGCGGACCGTCCCTGAGCAGGCAGCGGGGCGGCGGCGGGACCACCGCGGTGGACACGGCCGCCCTGAACCGGTTGCTGGTGGCTCTGGTGGCGATGCGGGAGGGCAACTTCCGCAAGCGGCTCACGGTGTCCGGCGACGGCGTGATGTCGGAGATCGCGGCGGTCTTCAACGAGGTGGCCGACCGTAATCTCCACCTCACGGGTGAGTTGTCGCGAGTACGTCGGGTGGTCGGACGTGAGGGAAAACTCACGGAACGGCTGGAAACGGGCGCCTGTGAGGGTTCTTGGGCGACCGCCATCGACAACTCCAACGCGCTCGTGGACGACCTGGTGCGGCCGGTCTCCGAGGTGGGCCGGGTCCTGACGGCGGTGGCCGAGGGTGATCTGTCGCCTCGGATGGAGTTGCGGTCGCCGTCGCCGGACGGGGTCGGGCATCCGCTGCGCGGTGAGTTCCTGAAGGTCGGCCGGACCGTCAACAACCTGGTCGACCAGTTGTCGACGTTCACCGACGAGGTCACGCGCGTGGCCAGTGAGGTGGGCACCGAGGGCAAGCTGGGCGGTCAGGCCCGGGTGCGCGGTATGTCGGGTTCGTGGCGTGATCTGACGGACTCGGTCAACACGATGGCGTACCGGCTGACGGCGCAGGTGCGGGACATCGCGCTGGTGACGACTGCGGTCGCCAAGGGTGATCTGTCCCGGAAGGTCACCGTTCAGGTCGCCGGCGAGATGCTGGAGCTGAAGGAAACCGTCAACACGATGGTGGACCAGCTGTCCGCGTTCTCCTCCGAGGTGACCCGGGTCGCCCGTGAGGTGGGCACGGACGGCATCCTGGGCGGCCAGGCGCATGTGCCGGGGGTCGACGGCACGTGGAAGGAACTCACCGACTCCGTCAACACCATGGCCGGCAACCTGACGGCCCAGGTGCGCGGGATCTCCGAGGTGACCACCGCGGTCGCCAACGGTGATCTGTCGCGCAAGGTGACCGTCCAGGCGCGCGGTGAGGTCGCGCAGCTCGCGGACACCATCAACCAGATGACCGAGACGCTGCGGATCTTCGCGGACGAGGTCACGCGCGTGGCCAACGAGGTCGGCGCGGCCGGGCAGCTGGGCGGTCAGGCGAACGTGCCGGGTGCGGCGGGCACCTGGAAGGACCTGACGGACTCGGTCAACACGGTCTTCCGGAACCTGACGACGCAGGTGCGCGACATCGCCGCGGTGACGACCGCGGTGGCCAGCGGTGACCTCTCGCAGAAGGTCACCGTGGACGTGGCCGGCGAGATGCTCGAACTGAAGAACACCGTCAACGGCATGGTCGACCAACTGTCGTCGTTCGGTGCCGAGGTCACACGGGTGGCCCGGGAGATCGGTGTCGAGGGCGAGTTGGGCGGCCAGGCGCAGGTGCCGGGTGCGGCCGGTACCTGGAAGGACCTGACCGACTCCGTCAACACCGCGTTCCGCAACCTCACCGGCCAGGTGCGCAACATCGCCCAGGTGACGACGGCGGTGGCCAACGGCGACCTCTCGCAGAAGGTCACGGTCGACGTCTCCGGTGAGATGCTCAAGCTGAAGAACACCGTGAACACGATGGTGGACCAGCTCTCCAGCTTCGCCGACCAGGTGACTCGGATGGCCAGGGACGTGGGCACCGAGGGCCGCCTCGGCGGTCAGGCCCGCGTGGACGGCGTCTCGGGCACCTGGAAGGAGCTCACGGACTCCGTCAACTTCATGGCCGGCAACCTGACTTCGCAGGTGCGGCAGATCGCCCAGGTGACGACGGCGGTGGCGCGGGGCGACCTGTCCCAGAAGATCGACGTCGACGCGCGCGGCGAGATCCTCGAACTCAAGAACACGATCAACACGATGGTCGACCAACTCTCCGCCTTCGCCGACCAGGTCACCAAGGTGGCCCGTGAGGTGGGTACGGAGGGACGGCTGGGCGGTCAGGCGCAGGTGCCCGGTGTGGCCGGTGTGTGGCGGGACCTGACGGATTCCGTGAACGGCATGGCCGGCAACCTCACGGCCCAGGTGCGCAACATCGCCCAGGTCGCGACCGCGGTGGCCCGCGGTGACCTCTCCCAGAAGATCACCGTGGACGCGCGCGGTGAGATCCAGGAGCTGAAGAACACCCTGAACACGATGGTCGACCAGCTGTCGTCGTTCGCCCAGGAAGTCACGCGCGTCGCGCGCGAGGTGGGCACCGAGGGCATCCTCGGCGGCCAGGCCGAGGTGCAGGGGGTCGCGGGCACCTGGAAGGACCTCACCCAGTCCGTGAACTTCATGGCGAACAACCTGACCATCCAGGTGCGCAACATCGCCGAGGTCACGACCGGGGTGGCCAAGGGCGACCTGTCGAAGAAGATCACTGTTGACGCGAAGGGCGAGATCCTCGAGCTCGTCACGACGGTCAACACGATGGTCGACCAGCTCTCCAGCTTCGCCGAGCAGGTGACCCGGGTGGCCCGCGAGGTGGGCACCGAGGGCATCCTGGGCGGCCAGGCGCACGTTCCGGGTGTCACGGGCATCTGGAAGGACCTCAGCAACAACGTGAACCTGATGGCCAACAACCTGACCATGCAGGTGCGCAACATCTCCCAGGTCTCGGCGGCGGTCGCCAACGGCGACCTGACCCGGCAGGTCACCATCGAGGCGAGCGGTGAGGTGGCCCAGCTCGCCGACACCATCAACACGATGGTGAAGACGCTCAGTTCGTTCGCCGACCAGGTCACCAAGGTGGCCCGCGAGGTGGGCACGGACGGCATCCTCGGTGGTCAGGCGCACGTTCCGGGTGTGGCGGGTACCTGGAAGGACCTCACCGAGTCGGTGAACCAGATGGCGTCCAACCTGACCGGCCAGGTGCGCAACATCGCGATGGTCACCACGGCCATCGCGAAGGGTGATCTGACCAAGAAGATCGACATCGACGCGCGCGGTGAGATCCTGGAGCTCAAGACGACGATCAACACGATGGTCGACCAGCTGTCCAGCTTCGCCGAGGAGGTCACCCGGGTGGCCCGCGAGGTGGGCACCGAGGGGCAGCTGGGCGGTCAGGCACGCGTGCGTGACGTCGACGGCACCTGGCGGGACCTCACCGAGTCCGTGAACGAGATGGCCGGGAACCTGACCCGGCAGGTGCGTGCCATCGCGCGCGTGGCGACCGCGGTGACCCGTGGCGACCTGAACCTGAAGATCGACGTGGACGCGTCCGGCGAGATCCAGGAACTCCAGGACTACATCAACAAGATGATCGCCAACCTGCGCGACACCACGGTCGCCAACCAGGAGCAGGACTGGCTCAAGGGCAACCTGGCCCGTATCTCCGCGCTGATGCAGGGCCGCCGCGACCTGGCGGACGTGGCCTCCCTGATCATGAGCGAACTGACGCCCGTGGTCTCCGCGCAGCACGGCGCGTTCTTCATGGCGATGCCCCTGGTCGACGGCAAGGACCTGAGCGCCGAGAGCGAGGACGCGTACGAACTGCGCATGCTCGGGTCGTACGGCTACTCGATGGGCTCCATGCCGACGTCGTTCCGGCCCGGTGAGGCGCTGATCGGCACGGCCGCCAAGGAGAAGCGCACGGTCCTGGTGGAGAAGGCGCCCAGCGGCTATCTGAAGATCTCCTCCGGGCTCGGCGAGGCTCCGCCGGCGCAGGTGATCGTGCTTCCGGTGCTGTTCGAGGGCAATGTGCTCGGCGTGATCGAGCTGGCGTCCTTCACGCCGTTCACACAGATCCAGAAGGACTTCCTCAACCAGATCGCCGAGATGATCGCGACCAGCGTCAACACCATCTCCGTCAACACCAAGACCGAGGTGCTGCTGAAGCAGTCGCAGGAGCTGACCGAGCAGCTGCGGGAGCGGTCGGCCGAGTTGGAGAACCGGCAGAAGGCCCTTCAGGCGTCCAACGCCGAACTGGAGGAGAAGGCCGAGCTGCTGGCCCAGCAGAACCGTGACATCGAGGTGAAGAACACCGAGATCGAGGAGGCCCGGCAGGTGCTGGAGGAGCGTGCCGAGCAACTCGCCGTCTCCATGCGCTACAAGAGCGAGTTCCTCGCCAACATGTCGCACGAGCTGCGCACCCCGCTCAACTCGCTGCTGATCCTGGCCAAGCTGCTCGCGGACAACGCCGAGGGCAACCTCTCGCCGAAGCAGGTGGAGTTCGCCGAGACCATCCACGGCGCCGGTTCCGACCTGCTGCAGCTGATCAACGACATCCTCGACCTGTCGAAGGTCGAGGCGGGCAAGATGGACGTCTCCCCGACGCGTATCGCGCTCGTGCAGCTCGTGGACTACGTGGAGGCCACCTTCCGGCCGCTGACCGCGGAGAAGGGCCTGGACCTGTCCGTACGGGTGTCGCCCGAACTGCCCGCCACTTTGCACACCGACGAACAGCGGCTTCTTCAGGTGCTGCGCAACCTGCTGTCCAACGCGGTGAAGTTCACCGACTCCGGCTCGGTGGAGCTGGTGATCCGGCCGGCGAGCGGCGATGTGCCGGTGGGGATCAGGGAACAGCTCCTGGAGGCCGGTTCGCTCAGCGATCCGGACGCGCCGCTGATCGCGTTCTCGGTGACGGACACGGGCATCGGGATCGCGGCCAGCAAGATGCGGGTGATCTTCGAGGCGTTCAAGCAGGCCGACGGCACGACCAGCCGCAAGTACGGCGGTACGGGCCTCGGGCTGTCGATCTCCCGGGAGATCGCGCAGCTGCTCGGCGGCGAGATTTACGCGCAGAGCGAGCCGGGCCGCGGCTCGACGTTCACGCTGTATCTGCCGCTGCACCCCAGCGAACTGCCGCCGCAGGGCTACCAGCAGTCCCTGCCCGCGCTGGAGGCAGGTGACCTGGTGGCTTCCCAGAGCCACAGCATGGAGCTGTCCGGCGTGGAGATCGAGACGCCGGCCGAGGTGAAGTCGTACCAGGAGACCCAGAACGGTGCCGCCGCGCTCTTCCGGCGCCGGCGCCGAGGCGTTCCCCAGGTCGCCGAGGCGTGGCCGGTGCTCGCCGAGCAGGAGACGACGACCCCGCTACCGCGCCGGGGCGTGCGGTTCGGCGGCGAGAAGGTCCTGATCGTCGACGACGACATCCGCAATGTCTTCGCGCTCACCAGCGTCCTGGAGCAGCACGGCCTGTCGGTGCTGTACGCGGAGAACGGCCGCGAGGGCATCGAGGTCCTGGAGCAGCACGACGATGTCGCGGTCGTCCTGATGGACATCATGATGCCCGAGATGGATGGCTATGCGACGACTACGGCGATCCGTCGGATGCCGCAGTTCGCCGGGCTGCCGATCATCGCGCTGACCGCGAAGGCGATGAAGGGCGACCGGGAGAAGGCCATCGAGTCGGGCGCCTCCGACTACGTCACCAAGCCGGTCGATCCCGATCACCTCCTGGCGGTGATGGAGCAGTGGATGCGCGCGGAGTGACCGCAGTGACCAGTTGTGATGTGAACGTTGCGGGAACCTTCCGTGTGCACCGGGAGTTGCTGACTCAGGGTGGCCGGACCCGTGTAGAAGTGCGGGATTGGGGGAACCTTCTGGTCTCCGGCTGCGTTTCTGCTACGTGCACAGTGACATCGCGGTGACAGGGTGTGGCGACAGGCGGGGTGCGGCTACCATGACCGGCACAAGGACGGGCGGCGAAAGGGAGTCGTCCCCTGGGGCGGCGCCCGGTGTACCGCCGGGGCGAGGAGGGCGGGCCATGGTGCAGAAGGCCAAGATCCTCCTGGTCGATGACCGGCCGGAGAATCTGCTGGCGCTGGAGGCCATCCTCTCTGCGCTCGATCAGACACTGGTGCGGGCATCGTCCGGGGAGGAAGCGCTCAAGGCACTGCTCACGGACGACTTCGCGGTCATTCTGCTGGACGTCCAGATGCCGGGCATGGACGGTTTCGAAACCGCGGCGCACATCAAGCGACGGGAGCGGACCCGGGACATCCCGATCATCTTCCTCACCGCCATCAACCACGGGCCGCACCACACCTTCCGTGGCTACGCGGCGGGCGCGGTCGACTACATCTCCAAGCCCTTCGACCCGTGGGTGCTGCGCGCCAAGGTCTCGGTGTTCGTCGAGCTGTACATGAAGAACTGCCAGCTCCGCGAGCAGGCGGCGCTGCTGCGGCTCCAGCTGGAGGGCGGCGGCAAGGGCGCGGTCGCCGGCAAGGAGTCCGCGGGGCTGCTCGCCGAGCTGTCCGCTCGGCTCGCGGCCGTCGAGGAGCAGGCCGAGGCGCTGTCCAAGCAGCTGGACGACGAGTCCGCGGACGCGGCGGCGGTGGCCACGGCGGCCCATCTGGAGCGCAAACTCACCGGCCTGCGCCGGGCGCTGGACGCCCTCGAACCGGGCACGAGCGGCGGCAGCGCGGCGCTTCCGTCACAGAACTGACCGCGACGGCGGACACAGTTGCCCATGAGAGCGTGTCAGTTCCGCGCCCCGGCAAGGGCGACACGAACGGGTGAAGCAGCGGGCACACGTGTCCCCTGTCGCATCCCCCGGTAACCTCACCCCCATGGCCTCACGTTCCTCGGCAGCCAAGAAGCAGCCCGCGAAGAAGGCCGCTCCCTCGAAGGCCCCGGCGAAGAAAGCCCCGGCCAAGAAGGCGCCCGCCAAGAGGACCGCGGCCAAGAAGTCGGTGCCGGCGCCCAAGCCGGCACCCAGCCCCACCGGGGGCGTCGTCCGCCTGGTGCGCGCCCTCTGGCTCGGTCTCGCGCACGCCGTCGGCGCCATCTTCCGCGGTATAGGACAGGGAGCCAAGAACCTGGACCCGGCCCATCGCAAGGACGGCGTCGCCCTGCTCCTGCTCGCCCTCGCCCTGATCGTCGCCGCCGGCACCTGGGCCGACCTGCACGGCCCGGTCGGCGACCTGGTCGAGATCCTTGTCACCGGTGCCTTCGGCCGCCTCGACCTGCTGGTGCCGATACTGCTCGCGGTCATCGCCGTACGGTTCATGCGGCACCCCGAGCAGCCGGAGGCCAACGGCCGGATCGTGATCGGCCTGTCCGCACTCATCATCGGTGTGCTCGGCCAGGTCCACATCGCCTGCGGCTCCCCGGCCCGCAGCGACGGCATGCAGGGCATAAGGGACGCCGGCGGCCTCATCGGCTGGGCGGCGGCGACCCCGCTGACGTACACCATGACCGAGGTCCTCGCGGTACCGCTGCTGGTACTGCTCACGGTATTCGGGCTGCTCGTCGTCACCGCGACCCCGGTGAACGCCATCCCGCAGCGGCTGCGCGCGCTCGGTGTGCGCCTCGGGGTGCTGCACGCCCCCGAGCCGGACGAGTACAGCGAGGACGACGAGCGCTACGACGAACAGTGGCGCGAGGCGCTGCCCGCGCGCCCCCGCAGGCGTTCGAGCGCTCCCCAGGACTACGACCCCGACGAGGCCGAGCAGCAGGCCCTCGCCAAGCGCCGCGGCCGCCCGAGGCGCTCCGCGGTGCCGCAGCCCGAGATGGGCCGTCAGATGGACGCCGTGGATGTCGCGGCGGCCGCGGCCGCGGCGCTCGACGGCGCCGTCCTGCACGGCATGCCGCCCTCGCCGCTCGTCGCCGACCTCACCCAGGGCGTCGGCATCGGCGACCGCGAGGACACCACACCCACGCCCCTGCCGAGCCCGAGCCCTGCCGTGAGTCCGAGTCCGGTCCCGGCCGCGCGGCCCAAGCAGGAGAAGCTCAAGGGCGTCGTCGCGGACCTGACCAAGCCGGCCCCCGACGAACCCCGCGACCTGCCCCCGCGTGCCGAGCAGCTCCAGCTCTCCGGCGACATCACCTACTCGCTGCCCTCGCTGGAACTCCTCACCCGCGGCGGCCCCGGCAAGGCGCGCAGCGAGGCCAACGACCGGGTCGTCGCCTCGCTCACCAACGTGTTCTCCGAGTTCAAGGTCGACGCGGCCGTCACTGGCTTCACCCGCGGGCCGACGGTCACCCGCTACGAGGTCGAGCTCGGCCCCGCCGTGAAGGTCGAGCGGATCACCGCGCTCACCAAGAACATCGCGTACGCCGTCGCCAGCCCGGACGTGCGGATCATCAGCCCGATCCCCGGCAAGTCCGCGGTCGGCATCGAGATCCCGAACACCGACCGCGAGATGGTCAACCTCGGTGATGTGCTCCGGCTGGCCGCCGCCGCCGAGGACGAGCACCCCATGCTGGTGGCGCTCGGCAAGGACGTCGAGGGCGGCTATGTGATGGCCAACCTGGCGAAGATGCCGCATGTGCTGGTCGCCGGTGCCACCGGTTCCGGTAAGTCGTCGTGCATCAACTGCCTGATCACGTCCATCATGGTCCGCGCGACCCCCGAGGACGTCCGCATGGTCCTCGTCGACCCCAAGCGGGTCGAGCTGACCGCCTACGAGGGCATCCCGCACCTGATCACGCCGATCATCACCAACCCCAAGCGGGCCGCCGAGGCGCTCCAGTGGGTCGTACGCGAGATGGACCTGCGCTACGACGACCTGGCGGCGTTCGGGTACCGGCACATCGACGACTTCAACCAGGCCATCCGCGACGGCAAGCTCAAGACGCCGGAGGGCAGCGAGCGCGAGCTCAAGACGTATCCGTATCTGCTGGTGATCGTCGACGAGCTCGCGGACCTGATGATGGTCGCGCCACGGGACGTCGAGGACTCGATCGTGCGCATCACGCAGCTCGCGCGCGCGGCCGGCATCCACCTGGTGCTCGCCACCCAGCGGCCGTCCGTCGACGTCGTCACCGGCCTCATCAAGGCGAACGTGCCCTCGCGGCTCGCCTTCGCCACCTCCTCGCTGGCCGACAGCCGCGTCATCCTGGACCAGCCGGGCGCCGAGAAGCTGATCGGCAAGGGTGACGGGCTCTATCTGCCGATGGGGCAGAACAAACCCACGCGTATGCAGGGCGCGTTCGTCACCGAGGACGAGGTCGCGGCCGTCGTCCAGCACTGCAAGGACCAGATGACGCCGGTCTTCCGGGACGACGTCGTCGTGGGCACCAAGCAGAAGAAGGAGATCGACGAGGACATCGGCGACGACCTCGACCTGCTCTGCCAGGCGGCCGAACTGGTCGTCTCCACGCAGTTCGGGTCGACGTCCATGCTCCAGCGCAAGCTGCGCGTGGGCTTCGCCAAGGCCGGCCGGCTCATGGACCTCATGGAGTCCCGAGGGGTGGTCGGGCCGAGCGAGGGCTCCAAGGCGCGTGACGTTCTGGTGAAACCCGATGAGCTGGATGGAGTGCTTGCCGTGATCCGGGGGGAGTCTGAGGGGTAGGTCTGTCTCAGGGCACGGGCGCCTGTAGACCGGGTGGAGTCACGGTCGTGATCCACTCGTTAGAGATCGTCGGGCAACCGTTTCCCTTTGACGCACGTCAAGTTGAGCGAAAGGAAAGGTGTGTACTCCATCCTGGTGCGCACACCTGACCCGTCATCGGGATGTCGGGCCATACCGATGGCGTACAAAGTCGTACCGCCCGGTTGCCTCACCCTTTTGCACCCCCCATAGACTGAACCTCCAGCACAGGCGGCTACACGCTCGAAAGGCGCCCCCGTGTCCATCGGCAGCAACTCCCCTGAAGACGAGCGTCCGTTCCAAGACGAGTCCGAGGAAAACCGCCCCTCCGTAGGCCGAGCCCTCAAGCAGGCCCGCATCGCCGCCGGGCTGACCGTCGACGAGATCAGCGGGAGCACCCGGGTCCGTATCGCCATCGTGCACGCCATCGAGGCCGACGACTTCGCGCCCTGCGGCGGCGATGTCTACGCCCGCGGGCACATCCGGACCCTGGCCAAGGCCGTCGGCCTCGACCCCGAGCCGCTGCTCGCGCAGTTCTCGGCCGAGCACGGTGGTGGGCGGCCCGCGCCGACGCCCGCCGCCCCGCTGTTCGAGGCGGAACGCATCCGTCCCGAGCGGCGCGGACCCAACTGGACGGCGGCCATGGTCGCCGCGATCGTCGTCGTGGTCGGCTTCGTCGGCTTCACCGCCTTCAAGGGCGGCGACGGCAGCGACGCCAAGCAGTCGGTCGCCGAGGGAGCCACCCCGACGGCCAGCAAGCCGGCCTCGCCGACCCCCAAGGAGAGCAAGCCCGACAAGGCTCCCGCGCCCTCCGACAGCGCGATCGCCGCCGCGCCCCAGGACAAGGTCACCGTCCAGGTCAGCGCGACGAACGGACGCAGCTGGATCTCGGCCAAGGACCACAACGGCCGGATGCTCTTCGACGGGCTCCTGAAGAAGGGCGACTCCAAGACCTTCCAGGACAGCTCCAAGATCAACCTGATCCTCGGCGACGCCGGCGCCATCCAGCTCTACGTCAACGGCAAGAAGATCGAGGACCAGTTCCAGCCCGGAGCCGTGGAGCGTCTGACCTACACCAAGGGTGACCCGGAAGTCGGATAAACGTTCGAATGAGGCGCGTGCACAAGGGGTTGGCCATGATCGGCCAGCCCCTTCGACGTGGGGTGTCAGCGAGACAAAGTAGTCTTGAGCCCATGCCTGAACGCCGTACCGTCGCACTCGTCACTCTCGGCTGCGCCCGTAACGAGGTGGACTCGGAGGAGCTCGCAGGCCGTTTGGAGGCGGACGGCTGGCAGCTCGTCGAGGACGCATCGGATGCCGATGTCGCCGTCGTCAACACCTGTGGTTTCGTCGAGGCCGCCAAGAAGGACTCCGTCGACGCCCTCCTGGAGGCCAATGACCTCAAGGGGCACGGCAGAACCCAGGCCGTCGTGGCGGTGGGCTGCATGGCCGAGCGGTACGGCAAGGAACTCGCCGAGGCCCTCCCCGAGGCGGACGGAGTGCTCGGCTTCGACGACTACTCCGACATCTCCGACCGGCTGCAGACCATCCTCAACGGCGGCATCCACGCCTCGCACACCCCGCGCGACCGGCGCAAGCTGCTGCCCATCAGCCCCGCCGAGCGCCAGGACTCGGCCGCGACGGTGGCCCTGCCGGGCCACGGCCCGTCCGACCTCCCGGAGGGCGTCGCGCCCGCCTCCGGCCCCCGTGCGCCCCTGCGCCGCCGTCTGGACGGCTCCCCGGTCGCCTCGGTCAAGCTCGCCTCCGGCTGCGACCGGCGCTGCTCCTTCTGCGCCATCCCGTCCTTCCGCGGCTCCTTCATCTCGCGCCGCCCGAGCGACGTGCTGAACGAGACCCGCTGGCTGGCCGAGCAGGGCGTGAAGGAGATCATGCTGGTCTCCGAGAACAACACCTCCTACGGCAAGGACCTGGGCGACATCCGCCTTCTGGAGTCCCTGCTGCCCGAGCTCGCCGAGGTGGACGGCCTCGAGCGGGTGCGCGTCAGCTACCTCCAGCCCGCCGAGATGCGCCCCGGCCTGATCGACGTACTGACCTCCACCCCGAAGGTCGTCCCGTACTTCGACCTGTCCTTCCAGCACTCCGCCCCCGGCGTGCTGCGGGCCATGCGCCGCTTCGGCGACACCGACCGCTTCCTGGAGCTGCTCGACACCATCCGCGGCAAGGCCCCGCAGGCCGGCGTCCGCTCCAACTTCATCGTCGGCTTCCCCGGCGAGTCCGAGTCCGACCTGGCCGAGCTGGAGCGCTTCCTGAACGGCGCCCGGCTGGACGCCATCGGTGTCTTCGGCTACTCCGACGAGGAGGGCACCGAGGCGGCGACGTACGAGAACAAGCTCGACGAGGACGTCGTCGCCGAGCGGCTCGCACACATCTCCCAGCTCGCCGAGGAGCTCGTCTCGCAGCGGTCCG
This sequence comes from Streptomyces sp. Ag109_O5-1, assembly GCF_003814875.1. Lineage (GTDB taxonomy): Bacteria > Actinomycetota > Actinomycetes > Streptomycetales > Streptomycetaceae > Streptomyces > Streptomyces sasae. The sequence goes on along the minus strand of NZ_RKQF01000001.1, from coordinate 3,558,632 downwards.
AGGAGCGCGTCGGTGAGACCGTGCACGTCCTCGTGGAGTCGGTGGACGACGAGGACGGCGTCTACGGCCGCGGGGCCCACCAGGCGCCCGAGACGGACGGACAGGTGCTGCTCACGAGCGGCGCGGGGCTGTCCGTGGGTCGTATGGTCGAGGCGAAGGTGGTCGGTACGGAAGGTGTCGACCTGGTCGCCGAGCCGCTGCAGGGCTCGCCCGCATGGAGTGAGGAGGCCGGCAGATGACCGGAGTCCCGGCGTCCGCCGCGGGCGGCTCGTCCGGCGCGCACGGCGCCCCGGGCTCCGCTGCCACCTCCGGTTCACAGCGTGATTCCCAGGCCGATCCTCAGAGCGCAGATCTTCAGAACGAGGAGAAGCCGCCGCGCGGAGCGAAGATCGCCGCGGCCGCCGTCAACCAGGCCAGCCTGTGGAACGTCGCCAATCTGCTGACCATGCTCCGGCTGGTCCTGGTGCCCGGCTTCGTCGCCCTGATGCTGGCCGGCGGCGGATACGACCCGGCGTGGCGCTCTCTTGCCTGGGCCGCCTTCGCCATCGCCATGATCACCGACCTGTTCGACGGGCACCTGGCGCGCACCTACAACCTCGTCACCGACTTCGGGAAGATCGCCGACCCCATCGCCGACAAGGCGATCATGGGGGCGGCGCTGATCTGTCTGTCCGCACTGGGCGATCTGCCCTGGTGGGTGACGATCGTGATCCTCGCCCGGGAACTCGGCATCACCCTCATGCGTTTCGTGGTCATCCGCTACGGCGTGATCCCCGCCAGCCGCGGCGGCAAGCTCAAGACCCTCACCCAGGGCGTGGCCGTGGGGATGTACGTGCTGGCACTGACGGGGTGGCTGGCGACCCTGAGGTTCTGGGTGATGGCTGTGGCCGTCGTCCTGACCGTCGTCACGGGCCTCGACTATGTGAGACAAGCCATTGTGCTGCGACGGCAGGGAATCGCCGAGCGCGCAGCGGCGTTGGAGGAGACGGAAGCGTGAATTCCACGGCCGCCGAACTGGTGCGACTACTGACGGTGAGGGGTGAGACCCTGGCTGTCGCCGAGTCGCTCACCGGCGGCCTGGTGGCGGCGGAGGTCACCACCGTCCCGGGGGCGTCCAAGGCGTTCCGGGGCTCGGTCACCGCCTACGCCACCGAGCTGAAGCACGATCTGCTCGGTGTCGACGCCACCCTCCTGGCCCAGCGCGGAGCAGTGGATCCGCAGGTCGCGGCCCAGATGGCGGCCGGAGTGCGGAAGGCGCTCGGCGCCGACTGGGGCCTTGCGACCACCGGAGTCGCCGGCCCCGAACCGCAGGACGGCCAGCCGGTCGGGACGGTTTTCGTGGCCGTCGACGGGCCGTTCGGCCCTGGCGCCGGTTCTGCCGCTGGCGGAAAAGTGGAGGCCCTGCGGTTGAACGGCGACCGCGCGGAAATTCGTAGAGAGAGTGTACGGAGCGTACTCGCACTGCTTCTGAGGGAGCTTGCGAGCGAACAGACCGGGAATGAGCGGACACAGGATACGGAACAGAACGGGGGGTTTTGATGTTTGCAGCCCTGAGTGAACACGACATCGCTCCCCGCACGGCCGCGGCGCAAGGCGGTACGGTGGGGCGTGAAGGATGCGGCTACGCGGTCCGAGGAGGGAGCCACCGATGATTCTGCTCCGTCGCCTGCTTGGTGACGTGCTGCGTCGGCAGCGCCAGCGCCAGGGCCGTACTCTGCGCGAAGTCTCCTCGTCCGCCCGAGTCTCACTCGGCTATCTCTCCGAGGTGGAGCGGGGGCAGAAGGAGGCTTCCTCCGAGCTGCTCTCCGCCATCTGCGACGCGCTGGACGTACGGATGTCCGAGCTCATGCGGGAAGTGAGCGACGAGCTCGCCCTCGCCGAGCTGGCCCAGTCCGCTCAGGCCACCGAGCCCACGCCGGTGCGTCCGATGCTGGGTACCGTCTCGGTGACCGGTGTGCCACCGGAACGGGTGACCATCAAGGCGCCCGCCGAGGCAGTGGACGTGGTCGCCGCGTGACGCCTGCGCGGGCCTAGACCGACAGAAGTGTACGAGGCCCCGGCCGGGGCTCCTCCAGGGACATCTGGGGGTGGTGCGGCCGGGGCTTTCGTGCGTCCGGCGGGGACATGCGTCCATTTGCCGGTGTCCGGTGGTGCGGTCATGGTGGGAGAGGCGTGACAGGGGGCCCACCGACGACCGGAGAGAGCGCATGTACGTCGTGAAGAGCCCGCTGTCCCACGCGGACCTGAAGACCGTGGCCGATGCGCTGCAGGGCGCCCTCGCCGATCTGGCGGACCTGGCGCCGGTCGCCGAGCGGGCCTCGGCACTGGGTGTCCCACCGGACGGGCGGGCGGTCACGGTGGCCTCCGGCAGCGGCATCGGGACGGCACCCGCGGGCTGGGCCAAGGACGCGGACGCGACGGGAACCCTGGCGGATGCGCTGGGCCCCGTGATCACCCGGATGCGTTCTCGAGAAGCAGCACTGGATGTTCCAGGCGGAGAACGCGTAGCAGTGGCCGGTGCCGTCCGACGGCTGTTGCATCGGTGAGCCCTTGGTGCGCCTCCCCGGTGGGCCGGGTGGCGTTCTAGCGTCCGGCTGGAGGTGGCGGCCATGGTGGGGCGGATAGTGCACTGGGGGGTTGCCCTGGGGTTCGCGGCGGTGTGGTGGTGGGCCGTGCTGAGGATCGCGTTCGGCGACGGCGCCGGGGCGTTGGAAGGGGCCGTGGCGGCCGGAGGATGGGGACTGAGCCTCCTGCCGGTGAACTGTGTGCCGAGGGCCCGGGCGGCGGGGGCCCTGGGGCCCGGGAGGTGGCGGACCGCCTGGCGGGCGCAGGGGGTTACCAGGGCATCGCCACCCCTCCGTTCGGGCGCAGGATCTGACCCGTCGTGAACGAGGAGGCGTCGGACGCCAGATAGAGCACGGCATGTGCGACGTCCTCCGCCTCGCCGACCCGGCCCAGGGGTGACATCCGGGCCATCCACGTCTCCGTCTGCCGCTGTTCCTCGCTGTCGTGCCGGTCGGTCATGGGTGTGCGGGTCCAGCCCGGCGCGACCGCGTTGACGCGGATACCGTGCTTGCCGACCTCGTTGGCGAGCGTCTTGGTCAGCTGGACCACGGCCGCCTTGGCCGCGCCGTAGCAGAGCAGTCCGGGGCCGCCGGTGTCGATCGCGCCGGACGCCATGGTGACGATGCTGCCGCCGCTGCGCCGGGCCAGCATCAGCCACGCCGCCTCCTGGCAGGCGTGCAGTACCCCCTTGAAGTTCACGTCCAGCACCCGGTCGAGGTCCTCGTCCCGGGTCTCAAGCACCGTGCTGCGGTGCATGATCCCGGCGATCGCCGCCATGACGTCCAGCCGCTCGCAGGACCGCACGGCCTGCGCAAGCTGCGCCCGGTCGGTGACATCGAGAGGGTGGGTGCGGGCGGTGCCGCCATGGTCCTTGATGAGCGTCGCTGTCTCGTGCAGGCCTTCCGCGTCCCGGTCGGCACAGTGCACGGTCGCGCCCGCCTCGGCGAGCAGCACGGCGGAGGCCCGGCCGATGCCGCCGGCGGCGCCGGTGACGAATGCGGTGCGTCCGGTGAGGTCGTACGCCTTGAGGGGCATGAAGGGACGGTACGAGCGGATCTGACGGGTCGTCAATTGGTCGTACGCGTTCTCCGGGACGGAGGCGGGGCCGGGCCCGGGCCGGTCTGGCAGGCGGGGCACCAGTAGGTGGGGCGCTCGCGGGAGCCGTCGCCCTGGTCGGCGACGCGGATCGGGGTGTGGCAGCGCAGACAGGGGCGGGGTGCGCGGCCGTAGACGAACAGGTCCTGGTTGCGCAGGCCCGTGGTCCGGCGGACCGGGCGGTCACGGTTGGCCTCCAGGAGCCGCTTGGCGAGCCCGGGGAGCTGCGCGGCACGGTCGGCGGGGAGCGCGCCGACCGGGAGCCAGGGGGTCGCGCCGATCAGGAAGCAGAGCTCGCTCTTGTAGATGTTGCCGATCCCGGCCAGGTTGCGCTGGTCGAGTAGGGCCTCGCCCAGCGGGCGGGCGGGATCGGCGAGGAGGTTGGCGAGGGCGCGGTCGGAGTTCCAGTCGGGGCCCAGCAGGTCGGGGCCGAGGTGGCCCACGGCGCGTTCCTCCTCGCCGGTGCGCAGGAACTCCAGGACCTGGAGGCGGTAACCGACGGCCGTGCGGTCGGCGGTGCCGAGGATCGCCCGGATCTGGTGGGCCGGGCCGCCCCGCCAGCGCTCGTCGCTGCCGTAGACCTTCCACGCGCCCTCCATCCGCAGATGCGTGTGCAGCGTCAGACCGCCCTCGAAGCGGGTGAGCAGGTGTTTGCCGCGCGGGGTGGTGCCGAGGACCGTACGCCCGGTCAGGTCGACGGTGGCGTACCTGGGCACCCGGAAGTCGCTACGGATCAGCGCCTTGCCGGCGAGCGCGTCGTGCAGGCGCCGGGCGGCCTGCCAGACCGTGTCACCTTCGGGCATGGGTCAAGGGTGGCACGGGAGAGGCGAGGCGGGGTGGGCCCGTGGGGCGCGAGGTTCTCATGGCGGTTCACGCTCTCAGCCGCAGGCCGCGCGGGGTCGCGATGAAACCCGCTGCCTCCAGGAGGGCGCCCAGGGGCGAGGTCAGGGCCGAGACGCCGTTGACGCGCTCCACCGTCACCGTGCCGAGGGTGCCCGCGCGGGCGGCGGCCGCGAGGGCCTCGGCGGCCGTACGGAGGCGAGGGTCGTCGGTGGCGGCCGTGTCCGGGGCGGAGGGCCAGGCCAGCAGGGTCTTGCCGCCGCGCTCCATGTAGAGGGTCAGCTCGCCGTCCACCAGGACGACCAGCGAGCCCGCCTTGCGGCCCGGCTTGTGACCGGCGCCGGTCGGCGGCTCGGGCCAGGGGAGTGCGGCGCCATAGGCGTTGGCGGGGTCGGCGGCGGCGAGGACGACGGCTCTGGGGTCGGGGGCGGCAGGAGTGCGGGTGTGGTGGTTGCCGTAGGTGTAGGGGTTCGCGCGGCTGCCGCCCCGGGGGCCGCCGTAGCCGGGGGCGCTGAACGGGTCGGCGGGGGCTAGGTCCTTGGGGGAGACGTAGTCGCCGGGCGCGGTGCGGGGTTCCGGGGGCCAGGCGAAGTCGCCGTCGAGGTCGGGGAAGTCGGCCGTGTCGAAGGGGCCGAGGGGCGAAGGGCCGTCGAAAGCGGCTGCCGGGGCCGCGCTTCCGTCGGGTCCGGCGAACACGGGTGCGCCGGCGGATCCGAAGCCGCGGCCCGGCAGGGCCTCGCCGCGGTCGCGGGCGTTGGACACCGCGCGCAGCCGGTCGACCGCGCCGTCCATCGCGAACTGGGCCGCGCCGAGCCCCTCGACGACATAACCACGACGCGCCTGGCCGCTCTCCTCGAACGCCGACAGGATGCGGTACACCGCCGAGAAGCCGCCCTCGATGCCCTCCGCCGCGACCGCACCCCGGGTGACCACACCATGCCGGTCGAGAAGGGTACGGGCCACGGCGTGGGCACGGACGGTGGTGTCCGGCTCCCGCTGCGGGAGCAGTGACCAGCGGCCGGCCACCGTCGGCGGGCCGGTACGCGAGGCGGCGCGGGCGGCGGCCGTCAGAGAGCCATAGCGGCCGCGTGGGACGGCGCGCTTGGCACGGTGGGCCGTGGACCCCGCCGTACGGCCCGAGCCCAGCAGGGCGCGCATCGGGGCCAGCGTGTCGTTGGTGAGCCGACCGGACCAGGCCAGGTCCCAGACGGCGTCGGCCAGTTGGGGGTCGGTGGCGTCGGGGTGGGTGGTGGCGCGGACCTGGTCGGCAATCTGACGGAAGAACAGGCCGTAGCCGCCGGAGAGCGCGTCCAGGACCGACTGGTGGAGGGCGGTCGGCTCCAGGGGGTGCGGGGGCGGGAGGAGCACGGGGGCCGCGTCCGCCAGATACAGGGAGACCCAGCCGTCCTTGCCGGGCAGAGCGCCCGCGCCGGCCCACACGATCTCTCCGGCGGCGGTGAGTTCGTCGAGCATCGCGGGCGTGTAGTTCGCCACGCGGGACGGCAGGACCAGCTTCTCCAGGGCCGACGCCGGTACCGACGCACCCTGCAACTGCTCGACGGCGCGCACCAGTCCGTCGACTCCGCGCAGCCCGTGCCCCTTGCCGATGTGCTGCCACTGCGGCAGGAACTGGGCGAGCGCGGCCGGGGCCACCGGCTCCAGCTCGTGCCGCAGCGCGGCCAGGGAGCGGCGGCGCAGCCTGCGCAGCACGGCCGCGTCGCACCATTCCTGGCCGATGCCCGCCGGGTGGAACTCGCCCTGAACCACCCGCCCGCCCGCGGCGAGCCGTTGCAGCGCGCCCTCGGTGACCGCCACCCCGAGCCCGAAACGGGCGGCCGCGGTGGTCGACGTGAACGGGCCGTGGGTGCGCGCATACCGGGCGAGGAGGTCGCCGAGCGGGTCCTTCACCGGCTCCATGAAGGCCTCGGGGACGCCGACCGGCAGGGCCGTGCCGAGGGCGTCGCGCAGCCGGCCCGCGTCCTCGATCGCCGCCCAGTGGCCGGTACCGGCGATCCGCACCCTGATGGCCCTGCGGGCGCCGGCGAGTTCCTTGGCCCAGTGCGGTTCGGCGCCGCGCTCGGCCAACTCGGCGTCCGTGAGCGGTCCGAGCAGCCGCAGCACGTCGGCGACGCCTTCGGGGTCCTTGATCCGGCGGTCCTCGGTGAGCCATTGGAGCTCGTGCTCCAGCTCGGTCAGGACGTCCGCGTCGAGCAGTTCGCGCAGCTCCGCCTGGCCCAGCAGTTCGGCCAGCAGCCGGGAGTCCAGGGAGAGCGCGGCCGCGCGACGCTCGGCGAGCGGGGAGTCGCCCTCGTACAGGAACTGGGCGACATACCCGAAGAGGAGGGAACGGGCGAAGGGGGACGGCTCGGGGGTGGTGACCTCGACCAGGCGCACCTTGCGGGACTCCAGGTCGCCCATCAGCTCGACCAGGCCCGGGACGTCGAAGACGTCCTGGAGGCACTCGCGGACGGCCTCCAGGACGATCGGGAAGGACCCGAACTCACTCGCCACCTGCAGCAGCTGGGCGGCGCGCTGGCGCTGCTGCCACAGCGGGGTGCGCTTGCCGGGGTTGCGGCGGGGCAGCAGCAGCGCGCGTGCGGCGCACTCGCGGAACCGGGAGGCGAACAGGGCGGAGCCGCCGACCTGGTCGGTGACGATCTGGTCGACCTCGCCCTTGTCGAAGGCGACGTCCGCCGCGCCCACGGGGGCCTGGTCGGCGTCGTACTCCGTGCCGGCCTTCATGGGTGCCTGGTCGAGCAGGTCGAGGCCCATCAGGTCGGCGTCGGGCAGCCGCAGCACGATGCCGTCGTCGGCGTGCATGACCTGTGCGTCCATGCCGTACCGCTCGGACAGGCGGGCGCCCAGGGCCAGCGCCCAGGGGGCATGGACCTGCGCGCCGAAGGGGGAGTGGACGACGACCCGCCAGTCACCCAGTTCGTCCCGGAAGCGTTCGACCACGATCGTCCGGTCGTCGGGGACATGGCCGCAGGCCTCGCGCTGTTCGTCGAGGTACGACAGCACGTTGTCCGCCGCCCACGCATCCAGCCCCGCCGCGAGGAGGCGCAGGCGGGCGTCGTCCTTGGGGAGCGAGCCGACCTCGCGCAGGAACGCGCCCACCGCGCGGCCCAGTTCGAGCGGGCGGCCCAGCTGGTCGCCCTTCCAGAAGGGCAGTCGGCCGGGGACACCGGGGGCGGGGGAGACCAGGACGCGGTCGCGGGTGATGTCCTCGATGCGCCAGGAGCTGGTGCCCAGGGTGAAGACATCGCCCACCCGGGACTCGTAGACCATCTCCTCGTCCAGCTCGCCGACCCGGCCGCCGCCCTTCTTGGGGTCGGCGCCGGCGAGGAAGACGCCGAAGAGGCCGCGGTCGGGGATGGTGCCGCCGGAGGTGACGGCGAGGCGCTGGGCGCCCGGGCGGCCGGTGATTGTCCCCGCGACCCGGTCCCAGACCACGCGCGGGCGCAGCTCCGCGAACGCGTCCGACGGATAGCGGCCCGCGAGCATGTCGAGGACCGCGGTGAACGCCGACTCCGGGAGGGAGGCGAAGGGCGCCGCGCGGCGGACCATGGCGAGCAGGTCGTCGACCTGCCAGGTGTCCAGGGAGGTCATCGCGACCAGCTGCTGGGCGAGCACGTCCAGCGGGTTGGCCGGGACCCTCAGGGACTCGATGGAGCCGGTGCGCATCCGCTCGGTGACCACGGCCGCCTGCACCAGGTCGCCCCGGTACTTGGGGAAGACCACTCCGGTGGAGACCGCGCCGACCTGGTGTCCCGCGCGGCCGACGCGCTGCAGTCCGGAGGCCACCGACGGCGGGGACTCGACCTGGACGACCAGGTCCACCGCGCCCATGTCGATGCCCAGTTCGAGGCTGGAGGTGGCCACCACGGCGGGCAGCCGGCCGGCCTTCAGGTCCTCCTCGACCAGCGCGCGCTGTTCCTTGGAGACCGAGCCGTGGTGTGCCCGGGCGATGACCGGCGGGGCGCCCTGGGCCGCGCCCGAGCCGCCCATCAGCTCGGCCGGGGAGTGATGCTCGTCGAGCGGCTCGCCGGTCGCGCGCTCGTAGGCGATCTCGTTGAGCCGGTTGCACAGCCGCTCCGCCAGCCGGCGCGAGTTGGCGAACACGATCGTCGAACGGTGGGCCTGGACCAGGTCGGCGATCCGCTCCTCCACATGCGGCCAGATCGACGGCTTCTCCGCGCCTTCACTGCCGTCGGTGGCCGGGGAGCCGCCCAGCTCCCCCATGTCCTCCACCGGCACGACGACGGAGAGGTCGAACTCCTTGCCGGACTTCGGCTGGACGATCTCCACCTTGCGGCGCGGCGAGAGATAGCGGGCCACCTCGTCGACCGGGCGGACGGTCGCCGACAGACCGATGCGGCGGGCCGGCTTCGGCAGCAGCTCGTCCAGCCGCTCCAGGGAGAGCGCGAGGTGTGCGCCGCGCTTGGTGCCGGCGACCGCGTGCACCTCGTCCAGGATCACCGTCTCGATGCCGGTCAGCGCGTCGCGCGTGGCCGACGTCAGCATCAGGAACAGGGACTCCGGGGTGGTGATCAGGATGTCCGGCGGGCGCGTGGACAGGGCGCGGCGCTCGGCTGCCGGGGTGTCGCCCGAGCGGATGCCGACCTTCACCTCCGGCTCGGGCAGGCCGAGACGCACGGACTCCTGGCGGATGCCGGTCAGCGGACTGCGCAGGTTCCGCTCGACATCGACCGCGAGTGCCTTCAGCGGCGACACGTACAGCACCCGGCAGCGCTTCCTCGGGTCGGCCGGGGGTGGGGTCGAGGCGAGCTGGTCCAGGGCGGCGAGGAAGGCGGCCAGTGTCTTGCCGGAGCCGGTCGGGGCGACCACCAGCACGTCCGAGCCCTCACCGATGGCCTGCCACGCGCCCGCCTGGGCCGCGGTGGGCGCGGAAAACGCCCCCGTGAACCAGCCGCGGGTCGCGGGGGAGAAGCCGTCGAGGGCTCGGTGAGCGGATTTCGCCATGGGTCAATCCTGCACCCGGCCACTGACATTCCGGCTGACCTGCAAAAACACTGGCGCCGAACAGGTAAGGGGTCGTGGCGGGGTCGGTCACCACCGCACCGCAGTGCCGGGGTCGAGGGTGATGGCGGCAGAGGGATTTTCGAGCGTCGGTTCGCAATGGAGTGCGGCTGCGGCGGGTTCGGCACCGCCGGTCTCCACCGTCGTGGCTGATCGCCGTAGCGGCGGGAAGGAAAGACAGGCGTCGACGCGTGACGACGGGACGGGAGGGGACGGGAGGGGACGGGAGGGGATAGGCCGGGGCCGGGGGCAGGGGCAGGGCCGAGGGCCAAGGGCCAAGGGGGTGGGAGGGGCGGGGCCAGGGGCGTGGGCGGGGCAGGGCCACGGGCGTGGGCAAGGGCATGGGCGGGACACGGGAGGGCTGGGTTCGGCTGACAATGGGCCTATGGCGGGAGTGGGCGAGCGGGCGCGGCACTGGCGGTATGAGGGGTTGCCGGATGTCGATCTGCTGCGGGCTCGGTACATCCGCAAGACGTTCGTACGGCACACCCATGAGAACTTCGTGATCGCCGCCATCGCCGACGGCGTCGAGGTCTTCCACCACCGGGGCTCCGACGTGTCCGCGGGAGCGGGGGCGCTCGCCTTGGTCAACCCGGACACCCCGCACACCGGGCGGGCCGGGGTGCCCGAGGGCTGGCGGTACGGGGCGGTCTATCCGGCGCCCGGCCTCGTCGCGGGGATCGCCGCCGAGACCACCGGGATCCGGGGCACCCCCGGCTTCGTCAGCCCCGTACTCGACGATCCCCGCTCCGTCGCCCTGGTGCACCGGGTGCTGCGCGCCGCCGACGAGGGCAACGCACTCGCCGCCGACACCCTGTTGCGGCTCGCGGTCACCCGGCTGCTGCGCCTGAACGGCGGTCCGCTGCCGCAGCGGCAGGTCCGTACCGCCGGCGCCGGGTTCGCCGCACGCGCGCGTGCCGTGCTGGAGGAGCGGATGGCCGAGCCGCCGACCCTGGAACGGCTCGCCACCGACCTCGGCACCAGCCCCTTCGCGCTGTTGCGGGCGTTCCGCGACGCCTACGGCATGCCGCCGCACACCTGGCTGACCGACGCCCGGGTGCGTCGGGCGCGGCTGCTGCTGGACGCGGGCACGACCCCCGCGGAGGCGGCTGTCACGGTCGGCTTCACCGACCAGCCGCACCTCAACCGCCACTTCGCCCGGATCGTGGGCGTTCCGCCGGGCGCCTACCAGCGCGAGCGCAAGAACGTACAAGACGCGCGGGACGGGCGTCCGTAGCGTCCTGGGTGTGGCACAACAGTCAGCACTCGCAGACATACGCGGCGAAGGCGAGCCGAAGCCGGACTCCGCCGTCGTCCGGGACGCCCTCGGGGTCGGGGTCGCCGTAGGACTGTCCGGGTTCGCCTTCGGGGTGACCTCGGCCGGCAGCGGGCTCGGCCTGCTCCAGACCTGCGCGCTCAGCCTCCTGGTGTTCACCGGAGCCTCCCAGTTCGCCCTGGTGGGCGCGCTCGCGGCGGGCGGCAACCCGCTCACCGCGGCGGCTGGTGCCTTCTTCCTCGGCGTGCGCAACGCGTTCTACGGGCTGCGGCTCTCACAGGTACTGGCGCTCCCGCGCGCGGTGCGGCCGCTGGCCGCCCAGTGGGTGATCGACGAGACAACGGCGGTGACACTGGCCCAGCCGACGCGGCACGCCGCCCGGATCGGCTTCACCGTCACCGGGCTCAGCCTGTACGTGCTGTGGAACCTCACCACCCTGCTCGGCGCGCTCGGCGCCAAGGCCGTCGGGGACACCGACGCCTGGGGCCTGGACGCGGCCGGACCCGCCGTCTTCCTGGCGCTGCTCGCCCCCATGCTCAAGGGCACGACGGAGCGGGCGGTCGCCGCCCTCGCGGTGCTGCTGGGGCTCGGTCTGCTGCCCGTGCTGCCCGCCGGGGTGCCGGTCCTGGTGGCCGCGCTGGCCGCACCGGCCGCCCTGTTCGTCTCTGGCCGCAGGTCCGGCCGTACCCGTGACAACGCACCTGAGGACGCCCGATGAACACCTGGATCGCCGTCGGCGCGACCGCCCTCGGCTGTTACGCCGTCAAGCTCGCCGGACTGCTGGTGCCCGTGGGTGTCCTGGAGCGGCCTCTGGTACGGCGGCTGGCCGCCCTGCTGCCGGTGGCCCTGCTCGCCGCCCTGACGGCCCAGCAGACGTTCGCCGACGGGCACGCGCTCGTGCTGGACGCCCGGGCCGCGGGGCTCGGAGCGGCCGCCGTGGCACTGGTGCTGCGCGCGCCCTTCCTGGTCGTCGTCGGCGTGGCCGTGCTGGTCACGGCGGGGCTGCGGTCCCTCACCGGCTGAGACTCCCGTCACCCCACGAAGCGGCCGTACGCCCTGAGTGTGCGCAGGGCCTCGATCGTCACCATGGGGCGGGCCTCCAGGGCGGCGGCCGGCGCCCACTGCCGCCATCGGATCGGCCAGCCGCCGTCGTCCGCCTGTTCGGCGGCGAGGAAGTCCAGCGAGCGCTCCATCTCCTCGTCGGTGAACCACGCGCGCGCGAGGGAGCGCGGGGTCTTCGCGAAGTCGTGCGGGAAGTGGTGCTCGGCCGGGGCGTAGCCGGGCGCGACCGGGTACGCGTCGAGGTGTTCCGGGTCCAGCGCGGCCAGCCGGTGCTCGCGCACCAGGCGGCCCAGCCGGTCCGCGGCCGCCTCCGCGCGCGGCCGGTCGGGAGTGGCATCCAGGAAGGCGACGGCGGCCTCGATCTCGTAGGGGTGCGACTTCTCCAGGGACTCCACGGCCTCCCAGCAGAAGTCGGTCGCCCGGAACAGCCAGGCGTGCCACACCTCGTTGCGGTGCAGCAGGCCCACCACCGGACCGGTGGCGAGCAGCTCACTGGGCGGGTCGTCGAGGACCGGGACGAACGGCGCCGCCGGGTAGCCGCGCTGGCTCGGGTGGACCGCCGGCAGCGCCCCGTCCGCCGTCGAGACGGACGTCAGATAGCGGCACACCCGCTCCACCCGCTGCCCGCCGCACCGCCCGATGGCGTCGAGGACGCGCAGCGCGTGCCCGGTGTGCAGCGGCTGGCTGACGGGACCGCGCAGATCGGGCTCCAGCGCGTGACCGTACCCGCCGTCCTCGTTGCGGTAGGCGTCCAGCGCGGTCTCCACCGGATCGGGGGCGCCGTTCAGGAAGTGGTACGAGAAGAGGCGCTGCTCCAGCACACGCGCGGTGAGCCACATGAACTGCTCGGCGTGGAACAGCGGGGAGTGCGCCGGGGGCGTAGGGGGGAGTGGGGAAGCTCCGGTTTCGGCCATGCGAAAGACCGTAGGGCGGAAAGCGGTCTCGGCAAGCGGTCCCGGGCAGGGCCCACCCTCAGGGGCGGGATACCGGTGTCACGCGGTTGACGCTGGTATCCGAGGAACGGTAGTGGGTGATATTTCAGATTATGGGCGTTTGTATCCCTTCCGTTCTGTCGCAGCGGAGAGCGGTCGGCGGCGTTCGGTGGCCGTGGCGCGCGTACTCTCCCCACGCGGTGCGCTTGCCCTGCGCACGGTGGACGGGGCGTTCAGCCACGCCGTGCAGGCCGCGATCGCCACCGCGCTGCCCGTCCTGGTGTTGCTGCTGACCGGACGGGCGGAGTACGCCGTCTACACGATCCTGGGCTCTTTCAGCACCACGTTCGGGCAGAACCTGCCCTACCCGCGGCGCGCTCGGGTCCTTGCGGTGGTGGGGCCGGCCATGACGGCGTGTGTGGGCTGTGGCGCCGCTCTCGCCGCGTGGGCTCGGCCGTGGGAGGGGGCGGCCGGTGCCGCCGCGGTGGTCGCGGCGATGGCCGCGGTGGCGGGGCTGGCGAAGTTCGCCTGCGACGCCACGCGCCTGGGCGGGCTCGGCGCGGTGCTGCTGCTGTTCTCGTTCGCCGTCGCGGCCAACGCCCATCCCTCCTCCTACGCCGACGTCCTCCCGCGGACCGTGCTCGCCGCAACGGGGGCGGCCGTGGTCTGGGCGGTGGCCATGGCGGGCCGGTTCGTGCACCCCGACCGGCCGCAGCGCCTCGCCGTGGCCGCGGCACTGCGCGCGGTCGCGGAACTGCTGGAGGCGACCGGCGCGGAGGCGGAGAGCAGGCCCGTACGGAACCGGGCCACCGCCGCGGTCCTGCAGGCGTACGAGTCCCTCGGCCTCATGCCCTCCGCGGCCACCGGGCGTGTCCGCGGCAGCGTCTGCGTGCGCCTGACCGACCTCTCCTGGTCGCTGCTGACCGACACCGCTCGCCGGCCGCCGGACGGCCCCGCCGAGGTGGCGCGGAATCTGCGTCGGCAGGTCGCGCTTCTCGTGGATCTGCGCCGCCCGGTTCCCGCCCTGCTGCCCGAGCTGTTGTTCCCGTTCGGGGCCGTACCGACCGGCACCCTGCCGAGTTCGGCGAAGGCGGGGTCCGAGAAGGCCGACCTCGCCGCCCGTCGTGCCGCCGTGCTGCTGAGGGGGCGGCGGCACGGTCATGCCGCCGCCCTGTTGGTACCCGCGCTGCGGATGACCCTGGGCACCGGCCTGGCGGGTGCTCTGGCGCTCGCCCTCGGGCTCGGGCACGGCTATTGGGCGGCGATCTCCGCGGCGGCGGTACTCCACGCGGTCAACGTCCGCACGGCGGCGCAACGGGCCGTCCAGCGCACCGTGGGGACGGCCGCCGGGCTGGCGCTCGCGCTCGGCGTGCTGGCCACGGCCCCCAGCCCCACGGCCCTGGTCCTCGTGATCGTGCTTCTGGAGTTCCTGCTGGAGTACGTCGTGGCCCGCAACTACGGTCTCGGCGTCGTGTTCCTCACCCCGCTGGCGCTGCTGCTGGCCGAACTGGCCGCCCCGGAACCAGCGCGGTCGCTGGTCCTGGAGCGAGCGGTGGGCAGCGTGCTGGGGATCGCCGTGGGGTTGTGCTGCGCACTCCTGGTGGTCCATGACCGTGCCGCGGTCCGGGCGGAGAGAGCCATGGCGGTCTGTGTGCGGGCCGCCGAGCGTGCGGAGCGCGCGCTGGCGAAAGGCCGGGAGGCGTCGCTTCCGATCGTCCGGACGCGACTGGCAGCGGCGGTGGTGGAGCTGCGCGAGGCCGACGACGCCGCAGCCGGCGAGCTGTGGTCGGCGGAGATCGACCCCACCGAGCTCACCGCCGTGGAGCAGCGCGCTTATCACCTGCTCGACAGGCTTTCCCGACGGGAACGACATCCGGAGCCGTGACTCAGGCCGCTGCCTCGATCACGACGTTGATGTGCTTCATGAGCGGCTGGTCGCTCTGGGTGCTGTAGTCGCCGATCGCGATCAGGACGTTCATCTCCGGCATGTAGCCGGCCGCGCAACCGCGCGGGATCTCGTACGGGATCGCGACGAAGTCCTTCAGGGAGCGGATGCTGCCGTCCCGGGCGGTCGCGGTGATGTCCACACGGCCGAACTCGGCGATCCCGCGTTCGCGCATGTCGTCCGCGTTCATGAACACGAGGGTGCGCAGGTTCTTGATGCCGCGGTAGCGGTCGTTGTCGGAGTAGATGGTGGTGTTCCACTGGTCGTGGGAGCGCATGGTGCCCAGCACCAAGGTGCCCGCGGTGGGGACGACGTCGGGCAGTGGGGCTGTCGAGATCTCGGCTTTTCCGGACGGCGTGAGGAAGACCAGTTCGCGGGCGGGCTGCTTGATGCGGAAGCCGAGGGGAAGGCGTACGCGACGGTTGAAGTCCTCGAAACCGTCGAGGACCTGGGCCATGGTGTCGCGGATGCGGTCGTAGTCCTCGATGTACCACTCCCAAGGTGTGGAGCTGTCGGGCAGAGCGGCGCGGGCCAGGCCCGCGATGACGGCCGGTTCGGACAGCAGATGCCGCGAGGCGGGGCGCTTCATGCCGTTGGACAGGTGAACCATGCTCATCGAGTCCTCGACGGACGTGCTCTGGAGGCCGTTGCGCTGATGGTCCTTCTCGGTCCGGCCGAGGCACGGCAGGATGAGGGCCTGGCGCCCGTGGACGAGATGGCTGCGGTTCAGCTTGGTGCTCACCTGGACGGTGAGTGCGCACTTGCGCAACGCCGCATGGGTGTACGGGGTGTCGGGTGCGGCGAGGGCGAAGTTGCCGCCCATGCCGACGAACACCTTCACGTCGCCGCGGTGCATGGCCTGGATGGTGTTCACGGTGTCCAGGCCGTGTTCACGGGGCGGGTCGATCTTGCAGACCTCGGCGAGGCGGTCCAGGAACTCCTCGGTGGGCCGGTGATCGATGCCGCAGGTGCGGTTTCCCTGGACGTTGCTGTGCCCGCGCACCGGGGAGGGCCCCGCTCCTTCGCGCCCCAGGTTGCCGCGGAGCAGAAGCAGGTTGATGATCTCGCGGACGATGTCGACACCGTGTTCGTGCTGGCTGACGCCCAGGCACCAGCTGAAGATGCTGCGGTCGGCATCGCAGTACACGCGCGCGGCCTTGACGATGTCGGCCCGGCTCAGACCGGACTGGAGCTCGAGGTCCTCCCAGGAGGTGTTCTCGCACAGCGTCCGGTACTCGTCGAAGCCCGTGGTGTGGCGGTGGATGAACTCCCGGTCCAGCGCCTTGGGGTCGGTTCTGGACTGCTCCAGGACCGCCTTGGCCATACCGCGGACGAGTGCCATGTCGCCGCCGATGCGCGGTTGCAGGTTCAGGGTGCTGGTCCGAGTCGTCTTGAAGACCGCCATGTCCAGGAAGTCGTGCGGGACGATGGTGCGGGTGGCGGCGGCCTCGACCAGGGGATTGATGTGTACGACCTGGGCGCCGCGATGGTAGGCCTTGGCCAGGGCGGTGAGCATCCGTGGCGCGTTGGAGGCGGCGTTGACCCCCATGATGAACAGCGCGTCCGCGGTCTCCCAGTCCTTGAGGTCGGCGGTGCCCTTGCCGGTGCCCAGCGCCGCCTGCAGAGCACGGCCACTGGCCTCGTGGCACATGTTGGAGCAGTCGGGCAGGTTGTTCGTGCCCAGCTCGCGCGCCATCAACTGGTAGAGGAACGTGGCCTCGTTGCCGAGCCGCCCCGAGGTGTAGTAGGAGGCCTGACCCGGGTGGTCCAGTTCGCGCACGACGCGGCCGAACAGCTCGAACGCATCCTTCCACTTGATCGGGACGTAGTGGTCCGTATCGGGGTCGTACCTCATCGGCTCGGTCAGCCGGCCCTGATCCTCCAGCGAGAAGTCGCTCCATTCGGACAGCTCGGACACCGAATGGGCGGCGAAGAACTCACGCCCCACACGCTTGGGTGTCATCTCCCAGGTGACGTGCTTGATCCCGTTCTCGCAGATGTCCAGTTTCAGACCCTTGAGGTCATCAGGCCACGCACATCCAGGACAGTCGAACCCCGAGTTCTCGTGGTTCATCCGCATGATGGCCCGGGGCCCGTCCACCAGTGCGCGCTCACGCAGCAGGACCCGGGTCACGCTCTTGGCCGCGCCCCAGCCCGCGGCCGGATGACGGTACGGATGGAACTCCGGAGAGCCCTTCGCGGCCGGCCCGGCCTCCGGTTCCGGTGATTCCTGCCCGTCGCGGTTGGCGCTCATGGTCCTCAACCCCATTCGACCTTCGGGAACCACTGAGTGAAAGGCTGCCTTCCGGCAGGCTAGGACGACTGAATACGGCTCGCCATCCGACTCGGGCAGCCGTCCCGCGAGCTCGGCTTTCATGACCTGCGCCACACCTTCGCCGCCCACCCCGGCTCTACTCTGCGTACGTACACGCACCTCATGCCCGACGCGGGCGCGCCGGGTTGCGCCACCATGGATGCTTGGTTCAGCGGGGAGGCGGACTCCCTGGCAACCCCCTGACGGTCGTGCGGGGCGTGCGGGGCGGTAAACAGGCAGGTCATGGCGGGTATGGAGCGGAATTCATGCGGTTGACGGTCTTCTGGCAGCGGATGGCGGAACACTTCGGTTCCGGGTACGCCGAAACCTTCGCGCGCGATCACGTGATGACGGAGCTCGGCGGGCTGACGGTGCACGAGGCGCTCGACTCCGGCTGGGAGGCCAAGGACGTGTGGCGCGTGGTCTGCACGGTCATGAACGTTCCGGGGGAGAAGCGCTGACCGTGCACGAAGATCGGATACGGGCCACGTGTTGTCAGTGGCGTGGGCGAGACTTGCACCGTGGCACCTACTGACGAGGACGGGCGGACCGCCCAGAACGCATCCCCGGTCGACACGGCGCCGCGTGCCGCATCCCCGGCCACCGGCGCCGTGGCACCGGGCGCCCGCATGCCGCGCTGGCTGCCGCGCGCCATGGTGCTGGCGCTCGCCCTCGTCGCCGCGTTCCAGCTGGGCAGCTGGGCCTTCCACCAGCTCACCGGTCTGCTGATCAACATCCTGATCGCGTTCTTCCTGGCGCTCGCCATCGAGCCCGCGGTGAGCTGGATGGCCTTGCGCGGTATGCGCCGCGGCTTCGCCACCTTCCTGGTCTTCCTCGGCCTGGCGATCGCGGTCGCCGGGTTCGTCACGCTGCTCGGCTCGATGCTGGCCGGGCAGATCATCAAGATGGTCGAGGGCTTCCCGGACTACCTGGACTCGGTCATCAACTGGGTCAACCAGACGTTCCACACCCATGTGAGACGGGTCGACGTCCAAGAGGGCCTGCTGCACTCCGACTGGCTGCGCAAGTACGCGCAGAACAGCGCGGCCGGTGTCCTCGACGTGTCCGGGCAGGTACTCGGCGGTCTGTTCCAGCTGCTGACGATCGCGCTGTTCGCCTTCTACTTCGCCGCCGACGGCCCCCGGCTGCGGCGCACCCTGTGCTCCGTCCTGCCGCCCGCCCGCCAGGCCGAGGTGCTGCGCGCCTGGGAGATCGCCGTCGACAAGACCGGCGGCTATCTCTACTCGCGCGGTGTGATGGCGCTGATCTCCGGCATCGCCCACTACATCCTGCTGGCGGCCCTGGGCGTGCCCTACGCGCCCGTGCTCGGCGTCTGGGTGGGACTGGTCTCGCAGTTCATCCCCACCATCGGCACCTATCTCGCGGGCGCGCTGCCGATGCTGATCGCGTTCACCGTCAACCCCCTGTACGCGGTGTGGGTGCTGGTGTTCGTCGTGATCTACCAGCAGTTCGAGAACTACATGCTGCAGCCCAAGCTGACCTCCAAGTCCGTCGACATCCACCCGGCGGTCGCCTTCGGATCGGTCATCGCCGGCACCGCGCTCCTCGGCGCCGTCGGAGCACTGATCGCCATCCCGGCGGTCGCCACGCTCCAGGCGTTCCTCGGCGCCTATGTGAAGCGGTACGACGTGACGGACGACCCCCGAGTGCACGGGCACCGCCGCCGCGGCACGAGCGGACCCGGGCTGCTCACACGTGTGCGACGGCTGATATGGCAGCGGCCGCCCGAGGAGCCCGAGGAGGGCTCGGCCTGACGGCCGCCGCAATCGGTGACGGATACGGCGATCGGTGACGGATACGGCGATCGGTGACGGCTGCGGCTGCCGCTATCGGTAGGTGAGCACTGCCCACACCCCGGCCGCGCCGACCGCGGCCGCATAGCAGCACACCGCTGCGGCCACGACCCGGCACCGGCCCTGTTCGCTCCAGGAGGTGTGGGACAGCAGCCAGGCGAGCGCCGGCAGAACCAGCACCGCGTGCAGGCTGACCCCGTGCAGCGGCTTGAGCGGGGCCGTCGAGTCGTACGCCGCCTGCTGGTGCCCGGTCCGGACGAGCACCACCCCGCGCGCGACCATCGCGGCTCCCGAGGCCAGCGCCACCATCAGGATTGCGAACCCGGAGCGCACCGCGAGCGCCATGCCCACGGGACCGGCCGGCCGCCGCCGGAAGGACGCCACCGCGAAGACGGCGAGCAGCACCACCAGGACCCCGCCGCCCACCGCGAGCGCCATGGACACCGCCGTGTCGAACGGCGTCTCCATGTCCAGATGCGAGGGCACTCCCCGCCACGCCTGCAGTGTGATCCCGCCGACCTCCACCACGCAGTCGGCGGCGAACACGAGGAGCAGCACGGTCCGCAACCGCTCCCCGATCCTCAGATATGACGTGACCCAGGTGACCGCGATCAGCGTCAGCCCGAAGGAGAGCCCGAACGTGACGGGCTTGCGCCAGGAGACCGGGCCGTACCAGGGGCCGCCGTCCACGGCGAACACCACCAGATGCGCCAGGCCGGACAGGACGAGGAGCGCACCGGTCGCGTGGCAGAGACGCTCGGCGGGACGGGCCCCGGTCAGGGCGTTCGACGGTGTCTTCCGGATGGGCGTCTTCACGGGCGAGGGCATGCGCCCAGCCTCCCGGGAACCGCCCGCGCGGTCGTCGTCCGGCCGAAGACAGCCGTCGTACGCCCTGAGGAGTAGCGGGGGATCAGGAGACCGTGGCGGCCGGCGGGGTCCACCGCCGCGTGCGGGGCACCGTGCCCGAGACGCCGTAGTCCTTCTTGAGGTGTTCGGGGATGGCGTAGTGCATGACGCGGCCACGGGTGAGGGAGGACAGTTCGAGGACGGTGGTGAGGTGGCCGAGGCGGTCCAGGGCCCAGGCACCCAGCGGGGAATGGTCCTCGATGGTCTCCAGGACGCCGAGGAGGTGCGGTACGGCCTTGACGACGGGCTCCCACGGGGTGCGCGGCACGTCCAGCCAGTCCGCGCAGGTGTCGCCGACCAGGTGGCGGATCAGGGCCGAGACGATCGGGTCGAAGAAGGTGCCGGGGACGACCTCCTCGTAGAGGTCGATGAGCTGCCGGGTCAGGACCGCGCCCTCCTCGGAGGGCCCCATGTACCGGACCATGTACAGGTCGAGGAAGGCGCGTGCCTCGTCGAGGGTCTTCGGGACGGCCTCCTGGTCGACGCCGAGCATGGCGCCCACCACCCGCCACGCGTAGTAGTACGCCTCCGCGCCCTCCGTGGACAGATGGATGCCCAGCCGGTGCAGGCTGTCGAGGACCAGCAGCGAGAAGAACATCTGCCCGCCGATCATGTCCTCCTGGCAGATGGGCGTCCCCAGCGCCTCGGTGTCCCAGCGGTTCTCGCGCTTGAGGTGGTGGCGGATGGAGGCGTGCAGCAGGCGCACCTTCTGGGCGGCCGGGACGAATCGGCTGCCGGCCTCGAAGGCGTCGGGCCGCATCAGATAGACGGTGAACTGGCCGGTCTCCGCCATCCGCTTCGAGGGGTACTTCAGCCCGTGGGTGGCCGACAGCAGCTTCGCCACGCGCGGGACGACGTAACAGGCCGGCATGGAGGCGAAGGAGAGCGCGGTCGAGATGTGCACGTTGTTGTCGATGAAGAACAGCCGGGCCTTCTCCATCTCGCCCCAGTCCACCCAGGACGGTGGCACCCGGGTGGCCTCCAGGTACTCCCGCGCGACGTCGGGCAGCCCGTCCGGCAGGGGAGCGCCGGCGGTGGAGACGTAACGCATCAGTGTGTTGAACGTCCCCACCTCCCCGCGCTCGAAGAGTGCGGCGACCGTGGCGTCGGCGAGTTCGTCACCGGCGTGCCGCAGGGCGTCCATCGAGGCCTCGGTGTGGGGGGTCACGGCGGGGCTCCTTGTCATCGCGGGTGTATCGCGGGTGTCAGGACAGGCGGACCGTCGCCGAACGGGCCAGCGCGGTCAGGGCGCCGGCGGCGGGGGCCGGCACGTCCAGTTCGTGGAGGGCGTCGAGCGCTTCGGTGACCCGTGCGCCGATCATCTGCTCGATCCGGTCGGGTGCCCCCAGCCGGCACATCACCTCGCGGACCGCGTCCAGGCCGTCCGCGTCCAGATCACGGCTGCCGAGCAGGGCGCGCAGCCGCTCCCGGTCGTCGTCCCGGGCGAGCCGCCAGGTCTCCGCCAGCAGGGCCGTGGGCCGCTGGCCGCGCACATCGTCGGCGTTGGCCTTGCCGGTGTGTTCCGGTGCTCCGAACAGGCCGAGCAGGTCGTCGCGCAGCTGGAACGCCTCGCCCAGCGGCAGCCCGTACGCGGAGTACCCCTCGCGCAGCCGCTCGCCGGCTCCGGCCAGGGCGCCGCCGATCAGCAGGGGCTGCTCGACGGTGTACTTGGCGGTCTTGTAACGGATCACCTTCAGCGAGGCCGCGGTGTCCGGACCGGCTCCGGTGCGCAGGATCTCCAGGCACTCGCCGGCGATCAGCTCCCGGGCCAGCATCGACCACAGGGGGCGGGCCCGGGCGAGGTAGGCGGCGGGCAGCCCGCAGGTCGCGAACAGCTGCCCGGCCAGCGACATCAGCAGATCGCCGACGAGCATCGCCAGCGACCGCGCGGTGTCGTCGGCGCGCGGACGGTCCCGTACGGCGGCACGCAGGGCGATGTGCGGGGTGGGGCGCCCGTGCCGCAGCGGGCTGTCGTCGATGAGGTCGTCATGGACGACGGCCGCGGCGTGCACCAGCTCCATGGAGGCCGCCGCCCGCACCAGCGCGTCGCTGTCCGGCTGGCCCACCGCACGCCAGCCCCAGTAGCAGAACGCCGCCCGCAGCCGTTTGCCGTCCGTGACCGCCGCTTCCAGCTGCTCGGCCACCGGGCCCAGGAGCGGGTCGACCGCCGCGAACAGGTCGGCCTCCTGAGCGACGAACCGGCGCAGCACCTCGTCGACGCGGCTCTTGAAGGCGCCCGGATCCCACCGGTCAGTCATCGCCGGCGGCCCGCCGGACGAGGGCGTGCCGGGCGAGGATCTCCAGATGGGCCGGGGGGACGGTCGTGTACCGGTCCAGGACCAGGCGCCCCCGAGCGGTGAGGTCGTGCTCGGCGTCCGCCGCCAGCGCCCCGGCGTCCGAGCGGCGCAGCAATCCCCGTACCGTCCCCAACGCGGTGCCCAGCGTGCTCACCGCCAGATCGGCCAGCCCCGCCGCCAGCAGCACGGCCTGCTCGTCCAGGCCGCGTCGTCCCGTCACATGTGTCATGCGCTCTCCCACCCACGGCACACGGGGGCGGCGCCAGTCACCGGCCCCCTCTTCGAGCATCGCGGCACGTCGGGCGCGGCCAGGCGGAAACTCACGATCGGGTGAACGCCGGGCCGGGTGGTGCGGATCGCCGTGCCGCGCTGCCGCGTCCGGCTGCCGCCCCCGGCGTGCCACGCGCTCCCGCCCGCGTGGCGCGCACGCCCGACTCCCGCGCGTCGCGCATGCCGGCCTCGCACGCCCTGCGTCCGAGCCTCCGGCGCGTCGCCCTGTGTCCGAGTCCCCCGGTGCGTCGCCCGTCTCCGCCGCGCACGCCCTGCGTCTCCGCCTCGTGCGCCGTCCGTTCGTTCTCGTCGTTCTCGTCCCCGTGCGCTGGGTGCTCCTGCCCCCGCATCCCCTGTCCCTGTCCGACACGCCGCTCGGAGTCCGCTCGGAGTCCGCCCGGAGCCGGTCCGTGAGCGGTGGGTGAGCGGTGGGTGAGCGCTCTGCGGGGAAGTGGCGGGAGTACCGCGTGGTGCGCTTGACACGAAAATCGAACATCCATTCTTATGGATGCTCCGGCATGGCCCGCGGTGGGGATTCCAGCGGCAGTTCAACACGATTTCGGTGGAGAAGTCCCCGAGTTATCCACAGGCCGGACCGGCGTCGGGGCGCATTGTCAGTGGCAGGCGTTAGCGTCTTTGACGTGAAGCGATCGACTCAAGCAAACCGGGTGGAACCCATGGCAGGAACCGACCGCGAGAAGGCGCTCGACGCCGCGCTCGCACAGATTGAACGGCAATTCGGCAAGGGCGCGGTCATGCGCATGGGCGACCGGACGAAGGAGCCCATCGAGGTCATCTCGACCGGGTCGACCGCGCTCGACGTCGCCCTGGGCGTAGGTGGCCTGCCGCGCGGCCGCGTCGTGGAGATCTACGGACCGGAGTCCTCCGGTAAGACGACCCTGACCCTGCACGCCGTGGCCAACGCGCAGAAGGCGGGCGGCCAGGTCGCGTTCGTGGACGCGGAGCACGCCCTCGACCCCGAGTACGCGCAGAAGCTCGGCGTCGACATCGACAACCTGATCCTCTCCCAGCCGGACAACGGCGAGCAGGCCCTGGAGATCGTGGACATGCTGGTCCGCTCCGGCGCCCTCGACCTCATCGTCATTGACTCCGTCGCCGCGCTCGTCCCGCGCGCGGAGATCGAGGGCGAGATGGGCGACAGCCACGTCGGTCTCCAGGCCCGCCTGATGAGCCAGGCGCTGCGGAAGATCACCAGCGCGCTCAACCAGTCCAAGACCACCGCGATCTTCATCAACCAGCTCCGCGAGAAGATCGGCGTGATGTTCGGCTCCCCGGAGACCACGACCGGTGGCCGCGCGCTGAAGTTCTACGCCTCGGTGCGACTCGACATCCGCCGCATCGAGACCCTGAAGGACGGCACCGAGGCGGTCGGCAACCGCACCCGGGTCAAGGTCGTCAAGAACAAGGTCGCACCGCCCTTCAAGCAGGCCGAGTTCGACATCCTCTACGGCCAGGGCATCAGCCGCGAGGGCGGCCTGATCGACATGGGCGTGGAGAACGGCTTCGTCCGCAAGGCCGGCGCCTGGTACACGTACGAGGGCGACCAGCTCGGCCAGGGCAAGGAGAACGCGCGCAACTTCCTCAAGGACAACCCCGACCTGGCCAACGAGATCGAGAAGAAGATCAAGGAGAAGCTGGGCGTCGGTGTCCGGCCGGAGAAGCCCGCCGCCGAGCCGGGCGCGGACGCGGCGGTCACCACCGCGGCCACGGACGACGCGGCGAAGACGGTGCCCGCCCCGGCCGCCGCCAAGGCCACCAAGCCCAAGGCCGCCACCGCCAAGAGCTGACGCCGTGACACGACGAACCGACTGGGCCGACCACGAGTACACGTCCCCCGGTGCCCCATGGGGCAGGGGTGCCGGAGGCGACTCGGGCTCCGCCGGGGACGGCGACGAGGCCTACGGCACGGACGGCGGCAGGTACGGGCGGGACAGCGCGGACGGCGGCTCGTACGCGGACGGCACACACGACGGCCCGGACGGGCCCCGCGGGCACGGGTCACCCGGCCGTGGCCCGCGGAAACCCGGGACCCGCCGTCGGCGCGGCTTCGGGGAGCCGTCCGGTGAGGACGGGGGCTCCTCCTCCTTGTCGAGGGCCGAGCAGGAGGAGCCTCCAGCGGAACCGGCTGAGCGGGCGCGGGCGATCTGTCTGCGCCTGCTCACCGGGAACCCGCGCACCCGGAAACAGCTCGCGGACGCCCTGCGCAAGCGGGAGATCCCGGACGATGTCGCCGAGGAGGTGCTGTCGAGGTTCGAGGAGGTCGGGCTGATCAACGACAGCGCGTTCGCGGACGCCTGGGTCGAGTCCCGGCACCACGGCCGGGGACTGGCCAGGCGCGCGCTCGCCCAGGAGCTGCGGACCAAGGGTGTCGACTCGACGCTCATCGACGAGGCCGTCGCACAGCTCGACTCCGAGCAGGAGGAGGAGACGGCCCGCGAACTCGTCGCCCGCAGGCTCCGCTCCACCCGGGGGCTCGACCGGGACAGGCGGATCCGCCGCCTCGCCGGCATGCTCGCCCGCAAGGGGTACTCCGAGGGCATGGCCCTCAGGGTCGTCCGGCGGGCCCTGGAGGAGGAGGGCGAGGACACGGACTTCCTGGAGGGCGGGGACTTCTGACGGGCCGACAGCCCCGAGGAGGGTGGGGTTAACCCCCTGCCAAGACGCCGGACCACCGCAGTGCCCGCACACCCTCGCGTGGACGACCGTGTACGCCATGATGCTGCGTTACGCCCTCAAGACCGTCCGCGCCCGCAAGGCCGGGTTTCTCGGCGCCTTTCTGGCCCTGCTGTGCGCGGCCGCGCTGATCTCCGCCTGCGGCACCCTCCTCGACACCGGTCTGCGCGGCACGATCCGCACCGAGCGCTACGCGGCGACCCCCGTCGTGGTCTCCGCCGACCAGTACGTCCGCCGGACCACCGTCAAGCACAAGCACGGCAAGACCAAGGTCAAGCGCAAGGCGAAACCCATCGCCGAGCGCGCCTGGCTGCCGGCCGACCTGGAAACCGGACTCGCCCGCACCCCCGGTGTCGCCCGGGTCGTGCCCGAGCTGACCTTCCTCGCGCAGCCGTTGACCCCGGCCGGCACCGGCGGCCGTACCGCCTACGGGCACGCCTGGGAGTCCGCCGCGCTGACCCCGTACCGGCTGGTCTCCGGCACCGCCCCGAAGGCCGCCACCGACCTGGTCGTCGACCGCGACCTCGCCGCACGCGCCCACCTGCGGCCCGGCGCCACCCTCACCGTGCAGTCGACGCAGGCCCCACGCGCCTACCGGATCACCGGCATCGCCGCCCCGGCCACGGACGTGCGCCACCAGACGTCCCTCTTCTTCTCCGCCGCCGAGGCCCGCAGGCTGGCCGCGCACCCCGGGCAGGTCACCGCGTTCGGCGTGCTGCCCGCCCACGGCACCGCCCCGGACCGGCTGAAGCAGGCCGTGACGCGGGCACTGCGCGGCACCACCGCCCAGGTCTCCACCGGGGACGCCCGCGGCCCCGTCGAGTTCCTGGACGCGGCCGCCGCCAGGGTCCGGCTGGTCAGCATGGGCGGTGCCATGGGCGGGACCTCGCTGCTCGTGGCGATCCTGGTGGTCGTCGGCACCTTCGCGCTCACCGTCCAGCAACGGCACCGCGAACTCGCCCTGCTGCGAGCCATCGCCGCCACCCCCGGACAGATCCGCCGGCTGCTCGGCCGCGAGGCGCTGATCGTCGGCGCCGTCGCCGGCACGGCAGGCGCACTCCTCGGGCTTCCGCTCGGCGCCTGGCTGCACACCAGGTTCGTCGCCCTGGGCGCCGTGCCCGCCACGCTTCAGCACACCACCGGCGTCTTCCCGCCGTTCGCCGCGTTCGCCGCGACACTGGCCGGTGCCTGGGCCGCGGCCCGTATCGCCTCTCGGCGCATCACCCGGATCCGGCCGACCGAGGCGCTGGCCGAGTCCCGTGTCGAGCCCGCCCGGCCCGCCTGGGGACGGATCGCCGCCGGTCTGCTGCTGCTCGCCGGTGGGGTCGTACTCGTCGTCCTGCTCACCTCCCTGCGTACCGAACCCGCGTCGACTCCCGTCACCTTCCTCGCCGTCGTGGTCCTCGCCACCTCCGTCGCCCTGCTCGGCCCGCTACTGGTCAGGGCCGCCGCACTGCTGCTCGCCGGCCCGCTGCGGCTCACCGGTCACGGCGGCCGGCTCGCCACCGCCAACCTGCGTGGCAACGCCGCCCGGATGGCCTCCGTCGTCACCCCCCTCACCCTGCTCATCGGTATGACCTGCACCGTGCTGTTCGTCCAGTCGACCCTCGGTGACGCCGCCCGCGCCCAGGCCCGCGTTGGGGTCACCGCCGACTGGGTGGTGGCCGCCCAGGGACCCGGTGTACCGGCCGCAGCGGCACGGCAGCTGCGCACGCGCCATGACGCCGTCACCGAAGTGGTCCGCACCACCGTCCGCATCGGACTCGACAAGTACGCGGCGCAGGGCGTCACCCCCGAGGGCCTCACCCGCACCTGGGACCCCGAGGTGACCGCCGGCTCCCTCGGCCGGCTCACCGACCGCACCGTCGCCGTCAGCCGACTGACCGCCGACCAGCACCACTTGGCGCCCGGCAGCACCCTGAGACTCACCCTCGGCGACGGCACGCCCGCCACGCTCACCGTCGCCGCCGTCTACGCCCGGGGTCTCGGCTTCGGCGACCTCACCTTCGCCCACGACCTGGTCGCGCACCACGTGGACAACCCGCTCGCCTCCTCCGTCCTCGTCAGCACAGCCCGTACACAAGCACAACTCGCGACTACCCTCCGTGAGTTCCCGGGGCTCCGGATTCTTTCGCCGGCCGCCGCCGACTCCCTCCAGGCCGACCGGCAGCAGACCAACGCCGAGGTCAACTACCTGGCCATGGGGCT
Source organism: Streptomyces sp. Ag109_O5-1 (assembly GCF_003814875.1). Lineage (GTDB taxonomy): Bacteria > Actinomycetota > Actinomycetes > Streptomycetales > Streptomycetaceae > Streptomyces > Streptomyces sasae. The sequence goes on along the minus strand of NZ_RKQF01000001.1, from coordinate 3,531,374 downwards.
GGTCCTGGCCTTCACCGCCATCGCCGTCGTCAACACGCTCGCCATGTCGGTCGCCGCACGGATTCGGGAGTTCGCGCTGCTCAGGCTGGCCGGGGCCACCCGTCGCCAGGTGCTGCGGATGCTGCGTACCGAGGTGCTGTCGGTGCTGACGCTGGCCACGGCCCTCGGCAGCGGCATCGCGCTCGCCGTCCTGACCGCGTTCAGCGTCGGTATGACGGGCCGGGCCGCGCCGACGGTCACGCCGTTGCTGTACGTGACCGTCGTCGCGACCGCCACGCTGCTCGCGCTGGTGGCCGCGGCGCTTCCCGGGCGGGTGGCGCTGCGGGTGCCGGCGGTGACGGTGGCGACGGCCAAGGACTAGCCGGCCGGTTCCGGAGGCGGGTCGGCTCAGTGGCCGCCGGACGCGTTCCAGTCGACGAGCTGGACGATGACGCCGTTGGGGTCGGTGACCTGGAAGGCGCGCTCGCCCCAGGGCTCCTCGCGCAGCGGCATCGTGATCGTGACTCCCTCGGCGGTCAGGCGGGCCAGTTCGGCTTCGAGGTTGTCGACGACGAAGGCGAGGATCACCCCGTCGGCGTGGTCCTCGCGCTGGTCCTCGGGGAGCGAGGCCAGCCCGCGCCGCAGATAGACGACGTTCATCCCGGCGTCGTCGCGGGTCAGCGACGCGAAACCGTCGGCGGCCAGCTCCTCGCGGAATCCGAAGTGCTCGGTGAGGAAGGTGCTGGACGCCATGACGTCGTCGACATTCAGGGACACGGCCGAAGCGGTGATCGACACGGAAGCTCCTCTGGCCCGGGCGAATTACTCTGTACGCGGTACACTGTACCGCGTACAGAGTAATCCATCGGGGCCATGGTGGGGGAGGATGTTCGGATGCCTCTCGACCGAAGCGGCGCCGGTGATCCGGCCCGCTCCCTGGAACTGCTCTGGCGTGTCCCTGCCGCCGCACCGCGACGCGGTCCACGGCAGCGGCTGGACATCGACACGGTCGTTGCCGTCGCCGTCGGGCTGGCAGATGCCGAGGGCCTGGACGCGGTCACCATGCGCCGTGTAGCGCAGCAGCTGGGGGTGGTCCCGATGACGCTCTACACCTACGTGCCGGGCAAGGCCGAGCTGCTGGATCTCATGCTGGACACCGCCTATGTGCAGATGCCCCGGTCCGAGACCGTCGGCCGGCCGTGGCGGCTCCGGCTGGCCGCGGTGGCCGAGGAGAACAGGGCGTTGTTCGAGGCGCACCCATGGGCCGCGACGGTCTCCACCGGCCGTCCGCCGCTCGGGCCGGGGATGATGGCCAAGTACGAGCACGAACTGTCGGCACTGGACGGACTGGGGCTCGACGACGTCGAGATGGACGCCGCGCTGACCTTCCTGCTCACCTTCGTGCAGGCCAACGCCCGCTCGGCGGCGGAGGCGCGCGCCGCCCGGCAGGACAGCGCGATGGACGACGAGCAGTGGTGGGCGGCCAACGCCCCGCTGCTCGAAAGGGTTCTGGACCCGCGCGCCTACCCCGTCGCCGCCCGGGTCGGCACAGCGGCGGGCACCGCGCAGGGTGCGGCGTACAGCCCCCGGCACGCCTGGGAGTTCGGGCTCGCCCGGGTGCTCGACGGGCTCGCCGCTCTCGTCGACGGCCGCGGGGACTCGACCGGGACCGGCGCGCCGTAGGGGACGACACCAAGTCGCCCATGGGTGACTACGGCGTGACCGGCAGCCCCGCCGCCTTCCACGCCTGGAAGCCGCCGATCAGGTCCGTCGCCCGGCGCAGCCCCAGCTGGTGCAGGGAGGCGGCGGCCAGGCTGGAGGCGTAGCCCTCGTTGCATATGACGACGACCTGGAGGTCGTGGCCGGTGGCCTCGGGGGTCTTGTGGCTGCCCTGCGGGTCAAGGCGCCACTCCAGTTCGTTCCGCTCTATGACGAGGGCGCCGGGGATCACGCCATCGCGTTCACGCAGGGCCGCGTACCGGATGTCGACAAGGAGGGCTTCGCCGGCCTGCGCGGCGCCGTACGCCTCGTGCGCCCCGATGCGCCGGTAGCCCGCGCGTACCCGCTCCAGCAACTCGTCGATTCCCACCGGCTGTTGCTCCACCGGCTGTTGCTCGATCTGCTCCGCGCCGCTCACTGCCAGTCCTCCGGGCGCTCGACCTGCTCCAGGCGCAGCACCGGTCCGCTGCGGCTGTAGCGGCGGATCCGGGGCAGCGGCGGGTAGTAGGCGTGGACGGAGATCGCGTGGTGCTCGGTGGACTCGTTGAGCACCTCGTGGACGTGGTCGCGGCCGAAGGAGCGGCCCTTTCCGGCGGGCAGCCGGCGCTCGCGGTCGACGCCCTCGGAGAGCTCCAGGGTCCGCCAGCCGTCGGTGGGCAGCCGGGTGGCCAGCGAGTTCTCCTTCAGCTCACCGGCGGCGGTCAGGAAGGCGCCGACCGACTCGGCGTGGTCGTGCCAGCCGGTGCCGGTGCCGGGCGGCCAGCCGATCAGCCAGGCCTCGCTGCCGCCGGGGCCGTCGAGCCGTACCCAGGTGCGGCCCTCGGGGTCGAGCGGGAGCGAGGCGATCAGCTCGGCGTCGGCGGCCGTACGCCGGACGAAGTCGAGGAGGTCCGCCTGGGTGGGTGCGGCGCCGGGCGCGGAGGCGGAGGCGGAGGGAGAAACGGACGAGGAGAGAGAGGCAGACACGTGCACCGTTCCTGATGAGGGTTCGCAGAAGCGGGCGCAGACGGCGCCCGGAGAGAAGAGGTGAATGCGAAGTCAGCAGGACGGAAGACACACGCAGCCCGCATAGCGGACGAGGTCCACATGGACCTTCCGCCACAGGCGCACAGTGGTGTCGTTCACGATGCGGAGTACACCACGCCGGTCGAGGCCGGTCAACTCACCGTCAGCATGTGGACCGCTCGGTCACCGCGCGGTGGAACCGGCCTCCGCCTCCGTCTCCGTCTTCTCCGTGTCCTTGCCGCCCAGGGTCGCCTCGGCCGCCGCGTACAGATCGGCCGGCCGGACCCCGTTGAGCGCCGTGACCAGATGGCCGTCGGGGCGTACCAGCAGCACCGAGTGCGCCGGGGCGCCCGGATAGGCCTCGGCGACCAGCAGTTCGGCGGGGTGCGGCAGCGCGGCCACGGCGGCCGCCAGCCGGGGCATGATCCCGGCGGAGACCCAGTGCTTGCGGTCCCACACGCCGGTACCGGGCGCGATCAGTACGACGAGCAGCGCGCCGCGGCCGAGCCGGGAGCGCAGCTGCACGAAGGTGCCGTCCTCCGCGGTGACGCGGACGTCGGTGACCGGCGACCCCGGCGGGGTGTCGACCGGGACCTCGTGCTCCAGGTGCCGGGGTGCGAGCGGCGAGTTGGCGTACGCCCCCGGCGCGCCGAGCGGGCCGTGCCCCAGATGGCCGTCGGTGAGAAGCGTGTCATGCCCCCGGGACGTGCCGGGGACGAACCCGCGCAGCCCGCCACCGCCGCGCAGTACCGGCAGCACCTGGTCTGCGGCGCGCAGCCGGGCGGCGACCACCGCACGCCGCTCGGTCTGGTAGCTGTCCAGCAGTGCCTCGTGCGGGCCGTGGTGCCAGGCCGGGGCCAGCTTCCAGGCGAGGTTGTCCACGTCCCGCAGGCCCTCGTCCAGCCCGTGCGTCCCGAGTGCGCCGAGCAGGTGCGCGGCGTCGCCGGCGACGAACACCCGGCCCACCCGCCACCGGCGGGCGAGGCGGTGGTGCACCGTGTGCACACCGGTGTCGAGCAGGTCGTACGGCGGTGTGGTGCCGTCCGTCCAGCCCGCGAGGGTCTCGCGGATCCGGGTGACCAGAAGCTCGGGCGTGACCAGGTCCTTGCCGGGCGGCAGCAGCCAGTCCAGGCGCCACACGCCGTCCGGGAGGGGGCGGGCGGTCACCTCCCCGGCCGAGGGCCCGGACATCCGCCACGGCGGTGTCCGATGGAGCAACGCCTGACCGGGCCACGGAAGTTCCGCGCGCAGCGCGGCGACCGCCTGCCGCTCCACCGCCGTACGGCCCGGGAAACGGATGTCCAGGAGCTTGCGGACGGTCGAGCGCGGGCCGTCGCAGCCCACCAGGTAGCTGCCGCGCCACCAGGTGCCCTTGGGGCCGCGGGTGTGCGCGGTGACGCCCGAGCGCTCCTGCTCGATCGTGTCCAGGCGGCTGTCCGTGGCCACCTTGACCAGCGGTTCGTCGGCGATCGCGGCACGCAGGGCGTTCGTCAGCACGTGCTGTGCGATGTGCAGCGGGGACGGCTCGGCCGCCTCGTCGAAGACGACCTCGCGGATCACCTGCCGACGGCGCATCGACCGCCAGCCGGTCCAGCGGGTGCCCAGGTCGTCCAGCGGGGCCCCGCTCAGCCGTGTCACCAGGGCGGCGGTGTCCTCGCGCAGCACGACGGTGCGCGCCGGGCGCGGCTCGTCCTTGCCCGGGCCCTCGTCCAGGACGACGGACGGCACCTCCTGACGGGCCAGCGCCAGGGCGAGCGTGAGCCCGACGGGCCCCGCTCCGACGACGATCACCGGGTCCACGGCGCGGCGCCCCCTGCCCGTACGCAAGTCCCGACGGAGATAGGTGAACAGGTTGTTGGAGCAGGGTGCACGATCACAGAACGTATGCAACAGACTGGGCGCCACCCGGTCAAGCGGCGCACCCGGGGACACGTCAGCATGGCGGGCGCGCGGCGGCCGGGACGGCCGGGAGCGCGGAGCGGCGGGAGCCGGTTCGGCAGGCCGCCGCGCCGGCCTGCCGGGCGATCCGGGCGGCGTGGATCCGGCCGGCCGCACCCGGTTTCACGCTCGGCGTGCGGACGTGGTTCCTGCCGGTGTCCGGCACGAGGCGGGCGTCAGGCCGGCGGTCGGGTGAGTCTGGCGGCCACGGCGTCGAGGACCCAGTCCAGGCCGGTGGTGAAGGATGCCTCGGCGTCGACGTCCGTGCCGTCGTACACGGCCTTGGTCAGCGCCGGGAAGCGGCCCGTGGCCAGCATTCTCGTCACATACGGGCCGGAGGCGCGCTGCCGGTCGTGCTCGGACAGGCCGGTGGTGCGCTCGGCCCGCACGTTCGCGATCTCGCGTCTGATCGCGCCGTTGATGTAGGCGCTGACGGTCTCGGTGGCGCGCATGACAGTGTCGACGTCGGCCAGGCCGTCGAGGGCGGCCAGCTTGGCCTCGGTCACGGCGAGGCCGTTCGGGCCCAGGGACGGGCGGCCGCCGAGCAGGTCGGCCAGCCATTCGTGACGGAGGGCGGCCTGTCTGGTGCGGTGGGCGAGGACGCGCAGCGCCTCCCGCCAGTCACCCGGTTGCTCACCCGACTGCTCCTCGGGGAGGATCTCGCCCTGGACCACGTCCACCATGAGGTCGAACAGCTCCTCCTTGGTGGAGATGTATCCGTACAGCCGCATCGGGCCGGCGTTCAGCCGGGCGCCGACCTTGCGCAACGACACCGCCTCCAGCCCGCCGTCGTCGGCCAGCGCGACGGCGGCCGCGACGATCCGGTCCCGGTCGAGCGGCACGGGGCGAGTCGGCGGCTCCGGCCGGTCCCACACAGTCATGGTCACATCGTACGGTTGCGATGCATCGTACTGTGAAAATACAGTGTATCGACATGAGACATCGCATCGCCGTCGTCGGCGGCGGCCCGGCCGGCCTCACCTTCGCCCGCGTCCTGCACCGCCACGGTTACCCCGTCGCCATCCTCGAACGCGATCCCGGCCCCGACGCCCGCCCCCCGGGCGGCACGCTGGACCTGCACGAAGGGCTGGGCCAGCGTGCGCTGGACAAGGCAGGGCTGCTGGCGGAATTCCAGGCGCTGTCCCGTCCCGAGGGACAGGCCATGCGCATCCTGGACACGGACGGGACCGTCCTGCGCGACTGGCAACCCCGTCCCGACGACCGGGCCAATCCCGAGATCGACCGCGGGCAACTCCGTGACCTGCTGCTCGGCCCTCTCGACGTCCGCTGGGGGCAGGGCGTGACACAAGTGGTGCCGGGGACCCGGGACGGCGTACTCGTCCATTTCGACGACGGGCGACAGGAGACGTTCGACCTCGTGGTCGGCGCGGACGGCGCCTGGTCCCGGATCCGCCCGGCAGTCTCGCCGGTGACGCCGCATTACACCGGTGTCACCACGGTCGAGACCTCCCTGGACGACGTCGACACCCGCCACCCCGACCTCGCCCGGTTGATCGGCGACGGCTCAGTGGCCGTCTACGGCGTGAACCGAAAGCTCGTCGCCCAACGCAACAGCGGAGGTCACGTCAAGGTGTACGCCCAGTTCCGCGCGCCGCTGGACTGGCACTCGGACCTGGACCTGGCCGACGCCGAGGCCGTGCGAGCGAGCCTGCTGGCGCTGTTCGACGGCTGGGCCGCTCCCGTGCTCGACCTTCTCCAGCGGGGCACCGCTTTCGTCCACCGCCCCCTCCACGTCCTGCCCGTGTCCCATACCTGGACCCATGTCCCCGGGGTGACGCTCCTGGGCGACGCCGCCCATCTGATGCCGCCCTTGGGGGCGGGCGCGAACCTCGCCATGCTGGAAGGCGCCGAACTCGCCGAGTCCATCGCCGCCGGCCCCGGAGATCTGGACGACACCGTCCGCGCGTTCGAGGAACAGATGTGGGTGCGGGCCGGCCGGTGGGCGAAGATCACGACGGCCGGTCTGGAACGCCTGGTGAGCCCGGACCCCGCCGCGGCCCTCGCCCTCTTCGACCAGGTTCAGCCGTCCTGACCGCCGAGCCACGGCTGCACTCCAGCCCCCCGCTCACGCCCCAGGGCGACACGCGGGCCGGCGTCACCCGGCGTCGCGCGACAGGGCAGGGGCGGGCGGCATCGTTCTGCCGCCCGCCCCTGCCCGCTACGGCTTCTCCGGCTTCGCGGACCGGGGCACGATCACCTGGCGCCGTCGAGCACCACCGGGGGCTCAGCCGCCGCCACGGCGACGCCGGTCTTCGCGCGCCGTCCCCGCCGCTCGATCCACGTCGCGAGGGACGAGAGGGCGAGGCACATGGCGATGTAGATGGCGCCGACGACGATGACGACCGCCGTGAACGGGTTGTCCCCGTTGACGATGATGTTGGAGGCCATCGTCCGCGCCGCGAACAGGAGTTCCGTGTACGTGATGACATAGCCGAGCGAGGTGTCCTTCAGGGTGACCACCAGCTGGCTGATCATCGTCGGCAGCATGGAGCGCACCGCCTGCGGCAGCAACAGCGTCGTCATCACCTGGTACTTGCGCAGGCCGAGGGCGTACGCGGCCTCCACCTGCCCACGGGGCACGGCGTTGATGCCCGCGCGCAACACCTCGGCCTGCACGGATCCGTTGTAGAAGGTCAGCCCGACGACCAGGCCCCAGAACGCGGCGTTGTCCCCGACGACACCCAGATCGTCCTTGTAGCTGAGGAACAGCACCCACAGGGCGTAGATGGTGATGAGCAGCGGCACGGCGCGGAAGAGCTCGATGAACCCGGTCGCGAACCAGCGGACCGGCCGGTGCTCCGACAGCCGTCCCACGGCGAGCAGCAGCCCGAGTACCAGGGACAGCGCGCCGGCCGCCGCGAACACCTTCAGGGTGGTCAGCACACCGTCGCGGATGTTGGTGCGTACGCCCGCGTTGTTGAAGATGTTCCAGATCTTCGGATCCAGCTGGTTCTTCGCGTCGAGCCGGTACACCACGAAGGCGAGCAGCGCGGCCAGTGCCAGCGAGCCGGCCACGGTGTACAGACGGTTGCGCAGGCGGGCCTTGGGGCCCGGTGTGTCGTACAGAACGCTCGAACTCATCGCGCGACCCCCAGTCGACGCTCCAGCAGCTGGAACAGACCGCTGATCGAGAAGGTGATGACGAGGTAGCCCAGTGCCACCCACAGGAAGATCCAGGCGATGGCGTAGCCCTGGTCGCTCAACGTCTTCTGCCAGCCGAACAGTTCGGTGACACTGAACGCGCCGGCGATCGCCGAGTTCTTCGTCAGCGCGATGAAGATCGAGCTCAGCGGCGCGACCACGGTGCGGGTCGCCTGCGGCAGCACGATCAGCCGCAGGGTCTGCGAGAACGTCATGCCGAGCGAACGCGCGGCCTCCGCCTGCCCCAGCGGGACCGTGGTGATGCCCGACCGCACCGCCTCGCAGACGAAGGCCGAGGTGTAGAAGCTCAGGGCCAGCAGGGCCTTCGTCCACGGGCTCATGCCCGGCGCGAAGATGACCGGGACGACGAACCACGCTATGAGGAAGAGCAGCGTCAGGGGCGTGTTGCGGAACAGCGTGACCCACGCGGTGCCGAACGCCCGCAGCGGAGGCACGGGGGAGACCCGGAACCCGGCGATGACGACACCCAGCACCATCGCGAGGAGTCCGCTGGCCAGCGTCAGCAGTACGGTGCCGACGAACCCCTCGCGGAAGTCGGCGAAATGGTCGAGCAATACATTCACGGGGAGGTCCTCGTGGTGGTGTGCGGGCACGGAAGACCGCGTCCGGGGCGATACGCCGCCGCGGCGTCGCGGGCGATGCCGGCGACGCCGCGGCGACGGCGTCTCAGCGGCGCGTCAGTAGCGGTTGACGGCCGGCGGCTCCTGGTACGCGGAGCCGGACAGGCCGAGCGTCGCGTCGTACGCCTTCTTGTAGTCGCCGTTCTTCTCGTGCTTCTCCAGCGCGTCGTTCACGGCGTCGCGCAGCGCCTTGTCGTCCTTGTTCATGCCCACGCCGTACGGCTCCTGCGTGAACGGCTTGCCGATCACCCTGAGCTTCGTGGGGCGCTGCGCCGCGTACCCCTTGAGGATCGCGTCGTCGGTGGTGACGGCGTCGACCTCGTTGTTGAGCAACTGCTGGACACACTCGGAGTACTTCGACAGCTCCACGGTCTTCGCGCCGTACTTGGGCTTCTTGATCTCCTGCAGCGGGGTCGAGCCCTTGATGGAGCAGACCGTCTTGCCCTTCAGGGAATCGGGACCGGTGATGCCCTGCTCGTCCTTGCGCACGAGCAGGTCCGCGCCGGCCAGGAAGTACGGGCCCGCGAAGCCGACCTGCTTCTTGCGCTCGTCGTTGATCGTGTACGTGCCCACGTACAGGTCGACCTCGCCCTTGGAGATGGTGGTCTCACGGACGTTGGAGTCGACGGTCTTGAACTCGATCTGCTCCGGCTTGAATCCCAGGTCGGCGGCGACCATCTTGGCGATCTCGATGTCGAAGCCGGACCGCTTGCCGGTCGTGTCCTCGAAGCCCAGGTACGGCTGGTCGTTCTTGGCGCCGATGACCAGCTTGCCGGCCTGCTGGGCCTTCCTCAGCGTGGCGGAGTCGATCTTCACTCCGGTGGCGACGGTGTACGTCGGCAGCTTCGGCGCGTTCGCGCCGGTCGCCGTGTCGCCGGCCTGGTCGCCGGCGTTCCCGGACTCACCGCCGCAGGCCGTCAGGGACAGTGCGAGGGCGGCGAGGAGCGCCGCGGAGGCGGACGTACGAGTCTTCATGAACGGATTTCCTTCGGATCGGTGAGTTCGGCGGCACGGGGTTCCGGGCACACGCGGGCCCGGGAACCGGCAAGGCGGTGCGGCGGTGTCAGTGGTGCAGGATCTTCGACAGGAAGTCCTTGGCCCGGTCGCTGCGCGGACTGCTGAAGAACTGGTCCGGCGCGGCCTGTTCGACGATCCGGCCGTCGGCCATGAAGACCACCCGGTTCGCGGCCGAGCGGGCGAAGCCCATCTCATGGGTGACGACGATCATCGTCATGCCGTCCCTGGCCAGCTGCTGCATGACCTCCAGGACCTCGTTGATCATCTCGGGGTCGAGCGCCGACGTCGGCTCGTCGAAGAGCATGACCTTCGGGTCCATCGCCAGCGCCCGCGCGATCGCGACCCGCTGCTGCTGGCCACCGGAGAGCTGCGCGGGGTACTTGTCGGCCTGGGCGCCCACACCGACCCGGTCCAGCAGGGCGCGGGCCTTGTCCTCGGCCTGCTTCTTGTCCGCCTTGCGGACCTTGACCTGACCGAGCATCACGTTCTCGAGCACGGTCTTGTGCGCGAAGAGGTTGAACGACTGGAAGACCATGCCGACGTCGGCGCGCAGCCGGGCCAGCTCCTTGCCCTCCTGGGGCAGCGGCCTGCCGTCGATCGAGATCGTTCCGGAGTCGATGGTCTCCAGACGGTTGACGGTGCGGCACAGAGTGGACTTGCCGGACCCGGAGGGTCCGATCACCACGACGACCTCACCGCGGGCGATCGTCAGGTCGATGTCCTGGAGCACGTGCAACGCGCCGAAGTGCTTGTTGACGCTCTTCAGGACGACCAGTTCGCCGGTCGCGGCCTTGTCTTCCTCGGCCACCGATACTTCGGTCATCGCTTTCGGGCTCCGTCCTCCTCGGTTTCGGAGGAATGTAGTGAGAGCGGATGACCAGCGTCATTACATCTGAGGGAGATCTGAGCATCACGATCCGATTGCATCCGGACACGTGTTGTAGCGTCGGCGAGGGGCCCGCATATCGGCCCCGTAACGGAACCGGCGCGGCGCCGGAACCCTCTTGACGCCGTCGACGTCCATCAGCGTGACTGCCTTGATGCACGCGCGCGTGCGCTATCTACAACGCGCGGGTTTTCCACTGGCAAGCCGACGGCGAACCAGGACCGTACGACCGCTGAACCGGAGGGGGCCGGGATGAGACTGCTGCTCGTCGAGGACGACAACCATGTCGCCGCCGCGCTCTCCGCGGTCCTGGCCCGGCACGGGTTCTCCGTCACCCACGCCCGCAACGGCGAGGAGGCCCTCCAGGCCCTGGTCCCCGAGAGCGACGGCTACGACGTCGTCCTGCTCGACCTCGGCCTGCCGGACCAGGACGGCTACGAGGTCTGCGGCAAGATCCGCAAGCGCACCAGCACTCCGGTGATCATGGTCACCGCCCGCTCCGACGTCCGCTCCCGCATCCACGGGCTCAACCTGGGCGCCGACGACTACGTGGTGAAGCCGTACGACACCGGGGAACTGCTCGCCAGGATCCACGCCGTCAGCCGGCGCACCCACCATGAGGACGGCTCGACCGGCGGCGACAGCGCGCTCCGGCTCGGCCCCGTCCACATCGAACTGCCCACCCGCCAGGTCAGCGTGGACGGCACCGCCGTCCAGCTCACCCGCAAGGAGTTCGACCTGCTGGCACTGCTCGCCCAGCGGCCCGGCGTGGTCTTCCGCCGCGAACAGATCATCAGCGAGGTCTGGCGGACCAGTTGGGAGGGCACCGGCCGCACCCTGGAGGTGCACGTCGCCTCCCTGCGCGCCAAACTGCGCATGCCCGCGCTCATCGAGACCGTACGCGGCGTGGGCTACCGGCTCGTCGCTCCGGCCGCGTAGCGGGGACGGGTGCGCACCCGGCTCCTCCCGCTGCTCATCGTCCTGATGGCGGCCGTGCTGCTCGCGCTCGGCGTCCCGCTCGCCGTCAGCACGGCCTCCGCACAGCAGCAGAAGGTCGTCGTCGACCGCATCGACGACACCGCGCGGTTCGCCGCACTCGCCCAGTTCGTCACCGACGCGCCCACCACCGCGCGCCCCATGCGCACGGACGACCGCCTGGAGACCCTCCGCCGCGAACTCGCCAGCTACTACGGCGTCTACGGCATCCGCGCGGGCGTCTTCTACCGCAACGCGTCCTCCATGGCCAACGCGCCCGACGACTGGGTGCTGCCGAAGACGGGCGAGGTCCGGGAGGCGTTCGGCGAAGCGCTGCTCAGCCGCCGCAGCCACGACCCCCAGCAGGTCTGGCCCTGGCAGCGCAGCCGGCTGATCGTCGCCTCGCCGGTGATCCGGGACGGCGATGTCGTGGCCGTGGTGGTCACCGACTCGCCGACCGGGCCGATGCGTTCGCGAACTCTGCGCGGCTGGCTGCTCATCGGCGCCGGTGAGATCGCGGCGATGCTGCTCGCCGTCGGCGCGGCGCTCCGGCTGACCGGGTGGGTGCTACGGCCCGTGCGGGTCCTCGACGCCACCACCCACGCGATCGCCAGCGGGCGGCTGAAGTCACGGGTCGCGGCGGCCGGCGGGCCGCCGGAACTCAGACGGCTGGCCCGGTCGTTCAACGAGATGGCGGACAACGTCGAGGACGTGCTGGAGCAGCAGCGCGCGTTCGTCGCCGACGCGTCGCATCAACTGCGCAACCCGCTCTCTGCGTTGCTGCTGCGAATCGAACTGCTCGCCCTCGAACTCCCCGAGGGCAACGAGGAGATCGCCTCGGTCCAGACCGAGGGCAAGCGGCTCGCGCAGGTCCTGGACGACCTGCTCGACCTCGCGCTCGCCGAGCACGCCGAGGCGGACCTGATGCTGATCGACGTCGGGCGGCTGGCACAGGAGCGGGTCGCCGCGTGGGCGCCGGCGGCCACGGCGAAGGGGGTCCGGCTGACCGGCGACTGCCCGCCGGCCACCGGGTGGGCCGACCCGATCACGTTGTCCAGCGCGCTGGACGCGGTGATCGACAACGCGGTGAAGTTCACGCCGGAGGGGGGTGCGGTGGAGGTGTCCGTGGCCGCGGACGGCGATATGCGCACGGTCGTGGTGACCGACACGGGGCCGGGGCTGACCGATGAGGAACTGGTGCGGGTGGGGGACCGGTTCTGGCGGAGCGGACGGCACCAGAATGTGAAGGGGTCGGGGCTGGGGCTGTCGATCACTCGGGCGCTGCTGGCGGCGGGTGGGGGAGCGATCGCTTACGAGCACCATGAGCAGGACGAGCAGCGGGGGTTGCGGGTGACTGTTTCGGTGCCGCGTAGTGGGTGAGGGAGGTTCTTCAGGGCTTGACCGAGCGGTAGTAGCGCCTCGCGCCCTCCTGCAGGGGCAGCGGGTCCGTGTAGATCGCCGTGCGCAGGTCCACCAGCTGGGCGGAGTGGACGTGGTTGCCGATGTCGTCGCGGCTCTTGATCACCGTGCGGGTCACCCACTCCGTGAGGCGCGGGTCCATGTCCTTGCGGGTCATCAGCACGTTGGACACCGCGATCGTCGGCACTGTCGTGCCCGCCTGGATCGACGGATACGCCGACTCGGGCATGTTGGTGGCCCGGTAGTAGAGCGCCGCCTCGCTCTCGGTGTGCAGCTTGGTGACGAGACTGCCCTCTATCGGCACGAACGTGTAGCTGAACTTGTCCGCGAGATCCAGCAGCCCCTTGGTCGGCAGGCCGCCCGACCAGAAGAACGCGTCGATCTGGCCCCGCCGCAGCTGGTCCGGGCCGGTGTCTATACCGTCCGACACCGGTGTGATGTCCTTCGCGGGGTCGATCCCGGCCGCCCTGAGCACCCGGTTGGCGATCAGCCGCACGCCCGAGTTGGGCAGCCCTATCGCCACCCGCTTGTGGCGCAGCTGCGCGACGCTGGAGATGCCCGAGTCGCGCGGCACGACGAGCTGGACGTAGTCGTCGTAGAGCCGTGCCACGCCGCGCAGCCGTCCGGCGCCCTTGCCGTCGTTGAGTCCGTACGTCTCCACCGCGTCGGCCGCCGCGATGGTGAAGTCGGCCCGGCCGGTCGCCACCCGCTGCACGTTCTCGTACGACCCCGCGCTCTGGACCAGCTTCACCTTCAGACCCGGCATGTCCTTGGCCAGTTCGGTGCGCAGCCGTTCGCCGTACTCCTGGTACACCCCGCGCAGCGTCCCGGTGCTGAAGGTGATCGTCCCGCTCGGCGGTTCCTCGCCCAGCGGCAGCAGCCACCACAGCAGCAGGCCGGACGCGACGAAGCCGGCGGCCGCGCCCTGGAGCGCGCGGCGCCGGCCGATACGGGGGAACACCTTGGACATGAGCGCGATCCTGCCAGCCGGTCACCGTCCTGACCAGGGCCGGGGGCACGGCGACGGAGCGGGACTGTCAGTGCCGGCCGCTAGAGTCGTTCGCATGACCAGCTCCTCGGCCGGTTCCTCGGCCCGTTCCTCGACCGACTCGCCGGCCGGCTCCTCGCCCGCCGGCCTCGTCAGGGAGTTCCACCGCGCCTTCGGCCTGCACGCCCGCACCACGCCGGCCGAGGTGTCGCCCGAGCTGGCCGCGCACCGGGGGGAGTTGCTCGCCGAGGAGGCCGCGGAGGTCGCCGAGGTCGCGGTCGCCGGGCCCCTCGACCGGCTCGCGCACGAGCTGGCCGACGTGGTCTACGTGGCGTACGGCACCGCGCTGGTGCACGGGATCGACCTCGACGCGGTGATCGCCGAGGTTCATCGTTCCAACATGAGCAAGCTGGGACCCGACGGGCAGGTCGCCCGCCGGGCCGACGGCAAGGTCCTCAAGGGCGAGCACTACCGGGCGCCGGACGTCTCGGCGGTGCTGCGCAGCCAGGGCTGGATACCCGGCGGCGAGGCCTGACCCGGGCTCAGAGCGTACCGCCCGCCAGCTTCCACTCGCGGTGCAGAGCGCCCAGCGGGATGCTCCGCTGCAACACCGGTGTACCGAAGACCGACAGCTGGAGACGGAGGGTGCCGGAGAGGTCGACACCGCCGTACAGGTTCCAGGCGCCCTGGGCGTCCGCGCCGGGGGTCGCCGAGGTCGCGGTGACGGTGCCGGTGGCCTCGCCGCGCAGGTAGGGGGCCAGGTCGGCGGTGACGCCCACGGTGCCGTACAGGCCGACGGAGGCCTCGGCACCCAGCCCGGCCTTGACGCTTCCGGCGGTGGTCACCGAGGAGCGCACCGGCGTGCTCGTCATGTCGGAGCTGCTGACCGGCGTCCAGCCCTGGGCCGTGCCGAAGGTGCCGCCCGCCTTGAAGTCACCCTTGAGGCTCTGCTCCACGTCGACGGTGATCCGGCCGTCTCCGCTGATCTGGAGGTAACAGGTCAGGTCGAGGTTGACGACGACGGGGACCGGGCCGACCTGGAGGACGGGGTCGGCGTGCAGCTTGGCGAACGGGATGCGCAGCGGGGTGGCCGTGGCCGCCGCGGCCCGGCCCTTGACCGCCCAGCCCGAGTTCCAGTCGCCGGACACGCCCAGGTAGGCGGAGCCGGGCGCGCTTCCGGTGCCCTCGCCGCCGTAGGCGAAGTCGACCTGCGGGGCGACCTGGACGAAGCCGGACACCGAGGCCGCGGCGGACGCCGGAGCGCCCTCGGCGGTGGGCACCTCGGCGCTGACGTCCAGGCGGAGGCTGCCGAGCGGCACCGTGGCACCCTCGGGACCGACGTGCACATCACCGGACTTGGACCAGGACACCTTCACGTCGGGCAGCAGCTTGTCCACGTCGAAGGCGGCCGGGTCGACCGGCACGGTGCCCTTCGCGGTGTCGTCGCCGAGCAGGGCGTCGAGCGTGGCGGGCTCGGTCTGTACCTCGGTGCCCTCGCCGGTCTCGCCGATCACTTTGGTCACCTTGGCGAGCAGGCCGTCCGGGGCGCCGGGGGCGGGGGCGCTGGCGATGACGTCACCGACGGCGGCCTGCCGGGCCGAAGCCGGCGCGGAGGGGCTGGGGGAGACCGTCGGAGAGCCGGGGGACGCCGTCGGGGAGACCGGGGAGACCGGAGCGGCCGGGGAGGCCGTGGGTGAGGACGAACCTCCGCTCCCGGCCTTGGATATGACGGCACGTCGGGTCTTGCTGTCGTACGAGCTCACGGTGAGCGTGGTGCGGTGGGCCGGCCGGTTCGAACCCGCCGAACCGGCGGCCGTGGTCGCGGTGGCGGCGGGCGCGGCGGCGACGGCGAGCGCCCGGCCGTCCGCGCGGGCGGCCCCCGTGGTGTCGTCGGAGACCCGGGCGGTCCCCTGGGCGCGGTCGTCCGCGGAGGTCTGGTGCTGCGACGAGGAGCAGCCGGTGGCGAGGAGCAGGGCGGTCACGGCGAAGGCGGGCATGAGGGCATGCCCGTGCCTCGTGCGTCTGCGCAAGGTCAGTCCTGGGGGTGGGGGGTCACGAAGAGACACCGACGATGGCTACCGGCCAGTAGAACTGGTCGGTAACTCGGTGTGGCCCCGAGCATGCCACGCCCGCGACACCTGGCCTCCGCAAACCGGCCACATCCCAACGTGACCTGAACCACGGCGACTTCAGGTCGCCGTGGCCATTTCCGGGAAGGTCAGCCCTGTCGCTGCGTGGCCGCCCGCCGCTGCCGCTTGCCGAGTGGAGCCTGCGAGAGGTCCTCGGCGCTCGACCTGAGGTTCTTGTAGCCGTACCCGCGCTCGGTGAGCCATGCCCGGGCCGCCTCCTCGGCACGTTCGGCCGCCTCCAGGATGTCCTCCTCTTCCTCCCCGCCGTCCAGGAAACGGAAGGTGAAAGCGGGCCGGGCGGCGATGTCGTAACTCAGGTGGCCCTCGGGCGTGAAGGCCGCGCGCAGCACGTCGTCGTCGGCGGCCCGGGACAGCAGTTCGGCGCGCTGCTCGGCGCCGAGACCGGCGAAGACGCCGCGGACGGTGACACGGAAGGTGCGGGTGGTCATGCCCGCGACCCTAGGCAGGGCGGCGGCCGTCGCTCCACCGGTTTTCCCGCCCGGGGTCAACCGCCCACCTGGCCGAGCCGTAGGTTCCAGCGTCCGGATCCGCCCGTGATCTCCGTCGCCGCCAGCGGCGGGACGTCCACCCGCCAGAACGCCGCCTCGGGCGCCCCGAGGGCGTGCAGCACCACGGCCCGTACGACCTCCGGTTCCACCACGGCGACCGTTCTGCCCGTCGTCCTGCCCGTCAGGTCCAGCCACTCGATGACCCGCGCACGGAACTCCCGTACCGACTCGCCCCCGTGGGGTGCGGCCCCCGGGTCGGACAACCACTGGACCAGCGCCTCGGGCTCGGCGGCGCCGACCTCCTCCAGCGTCCGTCCCCGCCAGCGGCCCGCGTCCAGACCTGACAACGCGAGCTCCGTCGAGACGTCGAGGCCCAGCGCGGCCGCCGTCTCCCGGCAGCGCACGCTGGGGGAGACGACCGCCCGGCCGGCGACCGGCAGATCGAGCGCCACCGCCTCCGGTTGCTCGATGGAGTCGCCGTCGTCGAAACGGGCCCGCCGCAGGGAAGGGGTGATCGCCGGGGCTATGAGAATGACTCGGCAGCTCACGGGCCGGTTCCTCCTGGGGAGTCCATCGTCGTCAGTCGTCAGTCGTCAGTCGTCAGTCGTCAGTCGTCAGTCGTCAGTCGTCAGCGGGCCGTCGTCCACCGTCATCGTCCGCCGTCGACGTTCGTCGCCGCGGCGTCGGGGCCGATGGCTGGACGCGCATGACAGTACGCCAGCACGCCAGTACGCCGTCATGCGTCATGAAACCCCGGGCTCCGCCTCGATCCCCCGAGCTCGGTCTCGATCCCCCGGGCCACCGAAGTCAGCGTGGCCACCAGCCCGCGCTCGGGCCCTCCCCGGTTCACGCCGATCCCGCTGGACGCCTGACCCCGCGCAGCGCCCGCGACAGCCCCAGCGCCGCCGTCCGTACGGCAGGGGCCAGCTGGGCCGGGCGGAACCGGCCGCACGGTACCGCGACCGAGAGGGCCGCGACCGCCGTGGGCCCGTCGAAGACCGGCGCCGCGATGCAGCTGACGCCCTGCGCGGCCTCTTCCTCATCGTAGGCCAGGCCCGCGACCTGGGCCTGTTCGACGGCTGTGCGCAGCCGGGCCGGATCCGTGATCGAGTGCGGGGTGAGGCGGGGGAGCGGCTCGGCCAGCACCTCCTCGAGCAGTTCGGCGCCAGAGAACGCCAGCAGGGCCTTGCCGACCCCGGTGCAGGTCAGCGGGAGCCGGCCGCCGATCCGCGAGGGCAGCCGGAGCACGTCGTGGCCGTGGATGCGCTCGACGTAGACCACCTCGTGGCCCTCGCGCACCCCCAGGTGCACGGTCTCGTGGGTGGCCTCGAAGAGGTCCTGGAGGAACGGCAGCGCGGCCTCCCGCAGATCCTGCCGGCGCGGCACCAGCGACCCCAGTTCGAACAATGCCCCGCCCAGCCGGTAGGTCTCCGCGTCCCGCTCCAGCAGGCCCAGGCGGACCAGGTCGGCGCAGAGCCGGAACACGGTCGTCTTCGGCAGCTTCGTCCGTGCAGCGAGTTCCGTCAGGCGGAACGCGCCGCCGTTCGGGCGAAAGCAGTCCAGTACGGACACCGCCTTGTCGAGCATATTGCCCTGGGAGCTGTTCCGTGTCATGGAACATATTTTGCCGCACTCCGAAGTACGCGCCTATACCTGTCGGCATGAACACCGACCTCGTGACCAAGGTGGCCGACGTCCTGGCCGAAGCCACCCGCACCGGCACCCCCTGTGCCCCGGTCCGCGCCCTCCTTCCCGGGGGCGACATCGAGACCGCCTACGCGGTGCAGCGACTGCACGTCGAGCGGGGCGTGGCCGCCGGCCGCCGGCTCGTGGGCCGCAAGATCGGGCTGACCTCGCCCGCCGTGCAGCGCCAGCTCGGGGTCGGCCAGCCCGACTTCGGGGCGCTGTTCGCGGACATGGCGGTCGGCGAGGGCGAGCCGATCGCGGCCGGGCGGCTGCTGCAGCCCAAGGTCGAGGCCGAGGTCGCCCTGGTGCTGGACGCCGATCTGCCGCACCGCGACCCCACCGTCGCCGACCTGCTGCGGGCCACCGCCTTCGCGCTGCCCGCGCTGGAGATCGTGGACAGCCGGATCGCCGACTGGGACATCACCATCGTCGACACCGTCGCCGACAACGCCTCCTGCGGCCTGTTCGTCCTCGGCGGTACGCCGGTCCCGCTGGACCGCGTCGACCTGCGGGGCGTGCGGATGACCCTGGCCAAGAACGGCGAGACCGTCTCCCGGGGCACCGGCGCCGACTGCCTGGGCAGCCCGCTCACCGCCGCCCGCTGGCTCGCCGCCACCCTGGCCGGGCTCGGCGACCCGCTGCGGGCCGGCGACATCGTCCTGACCGGCGCGCTCGGCCCGATGGCCGTCGCCACCGAGGGCGACGAGTTCACCGCGCACATCGAGGGCCTCGGGACGGTCGGGGTCGCCTTCGCCACCGAGGGAGCAGCATGACCACGAAGGTCGCCGTCATCGGGTCCGGCAACATCGGCACCGACCTGATGATCAAGATCCTGCGGCTCTCCGAGTCCCTGGAGATCGCCGCGATGGCCGGCATCGACCCGGGCTCGGACGGCCTGGCCCGCGCCCGCCGCCTGAAGGTGGCCACGACCCACGAGGGCGTGGACGGACTGGTCGCGATGGACGCCTTCGAGGACGTCTCGGTCGTCTTCGACGCCACCTCGGCCGGCGCCCACCGCCGCCATGACGAGGTGCTGTGCGCCCTGGGCCGTACGGTCGTCGACCTCACCCCGGCCGCGCTCGGCCCGTACGTCGTCCCGCCCGTCAACGGCGACGCCCAGCTGGACGCCCCGAACGTCAACATGGTCACCTGCGGCGGCCAGGCCACGATCCCCGTCGTGGCCGCGGTGAACGCCGTGACACCCGTCCACTACGGCGAGATCGTCGCCTCGATCTCGTCGCGCTCCGCGGGTCCCGGCACCCGGGCCAACATCGACGAGTTCACCGAGACCACGTCCGCCGCCATCGAGAAGGTCGGCGGCGCCGCCCGCGGCAAGGCGATCATCGTGCTCAACCCCGCCGAACCGCCGCTGATCATGCGGGACACCGTGCACTGTCTGGTCGGCGACTGCGACGACGCGGCGGTGACGGAATCGGTGGAGGAGATGGTCGCCCGGGTGCAGACGTACGTCCCCGGCTACCGGCTCAAGCAGAAGGTGCAGTTCGAGCGGGTGGCCGCCGACGACCCGCTGCGCACGCTCGCCCCCGGCGGCGACGCCGTGAAGGTGTCCGTCTTCCTCGAGGTGGAGGGCGCCGCCCACTACCTGCCCGCCTACGCGGGCAACCTCGACATCATGACCTCGGCCGCGCTGCGCACCGCGGAGCGCATGGCCGCACACCGCACCCCGGAGGTGGCGTCCCGATGACCCGTCTGTACGTCCAGGACGTGACCCTCCGGGACGGCATGCACGCCGTCCGCCACCGCTACACCGTCGACCAGGCCCGCACCATCGCCGCCGCCCTCGACACGGCAGGGGTCCGCGCGATCGAAGTGGCCCACGGCGACGGCCTCTCCGGCTCCAGCGTCACCTACGGAGTCGGCGCGCACACCGACTGGGAGTGGATCGAGGCGGTCGTCGGCGCCGTGCGCCGGGCCGTCCCCACCACCCTCCTCCTGCCCGGCATCGGCACGGTCCACGACCTGAAGCAGGCCCACTCCCTGGGCATCCGCTCGGTCCGGATCGCCACCCATTGCACCGAGGCCGACATCTCCGCCCAGCACATCGCCGCCGCCCGCGAACTGGGCATGGATGTGGCTGGCTTCCTGATGATGTCCCACCTCGCCGAACCCGCCGAACTGGCCCGCCAGGCCGAGCTGATGGAGTCCTACGGCGCGCACTGCGTGTACGTCACCGACTCCGGCGGCCGGCTGACGATGGACGGTGTCCGTGACCGCGTCCGGGCGTATCGAGACGTCCTGGACCCGGCCACCGAGCTGGGCATCCACGCCCACCACAACCTCGGCCTGGGCGTGGCCAACTCCGTCGTGGCCGTCGACAACGGCGTCACCCGCGTCGACGCCTCCCTCGCCGGACAGGGCGCCGGGGCCGGCAACTGCCCGCTGGAGGCCTTCGTCGCGGTCGCCGACCTGATGGGCTGGGAACACGGCTGCGAGCTGTTCCCGCTGATGGACGCCGCCGACGACGTCGTACGACCGCTGCAGGACCGCGAGGTGCGGGTGGACCGCGAGACCCTCACCCTCGGGTATGCGGGCGTGTACTCCAGCTTCCTGCGGCATGCCGAGGCCGCCGCCCGCAGGCACGGTCTGGACACCCGGGCGATCCTGGTCGAGGTGGGCCGCCGCAAGCTGGTCGGCGGGCAGGAGGACATGATCACGGACATCGCCCTGGATCTCGCCGGGAGCCGGTGACGCGTGGTTGTCAGCGGTGGCTGACAGACTGGGCGGCGTGGACATCGAACGCCGTGAACTGGCCGCACGCTTCGTCGGACTGCACCAGGAAGGCTGCTTCCTGCTCCCCAACGCCTGGGACGCGGGAAGCGCCCGAGTCCTGGAGTCGGCCGGTTTCCCGGCCGTGGCCACCACCAGCGCGGGCGTCGCCTTCTCGCTGGGCCGTCCGGACCATGACTACGGCGGTGACCGGGTCGACCGCGCGACGATGACCGGCCGGATCCGCGAGATCGCCGCCGGGGTACGGATTCCGGTGAGCGCCGACCTGGAGGACGGATTCGGAGAGTCCCCCGAGACCGTGGCCGAGACGATCTCGATGGCCCTCGCCGCCGGAGCCGCGGGCGGCAACATCGAGGACTTCACCGGCGACCGCTCCCGGCCGCTGTACGACCCCGAGCTCGCCGCCGACCGCATGCGCGCCGCACGCGAGGTCGTCGACGCGGCCGGCGAGCCGTTCGTCCTGGTCGGCCGCACCGACGTGCTGCTGACCGGCGGCCCGCTCGACGAGGCCGTCCGGCGGGCCGACGCGTATCTGGCGGCGGGCGCGGACTGCGCGTTCGTACCGGGTGCGGCCGACGCGGAGACGATCGGCACGCTGGTGAAGGAGATCGACGGGCCGCTGAACGTGGTGATGGGCCTGACGGGCAGCGCCCTGACACTGGCCGAGCTGCGCGAGCTGGGGGTGCGCCGGGTCACGGTGGGCGGCAGCATCGCGCGGGCGATGTACGCGCGGTTGCTGGACGCGGCACGGGAGTTGGCGGAGCGGGGCACGTTCTCGTACGCCGAGGACCAGATCTCGCAGACGGACCTGAACGAACTCTTCCGGAGATGACGGAACGGGCGGACCGGATGGCTCCGGCCCGCCCGCGCCCGCCGCTGTTACGACAGCTTGATCAGCGAGTAGTCGTCGCAGTAACCGGCCGCCGAACCGGAGTTCTTGTAGCAGTAGACACCGGCGGAGGTGGTGGAGACGCCCGTGGTGAAGAAGATGGGCTGCTGGGTGTAGGACGTGGTCGAGCCCCGCAGATACGTCTCCGTACCGCCGAAGCTCTTCACTCCCACCGCGACCTCCTCACCGGCGGTGGCCACCTTGGTCCAGCCGACCAGCACCCTTGGCGAGCATCTGCCAGTGCTGCTCGATACGCGCCGGGTCCTGGCCCAGGAGGTGGTCGAACATCTCCTCCACGGCCTTCGCCGTCGTGTGCGCCTTGCCCTCGAGGATGGGTTCTCCCCAGCCGGATATGCCCTCGTCGGTGTCGACACGCAGGAACAGCCAGCGCGGCTCGACGAAGAACAGCTCGTATCCGGTGATTTTCATGGTGCGGGACCTCCGGGTCCGCGGGCACGACGGCCCGGGGCGGTGACATGAGAAGGGGTTCCGAGAGAAGGCCTGCGGCCGTTACTCGTGCCTGCGGCCGTTATTCGTGCGCGCTGATGCTGCGGCCGCCGTCCACGACCAGGGTCTGGCCGGTGATGAACGCGGCGTCCTCGGAGCCGAGGAAGGCGATGGCGGCGGCGATGTCCTCGGGTTCGCCGATGCGGCCCACCGGGGTGCGGGCGGCGGTCTGGGCGCGGTACTCGGCCGGCGCGTCCACCCACAGGCCGGTGTCCACCGCCCCGGGGGCCACCGCGTTGACGCGGATCCGGCCGCCGTACTCGACCGCCAGCTGCCGTACGAGAGCCGTGACTCCGCCCTTGGCGGCGGCGTAGGCCGGGAAGCCGGCGAAGCCGAGGACCGCGTGCACGGACGACGTGATGACGATGGCGCCCCGGGCGGCATCCAGAAGCGGCACCGAGGCCCTCGTGCCGTAGAAGACCGAGTCTGTAGAGCGAAGAGGAGGCCCGGCGGGCCGTACTGCCGCTGCTGCGCGACAGCGACCTGGTCTTCGCGGGACCGCACGAGGCCCGGCTCGCGGTGCCCGCGAGCGGCGCCTCCTTCCTGGCCGCCCACCCGACCCTGCCCGTCGTCTACACCACTCACGAGTCCACCGAGGGGGCCGTCTCGGCCTTCGCGGCCGAAGGGTCGGCCGAGGGGCCGGCCCCGCTGGGCGCGCCCGTCACCAGCGGCGGCGCCAACCCCTGCCACCTCACCGTCCACCCGGACGGCGGGTGGCTGCTGACCGCCAACTACAGCACCGACACCCTCCCCGGCATGGTCGCCGTGCACCGGCTCGGCGCGGCCGGCCGGATCACGGACCTCACCGACGTCGTCGAGCACAAGGGCTCGGGACCGGTCGCCGGACGGCAGGAGGGCAGCCACGCCCATCAGGTCCTGGTCGCCCCGGCGGGCCGGTTCGTGCTCGCCACCGACCTGGGCGCCGACGCGGTGTTCACCTACCGTCTGGACCCGGTGAACGGCACGCTGGAACGCACGGCGGTGAACCAGCTGCGCCCCGGTTCCGGACCCCGCCATCTCGCCTTCGCACCCGCCGGCGACCTGGTGTACAGCGCCGACGAGCTGTCCTCGACGGTGACCTGCCACCGGTACGAGGCGGAGACCGGCACCCTCGTCGAGCTGTCCCGCGTGCCCGCGACGGCCGTGGCCGATGTGCCCAACCAGCCCGGCGGGATCGTCGCCTCGGACCGGTTCGTCTGGGTCACCAACCGGGGCGCCGACACGGTGGCGGCCTTCCGCGTCGACGGCACCACCCTGGTGCCCCTCGGCGAGACCCCGGCCGGCGCAACCTGGCCGCGCGGCCTGACCCGGGCCCCGGGCCACCTCCTCGTCGCCGGCCAGCACAGCGGCACCCTGGCCGCGCTGCCGGTCCTGGAGTCGGGCGTACTGGGCGAGGCGGTCGCCAAGGCGGCCGTTCCGTCGGTGGTGTGCGCGCTGGTGGTGTGTGGCCTGGAGGTGCCAGGGCCTGGGGTGAGGCCTGGTGGTGCGAGGCCTAGTGGTGTGAGGTCGCCTTCGGCAGCCAGGAGCGGTAGCGGCGCAGCTGGCGGCGCGCCCGCAGTTGTTCGGAGGCGAGGGCACAGGCCGGGCGGGTGGTGACCCTCGGCTTGGCGCCGCGGGCCATGCGGCGCAGCTGATGGCGGACCAGGGCCATGCCCGCCGCCGCGGCGAGGGTCTTGTCCGGCCAGGTCACCGGGGGCAGCTGCCCGTCCGCCTCGCGGCCCTGCCGCCAGCGGGCGGGCAGGTCCGGGGTCACCGCGAGCGCGGTGCCGACGCCGATCAGATCGACGCCGTCGGCCAGGACCTGCTCGGCGGAGTCCCGCCGTGTGATGCCGCCCGTGAGCATGAGCGGGAGCGGGCTGGTGGCAGCCAGGTCCTTCGCCAGGTCCAGGAAGTAGGCCTCGCGGGCCCGGGTGCGGGCGTCGGCCGGGCGGCCCGACATGGCGGGGCTCTCGTAACTGCCGCCGGACAGTTCCACCAGGTCGACGCCGAGCGGTTCGAGCAGCGCGATCACCCGGCGGGCGTCCTCGACCTCGAAGCCGCCGCGCTGGAAGTCCGCGGAGTTCAGCTTCACCGCGACCGCGAACTGCGGCGGCACCACGGCCCGTACCGCGCGTACGACGTCCAGGAGCAGCCGTGCCCGGTTCTCCAGCGGGCCGCCCCACCGGTCGGTGCGCCGATTGACCAGCGGGGACAGGAACTGGGACAGCAGATAACCGTGCGCCGCGTGGATCTGCACCCCGTCGAAACCGGCTTGTGCGGCGCGCCGCGCGGTGACCGCGAACCGCCGCACCGTGGCCTCGATCTGCTCCGGCGTCATGGCGGTCGGCCGGCCGAACCGCTTGCTGTGCCTGCCCAGGTCGACGCGCACGTCCGACGGTCCCCAGACGACCCCGGGCATGCCGGCCTGGATCTGGCGGCCGGGGTGGTTGATCTGCATCCACATGGCCGCGCCCCCGGCCCGGCCGGCCCTCGCCCACTCGGCGAACGGCTCCAGCGGTGTCGACTCGTCGAGCACGACACCGCCCGGGCCGGTCAGCGCCTCGGCGTGCACCATGACATTGCCGGTGATCAGCAGCCCGGCGCCGCCGGCGCCCCAGCGCCGGTAGAGCGAGAGCAGCCGGTCGTCCGGGAGCTGCCCGGCACCGGCCATCCCCTCCTCCATGGCCGCCTTCGCGATCCGGTTGCGCAGCACCGCCCCGGACCGCAGGTGCAGGGGCGAGAACAGGGGGCTGGACATGGGGGGTCTCCTCTCGGCCGCCGTAGAATGTGTGCGGCGCCAACAATGTGTACGACGCTCACATTAGGTCGCTGATGTCAGCACTGTAAACATCCCTGAGGGTGACCCATGACACCGTCGACCGACTCGTACCATCACGGCGATCTCCGGGCCGCCTGCCTGCGCGCCGCCCGGGAGCTGCTGGAGGAGGACGGCAGCGGCGCGCTGTCGCTGCGCGCGGTGGCGCGGCGGGCCGGGGTCTCGCCCACGGCGCCCTACCGCCACTACGCGGACCGCGACGCACTGGTCTCCGCCGTCGCCGCGGAGGGCTACCGCGAACTCGCCGGGTATCTCACGGCGGCGCACCCCGCCCCCTCGGCCCCCGACGACCTCGTCGCCGTCGCCGTGGCCTACGTCCGGTTCGCCCTCGACCACCCGGCGCTGTTCCGGGCGATGTTCGCGGAGCCCTGCGACCCCGGCAGCGCCGAACGCGTCGAGGCGACCGCCGTGATCTCCGCGTACGTCGACACCCTCGTCGCCGACGCCTTCCCCGGCGACACCCGGGACGGACTGCCGACCGCGGTGTGGGCCCTGGTCCACGGGCTGGCGTTCCTGTTCCTGGACGGCAAACTCGACGCCGCCACACCGGAGGCGGTCGCCGAGCAGGTCCGCGTCACCGTCCGGGCGGTGCTCAGCCTCGGGTGAGTGCGCATGGACGACTCCGCATGGACGACACCGGCGCGGCCCCGGATCAGCGCGCGGCCGTGTCGTCCGGACCGGCGGACAGCGCGCCGCGCAGCTGGCCGCGCGAGGTGACACCGAGCTTCGCGAAGACCTTGCCCAGGTGGTACTGGACCGTGCGCGGGCTGAGGAACAGCCGTACCCCGGTCTCGGGGTCGGACAGGCACTCCCGGGCCGGCCGCGCTGTCCGGGCCTCCTGGGGCGTCAGTTCGACCGTGCCGGGCACGGCCCGCGTGGGGGCGCTCTCCCCGGTGGCGCCCTGCTCGCGGCGGGCCCGAGCCGCGAAAGCCGCCATCCCCATGGACTCCAGCATGCCGTGCGCGATACGGAGTCGGGTGCGCGCATGGGCGCGGCGCCGCTGCCTGCGGCTCGGCCCCCGGACCGCGCCGTAGCGCTGTGTGCCGCCCGGTCAGACCTCCATCACGGCGTCGCAGTCCGGGCAGGCCACGGAAGCGTGTTCCGTGGGGTACCAGGGCTCTCCGGGGTGTTCGGAGGGACGCAGGCCGGTCGTCTCCATGGCGAAGGTGTCCTTGCCGCAGAGCGTCCGCGGTCCCGCGACGGTGTGCGATCCCGGGGCCGCGGGAGCCACGTGCACCCTGCGGACGCGCCGCTGTGTGCCACCCGGCGCTGCCGCCGGCCGGTCGAGTTCGTAGACGACGATCTCGGTCATGTCTCCACCGTAGGCGGGGACCTTCCTCAGGTGTCCGCGACGCGTACGACCGCCAGCGTGACGTTGTCGGGGCCGGCTGCCGCGATGGCGGCCTTCCACAGCTCGAAGGCCGCCCGGCCGTCGTCGTGCTCCCGGATCACCTCGTCGAGCACGTGCTGCGGCACCGGGTCGGTCAGGCCGTCGGTGCAGATGAGGTAGCGGTCGCCGGCAGACAGGGGCACGGTCGTCACATGGGGGTGGACGGCGCGGTACGCGAGCGTGCCGCCCAGGCACTGGGTGACGAGGTGCGTGGTGTGCCGCCCCTGTTCGAGCGGGGGGCTGTCGTCGACGCTCACCTGGCGCAGCCCGTCGGGAGCGGCCGCGAAGACCCTGCTGTCGCCCACGTTGAACACCGTCAGCGAGTCCGGCTGCACAACGATCCCGGCGACCGTGGTCCCCATGGTGGCGAGGTCGC
The DNA here is from genome assembly GCF_003814875.1 of Streptomyces sp. Ag109_O5-1. GTDB lineage: Bacteria > Actinomycetota > Actinomycetes > Streptomycetales > Streptomycetaceae > Streptomyces > Streptomyces sasae. The sequence continues at coordinate 3,504,596 of NZ_RKQF01000001.1, read as the reverse complement.
CTCCTTCGCCGCCGCCGGCCTCGTACACGGCGCGGTTGCAGGCGTTCAGGGCGTCGCGGACGGCGTCCTCGCCGCTCAGGGCGGGGCCGATCGACGCCATCCGGCGGGCCACCAGGGCGCTGGCCACGTCGCCGCCGGGCTGCCCGCCGAGCCCGTCGGCGACGGCGACGACGAGGGGCGTCCCGAGCGGGAAGACCAGGGTCTGCGAACTCTCGGTCACCGTGGCGCACAGGGTCCACGGCCCGATCACAAGGCTGTCCTCGTTCCGTTCGCGGAGCAGCCCGGGGTGGCTGAGCGCGCTCACAGCCGCGTATCGCATGGGACGCCACCGCCTTCCCGCACGGGCCACGGCGGTCGGTCGACTCGCCGCGCGGCGACACTCTCACCTTCTCACGCCTTGACGGCGCCGGAGAGCATGCCCGAGATGAAGTGACGTTGCAGGAAGACGTACAGCGCGACCACCGGCAGGGCGACGATGATGGACGCGGCCGCCAGCAGGGAGTACTGGGTGGTGTGCTCGCTCTGGAAGAACGCCAGGCCCAGGGGCGCGGTGCGCTTGTTCTCGTCGGTGATCATGACCAGCGGCAGCAGAAACTCGTTCCAGGTCCACATGAACACCAGCATCGCCATCGTCAGCAGGGCGGGGCGGCTGGTGGGGACGAGGATGCGCCACAGGAGCCGCCAGTCCGTCGCGCCGTCCAGGCGGGCCGCCTCACATCGACGTCCTGATCACGACCGGCGGTGCCGATCCCGACACGCTCCAGCTCTGCCGCGAGGCGGGTGGAAAGGTGATACTCGCATGAAGTTGACCGTCCTCGGCGGCGGCGGATTCCGCGTGCCGTACGTCTACCAGGCCCTGCTGCGCGACCAGGGCAGTCCCCGTATCGACGACGTCTGGCTCTACGACACCGATCCGGCCCGTCTCAAGGCGATGGCCGAGGTGCTCGCCCGGTTCGCCGACGGCCGGCCCGACGCCCCCCGGGTCACGGTGAACACGTCCCTCGACGACGCCCTGGAGGGCAGCGACTTCGTGTTCGCGGCCATCCGGGTGGGCGGCCTCGACGGCCGTATGTGCGACGAGCGGGTGGCGCTGGACCTGAACGTCCTCGGCCAGGAGACCACCGGCCCGGGCGGTCTCGCCTACGGCCTGCGCACCATCCCCGTGATGCTCGACATCGCGCACCGCGTGCGCAGCCTCGCGCCCGACGCGTACGTCATCAACTTCACCAACCCGGCCGGGATGATCACCGAGGCGATGCAGAGCGTCCTCGGCGACCGCGTCCTGGGTATCTGCGACACCCCGTCCGGCCTCGGCCGCCGTATCGCCACGACACTCGGACTCGACCCGTCCCGGGCCCAGTTCGACTACGTCGGCCTCAACCACCTCGGCTGGATGCGCCGGGTGCTGCACGACGGCGAGGACGTACTGCCCCGGCTGCTCGCCGACGACCAGCGCCTCGGCAGCCTGGAGGAGGGTGTGGTCTTCGGCAAGGACTGGCTGCGCGACCTGGGCCTGATCCCCAACGAGTACCTGTACTACTACTTCAACCGGGACGCCGTCCGTTCCATCCTCGACGCCCCGCAGACCCGCGGCGAGTTCCTCGCCCGGCAGCAGCGGGAGTTCTACGAGCGGGTGACCGAGGCCGCCGCAGGCTCGGCCGTGCAGCTGTGGCGGGACACCGTCGCCAACCGCAGCGCCAACTACATGGCCGAGGCCAAGGGAGCCGTCCAGGGCGAGGCCGAGGCCGCCGCAGACTTCCAGCCCGACCCCGCGCACCAGGGCTACGCCGGCGTCGCCCTCGGGGTGATGGCCGCGATCAGCCGCAACGAGCGCGCGACGATGATCCTCAACGTCCGCAACGGCACGACCGTGTCCGCACTCCCCGAGGACGCCGTCGTCGAGGTCCCGGTGACCGTCGACGCCAACGGTGTCCACCCGCTCACCGTCACCCAGCCCGACCTCCACCAGGCCGGTCTGATGCAGCAGGTCAAGGCGGTCGAGCGGCTCACGATCAGCGCGGCCGTCACCGGTTCCCGCACCGACGCCCTCAAGGCGTTCTCGCTCCATCCTCTGGTCGACTCGGTCAACGTCGGCCGTCAGCTCCTCGACGGCTACATCGACCGCATTCCCGAGGTGGCGGCCGTGTTCGCAGGCGGGCGGGGCTAGCGTGGAAGTTGTCATCGTTCCGGATGTCGCGGCGGGTGGCGAGCTGATCGCCGAGGCCATGGCGCGGTTGCTGCGGCGCAAGCCGGACGCGCTGCTCGGGGTGGCCACGGGCTCGACCCCGCTGCCCGTCTACCGGGCGCTCACGGCCAAGGTGCGCGCCGGTGACGTGGACATCTCGCGGGCGCGCATAGCCCAGCTCGACGAGTACGTGGGCCTGCCGGCCGAGCATCCGGAGTCCTACCGTTCGGTGCTGCGCCGTGAGGTGCTGGAGCCCCTCGGGATCGGGATGGAGGCGTTCCTCGGCCCGGACGGCACGGCCGAGGACGTGCAGGCCGCCTGCGAGGCCTACGACACGGGGCTGGCGCGGGCCGGCGGTGTGGACCTGCAGCTGCTCGGCATCGGCACGGACGGGCACATCGGGTTCAACGAGCCCTGCTCCTCGCTGGCCTCCCGGACCCGGATCAAGACCCTGACCGAGCAGACCCGTGCCGACAACGCCCGGTTCTTCGACGGTGACGTCGACCAGGTGCCGCACCATGTGATCACCCAGGGCATCGGGACGATCCTGGAGGCACGGCACCTGGTGCTCCTCGCCACCGGCGAGGGCAAGGCGGACGCGGTCGCGGCGACCGTCGAAGGGCCGCTTGCCGCGGTGTGCCCCGCGTCGGCGTTGCAGCTCCACCCGCATGCCACGGTCGTGGCGGACGAGGCTGCGGCTTCCAAGCTGAAGCTCGCGGATTACTTCCGGTACACCTTTGTCAACAAGCCGGAGTGGCAGGGGATCTAGCGGTCGTGGGTCCGGCGCGGGCCGATGGGGGGATCGCGCCCGCGCGGCGGTAGCCGCACATCCAATACAGCCCCGCGCCCCTGAAGGGGAGCGATCATGAGGGTATGGAAATGCGGGAGCTGCGGGCCTTCGTCGCCGTCGTGGAGGAAGGGGGGCTGTCCGCTGCCGCCCGGCGGCTGCATGTGAGTCAGCCCGCCCTTTCCCAGACCATCAGTGGGCTGGAGCGGCACCTCGGGGTGAAGCTGCTGGTGCGCGGGAGCAGCGGGGTGAAGGTCACCGAGGCGGGGACCGCGATGGTGGGGGAGGCGCGCGCGGTGCTCGCCCGGCACGATCAGGCGCTGCGGGTGATGGCCGGGTACGCCGGTCCTGGCGGCGGGGCGCTGCGCGTCGGGATCCCCCTGGAGCTGCCGTCCGGGCTGCTCGACCCGGCCCTCGCCGAGCTGGCCGAGGCGTACCCGGAGACCCGGGTGCAGGCCCGGCATCTGTCCACCTCCGACCAGCTCACGGCCCTGCGTGCCGGCGAGCTCGACGTCGGCTTTCTGCGGGAGCGGCCGTCCGGTCCGGAGTTCGACGCGCTGCTCGTCGTACGGGAGCGGCTCGGTGTGCTGATCGCCGCCGAGCAGGCCGCCGAGCTCGCCGGGCCCGACGGAGTGCCGCTCGACGCGCTCGGGTCGCTGCAGTGGGTCGGGTTTCCGCGGTCGGGAAGTCCTGCCTGGTTCGACGAGCTGACCGCGGTGCTGCGCGGCCACGGCCTCGATCTCGGTCCGGAGGCTCCGGAGGGACAGGCGCTGATCGCCGACGTGAAGCTGGCCGCGGTCGCCTCCGGGCGGGCCTTCGCGCTGGCGCCGGCCGGGTGGCAGCAGCCGTTGCCCGACCATGTGACCTGGTCGCCGCTGGCCGGGCATCCGCTGGTGCGACGCACCTGGGTGGTGTGGCCGGCCGACTCGCGCCGCCGGGATCTGGGGCGGTTCATCGCCGCGCTGGACCGGTCGGCGGAGAGCGGCTGAGACGGGGGTGCCGGCCCCACGGCACCCCGTCCCGGTCGACGCGCGTCAGACGGCCGTGCGGCCGCCGTCCACCGGCAGGATCGCGCCCTGCACGAAGCTCGCCCCGTCGCTCGCCAGGTAGGCGATCGCCTCGGCGATCTCGTGCGCCTCGCCGGGCCGGCCGGCGGGCGCCTGGGCGGCCAGGGCGTTCAGGTCCTCGCCCATGCCGGCCGTGCCCTCGGTGCGGGTCGGGCCGGGCTCCACGGCGTTGACCCGCACCCCCTGCGGGCCGAACTCGGCGGCCCACGCCTTGGTGAGCAGGTTGACCGCGGCCTTGCTCGACCCGTAGAGCGCCATGCCCGCGACGCCGTAGTCGGCGACCATCGTGCTGACGTTCACGATCGCGCCCTGCCCGCGCTCGGCCATCGCCGGGGCGAGCTCGGCGACCAGGTGGAACGGCGCCTTCACGTTCAGGTCGTAGACCGCGTCCACCTGGTCGGCGGGCGTCTGCGCGGTGGGGCCGAAGGGGAACACACCGGCGTTGTTGACGAGGATGTCCACGCGACCGCCGCCCAGCGCGGTCGCCTCGTGGGCCAGCCGCCGTACCGAGTCGGCGTCCCGCAGGTCGGCGGTCAGGAAGTCCGCCTTGCCGCCGCGCTCGCGGATGGCGCCGACCACCTTCTCGCCACGGTCGGCGTCCCGTCCCGCGACCAGGACGTGCGCGCCCCGTTCGGCGAACAGTGTCGCGGTCGCGGCGCCGATACCGCTGGTCGCTCCGGTCAGCAGGGCCACGCGTCCGGTCAGATCAGCAGAACTCATGAGGTGTCCTTAAAGTGTGGAAAGTGGGGCGAATCCATCGTCCCGTCGTCTCGTCCGTGAGGCGACGGGAGTCCACAGCAGCAGGGGTGTTCCGGGGATTCCGATCTCCTCATCGGCGGAGCCGATGGCCCCCATAAGCGCGCGGGGCGGTGTGGCGTCCGGGATGTCGCCCGGCCGGCCGCGCCGCGACTGCGCCGGTCGCGGTGGGCGGGCGGCCAGAGGCGGCGCTTATGGCCGCTCTTGGTGAGGCGTATGGCCGTACCGCGTCAACTGCGCACGCCCGGCGGTTACATGACCTGTATGGCACGCACCTGTACGGCACGCACCGGTCGTCACGCACTGATCGTGACGCACTGATCGTCATGTGAGGCAGCAATGAGTGAACCGCACACAGAGGCGCATGCAGCACCGCGCACAACCGAGGGGAACGGCACCTACGACGTGATCGTTCTCGGAGCCGGACCGGTCGGGCAGAACGTCGCCGACCGGGCCCGGACCGCCGGCCTGTCCGTGGCCGTCGTGGAGCGGGAACTCGTCGGCGGCGAGTGCTCCTACTGGGCCTGTGTCCCCAGCAAGGCGCTGCTGCGGCCGGTCATCGCCATCGCCGACGCCCGCCGGGTGGACGGCGCCCGGCAGGCCGTGACCGGGCGGCTGGACACCGGAGCGGTCTTCGCCCGGCGCAACCGTTACGTCACCGACTGGGACGACAGCGGGCAGGCGCTGTGGGTCAAGTCCATCGGCGCCGACCTCTTCCGGGGCCAGGGCCGGCTCGACGGGCCGCGCCGGGTCACCGTCACTCGCGACGACGGCGCCCGGCAGACCCTCGTCGCCCGGCACGCGGTGGCCGTCGCCACCGGCAGCCGGCCGGTGCTCCCGGACATCCCGGGGATGGCGGAGGCGCATCCCTGGACCAACCGGCACGGCACCGACTCCAGCACCGTGCCCGCCCGGCTCGTCGTGGTCGGCGGCGGTGGGGTCGGCGTGGAGATGGCCACGCTGTGGCAGGGGCTGGGATCGCAGGTCACGCTGCTCGCCCGACGGCGGCTGCTGCCCCGGATGGAGTCCTTCGCCGGGGAGCTGGTCGCCCAGGGGCTGGCCGAGGCGGGCGCGGACGTGCGGATCGGCGTCCAGGTGACCGCGCTGCGCCGCCCCGATGCCGCCGGGCCGGTGACCGTCACGCTCGACGACGGGAGTGAACTGGAGGCCGACGAGATCCTGTTCGCCACCGGGCGGGCCCCCAACACCGACGACATCGGCCTGGAGACCGTGGGTCTGACCCCCGGGTCCTGGCTGGACGTGGACACGACCTGCCTGGTCGAGGATGCCGACGGTGCCGGGGGCGCTTGGCTGTACGGCCTCGGGGACGTCAACCACCGCGCGCTGCTGACCCATGAGGGCAAGTACCAGGCGCGGACGGCGGGCGACGCCATCGGCGCCCGCGCCGCCGGGCGGCCGCTGGACGACGGGGACTGGGGCGATCACGCCACGACCGCCGACCAGCACGCCGTCGCCCAGGTCTTCTTCACCGACCCGGAGGCGGGCGCGGTGGGCCTGACCGCCGAACAGGCGGCCGCCGCCGGGCACCGCGTGGAGACGGTCGACCTCGACTTCGACGCCGCCCAGGGCGCCAACCTCTACGCCGACGGCTACACGGGCCATGCCCGGCTGGTCGTCGACGTCGACCGGGACGTGCTGCTCGGGGTGACCATGGTCGGGTCCGGGGTCAGCGAACTGCTGCACTCGGCCACGATCGCGGTCGCCGGAGAGGTCCCGCTCAAGCGCCTCCGGCACGCGATCGCACCGTTCCCGACGGTCAGCGAGATCTGGGTGTTCCTGGTCGCCGCGTACCGCCGGCAGCGGGCACGGGGCGACGCGGGGTGAGATCCCACCGACGGACGCGGCCCGGCATCGGATGAGACCCCTCAGGCCGGACCAGGACAACGCCCGGACCAGGGCGACGCGGGGTGAGATCCCTCAGGCCGACCAGGTCTGCGCCGGGTGGGATCCTGGTCGGTCAACCCCCGGCCGCGAACGGACGGCGTCGGGAGCTGCCGCCACCCGCGCATCGAGACGATCGCGTATGCACGTGAGTCTGAGAGCCATGTGCCGTCCGGTGTGCGGAGACTTGACTGAGGGCATGAGCACTCAACCGAGGTCTTTCGTCCAGGCCGGCTGGTTCAGCCAGCACAGCCACAGCTCTCTCGCCGACCGGGTCGCCGGGCCGCTCCTGGGAGCGTCCGCCCTGTGCACCGGCCTGATGGCCGGGCTCTTCTTCGCCTACGACATCTCTGTCATGCCGGGCCTTGCGCAGCTGGACGACCGGGCGTACGCGGCGGCCATGCAGCGGTTCAACGCGGTGATCGACGGCAGCGCGCTGTTCGGCCTGGTCTTCCTCGCCACACTGGCCTGCACGGCCGCCTCGGCGGCGGTGGCCTTCCGGAGAAAGCGGCGCGCGGTGGCCGTACCGCTGGTCGCGGCGGCCGCCTGCTACCTGGCGGTGCTGGTCGTCACCGTCGCGGTCAACCTCCCGCTCAACGCGGAGCTCGCGGCCCTGGGAGACCCCGCGACCGCCAAGGACCTTCCCGCGGTGATCGAGGACTTCAAGTCGGTGTGGGTGCCGGTGAACGCCGTCCGGACGGTGCTGTGTGTGCTGAGCCTCGGGGCGCTGTGCTCCGCCCTGGTCCGGTACGGCCGCGCGACCGTGCACCACCGGCCGGCGTGACCGGCGTACCGAGCGCCGGAACTTTGGCATCGCCCTCCGGTTGTCACCCCGGTATGACCCTCCGGCTGCCAGGGTTGCGGCATGCGCGTACTGATCGTGGAGGACCACAGGGACCTTGCGGAGAGCGTCGCGAGGGGACTGCTCCGGCATGCCATGGAGGTCGATCACGCACCCGCTGGCCACCGCGGTGACCGTGCACAGCGAGAACTCGCCCTGCGGCCAGATCACGCGGCGCCCCTCCGCCACCGACACCAGCCGGGTGACAAGCGGTCCCTGTGTACGCGGCGGGTGCACCGCAAGGGCCACGAGCATGGCCGTGCCCGCGGTGAGCAGGACGAGCGGCCACAGCAGCGCCCGTACCGAGTCCGGAAACGGGTCGAGCGTCGCCAGGAGAAGCAGGCCGCCCGCGAAGGCGATGACCAGCGGGCCGCGCAGGACGTGTTTCGTGGCGAGGAGCAGCCGTATCGCCCCGCCCACGCCGAGGAGCACGAGGGCGAGCGGCCACCAGCGGCGCACCAAGGTGAGGCCGTGCGCGGACGGAGCGAGCCGGTCGATCAGCAGGACGAGCCCCGCGCCGAACAGCGTCAGCGCGATCCACACACGCAGAAGACTTCTCACGGCAGCGAACGTTGGTACGCCTCGGCGACTGCCTTTCTGTGAACTTTCCCTATTCGACCGCTCAGTGACGGATCGTGATCTAAAGTGCTTGCCCGTGGAGACGCCGATCCCCGAGGCGAGGTGGCTGTGTGGTCATACGATCGGAGTGTCTCAGTCGAGGGTTTTCTGAGCCTGCCCTTCCGCACCCTCAGCGGCCGCGGATTCGCCGGAATGGTGTTCCTGCTGGCCCGTACCGCTGACGCCCCCGACCTGCAGCGGCGGTTCTTCGAGGAGTGGAGCGACATCGACGACCTGACGGGGCATTACGTCGGCGTCTTCTCACCGCACCCTCGTGAGCTGCAGGTCTCGTTGCGCCACCCGGAGGGAGCCGGAGGCAGCCAGGGCAGCTTGTACGTCAGCGGTGTGCGGGCCATCGGCGATCGCTCCCGCATCTACCGGTCGTCCCGTCAGTCGCCGTGCGCCGTACGGATGGGTACGGCGCCGGACCCGGCAGCACGGCGGGAGCCGGAGGCCGTCGGACTGGCCAACGAGGTTTTGGCCGCGGACCTGCCGGAACACCAACGGGCCCTCACGCTCACGGTGTCGGCCATGCAGCGCTTCTTCGGCATCCCCGGGGCACTCGTTCCGTGTGCCGTGATCGCCTGCCTGGAGGAGCGGCGGGTCTTCGCCGTCGCGCTGGATGAACACACCCACGTCTACGACCTGCTCAAGCGGATCATGACGCGCATCGAACGCGTCGTCCCTGCCGTCGACGAGCAGGACGCCGAACTGGTCGCGCAGCTGGCGGCCCGATACCGGCACCGCAGCACCCTGGGGCGATTGCGTGACTCCGCCCTCTCTGTGCGCGAGGAGTGGGAGACGCATCTGCGCCGGCTCGGCGACGAGCTGTCCACCCTCGCCGCCCGCCTCCCCGAAGACGCCGGCGACCTGTCTCGATGGCTGGCCGGCCGGCTAGCTCAGCCCCGGCCGATCGCCGGCCACGAGTGGGGGCGGGTCCAGGACCTGCTCCATGCGCTGAGGGGATCGGGGGCACCGCGGACGCTACCGAGAAGGATCCGCCGAACCCTGGCGCGACTGAACGGCGGCTACCCCGCGACCTCCTGCGCGCTGACGCGGCTGGCGGCGGCGGAGGCCGAGAAGGAGGCGATCGAGGTCCGGATCGGCCGCGCGAAGAGGCAGCTCGATGAGCTCGGCCGGGATTTGCGCCTGGGCGACTCGGTCGTCGGTGCTGCTCAGGAGCTGGGACTGGAGCAGGCGCAGGAGCCGGGATTGCTCACCCCGCGGAGACTCGACTGGCCGCTGACGGTGCTGGCCAGGCCACAGCCCTTCGAGATCGGGCGCCGCAGGGAGCGCACGTGACGGCGGGCGGAGCGGCACGTAGGGGGACCGGTGGACGATGAGGCCCGTACCCGCCTCTTCTCGTCGTTCGTGACCGATCTGCTGGCCGAGGAGCGGGCCAGGAAGAACTCGTTCGAGCAGCGCGGGGTCACCGTCATATCCACGGCGGGCACCCTCGTGGGCATCGTCACCGGACTCGTGGCCCTCGCCCCGTGGGACGGGCACGGAGCGTTCGACGGCGCGGCCCAGCGGCTTCTCGTCGCGGCGCTGTGCCTGCTGTCCCTGGCCGCTCTCGTGGGGCTGGCCGTGAACCTGCCCGCGCTGCTGCCGTACGCCGATGCCGACGCCCTCGACGATCCGCGCTTGCGCGGCGGGGCGAGTTTCGGTCTGCAGGAGGAGATACGGCAGAAGGTGGCGACGACACAGGAGCTGAGGCGGCTCAATCGGACCCGCGCCCGGGCGCTCCTGACAGCGCTCGCGTTCGAGGTGCTGGCACTGGCGCTGATGACGGTGAGCGTGGCACTCGAGCTGCGCGGGGTGCGGTGAGCGATGCCGGACCGAGGGAAAGGGGCATCGGGACGATGCCGGGACGGAGGGTTTCACGGGAGCGCCTACCCTTGACCCATGACCATCAGCAGCGACCGGAGCCCCGCAGTGGACGTAGCAGCACCCAAGACCTACGAAGTCCGTACCTACGGGTGCCAGATGAACGTCCACGACTCCGAGCGATTGTCCGGGCTGCTGGAGGACGCCGGGTATGTGCGCGCCCCCGAGGGGTCGGACGGTGACGCCGATGTCGTGGTCTTCAACACGTGTGCCGTGCGGGAGAACGCCGACAACCGGCTGTACGGCAACCTCGGCCGCCTCGCGCCGCGGAAGGCGAGCCGTCCCGGCATGCAGATCGCGGTCGGCGGCTGCCTCGCGCAGAAGGACCGCGACACCATCGTGAAGAAGGCCCCCTGGGTCGACGTCGTCTTCGGTACCCACAACATCGGCAAGCTGCCGGTCCTGCTGGAGCGCGCACGGGTCCAGGAAGAGGCCCAGGTCGAGATCGCCGAGGCGCTGGAGGCCTTCCCCTCCACGCTGCCGACCCGGCGCGAGAGCGCCTACGCCGCCTGGGTCTCGATCTCCGTCGGCTGCAACAACACCTGCACCTTCTGCATCGTCCCGGCCCTGCGCGGCAAGGAGAAGGACCGCCGCACCGGCGACATCCTCGCCGAGATCGAGGCCCTGGTCGGCGAGGGCGTCTCCGAGATCACGCTGCTCGGGCAGAACGTCAACGCGTACGGCTCCGACATCGGCGACCGCGAGGCCTTCAGCAAGCTGCTGCGGGCGTGCGGGAGCATCGAGGGGCTGGAGCGGGTGCGGTTCACGTCCCCGCACCCCCGTGACTTCACCGACGACGTCATCGCGGCCATGGCCGAGACGCCGAACGTCATGCCGCAGCTGCACATGCCGCTGCAGTCCGGCTCGGACACCGTGCTCAAGGCCATGCGCCGGTCCTACCGGCAGGAGCGGTACCTCGGGATCATCGAGAAGGTCCGCGCCGCCATCCCGCACGCCGCGATCACCACCGACATCATCGTGGGCTTCCCGGGCGAGACCGAGGAGGACTTCGAGCAGACCATGCACGTGGTCCGCGAGGCCCGTTTCACCCAGGCCTTCACCTTCCAGTACTCCAAGCGGCCCGGCACCCCGGCCGCCACCATGGAGAACCAGATCCCCAAGGAGGTCGTCCAAGCGCGCTACGAGCGTCTCGTCGCCCTCCAGGAGGAGATCTCCTGGGAGGAGAACAAGAAGCAGGTCGGCCGCACCCTGGAGCTGATGGTCGCCGAGGGCGAGGGCCGCAAGGACGGCGCCACCCACCGTCTCTCCGGCCGCGCCCCCGACAACCGGCTGGTCCACTTCACCAAGCCCGACCAGGAGGTCCGCCCGGGCGACGTCGTCACGGTCGACATCACGTACGCCGCCCCGCACCACCTCCTCGCCGAGGGCGTGGTCCTCGACGTGCGCCGCACCCGCGCCGGCGACGCCTGGGAGAAGCGGAACGCGGCGGAGGCGGCCAGGCCCGCGGGTGTCATGCTGGGGCTCCCGAAGATCGGGGTGCCGGAGCCGCTGCCGGCGGCGACGGGGGGCTGCGCGGCGCACTGAGCGCGCGCCGCGCCGGGTTCGGACAGGAGAGGCGGGGCGGGGCATGGGGCGCTGGGTGGTGGTCTTCGACCGCAATCTCGGGAACCAGAACGACGTCGACGAGGTGGCGCACTTCGAGGGCACCCGGGACGAGGCCCGCGCCCGCCTGTACGAGATCGCCTGTACCCACCGTCCCGGTGTCGGCCTGCGCCAGAAGCGCCGGCAGGTCTACCGGATCGGGGACGGGGACGCGTACTACGCGAACATCGAGGGCGCGATGTCCACCCACCGCGTGACGTACCGGCTCGCCGAACTGGTGTGGAGCACCCATCCGGAGTCCTGGCCCTGGGCCTGGAAGAAAGTGGACGGGGAGTAAACCAGGCGATCTTGAAGCAACCGAGCGGTTTTGAAGGGGACGGGCCGTGAGCCGAGCGGTCTGGAAGTAGGCTCCGACCATGCTTGTCGCCGCCGCGATCTGCCCCTGCCCGCCGCTCCTCGTGCCCGACGTCGCTGCGGGCGCCGCACCCGAGCTGGACTCCGCACGGGCCGCGTGCACGGACGCGCTGGGCGTCCTCGCCGCCGCCCGGCCGGACCTGCTGGTCGTCGTCGGGCCCGCCGAGCAGGCCGGGCGCGGCGCGTTCCCGCAGGGCAGCCGGGGCACCTTCCGGGGCTACGGCGTCGACGTCGACGTACAGCTCGGACCCGGAGAGACCGGCGAGCGGGAACTGCCGTCCTCCCTCTCCGTCGCCGCCTGGCTGCTGGAGCGCACCGGCTGGGCCGACGCCCCCATCGAGGGGCTCGGCGTCGGGGAACAGCTGGCGGCCGCGCGATGCGTCGACGCCGGGCGGGCGATCGCCACCCGGGCCGCCCGGGTGGGCCTGCTGGTCATGGGCGACGCCAGCGCCTGCCGCACCCTCAAAGCACCCGGCTACCTCGACGAGCGTGCGGCCCCCTTCGACGCCGAGGCCGCCCGGGCGCTCGGCGCGGCCGACATCGCGGCGATCAGGGACCTCGACGCTGACCTGGCAGCCGAGCTCAGGGCCAGTGGCCGCGCCCCCTGGCAGGTCCTGGCCGGCGCGGCCGAGGACGCCGGCCTCGCGGGTGCGCTGCTGTACGACGACGCGCCGTACGGCGTCGGCTACCTCGTGGCCACCTGGTCCTGACGGCTCGCCCGGCCCGGTCCCGGGCGCCCCGTGAAACGGCGGACGGCCGGGAGTCGGGTGACTCTCGGCCGTCCGCCGATCTCCGCGATCCGCCCGGCTCAGGGAGCCGACGGCGGACCTTCCGGCCGGGTCGGGGTGGTGGGGTCGGTCGGCCCGGTCGCACCCGTGGCGTCCGGGTGTACAAACCGGTCCATGGCGCCCTTGGCCCTGCCCGTGCCCGTCTGGATCTTGTCGCTGTACTTGTGCTTGGTCTTCTCGTCGACGACCCGCGCGGCCTTGTCGATGCCGTGCTGGAGCTTGTCGAACTTGTCCTCGTGCTGCTGCGCGAGGTGAGAGGCCTTGTCCTTGGCCGGGGTGAGCTTGGCCTTCAAATTGTCCAAAAGACGCATGGTCCACCTTCCCTCGCGGGCCGTTAAGTCCGGGCGCCCTCGCCGGCCTCGTTGTCGGCGGCCTCCCTGGCGGACTGCTGCTTGGGGATCTCGGTGCTCTCGGCGGCGACGACCGCGGCGCCCGTTTCCGGCTCGGTATCCGGCTCCATGTCCGGCTCCGTGTCCGCGCTCCCGCCGTCGTCCTCGCCAGGCCCCTTCGCAGCCGTCGCCTCGGCCGCCTGCTCCGCCGCGTTCTCCGCCTCGGACCCGTCCGGCTCGGTACCGGCCGGTGCCTCGGCTTCCGGCTCCTCCATGACCTTCGGCTTCTTTCCGAGGAGCCGTGCAAAAACGCCCATATCCACTCCATACGTTACTCGTGCGGGCGAAATCCCGCGTGACCCGGTGCGTCCGTTTGCGCCACTCCGGTCACTGCCTCCCGGCAGCGACGGCGGGAATCTCGCAACGGGCAACGAAGCCGGACACGCACCGTCACGTAACTCGTTCGAGAGCCGCGTCCGAGGTTTGCAAGACTGGTGCGGTGAGCAGCGCACCCCCCGCCCCCCGTGTCATCGCCGTCGTCGGCCCCACTGCGGCCGGAAAGTCCGACCTCGGCGTCTTCCTGGCCCAACGGCTCGGCGGTGAGGTCGTCAACGCCGACTCCATGCAGCTGTACCGGGGGATGGACATCGGCACCGCCAAGCTGACGCCCGAGGAGCGCGCCGGCGTACCGCACCACCTGCTCGACATCTGGGACGTCACCGTCACAGCCTCCGTCGCCGAGTACCAGCGGCTCGCCCGCGCCCGCATCGACGCCCTGCTCGCCGAGGGCCGCTGGCCGATCCTGGTCGGCGGCTCCGGGCTGTACGTCCGCGGTGCCGTCGACAACCTGGAGTTCCCCGGCACCGACCCCGAGGTCAGGGCCCGCCTGGAGGAGGAACTCGCGCTGCGCGGCTCCGGCGCCCTGCACGCCCGGCTGGCCGCCGCCGACCCCGGGGCCGGACGGGCCATCCTGCCCAGCAACGGCCGCCGAATCGTCCGGGCCCTGGAGGTGATCGAGATCACCGGCCAGCCCTTCACCGCCAACCTCCCGGGCCATGACTCCGTCTACGACACCGTCCAGATCGGCGTCGACGTGGCCCGCCCCGAGCTCGACGAGCGCATCGCGCTCCGCGTCGACCGGATGTGGGAGGCCGGGCTCGTGGAGGAGGTGCGCGCACTGGAGGCGCACGGGCTGCGCGAGGGCCGCACGGCGTCGCGCGCCCTCGGCTACCAGCAGGTCCTCGCGGCGCTCGCCGGGGAGTGCACGCAAGCGGAAGCGCGGGCCGAGACCGTCCGTGCCACCAAACGCTTCGCGCGCCGCCAGGATTCATGGTTCAGGCGCGACCCGCGGGTGCACTGGTTGAGTGGGGCCGCGGCGGACCGCGAGGAACTTCCGCGGCTGGCCCTGGCGTTGCTCGAACGACCGGTCACAGCCTGATCACGTCATGGCATCGGGATGCGCCACCGGCCGTCCCGGCCTCCGGCGACGTGCCATCATCGAGCTTCGATCGCAAGTGGAGTCCTAGGTTGGGAGGGCGCGTGGCGATGGAGGCCGGCCCTCGCGACACCGCAGAAGACACCGAGCATGTCGCAGTCGGGCCCAGTGACACGGAAGAGGCCGAGGACCGGCTGAGCTCCGACGGTCCGGACGACACGGTGGGCGGCGGTGTGACCGCCGACGGCCCCGAGCCGGAGGAGATGTTCGCGAGCGGCCCCGAGGTCGAGGTCGAACTCCGTCCGCAGCGCCGGCTGCGCCTGTGGCAGCTGGCCCCCATCGTGAGCCTTGCCGCGGTCGGCTCCCTGATGTTCGCGTTCCCGCTGGCCTTCGACTTCGGCGACAGCGGAGCGGTGATCGCGATGCTGGGCCTGCTGATCTGCTCCTGCGCGGCGGGCTGGGGCATGACGGCCGCCCGCAGGGTCGGCTACACCTGGCCGGGCATCCCGGCGAAGGGCTCGGGCCGCAGGCCCGACTGGCGCGTGGTGATCGCCTACATGGCCCTGGTGGCGATCGTGGCCGTCCTGGCCGTCTGGCGAGTAGCACGACTGCGCTAGAAAACGCCGCTGACTGCAGCGCCCCGTCAGGGGCGCTGGGGGTACCCCCGGCCGAAGGGCTGGAGGAGGAACTGCGCGACCAGCTCCCACGGGCCCGCAGCCGAACCGCCAGCCCGCCGGCCCGCAGCCGAACCGCCAGCCCCCACCGGCCCGCAGCCAAGGCGCCACGCACCCCTCCCGTACCCTCGAAGAATGAGCATCCCCTTCCTCAAGGGCCACGGCACCGAGAACGACTTCGTGATCGTCCCGGACCCGGACAACGCCCTCGACCTCACCCCGGCCACGGTCGCCGCTCTCTGCGACCGCAGGGCCGGCATCGGGGCCGACGGCGTGCTGCACGTCGTACGGTCCGCTGCGCACCCCGAGGCCAAGGGGATGGCCGCCGACGCGGAGTGGTTCATGGACTACCGCAACGGCGACGGCTCGATCGCCGAGATGTGCGGCAACGGCGTCCGCGTCTTCGCCCGCTACCTCCAGCACGCCGGCCACGTCACCGAGGGCGACCTCGCCGTGGCCACGCGCGGCGGAGTGAAGAAGGTCCACATCGCGAAGGACGGTGATGTCACCGTCGGCATGGGCAGCGCCCGCCTCCCCGAGGGCGACGTGACCGTGAGCGTCGGCGACCGCACCTGGCCCGCGCGGAACGTGAACATGGGCAACCCGCACGCCGTCGCCTTCGTCGAGGACCTCGCCCACGCCGGCGACCTCTACACCCCGCCCCCCTTCAGCCCCCCGTCGGCCTACCCCGAAGGGGTCAACGTCGAGTTCGTCGTCGACCGCGGCCCCCGCCACGTCGCGATGCGCGTGCACGAGCGCGGCTCCGGCGAGACCCGCTCCTGCGGCACCGGCGCCTGCGCGGTCGCCGTGGCCGCCATCCGCCGTGACGGCGCCGACCCCGCCGCCACCGGCACCCCGGTGACCTACACCGTGGACGTGCCCGGCGGCCGGCTCGTCATCACCGAACGGCCCGACGGCGAGATCGAGATGACCGGCCCCGCCGTGATCGTTGCCGAGGGCGAGATCGACGCCGAGTGGCTGGAAAACGCCCTCCACCGAGCTGACTGAACGTAATGAACCGTGGTCCGGGTGGTCGTCCAACGCCTGGATCCACGGCCCGCGTTGCCCCGGGCGGCGAGAAACATCGGCCACACCCCGAACAGGTGGCGCAAAATCGTAAACCTCCAAATCGTCGCTCGATTGGGTGATCCGTTTCACGCTCGGCGGGAGCCGGTCAATCGGGCGCGATGGGCTCGGTAGCATCAAGCACCGGCACGGACGGGGGAACGTCGCCAATCCCTGAGCCGCGTATGCCCTGGGGCCCCGTCCGCCGGTCCACGAGCCGGAGGTGTGCCCATGAGTGCGGAGGCCACGAACCCTGCGACGCCCGGTCCTGTAGTGCCCACAGTGGCCCGCAGGAAGGCCCGCGCCCGGATCGACCTGCGCCGGCTCGGCCTGGCCGCGCTGCTCGGCAACGCCGCCCGCGGCAAACTGCCCGACGCCATCGGCCATGTCGCGGAGGCGCACCGCGCCCACTACCCCGACGCCGACCTCGAGCCGCTGCGCCGCGCCTATGTGCTGGCCGAGTCCTCGCACCGCGGTCAGATGCGCAAGAGCGGTGAGCCGTACATCACCCATCCCCTCGCGGTGACCCTGATCCTCGCCGAACTCGGGGCCGAGACCACGACCCTGACGGCGTCCCTGCTCCACGACACCGTCGAGGACACCGATGTGACGCTCGATCAGGTGCGGGAACAGTTCGGCGAGGAGGTCCGTTATCTGGTCGACGGGGTGACGAAACTCGAGAAGGTCGACTACGGGGCCGCCGCCGAACCCGAGACGTTCCGGAAGATGCTCGTCGCCACCGGCAGCGACGTCCGTGTGATGTCGATCAAGCTCGCCGACCGGCTGCACAACATGCGCACCCTCGGCGTGATGCGCCGCGAGAAGCAGGAACGCATCGCCAAGGTCACCCGTGACGTCCTCATCCCGCTCGCCGAGCGGCTCGGCGTGCAGGCCCTGAAGACCGAGCTGGAGGACCTGGTCTTCGCGATCCTGCACCCCGAGGAGTACGAGCACACCCGGGAGCTGATCGCCGCGAACGCGGCCCGTGCCGACGACCCCCTCGCCGCGATCGCCGACGAGGTGCGCTCAGTGCTGCGCGAGGCCGACATCCCCGCCGAAGTCCTCATCCGGCCACGGCACTTCGTCTCCGTCCACCGCGTCAGCCGCAAGCGCGGCGAACTGCGCGGCGCCGACTTCGGCCGGCTCCTGGTGCTGGTCAACGAGGACGCCGACTGTTACGCCGTCCTCGGCGAACTGCACACCTGTCTGACCCCGGTGGTCTCGGAGTTCAAGGACTTCATCGCCGTACCGAAGTTCAACCTGTACCAGTCACTGCACACGGCGGTGGCCCGCGCCGACGGCCAGGTCGCCGAGGTCCTCATCCGCACCCACCAGATGCACAAGGTCGCCGAGGCCGGAGTCGTCGCCCTCGGCAACCCCTACGCCCCGGCCGCCGACGCCCCCGCACCGGAGACCTCCGAGGATCCGGCCGACGGCGAGCGCGCAGACCCCACCCGCCCCGGCTGGCTCTCCCGCCTCCTCGACTGGCAGAAGGCGGCCCCCGACACCGACACCTTCTGGTCCACCCTGCGCGAGGACCTCGCCCAGGACCGCGAGATCACCGTCTTCCGCCCCGACGGCGGCACCCTCGGCCTCCCCGAGGGCGCCAGCTGCGTCGACGCCGCCTACGCCCAGTACGGCGAGGACGCCCACGCCTGCATCGGCGCCCGCGTCAACGGCCGCCTCGCGACCCTCAGCACGGTCCTCAGGGACGGCGACACCGTCCAGCTCCTGATGGGCCAGGACCCGGCCTCCGAGCCCTCCCGGGAGTGGCTGGAGCACGCCCATACCCCGGCGGCCCGGATCGCCATCCAGCGCTGGCTGGCCACCCACCCGGACAGCGCCGAGGAACCGCACGTCCCCGCCGCGGTACCCACCCGACCTGTCCCGGAACCCCAGGCCTCCAGCCCCCGCACCGCCAGCGCCGTCGTCGTCGACCGCCCCGGCGCGACCGTACGGCTGGCCGGCTGCTGCACCCCCGTACCGCCCGACGAGGTCACCGGCTTCGCCGTACGCGGGGGAGTGGTCACCGTGCACCGCGTCGAGTGTGCCGCGGTGGCGCACATGAAGGGCACCGGGCGCCCCGAGACCGCCGTGAGCTGGGGCGACAGCACCGCCTGCCGGGTCACCCTGGTCGCCGAATCGTTCGGCCGCCCCCATCTGCTCGCCGACCTCACCGAGGCGATGGCCCAGGAGGGCGCCGAGATCGTCTCGGCGACCGTGGAACCGCCCAGCCAGCAGCGCGTCCGCCACACGTACACGGTCGAACTCCCCGACGCGGCCCACCTCCCCGACCTGATGCGCGCGATGCGCAATGTGCCCGGGGTGTACGACGTGGGCCGGGCGCAACACCAGTGACATGCCCGACGGGTACGACATGAGCCGAACGAAATGCCGGTGACTTACTCGTTCGGGTGGTTTGGTCGCGAGCCGTCGCCGTGAACCGGGAACGCGTTGGTAGCGGTGGTCCATGCCGCTCACTTTCCGCACCCGCTCGCCCCGGCGCCGGAAGGCCGCTGTCCTCCTCGCCTCCGCCGTCTCCGTCGCCCTCCTGGGCGCGAGCGCCCCGCCGGTTCCGCTCGGCGTCGGCGACCGGCTCTTCCCGTACCTCGGCAACCCGGGGTACGACGTGGCGTCGTACGACCTCTCCTTCACCTATCCCGGCAGCAACGACAAGCCGCTGCAGGCCGTCACCACCATCGACGCCTGGACGACCAAGGACCTGGACCGGGTCAACCTCGACTTCGCGCACGGCAAGGTCGCGTCCGTCGAGGTCGACGGCCGGCCCGCCGCCTTCGCGGGCGCCGGCGAGGATCTGGTCGTCACCCCCGACCGGCCGCTGCGGCAGGGCAGCTGGACCCGGATCACCGTGAAGCACACCAGCGATCCGGTGCCCGCCAAGGGCCAGGACGGCGGCTGGGTGCGCACCACGGACGGGCTCGCCATGGCCAACCAGGCCGACGCCGCCCACCTGGTCTTCCCGTGCAACGACCACCCGTCCGACAAGGCGATGTTCACCTTCCACATCACCGCCCCGAAGGGCTACACCGTCGTCGCCAACGGCCTTCCCACCGACTCCGTCCGGATCGGCCGCTCGACGACCTGGACCTACCGCACCCAGCACCCCATGGCCACCGAACTGGCCCAGGTCTCCATCGGCCGCTCCGCCGTACTGCACCGTGCCGGACCGCACGGACTGCCCGTCCGGGACGTCGTCCCGAGCGCCGACGCCAAGAAGCTCGAACCCTGGCTGGCCAAGACCCCGGACCAGATCGCCTGGCTGGAGAGCAAGGTCGGACCGTACCCGTTCGAGACGTACGGCGTACTGATGGCCCAGGCCTCCACCGGCTTCGAGCTGGAGACCCAGACGCTCTCCCTCTTCGAGAAGGACCTCTTCACGGAGCCCGCGTACCCGAAGTGGTACATCGAGTCGGTCATGGTGCACGAGCTCTCCCACCAGTGGTTCGGCGACAGCGTCAGCCCGCACGTCTGGTCCGACGTCTGGCTGAACGAGGGCCACGCCACCTGGTACGAGGAGCTGTACGCGGAGGAGAAGGGCAAGCAGCCCATGATCAACCGCATGAAGGCGGCGTACGGCGCCTCCGACCGCTGGCGCGCCGAGGGCGGACCGCCCGCCATGCCCAAGCCGCCCGCGCCCGGCCAGAAGATCAGCATCTTCCGCCCGAACATCTACGACGGCGCCGCCCTGGCCCTGTACGCCCTGCGCCAGGAGATCGGCAAGCCCGCCTTCGAACGCCTGGAGCGGATGTGGGTGCAGCGGTACAAGGACGGCAACGCCACCACCGCCGACTTCGTCCACCTGGCCTCCGCGGTCGCCGACCGCGATCTCACCGGCTTCTTCCGCGCCTGGCTGTACGGCCAGAAGACCCCGCCGATGCCCGGCCACCCGGACTGGAAGCAGGTCCCGGCCTCGGCCAGGCAGAAGGCCCGGAAGTGACGGCGGGGCGGCCCCCGGAATAACACCGTGCCGGGACGGGGCGTACCGTGCGACCATCATGGGGTCGGCGCGGTACGCCGCACGCGGCACGGGTCGCGGGGAATCTCCCGGGGTACTCGTACGTTGGAACGTTGTCAGCATCACACCCGCCGGCTTCGGCATCCCCATCGACGTAAAGGACCCAATGACCTCCTCTTCTTCCCCTTCCCAGGACACCAGGCGCCTCGCGCAGGACTACCCCGACGGTCTTCGGGCCGATGCCCTGATGGAAGAGGACGTCGCCTGGAGCCACGAGATCGACGGAGAGCGGGACGGCGACCAGTTCGACCGCTCCGAGCGCGCGGCCCTGCGCCGCGTGGCGGGCCTCTCCACCGAGCTCGAGGACGTCACCGAGGTCGAGTACCGACAGCTCCGCCTGGAGCGGGTCGTGCTCGTCGGGGTCTGGACCTCGGGCACCGCACAGGACGCGGACAACTCCCTCGCGGAGCTGGCCGCCCTCGCCGAGACGGCGGGCGCACTCGTGCTCGACGGCGTCATCCAGCGCCGCGACAAGCCCGACGCGGCCACCTACATCGGCTCCGGCAAGGCCCTGGAGCTGCGCGACATCGTCGTCGAGACCGGCGCCGACACCGTCATCTGTGACGGTGAGCTGAGCCCGGGCCAGCTGATCCAGCTGGAGGACGTCGTCAAGGTCAAGGTCATCGACCGGACCGCCCTGATCCTGGACATCTTCGCCCAGCACGCCAAGTCCCGAGAGGGCAAGGCGCAGGTCTCGCTCGCGCAGATGCAGTACATGCTGCCGAGGCTGCGAGGCTGGGGTCAGTCGCTGTCCCGCCAGATGGGCGGCGGCAAGGGCGGCGGCCTCGCCACCCGTGGTCCCGGTGAGACCAAGATCGAGACGGACCGGCGGCGGATCCGCGAGAAGATGGCGAAGATGCGCCGGGAGATCGCGGAGATGAAGACCGGCCGCGAGATCAAGCGCCAGGAGCGCCGCCGCAACAAGGTGCCGTCCGTCGCCATCGCGGGCTACACCAACGCCGGCAAGTCCTCCCTGCTCAACCGCCTCACGGGCGCAGGTGTCCTGGTCGAGAACGCCCTGTTCGCGACCCTGGACCCGACCGTCCGCCGCGCGGAGACCCCGAGCGGCCGCCTCTACACCCTGGCGGACACGGTCGGCTTCGTCCGCCACCTGCCCCACCACCTGGTCGAGGCGTTCCGCTCCACCATGGAGGAGGTCGGCGACTCCGACCTGATCCTGCACGTGGTCGACGGCGCGCACCCGACCCCGGAGGAGCAGCTGGCCGCCGTACGCGAGGTGATCAGGGACGTCGGCGCGACCGACGTACCGGAGATCGTAGTGATCAACAAGGCGGACGCGGCGGACCCCCTGGTCCTCCAGCGCCTGCTACGCAACGAGAAACGCTCGATCGCGGTCTCGGCCCGCACCGGCCTGGGCATCGACGAACTCCTGGCCCTGATCGACAACGACCTGCCCCGCCCGTCGGTCGAGATCGAGGCCCTGGTCCCGTACACCCACGGCAAGCTGGTGGCCCGCGCCCACAACGAGGGCGAGGTGATCTCGGAGGAGCACACCGCCGAGGGCACCCTCCTCAAGGTCCGCGTCCACGAGGAACTGGCGGCGGAACTCGCGCCGTACGTTCCGGCTCCGGCTGCGTGACGACGGGCAGGTGAAGGCCCCGCTCCCCTTACCGGGGAGCGGGGCCTTGTGTCTTTTGTCTTTCAGGGGCGCGGGGCTGTTATCGATATGCGGCTCCGCCGCGTGGGCGCGAGCAATCCACGACGGCCGTCAGCCGCCGAACCACAGTTCCCCCTACGGCGACAAGGCGATATCAGCCGCCCTCACTGATCAGCGAACTCCTTACTGACCGCCTCGTACACACCCTTGGCCACAGCACCCAACCGAGGGCCGGCCAGCCACCCCGAACTCACCGGCCCGATGGACGTGTTGGACACCAGCGCCGGCTTCCCGCCCGACCCGGTCTCCACCCAGCCACCCCCGGACGCCCCGCCGGTCATCGTGCACCCGATCCGGTACATCGTCGGCGCCGACGCATCGACCGACAGCCGCCCCGGCTTGTCCGCGCACTGGTACAGCAACGACCCGTCGTACGGCTTCGCCGCCGGATACCCCTTGGCCGTGATGCTCGACACCTTCGGCACGGCCGGAGCGTCGAAGTTCACCGGAAGCGCCGAACCGACCGTCTCCTCCAGGGACTTGCCGCTACCGCCCTGTTCGGGCGTCACATGGATCACGGCGTAGTCGTACGACGCACCGTCGCCGCCCGTCTCCCCGCCCTGATCGATCCACTGCTGCGAGGTCTGCGCCCCGTCACCCCACCAGACGCCGTAGGGCGCGATCTCCGAGCGGGTCGCCTTCGCCAGCGCCGCACCCGTCAGACCCTGGTCGTTGTACGACGGCACGAACGCGATGTTCCGGTACCAGCCGCCCTTCTTGCCGGCGTGCACACAGTGTCCCGCCGTCCACACCAGGTTGGACTTGCCCGGGTGCGCGGGGTCCTCGACGACCGTCGCCGAGCAGACCATCGTGCCCTCGGGGGAGTCGAAGAACACCTTCCCGGAGGCGGCCGCGCTCGCGTGGTACGTCGGCCGGACGGCCTTCGCCTGGACCGGCGCCGGCGTCGGGTCGGTCACGCCCTGGTCACCGGAGATGTCGTTGTCGTCGACACCCTTGTTCTTGTCCGGGTCGTTGGCGTCCCGCATCCGGTCCGGGTCCCACAGCCCCTTGATGATGGGGTTGATGAAATCGTTGGCCTCGCGCAGCCAGTCGTCCTTGTTCCAGTTCTTCCAGGCGCCGTGCTTCCACTTGTCGATGTCGATCCCGTGCTCTTTGAGCTTGTTCTTGATGTCGTCCGGGATCTTGATCTTGCCGTCGCCGGTGTCGGCCGTGGCGGACGCCGAGGCCGGGCCGCCCGCGTTGGCGTCGTTGGAACCGCTGCAGGCGGTGGCGGTCAGGGCCAGCGACGAGGCGAGGGCGACGGCCGCCAGCGCACGGGGCGCGCCCCTTCCACGGCGCAGGACGGACGACGGCCGGAAGGATCGCATGGTGGTGACTCCCCCTGTTGGTACGGAACTTCAGCGCCACACACTATGCGGTCGCTGTGGGGGACTCCCGATGGAAGGGCAACGGTTTCGCTACGGGCCTCACCGGCGGGGCAACCGAAATTCGTAGCTGGGATCCACGCGCCGCATGTAACCGGTGTCGTCCCGTGTGCGCATCCCCGACTCCAGGTACAGCCGGTGCAGCCGGTCCAGCGCCTCATGATCGAGTTCGACGCCGAGTCCCGGACCGGTCGGCACCCGCACCGCACCGTCCTTCAGCTCCAGCACACCGGGGACGATCACATCGTCGGCGCTGTTCCACGGGTAGTGCGTGTCGCAGGAGTGGTCCAGGTTCGGGATCGCGGCCGCGACATGGGTCATCGCGGCGAGGCTGATGCCCAGATGCGAGTTGGAGTGCATGGACAGGGCGAGCCCGAACGTCTCGCAGACCGCGGCGAGTTCACGGGTGCGACGGAGCCCGCCCCAGTAGTGGTGGTCGGTCAGCAGCACCTGGATCGCGCGCTGCTCGATCGCCGGCCTCAGATGCTCCCAGGCGATCACACACATGTTGGTGGCGAGGGGGAGCGGCGACTCCTCCGCCACGGCCGCCATGCCCTCGATGGTCGCGGTCGGGTCCTCCAGGTATTCGAGGACGTCCCCGAGCTCATGGGCGACGTACTTCGAGGTCTCCACCGACCAAGCCACGTTGGGATCGAGCCGCAAGGGCTGCCCGGGGAACGCCTCCGCCAGCGCCCGTATCGCCGCGATCTCCTCGTCCGGCGGGAACACGCCACCCTTCAGCTTGAACGACCGTAACCCGTACCGCTGTTGCATCAGCCGCGCCTGCTCGACGACGCCGGCCGGATCCAGCGCCGCCCCCCAGCCGTCGCCGACCGCCGGGCGTCCGTCCAGTGCCGGGTGCTCCGCCCACTTGTAGAAGAGGTACGCGGCGAAGGGCACCGAGTCCCGGACCGTGCCGCCGAGCAGGTCGCTGACCGGCCGCCCGAGCAGCTTGCCCTGCGCGTCCATGCAGGCCACCTCCACCGCACTCGTGGTCCAGCCGCGTTCGTGCGAGCTGGGTACGGTCGGCAGCAGAGCCGCGTCGACGGCCGCGACGACGGCCGTCGCGTCGAAGACGTCCATGCCCACGACCGTCTTCGCGGCCTTCTCGAGCCGTTCCAGCCGGGCCGTGCCACCCGGGGACTCCCCGAGGCCCACCGTGCCGTCCTCCAGGACGAGTTGGAGGACGATCCGCACCGCGAGGGGCTCGTGGACACCGTTGGAGTTGAGCAGCGGCGGGTCGCGGAAGGCGATGGGTGTGATGACCAGCTCGCGGATCCTCGTGCCTGCGGGAGTGTTCATGCGGTGACTGCCTCCGGTCCGTGGTCGATGAGTTCGGCTGGTTCGCGAATATGAACGCTCATCACGGATGTAAATACTGAGCCAAGCTACGAATTGCTTGATCCGGATGTCAAGACATGATCTGGGATTCCGTCGAGGGATGGTCCTCTGTCCGGCGGGTCGAATGAGAGGTGCGGACCAAGGCGAGGGCGCCGCAATGATCTTGAGATGACCCGTAACCCGTCGGACGGTCCGGGGTTGGTAGTGGTGGGGGGTCCGCTGCCTGTGCCCAGGGCCCCGCCGATCAACTCGCCTCTGGACAGCGGGGAGGACAGCCAGCCGTGGCCGTGACGGAGTCGGTGACCGGGGGGACGCCCGGGGGAGCGCGCGCGGCGCACGAGGGGATCCTGAGGCGTCAGTCGGCGCGCGAGTCGAGGGCACGTACCTACGCGCGCGCCCTCCCCATCGTGCCCGTGCGGGCCCGTGGCCTGACCATCGAGGGCGCCGACGGCCGCCGCTACCTCGACTGCCTCTCCGGCGCCGGCACCCTCGCGCTCGGACACAACCACCCGGTCGTGCTGGAGGCGATCCGCAAGGTCCTCGACTCCGGCGCCCCGCTCTCCGTCCTCGACCTGGCGACCCCGGTCAAGGACGCCTTCATCACCGAACTGTTCCGCACCCTGCCGCCCGGCCTCGCCGACCGGGCCCGCGTCCAGTTCTGCGGGCCCGCCGGCACGGACGCCGTCGAGGCCGCCTTCAAACTCGTCCGGGCCGCGACCGGCCGCACCGGCATCCTCGCCTTCACCGGGGCGTACCACGGGATGACCACCGGCGCCCTGGCCGCCTCCGGCGGGGCCGGCGATGTCCGTGTCGCCCGGCTGCCCTACCCCCAGGACTACCGCTGCCCGTTCGGCGTCGGCGGCCCGCGCGGCGCGGAACTCGCCGCCCGCTGGACCGAGTCCGTCCTCGACGACCCCAAGTCCGGCGTCCCGCTGCCCGCCGGCATGATCCTCGAACCCGTCCAGGGGGAGGGCGGAGTGATCCCGGCCCCGGACGACTGGCTGCGCCGGATGCGCCGAGTCACCGCCGACCGGTCCATCCCCCTCATCGCGGACGAGATCCAGACCGGGGTGGGCAGGACCGGCGCCTTCTGGGCCGTCGAGCACAGCGGGGTCACCCCGGACGTGATGGTCCTGTCCAAGGCCATCGGCGGCAGCCTCCCTCTTGCCGTCGTCGTCTACCGCGACGACCTCGACGTCTGGGAACCCGGCGCCCACGCCGGCACCTTCCGGGGCAACCAACTCGCCATGGCCGCCGGGACGGCCACCCTCGCCCACGTCCGCGAGAACGCCCTCGCCGAACGGGCGGGCTTGCTCGGCTCCCGGATGCTCTCCCAGCTTCGGACTCTCCAGGCGGAGTTCGCGTGCATCGGGGATGTGCGCGGGCGGGGGCTGATGATCGGGGTGGAACTGGTCGATCCGGAGGGGGAGGGACGTACGGGCGAGGCCCGGGACACGGGCGGCGCGACGGGGGCGAGCGCGGGGGACCGGGAAGCGCGCGGGACGGGGCGTACGACGACGGGCGGGCGGACCGGTGCCGAGGATGCGGGTGGGCGAGACGGCCGGCTGGGTGTGCATGGCGGTGCGGCGGACATGGGCGGACGAGACCACGTCCGTGGGTGGGGGCGGGGCGTGCCGGGTGGGGTGGCCGGTGCCGGTAACGGCGCGGCGGGTGTCACGGACCGTGCGGACGGCGTGGTGAGTGCGGGCGGCGATGCGGCGGGCGCCCTCGACCGCGCGCCGGGCGTGGGGCGCGGCGCCGTCGGCGGGGCCGCGACCGGGTGGAACGCCGATGCGCGTCGCGAGCCGCGGCCCGCGGCGCCCGAGTTCGCCGCCGCTGTGCAACGCGCTTGTCTGGAGCGCGGCCTGATCGTCGAACTCGGCGGTCGCCACGCCGGTGTCGTACGGCTTCTCCCGCCCCTCACCATCAGCGACGAACAGGCGGCCGCCGTACTGGACCGGCTCGCCGACGCGGTGGACGCGGTGGCCCGCGACCCGGCCGGCCACGGTGTTCTGCCGCCACGCCCGGACGGCCGCAGGAAACCGACCGGCTAGCCGCAGCACCCGGAACGGGCCGACCCGCCGACGCACACCGGGCGGGCCGGTCGGCCGCCTCCGGAAACCCCTCATCGTCCCCACCTCTCTCATCAGGACGCTCAGCACTCGACTCCCCTGCGCATCAAGCGAGTCCGCCCCGACCGACGGCGAACTCCCCGCCCCCCACAAGTCCCCGAGGAACCCCCCTTGAACGCCACCCCCACCCCCGACGATCACGGAGACCAAAGCCCACAGGGGCGCCCCGTTCCGCTCGCCGAGTCGGTTCCCCAACAACGTGGCCGCACCGCCCCGCCCGAGCGCCCGCGCGACGACACCGGGGACCTTCTTGAGCACCCCGACCCGCATATCGCCGCCCAGGCCGCAGCGGTGGAGAACCTGCTGCGCTGCTGGGTACGCGAGACGAACCTCCCCGCGCCCGACACCGCCACCCTCCGCATCCCGCTCCCCTCCAGCGGTACGGCCCTCATCACCCCGGTCCGCCACTGGTCCCCGACCGGCTGGCACCGATTCGGCCAACCCCGTCTGGCCGGCACCCCCGACACCGCCCCACCCGTCGACGCGGTCACCCTCGCCGCCCTGCTCACCCGGGAGACGGCCTGGGGAGCCGACGGCATGGCCAGGCGACCCGAGGACCCGGCAGGGCCGCGAGCCGAAGACCCGGCGGCGCGCCGAGCCGACGGAGCGGTCCGTCGAGCCGACGGCGTCCCCGGCCAGGCCGACGGCGTTCTCCGCGCCGCCAACGGCGTTCCTGCCCGGAGCGACAGCACACCCCGCACCGCCAACGGCGTGCCGGCCCAGAGTGACGGCACCACCCGAACCATCGGCACAACCGGCGCCGGTGACAGCTCGCCCGGCCCCGGCGGCGCGTCCGGTACCCGGGACGGCTCACCCGGCGCCGCCGACGGCTCCCCTGTCGCCCGGGCCACCCCCGACGACGGCGACCTCGTGGCCCGCGTCGCCGACTCACTGCGTCGCACCGTCACCTTCATCGTGGACCGGCGCGCCCGTCCCGCCGACGGCCCCGACCGCTTCCTCGCCGCCGAGCAGGCACTCCTCCTCGGCCACCCGTTCCATCCGACCCCGAAGAGCCGTGAGGGTCTGACCGAGTCCGAAGCCCGGCTCTACTCGCCGGAGTTGCGCGGCTCCTTCCCGCTGCACTGGATGGCGGTCGCCTCCTCCCTTCTCGTCACCGACTCGGCCTGGACCGAGCGAGGCCGCCCCCTCCCCGCGCCGCACCTGATGGCACGTCTGGCGGGAACGGCCCTGCCCCTGCCCGACGGCTGCGCCGCCGCCCTGCCCCTGCACCCCTGGCAGGCCCGCGAGGTCCGCCACCGCGCGGAGACCGCCGCCCTCCTCGACGCCGGACTCCTCCGCGACCTGGGCCCCCTCGGCGCCCCCTGGCATCCCACCTCCTCCGTACGAACCGTCCACCGCACTGGCGCTCCCGCCATGCTCAAGCTGTCACTGGGCCTGCGCATCACCAACTCCCGCCGGGAGAACCTCCGCAAGGAACTCCACCGAGGCGTCGAGGTGCACCGCCTGCTGCGCACCGGCCTCGCGAAGCACTGGCAGGCCGCCCACCCGGGCTTCGACATCGTGCGCGACCCCGCCTGGCTGGCCGTCGACGGCGAGGACGGCCGACCCGTACCCGGACTGGACGTGGTGATCCGGCACAACCCGTTCACCCCCGCCGACGACGCGTCCTGCGTCGCCGGGCTGGTCGCCCCGCGGCCCCTCGACGCCCCGGGGGCGAACGGCAGGCCCGGGACATACCGTTCCCGGCTCGCCCAGGTGGTCGCCCGGCTCGCCGAACGCACCGGACGGCCCGTCGGCGCCGTCAGCGCCGAGTGGTTCCTGCGCTACCTGGAGCAGGTGGTCCGCCCGGTGCTCTGGCTCGACGGCGAAGCCGGCATCGCGCTGGAAGCGCACCAGCAGAACACCCTGCTCCTGCTGGACGCCGACGGCTGGCCCGCCGGCGGGCGATACCGCGACAACCAGGGCTACTACTTCCGTGAGTCCCGGCGGGCCGACCTCGACGCCCGGCTGCCCGGCATCGGCGAGCAGAGCGACACCTTCGTCTCCGACGAGGTCACCGACGAACGCTTCGCCTACTACCTCGGCATCAACAACGTGCTCGGCCTGATCGGCGCGTTCGGCTCCCAGCGGCTCGCCGACGAACGCCTGCTGCTCGCGGCGTTCCGCCGGTTCCTCACCGACGTGGCCACCGGGCCCGCCCGGCTGCGCAGCCCCCTGCCCGGCCGTCTGCTCGACTCACCCGTCCTGCGCTGCAAGGCCAACCTGCTGACCCGGCTGCACGGCCTCGACGAACTCGTCGGCCCGGTCGACACCCAGTCCGTCTACGTCACCATCGCCAACCCCCTCCACTCCGCACAGTCCTGATCGCTCGGACCACCTCACCGGCCCGTCGCTCACCGTCCTTTCGTCCACCGGTCTCCGTCCACCGGTCTCCGTCCACCGGCCTTCGATCACCGACCTTCGTTCACCTACCGAGGAACATGACCCACCCCGTCTCCTGAGAGGAGCGCAGCATGCCTCCCACCGACGCGAGCGCCGACGCAGGCCTCGTCCCGGTCCATCCCGTCCACCCCGGCCGCCCCGGACCCGCCGAGGACGACCGGGACTGCGAGGACACCCTGGACCTGCGTCTGCCCGATGGATTCAGCGCCCTCTTCGCCGGGACGACGACCGGCGGCGCCGACGGCGACGTCGGAGGGACGACCGACCCCGACCGCGGCGGAAGGGAATGGCCCGCGCCGACGGCCTGGGACGAGACGGACACCGCCCCGGCCGACGAGACCCGCACCGCCACGTTCGACCACGACCGCGATCACGACCACCGTCCCGGTCCGCTGGTCCACGACCGTCTCTCCGCATTCGACCGCGACCGAGCCGTCCCGTTCGACGCCGACCGGGCCGCTGCACCCGGCCACGACCGGCTCGCCGCACTCGACCCGCTCGGCACACCCGATCTGCTCGACCGGATCGGCACCTGGGGTCCCACCGAAACCCCCGTCGGCCTCTTCCACCTCGTGCCGGTCAACGTGGAACGCGACCTGCCGATCGTCAGCCGATGGATGAGCGACCCTGCCGTGGCCGCGTTCTGGCAGCTGGCCGACTCACGGGAGCAGACGGAGGACCATCTGCGCGCCCAACTGACGGGAGACGGACGCAGTGTGCCGTGCCTGGGCCTGCTCCACGGCACCCCGATGAGCTACTGGGAGATCTACCGGGCCGACCTGGACCCGCTCGCCCGCCACTATCCGGCCCGCCCGCACGACACCGGGATCCACCTGCTCGTCGGTGCCGTCGCCGACCGGGGACGGGGACTGGGGTCCGCCCTGCTCAGAGCCGTGGCCGATCTCGTGCTCGACCACCGCCCCGCCTGTGCGCGCGTCGTCGCGGAGCCCGATCTTCGCAACACCCCCTCCGTGGCCGCCTTCCTCAACGCGGGCTACCGCTACGCGGCCGAGGTCGACCTGCCTGCCAAACGGGCCGCCCTGATGATCCGGGACCGGTCCCTACGTCATCTGATGTAGCGCTGAGTGATTGCGCGTACACATGTAGTACGAAGCGGCGACCGATCAAGTTCCGGCCGCTCGAAAAAATTCGAAGCAGCCGAACCTCCGGTCCGCCCTTCCCCGCCCGGCCCGTCCGTCCAGGAGCATCCGGCGTGATCCCACCCACCGCCGCCGCCTTGATCGCCCGATTGTCAGTGCCGGGCCGTAGGGTGGTCGCGCTATGACGAAGCCCTCACTCCCTGAACTCCTGCATGCCGCTGTCACAGCTGTCGGCGGTACGGAGCGCCCCGGCCAGGTGACCATGGCCGAATCGGTCGCCGGAGCGATCGACGACGGATCCCATCTGCTGGTCCAGGCCGGCACCGGCACCGGAAAGTCGCTCGGCTATCTGGTGCCGGCGCTCGCGCACGGGGAGCGGGTCGTCGTGGCGACGGCGACCCTCGCCCTGCAGAGACAGCTCGTGGAGCGGGACCTGCCGCGCACCGTCGACGCCCTCCATCCGCTGCTGCGCCGCCGGCCGGAGTTCGCGATGCTCAAGGGCAGGTCGAACTACCTGTGCCTGCACCGACTGCACGAGGGCGTGCCGCAGGACGAGGAGGAGGGCCTCTTCGACCAGTTCGAGGCGGCCGCGCCGACCAGCAAACTGGGCCAGGATCTGCTGCGACTGCGCGACTGGGCGGACGAGACCGAGAGCGGTGACCGCGACGACCTCACGCCGGGCGTCTCCGACAAGGCCTGGGCCCAGGTCTCGGTCTCCTCCAGGGAGTGTCTGGGCGCATCCAAGTGCGCCTATGGCGCCGAGTGCTTCGCCGAGATGGCCCGCGAGCGCGCCAAGCTCGCCGAGGTCGTCGTCACCAACCACGCACTGCTCGCGATCGACGCCATCGAGGGCGCCCCGGTGCTCCCGCAGCACGAGGTGCTGATCGTGGACGAGGCGCACGAACTGGTCTCGCGGGTCACCGGCGTCGCCACCGGCGAACTCACTCCTGGCCAGGTCAACCGTGCGGTCCGGCGTGCCGCCAAACTGGTCGACGAGAAGGCCGCGGACCAGCTCCAGACCGCCGCCGAGGGCTTCGAGCGGCTGATGGAGCTGGCTCTGCCGGGTCGTCTGGAGGAGATCCCGGAGGACCTCGGTTACGCCCTGGCCGCTCTCCGCGACGCAGCCCGCACCGTGATCTCCGCGATCGGCACGACCCGCGACAAGTCGGTCCAGGACGAGGATGCGGTCCGCAAGCAGGCACTGGCCTCCGTGGAGACCGTGCACGACGTGGCGGAGCGGATCGTGAACGGCTCCGAGTGGGACGTCGTCTGGTACGAGCGTCATGACCGCTTCGGAGCGTCCGTCCGCGTCGCTCCGATGTCCGTGTCGGGCCTGCTCAGGGAGAAGCTCTTCGCGGACCGCTCGGTCGTGCTCACCTCGGCGACCCTCAAGCTCGGCGGTGACTTCAACGGCGTCGGCGCCTCCCTGGGTCTCGCCGCGGAGGGCACCGAGGGCGAGGACCTCCCGCAGTGGAAGGGCGTCGACGTCGGATCGCCCTTCGACTATCCGAAGCAGGGCATCCTCTATGTCGCCAAGCATCTGTCGCGCCCCGCGCGGGACGGCGACCGCGCCGACATGCTCGACGAGCTGACCGAGCTGATCCAGGCCGCCGGCGGCCGCACCCTCGGTCTCTTCTCCTCTATGCGGGCCGCACAGCAGGCCGCCGAGGAACTGCGCGTCCGGATCCCCGAGTTCCCGATACTGCTGCAGGGCGAGGAGACCCTCGGTGAGCTGATCAAGAACTTCGCGGCCGACCCCAGGACCTGCCTCTTCGGCACGCTGTCACTGTGGCAGGGCGTCGATGTCCCGGGGCCCAGCTGCCAGCTGGTCGTAATGGACAAGATCCCGTTCCCGCGCCCGGACGACCCGCTCATGAGCGCCCGGCAGAAGGCGGTCGAGGACGCCGGCGGCAACGGCTTCATGGCGGTCGCCGCCACCCACGCCGCGCTTCTGATGGCCCAGGGCGCCGGTCGGCTCGTCCGCGCGTCGGGGGACCGGGGCGTGGTCGCCGTACTCGACCAGCGGCTGGCCACCGCCCGGTACGGGAGCTATCTCAAGGCGTCACTGCCCGACTTCTGGTACACCACGGACCGTAATCAGGTCAGGAAGTCCCTGGCGGCCATCGATGCGGCCGCACAGCAGGCGGAGGCGTGATGATCGAGGGTCGGCCTGACCGGCGCCGGCCAGGCCAACCTTCGATGTGAAACAAGCGGCGGCGGGGTCCCGGACAGTACAGGGCCCCGGAACCGGCGCAGGGGTTCCGGGGCCCGATCTGAGGGCGGGCGAGTCGACCGCCCGCCAGGCGTCACACGCGCCGCAGTACCGCGACGACCTTGCCCAGGATGGTCGCGTCGTCGCCGGGGATCGGCTCGTAGGCCGAGTTGTGGGGGAGAAGCCAGACATGGCCGTCCTCGCGCTTGAAGCGCTTGACCGTGGCCTCGCCGTCGAGCATGGCGGCGACGATGTCGCCGTTCTCCGCGACCGGCTGGCGGCGGACGGTGACCCAGTCGCCGTCACAGATCGCGGCCTCGATCATCGAGTCACCGACCACCTTGAGCACGAACAGCTCGCCGTCACCGACCAGCTGCCGGGGGAGCGGGAAGACGTCCTCGACCGACTCCTCGGCGAGGATCGGCCCACCGGCGGCGATCCGGCCGACCAGCGGGACGTACGACGCGGCGGGCTTGCCGGCGGTGTCCGTGGGCTGCACGGTGACGGCCTGGTCGGAGCCGCGCACCTCGTACGCGCGCGGCCGGTGCGGGTCGCGGCGCAGGAAGCCCTTGCGTTCCAGTGCCATCAGCTGGTGCGCCACCGAGGAGGTGCTCGACAGGCCGACGGCCTGGCCGATCTCCCGCATCGACGGCGGGTAGCCCCGCCGCTGCACCGAGTCCCGGATGACCTCGATCACCCGGCGCTGCCGGTCGGTCAGGCCCGAGCTGTCCGCCCGGATGCCTGGAGGTCGGCCCGGCAGGGAGCGCTTGTGCCCCTCGGGATTCACGGCTTCGTTCATGGCATGCACCGGGTCGATTCGGCCCTGGGAGCGGTCCTGGGCGGTGATGGTGGCACTGTCTGCGGTCGTGGTCACGTCGGCCCCTCTCGATGGTCTCCC
Source organism: Streptomyces sp. Ag109_O5-1 (assembly GCF_003814875.1). Classification (GTDB taxonomy): domain Bacteria; phylum Actinomycetota; class Actinomycetes; order Streptomycetales; family Streptomycetaceae; genus Streptomyces; species Streptomyces sasae. The sequence continues at coordinate 3,471,100 of NZ_RKQF01000001.1, read as the reverse complement.
TGCTGGACAACGGTAGTTGCTTTCGAAAGGTTGCGCCAAACACACGTTCGAGTGAAAAAACGCGGTTCACCGGACGCGATCGCAGGTCTGGGTGTATGGCTCACGCGGTACCCGGCGGACAAAAGGTCCCATTGTTGTACTCTTCACCGCCGGACTGATGGCCTTGTGGGTGTGACCAGTCTGCCATCCGGACCGGCGCCGACCGGGACGACCGTCCCCATCTGCGCCGGAGTCGCACGTGACCTCCGTGTGGCGCCCACGGTATCTCCGTATTCGCCGTAGCGGTACGTGTGCGACACGCGCAACCTGGCGATGTATCAGCCAATCACCACATCTAGTGGTTGGATTGCTACCGCAGCCCACAAGTTGTGGTCCCCCGGGTCTCCGGTGCCTCTGAGATCGCTTATGCTTGGGGCTGCTTCGAGGGGCTCATGTGGCCCAACGAGGTCATTGAGTCTGCTGTGAGGAGGGTTGGAGATCATGCACTGCCCCTTCTGCAGGCACCCCGACAGCCGTGTGGTCGACAGTCGTACGACCGACGACGGCACGTCGATCCGCAGGCGCCGCCAGTGTCCGGACTGCTCCCGTCGTTTCACGACCGTGGAGACGTGCTCGCTCATGGTGGTCAAGCGGTCCGGAGTCACCGAGCCATTCAGCCGTACCAAGGTCATCAACGGTGTGCGCAAGGCATGCCAGGGACGACCTGTCACCGAGGACGCACTCGCCCAGCTCGGCCAGCGGGTCGAGGAGGCGGTGCGGGCCACCGGAAGCGCCGAGCTGACCACCCATGACGTGGGGCTGGCCATACTCGGCCCGTTGCAGGAGCTCGACCTCGTCGCCTATCTGCGATTCGCCTCGGTCTACCGGGCGTTCGACTCGCTCGAGGACTTCGAGGCGGCGATCGCGGAGCTCAGGCGGGCGGCGCAGGACCCCGCCGCGGACGACGAAGACGCGGGAGCGGGGAGCCAGGAGGACGATCACGGGCCAGGCGGGGCCGCTCAGGTGCCCGCGCCCGCCCGCATCGCCGGCTGACGGGCGGACCGGAGCCGGGCGGTGGGCCCGGATCCGGATGTCGGACGGCGATCCAGGACTTGTTGCGGGGGCGGCTCAGCGTGCCCGCAACGCGAAACAGAAGAGCGTGTCACGGGAACATCGTGGCATTTCAGGGCGTTTTTGCCCGTAGAGGGAGGCGGCATGACAGAGACGGCGAGCGGTCCGGCACGGAGTTCCCGCGCGAAGGGAACGAAGGCCACCAAGGGCCTGCGTATCGAGCGCATCCACACCACCCCCGGCGTACACCCGTACGACGAGGTGAGCTGGGAGCGCCGTGACGTCGTCATGACCAACTGGCGCGACGGCTCGGTCAATTTCGAGCAGCGTGGCGTCGAGTTCCCCGACTTCTGGTCGGTGAACGCGGTCAACATCGTCACCAGCAAGTACTTCCGCGGTGCCGTCGGCACCCCGCAGCGCGAGACCGGCCTCAAGCAGCTGATCGACCGCATCGTGAAGACGTACCGGAAGGCCGGCGAGGACTACAAGTACTTCGCGTCGCCCGCCGACGCCGAGATCTTCGAGCACGAGCTGGCGTACGCCCTCCTGCACCAGATCTTCAGCTTCAACAGCCCCGTGTGGTTCAACGTGGGCACCCCGCAGCCCCAGCAGGTCTCCGCCTGCTTCATCCTGTCCGTCGACGACTCCATGGAGTCGATCCTCGACTGGTACAAGGAAGAGGGCATGATCTTCAAGGGCGGCTCCGGCGCCGGCCTGAACCTCTCCCGGATCCGTTCCTCCAAGGAACTGCTCTCCTCCGGCGGCAACGCCTCCGGTCCGGTCTCCTTCATGCGCGGCGCCGACGCCTCGGCCGGCACCATCAAGTCGGGCGGCGCCACCCGCCGTGCCGCCAAGATGGTCATCCTGGACGTCGACCACCCCGACATCGAGGACTTCATCGAGACCAAGGTCAAGGAGGAGGAGAAGATCCGCGCCCTCCGTGACGCGGGCTTCGACATGGACCTGGGCGGCGACGACATCACGTCCGTCCAGTACCAGAACGCCAACAACTCGGTCCGCGTGAACGACGAGTTCATGAAGGCGGTCGAGCAGGGCGGGCAGTTCGGTCTGCGCGGCCGGATGACCGGCGAGGTCATCGAGGAGGTCCAGGCCAAGAGCCTGTTCCGCAAGATGGCCGAGGCCGCCTGGGCCTGTGCCGACCCGGGCATCCAGTACGACGACACCATCAACCACTGGCACACCTGCCCGGAGTCCGGCCGGATCAACGGCTCGAACCCCTGCAGCGAGTACATGCACCTGGACAACACGTCCTGCAACCTCGCCTCGCTGAACCTGATGAAGTTCCTCAAGGACGACGGCAAGGGCAGCCAGTCCTTCGACGTCGAGCGCTTCGCCCAGGTCGTCGAGCTCGTCATCACGGCGATGGACATCTCCATCTGCTTCGCGGACTTCCCGACCCAGAAGATCGGCGAGAACACCCGCGCCTTCCGCCAGCTCGGCATCGGCTACGCCAACCTCGGCGCCCTGCTGATGGCGACCGGCCACGCCTACGACTCCGAGGGCGGCCGCGCGCTGGCCGGTGCCATCACCTCCCTGATGACCGGCACGGCGTACAAGCGCTCGTCCGAGCTCGCCGCGGTCGTCGGCCCGTACGACGGCTACGCCCGCAACGCGGACGCCCACAACCGCGTCATGAAGCAGCACGCCGACGCCAACGCCGTGGCCGTCCGCATGGACGACCTGGACACCCCGGTCTGGGCCGCCGCCACGGAGGCCTGGCAGGACGTGATCCGCCTCGGTGAGAAGAACGGTTTCCGTAACTCCCAGGCGTCGGTCCTCGCCCCGACCGGCACGATCGGTCTCGCGATGTCCTGCGACACCACCGGTGTGGAGCCCGACCTCGCCCTGGTCAAGTTCAAGAAGCTGGTCGGCGGCGGCTCGATGCAGATCGTCAACGGCACGGTCCCGCAGGCCCTGCGCCGCCTGGGCTACCAGGAGGAGCAGATCGAGGCGATCGTCGCCCACATCGCCGAGAACGGCAATGTGATCGACGCCCCCGGCCTCAAGCAGGAGCACTACGAGGTCTTCGACTGCGCCATGGGCGAGCGTGCCATCTCCCCGATGGGCCACGTCCGCATGATGGCCGCCATCCAGCCGTGGATCTCCGGCGCCATCTCCAAGACGGTCAACATGCCGGAGTCGGCGACCGTCGAGGAGGTCGAGGAGATCTACTTCGAGGCCTGGAAGCTCGGCGTCAAGGCGCTCGCGATCTACCGCGACAACTGCAAGGTCGGCCAGCCGCTCTCCGCCAAGACCAAGGAGAAGGAGAAGGAGGAGGTCGCCGAGAAGGCCGAGGCGACCATCCGCGAGACGGTCGAGAAGGTCATCGAGTACCGTCCGGTCCGCAAGCGCCTCCCGAAGGGTCGTCCCGGCATCACCACGTCCTTCACCGTCGGCGGCGCCGAGGGTTACATGACGGCCAACTCCTACCCGGACGACGGCCTGGGCGAGGTCTTCCTGAAGATGTCCAAGCAGGGCTCGACCCTCGCGGGCATGATGGACGCCTTCTCCATCGCGGTCTCCGTGGGCCTCCAGTACGGCGTGCCGCTGGAGACGTACGTCTCGAAGTTCACCAACATGCGCTTCGAGCCGGCCGGCATGACGGACGACCCGGACGTGCGGATGGCGCAGTCGATCGTCGACTACATCTTCCGCCGCCTGGCGCTGGACTTCCTGCCCTTCGAGACCCGCTCCGCGCTCGGCATCCACTCCGCCGAGGAGCGCCAGCGGCACCTGGAGACCGGCTCGTACGAGCCGTCCATCGACGATGACGACGTCGACGTCGAGGGTCTGGCCCAGTCGGCGCCGCGCGCCCAGGAGCTGAAGGCCGTCGCCGCCCCGAAGCCCGAGGTGGTCAAGCCGGCCCCGAGGCAGGCGCACACCAGCGCCGAACTGGTGGAGATGCAGCTGGGCATCCAGGCCGACGCCCCGCTCTGCTTCTCCTGCGGTACGAAGATGCAGCGGGCCGGTTCCTGCTACATCTGCGAGGGCTGCGGCTCGACCAGCGGTTGCAGCTGACGCATCAGCGCAGTGAAGTGGTGAAGTAAGGGGCGTCGGCCAATGGCCGACGCCCCTTACCGTTTGCTCCTGGCCGTGAGCCGTCAGGGCCGGCCGAGCCCGCCCATCGCCCGGGTGAAGACCACGGGGTCGTCCTCGAAGCCGTGCAGGCCGGGCCGGAAGCTCCAGTCGCCGGATCCGTCGCGCACGAACTCCGCGACGGCGGCCGCCGTCGCCCCGAGGACCGAGCCGAAGTCGTCCTGGGCCAGCACGTTGTAGCCCTCCCGGACACGCACCGCGGGGTTCAGGACGTTCACGAACGTCCGGTGCGCGGCGCGCTGTTGGATGACGACTCCGACGACCACGCGCGTGTACCGGGCGTCGAGCCGGTCGAGTTCGAGCGTCATGACCTCGTCCCAGCCGAAGCCCTTGCCGTCCTGGCTGTCCCGGTTGAGGAAGATCGTGCCGTCGGGCGAACGGCTGTCGAAGTGCACCAGGTAGGCCGGAGTTCCGTACGGGTCAGCCGCTGTGAACGTCCCGGCGATGACGTCGAGATCGGTGGGCGGCTGTCCGGCCGGGCTGGGATCCCACTTCACCCCGACCTCCACCTTGCTGATCGCCTTGCTGAAACCGCTCACCACGCGTCCCCTTCCCCCTAGAGGTCCACTGCCCCAACTGATGGGCTGCCAAGGCTCTTTGTCCATCGTGCCACGCGCGCGGGGGCGCATGCGCGGGTGATCTCAGCCGGAGCGTGACCGACGCCACGCCCCATGGCCTTACGATGGCGCGGTGCTGGTCAAGTGGATTCGCTGCACCGTGGTGGACCGCCGGGGCTTCGAGCGGGGACAGCGAAAATGGGCGGGGCTTCTGGGGGAGCCGGGATTTCGGGGACAGGGCGGGGGCTGGAGTCGGCAGCGCCCCGGAGTGGCGCACACCTTCGCCTTCTGGGAGAGCCGTGCCTTCTACGACTCCTTCATGGCGCGTTCGCACGACCGTCTGGCCGCGTCCCAGTCGGGCACGTACAAGGACCAGCAGGTCAAGCTGTTCGAGTACCGGTTCGACGTGAAGACCGGTTTCGAACCGCGGTTCACGGACAGCGACCTGGTCCGGGTGGCCCACTGCCGCGTGCACGAGGAGCGCGTCGAGCACTTCACCCTGATGCAGGAGAAGGTCTGGAACCCGGCGATGGCCGGCTCGCCCGGCATGATCCGCGGCATGTTCGCCGAGGCCCCGGCGAACGAGTTCATGATCCTGTCGATGTGGCGGTCGGCCGCCGAGCACGGCAAGTACCGGACCGAACGGATCGAGCGGCTGGCGTTGCGTGCCCAGACCGAGGCCGACATCGCGGCCCTCACGGGCGACATCGTGGAGCTCGAACCGAGCTGGATCGTTTGAATATCCAACCCTCAATTTATGTGACCTGCACTGTATGAGGGCCATCCGAGTGCTCGATTTTTCGTCATTCGATCTAGGGTTTTGGCATGGCACGACCACGGCGCATCGTCCTTGTCCGGCACGGCGAGTCAACCGGCAATGTCGACGACTCCGTGTACGAGCGGGAACCCGACCACGCACTGGCCCTGACCGACCGGGGCCGACGGCAGGCGGAGGAGACCGGAAAGCGCATTCGGGAGATCTTCGGCCAGGAGCGCGTCAGCGTGTACGTCTCCCCGTACCGCCGGACGCACGAGACACTCCGCGCCTTCCACCTCGACCCGGATCTCATACGGGTACGTGAGGAGCCCCGGCTGCGCGAGCAGGACTGGGGAAACTGGCAGGACCGCGACGACGTACGACTGCAGAAGACGTACCGGGACGCGTACGGGCACTTCTTCTTCCGCTTTCCGCAGGGTGAGTCCGGGGCCGACGTGTACGACCGGGTCGGCGGCTTCCTGGAGAGCCTGTACCGCAGCTTCGAGGCGCCGGACCATCCGCCCAACGTGCTCCTGGTGACCCATGGACTGGCGATGCGGCTGTTCTGCATGCGCTGGTTCCACTGGACGGTCGCGGACTTCGAGTCGCTCTCCAACCCCGGGAACGCCGAGATGCGGATGCTCGTCCTCGGAGACGACGGCAAGTACACGCTCGACCGGCCCTTCGACCGCTGGCGGGACCCGGAGCCGCACTGGATGAGCGGCTAGGCTGGCCGCGATGACCGCTACCGACTCCTCGATCCCCGGGCGCCTGGAGCGCGCCCTGTCCAGCCTGCGCGGACTCGCCGTCGGCGACGCGCTGGGCTCGCAGTTCTTCGTCCCGGTGAACTATCCGCTGCTGAAGCGGCGCGAACTTCCACCGGCCGTCTGGCAGTGGACCGACGACACGGAGATGGCCTGCTCCGTCGTCGCCGTCCTGGCCGCCCACCACCGCATCGACCAGGACGCGCTGGCCCACTCGTTCGCGGCGCACCACGACTTCGACCGGGGGTACGGCCCCGCCGTCAACCGACTGCTCCGCCTCGTCCGGGAAGGTGGCGACTGGCGTGAGCTGGCCGCAGGCCTCTTCAACGGGCAGGGGTCGTGGGGCAACGGCGCGGCGATGCGGATCGCGCCCCTGGGTGCCTGGTACGCGGACGATCCGGAGCAGGCCACCCATCAGGCCGAGATCTCGGCCTACCCCACGCACCAGCACCGTGAGGCGGTGGTCGGCGCCATGGCCGTCGCCGCGGCAGCGGCGCTGGCAGCCGCGCCCACCGGTCCGCCGAGCCCGGCGGCGCTCCTGGACGGTGTCGTCTCCCTGGTTCCCAGGAGTGCTGTCGGCCAGGGCCTGCGGCGCGCCCGCGACATGCTCGACTACGCCGACGCCGGCACCGTCGCGGCCGTACTGGGCTGCGGACGGCGTACGACCGCCCATGACACCGTCCCCTTCGCCCTCTGGTCGGCGGCACGCGCCCTCGGCGACTACGAGACGGCGTTCTGGACGACCGCACAGGTGGGCGGCGACGTGGACACCACCTGCGCCATCGTGGGCGGCGTACTCGCGGGCGGCAAGGCGGGACGGCCACCGGCCGCATGGGCGGAGCGGACGGAAGCGCTGCCGGAATGGGTACCGACGGGGACGGGGACCGCTGTCGGCGGGTGACGGCCGGCGCGGGACCGCGCGAGTCCGCGGCTTTCACGGTCCGCCCTGGCCCGGTGGTGCAGCACCCCGAGCACCTTCCGAACTCTCTGTGCCCAACGGGAACTCTGCGTGACTGCGAGGCGTTTTCCCGGCATCCGTTCCGCACTCCGTCCGAGTGCGGACGGCGGTGAGGGAAGCGGAGTCGCTGGGGGAGGTGGCGATAGTGCAGGTCGGATGGGCTCCTCTGGCCGCTCGGGCTTGCGGCTGGTTAACGCAAGGCGGGGTGAGGGCGACGATCAGCGGTCCGATCGGTACGTCGACGAAGAAACACCCAGCGCCAGTCGAGCCAGTCGGCGAGCATGCCGCCGGCCGGCAGACCGATGGCGCCGCCGCCCGCGGAGAGGGTGAACAGCAGGATGCCGGTCATGAGCACCTGGCGGCGGCCGAGGATGTCACCGGCCCGTGCGCCGAGGAGCAGCAGGCCGGCAAAGGTGAGCGTGTACGCGCTGACCACCCATGTGAGGTCCGTGGTGCTGAACTCGAGGGCGTCTTGAAGGTGAGGGCACTCGGCCCCCTGGCTCAGCGCGCCACACGACGCCCGTAGGCCGACGAACCCGTGGTGGACGGAGTGTTCTGGTCACGGGCGCTGCGATCGGGGACCGCGGGGCTCACACGGCCGGGGCGCCACCCGCGCCGCTCAGGGCCTCCAGGTCGCTCTTGCGGACGCGTATGACGACAGCGGCGACGGCGAGCGCGAGGACCGCCATGGCGGCGGCGGGGATGAAGGCCGTGGAGATGCCGTGTGCGAGGACTTCATGGCTCCACGGGGCCGGCAGTTGGTGGGTCTTGGCGAACGCGGCCTTCTGCTCGGGTGAGGCCTGGGCCATGAACGACGCGACCTGCTTGGTCGCCTCGTCGCGGCTGGCCGAGCCGAAGACGGTGGTCAGGATGGACAGACCGAGCGAACCGCCCACCTGCTGGGTCGCATTGAGCAGGGCGGAGGCCGCGCCCGCCTCGTGCGGGGCGACGCCGGAGACGGCGGTCACGGTGACGGTGACGAAGTTGAGCCCCATACCGAAGCCGAAGATCAGCATTGGACCGAGCACTCCGCCGACGTACGAGCTGCCTGAGTCGATCAGCGACTGCCAGGCCAGTCCGATGGCGACAAGAGCGGCGCCGGTGATCAGGAACGGCTTGGGACCGAACCTCGGCAGCAGCCGCTGCGATATCCCCGCGCCCAACGCGATGACGACGGTGACGGGCAGGAAGGCCAGGCCGGCACGGATGGGGGAGTAGTTCAGCACGTTCTGCACGAACAGCACGATGTAGAAGAACATGCCGAACATCGCTGCGGCGAGGCTGATCATGATTACGTAGGTGCCGGAGCGGTTGCGGTTGGCGAACATCCGCAGCGGGGTGATCGGTTCCTTGGCGCGGCTCTCTACGAGCATGAAGGCGGCGAGGAGCACCACGGCCGCGCCGAAGGCACCGAGGGTGAGCGAATCCCGCCAGCCGTCGGATGCCGCCCTGATGAACCCGTAGACCAGGGCGACCATGCCGAGTGTCGAGGTGGCCGCCCCGGTGAGGTCGAAGCGCCCGGGGTGCCGCTCGGACTCGTTGATGTAGCGCGGTGCGAGCGCCGCGATGAGGATGCCGATGGGAACGTTGACGAAGAGCACCCATCGCCAGTTGAGCCACTCGGTGAGGAGTCCGCCGGCCAAGAGGCCGAGGGCGCCGCCACCCGCGGAGACGGCCGCGAAGATGCCGAACGCCCTGTTGCGTTCCGGACCTTCGGGGAACGTCGTGGTGATGAGCGCGAGCGAGGTGGGCGATGCGATCGCGCCGCCCATGCCCTGCAGGACACGCGCGGCCAGCAGTTGCCAGGGTTCCTGGGCGAGTCCGCCGAGGAGCGAGGCGAAGGTGAAGAGCAGGATGCCGGCGATGAAGACCCGGCGCCGGCCGAGGATGTCACCGGCGCGGCCGCCGAGCAGGAGAAGGCCGCCGAAGGTGAGGGTGTAGGCGCTGACCACCCAGGTCAGGTTGGTGGTGGAGAAGTTCAGGGCGGTCTGGATGTGCGGCAGGGCGATGTTGACGATGGTGGCATCAAGCACCACCATCAGCTGGCACGCGGCGATGACCGTGAGCGCAATGCCGGGGTGCGACGAGCGTGAGGCCGGACCTTGCGGGGCGGGTGCGGGTGACTGCGTCTGTATCTGATCGTGCGTCACAGGAGGTCCCCCAGAGACGAAGTAGTGAACGTCTGCGTTCACTAAGTGGGACGATAGCGAGTCGGCCCTTGTGAACACAAGCGTTCTCTAACGGGGTTGCTCCTGGAGGGTGGTCGTGGGTTGAGGAGGGTGGTGGGTTTTGGCGGCGACGCTGCGTGGTGTGGCGGTGGGGAGCGCGACGCCGGGAGCGCGGGTGCGATCCGAGGTGCTGAACGACAGTGCTCGCGCTTCGCGGAGAACCGCAGGATCAGCCAGTTCATGCTGCCGGTCAACGGCACAGGCCGCCGCCCTGCGCCAGCCCTGCGCGCTGCCTCTTCCTGTGTAACCCGTTCTTCACGGTGTCGTGGGGTTGGCATGTGCGCAGAGGGCCAGGGGATGCGGACGGTTCCGGTGCCGGGGCCGTCGAAAGAGGCGTCGTTGCCTGAGATGCTGGTCGAGGGTGTGGTCGACCCCCGTTTGTTCCGCGAGGACGATGGCGATGATGAGGACGGTGAAACGCGCGACGGAACCGTCGCATCAAGCACCGCGATGAGCTGGCAAGCAGCAATGGCGGTGTGCGCGATGCCGGGGCGCCCCTCCCGGCGGGCCGCACCCCGTTTCTGGTCCTGTATCACCTGAGAGGTTGTCACTGTGGATCCCCCACGAAGGCGTTAGTGAACGATTGCGTTCACTTAGCTGTGTGTCGTGCGCCCCGTCCCCCTTCGCCGTCGTGCGCCGCAGCCCATGTCCCGGAATCCCCGCTTCCCCCTGCTCGCTGGAGAAACTCAGATGGTTACCTCGCGCTGGACGGCCGCCCCCGCTCAGGCGGCCTCCCCTCGTCGGCGTGGTGCGGTGCTCGAACGCGCGATCCTGGACGCCGCCTTGGAGCAGCTCAGTACCGTGGGCTGGAACGGCCTCACCATGGAGGGTGTCGCCGCCGGCGCCCAGACCGGGAAGGCTGCGGTCTACCGCCGCTGGCCCTCCAAGGGGGACCTGGTCGCCGACGCGCTGCAGGCCGGTCTGCCACGTTTGGAGGAGGCTCCCGACCTCGGAAGTGTGCGCGAGGACCTGCTGGCTCTGTGCCGGCGGGCCCGGGACGCCATGTTCTCGCGCCCCGGCTTCGCGCTGCGATCAGTTATTCACGAATGCGATCCGGCGGAAGCCGAACGGTTCCATAGCGTGATCTTCGACGGTGTGGTGGGGCCGACCACCAAGCTGATCGGTGACATCATCGCCCGCGGTATTGAGCGAGGAGAGGTGCGCTCCGACGCGGCCAACGGCTATGTGCTCGACGCCATCCCGGCCATGATGATGTACCGTAACAAGATTTCTGGAAGCGAATGGAACGACCGGGAGATCGAGGAGATGATCGACCACTTCATGCTTCCGCTGCTGCTGTCGCGGGGAGTCTGATCCGCCGCCTCGGCGGCCCCGGACGCCGCCGGGGAGGCCGGGTGTCGCTCGGGGATCAGTGCGGCGTACGCTAAGGGCGCCATGCCGTACGAACCACCTACCCACACCGTCGAGCGCTCCCTTCGCGCCACGACCGGAGCGAAGGTCATCGCCGGTGTCGACGAGGTGGGGCGCGGCGCCTGGGCCGGTCCCGTCACCGTCTGCGCCGCGGTCACCGGTCTTCGCCGGCCGCCCGAGGGACTCACCGACTCCAAGCTGCTGACCGTCAGGCGGCGTACAGAACTTGCCGGGGTGCTTCGGACGTGGGTCACGGCCTACGCACTGGGCCATGCCTCACCGGAGGAGATCGACGACCTCGGGATGACGGCCGCGCTGCGGCTCGCGGCGGTACGTGCCCTGGATGCCCTGCCGGTCCGTCCCGACGCGGTCATCCTCGACGGGAAGCACGACTACCTCGGCGCTCCGTGGCAGGTGCGCACGGTCATCAAGGGTGACCGATCGTGTGTGGCCGTCGCGGCGGCTTCGGTGATCGCCAAAGTTCAGCGCGACAAAATGATGGCCGAACTGGGTATCGACCATGCAGACTTCGGATTTGCGGACAACGCCGGGTATCCGTCGCCCGTGCACAAGGCCGCACTGGAGGAGCGGGGACCCACCCCGTACCACCGGTTGTCGTGGGCGTATCTTGATGCGCTGCCCCAGTGGCGGCACCTCAAGAAGGCCCGCAGCTGGGCGGAGGGAAGCGTTCCGGAGATCGAGGGTCAGCTCGGCTTCGATTTCTGACCTTCCGGTCGCACTGTTGTGCCACCCGGTTCACTTCACCTGCACCAACGTTTGATAAATATCAGCTCATGCCTCTCATTCCCGAGGAGCCTCAGATTCACGAGAGTGCCCAGGGTCCCCGCGCCACTCCGGCCAGTGGCCGTACCGCGCCGACCCCTCGTCCCGTACCCGGCCCCCGCCCCGCGGCTCCGTCGCGTCCCGGTCGTCCCGGCCCTGTGCGGCCCGCGCCGCCGGTACAGCGCACGCCGCGTGACGCGGCCAAGCCAGGCCCCTCCGGCCCGGCCGTGTCCGCCGCGGCAGCGGCGGCCCCGCAGATCCAGCTGATCCCGGCCTCGCTCGAGAGCGCTCTCGACGCGGCCGAGGAGACAGTGGACCTGCTCCTTGAGTCCGGCCGTGCCCCCGGCGACGTGCTGGTGATCACCACCGGCGCGCAGCACCCGTGGGCCGACCACGAGCTTTCCTTCGGCGAAGCGGCCTACTGGGCGCAGCACGACGCGGGCGACGACGTCTTCTACACGGACGCCGCCGTCGCTTCCCGCGCCGCGACCCGCCCCGTAGTGGTCGTCGCCGTCAACGGCGGGCCCGACACCGTCGCCGCCACCGTCCTGCCGCTGGCCCTCTCCCGGGCCGGCGCCCTGCTGATCGTCTGCGGCGACCCGCAGCGGATCAACTCGGTTCTGGGCACAGGCGTCTGAGCCACCTCCGGCGCCTCTGGGACTCCGGAGGTACCGAAGGGGCCGCAGCGGCGGACTTGCACGGTGCTGCCTTCGGCATGCCCGGACGCCCGGCGTGGCCGCCGCCCGTCACGGAGCGGCCGTTCGACAGACGGAGGATCCGGAACACGGGCACCGGTCCGGATCCGCCGAGCGAACGGACGCCGTGTTGTCCGCGCAGCGCGGAGCGCGGTGAACGACCCCGCTGAACACGCCGTACGGCATGTTCAGCGGGCCATGCCCGACGGCGCCTGCTCGACCGGTGCCCCTTTGCGGGGACCGGGGTTCAACGGGCGGCCGCGCGGCGCAGTACCTCGGAGACGGCGCCTCCGGTACGCGGTGACAGCGGTGGGGCCTCCGACAGAGCGAAGGGCTCGGGAGGCGAGTCGGCGCTCGGGCGCCGTCCGCCGCGACCCTCGCCGAGCACCTGCCAGCCGTCGTGCGTCAACGTGATGTACGCCCCGCAACGCAGCCCGTGCAGGGTGCAGGCGTCCCGCAGTCCCCACATCCAGGCACCGTCCTCCTCCGTCCAACGCCCGTCCCCCTCGCGGCAGTAGAGCAGTACGGCGGTCCGCACCGGGGTACGGCGGCGCAGGTCGTGCGGGATGACCCGGCGCAGCTGTGCCAGCAGCGCGTTGCGGAACATCCAGCCGTCGGCCGGGGCCGAACGCCGGGTGAACGAGGCGCTGGCGCACAGCCGTTCCTCCGGGTCGAGGACGGCCACGATCGCCGTGGCAGGCCTGGGCAGGTGCCTGGCGTGCAGCCCGCTGACGACCTCTCGGGGGTTGCGCAGCAGCGGTATTCCGGCCGCGGCCCACTCCGCGGGTTCGAGCAGACGGCTGGCGGAAGCGGCGGACGCGGACGTCGACAACGATGCCGCCGAGGACGGAGCGAATCCGAAGGTCACGTTCCTCCCTTCGGCTACGCGCCCACACTGCGGGCGAGATCGGATTAGGGGGGCGCGCACCGCAGTAAGGCCCTACCGGATCACGGACGAACCGTGCGGGGAGCGGACCTCAATTCTTCCTGTCGAACTTGAATGCGGCAACGAGCAAATGGGGCCACCGACTGTTATCTGGTGGTGCGTGGCTTATATCCCCACCTAGTGAGGCACTCGGCGGCCCCTGGGACGTTCGAGTACGGTACGCGCGTGCGCCGCACCCGGCGCCGTGTTCGAACAGCGCGGGGTCGATCAGCCCTGAACGGCCAGGACCAGCGGCAACACCCCACGCGCCCCGGACCTCCGGAGCATGCGCGCCGCGACCGCCAGGGTCCAGCCGGTCTCGGTGAAGTCGTCCACCAGCAGCACCGGCCCCTGAGCCTCGGCGAGGGCGGCTGCGAGAGCGGGCGGCACGGTCAACGCGCCGTCGAGGGCCTTGAGACGCTGGGCACTGTTGCTGCGTGACACCCGCGGTGCGTCGCCCGCGTACTCGACGGAACCCAGCAGGGGCAGCCTGCCGATCTCCGCGATGCGCGCGCCCAGGGAATGGACCAGCCGGGGCCTGGAGCGCGAGGCGACCGTGATGACCCCCACCGGGCGCGGCTGCGCTCCGGTGGCGCCCGGTGCCCAGCCGCCGGGGCCCTTCGCCCAGTCGGCCAGCATCTCCACCACGGCGCGCGCCACATCGTCCGGCACGGGCGAGTCCGGGGTCTGCGGCGCGAGCAGCGGCCGCAGCCGATTGCCCCAGCCGATGTCCGACAACCGACCCAGGGCCCGCCCCGCCGACGCCTGTTCCGCGGCCGGAATGCGGCCCTTGAGATCGATACCGATCGCCGGCAGGCCGGTCGGCCACATCCGGCGCGGCTCCACCTCGACGCCCGCGCGCCCCAGGTCGACCCGCGCGGCGTCCACCGCGGCCGTCGAGGTGTCCGCCGTGAAGCGCGGCCGCGCACAGTTGTCGCAGCGGCCACAGGGCTTCGCGCCCTCGTCGTCCAGCTGACGCTGCAGGAACTCCATCCTGCAGTCGGCCGTGGCCGCGTACTCACGCATCGCCTGCTGCTCGGCCTCACGCTGCCGCGCCACCCAGGCGTACCGCTCCGCGTCGTACGTCCACGGCTGCCCGGTCGCGATCCAGCCGCCCTTGACCCGCTTCACCGCGCCATCCACGTCGAGGACCTTCAGCATGGTCTCCAGCCGCGAGCGACGCAGCTCCACCAGCGGCTCCAGCGCGGGCAGCGACACGGGACCGTCGGCCCGGGAGAGGACGTCGAGAGTCCTGCGCACCAGATCCTCCGACGGGAAGGCGAGCGAGGCGAAGTAGTTCCAGATCGCTTCGTCCTCCCGGCCCGGCAGCAGCAGCACCTCGGCGTGCTCGACACCGCGTCCCGCGCGGCCCACCTGCTGGTAGTAGGCGATGGGGGAGGAGGGCGAGCCCAGATGCACCACGAATCCGAGGTCGGGCTTGTCGAAGCCCATGCCGAGGGCCGAGGTGGCGATCAGCGCCTTGACCCGGTTGCCGAGCAGGTCGTCCTCGGCCTGCTGTCGGTCGGCGTTCTCCGTCTTCCCCGTGTACGACACCACGGTGTGCCCGCGCTGCCGCAGGAAGGCGGTGACCTCCTCGGCGGCGGCCACGGTCAGTGTGTAGACGATGCCGGAGCCCGGCAGTTCGTCCAGGTGGTCGGCGAGCCAGGCCATCCGGTGCGCGGCGTCCGGCAGTCGCAGCACACTCAGGCTGAGGCTCTCCCGGTCCAGCGGCCCGCGCAGCACCAGAGCGTCCGACGAGCCGCCGGTGCCGAGTTGCTCGGCCACGTCGGCGGTCACCCGCGCATTGGCCGTGGCGGTCGTCGCCAGCACCGGCACGCCCGGCGGCAGGTCGGCGAGCATGGTGCGCAGCCGCCGGTAGTCCGGCCGGAAGTCGTGGCCCCAGTCGGAGATGCAGTGGGCCTCGTCCACGACCAGCAGTCCCGTCGCCGCCGCGAGCTTGGGCAGGACCTGGTCGCGGAAGTCGGGGTTGTTGAGGCGCTCGGGCGACACGAGGAGGACGTCCACCTCGCCGGCCGCGATCTCCGCCTGGATCCCGTCCCACTCCTCGGTGTTGGAGGAGTTGATGGTGCGGGCGCGGATCCCGGCCCGGGCCGCGGCCTCCACCTGGTTCCGCATGAGCGCGAGCAGCGGGGAGACGATGACCGTCGGGCCGCTGCCCGCGGCGCGCAGCAGCGAGGTCGCCACGAAGTACACCGCGGACTTGCCCCAGCCCGTTCGCTGGACGACCAATGCCCGGCGTCGGTCGGCGACCAGTGCCTCGATCGCCCGCCACTGGTCCTCGCGCAGCCGGGCCGCTCCCGTGTCGTCCCCGACGAGACGGGCGAGGACGGCGTCCGCCCGCGCCCGCAGATCCGCGTTGCTCGTGTGCTCCATGCGTCCCATACAACAGGACGGGACCGACAGCCGGGCGAGCTGTGGACGAGGCGGACGGCATTGGTGTGTCCCTGATTCGACTTATCCACAGGCGGCTTATCCGCAGGAGGCTTATCCACAGGCCCAAGCGGAACCGCGGGATCCGCGAGATCGTCGGCGCATGACGAATCACAGCGAAACCACCGGACCCTCCGAAAACGGCGACCTCACGGGCGATGCGGCCTCGCTCGGGCGGTCCGCCCACGACACCCAGATCACCCTGCGCACCCCGGCCGAACTGGCCGACGCGCTGCCCTATCTGCTCGGATACCGCCCCGAGGACAGCATCGTGCTCGTGGCCCTGCACGACCGGGGCGGCCGCGGCCGCTTCGGCGGACGGGCCCGGCTCGGCATCCCCACGAACAAGGACGACTGGGAGTCGGCCGCACGCCAGCTGGCCCAGGGCCTGATGGCCGGGAGCGAGCGCCGAGGAACCCGGCCCGAGCAGATGGTCGCCTACGTCTGCCAGGAACCGGCGACCGGCGAATCGGGCCGGGACGTCATGCACCGGCTCGCACCGCTGGCCCAACTGCTGCGCACCGAGTGCGGCCGCCTCGACGTGCCCGTGATCGAGGCGCTGTGCATCTCGGACGGCCGCTACTGGTCGTACTGCTGCCCGACAGAAGAGTGCTGTCCTCCCGGCGGCGCCCCCGTGGGCCTGCCCGGCACCTCCGTGCTCGCGGCCGCCGCCACCTACGCCGGCATCCAGGTGCGCGGCACCCTGCGCGAACTGCGGGTCAGGCTGCTGCCCTGGGAGACCGGAGCGGCGCTGGAACAGGAGGTCGCGCTGGACAGCGCCGGAATGGCACTGGTGCCCCGCATCCTCGACGACGCCTCCCGGGCGGACGTGGCGGAGGAGACCCTCGCCCTCGCCGAGCGGATCATGAGCCGGTACACCGCCGCCACTCCGGTCCCGGGCACCCACCAGGCGGACCTCCGCGACGACGACCTGCTCACCCACGACGAGGCCGCGGCGCTGATCCTCGGCCTGCAGGACCGTACGACCCGCGACCGCGCGGCCGCCTGGATGGAGGGCGACGAGGCCGGACCGGCCCTGCGCCTGTGGCGGGCCCTCGCCCGTCGTTGCGTCGGCCCGTACGGCGAACACGCCGCTGCTCCCTTGACGCTGGCCGGCTGGGTCGCCTGGTCGACCGGTGACGACCTGGAGGCGCGCGAGGCCTTGGCGATGGCCCTGGGCGCTGACTCCGACTACCTCTTCGCCCGCCTGTTGCACCAGGCCTGCAACGAGGGACTGGACCCGGAGTCGATCCGCCGCTGCCTGCGTAGGGAACGCGCAGGCGCTGTCGCGGTGGACAGCTCGGCGGCAGCCGATGACACCGGTTCCGTCGATCCGGATGCAGATCGCGCGCCGGCCGCCGCGTCCGGGACTCGCGGTCGACGCCGTCCGCGCACCGCGGACGGCACCGACAACCGGCGGCACAAGCCGGAGGGCAGCCGCCCGCGACGGACGCCGACCGGTCACACCCGGCCCGGTTCACCCAGGCCCGGCGGCGCGCGCACGCGTACGGCGGAGCAGAGCGACCTCCGGGGCGGCCGAGCCGCACAGGAGGGCACGCGTACCGGGGACGGTTGTGGCGAGGGGGATGAATGAACGAGGGGCGGCCGTGGTCGGCACACGGACGGGCGTCGGTCGGTGTCGTGCGCCGTTGGGCGCGGAGCCTCATCGGGCGGGAGAGCAGCCGTGACCTCCCGCCCTCCGGCCGGCGTCGGATCGGCCTGCCGGCCTTCGGAGTCCGCAGGCGCGGGGAGCCGGGCTTGAACGACGCCTCTCAGGACCGCCGTCCGGTCGGGTTCGCCTGGTCGGGGCGTGACCAGGAGGAGCCCTCTTCCGTTCACCTGAGTGGCGGAACGCCTGGACGGGCCGTACCGCCGCCCGTCCCCTGTCCCTCCGGAGACCTCCGTCCGGCGCCCGGCACATCCCAGGCGCACCGAGCGCAGAAGGAGCCTCCCCATGCATCAGCCGACTCCGCCCGCCACCGCCGACGACAACCACCGACGCCGGGACGGCCCAAGCCGGCTCCCGGCGGTGGAAGGTGCCCCGGGACAGCCACTCGACCGCGCACCCCGGCCCACACCCTCCGGCCCGGCTCCCGGCCCTGCCGGCGCACGGCGCGCCGACGGGCTGCCGCCCACGCACACCGCCCTGATCTGCGTCGCACTGCCCGGCCTCGCCATTTCCACCGAGCAGGGCCAGCTCACCGGGCAGGGGCTGGAGGGGTTCTACCGCGCGGGCCAGCGGGTGCTCGCACGCTGCCAGGTCCGTGTCGTCGGACGCGAACCGCTTCCTGTGCAGGCCCGGATGACGGGGGCGGACTCAGCTCGCTTCGTGGGCACCTTACGGGCCTCCCCGGCGGCCGGCCCGGATCCGGACGTCGTCGTGGAGCGGACCCGGCACGCCGACGGCACCGAGCGCATCACCCTCCGCAGCTTCGCACTCCACCCCCTGCGCCTGCCGCTGGAAGTGGCACTCGGCACGGACCTCGCGGACCTGAGCGCCATCGCCTCCGGCACCCCCGGCCCGGAACTCCCGGCCACCGTCCACGACTCCGGCCTCCGCTGGGCCACCCCGACCGGCAACGCGTCGGTCACGGCGGACCCGCCGCCCGCCGACGCGCTGGCCTCCGCGGGACTGCTGCGCTGGCAGTTCGAACTGCCACCGGGTGGAACGGTGAGCGTGGAACTGCGGGTGCGCCCGGACGGCGCGGGCCCCCTGCTCGCCCTGGGACGCGCCGCCACCAGCCCGCTGGCGCCGGCCAGGGCCGCAGGCGACGACCCGAGGGTCCCGGCACTGCTCAGGACGAGCATCGACGACCTCCAGGCGCTGCTGCTCCGCGACCCGGCGCACCCCTCCGACACCTACCTCGCGGCCGGGGCGCCCTGGCGCTGCGGACCGGCCCCGGCCGACGCCCTCGCCGCCGCCCGGATGACCCTGCCCCTCGGCACCCGCCTGGCCGCCGGCACCCTGCGCACCCTGGCCCGCACCCAACTCCGCGGCCCGGGACCCCAGAGCGGCATGATCCCCGGCCCGCGTCGCGACGCCGGAGCGCACCTGCCGCCGGGCTGCACGGGTACCGAGGCCACCCTGCTCTTCCCCGCTCTGCTGGCCGAGGCCCGCCGCTGGGGGCTTCCGGAACGGGAGACACGGGAACTGCTGCCCGCCGCCGAGCGCTGTCTGACCTGGCTGCGTGCCGCGGCGGACGATCACACCTACCTCTGCGACCCGCAGCCCGGCGGGCCCGCGCGCAGCGAGACCCAGGCCCACGCCCACCGGGCGGCCCTGCTCGGCGCCGACCTCCTGGACGCGTACGACCGGCCCGGCGGCACCGGGCTCCGGCAGTGGGCAGCCGAATTGAGGAAGGCGTTCCGGACCGACTTCTGGGTCGAGGACCGGGGCGGCGGGCGTCCGGCGGCGGCGCTGACCGCGGACGGCCACCCCTTGACCCACCTCGGCGCCACCGCCGTCCACCTGCTCGACACCGGCCTGCTCGGCGCGGGCCGACTGGCCGTCGGTCTGCTCGACAAGGTGCAGACCGAGCAACTCGCCCGGCTGCTCGGCGACCCCGCCATGGACTCCGGCTGGGGGCTGCGAGGGCTCGGGGCGAAGGAGGCGGGACACAATCCGTTCGGCCACCGGGCCGGGGCCGTCCGGGTCCAGGAGACGGCGCTCGCCGTCGCCGGGCTGGCCGCGGCGGGCTATGACAAGGAGGCGGGCGGGCTGCTGCGCGGCCTGCTGGCGGCGGCCGAGCACTTCGACCACCGACTGCCCGAGATGTTCGCCGGCGAGCAGCGCTCCGACGGGACCGCTCCGCTTCCGCACCCCGCGGCCTGCCGTCCGGCGGCCACGGCGGCCGCCTGCGGGGTGCTGCTCCTCACCGCGCTCGTCGGCATCCGCCCCGATGCCCCGGCCGGGACCGTTACCCTCCGTCCCGTCCACAGTGCACCCCTGGGTGAACTCGGCCTGACCGGACTGCGGGTCGCCGGAGCGCCCTTCTCGGTGCGGGTGAGCCGGCTCGGCCTGGCCATGGTCGAGGAGGCCGCGGACGGCCTGCAGTTGGGGGTGTGACCCGCCGCCGTCGAGAGGGTCGCCCAGGCGTGACATGACGGCCGCGACGCAAGGGCGACCGGTCCGTCAAACACCAGCCGGAGCGAGGCGTGGGGTGCATACCGGAGGGAAGTGGATCAGCTGGGGAAGCGAGCGACGAAGGGAGTGTTTATCGTCAGGCAGACGACTATGATCACCGCATGCCCTACGACCCGTCAGCCTTTCCGCCCTTCGCCGTCACCGTGGACCTGGTCGTGCTGACCGTGCGCCGCCTTGCCCTGTGCGCGCTGGCGGTTCGCAGAGGAGAGCCGCCGTTCCAGGGGCGCTGGGCACTGCCGGGGGGCTTCGTGCGGGCCGACGAGGACCTTTCCCAGGCCGCGGCGCGGGAACTCGCGGAGGAGACCGGGCTCCGTGCCCACGACCCCGACGCCCCCGCCCAGGACGGCGGCGCCCACCTGGAACAGCTGGCGACCTACGGGGACCCCAAGCGCGACCCCCGGATGCGTGTCGTCAGTGTCGCCCACCTCGCCCTCGCCCCCGACCTCCCCGCACCGCGGGCCGGCGGCGACGCCAGCAATGCGCGCTGGGCCCCGGTCGAGGAACTGCTCGCGCAGGGCGGCTACGGCCGGGACGGCGAGCCCGTCGCGCCGCTCGCCTTCGACCACGCCCAGATTCTGTCCGACGGCGTGGAACGAGCCCGCTCCAAGATCGAGTACTCGTCCCTGGCCACCGCGTTCTGCACGCCCGAGTTCACGGTCGGCGAGTTGCGCCGGGTCTACGAGGCGGTGTGGGGTGTGGCGCTCGACCCGCGCAACTTCCATCGCAAGGTGACCGGGACCCCCGGCTTCCTCGTTCCCACCGGGGGCACGACCACCCGTCAGGGTGGCCGCCCGGCCCAGCTCTTCCGTGCCGGCGGCGCCACTCTGCTCAACCCGCCGATGCTGCGGCCCGAGGTGTGACCGGCCGGCAGCGCGAACCCTGACATTCACGAAGTGTTCTATACGGGGAAAAACGGTCATTCCACGCTATCTTCCCTAAGGTGATCCAGGCCTTCGGACTGACCAGCAACCCCCGCAAGGCGCACCCGCCCGCCGTCGACGACGTGACCTTCGAAGCGCGCGCGGGGCGCGTCACCGCACTCCTCGGCCCAGCGGGTGCGGGCAAGACCACCGCGCTCAGACTGATGCTCGAACTCCAACAGGGGCGTGGACTCACCTACTTCAGGGGCCGCCCCCTGCATCGCATCGCCCACCCGTCGTACGAGGTCGGCGTGGTCCTCGGCGATGTCCCCGGCCACCCGTCCCGCTCGGTCCGCGGCCATCTGCGCATGCTGTGCGCGGCGACCGGAGTCCCGGCCCGCCGCGCCGACGAGGTGCTCGAAGCGGTCGGTCTCGTCGGCCTGCGCGAAGAGCGCCTGGGCACGCTGTCGCGCGGCATGGACCGCCGGCTCGGCCTGGCCTGCGCCCTGCTTCCCGACCCGCACACCCTCGTCCTGGACGAACCCGCGCACGGTCTCTCCACGCGTGAAGCCCGTTGGGTGCACGCCATGCTCCGGGCGCACGCCGCTCAGGGCGGCACGGTGCTGTTCACCACCGCCGAATCCAAGGAGGCCGCTCGCGTCGCGGACCGGGTCGTCACCCTGGAGAGCGGCAGGCTCGTCGCGGACCAGGAGGTCATCGAGTTCGCCCGCACCCGGCTGCGCCCCCGCGTGGCCGTCCGCAGCCCCCACGCCGCACGGCTCGCCGCCCTCCTCGTCCAGGAGGCCCGCGCCGGTCAGCGCTCGGTGGAAGTCGTGCAGGAAGGCGGCAACCGTCTCTCGGTGTACGGCAGTACGACCGCCGAGGTCGGTGAGTCCGCGTTCCGCAACGGCATCCTTGTCCACCAACTCGCGGACGAGACCGGCGATATGGGGCCGAGCGCCGGCCCGGAGCCGCTGACGGGTGAGCGGCCGGAGGCCGTGCGGCGGCAGCGGATCGAGGCCGAGGACGAGCCGATCGCCGCCGACGGGAACCGAACGGCGTACGACCGGCGCGATGCTGACGATGTGCCGGCCACCGACCGGTGGGCCGCGCCCGGTGCGGATCGACGCGAGGAATCGGGCAGTACCCCGGTCACCCCGCAGCCGCGGGCGGCGGTCCCCCCGAGGCCGGGGAGCCAGTCACGTATCAGCACCGAAAGGGAGCCGGGACCGGGGCACTCGTCGACCGACCCGGAGCCTTCCGTCACGACCGAACCGCAGCCGCCCGCGTCCGCCGGGGCGCTCGCCGACGGGCGGACGGCCACGCCCGAGTCATCGCACGTAGACCCGCCCACCCACGCCTGTCCGGCCGAGCCCCAGGCGGTCGCGCTCTCGGCCCGGCCGAGGACCGCCTTCGCAGGCATCCGGCCAACGGCCCCCGCCCCATCCGCGCCACGGCAGACCCCGGCCGCATCCCCGGAGCCGTCGGCCCGCATGACATCCACGGAGCCGGTCTCCGCCACCGTCCCCGCCCAGCCACCGGCCTCTACGTCGTCCGCGCAGTCGCCTGCCACTGCTGTTTCCTCCCAGCCGCAGACGGCAGCCGCATCGCTCCAGCCACCGGCCGCCACCGCATCCCGTGAGTCGTCGGCTGCCGCATCCGCGCAGCCGCAGACCGCCGTCGCATCCGGTCGGCCGGCGGCCACCGCCGCGTCCGCTCAGCCGGCGGCCGTCGTGGCTTCCTCCCGGCCGCAAACCGTCACCACGCCGGCCCAGTCGCCGGCCCTCGCCACATCCGCCCAGCCGCCGGTACCGGGCCGTCCTGTATCCGGCGCCCTCGCTACTCCGGCTGCCTCCCTCCAGCCACCGACCCACGCCGTACCCGTCGAAACCTCCCCAGCCGAATCCTCCACAGCTCAGCGCCCCGCCGGACAGCCGCGGCCGCAACCGAAGCCGCAGCCCCACAAGCCCCCCACAGCCCCCGACGCCCCCGCTCCTTCCGCGGCCGGTCACGCCCGCCGCCCCGAAGACCCCACTCCCGACGCCTCGTCCTCCCTCCCGCCGCCCATCTCCGTCCGCTCCGCCCCCAGCCCCCTCCGCCCCCTGCGGTACGAGCTCCGTCGGGCCGCCGGGATCGGCGCAGGCTTCGTCATCTGCGGTGTCGTACTGCTGGTGTCCGCCGTCACCGCCGTCCTGCTCGCACGGCTCGGACACACCCCGCAGGCCCGGTTGTTCGCGGCGTGGCCGCGAGAGCTGCCGCTGCCCCCTGCAGCGCTCGGCGCCGGATTGCTCGGGGCACTGGCCTTCGGCGACGAGTTCCGCCACCCCGCGCTGGCGGCGGACCGCGGCACCGTCCCCCGCCGGCTGGGGCTGCTCACCGCGAAACTCCTGGTGTCCGGAGCCACCGCGGTGCTGCTCTCTTTCCTCACCATGGGCTGCGACGCCGAAGTGCTCTACCTCGTCTACGGCCGGGAGTTCGCGCAGGTTCCCGCCGACTGGCTTTCACTGACCGCCGGCTGGTTCGGACTGGTCGCCGGCTGCGCCTGGGCCGGTGTGCTGGCGGCGGGCGTCTTCCGTTCCACCACGGCGGGTCTCGCCGCGGTGCTCGCCGTACCCGTGCTCGTGGTACCCGTCGTACACAAGGCACTGCAGGGACCAGGTGTACGGATGACCGCCGGACTTCCGGTGCGGCTGCGGGAGGTGTTCCTGCTGCGATGGCCCTTCGGGGGAGAGCGCTATCTGGTCGGAGCGGTGCGGGTGCTCGCCCAACCCGTGGGCGGGGCGCTGGCGTTGTCGCTCACCGCGCTGCTCTGCGCGTATCTGTTCACCACCCTGCGTGCCAGGGGCAGATGACCACGGACCGGGCGCTTCCGATCCCACCGTGCGCACAACTCCCCGCAGAAAGGCCATTTCTTTCCGATAAGGCGTCAATTGCGACGGGGTGAGCGATCACCCTTTCGTGTGCTTTTCACCAAAGACCTCAAGGGAGTTGGAGGCAGCGCCGACAAAGGATCCGTGAGTACCCTTGCGCACACCATGATGACCGCCGCCCGCTCCGCAGACTCTGGTCTGGTCGGCCCGGGCGAACTCGACCGCTACCCGTATGCGGAGGCCCCCGTCACCGATCGCGTCGGCGTGCCCTCCTGGGAGGGCACGGACCCGGAGCTGGGCCGTGTCGGCCGGCGTGCCGCGGGCAGCCGCGGCCGCGGACTGCACGGTCAACTCGTCCAGCAGCTGGGTCAGATGATCGTTTCCGGCGATCTGGGCGCGGACCGCCCGCTGGTGCCCGAGGAGATCGGCCAGCGTTTCGAGGTCTCCCGCACCGTCGTCCGTGAGTCCCTCCGGGTCCTGGAGGCCAAGGGCCTGGTCAGTGCCCGCCCGAACGTCGGCACGCGCGTGCGACCCGTCAGTGACTGGAACCTCCTCGACCCGGACATCATCGAGTGGCGGGCCTTCGGGCCGCAGCGCGACGACCAGCGCCGTGAGCTCAGCGAGCTGCGCTGGACGATCGAGCCGCTCGCCGCCCGCCTCGCCGCCGGGCACGGGCGCGAGGACGTCCAGCAGCGCCTCTGCGACATGGTCGAGATCATGAGCCACGCCATGGCGCAGGGTGACGCGCTGACGTTCTCGCGCGCCGACGCCGAGTTCCACTCGCTGCTCATCCAGATCGCGGGCAACCGCATGCTGGAGCACCTCTCCGGCATCGTGTCGGCGGCCCTGCAGGTCTCCGGCGGCCCGGTCACCGGCTGTGACCGGCCGAACGAGACGTCCCTGGCCCAGCATGCGCGGATCGTCGACGCGCTCGGCACCGGGGACGGCACGGCGGCCGAGTCGGCGATGCGTCAGCTGCTCACCGTCCACCCCGAGGTCGAGCGCGTGGTGCCCGCCCCGCGCGAGCACTGACCCGCGCCGAGAGCGGTGCGCTCGGTGAGTGCCGTGTTCTCGGGACGCCGCGGGCCCAGGAACCCGCATCCGGCGGACCCCGCCGGAGCCCTCAGGGCTCCGGCGGGGCCCGGCGGCGTGGCGGGGTGTGCGGCGACCGGCGGTACGGCAGGCTCCACGGCAGTCGGGCGAGGTGCCCGGGGCGGTGGTACCCGGCGCCCTGAGGCTTTCCTGTGGACTGCCCCTGAGCTGCCGTGCGGAGTGCCCGGAGCGGCCGTATGGCGGAGCGCCCGGCGGTCCGAAGGGCCGGAGAGATCATCGAGGACAACATCTGCACGCATCTGACCGTTTTTGGGCGCTTACGGGGTGTGACTCGGGCCACGTAGATTGGGCGTAACGCTCTTGCGAACAACGCGATGACCTAAGAGGTGACAGTCGCGGAGGGAATACGGACGCCATTCATGGCGCTGTGAATCTTCCCGGCCCCCGCCCGCGCCGTCGGCCCATCCCCAAGCCGGCGGTCGGCTCCAGTCCGTCCTGGACGGGGCCGGAAGCCGTTTTCCAACGTTCCGAGAGGTTGTTCGTGTCGGCCAGCACATCCCGTACGCTCCCGCCGGAGATCGCCGAGTCCGTCTCTGTCATGGCTCTCATTGAGCGGGGAAAGGCTGATGGGCAGATCGCCGGCGACGATGTGCGTCGGGCCTTCGAAGCTGACCAGATTCCGGCCACTCAGTGGAAGAACGTACTGCGCAGCCTCAACCAGATCCTTGAGGAAGAGGGTGTGACGCTGATGGTCAGTGCCGCGGAGCCCAAGCGCACCCGAAAGAGCGTCGCAGCGAAGAGTCCGGCCAAGCGCACCGCCACCAAGACGGTCGCGGCGAAGACGGTGACCACCAGGAAGGCCACCGCCACGGCCGCCCCTGCGGTGTCCCCCGCCGCAGCCGATGACCCGGCCGAGGAGGGGGCGCCCATGAAGAAGGCCGCCGTCGCCAAGAAGGCCCCCACCGCCAAGAAGACGGCCGCGAAGAAGACCGCGACCGCCGTGAAGAAGACGGTGGCCAAGAAGACCGCCGCCAAGAAGGACGACGTCGAGCTTCTCGAGGACGAGGTTCTCGAGGAGGCCAAGGCGGGCGCCGAGGAGCCCGAGGGCACCGAGAACGCGGGCTTCGTCCTGTCCGACGAGGACGAGGACGACGCGCCGGCGCAGCAGGTCGCGGCCGCCGGTGCCACCGCCGACCCGGTCAAGGACTACCTCAAGCAGATCGGCAAGGTCCCCCTGCTCAACGCCGAGCAGGAGGTCGAGCTCGCCAAGCGCATCGAGGCCGGTCTGTTCGCCGAGGACAAGCTGGCCAACGCCGACAAGCTCGCCCCGAAGCTCAAGCGCGAGCTGGAGATCATCGCCGAGGACGGCCGCCGCGCCAAGAACCACCTCCTGGAGGCCAACCTCCGTCTGGTGGTCTCCCTGGCCAAGCGTTACACCGGCCGCGGCATGCTCTTCCTGGACCTCATCCAGGAGGGCAACCTCGGTCTGATCCGCGCGGTCGAGAAGTTCGACTACACCAAGGGCTACAAGTTCTCCACGTACGCCACCTGGTGGATCCGCCAGGCGATCACCCGCGCCATGGCCGACCAGGCCCGCACCATCCGTATCCCGGTGCACATGGTCGAGGTCATCAACAAGCTCGCGCGCGTGCAGCGTCAGATGCTCCAGGACCTGGGCCGCGAGCCCACCCCGGAGGAGCTGGCCAAGGAACTCGACATGACCCCGGAGAAGGTCATCGAGGTCCAGAAGTACGGCCGTGAGCCCATCTCCCTGCACACCCCGCTGGGCGAGGACGGCGACAGCGAGTTCGGTGACCTCATCGAGGACTCCGAAGCCGTCGTCCCCGCCGACGCCGTCAGCTTCACGCTCCTCCAGGAGCAGCTGCACTCGGTGCTGGACACCCTGTCCGAGCGCGAGGCCGGTGTCGTCTCCATGCGGTTCGGTCTCACCGACGGTCAGCCGAAGACCCTCGACGAGATCGGCAAGGTGTACGGCGTCACGCGCGAGCGCATCCGCCAGATCGAGTCCAAGACCATGTCGAAGCTGCGCCACCCGTCGCGTTCGCAGGTGCTGCGCGACTACCTCGACTAGGTCGCGGCAGTACGTCGTCGAAGGCCCGGTCTCCCCGCGGGGGGACCGGGCCTTCGTGCTGCGGGCAGCGGTGCTCTGGATGACTCTGGGTTTCCCAGTAGCACCCAGAGTGAGGAGCGTGCATGCGCCGTCCTTCTGCCCCGGTCCTGATCCGGCCGCTGATCCTGGCGGCCGTCACCGCGGTCATACCGCTGGCCGGCCCGCCGCCCGCAGCCGCTGACAGTGTTGTCGTCGGAGGGTTTCCCGTCGACGTCTCCCAGGCTCCCTGGACGGTCGCGCTGTCCAGCCGTGACCGGTTCGGGGGTACGCGGGCCGGCCAGTTCTGCGGTGGGGTGGCGATCGGCCGGACCACGGTGCTGACCGCGGCCCACTGCCTGGCCGACGAGGTGATCGGCGGCCCGTCCGACCGGGTACGCGACCTCAAGGTCATCGCGGGCCGCACGGATCTGCTCTCGACGCAGGGCCACGAGATCCCCGTGACCGTCGCCCGGCTCAATCCGAAGTACGACGCCGGTACGAACACCGGCGACTTCGCGGTCCTCACCCTGGCCCAGCCGCTGCCGGCCGACGCGGTCGTCAAGATGGCCGCCAAGGGTGACGCCGCCTACAAGCCCGGTACCAGTGCCCAGGTCACGGGATGGGGTGACGTCACGGGCGGCGGTGACTACTCGCGCCGGCTGTACGCGGCGCACGTCCACGTGCTGGCCGACGAGACCTGCGAGCGGGCCTATCCGGGCGGCGCCGAAGGCACCTACCGGGCGGGCTCCATGGTGTGCGCCGGGGAGGCCACGGGCGGTCCCGACGCGTGCCAGGGTGACAGCGGGGGGCCGCTGGTCGCCGAGGGGCGTCTGATCGGGCTCGTGTCATGGGGCAACGGCTGTGGACGCCCGGGGAGCCCTGGCGTCTATACGCGCGTCTCCGAGGCCGTGCGGGCGCTGGGCCCCGGCGGTGCCCTCAACGGGTCACGCCTGCCTCACAAGCGCTCCTGAGGGCCGCTGCGGGCATACGACGACGGGCGGCCGCTCCCCTCGGGGAGCGGCCGCCCGTTCACCGGCCTGTGCCGGGGCTGGCTCGTCGTGGATGCGAGAGGTCAGCGCTCATCTTCGGAGGCGGTGGCAGGGGCGGTCGTCAGCCGCTCCGTCTCGTCCTGTATCTCAGCGGCGATCTTCTTGAGTTCCGGCTCGAACTTGCGACCGTGGTGGGCGCAGAAGAGCAGTTCTCCGCCGCTGAGCAGCACGACGCGCAGGTATGCCTGGGCGCCGCAGCGGTCGCAGCGATCGGCGGCCGTCAGGTGGCTCGCGGGGGTCAGAACAGTAGTCACGTCGCCTCTTCTCTAGCTCGACGAGCTGTCGTACCAGGGTCAACATCCAACCAGCCCGAAAACGTTCCCGCTCGGAGCTTCTCCTCGAAAAAAATCTTTCGAGGTGGCCGTCTGCTGCCGGTTGGCGGCGAATGTGCCGTATTGCGTGTCTTGCGGTGCTTACGGGTTCGCGCGATTCATCGGTCTCATCCTCCCGGCCGGGTTGCCGGTTGTTTGTGAGGACGTGCCCGGAGCCTAAATGGTTCATGCCTCGAAGGGAACGTGATATGTACTTCACTCCATCGAGGGATCGAACACCCATACGACCCTGGACTAGTGTGAGTTCTCTACGAGGGTGGCGTTACAACGGCTCTACCAGGCCTCGGTACCCTCTGAACGGCGACCGAAGCCGGCCCCTTACCCCAAAGGGGCCCCACTGAAATTCAGCGAGGAGCGAACCGCGTGACCGCCGATACGTCCGTGCCGTCCACTGCGCTGCTGGCAGGAGCAGACCGGGACGGCTCCAACTACACCGCGCGGCACCTGCTCGTTCTCGAGGGCCTCGAAGCCGTGCGCAAGCGTCCCGGCATGTACATCGGCTCCACCGACAGCCGTGGTCTGATGCACTGCCTGTGGGAGATCATCGACAACGCCGTGGACGAGGCCCTCGGCGGCTACTGCGACCACATCGACGTCATCCTTCACGACGACGGCTCCGTCGAGGTGCGGGACAACGGCCGCGGCATCCCCGTGGACGTCGAGCCCAAGACCGGCCTGTCCGGCGTCGAGGTCGTCATGACCAAGCTGCACGCCGGCGGCAAGTTCGGAGGCGGCTCCTACGCCGCCTCCGGCGGTCTGCACGGCGTCGGCGCCTCCGTGGTCAACGCGCTCTCCGCGCGCCTCGACGTCGAGGTGGACCGTGGCGGCCAGGTGCACGCGATCAGCTTCCGCCGCGGTGTGCCGGGGGCCTTCGCGGGCGTCGGCCCGGACGGCAAGTTCGAGTCCGGCAGCGGGCTGCGCAAGATCAAGAGGGTGCCCAAGACCCGCACCGGCACGCGTGTGCGCTACTGGGCCGACCGCCAGATCTTCCTCAAGGACGCCAAGCTCTCCTTGGAGACCCTGCACCAGCGCGCCCGCCAGACCGCGTTCCTGGTGCCCGGCCTGACCATCGTCGTCCGTGACGAGTACGGCCTGGGCGAGGGCGGCAGCAAGGGCGAGGAGTCGTTCCGCTTCGACGGCGGCATCAGCGAGTTCTGCGAGTACCTGGCTACCGACAAGCCGGTCTGCGACGTCCTCCGCTTCTCCGGCCAGGGCACCTTCAAGGAGACCGTCCCGGTCCTGGACGAGCACGGCCAGATGACTCCCACCGAGGTCACCCGCGAACTCGGCGTCGACGTCGCGATGCGCTGGGGCACCGGTTACGACGCGAACCTGAAGTCGTTCGTCAACATCATCGCCACGCCCAAGGGCGGCACCCACGTGGCCGGCTTCGAGCAGGCCGTCCGCGAAACCCTCAACGAGGTACTGCGTGCCAAGAAGCTGCTGCGCGTCGCCGAGGACGACATCGTCAAGGACGACGCCTTGGAGGGCCTCACCGCCGTCGTCACCGTCCGCCTCGCCGAGCCGCAGTTCGAGGGCCAGACCAAGGAGGTCCTCGGCACCTCGGCGGCCCGCCGGATCGTGAACAACGTGATCTCCAAGGAACTGAAGGCGTTCCTGACCTCCACCAAGCGCGACGCGGCCGCCCAGGCCCGCGTGGTCATGGAGAAGGTGGTCGCCGCCGCGCGGACCCGTATCGCCGCCCGCCAGCACAAGGACGCGCAGCGCCGCAAGACGGCTCTGGAGTCCTCGTCGCTGCCGGCCAAGCTCGCCGACTGCCGCAGCGACGACGTCGAGCGCAGCGAGCTCTTCATCGTCGAGGGCGACTCCGCGCTCGGTACGGCGAAGCTGGCCCGGAACTCCGAGTTCCAGGCGCTGCTGCCGATCCGCGGCAAGATCCTCAACGTGCAGCGGTCCTCGGTCACGGACATGCTCAAGAACGCCGAGTGCGGCGCGATCATCCAGGTCATAGGGGCGGGCTCCGGCCGCACCTTCGACATCGACGCGGCCCGCTACGGCAAGATCATCATGATGACCGACGCCGACGTCGACGGCTCGCACATCCGCTGCCTGCTGCTGACGCTGTTCCAGCGCTACATGCGGCCCATGGTCGAGGCGGGCCGGGTCTTCGCGGCGGTGCCGCCGCTGCACCGTATCGAGATCGTCCAGCCCAAGAAGGGCCAGGACAAGTACGTGTACACGTACTCGGACCGGGAGCTGCGCGACAAGCTCATGGAGTTCCAGAGCAAGGGCGTCCGGTACAAGGACTCGATCCAGCGCTACAAGGGTCTGGGCGAGATGGACGCCGACCAGCTGGCCGAGACGACGATGGACCCGCGTCACCGCACCCTGCGCCGTATCAACCTCTCCGACCTCGAAGCGGCCGAGCAGGTCTTCGACCTCCTGATGGGCAATGATGTCGCCCCTCGCAAGGAGTTCATCTCCGGCTCGGCGGCGACACTGGACAGGTCGCGGATCGACGCGTGACCGCTGCGCAGTGCCGCCGCCGACGCACCTGACTTGAGGGGGGTCCGTCGGCCGGAGGCCCTCGCCGGGCGCTGCTCAGGCGCCTGTGCGGGCGACGAGGTGTGATCGGGAGCCCCGGCAGATGCCGGGGCTCCTCGGTCGTTCCGGGGGTGCGGCGCGCCTCGTGCCGGGGCGGGCACGGTCTCCGCCAGGTCCGGAGCCCCTCGCGACCCGCCCCGGAGGTGTGCTTCCAGGGCACCTCCGGGCTGCTGCTCCGGTGGCTCCCGGGTTCCTCTCCACCCGGGGGTGGAGAGATCCCGCTCGCCGGATTCCACCCGGGGTCCACCCTCACTCCGATCTGCTGACCTGCGCGTTTCCGTAGTGTCGAAGGCGTCGGCAGCTCCCGCTCCCGACACCACCCCTTCCGCTCACGGAGGCTCCGATGCCCGGGCTCGTCAACGCGTTGCTGATCGTGGCAGTCGTCGTCGTGGTGATCGTGCGCCAGTTTCGTGCCCGCCCCGTCGACACCGGCCGGCGCTGGTGGCTGCTGCCCGTGATCCTCGCGGTCGTCGCGCTTCGCGAACCCGGCATACTCGACGCCCACCACCGCACCGGATCCGCCGTGCTGCTCGCCACCGAGATACTGGTGGGACTGGTGATGGGCGCCGCCTGGGCCTGGACCACCCGCGTGTGGACGGAACCCGACGGCGTCGTGTGGACCAAGAGCACCAAGGCGAGCGCGTTCGTCTGGTTCGCCGGTATAGCCGTGCGCATCGGCCTCTTCGCCCTCGGAGCCGTACTCGGCATCCATCAGGACAGCGCGGCCCTGATGCTCGGGCTGGCGGTCCTCCTGCTGGTCCGCTCCGGCATCCTCGTCTGGCGTGCCCAGACGCTCTCCTCCGCTCCGTCCACGGGCGGTCCCACCCGGGCGTACGGTGACGACATGGCCCGGGCCACCAGGAAGGAGGGCGTGTGACGGAGAACGTCTGGACGCGCTGGCCCTCCCGCGAAGCGCTGAGCCGCGCCGGGATCGCTCCGGCACGGCGCGCGCTCGCCTGGTTCGTGCGGCTGCTCGTCCTCGCCCTCCTCCTGTGGGGTGCCTTCCATGAACGGCACGTCCACGGCTGGGCCGCCATGGCGGCCGTGGCCGGTGTGATCGTGACCGCCGTCGTCTCCTGGGGCTTCTTCCGGACCACCTACGCCCACCGGCTGGTGCCCTCCCTGGCGCTCGTCAGCCTCCTTCTGGCGATCGCGATCGTCGCGCAGGCCGAGGGGTTCCGGGGCCCGGCACTTGTCATCTGGTGCGGTTGCGGGATCTCCGCGCTGGAGCGGCTGCCGCTCGGTGCCGCCGTACCCGTCGCTTCCGTCGGCCTGGCCTCGTACTCCGCGTACAACAACGACGTGTGGCTGACCACGGCGGCCACGGCCGTCGGCATGGCCCTCGCCGGCTATGTGCTGCGGCTCGACGCCGAGGCCCGGGGCAGCGCCCAGCGGCTGCTGGCCCAGGAGCGCGCGGCGAGAGCGGCCGAGGCGGAGTCGGCGGCGCTGGCGGAGCGGGCCAGGATCGCCCGGGAGATCCACGACGTACTGGCCCACAGCCTCTCGGCCCAGATGGTGCACCTGGAGGCGGCGCGGCTGCTGATCGAGCGCGGAGCCGACCGGGAGCAGATCCTCGAACGGGTCGTGGCCGCCCGGGGAATGGCCCGGGACGGACTCGCCGAGACCCGCCAGGCACTGTCCGCCCTCCGCGGTGAGCTGACCCCGCTGGAGGACTTCCTCACGGAGATCGTCGGGTCGGTCGACGGCGCCGGTGTCACCGTGACGGGTGAACGCAGGGCCCTGCCCGCCGAGGCGTCACAGACCGTACGACGCGTCGCCCAGGAGGCCCTGACGAATGTCCGCAAGCATGCCTACGGCGCCAAGGTCCAGGTACGGCTGGACTACAGCGAGCACGAAGTGACGCTGAACGTGAGGGACTCGGGCGGTCGTCCGGGCGAACTCACCGGCGCGGGCAGCGGGTACGGTCTGCTGGGTATGCGGGAGCGGGCCGAGTTGCTGGGCGGGTCGCTGGAGGCAGGGCGTGACGACGAGGGGTTCGAGGTGACGTTGAGGGTGCCCGCATGACGGAGGGGGAGAAGAAGCCCGCGCGGGTGGTGGTCGCCGACGACCAGACAGTGGTCAGGGAGGGCATCGTGATGCTCCTCGGGCTGCTCCCCGGCGTGGAGGTCGTCGGAGCGGCGGGCGACGGGGAGGAGGCGGTACGGCTGGTCGCCGAACTCGCTCCGGACGTGGTGCTGATGGACCTGCGGATGCCGCGTTGCGACGGGGTGGAGGCGACCCGGCGGATCAGGTCGGAATATCCCGGGACACAGGTCGTGGTGCTCACCACGTTCGCGGACGACGAGTCGCTGTTCCCGGCGCTGAGAGCCGGCGCCCGTGGCTACCTCACCAAGGACGCGGGCGGCGACGAGATCGTGCGGGCTGTGGAGAGCGTGCTCTCGGGAGACGCGGGACTGTCGCCGAGCATCCAACGGCGGCTGCTGGAAAGGCTGTCGCAGCCCGAGCCGGCGCCCGTGGCCACCGAGGCGCCCGACGGGCTGACCGCGCGGGAGACCGAGGTCCTGGTGCTGATCGCCGAGGGGCTCACCAACCAGGAGATCGCCCGGAAGCTGCATGTCTCCACCGCGACTGTGAAGACGCATATCAACAACCTGTTCGCCAAGACGGGGCTCAAGGACCGGGCCCAGGCCGTGCGTTATGCCTACGGGAAGGGATTGGTGCGGCCACCAGCGGATTGAGTCACCTGATGGGGTGAGACCCGGGGGAAGAAGAGTCAGGGATCTTCCCGGTCTGTCCATCCTTGGGCATGCAGTCAAGCAACGGGCGTCACCGTGACGGCGGAGGCGGCTCCGAGAGTCCGGCCGAACGGCACGAGGACCAGGGCGAGTACGGCACGGCCTCGCGAGAAGTCAGGTACGAGGATCCCTGGTACGACGCGCTGGCCTCCGGCTGGGGCGAGGTGGACGGCCCCGGGGCACCGGCTCCCGTGCCGGCCGCGCGAACGGAGCGGGATGCGGCGGCCGTTCGCGCCCGTGACGTGTATCTGGAGGTGCAGCGCAGCGCGGCCTTCCAGGAGGTGCGCAGCCGTTACCGAAGGTTCGTGGTGCCCGGATTCGCCGTCTTCTTCACCTGGTACGTGGGGTACGTGGTGACCGCGACGACCGTGCCCGGGCTGATGGCGAGGCCCGTCGCGGGGGCCGTGAACGTGGGGATGGTCGCGGGGCTCGGGCAGTTCCTCACCACGTTCGTGCTCACCTGGGCCTACGCCCGGCACGCGCGGCTGCGCAGGGACCGCGCCGCACTGGACCTGCGCTGGGACACCCAGGAGCTGACGCGCGGAGCCCGAGGTGGTGAGTCATGACGGGCCGTCACCAGACGCTGGCCCTGCTGCTGTTCAGCGTGTTTGTCGCCGTGACGCTCGGGATCACGACCTGGGTGAGCCGGAAGCGGCGTGGTTCGGCCGAGGAGTTCTACGCCGGAGGCCGGCTCTTCTCCCCGATGGAGAATGGTTTTGCCATCGCGGGCGACTACATGTCGGCGGCCTCCTTCCTCGGCGTGACCGGGCTCATCGCGCTCTTCGGCTATGACGGGCTGCTGTATGTGGTGGGCTTCCTGGTCGCGTGGCTGGTCGTGCTGTTCCTGGTGGCCGAACTCGTGCGCAACTGCGGGCGGTTCACGCTCGCCGACGTGATCGCCGCACGGATGAGCGAGCGGCCCGTCCGGATCGCGGCGGGAACTTCCTCGGTCACGGTGTCCGTTCTCTATTTGGTGGCGCAAATGGTGGGGGCGGGCAGCCTGGTCGCGCTGCTGCTGGGGCGGACGAGTGAGGCGGCCCAGGCGTGGACGGTCATCGGGGTCGGCGCGCTGATGGTGATCTATGTGTCGTTGGGAGGGATGCGGGCCACCACCTGGATCCAGATCGTGAAGGCGGTCCTGCTGCTGAGCGGGACGGTGGCGCTGACCGTGCTGGTGCTGCTGCGGTTCCACGGCGACGTCGACCGGCTGCTGCTCACGGCCGCCGACCGCAGTGGGCACGGGCAGGCGTTCCTGGCGCCGGGGCTCAAGTACGGGGGAAGCTGGAGCGCGCGGCTGGACTTCATCAGCCTGGGGATGGCGCTGGTCCTGGGGACGGCGGGGCTGCCGCACATCCTGTCCCGCTTCTACACGGTGCCGACCGCGAAGGCCGCCAGGCGTTCGGCGGTGTGGTCGATCGGGCTGATCGGCGGCTTCTACCTGATGACGATCGTGCTCGGTTTCGGAGCGGCGGCCGTCGTCGGGCCGGATGTGGTGCGCGCGTCGAGTGCGTCGGGGAACACGGCGATTCCGTTGCTGGCGCTCGATCTGGGCGGCGGCGCGGGCTCCACAGGCGGAACGGTTCTGTTCGCGGTCGTCGCCGCCGTCGCGTTCGCCACCATCCTCGCGGTGGTCGCCGGGATCACCCTCGCCTCCTCGGCATCCGTCGCCCACGACCTGTACGCCTCGCTGCGCAGGCCGCACGCCAGGCAGCGCAGCGAGGTGGCGGTGGCGCGCACGTCGGCGGTCGGCATCGGCGTGGTGGCCATCGCCCTGGGCCTGCTGGCCAAGGACATGAACGTCGCCTTCCTGGTGGGTCTGGCCTTCGCGGTGGCTGCGTCGGCGAATCTGCCGGCGCTGCTGTACTCGCTGTTCTGGCGTGGCTTCACGACCCGCGGCGCGGTGTGGGCCGTATACGGCGGACTGGTTCCTGCCCTGGGTCTGGTCGTGCTGTCCCCGGTGGTGTCGGGGAGCCCGGACTCGCTGTTTCCGGGCGTGGACTTCCAGTACTTCCCGTTGCAGAACCCGGGGATCGTCTCCATCCCGCTCGGCTTCCTCGCCGGCTGGCTCGGCACGGTCACCTCGGACGAGGTCCCGGACGAGGCCAAGCACGCGGAGACCGAGGTGCGGTCGCTGACCGGGGCGGGAGCGGTCTGAAGGGACAGCGGTGCCGAAGGCGCTACGGCGCCACCCATGCGTACCGGTGCTCCGGACGGCCGGTGTCGCCGTACTTCAGGGAGAGACG
The DNA here is from genome assembly GCF_003814875.1 of Streptomyces sp. Ag109_O5-1. Taxonomy (GTDB): domain Bacteria; phylum Actinomycetota; class Actinomycetes; order Streptomycetales; family Streptomycetaceae; genus Streptomyces; species Streptomyces sasae. The sequence goes on along the minus strand of NZ_RKQF01000001.1, from coordinate 3,435,462 downwards.
GAGGCGGCCGGCCTGTTCCAGGTGGCGGAGGTAGCGCTGCGCGGTGGAGCGGCTCAGGCCGGTCTCGGCGGCCACCTCGTGGGCCGAGAGCGGGTGGCCCGCGCGGTGCAGGACCCCGCAGATGAGGTCGGTCGTGGGTTCGGACTGGCCGCTGGGCAGGCCGGGCGCGGACGAGGCCGGTGAGGTGCGCAGGGCGCCGAAGATCCGGTCGACCTGTTCCTGCCCGGTCAGGCCCCGGCCGCCGACCCGGTCCACCGTGCGGCGCAGGGCCGCGTAGGAGTCCAGACGGGTCCGCAACGCGGCGAAGGTGAACGGCTTGACCAGGTAGTGCAGGGCGCCCAGACGCATGGCCCGCTGGACGGTGGTCACATCGCTGGCGGCCGTGATCATGATGACGTCGGTGCCATGGCCCTGTTCCCGCATGCGGTGGACGAGTTCGAGGCCGGTCCGGTCCGGCAGATAGTGGTCCAGCAGGACCAGGTCGATGCCCCCGCGCTCGACGGCGGCCAGGGCCTGGGCAGCGCTGTGAGCGCGGGCTGCCACCCGGAACCCGGGAACCTTTCCCACGTACTTGGCGTTTATCTCGGCGACGCGGAAGTCGTCGTCCACCACCAGGACGTCAATCATTCAGGCCTCTCCTTCAAGGCCGGCGAGCGTTAAGCCCGTGTTTCGTCTGCGCAGTTGTAGCGCGAGCAAAAAGAGCACAACAGGTGCTTGCGAGCAAAAGAACGGCTTGCGACCAGAAGACTGCTGCTGTGGTGCGGACCACACCTACCGTCCCGGCCCATGAGCGCAGACACCAGCCCCGCCATCGAGCTACGGGGCGCGAGCAAGATCTTCAAGACCCCGTCAGGGGGTCTGCACACGGCCGTCCGCGACCTCGACCTCACCGTCGGGCGCGGTGAGTTCGTGGCCGTCGTGGGGCCGACGGGTTGTGGCAAGTCCACGACGCTGACCCTGGTCAGCGGGCTGGAGGAGCCCAGCGAGGGCGAGGTGCTGGTGGCCGGCGAGCCGGTGGCCGGCGTCGGCGACAAGGTCGGCTTCGTCTTCCAGCAGGACGCCACCTTCCCCTGGCGGACCGTGCTGTCCAACGTGATGGCGGGCCCCCGCTTCCGGGGCGTGCCCAAGGCGGAGGCCAGGGACAAGGCCCGCACCTGGCTGGCCAAGGTCGGTCTCGCCGCCTTCGAGGACCGTTACCCGCACCAGCTCTCCGGCGGTCAGCGCAAGCGTGTGGCGCTCGCAGCGACCTTCGTCAACGACCCCGAGATCCTGCTCATGGACGAGCCGTTCTCCGCGCTCGACGTGCAGACCCGGGCTCTGATGTCCGACGAACTCCTTGAGCTGTGGGAGGGCACGGGCGCCTCGGTCGTCTTCGTCACCCACGACCTGGAGGAGTCCATCGCGCTGGCCGACAAGGTCGTCGTCATGACCGCCGGGCCCGCGACCGTGAAGCAGGTCTTCGAGATCGACCTGCCCCGCCCCCGCAAGGTCGAGTCGGTGCGTCTGGAGCCGCGGTTCATCGAGATCTACCGCGAGATCTGGGAGTCCCTCGGCGAAGAGGTCCGCATCACCCGTGAGAGGGGTGCCGCGCATGTCGCCTGACACCCTCAGCACACCGGTCGTCGAGACGGCCAAGGCCCCGGACCGGGCGCAGACGCGGGCCCAGGCCGCCCGCAGACGCAAGGCCATCGTGTTCGCCGTGCGCGTGCTGCTCCTGGTGGCGTTCCTCGGCCTGTGGGAGCTGCTGTCCCGGGCCAAGGCCATCGACCCGTTCAACTTCTCGATGCCGTCGAAGATCTGGGATCAGATCTGGACCTGGGGCACGCACGGCACCGCGCTCGGCTCCCTGGGCGAGCAGATCTGGTACACGCTCTACGAGGCGTTGCTCGGCTGGGTCATCGGTGTCATCACCGGTGTCGTCTTCGGTATCGCGCTGGGGCGGATCAGCTTCCTCGCCGATGTCCTCGGTCCGTTCATCAAGGTGCTCAACTCGATCCCCAGGATCGTCCTCGCCCCGATCTTCCTGATCTGGTTCGGGCTCGGCCCGTCCTCCAAGGTCGCCTCGGCCGTGGTGCTGGTCTTCTTCCCGGTGTTCTTCAACGCCTTCCAGGGCGCCCGCGAGGTCGACCGCAACCTCGTCGCCAACGCCCGCATCCTGGGGGCCAGCGACCGCCGGGTGACCCTCCAGGTGGTCATCCCGTCGGCCACCTCCTGGATCTTCACCAGCCTCCACGTGAGCTTCGGCTTCGCGCTCATCGGCGCCATCGTCGGCGAGTACATCGGCGCCACCAAGGGCATCGGCCTGCTCGTCTCGCAGTCGCAGAACACCTTCAACCCGGCCGGCGTCTACGCCGCGATGGTCATCCTCGCGGTCGTCGCCCTCGCCGCCGAGGGGCTGCTGACCTTCGCCGAGCGCCGCATCTTCCGCTGGAAGCCGACCGGCTCCGACAGCTGAGCCCGCTTCTTCCCCGCTCCCCGCACCGCCCTCTCACAAGGACGTGAACCCCATGCGCAACACCGCCAGATACGCCTCGCTCGCCGCCGCCGGCCTGCTGGCCCTCTCCTCGCTCACCGCCTGCGCCAACGACGCGGCCAGCTCCACCGCCACCGGCAGCAAGGGCGACGGCAAGGGCGAGAAGGTCAAGATCATGGTCGGTGGCCTGGACAAGGTCATCTACCTGCCCGCCATGCTCACCCAGCAGCTCGGCTACTTCGACGCCGAGGGCCTCGACGTGGAGCTGCTCAGCGAGCCCGCCGGCGTCCAGGCCGAGACCGCGCTCGTCTCCGGGCAGGTCCAGGGCACCGTCGGGTTCTACGACCACACGCTCGACCTGCAGACCAAGGGCAAGGCGGTCGAGTCCGTCGTGCAGTTCTCGCACGCGCCCGGCGAGGTCGAGATCGTCTCCACCAAGGCGGCCGGCGACATCACCTCGCCCAAGGACTTCAAGGGGAAGAAGCTCGGCGTCACGAGCCTGGGCTCCTCGACCGACTTCCTCACCAAGTACCTCGCGGTCAAGAACGGTGTGAAGGTCAGCGAGTTCACGCCGGTCGCCGTGGGGGCCGGAGCGACGTTCATAGCGGCGCTCCAGAAGGGCGCGATCGACGGCGGTATGACGACCGACCCGACGGTCGCCACGGTCCTGGACAAGAAGGCGGGCAACGTCCTCGTCGACATGCGCACCCCCGAGGGTTCGCAGAAGGCCCTGGGCGGCCCGTACCCGTCGTCGAGTCTGTACATGCAGACGGACTGGGTGAACGCGCACAAGGACACCGTCCAGAAGTTGGCCAATGCATTCGTCAAGACGCTCAAGTGGATGTCCACGCACAGCGCCGCCGAGATCGCGGCCAAGATGCCGGCCGACTACTCCCAGGGCGACAAGACGCTCTACACGGAGGCCATCAAGAGCACGCTGCCGATGTTCACCGACGACGGTGTGATGCCCGCGAACGGGCCCGCGACCGTCGAGAAGGTGCTCAAGGCGTTCAACCCGAACATCCAGAACGCCGATGTCGACCTTGCCAAGACGTACACCACGGAGTTCGTCGAGGCCGCCAAGTAGCACGACTTACGCGCGGGTCGCCCACACGTAACGGTGTTCGGGGCGGCCCGCGTCGCCGTATTTGAGGGTCAGCAGGGCCCGTCCCGTGCGTTCCAGGAGCTTCAGGTAGCGCTGGGCGGTCTGGCGGCTCACCCCCGTCCGCTCGGCGATCTCCTGCGCCGACAGCGGGGCCTCGGCGCTCATCAGCGACTGGCGCACCAGATCGGCGGTGGTGGGGGAGTGCCCCTTGGGCAGCCCGGGCTCGGACGGGGCGGAGAGAGCGCCGAAGATGCGGTCCACCTCGGCCTGTTCGGCCTCGCCGCCGCCGTCCAGGGTGCGGCGCAGCTGCGCGTACGCCTCCAGCTTGGCGCGCAGCCCCGCGAACGCGAACGGTTTGACCAGGTACTGCAGCGCGCCCTGCCGCATCGCCGCCTGTACGGTCGACACGTCCCGGGCCGCCGTCACCATGATCACGTCGGTCTGGTGGCCGCGTCGGCGCATCTCCTGGAGCACGGCGAGGCCCGTGTCGTCGGGCAGGTAGTGGTCCATGAGGACCAGGTCCAGGCGGGGGAGTGTCTCCAGCCGGCGCAGGGCCTCGGCCGCGTTGTGGGCCTCGTCGGCCACATGGAACCCGGGCACCTTCTCGACGTAGGCGGCGTTGACCCGGGCGACGCGGGTGTCGTCGTCCACGACCAGGACCTCGATCATCGTGCCTCCGTGTCGGCCGGTGCGAGCGCCGGTGCCGGCGCCAGCTCCGGTTCGGTCAGTGCCTCGGGGAGTACGACCGTGAACCGGGCGCCTCCGCCTTCCGCCTCGTCCACTGTCGCGCTGCCGCCCTGCCGTTCGGCGAACCGGCGCACCAGGGAGAGCCCGATGCCCCGCTTGCCGTGTGCGGGCGGCTTCTTGGTGGACCACCCTTCGGTGAAGACCAACTCCCGCTGCTCCGCCGGGATCCCGGGCCCGGTGTCATGCACCCTGAGGACGATCGTGCGGCCCTCGGCGCACAACCCGACCTCCACGCGCGCGTGGAGGGTGCCGGCGACCGCGTCCAGCGCGTTGTCCACCAGGTTGCCCACGACCGTGACCAGGCCCCTCGGGTCGACCAGCCGGTCCGGGAGCCAGGTGCGGTCGGACACCCACAGGGCGACCCCGCGCTCGGCCGCGACGGTCGCCTTGCCGACCAGCAGGGCGGCCAGCAGCGGGTCCTGGATCTTCTCCGTGACCTGCTCGGCGGTGACCCGGTGGTCGCCGACCACCTCGCCGACGAACTCCACGGCGTCGTCGTACATCTCCAGCTCCAGGAACCCGAGCAGGGTGTGCATACGGTTGGCGTGCTCGTGGTCCTGGGCGCGCAGGGCGTCGATCAGCCCGCGCGTGGAGTCGAGTTCGCGGCCGAGCTGCTCCAGCTCGGTGCGGTCGCGCAGGGTGGCGACGGCGCCGCCGTCGTCGGTGGGCATGCGGTTGGCGACCAGCACCCGCTGACCGCGCACCGTGAGCAGATCGGTGCCGGTCACCCGGCCGGCCAGGACATCGGTTGTACGGCCCTCGCCGAGCGCCTCGTCCGGGGACCGGCCGACGGCTTCGTCGCCGATGCCGAGGAGCCGTCTCGCCTCGTCGTTCAGCAGGCGGATGCGGCCGCCGCGGTCGAGGGCGACGACGCCCTCGCGGATGCCGTGCAGCATCGCCTCGCGCTCCGCCAGCAGCGCCGAGATGTCGGAGAACGCCAGGTCACGGGTCTGCCGTTGGACCCGCCGGGAGATCAGCCAGGCGGCCAGGGCGCCGACCGCGAGAGCACCGCCGGCGTAAGCGAACAGCACTGGGATCGTGCCGAGCAGCCGCGCCCGCACACTGTCGTAGGCGATGCCGACCGAGACCGCCCCGATGATCCGGTGTTCCGAGTCGTACAGCGGCACCTTGCCGCGAGCGGAGCGCCCCAGGGTGCCGCTGTCGATCTGCATGACCTCCTTGCCGGACAGCACCTCCTTGGCGCTGGTCGACACATGCCGGCCGATCTCCGAAGGGGTGGTGTGCGACCAGCGGAATCCCCGCCGGTCCATCACAACGATGTACTCGGCGTGGGTGGCCTTCCGGATCCGCTCCGCCTCCTTCTGCACCGGCCCGTCCACGGTGGGCCGGGTGGTCAGGACACCCTCGGCGATCTGCGGGTCCTGGACCGTGGTCTCGGCGATCGCCAGCGCTCTGCGCATCGCCTCCTGATCCAGCTGCTTGCTCAGCGGTGCCAGGAAGAGTCCGGTCGCGAGCACCGCGACCCCCGCCGCGATCGCCAACTGCATCAGCAGGATCTGGGAGAACACCTTCCGGGGCAGCCGGGGGCGCAGACGGCGCGCTGGGGGCGTGGGGCTCATACCCACGAAGGTACGTGCGCGGGCCCGCCGCGCTTAAGGGGTGTGGCGTGGATCTCTTGACCACCTCTTGGGGAGACCGGGATCAGCACGCCAGCGCCGTCGTCGCCCGCAGCTCCCGCAGCGACACCACGTCCATCCGGGCCGGCGAGCCCAGCACCGACACCCCGCAGCTCTCCGGGCGGGGCGGCAGGGAGGCGCCCTGGGCCACGCACACCCGCCAGCGGCGGCCGTCGGCGTGGGCCACGGTGACATCCCAGCGGGGGGCCGCGCCCTCGGTCCGTACGACGCTCAGCACCCCTGCCGCGTACTCGCCCGCCGCCTCGCGCACGGCCAGCTCGGCCGCCTGGCCGGGCCGTTCCCAGGCGGAGCAGCCGCGGCACCCCTCCAGCACCACACGGCCCTCCTGGACGCCGTGCAGGACCTCCTTGACGGCATGGGCCTCGGCGCGGCCGTACGCATAGCCGTACGGCAGGACGAGCAGGGTCGGTGAGAAACGATGACCACCCAGATGGGTGACCTCCCACGTGCCCTGTACACCGGATACGGCCAGTTCGGCGGCGAGCGGGCGGCCCAGCAGGGCGCAGCAGCGGTCGCGCTTGCCGTTGGTGCAGACGAGCGCGAGCGGGCTGCCCGCGTGCGGCCGGCCGCCGAGCGCCGTGCTGAACGAACGGTGGTCGCCCGCGCCCAGCGCGGCGAAGTCGAGGCCCAGCAGCTGCCGCGGGTCGCGGGTGGTGGCGCTGTGCAGCCAGACGTTCCCGGGGACGGTGTGGGCCGCGTACACCTGGCGTACGGCGGGGGTGCCCGGGTCGGCGTGGCGACCGGGCCGGCGGATGAGCGCGACCCGTACGCCGGTCCCCTCGGCGGCGGCCTCCAGGGCGCGGCCCAGCGTGGGGTCCAGATGGCTCGACGTGAGCGCCTTGGCACCCCACGGGCCGGGCTGTTCCAGCAGCAGCCACGTCGTCGCGGTGGCGGCGGTGCCGGAAACGGGCTCGTCGAGCATCCGGGAGACGGTTGCGCACCTACTCACAGAGGTGAGCCTAACCTGACTTCGCCCGGGGTGACTTCCGGCCTCGGCCCTTCGCGCCTTCCGCGGGGCTACTCGGGCAGCGGCTGCGGCGGCTTCGGACCGACGTAGTGGCCGCTGGGACGCATCCGCAGCGGGCGTTCGCCGTACTCCTCCAGGGCATGGGCGATCCACCCGGCTGTCCTGGCGACGGCGAAGATCGTCTCGCCCGCGGTGGCGGGCATGCCGCAGGAGGCCGTGAACACGGCCAGCGCCAGGTCGACATTGGCGTGCAGCGGGGTGTGCCGGGCGGTCGTGGCGACGATGTCCCGGGCTGCGAGCAGGGCGGGCTGCGCGCGGGGGACCTCCTCCAGGAGCGCGAACAGGGCACTCGCGCGCGGGTCCTCGCCCTGGTAGAGGCGGTGGCCGAGTCCGGGGATACGGCGGCCCGCGCGGAGTTCGTCCGCGATCACCGTGACGGCGGTGCCCTGGTCGAGGACGTCGAGCAGCATCCGGTGGGCGAGGCCGCTGGAGGCGCCGTGCAGCGGGCCTTCGAGGACGCCGAGCCCGGCCGACACGGCCGCGTACGCGTGGGCGCGCGCGGAGGCGGCGACCCGGACCGCGAGCGTGGAGGCGGCCAGGTCGTGGTCGACGAGTAGCGCGAGCGCGGTGTCCAGGACGCGCACGGCGGCGTCGTCCGGGTCGATACCGGTCAGCCGGCGCCACAGGCGATGGGCGAGCGGGCCGTCGTCGTGGCGGCGCCGGTGCTGCACCGGCAGGGCGGTCACCAGTGTGGGGATCAGCACGCGCGCGGTGCCGAGGACGGCCTCCTCGGACAGGTCGAAGCGCAGCGGGTCCTCGGCGGCCGCGGCGATCGTGGCCACCCGCAACCGGTCGGTGGGGGAGGTGTGTTCCGGCAGAGCGTCGACGGCCCGGCGGGCGGTGGCGACGATGGCCTCCGGGGCGGTGAAGGTCATGCCCGGGTTCATCCGGCCCGTCCACAGCCACTCGGCCACCTCTTCGTAGGAGTGGCGTGCGGCGAGTTCGGTGGCGTCGACGCCGCGGAAGAAGTACCGGTCCTTGTCGATCAGAGTGATCCGGGTGCGGACCGACAGGTCGGCGCCGGAACCAGGACTCCCCGCGGCCTCCCGCCGGTTGCGCCGGGCGAGCGCCTCCACCTCCTTGGCGTCGAAGGTGCTGGCGCGGCCACCGGGTTCACGCCTGCTGCTGAGCTGACCGCGGCTCACATAGGCGTAGACGGTCTCGGGCTTCACGCCGAGCAGCTCGGCGGTCTCCTTGGTGCTCAGCCGCCGCGCGGGACTGCCGGGAACGGGTTGTTGATCGCGCATGGGCGTCACCGTAGCCGCCTTCGGCATGTATTGAATCAATCAATATTGACAGGATCTGAGTCAATCATAGACAGTCGAATCAAGTTCAGGGAGGAAAACGGAGGCACGTCATGACCGTCAACAGGACCGCGTCGACCCTGGTCGAAGTACCGCGCGGGCTCGCCGGCGTCGTCGTCACGGACACCGAGGTCGGTGATGTCCGGGGAGCCGAGGGCTTCTACCACTACCGCCAGTACTCGGCCGTCGAACTCGCGCGCACCCGCGGCTTCGAGGACGTCTGGCACCTGCTGATCCACGGCGAACTGCCGGACGCGGAGCGTGCCACCGCCTTCGCCGCCGAGACCGCGGCGCTGCGGCGCCTGCCCGACGAGGTCCGGGCGGCCCTGCCCGCGGTGGCCGCGGCGAGCGGCAGGTCCGGACCCCTGGCCGGGATGCGCACCGCGCTCTCGCTGCTCGGCGCGGCCCAGGGGTTCCGGCCGGTGTACGACATCGACGCGGACCGGCGGCGGGCCGACACAGTCGCCGCCTGTGCGGCCGTACCGACGCTGCTCACCGCGCTGTACCGGCTCGGAAAGGGGCTCGACCCCGTGGAGCCCCGTGAGGATCTCTCGTACGCCGCCAACTACCTCTACATGTTGACGGGTTCGGAACCCGATCCCCGGCGGGCGCGTGCGGTTGAGCAATACTTGATCTCAACCATTGATCACGGATTCAATGCATCAACGTTCACCGCGAGGGTCATCGCATCGACGGGCGCGGACGTCGCGGCCTGTCTGGTGGGAGCCGTCGGCGCGCTCTCCGGGCCGTTGCACGGCGGTGCGCCCAGCCGGGCGCTGGACACCCTGGACGCGATCGGGGCGCCGGACCGGATCGACCCCTGGATCCGCGCACGGGTCCTCGCCGGCGACCGCGTGATGGGTTTCGGGCACGCGATCTACCGTACGGAGGACCCGCGTTCCCGCATGCTGCGCGAGATCGCCCAGGGCTTCGGCGGCCCCCGGGTCGACTTCGCCGTCGAGGTCGAACGCCACGTCGAGCGCATCCTCGCCGAACTGAAGCCCGGCCGAGAACTCCACACCAACGTCGAGTTCTACGCGGGCGTGGTCATGGAACTCTGCGGCCTGCCCCGCGAGATGTTCACCCCGACCTTCGCGGCGGCCCGAGTGGTCGGCTGGAGCGCCAACATCCTGGAACAGGCGGCGGACTCGAAGATCATCCGCCCGGTGGCACGGTATGTGGGGCCGGTGGCGCCGGTGGTGGTGCCGAAAGCGGCCTGAGGCATACGTGTGGCCCGGTGCTTCTGGCGCCGGGCCTACGAGGAGGACTGAGCAGTGGCTGGGATGTCGAGTTGCTCGGAACGGCCCGTACCGCTCCTCGTTGGGGTGCGGCGGGGCGGTGTGACGGTGGACGAGGCGGGGGTGGCCTGTCCTCCGCAGGCATGTCAGGCGTCGGGGATGTCGGCTTTGGCCCGAACCAGGGTTTCCCGGCTCACGATGACAATCCGCTCGTAGGCGGCGCGAGCCGCGTCCGAGGGGAGCTGGTCGTCCAGTTCCGCGGTGGCCTCGGTTCCGATGACCGCGAAATTGCCGTCACTGAGTTCGAAGATGTCCGGGCAGGTCTCGCCGGTCATACTGCCGCGCTCACGTGGGGACGCGCCGATGCGGCGCACGATTTTCAAGGGGGATCCGGTCCTCATGCGTCGGTTGTGACTAGAGGGGACGGACGATAGCGCAGACATTGTCATACGGTTGCGCGTGCGGATGGGCCAACCGGTCGTATGTGGTAGCTTATTGGCCCTTATCTGGCCCCGTCATTCGGTGGGAGGTTCACCCACCACCCACCATTCGTCCGTGTCGGCCTCGTCCAGATCCCGGATGAGGGCGTCCACCATCCGGCCGACGCGTCCTTCCTCCGAGCCGTCCCTGAGGCTCGCGCGATGCGGGCGGGTGGCTTCCCAGTACGCGCGGAAAATCGGGTTCCTCACCAGCACGCGCAGATGGCCCCGCAGCTCTTCCAGGTTGGCGATGCCGATGCGGTAGCCGAAGACGGCGTTGGCGTAGAGCGCGTTCGCGAAGAGGTACTGGCGTCGCTGTGCGGGGGATTCCGTTTCGACCGTGCTCATCACGGCCGCCAGATCGGGGTCGTCCATGGCCTTGTCGAGCAGGCGGAGCTGGAGGCGCTGGTAGTCGGCGAGCCGGGCGCGTTGCACGTCCAGCCGGCGTGCGGGGTTTGCGCGTGAGCACGAGGCCTCGTGCCAACGCTGATACGCGGCGAGGGCGGTGAGGGCTCCCGCGGCGAAGGCTGCTCCCGCGGCGGCAGCGCGGCTCAGCCCCCGCCTCCCAGAGTTCTGTGTGGCCATGTCAACCCCCGAAATCACGCGACCGTCCGCCGGGCGTCGGAGTGCGGGGTGGCTGACGGGGACCGGCGAGCGGTGGGCGGCGCTTGCCGTCTCCCAGGGTGCCGAGCCGATGTGGTCGGCGGGGAGGCGGAGAAGAGGCGCACGGAAGGAAGCGAGGGTCGCACGAACCGGCGCCTTGCCCAACGTCTGCCCCGCGCATGCTGCTAACAACCGTTCACTTCGCGAGGTTCGTACCGCTCGTATCCTGGGGTGGCATTCGATCCCCGGAGGCGTGCCGACCCGCGAGTCGGTGCGCGCGTCCACGTCAGGAAGGCCCCCCGTTGGAGCACCACCGCAGCCCCCGGCAGATCCCGGTCGTCGTACTCGCCGGATTCCTGGGCTCGGGGAAGACCACGCTCCTCAACCACCTGCTGCACCGCAGCGGCGGCAGCCGGATCGGCGCGATCGTCAACGACTTCGGCGCCATCGAGATCGACGCGATGGCGGTGGCCGGCGCCCTCGGCGACTCGACCGTCTCGCTCGGCAACGGCTGCCTGTGCTGCGCCGTCGACGCCGGCGAACTGGACCTGTACCTGGAGCGGCTCGCCGACCCGGCCACCGGTATCGACGTCATCGTGATCGAGGCCAGCGGTCTCGCCGAACCCCAGGAACTCGTCCGGATGCTGCTCGCCAGCGAACATCCCGGGATCGTCTACGGCGGACTCGTCGAGGTCGTGGACGCCGCCGAGTTCGACGACACGCGCACCCGGCACCCCGAGATCGACCGGCATCTCGCCCTCGCGGACCTCGTCGTCGTGAACAAGCTCGACCGGGCCGAGCGGGGCGGCGAGCGCGTACTGGAGCTGGTGCGGTCGCTCACCGACCGGGCCGCCGCCGTCGTACCGGCCACCTACGGCCGTATCGATCCCGAGTGCCTGTTCGACTGCCGGCCCGGCGAGGAGCGCATCGGGCAGCTGTCCTTCGACGACCTGCACGATCATGACTCCGAGGGTGAGCACGAGGGGCATCTGCACACCGCGTACGACAGTCTGTCCTTCGCCTGCGAACTGCCCCTCGACCCCCGCAGGCTCATGGCCTTCCTCGACAGCCGGCCCGCGGGGCTCTACCGGATCAAGGGGTACGTCGACTTCGGGCCGTACGACACCGGGAACCGGTACGGCGTGCATGCCGTGGGGCGGTTCCTGCGCTTCTACCCGGAGGCCTGGGGGCCGGACGAGGAACGGCTCACACAGCTCGTGCTGATCGGCTCGGGCATCGACGCGCCCGCCCTGAGCAAGGAGTTGGAGGCGTGCACGAACGACGCCCCACACGCCGACGAGCACGGCATGTGGGGCGTCCTGCGGTACGTACAGGGCGACGAGTACGACTACGGCGAGGCCGAGACCGGGCCCGAGACCTAGACCGGGCCCGCCACCACCGACACCGTCTTCTGCAGCGACACGCCGGAGCCGTCACGGCGCGGGTCGACCTCCGGGAGCTCGGCCGGGGTGCCGTTCTTCTGGGCCGCCTTCGCCGGGACCGGGCCCGCCCAGGCGAAGGACAGGCAGTCCTCGCCCTTCAGGAACCGCTGGCAGCGCACACCGCCGGTGGCGCGTCCCTTGCGCGGGTACTGGTCGAACGGGGTCAGCTTGGCCGTCGTCTGCACGGAGTCGTCGAGCGTGCCGCGCGAGCCCGCCACCGTGAAGACCACCGCGTCGGCCGCCGGGTCCACCGCCGTGAACGAGATGACCTTCGCGCCGTCCGTGAGCTTGATGCCCGCCATACCGCCCGCCGGGCGGCCCTGCGGACGCACCTGGGAGGCCTGGTAGCGCAGCAGCTGCGCGTCGTCCGTGATGAAGACCAGGTCCTCCTCGCCGGTGCGCAGCTCCACCGCGCCGACGATGCGGTCGCCCTCCTTGAGGGTGATGACCTCCAACTCGTCCTTGTTGGACGGGTAGTCGGGGACCACTCGCTTGACCACGCCCTGTTCGGTGCCGAGGGCGAGCCCCGGCGAGGACTCGTCCAGCGTGGTCAGGCAGACCACCGTCTCGCCGTCCTCCAGGGAGAGGAACTCGGACAGGGGCGCGCCGCCCGCCAGGTTCGGCGCGGTCGCCGTCTCCGGGAGCTGCGGCAGGTCGACCACATTGATCCGGAGCAGCCGGCCCGTCGAGGTCACCGCGCCGACCTCGCCGCGCGCGGTCGCCGGGACCGCAGAGACGATCACGTCGTGCTTGGCGCGCCTGCCGTCGGCGTCCTCCGGGAACGGCTCGCCGTTCGTCGTGCGTGCCAGCAGGCCCGTCGAGGACAGCAGCACCCGGCACGGGTCGTCGGCCACCTGGAGCGGCACCACGGCCGCCGGGGCGCCCGAGGCCTCCAGCAGGACCGTGCGCCGCTCGGTGCCGAACTTCTTGGCCACCGCGGCCAGTTCGGCCGAGACCAGCTTGCGCAGCTCCGCGTCCGACTCCAGGATCCGGGTCAGCTCGGCGATCTCCGCGGTGAGCTTCTCCTTCTCCGCCTCCAGCTCGATGCGGTCGTACTTGGTGAGACGGCGCAGCGGCGTGTCGAGGATGTACTGCGTCTGGATCTCCGACAGCGAGAAGCGCTCCATCAGGCGCTGCTTGGCCTCCGCGCTGTTCTCACTGGAGCGGATCAGCCGGATGACCTCGTCGATGTCGACCAGGGCGGTCAGCAGGCCCTCGACCAGGTGGAGACGGTCGCGGCGCTTGGTGCGGCGGAACTCGCTGCGCCGGCGGACCACCTCGAAGCGGTGGTCGAGGTAGACCTCGAGGAGTTCCTTGAGGCCCAGGGTGAGCGGCTGGCCGTCCACCAGGGCCACGTTGTTGATGCCGAAGGACTCCTCCATCGGCGTCAGCTTGTAGAGCTGCTCCAGGACCGCCTCCGGCACGAAGCCGTTCTTGATCTCGACGACCAGACGCAGCCCGTGCTCGCGGTCGGTGAGGTCCTTGACGTCGGCGATGCCCTGCAGCTTCTTGGCGTTGACCAGGTCCTTGATCTTGCCGATGACCTTCTCGGGGCCGACCGCGAACGGCAGTTCGGTGATGACCAGGCCCTTGCGGCGGGCCGTCACGGTCTCCACCGCCACCGTGGCCCGGATCCTGAAGGTGCCGCGGCCCGTCTCGTACGCGTCCCGCACGCCCTCCAGGCCGACGATCCGGCCGCCGGTCGGCAGGTCCGGGCCCGGGACGTGCTTCATCAGCGTTTCCAGGTCCGCGTTCGGGTAGCGGATCAGGTGCCGGGCGGCCGAGATCACCTCGCCGAGGTTGTGCGGCGGCATGTTGGTCGCCATGCCGACGGCGATCCCCGACGAGCCGTTGACCAGCAGGTTCGGGAACGCGGCGGGCAGCGCCACCGGCTCCTGCTCCTGGCCGTCGTAGTTGGGCGCGAAGTCGACCGTGTCCTCGTCGATCGACTCGGTCATCAGGCTGGTCGCCTCGGCCATCCGGCACTCGGTGTACCGCATGGCGGCCGGCGGGTCGTCGTTGCCCAGCGAACCGAAGTTGCCGTGGCCGTCGACCAGCGGGACCCGCATCGAGAACGGCTGGGCCATGCGCACCAGCGCGTCGTAGATCGACGCGTCGCCGTGCGGGTGCAGTTTGCCCATCACCTCGCCGACCACGCGCGCGCACTTCACATAGCCGCGCTCGGGGCGCAGCCCCATCTCGTTCATCTGGTAGACGATCCGCCGGTGCACCGGCTTGAGACCGTCGCGGGCGTCCGGCAGAGCGCGCGAGTAGATGACCGAGTACGCGTACTCGAGGTAGGAGCCGCGCATCTCGTCCACGACGTCGATATCGAGGATTCTCTCCTCGAACGAGTCGTCGGGCGGCGGGGTCTTCGTGCTGCGGCGGGCCATCGCTGCCGGCTCCTTGCTCATGCGTGAACGGATCTGACGCGGACCATTGTGGACCGCGGTACTGACAACCCGGGCCAGGACCCGGTCTCCGCGGCCCGCCCCGGTGCCTGGGAGGCGTTCGGAAGCGGGTGGGACGCAGGCTACGCGATCCGCTCTGGGCGTACGTCGTGCGGGAACTTCGCCGGGTCCCCGCACGCTTGCATACAGTGGCAGGACCGGCAGAAAAAGCCGGTTCTAGACCGCTTCCGCGAGCGAAGGGACGTACATGCCCATGGGTCACACGACCACGGCCGAGGCAGGCTCCGGAGGCCTGACAGCGACCGAGCACCGCTTGGCCAACGGTCTGCGCGTGGTGCTCTCCGAGGACCACCTGACCCCGGTCGCGGCGGTCTGCCTCTGGTACGACGTCGGCTCCCGGCACGAAGTCAAGGGCCGTACCGGTCTGGCTCACCTTTTCGAGCACCTGATGTTCCAGGGCTCCGCCCAGGTGAAGGGCAACGGCCACTTCGAGCTCGTCCAGGGCGCGGGCGGCTCGCTCAACGGCACCACGAGCTTCGAGCGCACCAACTACTTCGAGACCATGCCCGCCCACCAGCTGGAGCTCGCCCTCTGGCTGGAGGCCGACCGGATGGGCTCCCTGCTCGCCGCCCTGGACGACGAGTCCATGGAAAACCAGCGGGACGTCGTCAAGAACGAACGCCGCCAGCGCTACGACAACGTGCCCTACGGCACGGCGTTCGAGAAGCTGACCGCCCTCGCCTACCCGGAGGGCCACCCCTACCACCACACGCCCATCGGCTCGATGGCCGACCTGGACGCGGCCACCCTGGAGGACGCCCGCGCGTTCTTCCGCACGTACTACGCGCCCAACAACGCCGTCCTGTCGGTCGTCGGCGACATCGACCCGCAGCAGACGCTCGCCTGGATCGAGAAGTACTTCGGCTCCATCCCGGCGCACGACGGCAAGCCCGCCCCGCGCGACGGCTCGCTGCCCGAGATCATGGGCGAGCAGCTGCGCGAGGTCGTCGTCGAGGAGGTCCCCGCGCGGGCGCTGATGGCCGCCTACCGGCTCCCGGAGGACGGCACGCGCGTGTCCGACGCGGCCGACCTGGCGCTCACCGTCCTCGGCGGCGGCGAGTCCTCCCGCCTCTACAACCGCCTGGTACGGCGCGACCGTACGGCCGTCGCGGCCGGCTTCGGCCTGCTGCGGCTCGCCGGGGCGCCCTCCCTGGGCTGGCTGGACGTGAAGACCTCCGGTGACGTCGAGGTGCCGGTCATCGAGGCCGCCATCGACGAGGAGCTCGCCCGGTTCGCCGAGGAGGGCCCCACGCCCGAGGAGATGGAGCGCGCCCAGGCCCAGTTGGAGCGCGAATGGCTGGACCGGCTCGGCACCGTCTCGGGCCGCGCGGACGAACTGTGCCGGTTCGCCGTCCTGTTCGGCGACCCGCAGCTCGCCCTGACCGCCGTCCAGCGCGTCCTCCAGGTCACCCGCGAGGAGGTCCAGGAGGTCGCCAAGGCCCGTCTGCGGCCCGACAACCGCGCGGTGCTCGTCTACGAGCCGCTGTCCGCGGAGTCCGCGGAGCACACCCAGGAGGCGGGGCGCGGCGAGGACCCGGAGCAGGAAGCGACCGTAGAGGCCGGCAACGATAACGAGGAGACGGCCAAGTGACCGAGCTCGCCAGCATGGACTTCCATCCGCAGCCCCAGCCGGGCGAGGCCAGGCCCTGGGCCTTCCCTGCTCCCGAGCGCGGCACCCTGGACAACGGCCTGACGGTGCTGCGCTGCCACCGCCCCGGCCAGCAGGTCGTCGCCGTCGAGGTACTTCTCGACGCGCCCCTGGACGCCGAACCGGCCGGCCTGGACGGCGTCGCCACCATCATGGCGCGCGCGTTCTCGGAGGGCACCGACAAGCACTCCGCCGAGGAGTTCGCCGCCGAGCTGGAGCGGGCCGGCGCCACCCTCGACGCGCACGCCGACCACCCCGGCGTCCGCATCAGCCTGGAGGTCCCGGCCTCCCGTCTCGCCAAGGGCCTCGGGCTGCTGTCCGACGCCCTCAGGGCGCCCGCGTTCGCCGACAGCGAGGTCGAGCGGCTGGTCCGCAACCGCCTCGACGAGATCCCGCACGAGCTGGCCAACCCCAGCCGCCGGGCCGCCAAGGAGCTCTACAAGGAGCTGTTCCCGGCGACCGTGCGGATGTCCCGTCCGCGTCAGGGCACCGAGGACACGGTCGAGAAGATCGACGCGGCCGCCGTCCGCGCGTTCTACGACCGGCACGTCCGCCCCGGCACCGCCACCGCGGTCGTCGTCGGCGACCTGACCGGTATCGACCTGGACGAGCTGCTCGGCGAGACCCTGGGCGCCTGGCACGGCTCCACCGCCCAGCCCCGGCCGGTTCCCTCGATCAGCGCCGACGACACCGGCCGTGTCGTCATCGTGGACCGTCCCGGCGCCGTCCAGACGCAGCTGCTCATCGGCCGCGTCGGCTCCGACCGGCACGACCGCGTCTGGCCCGCCCAGGTGCTCGGCACCTACTGCCTCGGCGGCACCCTCACCTCCCGCCTGGACCGCGTCCTGCGCGAGGAGAAGGGCTACACCTACGGCGTCCGCTCCTTCGGACAGGTCCTGCGCTCCGCCCCCGACGGCACCGGCGCCTCGATGCTCGCCATCAGCGGCTCCGTGGACACCCCGAACACCGGCCCCGCCCTCCAGGACCTGTGGACAGTGCTGCGCAAGCTCGCCGCCGAGGGCCTCACGGACGCCGAGCGCGATGTCGCCGTGCAGAACCTCGTGGGCGTGGCGCCGCTCAAGTACGAGACGGCGGCGGCCGTCGCCGGCACTCTGGCCGACCAGGTCGAGCAGTACCTGCCGGACGACTTCCAGGCCACGCTCTACCGCCAACTGGCCAACACCGGCACGGTGGAGGCCACCGCGGCGGTCGTGAACGCGTTCCCGGTGGACCGCTTGGTGACCGTCCTCGTCGGTGACGCGGCACAGATCAAGGAGCCCGTCGAGGCGCTCGGGATCGGCGAAGTCACGGTCGTAGCGGCGGAGTAGCGCCACGTAGCTCCACGCGTAGCTGCACATAGCTCCACGCGCGTGTGCGGAGCCCTGGTGGCCGTCGGCCACCAGGGCTCTCTTATGTCCGAATTGGGGCGGAGGTTGCCTGTCTGCCCTGTGGGATGCGCTACAAAAACCGCGATCCGTTTGGGTATTGAAAGCACGCCCTCATAGGTTCTTCCGGGCTGTCCGTCAGGCACTGCGCCGCGCCCGCGGCACCGGACAGCCATCGCCGAGTCCCCGTACGGCGCGAGCCAGGGGAGCCGGGGACCCATGCAGTCCCTGGGGTGAATCGGGCGCCCGCGCGTGTCGTGAGGGGGCCCGTAGGAGACCTTCCTGCTCCGAACCCGTCAGCTAACCCGGTAGGCGAGAGGGAAGGAAAGGACCAGCCTCTACATGGCGTTCATGTGCGCCTCCGGGAAGCACCGTCGTCCCGGCCGGGTGAAGCGCACCACCGCGCAGGCCGCTGGTATCGCGGCCCTCACCACCACCGGTGTCATCGGCACCGTCTCCGCCGCTCCGGCGCTCGCCGCCGAGAACTCCGTCGAGCAGACCGGCCTCACCCCGGTCATCACGGTCAGCGACTCGGTCGCCGACCAGATCGACGCCCAGGCCGCCACGCAGCAGGCCGCCGCCGAACGCAAGGCGGCCGAGGAGGCCGCCCGCAAGCAGGCCGCGGCAGAGGCCAAGAAGGAGCGCGAGGCCAAGGCGCGCGCCGCCCGCGAGGCCGAGCGCAAGCGCCTGAACGCCTTCGTCGCGCCGATCTCCGACTCGTACGTCTCCACCGGCTACAAGACCGGCGGCTCCCTGTGGTCCTCCGGGACCCACACCGGCATCGACTTCCACGCCGCCAGCGGTACGGTCGTGCACGCGGTCGGCACCGGCACGGTCGTCTCCACGGGCTGGGGCGGGGCGTACGGCAACCAGATCGTCATCAAGATGGCCGATGGCATGTACACCCAGTACGGCCACCTGTCGTCCATCGGCGTCTCGGTGGGCCAGAAGGTCACCCCGGGCCAGCAGATCGGCCTCTCCGGCTCGACCGGCAACACGACCGGACCGCACCTCCACTTCGAGGCCCGCACGACCGCCGAGTACGGCTCCGACGTCGACCCGGTCGCCTACCTCCGCAAGCACGGCGTGAACGTCTGACGCGGATGATGTGAGCACCGCGAGATCCTTCGAAGCCCCGGCCGCCGAGCCGGGGCTTTCGCCGTTTTCGTGCCCCCGGTGTCCAAAATATATCCCTGGATTCCGGCCCGCCGTCGGAAATTCCCGCTCATTGCAATAGAGTCACCGAACGGGCGCCACTCGGCGGCGTTTCACGGGGATTAAGGCGGAGGTCGGACATGCGTATTCCGGCGCACTCGGTATGCACTGCGATCCGGGACGACATCGTCGCTGGTGTCTACGAGCGCGGCAGCCGGCTCACCGAGGAACTCCTGGCCCGCCGCTACGGCGTCTCGCGCGTTCCCGTCCGCGAGGCCCTGCGCACCCTGGAGGCCGAGGGCTTCGTGGTGACGCGCCGGCACGCGGGCGCGTGCGTCGCCGAGCCGACCGAGCAGGAGGCCGCCGACCTGCTGGAGATGCGCCTGCTCCTGGAGCCTCTCGGCGCCTCCCGGGCGGCCCAGCGCCGCACCGAGGCCCACCTCAAGGTGCTGCGCGGACTCGTCCGGCTTGGTCAGGAGCGGGCCAGGCGGGGCAGCAGCGAGGACCTGCGCTCGCTGGGCGGCTGGTTCCACGAGACGCTCGCCCAGGCCTCCGGCAGCCAGGCCCTGACCTCGACACTCACCCAGCTGCGGCACAAGATCGCATGGATGTACACCGTCGACGCGCCCGCCGACCCCGTGGACTCCTGGGCCGAGCACGGCGCCATCGTGGACGCGGTGACCCGTGGCGACGGTGAGCGCGCGCGGGCGGTCACCGCGCTGCACACCGAGCGCTCGACGGCCGCGCACCGGCTGCGTTTCGCCGGCGGCGCGGACCGGGCGAACAGTGTGAGGACTTCGCAACACCCCGTAAACATGTCGGGCCTGCGGCATTAACACGCGCACCGTATACAAAGAGGTGTTATTCGGTGGAGCCGTATTTCCGCTGCCCTTATTCATGCGTGCCGGGAATTCCCGGTGGCATGTCATTCGCGTGCCCGCTGCAAATGTTCGGCGCGGTGCAAAAGACCTGCGGTGTGCGAGTGGACATCGACGCCGGGTAAAGCCGGGAGACGGAAACGGCGAGGCCGCACCGCCCTCGAACGGGGTGGCGCGGCCTCGGTCGTGAGGTGCGGGCGCTATGGCGCTCAGACGGTCTCGGGGAGCTCCTCGAGACCCTCGGCGACCAGCTTGGCCAGGCGGTCGAGGGCGGCGTCCGCGCCCTCGGCCTCGGAGGCGAGGACGATCTCCTCGCCGCCCTGGGCGCCCAGGCTCAGGACAGCCAGCATGGAGGCCGCGTTGACGGGGTTGCCCCCGGCCTTGGCGATCGTCACCGGGACGCCTGCGGCCGTGGCGGCTCGGACGAAGATGGAAGCGGGGCGGGCGTGGAGGCCCTCGGCCCAGCCGACGTTGACGCGGCGCTCAGCCATGTGATGCTGCCCTTCGGTTTTCAGGGTTGTCTAGACCAGTTTCCCATATCGTGAAGCATCCCCGGAGCGGGCATGGGCCCCTCCGGGTGTGTCGTCGGACCGCGGCCTCGGTCCGACTTCCGTCCTGCACAGACTGCCTCGCGCCGTTGTCGGACGCGAGCCGTACTCTGGGGCCCATGCAGACCCCGGCGGACCCGCAGGACCGGCACGAGTACCCGTCCCACTGGGAAGCGGACGTGGTACTGCGCGACGGCGGCACCGCGCGCATCCGGCCCATCACCGTCGACGACGCCGACCGCCTGGTCAGCTTCTACGAGCAGGTCTCGGACGAGTCGAAGTACTACCGCTTCTTCGCGCCGTACCCCAGGCTCTCCGCCAAGGACGTCCACCGCTTCACGCACCACGACTTTGTGGACAGGGTGGGACTCGCGGCCACCATCGGCGGCGAGTTCATCGCAACCGTACGCTATGACCGCATTGGCCCGGGCGGCATGGCCGCCTCCGCGCCCGCCGACGAGGCCGAGGTGGCCTTCCTCGTCCAGGACGCCCACCAGGGGAGAGGCGTCGCCTCCGCCCTCCTGGAGCACATCGCCGCCGTCGCGCGCGAGCGCGGGATCCGCCGCTTCGCCGCCGAGGTGCTGCCCGCCAACACCAAGATGATCAAGGTGTTCATGGACGCCGGCTACACCCAGCAGCGCAGCTTCGAGGACGGCGTCGTCCGCCTGGAGTTCGACCTGGAGCCCACGGACCGCTCCCTCGCGGTCCAGCGCGCCCGGGAGCAGCGCGCGGAGGCGCGGTCGGTACGACGGCTGCTGGCGCCCGGATCCGTGGCCGTGATCGGCGTCGGCCGCACGCCCGGCGGGGTCGGCCGCAGCGTCCTCGGCAACCTCCGCGAGGCCGGCTTCACCGGCCGCCTGCACGCCGTGAACCAGGCCTTCCCGGCGGACCTCAAGGAGGTCGACGGGGTGTCCGCCCACCGATCCGTCCGGGACATCGACGGGCCGGTGGACCTGGCCGTCGTCGCCGTACCCGCCGATCACGTCCCCGACGTCGTCACCGAGTGCGGCGAACACGGCGTCCAGGGCCTCGTCGTCCTCGCCGCCGGGTACGCGGAGAGCGGCCCGGACGGCCGCGAACGCCAGCGCGAACTCGTCCGGCACGCGCGCACGTACGGCATGCGGATCATCGGCCCCAACGCCTTCGGGATCATCAACACCGCGGACGACGTCCGGCTGAACGCCTCCCTCGCGCCCGAGATGCCCCGCCCCGGCCGCATCGGCCTGTTCGCCCAGTCCGGTGCCATCGGCATCGCCCTGCTGTCCCGGCTGCACCGGCGGGGCGGCGGCGTCACCGGTACCACGGGCGTGTCCACCTTCGTGTCGTCGGGCAACCGCGCGGACGTCTCCGGCAACGACGTCCTCCAGTACTGGTACGACGACCCCGACACCGACGTCGTCCTCATGTACCTGGAGTCCATCGGCAACCCGCGCAAGTTCACGCGTCTGTCGCGGCGGACGGCGGCGGCGAAGCCGCTGGTCGTGGTGCAGGGGGAGGGGTCGGCGCCGCAGGGACACGCGGTACGGGCGACGCGGCTCCCGCACGCCACGGTGTCCGCGCTGCTCAGGCAGGCCGGGGTGATCCGCGTCGACACGATCACCGAGCTGGTCGACGCGGGGCTGCTGCTCGCCCGGCAGCCGCTGCCGGCGGGGCCGCGCGTGGTGATCCTCGGGAACTCGGAGTCGCTGGGGCTGCTCACGTACGACCGGTGCCTGGCGGAGGGGCTGCGCCCGGCGCGGCCGCTGGACCTGACGACCGGGGCGACCGCGGCGGACTTCCACCGGGCGCTGTCGGAGGCGCTGGCGGACGAGTCGTGCGACGCGGTCGTGGTCACGGCCATTCCGACGATCGGGGAGGGGGCGGTCGGGGACGCGGAGCTGGCGGAGGCGCTCAGGTCGGCGGCCGAGAGGGTTCCGGGCAAGCCGGTTCTTGTGGTGCACGTGGAGCTCGGGGGGCTCGCGGAGGCGCTTTCGGCCGCGGGCCGTACCGCACCGCAGGCGACCGCACCGGCATCCGGCACCGGGGGCGGTGCCCACCCGTTGCCCCCCGCGGAACGCCCGCCCACCGCGGTCAGCCACTCGTACTCCCGCCTGATCCCCGCCTATCCCGCCGCCGAACGCGCCGTACGTGCCCTCGCCGAAGCCGTGAAGTACGCGCAGTGGCGGCGGGAGGCCGCCGAGCCCGGCAAGGTGCCCGAGTACGACGACATCGACGAGAAGGGGGCCGCCGAGCTGATCGGCGGGCTGCTCGAACGCGGGGAGGGGCTCACCCTCGGTGTCGAGGAGACCTGCGCGCTGCTCGGCAGGTACGGCCTGGACGTCCACCGGGCGCTGCCCGCGCCCACCGCGGACGCCGCCGTCACGGCTGCCCGTGACCTCGGCTATCCGGTCGCCCTCAAGGCCACCGCCCCTCACCTGCGCCACCGCGCGGACCTGGGCGGGGTGCGGCTGGACCTCGCGGACGAGGAGCAACTGCGCCGGGCGTACTCCGAGTTGACGGAGCTGTTCGGGCAGCCCGAGGAGCTGCGTCCCGTGGTGCAGCGGATGGCGCCCCGGGGCGTCGACACCGTCGTACGGGCCGTGATCGATCCGGCCGCCGGGGCCGTGTTGTCGTTCGGGCTCGCGGGGGCCGCGTCGCAGCTGCTGGGGGACATGGCCCACCGGCTGGTTCCGGTCACCGACCGGGACGCGACCTCGCTGGTGCGGTCGATCCGCACCGCGCCCCTGCTCTTCGGCTGGCGTGGCTCGAAACCGGTCGACACGCCTGCTCTGGAGGAGCTGCTGCTGCGCGTCTCCCGGCTCGTCGACGACCATCCCGAAGTGGTCGCGGTCACTCTGGAGCCCGTCGTGGTCGCCCGGCAGGGCGTGAGCGTCCTCGGTGCCACCGTCAGACTCGCGCCACCGCCGGCCCGTGACGACCTGGGTCCGCGGACCCTGCCCGCGTACTGACCCGGGTACTGAGACGAGTACGGAGACGAACGCCTGCCTAGGGCGACGGCGTTCGAGGCGGGTGCCCGCGACTGGCCCGGGTCCCCCTGCCCACGGATTAGGATGGACGCCATGGCCAAGACCAGTACGACGACCCAGGGGCTGCGCGTCGCGATCGAGCGCAGCGGCTACTACCCGGCCCTCGTGGCCGAGGCGGTGGAGGCTGCCGTGGGCGGTGAGCCGATCCGGTCGTACCTGGTCCACCAGGAGACGACGTTCGACCAGAACGAGGTCCGGCGGCATGTGACCGTGCTGGTCCTCACCGGCAACCGCTTCATCGTCAGCCACACCGACGAGCAGGCCGCCGACAGCACCTCCCCGACGCCGTACGCCACCACCTCGACGGAGTCGGTCAAGCTCGGCCGGATCTCGTCCGTCGTGGTGAGCCGGGTCGTCGCCAACCCGGAGCAGTACACGCCGGGCACCCTGCCCCGCGAGATCGTGCTGACCATCGGCTGGGGTGCCGTCTCCCGGATCGACCTGGAGCCCGCCGCCTGCGGCGACCCCAACTGCGAGGCCGACCACGGCTACACGGGCAACTCCACGGCGGACGACCTCAGCCTGCGCGTCAGCGAGGCCGGGGACGGCCCGGAGACGGTGCGCCAGGCGCTCGCCTTCGCCCAGGCCATCTCCGAGGCGACCGCGGACGTCACGCGCTGATGGCGTACGCCGCCTGGGACCACCCGGAGCCCCTCACCCTCGCCTCCGCGCCGCTGCCCGAGTACGGCAGCGGCTCCCTCGCCGACCTGCTGCCCACCCTGGCCGCCGGCATGGCCGTACCCGGTATGACCGCGTCGATCAGCGAGCTGACGCCGGCCGACCGCAACTGCGTCTTCCTGATCGACGGGCTCGGCTGGGAGCAGATCAAGGCCCACCCGGACGAGGCGCCCTACCTCACCGCGCTGCTCGGCAGCTCGCGCGGCGGCACCGGACGGCCGATCACCGCCGGCTACCCGGCCACCACCGCGACCTCCCTCGCCTCCGTCGGCACCGGCCTGCCGCCGGGCGCGCACGGCCTGCCCGGGTACACCGTCCGCAACCCGGCCACCGGCGAGCTGATGAACCAGCTGCGCTGGCAGCCGTGGTCCGACCCGGCCGCCTGGCAGCCGTACCCCACCGTCTTCCAGCTCGCCCACGACGCGGGGGTGCACGCCGCCCAGGTGTCCTCCCCGCACTTCGAGCACACCCCGCTCACCAAGGTCGCGCTCAGCGGCGGAACGTTCCACGGGCGGTTGACGGGCGAGGAGCGCATGGACCTCGCGGCGGAGCAACTGGCCGCCGCCGACCGTTCCCTGGTGTACACGTACTACGCCGAGCTGGACGGCGCCGGGCACCGCTACGGCGTCGACTCCGACACCTGGCGCGGCCAGCTCATGCACGTCGACCGGCTCGTCCAGCGGCTCGCCGAGCAGCTGCCGCCGCGCAGCGCGCTGTACGTCACCGCCGACCACGGCATGGTCGACATCCCGTTCGACGAGCAGCACCGCATCGACTTCGACGAGGACTGGGAGCTGCGGGCCGGGGTCGCCCTGCTCGGCGGCGAGGGCCGGGCCCGCCATGTGTACGCCGTCCCGGGCGCCGGGAACGACGTGCTGACCTGCTGGCGCGAGGTGCTCGGCGAGCAGTTCTGGGTGGCCTCGCGGGACGAGGCGATCGCCGCGAGCTGGTTCGGCCCGCCGGACCGGTTCGAGGGGCGGGTGTACGACCGGATCGGTGACGTGGTCGCGGCCGCGTACGACGACGTGCTGATCATCGCCTCCGAGCGGGAGCCCAAGGAGTCGACCATGGTCGGCAACCATGGCTCGATGACCCCCGCCGAGCAGCTCGTACCCCTGCTCGAAGTACGCTCCTGACGCCTCCCCTCCCGACGACTCGCCGAAAGGTGCTCAACTCCTCATGCCCGAGCTGGTGTTCTTCTCCGGAACAATGGACTGCGGGAAGTCGACCCTGGCTCTGCAGATCGAGCACAACCGGTCGGCCCGCGGTCTCGTCGGCATGATCTTCAGCCGCGACGACCGCGCCGGTCACGGCAAGCTGTCCTCGCGGCTCGGCCTGGTCACGGACGCGGTCGAGGTCGAGGACGGCCAGGACCTCTACGCCTACCTGGTCGACCATCTCTCCCAGGGCGGCCGCGCCGACTACGTCATCGCCGACGAGGCGCAGTTCCTGGCGCCGGAGCAGATCGACCAGCTCGCGCGCGTGGTCGACGACCTGGGCATGGACGTCTACGCGTTCGGCATCACCACCGACTTCCGCTCCAAGCTGTTCCCCGGCTCCCAACGGCTGGTGGAGCTGGCCGACCGGGTCGAGGTGCTCCAGGTGGAGGCCCTGTGCTGGTGCGGCGCCCGCGCCACGCACAACGCCCGTACGGTCGGCGGCGAGATGGTCGTCGAGGGCGCCCAGGTGGTCGTAGGGGACGTCAACGGTTCGGTCGGGAAGGTCGGCTACGAGGTGCTGTGCCGACGCCACCACCGCAAGCGCATGACGAGCGCGACGGCCCGGGCGGCGGCGCTGTCACCCGACGTGCTGCCGGTCACATAAGCCCGTCCGGCACGCCTCCGCCCGGTCCGACACTGACCACCGCCGACCGCCGCACCCGCTACGAGTACGACACCGACGGTTGTGTCCTGGCGGCGACCGACGGCCGCGGCCAGACCGTCTCGTACGGCTACGAGCGCTTGAACCGCGACGGCTCACCGTGGGCTCTCGACGACCGAGAAGACCGCGCCCTCCGGGTCCGCCACCGTCGCGACCCGCCCGTGCTCGCTGTCCCGGGCCCGCTTCAGCACCTGCCCGCCGAGTTCGGCGACGTTGCGCAGGGTCGCGTCCGCGTCGGCCACCTCGAAGTACGTCAGCCAGTGCGGCCCCCGGTCCCGGGGCAGTGAGAGGCCGACGCCGTGGATGCCGGCCACCGGGCGGCCTTCGACGTGCAGGGTCACGTAGTCGAAGCCGGCGGAGACCAACGGCTCCTCCTCGTAACCGAACACCGTCTCGTAGAACTTGGCGACGGTCGTGGTCTCGAAGGTCAGCAGCTCGTTCCAGGCGGGGGAGCCGGGAACGCCGGTGACCGCCGTGCCGAGGTGGGCCGAGGCCTGCCAGATGCCGAACACCGCGCCCGAGGGGTCGGAGCCGATGGCGAGCCGCCCCGCCTCGGCCGCGTCCAGCGGGCCGACGCCCACCGTGCCGCCGCACAGCCGGGCCGCCTCGGCCGTCAGGTCCACGTCGTCCGAGGCGAAGTACGGGGTCCAGGCGATCGGCAGATGGAGGTCCGGCGGCAGCTGTCCGACGCCCGCGACCTCCCGCCCGTCGAGCAGCGCCCGGACATAGGGGCCGAGCTGGTGGGGCCCGGGCTCGAACTCCCAGCCGAACAACGCTCCGTAGAACTCCTCGGTCGCGGTCAAGCCGTGCACCATCAGACTCACCCAGCAGGGGGTGCCGGGCGCGCGCCGAGCGTGCGTGCCGCCGTTCGCGGCCGCCGATCCCCGTACCTCGGTCATCGTCACTCTCTCCTCGGCCCCTCGCGGTGGCCGTGTCGCTTCCGCTGCCCGGACCGGTTGTGCCGCAGCCGCGGACACGCCCCGTGCCGATGCTCGCACCCTGCGTGGCGACTGGTGTCCACGACTGTGGGGGCGGCTCCGCCGCGAGGATGCCTGGTCTGCCGTTTCTCGCCCGTTTCCGGTCGATCGCCGTCGGGTGTCCATCAGCTGTACAGCATGTGCCCGATCCCGTACGCCCGGTGATCGAGGCTGTCCGGCCGAGCAGAGTAGTCGTACCTGGACGATGCGGCCACCCCTGGCGTAAGGATGGGGCCATGGAAGCCATCATCACCGCAACCGAACTCGCCGACGACCTGGGCGGGCCGAACCCGCCCGTCCTGCTGGACGTCCGCTGGCAGTTGACGTTGACCACGCCCGGCACGCCGCCCTTCGACGGCCGGGCCGTGTACTCGGCCGGGCATCTGCCCGGCGCCGTCTATGTGGACCTGGACGAGGAACTGGCCTCGGCGCCCGGCGCGCACGGCCGCCATCCGCTGCCCGACCTGGCCGTCTTCGGTGCGGCGATGCGCCGCGCGGGCGTGTCTGCGGGCCGGCCGGTCGTCGTGTACGACGGCGGACAGGGCTGGGCGGCCGCACGCGCCTGGTGGCTGCTGCGCTGGACGGGTCACCCGGACGTGCGGGTCCTCGACGGCGGGTTGCCGACCTGGGAGGGCGCTCTTTCGACTGAGGTGACCGAGCCCGCCGAGGGTGACTTCGAACCGGTGCCGGGCGCGGAGCAGTTGCTGGACGCGGACGGGGCGGCCGCGCTCGCTCGCTCGGGTGTGCTGTTCGACGCCCGTGCGGGGGAACGGTACCGGGGTGACGTGGAGCCGATCGACCGGGTCGGCGGCCATATCCCTGGTGCGGTGTCGGCGCCGACCACCGAGAACGTCGGTCCGGACGGCCGCTTCCTGCCCGCCTCCGAACTCCACGACCGTTTCAAGGGCCTGGGCGCCTCGGAGGCGGCCCCGGTGGGTGTGTACTGCGGCTCCGGCGTCTCCGGCGCCCACGAGGTGCTGGCGCTGGCCGTCGCGGGCATCCCGGCGGCGCTGTACGTGGGTTCGTGGTCGGAGTGGTCCTCCGACCCGTCCCGCCCGGTCGCGGTCGGCCCGGACCCGCAGTAACGGCCCCCGGACGGCAGCCGAAAGAGGGGCACGCACGCGTGCCCCTCTTTCGTATGGATTCTTCGAACGGGTCGTACGGCCGTACGACCCGTTCTTACTCCTGCTTCTTGCGCCGCGTACCGAAGACGATCTCGTCCCAGCTCGGCACGGCGGCCCGGCGGCCGGGGCGGACACCGTCGGCCTCGGCCTGGCGGTCGGTGGCGCCGATCAGCCGGTCGCGATGGCTGCCGACGGAGCGGGGCATGAGGACGTCCGCGTAGGCGGAGCCCGCGGAAGCCGCCGGAGCCGGAGGCTCCTCCGTCACCGGTTCCTCGACGGGCTCCTCCTGTGGCTCCACCGGGCGCTCCGGGACCACCATGTCGCCCCGGAAACTCGGCACCGCCTCCAGCAGGCTGGTCAGCGAGTCCCGTTCGGCGATGCTCTCCTCGGCAGGTTCCGACGACTGCGCGGGCAGACTCGGCCGCTCGCGGTCCCGGTCGGCGGAGCGGTCGAGCGGGCGGTCGCGCGGCAGCCGCGCGATGCGCGGCACGAACGGAAAGCTCGGCTCCGGCACGGCGAGGTCGTCGGACTCGCCGATCAGGGAGCGGGCCTCGTCGTCGACCGCCTGGACGAGCCGCCGGGGCGGGTCGTAGGTCCAGCTCGCCGAGTGCGGTTCGCCCGCGACCCGGTAGACGAGGAGGACCTCCCAGGTGCCGTCGTCGCGGCGCCAGGAGTCCCACTGCACGGTGTCCTTCTCGGCGCCGCGCAGCACCAGCCGCTCCTGTACGGCCTCGCCGAGCAGCGGACCGGAGTTCTCGCCGGGCCGACGGACGGGCGTCTTGCGAGCCCGCTCGGCCATGAAGGCGCGCTCGGCCAGTACCGGACCCTCGAAGCGCCGCACCCTGTCGACGGGGATCCCGGCGAGCTGGGCGACCTCTTCCGCGGTCGCGCCCGCCCGTATCCGCGCCTGGATGTCCCGGGGCCGGAGATGGCTCTCGACCTCGATCTCGATCTGTCCGAGCCGGGGCCGGTCGCCGCGTACGGCGGCACGGAGCCGTTCGTCGATCGGAAGGGTGTACTCCGTTGAGTCGGCAGCCTTGAGCACCAGCCGTGTGCCGTCATTGGAGACGGCCACGACACGCAGTTCGGGCATGGGGACCTCCCGGGTGGTGCCTGCCGACGTCACGTGCGTCGCTGCTTCCGCTAGTCGAGTGTGGCCTGCCCGGGTGCAGCCTGCCACAACCTTGCCGAGTTGCCCGGCGTGTCGGGCACGGGCCCTGGAACGCCGTTATGGCACGGTTACCTATTCGCAACGCTAAGTGACCAACTCTGTCACCCTGTGCAACTAGCCCCCTCCCGGCGGTCCTGCAAGGCCCCGGACGCCCTGGCGGGAGACCGGACCCAGGGCTCGAAACAGTACTCCATTCGGGCCACGTGCGTGGATTGGCGCGCCGCCCAACTTCTGGCAACAACCTTTCCCTGGCCGCGCTTTGCCCATGCGGCCGATCTTGAACGTGGCGTACTTCACGCAATCATCAGAAACGGAACTAATGGTTTCGTTCGTACGTCCCCTTCTTGCGCGGCCGGTCGAACAAGTAGGGGACGATCCGCGGCTACTGGCCCAGAACCCTCCGCAAGTAGTCGTTCTGGAACAGCCGGTTCGGGTCCAGCCGGTCCCGCAGTGCCGTGAACTCGCCGAAGCGCGGGTAGACCTCGGCGAAGTAGTCCGCGTCCCGGGTGTGCACCTTGCCCCAGTGCGGGCGGCCCTCGTGCGCGGTGA
This sequence comes from Streptomyces sp. Ag109_O5-1, assembly GCF_003814875.1. Lineage (GTDB taxonomy): Bacteria > Actinomycetota > Actinomycetes > Streptomycetales > Streptomycetaceae > Streptomyces > Streptomyces sasae. The sequence goes on along the minus strand of NZ_RKQF01000001.1, from coordinate 3,405,895 downwards.
AGATGCGCTCGGCGGCGGTGAAATACGCCTGGTAGGGCGTACCCCGGAACATGTGCACGGCCACATAGGCGCTGTCCCGTGCGGAGGCGGTGGACAGGGCGATGTCGTCGGCGGGGGCGGTGCGGACCTCGACCGGGAAGTTGATCCTGAGACCGGAACGGTCGACCATCGCCTTCAGTTCCCGCAGCGTGTCCACCAGCGCCTCACGCGGGACGGCGTACTCCATCTCCACGAAGGGCACCCGGCGCGGGGATGTGAAGACCTTGTAGGGAATGTCCGTGTAGGTCCGCGAGGACAGTGCCGTGCTGGAGATCCGGGCGATCGTCGGCACGGCGCCCGGCACCGCGCGGCCGACCAACTGGGCCGCGTGGAAAACCCCGTTGGAGAGGAACTCGTCCTCGAACCAGCCTGCCAGCTGCCCGACCGGCTGGGGCGGCCCCGCGCTGCGGTTGTTGCGCTTGGTGTTGGTGTTGTCGGTGTGCGGGAACCAGTAGAACTCGAAGTGCTCGTTCTCGGTGCGGAGTTGATCGAACTCGGCGAGCACCCGGTCCAGCGGCATCGGCTCCTCGCGCGCGGCGAGCAGGAAGACCGGCTCCACGGCGAAGGTGATCGCGGTGACGATCCCGAGCGCGCCGAGACCGACTCGCGCGGCCGCGAACACCTCCGGGTTCTCCTTCTCCGAACAGGTGAGCACCGAGCCGTCGGCTGTGACCAGTTCGAGTGCGGTGATCTGGGCGGCGAGCGAGGCGGACTCACGGCCGGTGCCGTGCGTACCCGTGCTGGTGGCCCCGGAGACCGTCTGCTCCATGATGTCGCCCATGTTGGTCAGCGACAGGCCCTCGCGGGCCAGGGCGATGTTGAGTCTCTTGAGCGGGGTGCCGGCCTCGACCGTGACGGTCATGGCTTTACGGTCAATGTTGCGTATGCCCGTCAACAGTTGAGGGCGGATCGAGACACCGTCGGTCGCGGCGATCGCGGTGAAGGAGTGGCCGCTGCCGACCGCCTTCACCTTCAGGCCGTCCTCCGCCGCCTGCCGTACGGCCGCAGCCAGCTCGTCCACGGAGGCGGGCGTGACCTCCCGTGCGGGGCGGACGGTGACGTTCCCTCCCCAGTTACGCCACGTGCCGCTCTTCCCGCTCGCTGTGCTGCTCAACGGTGCCTCCCCGACGCGTGACCGGCCTGTTGAGCCGGCGGTACCCGAGGAAACCGACCGCGACCGCGACGGCCCCGGACACGGCCGGAACCCCGTACCCGGCACGGGCGCCGGCCGCGTCGATCACCCAGCCGGCGACCGAGGAGCCGAGCGCCACCCCGACCGCGAGGCCGGTGCTCACCCAGGTCATGCCCTCGGTGAGCTTCGCGCGAGGTACGTGCTCTTCGATGAGGGACATCGTCGTGATCATCGTCGGCGCGATGGACAGGCCCGCAACGAACAGCGCCACGGCCAGAAGCGGCAAGTTTCCGACCAGTAGGAGGGGGATCATACTCACGGCCATCGCACATATGCCCAGCAGCCACCTGCGTTCCGGCTTCCCCGCGAACCGCATCAGGCCGAAGATCACCCCGGCCAGGCAGGAGCCCGCCGCGTACAGGGCCAGGACGACGCTGGAAGCACCCTTGTGGCCGCGTTCGTCGGCGAAGGCGACCGTCACGACGTCCACCGCCCCGAAGATCGCCCCGGTGGCCACGAAGGTCGCCACCAGCACCTGGAGGCCGGGTGCGCGCAGCGCCGAACCGCCGCCGTGGTGCTCGCGCGGGTGCGGTTCGGGCTCGGTGGCGCGCTGGGCGGTCAGCCAGAAGACACCGGCGGCGAGGAAGCAGGCGGCCAGCAGCGGCCCGGCCTCCGGGAACCAGGTGGTGGACAGGCCGATGGAGAGGATCGGCCCGAAGATGAAACACACCTCGTCGACGACGGACTCGAACGAGTAGGCGGTGTGCAGTTGCGGGGTGCCCCGGTAGACGGCGGCCCAGCGGGCCCTGATCATCGCGCCCAGGCTCGGCACCGCGCCGATCCCGGCGGCGCACATGAACAGCACCCAGTCGGGCCACCCGTAGTGCGCGGCGAACAGCAGCCCGGCCGCGGCCACCAGCGCGAGCAGGGTCGCGGGGCGCAGGACGCGGCGCTGGCCGTACTGGTCGACCAGCCGGGACACCTGCGGTCCGAGCGCGGCGGCGGACAGAGCCATGGTGGCCGAGAGCGCGCCCGCGAGCCCGTACCGCCCGCTGATCTGGGAGATCATCGTGACCACGCCGATGCCCATCATCGACAGCGGCATCCGGCCGACGAAGCCCGCGGCGGAGAAGCCCTTGCTGCCGGGTGCGGCGAACAGGGCGCGATAGGGGCTGGGCACGGAGGTCTCCGACGGCTGAGTAAGGCGTGAGTGCGGCTGATACAGCTTACGAGTAAGGGGAACCTAATGCACCCGCTCGGTGCTGGGGATAAACCTCCCGAATCCGACTCTTCACGCTCCTGTTTCCGGGCCGTCAGCGCCGGGTGGCAGGATCGGCACATGTCAGACGCGCTCGATGCCACCCCCTACGACGCCCTGCTCCTGCTCTCCTTCGGCGGCCCGGAAGGCCCGGACGACGTGGTCCCGTTCCTGGAGAACGTGACGCGCGGGCGCGGTATCCCGAAGGAACGCCTCAAGGAGGTCGGGCAGCACTACTTCCTGTTCGGCGGGGTCAGCCCGATCAACGACCAGAACCGCGCCCTGCTGGACGCCCTGCGCAAGGACTTCGCCGAGCACGGCCTGGACCTGCCGATCTACTGGGGCAACCGCAACTGGGCGCCGTACCTGACGGACACCCTGCGCGAGATGGTCGCCGACGGCCGCCGCCGCATCCTGGTGCTCGCCACCAGCGCCTACGCCTCCTACTCGGGCTGCCGCCAGTACCGCGAGAACCTCGCGGACTCGCTGGCCGCGCTGGAGGCCGAGGGCCTCGAACTCCCGAAGATCGACAAACTGCGGCACTACTTCAACCACCCCGGCTTCCTCGACCCGATGATCGACGGCGTGCTGGCCTCGCTCGCGGATCTGCCCGAGGACGTCCGCGCGGGCGCCCACATCGCGTTCACGACCCACTCCATCCCGACCGCGTCCGCCGACACCTCCGGGCCGGTCGGGACGCACGGCGAGGGCGGCGCGTACGTCGAGGAGCACCTTGACGTGGCCGAGCTGATCGCCGACGCGGTCCGCGAGCGCACCGGCATCGACCACCCCTGGCGGCTCGTCTACCAGTCCCGCTCCGGCGCCCCGCAGATCCCGTGGCTGGAGCCCGACATCTGCGACCACCTGGAGGAACTGCACGGCGCCGGGGTCCCGGCCGTCGTCATGGCCCCCATCGGCTTCGTCTCCGACCACATGGAGGTCCTCTACGACCTCGACACGGAGGCCACGGCCAAGGCCGAGGAACTGGGTCTGCCGGTACGGCGGTCCGCGACCGTGGGGGACGACCCGCGGTTCGCCGCCGCGATCCGCGACCTGGTCCTGGAGCGCGCGGCGGCGGAGAGCGGGCGCGAGGTCACCCCGTGCGCCCTGGGCACGCTCGGCGCGAGCCACAACCTCTGCCCGGTCGGCTGCTGCCCGGCCCGCGCCGCCCGCCCGGCCGCCGCGGGCGCCGACAGCCCCTACGCGTGAGGAACCCCGTGACCGACACCCTGCACACCGACCTGCTGGAGCTCGCCCGGGAGGCGGCCGCCCTCGCGGGCGAGCTCCTGCGGGACGGGCGCCCGGCCGATCTCGCCGTGGCCCGGACCAAGTCCAGCCCGATCGACGTCGTGACCGAGATGGACATCGCGGCGGAGAAGCTGATCACCGACGTGATCTCCGCCCGGCGGCCCGACGACGGCTTCCTCGGCGAGGAGGGCGCGTCCACCGAGGGCACGAGCGGGGTGCGCTGGGTGATCGACCCGCTTGACGGCACGGTCAACTACCTCTACGGGCTGCCCACCTGGGCGGTCTCCATCGCGGCCGAGCAGGACGGGGAGACTGTGGTCGGCGTCGTGGCGGCCCCGATGCGCGGCGAGACCTACCACGCGGTGCGGGGCGGCGGTGCCCGGGCGACCGGGGCGTGGGCGGGCGAGCGGGAGCTGACCTGCCGGCCGGCGCCGCCGCTGGACCAGGCGCTGGTCTCCACGGGCTTCAACTACGTCACCGAGGTCCGCACCCATCAGGCCGAGGTCGCCGCCCGGCTGATCCCGCTGCTCCGCGACATCCGGCGCAGCGGGTCGGCGGCGATCGACCTGTGCGACGTGGCCTGCGGCCGGCTGGACGGGTACTACGAGCGCGGGCTGAACGCGTGGGACTGGGGAGCGGGGGACCTGATCGCCCGCGAGGCCGGCGCACGCACGGGTGGCCGCCCCGGAGAGCGCCCGTCCCGCGACCTGACGATCGCCGGCACACCCGGCGTCTTCGAGCCCCTCCAGCGCCTGCTGGAGGACTTCGGAGCGTGGCACGACTGAGGAGGGCCGCACGCGGGGGCTGAGGGGGCACGGCACCGCCGGAGACCGCCGTCGTGGCAGACCGCCGTCGCGGCGGGGAAGAACGTCGGCGGCGGCGTGCTGGGGGGTGCTGGTGGCTGGTGTGGCTGGGCACCGCCGGACTGCGCCGTTTTGGCTGAGCGCTGTCGCGGCGGGGAAAGGATGTGCGACCGCGGGGGCGTGATTCGACGGTGGGGGAAGTCGGAGGGCGCTGCGGTCGGCTGGGCGTGGCTGGGCACCGCCGGGCTGCGCCGTCTCGGCCGGGCGCCGTGGCGGCGGGAAGAGGATCGGCAGCGGGGAGCGGGACAGAGCGGCGCAAGAGATCGACGGCGAGCAGTGGGACAGGGCGGCGAGCCCTGTTGGATGCTGCCGCCTGCCGCCTGCCGCCTGCCGCCTGCCGCCTGCCGCCTGCCGCCTGCCGCCTGCCGCCTGCCGCCTGCCGCCTGCCGCCTGCCGCCTGCCGCCTGCCGCCTGCCGCCTGCCGCCTGCCGCCTGCCGCCTGCCACCTGCCGTTCGCCGGTCTGTGGTCCGTCGGTCTGTGGTCCGTCGGTCTGTGGTTCTGCCTCTCCTGAAAAAGATCTCGTTCGTCGGCCGTCGGCTGGAATCGAACGCTGTTGCGGTGGGAAGGGAACAGGTACGGACAGGGCCCCGGCGCTGGATTCGCCGGGGCCCTGTCCGTGTGCAGGATCAGACGCTGGTCGCGCCTACTTCCACACCGTGTTCGGCGGCGAGACGGCGCAGGTCGTCGAGTTCGGCCTGTTCCACTTCGACGAGGAAGTCGTCGCCCTCGTCAAGAGCTCGCGTGAGGTCGGACTCGGTCGCCTTTATGCGCTGCAGAAGTCCCGTCGTGAATGCGTCCATGCTGCGCCCCCTCGTCCTGGGTCGTGGGTCGGTGGCACGGGGGTGTGCCGTTGGGAAGGGGCGATCACGTCTCTCGCGGGTGCCCAGCGCTGCCCTGCCGGGCGGCGACGGTGCCGGACACCCCCATCGTCCACTCTGCTGTAGCGGCGAAGTACGTACCGCATGGTGCTGCGGCACATGCAGAGCGTGATCGCGGGGTGTACATGCCGTCCTCCCCCCGCTCCCCTCCGTGGAAACCTCAACCGGAAGAGAAAATCTCGCATTCCCCGCCCGGCACCGCCGATCCGGCCGTCCTTCCCCCGTCTTACTGCCGACTTATGGCCGAAAAGGGCAGGATGGAGGTCACACACCCCACGGAGACCCCTGCCCGCGTGCGCCGGTTCGCGCTGCGCGGGTGGACAGAGGAAGGACAAGCGACGTGCGCGTACTCGTCGTCGAGGACGAGCAACTGCTCGCCGATGCGGTGGCCACCGGACTGCGCCGGGAGGCCATGGCCGTCGACGTCGTGTACGACGGGGCGGCCGCCCTGGAGCGCATCGGCGTCAACGACTACGACGTGGTCGTTCTCGACCGCGACCTCCCCCTCGTGCACGGCGACGACGTCTGCCGCAAGATCGTCGAGCTCGGCATGCCCACGCGCGTGCTGATGCTGACCGCGTCCGGCGACGTCAGCGACCGGGTGGAGGGACTGGAGATCGGCGCCGACGACTACCTTCCCAAGCCCTTCGCCTTCAGCGAGCTCATCGCGCGCGTGCGCGCCCTCGGCCGCCGTACCAGCGTGCCCCTGCCGCCCGTCCTGGAGCGCGCCGGCATCAAGCTCGACCCGAACCGCCGCGAGGTCTTCCGCGACGGCAAGGAGGTCCAGCTCGCGCCCAAGGAGTTCGCGGTCCTGGAGGTGCTGATGCGCAGCGAGGGCGCGGTGGTCTCCGCCGAACAGCTGCTCGAAAAGGCGTGGGACGAGAACACCGACCCCTTCACCAACGTCGTGCGGGTGACCGTGATGACGCTGCGCCGCAAGCTCGGTGAGCCTCCCGTCATCGTCACCGTCCCCGGCTCGGGATACCGGATCTGATGACCGTGGCCACCACCCCCGCACCTCCGCAGGCACCGCCCAAGCCCACCTGGGACCCCCGGAGGCCGCAGCCGGTCTTCCCGTGGCTGCGCCCGACCATCCGGATACGGCTCACCCTGCTGTACGGCGGCATGTTCCTGATCGCCGGCATCCTGCTGCTGTCGATCATCTACCTGCTCGCCGCGCAGGCGATCAGCACCGGCAACCAGCCGCTGTTCAAGATCGTCAACTTCTCGGGGCTCAAGGTCTCCAGCGACAGCTGCCCCACGATCAACACGTCCAGCCTGCCGCTCTCGGACTTCAACGACGCGATCGCCCAGTGCGTGGACCACCAGCGCCAGGCGGCCCTGGACAACCTGCTCAGCCGTTCGCTGCTGGCCCTGCTGGGCCTCGCCGTGATCGCCTTCGCGTTCGGTTACGCGATGGCCGGCCGGGTGCTGTCCCCGCTCGGCCGCATCACCCGCACCGCCCGTGCGGTGGCCGGCTCGGACCTGTCCCGCCGGATCGAGCTGGACGGCCCGGACGACGAGCTCAAGGAGCTCGCGGACACCTTCGACGACATGCTGGAGCGGCTGCAGCGGGCCTTCACCGCCCAGCAGCGCTTCGTCGGCAACGCCTCCCACGAGCTGCGCACGCCCCTGGCGATCAACCGCACGCTCCTGGAGGTGCACCTCTCGGACCCGAACGCGTCCGCGGAGCTGCAGCAGCTCGGCAAGACCCTGCTGGCCACCAACGAGCGCAGCGAGCAGCTCGTGGAGGGCCTGCTGCTGCTCGCCCGCAGCGACAACCAGATCGTCGAGCGCAAGCCGGTCGACCTGGCCGAGGTGGCCTCCCAGGCCATCGACCAGGTGAACGGCGAGGCGGAGGCCAAGGGCGTGACCATCAGGGGGCAGCGCAAGCAGGCGGTCGTCCAGGGCAACGGCGTGCTCCTCGAACGGATCGCCCTGAACCTGGTGCAGAACGCGGTGCGCTACAACGTCCCCGAGGACGGCTGGGTCGAGGTCGAGACGGAAATCCAGCACGGCCAGGCGGTACTCTCCGTGGCGAACACCGGACCGGTGGTGCCGGCGTACGAGATCGACAACCTCTTCGAGCCCTTCAGGCGGCTCCGTACCGAGCGCACGGGCAGCGACAAGGGTGTCGGCCTCGGCCTGTCCATCGTCCGGTCCGTGGCGCGGGCACACGGTGGTCACATCGCGGCCCAGCCCCGTGAGGGCGGTGGGCTCGTGATGAGGGTCACTCTGCCGATTTGACCTGAATTCAAGATCGCGACACTCGCGGAGGATGTTCGCTTTGCGCGGAATTTTCGGGCGGCGTGGCAGGCTGGCCCATGTGTGATCGATCACACGGACGGATTTCCAGCCATCTACTCTCCGTGATCATGGCCAGGGGAATAAAGCCGGGAAAATCCCTGTTTTCAGGGGTCTTGATCACGGGAAGTACAGGGTGAGGCGCCTTTGAGGTGCTTCAAGTGGACCGTGTACGGTCCCCATCGCCATTCAACCCGATCACTCTTGAGGGCTCCGGTTGGGTGTCGATTGAGTAACAGACCTTGATGTGAGGCAAAATCTCCGCCTCGGGTCGGGCACAAGTCCGGCCTCTCACGCGTTACGTGCGCTGGAGACACCGCAAACACCCAGAGGGGGAGAGCGACATGGCAACCGACTACGACACTCCACGCAAGACCGACGATGACGTCGACTCGGACAGCCTTGAAGAGCTGAAGGCCCGGCGGAACGACAAGTCCACGTCTTCGGTGGACGTCGACGAGTTCGAGGCCGCCGAAGGCCTGGAGCTGCCCGGCGCCGACCTCTCGAACGAGGAGTTGGCCGTCCGGGTGCTGCCCAAGCAGCAGGACGAGTTCACCTGCATGAGCTGCTTCCTGGTGCACCACCGCAGCCAGCTGGCCCGGGAGAAGAACGGTCAGCCGATCTGCCGCGACTGCGACTGAGGACGGGTCGGGCATGACTGGCTCGACCCCACCTCGGAAGCGCCGCTTCCCCCTGCGGGGAGCGGACTCGGGGCCGTCCGACGGCCCACGTGCGCGTGATGACGAGCGAGGCTCGCCCGATCCGGGAGCCTCGCTCGAACCGGCGGCCGGCCGGGGTGACCTCCCGGTACCGGCGGACGAGCCCGCGCCCGTCGTTAGACGACGGGCCGCGGCCATCCGCGACAAGGCCGTGGACGTGGCCCGGGAAGGCGCCCGTATGGGCGGCAGCCGGGCGAAAGCGGGGCTGGCCTACCTCGCGGACCGGATCATCGAGATCGCCCCGCGTGTCCCCGTACGTGACCTCGCGACCCTGCGTCGGCAGTTCCCGGGCCTCGGGCCCGAGCAGCTCGCCGACAAGCTGGTGACGGGTGCCGCGGGTGCGACCTCGGCGGTCGGGGCCGGGATCGGTGCCGCGGCGATGCTGCCGGTGCCGCCGGCGATGCCGACCGAGCTGGCCGCGGAGATCACCGGGGTCGCGGCGATCGAGCTGAAGCTGATCGCCGAGTTGCACGAGGTGTACGGCGTGCGGCCGCCGGGGAGCCTGAAGGCCCGCAGCACCGCGTATCTGTCCTCCTGGTCGGGGGAGCGTGGGATCGACGTGATGAGACCGTCGACGATCAACAACGCCCTCGGCGGGCAGATGAAGCGCGAGCTGCGCCAGCAGATCATGAAGCGGGTGGTGCGGGACCTGCCGAACCTGATGCCGTTCATGGTGGGTGCCGCGGTGGGGGCGGTCATGAACCGCCGGGACACCAGAAAGCTGGCTGCGCGGATCCGGACGGACCTGAAAAAGATCCAGGTGCCGTGGGAGGAACTGCCGGAGCTGCCGCCGCTGGAGAGGCCGGCGGAGCCGTTGCCGATCGCGGAGCTTCCGGAGGACTTCGGGGGCTGAGGGGCGCTCCGGGCGCACCCGGGTTCGGCACCGCCGAATCCCGCCGCCGTGGCCGAGCGCCGTCGGGGTGGATGCATGCGCAGATCAGCAGCGGATCAACCGCCGGGGTCGAGATCAGGTCAGCTGTCGGACGCGACGCGGCCAGTCGTCCGGGAGCGATCAGGCCGACCCTCGGTGCGCGGCGAGACCGGCGTCGGTCGCGGCGCGTGCGGCTCAGCTGTCCCGCGGAAGCCCAGAAGGCTTCGCTAGGCCTTTGCCGCTGTCCTGGCCGCCTCGATCGCGGCCGCCAGGGCCTCCGGCTCACGCGTCGACAGGTACAGGTACGGCGTCGGGTCGTCCGGGTCCGTGACCTCCACCCGCAGGGCCCTGGGGATGTAGGCGCGCAGCAGCAGGAAGGCGCGGACGTCGGCCTTGTACGTGCGCCAGGCGCGCGCCTCCTCCGGGTCCAGGACCTCGGACGCGCCGAGGGCCGACACCGGGATCTTCGCCTCGCCCGCGATCAGCGAGTCCCCCACGACCCGGATGCGCGGGGAGCCGTACGAACTGGCCACCACGGCGGCCGCCGCCGTGCCGCCGACCAGGCCGCCCAGCGCCGGCAGAGTGCCGAAGGGCAGCAGTATCAGGGCGAACGAGACGCCGACCAGGAAGCTGATGAACCACCACGACCGGGGGGCGGTGAGGCGTTCTTCGTACGGGGTGGCGGAAAGCTGCATGGAGCCAAGCTTGGCACGGTGTCCGGATTCACTGGACGCGCGGGTAAGGTCTGCGGCTGTGAGTGGTAGTTCCGCAGCTCTTCAGCCTCCCGCCAGTGCCCGGAAACCGGTGCGGCACCCCGATGCGCCCGCGCCCGGGGAGCTCCTCGGCGCCCACTACGAACACTGTTTCGGGTGCGGTCACGAGCAGTCGCACGGGCTGCAGCTGGAAGCGCGGGCCGGTGACGGGGTCTCCCTCACCGCGGAGTTCACCGTTCGGCCCGCCCACCAGGGCGCCCCGGGCCTCGCGCACGGCGGAGTCCTCGCCACCGCCCTCGACGAGACGCTGGGTTCGCTGAACTGGCTGCTGCGGAAGATCGCCGTCACCGGACGGCTGGAGACCGACTTCGTACGGCCGGTGCCGGTGGGCACCACGCTGCACCTGGCGGCCGAGGTCGTCGCGGTGGCCGGACGGAAGATCTACTCGACCGCCACCGGACGCATGGACGGCCCCGAGGGCCCCGTCGCCGTTCGCGCCGACGCCCTCTTCATCGAGGTCCCGGTCGAACACTTCGTCGACAACGGCCGCGGTGAGGAGATCCGGGCCGCCATGAGCGATCCGGACCAGGTCCGGCGCACCCGTGCCTTCGAGGTGAACCCATGAGTCCGATCGAGGTCCTCATCCGCCGCGTCGACCCCGATGTACCGCTTCCGGCGTACGAGCACCCCGGCGACGCGGGGGCCGATCTGCGGACCACCGAGGCGTGTGAGCTGAAGCCGGGAGAACGGGCCGTACTGCCCACGGGGGTGTCGATCGCGCTCCCGGACGGGTACGCGGCCTTCGTGCACCCCCGTTCGGGTCTCGCCGCCCGGTGCGGTGTGGCCCTCGTGAATGCCCCGGGGACGATTGATGCCGGGTACCGTGGGGAGATCAAGGTGATCGTGGTGAATCTCGACCCGCGCGAGGATGTGCGGTTCGAGCGCTTCGACCGGATCGCCCAACTGGTCGTCCAGCAGGTCGAGAAGGTTCGCTTCCAGGAGGTGGCGGAGCTTCCCGGCTCGGCGCGGGCCGAGGGGGGCTTCGGGTCCACCGGCGGTCATGCCGCGGTGGGCGATGTGAGCGGCACAAGCGGTCAGGCCGCCGAGGGCGGTCCGACGGGTGGGAATCGATACGCTTCGGTCGTATCCGACCGGGAAGGACAGTGACGTGTTCGGACGTCGCAAGAAGAAGGGTGCCGCCGAGGACGCGGCCGGCGAGGCCGAGCAGGTCGTCGACAGCGTCGACACCGAGGCGGACGAGGAAGAGGGCGAGCGCGAGCGCGTACGCCTGGAACCGGAGCCCCGGCCCGACGGACCGTGGGACGACTCCGAGGTGCGGGAGCCGGGCGAGGGCCGGGTGGACCTCGGCGGTCTGTTCGTGCCCGGCGTCGACGGCATGGAACTGCGCGTCGAGGTCGCGGGTGACGCGATCGTCGCGGCGACCGTGGTGCTGCGCGACAGCGCCGTCCAGCTGCAGGCCTTCGCCGCCCCCAAGCGTGAGGGCATCTGGGGCGAGGTGCGCGAGGAGATCGGCTCCGGCATCACCCAGCAGGGCGGCATCGTCGACGAGGTCGAGGGTCCGCTGGGCTGGGAGCTGCGTGCCCAGGTGCCGGTGCAGCTGCCGGACGGCACGGGCGGCTTCCAGGTCGTGCGGTTCGTCGGTGTGGACGGGCCGCGCTGGTTCCTGCGCGGTGTGATCTCCGGGCAGGGCGCGGTGCAGCCGCAGGCCGCCGGGCTCCTGGAGCAGATCTTCCGGGACACCGTCGTGGTCCGCGGCGAGGGCCCGATGGCGCCCCGCGACCCGATCGTCCTGAAGCTGCCGAACGACGCCCAGATGGTTCCCGAGGGCGTCCAGCAGGAGGAGTCCTCGCGCTTCTCCGGCGGCATGGGCCAGCTCCAGCGCGGACCGGAGATCACCGAGGTCCGGTAAGAACACACGGCAAGCGACAAGGGCCGCACCCCTCACGAGGGGTGCGGCCCTTTCATATGCGTGACCTCTTGACGGCGCATTGGTCTGTACCTACCGTCACGGCTCAACGCGTCTGTTCATAAAGGCGCCTCGCGTTCACATGAAAGAACGGAAGGCCCTCAGGTATGCGCAGAACCGGACTCTTGGTGGCCGTCGTCGCCCTCGTGGCCACAGCCCTTTCCTGGCCCGCCCAGGCCGCCCCCGCCACCTTCGTGCACCCCGGAGTCACCGTCTCGCGGTCCCAGCTGGACTTCGCCCGCACCGAGGTGCTGGCGGGCGCCCAGCCCTGGAAGGCGGCCTACGACCAGATGATGGCGAGCAAGTACGCCGACCTGAACCGCACGCCCAAGCCGTGGGCCACCGTCGAGTGCGGGCCGTACTCGGACCCCGACTACGGCTGCACCGACGAGCGCGAGGACGCGATCGCCGCCTACACAGACGCGCTCGCCTGGTACATCACCAAGGACGCCCGCTACGCCGAGAAGGCCATCCAGATCATGGACGCCTGGTCGGCCACCATCACCGGCCACGCCAACAGCAACGCGCCCCTGCAGACCGGCTGGGCCGGCTCCTCCTGGCCCAAGGCCGCCGAGATCATCAGGTACACGTACACCGGCACCTGGGCGAACGAGGCCCGCTTCGCCACCATGCTGCGCAACGTCTACCTCCCCACCGTCATCAAGGGCTCCAACTCCAACGGCAACTGGGAGCTGAAGATGATGGAGGCCGCCGTCGGCATCTCCGTCTTCCTGGAGGACAAGGCGTCCTACGACTCGGCCATGGCCAGGTTCCGCACCCGTACGGCCGCCTATGTCTACCTCGCCTCCGACGGCTCGGTGCCGAAGACCGTGCCCAGCCAGAACCTCGACACCACCGCCAAGATCGTCTCGTACTGGCAGGGCCAGTCCACCTTCGTCACCGGCCTCACCCAGGAGACCTGCCGGGACTTCGTCCACACCGGGTACGGGATCTCCGCGATCTCGCACGTCGCCGAGACCAGCCGGATCCAGGGCGAGGACCTGTACGGCACCGACGTCGGCGAGCGGCTGCGGCAGGCGCTCGGCTTCCAGTCCAAGTACCAGCTGGGCACCGCCGTCCCCAGCTGGCTCTGCGGCGGCTCCCTGAACCTCGGCCTCGGCCCCGTCACCGAGGTCGGCTACAACGCCCTCCACAACCGCCTGGGCATCGCCATGACCAACACCCAGACGCTCACCCTGGCCAACCGCCCCGCCGGCACCAACAACCTCTTCGTCGCCTGGGAGACCCTCACCCACGGCGACAACCCGAACTGAACCCGACCTGAAGCCGGCCTGAACCCGACCGGATCCGACGAACGCTTGAACGGCCGGGCGCCGGCCCCCGATACTGGCGCCCGGCCGACCGGGGGAGCGGGGCATGAGCCGAGTGATCACCGAGACGATGGTGCGCGTCGAGGACGTCCACAGGTCCTACAGCCGAGGCGCCGCCGCCGTGCACGCGCTGCGCGGGGTCTCCTTCGAGGTGGCACGCGGTGAGCTGGTCGCCCTCAAGGGGCGCTCGGGCTCCGGCAAGACCACCCTGCTGAACATCGTCGGCGGCCTCGACACACCCGACCGGGGCAGTGTCACGGTCGACGGGCGCAACCTCGCCGAGCTGGGCGAGAACGGGCTGCTGGAACTGCGCCGGGACCGGATCGGCTTCGTCTTCCAGTCCTTCGGGCTCATCCCGATCCTCACCGCCGCCGAGAACGTGGGCGTGCCGATGCGGCTGCGCCGGACCGACGCCCGCGAGCGCGAGGAGCGCGTCGAACTGCTCCTCGGCCTGGTCGGCCTCGCCGAGCACGCGGCCCAGCGGCCCGGTGAGCTGTCCGGCGGCCAGCAGCAGCGCGTCGCCGTGGCCCGCGCCCTCGCCAACCGCCCCGCGCTGATCGTCGCCGACGAACCGACCGGCCAGCTGGACGCCGAGACCGGGCACGCCGTGATGGAGCTGCTGCGCGCGGTCGTACGGAGTGAGAACGTCACCGCGCTGGTGGCGACGCACGACACGACCCTGCTCGACCTGGCCGACCGGGTGCTGGAACTGGCCGACGGGGAGATCGCCGAGCACTGACCACGCCGGACGATGCCATCCGAGCCGAACGCACCGACCCGCGCCATCAGAGTTGCGTCAAAGATGCCCGCCGCCCGGCCTTCCGTTCCGTTCACCGGGACTGTCGGCCGTAAGGTCGACGCTGCGTAGGCAGCAGTCACGGGAAGACAATAGGACCATGGCACGCGGCAAGCTTCGGATCTATCTCGGTGCGGCACCGGGTGTGGGCAAGACCTACGCCATGCTCTCCGAGGCGCACCGGCGCGTGGAGCGGGGCACGGACTGCGTGGTCGGCTTCGTCGAGCACCACGACCGGCCGCGCACCGAGGTGATGCTGCACGGCCTGGAGCAGATCCCGCGCAGGGAGCTGGAGTACCGGGGCGCCACGTTCACCGAGATGGACGTGGACGCCGTACTGGGCCGCGCCCCCGCCGTCGCCCTGGTCGACGAACTCGCCCACACCAACATCCCCGGCTCCCGCAACGCCAAGCGCTGGCAGGACGTCGAGGAGCTGCTGGCCGCCGGGATCGACGTGATCTCGACGGTCAACATCCAGCACCTGGAGTCGCTCGGCGACGTCGTGGAGTCCATCACCGGCGTGCGCCAGCGTGAGACGGTGCCCGACGAGGTGGTACGGCGTGCGGACCAGATCGAGCTGGTCGACATGTCGCCCCAGGCGCTGCGCCGGCGCATGGCGCACGGCAACATCTACCAGCCGGACAAGGTCGACGCGGCCCTGTCCAACTACTTCCGCCCCGGAAACCTCACCGCCCTGCGCGAGCTGGCGCTGCTGTGGGTGGCCGACCGGGTCGACGAGTACCTGAAGCAGTACCGCAGCGAGCACCGGGTCTCGGCGATCTGGGGCTCCCGGGAGCGGATCGTCGTCGGCCTCACCGGCGGGCCCGAGGGCCGGACGCTGATACGACGGGCCGCGCGGCTCGCCGAGAAGGGCGCCGGCGGCGAGGTGCTCGCCGTCTACATTTCCCGCAGCGACGGGCTGACCTCCGCCTCCCCGAAGGAACTCGCCGTCCAGCGCGCCCTCGTCGAGGACCTCGGCGGCACCTTCCACCAGGTCCTCGGCGAGGACATCCCCGCCGCCCTGCTCGACTTCGCACGCGGCGTCAACGCCACCCAGATCGTCCTCGGCTCCTCGCGCCGCAAGGCCTGGCAGTACGTCCTGGGGCCCGGCGTCGGCGCCACCGTCGCCCGCGAGTCGGGGCCCGACCTGGACGTCCACATCGTCACCCACGAGGAGGTCGCCAAGGGGCGCGGCCTTCCGGTGGCCCGGGGCGCCCGGCTCGGGCGCGGCCGGATCATCGCGGGCTGGCTGGTCGGTCTGGTCGGCCCGGTCGTCATGGCGCTGCTGCTCAACACCGTCGAGCTCGGCCTCGCCAACGACATGCTGCTGTTCCTGACCTTCACGGTCGCGGCCGCACTGCTCGGCGGGCTCTTCCCGGCCCTGGCCTCGGCGGCCTTCGGCTCGCTGCTGCTGAACTACTTCTACACCCCGCCCCTGCACCGGCTGACCATCGCCGACCCGAAGAACATCGTCGCCATCGTGATCTTCTTCGGGGTCGCGCTGTCGGTCGCCTCGGTCGTGGACCTCGCCGCCCGCCGCACCCACCAGGCGGCCCGGCTGCGCGCCGAGTCGGAGATCCTCTCCTTCCTCGCCGGCAACGTGCTGCGCGGCGAGACCAGCCTGGAGGAACTGCTCGAACGGGTCCGGGAGACCTTCGGCATGGAGTCCGCCGCCCTGTTGGAGCGGGCGGGCGACGTCGAGCCGTGGACCTGCGCCGGGCGGGCCGGCTTCGGACCCGCGCTGGAGCGCCCCGAGGACGCCGACGTCGACATGCCCGTGGGCGACCACATGGCGCTCGCGCTGACCGGCCGGGTGCTGCCCGCCGAGGACCGCCGGGTGCTCGCCGCCTTCGCCGCCCAGGCCGCCGTCGTACTGGACCGCAGACGCCTCCAGGAGGAGGCCGAGCAGGCCCGCGCGCTCGCCGAGGGCAACCGGATCCGTACGGCCCTCCTGGCGGCCGTCAGCCATGATCTGCGCACCCCGCTCGCCGGGATCAAGGCCGCGGTGTCGTCACTGCGCTCGGACGACGTGGCGTGGTCCGAGGAGGACCGGGCGGAGCTCCTCGAAGGCATCGAGGACGGCGCCGACCGGCTGGACCACCTCGTCGGCAACCTGCTCGACATGTCCCGCCTGCAGACCGGCACCGTCGCCCCGATCGTCCGCGAGATCGACCTCGACGAGGTGGTCCCGATGGCCCTGGTCGGCGTCCCCGAGGGCAGCGTGGACCTGGACGTCCCCGAGACCCTGCCCATGGTCCGGGCCGACGCCGGGCTCCTGGAGCGGTCCGTGGCCAACCTGGTCGAGAACGCCGTCAAGTACAGCCCGCAGGACTGCGCCGTGCTCGTCTCCGCCAGCGCCATCGCGGACCGCGTGGAGGTACGGATCGTGGACCGCGGGCCCGGCGTGCCCGACGAGGCCAAGAACCGCATATTCGAGCCCTTCCAGCGCTACGGTGACGCCCCGCGCGGCGCCGGGGTCGGACTGGGGCTCGCGGTCGCCAGGGGCTTCGCCGAGGCGATGGGCGGCACCCTCAACGCCGAGGACACGCCCGGAGGCGGGCTCACCATGGTCCTCAGCCTCCTCGCGGCAGGATCGGTCACCGCAGTAACAGAAGCCGTGGCGGACGGCGTGGCAGAACCGGAAAGGCAGGCCTCATGACCCGTGTGCTCGTGGTCGACGACGAGCCGCAGATCGTGCGCGCCCTCGTGATCAACCTCAAGGCGCGCAAGTACGAGGTCGACGCGGCCCCCGACGGCCGGACCGCTCTCGAAACGGCCGCCTCCCGCCACCCCGACGTGGTCGTCCTCGACCTCGGCCTGCCCGACATGGACGGCGTCGAGGTGATCAGGGGGCTGCGCGGCTGGACCAGGGTGCCGATCCTGGTGCTCTCGGCCCGCCACTCCTCCGACGAGAAGGTGGAGGCGCTCGACGCGGGCGCCGACGACTACGTCACCAAGCCCTTCGGCATGGACGAGCTGCTGGCCCGCCTCAGGGCCGCCGTACGCCGTGCGGAACCCGTCGCCGGGGGCGACGAGGACGACGTCCTGGTGGAGACCGAGGGGTTCACCGTCGACCTGGCCGCGAAGAAGGTCAACCGGGCCGGCCGGGACGTCCGGCTCACCCCGACCGAGTGGCATCTGCTGGAGGTGCTGGTCCGCAACACCGGCCGGCTGGTCAGCCAGAAACAGCTGCTCCAGGAGGTGTGGGGGCCGTCGTACGGGACGGAGACCAACTACCTGCGCGTGTACATGGCCCAGCTGCGCAGGAAGCTGGAGGCGGACCCGTCGCACCCGAAGCACTTCATCACCGAGCCGGGGATGGGCTATCGGTTCGAGAAGTGATCCAGGCCGCCGGTCCGGGAGGCGAGCTGGACTACGGTGGTGTCGGCGGGCCCCGGTACGCTTTCAGACATGAGTGCTGTTCCTCGTTCCGAAAGGCCGGTCGGCCGGTTCCGGCGCATGCTCGACCGGCTCTCCTCGTCCCAGGAGGACCTGGAGTCGGAGGAGCTGCGCGAGGATGCCGACATCGCGGGCTGTATCCGGATCGGCGACTGCCAGGACCGGCAGATCGTCACTGTTACTGGTACCTTGCGCACGGTCACACTGCGGCCGCGGGCCGGAGTCCCGGCCCTGGAGGCGGAGCTGTTCGACGGCTCCGCCGCGCTGGACGTGGTGTGGCTCGGCAGGCGCTCCATCGTGGGCATAGAACCGGGGCGCAGGCTGATCGCATCTGGCCGGATCTCGATGAGCCGGGGCCGCCGGGTGCTGTTCAATCCCAAGTACGAACTGAGACCCCTCGGTAGGGAGTAGCCGGTGACGTCGCTCGACAAGCCGACCGAAGACACGCAGGCGCAGGCCGATGCGCGGGCGGTGACCGAGGCTGCGCTGTTCGAGGCGTTCGGCGGCGTGCGCGGCATGGTCGAAACCGTCCTGCCCGGCCTGCTGTTCGTCACGATCTTCACCATCAACAAGGACCTGCACTGGTCGGCGATCGCCGCCCTCGCGGTCTCCCTGGTGCTGGTCGTGGTCCGCCTCGCCATGAAGGACACCGTCAAGCACGCCTTCAGCGGTGTCTTCGGCGTCGCCTTCGGCGTCGTCTTCGCGATGATGACCGGCAACGCCAAGGACTTCTACCTGCCCGGCATGCTCTACACGCTGGGCCTGGCGCTGGCGTACATCGTCACGACCCTGTGCGGGGTCCCGCTGATCGGCCTGATCCTCGGCCCGGTCTTCAAGGAGAACCTCTCCTGGCGCACCCGCAACCCGGGCCGCAAGAAGGCCTACGCCAAGGCCAGTTGGGCCTGGGGCCTGATCCTGCTCGCCAAGTGCGCGATCCTCTTCCCGCTCTACTGGTGGGCCAACACCGCCCAACTCGGCTGGGTGCTGGTCGCGTTGAAGATCCCGCCGTTCCTGCTCGCCGTCTGGCTGACCTGGGTCTTCCTGGCCAAGGCGCCGGCGCCGATCGACGTCTTCGCGGAGATGGAGGCGGCGGAGAAGGCCGAGGAGGAGCGCAAGGCGGCGTCGGCCGCGGAGAGCGGCGAGGCCTCCGGCGGACGCCACCGCAGGTAGCACACGAGAGAAGGGCGCCCTCCGCAGCGGAGGGCGCCCTTCTTCCTTGCCTGCGTCAGCTGTCCTCGCGCCGGACCGACAGCAGGTCCTCCAACTGCTCCTCGCGGGCCTGCGCGGCCACGAAGAGAAGTTCGTCGCCCGCCTCCAGGGAGTCCTCGTGGGAGGGGGTCAGGACCCGGTTGCCGCGGATGATCGTGACCAGGGAGGTGTCCTGGGGCCACTCCACGTCGCCGACCTGGGTGCCGGCCAGGGCCGACTCCTCGGGCAGGGTGAGCTCGACGAGGTTGGCGTCGCCGTGGCTGAAGCGCAGCAGGCGGACCAGGTCGCCGACGCTCACCGCCTCCTCCACGAGGGCCGACATCAGACGCGGCGTGGAGACGGCGACGTCCACGCCCCAGGCCTCGTTGAACAGCCACTCGTTCTTCGGGTTGTTCACCCGGGCGACGACGCGCGGAACGCCGTACTCCGTCTTCGCGAGGAGCGAGACGACCAGGTTCACCTTGTCGTCGCCCGTGGCGGCGATCACGACGTTGCAGCGCTGCAGCGCCGCCTCGTCCAGCGAGGTGATCTCGCAGGCGTCGGCCAGCAGCCACTCCGCCTGGGGGACCCGCTCCACCGAGATGGCGGTCGGGGCCTTGTCGATCAGCAGGACCTCGTGGCCGTTCTCCAGCAGCTCGCCCGCGATCGAGCGGCCGACCGCGCCGGCTCCGGCAATGGCGACCCTCATCAGTGACCGCCCTCCTCTTCCGGACCCTCGGCGAAGGCGGCCTCGACCTTGTCGACGTCGTCCGTCCGCATCATCACGTGCACCAGATCGCCCTCCTGCAGGACCGTCTGCGAGGTGGGCAGCATCGCCTCGCCGAGCCGGGTCAGGAACGCGACCCGGACACCGGTCTCCTCCTGCAGCTTGCTGATCTTGTGGCCGACCCACTTCGGGGAGGCGTGCACCTCGGCGAGCTGGACCCCGCCGGTGGGGTCGCGCCACAGCGGCTCCGCGCCCGAGGGGAGCAGCCGGCGCAGCATCTGGTCGGCGGTCCAGCGGACCGTGGCGACGGTCGGGATACCGAGGCGCTGGTAGACCTCGGCGCGCCGGGGATCGTAGATCCGGGCCGCGACGTTCTCCACACCGAACATCTCACGGGCCACCCGCGCGGAGATGATGTTCGAGTTGTCACCGCTGGAGACGGCGGCGAAGGCGCCCGCCTCCTCGATGCCGGCTTCGCGCAGGGTGTCCTGGTCGAAGCCGACTCCGGTGACCCGACGGCCCCCGAATCCGGGGCCCAGCCTGCGGAAGGCGGTGGGGTCCTGGTCGATCACGGCGACCGTGTGCCCCTGTTGCTCCAGGGTCTGGGCGAGAGCGGAACCCACTCTGCCGCAGCCCATGATGACGATGTGCACGACCGTCCTTCCGGTGTCCCAAAGTTACTGCTCAGCCACATCAGGGTCTCAGACTGAGGCCCAAGCTACACACGCACCGTCCCCGCCGGGCACCCCTCGGCCAAGCTCATCGCCGAGTGATGCTGCGCACGCTCCAGGCGGTGAGGATTCCGAGGCCGACGAGGGCGACCGTGGCGCCGATCAGCTCTGCGGTCGCGGGCATGGGACCTCCGAAGTGCGAAGACAGGCGGGGTCTGCCATCTAGGCACGGATGGGGCGTAAGCTGCGGAATCCGCAGTTCCATCCGTCACCTTTTTCACTCGGGAGGCAGATCCGGCACTGTGGCTGGAGACCTGCCAGGTGGAAGGCCTACGATCCTCTCTCGTGTCCAAACTGACCGACGTGCCCAAACGGATCCTGATCGGGCGCGCACTGCGCAGCGACCGGTTGGGCGAAACGCTCCTGCCGAAGCGCATCGCACTCCCCGTGTTCGCTTCCGACCCGCTGTCCTCCGTCGCCTACGCGCCGGGGGAGGTCCTGCTGGTCCTGTCCATCGCGGGCGTGTCGGCCTACCACTTCAGCCCCTGGATCGCCGTCGCGGTCGTCGTGCTGATGTTCACGGTGGTCGCCTCCTACCGGCAGAACGTGCATGCCTACCCGAGCGGCGGCGGTGACTACGAGGTCGCCACCACCAACCTCGGCGCCAAGGCGGGCCTCACCGTCGCCAGTGCCCTGCTCGTCGACTACGTCCTGACCGTCGCCGTCTCCATCGCCTCCGGCATCGAGAACCTCGGCTCCGCGGTCCCCTTCGTCGTCGAGCACAAGGTGCTGTGCGCGGTCACCGTGATCGTGCTGCTCACGCTGATGAACCTGCGCGGTGTGAAGGAGTCCGGCAAGCTCTTCGCGATCCCGACGTACGTGTTCGTCGGCGGCGTCTTCATCATGATCGCGTGGGGTGCGTTCCGGGGCCTGGTCCTCGGAAACACGATGCGCGCCCCGACCGCGGACTACCACATCAAGGCCGAGCACCAGGGCCTGGCGGGCTTCGCCCTGGTCTTCCTCCTCCTCCGCGCCTTCTCCTCCGGCTGTGCCGCGCTCACCGGAGTCGAGGCGATCTCCAACGGCGTGCCGGCCTTCCGCAAGCCGAAGTCGAAGAACGCGGCGACCACGCTGGCCATGATGGGCCTGCTGGCCGTCACCATGTTCTGCGGCATCATCGCGCTCGCCGCGGTCACCAAGGTCCGCATGGCCGAGAACCCGGCCACCGACCTGATCCACAACGGCGTCCCGATCGGCTCCGGCTACGTCCAGAACCCGGTGATCTCCCAGGTCGCCGAGGCCGTCTTCGGCAAGGGCAGCTTCCTGTTCATCGTGCTCGCCGCCGCCACCGCCCTCGTCCTCTTCCTGGCCGCGAACACCGCCTACAACGGCTTCCCCCTCCTCGGCTCGATCCTCGCCCAGGACCGCTACCTGCCGCGTCAGCTGCACACCCGGGGCGACCGCCTCGCCTTCTCGAACGGCATCGTGCTGCTCGCCGGCGCCGCCGCCCTGCTCACGGTCATCTACGGCGCCGACTCGACCCGCCTGATCCAGCTCTACATCGTCGGCGTGTTCGTGTCCTTCACGCTCAGCCAGACCGGCATGGTCCGGCACTGGAACCGCCACCTGGCGGTGGAGCAGGACCCGGCCAAGCGCAGCCACATGATCCGCTCCCGCGCGATCAACGCCTTCGGCGCCTTCTTCACCGGCCTGGTGCTGGTCGTCGTCCTGGTCACGAAGTTCACCCACGGTGCCTGGGTGGCGCTGCTCGGCATGTGCATCTTCTACGCCACGATGACCGCGATCCGTAAGCACTACGACCGCGTCTCCGAGGAGATCTCGGCCCCCGAGGAACCGGACGACGACCTCGTCCGCCCCTCCCGCGTCCACTCGGTCGTCCTGATCTCCAAGATCCACCGCCCCACCCTGCGCGCCCTGGCCTACGCCAAGCTGATGCGCTCGGACACCCTGGAGGCGCTCACCGTCAACGTCGACCCGGCCGAGACGAAGGCGCTGCGCGAGGAGTGGGAGCGGCGCGGTATAGACGTACCGCTGAAGGTCCTCGACTCGCCGTACCGCGAGATCACCCGGCCGATCATCGAGTACGTGAAGAGCCTGCGCGCCCAGTCGCCGCGCGACGCGGTCTCCGTGATCATCCCGGAGTACGTCGTCGGCCGCTGGTACGAGCACATCCTGCACAACCAGAGCGCGCTGCGGCTGAAGGGCCGGTTGCTGTTCACACCCGGTGTGATGGTGACCTCCGTGCCCTACCAGCTGGCGTCCTCCGAGGCGGCCAAGATCCGGGCGCGCAAGCGGCAGGAGTGGAACGCGCCGGGTGCGGTGCGGCGTGGTCCGGCGGAGGCACGGCCGAAGGAGCCCAGCGGCAGTAACTAGGGGTTTCCGGGACCACGTAGACTGGTGGGCTGTCGTCGGCCCACGCGTGGCCGCTCCCCCCTCTCTCTGATCTGGAGTCACCCCGCCATGCAGGCAGAACCGAAGAAAACGCTGGTGGGGACGGAGTACGAGGTCGAGGTCGGCCCGGTCGCACACGGCGGGCACTGCATCGCCCGCACCGCCGAGGGCCAGGTCCTGTTCGTCCGGCACACGCTGCCCGGCGAGCGGGTCGTGGCCCGGGTGACCGAGGGCGAGGAGGGGGCCCGCTATCTGCGCGCCGACGCGGTCGAGATCCTGGACGCGTCCAAGGACCGGGTGCCGGCTCCCTGCCCCTACGCCGGTCCCGGCCGCTGCGGCGGCTGCGACTGGCAGCACGCCAAACCGGGCGCCCAGCGCCGCCTCAAGGGCGAGGTGATCGCCGAACAGCTCCAGCGGCTCGCCGGCCTCACGCCCGAGGACGTCGGCTGGGACGGCACGGTCATGCCCGCCGAGGGCGACAAACTGGCGGCGGGCGAGGTGCCGCAGTGGCGGACCCGGGTGCAGTACGCCGTCGACGCCGACGGCAACGCGGGGCTGCGCCGGCACCGCTCGCACGAGGTGGAGCCGATCGAGCACTGCATGATCGCGGCGCCGGGCATCAGCGAGCTGGGCATCGAGGAGCGCGACTGGTCGGGCATGGTCTCGGTCGACGCGATCGCCGCGACGGGCTCCCAGGACCGCATGGTGATCCTGGAGCCCCGCCCCGGCGCCCGCCTCCCCCTCGTCGAACTCGACCGGCCGGTCTCGGTCATGCGGGTCGACGAGCACGACGGCGGCATCCACCGCGTCCACGGCCGCGCGTTCGTCCGCGAGCGCGCCGACGGCCGCACCCACCGGGTCGGCAGCGGCGGCTTCTGGCAGGTCCACCCGAAGGCGGCGGACACCCTGGTCACGGCGGTCATGCAGGGCCTCCTCCCGCGCAAGGGCGAAATGGCCCTGGACCTCTACTGCGGCGTCGGCCTCTTCGCCGGCGCCCTCGCGGACCGCCTCGGCGAGAAGGGCGCGGTCCTCGGTATCGAGTCCGGCAAGCGCGCGGTCGAGGACGCCCGGCACAACCTCGCCGACTTCCCCCGGGTCCGCATCGAACAGGGCAAGGTCGAGTCGGTCCTCCCGCGCACCGGCATCACCGAGGTCGACCTCATCGTCCTCGACCCGCCCCGCGCGGGCGCGGGCCGCAAGACGGTCGAACACCTGACGTCCCTCGCCGCCCGCCGCATCGCCTACGTCGCCTGCGACCCGGCCGCCCTGGCCCGGGACCTGGCGTACTTCCGGGACGGGGGGTACCGGGTGCGGACACTGCGGGCGTTCGATCTGTTTCCGATGACCGCGCATGTGGAGTGCGTCGCGATCCTGGAACGCGCTGAAAAGGGCTCTTGACCTGCGGTTTTCTGATTTCTTTCGTCGGCTCGACCTGTTTGGGAGGTGGGAACGGGTGAAGGCGGACGATGCCGCGTGACCTGCGCATTCGTCTGAGCGGGAGGGGTGCGTGGCGGTGGCGTGGCCCCTTGGTTCTTGCGGCGTGACGCACGAATGACGCACGGCCTGAATGACCGACAGGTCGTTGGAGGGCCTGGAACAGGTGCGGAGGCGAGCTGGCCGGCTTCCTCGTATGCTCACGTTTGTCTTGCTGCCGGGCCGCAGCAGGGCAGCCCACGTGTGATGGGTTTCCTGGCCCGGCTTGTCGCGGGCGGCGCGGCGGAGAACTGCAACGCCGCCCCCTGTGATTCTGTCGTGCTCAGCTGGGTTGCGTCCTGAGAAGTGGTGAACCGGTTCAGGGGTTGGAGTCCTGATGGGCGCTGTTCCCCGCCGTGCCCTCGCCGGGATCGTTCGTGTTGCCCGGCTCGCTCGGCGAGGCTGCCGCTCAGGCCAGCTGCTCGGGGCAGTGCGCGTCGGCCTTGCCCTTCCCGGAGGTTTCTCCGCCCGCGCGGGCCCTGCTGTGCGGGCTACTTGCGCTTCCCGCTCCCCTGGCCGGCGCCTGCCTGGCCCTTCCCTGCCGTGCTGTTCGTGCCGCCGGTACTGTTGCCGGATATGCCGTTTTTACCCTCCGTGCCGTTTCCGGTGCCCGTGGTGCCTTCACCGGACTTACCCGTACTGGCCGATCCACCCGGCGTGGCCGTCGCCCGCGTCAGCTGCTCGGAGCAGTAGGCGGCGACCTTGGCCTTGCCGCCGGCGGCCGCGACGAGCTGCTGCCTGACTTTCGCGTCGAGTGCCTTGCCGTTGTCCTGGACCTGCTCATAGGCGCGGCAGTGGGCTTCGGTGTCCTGGGCGGGGGCTGGTCGGTCCGTCGGCCGGGAGCCCTGGGAGGACGACGACGAGGGTGCACTGCCAGGCCGGTCCGGAGCGAGCGCCGACGGGTGCGTGGTGCCCCGGTCGCCGTCGGCACCGTCGGAGGAGGAGCTCACGGAACCGATGGCCGCGACGGCGACGCCACCCAGGGTGAGGCTGGCGAACACCACGCCGAACGTCACCTTCAAAGGACGCCGGGCCCGCCGCTCCGCGGGCAGCCGCCAGTCGTCCCGGCGCCGGGTACGTGCTGCTTGATGCGCGCCCTCGACGCGGGCGGACCGGAAGGCGGCCACAGCCCGCTGCTCGGCCTGGGAGTCGAGATCGCCGGTACGGATGGCGGCGGCCAGGATCGTTTCCAGGGTGGCGGCGGCACGCACGTTCGGAAGGTCGGACAGGGCGCCGTCAGGCCCACGTCGACGGCCCGGAACTCCGCCGCCGCTCAGCCCTTCACCCATGTCCGCTTCCGTTCCTGTCCCACAGATTCTCTTCATTCGGCCTGCCGGGCCGGGGTGCCCGCCCGTCGGCCCGCTGCCGGCATCGTTCATGCCGACTTCCCCAGCGCGCGGTAAGCCCCATCCGTCACACCCTCCTCGGCCTCGTTGCCGATGCCCAACTGGCGGGCCAGGCGTTTCAGGCCCCGGTGGGCGGCTGTGCGCACCGCTCCCGAGCGCTTGCCGAGGACGCGCGCGGCGGCGGGACCGTCCAGGCCGACGACGACCCGCAGGAGCACGGCCTCGGCCTGGTCCCGGGGCAGTCCGCGGATCAGCTCCAGGGCCCACTCGGTGGAGATCGACTCCAGGGCCTGCTCATGAGTGTGGTGCGGGCCGGCCAGATCCAGTACGTCCTGGTCGGTGCCGCCGGCCTGGGGCCGTACGCGTTGGCGGCGCAGGTGGTCCAGCGCCCGGTGCCGGGCGATGGTCGCGGTCCAGCCGCGGAAACCCGCGCCGTCGCCCTTGAAACGCCCGAGGTCGCGGGCTATCTCCAGCCAGGCGTCGGACGCCACGTCCTCCGCGTCGTCGCCGACAATGCCACGCAGGTAGCCGAGCATGCCCGGCTGAACGATCCGGTAGGCGACTGTGAAAGCGGCCTCGTCGCCCTCCTGGGCCTGCGCGACCGCCGCGCCCAGTTCCCCGTCGCGCGCCCGTATGCGTCGGGGTTGCCGTACCTGGCCCAAGATCGTCCTCGTTCGTGCTTGGTTCGTAGCGAGTGCCTGCCGTCCGCCACGCTCCGGTCACATCGACGGCCCCATGATGTTCAGCGTCCGCCGTCACGGAAGTGTCACAACCCATCAGGCATCCCACACGTTCTCTCCGGTGTCCCCGTGCCCCGGCCCCTGGATCCGGCCCACCTATGCGTGTACGACTGAGGGCCGCCGGTGCGGTCCGGGCCGGGTGACGTTGCGTATGGCCCGTGCGCTGGGGGAATGCCGGGTTCGCTGCCGGGCAGGCCAAGAGCGACCGCTCCGCCGGCGCCAGCGCCGCAGCCCACCCCGGACCTCTCTCCATGCCGTCCGTAACTCCCCCCGTGGCGGTACGGAGAGGGACGGGGGCCGGGGCCTCGACCACTGAACGGGGTCCCGGCCCCCCTCATGGGCGGCGTCGGATCCGCACCCCGGTTCCGTCCGCCCACGTGATGCCCAGACGCCCCCGTGCGCTCCTCCTGGCATGAGTGCGTACCTCCGTCTGCGCGCGGTGCCACCCCCGGCACTGCGCAACAGCGCGACATGGCTGGAACGGCTTTTCGAGGGCGACGCTGAGACCGTACGGCGCTGCCGGGACTTAGAGCGCATCTATACCGGCGCTCCCCTGTATCCCCTTGCCGAGAGCCGGCCCCGAACCCAGGTGGTGCTCGGCGGCTGGCCGGTGTTCCGTGCCGACCGGCACAAGACGCCGCTCCTGGTGCTGACGGCGGCCCAGGCCCGCCAAGTGGCCCGGTTCCTCGCCGCGGCCGACTTCGAGGCGCTGTGGGATGCCGCCCGGGACGAACTGCTGCCGCGCTACGGCGGCGTGATCACGGAGCCCGAGACACGGGGCGCCTTCGCGGCGGCGCACCGGGAACTGACGGCGTTCTACGTGCACACGGCCGAGTGCGGAGACGCGGTGGTGAAGTGGCTGTCCGAGGCGTGAGTTGTGCGTGAGGTGTAACAGTTCCGGCCTGCCGCGCTCTGTCCATGCGGGCGGCCATGTCGGTCGGCCGGGACAGGGGACACGACTAGTGCAGTGGACGAACGGCAGCAGCGAAGCGTACGGCGAGGATCCGTATGGTGGCGCTGGGTACGCGTATGGCTACGGTCACGACGGGTACGGTCGCGAGGTGTACGGCCCCGGCGGGTACGGCCATGAGGGGTACAGCGGCGACATGGCCGCGCCGACCTGGGACCCGGTGCAGTCTGCGCACTGGACGCAACCCCACCCGGCGACGTGGGACGCCGCCCATGGCGACGTCCTCACCGTGTCGGCCCCGGAGACCGACACACAGCCCATCCCCTTCATGCCGGCGCCGGAGACGGCATCCGAGCCGGCCCCGGAGACGCCAGGGAATGGACCGGTGCGGCCGGTCTTCGTGGACTCCTCCGGGCGACGCCAGCGCCTCGTGCTGCGAGTCGCCCGGCTGCTGGTGATCCCCGCCGGTGGCTATGTCGCCCTGCTGATCAGCACCATGCTGGGCGGCCCCGGCATCAGCGCCCCCTTCGTCCCGCAGCCGGACACCGCACACGGGGCCGCGCCCCGCGTGACCGCCTCCGACTCCCCGTCCGGCACCGGCCACTCGGCGGGGAGCGCGAGTTCCACCGGAGCGCACGACAAGTCCGGTCCCACGGCGCAGCGGACCTCCGCGCCAGTGCGGCCGACAGCCTCGACCGCCTCCGTGGCCACGTCCGGGTCCACCGCGGCGCCCACCAGGGCCGCTTCTCCGACGGCCACCACCGGCCCGACCCCGACCCCGTCCTCCCAGGGGCGCGCCCTCGGGACGTCCCACAAGCCCGTGAAGTGATCCAAGGCCCTGACGTGACCGATCGCCGCCGCACCAATCCTCGCCGCCGCAGCCGCACCCGCCGGATCACCCCACGCACCCACTGGCTGCTGCTGTCCGTGCTCCTGGTGACCCTGTCGGCCGCCCTGCTGCTGCAGGGCTACACCCACCACATGTTCGGGATCACCTCGGACGACGTGACCGGCCCCCGGGGCCGCGCCGGAGCGGTGCCCGGCCGGGTGGCCCAGGGCGGCCCCGTGATCGCGGACGCCGACACCGCCCCGCACACCGCCCGTCCGAAGACCCACACCATCGCCCTCACCTTCGACGACGGCCCCGACCCCACCTGGACGCCGCGCATCCTCGACGTGCTGCGCCGCCAGCACGTGCAGGCGACCTTCTTCGTCGTCGGCACCGAGGTCGTGGATCACCCCGACCTGGTCCGGCGGATCGTCGCCGACGGCCACCAGATCGGCATCCACACCTTCACCCACCCCGACCTGTCCCGTCTCGCCCCGTGGCAGCGTTCGCTGGAGCTGCGCGAGACCCAGCTCGCGGTGGCCGGCGCGGCCGGGGTGACCACCGCGCTGCTGAGGCCGCCGTACTCCTCGGAGAACGACGCGCTGGACGACGCCGACTGGTCGGTCCTCAAGCAGGCCGGCGCGGCAGGCTATGTCACGGTGCTCTCCACCCAGGACGCCCAGGACTGGCAGCGCCCGGGTACGGAACGCATCCTCGTGAACGCCACCCCGAAAGGCCGCGCCGGACAGATCCTGCTCATGCACGACGGCGGCGGCGACCGCGCCCAGACCGTCGCCGCGCTGAACACCCTGATACCCCGGCTCAAGGCCCGGGGCTTCCGGTTCGCGACGGTCGGCGCCGCGGTCGGCATGGCCGGTCCGGTCCAGCGTGCCGGACTGGGCGACCACCTCCAGGGGATGGCCCTGATCGGCCTGCTGCGGGGCGGCGACTGGATCGTACGGCTGCTGGGCGTACTGATGTTCGCGGCCGGTGCGGTCAGCGTCCTGCGCGCGGCGGTCGTGCTGTTCGCGGCCCGCCGGCACCGGCGGCTGCGGACGGGCCGCCGGGCCGGGGCCTGGGGACCGCCGGTGACCGAACGGGTCAGCGTCATCGTCCCCGCGTACAACGAGAGCGCCGGAATCGAGGCCGCCGTACGCTCCCTGCTCGCTTCGGACCATCCGGTCGAGATCATCGTCGTGGACGACGGCTCCACCGACGGCACCGCCGACCTGGTGGAGTCCCTCGGCCTGCCGGGGGTGCGGGTGATCCGGCAGGAGAACGCGGGCAAGCCGGCCGCGCTCAACACCGGTCTCGCCGCCGCCACCTGCGATCTGGTGGTCATGGTCGACGGCGACACGGTCTTCGAACCCGGCACCGTACGCACCCTCGTGCAGCCCTTCGCCGACCCGGGCGTGGGAGCCGTCTCGGGCAACGCCAAGGTCGTCAACCGCGGTGGCCTGCTCGGCCGTTGGCAGCACATCGAGTACGTGGTCGGCTTCAACCTCGACCGCCGCCTGTTCGACCTCGCCGAGTGCATGCCGACCGTGCCCGGCGCGGTCGGTGCCTTCCGCCGCCGCGCCCTGCTCGCCCTCGGCGGCGTCAGCGACACCACCCTCGCCGAGGACACCGACCTCACCATGGCGCTGTGCCGGGCCGGCTGGCGCGTGGTCTACGAGGAGCATGCGATCGCCTGGACCGAGGCACCGGCGTCCCT
This sequence comes from Streptomyces sp. Ag109_O5-1, assembly GCF_003814875.1. GTDB lineage: Bacteria > Actinomycetota > Actinomycetes > Streptomycetales > Streptomycetaceae > Streptomyces > Streptomyces sasae. The sequence goes on along the minus strand of NZ_RKQF01000001.1, from coordinate 3,376,346 downwards.
GGGCGCCCTGTGGCGCCAGCGCTACCGCTGGTGCTACGGCACCCTGCAGGCCATGTGGAAACACCGCGGCGCCCTGGTCCAGCGCGGTGCCGCAGGCAAGCTCGGCCGCCGGGGGCTGGTGTACCTCCTGCTCTTCCAGGTCCTGCTGCCCCTGCTCGCACCGGTCGTCGACGTCTTCGCCGTCTACGGCCTGCTCTTCCTCGACCCGCTCCGGATCACCGCGCTGTGGCTCGCGTTCCTGCTGCTGCAACTGCTGATGGGCCTGTACGCGTTCCGCCTGGACGGCGAGCGGCCCGGCTCGCTGTGGAGCCTGCCTCTGCAGCAGTTCGTCTACCGCCAGCTGATGTACCTGGTGGTCATCCAGTCCGTCTTCACCGCGGTGTCGGGCTCGCGGGTGCGGTGGCAGCGCATGGAACGCTACGGCAGCCTGCAAGCACCGACGGGCACGCAGACACTCGCCCCGGAGTCGGCACCGTACGAGTCCGTCCAGCAGCAGGCGTCGTACGAGAGGCATCCACCGTTCCAGACCGGCCCTGTTCACGGGTATTCACCCGGAGAACGGCACGATTGGCAGTGAAGCATGCCGTCGGCCGGTCCGGGCCGTCATCAGTGCTCGCCGAAATGGAGCATCCGGCGGTCGGCGTCATCGCCGCTGGTCGCCGCGAGATCCTCCCAGACGTTTCTGCCGACCTGACAGGTGCTGTTCGCGCGGAAGGCCGGAGCCGGCATCATCGCCGACTCCGGCCCGCGCCAACCGGCTCACCTCATAGGGCTGTTCAGCCGATGAAGGCGGTGGTGCCGTTCGGGACGCCGAGCCCGGACGGGCCGTCGTATCCGGTGGTGCCGGTGCAGAGGTAGGAGCCGCCGCAGTTGCCGTTGGAGCCGCTGGTGACGTCGTACAGGGCCGAGGTGTGGGCGTACGGGAAGGACGCCGGGTAGGAGCCGGAGGACGGGGCGCCGGCCAGCGCGTAGGTCGCCGCGATCAGTGGTGAGGACGCGCTGGTGCCGCCGAAGACCATCCAGCCGGTGGCCGAGCGGTAGCTGTCGTAGACCGCGACGCCGGTGTTCGGGTCGGCGACCGCGGAGACGTCCGCCACGGTACGGTCGGCACAGCCGGTGTCCTTCTGCCAGCTGGGTTTGGCGTCGTACTTGGAGCAGCCGGAGCCTGCTCCGCTCCAGACCGTGTCGGTCCAGCCGCGGGAGTTGGAGGCGGTGTTCAGGGACGTACCGCCCACCGCCGTCACGTACTTGGAGGCGGCCGGGTACTCGACGCCGTAGCCGCCGTCACCGGAGGAGACGGTGATGGCGACGCCTGGGTGGTTGAAGTAGCTGGAGTCGTAGGTCGCGTCGCTGGAGGACTCGGAGCCGCCGTAGCTGTTGGAGACGAACTTCGCGCCCAGCCTGACGGCGGTGTTCACGGCCGTGCCGAGGTTGGTCATGGACGCGGTCTTGGCCTCGACCAGCAGGATCTTGCAGTTCGGGCACGCCGCGCTGACCATGTCGAGGTCGAGGGAGATCTCCTCGGCCCAGCCGGAGTCGCCGCGCGGGTAGCTGGTGCCGCCGTTCTGGTCGACCTTCGTGAAGCAGCCGTTGGCCGTGGTGCAGGCGGACAGGCCGTACTGGGAGCGGTATACGGCGAGGTCGGACTCGGCGTTGGGGTCGTCGTAGGCGTCGACGATCGCCACCGTCTGGCCCGAACCGCCGCTGGCGGACGGCAGGTTGTACGCCGACTGGAGCGAGGCGGGGCCGTAGCCGGAGGGCGCGGCGGCCGCGGACAGCTCGCTCTCGGCGCGCGCCGACTTCGGGGTGCCCGCGGTGACCTGCAGGGCGTTGCAGGCCATCTCGTTCTGTTTCGTCGGGGCGGTGCAGGCGCGGGCGACAGAGACTCCGTGGGACGCGGAGGCGGTGGTCTGGGCCGCCTGGCCGACGGGGGCGGCCAGGGTGAGGGCGGCCGCGGCGAGCGTCGCCACGGTGGGGAGAGAAACGATTCTGCGCAACGTACGTCCTCCACATGGTGGATGAACCGGGAAGGGCTGTGGGGGGTGCGCGGTACGACCTCGGTGCGGGGTACGCGCCGTGGTCGGGCAGACTGTACGGATGTCGGGGCCACGTCAACAAGGTGGATGTTGAAGCAGGGCTGTTTCTTTGCCTTTCCTGTGCATTCCACGTGTTGTCTCTGGGTGGGGCATGGCTGGAATTCGGGCCGCCCATGACTCGACCGGCCTGGGTGACGTTCGCCCTGGGTTCCGTTGAAGGACTTGGCCTTTTGCGGGCAGCTCCCCGTGCCCGGCGGAGCGGGGACAGGCACGACCGGCCCCCGCGGAGTGCGGCCTGTCCTCTTGTACGGCTTGTACGGCGGATCGCTCGGCCTCTGCCTGCCGAGGCGTGCGGACTCGGCTGGGTTCGTCACCCGGTACGCCCGCGGGAGACAATGGGGCTCCCGCGCCGGGTGAGGTGGTGGTGACGATGCCTGCGTGGCATCTGCGTGACTATCACGACGACGATCTCGACCAGGCCATCCAGATCTGGGACCAGAGCCGCCGGGCCGACGAGGACCGGGTGTTCCCGGTCTCCGAGGTGATGGTCGCGGCCAAGGCCGGTCAGACGGCGGTGGTCGCGGTGGTCGGCGACGAACTGGTGGGCATAGCCGTGGCGCAGGCGTCCGGCAAGCGAGGTGGATCCTCCTGGTGGCGCTCGCCTCCCGCTGGCGTGAGCGCGGGATCGGCAGTGCGCTCGTGGCCGAGGTGGAGCGGCGGCTGCGGGCACGGGGGGTTCGCCACATCAGGGCGTTGCTCCCCGCCCACGCCGCCGGGACGAAGGCTCTGGAGGACTCCGGCTGCCAGTTCCGCGACGACCTCGTCTACTACGAGAAACTCGAACCGCCGGGAACCGCGAACGCCGACGTCCTCGCTGCTGCTGGGCGGGCGCATGCTCCCCGAGGGCCGCTGGGACGCCATGGCCGGAATGGGGAGGGAGAAGGAAGTCATCGAACGCCGTGTCGTGCTCCCGCTGACCGAGCCGGCGCTGGCCGACCGCTACGGCGTCGTCCCGGCCAAGGCGGTCATCCTGTTCGGCCCGCCCGGCACCGGAAAGACCAGTTTCGCCAAAGCGGTGGCCTCGCGGCCACCGCCGCGTCGAAGGGGTGCGGGGAAGGCCATCGGAGCCGATGCGCTGCTCGGCGGGGTGGCGGAGGATGGACGAGGGCCGGCAGACGGGCGCAAAGTCGGCGCAGCGAGGAGGTGCGGCATGACGAAACCGGTCGTCGTGGGGGTCGACGGCTCACCGGCCAGCCTGGACGCGGTCGAGACGGCGGCACACGAGGCGGTGCTGAGCGCCGTCGGCCTGCGGCTGGTGCACGCCTTCGGGTGGCCCTCGATCCATCCACCGCCTGGTGGACCGCCTTGGAATCCCGCCAGGGCGGGGGTGCGTGAGCTGGTGGACGGCACGCTGGCCGAGGCCGAGCTGCGGGCACGCGAGATCGCACCGCGGCTGGACATCACGCGCGAGGTCACCGTCGGCGAGCCGCTGATGGTGCTGGAGATCGAGTCGCGCACCGCCTCCCTCGTCGTGGTGGGCAGCCGCGGGCTGGGCGCGTTCGGCAGCCTGCTCCTCGGTTCCACCGCCGTACATCTGGCCGCGTACGGGCATTGCCCGGTGCTGGTGGTGCGGGGCCTGCCGAACCCGGCCGGTCCCGTACTGCTGGCGGTGGACGGCTCCCCGGCAGGTGAACGCGCTGTCGAGTTCGCCTTCGCCGAGGCGAAGATGCGCGGTGCGGACCTGCTGGCCCTGCACGTGTGGAACACCTGGAGCGAACGGGCCTACGAGGATCCGAGCAACCCGCTGAACATGGTGGTCGACATCGACCGGCTCCGCGATGAGGAGCAGCGGCTGCTGGACGAGACCCTGTCCCCGTGGCAGACGCGCTATCCGCAGGCCACGGTGGAGCGTCGCCTGGTACGTTCCCGGATCCGCCCGGCGCTGATCGAGGCGAGTCATGACGCGCAGCTGGTCGTGGCCGGTGCCCGTGGACGCGGTGGCTTCACCGGCCTGCTGCTCGGCTCCGTGAGCCAGGCCCTGCTGCATCACGCGCACTGCTCCGTGGCGGTGGTCCGCGGCAACGAGTGAAATGGTTCGACGCTGATTCTGACGGAGCGTGACGCGGTTGTCCCGGATCAGACAGCGCGGGTCAATCGCCAGCTGGCACGTCCTGTCGGCGGAAGGCGACGCGCACCCGCACTCCGGGATGGCGGCAGCCGAGTGCGAGCCGGTGTCCGAAGCGAGCGAGGGCGGATCCCCGGTGAGCTGGTTGCCGCAGTCTGCTCAGCCCTGACCAGGGCGGACTCTCGGCCACGGTGTTCGCCCTCGCCGCCTCGGCGGGCGCCGGATGCACCGCGGCGAGCATCCCGATCGCGAGGTCGCCGCCACCACGGCGGCGACCCGGAACCGTCGACGATGTCCTTGCGGAGGGGCGGGAGAAGCCGCGGGCTGTCACGGCTTCACCCCTTCGTTTGTGGCAGGCCCCCTCAGGTACGGGTCCAGCGTTGGTTGTTGCCGTTCGAGCAGGAGTAGAGCTGGATCGGGGTGCCGTTGGCGGTGCCGCCCGAGACGGCGTCGAGGCAGAGGCCGGACTGGACGCCGACGATGGATCCGTCGGAGTTGAGGCGCCATTTCTGGTTGTCGCCGCCCCAGCAGCTGTAGATCTGGACTTTGGAACCGCTGCCTGTGCCGGCGGCGTCAAGGCATCTGTTGCCGTAGACCCTGAGCTCGCCGGCGTCGGTGTACGTCCACTGCTGGTTGGTGCCGCTGTGGCAGTCCCACAGCTGGAGCTGTGTGCCGTCGGTGGTGCCGGCTCCGGGCACGTCCAGGCAACGGCCCGAACCGACGCCCTTGATCTGTCCGCCATCCGCAGGGGGCGTCGTGGAGCCGCTGCCGTTGAGTGCGTTGAGGACGGCGGTGTAGGCAGGCTTCTTGCTGCCGTCGCCGTTGAACAGCAGCGGCGTGTCCCCCGATCGCCAGGAGTCGGTGTCGCGCACACCCCAGACGGTGATGCCGAGGCAGCGCGGGACGGCCAGGCAGTCGTTGGTCACGTTGGCGTAGGTCGAGGCCGAGGCGCCCTGTATGTCGAGTTCGGTGATGGCCACGTCGACGCCGAGGGCGGCGAAATTCTGCAGGGTGGTGCGGAAGTTGCTGTTGTAGGGGCTGCCGCTGTTGAAGTGCGACTGGAACCCGACGCAGTCGATCGGCACGCCGCGCTGCTTGAAGTCCCGGACCATGGCGTACACGGCCTGGGTCTTGGCCCAGGTCCAGTTCTCGATGTTGTAGTCGTTGTAGCAGAGCTTGGCCGCCGGGTCGGCGGCGCGCGCGGTGCGGAAGGCGACCTCGATCCAGTCGTTGCCCGTGCGTTGCAGGTTGGAGTCCCGCCGACCTCCCGAATTGCCGTCGGCGAAGGCCTCGTTCACGACGTCCCACTGGGCGATCTTGCCCTTGTAGTGGCCCATGACGCCGTTGATGTGGTCGATCATCGCTTGGCGCAGTGAGCTGCCGCTGAGGCTCTGCATCCAGCCGGGCTGCTGGGCATACCAGGCCAGTGTGTGGCCACGCACCCGCTTGCCGTTCTGCACCGCCCAGTTGTAGACGCGGTCGCCGGCGCTGAAGTTGAACTGGCCCCGCTGTGGTTCGGTGGCGTCGATCTTCATCTCGTTCTCGGCCGTCACCATGTTGAACTCACGGCTTGCGATCGTCGTGTACGCCGAGTCGCCCAGCCTGCCGGAGGCGATGGCGGTGCCGAAGTAGCGGCCGCTCTGTGCCGCCGCGGCGCCAAGCGTGTTCTCGGCGGCGTGCGCGGTCGACGGTGCGGCCAGTGCGGTGACCGCACCGAGGACGCCGACGACCAGCGCCAGCAGCAGGCTGCGGATCTTCCGGCGGGTAACGGATCTGGGAAGGGCATACGAGCCCATGACTGTGCCTCCGAGGTAGAAATCGCTGATCGACTGAAGCGCATTGCGTCGTCCGGCCCCGTCCGGCAGACGGACGGGGCAGGTCGGAGCCCGGGGAGGACGGAATCACCGGACACCGCAGTCATGGGGACCGGGATGACGCCAACGGCCCGGGCGCCGCACCCGGTCGGCCGTCGGGCGACGTACGGCGGGCGGCGGGCGTGTTCCACGTCTCGACACAGGCATCGGGTACTCCAGCGCGGCTCAGCCGGGGGACCGTCACACGGCGTCGCATGCCTCTCCCACTGCGGGAAGAGCCAGGTGCGCTGGTGCGAACCTCACCGGAACGGAACGGGGTGGCGCAGGTGATGTGGTGCGCGGGTCTGCCGTGCAGCTGGTCGCTGATCTGCCGTGCAGCATGGATTGCCCAGGCCGGTACAGTCCAGAATCTCGAACCAGGCCCGGTTTCTCAGACAGGGATGATTGAGGCGTGACCGTGGATCGTCAATACTCTCGCCGAAGAAATTTCCGATTGTTCGACGAAACTTTCGGTCATTCGGTAGGCGGGCGGCGGCCCCCGGTGCTGGCGTCGGCGGCGTGCAGATTTCGTTGTCAGGGACGTTGGAGGCGGGGTCGGCCGAGTGTCTGCATCATCCGTACATCGCTCCGTTCCGGGGTCAAGTCGCTTACGAGCCAGCCATTTTGCAGTGTGGCGTGCGCTGGTCGGCGCGTGATGGTGCGAATGTTTCGGAATTTGAGGCGATACATGCGAGAGGTATTGACGGCGTTCACCGGTTCTCTATCATCGGGTTGCTCGATGATTCGACCTTTGTTCGACATAACGAACATTCCGGGCCGGTCCATCCACGGTAGGGCCATGCCGGGCAGCACCGCCTGAAGTCGGAATCGCAAGGGCCATGCCGCATATGCGTGTCAGGGATGTGCATGTCATGGCCCCGCCAACTGTCGCCGCCCGCCGTGGTGCTCGCGGACTGCTGCACACCGCACCACACCGACAGTCCGGCCAGCCTCTGACGAGGTCAACCGGAACCGCCTACTCAAGGTTGGGGAAGTATCCATGCACCGAGGAAGTTTCAGCCGCAGGCATCCATCAGTGGTGCTCGCCGCCGTGGTTGCGGCCCTGGCCGCGTTGGCGGCGATGCTCGTCGCCGCCCCGGCTCAGGCGGCTTCCAGCGGCGCCTTGCGCGGTGTTGGTTCCGGCCGGTGTCTCGATGTGCCGGGCGCCAGCCAGACCGACGGCACGTATCTGCAGATCTATGACTGCTGGGGCGGGACCAACCAGCAGTGGACGTTGACGGACAGCAACCAGCTCACCGTGTACGGCAACAAGTGCCTGGATGTTCCGGGCCACGCCACCACGGCCGGTACCCGGGTGCAGATCTGGACCTGCTCCGGCGGTGCGAACCAGCAGTGGCGGGTGAACTCCGACGGCACGGTCGTCGGCGTGGAGTCCGGGCTGTGCCTGGAGGTTACGGGCTCAGGTACGGCCAACGGCACAGCGGCGCAGATCTGGTCGTGCAACGGGGGCGGCAACCAGAAGTGGACCGGGCTGTCCGGGACGACCCCGCCGGGGGACGGCACGTGTGCTCTTCCGTCGACGTACCGGTGGACGTCGACGGGTGCGCTGGCGCAGCCGGCGAACGGGTGGGTCTCGCTGAAGGACTTCACCGACGTGACGTACAACGGCAAGCACCTGGTCTATGCGTCGAACGTGTCGGGGTCGTCGTACGGCTCGATGATGTTCAAGCCCTTCACGAACTGGTCGGACATGGCGTCGGCCGGCCAGACCGGGATGAGCCAGTCCGCGGTGGCGCCCACGCTGTTCTACTTCGCGCCCAAGAAGATCTGGGTGCTGGCGTACCAGTGGGGTGCGTGGCCCTTCATCTACCGTACGTCGAGCGACCCCACGAACCCCGACGGCTGGTCCGCGCCGCAGCCGCTGTTCACCGGCAGCATCCCGGGCGCCGCCCCGATCGACCAGACCCTGATCGCCGACGACCAGAACATGTACCTGTTCTTCGCCGGTGACAACGGCAAGATCTACCGGGCGAGCATGCCGATCGGGAACTTCCCGGGCAGCTTCGGCTCGTCCTACACGACGGTCATGAGCGACACGGTGAAGAACCTGTTCGAGGCGCCGCAGGTCTACAGGGTCCAGGGCCAGAACCAGTACCTCATGATCGTCGAGGCGCGGGGGGCGAATGAGCAGCGCTACTTCCGCTCGTTCACTGCCTCCAGCCTGAGCGGTTCGTGGACCCCGCAGGCCGCCAGCGAGAGCAACCCCTTCGCGGGCAAGGCCAACAGCGGTGCCACCTGGACCAACGACATCAGCCACGGCGACCTGGTCCGCAACAACCCCGACCAGACCATGACCGTCGACCCCTGCAACCTGCAGTTCCTCTACCAGGGCAAGTCCCCCTCCGCGAGCGGACCCTACGACCAACTGCCCTGGCGGCCGGGTGTCCTCACCCTGCAGCGCTGAACCGGCCTGTGTACCTCGCCGACGGCCGGCCTCACCCAGATCGGGCCGGCCGTCGCCTTTGCCACCATGAAGCAGCGCCAGGGAAGCCGATGAACCGCTAACGAGCGCCGAGCCGGACACGGTGCTCTCCTGGAGGCTCTGTGCGTTTACTCCAGCCGGCGGTCACCCGGTGCGGCCATGCTCACGTCCAGCGGGGTCCTCGCTGACGGAGTCTTTTCCAGCGTCGACCTGATCATCCTTGACGCTTGCAGAACGGGCACGCATGAAGGCACCGGCCGTACCGTGCAGACCTTGCGCAGCATCGAGTCCGCCTTTCTCGTCCGCGGCGCAAAAGCGGTCATCTCCACTCTGTGGGAAAACACTGACCTGCAAGGCGTCGTGTTCTCCGCTGTGCTCCACGCACACCTCGGCGTCGGCGCGGACTCCCACACCGCTTACGCCGCCACCATCCGCTGCCTAAGTGAACACCGGTGGCGAGTGTCCTGGGAGGCAGGTCCGGTGCGCGCCGCCGAATCAGCAATCGACGCGATGCTTCCGGACTGGCGAAGCCACTTTGACCAACAGGTCGCCGAAAGGCCGCTGTTCTGGGCTGCATTCAAGATCACCGGAGTCGTCTGAGAGAGTCCGTGGATTGCTCAGCTGACTACCTCGGACCCGTCTCGTCGATGCTGTAGCGCCACCGCGGTGACGCTCGTCTGACGCTCCGGGGCCGGACGAGCCGTTCAGAGCGCCCCGTGAACCTACGCTGACCTGCAGATATCCAGTTTCCGCGTCTTGGCACGTCTTTTCGATGACCTCGCATGTGGAGTGCGTCGCCATCCTGGAACCCGCCGGGCAAGGCCGCTGACCTGCCGTTTTCTGACTTCTTCTGGCTGCTCGACCTGTTTCCCGGCGTGGGAACATGTGAAGCCGGACGACGCCGTGGCCTGGGCACCACCTTCCCGGTCGACCCCGGCGCCGGCGACGGCAACACGCTCGTCAACCCGGTAGACCCTGGCGCCGGAGCAGGGCTCACATCCACCCTCCCGGTCGATCCGGAGGCCGGAGCCGGCAGCACACTGATCAATCCGATCGACCCCGGCGCGGCCGCAGGATGGAGTTCTCTCTTCCCGGTCGATCTGACCGCCGGACTTCCCAGTGTGGCACTGGCTGTGCCACCGGGAGCTGAGACGCGTTACATCTACGGCGGGTCGGAGGACGGTGCCGCTCAGTTGTCACAGCGGGCGACAGACCTTCAGAACCAGGCCGGCTGGAGCGGAACGACCTCGGTGGTGAGGGTCAGGAGCAAAGCAGACCCCGGACGAGAGATGACTCTGGTCTCCAGTAACAAGCAATACATGCCGAGTGGCTGGAAGAAAAACAATTCACTTCTGCCAGGGGAGACGTTCGTGCAGCTCCCCGGGCACGCGGAACAATCTGTTCTGCAAGCTCTTTCGGCCGGGGCCGGCTGGGAAATAGTCGAAGGCGGAACATCGACAGGTGTATGCTGGGGTCGCTGTTTTCCCAGCCTCACCGGTATGGGTGTGACTGTGGACGGGTCGGTAAACAAGAGCCAGAAGCAGAACTCGCCATGGAGGACATTTTGGACCACGTACCCCTAGACGTGACACACGATTCGTTGGTCCAGGCTTTGCGTACAGCGCAAGAGGACGCCCTCGTCAGCTTCGCATCGATGTGTCTCTACAAGGTCGTGCCGCTCCTCGAGGTCCGTTCCGGTTGCCCGGTCGAGGAGCGGGTCGTCCAGCGGATGCGCTCTCTGGAAGTGGACCGAGAATTTTTGCCCGAGATTCTTGCGGCTCTGCGTGACATCCTTGAACGCCCCCTGGACGACAGCGTTTCTGATGAATTGAGGGAACCCTGCTCGATGGCCGCGGAAATGGTCTTGAGGGCTTTTGAGGATGGCTTTCAAATCAAGGAGTGGGCGGACTGGTGTTCGACTATCGCTCTGGACATTCATCAGGAATTCGATGCTCTATTGTATCCCGGAGACGGCGGCGCGCCGATTTTCCATCCGGCGCCTGAGCAACCCGAACCGACACCCATGGAGGAATTGGAGTTGCGAGATCAAGTGACCGCACTGGACCTCCTCCGCCGTGGTGGCGGCGATGACCGACTTCGTTCCCTCAACGAATCGGGGAACTCACGGGTTGCCGTCGCACTTTCACGCCTGTAGTGAACGATGCCCGGTACTCGCACTGGTAGGGTTTATCAAGCGGAGTGGGTCGCGAAGACACAGGCCATCTGTTACACATCCACACCCGTATACGCGAACGACACCAACCCGCTACCCGAGGAGATCGACATCACTGCCTTGGGAACGGGCGGCTTCAAGTCCGGCCGGGACAGAATAGTCGAGTAACGGAGCAGAGGTGCAGCGGTATAGGGTCTGTGGAGGACGTCGCCCGGATCGTCAAGTTGGGACGGTCACGAGGTTTCACGGTCGACTGGCAGGTGATCGAGTCGGACGTCGGCACCGTGCTGCCACTGGACTACAAGGAACTCGCCAGGTATTTCGGACCCGGTGGATTCGCCCCGTTCCTTACGCTCCTTGTGCCTGGTGTGGCCAACCCTGCCGGGGAACTGCGCAGAAACCTGGCACGGTGGCAGCAGGTCGATGCGGACTACCATGGAAAGACCAGGAAAATCACGCCGATCCCTCATTTCCCTCAGCCTGGTGGGCTGATCCCCTGGGGTAACTCGGGACACGGAGAACGCTATTGCTGGCGGACTGTCGGCAAGCCCGATGACTGGCCGGTGCTCGTGGTTCCCGCCATCGGGCAGGATTTCTACGAATACCAGGGCGGCATCGTAGCTTTTATCCACGACCTGCTCACCGACAGGCTCGACATCCCGTTTCTCCCGAGCCTCGCGCAACTCAATGAAGAAGCCGAGCTGGACCCTGATATTGACATTGACGAGATCGAGGAGATCCGGCCCGAATTCCTTTCGCATGACGGCTCTTGGCCGTACGACGGTGCGCTGCCGGTGATCGCCAGCTTCGAGACGGACGACTCCGGGGACTGAGAGCCGAGCGCTCGTCGGGCGGTGGTGCGTCCACTCTCGCAGTGGCCGGGTGCCTGCAGTTGCCTTTGTAGATTGACTCCCGCCGCCTCCGCACGCCCCCCTGATCTGGCGTTTGCCGGTCAGGGGGGTTCCTGCGTTGGCCCTCGATTCCATGGCGCGTCGAGAGAGGGCGGCGGCAACCCGTACGGGTCCAGTGCACGGCCTACCGCTGCGTAGCCTGTGGTTCGGGCATCTATCGGTATCGGTGCGCGTCTGACGCACGGCCTGGCGGTGACGCACGTATGACGCACGAGGCTCTCGGCGGGTCTGGATTTCGCCCTCGAAACCGACTCTGACCTGCATGTTTCCCAGGAAGACGTAAACTGCACACCTTCCCGATGACATCGCATGTGGAGTGCGTGGCGATTTTGGGGCCCGCGGCAAAGGGGCTTTGACCTGCGGTTTTCTTGTGTTTTCCAGATGTGGTCAGCGGTGCTCGACCTGTTTCCCAAAGTTCACCGCGTGGAGCATGTGGTAGGTAGCCGCCACGTGGCTCACCTGCGGTTTCGCAGCGGGAGCCTGAGTCCAGAACGCTCTGCTCAACTCCGTCAGAGACGGGTTCGGGAAATGTCTTGACGCTCGTTCGACGCTGTTTCTGACGGAGTGTGAGCTTGTCGTCCTGGACCAGATGGCGCGGGTCCTAGACCTGTGGGGCTCAACCCGTCGAGCAGCGCGTTGGGTCTGTTCTTTGATCTTGGGCTATACGGTGGCAGGTCTCGGATAGGCGTGTGCTGATTGCGCTGGCCTCGTTACCCTGTGTCGTGGGGAGTGTCGAGGTATGCGGGGGACAGGGATGACCACGGGGGGATGCGGTGTGTCGAACAGCTGCAGTGGAGCGGGGAATTGCGTCCGCCGATGCGCTCTTCTCCATGGAGGGCATCCCAGAAGGAGCCGTCGTACCGGAGCCGGAGGGTGAGGCGGCGACTGAGGCGGCGGTCGAGCGACTCGGCAGCCGGTTCGCGCGACTGGACGGTCAAGTACGGCACGCGCTGAGACGTACCCGAGACCACGCGGGGAATCTGTCGAGCGACCGTCTCCAGGGACTCTCGGAGATCGTGCAGAACGCCGAGGACCTCGGCGCCACGGACGTACGCATTCTGACGAGGGGACGGGAACTTCTCGTCGCCCACAACGGCAGTCCCGTACGGTTGCCGGACGTTCTGGCTCTGGCGATGCCCTGGCTGACGAGCAAGGCAGAGCAGGCGGAATCCACCGGTAGGTTCGGGATCGGCCTGATGACTCTCCAGTCCCTCTCCCCGTATCTGGAGGTTCACTGCAGGCATTACCGGTTCCGGGTCGGCGATCCTGACATCGCCGTGGCCAGGCCGTTCCCGTTGCCTGACTGGTTCGCGGGCGACACCTGGACGGTTCTACGGGTTCCTCTGGAGCCGGGCGTGCTCGACGCGGACGAGGTGGACGCGTGGCTTGCCGAGTGGGGGGACAGCGCGCTGCTCTTCCTCGGCAGTGTCGGCAGCGTCACGCACCTGGACGAGCAAGGTCGTGTCCGGCACCGGCTGGCGCTCGACCGGGAGACCGGCGAGCCGTTCGAGGCCGTGGTGGGCGGGCAGAGCGCCGACGTGGAGACCGGCGAGGCACGCGCCGGCGACGGGTCCCGGTGGCTGATCTGCCGTACGACCGTTCCCAGCCCTTCCGGGATCACCCGGTCTCACAAGGCGGTGGGGTCCACCACCGCAATCGCTGTGGCTCTTCCTCTCGGACCCGATGACGCCGGGCGGATCTACGTCGGTCTTCCGGTCGCAGACACCGCTCTGTCCCTCTGTATCAGCGCCCAGTTCGATCCGATCGCCAGCCGTCAGGCGCTCGACGACACTTCGTGGAACCGCGCACTGAATGAACTGGTGGGCGACCTGTGGACGGCCGCCGCCCTGTGGCAGTTCCGGCGGGATCCGGCACGGGCCTGGCGCGCCGTGCCGCTCCCCGACGACATGCGCGACTCCCGCGACCCGGTCGCCGCGCTGGAGCGACTACTCCTCGACCGTGCCAGGGCGGGCGTGTCCCACGGTCTCGTCCTGGACGTCCCGGGCTACGGGCCGCTCGGCCTGGATGATCTCGCGGTGGAGGACGAGACGCTGGTGGGCGTGATCACCGAAGAAGAGATCTCCCGCGTCGCCGAGCGGACCGCCGTGCTGCCCAAGGTGGCGCGGGACGAGGACGGTCGATGGCGCGAGGTGCTGGCGGACTGGGAGAACCACGACAGTGCGGTTCCCGTGACGGTGGACCTCTACGACGCGCTACGCCTCCTCGACGACGAAACCCGGACCCCGCAGGCGAACATCCGCCTCGCCGCGGTGGGACTTGCCTCGAATATCTACTCCTCCTTGCTGTCGAGCCGCTGGCTCGTGGACAGCTCAGGGGGCCGCCACCGTGTACCCCGGCCCGCCGAACCAGCGGTGTTCACCGACGCCCCGCGGGGCCTCGGCGCCAGTCTCGGATTCTCCCGGGAAATCCATCCGTCATTCCTCGCCGACACCGACGAGGCGCGGTCGGTGAGGACATGGCTCCGTAAGCGGGAGGTGCTGCTGACCGACGCGGACGCGGTGGCCGTGATCCGGCGCCTTGCGGCCATCGGCGCGGCAGGGAGCGGCGGCCCGAACGTACTGCGGCTGACAGATGACCAGCTCATCGAACTACGCGACGGCTTCGCACGTGTGCCGGACCACGAACGTGAGACCTTGGGGCGCGACGTGGGCCATGCAATCCGGCTGCAGGGGCATCGCTACGACCGGGCCGGAAAACGTGAAGACATCGACGTCGCTCCCGCCCGGGCGTACCTACCCGCCCGACTGGACAGTTCGGAACGCGAGGAGAGCTTCGCCTTCGCCGCCGGTCGCACGGCCGGGCTGGTGTGGCTGCGGCCCCGGTACGCCGAGGTCCTGCAGCGCGGCGGCGCCGGGATGGGCGCCCGTAAGTTCCTGAGGCTCCTGGGCGCGGAGACCGCGCCCAGGTTGCGCAGGCACCCGGGGGCGCGGGAACGCTTCACGCAGAGCCCGAAGGGGCTGCCGGCGGAAGTCATTTCGGGACCTCGAGCACGCGCTGATGCCCTGCGCGTTCTGGAAGCGACCTTCACGCTGGACGACTACGAAAGCCCCGACCTACGTGCCGTCGCCTCTGGCATAGCGGCGGAGCAGGACCCGCAGCTCCGCAGGCGCAGGGCGGCAGCGCTGTTTCACGTCCTCGGGCGGGCATGGAGCCGCTTTTCCGACCACGACGAGGCGGATGCCGTCTACGACTACTACGCATGGCAAAACCGGGGCAGGACCGCAGCTTTTTGGCTCTGGCAGTTGCGCGACACACCATGGCTGGACGACGGTAACGGCACAACTTCTGCCCCGGCTCGACTCCGCATGCGGACCACCGGCACGGTCGCGGTGTACGGGGCGGACGACGAGCGATTCCTCCATCCCGAGATCCAGCAACTGGTCGGCAGACGCAGTGATGTGCTGCGCGCCTTGGGTATTTCTGCAGAGGCCCGCACCGAGGACCTCGTGGAATGTCTGCAGCGCCTGCGCCGACGGGAGGCAGAGGTCGGCGACAGGGATGTGCCCGCGGCACTGATCCTCTACCAAGCCCTGGCAGAGCGCGCCTTCGGCCGTGGCGAGAGAGCCTCGGGGGAGATGTCCCTGGGCTCGGTCCTCCGGGCATTCGGCGAGGGGAGCGGCCTCGTCCTCACGGACTCCGGCTGGCGCCGGCCGAGCCAGTGCCTGCGCGGAGCGCCGCTCTTCGGTCCGCTCCGTGCGTTCGCTCCCACGTTTCCAGGCAGCGAGGAGATCTGGCAGCGGCTCGCAGTGCGCCTGCCGACTGTGGACGACGCCACGGCCGTGATCAAGGAGCTGGCACAGCAGGACCGGAAGCAGGGTCGGGACGAGCCGGACGGGACGACCCAGTCCATTGTCCTGGAGACCCTGAAGATGCTCGCCGCTCTGGGCCGTACCCATCCCGGCGGGTTGACGGCCAAGCGTCTGGGACGCCTCCCTCTTTGGACGAGCCAGGGCTGGCGAAGCAAGCGGCCCGTGTACGCCGTCGAGGACCCAGTGGTAGCCGAGGCGCTGGGCCGGGAACGTGCGGTGTGGTGCCCGGGAGCCGAATTGGAGCAGTTCCGACCGTTGATCGGAGCCCTGCGCGTGAGCGAGCTCGCCGCAGAGCATGTCACCGCGTACAGCCCTGGCCCGGCCCCGGCGGACCCGGACGCCACAGCGCTGGTCCGGTCAGCCGTCACCCACCTCCGCGAGGACCTGCAGCGCAACGCCGCGAGCGTTGCCCAGTCCCTGGACTGCTCGTGGGACCAGCTGGCTGACCTGACTGTATGCGTCGCCCCTCACCTGGCCTGCTGCCTCGATCTTCCGGACACCGGCGAGACGGTGCACGTGCCCGTGGACGCCGGGATTCACTGGCCCTCGGGCACGTTATATGTACGTGACACTGCCGCTCTGACACGCACATCCGGGGTGGGCCGGTCGATCGCCGCCCGGTTTCCGGGCAGCCGCCGCGAGGTGGCCCTCGCCTGGGGAGCAGCGTGTGACCAGGCCGAGAAGGGCCATACGGCCGTACGACTGAGCCTTGCCGACGACCAGGTGCGGCGCGACCGGGAAGCGGCGGAGGCCGAGCGTGAACGACGGCTCAGAGAACTCGGTAGCGAGGTGGACCAACGCCGTACCGCGACCGAAGCGCAGGCCAGCACAGCAGCTGGTACCCCACGGACGGCAGTGATCCTCCCGCCTGTCCCCAGCACACCACCGCCCGTAACTGGGCCGTCAGTCCCGCCGGTGCCTCCCGCTCCACCGCGGAGGCTCGTGGACCCTGGCAGACTCCGGCTCGTCGACCCAAGCGGCATCATCACGCCATTGAAGCCCTCGGCCTCGGGCGCGCCCACCGCGCGGTTAAGCGGGTATAGCCCGGGTACGTCCGGCCTGCCGCAGCCCCGCGCCGGATCGGCGATCCCCCAACAGCACACGCCACCGCGCCCCTACACGGGCACGGAGCAGGAAAAGGTGGCGCTGGACGTCGTGCGCCAGGCACTCGCCACCGACGACGACTGGCTGCGCGACCTACGGGCCCAACGCGGCCTCGGCGCCGACGCGGTGGATGCACTATCGCGATTCTACGAACTCAAGGCATATAAGGACGCCGAGCCGGACACGGTGCTGCTGACGCCTGCGGAGTTCCAGCGAGCAGCGGAGAACGACGATTTCTTCCTCGTCATCGTCTCGGGGCTGGAGGCCGGAACCGGTCCCGTCTCCGTACGCATCATCCCGCAGCCGCTCCAGCAACTGACTTGCCGTCCGAGCAGTAGCGTGACGGTCACGGGAATCAGAGGGGCGCACAGCCGGGTGTACCAACTTGAGGAGGATAGATAGGTCATCCAGCCGTGGCGTTCCGAGACGTGGCTCCCGAGGCGATCACATCCGCCATGAGCCGTGTGTGTAGTCCGGCGACGGCTCGCGGTCTGGCATATCGGCGCCGTGTGCTGTGGCTATGGTCGAACGGGCGTTGATCTGGCCGAGGACGCGCAGCGTTCCCAAATTTTAAGCATCGCCGGTCTGGTAGTTGCCGTTCGGGAACACATCGGGGAGCGGTCGGGCCGAGCAGCCAACTAGAGGCGAACGTCTCGGAATCGAGCCGGCTGAGCTGCGGACAGTCGATTTCACCTTGTTCATGCTTGTGTCCATGGCCGCAACGAGGCGTATACGGTGTCGCTTTCCAGCTCATGTCCCCGGTCAAGGCTTTTCAGCAGTGCCGTGGAGGCGGTGAGCCGGTCCGGGTAATAGAGTTCGGGGGCCAGGCAGGTGGGACAGTCCTCGAGCAGGCAGAAGGGCGAGAGTTGTATCGGCTCGTTCTGCGGCGTCAGCATGTAGAGGCTGCCATCGACCAAGGGGACGTCAGTCTGGAAAGTGATGGGCTCGAAATCAGGGTGATCGCCCATGAGTACGAGGCCCGAAACTTCGAACTTTCCCACTTCGGGAAGCCAACGAAGCCTGTCCATGTGCACCCACCGGGCTCGCGCCAAGAATGTACACCAGGACAAACTGCTGAACATCAGTCGCTCCAGTTTTTCCAGGCTCCTGTCGAATTCCGCCCGCGTCCGCGGCCCCGCACCGTGCCTGATCTTGTTTCTCAGGGTCACAAGAGCGGAGAGATCCGCCATTAATCCCTTTTTCCCTTTCTTTTGGGTTGCGGCCTCAGCCAGCCCGGATGCGGGATCGCCGATTTCCTTGGCGTCTGCTCCTACGGCTCGAATGACCGCTACCCAGTGCCCCAGTGCCACACCACCGCCTCCTACGGCCTGCTTCCACTGAACGATCTCGGGCAGATCCTGTCGCCCGCGGTTCGCGGCAATGGCGTGGGCGACGATGCCGAGGGAAAGGATGAGCGACTCCACACACTGTAGGGCAGCCTCATGCTTCTCCGCGTGCGACGTGCTGTGCCGGAACTTCCGCACCGCCCGAGCAATTCCATAAGGATACGTCTCCTGGAAGATCCTGTATGGCTCGCTCTGCTTTCGGAGATTCTGGGCGATCAGCGAACTCAGTTCCGCCGCTTCGTCGAGTCTCGCGCGACGCTCGTTGCTCGACCCCTTCTCGAAGATACGCAGCCGTGCGGCGCGAAGCTGGTCCCGGATCTTTTCCGACTCGACCTGCCCCTCTGCGAGTCGGGCGATGGATGTACGAACTTCCTCGAAGTCTCCTTCGCATATCGGGACACGGATATCAGCTAGGCCAGCGCGCCTGATGCGAGGAATGACATCGTAACGCTGAATCTGCTGCTCTGCTTGAGGGCTCGAAAGATAGGTGACGAGATATTCGGAAGGTACTGGATTCTCCAGGGGCCTGATGACGATCAGGCCCTGGCCGGGCTGCACGCCCTCATATTCCGCGGGGAGAATCGTCCAGTGCCGTACGTTTGCCAGGTCGCGACCGACTATGTCGCCTTCTCGTAGCCTCCACCGGGGCTCGCGCCGGTCCTTGCGCACCGGAAGGGTCTCGACGGGGCAGAGATGGGAGGCCAGCAGAGAAGGTTGCAACACTCTTCTCCGCACGTCCGGGTCGCCCGAGGGCGCTGCTGGACCCGTCTCCCTTGCTGCGACCGAACCGCCGTAGATTTCGGCGAAGTCCCCCAGCCGCACACTGTCTCGAGCCAGCTCCTTCGTCTCGTGGGCCTGCCTGTAGTAGTTCAGGGAAAGGTTGTAGCCACTCTTGGCGATCTCCTTCTTCGAAACCAGAAAGCTCTGTTCGCTCGGCCTGCGGCCGCGTTCGCTCGTGTGGCGCAGCAGCCAGCGGCTCACTACGTCAGGAAGGTTGTTCTTGGCGTGCTCAGACCGATCAAGCCTTTCGCTCGGGGTCGGGCCGAGCTTTTCCGGGGAGAGGAGCGGTGTGCGCCGGTCATCGAGACTCCGCCCGTCCGCCGTGACGTCGTAGAACCAGACGCTGTCCGTGCCCCTGCCGCTGGTCTTCGTCAGGAAGAGGATCGACGTGGACACACCTGCGTAGGGCCTGAACACACCGCTGGGAAGTTTCACCAAGGCATCGATTCGGTGATCCTCGACAAGGATTCTTCGTAGTTCTTTGTGGGCCTTGGTTGAGCCGAAGAGAACACCGTCCGGGACGATGACCGCCGCCCGCCCGCCGGGTTTGAGCAGTTGCAGCACCAGGGCCACGAAGAGCAACTCGGTCTTCTTCGTCTGGATGACTCGCTGGAGATCGTCAGCAGCGGCGTCGTAGTCGAGGCTGCCCGCGAAGGGTGGGTTGGTGAGGACCAGCGAGTACCGCCCGCTGGCCTCGACCGTGTTCTGCGCGAGCGAATCGCGATAGCGGATGTCTGGGCTCTGTACCCCGTGGAGCCACATGTTCATCGAGCCGATTCGCAGCATCGTGGTGTCGAAGTCGAAGCCCTGGAACGTGGTTTCGCCGACCTGCTCGTGCCGGGCTGGCCCCTCCGGCGTCTCGGGCCGGTTCCGGTTGACGTACTCCGCTGCCGCGACGAGGAATCCGGCACTCCCGCATGCGGGGTCGCAGATGACCTCTCCGGGCTGGGGAGCCGTCATTTCCACCATGAGCTGGGCGATGTGCCGCGGCGTCCAGAATTGCCCGTTGTGGCCTGCTTTCGCGACTTTGCCCAGCATGTACTCGTACACGTCGCCGCCGATGCCCACCGCGTCGAGGGGTACGCCCTCAAGCGTGTCGACAACCTTTGCGAGCAATCCAGGTGTAGGGATGCTGAAGCGCGCGTCAGCGAAGTGCCCGAGGAATTCCGGGTTGTCGTTGCCGTAGGTGCGGAGCAAGGGGAAAATCTCGTCGCGGACCGTGGCGAACATGTGTTGCGGCGCCTCGTCCAACAGGCGTGACCAGCGCAGCCGTTCGTTCAGTAGCGGCGTACTCACGGAGTCGACCGGTGCGCTGGCGGAAGCGGCGTCCCGTTCCTGAGAAGTATGCCGCACTTCGAGCATCCGTATGAACAGCAGGTACGTGATCTGTTCCAGGATCTCCAGCGGATTCGACAAACCGCCCGACCAGAAAGCGTCCCACAACCGGTCGATCCTGCTCTGGAGTTCACGTGAAAGCACGATGCAGAGGCTATCCGACTATGCCGTCCGACGGCGGCGGGATGCCGTTCGCCGTCGCTTCGCAGGGGTCCGCGATAGTCTGCGTTCCGGCTGTTGCGCCGTGGCTGTGCGGCGGGATCGGCGTCAGCTGGGGACGACCGAGAGACATACGAGGAGAATCGTGGAGCACGGCCATGCGCGAGCGCGCTGCGAGGAGCCGACGGCCCAGTGCGACGAGGGCGGGATGATGACCCGTCCTGTCTTCATCGTCCAGGACGCCGGCGCCGCCGAGCACCGCCGATGACCGCCGGCGTTCCGCCGCTCGACGACGTCACAGGAGCGCGCCAGGAGCTGACCGTCGTGCTGCCCGTACGGCTGCTGCGCGTCCCCGAGTGGTCCGAAGGGCCCTTCCCCTTCGACATGGGCAACCGCAGCACCGACGCCCGGATCCGGTCGACGTACTTCACTCCCGCTTCCGCCCGTGCGCTGTACGGGGCGCCGGGAAAACCCTGCCGCTGGCACCTGACGCTCGACGTCACGCACGACGGCATGCGTCTGCTCGGTATGGAACTGCTCCGCGCGGCCACGCCCGCAAGCCCCAACACGCGCTCGCCGTTCTGCACTTCACGGTGGAAAGGCCCCTGCTGCCCGTGGTGCGGGCCCTGGCCGGGCGGCTACCGCGTGAAGCCGATGCACCGCTCTCCGGACCGTTCGACCCGGCCCGGCTGCTCGACGGGGTCGCCGACCTTCGCGCGGCCGACGCGCCGTCCTTCGACGCCCGGCCCTACACCATCGCCTTCCTGAGCCCTGCGGCGCAGCACACCCCGGCCCTTCGCGCCGGCCTCGAAGGTGAACTGCCCGCCACCGCGGACCGTTGGCTGTGGCAGTTGGCGTCACGCTCCACTCCGGAGGACTTCCCCCTGCCGCCGGAGACCGCTGGTGAGCAGCTCAAGGACACGGTCAGGATCTCGGCGGACTGGAGCGCCCTGGTACTGCGTCAAGGGACCGCTTTCCTCGGCCACCGGACAGACACAGGGGAGGGTGACTTCTTCACCTACGGTGCGCTGCACTCCCGTACCGTCTATCTCGACGCTCTGCTCCTAGGGGCTTTGCAACGCGATCACATCGACGAGCTCACCGACGAGCTCTCCGAGATATTCGTCTCACCCCGGCCGGCACGTCGCCTCTCGGCATTGGAGAGGAACATCGCGGTCTTCCGCAGCACCTACTGGCGGCAGCACCTCACTGCCCACGGCACGGCGAACGATCTGCTGCTCGCCTTCCAGAACCAGCACCGGCTGCCCGTGAGATTCAACGAGATCCTCGCCGAAGCAGCCGACTACAGCAGGCTCGTGCAGACGCAGGAGAGCCAGCAAATCAGCGGAGCGCTGGGCGTCCTGACCATTCTCGGCCTGCCTCTCGGTACGGCGCTCGGCATCCTGCAGGTCCTCGACGACCATTCCGTGGCACACCTGTACATCGCGCTCGCCCTCTCGATCGCCGTCACAGCGGCAGTACTCACCACCCGGTACGGGCGCCTGGTCCTGTCGTCACTACGTGGCGGGGAAGGCAAACCAAGGCCGTAGGGGGCCCGTTGCATACGGTCGCCGGGCCTTCCGCGCGGGAGGGGAGTCGACGTGGGTGGCGGGGCCTTGGAGGCGGGGCCAGGGGCCGTGGATCACGGCTGGGTCATGGACGCCAAGGTGGGGCGGCTGTCGTCAGGGCAGTGGCTGTTCGGTCCAGATGATCTTGCCGTCGGAGGTGTAGCGGGTCCCCAGCGTGCGGTGAGCTGGGCGACGAGGAGAACCACGTCGTCGCTCGGGCGGGTGGGCAGCAGGGCGTCGAGGACGGCCTCGCAGGTGACCTCTAGGGCCCGGCCGGCGCAGGCCAGGACGGTATGGAGCTGGTCCAGGCCGGTGTCGATGTCCTGGTGCCGGTCCTCGACGAGGCCGTCGGTGTAGAGGACCAGCTGGCTGCCCTCGGCCAGTTCCAGCTCGACCGTCTCGAAGGGCATGCCGCCGAGGCCGGGCGGCGATCTCGAGGGCAGGTCGACGAAGTCCACGTCACCGTCGGGGCCGACGATCGCGGGCATGGGGTGCCCGGCGCGGGTGAGGGTGCAGTGCTGGGACGCCGGGTCGTAGACGGCGTACAGGCAGGTTGCGCCGATGACGCTGGAGTCCTGGTGGGTGTTTTCCACCGCCCAGCCCTCGCCCCGGTCGAGAGGTGCGACCAGGTTGTCGAGGTGGGTGAGGAGGCCGTCCGGGGGCAGGTCCAGGGAGCAGAAGTTGTCGACGGCGGTGCACAGCCGGCCCATGGTCGCGGCGGCGTGCAGACCGTGGCCGACGACGTCCCCGACGACCAGTGCGACGCGGGCGCCGGAGAGCGGGATCACGTCGAACCAGTCACCGCCTACCCCCGCCTGCGCGGACAGGTAGCGGTACGCGACCTCGACCGCGCTCTGGT
The DNA here is from genome assembly GCF_003814875.1 of Streptomyces sp. Ag109_O5-1. Classification (GTDB taxonomy): domain Bacteria; phylum Actinomycetota; class Actinomycetes; order Streptomycetales; family Streptomycetaceae; genus Streptomyces; species Streptomyces sasae. The sequence goes on along the minus strand of NZ_RKQF01000001.1, from coordinate 3,353,824 downwards.
CGGGGCGGCCTCGGGGCAGCAGGCTGCGCTGCAGGGCGAGGGCGGTGTTGTGTTCGCGGGGGTAGCGGCGGGCGTTGTCGATGCAGATCGTCGCGCGGCCGACCAGTTCCTGGGCCAGGGACAGGTCGTCGTCCTCGAACGGGGCGGGCTGCTCGGAGCGGTAGAAGCTGACGACCCCGAGGGTCACTTCGCGTGCTCGCAGGGGCACCGTGATCAGGGAGTGGATGCCCGCCACCAGTGCCCGTTCGAGCCGTGCGAGGTCCTGGGCGAGCCAGCCGCCTGCCTCGGCGAGGACGGGTTCGAGCACCGACCGCCCGGTCTCCTAGCTGCGCGCCTGGGGTGCGGAGGCGACCTACTGGACCGGGCCGCTGTACTTCGGGGTGGTCGATCGGCACCTTCAACGACAGTTCCACGTTGGCGTTCGGTACGCGTCCAGTGACTTTGCCGGTCAGGTTGGCGGAGCTGACCAGACAGCGGCCGTCGGCACGGTAGAGCTTGGCGTGGAGAGACGGACACAAGGCAATGGAAATGCGTTCGTCACCCTTGGCAGCTTCGATGATCTCCGGGTCGGAGACCCCGGCGGCTAGCTCCGCCGGGGCCCAGCGCGTGACACACGTGATCTTCGGGACGGCGTGAAGTTCCTCCTTCAGCTCGACGCACACCAAGCAGCGTTTCAACCTGCAGATACTGCGGTGTTGCAGCGTGCGGACTGCACCAACTCGTAAGCACACCCGGCAACTTCGTTTGCCGACCGATCCGGGTCGGCGCAGGTCAGCGGGACTCCAGTGACTAGACCGAGGCCCTAGCGTTCTCGATGGATTGCAGAGGGCCCGACTTCATCGGGTGCGCCAGCCGGTCAGCCCGAAAGCCCACAAGCGCGCCTGCCGAGCCAATGGGCCCTGCTGGGGCACTTGGCCGTGGCAACCTTCCGTTCCGGAGAGGAGGGATGTGCTGTGCGTCATGACGCTCGTTTGACGCTCTGGGCTCCTGCAGACGGGATAACGAGCCGAGAAATGGCCTCTGACCTGGCCCTTTCCGAGACCTGCTCAATCCGATAGCTTTTCGATGACGTCGCATGTGGAATGCGTGGCGATTTTGGAGTCGGCTGAAAAGGGGCTCTGACCTGCGACTTTCCTGGGTTTCTCAGGTGTGGCCAGTGGTGCTCGACCTGTTTTCCGAGGTGCACGACGTGAAGTGCGTGGTCGGTTGGCGAATGCTTTCTGACCAGGTGTTTCTCGATGGAGCGTGGGACGGCGGTGCGGTTGTCGTTTCTCTCGGTGTGGGGTGAAGCCGACCGCATGGACGCTCAGTTGACGCTCGTTCTGATGGCTTGTCATGGGGTGCTGCCAGACGCAACGTGATCAGCTCACGGATGCCATTGCCGTCTCCTCGGTCGAGCCCCGTCGCGGGAGTTGAGGGATTCCATCTCAAGGATCGGCGCCCGTCGCCGAACCCGGAGGGTTCACAGGACCAAGCGGAGTCACGCACCGGTGACTCCGCTTGGCCGTGCTTTCGGTTCAGTCGACGATTGTCAGCCGAATGCTTTTTTGCTTCCCATCCGCTGCTGATGACGGTGACGGGGGTTCCGACTCCTGTTTTGGTGCAGGGGAAGAAGACGACGGAGCCGTCGGCTTTGCGGGCCCAGATGTCGGGGATTTTGTCGCCGTTGACGTCGGGAGTGCCGGTGATGAGTGTGTAGGTGGTGGTGTCCCAGCCGGTGGCGTACTGGGTGTCGGTTCCGGTGGAGGAGCCGGCGGCGCTGGAGAGTGATGCCAGGCTGGTGCCGTTGTTCCCGTCCTTGATTCCGTAGCGGACGAGGAGGCGGTTGCTGACGAAGGTGCGGTAGACGAGGTGACTGTCCTTGGTGATGTCCGCGCCTGTCGAGTCCGTCATCGTGACGGAGCGGGTGGTGCCGACCGGATGACAGGAGGACCGAACAGCTGCGCATGCACATCGTCCCTTGTGAGGCCCTCGGGCTTTCAGTGTCCGCGGGGGCGGCGGGAGATCGTCTGGGGGAGCTTTCCCGTCTTCCAGTAGCCGTCAAGGATCTTGAGCAGGCGCTCGGGGTCACGGAAGACCTCGGCGATCCGGTCGCCGTACTGCTCAAGGAGTGGGTCGGTCTCGACCATCTTGCGCCCGGCGCCCGTGAAGGACGACGAGTAGGCGTGACAGTTGCCGCACCACAGGTAGTTGATCCACGCGGGTTCGGTCCGGCCGTATTTCGTGTGATGGTAGAGGCGCAGGGTCATATGGCCGCAGATCGGGCAGGTTCGTTCGGACAGCGGTAGGTGCAGTTGGGCGCGGAGTGCCTCACTGTGGTGCTGGTCGTAGGGGCGGGTCATGGAGTCGGGGACCTCTCTGCGGAGTGGCGACGGACAGCGCGCGGGTCGGCCGCGACAGGAGCTTTTCCCGTCGCGGCCGACCCATTGGATCCTTATTTCAAGAACGCCATGCGCTACCCGAGTTCACATCTCCTCGTTGAATCGCCTGAGGCGGTTCCGTTGGTCGTCGATCCATCCCTCCTCAAGAGCGATCGGGATACGGACGGTCACCATGGACAGTGACTCGTCGTCCACGACGACCTCCGGGCAGTCCCGCTCCCCGTCGAGCTGAATGCTGATGGTTGGGCCGCGGTCCGTCTCCATCCAGACGACGTCCTGCCCCCGGTCGAGCTCGTCCAGTGCCTTCGCCCAGGAATCGAGCTTCGGGGGGGACAGGACCAGCAGCGTGCCCCCTTTGACGAACGTGCTGGACACCTCGATCCGCGCCTCCCAGTAGGGGGAGCCCATGGGTGAGAGGACCGTGATGACGACTTCGTTCTCGAGGTCGCTCAGCCGCACAAGTTCATACGGAAACATCTTCTCTCCCTCACCGATGGCCTCAGCCCACCAGGAACTGGGCGGCAGTTGACCAGCCATAATCGTCGAACGCACTGATGTCCAGCCGGAACGGCACATTCGAACCTGGCAGATAGCGCGGTGCCGCTTGGAAGAACACTTCGTTCTGCGTGGCTTGTACATGGGCGGCTATCGAGTCGCCGAACGTGGACAGGGCACCATTGTCCACCTTCGACTTCGTCGCGACGATGTTCGCGGGGACCTTGCCGTCCCCACCCAGCACCTGCGGAAGGAGGTGTCCTCGTGTGAGACCGGTCGAGTTCTTCACAAAGCCCGGCGGGATGATCCGTCGGCCTGCCTTGGTCCCCTTGCCGATGTCCGCAGGACTGACGATGGCCGATACGCCTGTCCGCCGCCCGTCGGGCAACACCCTGCCGTAGTCCACGTCACCGCGGGCGTGCGGGCGGGCAGGGGTCGATTTGGCCGGCTGCGGCTGCGGTGCCGGGTTCGACTGGTCGCCCCCGCCAGCGGGAGACTTACCGCTGCCGCCCGGCTCCTTGCCGCCCTTGCCGGTGCCCGCCTTCGGTGTCGACGGCGCGTCGTCGCCCTTGGGTGTGGTCGGCGCCGGGTCGGCTGGGGTGGTGGTGGGCAGGTCGCCGGAGAGCAGTTTCTTGACCGCTCCGACGAAGTCCTCGCCCTCCGACATCGCGGCCTTGACCGCCTTGACGGCCTTGATCCCGCCGCTGACCGCCTTGTAGGCGCCGTAGCCGTCGGCGGCGAAGGTGCCGACCACGCCGGTCCACTGGCCGGCCACGTAGGAGGTGGAGCCGGTGTCGACGCCGAAGAGGTTGCCCAGCGGGTGGTCGTCGACGTAACCGGTGTGACCGAGCTGGAACGGGGTCTCGTTCGAGTAGCCCGTCCAGCCGTTGAACCACGGGTTGTCGCCGTTGACAATGCCGGCGAAGCCGTTCCAGCCGTCCGAGAGGGTGTTGACGCTCCACTGCCACGGGTCGCCGACGACGCTGTCGCCCACACCGCAGAAGAAGCTGCCGACCGCGCCGCCCCAGTCCGAGTACCAGGCCAGGCCGTTGGGATCGCTTCCGGAGACGGGGTTGCCGGCCGCGTAGCCGTAGCCGCCCATCTGGTTCGGGTCGTCGTTCTCGAAGACCGGGTCGACCGACAGGAACCGGCCGGTGACCGGGTCGTAGTTCCGCACTCCGAGGAGGTTCAGACCCGAGGTCGCGTCGGCGGGCTTGCCCAGGTAGCCGTGGTTGTCCGCCCAACCGGTGGGCGCCGGGCCGCGCGGGTTGCCGTAGGGGTCGAAGGCGCGCCGGGTGACGGCCAGTGAGCTGCCGTCCACCTGGAGCTGGGCGGTGCCCTGCGGGGTGGTCGGCTGGTAGCTGATGCCGCCCTTGCTGGAGCGGACCGTCACAGTGCCGTCGGGGGCGCAGTAGTAGCGCAGCCCGGTGACGGCCTTGGTAGCGGTGTCGAGGGTGAGCTGCTCGGTGCCGCCGAAGAGGTAGAGGGTGTTGCCGCCCGGCCCGCGCTGGACGAGCAACTGGCCGTCGGCGTCGTAGAGGTAGCCGGTCTTCTTGCCGTCGGTGGTCGTCGCGGAGGTCAGGCCCTCCTCGTTGTACTCGATCCCCTGACTGCCCGGGTGGGCTCCGGTGGTGGTCCGGGTCTTGGTGTTGCCCGCGTCGTCGTACTCCGGGGTCAGCACGGAGGTGCCAGTGGTGGGGTTGCGGGTGGTGACGGTGGACACCGCGTTGGGCCGCTGGGCGGGGGCCGTGCCGGCGCCCGCGTAGGCGAACGTCTGGGTGGTGTCCTTGGCCGCGTTGCCGGTCACGTCGTGCGCGACCTGCTGGGTGCGGTCACCGAGCTGGTTGAACTGCCAGTCCGTCCAGTACGGGGCCGGTCCGCCGACGGTTGCCGGACTGGGCCGAGAGGTGGCGCACCGGGCGAGCTGGCCCGCGGTGGCCGTGGTGAGTCCCTTGGTGTCCGTCCAGGCGGTGGTCAGCCGGTCCTGCGCGTCGTAGGCGAAGCACTGGGTGTCGGCGGTCCGGTCCGTGCCGCCGCTCGAGCGGACGTCGGAGACCGCGGTGATGTTGCCGGCCTGGTCATAGCCGTAGGTGGTGTCCGAGATCGGGTTGGCTGTGTTGGTCTGGAGGGTGACTCGGTTGGTGGCGAGTCGTCCGGTCGCCTGGTCGTAGGTCTGCGCGGTGCGCAGCTGCTTGGACGGGGTGCCGACGGTGGTCTGGAGGACTTCTCCGAGCGGGCTGTAGTTGACCGTGGCGACGTACGGCCGGCTGGGCGAGCCCATGCTGACCAGGCCGCCTTCGAGGTTGTAGCCGTAGCCGACGGTCTCGGTCGGCAGACCGCCGTCGGCGCCATACGTGGTCGCCGCGAGCAGGCCGACGTTGTCGGTGTAGGAGGCCTTGGCGGTGTAGGTGCCCGCCAGGGCGCCCTCGGCATCCGGTATCACGGTCGAGGTGCTGGTCGGCTGGCCTACCGCGTTGTACGCGTCGATCTTCTGGACGTAGGCGCTACCGTTCTTGCCGCCGACGTAGCGGATGGACGCGACGGGCAGGCCCTTGCTGAGTTCGTCGTAGGTCCACTCGGCCAGCAGCTTGTTCGGGTCCGTCGTGCCGTCGCCCGAGTACTCGGCTTTGCGGCGGCCCAGCAGGTCGTAGGTGAAGGAGAGGGTCTGCTTGCGGGCGTCGGTGGTGCGGTCCAGCCGGCCCAGGTCGTCGTAGTGAGAGGTGGAGGTGCCGGAGTCGGGGTCGGTCTGGGAAACCACGCGGCCCTGCAGGTCGTAGTCGTAGAACCAGGTGTTGCCCACCGAGTCCTTGACCGTGTCGATCTGTCCTGTGGGTGTGTAGGTGTAGTGGGTGGTGATGTCCGCGGTCGCCGCCTTGCCGGCGGTCCCGGTCGACCAGAGCACGGTGTTCGACGCGTCGTACACCGCGACGTTGTCGTCGGACTGCACCTTGAGGTAGCCGCCGGTGTGACCGGAGGTGTCGCTGGACCACAGGGTGGTCTTGCCGGTGGCGTCCAGGACCACGAGGTTGCCGTCGGTCTGCATGACCGCATAGGCGCCCGGCTTGCCGGACGTCTTCGACGACCACAGCACCTTGTCGCCTGCAAGCGAGGTCAGCACCAGGTTGCCGTCTGCCTGCATGGCCAGCCGGACGCCGGCGGAGACCAGCGAGGTGCCCGAGGCCAGCTTGGCGCCGCCGGTGAGCTTGCGGTCCGGCGTGGTGTCGCGCATCACCGTGGAGGTGGGGCGGCCGAGCGCGTCCGTGTAGGTCGTGGTGGCCTTGCCGCCCTTCGGCGGGGTGGTGTCGACCCGGTCGGCGCCCCGGTAGTCCGCCGACGACTGGAACAGGGTGCTGGCGAACGACACCATGGTGCGGGTGACTGGCCGGCCCTGGCCGTCGTACGCCGTGCGCGTCACCGACGGGCCCGTGCGGTTGGTCTCCGCCCACATCGTGCTGCCCGGGGCGTGATCGGCGTCGGAGTACGCCGCGATGTTCGAGACGGTCCAGCCGTGCGAGTCGTAGTAGGTGGAGGAGACGAGTCGTCCGGCCGAGTTGTCCGCGGGGGTCGACTGGGTCTGGCGGGGCTGCAGCGTGCCGTCGTAGATGGTGACGGAGGTGCTGTAGGTGCCGTCCTCGCGCAGGCCCTTGGTGGTGACCGAGGACGGTGCGGGGTTGTCGCCCGCACCGTGGACGTCGTAGCTGTAGATCCGGTCCGGGCTCTCGTCCTTGTCCTTGTCCCGGCCCGGCGACCAGACCTTCTCCCGCCGACCGAGCGCGTCATAAGTCGCGTCGGTGACCTGCTTGTTGACGTCCACCGCGTGGGTGACCGAGCCGCGGCCCGGTGAGACTGTGCTGGTGGCCGTCCACTTCAGGGGGTTCGTCGTGGACAGGGTGGTGGGCAGGATGCCCGAAGTGGGCTCGTAGGACGAGGTCGTGGTGTTGCCCGCTGCGTCCGTGTTCGCGACGACCCGGCCGTACTTGTCGTACGACATGCCGCCGAGTGTCTGGAACCTGGGGTCGCCGCTCGCGTCGTACGAGGTGACCGACTGGGTGGCGGTGACCAAGCCGAGCGAGTCGCCGTTCTGGCCGAGCCGGCCCAGGGTGCCGATCTTGTCGACCGAGCCGTCACCGTCGTAGTAGATGCGCTTGTCGGAGAGGGTGGTGTCCTTGCCGGGGGCGGTGCCGCAGGGGCCGGCGACGCTGATGGTCTCCTTGGGGTAGACCAGCATCATCGGGTTGTCGGCGGGCGCGTCGGCGTAGGTCGTGGTGGTGCAGGTCTCCTGCTTGGGCTTGGAGACGTCGCCCTCGTCGTCGACCTTCCAGGTGCGGCCCTCGTCGTCGAAGGTGGTGCTGGAGCGAGTGGTGCGCCAGGTGCCGTCGGAGAGCAGCCCCATCGTGCGGGACGAGGTTCCCGTGATCTGGCGTGCCGTCATGTCCGGCAGAGTGGAGAGCTTGTCGGGCTTGGGGTCCTCGGACGTCCACGCCGTGCGGTCCCGGGAGGCGGTGACCTTGGAGGTGGGCGGGTCGGTGAGGGTACGGCCCACGACGGTGCCGCCAGCCTTGGTGTAGCTCAGGGCCTGATACGGGGTGCCGGCCAGCCAGGGGCTGTCGGTGATCTCCTCGTTCACGGCGTTCTTGACCTTGACGCTGCGTTTGGAGCCGTCGGACTTGTAGTCGCCGTCCATGCCCTGGAGGTAGGAGATGGTGTTCTGGGTGACGGGGTCCGGTGCCGCGCCGGTGGTGGTGGTGACGGTGCGGAAGCCCCGGAAGTCGTTCCAGGTGCGGTGCTTGTCGTCGGTCAGGTCGGAGTCGTCCCGGTGCCAGGCCGCGCCGTCGCTGTAGGTGTAGTTGGTGACCTTGGCGGGCGAACCGGCCTTGGTGCGGTCGCTGTCGGTGACCTGGGAGACGAGCGTCTTGTTGAACCAGTCCTCGATGGGCTCCACCCCGCCCGGGGTGGTCCAGAACACCGGGTAACAGGCCATGGTGTTGCTGTCGGCCGAGTCCGGCATGTTCTTCTTCTCCCGCGAGCACTCCGGCGGGCGGTAGGTGACCGCGACCGACTCACCGGTCTCGGTCTGCACGCTGGAGATCCGCGGGTGGAACAGCGGCGGGGCTGCCGGGGTCAGGCCGTCCACGCGGTTGTCCATCTCGATTCCGGCGAAGGTGACCGGGTCGAGGGTGATCGGCTTGTCGCCGCCGGCCGAGGTGTCCTCGCCGGTGTGGACGATGGAGGACAGCCACATCACCGACTGCAGCGAGCCCGTGCTCTTCGGGTCCTGGGTGTTGCCGGTGACCGGGTCGTAGGTGCCGCCCGCGTCCGAGAAGACCTGCTTGAGCTCGTAGCTGTCGACGTCCTGCCAGCCGGAGGCCGTGCGTACCGAGGTGTCGACGCCCTTGAGCCGGTACGTCGTCCAGAAGGTCGGGCCGCTCGTCAGGCAGACGCCGTCGGTGTCGTCGTCCTTGGGCTTGTTCTTCCAGTCGGACTCGCAGTGCAGGTCGTAGGGGGTGTCCGGCCAGTCCTTCGCGGTCTTGGAGGAGAGGTTGTCCGCCTTGCAGACCGTGTCGGAGGTGGTGCAGCGCTGCGCGGTGCGGAAGACGACCTTGGCGGCCGGCTCGCGGCCCGCCCGCGCGTCGGCCAGCTGGTAGCCGTAGGAGATGCGGGTGAGGTGGCCGCCACGGACGTACTTGGTGATCTTGCCGCCCTTGTCGTCCTTGGCGACCTGGCCGTAGCCCATGTTGTAGTAGTTGGACTCGGTCGCCCAGTCGTAGCGCTGGACGTTGCCGTGCGGGTCGACGACGAAGTCGAGGTTGAAGCGGTAGCCGACCGGCTTGTCGCACTGGGAGTCGTCGCCCTTGTCCTTGTCGTGGCAGGGGTCGCCCGACTTGGGGTGGTAGACGGGCACGCCCCAGGCGCTGTCGGTGGCGTCGTCGTCGGTGGTGCCGGGGGCGTGGTTCAGGCCGAGGTAGTAGGCGGTGCCGTCGGTCGTGGTGACCTTGAAGTACTCGCCGTCCCACAGGCCGTTGGACGCTCCGGTGAGCCGCTGGATTCTGGTGCCGTCGTCGGCCTGGAGGTGGTACTCGCCGTCAGAGTCGCGGACCAACTGGCCGTTGTGGGTGCCGAGTTGGATGGTGGCATTCCAGCCGCCCCAGCACTCGTCGCCGGAGTCCTTGATCCCCTGGTCCTTGCAGCTCTTGTACGAGCGCTCGATGAACCCGGGGCTGTAGGACCAGCCGTCGCCGACCCAGGAGGACTGGGAGTTGCGGGCGGAGGTCTCGCCGTCGACCGACTGGGAGTCGTAGGACAGGCCGACGTTGGGCGCCTGGCCGCCGAGGGACGGGGGCACGGTGATCGGGTAGTTGTACGTGAAGGCGCCCGAGGCCGAGGAGGACCAGGCGCCCGAGGCGGACAGCGAGGTGGCGCCGAAGTCGCCCTGCGAGCCCTTGCTGCCGGCGACCGCGGCGACCGCCATGCCCGAGGAGGCCAGGGCAGTACGGCCACGGCCGGAGGGAGCGGCGGGCCTGCCTGTCGGCTTGGTGGTTGCGGCCGGCACGGCGACGGTGGCGGTGACCTTGCCGGCCTGCGGGTCGTTGACCGATTCCAGCGGGGTGCGGGTGCGGCAGGCCGCGAGCTGAGGTGTGGTCAGGGCGCAGGCGGGCATGGCCACCAGGTGCAGCCGGGAGGCCCAGCCGCCGCCGTACGCCTGCTCGACGGCGGTGTAGTCCAGCGAGACGGAGACGCCGCCGGCGCCGGAGCGGTGGTCGCCGCGCGCGAGGCCGACCAGCAGGCCGTCGATGCCGGCCTTCTTCGCCTGTGCGCGGTCGGCGAGGCGCACCCGCACCGACTTGGCCGGCTCGACCGGCGTGCCGTGGCCGACGAGCGCGTGGGCGCCCGGGCCGATCGCCGACGGTGCGACGGGCGACAGCGAGACGGGCAGCGCGGCGGCCTTCACCTTGCCGGGCGCGGCGGCCGCGGCCCGGCCGCGCACCTGGTGCGCCGTGCCGAGGTCGACGGTAGCGACACCGCCCGCGGGCCACTTCGGTGCCTTCACCTGGTGCCCAGCGAGCTCGTGGGCGCCGGGCGGCGGGGTGGGCTCCTCAGCGCCGGGGCCGTCCGCGGGGTGCCCCGGGACCTTCGGCTGCTCGGGCAGCGGATCGGCCGCCCAGATCTCGTCCTTGTACTGGTAGCCGCCAACCACGACGTCGGCGACGGCCGGCTGAACGGCCAGCGAGAAAGCGGCGGTCGTCGCGGCCCAGACGGTCACCTGCCGCAACCACGCCCGTCTCCGGGCACCTTGAATTCCGCGCGGTCCTGCGCGCATGCGTGATCCCCCATGTAAGAAGTCCAGCAGCCGAATTGGTCAGTGGTCAGCTGACGGCTCGTCTGGTCAGACCGGAACCGTATTGCCATGTCATGTGCGCAGCAATACCCTTCCTCAGCGGTCACACTGCTCACAGCCTTCACATGGGTCCATCACAGGCCCTTCACAGCGGGGCATGGCGCGACCAAGTACCGCAATTCCGACATGCGGCGACCCTCGGGGGGACGCTCTGTGAGAAGGACCACAGCGGCGCGCCGGGGGGCGTCGCCCACGCTCTCGAAAGGGCGATTCATGGGGGAACCCACCCGCGTCCGGAGTCATCCGGCGCGCAAACTGACGCGCCGTCTGGCGCTGTCGGCGGCCGTCACCGGCCTGCTGCTCGGCGCCGTCGGCCCGGTCTCGGCGGCAGGCCCGCCCGCGTCGGCGGCCGCCGACGGCGCGGACAGCTCGCCGCTCGCGACCGCCCGTGCCGAGGCGGCCAGGACCGGACAGCCGGTCACCGTGGATCAGCTGACCACTGAGACCTCGGAGACCGTCGCGAACGCGGACGGCACCTTCACCCAGACCTCGCATCTCCAGCCGGCCCGGGTCCGTAAGGGCAGTGAGTGGGCGGACGTTGACGGCGGCCTGGCTCGGAACTCCGACGGAACCTTCTCCACCAAGGCGACCCCGTCGACCCTGACGCTCTCCGGCGGCGGCGACGGGCCGCTGGCCACCCTCGTCGACGAGGCTGGGCACCGGCTGTCGTACACGCTCCCGTTCCGCCTGCCGGCCCCGGTCGTCAGCGGTGACAGTGCTCAGTACAGCGATGTGCTGCCGGGAGTGGACCTCAAGGTGACCACCACCGACCAGGGTGGCTTCCACGAGGTCCTGATCGTCCATGACGCCAAGGCGGCCGCCGACCCCGCCCTCGCCTCGCTCCGGCTGACCACCGGGACGAGCGACGGCGTGACCGTCGACGCCGACCGGGACGGCGGGGTGACCGCCACCGCGGCGGACGGCACTCCCCTGTTCAGCTCGCCCACCCCGATGATGTGGGACTCGTCCGGCGCACAGGTGGCCAGCCCAGCGCGGAAGACCGCGGCCCGCCGCACCGCCCGCGCGGCGAACACCTCGCCAGCCCAGGGCACCACCGGTGACACGGCCTCCACCGCGGAACAGCCGGGCAGTGGCGCACAGGTGAAGCCCATCGGCGTGAGCAGCGAACCAGGCGCGCTCACCCTCACCCCGGACGCGGACCTGCTCGGCGGCAAGGGCACGGTGTGGCCGCTGTACATCGACCCCTTCACCAGCCCGATCACGAGCAAGAAAAGCCACTTCATCACCGTCAAGGAGGGCTGCCCCTCGCAGAGCCCGTACGACGACGCGCAGGACAACGGCGAAGGCGTCGGCTACGAGCACTGGCGCAACTGCTTCGGCCTCAACCGCGCGTACTACGAGCTCAACATCGGCAACCTCACCAAGTCGATGACGATCTCCAAGTCCGACGTCCACCTCACCTCGACCTACGGTGCCTCCTTCGACTGCGACAACGAGACGGGCGTGCGCCTCGCGACGGTGTCGGGGATCAGCAAGAACACCGACTGGGATCACCAGCCGAAGCTCGCCGGCGACGGCTACATCGGCGGTACGCAGAAGGTCAAGAGTTCCAACCTGAGCCAGCACTGCGGCGACCACGATGTCAAATTCACTGTCACGGACCAGATCAAGAAGCTGGCGGGCAAGGACGACAGCTGGACGTTCGGCCTGTGGGGCAACGAGTCCAAGTCCTCCAGCAACTTCGACTTCGTGCGGTTCGCGACCAACCCGTACCTGACCACGGTCTTCGACATCGCGCCCTCCGAGCCGGACCGTCTGGGCACCACCCCGGCCACCATCAACCCCTCGAGCAACGGCTGCGACGGCGCGGCCGACGGCTGGATCGGTGAGTCCGGGCTCGCCGGTGACACCTCCGACATCACGCTGAACGCGCACCTGAACACCGACATGAGCGGCGTCAACCTGCGCGCCCGGTACGAGGTGTGGGACACCAAGACCGCGGACGACGACGGCGGCTCCACCAGCAAGAGCAAGCCGGTGAGCGGCCAGGTCAGCGACGGCGGCACGGCCCGGGTCAACATCGGCTTCAAGGTGGCGGACGGCCACCAGTACGGCTGGCACGTCAGGGCCGACGACGACACGCTGATGAGCGGCTGGTCGCCGAACTGCTACTTCAAGATCGACCTCAGCGCGCCGAGCATCCCGTTCTTCACCGACTCCGCCGTCTTCCCGCCGCTCGGCGCCGATCAGGAGCCCACCGGCCACGCCGGTGACCAGGGCGTCAAGATCAAGGTGACTGCAAACGACCCAACGCCCACCGGCTGCACCCGCGGCAGCTGCGTCAGCAGCGGCATTGACCGGTTCGAGTACTCGCTGGACGCCAACATCCCCGGCAGCGGCGCGGCCAAGGTGGACGCCGTCGCCGGTGCGGGCGGCACCGCGAGTGCGGAGGTCCCGATCGTGCTGAGCGCCGCCCAGTGGGGCGCGCACACGCTCTTCGTCCGGGCGGTCGACAACGCGGGCAACACCCAGGGCACCGTGGGGCAGTACAGCTTCTTCGCCCCGTGGAACCCGAAGACCAAGGTCACCGCCGGTGACCTCGACGGCGACGCGATCCCCGACCTCGCCGCTCCCACCCGCGACGGCGACCTCGTCCTGGTCCGCGGCAACGCCGACCCGGCCGCAGCGCCCACCACGATGTCGACCAAGGCGCAGAGCCCGGACGGCAGCGGCTGGGACAACTACCTTGTCGCCCACCGCGGCACAGCCACCGGCAGCAACGTCGACGACCTGTTCGCCCTCAACAAGACGACCCACGAGCTGTACCTCTACGCCAACGACGCCGTCACCCCCGGCGGTCGCGCCGGGCACTTCACCCTGACCCAGAACGTCGTTCCGATCCGCACCTCGGACTCCTGCCCCGCCAAGGGCTCGGACGGCACCTGGGACAACGTCACGCAGATCCTGGCGCCCGGCAAACTCGCCCAGTTCGCGGACGTCCCCGACCTGATCACCGTCGACAAGGGCGAACTCTGGTACTACCCAGGGACCTTCCAGGCCGGCTGCAACCTCGGCCAGGGCGTGAAGATCGGTACCGGTGACTGGTCCGACACCACCCTGCTCGCCCCCGGCACCGTGGGCGGCGTCCCGACCCTGTGGGCCCGCGACAACGCCACCGGCGCGGTCAGCAGCTACCCGCTGACCTTCTCCGCCGGGGTACCGACCAGCACGCTGGCCGCCCCGCGGCACGCCCCGCTGGTCTCCGCGGTGCTCGACACCAACGACAAGAACCTCTGCCTGGACATCGCCGGCTCCCGCACCGCCAACGGCACCGCGGCACAGATGTACACCTGCAACGGCAGCGACGCCCAGAACTTCGCCCTCGGCACCGACCACACCGTGCACGTGCTGGGCAAGTGCCTGGACGTCACCAAGGGCGACACCGACAACGGCACCCTGGTGCAGCTCTACCAGTGCAACAACACCGACTCCCAGGAGTGGGTCCCCGGGCCGTATCCGGGCACGCTCAAGAACCCCCAGTCCGGCCGCTGCCTCGCCGACCCCGCCGGCAACCGCAACCCCCGCACCCAGGTCGTCATCTGGGACTGCAAGAACACAGCCGACCAGAAGTGGGCCGCCACGAACGGCAATGTGCTGCCCGCCGCCCAGCGGGTGCTCCCGGTCGGCGTGGGCGAGCAGGACTACCCCACCGCCGCCTCTCCGGGCGACGTGCAGGGCACCGGCTTCCCTGCGCTGTACGCAGCCTCCCGCTCCGGCCGGATGATCGAGTACCCGGGCGCCGCGGCCGACGGCGGCCTGGCACAGTTCACCGCCCCGGTGAGCATCGGTCACGTCCACCGGCCGACCGACTGGTGGAAGCTGGACGGCACCACGGACAGCATCCGCCCGGCGAACGGCCTCACCCTGAACGGTGGCGCCACCGTGACCGCCGACGCCGCCCGGGGCAACGCACTCGCCCTCAACGGCAGCACCGGCTACGCAGCCACCTCGGGCCCCGTGCTCGACACCAGCCGCAGCTACACCGTCTCGGCCTGGGCCAACCTCAGCAGCCTGACCGCGAACTCCACCTTCGTCTCGCAGTCCGGCACCAGCGCCAACGGCCTCCAGCTGTACTACTCCAGCGGCGCTCATGCCTTCGCCTTCGGCCACGCCCACGCGGACGACACCGACGGCAAGTTCACCAGCGCCTACGGACCCACCACGGGGGCGCAGAGCCCCAAGACCAACACGTGGTTCCACCTGGTGGGCGTCTTCGACGCCGACACCCAGCAATTGCGTCTCTACGTCAACGACGACCTGGCCGACACCGCCGCCTACGAGGGCACGGCCTGGAACGCGACCGGACCGCTGCAGATCGGGCGCCGCATCTTCCAGGGCACCTACGGAGAGTACGCCGCCGGCAGGGTCGCCGACGTCCAGCTCTTTACCGAGGCCCTCACCCCCGGCGGGGTGGCCTCACTCGGCCGGAACCGCCCGGTTCCGACCCAGATCGGCTGAGTCCCGGGTGCTGTGGACGGGGGCCCGCCCACCCAGGCGAGGGGTGGGCGGGGCTCCGCGCTTGTGCCCACAGGGTTACCGGCCTGCCCACGGCTGCCAGGGTGCGGGAGGGCAGACGCCGTCGGAACTTCTCCCGATACAGCGCCAGGTCCTCGGCAACCGAGTGCAGTCTTTCTGCTTTGAGCAGCAGGGGCGGGCTGGCCGCCGTGACGCTCGTTTGACGCTCTGGACGCCCGCACGCCGGGCGATGAGCCGAGAAAGCGGCTCTGAGCTGGGATTTTCCGCGACTTGCTCAAGCCGACATCTTTCCGATGACGCATCATGTGGAGTGCGTGGCTATTCTTGAGCCGGTCGGGAAGGGCTCCTGACCTGCCGTTTCCTGATTCCTTCGGTCGGCTCGACCTGTTTCGTGGCGTGGAAACAGTCGAAGCCGGACAGCGCCGTGTGATCTGCGTATCCGCCTGAGGGGGTGGCTTGTGCGGTGGTGACGGGGCGCGTTGGTTTTTGCGGCGTGACGCACGAATGACGCACGGGCTGAAAAACCGTCAGGTCCTTGCAGGGCCTGGCTCAGGTGTAGAGACGAGTCGGCCGGCCTCCTCGTACGCCCTTTGTTGTCATGCTGCTCGGTCACAGCCGGGAGGCCCGCGCGCGACAGGGCCTCCCGTCCCGGCCCCTCGCCCGCGGCGCGGCGGAGGGCAGCCGCGCCGCGCCCCATGATCAGGCCGTCCCCAGTGGTTTCGATGCCCGTCCGGCGACAACCTTATGCTCCACGCGGCCATCCACCGGGCCCAGCCCGGCTCCGTCATCGTCGTCGAGTCCTGGGACACCGACTTCGCACTCGCCGGTGGCAACGTCTGCGCCGTCGCCCGGCGCTGCGGGATCGCCGCTTCGCCCTCGACGGACTGATCAGGGACCTGGGCGAGGTACGAGAGATCGGCGTGAGCGTGACCGGCGGAGACTTCGTGGTGGCCGACGAGGAGGGCGTCGTGGTGGTGGATCGTGGGAACAGGGCCGCGACCTCTCCTCCCTTCTTCGCGAAGTCGCCCCCGGCACCGCCGCCACCGCCAGATGCCGCGTCGAGTACGTCCACCGGCCGCGGGCGGCAGACGCCACCCGGGTCATCGCGGTCGGCGAGCGCGCTCCGGAGGAGGAGCGGGTCGCACTCGCGGCCGCCCACAGCTGGTCGGACCGGGTCGCGGTGAAGAGCCGGTCGACCGGGTCCGGGCGGGCGCGGGCAGTTGGCCCGGAGACCGTGTTCCGGCGGCCCCCGGCCGCGGTTGACGCCCTCCTGGTCGTCTTCGCGCATCAGCCGCTTGACGGTGCAGCGGGTCGCAGTGACACCCTCACGCCGCAGCCGGCGTTGGATCCTGCGGACGCCATAGGGCCCGCCGGTGGCGGCGTGAACAGCACGGATCTTGCCAGCAGTTGTCACCCCGCCCGGCCACCGCCGCTTGCACAGTCGAGATCCGGTCGGCAACCGCCTCGAATTCCGCCAGCCCACCGTCTGAACCCGCCCCCGTTCCGCAGCCCGCGGAGCGGTGCCGGACAGAGCCCGCCCCGCGTGGCGGTGGTGGTGCCCGTCGCGCGCGCAGGTGCCGCACGAACCGACCGTCGAGGTCAACCCTGTTGCCGCTGGCGGCCGTTCGACGTCCTGCTGCGTCGTGACGGCGACGCCGTCCTCACCGACTTCGGTATCGCGGCCCTGGACGACGGCGGGTTCCTGACCACCATTGGCGAACTGGGCCGGCTCCCTTGGGTACATGGCACCGGAGCGGGTGCGGGGAGCGAAGGCAGGCCCGGCCTCCGACCTGTGGTCTCTGGGCGCGACCCTCGCCATGGTCCGCGACGGTCAGTCCCCGTTCCGCGCTCCCGGCCGTACCTTTCGTGACTGCCTCATGCCAGGCAGCTCCTCGTTCTCTGAGGCCGTCCAGGAAACCCATGAAAGAAGCAGTTCCTACCGGTTCACCGGACGTCCGGGACATGTGACGGGGCCGGGGAACGGGTCAGTCCTGCCAGACCCGGCGGGGGGCGTCGGCGATGAGCGAGCCGCGGTGCCCCATCAGCCGCATGCCCTGCCGGTAGGCCCACACGGCGCGTTCGCTCTCTCCGCTCTTCTCCAGGATCTCGCCCAGTTCCGACCAGGCGAAGGCGGCCTGCCGCCCGGCCTCGGAGGCTTCGAGCAGCAGGGCACTGCGCTCGTACGCCGCGTGGACCGCCTCGTAGTCCTCCTGGATGAGGTAGGCCGCGGCGAGGACGAGATGGACGCGGGCGCTCTCCAGGCGGTGCTCGGGCCCCAGCCGTCGCAGAGCGGTCTCGGCGTGCTGGATGGCGTTCTCGGGCTGGCCGAGCATGACCTCGGCTCGCGCGAGCGCAGCTTCCACGTACGCCACGTCGAGACTGCTGCCCAGCGTCCGCAGGGTCGCGGCACTCTGTTCGAGAAGCTTCTTGGCCACTTCGGGGTTGGGGCTCTCCGACTGGAGGAGCACCGTGGCCTGGGCGTTGCGCACCCGGGCCAGGGCACGCTCGTCGTCGCCCTCGGCGTAGATGGCGACGGCCTTCTTGATCAGCTCCAGTGCCTCGCTCGACCTGCCGCGCCGGTGCAGCACGACACTCGCGTTCCAGTAGGCGCCGCCCAGCGCCCTGCGGTCGGACATGACCTCGGCCCGGCTGATGGCCTCGCCCGCGAGGAAGTTCGCCCGGTGCAGGTCGCCACGCTCGCAGTACACGCCGATCAGCGTGGACAGCAGCTCCAGCTGGGGGACCGTGGGGGGCAGGTCCTCGGCGTCCGCTTCGGACAGGGCGGATTCGGCGACGTCGATGGCATGCGAGAGATCACCGAGTTCGCGATAGCACCGGCACAGCAGCATCACCACGCCGAGCCGCTCCAGCATGCCACGCCCCTGCACGGCCGACTGCTGCAACAGCGCCTCGAAGCGGCGGACGGCCTCCTCCAGCTCTCCGTGGTGTTCGAGGCACTGGGCGATGCCGAACTCCACCGCGAAGTGGAGATCCGTCTGCTCGCTCTCCGGCAGTTTGGCCTGCAGGGCGGTGAAGGTCTTCAGCGCCGTCCGCGAGTCGCCGTTGCGCAGGGCGAGCTGGGCGTAGTTCAGCTCGATCTCCAGGTCCACCGAGTCGGGCTTGGAGATCATGCCGATGAGATACGCGGGGTCGCACTTCAGCCGCTCGGCGAGCTGAGCGAGTACCTCCTCCGAGGGGATCCGCTTACCGGCTTCCAGAAGTGAAATGTAGCTCGGGGAGAGATTCGGCTTCGCCAGTGCCTCCTGGGAGAGGCCGGCCGCCCTGCGAAGTCGCCGAATGCGCGAGCCAAGACCTTCGTTCACGGTCATTGTGACTCCTCACTTGGCAAGCTTCGAAAAAGCGAACTCGAAGCGAACCTGTCCCGGATCGGCCGATAAGAGTGGCAACTACCCACAAGTATCGCGTGCGTCTCGGCCTGTCTGCCAGCTGCGAGCCTGATCGGTGTGATTGGCGAGATGTAGATAATGCGGGCCTTTTGGCTGGAAGAAGCACGCGATTGGTCGATCATACTGACAAGGTCAGTAACATTTCAACCGGGCTTCAGTGAAGATATTCGTGGGTGTTCGTGTGGACTCCTGTAGGGCGGGGCGCCGGGGCGTCGTCGGACGTCCGGGGAGCCCGCGGCTGCCGTGCCGCCTTCTGTTCGGCGGCGGCGCGCTCCCGTGCCCATTCTTC
This sequence comes from Streptomyces sp. Ag109_O5-1, assembly GCF_003814875.1. GTDB lineage: Bacteria > Actinomycetota > Actinomycetes > Streptomycetales > Streptomycetaceae > Streptomyces > Streptomyces sasae. Next base: position 3,335,359 of record NZ_RKQF01000001.1, on the reverse strand, counting down.
CTGAAGTGCCGCGATCTCCTCCGCAGAGAAACCGGACAGGGCGCGGTCCTCCACATTGATGGGGATCATATGGCGCACCGGCATGTCGTGTCCGGCGAGCAGATCGCGTACCCGGGCGTCCAGCTCGCGGACCTCGTCCGCGCCCCCGAGTAGTTCTTCCAGCCAGTGGTTGGCGTTGCCGACGTGCGTGACCTCGTCGGCGTTGATGTAGTCGAAGATCGTCGCCGTCCGGGTGTCCCCGATCTGCTGGAGCCAGCGGTAGACGCGCAGCCCGCCGTCCAGGCCGATCCCCTCGCCGAGCCGCTGTTCGATGAGGATGCGTTCGGGAAGGGTCCGGCCCAGACGGAACTTGTCCCAGATCTGGAAACGGACGGGGTGTGAGCCGACAGTGCCGCCGAGTTCCCGCATCCGGGTGATGAGCAGCTCGAAGTGCCGGCCCTCGTCGCGCACCTGGCGGGCGAGGTCGTGGCGCAGCCCCCAGGGAGCCTCCGGGTGCAGCGCCAGAAGGGTGGCGCAGATCTCCGCCGCGCACAGCTCGATCTTGAAGGCGACATCGTGCAGGGGATCCGTGATGTCGACCGAGGACGACAGCTCGCCCACGCCGGCCGGGTCGATACCGGGCCGGTGTTCGCGCAGCCGGGGGTCGCGGCCGGGGCGGACCGGGATCTCCGTCAGGGCGGGCGTACTCGTCACCGTGACCGGTGGCTCCGCTTCGCCCGCTCGCCCCGCGCAACTGTCGAAGAGCGGCGAGGGCCCGCCTTCCTCGGCGTCTCCGAGGGGGCGGTGCAGGGTGCCCAGGCGGTCCAGTACCCAGGTCAGGCACTGGTGGCCGGCTTCGTCGACCAGGGGGTCGAGCCGCACCAGGAGTGCCGCGGTGGCCGCGCGCAGATCGGCGTAGGCGACGCGCGTCAGCCGGTCGAGCTGACGGTCGGGATCCTCGATGGCCGCCAGGTCGTTGCACAGCTGCACGTAGGCCGCGTTGATCGGCCTCGCGGCCTCCTTCTTCGAGCGCAGCCCAGGAAGGCGCTGCCCGAGCGTGTCCGCGCACTGGGCCAGTCCCCAGACGTCCTGGGAGAGTGCCACCTTGGCCTCGGTACTCGCCGTACGGACCAGCACGGCGGAGGCGATCTCCATCAGGCGTATGCAGGCGAAGCGGAGTCCTTCCGTGGCGTACTGGTTCTCGTGCACCAGCGGTATCCGGGAATCGGTCGTTTCCATCACGGGATCACTGTCTTTCCGGAGGGTCGTCACCGTCCGCGCCGCAGGAGGGGCGCGAACGGGGGGCGGGACGTCAGCCGCGCTTGACGTCGAGAGGCAGCAGCCGGCGGCGGTACGGGACGACCTCGCCGTCGTCGAACGCGTACGCCTTGGGCAGCACATCCGCCTGCTGCCAGATCTTGCAACCGCCGTAGCACCGGCCGTCCTTGCGCCAGCCGCAGTCGACACACTGCTCGTAGGGATAGAACCGCAGTTCGTCCCGGAACTCCCGGGGGCGGCCGGAGTGCCACAGCTCCCAGAACTCCTCGGGTGTCAGCAGCTCCAGGTTCTCCCGGTCCTTGTAGATGTTGATGAGAGGGTGGTCCACCCAGTGCGAGCAGCCGAGGACCTTGCCGCCCGGCTCGATGACCACGGTGTTGCCCTCGGCCGCCTCACATCCGGTGCCGATCACCTCGTCCGCGAACATGTCCTTGAGCGTGTCGTGGTCGAAACTGCACAGCGGGATCTTGTTCTTCTCGCGGTTGAAAATGAATCGGACCCCGAGTTCCGGTTGCAGCCGGAAGAGCTGCTCGGTGAGCCGGGCCAGTGCCTCCGGTCCGGACGCGACGCCGGTGTCGAGCTGCTGTACGACGTTCGGCACGCCGTAGTTGATGTAGATGGTCCGGCATCCGAGGGCGGTCAGGTTCTCCACCACCCGCAACACGTTGGGCAGGTTGGAATCCATCACGGTGAGCATCGGGTACAGCGGCCAGCCGCGCTCCACCGCGTGCCGTACGGCTGTCATGGCCTTGTCGTAGCTGCCGGGTATCCGCGTCGCCGTGTCGTGCTCCTCGGCGGTGTGCCCGTGCAGACTGATGCAGCCGCCCTTGAGCCCGGCGTCGATCATGGCCTGGCCGAACGCGGGATCGGAGATCTTGACGCCGTTGGTGACCACCCATGCACCCATGTTCTTGGCACGCGCGTAGGACACCACGTCCAGCAGGTCACGGTGGATGGTCGGTTCGCCGCCGAGCAGGGTGAAGGTGCTGATGCCGATGCTCTCCATGAAGTCGATGCCCTTGTACGCCTCGGCGGTGCGCATGGTCTTCGGGCTGCCGAACACCTCCGCCCCCGCGTAGCAGAACGAGCACTTCAGGTTGCAGGCATAGGTCATGACGAGCACGCCCTTGCCCATGGTGATCCTCTGGTCAGCCGGCATTGCGTTCTCCTGTCGGGCCGGTGGAAGGGGCGAGCGGAACACGGGGGGACGGGCGGCCTGCCGGGCTCTCGGAGCGGGCCCGGCGGGCCGGTACGGGAGCGGTCCTAGCCGGAGGCCGCACGCAGCAGTTCCGCATGGGCCCGGCAGCCTTCCTCCACCACGGCGATGTCGTTCGCCGACAACTCGTCGGTGAACGGACGGGTGTTGGGGGTAGGAGTCGAGGACGACAACGGGAAGCGCTTGGAGGGGTCGCGCTTCGGATCTCCACCGGCGTCGGCCAGCATGACCTCCGGGGGCAGTCCCAGGTAGCGGGCCAGCCGTGTCACCTGGTCCGTCCGCTCGGCGGGGGCGGTGAGCCGGTCGTAGTCGACGATGAGCAGCCGATCGGGCTCGTACGCGGCGAAGGCCCGGGCGGCTCGTGCGCTGTCGCACCAGTCCCGGACGAACGCGGGCGCCGACATGACCAGCCAGGCGACGCTCCCCATCGGAGGGCGTCCGTCCAGCTCCGTCCGAGCGCGGTGGACCATGGAGGCGAACACGTCGACGGGGGAGCGGTGGATGAAGACGAAGCGTGCCTCGGGCAGTGCCGCGGACAGTTCCGCGAACCGGTAGTAGTGGAAGGGGAACTTGTCCAGGACCCGTTCCGAGCCGCTGCTTCGCGCAGCCAGTTCCAGGAACTCGCGGACCACGCTGGTACGCCGGCTGATGCGCATGGCGGCGTACCGGATCCGCAGCCGCCGGTCGGCGCGGGACCAACCGCGTACCGCGACGCTGTCCACGTCACTGGTGAACTGTTCGAAGACCCGGTCCCCGAAGACGTACGAGCCGAGCGCACGCTCCAGCAAGGTCCGTCCCCGGCCCGGACGGCCGAGGCGGGCGAGGTAGGCGTCGAGGCCCGCCGCGCCGCCCAGTGCCTCCTGCCAGTGGGGCCAGCCCTGGCGGCCGATCCGGTCGAGGTCCAGCAGCGGGCTCATGAAGAAGCTCAGCGCGGTCTCGTGCGCGGAGTCGCCCATCGTCCGTGCCCGTTCGGCGGCACCGAACTCGGGGTACCGGGCGAGCATGCGGTACAGCAGCGTGGTGCCGCTGCGGGGGTATCCGGCGACCAGGACCGGGGCGTTGCGCAGGACGGAGGACCGGGCGGCCGACGTCATCGTTCGACCTTCCAGCTCGTGACGCCGCCCCGGCGCAGGAGGAGTTCGAGGCTGCCGGTCAGCGGGCCGAGGCTGCGTACCACGAAGGTGACCGAGGCCGCGGCCAGGGAGGCCAGCAGCAGCCGCACGGGGAACTCCCTGACCCCGGACAGGTCCGCGGCGCCGGGAAGCGTGTGCAGGTGCCGCCAGGTCTGGAGGAACCCGCCCTGCACATAGGCCAGGTGCAGAGCCACCAGCACCGCGGTCAACGCCCACCGGCCGTCGGCCGCGGCCAGTGCGGTGGCCGTCGCCCAGGCGGCCGCCCGCCAGGCCCAGGCGATGTTGCGGCCGTGGCCGACGGCCAGCAGATACCACCACTGGAGCCGGCCCGGTCGCACCCCCAGCTCGTCCCGGAAGGCGCGCAGATCGGTGGCGAACCGGGCCGATCCGTGGAACCAGAACCGCGACTGCCGGACGGAGGACAGCGAGTCGGGGGCCACGTCGCAGTAGTCGAGAGCGGGAACGGGACACACCTGGGCGCCCAGCAGTGAGGCCTCGTAGCCGAGGGCCAGGTCGTCGTTGGGGCTCAGCGTGGGGAAACCGCCGATCCGCTCCAGGAAGCCGAGGGAGACGAAGCAGCCGTGCCCGATGCAGTAGGCGAGCGGGCGCAGCCCTCCCGCGCGGGCCTGCTTCGTGTACCTGCGGAAGAGGTCGTACTCGAAACCGAGTGCCCAGCGGGTCTGGGCGATCGCGTCCGACAGTCTCAGCGCTGCCCGCATGCCACGCATGGCGCCCATGCCCCGGCAGTAGCTGGAGACCTGCTGGAAGATCTCGGGAGGCTCGTGGCCCACGACGGCCTCGGCGTGCACGATGTCGGCCATGGCCCGGAACGCCGCCGGGTCCGGCTTGGAATCCGCGTCGTAGACCCCGACGTAGACAGGGACGTCGCGCGCGCGGTCCCGTCCCTCCTGCCACCTGCGCAGCGCGGCGTTGAGCTGGCCCACCTTGCCGGTGGCGGTGGCCGGTGCGGCGGTGTGGTGGAAGACCTCGCGGCCCAGCGAGGCGTTGAGTTCCGCGATGACGTCCGCGGCCGTCTCGGCTGTGGTGGACCGCTGTCGCTCCGCGACGATCCGCACGGCCTCGTCCGGGCGGCCCGTCTCCAGCGCGTGCCGGAACGGCGCGTGGGCCGCCGGCACCAGGGCCCGGGTCAGCGCCTGGTCCAGGTCGTGGCGCAGGCCGCCGCGGTCGGCGGCCGCCCGGAGCTCGGCGAGGGCCTCCCGCCGTTCCTGCTCCTCGCGCTCGGTGGTGGCGATGACGACCTGGAGGGCGACGCCGTCCTTGACGGCACGCACCAGGTGCTCACAGGCCTCCCGCACGACCCGGTCCTCGCGCAGCATGGGCATGAGGATCACGAACTCGGGTCCCGCCGCGGGCTGCGCACCGGTGCGGGAGGTGTCCGCCGTCGCGGCCTGCGTACGCCCGGACTCCGCCTGCGGCCGGAGCGCTCTGACCGTGCGGACCTCGCCCGCGAAGGCCCGGGCGGTGACGAAGGCGAAGTACGCGGCGGTGGGAAGGCCCACCAGATAGGTGACGAAGTCGAAGGGGGTCATGGATCGCACGCTCTCCTCATCACGCGTGGCTGGTTCCGGGCGCCGTGCGCTCCGTCCGGCAGGGCACCCACAGGTCCGAGGAGAGGGACGCGGACACGGCGAAGGTCTCCTCCGTGAGCCGGACCAGGTGGTCCCAGTCCTCTTCGGCGCCCCGGCCCGCGGCCAGGTCGTCGAGGTAGTCCCGCATCGAGTGGCCGAAACTGTCCGGGAACCAGCCGGTCTCCAGCTGCTCGCCCGGCAAGGACTGGCCGGGGCGGGGCAGGTGCCACATGCGGACGGTGTTGCCGCCGGGGTCCGCCAGGGCCACCCGTTCGCTGCCGGCCCGGACGATACCTGACGAGCCGGAGATGACGACCTCTTCGAAGGGATGGCCCTCGGCGAAGGAGAACTCCGGCAGCGTCCAGTCCTCCAGGAGCTGCACCACGACCGCGTCCGGGTACTCCAGGGTCGCGCTGATCCAGTTCGCCTGCTTCATCAGCTGGCCCGGGTGCGTGCCCGCCCGCCCGGTGACCTTGACGGCCGGCCCGAACCAGTAGGCGCACAGGTCGAGATGGTGTATCGCCATCTCGAACACGATGTAGTTGTCGATCGTGTGGTCCCAGCGCCCGGGTTCGCGGTCCCACCAGTCCCGGTTGCGGATGGTGCACAGATACGGCTGCCCGATCGCCCCCGACCGCAGCAGGTCGCGGACCTTGCGCCACGCGGACACCTGACGGCCGGTCATGTTGAGCCGGACCCGGGCTCCGAGGTCGCGCAGCCGCCTGATGCCGTCGAGTTCGGATCGCGTGGTGCACAGAGGCTTCTGCACCAGCATGGGCTTGCCGGCCTCCGCGACGGCCGTCATCAGCTCCAGATGGCTGGCCGGCGGGGTGGCGATGTCGATCACGGCCACGTCCGGGTGCGCCACGAGGTCGGCGGCGTCGCGGAACCTGTGCGGTATCCGGAACTCCTCGGCGACATCGGCCGCGACGGTCTCGTCGACATCGCAGACCGCCGTCACGTTGAGCCCCAGGCGGCGGTACGCCGGCAGGTGGGCGTAGCGGGCCACGCCGCCGACGCCGATGATCCCGATCCCCGGGCCGGTGGCGGGGGTGGGGGCACCGGTCACGGGAACTCCCGGTGGGCGTCGAAGTTGTTGACGAAGTGGATGATCTTGTTGAGCTCGTGGCCCTTGCACAGCGGTGGGCACCGCTTCACGTCGATCATCGCGAGCACCGAACGCCGCTGCTCGCCCGCCCAGATCTCGGTGAACCGGCGTTCGTTGATGTTGCCGAACGACCAGTTGCTCTCGCCCTTGAAGGCGCAGCACACGTCGACCGACCCGTCCGCCCCGACGGTGGCGAGGAGTTCGTTGCCCCGGCACACGTCGTAGGTGCGGCCGTAGTCCTCCTGCCGTGTGACGTCGTCGAACTTATGGTCCAGGTAGCGGATGTCGAAGTGCTCGTCACGCAACTGGCGCACCTGCGCCATCTGTTCCTCCAGGACCGTCCACAGCGACGACTCCTGCTCGAACTGCTCGTTCGACCGCTCGTAGTGGACGATCGGCTTGACCTGGAAGTAGTCGACACCGGCCGCTTTGGCCCGGCGGGCCCCCTCGGCGAGGTCGTGGACGTTGGACTCGTCCACCAGGAAGGAGAAGCCCATGACCAGGCCGGAGCCCGCGGCGTCGCGCTCGGCCGCGAGGGTCGTGATGTTGCGCAGGACCACGTTGTGCAGCGCCTTGTTCACCCGGTGGGTGCGCGCGTAGACGTCCGGGGTGCCCGCGTCGACGCTGAAGCGTATGTAGGAGAAGTGCTGTACGAGGGTACGGCGCAGCCGCGGCCCCAGCTTGACCCCGTTGCTGTTGATGCCCTGCCGGAAGCCCAGTTCGGCCGCCCGCTCCACGACCTCGTCCAGATCCTTGTGCACGGTCGGCTCGCCGCCGCCGGTCCACGTGACCGACTGGACGCCGAGGCTCCTGGCGTCCTCCAGCAGTTCGAGCATGCGCTCCTTGTCCAGCACCTCCTTCCGTTCGTGGAGATAGCCGTACGTGCACCACGTGCAGCTCTGGTTGCAGATGTTGATCGGGTTGATCTCCAGGTTGATCGGCCGCATGGGTTCCGGCTGCCGAGCGGCAACCAGCACCTCGGGATGGGCCAGCAACTTCATGGTGGAGAAGTTGTCGGAGGTGTCCAGGAGCGCTCGGCGCACCATCGGCTCCACTGCATCGCTCATGGTGCCGGACCTTACCCACGCCTATGACAAGCTGTCAATGGAATATTGACTGCCGTGAAACGGGTATTCCGAGGTCTTGCATTCAGTATTCTTGCAGGTCAGATGCTTCCTTGACTCGATAGTCAAGTCGCGAGTTGCCAGCTGTCAATAATCTGCCGTATGCTTTTCGCAGAGCGGTCAAGTACCGAGGGGTGGGTGTGGAGCATCATTTGGCCGACGAGCTGGTAGATCAGCTCGGGCGGCGCTTCGGGCATCACAGGGTCGAGCCGCGCAGTGTCGTGGCACCCGCGGACGAATCCACGCTTTTCGTCTCCGCGGGGATCCAGCTGTGGCGCGACTGGGCTCTGTCCGGACATCCCGGCAGGACCGGTCGCGTGGGGCTCCAGTGGTGCGTGCGCACGAACCGGACGGACGTGCCGGCGCGACGCGGTGTCTCCACCTCCTTCGCCATGGTCAGTCATGTATCGAGGGGCGCCGTCGAGCGGGAGCGGTATTTCGAGGGGCTCTTCGAGGCGTTCCACGCCGTAGGGCTGCCCCCGGACCGGCTGGCGTTCATCGCCAGCGCGGACGAGTCCGGCGGGCTGAGCGACACCTCGTCCGTCGACGCGCTGACCCGCATGGGATTTCCCGAGCGGCGGATCGGCTCGACCGCCCGCCGCTTCGCGGCACCCCTGACCGGCGGCCCGTTCGGGCCGAACCTCCTCGTGCTGGCCGACAACGGCACCCCGTGCGGGCCCGGTTGCACCTCGACCTGTCCGTGCGGCCGCTGGTTCCACTTCTGGAACTGCGAGTTCCTGGACTTCCGAGTGGAGGGCCCCGGTGCGGCCGCCGGTGCGCAGGAGCCGCTCGTCGACTCCGCCGGCGGCGCGGAGCGACTGGCCGCGGCGGTGCTGGGCCTGTCCGACATCTACGAACTGCCTACGTTGCGATCGCTGTACGCGCAGGTGGTCGCGGTCTGCGAGGGCGACCGGGACCATGACGCGGAGACGGCCGAGGGGCTGCTGCGCCAGGTCGCCGACCATGTCCGGACCGTGGCGCTGATCATCGGCGCGGGAGTCTCGCCCGGGCCCAAGCGCCAGGGGCATGTACTGCGTCGGTTGCTGCGTCGCGCCTTCCTCGGCCTGGAGCTGCTGGGCAGCCCGCCGGACCGGCTGGTCGGGCCGGTCGCCCTGGCCGCGGCGGCCTACCGTCGCTGGCGCGGGTTCCCCGGACTGCCCGACTCATCGCTGGGCCTCGTCCGGGCCGAGGCCGAGAGTTTCCGGACGCTGATGGCGGCCGGCCGGCGCGAGTACGAGAAGCTCACCCGCGACGGGTCCGCCATCACCGCCGAGTTGCTCTTCCGGCTCAAGTCCGAGCGGGGAATCCCGGTCGAACTCGTGCGGGCCTGGGCCTCGCGCGACGGCACAGAACTCGACGCCTCGGGCATGGCCGGTCACATCACAACGGAACAGCGGCTCTCCCGTGACCAGTTCGTGCCCCGTAGATCCGTGTCGTCATCCGGCACCCCGTCCACACCGTGACACGGCAGACGTTCCGAAACCGCTCTGCCCGGCCCAGTCCCTTCCCTCCGAGGTTCAGACCATGAAGCACATCGATTCTCCCGGCCAACTGCGCACCAGCTACCTCGACTTCTTCGCGGCGCGCGGGCACGCGGTGATCCCCAGCGCCTCACTCGTCCCCGACCGCGACCCGAGCGTGCTGTTCACGACGGCCGGGATGCACCCGCTCGTCCCCTACTTCCTGGGCGCCGAACACCCCGCGGGAACACGCCTGGTGGACTACCAGAAGTGCGTCCGGACCAACGACATCGAGGAAGTCGGCGACCCCACCCATCTCACGTTCTTCGAGATGCTGGGCAACTGGTCGCTGGGCGACTACTTCAAGCAGGACTCCATCCGGTGGAGCCACGAGTTCCTGGTCCGCGAGGACTGCCTGGCCATCGACCCGGACCGGCTGTGGGTGACCGTCTTCGCCGGCAACGACAGCGTTCCCCGGGACGAGGAGTCGGCCGCACTGTGGCGTTCCCTGGGGATCGCCCAGGACCACATCGTCTTCCTCCCGGAGGAGCACAACTGGTGGGCCGCCGGGCCCGAGGGGCCGTGCGGCCCGGACACCGAGATCTTCGTCGATCTCACCGGCACCCGGTGTCCCGACGAGGACGCCGCCACCTGCCTCCCCGGACTCTGCGGGAACGCCCGGTTCTTCGAGATCTGGAACAACGTCTTCATGACGTTCGACCGGCGTGACGGCGTCATCCGGCCCCTGCCCAGGCGCAACGTCGACACCGGCATGGGCCTGGAGCGCACCATCGCCGTCCTCAACGGCGCGGCCACGGTGTACGAGACCCCGTGCTTCGCCCCGATCATCGACGCGCTCGTCGGCAAGGGCGCCTACCCGCCCGAGGAGATCCGCTCGGACGCGAAGCTGACCCGCGCCCTGCGCATCCTCAGCGACCACCTGCGCACCTCCGTCTTCATCCTCGGCGACCGCGGCCAGGTCTCACCGGGCAACCAGGGCGCCGGATACGTGCTGCGGCGCCTCATCCGCCGGGCTGTCCGCTACACCCAGCACCTGGGCGTCAAAGCCTCCGACTGGGTGGCCACCGCCGACGTCGTCGTCGACATGTACGGCGAGGCCTACCCGGAACTGGTGGAGAACCGCGGCCGGATCCTCGCCGAACTGGCCAAGGAGCAGGAGCGGTTCGCGCAGACCATCGAGCGCGGCACCGCCAGACTCTCGCACGCCCTGGCGGAGCTGCGGCAGTCCGGTGGCGACACCCTGCCCGGCGACGTCGCCTTCCAGCTCTACGACACCTTCGGCTTCCCGCTGGAGTTCACCGTCGAGATCGCCGCGGAGTCCGGCGTCGGCGTCGACACCGACGCGTACCGGCGGCAGTTCGCCCTGCACCAGGAGCGCTCCCGTTCGCAGGCCGCCAAGAGCGGCCTGGCCGACGACAGCGAGGAGAGCACCCGCTACCACACCGCGACCCACCTCCTGCACGCGGCGCTGCGCGAGGTGCTCGGCCCGCACGCGCTGCAGAAGGGCTCGAACATCACCAAGGACCGACTGCGCTTCGACTTCTCCCATCCCACGGCGATGACACCCGAGGAGATCCGCCGGGTGGAGGACCTCGTGCGGAGCTGGATCGGCGAACGGATCGAGGTCACCCACTCCGTGATGCCCCAGGCCGAGGCCCGGTCCGAGGGCGCCATCGGCGTGTTCGACGAGAAGTACGACGGCACCGTGTCGGTGTACCGCATCGGTGAGCGGTCGTTGGAGTTCTGCGGCGGACCGCACGTCCGCAACACCGGGGAACTCGGGCACTTCAGGATCGTCAAGGAACAGTCGTCCGGCGCCGGTGTGCGTCGTATCCGCGCAGTTCTCGCGTGACCGGAGCCGCCGTCCGGCCGCCGGCCACCACCGCCCGGTTCGGCCGGGCGGTGGTGGCCAGCGCGCCCCTGCGTATCTCCCTGGCCGGCGGCGGTACGGACCTGCCCAGCTACGCCGACCGGTTCGGCGGCGCGGTGGTGGGGACGACGACGGACCGGCGAGTGTGTGTGATCCGGTACCCGGGGCTCTTCGGAGGCGGTGTGCGGACGGCCTTCGGAGAACCGGAGGAGGTCGCCGAGGCGTCCCAGCTGCGCAACCCCTACGCCCGTGCCTGTCTCCTGCGGGCAGGCAGCCCACGCGACCTCCAGATCGGCTGCTACAGCGACGCGCCGGCCGGATCCGGGCTGGGTGGTTCCGGCGCGTTCACGGTCGCACTGACCGCGGCGTTGCGTCATCCGGAAGCTCCCGGGCCGGCGGAACTCGCCGAACAGGCGAGCGCCGTCGAGATGGTGGATCTGCGGCGCCCCGTCGGCAAGCAGGACCACTACCTGGCGGCGTTCGGGGGCCCCTGCCTGCTCCGCATCGCCCGGGACCGCTCGGTCGAGGTGGAGCGGCTGCGACCCCACCCGGCGGTCGCCCGCTACCTGGACGAACGGCTCATGCTCTTCCGCCTCGGCGGGACGAGGGACGCCGGGCACGCCCTCGCCGCGCAGGCCCGTGGCGCGCTCAACGCCGACCCCGCCGTGCTGCGGAGCCTGCACGGCATCAAGGACCTGGTGGAGCCCGCCGTGGCGGCGCTCCGGCACGGCAGGGTCGACGAGATCGGGCCGATCCTGGACGCGCACTGGGCACTGAAGGCGGCGCTGTCGCCCACCACGGCCGACGACAGCGTCCGGGACCTCTACGCACTGGCCCGGGACAGCGGCGCCGACGGCGGAAAGGTCCTCGGCGCCGGCGGTGGCGGGTTCCTCCTCCTCAGCTCGGCACGCGGACGCCAGCAGGACGTACGGGCCGCCATGACCGCCCGTGGCCTGCCCGAACTCCCCTTCGGCACGGACGGCGCGGGCGTGTATGTCGGCCCGGTCGCCACCACGCCGGGCACGCCCGGACCGTGACCGGCCCCGACCGGGATCCGCAGCCCGTGTGTCCCCGGTCGCCCCACCCGTACCAGAGGAAGGACAGGGAGACCATGACAGAGACCCGGACCGGCACCTATCCGGTGGATCCCCATGCCATCGCCATGGACGACTACCTGCGAGGCTGCTACCGGCCGCCGTTCTGCTACGTGCGCAGTGACGGGAAGGTGTCCGAGGACCCCATCGAGCGCCGCTTCGAGGATCCGTCGGACTTCCGGGACTACGAACGGCGGGCTTTCGACAAGGCGTCCGGCAGGGTTCTCGACATCGGCTGCGGCGCGGGCAAGCACCTTCTGCCTCTGCAACGGGCGGGCCTGGAGGTCGAGGGAATCGACATCTCCCCGCAGGCCGTGCGGATCTGCCGTGCGCGCGGCGGCCGGAACGTCCAGGTCATGGACGCCCTTCGGCTCGCCTACGCCCCCGGGACGTTCGACTCCGTGCTGCTGTTCTCCAACGGGCTGTCCATGGGCGGCACCCCGGCCGGAGTGAACCGACTGCTCGCCGAATGCCATCGTGTCACCCGGCCGGGCGGGCGCGTGCTGCTCGGCAACACCGACGTCGCGCTCTCCACCGATCCGGCCGATCTGGCCTATCAGGAGGAGAACGTGCGGCGCGGCGACCCGCGGGGACTGGTCCGCATGCGCACCTCCTACGCCGGCGTCAGCAGCGACGAGTTCGACTGGCTGTTCGTGTCTCCGGCGGATCTGGCCGTCGCCGCGGCCGAGACCGGCTGGAGTGTCACCGACGTCGACGCCACCGCCTGGGGCGGCTATGCGGCGGTGCTCGACCGGGAGTGAGACACCCGAGGAACACGGCGATGCCCGCGACGCGCCTGCGCCGCGGGCATCGCCGTACCCGTTCCCTAGGCCTCGCGGAGCCTTCCGGCGGCCACGGCTGGCACCACGGGATTGACCATCACCCCGGAACCGTGCTCACCGGCCGCGACGTGCCGGCGCCTGCCCGGCGCGTGCCACAGACCCGTCACATGTACATGCAGGTGCGCCTGGGGCCAGTGCCCCCGGGTGGGCCGCTGGTGGATCCACATCATCGACGGCATGGTGCCGCCCACCACCCGGTCGAGCCGGCGCAGCGCCTCGCCGAGCGTCCAGGCCATTTCGTCGCGGGACTCCGACGACAGCGACGGGAGGTCCGGCACATGCGCGCGGGGGGCCAGGCGGAGTTCGTACGGCCATCCCGCCGCCCGGGGCACCCAGGCGCGCCAGCCCCGGGTGCCGAGCACGACCAGGTCGTCCGCAACGCTCTCCGCGCACAACGCGCAGGTGCCGGAGCGCAGTTCACGCATCGGGACGTCGGGCGGCTCGGGGAACGCGAAGATCTGGCCGTGCGGATGGTCCACGGACGCCCCCGCCTCGCCGCCGCGGTTCTCGAAGACGAGGACGTAGCCGGTGTCCGCCCTCCGGCCGAGCTCCGCGGTGCGCTCGGCCCACAGGTCGACCACCTTGCGCACCTCCTGCTGGCTCAGCCGGGCCAGGGAACCGGTGTGCCGCGGCGTGTACAGCACGACCTCGCTGGCTCCGGGCAGCGCGGGCCAGCGGTTGGGGAAGGCCTTGACGTCGTACGGATCCGGGGCCTCCGTGCCGCCGGGGCAGAACGGGCACGGTCCGGTCCGCGTCTGCGGCCTGTCCTGCCGGTGCCCGGCGATCAGGACCTGCTGGCCGGTGAGCGGGTCACGGAGCACGCCGTCGCCGGCCCTGGCACGGCGGTCCGCGGCCCGCGGCGGGTTACCGAGGAGCGGCGCGTCGGTCATCGCGCCCCTCCCGTCCGGTCCGGGCCGCTCACCGCACCGGCCCGCTCCGGTGCGGTCCGTACCCGGGGGAGTCCCCGGCGGGCCGTCTCCAGGAGGCCGGCCGCATGCGCGTGCAGGCCGGTGCCGGGTTCAGGGGCGGGCAGCACCTCGATGGACAGCGGTCCGCGGTAGCCGGCCCGGTGGACGGCGGTCAGCAGGTCCGCCGTCGGCTGCGTACCGCGGAAGGGCGCGGTGCGCGGACCGCTGTCCGCCGACCGGGGCGTTCCGTCCGGGACCCCGCTGACGTGCACCCAGCCGATCGCGTCCGACGGCAGCGCGTCCAGCCACTCGGTCCCGAGTCCCGCCCGGTAGAGGTGGAAGGTGTCCACCAGCAGCTGCGGCCGGTGTCCGGTGACCCGCCGCGCGGTCAGCAGGATCTCCGCCGCGGCGGCGAGATGGTCGGTGTCGTTGAGCTCCAGGCACATCCGCAGTCCGTGGCGTGCCGCCTGTGCGGCGAGCCGCCCGGCCCGGTCGGCGAGCCGGTCGCGGGTGAGCACGTCCATGCCCGGGCGCCGCCCGTTGAAGAAGGCGGAGACGCGGGTGCCGCCCGCCTCGGCGACGAGCGCAAACACCCGGGGGATGTCCCGGAGCCGCTGCTCGAACACCTCGTCGGGAACACTGCCGTTGTACGGTCCCGACCACGGGCAGGAGAAGATCCCGGCCCGTACCCCGTGACGGGCGCACAGCTCGGCGAGCTGCTTCGGTCCGAGCGCGGTCAGTTCGGCCACGGGGACCTCGACCGCGTCGTAGCCGGCTGCCGCGGCCACCGCCACGTACTCGGCGAACGGCACATGGAATCCGAGGGTGCCGGGATCGAGGGCCCAGCCGTCGAAGGCGGCGGCCGGCGTCATCGCCGGGTGCCCGCGGGTCGTGACGAGGCCGTGAACGCCCGCGCCGCGGGCAGGGCCCGGGCCAGGGCCCGTGCGATGTCGGCGGCGTCGTCCGGTGTGATGCCCTCGTTCCAGTTCATCACGAAGCTCTCTTTCAGGAAGCGCTCCGCATGGGGACAGTCGCCCCGGCGGTAGACGGGCGGTTCCGGGTGCAGGGTCCAGGGCAGGCCGTGGCGTCCCTCCGTGCCCCGGCGCTGGAGGGCGGCGCTCAGATAGAGCGGCGAGGTGCCGATGTAGCCGGGGCTGAACGGCACACCGTCGGCCCGCAGCGACTTCTCCACGGCCGCGGCCAGTTCCGGCTCGTCGGCGAGCTCGGGCCAGCGCACGCACAGCGCCCACCAGCTCGCTCGCTCTCCCGGGCGCTCGGCGGTGATCACCGGTCCCGGTTCGTCCCGCAGCGCCTCGACGACCACGGCGTACGACCGCCGCCGCCGGGCGATGATCTCGGTCGCGCGGCGGAGCTGGCAGAGGGCCACGGCCGCGGACAGCTCCGGCATGCGGTAGTTCAGGCCCACCACCGGATAGGCCCGGTCGCCCTGCCGGCCTCTGAGCCACCCCTTGTTCTGGATGAGTTCGGCACGCTCGTGGAACCGGCCCTCGGCCACGACGATCCCGCCCTCCCCGCAGCTGACCACCTTGGACTGCTGAAGGCTGAAGCAGCTGAGGTGGCCGTGCGTCCCCGCGTAGCCCTCGCGGTCGAAGCTGAAGTGCGCCTGGGACGCGTCCTCGACCAGAAAGACCCCGTGCTCGTCTGCCAGCTGACGCAGTGCCGCGGTGTCGGCGCAGCGGCCGAACAGGTGCACGGGGAGGATCGCGCCGGTGCGCGCGGTCATCGCCGCCGCCACCGTCTCGCAGGTCAGCATCCCGGTCTCCGGGGACACGTCCGCGAAGACGGGCACCAGGTTGGCCTGGAGGATCGCGATGACCGTGCCCATGTCGGTGACCGGGGTGGTGACCACCTCGGATCCCGGTGCGAGGTCCAGCGCTGCGAGGGCCACGTGCAGCGCGGCGGTCCCGGACGACACGGCGAGCGCGTGCGGCACGCCCAGGCGTTCGGCCCAGGCGCGTTCGAGGTCGTCGACGGCGGTGCCGCCCCACCGGGTGAGGGTCCCGCGGCGGAGCACGTCGCGTACGGCGTCCTCCTCCTCCGGGCCGAAGATCCTGCCGGAGCCGTCGTAGGCCACCGGCAGCGGGGTGGCGCGTACGGGTTCCCCGCCCAGGAGAGCGGGGACTTCCGTGGTGCGCAGCAGCTCGCCGTTCAACGCGCCGCCTCCGTCCGTGACTCCAGGCGTACGGACTCGCCGGTGCGGGAGGACTCGTACACCGCGTCGAGGGTGCGCAGGACGTCGACGTGCCGAAGGGCGGCGAGTTCGCTCTCCCGGCCCTCGGCCAGTGACGCCAGGAACTCGGCCATGGGACCGGCGAAGGCGTCCGGGAACCACGACGTGGCCGTGGTGAAGGTCTCCTCGCCGGTGTCCGTCGTCACCCGCAGTTCGGTCGGCGTGGCGACCAGGGTGCCACCGGGTCCGGAGACGACGATCTGCTCGGCGTCCGGGTGGTAGTGCCAGACGCCGTCGTCGCGGCAGGCCCAGTCCTCCAGCAGGTTGGCCACGGCACCCGACGCGAATCGCAGCACGATGACCGCCACGTTGTCGCCGTCGACGCCGAGCCCCCCGACGTTGCGGACCACCGAGTACACCGAGCTGACCGGCCCGAACGCCCAGTGCAGCAGATCGACGTGGTGCACGGCCATCTCGTAGGCGATCAGCCGGGGGAGACGGCTGCGCCACTGGTCGCCCTCCTTGCGGTTGAGGCCCCGGTTGACGAACGAGACGAGGGGGTCGGGACCCACCAGGCCGCGTGCGAGCAGCTCGCGTGCCTTGCGGAAGGTCGGCACCCAGCGGCCGTTGAGGTTGACCGCCATCGGGACGCCCAGGGCCGCGGCGCGTTCGGCGAGGTCCCGCGCGGCGCCGCTGTCCTGGGCCAGCGGCTTCTGCACCAGCAGCGGCGGGCAGGCCGACCCGCAGACGTCGAGCAGCTCGGTCAGGAAGGCGTGATGGAGAGGCGATGGCAGGGCGACGTCCAGGACGTCCAGCCCGAGGGAGGGCAGTGCCTCCGCGAACTGCCGGCCGGAGGTGAAGACCCGGGGGCGTGGCGCGTCCCCCATCGCATCCAGCGCCCGGTCGATGGAGAACGGGTCGTTGTCGAAGAGGACGGCCGGAGTCAGACCGAGCTGCAGATAGGCGGGGATATGAGCAAAACTCGCGATACCGCCCGCCCCCGCAATTCCGATCCGGGTGCCTGCGGCCGGCCTCGAGTAGATCGGAGTCTCATCCAGGGACTGGACGCGATGTCCGGTCCGCGAGGGCATGGACAAATTTCCTCCCGTAAAGGAAGCGGTTTGTGACTGGATTCGCCGACCGCATTGCAGTCGCGCTCCCGAGAGCCCGCGTAGCGGTGGCGGCAAAGGTCGACTCTTGATTGTGACTGATGACTGTGACAATCTGTCAAGGTGCGATTGGGTGCACAGTCACGACGCGCTGTTGTGAGGATGTCTCACGCGAGGGGAACCGGAATGCCGACCGATCAGGCCAACGGCGGAAACCGCCAGCTGGAGAGCTACCTGGGGGAACTGGCGCGGGCCCTCGCCCTCCTGGACCGGTCGGCCGTGACCCGGTACGCCGAACAGCTGGGCCTGGCGCGGGCGGAGGGGCGGCAGGTGTTCCTCCTCGGCAACGGCGGGAGTTCCGCGACGGCCAGTCACCATGTCACCGACCTGCTCAAGACCAGCGCCGTGCCGGACTGTGCGCCGCTGCGGGCGTTCTGCCTCAGCGACAGCACCCCCCTCACCACCGCCATCGCCAACGACATCGCCTACGAGGAGGTGTTCGCCTACCAGCTGGCCGCCTACGCCCGGCCCGGGGACCTCGTCGTCGCGCTGAGCTGCTCGGGGACCAGCCCGAACGTCGTGCGCGCGGGGGACATGGCCAGGCGCAACGGCCAGCGGCTCGTGGCCCTGACCGGTGACACCGCCGCCGGTGTGGCTCCGCTGGCGGACCTGCACATCCGGGTGGCCAGCAGCAACCACGGCGTCATCGAGGACGTCCACATGACGGTCTGCCACGCGGCCTCGCAGCTGCTGCGGGCGGACCTGGAGCGGCAGTCCGTACGGCCCGCCCGCGATGCCTCCCCGCGGCGCGAGGACGGCCCGCCCCCGCAGACCTCGCTGGTCAACGTTCCGGAGCCGGCGTGACCGTGCCCGCCGCGGGGACGCGGCCCGCGGTCTTCCTCGACCGGGACGGGACCCTGATCCGCGATGTGCCCCACCTCGGCGACCCCCGGCGGGTGGAGCTGCTGCCCGGCACCGGCCGGGCCCTGCGCCGTCTCACCGCCGCCGGATTCGTCACCGTACTGGTGACCAACCAGTCCGCCATCGGCCGCGGGCTGATCGACGAGACCGCCTACCGCGCGGTCGGCGCGGCTCTGGACACGCTGCTCGCCGACGAGGGCTGCCGTCTGGACGCCTCCTACTTCTGCCCGGAGGTTCCGCGGGGCGCCGACCGGACCGTGATCGAGCATCCGGACCGGAAACCGGGCCCCGGGATGCTGCTGCGTGCGGCGGCGGACCTGGGCCTGGACCTCGCGGCCAGCTGGATGGTGGGCGACATGGTGAGCGACGTGCTCGCCGGTCTGCACGCCGGCTGCCGAGGTGCCGTGCTGGTCGGGGCCGCACCGGCCGGCGCGCCGCCCGCGCTGCCCGCGGGCTTCGTGCGCACCGCACCCGACGTGGCCGCCGCGGCGGACCTCGTACTCGCCTCCCTCCGTACCGACGCCCCCTCACCGCAGGCCCGTCCCGGCGACGTCCGGACGTCCGAAAGGAGCAGACCATGACCCACCCCATGTTCGACGACTACTCGGTGACCGATCCCAACACCGCCATGCACGGCATGACCGAGACCGTCTCCGCCTACGAACCGACGATGAAGGCGCTGTTCGTCAACACCTACGACGAGGTGCGGGTCCTGCTGCGCGAGCGGTCCCTGCAGAACGCCAAAATCAGTGATCCGCTCATGGGGATGCTCCCTCCGGAGCAGTACGAGCTGCACCGGCCCATCAAGGAGTTCCTGGCCCTCTGGCCCCTGTTCTCGCACGGCGACCACCACGAGGCTCTCAAGGAGGGACTGCGTCCGGCGTTCACCAATGCGGCTCTCGAACCCGTCCTGGACTCGGCGCGGACGCGCTGCGCGGAACTCGTCGAGCAGGCCCGTGCCGCCGGGACCGTGGAATGGGTCGGCGGCTTCGCGTACCCCTTCGCCCGGCATCTGATCGCCGCCCTCTTCGGGGTTCCCGAGCCTCGGCTGCGGCCCGCCGTCGCGGCGGCCGAGGGGATCGTGCAGTACATGGCGAAGCCGCTGTCGCTGACCGACGACGACCTGGCCCTGACCACGCGCAAGGCGCTGGACGCCCTCCGGTCGGAGATCCACGGCACCGTACTGGCCACCGGCCAGGGGCCGGCGACGGAGGCGCTGCGTGCCATCGAGGCGTCGCCCGGCCTCGGCCCCGAATCCGCGGTGGCCGCCGCCGCCCAGATCCTGACCGGTTCCCTGGACCCGCTCGCCGCGCTGCTCACCGACGCCGTCCGGCACTGGGGCCGTGCCGAGGAACAGCGGGACCATGACGCCGACGCGCTCACCGAGGAGACCCTGCGGCTGGGCTGTCCCTTCCGCTTCGTACAGCGGCACGTCAGCGCCCCGCTCACCGTGGACGGCCACGAACTGCGCCGCGGCGACCGCATCCTGCTGGGACTGGGGCCCGGAAACCTCGACCCGCGGCACTTCTCGGACCCGCTGGCCTTCCGCCCCGGCGACGACCGGCTCGCCCATCTCTCCTTCGGGTTCGGGCCGCACTACTGCCCCGGGGCCGCGCTCGCCAGGGGCAGCATCACGGCACTCTTCGACGAGTTGCGGCGGACCGGTGCGGTGGTGAGCACCGACGAGGCGGAACTGCGCCGCTCGCCCTACCTGTCGGTGGGCAAGGTCCTCGCCCTGCCGGTCACCTTCCGCTGAACCGCCTTCCGCTGAACCGCCGCGCCCGGTCAGCTCCGGCGGGATTCAGGGTCCGGGGCGTCGCCCGGCGGCTCGTGGCCCTCGCGTCCGGCCGCCGGCACCGCCTCCCCGGTCATGGCCCGCCGGGTCAGGGCCGGCGGGCGAGGTGCCGGCGGAAGCTGGGCGAGCCGGGTGCGGCGGGCATGCCGGACGAGGTCCTCGGGCGAGAGCGCGTCGAGGCGCGCACGCACGTGTTCCAGCATGCCCTTCGCACAGGCCAGGACCGCGTCGTCGGTCAGCGGCCGGGTCTCCACGGCCATCCTCTCCCCGGCGATCTTGTGAAGGCTGCGGAACAGGTCGCCCATGTGGACCTCCCGGACGGTCAGCGACAGATGGGCGGACAGCCCGCTGTCGCCGGTGGCCCGGTGGGCGAAGCCGCGGGGAATGTACAGCACCTCGCCGGCCCTGAGCGTGGCCTGCATGACCTCCGGCGGCGGGTCGTCGTCCACCCTGCCCTGCTGCCAGTTGCCGTCGGCCGGGCCCTCGTGCACGTGCCAGTGCTTGCTTCCCTCGGTCTGGACGACCAGCACGTCGGCGTCGTCGCGGTGGAGGGGTACCCCCTGCCGGCCGGCGGGGGTGACGAAGCAGAAGGCCTCCACGGGCAGGCCCAGCTCGCCGGTGAGGGCGGCCAGCAGTTCCCGGGTGGGCTCGTGCCACTGGTCGACGCGGCGCAGCAGCAGGGTCGCGCCCTGGTCCAGCAGCGCGGAGATCTTCCGCTCGTCGGCGAACCCGTCGTGCCGGTCGCTGTACATGGGCCGCGAGGAGAGGTAGTCCGAGGGGCTGAGCGTCAGGTCGGCGCGGGTCATCTCGATGTAGGGCTCGCGCAGCAGTCCCGTGGCGAACGCGGCGTCGACGTCGGCGAGCGTGAACGGGCTCGGCGCCCCGCCGTCCGGCCGGAAGACGCCGGGGCGCCGGCGCCAGTACGTGGTCATGAAGGCGCTGGTGTCCCCTACCCACCGGGCGAGTGTCGGAGCGTGCATGGGGGCCTCCTCCTGAGCTGCGGAGCTGCCCGGCGACGCGCCTTCGGCACTTCACCGGATCACACTGACTTTGAGGGTGACAGTGATTGTGACTTGATGTCAACTTTCTCAGTCAAGGCTTTATTTCTGAGGATCGATTGGGTACGGTCTCATTGCCGTGGTCGACCCGATGTCCGCCACGGTGTTGTTTCGCTTTCGAGAAAGGGAAAAACATGACCGAGAACCAGGTCGACATCACCAACCTCTCCGACGAGGAGCTCGACGACATCGTGGGCGGCACCTTCCACGTCGACTCCAAGTGCGTCATCTGAAGTAGCTGAACCCGCCGCCGGCTCCGTCCCACGGAGACCGCGCGGCCGCCCCGGGCGCCGCAGTCCTCTGCAGCGCCCGGGGCATCGGTACGGAAGGTGCCGCAGGACCCGGTCGGCGTGCCGGAGCGGTCACCCGCTCCCGGCACGCCGCCGCCGAGAGGAAAGGGCAGGAGGATGTCGGCAGATTCGCGCTTCCGCACGGAGGCGCTGGAGCACCATCGACGGGCCGACGGGCTGGGCCCGGTGCTCGGGCATGACGCCTCGGTACACCGGCCCAAGGGGCTCAGGGCCGTCGTCGCAGCTGCTCGGGAGGGGCTGGGCCGGTCCCGTCACGGACGCCTGTCCGTCTGCTACCAGACCCAGGTCAGCGACTGCGGGCCGGCCTGTCTGGTGACGACCCTGCGTCACCACGGCGTCGAGGTGGACCTCGACACGGTCCGCGCCCGCGCGGACTCGGGCCGCAACGGCTCGTCCGCCCGCACGCTGCTGGAGATCGCCCGCTCGTTCGGCCTGCGCGGCAGAGGCGTCCGCGCCGACCTCGACGCCCTCCCGAAACTGACCCCCGGCGCCATCCTGTTCTGGAACTTCAGCCACTTCGTGGTGCTCGAAGCGGCGACCAAGGACTACGTGGACGTCATCGACCCGGCGTTCGGACGCCGGCGGCTGAGCCGCGCCTCGGTGGCCGAGGCGTTCACCGGCGTGGCGCTGGAGTTCGAACCGCCCCTGGCGCAGCCCCGCGCCAAGACGGCCCAGAACTCCGCGCAGGGGCCGTGGCGACAGCTGGGCCAGTTCCTGCCCCGCGGCCGTGAACTGATCCGGCTCGCGCTGGCCTCGGGCGCGTTGATGGCCTTCGAGCTGGCGCTGCCCCTCAGCACCGGCTTCATGGTCGAGCATGTGGTGCCGGATCGGGCCGCGACCAGACTGTGGCTCTTCGCGGCCGTCCTCGGCGGCCTGGCGCTGCTGTTCCTCGCCCTGCAGGTCGTGAGGTCGTTCCTGGTGACCAGACGGCAGGCGGTCATAGAGAAACGCCTGACCCTGGGCATCGTCGGCCATCTGACCTCACTGCCGTACGACTACTTCACCGTGCGCAACTCCGGCGACCTGGCCATGAGAGCCCGGACCAGCAGCGTGCTGACCCAGGTGCTCAGCCTCACCGCGGTCTCCGCCGCCTTCGACGTGCTGCTGACCGCGGCCTACCTGATCGCCATCGTGCTGGTCGACCCGTTCCTCGCCGCGGTGGTGATCGCGCTGATCGCCGTCCAGGCCGGCGTGCTCGTCCTCACCTGGCGCCGGCAGACGGTGCTCAGCCAGGAGGTCCTGGAACGGCAGACGACGTCCCAGGCAGAACTCATGGAGATGCTGGAGAGCATCACCAGCCTCAAGGCCAGTGGCATGGAGGGACGTTCGGCCGAGCGCTGGTCGCACTCCCTGGTCCGCGAGGTGAACAAGCGGCTGCACGCGCGCCGCAGTCTCGCGCTGACCACATCGCTGAGCAGGGCGACGCAGTTCGCGGCCCCCCTCCTCGTACTGCTGCTCGGTGTCTGGCGCGTGCTCCACGGGCACACCTCCCTCGGCGCCGCGCTGGGCTTCATGACGCTGACGATGGCGCTCTTCGTCCCGCTGGAGGGCGTGTTCGACGCCGCCTCCCAACTCGCCATGATCCGGCCCACGCTGGCCAGACTCGACGACGTCCTGCGTACGCCGCCGGAGCCCCGCGGGCTGCTCGCCGACACCGGGGTCACGGAACCGGGCCGGATCACCGCGACCGGAGTGGCCTTCCGCTACGCCGGTGCCCCCGCCCCCACCCTCAAGGACGTGGAACTCGCCATCGAACCGGGCCAGTTCGTGGTGGTCGTCGGCAGGTCGGGGTCGGGCAAGTCGACCCTCGGCATGCTGCTGGCCGGGCTCCACGTCCCCACCGCAGGCATCCTGACGGTCGGCGGCGTGGACATCGCCGAACTGGACCGGCCCACGTTCCGGCGGCAGATCGGCTACGTCAACCAGGACGCCCGGCTCTTCGGCGGCTCGATCCGCGAGAACATCCTCTTCGGCGCCGACGAGGACCTGGCCAAGGACGAGCTGATCGACACGGTACGGCCGGCCCAGATCCACGACGAGATCCAGGCCATGCCGATGGGCTACAACACCCTGGTGGGCCCCGGCGGACACGGGCTGTCCGGCGGGCAGCGGCAGCGGATCGTGCTGGCGAGGGCCCTCGCCAAGAAGCCGCGGCTGCTGATCCTGGACGAGGCGACCAGCGCCCTGGACCCGGCGCTGGAGAAGCGCATCCTGGACGGCCTGCTCGCGGCGGGCATCACCGTGGTCGTCATCGCGCACCGCCTCACCGTCCTGGACCGGGCCGACCAGGTGATCGTCATGAACGGCGGCCGGATCGTGGAATCGGGAGCCCCCGCTGAGCTCCTGGCGGACGGCGAGGAGTTCGCATGTCTGATCTGAGCGACCCGCGGAACACCGGGAGCCGCCCGCAGGACGGGACACCGGTGCCGTCGGGACCAGCCGTGGTGCCCCTGACCTTCGAGCAGCAGCGCTACCACGCGAAGATCAACCGGGCCGGATGGGTGCACAAAAACGTCCGGATCTCCTTCGAGATCTCGGGCGGGCTCGACACCTCCCGGCTCGTCGAGGCCCTGGACGCGTTCGTCCGCAGGCACGACGCCCTGCACATGCGGCTGGTCTCCGGCCCCGGCGGCCCGCGCGGCCAGCAGGCCCACCCGCCCGGCACCGACGAGCGGTCGGTCACCGTGCAGAGCGTGCGCGCCGCCTCGGCCGAACAGTTCGCCCGGTACGCCTCGGCCGTCCTGTCACGCGACGTGGTCACCGAGTGGGCCGACGGCTCCCGGCCGTTCGCCCTGCGGCTGCTGAGCCACGGCGACGACCGGCACGCGCTGCTGGCGACCTTCCAGAACATGGTCTTCGACGGCCGCGCGCACCATCTGTTCGCCCGGGAGGTCTGGCGCGACTACGAGGCTCTCGGACGCGGCGAGACCCCACCGGCCACGGCCCCCTCGCTCGCCGCCGCGGCGATCCGCCAGCACGCGGGCGCTACCCCGGAGCGGACCGTACGCGCCCGGCGGGACTGGAGCCGGCGGCTGGCCTTCGAAGCCGCCAACGGATGGACGCGGCCCGCCGCGGCGGCCGGCACCGAGGACGGCGTGGTGCGGATCGAGTTCCCGGCCGAGACCGTGGCACCGCTGAGGCGGCTGTGCGAACGCGAGCGGTGCTCGCTGCCGCAGTGGGTGGTCGCCTCCTTCGCCCGGGCCGCCGCACGGGCCGCCGGGCGGGACCGGCTGGCCGTCCGGACCACGGTGGACACCCGGTCCACCCGCGAGCGGGACCTGGTGGGCATGCTCGCCGGCTCCGCCCCGCTGGCCCTGACCGGCCTCGACCAGCGCCTGCCCGACGTGGTGGACCATGTCCGCGGCAGGCTCCTCGACGCGCTGCGTCACCAGATCATGACCCCCGAGGACATCGCCGACTGCACGCCCGAGCCCGTAGCGGGCGGCCCCCTGCGGGACGGGCAGCAGGTAATCGTCCACCTGCGCACCTTCGAGGGCGACTACGCGGCGACCCGTGAGACGGGACCGGCACGGATCACCACCGACGCCTACCCCCTGGTCCGCATCGGCACGACCCAGGACTCCGCCCTGCTGCTGAACTGCAACGCCTACCGCGACCGGCTGTTCCTCGGTCTGCGCTTCGACGGGGCGACGGTCGGTGGACCGCTGGCCCGGAGCATCCTCGACGCCATGGCCACGGACGTGATGAACACCGTGGCGCGCGCGGGTGCACCCGCTTCCCCGCGGCCGGACACGAACTCCGACGCGGAGTTCCGCCCCGCCGTACCCCAGGTCCGCTGAACCGACGACGCGGCCACGCCGCACCGGATACCTCTGGAGAACCCATGTCCGACACGCCCCTCGGTCAGGTGCTGACCGCCGCGTCCGAGATCCTCATGCGCGAGGTCGGGCCCGAAGACGACTTCTTCTCGGCCGGCGGCGACTCCGTCGCCGCCGTGGAACTCGTCACCGAGCTGGAAAAGATGTTCCACACCGAGATCGACCTGGAACTGGTGCTGACCCAGCCGGACTTCGCGGCACTGGCCACCGTACTCGCGGACGTCTCCGCCAGCCGGGACAGGTGAGGCACATGCGGCCCTATCTCTGGGACCCCTGGAAGACGGCGGACCGGTTCCCCCACCGCCCCGCCGTCGTCGTCACCGACTCGGAAGAGGCCTTCACCTTCCGCGAGTTGACGCAACGGGCCGATGCGATGGCCCGGGGACTGAAGCGGGCGGGGGTGGCGGAGGGCGCCATCGTCGCCACGGACATCCCTACCGGACCCCGCTTCTTCGCCTTGGCCCTGGCGGGGCTGCGCCACGGCTACGGAGTCTTTCCCGTGGGCGCCCACCACTTCGCGACCCCGACGGCCGACGCACTGCTCACCGGCACCGCCGCCGCCGTGCTCGTCACCGACGGCTCCCGCTCTTTCGGACCGCTGCCGTGCCCGGTCGTCGGGGACGACGAACTGGCCGCGGCGGTCGAACCGCCCCCCGCCGCCCCCGGGTCCGCGCGGCGGCCACGGGCCGGATACCTGGTGTTCGCCACCTCGGGCACCACCGGCGTCCCCCAGGCCGTGCTCCGCCCGCGCCCGCCCCGTCCGTACAAGGGCGTCGCCGTGGCCGAGCGGTACGGCGCCGGCACCGACCGCGGCGCGCACGTCATGGCCAACCCCACCTACCACCTGGGCACACTCGGGCCGGCCCTCTACGCCCTCCAGGCCGGCAGCGCGGTGGTCGTGCAGCGCGACTGGTCGCCCGCCGGCTTCTTCGCGGCGGTCGACCGGTACGAGGCGGACAGCGCCATGCTGAGCCCCGACCGCCTGCTGGAACTGGTGGAGGACGGGAAGGCACCGCACCACCCGCTGCGCGTGGTCTTCCACGGCGGATCGGCCTGTCCGCCCGTGGTCAAGCGCAGCGCCATAGACCTGCTGGGCCCCGTGCTGCACGAGTACTACGGCACCTCGCGCGGCACCCTCACGGAGATCGGCTCCGAGGACTGGCTCGACCGTCCGGGGTCCGTCGGGCGGCCGCTGCCGGGCATCGGGATCGAGATCGCGCGCGACGGGCACGCCGTACCGGCGGGCGCCGTCGGAGAGATCCGCGTGAGTCTGCGCGGCGCCGATCGCGGCGACGACGAGGAACGCTTCATGGACACCGGGGACATCGGCTTCCTGGACGCCGACGGATTTCTCACGGTGGTCGGCAGAGCGGACGTCTCGGGAGATCCGGACCAGGCCCGCCTCGAGTTCGAGATCCGGCTGATCCCGGGGGTGACGGATGTCGCCGTCGTCGGCGCCGACCTCACCTGCCATGTGGAGGTCAGCAGGCACTGCCCGGCCGATGTGACCCCCGCCGTACAGGCGGCGGCACAGCGTCTCGGCCTTACCCTGCGCGGTGTCGTCACCGGGCCCACCGGATCGCTGCCCCGTACGCCCAGCGGCAAAATCGCACGGGCGGCGCTCGCCGCGGCCCCCGCGCACGCGGACACCGGTCGGTGACGAGCCAGGGCCCCCTGGTGCCGACGGCGTACGGCTGGCTGCGACAGCACGCCCGACGCCACCCCCGACGCACCGCCGTGACGACATGGCGCGACGGAGCGGTCCGTGCCTCGACGACGTTCGCCGAACTGGCGGCGCTCGCCGAGCACTGCGCTTCCGTTCTGCGCGCGGACGGTGCCGCACCCGGCGACCGCGTCCTGCTCGTCCTGCCGAACGACGCCTCGTTCACGGCCGTCTTCCTGGCAGTCGTCGGGGCCGGTCTGATCGCAGTGCCGGCACCAACCCCCGAGGCGTCCCGTCCCGGGGCGTTCCGTGACCGGCTGCTGGGCATGGTCCAGGACTGCGATCCCGCCCTGCTGATCACGACGGACGGGTGGCACCAGGAGATCCGCTCGCTCCTGGACGGCCGGGGCGCGCGGTGCGCCGTACGCTCCTGGGAACGTGCCGCCGCCCCGGGCGCGCCTAGCCGTACGGTCACCCACGCGCAGGCCCACGACATCGCCTTCCTGCAGTACACCTCCGGGTCGACCGCCGATCCGAAGGGGGTGGCCATCAGCCACGGCGCGCTGCTGGCGAGTTGCGGCCAGGCAGCGCGGACCTACCGGGAGCGGTACGACGACGTGGCCGTGACCTGGGTGCCGCTCTCCCATGACATGGGCCTGGTGACGGGGGTGCTGCGGCCGATGTTCACCGGGTACGGATCGGTGCTGATGCCGGCCCGTGAGTTCGCCTGTTCACCGGCGTCCTGGCCGGCGGCCGTCAGCGCGTGCCGGGGGACCCTGTCCAGCGCCCCCGACTTCAGCTACGACCTGTGCGTACGGCGCGTTCCGCGTGCGGAGGCCGACGCCTTCGACCTCGCCTCGTGGCGGGTGGCCCGCAACGCCGGGGAGTTCGTCCGGCCCGGCACGCTGGACCGGTTCGCGGCGCACTTCGGCGCCGCGGGCTTCCGGCGCGCCGCCCTGTGCCCTTCCTACGGCATGGCGGAGGCCACCCTCACCGTCACCGCGAGCACCCCCGAGCGACCTGCCCTGCGCCTGGAGGTGCTGCGGCGGCCCCTGGCCGAGGGCGCGGTCGTTCCCGTGGAGCGGGGGAGTGCGGTGGACGAGCCCATCGCATCGCTGCTCTCCTCGGGCATCCCTGTGGCGGGGACGCGGGTGGCCGTCGCAGGGGCGGCGGAGGGCGCCGTCGGCGAGATCCTGCTCCGGGGACCTCAGCTGTTCAGCGGCTACTGGCAGCAGCGGGACGCGGCTCCCGTGCGGCCTTCCGGCGGCGGGGAGTGGCACGCCACGGGAGACCGGGGCTTCCTGTACGGGGACCATCTCTTCGTCCTGGGACGGGCCGACGACGTGCTGGTCCATCGCGGGAAGCAGTTCCACCCGGCGGACGTCCTCGCCGTGTGCGCCGCGTTCCCGGAGATCAACCCGGGCCGCTGCGTCGTGTTCGCGACGGATCCGCCCAGGAGCGGGGAGGGCGGACGGGGTTCGGACGTCCATCTGGTGGCCGAACTGCGCGTGAGCGCACCTCCGGCCGGACTGGCCGGTCTCCTGAAGCGTCGGCTGGCGGGAGAGCTCGATCTCTACGTCGCACAGGTGCACTTCGCGTCCCGCGGGAGCCTGCCGGTCACGACCAGCGGGAAGCTCCGGGCGTCCGAGGTCGCACGCCGTTTCCGAGCGGGCACGCTGCCGCTGCCCGGCCGTTACGCCGACGACACGCCCGCTGCCCCGAGCCACGAGAAAACACCCTCAAAAGAATATTTCGACAGAAATGAAATGTATCAAACCACGACAAGTGACGCTCATGCTCCAGGCTTGCCGCCGTCTTGACTGCGGCAGTCATGTAATTTCGTTCGTATGGGCGATCGGCCCCGCCCGCGGTGTCGGCGCGCCGCCCTGCAGCATCCCGTCGACTGGCGTGCAAGGCAATCGGGAGAGAAAACGTATGAGGAGCACCGCTGCTGCCCGCTCTCTGTTCGCCGTCCTGGCCCTGCTCTGTGTCCTGGGGGCGTCATCGCCGGCCGGGCCGGTCCGGGGTGCGGTCGCCGGCCGGGACGTCCGTGCTGCGGGCGGCCCCGATGGCCCCGACCTGCCTCTGTGCTGCTGAGATCCGGAGCCGCCGGGAACGATGGTCGAAGAGCCCCTCGAGTTGCTCGGGGGGCCCTTTCGCGCTGTGCCGCCGCCTTCCCCGGACCGTCTCAGCAGCAGAGCGGGATGTCGCCGTCGGTGCCGCTGGCCGGCCCCTCGGCCGAAGCGGCCCAGCTGGTTTCGTGAAGGCTCGTCGAGCGTGTGGGGAGCGCTCCCACGGTCGTGATGCCCATGAGCAGCAGCGCGAGGGTGGTCAGGGAAAAGGCGGCAAGAGTGCGCACGGTGGGACCTCTCCGTCACTTCGGTTTTGAGTCACTCGGTTCGACTGAGGAAATCTTGACAGTGCATGACTAGTCTAGTCAAGAAACGAATGTCGCAGACGGTATGTCGTAAATGAGATCCTTTGGGAGTGATCTCAGGTCGCGATATCATGGCATTTATTTATCAATTTGGGTAATCTTTGGGCTCGGAATTTTTCTTGTTACATTGGGAGTCATAAGTGAGTCACTAATGAATTGGGGGACGGTAGGGTTGGCCGGAGCGTCGACAGATATTCAGCAGGCGTCCGAGGTCCTGGCCGCCCGGGGTTACCGTTGGCAGCCGCCGCCGACCTTGGTGCCGCCCGACCGCGCGGAACTGTTTACGAGCCACCTGGCGCCCTCGTGGATCGACCCGCTGCTCAGTTCGGTGTCCCGATCGTGGGGCGGCGTCTACACGGTGCGCTGGTCGATCGGGACGCGGCCCATGGGTGCCCTGCCGGTCGCCATGCCCCCTTCGGCCCAGCGGGTGCTGAGCGCCGTCTGGGCGGGGCCACGTCCGTTCCACGTCCCCATCGAGCACGTCGTGGAAGCACTCGCCGGTGTGGGGGTGGACGCGGGCAGGCTCGCCTTCGTTGTGCCGGCGCACCCCGCCGACTCCGACCCCCTGTGCCGGGCCCTTGCCCACCTGGGGATGGCGGGGCATCGGATCGGATACGACTGGCGGACCGTGTCGACCGCGAAGCGGGCGGTGCTCGCCGGCGGGCCTCGGCTCAGCATCGAGTTCCCGGTCGGTTCCCCCTGTGGCGGCGCCTGCGGTCCGGGATGCCGGTGCGGACGCTATCTCACGCTCGCCCACCTCCAGTTCAGCCCGGCCTCCCAGGGCCGTTCGCTGCTGGAGGTCGCGATCCTGGAGAGCGAACTCCTCAGCGCCGTGGACGACACCCGTGAACCGTTCGGTGTGCCGCGCTTCGAGGCGCTGGTGAAGAGTGTCCGTGACGTGCTGTCGGTGCACGGGACGCGCGGCACACAGGCCCAGCGGGTTCGCCTGCTGGTTGACCGGGTCTTCACCGCTGCCCTGCTCATCGGGTCGGGCTTCGTGCCGGGGCCCCGCGGGCGGTCGCATGTGGTGCGCAGGCTGCTGCGTAACGCGGCCACGGAGCTCGCCCTCACCGGCGTGTCCCTCACCTGGCTCGAAGGTCTCGTGCAGGTCGCGGACCAGACCGCACGCACGCAGCTGGGTTTCACACCGCTCACCGACTACCTGCTGGAGACGGTGCGCGCGGAGCGGGAACGCTTTGCGCGCGTGCTGGCGAAAGCGCCTGCCCTGCTGGAGAGCGCGGTGACAGCGCGCCATCCGCCTGCCGAACAGGCTTATGCCCTGCTGCGGTTGCGCAGCGACCACGGCATCCCGCTCGGAGTCGCCGTCGCGTGGTGCCGGGAGCACGGCATCGCCGTATCCCTGCGGCAACTGGCCCGGCTCGACCGCGACCGGCACGTCGAGAAGGGCCCCTGGCCGCCGTGACGCCCGCGAGGGGCCGGGCGGTGGCCGACGGCGATGGGGCGGCGGAGCACGCTTTGGCGTCCTTCTTGCTGATGTCCAGGCCGGCGCAGCGTTCGTGCAGCACGTCCACGGCCTTGCTCCCTCCCTCACCGGACGACCGGGCGACTCGCCGTTCCGGGAGGGCCAGGGTGGAACAGGAATTCTGACGCGCGTGCTCACAGCAACACTCCACGGTTCCCGTGGACGGCCCTCGGCACCATGCTGACCTGCGAGCTCACCGGCATCACAGAAGCCTGGGTTTGGGCCGGAACGAACCCCTCCAGCGTCCCGGACCGGCATCAGCCCACGTCAGGGCGGACAGAAGCACCTCCGGCGCGCGCCACGACATTTACCACGCCCCCGGCGCGCACCGAAGATGCGCTGAGTCGCTGACCTGCGCATTCATAGGGGAGGCGCTGCATCGGAGGATGTCGTCAAGGTCTCGTCCGGAGATTCTCGACGCTCGCACGACGCTCGAAGCGGGAATCTCAACCTGCCGGACCTCTCCGGCCCGGGCCGCGCGGACCGGTTCCATCGGCACGGGCAGGGACTCGGTACGTGCGGCCCGTTTCGCCTCCCCAGCGGCGGTGCGAGTTGCCATCTCGGCCTCACGCTTCTTGGAGCCGAGAGCGAGGCCCGTACGGGCTGCAGAACCCGGCGACCTGGTCTGAAGCCGAGTGACTTCTATTACCTCGCCGTCTTGATACCAGTCCGGTATCATGGCTGCATGGCGATGACACTCCGACTCCCCGACGACCTTGACACGAAGCTCACCGAGCGGGCTCGCCGGGAGGGCCGCAGCAAGCAGGAACTTGCCATTGAGGCCATCCGTGACGCCCAGAATCGGGCCGAGCTGAAGGTCGATGACGTCCTGGCCGAGCTCATGGACAGCGATGCGGAGATCCTGGACTACCTGAAGTGACCGAAGTGCGCTACATCCAGATCGACGAGATCCTGGCCATCGCCCGTGCGGTCAACGATACCGAGCACAGCGTGCGTGACATGGGACTTTTGGTGTCAGCGATCGAACGGCCCCGGACGAACGTGTTCGGGGCTGAGCTGTATCCCACGCTGCACGAGAAGGCGGCGGCACTGCTGCACTCCGTCGCTCGCAATCACGCGCTGATCGACGGCAACAAGCGCACCGCCTGGCTCGCCATGCGTGTCTTCTTGCGACTCAACGGCGTCAGCGCCGGTACCGTCCCGCCACCCGTCTCCATTGCCGGCCCGTTCGTCGAGGAAGTCGCGCAGGACAACATCGATGCACCGGCCATTGCCAAGCGTCTGTCGGCCTGGTTCCCCGTTTCCTGACGTTCGACGTCGTGAGGTGCCGGGACGGAATGAGGTTCCGTGAGCGGTGGCCTTCCCGTCGTAGCGTAGAGACCGTGACTGCAGGGGAAGTTGAGGGTCATGGCGGGCAAGAGGCGGAAGTTCGACGCGGAGTTCCGTGAGGGGGTTGTGCGGATCGTCGCCGAGACCGGCAAGCCGATCGCGCAGGTCGCGCAGGATCTCGGGATCAACGAGACCGCCCTGGCGAGCTGGGTCTCCCGCGCCCGCCGGGCAGGGACCGCACCGGTCGGCGGGCGCGATGAGCTGGAGCGGTTGCGGCGGGAGAACGCCCAGCTCAAGCGGGACAACAGGGAACTGGTCATGGAGCTTCCCAATCTTGTTGTCAAGCCGCCGCGGCAGCGGCCGGGTAGAAGCTGGGGGCAGTCTGATCCGGGGGATGCCGGTGAGGGCGGGAAGCAGCCCCGCCGTCAGACAGCGAGCCGCCCCCCGTCGACGGGCAGGACGGCGCCGTGGATCATCCCGGCGCCGGGTGACGCGAGGAAGACGATGGCGCGAGCGACGTCCTGCGGCGTACCGACCTGGTTGGCCGGTGCTTGCGAGGCCGTCGCCTCCAGCATGTCGTCGTAGCCGGCCATGCCCTCCGTGCGGGTGGGACCGGGGCTGACGGCGTTGACCCGCACCCCGGCGGAACCGAACTCCGCCGCCCAGGACTTGGTGAGCATCTGCAACGCCGCCTTGCTGGAACCGTACACAGAGAACCCGGGGATACCCCGGTTGGCCACGATCGTCGTGACGTTCACGATCGCGCCGTCACCGCGCTCGGCCATCCCCGGCGCCAGCGCGCCCACCAGCACCAGCGGGGCGCGGACGTTGACCGCCATGACGGCGTCGAACTCATCGACCTTGACGTCCGCGGTCGCCGCATGGGAGAGGAGGCTGGCATTGTTGACCAGCACATCCACATGCCCACCGCCGAGGTCGAGTGCCTGACGGGCGAGCTCGAGCACGCTGCCGGCATCGCTCAGGTCCGCAGCGACGAAGTGGGCCCGACCGCCGTCCCGGGCGATCTCGGCGACCGCTTCCTCCCCGCGAGTCCTGTCCCGGCCGGTGATGATGACGCAGGCACCGCAGGCAGCGAACCGTCGCGCCGTCTCGCGGCCGATACCGCTTGTCGAACCGGTGATCAGCACGGTCTGACCGGCGAAGTCCTGGCGCATGAAGAGTCCTTCCACGAGGTCGACGAGTAAAGAGGCGGCGCCGGAGCGGCGTCCCGGAAACCCGCCTGAGCACAGGAAATCGCAGCGAGCCGGTTGCGGCCGCCCGGCCGGCCCGCTCCGTGTCCCCGATACTGGGGCGCTCCCGCTCTCCATGTCCAAGCCCTGATCCGCATTGAGCTATACGGAGCAGGCATACCCGCACGTCGCGGAGATTCCCGCACCGACCGGTGCCGGGGCCCGCGATACGCTTCTCCCGTGCCCAAACCGTCGGCGGACCTCGACCTGCGCCTGGTGCGGTACTTCACCGTGCTCGCGGAACACCGGCGGTTCGTCAGCGCCGCCGAGCAGTTGCGCATCACACAGCCCTCCCTGAGCCGGCAGATCAGCAAACTGGAGACGCAGGTCGGCGCCCGGCTGCTCCACCGAACCGCCCGGGGCAGCCGACTCACCGAAGCGGGCGAGGCGTTCCTGCCCCGCGCCAGGGCGTTGCTCCGCTCGGCCGCCCAGGCAGCGGCCGCTGCCCGCACAGCGGCACAACCGCAACGCATCACCATCGGCTACACCGCGGACCTGCTCATCACCGCAGCCGTACGCCACATGCGCCGGCATCACCCGGACGCTGACATCCACACCTCGTACCTCAGCTGGGACACCCCACGCGAGGCTCTGCTCGATCACCGTGTCGACGCTGTGGTCACCCGGCTGCCACTGACCACCGACGGCCTGACGGTCACCACCTTGTACGACGAGGCCCGCGTGTTGGCGGTCCCACTCGGCCACTTCCTGGCCGGCAGGGAATCGGTCACACTCGACGACATCGCCGACGAGCCCCTGCCGCGGGTACCCGACCCGGCATGGAACGCCTAC
The DNA here is from genome assembly GCF_003814875.1 of Streptomyces sp. Ag109_O5-1. Lineage (GTDB taxonomy): Bacteria > Actinomycetota > Actinomycetes > Streptomycetales > Streptomycetaceae > Streptomyces > Streptomyces sasae. The sequence continues at coordinate 3,301,598 of NZ_RKQF01000001.1, read as the reverse complement.
TGGCGCATCGATCCTCGCCCCGACGGACGCCCCGCGCCCGGCGGGCCGCTGGCCCAAGTGGCCGAGGACAAGCTGGAATTCGTCGCTTCGGGACAGGCGGTGGCCATCATGCCGGCCAGTGCCCGCCTACGACCCGACATCACCACGGTCCCCCTGCGCGGCGTCGATCCCGGTTGCGTCGTGCTGGCCACCCGCGCAACCGACCCCAACCGGTTGCTCGCGGCATTCCGGCGGTCGGCCCGTACCCACCTCACCGGCCCGCCTGCGCAAGCCTCCTCGTAGCCGCCGTCCCGTCACGTCGGAGCCGCCTCACACGGTGCGCGCTTCCTGCCGCGGCCGGCGGCGGGACGGTCCGGGACCCGGAGGGAGCCGTCCGGCAGTGTCTGCCCCTGCCCACCGGACAAGGACGGGCATCCGCCGCACTGTTGAGCACAGTACATCGTGAAGTTGCAGGTCATGGACCTGGTGTCAGTGATGTGGGGGATGCTCGTACTGGTCGCGGCGGATGACTCAGGCGAAGATCGTCGGTCAGCGGGTGACTTCGCGGTTCAATGCCGGAAAGTTATGTGAAGTTGCCGCTTGTCAAGCATCCGGCGGCGGTGTGTCGAGGCCCCGTCCCGTTCTCCCGGCCCGCCGCCTCGACACACCGCCGCCGGAGGTCCCGTTGACGGACCAGTGTGGCACGACGACGCTGACTCAGACCCTCACGACCGCCCGCGGCCGGGGATCACCCGCGCGGTCGTCCTCGTCACCGACCCCACCCAGTTGGCCCTGCGGCGCACACTGTTGACGGGGACCGAACCCACGTCGGCCGCTCCGGTGGTGCTGCGCGGCCACGACCGCCGCAGCCTGCGCGGCTGGGCCCAGCGCGTCAACATGTTCCACACGGGGGACCGCTTGGACCGTCTCCACGAACTGACCGGCGGCTGGCCGCTCCTCGTCGACCGGGCCCGCCGCCTGCACGGCGAACTTGGCGACCCCGACGAGGTGTTGCGCCGCTTGGCAAGCCTCCGCGCGGACCGGGCCGAGGCTCGATGGCACAAAGGAGCGGGATCCCCGGGATGAGATCCCGCTCAGCATCTGCCCTGTCAGTGCTTGAAAACGTCCTTTGTCTTCTCCTTGGCCTGACGGGCCGCACCCTTCGATTTCTTGGCCTGCCCTTCGGCCATCATCCGCTCGTTGCCGACGGTACGGCCGACCGCCTCCTTGGTCTTTCCCGTGGTCTCTTCGATCTTGCCCTTTGCCTTTTGCCCTGCGGCCATTTTCGTTCACTCTCCTGGGTCCGTGGGGAAATCGTGTACTCATCCCGAGTACCCCCTGTCGGGCAGTAAAACGGGGTGGGGGAAAGCAGTCAGTCTGGACGAACAGGTGCGAGAAGCGCTCCGAGCGGGCCGAGGCCCGGATCGACGTCCTCCATGGTCATTCCGTAGCCGGCGCGCAGGTCGGACCTGCGGCCGTGGAGGATCAAGAACGCGGCCCTGATGGACACGGCCGCGACGGACACAGGGGGCGCCGGCGGCGGGTTCTGGTGACGGCCGGCCCCAAAGGCGCGGGCAAACGGGAAAGCCTCCGTATGCCGACGGCCTTTCCGTCATGCCGTTCCGCGTAGCCGAGAACGCGGGTGCCCTAGAAGCGGCAACCGGCGGTCAAGAGGTGTCTTCGGTCGGGACCTCGCGCTCGTCTCCCTCCTTGGCCTTGGCCTTGTCCCGGGCATCTCGCGGTGTGGGCGCGGTGACGTTCCGCTGCTCCGCGGACCGTTGTCGCGTCTCGTCGTCTTTCAGAGGCGCTTCTTTGTCACCAGGGGTGTTCATGAGATTCCCTCTCTCGGGGTTTGGGTCGAAGGCTGTGTCGCTCAGACGTGGACGCGGTTGAGCGGGCCTATGCCTTGTGCTGTACGGCGCGGCGTGCGGGGTTACCCCGTTCCCGCTCTACCGCCTTCGGATCCTTTTCGTCGGACTTCGCTTGCACGCCGTCGGCGATGCGCTCGCCGATGACTTCGTTGATGTTCGACCGGTACGTGAAGGCGTGTTCGAGGTGCCGGGCTGTGCTGCCCCCAGTCGTCTATGCGGCGCGGGTGGTCTCGTCGCCCGCTTCCCGGCCGGGCGGGGCTCTTCACCGGAGCGCCGGCCCGCAGTGGCGCCGTACTCCTGCCGGCATGCGCCGCCCATCGGACAGTCAGGTCGGTGTCGGCTTCGGTGGCCGACTCGCGGCCCGCCATGCGAGTGACCCCGCGCAGTCGGGTCAAACGTCGTCCGGACGGACCGCCTTGGAGGCATGCCGACCTCGGCCTGTCCGGCCCACGCGCGCCCCGCCGGGCCCTGGGCCGCCGGTCGCCGAAATTTCTGCACGCCTTGGGATATTCAAGGTGAAACGGGTACCCGGCGCGATATCGATCAATTCGGAAAGGAGGTCGGTCCGATGTCTACCGGCATGCTTCTCGCGATCGTCATTGCCGTCGTGGTGGTCGTCGTGCTGATCGCGCTGGCCCTGACTTTCTTCCGGCGACGCAGGGCTCTGCGTGAGCGGTTCGGCCCGGAGTACGAACGGACGGTCGACGATGCCGACAGCAGACTCGCCGCCGAGCGCGAGCTCAGCACGCGCGAGAAACGCCATGACAAGCTTGACATCAAGCCTTTGCCCGACGGACTCCGGGAGCGCTACACCCGGGACTGGGACGACGTACAGAACGAGTTCGTGGACCGGCCCGAGGACGCTGTGCACGACGCGGACCGGCTGGTGACGTCACTGATGCAGGCGCGAGGCTATCCCACCGGGAGTTACGACCAGCAGCTCAAGGATCTCTCCGTGGAACACGGCCGCACCCTCGAGCACTACCGGACCGCACACGAGATCGACCTGTTGAGCACAGGCCACAAGGCCACCACCGAACAGCTGCGCAGCGCCATGGTGCACTACCGGTCGCTGTTCGACGAACTTCTCCTCGACGGCGGCCAGACCCCCCACGCCACGGCCTGACACCCGAGCGGACAGGAACCGACGGACACGGAGTTGACATGCAACGCAACGAAACACCGCACACGGCCGACACCGGGCTGTCCACCGAGGACCTCGTGCGGCCTCGCGAAACCGACGCAGCACCGGACAGCACCTCGCCGCCCCCGGTCTCCCCCGGCGAGAGCGACGAGAAGACCGACCTGAACGACGTCGCGGCCAACGACACGGACACCCCGGTGACGGAACCACGGACCGGCGACGCCGACGAGATGCCGCAACTGCTGACGACCCAGGACGAGGAGGACTTGCGCAAACGCTGGGAGAAGATCCAGACCGCCTTCGTCGACGACCCTCGCAACGCAGTGCAGGCCGCGGACAGCCTGGTCGCCAACGTCATGCAGACGCTTGCCACGACGTTCGACGAGCACAAGAAGGAACTCGAAGTTCAGTGGAACCAAGGCGGGCACGCCGACACCGAAGCCCTGCGTACAGCCCTTCGCCACTACCGCTCGTTCTTCAACCGCCTGCTGACCACCTGAGGAGAAGCCCGCCCGACGACCTGCCGCCGTTTTCCTCGGCGCCCCCTCGTGGAACAGGATCCCGTCGAGCAGGACCGCGCCAGGCCCCATGCCTGGCGCGGTGGTGATCGGCGCCGGGCCCAATGGGCTGGTGGCGGCCAGTCTGCCGGCGGATGCCGGGTGGAGCGTGTCCTGCGCCGGGGTGGGCGGCCGCGGAGGCGATCGCCTGGCAGCACAAGTCCTGGTGTGCCGCGTCAGCGCTCGTTCCCGTCGGCCTCCTCGTCGTACTCGTCCTCCGGCTCCTCTTCCTCGTACTCCTCTCCTTCTTCCGCTTCTTGGTCGTCGGACGCCTCGTCGTCTTCTTCGTACTCCTCCTGCTCCTCGCCCTCCCCTGCCGCTTCCTCCTCTTCCAGTGCCTCCTCGTGGCTGCGGACGACCTCGCCGTCGCGGATCTCTCCGCGCCAGCCCTCGACTTCCTCGTCGGCGAATGTGACGTAGCGCTGGAAGTTCTTGAAGTCCAGCCGCAGACGGCGGCCTTGGGCGCGCCACAGGTTGCCGGTCTTCTCGAAGAAGCCCGAGGGGTAGTACTCGACGACGAGCACGATGCGCGTCAGGGTGGGCGTGAGTTCGTGGAAGCTGACACACCCGTGAGTGGTGCCTTTCGCGCCCTCGGAGCTCCATACGATGCGCTCGTCCGGCACCTGCTCCTCAACTGACGCCTTCCAGCCCCGAGTCGACGGACCGACCTTCACCTTCCAGGTGCTGGCGACCTCGTCGTTCTTGGACACACTGCGTACGCCTTTGGTGAAGCCGCTGAACTCCTCGTACTGGGTCCAGTAGTTGTACGCCGTGCGGATCGGGACACCCACGTCCAGCACTTCGACGATGTTCATGACCTTGGTGCTGCCGGCCTTGCCACCACCTCCTCCGCCGAAAATGCCTTTGACCTTGCCCATCACGTTGTCCTTGAGCCTCTTGGCCTTCTGACCCACGAATGCCTTCAGCGGGGAGTCGCCCTGGAGCATCCGGCTGCCGACGCCGGCGAGTGTTCCCCCGTTCTCGGCCACGTCGAGAAGCTGGTCGGTGACATCCCCCAACTTGTCCCCTGCCTTGTCGGCGAGATGTTCCATTTGGGCGCCGAGGTAGTCGACGAGTTCTTCGCGCAGCAGGTCCAGACCCGAACTCGTTTCGTGGTTGGTGTCATGCACTTTGCTGGCCATGGCCTACCTCCGCCGCGCGGTCGTCTTCTTGGCAGCGGTCTTCTTCGCCGGGGCCGTCTTCCTGGCCGGGGCCTTCTTCGCGGCCGTCCTCTTCGTCGGAGTCTTCTTGGCAGCGGGCCTCTTCGCAGCGGCCTTCTTGGCGGGACGCGGAGCCTTCTTCGCAGTCTGCTTCGCCGGCGCCGCCTTCTTGGCGGGGGGCCTGTGTGCCGCGGTCTTCTTCGCCCGGGCCGCCTTCCTTGCAGGAGCAGCCCTCTTGGCGGCCGCCTTACGGGGGGCGGGTTCGTCCGGGCGCTTCCTCGCCGCGATTCCCGTCCGCCGGCGGCGACGCTGCGGCGGTTCCTCCTCGGCCTCTTCCTCGGCTTCTTCCTCTTCGGGCTCCTCCTCCTCGGGCTCTTCCTCCAGTTCTCCCTCCGGCTCTTCGTCCTCACCCTCTTCCGCTTCCTCTTCCTCCTCGTAACGCCCCTCGCCCTCCTCCGGCTCCCCCTCGTCCTCCTCGTATTCGTCCTCGTCCTCTTCGTCCTTCTCCTGACCGATGCGCAGCGTCCGCTCGTGGAGCGAGTCGGCGAGGTCGGAGAGGCGGCGATCGGCAGCGGCTGCCAGGGCTTGGCGGCCGGCGCCCAGCAGTTCGCCGCGCACCTGCTCGTTCAACTCGGCGACCCCCGGCACTTCACCGATCTTGCGGAGTCCGGTCGTCAGCAGCTGCTGAGGGTCGAGACCAAAGCGGCGGCCGGCAAGGTAAGTTGCCACGGTGAAGGCAAGGCGTGCCTTCTTCGTACGTCCGAGCACATAGCCCGCTGCGACGGCGGCGGCGAGGCCGACCTTGGTCGTGTCGTTCATGAGCCGGTTCCCTTCACAAAGGGCAGATGGAAACGCCCGCGTCCGGACCAACGCCCCGGTCCCGAAACCGTGATGGAGAAAGCGGATCGCACGCTTACCGTGCCTCACTGCCCGCTGTGGCGCAGACACACCATGCAACCACCGGACAGGTCCCCGCGAAGCCATCCACGCTAGGGCGATATGTATCCCTATGTGATGAAATTATAGGGTTGATGGATGGAATATGGCGCCCGCTCCGACCATCGGAGAGATCATGGTCGCACCAGAACCCCGGAGGCGATCCAGCGCTCGGAGCCGCGGCTCCGACGGGGATGGCACGAGCGGTTCCCGTCGCCGCTCCGGCAAGGGCAACGTCGGCTGGGCCATACGCTCCGCCGTCGGACAACTCCAGGAGTTGCTCGGCCGTGCCCCCGAGTCCGTCTCGGCAGTGAAACCGACCGAAACCGGTTGGGAAGCCGATGTCGAGGTACTCGAATTGGAGCGCGTCCCCGAAACCACCAGCGTGATGGCCACCTATCGAGTGACGCTCGACGAGGAAGGCGATCTGGTGGGATACGAACGGAAGCGCCGCTATACGCGTGGCCAAATCGACCGGCGGGGCTGAGGCAGCGCAGCCGGTGTGAAGGGAGGCACCATGACAGTGGTGCCGCAAAGTGGAGGCGGTGTCGCTCGCGGTGGCGGGACCAGCAGCCTCTACGACGTCCTGGAACTCATTCTCGACCGCGGGCTTGTCATCGACGTGTTCGTCCGCGTGTCGCTGGTGGGGATCGAAATCCTCAAGATCGACGCTCGCATCGTCGTGGCCAGCGTCGACACCTATCTGCGTTTCGCCGAGGCGTGCAACCGCCTTGACCTCGAATCCGGGAGGAAGGCACCCGCCCAGCTGACCGACATCGTCGGAGACACGGTCGAGAGCGGAGCCAAAGGCAAATCCAAGGGGGCGCTCACCGGCGCGGCGGAAGCGGTCACCGATTCCCTCAAGGGGATCACCGGCCGTGACGACGCCGAAGAAGCCGAAGAAGAAGAGCCCGATGAAGAAGACGAGGGCAAGGAAAGGGAACCCGTGGAGAGGCGACGGCGGCCGGTTCGGCGCACCTCCCGACGCGAGCGCGAATGAGGCTCGCCGCGCGAGAAGGAATGAGCCATGGCCGTATACATCTACTCCATCACCGGCAAGCAGCATCCGCTCCGCCTCGACGGTCTCATCGGCGTCGGTGAACCCCCGGCGGGCCTGCGGACGGTGACGGCCGGACCGCTGTGTGCTGTGGTCAGCGACGCGCCGGAGGATCTGCGCCCCAAGCGCCGCGACGTCATCGCACACCAGGAGGTACAGGAGCGCCTCATGGCCGACGGCACCGTGCTCCCCATGCGGTTCGGTCTCATCGCCGAGAACGACGAGGCCGTCCTGGCGGCCCTGGAGCAGAATGCCGCGGACTACACGGACCGGCTTCAGGCGCTGGAGGGGTGCAGCGAGTACCACCTCAAGGCGTCGCAGGACGAGGACGCGCTGCTGCGGCAGATCCTGCGGGAGTCGGACGTGGCACGAGAGCTCAATGCCGAGATCCGCGGCGGCACCGCCGCCCCCGACGCGTCGCTGCGGCTCGGTGAACTGGTCGCCCAGGAGGTACAGGCACGGCAGGAGGCGCTGGCGGCGGGTGTGGTCGAAGCACTGCGTCCCTTCGCCCGGACGCTTGAATCGTCCCAGCCGACGGGTTCGGACTTCCTCAACGTGTCGTTCCTGGTGACCGAGGACCGGGAAGAGTCGTTCCTCACCACGGAGTTGAGCGTCGCCCATCAGATGGGCGACGACGTCGTCTTCCGGCTCAACGGCCCCCTGCCCCCCTACAGCTTCGTCTGAAGGAGTTCTCATGGGCCTGTTCACCCAGCTCGTCACCCTCCCCCTGGCCCCCGTGCGCGGCGTCGTATGGGTCGTGGAGCGGGTCCGGGAGGAAGCCGAGAACCAGTACTACGACCCAGCACCGGTGCACCGCGAACTCGCCGAGCTCGAACGTCTCCTCCTGGCAGGGGACATCGACGAGGAGACGTTCGACCGGCGCGAGGACGAACTGCTCGACCGGCTGGAGGAGATCCGTGCCTACCGGCAGGGCTGACACTCCTGATCCGGCACGAGGGAATTCGAGGCCGCAACCGTGACTGAACCCCTGGCCAACAGGCTTGGTTCGTACCCGTCCCGAGCGGCACCGCCCTATGGGCAGGGCTCCTCCGCCAATCTCGCCGACATCCTTGAACGGGTACTCGACAAGGGCATCGTCATCGCGGGCGACATCCAGATCAACCTTCTCGACATCGAGCTGTTGACCATAAAACTGCGCCTCCTGGTCGCCTCCGTCGACAAGGCGAAGGAAATGGGCATCGACTGGTGGGAGCACGACCCCGCGCTCTCCTCCCGGGCCAGGGGCGATCGGTCACTGGCCGAGGAGAACCGCCGGTTGCGGGCCGAGATCGATGCTCTCCGCCAGGGCGACGCCCTCCCCACGGGGGAGGAAGCGCCCCGGATCACAGGCGGCCGTCGCCGGGGAAGTGCTCGCGATGAGTGACCTGCTGACCTACGCGTATGCGGTGGTACGCGCCGTCGAGGGACTGCAGGAGGCGGCCGCGCCGCTCCGGGGCGTCGCCGACGCCCCGGTCGGGCTCGTCACCGAAGCCGGCGACGATCAGCTGGGGCTCGTGGTGAGTCATGTGCAGGCGCAGGACTTCAGGGAGGACGCTCTCAAACAGCATCTCGAGGACCTGGAATGGCTGGAGGCGGTGGCCCGCGCCCACCACGGCGTCATCGAGGCCCTGGCCGAGCGCACCACCGTCCTTCCCCTGCGCCTGGCGACCGTCTACCTCGACGACCAGCGGGCCCGGGTGGTCCTGGAAGCCGGGCGGACCGTGTTCGCCGAACGCCTGGCCCGGCTCTCCGGACAGGTCGAGTGGGGGGTCAAGATCTATGCCGAGCCGTCCGAGGTCCCCGCGGCCCCGGCCGTTCCCGCGGCGGACCTGCCCCCCGGGCGCGCCTATCTGCGGAACCGCCGGCAGCAGCAAAGTGTGCGCGACACCGTCTACCAGGCTGCGCAGCAGGCCGCCGAGCGGGTGGAGACCGCAGGCCGCAAGCACGCCTCCGACCGGGTACGGCACCGCGTACAACAGGGCTTTGTCGCCGAAGCGGCCGGCAGCGCCGCCCGCGCCGGCGAGAACGTGGTCAATGACGCCTACCTTGTGCCCCTGAACCGTTGCGACGACTTCCTGGCCGACGTGACGCATGCCGCCGACGGGCTGGACGGGGTACGGGTCGAGGCCACCGGCCCCTGGGCTCCGTACTCCTTCGCCACGCCACCCGGCGAATCCGGCGGTACCGCGGAGGGAGCCCTTCCGTGAGCACGCCCGACCCGCCATCCGAAGCGGAGCGCCTGCCTCAGCGGCAGGTCGCTCTCATCGATCTGCTGGACCGGCTGCTGACTGGTGGGGTCGTCCTCACCGGTGACGTCGTGCTGTCCATCGCGGACATCGATCTGGTCCGTGTCTCACTGCGCGCCCTGATCGTTTCCATCAGCGAGCAGAACCCCTCACCATGGACGAGCACCGGCCCGCTGCAAGGCGGCGACCATGACAGCCGAAGGTGAGAACCGGCCGCCGTCCCGCGCCGACGAAGTCGCGGAGGCCGCCGCCCGCGCCTTCCGGCTGCTGCCCGCCGCCCCACGCGACCTGGACCCGCCGGCCGGAAAGGGCCCGCGTTCCCCGGCCCGGCGGATCAGCTCCGACCGCGACACCGTCGAACGGGACCTCCTCAGGCTCGTCCTCACCCTTGTGGAACTGCTGCGCCAGCTCATGGAACGACAGGCCCTGCACCGCGTCGACCAGGGAGACCTCACCGACGAACAGGAAGAACGCCTGGGCGTGACACTCATGCTCCTCCACGACCGCATGAGCGACCTGTGCGCCCAGTACGGACTGACCATGGAGGACCTCAACCTGGACCTCGGGCCGCTGGGCACATTGCTTCCGCCCTCCGACTGAACCCCGGTGACTCTCGAGGGCCGAACACGAGACAGCGCCTGAGTCGACCGAAGCCGAGTCGGGCGCTGCACTGCGGGTCAGAGGGGTACCTCGTGGGCGATCACCAGTAGTGGCGTCGACCGGCGACGGCGTGTCCCATCCCGCCGACGATCCACAGGACGGCTCCGATGACCGCCAGGATGATGCCGATGGTCCACAGGATGGATATCCCGGTGACGAAGCCGACGACGAGCAGAATGATGCCGAGGATGATCATGGTTTCTCCATGGGGGAGTGGTGCCAGCGCCTCAGCGAACGGCGAGAGACCGTAAGAAGGTGTGACACGGGGGTGGGTGGTCTTCTCCTTACTCCGTGCGGTGCGGTTTGTGGCCGGCGACCTGAAGGCGGACCTCGGTGGGCAGGTGAGAGGAGCCGGTGGACCGACGGGCGGTGCGGAGCGGGCCTTCGCACAGGGCATCGAGGACGGTGCCGGGTGCCGCCTGAGAGGTGAGAGTGAGTCCGACGCGGGTGAGGGGGTGGGCGGGGCGGCCGGTGATGCGTACGGCCGTATGCTCCACGCCTGGCAGGGCACCGGCTTCGGCGGCGATCGCGTCGCTGAGCGCGCGGTCGAGCAGCTCGATGCCTTCCTGCGGGGGTGTGCCGCCGACGGGCAGTGCTCCGGGGCGGCGTCGGCGCAGTTGGGCGAGCAGCCACCACAGGGCGAGCAGGACGACGAGGACGAGGGCGGCGATGACCGCGGGCCACCACCACCAGCCCTGGCTGCTCCAGCGGGCCCGGTCGGCGGAGCCGAGCAGGACGTCGTCCGGGGTGGTCAGGGGCCAGCCGGCGGGCGGCACCAGATCGTGTCGCCGGTAGATGTCGAGCCCGGCGGAGAGGATCAGCAGACCGCCGCCGAGCAGTACCAGCCCGGCGAGGGCCAGCAGACTGCGGTTGACTACGGGTTGCGGCGTCATGGTGCGGGCTCCGGTGCTGCTGGGATTTCGGTCAGTCGGTGCGTCGCCGTACCCGTACGACGATGCGGGGAGGGCGGGCGAGGGCGAGTTGGCCGCGCTCGTCGTCGAGGACGGCGGTCAGGTCGTCCTTCACCTGCCGGGGGTCGCGGAAACGGACGTCCGCGCGGGCTTTGACCCGATGGCGGCGCACCCGGATGCGAGCCTTGCCGACCCCGGGTACCCGCATGGCGGCGTCGCGAATCAGATCGGCGGCGCCGTCCCGGTCCAGCGCGGCCCGCAGCCCGGGCGCGGGGGAGCGCAGGGGCAGCCAGTGGCGCAGGCCGGGAGTGAGGGCCAGCACGATCAACCAGACGCCGACGGCGGCCGCCACGGCGGCTCCCGTGAGCATCCACACGTCGTCCACCGGGCGGGTGGCCAGTTCGTCGGCCAGGTGTCGGCGCCAGGCTGCCGCAGGGCGTCCCGCCCGTACGGCGACGACGTCGACCAGTGCCGCGCCCGCCGCCACGAGAACCAGCGCGGCCACCAGTGCGGCCGGAAGACGGCGCGCGGACCACGGCCGGTGGCTTCGGTGCCCTCTGTCGTGCTCACCGGCCGTCAGGTTCGGTGGGAGCACGTCGTGTTCGGGTGGACCGGGCTCTGCCGGCTGCTCCCTCGGCTCCTCGGGCTCCTTTGTCAGCGGCACCGTGGCGGGGTGCGCGGACGGCGTGGTGCTGTGGGTGGGAGGGGCCGGGTCATCGGATGTCATTCCGGTCCTCCTTCCTGCGTGGTGTGACCGGTGGCACCGGTCACGGAGCGGCTCACCGGACCCGTCCCCGGTTCGCGCCGGCGGCGGTCACCAGCCGCCGGACCGTGAGCGTGACCTCTCGTACCTTCAGACCGGTCAGTTGAGCCACCCGTTCGGCGACGTCCTGCTGTATCCGTTCGCCGATCCGGGGGATGTCGGCGGGATAGGGCAGGTCCATGGCCAGGTGCAGGCGTACCGATCCGGTACGGGTGGCCGCGGAGGCGGCGGGCGCCGCCGGTCCGTCCCGGTCGGGCGGTACGGCGGCGCGCCGGGACTGGGCCGTGCGGGCGGCCTGGGCGGCGATACGGGCGACCACCCGGTCCGGTATGACGGTGGCGCCCCGCTCGGCCGGGGGCGGCAGGCCGCGGGCCCGTGCCGGTGGGCCGGACCCTTCGCCGAAGGACGGGCCATGGGGCCGGGTGTTCACCGCTGCCTCCGCGTATGGAGGTCGAGGTCGCCCTGCACGGCGAGGCCGACGATCAGCCCCGCCGCCCCCAGGACGAGAACGAGCAGGAATGCCCAGAAGCCGCCGAAGTAACCGGCGAAGCCCAGGGCCATGCCGGCCGCGAGGCCCGTCGTCGCTGCGTTCATCATGCACTCACCCGTCTCACGAGCGTCCGTGTCGCCGTGATCACCCGCTGATGCCCGAGGACACGGCGGTGGTCACGGCAGCGGTCACCGCACCCGGCCCTCGTCCGGTTCGGTCGGCCCCTCCTCGTCGTCGGGGAGGTGGACGTCGTCGACGACGATGTTCACCTCGACGACCTCCAGTCCCGTCATCCGCTCCACGGCGCTGATCACGTTGGTGCGTACGCCGCCGGCGACGTCGACGATGGAGACGCCGTACTCGACGACGACATCCAGGTCCACGGCGGCCTGCCGCTCGCCGACCTCGACCTTCACTCCGCGCGTGACACCGCCGCCGCCACCACCGGGGACGCGTTCCCGCATGGCCCCGAAGGCGCGGGCCATGCCCGCACCCAGGCTGTGGATTCCCGGTACCTCACGGGCGGCCATGCCCGCGATCTTGGCCACCACGCCGTCCGCGATGGTGGTCTTCCCCCGTGTCTCGGCCGGAGCCCCGGCCCCGGTACGGCCCTTCAGCGCGCTCACGCCCGCATCGGCCCGGCCGCCCCCGCTGACGCTGGTGATGTTGTCCGTCATGGCGGTCGCCTCGATTGGTCAGTGGGAGACACCTGTGCGGTGCCGTCGAAACGTTGGACACACGTGGCGGCGTACTTCTCACAGCCATCGTGTGTGATGTGCATCACATGACTCTGTGTGGGTACCTGCACGTTCCGAGCCCTGTGCGGGAGTTGTCATGATCGAACGCACCGCTTCGCCACGGCTGGAATGCGACCTGCCGGACGGACTGCTGGCCGTACGGGCGGCCGAGGGGGACGAGGACTCCTTCGCCGTTCTCGTCCGACGGCACAGCCGGTCCCTCCTGACCCTGGCCTGTTGCATGCTCGGCAACCCCCAGGATGCCGAGGACGCCGTCCAGGACGCCTTCGTCAGCGCCTGGCGGCGACTTCCGGAATACCGCCACAGCGCGGAGTTCCGTACCTGGATGTACCGGATCACCGTCAACCGCTGCCTGACCATGCGCCGGCGCCGGCTGTCGCCCCTCTCCCTGAACACCGTCGTCGAACCCGTGGCGGGCGACGCGTGGAGCCAGCCCGACCGGTCCGCCGAGCGGGACGCGGCCACCGTCGCCCTGACCCGCGCGCTCGCCGAACTGGACGCCGGGCAGCGGATCTGCTGGATCCTGAGGGAGGTGCAGGGCCTGCCCTACAGGGAGATAGCCCACATGACGCGGACCAGCGAGCCGACAGTGCGCGGCAGACTGTTCCGGGCACGCCGATCCCTCCAGGAGGCGATGGGCCCATGGCGCTAGACGACCCGCACACACGACCCCCCGAACCGCCGGAAGCCGACGGACCCCGCACCGGATCGGCCGCCGCCGACGTGCTGCCGTTCCCGGGGGACCAGGCGCTGCCCTGCGGCCGCCTCCTCAGCCGGGTCTGGGAACAGGCCCAGGACGAGGCGCCGGCCGCGGACCCGCACACCGTGTCCTGCCCGCACTGCCGCGAGGCCGCCGAGGGACTGGCCACGGTGAACGCGGCCACCCGGGCGCTACGCGCCGTGGACCCTCCCGGACTGCACGCACTCGCCGACCGCGTCATGAACGCCGTCAGGACGGAGGTCGGGCTGGGACGGCTGCTGCCCCTGGCCGACCCGGACCGGGACCTGCGGATCACCGAGAGCGCCGCGGCGAAAGCACTGCGGCAGGCAGCGGACGGAGTCCCCGGTGCGAGGGCCGCGACCTGCCGGCTCACATCTGCGGGCGAGGGCACCGACATCCGGGTGACCATGACCCTGGTCGCCATGCTCGACCGTCCGCTGCCCGAGCGCGTTCATCAGGTGCGGCGAGCGATCCTCCACTCGGCCGGTCAGGATCTGGGGCTCGCCGTGACGGCCGTCGACATCTCCGTGGTCGACGTACTGGAGCCGTGGCCGCCGCACCCTGGTGCCGGCATCCGGACTGGTGGGGGTGCGTGATGACCACCGTCGACCCGACCGCGCTCCTCGGCGTCGCGGCCGAGGCAGCCCTCGGGGTTCCCGGAGTGACCGGCCTGCAACCCCGACTCGCCCACCGCCTCGCGGCAGCCGCCGCGTCCACCCGGACGCACCCCGCATCCCACCGCACGCCGCCCGAGGCAGGCGTCCGCGCCGAGCGGGCGCCGGACGGCTCGGGATGGCACATCGAGGTGCGCTGCGTCCTCGCCGAGGGCCGGCGGGCGGTGGACGTCGCCCGCACCGTGCACGGCCGGGTGCGGACCGCCGTCATCTCCCGTCTCGCCGCCCCGGAACCGGTCACCGTCACGGTCACCGTGACCCGCATCGCCGCCCGGTACGACGAGCCGTGAGCGCCGCCCCCACGGACCGTCAGCGGTGCGATCGGCGGGCAAAAGTCCCTCGATCGAGCCGATGCTCACCGGTGCCCGGCAGGCCCTGTGCCGGGACGGGGCTCTGCGCCGGCCGATGGATCGCGGATCTGTGGAAGGCTTCCGCCCGGCGACCGCAGTCGGTAGCGGAGCCGGGCTCAACGGACCTGTTCGGGACGCGGCGAGCGGACTGCCCCCACAGCGCACCCCGGGATACCCGGGCAGCACGGCTTCCGGTATCCATTCCGGACATTTGCGGACGCTGACGGATGGGTGGACCCGCGCGGACATGCATGCGGTCGGGGCGGGCAGGAGACGCTCACCCTGCTTTCCACCTAAGGCGGCACCGTGACGTCCTCCGTGAACGTCCCCGAAGCATCTGCCTGTAGCTCGGGAACCCGAGAAGCCATGGATGACCTGCCGTGGATCGAGGACGGGGCAAAGGTCGCTCCACGGGACGCGCGTGTGCTGTCCAAGGTGTTCCTGGACCACCTGAAGGTCCTGGAGGAGGGCACCCGTCAGTACCAGTACGCCCGCAACACCCTGATCGAGATGAACCTGTCCCTGGTGGTCTTCGCGGCCCGCCGGTTCCGCAACCGGGGCAGCAGCGAGATGGAGGATGTCATCCAGGTCGGCACGGTCGGTCTGATCAAGGCCATCGACCGGTTCGACCTGTCTCGCGGGGTCGAGTTCACCTCGTTCGCGATCCCCTACATCGTCGGCGACATCAAACGCTTCTTCCGTGACACCACTTGGGCGGTCCACGTCCCACGACGCCTTCAGGAACTCCGCGTCGACCTGGCCAAGAGCAAAGAGGCGCTGGCGGCGGTGCTGGGCCGCAATCCCACGGTGAAGGAACTCGCCGCCCACCTGGACCTGACCGAGGGCGAGGTCATCGAGGGCGTCGTAGCCGCCAACGGTTATGTCGCCGGCTCCATCGACACCCCGGCCGGCGAGGATACCGACGACGGCGGGCCCAAGTACGCGGACATCATGGGCGAAGTCGACCCGGCCCTGGGCCTGTTCGAGGACCTGCACACGCTCGGCCCGCTGCTGCGGGAACTCGACGACCGGGAACGGACCATCATCGAGATGCGCTTCGGCCAGGAGATGACCCAGGCGGAAATCGGCCGCGAACTGAATCTGTCGCAGATGCACATCTCCCGCGTGATCGCCCGCACCCTCACCAAGCTCCGCACGGGCCTGCTTGCCGCCTGACATCTCCGCGTCCCTGCCCCGCTCACCCGCACCGAAGGGGCCGCCCGGCGCGAACGCCGAGCTCGATCCACTGCATCGGCCGGCCGCACCCGTCATCACCGAGCGGGTGCCGGACGTCCAACCGGAGGCGCTGGTACGGCTGGTCGGGCCGGACACCCGGACACAACTGGATGACGTACGCGGGCCCATCGCCGTCAACAGCGACCTCTGGACTTCCCCGCCCCCGCACGGAGGCCGGCGTATACCTCGGCCGTGACGCCCGTTTGACGCTCTGAGCGTCCAAAAGACCCTTCGGCGGACTCGAAAATGCGGACAGCGGCACCGCTACCGAGGCGAACGGCCGGTGCCGGAACGGCGGCAGGAGTTCGAAGAGGCGCCGCCCTCGTACGCTCATGACTCGGCTGGAACCGCGACGGGCCCGGGGCACGGCAGGGCTGGGCGCAAGGTCGCCAACATGTGACCCGTCTCCGGGCCGTCTCTGCGGCGACCCGGGTTTCATGGTTCGCCGAGAACGATCCGGTGCGGACACCCGTGTACGGGAGCCCTCGATACCGTCCGCGGTGCTCCGCACGTGAATGAGCGCTGCGGGAGCCGGTCCCGCGCGGCTCCTATTCCGTCAGCGTCGGCCCGGACGGCGCCGGACCACCGCAACCGCTTCTCGGACGGGACATCGGCCTGTTCCCCTCCCGGCAAGCCGAGCGGCCGCCCTGCGGGGGTACGGATCCGAGCCCTGCTCCCTGCCGGGGCGCCGGCGTCCCGACGCCGGATCTCCGAGCCGCGCGCCGGGCGAGGTGAGGCAGGGAAGCGTAGAAGCGGTCGGGAAGGAACACGGCATCCGCGATGATCATCGTGCCCGAGAAGAGAGGCAGTCCCAAGACCACCGCGATACCGATGTGCATGCCCAACAGCATGGTGAGCACGGGGTACTTGAGCCTACCGAAGAGTACGAACGGGAAAGCGACCTGCGTGAGAACGGTCAGGTAACCGACGATCGCGATCAGGAGCGGGTACTGGTCCAGGAGATGGGAGAGCTCGGGCCAGGGCTGGAAGAGGTCGAGGTTCAGCACGTAGTGGAGGGCCGTGCCGTCGTCCCAGAATGAGCCCTGCACCTTGTACAGGCCAGCCGATCCGTACAGAAGGCAGACCTGTACCGCGATGACGAAGACGCCGCAGTTGTGCACCACCGTGACCAGCTTGCCGTGTGCCGCCCGGAGTTGCTGAGCGGGAGAGCTTCGCACCGGCTCCGGCGCGTTGTCCGCCCGTGCCGCCTTGATCCGCTTTCGGCGTGCGTCCAGGGACCAGCGCCGGCCGCACGCGGTGAGCACGAGATAGAGAGCCATCAGCAGGACGAGGTTGTCGCCCCCGTCCGTCATGAAGATCGATCTGGCGTGGAACGAGGTCACCACAAGGGCGAAGAGGACGGACGCGGCCCGGGTCCGCCAGCCCAGCATGAACAGCGCGGACGTCACGAGGGCCAGCACGTAGCACAGCTCGAAGTAGGCACGGCTGTCCGACAGGATCAGGAAGCTGTACCAGCCCGTCTGGTCGAAGAGCTGTGCCGCCAGCGCGGGCGTCCACGGGGAGCCGGGCCCCCAGATCTCGTACCGATGCGGGAATTCGCGTAGGAGAAAGACCAGGTAGAGAAGCCCGTAGCCGATGCGCAGAACCGACGTGGCGTACAAGGACACTGGCCGGCCGGTGACAAGTGCCCACAAGGCGTCGGCTCGGGCGAGGAGTCGACGGTGGAGCGCGTCTGCGGTCCATGCGTCGTGGCCCATGGGCCGGTCCTGCGTGACCGCCGCCTTGGCGGGGAGTTCGCGGATCTGCTCATTTCCCATAGGGGGTCACCTTCCACCAGGGCAGGAGCCGGTTCTCCACCGGCGACGGCGGCCGGTGCCCGGCCGCCGTGCCGGGCGCGGCCACGGGCAGCGTGACGACCCGGAGCTGAACGAACTCGAAGGTGCGGCCGCCGTCGTGGTCGGCGAGGCGGTCGGCGGCGATGTTGCTCAGATACTTCTGCATCATCACGGCCCGGTCCGAGCGTGCCGTGTCGTCCTCTCCGTGCGTGTCGACATAGGAGGCCCAGGCACGGCGCAGGAGGTTCTGGGCCGTGTGGCTCGGAAACGCGTTGTGCTCGACCGCGGCACGGTCCATGGCGGTCAGGTCGACCCACGGGCTGACCCGCATCGAGCCGTTGGACGCGGTGTGCGCGGTTCTCGCCAGGACCTGCCGGTTGACCGAGTCGGGGTTGGGGGCGAAGAGCCGCCAGTTCTGTTCGAAGAGGGGATACACCCATGCGTCGACCTGCCGGCCGTACCGCCTTGAGACGGGGTTGGCAGGTGCCACTTGAAGAAAGACGGCACCGATGTGGACCAGGGTCGTCACCAGACACAGGAGGACGGCAGTGTGCAGCCCCGCTCTCAGCACCCTGGCACCTGCCGACCGCTCACCGGGTGGGTCCCCGCTGTCGTACCCCTCCCATGGAAGCGGACCGGCATCGGACTCCCCGGTTTCCCGCACGCGCACTGAATCAATTCCGCTCGACACCGCCCACCTTGCCTTCTCGTTCCGCTGCCCGGCGCCTGAGGTCTCTGCGGACCCACCGACACCGGCGGCACGCGGCGGAATCGAGGGGATCCCGCCGCGCGCCGTCATCCGATGTACGGACCTCTCGCGGCCTGCCGCCTAGTCTTCGTGACCCTCGGACTTCGGTGTGTCGCCATAGCCGTAGTCGGCGTACTTGCCGTAGTCGTTGTTGCCGTGGTCGTTGTTGCCGTGGTCGTTGTTGCCGTGGTCGTTGTTGCCGTGGTCGTTGTTGGCGTGGTCCTCGCCGTTCTCCGGCTTCTCGGGCCCACCCTGGTGCTCCTCGCTCGGCTTGCCATGCTCGTGATGGCCGCCACCGTGGCCAGGGCCGCCGGGCTTGTTGTCCTGCTCACCGGGTTTGCCGCCCTGCCCACCCGTGGTGTTCCCGGCGGTGTTGCCCGAGGTGTTCCCGGCGGTGTTGCCGGAGACGTTCCCCGAGGTGCCGCCGGTCCCGACGATCGGCCCGCCCAGCAGGCCGCCGGTGACCAGACCCCCGCTGACCAGACCGCCACCGGTCACACCAAGGGTGGTGCCGGTCGTTGTACCGGTGGTCGTACCGGTCGTTGCGGTGCCACCGGCCGTGGTGCCACCGGTCGTGGTGCCACCGGTCGTGGTGCCACCGGTCGTGGTGCCACCGGTCGTGTTGGTCGCGCAGTTGTTGAGGAAGATGTGGTTGGTGTCGAGCGTCACGGCGCCGTTGCGGGCCAGCGCCCGGCCCTCGATGTTCGTCCCCGTGGTCACGTGGATGTCCGTCAGCGCCATGATGGTGCCCACGAAGGTGGAGTTGGTCCCCAGAGTGGCCGAACTCCCGATCTGCCAGTACACATTGCACGGCGAAGCGCCGTTCGTCAGGAGCACCCGGCTGGAGGAAGCTGTCGTCAGGGCTTCCGGAATCTGGAACACCCAGACGGAATTCGGGTTTCCCCCGGCATCCAGGATCAGGTCGCCGGTGAGTCCGACACCGGACGAAGCGGTGTAGACGCCCGGGAGAAGCGTGGTGCCATTGCCGATTCCCGCCGCGAGCGCAAAGTCCTCTGCCTGGCCGGCCGCGTTGTTGTACGCCGTGACCAGGTCGGACTTGGCCTGTAGCGCGACGGCGTCGGCGGCGTGCACGGCGCCCAGCACCTGGCCGGGCGGGAAACCGGTGATGGCCGGGTTCGGGTGCGTGCCAAGGTCGTGACTGATCACCGTGGCACCGGTGTTGGTCACTCCCGCACCTGCCAGAACGGAGAAGCTCGCGGCCGTGGCCAGCGGCACGGGCGTGGCGATGGCGACTGCCTGCGCGGGCGTGAGGACGACCATCGCCGCGGCCACCGTGGAGGCGAGGGCCGAGGCCAGCAAGCCGGGCAAGGTGCGGCGGCGAGCTGTCTGAGGGATTTTCAGCTTCATCGAGAGGCCATTTTCTGTAGGAGCCGTGGCGTACCGGGCCCTGCCAAATTGCCCGGGAGCCTGGATCTGGTCGCTGCATATTACGGAGAAATCTATGTGCGGCAACGGAAATCGAAGGAGAGTTGAGGTCGCCGGGAATTAAACCCCCAAATGCGCGGCAGATGTTGGGGAATTCATATTTCCGATTGTCTGGCGGGTTCACCCGAATTCGCGGATCGTATCCCAGGGGTGCTTTCTTCCGGTCCGGCCGGCCGCCCTGGCCCCCGGTGTTCCGTTCAGCCCGCAGGTCGGCGTCGGTTCGGTAGGCGTCGACGAGGAGTACCCTGGTGACTACCGAGAGCATTTCGAACACCAGCTTCCACGCCGGTGTCGTTCCCGGCGATTCATCACAGCCGGGCCGGCCGTGACCGGCCCGGGGTTGGGTCCGCATCGTGACCGCGACCATTCTGTTGACGCTCGCGGTCGAAGACCGACTTCCTGCTTCTTCGCTCGCCCAGACTCGAACTGGCACCCGCCGGCACCGCTCCAGCACTGATCGACGGCGCCTGGTGGCCTTGCTCCGGCGATCTGACGGCGGAGCTTCCGGCGCTCGTCGAGGTCCTCGACCCGCTGTGGGGGGCGGATCACCCGGGTAACGGTGAACCCCGCGTTCTGGCCGGTCATCCCGCGAAAGGTGCCCGTCCACGGGCACGTGGTGCACGTCGGCTGGTTCGCGGTCGTGCAAGACCCGCACAAGCTGATGCTGCTCTCCTACGCCGCCGGCCGCTGGGACCTGCTGGTGATCCCACCGGAGACAGCGCCGGCCGCCGCGGCCCGGCTGATGACCGCGGCCACCGACCCGTCGCGGATCCTCACGGCGACCGGTCTGATCGACGAGGGCCGACTCCGGCACGGAGCACCCGGGGGTAATGTCAGTGGATCCTTTCGGTTGCGCCAGCCGCCACCGGTGCTGGCTCGCATCATCGCCTCACCGGCAACCACTCCCTGCGCTCCGTGCGCTCCGGCTCCCGGACGGTCTCCTCGCAAGCCTGGGTCAGCCCTGCGGCACGCGTCGTCGGATCCGCAGACCCCGCCCCGGAGCATGTGCGGTGAGCGGGCGATCCGGGGCCGGGCAACCACGGGAACCCGGCGGCCACGAGCCGTTCGCCCTGGACGCGGCGGCTGCGCCGACTCAAGCGCCGGCAGAAAGCAGCTCACGACATCCGGACATGTCTTCGACATCACCGGAACCGTGGTCCATCCGCACCGCAAGGACCGAGACCTCGCCCGCCGCCCGCAGGAACGGCTGCTCGCCTGTCACCGCGCCTCGCTCGGCGCCACCCCGGACGGCCTTCCGCGCGCCCCCGGGGACGCGGCGGCGCGAATAGCCGGCATATCAGTACAGGAAAGGAAAATGACAACGTCACAGTCCGTTTCGCCAGTTCCCGCGCGCGACGGCATGGCACATGATCGACAAGCCGTGTCCCATGGCAGCCTTCGGATCTGACAACGACGTGGATCCGGAGGTACACCGCGCATGACGGTGGTCATCAGTCCCACAGTGAAGAGGCGCCGTCTGGGGGCCGAACTGCGCCGGCTCCGCCAGGACAGTGGGCTGAAGAGCACAGAAGTGGCTGAGCGGCTCATGGTCTCCCAGCCCAAGATCAGCCATATGGAGAACGGGCGCCGTGCCATCAGCCCTCGCGATGTACGCGACCTCTGCGCCCTCTACGGGGTGACCGACCACCAGGTCGTCGGCTCCCTGATGCAGATGGCCCAGGAGTCGGGACAGCAGGGATGGTGGAGTGCCTACGGCGAGCACCCCAACGGCGTCCACATCGGCCTCGAGACGGACGCCGCCTCGATCCATGCCTACGAGCCCATGGTGATTCCCAGCCTGCTGCAGACCCCTGCCTACGCCAGCGCCGTCATCGAGGAAACGATTCCCCCGGTCACTGCCGAACAGGCCGCCAGGCGCCTCAAGGTGCTGCTGCGCCGTCAGCACCGGATCTACGACCCCACCTCCCCGCTGCGCCTGCGGGTCGTCCTGGAGGAATCGGCACTGCGCCGTGTCGTCGGCGGTCCTGACGTCATGCGTGAGCAGCTGGAGCGTCTGAACGCACTCGGCGCCGAGCCGCACATCACCGTGCGAGTCCTCCCCTACACGGTGGGCGCCCACCCGGGCCTCTCAGGACAGTTCTCCATCCTGCGGTTCGCCGACGGCCCGCAGGCAGGGGTGGTGTACCTGGAACGCTTCACCAGCGACCTGTACCTGGAAAAACAGTCTGCCGTACAGCAGTACGCCATGTTGTACGACCACCTCCAGGCCCGAGCCCTCAGCCCGGACAGCACGCACGACTTCATCACCGACGCCACCAAGTCACACATCGACGCGGCAAGCCGCCCCTGAGTACTCCGGCGGCCTCACCGGGGGAGTTGCACCCGACACTCTCTCCACGTCTCCGTCCGATGTTCGGCGGGGGACGGGATGTTCCGCCGTCGCAGCCGTTCTGTCAGTGGGACTCCCCGGGCTGCCGCACGAGAGACGGAAAGGTCAGCGGTGTCACTGGCCGGGCGGTGGTTTCGGCGGGCACCGCACCACAAAGATGCGCCGGAGCGGCTGTCCCGAGCGGCAGGAGTACGCTGACAACGTCGAGGGCACGTCGTACGCCGGTGTTCGGACCGGTCTCGTCCTCGTCGCGGCCCCTCAGGAGCGGGCACGCGACTGCACCTCACACGGGACGCCGGGACACATCGCGTGTCGGCGGTCCGCTCGGCTCTTGGCTCGACTCCACCGGACCGCCCGCCGACAGCACCCACCAGGGCGAGACCGCATGACGGCCCCGCCGCCCACTCTTCACGTGCTGGCCAGTCCAGGCCCGCACAGCTCCCGTATCCACCGTCCGTGCGACTCGCATCCGCTCTCTGCGATGCCGTTACGCACCCACCGTCCAAGAGGCGCAGCCCAAGACCCCGGCCGCACCGTCGTCACTGAGGTCAAGGACCGCGCATGTCTCTCCATATCCTCCGCTCCCCATCCGCCGTCCCGCCGGAAGGCGCCCCGCCGTCCCCGGAGTACGACGGGAGAGCAGCCTTCCCGCGCGAGGGAACGGCTGCCGAGCGCACCGGCAGCGAGCGGCTGTCCCTGGCGATCACGGCGTTGATCGTCTTCCTCCCGTTCCTGGCACTCGGTCTGGCTGTCTGGCTGCTGTGGGGGAGCCTGATCCATCCCGTCGATGTCCTGCTCGCCGCGGTGCTCTACACGGTCACGGGCCTCGGCGTCACGGTCGGCTTCCACCGTGGCCTGACCCACGGCAGCTACCGGGCCGTCCGGCAGCTGCGCACCGCGCTCGCGGTGGCCGGGTCGATGAGCTTCCAGGGTGACGTGATCGGCTGGGTCGCCATCCATCGCCGCCATCACGCCTTCACCGACCGGCCGGGCGACCCTCACTCTCCGTATCGCTACGGCACTTCTGTATGCGGCCAGTTGCGCGGACTGGTGGATGCTCACGTCGGCTGGCTGTTCCGCAACGACCCCACGTCCGCGGCGCGTTACGCTCCCGATCTGCTGGCCGACCGTGACATCCGGGCCGTGTCCCGGGCCTTCCCGGCCCTGTGCGTACTCACCCTCGCACTGCCCTTCGCCGCGGGGCGGCTGATCGGCGGCAGCTGGGTGTCCGCACTGACCACCCTGCTGTGGGCGGGACTTGTCCGCATCGCCCTGCTCCACCACGTCACGTGGAGCGTGAACTCCCTCTGCCATGTGATCGGTGAGCGGCCGTTCCGTACCCGTCGCCACGACCGTGCCACCAACCTGTGGCCCCTGGCCCTGCTCTCGTTCGGCGAGAGCTGGCACAACCTGCACCATGCCGACCCCACCTGCGCCCGGCACGGCGTCGACCGCGGCCAGCTCGACCCGTCCGCCGCCGTGATCCGTTTCTTCGAACGCCTCGGCTGGGTCCGGGATGTGCGCTGGCCCACCCCGGACCGTATCGACGCCCGCCGCGCGTGAACCCGAGCGACCGCATCCCGTTCAGGAGCTCTCATGACACTTGCCCCGCCGCCCCCGCTCTCTTCGTCGTCCGCCGTCCGCCTGCGCCTGGTGTCCCAGCCGGCACAGGGCCACATGCACCGGCGTGTCGACGGCGCATGGTGGCCCCGCTCGCCCGATCTGGCGACCGAACTGCCCAGGCTGCTGGCCGGACTGCCGCACGCCTGGGGACAGGTCACCAGCGTCCTCGTGGACGAGGCCGTATGGTCCCCGTTCCCGAACCGGCTGCTCGTCGCCAACCAGGTCGTACGCCTGCGCCGGACGACCACCCAGCACTCCCCGTCCACCGTCTGCCTGCTGGCGCCCGGCCGCGGCCGGTGTGACCTGCTGGTGGTGCCGCCCGCCGCCACGGACGCGGAGGCCGGGCGGCTGATGGAGAGTATGGCCGCCGCCTGGAAGGACAGTGTGGGGTTGGGAGTCGCAGTCCGTTGACGGTGGCCGTCGGACCACCCCGGGGTCCGCGGCACCCCGGGTGCGGGCCTTGGGGTGCTGCCAGCGGACCCGGCTGGGCAGGCTCCACGTTGCCCGGTCCTGGGCCGGCCGCGCTGCCCGGACGGGGGAGTCCGCTCGGACCGTCGACGGAGTACGCTGGTGTTACCGAGGGTATTGCGTGCACTGGCTTCCATGTCGTTGTCACTTTCGGCGATTTGATCATGCTGGGCCGGCTCCGGTCGGCCCGGAGCAGGGTTCGCCTCATGACTGCGACCGTTCACCCCACGCCGATCCCCGGAACTACGCCCTCCTCCAAGCCGCTCCGGATCCCTTCCGCTCCCCTCGGTTCCTCGCCGACAGCCGTGCTCGATCCGCTGTCGGGCCGGATCACCGGGGGCCTGACGTACCAGCCGTACCAGCCGGCCTTCCCGGGTGCGGTGCCCTTGGGCGGGCAGGTGCAGCCGACGCCCGTCTCGGCCCGCTGGCTGATGGCCGCCGGCAGAGACTGCCTGCGCACCTCGCACGTGGACCGGCTGATGGCGGACGCGGCGCGCCTGCGCACGGTGTCGGAGGCCGGCCCGGCGGGGCACACGGCCTGGGACTCCGAAGCCTGGGACTCCGAAGAAGACCACGAAGTCCGCGATCCGGCAGCACGCCCGCAGATCCCGGCCGTATACGTTTCGCCGACGGCGCGGTGAGAGCCGTGAGAACCCTGGTGGCGACCACGGCCGCAGCCGGCCGAGGAGGGGCCGGCGCACCCGTGAGCGGGGCCGACCGGACCGACACACCGCACAGTTCTCCCGGCTGAGCCGGGCCGACACACCAGAGCCTCAACAGCAGCCCGAGACCCCGGCCGCACCTCAGACGACAGGCCGGGGTCCCCCCGTGCCGTGTGCTTCCCGGACCGCTCGGGTCCTGCACCGTCATCGACGTAAGGAAAGTGAGAACCATGGGTGTTCTGATCACCGTGCTGGCGGTGTGCGCCGTGGCCGGGCTGGTCCTGCTCGCCCTGAGCCTGCGCAACGTCCAGCAGTACGAGAAGGGCGTGGTGTTCCGCTTCGGGCGGCTGCTGCCGGACATCCGCGGGCCGGGCCTGCGTGTCATCCGGCCGATCGGGGACCGGATGCGGAAGGTGTCCGTGCAGACCGAGGTCCTGGGTATCCCGCCGCAGGGGTCCATCACCGCCGACAACGTGACGCTCACCGTCGACGCGGTCGTCTACTTCAAGGTCATCGACCCCGTCAAGGCCCTGGTGAACGTGCGCAACTATCCTGCCGCCGTCTCCCAGATCGCCCAGACGTCGCTCCGCTCGGTCATCGGCAGGGCCGACCTGGACACGCTGCTCTCCGACCGTGACCACATCAACGCGGAACTCAAGAAGGTGATGGACGCCCCCACCGAGGAGCCATGGGGGCTGCGCATCGAGCGCGTCGAGATCAAGGACATCGCCCTTCCGGAGTCGATGATGCGCTCGATGTCCAAGCAGGCCGAGGCCGAGCGGGAACGCCGGGCCCGGGTCATCGCCGCCGACGGAGAGTTCCAGGCGTCCCAGCGGCTGACCGACGCCGCCGCGACCATGGCCGACACCCCCGGAGCACTCCAACTGCGCCTGTTGCAAACCGTCGTGGATGTCTCCGCTGAGAAGAACAGCACCCTCGTGATGCCGTTCCCCGTGGAGATGCTCCGCTTCTTCGAGCACCAGAGCAGGGACAGCGACGACGAGTCCGACGGACGGCTCGTGCGCCGGAGCGACAGGCACGCCGCGCTCTCCGCAGGGGCCGTGATCCCGGAGCCCGCCATCCCCGCACCGCTCCTCGCGCGGCCGGTCTCCCTGCCCGGAGAGCGGGCCGGCAGCCGTGCGGAGGTGGCCCGGGAGCGGCGGGACAACTGGCCGACGCGCTGGGACACCGAGGAGTCCTTGAGCGGTTGACCGTTCCGGGCCGCCAGGGGCGACGCGATCGTCTCGGTGCGGTGCGGACCCGCTGACGACCTCGGTGACAGTGCGTCACCGGGGTCGTCAGCGGTCCGGGACGGCTGAAGCGGCCGGCCCGGCGGTGGATGCGATGCCGGAGGCGCGGTGGCGTACCGGCGGAAGCGCGGCCCGGGTGTCGGCGCGGGCGTATAAGACATGCTTGGCGCCCTCGATCAGCACCAGGTAGAGCACGACCATCAGGGCCAGGACGAGGACGAGCCCGAGCGGCAGGGACCGGAAACCGAGCGGTCCCGCGAGCGGGGACCGTTCAGGCCCGTGCCGTCCAGCGCACCGTGCTCCTGCCGAGCGGACTCGGGCTCGGACTGCGCAGACATCGCGATGCCCCTCTTCTCGACTGCCTCGTATGGGCGTGCATGTCGCCGCGGGGCGCCCCGACGCCACTCACCCTGTGCCGTCGCCGACGAGCAGTTGGTGCGAGACGAGGAGGGTGGCACCGTTCCCGGGTAGCCAGGCACTCCGCTCGTACCGCATACGCGCAGGGTTCGCCTGTCCGGCCGATGCGTTGAGAGCGGTCACAACGGTTCGCGCAGTGAGGTACGGCCATGCCGCCAAGCGGTGAGGAGATGGTTGCCGAGCCGCTCCTCGGTCCATTCGATGGCGTCGACACCGAAGGCGACGTCCCCGTCGAGAGCGGGCTCCGCTTCAAGGAGGCCGCCGACGACATCCCGGCGGACGGTCTGTTCGTGGACCGCGTCCGCCTCCACGTGCTCGGCGTAGAAGTGGACGGCGGCAGGGCCCGCGCCGACCCGTCGCAGCCCGTGGGCGAGGCGCCGTGAGCCGGGCGACGAGGGTGGTCTCCACGGCGGCGAAGTGGCCCACCAGCGCCCCGCGCAGCGCGCGGTGGAGTCAGAACAGGGACATGAGGTTGACGCTGGCCAGCATCTCGGCACCGGCCGTCGGCGAACGTCTTGACCATCCCGCGCACCAGATCGGGACTCGCCGCGGCGAGGTTGTCTTCGGCGAGGGCGTGCAGGGGCAGACTGTCGGGCGCGGTCATCGTGCTGATCTCCTTCGTGACTCGACATCTCGAAGATCAGCCGGTGGCCGTTCGTCTATGCGGACCTCATCCCGATGCCGGAACAAACCCCGGATCAGGCCGAACCCTTACACCACTTCCCTGGACGCAACCCTGAGCGACGGCGGCACCATAGGCGATGTGGGTGGTCTCCGTTCCAGATCCCCGCTCATCGCATGTGCATCCCGGGCGCGCGAGAGCCCCGGGACTCGTCGAAGAGTCCCGGGGGCCGTGGTGCTCGGAGCGGGCGTCGGATCAGGCCTGCGGGCCGCCGAACGGGCTCTGCCCGGGCCGTAGTAGGTGCCCGGTTCGTCGCGGCAGCCCGGGTCGCCGGGGTGCTTCTCCCGGTCGAACTCCGGTGCGTCCTTGATCTGTTGCTTGGCAAGGATGACGAAGACCTTCTTCTCGTTCGGGTCGATGCTCACGTCCCTGCTCGCCGGTAGCATGACCTGCTTGCCGAAGATCCACACACCGGTGTCGACCCACCAGGTAGGCGTCACCGACCTCGTTTGAGGTGTCCCGCGATTCGGCGGTCCGCGGTGTGTGAGTACGGGCGCTGCACGCGGGCCTGCTCAGGCTTCATGATCACGGCGCGGGACGTGGTCTCGTCATTTGGCATCTGCCGGACCGCGGACCGAGTGGGCCGGCGCTTACTCCGGGGGACCGAGCGTCATACCCCACATGCGTCACCCGCGGCTGCGCGGAGTGAACCCCGGGGTCGAACACCTGGGCATCCACCGCAGGCGTCGCGCCCGCATGGCCGTCCTCCCGATCGGCGCGAGCCGGTGAACCCTGGCCGTCACAGCACCCCCTGCCGCGGGGGAACGAGCGCGCCTCAGGGAACGATCGGTGGACGAACTCGGCAGGTGTCAGCTGTCCGTTTCCGTTGCCCGCGAGGGAAAGGCGCGGATCGTGTCGGTACCCTGCGTGCCGTCGGCGATGGCCCGGGCGAGGTCGGAGAGTTTGCGGTTGTGGGCGCGAGCGTAGGCACGGAAGATGCCGAACGCCTCGTCGATGGGCATCTGCCATCGCTCGGCAAGGATGCCCTTGACCTGCTCGATGACGATGCGGCTGTTGAGGGCGTACTGGAGCTGGTCGCGCTCGGCCTCGCTGAGGGCAAGCGTGCGCTGTTGGAGGATGGCGATGGTTGCCACGTCCGCGAGGGCCTGGGCGAGGGCGAGGTCCTGTTCGGCCAGCGGCGCGGGGCCGGCCCTGAACAGGCTGAGCGCGCCGATGACCCGTCCGCGCAGCCGCAGCGGCAGGGCGTTGGTGGAGACGAAACCGGTGTCCTGGGCGCTGCGGGCGAACTGTGGCCACCTGGCGGTTGCCGTCGGGTCGGTGAGGCTGACGTTGATCCGCGGCAGGCCGTCGTGGTAGCAGTCGACGCAGGGGCCCTGGTCGTGCTGGAGGGCGAAGAGTTCCAGCAGCCGGGTGTGTTCGTCGGAGGCGGCGAGAACGTGGAGGTTGTCGTTCTCGTCCGCGAGCAGGATGCCGACGGCGGCGACGTCCAGCAGTTCCATGCAGTGCACGGACAGCTTCTGCAGGAAGTCGATGACGTCGAAGTCGTCGATCAGGGAGTCGGCCACCTCGACGAAGACTTCGGTGAGTTGCTGTTCACGGGTTGCCATCGAGATCAGTCCTCGTCTTCGTCTTCGGTGACGTTCGTCGGGTGCGGGTCGGGTTCGAGTCGCAGCCGTCTGTCCACGACGTCCCGGGCTGTGTCGGTGAGGGTGCGGCTGTGGCCGTAGGCGTAGGCACGGAGCCGCAGCAGAGCCTCTGTCAGGGTTACGGACAGCTGGACGCTGACCATGCCGGTCGCCTGGTGGAGGACCGCCTGGTGCAGTACCGGGGCGACCAGGTCCTGGTTCTCCGCGGCCGACCGCAGCGGGCTCCCGAGATCCAGGACGCGTTTGGTCAGGGCGACGGCCAGTACGTTGGCATCGTCGCCCTGTAGGGGTGTCAGATGTCCTGGGGTCCTTCTGACCAGGGTCAGCGCGCCGAGGGTGATGGCGCCGATGTGCAGGGGGAAGCAGAACACCGCCCGCACGTTCAGGGCGGACGCCTCGATGAGGAGGGCGGGCCAGCGGCCCTCGTGCACGCGGCCCAGATCGGGCACGCGCACCGCGATGCCGTCGGCCAGGCAGTCCCGCCCAGGTCCGTATCCCAGGGTGAGCTGTAGGTCCTCGAAGTCACGCGAGAGGCTGTCCGAGGACCAGAGGATCTCCGTCCCTCCTGGTGCGTTGCCCGCGCTGACCGCGATCCCGTCCACAGCGAGCAGTTCAGCAGTGTCCGCCGCCACGTCGGGCCACTCCTTGGTTTGCAGCCGCCGCAGGATCTCCGCCATCCGATCGCTGATCATGCGGCTCCGCTGGACGGCTGAGTTGTCTCGGCTGGAGGCTGTTCCACGCCCGAGCTCTCCTCTGCCAGGAGGAATCCGGTGCCCGTGAGGTCCAGGAGCCGACTCACGACCGGGGCTGGATGGTGCAGCCGCAGCTCGCCCTCCGAGGCGGCCAGGTGCTGGGAGACTTCGAGGAAGACGTTCAGACCGCTGGCGTCGCAGAACCCGACGGCGGCGAGCTCGACGTCGATCTCCGTCACCCCGTTGGCCACACATGCTGCCAGCGCGGCGCGTACGGCTGGAACGGTGGTCCGATCGATCTCACCCTCCAGGTAGACGGTCGCCCGGCCACTGCCTCGGTACCGGATCATCGTATGCACAAAATGCACAGCGCCTCGGCTTCCCTGCCCGTACCGAAGCCACCGCAAAGGCCGCATCCGTGCGGGCGCGCTCGAAAGGTGAGCAGCGAGTTCGCCGAGGGATCGGTGCTACCGCCGGCAGGAGAACCACCTGAGCACACAACAGGGAAGCCGGTCCGCTTGCCGAAGGACGACGCCGTCTGTCGACGGGGAGCGCCGGGGTCAAGGACGCGGATTCAGCGTACGCCGCGTCGAGGTCGGCGCACAGCAGTTCGCTTTCACTTCGCAACCCACGGCGTACCAGCAGCCGGGATATGGTGCGAACGTACATCTTGACCGGCAGTGATTACAGCCAGTACACCCACCCCGTTCACGACGTGACCGACGCGGCAAAAGGTGCGCTCCGGATGAGTTGGACGCACTGCCTGGGGTAATCGGAGCGTGGGAGCCGATCGGCTTTTGGTATTTCCACCGGCGAAACACCCCCGCTCCTTGCGGGACGTGCCGGAGAACACGAAGGCGGGCCCATGGACGCGATTGTGCTGCTCAAGGACGACCAGCAGACGGTCGAGAAGCTGTTCAAGGAGTTCGAGCAGGCCGGGGACCGTGCCTACAAGACCAAGCGGAAGATCGCCGACAGGGTGATCGAGGAGCTGACGGTCCACGCGTGGATCGAGGAGGAGATCTTCTACCCCGCCGCACGTGCCGCCGTGCCGGACACCGCCGACCATGTACTGGAGAGCGTCGAGGAACACCATGTCGTCCTGTGGATGCTCTCCGAGCTGGCGGGCACGGATCCCGAGGACGAGCGGTTCGACGCCAAGATGACCGTTCTCATCGAGAATGTGCGGCACCACGTCGAGGAGGAAGAGAAGGAGTGGTTCCCCGAGGTCCGCTCCGCTCTCGGCCGCAGCCGGCTGGGCGAACTGGGCGAGCAACTCGCCGCCGCCAAGCCCGACGCTCCTCACGACCCGCTCCGGGTGCCCAGCGCGCACGAATGACCTTCATGGTGCAGCGATACCTTCGACGTTCACTTCGGCCAGGTCCCCGCGCCCGCAGCCGGATCATGAACACCCTCCGCCTCCGCTTGGCCCCGGGGCTCCGGAGACGCGGGCTGCCGGCGCAGGGATTCAGCCCCCGTTAGGCGCCGGTCGTCCGTCCGCACATGGCGGACCCCGTAGTCACCAGGGAGGGCCCGACCGTGGAAGCGTCGCCGCGCCCGGCCCCTGCGACGCGCACAGTGATCCGGACGAGCCGCATTACATGCCCAGGTGGGGACAAGGTGGAGGACCAGTCATGTCGCGAGCGCGTGAAGAAGCCCGTCACAGACATCCGCGGCACGAGCGCCGCGGAGAGGCTCGACTACCAGGTGTGGCAGTGACACTCGTCGCCATCGCGCTGTACCTGCTCCTGCCCCAGCAGCTCCTGATCACCCCCTCCGCTACGTACTGCCCGCTCTGGAGTGTGTGCTGCTCGTGTCCCTCGTAGCGATCAACCCTCGACGGCTGACTCGACAGACGCGGGCCTTCCGTGTCCTGTCGCTGACGCTCGTGGCGGTGATCGCGGCGAGCAACCTCCTCGCGCTGGGCACCCCTGGTCCATGAGCTGGTGTCCGCCGAGGTGAAGGACGGCCAGGAGCTGTTGGTGGCCTCGTTGCAGATCTGGCTCACCAACGTCATCGTCTTCGGTCTGGCCTATTGGGAGCTGGACCGTGGCGGCCCGGTCAGCCGGACCCAAGTGCCTCGTGAGGAACTGCCATTGGCGGACTTCCGATTTTCGCAGGACGACAACGACGACGCCGTTCAAGAGGTCTCCGACGGCTCCAGCAAGGCATCCGACTGGGTGCCCACCCTGATGGACTACCTCTACGTGCCGGTGACCAACTCCACGGCTTTTCCGGAACCACTCGCCTGGACGCCAGCTTCGGGATCCTGGTGGGACGACGAGAAGGCCGTGCGCCTGCTGGTCGAGTGTGCGTGGCGATCCTCGAACCCACCGCGAAGGGCTTCTGACGTGTAAACAAGTCCAGTTCAGGGACGGTTTGGGCGGAGCTGGGTGCCCGGTGGTCGTAGCGGCCGACGGGTGCCTGGTCTGTGGATGGTCGGGCTGTGCCGCCGATGGCGTTGAGGGTGACGGTGCAGCTGAGCTGGTTGAGCGCGGTGGTGATCGAGTGCTCGGCGACGGCCAGGGCTTTGAGTGGGCCACGGTGGGCGGTCAGCCGGGTGTAGCGGGTCTTCTGAGGGGACTTGTGCAGACGTCGGGGTCAGCGGCGCTCGGCCAGAGTGTGGACGAGCTTCGTGGCGTCGACCGTGCCGAGACCCGTCGCCTGGTCGTAACCAGGGCCCGCGGCAAAGCCGTTGGCTCCCGTGTTGCCGGTGGTGACATCCACCAGGCCGGTGTCAGGGCGGCCGTAGAGCCGGTACAGCAGGCGGTCGACCTGGCCCAGGCGGTGGCCCGCGAGCTGGTCGGCGAGGGCGACGACGCCCGCGAACAGTGGTGACGACTCGCTGGTGCCGTTGCCGCCGGCGGTCCAGCCGGTGCGGGTCGGGTCGTAGCTGGAGTACAGCCACAGGGCGCCGTCCGGGGAGGCCGCCATGCTGATGTCGGGGGTGCCGCGGTGCTCGCCGACGACGGAGCGGACCGGGTCCTGGTACGCCGGGCGGGAGAAGACCTTGGAGTAGTCGCCGCCGCTGCCCGACCAGGCCGCGTCCGGCTTCAGGCGGTTGCCCGCGTCGTCCAGGTAGAGCTCGGTGCCGCCGATCGCGGTGACCAGGGGGTCGCCGGCGGGCCAGGCCGCGTCGACGCGGCCTGCGTGGCCGCCGCCGTCACCGGAGCTGGCGGTGAGGGTGACGCCGTGGCGGGCCGCTGCCGAGAAGCCGTAGCGCAGGGTCGTGAGGCTGGTGTAGTCGCCGAGGTCGAAGCCGGGGAAGCGGGCCTCGCTGGTGGCCCAGCTCATGGAGACGACGTCGCCCTTGCCCTCGTTCACGAGGTGGTTGACGGCGCTCTGCATCTCGGGGATGCCGACCGGGCCCTCGGTCTCGGAGACGCCGGTCTCGACCAGGACGATGCGCGCGCCGGGCGCCACCGCGTGGGCGGCCTCGACGTCGAGGGTGGTCTCGTCGGCCCAGCCGTTCTGGTCCGGGTCGGTGTAGTCGAAGGCGGGCACGTCGCCCCACTTGACGACGTCCACCTGGGTGTCGGGCAGGCCCCACTGCTTGTCGAAGACCTCCAGGTCGTGCTGGATGGTCGGGGAGCCGAAGGAGTCCGTGATGACGATCGTGCGACCCCTGCCGGTGATGCCCTCGGCGTACAGGGGCGAGAGGTCGTACGCCTTGTCGTACTGGACGGGCGAGTAGCAGCCCCGGTTGATCTGCTTGCGGCACTCGCTGGTGCTCACCGGGCTGCTGAACACCGGGTTGAGGGCCTGCGGTTGCTCGCCGAGGATCTCCTGCGGGGAGCGTACGGTGCGGGTGGAGGCCGCCGATGCGGCGGGGGTCGTACCGGATGCGCCCGAGCCGGGGAGGAGGGCGAGGGTGAGGGCCCCCAGGGCGGCGGCTCCCGAGGTGAGCAGGGCACGGCCTCTTAAGGATGTGGTCATGACAAACCTTTCGGCCCGAGCGGCAGCGGTTCCGACGTCGGCCATCGCAGCACAACGCCGGAACCGCTGACACCACGACGGGTGTTCTTTTGACACTTCTTCACCGTGCGTCAGCCGGACGACGGAACCGTCCAGCGCTGGCCGATGCTGCCCGTGCAGGTGGCGATGGTCAGTCGGGTCTTGTCGGTGGCACCGTTGCTCGCATCGGTGAGGCAGAGGCCGGAGACCGGGTTGACGATCTCACCGGACGAGTTCGCCTGCCACTGCTCAGCCTGGGTGCCGTTGCAGGTGTGCAGTTGGACCTTCGTGCCGGAGGCGGTCGCGCCGCCCGTCACGTCCATGCAGTCGTCGAGCACCTGGAGGGTGCCGTCCGGGACGACCTTCCAGGTCTGCGCGGTGGTGCCGTTGCAGGTGTAGATCTGGATGGCGGTGCCGTTCGAGGTGCCCGAGCCGGCGTCGTCGGCACACTTGCCGGTGGCGGTCTCGGTGAGCGTGCCGCTGGGCTGTGCCACGCCGGTGCCCGGGGTGCCGTCGTAGGACGGCGGAGCAGCGGAACCGGCCGCCGCCCACGAGGTGTTGGCGGACGAGGAGAGGGTGAAGTCCAGCTGTGCGGAGCTGTTGAGATACGAGGCCGGTACGTACGCCTTGTTCCAGGAGCCGCCGTTGAGGCTCAGCGACTGGACGTACGGCGAACCGTCCACCGCCGCCGGGGCGTTGACGGTGAGCGTGTGTCCGCTGCCCGTCGTGACGACCGCCGAGGTGAACATCGGGCTGCCGAGGGCCAGGTCGGCGGTGCCCGGGATCTCCGGGTAGAGGCCGAGGGCGGACCACACGTACCAGGCGCTCATCTCGCCGAGGTCGTCGTTGCCGGGCAGCCCGCCCGCCGTGTCGGTCCACAGCTGGTCCTGGACCGCCCGCACGGTGGACTGCGTCCTGTACGGCTCCCCGAGCCAGTCGTACTCCCAAGGCAGGCCGATGCTGGGCTCGTTGCCCATGTTGGACTGGGTGCCGATGACACTGCCCAGGCCCTGGTAGCCGCCGAGCACGCGGTCCAGGTACGACGCCAGTGACGAGGTGCCGCCCTCCAGGGACGCCAGCTCGGCGAGGTTGAAGGGGATCATCGGGGTGTAGGTGAAGGCGTCGCCCTCGGCGAAGTCGTTGGACGAGGTGCCGGTGATCAGTTTTGCGTTGAAGC
The DNA here is from genome assembly GCF_003814875.1 of Streptomyces sp. Ag109_O5-1. Taxonomy (GTDB): domain Bacteria; phylum Actinomycetota; class Actinomycetes; order Streptomycetales; family Streptomycetaceae; genus Streptomyces; species Streptomyces sasae. The sequence continues at coordinate 3,267,213 of NZ_RKQF01000001.1, read as the reverse complement.
CGTCCATCCAGCGGCCGTTGGAGTGCTGGGGCTGGATGTAGCCGGAGGACGGGTTGTAGATGTTCTCCCAGTCCTGCGCCCGGTCCTGGAACTTCTTCTGCGTGGCGGTGTCGCCGAGCGCGCCCGCGAACGCCGAGAGCGCGAAGTCGTCGGTGTCGTACTCGAGTTGGGTGGACGTCGTGGCGTACTCGTGGCAGCAGCCGTAGAGCGAGTTGGTGGGCAGGTAGCCGAAGGAGTCCAGGTAGGTCACGCCGGGGGTGACGTCCGTGTCCGTCGTCTGCTCCTTGACCATGGCGGTCAGGGCCGTCGACGTGTCGAAGTTCCGCGCGCCGAAGGCGTAATAGCCGGCGAGCAGCGGTACGGCGGAGTCGCCCACCATGATGTGGGTCTCGGCGGTCTCCATGCCCCACTTGGTCAGCGTGCCGCCCTGCTGGTAGTCGTCGACCACCGACTGTGCCATGTCGGACGCGGCCGACGGGTCGAGCAGCGCGGTGAGTTGGGCCTGTGAGCGGTAGGTGTCCCAGGTGGAGAAGTCGGCGTACTTCGCCGCGTGGCCGCTGCCCACCGTGTGCACGGCGCCGTCGAAGCCCCGGTAGGAGCCGTCCGCGTCGCTGATGACGGCGGGGAAGAGCGAGGCATGGTAGAGCGCGGTGTAGAAGACGTTCTGCTGGTCCGGGGTGCCGCCGGTGACGGCGATCTTCGACAGCTCGGCGCTCCATGCCGACGCGGCCGCCGACTTGACGGCCGCGAAGGTCTTCCCGGTCACCTCGGCGTCCCGGTTGGCCACGGCCTCCGCCACCGAGGTGTAGGAGATGCCGACCCGGGCCTCCACCGTCCTGCTGCTCGTGGTGTCGAACGTCAGGTACTCGCCGCCGGTGAAGGTGCCGGTGGCGGTGAAGGGGTGGTCGAAGGTGATCGCGTAGTAGAGCGTGACCGGGGTGGTGTCCTCGCAGAAGCCGGTGCTGGTGATCGACCCCGTCACCGCGTTGCCGCCGGACAGGCCGAGCGTCGAGGAGGCGTACGGCGTCTGGGTGTCCTGCACCTTGAGGAGCAGGCTCGCCTGCGTGGAGGACGGGAAGGTGAACCGGCCGATGCCGGCACGCGTGCTGGTGGTCAGCGCGACGCTGGTGCTGTTGCCCAGGCCGACGGAGTAGGAGCCGGGCGACGCCGTCTCGGCGGAGTGCGCGAAGGACTCGGTCGTCGAGGCGGGGTCCGAGCCGAGCGAACCGACCACGGGCAGGATCGGCAGGTCCCCGGCCGCGTCGCAGCCGACGCCGGAGACATGGGTGAGGCTGAAGCCCGAGACGGCCGAGTCGGAGTAGTTGTAGCCGCCGCCCTTGGGGCGTGACGAGGTGTCGGGCGACCACTGGAGCATGCCGTGCGGCACGTCGGCGCCCGGGAAGGTGTTCCCGGCGCTGAAGTCGCCGTTGCCGCCGGTGCCGATGTACGGGTTGACCAGCGACACGGGGTCGGCCGCTGCCACCGCCCCCGCCGTGCCGGCCAGTTGGCCGGACACGGCGAGCGCGAGGGCCGCGGCACCCGTGGTGAGGACACGCAGGAGCGCGTGCGGGCGCCGGGCGTCAGCCACGGGGCAGTACGTCGCTGAGGACGCCGTCGGCCGGGGCGGTGATCCAGTCCGAGGAGATGTACGAGGCCCCGTCGGCGGCGAGCAGGGCGACCCGGGCCTGGGCGTCGGCCAGTGAGGGCGCGGAGGAACTGAGCGCGGGCGAGACGTCGTAGGCGTCGGTGACGACCGTCAGATAGTGGTTGGTGTTGTACCACTCGGTGTTGCCGTCGCCGACCCAGGCGCCCGCGTCGGCGTCGAACACCACGAACCAGGGGCGCAGCGTGGTGTCGCTGTAGCGGGAGCGCGGGTCGACGGCCTGGGCGCCGAGGACGCTCGGGAAGACCGCCGCCTGGCTGATGTTCCCCGCGGCGGCGAGGTCCTTGAGGTGCTGGGCGTAGACCACGTCCGACCACGAGGAGGCGGGGCTGACGGCCTGCTCGAAGGTGCCGGGGATGATCTCCACGATCGCGTGGCCGGCGAGCGAGCCGTAGCTCGCCCAGTTGTTCGCCTTTGCGGCGGTGTCGAGATCCGCGTACTTCGAGCCGTCGCTCTTGATGAGCAGGTCGGCGGGTGTGTAGAGAACGCTGCCGAGGTGCGTCTTGACGTAGCTGTCGAACGTGGTCGGCGTCATGCCGAGGGTGCTGTAGAACCCGTTCTTCATCTCGATCTTGACCATGACCGGGTGGCTCGTGGGGTGGGCCTGGAGCCAGATCCGGATGTCGTCGAGGCAGCTGTCGAGGTTCTGGTTGCGGTCGCCGGTGTACAGGTCGGCGGCCGTGCTCGCCTGCACGCAGTTGTTGTCACTGCCCAGCGGGTTGCTGTGGCTCACGTTCCACTTGCCGGTGAACACGTTGTGCCAGGTGTCGAGTTCGACCAGGGAGGTGCCGGTGTCCAGGGCGTCGGCCAGGTAGGTGTACGTGGACTTGTCGTCGTACGTGTTGTGGATGCCCGTGCCGGAGACCCCGGCCAGCGTCTGCCCGCCGACGTCGTCGGCGTGTGCGGCGGGCATCGCCACCGCACCGAGCAGCAGGGCCGAGGCCGTCAGAAGTGCGGCCCGGATTCTTCGGCGGATCATGAGCATGCCAGATCCCTTCATGGTGCTCGGTGGTCGCGCAGAGCCTAGAGGGGACGGATGGACATCCGCTACGCCCGGGTAACAAGTTGCCGTCCTCACCCTGAATCCCCGCGCTGAAGCGGCAGTTGGACGGCGGGCAGCCGCTCACCGAAGTGAGCGACCGCCCTTGGCGGTTCCGGTGGCCTACGGGATCGTCGCCCCCTCCGCGCTCAGCGCCGCCGTCACCGGCTGGAAGAACGTCTCGCCGCCCGAACTGCAGTCACCGCTGCCGCCCGAGGTCAGTCCGATCGCCGAGCTGCCGTCGAAGAGGGCGCCGCCGCTGTCGCCGGCCTCGGCGCACACGCTCGTGTCGATCAGGCCGGAGACCGAGCCCTCCGAGTAGTTCACGGTGGCGTCGAGGCCGGTGACCGAGCCGCCGTGCAGGCCGCTGGTGCTGCCGCTGCGCTGGACCGACTCGCCTACGTAGGCGTCGGCGGCCCCGGTGATCTGCTGGGTGCTGCCGTCGTACAGGTCGACCTCGCTGGCGGGGGACGAGCCGGAGTCGTCGTACTGCACGAGGGCGTAGTCGGTGCCGGGGAACTGGGAGTCGACGGTCTGGCCGACCTCGGAGCCGTCCTGGGTGTCGGACCAGGTCGAGGAGGCGTTGCCGCAGTGGCCGGCGGTGAGGAAGTAGGGCGCACCGTTCACGGTGACGTTGAAGCCGAGGGAGCAGCGCACCGAGCTGCCCCAGATGGCGTCCCCTCCGGCGATCTTCAGCTTGAAGGGCGAGGCCGTGTGGCGCAGGACGGCTCTGCCGCCGAGCGCCTCGACCGCGGCGTCGAGCCGGGTGCGCTTCGCCCCGGTGACCGTGGGGTCGGCGGTGACCACGACCTTGTCCTGCCTGGGGTCGATCGCCCACGCGGTGCCGGCGATCCGGGCCTGCTTCGCCAAGTCTGCTACGGCTGTGCGCAGTTGGGGGGTGGAGTAGTGCACGACCTTCGGTACGGCACCGGTGGCGCGGACCTGCGGGGCCGCCGAGGCGTCGGTGATGTCGACCACGAGTCGCCGGGACGCGGCGTCGTAGTAGGAGCCGGCGGCGCGGTTCCCGAGCCGGGCGGCGAGGGTCGCCGCGGCCCTGGCCTGGTGGGCCACCTGGGCGGGTGCGGCGGTGGCCGCTCCGGTGCCGGGCAGCAGGACGGCGGTGGCGGCGAGGGTCGCCGCGGCCGTGCCCGCGAGGGTGAGGCGGGCGGCGGATGTCGGACGGTTCGTCACGTGTGGAGCCTCCTGAGGGGGGTGCCCCGTCTGCTCGGCAGGCGGGGCCGGAGGGGTCGGGGAGGGCATGGGAACCAGCCTGATTTGCTGGCGTGATCATGCCAGGATCGGAACGTCGACGAGTATTGCGACGTGCCGCCCGCGGCCACAAGGCGGCTTTCCGGCCGCCCGCCCTGCGTACGCCCACCGCGACGCCGGGGGCGACCACAGGGCTGTGACCAGTGGTGTGGCGGCGGAGGATGACCGCTCCACTCGACGTCCGCCCACCCAACACGCTTGCTCGGGTGGCCGGTTGACGCTGTTTCCACTCGCTCCATGGAGCGGGGGCGCCGAAACGCCCGATGTCCTTCGGCCAACTCCGGTTCACAGGAGTGAAAAGACGAGGCAAGGCCGGTTTGTGGATCGCCGCACGGGGGGAATCAGCACGCCGCCGCGACGGTGCGGCGCTCCGGGGAGGCATGAAATGCCCGAAGACACAGGACAGTTGGCGGCCGTCGAGCACATCGTGGTGCTGATGCTGGAGAACCGCTCGTTCGACCACATGCTCGGCTGGCTCTACACCGACGAAGGCAACGTGTCGCCGTCGAAGCAGCCGTATGAGGGGCTCACCGGCACCGAGTCCAACCCGGACGAGAACGGCAAGAGCGTCATGGTGTTCCGCATCGACGGCACCGCGGCGGGCGCCTACTTCATGCCCGGCGCGGACCCGGGCGAGGGCTACGAGCCCACCAACCGGCAGCTGTTCGGCACCGCGACGCCCGGCGGCTCGGCGCCGACGAACGACGGTTTCGTCACCGATTACGCCGACACCCTGGTCCTGCGCGCCCGGCAGCACCGGCCGATCTACCCGGGGACGACCTCCGCGGACATCATGGGCTGCTTCACCCCGCAGGCGCTGCCGGTGCTGGCCGGTCTGGCGCGGGGGTTCGCGGTGGCCGACCACTGGTTCGCGTCGGCGCCGACCGAGACCTTGCCGAACCGGGCGTTGGCGTGCGCGGGCACCAGCCAGGGCCACATGGACGACGGCACCCACACCTTCACCGTCCCCAGCATCTTCGGCCGGCTCTCCGACCACGGCCTCGACTGGGCGGTGTACGGCTATGAGAAACAGCCCCTGACCCGCGGGAACTTCCCAGACACAACGCTCGCGCCGGCCTCGCACTTCGGTCTGTTCCCCGACTTCCGGACCGCCGCCGCGGGCGGCACCCTGCCCGCTTTCACCTTCCTGGAGCCCAGCTGGAGCTCCACCGGCAACAGCCAGCACCCCAACTACGACGTCGCCCTCGGTGAACAGCTCATCCTCGACGTCTACCGGGCCCTGCGCGACGGCCCGACCTGGGCGAGCACCCTGCTGATCATCACCTACGACGAGCACGGCGGCTGCTACGACCATGTGCCGCCCCCCGACGGGGCGGTGCCGCCGGACAGTTCGGCCGGGGAGTTCGGCTTCGGCTTCACCCGCTTCGGTGTACGGGTGCCCACCGTCCTGGTCTCCCCGCTCATAGAGCCGGGCACGGTCTTCCGCGTGCCCGAAGGCACCACCCTGCTGGATCACACCTCCGTCCTCAAGACGGTCCAGCAGCGCTGGAACCTGCCTCCGCTCACCGCCCGCGATGCCGCCGCTCCCGGCATCGGCACGGTACTCACCCGTACCACGCCGAGGACGGACGACCCACTCGCCGGCGTGACCGCCCCGACCTCGACGGGCACCAACCCCGCGGAGCACGAGATCTCGCACCTCGAACAGGTGCAGGCCGACCTGGTCGCCCGCGAACTCATCCCCCGGGTCCAGGGACCGGTCACCCCGCACCCAGGGTCTGTCGGGTGGACCAGCCCGGCGTCGCGGGGTGTGGAGTGGCGATGACGCCGGTTTCCGGCCGGCGTCGGCTCGTCACTCCTCGGCGGTCCGGGGACGGGGCAGGTCGATCAGGATGTGCGTACGGCGTCGTGCGTTCGTCGGATCCGCGTCCGGTGTGCTGTCGTCGGGCAGCGCGTTGCCCTCGGAGCGCGTTGTGATCTCGATGTCCTCGGGGGCCATGGCGGTCTCCGAGTCGGCCTGGAGACGCGCGAGATGGACTGCCAGCGCCGAGCGGAACATGTCGGCCACGCCGTCCGCGCGCGCCTGTCCGCGCCGGAGCGCCTCGCCGAAGTGCGGGAGACCGCCCCGTAGCCCGTTGGCGTGGCCGACCACCTCGACGCGGGGCGGCGGGAAGCCCGCCCTGACGTTCGCCAGCGAGGCCCATGCCACCTCGGCGGCCAGCCGGTGCACCGTCTCCCGCTGGGGTCCCGTCAGCTCGGACGATCCGTCCGCGAACTCGACCCCTCCGATGGTCAGCCGCTCGTTGCGGTAGGACGGCTGCGGCACGCTCTCCTGCGGCATGCCGTCCAGCGGCGCGGCCTCGTGTGGCGCGGCATGCGGTTGTGGTTGCGCCGTGTGGTGCAGCTCCTGCGGGGGCCGGGGCGCCCGGGGCTGTACGTCCGTGCTGCCCGGCCCCCGGCGGGAGCGGGTCGGCGGGGCCGCGGGGGCGTCGCCCTGCCGGGGATCGTGCACCGACACCGTCGTCCGGCTGCCGTGCTCGGTGGTGACCGTGACCGGGAAGTCGGCCGCGGTCAGATGCGGCTGTGCCGAACCGTGCTGGTAGTTGATGAGGTGGCGGTCCAGCCGGTCCCGGAGTTCCCGGTGGACGGTGTCGGCCCGGACCTGGGCGCTGTCGGGGAAGACCCCGCCCAGCGTGGGACGGCGGTTGGTGCCGCGCCCGGTCACGGTGAGCCGCGGCAGCGGCAGTCCGTTGTGGTGGTTCCACAGCCCGGCGCGCACCACGTGCTCGGCCACGTAGGTCAGTTTGCGCGCCTCGACCTTGTTGATCTGCCGGGAGCCCTGGTCGAACCCGATGTCCACCTGGGGGAGCCGGTGACCGTGCACGATCACGGACGTCAGCGGGTTGGCCTCGGCCGACGGAGTGGAGCTGAGGAGGTCCGCGCTCACCTCGTGCATGGTCTCACCGGGCCGCTGGGAGAACATCCGGAAGTGCCAGAGCTCGCTGCCCTTGGGCAGGTCCGCCGCCTGCTTCATCCGCGCCTCGGCGACCTTGACCGTACGCTCGTACTCCGCCCTGGCGGCCGCTTCCTGCGGACTCCCCGGAGCCGTCGCACCGACTGCTCGCCGCGCGTCCGCCGCCTTGGTGAGCGCGTCGACCAGGTCCAGATGGCGGCCCAGCCTCTTGAGCGTGGCTTCGTCGGCACCCCTCGCCCGCTGACGGTCCAGCTCGTCGCCGACGGCCGCGTGCAGCCTCCGGAAACCGTTCGGCGAGGTTCTGGTGAGGTTCTCCGCCACGACCGATCGCATGGTGCCCGCGATCTGGGCGCGCCGGGCGAAGTTCTCCAGCGTGATCTGGTGCTTGCCGTCCTCACTGGAGAGCACGACGGCGGCGAAGTGGTAGCCGAAGTGGCGGCCCTCCGGCGCGCTCGGCTTGGCGTAGTTGTGCGCCAGGCTCGGGTAGCCGTTCTCGTCCAGCGCGTTGATCGAGTGCACGAGGTAGGTCTCGCCGACCTTCGCCCAGGCGTGCTCGTTGATGCCGATCCCGTGCGCCGCGTCGGAGAGCACGTCGCGTCGCGGGTTGTCCAGCGGGTCGTAGCTCAGCGCGCTGCCGTAGGACTCGCCCGGTGTGGGACCGTCGCTCTCGGCGATGAGCCGGTCGTCCCGCAGCACCTGGCGCGCGGCCCACGACGGATCCATGGGCCCGGTCGGCTCCCGGCCGTCGGCCACCTGGCCGAGAGCCTCCGCGAGGTAGTGGATGCCGGTGACCTCGGTGCGTCCCAGTGCATTGATCGGCCCCGTGGCCACCCCGGAGCCGTCGGGATCCCGGAAGACCACATGTGACGCGGGCACGCCGCCCGACACCATCTGGGCGAAGTCACGACAGACCTCCTCCTCCGACTTTCCGGAGCGGGTGAGGAACTGCGGGGTGACACGGACCAGTTCGCGATGGCCGCCCTTGCCGTCGCCGACGTGCAGCGCCAGGCCGTCCGCCTTGAGCCTCACCAGGCTGCCCGCGAGCGACAACTGCCGGTTGGCCGCTTCGACGGCCTTGGCGGTGGCGAAGACCTGCTGGCCGTAGCCGTACTGACGGTGGGCCAGCGACAGGTCCCCCGAGACATGCAACGGCGGGTGCTCGTCGACCAGTGTCTGCCTCATGCCCTGCGCGGGCACCGTCAGTTGCGGGACGTTGTCGGAGCTTGTCCGGCGGTAGTCGAAGGCGGCGTGGTACATGCCGGTCGGTTCTTCGAACAGCACGGTGTCGGGGGTGGTGCCGATCACCCGGTAGTCGGTGGTCGTCAGCGGCCGGGCCCGGAGGCGGTCCACCAGATCCGTCGGAGACAGCGCCGACTCCGCGGCGTCCCGCGGCGGGTGCAGCTTGCTCGCGTAGTCGGGGCCACCGGGGTCGTGACCCGGTGCCACGGGGTGCGTCACCGGGGCGTGGTCCGGGGACACGGGGGCGGTGTGGTCCTCCGCGGCGGAGTCGTGGCCGAGACCGAGCCCGTCGAACAGGTCCCCCAGGCCGCCCTCGCCGCCCAGGAGCAGCGCCCAGCCGCCGCTCCCCCCGAGCAGGTCGAGGTGTTCGGCTCCGGTCTCCCAGTCGGTCGTGATACTCACATGCGAGTCGGTCGACCACACGGCGGTCCCGGTCCGGGACGCGATGGACTGGGCGAGCCCGTGGTCCTGCCCCCCGGAGACGACCAGCAGGATGTCCTGGCCCTCGCCGCGCAGCGGGTCACGGGCGACGAGTGCGGCGAACTCCTCCGGGTCGGTCACATGGATCGCGCGGCCGCCCGCCATCAGGACGAGGTGGTCCGGGGTCCCCTGCGCGGTGACCACATACGGGTCGTGCCACGGTGCCGGATGCTCTGTCGGCCGCCCGTCCGGACCGGTCACCGTGTACTTCGTCAGGTCCGGCGGGTTCGCCCTCGAACCCGTCCAGTCGCGCCCGGCCGCGTATCCCGACCCGTCGACCAGCGCGGTGTGGTCGTCCAGCGCGTCGTGTTCCGTCACCAGGAAGTGCGCGGCGAGCGCGGAGGCGTCCGTGATCGACTCGGGTCCGGCGTTCGCGGTGAGCGACAGCAGGTGCCGGTAGTCGTCCTCGGTCGGCTCGGTGTCCAGATGCAGCACCTGGCGGGCCAGCGACTCCAGGTGCGTGCGGTCGGCCGTGTCCGCTGTCGCACCGGGCAGATCCATCGCCCGCAGCGTGAGGAGGGCGCCGTGGGCGCTGTCGTACGCCTCCGGGTCGAGTGAGTCGCCGTAGAGGCGGTCCAGCCACTCGTGCTCGCGTGCCCGTTCCTCCGTGTACTCCTCCAGGACCCGCGACCAGTCCTGCTCCTCGTCCCGGTACGTCCCCGGAGCGTCGTGCTCGCTCCGTGGCATGTGCGGGTCCTGGGCCGCGGTCTCGTGCTGCGAGGCCGTGCCGCGGTGCGGGTCGGTCACCGGGTCGACCCAGGCATGGCGCCGGGTCACCGGCGGGGCGGCCGAGCGGGCGTCGTGCCAGCGGGGGTCCTGCGACAGCGGGGTGCGGTCCGTGTGTTGCCGTGCGTCCGGGGCGGGGACGTCGTCGGCGGAGTCCGACGACGTCCTCGGGGGCTCCTGGGTCTCGGGGTGGCCCGCACCGTGGCCCGTGCCGGGCCCCCGGACGTCCCCGACGAGCGCGCCGAGCAGCTGGAGGTGACGGCCGCGCAGCCCGCCCTGGGCGAGACCGTACGGCGCCGGTTGGTGGAAGTCGCCCAGCAGGCTGCCCGGCACCTGCGCGCGGCCCGGCTCCTCGTCGTCCTCGCGGTACTCGTCGCGCAGACCGAGCTGGTGGCCCAGCTCGTGGGCGTACGCGACGGGATCCGCGTCCGGCCACCAGGTGCGCTGGTCCATGGGGCGGTCGTGGCCGGCGAGATCGACGACCAGATGGGGATCGGCGTCCTCGGCCACGCGTTCCACCGTCACATGCAGCAGGCTGCCGTCGGGGAGGCGGTGCCCCGGCCGGTTGTAGTAGTCCTCGGCGCCCTGTTGCAGCCGCTGCCACGGGGTCTCGGTGTCGTGCCCCGAGCCGTCCCGGAAGGCGACGCGCACGGTCAGGTCGGTGACGGTGTTCTCGCCGACGCGGAAGGCGCGCGCGTCGAAGGCGGATCGCACCACGAAGCGCGGTGCGTGGTTCAGGCCGCGACGGGGCGTGACGGTGGTCGGGGTGTGATGGTCGCCGTCGCGGGTCTGCCGGGGCGATGTGTGGTCGGTGGCCGGGGCGTGTGTGGTGCTTGTGGCGCTCGTGGTGGGAGTGGCGGGGGCGGACAGGGGCGCCCTCGGGGCCTTGGGGGCGACCTCTTCGGTCATGACGGGCGGGCGCCGCGTCGGGGCCTGGCTGGCGTCGTAGTGGTTGCGGCCGTTGTAGTACACATCGGCCGAACGGCCGGTGTTCTCCGGTCCGACCGTGCGCAGATGGGCCGTGCCGCCGCCGGTCGACTGGAACGTACGCAGCTGGATGCCGAGGGTGTGGGCCACCAGCGCGGGGAACATCTCGCCCTCGTTGGTGTTCCACGCGTCGTTGCCAGGCACCCAGTTCTCCAGGGCCCTGATCAGCGCCCGGTGCTCCGCCTGCGTCAACGGCCGGTGCAGCGCCGAGTCGACGACAGCGCCGACCATACGGTCATGGCTGTCGATGTAGTCCAGGGGCAGGGGGAGGCCGGAACGCCCGGTGACGTAGTCGAACTGGGCGCGCGGTGCCAGGGCGGTGTCTCCCAGGGTCCAGTTGCCCTGGTGGTCCGTCGTCTCCGGCACCTCGTTGGCCGCCCGCTCGGCCGCTTCCTGCGCGGGGAGATGGTGCGGTGCGCCCATCAGCTCCTCGGTCCGCGCGTCCACGTAGAGATTGCGCAGAGCTTCCGGACGGAGCCAGTCCGGGGACAGGACGTGGTCGACCCCGTTGGCCTTCAACCGCGCCTGGAGGGCGTCGAGGTTCTGGGTCTGCAGTTGCTGCCGGAGCTGGTTCTCCTGGCTGCGGCGGTACAACTCGGTCACGTCGAACGGGAGATGCTCCGCCCGCGTCGTCTGTACGTAGCGCAGCACGTCCTGGCGGAGGGCTTCCGCGGCGCGGCCCAGGGGGCTGTCGGACCTGACGGGGCCTCGCTGGGTGTGTATCTGGCGCAGCACCGCTTCGTGCTGGGTGTGCGCGTTCCCGGAGGAGCCCTGGCGCAGTGCGGCGGGCCAGTGCTCGGGCGGGGTGCTCGCCACCACGGAGTACAGCAGACACCGGCCGTCGCCGGGCACCTGGACGCGGGGCGTCGGCTGCTGGACGACCGTGGACTCCGACGTATCCGGTTTCGTCTGCTGGACGTCGGCGGTGACGTGGTGCGTGGTGGTGGGCGTGGTCTGGCTGGTGGTGCCTGTGCCTGTGCCTGTGCCTGTGCCTGTGCCTGTGCCTGTGCTTGCGGTTGCGGTTGCGGTTGTGGTCTTGGTCGTGATCGTGATCGTGGTCGCATCGTGCGTGGCGATCGGTGCAGGGGTTTCCGGGGCCACCTCTGGTGCCTTCACCTCTGGTGCCTTCACCTCCGGTGCCTTCACCGGAGGCTTGACCACGTCCGGCGTGTCCTCGGCGGGCTTGACCGCCTCGTGCGTCTTCTCGGGTTCCTTGACGTCCTGAGGGGTCTTGGCCGGTGACTCGACGTCTCCCGAAGTCTTGGCCTGCTGCTTGGTGCCCTCCGCGTCCTTCACCTGCTGCGTGGTGTCGTCGGTCTTCTTGGCCGTCCAGTAGTAGACGTGGCCGTCGGTCTGCGAGGTGTTCCCGTACGTGCCGTTCTCGTCGTACTTCTGGGTGGTCAGCCGTACCGGCTGCCGCATCAGCACATGCGCGCCCTTGAGCGTGGCCTTGCCGGGTTCGGCGGCCTCCTTGCCGTGCGGGAGGTCCGGGGGTGCGAGGGTGTGGGTCGGGACGCCGGGCGCGCGGGTCACCGGCGAGCTGCTCTCGAACGTCTGGTCGCGGTCGATCTTCAGGGCGTTCGTCGGGAGGGGAACGACGACGGCCGGGTTCTTGGTGATCACGGGGACGTTCAGGGGCGTCAGGCTCGCGTTGAGACCGTTGCTCGCGGTCGTGGACGCCTCGTGCTCCGTGGAGACGGTGATCTCGTCGCTGCCCGTGTCCCGTGTGGAGATCTCCTGTGCCTCCCCGGTGGGCTGCAGATGGACTTCCAGGCCGGTCCTGCCGTCGGCGCCGAACGGGACCGTGCGATAGCCGTTCGCGGTGTCCTTGAGCTGGTGGAAGACCGTGGGCAGGGTGGACGAGGACAATGCCTGGCGCAGCGACACCTGCTGCTCCAGCGGCAGGCGCTGCTCCCTGACCAAGGGGTTGCCGGTGCCGTCCAGCCGGGGGTCGGAGATGAAGGAGCTGACCAGCTTGTGCGCGGCGTCGGGGGTCATGGTCCCGGCCCAGCGGCCGACCGTCGAGGCGGCCGAGCCCAGCCCCCAGGAAATGGCAGAGCCGGCCTTGCCGAGTGCACTGTCGGACCAGGGACGGGGCGTGGTGAGCACCGTCTGCGCGTGGTCGAGCAGTGCGTCGGGGTTGTCGAACCCCACGAGGTCGTGGGCGGAGTCCAGCGACGCCTGCCAGCGGTCCCGGTCGGCCTGCGAGGCGGTGACCGGCTGCATCTCCATGGTGTTGCCGCCGTCGTGGACCTGCGGCGGCCGTGGCGACTGCGGGCTCGGCTCCGGCCGGCGTGCGGCGGCCTGTTCGGCGGTCTCGGTGAGTGACTTGGGGACGTAGGCATGGACCGGCCACGACGGGTCGACGGGCCGGGGCTTGGCGAGGTTGACGAAGCGTCCGTACTCGGTGCGCTGGGTCACGGTGACCTCGAAGCGCATACGGTTGGAGAACTTCACCGTGTCGCCGAACTTCGACGTCTTGTGCTCGACCTTGGTGGTGACACCGCTGTCCGCGCTCTTGGTCCGGCTGCCCTCGCCGCCGCCGGACGGGGCCCACGCGACGCTGCCCAGACCGGACTTCTTCTCCTCGGCCTTGACCTCGGCCGCGTCCTGGCCGGGCCTGGGCTTGACCACGGGCGCGTAGGACACCCGAAAGTTGCCGTCGGCGCCCAGCGACCAGTTGTGGCCCGTGCCGCCCTTGACCGTCTGCGCGATGGTGACCTTGCGGGTGGTGTCGCCGGTGGAGTGGTCGCCCTCGTCGGTCCATTTGTCCTGCGGGATGCCGCGCACCAGCACCTCGGTGATCACGCGCTGGGTGCGGGACTCGTGGACATGGTGGTCGAGGATGCCCCGGCCCACCAGGTCCTCGTAGTTGGCCGAGAGGTTCTCCGGCGAGAACGTCCCCGCGAACGGCAGGGCCGTCTCCGGTACGTCGGCGGGCGTGTCCAGCCGGCGGATCTGCCGGTCGATCTCGCCGAGGATCTCGTCGGACTTCGGGATGTCGGCGGTGGCCCCGCCGAGCAGTCCGGAGGTCAGCAGCGGCGCCTGACGTGTGCCGGAGGGGGCCGGAGTGCTGGTGTCGCCGGTCCGGTCGCTGCCGAGCTTGCGTACGTCGTCGTCGGAGAGCAGCACGATGACGCGGTGTTTGCTGGTCTGCGGGTCTCCGAGGGTGACGTTGCCCTTCCAGTCCGTGACGCGGCCCTGGACGGTGACGTCCGCGTCCGCCTCGTAGACGTGCCAGGTGCCCTTGTACGCCGCCTTCCGCGACGTGGTCATCTTCTGCTTGACGTTCTCGCTGATGTTGTGGCCGGCGCCGCCCTTGCCCTTGACACCGCCGCGCACCTGAAGGGACGCGTCGGGGCTGTCCTTGGACGGGAAACGCCCGGCGTCGAAGCCGAGTCCCGCCTTGAAGGCCCGGGAGGTCTTGTCCGCCACCGCGGTGGACCCGCTGGACTTGGTCTCGATCTCCAGCTTGCCCTCGCCGGGCAGCGTCTCGTGGAACCTGAAGTTGCTCAGACGCGTCCGGGTCGACAGTCCGATGGTGTCGCGGTTGCGGCCCGAACCGACCTGCTCGTCACCGCTGTTGGCCCACCCGCCGTGCGAGGCGGAGACCATGGACCGCAGGTGGTCCTCGTCGGTGATGCCGTCCAGGGCATCCTTCAGGTCGGGCGTCGACGCCTCGTTCTTCCTCTCGAAGGCGCTGGTCAGCGACCGCTTCGCGGTGTCCCGGAAGTCGTCGGAGCCGGTGACATGGCGGATCGCGTGGCGCTGCGGCAGCACATCAAGCTCGGGGATGGTCCGCGGCGGCGCGGTATCGGTGCCGGTGGTCTCCGGTTTCCGCGCGACCTCGACCGTGAGGCGGCCGTCCGGCTTCACCTGCCTGGTGTGCTGCATATGGGGCGAGGGCGCGTCGGTGGACAGATGTGTGGTGGGCTGCTCCGGGTTCTCGACGCCGACCATGACGTGGTACGTCACCGGGTGGGCGTAGACGTCGGTGTCCGCCTCCAGGGAGAACTGCCGCTTGACCTCGGTCTCGGCACCCGTGGTCAGACCGTGCGAGGGGTTGTGCGCGGTGATGTCGAGGCTGCCGATGGCGAAGCCGCGCGTCACATCCGGGTGGTCCAGCGAACTGCGCACGTTGCCCGCCAGGTTGACGACGTGCTTCGAACTGCGCGTGACGGTCTTGTCGGCCCCGGTCGTCCGGGTGGTCACGGCCTTCGTCGTCGACTTGCCCGAGCGCACGTAGTCGCCCTTGGACGGCTCGGCCTTGATCAGGATCTCGTGGGTCCTGCCCTCGCGCAGTGGCAGATGCGAGCCCTTCAGCGTGATCCGGTAGGAGCCGTCGAGCAGCATCGGACCGGAGTCGCGCAGCCGTGAGGGGGCGAGCTGCTGGCGCAGCGAACGCAGGTTCTCCCATGCCTCGGGGGTGATCCGGGGACGGTTCGCGGTGCTCGCACCGTCGTGCGCCGTGGTGGTGCCGGGGGCGTCTCCGGTTCTCGGGGTCCGTACAAGGAAGTAGCCATCGACCTCCTCCAAGGGCGACGGCCTGGCCGCCCAGGAGGGCGCGGGCAACGACTGGCGCTGGGGGTGGATCGCCTCCGGCGGCGGCAGCACACCGGGCGAGCTCTTCCACATCTCGCGCACGATGTGGTCCTCCAGCTCCGAGGAACCGGGGAAGTCCAGGAACGTGGTGCGCTGGGCCGTGACCGGGCCGGTGAGCCGGCCCGCGTCGAGCGGCGGGTGGTCGCCGGTGGTGGCGGGCGTGGATCCCTCGTGCGGGACGGCGCGCAGCACCTCGCCGTTCTGCGGGTTGATGGTGATGGCGATGTGGTCGGCGGCGTCCGTCGGACGCTGCTCGGAGGGCGGCGGGGTGTGGTCCCCGATCTTCGTGGTGCTGGTGCCGTGCAGCCCGTCGAGCCCCGGCTGCAACCGGTGCCGGATCAGCTGGACCCGCAGCCGTACGTTGGTCGCGACCAGGTCGGCCTTGCCGGAGTGCTCATGGCTGGACTCGGTGCCGATGGCGTTCTTGCCCTTGGTGCCGTGGGTGAGGTTGCTGGAACCCGTGTAGCCGGCGGTACCGGTCAGCCACGTGGACTCGGAGCCGTCCTTGGCCTTCCACACCTGGCCGGTGGCGCCGCCGCTGAGCCCCAGTGACCAGGAACTGTTCTCCGTACGGTTCTGGCCGTGCTCGCCCGTCGACTTCGACCCCAGGGTGGCCTTGTCGTCCACGGTGTGCAGGGCCCGGGAGTCGTCGGGCTCCACCGTCAGTTGCAGCTGGGCCCTGCTGCCGTCGCTGAGCGTCAGCGGCTTCGACAGCAGACCCCAGCCCGAGGCGTGCTCGAACTCGTTGATGACATTGGACGGCTGGAAGAAGTCCTCGATGTCCCGGTGCGCGGTGCCGTCGGGGCGCGCCTCGCGCGGCAGCGCCTCGTAGACCGCGTTCCGTGCCGTGTCGAGCCCGGTGATCGACACCGGGTGGCCGGAGGCGGGCCCGGGGGTCCGGGAGGCCGGTGCGGCGGAGGTGTCCGGCTGGTCCGTGCGTGCGGGGTCCCAGCCCTGCCAGGTGCGCGGCCGGCCGTCGGCCAGGTCCTCCGGCCGGGGCACGTCGGCGCGAACCTTGCCGGTGACGGCGTCATGCGTCCCCTTGGCGCCGAGCTGGATGCCCTGATGGTCCGTGACCTTCACCTGGTAGGTGAAGTCGGACGTGTAGCTGTCGGTCTTGCCGGTGAAGGCGATCTGGTTCGCCGTCTGGGACGACGACTTGACCGTGGTCTCACGGCCGTGCGTGACGCCGCCCAGCTTCCCGGAGGGGGTGACGAGGACCGACAGTTCGCTGTTGACGGGACGGATGACGGTCGGCCCGAACTCCAGGCCCGCCTCGGAGGAGGTCATCTCAATCTTGCGCGGGTCGGAGTCGCGCGTCGACTCGGACGGTACGCCGAAGCCCTCGCCGTCGTTGTCCTTGGCGGCATCGGTCGTGGTGTCGAGGCGCCAGGGGGAGGCGGTGGCCTTCACCTCGACCTCGTAGGGCCTGCCGTCCACGTGGACGGTGAAGCGCCAGCCGCCGTTGACCATCGCGCCGTGTTGCTTGCGGAAGTTGGCGGGATCGAGGGCGGCGTCCAGGCGCTGTACGACGGACGTGTCCTTGCCGTGGCCGCCGAGCAGCGTCTCGACCCGCGTACGCACGCCCTCCGGACCCGGGTCCTCGGTGATCTTCTTGCCGGCGAGGGACTCCGTGTGCCGTCCGTCGAGGACCGGCTCGGGGTCCTTCTGCGGGGGCGCGGGCAGCTTCTCCTTCTCCTCGTCGCCGGAGGTGCTGTCGTCCTTGGCGGGAGTGTGGTCCTTGGCCGGGGTGTGGTCCTTCTCCGGCTCGTCCTTGGGGGCGTCCTCGGTCTTGGGGGCGTCCTCGGTCTTGTCCAGGGTGTGCGTCTTGGGCGCCTCCTGGTCGAGGGGCTCCTGCTGCGGCTTCTCGCGGGGCTCTTCCTTGGTGAGGGTCTGTCCCTGCTCCTCGTCCTTGTGCTGATTCCCCTCGTCCTTGTGCTGGTCCCCCTGGTCCTGGTGGTCGCCGTGGTCCTTGGAGTCCTTGGGCTCCTCGTGATCCTTGGGCTCCTGGTGGTCTTTGGGTTCCTCGTGGTCCTTGGGGTCCTGCTGGTCCCGGCCGCCGCGGGTGTCCTTGTCCGTGCCGTCGTCCGACGGGGTGTCGTCCTTGCGCGACTCCTCCGGAGGCCGGGTCCAGGTGAGTTCGGCGTGGTCGTTCTCGGGGCGGAAGCGCAGCAGCGGTTCGCCGTCGGGACCGTGGTGGGAGCCGACGATCTTGTCGAAGATGGACTTGCTGAAGGGGGAGGGCGGGTTCCAGAACATATGGGCGCCGTGCATGACGGCGATGTCCTTGGTCTGCATCTCCTTGATCAGCGCGTCGTGCTCCTCCAGCGGGATGCGGGTGCCGCCCGGGGTGGAGATGTCGAACAGGTCGTGGTCGCCGGTGATGGGCCGCTGGATGCCGTCCTCACCGATGCCGTGGACCACGCCGTCCACGACGGTGAACTTGTTCTTTTTGTCCAGCAGCGCCATCTTCGCGGCGAGTTCGCGGTATTCGGTGGAGCGCTGGTTGTGGCGGGAGAGGACCTTGTCCCAGTCGCCGGGAGGAACGCTGGCCTGGTCGGGAGTCTTGGGCTTGAAGTAGCCGACGAGTCCGATGTTCTTGGGGTCGGCGCCGAGGTGGACGTCGGCCTCGTTGATGGTCTTGGCCTTGATGTCCTGCGGTTTGGCCATGGCTCCGGCGTCGAGCCATTTGGGTGCGGTGGGGTTGGTCGGGCGGACGTCGATGACCAGGCCCTTGTTCCGCGCGATATCGCGGAAGCCCTTGAAGTTCTTCTCCGGGATGCCATAGGTCTGGCGCGCCGTGTACGAGTTGACCTCACCGGTCTTGAGCGGTTCGGTCCAGGTGAGTTCGGCGTGGTCGTTCTCGGGGCGGAAGCGCAGCAGCGGTTCGCCGTCGGGGCCCTGGTGGGAGCCGACGATCTTGTCGAAGACGGTCTTGCTGAAGGGGGAAGGCGGGTTCCAGAACATGTGGGCGCCGTGCATGACGGCGATGTCCTTGGCCTGCATCTCCTTGATCAGCGCGTCGTGTTCGGGATGCGGGATCCGCGTGCCGCCCGGGGTGGAGATGTCGAACAGGTCGTGGTCGCCGGTGATGGGCCGCTGGGCGCCGCCCTCGTCGATGCCGTAGACCACGCCGTCCTTGACGGTGAACTTGTTGTCCGTCTCGTACGCCGCCATCTTCGCGGCGAGTTCGCGGTATTCGGTCGAGCGCTGGTTGTGGCGGGAGAGGACCTTGTCCCAGTCGCCCGGGGGGACGGTGCTCCGGTCGGGCGTCCTGGGCTTGAAGTAGCCGACGAGTCCGATGTTCTTGGGGTCGGCGCCGAGGTGGACGTCGGCCTCGTTGATGGTCTTGGCCTTGATGGCCTGTGGCTTGGCCATGGCTCCGGCGTCGAGCCATTTGGGTGCGGTGGGGTTGGTCGGGCGGACGTCGATGACCAGGCCCTTGTCCCGGGCGATATCGCGGAAGCCCTTGAAGTTCTTCTCCGGCATGCCGTAGGTCTGACGCGCCGAGTGCGCGTCGACCTCGCCCGGCTTCGGCGAAGTGGACGTCGCCTGTTCCTCGTGCGTCGTCGTGTGTTCCTGGTGCGGCGTGGACCGGTCCTCGTGCGACGTGGTCGCCGGTTCGTGCTGCCGTGTGGGGTCGGAGACCGGGTCCACCCAGGTGTGCCGGCGTGGGACCGCGGGTGCCTGGTCACGCGCGTGCTGCCAGGCGGGGTCGTCCGTCGGATCGTCGTGCTGCTGGTGCTGTCCGTGGCTCTGGTCGTCGGACACCGACGGAGGCAGGTGCTGGGTGCCGTCGTGCGCGCCGGTGTCGTCGGTGGAGGGGCCGGGGAGTTTCGGCGCCACCTGGTCCGAGGAGCCCTGGTCGCCGGACAGGTGCGGCCGGGCGGTGTCCAGGGCGCCGTTGCGCACCAGGGAGTCGACCATCTCGTTCACCGAGCGGCCGCCCTGGAACAGGCTGTACATGTCGTCCGGCACGATCGGCCGGTAGCCCTGCTCCAGCAGCAGCTTGGGCAGCAGGATCTGGACGTTGGAACGGAGGTTGCCGTCCTCGAAGGGGTGGATCACATGCAGTGACCGGACCGTACGGGCGATCGAGGCGAGCTTCGTCCTGTCGTCGACGCCGGGCTCGGCGACCCGCTCGTAGTGCTGGTGGAACACCGTGTCGACGAGACCGGGCGCCTCGCCCTTGCGGTAGTTGGTCGACAGCGCCGGGTTGTTGTGCAGGAAGCGCGTGAGGATGGTGGCCGGCTGCGGCTTGGGCAGACCCTTGGACCAGTCGTGCGTCGTCATGTCGTAGACGAGGGCCCGGTCCCCGACCTTCTCGTCGAAGATGTCGGGGGCCAGTGTCTCGCCGCGCAACGGGAAATGCGTGGGACGGCCGCCGGACCAGTCGAGATCGCGGCCGAGGTGACTCGTCGCCAGACCGTGCATCGTCCGGTACGACGACGCGTCCATCGGCGTTTTGACCGTCTCGGAGTCACCGAGGAACTTCGTGTAGGCCGCGACCATGCCCTTCTGGAAGCCGGGAGAGCGGTCGTGGTCGTAGTACGAGCCGGGGTCGTGCGGGTAGGCGGTCTGTGCCTCGGCGTGGTTCTTGGGGTCGATGTAGAACTTCCACCACTCGTTCTCGGGCAGGTAGTCGTGCAGGGTGCCCGGCTGCGGCCCCCTCGGCGCGACCGACTCGCCGGTGTGGTCCTGCGGGTGGTCCGTTTGGTGGTCGCCGGTGTGGCCCTGGTGGGAGAGCAGATCGTCGTGGCCCGCGGTGAGGGCGCCGAGGAGCTGGAGATGACGGTCGCGCAGGCCGCCGTGGGTGAGTTCCTGGTGCTCGGGGCGCTGGTGGAGGTCGCCCAGCAGGCTGCCCGGGATGTGCGGGCGCTGCGGTGCGGTCTCGTCCGCGTACTCGTCGCGCAGCCCCAGCTGGTGGGAGATCTCGTGCGCGTACTCGACGGGCTTGGCCCCCGGCGTCCAGCTGCGCTGGTCCATGCCGTGGTCGCCGCCCACCAGGTCGACGGTCAGGTGCGGCTTGTCGCCGGGGCCGACGCGCTCGATGGTGACATGCAGCCGGTCGCCGTTGGGCAGCGTGTACTTCGGGTCGTTGAAGTACTGCTTGACGCCCTGCTGCGCCCGCTTCCAGGTGTCGTCGGCGTTGTGCAGGCCCGAGCCGTCGTCGCGCAGCGCCACGCGCACGGTCAGATCGGTGTACGGGGTGTCGCCGACGGTGAACCGCCGCTGGTCGAAGCCGGAGCGCACCACATAGCGCGGGGTGCGGTCCAGCCGCATCCGGGGCGGCGGGCCGGGACTGCGCAGGTCGTCCAGTCCCTTGGTGCTGGGCACCGGATGGTGGCGGGGATCGGTCGAGTCCTCGTCCGACCGGCCGGACTCCGAGCCGGACTCCGAGCCGTCCTCGGAGGGGCGATGGGCGACGAGTTGCTCGTTCCCCTGGTCCTGGCGGGGCGGCTGTTCCTCGTGCGGCGGCCGCGAGCCGGTGTCCGGTTTCGTCCCCTGCTCTTCAGAGGAGTGCTGGTCGCGGGTGGGGGAGTGGTCCGCGGGGACCTTGACCGCGTTCCCCTCCGCGGAGGTCCCGCCGTGCGCGGGCGTGGTGTGTTCGTCGGCCGGTGCGTGCTCCTCGGCCGGTGTGTGTTCGCCGGTGGGCGTGTGCTCGTCGGTGCCGCCGTGCTGGTCGGTTCCGGTGGTGATGCGGTCGAGGTGGCCCTGGGCCTCGGGGTTCCCGGTCTGCTGCGCCAGCTCCTGCCGTAGCGTGCTGGTGCGTTCGTCGTACGTCTGGTGCGCGGACAGCTCCTCGCGCACCTCGTCGATCCGGCGCCCGGTGTCCTCGGCAGCGCGGGAGTCGCCCCCGAGGAGCTGTTCGGTGCGCTGATCCCGCAACTGCTCCAGCCGGTCCGTCAGTTCGCGCACCTGGTCCTGGCGGTCCTGCTCGCGCCGGCCCAGGTGCCGGTCCAGCTTGTCGAGGGCGTCCTTGGCCTCCCGCTCGCCGGTCGCCTCCTGAGCCTGCCGGCGCAGCTCGGCGGCGCGGGGGTCCCCCTCCCCGTCGTGGAGCGCGTCGAGGCGCTCGCGCAGCTCCTGCTCGGTGGGGTGGTGGTCCTCGGAGGTGTCCGACTTGAGCCGGTCGAGCCGCTGCTGGAACTGCTGCTCCTCGCGGTGGTCGTGGAGCTCGCGCAGCGCGCGGTCGGCCTCGTCGGCGGTGGCGGCCCGGTCGACCTGCTCGCGCAGTTCGCGCTCGCGGTCGTCCGCACCGTCGTTGAGGGCGTCGAGACGGCGGCGCAGGTCCTCCTCGCTGCCCCGCTCCGGGGCGCGCTCCGGCGTCGGCTCGTCCGACTTGAGATGGTCGAGGCGCTGCTGCAACTCCTGCAGTTCCCGGTGTTCCTGCAAGTCCCGCAGCGCGCGGTCGGCCTCGTCCGGCGTCCTGGCGTTGTCGAGCCGCTCGTGCAGCGCCGCGGTCTCGGGATCGGACTCGGCGGAGGAACGCAACCGGGCCAGCCGGTCGTGCAGTTCGGCGTCTCTGCGAAGGTCGTCCAGCTGAGAGCGGAGCCGGTCGGCGGTGGGCCCGTCGGTGGTCATGGCGAGGCGCTGCCGTACGTCCTCGACGTCCTGGTGGAACGGGCGCGGCGCGTCCTGACCGGTCAGCGTCCCGGAGGGGACGTGGCTCTCGACGTACGCGGAGTACTCGTTGAGCCTGCTGTCGAGCAGGTCCGGGTCTCCGGAGCGGCGCGCCTCCTCGACCGAGTCGACCTTGCTCTGCCACTCCTCCTTGGAGCCGGTGAGGTTGGTCAGCCGCTCGAAGCCGCCCTGCGCGTGCGTGTGGAACGCCTCGTAGCGCCGGCTGGTGGTGCGCGTCTCCACATGGGCCCGGAAGTCGGCGAGGTGCTGTCCGGCGCGGTCCCAGTCGCCGGACGCGGTGGCCTCCTGGATGGCGCGGGTGTACGTGTCACGGTCGTCCTTGGACATCCCGGCGGTACGCGCGGTGCGGTCCAGATCGGCGGTGCGCTGCCTGATCCCGGCGTCGGGTGAGACGGGCCGGGTCGTCGGCGGGGACGGGGCCTGGTGCAACGGGGTCGGCGGGTCCGGGTCGTGCGTGGGCACGACGAGGGTGTCGAGCTGCCGGAGCTGCTCGTCCGTGCTGCCCGGTGAGCGGTCCTCGGGGGTGCCGTCCTGGTGGTCCTGCGGGTGCGGTGTCGCACCGGGCTCGTGCTGCGGGACGTCCGGCAGGACGGGCGTGTGTCCGTCGCCGGTGGACTGCCGCACCGGAGGCGTCGACGGCTCGTGCTGCGGGGTGTTCGTCCCGCTCCCGGTGTCCGCGCGCGGGCGGGGCGCCCGGGGCGCGACTTCGTCCCCGCGCGTGCCGTTGTTCGTGGCGGGGGAGTGGCTGGTGCTGGTGCTGGTGCTGGTGCCGTTGCTGGTGGCGGTGGACGGACGCGGCTGTGGGGCCGCGGTGGATTCCTGGCGCGGGGCGGACGACGACTCCACGCTCACGGTGGGACGCGGGGTGCCCCCGGACTCGGTGGACGGACGGTTCGTCCCGGTCGACGGGGCCTGCGGCTGGGTGGTGCCGGTGGTCGGCGTCTGCGACCGGTCGGTTCCGGTGGTCGGCGTCTCCGGCCGCGCGGACACGGGGCCGGGAGCCCGCTGGGTGTCCGTCGCGTTGCCGGGGGTCTGCGGACGGTCGGACACGGTGCTCGGGGTCTGCGACCGGTCGACCACGGAGGCGGGCGGTTGCTGACGGCCCGTCACCGCACTGCCGCTACTGCTCGATACGTACTGATGATCCGTCACGGAGCCTGAGCCCTGGTGTCCTTGGGCCACCGTGTCGGGCGCCGGCGTGTTCTCGTGCGGCACGGACGTCACGGTGTGGTCGGTCCCGCCGTGGCCGTTGGACGTGGTCTCGAAGCCGGGCAGCCCGCCGGAGCGCCCTGTCTGCTCCGGGACACCGGAGGACGTGTGCGGCGCGGGCGCGGACTCGGTGGGGATGTGCGGGGCGGTGTCGCCCGTGCCGCGCGTGGCGCCCTCGGCCGTGCTCGGGCCCCTCGACTCGGTCGTCGGACGGCTGGTCCCCAGTCCGGACGTCCCGCCGCGGTTGCCGCCGCTGGTGGAGTTCGTGCCGGTGGTCCCGCGCGATGTGCCGTTGCTCCCGGAGGTGCCGCGGCCCGAACCGGCCCCGGTGTCTCCTCGGGTCCCTCCCGTATGCGTACCGCCCGTACCCGTGTCGACCACGCCCGTGCCGCCGGTACCGGTTCCCCGCGTACCGCCCGTGCCCGAAGTGTGGGGCACGTCCGTGCTCAGGTTCTTGTCGAGGCCGGTCGTGCCGAGACCGTTGCTCTTGCCGAGACCCTCGCCCTTGCCCAGGCCGCCGGTGTCGAAGTTCTCGGCCCCGGGGAAGCCGGACCCGCCCTCGGAGGGGACCTTCGGGAGGTGGATGTCGGCCGTGGACGGCAGATGGACGTCCGGGGTGTGGATCTCGGTGTGCTCGTCGCCGCCGAACCTGCGACGGCCTCCGCCGCCGCCCATCGCGCCGATGATGCCCGAGGTCACGGCGGCGCCCATGTCGTTCTCGCCGCCGAAGATCTGCTCCATGACCTCGGTGGTGACGACGCTGGAGACGCCGCCGATGACGCCCTTGCCGATCAGCGAGGCCGCGAACTTCGGCGCGAACGCCGAGCCGGCACCGGAGAAGATGCCGCCGATCGCACCGCCGATCGCGCCGCCCTCCACGGCCTGCAGCGTGGCCGCGGTGTCCCACTGGGTGCGGTCGCCCTTGAGGAACTGGATCCCCTGGATCACCGCGTCCATGCCGACCATGAACCCGACACCGGTGGCGATCGAGATCAGCAGCCGCTTCAGCAGCATCTTCACGATCATCCGCACGCCGGTGACCAGCGCCGGGATCACCTCGGGCGCCCAGAAGGCGAGTTCGGCGATCTCGACCGCCAGCCAGATCAGCTGCGCCAGGATCATGTACTTCGCATACTCAACCTGCAGCCCGGTGTTCTTGCCCAGCTTGCCCAGCTGACCGGCCGCGTCGGCCATGTCGGGGAGATTGGACTTCAGCTGCTGCGTGAAGTTGGAGAACTCGTCGGCGACCTCGCCGCCGATGCTGTGCAGCACACCACTGGTCGCGGGATCGATCTCGCGACTGATGGCGGTCAGCTGCCGGGCAGCGTCCTCCCATGCCTCACCGAGGCTGCGCAGCTTGTCCTCGTCGCCCTTGGGCCAGTCCTGGCCGACGGCCAGCTTGGCGACCCAGCCGAGTTCCGGGGGCAGGTTGATGCTCATGACTTGGTGTTCTTCACCCGGGACTCGGCAGGGTGGACCTCGGTGGCTCCCAGGCGTTTGGTCGCCTCGATGTTCTGGTCCTCCATGCGTTCGAGGTTGACGGCCATCGTCCGGATGCCGTCGTGCATGCTGTCGACCAGCTGGCCCATCTGCCCGGTGCTCTCGATGATCTGCTTCCTGGGCGTGGCGTACTGCTCGTAGAACTGCCGCCCGGAGGCGTCGTCGCCCCAGCAGTCGCCCAGTTCGCCGAGCCGGCCCTCCAGGCTCTTGCCGATGTCACGGAACCGCGCGGCCAGTTGCTGCACATACGGCAGCTGGTTGCGCAGCCCGTCGGTGTCGACGTAGAACTCGCCGTCAGCCATGTGTTCCTCCCGAGGTCGTGTGGTCGTGTCGGGGTGCGGAGCCCAGGGTCACCGGGCGCCGTCGTGCCGTGCGTCCGGGCGCCCGCCCGCGATGTACTCGCGCACCGACTCGGGCATACCCGGCTCGTCCTCCAGCAGCGCCGTGGGGTCGACCCTGCCCTCCACCAGATCGGTGATCTTCACCCCGGCCGGCAGCCCGAGCGAGCTGACCTCCGCGACCGCCTCCAGGGCGTTGGCGCGGGCCTGCCGGATGGTCGTCAGCAACGCCTCGGACAGTTCCTTCGGCGTCATGCGGTGGTACGCGCCGGTGGGGAACTCGATCGCGGTGACCTCGCCCTGCGCGTTCACGGTCGCCTTGACGGTCTGCCGGGGGGCGGTCGCCGTGCCGGTCACCTCGTTGATCCGGCGCCGGGCCTCGACGGCCTCCGTGCGCTGTTTGCGGTACAGCGCCAGCAGGTCCTCGATCTCCTCGTCGTAGGGGCTGGTCATATGAGTCTCCTTGGGTGCGGCGATGGTGCGCAGGCGTACGGGCGCCACGGGGCGGGCGGCGTCACAGGACCGCTCCGGCCCCGTCCGAGGCCGCCGAACCCCAGGTGTCGCCCTCCTGGACCAGCAGGTCCGCGATGCCGCGGCTCGGCTGCTCCTCCTCCGCGGCCTCCGTCTCGTCCTCCACCGGCTCGTGCGCGGGCAGTTCCGCGGTGAGTTCCGAGGGGTCACCGGAGAACGAGCGCAGCGGCACGGCGGGGATGACGGTCTCCGCGGGGGCGGTGGCCGCCGACCGGTTGGGCCGCCAGGTGGACAGCCGGGGGCCGTCCGCCTCCTCCTCCAGCGGGGCGGCCGCCCGGCCGGTCCAGGTCTGCTCGTCCTCCGAGGTGTAGCCGGGTGCCTGGACCTCCTTCTCCTCCTCGGTCGGCACGGACCACAGCAGCGGTACGAACGACGACCCCGAGCTGTCCCACGCCTCGGTGTCCTCCGACTCCGGGTCGCCGGACGGTGCCGGCGCCACCTGGCCGTCCGGCAGTTCCTGCTGGTACTCCTGCTGGTGCTCCGGCCGGCTGGGGTCCTCGGAGACCAACCGCTGCGGCGGTACCGGACCCCTCTCCGTGTTCCCGTCCTCGCCCGTCGGCCGCGGCGGCACGGGCTCCGTCGTCTCCCCGTCGCCGTCCCCGTCCGCCGGGTCCCCGGGACCGGAGTCCGCGGACGCGGACGACGTCCGGCCCCGGCCGCCGCCCACCGGCAGCAGGATCACGGCCGCGTCGTCGTCCCGGTGCCGGTGCCGTCGCTCGGCGGGCGCTGCTCCGGAGTCCGCCGAGCCCGCGACGGCGGTGGTGCCGGCCGCCGCCACCGCCGCCGAGCCCAGCAGCGCGGCGGGCAACGCGCTCTCGCCCAGACCGTCGTGGGCGCCGACGACCGGACGGTCGCCGTCGGGGTCCGCCTCCGGCGACCAGGGCAGCGTGTCGGGCGCGAGCAGGCCCGAGGCGTCGGGCCGCTCCTCCTGCGGACCGGGGGAGGCGGCGGCCGTGGCCGGCATCATGCCGGGCACGGCGGGTTCGCCCACCGCGGGGGCGGCCGGCTCCTCGGCCGCAGCGGCGGGCGCCACCGGGTCTGCCGCCGGCTGCGGTGCGATGGGCAGCCCGTCCGAGCCGATCATCACGCCCTCGGGGATCGCCTGCGCCGCGACCACGCCCGGCAGCACGAGGCCCTCGCCGCCCGCCTCGGTACCGCCGTCGATCTCGTCGGGGACGCCGGGCTCGCCGGTCCACGGCTCGGTGTCGGGTTCGAGCAGCCCGGAGGCGTCGCTCGGGTCGGCGGTCCCCGGGCCGGCGGCGGGGCTGCCCCCGGCCATGCCCGGCATCATCGGCATACCGCCCGCGCCGAGGGTCTCGCCCTCCGCGGCGCCCAGCGCGCCGGGGAGTGCCTCGGCCTCCTCGTCGAGAGGCAGTCCCAGTCCCTCGCCGCCTGCCAGTGCCCCGCGCCCGCCGATCTCCTCGGAGGTCTCGGGGTCACCGGTCCAGGGTTCGGCCTCGGCGTCGAGGAGGCCGCTGGCGTCGCTGGGGTCGACGGTGCCGTTGCCCTGGGGCGTGCCGCCGGCGCCCATGCCGGGCATCATCGGCATGCCGCCGGTGCCCAGTCCCGTTCCGACGCCCTCGTCGGTGCCGAGGCCGCCGGGGAACGCCTCGGCCTGTTCGTCGAGGGGCAGTCCGAGTCCGTCGCCGCCGGCTTCGGCGCCCTTGCCGCCGATCTCGTCGGCCACACTGGGGTCGCCGGACCAGGGCTTGGCGTCGGCGTCGAGGAGGCCGCTGGCGTCGCTGGGATCGACGGTGCCGTTGCCCTGGGGCATGCCGCCGGCGCCCATGCCGGGCATCATCGGCATGCCGCCCGCGCCGCCGGCGGAGAGGCCCTCCGAGGATCCGGCGAGATTCGGCGACTCCAACGCGTCGCTCAGCGACGGCGCGTTGAGCCCGTCCGGCAGGCCCGACTCCGTACCGAGGCCGCCGGGGAACGCCTCGGGGGAGACCGCGCCGAGGCCGTCCCCCGCGCCCAGGCCGCCGGTGCCGCCGACGCCCGTGTCTCCGGGGAACCCCTCGGGAGAGGTGCCGTCGGCCCAGCTGGAAGGGTCCTCGGAGAGGTTGCTGCCCAGCGGCAGTTCTCTCCCCGTGCCGGTGTTCAGGCCGCCCGGGAAGGGGGTGGCCGCGAGGTTCGCAAGGCTGGGAGCGCCGTCGAGGTTGCTGCCGCCGGGGAACGCCGTCGGGTTGAGCGCCTGGTCCAGCGCGCTGGGATGGAGGGTGTCGTTGCCCAGGCCGTCTCCGAGACCGTCCAGCCCGGGCGCGTTGCCGTCGACTCCGGTGCCGCCGGTGAACGGGGCGGGGGTGGCGAGCGCCTCCGTCGGATCCAGTCCCGACAGGTCGGGTGCCCCGGTGCCCGAGGTGTCGGGGGCTGAGAACTGCTGCGGGTCCTGCGGATTGACGTTGGGCAGATTGCCGGAGTCGGTCAGATCGGGGGTGTTGACGTCCGGGACGTTGTTCGGCACATCGGGGTTGTTCGTGGGGCTGGTGACCGGCGGCGGGGTGTGCACCGAGTCGATGGTGACCTGGTACTCGCCCGCCAGGCTCTTGAGGACCGCGCGCATGTCGCTGGTCATCATCTCGACCAGCTCGGGCTTCTCGTGGATCGGGATCAGACCGTTGCTCATCGGCTTGACGCCCATGCGCACGGCCTGGTTGGCGTACCAGGTGTCGATGTCGGCGATCTTGACCTGGGCGTTGTACAGGTTGACCGAGTTGTCCGCGAGCTGCTGGGGGACGGAGTTGCCCGCCTCACCGCCGGACAGCACGTCGGACGTCGCCTTCACCTGGCGGGAGAAGGTGTTGATCATGTCGAGGAAGGCGTCCGCGGCGTCGCCCTTCCAGGGGCCGTTCTCCCCGGCCAGCGCCTTCGCCTGGTCGGCGATGGCCTTGGCGATACCGGAGAGCACCACCTGCGCGTTCAGGAAGTGGCCCGCCGCGTCCATCAGGGACTGGGGGTCGGAGATGCCCTTCGCGCGCTCCTGGTTCGAGGCGGAACCGGTTCCGGCGGACATGCCGTTGATGGCCGCCATGATCTGCTTCCAGTCCCACGAGTTGTAGTCGTTGATCGAGCCCGGATCGGTTCCGGGATCGCCGAAGACACCGTCGCCGCTGTCATTGAACCCGCCGGTGTTGTAGTCCGGGCTGCCCATGTGTTCCCCAGTCTCCTGCTCACGCCTCGGTCAGGGGCCCCCGCCGTCCCCCGGTGCCCGACGGCACCGGGGGACGGGAGGACCGCCGGTCAACTTGCTCCGCCGCCGGACCCGCCGGCGTCGGTCACCAGGCTGGTGAAGTCACTGGTCGTGGTCTGCATGGCGTTCTGCAGATCCGTGGCCTTCATATGCCCGGCGTCTTCCAGGGTGGTGTACTGCTGCGCCAGCGCCTTCACGCCGTCGCGCAGATCGCCCAGGCCCTGGGCGAGGTCCTGGAAGACCTTGATGTACTGCTCCTTCAGCCCGGCGTCGGCGTTCGGACCGTTGACCTTGGTCCGGATCTGGTTCGCGTGGTAGAACGCGCCGGGTTCGACCTGCACCTTCTGCAGGACGCTGGCGGCGTCCCGCGTCGGCTGGATCAGCTTGTCGATGTTGTCGGCGAACAACAGCATCGACGGCGTGTCCACGCTGGTACCACTACCGGGGTTGCCCGAACCACCGGGCACGTTCGGCGGGTTGAAGGTCGAGGCCGGGGGCACGCTGCCGTGCCCGGCCGCGATCGTCGTGCCGCCGTCGTAGTGCTGGGGTGTCGGAGCGGGCGACTGCTGATGATGGTGCTCACTGGGGTCGTACGCTGGGCGGTCTGCCATCTCAGATCACCCCCAGAGCTGAACGCCCTGGCGCTCACCGCTCGAGTAGTACTCGTTGATGGTGCCGAGCATCTGGGTGGCGGCGGCGGCCTTCTGGGTCATGTCCGCGGCGGCCGCGTCCCACTGCGCCTTCACCTGCGCGTAGGTCTGCTGGGCGTCGCTGGTCCACTCGCTCAGGTGCACCTTCGCCTGGTTGTCGAGGTCGGCGAGGGTCTGGTTGATGCGCTGGGTGATGGAGTTCATCTCGCCGACGATGTAGTCGACCTGCTCCATCTGGACGGTGTACGTGGCCATCTTCTGTCCGGCTCCTTCGTGGGGGCGGCTGGTATGTCGGTCGGTGACGCTGTGTCAGGAGGGGAAGCCCGGCAGGCCGATGTTGCCGGAGGCCATCTGCTGCGCGACCTGCTGCGCCTGCTGATGGGTGTTCTCGTGGGTGTTGGCGTAGACGTTGGTGTTCTGCGCCAGCTTCTCCAGCATGGTGCGCAGCGCCTGGTTCACCTTGTCGAAGTCGTTCAGCCACTCCTGCATGGCGTTGTGGTAGACGTTCGCGGCGTCGCCGCTCCAGCTCGCCCGCAGACCCTCGATCTGGCCGTCCATCTGCGCGTAGGAGCCGGTGGTTTCGTCCAGGGCGGTCTGGAAGCTGCCCTGGGCGGCGGTCATTCCCTGTAGTTCGACTGACGTCAGTGCCATGGTGTGGTCCTCTCTTGTCCTACGGCGTCGGCCGGAGCCGATGACAGCGATGTCGCTCCCGGGTCGGGAGCACATCCGCGCCGGATGGTGGGGGGTTCACCCGCCGGCCGCCGCATCGCGTCGAAGGATCGCGCGACCCGGCAGTGGCGGACGTTTCTCATGTCCGCACCAGAGACTCCGTTTGCTGATGCGGTGGTTCCGTTTGGCCCGGTGTCGGCTTCGCCACTTCCGCGGCGGAGGTGGGCGGTTCGGTGGCGGAGGCGGGCGGCGCCGGGGCGGCGGACTCCTGGCCGGGTGCCCTGTCGGGAGCCGCGTCGGGTGCCGTGCCGGGCGTTGCCGGAGGCTGGGGGAGATCCGAGGCTGAGACGGTACGGGTACGGGCGGACGCCGCGAGCCGCTCCGCCAGGCGGAGTGCCTCCCAGGCGCCCCCGCGTGGCGGCGAGGCCTCGAAGGAGGCGGCCAGCACCTTGGCCGCCTCGTCGGACAACTTGAACCCGAAACCGTGGAGTTGACGCCTCATCAACGCGATGGCCTGGTCGGCGGTGTAGGGATCGAGCCGGAGGTACTCGGCGAACTCGTGCACTATCTCGCCGCGTTCGCGGGTCAGCTCCCGCAGCCCGGCAGGCGATCCGCACAGCGCCAGCACCGTGCCACCCGGGGTGGCGGCCAATCGGGCCAGCCCGTCGAGCACCGCCGTACGCTCGGCCTGGGGGCGGCGGCCGAAGGCGTCGTCGAGGTGAAGCACCAGCAGTCCGCCCTCCGCCTCCTCCAGGGCCGTGGCCAGCCGGTAGGCGGGCTGCTCCGGCCAGCGCGCCGGGAGGGCCGACAGCCGCACCTCGTGGACGGTGCCCGTGGTCAGCAGCCCGGCCTCCGTGAGGCACCGCCCGTACACCCGGGCCAGCGCCCGTCGGCCGCTGCCCAGCGGGCCCTCCAGCACCACATTGGCCTGTGCCGAGATCGGCCTGCCCGGCTGCGCCTGTGCCTCCACGAGCGCCTCCAGCCGGTTGCGCAGCGCTGCCCGGGCCGTGTCCAGACCGGTCATCGCCGCCAGCTTCCGCAGCCCCGCGGACGGGCCTGCCGCCCCGGTGGCGGGGCCCGGCTGCCGCGTCGGGGCGGCGGCCTCCCCGGTACGCGGGGACGGGGCTCCCGCGTCGCCCTTCGCACCGGCCTGGTCGGCGGGCACCGTGATCACGTCGGCGCCGGTCAGCCGGGACAACTCGTTGTCGTCGTGGGGCGGTTCGGCAGCGAGACGGGACGCCTGCTTGCTGATCATCTCCTCGAAGACCTGCCGGGCGACCCGCCCGTTGCCGAAGGTGTCGCTCTTCGGCACGTCCTCGAAGTAGCGGTCGAGCGCGTCCAGCGCCGATTCCGACAGCTCGTAGTAGTGCTTGGCGCACAACCCCCGGACGATGGTGACCAGTTCCTCGGGGCTGTAGTTGGGGAACTCCACGGTGCGCGCGAACCGGGAGGCCATACCGGGGTTCGAGGCGAGGAACTGGTCCATCTGGGCGGAGTACCCGGCGACGATCACGACGACCTCGTCGCGGTGGTCCTCCATCAGCTTCATCAGGGTCTCGACGGCCTCCTGACCGAAGTCCGGGCCGGTGCCACGGGACTGGTTGGTCAGCGTGTACGCCTCGTCGATGAACAGCACGCCGCCGAGCGCCTTGTTGAAGACCTCGGTCGTCTTGATGGCGGTACCGCCGATGATCTGCGCCACCAGGTCGGCGCGGGCCACCTCCACGATGTGGCCCTGGCTGAGGATGCCCAGTTCCGCGAGGACCGCACCGTAGAGACGGGCCACGGTCGTCTTGCCGGTGCCGGGCGGCCCCGCGAAGACCAGATGCCGGCTCATGGGCGGCATCGGCAGGCCCATCTCCTGGCGGCGCTGCGTCATCTTGTTGAGGTTGATCAGGCCGGTGACCTCGCGCTTGACGCTCTCCAGACCGACCAGCGCCTCCAGTTCCGCCAGCGGGCCGGTACCGGTGTGACGGGCCCCCTGCGACTGCGGACCGCTCTCCTGGCCGCTCGCACCGCCGAGCGCGTCCGCGCTGGTGACCGTACGGCCGGACGGGGCACCGCCGGTGTCCACCCGCTCCACCGACACCTGGCCGGACTTGAGCTGGTGCACCGGCACACCGCCGTTGTCACGCACCTCGCAGTCGTGCACCCGTACCGGCTCGTCGGTGTTGCAGCGCACCCCGTCGCCGCCGTTGTCGAAGACGGCACAGTTGGTCAACTCGGCCCGTGAGGAGGCCTGTACATGGACGCCATGGCCACGTGCGCCGTTGACCCGGCAGCCCACCGCGGTGACCGCGCCGCCCCCGGTGACCCGCAGGCCGTCGCTGTCCGAGCCGGTGAACTCGCTCTCGCGCACGGTGAGTTCGGCCTCGGCGCCGACGACCGTGGTGCAGCCGGAGAAGGCCGAGCCGTCCAACTCGGCACGCGCGCCCGAGGCGAGGGCGAGCCCCGTGCCGCCGCCGGAGCGCACCCGTACCGCCGACAGCGTCGCAGAAGCGCTGTCCTCCAGCTCGACGGCGACCGGTCCGCCGACGGCCAGCTCGGCGGAGCGCACGGTCAGCCGAGCCTTGGGCCCCGCCGCACGCAGCGCGGCGCCATTGCCGCCCTCGGTCTTGAGCCGCTCCAGCACCACCTCACCGCCCTGCGCGTGCACGGCGACCGTCCCGGCGCCCTGCACGGTCAGATCGGCGCCTTCGGCGCGTCCGTCGGCCTCCACCAGCAGACCGGTCGGCGTACCGCTGATACGGCAGCCCTCCAGCCGGGGACGCCCGCCGGGTGCCACATGGACGCCTTCGCGCCCGGCACCGGAGATCACACAGTCGCGCAGCACCGGTGCGCTGCCGCCGCCGACGTGCACCGACTGTCCCCCCGAACCGGAGAACGAGCAGCGGGTGAGCACCACTTCGGCCGTGCTCGTCAGATACGCGTCCAGCGCCGCGCTCCCGGTGACCTCCACCTCGGTCAGGTCGGCGCGGGCGTTCTGCTCCACGGCCAGCGCGGGCTTGCCGCAGCCGGAGATCCGGGTGGCCTCCACCACCGCCGTGGCCTGTCCGTTCACGCAGACGCCGTTGCCGCGGGCCCGGTCCAACTGGCATTCACGCAGCGTCAGTCGGCCGTGCTCGGCCACCACGACCGCCGACGAACCGACCTCCTGGATACGCGAGCGCTCCACGACGTTGCCGCCGCCGGAGGTGATCACGATGCCGGCGCCCTGGGCGTTGGTGATGTGGCAGTCGCGCAGGGCGACCACGCCGTCCTGCCAGGCCAGCATGGCGGCCCACGCCTCGCCGGCGATCTGGCACCCGTCGAGCGCGGCCTGCCCGCGCCGTACGTCGAGGACCGGTGCCTCCCGGTCGGTGCCGGACAGCTTCAGACCGGTGAGCTGCACGGCCTCCGCCTCCAGCACCACGGTGCTGCCCGAGGCCGAGGAGATCTCCACCGTGCCGCCCGTGCCCTCGGCGGCCAGTGTCACCGCGCGGGTGATGTAGAGCGTCTCGTCGTACCGCCCGGGGGAGACGGTGATCAGCGCGCCGTCGGTGGCGTCCGCCAGGGCTTCGCCGATGGCGCGGTAGGCGCCGGGACGGTCCGGGGACACCAGTAGCACGGGCCGGGTCACAGCTTCGCTCCCTTGTCAGACGCACTCATGTCGCCGCCGTCGCCGCGCGGACGCCGCGGCTGCGCCGCACCGATCAGGCCCGGGGGCGTGCCGAAGCGTTCCTCCGGCAGGGTGCCGCCCTGCTCGCCGTCTGTGGCCGCCGCGGAGGCGCCCGCGTCGTTGGCGCTCAACGCGCCCGCCGCACGCTCGAGACCGTCGAGGGCGATCTCGTCCAGCGGGACGCGCTGGACGTCCACCTTGCCGTCGGAGGCGATCTCCGACGGCGACAACTCCCGCATGAGGACCGGCCCTTCACCGTCCGAGGGGCGCAGCACCTTGAACGTGGTGCCGGGCAGGAACACCACCCGGTACGGCTCGGACGGGTCGATCAGGCTGGTACGGCGGGCCGTCATCGACCAGATGAGGAAGTCGGTGCCGTTCTCGGGACCGGGGTGCGGCGCGCTGTACGCGGTGCAGAACGCCCACTCGGTCGTCAGCCGGCCCTCCCGGTACCACCCGCGCTCCATGGCGGTGGCGGGGGCCCGCAACAGCGCCGCGCCACGGTAGGACGGCAGCCTGCGCAGCCCCGCCGCCACACAGCGCGCCAGGGGGACGTGCGGGCCGACCTGCGCGGACCGCACCGCGTCGTCCACCTGCCGGCTGTCGCCGGACAGGTAGAGCCGTACGGCCACCAGATCGGTGAGGGCGTCGGCCGCCTCGCTCCGACTGCCGCCGCGCAGCCCCGGGGACTCCGACATCACCCGTGAGACCGTGCCCGCGACCGCGTTGTACTGCGTGCTGAAGGTGCGCCGCACCCAGTCACGTTCCTTGCTGGTGCCGCGTTCCGGCAGCACGGCGCAGGCCGAGCCCTTGGGCACCGGCTGGACCCTTACCCCCGCTCCGGCCGCCGGGGCGGCGGGCGGCACGGCGCTCCCGGGTCCGTCGGACGCGGCCGGTGCGAGGGAAGGCGTGACCGGACCGCCGGAGCCGTCGGGCACCGGCGCGGGACCGGGACCGGCAGGCTGTGCGGGAGCGGCGGCCGGCGCGTCGGACTCCAGCCGGATCATCCGCGCCGGGGCCGGGACGGCCCTGGCCGCCGGCTTGGGTACGGCGGGCACGGGCGCTTGGGAAGCCTGAGGATCCTGAGGGTCCGAGGGCGGCGTCCGCAGCGCTTCCGGGTCCTGCGGCACGGCGGCTGCCGGCCCGTCCGGCGCCGACGACGGAGTCTGCTGGGTCCGCCGGGCCTGCGTGGCGGGTGCGTCCGGTGCCTGAGGGACACCCGGCTCGGCGTCCGGGGCGTCCGGTGCCGTCTCCTGGGTGTTCGCGGGTACGGAAGTCGGGCCGGACTCCCGGCCGGACTCCGGGGCGGGAACAGGCGGCTCCGGCCGGAGGGCAGGCGTCGGCTGCTCGCCGGAGCCGCCGGAGCCGCCGGTGTCGGCACGGTCGGGCGCGGCGGGGCGCGGGGCGGTCCGCGGCGGCCCGACCGGAGCCTCCGGCTCACCTGTGGGCGCCGGCTCGGGCACGGTGGGCGGCTCGGGGCCGGCCGGCGTGACGGGACCGTTCGGTGCGGGCGCAGGCGCGGGCGGTACCGGACCCCGCGCGGGTGGGGGTACCGGGAGCGGCTCAGCTGCGGGTGCCGGCTCGGACACGGTGGTCAGGGCGGTCAGCTTGGGCAGCTTGGGGCGGGACGGCGTGACCGGACCGTTCGGGTCAGGCGCGGGCGGTACCGGACCCCGCGTGGCGTCCGGCGCCGGTGGGGGCATCGGGAGCGGCTTGCCGGTGGGCGGCGGCTCGTGCGGGGCGTGCGGGCGCGGGCGGGGTGCGATGCTCCCGGCCTCCGTGGCCACCGTCGCCACGCGAGCGGCCGCACCGCTCGTCTCGTCCCCGTCCGCCGCGGACCGGCCGGCGTCGGACTCCGTGCGGGGCAGGGCGGCCGACGGTACGTCGGATTCGGTACGGGCGGCCTGGGGCGCCGGGGCAGGTGCGACCGCCGAGGCAGTGTCGTTCCTGCCCGCGACGCGAACGGCCGGTGACTCGTCGAGCTGGTTCAGCGCGGACGCCCGGCCGGGGGCGCCGGCCGGGACGGCGGCGCGCTCCCGGCCCTCCTGCGACCGGCCCGTGGACGCCGGGGCCCAGGGCGCGACATCGACCGGGCGGCGCTGCCTGGTGAGGGGCGGTGCGACCTGCTGCGGGCCGTAGACCGCGGGGTCCTGCGGCGACCACAGATAGGCGTCGTCCGGTACACCGGCCGCCACGCCCGGCGCGTCGGCGGGTACGACGGTGAAGCCCACGCGACGGTCCGGGTCGAGCTTCCACAGCATGTCCTCGGCGAGCGCGCGCATACGGTCTTCCGCGCCGGGGGTGCTGCGGTCGTAGAGGATGGCCGCATAGCCGGGCGCCGCCGGTATCCGCCGTACCGCGTCACTGCCCACGGGTTCGACGGACGGGCGCATCCACAGTCCGCTCTGCACGACCTCAAGCACCGCGTCGTGGGCGTACTCGTAGACGCCGGCGGAGATCTCCGGCACCTCGACGAGCGGCCGGCGCAGGCCGAAGAGGGCAGGCGGGGCAGGGGTGTCGCCCGTCCGCGGGAAGTACATCAACTCGCTGACGAACGGCCGGTGGCCGAGCGTGCCGTCCGGCCGCAGCGAGGCCACCTCGGGAGAGTCGAGACCGACGCGCGCCGAGACGGGTACGCCGGTGTACAGCACCACCTGCTGGCCGAGGGCGTCGGCGAGTTCCTGGCCCAGCGCTTCGGCGCCCTCGGGCAGCGCGACCGGCCCGAGGTGCAGAAAACGCACCCAGGAACGCGCGGACGGCAGGACGGTGTCCCACAGCCGGGCCACGTCCGACAGCGTGACGGGAGGCCCGCCGGGGCTGCCGAGGACCACGGTGAGGATCTCGGGGTGACTCGGCAGACGGTCGACCAGCCGCTGGCCGCTCTCCGGGGAGTCGGGGAGGTAGGGGCTGCGCACCCACACGCCGCTGGGGACGGGTTCGACCAGGCCATGGCCGCTGGTCGCCCAGGGGCGGTCGAAGGTCGAGAACTCCCAGCGGGGCTTGGGAAAGCGCCGGGAGTCGCGTTTCGCCGGGCGGCCCGGACGGAAGCTCAGCCACCCCGCACCGTGCTCACTGGGGATGAACAGGCCGCCGCCGTCGGTCGGCAGCACCTCGCCGTCCGGGGCCAGCACCAGCCGGTCCAGCCGGTCCGCGATCCGCTGGGCGGTGCGCCGCGACTCCTGCGGCGTGGCGCGACCGAAGACCAGGCGCAGGCTGTGACCACGGTGGGCCAGCAGGCGTGCCACCGCGTCCGCCGAGTCCTCCAGCGTGCCGAACGGCAGGTCCACCACGGCCACGGTGTGCTGGGGATCCGGCGCCAGCCCCGCGGCGAACGCGGCGGCCTGCGGGTCGGGTTCGCCCTTGGGATGGATCAGCAGCGCGTGCCCCACGGCGCGGCACTGCAGACCTGTCCCTGCCGCCCGCACGGCGCCCACTCGGATACGCATCCGCTCACCCCACCCGCGCCGAGTGGCCGGTGGGTGACGGGTCCGTGCTCACCGAGGGAACAGGAGCGGAGCCCGCAGCGGGTGCGACGCCCTTCGCCGACGATCCCTTCGCCGACGATCCCTTCGCCGACGTTCCCTGCGTCGACGTTCCCTGCGCCCCGCCGAGACCGCTCGTGGACGACGGCGAGTCCGCCGAACTTCCGTCCTGTGCCGCCGCGTTCACGGTCAGCGCCGCCACCGTGCGGCCCAGCTCCGGCCCGCGCGGCAGCACGGCCAGCAGGGTCTCCGGCAGGGGCACCGCACTGGCGCCGCCGATGCCGAGGTCCTGCGCGGCGGCGGAGTCGCCCAGCGGATAGGCGATGCCCCGGTCGGTGACGAGGTAGGTCAGCGGATGCGTCGCCCGTGCCGCAACCTGCTGCTGGTCGACCGCGTACACCCCGTGCGACGGCGGGACCAGCACCTGCCGGCTGCCGGTCGCCGCGGCACCGCCCTCGACCGCCACGGTGGCCTTCAGCCGGGTGCCCTGGGCGGTCTCGCGCAGGCACACCGCCTGCGCGGAGGTGTCGGCGGCCGGGGCGTTGAGGACGTCCGGCAGAGCGTCGGTGAGGGACTGGTCGGCGGAGACATGGGCGGCTGCGATGTCGGTCGCCGACACCTCACGCGGTGCGGGCGCGCCGTGCTGCGCCGCGAGCAGCGCGGCCTCCGTGGCGCTCACCGGGGCCACGCCGTCGGCCGTCATCACGTACGAGCGCTTGGCGCCCGCCGCGGACGTGGTGAACAACTGGCCCACGGCGGCCGGCTGCCCGGCGACCTGCCCGCCGGCCTTGCCGGCCCCGTCGAGCTTCGCCGGGGCGAGGACGGCCCCGGTCGGCACGGCCGCCAGCCAGGCGGCGGGCGCGGCGATGGACCGGTCGCCGTCGAGTCCGAGCGCGATGAGCGTGGCGTCCGACGGCACCGGGTACTTGGTGCCCCGCCACAGCAGGTACCGCTTGCCGTCCGGCGCCTTCAGCAGCAGCTGACGGGCGGCGGGGAAGGCGGCGGCCCGGTCGCCCGGCGCGAAGTCGACGACCCGGCCGGACGGCAGATCCGGCCGCAGGCAGTCGGTCCAGGTCGACGGCAGCAGGGCCGCCGGGGTGGGCAGGGAGTCGGGGGCGCCGCTGATCCCGACCGGGGCGCCGTGCGCCACGTCGGCCAGCGCCTTGGCCTGCACGGTGCGTACGGTGCCGTGGCCGGTCAGCAGCAGGGCGGACGCGTAGTTGCGTACCGGGCGCAGCTGTCCGTCCAGGTAGAGGTAGCGGTTTCCGGTCTCCTTCTCCACGATGATGGAGCCCGGCTCCCGCCACGCCTGAGTGGTCACCGGCGACAGCTTCCCGTAGACGAGGAATCCCGCGCACAGCAGCACCACGATGCCGGCGCCGAAGAAGGTGCCGAGCGCGGCACGTTTGGTGGGGCTGTCGCCGCGGCCGGGGTCGCCGCTGACGAGGGCGGTGGCGAGGCGGCCCATGGCGAACTGGTACGCCTGCATGTGATCGCGTCGTGTCTGCACGCTCCGGCCCCCTCAGCTCGCCAGCGAGCGGAAGTAGGAGTACGCGTGCAGGGCTTGGAGCAGCAGCGGCAGCAACGCGATGGCGGTGATCGTCTCCAGCAGGTCGCCGCTGTGGCCCCACACCGGGAGCAGCCGTCCGCGCGGCAGCCGCCAGGCCGCCGTCAGCAGGGCGGCGACCGCCGCGAGCAGCACGGCCACCACGGCCACCCGGGCTCCGGTACCCGCCAGGGCGAACCGGGTCAGCAGCACCGTGATCAGTCCGATCGCTCCGGCCACCACCATCGGCACCCGCTGCGCGGTCCGGTTCAGGCCGCGCGACCGCAGCAGCACCGCACCGGCGAACACCAGCGGCAGCAGCCAGCCGATCCAGCCGGTGCCACGTGTCATGTACCAGAAGGCTCCGGCGTAGACCAGCGCGGAGGACAGGCTGAGGGTGTCGAGGTAGGCGCTGGCCAGCTTGACCCGGCTCTCCACCCGCTCCTGTGGCTCCGGGTCGATGTCCTCCTGCAACTCCTCTGCGTTGTGCGGCAGTCGGGGGACGCGCAGCCGGGCCATGCGCAGGGTCAGCCGGGGCCCGAAGTGGCCCAGTACGAACATCGCGACCGCCACCACGGACACCGCCTGGGCGCCGTGCCAGCCGGCCGCCCGCATCAGCCCGATGCCCACGGCGGCGGCGAGCGCGGTCAGCAGTACGGTGCCGGGGACCACCAGCGGCAGCGGACGCAGCGCCAGCAGACTGACGGAGAGCACCACCACACAGGCCGCCGCGGCCAGCACCCCCGGCATCCCCGGTGCGTAGCCACCGTGCGGGCCCTGACGGACCGCCAGTCCGGCGAGTGCGCCGAACGCCAGCGAGCCGAGGCCGGCCACCAGCACGGTGCCCCGGTCGGCGCCGAGCCGGGCGGCGACCACGCAGCCGGCGGCCAGCAGTACGGCGATCACCCCGGCGCCGGCCGCGGTCGGCACCCCCGGGCCCAGCCCCAGCAGGGCGGCGGCCAGCGCGGGCAGGGCCAGCACCGCCATGGCCAGCGCGAGCCCCCGGGTCAGCTCCGGGCGCCAGCGGCCCGGCAGCGCGTCCACGGCCTGCGCCACACCGTCGGCGACGTCGTCGAAGTGCAGCGCGGGCAACGGCTCCTCGGCGGGCCGCAGATGGAGGACGTCGCCGTGGCGCAGGGCCAGCGTGGCCGGGGTGCCGTCGGCGTCGAGAGGCTCCTCGCCGAGCCGTTGCAGCACCCAGGGCGTACCCCGGTCGGCGGTGTCCTCGGTGACGTGGCGCACCAGCACCGGCAGCAGCGCGGAGACCGGTGTGGTGAGCGGGATCGCCAGGTCGGACCGGCCGGTGGGACCCACCACCGTCACCCGGCAGACCTCCGAGGCCGGTGCGGTGACCGCATGCGGTGAGGTCATCGTGCTGCTCCTGTGGTGCGGTGGTGGGGGGCGGGCGGAAGCGGCGAGAGGCCGTGTGGGGCGGCCGGGGACCGGCGCGGTTCCGGGTGTCGGGTCACGGGGTCACCAGTCCGGTCTGTACGAGCTTGACCGACCGGCGGGTGACGAGCTGGGCCCGGCCCGAGGGGAGGGTGCGCGGCTTGGCCTCGCCGAGGAACTTGCCCTCCTCCTTGGGATACGAGAACAGCAGCGCGGGGTTGCCCAGTTCCCACAGCCGGCGCAGCACCGGGTCCATCATGGCGCGGACGGCGCCGGAGGTGCTGCGCGCGACCACCAGGTGCATGCCAATGTGGAGGCCCTGTGCGAGCAGGGGCACCAACGGTGCCATGGGCGAGGGCGCGCCCGGGGTGCCGGAGAAGAGGTCGTAGTCGTCGAGGAGGACGAACAGCCGTGGCCCCTCCCACCAGTCGCGGCGGGCCAGCTGCTCGGGGCTGATGTCCGGCCCCGGCACCCGCTTGCCGACCGAGACCGAGGCGCTGGTGGCGAGTTGGGCGAGGGCGTCGCCGTCGACGACGTAACCGACCCGGTACTCCTCGGGCACCGAGGTGAGCAGTCCCCGGCCGGGGTCCGCGACCATGATGCGGGCCTGGTCGGGGGTGTAGCGGGAGGTGATGGAACGGATCATCAGACGCAGCGCGTTGGTCTTGCCGGTCTCCCCGTCGCCGAACACCATCAGATGCGGGGTGGCCGAGAAGTCGTGCCAGACCGGCTCCAGCCGCTGTTCGTCCCAGCCCAGGCAGACCCGCAGATCGCCCTCCGCCTCCGGAAGCTGGCTCACCGGAAGGCGGGTCGGCAGCAGGCGCACGCCGGGGGCGGAACGGCCGGTCCAGAAGGTGTCGATCTCCGCCACTGCCGCCTTGGTGGCGGCCGTGAGGTCGGCGGTCTCGCCGGAGCTGTCCAGCCGGGGCAGGGCGGACAGGAAGTGGTGACCGCCCGCGGTCAGACCGCGGCCCGGCTGGTGCGGGACGGTCGCGGCGGTGCGGGAACCGACCTCGGACTCCATGGAGTCACCGAGGCGCAGTTCGAACTTGGTGCCCAGCAGGTCCCGCAGGCGAGGACGGATCTCCGACCAGCGCACGGCGGAGCCGATCACATGCAGACCGAACGACAGTCCGCGCGCGGCCATGTCGATGACACGCGGCTCCAGGTCCTCGTAGTCCTGGCGCAGGGTGCCCCAGCCGTCGACCACCAGGAACACGTCACCGTAGGGATCGTCGATCTCGCCCGTGGCCCTGAGCGCGCGGTAGGCCGTCATCGACTCCAGGCCGCGTGAGGTGAACTCCTCCTCGCGCTTCTCCAGCAACTGCGTCAGCTCCGCCACCGTACGCAGGACGCGGTCGCGCTCCAGACGGGTGGCGACCGAGCCGACATGGGGCAGACCGGCCGTGGAGACCAGGCCGCCGCCGCCGAAGTCGAGGCAGTAGAACTGCACTTCCTCCGGGGTGTGGGTCAGCGCGAGGGACATCATCAGCGTGCGCAGCATGGTCGACTTGCCGGTCTGCGGGGCGCCGACAAGACCGATGTGACCGTCGGCGCCGGACAGGTCGGCGACCAGCAGCTCACGCAACTGCTCGAAGGGCCGGTCGACGATGGCCAGCGGCACCCGCAGCGAGCCCAGCGCCGGATAGTCCGCAGCGCTCATACCGCGCACCGGGTCGGGGACGATACCGGGCAGCAGCTGGTCGAGGCTCGGGGACTCGGTCAGCGGAGGCAGCCACACCTGGCGGGCCGGCGGGCCGCTCTCCTCCAGCCGGCCGATCAGCACCTCCAGCAGACTCTCCTCGCTCTGCTCGGCGCCCGCGGCCGGCCCGGCGGGCTCCTCGCGCTCGGCGGACCGCAGCGGCCGGAGCTCGGCGGGGTGTTCCTCGGTGCGTTCCGACAGCAGCGTGCCCTGCTGCGCCAGACCGAACACGGTGATCTCCTGGGCGGCCCTGGCCTGTTCGGCGCTCTGCTCCGCCTCGCTCACCGGCTCCGGCGCGGGGCCGGACACGTACGCGGCCTTGAAACGCACCAGGTTGGTCGTGTCCACCTTCAGATAGCCGTTGCCCGGTGCCGACGGCAGTTCATAGGCGCTGGAGACACCGATGACGCTGCGCGATTCCATCGAGGAGAACGTGCGCAGGGCGATCCGGTAGGACAGATGGCCCTCCACCTTGTGGATGCGGCTTTCGTCCAGGCGCTGGGAGGCGAGGAGCAGATGCACACCGAGGCTGCGTCCGAGGCGGCCGATGGAGACGAAGAGGTCCACGAACTCCGGCTTGCTGGCGAGCAGTTCGGAGAACTCGTCGACGATGATCAGCAGCGACGGCAGCGGGGTGAGGTTCACCCCGGCGCCCCGCGCCTTCTCGTAGTCGAACAGCGAGGAGTACCCGGAGTCGCGCAGCAGCTCCTGACGGCGGATCATCTCGCCGTTGATGGAGTCGCGCATCCGGTCCACGAGATGGATCTCGTCGGCGAGGTTGGTGATGACCGCCGAGGTGTGCGGCAGCCGGTCCATCCCCAGGAACGTCGCGCCGCCCTTGAAGTCGACCAGCACCAGGTTGAGGACCTCGGAGGAGTGGGTGGCGACCAGACCCAGCACCAGCGTGCGCAGCAGTTCGCTCTTGCCGGAACCGGTCGCACCGATGAGCAGGCCGTGCGGGCCCATGCCCCCCTGCGCCGACTCCTTGATGTCCAGCTCGACGACCTCGCCGTCCTCCGTGACACCCAGCGGCACCAGCAGGCGGGCCGACTGGGCCTGCCGCGGGCGCCACTTGGCGGCCACGTCGAAGGTGCGCGGGTCGCGGATGCCCAGCAGGGCGGTCAGGTCGAAGTCCGAGTCCAGCGCCTGGTCCGTCAGGTCGACGCTGCCGCTGGTGCGCATCGGCGCCAGGGTGCGGGCCAGGGTGTCGGCCTGGGTGCGGCTGAGCGCGTCGGCCTCGGCGGTGACCGTGTCGTCACCGGAGGGGAAGGCGACACTCGTGCCGTGTGCCGTGAGCCGCAGCACCTTCGGGCCACCGGTCATCGCGCCGGTCGCGTCCAGCAGAACGACGTTGCGCAGCCCGCCGTGCAGCAGCCGTGAGGTCTCCGGCAGCCGTATCCCCTGCGCCACGATCACCACGAACGGCTCGGCCACGCTGGGGGAGGCGTCCGGGTCGTGGTCGGGACGGTCGCGGACGTCCGTGCCCAGCAGCTCCAGCAGCGTGTCGTGGTCCTCGGCCGCCAGCCGGACCGGACCCGCGTCGTCGGCTTCGCTCGGATGGGCGTTGTGCGGCAGCCACTTGAGCCAGTCCCACTCGTCCCGCGCCGACTCACCACCCAGTACGGCGATCCGCAACTCGTCGGGGGAGTGGAACACCGCGAGCTGACCGATCATCGCGCGTAGCAGGGCGAGCGCGGGCTCCGGTTCGCCCGCGAGCTCCACGCTGGTGAAGCGGCGCAGTGCGACCGGGATCGGCAGCCGCGGCACCGTCTGATGCGCCTTGGTGAACCGCCGCAGCGAGATGGCCGTCAGCGGCTCCAGATCCTCCACCGGTTTGGTCTGCGGGGGCAGGAACTCCAACGCCGCCCGCCGGATGCCCTGTCCGATACGGACACGGGCGAAGTCCCCATGAGCGGGGCGGCGTTCCCACAACCGGGCGCCCATCGCCAGTGCCCACAGCTGTCCCGGATCGGGGTTGTCCCACAGCAGGGCGGACCGCTGCTGGGCGGCGGCCTGACGGGCCTGACGACGCTTCTGCGCCAGATAACGCAGATAGTCACGGCGTTCCGCGCGCATCCTGCGGCGGCGCTCGGAACTGGACCGGCCGATCTGGGTCAGCGTCATGCTGATCATGGCGACGCCCATCATTCCGGACATCAAGTACGTCGTCGGCCCGGCACTGCGCATGGAGAACATCAGGACCATGGCACCGGTGCCCAGTCCCATCGGCAGGTACATCAGCGCCGACCCGAAGTCGGCGCTGGCCGGCTCCCCCAGAACAGGTGGCTCGGCCAGTTCGACCTGACCCTCGGGCAACTGCGGACCCTCCGCGCGCGAGGATCGCTTGGCCACCACGGTGCTCAATATGTGACCTCTCTAGCGCGTGCATGCCCGTCGATCCCCGGGCAACGCGAGGTGTTTCGACAGGTGTTGATCGGTTCAACAAGTGGAGTTGGCGGCCCCCGTTGGTCTGATCCTAAGCCTACGAAATCTTTGTCAGATGAACTTACCTTGATGTTATGTATGCCTCCCGGGAAAACTTTGCTTCGTTTTTTAACTCCTTGTAGCTATGGGGAGTTGGGGGACTTGGCCGAAATGCGGCAGGTGAAATCCGCCCAACTCCCCCCGGGGGTCGTTGAAGTTCCTCACTCCGTCAACGGGGCATGGCTCAGACGAGGGCGGCGGCGAGCAGGGTGAAGGCGGCGATCAGGACGGCGACGCGGACGTAGTGGTAGCGGCCCCAACGGTCCAGCTGCTCCTTCCAGTCGGCGGGCCGGTTCTCGGGGGTCCAGGTCTTGTTCCGGTTGTTGATCGGGACGAGCAGCAGTATCGACATGACCACACTGACGATCAGCAGTCCGGCGGCGGTGACGACGAGTCCGGCGCCGTGACGGTGCCATCCGGCGATGGCCCAGATCGCGCTGAGGACCAGCGAGCCGATGTACCAGAACGGCATCAGGGCGCCGAGCATCCGGCCGCCGTGGGCATGGCCGAGCTGGCCGCTGTCCTCGGGAAGTGCGTCCAGGATCCGGTTCATGATGAAGGCGACGGAAAACTCCACCCCCACCATCAGGCCGACGACGACGGTGGTGACGACCTCGAGTGCGTTGAGCATGAC
Source organism: Streptomyces sp. Ag109_O5-1 (assembly GCF_003814875.1). Taxonomy (GTDB): domain Bacteria; phylum Actinomycetota; class Actinomycetes; order Streptomycetales; family Streptomycetaceae; genus Streptomyces; species Streptomyces sasae. The sequence continues at coordinate 3,222,649 of NZ_RKQF01000001.1, read as the reverse complement.
GATCCCTCCGTTGAGCTAGCACTGCTAGCGGATGAGGCAACACTAGTACTGCTGCCGCTCGGGTGTCTAGCAGTGCTAGGATCGAATCATGTCGGTACAGGAACGCAAGGAACGCGAACGGGCGGCCCGCGAACGCCTCATCGTGGCGACGGCCCGCGAACTCGCCGAGCAGCAGGGCTGGGACGCGGTCACCACCCGCCGGCTCGCCGAGCGCATCGAGTACAGCCAGCCCGTCCTCTACAGCCACTTCCGCGGCAAGCGGGAGATCATCGGCGCCGTCGCCCTGGAGGGCGCCACCGAAATGGCCGCGTTGCTACGGGCCGCGACCCGTGCCGCGGACGGCCCGCGCGCCCGGGTCGCCGCCCTGGCCCGCGCCTACCTCGACTTCGCCGCACGCAACCCGGCGGTCTACGACGCGTTGTTCCAGCTCGACGGCGGCCTGGCCTACGCACAGGAGGACACCCCGCAGCCCTTGAAGGACGCCTTCGCCGCCCTTCTGGAGAGCCTCGGCGAGGTCGCCGGGGACGGTGTCGACCCGGGGCTGTTCACCGAGGTGTTCTGGGCGTCCCTGCACGGCCTGGCGACCCTGACCCGTGCGGGCCGCCTGCTGCCCGAGTACGCCGAGCCGAGGGTGGAGCTGCTGGTGGACCGGCTCGCCGTGATCTGACGCGACGGCCCGGCGCTCCGACCCGGTACCCGCCCGGGCGCTCACGACCCGGTACCCGCCCCGGACGCCGGCTACGCCGAGGCGGGCCGTTGCGGGGAACGGAGCACGAGCAGGGTGATCTCGCTGGGGGCGAAGACGCGGAACGGCGGGCCCCAGAAGCCGGTGCCGCGGCTGGTGTAGAGGAGGGTGCGGGCGCCGTGGCGGCTGAGGCCGGCCACGACGGGCTGGTCGATGCGGACCAGGTAGTGGAAGGGCCAGATCTGGCCGCCGTGGGTGTGGCCGGAGAGCTGCAGGTCGACCCCGTCCGCTGCCGCCCGGTCGACGAACTTGGGCTGGTGTGCCAGGAGCAGGACGGGCAGGTCGGGGTCGGCGCCGCTCAGGGCTCCGGCGAGATGGGCGCGGTGGCCTGCCAGGCCGGAGGACTCGGCGGTGACGTCATCCACACCGGCGACCACGAGGGTGTCGCCTCCGCGTTCGAGGAGCAGATGGCGGTTGCGCAGCGGCTCCCAGCCCAGCTCGTCCATCAGGTCGACCCAGCCCTGGGCCTCGCTGTAGTACTCGTGGTTGCCGGTGACGTAGACACGGGCCCGGGTGGCCCGCACGGTGCCGAGCGGGGCGGCCTGGGCGCGGCGGCGTTCGGCCGTGCCGTCCGCGATGTCGCCGGTGTGGCAGACCAGGTCGGCCTCCAGGGTGTTCACCGTCTCGCACACCCGTGCCGACCAGCGGGCGCGGTCGAGGGGGCCGTAGTGGGTGTCGGTGATGAGGACGACGCGGGTGCCGTCCAAAGCGGCACCCAGTCGGGGGAGTTGCACATCGAGCCGGCGCACGCGCGGCACGCGGCGGGCCTCGGCGTACCCCCAGGCGAGGAGTACGGCGGCCACGCCGAGGACGGCCCAGGTGACGATGCGGGCCCGGTCCTGGCTCTCGCCGACGCCGGCCACGGTCAGAGCGAGCCGCAGCAGGACACCGAGCAGAGCGGACCAGGTGAACAGCACCCAGCTGCTGCCCAGCAGGGTGTCACCGACGATCGCCGCCCGGTCCTGCTGGCGCCGGCCGTGGCCGCGCACCATCGCGAGCGGCATACCGGCCAGGCCCAGGGCGAACAGGGCGGTGCCGGCCAGAGTGACGGGCAGCGGCCAGTGCTGGCCGGCGTACAGCAGCACCCAGCAGGGCACGGCCCACAGCAGGACCGGGGCGATCAGAGGGATGAAGCGCATCAGGCGCTGCAGTGGGCTCTGTCGTGCCCCCTGCGCCTCACTGTCGACGGGTCGGGTGTTGCTGGTGTCGGTCACGCTTCCCCTCCTTGACCGGGCTGCCATCGCGCGCACTGTATCCGGTCGTTCCGGGGCCGGGCGGCCACGGGCGGACGGTCCGCCCGTGGCCGCCCGCTGCCCTCGGGCGCGTGGGGATCCCTACGGTACGCGGGCGACGCCCACGTAGAAGCCGCTCGGTTCCTGGGCGGGCGCCGGTGAGTCCTTGTACCACCTGGTCGCCGTGACCAGCCCCGGAGCCACCAGTTCCAGGCCCTCGAAGAACGGCTCGACCTCGGCCCGCGTACGCATGCGCAGGGGGATCTCGCCCTTGCGGTACGTCGTGGTCACCGCCTTGGCGAGGTGCGGGTGCTCATCGGCGGTGCCGTGGGAGAACATGAGGTAACTGCCCGAGGGCAGCGCGTCGAGCAGCGTCCGTGTCAGGCCGTAGGGGTTCTCGTCGTCGGTGATGAAGTGCATCAGCGCGATCATCGACAGCGCGACGGGCCGGTCGAAGTCCAGGAACGAACGGGCGTGGTCGAGGATGGCTCCCGGCTCCCGTACGTCGGCCTCGATGTAGTCGGTGCCCCCCTCGGGACTGCTGACGAGCAGGGCCTCCGCGTGCCGCAGCACGATGGGGTCGTTGTCGGCGTAGGCGATCCGTGCGGACGGCACTATGCCCTGCACGATCTGATGCAGGTTCGGCTGGGTCGGGATGCCCGTACCGATGTCGAGGAACTGGTCGATGCCGTGGCCGGCCAGCCAGGCCGCCGCGCGGTGCATGAACGCCCGGTTGCGCATGGCGTTGAGGCGTGCCTCCGGTGGCAGCTTCGCGGCCACCTCCTCATCGACCGGGTAGTTGTCCTTGCCGCCCAGCAGCCAGTCGTAGACACGTGCAGGGTGGGGCCTGCTCGTGTCGATACGACCTTCGGAGGAGGGGCCTGCCGTCATGCATGACTCCAGCGTGTACTAGATCGCCGACCGACTCATCGGGGTCGCTTCACGTGCCGAGGGCGAGGCGGGGAGAGGTGCTGCGATTGTGCCGTTGGCCAAACCCTCGCGCAGAGTTGTCACTCGATGATCGCACGCCCAACTGCCCCGGCACGTCGGCAGGTTCGCGCGTGCGGTGCCGACAGGCCGGCCGACGCCCGGCTCAAGGGTCAATGCGGTTCGAGGCGGAGGGTGGATGCGCGGGCGCGGTCGGTCAGGACGTGCTCGACGATGCTCGTGTACCGGCCGTACTTCTTCCGGTAGGCGGCGTCCACGGCCCCGTACTCGCCGGGATCGGCCGGGTCGGGGCTGCCGAAGATCAGGGTGTGCCCCTTGAGGCAGTACTGCTCCTGCCCGGCCCGGCAGTTCTCGCCCCAGCGGCAGGAGTCGACCATGCAGCCGATGCCGAGCCGACCAGCGGCGACGCTGACCACGATCCGGCCCCGATGTCAGTGGTGACCATTAGCTTGGCGTCACTGGAGATCGGCCGCACCGGCCGGCCAGACCTTGGGGAGGGGTGTGCGGTGTCCGCTGCGCAGGCACGACAGTCGGGGAACACGACGTATCTGGAGCTGTCCCAGGAAAGCGGCGGTGCCCACAAGTTCTACGAGGTGACCGTCGAGGGGACCACCGTCTCCGTGCGGTACGGACGGATCGGCGCGGACGGGCAGCGCCAGGTCTCCTCTTTCGCGACGGTCGACAAGGCGCAGACGGCGGCGGCGAAGAAGATAGCCGAGAAGGTGCGGAAGGGGTACGCACCCGCCGTCCAGGGGCAGCGCGCGGCCCGGCCCGTGACCCGCCGTCAGGTGACGTCGGCCCCCTCCACGGCGCGGGCCGCCGCCCCGGTGCTGTGGCGGTTCCGCACCGGCGCCTCGGCATTCGGCATCCATGTGGACGAGGACCGCTGCTGGGTCGGCAACCAGCAGGGCAGTGTCTACAACTTGAGCCATGACGGCGAGGTGCTGGCCCACTACTCGCTGCCCGACGGTGTGAAATGCCTGGTGGCGGACGACTTCTGGATCTACGCGGGCTGTGACGACGGCCGGGTGTACGACCTCTCGGCGAAGGTGCCGTTCGCCGCCTACGAGATCGCGGCCGAGGTGGACATCTTCTGGCTGGACATCCACGCGGGCGTGCTGAACGTCTCCGATCGCAACGGCGGTCTGACGGTCATCGACCATGAGGACGAGCTCCAGTGGTCGCGCAACTCGTCGGGGGAGCACGGGTGGATGGTGCGTGCCGACGAGGACACCGTGTACCACGGGCACAGTGGCGGTGTGACGGCTTACGCGGCCGACGGCACCAGGCAGCTCTGGCACACCGCGACCAGCGGCAACGTGCTCTTCGGATGGCAGGAGGAGGACGCGGTCTACGCAGGGACGGGGCGGCGGGTCGTCCAGCGGCTCGCCAAGTCCTCCGGGTCCGTCGAGGCGTCCTACCAGTGCGACGCGGCGGTCTACTCGTGCGCCACGTCCCCCGGCGGCCGGTACGTCTTCGCGGGAGACTCGGCCTCCTCCGTCTACTGCTTCACCGCCGACGGCACCCGGCTGTGGAAGCTCGGCACGGGCGGTGGCTCGGCGCTCTCCATGCAGTACCACGACGAACGCCTCTACATCGTCTCCACCGACGGCTCGCTCGCCTGTATCGACGCGAGCGAGGCCGCGATCAACGCCGCTCAGTCGGGCACCGTCCCGGTCGCCGCGGACATCAAGCTGGCGGCTGCCCTGCCGACGTACGCGCCGCTGACCACCGCCGCCTCCGTCGCCACGGTCAGCGCCGTTCCCACGGAGGGCAGCGGTGTCGTCGTGGAGTGCTTCGAGCAAGGGGGCCGAGTACGCGTGCGGGTGCTCTCCGCCGGCTACGAGCAGGGTTGGAACGTCCAGTTCCCGCGTGCGATACGCCAGCCCGGCGCGCGCTATGTGGTGGACGCGCTGCACTCCTCGTCGGGCGGCTTCTACCGAGTGCGCGGAGAGATCAGGCGCCTGGTGTGACAGGCGGCCCGGCATGCACGACGGGCCGGCCAGCATGGCGCTGCCCGGCCCGTCGCATCGGGGATGCCCCGGAGTCCGGTCAGCTGGAGGTGGGGAAGTTGAAGCCGGCGGTGACCTGCTGCTTGGGCTCGGGCCAGCGGGTGGTGACGACCTTGGGCCGGGTGTAGAAACGGACACCCTCGGGGCCGTGGATCGGGGAGTCGCCGATGAGGGAGTCCTTCCAACCACCGAAGGAGTAGTAGGACATCGGGACGGGGACGGGGACGTTGATGCCGATCATGCCGACCTTGATGCGGCGCTGGAAGCGGCGGGCGGCCTCGCCGGAGCCGGTGAACAGTGCGGTGCCGTTGCCGTAGGGGTTGGCGTTGATCAGCTCGATGGCCTGGTCGAGGGAGTCGGCGCGCACGATCGCGAGGACCGGGCCGAACAGCTCCTCCTTGTAGGCGTCCATCTCGGTGGTGACGTGGTCGAGGAGGGACGGGCCGGTGAAGAAGCCGTCCTCATGACCCTCGATCTTCAGTCCGCGCCCGTCGACGACCACGGTGGCGCCCTGCGCATGGGCGGTGGTGACGGCGTTCTCGACGCGTTCCTGGGCGGCCTTGGTGACCAGGGGTCCCATCTCGATGCCGGGGACGTCGCCGGGGCCGACCTTCACCTCGCCTGCCTTGCGGGTGAGGATCTCGACCAGGGAGTCGGCGGCGTCACCGACGGCGACGGCGACGGAGACGGCCATGCAGCGCTCACCGGCGGAGCCGTAGGCGCCGGCGGTGATGTGGTTGGCGGCGAACTCCAGGTCCGCGTCGGGCAGGACGACGGCGTGGTTCTTGGCGCCGCCGAGGGCCTGGACGCGCTTGCCGTGGGCGGTGGCCTGCTCGTGGACGTACTTCGCGATCGGCGTGGACCCGACGAAGGAGACGGCTTCGATGCCCGGGTGGGTGAGGATCGCGTCGACCGCGTCCTTGCCACCGTGCACGACATTGAAGACACCGTCCGGCAGACCGGCCTTCTTGTAGAGCTCGGCGACGAAGTTCGCGGCGGAGGGATCGCGCTCGGACGGCTTGAGGATGAACGTGTTGCCGGTGGCGATGGCGACCGGATGCATCCACAGCGGCACCATGGCGGGGAAGTTGAACGGCGTGATGCCGGCGACGACGCCGAGGGGCTGGCGGAAGTTGTGGACGTCGACGCCGCGGGAGACCTGGTCGGAGAACGAGCCCTTCAGCACATCGCCGAGGCCGCAGACGTACTCGACGACCTCGCGGCCGCGGGTGATCTCGCCACGGGCGTCGTCGATGGTCTTGCCGTGTTCGGCGGAGATGATCCGGCCGAGTTCTTCCTCGTGGTCGACGAGGAGCTGGCGGAAGTTGAACATGACCTGGACGCGCTGGGAGAGGGAGGAGTCCTGCCAGGTCTCGAACGCGGCGGCGGCGGCCCGGACGGCGGCGTCGATCTCGGTACTGCCGCCGAGGACGACCTGGGCCTGCTCGGCTCCGGTGGCGGGGTTGAAGACGGGGGCGGTGGTCTCGGAGGTGACCTCGGCGCCGTTGATCCAGTGCGGGATGGTGTTCACAGCGGGGGTGTCCTTACAGGTAGTGGCGCTGGGTCTGCTTGTGGGCGGCGTAGGTGTCGTGGGCCGCGCGGGTGGTGTCCAGGGCGGAGACCTCGCTGACGGGGACGTCCCACCATGCGTGGCCGGGCGGGTTGGGACCGTAGAGGTCGGTCTCGACGTGCACGACGGTGGTGCGGGTGGCGGCCTTGGCCTTGTCCATCGCGGAACGGAACTCCTCCACGCTGGTGGCGTGCAGGACGTCCGCGCCCAGGCTGGCGGCGTTGGCGGCGAGGTCGACGGGGAGGACTTCGCCGTCGAGCTGGCCCGAATCGCCGTTGCGGTAGCGGTACTTGGTGCCGAACCGCTGCGAGCCCAGGGACTCGGAGAGGGCGCCGATGGAGGCGAAGCCGTGGTTCTGGACCAGGACGATGATGACCTTCAGGCCCTCGGAGACCATGGTCACGATCTCCTGCGCCATCATCAGGTAGGAGCCGTCACCGACGAGTACGACGACCTCGCGGGACGGGTCGGCCATCTTCGCTCCGACACCCGCGGCGACCTCGTAGCCCATGCAAGAGTAGGCGTACTCGACGTGGTAGGCCTTGGGGTCGCGGGCCCGCCACAGTTGCTGCAGGTCGCCGGGCATGGAGCCGGCCGCGTTGATGACCACCGCGCGGTCGTCCAGGACGTCGTTGAGGGCGCCGAGGATCTGCGTCTGCGCGGGCAGGTCACCGGTATTGCGGTCCGGGGCGAAGCACTCCTCCTCGATCTCCCGCGTGCGGGCGATGAGTTCACGGGTGCGGCGCCGGTACTCGGGGGAGACCTCCCAGCCGTCCAGGGCCCCGGCGAGGGCCTGGATCCCCAGGCGGGCGTCGGCGACCAGCGGCTCCGCGGAGTGCTTGACGGCGTCCAGGCGGGCCACGTTGAGGTTGACGAAGGTGACGTCCGGGTTGCCGAACACCGTGTGGCTCGCGGTGGTGAAGTCCGAGTAGCGGGTGCCGATACCGAGCACCACATCGGCCTCGCGGGCCAGTTCGTCGGCCGCGTAGGAGCCGGTGGAGCCGATGCCGCCCACGGCGTAGGGGTGGTCCCACGGCACCGCGCCCTTGCCGGCATGGGTGTCCGCGACCGGGATGCCGGTGGCCTCGGCGAACGCCCGCAGCGCGGTCTCGGCACCGGAGTACACGGCACCGCCGCCCGCGACGATCAGCGGCTTCTTCGCGTTCTTCAGCAGGGCCACGGCCCGTTCGATCGCGGCGGGCTCCGGCACCGGGCGGCCCACGTGCCAGACCCGGCGCCGGAAGAAGTCGACGGGCCAGTCGTAGGCCTCGGCCTGCACGTCCTGCGGGAGGGCGAGGGTGACGGCGCCGGTCTCGACCGGGTCGGTCAGCACCCGCATCGCCGCGAGCGCGGCCGGGATCAGCTGCTCGGGGCGCTGGATGCGGTCGAAGTACTTCGACACCGCGCGGAAGGCGTCGTTGACGGTGACGTCTCCGCCGCGGGTGTCCTCCAGCTGCTGCAGCACCGGGTCGGCGGCGCGGGTCGCGAACATGTCAGAGGGCAGCAGCAGGACCGGCAGCCGGTTCGTGGTGGCCAGCGCCGCACCCGTGATCATGTTCGTCGAGCCGGGCCCGGTCGAGGCCGTACAGGCGAAGGTCGCCAGCCGATCGCGCATCTTGGCGTAGGCCACCGACGCGTGGACCATGCCCTGCTCGTTGCGGGCCAGGTAGTAGGGCAGGTCCGCCTCACCCGTCGTGGCGGCCTGCAGCAGTGCCTGGCCGATGCCGGCCACGTTGCCGTGGCCGAAGATGCCCCACACACCCGGGATCAGGCGCTGCTCCTGGCCGTCACGCTCGCTGTACTGGGCGGCCAGGAACCGGACCAGGGCCTGGGCGGTGGTCAGTCGTACGGTGTTCATCGGTTCTCTCCGAAGGGCAGCCGGTCGTCCACGTCCTGGGAGTCCCAGGTGCCACGGACCCAGCCGTGGGCCGGGTCGTCGCAGATCAGCCAGGCGCGGTCCTGTCCCGGACCGGCCATGACGTTGAGGTAATAGAGGTCGTAACCCGGAGCGGCGATCGACGGGCCGTGCCAGCCGTGCGGGATCAGCACGGTGTCGCCGGAGCGGACCTCGGCGAGCACGTCGATCGGGCGGTCGGGGGTGCCGTAGACGCGCTGGTAGGCGAAGGCGTTCTCGCCGCCGGAGACCTCGAAGTAGTAGATCTCCTCCAGCTCCGACTCGATCGGGTTGCCGTCGGTGTCGGTGCGGGCCTCGTCGTGCTTGTGCGGCGGGTAGGAGGACCAGTTGCCACCCGGGGTGAGGACCTCGCACACCAGCAGCTGCTCGGCCTCGAAGGTGCCGGGCAAGCAGTAGTTGTTGACCTGCCGGGAGCAGGCCCCGGCGCCGCGCAGCTCGACGGGGACGTCCTCGCGGCGCCCGTACCGGGCGGGGAACCGGCCCCGCTCGGTACGGGCGGAGGGCAGCGCGAACCGTCCACCGTCGGCGCTGCTGATCACGGCCTCGGCTTCGCGAGGGAGGTAGGCGAAGTCGGTGGCCGAGTTGAACACGCCCGTCCGGCCGGTGAGTTCGAAGGTGCTGCCGTCCGTGGTGACGGTGCACGAGCCCGTCAGCGGCAGCACCAGGAACTCGGAGTCCCCGGTGGACAGGGCGTGCGTCTGTCCCGGGCCCAGGGTGAGGATCCTGAGGCCGGAGTAGCCCCAGCCCGCCGATTCGGGCGTGACCAGGAGGTCGTAGGGGCCGTCCGCCGAAGTCCCCTTCGGCAGGTGGTACTTGTTGCCGCTCACAGCAGGCCCACCGCCTTGTCGACCGCGCCGGCGACGTCGCCGCCCGCCGGGTAGAGCAGAGAGCGGCCCACGACCAGGCCCTGCGCGGTCGGCTGCTTCAGTGCCTTGCCCCAGGACTCGAACGCCGCCTCGGCGTCCTTGACCTCGCCGCCCAGCAGTAGCGCGGGCAGTGTCGAGGAGGCCAGCACCCGCTCCATGCCGGGAACGACCGGCAGCTTCAGCCAGGTGTAGGCGGTCCGTCGGCCCAGCCCGGACGCGATGCTGATCGACTTGATCACGGCGTCCGTGGACAGGTCGTTGCGGATCTTTCCGTCCTGCCACTCGGACAGGAACGGCTCGACCATCGCGATCAGCTGCCGGTCGTTGAGTTCGTTGACCGCGCGGGCCGTGTCGACCAGCGCGGAGGGGGTCGCCGGGTCGCCCAGAGCGATGCGGGTGAGCATCTTGCCGCCGTCGAAGCCCATCGCGGCGATGGTCTCGGCGTCGTAGCCGGTGAAGCGGTCGTCGATCTCGAACACCGAGCCCGCAAGCCCCGCCCGGTTCATCGAGCCGAAGACCGACTTCCCGTCCAGGACGCCGAGCAGCAGCAGGTCCTCAAGGATGTCGGCCGTTCCCAGCACGCCCGTGACACCCGGCCGCTCCAGCGCGACGCACATACGGTCCAGGAGTTCGGAGCGGTCGGCCATGGCGTTGGGGTCGTCGCCGACGCCGTTGGCGCCGCGGGCCGGGTGGTCGGCGGCGATGATCATCGCCTTGCCGTGCTCGCCCAGCAGCGAGGTGGCCTTCACCCGACGGGCGGCGGCCGCCGCGATCGCACCGGGGTCGTTGACCCGGGCGTCCACGATCCGGCTCAGCTTCTCAGACAGCACGGGACACCTCGTCCAGCTTGGCGTTGACTTCGGTCTCCGTCGGCATGGCGTCGGAGCAGGCCAGTCGGCCGGCCACGATCGAGCCGGCCGCGTTGGCGAAGGACACCGTGCGCCGGGTGTCCCAGCCCGAGAGCAGCCCGTGGCACAGGGCGCCGCCGAACGCGTCCCCGGCGCCCAGGCCGTTCACGACGTCCACGGGCACGGGCGGGATCTCGGAGGTCGTCCCGTCCTGGTCCATGGCCAGGACACCCTTGGGGCCCTGCTTCACCACGGCCAGCTCGACGCCCGCCGCCAGCAGCGCCTTCGCCGCCGCGTACGGCTCACGCTCACCGGTGGCGACCTCGCACTCGTCGATGTTGCCGACCGCGACCGTCGTGTGCCGCAGCGCCTCGCGGTAGCAGGCACGCGCCTCGGCGGGATCCGCCCAGAACATCGGCCGCCAGTCCAGGTCGAACACCGTCACCCCGGACTTCGCCCGCTGCTCCAGCGCGGCCAGTGTGGCAGCGCGGCTCGGCTCCTCGCTCAGCCCGGTCCCGGTCATCCAGAACACGGCGGCCTCACGCACCGCGTCCAGGTCCAGCTCGTCCGGCTGGATGTCCAGGTCGGGGGCCTTGGGAAGGCGGTAGAAGTAGAGCGGGAAGTCGTCCGGCGGGAAGATCTCGCAGAACGTCACCGGGGTCGGCGCGATGTCCGACGTCCCCACGAACCGCGAGTCCACGCCGTAACCGTCCAGCGCCTGACGGACGAAGTCCCCGAACGGGTCCCGTCCCGTCTTCGTGATCACCGCCGCCGAACGGCCGTACCGCGCCGCCGCCACCGCGACGTTCGTCGGGCTGCCGCCCAGGTACTTGCCGAACGAGGTGACGTCCGCCAGCCCCACCCCGGTCTGGAGCGGATACACATCCACTCCCACACGACCCATGGTCAGCACATCGAACGACATCAGGCTGGTTTCCCTTCACCGCGGAGACGGGGCGAGTGGTTGAAGACTGGCTCCGGCGCCACCCTGTGGGCGACTCCAGGCAAGAGTATGTCAGGACATTCGCATGTCAATACCCGCTGCGGCCGTTGTTCTGGTGGGGGTGCAGGCATGACTTCGCCGGGCGGCTGCTCTGCCGCCCGGCGAATGGTGCGGCGGGTGCCGCCGGCAAGGGTGTTGCGGGTGTGGTGGCGCGTTCGCGGGTTCCGGACCGAGGAGCAGCCGTCGTGCGGCGCTCCGCCGCAGGTGCGGTGGGGGTAGCCGGACGGCCGGAGCGTCCGTCCTTGGTCAGGAACCGGCAGCGGCAGCGGTGTATCCGGCCGCGGTGTCGTCGTCGGCCGGAACCGGAACGGCGAGGGTGAAGGCGGCGCGGAAGGCGTCCAGGGCCGCGTCGGAGTCGTCGCGGGCCCAGCCTTCGAGACCGATGACGCCGGTGTAGCCGAGGCTGTGCAGGGCACGGGCGATGGCGGGGTAGTGGATCTCGCCGGTGCCCGGTTCGCAGCGCCCCGGGACGTCGGCGACCTGGATCTCACCGATGAACGGCAGGGCCTGGCCGCAGAGTTCGACGAGATTCCCCTCGCCGATCTGCGCGTGGTAGAGGTCCAGGTTCATCCGCAGGTACGGGCTGTCCACGGCGCGGACGAGGGCCAGGGTGTCGGCCGCGCGGGCGAAGGGCGTGCCCGGGTGGTCGACGGCCAGGTTGAGGTTCTCCAGGGTGAAGACCCGGCCCGCGGCCTCGCCCAGTTCCGCGACGCGCCGCAGGGTGTCGGCCGCCGTGAGCCACATGTCGGGCGTGACGACCTCGACGGGACGCGCGGGCAGGCCCTTGTCGTCGAGGCCGGTGCCGTGCAGGTTCAGGCGCGGACAGTCGATCCTCGCCGCCGCCTCCAGGGAGGTGCGGGCCGAGGAGAGCAGCGCGTCGATGCCGTCGGGGTCGGTGAGGTTGCCGGTGAGGTAGCCGGTCATGGAGGAGAAGGTCGCACCGGTGGTGGCCAGGGCGTCGAGGTCCTTGGCCGACCAGTCCCAGATCTCGACCTGGAAGCCGCGCTCGGCGATCCGGGTCACGCGCTCGGTGAACGGCAGGTCCCGGTGGAGCATCTCGGCGCTCGCGGCCAGGACGAAGGGCGAAGCGGTCGGGCTCATGCGGTCACCTCGGCGATCGTGACGGGACGGTCGGTCTCCACGCTGCGGATCGCCTCGAGGGCGATGGTGGCCAGCGGTGCGCCCAGTTCGGTGGCGAGGCGTTCGGCGGCACCGGGGACCGGGTCGCTGACCGCGGCCAGCGTGACGCCGGGGATCTGCCGGGCGACGATCGCGGCGTGGTCCGACCCGATGCGGCCCGCGCCGATCGTGGCCAGTCGCAGCGTGTGGGGGACGGGCCGGAGGCGGCCGGGGGAATTGTCGGCGACGACCATGTCGGTGCTCCCGAAAACTAGTACGTTCTAGTCGGGAAGGTTAACGCACACCGGGAATCGGTCAAGGGGTCGATATGCTCGGCAGAAGGCCGTCCGGCCGGGCGGCCGAACCGCATTCGACCAGGTTGGGGAGTGGCGAAGTGACGGAGTTGGACGACGACGCCCGCGACGACGCCGAGCCGTCGCCCCCCGCGCGTGTCGCCGCCGGCTCCGCACGCAAGGGGCGCCCGACCATGGCCGACGTGGCCCGGGCCGCCGGCATCTCCACCGCCCTGGTCTCGATCGTGATCCGCGGCGTCCCGGGGGCCAGTGACGAGACCCGGCGGCGCGTGCTGCAGATCGCCGACGAGCTGGGATACGTCCCCGACCAGCGCGCCCAGAAGCTCCGGCGGTCCAGTTCGCGGGTGCTCGGCGTCGTCTTCGAGCTCCAGCAGCCGTTCCACGGCGATCTCGTCGAGCACATCTACGCTGCTGCGGCCCGGCACGGCTACGAGGCGGTGATCAGCGCGGTGGCCCCCAGTCGCGAGGAGTCCACGGCGGTGAACGCCCTGCTCCGCGAGCGCTGTGAGGCCGCCATCCTGCTGGGCAGCCGGCTGCCCGACGAGGAGCTGGAACGCCTGGCCCGCCGGCTGCCGGCTCTTCTCGTCGCCCGTCGCAGCGGACTTCCGGGCGTGGGTTCGGTGCGCGGTGACGACGTGATGGGCATCCAACTCGCGGTCGACCACCTCATCGGCCTGGGGCATCGGCGGATCGCGCACATCGACGGTGCCGGCGCCCCGGGCAGTTCAGACCGCCGGCTCGGCTTCCTGCAGGGGATGGCGGACCACGGGCTGGCCGACTACGCCGACGTGCTCGCGGGCGGCCTGACCGAGGAGGCCGGGGCGGAGGGCGTGCGCTACCTGCTGGACCGTCAGGCGCCGCCGCCCACGGCCGTCATCGCCTTCAACGACCGGACGGCCACCGGTGTCCTGGACGTTCTCGCCCAGCGGGGCCGTGCCGTGCCCGGGGAGATCTCCGTGGTCGGCTACGACGACTCGCGGCTGGCGAAGATGCCGCACGTGCAGCTGACCACCGTCTCCCAGGACGCGGCCGGCATGGCGGATGCCGCGGTGACCGCCGCACTGGATCTCATCAAGGGCGGCACTCCGCAGGAGACCGTGCTCACGCCTCGCCTGGTCGTGCGCGCGACGACCGGCCCGGCGCCGCGCTGACCCCCTTCCGGGCAGGGACGAACCCTCCGATCGGATCCTCTATAACGTTCTAGCCGAGCAGGGGCGAACGTTCGTGCTCACACCGGCGGTGTGCGCCGGGACAACCTTCCGGCATCAGCCGCGCACAGACCGCCGCACATGCGGCAAGCGGACGCGTCTCCGGTGAACGGGTCTCCACGAGTGCGGCGGCGGGGCCCGGACGGGGCAGGGGGCTTACGTACACCCCTCATCCGGTGGGCTGTCCCATGTCCTCGTTCCTCCGGATCCGGTTCGCTGGTGACCGTCACCGGACAGGACCCACAGCACGGGGGATACGAACATGAAGACGCCGTCGTCGAAGAAGGCCAGGGCCGCCGTACTCACCGCAGCGCTGCTCGTGGCGGTCGCCTCACCCATGACCGCGACCGCCGCCGCGACCGCCGGGCACCCGGCCGCGAGGCACCACTACGGCGCGGACGAACTCCGGCAGGACCTGGCGGCCGTACGGCAGGCCGGGGGAGGCGATGTGAACGTGCTCGCCAGGGTCGACGGGACGCGGGGCGCGCCGCTCATGGCGCGCATCGGCACCCGGACGATCGACTCCCCGGAGCCGATCCCCTGGAACGCGCACTTCCGGGTGGCCAGCACCACCAAGACGTTCACGGCGACCGTGGTCCTGCAACTCGTCGCGGAGAAGCGGCTGTCGCTCGACGACACCGTCGAGCACTGGCTGCCGGGCGTCGTCGCGGGCAGCGGCAACGACGGCAGCCGTATCACCGTCCGCGACCTGCTCCGCCAGACCAGCGGACTGTACGACTACATCGACGACCCGGAGATCCAGGACCGGCTGATCAACCACTTCGACGAGAACCGCTACGACACCACACCCGCGGCCGACCTGGTCGCGGTGGCGATGAGGCACCGGCCGGTGTTCGTGCCCGAGCCGGGCGGTGGCACCCGCTGGGCGTACTCCAACACCAACTACCTGCTGGCCGGGATGATCGCCGAGAAGGCCGGCGGTGCGAGCTGGGCGGAACTGGTCGAGCGGCGGGTGATCGCGAGGCTGGGACTGCGGGACACCTCGATTCCCGGACTCGACCCGCACCTGCCCGACCCGCATGTGAACGCGTATCTGACCGACGCCGACGGCAGGCGTCTCGACGTCACCGACCACAGCCTCCAGCACACCGCGGACTCGGGCGTGGTGAGCACCACCGCCGACCTGAACACCTTCTTCCGCGCCCTGGCCGGCGGCCGGCTGCTCGCCGCCGAGCAGTGGCGGGAGATGCGGCGGACCGTCGAACGGACCGACGACCCGGAGGACGTGGCCGAGATGCCCGAGGGCACGTACGGCCTCGGGCTGCGCAGGATCCCGCTCTCCTGCGGCGGCTTCTACTACACCCACGAGGGCGACGGGGCCGGCGTCAACACCCGCCCCGCGGTGAGCGCGGACGGCAGGCGCGCCGTGACCGTGTCCATCACCACCACGACGGCCCCGCCGGACCTGGCCGCCCTCAACCGTGCGACCGGCGCCCTCGTCGACCACGTCCTGTGCGACAGGCCCGCCAAGGGCCGCTAGGGGATGGCGAGTTCGGCCCAGATGGTCTTCCCGGACGAGGTGTACCGGGTGCCCCACCGCTGGGACACCTGGGCGACGAGGAAGAGACCGCGGCCGCCCTCGTCGTCCCGGCGGGCGCGCCGTAGGTGAGGTGCCGTGTGCGCGTTGTCGGAGACCTCGCACAGGAGGGAACGGTCCCGGATCAGCCTCAGCATGACGGGCCCGGTGGCGTACCGGATGCTGTTGGTGACCAGCTCGCTCACCACGAGCTCGGCGGTGAACGACAGTTCGGACAGCCCCCAGCTCTCCAGCTGGCGCTCGGTGTCCGTGCGGGCGTGCGCCACCATGGCCGGGTCGGGCGGCAGCTCCAGGTCCGCCACCCGGTCGCCGCCGAGCCGCCGGGTGCGGATGAGCAGCAGCGTCGCGTCGTCCGCCTGGGGGCCGGGCGGCAGGGTCGACAGGGCCCGGTCGCACAGTTCCTCCAGCGGGCAGCGCTGCCAGGTCAGCACATGGGCGAGCCGGTCGATCCCACTGTCGATGTCGGTACGCCGGTCCTCCACGACACCGTCGGTGAAGAACGCCACCACACTGCCGTCGGACAGGTTCAGCTCGACGTTCTCGTAGGGCAGGCTGCCCAGCCCCAGGGGCGGTCCCGGCGCCAGCGCGGACAGGGCCACCGAGCCGCTCGCGTCGGCCACGATCGGCGGGGGATGGCCCGCGCTCGCCCAGACACAGCGCCCGCTGACCGGGTCGTAGATCGCGTACAGGCAGGTCACCCCGAGCGCCTCGTCGCCGAGCCCGTCGTCCGCGTGGGGTTCCGAGTCCTGCGCGACCAGGCCGTCCAGCCGGGTGAGCAGCTCGGCAGGGTCCAGGTCGAGCAGGGCGAGGGTCCGTACGGTGGCGCGCAGCCGGCCCATGGTCGCGGCCGCGTGCACCCCGTGGCCGACCACGTCGCCGACGGTCAGGCCGACTCTGGCACCGGACAGCGGGATCAGGTCGAACCAGTCGCCGCCTACGCCCACGCGGCTGTCGGCGGGCAGATAGCGGTACGCCACCTCGACCGCGCTCTGCTCGGGCAGGTGCCGGGGCAGCAGGCTGTGCTGCAGTACCAGGGCCGCCTCGTGCTGGCTGGTGTAACGGCGGGCGTTGTCGATACCGACGGCGGCCCGCTCGGCCAGTTCCACGGCAAGGGTCTGCTCCTCGGGCCCGAAGGGGTCGGGGTTGCTGTCGCGCCGGAAGGTGGCGAGGCCGAGGACCGCGTCGCGGGCGAGCAGCGGGACGAAGAGGCAGCAGGGCCGGGCGGCCGTACCCCGCCCGCCCGCTCCCTCGCCCGCTTCCTCGGACGTGGTGTCGCCGACGACGGGGCGGCTGGTGGCCAGGCTCAGGGCCTGCAGTGACGAGGGCGGATAGGAGACGGGAGTGGTCCGGAACTCCTCCGGCGTCCGGCCGTGCATCCGCAGCAGACTGTGCCCCGGCGCCGAGCCGGTCGGCGGCTGCCGTCCCTCGATGACCGCCGGCGGCAGGTCCACCAGCACCTCGTCGGCCAGCTGCGGCACCGCCACGTCGGCGAGCTCCGCGGCCGTACGGCGCACGTCCAGCGAGGCACCGATGCGTTTCCCGGCCCGGACGAGCAGCGACAGCCGTTCCTGGGCGCGGTACTGCTCGGTGATGTCCAGGGACTCCTCGAACAGCCCCAGCGGTTCGCCCCGGGCGTCCACCAGCCGGTAGTAGGAGCAGGACCAGACGTGCTCGCGCCCCGGGTCGGCGGGGGCGCGCCCCCGGTAGTGCATGCCCAGGATGGGTTCCCCCGTCTTCAGGACCTGCTCCATCACCTGGTCCTCGTCCGGGGGATGGTGGCGGGAGATGAATTCGCCCTCGGGGAAGAGGGCCGAGGCGTGCAGGCCGACGTACTGGGCGACCCCCGCGAGCTCCAGATCGGTGGAGACGTTCCCCCAGACGACGTGAAAGTCGGTGTCGAAGATCGTCAGGCCCACGGAGGACTCGGTCGCCAGCCCCTGCAGCATCGCCAGCTGCGCCTCCCAGCCGCGCAGCTCCGCCAGGTCGGCCGCGACCACGACGGTCGCGGCGGCGCCCCAGTGTGCCAGCGAGCTGAACGTCACGGCCGCGCGCAGGGTGCGTCCGTCCTGGCAGTGGAGGTCCAGGACCGTGCTGCGGGGCTTGTGCGCCGCGCAGAGGGCGGACAGCCGCTGCTCGGTGGACCCGGCCAGCAGCCGGGCGGCGGGCCGGCCGAGCACGTCCTCGGCCGGATGGCCGAGCAGGCGCCGGGCCGAGGGGCCCCACCCGCAGACGCGGCCCTCGGCGTCCAGTACCGCGGTGGCCGCCTTGGAGAGGTCCAGAGGGCTGTGGAAGTCGACGTTGGCAGCATTCGGAAAACGATCCATGACACCGCTTCCTCCGTGCTCCCTCAGCATCCCGTGCCGCACGACGGACGACAACCGCACACACGGCGGACAACAACCGCACAGGGTGACGGCCGCCTGCTCAGGATGGAGCGAGCGCCGTCTCGATGGTGCGGTGCAGGGCGGCGCCGTGTGCGAAGTCGGGTACGGCCGGTGCGGCGCCCCCGCGGAGGTCCTCCAGGAACCGGTGGTAGGCGTGGGCGACCGCGTAGGCCGGTGCGTCGGCCTGGGGGTCCAGCCCGGGGACGAGAACGTACGAGTCCGGCACGGGCAGCGGCGCGAGCCCGGTGGACGCCCCGCGGCCGCCTTCGAGGGCGAGTGGGCTGAGCTGGGGCTGGCCGATCGGGGCGGTGAGGACGAGGTCGCCCTCGGTGCCGTTGATCTCCCAGCGGAAGTTGGTGCCCCGCGACATGCCTCCGCGGTAGTGGAAGGTGGCCACCGCGCCGCCCGGCAGCCGTCCCGAGGCCACCACCTGGTCCGCGGCGGTCATGGGCACGGTCTCTCCGCTCTCGGTGTCCACGGCCGACGTACGCCGTGACGTCTGCCGGATCCGCAGTTCCCCGAGCTCTCCCAGGACGGACACGAGCCCGTCGAGCGTGTGCGCGAAGGGGATGGTCAGCATGGTCGCGCCGTTGGCAGCGTCGAGAACGTAGCGGGCGCGCGGTGCGACGGTGGCGCCCCAGGCTCCGCCGGCGCCCACGACCGTCGTGGACAGCACTTTCCCCACGTAGCCGTCGGCCACGAGGTGGCGGGCGTAGGCGAGGACCGGGTGGGACCGTGCCTGGAGCCCGACGACGGTCGGCACGGCGCGGCCGTGCGCCTCCCGGGCCATGTCCTCGGCCTCCGCGAGCCCGTTGCCCAGCGGCCACTCGCACAGCACGCCCTTGCCGGCGCCGAGGGCTGCCGCCACCAGTTCCCGGTGGTACGGCACCTTCACCGCCACCACCACGAGGTCCACCTCGTCGCAGGCGGCCAGCTCGGCCGCCGTCCCGAAGGTGCGGGACACACCGTGCACCTGTCCGGAGCGCTCCGCCGACTCCCGCGAACTCGTGCTCAGGGCCGTCAACTCGTAGCCCGGGACGGCGCGCAGGGCCGGCAGGTGGGCGCGCTCGGCCCAGCTGTCGTGGGCCCCGAGCCCGATGATCCCCACGCCGATCGGCTTCCCGGACCGGGCGCGCTCGGCGAGCGGTGACTCAGATGTGTTCATGGTGATCATGGTGCGGAGAGCCTTTCTTGTTCCGTGGCAGGCGGCCGCGCGCCGCGCTCGCTGTCCAGCAGGGCCATGAGGGGCGCGGCATAGCGGGTTCCGGCCACCGCGTCGGCCGGGACGGCGGCGTCGATCGCGCGGAGTTCCGCGTCGGTCAGGACGAGGCCGGCCGCGGCCAGGGCGTCCTGGACGCGGTGCGGCCTGCGGGCGCCCACGAGGGTCACGACGGTGGGGTGCTCGCGGCCCTGTGCCATGACCCAGGCGATGGCGAGCTGCGCGACGGTGACGCCGTGCGCCTCGGCGAGCGGCCGCAGCCGGTCGACCAGGGCGAGGTTGGTGGCGAGGTGACCGGGGAGGAAGCGGGGCAGCCAGCCGGCGCGCGGGTCGCCGCCTGCGGGCTGCCGGTAGGAGCCGGTGAGCAGACCGTGCCCGAGGACCCCGTAGGCGGTGACACCGATCCCCAGCTCGCGGCAGACGGCCAGGATGCCGTTGGTCTCGGGACCCCGGCTGAACAGGGAGTACTCGACCTGCACATCGCAGATCGGGTGTACGGCGTGGGCACGGCGGATGGTCTCAGGACCCACCTCGGAGAGCCCGATGTGGCGCACGTACCCGGCCTGGACCAGCTCGGCGACGGCTCCGACCGTGTCCTCCACGGGGGTGTCGGGGGCGAGGCGGGCGGGGCGGTAGATGTCGACGTGGTCGGTGCCGAGGCGGCGCAGCGAGTGGGCGAGCGCGTTCTTGACGTGGGCGGGCCGGCCCTCGATGCCGAGGAACGCCCCGTCGGGTCCGCGCAGGGCGCCGAACTTGACGCTCAGGACCGCCTTGCCGCGGTCCGCGGGGCGCAGGGTGCGTCGGATGAGGTCCTCGTTGTGGCCCATGCCGTAGAAGTCCGCGGTGTCGAGGAGGGCGACGCCGGCGTCGAGGGCCGTACGGATCGTGGTGACGGCGTCCGTCTCGTCGGCGGGGGAGGTGTGGTCGGACATTCCGGCGCAGCCCAGCGCGAGCGGGGCGACGTGCGGGCCGTCGGGTCCAAGGGGTCGGGTACGCATGGATCCTTCCGTGGGGCGGGGGAGGCAGGCGCGACTGACAGGGGCGGCGCCCGAAGGCGAGGCCGCACTGTTAGCGTTGACATCTCAACACTAGGAAGAGGCTTGTTGATATGTCAACGCCGAGGGGTGGGGCCGACGAACCCGTGGGTGCGGCCGTACCGGGGCCCGTCGACCTCTGGTCCGCCTTCAAGCGCGCCCACGAAGTCGTCCGGGCCCGGGTGATCGCGGACACCGCCGAGGCGGCGGGCCTGTCCGAGCCGGACCTGACGATCCTCGTCAACCTCGGCAAGGCGGGCGGCGCCCTGCGGCAGAGCGAGCTCGCCGCGTCGCTCGGCTGGGACCGCACCCGCATCTCCCACCAGCTCACCCGGATGAGCGGGCGCGGACTGGTCACCCGCGAACGGGCCGGCGGTGTCACCGTCTCCCTCACCGACGCCGGCCGCGAGACCATCACGGCCGTGGGCCCCGGCCTGGACGCCGCGGTACGCCGTCACTTCACCGACAAGCTCTCCGCGCAGGAGATCGAGACACTGAACTCCTTGCTGCGTCGGCTGTAATGCGGGACCGTCATTTCGGCGGGCCGTCTGTTCCACGTGAGGGGCGTCCATTCGGGCGGAAAGGCCGCGCGTGATCGTCAGTCGTGGTCGGACGCGGCGCTCGGGGGCATCGACCCCGGCGATCGCCCGGCGGAATCCCCGGCCCGGGTTGCCCCGGCCCGCGAGCCCGTCGCCATGGCGTATGGCCTGGGCGGCCGCGGTTTCATGACGGTGAATCAGCTCGCCGGTACGTTCCACCCGAAAGTCTTTCGGAAACGTGCCGGTGACACGGCGGTACCGCGTCCCAATACTGACTCCAGCCGCTCAGGGCTCATTCAGCCGCCTTCGTATTCCCTGGGCAGCGGGCCGCGAAAGGGTTTCCGCATTCATGAAAACATGGGCAAGAAAGGCTCTCGCCGCGGCGACGGCCACCAGCATCGGCGTGGCATTCGCCATAGCCTCCGCGACGACCGCGTCGGCATATCAGCCGAGCCCGTCGAACCTCTATACGGCGACGAACTCGGCCGCCTGCAACAAGAGCCCGTGTGTGCTCTACCCGAAGTCGGCGCAGCTGCCCGACGGGCGGATCGTGGCGACGTTCGAGGACAGTGAGACCACTCCGGTCGGCCAGACCCTCCCGATCTACAAGAGCGACGACGACGGCACCACCTGGTCCAAGCTGACCGACGTCAAGGCGCCCGCGTACCTGTCGAGCGACGCGTCGTACGCCAAGTACACGAGCAACTGGACGAACCCGTACCTCTACGTGCTGCCGCAGGCCGTCGGCAACCTGAGCGCCGGCACGCTGCTGCTCGCGAGCGTCGTCTCCGGCGACGACTACTACTACGAGGAGCAGAAGGCCGCGAACTCCTCCTGGACGCCGACCAGCGACGGCGACCGCAAGGACGTGGCACTGGCCCTCTACTCCAGTTCGGATGACGGCGCGACCTGGAACCTCCAGAACATCATCGCCGCGGGCTCCTGGCAGGGCGGCAGCGCCGGCAGCCTCGGCCGTACCTCCAGCGCGAACACGTACAAGCAGGTCGACCCGGTCTGGGAGCCGCACCTGCTCGCCCACAACGGGCAGCTGATCGCCTACTACTCCGACGAGAACGACTACACGGGCTACGACACCACCACCGGCGCCCCGACCATCGACCCGGACAACGCCACGGCGACCGACTCCGGCAGCCAGGTCCTGATGCACCGCACCTGGGACGGCACCAGCGCGTCCGCCTGGAGCAGCCCGGTCGTCGACGTCCCCGGCTCCACCGTGAGCATGGGCAGCGGCAAGACGGAGATCGGCGGCGGCCGCCCCGGCATGACCACGGTCGCGCCGACGACCGACGGCAAGTGGCTGATGACGTACGAGTACTGGGGCGGCGGCACGAACGTCCGCTACCGCATCGCCGACGACCCGACGAAGTTCTTCTCCGGCACCGACGGCGCGATCACCTCGCTCCCCGTCCCCACCGGCGGCAGCGCCCTCGCCACCGGCGGCAGCCCGGTCCTGCTTCCGATGCCAGACGGCCGGATCGTCTACAACGCGTCCGGCAGCGGCAGCGTCTGGGTGAACGAGTCCGGTTCGTCCACCGGCACCTGGAAGCAGTACCAGACCCCGATCGCCGCCGGGTACAGCCGCCAGCTCCAGTACGTCGACGGCACCGGCCGTGTGCTGGTCCTCCAGGCGTCCTGGAGCGGTACGAGCGTCGGGCCGGTGAAGTACGCCGAGGTCGACCTCGGGCGCTCCGACGGGGCCTACTACTCCCTGGTCAACCGGCTGACGGGCCAGGTCCTGACCACCGACTCCGGCAAGACCCAGGACGCGAACCTGACCGGGAACACCCCGGACCTCGTCCTCGGCGCGGCCGGCTCCACCTCCCTGACCCAGCGCTGGCACCTCCAGACCACGGGCTCCAACGTCACCCTGCTGAACAAGGCGGGCGGCCGCGCGGTGGCCATCTGGACCGGCACGGCGACGGCGGGCCAGAAGCTGACCCAGTGGGTCGACGACGGCGCGACCGACAAGCAGTGGACCGAGGTGGCGTCCTCGACCTCCGGCTACTACAAGCTGCGTTCGGTCAAGAACACCAGCCTCTACATGACCGGCGCGACCGCCGGCGGCTCCGTCACGCTGGCCGCCTCGACCGACGACGGCTCCCAGGACTGGCAGCTCGTCCAGGACCCGCTGCCCACGGCCGCGACCTTCACCCTGAAGGGCACGAACTCCGGCCGCTGCCTCGATGTCCCGAACGGCGCGACCGGCGTCCAGGTACAGATCCACGACTGCTCGGGCAACGCCAACCAGACCATCACCCAGACCGCGGCGGGCGAACTCCGGGTCTCGGGCAAGTGCCTGGCGGCGGACGGCGACGGCACCACGGCGGGCACCGAGCTCATCCTGTGGGCGTGCAACGGCAAGACCAGCCAGCAGTGGGCGTTCCGTGTGGACGGAACCATCGTCGACCGCTCCAACGGTCTTGTGATCGACGTGACCAACTGGGGAACGGCCAACGGGGCCAAGGTCGAGCTGTGGACCGGCCTCGGCAACCCCACCCAGACCTGGAGCAGGGTGTAGGCAGTCCACGCACCGGGCGCCGGAATCTTGTCTGCCGGCGCCCGGTGCTGTTGGCTTGCGGCGGAATCATCGAGCGGGGCGGACGTGGAGTGACCGTTCAGGACAAAGGACAGCTGGACGCCCAGTACGGGCTGCTGACGAACATCGCCCAGGAGGCGGGTGTCTCGCTCAGCACGGTGTCCAAGGTGGTGCACCGGCGCCGTGACGTCGGTGCGTCGACCCGTGCGCGTGTCGAGGAGCTGCTGGCGCGGCACGGGTTCGTGCGCGCCTGGGAGCGGGAGGCCGCGGCGCCGCGGCAGATCATCACGGTGTTCCGGGACCTGTCCGGCCCCTACACCCTGGAGGTGGTCCGCGGGATCGTGGACGCGGCCGGCGAACTCGGCGTGGACGTCGTGACCGGCACCACGAGCAGGCGGTCCATCTCCCAGTGGCTGGAGGAGTGCGTGGCGCTCGGCGCCGCCGGGCTGGTCATCGTGATCTCGATGCTGTCCGAGGACGACCAGCGCCGGATCGTCGAGCAGAAACTGCCGGTGGTGCTGGTGGACCCGCTCAGCGCGCCCTCGTCGGACATCCCGAGCATCGGGGTGACCAACTGGAGCGGGGCCAGGGAGGCGGTGCAACACCTGCTCGGCCTCGGTCACACCAGGATCGGCATGGTCGCGGGCCGCTCGCACTCCCTGGCCGGTTCGGCTCGCCTCCATGGTTACCGGGCCGCCCTTGAGGAAGCCGGTATCGGCTACGACCCGGCGATCGTGCGCTCCACCGACTTCGACTACGACGAGTCGCTCGCCGCCACCCTGAAACTCCTGCGCGTCGAGCGGCCGCCGACGGCCGTCTTCGCCGCCAGCGACGCCCAGGCGCTGGGTGTGCTGGAGGCCGCCCGGCAGCACCGGCTGCGGGTGCCGGACGACCTCGCGGTCATGTCGTTCGACGACACCCTGGTGGCGGCCATGGCCAGCCCCCCGCTGAGCGCCGTCCGCCAGCCGTTCGAGGAGCTGGGCCGGGAGGCGACCAGAGTGCTCCTGCAACTGGCGGAGGGACGCCCACCGGCGTCCCTCCGCATCGAACTGGCGACTGAGCTGGTGCTGCGGACCTCTACGACCGCGCCACCGGCACACCGTGCCGACGAGGAGCGGTGACGTCCCGCTCCTCCCCGGCCAGCCGGACCCTGACCTCGGCCGGAGTGTCGCCGCTGGACGAGCCCGCGTAGAGCACGATCTCGCCGGGCTCGACGATCCGCTGCCCCGCCAGACCGGTGAAGGACAGCTGGTCGGTGTGGACGCCGAAGCGGACCGTCGTCTCCTCGCCCGGCTCCAGCAACACCTTGGCGAAGCCGAGCAGCGCCCGTACCGGCCGGGTGACCTGGGCGACCGGGTCGGTGAAGTACAGCTGCACGGTCTCGGCACCGGGCCGCGACCCGGTGTTCCGCACCCGCACCGAGACCGTGAACTCCCCGTCCGTCGGCACCAGTTCGTTGTCGGCGGCCAGTCCGTCGATCTCGAACGTCGTGTACGACAGACCGTGCCCGAAGGGGAACGCGGGGGTCGGGTCGAGATTGGACAGCCGGCTCTGCCGGTCGCCGAGCGGCGGATGCAGATACGTGTACGGCTGCCCCGCGGGCGAGTTGGGGATCTGCACCGGCAGCTTGCCGCTGAAGTTCGCCGCACCGGCGAGCAGTTCGGCGACCGCACGGCCCCCCTCCTCACCCGGCAGGAAGACCTGCACCATGGCCGCCGTGTCCGGCGCGAACCGGCCCACGGCGTACGGCCGGCCGCTGTTGACCACCAGCACGACCGGGGTCCCCGTCGCCAGTACGGCCGCCACCAACTCCTCCTGCACACCGGGCAGTCGCAGGTCCTCGACGTCACAGCCCTCGCCGGAGGTGCCGATGCCGAACATGCCGGCCTTGTCGCCGACCACCAGCACGGCGAGATCCGCCCCGGAAGCGGCGGCGACCGCGCCGGGAATGCCTGAGCGGTCTTCGTCCCGGATCGGACAGCCGGGTGCGAACTCCCACTCCACGCCTGGGAGTTCGACGGGGAGCGCGCTGCGCAGCGACACCGCCTCGACACCGTTGCCGAGGTCGTCGCGGTCGGAGAGGACGTGGTTGGGGAAGCTGTAGCAGCCGAACATCGTGCGGACGTCGTCGGCGCACGGTCCGATCAGGGCGATCCGGCCGGTGGCGGGGAGCGGCAGCCCGCCGTCGTTCGACAGCAGGACCGCGCCCGACCGGGCGACCTCGCGGGCCAGTTCCCTGTTCTCGGGCTTGTCCAGGTCGAGTTCGCCGGCGCGCAGGGCGGGCGGTACCGGATCCCAGTCGGCGTCGAGAAGCCCCAGTGCCACCTTCTGCCGCAGCACCCTGCGCACCGACCGGTCGACATCGGCCTCGTCGACCGCTCCCCGGCCCACGGCCTCGACGAGCGCCGCGCCGAAGCCGCGCTGGTCCGGCAGTTCGACGTCCATGCCCGCCCGCAGCGCCAGCGCCCCGGCGTCCGTCAGATCGGCCGCCACCCGGTGGGCGTTCACCAGGAACGGCAGCGACCAGTAGTCGGAGACGACCGTGCCCTCGAAGCCCCACTCCTCGCGCAGCACCCCGGTCAGCAGCCGGCGGCTCGCGGCGGGCGCCTCACCGTCGATCTCCGCGTAGGAGTTCATGACCGAACCCACGCCCGCGGCGACGATCCGCTCGAAGGGCGGCAGGATCACGTCGTACAGCTCACGACGGCCGATGCCCACCGGGGCGTGGTTGCGGCCGCCCATCGAGGCGGAGTACCCGGCGAAGTGCTTCAGGGTGGCGTACACCCCCGCGCTCTGCAGACCTAGCACATACGCCTCGCCCATCTCCCCGACGAGGTACGGGTCCTCGCCGTACGTCTCCTCGCAGCGGCCCCAGCGGTAGTCGCGGATGACGTCGACGACCGGGGCGAGGCCCTGGTGGACCCCGCCGGCGGCCATGTCGGCGCCGATGGCCGCGCCGATCCGCCGGATCAGGGCCGGGTCGAAGGTGGCCGCCATGCCCAGCGAGGTGGGGTAGATCGTGGCGCCGTAGGCGGTGAAACCGGTCAGGCACTCGTCGTGGGCCATCGCCGGGATGCCGAAGCGGCTCCGCGCCACGATCTGCCGCTGCCGGTCGGCGAGGAGGCGGGCGTGTTCCAGGGCGGGGCGGGGGACGGTGCCGTAGGGGCGGGTGAGCTGGCCGAGGCCGTGCCGGGCGGTCTCGTCGAGGTCGCCCACCCGGCCGAACAGGTTGGTGCCGGGGGCGACCTCGGGGCCGGCCGGCTCGACGTCCTCCCAGACGCTGCTGAGCTGGGCGACCTTCTCCTCCAGGGTCAGCCGGGCGAGCAGCGCCTCGACCCGTTCGTCCGCGGACCGGCCGGGGTCGGTCCAGGGGCGGTCGTCACCTGCCGGGGAGAGCGCGGAGTGGTCCGGCGTGGTGGTCGTCATGCACGACTCCTCGTGGGGGTTGTCCGTGGGCATGCCGAGGGAGGCCGGCGTGTCACGGCACCGGCCGACTCACTTGCGGTATGCGTTACTTGGAGAATCCGGCGGTCAGTCCGGCGACCAACTGCCGTCTGGCGAGGACGAAGACCACCAGCATGGGAAGGGTGGAGAGGACCACCGCGGCCATGGTGGCGGGCACGTCGATGCCGAACTCGCCCTTGTAGAGCGTGAGGGCGAGCGGCAGTACGGCCTTGTCGCCGCTCTGGGTGAGGATCAGGGGGAAAAGGAAGCCGTTCCAGACCTGGAGGCCGTCGTACACGGCGACCGTCACCAGCGCGGGCCGGGCCATCGGCGCGGCCAGCGAGAGCAGCATCCGCCAGTCACCGGCGCCGTCCACGACCATCGCCTCGAACAGCGAGCGCGGGATGTCCCGCAGGAAGCTGACCAGGATCATCACCGTCACCGGCAGCGCGAACGCCGCCGAGGGCAGCACGATCGCGAGCAGGCTGTCGTACATCTGCATCCGGATGATCAGCAGGTAGACCGGGATGATGACCGCCTGGAGGGGGATGGCCAGACCCAGGAGGTAGAGGCGGAAGGTCAGCCGGGACCAGGGGTTGGTGTAGCGGACGATCGAGAACGCGGCCATCAGGGCGACGGCCATGACGATCGCGACCGTGGCGACGGTGACGATCACGCTGTTGAGCAGATAGGTCGTGAAGTCGCCGTCGAGGACGGTCCGGTAGTTGTCCAGGGTCGGACGGCCGGGCAGCGCCAGGGGGTTGCCCATGGTGAAGTCGCTCCGGCCGCGGAGGCTGGTGACGACCACCCAGTACAGGGGTACGACGACCAGCGCGGTCCACACCAGGGTGGCGCCGCCGGACGCGGTACGGCGCAGGGTCGCGACGACGGTGCTCACATGCCCTCCTGCTGGCTGTCCATCCGGGTGAAGCCGGACAGGCGGGTGGTCAGCAGCGACAGCGCGAGGCCGAAGACCACCAGAATCGTGGCCAGCGCGCTGGCCCGGCCCATGTCGTGGGTCTGGAAGCCGGTGATGTACATCGCCAGCGGCAGCACGCGGGTCGCGGTGCCGGGACCGCCGGTGCCGCCGGACAGGACGTAGATCAGGTCGAAGTAGGTCAGCGAGCCCACCAGCATGAGCGTGCTCGACGTGACGAAGGTGTACTTGAGCTGCGGCAGGGTGATCCGCAGGAGGCGGGTGACGGGGCCTGCGCCGTCGATGGCGGCGGCCTCGTACAGCGACACCGGGATCTGGCGCACGCCGGCCTGGTAGAGCAGGGCGTGGAACGGCACGAACTGCCAGGCGATCACGAAGATCACCGTGTACAGCGCCAGGGAGGGCGAGCCGAGCAGGGGCTTGGCCAGCCAGTGCAGCCCGGGGGCGGCGCCGATGCCGAACGACGGGTCGAGCAGGGCCTGCCAGGTCAGACCGATCGCCACCGCGGACAGCAGCAGCGGCAGGAACCACAGCACGGCGAAGAGCGCACGCAGCCTGCCCCGGGGGGCCTGGAAGAGACCGAGCGCCAGCGCCACCGGCGTCTGGACCAGCCAGCTGACCACCATCACCTTGACGGTGAGCCACAGCGCCTGCCAGGTGGCGCCGTCGGTCAGGACGCCGGTCCAGTTGGCGAACCCGGACCAGCCGATCGAGCCGAGACCGTCCCAGCGGGACAGGCTCAGCACCAGCACGCCGACCAGCGGGACCAGACCGAACAGACCGAACAGGAGCAGGGCGGGCGCGGCCATCAGCAGACCGCTGTAGCGGCGGCGCCCGGAGCGGCCCGTGGCCGGGCGCGCCCTGTGGGACGCGACCGGCCTCCGGGTACGAACCACGGTGGTCACTACTGCGCCGCCTTGCTCATGTCCGTGCCGAACTGCTCCGGCGTGATCTGCCGCAGGAACGACTTGTCCACGTTGGTCAGCAGCGGGTCGGCCTGGCCGGAGGGCAGCGCCTGGTCCCAGGAGAGCTGGAAGTTCGGCGAGTTCTGCACCAGGTCGTAGACGAAGGTCAGCCACTTCTTGTCGTCGGCCGACTTCACCGCCGCCAGTTTCGCGTCCAGCTTGTTGACCGGGGGCACGCTGCCGGCCGCCAGGTAGGCGTCGATCTGGGAGTCGTTCAGGACGTAGTTCTTGAAGTAGGTGAGCGCCGCGGACTTGTTCTTGCTCTTCGAGTTCAGCGACAGGAAGTTCGACGGGTTGCCGACGATGTCCTTCGCGTCGCCCTTGCCGCCGGCCAGGGACGGGAAGGCCACATAGCCGAGGTCGTTCTTCGCGAAGTCGGGGGCGGCCTTGACGATGTTGGCGTACTCCCAGGTGCCCATCAGCTCCATGCCGGCCTTGCCGGTGTAGAGCAGGGCCGTGGAGGCACCCTGGTCGTAGCTGACGGAGGAGGCGTTGTCGCCGAAGGCGCCGGCCTTGGCGAGCTCCTGCAGGCGGGTGTTGGCCGCGGTGACCGAGGCGTCCTTCCAGCCGGCCGCGTTCCCCGAGGCGATCTGGTCGAACACGTCCGAGCCGCCCTCGCGGTCCAGCAGGTACTCCATGTACATCAGCGTCGGCCACTTGGAGTTCGCCGCCAGGGAGATCGGGGTGACACCGGACCCCTTGAGCTTCTTCACGTCCGTGAGGAGGTCGTCGTACGACGTCGGGGCCTCGATGCCCGCCTTCTTGAAGACCTTCTTGTTGTAGTAGAGGACCACCGGGGCGAGGCCGTTGGCGGGCACGCCGTAGACCTGGCCGTCGAAGGTGGCGCTCTTCAGGACGCTCGGGGTGAACCGCAGCAGGTCCACCTGGCCGTCGGTGAGGGTGTCGACCTTGCCCGCCTTGACGTAGTCGTCCAGCGCGCCGCCGCCCCAGCTGAAGAAGATGTCCGGGGCCTGGTTCGCGCCGAAGGCCACCCGCAGCTTCTGCTTGTAGTCGTCGTTCGCGAACAGCCGCAGCGTGATCTTCGCGTCCGGGTGGTCCTTGTTGTAGGCGTCCACCGAGTCCTTGAGGATCGTCTGGTCGTTGAGCGCCCACATCGTCAGGCCCTTCGACGACGAACCCCCGGACGAACCGGCCGGCCCCGAGGTCCCGCACGCGGCGAGCAGACTCATCGCCGCCGTCGCGGTGACGGCTGCCATGACCGCGCGTCCCGTTCTCGGGTGTGCGCGGTCTCCCGCACGACCGAGTACCCGGTATCCGTGCATGCTCTGTCTCTCTCTTCTCTCGGCACACGCCTTGTCCCTGCGCCAGGCAGATGAGCAGCTCGCACGAAAAGCTTTCGGCACTTTCATCGCGGACGGTCTGCCTGCTGGACCGGGACACTGACACGTCCTTCACACCCCGGACAAGGAGCGGAAAACGGTCGGTTACGAAACTTTTTCGTGGATCGCGGCGCGGACTGGGCCGGTGACCGAGGGCCCACCCAGGACAGGGGGCACGCCCAGTAAGGGCGGCAGGACCCGACCGCGCCGAAGTGACCAGCTCGTGCTGTTCCCCGGCCTCGAAGACCGTTCGCGAGGCCACCGGGCCCCGACCGGCCCGGTTCGCGGCGAGTCGGCCAACGCCGGCCAACTCCTCTGAGAACGGTTCCTCTGGACCGGCGGGCCTGAAGGCATGTACCCCCTGCGGATATATACTCAGTGTATATCCGCGGTGTATGGTCCCCTCATGAGTGTTCCTCTCACCCTGTTGGGGCTGTTGGAGCGTGAGCCGAGCCACGGCTACGACCTCAAGCGCGACTACGACGCCTTCTTCGGCCGGGGCAAGCCGCTGCCGTACGGGCAGGTCTATACGACCCTCGGCCGGTTGGCGCGGGACGGGAAGGTGGTGGCCGGCGAGGCGGAGCCCGGGGACGGCCCCGAGCGCAAGCGCTATGTGATCACCGAGTCGGGGGCGACGGAGTTCGAGACCTGGCTCACCGAGCCGGTGGCCCCCGAACCCAATCTGCAGACCGTGCTGTTCACCAAGGTGGTCCTGGCCCTGATGCTCGGCCGGGACGCGCAGCAGTACCTCGACACCCAGCGGGCCGCCCATCTGCAGCGGATGCACGAACTGACCCAGCTGCGCCGCACCGGCACGCTCGTCGACGCCCTGCTCGCCGACCACGGTCTGTTCCATCTGGAGGCCGACCTGCACTGGATCGAGCTGACCGCGGCCCGGATGGACGCGCTCGCCGAGGAGGTGCGCGCATGACCGCCCTCATCGAGGCCCGCGATCTCACCCTGTCCTTCGGCGAGACCCCTGCCCTGCGCGGCGCCGACCTGGCTGTCGAGGCGGGCGAGGTGTTCGCCGTCATGGGCCCGAGCGGCTCGGGCAAGTCCACCCTGCTGCACTGCCTGGCCGGCATCCTCACCCCGGACTCGGGCGAGGTGCACTTCGACGGACGCCGTATCGACACCATGAACGAGGCGGCCCGCAGCGCGCTGCGGGCCGCGATGTCTTCGGGTTCGTCTTCCAGTTCGGTCAGCTCGTCCCCGAGCTGACCGCCGAGGAGAACGTCGCCCTGCCGCTGCTGTTCTCCGGTAAGCGCCGGGCGGCCGCGCTCGCCGAGGCCCGGCCCTGGTTCGCCCGGCTGGGCCTGGACGGCCTGGAGGGGCGCCGCTCCGGGGAGTTGTCGGGCGGGCAGGCGCAGCGGGTGGCGCTGGCCCGCGGCATGGTGGCCCGGCCCAAGGTGCTGTTCGCCGACGAGCCGACCGGGGCGCTGGACTCGCTGACCGGCGAGCAGGTGATGGAGCTGATGGTGGACGCGGCCCACGAGGAGGGCACCGCCGTCGTCCTGGTGACACACGAGCCCCGGGTCGCCGCGTACGCCGACCAGAAGGCCATGGTCCGGGACGGCAGGGCCAGCCTGCTCACGGCCGGACGGATGGCCTCGTGATCGCCTTCGCCCTCCGCCTGGCGGTCAGCGGCGGCCGCGAGGCGGTCGCCCGACTGGTCATGATCGCCGCCGCGGTGGCCGTCGGGGTCGCGCTGCTGCTGTCGGCCTTCGCCAGCATGAACGCCGTCGAACGGTCGAACCAGCGGCAAATGTGGCTCGACACCGGCGCCGCGAGCCGCACGGAGCGGGCGTCGGTGGCTCCCCTTTGGTGGCGGCCGCACGGCGACTACTACGACGGCTCGTCACTCACCGAGGTCGACGTCGCCGCGACCGGCCCCGACTCGCCCGTCCCGCCCGGCCTCGCGCACCTCCCGGCGCCCGGCGAGTACTACGCATCCCCCGCGCTGGCCCGCCTGATCCGCGACACCCCGGCCGGCCAACTGGGCAACCGCTTCCCCGGCCGGCTCGCCGGCACGATCGGTGACGCCGCCCTGCCCTCCCCGGGCTCGCTGATCGCCGTCATCGGCCGTACCCCGGCCCAGGTCAGGAGCGAGCCCCAGGCGCGAGCAGTCACCACCATCGCCATCGCCCTGCCGCCCACCTGTGACAACGCCTGCTATGCCGAGGTCATGCACGGGGACGCCAGGACGCTCATCCTCTCCGTGGTGGCCAGTGCGCTGATCTTCCCGGTACTGATCTTCATCGGCACCGCCACCCGGCTGTCCGCCGCCACCCGAGAGCAGCGCTACGCGGCCATGCGACTGGCCGGTGCCACTCCCCGGCAGGTGTCGGTGATCGCGGCGGTCGAGTCCACGCTGGCGGCGGCCGCCGGGACGGTGGCCGGTTTCGGGCTCTACGCGGCACTGCGCCCGCTGGTAGCCACCGTCTCGTTCACCGGGCAACGGTTCTTCCTCTCGGACCTGACGCTCGGCGCGTCGCAAGTCCTCGCCGTCGGTCTCGGAGTGCCGGTGGCGGCGGCGATCGCGGCGCGGCTGGCACTGCGCCGGGTCACCGTCTCCCCGCTCGGTGTGACCCGCCGGGTGACCCCGCGCCCGCCGCGCGCCTGGCGGCTGATCCCGCTGCTGGCGGGCCTGGCCGAACTGGCGTACTTCATCGGCCGCCGCCCGGCGACCGGGAACGGCCAGGCCGCCGCCTACCTCCCCGGCTTCCTGATCGTGATGCTGGGCCTGGTCATCGCCGGGCCGTGGCTGACCATGACCGTCGCCCGGGCGGTGGCCCGGCGCACCCGCCGCCCGGCCGCCCTGATCGCGGTGCGCCGGCTCGCCGATGACCCGAAGGCCGGCTTCCGCGCGGTCAGCGGCCTCGTCCTGGCCCTGTTCGTGACCACCGCGACGGTCAGCATCATCGGCACCATCAACCACTACCGCGGCACGCTCGACGGCGACCCGCAGACCCGGACGGTGATCGAGACCGGTGACGTCGGCAGGGCGCCGCTGGCCGGGGGCGTCCCGGCGCGACTGCTCGCCGAGGTGCGCGCGATCCCGGGCGTGCGGGGCTCGGCCGTTGTCCACGCCAACCCCGACGGCATCGGCAAGGTGGTGCATCGGAGAGTCCACCCGGGCGATCCGCCCCCGGATGCGCCGGCGCTGGTGACCTGCTCCGACCTGGCGCAGACTCCCATGGTGGGCCGCTGCCCGGCCGGCGCGAGCGTCACGGCCGTCGACCGCTACGCGTTCGTCGGCCTGCAGTCGCACCCGAGCCTGCCGTGGCCCGCCGCCGCGATCAGCACCGCAGCCGTCGCCAAGCTGCCCGTGCAACTGGTCTACGTGGCCACCGACGGTTCGACGGCGTCGATGGAACGCGTGCGGACGCTGCTCTCCACCGCCTACCCGCACCACCAGGCCCGCGCCGTCGGCGACTACGGCACCGACCTCCAGCAGGAACTGGCCAGTTGGCGGCAACTGGCGAATGTGGTGCTCTGACCACACTGCCCATCGCCGGCTGCAGCCTGGCGGTGAGCGTCGTCGCGGGGCTGTCCGACCGCAGACGCCCGTTCGCGATCCTGCGGCTCACCGGTGCGCCGCTCGGCTGCTGCAACGCGTGGTCGGCCTGGAGAGCGCGCTGCCCCTGCTGGCCGTCTCCGCGATCGCGATCGGCACCGGCTTCGCCGCGTCGGCGATGTTCCTGACCTCGCAGATGCACTACGACCTGGTCTCACCCGACCCGGCGTACTACGCACTGGTCACGGGCGGACTGGCCGCCGCGCTCGCGATCATCGCCTCCACTCTGCCCCCGCTCAGACGCATCACCGGCCCCGAAAGCGCCCGCAACGGCTGACGAGCCGACGGCCCGACACGGGGCGCGACCGAAGTCCTGCCCCAGAAGCCCAAGCCCAGAAGCCCAAGAAGCCCAAGGAGGGTCCGTGACAACCACGTCGTTCATGAGCCAGGAGCCGATGACGCGCCGTCGCTTACTCGGGGCCGCGCTGGCGGCCGGGGTCGCCGTGCCGGCCGGCCTCGCCCGTCCCGCGTGGGCGGCTCCGGCCGCCCCGGGTCCGGTGCGGCTCACCCTGCCGGTGCCCACCGGACCGTACCCGGTGGGCACGGTGCCCCTGCACCTCGTCGACACCTCACGTCCGGATCCCGTGGCCGGCCCCGGGCATCACCGCGAGTTGATGGCCTCCGTCTGGTATCCCGCCCGGGGCGTGCAACGGTATCCACTGGCGCCCTGGACGTCGCCGGCCGTGACCCGAGCGCTCCTCGCGACGGCGGGGGGATTTCCGGCCGACGTCGCGGTGGCGCCGCTCACGGCCGGCCACGAGGGTGCCCCGGTGGGGCGAACCGGCGGACGACTGCCCGTCGTCGTCTTCTCGCACGGCGCGCACAACCATCGTTCGGACACCACCATCGTGGTGCAGGAACTCGCCAGCCACGGGTATGCGGTGGTGACGGTGGACCACACGTACGACGCGTTCAGCGAGTTCCCCGACGGCCGGCTCACGGTCCCGCTCGACCGACCCGCCCTGACACCACCGGACTTCGCCACGGACATCCGGTTCGTGCTCGACCGCGTCGAGGACCTCGCGGCCGGCGCAACCCCGACGCCGAGCAGCGGCCGCTGCCGGCCGGCCTGCCCGGCGCACTCGACCTGCACCGCATCGGTATGTACGGCTGGTCGAAGGGCGCGACGGCGACGGCCTTCGTGATGAGCGAGGACCGGCGCGTGAGGGCCGGGCTGAGCTTCGACGGGCCGATGCAGCCGATGATCAGCACCGACGTGGACCGGCCGTTCATGATGATGACCGCCGAGTTCACCCGGGCCGCCCAGCCGAGCGTCGCCGAGTTCTGGTCGCACCTGCGGGGATGGCGGCTCAACGTCCAGGCGGAGGGCGCGGTGCACTCGTCGTACTGCGACGTCCAGTTCCTGATCCCGCAACTCGCGCAGGCCGTCGGGATGAGCGCCGCGGACCTCCAGGGCTGGATCGGCACCCTCGATCCCGCCCGGGCGGTGCGGATCCAGCAGGCGTACCCGCTCGCCTTCTTCGACCTGCACCTGCGGCACCGCCCGGGGCGCCTGCTCGACGGCCCGAGCCCGGCCTTTCCGGAGGTGAAGTTCATCGTGTGAAGCGTCGACCGTGCGCGGCTGTACGACGCTGACGCCGGCACGTCGAGATCATGGAGGCGGCGGTAAGGCTCGCCGAACAGCTCGGCGTCAAGAAGATCGTGACGATGACCGGCAACCCGGATGGGCCCCCGATCGCCCCGAACATCCCGTCCGGGAGAAGGGACAGATCGGGTTCCAGGGCGAGGACCTCCGCGGCCGTGGCCAGCTGGACCACGGCCCAGCCGGGACCGTTGTCGACCCACTGGTGGGCCAGGACCCGGCCGGGCCCGATGCCGAACGCGGCGACGATCCGGTTCAGATACGGCTCGTCGAGCGGGCCCTCGCGGATCAGCGGCGGGGCGGCGAAGGACAGCGCGTCCCCGGCCGGCCACACGGTGACCAGACCGGCGCCACACTCCTGCACCACATGGTCGCGGTGCCGGGGTGTGCCCCGGCGTCCTTGCCGGGCGTGAGGCTGCCGGTGCGGGCATCGAGTCCGCACGAGCGGGCGGGGGCGACGGTGGCGAACTCCAGCAGGTCGCGGGAGCGCAGACCGCCGTCCAGGCCGCGCTGCACCGCGAACGCGGTGCGCAGGGTGGAGAACATGTCGCCGCCGGCGGACGGGACGTCGTCGACGGACAGCGTCGGGCGCAGTCCCGCGGCCAGGACCCGGCCGGTCATCGGCCAGCCGAACCCCGTCTTCAGCTCGACGTCCGGGCTGATCGCGACCGAGCTGCCGGTGTCGGCGAGCATCCGCAGCTCGTCGTCGGCGAGTCCGTTGGCGTGGACGTAGGTCGTGTCCTCCGGCAGCAGACACGACGTCCCCCTCGCCGGTCGTACTCAGCCGACCGGCGGGCGGCGGTCGGCCCACCCGTGCGCGAGCTCCAGGGTGCGGGAGACCTGGAGCAGCAGGTCCTCGCGCCACGGTGCCGCGACGATCTGGACGCCGACGGGCAGGCCCGTGGCCTCGTCGTGGCGGACGGGGAGCGAGACCGCCGGCTGACCGGTCACGTTGAACACCGACGTGAACACCCCCATCGGATAGCTGTTCAGCAGCGGCGCCAGAGGACCGCCGTCCGTGCCGGCCCGCCAGGCGCCGACACGGGGCGGCAGGCATGCCATCGTCGGTGTGACCAGGAGGTCGAAGCCGGCGAGGAAGCCTTCGACGATACGGCGCGACAGCCGCTGGGTCTTCAGCACGCTCTGCGCGACCGGCTACGCCGACCAGTCCCATCTCCACCGGGACGTCAGGGCCTTCGCCGGGGTGACTCCCACGGCGGTCTCGGCCGCGCCGTGGCTCGCGGTCGACGACGTGGCGTGGGTCGCCCCCGCATACCTGTCAGGGACCGGGGTACGGCCCCGGCGCCCGGTCAGCCCGCCTGCCCTTCCTGGGTGAGGGCGTCCCGGAGCTGGGCCCTGGCCGTGATGCCGAGCTTGGGGAAGACCTTGTGCAGGTGGTAGCCGACCGTACGGGGGGAGAGGAAGAGGCGGGCCGCGATGTCGCGGTTGGTCAGGCCCTGGGCGGCCAGCTCGGCGATCTGGCGTTCCTGAGGGGTGAGTTCGCCGGCCGGAGCGGTGGCCGTCACCGCGCCCGCCGCCCGTAGCTCCGCCGCCGTACGCTCGGTCCAGGGGCGGGCGTCGAGTCGCTGGAAGCACTCCAGGGCCGCGCTCAGGTGCGGGCGGGCCTCGGCGCTGCGGCGGCGCCGGCGCAGCCACTCGCCGAAGTCCAGGTGGGTGAGGGCCTTTTCGAACGGCCAGCGGTCGGTGGCGGGGTCGTCGAGGGCGGCGCGGAAGTGGTACTCGGCGTCGTCGGTGTCGGTCAGCAGGGCGGTGGCCCGGTGGAGTACGGCGGCCAGACGGGGGGAGGGGTCGGGCTTCAGGTCCTGCTCGACGGCGTCTACCACCGTGCGCGCGTCGTCCGACCGTCCGGCGCGGACCGCCGCGGCCGCCAGGTCGCCCAGGTAGTAGAGCGAGGCGTGGTAGTGGACGGGTGCCGGGCGGAAGTCCCGGGTGAAGGTCGCGCGCAACTGCTCGTAGGCGTCGGCGTGGTCACCGGCGACGAACGCGGCCATGCCCATGGCGTGCCGGTGGCGGACCTGAAGGCTCAGCGACTTGCGCAGGTCCACGCCCCGTACGGCCTGCATCGCCTCGGTCCGGGCGGCCGCGGGGTCGCCCTGGAGCGCGCGCAGCGTGGCCCGCAGGATGCCGGCGCCCACGGTCACGTTGTCCGCCCCCGCCTCCGTCGCCATCCAGAACGCCTCGTGCGCCGCGTCCTCGGCCGCCGTCCACGAACCGTTCTCGAACAGGGCGAGGGCGAGCGCCTGGGCCACGGTCGCGTTCGTGCCCGCGCTGCCGGCCCGCCGGAGGACGTCCATGGTCCGGCCGAGGATGCGTACGGCCTGCTCGGTCTCGTCCAGGATCCAGGCCGTGCCGCCCAGCGCCGTGAGGTTGCCGAGCGACTCCTCCTGCGCCAACGCGGCCAGTCCCTCCGTCAGATACCGGGTCAGACGCGGCCGTTCGTGAACGGGGTCGATGACCACCTGGGCCCAGGCGTGGCCGGCGGGGTCGTCGTCCCCGCCGATCAGGCCGCCGATGCGGTGGAGTTCGGCGCGGTAGTACGGCGCGCCGGAGTTGTAGACGGACGTGGCGGCGGTGCTCAGGGCGCCGAGGGCAAGTTCCGGAGCCGAGGTTGCGGTGGCTTCGGCGACGCCCAACAGGAGTGCCAGCGCCTCCTCGTGACGGAGGGTCACCCCGAGGGCCCAGCCGCCCAGCAGTGAGGCCTCGGCACGCAGCCGGGGATCCTCGGTCATCCCCCCGACGCGGCCGCTCAGCTCGCCGACCCACTGCGGATGACCGGCGAACATCGCCGCCTGCGCGGCCGTCAGCAGGCGCCGGGCCCGCAGGTCCGGCGCCGGGGTCAGCTGGGCGGCGCGCTCCAGCGCGGTAGCGGCCGCCGCGTAGCCGCCCCGGCCCCGGGCCCGTTCGGCGCTCTCCGCCAGGGCGTCGGCGACCTCCGCGTCCTGGCCGGTCGCCGCGGCGGCAAGGTGCCAGGCCCGGCGGTCCGGCTCCTCGGCCAGCGCGGCGGCCAGGGCGAGATGGGCCTGCCGGCGCTCGTGGAAGGAGGCCGCGTGGTAGATGGCCGAGCGCACCAGCGGGTGACGCAGCAGCACCCCGCCGTCCGCCACCCGCACCAGGCCGGCGCGCTCGGCGGGGTCCAGCGCCGATATGACGTCCAGCTCGGGGGCGGCCCGCATGAGGTCCGTCAGCCGGGTCGGGCCGGCCGCGGCCACCAGGAGCAGGGCCGCCCGGGTGGTCGCCGGCAGGCCGGGCAGGTCGGCGGCGAACAGGTTCTCCAGGCGTGCGGTGAGCGGCAGCGTGGCGCCCCCGGCCCCGCCGGCCCCCATGTCCCCGGTCCGGCCCCGGGCCAGGGCGCGGGGCAGCTCGATCAGGGCCAGCGGATTGCCGGCCGCCTGCTGGAGGATCTCGGCCCGGGCCTTGCCGCGGGGCGGATCCGGCTGGGCGTCCAGGAGCTGCCCGGCCGCGGTACGGCTCAGCGAGCCCACGGTGACCTGCGGGAAGGCCCGGTCGAAGCGGGCCGGTACGCTGTCCTCGCGGGCGGCGAGCAGCAGCACCACCGGCCTGCCCTCAAGACGCCGGGCGAGGAAGGCCAGTACGTCCACCGAGCCGAGGTCCAGCCACTGGGCGTCGTCCACCAGCAGGAGCAGAGGCCCGTGTGCGGCGGCCTCGGTGATCAGCCCCAGCACGCTGACGCACAGCGACAGCTGATCGAGGTGCAGCTCGTACTGCGCAGCCTCCGGTCCGAAGGCACGGTCCAGGGCCTCTTGGTGTCCCGCGGGCAGACCTTCCCCGGGCAGCAGCGGGTGCAGCAGCTGGTGCACGCCCGACAGACCGAGGCCCGCCTCGCCCTCGCTGCCGCGCACCCGCAGGATCCTCAGGCCCCGGGACCGGCCCCGTTCCGCCGTCCAGTCGACGAGGGCGCTCTTGCCCGCTCCGGGTTCCCCGGTCAGCACCAGCACCTGCGGGCCGCTGCCGTCCACCGATCCGAGCAGACGGTCGAGGCGGGTCAGCTCCGCAGAGCGGCCCAGGATGCCCGGATCGGAGGGGTGGTCGGTGCCGGCGTGCATGAACGGTCCTTGTCGTCGAGCTCTTGATGGAGCCATCCTGCCAGCGACGGCTGCCCCGGCCGGAACGGCGGGCGACTGGTCATGTGACAGAAGCGTTCCGGCGCGCCTCTTCGCGAGGATGTGCCCTGGCCAGGGAGAACGCCACCGCCAGGGGAGTACATGCATGACGGTCCACCCACACCGGCAGTCCACGACCGGCGACGGGGCCGCCGTCCTGGGCCGGGACGGCGAGATCGAGCGGATCCTGCGGTGCGCGACGCGCGAGCCGGGCACTCCGCAGACCCTGCTGCTCCTCGGCGAGGAGGGGATC
Source organism: Streptomyces sp. Ag109_O5-1 (assembly GCF_003814875.1). Taxonomy (GTDB): domain Bacteria; phylum Actinomycetota; class Actinomycetes; order Streptomycetales; family Streptomycetaceae; genus Streptomyces; species Streptomyces sasae. The sequence goes on along the minus strand of NZ_RKQF01000001.1, from coordinate 3,183,317 downwards.
GGGCGTACGACGGTGCTCGGCCGCGTCCGGGAACGGGCCTCCGCCGACGGCGCACTCGTGCTGTCCGCGCAGGGCTGGGCCGATGACGCAGGGCACGGGTACGGCTGTCTGCAACAACTGCTGGCGCCGCCGGTGCGGGGCGAGCTGGCCGCCCTGTCCGCCGCGCACCACCGGGTGCTGACGGCCGTACCGCGCGGAGACGACGGACCGGACGAGGCGGAGCTGCACGCGGCGGTGACGGCGCTGCTGGACCGGCTCGCCGCGGCCCGGCCGGTGCTGGTGTGCGTGGACGACGCCGACCTGTGCGACCGCGTCTTTCTGGAGGCGCTGTTCGCCGCGGCCCGGCTGCTGGCCGGACGCGCGGTGACGATGCTGCTCGCCGCCCGGCACGAGTCGGCCCTGCCCGGCCCGCCGCCCGGCACCGAGACCCTGCAGCTGGGGCCGCTGAGCGGCCCTGCGGCCGCCGCGCTCCTCGACGGGCAGCCGGCGCCGCCCACAGGCCGGCGCCGACTGGAGATCCTGGCGGAGGCCGAGGGCAACCCGCTGGCCCTGGTGGAACTGAGCCGGGGCGTGCAGGGGCTGCGGCACCCGCCTGCCGAACACGTCTTCGGCGTACGACTCGACGCGCTGCCCGCCGCGACCCGCCAGGCCGTGCTGTACGCGGCGGCGGCCGGGCCCGGCGAGCCCGTCGCCGCCGTCATGGCCGCCCTGGGCACCGACGACCTGGCGGTGTGGGCGCCGGCGGAGGCGGCCGGACTCGTCACGCTGGTCGAGGACCGGCTCGTCTTCCGGCATCCGCTGGCCCGGTCGGCCGCCTACCTGGGGCGCCCGGCGGGTGAGCGCCAGCAGGCACACCGTGACCTCGCCAAGGCCGCCGTGCTGCCCGAGGCCAGGGCCCGGCACCTGGCCGGCACCACCGTCGGCACCAACGCGTTCGTCGCCGCCGCGCTGGAGGCCTCCGCCTGGCGGCGCGAGGACGCGGTGGTTGCCGCGCACGCGCTGGAGCAGGCGGCCCGGCTCAGCCCGGGGCGCCGGGAACGCGCCCGTCGGCTGGCCGGCGCCCTGAAGGCCGCGCACCTGGTGGGTGACCCCGGCTGGGTGCGGGAGCTGTACGGCCGGGTCGTCCGGGAGTCCGACGATCCGGAACTCGTCTGTGCCGCGGCCGGCGCCCTGGCCGCCGCGCTCTCCCAGGAGTCCGCCCAGCGCGAGGCCTTCGAACTGCTCGCCGACGTCTCGGAGCTGTTCCCCGTGGTCGACCGGACCCTCGTGCTCGCACTCGCGGGCCTGGCGGCGGGCATCGCCTCCCAGTCCGGGCTGCCGGAGCACACGGCGGCCCTGGCCACGCTGCTCGACCGGGCCCGGCAGGCCGAGGGGTCCGAACCGTGGCCCTCCGCCGCGGCCGGACCGCTGGTCGGCCTGGACACTCCGCACACCCGGCGGGCACTGGACGCGCTGGTCACCGCGGTGGCCCGGCCGCAGCCCGCCACCAGCTCGCTGTCCGGCCTCGGCCGGCCGCACGGCGCCCAGCCCGTCGGCCCGGACGCGCCGCCCGCCCGGGCGCTCCTCGCCGCGGTGGCCCACCAGGCGGACGAGTCGGACGTGGACCTGGGGCAGTCGTGCACGGCCGACGACCGGCTGCGGGCCGCCCGCGCCTTCGGTCTGCGCGGCTGGTCGGTCCTCGCCCTCGTGGACACCCTCGTCGCCATCGGGCGGTTCCCGGAGGCCGAGACCGTGATCCAGGACGCCATGAACGAGGCCGCGGTGCTGCGCCTGCCCCGCCTCCAGGCCGATCTGGAGGCGCAGGCCCTGACCGTGCGGGCGCTGCGCGGAACCCTTCCGGTGGCGGCACCCCGGCTCACCCCCGCCGTCTGGCGTGCGGTCTGCCTGGACGAGAACCGGGCCACCCACGCCCGGTTGCTGCGCGGCCGCGGCCTCGCCGCCCTCGCGCACGGAGACATGGAAGGCGCCTGGCGGCAGCTGCGCGATCTGTTCACCGCCGACGGAGCGCCCCTGCACCCCTTCCTGTCGGCGCGGAGCATCGCCGAACTCGCGGTCACCGCCCAGCGGACCGGACGCTCGGCCGAGGCCCTGCCGATCCTGGAGCGGGTCCGGGCCGAGCAGGGCGAGCGCCCGAGCACCAGGATGACGCTGCTTCTGCACCACGCCGGCGCCATGGTCGGCCCGGACGGCGAGGCCGAGGAGCACTTCCAGCTCGCGCTCGTCAACCACGGGGCGAACCGGTGGCCGTGGGAGTGCGGCCACGTCCGCCTCAACTACGCCATCTGGCTGCGCCGCTGCCGGCGCACCCTGGAGGCGCGCCAGCAGTTGACCACGGTCCTGGAGACCGCCGAACGCATCGGTGCCGGCGCCCTCGCGGCCGCCGCCCAGCGCGAACTGCGCGCCAGCGGCGCCGCGCCCGCGCCCGCGCCCGCGCCCGCGGACGACGGTCCGCTGGAGCAACTGACCGCACAACAGCTGCAGATCGTCCAGCTCGCCGCGCGCGGTCTGTCGAACCGCGAGATCGGCGAGCGGCTCTTCCTGTCGCCGCGCACCATAGGCTCGCATCTGTACAACGTGTATCCCAAGCTCGGCATCAGCAGCCGTCATCAGCTCCGTGACCTGGTACAGGGCCGGTGAGGGGGGCGACGGACCGGTCGGAGGACAGCCCATGAGGCCCGGACAACCGAGTACGGCCGTGGTCCTCGACCCCGTCGTGCAGCGCCTGGTCAGCGCCTCCGCCGCACCGCCCGCCCTCGACGACCTCGGCCCGGACGCGGCGCGGCGGGCGCTGCGGGAAACCCAGGCCGACCGGTTCGAGGACTTCGACGTCCACGCGGTCTTCCGTGTGGCACCGGTCGGCCCGTCGCGGCTGCTCGGCTTCTGGACGGTCCGCCCGGCCGGGGTGTCCGGCCCGCTCCCGACCCTGCTGTACCTGCACGGTGGCCGGTGGGCGCTCGGCGACGCCCAGACCCACGCCCGGCTCATCAGCGAGCTCGTCACCGGCGCGGGTGTGTGCGCCGTGGTTCCCGAGTACAGCCGCGCCCCCGAGGCCCGCTACCCGGTGGCTCTGGAGGAGTGCTACGCCCTGTTGACCTGGGCGGTCTCCCAGGCCGACGAACTCGCTCTGGACTCCGACCGGCTGGCGGTGGCGGGGGACTGCGCCGGGGCCACGCTCGCGGCCGCCGTGACCATGCTGGCGAAGAAGCGCCACGGGCCGCGCATCGACGCGCAACTGCTCTACTACCCGCTCACCGACGCCCGCTGCGACAGCCCCTCGCAGCGGCAGTTCGCCACCGGCTACCTGCTCACGCGCCGGGCGCTGCGCACCTACTGGGAGCGGTACGTCGCCGACCCGGCCCGGCGGACCGAACCCACCGCGGCACCGCTGCGGGCGTGCCCGGAAGAGGTGGCCGGGCTGCCCCCGGCCCTGGTCGTCACCGCCGAAGCCGACGTGGCCCGCGACGAGGGCGAGGAGTACGCGCGGCGGCTGTCCGAGGCCGGGGTCGAGGCGCTGTCCGTGCGGTTCCTCGGCACCATCCACGACTTCGTGGCGCTGCACGCCCTGGCCGACAGCGCGCCCACTCGGGCAGCGATCGCGACCGGATGCGCCTTTCTGCGGGCCCGTCTGCGGTGACGGGCGCCGGCACGACCGAGGACCAGTCGGCCGACTGATGCACCCAGCGGCGCCGCCGCGACATGCTGACGGCATGCCAACAGCGATCGACTCCTACGAGGAGAGACGCCGGCGTCCGACCGGCTCGGCGAGCGAGCGGACCAGGGTACTGACCACGCGCTCGGTTCCGCCGGACGAGAGCCTGGAGTACTGGCACGACGCCGTGTTCGACACCCTGGTGGGGATGGACATCGCCACCGACGGCCGCACCTATGACGCGACCCTGCGCACCGACCGGCTCGGGGATCTGCGGATCACCACGGTGGAAGCCGATCCCGGCCAGGTCCACCGGGCGCCGCGCTTCATCGCCCGTGGCGACGGGCAGGAGATCTTCGTGGCCGTACAGAGCACCGGCCGGGCCCGGGTCGAACAGGACGGCCGCAGCACCGAGTTGCGGGCCGGGGACGTCGGGTTCTTCGAGACCCTCCGCCCCTTCCGCACCACCTTTCCGGAACGCTTCCGGCTGAGGATCTTCGCGGTCCCGCGCCGGCTGCTGGACCTCCCCGAGGCCGACGTACGGCAGATCACCGGCCGCGCGGTGCGCCCGTGCGAGGGGCTCCCCGCCCTGCTGGCGCCGATGCTGGAGCGGCTGGCGGACACCTCCGGGTCGTACACGACGCCGACGGCCGAGCGACTGGCCGGGAGCGTCATCGGCCTGGTGGCGGCGACGGCGGCGGGCCAGCTGGGGGCGGAGCCCGCCGAACTGCCGGGCGCCGACGGAGTCCTGCTGCTGCGCGTCAAGACGTACATCCGCTGGCACCTGTCAAACCCCGGACTGGCCCCGTCCGTCATCGCCGGAGCGCACGGCATCTCGGTCCGCTATCTGCACCGGCTGTTCGAGGCCGAGGGCAGCACCGTGTGCCAGTGGATCCGCGAGCAGCGCCTGCGGGAGTGCCGCAGGGAACTCGTCGCGCAGCCGCCGGGTTCCGTCAGCCTGGGCCAGGTCGCCCGGCGCTGGGGGTTCGCCAGTCCCGCCGGGTTCGGCAAGGCCTTCCGCAACTCCTTCGGGATGTCACCGACGGACTGGCTGGACCGGGTGCGGGCGGCAGGGGAGCCATGCTGACCGGCCACGCCCCGGAGACGTCCCGCGCCACCCGGGAGCCGGCACCCGGCGACCGTCTCGCCGCCTGGCAGCGTGCCCTCTCGCGGACCTTCGTGGACGTCGAGGTCACCGTGGAGCCCGACCGCCCATGGACCGGCGAACTGACCGCGGAACGACTCGGCGCCCTCCAGATCGCCACCGAGGAGTTCGGCCCCGGAACGATTCTGCGGAGCGCCCGCTCGGTGGCCGCCGACCCGCGCACCCACATCCTGGTCCGCCGGCAGCTGACGGGCACCGCGCTGCTGCTCCAGGACGGCCGCGCCGCCGAACTCCACCCCGGCGACCTGGCCTTCCACGACGCCCGGCGCCCGTTCCGGATCGTGCTCCCCGAGCGGCAGCGGGCGCGGATCCTCATGCTGCCCCGCGCCCTGCTGCGCTTGGAGGAACGCCAGCTGCACACGCTCACGGCCACCGTCGTGGAGAGCGCTGACGGGGGAGCGGCGGGCCTCCTGCTGCCCCTGCTCGACGGACTCGTCGAGGAGGTCTCCCGGCCCGGCCTGCCCCGGCGCGAACAACTCGCCCGTGCCGTCGCGGACATCCTCGCCACCGTGGCCCTCGAACGCATCGGCGGACAGCCCGAGTCGGCGCTGTGGGAGCGCATCACCGCCTCCGTCCGGACCCGGCTCGGCGAACCCGGACTCGCCCCGCAGGACATCGCCGACCAGCACGCCATCTCGCTGCGCTACCTGCACCGGCTCTTCCAGCGCCAGGGCACCACCGTGGGCGCCTGGGTGCGCGCCCGCCGGCTGGAGGCGGCCCACGAGGAGCTGGTCCGGCCCGGCGCCGCCCACCGGTCGATCGCCGCGGTGGCCGCCCGCTGGGGCTTCACCAGCCCCTCCCACTTCAGCCGGGCCTTCCGCGAGACGTACGGGATGTCCCCGGCGCAGTGGCGCAGGACGGCGGGCACGGTCCGGACGGACTGACACCGCCGGCTGTTCCCTGTCGGACCGCTCCCCGGGCGCTCTCGGAACGCTCGCCTCCGCCCTTCCCGCCTACCGTCCGGATCACCGGGTGTCGACGGAAAGGGATGTGCATGAAGCGCAAGGCGATGACATGGACGCTCCCCGCGGCGCTGGTGGCGCTGAGCCCCTCCTCGATTCCCGCCACCGCTTTCGTGATCGCACCGCCCGAACGCGACCACGACCTCCTAACCTTTCCGGTTGACGGCCGGATCGAACTGACGGCCCGAGTGACGATGGAGCGCGTATGACCGACGAGGCGATGGGTGACGAGGTCTACCAGCCGGACGGTTCGGAGGTGCAGGACGACGCGGGCCTTCTGGACGCCTCGGACACCCTGGACTACCGGGCCGGCGAGGAGGCCCTGGACGAGGGCTACTCGCCGCCGGAGCGGCCCTGGGCCGTGGAGCACACGGGCGTGACGGCGGCGGAGGGACTGCGCGGGGAGACCCTGGACGAGCGCCTCGCAGAGGAGGTGCCGGACATCGGCGTCCCCGAGGGCGACGACCTCGGCGACACCTGGGACACGGACGGCGAGCTCCTCGACGACGAGGTCGGCGACGGCCGTGCCGGACGCCTTCTCGCGCCGGACGAGGGCGCGCACGAGGTCACCGAGTCCGACCTGTTCGCCTCCGACCGGGGCCTGGACGGCGCCGGTGCGTCGGCGGAGGAGGCCGCGATGCATGTGATCCCCGACTCCGAGGGTTTCTGAGACCACGCATACGGGCGCGGGGACGGGTTCCGTCCCCGCGCCCGTGCCTTTCCAGGAGCGTCTGTCGGCGCAGCAGGTACGTGTGCTGCCCGGACAGGACGATTTCGCCCCGCAGGTGGGCGGCGAGCGAAGCTGCATGGCCCCGACCGCGGGCACTCACGGCCCGGCGACATGCCTCGTGGCGCACGGGGCCGCGGCACAGAGCGCCAGGGTCCGGTGGCAGGGCACTGGTGGGTTCGTTCCGGTGCGCGCACGGTCATGGCGGCCGGACGGGCGACGGCTAGCGTTCGGCGCATCCCACGCAGCCGCGACGCAACTCGCCGGAAGAAGAGAAACCCATGCAATTCGGCATCTTCACGGTCGGTGATGTGACGACCGACCCGACCACGGGACGTACTCCCTCCGAGCACGAACGCATCAAGGCGATGGTCGCCATCGCGCTCAAGGCGGAGGAGGTCGGCCTTGACGTCTTCGCGACCGGCGAGCACCACAACCCGCCGTTCGTGCCCTCCTCCCCGACCACGATGCTCGGCCACATCGCCGCCCGCACCGAGAAGCTGATCCTGTCCACCGCCACGACGCTGATCACCACCAACGACCCGGTGAAGATCGCCGAGGACTACGCGATGCTCCAGCACCTGGCCGACGGCCGGGTCGACCTGATGCTGGGCCGCGGCAACACCGGCCCCGTCTACCCGTGGTTCGGGCAGGACATCCGGCGGGGTCTCGACCTCGCCAAGGAGAACTACGCGCTGCTGCGCCGCCTGTGGCGCGAGGACGTGGTCGACTGGGAGGGGACGTTCCGCACCCCGCTCCAGGGGTTCACCGCCACCCCGCGGCCGCTGGACGGCGTAGCGCCGTTCGTCTGGCACGGCTCCATCCGGTCGCCGGAGATAGCCGAGCAGGCGGCCTTCTACGGCGACGGCTTCTTCCACAACAACATCTTCTGGCCGGCCGACCACACCCGGCGCATGGTCCAGCTGTACCGGCGGCGGTACGCCTTCCACGGCCACGGCCGGCCCGAGGAGGCGATCGTCGGCCTCGGCGGCCAGGTGTTCATGCGGAAGAACTCCCAGGACGCCGTACGGGAGTTCCGCCCCTATTTCGACAACGCGCCCGTCTACGGGCACGGGCCGTCCCTGGAGGACTTCACCGAGCAGACCCCGCTGACCGTGGGCTCGCCCCAGCAGGTCATCGAGCGGACGCTGACCTTCCGCGAGTCGGTCGGCGACTACCAGCGGCAGCTGTTCCTGATGGACCACGCGGGGCTGCCGCTGAAGACCGTGCTGGAGCAGCTCGACATCCTGGGCGAGGAGGTCGTACCCGTCCTGCGCAAGGAGTTCGCGGCCGGGCGGCCTGCGGAGGTGCCCGAGGCGCCGACCCACGCCTCCCTGGTCGCCGCCGCACGACAGGAGGCTGCCGCATGAGTGCCACCGCCCCGGCCGGAGGCCGCCCGGTGAAGCTCGTCGCCGTCTCGGCGGGGCTGAGTACCCCGTCCGGCACCCGTTTGCTCGCGGACCGGCTCGCCGAGGCGGTCCACGGCGAACTCGGGCCGCGGGGACACGAGGTGGACAGCCGCGTCATCGAGCTGCGCGAACTGGCCGTCGCCATCGCCAACCATCTCGTCACCGGATTCCCGCCGCCCCCGCTCGCCGCCGCCATCGACGCGGTGACGGGCGCCGACGGCCTGATCGCTGTGACCCCCGTGTTCAGCGCTTCCTACAGCGGGTTGTTCAAGTCCTTCTTCGACCTGATCGATCCCGGCGCCCTCACCGGCAGACCGGTTCTGGTCGCCGCGACGGGCGGGACGGCCCGGCACTCCCTGGTCCTGGAGCACGCGCTGCGGCCGCTCTTCGCCTACCTGCGCGCCGTCGTCGTACCGACCGGCGTGTACGCGGCGTCCGAGGACTGGGGGACCGGCGGCGACGCGTACGCCGAGGGGCTGCCCGCGCGCATCCGCCGGGCGGGCAGCGAACTGGGCGCCCTGATGGCCGTCCGGCCGGCGGACCCGGAGCCCGGGGACGAGATCAGCGCCCTCGAACGGCAGCTGTCCGACCTGCGGTTCGACTGAGAACGGCGTTCAGGTGAGGTGGCGCAGCAGTGCCGCGACGGCCGCCGGAGGCTCGCCCGGCGGCCGTACCACCATCACCTTCCAGCTCGGCGCGTGCCGGGCGAACCGGTAGAGCGTCAGGTCCGGGAAACGGTGGGCGATGGTCGGCGGCATGATGCAGACGCCGAGGTCTGCCCGGACCAGTTCGGACGCGGCCACGATGTCGTTGACCTCGAAGGTCGTGGCGCGTTCGACGCCGGCCGCCCGGAACGCGCGGTCGGCCGCGTCGCGGATCGCCCAGCCCGGCGTGAACTCCACCTGCGGCAGCTCGGCGATGTCGGCGAGGGCGACCGTGCCCTCGGCACCGCTCGTGGTGACTTTCCGGCGTGGGGAGGCCACCAGGACCATCTCCTCGCGGGCCAGCAGCCTGGTCACCAGCCCCCGCTGCTGCTGGCGGTCCAGCGCCACCACCGCCAGGTCCACCGCGCCCTCGCGCAGCGCCTGCCGGATGTCGGTGACCGCCGCCTGCCGCAACTGCACCACCACCCGCGGATGTTCCGCCCGCAGCGCGGCCAGCGCGTGATGCAGGTTCGCCCAGACCCCCTGCATGGTGCCGACCGTCACCCGGCCGCGCAGCTCGCCCTTCGCCGCGTCGACCGCCTCGCGGGCCAGCTCGGCGGCGCGCAGTGCCTGCCGGGCCGCCGGGACGAACGCCTCACCGGCCGGGGTGAGCCCGACCCGGTGCGTGGTCCGGGTGAACAGCGGGGTGCCCAGCTCGCGTTCCAGGGCGCGGACCGTGCCGGAGACGGCGGACTGGACCACGTGCCGCCGCCGTGCCGCCGCCGTGAACCCGCCCGCGTCCGCCACCGCGACGACGACTTCCATCTGCCGTAGGTCCATCATCCGCTCCCGGTGGCACAGCGCCCGCCTCGGCAGGGCGGCCATCTCCGCTGCATCCTAGGCAGGCGCCGGCCTCCCTCAGGCGCGGACCAGGGGAGTGTCGACCAGGTGCTCGGCCAGGAACCAGGCCTGCAGCTCCCCGGTGCGGATCACCTGCGAGACCAGCAGGTCGTTCGTGCCGTCGTCGCCCATCTCGGCGGCCCGGCCGGCCGCGTCGTGCGCGTCGATCAGGATCGTCTCATGGGCCTCCAGCAGCCGCGACAGCATCGCCGGGACCTCCTCGACGCCGTCCGGCGGACGCGGGACCGAGGTGATCTCGGCGACGTGCCGCGGGTCGCCCACCGCGACCCCGCCCAGGGTCTGGACCCGCTCGGCGATCGTGTCCACGAGGGCCAGCTGGTCGTCGGCGTGCTTGTCCAGCAGCAGGTGCAGCTGGTAGAAGGTCGCGCCGCGCAGCAGCCAGTGGTGCTTCTTGTAGAGGCCGTACAGGATCTGCGTGTCCGCCAGGACCCGGTTGAGACGCTGGCAGGAGTACATGCGCGCCTCGTACGAGAGGCCGAGGGGGAACTGCTTGACGGTCCCGAACTCCTGGATGATCTCGCCCTTCTGGTGCAGCCACGGCTGACTGTGCTGCAGGGCTTTCCCGGGCTCGGAGCTGGTGGTCATGGTGTGCCTCCTGGCGGATGTGCGATGCGGCTGGGTACGCGAGTGACGCTAGGCGCGGCGGCGGGGGAGGCGTTGTCCGGGAGCGCCCGGGCCGGCACCCCTGAGCGCACCCGGTTCGCTCTGGGGCCGACCGCCGTGCACGCACGGACACGGGCCGTCCGCCGTACCGCCCTACCGTCGGTGGCCGGTAGTCGTAGGGAGCGAGGCGGACATGAACGAGCGGGTGGACGTGGTCGTCGTCGGCCTGGGGCCGGGCGGAGAGTACCTGGCGGGCACCCTTGCCGAGGCGGGGCTCGACGTGGTCGGCGTCGAGGCCGAGCTGGTCGGGGGCGAGTGCCCGTACTGGGGGTGCGTGCCCAGCAAGATGATGATCCGGGCCGGGAACGCCCTCGCCGAGGCCCGGCGCGTGCCCGCCCTGGCCGGGCGGGCCGAGGCGGCTCCGGCCTGGGGCCGGGTCGCCGATCGTATCCGGCACGAGGCCACCGACGACTGGAACGACCGGGTGGCGGCCGACCGGCTGGTAGCCAAGGGCGGCCGCCTGGTCCGCGGCCGGGGCCGTCTCACCGGCCCGCGCCGGGTGACCGTCGACGGACGGGTGTTCGAGGCCCGCCGGGGTGTCGTCCTGGCCACCGGCAGCCGGCCCCGCATACCCCCGGTGCCCGGCCTCACGGGCACGCCCTACTGGACCAACCGCGACGCCATGTCCGCCAAGGAGCTCCCGGCGTCGATGCTGGTGCTCGGCGGCGGTGCCATCGGCGCCGAGGTGGCCCAGGTCTTCGCCCGGTTCACCTGCCGGGTCACCATCGTGGAGGGGCAGGACCGACTGCTCGGCCAGGAGGAGCCGGAGGTGGGAGAACTCGCCGCCGAGGCCCTGCGCACCGACGGGGTGACCGTCCTGACCGGCGCGCGGGTCAGCCAAGTCGCCCATGACGGCACCGAGTTCACCGTGTGGCTCGAAGGCGAGAGCGAGCCCCGCCGGGCCGAGCGGCTGCTCGTCGCCACCGGACGGTACAGCGAACTCGCCGAGCTGGGCGTCGAGGCGGCCGGGCTCGACCCGACCGCGCGGGCCGTCCCCACCGACGGACAGATGCGGGCGGCGGACGGCCTGTGGGCGGTCGGCGACATCACCGGCCGGGGCGCCTTCACCCATGTGTCCATGTACCAGGCGCAGATCGCCGTCCGCGACATCCTCGGCCGTCCCGGCCCCGACGCCGACTACCGGGCGCTGCCCCGGGTCACCTTCACCGACCCCGAGATCGCGGCCGTCGGGCTGACCGAGCGGCAGGCCCGCGACCGGGGGCTGCGGGTGCGGACCGCCGTAGTGCCGAACGCCTCCTCGACCCGCGGCTGGATCCACGGGCCGGGAGGCGAGGGCTTCCTCAAGCTGGTCGAGGACGCCGACCGGGGTGTCCTGGTCGGCGCGACCTCGGCGGGACCGGCCGGCGGTGAGCTGCTGTACGGGCTGAACGTCGCCGTCCACGCCGAGGTCCCGGTCGAGCGGCTGCGGCACATGATCTACACGTACCCGACCTTCCACCGCGCGATGGAGGCGGCGCTGGCGGCCCTACGCTGAGCGCTTCGCGCTGTTCCTGCGCTCGGTGAGCCAGTACAGCAGCCCCAGCACCGGCAGGGCGGCCCCGAAGAGGCTGACCGCGCTCCAGCCGCCGGACCGGTAGGCGATCGAGCCGAGCTGGGAGCCGAGGGCGCCGCCGATGAAGAAGATCGCGATGAAGGCGCTGTTGAGGCGGGCCCGGGCGAGGGGATCGAGTTGGTAGACGGTGTGCTGGCCGAGGATCAGGCTGGTCTGCACGGCCATGTCGAGGGCGACGGCCGCGAGCCCGATCAGGATGACGCTGTGCTGACCGAAGCCCGCTATGGCGAAGGCCAGCGCGGCGACACCGAACGCGACACCGGTCATCCGGCGGGTCAGCCCGTGGTCGGCCCAGTGCCCGGCCAGCGGCGCCACGGCCGCACCGGCCGCGCCGACCAGCGCGAACACCCCGACCCCGACGGCGGAGTAGTGGAAGTGCGGCCCGGTCAGGACGTAGGAGACTGTGGTCCAGAAGGCGCTGAAGGCACCGAACATCGCCGCCTGGTAGAGGCCCCGGCGCACCAGCGCGGGGTGCGTGCGCACCAGGGCTGCCGTCGAGCGCAGCACGTGGTGGTACGGCACGGAGGTGGTCGGCGCGTGCCGGGGCAGGGCCAGCCGCAGGGCCACACCCAGCAGGGCCATCAGGACGGCCGAGCCGAGGTAGACCACCCGCCAGCCGGCGACGCTGGAGACCAGGCTGCTGAGCGTGCGGGACAGCAGAATGCCGGTGAGCAGACCGCTCATCACCCGGCCCACGACCCGGCCCCGGGCGTGGTCGGGCGCCAGGCTCGCGGCGAACGGGACGAGTATCTGCGCCACCACCGACGTGGCACCGCTGACCAGCGAGGCGATCAGCAGCATGGGGAACCCGGTCGCCAGACCGGCCGCCACCAGGGCGAGCGTGGTGACCGTCAGCAGTGCGGTGATCAGGCTCCGCTTCTCCAGCCGGTCGCCGAGCGGGACCAGGAAGATCATGCCGATCACATAGCCGACCTGGGTGAGTGTGATCAGCGTGCCGGCGGTGGCGGTGCTGATGTGGAAGACGTCCCGCAGCTCGGACAGCAGCGGCTGGGCGTAGTACAGGTTGGCGACCGTCATGCCGGAGGCGACGGCGAACAGCGCGATCAGCCAGCCCGGCACCCCGGGTGCGGGCTCGGCTGCTGTCTCCCGGCGCGGGGAGCGGACTTCGGACGACGACTCGGACACGGGGACCTTCCTCACAGGAGGCGTTGCTCTCACCGTGCACAAGCGCTCCGACGCCCGCCATGCTTCCCCCTTCACGGCGATGATCCGGGATGTCAGTCATCTTGATCAGAGATGACCATCGCTGCCCCGCCCCTCTCACCCCGCCCCTCTCACCCCGCCCCTCTCACCCCGCCCCTCTCACCCCACCCCACACCACCCACGAAAAGGAATCCGATGAACCGGCTCACCACCACCCCCGTCGTCGTGCACAACGAGGCCCTCAGCCGCTACGAGATCCTGGTCGGCGGCGAACGTGCCGGCCTCACCGCCTACCGCGACCGCGGTGACCAGCGCGTCTTCTACCACACCGAGGTCGACGAGGCCTTCGCCGGCCAGGGCCTGGCCGGCCAGCTGGTCCGGGAGGCGCTCACCCACACCCGCGCCGCCGGCAAGCGCGTCGTACCCGTGTGCCAGTACGTGGCCAAGTTCCTGCAGAGGCACGAGGGGTTCGCCGACCTCGCCGACCCGGTGACCCCCGACGTCCTGCAGTGGCTCCGCACCGAACTGCGCTGACCTGGAATGCGCTGCCGGAAGCGATCCGGTGCGCTGATGGTCAACTCCGGTTCGCCCCGGGCCACTACCGTGACCGGCGGCGCGGCGACCCCCGCCGTGCCGCCGGAGGCGAAGGAGCGGCATGGCCAGGCAGACCATCGCGGAGCAGTACGTCGACCTCATGGCGCGCGCGGGCGTGCGCCGTGTCTACGGGGTGGTCGGGGACAGCCTGAACCCGGTCGTCGACGCGGTCAGACGGCATGACGCGGTGGAGTGGGTCCAGGTCCGCCACGAGGAGGTCGCGGCGTTCGCGGCCGGCGCGGAGGCCCAGCTCACCGGCCGCCTCGCCGCCTGCGCCGGCTCCTGCGGCCCGGGGAACCTGCACCTCATCAACGGCCTGTACGACGCCCACCGCTCGATGGCGCCCGTGCTCGCGCTGGCCGCCCAGATACCCAGCGGCCAGATCGGCACCGGCTACTTCCAGGAGACCCACCCCGACCGGCTGTTCGCCGAGTGCAGCCACTACTCGGAGCTGATCTCCTCCCCGCACCAGATGCCGCGCGTCGTCCAGACGGCCATCCAGCACGCCGTCGGCCGCCGCGGGGTCTCGGTCGTGGCCCTCTCCGGCGACACCGCCGCCGAGGACACCCCGGACGCGGCTCCCGAACTCACCCTGCCCCTGGACCTGCCCGCCATCCGCCCGGCTGACCGCGAACTCGCCCGCCTCACCGAGCTCGTGGACGCCGCCGAGCGCGTGACGGTGTTCTGCGGCCGGGGTGTCGCCGGCGCCCACGCCGAGGTGATGGCCTTCGCCGAGAAGGTCAAGGCCCCGGTCGGGCACGCACTGCGCGGCAAGGAGCACATCCAGTACGACAACCCGTATGACGTCGGCATGAGCGGACTGCTCGGCTACGGCGCCGCCTACGAGGCCATGCACGAGGCCGACCTGCTGATCCTCCTCGGCACGGACTTCCCGTACACCGAGTTCCTGCCCCGTCACGTCCGCACGGTCCAGGTCGACGTCCAGCCCGAGCGGCTCGGCCGGCGCACCCAGCTCGACCTCGCCGTGTGGGGCGACGTGGGCGAGACCCTGCGGTGCCTGACCCCTGCCGTGCGGGAGAAGTCGTCGCGCCGGTTCCTCGACCGCATGCTGGAGCGGCACGCGCACGCCCTCGAAGGCGCCGTGAACGCCTACACACGCGACGTCGAGAAGCAGACCCCGATCCACCCCGAGTACGTGGCCGCGGTACTCGACGAAGAGGCCGCCGACGACGCCGTGTTCACCGTGGACACCGGCATGTGCTGTGTGTGGGCGGCGCGTTATCTGACACCGAACGGCCGCCGCCGCATCCTCGGCTCGTTCGTGCACGGCTCGATGGCCAACGCGCTGCCGCAGGCGATCGGCGCCCAGTTCCTGGACCGCGGCCGGCAGGTCGTCTCGCTCTCCGGCGACGGCGGATTCTCCATGCTGATGGGCGACTTCCTCACCCTCGTGCAGTACGGCCTGCCGGTCAAGGTCGTCGTCTTCAACAACTCCTCCCTCGGCATGGTCGACCTGGAGATGATGGTCGACGGCCTGCCGCCGCACGCCACCAGCTACCCGCACACCGACTACGCGGCCATCGCCACGGCGGCCGGAGCACGGGGCATCCGGGTGGAGAAGCCCGCCGACGTGCGCGGCGCGTTGCGTGAGGCTTTTGCCCATGAGGGACCCGCGCTGGTCGACGTCGTCACCGACCCCGCCGCCCTGGCCGTCCCGCCGAAGATCACCGCCGAGCAGATCAGCGGGTTCGCGCTCTCCGCGAGCCGGACGGTGCTGAGCGGCGGAGTCGGCCGCATGGTCCACCTGGCGCGGGCCAACCTCCGCAACATTCCCCGCCCTTGAGGGCTCAGCGTGGTACGGCAGATCCGCCCGAGGTGTCGAAGGCGTGCGTCACCTCGGGCGCGGTGCCCGGGGTGAGCAGCGCGCGGGCCTCCTCCTCGAACCGGCGGTCGGTGGCCGTGAGCCGCACGTGGTGCTGGGCCTGGTGCTCCGCCCAGGAGGAGACCAGGTAGTTCTCGACGAAGCGCTCCGGGTCGTGGCCGTCCTGGTAGAGGCCCCAGGAAAGGGCTCCGGTACGGCGCCGGGAGCGGGCCACACGGTGCATACGGTCCGTGAACTCGGCCTGCCGGTCCGCCGGGACGCGGTAGACGACGGAGACCAGGACCGGGCCGTCGGCCTCCCCCGGCTCGAACACCAGGGGAGGCGTCGGCCAGTGGTCGGAGGGCGCGGGGTTGATGCCCTCGGCGTCCCGCAGTGGCCAGCGCCGTACGCTGGCAGCGCTCAGCAGCATCGCGCCGCCGGCGACCAGCAGACAGGCGCTCAGCCCCAGCCAGTCGGCCACCGCACCCCACAGGGGCGCGGCCAGCGCCTGTCCGCCCTGGAAGACCAGCAGGTAGACGGCGAGTCCGCGGGCCCTGACCCAGCCGGGGAGCCGTGTCTGCACGGCCGCGTTGAGCGTGGAGAGTACGGCGATCCACGCGAGGCCCGCGGGCAGCAGGGCGAGCGCGGCCAGCCACGGGACGTGGACCGTGGCCAGCACCGCGAGCACTCCGGCGAACACCAGGGCGCCGACGGCGAGGATGCCGTTGGCGCCCAGCAGGCGACGGGCGCGGGGGAGGAGGAAGGCCCCGCCGACCGCGCCGACGCCCACCGCCCCGAGGAGCAGTCCGTAGCCGCCCGAGCCGAGGCCGAGGGAGCGGCTCGCGGTCAGCGGCAGCAGGGCCCACAGGGCGGCGCCGCCGGGGATGAACAGGAGCGTGCGCAGCAGGATCCGGCGGACGCCGGGCGCGTTCCAGACGTAGCGGCGGCCGGCGTACAGCGCGGCCAGCAGGCCTTCGTTCCCGGCGGGCGGGGCGGCCGCCGCGGCGGGGCGCCGCCACAGCAGCAGCACGGCCGCGATGCCCAGGTAGGACACCGCGTTGAAGGCGAAGACCCAGCCGGCGCCCGCCGCCGCGACCACCGCGCCGCCGAGCGCCGGACCGACGGCACGGGCCAGGTTCATGTTCACCGCGCCCAGCGCCGCCGCCTGACCGAGCCGCTCCCGTTCCACCAGCTCCGGCTGGATCGCCTGCCAGGCCGGGCCCATCAGCGCGGTCCCGCAGCCCAGCAGGAAGGTCAGGAGCAACAGGGCCGTCGGCGACAGGGCGTCCAGGAACGCCAGCACGGCCAGCGCCCCGGACACCGCGAGCATCGCGAACTGGGCGGTCACCAGCACCGCACGCCGGTCGAACCGGTCGGCGACCACCCCGGAGGGCAGCGCAAGGAGGACGACGGGCAGGCTGGACGCGGTCTGCACCAGCGTCACCAGCGCGGCACTGTCCCCGACCAGCAGCCACTGGGCGCCCACGGTCTGCATCCAGCTGCCGACGTTGGAGACCAGCTGGGCGATCCACAGCGCCCGGAAGACACGTGCCGCGAGCGGCGCCCACGGGGAGTCGGTGGCGGCGCCGCTCATGCCGCTCCCGACCGGGTCCAGGCGGGGTCGCCGCCGGCCAGGCGGTGCGTCGCCAGGGAGGTGATGAGCAGGAGCAGCAGGGCCAGGCCCAGGGTGAACACCAGATGGCCGTGGAGCAGCAGCTCGGTCCCGGCGAACGCGCCGAGCAGCATGGCCAGGACGGACAGGATCCGGCGGCCGGGCCGGGGCGCGGCACCGCCCGCCGGACCGGAGTCCGCGGCCAGGCCCGTCAGGGTCAGCGTCAGCACGGTCGTGGTCATGTCGGGGACGCCGAGACGCCGGGCGACCGCGTTCTGCAGGCCCATGGCGAGCCCGAGGAACACGATCAGCGTGTACTGGACCCCGGTGCCGACCCGGCCGTCGGTGACCGCGGCGACCGCCACAGTGACGGCGACCAGCACCGTCTGCACGGCCGTCGCCGTCTTCAGCAGACTCCCGCGGTGGGTGGCGAACCGGGTGCCCAGCCGCCCCCCGGCCAGCGCCCCGGCGAGGAACGCGGCCAGGGCGACGACGGAGGCGAGCGCGGACAGGTTCGGGGAGCCCGCCAGTGCGAAGCCGAGGAACACCACGTTGCCGGTCATGTTGGCGACGAAGACATGCCCGAGGGACAGATAACTCACCGCGTCGACCAGCCCGGTGACCACCGTCAGCGTCAGCATCAGGGGAGGCAGCGGGCCGTGGCGGTCGTCCTTGGGCGGTACCAGCGTGTGGAACGCGTCAGTCAGCAGCCCGCGCACGGGTCGCTCCTTCCGGTGCGGTGGAGGTGCGGTGCAGCACCGCGCGGGTGAGCAGCCCGCTCGTGGGGCCGATCACGATCGCCGCGAGGACGAGCCACAGCGGCCACGGGGTGAGGCTCAGCGCGTGGTCGACGGACCACCGGCCGGGCCCGGTGAGGGCCAGGGCCACCGAGATGACGACGAGGACCAGCGGATACTCGTACCCGTCGTTCTGCACCCACAGCCCCTTGGGCCACTTGACGGTGCCCGCGACCGTCATCACACCCATCGCCGCCATCGCGGCCAGCAGCGTGAGCAGTCCGGCGGCCAGGAACAGGCCGGCGCCGACCTGGCTGCCGCCCGCGACGACGGCGGTCAGCCGGCCGCCGCGGAACCCGTCGTGCCGGAACTCCTCCGTTCCGCCCGCCAGGCCCTTGCCCCCGAGGTGGAAGCTCACCTTCTGCACTCCGTGGCCGGCGATGAGGAGTCCCGCCAGCAGCCGGAGGACCAGCAGTCCAGCGTCCATGTCTTCCTGTTCTTCCTTTTCTTCCTGCCTGTTCCTGGCTCGGGACGTGACGTCCGCTCAGCCGGCCGCGTGGGCGCCGATCATGGTCTGGGCGTAGACCAGGCCGAGGCCGTAGGCGCCGCCGTTCTCCTTGACCACGTTCGTGACCGCCTCGTACGTCTCCGTGCGGGCCCAGTCGCGCTGGAGCTCCAGAAGCACCTGGACCCAGGTCACCGGCACGGCGCCGCCCTGGACCATGCGCTGAACGGCGTGCTCGTGGGCCTGCGGGGTGACACCGCCGGACGCGTCGGCGACCACGTAGACCTCGTAGCCCTGGGCGATGGCGGAGAGCACCGGCAGGACCACGCACACCTCGGTCCACAGACCGGCTATCACGAGCTTCTCGCGTCCGGTCGCCTTGACGGCCTCGACGAACGCCTCGTCCTCCCAGGCGTTCATCGAAGTGCGGTCGATGATCTTCTGGCCGGGGAAGACGTCCGTGAGCTGCGGCATGATCGGGCCGGAGAAGGACTCGGCGGCGACCGTGCTCAGCACGACCGGCACGCCGAACGCCTTGGCGGCCTTGGCCAGACCCAGGGTGGAGTTGATGATCGCGGTGCGGTCGCCGCTACCGGTGCCGAAGAACATCTGCGGCTGGTGGTCCACGAACAGCACGGCGCAGTTGCCGGGGGTGAGGAGGCCGGGGCTGGGGGCAGCGGTCACCTGGGCGATGTCGACCATGACGAAGAACCTTTCTCAGTGAACAAGGGTGGGATGGCGCCCCGGAAGGAGGAGGTTCAAGTGCCGTCCTCCTTCCGGGAGTCCGGAGTTCGGGAGTCTCAGAGGAAGCACGGGTCGGACGGCATGGCGGTGCCGTCCGGGATCAGGCCGCGCCGGACCCGCCAGGCGCGGTGCAGTTCGGACTCGGCGACGGCCTCGCCCAGCGCCTCCGCCTGGCGTACGCCCGCCAGGCCGCGCGGGGCCGCCTGGTAGCCGCCGAAGTGTGCCACCGGGCTCCAGCCAGGGGTGATGGCCGGCAGTTCCTCGTCGAGGCCCTCGTACTCGCCGGCGGCGTAGACGATCCGGCCGCCGGTGACGGTGAGCAGCGACTCGATGCGGGCGATCTCCGGTTCGGGCACGGTGAAGTAGTCGTCGGAGAGGATCGCGAGGTCCGCGAAGAAGCCCGGGCGCAGGATGCCCTTGACCCCCTCCTCACCCGTCAGCTCGGCGCCGGCCCGGGTGAACATGCGCAGGGCGGTCTGCCGGTCGACCCGGTTGGACGGGGGGCGGAGCACGAGGTCGCCGACGTTGCGGCCGCTGATCAGCCAGTGCAGGGCGACCCACGGGTTGTAGGTGGAGACCCGGGTGGCGTCGGTGCCGGCGGCCACGGTCAGTCCGCGGTCCAGCATCTCCTGGATCGGCGGGGCGTCGGCGGCGGCACCGGGGCCGTAGCGGCGCAGGAAGGCCTCGCCCTGGAAGGACAGCCGGTTCTGTACGGACATCGCACCGCCGAGCGCGGCCACGCGGTCGAGGCTCTGCGCCGACACGGTCTCCGCGTGGTCGAACAACCACCGGTTCCCGGCCGGGAAGAGCCCTTCGGCGGCCAGTTTCTCGAAGACCGCGAGATCCCGGCGGATGGTCTCGTCGTACGTGGCGTGCAGCCGGAACCCCCAGCCGTTCTCCATGAGAAGACGCACCGCCTTCTCGAACTCCGGCTCGTAGTCCTCGTGTTCGGGACGTGGCTGGTTGAAGTTCTCGAAGTCGGCCGCCGCCCAAGTGAGGTTCTCGCCCGCGCCGTTGAGGCGCAGCCACTCGTCGCCGTCCCCGTAGTCCGCCATCTCGATCCAGCGGGTGAGGTCGGCCACCTCCTGGCCCGCGGTCTGCGGGAAGAGGTGATAGGCGATGCGCAGCGACAGCTCACCGGCCTCGGCCAGTTCGACGACGGTGCCGTAGTTCTCCGGGAAGTTCTGGAAGCCGCCGGCCGCGTCGATCGCGGACGTCAGCCCGAACCGGTTCAGCTCGCGCAGGAAATGCCGGGTCGAGGACTTCCGGTGCTCCTCGTCCAGCACCGGAGCCTTGGCCAGTGTCGAGTAGAGGACGAGGGCGCTGGGCGCGGCCAGCAGCATGCCCGTCGGCTCCCCGTCCCGGCCGCGCACGATCTGGCCACCCCTCGGATCGGGGGTGTCCTTGTCGAATCCGGCGGCTTTCAGCGCCGCCCGGTTGAGGACGGCCGACTGGTACAGGTGCAGGACGAACACCGGGGTGTCCGGGGCGGCGGCGTTCAGCTCGGCGACGGTCGGCAGCCGCCGTTCCGCGAACTGTTCGGCCGACCAGCCGCCCACCACCCGCACCCACTGGCCCCTCGGGGTGCGGGCGGCCTGCTCGCGCAGCATCGCCAGGCCCTGGCGCAGCGTGGGCACCCCGTCCCAGCGCAGCTCCAGTACGTAGTTGAGCCCGCCGCGGATCACGTGCAGATGGGCGTCGTTGAGCCCCGGGATCACCCGCCGCCCGAGCGCGTCGACCACCTTGGTGGCCGGGCCGATGTGCGCAGCCACGTCCTTGTCGTCGCCGACGACCGTGACCACACCGTCCCGGACGGCGACAGCCCCCGCGTGCGGGCGGTTCGGGTCTCCGGTGTGGATCTTCGCGTTGCGGACGACGAGGTCGGCGGGATCGTCGACGGCCTGGGGAACCAGACCGCCGACCGGCATTGAGGACACGCTTGCTGGACCCCCTCCGGGATGGGAACTGCGGTGCCGGGGTCCGTGTTCGCCGTCGGATCAGAGGCGAACCGCGACCGCCGGGCCGTCACGCTAGGTCCGATACCGGCCGCGGTGTGTCCCGTGCGCGCACGCGCATCCGCCCTGCGGCGCACGGCCGCGCCCGCCGCTCGGCGGCACATCGTCGCGCCTGCCAGGCGGTGCATGGCCGGATCCGTGTGCGGTGCGGGGCCGTCCCCGCCCGCGGTGCGCGGTGTCGGCTCCGTGGTGCGTGGTGTCGGCTCCGTGGTGCGTGGCGGTGTTCGGCTGGGGTGGGCGGTGGTGCCGGCTTGGTGGTGCGTGGCCGGATCCGCCCGGGTGCACGGCCGCGCCCGCCCCTCGGCAAGGTGGTGCCCGCCCGACAGCGCACCGCCGTCGTACCTGCTCCACCCCGCAGCGCTGCGCCCCCGCGTCCGCACGTGCGCTGCCGGGCCGCCGGAAGTGCGCTCGGGGGCAACTGTCCGGCACACATCGCTCCTACGGTGGGCCGCGGCGGCGCCGGAATCGGCCGGTGCGCCCCACGCAATCCCAGGAGACTCGCATGTCCGAAGCCTTCACGCCCGTCACGCCGGTATTGGAGCCCGCCGCCCAGGCCTTCGTGGAGGCCACCGCCAACCCGCCCTACCTCTTCGACCTCGCCCCGGCGGACGGCCGCAAGGCCGTCGACGAGGTGCAGTCCGGCGAGATCGCCAAGCCGGCGGTCGACGAGGAGTGGATCACGGTCTCCGGCGGCCCCACCGGCACCGTCCGGGCCCGTATCGTCAAGCCCGCCGGCGCCACCGGCACCCTCCCGGTGATCATCTACATCCACGGCGCCGGCTGGGTCTTCGGCAACGCCCACACCCACGACCGCCTGGTCCGCGAACTCGCCGTCGGCGCGAACGCCGCCGTCGTCTTCCCCGAGTACGACCTCTCTCCCGAGGTCCGCTACCCGGTCGCCATCGAGCAGAACTGGACCGTCGCGAAGTGGGTCGTGGAGCAGGGCGCGACCAAGGACCTGGACGCCGGCCGGATCGCGGTGGCCGGTGACTCGGTCGGCGGCAACATGACGATCGCGCTGACCCTGATGGCCAAGGAGCGCGGCGGCGTCCCGCTGCTCCAGCAGGTGCTGTTCTACCCGGTCACCGACGCGAGCTTCGACACCGCCTCCTACCACCAGTTCGCCGAGGGCTACTTCCTGCGCCGCGACGGCATGTTCTGGTTCTGGGACCAGTACACGACCGACGAGGCCGAGCGCGCCCAGATCACCGCGTCCCCGCTGCGCGCCACCACCGAGCAGCTCACCGGCCTGCCCCCGGCCCTGGTCATCACCGGTGAGGCCGACGTGCTGCGTGACGAGGGCGAGGCCTACGCCAACAAGCTCCGCGAGGCCGGCGTGCCCGTCACCGCCGTCCGCTTCCAGGGCATCATCCACGACTTCGTGATGCTCAACGCCCTGCGCGAGACCCACGCCGCCGAGGCAGCCATCTCCCTGGCCGTACGCACCCTGCACACGGCCCTGCACACCGCCTGATCCGGGCACCGGCATGACCACGAGCGAGCCGCCCGCGCACGACGGCCACCCGCACCTCAGCCACCTCAGGGAACAGCTGGCCGAGCACCACCGCCGGGCCGAGGCGGAACGCGAGGAAGCGGAGCTGGCGGAGGCCATCGGGGCGGCGGCCTTCGACCTGGGGGCGGACATCGGGCACCCCGCCCCCGACCACGGGGAAGCCGCCTACGACGTCGACACGGACATCGGCGTCGACCCGCGCTAGGCCGGCCCCCCGTCAGCCCTCGGACACCGACAGGGAACTCCCATGACCGACCCCACTCCCACACCCACCGTCGTCCTGGTGCACGGCGCCTTCGCCGACGCGTCCAGCTTCGCCCGGGTCATCCCGGAACTGCTGGCCGACGGCCTGAAGGTGCTCGCCCCGGCCGTGCCCAACCGCAGCCTGACCGGCGACGCCGACTACATCGCCTCGGTCGTCCGTGCGATTCCCGGCCCCGTCGTCCTGGTGGGGCACTCCTACGGGGGCGCCGTCATCACCGTCGCGGGCGCCGAGGAGAACGTGAAGGCCCTCGTCTTCCTGGCCGGTTACGCCCTGGAGGAGGGCGAGAGTCTTGGCGAGCTGCAGGGCCGGTTCCCCGACTCCGAGCTCGCCTCGGCGCTGGTGTACACGCCGTTCCCGGTCGCGGGTTCGGACGAGCCCGGCACGGATGTGACCGTCGAGACCGACAGGTTCCCCGCGATCTTCGCCGCCGACGTGGACCCGGAGCTGGCCAGGGTGCTCGCCGTCTCCCAACGCCCGCTGGCGGGCGCGGCCTTCGCCGAGGCGGCCCCGGTCGCCGCCTGGAAGACCAAGCCGTCCTGGGGCCTGGTGTCGTCCTCCGACCGCACCATCAACCCCGACGTCGAGCGCTACGGCTACGAGCGCGCCGGTATGACCACGGTCGAGGTCGACTCGTCCCACCTGGTCATGCTCGCGCACCCGAAGAAGGTCGCCGACCTGATCCGGGAGGCCGTCCGGAGCCTCGCTACGGAGTAAACGGCGCACCCCGCAAGGGTGATGCCGAGAGGGCCGCGCACCGGTGTCGACCGGGCGCGGCCCGTCCGCGTGTAGGTACGTTGCCATGCGGACAGCGGCACGAGTACGAGCACGGATGCGATCCCCCTGGACCTGGGCGGCCCTCGCCGTGGTGGCCGGAGTGTGCGGGACACTGCCGTTCGCCGTCGGCGGCGGTGGCGATCCCCGCCCCCTCTCGGCGGCCGAGGCGCGGCGGATGGCCCGCACCCGGTTCGAGGCCTACCGGGACAGCCCGGAACAGGTGACGGTGCAGGCGCCGCTGCCCGGCGGTACGGCCGTGATCCGCGCGGTGGTCGACGAACACCGGCACCGGGCGGTGGGCTGGTTCGACACGGGGGACGCGGCGGAGCGGGGGCTGCTGGCGTGGGACGGCACCGGGTTGTCGATCGCCCGCCCCAGGATCGACGGCAGCGCGGGCCCCCTGGCCAAACCGGCGTCGCTGGCGGAGGCGGTACGGGACGCGGCGCGGGTGAAGCCGGGGGCCTGGATCCGCCGCCAGTACGGCCCCGCTTCGCTGGACACCGCACTCCGGCTGACGCTGAGCCTGGCCGCCGCCCGCCCGGACAGCACACGGCTGCTCACCAGGTCGGGGCCACGCCATCTGGGTGAGGACCGCATCGACGGCCGGACGTACGACGTCTTCTCCGCACCCCCGCCGACCCCCACGCCCGATGAATCGCCCCTGACGTACTGGATCGACAGAGCAGGCCACCTGCGCCGAGTCAGATCCGACCTGGACGACGACCGCACGATCCTGGTGGACGTGACGGGGGAGCGCGTGCAGCCGGGGGTACCGGATGGTCCATGGGCGGGACTGAAGAGAAGCGGCTGAGGAGCGCTCCGCAAGGGGCGCTGGGCCGTATCGATGTGCGGCTCCGCCGCGTGGGCGCGGCCAGCCCCCACCGGCCCGCAGCCGACTGTGAACCAACCCTCCCCACCTGTGAGTTGAGCACGCCACCTGTGGATCCCCGTACCACTCCCTGGACGGGTCGCCGCCGGATGCAAGGATGATGCGCCATGACGGCAGGTTGGTGCGCGCGCACAATACGGTCCGCGGTGTTCGCGGCCGTCTGTGTGCTGCTCGCCGCCCTGGGCCACGTCATGATGTCCGGCAGCACGGTGCCCGGCTGGGCACTGGCCGCGGGCATGGCGGTCACCGCCGCTCTCGGCTGGGCCCTGTCGGCACGCGAACGCGGGCTGCCGCTCGTCGCGTCCGCCGCGGTCGGCGCCCAGACGGCTCTGCACTCCGGCTTCTCCGCGGCCCAGGCGTGGACCACCAGGACAACACCCATGGGCGCCATGCACATGGACGCGGCCGGCGACATGGCCTCCATGCATATGGGCCCCGCCCATGCAGACCCCGTCGAATACCTCGGCTTCGGCACCGGCGGCACTGCCTCCACCGGCATGCTCGCCGCCCACCTCCTCGCCGCGCTGCTGTGCGGCCTCTGGCTCGGCCACGGCGAACGCGCGGCGTTCCGCATCCTGCGGGCCCTCGCAGGCCGTCTCGTCGCCCCGCTACGGCTGCTGCTCGCCCTGCCCGTCACCCCCGAGCGGCCGCGCCCCCGGCTGCGCCGCCGACGTTCGGACCGGGCACCGCGGCTCCTTCTCCTCGTCCACGCGATCACTTCTCGGGGTCCTCCCGTGCGGACGGCTGTCGCCTGACGACAGCTGGTGTTCCGGGACCGCCCCTGCGCGGCCCGGACGAACACGGCGGCCGTACGCCCGCTCGACGAGCACCGCGAGCGCCACCGGGCCGTCTCCCCTTTCCTCTTCATCACCGAGGACACCGAGTGATCACTTCTGTCCTGCCCGCACGCCCTGACGCGACCGAGAAACGCGACGAGTCGATCACGGCCTGGGCCCTTGCCGCCCGGTCCGGCGACACGGTTGCCGTGGACGCGTTCGTACGGGCCCTGCACCGCGACGTCCTGCGGTACGTCGCCCATCTCTGCGCCGACCCGCAGGCGGTCGACGATCTCGCGCAGGACACGTTCCTGCGCGCGCTCGGCAGCCTGCACCGCTTCGAGGGCCGCAGTTCGGCCCGCTCCTGGCTGCTGTCGATCGCCCGCCGGGCCGTCGTGGACAGTCATCGGTACGCCGCCGCCCGGCCGCGCCCGGCGGACGTCCCCGACTGGCAACTCGCCGTCGAACGGGCCCAGCCGCACGGGCTGCCCGGCTTCGATGAGGGGGTTGTGCTGCTGGATCTCCTTGCGGCCCTGCCCGACGAGCGGCGCGAGGCGTTCGTCCTCACCCAGCTCGTCGGGCTGCCGTATGCCGAGGCCGCCGAGGTCAGCGACTGTCCCGTCGGCACGGTCCGCTCTCGGGTGGCCCGGGCCCGCGAGGCGCTCCAGGATCAGTTGGCCTGAGGGCCGTCCGGAGACTCCTCGAAGGCCTTGAGGATGTGTTCGGCGGCCAGCGTCGCCGTCAACGAGCCGTCCCTGACCTGCCGTTCGAGGTCGGGGGCGGCCGCGCGCACCGCGGGGTGGGCGTACAGCCGCCCGAGCAGCTCGCCCCGCACCATGGCCCAGGTCCAACCCACCTGCTGCTCACGGCGCTTGTCCGCGAGCCGCCCGGTGGAGTCGAGCAACGCCCGGTGCTGCTCCAGGCGTTCCCAGACCAGCTCCAGGCCGGTCGACTCCCGCGCGCTGCAGCTCAGCACCGGCGGAGTCCAGGCCGCGTCCTTGCCGTGCATCAACCGCAGCGCGCTCGCCAACTCCCGTGCCGCGGACCGCGCGTCGCGCTCGTGCGGGCCGTCCGCCTTGTTGACGGCGATCACGTCGGCGAGCTCCAGCACGCCCTTCTTGATGCCCTGGAGCTGGTCGCCGGTGCGGGCCAGGCTGAGCAGCAGGAAGGAGTCGACCATGTCGGCGACCGCCGTCTCCGACTGCCCGACACCGACGGTCTCGACCAGGATCACGTCGTACCCGGCGGCCTCCATGACCACCATCGACTCGCGCGTCGCCTTCGCTACGCCGCCGAGGGTGCCCGCGCTGGGGGAGGGCCGGACGAAGGCGTTCGGGTCGACGGCCAGCCGCTCCATCCGCGTCTTGTCGCCCAGGATCGAGCCGCCGGTCCGGGTGGACGAGGGGTCCACGGCCAGCACCGCCACCCGGTACCCCAGCCCGGTCAGCATCGTGCCGAACGCGTCGATGAACGTCGACTTGCCCACGCCCGGCACCCCGCTGACGCCGATCCGCCGCGCCCGGCCGCTGTGCGGGAGCAGCTCGGTGAGCAACTCCTGCGCCAGCGACCGGTGTTGTGGACGGGTGGACTCGACGAGGGTGATGGCGCGGGCGATGACCGCGCGCTTCCCGTCGAGCACACCCTTCACATAGGCGTCGACATCGATCACAGGTCGTGCCCGAGTTCCGCCGACAGCCGCTGGACCAGGTCGTAGGCCGCGTCCGGGATCACCGTCCCGGGCGGGAACACGGCCGTGGCGCCCATCTCCAGGAGGGTCGGCACGTCCTGCGGCGGGATGACTCCGCCGACCACGATCATGATGTCCTCCCGTCCCTCCTCGGCGAGCTGCTCGCGCAGCGCCGGTACGAGGGTGAGGTGGCCGGCCGCCAGCGAGGACACGCCGACCACGTGGACGTCCGCCTCCACCGCCTGGCGGGCGACCTCCTGAGGGGTCTGGAACAGCGGGCCGACGTCGACGTCGAAGCCGAGGTCGGCGAAGGCGGTCGCGATCACCTTCTGGCCGCGGTCGTGGCCGTCCTGGCCCATCTTGGCGACCAGGATGCGCGGGCGGCGCCCCTCTGCCTCGTCGAACGCGTCGACCAGGGCCCGGGTGCGGTCCACGTTCGGGGACTCGCCTGCTTCGTTGCGGTACACACCGGAGATCGTACGGATCTGGCTCGCGTGCCGGCCGTACACCTTCTCCAGGGCGTCCGAGATCTCACCGACGGTCGCCTTGGCGCGGGCCGCGTGCACGGCCAGCTCCAGCAGGTTGCCGTCGCCGTCCGCCGCCCGGGTCAGCGCGTCGAGCGCGTCCCGGCACGCCGTCTCGTCCCGCTCCGCGCGCAGCCGCCGCAGCTTCTCGATCTGCTGGGCGCGTACGGAGGAGTTGTCGACCTTGAGGACCTCGATCGCCTCGTCGTTCTCCACACGGTACTTGTTGACGCCGATCACCGGCTGGCGTCCGGAGTCGATCCTGGCCTGGGTGCGGGCCGCCGCCTCCTCGATGCGCAGCTTGGGAATGCCGGCGTCGATCGCCTTGGCCATGCCCCCGGCCGCCTCGACCTCCTGGATGTGCGCCCAGGCCTTGCGCGCGAGGTCGTACGTCAGCCGCTCCACGTACGCGCTGCCGCCCCACGGGTCGATGACCCGGGTCGTCCCCGACTCCTGCTGGATGAGCAGCTGGGTGTTGCGGGCGATCCGCGCCGAGAAGTCGGTGGGCAGTGCCAGGGCCTCGTCGAGGGCGTTGGTGTGCAGCGACTGGGTGTGGCCCTGGGTCGCCGCCATCGCCTCCACGGCCGTACGCGTGACGTTGTTGAACACGTCCTGCGCGGTCAGCGACCAGCCCGAGGTCTGCGAATGGGTGCGCAGGGAGAGGGACTTGGAGTTCTTCGGCTCGAACTGCGAGACCAGCCTGGCCCACAGCAGACGGGCCGCCCTCAACTTCGCGATCTCCATGAAGAAGTTCATGCCGATCGCCCAGAAGAAGGAGAGCCGGGGCGCGAACGCGTCCACGTCCAGGCCGGCTTCGCGTCCCGCCCGGATGTACTCGACACCGTCCGCGAGCGTGTACGCCAGCTCCAGGTCGGCCGTCGCGCCCGCCTCCTGGATGTGGTACCCGGAGATGGAGATCGAGTTGTAGCGGGGCATCCGCTGCGAGGTGTACGCGAAGATGTCGGAGATGATCCGCATCGACGGCTTCGGCGGATAGATGTAGGTGTTGCGGACCATGAACTCCTTGAGGATGTCGTTCTGGATGGTCCCGGCCAGCTTCTCGGGCGCGACGCCCTGTTCCTCCGCCGCCACGATGTACAGCGCCAGCACGGGCAGCACCGCGCCGTTCATCGTCATCGACACGGTCATCCTGTCGAGGGGGATCCCGTCGAACAGCTGCCGCATGTCGTAGATCGAGTCGATGGCCACGCCCGCCATGCCGACGTCACCGGTCACCCGCGGGTGGTCGCTGTCGTAACCCCGGTGCGTGGGCAGGTCGAAGGCGACCGACAGGCCCTTCTGACCGGCCGCCAGGTTGCGCCGGTAGAACGCGTTGGACTCCTCGGCGGTGGAGAAGCCCGCGTACTGGCGGATGGTCCAGGGCTGGTTGACGTACATCGTCGGGTAGGGGCCGCGCAGATACGGCGCGATGCCCGGGTAGGTGCCCAGGAAGTCCAGGCCCTCCAGATCACGGCCGGTGTAGAGCGGCTTGACCCCGATGCCCTCCGGGGTCTCCCACAGCGGCAGGTCACCGCCGGCCGCCCGCCATTCCTCGGCGCTGCCCTCGGTGACGGGGGTCCCCAGTTCGATGCCGGAGAAGTCGGGGATTCCCATCAGGACACTCCCATGCGGTCGAGGGTCTCGGACAGCACGGCCACGGCGTCGCAGCCCGCGAAGACGTACGAGTCGATGCCGGCGTGGTCGCCCCGGCCGGCGAGCACCACGTGCCGGGCACCGGCCGCCTTCAGCGACTCGGCCGTCCGCGCGGCCTGTTCGGCGTACTGCGCGTCGCTGGAGCAGAGCACCGCCTCGGTGGCACCGCTCTCCTCGAAGCTTCCCCCGGTGACCGGCTCGATACCGCCCGCCTGGAAGAGGTTCGAGGCGAAGGTCGCGCGGCCCGTGTACTCGGTGGCCGAGCCGAGCGTCGCCAGGTAGATCCGGGGGCGGGCGCCGGTCGCCGCGAGATGGGCGTCGGAGCGGGCGCGCAGCTCCTCGTACGCCTCGTCCCGGCGGACCCGGGGCAGGCCTCCCGAAGGCGGCTCGGGCGCGGGCTCGCGCTCCACCGGCTTCTCGGTCAGCAGCGGGAACTCGCTGACGCCGGTGATGGGTTCGCGGCGCTTGGCGAGCTTCTTGGAGCGCTCGGCCCAGGTCGTCGCGAGGTCGGTGCGCAGCCGGCCGGAGCGCAGTACGGCCGCCTGGCCGCCGTCGCGCTCGATCGTCCGGAAGAACTCCCAGCCCGCGTGGGCGAGTTCGTCGGTCAGCTGCTCGACGTACCAGGAGCCGCCGGCCGGGTCGATGACCCGGGCCAGATGCGACTCCTCGACCAGGATCGTCGAGGTGTTGCGGGCGATCCGGCGGGCGAACGCGTCCGGCAGGCCCAGCGCGTGGTCGAACGGCAGCACGGTCACGGAGTCGGCACCGCCCACCCCGGCGGCCAGCGTCGCGACCGCCGTGCGCAGCATGTTCACCCACGGGTCGCGGCGGCTCATCATCACCGGCGAGGTGACGGCGTGCTGCACCTGGGCGCCCGCGTCGGCCGCCCCGCTCACCTCGGCGACCCGCGCCCACAGCCGGCGCGCGGCGCGCAGCTTGGCGATCGTCAGGAACTGGTCGGCGGTGGCCGCGTACCGGAACTCCAGCTGGGCCAGGGCCTGTTCGATGCCCAGCCCGGCCTCCGTCAGCTCCCGCAGATACGCCACCCCGGTGGCCAGCGAGGCCCCCAGCTCCTGCGCGGCGGAGCCGCCGGCCTCGTGGTACGGCAGCGCGTCCACGGTCAGCGCCCGCAGCCCCGGGAACTCCTCGGCGCACCGCTTCGCCAGCTCGGCGACGGGAGCGAAGGGGAGGGCGGTGCCGGTGCGCGCCTCGTACCCGAGCGGGTCGGCGCCCAGATTGCCGCGTACGGCCTTGGGGTCGACGCCCTTCTCGTCGTATACCCGGAACAACTCACCGGCGGCCGCTTCGGCCTCCCGGCCCGCGTCCAGGACGACCGGCGCCAGGTCGAGGTAGACGCCCTCCAGCGCCCCGCCCAGCCCGTCGACGGGGAAGCCGCCCTCGCCCAGCACGAGCCAGAGCGAGGAGACGCCGTTCTCCAGGTCGGTCAGGACCGCGCCGTCCGGAGCCGCCGCGTGCCGCTGCCTTATGTCCCAGCCGCCCTCGGTGCCGCCCTCGGGACGGCCGCCGCGCACGAACGGCGCGAAGCCGGGCAGGCCGGGGTCGGGCGCGGTGTCGCGCGCGGTGTAGAGGGGACGGGTGCGCAGCCCGTCCTCCAGCGTCGTGGACAGGGCGTCCTCAGCGGCCTCGCCCGAGACTTCCTTGCCCGACTTGCGCAGCACACCCTCGACGAGGCGTTGCCACTGCTCGTGTGTCGCGTCAGGGAACTCGGCGGCCAGTGGGAGCCCGTCGTCAGGCAGGACCGTCATGCTCGGATGCTAGGCCAGACCGTCAGAAGTGCACGGGTGACGGGGCTGTGACCTTGCCCTCTCCGTGGCTGTGACCTGGGCCTCCCGGGGGTGAAGTGGCCTGATTCGTACCGTCAGGGCGTGTCGTCGGCGAGCTCCGGTATCAGCGCGGTCAGCGCCTCGCGCTGCTCCGGACCGATGACATGGCCGACCGCCTGCCCGACCGCCTCGGCGAGGGCGGCGGAGGCGTCCTGGAAGTGCCGGCGCGCCTTGTCGGTGAGGGTGACCTCGATGCCCCGCTTGTCGCCGCAGGCCGACTTGCGGGTGACCAGACCGGCGCGCTGGAGACAGGCGATCTGGTACGTGAGGCGGGTCTTGGGGCGGCCCAGGAGCTCGGCGATCCGGGTCATGCGCAGACCCTCGCGAGGCCGCTCGGCCAGCAGACACAGGATCAGGAACTCGTCGTGCGAGACGTCCAGCGTCTCCTTCACGACCGACCGCAGCCGCTGTTCCACCGCGCCCGTCGCGGCCAGCAGCAGCATCCAGGCGCGCAGCTCGGCGGGGAGCAGCCCGCCGCCCGTGGAGGACGGGCATTCGGGCAGCTCGGCGGGGTGTTCCTCGGACGCGGCCATGCCGCCGATTCTACCTGTTGTCCAAATTTGAATATTGGGCTAGCGTGAGGTCATCCAAATTTGAACCATCAATTGATCGGAGTACGGCCATGACCGTCACCGTGGAAACCGGCCTCTGGCAGCTCGACCCGACCGCCTCCGCCGTTGCCGTCCGGCACAAGTCCTTCTGGGGTCTGATCACCGTCAAGGGCGCCTTCACGGGCGTCGGCGGCCGGGGTGAGGTGTCCGCCGACGGCACCGCCACCGGCACCCTGGTGATCGACGCGACCTCGCTCGACACCAAGAACAAGAAGCGCGACGACCATCTGCGCTCGGCCGACTTCTTCGACGCCGACAACCACCCGGAGATCACCTTCGCGGTGCGCGGCGCCGAGCGGGGCGCGGGTGACGTGGTGCAGGTCGACGGTCAGCTGACCGTCCGGGGCATCAGCAGGCCCCAGAAGGTCACCGCCAAGCTGGTCTCGGCGGACGCCGAGGGACTCACCCTAGAGGCCGAGTTCCAGGTGGTGCGCGAGGAGTTCGGCATCACGTTCAACCAGATGGGCATGATGGGCGGCCCGACCACGGTGGCCGCGACCCTCCGCTTCACGCGCGCGGCGGTCTGAGCCGTGGTCCTGCCGACCCGTCGTCCCGCCGACCCGCGGTCCTGCTAACGCGCCGTCCTGCGGATCTTGACGTCCTGGCTGGACAAAGTCTGCGGATCGGCCGTGAAGGCGCGCAGCCGCAGCCGGGTGCTCGGCTTGCCCGGAACGCCGAAGCGGCCCTTCGGCGGCTTGAGTACGACGCTCGCCGTGCCGTGTCCCGGGATCGTCGCCGGACCCCGCACCTGCTGCCAGTACATGCTCATGCCCTGACCGGTGGTGATCGTGTAGTGCGGGGTGAGCGGGGTGCTCCCCGTGTTGACCACCTTCAGGGTCATCTCCCTGACGACGTCCGGAGACTGCCTGTCCCGGCGCAGGGCGGTGATCGCCATCCGCAGCGGCGGCCTGCCGGACACCGCGACGGCCGCGCTCGCGAGCGCCGGGGTGAGCAGCAGGACGACAGCGGCGACCAGGGCGGTGCGGCGGCGGGGCCCGGTCAGGAAGGCCGGGCGCGGCTGCCAGGCCCGCTCGAACTCCGGCAGCGGAGCGGTGACGGCGGCCGCCAGCCACAGCGGGGTCATCATCAGGTAGTAGCCGTCCTGGGAGCGGGTCGCCAGGTAGAAGGCCAGCCAGGGCAGCACGGTCGCGGCCGGGCCGAGCCGCCGTACGAACAGCACGAACAGGGCGAGCAGGCCCGCCGCGAAGAGCATGCTGGCGTGCGAGTACCAGTCGATGCGGTCGCTGCCGTTCGTGTAGTACAGCGTGATGTCCACCAGACCCTGGCCGTGCACCACGGCACCCTGGATCAGCGGCAGCGCGATCCCGCGCAGCCAGCGGCCGGGCTCGGACACGATGAAGTACGTGTTGATCAGCAGCCAGACCGTGGCCGCCACGCCCATGATCCGCAGGATCACCAGAGCGGCCGCCCGGCCACCGAGTTCACCGCGCCGCACCGCGTAGATCCCGGCCAGCAGGAACGGCGTGACGAACCACGGCAGCTGCTGCGCCGCGCACGCGGCCCCCAGGCATGCGGCCCGCGCGATCCCGGCCGCGCCCAGCCGGCCGCCCGCGCCGATCCGCGGCCAGCGCACCACCACCGGGATCAGCAGCGCCAGGCCGATGATCGCCGGGTAGCCGACCCGGGCGTACGTCGGCAGGAAACCGAAGCCCAGGCAGGCCAGCGTCGCCGCCGACCGCCACGGCACCGGGAGCATCCGCCACAGCGCGATCGTGCCAGCGATCAGCGCACCCGTGCACACCGCCGTCGCCGGGGCACCGTCGTGGCCGAGCCACAACAGCGGGGCGGCGAGCAGCGGGGCCAGCGGGGGATAGCCGTACGTGTAGTCGTAGCTCCCGCCTATCGTCGGCGTGAGGGCGACGCCCTTGCCGCCGAACAGCCAGGGCCAGGGTTGTCCGTACACCGGGTGGCCGGCGACGATCGCCTTGGCGGCCTGGGTGGTGAGGACGCCCTCGTCGCCGCCGCTGTGGTTCAGCGCCCAGCCGCACAGGGCGAGGATCACCGCCGTGACCAGGATCACCAGGTCGAGGCGGGCCAGTGACCGGGTGGTGCGGACGATCAGCGTGAGCACGCCGGACACCAGGATCGAGGCGTAGCAGACCGAGATCATGGCCGCCAGGAGCAGGTGGTGCGTGGCTGCCTGCGTCCAGATCGAGCGGGTACCGACGAACAGACTGATGTCGGCGAGAACCGTCAGAACGCGGTGCCATTGCGCTGGGACTCCGGAGTTGCCCGGAGCGGCGGACACCGCCGACTGTGTCCGCCGGTCGGGTGTCACCTGTTGTGTTTCTGCCAAGTGCACGCACCGGACGGTAATCGCGGGTGGTGAGCGGTGCATGGCCGGAGGAGAAGAGTCCGGTGAGAGGCCGGTAAGAAGCCTCTAATGCGCGGCAATCGGCTGAATAGTAGGAAGATCTCCGCTTCTGTGGCCAAGTGCCCCGCGTATTCGCTCGCGCTTCGTGTCGCTGTTGGGCCGAACGGGTGACTTGGCGTAAGAATTGGCTGGTGCAGGCATTGAGTGCGAGTCAGGTCGGGGGGAGCCGGTGAGCCGTTACGACGTCACCGATGAACAGTGGGAGGGGCTCGCCCAGGTCGTGCCGCTGCGGGGCCGCGACGCGTGGCCTTCGGCGGTGGGCCACCGTGCGCTTCCGGACGCGGAGACCGAGACGCGCCGCCGTTTCGTCGTCCTGCGGGTCAATGTCTTCGCGGACGCCCGCGAGGTCGCGGAGACGCTGATGGCGGGGATACCGGTCCTGCTCGACCTGACCAGCGCGGAGACGGAGGTCGCCAAGCGCGTCCTCGACTTCAGCACGGGCGTGGTCTTCGGCCTGGGCAGCGGAATGCACCGGGTCGACCGCAACGTCTTCCTCCTGACCCCGCCGGGCACGGAGGTCAGCGGCCTGATGGAGGGAGCGGGGGCCTCCGGCGGCTGAGCCGACCCGACCGGCCGCGAGGCCGACCGGGGGCGCCGGCAGGTTGCGGGGCTGCCGGATGCCGGGTCCGTCGGTTGTGGCGAGGGTGAGTGCTCGGCCGGTCGGTTGCGGCGTGCCGTAGTGGTCGGGGACGGCAGTCGTGGGACAGCAGCGGTGCGGGTCACTCATGGGGCGGGTCGCTCGTCGGGCGGCTGGACGTCCGGCTGGATGTCCGGTTCTCCGCCGCGGCGCAGGGCCGAGGAGCGGCCGGTGCCCGGTCCCGGGCGTAGGGGCGAGTGAGCGTCGCCGTCCCCCGATCGTAGGAAGGTCCGGACGGCGGAACGGTTCGCCGGTCGGCCGGACCCGTACGGTCCGCATATGGCCGTGTCCCCCACCTCGTCCGCGTCCGGTTCTTCTCCGCCTGCCCGTCCCGCCCCGGGCGATACGCCGGCCCCGTCCGCGTCGTCGGAAGGCGCGGCGTCGGCGAGCATGCCGACGGGGGCGGAGGCACCGCCGTCCGAACGGCCTCCTCCGTCCCGATCCGGCACCTCCGCCCGGTCTCCGGAGACCGTCCCGCGCGCCCGCTCCGGTCGCCAGGAACCACCACCGGCCGCTTGTACCGCCGGTTCGCCCGGCGTCGCCTCGGCCGTCGGCGGGTCTCCCGGTCCGTCCGCCCCAGAGTCCGCCGCCCCGCCCGTCGATGGCCCGGCCACGGGTTCTGCGGACGCGTCGGCCGCCCGCTCGGCCGCTGGGCCATCTCCCGGTCCGTCCGCCCCAGAGTCCGCCGCCCCGCCCGTCGATGGCCCGGCCACCGGTTCTGCGGACGCGTCGGCCGCCCGCTCGGCCGCTGGGCCATCTCCCGGTCCGTCCGCCCCAGAGTCCGCCGCCCCGCCCGTCGATGGCCCGGCCACGGGTTCTGCGGACGCGTCGGCCGCCCGCTCGGCCGCTGGGCCATCTCCCGGTCCGTCCGCCCCAGAGTCCGCCGCCCCGCCCGTCGATGGCCCGGCCACCGGTTCTGCGGACGCGTCGGCCGCCCGCTCGGCCGCCGGGCCCGCGGATCCCGCTGCCCGATCGTCGCCGTCGCCCGTCCGTCGGCTCGTCTCGCCCTCGGCCCTCCCCACCCCCGCCGCCCCCACCCCCCGCCGTGACCCCCGACCCCGGGTCACCGAGCTTCGGCTCTCCGCCTATGCCCGGCATCGGGGTGCGAGTTTTCCGCTGGGGCAGGTGACTCTCTTCGCGGGGCCCAGCGGCAGTGGCAAGTCCGCTGTGCTCGCGGCCTACGAGGCGCTGGCGCGGCTCGGGGGCGGGGCCGCGCTGGATGACGTGTTTCCCGATCCCGTCGCGCTCGTGCCGGAGCGGGCGCGGCCCGACGCACAGCGGCGGCGAGGGTTTCGGATCGGGTGTACGGCCGACGGCGCCGAGGGGCCGGTGCGGCTCGACGTCGCCGTGCAGGCCGAGCCCGAACTGCGGATCGTGGGGGAGCGGCTGACCGCCGGTGGCCTGGTGCTCCTGGAGACCGCCCTGCGCGACCCGGGCCGGCGCGCCGTACAGGCCGCCTGGCACACGGCGGGCAGCTCCCCCGTGACCCGGGCCCCGCTCCCCGACGACCGGCTGGGTACGGCGTTGCTGCCGCTGAGGGTGGCGGGGAAGACGGACGGCCAGCGGCAGGTTCTCGCCGCCGCCGAACAGATGGTCGTCGCCCTCCGGTCGGTGTTCGCCTGCGATCCACGGCCCGAAGACATGCGCACCCCCGTCCTCACCGGCTCCGGCCGCCTGCTGCGCGGGTGCGGCAACCTCGCCGACGTGCTGTGGCGCACCCGCACCGAATGCGGCCGGCGGCACGCGCAGCTCGTCGACGCGGTGCGCACCGGCTGCGCCGGCCCCGTCGCCGACCTGCTCGCCGAACCGCTGGGCGACGGCACGGTACGGGCGCTGCTCGACCGGGGCGACGGCCACCGCTCGGAGCTGGCGCGGCTCGGCGACGGCGAGCTGCGCCATCTCGCCCTCGCACTGGTCCTCTTCACCGGCCCCGGCGTCCTGGAGGTCGACGCCCCCGGCGAGGTCCCCGACGCCATGCGCAGCCTCACCGTCCTCGCCGACGGTTTCGACCGCTGCCTCGACCCCCGCCAGCGCACCGAACTCCTGCGCACCGCAGTCCTGATGGGCGAACGCGGCCACATCCGCTTCGTCGGCGCGCTGAGCGACGCCTCCTGGGCCGTCGGAGGGGGAGCGATCACGGTGGTACACCTGGACGGGTGACCGACGAACCTCTCGACGTGGCGAACCTCCAGCGCAGGCTGGCCGAGTTCGCTGCCGCCCGCGACTGGCGGCAGTACCACACGCCCAAGAACCTGGTGGCCGCCCTCAGCGTGGAGGCCTCCGAACTGGTCGAGATCTTCCAGTGGTTGACCCCGGAGGAGTCGGCCCGGGTGATGGACGACCCCGACACCGCCCACAAGGTCACGGACGAGGTCGCCGACGTCCTGTCCTATCTGCTCCAGTTCTGCGAGGTCCTCGACATCGATCCGCTGGCCGCGCTGGACGCGAAGATCGCCCGCAACGAGAAGCGGTTCCCGCCCGCCTGACAGGGATGGAGTACCGCACTCCAATTTAACGCTCCGTATTCAAAACCTCGCCCGAATCCGAATTGTTGTCCACAGATTTCCGTCTTCCTCTGGCATTACGTCTCGCACGCCCTCACTCTGGGTAGTGAACTACTGAGTGCAGCAAGGCGGTTCGGACCGACGGGGACGGGGCGACTGATGGACGCGATGCGGCTCATCGTGGCGAGCAGACGGGCGCTGGCGCACGGCGCGGGTGTACCGGAACTGATGACCGAGGTGTGGCAGGCCCAGGCCCTGGCCCAGGCGATCGGCAGCAGGCTGGCCGTCTCCGGCCCGCCCGAGCTGCGCGGCGAGGCCCTCGGTCTGACCGAGCTGGCGGGCCGGGGCTGCGGGGTCCTCACCGGGCCGTACCGTACAGCGGCCTTGGAAGGCTAAGTCGCAGGTCAAGCAGCTGTAGCCCGAGCTGCCGGTCGTCGGTGCCGACCTCCTTGCCCGCGTATTGCCCATGCTCAATCGGTGGGGGCGAAGCCCCGGGCCGCGATGAACTTCGGCCGGCGGGCGGAGGTTACGAACGGTTCGGCCGCCGGGTTGTCCACGCTGTTAGGTACTAAGCTGAGAGAAGGGAGCAATCATGGCTTGATGCAGTCTCACTCTAGAATGAATACAATCAGGCGCCTTATGGATATAGCCTAACGAGAAAGGCGCGATTATGGTAAAGCTGAAATCCATTGCAAAGGTTTATGCCGCCGCCTGCGCCGCTGCGCCTGTCGTAGGCATCGTAGGCGCCGCCATATATAATCGACTTCAAAGTCAAAATGAATGGAAGAGTAATCACAAAGCAGGCGACACCTCCCTAATTCAAAAAGAGCGTGAAGCCCTGGAGCGGGCGCCGGATTCCCCGGCGGGTTACTACCCACGCTATTACGGCGACCCCAATAGCGCTATCTATAGGGGGAATGAAGCCTATAATAAATGGTGGCAAGACAGTTTCAATAGAAAGCAATTTGGGCAGTAATATCAGACAAACCCAAGGAGGGTGGCTTTCCGGGTGGAGCGCGCGATGCGGATCAGTTGGCGGCGGAGGGTGTTGCTGTAGGTCGCGGACATCGTTGCCGGCGCCGCTCGCGTAACCAAATAGGCCGACACGACGCTCGCCTCCCTCGCGGCCGCGGGCCTGATCCAGGAACTGCGGCCCGGCGCACTGCCCACGCCACGTCCATTTCCGCACCGATCGGGAGCCCTTCTATCCTGGAGGCGGGGCATTCGCCACCTACACGATAGTTGAGCACGAGGAAGGCGTTGCTGCGGGGGAAAGGCGCTATGTTGGCGCCGGATCTCAAGAGGCCCCGAAGAAGCGGCGGTATGCATAGCCGCTGGTGAATCGGCCTCGAATCCATTTCCCGCTGCCCAATAACCGTGATGTATTCGGCGCTTTCCCGGTTATTGCCCACGCCCAGGTATTGCTCGTTGCCGCTGGCCGGGGCGGTCCCGTGTGTCCTTCTGTCTCGGTGTCCACTCGCCTCGTCTGGGCGGGAAGAGTTCAGCGGCGCTGCCGCTGGCTGAAACATGGGGGCGGGACGGCCGGGACACTCACCTCTCTGGCTGTCCCGCCCATATGCCCAGGTCAACGTCCCACCGGGACAGCAGGACAGGGAAGACACCCCCTATGTTTCAGCCCTGCTCGTGAGCTGTGCTTAGTCGACGGCGTCAACCCCCGCCAGAGAGCACCAGCGAGATCAAGCCAAAGATCCGGCCCGGCGTGGCCTACGGAGGGGCGTCGCATCGCTTCGGGCTGCTGTGTAGGCCGGCGCCCAGCTCTCGCCTGCCCGGGAGGTGCTTAACAGGACTGATCGGTGCACATTGGACAGGGTCTGTTGTTTGCCGCGAGAAAGTTCTAGGATGCCCCCAGGTCGGGGGCGTCCCTGACCTCCCCCGTGGGACTTGCTGTACCCCCCCGTGCGCGATCATGTCGGCAACCTGGAAGCGCGCGGGGGTACCGCTATCCCATGGCTGATTACCGGTGGGTATCGTGTCCCGCTAATTGACAGATGCCGCCCACAGTGGAGAGACCACATGCCTGCGACCGCTGCCCAGCCGGGCGACGCCGAAACGCCACACATGGCGTCGGTCGTGGACCTCTCCTCCCGCCGTAGGGCTGAGGTGCTGGCCGCGGCCGACGACACCGGGAACGCTGAACTCCAGGAGCAGGCGAACCGCTACTGGCGGGGCGTGTTCGAGAAGGCCGGCGTCGACCTCGGCAGCCAGGAGACCGGCGCGGTCGTAAGCCTCATCACCAGGGAGCTGGAGCGCCTGGTGGGTGGCCTCGTCAGCGTCCGGGAGGGGCGCGAGGATCTTCCGGCTGATCCCGATTCGGGGGTCGACTTCAACTCTGCCGTCGAGGTCACTTCCCTGCTGCGTGACCTGGCCCGAGCTGCTGAGGCGGCCCGGGAGTAGAGCGGCCGGCCGTTCGCCGACGTCGCACGCATATAAGGCGCCAACCCGTCAGAAACGGGCAACCCGTACATGGCTGTCCTGGCGGGAGGCGCTTTTTTCGGCTTTGCTGCAAAGCTTAAGTAGGGCGCTGGCAAAGCCTTCACTATTCGCCCACATGTACGACATCCCATCTGCACACGGCCGGAACGGCCTGGCAGGATGAAGTTCCGGCCATGACCGGAACCCGTCACTCCGCTCACAGGGTCCTGGCGGCATGCCCGCAGACAGCGACCAGTCACTGAACACTCAAGGGGGGCCAATGACCAACCCGCAGCGCGCACCACGCCGTAGCGCTCTCGCGTACCAGATCGCCGCAGACGCCCACTGGTCCACAGCTGGCACCACCCATCAGGGCGGCGCCCTGGCCCTCCCCGAGCGCCGGGCGACCCGCGCCAACGCTGGCACCCCGTACAACCTCAGCGTCTACGACCTCGTCCTCGACCACGAGCACGCCCTGGAAGACTTCGCCCGCCGCTACGGCCGCGAGGTGGAGATCCCGGTCGGCCGTACCGCGCTCGCCGACTATGCCGCGACCCTTGCCGAGAACGACGACGCCGCCCGCATCGACTACGACCAGCTGCGTCTCGTCCACGACCTGCGCGCCGCGCTGACCATCGGCGACGCCGACGACCTGCTCGGCAAGCTGGAGTGTCCCGCCTGCCTGTGCTGGTCCCTGGTCGGCACCCGCAGCCCGCAAGGGGCCTGGGTAGCCGCATGCCGTGTGCTGCGCTGCGCCATCACCCCGGGAGAGCCTCACGTATTCACGCTCTGGCAGGTCGCCCGCCACAACGTAAAGGCCGGCGTCGCCGCAGCCGCCTGACCCACCCCTACCGTCCACACAACAAGATCAGAGCCGCCGTGTCCTCCGCGCCGCCCCGCACCCCTGGCTGCGTCACCGCCGACTTCTTCGCCCGTCCCCCCGCGGACCTAGTCACCTGGGCCGAGGCGGAGGCCGCCGTCGCGACGAGCCCCCACCCGATGAGTGCCCGCGACCTGCGACGTAAGTACAAGGCCGCCGACCGTCCGCTGTATGCCGTCCCCGGCAAGCGCGGCGAACACGTCTCCCGCTCGGCCATCCTGGAGTTCCACCGCAACCTCGTGAAGGGGTGGCTCCCCACGTCCGGCCGGCGCGCATAACCCACAAGCCGAAGGCCCCGCCCCGAATCCCCCGGGGGCGGGGCCTTCGTCATGCCCGGAGGCTGTCCAATCTCCACCGCAAGCCGCTGGCCTGCTTAAACGCCCCCAATTGAGTATTGCGCGCGGGCAATACTTTCTGCGATGGTGGTCACGCCGACAGGGACCAGGGCAACCGCCCCGGTCCTGATCACTCCACCCGTGGAGGAACCCAGTGACCAGCACCATCGCGCCCCCCGCCGGGCGCCGCCGGATCACCCGCGTCGAACTCACCGACGCCCAGGTCCGGTTCTCCATCGACTTCGTCCTCGTCCGCCTGGGCACCGCCTACGGCCTCACCGAGGACACCCCGGCCGTCCCGTACGCCGACCGCGCCGAGCGGCTGTCCCTCAGCACCATCGCCGCCTGGCAGCTGGGTCTGGCCCTCACCCCCGGCTGCGAACTCGCCCAGTGCTACGACTGCGCGGACCTGGTCGACGGGGCCCTGACCGAGGAAGACGCGGGCGTCATCCG
Source organism: Streptomyces sp. Ag109_O5-1 (assembly GCF_003814875.1). Classification (GTDB taxonomy): domain Bacteria; phylum Actinomycetota; class Actinomycetes; order Streptomycetales; family Streptomycetaceae; genus Streptomyces; species Streptomyces sasae. Next base: position 3,142,238 of record NZ_RKQF01000001.1, on the reverse strand, counting down.
CTGCGACCACTGCCACGGCGACCACCACGCCGGCGCGCAGCACGAGGCCGACCCCTACGACCTCTGGCGCGACTTCTACCGGGCCTGACGCCCCACCACCCCCACCCAGTAGCAGGCCGGGCGGGCGGTCGAGCCCCCCTCCGCTCCCGCCCGCCCGGCCACCACCCCAAGCCCTACACCCGCCAAGGGAGTCCCAGTCATGCCCGGAACACCGGACGACGTCATCGCCAAGCACCTGCGGACCATGGCCGACGGCATCGACCGCGACGGTCTGTGGACCGATGACCTCACCTTCGCCGACGCCGCCAGCCAGGCCCTGGACGTCCCCGCGTCCGCCTACCGCACCGTGACCGGCCGCCTGCCGTTCCTGTTCGCCTTCCCCACCGTCGAAGCCAGCGCCCGGGCCTGCTCCCTCCTCCAGGAGAACGCCGAGGTCATGGACGTCCTGCGCGCCATCGCCGAGCACATGGCCGCCACCTGGCCGGACCTCGACTGGACCGACGACGTGATCGACCGGCTCGCCAACTGGCCGAACCTGCTCGGCGTCACGGCCGAGCTGATCACCCAGACCCTGCGCGACCTCGCGCACTCCCTGAGCGCCGCCGCTTCCGCGCCGGCCGCCGCGTAACACCCACCGAAGGAGCACAACCCGCATGACCACTGCCGCTATTAGCCCGATCCGCCCGGCCGCTGACCCGTTCACCCCGCCGACGCTCGTTGCCGTGCCGGCCGTCACCGAGGTCAAGGCCGACTTCCTCACCATCACCCCGGCCATCGCCCAGGAGATGCTGCGCCGCAACACCCACAACCGGCCCATCCGTGCGGCCCGCGTCAACGGCTGGGTTCGCCTCATGAAGGCCGGTCTGTGGCACAACAACGGCGAGGCCATCAAGGTCGCCGTCGACGGCACGATCCTGGACGGCCAGCACCGCCTCCACGCCATCGTCAAGTCGGGCGCCACCGTCGTGATCCTCGTCGTCTCCAACCTGCCCATGGAAACCCAGAGCACGATGGACGGCGGCGCCAAGCGCAACCCGGGCGACGTCTTCGCCCTCCGCGGCGAGCAGAACTCCACGATGCTCGGCTCGGTCACCCGCAAGGTCTGGCTGTGGGAGAGCGGCGACAGGCGGTTCTCCGCGAAGGAGTCCCCGACCACTCCCGAGCTGTACGCCCTGGTCGACAAGTACCCGGGCCTGCGCCGCTCCGCCGACATAGCGGTCCGCGTCTACCACAACTTCCGCTACATCCCGCCGTCCGTCGTCGGCGCCGCACACCACCTGTGCTCCCGCCTCGACGAGGGCGAGGCCGCCTGGTTCTACGAGGCCCTGGGCACCGGCGCCGAACTCCCCCTTCGCCACCCGGTCCTGACCCTGCGCAAGCGCGCCATGACCGACAAGGACAACGGCAAGGAAGTCACCGACGGCCTCCACCTGGCGCAGGTACTGACCGCCTGGAACGCGCTGCGCGGCGGCAAGGACACGCTCGCCGTCATCAAGGTCCCCACGGACGAGAAGGCGAAGGCGCACCAGGTCGTCGAGCCGAAGTAACCCCCCCCCGCCCACGGGCCGCCGCCCCCGCGCGCGGCGGCCCGGCACCGACCCCAGCAAGGAGCAGCACGTGACCAACCTCAAGACCCGCGCCCTCGAAGAAGCCGTCCTCAACGTCCTGGAGAAGAAGGTCGGCGACGCCCTCACCGCCGCCCGCGCGGCCACGCAGGCGGCGCTGGAGGACAGTGACGTCGAGCGCCAGGGCGTGCGCCTGCCCGACGGTACAAAGGTCGCCGCCATCAGTGTCGTCAACCCCGACGCGAAGCCGGATGTCAGCGACAAAGACAAGCTGGTCGCGTGGGTCGCCGAGCACGCCCCTGGCGAGATCGTCGAGGAGACCATCACCGTTCGGCGGGTCCGCCCGGCCTACCTGACTGCACTGGTCAAGACGATGACCGAACGGCAGGCCGCCGAGGTCGTCCTGGAGTCGGGGGAGATCGTCACCGTGCCCGGCGTGACGATGAAGGAAGGCACCCGCACCCACTCCCTTCGGTTCGAAGGCGGAGACGCCGGCCGCGCGCTGGTCGCCGCGGCATGGGCCTCCGACCAGCTGCGCCACCTCACCGCCCTCGGTGAGCTCGTCGCCGGGGGTGCCGAGTGACCACCGACATCACCACCGAGCAGCAGGCGCCCACCGACGAGGAGGTGGCGCAGGCCAGCGCCTACCTCGCCGGCATCGCCTACGGATTCGGCATCCTCATCGGCGAGTGGACCGGGCAGGGCAACGGCACCGCCACCACCGAGGACGAGGAAGGCACCCGGCTGGTCTTCACCGGCGACGAGGTGCACCCGTTCGACGCGATCATCCCGTGCGCCCGGCACGGCCGGCACCGGGTCGGCGTCACCTACGCGCACCAGCTGGACCAGGCCCGCAACGACACCGCCGAGTGCAGCGCCGAGGCCCCGACCCCCGCGCCGGCCGCCCGGCTGAGGGCCGTGCCGAAGCCGACCCCGCTGTGGCTCATCACCAGCGTCGCGGACACCCCGGGCCGGGACCACCACAAGTCCGCCTCCTGACCACGCCCTGGAGAACCCCGTGACCGACACCCTGCCCAACCCCAGCGAGCAGGCTGACACGATCCTGCCGGCCGGCGGCGTCGAGGAGGACACCGAGCGTGCGCTCCGTCTCTGCGAAGCGCTCGCACCTGGCACGGGCCAGATGAAGATCCTCGTCATCGACGGCGAGCCGCCGAGTAAGAGCCGCCCCCGCTTTACCCGGAACGGGAAGCCCTACCGCACGAAGGAAGACGTCGACGCGGAGAAGCGCACCGCGTGGAACCTGCGCCGCGTCTTCCCCCAGCCGTGGACTGGCAACATCGCCCTCGGCTGCGTGTTCTTCCGCCCCAACAAGCAGCGCATCGACGTCGACAACATGCTCAAGCACGTCTGCGATTCAGCCAACGGCATCGCCTGGGTCGACGACTCCCAGGTCACCGCCGTCTACGGCATCGCCGAGCTGGACATCGACAAGCCGCGCACGGTCCTCGTCTTCGCCCAGCACCACTCCACCCTGACCCGCGGCACTGACAACGTCCGCCAGTGCGAGCACTGCGGAAAACCGTTCCCCATCGTCGGCAGGACCACCAAGCGGTTCTGTGATGCAGCCTGCTACCGCAAGTCTGTCGGGCGCGACCTGTCCGAGCCGATCCCTTGTAAGCAGTGCGGGAAGCCGTTCCGCCGGACCACCACCGGGCAGATCATGTGCTCCCGCGAGTGCAGAGCCGAAAGCCTCCGCGGCCGGAACCGTGCCCGCGGCATCCCGCGGAGCAAGTGCGCGGACTGCGGCAAGGAGTTGAGCCACACCCGCGGCGGACGCTGCCGCCCGTGTTGGAGCGCCACCCCGAACGGTGGCACTCCGTGAACCGCCGGATCATCCGGACCGCGCCCGTCACCCCGGGCGCGGTCCCCACCGCAGCGGTCTGGACGTTCCGCGAGCGCATCGAACGCGCCGGCGAACACCGCCTGTGGACCGGCACTGCCGACAAGGGCACCACCCCGGTCCACTACCACGACAACATCCGCTACCCGGCCCGCCCGCTCGCCTGGCTCCTCCACCACGGCACCGAGCCCGTCGGCCTGGTCAAGGCCGGCTGCGGAGTCAACCTCTGCGTCCACGGCCCCCACCTCACCGACGACGTCACCCGGCAGCGCGAACGCATCCTCTACGCCCTGCTCCACGGCGTCACCCTCGCCGGGCCCTGCACCGCCGGCCTCCACGACCTCGCCGAGTACGGCTACGTCCGCCCCACAGGCAAGACCGAGTGCCGCGGCTGCGCCAACGCCCGCCGCAACCCCACCACCCACCACGAAGACCAGGAAGGAGCCCTCGCAGCGTGACCACCGCCGTCGCCTCACCCGTCCGCATGGTGCACAGCCTCCCCGCCGCCGCCCACATACGGGCCTTGCGCTACACCGGCCTGAACGACCGCGAGATCACAACCCGCGCCCGCCTCACCACCAACCAGCTGCGCCGCGCCGCCCGCGGCGACCTGATCGGGTGGGACGTGGAACGCCGCATCCTCCGCGTCACCATCCCGAACGTGGCGGTCCTCAAGGGCACGGTGACCGGCCCCGGCACCCGCCGCCGGCTCCGCGCCCTCGTCGCCCTCGGCTGGCCCCTCGAACACCTTGCGGCCGCCCTCGGCTGGCCCCTCGGCAAGGTCCAGCGCGCCGTCCTCGACACCAACACCGTCACCCGCGCCGACTACCTCCTCGTCTGCGCCCTGTACGACCAGCGGTGGGCGTGGGCTCCCGAAGACCACGGCGTGCCCGCCGACGAGGCCGCGGCCGCCCGCGAGACGGCCCGCATCAGCAACTGCTACTCGCCCCTCGCCTGGGACGACGAGATCATCGACGTCCCCAAGGGCCGCCCCAACGCCGGCCGCACCGAAGTGGTGTGCCTCGACACCGCAGCCGCGGTCCGCGCTGTCACCGGTGACCCCGTCCCCGTCCCCACCGGGCAGGCCCGCACCCACGCCATCGCCTACGGCGCCCGCTACCTCGACCTCCCCTGGGACCTCATGGCCGAGCGCCTGAGCATGAACCCGGAGTCCCTGCGCCGCTCCTGGGAGCGCATCAAGGACCGCGTGCGGGCCGACGCGAACGGTAAGACCACCTGGGTCGACGCCCCCCGCTTCACCGACGCCGCATTCATCAAGGCCTGGGACAAGGGGAGGGCCGCGGCGTGAGCCCGGCCGATACCAGCGACGAGGACATCTCCTGCCGGACGAAGGTCCCGTTCGCTACCCACTCCGAGGCTAAGCGGCAGTGGAAGTGGCTCCGCAAGCAGCCCGGCCGCCAGCACCTCGAAATCTACGAGTGCCGGTACTGCCCGGCCTACCACATCGGTAACCCGCCCGGCTTCCAGACCTACCGGCGCCCCGGATCCCCGTACACCACCGGCCACAGAACCGCGGCCTGAACAGTCAAGGAGCACCACCCCATGGCAGGCGAGACCGTCATCACCGTCGTCGGCAACCTGGTCGACGACCCCGAGCTGCGGTTCACCCCCTCCGGCGCCGCCGTCGCGAAGTTCCGCGTCGCCTCCACCCCCCGCACCTTCGACCGGCAGACCAACGAGTGGAAGGACGGCGACAGCCTCTTCCTCACCTGCTCCGTGTGGCGCCAGGCCGCCGAGAACGTCGCCGAGTCGCTGCAGCGCGGCATGCGCGTCATCATCCAGGGCCGCCTCAAGCAGCGCTCGTACGAGGACCGCGAGGGCGTCAAGCGCACCGTCTACGAGCTGGACGTCGACGAGGTCGGCCCGTCCCTGCTGCGCGCGACCGCGAAGGTGGAGAAGGTCCGCCGCAACGGCGAGGGCTACGGCAACGGCTCCCCGGCCGCGAACACCGGCTGGCGCAACCAGCAGCAGGGCGGCAACGCCCCGGCCACCGAAGACCCGTGGGCCAACCAGGCCCCCGCCGGCGACCCGTGGGGCGGAAGCGCCCAGGGCGGTCAGGCCAGCACCTACAGCGACGAGCCCCCCTTCTAGTGCCCGGCGCCAGAGACGAGGGGGCGGGCTGCGACACCGGCCGCCCCCTCTGCGGCGCCCCCGCCCGGTTCTACCCGGCGGGCTGGCGCTGCGACGAGCACCGCCCCTCGAAGTCCGCCACCACCGCCCCACCCCGCAAGACGCCCGAGGAGGCCACACCATGAGCCCCATCGAAAAGCTGCTCCTCGAAACCGTCCCCACCCGGCCCGACCCGGCCGTGCGGAACAGGCCCTGGACCCAGGAGGAGCAGGACGCCCACTGGGAAGCCCTCGCCGACGCCATCGGCTGCCCCAACTCCCCGCGCCCCACCCGCCCCGCCGAGGAACCCGACCCATGCCCCGCCTCGTAACCCGCGAAGACCTCCAGGACCCGGTCACGGTGTCCGGCGCCGCCACCGCCCTCCTGCTCCTGGTGCTCGCCGTCGGCCTCGGCCTCGCCGGTGTCCTGTGAGCGTTCAGCCTCGACGGCCACCCCACCCCGCACCGGCAACCCACCCGGCAGCACGCCGACCAGTAATCCCCGGGCCGCACCGACACCCGCACCGTCGAGGCGGCCCCGCACCACGGGACCCGCCCCCATGCCCAGGACAGCCCCGCCCCCCACCACCGACCAGCTGCTCAACCTCATCGCCCGCGCCGAGCGTAAGGGTGGACTCAGCGCCGACGAAGGCGACCGGCTCCGCGCCGGCCTCCTCCGCCTCGCCCACCACCAGGATGACGGCCCCGACGAGCCCATCGAACTCGTCGACCTCCGCCGGAAGTACAGCAATCTTCGCAAAACGGCATGGCGCTGGAAGCGCAAGGCCCTCGCAGTCGCCGTCGACCCGGCCCGCCCCGACGCGCCGCCGGTCCCGGCCCCCGTCGACACCGAGGCGCGCGACGCCCTCCGCCGCGTCACCGCCCTCGCCCACCGCTGGACCTACATCCCCGCCAAACGCCAGGCCGGCGCCTCTGTGCTCGCCGCCATCACTAACAGGGACACCGACGAGGAGCATGGCCCACATCAGGAGCCAGCCGGGTACCAGGTTGAGGGCAGGTTGAGTCCAGTCGGTAAGGGCACCCCTCACAACGGCTAACACAAATCAGCCGGACCAAGCTCGTGGCAGAAGGAGGCCGGTCGGCATGGACGACCTGCGCGGCAGAAGCAGACCAGACGGTGCTGTACCGCGGGCTTGCCTGAAGTCGACCGTGCCGCTAGAGAACACTGCTTCCTTGAAGTCAATCGTACTGCCGTAGAACCTGGTCCCGTGGAAGTTGACCGTGCTGCCAGAGAACGTCGCCTCCCCGAAGCTGACTGTGCCGCCGGAGAACCTCCCTTCCTTGACCTTGACCGTGCCGCCGGAGAAGGTCGTTCTGTAGAAGTCGAGTACCCCGTTGCAGACCGTCAGCCTGTTGAAGTAGACCGTGCTGCCAGAGAACGTCGCTTTGCCGAACTCGACGGTGCTGCCAGAGAAAGTTGCCCCTGAGAAGGCGACTGCGCCGCCGGAAAACGTCGCCTCCCTGAAGCTGACTGTGCCGCCGGAGAAGGTCGTCCTGTGGAAGGCGACCTCGCCGCCGGAAAACGTCGCCCTCTCGAAGCTGACTGTGCCGCCAGAGAACGTCGCTTCGGAGAAGTCCCCGCCGTCAAATGTGACGTCGGTGAAGTCGAAGTCGTGGCCCTGCCACGAGTGGAGGTGCTTGGGTTCCAGACGAAGGTGGTCGCGGATGAGGCGGATGACGGTGTGGCGGACCTCCCGCAGCGCCAGGTAGTTGTGTCTGGCTTCCGAGTCGCCTGCTGGCAAGTCAGCCTCTCCGGTGTAGGGCAGGCGGAGGTAGGAGCACAGGACGTCGATGCTGGTTTGACGCAACTCGCGAGTGGGGGCGTCGTCGGCGATTCCGGCCAGGGCGTGCACACCGCCGAGACGCACGGCGGCTGAGTCGTGGCCCAGTTGGCTCACGGCGGTGGTGAAGCGTTCGGTGTGCAGGCGGGTGGCCTCCCGCAGGGCGCCGTCCTCGTCCACGCGCTGACGACGATAGGCCACGACAAGGGCGACCAGGGCGCCAGCTCCGGCGACTACACCGAAGGACAGTTTCACCAGATCGAAGAGGGTGTTGGAGTCGATGCGGTGCTCGGGCTTGAGCCCCCGAGCGTCGAGCAGGTTCCACCCGGCGAAGAACACTGTGGAGGCCGTGAGGATCGCGGCAGCGAAGGCGAGGACGAGGACGCGGCCGACCGGCCACAGGCGCAGGCCGCGCCGATCACTCCGGCGCTGGGTCAGATGTGCTCTCACACTTCACCAAGACTGCGGTGCCCCGCCGATGGTTGCAGTGGCCCGACGCGGTTTGGGCCGTGCCCGCCAGCCGCGGTCACTGGGCAGACAGCCAAGCTCCAGGTCATGACGCTGGGAGCGGCGCGGCTAGGTCATGGAGGCTCACGCGCGGGTACGCGGTCGGCGCCCGACCCGAGGGTGGGGCGCCGACAGGGACCGAAACGGAATCACTTTTCGCGATTAGAGGGTCGCCATGAGCGACTGAAGTTACGCACACCGAGCCAGAACGTGCCCACGATCATAAGAACGATGATGAGCGCACCCAGGATGCCCACGGCCCACCACATCAAGGACGGAGCCGTTACGGTGGAGGCCTGTTGCTGGCTGGCTGCGCCTGCCGCGACCATACCGAGCACTCCACTGGCGACACCGGCTCGTGCCGCGATCGTGGTTGTGGGTCGCCGGCGCGCGGCATGGCGCGCAGCATGCTTCGGGCCCTTCGCGTCTCGGGGCTTGAGTCCAGCCTTCACGCTGGCCTTTGCCGAAAGGCGTGCTCCGCCTACGGCCAGCGGGATCGCGAAGGTCATACCGTCGATGAACCGCAGGAACCAGTGGCGTTCACGGTCTCCGAGGATGTTCCAGAGCTCCGCTTTCCACTCCTGGCTCTGGTACTCCCACTCCTCCTTGGGTGTGCCGAACCTGGCGAGCTTGAGAATCAGGAAGGGGAGACGCAGCGACATCTTCCGCGTCAGCGCCATGGTCAGCTCGTAGATGACGGCGGCGGGGATCGCGACGATCAGCGCGGTGCGCCAGCCTACGAAGTCCTCGCCGAGGAACGTCGATCCGTGCTCGGCGGTCTTGCTCGCCAGCTCGGCGACGATGCCGTGGTGCATCAGGCTTAGATTCCCTCCGCGACAGGGCCTGCACTCCAGCCCGGCGAGGTCGCCGGCGGTCGTACGCGCTGGCTGAGTTCTGCCAGCGCGAGGTGCGCCTCGCGGGCGCCCAGCGGAGTGAGGGTGTAGTAGCGGCGGGCCGGGCGGCCTGCTTCGCTCGGGTCGATGTCCTCGGTTTCGCCCGTGACCCAGCCGGCACCCTCGAAGCGCCGGAGCGCCGGGTAGAGGGAGCCGCTGGATACGTGGGCCTTCTTGATCAGCTCCGCGCCGAAGTGGGGCGCTTCCGGGTCTTCGAGGAAGGCCTGGAGCAACCTCACGACCGCTGGCGTGAGGTTGAAGTCCATGTGTTGAGAGTACACCTTCTCGGTCGCCACCCGACATAGGTATGAGCTGCGAACTCGACACCCGACATAGGGGGTTGGTTGGCCCGGGTCGGGAACGCATAAGACCCCCGAGCAAGTGTCGCTCGGGGGTCTCTTCGTGTATGGGCCGGCCGCCTGGAGTGGCAGCGGTCGGCCGGGGATGGGTCAGTTGCTGCGCTGGCCGTTGGTGTAGAACGCCTGGATGTCGTCGTAGACGGCACGGATGGCCTGCCACTGCTCGCGGGGGAGTTCGCTGGCGTGGGCGGTCCACCAGGCGCCGTGGCTGCCGTCGGGGAGGTGACCGATACGGAACTCCATGAGCCTGCCGGTGTGGCTGTAGGCGATGTGGGAGCGGCCGTTGGGGTTGTGGAGGGTGGGGCGCGGGATGAGGAGGCCGACGCGGCGGCGGCCCTCCTTGCGACCCGAGTGGGGGCTGCCCTCGTACATGGCGACCCACCGGGGCTGGCCGACGTGGCGGATGGAGTTGTTGGTGAGCCGGCGGGTGTCGGTGGGCTGGCGCAGCTGGTCCATAGGGGTTCCTTCGAGGTGGTGCTGGTGGGTGGTGGTGTGGGGGTGGGCCGGGCTGCTGCCCGGTCGAGTGGCAGCGGCCCGGCCCCGGCCCCCTGGGGGGCTTACTTGCCGTTGTCGACGATCTCGGCGTCGACCGAGAACCCGCCGTCCTTGCGCTTGACGATCGGCATCACGGTGCAGACGCCGCCGCCGGCGAGGGCCGCGTACGCCGGCACCCGCACCCGGCCGACGTAGAACCCTCTCTTCGCGTGCGCGGCGATCCGGCGCTCCTCGCTCTTGGCCTTGGACTCGTTGAAGAACCGGCCGGTGCTGCGCCCGTTGTCGTCCAGGAGCAGCCACGCGTACCCGAAGCGGGTCTCGATCTCCTTGGCGGGGACGAGGTTGCCGTCCAGGTCGAACAGACCGTCGAACTCCCACATGCCGCCGTTCTCGGCGATCTGCGCGGCCAGGTGCTGCTTGCCCTCGTTGAGGCCGTGCGACCACTGGGACAGCGCGCCGTCGGTGTCGCAGCGGTCGTAGGACTCCTGCTTGGCGGAGGCGTAGGCGGCGGCCGCGGCGCGGTGCTCGTCGGGGGTGGTGGCGGTGGTCGCGAGGTGGGCGGCGACGCTGCCCGGGTACTCGACGGCCTCGGCGGTGATGGTCTCGGCGGCGTCCACGGTGGCGGCCTCCTTGGCGGTGGTGTTCAGGGCGGTTTCGGCGGCCCAGGCGTTGACCTGGCTGCCGGCGGTGATGTCGGCCGGCAGTTGCCCCTCGAAGGCGATCTCGCCGCCGATGAAGACCGCGGCGGTCCGGCCGGTGACCACGGCGCTGACGCGCTTGCCGCCGATGTACAGGTCGCGGGCCTCGCGGAGGGTGCGGGCGCCGGGGGCGGCGGGGTAGTAGGTGCCGGTCAGGTCCTGGGCGGTGGTGTTCATCGGGGTTCCTCCCTCTCGCTTGCTGTAGCTATATACTCACATGACTTTGTAGTGGCTGTCTCCCTTGTTGGGCAGCGAGTCCCTGGGGTCGGCCGCCGCTCGGTCGAGTGACGGCAGCCGCCCCCCGGGGGGCGTGTTGGCGTTTGCCGCCTCGCGTTGCCGGCCGAGGTCCGGGTGGTTCATTGGCGCGGTGGCGGGGGCCTGGAGTGCCTTACGATCTCGCCATGCTCCGACTACTTATCGACACGTCTGTTTGGTTGAATATTGCAAAGCGCCGGGACGGCCAGCAGATCATCGTTCCTCTGCGAGTGCTTCTGTCTCAGAAGAAGATCGAACTCCTTGTCCCGTCTCTGATCCTGGATGAGTTCGACCGAAATCGCCCACGCGCGGAAGCGGCAACATCGACGAGCGTTCGAGAGCGCTTCCGGGTTCTCCGTCAGGATCTTCAAGATTATGGCGATGATGAGGCGCGGCGTTGGATTGCCGAAATGGCCCACCAGATCCCCTACGTAAGTGCCCGCTCTCTTCAGAACTTCTCTGAAATCTCAGATCTGCTACGCGCAGGGACGCAAATCCTGTCGGGGGATGCGGAGCATGCGGCTGTCGTCAGGCGTGGCCTCGAAAAGCGGGCCCCGCTCCATCTCGACAAGAACAGCGTGGCTGATGCGCTCTTGGTTGAGCAGTATGCAACCGCCCTTGGTGCCGGATCGGCCGAAGATCAGTACGTCTTTGCAACGGCCAACTACATTGACTTTTCGGTACCCAAGGGTGACCGACGTCAGCCTCACGATGACATTGCGAGCCTCTTTGCAGCCCCGAACTCCCACTATGTCTATGACGTGGATGGCCTGGTTAAGGTTCTCGGAGAGAAACTGGGTAGCGATTATCTCGATGAAGCCGACGAAGTGGAATTCATCCAGAACGCATCCGAGACTCGATCGCTCGCAGATATCCTTACCGCTGAGCACGAATTTTTTGACAAGGTCTGGTATGGGCGAAGTGTAATTCGTGAGGAGCTTCACCCGGAGAAGCATTCCGAACTGCCGGAGTCGATTAAGGAAGGTATGATGGCAGCCCGAAAACGCGTCGAGGACACGTATGGCTTGGAAAGCCTTCCGCCAGTCGATGATTGGGAATGGGGCTTCATGCACGGCAAGCTCTCGGCTCTGCGCTGGGTGCTTGGGGAGGAATGGGACTTCCTCGACACGTGAGCGTCGACCACGGCTCGAAGGCGTGCCGCGACCCCGACTTCCTCCGGCGCCGCACTATGCCCGGACCTGATCAGGGCTGGTGGCGTACCCGGGGGCGGTGCACGACCCGGACGGGTTGCGGGTGGCCGACCGGTGCTGCCGGGACAGGACGAGGGCGGCCTGGTGGATGTGGGCGGGGCTGTTGGGCATGAGGGGACCCCCTGGGACGGGATGGGGAGGCCCCGGCCGGTACAGGACCGGCCAGGGCCGTAGCAGGGACAGGTCAGGCGTAGTAGCCGACCAGCTCACGTATGCGGGCGGCAGCAGCGTCGGACGCCCGGCCGGCGGCCTTCTCCCGCTCCGCCACCCACTCCGGGCCGGTGCCGTTCGCGCCCGGGTCGACGTGGTACTCGGTCACGTCGACGTCGGCCTCGGCCAACGGCCGGCCGTTGACGAACCACGTCGTGGCGGTCTCGCCGTCGGGGGCGCGGTGGACCACGAGCTCGATGCGCAGCCGCTCGGGCGCGGGCGTGGCGACGGCAAGGGCGTCACGGCCGGCGTCGGTCAGGGACAGGGCCTGCCCCTCGTCCGCGGCGGTGCTCGTGTCCCGGTGGACCAGGCCGTTGCGGTCCAGGGCCCGGAACGTGTGCGGGCGGATGGTGGCACCGGTCCCGGGGGCGACGACGCGCAGCTGGCCGGTGGCGGCGAACTCGTAGACCTTGACGCCCCCGTCGGCGATGAGGCGCAGCGCGGCGAGGCGGTCGGCGGAGTAACGGTTCATGGTGGGTTCCTTCGAGGTTGTTGTGGGTGTGCGGTGGGGTGGCCGCGCCCCGACTCGGTCGAGGCGCCGGAGCGCGGCCAGGTCTTGGGGAGCCGTCAGAAAGTGCAGGTGCCGGCGAGAGTGCCCCCGGACGCGTGCGCGATGGTCGCGCAGCCCCGGACGCGGAGGTCGCCGGTGTCGGCGTAGTCGCGCCACCAGCTGGTGCCCGCGTCCCATCCGGAGGCGCCGACGATGAACCCGTAGAAGGTGCCCCCGCCGTACTTGCGGTACAGGCCCAGGCCCGAGCACACGTCGTGCTCCTCGGGGCGGGTGGCGAGCACGGCCTCGAAGACCGTGCGGACGGTGGCGGCGGCCCAGGAGTTGGCCGGGTGGGCGACGGACTCGAAGAACACGCCGCGGGCGTCCGGGGCGATGCCCTCCAGTGCGGCGAGGGCGAGGGGCCGGGCGACGGTGTCGGGGATGACGGCGTACACGCGACCGGCGTGGTCGGTGGTGACGTCGGTGACGGCGAGTGTGGGGGCGGCAGACATGGGGCGTTCCTCCGGGGTGTTGCTGGTGGGTGGTGGGGCCGTGCCCCCGGTCCGGTCGAGTGACCGGGGGCACGACTGGTGGTGGGTCACTTGCAGGTGCAGGGGGCCGGGTCGTCGGCCCACTCCGCGAAGATCAGGGCGAACTCGTCCTCGCGGCGGGCCGCGTGGGTGCGGAGGTTGCCGGCCTTGATGGTCAGGCCCTGGGCCTCCAGCTCCGCGGCGCGGGTGCGCAGCTTGGCGTTCGCCTGCTGCATGTCGTGCATGTGGGCGGCGCGGGTGTAGGCCGCGCACGAGTAGTGGGAGAAGACGGTCCGGCCGGCCGGGGTGGTGCCCACCGGGATGAAGCGGCCGGTGTCGTGGGTGACGGTGTCGGGCTTGAGGCAGGGGAGCATGCCGGCGGGCAGCTCCATGGTGGTGCCGGTCGGGAAGGTGAACGTCTCCCCCGGCTGGTTGGTGCTGGTGGTCATCGGGCTCCCTGCGGTGGTGGTGGGGCGGGCTGTCCCCGCCCTCTGTCAGCAGCTATATACTCACATCAATTCGTAGCGCTTATCTCCACTGTGCGGGCCGGAACCTACGCGGCCAGCCGGGTGTCGAAGTACCGGTCCAGGCGCGGGCACTCGTCCTGGAACTCGTGGTGCGTGATCAGCCACTGCTCCCCGACGTCCCCCATGCCGGCCGCACGGAACAGCTGGGCCAGGGCCAGGGCCTCGTCGCATTCGAGGGCCGTGGCGACCTCGGCGATGACGTCGTCGTGCTGCCACACCTCGACGAACCGGCCGACGGCGTCCCCGGGCGGCGCGGAGGCGGGGGTGGTGGTGCTCGCGGTGGTGGCGTTGCTGCTCACGGGTGTGGTGCCTTCCTGGTGGGCGGTGGTGGAGGTGGCCGGCCGCGCCCGGGGGCGTACCCGGGCGCGGCCGGTGGGGTGGCGTCAGCCGCCGGGGAAGTACGGGACGGCGTCGACGCGTTCGGCGTCGTAGTCCCGCTCGACGCGGTGCAGGATCTCCTCGACCACGTCCCCAGGGAACAGCTTCAACAGGTCGGTGATCAGGTCACTGGCCTGCCACGGCTCGGGCGTCCTTACGTTGCTGGAGTTGCGGGCGTGGACGGCCAGGGCGTGAACGGCGGCCATGCGGCTCATGGGTGGTGCCTTCCTGTTCGGTGTGGTGGGTGCGGGGCTTGGGTGCCGCGGCCCGGCCCGGTCGAGTAGTCGGGCCGCAGCTGGTGGCCGGTCAGGCGGCGAGCGCCAGGCGCTCCATCGCGGCCACGTACTCGGCCTTGCGGGGCTTGTAGTTGGCGCGGAGGACGGCGACCTGGGCGGCGGTGTACTGGTGGCGGACCTTGCCCTGGTGGTCGGCGTTGCGGTGGACGCGGACGACCCGGACCGGCTTGACACCGAGGCGCTTGGCGACGGAGCGGAGGCCGCCCGCGACGCCCTTGGCGGTCTCGGCCGGGATGCCGGCGGCGATGACGTGGGTGGCGATCGAGCGGGCCCGGCCGCGGCGGAGGGAGGAGACGAGGCGGTTCGCGGCGGTGCGCTCGCGGAGGGCGCGGCGGGCCTTGGCGGTGTTCTTGTTCATCGGGTGCCTCCCGGGCTGGTGGTGCGGGGTCCTGCCCCGTTACCTTCTAGACGGCCCCGATCTTGGGGCTCCCGGCCTTCTGGCCCGGCATGACTTTTGCCCCCTGTCGACCATGACCCGGGGGGTGGTGTCACCGGGTCGGGAGGCGCCGGTAGATCGCTAATAGGGGCAGGAGCGCCGGCCCGCCGGCAACGCTCTTCGTAACGTGGTTGCCGGATGTCGGCGCCGTGCCTTGGCCGGGAAGACAAGACCCTCCCAGGAGGAGTGAAGTGATCGACATCCGCGACGTGGCCGTCTTCCTCGGCCTCGACGTCGGCAAGGGCGAACACCACGCCACGGGTCTCATGCCGGACGGTAGGAGCGTCGTCGACAAGCCGCTGCCGAACAGCGAGCCGAAGATACGGGCCATGCTCGACAAGCTCACGGCCAAGTACGGCCGGGTCCTGGTCGTCGTGGACCAGCCCGCCTCGATCGGTGCTCTGCCACTGGCCATCGCCCGCGACGCGGGCTGCGAGGTGGCGTATCTGCCGGGCCTGACGATGCGGCGGATCGCGGACCTCTATCCCGGTGAGGGCAAGACCGACGCCCGCGACGCGGCGATCATCGCGGACGCCGCCCGCACCATGCCCCACACGCTCCGATCGATCGAGCTCACGGACGAAACCATCGCCGAACTCCACATGATCGTCGGGTTCGACGACGACCTCGCGGGCGAGGTCACCCGGGTCGCGAACCGGCTCCGCGGCCTGCTCACCCAGATCCACCCGCACCTCGAACGGGTCCTGGGGCCACGCATCCAGCACCCGGCCGTGCTCACGCTGCTGGAACAGTTCGGCTCGCCCAAGGCGATCCGCAAGGCCGGAGGACGGCGCCTGATCACGCTGCTGCGGCCGAAGGCGCCCAGGATGGCCCAGCGGCTGGTCGAGGACATCTTCACCGCACTCGACGAGCAGACCGTCGTCGTCACGGGCACCGACGCGGCCGCGGTGATCGTGCCTAAGCTCGCGAAGAACCTGGCCGGCCTGCTCGACCAGCGCAAGGAACTGGCCTCGGACATCGAGGAGTTGCTCAAATCGCACCCTCTTTCCGAGCTCCTGACGTCGATGCCGGGGATAGGCGTCAGGACCGGAGCCAGGATCCTCATCGATGTCGGTGACGGCACCGCCTTCCCGACCGCGGGCCACCTCGCCGCCTATGCCGGGCTCGCTCCGGTGACCAGGCGGTCGGGGTCCTCGATCCGTGGCGAGAGCCCGTCCCGCAGAGGCAACAAGCACCTGAAACGGGCCTTCTTCCTCGCCGCGTTCGCCTCGCTGTCCGACCCGTCCTCCCGGGCCTACTACGAGCGGAAGAAGGCCGAGGGCAAGCGGCACAAGCAGGCCCTGATGTGTCTCGCACGCCGTCGCGTCGACGTGCTCTTCGCAATGCTCCGCGACGGCACGTTCTTCGAACCTCAAGCCACCCCCCAAGCCGCCTGAAACATCACCAATCAACCGACGCGCCCCTTGACGAAAGAGATAGGGGCACCCCCCGTTCTGTAGCTACATACTCATATCAGTCTGTAGTGGTGGCAAGGAAAGTGTAGGGAAAGGGGCCGGGGTGCCAAGGTCCCGGCTCCCAATCGGTCACGCCGCCCGCTCGGCCTCCAGCTCCGCTATCAACGCCAGGGCCTCCGGGGGCAGCGGCCGGCACACAACGCAGCCGCTCGCATTGCACAACCGGCCGACCTCGTCCCCCCAGTACGTCCGGTGCGCGGCGACGGCCGCAGCCTCCCAGTCGTCGCCCTCGACGAAGTCCGGGCGCCGCTCGGCCCACTTGGCGAACGCCTCGCGCAGGTCCCGCTGTATGTACCCGTCCGTCAGCCCGTGGTACTTCACCGTGGACACCCATGACGCGCGCACGCTGTCGTAGCCCCGGCGGGACCAGCCGTGCCCGGTGGTGGGGTCGATGTCCTCCAGGGCGACATCGGACTCGATGCACAGCGCGGTACGGGCGTCCGCCATCGATGTGCGGTTGTCGATGTCCCAGGTGTGGCCGGCGTAGTGGTACATCAGCAGGGTGGAGCGCTTCATGTGGGGTGCCCTTTCTCGGCGTTGCGGTACGGGGGCCGGGCGCGGCGGGGGGCGCGCCCGGGCGGGGAGCTGTCAGGCGGCGGTGGTGAGCCTGGCGCGGGGGTTGGTCGCTTCCTCGCGCATCTCGCGGGCGGTGTCGCGCACGGTCCCCATGACGAGTTCGGCCTGTTCGGGCGTGAGCGTGTCCTCGCGGGGGCCCTCCTCGGCTTCCACCACGGCGAACGCGGCCGCATGGATCTCGGTGACGAGCAGGCGTGTGCCCCTCATCCGCCGGGCGACGGGGCTCTTGGCGGCGTCGAACTCCTCGCGGGCCGCAGCGACCTTGCCGCCGTGTTCTCCGCCTTGAGAGCGGCCTTGATCTGGTCGGCCAGGGCGGCAGCCATGGGTGTGTCCCTTCTGGGAGTTGAGAGGGGGGCCGCGCCCGGCCCGGTCGAGTGGCCGGGCGCAGCTGGGGGTCAGCGGCGGTAGAGGCTGGCCACGAGGGGGCTGGCCTTGCGGTACTCGCCGAACTCCCGGATCTGGTCCGGGGTGAGGCTGTCGAGCGCGGCGTACAGGGCCGCCTGCGCTGCCTTGTACGCCCGGTAGCGGGCGTCCTTGAGGTGGAGCGGGAGGTTGCCCGGGCACAGCTCGACGGACGCCCGTGCGCCCTTGGCGTCGAACTCCAGGTCGATCAGGCGGTCGAAGGCGGCGGTGTTGTCGGTGGTGGTGGTCATCGGGGGCTCCTCCTGGGCGGTGGGGTGACTCGTCCGTCCCGCAGTAGGTACATACTCACATCATTATGTAGCTACGTTCAAGCGATGGGGTGGCCGTATTTCTCCAGGTCAGGACGCGCGTACGCCCCCGGCTCGGTCGTGACGCCGGGGGCGTGGCTACAGGTGGTGGGTCAGTCGGTGGCGGTCAGGGCGCGCAGGACACGCTCGGCCTGGTCGGCGGTCAGGCCGCGCAGCTCGATACCCACGTACGCCCCGTCCTCGTCGCCCCGGACCTCCACCGATGCGGCCGGGTTCGTCGCGTACCCGTAGGCGCCGCGCGGCTTGCCCTGCCAGTGCAGACCCAGCTCGAACCCGGGCACGGTCCGCAGCCGCTGGCGGACGGCGTCCTTCTGTGCCTCCAGGTCGCGGGCGGCGTCGACGAGTTCCTGGATACGGCGGGTGCTCTTCAGCAGGACCGGCAGCACCTGGCGGCGGATCTGCCCGGCGATGGCGGCGGCCGGCCGGGCGGGGTCGGCGGTGGCGACGCCGCGGCGAAACGAGCCGGTCTTCACGTCCAGGTCGTCGCGGGCCTCGGGGAGTTCGCCCTTGACGGAGAGCCGGCCGCGGGTGTTCTCGGACAGGGTCAGGCGCACGGCGGTGCCGTCGGTGTGCCGCAGGTACCAGACCTGCCACGGGTGGTCGAAGTGGTGGGTGCTGGGGCCGGCGCTCCAGCCCTCGCCCAGCTGTCCGGCGATGGCCGGGGCGACCTGCTCCACGGTGATGCGGGTGGTGGTGGACATGGGTGTCCCTTCCGGGGTGTTGGGGTGGTGGCCGGGGGTGCTGCGCCCGGTCCGGTCGAGTGACCGGGCGCAGCTGGTGGGGTGGCCGGGGTCAGGGGCGCTCGCGCCAGTCGACGTCCACGTGCCCGCCGTAGTTGCGGTCGAAGTAGTCCACCATCGCGTCGGAGCGGTCGTAGTTGTACGACCAGTGGATCTCCTTGAGGGCGTCCAGAATCGGCTTGAGCTGCGGGCCAGGCGCCCAGTGCTTGTACTGCCCGTACCGGTCCAGCTCCTCGACGAAGCCCCAGCCCTTATCCGGGAGGTTGTAGACCCTGACGTCGATGGAGCTGCCGCCGGAGTAGTAGTCGGTCCTGACGGACACCTTGATGGTCTTGGGCATGGTGGCCAGGGCGGCGAGGGGGTCGGGCAGGGCGATCTCGGAGCCGGTCTCGGCACCGAGCTTGGTCTCCACCTTGCGGGCGAGCTTGATGTCCGCGCGGATCCGCTTGGCGATCTCCGTGGTGGACAGGCGCTTGATCTGCTCGTACTTCGCGCCGTAGCTGCCCTCGGGGAGGCGGTAGTCGTGCCAGACGCCAGCGCCGTTGTCGGTGTCGCGGACCTGGCCTGTCTCCTTCGCCTTGGCGAGGGCGCGGTCCAGCATGCGCTCGGCGGCGTCCCGCTCCTCCGCGCCGGTGCGCGGGTGGAAGATCAGGTTCTCCAGGATCCAAACCTTCTTCATGGCCCGGTTGTCGGGCTCCCGCTTCGGGTTGGTTATGCGGGTCCGGGTGGCGGTGGCGGTCGCGCTGGTCATTGGTGGTGGTCCCTTCGTGCCAGGGGCCCTTGCCGGCCCCGCTGTAGCTACATACTCACATCGGTATGTAGCGGTGATCAAGTGAGCTGGTCTGCGAAAACGACCGCGCCCCGGCTCGGTCGAGGTGCCGGGGCGCGGGATGGGTCGGGGGTCAGCGCTTGCGGCGCAGCCGTGCCAGGTCGGTCGGCGTCATCTCGACGGTGTGCACGCCGAGTTCGCGGCGCAGCCGCTCCCACTCGCGCCACTGCAGGGTGCGTGCGTCGGACACGGGGAGTCCCCGGAGCGGGCGGGAGAAGGGACCGATGCCGATGAAGACCCGGGCGCCGCAGCCGCTCGGGCACGGCCCGTCGTAGGTCGCCCGGGCGCCCGGCCGCTCCTTCTCGAAGCCCCGGCCCTTGTCGTCGAACCCGAGCTGGATGACGCCGCCGTCGGTGGCGACGAGCAGGGCGCGGCGGCACTTCGGGCAGTGGTCCATGTGGGTGAACCGAACGCCGGTGATGGTGACCGTCCACCCGTCGCGCTTCACCTGCGGTATGGGCGAGGGCAGCACGCCGAGTTCCACGTACGTCTTGCCGACCTCGCTGCTCCAGGCGGCCGGCGGGGTGCCCGGGCCGGTGAGTGTCGGCTTGTTGGAGCCATCGCACTGGCCGTAGGTGGCGACGGCGTACGGGTAGTCGTGGACGACCGCGACACCCTCGGTCGTGGCCTCCACGGGCATCAGGCAGTAGGGGCAGCGCGGTTCGGGCGTGGTGGTAGTCATGGGTGTGCCTTCCTGGTGATGGAGGGGGTGGGCCGCCCAGGCTCGGTCGAGGTGCCGGGACGGCCCGTGAAGAGGTGGGGTCAGCCGGCCGCGAGCTCGTCGAACTTGTCGGCCTTGTGGAACACGCGGCCCTGCGACGAGGCGGTGGTGTACGAGACGGTCGCGCTGGTCTTGGTGACCTTCGTGACCACGCCGCGGCGGTAGCGGCCCATCGCGTACACGTACGCCGTGTCGCCGACCATCGGGGCGGCGCCGTTGTCCCAGCCGGGCATGCCCTCGGCGCTCTTGCGGGCGTCCACCAGGCCGACCAGCTTGGGCAGCAGTGCCTCGTCCGTGTGCTTCTGATCCACCCAGCCGCGCGCCTTCTTGGCGACGGTCTTCACGTCTCCCGTCGGGCACGTGACGCCGCGGCCGTCGTAGACGATGGAGAACCGGTCGGCCGAGACGGACCCCCTGCCCTGGCCGTCGATCCCGCCGGTGCCGGGCTGGAAGATGATCACGAACTCGATGCCGCGGTAGGTCTCGCGGTGCACTTCGCCGGCCTCGTGCGGGGCCGGCTTGGCGAACGCAGTCAGGAGGGCGTCGGTGGCGGCCTCGTCGGTGGGGAAGTCGTTCTTCAGGTAGCCGTCGCGGACGGAGAATGCCGTGCGGGTGCCGGTGGTGCGGCCGCGGGTGGTCCTGCCGATGCAGTCCTCGCCGAGGAACAGGGTCTTGGAGCCGTAGCGGTCCACCTCGATGCGGAGGCCGGCGGGGGCGGTGGTGGTCTGGCTCATGGTCTTCCCTTCTGTGGCGGGGGTTTCCGTTCCCCCCTGCTATAGCTACATACTCACATTAATATGTAGCGCACTCAAGAGGGGCGGCCCCGCTACACACTGCCTTGCATTTGTAGCTACGCGCGCGTACGGTGGCCGGCATGTCACCGATCCCTGCCCCCACGGCTGAGACCCAGAGTGCTCAGCCCAAACCCCGCCAGGTGGTGGTCTCTTGGGACGACTGGCGCGACTTCAAGCACGCCTCCAAAGTCGCGACCGGACCGGCCCTCTCCAAGAGGCAGACCGACCGGGCCGCCCGCGTCCGCCAGTGCATCGACTGGTACATCGACAAGCCGGGCGCCACCCTGCCCGAGCGGCCGCCGGTCAAGGCATGGCAGGGCGACGCGCGAGCCGACACCACCGAACCCACGACCATCCCCCGGCAGGTCCGCATCACCGGTCGCACCTGGGCTGAGTTCGATGCCGCGGCCCGCGCCGCCGACACCACCCGCTCCGCCGTCATCCAGCAGTTCATCGCCTGGTTCCTCCACCGCAAAGGCGAGTCGCTGCCCGACCGGCCGACGCGGGAACTGTGGGCTGGTGACGTACCGGCCAGGGATGCCGACGAGCACGACTTCAAGTTCGCGGCCGAGGCCATGGGAATGACTCCGGACGATGCCGTGAAGGCGTTCAAGGAGTGGTTCCTGCACCGGCCGGCCGCACCGGCGCCGCTCAGGCGTCCGCCGGTCAACGCGTGGGCCGCGGCTGCCGCTCGGGCCGCCGAGGGGGACCCGCAGGAGGCCGAGTGAGTCAACCGCACCGAGCACTGCACCCGTTAGGGCCCCGACCGCCGGTCGGGGCCCTTCGTCATGCCTGCCCCAATTGCCCACCGCGCCACCGCAGTACAACTACGCTTCCGCCACGATCACGTTCTCGGGGGGAACTCGATGTCACCACGCCGCACCCGCGGTTGGTCCTGTCAATCCGTGCTCATCACCGTCCTGTGGGCCGTCTGTGTTCCACTCGCCGTCCTCCTGGAGCTGGTCAAGCACGTCCCGGCCCTCGGTGTCCCGCTGCTCCTGGCGGCGTTCGCCGGCGGCGCCGTCTACCTGGCACGCCGGAACCGTAAGGCCGAGCAGCGACGTGTCGAGGCCGCACGCCTAGCGCAGATCCGCGCCGCGCAGTCGCAGGAGATTGCCCGGTACCACACCATGAGTCCGGGCGAGTTCGAGCATGCCATCGCCTACCTGTGCGAGCGGGACGGCTGCACGGACGTCGAGGTCGTCGGGGGAGCGGGAGATCTCGGGGCCGACGTCATCGCCACTGCCCCCACCGGGCATCGCATCGTCATCCAGTGCAAGCGGTACGGGCCCACCAACAAGGTCGGCTCCCCGGACGCGCAGCGCTTCGGCGGCACCTGCTACACCGTCCACTACGCCCACATCCCCGTCATGGTCACCACCAGCACCTTCACCCGGCAGGCTGTCACCTACGCCACCGCGCAGGGAATCCGCCTGTACGACGAGCGTGCCCTCGGCGGTTGGGCCTCGCGGACCGGCCCGGCCCCCTGGCATCAGGTCACCGCGCCGGCCGCGTAGCCACCCATCGGCTGGGATCAGGTGGTGGGCATGTAGGGGGTGAGGTCCCGGCCGCGGGACTGCCGCCCGGCCTTCTGGGCGGCGCGCAGCTGCTGGTACTCGGCACTCGGTCCGATGCCCGCACCCTCGCGGGCCGGCTCCGGCTGGAACGGGGGCGGGGTGAACGTCTCACCCCCGGCGGGCCTGGTGTCCGGGAGCCGGGGTGCGCTCTGCTGCTGCGGTATCCCCTGGTCCGGACGCCGGTCCTCGCGGGTGCGTTCGCACGCCCGGCACGACTGGCCGGTGTCCACGTTGACGTGCTCGTCACACCGGTCGTCGTTGCACAGCGGATCCCGCTCCAACATCGCCCGCAGCGCGCCCACCGGCTTGTCCAAGTGTCCGGCCTCGAACTCGGCGGCCCAGTGCCGGGCCCACCGCGGCGACACCCGGTGCGTCACCAGCTGGTCGGGGGTGCGCTCGCGCGGGGTGCCGACCGCCAGCGCGTCAAGGATCGCGTCCTGGAGACCCCGTGCGTTGCGCGGCACTGCCGCGGCCAGGTCGGCGGGCAGCAGCTGCCACACCTCCTCCACGGCCTGGCGCTCGTCCAGGGTCGGCTTCTGGGGTTTCGTCTTCCCGGACGCGGCGCAGCCGCCAGCATCGCCAGCCGCCCCACTACCGGTAGTTGTCCTACGGACGTCCACCACATCTCGATCCGGGTTGTGGACAGGGTTATAGACATTGGGCGTCACCGGTGAAGCCACCCTGGCCTCACCGGTGACGCCAGGGGTGGCCTCACCGGTGACGCCACCCTCGACCTCGCGCTTTGCCTGCCGACGAGCCTCAAGGATGTCCTTCGCGACATCGGCGGCCTTCATCCCGGGCGGCAGAGGATCCTCCCAGGTGCCGTTCCACGCCGCAGCGTCGTGCAGCACGTACAGGTTCGAGTCGTTCAGCTTGGGGTTAGCCGGGTCCGCGCGACGCTCCACCGTCACCAGGCCGGCCACCTCCATCTCCAGCAGGACGCGGTCCAGGGTGCTCACCGACGTCCCCAGCTGCGAGGCCAGCTCCTTGCGGTACGGCTTGCCCCGGCCGGTGTCGCGGCTCTGGGTGTCGGAGTAGGTCACGAGGATGCTGTAGAGGGTGCGGGCGTTCGCGCTGTAGCGGGGGTCGCACACCCACCGCGAGCACACCATGCCGAACGGCAGCCCGCCGCCGCGGCGCACCTCTGGTTCAAGACTCACCGCGACACGCACCTACGGGCCTTGACGACTGCGGCGTACGCGCGCGCAGCGTACGTGGTCTGGAACTCGGGCAAGTTGGGGCCGGTGGCGACAATCCGCCGGACCCGGTAGGCGCTACCAGCGGTGTTCTGGAGCTCCATGGTGATCGTGTATCCGCCGTTGAGCGACCACGTCGCCGAGATCACCTGCACCATGGACCCGTCGGAGGCGGTGCCCTTCACCGTCACGTCGGGGTGGTCGCCCCACTGGCGGCGCCCGTGGGCGACAGCCGGGTGCCGGAGCGCGAGGTCGCGCAGCCCCTGTCCGGGGACATCGGGGTGGCCGAAGAGACCGTCATTGATGCGTGCCCAGGCGGCGACCTGCATGAACCAGGCATTGGCCATGTACCTCCGGAGCCACGGCGTGTGACCGCGCTGCGTCGGGGTCATGTTGTACTCGGCCGAGGCGATGAGGCTGTTGCACTGCGAGCACACCAGGCCCCGAACGGCGCCGATGCCGTACTCGTGGGCGTGGTCGATGACGAGCTTGCCGATGGCGGCGTCTTCCTCCGCAGTGCCGCAGGCTTCGCACCGGCCGGCCGCGCGGGCGCGCAGGGCCTCGAACTCCGTGCAGTCCATGCGGTAGAGCCGATGGGTGCCGCAGGTGTACGAGCCGTGCTGGGCACCGGCTCCGGAAATGGGTACAGTCATAGCCGTTCCTTCACAAGAACAGTGCACGGCGGGCTCCGACCAGGCCCCCGCCGCGCTCACCTCGAACGGCCGCCGGGCTCCTACCCCCGGTGGCCGTTTCGCTTTCTCGCGCGTTTCAGAGCCCGTGGACTTGAAGACGCGCGACGCCTAGTATGACCCGGTGAACCGGTCAAACTCAACGATGGTGGGATGGGAGGTGAACCCAGTGGCCTTGGCCTCGGCGGTCGCGGAGCGGTATCGCGCGCTAGCGTTGGCTCTCACAGTCAGCTACGGAGGGAACGCAGTGCAGCCGGACCGGGACGACGACCCGTTGATCGATAGCGAGCAAGTCAGGCAGTTGCTCGGTGTCGAGAAGGTCGACACGGTGCACCTGTACCTCAAGCGCACCCGTGCCCGCATCAAGGACAACCTGCCGATCCGACCGCAGGATATGCCCCTACCTGACCAGCTATTCGGTGGCCGCATGCCGGCCTGGCGGCGTTCCACGATCACCGCGTGGATCTCTAGTCGCCCAGGTCGAGGGCGCCGCGGCCCCGAGAAGTAGCGCAAAAAACAAGCCTCTTGACCTGAAACTTTTTCAGTCCTAAGTTTGACCTACTCAACCGGTCAAACTCTCCCTCTCGGCCTCTACTAACTACTTACTGACTATCGGCTGCCAGCAGCCCTGAGCCCCGAGCGCACCCGCCCAGCCTCCAAGGAGCCCCACCTTGTCCGAGAACCCGCCCCGTGCCCGGTGGACCGAGCAGGTCCGTACCGCAGCCCTCTGGCTGCGGGACACCGGTCTCGGCGGCTTCGGCTTCACCCTCGTCCTGGTGGTCGCCGTCTCCGGCTGGGCGGCCAGCTTCATCGGTCTGCACGCGTTCGGCATGCAGCACATGGGCCTCAGCCGCACCTCGGCGTGGCTCGTGCCGATCACCTTCGACGGCGCACCGGCCGGCCTGTCCATCGTCGTCGCCCGCGCCGCCACCCACGGTCGGCCCGCGCTGGCGTGGCGGCTCCTCATCATCGGCTTTACCGGCCTGTCCTCGTGGATCAACTACGAGCACATCGACGACGACCTCGGCCGGATCGTGGCGTCGTTCATGCCGCCGTCGGCGGTGATCCTCTTCGAGGGCCTGATGTCCGAGGCGCGCGCTGCAGCTGCCCGCCGCAACGGGCGGAACGCGCCTCGGCTGCACCCGCTCCGGTGGGTGTTCGACCGGAAGGGCACCCTGGCCATCCTCCGCGCGTACGTGCTCGGCCTGGAGCTTCCCGAACCGCTCCAACAGGCCGCCGAGACCGCCGCGGCGGGGGCGCCCACGGAGCGCTCCGGCACCCGCCCCGAGAGCGCCCCGGCACCCGCCCCGGTGTCGCTCTCCAAGGCGTCCCAGGGCGCCCCGGCCGCCGCTCCGAAGGCGCCTCAGAGCGCCGCTCCCGTGGCGCCCCAGAGCGCCCCGAAGCCCGCTCCGGTGTCTCTGGTGAAGGCGCCCCAGAGCGCCCCGACACCCGCTCCCGTGTCGCCCCAGAGCAGCACCCCGAAGGCGCCCCAGGGCGCCCCGGCCGCCGCTTCGAAGGCGCCCCGCAAGACGCCCTCGAAGCGCCCCGGCAGGGTCACCCGCGCCGACGCGCAGGGCGCCATCAGGGCGCTCTACGACGAACTCGGCAGGCGCCCCCTGGAGTCCGAGATGGTCGACCGCCTCAAGGAGATCAAGTACGAGTTCACCTCCCGCCAGCACGCGAACAGGCTGCGCGGCGAACTGGAGGAGAAGGAGCCGCACTTGGCCGCCCTCGGCTCCACCAACGTGACCGCCCTCACCGGTTCCTGACCCGCCCCGACTGACCAGAAGGAGACACCGCCATGCGCAGCACCGACGACCGGTTCACCCTCGCCGCGATCACCACGGCCGCCGTGCTGGCGGCGTTCCTCACCGCCCACGCCGTCGCCTGCATCCCCGCCGAGGTCGCGCCCCCGGCCGTCCTCGCCTGGGCCACCACCTACACCGCCGCCGTGCTCGGCCTGGCCCGAGCAGTCCACCTCCCGCCAGCGCGCACGCTGGTCGCCGCCACCCTCCTCGTCGCCGCCACCGCCCGGCTCGTCCTCGTGGGCATCGGGCATGCCGTCGACGGCCTCCTGGTCGTCCTCGCGAAGATCAGCGACGTCGGCCTCACCATGCTCAACCCCCCGACCCTCGAAGGGGCGTAACCGTGACGCAGATCCCCACCGAGCCGCCCCTCTACGTCCCCGAGCCGATGACGACGACGGCGGACAAGGCATCGACATACCGTTTGACCAGGGATTTTGCGTCGTCGTCATCGTCGTCGTCATCTCAGGCCCTGGTGGTGCGCTGCACCGGCTGGCTGGTGCGCGCCCGCGGCTGGGTCTCCCGCTACCGCTACGAGATCGCGCCCGCGGCCGGCACCTCCACCCTGTCCCTGCTCGGCTGGTGGCAGGAGAGCATCGGTGCGACCGTGTCGTACGGGCTGCTCACCGGTGTGGCCGGCGCCGCGGCCGTCCTCGGCCTCAAGTACAAGAACGCCCCCGTCACGCAGGCCGCGGCCGGCTTCACCGTGGCCCTGGGCGACATAGCCACCGCCACCGCGTTCGGCCCGGGCCCCGAGTCCGCGACCGCGTGGGCCCTGACGACCGGCCTGGCCTACTGGATCTACGGGCCGTGGCTGACCGCGCAGCGCAACGCCCGCATGAAGCTGCACATCGACACCGTCAAGGCGAAGGGAGCCCTGCCGAACGCCCTCGGCCTCGAGGCGGCCGACCCCGGCCTGATCGGCGCCACCCCCGAGGAGACCGCGCTCCGCCGAGCCATCCACGCCCTCACCGGCGCGGCCCCCCTGGACGTGATGGCGTTCCACCGGGGCGAGCACGGCTGGTCCGCGCTCGTGGTCATGCCCGCCGGCCGGAGCACCGCCCCGTCGGCCATCATCAGCCGGCGGGTCCAGCTGGCCGCGAACCTTGGGCAGCCGGGCAAGCTGACCCTCGCCCAGGGGCCGGCCGACAACGAACTGGTCGTGAAGGTGTCCACCGTCGACGCCCTCGCTGGCACCCTGCCGCTCACCGAGACCGGGGTGACCACCTGCCGTGAGCCGGTGCTCCTCGGCGCCGACGAGGACGGCCAGCCCATCCACCTGACGCTGATGTACCGGCACACCCTCATCGCCGGCGCCTCCGACTGGGGGAAGTCGGGCATCGTCAACCTGCTTATCAAGCGGCTCAACCGGTGCCTGGACGCCGACCTGTACGGCATCGACATGAAGCCCGGCGCCCCCGAGCTGGGGCCGTGGGAGCCGGTCATGGCCGCCCCCGTGGCCAAGACGCCGACGCAGGCCCGGGCGCTGCTGCTGTGGCTCCGCGACGAGTGCAACCGGCGCGGCGCGATCATCGCCGAGCTGTCCCGCAAGTCCATGGCGGAGGGCAAGGGCCCGGTCCGCAAGTGGGTCCCGGGTGTGCACGGCAAGGCCATCTTCGTGTTCACCGACGAGCTCGCCGAGCTCGTCCGCCAGGACCCCGGGCTCGCCGAGCTGTACGAGTCGCTGCTCGCCATCGCCCGGTTCCTGGCCATCCACTTCATCTCCGCCACCCAGCAGCCGAGCCGGAAAGTCTTCGGCGGCAGTACCGACGCCCGCGGCAACTACGCCAACCGCCTGTCCACCCGCGCCGGCGAGGCTGGCCACGCCCCGTTCGTGTTCGGCCAGGGCTGCCAGGCCAAGGGCTGGCGGCCGGAGCTGCTTGACCTGCCCGGCAAGTTCCTGCTGCAGACCGCTGAACTCACCGAGCCGAAGGTGTACCGGGCCGAGTACGTCACCGACCTCGATATCGCCGCCGACGTCGGCTTCTACTACTCCGACAAGGCGGACACCGAGCCGCAGCCCGCGCTCACGGACGAGCCGTGGGTGGAGCAGTTCGCGCTGCTCAGGTTCCCGAACGGTGACCTCGTGCGGCCGGGGCAGTGGCCCGACCTGTGGGAGCAGTTCCAGGCCCTCGGGTCGGCCACGAAGAAGGAACTCGCCGCCGTCTGCCAGATCTCCCGGGACACCGCCATGCGCGCGATCGAGGAGTGGGAGAAGCACGGCGTCGTCGGCCGCCGTGACGGCCGCTCCACCCGCTACTACGCGAAACCCGAGGAGGAGCAGTGATCTCCGAGCCGCAGCCGACCACCACCGTGCCGGCCGCCGTCTACCCGGCGGCGGGCGGGGTGGTCGTCCCGTACGCCGGTGTTCCGCCGGTGCAGCAGGTGTTGCTCCCGGACGGCCAGGTCGTTACCGGGTACGCGATCACCCCGGCCGTGCCGGCGGTGCAGGCGCAGCCGGTTGCAGTGGAGCGGCGTGGGGGCATCGACCCGGCCGCGCAGAGAATGGCGGGTGCCGGGGTCCTGGCCGTGGGCGTGGGTTACGGCGGGTCGCTGCTGTTCTCCGCGGTCGCGGCCGCCGAGTCCGCCCTGGGCACACTCGCCGTGTGCCTGGTCGCCGTGTGGGCCCTGCGGGGGCGCGGCGGTGGGGGAGGGGGCAGCGTTCGGGTGGACGTGCGGGTCACCCAGAGCCCCACCATCACGACGTCCAGCCGGGCCGGTCATCACTGACGCTTTTGAAGCGATTTAGACGTTCAGTGCTACGGAAATCCGGCTACCGTTCGGTAATGCCGAACGGAACATGAGCCCTGTTCGCGTTTGTTTTTTGGTGCCGCTTGTTTCACGTGGCACTTACCTGGCGGGCAAATTTCTGCAACGTTAAAAAATAGTAAGCAGATGATCTTCGTCGCGGGTCTTAGAATGTCTGGAAGATGATCATTCGGAGGTCTTTGACCTCGGGTTATGGTGTCGTATCTCAGCATTGTCGGTTCCCGACGTCGTGGTGGAGGCCGCCTCCACGATCTTGCTGGCGCGGACATCGGTCACGCGCAGGATTTGCCTGCAAAAGTCGCAGGCAAATGTCGCCAAGAAATCAGCCATGATGTGGCCTGATCGTTTCTTCTCGGGAGAACAACGTGGAACAGGGAGCCTTGAAGGAGGCCCTTCGGATCTTGCTCCAGCGGCGCAGAGCAGAACTGGATCCGAGCGACTACGGCTTCACGCGCATCGCGCCCCAGGGGCGCCGTGCAGCCGGTGGGGGATTGTCACAGTCCCAGGTCGACAAGATCCTCGGCGTCGGCCTCGGCACGTACGAGCGCCTGGAGAACGGCCGCCTGAACCACGCTCCCGAACACGTCCTCAAGGGTGTCGGCGAGCTGTTCGGCCTCAACCCGCACGAATGGGTGTGGCTGTGGAACATGACCTGGCGCCGCGACCCCCCGTTCCCGCTCCGCCAGTCCACCGACGAGGAGATCCCCGCCTCCTGGCACCGGGTCCTCGACGGCCAGCCGCACCCCGCCTACCTCACTAACCACCGCTGGGAGATCGTCGCCTACAACGTCCATCTCCCGCGCATCTTCCCCGGCGGCAGGGTCCCCCCGAACACCATGGAGTGGATGCTGCTCAACCCGGACGCCCGGTACATCCTTGGCGACTGGAAGAACTCGTGGGCGCCGATGGTGGCCCCGCACGTCTGGGCCGCCCGGGCCGCACACCGGGATGACCAATACATCGCCGACCTCGAGCGACGGATCCTCGCCGACGATGAGGCCGGCCCCATCTACCAGGACTTCGGGCCGATCTTCGTGCACCCGGACGGCGCCTGCCGGCCGTTCAACCACCCGGAATTGGGGCCCGGATGGATGACACTCCACACCTCGGTACCGAGGTCGAGCCCGAGGTTCGTGACCATGCTCATGATCTTCGATCCGGGTGAGGAACGGCCCAAGACGCTGCCGCCCCTGCGCGCCCGCTACCTCGGCGAGTAGCCGCAGACCGGCCGGCGGGCAGCCTCCCCCGACTGCCCGCCGGCCCCCCTCCCCCCACCGCTCACCTTCACCCGTTTCCTGAACGCTGGAGACCATCTGTGCCTGCGCACATAGGAAGACCCGTGGTGACGCTTGCTTCGCACCGCGTCACCACCGATGAGCTGGTGGACCACATCCGCGCCACCTACCGGCACCCCGACGACCCCACCCGCGACCACCCGCGCATGGGCGGATGGCAGCGCATCATCCGCAACTCCGGGGTCCACACGCGGTACTGGAGCCGCCCCCTGCCGGAGGCCACCCGGCCCACCAGCGTCGGCCACCGCGCCCAGGTCGCGTTCGGGGACGCCCTCCAGCACGCCGAGGACGCCGCACAGCGGGCCCTCCAGGAAGCCGGCCTCCAGCCCGGCGACATCGACTGCATCGTCACCAGCCACACCACCAGCTGGGCCGTGCCCAACTTGGACGTCCACCTCGTCGACCGGCTCGGCCTGCGCCCTACCGTGGCCCGCTTGCCGCTGTCCACCCTCGCCTGCTCCGGTGGCGTCCATGCCCTCGGCCGCGCCCTGATGTTCGCGCAGTACCGGCCCGGCTCCCGTGTCCTAGTAGGACTCCGTTAGGTTGCTCTGGCTCTCAGGTTTGGGCTGGTGGTGGATGTTCTGGGCAGGGGGCGGTGGCAGGTGGTGCAGGTGCCGGTCCAGCAGTTCAGCAGGTCCTGGATGGCGTCGAGGATCTGGTAGAGGGTGAGTCCGGTGTATCGGCTTTTGGGGCCAGGCGCTGTTCGGTGAGGAACGCGTGGGCTGCGGTGACCAGGGTGACGTGGTGATGCCATCCGTTCCAGGAGCGGCCCTCGAAGTGGTCCAGGCCGAGGCCGTGCTTGAGTTCCCGGTAGTCGTGCTCGATGCGCCAGCGGATCTTGGCCAGGCGGACCAGTTCAGCCGGCGGGGTGTTGGCGGGCAGGTTGGACAGCCAGTAGTCGGTGGGTGCTTCGGCGCCGTCTGGCCATTCGACCAGCAGTGTGACCTCGGTCAGGACACCGTCCCAGTGGCCGTGTTCGGCGGTGGCGGCGGCCTGGGCCAGGCGACGGGCCCTGACCCCGGCCGGCCGCACCCGGAGCGTCAGGAAATGCGAGCGCATCGGCCCGCGGGAGCCTTCACGCCAGGTCACCTCGGTGAACGCCTGCCGCCCATGGCCGGCCGCGAGCGCGGCCACCGCAGACGGCTTGTCCCGGTAGCGGGGCTGCGGCTTGCGGCCGTTGCCCGACCAGGCCGGGGCGGTGGGCTGCGCGTCGTGCGGGTGGACGGTCACGTCCGAACGGATGGCCACGACATAGCCGATGCCCCGCTCGCTCAGGCCGTCGCGGAAGTCGGCGTTCTGCCCGTAGCCGGCGTCGGCCACCACCACCGGCGGCACCAGGCCCCACCCGGCCAGCTCGTCGATGGTGTCCAGGGCCAGGCGCCACTTCTCCCGGTGCCCCACCTCCTGCGGTATCCCGGCCTTCTGCCGCCGTACCGGATCGTCCGCCCACTCCTCGGGCACGAACAACCGCCACTGCAGCGGACAGGACGCGGCATCGGAGACCGCGTGCACGCTCACCGCGACCTGGCAGTTGGCCCGCTTGCCCAAAGCGCCGCAGTACTGGCGCGCGACCGCCACCGACATCCGGCCGTCCTTGGGGAACGACACATCATCGACCGCCCAGGCAGCCGGGCCAATCTGCGGCACCATCCGCTGCGCGATCCGCCGCCGCACCGGCACCGGATCCCAGGTCGACTGGTTCACGAACTGCTGCAGGTTCTGCTCATTGCCGTCCGGCAGCCGTTCCGCCATCGGCTGGATCGACTTCCGCCGCCCGTCCAGCATCAGTCCCCGCAGATAGCAGTCGCCCTTCGCCCGCTGATCCTTGCGCGGCACCGACGCGAACACATCAGCTACGAATAACGCCAACTTCGCCCGAGCACGGTTCACTTCATGTGCGTCCACACCCTCACCATGCCCCCAAACAGCACCGCGAGACAGACCTAACGGAGCACTACTAGTTGTAGTCGCGGAAACCCTCTCCACGATCTACCACCAGTCCGAGGACACCCCGCAGAGCATGATCTACCGGGCGCTGTTCGGGGACTCCGCCGCCGCGTGCGTCGTTACCGGCGTCACCGAGGACACCGCCCGCGGCATGTCGGCCGGGTTCATCGCGCTCGATCAGGTCGAGTTGGTGATACCGAAAACCCTGGACCGCTACTGGGGCACCATCGACGACGAGGGCTTGCACTTCGAGTCCACGAAGAAGGCAGCCGACGCCGCGGCGGACGCCCTGCCATACCTGACCGAGTGGCTCGGTGGCCGCCGGCCCGCGTGGATCGCCGCCCACCCCGGCGGACCCCGCATCATTGACGACGTGGTAACCGGGGTCGGACTTGACCCCGAGAAACACGGCAGGCACGCTCACACCTCCCTCGCCGAAAACGGCAACCTCGGCGGCGCCGCCATCCTGGACGTCCTGCGCCGCACCCACGACGCCCCACCCGCACCCGGAGACCCCGGACTGCTGGTCGCCTTCGGCCCCGGCTTCACCGTCGCCGCCGTCTACGGCACCTGGGCATAACACCCGCTCCCGCGTCCCTACGCGGCCGGCCTTCGAGGACCATCACCGATGACCACGCCATCGAACGCAGCGTCCCGTCGTCACGACGGCAGAGCCCACCTGACCCTCGTCATCGACCAGGAGCAGCCGACCGCCCTGGCGGAAGACGACGAGCAGGAACGCGCCCGACGTGCCGCGCCCCGCCCGATCATGGTGGCCGGTAGCGCAACCGTGCGCGCCCTCATGGCCCTTGGCGCTCTCCTGACGGCCCTCGGTATGTCGTTCGGCAAGGCGGAGGCCGTGCTGTCCCATGACCAGCCGCGTGAAGAGGCCGACCCTCCCGAGGAGGACGCCCTGCGGTCCTTCCTTGCCGCGACGGGCAGCGACGGCACCACGAGCAGCAACGCAGGGTACTGGGCTCCCACCACGAGACCGAAGACGGCGGTGTCGTACAACGTGCTGCCCGCAGCGCCCACGGGCCGGCATCGCAAGTCCGCCGCAGCCGAAGGCTGGGGCGAGTGGAACCCGGACACCTGGCCGGAGAAGAAGCCCGCGGGCCGTCACCGCAAGCCGCACCCGAACAAGCACCACCACCCGCACCACGGCGTCAAGGTCGGTAAGACGGTTAGCAAGACCGCGACCACCGTGGCCCTGGCGGGTGCCGCCCCTGGAAAGCTGAGTGTGACCCCGGGCAGGCTGGCCGCCACCGTCCCCGGGGGCCCGGATTTGACTCCGGGCAGGGAGTGAACCCACTATTTGCTCTGCTAGAACACATGCCACCAGGGGCCGCCCGCGCAGGGCGGCCCTTCGGCGTTTCTCGGGGAGGGCCCACCCGATGGCGTATCGCCCTGTCCTGCTGTCCCCTTCCGACATCGCCCACCTCATCGGCAAGCCGGTCGGCACCGTCAAGCGGTGGGCAAGCGAAGGGCGCATCACCTCCCACGACGGCCGCTACGACTACCTCGAAGTACGCGACGTCGCCACCGGCGGCATCAAGGTGCCGCCGAAGAGGACCCTCCAGGCTGCGGCCTAACCCCCACACCCCCAGACCGGCCCCGCGCGGACACACGTTTCCGGCGGGGCCTTTTTCGTCGGCCGCCACGCATTGAGGGGTGCGCGGCGGCCGACTCCCTCACCCCCTTGTTCGGGAGCTGCCCATGCCGTCCCTGCCCGCCGGATACCAGCCGTTCGCCTCGCGCTCCGAGCGCCGCGCGGTATCGCGCCGTACCGCACGCCAGCAGACCGCGGCCATGCACACCGTCATGCGGACCGCGCCGAGGTACGAGCCCGCACGGAACGACAGTTGCGAGCGGCACCACCGCAAGCTCCCCTGCAAG
The DNA here is from genome assembly GCF_003814875.1 of Streptomyces sp. Ag109_O5-1. Lineage (GTDB taxonomy): Bacteria > Actinomycetota > Actinomycetes > Streptomycetales > Streptomycetaceae > Streptomyces > Streptomyces sasae. Next base: position 3,108,556 of record NZ_RKQF01000001.1, on the reverse strand, counting down.
CGGTGCGCGGAGTAAGGAAGCCGGCATGAGCACCCCCACCCCCGACGAGCAGGACCCACACGTCGAGGCCATCGACTCCACCAAGGCCATCCAGAACGCGGTCCGCCTGCTGTACGCCGCCGAGATGGTCACTGACCTGGCGCTGATGGAGCGCTACGAGGGCCTTGCCGACTCGTGGCTCAACGTCTCCCAGGCACTTGCGTAAACCCCACCCTCTACGCCTCCGGAGGCAACCCCGCATGTCTGCATCCATCGACGAACTCCACGGTCTCGTAGACGAACTGGACGATGAGGGCCACTCCCTCGCCGGCCGGTTCCGTGACCTGGTCGACCGCGTCAAGGCCGACTTCTCCCACCTGCTCGGCGGCGGCAAGGACGAGCTGGAGACCTTCGTGCAGTCCCTGGTCGCCACCCTCGTCCCCGAGCTGGACAAGGTGAAGGGCGAGATCGTGGCCGAGGTGATCGCCGAGGTCCGCAAGGTCACCGCCGAGGTCAAGTCGGTCGTCAACGCCGTCCCTGCCGCTCCCGCCACCCCGGCGGTAGACGCGGCTGCCCCGGCCCCGGAGTCGGTCGAGCCGTCCGCTACCGCGGCTCCCGTCCAGGGCTGACCGGGCGGGGCCCCGGCCGCCGACTCCTCGGCCGGGGCCCCGCCCACCTTCTGAACTACCTACGCGGAACCGGGACTTGCCTTTCAATAAGCCGTGTGACCTGGGAAAATGTCTTTGTGACGATACCTCCCAATGCCCTCGGGTATGCGGCCCTGACCAAACGCATGGGATGGGCCAGTGTGCGCGCCGCCACGGTCATGAACAGCCGCGCGAAGCGCCGCCGCGAGAACGGCACATCCCGGCCGGGCGACCTTCCCGCACCCGACGGCTACGCCGGCCAGTCGCCGTACTGGTTCGAGTCCACGGTTGACGACTGGGCGGCCGGCCGGCCGCGCGTAGGTGTCGAACGCGACCGCCCCGACGGGCTGCGCCAGTGCAGTAAGTGCGACACCGTGAAGCCGCCCAGCGAGTTCCACACCTATAGCGACGGCCGCACTGGCGAAGTGCGCCTCATGGCCAAGTGCAAGGCGTGCCACCTCGGCGTGGCCCTCGCATGGAACCAGCGCAACCCCGAGCGTGCCGCCGCGGCGACCGCCCGGTGGAAGCAGCGGACCCGTAAGCGGTACAAGGCCCGCCTCTACGGCATCACCGAGGACCAGCTTGTGGCCCTGGAAGCGGCGCACGACGGCCGCTGCCAGATCTGCGGCGAGGTCCCGGACGACGGCCTCGCGGTCGACCACGACCACGGCACCGGCCACGTCCGTGGCTTGCTGTGTCGGACGTGCAACGTTGGGCTCGGGGCCTTCGGGGACGACCCGCGGCTCATGATGGCGGCCATCCGCTATCTGGAGGAGAGCCGCGAACGTGCCGACCACCACCCCGCCATCACCGGCATCGCGTAAGCGCACACCCGCCCCACGAAGCGCCTCGAGCTGCACGGCTCGGGGCGCTTCTGCATGCCCTCTGACCCTCAGGAGATCCCCTCGTGCCAGCCGTGTACGTCGAAACACGCGAAGTCCCCCTCGATGAGCTGACCTCGTTTCCCGGGAACGCCAAGCGTGGCGACGTCGCGAGCATCCAGGTCAGCATCCGCCGAAACGGCCAGTACCGGTCCCTGATCGTCCGCCAGGTCGAGAACGGCCCGCTGATCGTCCTCGCCGGCAACCACACCATGCAGGCGCTGAAGGCCGAGGGCTACGAGACCGCCCGCTGCGAGATCGTCACCTGCGACGACGCCGAGGCCCGCCGGATCAATCTGGCGGATAACAAATTGGCGGAGATGGGCACGTACGACAACGACGATCTCGTGGAGTTGCTGTCGTACCTGGACGGCGACTACGAAGGCACCGGCTACAACGAGCACGACATCGAAATGCTCATCACGCCGCCGCCGGACCTGGACTCGCTCGCCGACGAGCTGGGCGACCCCGAAGAGGACGACCTCTGGCCGATTTTGCGGTTCAAGGTCCCGCCGAACGTCCGGGACGACTTCTATGACCTGTCGACCGGCTGCGAAGTCCCCGACGACGACGGGGCCCGGTTCATCTTCATCATGAACAAGCTGCGGGCCCTGACGTGACCCTGCGGGTCCTGGTCTCGTACCACTACCACCGGGACACCGACCTCGCGCAGCTGGTCGACGACCTCGGCGGCGACGTCGACCTGTTCGCCGACTCCGGCGCCTACTCCGCGGCCACCACCGGCGCCACCATCAAGGTCGCCGACTACGCGGCTTGGCTCAAGCAGTGGGCGCCGCTGTGGACCGTGCGCTCCAACCTGGACGTCATCGGCGACCACGCCGGCACCGCCGCGAACCTGTCCCGGCTCCAGGACGCAGGGGTCGACCCGCTGCCGGTCTTCCACACCGGGGAACCCTGGCGCGTACTGGAGCGGATGTGCGAGCAGCACCGCTACATCGCCCTCGGCGGCCTGGCGCTCCACGCGGTCGGCGGCGCCAAGCAGCAAGTGCTGATGAAGTGGCTGGTCAAGGCGTTCCTCATCGCCCGCGAACACGGCACCGTCTTCCACGGGTTCGGCCTCACCTCGCCCAACCTCATCCGCACGCTGCCGTTCTACTCGGTGGACTCCAGCTCGTACACCATGGGTCAGCGGTTCGGCCTGGTGTACCTGTGGGACTCCCGGAACCTGAAGATGCACTCCGTCTTCTTCCGTAACCCCACCGAAGTACGGCCCCGCGCGGACATGTTCCGCCGGCACGGCCTCCCCGCCAGCCGCGTCCTCGACCCCGGGTTCTACCGCTCCGGCACCCCCAGCAACCACGACGACCGGACCGCGCTCACCGGCGCCTCCGCCCGCGCGTACGGGTTCATGGAGGAGTCCCTGACCCGTCGCCACCGTGTGACCGCCCCACCGCTCCCACGGCACGCCGACACCGGCACGAAGGTCTACCTCGCACTCGCCGGCCCCACCCGATCCGACATGGACCCGCTGCGGCTCCTGGCGAAGGAGACAGCGTGACGTTCCGGTTCCTGGTGTCGTTCCACTACCACAAGGACACCGACCTTCAGGCCATCGTCGACACCTACGGCGGACCGTGTGAGGTGTTCGCGGACTCCGGGGCGTTCTCCGCCGCGACCCTCGGCGCGACCATCAAGCGCCCCGATTACGCGGCCTGGCTCCACCAGTGGCGCGGCGTCATCACCACGGCGGCCACCCTCGACGTCATCGGCGACCCGACCGCCACCCACCAGAACACCCTCGCCCTCGAAGACCAGGGCCTCACGGTGCTGCCCGTGTTCCACGTCGGCTCACCGTGGGAGCGGCTGCACGAGCTGTGCAAGCAGTACCAGTACATCGCCCTCGGCGGCATGGTCCCGCACGCCAAGAAGCCCGACGCCGTCATGCGCTGGCTCGTGAAGTGCTTCCAGATCGCCCGCGAGTACGGCACCGTCTTCCACGGCTTCGGACAGACCCGGTTCCAGACCATCGCCGCCCTGCCGTTCTACTCGGTGGACTCCTCCGCCTGGGGCTCCGGCTCCCGGTACGGGCAGATCGCGCTGTGGGACGAGCGGAAGGCGAAGCTGGTCACCGTCCAGGTATCCCGGCCCGACCAGGCCCGCAAGCACGCCGCGCTGCTGCGCTCCCACGGCGCCGACCCCGCCCTCGTCGGCCGGCCCGGGTTCGCCGTGGCCAAGCAGCGCACCCGCGAACAGTACGAGCGGGAAGACCTCATGATGCGCGGCGCCCCGGCCATCGCCTACCACCGGCTCGGCCAGTGGCTCATCCGCCGGCACCGCGTGCCCGCCCCGCCCGGCTGGGAACGCCCCGGTACCGCCCTGTACCTGGCGGACGGCGCGGTCGCGCAGCTCACCAAGGCCGCACAGGTGCTGCGCGACGAGGAGAACCGCAGCACGACCGCCAGGGGCGGCGCCCGCGAGGACGAAGGCACCCAGCTGTACCTCGCCGAGGCCAACCCCAAGCACCTCCACAAGATCGCGAAGGCCATCGCCACCGACACCGGCGTGGCCACACGGAAGGACAGCACCCCCTCATGACGCGTCCCCTCGCCGTACTCGCCTTCTCCGGCGGCATGGACTCCACCACCCTCGCCGCGCACTACGACGCCCAGGGCTATGACCTGCTGCTGCTGTCGTTCAACTACGGCCAGCGGCACAACCGCGAGCTCACCTCCGCGCGCCTGGTCGCCGGGCACTTCGACGCCGAACACCACGTCGTCGACCTCACCACCGTGGGCGCGCTGATGCCCGGCTCGGCGCTCACCGACGCCACGGTGGCCGTGCCCGACGGGCACTACGCCGAGGAGTCCATGCGCGTCACGGTCGTCCCCAACCGCAACGCGATCATGGCCAACGTCGCCATCGGTATCGCGTCCGCGCGCGGCGCGCAGCTGGTCGCCCTCGGTATCCACGCTGGCGACCACGCAATCTACCCGGACTGCCGGCCGGAGTTCCTGGACGCCCTGCGCACATGCGCGACTCGCGCCCTGGACGGCTTCACCGTGCCCCGCATCGAGGCCCCGTTCGTCCGTCACTCCAAGACGTGGATCGCCTCGCACGCGGCCGACCTGGACGCCCCGCTTCACCTGTCCTGGTCCTGCTACAAGGGCGGCGAAGTGCACTGCGGCACGTGCGGCACCTGCACCGAGCGCAAGGAGGCGTTCGAGAACGCCGGTGTCTACGACCCCACCGACTACGCCGCCTGACGCAGCGCAACACACGAAGGAACCCCCTCACATGACCCACGCCGTAACGGTCCGCCACAACTTCGAGACCGGTCACCGGCTGCCGCACCTGCCCGGCAAGTGCGTGAACCTCCACGGGCATTCGTGGTGGGCGGAGGTCACCGTCGAGGCCGACGAGATGGCCGCCGGCCTGGTCGTGGAGTTCGGGCCGTTCAAGAAGCTCCTGCGGGAGTGGATCGACACCCACCTCGACCACGGCGTCATGCTCGGCCCGCTCGACCCGCTGCTGCCCGTGCTGCGTTCCCACAGCTGCAAGGTCTACGAGGCGCCCGACTGGCCCACCGTCGAGAACGTCGCCGCCCTGATCGGTGACGTCGCCTCTAAGGCCCTGACCGAGCTCGTCCGCGCGCCCGGCGCCCGCGTCACCCGTGTCCACATCCAGGAGACACACGTCAACGCCGCCACCTGGACCGCCTCGTGAGCGACACCCCCACCCTCGTCTTGGCCGAGGTGTTCGGCCCGACCGTTCAGGGCGAAGGGCCGTCCACCGGCCGGCGTGCAGCGTTCATCCGCCTCGGCGGCTGCAACCTGCACTGCACCTGGTGCGACACCCCCTACACGTGGGACGCCTCCCGGTTCGACCTGCGCGCCGAACTGACCCGCACGCCGGTGCACGACGTCGTCTCCCGCGCGCTGAACGGCAACCCGGCCGTCGTGGTCATCACCGGCGGGGAACCGCTGATGCACCAGCACCAGCCCGGCTGGGAAGCCCTCCTGGACTGGCTCATCGACGCGGGTGTCGAGATCGAGGTGGAGACCAACGGCACCCTCGCCCCCACCTCGGCCACCGCCTGGCGGGTGACCCGGTTCAACGTCTCCCCGAAGCTCGCGCACGCCGGTGACCTCGAACGCGACCGCATCAAGCCCCGGGCGCTGCGCGCCCTGGTGGAGACCGGCCGGGCCGCGTTCAAGTTCGTGTGCGCCACCCCGGACGACGTCACCGAGGTCGCCGAGGTCACCGGTCGGCTGAACATCCCGGCCCGCCTCGTGTGGGTGATGCCCGAGGGCACCAACACGGCCGCCATCACCGACCATCTGGCCGCCATCGCCGACCCCGCCATCGCGGCCGGCTTCAACCTGACCACCCGTCTCCACGTCCACGCGTGGGGCAACGAGAGGGCACGATGACGCTCAACCCCTCACCCCGTGCCGCCGCCGCCCGCAAGTTCACCGCCGGCCTGGCCGCCTGGTTCGAGGCCCGCGGCCTGGACCCCGACAGCGAGGCCCTGTCCGGTACCCCGGGCCGCGTGCTCCGTGCCCTGGACGAGTTCACCGCCGGCTACGAGGACGACCCGGCCCGGCACCTCGCGCGAGTGTTCCCCGTGGAGCACTCCGGGCAGCCCATCGCCGTCACGGGTGTCCCGTTCACGGCGCTCTGTGAACACCACATGCTGCCCTTCAGCGGCACCGCCGACATCGCCTATCTGCCCAAGCCCGGCGCCCCCGTCGCCGGCCTGTCCAAGCTCCCACGAGTGCTGGACGTCTACGCCAAGCGGTTGCAGACCCAGGAGCAGATCACCAAGCAGGTCACCGCGGCCCTCGACGAACACCTTCAGTTGCTGGGCGCGGCGTGCATCATCCGCTCCGAACACGGCTGCCTCGCCTTGCGCGGCGCCCGTAAGCCCGGCTCGCAGATGGTCACCGCCTCGTACACCGGCGTTTTCTACGAGGACCCGCAGGCCCGCGCCGAGCTGCACACCCTGTTCAACGCCCGCGCATAGGGGAGGCCCGTCATGGCGGACGAACTGGCGACCGACGACCCTCGCGCCGTTCAAGCCCTCCAGCTGCGCCTGGCCGGCGTCGACTGGCACACCATCGCCGACCGGCTCAACTACCCGGACGTCGTGGACGCCCTCGACGCTGCCACGGCGGTCGCGGACACCCAGTACGACGGCATCTCCGTGGACCCGCTGCGGGTCCTACAGATCCTGCGCCTGGACCGGCTCCAGGCCGCGGTGTGGCCCGCGGCGATGAAGGGCGACCTCAAGGCCGTGGAAGCCGTGCTGTCCATCGACGACCGCCGTACTCGCGCGCTCCGCCTTAACCAGAGGAGCCGGGATTGAGCGGCCTGCGCCCCGAGCACGCGGGCGACGGCAAGCCGCGCTGCGGGGCCCAGAAACGGCAAGGTCAGCCCGGCGACACCTGCTCCCTCGTGGCCGGGTTCGGTACCGACCACGTCGGGATCGGCCGGTGCAAGTTCCACGGCGGCAACACGCGCAACCAGCGCATCGCCGCGGCTGCCGAACTCGCCGACCTTGAGGCCCGCCAGATCCTGGCCACCCTCGACGTCACCCCCGTCGGCGACCCGTTCGCCGCCCTGTCCCGCCTCGCCGGCCAGGTCGTCGCCTGGCAGGAGGCCATCAGCAGCATCGTCAACGACCTCGGCGACCGCATCCGCTACGAAGGGGCCGCCGGCTCCGAACAGCTGCGCGCCGAGATCGCCCTGTACGAACGGGCGATGGACCGTACCGGCCATGTCCTCGGCCTGATCGCCAAACTCGGCATCGAGGACCGCATGGCCCGGGTCACCGAACGCCAGGCCGACGCGCTCGTGTCCGCCCTCGAAGCGGCACTCGCCGCCGCCGGCGTAACCGGCCAGGCCGCGGACGCCGCCCGCAAGGCCGCCGCCCGCCACCTGCGCGCCGTCTAACCCCCACCCCTCCGGAGCAATACGTGCAGCTCGAAGCAGAACTCGCCCTCGACGACTGGGAACGCGCCTTCAAGGCCCAGCAGGAAGCGGCCGTCACCGCGGCCATCGCGGCGTTCCCCTTCCTGGGCCAGATGGGCTACCCCACCGGGTGCTGCGACCTGCGGATGGAGTGGGAGAAGGAAGGGCTCGGCGAGGGCACCGTCTGCGTCGACGACCAGGCCCGCGGAACCATCGAGTTCAAGGGCATGCCACACAAACCCGTCGGCGAGGCCATCGACCAGCTCATGGGCAAGGGCTGGTTCGAGAACGCCCCCGACGGGATCGCCGCGGCCGGGCCCGGCACCTACTGGTGGAACGACGAGGACTTCGGCGGCGAGTGGGAGATCAAGGTCACCGACGAAGGCCGCCTGGAGGTGCACATGGACTTCATGCGTATCCCCGACGTCCTCGGCGTGCTGGACACCTTGCACACCGCCCTCACCGCCCAGTAGCAGCCACGGGAGGAGGCGCCGAGGTGTCCACTGACCAGGACGCGCTCGCGATGGCCGCCGACCGCCTGGAGGGCCGCAGCGCCGCCGCGGACCGCTACTTCACCCCCCACGGCCTGGCGGAAGACCTGGACCCCCGGGTCGTCCTCACCCCGGCCCTGGACTTGCTCGACCAGAGCCTTATCGACGTCGCTGAGGGCCGCTGCCGGCGCCTCATCTGGACGATGCCTCCCCAGGAGGGAAAAGTCAGCGGGTCAGTCGCACGTTCCCGGCGTGGCTGCTGGCCCGTAACCCTGACCTGCGTATCGGCATCGCCTCGTACGAGTTGGGCACCGCCCGCCGGTGGGGCCGCGCGATCCGCAACGACATTCAGGCCAACCCGGAGAAGTTCGGCCTGCGGGTCCGCCGGGACACGTCCTCCGCGTCGGAGTGGCAGATCCAGGACCACGACGGTGGCGTCTACTCCGTCGGCGTTCAGGGAGCCCTCACCGGCAGGCCCGTCGACGTCCTCATCATCGACGACCCCATCAAGGACCGAGCCCAGGCCGAGAGCCAGGTTTTCCGGGATCGCGTGTGGGACTTCTGGACTGACACAGCGCGCACACGTTTCGCCCCGAACGCCGTGGTCATCGTGGTGCTCACCCGATGGCACGAGGACGACCTAGCCGGCCGTCTCCTCGCCCAGGACGTACGCGGCGAGTGGCGGCACATCAACATCCCCGCGCAAGCCGACCACGACCCGAACAAGGGCGAGACCGACCCGCTCGGCCGTGCCCCCGGCGAGTACCTGGAGTCGGCACGAGGCCGCACCCCGAAAGACTGGGAAGACACCCGCCAGGACGTCGGCTCCCGCACCTGGAACTCCCTCTATCAGGGTCGACCGTCCCCGGTCTCCGGTGACGTGTGGAAACGTAACTGGTGGCGCCGCTACAGCACCCCCCTGTGGTCCCAGCACGAGACCAACGCGGACGCCTACTGGGTCCACGACGTCGACCAGGTCGTCATGTCCTGGGACATGTCGTTCAAGGACACCCGCTCCTCGGACTACGTCGTCGGTCAGGTGTGGGCCCGTAAGGGCGCGAACGTCTACCTCCTCGACCAGGTCCGCAAGCGGCTCTCCTTCACGGACACCGTCAAGGCCTTCCAGGCCATGGTGAAGCGCTGGCCGCAGGCCACCGCGAAATTGGTCGAGGACAAGGCCAACGGCACAGCCGTCATCTCCACCTTGAAGAGCAAGGTCCCCGGGATCATCGCGGTCACCCCGACCGAGTCCAAGTACGCCCGCGCCAACGCCGTTTCCCCGGTCATCGAGGCCGGCAACGTGCTCCTGCCCGAGGCGGAGGTCGCGTTGTTCGACCCGGACGAGCTCATCGACGAGGCCGCGGGCTTCCCCAACGCCAGCCACGACGACCAAGTGGACGCCACCAGCCAGGCCCTGGCGTACCTGCTCTTGGACCGTACCGGCGCCCACGCCTGGATCAACCACTACCGGGCCAAGACCGAGTCGGCGCTGCCCGGCCCCACCCCAGACCCGGAGCCGGAACCGCCGGCCGAACCGGACCAACCCGCACCCGAGACCCCGCCCGTCGACGAGGCCGAGGCCCGCCGCCGAGCACGCAACGAAGCCTTCCGGAACCGAAGAAACATGTGAGGGGGCTCGTTCCGCATGGGTGTCCGTTCTCGCCTTGCGCAGCTCCGTAAGGCATTCGCACCGGGTGTACCCGGCGCACCCGAGGAACTGGAGGCCGGTGAGGCCGCGGCGCAGATGACGCCGGCCTCCCCGTTCAGTCCGGGCGAGCCCGTCGCCCCGTACGACGGGTACTCCCGTACGCCGCGCTCGCAGGACTACGCGACCGGCTACAACATCGCCACCCGGCCCCGCACGCACGAGCGGGTGGCGTTCTCCACACTGAAGGGACTCATCGAGTCCTACGACGTCGCGCAGATCGCGATCTGGCACCGGATCGACTCCATCCGCTCCCTGGACTGGAGCCTGATCCCGTCTGAGACGCACCGGGGCGACGTCACCGAAGCCATCGCGACCGGCATGGCCGCGCTCGCCAAGCCTGACCGCGACCAGCCGTTCACGACGTGGCTCGCCGCCTGGCTGTACGACATCCTCGCGTACGACGCCGGCACCCTGTACCGGATGCGCAACCGCCGCGGCGACGCGGTCGGCCTGCGCGTCGTGGACGGCACCACGATTGCCCCGCTCCTCGACTACTGGGGCAACACCCCGAAGGACCCGGCCCCCGCGTACGTGCAGTACGCGCAGGGCCTGCCGTGGAACTGGCTCCGCACCCGCGACCTCATCTACGTGCCGTTCCGGAAGATCGCCGACAGCCCTTATGGCACGGCGCCGCTTGAGTCGATCTTGCTCAACGCGAACACGGATCTCCGGTTCCAGCAGTATTTCTTGCAGCGGTTCACCGAGGGCAACATCCCCGAGGCGTTCGCGAGCGCCCCCGAAACCTGGTCCCCGGAGCAGATCGAGGAGTTCCAGACCTACTGGGACGCCGCCATGTACGGCGACCAGGCCGCCAAGCACCAGATCAAGTGGCTGCCCGGCGGGTCGGGCATCAGCTGGTCCAACGAGAAGGACTTCAGCGACAGCTTCAGCCTGTTCCTGATGCGCAAGACGGCCGCCGCGTACCACGTCGTCCCGAGCGACCTGGGATTCACGGAGACCGTCAACCTCTCCAGCAGTGAGTCACAGGGCGACGTCGGGCACCGCATCGGCGACCTGCCCCTGATCCGGCACGTCCAGGGCATCCTGACGAGCTTTCTTCAGGACGACCTCGGGCTCCCGCTCCAGTTCGCGTTCGACCTGGGAGAGGAGCAGGTCGACAGGCTCCAGCAGGCTCAGGCCGACCAGATCTACGTCAACCTCGGCGCCATCAGCCCGACCGACGTACGCGAGATGCGATACGGCCTGTCCGAGCCCGAGGGCCAGCCCGTACCCCGGTTCATCTACTCCACCCGGTCCGGGCCGATCCCGCTGTCGGCGCTGTACGGCGTCGCCGGGCCCATCGACCGCGAGACCGCCGCACCAGCCCCGAACGCGGCACTGCCGCAAACGGTGTTCACCGGCGTCGAGGGCACCCAGCCGAACCCGCCGATCGTCAACGAACCGCTCGCCGAGCAGCTGTACGGCCCCGCAGCGATCCCGCCGGGCGCCCAGCAGGTCACCGACAGCGGCACCGACGGCTCGCCGACGGAGACACCGCTCGGCAAGGAAGCCGACCCCGAGCTGGCCAAGCGGGAGATGACCGCCTTCCGGACCTTCCGCAAGGCCCGCCGCCGCTCGCGGCTCTGGCGCGACTTCGAGTTCCGGCACGTCGACGAACGCACCGGCCGCCGCCTGAACCAGGCCGGCCGTGCCCAGGTGTGCAAGGACGCCGGCCAGGTGGCTGTCGCCGGGCTCGCGGTCCAGGCCGAAGACACCGGCCGCGTACTGATGATCCAGCGGGCGCTGGACTCCACCGACCCCGCCGCGGGGACGTGGGAGTTCCCCGGTGGCCACCTGGAAGGCAACGAGACACCCCTGCTTGGGGCATGGCGGGAGTGGGCCGAGGAAACCGGCTGCATACCCCCGCCGGGCCAGCAGACAGGCGGCTGGGGCTGCGGCATCTACGAGGGCATCGTCTGGACCGTCGCCAGTGAGGCGTCCGTACCGCTCACCGGCCGTGACCAGGTCACCAACCCCGACGACCCCGACGGTGACCAGGTCGAGGCCATCGCCTGGTGGGACCCCGCGCAGCTCGCCGGGAACCCCGCCGTACGCCCCGAACTCCTCGACGCCCTGGACGCGGTGCTCAACGCACTCGGCTGCGGCGACGACGAGCCCGCCCCGCTGGAGAAGGCCGGTGACGGCGGCCCAAAAGGATGGCCCGGCTGGGCCGCTGACGAGCGCGTCGCCAACTACTGGGTGCCGCTCATCGCGACCGCAGCCGCCTCCACGCTGACCCCGCAGCGGGCGCAGCAGTTGGCCCGCGACTACCAGGACAGCGGGCAGGGCAACGACCCCACCGCCACGTCAACGGCGCTGACGGCCGCTGCTCCGGCCTGGTTGCTGTCGCAGGGCCTCGACATTGCCAGCGGCCTCGTTCAGCCCCTCACCGGGCTGTACACGGACGCCTACCTCGTCGGGTCGGCGGCCGCCGCCGCCCTGGTCGATGGCGAACCGATGCGGCTCGGCGGGTGGAAGCCCGGCGACACCGACAAGGCCCATGCCGTGCTCGACACCCTCGGCGCGGCCGCCGGCCTGGCCGTCCTCCTCGACAGCATCGGGCAGGCCGCCGACCGGTTCGCCACCAGCTGGCTCCGCGGTGCCGCCTGGGCCCTCGCCCATGGCACCAGGTCCGGCATGGCCCCGGCCGACATCGCGGCCGCCATGACCCAGGCCGACCCCGCCCGGCTCGCGGCAGCCACCACCACCGAGGTCACCCGCGTGTCCGGTGCTGCCGCGCAGGCCCTCTACCAGCGCCACGACGTCCGCGAGGGCCGGTGGCTGGCAGAGGAAGACGCCTGCCCGACCTGCGCCGCGAACGCCGCCGCCGGCCGCGTCCCCATCGGCGCCCCGTACCCGAGCGGCGATACCTCCCCACCCATCCATCCGAACTGCCGCTGTGCCGTGGTGCCCGCGTAGGAGGTCCACCCTTGCCCACCGAGCAGCGTTACGTCCTCGGCGTCGCCTACCAGGCAGGCCCTGACCCCACCATCAAGCGAGGCGCCGACGGCGGCCGCGATTTCTTCTCCCCGGAGGAGCTGGAAAAGGCCGCGTGGCGGTTCATCCAGAACCCCGACGTCGGGCTGTTCCATGCCGACGGCACCGAGGGCGCGGCAACGGTCGTCGAGTCGTACATCTACCGGGGCCCGGACTGGGACCTCGGTGACGTCGTCGTGAAGTCCGGTGACTGGCTCGTCGGTGCCGTCCTCGACGAGCACGCCTGGGCGCTCTACAAGTCCGGGCGGGTCAACGGTTTCTCCCCGCAGGGCACAGCGCGCCGCATCACCCCCCGGAGTAGCTGATGCCCCACATCCCCGACGACGACTTCACCGAGCTGGTCGACGCGAATATCGGCCGCGTCGACCTGGTCGACAAGGCCGCGAACGGCCTGCCCTTCCTCATGGCCAAGGCCGCCGACGGCAGCCAGGCCGGCCTGATGGACCCCGCCTTCGTGCGCGACCTCATCGGCAAGACCGCCACCTCCGAGCCCGACCCCGCACCGGCCGCGGGCGACACGGTGACGATGACCGGCACCCCCGGCGCCCTCGCCCAGCTCATCCAGCAGGCCGGCAGCCTCAAGAAGGACGCGGACATGGCAGACGCCCCCGACCTAGACCCGACCGTGGTCCTCGCCGAGCCAGACGGGGACGCACCCGGCGACCCCAACACCCCCGGCAGCCCCGCGTGGGAGGCCGTCGACGCCGCGACCGCCCGCAAGTGGACGTCCATCCTGTCCCGCGCCAAGAGCGCGCTCGGCGTCATGTCCGACCGGGAAATGCTGGAGGCCGCCTCGGCCGACCCGGACGACTACGACGCTGCCCTCGACCTCGAAGACGCGGCCTACGCCATCGACTACGCCATCTCGATCCTCGCGCCGTTCGCCGTGGACGAGCAGGCCGAAGTCGACTGCGGCACCGCCGAGATGGACGCCATCGGCAAGGCCCTCCGCGCCTTCGACCCGGCGCAGCTGGACGTCATCGAGTCCCTGTCCCACGTAGCGAAGGCCGGCCGCACGCTGTCCGCCGCGAACGAGCAGGCGATCCGGCACGCGGTCGCCTCCCTGGAGAAGGTGCTCGCCAGCCTGCCACCCGCCCCCGAATCTCAGGAGAGCGGCCAGGAGGTCGCCAAGAAGGAGACCCCCATGCCGGAAGGCACCATCGCCGAGACCGTCGAGACCCCGGCCGCGGCCACCGACCCGGTCGGCAAGGCCGACGGCGACGAGGGCAAGGCGCCCATGGTCGCCGTCTACGACTCCGCCGGGCGACTCGTCGGCATCGTCGACCCGGCCGAGATCACCCCGATCTCCGGGGCCGACGCGGGCGACGACACCCCGACCGCCGAGGACGCGCCCGACGCCGGCGACGACTCGGCCGCCGACCTCGACCCGGCCCCGGCCGCCGACGCCGGCACCCCCGCCAAGGACGTCAACAAGGGCGCGGACACCGCCCCCGCCGACGACGTCACCAAGACCACCACCGACACCGACTCGGACGCCGTACTCAAGAGCAGCGACCTCGCTGAACTGGTCAAGGGCATCCTCGACGAGCACAGCGCCGGCCAGAGCGACCTCATCAAGACGCAGGGTGAGGCGATCGTGGAGCTGGCGGACCTCGTCAAGGGCCTTCAGGGCCAGGTCAAGGCGCTGGAGGAGCAGCCCGCCGAGCCCGGTGTGTTCGCCCAGGGCGCCGTCCCGCCCGCGCATCTGCTGCGCGGCCAGGACCGCGGCGCCGCGCCGGCCGAACTGGCCAAGGCCACGGCCGACCAGCTGCGCAAGCAGCTGTACAGCGGCACCGCCGCCGAGCAGAACGAGGCCGCGAACGCCATGAACGCGGCCGCCATCGCAGCGCTCCAGGCGATCCACCAGCAGCAGCGGTAACCCGCCGCCCCCTCCTCGACCCAGACCCCCGAACCCCCGGACGCGGACACGCGCCGGGGGTTTTTGCATGCCCAGGAGGCACCCCCTTGAGCGCTCCGCTCGAAAACGTCACCCAGGAGACCCTGGACGCCATCCAGAAGGCGCAGACCACGGGCATCCTGACCGGTACGGGCGTCTACTCGTACGACCTGTCCGGCCTGGTCAACCTCATCCCGGTCCACACCCCGTTCCGTGACATCGTCGCCCGCGTCAAGTCCACCGACGGTAACCCCTACGCCGTGTGGCGCGCGATCATGAACACCACGAACGCGCAGCCCGACCCGTCCATGGGCTTCGACTACGCGGCCAACGAAGTGATCTTCGCCGAGCAGGACTTCCAGGCGAAGTACAAGCCCACCGGCCTCGCCGGCATGGCGACCCAGGACGCCTTCGACCTCGGCACCGGCTACGCCGACCCCTTCCAGGTCGCGACGTTCCAGACGCTGAACCAGGTGATCATCGGCGACGACCGCAAGCTCCTGGGCGCCCAGAGCTTCGCGCTCGCCCGGCCGGCCGCGCCGACCATCGTGCAGTCCGCCACCGGCGGCACCATCGGCGCCGTCACCGTGTACGTCGGTGTCGCGGCCCGTACCGGCTCCGGCTACTACTACGGCTCCGGCAACAGCCAGGGCAACTCGGCCTCCACCACGTTCGCGTCGGGCACGGCGAACTCGCTGACCGCCACCGTCGGCGCGGTCCGCGGCGCGGTCGCCTACGACTGGTTCCAGTCAGCGAACGGCACGACCTGGTACTACTACAGCACGAGCACGGTCAACACCATCCAGATGACCAAGGTCATCGCCGCGAACCAGGCGCTGCCGACCGGCCCGACCGTGCCGGACCTGACTAGCAACTGGCAGGGCACCCTCAACACCGTCCCGACGTTCAACGCCGCTGCCGACAACGGCTCGGCCAACGCGAACGACTACGACGGTTTCATGGCTACCCTCTCAGGTGACTACAACTCGGCCGGCCAGTGGGTCCAGCCGGGCACCGGCACCGCGAACCCCTCGACGTTCAAGTCCCTGGACGGCGCAGCCCTCACCCTGTCCGGCGGCTCCGTCGCGGAGATCGAGAACTACGTGTTCCTCCCGCTGTGGAACGCCATCAAGTCCAGCCCCACCGCGCTGATGATGAACGCCCAGCAGGCCCAGGAGATCGCCAACCTCGTCCTCGGCTCGTCCTCGGCGACGACCTTCCTGAACACCGACCAGAGTGGCCGCATCAGCGTGACCGCGGGCGGCCGGGTCGGCGAGATCGTCAACGCGCCGGCGGGCGGCATCACGGTCCCGATCGAGGTCCACACCTCGCTGCCCCCGGGCACCATCGTGGCCCGCACCGACAGGGTCCCTTTCCCCCAGGCGAACGTGACGAACGTGCTCGAATACCGCAACCTGCGCGATACCGCCCAGTTCGACTACGGCGTCTCCCGAGTCGCCGGCGTCGCCGGTGGCGGCCCGCGCCGCGAGTTCGAAATCCGCTCGGTCGGCGCCTTCGTCAACCGCGCCCCGGTCGCCATGGCGACGCTCTCCAACGTCGGCTGACCGACACCCGACGACGGGGCAGTAACGATCCTGCGAGGCCCCGCCCCGGCTCACCCTTCCCTCACCTTGATTGGAGCAGGCATGCGCCTGTACTCGCGGACGGGCGCGACCGTCCTGGACGACGCCGAATACGGCCGCTTCGAGCCCGACAAGACCGGGGCGTTCGACTTCCCCGACGACGTCTCCGACAGGCTGGTCGGCTTCCACTTCCGTGGCCGGCCGATGTGGGAGACCGATGTAGAGCGCCAGCAGCGCCTCATCGGCGAGGAGCTGGAGCGCCGCAAGGACCCCGCGACGCTGCTGTCCGCCGTCGAGCAGCTGGTCAAAGCTGCGCAGGCCGTCAGCCAGGTCCCCGCTCCGGCCCCTGCGCCGGTCGTCGAGGAGACGGTCAAGCCAGCCCCGGCCAAGAAGACCACCACGGCGAAGAAGACCACGGCCGAGTAAGGCAGTAGGGGAGGGCAGCGATGACGACGCCGTACATCACCCCCGCCATGCTGACCTCCCGCCCCGCGGGCATCAGCTGGGCGGTTGTCCCGACGCTCAACGCCGACACCGCAGCCCAGCAAGCACAGCTGGAGCAGGTGTGTTGGGTGGCGACGTCAGTGCTGGACACCTACTGCCGGCAGCCGCTGCGCGCCACGGTGAAGACCGACACCCGCCCCGGTCCTGGGATGCCCCGCGTCGCCATGGACCGGGCCACGGGCGCTGGCATCCTCGTCACCGAGCACCGGCACGTGACCGACACCGTCGCTCTGGCTCTGGCACCGGCGCGGACGTACCCGGCGGCGTGGAGCGTCATCCCGCTCGGCCAGTACCGGCCGCGGCACCCGGTGTTCCCCGGGGCCGGCCTGTCCACCGGCCCGGTCGGCGGCCACACCGTGGACGTGGCGCCCGGGCACATCGATGCCCGGTGGGGGCGCGGCGGCTGGCTGGTCCAGCTGTCCTACATCAGCGGCTGGCCGCACACCAGCCTCACCGCGGCCGCCAAGGCGGGCGACACACAGATCAGCGTGGACGACGTCACCGGCTGGGCGCAGGGCTGGTCCGGCATGGCCTACGACGGCCCAGCCACGGAGCAGGTCACCGCACCGACGGCGACCGCCACCACGCCGCTCGTCCTGCCCAACGGCGCCGGCACCGTGCACTCCGGGCCGGGCACCGTCACCCTGGCCGCGCCGCTCACTCAGCCGCATCCGGCCGGGACCGTGGTGTCCGCGCTGCCGGCCGACGTGGTGCACGCCGCGGTCCTCGCCGCCACCGTCCAGGCACTGGAGACGATCGACGCCATCGCCACCCAATCCCTGTCCGGTGAACTCGCGGGCGGCACCGGCGCCCTGGCCACAGAGGTCGAGATGATCCTCGACGACTACCGGCGGGTGATGTGATGGCACGCCCACGCCCCCGCATCGGCGGCCGCATCGCCACCGGCACCGACGGGGTCCTGCGGTTCCGCAACCGGCGCATCACCATCATGCGCGGCACGAGGGTCAACGCCTACGGCGACGAAAGCGACGTCGGCGCACCCCTGTACGTCGGTGTGCAGGCCGCCCTCGCCGAAACCACACAGACGTCGTACGACTCGGCCAGCCAACGTCAGCAGATCATCCGCGGCATCACCTGCAAGGTCCCCGCCTGGGTCGACGTGGTCACCACGGACACCATCAAGGACGAGGCGACCGGCCTGTTCTACATGATCGAGTCCATCCAGGCCGCGCCCGGCCCCGGCTACTACCCGGCGGAAAAGATCCTGACGCTGCGGGCGCGGTCCGGCGTCGGCGTCACCTCCGACTGACCCCGGGGAGGGCACCGTGGCATCCCGCGTGGAGATATCCGACGACTGGGAAGGCGAAGTCACCGGCGCCCTGCAGAAGTTGTTCGTCGAACGCCTCGGGCCGGCCATCGCCGAGGACGCGAGCCGCTACTGCCCCGAGGATACCGGCGCGCTGAAGGAGTCCATCGAGTACCACTTGGAAGGCCTCAAGCTGATCGTCTCCGCGACCGGCGGCGCCGACGGCAAGACGTACGCCGCCTACGTGGAGCTCGGGACGAAGCCGCACGTCATCTACCCCAAGGACAAGCAGGCGCTGTTCTGGAAGGGCGCCGCGCACCCGGTCGGCATGGTCAACCACCCCGGCACGAAGCCCCGGCCGTTCCTGCGGCCCGCCTTGTACAAGACGCGCGGTGACGGGGGTGGTGCCGAGTGACGCTCCCGCTCTATCCCACGGACGAGATGGTCGCCGCGGCGTGGATCGGCACCATCCCCGACCTGTCACGGGACATGACGGGCGAGGTGCTGCCCCCGGACGTGGGCGCGGACGGGACCGTCGCCCCGTGGGTGGGGACCGGCTTCGTGACGGTCACCCTCGTTGGCGGCAACCCCGACGACTCCCTGCCCGTACAGCGGCCGGTCGTGCAGGTCGACGTGTGGACCACAGACCCGGGCAGCAACAAGCCCCCGTGGAGGATGGCGCACGCCATCGCCACGGCCATCGTCCGGGCCACCTGGGACCGCAACAACATCGCCCGGGCCTTGCCCATCACCGAGAACGGCGTCACCTACCCGCCAGCGGCCGTCAAGAACGCGTACGTCACCAGCGCGTTCCGCCGCATGTACGACGACGCCAGCGACTACGCGCACTTGCAGGGCGACCTCGCCCTGGAGTGGGTGACCGTCAACGACCGTCTCGCCTAACCCCCGAAGGACACCACCCATGGCCCAGGTCCACGTGACCATGTTCGAGGACCCCATCGAGGTCCCCGACGACGAGGTGGAGGTGCTGCGCGTGCAGGGCCTCATCCGCGAGGCGCCCGCGCCGGCCACCCCCGCACCCGCGGCGGTGGCCGCCAAGCTCGCCAAGACCAAGGACGGTGACGCCTGATGTCCCGCCTCGCCCTGACCCCGTCGGTGCAGCCCAAGACCGGCACCACCGCCCCACTGAACCTCACCGCCCAGCTGACGGCTGGCGCCCTCTCCGGCAACACCGGCGTCTCGTTCACGAACACCGGCCGCGAAGTGCTGTACATCCAGTCCGGCGCCACCGCCACCATCGCCAGCGTGCAGATCGGTACCACGATCGAGGGCCAGGCGGTCGGACCGATCGCCCTGAACCTGCACTCCAGCGCCGTCGACGTCATCGGCCCGTTCCCCACCGACGAGAACCAGGCCAACGGCCAGATCTACGTCGACTTCACGACCCCCGCGAACGTCACCGGCGTCGCCCTGGTCCAGAACGGCGGCGTCTTCTAAGACCTGCTCCTCCCCGCCAGCCCGCCCCGCGCGGGCTTTTTTCATGCCCGCGCCCGCCCGGCGCCTCACCACATCTGGGGATGATCCCTTTGGCAGTCAATGCCGCAAACCTCGTCCTGGGGCCGGCCACCCTGTACGTCGCGCCTTTCGGAACGTCCGAGCCCCTGGACTCCGTCGTCACCCCGAACGGCGTCTCCACCCCGCCCGGCGGCTCCTGGGTCGACGTCGGAGGCACCGACGGCGGTGTCACCGCCGAGGTCGACAACACCTACACCGGTCTGAACGTCGACCAGGTGCTCATGGAGGTCGGAGCCCGCCTGACCGGCGTGTCCATCAAGGTCTCCGCGAAGCTGTCCGAGATGACGCTGAACAACATCAACTCGGCGCTCAACAGCATCTCCAGCATCGCCCAGGGCACCGGCTACGCGTCCATGGACGTCCCCGTCGGCACCTCGGCGACCCAGCCGTCCTACGCGGCCCTCCTCATCGACGGGTGGGCCCCGATGCTCGGCACCGGCGCCCCCGCGCGCCGCCGCCTCATCGTCCGCAAGGTGCTGTCCCAGACGAAGGTCACCATGACCTTCGACAAGAAGACGCAGCAGGCACTCGACTGCTCGTGGTCCGCCTACTTCGTCAGCGGCTCCATCGCGCCCATGCACATCGTCGACCAGCAGGCGTAACCCGCCCACCCAGCCCGGCACGCCCCCGCTGTGCCGGGCTTTCGCATGCCCCTCCACCCCTCCACCCGAAGGACACCCTCATGCCTGCCACCGCCAAGGGCACCAAGAAGACGGCCGCCAAGCGCCCGCCCCGCAAGACCGCTCCCGCGCCGGTCGTCGAGCCCGCCGAGGACGGCCCCGAGGTCGTACGCCTGACCACCGATCCGGACAAGGCGGAGGTGCGCATCCCGCTGTTCTCCATCGACGGCAAGGAGTACAGCATCCCCGCGCGGCCGCGCCTGAACGTGGCCCTCCAGTTCATGCACATGACCCGCAAGCAGGGCGACACGACCGCGATGGACTTCCTCCTGGAGAAGCTGCTCGGCACCGACGGCTACCAGGCGCTGCGCGAGTACGACGCCCTGACCCCCGAGCACTTCGCGAAGATCACCGCCATCGCAAGCGAGGTCACCCTGGGCGCGCTGGAAGCCCCAAAAGCGTAAGGGAGCGGCTGTCACAGGTCGGGTGGGTCCTTGACCACCTCGACGACATCGCCTCCGACATGTCCGTCTTCCACCGGGTCGACGACATCCACCGCCTGGACGCTCCCAGTTTCTTCAAGCTCGCGTGGCGGCTGCCCGCCTACCAAGGCGTCCTGCACCACCACGTGATGCAGCAGACCGCCGAGCAGAACCAGCAGTCACCCGGCCCACAGGCCGGCAGCACCTCCTACAGCGCGCCCTCGCCGGGCCGCGACGTCAACCCGGGGACGCAGGCCACCCTCCAAGCCGACCCCGCCTTCCAAGCAATCATCTCGTTCGGATAGGGCGCGCGGCGCCAGGTTGGGGGGTGACCTGGCGTGTCCGAAGGCTTCAAGATCGCCAGTGCCTTCGTGGAGGTCGACCCGGAGACCGCCGGGTTCAAGGAGAGGCTGCAAGAGGCCCTGGACCAGGCCGTCGCCGGCGTCCAGGCAAAGGTCCGCGTCGGCCTGGACACCGCCGACCTCGACGCCAAGGCCGACGAGGTACGCGCCCGCATCGAAGGGCTCGACGGGCTCCACGCCGATCCCAAGGTCGGTCTGTCCACCGCGGACCTGGACGCCAAGGTCGACGAGGCCCGCGCCAAGCTCGACGAGCTCGGCGCCCGCCGCGTCGACCCCACGGTGGGCCTGTCCACCGCAGACCTGAACGCCCGCGACGACGAGGCCCGCGCCCGCCTGGACGAGCTGAACGGCCGCCGCGCCCAGGCCCGCGTGACCCTGGACACCGCGGAGTTCGACGCCAAGCTGGACGAGGCCCGCGCCAAGCTCGACGAGTTCAACGGCCGGTCCGCCAGCGCCCGCCTCGGTGCATCCGGCGGCACCAGCGGGGAAAGCGGCAGCAGCGAAGGCGGCCTCGGGGGCATGATCGCCCTCGGCCTCGGCGCCCTGATGCCGGGCCTGGGCGGCGCCGCGGCGGGCCTGGCCGGCCTCGCCGGTGTCGGCGCCCTCGGCATGGGCCAGATGAGCAAGGCTCTGTCCGACGCCCACCAGGCGTCCCTGAACCCTGGCCTGACCCAGCAGCAGCTGGCCTCGACCGAGCAGAACAACGCGGTCCAGATCCAGCAGGCACAGCACACCGTGGCCATGGCCCACGAGCAGGCCGCGCAGGATGCCGTCGAGAGCGCCAACTCCATCGAGATGGCGCAGATGAACCTCGCGCAGACCGAGCGTTCAGCGGCCGAGCATCAGATACAGGCCCTCCAGTCGGTCAGGCAGGCGCAGCAGGGCGTCGAGGAGGCCGACTACAACCTCTCCGAGGCGCAGTACAACCTGACCCAGGCGTGGGAAGCGGCCCGCGAGCAGATCCGACAGCTGGACGACCAGCTGTCCGACTCCAAGCTGAACGTCCAGCAGGCCGAACTCGCCATCCAGCAGGCCGAGTATCAGCAGCGGCTGGTCAACCAGAATGCCTACTCCACTTCCCTGGACCGCCAGCAGGCCGCCCTCAACGTCACCAAGGCCCAGCAGCAGCTGAAGGACGCCCAGGACCAGGAGACCGCGGCCGCCTACCAGGCGAACCTCGCCCACAAGAACGGCGTCGAGCACTCCCAGACGGTCATCCAGGCCAAGCAGGCCGTCACCGCCGCCACCTACGGCGTCCAGGACGCCCACTTCTCCCTCGCCGACGCCCAGCGGCAGCAAACCCTTACCCAGCTCAACAGCGCTGCGCAGATCAAAGAGGCGCAGATGCAGCTGGCCATGGCGGAGGAACAGGCCGCCTACCAGCGCAAGCGCGACGCGGAGCAGGTCCAGTTCGCCGAGCAGACCCTGACGAACACCATCAAGTCCCAGCAACTGGCCTGGGCCGCGATGATGTCGACGGAGAACGAAGCGGCGAACCAGTTCCGCAAGGACATGTCGCTCATGTCCCCGGTGGCTCAGCAGGTCGTCGAAAAGATCTTGAGCATGAGCGGGGAGTTCAAGGGACTCCGTACCGCCGCGCAGGACGCTATGGCGCCCGGCCAGCTCAAGTTCCTCGACGGGCTCGACGACTTGATGCCGACCCTGAAGAAGGAGACCACCAAGATCGGTGGCTTCCTCGGGGACGCCTTCGCCGCCATCGGAAAGGAACTGTCGAAGCCGGAGTTCGCCCACGTCCTCGACGGTCTGATCGACAACGGCCTGGAGTTCGCCAAGATCGTCGGCCCTGCCTTCGGTGACTTCGCCGGGGCGCTGGCCAAGATCGGGTCGCAGAAGGGCGCCGCCGACGGGCTCGGCAACCTCCTCGCCGGCATCGGCAAGAGCCTCGCAGGCATGGCCACCGAGGTCGGTAAGTACACCCCCGAGATCAACGACTTCCTCTCTGCGGCAGGCGTCATCATTGCCCAGATCGGCCCACCCCTGGGGCAGATCGTCGGCCTCGTCGCACAGGTTTTCGAACCGCTGGCGAAGTACCTGAACGCGCACCCGGACGGTACGACCGCCAAGGTGCTTGGCGACATCCTCGCCGGGATGCTCTCCTTCCGGGGCCTCCGCAGTATCGTTTCCGCCCCCTGGGGTGCCATCAAGTCCGGCTACGAGTCGGTCAAGGGCATCCCAGCGGGAGTCAAGGACGTAGCGGCGAAGATCGCAGCACCCTTTGGCCGGGGCGGCGTCTGGGACGGCATCCGCGCTCGCGGCATGTACGCCGCAGACGGCATCCGCGCCGGCTGGGGCAAGACGACCACGTTCTTCACCGACACCCTGCCCACCGCCGCAGGCAGGGGATGGACGAAGCTCACCGAGGGCGCCACCAGGGCCGGCCAACTCGTCAGCCGGGGCCTGAGCACATCCGCCGACTTCTTCACCGACACCCTGCCCAGCGCCCTGTCCCGGGGCGGCACCGCCCTGAAGACCTGGGCCACCAACGGCGCGTCCGCGGTCGCCCAGTGGGGCTCCCGGGTCGGCTCGACCATGGCCAGTGCGGCCTCCTCCGTCGGCGAGTTCGTCGCCGGGTTCGGCCGACAGATGGTCACCGCGATGAGGGCAACCGGCGTATGGATCGCCGAGCAGACCACCGCCGCGGCGACATTCATCGCGGAGAACGTCGCGGAAGCCACCGCCGCCACCGTCGCGTTCATCGCGGAGAACCTGGCCACCCTCGGCATCGTCGCCGGCATTGGTCTCCTGGTCGCCGCGATTCTCTTCCTGGCCGACAACTGGAAGACGGTCTGGAAGGACATCGAGATCGCCGCGTTGTGGCTCTGGCACAACGTGCTCGACCCGTTCTGGCAGGGCCTCGAACAAGGCGCGGAATGGCTCTGGAGCAACGGCCTCAAGCCCTTCTTCGCTGCCCTAGGTGACTCGTTCACCTCCCTGGAGAACATCGTCCTCTGGTGCTGGCACCACATCTTCGAACCCTTCTTCTCAACAGTCGCGGACGGGGCGAGGCAGTTCGTCTCCGGCTTCAAGGACATCTGGTCGGAGCTGCGGGCGATCTTCTCCGACCCGGTGAAGTTCCTGGTCAACACGGTCTATGACGACGGCATCGCCGCGCTGTGGAACGACGTGGTCGGCGCCCTGGGCATGAAGTCCCTGAAGCTGCCGGTCCTGAAGTTCGCGACCGGTGGTGTTGTCGACGGCTACGCCCCCGGGAAGGACACCGTCCCCGCGATGCTCTCGCCGGGCGAGGGCGTCCTGGTCCCGGAGGCGGTACGGGCCATCGGCCCCGACACCGTGCACGCCCTGAACGCCACCTACGGCGGCGGCCGTTCCTCCGACGCCGGCCACTTCTCGGGCGGCGGCATCATCGGCGACATCGAGTCCGCGGCCGGGTCCGTCCTCGGTAAGGCCGGGAAGATAGCCAAGCTCGTCGCGGACGTCTCCACCGGCGACACCAGCGGCCTGACCAAGGATCTGGAGTCCTTCGTCAGCACGAAGGCTGTCGGTAACTACGCCAAGCTCCTCCTCGGCGTGCCGAAGGCGCTGATCAAGGACGCGGTCAAGTCCGTGACCGACGCGTTCAGCAGCGGCTCGTCTTCCGGTGGCTCGGTCGGCGGCACGATCCCGTCCGGCCAGCACAAGAGCGTCATCGACCAGGCGCTGAAGGCGGCTGGTGCACCCCCGCCCGGCACGAAGGCGCAGTGGGAAGCCGGCCTCAACACGTTGATCACACGCGAGTCCGGGTGGAACCCGAAGGCCATCAACCTGACGGACATCAACGCCAAGAACGGCGACCCGTCCCGAGGCCTGGCCCAGACGATCATGTCGACGTTCAAGGCGTACCACGCGCCCGGCACGTCGTGGGACATCTACGACCCGGTCGCGAACGTCGCGTCGGCCATCAACTACATCGTCTCGCGGTACCACAACATCACCAACGTCCAGCAGGCCAACGCGAACATGCCCCCCAAGGGCTACGACAGCGGCGGCTGGCTGATGCCCAGCAACGTGCCGGGCAACAACGTCGGCGTCAACATGCTCGGCAAGCCCGAGGCCGTCCTTACGCCGGAGCAATCCGAGGCGTTCGTGCAGATGGTTGCCCTCCTCACCTCCCAGCAGGGTGGGGGAGGCACGGCCCTCGGCACGAAGACAGCGGTGATCAACTTCAACGGCACCCAGTACCCGAATACCGAGCAACTGGCAGCCATCCAGCGGGAAATGGGGCTCGCGCTCAGCGGCGTCTGACCGACGCCGCGGGCGCGGCCCGCCCACACCACCCCTCACCACAACCCCAGCACACGGACATGGAGGGGGTGACGGGTGGCGCAGTCGGCCGTATCACCAGCTGGCACCTCGACAGTCCTGTACCTCAACTTCTACGACGAGACCACCGGTCTCCTCGTCGACCCGGACACGGTCCAGCTCGACATCACCTACGGCGGCCAGGTCGGCTTCGCCGACGACTACGCCGGCCCCTTCACCTACCAGGGCGCCACCGGCGCCACAGCGGGGCAGGTGTGGCGCCAGGCCCGCGGGAAGTACGCGTACGCGTGGCCCATCCCCGCCGCGGCCCCGCAGGGCGTCTACGTCGCCAACTGGACATGCACGTACGGCGGCGGCAGCTTCCTCGGTGTCGAGAACATCACCGTCGGCGGCTCCCTGCCGCTCTCGATGCCGGCCGGTGACGTCGGCTTCTGGACCGGCGGACTGACCAACCCCAACACGAACGGCATCTACGGCGCGAGCATCGAGTTCGGGCAGGTCGATGAGCACGGCATCGCCTGGATGTGGAAGAAGATCGACGGCTGGGACAGCCCGGACGTCCAGGGCGCCGGCGTCATCGCCCGGTCCGGCGATCATGGCGGTTGGGCCTCGCCGCAGTACTTCGCGCCGCGCACCCTGACGTGGACCGTGCACGCCTCCGCCCCCGACCAGGCCACCCGCGACCTCGCCCGGACCCTGCTGCAGAGGGCCGTACCCGTGTCGGGCCTGGCCACGCTGCGGTACGACGAGCCGGTCCCGAAGTACGCCCTGGTGCGCCGCTCCGGGAAGGTCACCGAGGCGTACCCGACCCTGACCGACGTCACGTTCACCGTGGGCCTGGTGGCGCCGGACCCCCGGAAGTACGCGGTAGCGCAGAGGGCCGTCACCATCGGCCTTGAGCCCCCGGACCCGGGCGGCGGCCTGACCGTGCCCTTCACCCTGCCGATCGGGCTGAACCCCGCCTCCCCGCCGGGTGAGTCCATCGCCACGAACGGCGGCAGCTTCGACACACCGCCCGTCGCGGTCATCACCGGCCCGGTCGTCGGGCCCACCCTCAGCAACGTCACCACGAACCAGACCCTGTCGTGGTCCTCCCTCACGCTCGGCACCGCCGATGTGCTCGTCGTCGACTTCCTGACCCGGCAGGCGTACGTCAACCCCGTCACGACAGCGACGACCCCCGGCATGGCCTCGGCCGGCGGCACCTACTGGCCCGCCGACGTCAACTCCTCCTGGTGGCAGCTCGCCCCGGGCGACAACGAAGTGGGCTACGGCGGCACCGCCGGCATCGGCTCCACAACGGTCTTCTACTGGCGCGACACCTGGATCTAGGAGCACCCCTTGGCAACGTCGGTCACCACCTCCTTGCCGATCTGGATGGCCGGCTGCACATACGACGGCAGCGGCGGCAACGACCTCCGCAACAGCCACATCGGCGCCGTCTTCTACGACCAGGGCATCGTCAGCGGCTCTGCCGTCGGAACCCTCGGCGGTGTCATCGGCGGCGCCGGCCTCGCCGTCTCGGCCGGCACCGCGCTGACGGTCACCGTGCAGCCCGGCCATTTCGTCACCCCGAACACCAACAGCCCCACGTCCGGCGCGTACACGTCCACACTCGTGGCCACCGCGACGCTGACCGTGCAGACCGCGGACTCGGCCAACCCCCGTATCGACCTGGTGTACGCGCAGGTCGTCGACAACGGCAACAGCACCTCGTACGGGCAGGTGGCCATCGCGACCGGTACGCCGGCCTCGTCGCCGACCGTGCCGACCCTGCCGGCCAACGCGATCCCGCTCGCGCAGATCACCGTCGCGGCGAACGTCACCGCGGTCACCTCGGGCATGATCTCCGACAAGCGGCCTTTCACCGCCGCGACCGGCGGCATCATCCGCGCGGCGAAGGGCACCGTCGCCGGTTACACCGGCATGGTCTGCTACGACCCGGTCTCCGGCAGCTTCTACCACAACAACAACACGTCGAGCTCGACGCAGCTGCACGTGCTGCCGTGGCAGCCGGTCATCAGCAAGAAGACCTCGTCCGTGATGATCCCGTACCTCGACGAGACGTCGGTGATCACCGCCACCATCACCACGGACGGCTACACGGACATCGAGGTGTTCTTCAAGTGCCCGGCGGTGTACTCCGCCTCGCACTCAAGTATCGAGCAGCGGCACGAGTGGCGGATGTACATCGACAACAACGTGGTGGACACCATCTATGGCGCGAAGCTCGAAGCCGACGGGTCGTGGCAGTGCGGTGTGTCGTGGAGCTACTACACGTCCTCCGCCACCGCCGACACCCCGTCCGCCGGCACACACACCGTCAAGATCACGGTGCAGGACACCCAGGGTGACACCGGCTACTACGTGGCCGCATCGACCGCCTCGAACATCGTGCTCCGGGTGGAGCCGGTACAGAAGTGAGCCGGTACACGTACATCTCCACTGACCTGATCAGCGGCGATGCCCTCGCCGACACCCTGCCGCTGAACGTGAACTCGTTCAGCATGCAGCTCAACGGGTCCGGCTCGCTGACCGGGCAGCTCAACCTCGACCAACTCCCGCGGAACAACAAGCCGTTCCTGGACGCGCTCACGTGCCGGCGGTGCGTTCTGTGGGTGCTCCAGGACGGCTACCCGGTGTGGGCGGGCGTCGTATGGGACTGGCCCGACCAGTCCCGGGCCCAGGGCACGCTGCCCATCCAGGCGCAGACCCTGGACTCCCTGTGGGGCAAGCGGCTCATCACCGACACCCTGTCGTACTCGCAGGTCGACCTGTTCCAGGTGTTCACCGACCTGGTCACCTACGGGGTCAGCAAGCAGAGCAACTACATCATGCAGGGCGTGTCCCCGGCCGCCACGAGGACCGCCGCATACCTGGCCATGGTCGCCAAGAGCGGCAAGGTGTCCCGGCTGCACCTGCCCACCGGGGCCGCGGCGACCTGCGGCGTGAACTGGACCTCCTCGTACACGTACAGCGACCTCACGCAGATCACTTCGGCCTGGTCCGACATGTGCTCCTCCGGACAGCTGGAGTGGGTGTTCCAGCCCGGCCTGGACGCTGTCGGTGACCTCGGCGTGTTCGTGAAGCTGGCGTACCTGAAGATGGGCCGGCCGGTCGCCCAGTCCGGCTACGCCCTGTCTTACCCGGGCAACGTACTCGACTACGGCTACCAGCTGACCGGCTCCCAGGGCGCGAACATGATCTGGGCGACCGCCCCGCCCAACGGCGCCCAGCTGCAATGGCAGTCGGTGTACCCGCACGGCGCCGACCTCAACGACCTGAACGCCGGGTTCCCGCTCTTGGAGTCGACCGTCTCCTGGCAAGGCTCCTGGGTCACCAGCCAGGCACAGATCAACTCCTTCGCCGACGGCGAGGTCCGCATCTACACCCAGGGCATGGCCATGCCGATCATCAACGTCGGCGGCTCGGCCCGCCCGCGCCTGCGGGACATCATCCTCGGCGACTCCACCACGTTCACGGCGACCTCGGCGATCCACCCGCCCAACGACGACGGCTCACCCGGTCTCCAGACCGAGGTCCGTGTCGTCGGCTGGACCTGCTACCCGCCCGGCCCGCAGCAGTCCGAGTACATCCAGCTCCAGACCAGCGGCGTCGTCACCGGCTAACCACACCAGGGGGGCGCATGCCGTACCCGGTGCCGCTGGAGAAGCGGCACGCCCAGACCATGCAGAGCCTCCAGCAGCGCGTAGCCCGGCTGGAGGCCCGCACCGCGTCCATCGACTCCGGGTTCCCGCTCGCCGCGCTCCCGGCGGTCATCGACTCCGGCTACAGCAGCGGCGACCCGAAGGCCTACGTCAACGGCTCCACCACGCTGACCGGCCCGTACCAGCACCTGGCCGCCTACACCCCGGCCGCCGGCGACTCCGTCGTGGTCCTCCCGGTCGGCGGCTCCTCGCAGTCCTACATCATCCTCGGGAAGCTCACATGACGGACCTGTACGCCACCACGTCCACGCTGGACTGGTTCAACGTCAAGTCGTACGGGGCGAAGGGCAACGGGTCCACCCTCGACGACACCGCAGTCCAGGCCGCGCAGGCAGCGGCGGCCGCGGCCGGTGGCGTGGTGTACTTCCCCGCCGGCACCTACAACCTCAGCTCCGCACTCACGGTCTCCAACAAGGTCGCGTACGTGGGCGACGGGGACACGGTCAGCATCATCAAGCAGACCTCGACCAGCGCGAACGTGTTCACCGGCACCGACGTGCAGAACGTGACGATCGCCGACCTCGGGATCACCGGCCCCGGCTCGGGCACCGGCACCGGCGTGAAGTTCGCCCTCGTCAGCAACACCGCCACCCTGTACGTGACGATGCGGAATGTCACCGTCACGGGCTTCGGCAGCGACGGCATCAACATGCAGATACCGATCGTGTCCAGCTTCGACCGGGTGGTGGCCCAGTCCTGCGGCGGCTGGGGCTTCAACCTGTACGGCGTCACCACCGGCGCCGGATCCCCGGGCACCTCATGCTCGCTGCGGGCCTGCTACGCCAACGGCAACACCACGGGCGGCTTCCGCCTCTACAAGCTGTCGTACACCGCCCTCGCGGCGTGCGCGGCCGACAACAACCCCATCGGATACCTCATCGACCAGGGGTGGAACGTCGCCCTCACCGCATGCGGCTCCGAGGGCAACACCACCGGCACCAAGATCAACGGCGGGTACGGCAACACCGTCTTCTCCCAGTTCGTCTACAACAACCGCGGCACCGGCATCTGGGTCACCGGCACCGCCCACCTGACCGGCCTCTATCAGGTCGCCGACGTCACCCCCGGTACCGGCGCAACGAACTTCCTGAAGGTCGACTCCGGCTCGTACTGCACGATCGTCGGCCAGTCCAACACCACCGCGAACGCCTTCAACGGCACGGTCACCATCCTCGACGACGGCGGCAACGGCATCGTCGTTCCCGGGCACGCCTACTTCAGCGGCCAGGTGGAGATCAACAACACGCTCGCCATGGACGGCCACAAGATCACCTCCGTGGCCAACGGCACCGCCGTGGACGACGCCGCCGCGTACGGACAACTGGCGGCGTACCTGCCCCTCGCGGGCGGCACGCTCACCGGCGCCCTGACCGCCACCGCGTTCACCAGCACGTCCACGAGCACGCTCGCGAACCTGCGGCTCGGGACGGGCCAGACGTTCGGCGGCGCGTCCGGCGGCGCAATGGCCATAGCGAACGCCACCACCACCCCGACGCAAAACCCCTCCAACGGCACCGTCGTGTACGCGCAGGGCGGCGTACCGATGGCGCGCACGTCGGCCGGCCAGACCATCAACATGGCCACGTTCGCCCGCAACGACGTCGGGTTCTACGTCCCGCCGGCCTGGGGCCAGTTCTGGAGGGCGAAGCGCGACGCCGCAGGTACCGGCCTGGCGACCGTCGCGGCGGTCGGCTCCAGCTCCACGCAGGGCCTCTACAGCTCCAACCTGCTGACCGCACCGTTCGCGTCGAAGATCATGACGAGCCTCCAGAGCAGCTACGGCGACGGCGGCAGCGGCTACTTCAGCACGGCCCGCAGCCTCACGTTCATGGGCGCCTCGACCACCGCGAACGCATGGGCTGCGCTCTCCGGGAACTTCGCCTCCGTCACCGGCAGCTGGTCCGTCGGCAATATCTACGGGCCCGGCGCGAACTACCTCTTCTCCTCCACCAACGGCAACAGCATCACCTTCCAGACCCGGGGAACCAAGATCCGCGTCTACACCCTCTCGGGCGCGGGACGCGTGAACTGGACGTACTCCGTCGACGGCGGCAGCGCCGTGTCCGTCACGGACTCCGGAACCGCCGGCAGCACCATCCAGGTCACCGCAATCAGCGGCCTGTCCAGCAGCACGCACACCATCACGATCACCCACAACGGGACCACCGGGAACTACCTGAGCGTCTGCGGTGTGACCGGAGAGAACGCCACCGGCGTCGTCGTCAACAACTACGGCATCTCCGGTGCGAGCTCCTCGACCTTCACCGACTTCACCAACAACTACGGCGCCGGCCGCTGGTGCGGCGGCCCGGACTACCCGGCAGACCTGGTGATCTACGCCGCCGGAGCCAACGACGCCAACGCAGGCATGTCCGGCGACACCTGGGCCGCGAACCTGCGCCAGTTCCTGGCCGGCGTGAGGGACGGCACCTCGGTAGGCGGCACCGCCGCGACCGGCACGACGGACGTCCTGGTCGTGATGCAGCACATCGGTAGCTACGACACCACAAACCTCAAGTGGCAGGACTACACGGCACGCGGCCGCGACATCGCCGACGCCTACGGTGCTGCGTTCGTCGACATGTGGCCGATGGGCCGCAACTCCTGGAACTACTGGAACTCGCTCGGCTACTGGGGCAACTCGGGGGCGACGGGTGGTGTCGCCGGTACCGACACGATCCACATGTCCGACGCCGGTCACGCGGCTATCGCCAACGCGATCCTGCCGATCCTCACCAGCTAAGGAACCGCCTTGTCGCAGCTCAACCTCACGACCGGGAACTGCCTGGCCGACAACGGCAGCATCGGCACGAACACCGCCGGATACGGGGTGACGATCAAGGAAGGCACGAACGCCAAGATGGGCACGGCCGTGCTGAACTCCACCACGGCCGTCACCGTCGCCACCACCGCCGTCACCGCGACCAGCCGGATCATGCTGACGACTCAGTCGCCGTCCGGTACCGCGCTCGGCACCCCGTACGTGTCCGGGCGGACCGCCGGAACCTCGTTCTCGATCAAGTCGACCGGCACATCGGACACCTCCACCGTCGCCTGGGTGATCTTCGACCCGTCCTGACCCCCGTCCCACCCCTTTCTTTTCCTGCCGCCCCCGCGCCGCCGCCCGGGTTTTTTCATGCCCGGAGGTCGCTCCAGTGCTGACGCACGGCACCCTGCTCCACCGCTACCAGCCGACCGACGTACGCCTCGGCCGGCACCACCGCCTCGACGCCCGCTCTCTGAACTACCTGCACCACCACGACAAGAAGACCGTGCTGCAGCCGGTCCGACACGAGATCCCCATCCCGATCCTGGACCAGCAAGACCTCGACGTGCAGGGCATCGACACCAGCCTCCTGGTGCCCGGCGCCCTGCGCGTGAAGGCCCTCGGATCGTGCACCGCCAACGCCGGCACCGCCGCCCTGGCCTTCATCCTCGGCGCGGCCGGCCTCGCCAAGGTGGGCCTGTCCGCCACCGACCCCGTCGCGTGCGAGCGGTTCGCGATCTGCCTGTACCACGAGGAGACCGTCGCCGACGAGCTGCCGGGGGAGTGGCCCCCGGACGACCAGGGCTCCTCCGGCCTCGGTATCGCCCGCGCCCTCAAGGACCGCGGCCTGATCGACTCCTACGTCCACGCCACCAACGCCGACGCCCTCGCCTCCCTTCTGCAGACCGGCCCCGTGCTGCTCGGCGTGCCCTGGTTCCAGGCCTGGTTCACCCCCGACAGCGACGGGTTCGTGGACGCCGGTGACTGGGCGGGCTCCGGGTTCGCCGGCGGACACGAGGTGCTGGCCATCGGCCTGGACGAGGTCGCCCAGGACGCGGCCGGCCACGTCATACCCGAACAGACCGTCATCCGGCTGCGGAACTCCTGGAACACCAGCTGGGGCCTGGCGGGCGAGTTCCGGCTGCGCCTGTCCACGTACGTGCTGCTGCGCCGGTACATCGACGCCATCCAGCTGCGTAAGGCCGCCTGATGCACGGCCTGGCACACGTGCTGGGCCTCGATGACCCGTCCGGCCGCTGGTACCTGTGGTGGTCCGGCTTCGGCGCCGACCTCGGCCTGTTCGGCGCCCCGCTCGTGATGTGGCGCCGCCACAACTGCGAGGTCTACGGCTGCTGGCGCATCGGCCGCCACACCACCACCGCCGGCCACCGGGTCTGTCGACGCCACCACCCCGACGACCACCTCACCCGGCACCACATCGCGCGCGCCCACCAGGCCGCGGCCGACCCGGACGGCTCCCCGTGACCCGGCTCGCGCTGCTGCTCATCACCGGCCTGTCCGCCGCCGCGTGCGTGCTCACCCTGGCCGGCCGCGCCCACTAACCCCCCCTGCACCCCGAGGACACACTCATGGCAGACAAGCCGATGGTCGCCGCGCACGATCAGATGATGACGCTGCACATCTCGCAGCACGTCGAGGCCCACGAGCCGCGCGAGAGCGACCCGCACTATCACCTGTTTGACCAGGCGAAGCGCCGACTCAAGGCTCAGGGGCTGTGGAAGTGCGTCATAGACGACGAACTGTGCGGCGGGCGCCCTGAACTGCACCACTCGTACGTCGAGTTCTCGGAGGTCGGGTCGACGGACCCCGACAAGGTCGCCAAGCACCTCGGGCTGCACTTCAACGACGACGAGGACTTCCAGCGTTGGGTCGAGGGCCCTGGGAACCTGGAAGTCCTCTGCTCGAACCACCACCGCACCCGGTACGGCATTCACGTGTTGCCCGAGCCGCTGTGGCAGGCCGTCCGCTACCACAAGAGCGGCCACGAGGCGCCCGCCCACTTCGTGACCGCAGAGGAAGCCGAGCAGCGCACTACGCGCCGTCCGTAACCTTCCACAGCTTCGCCGGCCGGTAGGCGGCCTGCCCGGCCTGTATACCCGCGACCGCCGCCGAGAGCAGCGCGTGGGCGCGCGGGCGGCTGATCAGCTCCACGTCGGTGAAGTGTATGACGGTGTACCCGGCGGCCGTGAGGTCGACGTCGCGCTGCTTGTCGTACGCAACGCGCTTGCGATGCCACACCACACCGTCCACCTCCAGGATCACCCGGTACTGGGGCAGGAGGGCGTCGGGCACGTACCGGCCGACGGTGGCGAACTTCTCGTACTCGACACCGGCCGCGTCCAACACCTCGAACAGCCACTTCTCCAGCCTGGTCGGAGAGTGCTTGGCGGCCCGCCGCTTCCGGTAGTCGTCGTCGGTCCACATACAGAGGCGGGAGCAGTAGACCCCGCGGGTCTTCCCGTCCGCGTCCGGCTTCCCGAAGCAGGCCGGCCGCCGGAACGACTCCCCGCAGATACGACAGTTCGCCGTCGCCGCCGGGGGCTGCCGGGATACGGCGTTGAGTGCCGCCAGGCGGCAGGCGTTCGAGCAGTAGGCGCCCGTGCGACCCCCCTTCAAGTGGGAGACCCGCACGGTGAACCGGGCGCCGCACCGCTCGCACGTGCGGTCTTCGGTGCCCCGGTGGTTCGCTGCCCGCTTCCGCTCCGACGCGCACGACTTGGAGCAGGTCGTGTACCGGTCCGCCATAGAGGCGGCGATCAGGAAGTCACCCCCGCACGCCGCGCACTGCTTGACGGTCCGCGGCCTGTTGCCCGCCTTGGTCGGGGTCCGGTCCGGCAGGCCCACTTCAGTCTCAGTCACGGTCGAAAACATAGCTCATAGCCATAGGAACTCCCCATGGCTTTATGGCTTCTGACCAGTAACTTTTCCCCCACCGACCCACGCCCCGCGCCCACCAGCGCGGGGCCTCGTATTTCCCGGAGGCGGCCCCAGTGCTCCTCTCCATGGGCGCCGTCAGCGCCCTTGAGATCACGTCCTACGTCGGAGGCGTCCTCGGCGCCCTTGTGACCGTCACGGCGTTCATCCGCACCGTCCCGCGCGTCCTGCGGCGCCGCGTACACCGATGGGACCGGCTCGACCAGCTCCTCGGCGACCCAGACGCCAGCCCGCCCCGCGCTGGCGTCCTGGAGCAGGTCGCCGCGATCCGCGAGGAGCTCGCCGACGTACGCGGCGGCCAGGAGACCGTCCGCGCGCTGGCCGCCGAACTCGTCCCGAACTCCGGCTCCTCGTTCCGTGACGCCTACGACCGCGACCAGCACCACCAGCAGCAGGTCAACGAGGCCATCGCCGCGAAGCTCGGCATCGAACTGCCTCCGCTGCCCCCGCGCACCGTCCACCACCACGACGACCACGGAGGTCAGTCATGATCCACGGCATAGACGTCAGCGGCTACAACGCTGCGACCCCGGACCTGACCGGACAGGACTTCTGCTTCATCAAGGCCACCGAGGGCGGCTCGTACGTCAACCCGAAGCAGAGCACGCAGACCGCGGCCGCCCGGAAGGCGGGCGTCGTCGTCGGCTTCTACCACTTCGCCCGGCCCGGCGACATGCAGGCGCAGGCTCAGCACTTCGTCGACAAGTGCGAGTCGACCGACGGCGATGTCCTCGCCATCGACTGGGAGGACTCCTCGGTCTCCTGCGCCGACAAGGACCTGCTGCTCAAGGCCGTCAAGAAGCTGCGCCCGACGCACCGGGTCATCGTGTACTGCAACACCGGTTTCTGGCTCCATCGGGACTCCAGCAGCTTCGTGCAGGACGGGCTCTGGATCGCCGACTACAGCCACCCGGCCGGCCACCCGCCCATCAGCGCGAAGTGGCTCATCCACCAGTACGCCGACCACCCGACCACGGACCAGGACGTCGCCCAGTTCGCGTCCAGGGCCGCGATGAAGGCGTGGGCCACCGGCGACACCACCAAGACGGACGGCGGTTCGAAGACCCCGACCAAGACCGAGCCGACCGTCGACCTGTCCAAGCTCATCGCCGCGGCGAAGACCGACCCGAAGGCGAAGCAGGGGCACCAGACCTACGCGGCCGGCGTCAAGCTCGTCGAGGCCGCGCTGCGCGCCGAAGGCCTGCTCGGCAAGGAGTACGCCGGTGACGGCTCGTACGGGACGACCACCCTCAAGGCGTACGCGAAGTGGCAGGAGAAGTGCGGTGTCGGCGGCCCGTACGACGGCATCCCCGGCATCAAGTCCCTGACCGCGCTGGGCAAGAAGCACGGCTTCAAGGTCGTCGCCTGACGTGCGCGGACGCCCCCTGCTCGACCCTATGGGGTCGGGTGGGGGGCACCGCCCTGCCTTCGTGTCCGATGACTTGTCCAAGTAATAGGAGGGTCGAGACGCCCAGAGGGCTGGGTCTGGGCTGGCGCCGTCACTCGGGGGCGGTGGCGCGCCCCGGCATCTCACCCTGGCGACCCTCGTCGACACCCCGAGTCGGCTGGAAGCGGCTGCGGTGGGCCACCTTGAGGCCAGGCTGACCCCACCGGTACATGCGGGCAGAGACAAGCGTGTCCCCGCGCAGGTCCACGGACACCTGGTAGTACACCGTCCCGTCGCCCCACACCTGCTTCGCCATGACCTGGGTAAGGCCGACGTTGCCGCTACCCCTCCCGCCCCAGCACATGTAGCGGCCACGACGTCATGAAATCGCCGCATAGAACCCCGTGATCATTACCTCCGTCTCTCGTGACAGAAAGACTGCCGAGTGAGCACATGTGACAAGTC
This sequence comes from Streptomyces sp. Ag109_O5-1, assembly GCF_003814875.1. Taxonomy (GTDB): domain Bacteria; phylum Actinomycetota; class Actinomycetes; order Streptomycetales; family Streptomycetaceae; genus Streptomyces; species Streptomyces sasae. Next base: position 3,072,088 of record NZ_RKQF01000001.1, on the reverse strand, counting down.
GAATGCCTTGGCGGTGACAACTAGACTGCTTCGACCGTTCCCATTCACCAGGTCAGCCGGACCGGCTGGTGACAACTCCTGAGCTTTGGCTCAGCGCGCGGCAATGAGCTGACCTGGGAGAACAGAATCCGTGGCGGATGAGAAAGACCTGGGCGAAGCCCAGCGCGTGCACTGGCAGTCGACTTCAGCACCACCGGCCTTGACCGGTTGCGCGCCGCCGCTCGGGCCGAAAGCAGCTCCGAGCGGGTGACGACCCTCGTGCACGACGTTCGTGCCGTTGCCCCTGCCGGAGGCATCGGTGGACGCGGTCTTCGCACACATGCTGCTGTGTATGGCTCTGTCTACCTCGGAGATTCACGCGCTGCGTTGGGGGCGGGCCGGTCCGCGATCCTCGCGCAGAGCTGCTTGGGCGGTGGCAGTCTGGAGGATGTGGAGGCCGGGCATGGCTTGGCTGGTGTGCGGCAGGTGTGGCAGTCGAGTCATGTGCTGCTGGTGATCCCGGTCGTCCTCATCGTGGTGATCACAGCGGTGGATCAATTGGTCCCGGCCGACATCCATCTCGGCCCGCTGCTGGTCATTGCTCCTGCGATCACCGCCTCGTTCGCCGGCCCGCGGCTGACTGGCCTGATCGGGTTTCTGGCCGTGGCGGCGCAGGCGTACATCGGCTGGCAGCTTGGCATCCTGGCCTCGCGTAACGTGATGGTGCAGATCCTTGCCCTGGCAGTGCTGTCAGCCATGATCGTGTTCTTCTGCGTGGTGCGGGAAAGGTATCGGCGCCAGCTGGCCCAGGTGCGGTCGGTCGCAGAGGCCGCGCAGCACGTCCTGCTGTGGCCGCTGCCGGAGCGGATCGGCGCGCTGCGGATCGCCTGCCTGTACCTGGCCGCCGAGGACGAGGCGCAGATCGGTGGTGATCTCTACGCGGCCACCCGCATCATCGGCGGTGTGCGCATCATGATCGGCGATGTGCGGGGCAAGGGGCTTTCCGCCATCGGCGAGGCCGCCCTCCTGCTCGGAGCCTTCCGCGAAGCCGCCCACCAGCACACCTCCCTGCCTGATCTGGTCGCTTCCCTGGAACAGAGCGTCACCCGCTACCTCGCCGACTTCGAGCCGGCCGAGGAAACCGGCGAGCGCTTCGCCACGACCTTGCTGCTGGAACTCCCCGACGACGACCCCATCGCTCGAATCGTCAGCTGCGGACACCCCCCGCCCCTGGTGCTCAGCCCCGGCAAGTCCCTCACCGTCCCCAGCCTGCACCCCGCGCCACCGCTGGGGATCGGCGAGCTGGGACCGGAGGAATACAAGATCGATGTGCTCTCCTTCGAGCCCGGCGACACGCTCCTGCTCTACACCGACGGCGTCATCGAAGCCCGCGACGCCGATGGCGCCTTCTACCCCTTCGAGACACGGGCCGCCCAGTGGAGCGAGGCCGGCCCGGAATCACTGCTGCACCACATCCGGCGCGACCTGCTCGCTCACGCCCGCGGACGCCTCGGCGACGACGTGGCCCTCGTCGCGCTCCGCCGCGAGCCCGACACCCACCGACGCCACCATCACGGGCGCGCCATCCACGCGAGCACCTTCGGCACAAGCTCCTGAACTGGACGTACGACGTGGGACGGGACATCTGGACGGCCGTTCGTACGGCGCTCGCGAACGGCCCACTGCACCCGGCAGCGGGCCGCAGGCGTTTCCCGCTTCCCATGCGGGCGGGTCTGGATCGTAGTTGTGTCTGTTCCTGGCGGGAGCGTCAGTCCCGTTCGACCTGTTCCGGGTTCGCCTGTTCCGGCAGAGGCGGTGATGGCGGGAACAGGTGGTCTTCCAGGGCGGGTAGCCCGAACAGCATGAGAAGCGGCACCGCTGGGCCGAGCAGAGCTATCACGATCACGGCGCCTCCCCGCGAACTAGCGATCACGGCTGTTACTTGGCGGCAAGCCGGCCACGTTCACCGTGCGGCCGAACGGGGGACGCCGCACATGGGGACGAGGCCCGTGTAGGCCGAACGGGTGATGTCTTGTCGTGCGGACGCATGGCCGGGCCGCGGTGGACCGCGGCGGCCTGGCGCGTTCCGGCCGCGCAAGTGCGGCTGAGCAGCCCTGTCGCCTCGTGACGCTCGGAGTCGCTGCCCTTGGTAGTGCCGGATGGTGGGTGGCCGACCGTCGGCCGGCCCCCTGCGTAAGGTGTGCAAATCTGACTGGCGGCAGAGGCTGGGGAACGGGTGACGACGCGGGAGGCACGCGATGCGTGAGCACTACCACGATGAACTGGATTCGATCACTGATGGCCTCGTAGAGATGGCGAACCTGGTCGGCTCGGCCATCGGCCGAGCCACGACCGCGCTCCTCGATGCCGATCTACAGGTCGCCGAGAACGTGATCTCGGGTGATGCGGTGATCGATGATCTGCAGCGTGACTTGGAGGACCGTGCGATCGCGCTGTTGGCACGGCAACAGCCGGTTGCCACGGACCTACGGATCGTGGTCACCTCACTGCGTATGAGTGCCGATCTCGAGCGGTCGGGAGATCTCGCCCAGCACGTGGCCAAGCTGGCGCGGCTGCGCTATCCCGACCGGGCGATTCCGCGTGACTTGCGGCGCACGATCCTGGAAATGGGCCAGCTCGCGCAGCGTCTGATGGCCCAGACCGCCGAGGTGCTTATGACCCGCGACGTCGACGCGGCGCTTCAGATGGAGCGGGACGACGACCGCATGGACGAACTGCACCGTGCGATCTTCCAGCACCTCATGGACGACAGGTGGCACCACGGCGTCGAGACGGCCGTGGATGCCACGCTCATAGGCCGCTATTACGAACGCTTCGGCGATCACGCTGTGGCGGTAGCCCGACGTGTGGTCTTCCTCGTCACCGGTGAGCAGGCGGACGACCTGCTCACCGAACCGCCCACGATCGCCTGACCGAGCCCGGGGCGCTCGCGATGCAGGTAAACCCGGCCTGCTCACGGCTGGCCGGGCTCACCGGCGGAGGCCCGGACCACATCACTGTTCCTACCTCCGCGTTTCCAGGCTACGCGCGCCCCGGCTGGTTGCGCCCGCTCCCCGACGATTGGCGCGCCGCCGGATGACCGCCGGCGCAGATATCGCCGGGGCCCGCCCGGTTCAGACGCGGCCACTTACAGCTCGCCTCAGTCATCCCGTGCACCGCTGGAACGGTGCCGAGGCGCCCCTTCTGGAAGCCCTCGAACGCCTGATCACGCTCACGCTAGGGGTGGAGGGGGCTCGCTCCCTCCTCAGTGATCGTCTGAGCTGTGGCGCGGTCACCGGAGGTCCGGAATCCGGGACCCGAATGGCCAACTATCGCTGCGAGGCGGGGCCGCCCGCGGTTGAGCGGAGGCCCGTGACCCGCGCTCACACCGCGAGGGCTGGCCCGCTATCGCTGGAAGTCACATCGGCGGCCAGCTGCTCCGCACCGCCCCTGGCGATCTGGTAGAGGTCGGTGGGCACTGGGAATCCCGGCTGGCCGACGTGCTCTCCGTTGATCCGGCGGGCCCACTCCGAGTAGTTCGTCTCCAGGCCATTGCCGCTGATGCGTACCCCAGGGGGCACCATCCGCGGCGAGCCGTCCGGGTAGACGCCGACGGTGTGCCGCAGTGTCACGAACAGGGCGTCGTTCGCCTCGTGCTCGCTTCCCTCCCGCAGGTATTTGTTGACCACCGCGTCCCGGACGGGCAGCCAAAGGCGCAGGGCGGCCCGGGCGCTCGCCGGGAGGCCGGTGGTCTCCTCGGTGGCCTCGGTACGGCCGGGCGGGTTCCGGGTCAGCCGGATCGTGGAGTAGTCGTTGGTGAGGTCCCGGACGCCCGCGGCCACCAGGCCCTCGCGGGTGATGCCGGTCGCCCACAACAGCTCGAGGGCGGCCAACAGCCGGAGCCGGTACGGCTCGCGCCGTTGGTGGACGGGCGTGGACAGGGCCCGGCGCAGCACTATGTGCTGTCGGGGGTCGAGCGGGACGCGAGTGTGCTTGGACCAGGGCCGTCCGCCGGGGACCTCCCACCAGAACGGCCGGCGTTGCGCGGCCCGGTTGAGGTCGACGATGCCGTCCATGATGTGCCGCTGTGTCGCCGAGGTGAGCGGCCGGCCGTAGGGCGGGCGGGTGCGGTACTCGCCGGCCGCGATCCGGGCGAGCACGGTGCCGGGGTGGTCGGGGTGGCCGAGGACGTCGTTATGGAAGAGGTCCGGCAGGCTCCACAGGGCCTCGGTCGGGAGGTCGGCGGCCGCGCGCTCCAGGGTGGAGACGGTGGTGCGCAGGCGTTCGGCTCGCTTGTCCCCCGTGTTGATGTCGGGGTCGGCGAGGGCGCGGCGTAGGGCGGCGTGGAGCTCCTGGAGCGCGGCGGGCTGCATGGCAGCAGGGTAGAGCCGGCACGGCCTGGTGGTGCAGAATACGCAGCAGGGACGTCCCAGCAGGTCGAGAGGCTACGGCCTCCTCGGTCGAGCCTGCTGGGGCGTCCCTGCTTATTGGGCCGGGGGGGTCAGGCAGCGGGGACCGGGCCGGCCTCGTTGTCGAACCCGAGCCGTGCGAACCAGTCGTTGAGGGCGTCCACCAGGTCGCCCGTGTTCAGGGTGCCGTCCCAGATTCTCCATGCCCTGCTTGGTGTTGAACAACTCCGTAATGGCCCGGCCGGCGTCGGTGGTGGCCGGGTCGAAGGTGAGCTTGTGCGCCATGGGGATCCTTACTGGGGTCAGTCGGTCTTGCGGGGGCGCTGCTGTGCCAGCACGAGGGGAGCGACGACCACACCAGAGTCGTCAGTCACGGTGAGCAACTTGTCGAAGGCCACGTTCTCGCGGCTCCGCGGGTCGGCAGGCGGCAGGTACTCCGCGCGGCGCAGCGCCGCCCAGATGTTCCTGACGCTGCGGAGGCGCATGTCGTCCGGGTCCCAGGAGGCGACGCGGCGGCCGTCCCCCATGCGGAAGACGACCGGCCCGGTGGGTTCCGGGGGTGTCGGCGGGGTCATCCGGCGCGGCCTAGGGGCGGACCTGTTGAGGCGGCGCCGCAGGGGGCTTCCGTATGCGGGCCCTTCGGTGAGCGCGGCGGTGTGCTCAACGTCCGCCGCGGTCGCCTCGTCGCTGCACCATTCGAAGGTCGCGCGGCGTATGTCTACTTCGGGCCACCACGGCTTGTCGGTGGCGTGCTGCTTGAGGCGCTGGTTCGGGTTGAGACTGGAGCCGACATACAGCAGCCGGCCGGTGCGGTCGTACAGGCGGTAAACGGCGGTGCACCCGGGGCCAAGGACAGCGGGCGTCTTCACGTGGGGTGTCTCCTCGTCAGTCGGTCGTGTGCTCAGGCTTGGGACCGGGCAGGGTGTCCCATACTTCGGCGAAGCGGCGGACCTGGAAGGCCAGGACCACGGGGCCGGCGGCCAGCTCGGCGACGATGGGCGCGTGTTCCTGGAACCGCTGTGTGCGCATGATCTGGCCGGCGCGGGTGGGGGACACGGTGCGCCCGGTCTCCTTGGACAGGATCTTGGCGACCTCGGCGCGGCCAGCGAGCTCGGGGAGGGGCACGGGCTCGTTGTTCCGGCGGTCCAGCTCTTCCTCGGTCATGACCTCGACGCCGACGACAGCTGCGCGGCCGTGGGCGGCCAGTATGGCGCGGTCGGTGGTGGCGAGGGCGTCGGACGTGGCGCGCTCGACGGTGGGGGCCTCGACCATGAGGCGAACGGAGAAGTTCCCGTTCGGGGCGGTGCTGATGGCCGCGTGATGGCCGGTCAGGTGGTCTGCGGCCGTGTCGTGGGCGTCGTCGGGCACGCGGGCGTCGTACTCCACGTACACGCTCCACCAGCGCATGGGGGCTCCTTCGGTGTGATGGGTGGGCCGCCCCTGCCCGGTCGAGTGGCAGGGGTGGCGTGGCCGGTTCAGTGGGGCCAGTTGAAGCCCGCCCGGCGGAGGGCGGCTATGCCGTTCTTCCACGAGCGGGAGTCGCTGGGGGTGCTGGCGAGGGTCGCGACTCGCACGCCGTCCTTGCGGACGATCGGGTGGGAGTTCTTCTTGCCGACCGACACCTCGAACCCTTGCGCCTCCAGTTCGTTGACGAGCTTCTTCAGGTCCTTGTTCACCGTATCCCCTTCCCTTTCTGCTGACAAGTCAACCCTACCTAGGAGCCTTATCGAAAACAAGGATAGCTAGAGAAAACGGCAGGTCAGGCGATGTGCTGTAGGTTCCACCGGTGAGGCGTTGACCGTCGGGCGTGCCCGTACGTAGACGCGTACGCGGGGACGCGCGCGGACCAGTAGCGGCCCAGGGGCGGCGGCGCTGGCGCGTCGGCTCTGACCTGCGGAGCCTTTCCCCGCGCTTTCCTTGGGGGTGGAGACGGGGCGCGTGGGCTCTGTGAAAGTTGGTGATGTCAGCGGGGGACACAAGCCCCGGACCCACTCAACTCCCCACGGAGGAACCGAAAATGACCAGCACCGTTCGCGCCGCCGCCCGCAAGACCGCCACCGCCACCAAGGTCTACATTCACGTCGACTGCACCTGCACCCGCGTCAACGGCACGGTCCTGAAGGCGATCGACACCGTGGCCGGCGCCGAGGCGTACGCCGCAGAGAACGGCTTCACCGCCACCTACTGCAAGACCTCGCTCAAGCCGGCCGCGGTGGAGACCCTGGCCGTGGAGGAGCCGGCGGTTGAGGCCCCGGCCGGGGAGGAGGCCCCGGTGGTCGTCGAGGAGCCGGCCGTGGAGGAGGAGGCCCCGGTGGAGGAGCCCAAGGCCAAGCCGGCCTCGAGGAAGCGCGCCCCCAAGAAGGAGGCCACCGAGGAGGCCCCGGTCGCCGAGGGCCCGTCCTTCGACGTGGAGGTCAACAACAAGGACCAGTACGGCAAGCAGCGCCGCGTCGCGGTGGAGGCCATCGCCGAGGCCCTGGGCGCGACCACCACCTACACGTCGGTGAAGAACAAGCACAAGACCGGCAACGACGCCTTCATCGTCACCGTCACCGGCGGTCGGCCCGGTGTCGAGGTCATCATCCGGGACTTCGTCGGCAGCACCGCCGCCGAGAGCGAGCTGATGGCCCGGGCCATCGCCGACGCCAAGGCTGCTGCGAAGGCCGTGGACGGCGCGACCGCCAACGACGTGCAGAAGGCTTGGAAGAAGGCGGCCCGCGACTTCATCGCCACCGAGGGCGAGGCCCTGGCCGCGCGGGTGGCGGTCAGCTGACCAAGTACCTCACCACCCCCGGGGGGTGTCCGGCCGACTCGACCGCGGCCCGGGCGCCCCCCGCGGCGTTCCCCGCGCAGGCCGCCGACCTGCTCTTTTTCCCATCGCATTCCTCGTCGAGGCGGAGACGCGGTCGGCCGACTCCGTGAATTTGGGGTGTCAGCAGGACGCAGACCCCCCAACCACGGAGGCACACGATGGGCACCACGGCGACGTTCACCAGGGACCGCGCGGCGGACGATGCGCTGTGGCGGGAACGGTTCCCGAGGTGCCCGATCATGTCCGTCTACGACGACTTGGACGAGGCCGCGGGGGGCATCACCACCTGGGATAGGGAGACGCTCGCCTACAGTAGGCCGGCTCTGAACTTGCTTCACTGGCCCACGAGTCGACTTACGCCGATTTGGTCGGGGTAAATATCCCAGCTTGTGTAGTTCGCCGTCTCTGCGTACGTGTTAATGACTGATCGAGAGGCGAGGTCGCGTCCATTCTTATTCAATGCTGAAAAGTCAGGAGTGAGGATGCCATTGTGTTGAGGAGTTGTTCCTCCGCGCGCGTGACTGGCATACCAATCATTCCAGTTGGGGTACTTTCCTTTCTTGTCCCTCCAATTTTGACACTCATCATTCAATCCCCAGGCGTATCCCCTGAATCCGCTTGCATCGCTGGGGTCTTCCGTCTCGAAAACGTAGTTGATTGTAGTTCCGTCAGGGGTGAAGATTTTTAGGGTACCTGTGGAGCTTCCGTAGGCCTCCGACATGACAGACTGGTTCAGGACGATGCGCGAGGACTTGGGACCACTCCCATTCTCGACAGGGAAGGTCGGCCTGAAATCCTCCTGGCACGCTGTAACGGCATAAGCGAAAACAGTGCCGGATGAATCGCTCTTCGTGTCGACCCAGTAGCCGCGCCTCTGGAATACGCTTTCGATAATCTTCCCGGAAATGGTAGGTAGCCCTGGACTCCCTGGAAGGGAAGGCAGCCGTACATCCTGAATTGCACGGTATGAAGGGCGGCCGAGTTGCTCCTCGAACTTTTCATACGTATAGCCAGCCCGGAGATTTCTGAGCCTTGCGTACTCCCCCTCCTTCCAGTCTCTATTCTTGTACCATAGGGCAACTACGCCAACGGCCGCGACAAGGGTGCTGATTGCTGTTACAACGCTCGCCGAGGAAATTAGCAAGACTGGAACAGGGTTCTTCTTGAAGAAGTTATCGAAGCGCTCACCCAGGGTCGGCGGTCGCGATTGTTGGTCCTGTTGGTTTGGATTAGTCATGCTGGTTCCCCGCTCTCGAACGAATCGCACCCGTCGACGGCTGCTGTCGTACGCATCGCGAGGTCATTCTTGATTACAGCTGAATGGCGTTGCGTGGCACACGCCCGACCGAAGCTGTCAATTCACCCATCTGTCGAACACTGCTGGTGGCGGCTTTTTTACGCGAGAAAGGATCCCTCGGCGCGGTTCACTACGCGCGGGTGTTGCGCAGCTGGCGCGACGGCGCCATGATCGGGCTCGGTGGCGTGCGCGGTTACTGACCGGCGGCCTTCTCCCGTCGCTGCTTCTGCACCTTGAGCCAGGGGTTCTCGGCGCGGGACTGCGCCCGGGCCAGGTACTCCTTCCGTACGACCGTGGAGCCGTCCTTCCATCGGCCCTGGCGGGTCGGGTCGCCGCCGGCGTCGGCGATGCGCTGCGCCCCGGTGCGGCGCAGGCTGTGCGCGGTAATGTCCTGCCAGTTGGGCAGGCTGGCGGCGAATGCGCGGCTGCGCACCATGTCGCTGACGGCGTCACCGGAGACGTGCTCGCCGCGGTCGGTGGCGGTGGAACGGTTCTGCAGAGTGCCGGCGACCGTGAGGGCCCGGTACGCCGCGCCGTTGCGAACTCCCAGCCGACCCAAGCAGTTCAGCCACGCCCGCGTCGCGTCGACAGGACACAGCAGGGCGTCGTGGGGCTCGGCCGGGATCCACGACTCCTCGCCGACCGCGTCCTGGTCGGTCTTCGACATGGCGACCCAATGCGCAACGCCATCGTCGTCGACCTCAATCTGTGAGATGAGCAGGTCGGCCAATTCGATACGACGGTGGAGATTGCCACGGCCGACGACGAGGGCCCACCGGTCGCGGATGCCGATCGGGTGCCGCTGATCGCAACTGGCGACCATGGCGCGGAACTTGTCGTCAGGGATGGCTGGCGCCTTCTTCACCCGGTTCCGTTTGTTCCAGCTCTTGGCGTACTCCTTGATGAGGCCGTTCACCACGGTGGTGCCAGGCTTGGCGTCCTCGGGCTGCATGGAGCGGATCGCGCTCTTGTAGGCCTTGATGGTGTTTGGGGAGTACGTGCCCCGGGCGATGAGCGCGGCGACGTACTCGATGTACGTGGCGGTCGTGCACGGGTTGGCCACCCGGCCCATATCGGCGCACCAGCGCTCGAACATCCCGCGCTGGGAGGTGTAGTTGCGCTCGGTGTTCTTCGGCTTCGACCGCTCGTCGATGGCCTCGGCGGTCTCAGCGGAGACGTAGAAGTCGGCGGCGGTGTACGCCGGCCGCTCCGTGGTCGGCAACTCGCCCGGGCGCAGCACGGTGTGCTGCGTGATGACCGGCCGGCCGAGGGCGCCGCCCAGGACGATGCCCGGGTCGGTGAGGGTGGCCGGCAGGCGGTCCTCCTCGACCAGCTCGGCGACGGCCACCTCTGCCTCATCGTCCTGGGCCACGGCGTCAGCCCCCGATCAGGGCGCGGACCTGGGCCATCTGGGGGTTCTCCCAGTCGGCGAGGTGGTCGGGGTGGTCCCGCCACTGCTCACCGGCCTGGGTCAGGTAGTTCCAGGCGAGGGTGGCCTGTTCGGTGTCGCCGGTCTTGAGGAGGGTGTGGAGGTAGGCCGCGGTGCCCGCGAGCGCGAGCTTGTTGGAGTTGGAGATGCGGTAGAAGCGCTGGGCGGCCTCGAAGTGGTCTTCGTGCAGGGGCTCGTCGCCGTTGATGGCCGCCCACTCCTCCTCGACGCGCTCGATGATGAAGTCGTAGAGCGCCTGGACGTCTGCGGGGGTGGGCAGGGTGAGAGCCATCGGGTGTTTTCCTCTCCGGGCCACTGAGGGAAGCAGCCTCGTATATTGGAGATTATACGGGGGTGATGCCTACGGCGGCCCGGTACGATAAGTCTCCTGACGATCCATCGGACGTCGGCAGTGGACCGAGCCTGCCGTCACCCTCTCTCTGTAGCAAGAGGTTTCCTTGAACGTCCTTGACCCTGCTGTCCTCCCTGCCGACCGGCGCACGCAGATCGAAAACCTCCTCACCGTGATCGCCGGGCCGTGGCTCGCGACGGGTGAGTGGCCAGTGTGGAGCCACGTCCAGGACTACTTCGACCGATACCGCGAGGACGCCGACGAACTGCTTATGTCGCTGCCGCGCGTCGGGAACGTGCAGCCGTTCGGGCACGGGTACGGCTACACCGTGGGCGTCCGCTTTCCCGTCGGCGAGGAGGACAAGGTGCGCCTGACCGTGGCCTCCTCGCTCATCCTCCCCGAGGTGCGGATGATGGTCGGCGACCCCTTCGTTCGTGTCGTTCGCCATATGGTCAAGCTGCACGCCGGCAAGCGGCCGTCCCCTAACGAGGTCACCTACGCCCAGCTCCGTTCCGACGAACTGGCTGTAGCTATGCCGCACCTGAAGCCGTGGTTCATCAAGGCGCTGCCCGACCTGCTCTCCTTCGAGCCCGGCATCGCCACCGCCGGCAGGAACTTCGAACCCGACGGCACATGGTCCCTGGGTATCACGCGCACCATCAGGGCCTTCCGTGACGTCGACAGCGTCGAGGAGTACATCGAGATCACCAACCGGATCGTGGAAGAGGAGGTCACTAAGCACGCCCAGCGGTACATCCGCACCGGAAAGTTCGGGCTCCTCGGTGAGGAGATCGAACCCGAACCCGCCCCGCCCACCACCGAGCCCGAGCGGGCCCCGTACATCGACGCCGGCCTCCTGGCAGACCTGGAGGCGGCAGCCGCGAACACCCCGTGGAAGGTCCACAAGCTCATCGCCCTGTGCCAAGGTCTGAACGATGCCTACGTGACTGGCAACGCGTACATCTGCAACATGGCGATCCGGGCCATCTTGGATCACATCCCGCCGGTGTTCGGGTACTCGGACTTCAAGCATGTGGCAGCCCAGTACACGTTCACCAACATGAAGGGGACCGACAAGGCGCACGCCCAGTTCCTCGCGAGCTTCAAGCCGATCGGGGACGACGTGATGCACCGGCCCATCGGCCCGAACGTGCCCGTCATCAGTATGGGTGACGTCCCGCAGCCGCTCCGTCTCAGCGCGATCCTTCACGAGGTGCTGGAGCTTTTCCGGAAGGCAGCGGTCGCTACGCCGTGATGCCGGCGGCCGCGCCTCCGACAGGGGGCGCGGCTACTTGCACGCCTGGACGCACCAGTTCGGCCGTCAGTGGTTCGTGGCGATCAGGTAGCCGACCAGGGCCAGGAACGCGATCCACGAGACCGGTCCCCACTTCTTGCGCCGCCCCCTGGTGCTACCGCTCGCCCAGAACGGACCCACCCGTACGCCCAGTCTCATGCCCTCGATCCCTTCTCCACACGACACACACAAGTGGAGACGGAATCTACCTCGTGCACGTAGTTGTGTCCGACCCGACTGGTGCAGGATCAAGGCATGCGAATTCTGGTCATCGGCGGCACATGGTTCCTGGGGAAGTGCATCGCGGAAGGAGCGCTCGCGCGGGGCTGGTCCGTAACTACCTTCAACCGGGGTCGCTCCGGCCGCGACGTCGACGGCGTCGAGCCCGTCCACGGCGACCGCACCGCACCCGAGGATCTGGAACGCCTGGCTCGGTCGGGGCCCTGGGACGCGGTGATCGACACGTCCAGTTCGGATTTCGCGCCCCGGGACGTCCTCTTGGCGACCACCGTCCTCCGCGAAGCGGCCCGGAGGTGGGTCCACATCTCGACCGTCTCCGTCTATCAGGGGTGGCCGCACGAGCGGCTGACGGACGAGTCGGCCCTGCTGGAATGCCCGGCAGACGCGGACGAGACAGTCGGATACACCGGTCCCGATGGGAGCCCGACTCACTACGGCTTCCAGAAGGCCGGCGGGGAGCGCGCCGTGACGGACGTCTTCGGCGACACGGCCGTGCTGCTGCGGCCGGGGGTCATCCTGGGGCCCGGCGAGTACGTCGGTCGGCTTCCCTGGTGGTTGCGTCGAGCCGAGCGCGGAGGCAGGATCCTCGCGCCGGCGCCGGCCGAACAGCGCATCCAGCCCGTGGATGTCCGCGACGTCGCGGAGTTCGCCCTGGACCAGGCGGCGAGCGAGACAAGCGGCGGGTACAACGTCACCCACCCGCAGGGGATGACCTTCGCGGACTTCCTCAGGGAGTGCCTGTCGGTCACGGGCGGCGCGGGGAAGCCGGTGTGGGTGGAACCCGCCGTCCTGACCGAGCACGGGGTCAAACAGTGGACTGAGCTGCCGCTGTGGCGCACACACGCCGGCGTGTGGGCTGTCGACTCCAGCCGGGCAGCGGCGGCAGGGCTGAGGTGCCGGCCACTCGCCGAGACCATCAGGGACACCTGGGCCTGGCTCGCGGCCGACGGTCGTCCCGTGGATCACCCGAGGTGGGCAGCCCACGGGATCGGGCCAGAGAAGGAGGAGAAGATCCTCGCTTCTCTGGGGTGAGTCAGGCTTCCAGCTGCAGCAGCGCGGGTCCGGTGAGCTGATGTGTGGTCGCGGTGCGGGTGAAGTCCTCGACGCGATCACGCAGTTCTCGGGGGAGCATTGCGCCGCGGAACGCCGGTCGCGTCAGGTAGTGCTGGATCTGGCCCGCACGGACGAGTACGCCGGTAACGCGCTGGTCGGCCGGGATGGCCCACACAGGTGTCAGCGCCTCGCGGGCGGCTTCGACGTCGTTATCGAGCAGCCGCGCCATGGCCAGGTCGGCGGAGGCGCTGCCCAGGACGTGGGCGGAGCGCGCTTCTTCCGGCCGTTGCTCGATGAGGGCGAGGGCCTTCCGTGCTGCCTGCTCGGCATGCTCTGCATCGTGGATCAGCAGGGCGGTGGAGCTGCTGGACATGGCGAGGCGTTCCGTGCTGAAGCCGAACTCGCCGCCGATGTCGTCGTGCAGGCTGTCGCGGGTGTCGCTGTCGACGTCCTCGGACAGCCTCAGCGCACGGAGGGCGGATTCGACGTCTCCGAGGTAGCCGTGTGCGCGGGCCTCGATGGCAAGGAGACGTTGGCGCGCCACGTCGCCGAGGCCTCCGTACGCCTGGGCGCGACGGGCCTTGGCCACGGCCTCGGCGGGCATCCCGGTGAAGTACGCGATGTAGGCGAGGATGCCGTCGCAGTAGGCCCGCAGGGGTTCGAAGCGCGCGGTTTCCCCGTAGAGGTCGGCGGAGCGGGCCAGGCGGCGGGCGCTGTCGAACGCCCCGAGGTTGAAGGCGCTCGCGGCCAGCAGGGCGGTGACCTGTCCCAGGAGTTCCAACAGACGCTGCTGCTGTGCCGGTACCTGGGTACGGTCACGCTGGTCTTGGAGCTGTTGCTGGAGCGTCTTGCCGCGCTGGAAGGCTTGAATCGGTGCGATGGACGCGTACTCACGAGCGAGCGTCGTCACGTCGTCGGCGAGTTGGTCGAGGCTGGTGTCGGAGATGGAGGCGGCGGCGGCTGCGCTGGCATCATCTTGAGCGTCGCGTGCGGTCATATCGATTTCGTGCTCCAGGTCGAACGCGGGTGCCTGGGGATCGAGTTGCGTTGGCGGCGCAAACAGGTCTGGAACTCGGCGGCCGAACATGCTCTCCAGAACACGACGGGTGTCCGGAGACAGCGAGGCCGGGTTAACGCCGCCGGCCCTCCAGCGTTTGGCCGTCCGTTCGCTACAGGTCGGGTTGTTGCCGCCCTTACCGATGACCTCGTCGGCCGTCTTCGCGAACTGCTCAACCATCTGCGGAACGTCCATGTCCAGCTGGTTGCACAGATGCTTCAGCAGGGTCGGAGGTTCTTCACTCACGTTGCCCCCATCGGTTGAGCGGCGGTCAGTCACCGGACCGGCGGCACGTCGATCCCTTCGCACGAAGGGGATACCGCGGTTCGCCTCCAGTGCAACACATCTGAAGTAGACGGCACTTGGCTGGCCCTCAGATGGCCCCTGTCACTCAAAGGGGCCACCTAGTCGGCACTCCGCCGACATGGTGCTGGCACCCCATACAGGTTCAGGCTGATCAACACCCTCGCTGAGAGTGCACGTTCAAGCACAATCTGACTGGGAGTCCCCCGTGAAACCGCCCCCGCAGTACCCCCGTATCTCTGCCGCGCCGCGGCGCCCCGGCGCGCTCCTGCTCCCGCAGGAGCTGACCAGCCGACTTGCCTCCCTGGCTGAGGAAGCATCGGCAGTGAAAGGGGGCGTGCGGTGACTGCGAGCAGAGCCTTAACGCCAACACTCAGCGGGGAGGCCCGTGTTCGCCGGGCACAGGCAGAGCAATGGATGCTTGGAGCCACTGCGTCGAAGCTCCACGCCGGTACGGAGTGGACGAGTTATGGGGTGGCCGTGCTGACCGCTGGCCTGGTGTGGGACGTCGTACGCGCGCCCTACACCGTCCTCGATCGCAGGTTCGACCGCGACACCGACCCGGAGGAACTGCGCCGCGAGGTCAAGGCCCTGGAGGTCGGGGCGGTGTTCTGCGACCCATACCGGCCCGTCCTGTACTTCCTGGTGCCGCCGGGAACGGACCGGTACTGGCCGCAGGAGGTCGGCCCGGCTGGCGTGGGGTGCCTGGGCGGGACCCTGCCGTATGTCCACCATGTCGGTGTACCGCGTCTGGACCTCATCTCGCCGCCCGGGCTCTTCTGGGCGGTGCCGCCCGACTATGGCGGCCGTGTGCTCGCTGACCCGAAGCACCTGTACCGGGTGCTGCACGAGCGCTCGTCCGAGCCGCCGAAGCAGGGCGAGGCGCCGGGCCCGTCGCAGGTGATCGCATGAGTGCGCCCGCTGCACTCGTGCCGATGCACGGCACGGCCAGGAGGCCCCGGTGACGACGTCAGCGCCGCCGCGGTGGAACCTCCCAGCCGAGACGTGCTCGCCACCGCTGGGCCCGGCAGACCTGGATGACTTCCTGAAGAGGCTCCGCGACTGGGAGCCGTTCGATAGCGGCGTCGTGCTCGACGACGTGGGCGATGCGCTCGACGACGTTGCACCAGACGCGGTTGCACTGGACGCGCTCGCTCGGCGCCTGCGAAGGCACCTTGAGCGGCTGGTGGCCATCGCCGTCGCGAACGAGGCAGAGGAACGGGACGAGGCCACCGCCGGCCTCGTCGGCCGCGCCCGTCCGCTGGCCGCCGAGGCGCTGCCGGACGACCAGGCGCGGGCCCTGGTCCAGCTGCGGCAGATGGGCTGGACGACACACGAGCTACTGGAACGTCTCATCGAAACGAAGTGCCTGAGGGAGGCAGTGTGAACCGGCGCCCGGCGGCGCTGACCGCCTCACGGCCCCAAGAGCCTGTCCCGGAAGGGGCGCTGCTCGTCCGCCGTGCTGTTGAACTTCCTGGAGGTCCGAGCGCTGTCCTCAGTGCCCGTGTGTGGACCCGTACCACTGTCACCGTCCTGTGCTGGGGCGGGGACACCCTGCGGGCGGTCGAGGTCGTCAGCCGCCTCGTCGACAACGGCCACCGCCACGGCGTGCCGCCCGGAACCCCCCAGGACAAGCGGCGGCTCCTGCTGTCCATCGCGCTCATGGACACGGGCGCCCTCGTCATCGAGGTCGCCGACCTCGACCCCAGTTTCCTGGACTTCGACGCCGCCGTACGAGGAGAGCGAGGCCGCGGCCTCTGGCATGTCTTTCGTATGGGCGCCGTCGTCACCCGGCACATCCCCGAGTACGGCGACGGGAAGACCGTGCGAGCCGTACTCACCCCCTGACCAGCGAACACCGAGAAGGAGAGGACCACCTTGACCACTGCGACTCCCACGCTGGTGAAGCAGCAGACGGACCTGGTCCGTCAGATCAACCAGGTGTTGGACCAGCACCCGCTTCGGCACGCCTTCCGGCTCGTGTACGCGCCCCAGGGTCTGGACCTGGCTGCGGACGAGGTACTCGTCCAGGACGTCGACGTCGAGCGTCGCATCGTGGAACTGCGTCCGAAGCGCCTGTCCGAGCTCGACGGCGGGGACGTTGTCCACGAGTCCCAGGTCGTTGACCCCGGGGACACCGCTCTCCACACGCACGCGCTGGAAGCGCGCGGCAGGAGTTGCCTGATGACCATCGGCCCCGACTTGCACTTGTACCGGTGAGTCCTACTGGCGGAGAGCCGCCGCACCTGGTGGCTGCCGAGTTCCTTGCGCAGCTTTCCTCGTTCGCGCTGCCTGGGATCAGGCTTGCTCCCGGTCAACTGTCTCCCGTACCAGGCGCGTTCGAGCCCGCGTGGATCGAGGGTTTGCCCCTGCCTGTGGCGGACGCGAGGCCGTCGACCCAGAGCGTTGCCCTGGCCGACGGCGCGACCTTCGATCGCGTGGTCAGCGAGTTCGATCGCGTCCGTGAGCATCGGGACCAGCCGAGGACGCAGGTGTACGAGAGCATCCACGTGCGGTCCGGCGGCTGGCCCAGCCTGGTGACGCTTCATCTGGCCGGCCTGCTGCGGCGCGAGGTGGTCTGCACGCTGTACCAGTCGTACGCCAACGACAGGACACTCGGCGCGCACCGTGACGACTGGTTTGGCGTGATCGTGCAGATGCGCGGTACGAAACGGTGGCGGATCTGGCAGTCCCCTTCCCCGCAGAGTTCGCCCGACGAGATCGTCATGCGGGCTGGCGACGTGCTGCTTCTCCCGAAGCACATGAAGCACGAGGTCGACACGCCTACCGACCCGGGCCACTCGCTCCACCTGGTCTTCGCCGTCATGGATGAATCGCTCGACGCCCAGTCCAGGGAGCGCGCGATGTCCACCTAGCTTCTGCCCGGTGGCCCGCCGGCCGCCTTGCCCGGGTCATCGGGCAGAGCACTACCCCCCGACGTGAACACTCTGCTCGCGCCGGGGCCTCAACGCCCGGCGTGGGAAACGACTTCCCGTTCCCCCACGGCAGGTTCCTTCCCGCGCCGGGTCCCCGCACTGGGCCTCCGCCATCGGAGGCCGGCTTCTTGCGGTCTGGCAGCGACCAGACGGCGAGTGCACTGTTAGATCGCCGAGAGACGAGGAGACTCATGACGGCCACAACGTCAACCAGGCTGGCTCCGTGGGGAGTTACCCGCATGCGGCCCTTCCCCGCAGTTGCCGTCTTGCCCGCGGTCAACCCCGTGCTCAACCCGGACACACAAGTCCCCGACTGGGTCGACCCGGACGGCAAGGTCACGCCGAAGATGGACAAGCACAAGAAGTCGGAGACGTCGAAGGAGACGACGACGAAGACGAGCCTCGACGGTAACCCGGACCAGGGCAGCGACCAGCAGGGAGACAGCGACTGATGGCCGCGGGTGGGCCGCCTGTCCTCGTCGTCACACGCCTGGACGACGCGACGGCCGACGAAGTGATCACAGAACTGAACCGGCGCCGCGTGCCAGTGGTCCGACTGGACCCCGGCGACTTCCCCTCCGAGGTGACCCTGTCCGGCACCTTCGACAGCATCGGGCCCGGCGGCACCCTGGCCACCGCGACCCGAACCCTCGACCTGGGGAACATCCGCTCGGTGTACTGGCGGCGGCCCACCCCCTACAGTGCCGACCTGGCCATGGACGAACAGACCGCCCGCTGGACGGTTGAAGAGGCCCGCTACGGGCTCGGCGGCGTCCTCGCCGCCCTGCCCGGCGCCCACTACATCAACCACCCATGGCGCAACCGGGATGCCGAGTACAAGCCGGCCCAGCTCGCCGCAGCAGCCCGATTCGGCTTCACCGTCCCCCCGACCCTGATCACCAACGACCCCGACCGTGCCCGGGAGTTCATCGCCGAGAACGGGCCGGTGATTTACAAGCCGCTCCGAGAGACCGACTACGCCGACGACGCCGGCCGCGCCCTGACCGTGTGGATCGACGACGTCGCCCCCGACCAGATCGACGACCGCCTCCGCTGCACGGCGCACCTCTTCCAGCAGCGCGTCAGCAAGGTCGCCGACATCCGCCTCACCGCGGTCGGCGACCACCTGACCGCCGTGCGCATCGACGGCTCACCCGGGATCGACTGGCGCCGGCACTACGACTCCCTCACCTACACTCCCGTCGTCGTACCGGACGAGGTCGCCAAGGGTGTACGCGCCTACCTCGATTCCTTCGGCCTGGTCTTCGGCGCGTTCGACTTCGGCCTCGACCATCACGGCCGGTGGCACTGGTATGAGTGCAACCCGAACGGCCAATGGGCGTGGTTCCCCGACCACATCACCGTCCCGATCGCCGCCGCGCTCGCCGACCACCTCCAGCACCCCGAAGGGACCTCATGACCGCCGCCCCGGAACTGCGCCGCGCGCTCGCCGACGCCATCCACACCGACGACCCTGCATGGCGCCGAGCACTGGAAACCGTCCCCCGCGAACTCTTCCTCGGCGACGCTCTGTTCCGCCCCGCCGGTACGCAGTGGGAACCCGTCCACCGCGACCAGGCTGGCGCCGATGAGTGGTTGCACATGGTCTACCAGGATCAGACGTGGGTCACGCAGCTCGACGGCCTGGCCGCCGCGGAGGCACCCGGGCCGATGGCCGGCCGCCCCACCTCGTCCAGCACCCTGCCCTCCCTCATCGTGCGCATGCTCGATCTCGCGGGCATCCGCGACGGGGACAAGGTGCTGGAGATCGGCACCGGCACCGGCTACTCCACCGCCATCCTGTGTCATCGCCTCGGCGATGAGCAGGTGGTGTCGGTCGAGTACGACCCGGAGCTTGCCGCCGCGGCGGCCGAACACATCCACGCCGCCGGCTACCACCCCACCCTGATCACCGGGGACGGCCTCGCCGGGTACAAGGACGCCGCCGAGTACGACGCGATCGTTGCCACCTGCGCCGTCCGCCACGTTCCGCCGGCCTGGCTCTACCAGGTACGCGACGGCGGAACCATCACCACCACCATCAGTGGATGGATGCTTGCCTCGGGCCTCATCCGCCTCACGGTGCAGGCCGACGGCTCGGCCACCGGCTGGTTCGCCGGGGACCGCATCGGCTACATGCTCGCGCGTCCCCACGAGCGTCCGCCTCGGCCTACCTTCTACCCGCACCCGGGCCAGACTCGTCCCACCCGCGTGGACCCTGGCCTCCTGGAAGACTGGACCGGCCAGTTCGTCGCCCAGCTCGCGGCACCGTCGGCCGAGCTGATGACCACCAGTGACGGTGTGATCCTCGTCGACGTCGCCACCGGTTCACAGGCCTGGACTGAGCCTGCTGGAGACGGATGGCAGGTCCACCAGCACGGCCCCCTGCACCTGTGGGACGCCGTGGAGGACGCCCTCACCACCTGGCAGGATGCTGGGGCACCCCCGCAGTCCGACTTCGGCATGACCGTGGACGCCGACGGGACCCAGCGTGTCTGGCTCGGGGCACTCGACGGACCCGCCTGGAACCTGCCAGTGTGATCTGAAGCAGGCAGGAAGGCGAGACGATGACGGACCCGGAGGACGAGCCGCTGGCCGACTGGGCGGCCCGTCGCGAGCGGGACCGAGCCGAACAGCGCCAGAAGCTCGGCAAGCGCCGGGTCGTCCCGCTCTCCGAAGGCGCCCGCGCCTCCCACATCGCGCCGGACGCTCCCCGCCTGCTCCTGGAGTGGAACGGCACAGGGTGGACGACCTGCGGCGTCGCAGCGAACGCCGACGCCGCACGGGAATTCCTCGGTCACGTCCCCGAGCCCGAGGCCGGCCACGACGCCCCGCCATCCTGGCCTGGTCTGGGACCGGGGCGGGGACGGCACCGCAAGCCCTGACCCAGTTCCACCAGGGCCCGTCCGGCGCCACCGCCGGGCCGGGACCATATGCGGCCCCGCCCGCGCGCTACCCCCCCGAGGCGCGTGGGCGGGGCCTCCGGCCCCCTCCCGCGAAACCGGGGGTTCCGTTTGCCGCGAGATTTTCCTATACTCACTCCGCGCGGGTCATCACCTCACTTCGAGGTGGGGCCCTTTTTTCATGCCCGGTTGCCGTTGCCCTGGACGCGGCGCAGCCGCCACGCGCGTCGGCCGGCCACTACCTGCACTGGTCCTACGGACGTCCACCACCTATCGACCTGGGTTGTGGACCGGGTTATAGACATTGGGCTTCACCCATGACGCCACCCTGGCTTCACCCATGACGCCAGGGGTGGCTGTACCGGTGAAGCTAGAGTGCGAGTAGTGCACGCGGGCAATACCTAGTGGTACGGTGTGGTCCTGCCCGGGACGGCCCCGGCGCCACGCGTACGTATTTGCGCGTGCACTACTCGGAAGGAAGACTGGCGTGCCCAGACACTCGACGCGCCCGCCCAGTCGTAAGGGGGTGGCGCGCCCACCGAGAGGACCGCGCGTGCCTTCCAAGAAGACGATCGAGGACGCCATCGGCGCCCTGCGCGATGGCACCGGCCCCCGGCCCGACCTCGCCGACGCCGTCCAGGAACTCGCCGACCAGCGGTACAAGGAGTGGAGCGGCACCGGCACGACCGTCCCCTTCAAGGCGGACATCGACCTGCTTGCCCGCGTCGGCGAGGGCCGGTTGGAGAAGGTCGTCGCCGACGGCTGTGCCCGGTTCCTCGTCGGTGAGCTGGAGCCGGTACGCACCGTGCGCGGCGCGGCCGGCGCGAAGCGGCCCACCTCCGTACGCGTAGACAACGACCTACTCGCGCGGGTGACCGCCCGCTGCGACGAACTCTCCGAACGGCTGGGCTGGAAGGTCCGGCCCGTGAACGTCTTCGTCGCAGCGTTCGAGGCGGCCCCGCCCGCGACCGAGTAGAGCGTCAGCCGAGGGCGCCGGCCGGAGCCGACACCGACCACGCCCCCGCACACCACGGTCCCAAGGAGAACAACCCCAGATGGCAGGCCAGCAGGCCGCCGGCAACGCCGGTGGCTCCCCTCAGCACACCCCGAAGCCCGACCTCTTCTTCGAGGACGCGGACCGCCCCGCGACCAACGCCCTCATCGCCCTGACCGGGCCGGCCAGCTCCGGCAAGACCCAGTCCGCCCTCGCCATGGCCACCGGCATGGGTACCAAGATCGGCGTCTGCGACACCGAGCGCGGCCGCGCGTCCCACTACGCCCGGCTCTTCCCCTTCAAGCACCTGCGGATGCCCGACTACGCCCCGCAGACCCTCATCAAGGCCCTGGCGCAGGGTGCCGCGCAGGGTATCGACGTGATGGTCATCGACTCGGGCTCGCCCTACTGGTCCGGGAAGGCCGGCGTCCTCGACCAGGTCGACAACAAGACCGAGGCGTCCCGCTCGAAGAACGCGTTCACGTCCGGCTGGAAGAGCATCAAGCCCGTAGAACACGACATGTGGGAAGCGATCATGGCCTACCCGGGCCACGTCATCATGACCCTGCGGGTGAAGACCGCGTACGAGCTGGTGGACAACAACGGCAAGAAGGAGCCGACAAAGATCGGCCTGAAGCCCGACCAGCGCGGCGACGTGGAGTACGAGTTCGACATCGTCGGCGACATGGACATGGGCCACTCCATGACCGTGTCCAAGTGCAGCTTCCCCGGTCTGTGGGAGCCCGGGCAGCGCATCGAACTGCCCAACACCCAGCACGGCGCCGACATCGTGAAGTGGCTGAGCGAGGGCACGCGCCTGACCACCATCCGCGAGTACGTCGACCGGGTCATGGACCCGGCCTTCACGTACCAGCAGCTGCGCAATCTCTACCAGGGCGAGCTGTCCCAGCGCGGTCTCCTCGGGGCCGCCATGTTCGACCCGGAGACCAACGAACAGACCACCCTCGGCAACTTGGTCATCCGCCTGGGTGTGGCCCGGAACCCGGCGCCCGAGGGTGCGGCGACGACCAGGGCCGCGGCGGCGGCCGACCAGACGGAGATGAGAAAGGCAGGGTAAGTGACTGCGCCAGGGGATGAATCCCGCTGGCCGTCGATGTGGGGAGCCGAACAGGAACCTGTTCGGCTCCCTTCGCTTTCTGTGACGGCCCTACCTGAAGAAGAAGAGTGGCGGCACGAGGCCGCGTGCCGGCAGGAGGACCCGGAGCTGTTCTTCCCGGTCGGCACCAGTGTGGATGCCCTCGTGCAGACCCGGCAGGCCAAGGCCGTCTGTGCCGGCTGCTCGGAGCGCCTTGCCTGCCTGGCCTTCGCCCTCGACACCGACCAGAGGTACGGGGTGTGGGGCGGCCTGTCCGAGGACGAGCGCCGCGCGATGAAGCGCCGGTCCAACAAGCTCAAGGGGATGACGTGAGGCGACTGACCGAACCGGAGCAGGAGGCGGCCGCCGTCCGCGACACCACCCTGGAAAGCCTGCTCGCCTCGACGTGGCCGTGGAACGTCGACCGGGTCAAGGACGTCATCTGCGCCGTCGCCCGCGAGCAGGGCGAGGTATCCGCCAACGACATCCGGCTCCTCCTGGAGGACCGCCTCCACTGGCTGATCGGCCCCGCCTTCAACAGCCTCACCCACCAACGCGGCCTCCTGGCCAACACCGGCCGGCGCGTGCCCTCCACCAGTGCCGCCACCAAGGGCCACGGCGTCTCGGTGTACAGGTGGGCGGCGTCCACCGACGAAGCGGCATGACCGCCACCATCGCCGCGGTGCTCACCCTCGCCTGGTGCACCGCCGTGGGCCTGGTCCTGGCCGGCCGCCAGGACCGCCGTGACGAGCAGCGAACCCGGATGGCCCGCGCCCGCGCCATGCCGGCCGACCACCTCGGCGACGAGCACGCGGTCCAGATCGCCGAACAGATCGTCTACGCCGCCTGGCAGAAGAGTCCCTGAACCGAAGGAGCCCGAACAGTGAGTCAGGGCAGAGGCCGACGCCCGAAGATCGAGCAGAATCGTTACCCCGAACTCCTGACCCTGCTGCGGTCCGGGCTGTCCATGCCCGCCACCGCCGCCCACCTCGGCGTCGCCCGGGCCACCCTCTACAACCTCGCCGAACGCGACCAGGAGATCGGCGATGCCATGCAGCGCGCCCGCGCACAGGCCCACCGAGACAAGCAGGCCAGACACGAGCCCTCCGAGTCCTGCTACGTCAACAACCGCTGTCGCGCCCCCGAGTGCACCACCGCGGCGACGGAGGCCAGGGCACGCCGACGCGCCCGCCTTCAGCCGGTAGAGGCGCCTCCCGCCCTGGCCCGTACGAACGTCTACGCCCTGCTCGCGGACGACACCCCACCACTGGCCGACAGCGCCTGAACGGAGAGACCCCGTGGTGAAGTCAGCCCACCGGCCGCCCCAGTGCGATGGGGCGGCCGTCGTCTTGTTCGAGGCCATGTCGGGCATCTCCGAGGCCGCCTACGGCGTCCGCTGGGCGCCGGGCACCGAGTACGGGGTGTGGACGCTGCTGAGCGTGCCCCGCGTCCGATGGGGCCGCGTCCGCGCCGACCATGCCGACGTCGCCCCGGCCTTGACCCTCATCAGAGCCCTGGTGTTGCAGGCCGGCCAGTGGATCGTCTGGCCGACCGGGGAGCGCGCCCCGATGGTCATGTCCCTCAACAACTGGCGGGCGCGCTACGCCTCCGCCGCGCCGGCCGGGAGGCGGCTCGCGTGAACACCCCCGACACCGTCGCGGACTTCCCCGTGTGCCAGTGCTGTCCGCGCCGGCTGCTCCCCCTGGAGGTCAAGCACGGCCGCCTGGTGTGCCGCCCGTGCGAGGCACGCCTGGAAAGCGAACTCGACGAGGTCGCCGAGCTGTGGCAGCGACTGCCCGCCTTGCTGAAGCCAGGCACGCCCGGCAAGGACAACGCCGACGCCCCCCGCGTGCCCGGCCCGACCGGCTCGGCCGCCCCCTGCAACCTCGCCGTCCTCTCCCTCCTCGGCGGCGGCGCCACCGACCCCCTGCTGGCCGAGGAGGACGCCTGGCGCCGCGAGTTGCGCAAGACCCGGCACTGCCCGCTTACCCCCCGCCGCGGCGGCCAGGACGCCACGCTGAAGGGCGTTCTCGGCTGGCTGCGGGTCAACCTGCACTGGGCCTGCCACGCCTACCCCGACGTCGACGACCTCGACCGCTCCCTGCGCCGGCTGCTCGGCGAGATGCGCGGCCTCGTCTCCGGGGACCAGCGCCGGCGCGAGGAGTTGGAGCCCGGCTGTCCGATGCCGGCGCGCGGCCACACCGACGGCTCCGAGGCACCGAAGTGCGGCGGCGGCCTGTCGTACGACCCGCGCAAGACGGTCATCCGCTGCGACACCTGCCACCGCGCCTACGGGCCCACCGAGTGGGACCAGCTGGGCGCCGCGGCCGGCCTCATCACCTTGCCGTTCACCCTGCCCGCCGCATGAAGGAGAGACCACCACCGTGATCCGCACGACCCCGCAGCCCGGCGACATCGGGCTGACCAGCATCCCCGGCCCGGTCGGCAAGGGCATCGAGATCGGGCAGTGGCTCAACGGGGACGGCTTCGCCCCCTGGGAGCACGCGTTCCTGGTGCTGCCCGGCAACCAGCTCATCGAGGCCATGCCGGGCGGCGCCGAGGTCAACCAGCTGTCCGAGTACGACGACCGGCCCGTGCTGTACGTATCCCCGGCCGGCCTCACGCCAGCACAGCGCAAGGCCATCTGCGACTGCGCCCTCAAGTACCGCGACGTGCCGTACTCCTTCGCGGACTACGCGGCCCTCGCCGCGCACCGCTTCCACGTACCGGTGCCCGGCCTGCGGTCGTTTATCGAGTCGAGCAGGCATCAAATCTGCAGCCAGCTAGTCGACAGAGCCTACCTAGACGCGGGGATTCACCTCTTCGAGGACGGGCGTTGGCCGGGGTACGTCACGCCGATGGCGCTGTACGACCTGCTCGCGGACGAAGCCGCCTAACGCGCTTTACAACGTCCTCCCAGGTGGTTGACCATCACGGTCGTTGCTGAAGACGAGGAGGGGGCAGTGCCGCGCGGTAGACGATGCCAGGTCCATAACGAGTGGGATGAGAAGGGGAGTTGCATCCCCTGTGCCCGCGCTCGGTACGAGCGGTACCAGGCCAAGAAGAACGCTGAGAAGCCGCAGTCCTGGCCGTGCATCCAGTGTTGGGGTCCGATACCTCGGGTCCCTCGGGGGAACCCCCGTAAGGCCATCTGTAGCACCTGCGCCCCGGACGAGAGGTTCCGGGGTTTCGTGCGCAGATACGGCGTCGACAAGCAGATGTTCGAAGCCATGTACTTTGACCAGGACGGCAAGTGCGCCATAGAGAACTGCCGACGCGAGGCCGCGTGCATCGACCACGACCACGCCACCGGCAAGGTGCGCGGTCTCCTGTGCCAGGGATGCAACGTGGCCATCGGCTTCGTGGAGTGGCAGGGCTGGGTGGCCGGCGCCCGCGCCTACCTTGTCGACACCCTTCCCGCAGACCGCACGGGAGCGGCCCATGCGTGAGAGCTGCTGCACGAAGCACACGGAGCGGTACCCGAACGGCCAGTGCAAGCCGTGCAGGGTGGAGGCCAGCCGCAGGTACATCGCGAAGAAGAGGGCCGAGCGGGGCGACGCGTACCCATGCAAGCAGTGCTGGGGGCCGATCCCCATAGCCCCCAAGGGCGGGAACCCGAAGCGCGTCTGCGACGTGTGCGCTCCCGACGACCGCTACCGCATGCTGGTGCAGCGGTACGGCGTCGACAAGGCGATGTTCGAGGCCATGTACTTCGAACAGGACGGTAAGTGCGCCATCCCAATCTGCACGCGCGAGGCCGTCAGCGTCGACCACGATCACGAGACTGGCAGGGTCCGCGGGCTGGTCTGCCAGGGCTGCAACATCGCGCTCGGCTTCCTTGAGTCCGCGAGCTGGGTAGCTGACGCCCGAACCTACCTGGCCGATGCCGACACCCCGCTGCCACCAGGGTTCTAGCTCTCCTCCACGTATCGCACTGGCCGTCACCTCGATAGGAGGTGACGGCCAGCTGCGTTTCACCCCGCCGCGAGCCGCCAGGCCGGCCGCAGCAAGCACTCCGCCGGGGGGCGGCGGTCAACCGACCAAAGCAGCCGCCGTCCCCGGCACTCCCATCTACGGAACAAGCACAGGAGCACCACCAGCATGACCCATCACGCCGCAGCGCTGCGCACCGCGCAGAGCCTCGCCTCACGTGGCTGGCACGTCTTCCCCTTGTCCCCCGGCGCCAAGCGGCCCGCCGTCCGCGCCTGGGAGGCCCGAGCAACGACCGAGTGCGCCCGCATCACCCGCTGCTGGGGACACGGCCCGTACAACATCGCAATCGCCACCGGCCCGGCCCGCCTCGTCGTCGTCGACCTAGACATCCCGAAGAACGCCGAGGACACCCCGCGCGCCCCGTGGAACGAGTCTGGCATCACCGACGGCACCGACGTTCTCGCCGCGCTCTGCGAGCGCCACGGCCAGCCGTACCCGGACGACACCTACACCGTCCGTACCGCCAGCGGGGGCACACACCTGTACTTCACCGCCCCCCAGGGCGCCGAACTGCGCAACAGCGCAGGCAAGTTGGGATGGAAGGTCGACACCCGCGCGGCCGGTGGCTACGTCGTCGCCGCAGGCAGCATCGTGGGCGGCAAGCCCTACCAGGTGGTGCGCGACAACCCGCCCGCACTGCTACCCCGATGGATTGCCGATCTTCTCTATCCGGCTCCGACGCCCCCGCCGGCACCCGTCACGGTGCCGCTGGTCGGCGGCCGCCGCGCCGCGTACCTCCGCAGCGCCCTCAACGCCGAGTTGGCCAAGGTGACCGGCTCCCAGCCCGGCGAGCGCAACACCACCCTCTACCGGGCGGCCGTGGCGCTCGGGCAACTCGTCGCCGGGGGAGCCTTGGCCGAGGGCGACGTCACCGCGTGGCTGTCGGCTGCCGCCGTACAGGTGGGCCAGGGCGAGCGCGAAGCACGCAACACCATCGTCTCCGGCCTGCGCGCCGGCGCGAAGCGCCCCCGGACGGTGGCGGCATGAGCAGCGCCCTCCTGACCGCCGTCCCGCCCCTCTACAGCCGCCGCAGGGCCAAGGCACCGAACCCCGCCGAAGGGTTCCGCAGCGCCTGGACCGCAGACGAGCTGATGGCCGCGGAGTTCCCCGAACCGAAGTGGGCCGTCCCCGGCATCCTCTCCGAGGGCGTCAACCTGCTCGCCGGGCCTCCCAAGGTCGGCAAGTCCTGGATGGCCCTCGGCCTTGGCTTGTCGGTCGCGGCCGGCGGCGAGGCGTTCGGTGCCGTCCCGGTCGACGGCGGCCCCGTGCTGTACCTCGCGCTGGAGGACACCGCCCGCCGTCTCCAGAACCGGATGGGCAAGCTCCTCGGCGGCCGGCCTGCACCCTCCGGGCTGACCCTGTCCACCGAGTGCCCGCCGCTGCCCCAGGGCGGCGCGGAGATGATCGCCGGGTGGCTGGACCAGAACACCCAGGCCCGGCTCGTCGTCATCGACGTGTTCGCCAAAGTCCGCGGTGCCGCTCCCATCGGCGCGTCCGCGTACGACGCCGACTACGCCGCCGTCGGGCATGCCAAGCAGCTCGCCGACCATTACGGCGTCTCCGTCGTCCTGGTCCACCACCTGCGCAAGGCGAGCTCCGACGACTGGCTGACCGAGGTGTCCGGCACCAATGGAATGGCCGGCGCAGCTGACGCCACCCTCGTCCTCAAGCGGGGCCGCGGCCAGGCCGACGGCGTGCTCCTCGTCACCGGCCGGGACGTCGAGGAAGCCGAGCACGCCCTGTCCTTCCAGACGGACACCGGCGCCTGGCACCTCCTGGACGGACCCGCCGAGGACCACCTCATCGGCGACACCCGCGCCGTCATCCTGCGCTACGTCCGCGCGAACCCGGGCGCCCGGCCCAAGCAGCTGTCCGAGGCAACCGGCATCGACGTCTCCCTGGCCCGGAAGACCTGCGCACGCATGGCCGACGACCACCAGCTCCGCCGCGGTCCGGGCGGCGCCTACTACGCGCCGACTCGCGAGGCAGGGGAGTGACACCGCCGGGTGTCCTCCCTGTCCCTCTGTCCCCAAACCCTTCCTGACCTGCACGAACGCCAAGGACAGCTTCCGCCCCCGCTGTCCCGGTGTCCCCTGCCCCGCGAGAGGACCGAAAAGTGACCACCACGGCCACTCGGCAGCGCAACATGCTCACCATCAAGGAGCTCTGCGAAGAACTCCAGATCTCCCGCTCCACCTTCTACGACTGGCGAGCGAAGCAACGCGCCCCCCGCTGCATCAAATTGCCGAACGGCGACCTTCGTATACGCCGCACCGACCTCGACAACTGGCTCGACGACCGAGAGGACGCGAATCACTGATGGATACCTCATTCGACGTCAAGATTCGTAGTATTCGAATTCGCAAGGGTGTACGGAAAACCTCATATGTCGTGCGCTGGACAGTGAATGGAGATGAGTTCCAAGACACTCTCGGCACCCAGGCACTGGCCGACTCGTTCCGCTCCACCCTCGTCACCGCGACACGCAAGGGGGAGGCGTTCAGCACGATCACGGGCCTGCCCGACTCCCTCGGGTCCAAGGCATCCACCGTCAACTGGTACGACTTCGCAGTGCAGTACGTGGACGCCGTGTGGGACCAGACTGCTGCGCACGGCCGTAGAAGCATGGCACAGGCCCTCATGAAGGCGACCCTCGCCCTACTGAGAAAAGAGCCCCACTACGAACCCGTCGCCGTGCGCAGAGCGCTCCAGCAATACGCCTTCAACAAGAATAAGCGCGACAGCGCCCCATCCGACATGAAGGCCATGCTTGCATTTATCGAACGCAACACGCTCAGTATGGCAGCGTGGGAAGACCCGGCGAAGGTCGACGACGTGCTTACCGCTATGGAAACCCGGCTCGATGGCAAGGCTGTAGCTGCAAGTTCAAGAAGGCGCCACCGCAATGTGCTGAGCGGCATATTCGATCACGCAATCAAGCGTGGCGTCCTGAAAACTGACCCGATACCAAGGGGTATGAGGGACAGGATCAAGACCTCGAGCACGCTGGATAAGCGCCGCCTGCTTAACCCTGAGCAGGCGCAAGCCCTACTTGCGTGGGTACATGGCCAACCCAGAACGGGCGAGATCCTTCACGCGTTCTTCGCGACCATGTATTACGCCGGGGCGCGCCCGGAGGAGGTCACCGCGCTCCGCGTGCGAGACGTGACCCTGCCCCCCGAGGATGCCGACGATCAGTGGGGAGAGTTGGTCTTCTACGAGGCCACACCGGACGTCGGCTCCCAGTGGACTGACTCTGGGGAGTCCTACGACAAGCGGCACTTGAAGGGGCGAGCTGAAGGGGACAGCCGCCCTGTTCCCTGTCACCCGGAACTCACCCGCATCCTCCGCGAAGAGATCAGGCGGCGCGAATTGGAGCCCGGCGACCTGATCCTGCGCGCCTTCAAAGGCGGGAAGCTGCACACCATGGTGATCAAGAAGATGTGGTACAAGGCTCGCAAATCAGTGCTGACCGATGACGACATGGCCTTCCGTAAGCGGGTCTACGACCTGCGGCACACCTGCCTCACGACGTGGCTGAACAGCGGCATCCCGCCGGCGCAGGTTGCGGAGTGGGCGGGCAACAGCGTGCCCGTCCTCCTGCGCACGTACGCGCACTGCATCCAAGGCCAGTTCGACCACTACAAGAAGCGGCTGGAGGCGACCCACCGCCTCGGAGGCGTCGCCTGAGCGCCCGAAAACCTGCCCACGTATTGCCCATGGACACCCGCAGCACGCCGGTGCCAGCCGGACGCAGCCGGAGCCGCGCTCCCTCACAGGGAGGCGGCGCCGACTGCGTTTCGGGGGCTCGCAATGGCGGGCTCGGGGTGTAGTCCCACGACACCTCACGGACTCGGCATGCGGCGTGTGCACGGCGACCGTCTCCGGCTGTGGGGTCCTCCTCCGGTTCCCGCCCGCCTGGCGGGGTGTCAGGGAGGAGTACCGCACTCCGATTTAACGTTCCGTAGCCAAAACCTCGCCCGAATCCGAATTGTTGTCCACAGATTTCCGTCTTCCTCTGGCTTTACGTCTCGCGCGCCCTCACTCTGGGTAGTGAACTACTGAGTGCAGCAAGGCGGTTCGGACCGACGGGGACGGGGCGACTGATGGACGCGATGCGGCTCATCGTGGCGAGCAGACGGGCGCTGGCGCACGGCGCGGGTGTACCGGAACTGATGACCGAGGTGTGGCAGGCCCAGGCCCTGGCCCAGGCGATCGGCAGCAGGCTGGCCGTCTCCGGCCCGCCCGAGCTGCGCGGCGAGGCCCTCGGTCTGACCGAGCTGGCGGGCCGGGGCTGCGGGGTCCTCACCACCCCGGACCTGGACCCCGGCACCCTGCGCGCCGCCCAGCTCACGGAGCTGGACGACGCACGCAAGACGCTTCTCTCCCTCGGCGGCCTCCTCGCCGAGGTCGGTATCGCGCTGGTCGGCATGGCCAGCGCCGCGGCCGACGAGACGACGTACTGGCAGTGCATGGAGGCGATCGATGCGGCAGACGAGTCCCGGGACCGGGTCCTGGAGATGCTCCGCAAACTGGCGGCCCGGGAGGAGGTCCGGGACGGTTAGAGCCTCTCGTCCGCCGTGGAAGAATCCATGGCGGAACGGTGGAGATCGGACAGCTCCGCGTTCAGCGCCGCCATGAGTTCCTCCATCTGCTGGAGCAGTCCCTTCGGCTGACCGGTGGGTCCACCCTGCTGTGGAACGGACTCTTCGGACAAGACGGCCTCCCCGGCCCCCCGGCCCGCCGTCGGCGGGCCACATATGACGCGCGGCGGCGGAGACCGTCCGGCGCGGGTGCCGGACGGCCCGGCTCCCCACCCCCAAACGATCACCGAAGAGGCCGGTCACTGGCCCGCCCCGCCCCGCGCCCCGCCGTCGGCGATATTCACCCGGGGCGGGGACGCGCGGGACGGCCGGTACCAATGCTGTTGACGGGGCCCGTGCCAGGCAGGATGGGGGCATGGATCTTCGCATCTTCACCGAGCCCCAGCAGGGCGCGAGCTACGACACCCTCCTCGCCGTCGCCAAGGCCACCGAGGACCTCGGCTTCGACGCCTTCTTCCGCTCCGACCACTACCTGAAGATGGGCGACGTGGACGGCCTGCCCGGCCCCACCGACGCCTGGATCACCCTCGCCGGTCTCGCCCGGGAGACCAAGCGGATCCGCCTCGGCACCCTGATGACCGCCGGCACGTTCCGGCTGCCGGGCGTGCTCGCCATCCAGGTCGCCCAGGTCGACCAGATGTCCGGCGGCCGCGTCGAACTCGGCCTGGGCGCCGGCTGGTTCGAGGAGGAGCACAAGGCGTACGGCATCCCCTTCCCGAAGGAGAAGTTCGGCCGTCTTGAGGAGCAGCTGGCGATCGTCACCGGCCTGTGGCAGACCAAGCTCGGCGACACCTTCGACTTCCACGGCACCTACTACGACCTGACCGACTCGCCCGCGCTGCCCAAGCCCGCCCAGGCGCGGATCCCGGTGCTGATCGGCGGTCACGGTGCGACCCGCACCCCGAAGCTGACGGCGCGTTACGCCGACGAGTTCAACATGCCGTTCGCCTCGGTCGAGGACAGCGCGACCCAGTTCGGCCGGGTCCGCGCCGCAGTCGAGGCGGCCGGCCGCAAGGCCGACGACCTGACCTACTCCAACGCCCTCGTGGTCTGTGTCGGCAAGGACGACCAGGAGGTCGCCCGCCGCGCCGCGGCCATCGGCCGCGAGGTCGACGAGCTGAAGACGAACGGCCTGGCCGGCACCCCGGCCGAGGTCGTCGAGAAGATCGGCCGCTACGCCGAGATCGGCTCCCAGCGTTTCTACCTCCAGATCCTCGACCTCTCCGACCTGGACCACCTGGAGCTGATCTCGGCCCAGGTCCAGTCCCAACTGTCGTAACCGGCAAGGGGTCCGCGCATCCGGTCGGCTGTGACACGGCTGTGACCGGAGGAGTGGCTTCCACCACAGTGGTCCGGAGCCCGCCCTGATGGGGTGACCGGATGCGCAGACCCCACCCCCGTCTCCTCGCCCCCGCCGTCGCCCTGTTCCTGGCCACGGCCTGCGGCGGGGAGCACGCGGGCACGAGCGGCGGCCCCGGCGCGGCGGTCCCGGCGCCCCGCGCCACCGTCACCGACCCCCCGGTGGACGGCGTCCGGATCACCTCGGTCACCATCCCCTCCGCCTCCCCGACCCCGTCCGCCTCGCCGGGCTCGGTCCACGCGGACCGGCTGCCCGGTGACTCGGGTGTCTCCGCCGCCTACCAGGTCAGCAACGACGGCGACGAAGCCATGACCTACACCGTGATCTTCGCCTTCACCACGGACACCGGCGCGGTCATGGGCAACAAGAAGCTGACCGTGCGCGGGGTCGCGCCGGGCCGCAGCAAGAACGGAACCGTCGGCCTGGGCGTGCTCACCCCCGGCGCCTCACCCGTGACCAGGGTGAAGATCGAGCAGGTCACCAAGGTCCCCGCCGACGAGGCGCCGGACAAGACCGGCGCCTGCCCCTCCTCCGGTGTACGGCTGTGGGCCGACGACGGCGACGCCGCGATGGGTCTGCGTGTCGTAGGACTCCACCTGCAGAACTGCGGAGAACGGGACTACTCGCTCGACGGCTATCCGGAGCTGAGCCTCCTCGACGAGGACCACCGGCCCGTCGACGGCATACGCGTCCTGCACGGAGGCGCCGCCGTCGCCATGGGAACCGGCTACGACGAACCGCCCGCCCCCCTCACCCTCAAGCCCGGTGAGACCGCCCTGTCCGGCCTGATCTGGCGCAACACCACCCTGGCGGGCAGCACCGCGGTGAACGTGCCCTACGTCCGTGTCCTGGCGAAGCCCGGCGCCGACCCCGTGATCGTCACCCCGGAACTGGATCTCGGCACCACGGGCAGACTCGGCGTCGGCGCCTGGAAACGAGCCGACGGCTGAGCGGGTCGGCAGCGCCCCGAAGGGGCGCGGGGCTGTATCACTATGCGGCTCCGCCGCGTGGGCGCGATCAGCCACGACGGCGCCGCAGCCGACAGACGGCACACCGCGGCACTTCCACCGGAGTACGCGGCCCGGAAGAAATTCCGCGCCCCCACCCCGTGTTCCTCGGTACGTTGGAACCGCGGGCAAGCGCACGACCAGCGCCTTCGCACCTTTCCCTGACCCTTTTCCGAGGCGACCCACCGTGTTTCTGACGATCACCACCACCGGCACCGACGAACGTCCCGCGACCGACCTCGGGTTCCTGCTGCACAAGCACCCCGACAACGCGCAGACCTTCTCGACCTCCTACGGCATCGCGCACGTCTTCTACCCCGAGGCGGATACCGCGCGCTGCACGGCGGCGCTGTTGCTGGAGGTCGACGCGGTGGCGCTGGTCCGGCGTGGCAAGGGCAAGGGCCGTGGCGGGGCACCCGACGCGGCGCTCTCGCAGTACGTCAACGACCGCCCCTACGCGGCCTCCTCACTGCTCGCCGTGGCGATCGGCAACGTCTTCTCCAGCGCGATGCGCGGTGTGTGCAAGGCCCGCCCCGAGCGGGCCGCCGCCGCGCTGCCGCTGCGCGTCGAGGTGCCCGCGCTGCCCGCCCGCGGCGGCCCGGAGCTGGTACGACGCCTCTTCGAGCCGCTCGGCTGGACGGTGACCGCCGCACCGGTCGCCCTGGACGCCGCGTTCCCGGAGTGGGGGGACTCGCGGTACGTCGGTCTCGTCCTGGAGTCCGAGACGCTCACCCTCTCCGAGGCACTGCGCCACCTCTACGTCCTGCTCCCCGTCCTCGACGACGCCAAGCACTACTGGGTCTCCTCCGAGGAGGTCGACAAGCTGCTGCGCGCCGGCAAGGGCTGGCTGCCCGGCCACCCGGAGCAGAAGCTCATCACCAGCCGTTACCTCTCCCGCCGCTGGTCGCTGACCCGGCAGGCCATGGAGCGGCTGGAGCTGGTGCGGCTCGCCGAGTCCGACGACAGCGAGGTCGAGGAGCTCGACAACGCGGTCGAGGAGGAGACCGAGGCGGAGGAGAAGCCGACCCCGCTCGCCGTGCAGCGGCGCGAGGCGATCCTCGGCGCGCTGAAGCGTTCCGGTGCCGCCCGGGTCCTCGACCTCGGCTGCGGCCAGGGCCAGTTGGTGCAGGCGCTGCTGAAGGACCCGTCCTTCACCGAGATCGTCGGCGTCGACGTGTCGATGCGCGCGCTCACCATCGCCTCCCGGCGGCTCAAGCTCGACCGCATGGGCGAGCGGCAGGCCGCCCGCGTCAAGCTCTTCCAGGGCTCGCTGGCCTACACCGACCAGCGGCTCAAGGGGTACGACGCCGCCGTGCTCAGCGAGGTGATCGAGCACCTCGACCTGCCCCGGCTGCCCGCCCTGGAGTACGCCGTGTTCGGCGCCGCCCGCCCGCGCACGGTCCTGGTGACCACGCCGAACGTCGAGTACAACGTCCGCTGGGAGACCCTTCCCGCCGGACATGTGCGGCACGGCGACCACCGCTTCGAGTGGACCCGCGAGGAGTTCCGCGCCTGGGCCCACCGGGTCGCCGAACTCCACGGTTACGAGGTCGAGTTCACCCCTGTGGGCCCGGACGACCCCGAGGTCGGCCCACCCACCCAGATGGCCGTTTTCGAGATCGGCACCACCACGATCGCCGCGAAGGAGGCGAAGGCGGCATGACCGAGGCACAGCACACCGGACGGGTCCTCCCCGTCACCGACCTCTCCCTGGTCGTCCTCGTCGGCGCCTCCGGCTCCGGCAAGTCCACCTTCGCGCACCGCCACTTCAAGCCGACCGAGGTGATCTCCTCCGACTTCTGCCGGGGGCTGGTCTCCGACGACGAGAACGACCAGAGCGCGACGAAGGACGCCTTCGACGTCCTGCACTACATCGCGGGCAAGCGACTGGCCGCCGGCCGCCGCACGGTCGTCGACGCGACCAGCGTCCAGCAGGAGTCGAGAAAGCAGCTGATCGACCTGGCCCGGCAGTACGACGTGCTGCCCATCGTCATCGTCCTCGACGTGCCCGAGGAGGTGTGCGCCGAGCGCAACGCGGCCCGCATCGACCGGGCCGACATGCCGCGCCGGGTCATCCAGCGCCACATCCGCGAACTCCGCCGTTCCATAAGGCACTTGGAGCGCGAGGGCTTCCGCAAGGTGCACATCCTGCGCGGTGTCGAGGAGATCGAGTCCGCGACGGTCGTCACCGAGAAGCGGTTCAACGACCTGACCCACCTCACCGGCCCCTTCGACATCGTCGGCGACATCCACGGCTGCGCCTCCGAACTGGAGACCCTGCTCGCGAAATTGGGGTACCAGGACGGCGTGCACCCGCAGGGCCGTACTGCCGTCTTCGTCGGCGACCTCGTCGACCGCGGCCCGGACAGCCCGGGCGTGCTGCGCCGGGTGATGTCGATGGTCCGGTCGGGCAACGCCCTCTGCGTGCCCGGCAACCACGAGAACAAGTACGGGCGTTATCTCAAGGGCCGCAAGGTCCAGCACACCCACGGACTCGCCGAGACCATCGAGCAGATGGACAGCGAGAGCGAGGAGTTCACCCAGCAGGTACGGGAGTTCATCGACGGGCTCGTCAGCCACTACGTCCTCGACGGCGGGAAGCTGGTCGTCTGCCACGCCGGGCTGCCCGAGAAGTACCACGGCCGCACCTCCGGCCGGGTCCGCTCGCACGCGCTCTACGGCGACACCACCGGCGAGACCGACGAGTTCGGCCTGCCGGTGCGCTACCCGTGGGCGGAGGACTACCGGGGGCGGGCGGCCGTCGTCTACGGTCACACCCCCGTCCCCGAGGCGAGCTGGCTCAACAACACCATCTGCCTGGACACCGGCGCCGTCTTCGGCGGCAAGCTGACCGCGCTGCGCTGGCCGGAGCGGGAACTGGTCGACGTACCGGCCGAGCGGGTCTGGTACGAGCCGGCCCGGCCCCTGCGCGCCGAGGCGCCGGGCGGTCAGGACGGGCGGCCGCTGGACCTGGCGGACGTCCAGGGCCGACGGGTCGTCGAGACCCGGCACCAGGGGCGGATCGGCGTCCGCGAGGAGAACGCGGCGGCCGCCCTGGAGGTCATGAGCCGCTTCGCGATCGACCCACGCCTGCTGCCGTACCTCCCGCCGACCATGGCACCCACGGCCACGAGTCATGTCGAGGGCTATCTGGAGCACCCGGCGGAGGCGTTCGCCCAGTACGCCGAGAGCGGGGTCGTCCGGGTCGTGTGCGAGGAGAAGCACATGGGCTCGCGGGCGGTGGTGCTGGTGTGCCGGGACGCGGAGGTGGCGCACAAGCGTTTCGGCGTCGCCCCGGGGCCGACCGGCTCCCTCTACACCCGCACCGGACGCCCGTTCTTCGACGACGAATCGGTGACCGAGGAGATCCTCGGCCGGATCCGCGCGGCGGTGGACGCGGCCGGCCTCTGGGACGAACTCGCCACCGACTGGCTGCTGTTGGACGCCGAGCTGCTGCCGTGGTCGCTCAAGGCCGCCGGACTGCTGCGCTCGCAGTACGCGGCCGTGGGCGCCGCCTCCGGCGCGGTCTTCCCGGGTGCGCTGGCCGCCCTGGAGGGCGCGGCGGCGCGCGGTGTCGACGTCGGTGGGCTGCGGGACCGGCAGCGTGCACGCGCCGCCGACGCGGCCGCGTTCACCGACGCCTACCGCCGTTACTGCTGGACCACCGAGGGCCTGGACGGGGTGCGCCTCGCCCCCTTCCAGCTCCTCGCGGTCCAGGGCCGCAGCCTCGCCGGGCTCCAGCACGACGAGCAACTCGCCCTGCTGGACCGGCTGGTGGAGAACGACCCGACGGGTCTGCTGCAGACCACCCGCCGCCTGTACGTCGACACCGGCGACCCGGAGTCGGTGCGGGCCGGTGTCGACTGGTGGCTGGAGATGACCGGCCGGGGCGGCGAGGGCATGGTCGTCAAACCGCTCGGGGCAGTTGTGCGCGACCCGGCCGGCCGGCTGGTCCAGCCGGGCATCAAGTGCCGGGGCCGCGAGTACCTGCGGATCATCTACGGTCCCGAGTACACCCGCCCCGACAACCTGGCCCGCCTGCGCAACCGCTTCCTCAACCACAAGCGGTCCCTGGCGATCCGCGAGTACGCCCTGGGCCTGGAGGCCCTGGACCGCCTCGCGGACGGCGAGCCGCTGTGGCGGGTGCACGAGGCGGTGTTCGGGGTGCTGGCACTGGAGTCGGAGCCGGTCGACCCCCGGCTCTGAGGTCAGCCGACCAGCCGGAGCCTGCGGGCGCAGGCTCCGACGCGGACCGTCTGCCCCCAGGCCAGCTCCAGGGCGTCCGTCTCGATGCCGTCGCCGAAGGCGATCAGGCGGTCCGACTCGACCGTGAGGGTCAGGGCCGCGGAGGCCGTGAGTTCCCCGGCGACCAGGGAAGTGCCGGTCGCCGGGGACGGCCAGGCCTCGCGGACGAACCAGAGCAGGCGGTTCTCGGTGGGGGAGGGCAGGGTCTGCCGGGCGCCGCGCTCCTGCCACAGCGAGCGCAGCCACCCGGTGGCCCCGGTGCCGGTGCCCACCAGCACCCCGGAGGAGGCCTGGGCCTCGACGACACCCCCGTCGTCCTCGAGGCCCAGGCGGTATCGGGCGGTCTGATGACCGGCGGTACCCAGATAGATCTCGTTGAGCGCCACGAGCCGCTGTGTGTCGTCGGCGACCGCCTCGACCATGGTCAGCTCATCGACGCCCGTGGCCCCGGCCGAGCCCAGCAGCACAACCGCGTCCGTGGGCCGGTGTCGTACGAGGACACCGGGGTTGCGGCCGGGGTCGGTGTCGATCCCGATCACCGGCTGGCCGTCCAGGTACTTGGCCACGTTCGCCACCAGCCCGTCCTGGCCGACCACCACGACCACGTCCTCCGGCGCGAACAGGAAGCGGTCCAGGTCGCCCCGCTCCACCCGCGCCTGACGCCAGGTCAGCGGCACCGCCGAGGTCACCTCGGCGAGCGCCCGCCGGGTGCGCCGGTGCCGTTCGGCGACCTCCTCGATGTCCCGGCCCCGGGAGGAGAGGAAGAAGGCGGCCTGGCCATGGGTGCCGTGGTGGGCCACCAGCTCCTCGTACTCGGTGGTGCGGTGGACGAGCACGGCACGGGGCGCGAGGCTCATGGCGCCGCCTCCGGGACCCGGTGGAACCGGGCGGACGGATCCGGCGAGGCCGCCGGCCACGCCGTACGGCCCCTGACCGCGGACCCGGTCGCCGTGTTCACACCCCCTCCGCCGAGCCCAGCTTCGCCAGCAGCCCCGTCAGCACGTCCGGCGACACGGTCAGGCTGTCGATGCGCGGGAGGTTCTCCGCCAGCCGGGTGCCCGTGAGGGCGTGCAGCGTGGCCACGTCCACCTCGCCATGCACCCGCAGCCAGGCCGCCTGTGCCGCGGCCCGGGCCTCGCCGACCTCCCGTGCCCCCGCCGCCTCGGCCCGCGCGAGCGCGACCGCCCGGGCCGCCTCGGCCTCACCCAGCTTCACGGACCGCGCCGCCTCGGCGTCGGCCAGCTTCACGGACCTGGCCGCTTCCGCCTCCGCCAGCTTCACGGACCGCGCCGCCTCGGCCTCGGCGAACTTCACGGACTTGGTCGCCTCCGCCTCCGCCAGCTTCACCGTCCGGGTCGCCTCCGCCCCCGCCCGGACCGCGTCCGCCGCCGCGTGCTCCTCCGCCTCGCGCCGGGCGTTCGTGCCCCGCTGCTCGACCAACTGCTCCTCGCGGCGGGCCAGTTCGATCTGGCTGGCCAGCTCGTTCTCGGCGATCGCCCGCTCGCGCTCGACGGCCACCGCCCGCCGTTCGTAGGTCGCCCGGTCGGCCTCCTGCTGGATCTGCTCGCGGGCCGGGGTGCGCAGCGCCCGCTCCACCTCCGGCTCGGGCCGCAGCGCCATCACCCGGACGGCCACCACCTCTATCCCGGTCGCCGGCAGCCGGGGCTCGGCGGCCAGCCCGGCCGCGACCTGCTCCCGCACCGCCGCCACCCCGTCGACCAGCGCCTCCGAGAGCAGGGTCCGGGCCAGGACGTCCAGCGCGTGCTGCTGGGCCGTCTCCGTGAGCAGGGTGCCCAGTTGTTCCAGCGGAGTGCCCCGCCAGGCTCCCGTGTCCGGGTCTATCGAGAAGTCGAGGCGGGCGGCCGCCACCGCCGGGTCGCCGACGCGGTAGGTGACCGTCGCCTGGACCACCACGTCCTGGAAGTCGGCCGTACGGGCATGGAAGGTCATGGCCAGTTCGCGGTCGTCGACCGGCACTTCCGAGATCGCCGCGCTGAGCGCCCGGAACCAGAAGCTGAGCCCCGGACCGTCGTGCAGCAGCGTTCCGCCCCGGTGGTGTCTGACGTGCGCCGTCGGAGCCCCGCGCAGATGGCGCCAGCCCAGACGGCGGGTGATGTCGGCCATCGAATCCGCCCCCCTCGCCTTTAGAGTCATATTGACCATAATCCTGGCTCTCGTTTGTCGTCAAGGGGACGACAACAAGAAACGGTCGAGCGGGGGGTGAAGACGGTCGGCGATGGTCAGGATGGAGACATGGGATTCCATGTCGACTCCGAGGCCGGGCGGCTGCG
Organism: Streptomyces sp. Ag109_O5-1; assembly: GCF_003814875.1. Lineage (GTDB taxonomy): Bacteria > Actinomycetota > Actinomycetes > Streptomycetales > Streptomycetaceae > Streptomyces > Streptomyces sasae. The sequence continues at coordinate 3,032,434 of NZ_RKQF01000001.1, read as the reverse complement.
CCGGGTCATCCTGCACCGGCCGGACCTGGAGCTGAAAAGGCTCACCCCGAGCAACAAGGACGCCCTTCTCTTCGACGACGTCCTCTGGGTGCGCCGGGCCCGGGCCGAGCACGACGGCTTCGCCGACGTCCTGCGCGACCGCGGGGTCGCCGTCCATCTCTTCGGCGACCTGCTCACCGAGACCCTGGACCTCCCCGCCGCCCGCAGCCTCGTCCTGGACCGGGTCTTCGACGAGAAGGAGTACGGCCCCCTCGCCACCGACCACCTGCGCGCCGCCTTCGAGGCGCTGCCCGCGCGCGAGCTGGCCGAGGCGCTGGTCGGCGGCATGACCAAGCGGGAGTTCCTGGACGCGCACGAGGAGCCCACCTCGGTCCGCTTCCATGTGATGGACCTCGACGACTTCCTCCTCGAACCGCTCCCCAACCACCTCTTCACCCGCGACACCTCCGCCTGGGTCTACGACGGGGTCTCCATCAACGCCATGCGCTGGCCCGCCCGGCAGCGCGAGACCGTGCACTTCGAGGCGATCTACCGGCACCACCCCCTCTTCCGTGACGAGACGTTCCACGTCTGGTCGGAGGGGCAGGCCGCCTACCCCTCCACCATCGAGGGCGGTGACGTCCTGGTGATCGGCAACGGCGCGGTCCTGATCGGTATGAGCGAGCGCACCACCCCGCAGGCCGTGGAGATGCTCGCGCACAAGCTGTTCGCGGCGGGCTCCGCGCGGACGATCGTGGCCCTCGACATGCCGAAGGGGCGCGCCTTCATGCATCTCGACACCGTGATGACGATGGTCGACGGCGGCACCTTCACCCAGTACGCCGGGCTCGGCATGCTCCGCTCGTACACCATCGAACCGGGCGGGGCCGACAAGGAGCTCAAGGTCACCGACCATCCGCCGGAGCACATGCACCGCGCGATCGCCGCCGCACTCGGCCTCAGCGAGATCCGGGTCCTCACTGCCACCCAGGACGTGCACGCGGCCGAGCGCGAGCAGTGGGACGACGGCTGCAACGTGCTCGCCGTCGAACCCGGTGTCGTCGTCGCCTACGAACGCAACTCCACCACCAACACCCATCTGCGCAAGCAGGGCATCGAGGTGATAGAGATCCCGGGCAGTGAGCTGGGCCGGGGCAGGGGCGGGCCGCGCTGTATGAGCTGCCCGGTGGAGCGGGACGCGGTGTGACGCAGCCCCCGGCGGAGCGACTGTATAGAAATGTGGAACATCGTATAGACTTCCATGGTCCCTGAAGCCGACCCGTACTCTGGAGCGCCCCCATGGCGACAGTCCCGACCGCCCTCGCCGGCCGCCACTTCCTCAAGGAGCTGGACTTCACCCAGGAGGAGTTCCGCGGGCTGGTCGAGCTGGCCGCCGAGCTGAAGGCGGCCAAGAAGGCCGGGACCGAGACGCAGCACCTGCGCGGCAAGAACATCGCGCTGGTCTTCGAGAAGACCTCCACCCGCACCCGCTGCGCCTTCGAGGTCGCCGCCGCCGACCAGGGCGCCCACACCACCTACCTCGACCCGGCCGGCTCGCAGATCGGGCACAAGGAGTCGGTGAAGGACACCGCCCGGGTCCTCGGCCGGATGTTCGACGCGATCGAGTACCGCGGGCACGGACAGGGTGTCGTGGAGGAGCTGGCCGCGTTCGCCGGGGTCCCCGTCTACAACGGCCTCACCGACGAATGGCACCCCACCCAGATGCTCGCCGACGTGCTCACCATGACCGAGCACAGCGACAAGCCGCTCACCGGCATCGCCTTCGCCTACCTCGGCGACGCCCGCTACAACATGGGCAACTCCTACCTGGTCACCGGCGCCCTGCTCGGCATGGACGTCCGGATCGTCGCCCCCCGGCTGCTGTGGCCGGACGACACCATCGTCGAGCTGGCCCAGCAGCTCGCCGACGCGTCCGGGGCCCGGATCACGCTCACTGAGGACGTGAAGGAAGGCGTGCGCGCCGCCGACTTCATCGCCACCGACGTATGGGTGTCGATGGGCGAGCCCAAGGAGGTCTGGGACGAGCGCATCGCGCTGCTCGGCCCCTACGCCGTCACCATGGACGTGCTGCGTGCCACCGGCAACGCCGACGTCAAGTTCCTGCACTGCCTGCCGGCCTTCCACGACCTCGGCACCGACGTCGGCCGCGAGATCCACGAGCGGCACGGGCTGACCGAGCTGGAGGTCACCGACGAGGTGTTCGAGTCCGAGCACTCGGTCGTCTTCGACGAGGCCGAGAACCGGATGCACACCATCAAGGCGGTCCTGGTGGCCACGCTCGCCTGATCGTCGTACCGCAAAGGCCTCACCAGGCCCTATCCTTTCGGCGGCCCGGCGCCACCCCTGCCGAGGCCGCACCCACGCCCCCATCAGGGACGTTCGCACCACCAGAAACGAGCACCACCCGCATGCCCCGCATCAAGTCCCCGCACCTGCTGGTCGCCGAATCCGGCGCCGACCGGGCGGGCCACGGCCTCCGCCGCACCATGGGCCTCTTCCAGCTGATCTGCTTCGGCATCGGCGCGATCGTCGGCACCGGCATCTTCGTCGGTCTGTCCGACTCGGTCGCCCAGGCCGGACCGGCCGTCGTCGTCTCCTTCGCCCTCGCCGCGGTCACCTGCGTCTTCACCGCCCTCTCCTTCGCCGAGCTGGGCGGCGCGATCCCGGTCTCCGGATCGTCGTACTCCTTCGCCTATGCCGGTCTCGGCGAGTCCACCGCCTTCCTGGTCGGCTGGTGCCTGCTCCTGGAGTACGGCGTCTCGATCTCCGCCGTCGCGGTCGGCTGGAGCCAGTACGTCGACGAACTGCTGCACAGCCTCACCGGCCTCCAGCTCCCGCACGCCCTGGCCGCGGGCCCCGGCGACGGCGGGATCGTGAACCTCCCCGCGGTGGTCGTCATCGCGATGGCCGCCGTGCTGCTGATGCGCGGGGTGCGGGAGAGCGCCCGCGCCACCGCCGCGATGGCCGCCGTGAAGCTGGTCATCCTGGTCGCCTTCTGCGTGATCGGCTTCAGCGCCTTCAAGGACGGCAACCTGGTGCCGTTCTCCCCGGCCGGCTTCGGCGGCATCGGCGCGGGCACCACCGCCGCGTTCTTCTCGTACATCGGCTTCGACGCGATCACCACCGCCGGTGAGGAGGCGAAGAACCCGCGCCGGGACATCCCGGTCGCGATCCTCGTCTGCATGGGCGTGGTCACCCTGCTCTACTGCGCGGTCGCCCTCGCCGCGACCGGCGCCATCGGCGGCGACCAGGTCGCCGGCCGCCCCGCCGCCCTGTCCTACGTCGTCAACCAGATCACCGGGTCCACGATCGGCGGCGGGGTGATCGCCTTCGGCGCGGTCGTCGCCATCGCCTCCGTGGTGCTCGCCGTGATGTACGGCCAGACCCGCATCCTGATGTCGATGTCCCGGGACGGTCTGATCCCGCGTGTCTTCGAGCGGGTCTCGCCGCGGACCGCCACACCGGTCTCCGGCACCCTGATCGTCGCGGTCGTCTTCGCGCTCCCGGCGGCCTTCGCCTCGCTGGACGCGGTGATGAACCTGTGCACCATCGGCACCCTCGCGATCATGGCCGTGGTGAACATCGCGGTGATCGCCCTGCGCCGCCGCGAACCGGGCCTCGCCCGCACCTTCCGGGTGCCGCTCTACCCGGTCATGCCGCTGCTGGGCGTCGGCTTCTGCCTGTACCTGATGTACGAGACCGGGTGGACGACCTGGATCCAGTTCGCCGTCTTCCTGGTCGTGGGCCTGCTGGTCTACCTCGGCTACGGGCGCCGGAAATCCACGCTGGTCAGAGGCTTGGGCGAGAGAGCGGACGCCGTCCCTGAGCGGGAGCCGCAGGCCGTCTGAACCGCAGAGCGGAGACTGACGCGGACCCCGCTCCACACTGGTTCAAACCGGACCACACGGCTACGTACGTAGCCATGAGAGCAGCCACGGATCTTGGGTTGGGAAACCCGGCTCCTGCGGAGCCCGGGGCGGCCGTAGGTGGCTGAGGTCCTGTCCACTTGGCTTCCGATCAGTGCCGCGCCGTATGCGGCCTTACTCGCTTAGTTAGCTCGTACCCCCTCGATAGACCACGGGGACGTCGAGTCGGATGGCGGCCCCGGTGTGATCTGGGGAGGCGAGATGGGTGGATCGGAAAACGCGAAACAGGGCTGAAGCCGGTTGCCGGCTTCAGCCCTGCCGAAGTTCCCCCAGTGCTCGTGCGGTCATCTGCGGGCCGCGCGGATAGCGCGTGCCGTCACGCTGCAGTGTCAGTGACGGAGGGGCGTGGCCGCGCCGTCAGGCCAGCGGCCACCGCGCCATGCGTATCGGCATGGTCGCGCAGGAGATGACTGTAGGTGCGCCGCAGCTCCTCGACAGAGTCGCCCACCCACGCTGCCACAGTGTGCTCGGGTATACCGTTCTGGAGCCGGGGCGCCGCCAACCTCCACGCACTATTCCGGTATCAAGCACAAGAAACACGGGATGAACGTCCGGGCCCCGGCTGATCCGCTCGGGAATCTGCTGGGACCTCACTCACGCCGCCAGGGTCGGTACACAGCATCAGGGCGGCCCGCACTCACGGTGTCATCGATGCCCCGGCCTCATCCGACGTGCGCTGCTGGCGGCCAAGGGGTACAGCTTTGCCAGCGGTGTGCCGATGTCCTACCGCGGCCACGGGGACACTGTCCGCCGGACACCGTGCGGTCAGCGTCTCCCGCGGCAGGCTCCGTGCCCTGGGCGTGCAAGGCATGGCGGCCCTTGGGCCTACCCCTGGTGAACCAGTAGATAACTTGCGGCCATCAGCCTTTTAAAGCATGTCAGGTGATCCAGCAGGACTCTTGTCGATTTCATTCCGATTGATTCTTCGGCCCTCAGTGGACCTCTGGCACCACCGCGCAGATCACCGACTCGGACTGGGTGGACGTCCGCCAGACCTCGGCCACCTCGGTCGCCCTGGTGGACGTGGACGGCAATGAGACCGGGTTCACCGCCACCTCCGCGGGTGGCTGGAAGCCGGAGCCCGGCTCGGAGGACCTGACGCTCACGGGGTCGCTGACCGGCTCGTTCACGCTCAAGGACGACGAGGGCACGACCACCACGTTCGCGAAGGTGGATCCGGCGGCCACGACCTGGCAGGTCTCCAGCACCTACCTGCCCACGGACAACTCGACCACCAAGGTGGTCTCGGAGAAGGTCACGTCGGGCAGTAACACGCTGGCCCGCCCGAAGTACGAGGACCGAAACGGGCCCTGCACTGCCTATTCGGCGGTCACGTGGTCCCAACAGGCGGTCGGCAATACCCGTTCTCGTGAGAATCGGCCACCACTCCGGCCGCGGGGGCACCTCCGGCCGCCGAGACATGAACGGACACGGAGACACACATGGCCATCCCCCCGGACTCGATACGCGGGCTCATCCTCTTCGCATGCCCGACCAACCCCTGGCTACTTCTCTCCACACGACTCACCGTCTGGGCCGCCTTGTCGCTCCTGTCGGCCCTCACCCCCCTCTACAACACCGACGCCCCCCTCTGGATCTGGCCCTTCGCCCTGATCGCCTGCCTCCTCATGGCCGGTCAGACGATCGGCGCGATGAGAAGCAAGAGCCAGGGCCGCACCGGGTAAGCGCGAGACACCGCGCCTGGTGGTGAACGTCACCGGGGCCCGCACCGTTTTCCCTGGCATACCGCGCGGTGAGATCGCCACGCCGGGACCAGCCACTCACGCAGGTACCCAGCCCGGCAGCACGAAGGCCATCCAGTGCGCACCCGTGACGGTGTCCGTCACCTGCACCTTGGCGTGCGGCAAGGAAGCGATGGAGTCGCCGTCGCAAGGCTCTCGCAGCGGCAGCTCCGGCGCGACGGGCCTTATCGGCGTCGACCTACTCCGGGCCGAGTCTGGAACCACCCGATCCAGCGATAGCACCACACCTGTTGCGATGGATACGCTCAAGCCCGCCGGCGCTGAGCTGCATCAACCTCTGCATCTCGTTACCGCCACAGGCCGTACGCCCGGAGAACGCGGGACCATCCCCGCGCCCGCGGGGATGGTCCCGTCCGCCCGTGGCGGCGGGAACGGGAACCTGCCTGCTCCCCGCGCCCGCGGGGATGGTCCCAAGCGCGTGGACGGCATGGTCGAAGTCCGCGGCTGCTCTCCGCGCCCGCGGGGATGGTCCCGGAGCCCGGGTCGGCCGTAGGTGGCTGATGTCCTGTCCACTCGGCTTCCGATCAATGCCGTGCCGCATGCGGCCTTGATCGCTAAGGACACACACCTCGACCGAGGACCTGGCCAGTTGGACCACCGCCTCGTCGACTCCCGCCATCGCTGCCCTGCGTGTCTGCTGCTGCAGGTGGAGCAGCCGCAGCAGTGCAAGTTTGGCGACGTCCGGGCCCGTCCTTGTGTCGTCGTCTTCCGCCCACGGGCCGTAGTCAACGAGCTTTCGGGCGCTTGCACGTGCCCGGCGGCGGCGTACCGGATCCGGGGCGGGGAGCAGGCCGCGCACTGTATCGGCCAAGAGGGTTTTTACGGTCGAATCCACGGCCCCAGCGTCCTCGCCCTTGAGGCTGGTCACAATGCGTTTTCGTGCTCGCGATCACGCGCGGTTGCGGTTCAGCCGGCGTAGCCGTGCTGGATCCGGTCCGCGGCCGCGCGGGTGGCGGCGTGCTCCAGAGCGGCGAGGAACGGGTCGTGCGCTGCGTGGAGGACCGCGTCCCGCATGAACGCGTCGACGGTCTTGCCCGCGGCGGTCGCGGCGAGCTGAACCTGATCCTGCTCAGCGGCCCTCAGGGGCACGGCGAAGGCCTGGGCTTGGGCGCGACGTCCATGCGTGGACCGTACCAGCGTCCTGGGGGCCGTCAGGGACCGCGGGCGAAGGGGGCCCGGTTGTCGGCTTCTAGTTGAGCAGGCCGCGGCGGCGCGGAGGGTTGATCGGCTCGGGCTCGTATACGGTGAGCAGGGTCGCGTCGGCGCGGTCGGGTGACTTCATGCCGCGCTGCTTCATCGCCTTCTTTGACTCGACAACGCTGTAGCCGGCGCTGTTGGAGCCTAGGTGCGGGGTGGAGGGCTGGATGCCGGTCTGCCGGTTGACGCGAAGCCGGAGCCGGCCGAGACCGGTGGACGGGTCCGGCTGTAGGAGCCCCCTGGTCGCGAGCCACATCTCGTCGCGCTTGCGGTACGGGCGCATCAGGGCGCCCGGGTCGTCCTGGGTGGGGGACTCCGACACCATGACGCCGACGATCTGCGCCTGGTGGCGACCGGTGTCGGCCCACCGCTTCAGCATGGAGACCACAACGTGGCCGATGCCGTTCTGGTCGACTTTGACGCGGACCGGGTGAGGGGAACCGAGGGCGTCGGCGAGGCGCTGCGCGGCCTTGATCTCCTCGAGGACTTTCTCAGCGACGAGGACCTGGTCGTCGTTCATGGTGCCCGACGAGCAGTAGCAGGTCTCGATGACGTCGCCGACGATGCGGCAGATGACGAACTCGTCGCCGCCGTCCGCTGCGACGTCGACGCCGAGGCGGGCCCAGGCGCCGTCCTTCACCGTATGGGTGCCGGTCTCGCCGTCGAGGCCGAGGTCGCACAGCCGCCGCCCCCGGGCCCGGCCGGATCGTTCATCTGCTGTGCCGCTTCGACCCAGGTCACGGGGATGGTGAGGCCGCCTCCGCCCTTCGGGAACTTCGCGTGCACCTTGGCTATGACGTACGGGTGATCGGGCCCGTACTCGCGGATGGTGCGGTCGATCCACTCCTGATCCGGGAGGTGGATCGCGAGGGAGTGGGTGGGGACGCCGTCGGGGCAGTCGTTGAAGTACGGGACGCGTTCACCGGTGACGGTCGGCGACGCGAACGTGGCGATGGGGATGGTGACGGTGGACGGTTCCTCGGGGGCGTCGCCCTCCTCGCACACCCCTTTGAACCAGCTCCTCGGGTCGTCCATGCCGGGGTTGCCGATCGCCAACATTCGCGCGTCACCGGTGAGCAGGTTGTTGGTGCCGTTGCCGATCGTGCGGGCGATACCGCCGGCCTCATCGACCACGATGAGCAACTTCGGGGTGCCGTGGATGCCCTGCAAGGCCGCTTCGTCGTTCTCCGGCGCGGTGAATCCGTACACGACGATGACGTCGTTGCCCCACTGATCAGGGATTTTCCACTTGGTAGCGGGCTGCGCTGGTGGCGTTCTGGGCGAGGAGGAAGCCGAGGACGACCAGGCTCTGGGCTTCGGCGCCGAAGGCGATCATGCGGCGGTTCCACAGGGAGCGGTCGAGCCGGGAGAAGCCGGCTTCCGTGTTTTCGCGGCCGCCGTAGAGGTGTTGGTGGGTGGCGGTGTTGTCGGGGATCTGCAGCTGGTGCCCACGCGCGACCGACCAGCCGAGAGGGGTCGTCAAAACCCCGTAGACGGCGATGAGGGTGGCGATGGACTGGGGTCAGGCCGGCGCCGTGGAACACGGGGCCTTCTGAGATACCGGTGACACGGCGGGAACAGGTGACGTCCCGCTGGCCGTCCTGGACGACGCCGTGCCCCTGCCCGTCGCCGACCGTGTGGTGGCCGTGCGCGACCGCCCGGGCCGCAGTACTGGGGGTCGGGCAGGGGCTGGAACTGTCACCCGGCCCCCGCCAGGTCAACTGGGCGACCTGCTCGCGTACATTTACCTAAAACCTATTGACTAGGAACATATCCCGCGTATCAATGGTTAATAGCCCACAACACCGAAAGAGTCACAAAGTCGACGAGGACGTCTAGTCGGCGGAGCGAACTCTGACAGGATGTGGTTCAGGCCCCCGGCAAGCCGGCGCGATACCGAGGCGGCAGTGACGACTGAAGCCCCAGGACACGTGCAGCACTACCGGGGACTGTTTTGCCCTCGGAGCCTTCGCACCGCAGCCTGACCTCGGTGCGAAGGTTTCGCCACGTCTACGCTCCCCGTGGAACCGAAGAGCACCAAGCGTGGCCTGCAGCGGCCCCCCCAGCGGCCTCCTGCTCCGGTCGGGCTCCGTTTCGCGTCCATCGCCGCCCCCGAATCCCCAGTCGACTCGGCCATGCAACACCTCGCTCTGCCGTCGTGACGGGCGGGAGAGTCAGGTCGGCCGACACGACGTCCGTGGTGGTGGCAGGTGCGGACCGGCAGGGGCAGGCTGGGGAAAGAACGGTTCAGGAAGGGGCGGAAGAAGTCCGTGGCGAGCACGAGTTCCGGTTCGGTGTCGCAGTTGTCGGTGCGGTGCTACGAGGCGGGGGACGAACAGGCCGTGCTGGATCTGATCGATGCCGACCGGCTGCCCGGGCAGTCTTCCATGTCCGCGGCCATGGTTGCCGAGGCGCTGGCGGGCCGCTCACCGGTGGACGGCAGCCGGTGGGCCGACCTCCATGGGCTGGTCACCGAGGTGATCCATGACGGTGTCCGGGTGCTGGGCGTCATCTCCTATGCCGTCCGCCCTTCGGACGGGGCCGGCCTTGCCCTGTGGCTGCACTGTCTTGAGGAGGAGCCTGCCCTGGCGCAGGCCCTGATCGTCCGTGCCCTCGACCGGCTCGGCTCGCGCCCGGTGTACGCGTTCGAGTTCGCTTCGGCACTGGCGCCCGAGGTGGGGGGCCTCCCGGCGCGCAGCCGTCCGGGCACCCGCCGGGCCTTGGAGAGGAGTGGGTTCACCGCTCGCGACCGGTGGCGATACTTCCAACGGCTCCTTCCCACGGCCCCTTTGGGGGTGCTCAGCTATCCGGTCGCGGAGATGAGCGAGTGCGCCGACTCGCCCGGCTGGCAGCTGTGCGTGCGCGAGCCGGACGGCACCGCGGTCGCCCAGGCCACCATCGGCCGCCCGGTGAACGGGGCCGGCGTGCTGCGGTGGATCAGCACCGACCCCGCCCACCGCGGCCGCGGGCTCGGCCACAGCCTGCTCACCCAGTGCTTGATCGTCCTGGCCGAGGCGGGCGCGCGCGAGGTCATCGCCTGCGTCCCCGCCGGCGACGACGCGTCCGGCGCCGCCGAGCGCGACCCCGCCGCGGCGATCTGCTTGTTCGAGTCGGCAGGCTTCAGCGAGATCGACCGGCTGGTGTCCTTCATCCGCCGTCCCTGAGCCCTGCGTGCCCAGTCGATCTGCCTCCCTTCCGCGGCCCTGCCGGCCCAGCGGCGCGACCCGAAGGGCTGCCCATGCACGGTCCCGGTACCTGATCGGCCCGGCCGACGTGGGTCAGCCGGGTGAACTGCAGGGCAGAATCCGCACGTCACCCGTTGAGCGGCGGAGCGGCGTTCAGTGAGGGACACGCCAAGCGACGAGCACTGTCACCGCGCTCAAGCGGGCTCCTGATGATGGACAGTTCCCGCTCGCTGATCTCGACGTCGATGTCTTCGCGCTTGATGCCGGGCACCTCGGCCTTGACCGCGTAGGCGTCGTTCGTTTCCTGCAGGCCGGCCAGAGGTGACCAGGCGTCGGCCGCGACGGTGACGCCGGCGGCCGCCAGGAACCGTTCATCCGTACTGAGGTGGCGGCCCGCTGCCGCCACGGGGATGGTGGAGTGGGAGAACTAGGCGCGACCAGGCAGGTGTGTGATGAGTAACGAAGCGACGTCCCCTCCGCGGATCGTGGTGGGTGTCGACGGCTCCGAACCGTCGAAGGCAGCCCTGAGGTGGGCGGTCGGCCAGGCGAAGCTGATCGGTGGCGTGGTCGACGCGATCATTGCCTGGGACTCCCCGACGGCCTGGTACGGCCTGGCGCCGCCCTCGGACAAGGATCAGGCTGACTTCCAGGAGCAGGTACGCAAGATCCTGGACCGGGCAATCGACGAGGCTCTCGGTCCGGGCCCGGGACGGCAGGTCGACCTCCGTCCCATCTCGGTTCACGGACACCCGGCCGCTGTCCTGATCGATGCCGCCGCAGGAGCGCAGTTGCTGGTCGTAGGCAGCCGAGGGCACGGCGGATTCCGCGAGGCGCTACTGGGCTCGGTCGGTCAGCACTGCGTGCATCACGCCCCGTGTCCGGTCGTCGTGATCCGCGGCTCCGGTCAAGGAGCCTGAGCAGTAGGCGCATAACTCCCACTGATCGGCCGACGGGAGACGCCTGTCCCGGCGTGAGGCTTGACCGCATCCGGTCGCTACCGCGCGACTCCGCGAAGTCCGCTGCCATCAGAGGGCGGTTGGAGACGCGGGTTGGTAACCAGGCGGGCTGACAGCTTGTTATGTGCCAACCAGGCGACGGAGGCCGAAGGACCCCGGCTGCCCGCACCGCCCGACGCGAGAAGGGTGAATACGGACATCGTCGGTGCGGCTTACTGAGGTGTCCGGGGCGACGTCGCTCAGCGCCGGGCCGCGGTCACCCGGCACCACGCTCCCGGCCTTTCGGGCTCTCTCCCGACGTACGCAGCCCGAAGACCACGGAACGGATGATCTTGATGGTGGTGTCGAGATCGTCCAGGGTCCGGGCCAGCCGCTCTGCGGCCTCAGGGCGCTCCACGAACGGCTGGACACCCTGCAGGCCCAGACCCGATGCGAACAGCCGCTGGATGACGATGTCATGCAGGTCGCGAGGATCCGCTCCCGTTCGCGCAGCAGGGCCCCTGTCCGGCTTCCTGCCGCCGGGTTGCCAGCTCCATCGCCACCGCCGCGTGCCCCGCGAAGCCGGCCAGCGGTCGGGTTCTCGACCGCGCCGAAGACGTCGGCCAGGACCGCCTCCAGCAACGCCCCACTTGAAGATCGTTTGACCAGGACGGGCGGCGCGAAGTGGCCCCGGGGAACCTTCACTGCGGATTCGATCCGCGATCCGCATGCTCTGTGCCCCCGGTGAGTCTGCGGTGCACCGTCCGGCGCGCAAAGTCGGTGGCCGGGAGGTCTACTGGAAGTAGCGGAGGCGGGCTTGGGGGTGTCACTCAAGCGATGGCCGGGGCAGCGGGAGCGGTTCAGGGTGGCTCGGCCGGCCACCGTGATGAGGAGCGACCGTGGAACTGACCTTTCTCGACCCCGTGTACGCACGACCGGGCCCTTATGCCTGCGCCTACCTGGACACCTCGCGTGATGTCCGCGACCCGGAGGCGGCGATCAGGCTGCGGCGCCGGCATCTGCGTGAGGATCTGGCACAGCAGGGGGCCGACCATGCCACCGTGGCCGTTGTCGCCGATGTGGCGGGCACCGACCGGGAGGTTTCCGGGCGACACGGGCAGGCCATCTTCGCGAGCCACGGCCATCTGGCCCTGGTGGAGGAACTGCCCGCCCCGCCGGCGCACGACGCGGCCCGGTTCAGCGCGTTGCCCGATGTGATGCCGCTCGCGGTCCAGCACGCCCCGGACATCCCGTATACAGCCGCCGCCGTGCACCGCGTCGTACACCCGGAGACCGGCGCGCCGGAGGAACTGGAGGTGGACTTCCAGTCGGGGAGGTGGCCGAGCAGTACAGTCGCACCGGGACCGCGGCACCACCGCAGTGGTCCTTCGGCCCGGTGGCCGCACGGCGCCGCCGAGATCGCCCGTGAGCTGGCGGAACTGGTCCACCTCAGTCGCGCCGAGGTGATCGTGCTGGGCGGGGAGGCACGGGCGCGCAACGTCCTGGAGAGCCGCCTGCCCGACCCTTTGCGTGAGCGGGTGGTCACCGTCGCGGGGGACGGGCACACGGCCGGTGAGGGCCGGGCCCTGCTGGAGCAGGAGCTGAGCGATGTCTTCCGGGGCCGGATGAGCGAGCGGGACCGGGCTCGGGTGGAGTCGTTCCGGGCGCGGCGGCCCCAGCATGCCGACGCGGCCGAGGGCATGGCAGCGGTCGTGGCCGCGTTGCAGCGCTCTCAGGCAGGCGCACTGCTGCTGAACACGCCCGTCGATCTGCCCTTGCGGCTGTGGGCCGGCTCGGAGCCGACGCAGATCGCCCTGTCGTCCGCCGGCCTGGAGTCCTTCGGCGTTCTCGGCTTCCAGGAGGAGCCCCCCGGCGCGGCCTTGATCCGCGCGCTGGTCCGCACCGGCGCGGAGCTGGTGGTCGTGCCACGGGAGGAGTTGCCTCTGGAGGACGGGGTGGGGGTGCTCCTGCGGTACACCGACCCGGGGGTGCCGCTGTGATGCCCCCTCTCGCTCGGCCGGGGCTGCTGCGTGTGCTGCTCGGTGCTGGGAAGAGCCGGCCGGGTATGTCCGAGGGACCGGTGGTGGTGGGGACTGACGGCTCGGCCGGAGCTGCACGTGCCGCGCTGTGGGCGGCGCAGGAGGCCGCTCTTCGGCATCAGCCCCTGCACATCGTGTGCGCCGTCGACCTCGACCTGGCGGAGCGCCTGTCCGACGGAACCGCCCGGCGGGTCCGCGAGGCCGCCCGCTCCCTGCTGGCCGAGGCGGCGGCCGCGGCCGCCGACAGGGCACCCGACCTGGTGGTCACCACGGAGGTCGGCCGGGAACCCGTGGTGGACAGCCTGCTACGGGCCGCATCGGCAGTGCCGCATGCCAGGGACGCCGCGGTGACGATCGTCGTCGGTTCACGGGGGATGGGTGGTTTCTCCGCGATGCTGCTGGGCTCGGTCGCGCTGACGCAGGCCGGGCAGGCGAGGTGCCCGGTAGTCGTCGTGCGTGGTAGGGAGCGGCCGTCGAGCGGGGTGGTCGTGGTGGGCGTACGGGATGAGGGAGACCTCGGAGCGGTGTGCTTCGCCGGGGAGACGGCCAGGCGGCGGAAGGCGTCCTTGCGTCTGCTGAGTGCGTGGACCTACATCTGCTACGTCGGGAGCATGGCGCCCATGGCCGACGCGGTGCGGGGTGCCGTGGAGGCGAAGGCGGCGGCGAGCACGCGCGTGCTCGGCTCCGTCCAGGCCGAGTTCCCGGACCTCGAGGTGACCGAAGAGGTGGTGAGGGTCCCGTCGCGGATCTCGTCGTGTTGGGCGCACGCAGGCCCGCGCACCGCATAGGCCGTTCCCTGGGCCCGGTCACGCACGCCGTTCTGCAGTACGCGCACTGCCCGGTGGCTGTCGTCCCGCGGGGGTGACTTGTGCGAACCGGTCCCCCGGCCCTGGCACCCTCGGTCTTGATGGGGATCTCTGAGAACAAACGACCAGGGCCGCTCCTCGCCTCACTCGGTCCGCCGTTCAACGGAGTGGGGAGCTTCAGTGCCTGTGTCACATCTTCTTTCAACAGCTCAGGTGGTTCTGAAGATGGAGAGTGATCGGGTTTGCCGTTCGGTTCAGCGCCCGTGGGCGCTGAACCGAACGGCAGGCGGTTTGGGATATCAGTCGGCTGCCGGGAGGGGGGGGCTGGAACCGTCTCGGTCCGGCGGTTTCGTCGAAGGCGGCGCTAGGAGGGGCAGAGGGCGGTGGTCATCAGGGCGAGGGCGGCAGGGCTGGCGTCAGTGTCGGTGCCCCAGTCGGTCCAGTCCAGCGTGACTTGGCGGGTGCCGTCGAGTGTGTGGAAGGAAATGGTGCGGTAGCCGGGGGCGCCGCCGCCGTGGCCCACGATGGTGCCGCAGGGAAGGGTGGCCATCTCCAGGCCGAGACCCCAGCCGTCGCCGCTGGTGTCGGTGGTCATCTCGCGCAGCTCTGCCGGGCGCAGGAGGCCGCCGCTGAGCAGGGTACGGAAGAAGTGGTCGAGGTCGGCGGTGGTGGAGATGATCTCGCCAGCAGCACCGGCGATGGACATGTTGACGGTGGTGTAGTCGACCGGGACGAGTGTCCCGTCCGCTTTCTCCAGCGGTTCATAGCCATGGGAATGGGGCCCGGTGATGAAGGGGGAGGAGCCTGGCAGGCGGGTGTCCCGGAGCCCGAGTGGCTCGATGATGCGCTGGTCGATTTCGGCGCGGTAGGAGCGGCCGGTGACTCTTTCGACGATCATCCCGAGCACGATGTAATCCGTGTTGGAGTAATGGTGATCGGTGCCCGGCGGGAACAGCAGAGAGCGGTTGCCGTGGCCGTCCTTGACGGCACGTCCGACCAGCTCGGCGGGTGTCCAGGTGCGGAAGCGGTCACGGGGGGCGTCGCCATCGAGCAGTCCGTCGGTGTATTCGGGCAGGCCGCTGGCGTGCTGGAGCAGTTCCCGGACCGTGATGCGGTCGCCTCCGGGGGCGGGGACGAGGCCGGGGAGCCACCGCTCGGCGGTGTCGGACAGACGCAGCCGCCCCTCGCCCACCAGCTGGAGCACCACGGTGGCGGTGAACGTCTTGGTGAGGCTTCCGGCGCGGAAGCGGCCGTCGACGGGGGCGGGTCGGCGGCCGTTGAGCCTGGACGTGCCGCTGCTGCCGCGCCATACGGCGTCACCCTGGCGGACCTCGGCGACCGCGCCGATCGCTCCAGCTGCCCTCACCCGATCCAGCGCCGCCTGCAACCCAATTCCATCCGGCACCGCGGCGGGCGGCGCGGCGACCGCACCGCCTGCCCCGGAAACCAGCGCGCACACCGTCAGCAGCGCCAACGCCCCGAATCGTGAGCCCCTCATCGTTCTCCCGCCTCGTTCCCTGTGGTCCCCGTCGTCCTGGCGTGACGATGGTGCCGGTCCAGGTCAGTGCGACGGATCCACCCGCGGAACGAGGGGGTTTCCCGGAACGTCGACGCCTTCCGCCCGCACCTGATCCGGCTGCGCATCACCGAGCCGCTGCTCGCCTTCGAGCACGCGGCTGTCTGGCCCTGCCGCTCGGCGCTGGAGCAGCAGGACACCGGCGAGGTCTGGCGGCGTGCGCGTCCCGTCTTCGACTCCACGGTGGCCGGCCCCCATTTCGCCCAGATCTGCCGGGACTGGGTCATGGACTTCGCAGACCCGGCGGTCTTCGGCGCACACCCCGCGACGGCAGCCCACGGCTCACTCCCCGACCCGGCGCACCGTGGCGGCCCCGACGCGCAAGCGGAGGTCGTCGTACGCGGCCAGGCCGGTGCCCGTCCCGGCGCTCTGCTGTCGGTGGGAATGGCCCGCTGGGACGAGGTCATGGACCTGCACCGCCTGGAACACCTGCGGCACCTCCTCGACCTGCTCGCCTCCGGCGGCGAGGCGATCACCCACACTCGACCCGCCTGCTACAGCGGTGTCGGCTTCACCTCCGCGCTCCGCGCGGCCGAAGCCAACGGACATGTGGTGCTCGTCGACCTCGATCGGCTGTACCGGGGGCGGTAGCCCAGCAGCAGCCGCGAAGCGAGCGGTATCTGGTGGGTCGGAAGGCCTGGCCATGTCACCGCGGTGCGCCCGCGGATGCGGAGGGGGGACCTTGGATGGGTCGGGCCGCACCGTACCCCGTGCGGGGGCCGTTCGGCCCACGACATGGGAGAGGACGCAGTACACGATGTAGGGAAAGGCAAAGGGTTGATTTCCCTTTCTGCCCAATGCCATGGGAGCGCAGTGGGTTCGGAATGAGTTGGGAGGTGTCTGACGTGGCCGAACGCACATTCCCGGGTATCGAACAACACCCGGACATCCTTGCGCTGCGTGCCAGCTCCGAGCGGGCGACGACGACGGCGGCAGCGCAGATCATGGAGGGACTGGCCCTGCTGGCCGGTCTGTATCTGGCGGCATCGGCGTGGATCGTGGGTTTCCACACGACCCTGCCGACACTCGCCGTCACCAATCTGATCGCCGGCTTGGCATACGCGTTCTTCATGGGCGGTGGCTTCGGCTCCGCCTACGAGCGCACGCACGCGATGTGCTGGGCGGCGGCCGGAATCGGCGTGTGGACCGTCATCGCCCCGTTTGTCGTGTCCGGCACCAGGAGTTCGCACCCCGCCGCGGTGATCGTCAGCAACGCAGTGGTCGGCAGCCTCGCCGTCGTCTTCGCCGCGGGCACAGGGCTGCTGGCACTGAGGGTCAAGCGCCGGTCGTGACGATCCTCCCGTACCCCGGTGGGGCCAGGCGAGTCCGCTCGGCCCCACCACACGCGTGACGCCGAGTTCATGGGCTGCCAGGATTCAGCAGGTCAAGGGGCGCCCCGGTGCCGCGGGAACGTCACCGCCGCCTGGGTCCTCAGCCGTGCACTGGACCTTCTGCGGCGCCTTCCCGCATGGCGTCGCGAGGAACTCTTCCAGCGCGTGCAGTCGGACGACGAGGAACTCCCGAAGTGGGAAGAGGTCTCCAGGCGGTTGCGGGTGCCGCACCACCACGGCGTCATCAGTCAGTTCGAGGGCTACGACGACCTCGCCGAGCTGGGCGTGGGGTGCCGGACGACCGTGGGTCGTAGGCCACTGCGCGGCGCTCCGTACTCCTCTGCAATGTCCCGATAGCGTGCATGGTTTGAGTAATCCCTCGTCGCTCAGGAGCCGGGACGGAAAGGGGCAGCATGACGGCGGTGCTGATCGGACTGGCGGTCGGGACGGCCGCCGGGTGCTGTCGGGGCTCGTCGGCATCGGTGGCGGAGTCGTCATCGTCTCGGCACTGGTCCTGCTCGGGTTGACCGCCCCCGAGGCCAGCGGAACGTCGCTGGCCGCACTGCTGATCAAGTTCCTGATCTTCCCGACCAGCGCACACGAGGGCGCGCCTCGTTGATGCGACGGCGACGAAGCGCGCCCGTCCGTCGGCTCCCGCCCGCCGACTTGTAGCCGGCCGCGAGCCAGGGCCGGCCATGACCGGATAGACCTCATCAGGGCCATTCGGCCCCTGCCACTCGGGAGCGGCCGCGTTGAGGCTGGTAGACGGGGTTCGGTGCTGATCGAAGGGCGTGGGATCGGTGATCACACGAGTGCGGATGCCGCACCGGCATCTGACGCCGCCCGCCAAGCCCGGGCCGCCGCGCGAACCGCGCAGGCCCTCGTCCGGGCAACCGCAGCCGCTCGGCGGACGGTGGATGTTCTGGTGGATCCTGATGACGGTCCTCATCGTCCTGCTGCTCTCGCGCGCCCGGTCCGGGCCACATGCGACTTCACTGTCCTACAGCGACTTCGTCGGCAAGGTGGGCGCCAGTCAGGTGCAGCTGGTAGACATCAACGACAAGGGCGCGGTCAGCGGCACTCTGAAGGACGGCACGAAGTTCACCGCCCAGATCCCCACCGCGCTGGGCACCGGGGCCCAGCTCCAGCAGCAGCTGACCTCCCACCACGTGAAGATCACCGCCAGCCAGAGCAGCAGCGGCGGCTCGGCATGGTCGTCCGTGCTCTTCTCGTTTCTGCCGTTCCTGCTGCTGATCGGCTTCTTCGTGTGGATGGGACGCCGGGCTGCAGGGTCGGTGACCGGCGGGCTGAGCGCGATCGGACGCTCGCGGGCGAAGATCATCGAGGCGGAGCGGCCCACCACCAGGTTCGACGACATCGCCGGCTATGACGGGGTCAAGCAGGAGATCAGCGAGGTCGTCGACTTTCTGCGCAACCCCGGCCGGTACACGGCCGCGGGTGCCAAGGGACCCCGTGGCGTGATCATGGTGGGGCCGCCTGGGACCGGCAAGACGCTCTTCGCGCGGGCGGTCGCCGGCGAGGCGGAGGTGCCGTTCCTGTCGGTGACCGGCTCCGCGTTCGTGGAGATGTTCGTCGGGGTCGGCGCCTCCCGGGTGCGCGACCTGTTCGGCGACGCCCGCAAACGGGCTCCGTCGATCGTCTTCATCGACGAGATCGACGCGCTCGGATCGCGTCGCGGCGGCGGGGCCCGGCTGGGCGGCAACGACGAGCGCGAGCAGACCCTGAACCAGTTGCTGTCCGAGATGGACGGCTTCGACCAGTCCAGTGGCATCGTCGTCCTCGCCGCCACCAACCGGCCCGAGGCCCTCGACCCGGCCCTGCTGCGCCCCGGGCGCTTCGACCGCCAGGTCACCGTGCCCCTGCCCAACCAGGCCGAGCGGGCCGCGATCCTCGCCGTCCACGCCCGTGACAAGTTCCTGGCTCCGAATGTCGACATGGACGCCGTGGCGCGCGCCACGCCCGGGTTCTCCGGCGCGGATCTCGCCAACCTGGTCAACGAAGGCGCCATCAACGCCGTACGGAACGACCGCACCCGGATCGAGCCGCATGACCTGGACGCCGCCCGCGATCGTGTGCTGCTGGGACGCCGGGAGTCCTCCAACGCGCTGCTGCCCGAGGAGCGCCGCTCGGTGGCCGTCCACGAATCGGGCCACGCCCTGGTCGCGGCGTTGTGCGAACACGCCGACCCGGTGGCGAAGGTCACTATCCTGCCGGCCGGCGTCACCCTCGGCGTCACCGAGCAACTCCCCGAGGCGGAGCGCCACTTGTACAGCGAGAGTTACATGATCGACCTTCTGGCGGTGCGCCTGGGCGGGCGCGCGGCCGAACTCGTGGTCTTCGGCGAGGGATCGACAGGAGCCGCCAACGACCTGGCCGGAGCCACCCAGATCGCCACCCGTATGGTCCGCGAGTTCGGCCTCTCTCCCGAACTCGGCCCGATCGGCTACGCCTCCTCCCACCCGCACTACCTCGGCGAGACCACCGACGAGCCCGGCCGGCCACCGTACTCGGAGCAGACTCAGCGCATCGTCGACGAGGAGGTCGCGCGTCTGCTGCGCCAGGCCCAACAGCGCGCGGTCGCTCTGCTGCGCGGCCACCGGCCCGCCCTGGAACGCCTGGCCGAACGGCTCGTCACCCACGAGACCGTCGACGGCTCCGTCGTCCTCGACGTCCTGCGCCAGGAACGCAGCCAGGCGGACGGGGGAGGCAAGGACCATGCCGGAGTTCGCGCCCCGCCTCGCTGATCGTCAGCAGCACGGTGGTCGGCGGCCTTGCCATCATCTTCGCCGCTGGCAAGGGGCTGCTGGCGCGCTGAAGGTCAAGCGCCGGTCGCTGAGGGCGCCGCAGCAGAGAACCGGCGGGCGGACCTCCACATGGTGGACGCACCCGAGGGGGGTGCATCGGCATGAGAGCTGCTTGCTCCGGTTTCCTGGAAGGCGACGGGCCAACGTGTGCCATCGGTGGATACTGTCTCTGAGACGGTTCCGTCATGCCAGGCATGGGGCCGGGTAGGAAAGTAAGCAGCCGCCAAAGTAGCCAGCGAGCCGGTCGTCCCGCATGTTTACCCAGGTGGTAGCGCCGCGGTGATTCTCCCTGATGTACGAGACCGGGTGGACGACCTGGATCCAGTTCGCCGTCTTCCTGGTCGTGGGCCTGCTGGTCTACCTCGGCTACGGACGCCGGAACTCCACGCTGGCCACCGCCGCAGTGACTACGCCGGACGCCACTGACGCGGTACTGCAGGAAGCCTGAACCACACCGCCTTGCCGGACTCGGTGGGGCGGTGGCCGCAGGACGAACTCAGGGCGCGGATCAGCAGCAGTCCGCGCCCGCCCTCCTGCCAGGGGTCCGGCGGCTCGATCGTGGGCCGGGTCAGAGGGGCCGGCGGGGCCGGGTCGGGGTCGTGCACCTCGACCTTGCAGCCGCCCGGCATCAGCTCGACGACCAGCTCTATCGGCCCCCGGCCGGCGGTGTGCTCCACGGCGTTGGCCACCAGCTCCGCCGTGAGCAGCTCCGCGGTTTCGGCGTCCGCCGCGTGGTCCGCCTCCTCCATCGCCGAACGCACCAGGGCACGGGCGACCGGCACGGCCGCGACGGTGTGCGGCAGCGCGATGCGCCAGGAGGCGGAGGAGGAAGGTGGTTCGTACACGGCTGGTCCGTTCATGGAGCAGGCGATCACTGCTTGTCCTGCTTTCAACTGTAGGAATGGTACGGGTCCCGTTCCGGGAGCTGTCGGCGGGCCCCGGTGCGGGACCTTCGGCCCGGTAACGAGTGGCTACCCCGCCCGCCGGGCCGTCTCGCACATCCGGCTCCACTGTTACCGCGTTATTGACACGCCGTGACCTTGTGACGGCCCCCCGGCGCCGGGACTGCGGCGAACACGACGGAGCCCCCGGCGTCCTCGCCAGGGGCTCCTCGGTGTTTTCGCAGGTCAGGCCAGGTCGACCAGCCCCGCGGTCAGCGTCGCGCCGTCCGCCGGGTCGATCAGGATGAACGCGCCGGTACGACGGGAGACCGCGTAGGCGTCCAGAGGCAGCGGCTCGGCGCTGCGCAGGGTGATCCGGCCCAGGTCGTTGGCGGTCAGCTCGGTCGCGCCCGCCAGGTCCCGGACGATCGCCTTGACGGTCCGGGTGGTGTGCTTGAGCAGCACCCGGTCGCCGACCCTGAGCGGCCGGTCGGCCAGATGGCACACGGCCGCCGTGACGTCCTGGGTGAGGGCGGGCACCTCCGGCCCGGCGGTGATCATGTCGCCGCGCGAGACGTCCCGCTGGTCGGCCAGGCGGATCCCGATGGACTGCGGGGCGTGGGCCGCGGCGGCCTCGGTGCCGAGCACGTCGATCGCCGTGATCTCGGAGCTCGCCCCGGACGGGTGGACGGTGACCCGGTCGCCGACCCGCAGCGAGCCCGAGACCAGCTGGCCCGCGTAGTGGCGGATGTCACCGTGCCGGATGACGTACTGGACCGGGAAACGGGCCGGGGCGTCGGCCGCGTCCGCCGCGACCGGGACGTTCTCCAGGAACTCCAGGAGCGCCGGGCCGTCGTACCAGTCCATGTTCGTGGAACGGTCGACGACGTTGTCCCCGACCAGCGCGGAGACCGGGATCGCGGTGACCTCGGGGAGCCCCAGCTCGGCGGTCTGGGCGGTGAAGTCGGCGACGATCCGCTCGAACTCCGCCCGCTCGTAGCCGACCAGGTCCATCTTGTTGACGGCGAGGACGACCTGCGGGACCCGGAGCAGGGCGGCCACGGCCGCGTGCCGGCGGGTCTGCTCGACGACCCCGTTGCGGGCGTCGATCAGGACGATCGCCAGTTCGGCGGTGGAGGCGCCGGTCACCATGTTGCGGGTGTACTGCACATGGCCGGGTGTGTCGGCGAGGATGAACCGGCGCTTCGGGGTCGCGAAGTAGCGGTAGGCCACGTCGATGGTGATGCCCTGCTCGCGCTCGGCGCGCAGCCCGTCGGTGAGGAGGGCCAGGTCGGGTGCGTCCTTGCCACGGCTGAGGGAGGCCTGCTCGACCGCCTCCAGCTGGTCGGCGAGGACCGACTTGGAGTCGTGCAGCAGCCGTCCGACGAGGGTGGACTTGCCGTCGTCGACCGAACCGGCGGTCGCGAACCGCAGGGTGTCGATGGTCGTGCTCATGCTTAGAAGTACCCCTCGCGCTTGCGGTCTTCCATCGCGGCCTCGGAGAGCTTGTCGTCGGCACGCGTGGCGCCGCGCTCGGTGAGCCGGGAGGCGGCGATCTCGGCGATCACCTTCTCGATGCTGTCGGCGTCGGAGTCGACGGCACCCGTGCAGGACATGTCGCCGACGGTCCGGTAGCGCACCTGGCGCTTCTCGACGGTCTCGTTCTCGCGGGGCCCGCCCCACTCGCCGGCGGTCAGCCACATCCCGCCGCGCAGGAACACCTCGCGGTGGTGGGCGTAGTAGATCTCCGGCAGCTCGATCTCCTCGCGGGCGACGTACTGCCAGACGTCGAGTTCGGTCCAGTTGGAGAGCGGGAACACGCGGACGTGTTCGCCGGGGGCGTGCCGGCCGTTGTAGAGGTTCCACAGCTCGGGGCGCTGGCGGCGCGGGTCCCACTGGGAGAACTCGTCGCGCAGCGAGAACACCCGCTCCTTGGCGCGGGCCTTCTCCTCGTCGCGCCGGCCGCCGCCGAAGACCGCGTCGAACTTCTCGCTCTGGATCTTCTCCGTCAGGGGCAGCGTCTGCAGCGGGTTGCGGGTCCCGTCGGGACGCTCGCGCAGCACACCCCGGTCGATGTAGTCCTGCACGGAGGCCACGTGCAGCCGCAGTCCGTGCTGCTCGACCGTGCGGTCCCGGTAGGCGAGGACCTCGGGGAAGTTGTGCCCGGTGTCGACGTTGAGCAGGGAGAAGGGGACCGGCGCGGGGGCGAAGGCCTTGAGTGCCAGGTGCAGCATGACGATGGAGTCCTTGCCGCCGGAGAACAGGATCACCGGCCGCTCGAACTCGCCCGCCACCTCACGGAAGATGTGGACCGCCTCGGACTCCAGCGAGTCCAGATGGGACAGCGTGAAGGTGCTCATGCCAGCCCCCGCTCCACCAGCAGCGCGTGCACCGCGTCCGCCGACTCCTGGGGGGTCTGGTGCTCGGTGTGCAGCACCAGCGCCGGGTCGGCGGGCGGCTCGTACGGGTCGTCGACACCGGTCAGCCCGGTCAGCTGCCCCGCGGCCTGCCTGGCGTACAGGCCCTTCACATCCCGCTCGCTGCACACCTCGACCGGGGTCGCCACATGCACCTCCAGGTACGGCGTCCCGCTCTTCTCGTGCCGGGTGCGCACCGCCTCGCGGCTGTCCGCGTAGGGGGCGATGACCGGGACCACGGAGAGCACTCCGTTGCGCGCGAGCACCTCGGAGACCAGCCCGATGCGCTGGACGTTGGTGTTCCGGTCCTCCCGTGAGAAACCGAGGCCGGCCGAGAGGAAACGGCGTATCTCGTCGCCGTCGAGGACCTCCACGCGATGTCCCCGGGCCTTCAGCCGGTCGCCGAGGAGGCGGGCGATCGTCGTCTTGCCCGCGCTCGGCAGCCCCGTCAGCCAGACCGTGGCGCCCTGGGCCCTTGGCGTGGTGGTCATGCGCAACGGACCTCTTCCTTACCTGCTCGTCCAACTCGCGTACGACCCGTCGAAGGGTAGGTAAGAAGTCTGAGAGGAGTGGTTAAGGAAGCTGAGGTTTGACTGAGTGACTCCTGGTGGGCAAGGGTTCACTCGGTCGTGTAATGAACATTTCACAAAAGGCCGCCCGTTCACAGCCGGGTTCACAGGCCGACGAAGGCGCCGCCCGCGTCCCGCAGCCGCTCGTGCAGTGCCAGGAAGACGGCGGCCGAGCGGGTGCCCGGCCAGTCGGCTGGCAGCAGGCTCGTCGGCAGTCCGGGGTCGGTGTACGGCAGATGGCGCCAGGAGTCGAGCGCCAGGAGATAGTCGCGGTAGGCGTCCTCCGGCGGGGTGTCCGGCCGGTGCTCCCAGCCGCGCAGCACCGGCTCGTGGGCGTCGAGGAACTGCTCGTGCGCCTTGGCGATGGCCGTCAGGTCCCACCAACGGGCGACCGCCTCGACGGTGGGCGCGAAGCCGAGGTGGTCACCGCGGAAGAAGTCCACGTACGGATCGAGGCCGAGCCGGCGCAGGGTGTGCCGGGTCTCCTCGAACAGCCGGGCCGGGGCGATCCACACCCCCGGCGCGGCCGTGCCGAAGCCGAGTCCGGCCAGCCGCGAGCGCAGCACATGCCGCTTCTGCCGCTCCGACTCGGGCACCGAGAACACCGCGAGCACCCAGCCCTCGTCCTCCGGCGGCGCCGCCGCGTACACCCGGCGGTCGCCGTCGTCGAGCAACTGCCGTGCCTCCGCGGAGAGCTCGTACCCGGCCGCGCCCTGTGCGGTGCGGGCCGGCGCCAGCAGCCCGCGGCGTTTGAGCCGGGACACCGACGACCGTACGGAGGGGGCGTCCACGCCGACGGCGGCCAGCAGCCGGATCAGCTCGGCGACGGGCACCGGGCCGGGCAGGAAGCGGCCGTACGCACCGTAGAGCGTGACGATGAGGGACCTCGGGGCGTGTTGCTCGGACACGTTGATCATTTTAGGTCCCCGGCATCGCTGCTGGTCACCTTCGGTACCCGGCTGAATGCGAGTCAGGACCGTGAGGCCCGCCCCCATGCGGCGACCAGCGCCGGTGCGAGGTCCGTGAAAGCGGGGTCCGCGAAGCAGACGAGCCCCGCGTCGACGGCGGTGACCGGGGCGCGGTGGACGCGCGGTCCGATGCCGGTGGGGGCATCCCGCCTTTGTACCGGCGGCCCGAACCGGGTCCCCGCGACTCGCCCGGAACCGGGTCGGGCGGTCCGGGTGGTTCAGGCGGCGGTGAGTCGGCCGGCCGGGTCGCGGTGTGGCGGGACTCGCCCGGCACCCGGTCGGGTGGATCGGGTGGTCCGGGTGGTTCAGGCGGCGACGGTGAGTCGGGCGGTCGGGGCGCGGTGCGGTGGGACCACGCTGCCGTCGGCGTGCAGCTCGCCCGTGTCGTCGAAGACGATCGCCCCGTCGCACAGCAGGGTCCAGCCCTGCTCCGGGTGGGCGGCGACGATGTGCGGAAGGCCGAGGTCGGCCGTCGCGCTCTGGAGCTGGTGTGAACACATGGCGCACCTCCACGGGTTGCCTGCGGCGTGTTCGCCGGGAGCCATGCACAGACCATGCTCCCGCCGTGAACGCATGGGAACCGCTCACCGTGACCTGTGACAACACGCGGACAACTCCCGGACGCTCCCACGACGGTGGCCGCGCCTCCGGGGCACCGCCGCCGGTTTCGGCGCGCCGGGACGCGCCACCGAAGGGGTGACGGTCACGCGTCGTACCTCGGCCGCCCGGTATCCAGGGCTTGCCCCACCCCCCGATCAGGGAAGGAAGTCATGCCCGTACGCCCCGCCCTCGCCGCGGCCCTCGGTTCCGTCGCGCTGCTGTGCGCCGCCGTCGCCCCCGCGACCGCCTCCTCCTCCGAGTCCGTCACCGTCGACCCGACCGGCCGTCTCTCCTCCGACGGTACGGTCACCCTCTCCGGCACCTACACCTGCACCGGTGCCATGGGCCCGGTGTTCATCAGCTCCTCGGTCAGCCAGGAGTCGTCGAGCTACCGGCACGGCATCGGCGGCACCCGGGCCGTGTGCGACGGCTCCGAGCACCACTGGGAGAACACCGGCAGGGTCACCTCGGAGAAGCTCAAGCGCGGCGCGGCCCATGTCGAGGCCACGATCATGGAGCTGCGCCCCGAAGGCGGCCTGCCGCTGCCGTTCTTCCACGCCACCGCACAGCAGGACATCACCCTCGTCAAGGGCTGACGCGCATGCCCGAGCGGCCCGGTACCCCAGGGGTGCCGGGCCGCTCGGGCATGCTGCCGGGGGCTCAGGCGCCGTGCGACATCGTGTCGTCCGAGCACACCAGATGGATGGTCAGGTCGGCGGGTCCGGGCTCGTGCATCCCGGGCCCGCCGTCCCGCGAGCCCTTCCGCCGGGCCAGGTCCTTGTGCACGGCGACGATCCAGCCGGTGGCGTTGTCGTTGGGGCGGTCCGCCAGGACGTCGGTCGGCTCCGGGCCGAGCCGGGTGCCGCGCGGGGCGGTGATCTCGAAGCCGCCGCCGTAGACGTGCTGCATCGCCGGGCAGAACACCTGGTGCGGCCTGCCGTCGGCGCCGCCACGGATGAGTTCACCGGCGATGTGCTGGGGCGGCTGCGGCGGGTCGCTCACGGCGACGGCCGGGGCGGTGGCGGCGGCGCCGAACAGGGCGGCGACCAGGGACGCGACCAGGGCGGCACAGGTCACGGAGGTCTTTCCGGGGGTCGTTCCAGGCATGCGGTGGCTCCCAGGAGGGGCGGGGGACGGGTTTCCGACCATTGCAGCCGTCACGGGCAGTGACGAAACGACGGACACGCAGCGTTACACCCCATCGGGGCAAAGCGGTCAATCTTTCGAGCCGACGAACAACAGGGCGAACCTCGATCGCAACACTGTGTGATTTACTGCTCGCGTTCCGTCACTCTCCGTGAGGAGTTCCATGTCCCCCGTGACCCCCCTGTCCCGTAGATCCCGGCTGCCCCGTGGGCGATGGACGTTCGCGGCAGGCTGCGCCGCGGTCGTCCTGTCCGTCGCTGCCCCCGCCGTGTTCGCCCTCACCCCGGCGGCGGCACACACCGCCGATCCCCACCACCCGGGCGGCGTGCACATCACCCGTGAGCAGCTCGCCAAGGAGGTCCGCCCCGAGGAGGTCAAGGCCCTCGGCCAGGCCCGCGCGGAGGCACTGGCCCGGGACCGGATCGGGCTGCGCGCGGTCGACGCCGGGTATCCGCAGCCGTTGCGGACGCGCATGCTGAACGAGCACGCCACCTCGCAGGCCGAGGCGAACAAGGCCTTCACGCCGAGCCAGTCGGGCGCGTTCAACCAGTACTTCTCCAGCCCCGACTACGGCGACCACGTGGCCCTGCTGCCCACCGGCAAGGTGCTGCTGTTCTCCTTCGAGGCCGTCGAGACCAGCCCCAACAAGGAGACCGCGCCCACCGAGGTCATCGGCAGCGCCAACGCGGGCCGCGCCTACCTCTGGGACCCGGCCAAGGGCTACGGCAAGGACGCCTTCACCAAGGTGACGCCGCCCGTGGTCGCCATCGACGACGGCCTGAACGAGGACCGCCCCGCGCCCGTCTTCTGCGCCGGGCACGCCTATCTGCCCAACGGCATGGTCGGTGTCTTCGGCGGCAACCTCGGCGGCAACCACGGCACCGGGGCCCACCTCGCCCTGGTCTTCGACCCCTGGAAGGAGACCTGGTACCGCGAGCAGGACATGGCCGAGGGCCGCTGGTACCCCTCGGTCGTCACCGGCTCCGACGGCCGGCAGTTCATCACCTCCGGCCACGGCGACATCGGCTGGGGCAAGCTCTCCAAGTCGATCGAGCAGTTCCCGGCCAGCGGCAAGGACGTGGCGTACGACCCCGCGACCACGCCCCAGGGGCAGTCGCTGGAGAAGTGGCAGTCGACCAAGGCCGACTACTCGACCGACTACCCGCACCTGTTCTCCCTGCGGGACGGGAAGATCTACGGCTTCGGACGGAACTTCGACGAGCAGTACGTCTTCGACACGGACGCCAAGACCGAGCAGCCGCTGCGCAGCCGCCCGGACGGCGGCATGCGCAACTACGGCTCCGCGGTGGCCCTGCCCAACCCCGCCCCCGGCGCCGGCCCCGACTCGGTGCTGATCCTCGGCGGCGACCGCAACAACCCGAAGACCTACAAGTTCTCGAACGGCACCTGGAGCGAGGACACCTCGCGCGCCTTCGGCCGTACCCAGGACGACACGCTGATCCTCCCCGACGGCCGGCTCCTCACCGTCAACGGCGGCTTCGACATCCGCGACTACGGCAACGGCCAGTACAACCCCAACGCCGACGACAAGTGGCGCAACACCGAGATCCGCGGTGCCGACGGCGCCTGGCGGCCCGGCCCCCAGCAGCGGCTGCCGCGCGGCTACCACTCCAACGCCGTCCTGCTGCCCGACGGCCGCATCATGATCACCGGCGACGAGCTCCAGGAGATCGCCAACAACCCCGACATCAAGTCCGGGATGAACGGCAGCATCGAGATCTACGAGCCGCCGTACCTGCACCAGGGCGGTACCCGGCCCGACCTGGCCCATGTGCCGCGCGGCCCGGTGGGCTACGGCGCCACCTTCGACGTCGACTCGTTCACGCCGGACGACATCGACAAGGCCGTGCTGATGGCGCCCATCACCTCCACCCACTCGGTGGACACCAGCCAGCGCCGCATCCAGCTCGACATCACCAGGCGGGCCGGCAACACGCTGCGGCTGCGGGCCCCGCAGACCGCCAAGGACGCCCCTCCCGGCTACTACCTGCTCTTCCTCCTCGACGACCGGGGCGTGCCCAGCAAGGCCCAGTGGGTGCGGCTCACCCCCAACACCTGACCGCGCTCCCGCCGTCCCCGTCCCCACCTCACCGAGGGAGATCCATGGCAACCCCCGTATCGCTGCGCGACAGCACCGAGATCCAGGGCGACGTCCTCGCCGGGTTCAAGAAGGACAACGTCACGCTGCTCTTCCTCCGGTTCGGCGATGCCGCCGCCGCCCGGAGCTGGCTGAAGGACCTGGTGCCGCGGCTGGCCACGACCCAGCAGGTCGCCGCGTTCAACACCAAGTTCAGCGAGGCCCGCCACAACTCGATGGGAGCCGACCCGGCCAACCTGAAGGCCACCTGGGTGGGCCTCAGCCTCACCTACCCGGGGCTGGCGCACCTCACCGGCAAGACGGACCTGCTGCCCGAGAACCAGGGCCGCGGCACGATCGGCGCCTTCGTGCAGGGCGCCGCCTTCCGTGCGGACGTCCTGGGCGACGTCGACCGCAACGAACCCGCCCGCTGGCTGTTCGGCGCGGAGCAGAACCAGGTCACGCACGCCGTGCTCACCGTCGCCTCCGACACCGAGAGCGGTCTCGGCGAGGAGCTGGGCCGCCAGCAGGACGCCGTCTCCCGGGCCGGGATCAGCATCGCCCACGTCCAGCCCGGCAACGTCCTGCCCGGAACACGCAAGGGCCGGGAGCACTTCGGCTTCAAGGACGGCGTCAGCGAACCGAACGTGGAAGGCATCGAGGAGACGCCCGAGCCCGGCGCCCGGCTCATCTCCGCCGACCTCTTCGTCCTCGGCGCCACCGGCTCGGCCCTGCCCAAGGGCGTGCCCGAGTGGATGCGCAACGGCTCCTTCCAGGTGGTGCGGCGGCTCGGCCAGGACGTGCCCGGCTGGTGGGCACAGGTCGCCACCGAGCTGCAACGGCTCAAGGACGCCGGAGTGGTGGGGCCCAGGACGACGAGCGAGTGGCTCGCCGCCCGGCTGGTGGGCCGCTGGCGGTGCGGTGCCTCGGTCCACAACCACCCGGACCTCGCCCAGGACCCCGACACCGATCCGGACAACGTCATCAGCTACAAGGACGACCCCGACGGTGTCATCACCCCGCTCTTCTCCCATCTGCGCAAGACCAACCCGCGCGACGGGCTGATCGACCAGGAACTGATCGCGGAGGAGGTCCTCGACCCGCGCCGCATCATCCGCCGCGGCATCCCCTACGGCGCCCCGTTCGACCCCGCCTCCTCGAAGGGCGGCCCCGACGAACTGCGCGGCCTGCTGTTCATCTGCTACCAGGCCGACCTGGTCCGGCAGTTCGAGTTCATGCAGCGCAACTGGGTCAACACCCCGAACTTCCCGCCCGACCGGGAACCGATGCCCGGCCCGGACCCGATGATCGCCGGAGCCCTGACCGAGATCGGCAGCGGCGACGTCGCCTTCGCGACGAAGACCAACGGCAAGGCCGAGACCACCACACTGCACTTCAAGCCCTTCGTGAACACCGAGGGCTCCCTCTACGCCTTCACCCCCTCGCTCACCACCCTGCGCAACCTCGGCGAGGGCCGCCTGGACGGCACTCCGGTGACCGGCGGCCAGACCACGGCCCCCCAGCCCTCCGGAGACCAGCAGCCCCCGGTCCAGCCCGGCCCCATCGACGAGATCCTGCCCTGGCCGGACGTCGCGGACCGGTACTGGGTCTTCTCCGGCCGTACGGTCCGGGTCGTCGGCGTCGGCGCGGACGAGGCCGGCCGGCTGACCACCGGTTCGGACGCCGCCACCGCCCTCGCCATCGGCACCGGCGCCGACCTCGGCACCTGGCCGGCGCTGGCCGGAGTGGAACGGGTCGACGCCATCTGGCCCGTCCCCGACGAACAGGACCTCAACGGCGAGAGCAGCTACTGGCTCTTCCACACCGTGAACGGCACCCAGGTCTACCGGCGGATCAACATCGCCCACAACGCCCGCCACACCAGCCGCAAGGTCGGCGACGACCGGCCGCTGACCAACTGGAAGTCCTTCGGCGGAAGTGTCCGTGTCACCCACGTCGACGCGGTCCTGCCGGTGCCCGACATGCAGCACATGGACGGCAAGTCCCAGTACTGGCTCTACCACACCACCCCGCAGGGCCAGCGCTACCGTCTTGTGTCGGTCACCGAGGACACCAACCACACGGACATCCTCGACCGGGACGACCGCGATCTCGGCCGGTGGCGGTCGCTGGAAGGCGTCACCAAGGTGGACGCCTTCCAGTTCGTCCCCGGCAAGTTCCGCAGCGGCGGCACGACCCTGTGCTGGGTCCAGCACGACGGCGGCCGGTACCGGCTCATCTCGATCGCCGACGGCTTCGGCCACCAGGACGACAAGGTCCGCGACTCCCGCCCGAACTCCCCATGGTTCAGGCGTAGTTGATATTGACCGACGCCTGCGTCGGTCGGGGTCCCGGCGCCGGGACCCCGACCGGTCAGCGGGCGAGTGTCTTCCCGATCGCGTCGGTGACCACGTCCGGCGCCTCCTCGGCGATGAAGTGCCCGCAGTCCACCGTGCGGTGCTCCAGGTCCGGTGCCCAGGCCCGCCAGACCGCGGCCGCGTCGTAGCCGAGGGCGGCGCCCCAGTCCTGCTGGAGCACGGTGACCGGCATGCCCAGGACCCGCCCGGCGGCCCGGTCGGCCAGGTCGTGCTCGGCGTCGACACCGGCCGAGGCACGGTAGTCGGCCACGATCGAGGGCACCGCGTCCCGGCAGGCCGTGAGATAGACGGCGCGGACGTCGGCGGGGATCGCCGCCGGGTCCCGCGACCACAGGTCGAGGAAGTGCCCGAAGAACAGCTCCGGGGCCGCACCGATCAACTGCTCCGGCAGCCCCGGGGGCTGGGCCATCAGATACAGATGGAAGGCCACGGCGGCCGAGGTGCCGTGCAGCACCTCCCACATGTCCACGGTGGGCAGTACGTCCAGCAGCACCAGGTGCGTGACGGCGTCCGGGTGGTCAAGCCCGGCCCGGAAGGCGACCAGGGCGCCCCGGTCGTGCCCGGCCAGCGCGAAGCGCTCATGGCCGAGGGCCCGGGCGAGCGCCACGACGTCCGCGGCCATCGTCCGCTTCGAGTACGACGACCCGTCCGCGCCGGCCGGCTTGTCACTGGCGCCGTAACCGCGCAGGTCGGGGCAGATCACGGTGTGGTCGGCGGCGAGGCCGGCGGCCACGTGCCGCCACATCAGGTGGGTCTGCGGGAAGCCGTGGAGGAGTACGACCGGGCTGCCGGAGCCGCCCACGGCCGCGTGCAGGGAGACACCGTCCACGACCGGGACGCGGCGCTGCTGGAAACCGGGGATGTTCATGTGCTTCATGCGCCGAGACTCCCGCGCCCGGATCAGCAGCCGATCAGCAGCACGTACGGTGGGCGGGTGAGCAAGGACGAGGTCGTCTTCGGGGTCCTCGGGCCGGTCACGGCCGAGCGCGCCGGAGTCCCGCTCGCCCTGAAGGGCCCCCGGCACCGCGCGGTACTGGCCCGGTTGATCGTGGCCCGCAGACGGGTCGTGCCGGTCGCCCGCCTGGTCGCCGACCTCTGGGACGAGCCGCCGCCCACCGCCGTCGGTGCCGTCCGCACCTTCGTGGGCGATCTTCGCCGCGCCCTTGAACCCGACCGCCCGCCCCGCACGCCGGCGAGACTGCTGGTCACCGACGGCCCCGGCTACGCCCTGCGCACGGATGCGGTGGACGCCAGGCAGTTCGAGAAGGCAGTGGAGACAGCCGCGACGGTGGAGCCCTCGCAGGCCGCACTGTCATTGCGTACGGCGCTGGAGCTGTGGCGCGGGCCCGCCTACGCCGAGTTCGCCGACGAGGAGTGGGCCGGTGCCGAGCGGGCCCGGCTCGCCGAGCTGCGGCTGCGGGCGGTGGAGCAGCGGGCCGAGGCGTTGCTCGCCGGGGGCCGGGCGGCCGAGGCGGTGCCCGATCTGGACGCCCACCTCACCGGGCATCCATGGCGCGAGGAGGCGTGGCGGCTGCTCGCGCTCGCCCTGTACCGCACCGGCCGCCAGGGCGACGCCCTCGCGGTGCTGCGCCGGGCCCGCGCGACCCTTGCCGACCAGCTGGGCCTCGACCCCGGCCCGGCCCTGCGCCGGCTGGAGGCGGGCATCCTCGCGCAGGACCCCGCCCTGGACGCGGAAGAAGCGGGAGCCACGGCGGCCGCCCGGGTGTGGTCCCGGGCGACCGAGGCGTACGACCGTACGGTGGCCGCCGGTGCCCGGGCCCGCCTGGAATCGACCGTCGGCCTGCTGCGCACCCTCGCGGTGACCGGCTCCGGCGGGCTGGCCGCCGCCCGTGACCACCGGCTCGCGGCGATCACGGCGGCCGAGGAGTTCGGCGACCCGGAACTGACGGCGCGCGTGATCGGCGCGTACGACGTCCCCGCGATCTGGACCCGGTCCGACGATCCGGCGGGCGCCCACCGGATCGTCGAAGCCGCCGAACGGGCCCTGGCCCGGCTCCCCGCGACCCCGGCCCAGGACGCGGCCCGCTGCCGGCTGCTCGCCACGATCGCCCTGGAATCACGCGGCACCAGGTCGGCCCGTGCCGCGGAAGCGGCCGCCGCTGCGGAGCACCTCGCCCGCCGCCTCGACGACCCGGCGCTGCTCGCCTTCGCCCTCAACGGCGTCTTCATGCAGTCCTGCACCCGGCCCGGCCTCGCCCCCCGCCGCGACGCCATCGGCACCGAACTGATCGCCCTGTCCGACCGGCACGGCCTGGCCACCTACGAGGTACTCGGCCACCTGATCCGAGTCCAGGCACGCGCCGCCCTGACCGACTTCCCGACGGCCGACGCACACGCCGAGACGGCCGACAGGTTGGCCGACCGCCATGAGCTGCCGCTGGTCCGGGTGTTCACGGAGGGATACAGGGCGCTGCGCTTGGCGGTGACGGGGGAGACGGGGCAGACCGACGAGTCTGGTGGGTGGGGCGGTTCGATTCCCGGGGGTGCCGAGCGGGGCGGTGGGGGTGCCTTCGGCGGGAGCCAGGCGGATGGGCGGGGCGGTAGGGGTGCCTTCGGCGAGGGCCGGGCGGATGGGCGGGGATCCGGCCAGAAGAAGGCGGCCGGGCTGGGCGGAAGCCCGGTTCCCGAAGCCGAGTTCCCTACGGCTCGTGGGGTTGGCGGGCTCACCCTCGGGGTCGGCCCCCTGGTGGCCCCCGCGCCCGGCGTCGACCCTCCCACGGCCCGCGCGATCTGCGCGGCGAATCCCCCACCCCCTTTCGGCGCCGTGGCCGCCGCCTACCGCGAGGTCGATCGGCTGCTGGACGGGCCGGGTATGCCCGGCGTGCGCGGCGGTCTGCTTCCCCTCGCACTGCTCTGCGCTCGCCTGGCCGGGCGGCCGTACCGCATCCGGGACGCGGTCGAGCCGGACGCCGACTGGGGGCCGTATCTCCCCTGGATCCGCCCGGCGCTTGCCCTTGCCGCGGACGGCGAAAGGGCAGCCCGCGACGTGCTTCGCGGGCTGCCCGAACCTCCTGCTGACCTCGTGCAGGAGGCGTTGTGGTGTGTCGTGGCGGCCGTCGCCCTGGAGCTCGGCGACCGCCCGACGCTGCGCCGGTGTCTGGACCGGCTGCGCCCGGCCGTCGGCCAACTCGCCGGTGCGGGCAGCGGGTTGGTGACGGCCGGGCCCGTCGACGGCTGGCTGGCGGCGATCGAGGAAGCGCTCGGCAGCGCCCCGAAGGGGCGCGAGGCGGTAGTCGATGTGCGGCTACCGCCGCGTGGGCGCGACCAGCCACGACGAGCCCGCGGCCGATCGACGGCCGATCGCGGCTCTCCCGACGAAGCGCCTACGCCGCGAGCTCCTTCTTGATGCGGTCCAGCATGAACGCCGAGGACTCGTGCGCCCGCTCTTCCCAGGCGAAGACACAGGCGGTCGCGACGCCGTCGAAGTCCAGGTCGCGCAGGGTGCCGAAGAACGCGTCCCAGTCGACCTCGCCCTGGCCGATGTCCAGGTGCTGGTGGATCCGGGCCGTGGTGCCGGGCGGGTTGAGGATGTAGCGCAGCCCGCTGGAGCCCTTGTGGTTGAAGGAGTCCGCGATGTGCACGTGCTGCAGCTTGTCGCCCGCGTACCGCATCATCTCCGCGATGCCGGCCTTCGGGTCGGCACCGGAGAGGTGGAAGGAGTGCGGGGCGCAGTACAGGTAGTTCACCCACGGCTTGTTGATCGCGCGGACCAGGTCCACCGCGGGGGTGTTCTCCTCGCAGAAGTCGTCCGGGTGCGCTTCCAGGTTGAGAGCGATGCCCTCGCGCTCGAAGAGCGGGAGAAGCTCTTCGAGGGAGCGCCAGAAGGCCGCTTCGCTCTCCGCCGCGCGCTCGGGACGCCCGTTGAACTCGCTGTTCATCAGCGGACATTCGAGGTCCGCCGTGATCTCGATCATCCGCTTCCAGTAGCGGACGGCCGCCTGCCGCTCCGTCTCGTCCGGCGACGACCACTTGTACAGCGGCAGCACCGAGGACAGCTTCACACCGTGCGTGCGCAGGGAGTTCTTCAGCTCCGCGATCCGCTCGTCGTCCGCACGCGGGTGCAGGAAGAACGGCATGAAGTCGTCGCGCGGCGACAACTCGACGTACTCGTAGCCGAGTTCGGCCACCGTGCGCACCATGTCGTCGATCGGCAGGGCGCGGAACATGTACGGGTCGAGGGCGATTTTCATGCGGTGCCTCCGTAGAAGGCCGGGCGGGGCTTGATGTCGGTGGCGACGACGCCGCCCGACTGCAGGGCGTCGACGGTCGCCGCGGTGATGACGGTCGCGGCGTAACCGTCCCAGGCCGAGGGGCCGGTCGGCTCGTTGCCGGCCGCGAGGCCCGCGATCCACTCGCGGAACTCGGTGTCGAAGGCGTCCCGGAACCGGCCCACCCAGTCGGTGAGGACCTCGGTGCTGTGCTGACCTGCGGTGCGGACGCCGACCGCGGCCGGGTCGGGCAGCCGGACCAGGCCCTCCTCGCCGACGGTCTCGCACTGGATGTCGTAGCCGTACTGGCAGTTGACGAAGACCTCCAGGTCGATACGGATGCCCTTGGCGGTCTCGAAGAGGATGATCTGCGGGTCCTTGAGGTGCTCGAACCGCTTGCTGGTGGCGCGCGGGGTGATCACCTGGGTGGAGACGATCTCGTCGTCGAGCAGCCAGCGCAGCACGTCGACCTCGTGCACCGCCGTGTCCAGCGAGGCCATCTCGGAGGTGTAGGACTCCGGGACGGTCGGGTTGCGGTGGGCGCAGTGCACGATCAGCGGCTCGCCGATCTTCCCGGAGTCGATGACCTGCTTCAGCTGGCGGTAGCCGGCGTCGTAGCGGCGCATGAAGCCGACCTGGACCAGACGGCGGCCGTGCGCCTGCTCGGCCTCGACGATCTTCAGACAGTCCTCGGTGGTGGTGGCGAGGGGCTTCTCGCAGAAGACCGGCTTCCCGGCGGCGATCGCGTTCAGCACGTGCTCGGCGTGGGTGGGGCCCCAGGAGGTGACGAGGACGGCGTCCACGTCGTCCGCGGCGACCACGGCCGCGCCGTCGGGCAGCACCCGGGCACCGACCGGCTCGGCGGCCCCGGCGGCACGGGCGGGGTCGATGTCGGTGACCGCGGTCACCTGGGCGCCGGTGACGGTGTGGGTGAGGCGCTGGATGTGCTCTTTGCCGATCCAGCCGGCGCCGATGACGCCGATACGTACGGTCATGGTCGTATTTCCTTCGATGAGGTCAGGAGAAGCGCGCGCGGAGCTCGGCTTCGAGGGTTTCGAGGGTGCGGCCCTTGGTCTCGGGGACGTAGAGCTTCACGAAGGCGAGCGAGAAGATCCCCGCCACGACGAACAGGAAGAATGTGTTGGAGATCCCGATCGCGGAGACCAGCGACGGGAAGACCAGCCCGATCACGAAGTTGGTCAGCCACAGCACCACGGCCGCGATGCCCATCAGGAAGCGGGTGTACGGGACCTGGTGCTCGTCCTCCGGGAACCAGATGCCCCAGGAGTCGGGGGCGGAGCCGAGGCACAGGTTGCCGACGGTGGTGCGGAGGGGGGATGGCGCCGTTGCCATGGCGTGTCCTTCGGGGAGAGGGGGAGGGGGGTGCTGTCGCCAGCTGGCTGCTGCGCTCTACTAGCGCGCTCTAGTGCGAGTACGATGGCCTCTGTCCGAATGTCATGTCAATACCTTGTTGCCAGGGGATTTCCTGGAGGCTCCGGGGGCAGGCCCTAGGCTGGGCTCCGTCGAAGGGTGGGTGCACAGGTGGATGCAGCGGGCAGGCAGCGGCCGACGATGGCCGACGTCGCCGACAGGGCGGGGGTCTCCCGGGCGCTGGTGTCGATCGTGTTCCGCAACCAGCCGGGCGCGAGCCGGGAGACGCGCGAGCGGGTGCTGCGGGTCGCCGACGAGATCGGCTACCGCCCCGACAGCGCGGCCCGGCTGCTGGCCCGCGGCCGCAGCCGCACCCTCGGTGTGATGTTCACCGTCCACCAGACCTTCCACACCGACCTGATCGAGGGCATCTACCCCGAGGCCGAGCGGCTCGGCTACGACGTGCTGCTCTCCGCCGCCGCCCAGGGCCGCAGTGAGGAGAAGGCGGTCGAGGCGCTGCTCGGCCACCGCTGCGAGGCGCTGATCCTGCTCGGTCCGGACGCGGAACCCGCCTACCTCGACGGGCTCGGCCAGCGGGCCGTCACCGTCTCGGTCAGCCGGCGGGTGCCACGGGCCAGGGTGGACTTCGTGCACAGTGCGGAGGGCAAGGGCGTCCGGCAGGCCACGGACTACCTGGTCGAGCTGGGGCACCGCAGGATCGTGCACATCGACGGCGGCGCGGGCCCCGGGTCGGCAGAGCGGCGGCGCTCCTACCGGGCCGCGATGCGGCGGCACGGACTGGAGCCGGAGATCCGGGTGATACCCGGTGAGCACACCGAGCAGTCCGGCATCGAGGCCGGACGGCTGCTGCTGGCGGAGCGCGACCGCGGGCTGCCCCTGCCCACGGCGGTGCTGGCCGGCAACGACCGTTGTGCGATGGGTGTGTTGATGGCCATGACCCGGGGTGGCGTCGAGGTCCCGCGGGACCTCTCCGTGGTCGGCTTCGACGACAGTCATCTCTCCCACCTCATGCCGATCGGCCTCACGACGGTGCGTCAGGACG
Organism: Streptomyces sp. Ag109_O5-1; assembly: GCF_003814875.1. Lineage (GTDB taxonomy): Bacteria > Actinomycetota > Actinomycetes > Streptomycetales > Streptomycetaceae > Streptomyces > Streptomyces sasae. The sequence continues at coordinate 2,995,131 of NZ_RKQF01000001.1, read as the reverse complement.
CGGGGCTGATGGCCGAGTGCGCGGTGCGGTTCGCCGTGGAGCGGCTGGAGAACCCCGAACTGGAGCCGCGCGAGGCGGTGCTGGACCCGAAACTGGTGGTACGAGGCACAAGCGGGCCGCCCCCCGCAGGGGACGGCCCGAGTGCCCGCTGAGTGCTGACAGATCGTCAGCGAGTGCCGTTGGCGGCGAACTTGGCGATCGTGTCGGCGTTGTCCTTGGTGACGAACGCCGGGCCGGTCAGGATGGGGGCCGCGCCGCCGCCGCTGTAGTTGCCGTTGTTCTTGTAGAGCCACAGGGCGTCGACGGCGAGGTAGCCCTGGAGGTAGGGCTGCTGGTCGACCGCGAACTCGACCGAGCCGTTCTGGACGGCGGACACCAGGTCTTTGTTGAGGTCGAAGGTGGCGACCTCGGCCTTGCTGCCGGCGTCCTTGACGGACTGGATGGCGGTCAGGGCGATCGGGGCGCCGAGGGTGACGACCTGGTCGATCGAGGAGTCCTGCTGCAGCTTGGCGGTGATGGTGGACTTGACCGAGGGCATGTCGGTGCCGTTGACGTAGATCTTGTCGGTCTTGCCCTTGAAGCCCTTGGCCAGACCCGCGCAGCGGGCTTCGAGGGCGACCTGGCCCTGGGCCTGCACGACGCAGAGGGCGTGCTTGGCGCCGAGCTTGTTGAGGCGCTCGCCGAAGGCCTGGCCCGCGATGTTCTCGTCCTGGCCGAAGTACTCCAGCATGCCGAGCTTCTTCCAGGCGTCCACACCGGAGTTGAAGCCGACGACGGGGATGCCGGCGGCCTCGGCCTTGGCCGTGACGGACTTCAGGGCGTCGGGCGTGGCGGCGGTCAGGGCGATGCCGTCGACCTTCTGGTCGATCGCGTTCTGCACCAGGTTGGCCTGGTTGGGGCCGCTGGGGTCGGCCGAGTAGACCAGCTTGATGTTGTCCTTGGCGGCGGCCGCGGCCGCGCCCTTGCGGATCAGGTCCCAGAAGGTGTCGCCGGGCTGGGCGTGGGTGATCATGGCCACCGTCATGCGGGGCGTGGACGCCTTGCCGGCGGACGCGGCCGCGCCGCTGTTCTCTGACTTCTTGCCGCCCGAGCTGCTGGAGCAGCCCGTGGCGAGCAGGGCGCCCACGAGAACGGTGGCGGCCATTGCGGCGGCTCGGTGGTTTCTGTGCATGTCCCTTGCACCTCGCTGTGCGGTCTGGATCGGCTCTGGGGAGCGGAACGAGCTGGAAATGACGGGGAGGAGAAGCAGGTGGTCCGGCGCCGGGTGTGACGGTCGACGGGTGAGGGAATTACAGCCGCCCTCGCCACGGCGCGAGCGGTGGACCGCCGGCGGTGGGGGGCAGGGGCACCGGTGGCCGACCGGGTGCCTCGCACTGGCGGGGATGGAGCTCCGTGCCGACGGCCAAGGGGTGCGACCGTCGACGGCTGTGCAGGTGCTAGAGCGCTTTATTAGCGCGCTCTAGTGACTCGTACTATGGGGTCGCCCCCAGGGGATGTCAATCACTTTGTCATGACGTTCCAACAAAGGTATGTCCGTACTCTGGAGGCATGGGCGACGGCACGGTGACGCTGTTCCTGTGCGGCGATGTGATGCTCGGGCGCGGTGTCGACCAGATCCTCGCGAGCCCCGGTGATCCGGCCCTTCGGGAGGACTACGGCGGGGACGCCCGGTCCTACGTCCGTCTCGCGGAGTCCGCGGGCGGCCCGATCCCCGCTCCCGTCGCCCCGTCCTGGCCATGGGGCGAGGCGCTGCGGTTCCTGGAGGAGACCGCGCCGGACGCGAGAGTCCTGAACCTGGAGACATCGGTGACCCGCAGCGACGCGTTCGCCCCGGGGAAGGCGGTCCACTACCGCATGCACCCGGACAACCTGCCCGCACTCACGGTGGCCCGGCCCGACGTCTGCGTCCTGGCCAACAACCACGTACTCGACTTCGGCCGCTCCGGTCTGACGGAGACGCTCGACTCGCTGGACCGTGCCGGACTGCGCACGGCGGGCGCCGGACGCGACGCCGCGCAGGCGTACGCGCCCGCCGCGGTCCCCCTCCGTGACGGCCGCCGCCTGCTGGTCTTCGCCCTCGGGGCGGGATCCAGCGGCATCCCCGCCGACTGGGCGGCGGCCGAGCACCGGTCCGGTGTCGCCTACGTTCCCGAGCTCTCGGCCTCCTCGGCGGCGGAGGCGGTCGCGGCCGTGCGCCGGGCGCGGGGCGCCGGTGACCTGGTGGTCGTGTCCGTGCACTGGGGCTCCAACTGGGGCTACCTCGTCCCCCGGAGCCAGGTCCGCTTCGCGCACGCCCTCGTCGACGGCGGTGTGGACGTCGTCCACGGGCACTCCTGTCACCACCCCCGCGCCGTCGAGGTGTACCGTGACCGGCCGATCCTGTACGGCTGCGGAGACTTCATCGACGACTACGAGGGCATCTCCGGCTACGAGGAGTACCGCGACGACCTCCGTCTCGCCCACCTCGTCACGCTGGCCGCGGACACGGGCCGGCTCGTCGGCCTGCGGATGGTGCCGTTCCAGGTCCGGCGGTTGCGGCTGGAGCCCGCATCGGCCGAGGACCGTGGCTGGCTGCGCCACACCCTCGACCGGATCAGTCACGGCGTACGCGTCACCGTGGAGTCCGACGGCGTACTACGCTGCGTAGCGGGAGAGTTACAGGGGTGGAAGGGGGTCGCCATGCCGCAACGGCGAGTCGTCACGGGCCGCAGCCAGGAGCCGCGTCAACGGTTCGCGGAGGAGCTGCGGGAGTTGCGGGCGCAGAAGGGGGTCAGCCTGCGGCAGCTCGGCGAACGGCTGGGCTGGGACTGTTCCCTGTTCGGGAAGATGGAGAAGGGGGAGACGCTGGGAGGTCCGGAAGTCGTCCAGGCGCTGGACGACTATTACGGGACGCCCGGGCTGTTGCTGGCGTTGTGGGAGCTGGCGCGGGCGGACAAGACGCAGTTCCGCGAGCAGTACCGGGAATACATGGCTCTGGAGGACATGGCGGTCGGCCTGTGCCACTTCGCGGTGAGTGTGCTGCCGGGGCTGTTGCAGACGCCGGGGTATGCGCGGGAACTCCTGGCAGTGGGTGGCCTCAAGGGCGAGGAACTGGAGCAGCAGGTCGAGGCGCGCATGGGGCGGCGGGAGTTGCTGGAGGGGGAGGGAGCGCCGTCGTTCCGGACGATCCTCTCGGAGGCCGTTCTGCAGACACCGCTGCGAGCCGCGGGGGAGTGGGGTGCCCAGCTGGAACACCTCCTGGATATCGCGGAGCGTGAGAACGTGACCGTCCACGTGCTGCCGAACAGCGCAGGCCTGCATGCCCTGATGGGCTTCGACCTCTGGTACCTGCTGCTGCCGGACGGCCGGACGGTGGCCTACACGGAGAACGGCTACAGGGGTGAACTGATCGAGGAGTCCACATCAGTTGTGCGCTTGCAGAAGGCATACGATTCAGTACGCGACCTGGCGTTGTCCCCAGTTGAGTCGCGGAAGCACATTCTGCGCAAGTTGGAGGAGGTACCTTGCGAATCGTCGACCTGAACGCTGCTTCGTGGCGCAAGAGCACTTACAGCAACCAGGACGGTGGCGCGTGCGTCGAGGTGTCCGACGACTTCGCCACCGTCGTCCCCGTTCGCGACAGCAAGAACCCGCACGGTCACGCGATCGCGTTCCCGGCCGAGGGATGGTCGGCCTTCGTCTCCGCCGTGAAAGGCGGGGAGTTGAGCGCCTGACGGCTCACCGCATACTGCACACCGTCCTCGGAGCCGCCCTGCCGTGGGGGCCCTGGGCGTCCTGCACCCGCTGCACGTCCTGGAGGAGGCCCGGGATGTCGGGGTTCTGGCGCTCGGCGACCCTCGCGATGGTCTCCAGGACGGCCCCGTAGAACGCGTCCCGTACGGCCGGTGCCATGACGTCCGAGGCGTCCAGACAGCGCGGGCCCGTGCGGAGCCGCTCGGAGATCTCGCGTTCGATCGCGCCGTCCTCCGATGTCACCTGGCGGTTCGCCGAGAAGACGCCCAGATGGGCCCACTTCTGCTGGCCCTCCTTCGAGGCCAGTTTCCCGATCAGCGTCCTGGCCTGGGGGCTGCCGCTGAACAACGCCGCGAAGTCACCGGTGACCTCGTGGGCCCGGACCCGGCCGCCGCCGGGCAGCAGCGGGGCGGAGTCCGTCAGGCGCGCCTGCGGTGCGTCGGACGCGTAGAAGGAGCGGGCGAAGGAGCCCTGGTGCTCCAGCTTGCACCCGCCCCAGCCGTCGAACAGCAGCCCGTGGCCGCCCGAGGCGCCACGATGGTCGGTGAGCAGGGCATGCCTGGCCGCGGTCCGGTCCTCCCCGAGCAGCTTGACCCACGCCTCCCAGGCGGAGCGCACCGGAGTGCTCCGCCACCACTGGGTCGGACCCGAGTCCAGTGCCCACTTCTCGTAGACGGCCGGGCCCGCCCGTTGCAGCACGAGGTCGCCGTGGTCATCGCCGCGGCGCCGTCAGCGCCGTGAGGAGTCCCTCGGCCAGGTGTTGTGCGGCCGATCCGTCGTCCCGTGCGGTCGAGGCGCGTACGACCGCCCTCACCTGTGCTCCCGGATACGTGTCGGCATAGGCCGGGCAGTCGTCGGCCGCGTACGCCGCCGCGAGCGCCGGGCCCAGCGCCTCCGCGTGGGTCTCGGCGAAGGCGCGGGCGTTCGCCCCGCTGCTGAGCCGCGCGTACTCATGGCCGTACGCGTCGGCCTCGGCCGCCGAGTGGCCGTTGGCCAGCGCGTAGTCCCGGGCGCCCGCGTGCCCCTCGGCGTAGGCGGACGCGCGGTCGTAGGCGGCCTCGTGCAGGCACAGCAGCACCGGGTGGAGAGCCGCCCGCCAGGTGTCGCGGTCGGCCGTGGCGCCCCGTGCCGCCGCGCGGTGCAGGTCCGCCGACGCGGCCGTGTCGATGTCCACCGCCTCCGCGAGCAGCGGCAGGACGGTGTCCGTCTGCCAGACGTGCACGGCCCGCAGCCCGGCCGGTGCGCCCGCCGTGCGGAGCAGGTCGCGCAGGCGGGTCGCCCAGGCGTCCGCGTCGGGTGGCGGGAGCTCCCCGTGGAGGGCGGTGGCGAGCCGCCACAGCCAGGTGGGTGCCTCGGTCGCAGGCGGAGGCTCGGCGGTCTGGGCCCGCAGCGCGGTGCGGAAGGCCTCCATCGCGTCGGCCGTCGTCGAAGCAGTGTGCGCCATGTCCGCTTTCCCTCCGGCCCGGTCAGGCGTGCAGACTCGTGCCGTCGATCGCCACGCGGCGGCCCTGACGGGTGTGCGGGAAGTAGTCCCACACGGCGTGGTGCTGGACGCTGCGGTTGTCCCAGAAGACCAGGGTGCGTTCCTGCCAGCGCACCCGGCAGTGCAGCAGCGGGGTCCGGGCGATGTGCGCGTACAGCATCGCCAGCAGGGCGTCGCTCTCGGCGCGCGACAACTGCGTGATGTGCGAGGTGTAGGGCGAGTTGACGAACAGCAGCTTGCGGCCGGTCTCCGGATGGCGGACCACGACCGGCTGTTCGGTGCGCGGTACGTCGTACTCGGCCGGCGGGGTCAGCCCGGCGTCCGTCCAGGGCTTCGCGCCGTCGTGGACAGCGGTCAGACCGTCCAGGAAGCCGCGCAGGGCGGGGGAGAGCAGCTCGTAGGCCAGGTGCATGTTGGCGAACAGGGTGTCGCCGCCGCTGCCGCCCTCGGGGATCGTCGTGATGTACAGCATCGAACCCAGGGAGGGCTCGGCGTCGGCGGTGCCGTCGGAGTGCCAGCCGTTGCCGGCGACCGCCTTGGAGTCCTTGTCCGCCTTGATCTCCAGGATGTGCGGATCGGATCCCTCGGCCGCGAGGGCGACCGGGTGCAGTTCACCGAAGACGCCCGCGAACCGCTTGTGTTCCTCGGGGGTCAGGTCCTGGTCGCGGAAGACCAGCACATGGTGGGTGTGGAACGCGTGCTTGAGCTCCTTCTCCTGCTGGGGCGTCAGCTCACGGGAGAGGTCGAGGCCGGTGACCTCGGCGCCCAGCACCGGGGTGATCGGGGCGACGGAGAGGGTGTCGTAGGGCTCGGCGGGGCGGGTGGTGAGCCGTTCGACGGCCCGCAGTGCGTAGTCCTCCATGAGGGACCTCCTTGGAATCCTTGGAAACAGGGGAGCGTGGAGAGCGGGCTCAGAGCCCGCGGTCGAGGAGCTCGGCGACCACAAGGCGGCCGAAGGCGAGGTTGCCGTGGATGGTGTCGTCGGCCTGGCAGAAGGCCGGCCGCTGCCGCCCCGAGCCGTCGGTGACGCGGGCGCGCAGGTCGACGATCTCCACACCGCGCGCGGCGAGTTCGGCGCCGATGACGTCCTGGGCGGCGAAGAACACGGCCGGGTCGGACATGCCGGGGACGCGCTGCGGTGGCAGGGGGGCCAGCACCCGCAGTCCGAGGGCGGCCGTGTGCTCGTAGAAGGCGAGCGCGCCGCGGACTCCCGCCCGGACCAGGCCGGCGAACAGCTTGCTGCGCAGGAACCCTTCGGGCACGGTGCCGTGCCGGTCGCGGTGGATGTCCCAGTTCTGCCGGGTGGCCACGGTGTGGGCGCTCAGCCCGAAGGTGCACACGAGCGGTACCCCGAGCCCCGCGAACCCGGTCACGCCCAGCACGTCCAGGAACTCCCGGACCAGCCGCCGCGTCTCCGCGTCCCGGAAGACCAGGTCGCCGTCACCGTCGTCGACGTCGAGGAAGGGCCCGAGGAAGTCGCGTCCCGAGCCGACCGGGCCGCCCACGAAGGGCAGACCGGCCTGCCGCGCGGCCCGTCCGACACAGCCGGCGTGGGAGTCACCGAGCAGGAGGAACCGGGCGGGCACGGGGGGTGTAGTAGTCGAGCACTGCGTCGTCACACCAGTGGTCCTCTCCGCCGGTGACGGGGATGGTCTGCGCGGGCGCGGGCGCGGGCGCGGGCGCGGGCGCGGGCGTGGGCGTGGGCGTGGGCACGGACAGGGGCGCGGGTGCGTGCGGCGCCGGGTCGGTCCCGGGCCGGACGGCCCGGAAGAAGTGCCGCATCACGAAGGCCACGCCGTCGGGGGTGACCGTGCGCAGGTTCGGCTCGAAGAACGCGGCCCGGTACGGGAAGCCGGTGACGATCTCGTACGACGGGAAGTAGTCCACGTCGTCGCAGGCGTCGGCGAGCTGACCGGCCGCCGCGCGCAGCACCGACTTGGAGTGGGTGGTGGCGACCAGGGCGTGGCGGCCGGTCGCGGTCGCCGTCAGCGGGACCGGGGAGACCGTGAGGACCGTGCGCAGGCGGGAGTTGACGCCGCGCGCCATCGCGAGCACGTCCGTGAGGTCGCGGTGCACCCGGTCCACGGTGTGGTTGTGCAGGACGTGCCGGCCGGGGTCGTAGGTGCCGCGCACGGTCCCGGGGCACATCGGCAGGACGGTGCCGGTACGGACGTCGTGCCAGGCCTCGGTCAGACCGAGGGTGAACACCAGGACGTCGGCGGTGCGGAGGGCGGTGCGGACGGCGTCCAGGGTGACCGCGCGGGCGCGCAGCACGTCGTCGGGCGAACGGTGGCCGTCCGGTTCCACGGCCGGCCGGTAGGGGTCGTAGAAGAACCCGTCCTCCTCCCACACCTCCGTCGGCGGCTCCTCCTCCGCCAGCGCCCAGGCGACCCACTGGCGCAGCGCGGCGGCCGTGTAGATGTTGCCGGTCCGGAAGGAGAAACGGCGGTACCCGCGGGCCGCCTGCTCGGCGGGGGTCAGTCCCGGGGGCGGGAGCTCGGCGTCGTACCAGTGCATGCCCTCGGCCAGGAGAGCCCGGCCGATGTGCGCGGCGAAGCAGGATCCGGCGGTGACGACGGGATCGTCCTGGCCGATCGCGAACTTCGGCGTCCACAGGCCGTCGATGTCCGCGGGGTCGGGTTCGGCGACCGCGGTGCGCCAGAACGACCGCGCGGGCAGGCGGGTGTACGGATGCTGCACGGGAGGCCTCCTCAGATCCGTCCGACGGGCTGCGGCCGAGTGCCGGGCGGGGGTTCGGCGAGGCCTGCGGGTGGGGGTTCGGCGGCGGTGGCGGACGGGTTCTCGGCAGGGGCGGCGGGTGTGGCTTCGGCGAGGGTGTCGGGCGAGGGCTCGGTGAGAGCGGCGGCGATCGCCTGGACGTGGGGCTCGGTGACGATCTGGTAGTGGTCGGCGTCGACGTGGTGCAGCCGGTACGGCGACGGCAGATGGGCGTCCCAGGCACCGGGTGCGGTCGGCTCGGGCGCGAGCGCGGCCTCACCCACGGGGCGCGTCGCCAGCCAAACGGCGGCGGGCGTCCGGCGCAGCCGCGGCAGCCGGTGCCCGGCCATGGCGGCGAGGTTGGCCCGGCAGCAACGCGCGAGCCGCTCGGCGTAGGCACGACCGGACTCCGTGAGGGCGGCGATGTCCCGGTCCGGCTCCGCAAGTCCTCTCGTGCCGTCGCCGTTGCCGTTCAGTTCGCGGGTGAAGACGGCCTGGATCTGCTCCTCGTCGTAACCGGCGAGGCGGTGGCCGGCTCCGGGCGGTGGCGGGTCGAGGAGGTGGAGGGCGGTCACCGGACGGCCCTCCGCCTCGGCGAGCGCGGCCATCGACAGCGCCGTCCACGCCCCGAACGACCAGCCGGCGAGCCGCAGTCGGCGTTCGGGTTCCGGGAACTCCTGCCGGACGGCGGCCAGATAGTGCGCGGCGCGCTCGTCGATCGAGCGGTCCGGCAGCCCGGGGTCGCGCAGGCCGGGATCGGCGATCAGACAGACGGTGATGTCGTCGGGCAGGGCGGACACCAGCGGCCGGTAGGCCTGGATGTCCCCGCCGACCGGATGCACCAGACACAGCACGTACGGCCCGGCACCGCGTTGCCACACCTCGACGTCCACCGTGCCCTGGGAGACAGTCCCCGTTCTGCCCGGGCGGGCGCCGTCTCCGACGTGGCCGAGGATCTCCGCCAGGCTCACCCGGTGGCTGAGCCGGGACAGTTCGATGTCGGCGCCGTGCCGGCGTTTGATCTCGTCGAGGAGTTCCAGCAGGGTCAGCGAGTCCGCGCCCAGGTCGTACAGCGGGGCCTCGGGGTCGACGGTGTCCACGCCGAGGAGGGAGCGGAGGAGGCCGGTGATCTCCGTGCCGGCGTCGCCCTGTGCGCGAGCCGGGGGTCCGTCCGTGGCGATCGGTTCGTAGAAGGCCCGCGCGGCCGTCAGGTCCGTGGTGCCGACCATCAGGTACGGCAGTTGGAGGCGCAGGGCCCGCTCGAAGACGGCCGTGCCCTCCTCGGGGGTGAGCGCCACGGCCAGGTGTTCCCGGTGCCGGGCGTCCGCACGGTCCGCGTGCCGCTGGGCCATGCCGACGTCCCGCCACGCGTCCCAGCCGACGCTCATCCGTACCGTGGCGTCGCCGCCGGGCACGGCGCGGTGGGCGTAGGCGTCGAGGCAGGCGTTGGCGGCCGCGTAGTCGAACTGGCCGGCCCCGCCGAATTCCGCCGCCGCGGAGGAGCAGTACAGGACGTAGTCGGGGGCGTGCTCGGCGACGAGCAGTTCGACGAGCAGGGCGCCGCGCAGCTTGGCCGCGGTGGTGCGGCGGCCGACGGCCGGCACGCGCCGGGCCAGCAGCCCGCCCGCGGCGGTACCGGCGGCGTGCACGATGCCGGCGAGACCGTCGAGCAGCGGCGCCAGCCGGTCCGCGACCGCCGGGGGTTCCTCGGCCGCGAGGTCGGCCGTGACCAGGGTGACCCGCCTGCCGAACTCCCTCAGTACGGCGGGCACTTCGGTGCCGCGGGCGACCAGGACGACCCGGTTGCCCGGGTGCCGGAGGAGGCTCGCGGCCAGCGTGGCGCCGATGCCGCCCGTGCCGCCGAGGATCAGATGGGTGCCCGGCGGGGTGACGGGGCGCGGTGGCTCGCCGGCGGGGACCGGCAGGGTGGTGCGGTGCCACCAGAAACCGTCGCGCAGGGCCGTCGCCCGGTCGGCGGGCGTGTGGCCGGCCGTGCTGCCGGCCGTGCTGCCGGTCGTGTCGGTCACCCGGTGGGCTGCCGTGTCGTCGAGGAGCAGGTCGGGCAGGTGGGCGGCCCAGGCGGCCGGGTGCGGGCCGGGCAGGTCGGCCCAGCGCAGGGTGACCCCCAGTTCCCGCCGGGGGACTTCGAGGGCCCCGGCGAGCAGACCGGCCTCGGGGGTGTGGACGGTCCCGGTGACCGGCTGCGCCCGCTGGGACAGCAGCCAGACACGGGGGCGTTCCGGCTCCGGACGGTCGGCGAGGGCCAGGGCGAGGGCGGCGACCGTGTCGAGGCAGGCCCACTCGGCCTTCTCCAGCGTGGACACGGTCGGGCCGCCGTCGAGGGCGAGCGGGAGCGCATGCAGCCAGTCCACGGCAGGCTCGCCCGCACCGGTCAGCCGGTCGAGCAGGGCGGCGAGCCGTCCGGGGTCGGCGACATCGGCCTCGTAGCGGTCGACGCCGATACGGGCCAAGCCCTGGCCGGCGCGGACGGTCACCACCCGGACGTAGTGGCGTTCCAGGAACCGCCAGCTCTCGCCGTCCTGCCCGGGTCCGGTGACGACCACGGCGGTACGGCGGGACACCGGAGTGCCGGTCCGGGCGCGGCGCGACCGAGTCCACAGGGGCTGGTGGAGCCACTGCGCGGCAGGCAGCCGGGAGATGCCGGACGGCTCCTCGGGGGCACGGGGAAAGTCGTACTCGGCGGTGTCGAAGGCGGGCGGCGGGAAGTCCCAGGGCGCGGGCGCCGGGCCCGCCGACGGCCATACGACGGTGCGGCCGGCCGCCCATGCCTCGGCGAGGGCGTGCGGATCACGGCCCTCGGCCGCCGCCGGTGCGTCCTGGGCCGGGGGCGCCGTGACGGTCGGCAGCGCCCGCAGCCAGGCGACGGCCGACGCGGCGTCGGGGCAGACGGCCGCCGCGCGGCGCGAGAGGGCGGGACGGCCGGCCTGGAGGTGCCGCAGCACCTGCGGATAGGCCTCGGGCCGGGCCGACAGATAGTCGGCGATACGGCGCCCGTCCGCGTGGACGGCGGCCTCGGAGGCCCCGGACAGCACCAGGCACGGCAGCGGCACCGCAGCGAGCCGATCGTCCGGCACCGGGACCGGAGCCGGTACCGCTTGCTCCAGCACCACGTGGGCGTTGGTGCCGCCGATGCCGAAGCTGCTCACCCCGGCCACCCTGGTCGGGACCGCCGGCCAGGGCTCGGCGGCAACCGGGATCCGGAACGGGCCGTCGTCGATCTCCGGGTTGAGCCGGTCGAAGTCGGCCGTCGGCGGAACGACCCCGTGGTGCACGGCGAGCACCGCCCGCACCAGCCCGACCACGCCCGCCGCCGCACCCAGATGCCCGATCTGACTCTTCACCGACGACAGCGCCACCCGTGCGTCCGCACCCAGCGCGTCCGCCGCCTGCGCGTCCGCACCCAGCGCGTCCGCCGCCCGCGTGTCCGCTGTTGATTTGTCCGCTCCCCGCGTGTCAGCCACCAGCCCGTACGCCTGCCGCAGCGCCGCCGCCTCGACCGGGTCGCCGAGCCGGGTGCCGGTGCCGTGTGCCTCGACATATCCGACCGCGGTGCCGTCGCGACCGCTCCGGTCCAGCGCCGCGCGGATCGCGGCCCGCTGGCCGGGCAGGGACGGGGCGCTGTAACCGAGCTTGCCGGCACCGTCGTTGTTGAGTCCCGAGCCGGTGATGACCGCGTAGACGGTGTCGCCGTCCCGGCGGGCCGCGGCCAGCGGCTTGAGGACGACCACACCGGTCCCGCTCGCGCCCACGGTGCCCTCGGCGTCCGCGCTGAAGGGCCGGCAGTGCCCGTCGGGGGAGAAGATGTGCTGCGGCCGGTAGGTGTAGCCGTCGGTCAGCTCGGTGTCGACGAGGACCCCGCCGACGAGCATCACCTCGGCGTCGCCCTGCCGCAGCATCCCGGCGGCGATGTGCACCCCGGCGAGCGAGCTGGAGCAGGCGGACTGGAGCGTGAACGCCGGTCCGGTGAGCCCGAGATGGTAGGCGGCCTTGGTGGCGAGGAAGTCCTTCTCGTGGTGCAGGGCGAGCCGGAAGGCGTCGGGCAGCCGGTCCGGGTCGCCCTCGCGGAGCATGCGCTGGAAGTAGGTGTTCTCGCCGCAGGAGGCGACCAGACCGACCCGCAGCCGCGCCGGGTCGCCGATCCCGGCGTGGGCGAGGGCTTCGGCGCAGTTCATCAGCAGGTGGCGCTGCTGGGGGTCCATCAGCCGGGCCTCGTGCGGGCTGATCGTGAACCGGCCCGGATCGAAGGCGAGCAGTCCCGCCAGCTGACTGCGCGCACCGACCCGGCCGTCGTCGGCGGCGAAGTGCTCGATACCGCGCCGGCCGGAGACGACCAGGTCCCAGAACGCGGCCAGGTCGGGCGCCCCGGGCAGCCGTACGGCCATGCCGACGACGGCGACGGGTTCGTCGGCCCGCCCCGCCTCCGGCCGGGTCGGCCGGGTCGGCCGGGTCGACCGCCCGGCCGGTGTGTCGCGGGCGCTGCCGTCGTCGTCCGTCACCAGCCGGGCCAGCGCGCGCAGTGTGACGTGCTCGAACAAGTCCGGTACGGAGAAGGGGAGATCGCCCTCACCCGCGCATCTGAGCTGGAAGCGCATCAGGTCCAGGCTGGTGGCCCCGGCGTCGAAGAACCGCTCGTCCACGGCGACGCGCCGCCCGGTCGCCGCCCGGAAGAGCTCGGCCAGCCGCCGTTCGAGCGCGGACAGCCCCGCAACCTCGCGGCCCCCCGCCCCCAGCTCGCGTCCCGGCGCGGTCAGCGCCGCCCTGCGGTCCAGTTTGCCGCTGGGGGTGCGCGGCAGGTCCGGCACGAGGCGGAAGCGGGCGACCCGGACGTAGGCGGGCAGCAGCCCCGCCAGGTGCCGGGTCAGGTCCGCCGGGTCGGGATCCTCCCCCCGGCACTGGAGAACGGCGACCAGCCGGCCGTCCAGCATCCCCGCGACCGCGTTGACCACCCCCGGACACCCGAGCAGAGCGGCCTCGACCTGGCCCAGCTCCAGCCGGTGCCCGCCGAGTTTGACCTGGCCGTCGTCGCGTCCCGCGTAGTGCAGCAGCCCCCGCTCGTCGAAGCGGGCCCGGTCCCCGGTGCGGTAGAGAACGCCCAGCTCGGGATCGTCGACGAACCGGTCCCGGTGCTCGGCGGGGTCGCCGAGGTAGCACCGGCCCGCCATACGGCCGCCGATGAGCAGGTCGCCCGTCACCCCCGGCGGGACGGGCAGACCGCCCTCGTCCACCACCCGTAGGACGGCCCCCGCCACCGGACGCCCGATGGCCGGGCGGGTCGGCCAGCCGGCCGGGTCGCCTTCGAGGCACAGGCCGCTGACGACATGGGTCTCGGTCGGACCGTAGTGGTTGAACAGCCGGGCGCCGCCCGGCAGCCCCGCGATCCAGCGCCGGATCGCGTCCGTGCACACCAACTGCTCGCCGGCCGTGACGACATCACGCAGCCGGGACGGGAACACCCCTGCACGCACCCCGTGTTCGGCGAGCAGTTGCAGCGCCACGTACGGCAGGAAGATCCGCTCCGCGCCACCGCTCTCCAACTGCCGTAGCAGCGTGGGCATGTCCTGCCGCCAGGCAGGTCTCACCAGGCGCAGCTCGCCGCCGGAGCACAGGGTGGTCAGGATCTCCTGGAAGGAGACGTCGAAGGAGAGCATGGCGAACTGCTGGGTGACGGCGGGCCGTTCGAGGCCGCCTTCGGCCCGCTGCCAGGTGAGCAGGTTGCACAGGGTCCGGTCGGGGACCTGGACGCCCTTGGGGGTGCCGGTGGAGCCGGACGTGAACAGGGTGTAGAGCGGCCGGAGTCCGCGATGCCGGTACGGCACCGGCCGGGCGGTGGGCGCGGCGGCGAGGGTGACGACATGCCGGGGCAGGGACGGCGGCGCGATCGTGGCCAGGACGTCGAGGCCGTCGGCGCCGGTCAGCACGCACAGCGGCGCCGCATGGTCCAGCACATGGCGCAGCAGGGCCGGCGGGTAGGCGGGGTCGAGGGGGACGACGGTCAGATTGAGGCGGGCCGCCGCGAGCAGGGCCACGACGTGTTCGACGGACGGCTGGAGGTAGAGGGCCACCGATGCCGGGGCGGCGGGATCCGCGGGCGGTCTCAGGAGGGACGCCAACTCGTTTGCCTGGGCGTCCAGTTCGGCGTAGGTGAGAGTGGTCCCGCCGAGGGTGACGGCGGGTGCGTCCGGAGTGCGGGCCACCTGGCGGGCGAAGCCCTCGGCGACCGTGGTGAAGTCCGGTTCCAGAGCGCGGCCGTGTGCGGGCGCCGACTCGCGGTGGGCGATGACGAGTTCACGCAGGGAGATGTCACCGTCTCCGTCACCGGTCAGCCGGTCCAGAGCCCGCCGGAACAACCTGGCCGCCGCCTCGGCGCGTTCGGCGCCGAAGTCGTCGCGGTACTCCCAGAGGCAGTCGAACCCGGACTCGTGCTCCACCACCGACAGCGTCAGCGCGCACTTGGCGCCCGTGGGCTCGGGCCACAGGGGCTCGATGGCGCAGTCCGCCAGGCGCAGCGCGGAGAACTCCGTGTTCTCCAGGACGAACAGGTAGTCGAAGAGGGGCGTGCGATCGCGGAACGCCGGTCCGGCGAACACATCGGCGAGTACATCGGCGAGAAGGACCTCCTGTCCCTCCAGCACCCGGCGCACGGTGTCGGCGTGCGTCGTCAGCTGGGTGCGCAGCGAGTCGTCGGGCCGTAGCGCGAGGCCGAGGAGCACGGTGTTCGCGAACATGCCGACGCTCTCGGCGAACTCGGGGCGCGGCCGGTTCGCCACGGGGGCGGCGACCAGGGGCCGGGCCTGCCCGGTCACGCCGTACAGACTCGCGCCGAACGCCGACACCAGCACCTGGAACCGGGTCAGACCGAGTTCCGCGGCACGCCGGTCCAGCGCGGTACGACGGACCAGGTCGAGGGAGGTGCGCAAAAGCCTCGCCCGCGGCCGGGCCGAGGACGTGGGCGCGGGCTCGGGTTCGGGCAGGGCGGGGGACGGATCCACCCCGTCGGCGTAGTGGTCGCGCAGCCGGACGCGCTGGTGTTCGTAGGCGGGGGTAGCGCGCCAGTCCCGCTGCCAGCGGGCGAGGTCGAGCGGGCCGACGGCCGGGGCCGGACGCCCGGAGTCACCCGTGTTCGCGTGGCCCGCGTTCGCGTAGGCGTCCGTGAGGTCGCGGAAGAGGAGGTTGAGCGACCAGCCGTCCACGGCCGCGTGGTGCAGTTGCAGAAGCAGCAGACCGCCGTCGGTCCGCTCCGCCCAGCCGGCCCGCAGCATCTGAGGCTCGGTGAGGTCGAAGCGGTGGGCGAAGAAGCGGTCGGCGGTCTCCTGCCAGGGCTCGCCCTCGCGGACGTCCAGCGGCTGCCAGGGGTCGTACGGAGCCTCGGTCCGCTGGAGCAGGCCGTCCGGGGCGGGAACCATCCGGGTGCGCAGGGCGGGGTGCCGCTCCACCAGCGAGCGCAGCGCCCGGCGCAGCGCCGACGGGTCGACGGCGCCCTGGACACGGAAGACGAGCGGTACGTCGTAGGAACGGTCGTCGGGGTCGCGCCGGTGCAGCAGCCAGAGGCGTTCCTGCTCGCTGGTGGCCGGCGCGGTCGTGGCGTCGGTGGCGTCCGGGGCGGGCGGCACGGGCGGACGGCAGTCGGCCGGAGCGCTGCGGACGGCGTCCGCGAGAGCGGCGAGGTCGGCCCGCAGCACAAGGTCCTGGGGGAGGTCGACGCCGTACCGCTCCAGGATCTCGAAGCGGAACCGCAATGCCTTCAGGGAGTCCCCGCCGCTCGGGATCCAGCGGTCGTCGGGCCGCAGGCCGCCGACGCCGAGGATCTCCTCCGCGAGTTCCAGCACCGGCCGCTGCCCGGCGGTGACGGGCACGGCGTCCTCGCGCCCGCCGCGCCACGGCGTGCCCGTGCCCGTGTCCGTGTCCGTGTCACGCAGCAGTGCGGCCTGGTCGACCTTGCCGTTGGCGGTCAGCGGGAGTTCGGCGACGAGGTGGGTGTGGTGCGGGCGCATGTACGGCGGCAGGGCGGTGGCGAGGTGACGTTCGTAGTCGGCGTAGGAGAGACCGTCGTCGCCGAGGACGAGGAAGGCCAGCAGTTCGTTGCGGTCCGCCGCGTCGCGCCGGGTGCAGACATGGGCATGGCGTACCGCGGGCAGGGCCAGGATCCCCTGCTCCACCTCGCCGGGTTCGATACGGAAACCGCGCACCTTGACCTGTCGGTCGGCGCGTCCGACGTAGACCACGCGCCCGTCGTCGTCCCGGCGCACCAGGTCACCCGTCCGGTACCAGCGGCGCGGGGTGCCGCTCCCACCGCTCGCGTCGTCCAGCCGGACGAAGGAACGCTCGGTCAGCTCCGGCAGATTGCGGTAGCCGCGCGCCAACGCCGTTCCCGAGAGCAGGAGTTCGGCCACCTCGCCGTCCTCCGCGGTACGCCCGTCCGGAGTGCGCAGCAGTACTCCGGTCCCCGGCAGCGGGGTGCCGATCGGGATCGAGTCGCCGTCGAAGTCCCGGGGGATCGGGTGGCACAGGGCGAACGTCGTCGCCTCCGTCGGCCCGTACACGTTGTGCAGGACGGTGGCGGAGTCCGGGTTGGCGTCGTACCAGGCGCGTATCGCGCGCGGGTCGAGCCGTTCGCCGCCGACGAGGACCCGGGCGGCGCCGGCGAAGCAGCCGGGGACCTTGTCGACCACCGTGTTGAAGAGCGCCACCGTGATGAACAGGGTGTCGACACGGCGTTCGCGCACCGCGGCCGCGAACCGTTGCGGGCTGTGCACCTCGGAGTCGTCCAGTACGACGCAGACGCCACCGGTGAGCAGCGGCGCCCACACCTCGAAACTCAGCGCGTCGAAGGCCGGGTTGGACAGGCAGGCGAAGCGGGCGCCGGGGTGCGGGCCGAGCCAGCCGGGGCGGGCCAGCCGCAGCACACCCGCGTCGGTGACCTCGACGCCCTTGGGCCGGCCGGTGCTGCCGGAGGTGTAGAAGAGGAAGCCGGTGGGGTCGCCCCCGCCGGTGGACGACTGCACGGCAACGGGTTCCGCGGCCGGGGCGAGGAGCGCGTCGGCGTCGATTCCGTGGACGTACTCGGTCGTACCGTCGTGGACGACGGCGACCGCTCCGGAGTCGTCGAGGATGTGGCGCTGACGGTCGGGCGGACTGAGCCGGTCGAGGGGGACGACGGTGGCTCCAGCGCGCCGGATGCCCAGCATGACGCACACCAGCCGCCAGGAGCGGGGCAGACAGACGGCGACGGACTGCCCGGCGCCCACGCCCCGTTCACGCAACTGCGCGGCCACCCGGCCGCTGAGCAGGTCGAGTTCGGCGTAGTCGAGCAGCCGGCCGCCGTCCTCGACGGCGACGGCGGAAGGCGTACGGCGGGCCTGGGCGAGTACGGCCTCGGCCAGTGCGGAGGCGTGGGAGGCGTGGGAGGCATCGGAGGTGTCGGACGCGGCGGAGGCTTCGGATGGTGCGGTGCGGTCGGTCATCGCGCGTCTCCCGCCGGTACGGCGACGGAGCGCACCCGGCTCGTCAACTCACTCTCATGATGGGCGAGTTCGGCGGCCAGCAGCGCGGCGACCCGGGAGGTCTCGGCGCCCTCCAGGATCTCCCAGTGGTCGCATTCCATCGTCTCGACCCGGAACTCGCCCTCAGCGCGCCGCCGCCAGAACGCGCGGACCTCGGCGTGGAAGGGGGTGTCGGTGCCGTCCGGCACGGCCTGGGCGAGGACCAACCGGGCCGGGGAGGCGGCCGGGACATGCTCGCGCGCGGTGAGCCGGTTGTGGTTGTAGATCCTGAAGTAGCGGTCCACCTGGGCGTCTTCGATGCCGGGGTACATCCCGTTGAACCTCACGAGTTTGTCGCGGAACTCGTCCGCGTCGACGACGGTGATCGCCGCGCGGGCCTCGGCGTCGTCGGTCGCCTGGGTGTCGAGGAGGACCACACTCACATCGCCGCGTCCGGCACGGCCGAGGAGGCGTCCCATCTCGTGGGCGACCAGCCCGCCGTAGGAGAGACCGGTCAGCACGAGCGGGCCGTCGCCGAGCGGTTCGAGGAGGCGCAGATACGCCTCGGCCATGGCCTCCACGCTGGGCAGCACGTCCTCTCCCGGATTCACCCCGGGGGACTGGATGCCGTACAGGCCGGTGTGTTCGGGGAGATGGGTGGCGAGCGGCAGATAGCAGAAGGCGGTGCCGCCGGCCGGGTGGACGCAGACGACCCGGGGGCCGGTACCCCGGCGGAACTCGACGAGACTGCCCGGGGCGCGGTCGGTGCCGTCCTCGCTGTCTTCGCGCAGCAGCGCGGCCAGCGCCTCGATCGTCGGCCGCACCATGACCTCCGCGACCGGCAGCTGGCGCCCGAAGGTCTCCGTGACCTCGTGGGCCATCTTGATGGCGGACAGCGAAGTGCCGCCGATGTCGAAGAAGTTGTCGCCGACGCCGATCGACGGATGGAGCAGGATGCGCTGCCAGATCCGGTACAGGGCGTGCTCGACGTGGTCGCGCGGGCTGGCGGTGTTGACCTGGCCGGACGTCTGCTCGTGGACCAGTCGCAGCAGTGCGGCGCGGTCGAGTTTGCCGTTGCGGCCCAGCGGCAGGGTCTCCAGGTCGAGGACGACGGCGGGGACCATGTAGTCCGGCAGGCTGCGGGCGAGTGCCGTGCGCCAGTCGGCGCTGGTACGGGCCGCGGCGGCGCCCCGGCCGACGGCGGCCACCAGCCGGGACCGGCCCGCAGGGTCGTGATCGGCGAGGACGACGGCCTCACGGACACCCGGCAGCCGTGTCAACGCCGCCTCTATCTCGCCGGGTTCGATCCGGAAGCCGCGCAGCTTCACCTGGTCGTCGGCGCGGCCCGCGTAGTGGAGCAGGCCGTCGTCGCCCCAGCGGGCGAGGTCGCCGGTGCGGTAGACGCGGGCACCGGGCACGAACGGGTCCGGCAGGAAGCGCTCCTCGGTGAGGTCGGGGCGGCCCAGATAGCCGCGGGCGAGGGCCGCCCCGCCGAGGTGGACCTCCCCGACGACACCGGGCGGGACGGGCTGCAGCCGGGCGTCGAGGACGTAGCAGCGGGTGCCGGGCAGCGGGCGGCCGATGGGGCACGGGCGGTCCAGCGGGCGGGGATCGTAGTGGGCGGTGCTGTAGAGGGTCGCCTCGGTGGGGCCGTAGCCGAAGCAGACGCGCAGGCCGGGCAGTTGCTCCGTCATCCGGTGCAACGCGGCCTCGGTCAGCGACTCGACGCCGGTCAGCAGCCTGCGCAACGCCAGTCCGCGCAACCGCTCCGCCGGGTTCTCGTCGACCCACTTGACGTAGGCGGGCGGCAGGAACGCCTGGTCGATCTCCCGCTCACGCAGCCACCCGAACAACGCCTCCGGGTCGCCGCGCAGTTCCTCGGGGACGATGTGCAGCACACCGCCCGTGGTCAGGGGCAGCAGCAGTTCGTGGACCGAGGCGTCGAAGCCGATGCTGGACCAGGCCGAACCCGCCTCGCCGGGTGCGGTGCCCATCCGGTCGTGCCAGACCGCGAAGAGGTTGAGGACGCTGCGGTGCTCGACGGCGACGCCCTTGGGCCGCCCGGTGGACCCGGAGGTGAAGATCACGTAGGCCAGCTGGTCCGGGCCACGGGTGATCCCGGCCGGCGGCAGGTCCCCGGCTGCCTCTGCCCCGGCGTCTATCGCTGCCCCTGCCCCTGCCCCCACCCCTGCCTCTGCCTCGACCGTGCCGATGCCGAGCCAGTCCCGCGGCCGGTCCTCGCCGGTGTGGTCGCTCAGCACCACGGGGCACGCGGCGTCCTCGACCATGGCGGTGAGGCGTTCCCAGGGCTGTCCCGGGTCGAGCGGCAGATAGGCGGCACCCGCCTTGAGGATCCCGAGGATGCCGACGGCCAGGTCGCAGGTGCGGCGGGCATGCAGTCCTACGACGTCATCCGGGCGGACGCGACGGGCGACGAGGGCGTGCGCGAGCCGGTTGGCACGCCGGTCGAGCGTCGCGTAGTCGAGCGCGCGGTCGCGGTCGACCACGGCGGTGGCGGCGGGGTGCGCACGGGCCCGTGCCTCGAAGAGCTCCGTGAGACCGGAGGCCGTACGCAGGGCCGTCGCCGTCGCGTCGGAGGGGTCACCCACGCCCGCGCCCCGCCCCTGTGCGGCGTCGCCCGCGCCGATCAGCTCCAGGCGCTCGCGCGGGTCCATCAGCTCCAGGGTGTCGACGGTGCGGTGCGGGTGCCGGGCCATGTCGGTGAGCAGTCGCCGCAGATGTCCGGCCCAGCGTTCGGCCGTGGCGGCGTCCACCAGCGCGGCCGCGTGATCGAGGTGCCCGGTCACCCGGCCCTCCGACTCGGTCGCCGACAGGGCGAGGTCGAACTTGGCCGGGGCGTGGGCGATCGGCAGCGGCGCGGCCTCGACACCGGGCAGCTTCAGCAGGTCGTGCCGGTCCGGGACCCAGGCCAGCATGGTCTGGAACAGCGGGGTGTGGGCCGCGCTGCGCGGCGGGTTCACCACCTCGACGATCCGCTCGAACGGCAGGTCCTGGTGGGCCAGTGCCTCGCGGACCACCGCCCGGGTGCGGGCCAGCGCCTCCGCCGCGGTCGGGGAACCGGACAGGTCGACGCGCAGCGGGAGCGAGTTGACGAGGAAACCGATCAGCCCTGCGGCTCCCGGCCCGCGCCGGCCGGCCACCGGGCTGCCGACAACGATGTCCTGCTGCCCCGACAGCCGGGACAGCAGGATCGCCCAGCCCGTCAGCACGGCGACGAACAAGGTGGCGCCGTGTTCCCGGGCCAGGCCGCGCAGGGCCGCCGTGACGTCCGCGTCCAGCTCGAACCCGACGCGTCCGCCGTCGTAACCCTGCTCCGCCGGCCGCGGCCCCGGCACGGGCAGTTCGAGCATGGCCGGCGCGTCGGTCAACACGCCCTTCCAGTAGGCCTCTTGAGCGGCGAGGGCACCGCCGAGCACGGACTCCCGCTGCGCCTCCGCATAGTCGGCGTACTGGAGCCGCAGCTCCGGCAGTCCGTCCGGTACGCCGGTCGCCAACGCCTCGTAGAGGGTGCCGACTTCAGTCATCATCACGTTCATCGACGCGCCGTCGTAGATGCTGTGATGGAACGTCAGCAGCAGTACGTGGCGAGAGGGGCCGAGGGCGAGCAGCCGACCGCGCCAGAGTGGGCCCGCCGCCAGGTCGAACTCCCCTTCCGCCTCGGCCAGTTGCCGGGCGGCCACCTGTGCGTCGGAGTCGGTGGCGGTGGTGAGGTCCTCGAAGGCCAGGGGGCGGCCCGAGCCCGGCGGGTCGATGTGCTGGTGCACCCCGCCCGCCTCGGCCACCAGCCTGGTGCGCAGGGTCTCGTGCCGGTCGGTCAGGGCATCGAAGGCGGCGGCCAGGGTGCCGCGGTCGAGCGGTCCGCCGAGGAGGAAGGCGAGCGTCTCGTTGTAGGCGGTGTTCCCGCCCGGGAGCTGGGCCAGGAACCACAGCCGCTGCTGGGCGAAGGACGCCGGCCGGACGTGGCGGGCCGGATCCGCGGGGGCGGGGTCGGGGGTGTTCTGCACCGGCAAGGCCTGGCCTTCCTGTCGGGGGGACGGGACCGGGGACGGAACAGAGGCACGGCGATGACGGCAGCGCGCGAAGTGCCGTGAGAGGCCGTGAGAGGCCGTGAGAGGCCGTGAGAGGCCGTGAGAGGGCGTGAGAGGGCGTGAGAGGGCCTAAAAGGCCCTGAGGGAAGAGGGGGGAGGGGAATCGTCGATCGGTGGGTGGGGGGAAATCGACCGGGGAATGCGCGTGGTGCAGCCGGGAGCGCAGATGCGTCAGCTGTGCGGAGTTTCTCAGGAGGCTCCGTGATCTGGTTGTGATCCTCAGTCACGCATTGGGGACATGTCAACTCTTGACTTTCCTGGGGGAGTTCACGTAACTCTGAGCCCGTCGGATGTCCTGTCCAGCCACCGGGTCGCGGGTAAAGAGGGGGTCATTTCTCGCCGTCGCCTCTAATTCGTTGTTTGAAACGCCCGCGTGTGGAAAACCGCCTATGCGCCGTTTTTCAGTGCCCGCACGAGTTCTCCGGTCGTGGTGATGCTGTGGGCGAAGGCAGGCCCGTTGAGTTCATGGGCCGCGTGCATCATCTCGGGCCCGAAGGCGGCCGTGGCATCACGGACGAGGGTGACGTGATAGCCGAGTTCCATGGCGAAACGGCCGGTGGATTCGATGCAGGTGTTGGCCAGCAGGCCGACGGCGACGACATGGGTGACGCCGCGCTGCTTCAGCCGGAAGTCCAGGTCGGTGTTGGCGAAGCCGCTCTGCGCCCAGTGCTCCTTGACGACCACGTCGGAGCCGGCGGGCTGGAAGTCGGGATGGAACTCGCCGCCCCAGGTGCCGTACGCGAAGGTGTGGCTCTGCCGGATGCGCTGCTGGGTGGGGTTGGGATGGTCCCAGCCCTCGTAGTCGCCCTCCCGCCAGCGGCGGTGCGGGACGAAGAAGACACCGATCCCGCTCGCCCGTGCGGTGCCGACGACGGCACGCAGATTGTCCAGCAGTCCGACGTCGAGGGCGACGCGGCTGACCGCGGGCCAGACCTTGCCGCCCTCGGAGAGGAAGTCGTTGTACGGGTCGACCAGCAGGATCGCCGTACGCGCGGGGTCGTAGGTGTCACCTGCGAGGCCGTAGCTGTCAGTCATCGCAGTCCTCGGCTTCCATCGGACTCGCGGCCCTCCTCCGTCCCACCTTGCCACCGGCCCCCGCTTCGCGCCCGTCCGGCAGGCGCCGTCCGGCACTCGGTGACAATGCGGCCGCGGCGGACCGCTCGGCACGCCGTCTGAACAGGCACGCGGTCGGCGTTCAGGATCCGTTCAGGTCGACGCTGTCAAGGTCTTGGTTTGTGATCGTTTCGTGTCGATCACCCTGCCGCACGACCACACAAGGAGCCCCCCACCTTGCAGCAGCCGGAAGTCATCACCGACCTCGACGTCGCCAGCACGACGAAATCAGTGATGAAGAAACTCCCCGAAGTCACCCTCGCGTTCTGGATCATGAAGATCGCCGCGACGACACTGGGCGAGACCGCGGGAGACCTCTTCTCCCAGACCCTGAAGCTCGGCTACTTCCTCACCACGGTCGTCCTCTTCCTGGTCTTCGTGGTGACACTCGTCGTCCAGCTCCGCTCCAGTCACTACAACCCGTTCTTCTACTGGACGGTCATCCTGTCGACCAGCATGGCCGGCACCACCATGTCCGACTTCATGAACCGCGACGCCAGCGCCAAGTACCTCTCGAAAGGCACCACTTCGCTCGGCTGGGGACCGCAGGGCCTCGGCCTCGGCTACCCGGCCGGCGCGGCGATCCTCATCTCCCTCCTGCTGGTCATCTTCGCGGTCTGGCGGCTGAGCGGCATGACCTTCCAGATCCGCGACATCGTCACCTTCCGCGGTGAGGCCCTGTTCTGGTCGGCGATCCTCGTCTCCAACACCCTCGGTACCTCCATGGGCGACTTCCTGTCGGACAGCTCCGGACTCGGCTACGCGGGCGGCGCACTGGTGGTGAGCGGGGCGCTCGCCGTGCTGGTCGCGCTGATGAAGGTGCCCGTGGTGCCGAACGTCCTGCTGTTCTGGATCGCGTTCGTCCTCACCCGTCCGCTCGGCGCCACCGCGGGCGACTTCCTGACCAAGCCGACCGCCAAGGGCGGACTGGACCTCGGCACCATCGGCTCCTCGGCCGTCCTGCTGGTGGTTCTGCTCGGCCTCATGGCCTACGCCCAGGTCCAGGAGCGCAGGGCCGGCACCACGGAGCGGGTGTAGCGGTCACCCGGCCGGCAGGTCGGCCAGGAAGCGGGCCCCGGAGGTGTACGCGGGATCGTGGGACACCTCGCCGCCGGCCGCGCGGGCCAGACGCCGCGCGAGCGGAAGTCCGAGGCCCGCGCCGTCGTGCCCGTCGCCGTGGTCGGCGCGGCGGCCGGGCTGGAAGAGCTCGCCCAGGAACTCCTCCGGTACGCCGGGACCGTCGTCGGTGACGGCGATCCGCACTCCGCCGGGCAGCCGCCGCGCGGACACGGTCACCGTGGAGCGGGCGTACCGCGCCGCGTTGGCCAGCAGCGGGCTGACGATGCGTTCGAGGAGCGCGGGCGTGACGCCCGCCTCCAGCGCCGGATCCGGGACGTCCACGACGGCCGTCACCCGGTCCGGCCGGCCGAGGTCCTCGGCCAGTCGGCGCAGTACGGGGGCGACATGGACGGCGCCGGGGGCCGTGCCGGTGCTCAGCGCGCCGTCGCGGGCGTCGTCGAGCAGGGTGTCGCAGATGGTGCGCATGGACTGGGCGGCCTCGGCTATCACCTCGTGGGTGGCGCGGGTCTCGGCGGCGGAGCGCGGCCGGGCCCGCCACCAGTCGAGTTCGACGATGATCCGGGTGAGCGGGGTGCGCAGCTCGTGCGACAGCTCCCCGGTCAGTTGCCGCTCATGCCGCAGCACGGTCCGGATACGGTCCAGCAGTGCGTCCAACGAGCCGCCCAGCCGGGCGAGTTCGGCCGGCTGGTGCTCGCCGCCGAAGCGTGCGTCGGAGCCCACGGCGCTCCATTCGGTGGCCTGGTCGGTCATGGTGCGCACCGGGCGCAGCGCCCGCCCCACGGCCAGCCGGGTCAGCGCGTAGGTGCAGGCGAGCATGACGGCGTCCAGGACCAGGGAACCGAGAAGCAGGGTCTTCGCCGAGTTGCGGTACGGGGCGAGGTCCAGGGCCGTGACGATGGTCGCGGTGCTACGGCGGCCGGTCACCGGGCGGGAGCACAGCCGGACGAAGCGAGGGTTTCCGGCCGCGACGGTCGTACAGACGCCGTGTCCCCGCGCGGCGAGCCGGTCGACGGCCCGGGGGAGCGTGCCGGTGCCGGCTGCCCCCGGCGGCTTCTCCAGCAGGCGTGTCCCGGTCCCCGAGTAGATCCACACGTTCGCGTCCAGGAGGCTGTCGTTGACGGTCTCCAGGACCCGTACCCGGGGACCGCTGGTGTCGACGGTCGTGGCGACGGCGGCCGCACGGTTGCGCAGTTCGTAGTCCGCCTGGTGCTGCAGGTGCCGGGACATCACGGTGTTGAACGCCACGGTCAGCACGGTGATCAGGAGCGCCGCGGTGGTCAGCGCCACGAGCGAGAGCCGGCCGCGCAGCGTACGGGGAGCCAGGTGGAGCAGAAGGCCGCTCATGACAGCCGGTGGCCGATCCCGCGCGCCGTCCCCAGGCTCAGGTCGCTGCCCGCCTTGCGCAGCTTGCGGCGCAGCCGGCTCAGATACTGGTCCAGCGTGTTGTCGCTGACCTGGGCACCGTCCGGCCAGGCGGCCCGGACCAGGTCTCGGCGGCTCACGATGCCGCCGCCCGCGGCCACGAGCGTGGCGAGCAGCCGGAACTCCGTCGGGGACAGGTCGACGTGGACGGCGCCGACACTCGCCCGGTGCCGGGTCGCGTCCAGGACCAGGTCTCCTGCCGTCGCCACGGCCGGCGGGGCCGCGCGTTTCAGCGTGGCCCGCAGCCGGGCGACGAGTTCGGCGAGGTGGAACGGCTTGGGCAGGTAGTCGTCGGCCCCGGCGGAGAACCCGGACAGCCGGTCGGTGAGGTGGTGGCGGGCGGTCAGGAAGATGATCGGGGCCGTGAACCCGTTGGCGCGCATCGCCTGGCACACGTCCCGGCCGTCCGCGTCCGGCAGTCCGACGTCCAGGACGACCGCGGCGATGTCGTCGGTGGTCAGCCGCAGGGCGGTGGCGCCGTCGGCGGCGGGCACCGGCTCGAAGCCCTCGTCGGCCAGGCCGCGGCGCAGCACGTCACGCAGGGCGTGATCGTCCTCGACGACGAGGATCTTGTGGCGCATGGTTCTCCGTCGGGTCTGGGGCCGCACGGGCCGTACGGGCCGAGCGGGCCGTGCCTGAGCCGGTCGGCGCGCGGTCGAGGGCCGGGATCACCCGTCCGAGGGCCGGGCTCAGCCGTCGTTGCGCTCGGGCCGGGCGGCCCGGCGGCTGCGGAGCACCTCGGCGAGCAGCGGGAGCAGCGACACGACGACGATCAGTGCCACCAGCGGCAGCAGGTAACGGTCGACATTGGGGATCGACGAGCCCAGCGCGTACCCCGCGAGGGTGAGGCCCATGCTCCACACGAGTCCGCCGACGGCCTGCCAGAGCGTGAAGGTCCGCACCGGCACCTCCAGCGCGCCCGCCATCGGATTGAGCACGGTCCGCACCACCGGTACGAAACGGGCCAGCACGATGGCCTTCGCGTGCCCGTACCGCTGCAGCAGCTCCTCGGCGCGCTTCATCCCCTCGTGCAGGCGCTGCGAGCGGGAGCGGGCCAGCAACGTGGTGCCCGCCTTCCGGCCGAGCAGGTAACCGCACTGCGCCCCGGCCAGCGCCCCCACCGCGGCCGCCGCGAGCAGGGGCCCCAGGGACAGATGCACATTGCTCTCGGCCGTGCCCGTGCACAGCAGGCCGGCGGTGAACAGCAGGGAGTCGCCCGGGAGGAAGAACCCGACCAGCAGCCCGGTCTCGACGAACATCACCACGCCGACGCCCAGCACACCGAAGGCCGCCAGCAGCGAGTGGGCGTCGAGTACGTTCACGGCCAGCTGCGAGGCAGCGGGGATCGGTGTCGTCATGGACAGAGGACCTCTCCTGGGGAAGACCGGGACGCAGTCGCCGAATGACTACAGACGCATGACTACAGAAGAATGACCGCAGTTGGATGACTACAGACATGTAGACGTCATCGAAGACTGTAGTCGATGGCGCTGTGCGTGAGCCATGCATCCGAAAGCCGCGCGGCGCCCGGGCCACGGGACCCGAAACTCCCTGCGTATCAGCACCCCGGCCCGCCTGAACAGGGGATATGCCGACACGCTCAGGTCGTGTTCAGGTTGGTCGCGTGCTGGTGAAATTCATGCACCAGAGCCTTCAAAACAATGGCAAAGGCATCTGTGGCACCGGCGCTCCATCGTGTCATCGTGCCCACCATGACCACGGAGCACCTCCTCGACGACCGTCCCCATGTCAACCTCCGCACCATGGCGAACAAGGTGCCGGAGGTGACCGCCTACTTCTGGATCATCAAGGTGCTCACCACCGGGATGGGCGAGACCGCGTCGGACCTGCTGGCCAAGACCCTCGGCCCGATCCCGGCGGTCGGTCTTGGCGGTCTCGCCCTCGTGGCCTCCCTGGCCGTGCAGTTCACCGTCCGCCGGTACATCGCCTGGGTGTACTGGACCGCCGTCGTCATGGTCAGCGTGTTCGGCACGATGGCCGCCGACGTCCTGCACGTCGGCCTCGGTGTGCCCTACACGCTGTCCACGCCGTTCTTCCTCATCGCGCTGGCTGCGGTCTTCGCCCTCTGGTACGCCGTCGAGCGGACCCTGTCCATCCACAGCATCCGCACCCGCCGCCGCGAGACCTTCTACTGGGCGGCCGTCCTCGCCACCTTCGCGCTGGGCACCGCCGCCGGCGACCTGAGCGCCACCATGGGCCTTGGCTACCTCGGCTCGGGCGTCCTCTATGCCGTCGCGATCTGCGTTCCCGCACTCGCCCACCGGGGCGGCGCCCTGAACGCCGTGACCGCGTTCTGGACGGCCTACGTCATCACCCGCCCCCTCGGCGCCTCCCTCGCCGACTGGATGGCACTCGGGCACGCCCGCGGCGGCCTCGGGTTCGGCCTCGGACCGGTCACCCTCGCCTGGACGGTCGCCATCGTCGGTTTCGTCGGCTACCTGGCCGTCTCCCGCCGGGACACCTCCCGCACCGACGCGACGGCCTGAGGGCAGGCCTCAGGGCAGGCCTGAGGGCCGGCCGTCAGCCCCGGTGGGCCGCGGAGATCTGGCCGACCAGGACGGCGAACGGCATGTCGAGAGCCGTGTAGAGCGCGCCGGACTCGGGGAGGGCGTTGTCGGCCAGGGCTTCGACCATGAGGGTGGCGTAGTCGCTGACGACGACCCCCGCCTGCTGCATGCGCAGCAGCCCGGTCTCCCGCTTGGTCCGGCTGAAGGTGCCGGAGGCGTCCACGGCGACGTACGCGTCGTACCCGGCCGCCGTCGCCGCGATCGCGGGCAGCGCCGCGCACACCTCCAGCGACACCCCGGCGAAGATCAGTTTCCGCCGCCCGGTGGCCTCGACGGCCTTACGGACCCGGTCGTCGTGCCAGGCGTTGACCGTGCTGCGATCGATGATCTTCTGCCCGGCCGGCAGCGCCTCGACCAGTTCGGGGGTGGTCGGCCCCCACATGCTGTCGGCCGCGGTGGTGGTGACGACCAACGGAATGCCCAGCACACCGGCCGCCCGCGCCAGCGCCACCGTGTTGTGCTTCAGCGCTTCGAGCGGAATGTCCCGGACGCCGGACAGCAGGCCCACCTGGTGGTCGACCAGGACTACGGCGGCGTTCTCCCGGGTGATCGGTTCCAGGAACTTGCTGTGCTCACTCATCTTCCGCTCCTTCGGGGGTGGAGCCATGTTCACAGCTATATTGGTCACTAATCTTGATAGTCAATATCGGTGACTACTTCGAAGCTATACCTCGCGTCTTCCGCGGCGCAAGCGCAGGCCACGGCGCGGCGAGAGGCGATTCCGGGCCCCGCGGAGGGCAACTAAAGTGGCCGCTCAGGCGGGACCGCGGCGGACGGCCGCCGGGACGGGAGAGACGTTGACCGGGGACCAGGCCAAGGAACCGGACCTGGGCGTGCTCGCCGCGCGGGTCCTCTTCTCCGTTCAGCGCGAGTTGTTCGGCGCGCTCGCCGAGCAGGGCTTCGACGACATCGCGCCCCGCGCCGGAGCCGTCCTCGCCCACCTGCGCGCCGACGGCATCCGTGCCAGCGAACTCGCCCGCGTCTCCGGACAGCACAAGCAGGTCATCGGCTCCCTCGTCGACGACCTCGAACGCCTGGGTTATGTCGAGCGCGGACCCGACCCCGCGGACCGCCGGGCCAAACTGGTCCGCCCCACCGAACGCGGCCTGCTGCAGATGGAGGCAGCCGCCGCCATCATGCGCACGATCGAGGAACGCCACGCGAGGGCGCTGGGCGGACCGGAGTACGCCGCCTTCAAGGCGGCCCTGCGCCAAGTGGCCGAACTCCAGAGCGAGACACCGGGGCGGGACCAGGCCGGCTGAGTGCAACTACGACACCGTGGAAGACGGCAAGATGAATCACTGTGTGATCCCCCGGTCGTCCACGGGCGGAAGCACCCGCAGCAGTGCGGACTGCCCGAAGAGGTGGCGGAGTTGACGGAGAACCATGTCGAGCGCGTCCTGGAGATGCTCGGTGAGCCGTCATGGCGGTACCGGGATGCCGAGGCATGGCGCACGCTGGAGAGTGAGCTCGGTACGGCCTCCCGGCGGACTACAAGGAGATTGTCGACGCCTACGCCCCGGTTCAGGTCAACGGCCACGGTGGCCTTCCAAGACCTCGCCATGACACCGGACGGGCGTCCCGAGAAGCGGTATGGACGGCCCCGTGGGCTTGCCGGGCCGGTGGATGCCGGCCCGGCGTTCGTGGGTCAGATGTCCCGGAAGATCTCGATCTGTGCCCCGATCGAGTTCAGGCGTTCCGCGAGGTCCTCGTAACCGCGGTTGATGACGTACACGTTGCGGAGGACGGACGTGCCCTCGGCGGCCATCATGGCGAGGAGGACGACCACGGCGGGACGCAGCGCCGGCGGGCACATCATCTCGGCCGCGCGCCAGCGGGTCGGGCCCTCCACCAGCACCCGGTGCGGGTCCAGGAGCTGCAGACGGCCGCCGAGGCGGTTCAGGTCGGTCAGATAGATCGCCCGGTTGTCGTAGACCCAGTCGTGGATCAGGGTCTTGCCCTGTGCGACCGCCGCGATGGCCGCGAAGAACGGGACGTTGTCGATGTTCAGGCCGGGGAACGGCATGGGGTGGATCTTGTCGATCGGCGCCTCCAGCTTGGAGGGGCGGACCGTGAGGTCGATCAGGCGGGTACGGCCGTTGTCCGCGAAGTACTCGGGGCTGCGGTCGTGGTCGAGGCCCATCTCCTCCAGGACCGCCAGCTCGATCTCCAGGAACTCGATCGGCACCCGGCGCACCGTCAGCTCCGACTCCGTCACCACCGCCGCGGCCAGCAGGCTCATCGCCTCGACCGGGTCCTCGGAGGGGGAGTAGTCCACGTCCACGTCGATGTTCGGGACGCCGTGCACGGTCAGCGTGGTCGTGCCGATGCCCTCGACCTTGACGCCGAGCGCCTCCAGGAAGAAGCAGAGGTCCTGGACCATGTAGTTGGAGGAGGCGTTGCGGATGACGGTGACACCGTCGTGGCGGGCGGCGGCCAGCAGCGCGTTCTCGGTCACCGTGTCGCCGCGCTCGGTCAGGACGATCGGGCGGTCGGGCCGGATCGCACGGTCGACCTGCGCGTGGTACTGCCCCTCGGTCGCCGCGATGTCCAGCCCGAACCGGCGCAGCGCGATCATGTGCGGCTCGATGGTCCGGGTGCCGAGGTCGCAGCCGCCCGCGTACGGCAGCTTGAAGTGGTCCATACGGTGCAGCAGCGGGCCGAAGAACATGATGATCGAGCGGGTGCGTACGGCGGCCTCCGCGTCGATCGACGCCATGTCGAGGTCGGCCGGCGGCACCAGTTCCAGGTCGACGCCCTCGTTGATCCAGCGGGTGCGCACACCGATCGAGTTGAGCACCTCCAGCAGGCGGTACACCTCCTCGATCCGGGCCACCCGGCGCAGCACCGTGCGTCCCTTGTTGAGCAGCGAGGCGCACAGCAGGGCCACGCACGCGTTCTTGCTGGTCTTCACGTCGATCGCGCCGGAGAGCCGGCGGCCGCCGACCACCCGCAGATGCATCGGACCCGCGTAGCCCAGTGAGACGATCTCACTGTCCAGGGCCTCACCGATTCGAGCGATCATCTCAAGGCTGATGTTTTGGTTGCCCCGCTCGATGCGGTTGACAGCACTCTGGCTGGTGCCGAGTGCCTCCGCGAGCTGTGCCTGTGTCCAGCCGCGGTGTTGCCGGGCGTCACGGATGAGCTTGCCGATGCGTACGAGGTAGTCGTCTGACATGAGGTCGAGGTTATCTCAGATATGAGATGCCACCCGTTGGGGGGTCTGTTGGAGTGACGCCGCGTCAGCGAGAGTACCCGTTCGGTCCATCCGTACTCCCTCCGGTTCGCGCGAGAGTGTGAGGTGAACCGCCCGGCCGGCAGGGAAGGCCGCGACAGGGTGCGGTCCGGGCATGACCATCCGGCCCCCGTGTACTAGAGTTATCTCGACATCGAGATATCTGCCAGGCGCACCGTGCCCGCCTCGTCAGTAAGGGTTACCTAACTTAGCCTTACCTTAGTGGATGGGCCGAGTCGGCGTGGCGGCAGGATCGTGGTGGTACGCGCACATCAATGAAGGAGACTGTCGTGTCGGCGAACAGCTTCGACGCCCGCAGCACGCTGCAGGTGGGCGACGAGTCGTACGAGATCTTCCGGCTGGACAAGGTGGAAGGCTCGGCTCGCCTTCCGTACAGCCTGAAGGTGCTGCTGGAGAACCTGCTCCGCACGGAGGACGGCGCGAACATCACCGCCGACCACATCCGCGCCCTCGGCGGCTGGGACTCGCAGGCCCAGCCCAGCCAGGAGATCCAGTTCACGCCGGCCCGCGTGATCATGCAGGACTTCACCGGCGTCCCCTGTGTCGTCGACCTCGCCACCATGCGTGAGGCCGTGAAGGAGCTCGGCGGCGACCCGGCGAAGATCAACCCGCTGGCCCCGGCCGAGCTGGTCATCGACCACTCCGTCATCGCCGACAAGTTCGGCACCAACGACGCCTTCAAGCAGAACGTCGAGCTGGAGTACGGCCGCAACAAGGAGCGCTACCAGTTCCTGCGCTGGGGCCAGACCGCGTTCGACGAGTTCAAGGTCGTCCCCCCGGGCACCGGCATCGTCCACCAGGTGAACATCGAGCACCTGGCCCGCACGGTGATGGTCCGAGGCGGCCAGGCCTACCCGGACACCCTGGTCGGCACCGACTCGCACACCACCATGGTCAACGGCCTCGGCGTGCTCGGCTGGGGCGTCGGCGGCATCGAGGCCGAGGCCGCCATGCTCGGCCAGCCGGTCTCCATGCTCATCCCGCGCGTCGTCGGCTTCAAGCTGACCGGTGAGCTGAAGCCGGGCACCACCGCCACGGACCTCGTCCTCACCATCACCGAGATGCTCCGCAAGCACGGCGTCGTCGGCAAGTTCGTCGAGTTCTACGGCGAGGGTGTGGCGGCCACGAGCCTCGCCAACCGCGCCACCATCGGCAACATGTCGCCGGAGTTCGGCTCCACCGCCGCGATCTTCCCGATCGACGACGAGACCCTGAACTACCTGCGCCTGACCGGCCGCTCCGACCAGCAGGTCGCGCTCGTCGAGGCGTACGCCAAGGAGCAGGGCCTCTGGCTGGACCCGAAGGCCGAGCCCGACTTCTCCGAGAAGCTGGAGCTGGACCTCTCCACGGTCGTCCCCTCGATCGCCGGCCCGAAGCGCCCGCAGGACCGTATCGTCCTCGCCAACGCGGCCGAGCAGTTCAAGACCGACGTGCGCAACTACGTGGACACCGCCGACGAGGCGGGCAAGGAGTCCTTCCCGGCCTCCGACGCCCCGGCGTCCATCAACGGCGTTCCGTCCAACCCGGTCACCGTGACCGCCCCCGACGGCACGACCTACGAGATCGACCACGGCGCGGTCACCGTCGCGGCCATCACCTCCTGCACCAACACCTCGAACCCGTACGTCATGGTCGCCGCCGCCCTGGTGGCCAAGAAGGCGGTCGAGAAGGGCCTGACCCGCAAGCCGTGGGTCAAGACCACCCTCGCCCCGGGTTCCAAGGTCGTCACCGACTACTTCGAGAAGGCGGGCCTGACCCCGTACCTCGACAAGGTCGGCTTCAACCTCGTCGGCTACGGCTGCACCACCTGCATCGGCAACTCCGGCCCGCTGCCGGAGGAGGTCTCCAAGGCCGTCAACGACCACGACCTCGCGGTCACCTCGGTCCTTTCCGGCAACCGGAACTTCGAGGGCCGTATCAACCCCGACGTCAAGATGAACTACCTGGCCTCCCCGCCGCTGGTGGTCGCCTACGCGCTCGCCGGCTCCATGAAGGTGGACATCACCAAGGACGCCCTCGGCACCGACCAGGACGGCAAGCCGGTCTACCTGGCCGACATCTGGCCGACCGAGGCCGAGGTCAACGAGGTCGTCGCCAACGCGATCGGCGAGGACATGTTCAACAAGTCCTACGCCGACGTCTTCGCCGGTGACGCCCAGTGGCAGTCGCTGCCGATCCCGACCGGCAACACCTTCGACTGGGACCCGCAGTCGACCTACGTCCGCAAGCCCCCGTACTTCGAGGGCATGCAGCACGAGCCGTCGCCCGTCACCGACATCGCCGGCGCCCGCGTCCTCGCCAAGCTCGGCGACTCGGTCACCACCGACCACATCTCGCCCGCCGGTGCCATCAAGGCCGACACCCCGGCCGGCAAGTACCTCACCGAGCACGGTGTGGAGCGTCGTGACTTCAACTCCTACGGCTCCCGCCGAGGCAACCACGAGGTCATGATCCGCGGCACGTTCGCCAACATCCGCCTGCGCAACCAGATCGCGCCGGGCACCGAGGGCGGCTACACCCGCGACTTCACGCAGGCCGACGCGCCGGTGGCGTTCATCTACGACGCCTCCCGCAACTACATCGAGCAGGGCATCCCGCTGGTCGTCCTGGCCGGCAAGGAGTACGGCTCCGGCTCGTCCCGCGACTGGGCCGCCAAGGGCACCGCGCTGCTCGGCGTCAAGGCCGTCATCGCCGAGTCGTACGAGCGCATCCACCGCTCGAACCTCATCGGCATGGGCGTCCTGCCGCTGCAGTTCCCGGAGGGCGCCAACGCCGAGTCCCTCGGTCTGACCGGCGAGGAGACCTTCTCCTTCACCGGTGTCGAGGAGCTCAACAACGGCACCACCCCGCGCACGGTCAAGGTCACCACCGACACCGGCGTCGAGTTCGACGCGGTCGTCCGGATCGACACCCCCGGTGAGGCCGACTACTACCGCAACGGCGGCATCATGCAGTACGTGCTGCGCAGCCTGATCCGCAAGTAGCGGACCCGGTACGGCGGTTGCGGGCCGCATCCCCGGTGACGGGGGTGCGGCCCGCCCCGTTCGGCTACAGCCAGCCGCGCTGGGCGGCCCGCAGCCCGAGCTGGAACCGGCTCGCCGCCCCGAGCCGTTCCTGCAAATCACTCACCCGCCGCCGCAGTGTTCGCAGACTCACCCCCAGATGGCGGGCCACCGCCTCGTCCTTCATCCCGGCCGCCAGCAGCCGTGTCAACGTCTGCTCGTCCTCGGAGAGTTCGCCGTTGCCTTCGGGCCGGCCGAGCGGAGTCGCCTGCTGCCAGGCCAGCTCGAAGAGCTTCTGCAGGGCCTCGGTGACCGCCGAGTGCCATACGACGACGGCGCAGTAGCCGCCCGCCGCGGACGAGGTCAGCGGGAGCAGCGCCCGGCGTCCGTCGACCACCAGCAGCTTGAGCGGTACCGACGGCAACACCCGGGCCTGCTCGCCGAGTTCGACCATCTTCCAGGCGCGGGACAGAGTGTTCGGGTCCGCCAGGGCGCTCGCCGCGTAGACGCCGCGTGAGACGATCCCGCGCTTGAGCAGATCGGCCTGGAGGTCCACCTGCGGTGCGGGCGGGGCGAGGTACGGCGGAGTGTCGAAGAGGCACACCTCGTGCTCGGCACGGGCGTACATCTCCTCCAGACGGGCCGCGATGGCGCCCTCGCCGGAGGCGACCTCGATCAGCCGGGACGGCTCCTCGCGCAGCAGCCCGGCCTCGTACGCCGTGGCCATCTCCTCGGCGGTGGCGGCGAGCAGTTCGGACTCCGTCTCGCGCCGCCGGATCAGCGCACGGATCGCCACCCGCGGGTCGACCGCTCGTAACCCGCCCATGGAGTCCGGCGGTTGGAGCAGTCCGAGGGCGAGCAGCCGGTTGCAGGCTTCGCGCAGCTGGGCCGGGGTCGCCCTGGTCAGCAGGGCCCAGCCGGCCGCGCCGGCGTCGGGCTGATGGAGAATCGACCGGTACACCGTCTCGTCGAAGGCGGAGACCCCCACCGCGGCCCAGGGGCTCGCAGCAGGGGTCTGTCTTGCAGGATCTTGTGCCGTGTTCACCATGGCTCGCCACGGTAGAGGTTCTTTGTTAAGAATCCTTACAGTGGCTCAGGGCATTGCTCACTTCAGGCCGAACGCCTGCAGCACGGTCTGGTCGATCCGGTTGCCGTCGCGGTCGGTGGCCAGCACACGCAGCGACACCGTCTCAGCGCCCCTTGCCGGCTTGAACCTCGCCTTGCCGTTCTTGACCTTCACTTCCTTCCAGGACGTGCCGTCGTCGTAGGAGACCCAGGCCTTCAGACTGTCCGCCTTCACGATCCCCAGCTGGTTCGCGACCGGCAGCCCGATCTCCACCGCACGCCTGCTGTCGGCCTGGTTGAGGAGGTCGAGGCCCTTCGGGGCGATGCCGACCGTGAGCAGCGGCAGCGCGGTCTTTGTGCCGGTGTGTGCCGAGGAGAAGGTCCACTCGGTGTGCGTGCTCGTCGAGTACCTGGCCCACCCCGCCCTGCGCTGCACGTCCAGTTCGAAGCGGTACGCGGTCTTGTCCGCCGCCGCATCGAAGGTGCCGTACCCGCCGAGCGTGGAGTCGCCGACCAGTTGCCCGTCCGCGTAGAGCTTGCCCTTCGCGGTGTTGTCGGTGCCGTCGACGGTTCCGTAGTGGCCCGGCGTGGAGTCGGTCAACTCCGGGACCCGGAAGGTGAGTTTGTCTCCGTCGCGCACGGAGAGCCCGTACTCCTCGCTGCTGCCCGGCCGGACGACCTGGCGCAGCCAGTTCTCGGTGGGCTCGGTTCCCGGCTCGGTGAAGGTGTGCAGCGGGCTCCACTCGCCCTTGAGCGTGTCCCACTTCGGATAGACGACGTGCCAGGTACGGGTGTCCGGGTCGACGTAGTAGTACTCGTCGCGCTCCGTGCCCAACTGCGTGGGCACGCTGGTCTCGACGCCGAAGAGCTGCCAGGGCCGGAAGGTGTACAGGGTGTCCGCGCCCATGTCCCCGGCCGTGGCACCGTAGTAACGCGCCGTCCGCTGCACCGTGTCGGACCTGTCCAGGCGGTAGGTCTGGTTCGCGGTGATGGCGCCGCTCTGCGCGGCGAGCAGGTTGTAGACGTAGGGACTGGTCGGCGTGCCGTTCAGCTTCAGCTTGACCTTCTTGCCGGTCTTCAGCAGGCTGCCCAGCGCGGCGCCCTCCTCGCCGGTGGCGATCATCAGCGGTACGGTGGTCGCCCGGTCCACCGCCTCGATCCAGAAGCCGGGGGTCTTGCGGTAGGCGATCAGGTAACCCGCCCCGGCCTTGGTCGCGTTGTCCAGGGCGGTCTGCGCCCGCTCCGTGGCGCCGAGCGCGACCACCGCCACCTTGCCCTTGACGTCGAGCCCCGCGAAGTCGGCCTCGGTACCGCCGCCCGCGTCCACCGCCTGGACCGTGTGCTCACCGCTGATCTTCAACGGGAAGTCCTCGTACGTCTGGCAGTAGTAGAGCGAGGACAGCGCCGTCTTCTGCGGACTGGTGACGCTCGCCGTCAACTCCTTCGCGTACAGGCGGAACTTGGCATAGAAGTCCAGGGTTCCCTCGGTGACCCGCTGGGTCGGCGCCACGTAGACGTGGTCGGTCCAGAAGCCCTGGCTGTAGGTGAGCCCCCAGGAACTGCCCGGCCCGCTGCGGTGCCAGTTGGTACTGAAGCCCTGGAACTCGGAGTCCTCCTTGGTCTTCGGCTTGATCTCCACCGCCTTGCGGGCGTCGAGCACCACCGCGGTGTCCCCGTCGACCTTGATCTCCGGGTTGCCGACGACCGACGTGCCCACGGCCAGGCCGCCCGCGTCCCGGTCCGGGATCCAGGTCGCGACGGAGTAGGTGCCGGCCGGTACCTGCCAGGTCCAGCCGGAGGCGATGAAGCCGTACTCGTCGGGGTAGGCGCCGTTCAGCTCCTGGAGCGTGTAGATCGACGCTCCGGTGGACGGGTTGCCCTCGCGGTCCACGAGGGAGACCTTGAGGTTGTACGTCTTCGGCGCCTTCTCGAAGCCCACGCCCGTGGTGACCTGGATGCCGTCGGCGGTCGCCGTGACATGGCCCGTGTACCGGCCCTGGGCTTCCTCCGCGGGGTCGACACCGACCGGAACCGAGGCGGTGCCGTGCGCGGGCACGGTCAGGGTGTCCGCGCCCACCGTGAGGTCGGCGAGCGACGACGAGAGCTTCAACTCCACCGCGCTGTCAGTGGTGTTGGTGTACGTGATGTCCTTGCTGACGGCCCCGGTGTCGCCGTCCTCGAACTTGCCGAAGCTCAGCGTCGGGGTGGCGAAGACGTCCTGCTCGACGGCCCGTACCGCGTCGACCCGGCCGTCGCCCTGCTCGAACACGGAGTCGTCGGGGTTCGTCTTCGCGGTGCTGGCGAGGGCCTCCTTGATCTGCTCGCCCGTCCAGTCCGGATGCGCCTCGGCGACCAGCGCCGCCGTACCCGCGACATGCGGGGTGGCCATCGACGTACCGCTCGCCGTCGTGTAGTAATCGTCGACCGGCGTACTGCCAGGCATGCTCGTTCCCGCGGCGCGGGCCGCAGTGATGTTCACGCCCGGCGCGGTGATCTCCGGCTTGACCGCGTAGTCGCCGATGCGCGGACCCCGGCTGGAGAACGAGGCCAGCTGGTCCGACTTGTCGACCGCGCCCACCGTCAGCGCGGAGTCGGCGATGCCCGGTGTGCCCACGGTCTGCTCGCCCGGCCCCGCGTTGCCGGCCGCGATCACGAACAGCGTGCCGGTGGCCGCGGACAGGTCGTCGACGGTCTCGCTGAGCACGTCGGAGGGGCCGGACGCCGTACCGCCCAGGGACATCGAGACGATCTTCGCGCCTGAGTGCGCCGCCCACTCCATGCCCGCGATGATCCAGGAGGATTGACCGCTGCCCGTGTTGTCCAGCACCTTGCCGACGAGCAGCTGGGCGCCCGGGGCCACCCCCTTGTACCGGCCGCCCGAGGCCGCGCCCGAGCCGACGATCGTGGACGCCACATGGGTGCCGTGGCCGAAACCGTCCTGCACGGTCTCGTCCGGTACGAAGCTCTCCGAGTCCGCGATCTTCCCGGCCAGGTCCGGGTGCCCGAGGTCCACGCCCGTGTCCAGGACCGCGACCTTCACGCCCGTGCCGTCGTAGCCCGCCTTCCACACCTCGGGCGCGCCGATCTGGGGCACGCTCACGTCGAGGGACGCCTTCACCTTGGCGTCCAGCCAGATCTTGTCGATGCCGTCACCGAGCCGCTTCGCGGCCTTCGCGGTGGGCGCGGTGCCGAGCGGCGGGGCGATGTCCGACCAGAACGCGGTCGACTTCTTCGCGCTGAGCGCCGCGCCGTCGATCCCGGGCAGCGCCAGCGTCCGGCGCGCGCCCTCGGGGGTCTCGGCGCCCTTGCCGTACGTCGCGATGACCGGGGTGCTGCCGGTCCTCGCGTCCGTGTACCCCTGTGCGACCAGCTGGGAGACGTTGAACAGAGCCGGGTCGAGACGGCCCGCCCGGATCAGGGGGATGGCGTCCGCCGGCAGGACGCTGATCTCGCCGTCCTTCTCGCTCGACAGGAAGGTGGCGGCCTCGCGGCCCTTGCCGCGCCGGACGTCGACGGCGTTCTTGCCGTCCGGTCCGACGGTGAGAGTCACGGTGTCACCGGTGATGAGGGTGACGGTCTGCGGTGGGGTGGTGGTGCTCGGACCCGTGAGGGGTGTGACGGGTGTGGTGACCGAGGACGATGGCGCGGCTGTCGCGGGCGTGATCGCCCCCGCGAGCAGTCCGGCCGCTCCTGCCACGGCCCACAGGGCGTGGAGTCTTCGCATGGGTGGACGTCCTCCCCTGAACGCGGAAACGCTTCCGCCCGGTAAGCGGAAGCCAGAGATCAGAGTGAGCGCCGGGGCGGCAGTCGCTCAAGGGAACACGGTGGCCGGAGCGTGCCAACGCCCTCTTTGGTCAAGGGAGTTGGCGCAAAGACCTCGTCCGGCGGAGCCGGTCGCCCCGGTCCTCGCGTCCGCATTCCGGCCGCCGCGCCCGTCCTGTCCCACGGCTTCGGCTCAGTCGGAACACAGGGTTCCCTCAGCCAACCGGCACAGACTTGATACATGCCAGCCACCGCAGGGTCCCGAACCGGCCGAGTCCGCGTCCTGATCGTCGACGACGAGCCCGGTCTCACCGAGCTGCTCGCCGCCGCCGTCGCGGACGCGGGCTGGCGCCCCTACCCGGCCCTCGACGGGCAGACCGGCCTGCGGCTGGCCCGCGGCTGCGTCCCGCACGCGGTGGTGCTCGACGGCATGCTCCCGGACCTCGACGGCCTCCAGGTCCTGCGCAGACTCCGCTACGAGATGCCCAGGCCGCCCGTCCTGATGCTCACCGCCCGCGAGGCCGTCGAACACCGTATCGACGGTCTGGAGGCCGGGGCCGACGACTACGTCACCAAGCCCTTCTCCCTGGAGGAGGTCGTGCTGCGGCTGCGCGGACTGCTGCGCCGGGCCGGCACCGAACAGACCCCGGTGAACGGCTCCGTACGCGTCCTCGGCGACCTGATGCTGAGCGGGGAGTCCCGCGAGGTACAGCGGGCCGGCACCCCGATCAGGCTCACCGTCAAGGAGTTCGACCTGCTCAGCCTGCTCCTGGACCATCCGCGGCAGGTGTTCAGCAAGGCCCAGATCCTCGACCACGTCTGGAGCACGTCCTTCGACGGCGGTGGCAACCTGGTCGAGGTCTACATCTCCAGCCTGCGCCGCAAGATCGACCGGGGCCGCGCCCCGATGATCCACACCGTGCGCGGCATGGGATACGTCGTGCGACCCGTGGAGGACGGCAGATGACTGCCCGGCTGCGGAGCCGGTCGCTGCGCACGCGACTGCTCGTCTTCATCACCGTCGTCCTCGTCTGCGTGTGCGCCGCGATGGCCCTGACCACCGTCTTCGCCCAGCGCGCCTATCTGCTGGGCAACCTGGACGACAGGGTCGGCGACGCCGCCGAGCGCGGCGTGGGCGGTGCCGCCCTGCACCCGGAGCTCACCCGCGACCTGACCTTCCTCAACGAGACCGGCCAGC
This sequence comes from Streptomyces sp. Ag109_O5-1, assembly GCF_003814875.1. Taxonomy (GTDB): domain Bacteria; phylum Actinomycetota; class Actinomycetes; order Streptomycetales; family Streptomycetaceae; genus Streptomyces; species Streptomyces sasae. Next base: position 2,955,103 of record NZ_RKQF01000001.1, on the reverse strand, counting down.
CGGCCGGGATGCTCGCCGCCCGCCTCGACGCCGAGGGCAACATCCTCAGCGCCGCCGTCGTCGGCCAGGACACGCCCCCGCACTCGCTGACCACCGCACAGACCACCGCCCTCAAGGGCATCACCCCGGACGGCTCGACCCACACCCGCACGCTCCCCGGCCTCGGCACCTACCGGGTCACCGCACTGGACGCGAGCGGTATCCGGGTCCTGGCCGGCCTCCCCATGGATGACGTGCTGGACACCATCGGCGGCCTGGTGGAGGTCGAGATCGGGGTCGCCGCGGTCGGCCTCACGGTCGCGGGCTGTGTGTGCGCGGTGGTGATACGACGGCAGCTGCGCCCCCTCGGCCGGGTCGCCGCCACCGCCGTCGAGGTCTCCCACGCGCCCCTCGGCCGCGGCCAGGTGACCGGTCTGACCCGGGTGCCCGAGCGGGACACCGACTCCGGCAGCGAGGCCGGCCAGGTCGGCGCCGCCCTCAACCGGATGATCGACCATGTCGAGGCCTCCCTCGCCGAGCGCCAGCGCAGCGAGGAGCAGGTGCGCCGCAGCGAGGAGCGCATGCGCCGCTTCCTGGCCGACGCCAGCCACGAACTGCGCACCCCGCTCGCCTCGATCGCCGGGTATGCGGAGCTGATGAACCGCGGCACGGACCGGATCGAACCGGGCCTGGCCTGGCGGCGGGTCAACGCCGAGTCGGCACGGATGCGCAGCCTCGTCGAGGACCTGCTGCTCCTGGCCCGCCTCGACGAGGGCCGCCCGCTCCAGCCCTCGGAGGTGGACATGGCCGCGCTGGTCGCGGAGGCGGTGTGGGACGCCCGGGCCGCCGGCGCCGGACACCAGTGGCAACTCGAACTCGCCCTGGACGAACCGGTGCTGGTGCTGGGCGACGAGACCCGGCTGCACCAGGTGGTGGCCAACCTGCTGGCCAACGCCCGGATCCACACGCCCCCGGGCACCACGGTGACCGCGACGGTGGAGGCCACCCCCGCCTCCTGCGTGATCCGCGTCCGCGACGACGGCCCGGGCATCCCCGCCGACCTGCTCCCCACGGTCTTCGAACGCTTCACCAGGGCCGACACCTCCCGCACCCGCGCCGGTGTCCTGGAAGGCGGTTCGGGCCTGGGCCTGGCCATCGTCTCGGCCATCACCACGGCCCACGGCGGCCATATCGACGTCCAGAGCGCCCCCGGCCGCACGGAGTTCACGATCGCCCTCCCGGCCACCCGGCTTCCCGCGGCCGACCCGGCCGACGCTGCGGCACGGCCACGACCGGCCTCGGTCTAGACACGGCGAGGCGCTCACGGCATCCGTGAGCGCCCCACCGAGCCGCCTCTGCCGCTGCGCCAGGCGCCGATCGTATGGGTGTGATCAGAAACCGACGAGGGCGTCGAGGTCGATCTGGACAGGGAACGGCACTTCGGTGACGAGCTTGCCGCGGTGCACCGGGTGCAAGGGAGCGGGGAAGTAGGAGTGTGTGTCCGCGTTGAGCCAGTACTCGTGCACCGTCAGCTTGTGGTCCCGGTCGAGCTCGACGCGCCAGTAGCACGGGACCTTGGCGGCGGCGAACTGTGCGGGCTTGCTCACGCGGTCATCTCGGCGGGAGCCGGGGGAAACGACCTCGACGACGAGGGCGAGGTGTGACGCAGGGATGCACTCCACCTCGAAGTAGTCGAGGTTTTGAGGGTCGAAGACGATCACATCAGGCTTGACGACGTTCTGCTCGTCCACCATCACGCACTGCTCGCGGAGGACGCGATATGGCTTTGAGCGGGCCGCCTTGAGGGCGTCGGCGATGCCGTCCCGTACGTCGTTGTGCCAGAACCTGGGCTGCCCTTTAACCCCGATCCATCCGTCCACGAGTTCCCAGTCGAAGGGCAGCTGCAGATTTTTGACCTGGTCGAATGTCCAGCCGTCAGCAGGCGGGAACATCCAGTTGTCCTCGGTGGCCGGTCCCTGCTGGCGTGTCGTCATCACTGCTCCCATGGGCGAGAGTGTGGACGCTCCCATGGGCGAGAGTGTGGACGCGGTTACACGTCGTGATCCTCTGTACGAAGGTATCGCCACTCGAAGCAGTGAAGCCATGCCGCGCCGTTTACAGTCGCCCCCGTCCGCGCTAGCTTCACAGGGGAGTGGGGTGGGAGCGCTCCCATCCTGTGTCCGGCGGACCGGAACCCGTCCGGCGCGCCGGGTCCGTTCCCGCCCCACGCTCTTCTCCATGACTCGCGCACGACCGTTCACCCCACACAAAGGTTGAAGTGTCATGGCTATGACAAACGCGAACGCCGGGCCTTCGTGCCGCCCGAGACTCCCCCGATTACCCCTTCCCACCCGAGGCCGTGCCCTCTTCCTGACCCTCCTCGCCCTTCTCACCACGGTGCCCGCCCTCGCCCTGGTCCTGGCGGCCGGCGCCCCGGCCCAGGCGCACGGCACCCCCATGAAGCCGGGCAGCCGAACCTTCCTGTGCTGGCAGGACGCGCTCACCGACACCGGTGAGATCAAGCCCGTCAACCCGGCCTGCAAGGCGGCCCAACAGGTCAGCGGGACCACGCCGTTCTACAACTGGTTCTCCGTGCTCCGCTCGGACGGCGCCGGCCGCACCCGCGGCTTCGTCCCCGACGGTGAGCTCTGCAGCGGCGGCAACCCCAAATTCACCGGCTTCGACCTGCCCCGCGACGACTGGCCGGTCACCCATCTCACCTCCGGTGCGACCGTCGACTTCTCGTACAACGCCTGGGCCGCACACCCGGGTTGGTTCTACGTCTATGTCACCAAGGACGGCTACGACCCCACCCGGCCGCTCACCTGGGACGAGATGGAGGACACACCGTTCCTGACCGTCGACCACCCGCCGCTCAACGGCACCCCGGGCACGGTCGAGGCCAACTACTCCTGGACCGGGCAGCTTCCGGCGAACAAGACCGGTCGGCACATCATCTACATGGTGTGGCAGCGCTCGGACAGCACGGAGACCTTCTACTCCTGCTCCGACGTCGTCTTCGACGGCGGCAACGGCGAGGTCACCGGCATCCACGACCCGGGCAACCCCACCCAGCCCCCGCCCGGCACCTGCACCGCCGCCCGTACCACGACCAACAGCTGGCCCGGCGGCTACCAGTCCGAGGTCACCGTCACGAACAGCGGTGATGTGGCGATGCTCGGCTGGATGGTCGACTGGACGCTCCCCAGCGGCCAGTCGGTGGCCAGCCTCTGGAACGGCAACGCGACCTACAGCGGACAGGACGTGATGGTCCACAACGCCGACTGGAACGGCTCGCTCGGTCCGGGGCAGAGCACGACGTTCGGCTACGTCGTCCAGGGCGGCGGCGGGGACAGTACAACCGACCTGCCCTGTCAGGTCGGTTGACGTGTGTGATCCGCTCCGGGCGGACCCGGTGCCGGTGCGCACCGGCACCGGGTCCGCCCGCCTTTCCCTGCCGCTGTCTCAGGCCAGCAACTCCACCTCCGCCAGCATCGATTCGCCGTCGAGGACCAGGCGGTAGTGGGCAAACGTCCCGGGCGTCCGGATCGTGAACGCCCGTGTCTGGAGGTCCCAGGCGAAGCTCTCGCCCGAACGGCGGTCCACCGTCTTCCAGTCGGTGCCGTCGGTCGAGGCCTGGAGGGTCCAGCCCGTCGGGGCCTTCGTGTGGTCCGACGGTGAGGTGAGCGTGTACTGGACCCCCTTGACCGACCTGGTCACCGGCAGGTCCACCGACGACACCGTCGCCTGTGTCGCCGACGTGTTGTCGAACAGGGAGCCGTCCGGCTGCAGGACGTCCGCGCGTGGGGTCGGGACCTTGTCGTCCTGGGTGATCGAGGTCGGGCCGGCGTTCCTGCCCGTGCCCCACGTCGAGGGCTTCGGGCCCATCGTGAAGTCGATGACACCGCCCTTGGAGACGAGCGAGTGGGAGAGTGAAGTCGACGTCCAGACACGGCCGTTGACGCGGACGCCCTGGATGTAGACGTTGGCCGCGCTGTTGTGCGGCGCCCTGATCACCAGGTCACGGCCGTTCTCCAGGTGGACCGTCGCCTTCTTGAACAACGGGGAGCCGATCGTGTAGTCGCCGCTGCCCATCACCAGCGGGTAGATGCCGAGGGCCGAGAAGAGGTACCAGGCCGACTGCTCGCCGTTGTCCTCGTCGCCGTGGTAGCCCTGGCCGATCTCGCTGCCGAGGTAGAGCCGGGAGAGTGCCTCACGGACATAGGCCTGTGCCTTCCAGGGCCGGCCGGCCGCGTCGTACATGTAGATGACGTGGTGGGCGACCTGGTTGGAGTGGCCGTACATGCCCATCCGGACGTCCCTGGCCTCGGTCATCTCGTGGATGACCCCGCCGTACGAGCCGACGAAGTCGGGGGAGGCCGTCTCGGGTGTCGCGAAGAACTCGTCGAGCTTGTCGGCGAGGCCGCTCCGGCCGCCGTACAGGTTGGCGAGGCCACGGCTGTCCTGCGGTGCGGTGAAGGCGTAGCCCCAGCCGTTGGTCTCCGTGTAGTCGTAGCCCCAGACGCGCGGGTCGTACGCCGAGGAGTCCACCCGCCACTTGCCCTGGGCGTCCTTGCCCTGGAAGAAACCGGCCTTGGAGTCGAAGAGGTCCACATAGTCCCGGGCGCGGTTGAGGAAGTAGTCCGACTCCTCCTTGTAGCGCTTCTCGCCCGTCTTCTTGTACAGGGCCTTGCCCATCTCGGCGATGCCGTAGTCGTTGACGTACCCCTCCATCGCCCACGACAGGCCCTCGCGGGTGTCGTCGCTGGTGTAGCCGAGGAAGGGAGAGGTCGTCATGCCCTTGCGGCCCACGCCGGACGACGGGGGTACGACCGTCGCGTTCTTGAGCGCCGCCTCGTACGCCGCCTTCGCGTCGAAGTCCACGCCCTTGACGTACGCGTCGGCGAACGCCACGTCCGAGGAGGTGCCGGTCATCAGGTCGGCGTAGCCGGGGGAGGACCAGCGCGAGGTCCAGCCGCCGTCCTTGTACTGCTGTACGAACCCGTCGACCATCTCGCCCGCCTGAGAGGGCGTCAGCAGGCTGTACGCCGGCCAGGTCGTGCGATACGTGTCCCAGAAGCCGTTGTTGACGTACACCTTGCCGTCCACGATCTTCGCGCCGGTGTGCGTCGGGGTGTCCTGGCTGGTCATCGGCGAGAAGGGGGAGGCGTACTGGTAGACCGAGCCGATCTTCTCGAAGCCGGAGTTGGGGTACAGGTACAGCCGGTACATGCTGGAGTAGAGGGTGGTCAGCTGGTCGGCCGTGGCGCCCTCCACCTCCACCTTGCCCAGCAGCCGGTCCCAGACCTTGCGGGCCTGCGCCTTCACCGTGTCGAAGGAGGTGCCGTCCGGGATCTCCTGGCGCAGGTTGTCCTTCGCCTGTTCGATGCTGATGAGGGAGGTGGCCAGGTGCAGGGTGACGGTGTGGTCGGAGCCGGTGTCGAAGCGGAGGTAGCCCTTGACCCCGCTGGAGTCGCCGCCCGTCACGGGCCTGTCGAAGACGCCGTACACGAACAGCCGTGTCGCACCCGTCGACAGCCCGGACTTGACGTCCGAGAAGCCGGTGACGATCCCGTGCTCCTTGTCGAGGGTCAGTCCCGCCTGCTCGGTCACGTTGTCGAAGATCACGCTCGCGTCCGTGCCCGGGTAGGTGAAGCGCAGCGAGGCCGCGTGGTCGGTCGGCGCTATCTCCGCCTTGAGCCCGTTCTCGAACCGCACCCCGTAGTAGTACGGCCGCGCGGTCTCGTTCTCGTGCCGGAAGGCGAGTTCCCGCGCCGTCCGGCCGGTGTCCGGGGTACCCGTGGCGGCCGACGGCATCACCTGGAAGGTCTGCCGGTCGCCCATCCAGGGGCTGGGCTCATGGCTCGCGCTGAACGCCTGGATCGTCGGCAGGTTGTCGTCGTTGTTCGCATGTGCGTACTCGTACAGCCAGCTGAGCGAGGACGCGTTGGTCACCGGCGTCCAGAAGTTGAAGCCGTGCGGGAGCGCCGTCGCCGGGAAGTCGTTGCCGCGCGAGAAGCTGCCGCTGGAGTTGGTGCCCCGGGTAGTCAGCGCGTAGTCGGCCAGATGCGCCCTGGGCTTCTCGGGGGCCACCGGCTTCAGCGACACGTCGTCGATCCAGCCGCGGAACTTGGCCGGGCCCGCGGGGGAGTCGTACCCGACCAGGATCCGGTCGACCGTCTTACCGGCCGCGACCGAACCGATCACCGAGGAGACGTTGTTCCACTGGTTGACGTACAGCGCCTTCGACGCGCCCTGTCCGCGCGGGGACAGCGCGAAACCGTGCTGGTCCGTGGCCCCCAGGTCGCTCAGATACGTACCGTCGGTGAAGGCCAGGTCCACGGAGACGTTGGTGGCGTCGTAGTCGAGGTCGCCGTCGGCCATCGACGGGAAGATCCGGTACGACAACCGCGTGTCGCGGCCGACGGCCACGTTCACGTCGAAGACCTTGTTGTACGAGTACGCGCGGCCGCTCGCCGTGTGCCGTCCGGCGTAGCGCAGCGCATGTGTCCCGGTGAACCCGGCCCGCGCCTTCGCGGTCGGCGAGCCGCTCGGGCCGTGGTCGACCAGCGAGAGCATGTCCTGGGGCACCGGCCCGCCGCTGCCGCCCGTGGAGAACTGGACGTCGGCGATCTGGAGGATGTCCGAGGCGCCGTTGTTCTTCGTGACGTCGAGGCGGAAGTGCTGGTACTCGGCGGGGGCGGAGACGTCGTACGACTGGGTCTGGAACCGTTCCGTGAAGGATTCGCCGGTCCGGGTGTCGACGGTCTTCCAGTCCTTGCCGTCCGTCGAGCCCTGGAGGGTCCAGTCCTGCGGGTCGCGTTCGGCGTAGTCGTTCGCCGAGGTGAGGGCGTAGGTCACCAGCTTGATGGGCTTGTCGAAGTCGAACTCCGCCCAGCCGGTGGGCTGGAAGGTGAGCCACTTGGTGCCCGGCTCGCCGTCGACGAGGTTCTCCTTCACCTCGCCCGCCCCGGTGTTCTCCCCGCTCGCCCGCAGGTCGGTCACATGGTCGGTGACATTGCCGGGGATGCCCGTGCTGTAGCCGCCGTCGACGCCCGAGGCGCGCGGGGCGCCGGCCGGATCCGTGTCGACGGTGTCGGTCCAGTCCGGCGCCGGATCACCGGACTCGAACGAGGATGCGAACTGGGTGGCGGCGGCCGGTGCCTTGGCGGGCAGGGCGACCGCGGCTCCCTGGGAACCCAGTGCCATGACTACGGCGGCCGTGATCACGACCGCCGTACCGGATCTGTGTCCTGTTCTTCGCTGCGTCTTCCGCTGCATCAAAACGGGTACCCTCCCTGCCACGTGAGACAACGTTGTCAGCCGAGTGGCGCAGGAACCAGTAGGTGGTCAAGTGGCCCGTGATGTCAAGGGTGTTGGGTGCGGCATTCAGGGGGCTATGTCGGCTCTTTTTCCGGCAAGGCGTACACAGGTCGCTCATATTTCCGACAGGTCTCAACTAGGAAAAGACCAGCGGCCAACCTTGCATTCGATCTTGCCCCGCTGGCGGGAAGTGGACTATACCTGTCGGCGTTTCCTGCGTGACTTCCTGCACGACCCAGCACTACCCGACCGCGGTGCCGGGAGGATCCGGTTCACCGCCTGAGTCCTGGAGAAGGCGAGGACTTGAGCATGGGATCCACTTCCGCAGCGAACCATGGTTCCGAGGGCGTCGGCCGTCGCGATCTGATCAAGCGGTCCGCCGCACTCGGCCTGTTTTCGGTCCCCGCCGTCGGATTCCTCTCCGCCTGTGCCAGCAGTGGCGGCGGTGGCCAGTCGAAGGACAAGACAGGCAAGAAGACGGCGAAGAACCCGCTCGGCGTCAACGAGACCGCGAAGATGGAATTCGTCCTCTTCGACGGCGGTTTCGGCAAGGAGTACGCACAGGACGCCGTGAAGATCTACGAGAAGGACTTCCCGAAGGCCACGGTCAAGTTCTCCGCCACCCAGAAGATCCAGTCCACCCTCCAGCCCCGCTTCAACCAGGGCACCCCGCCGGACCTCATCGACAACTCCGGTGCCGAGCAGATGGACATGGGCGTGCTGGTCGGCAAGAACCAGCTGGCCGATCTCACCCCGCTGTTCGACGCGCCGTCGTACGACGACCCGAACAAGAAGGTCCGCGACACACTGCGGCCCGGCATCGTCGAGATGGGCCAGTTCGACGGCAACCCGATCTGGATCATGTACTACGCCTACACGGTCTACGGCGTCTGGTACTCGCAGAAGGCCCTGGACTCGCTGGACGCGGAGTACCCGCAGACCTGGGACCAGATGATCGCCGTCTGCGAGAAGGCCAAGAAGAAGGGGATGGCGGGCTGGACGTACGCGGGCAAGTACCCGTACTACATCCCCTTCTCCCTCTACCCGATGATCGGCAAGGTCGGTGGCGTCGAAGTCCTGAACGCGATCGACAACCTGGAGCCGAACGCCTGGAAACACCCGGCCGTCAAGGCGTGTTTCGAGGCCTACTACGAGCTCTACAAGAAGGGCTACATCCTCCAGGGCACCCCCGGCCTCGACCACATCCAGTCGCAGACCGCCTGGGCGCAGGGCAAGGCCCTGTTCATCCCGAACGGCTCCTGGGTGGAGAACGAGTCGGCGAACGTCATCCCGTCCGACTTCAACCTCGCCGTCTCCGCGCCCACCGGCATCGACAAGAACGACAAGATGCCGTTCGGCACCATCTGGGCCTCCGGCGGCGAGCCGTTCATCGTCCCGGCCAAGGCCGCGAACGCCCCGGGCGGCATGGAGCAGCTGCGCATCATGCTCAGCGAGGCCTCCTCCAAGAACTTCACGTCGAAGGTGAAGTCGCTGACCGCGTACAACGGCGGCACCGACGGCATCACCCTCACCCCGGGCCTCACCTCCGGTGTGGCCGCGCTGAAGCTGGCCGGGTCGAACGTGGTCAACCCGCGGATGCAGGACTGGTACGTGCAGCTCCAGAAGGAGAAGATCGGAGTCGCCGGCCTCGGCGAGATGATGGCCGGCCGGCTCACCCCGGCGGAGACCATCCAGAAGATCCAGGGCTTTGCCGACGAGGCCGCCAAGGACACCTCGATCAAGCACTACAAGCACCAGTAAGCACCGGCAGGACATTCCCTCTCGGCACCGGAGTGGCGATGCAGCACGGCAAGTACCGGTTCATCGTGGGGTTTCTGGCGTTGCCCCTCGGACTGTACGCGCTCTTTGTGGTCTGGCCGTTCGTCCAGTCCATCTACTACTCGTTCACGGACTGGACCGGTCTGAGCCCCGAATTCAAGATGGTCGGCCTGGACAATTACAAGAGGATGCTGCACGACGACATCTTCTGGAAGTCCTTGCAGCACAGCTTGATGTTCGCGGTCGTGCTGCCGCTGGTGACGATCAGCCTGGCACTGTTCTTCGCCTTCATGATCAATGTCGGCGGTCGGAGAAGGAAGGGCGGCCCCGTGATCACCGGTGTCCGGGGCTCCTCCTTCTACAAGATCGTCTATTTCTTCCCGCAGGTGCTGTCGATCGCGATCGTCTCGCTGCTGTTCGCCTTCGCCTACAACCCGGACAGCGGCGCGATCAATTCACTGTTGCGCGGAATCGGTCTGGACCATGTCCAGCCGCTCTGGCTCGGCGACCCGAGCCTCGCCCTGTGGTGTGTGATGGCCGTACTGGTCTGGTCCACGGTCGGTTTCTTCGTGGTCCTCTTCTCCGCGGGCATGGCGTCGATCCCCGCGGACCTCTACGAGGCCGCCCTGCTCGACGGCGCCGGCCGCGCCGCCACCTTCTTCCGCATCACCCTGCCGCTGCTCTGGGACACCGTGCAGTCCGGCTGGGTCTACATGGGCATCCTCGCGCTCGGCGCCGAGTCGTTCGCAGTCGTACAGATCATGACGACCGGACCGGGCGGTCCCGACTACTCGACGACCGTCATGGTCCTGTACGTGTACCAGAAGGCGTTCCGGGACGGTCAGGCCGCCTACGCCACCACCATCGGCGTCGCCCTGCTGGTCGTCACGCTCGCCTTCGCGGCGATCGTGATGCGGCTGGGCCGTCGCGAGCGGCTGGAGTACTGAAGCGATGACGACGACCGAGACCGACGTCAGTGTCACCGAGGCGGAACCCCCCGCGCCGGAGCGGCCCCGGCGAAAGCGCGAGGGCACGGTCCTCAACGTCTTCTCCCACGGCGTCCTGGTCATCTGGGCGGTCATGGTGGTCACACCGCTGCTCTGGGCGGTGATGACATCGTTCAAGGACGACAGGTCGATCTTCAGCTCGCCCTGGGCGCTGCCCGACAAGCTGCACTTCGACAACTGGTCGCGGGCCTGGACCCAGGCCAACATGAGCGACTACTTCCTGAACACCATCCTGGTGGTGGGCGGTTCGCTCATCGGCACCCTGGTCCTCGGCTCGATGGCGGCCTATGTCCTGGCCCGCTTCGACTTCCCGGGCAACCGCTTCATCTACTACCTGTTCATCGGCGGCATGAGCTTCCCGATCATGCTCGCGCTGGTCCCGCTGTTCTACGTCGTGAACAACTTGGGCCTGCTGAACACGATCCACGGCCTGATCCTGGTCTACATCGCGTACTCGCTGCCGTTCACGGTGTTCTTCCTCACGGCGTTCTTCCGCACCCTGCCCACCTCGGTGGCCGAGGCCGCCTTCGTCGACGGCGCCTCGCACACCCGTACGTTCTTCCAGATCATGCTGCCGATGGCGAAGCCAGGCCTGATCAGCGTCGGGATCTTCAACTTCCTGGGTCAGTGGAACCAGTACATGCTCCCGACGGTCCTGAACACGGACCCCGACAAACACGTCCTCACCCAGGGCCTGGTCCAGCTGGCGGTGAGCCAGGGCTACAAGGGCGACTGGTCCGGTCTTTTCGCGGGCCTGGTGATGGCGATGCTCCCGGTACTTGCCGCATACATCATCTTCCAGCGCCAGGTGGTGGCCGGGCTTACAGCGGGAGCTTTGAAGTAACGAAGCGTTGGCCGGCTCAAGGGGCGCGGGGAAGTGCGCGACCAGCCACAACGCACCCGCGCAGACCCACTCGGCCGCACCATCCACCCCCTCTCCCACCTGCTCTGCAGTGGCCTAGACATGTCCACGGCGTGTCCACAGAGAAACCACCGAACCGCCAATGATTTCTGTCAAGGACTTGACGCCGGTAACCCGTTCAGCAGAGCTTGGAGTTCATAACTTGTAAGTGACCCGGTTCCGCAGATGTGACCTGGGTCACCTTGGCGGCGCCGTGGCCGCCTCCGATGGCGGGAGTGGATGGGTCGATGGAGACTCCGGGGTCGCAGTCGTCGCTGCACCGAGCCAACCTGGAACGTGTCGTACGGGCCGTACGACTGGCCGGATCGCTCACGCAGGCGGAGATCGCGCGCACGACCGGCCTGTCGGCTGCGACGGTCTCCAACATTGTGCGCGAGCTCAAGGACGGCGGAACGGTCGAGGTCACGCCCACGTCGGCGGGCGGCCGCAGGGCCCGCAGCGTGAGTCTGAGCGGTGATGCCGGCATTGTCATAGGGATCGACTTCGGCCATACCCACCTGCGTGTCGCGATCGGCAACCTCGCCCACCAGGTGCTGGCCGAGGAGTCCGAGCCCCTGGACGTGGACGCGTCGTCCAGTCAGGGCTTCGACAGGGCCGAAGAGCTGGTCAACCGCCTGATCGCGGCGACCGGCGTGGACCGTTCGAAGATCGCCGGCGTGGGCGTGGGTGTCCCCGGTCCGATCGACGTCGAGTCCGGCACCCTCGGTTCCAGCGCCATCCTGCCCGGCTGGACCGGCGCGAGACCCGCGGAGGAGCTGAGGCTGCGCCTCGGAGTCCCCGTGCACGTGGACAACGACGCGAACCTCGGCGCCCTCGGCGAGCTGGTCTGGGGCAGCGGCAAGGGCGTACGTGATCTTGCTTACATCAAGGTCGCCAGCGGTGTCGGCGCCGGACTGGTGATCAACGGGAAGATCTACCGAGGTCCCGGCGGCACAGCCGGCGAGATCGGGCACATCACGCTCGACGAGGCCGGCCCGGTCTGCCGGTGCGGCAACCGCGGCTGCCTGGAGACCTTCGCGGCGGCCCGCTACGTGCTGCCGCTGCTCCAGCCCAGTCACGGCACCGACCTGACCATGGAGGGCGTCGTACGGCTGGCCCGGGACGGCGACGCCGGCTGTCGCCGGGTGATCGCAGATGTCGGACGTCACATCGGCAGCGGTGTGGCCAATCTCTGCAACCTGCTGAACCCGAGCCGGGTGGTCCTCGGCGGCGATCTCGCCGAGGCCGGAGAGCTGGTCCTGGCGCCCATAAGAGAGTCCGTGGGGCGCTATGCGATTCCCAGTGCGGCCCGCCAACTCTCGGTGCTCCCGGGGGCACTTGGCGGCCGCGCCGAGGTGCTCGGCGCGCTCGCCCTCGCGCTCAGCGAGATGGGCGATTCGACCCTTTTGGACGGCTCGCTGCCTGTCGTCGCACCTGCCTTCACTTAGAAAACGAATGGCGCCGTTGCCATCTCGTTAAGTATTTACTTCTTGACGTCGAACTTGCGGCCGAGTTGACTTCGAGCCACCTCGGCCGCAGCGTTGCGGCCCTGTCAGGGAGGCACCCCCAAATGAACGCAACGATGCGTAGAGTCGTCATCGGCACCGCCGCGGTTTCCATGGCGCTGTCGCTCGCCGCCTGTGGCAAGGCCGGCGACAACAAGAAGAGCGACTCGTCCAGCAGCAGCTCCTCCGGTGGCAGCAAGACCATCGGCCTGCTGCTCCCGGACAGCGTGACCGCGCGCTACGAGAAGTTCGACCACCCGTACTTCGAGGCGCAGGTCAAGTCGCTGTGTGCCGACTGCACGGTCGACTACGCGAACGCTGCGGGTGACGCGGCCAAGCAGGCCCAGCAGGTCAGCACCATGGTCACCAAGGGCGTCAAGGTCATCGTGATCTCCGCCCAGGACTCTGCGGCCATCAAGTCCTCCATCGACGCCGCCGTGGCCAAGGGCGTCAAGGTCGTCGCGTACGACCGTCTCGCCCAGGGCAAGGTCTCGGCCTACGTCTCCTTCGACAACGTCAAGGTCGGCCAGCTCCAGGGCCAGGCCCTGCTGAGCGCCCTCGGCTCCAAGGCCACCACCAAGTCCAAGATCGTCATGATCAACGGTGACGACGCCGACCCGAACGCCGGCCAGTTCAAGAAGGGCGCGCACCAAGCCCTCGACGGCAAGGTCAACATCGCCTACGAGCAGTCCGGCCTGTGGAAGGACACCGTCGCCGCGCAGAAGGTGAAGGCGGCCATCACCCAGCTGGGCGCCAAGAACATCGCGGGCGTCTACTCCGCCAACGACGGCATGGCCGGTGGTATCGCCACCACCCTTAAGGGCGCCGGCATCAGCGGTATCCCGCTGACCGGTCAGGACGCGGAGCTCGCGGGCATCCAGCGCATCGTCGCCGGCACCCAGTCCTCCACCGTCTACAAGGCGTTCAAGCCGGAGGCCGACGCCGCCGCCACGATCGCGGTCGACCTGCTGCAGGGCAAGAGCATCACCTCGCTCGCCACCTCCACGCAGACCAGCGGCTCCGGCGACCAGGTGCCCTCGCAGCTGCTGGTCCCGGTGTCGGTCACCAAGGCCAACATCAAGGACACGGTGATCAAGGACGGTCTGTACACCGTCTCCGACATCTGCACCAGCGAGTTCGCCAAGGCCTGCAAGGCTGCCGGCCTGCAGTAGTCCGGCCCTGGAGCCGTAAGGCTCCGGCCGCCAGCGCCCGGGTGATCGCAGTACGACACCCGGGCCCCGGCTGCCCGACACGACCGGCCCTTCCGCAAGGTGCCCCATCCGTCCGGCGGCCTCGCGAAACTCCTCCGACGCCCGCTCCGGCCTTCATACCCCGCTGCCGGAGCGGGCGTCGGACGGACCCGTTGCCAAGCGCAGCGGATTCGCGCATGTTCATCTTGTAAACCACGTGCGAAGACCCGGGAAAACCCCGGGATGCCGCACGTCCCTCCGCGCCTGATCACCAAGCGCGGCATCCCCGCCGGTCAGGCGGCGAAGGAGATGGTTCACGTGTCCGCTACGCCCGTGCTGGCGTTGCGCGGAGTCTCCAAGCGATTCGGTGCGGTCCAGGCCCTCACCGATGTCGATCTGGAGGTCCACGCCGGAGAAGTGGTCGCCCTGGTGGGCGACAACGGCGCAGGAAAGTCGACCCTGGTCAAGACGATCGCGGGTGTGCATCCCATCGATGAGGGCGTCATCGAGTGGGAAGGCAACCCGGTCAGCATCAACAAGCCGCACGACGCCCAGGGCCTCGGCGTCGCGACGGTCTACCAGGACCTCGCCCTGTGCGACAACCTCGACGTGGTCGGCAACCTCTTCCTCGGCCGTGAGCTCCTGCACCGGGGCGTCATCGACGAGGTGACGATGGAGAAGCAGGCGCGCGAGCTGCTGAGCACGCTCTCCATCCGCATTCCCAGCGTGCGCATCCCGATCGCCAGCCTCTCCGGCGGTCAGCGCCAGGTCGTGGCGATCGCCCGCTCCCTGATCGGCGACCCCAAGGTCGTCATCCTGGACGAGCCCACCGCCGCCCTCGGTGTCGAGCAGACCGCACAGGTCCTCGACCTGGTCGAGCGGCTGCGCGAGCGCGACCTCGGCGTCATCCTCATCAGCCACAACATGGCCGATGTGAAGGCGGTCGCGGACACCGTCGCCGTCCTGCGCCTGGGCAAGAACAACGGCTTCTTCCCCGTGAAGAGCACCAGCCACGAAGAGATCATCGCCGCGATCACGGGCGCCACGGACAACGCCGTGACCCGTCGTGCGGAGCGTCGCACCACGGAGGCGGCAAAGTGAGCGAGACGTCGAACAAGACCGTAAAGGGCGACGAGACGCCCGAGACCGCCAAGGCCGCCAAGGCCGAGGCGGCAAAGGCCACCGCCACGGTGGCCCCCGCCGACGACCCCACGGCCGCGCCGGTCACGGTCGTCGACCCGCGGCTGCTGGTCCGTGAAGAGGGCTTCAAGGGCTACCTCACGGAGTTCAAGCGCCGGGTCAAGGGCGGCGAGCTCGGCTCGCTGCCGGTGGTCATCGGCCTGATCATCATCTGGACGATCTTCCAGGTGAAGAACAGCCTGTTCCTCAGCGCGGACAACCTGTCCAACATCAGCTACTTCCTCTCGGCCACCGGCATGCTCGCCATCGGCCTGGTGTTCGTGCTGCTGCTGGGTGAGATCGACCTCTCCGTCGGTTCGGTGAGCGGTCTGGCGTCCACGGTGTTCGCCGTCTTCGTGGTCAACCACGGCATGAACCAGTGGCTCGCCCTGATCCTCACGATCATCACGGGCATCGGCATCGGCGCCCTGCACGGCTGGTTCTTCGCCAGGATCGGCGTACCCGCGTTCGTGGTCACCCTGGCCGGCTTCCTCGGCTGGAACGGTCTGATGCTGTGGCTGCTGGGCGACAGCGGCACGATCAACATCCCGGCCGACAGCGGCCCGGTGCACCTGCTCGGCCAGTCCTCGTTCTTCATGGACCAGGCCATCGTCGGCGCGTACCTGCTGGCGGGCCTCGGCGTCGTGCTGTCGGCCCTGGGCCAGTTCAACGAGCAGCGCCGGCGCCGTGCGGCGGGCGTGCCGTTCCGCCCCACCAGCGAGATCCTGATGCGTGTCGGGCTGCTCGCGATCGCGTCCTTCGTGTCGGCGGCCGTCCTGAACAACGCGGCCGGTGTCTCCAACGCGCTGGTGATCTTCCTGGCGTCCCTGGTGATCGTCGACTTCGTGCTGCGTCGTACGACGTACGGCCGCAAGGTCTTCGCGGTCGGCGGCGGCATCGAGGCGGCCCGCCGTGCGGGTATCAGCGTGCCGATGGTCCGGATCACCGTGTTCGCGATCTCCGGCGGTTTCGCGGCGATCGGCGGTATGTTCTTCGCCGGTCAGACCGCGAGCGCGACGCTCAACGCCGGTGGCGGCAACACGCTGATGCTGGCCATCGCGGCGGCGGTCATCGGTGGTACCTCGCTGTTCGGCGGCCGCGGCACGGTGTGGTCGGCCCTCCTGGGCATGCTGGTCATCCAGTCCATCCAGACCGGCCTCGACCTGCTGAACATGAACACGTCGATCCAGTACATGATCACCGGTGGCGTTCTGCTCGGCGCGGTCGTCATCGACTCCGTCTCCCGCAAGAGCCAGAAGGCGGCGGGACGCGGCTAGCGCCGTTGGGGCGTGGGGTGCGCCGGCGGCTTGAGCGCCGTCGTGGTTGATCGCGCAGTTCCCCGCGCCCCTGGGCAAGTCATGTGCCCGGTGTCTGAAAAGGCACCGGGCACAGCTGTGTCTCAGGAACCCAATCGATGGGTACGGCCGTTCGCGTGACCTATGACGTACAGCCCGGCGTCGGCCCGCCCGGGCGGAACATTAGACTCGACGAGCCCGGCAACAGCTCGATCAGCTCTACTGCAAGGAGGCACGGGTGCCGCTGCTGACCCGTATCAGGGGACCGCGCGATCTGGACCGGCTCAGCACCGAGGAGCTGGTCCAGCTGGCAGAGGAGATCCGGAGCTTCCTCGTGGAAGCGGTCTCCAAGACCGGCGGACACCTCGGTCCCAACCTGGGCGTGGTCGAGCTCACCATCGCCCTGCACCGCGTCTTCGAGTCGCCGAAGGACAAGGTGCTGTGGGACACCGGCCACCAGTCCTATGTGCACAAGCTGCTCACCGGCCGCCAGGACTTCTCGAAGCTCAAACAGAAGGGCGGCCTGTCCGGCTACCCCTCGCAGGCCGAGTCCGAGCACGACGTCATCGAGAACAGCCACGCCTCCACGGTGCTCGGCTGGGCCGACGGCATCGCCAAGGGCAACCAGCTGCTCGAACGCGACAGCCATGTCGTCGCCGTCATCGGTGACGGCGCCCTGACCGGCGGTATGGCCTGGGAGGCGCTGAACAACATCGCCGACGCCAAGGACCGCCCCCTGGTCATCGTCGTCAACGACAACGAGCGGTCGTACGCGCCGACCATCGGCGGCCTCGCCAACCACCTGGCCACGCTGCGCACCACCGACGGCTACGAGCGCTTCCTGGCCCGTGGCAAGGACCTGCTGGAGCGCACCCCGGTCGTCGGCAAGCCGCTCTTCGACACCCTGCACGGGGCCAAGAAGGGCCTCAAGGACTTCATCGCCCCGCAGGGCATGTTCGAGGACCTCGGCCTCAAGTACGTCGGCCCGATCGACGGGCACGACATCGAGGCCCTGGAGTCGGCCCTGGCCCGCGCCAAGCGGTTCGGCGGCCCGGTGATCGTCCACTGCCTCACCGAGAAGGGCCGCGGCTACCAGCCCGCCCTCCAGGACGAGGCCGACCGCTTCCACGGCATCGGGCCCATCCACCCCGACACCGGCTTGCCGGTCAAGGCCTCCGGCGCCGACTGGACCTCCGTCTTCGGCGACGAGATGGTCGAGCTCGGCAAGGAGCGCGAGGACATCGTCGCGATCACCGCGGCCATGCTCCAGCCGGTCGGCCTGAAGAAGTTCGCGGACACGTTCCCCGACCGGATCTACGACGTCGGCATCGCCGAGCAGCACGGCGCCGTCTCCGCGGCCGGCCTCGCCACCGCCGGGGTACACCCCGTCTTCGCCGTGTACGCCACTTTCCTCAACCGCGCCTTCGACCAGGTCCTGATGGACGTGGCCCTGCACAAGTGCGGGGTGACCTTCGTCCTGGACCGGGCCGGCGTCACCGGCACCGACGGCGCCTCCCACAACGGCATGTGGGACATGTCGATCCTCCAGGTCGTCCCCGGCCTCAGGCTCGCCGCCCCGCGCGACGCCGACCAGGTCCGCGCCCAGCTCCGTGAGGCCGTCCAGGTCGACGACGCCCCCACGGTCGTCCGCTTCTCCAAGGGCGCGGTCGGCCCCGCCGTACCCGCCGTGGGCACGGTGGGGGGCATGGACGTGCTGCGCGAGCCGGGCACCGACACCCCGGACGTGCTCCTCGTCTCCGTGGGCGCGCTGGCCCCCATGTGTCTGGAGATCGCCGGCCTCCTCGACAAACAGGGCATCTCCACGACCGTCGTCGACCCGCGCTGGGTCAAGCCGGTCGACGAGGCCATGGCCCCGCTGGCCGAACGCCACCGGGTGGTCGTCACCGTCGAGGACAACAGCCGCGTCGGCGGCGTCGGCTCCGCCGTCGCCCAGGCCCTGCGCGACGCGGGCGTCGACGTCCCCCTCCGCGACTTCGGCATCCCGCCCCGCTTCCTCGACCACGCGTCGAGGGCCGAGGTCATGGCCGAGATCGGCCTGACGGCCCCCGACATCGCCCGCCAGGTCACCGGTCTGGTGGCAAAGCTGGACGGCACAACAGAAGTCGACTCGGTGGAACCTGCGAGGGATTAAGGACGCCCCAGCTGAGGCGCCCCTTCAGGGGCGCTGGGGGTACCCCCGGCCGAAGGCTGGGGGAGGAACTGCGCGACCAGGCCCCACCGGCCCGCACTCCCCGACGAATCCTCAACCACCCCGATGGGTCGGTCTCACCACTTCTCCAAGTGGCGAGACCGACCCATCTGCGTGAACCTGCCTTTGCCGGGCATACGCACCCCCGGCCCTCTCGATCATGTCGAGGACGACAAACGTGGGAGGTAGGCACGTGAGCAGTACCCTCTTCAGGACCAAGAACGTCGAACAGTCCATCCGGGACACCGAGGAACCGGAGCACGCGCTCAGGAAGTCCCTGTCGGCCCTGGATCTCACGGTCTTCGGCGTGGGTGTCATCATCGGCACCGGCATCTTCGTCCTGACCGGCACGGCCGCCAAGAACACCGCGGGACCCGCCGTCGCCCTGTCCTTCGTCGTGGCCGGCGTCGTCTGCGGACTCGCCGCGCTGTGCTACGCCGAGTTCGCCTCCACCGTCCCGGTCGCCGGCTCCGCGTACACCTTCTCGTACGCCTCGCTCGGCGAGTTCCCCGCATGGATCATCGGCTGGGACCTGGTCCTGGAGCTGGCGCTCGGCACGGCGGTGGTCGCCGTCGGCTGGTCGGGGTACATCCACTCACTGCTCGACAACGCCGGCTGGCACCTGCCCGAGTACCTCAGCGGCAGGGACGCCGCACACGGCTTCGGCTTCGACATCCTCGCCGCCGCCCTCGTCCTCGTCCTCACCGCGATCCTCGTCGTCGGCATGAAGCTCTCCGCCCGGGTCACCTCGGTCGTCGTCGCCATCAAGGTCGCCGTCGTCCTGGTCGTCATCATCGCGGGCGCCTTCTACGTGCACGGCGGCAACTACGAGCCGTTCATCCCCCCGAAGCAGCCGGTGCCGGCGGGCGGCACCCTCAAGGCGCCGCTGATCCAGCTGATGTTCGGCTGGGCGCCGTCCAACTTCGGCATCATGGGCATCTTCACCGCCGCGTCCGTCGTCTTCTTCGCCTTCATCGGTTTCGACGTCGTCGCCACCGCCGCCGAGGAGACCCGCAACCCCCAGCGGGACGTCCCGCGCGGCATCATCGGCTCCCTCATCATCTGCACCGCGCTGTACGTGGCCGTGGCCGTCGTGGTGACCGGCATGCAGAAGTACAGCCAGCTGTCCGTGGACGCCCCGCTCGCCGACGCGTTCAAGGCCACCGGGCACCCCTGGTTCGCCGGTCTGATCAGCTTCGGTGCCGCGATCGGCCTGACCACCGTCTGCATGATCCTGCTGCTCGGGCAGTCCCGGGTGTTCTTCGCGATGAGCCGGGACGGGCTGCTGCCCCGGTTCTTCTCGCACACCCACCCGCGGTTCCGCACCCCGTACCGGCCGACCATCCTGCTCGGTATCGTCATCGCGATCGTCGCCGGCTTCACCAGTCTGAGCGAACTCGCCGAACTGGTGAACATCGGCACGCTCTTCGCCTTCATCGTGGTCGCGATCAGCGTGATCATCCTGCGCAACACCCGCCCCGACCTGGAACGCTCCTTCCGCACCCCGTGGGTGCCGGTGCTGCCGATCGCATCGGTGCTGGCCTCGCTGTGGCTGATGCTCAACCTGCCCGCCGAGACCTGGCTGCGGTTCGCGATCTGGATGGTCATCGGCTTCGGCGTCTACTTCCTCTACGGCCGCTCGCACAGCCGTCTGGCCCAGCGGGAGCGGACCGCCGGCGACGCCCCGTGATCGCCAGGCTCGCCACTCCGGTCCCGTATGTCCCGTCCGGGTGGGAGTGCGGGGCCGGATAGCGTGCTCTCCATGCTCGCCGCGCCCTTCGCCCCGCCACGGTCCGTAGTCGTACGGAAGGGGTACTGGACGCGGCTGCTGCCGCTGCTCGCCGTGCTGGCCGGTGTCACCCGGGTGCCGTCCTTCGTCCGGCCGCTCTGGAACCCCGACGAGGGCTATCTCGCCGTACAGGCGCGGATGCTGGCGCGGGGCGGACAGCTGTACGAGACGGTCGTGGACCGCAAGCCGCCGCTGGTGCCGTGGCTGTACGAAGGGGTGTTCGCGGTCTTCGGGTCCGGGTCGCTCACCCCGGTCCGGGTCCTCGCCGTGCTCACGCAGCTGGTCACCGCCGTGCTGCTGGCCTCACTCGCCCGGCGCAGGTGGGGCGACCGGGCGGGCCGTACCGCGGGGGCGCTGTATCTGCTGGTCTCCGTGGGGCTCAATCCCGAGGACGCGCAGGCGGCCACCTTCGAGGTCTTCATGCTGCCCTGCACGGCCGCCGCGATGTGGTGTGCCGACCGCCGCCGCTGGGGCGCCGCCGGGACCGCCGTCGCCTGCGCCTTCCTCACCAAGCAGACCGGCGGCGCGGTCCTGCTGCCGGTGGTGTACCTGCTCAACCGGCACGGCGGCGCCCGCGCGGGGCTGCTCAGACTGGCGGCCGGCGCGGCCCTGCCCGTGCTGGGCGCGGCCCTGGTCACCGACCCGGCGGGCTTCGCCTTCTGGACGGTCACCGGCTCCGGCGCCTACGTGTCCTTCACCGGCTCCGAACTCCACGTCATGGTACGGGCGTTGACCAACTCCGCGATCCTGGCCACGGCCTGCGCCGGACTGCTCCCGCCCGTCGTGCGTGCCCTGCGCATCGCCCGCACCGGCGCCGTCGACCTGTGGCTGTGGCTGGCCGCGTCGGCGGTCGCCGTCACCCTGGGCTTCCACTTCTTCGGCCACTACTTCCTGCAACTCACCCCGCCCGTCGCCCTGTTGGCCACGGCCGCGCTGCAGATCCTGCCGCGTGAGCGGGCGTCCTCCGCCGTCCTCACCTCCTGCTGCGCCTGCGCCCTGTTCCTGACCTGGGGCCTGCTCGCCCCACGTCCCGAACTCGCCCACGCCCAGCGGCTCGCGCTCGCCCTCGACCGCCGCACCGAACCCGACGACCGGGTCCTGGTCTGGGGCATACACCCGGAGACGTACTGGCTCGCCGACCGCACCCCCGCCACCCGGTACCTCACCGCCGGCCTCCTCACCAACTTCAGCGGCGGCCGGGACGGCCCGCAGGTCGGCGAGAAGTACGCGGTCGAGGGCACCTGGCCGGTCTTCCGCGAGGAACTGGCCGACACGCCCCCGGCGCTCGTGGTCGACGACTCCCGCGGCAAGCCGTACGGCCCCGACCGCGTTCCCGGTCTGCGCCGGCTCCTCGCCGCACAGTACGAGCAGGTGGGGGAGGTGGACGGGGCGGTGCTGTACGCCAGGGTGCCGCCGGAGTAGGTCAGTGCAGCAGGGCGCTCGGGCCGATCACATCGGCGCCCAGTTCCGTGACCCTGCGCCGTAGTTCGCGGTCGGCGGTGACGACGAGCCGGGGCCGGCCTGTGTCCTCCGCGGCCAGTTCCACGATCCGGTCGTCGCCGCTGCCGGGCGCCGACTCCACCCGTACCCCGGGCACCGACGCCACCCCGCGGGCCGCGCCCTCGACGACGAGCACCAGCTCCACCGGGGTCGGGTGGCCGGGCAGTCCCTGTTCGGCCAGCCGGTCGCGCAACCGCTCGGCGGCACCCCTGCGGTCCCGCCACCAGCCGTCCGGCCGTGACCCGACGACATTGGCGCCGTCCACGATCACCAGCAGGGGAGCTTCGTCTTCCATGCCCCCAGCCTCGCACGCCCGGGGCCGCGCCACTGCCCCGAACGGCCCGGCTTACAGTGAAGCGGTGAACGGCGACTGGCTCCTCCGCGGCCGTGACGGCCGGCTCAGTGTCTATCTGCCGTCGGGCGACGCCGTGCTGTGCCGGGCGGAACGCGGTCCCGGCGGGCCCTGGGGCGCTCCCCGCAGGACGGGCGGCGAACAGCGGCTGCACCCCGGTTTCGCGGTGGGGCAGGGCGTCGACGGCTACGCCCACCTGGTCGCCTGGCGGCCGACCGTGAAGGGCGAGTCGGGGCTCGTCCACTCCACGCACTTCCGCCCGCATCTGGCCGCCCTGGACTGGCAGTCGATCGGCCACCCCGGCAGGAAGGGCGAGGTGACCGGTGTCCCGGCCGTCGCGGTGGATGCGGAGGGCCGCGCCCATGTCTTCGTCCGCAACCCGGGGCACGGGGTGAGCATGGTCGCCCAGAAGGAGAAGGGCGGCTGGGATCCGTGGCGTGACCTGAAGGGGCGGCAGGTAGAGGACGGGCTCGCGGCGGTGACCGGGGAGTCCGGGCGGGTCGAGGTGTACGCGGCCGTGTCCGGCGGGATCGCGTACTGGCGCCAGGAGGAGGCGGGCGAGCCGCCCGTGCTGCGGGAGGCCCTGGAGTCCCCGGTCCGGCCGGGCACCCTGACCGCCCTCGCCACCTCGCCCGCGAGCACGACCCTCTACTACACCGACGAGTCCGGCGACCTCCGCGCCTGGCGCCCCGGCGGCAAGCCGCACACCCTGCTGCCCTCCGCCGGACCCGGCCCGGTCGCCGCGGTCCGCTGCGAACTCGACGGGGTCGACTGCACGTTGCTCGCGCAGCGTTCGGCGAGCGGCCGGGTGGCCTTCGCCGCGTATCCGACCGAGGACGAGCGGGCCGGCGCCTGGTGGACCGAGTCCGGCCCGCAGCTCCCCGCGGACGCGACGGTCGCCCTGACCACGGACGAGAACGGCCGGGTGACCGCGGCGAGCCTCTCCCCGTCCACCGCCCAACTCCTCCTCACCCACCGCAAGAACGAACCGGGCCTGGCCCTGGAGGCCTGGCACGAGATCTGACAGACCGCCGGCTCCTGTCGGTGTCCGGGGATTTCTTCGCCGGATCGGGGACGGCGGAGCCGGCGGAACGCCTCAAGGGCGACCCGGGGCCGGCTCTTGAAGCCCGGCGCGCGGTCCGGCACTCTCGTCGGCGTCCGGGGACTTCTTGGCCGGATGGGGGACATCGGAGTCGGTGCGCAACGCCCCGAGGGTGAGCCGGGGGCGGCCCGGGATGCCTGGTGTGGATCGTGGTGGCCGGGTCGAGCCGCTTGGCGAGCAGCGCGGCGTCGGTCCGTGCGAGGTGCCGGTCTCACGCGTCGAGCGTGGACCGGTCCGCGGGCCGGCCGCCGTGCCGGGGTCCGACAGACCGTCAGTTTCCGCCGGTGGCCGGGGACCTCTTCGCTGACTCGGGGATCGTGGAGTCGGTGCGGATCGCCTTCCACAGGGTCTTCGCCTGCGGCTCGGCGGCCACCACGCGGTTCGGGTCGACCTTGTCGTACGCCACCGGGAGCATGATCGTCTCCATGGTGGACGGGTTGACGCCGTTCAGGCTGCGGCCGAACTCCGCGAGCTTGGTGAGGGAGGCGAGTTCGGAGTCGGTGGTGAGCGCGGCGGTCAGCTTGTCGGCGATCTTGTACGCCTTGACCGGGCTGCCCAGCAGGTCCTGCTTCTGGATCTCCCCGAGCAGCGCGATCATGAACTGCTGCTGGAGGCCGATCCGGCCGAGGTCGCTGCCGTCGCCGATGCCGTGCCGGGTGCGGACGAACTGGAGGGACTGGGTGCCGTCCAGCCGGTGCGTGCCCTTGGTGATGTTCAGGCCGCTGGAGGAGTCGTGGATGTCCTGGTCGACGGTGACGGTCACCCCACCGATCGCGTCCACCAGGTCCTTGAAGCCGGCGAAGTCGATCTCGACGTAGTGGTCCATACGGACCCCCGACATCTGCTCCACCGTCTTGACGACACAGGCCGGACCGACCTGTGAGTAGATGGAGTTGAACATCACGCGCTTCGCGGAGGCGACCTGGGAGCCGTCCGCCTTGGTGCACTCGGGGCGGGTCACCAGGGTGTCGCGGGGGATGCTGATCGCGACGGCCTTCTTGCGGCCCTCGGGTATGTGCATCACCAGCGCGGTGTCCGAACGGGCGCCGGAGACCTTGGCGTTGTCCAGCTTCGCGTTGGCGCCGGCGCGTGAGTCCGAACCCAGGATCAGGATGTTCTGGCCCGAGGTGGGCAGTTTCTCCGGGCGGTCGTCGCCGATCGCCCGGTCGATGTCGACGCCCTTGATGTTGCCGTCGATCCCGCTGTACAGCCAGTAGGCGGTACCCGCTCCGGCGAGGACCAGGACGGCCAGGGAGAGCAGGATCCACCGGCCGGTACGGCGTCGGCGGGGTGCGCCGCGCCGCGAGGGGCGGTCCGAGGTGCTCGGGCTGTCGGCGGCGGGGGTCGTCATCGGGTGCTGTCCTCGTCTGCTTCGGGCCGGGGCCGAAAATGATCGGGCGATCGGACAGACCGGTGACAGCCGACTTGAGTTGTATGTCAGTGATCCACGTCACGTTCACTTCATCGAAAGACTTCGCCGAAAGGCGGTGAAGCCAGGTGACGCGTCCGTTCCCGCGGCGGCCGCGGGCCCGCAGTCCGAGCCCGGGCAGTGTAGGTGCCATGCATATGATGTGGCGAATTTCGGGTCCGCCGCGGTCGGACCGGTCGGATACGTCTCCAGGGGGGCCGTGATGGTGATGCGGGGTCGCTCCGCGCAGCGGCGTCTTTCGGCCGCGCCCGGTGCTGCCGCCCCGGCGGTCACCGCGACGGGTACGGCCGCGGGTTCGTGGCTGGTGCGCGGCAAGGACGGCCGGCTCACCGCGTACGCGCCCACCGCCGGCGGACTGCTGCGCTGGACCGAGACCCGCCCGGGCGGTCCCGGGTGGTCGGGGCCGGAGTTCGTCGCGGTCGCGGACCTGACCCATCTCGCCGTCGTCCAGGGCGCCGACACCTATGTCCACTTCCTCGGGCGCCGGGAGCGGCGCCGGGCCGACGGCTCCGCCGTCGTGGACGTCGTACACGCCATCCAGTACCAGTCCGGACGGCCCGTCACCGAGTGGCGTTCGCTGGGCAATCCGCACCGGGAGCCGGATAAGGCGCGCAGGTTCGGCGTGCCGGCCGGGGCCGTGGACGCCAACGGCGATCTGTACGTCTTCGTACGGAACGCGGGCGGCGGCCTGATGATGCGCCGGGAGGGCAGGGCCGGCAAGTGGGAGCCCTGGAGCGACCTCCGGGGCGCCGACGTCCAGGACGGGCTGACCGCGACGGCAGTCTCGGACGGCCGGATCGAGGTGTTCGCCCCGGCCGGGGACGTGGCGCTGCACTGGACGCAGCCGGAACCCGGAGCCGTACCGCAGCGTTCGTACGACATACGGCCGGGCGCGCTGCCCGGATCCGTCGCCGCGCTGGAGACCGCGCCCGGCAGGCTCACCCATGTCTGGACCGATCCGGCCGGTTCGGGCCTGCTGTGCCGGCGGTCCGGCGGCTGGCCGGTTCCGCTCGGTGGTGCACCGGGGGATGGCGGCCATGCGGTACTGCGGGCCGTTCTCGACGGTTACGACTGCACAGTCGTCGCGCATCGCGGTGCGGCCGGGAGCGTCCTGGTCGGGGTGTGCGGCACGGAGGCCGAGGCGTCCGGGCTGTGGTGGACCGACACCGGCAGGCCGGGGACGGGCACGCCCGCGCTGGCCCATGACGCCCGGGGGCGTGTAGTGCTCGCCGCCTTCGGCGCCGAGGGCGCCCTGTGGGTGGGGCGGCAGGCGCCGGAGCCCGGCCTGGTCCTCGCGGACTGGGTCCGCGTCTGACGTTCCGTCGGGCCGGATGGTTGTACGGATGTGGCCTTCGCGACAGAGAGCCCGGGGCAACCGATTACTTCTGGACAGTTTGCCGTTCGGATGTAAACATTCTGAAGGTTCAGTAAGACCCAGGTAAGTCAAACATGTGACTTCGGTGAACATGAGGGTCCGCTGGCCGGTATGTCGACAGTCACACAGGGGGAAACAGGTGAGCCTCAATAATCCCGAGGCGAGCGCGTTCGTGTCGACATATCGATCCTTGGTGCCGGTGGGAGCCCGCCGCAGCATCGTCAAGCGGGTACCGAACCCCCTGCGCAAGTCGTTGAAGCGCTCTCTGGCCTCCGCCGACGCGGTGCGTTCCGCCATGGTCGTCCGGGCGCTGGGCGGCAGCCGCAAGGCTGCCGGGAACTCCACCGAGGGCCGGATGCGGGTCGTCCGCATCGGCGGCAAGCACGTCCGCGCCTTCGAGGTGCCCGGAGCCACCGCCTGGGCCGCCCGCGCCCGCAACCTCCACCTACTCGTCGCGGTCCTGGAAGAAGCCGGGATCGACTACTTCTGCGTCCGCGGCACCTCGGCCGCCGTGCCCAGCATCGCCGTACCGGCCGCCCGGCGCCCTGAGCTGGAGGCCGTCCTTCGGCTGGCCTGCGAGGACCGGGCCGGCTACATCGGCACCGTCTCGCCCGGCCAGTCGCGGCCCGGCGAGCTCCCGGGGAGCTGGCGGGGGCTGCGCGACCAGCGGGTGCTGCGTATCGCCTGGCACGTCTGCGACCCGACCGGGAACCTGGTCTTCGGCCGGGAGTCCGGCTGCGACATCGAGTTCTGGGAGGAGCAGGACGGACAGTTCGTCGCGCCCCGGCCCAACCGCGTGGTGACCGAGGTCCCGGTGGACGCCGGCCGCTGCTGGACCGAGCAGAAGCGCTTCAGCCCGGTGCCTGCCGTCTATGTCACCGGCCATGCCCGCACCCTGCCCGAGTTCGCGGCCGCGCTCCCCGACGACCACCTCTTCCCGATCGACGTTGTCTACACCTGGGTCGACGACTCCGACCCGGTGTGGCGCGCGGGCCGGGACGCCTTCCGGCGCGAGCTCGACGGCAGCCCCGCCGGCCGGCTGCACGAGCAGGCCGCCAACGACTCCCGGTTCACCAGCCGCGACGAGCTGCGGTACTCGCTCCGCTCCATCCACCAGTACGCCCCGTGGGTGCGCAACATCTTCCTGGTCACCGCCGGCCAGGTGCCCGCCTGGCTGAACACCGAGTTCCCCGGTATCCGGGTGGTGGACCACCGGGAGATCTTCTCCGACCCCTATGCGCTGCCCACCTTCAACTCGCACGCCATCGAGAGTCAGTTGCACCACATCCCGGACCTCTCGGAACACTTCCTCTACCTCAACGACGACGTGTTCTTCGGCCGCCCGGTCCAGCCCGGCCACTTCTTCCATCCCAATGGCCTGACCAAGTTCTTCCAGTCCAAGGCGCTCATCCCGTCCGGCCGGGCGAGCACCGAGGACCTGCCCGTCAACGCGGCGGGCAAGAACAGCCGCGGGCTGATCGCCCAGCAGTTCGGCACCGTCATCTCGCAGAAGATGAAGCACACCCCGCACGCCCTGCGCCGCAGCGTGCTGGCCGAGATCGAGCACGTCTACGCCAAGGCCCACCGGGTCACCCAGCACTCCCGCTTCCGCTCGCCGAACGACGTGCCGATCGCCTCCTCGCTGCACCACTACTACGCCTACCAGTCCGCGCGGGCCACGGTCGGCGAGATCCGGTACGTCTATGTCGACCTCGCCGACGACCTCGCCGAGCGCCGGCTCAACAACCTGCTCGCGCGCCGCAACTTCGACACCTTCTGCATGAACGACACCGTCACAGCGGCCGACCCCGAGGCTCAGAACCGCATGGTCGAAACGTTTCTGGACGCCTATTTCCCGGTCCACAGCCCGTTCGAGACCGCGTCCGGCATCACCGCACCGCGCACCCCGGCGCGCACCGCCCAGCTGGGGCCCGTCGGCTCATGACCGCTCCTCAGAAGAGTCCCGCCGCAAAGGCAGGCGGGACCGTCCGCCCGCGCGCCCGCGTCGCCGCCCTGCGCAACCGGCTCATGCTCGGCGTCTTCATCCCGCTGCGCCGCCGGCGCACGGCGCTGCTGCACTACGCCGCCATCCTCGACGGCCAGACGGTGAACCTGCACGCCGAACTCCCGCCGTCCACCCGGCTGCCCGACCGGGCCGAAATCGTGCTGCGCCGCGGCCGGCGCCGCCACACCGCCGAGGCCCGCGTCTACGAGGGCCCGGCCGGCCAGGCCCTGGTAGACGCGGCCGTCCTGCTGGGCGCGGAGGTCGGCGGAGTGCCCGTCACCGCCGGGCGCTGGCGACTGCGGCTTCGGCTGCGCACCGGGCGCCGCAAACGCTCGCTGTCCCTGCTGCTGCTCCAGCCGCCGGTGCCCTACGAGGGCCCGACCAAGCCCATGGCGGCGTCCCCGGTGACCGGCGAACGCCACCGGCTCGGCCGCTCCGTGCGGGGCAGCGCCCGGGTCGTCAGCAGCGGGGCCCGGGCGGCCGCCGAGGTGGCCAAGGTGCACCTGACCCACGCCGGCGTCACCGTCGACTTCCGGGTGCTCGGCACCCGGATCGAGGAGCCCTGGGCCGAGTTCGTCGCCTCCGGACGCCGTGTCGAGCAGCCGGTCACGGCGCTCGGGGCGGACACCTTCCGGGTGGAGGTCCCGCTGGCGCAGATGCCGCCGCGCGGTGCCCGGCCCGAGCACTGGGACGTCGAACTCCACGACCGCGCCGGCCGCTCCATGCGCCTGGGCCGTCGCCTCCACGACGTACGCAACCCGCTGCGCGTCTTCGCCATGCGCAGCCTCGCCATCACCCCCCAGGGCCACCCGCCCATGATCGTCCAACCGCGCTACACCCCCGCAGGAAATCTCCGGGTCACCTGCACGCGCATGCCCGAGGCAGGCTGAACCGACAGATGAAGATCACCTTCCTGCTGACCACGGCGGACGCCGTGGGCGGCACCGAACGCGCGGTGTTCAACCAGGCGTCCGAACTCGCCACCCGGCACGACGTCCGGGTCCTCAGCGTCTTCCGGAGCAGGCGCGACCAGTTCTTCACCCCCGACGAACGGGTCCGCGTCGACTACCTCGTCGACGCCACCGCCCGCACCCCCCGCCCGGTGCGCTCCACCACGGTGGACGACTCGGTGTGGGCCGGGCTCGTCGCGCAGCCCAGCCAGATCGTCGACCGGTCCTGGGAGTCGGCCTTCAACCGGCTCGCCGACCTCGAACTCGAACTCGCCCTCCAGGACACCGACACCGACGTCCTGGTCACCACCACCCCGGCACTGATGGCCCTCGCCGTGCAGCTCGCACCGGCCCACGTCATCACCGTCCATCAGGAACACCGGGTCTCCGAACTGCGCGGCACCAGCGGTGAACCACTGCGCCGCTTCGCCGCCCGGCTGGACGCGCTGGCCGTGCTCAGCGAGCGCACCCGGGACTGGTTCGCCGAGACCCTGGGCGACGCCGCGCCCCGCCTGGAAGTGGTGCCCAACGCCCTGCCCAGCGGCTTCCGGCCGCGCTCCACCCTGCAGACCCGCACCGTCGTGATCGCCGGCCGGCTGGTGGCGGAGAAGCAGATCGACCACGCCGTCACGGCCTGGGCGACGGTTGCCCGGCACCGCCCGGACTGGCAGCTGCGCATCTTCGGCGACGGCCCGCTCAGCGGCGCCCTTCGCCGGCAGATCGACATGCTCGGACTGCACGACTGCATCCAGCTCAACGGCAACTCCAAGCACCTCGCGGAGGAGTGGGCCAAGGCCAGCATCGCCACCCTCACCTCGCGCAACGAGGCGTTCGGCCTGGTCCTCGCCGAGGCCCACGCGGCCGGCGTCCCGGTGGTGTCGTACGACTCTCCCAACGGCCCCCGCGAAGTCGTCATCGACGGGCACACCGGCATCCTCGTCCCGCCCGGCGACACCGACGCCCTCGCCTCGGGCCTGCTGCACCTCATCGAGGACGCCGAACTGCGCCAGCGCATGGGCACCGCCGCACTCGCCTCCGTCAACCGCTTCTCGCCCGCCGTGGTGACCGCGCACTGGGAGCGGATCTTCCACGAACTCGTCGCCGAACGCGACAGCGGCCGCCGGGCCGTCGCCAAGGCCGAACGCCAGGCGATCCACGGCCACCGGGCGGGCGCCGACGGCATCGTCCCGGCCGCCGCGCCGGCCCCCTCCAGCACCGTGCGCAGCTCCGACCAGCGCGCCCTGGAGGAACGCCTGCTCAAGCGGCGCGACCTGGTCAGCGACGGCGGCCAGGTGTGCCGGCTCCTCGACTGGGAGTCCCCCTGGGACGTGGTCAACCAGAATCTCACCCTGGTCGCGGGCGCGCTGGAAGCGGCCGACATCCCCTACCTGGTGACCCGTGACAGCCTGGTCCGGCACACGGTCGCCGTGCATGCGGTGCACCGGGAGGCCGTCTTCAAGGCCGTTGCCGAGCGCTACGCCGACGATGCCGTCTACACGGCCGTACTCAACGAGGGCCAGAAGACGGTGGCGACCGTCCTCGCCTCCTTCGCCACCGGCTACGCCGCCACCCCCTCCTCCGGCCTGCGCGTCTACCAGAGCGTGGTCTCCCGGTCCCGCCTGCTGCGCCTCGGCGCCGTCTACGGCTGCACCATCTCCTTCTGGGACCACGACCCCGAGGACGGCAGCCACCTCCGGGCTCCCGCCCGCACCCTCGTCGGCGACCGCGTCCCGAACACCGCCATGTACCGGGGCACCCTCACCCTGGCCGGTCGGCCCTACCCGACGATCGGCCCCTTCACGCGGACCCTGCACGGAGACGTCGACTTCCCCGTCGACGCCGTGTACACCTGGGTCGACGGCGCCGACGTCGACTGGCTGGAGCGCAAGAACGCCGTCCTGGCCTCGATGGGCCTGGCGACGGAGGACGCGGCGACCAGTGCGGCCCGCTTCCGCGACCGCGACGAACTGCGGTACTCCCTGCGGTCCATCGACATGTACGCCCCCTGGATCCGGAACATCTACCTCGTCACCGACCGGCAGGTCCCCGACTGGCTGGACCTCTCCCACCCCCGGGTCCGGGTCGTCGACCACACGGAGATCTTCGGCGCCGGCGGCGCCCTGCCGACGTACAACTCCCATGCCATCGAGAGCCAGTTGCACCACATCGAGGGGCTGGCCGAGCACTTCCTGTACTTCAACGACGACGTTTTCCTCGGCCGGACCGTGCAGCCGGACATGTTCTTCCTCGGCAACGGCCAGGCCCGGCACTTCATGTCGCCGACCGCCGTGCCGATGGCCGAGGCGACCACCGCCGACGAGTTCAACATCAGCGCCGCCAAGAACAACCGGGCCCTGATCGAGCGGGACTTCGGCCAGACCCTGGTGCACAGCTTCCTGCACGCGCCCCACCCGCTGCGGCGCAGCGTCCTGGCCGACATCGAGCAGCGCTACCCCGACGCCGTCCGGGCCACCGCGGCCAGCAGGCTGCGCAGCCACAGCGACATCTCCGTGGCCTCCTCGCTGCACCACTACTTCGGCTACCACACCCTGCGCAGCGTGCCCGGCAGCATCTCCTGCGGGTTCGTCAACGTCGGCCTCAGCGACCACGCGGCCCGGCTCAACCGGATCCTCACCGTCCGCCCGCACGACGTGTTCTGCCTCAACGACTACCACGACGGGGACGTCCCCGAGGACGAGCAGGACGCCGTCCTGGCCGCGTTCCTGCCCAGTTACTTCCCGGTGCCGAGCCAGTTCGAGACCGGATCGACCCGCAACCAGCGGGCGCACGCGGGCTATCTGCCGGGATGGCCGCTGTGACGGCCGTAGGGAGCAAAAGAACCATGACCAGTCTCGCCTCCGTGCTGCAGATCGTGGCGCACCCCGACGACGACCTGTACTTCATGAACCCGGCCGTCTTCCAGGGCCTCAAGGCCGGCACCCGCACCACCACGGTGTGCCTCACCAGCGGCGACGCCGACGGCCGCAACCCCCGCCCCGGACAGACCGGCCCGGTACCCGAGGACCGCGAGGCCTACGGCAGAGCCCGGCAGAACGGCCTCAGGGCCGCCTACGCCGCAATGGTCCTCGGCGACCGCACGGCACCCTGGAAACCGGCCACCCTCACCACCGCGGGCGGCGCGGTCGCGGAGGCCTACACCCTCGCCGACGCTCCCTGGGTGACGCTGATCTTCCTCAACATCCGCCAGCACGGCACCCCCGAGGGCCCCGCCCGCAGCCTGCACGTGCTCTGGCACGAGGAGGTCCAGCAGGTACCTACCCTCGTCCCCACCGGCGGCCTGGTCCCCGAGGTCCACTGGTACACCCGGACCGGCCTGGTGGACACCCTCGTCCAGATCATGGACCTGGTCCGCCCCACCCTGGTCCGCACCCTGGACCCCGACCCCGACCGCCTCGTCCACAACGAGGCCTTCCCGCAACGCCACGACCACGGCGACCTCTCCGACCACGCCGACCACACCGCGGCGGCGCTGTTCGCCTGGTTCGCCCTGGACCACTACCAGGGCCCCACCGCCTACGCCGTCGAGTCCTACCGCGGCTACTACAACGAACGCTGGCCCCACAACCTCAGCCAGCGCTCCGTCTCCCTCAAGGACTACTTCCTCAACGTCTACGGCGCGGCCGACGGCTACGACAGCGGCGACCCGGCCGGCAGCGGCGACTACGCGCTGTCCTTCTCCTCGCGCCGCACCGGCTGGGTGCAGAGCACCGCCCCGCGCCACCCGTCGGGCGCCGCCTGGCTGCTCGCCGACCGCAGGGGCCGGCTCGCCGCGTTCGCGGTCGTCAACCGGCAGGCCGCGGTCTGGCTGGAGGCACAGCCCGGCACCGACCAGTGGCGCGGCCCCTTCCTGCTCGGCGGCGGCCCCCTCGCCCCCGGGCTCGCGGTGAGCCTCACCCCGGACGGCCGCTGGCAGATCCTCGCCGAACGCCTCTCCCACCTGGCCGCCGGCGAAGACCATGTCCGCGAGATCGTCCTGCTCGAACAGGCCGAACCCGACGGGGTGTTTCCCGGCTGGATCAGCCTCGGCAACCCGTCCGCGGGCATCCCGCACCGCGACCGTCACCTCGGCGGCCCGGTCGCCACCAGGGACGGCATGGGCCGCCTCCACGTCTTCGTACGCAACGCCGGGCTCGGCCTCCACACCCGCATCCGGGAAGCCGACGGCGCCTGGGGCGAGTGGACCGACCTGCGCGGCCACGACCTCCAGGAGGGCCTCACCGCGGTGACCGCGGCCAACGGCCATGTCGAGGTCTTCGGCGCCAGCCGTGAGGGCGTGTTCCACTGGGCCCAGAACTCCCTCGACGAACCTCTCACCAGGGCCCCGCGGTTCCGGCTCACCGTGCCGGCGGGCCCGGTGGCCGCCGTCGTACAACCGGGCGGCCAGGTCATGACGGTGTACCGGCAGCCCGAGACGGGTCGCCTGCTGATGGCCCAGGAGGACGCCCCGGGCGGCCGCTGGGCCCAGCCCGCGGCATCCATCGGCGGCCCGGGCGGGTTCGGGGCGATCGCGCTGGCCGCGTCACCGTCCCCGGAGACCGGCACACTCGCGGTGAGCAGGGCCGACCTGGGTGGGGTGGCCTACCGGTTCCTGCCCGGGAAACAAGGGTGGCGGGAACTGCCCACGACCGCACTGGGCGGCACGATCGCGGGCGCCCCGGCGGCCGCGTTCGACGCACTGGGCAGGGCGACGATCGCGGTCCTGGGCGCGGACGCCCGCCTGGCGGTGACCCGCCAAGTGGCGCCAGGCTCAACAGAGTTCGGTCCCTGGCTGACGGTGGGATAGCGCCCCGTCAGGGGCACGGGGCTGTATTCATATGCGGCTACCGCCGCGTGGGCGCGACCAGCCACGACGAGCCGGCACTCGCACACGCACCGCACCCCGTACGGCGATGGCCGGCGCACAGCCGACCCGGCACGCAAAAGGGGGCCCCGCGCCACGCGGAGCCCCCTTCGGCGAACCGGCCGTAGGCCGTTACGCCGGTACGGACGCCACACCCGGCGCCAGGAACTTCTTGCCGTTCACGCGCTCCGAGACACCCTCGCGGTCCAGGTACGGCGTGATGCCGCCCAGGTGGAAGGGCCAGCCGGCGCCCGTGATCAGGCAGAGGTCGATGTCCTGCGCCTCGGCGACGACACCCTCGTCGAGCATGAGCCCGATCTCCTGGGCGACGGCGTCCAGGACACGGTCCCGGACCTGCTCCTCGGAGAGGACCACGTCACCCTGCTTGAGCAGCGCGGCGACCTCGGGGTCCAGCTCCGGCTTCCCGCTGTCGTACACGTAGAAGCCGCGCTTGCCCGCCTTGACGACGGCCGCGAGGTTCGGGGAGACCGTGAAGCGGTCCGGGAAGGCCCGGTTGAGGGTTTCCGAGACGTGCAGACCGATCGCGGGACCGACCAGCTCCAGGAGCACCAGCGGGGACATCGGGAGACCGAGTGGCTCCACGGCCTTCTCGGCGACCTCGACGGGCGTGCCCTCGTCGATGACGTTCTGGATCTCGCCCATGAAGCGGGTGAGGATGCGGTTCACGACGAACGCCGGGGCGTCCTTCACCAGAACCGCCGTCTTCTTCAGCTTCTTGGCAACGGCGAACGCGGTCGCGAGCGACGCGTCGTCGGTCTGCTCGCCGCGCACGATCTCCAGGAGCGGGAGGACCGCGACCGGGTTGAAGAAGTGGAAGCCCACGACCCGCTCGGGGTTCTTGAGCTTCGACGCCATCTCCGTCACCGACAGCGAGGAGGTGTTGGTGGCGAGGATCGCGTGCGCCGGGGCGACCGCCTCGACCTCGGCGAAGACCGTCTGCTTGACGCCGATCTCCTCGAACACGGCCTCGATGATGAAGTCCGCGTCGGAGAAGCCCTCGGCCTTGTCCAGCACACCGGTGACCAGGGCCTTGAGGCGGTTGGCCTTGTCCTGGTTGATACGGCCCTTGCCGAGCAGCTTGTCGATCTCGGCGTGGACGTAGCCCACACCCTTGTCGACGCGCTCCTGGTCGATGTCGGTCAGCACGACCGGCACCTCCAGACGGCGCAGGAAGAGCAGCGCGAGCTGGGAGGCCATCAGACCGGCACCGACGACACCGACCTTGGTGACCGGGCGCGCCAGGTTCTTGTCCGGGGCACCGGCGGGCCGCCTGCCGCGCTTCTGCACCAGGTTGAACGCGTAGATGCCGGCGCGCAGTTCGCCGCCCATGATCAGGTCGGCGAGCGCCAGGTCCTCGGCGTCGTAGCCCTGCTGCAGGTCGCCGTTCTTGGCGGCGGCGATGATGTCCAGGGCGCGGTAGGCGGCCGGGGCGGCGCCGTGCACCTTGGAGTCGGCGATGAACCGGCCGCGCGCGACGGCCTGGTCCCAGGCCTCGCCGCGGTCGATCACCGGGCGCTCGACCGCGATGTCGCCCTTCAGCACCTGGGCGGTCCAGATCAGCGACTGCTCAAGGAAGTCGGCACCCTCGAAGAGGGCGTCGGCGATGCCCAGGTCGAAGACCTGCTGACCCTTGAGCTGCTTGTTCTGGTTGAGGCTGTTCTCGATGATCACCGAGACGGCCTTGTCGGCGCCGATCAGGTTCGGCAGCAGCGCGCAGCCGCCCCAGCCCGGGACCAGACCGAGGAAGACCTCGGGGAGGGAGAACGCCGGGATGGCCTTGGAGACGGTCCGGTACTTGCAGTGCAGACCGACCTCGACGCCACCGCCCATGGCGGCACCGTTGTAGTACGCGAAGGTCGGCACCGCGAGGCCCGACAGCCGCTTGAAGACCTCGTGGCCGCCCTTGCCGATGGCGAGCGCGTGCTCGTGCTCCTTGAGGAGCTCGACACCCTTGAGGTCGGCGCCGACCGCGAAGATGAACGGCTTACCGGTGATGCCGATACCGACGATCGTGCCGTCGGCGGCCTCCTTCTCGACCTGGTCGATGGCGGTGTTGAGGTTCGCCAGCGAGGCCGGGCCGAAGGTGGTCGGCTTGGTGTGGTCCAGGCCGTTGTCGAGGGTGATCAGCGCGAAGCGGCCGGCCCCGAACGGCAGGTCGAAGTGGCGCACGTGCGCCGACGTCACGACCTCGTCGGGGAACAGGTCCGAGGCCTGCTTCAAAAGCTCGGCGGTGGTGCTCACTTGTCCCCCTCGAAGTGCGGGTTCTCCCAGATGACCGTCGCGCCCATGCCGAAGCCGACGCACATGGTGGTCAGGCCGTAGCGGACGTTCGGCTGCTCCTCGAACTGGCGGGCCAGCTGCGTCATCAGACGCACACCCGAGGAGGCCAGCGGGTGACCGAAGGCGATCGCGCCGCCGTACTGGTTGACGCGCTCGTCGTCGTCCGCGATGCCGTAGTGCTCCAGGAAGGCCAGCACCTGGACGGCGAAGGCCTCGTTGATCTCGAAGAGACCGATGTCGGAGATCGACAGACCCGCCTGGGCCAGCGCCTTCTCCGTCGCCGGGATCGGGCCGTAACCCATGACCTCCGGCTCCACACCCGCGAAGGAGTACGCCACGAGACGCATCTTCACCGGCAGGTTGTTCTCGCGGGCGAAGTCCTCGGAGGCGATCAGCGAGGCGGTCGCACCGTCGTTCAGACCGGCCGCGTTACCGGCGGTGACCCGCCCGTGCACGCGGAACGGCGTCTTGAGACCGGAGAGGCTCTCCAGCGTCGTGCCCGGGCGCATCGGCTCGTCGGCCGTCACGAGACCCCAACCGGTCTCGCCGCCCTCCGGGTTGGTCCGGCGCACCGAGATCGGCACCAGGTCCTGCTGGATCTTGCCGTTGGCGTACGCCTTGGCGGCCTTCTCCTGCGAGCGCACCGCGTACTCGTCCGCGCGCTGCTTGGTGATCTGCGGGTAGCGGTCGTGCAGGTTCTCGGCGGTCATGCCCATGAACAGCGCCGACTCGTCGACCAGCTTCTCGCTGACGAACCGCGGGTTCGGGTCCACGCCCTCGCCCATCGGGTGACGGCCCATGTGCTCGACACCGCCGGCGATGGCGACGTCGTACGCGCCGAAGGCGACGGAACCGGCGACCGTGGTGACGGCGGTCAGGGCGCCGGCACACATACGGTCGATGGAGTAGCCCGGCACGGACTGCGGCAGCCCCGCGAGGATGCCCGCGGTACGGCCGATGGTCAGACCCTGGTCACCGATCTGCGTGGTCGCGGCGATGGCGACCTCGTCGATCTTCTTGGTGTCCAGACCGGGGTTGCGGCGCAGCAGCTCCCGGATCGCCTTCACGACGAGGTCGTCGGCACGGGTCTCGTGGTAGATGCCCTTCGGGCCCGCCTTGCCGAACGGGGTACGGACGCCGTCGACGAAGACGACATCCCTGACGGTACGAGGCACGATTGGCTCTCCTCCAGGGTGCGGGATGGCACTGCTGCATGTGCTGAGCACGCGCTCAGGGCCCATGCTACTTATGAGTAACGTGACTGCCCAGTCCCGACGCCCGGAGCGGCGAAGGTCACACTGAAGCCGACGGTCGGGGAGCGCCCCTTCAGGGGCGCGGGGCGTAACCGATATGCGGCTCCGCCGCGTGGGCGCGATCAGCCACAGCGGACCCGCAGCCCCTCACGGCGCTTCACCGCGGCGGCGCAGTGGACCCCCGAGGCGTCAGTACCGGCGTAGCCACCGCATGCGACCCGCCCTCCTCGAACAACGTCCGAGCCACATCCGCCCCGAACCCATGCACATCATGGCTCATCGCCGACAACGTCGGATGAGTGAGCCGGCACAACTGCGAGTCGTCCCACGCCAGCAACGACACATCACCCGGCACCCGCAACCCCATCTCCGCGGCCACCGAAAGCCCCGCCACCGCCATGATGTCGTTGTCGTACACGATCGCCGTCGGCCGGTCCGGTGCGGCGGCGCTCAGCAGCGACCGGGTGGCCCGAGCCCCCGCCTCCCCGGAGTAGTCGGTCGTCACCTGCCACGCCCCGGCCAGCTCCAGCACCCGCGCCGCCTCGTCGAACGCCGCCGTCCGCATCGCGGTGTGGCCGAGCGCGGCGGCCCCGCCGACGCGCGCTATACGGCGGTGCCCGAGCGCCGCGAGGTACCGCACGGCCTCCTTGACGGCATCGCCGTCCTCCGTCCACACGGACGTGAGGCCGCCCGTCAGCGAGTGGTGCCCGACGGCCACCACCGGCAGCCCCAGTCGTCGCGCCGCCCCCACCCGGGGGTCGTCCGCCCGGAAGTCGACAAGGATCGCCCCGCCGATCTGCCGCCCCCTCCACCAGGACTCCAGCAGCCCGACCTCGTCCTCCACGTTCCGTACCAGGCGGAGCAGCAGCGAGCAGGAGTGCTCGGTCAGGACGCTCTCCAGGCCCGAGATGAACTCCATGTACCAGGGTTCGAGCCCGAGCATCCGGGCCGGCCGGCAGACCGCGAGCCCCACCACGTCCACCCGCGCTCCGGCGAGCGACCGTGCCGTGGTGTCCGGCGCCCAGCCCAGCTCCCGGGCCGCCGCGAAGATCCGGTCGCGGGTCGCCTCGGCCAGCCCCGGCTTGTGGTTGAAGGCCAGCGACACGGCCCCCTTGGACACGCCGGCACGGGCGGCGACGTCCTTGATGGTGACGCGGGGTGCTGTCATCGGGAGGGCTCCACGCAGTACAGGGCGGCCCGGGCGGCGGCCACGTCGGGAGTCTTCCAGCCGGTCACCCCGATCGTGACCCGTTCCCCGGGAAGGAGCGTGACCAGCCCCCGGTCGGCCCGCGCGGCCGGGTCCAGCCGGTCGGCCTGGAGGAGCAGGTCCCGTACGAGGGTGAGAGCCGTCACGGTCACCGCCCCCGCCGCGACCGTCACCTCGAACTCGGGCTTCGGGTAAGGGATTTCGCGGTCGGCCGCCGGGAAGTACAGGGCCCGCAGTCCTTCCCCGCTCTCGACTTCGCTCGAGCGGGGGGACCCCCATGCGTCGGCCACCAGGAACTCCGCCGGCCCCTCGGGGCGAAGCCCCTCCGGCACCTCGACGACCGCCACCGCCCGCGCCCCGGCGGCCAACTCCACGCTCGCGCCCGCGACCACCACCCCGTCGACGGTCATCCGGCGCAGCGCGACCGCTCCCGCCCACGCCTCACGCGCCTGATTGACGGCGGCCAACACCAGCCCTCGCTTCCGTACTTGAAGCGTCAGCAATCGGTCCGCGTACAGCCGCCGCAGTTCGTGCCAGAGCGGTTTCTCCCGTCCGTCCCCGTCGAGGGCCGCCCAGGAGGTCACCGGCCAGCAGTCGTTGAGCTGCCAGACCACCGTGCCCGCGCACACCGGCCAGTGCGCGCGCCAGTGCTCGATCCCGGCGGCCACGGCGCGCGCCTGGTTGACCTGCGTGAGGTAGTGCCAACGGTCGAAGTCCCCCTCGGGGAAGACGAAATGCCGCTCCAGGCCGCGCCGCAGCTTCCCGTTCCCGTCGTCCGCCTTCTGGTGGTGCAGCATCCCGGGGGAGTCCGCCGCGAGCGCCTCACCCGGCAGCGCGCGCCGCAGCGTGGCGTACGCGGGGGGCGCCTGCCACCCGAACTCGGCCACGAATCGCGGCACTTGGGCGCGGTACTCCGCGTAGTCCGCCCGGTTCCACACCTCCCAGGAGTGGTGCGTGCCGTGCGCCGGATCGTTCGGATGCCGGTCCCACGACCCGGACCACGGACTGCCCGCCGTGTACGGCCGTGTCGGATCCAGCTCGGCCACCACCCGCGGCAACAGCCCCAGGTAGTACCCCTCGCCCCAGGATGCCCCGGCCAGCCGCTCCTCCCACCCCCAGTCCCGGAAGCCCCACAGGTTCTCGTTGTTGCCGTTCCACACCGCCAGCGACGGATGCGGCATCAGCCGTACGACGTTCTCCCGGGCCTCCGCCTCCACCTCGCCCCGCAGCGGCTGCTCCTCCGGATAGGCCGCGCACGCGAACGGGAAGTCCTGCCACACCAGCAGCCCCGACTCGTCGCAGGTGTCGTAGAAGTCCTCGCTCTCGTAGATCCCGCCGCCCCAGACCCGTACGAGGTCCACGCCCGCGTCGGCGGCCCGCCCGAGGCGCTCCCGGTACCGCTCCCGGGTCACCCGGGACGGGAACACGTCGTCCGGGATCCAGTTGACGCCCCGCGCGAACAGCCGCTCGCCGTTCACCACGAAGGTGAACCCGGTGCCGTGCTCATCCGCCCGCCGGTCCAGCTCCACCGTCCGGAAGCCGACCCGCCGCCGCCAGGAGTCGAGCACCCCGTCCTTGTGCAGCAGCGTCAACTCGACCTCGTACAGCGGCTGTTCACCGTACCCGCGCGGCCACCACAGCCACATCTTCCTGCAGTTCGTCCGCTCGATCCCGATCTCCCTGGACGAATCGGCCCGCCTGGACGGCGCGAACGCGTTCACGATCTACCTCAGGATCATCCTCCCGCTGCTGAAACCGGCGATCGCGACCGTCGTCATCGTCAAGGGCATAGCCGTCTACAACGACTTCTACATTCCGTTCCTCTACATGCCCTCCCAGAACCTTGGCGTGATCTCGACGTCACTGTTCCGCTTCCGGGGACCCTACGGAGCGCACTGGGAGATCATCTCGGCGGGAGCGATCCTGGTGATCCTGCCGACGCTGGTCGTCTTCCTCTGCCTGCAACGCTTCATCTACAACGGCTTCATGCGGGGAGCGACCAGGTGAACCGCGGTCGTCCTGCGCAGTGCTTCGTCGGCGGGTGTCACGACGGGCGCCGCGAGCGAGTACACCAGCAGCGGCTCGTCGCCGGCCCGGTACGCGAACCGGGTGGTCGCCGGGCCGCAGGCCACGCCGAGCGCGTCGAGCACCCGCGTCGTGCGGAGCGTGAGGGTCCGGGCCGGCCGGCTGTCCGAGGAGAGCGGGCCGGCAGGGTCCGGTCGGCCGTGCCCGCTGCGGGCGTCCTCCCACACGCCGGTGACGACGTGTTCGGGACGGCCGTCCGGGCCCGGCCGGGTGACGGTCTGCACCGTGTACTGCGGGCGGGAGGGCAGTTCGGTCAGGACCAGGTGTGCGCTGCCGGAGTACCGGACGGCCGCGTGCCGCATGACCGGCCAGGAACTGTTGATCTGGAGCGCGTCCGCGCATTCCACCGGCTCGACCGGGATTCCGGCGACGGCCGGGGCGAGCAGGTAGCCGGGCAGCGGGCAGGTGCGCGCCCAGGCCACGGCGGCGGCCGGACTCGTCGTGCGGATGCCCCGCAGAGCGGGGATTCCCGCCCGTGACAGGCGGGCCGCCTGAGCACCGCGGTCGTACCTCAGCGGGGACGACGCCGGATCGGCGCCGGGCAGGCCGAGCTGCCAGGCGATCCGGTCGGCCGCTTCGATGCCCTCGGCGCTGCCCGCGACGACGGCCGACACACCCAGTGCCCGCAGGGCCTTGACCGTCTGCCGGACTCCCCGGTGCACGACCGTGCCGGCGTATCCGGCGGGTATCGGGGCGATCCGGTACGCCGGTGGCCGCAGACGGTGCTCCGGTACGACGGCCACAGTCCGCCAGCCCTGTCGGGCGAAGGCCCGCGGATACGGACCGTCGCCGTCGTACGGGGCGATCACCGCTGCGGTGCCGGAGGGGATGGTCATTGCTGTGCTCTCCCATGAAGGCTGCGCTGATCGACCTGCCGGTACGAGGCCGACCGGGCTTGTTGGGACCATGAGGTCTCTTCTTCTCCGCCCGCTTTCCTACCGGTGATTGCCCTGACTCGGATGAGATGGCGGTGTTTCCTGGATGCCGGTCCACGCCAGAAGGGACCGTTCGGTCTCTTCTGGCGGTGCCAAGTCTGGAACGCCGCCCCTGTGACGTCAAGGGAACACCGGGTGTAGTGGGGCGTCGTAATGGGGCAGGTCAGGACTGATCTGCAGAGGGGGCCTTACGCCCCACTTCACGCTAGTATCGGCAGGCACCTCATCGGCCGACGGGCCTCGAAGGCGAGATCGAATGAGCAACCCGCGCAGGCCGCGACGTCGGCAGCAGCGTGCCATCGACACCAGGCAGCGCATCCTCGACACCGCCGGCGCGCTCTTCGTGGCGGACAGCTATGAGGGGACCTCGATCAGCGACCTCATCACGGCCGCACGGACGAGCAAGGGGGCCTTCTACCGGCATTTCCCCGGCGGAAAGCTCGAAGTGGCGACGGCCATCATGGAAAACACGCTGACCATGGACGGGCTCGTGGAGCAGAGGATCATGCTCCAGGAAGTGGTCGACATCGGCATGATCCTGGCGCACCGGATCTCCCACGAGAGCGCCCTGCAGGCCGCTCTGATGCTGTCGTTCCACAGCAGTGCGCCGGAAACCTATGGAACTCCGTGGCCGGACTGGATCGTTTTCAACGCAGGGCAGCTGACCGAGGCCCGGCGGCGCGGTGAGCTGAAGCCTTTCGTCGACCCGGAGCAGCAGGCCCACCAGATCGCGGGCGGCTGGGCCGGAGTGGTGCTGATCTCGAACACCCTCGACCGGCACCTGGGGAACGTGGAAGAACGCGTTTCGCGCATGTACCGCAATCTGGTGACCGCGATCGCGGTTCCCGAGGTCCTGCCGGAGCTGGACCTCTCGGTGAACCGGGGCAGGTGTCTGTACACCGCGTTCCTCGAAGGCGCACCCGCCCCCGACCGGTCGCACGGCGAGACGGCCGAGGAACCCCCGGAGTAACCGAAGGGCTCCCGGCGCGTCTGAGAACCCGGGAAAACGGCCTAGACGGCGAGCGCCGTCACCAGCACCGGCGTCACCTGCTCCACCTGCCAGGGCCGTGCCCCGTACCCCTCCAGCGCTGCTCCCACCGTCTCGGCGTCCACCACCTGCGGCGGCTCCCAGCAGAGCCGCCGCACCGTGTCCGGCGTGATCAGGTTCTCCTGCGGCATGTTCAGCTCCTCGGCCAGCGCCGACACCGCGGCGCGCGCCGCGGACAGCCGAGCCGCCGCGGCGGGATCCTTGTCGGCCCAGGCCCGTGGCGGCGGCGGCCCCGTGACCGGCTGCCCCGGCTGCGGCAGTGCGGCGTCCGGCAAGGCCTTCGCCCGGTCCACCGCGGCCTGCCACTGCTCCAGCTGGCGCCGCCCCATGCGGTGCCCGAACCCGTTCAGCCCGGCGAGGACGTGCACATTGGCCGGCAGGGCGAGCGCCGCCTCCACGATCGCCGTGTCACCGAGCACCTTGCCCGGCGACACGTCCCGCTTCTGCGCGATCCGGTCCCGGGTCTCCCACAGCTCCCGCACCACGCCCAGCTGCCGGCGCCGCCGCACCTTGTGCATCCCGGACGTCCGGCGCCAGGGATCCTTCCTCGGCTCGGCCGGCGGCGCGGCCGCGATCGCGTCGAACTCCTGCCGCGCCCACTCCAGCTTCCCCTGCCGGTCCAGCTCCTTCTCCAGCGCGTCCCGCAGGTCGACGAGCAGCTCGACGTCGAGCGCCGCATAGCGCAGCCAGGGCTCGGGCAGCGGCCGGGTCGACCAGTCGACAGCGGAGTGGCCCTTCTCCAGGACGAACCCGAGGACGCTCTCGACCATCGCGCCGAGCCCGACCCGGGGGAACCCGGCGAGACGGCCCGCCAGCTCGGTGTCGAAGAGGCTGCTGGGCACCATGCCTATCTCGCGCAGACAGGGCAGGTCCTGGGTGGCCGCGTGCAGCACCCACTCGACGCCGGCGAGCGCCTCGCCGAGGCCGGACAGGTCGGGGCAGGCGACCGGGTCGATCAGCGCGGTCCCGGCGCCCTCGCGGCGCAGCTGGACGAGGTAGGCGCGCTGCCCGTAGCGGTAGCCGGACGCACGCTCGGCGTCGACGGCGACCGGACCGGAGCCGGCGGCGAACGCGGCGATCACGCGGGCGAGGGCAGCCTCGTCCGCGACCACGGGCGGAATGCCCTCACGCGGCTCCAGCAGAGGGATCGGCGCCCCCGTCACAGAAGATCCGGCGTCGTCCGGAGGGGTGCCCCCGGTGGTGCGCAGTGAACTGTCTGCTGCGGTCTCTTGGGCGTCGGTCACATGTCAAGGGTATCTGTGTGTGGACGGCGCCCGTCGACGGAACGTTCCGTCGACGGGCGCCGGAGGGTCGTAAACCAGTCAGGTCGGTGAAAGATCGGGTCCACGAACGGGGGACAGCGGAGTGCGGCGTGAGCGGGACCGGCGGCCGATCGGGTTCACGTCGGTGAACGTTCGACGGGTCAGTGGATGATGCCGGTGCGGAGGGCCACGGCGACCATTCCGGCACGGTCGCCCGTGCCGAGCTTGCGGGCGATACGGGCGAGGTGGCTCTTGACGGTCAGGGCGGACAGGCCCATCGAGACGCCGATCGCCTTGTTCGACTGGCCCTCCGCGACCAGCCGGAGCACCTCGACCTCACGGCCGGAGAGCTCGCGGTAGCCACCCGGGTGGCTCGGGGCACCCGGGGGGCGGCGGTGCATACGGGCGGCGGCGGAACCGATGGGGGCGGCGCCCGGTCGGGTGGGGAGCCCGATGTTGGTGCGGGTGCCGGTGACGACGTAGCCCTTGACCCCGCCGGCCAGGGCGTTGCGCACGGCGCCGATGTCGTCGGCGGCGGACAGGGCCAGGCCGTTGGGCCAGCCCGCCGCCCGGGTCTCGGACAGAAGGGTCAGGCCGGAGCCGTCGGGGAGGTGGACGTCGGCGACACAGATGTCGCGGGGGTTGCCGATGCGGGGACGAGCCTCCGCGATGGACGAGGCCTCGATCACATCGCGCACGCCGAGCGCCCACAGGTGGCGGGTGACGGTGGAGCGGACGCGCGGATCGGCCACGACCACCATCGCGGTGG
Organism: Streptomyces sp. Ag109_O5-1; assembly: GCF_003814875.1. Taxonomy (GTDB): domain Bacteria; phylum Actinomycetota; class Actinomycetes; order Streptomycetales; family Streptomycetaceae; genus Streptomyces; species Streptomyces sasae. Next base: position 2,910,513 of record NZ_RKQF01000001.1, on the reverse strand, counting down.
GCTTGTTCGGGCGGTAGGCGACCAGGCTTGCGGGCTGCTCTAGGAGAACGGACACCAGGCCTCCTGGGGTGGGGGACGGGGGGCCGGCTTGTGGGGATGAAGCCGGGACGAACCGTGCTTTCAAGGTCACAGTCGTCTTCGGCACCAAACCCGTCCGCCTTTAGAGAATGATCACGATCTGGTGAGTAACAATACGTGCAATTCGGACACGCGATCGATCATCCGAAGATCGAATCGGTTCGGGCTGTTGCGGTACGGGACAGAAAGTGGCCGTATCGACAAAGAGATGGTCAATGAAGGGTGAGTCGACGGGACCCGGGTGGACGGGTCCCGCTCCATGGTGGTGAAGGGGCGTGGTAAGGGCTCAGCGGGCCTGCGGGTCGCGGCGCTGCGGCAGCGACACCACCGAGGCGTCGCCGGGGGCGGCCGGCGGCAGCCCCGCGACCTGCGCCAGCAGGTCGCACCAGGAGGCGAGGTGCCCCGCGGTGTCCGGGACGCCGGAGCGGCCCTCCCGGGGCGTCCAGGAGGCCCGGATCTCGATCTGCGAGGCGGCGGGACGCTCGGACAGCCCGCCGAAGTAGTGCGAACTCGCGCGCGTCACGGTCCCGCTCGGCTCCCCGTACGACAGACCGCGCGCCTGGAGCGCCCCGGTCAGCCACGACCAGCAGACCTCCGGCAGCAGCGGGTCGGCCGCCATCTCCGGCTCCAGTTCCGCGCGCACCAGCGTGACCAGCCGGAACGTGCCGCGCCAGGTGTCGTGCCCGGCCGGGTCGTGCAGCAGCACGAGACGCCCGTCGGCGAGATCCTGGTCGCCGTCGACCACCGCCGCCTCCAGAGCGTACGCGAACGGGGCGAGCCGCTGCGGCGCGGGCGTCGGCTCCACCTCGACCTGCGGCCGCAGCCGTGCGCCGCGCAACGCGTCGACCGCGGCCCGGAAGGCCTGCGGTACCGGTGGCGCCGTACTGCCCGTATTCCCTTGCCCCTCCCCGGTGTCCTTCCCCTCGCCCGTCCCGCCAGCGCCGTCCGACAGTCGTCCCTGAGCCGCAGCCATGCGGGGAAGAGTAAGGGGAACGACGCCTTCGCGCAGGGAGAGACACCACCTAAGGCACCACCCGAGGTGCCGTACAGGGCGCGGCCACGGCGGCTTCGGGGGCGTGCGAGACTTGCCGTCGTGAGTGCGAACGGAAGCCCCGCGGGCCAGCAGCCGACAGCGACGTACGACAGTGCCTTCCTGAAGGCGTGCAGGCGTGAACCCGTGCCGCACACCCCCGTGTGGTTCATGCGGCAGGCCGGGCGCTCACTGCCGGAGTACCACAAGGTGCGCGAGGGCGTCCCGATGCTGGAGTCCTGCACGCGGCCCGAGCTGGTTACCGAGATCACACTCCAGCCCGTGCGCCGGCACAACGTGGACGCGGCGATCTACTTCAGCGACATCGTCGTCCCGCTCAAGGCCATCGGCGTCGACCTCGACATCAAGCCCGGCGTCGGCCCGGTCGTCGCGCACCCGATCCGCACCCGCGCCGACCTCGCGCAGCTCCGTGACCTCACGCCCGAGGACGTCTCCTACGTCACCGAGGCGATCGGCCTGCTCACCCGGGAGCTGGGTGCGACCCCGCTGATCGGCTTCGCCGGCGCCCCGTTCACCCTCGCGAGCTACCTCATCGAGGGCGGCCCCTCGCGCACGTACGAGAACGCCAAGGCGATGATGTACGGCGCCCCCGAGCTCTGGGCCGACCTCCTCGACCGCCTCGCCGACATCACGGCCGCGTTCCTCAAGGTGCAGATCGAGGCCGGCGCCTCCGCCGTCCAGCTCTTCGACTCCTGGGCCGGCGCGCTCGCCCCCGCCGACTACCGGCGCTCGGTGCTGCCCGCCTCCGCGAAGATCTTCGACGCCGTCTCCGGGTACGGCGTCCCGCGCATCCACTTCGGCGTCGGCACCGGCGAACTGCTCCGGCTCATGGGCGAGGCCGGTGCGGACGTGGTGGGCGTCGACTATCGCGTTCCGCTCGACGAGGCCGCCCGCCGGATCGGCCCCGGCAAGGCGCTCCAGGGCAACCTCGACCCGACGGTCCTGTTCGCCGGCAAGGACGTGGTGGAGACCAAGGCGCGCGAGGTGCTCGACGCGGCCGCCGGCCTCGAAGGCCATGTCTTCAACCTCGGGCACGGCGTCATGCCGTCCACCGACCCGGACGCGCTGACCCGGCTCGTGGAGTACGTCCACTCCCAGACCGTGCGCTGAACCCGCCTACCAGCCGGGCCGGGGCCGGGCCCGCCTGCCGAACAGCAGGCCGCGCGGCTCCGGCGGCGGAGGCGTGCCCGGCTTCAGCGGCCAGGCGAGCAGCATGCCCGCGATGAAGCCGACGACGTGTGCCGCGTACGCCACGGTCCCGGCGTCCGAGACGCCCTCGCCGGACGAGTACACGGCCTGGAGCACGAACCAGAAGCCCAGCACCAGCCAGGCCGGCAACCGCAGCGGCAGGAAGATCAGGAACGGCACCAGCACCCACACCCTGGCCCGCGGGTAGAGGACCAGATAGGCGCCCAGGACGCCGGCGATCGCACCGGACGCGCCGATCAGCGGGTCGCCCGAGGTGTCGTTGACGAGCGCGAAGCCGTAGCCGGCCGCGTAGCCGCAGACGACATAGAAGAGGAAGTACCGGACGTGGCCCATCCGGTCCTCGACGTTGTTGCCGAAGATCAGCAGGAACAGCATGTTGCCCAGCAGATGCAGCCAGCTGCCGTGCAGGAACATCGCCGTGAAGACGGACAGCGCCGGCGACTTGTCGTAGCTCGGCGGTCCGACCACGCAGCCGGGACCGCTCCGGGCGAGCCCCACCTGCCCGGTCGGGACCACCTGGGGCATCTGATGGTGGATCAGCTCTCTGGGGACCGCCGCGTAGTGGTCCATGAAGGCCTGCAGATGACACAGCTGCGCCAGATCGCTGCCGCCCGCCACGGAGCCGGCTATGCCGGGCGTGAACAGGAACACCAGGATGTTCGCGGCTATGAGTGCGTACGTCACATACGGCGTGCGGCGCACCGGGTTCACGTCATGGACGGGTATGACCACAGGTAAGTAGTGCCCAGGGAAGGATGGGCCGAAGCAGGGGGCGTTTCGGTGAACGTCGGCACGGTCGCGTGCGTATGTGTGTGAAACCGACGTGCGGTCCAGGCGACGTGAGGAACAGGCGATGAACGAGCGGGTTACTCCTCAGGTATTCCCTCCCATGCAGGCGCTTCCCGACGGCGAGGCGGAGCTCTCCCTCGTGGTGCGGCTTCCCTGGGAGGACGTGGCACGGCTCGGTCAGGAGGCGGGGCGGCTGGCCGCGCAGATGCAGCGGCCGGTGACGCTGGACGAGGCGGTGAGCAATCGGCTGCGGTCCACACGGCCCGCGGCGGCACACGCCCGTCCCGGGGCGGAGCAGCCCGCTGCCGCGGCTGCGCCGGGAGGGGCGGGGGTTACTTCGCTTCCGAGGATCAGCGGGACGGCTTAGGTCGCGTTGCGGGGTGCGGGTGCGGGTGCGTGCGGGCTGGTCGCGCAGTGCCCCGCACCCCTGGGCAGGGATGAGCATCCCCCGTCAGTAAGTCACCTCGCGCACCTTTGATGCCGCTTTTCTCGCCGCCACCAGTACGGGGTCCCATACCGGTGAGAACGGCGGGGCGTAGCCCAGGTCCAGGGCCGTCATCTGTTCCACCGTCATCTCCGCCGTCAGGGCCACCGCCGCGATGTCGACCCGCTTGCCCGCGCCCTCCCGCCCCACGATCTGGACGCCCAGGAGGCGGCCGGTGCGGCGTTCCGCGAGCATCTTGACCGTCATCGGGTCCGCGCCGGGGTAGTAGCCGGCGCGGCTCGTGGACTCGATGGTGACCGTCTCGAACTGCAGGCCCACCCGCTGGGCGTCCTTCTCGCGCAGACCGGTGCGGGCGATCTCCAGGTCGCACACCTTGCTCACCGCCGTGCCGACGACGCCCGGGAACGTGGCGTAACCGCCGCCCACATTGGTGCCGATGACCTGGCCGTGCTTGTTGGCGTGGGTGCCCAGCGGAATGTACTGCTCCTGGCCCGAGACCAGGTTCAGGACCTCCACGCAGTCGCCGCCCGCCCAGATGTCCTCATGGCCGCGCACCCGCATCGCGAGGTCCGTCAGCAGACCGCCGCGCCCGCCGAGGGGCAGGCCCGCCGCCGCGGCGAGGCGGGTCTCGGGGCGCACACCGATACCCAGGATCACCACGTCCGCCGGGTACTCGGCGTCCTCCGTGGCCACCGCGCGCACCCCGCCGTCCTGGCCGGTGAGCACCTCGGTGACCTCGGTGTCGTTGACCATGGTGATACCGAGGCCCTCCATGGCCTTGTGTACCAGGCGGCCCATGTCCGGGTCGAGCGTGGACATGGGCTCGCTGCCGCGGTTGACGACCGTCACCTCGTAACCCCGGTTGATCATCGCCTCGGCCATCTCGACGCCGATGTAACCGGCGCCGACCACCACGGCCCGACGGCCACGCGTGCGTGCCAGCGTGTCCAGGAGGGCCTGGCCGTCGTCGAGGGTCTGCACACCGTGCACGCCCGGCGCGGCCGCGCCCGGCATGTCGGGGCGGATCGGGCGGGCGCCGGTGCCGATGACGAGCTTGTCGAAGGACGTCCAGGACTCGGCGCCGGAATCGACGTCACGCGCGCGTACCCGTTTCCCGGCCACGTCGATCTCCGTGACCTCGGTGCGCATCCGCAGGTCGATCCCGCGCGCCCGGTGCTCCTCGGGCGAGCGGGCGACCAGCCGGTCCCGTTCCCCGACGTCCCCGCCGACCCAGTACGGGATGCCGCACGCCGAGTAGGAGGAGAAGTGACCGCGCTCGAACGCCACGATCTCCAGCTCGTCCGGTCCCCGCAGCCGGCGCGCCTGGGACGCCGCGGACATACCCGCGGCGTCCCCGCCGATCACGACCAGCCGTTCCCGCCCACTGTTCATGCTCATGCGAACACGCTACGGGCAGCGGGAATTTCGGGCTCGCTCAGGTCTCACTGCCGGACTCGGCGGTGGTACGGCGGCGGCGTACGAGCCTCCACCACACCAGCGCCAGCAGGGCCGCCAGCGCCGCGAACGGCAGGGCCGCGCCCAGGGCCAGGGCGACCCAGCGCAGCATCGTGACGAAGACGTGCCAGCCGCCGGACAGGGCGTCCACGAACCCCGGGGAATCGTCCTTCGCGGCCGCCTTCTTCACCGGCGTCTGGGTGAGCGACAGGGTGATGGTGGCCAGGCTGGTGCGGTCCTTCAGCGACGCCTGCTGGGCGAGCAACGCCTCCAGGTCGGCCTCCCTGCTGCTCAACTCCCCTTCCAGGGTGACCACGTCACCGAGTTTGGTCGCCCGGTCCATCAGCTCACGGACCCGGTCCACGCTGGCCCGCTGCGACTTGATCCGGCTGTCCACGTCCACCACCTGGTCGGTGACGTCCTGCGCCTTCGAAGTGCGGTCGAGCAGCTTGCCCGCGCCCTGGAGATCGGTGAGCACCTCGTCGTACTTCTCGGTCGGCACGCGCAGGACCACCCGGGTCCGCTCATGGCCCTGGGAGTCCCGGGTGGTGGTCTCGTCGCCGACATAGCCCCCGGCGTTCTCGGCGGTGGTGCGGGCCTCGTCCAGGGCCTTGGGTACGTCCTTGACCTGCACGGTCAGGGAGGCGGTGCGGATGATGCGGCTGACGGTCAGGTCCGGCGTGGCCTTGTCGGTCCCCTTGCCGCCGCTGTCCTTGGCGCCTGCCGAGCCCGCCGCCTCCTGGGCCGTGCCGTGCACATCGGCCTTGGCGTCACTGGCGGAGCCGCCGCTGGAGCTGCCGGCCTTGCCGCATCCGGTGAGGACGAGAGCGGCGGCGAGCAGGACGCCGGCGAGGGCGGGTCGTACGGGATGGCGCATGGTTCCCCCCGAAGGTGGTGACGAATGACGCTCCTTCGACGCCGGGACGGGGCGGGACGTTTGAGGGCGACGGTCCCGATGCGGTCACGGTCCGGACGCGTACGGGTCACCGGGCCGGGGCGGGCCTGTCGATGCGGTCTGAGAGAGTGGGGCCATGAGCGCAACGGGTACGGGCACGGGGCATGTCGTCGTCATCGGAGCCGGGATCGCGGGCCTCGCCGCGGCCCACCGGCTGCTGGAGCGCGGCGCGCGCGTGACCGTGCTGGAGGCCTCGGACAGGGTCGGCGGCAAGCTGCTGCCCGGTGAGATCGCGGGCGTGCGGGTCGACCTGGGCGCCGAGTCGATGCTGGCCCGCCGGCCCGAGGCGGTCGCCCTCGCCCGCGAGGTGGGCCTCGGCGAGCGGCTGCAGCCGCCGGCCACCGCCAGCGCGTCGATCTGGACCCGGGGTGCCCTGCGCCCCATGCCCAAGGGGCATGTCATGGGCGTCCCCGGCACCGCCGCCGCGCTGTCCGGGGTGCTCTCCGACGAGGGCCTCGCCCGTATCGAGCGCGACGCCGACCTGCCCCGCACCGAGGTCGGCGACGATGTGGCGGTGGGGGAGTACGTGGCCGCGCGGCTGGGCCGGGAGGTCGTCGACCGGCTGGTCGAGCCCCTGCTCGGCGGCGTCTACGCGGGCGACGCGTACCGCATCTCGATGCGCTCGGCGGTCCCGCAGCTCTACCAGGCCGCGCAGACCCACGACTCGCTGACGGAGGCCGTCCGCGAGATCCAGGCGAAGGCCGCCGCGGGCCGGCAGACCGGGCCGGTGTTCATGGGCATCGAGGGCGGCGTGGGCACCCTGCCGCTCGCGGTGGCCGAGTCGGTACGGGCGCGGGGCGGCGAGATCCTGACCGGAGCGCCGGTGACCGAGCTGCGCCGGGACACCGAGGGCTGGCGCGTCGTCACCGAGGGCCGGGCGCTGCACGCCGACGCCGTGATCGTCGCCGTTCCCGCCCCGGCCGCCGCCGCCCTGCTGCGCGCCGAGGCGCCCGCCGCCGCGGCCGAACTGGCCGGCGTCGAGTACGCCTCGATGGCCCTGATCACGCTCGCCTACCGCCGTGCCGACCTCGCCCTCCCCGAAGGCAGCGGCTTCCTCGTCCCGCCCGTCGACGGCCGCACCATCAAGGCCTCCACCTTCGCCTCCCGGAAATGGGGCTGGATCGCCGAAGAGGACCCCGACGTCGCCGTCCTGCGCACCTCGGTCGGACGGTACGGCGAGACCGAGGTCCTCCAGCGGGAGGACGGCGACCTCGTCGACGTCTCCCGCCACGACCTGCGCGAGGCCACCGGACTCGCCGCGGCCCCCGTCGCCACCCGCGTCACCCGCTGGACCGACGGCCTGCCCCAGTACCCCGTCGGCCACCACGCGCGCGTGGCCCGCGTCCGCGAGCACGTCGCCAAGCTCCCGGGTCTCGCGGTCTGCGGGGCGCAGTACGACGGCGTCGGCATCCCCGCCTGCATCGCGAGCGCGAACGCGGCCGTGGACCAGCTGGCAGGGGACCTCAGCGGGGTGGCGGAGCTGACGGCCAACCCGGTGCAGAGTCTGCACGGCGGAGCGGGAGAATAGGGACCATGAGTGACGACGCCCCCACCACCGAGTCCGGCAGGATCCCGAACAAGGGCAAGCTGGCCAAGGACCTCAACGAGGTCATCCGCTACACGCTGTGGTCCGTCTTCAAGCTGAAGGACGTGCTGCCCGAGGACCGCGCGGGCTACGCCGACGAGGTCCAGGAGCTGTTCGACCAGCTCGCCGCCAAGGACGTGACCGTCCGCGGCACCTACGACGTCTCCGGTCTGCGCGCCGACGCCGATCTGATGATCTGGTGGCACGCCGAGACCAGCGACCAGCTCCAGGAGGCGTACAACCTCTTCCGCCGCACCAGGCTGGGCCGCGCCCTCACGCCGGTGTGGTCGAACATGGCGCTGCACCGCCCCGCCGAGTTCAACCGCTCGCACATCCCGGCGTTCCTCGCCGACGAGACCCCGCGCAACTACGTCAGCGTGTACCCGTTCGTGCGGTCGTACGAGTGGTACCTGCTGGCGGACGAGGACCGCCGCCGGATGCTCGCCGACCACGGCAAGATGGCCCGCGGCTTCCCGGACGTGCGCGCCAACACGGTCGCCTCCTTCTCCCTCGGCGACTACGAGTGGCTGCTGGCCTTCGAGGCCGACGAGCTGTACCGCATCGTCGACCTCATGCGCCATCTGCGCGGCTCCGAGGCCCGGATGCACGTCCGCGAGGAGGTCCCGTTCTACACGGGCCGCCGCAAGGACATCGCGGAGCTGGTCGCGGGCCTCGCCTGAGACTCCTCCGGGCTCAGCGCTGGTCGGCCTTGCCCTTCAGGGACTCCCGGAGCTTCCTGTGCCGGGCCGAGTCGACCGGCGCGGGCTTCGGCTCCGGATGCCCCGCGCAGGACGCGCGCCGATCCGGGAGCCGGCCCTCCAGCAGATAGGCGTCCAGGTACCCGTTGACGCACTTGTTGGGGCCGCCGGCGACGCCGTGCGTGCCCGCGTCCCGCTCGGTCACCAGCACCGAGTCGGCGAGGCGCCGGTTCATCTCCAGCGCACCCGCGTACGGCGTGGCCGCGTCCCGCTCGGCCTGCAGGATCAGCGTCGGCGGCAGCTCACCGGGACCCGTCCGCACGTCGAGGGCCTGCTGCCGGGGCACCGGCCAGTAGGCGCACGGCAGGTTCATGAACGCGTTGTCCCAGGTCTCGAACGGCGCCACGCGCGCGAGCCGGGTGTTGTCCCGGTCCCAGGTCTTCCAGTCCGCCGGCCAGGGAGCGTCGTTGCACTCGACGGCCGTGTACACCGCGTTGCCGTTCTCCGCCTCGGCGGCCGTCTCCGGCGCCGGCGCCGCCAGCCGGACCAGCGGCTTGGAGTCCCCCTTCAGGAACCTGGACAGCGCCTCCGCCCGGCTCGGCCAGTAGTCGTCGTAGTACCCGGCCGACAGGAACGCGCCCTGCAACTGTCCCGGCCCGACCTTCCCGCCGGCCGCCTTCTTGGCCAGCCGCCTGCTCGCCCTGTCGTAACTCGCCTGCACCTTCGCGGCCGTGTCGCCGAGCCCGTACACGTCGTCGTGCCTGGCGATCCACTCCCGGAAGTCCGCCCAGCGGCTCTCGAACGCGGCCGACTGCTCCAGGTTGTCGCGGTACCAGATCTGCGCCGGGTCCGGGTCGACCACCGAGTCCAGCACCATCCGCCGTACGTGCGAGGGGAACAGGGTCGCGTACAGCGCGCCGAAGTAGGTGCCGTACGACGCGCCCATGAACGTCAGCCGGTCCTCACCGAGCGCGGCCCGCAGTACGTCCAGGTCACGGGCGTTGTTGAGCGAGGTGTAGTGGCGCAGCCTGCTCCCGGAGCGCTTGAGACAGCCCTGCGCGTACGCCTTCGCCTCCTTGATCCGTGCCTTCTTGTAGGACTCGGAGGGGTGCGTCAGCGACCCCGACGGCGCCTTGAAGAAGTGTCCGGGGTCGACACACGACAGCGGCGCCGAACGGTCGACACCGCGCGGGGCGTAGCCGACCAGGTCGTAGGCGGCGGCGATGTTCTTCCACTCGGGCAGCACACCGACCATCGGGAAGCCCATGCCGGAGGCGCCGGGCCCGCCCGGGTTGAAGACCAGGGCGCCCTGCCGGGGCACCTTGCGCTTGCTGTTGTGCGGGTCCTTCTGGGTGGCCCGCACCCGGCTGACGGTCAGTTTGATCTGCTTGCCGTCCGGGTCCGCGTAGTCCAGCGGGACGCTCACGGTGCCGCACCGGAAGGAGTCCGGCACCTCCAGGTCGGCGGCGCACCTGCCGAAGTCGATGCCCTGCGCCCGGGCGCGCTCCGCGGCCACGGCGGTGCCGTGGAGTTCGGCCGCCGTCGTGGCCGGGACGCGGGTGGCGCTCCCGGCCGGGGCGGCGGCCAGGGTGGTCAGCAGCAGGGACCCGGCGGCCGAGTACAGGGCGGGGGCTCTCATGGCGTATCCCTTCGGTGCACGGCTGCGGTGGCGTGGCGGCTACGGCACCGCAGCGACTGCACGGCAGCAATAAAAGGGATATTTCGACCGGTTACCGGTGAAGGCAAGCACCATCGGGCCGGTGTCGGCGTCAATCCACCTATGCGCCCCGCTCACTCCCGCGGGAGCTGGTCCCGGTGTGCGAAGGCCGCACGCAGCTCCGGCTCACCGATCGCACGGATTCCGCGCACCGCGACGGAGGTCAGCAGCGAGTGGTCGTCGACCGCACGGTTCGCCCGCCGGTGCAGCACGCCCAGCAGCCGCTGCCCGGCCGGGGAGGCCCAGCGCGAGTACGGGTGCACCTCCACCCGGGCGATACCCAGGCAGCTCAGCGTCAGGGTGAGGGGCAGCGCGAACCAGACGGCGACCAGGTCGCGGGGCATCTCGGTCGGGGTGGGCAGCGTGAGCGCGGCCACACCCAGGCCGAAGACCGCCAGCGCGGCGGCCCGGACCTGCCGGACGCCCGACGCGACCGTCGTACGCGCCGCCGCGTCGGGCACCGCGAGGCCCGCCCGCACCAGCCCTTCGCCGAGACTCCGTACGGCGTCCGTGTCGGCCGCCGCCGACCGTACCGGTGCTATCCGTGACTGCCCTTCGGGCCCGATGGCCCCTATCACCGACCGCTCCATCTCGTCCCGGCCACGCGGGTCCACGACGGTCGCCCAGCCGGTGTGGGCGAGCAGCAGCCGCCGTTCCCGGGCCATGGACACCAAGGTCAGATCGGCGACCCGCGCGGGTCCGCCGGACAGGAACGCGGCCTCGTACAGCGTCAGATCGTGTCCTCGGCCCGCGTCCGCGTCGGCGGCCGCCGTCCGTACGGCGGCCAGGCACAGCCGAGTGCAGGCGGTGCCGGCGACGGCCCAGGCCAGGAGCAGGAGAAGGACCCAGAACATGACATGTTTCTATGCCAGCGGCTTGGGAATCGCCATGCCCTGTTCACATTCCGGACCGAGTGTTGTGGGTATGTGACGTTCCGTTTCCCGTGCAGGTCAGGGGCTGTCGGAGGCCGGTGGCGGGCTGGTGGTGGCGGGCGGCAGGGTGTACGGCGACGAGGGCGACGGGGTCGGTGACGTCGTCGGCGAGGGCAGGAGCGGGCTCGCGTCGCGCGGGGCGACGACGGGCGGTGAGGCTACGGGGGAGGGAGTGACCGCCAACTGCCGGGCCAGCGTCGAGAAGTCCACGTACCCGGTGGCCTCCAGGACCTTGATGTGGTCCAGGACGGTGGTGTTGGCGTCGTCGGCGAGTTCGCGGACCAGTGTGTTCTGGGTGCCGGCGCGGACCTGGGCGACCACGGAGAAGACCCGGCCGTGGGCCAGCCGCACGATGTTCGCGAACTCCCGGTCGAAGTCCTGTCCCTGCGCGGCGGTCAGCGTGGCGAGCCACTGCTGCTGCTGGACGTTGGGCCCGTCGGGGATCGGCACGCCGAGCTGGGTGGCGACGCTGCGGACGTGCGCGTCGAGGGCGGCGTGCCCGTCGACGAGGTGCTGCCCGGCTGTCCGTACGGCCGCCGTGGTGCCCTTCTCCTCCGCCATCTCCCCGGCCGGCAGCTCCCAGAGCCCGGCCAGCCGCACCTTGACGATGAAGTCCCGGTCCAGCGCGGACAGCGGGCCGTACCGGGTCGACACGGTCTGCGCGCTGAGCACGTTCACCGCACCGGTCGGGTCCGAGCGGTCGGCGTACGACCAGATCGGGAAGACCAGGGCGGCGATGGTCGCGGTGAGACCGACGATGATCACCCCGGTACCGCTGAATATGCCTCGGCCTTGGACGGGGTGTCGGGAACGCGCACGCATGATGCCTCCTGCACCGCACGGTGGGGCTTCGCCGCGCGGATTTGGCATATTACCGGTGGGTTGCTGGGGGAGGTCTGGCCAAGGGTGGGTTCGGGCCGGGGGGCGAGTGCGGGTGGGCGGGGGCTGGTCGCGCAGTTCCCCGCGCCCCTGACGGGGGCGCTGTAGTCACCGTGCCTTTTCAGTTCGCGTAGCTGCGGGCATGCCGCCGTGGAAGGGTGCGGGTTGCTGGGGGCTGGTCGCGCAGTTCCCCGCGCCCCTTACGGGGCGGTGCAGTCGCGTCAGCTACATAGCTGCGGGCATGCGCGCCTCCCCCCCAGAGGGGGCCCCAGGGCGGCACGGGTGGGCGCAGCGGCAGCCTGCCGGCGCCGGTAAGCGGACCCCCCGCCCTCAGCGAGTCACCCCCTCCGCAGCAACGCCCTCTGTACGACCGATCGCCGAGGCTCCGGCCCCGACCGGTCCAGCCACCACTTCCGCAATCGCCGATGGGACCCCTTGTCCCCCGCCCACCCCTCCCGCAGCAACCCGCCCGCGAACTCCAGCGCGTCCCGGCGATAGCCCCCTGTCATCGGACGCTCCTGCGCGTACGCCAGGAACGCCGCCCGATAGCCGTCCCCCAGAATCTCCGGCAGCTCCGGCGCCACCTTCGCCACCACGTCCGCCCGCTTCGCCGCCAGGGCCCGCGCCTGCACCCCCATCCGCACCCGGTCGAACCCCTCCGGCACCGGCGTCCCCGCCACCAGGGACGACAGCACCGCGGCCTGCGCGAGCCCGACCCGCTGCCGGGTGGTGTCGGCGACGGCGGCCGTCGGCTTCGGCTCGCCGGCCCCGTCGTCGGCGTGAGCAACCCCACACCCCGCCGCCACTGCCGCCCGGATCCCCGCCAGTTCCCGCTCCAGCTCGGCCGGATCCGGGAAGTTCTCGTCCCGCTCCAGCAGCACACCCGGCGGCGCGACCCGGGACGCGAGCGCGGTCAGGATGTCCAGGACCGCCGGGGGCACCGGATGGGCGTGGCTGTCGTGCCAGACGCCATCCCGTTCGAAGCCGCCCGCGACATGGACGTAGGCGATCGCCTCGACGGGGAGTTCGGCGAGCGCCTTCGCCGGGTCCTCGCCGCGGTTGACGTGGTTGGTGTGCAGGTTCGCCACGTCGATCAGCAACCGTACCCCGGTCCGGTCGGCGAGGTCGTACAGGAACTGCCCCTCGGTCATCTCCTCGCCCGGCCACGCGATCAGCGCGGCGATGTTCTCCACGGCGAGCGGCACCGGCAGCGCGGCCTGGGCGATGCGGACGTTCTCGCAGAGGACGTCGAGCGCGTCGCGGGTGCGCGGCACGGGGAGGAGATGGCCGGCCTCCAGGACCGGCGAGGCGGTGAGCGGGCCGCCCGCGCGGACGAACGCGATGTGCTCGGTGACCAGGGGAGAGCCCAGCGCCTCCGCCCGCTCGGCGAGTGCCGAGAGCCGTCCCTCGTCCGGGCGGTCCGCGCCGCCGAGCCCCAGCGACACCCCGTGCGGCACGACGGTCACCCCGCGCTCGCGCAGCCGCCGCAGCGACTCCGGGAGGTGGCCCGGGCAGGTGTTCTCGGCCACGACCTCGACCCAGTCGATGCCCGGCATCCGCTCCACGGCGTCCGCGATCTCCGGCCGCCAGCCGATGCCCGTCCCCAGCCGCTCCAAGGTCATGACCGTCCCCCTCCTGCTCCGAGTGACGGGGGTATGGCCCCGGAGCGCGCCCGCGAACCGCGTTGCCTGCCGCTTCAGAGCAACATTTGAGGTTCGGGGCCGCGCTCCGGGGAGCTCGTGAGTTCGTCGGCTACTGGCCGAGCACGCCCAGCGTGTCCGCCGGGTCCGGGCGCGAGGTGTTCACCGTGCCCGGCGCACCGGGCGACGGCTTGGACGTCGTCCGCACGTCGCCGCTGGCCTGGGCGACCGGCGCGGACGGCACCACCTGCCCCGGCACCGGCGCGGCCGGGCCGGTCGGGCTGGCCGTGCTCGCGCCCGCGACCTCGTTGGCGATGGCGTCGAAGTCGACCTTGCCGGTCTTCTCCAGGATGGTGATGTGGTCGAGGACGGTCTGGTTGGTGTCCGAGGCCAGCTGCCGCACCAGGCTGTTCCGGGTGCTGTTCCGCACCGCCCCGACCGCCGGGAAGATCTTGCCGTGCGCGGCCCGCAGCAGGTTGACGAACTTGTACTCGTACTCCGCGCCGGTCGCCGCCGACATCTCCTGCAGCCAGCCCTGCTGCTGCTCGTTGGGCACGTTGGGCAGCTCGACGCCCAGCTGCGCGGCGACGATCCGCACCCGCTTGTCCAGGTCGGTGTGGCCGACGATCAGATGGTCACCGGCCTCCCGGATCGCCGCGCTCGGCGCCCGCTGGACGGCCTGCTGCCCGGCCGGCAGCTCCCACAGCCCGGCCAGCCGGACCCGCACGATCAGATCGCGGTCGGCGGCGCTCAGCGGGCCCCACTGGGTGGCCACGGTCCCCGCCGCCAGGTTCGCCTCCCCGGTGCCGGCCCGGTCCGAGTAGGACCAGACGGGGAAGGCGACCGCGGCGATCGTGGTGGCGAGGGCCGCCGTGATCATGGCCGTACTGGTGAAACGCCGCAAGGCTGCCTCCCTGTGTCGCTGGTTCGGTGCCAGGACGTACGGGTGTGACGGCGGCGGTGTTCAAACAAACGGCAAAGTTTCCAACGATAAGTAAAAGAGCCGAGGTCAGCGCAGTGCGGGATGGTCCGCGACCACCGTGCAGGACCCCGGCGCGATCTCGGTGAACCCGGCGTCCCGCACCAACGGCAGCCCGCTGCCCGTCAGCCGAGGCCATTCGGCAGGGTCCGCGGTCCGCACGGCGAGCGGGAACCCGGCCTCGCGCCAGGCCTCCCGCTCCTCCTCCGACAGTTCCCACCAGGCCAGTTGGGCCCCGTGTCCGGCCTGCGCCATCGCCTTCCCGGCCGACATCTCCAACTCCGGGTTCATCCAGAGCACGGCCTCGGACCGGTCGGCGCCGACGGGCGGCTCGGGGTCCTCCAACTCCGTCCCCGACACCTGCAACTTGGCCAGATCCTTGGGCCACCCGTCCAGGGGAACGGGCGGAAACACCCGTACCTCGGCGGACTTCCCCGTGAGGGTGATCCCGGGCAGCCCCTCGGCCCGCCGCCACTCGGCGCCCCGGGCCCGCCGCACGACCTTCCGGATCCGGGCGTCCTCCCAGTCCCGAACGGCCTGCGCCCACTCCCCGTCCCCGAGGGCCCGCTCGTCGCTGAGCATGGTCAGCACGGCCCGGGCGGCCGTCTCGAGAGCATCGGTACGGTTCGGAGGAGCCGACTTCTCTATCCGTACCACAAGGGGCAGGACGAACTGGGGTGCTTCGTCCCGGCTATTGGCCGAGACCTGGAAAGGGGCGCTCACCGGACCAACCCTAAGGGGCGCTGGGGGTACCCCCGGCCGAAGGCCGGGGGAGGAACTGCGCGAACGGCCCCCACGCACCTGCAGCCCGCACACAACCGCAACTCACCACCCCGATCCGGCACGACAATGTCCTCATGCACCGTGATCTTGAACTGGTCCGCGTAGGCCGCCGCTACGGCATACGCGGCCCCTGGGTGTTACGAGGCGTCGACCTCACCATCACCCCCGGCTCCCTCACCCGCGTGGAGGGAGCCAACGGCACCGGCAAGTCCACCCTGCTCCGCCTCGTCGCCGGGATAGACACCCCCACCGAGGGCCGTATCACCGGCCGCCCGCGCACCGCGTACGTGCCCGAGCGCTTCCCGTCGGCCCTCCCCTTCACCCCCGTCGGCTACCTCACCCACCTCGGCACCGTCCACGGCCTCTCCCGCCGCACGGCAGCCGCCCGCGCCGCGGACTGGCTGGAGCGGTTCGGCGCCGGGGCCTACGCGGCCACCCCCATGGCCCACCTCTCCAAGGGCACCAGCCAGAAGGTCGCTGTCGCCCAGGCCCTTCTCGCCGACCCCGAACTCCTCGTCCTCGACGAGGCGTGGACCGGCCTGGACGCCGAGGCCCGGGCGGAGCTGGAGCGGGCCGTCGCGGAGCGCACAGCCGCCGGGGGTGCCGTGGTGTTCGTCGACCACGATCCACGGCGCCTCGCGGGCGTACCCGACGCGACCCACCAGGTCGTCGACGGCACCCTCAGACCCCGTACCGGGCAAGTGGCCGCACCCGTCGGCCCGCACACCGTCGTCATCGTCCAGGGACCGGCCGGCGGCCGTCTCCCCGCCGACGCGACCCGTACGGCGGCCTCGGCCGAGGAACCGGCCCCCGGCACCTACCGTCTTACGGTTCCCGTGTCCCACTCGGACGTGGTCCTGCGTGCCCTGCTCACGGCCCGGCCGCCCTGGCACGTGGTCACCGTCAGCGCCCCGGACGTCCCACCGGACGAGAAAGACCGCCCATGACCGCACTTCTGCGCTACCAGACCGCTCTCCTCCTGCGCTCCCAGCGCTGGCTGCCGCCGGTGATCCTGTACGCCGTGTTCCTGGGCGTGGGTGTGCAGAGCGGTCAGCCGGTGCTGGACTCGCTCGGCTACACGGCCGCCGGACTGCTGCCGGTGGCCGCCTGGCTGGTACGCATCTGTGTCACGGGCGAGCCGCCCGCCGCCCGGGCCTGCGTCGTGGCGGCGCGTGGCCCGGCCAGGGCCCATCTGGCCGCCCTGCTCACCGCCCTGTTCGCCGCCGTGGTGCTCGGTACGGCGGCCACCCTGCTGGTGACGGTGATCAGTCAGCACGCCACCAACGACCACCGGCTCCCCGTACCGGCCCTGCGGGCCGGAGCCGCCGGTCTCCTCGCGACCCTCGCCTGTGCGCTGCTCGGCAGCGCCGTCGGCGCGCTCACCAACCGGCCGCTGCTGCGTTCGCCGGGCCGGGCGGTGCCGGCGATGCTGCTCGCCGCGCTGCTCTCGACGGTGGCGGCCGGCTCCCCGGCGCAAGCGGCGGTCAGCGGCCTGGTCACCGGCTCGGAATCCGGCCGGATCCCGGTCTCCCCGCTGCCGGTGGCCGCGGCGGTCCTGCTCGCCACCGCGGCCTTCGCCGTGGCCTGCGCCCTCAACGGCCGCCGCTCACCCTGAACAGGCGGTCCGCTGCGCCTCCTGCCACTCGCACCTGGGGCACATCGTGATGCCCTTGTACGACTCCGGATACTCCGTCGGCTCCCGGCACAGCACGCACTCCGCATACGGCGGTCCGTCCGCCCGTGGCGGCTTCGCGCCCTCGGTGATCGTGCAGTAGCCCTCGTCGCTCATGCCTCCAGCGTAGGACGGTCACCGGTGACCCCGTGTCTGCCCGATCAGCTCGGACACCTTCACGAACCGGAAGCCCTGCTTGCGCAGCTGCGGTACGACGGTGCGGACCACCTCGTCGGTGGTCGGGGCGGCGCTGCGGGTGCAGTGCATGACGACCACGGAACCGGGCTTCACCCCGTCCAGCACCTGCTTGGTCACCGCGTCGGCGTCCGTCGCGAACGCGTCGCCGCTCACCACGTCCCACTGCACCGCGGTGACCCCGAGCTTGCCGACCGCGCGCAGCGCCTGCTGGTCGTAACAGCCGCCGGGGAAGCGGAAGTACGGCATCGGGTGCGGCACCCCCGCGCGGAGCAGCGCGGTGTAGGCCCGCTGCACGTCCGACTTCATGTTCGCGGCGGAGACGGTCGGCAGGCCGTAGCAGTCGTCGGTGAACGCGTAGTGGCTGTAGGAGTGGTTGGCGACCTCGAACTGCGGGTCGCCGCCGAGCGAGCGGGCCTGCTCCGGGTACTGGTCGGCCCAGCGGCCGGTCATGAAGATCGTGGCCGGTACCTTCAGGCGGCGCAGGGTCTCGATCAGCGCCGGGTTGTCGAAGTGTTCGCCCGCGGCCGCACGCGGCCCCTGGTCGGCGGTCATGTCGGCGTCGAAGGTCAGGGCGACGGTCTTGCCCAGGGTGCGCGGACCGTGGAAGAAGACGGGCGCCGCGCCGCCGGGGCCCGCGGGGAGAGTGGGTGGCTTGGCTGCGGGCCTGGCGGGGGCCGGACGGCCCGCCTGGGGGGCCTGGGCGGAGCCACAGGCGGCGAGCGCGGCGCCCAGGGCGACGCAGGCGGCGGTCGTACCGGCAAGACGGCGTGCTGATCGGATCACCGTATGAACGTAGGTCGGAATATGTGTATTTTCCGGTGGGCGCGGCGCCGGGTCACCCGGGCGGCGGCCCTCCCTTCAGCGCGCTCTCGGTGACCTCGGGCCGGGCGTCGCCGTTCGGCGCCGGCTGCTGGGCTCTCTCCAGGAACCGCAGCAGCTCCACCGGGAAGGGCAGGACCAGCGTGGAGTTCTTCTCGGCCGCCACCGCCACGATCGTCTGCAGCAGCCGCAGTTGCAGGGCCGAGGGGGTGCTGGCCATCTGCTGGGCCGCCTCGGCGAGCTTCTTCGAGGCCTGCAGCTCGGCGTCGGCGTTGATGATCCGGGCCCGGCGCTCACGGTCGGCCTCGGCCTGGCGGGCCATCGAGCGCTTCATCGTGTCCGGCAGGGACACGTCCTTGATCTCGACTCGGTCCACCTGCACACCCCAGCCCACGGCCGGGCTGTCGATCATCAGCTCCAGCCCCTGGTTGAGCTTCTCGCGGTTGGAGAGCAGATCGTCCAGATCGCTCTTGCCGATGATCGACCGCAGCGAGGTCTGGGCCATCTGCGAGACGGCGAACTTGTAGTCCTCGACCTTGACCAGCGCGCTCACCGCGTCGACCACCCGGAAGTAGACGACCGCGTCCACCCGCACGGTGACGTTGTCGCGGGTGATGCCCTCCTGGGCGGGGACCGGCAGAGTCACGATCTGCAGGTTGATCTTGTACAGCCGGTCCACGAACGGGATCACCAGGTTGAAGCCGGGCATCCGTACGTCACCGGTGACGCGACCGAGCCGGAACAGCACACCCTGCTCGTACTGCTTGACGACGCGCGCGCCGGCGGCCAGGTACAGCGCGCCGAAGCACAGCGCCGCCACCACCGCGACCAGCAGCTCCTGAACCATCACGACCCCCAAACAGAGAGGTCCGATATGTCTGATGCTTCAACGATATGCCCGGTGGGAGGCCCGGGGCCACGGCCCAGGGAAGCAGGTCCGGGCCGGGATGCCGAGGGGCGTCGGCATCCCGGCCCGGGAGCGGCCGCCGGTTCAGGCGGCCGTGACTCAGAGGGTCCTGACTCAGAGGGTCGTGACCGGGGTGGCCGTGGCCTCGGCGGTCGTGACCTTCACCGGCTCGGTACCGGCGGCGCTGTGCCGCGCGGCCCAGCTCTCCAGCGCGGTCCGGCAGGCGTGGTCGAGGTGGTGCAGCCCGGACAGGTCCACCCGGATCGGGCGGTCCTGGGGCAGCGCCTCCAGGCTGTCCAGGATCTTGGGCAGCCGCAGGAAGGTCGCGTTGCCCGACAGATGGGCGTCGATCGGGCCCGCGCCCTTGTCGACGATCTCCAGCTTGAGGTGCGAGGCCTCCCAGGCCGTCTTGACGATCGACAGGGCCAACCCGATGAGCACGCCCTCGAACATGCTGACCGCGACGATCGACACCGCGGTGACGACCAGGATCAGCGCCTCGCCCCGGTGCTCGCGCCAGAGCGCGGTCAGCGCACGCACGGGGATCAGCTTGGCGCCCGAGTAGACCAGGATCCCGGCGAGGGCCGGGATCGGTATGTAGCCCAGGACTCCCGGCAGCAGAGCCGCGAACAGCAGCAGCCAGACGCCGTGCAGCACCCGGGACGCCTTCGTCCGGGCGCCGGCCTGGACGTTGGCCGCGCTGCGCACGATCACCGCGGTCATCGGCAGCGCGCCGAGGGCCCCGCAGAGCGCGTTGCCCGCGCCCTGGGCGACCAGCTCCTTGTCGTACTCGGTGCGCGGGCCGTTGTGCAGCCGGTCCACGGCCGCCGCGCTGAACAGCGACTCGGCGGACGCGATCAGCGTGAACGCGACGATCGTGCCGATCACCCCGAGGCCCGCCAGTTCGCCGAAGGCGCTCAGCGGCGGCGGCTGGACGGAGCCCAGCAGCCCGTGCACCTCGACGGTGGCGACCGGGAGGTCCAGGAAGAACGCGGCCAGGGTGGCGAGACCGACCGCGGCCAGCGGTCCGGGGACCGTCCGTACCTTCGCCGGGACGTGCTTCCACAGCACCAGGACGGCGACGGTGCCCGCGCCGAGAGCGAGCGAGGCCAGCGCCTTCCCGTCCCCGAGCGCGTCCAGGAACGCCCCGGGCAGTCCCGCTATCTTGCCGGGGCCCGACGCCGGGGCCTTCGTGGCGAGCGCCGGATACAGCTGGCCGGCGATCAGGACCAGACCGATTCCGGCCAGCATGCCCTCCACGACCGAGATCGAGATGGCCCGGAACCAGCGTCCCAGTTTCAGGACGCCCATGGTGATCTGCAGGACGCCGGTGGCCAGCACGATCACGCCGAGCACCGGCAGCCCGAACTCGTGCACCGCCTCGAAGACGAGCACGGTCAGTCCGGCCGCCGGACCGGACACCTGGAGGCTGCTGCCACGCAGCAGCCCGGTGACGATGCCGCCCACGATGCCGGTGACCAGGCCGAGTTCGGCCGGGACACCGGAGGCGACGGCCACGCCCACGCACAGCGGGAGCGCGACCAGGAAGACGACGAGAGAGGCAGCGAAGTCCTGCCGTATGTAAGGGAACCTGATGTGGGGGAACTTGGTCATCGCGACGCTCACAGGGTCTCGAACGCGTCGGTCTCCGTGCGGTGTTCGCGCACGGCACCGGTGTGGACCTCGTAGTACCAGCCGCGCAGGGTCAGCCGACCCTCCGTCAGCTTCCGGTCGATGAACGGGTAGGAGCGCAGCCGCAGCAACTGGGCGAGCACATGGCTCTGCACGCCCTCGGCCACGGCCGGGTCCTCCGCCGTCCCGGTCGGGCGCGGCTCGGCACGCGCCAGCCAGTCCCGTACGGCGGGTACGGCGGTCAGGTCGTCGCCGCGCACCAGCGCGCCGACGGCGCCGCAGTGCGAGTGCCCGCAGACGACGATGTCGCGGACGCCGAGCACCTCCACGGCGTATTCGATGGTGGCCGCCTCGCCGGTCGGGTGTTCCGAGGCGTACGGCGGGACGATGTTGCCCGCGGTGCGCAGCTCGAAGAGCTCACCCGGGCGGGCGCCGGTGATCAGGGCCGGGACGACCCGGGAGTCGGAGCAGGTGATGAACAGCACCTGCGGGGACTGGCCTTCGGCGAGTTTGGCGAACTCCTCAGGGCGCTGTCCGAACGTACGGGCGTTGTCGATGAGGGGCTGCATGCTGTGTGGACTCCTCCTGGCGCGCCGCGACGGCGCGTCGGGCTTGCACGACGGTCGTGGGGGGGTGAAGAGCCGAGGCGGAACCCGCCTGTCAGCAGCGGAAGACCTGGAGCGCGGCCGGTGAGAGGGCTCTCGACGGTCTTGACGGGTGCCGGTGCTTGGCGGCGGGCGGCAGCGAGGCGCGTATGGCCGTGGTGTGCCGGGCGGCGAGCGGCCGGTCGTCGGCCCAGCCGGCGGGGGAGGTGCGATGGCGGTCGGCGGCCGGCGGCGGGCTGGGAGGCTCCCCGCACCGGCCGTGGTCGCGGAGGGTGTGCGAGCCGTCGCGCACGGCCTTCACCGGGGGCTTGAATCCGGGCTGGGCCTTGGCCTCGACATGACTGAGGGTGTGCGCGGCCGCGAAGGTTGCCGCGGGCGCGAAGAACTGGACGGCGAGCAGGGCGGCGGCCAGGAGCGAGAGTACGGTCCGGGCCGTCGTACCTCGGAACATGAGCCCCCCTCGCAGCAGTTCGCGCCTCTTGTGCACATCAAGCACAGGTCAATGGTTGGTCAAGAAACACGTTAACCCCGCAAAGTTGTTTGCAGGGTTAACTCGGTGTTGCGAGCCGAAGAGAGCGTGAAAAGTGCCGGTGATGTGGCCTGATCGGGCTCTTGACCTTGGGGGCTTGATCAACTAAAAGGTGCCTACCCGGCGCTCACAAGCCCCTTGGCGTCCCTCGCCAGGGCGGTGAGCCGGGATATCGCGCGGAAGTACTTCTTCCGGTAGCCGCCGTTCAGCATCTCCTCGCTGAACAGCTTGTCGAAGGGCAGTCCGGAGGCCAGGACCGGGATCTCGCGGTCGTAGAGCCGGTCCGCGAGGACCACGAGCCGCAGTGCGGTCGACTGGTCGGGCACGGCCTGGACGTCCGTCAGGCAGACGGCCGTCAGCCCGTCGGTCAGCGCGCCGTACCGGCTGGGGTGCACCTTGGCCAGGTGGTCCAGGAGGTGCGGGAAGTCGTCGAGCGAGGCGCCCGGCGTGGCGTACGCCGCCTTGGTCACCTGTTCGTCGGAGTAGGGCGCCGGCGCCTCGGGCAGGCCGCGGTGGCGGTAGTCCTCGCCGTCGATGCGCAGGGCGCGGAAGTGGGCGGACAGGCCCTGGATCTCGCGCAGGAAGTCGGCGGCCGCGAACCGGCCCTCGCCGAGCTTGCCCGGCAGGGTGTTGGAGGTGGCGGCGAGCGCGACCCCGGCGTCGACGAGCCGGCCGAGCAGGGTGGAGACGAGGACCGTGTCGCCGGGGTCGTCCAGCTCGAACTCGTCGATGCACAGCAGCCGGTGGCCGGAGAGGGTCTGCACGGTCTGCTGGAAGCCGAGGGCGCCGACCAGGTTGGTCAGCTCCACGAAGGTGCCGAACGCCTTCAGGGCGGGCTCGGCCGGGGTGGCGTGCCAGAGGGAGGCGAGCAGATGGGTCTTGCCGACGCCGTACCCGCCGTCGAGGTAGACCCCGCGGGGACCGGCCGGGGTCTTCGGGGCCCTGGCCTTGCCGAAGCCGAAGAAGCCGCGCTTGCCGCCGGCCGCCGCGTGCGCCCCGCCGAGACCGCCGGCGAAGCCTTCCAGGACCCGTACGGCCTCGGTCTGGCTCGGCTGTTTCGGGTCCGGGAGGTAGGTGGCGAAGCGGACCGAGTCGAAGCGGGGTGGCGGCACCATCTCGGCGACCAGCCGGTCCGCGGGAACGTGCGGCGAGCGGGCGCACAGGGCCAGCGGGCCCGTGTCGGCTATGGGGCTGACCTCGGATGTGGCGGGAGAAGAGGACACGGTTACCCATGCTAGTTGCCGTGCCACACTGCACGGCATGCGACGCCTGTTCCCTGTGACCGAAGAGACAGCAGCCCGGGCCGGGGCCTTTGACGGTTCGGCAGTGGCGGAGGGGGCCGCGGCTCCGGGGGAGAGGCCCGGGCGCGGCTCCGGGGCCGGCGCCGAGGGGCCGGGATCCGCCGGCGGCGGATCCGCGGTGACGGCCGCGGCGGTCGGTGCCGATCTCGTCGACCGGGAGTGGAGCCTCGCCGAGCTGGCCCTCGCCTACTCCTACCCGGAGTCCGCCGGGCGGGAGGTCTGGCTGCGGGCCAACATGGTGTCCACGCTCGACGGGGCCGGTCAGCACGACGGGCGGTCGCAGCCCATCTCCGGCGCGGCCGACATGCGGATCTTCGGCACCCTGCGGGCGCTCGCGGATGTCGTCCTGGTGGGCGCGGAAACGGTACGGCAGGAGGGGTACCGGCCGGTACGCGCGCGTGCGGAGTTCGCCGCGGCCCGGGCCGCGGCGGGGCAGGGTCAGGCCGCCGCGGTCGCCGTCGTGAGCGCGAGCCTGGACCTCGACTTCTCGGTCCCGCTGTTCACCTCGCCCCTCGTGCCCACGCTGGTCCTCACCGGCGCGGCGGCGGCCCCCGACCGGGTCGCGGCCGCCGAACAGTCCGGGGCCCGGGTGGTGATCGCCGGTGACGGCAAGGGTGTCGACCCCGCCCGCGCGGTACGCGCACTCGCCGGCCTCGGCCACACCCGGCTGCTCACCGAGGGCGGTCCCCGGCTGCTCGGGCAGTTCGTCGCCGCGGACGTCCTCGACGAGCTCTGCCTGACGATCTCCCCGATGCTCACGGCGGGGGACGCCCAGCGGATCTCCGGGGGACCCCGCGTGGCCGTGCCCCACCGCTTCGAACTAGTGTCCCTGCTGGAAGAGGCCGGATTCCTGTTCGGTCGCTACCGCCGGTCCTGAAATCAGCGGAATCAGTCGTTCCGCTTAGCTTCGGACGGGCACACTAAGTCCGGCACTACCCGTGCGATCACGGGGCAGGATGGTTTCCGCAGGGGTGCTGGGCCCCACGGAGGACAGAGGGTCGAAGCGGCCCTCTAAGGAGAAGAGGCGCCTGGTGTTCACAAGCGTTCTGATGATCGAGAAGGCCCTGACGTCCGCCGACGTGGAGTTCGTCACCACCTTGCACGGGGACGAGCAGGTCTCCTTCCATGTGCTGCTCCAGCCCCGCGGCGACCAGGCGGACCGTCTGCTGCGGGCCATCGACGACATCGCGCTCGGCGAACTGGACGAGGCCGCGCGCGAGCGGGAGACGCCGGAGGGGGACGCGGCGAAGGAGCCCGCCGAGCAGGCGCTGGACGTGTCCCTGACGGCTCTGCGGACGGCGGGGAGCGCGGCGGAGGGGCGGCTGGTCGAGGACCATCCGCTGGACGCGCTGAAGAAGCTGGTGGAAGAGGTCGGCGCGGACGAGGTGATCGTGCTGACGGATCCGCACTATGTGGAGGAGTTCTTCCACCGGGACTGGGCGTCCCGGGCGCGGCACAAGGTGGGGGTGCCGGTGCTCAAGTTGTTCTCGCACAGCAAGGCCTAGGGGTTCGCGCCGGGCGCCGTAGGGGTGCGGTGCGTCGGCGGGTGCGGCTTCGTCGTGGCTTGTCGCGCAGTTCCTCCCCCAGCCTTCGGCCGGGGGTACCCCCAGCGCCCCTGACGGGGCGCTGATGCCTGCGCCCCTTGCAAAGCTCCCGCGGTCCGAGCGCATAGGCTAGGCACGCTTTCGCACGTACCGTCTCTGGGGAGAACTACATGGCACCCGGCCTTCCTTCCGCCATGGACCGACCGCACTTCATCGGCATCGGCGGCGCCGGGATGTCGGGGATCGCCAAGATCCTCGCCCAGCGCGGGGCCGCGGTGGCCGGCAGTGATGCCAAGGAGTCGGCCACCGCCGAGGCGCTGCGCGCACTGGGTGTCACCGTGCACATCGGGCACGCGGCGGAGCACCTCGCGGACGACGCCAGCTGCGTCGTCGTGTCGTCGGCGATCCGCGAGGACAACCCCGAGCTGGCGCGCGCGGCCGAGCTGGGCATCCCCGTGGTGCACCGGTCGGACGCGCTGGCCGCCCTGATGGACGGTCTGCGGCCGGTCGCGGTCGCGGGCACCCACGGCAAGACCACGACCACCTCGATGCTGGCCGTGTCGCTGACCGGGCTGGGCCGTGAGCCGTCGTACGCCATCGGCGGCGACCTGGACGCCCCCGGCTCCAACGCCCTGCACGGCGAGGGTGAGATCTTCGTCGCCGAGGCGGACGAATCGGACCGCAGCTTCCACAAGTACGCGCCCGAGGTCGCCATCGTCCTCAACGTGGAGCTCGACCACCACGCCAACTACGCCTCGATGGACGAGATCTACGAGTCCTTCGAGACCTTCGCGGGCCGGATCGTGCCCGGCGGCACGCTGGTGGTCAACGCCGACCACGAGGGCGCCCGGGAGCTGACCCGGCGGGTCGCCGGCAAGGTGCGCACGGTGACGTACGGCGAGGCCGCCGACGCCGACGTACGCGTGCTGTCGGTCGTACCGCAGGGCCTGAAGAGCCAGGTCACGGTCCTGCTGGACGGCACCGAGCTGACCTTCACGGTCTCCGTCCCCGGCCGGCACTACGCGCACAACGCGGTCGCCGCGCTGGCCGCGGGCGTGGCCCTCGGGGTCCCGGCCGCCGAACTCGCACCCGCCCTGGCCGCGTACACCGGCGTGAAGCGGCGCCTCCAGCTCAAGGGCGAGGCGGCGGGCGTCCAGGTGATCGACTCCTACGCCCACCACCCGACCGAGATGACCGCCGACCTGGAGGCGATGCGCGGCGCCGCCGGTGACAGCCGCATCCTGGTCGTCTTCCAGCCGCACCTCTTCTCCCGCACCCAGGAACTGGGCAAGGAGATGGGCGACGCGCTGGCCCTCGCGGACGCCTCGGTCGTCCTCGACATCTACCCGGCCCGCGAGGACCCGATCCCCGGGATCACCAGCGAGCTGATCATCGAGGCGGCACGGGCCGCCGGCGCCGACGTCACCGCCGTCCACGACAAGGACGAGGTCCCCACCGTGATCGCGGGAATGTCGAAGCCGGGCGATCTGGTTCTCACCATGGGCGCGGGCGATGTGACCGACCTGGGCCCGAGGATCCTGGAACGCCTGGCGAAGTGAGGGGCTGAGAGTCATGTCGTACGACGTCGAGAAGCCGGACGAGCAGTGGCGGGCGGAGCTGACGCCGGCCGAGTACGCCGTGCTGCGTCAGGCGGCGACCGAGCCGGCCTTCAGGGGTGAGTACACCGACACCAAGACCAAGGGCGTCTACTCCTGTCGCGCCTGCGGTGCCGAACTGTTCACCTCCACCACCAAGTTCGAGTCCCACTGCGGCTGGCCGTCCTTCTACGACCCGAAGGACACGGACGCGGTCGAACTGGTCGAGGACCGCACCCACGGGATGGTCCGCACCGAGGCGCGCTGCGCCCGCTGCGGCTCGCACCTCGGGCATGTCTTCGAGGGCGAGGGGTATGCGACCCCGACCGACCAGCGGTACTGCATCAACTCGATCTCGCTGCGGCTGACCGAGGACGAGAGCTGACCGCAGGCGCGGCAAGGAGCGCCGGGCCGGGCGGGAGCGCCCGGCCCGGCGTCGGCCGGTCACGCGAGATCGGCCACCTTGCGCCGGGAGACGACGACGGTCAGGCCGCCGACGGCGGCCAGGGCGAGCGCGACCATACCGAGCGCGGTGGCGACCGCTCCGGCGATGAGAATCATGCCCCTCGACAGCCGTCGCACCGCGAACTGCACGCCGGTCGCGGTCAGGAACATCACGAACGCCATGGACCCGGCGACGATCCGGTCGGCCGTACCGAGCAGACCGGACAACAGCGACGGGCCGAGCGAGAGCACGAACGACCTCGCGGTGATGCCGGGCCCGAACACGGCGATGCCGAGGGCGAGCCGGCGGCCGTCGCCGTGCGGGACGCCCGGTACACGGATCCAGGCCCCCTCGGCGGGGGCGGCCGGGCGGCGTACCGGCATGCGCAGCGCGGCGAGGACCGCGGTGGCGAGCAGCACCGTCTCGACCACGAAGACGGTGAGGGGCGGCGGCGGGTGCAGGTGCGGGCGGCTGGTGCCCGTCTCGGCGCTGTTTGAGATTCTGTGAGGGTGTCGGGTGTCGCGCGATGGTTCCAGTCCCGTAGGGGACCCGCGTCCGCCGACGGCCCGGGCGGGCGGGGCGGACGCGGCGGGGCCGCTGCGGGCGCCCGTCCCGCCGCGTCACTCAAGGCGCTGCGGACGGCGGCGGCCGGTGTCGGCACCACCCTCGACGAGCCCACGACCTGCGCGGAACTGACCCGGGCGGTGGTACGGCTCGCCGGTGGCGGCGCGGCCGTGATCCGGCGCGTCGGTGAGAAAGTCTCCGGCTACGAGGCGATCACCGGCGACACCGACCTGCTGCCCGACGCCCGCTGGGCGACGGCGGTGGCCCGGGACGCGGGAACCCCGGCGGCCGACCACTGGGCGGACCCCTGGCTGTCCCGCCCGGTCGCCGACCGTACCCGCCCGGCCCTGTGCGTACCCCTGACCAGCGGATCCGAGCAGTACGGCGTCCTGGTGTGCGCCCGCGAGGGGATCGCCTTCGCCCGTGCGGAGGCCGAGCTGCTGGCCCTCCTCGCCGAACGGGCCGCGTCCCACATCCGGCACGCCCGGGAGTACGAGCAGGTCAACCGCACCGCCGGTGACCTGCAGCGCGCCCTGCTCGCCGAACCCGGCCGGCCGCACCCGAACCTGGACGTGGCGATCCGCTACCTTCCGGCCGGCCGGCGGGTGCTGGTCGGCGGCGACTGGTGCGAGACCGTACGGCTGCATTTCGGACGCACGCTGCTCGTCGTCGGCGATGTGATGGGCCACGGTCTCGAAGCCGCGGTCGACATGAACGCCTACCGCTCCCTGCTCCGCTACATCGCCTCCTCCGAACTGCCTCCGCACCGGGTGCTGCGCCAGATGGACGACATCGCCGCCGCCGAGGCGGACCGAAGACCCGCCACGTGCCTGCTCGTGCGAGTCGACCCCAGCCGAGGCCAGGTCACCCTGGCCAGCGCCGGCCATCTCCCGCCCGCCCTGGTCGCCTGGGACGGCCGGACCTCCCTCCTGCCGGTCCCTGTCGGCCCACCCCTGGGCACCGGCTTCGGCGGCTACGAGGCGACCACCCACCAGCTCGAACCCGGCCAGGCCCTGGTCCTCTTCACGGACGGCCTCGTCGAGCACCGGGGCGAGGACATCGACCGCTCCCTGCGCCGGCTCGCCGACCTCCACTTCAGCCCCGCCGTCGGCGTCGACGCCCTCCTCGAATCCATCCTCACCCGCCTCGACGTCCGCAACGCCGAGGACGACGTCGCGGTCCTGGCGGCCCGCCCGCACGCCCGGCAGGGCCCGGCCGAGCAGGAGGAGGGCGACGAGGACATGGAGGTGGCCTGAATTCTCCGCCGAGGGGCTTCCCGAGGGGCTTCCTGAAGGGCTTCCTGAAGGGCTTTCTGACGGGCTTTTCGATGGACTTCGCGAGAGGCTTTCCGAGGGACTTTCCGAGGGAGCGGCGACGGATTCTCCGGCCGCGGTCGCCACCGGCCTGCTCGCCGAGGACGGTGTCACGCACGTCGCCGCCGACGCCACCGACGAAGCGGTGGCGGAGGGCGTCGTCCGCGTGTACCGGCCGGGTCCGCTCGTCCTCGACGCCGGGCAGCGTGGTCGTCACCACGGCCGGCGGGGCCGCCCTGTCCGGCTCCCCGCTCAGCGGCGGATACGCCCGCGCCGAGGCGGGCGTCCGCCGTCTGCGGGGTACGGGGCGTCTGCGGGGTACGAGGGCGAGGATGCGCAGCGGTCCGTGCTCACCCGCTCAGCCGGGGCAGGGTCAGGGTGAAGGCCGTCGTGTCCGTCGAGGCGTCGCCGAGCGCGATGGTTCCGCCGTGTGCCTCCACCAGCGCCCGTGCCACCGACAGGCCCAGGCCGCTGCCGCCGCGATCGCGGCTGCGGGCCTTGTCGACGCGGTAGAAGCGGTCGAAGACCCGGGCGCGGTCGGCCGGCGGGATGCCGGGACCCTGGTCGGTCACGGCCACCGACGCCGAGTCGGAGGCGACGGTGACCGTCACGGCGACCGGTGTACCCGTCGGTGTGTGCACCGCCGCGTTGGTGAGGAGGTTGTCCAGGACCTGGCGGATCCGGACCGGGTCCAGGCGGACCGGCACCGGTTCCGGGCCGACGGACACCGTCAGGGGATGGTCGGGACGGGCCGCGCGGAAGGCGTCGGCGGCCTCCCGGACCAGCTCCGCCAGGTCGGTGTCCTCGGGGCGCAGCGGCGTCTCCACCTCGGCCGCGTCCAGGCGGGCGAGGAGCAGCAGGTCGTCGAGGAGGACGCCCATCCGGGCCGCCTCGGCGCGCAGCCGGGCCAGGTGCTTGTCGCGTTCCTCGGGCTGGTTGGCGGCCGCGTACTGGAAGAGGTCGGCGTAGCCGCGGACCGACATCAGCGGGGTGCGCAGCTCGTGCGAGGCGTCCGCGACGAACCGGCGCAGCCGCTGCTCCGCCTCGGCACGGACCGCCAGCGAGTGGTCGATGTGCTCCAGCATCGTGTTGAACGCGGTGCGCAGCTCCTCCACCTCCGCGCCGCCGCCCCGCTTGTCCGCGCGCAGCGGCAGCCGGGCCGCCGACTCCGTCAGATTGTGCGAGGCGATCCCGTGCGCGGTGTGCGCCATGTCGCTCAGCGGCCGCAGGCCGTTGCGCAGCAGCCGGCGGCCGATCACCACCAGCGCCAGCAGGGCCAGCCCGAAGGCCACCACCTGGACCGTGACCAGCCGTCGTACCGTGTCGTCGATGCTGTCCATCGGCGCCCCGCTGACCAGCACCACCCCCGGCTCCACCTCGCAGCCGCGCAGCCGGTACTCGCCTTCGCCGGTCAGGTTCTCGGTGCGCAGCACCTCCGTGCCCGCGGCTATCTGCGCCTTCGCCACCGAAGTGAGGTCGCCGATGTCCTGGGGCAGATCACCGGTCTCCTCGGGCTTGCGCAGCACCGGGGTGCCGTCCGAGACGTCGTACACGGCGTAGTACCAGCGGTAGTACTTCTTGCCCTGGAGGGTGCCGTTCTGCTCGATGCTCTTCGACTGGGCGGTCTGGGCGAGCCCGAGCTGGTCGTCGAGCTGGGCCGACAGGTAGTCCCGCATATAGGTGGTCAGGGCCGTGCCGACGACCGCGAAGACCACCAGGGCCAGCGCCCCCAGCCCCAGCGCGAGCCGGGTGCCCAGCCGGGTGCTCCGGTACGAGCGCAGCAGCCGGCCTATCACTCCGCCGCCTGCTGCCGGATCACGTACCCGAAGCCGCGCACGGTGTGGATCAGCGACTCCCCGCCGGCCTCGTCCATCTTGCGGCGCAGCCGGCTGACGACCAGCTCGACGACGTTGGAACGGCCGCCGAAGCCGTACTCCCACACATGGTCGAGGATCTGCGCCTTGGTGAGTACCGTCGGTGACTTGCGCATCAGATAGCGCAGCACCTCGAACTCGGTGGGGGTGAGGGACAGCAGCCAGGTGCCGCGCCGCACCTCCCGGGTGTCCTCGTCCATCGTCAGGTCGGCGACCTGGAGCACCGAGCGCTGGAAGCCGGGTCCGGCGCTGCGCCGCAGCACCGTACGCAGCCGCGCCATCAGCTCCTCCACCGCGAACGGTTTGACCAGGTAGTCGTCCCCGCCCCGGGTCAGCCCCGCGACCCGGTCGGCGACCCCGTCGCGCGCCGTGAGGAACACCACCGGCACCATCGCCCCCGACTGCCGCAGCCGGTCCAGGACGCCGAAACCGTCCAGGTCCGGCAGCATCAGGTCGAGCACGACGATGTCCGGCCGGAACTCGGCGACCCTGGCCAGGGCGTCCTCACCGGAGTACGCGGTGACCGCCTCCCAGCCCTCGTACCGTGCGACCGTCGCGACCAGGTCGGCGATCGGCGGGTCGTCGTCCACGACGAGGAGTCGTACTTTTTCCACCCGCTCATATTGCGCCACCCGGTCGTGGACGCCAGACCCGTGCTCACACAGAGAACACATCGATAACCAGTTGAAAGCAGTCCGACAGGAAAACGACAGCAGCCGCGGGTGAAGCTCGACTCCCAGGACCCGATCAAGGAGCTGCCGACCCGTGACGACCGTCCAAGCACCCCCTGCGCCCCCCACGGCGATACGCCCCAGGGTGGTGGCCCGCACGGGCCTGTACGCCGTGCTCGCCGTGAACGCGGCTGTGGTCGCCTACTTCTTCGCCCAGGCGGGCTTCGCCTCCAACGCCCTGATCGTCATCGGCCGCTTCTTCGGCCTCTACGGCGCTCTCGTCATGGCCTTCCAGCTGGTGCTGGTGGCCCGGCTGCCGTGGCTCGACCGCCGGATCGGCATGGACCGGCTGACCTCCTGGCACCGCTGGACCGGCTTCGCCCTGCTGTGGACGCTGCTCGCGCACGCCGTCTTCATCAGCTTCGGCTATGCCGACGGCGCGGGCGTCGGCCCGGTCGGCGAGCTGGTCGACCTCGCCGAGACGACGGAGGGCGTGCTCCGCGCGACCGTCGCCCTCGGCATCATCATCGTGGTCGGCGCCGTCTCCGCCCGCTACGCCCGCCGCCGTCTCGCCTACGAGACCTGGCACTTCATCCACCTGTACACCTACGTGGCCGTGGTACTCGCCTTCAGCCACCAGGTCGCGGTCGGTACGACCTTCACCGCCTCGTCGTCCGCGACGGCCTACTGGTACGCGGTGTGGGCGGTCGCCCTCGGCTCGGTGGTCCTCGGCCGTGCCGTGCTCCCGCTGTGGCGCAACTACCGCCACCAGTTCCGCGTCTCCGCCGTCGTCCCCGAGTCGGACAACGTGGTCTCGGTCCATGTCACCGGCCGCGACCTCGACAAGCTGGGCGCGCAGGCCGGTCAGTTCTTCCTCTGGCGGTTCCTGACGAAGGACCGCTGGTGGCAGGCCAACCCCTTCTCCCTCTCCGCCGCCCCCGACGGCCGCACCCTGCGCCTGACCGCCAAGGCGGCCGGTGACGGCAGCGCCGCCCTGCGGCACCTGAAGGTCGGCACCCGGGTCTTCGCCGAGGGCCCCTACGGCGCCTTCACCACCCTGCACCGGCAGAAGACCGAGTCCCTGCTGATCGCGGGCGGCGTCGGTGTCACCCCGATCCGCGCGCTCCTGGAGGACATCGAAGGCCACACGGTCGTCATCTACCGCGTCGGCACGGACCGCGACGCCGTCCTCTACGGCGAACTCCGCGACCTCGCCGTCGCCAAGGGCGCCGAGCTGCACCTGGTCACCGGCCCGCCGGTCCCCGACAGGCTGGGCCCCCGCGAACTGGTCCAGCTGGTGCCGGACATCGCCGACCGGGACGTCTTCCTCTGCGGACCGCCCCCGATGATGAACGCGGTGCTGCGCACCCTGGGAGACCTGGGCGTGTCCAAGCCGCAGATCCACTTCGAGCGTTTCAGCCTGGCGGGATGAGAGAGACACCGTGAAGCGAGCCATACCTGTCGTCGCCCTGAGCATCGCGGGCCTCATCCCCGTCTGGCGCTACGAGCCGTCGATCGGCGGTACGACGTCCTCCACGGCCGAGCCGGCCACGACCCCCTCCGCCTCCACGACCGCCGCCTCGGGCACGGTCGTCAAGGGCACGACCATCACCACGGACAAGGGTCCCGTCCAGGTCCAGGTGACCTTCTCCGGTGACAAGATCACCGCGGTGAAGATGCTCCAGCAGCCGAACCACCCGCAGACGACGGCCGCCGTGCCGGTGCTGATCTCGGAGACGCTGAAGGCGCAGAGCGCGGACATCGACACGGTGTCGGGTGCGACGATCACCAGCGATGCGTACAAGAAGTCGCTCCAGGCGGCGATGGACAACAACGCGAAGTCGGCGTCCGCGTCACCTTCTGCTTCTGCCTCGGCTTCTGCCTCGGCTTCTGCCTCGGCTTCCGCCGCCTCGAAGGTGGTCGCCGGTTCGACGGTGAACACCGACAAGGGCCGTGTCCAGGTCCAGGTGACCTTCTCCGGTGACAAGATCACCGCGGTGAAGATGCTCCAGCAGCCGGACCACCCGCAGACCACGGCCGCCGTGCCCGTGCTCATCGCTGCGACACTGAAGGCACAGAGCGCGGACATCGACACCGTGTCCGGCGCGACGATCACCAGTGACGGCTACAAGGAGTCCCTCCAGGCCGCGATCGACGCGAAGGGCTGATCATGCACCGAGTCGAACACGTCATGGGCTTCCCGGTCTCGCTCCGTATCGACGACGAGGGGGACTTCGAGGAGGCCGCGGACACCGCCTTCGCATGGCTGCGTGAGGTGGACGAGCGGTTCAGCCCCTTCCGGCCGGACAGCGAGGTCTCCCGGCTGGACCGGGGTGAACTCTCCGAGTCCGAGCTGAGCCCGGACCTCACCGAGGTGCTCGCGCTGTGCGAGGAGTACCGGCTGGCGACCGGTGGCGCGTTCGACGTACGGCTGCCGGGCCGGGGGCTCGATCCGTGCGCGGTGGTCAAGGGCTGGTCGGTGCAGCGGGCGGCGGAACTGCTGTCGGCGGCCGGGGCGAAGCGGTTCTGCCTGAACGCCGGGGGCGACGTGGTCGTGGCCGGCGGACCCTGGCGGGTGGGGGTACGCCACCCCGAACAGGCCGATCAGCTGTGCCTGGTGCTGGAGATCACGGACGGGGCGGTCGCGACCTCCGGCCGCTACGAGCGGGGGGACCACATCGTCGACGGCCGCACCGGCCGCCCGGCGACCGGCCTGCTCAGCGTCACCGTCGTCGCCCCGACCCTGACGGAGGCAGACTCCGCGGCGACGGCCGCCTTCGCGATGGGCACGGAGGGCGCCGCATGGGCGGCGGCCCGCCCGGGCTGCGAGGTGTTCGTGGTGGACGCGGAGCGGGCCGTACTGCGGACGGCGGGGTTGCCGGTCGCCGCGTGACCTCGCAAACGCATGAGAAGGCGGGCCGCTCCTGGCGGCCCGCCTTCTCGTTCGGGACGGGGATCAGCTGACGTCGGAGGCGTCCAGGCGGTACAGGCCGCTGCTGGTCGAGGCCGAGGCCGAGGTCGAGGTCGATGACGTCGAGGTCGACGAGCTCGAACTGCTGCTGTATGCCGAGGACTTGACCGCCGTGCCGTGCTTCTTGACCCAGGCGGCGATCTCCGAGTTGGTGCCCTGGCCGCCGTCGCTGCTGACGATGATGTAGTGCAGCTTGCCGGCCTTCACCAGGCTCTTGAGCTTGGCGAGGGTCATCGCGTTGTCGCTGCCGGACCAGCCGCCCATGGAGATGACGGGCCGGCCGGACTCCAGGATGATCGAGGAGGCCGTCTGGTCGGTGGCCACGGCAACCAGCCAGGTGGCGCCGTCCTGGTGCTTCTTGAGGTACGTGATCATCTCGGAGGTGACCTGGGAACCGCCGCCCATGCCGCCGCCTCCGCCCATCTGACCGGCGTCGCTCGTGGACTTGCCGGACGAGGGGGAACTGGTGCCGGACGGCGGCTGGCCCATCGACTGACCGCTGGAGCTGGAGCTGGAGCCGCCGGGGAAGCCGCCGCTCGGGGCGCTCCCGCTGCCGCTCTTGGTCCCGTTCGGCGCGCTGCCGCTCGGGCGCTGGCCGCCGCCGCCCATACCGCCCATGCCGCCGCCGGTGCTGGGCCCGGCCGTCGGGTTGGTGCCGTTGGTGCTCGCGGTCGTGGCCGCCGAGACGGAGTAGGCGGCCGGGCCGGCCAGCAGGGCGACGATCGCCGCCAGCGCCGCGAAGCCCATCAGCTTCTGCCGCTTCATGAACCGCCCGACCAGCAGCCCGGTCACCGCGAGCGCACCGGCCAGACCGGTCACCACCTCGGCGACCGTGTACACCGTGCCGGAGCCGGAGACCCGCTGGAGCAGGACGACCGCCCAGACCGTGCTGGCCGCGACGGCCGCCGGGAGCGCCCAGCTCCTCCCGCACGCTCGAATACGCTCGCGCGGGGGGACCCCCATGGCGGCGGAGCCTTCCCGGAAGGCCTTGTACAGCATGACCCCGCCCGCGCCGGCCAGGGCGGCGATCCCCGGCGCCATGGCGGTGACGTAGTACGGGTGGAAGGTGCCCTCGGCAAGGGAGAAGGTCAGGAAGTGCAGGACGAACCAGCCGCCCCACAGCATCAGCGCGGCCCGCCTGGCGTCGGTGCGCGGCGCCCGGCCGCGCAGCACCAGTCCGCCGGCGAGGGCGATCGCGGCGAACGGGATCAGCCAGGAGATCTGGCCGCCCATGATGTCGTTGAACATCCGGTACAGGCCCGCGCTGCCGCCGAAGCTGGCGCCGTTGCCGGCCGAGCCCACCGAGGAACTCGCACCGAAGATCCGGCCGAAGCCGTTGTAGCCGATGACCAGGTCCCACACGGTGTTGTCGGTGGAGCCGCCGATGTAGGGCCGCGAGGAGGCCGGGATCAGGTCGACGACCACCATCCACCAGGCACTGCTCACGACGAGGGCGGCCGTGCCGACGGCGAGGTTGCGGATGCGCCTGCCCAGCGACAGGTCCGTGGCCCACAGGTAGACCAGGAAGAACGCGGGCAGCACGACGTACGCCTGCATCATCTTGGTGTTGAACGCGAACCCGATCGCGACCGCCGACCAGACCAGCGGCAGCAACCTGCCCGTGCGCACGGCCTTCAGCAGCGCGGCCGCGCCGAGCAGCATCAGGAAGACCAGGATCGGGTCGGGGTTGGTGTCCCGGTTGATGGCGACCGTGATGGGCGTGAGCGTCAGCACCAGCGCGGCGATCGTGCCCGCGACGACCCCGAAGTCCCGCTTGACGAGGCGGTACAGCAGGGCGACCGAGCCGGTACCGACGGCCACCATCGGCAGCATCAACTGCCAGGTGCCGTAGCCGAAGGCGCGGGCGGACAGGCCCATCACCCACAGTGCGAAGGGGGGCTTGTCCACGGTGATGAAGCTGCCGGAGTCCAGGGCGCCGAAGAAGAACGCCTTCCAGCTCTTGGTGCCGGAGTAGACCGCCGCGTCGTAGAAGGTGTTGCCGGTGAGGGAGGAGAGGTTCCAGGCGTACAGGGCGGTGGCCAGGAGCAGGATCGCCCACAGGGCCGGGCGGGCCCAGCGCGGGTCCTCGGGGGCGCCCATGAACAGCCTTCTGGCGCGGGAGACCGGCGGGGCGCCGGCCCGGTGCCGGCCTTCCTGGGCCGGGGCGGGCGGCGGGGCGAGGGTCGTCATGACGCGTACTCCATGGGCTCGACGGCGGTGGCTGCCGCGGTGGGCAGGGCCGTGACGTTCTGGGGGACGGTGGTGCGGCGGGGTACGGCGTTGATGCGGGTGCGGCCGGTGACGGTGGCCCGGAACATGCGGCCGATGCCCTTGAGGTCGTCGACGGCCGTGTGGACGATGTCGACCCGGCTGTCGGGGTCGTCGACCCAGTCGACCGGGACCTCGTGGACGCGCAGCCCGTTGCGCTGGGAGAGCACGAGCAGTTCGGTGTCGAAGAACCAGGCGGTGTCCTCGATGTGCGGGGCGAGGGCGCGGAAGACCTCGGTGCGCACGGCCTTGAAGCCGCACTGCGCGTCCGAGGTGGGGGTCCCCCCCGCTCGAGCGCAGCCGAGAGTGGGGGAGGGCCCCGAGCCCTGCCTTGAGGAGCAGGTTGTAGGAGCGTGAGATGAACTCCCGCTTCGGGCCGCGCACCACGGCCGACTGCCGGTGCAGCCGGCTGCCGATGGCGAGGTCGCTGTGCCCGGACAGGAGAGGCGCGACCAGGGGCAGGAAGCCTTCGAGACCCGTCGAGAGGTCGACGTCCATATAGGCGACGACGTCCGCGGTGGAGCGGCTCCACACGTGCTTCAGGGCGCGGCCCCGGCCCTTCCGCTCCAGCCGCCGTGCGTGCACGTGCGGCAGGCGCAGGGTCAGGCCGGTCGCCACCGTCCAGGTGGCGTCCGTGCTCGCGTTGTCCGCGATCGTGATGCGGAACGGGAACGGGAAGGACTCTTCGAGGTATGAGTGGAGACGGCCGATGCTGTCGGCGAGGACGTGTGCCTCGTTGTAGACCGGCACCACGATCTCGACCGACCGTCGCCGGACGCCTCCCGCGTTCGTTTCGTTCATGACCATGACGATCGGACCCCTGTCTGGGGCGGTCGTGAGGCTTCACTGAGCGAAGAATGAGAATCAGGGAACTCACAGGTTCCGCACAGTGGGCACCGGACGGAGTCCCAGGTACCGGGCCGGAACCGAGCCGCAGCCGGGCGGTCGCGCGCTGGTGGAAGCGATCTGAGACACACTCAATTCGCTTTCCGAGCGGAAATGGTGATTCTTGTTCACTCGCTCGGGTAGTGCGCGTCGATGTTCCGTATGCGAATGACTCACGACAACCATTGCGGTCCTGGCTGTGCGCATCGCAAGATGTTCCTGAGGCTGCTGGGGATCAGGTGAAAGACGGATAGCCTGATGGTGCGCCTCGCCGCTCCGCCCATGAGTCACAGATCGGGACGCCCTTGACTCTCGACGATCTGTCGCAGGACGACAGAGAGTGGATTTTCACCCAACTCATCTGGCCCTGTTACGAACACGTCGTGTCGCAGGCGGCTCCCGTCGTGGTCTATGTCATGGGGCAGCCCGGGGCCGGGAAATCCGAGAACCGCCACCTGGTGTCGGACGGCCTGGAGAAGGCGACGCGGATCTCGGGCGACGACTTCAAGATCAACGATCCCCGTTATCTGCCGGCCCTGAAGGACAATCCGCGCACCGCCGGCACCCTGGTCCGGTCCGTCTACCAGGAGTGGCAGGCGCGGGTGGTCGCCGGGATACGCGAGATGGCGGGCCATCTCGTGATCGAGATCAGCCCGAGGTTCCCCATCCGGTGTTTCCTCGGGGA
Organism: Streptomyces sp. Ag109_O5-1; assembly: GCF_003814875.1. Lineage (GTDB taxonomy): Bacteria > Actinomycetota > Actinomycetes > Streptomycetales > Streptomycetaceae > Streptomyces > Streptomyces sasae. The sequence continues at coordinate 2,872,840 of NZ_RKQF01000001.1, read as the reverse complement.
GGTCGCCGCTTTCCGTGCCGCGCACTACCGGGTGGAACTCGTGGTGCTCGCCGTACGCGAGGCGGACAGCCGGCAGGGCATCGGGCTGCGCTATGCGCGGGTGCTCCGCAAGAATCCGACGCATGCCCGGTTCACCGAGACCGCCGGGCACGATGCGTGCTTCGAGGCGCTCCCCGAGGTCGTGGCGGCGGTTGAGCGGGAGTCGGCGGTGCACGCACTCCGGGTGGTACGACGCGACGGTACGGTGCTCCACCGCAGCGAGCGCGGCGACGCGGGGCGGCCGGCGGGCGGGGCCGTCGCGACCATGGAGGGCGAGTGGCGGCGGCCTTACAGCACCGAGGAGGCGGCGCGTTTCGTCGCGAACCAGGGACTGCTGCACCGGCAGCTGCCCCAGTACGCCGAGGAGTGGCGCGAGATCGCCGGACTGGCCGCACCGCTGATCACATCGGTCAACTGAGTTCCGGATTCCGGCGGGTCAGCTCCCGGAACAGAGCGCTGTAGTCCTGTGCCATGCGGTCGGCCTGCTCAGGGGTGGCCTCGTCGAGGTATTTCCGTTCGGCCAGGCACTTCTGGCGTTCCGTCAACAGCTCGCCCAGCCGCATGGGGTCGGGCGGCAGGGCGTATCTTTCGAGATGGATCGCCCTGTTGTACCAGGCGATGACCAGTCGTACGCATTCCAGGGCCGCCGCATGCCCGAGGGCGTCGGGGTTGTAGGTATCGTTCACGGCCGTGCGCTGCCGGATTTCCGCATCGGACGACAGGGCCGTTCTATGGACGTCCGCTTTCCCGACCTCCGCGGTCCGGCGTTTCCGCAGCGTTCCGAATGCGGCGTTCCACAGATGACGGAACGGCGTGGGACTTCGCTCGGCGTCACTCCCGCCGAACTGCCGGCCCGCATGCCTGGTGGTCGACCACACCGTTTCTCTCCCTGTCCGAAGGTGGGGGAGCCGGGGCATGGAGAGGCCTGTGCTGCGCCCCCGTTCCGTGGTTGCCCAGCTTAGGGGGCATGGATCGCGAGGGACACTCGTAGACCTTCGGGAACACGCGGGATTCTCATGGAATGGCTGATTCCGCAATGGTCACCCTGCGCGCCTTTACCTAACCTTCTGGTATATCCGGGGGGTGTCGTGGGCGGACGGGATCTTCGTGCGCTGTTCGGTTCGAACGATCGGGGAATCCAGGTCGAGGAACACTTCACCAACCGCCAGGAGCAGTGGGCGGCCGTCACCGCCGCCCTTGCCGCGCACGCGCGCGCCCTCGCGGCACCCGGCTTCGACGTGGAGGACCTGGAGGCACCCCGCGACAACGTCCTCGTCTTCCACGGCATCGGAGGCATCGGGAAGTCCACGCTGTCCCGGACGGTCGAGGCCGCCCTCGCACACGCCGAGCACCGGCCCGCCCAGTGGGGCGAGCCCGTCCGGGTGAACGCCCGGGTCCTCCCCGTCCGTATCGACCTCGCCCGTTCGGCGGGCACGGACTTCGAACGGGTGATCCTCACCATCCGTCTCGCCCTCGCCGAACTGGGCCGCCCGCTGCCCGCCTTCGACCTGGCGCTGCGCCGCTACTGGGAGCAGGTCCACCCGGGCGAGCCGCTGGAGGAGTTCCTGCGCCGCGGCGGCCTCGGCCGGCGGTTCGGCAAGGCGGTCCCGGAGCAGATGCAGTCCGCGCTCAACGACGTCGCCCAGGCCCTGCTGCTGCCGGGCACGGTCGGCGCGGTGGTAGGGCAGGTCTCCAGCATCCTGATCCGCGCCCTGCGCGACCACCGGGCCGCCGTACGCGCCCTCGCGGGCTGTGCCCGGCTCGCCGACCTGCTGGAGGCCGAGCCGGACCTGGACGCCCTCTCCTACTACGCGCACCTGCTGGCCTGGGAGATCGCCCGGCTGCCACCGGGCCGGGCGGTGCTGCCGGTGATCCTGCTCGACACGTTCGAGGACGTCGGCGACCGCGTCCACCGCGATCTGGAACGGCTGCTGCAACGGGTCGTCTGGCTGATGCCCAACGCCTTCTTCGTCATCACCGGACGCAGCCGCCTCCAGTGGGCCGAGGAGGCACTGCACGGCCAGCTCGACTGGACCGGCCCCGCCGCCTGGCCGGGCCTCGCCGAGCCCAGCGGACCCGGTCACGGGCCCGCCCGGCAGGTCCTGATCGGGGACTTCTCGCCCGAGGACTGCGACGGCTACCTGGCCCGGCGCCTGACCCGCGACGGCCGCCCGGTCCTCGCACCGGAGATCAGGGCGGTGATGACCGCCCGGTCGCACGGACTGCCGCTCCATCTCGACCTGGCCGTCCAGCGGTTCCTCGCCATCCGCCGTACCGGGCGCGACCCCCGCCCCGCTGACTTCGACGTCGCCTTCCCGGCCCTCATCAGCCGCACCCTCAGCGACCTCACACCGGACGAACGGCATGTGCTGCGCTCGGTCTCGCTCCTCGACAACTTCGACGTCGCCCTGGCCGCCAGCGCCGCCGGGATGACCTACGAGGCGGCCGCCCTGCGTCTGGTCGAGCGGCCGTTCGTCCACACGGATCCGCACGCCGTCTGGCCGTACCATCTGCACGAGGTGATCCGTTCCACCATCCGAACGGCGGACGACCAGGCGGACGACCGCTGGTCGGCTCGGGACTGGCGACGGGCCGCCGAGCGGGCCTTCGAGTCCGTCGGGGAACGCTGGGCGGCGGCTCCCGCGGGGGACCGCGACCGGCTCGTCAACTGTCTGCGCCAGGGACTGCGCCTCGCCCGCGACTTCGGCCTCGGGCTCGGCTGGCTGGCCGACGCGGCCTGGAGCTACGTCGGGGACTCCGTGTGGGAGCCGCTCGCCCCGCCCGCTCCGGCCGGGGGCCCGCCGGCCCCGCTGCGTACGGCGGCCGACGCCCTGGTGGAGACCCTGAGCACGCTCGCCCGCCGTCAGCACGAGCACCGGGAGCGCACCGTGGCCAGGCTCACGGCGGTCGTCGAATCGGGTCTGCTGCCTCCTGAGTTACGGGACATGGCCGTGTACTACCGGGCCAAGGCCGAGCGCGACCTGGGCCGTTCGCAGGACTCGCGCAGCGGTATGCGGGCCGTCGCCGAGGGCGGCGGCCGGCTCGCCCCGGCCGCCCGGCGGGGCCTCGCCCATCTGGCCCGGCTGGCCGGGGACTTCCCGACCGCGCTGAGCGCCGCCGCCACCCTGGGCTGGGCCGGACGGCACCACCGGGTGCTCGGTGACGTCTGGTGGGTGCAGGGCGACATGGCGCGGGCCGCCGCGGCGTACGCGGCGGCGCGGGACGAGGCCGAGCGGCACGCCGTGGCCGGCGAACGCGCCACCGCCCAGACCCAGCGGGCCTTCGTGCTGGCCTTCGCAGACCCGGCGGCCGCCGCGGACGAGTTGGATCTGGCCCAGCAGTTGCTGGCCGGCCTCGATCTGCGTGCCACCCGGCTCACCGCACGTATCGCCGCCCTCGTCCGGGTCGCCGGTACCCCGGGCGCCGAGGTGGCCGACCGCGCCGACGTGCTGCGCGCCGAGGCCGGGGTCGCAGGCATCACCGCCGCCCGGCTCACCCTCGAACTCGCCCTCGGGTTCCACCACGCGGTCCTGGACGAGCGGGTGCAGGCCCAAGCGGCCGTCGCACGGCTGCGGGACCTCAGCCCGGGCCCGGACTACGCCTACTATCCGGACCTGGTGTGCTTCATGGCGGGCCTCGAACCGCCCGCCCCTTCCCACGGCAGGGCGCGGTGGGTGGACGGAGAGGACGTCACCCGGACCCGCTGGCGCACCCTGGCCACGGTCCGGCGCGGCTGACGGCGGCCGGTAGATCACAAACTGAAGAGGATCAGTCAGCCGCCAAAGCGCTGAAACACTTCCGGTCTAGACTCTCCCCGCAACAGCCTGTACCACGGCGACCGTGGTCGAAAACTGGGCACTTTATGCCAAACCCGAAGGGTATTCGGCGTTTTGATACGGATAGATTCAGTCACCAAGCGGTACCCGGACGGTACGGTCGCCGTCGACCGGCTCTCCCTGGAGATACCGGATCGCTCGATCACCGTCTTCGTCGGCCCCTCCGGCTGCGGCAAGACGACGACCCTTCGGATGATCAACCGGATGGTCGAGCCCACCGAGGGCCGCATCCTCCTCGACGGCGCCGACATCCACGCCCAGCCGGTCAACACGCTGCGCCGGTCCATGGGTTACGTCATCCAGAACGCCGGTCTCTTCCAGCACCGCACGATCATCGACAACATCGCCACCGTGCCCAGGCTGCTCGGCTGGAGCAAGCAGAAGGCGCGCTCCAGGGCGGCCGAGCTGATGGAGCGGGTGGGGCTCGACTCGTCCCTCGCCAAGCGCTACCCCTACCAGCTCTCCGGTGGCCAGCAGCAGCGCGTCGGCGTGGCCCGGGCGCTCGCCGCCGACCCGCCGGTGCTTCTGATGGACGAGCCGTTCTCCGCCGTCGACCCCGTGGTCCGCAAGGGCCTCCAGGACGAACTCCTGCGCATTCAAGGCGAGTTGGGCAAGACGATCGTCTTCGTCACCCATGACATCGACGAGGCGATCAAGCTCGGCACGATGGTCGCCGTGATGCGCACCGGCGGTCACCTCGCCCAGTACGCCCCGCCCGCCGAACTGCTCACCGACCCCGCCGACGCCTTCGTCGAGGACTTCCTCGGCGCCGACCGCGGCATCCGGCGGCTCTCCTTCTTCCCGTCCACCGCACTGGAGTTGCAGCGGTCCCCGATCGTCCCGGTCGACGCGGACGCCGCCAAGCTCGGCGCCCGCACCTCCGCCGACGCTCCCTATCTCCTCGTGACGGACCTGGACGGCAGGCCCCTCGGCTGGGGCGAGCCGCGTGCCCTGACCGCCGGTTCGATCGATCCGGCGCAACTGCTCCCGTACGGGCGCCCCTTCGTGCCCGGCAAGGACTCGCTGCGTGCCGCCCTCGACGGCTCGGTGCTCTCGCCGACCGGCTGGGCGGTGGCCGTGGACGGCGAGGGCCGCGCGATCGGTGTCGTATCGCAGCAGGTCATCGGCGCCGCGATCCGCACCGCCCACGCCGAGGGCCGCGACGACGCGAAGGTCGGGGGATGAGCGGCTTCTTCGACATCCCGAGCGACCTCCAGAACACCTACTTCGGACTGATCGGCCTCCACCTCCGCGAGGCCCTCATCCCCGTACTGGCCGGCCTTCTGGTCTCGCTCCCCATCGCCCAGCTCTGCGTGCGCTTCCGCTGGCTCTACCCTCCGGTGCTCGGCGTGACCACGATCCTCTACGCCATCCCGTCCCTGGCCTTCTTCGTGGTCCTCATCGACTACACGGGCCAGACCGAGACGACGGTGATGATCCCGCTCGCGGTCTACAGCCTCGTGGTGCTGGTCCCGGCCATCGTGGACGGCGTCCGCTCGGTCCCGGCGGCGACCCTCGCCGCCGCGACCGCGATGGGCCTCAGCCCCGTACGCCGTTACTTCCAGGTCCAGTTGCCGATCGCCGTCCCCGCCATCATCGCGGGTCTGCGCGTGGCCACCGTCTCCAGCATCTCGCTGGTCAGCGTCGGCATGCTGATCGGCAACCAGGGCGCCCTCGGCAACCTGCTCAACGACGCGAACATCTACCACCGCCCAGAGCTGGCCGTGAACTCGGTCGTGACCACAGCCGTGTTGGCGATCCTGGCCGACGCCCTCCTCGTTCTCGTACGCCGTGTGCTGACGCCCTGGATGCCGAAGGAGAGCACCCGGTGAACGTCCTCAACTTCATCCACGCCTTCTTCAGCGACAGTTCCCACTGGCACGGCTACGACGGCATCCCCACCAGGGTCTGGGAGCACATCCAGTACTCCCTGAAAGCCCTCGCCTACGCGGCTCTCATCGGTCTGCCCATCGGGCTGATCACCGGTCACTACGGCCGCGGCGGCAACACCCTCGCCCTGATCGCCACGGCCGGCCGGGCCCTGCCCAGCTTCGGCCTGCTGGTCCTGATGTTCATCTGGCTCGGCTTCGGCATGCTGCCGGTGATGATCCCGCTGGTGATCCTCGCCGTACCGCCGATCCTGGTCACGACGTACGAGGCAATGCGCTCGGTCGACCCGTCCCCGGTGGACGCGGCGCGGGGCATGGGCATGCCGGAGTCACGCGTCCTCTTCCAGGTGGAACTCCCGGTAGCGCTCCCACTGATCCTCAGCGGCCTGCGCTCGGCGGCCATCCAGATCGTGTCGACGGCGACGATCGCGGCATACGTCAGCCTGGGCGGCCTGGGCCGCTACATCATCGACGGCCTCTACCAGAAGAACTACGAGAAGGTGGTGGGCGGCGCCACGCTGGTGGCGGCCATGGCCCTGGCCACCCTGGGGATCTTCTGGGTGGTACAGAGACTGACGGTCTCCCCCGGAGTACGCGGGGGATAGCGTCCCGTCAGGGGCGCGGGGCTGTATCGATATGCGGCTCCGCCGCGTGGGTGCGACCAGCCTCACGCGGCGGACCGTTCCCCACCCGCCGAACTACCCCCCATTACGCGCCAGCGCCAGTTCCAGCACGACAAGCAGCGCATCCCGCACAGAACCCCGTTCACGCGCGTCGAAGACGACCAGCGGCGTCCCCTCGGCAACGTCCAGCGCCCACCGGACCTCGTCCAGTGTGTGCTCGACCTTCCCGTCGAACGCATTGATCGCGACGGCGAACGGAATCCCCTTGTGCTCGAAGTAGTCGACCGCGGCGTAGCAGTCGTCCAGGCGACGCGTGTCAACGATCACCAGACCGCCGAGCGCCCCTTCGACGATGTCGTCCCACATGAAGCCGAACCGTTCCTGCCCGGGTGTGCCGAACAGGTACAGCTTCAGCGTCGGGTCGATGGTGATGCAGCCGAAGTCCATCGCCACGGTCGTGGTCGTCTTGCGCGGGGTGAGCGAGAGGTCGTCCACCCCCGCCGCGACCTCGGTGATCGAGGCCTCGGTGGTCAGCGGCTCGATCTCCGAGATCGAGCCGACGGCGGTGGTCTTGCCCACGCCGAAACCGCCCGCGATGACCATCTTCACCGGCAGCGGCGGCCGTACGGCCGTACGCCCGGTGCCCCGGGTCAGCGAGTCAGTCGGTGTCACGGAGTACCCCTCGGGAGTCGGGGATGGCCCGCAGGCCATCGATAACCCTGCGCAGGACGGACGAGTCGTGGGTGGCCTCGAAGTCGGGCACGTGCACGGTCAACTGCCCCGCCTCGCGCAGGTCTTCGGCCAGTACCCGGACCACGTTCAGGTGCAGCCGCAGCCGGGCGGCCAGTTCCGCGAGCGACTGCGGAATCCGGCACGCGGCGACGATGTCGTGCTGCTCGAAGGAGAGCCGGTCCAGCACGGCGAGCCCGGCGGTGGTGGCCACCACCTGGGTCTCGACGGGCATCGCCGGGCCGGAGGCGCTGTCCGCCACCCGGCCGGCGGTGACCAGGAACGGCCGTACGGCGGGGGCGGGGCCGACCGGGTCCGGGCCCGGGGGCGGGAAGCCGTCCGCCATGGCTGTGTCTTCCTCTCTCGACCGGCGCCGCCGGTCAGCGCGTCTGCGGGACGCCGACGCTGTTCTTCAGTTCCAGCACGAGCTGCGGGCTGAGAGCCGTACCGGCGCGGTTGGCGAACAGCGTCATCTCGTAGGCGATGTTGCCGAGCTTGGCCTCGTTGTCGGCGACCACGCCGAGCACGGCGCCGTTGCCGATCGCGGAGACGATCACATGGCCGCCCTCCAGGTCGATGATGACCTTGTTGAGGCCGCCCAGGCCGTAGTTGCCGGAGGCGCCGGCAGCCAGGCTGGTGATGCCGGAGACGATCGCGGCCAGCCGTTCGGAGTGGGCGCGCTCACGCAGTTCCGACACGGCGATCAACAGACCGTCGGAGGACACGGCGATCGCGTCGACCACACCGGCGGTCTCGGTCGCGAAGCGGTTCAGCAGCCAGGTGAAGTCGGCTGCGGCCGCCTGCAGGTCGGTCGGCGTGACGCCGCCCGTCGGGGTGTCACCTGTCGACGTGCTCACTGCTCGGCTCCTTCCGGAAGGTGGTTCTGGTCCTGCGGGGGGTGCAGGGAGTCGATGCGCGGCCGAGGCCGCTCGTGGCTTCCGGTGTCGCTGTCGCGCCTGGCACGCTCCACCGCTGCCTCGAACTCGTCCAGCGCGTCCCGCTCGGCCTCGGCGTCGCGGGTGCGAGGCGCCTGGGAAAGGGCCTGGGCGGCGCCGACGGTGGTGCGAAGGGTCGCGCCGCGTACCCGGCGCCGCAGCGGGCGGGTCCCGTCGGCGGAGTCGGAGTCCAGGGGACCGGCCGGGGGTTCGCCGGAGCGGGCGGCCGGGATCAGCGCGGCCGTCTCCTCGGTCGGATCCTCGGTCTCGACGGCCGGATCGCGGCGCGGCAGCCTGCGTGGGAGCGGACCGTCGGGCTCGTCGGCGGGCTGCACCGAGGTGGCCCAGGTCGGCCCGGTCCGCCCGGCCTGCTCGGCCTTCTCGGCGGGCGCTGCCAGCGCCGCCACTGCCGTCGGCTCCACGGCGAGCGGGGTGCCGGCGGTGTCGGCCACCGCGCTCATCGTCAGCAACAGCCGGGTGGGCAGCGTCACTTCGACGGTCACGCCGCCGCCCGGGGTCCGGGTCAGCTCGACGCCGATCTCCCACCGCCGGGCCAGCGCACCCACCACGAACAGACCGAGCACCTTGGTCGGCACCAGGTCGAGGCGCTCACGGCGGATCAGCCGGGCGTTCTCCTCGGCCAGCCGCTCCGCGCTCATGCCCAGACCGTGGTCGGTGACAACGATGTGCGCACCCGCGTCGCTGGACCGCACGGTCACCTCGACGGGGCTGCCCGCCGGCGAGAACGACACCGCGTTCTCGAGGAGTTCGGCCACCATCAGGGTGAGGTCGCCGATGATGTCCGGCTCGATCATGGCGTCCGTGCCGGCGTACAGCCGTACCCGCTGGTAGCCCTCGATCTGGCCGAGCGCGGCCCGGACCACGTTGGACACCGGCGTCGGGCCGGCGGCCAGCACGGTCTCGCGGATGCCGGCCAGCAGCATCAGGCTGTCGGCGTTGCGGCGCAGGCGGACGGCGATGTGGTCGATGGAGTAGAGGCGTTCCAGGAGCGCCGGGTCGGTCTCGGCCCGCTCCACCGCGTCGATGAAGGCGAGCTGACGGGTAGTCAGGTTGCTGACGCGGCGGCCGACGTTGCCGAACATCTCGGCGGTGTTGCGACGGCTGAGCACCTGGCGTTCCAGGAGCGCCGCGGCCGTGGTCTGCACCTGGTTGAACGCCTCGGCGAGGTCGCCGATCTCGTCGCGGGCGGTGACCGGCATCTCCCGCAGCCGGGGCGGGCTGTCGTCCTCGGTGTCGTCGTCGGCGACCCGGGCGAGTTCGCGGCCCGCCACCTCGGCGACCTCGTGCGCGACCCCGGTCATGGCCTGCACCGGGCGGATCACGGAGCGGCGCACCAGCACCGAGAGGGCGATCCACAGGACGAAGCCGAGCAGCGCACCGCTGAGCAGCAGGATCGCCCGCGACTCGGCGGCCCGGTCGGCGGCGTCGGCCTGGTCGGAGATCTGGCCGATCAGCGAGGTGGTGATCTGCAGCCGGTCGGCGGCCTGCTGAGGGTAGTCGGGGTAGTCGGACAGCGCGTCCTTGACCGCCTGCCGGATCTCGTCCTTGCTGCCGGCCTCCAGCTTGCCGGGGTCGACCTGCAACTCGGCGTAGGACGTCTCGATGTCGACCTGCGCCGTGGTGTGCTCGATCCCTTCCAGCTCCTGCGCCTGTGCCTCGGTCGCGAACCGCGCGAAGCGGGCGGCCTGGTGCTGGTAGAGGTCGTAGGCGCCGACCGCGTTGGTGAACTCGATCAGCGCGTTGGTGTCCCCGGTGCTGGCCGCGAGCACGTTGGTCTCGAAGGCGCCGTGGGCCGCGTCCGCGCGCAGCAGCGAGTCCAGCAGGCTGCCGATGAAGGTGGAGGCGAGGTTGGAGTTGCGGTCCAGGCCGAGGCCGTCGATCAGGTCGTTGGCAGCGTTGGCGTACGCCGGGTCGATGTTGTCGGCCGGCAGATAGGACTGCTCGACGGACTCTCGCAGGCTGGACAGGCCCTCGATCTGCCGCAGGGCGGCCGCCTCGGTGTCCGGCAGTCGGTCGCCGAATGCGTCACGCACCGCCTGGGCCTGCGAGTTCACCACTTCCTGCGCCGCGCGGTAGGCCTGCTGTGAGGGCTTGGAGTACCCGGACTCGTACCGCGCGGACAACAGGATCGCCTGCTGGTGCTCCTGCTCCACCTTGTCCACCAGCCGCGCCACCTGCGTGCTGTCCCGGACCATCTGCGCCGCGGACTCGGCGCTGCTGGACTGCTGCAACAGGTCGGTGAAGACATACGCCAGCAGTACGGCGATGACGGCGAGCGGCACACCGACCAGCAGGTTGAGCTTGCGCCGGAAGGGCCAACGGTCGGCGAATGCCCGTATCCCGCCCCGTGCGGGGGCGGACCGGACGGGCGCGTCCACCTGGTTCGTGGACACCGGGCCTCCTTCATGAGGGTGTCTGGTCTGGGGGGCGTCTTCACCCCTAGCTGTTGCGGAACGACACCGAGTAGCGGGCCCCGTGCACCGCTGTGACCGATATCAACTGCGGTGAGACTACAGCGTTCTTGAAGCGCGATTCCGCTCGGTGTTTATCAAGAATCCGTTACAAAAAGACCCTGCAGAGTCCACAACTGGCCACGGATCGAAGCCAATCGGTGACCCGGCGACACTTGACTGACCAAGAACGGGCTGGATTGGATCGTCGGGACTGGTTTGCAACACCCCCACCCTTCCCTCAGCTCCCGGAACGGCAACCGTGACTTCCAACACCCTTCCCAGCAGGTCAATCCGGACATACCGAGGCGTGACGGCCGTCGCGCTCGCCGCGACGACGGCCCTGCTGGCGGGCTGTTCCTCATCCTCCGACAACAGCAAGTCCGATCCGCTGTCGGGCGGCAAGGCGAGCGGCGACACCGTCGTCGTCGGCTCCAACAACTTCGCCGAGAGCAACCTGATCGCCGACATCTACGGCGAAGCACTCAAGGCCAAGGGGATCAAGGTCACTTACAAGCCGAACATCGGCAGCCGCGAGACCACCTACGGGCTGCTCAAGAACGGCACGATCTCGGTCCTGCCGGAGTACAACGGCGCCCTGCTCGCCTACCTCGACCCCAAGGCCACCCCGAAGAGCGTCGAGGAGACCACCAAGGCCGTCGAGGCCAAGCTCGACTCCAAGCTGACGCTGCTCGACCCGGCGGCCGCGCAGGACAAGGACACGGTGACGGTCAACGCGGCGACCGCGGCCAAGTACAAGCTCACCGAGAAGTCCTCCATCGCCGACCTCAAGAGCATCGCCAAGGACCTGGCCATCGGCGCCTCGCCGGAGTTCCAGACCCGCCAGCAGGGCCTGGTCGGCCTCAAGTCCGTGTACGGCCTGGACTTCAAGTCCTTCAAGGCGCTGGACGCGGGCGGCGCGCTCACCGAGGCCGCGCTGACGAAGAACGCGGTGCAGGCCGCCGACATCTTCAGCACGGACCCGACCATCACCAAGGAGAAGTTCGTCGTCCTCCAGGACCCGGAGAACCTCTTCGGCTTCGAGAACGTCCAGCCCCTGGTCTACAAGAGCGCCCTGAACCAGACGGCCACCGACGCCCTCAACGCCGTCTCCGCCAAGCTGGACACGGCGGCCCTGCTGGACCTGGACACCCAGGTGCAGTCGGGCAACAAGGACCCGCTGGACGTCGCCCAGGCCTGGCTGAAGAAGGTCGGCCTCAGCAGCTGACCGGCGTCTGGCTCCCCTTCTCCCTTGGACAGCGCCACCGACGTACCGAGACAGGTGCCCCCGCACTCCTCGGTCGTACTCGACGGCAACGGCCTCGGCCTGACCGGACTCGTCCGGCTCGCCGACGCTGTTGCCGACCCGGTCGTACCGCCCGAGGCGCTCGACCGGGTCCGTCGCGCCCATGAGACCGCCAACGACATCGCCTCACAGGGGCATTGGTACGGCCGCGGCACGGGCGTCGGCGCCCACCGCTCCGTCACCGTCGACCCGTCCGACGCGGCCGGCCACACTCTGCGCCTGCTGCGCAGCCACGCCGGCGGTGCCGGCCCCCTGCTCCCGCCCCGCCAGGCCCGCGCGTTGATGGCGGTCCGGGCCAACCAGCTCCTCGCCGCCGGCTCCGGCATCCATCCGTCCTTCGTCACGGCGCTCGCCGAAGCCCTCCGCCTCGGTGTGCACCCCGCGGTCAACGCGTACGGCGGTGTGGGCACCGGCGATCTGACGGCCCTGGCCCAGACCGGACTGACCCTGATCGGCGAACGCCCCTGGCTCACGGCGTCCCCCGACGCCGAACTGCCCACCCCCGTTGCCCTCCGCCCCGGCGACTCGCTGGCGTTGCTGAGCAGCAACGCCCTGGTACTGGGCCGGGCCGCACTGGCCTGCCACGACCTGGACGTCCTCCTGCGGGCGACGCACGCGGTGGCCGCACTCTCCCTGGCCGCCGTCTCCGGATCCCCCGAGGCCTACGCAGCCGAGGTGCACGCCCTGCGCCCGTACCCCGGCCCGGCCCGGGTGGCGGCGGAGATACGACGCCTGCTCGCGATCCCCGACCGGCCCCTCACCACCGGCCGCCGCATCCAGGACCCCTACGGCTTCCGTGCCTTCCCGCAGGTCCACGGGGCAACCCTCGAAGCGGCCGACGCCCTGCGCCACATCATCGAGACGGAGATCAACTGCCCCACGGAGAACCCCGTGCTGGCCCCCGACGGCAACGTCTACCACCACGGCGGCTTCTTCGCGGCACCGCTCGCACTGGCCCTGGACGGCCTCGACCTCGCCGTCCTCCAGACCGCCCAGCTCTCCGTGGCCCGCCTCCAGGCCCTGAGCCGCGCCGACCTCACGGGCCTCCCGCCCTTCCTGACCGCGGGCCCAGCGAGCAGCTCGGGCACGATGATCCTGGAGTACACGGCCAACTCGGCTCTGGCCGAGATCCGTTCGAGCGCAACCCCGGCATCGGCCGGCCACACCGTCCTCTCCCACGGCCTGGAGGAAGCGGCAAGCTTCGCGGGCCAGGCGGCAAGCCAGACGGAACGGGCGACCGAGGCGTACGGCGTGGTCCTGGCGTGCGAACTGGTGGTGGCGGTACGGGCGTTGAGACTGGCACCGGTGCGGCCGAGGATCCCGGCTTTCGAGGCGGCGGCGGCCGCGCTGCCGACGGACATGGAGGACCGGGCCTTGACGGGGGACGTGGCGACGGCGGTGGAGTTGCTGCCACTCCTGGCCGACCTGTGAACAGCGCCCCGCAAGGGGCGCGGGGCTCTATCGATATGCGGCTCCGCCGCGTGGGCGCGACCAGCCCCCACTCACCCGCAGCCACCACTCAACGCGTGTGATTCCGTCACACACACCGTGGTCGATCGGGCTCGCGGTGTCGTCCTGGCTGTCGGGCCGGCGCGGTGCCCGGCGCCGCATGATGCCGTACGGCCTGGTCCTGAAGCCGTTGCGCCCCCAGGAGGCCGGCTCGGCGGCGGGAGCGCTGAACGCCGTACAGCAACTGGGGGCGACACTGGGCGTGGCCGTCCTGGGCAGTACCTACCCGGACGGCCGACGGATGTGAGACGTCCTCGTCCCGGTGGCGCCGGTCAGAGGTCGAACTCGTGCGGCGGCAGGTCCAGCGTGTAGCACGCCTCGCGCACCACGGCCTGCTCCGTCTTGTCGAAGTCGCCGTCCGCGCCGCCGATCACGATGCCGATCTGGATGACGGCACGCGCCTCGGCCGGCTTCTTCTTCGCCTTGGCGATCTCCTGGAGCACGCTCACCTTGCCGAAGGCGAAATCGGTGGTCAGTTTGTTCAGGTTCTCCTCGAAACGGCGGCGCAGGTCGTCCGCCGGGAAGTTCTGCAACACCTCGTTGGTGGCGATGAGCTGGGCGACCCGCTGCCGCTCCGCCGGGTCGATGCTGCCGTCGGCGGCCGCCACGAGCGCGCACATCGCCATGCTCGCGTCGCGGAACGCACCGCTCTTCAGGTCGTTCTTCTTTGCCACGAGCTGGGTCTGCATCTGCGTCGCGGAATCCTTGATGCGGTCCCACAGGGCCATGCGAACTCCTCGATCTCATCTGTGCTTGCCAGAAAACAACTTCTACAACAACGTAGAAACTGATGCGGCGGCCGATAAGTTCCCGCGCCCTAGACTGGTGCCTTCGATCGGGACGGGTCCCTCGGACGTGGGGACAGGAGGAGTACGACGGTGGCGACAGGGCCCGGCAGCGGCTACGAGGACCCCTCCGTGGACGTACTCACGGAAGCGGCCGCGTCCTTCGGACTGCTCGCCTCGCCCGCCCGGCTGCATATTGTCTGGGCCCTGGCTCAGGGCGAGAGCGATGTCACCGGCCTCGCCGAGCGGGTCGGCGGCGCGCTGCCCGCCGTCAGCCAGCACCTCACCAAGCTCAAACTCGCCGGCCTCGTCCGCTCCCGCCGGGAGGGCCGCCGCCAGGTGTACCTGGTGGACGACCCGGACGTCGTCGACGTCGTACGACTTCTCGTCGACCGCCTCGCCGCCCGTACCACCGGCGCCGAGCTTCCGGCCCCCCGCCGGCTCCGTGGCCTCTGAGCGGGGGGCCGCCACCTCGCTGCAGGTGCTGCGCCGGCTGGACACGGGACCGCGCGGGCTGACCGAGTCCGAGGCCGCGGCCCGGCTCGCCGACGCCGGCGAGAACACCGCGCCCCACCCGCACAACGCCTCCTGGCCGCGTCGCTGTGCCCGCGCCCTGCGCGACCCCTTCACCGCCGTCCTTCTCGCCCTGGGCCTGGTCTCCGCCCTCGTCGCCTCCTGGGGCACGGCTGTCGTGATCCTCGCCCTGGTCGCGGTCAGCTGCGGGCTGCGCGCCGCCGGTGAACACCGCGCCGACCGCTCGCTGGCGGCCCTGCGCGAACTGGTCGCCGGCACCGCCACCGTGCTGCGCCGCGGCCAGGAGGACGCGGAGCCGCAGGCCCGTGAGGTCCCGGTCGGCGAGCTGGTCCCGGGCGATGTCGTACGGCTGGGCCCCGGCGACCTGGTCCCGGCCGACGTACGACTCCTGCGCGCCCGTGGGCTGACCGTGCACCAGGCCGTGCTCACCGGTGAGTCGGCGCCCGTGGCCAAGGCAGCCGTCGATGTTCCCGAGGTTTCCGAAGTTCCCGAACCCGCGGACCGCGGCCCCTTCGACGAGCCGTACCTCTGCTTCCAGGGCAGCGGGGTGGCCTCGGGCAGTGCCACGGCGGTCGTGGTGGCGACGGGGGAGCGGACCCGGTTCGCCGCCGTACAGGGCGAGTCGGGCGGGCGGCGGGAGGCGAGTGCCTTCGACCGGTCCGTGCACGGCATCTCCTGGGTGCTCATCCGGTTCATGCTGCTCACCCCGCCGCTGGTCCTGATGTCCAACGCCGCCCTGCGCGGCCGCGGCCTGGAGACGCTGCCGTTCGCGGTCGCGGTCGCCGTCGGGCTCACCCCCGAGATGCTCCCGGTGATCGTCACCACCTGCCTGGCACGGGGCGCCGCCCTGCTGGCTCGCGCCCACCGGGTCGTCGTACGACGGCTGCCCGCGCTGCACGACCTGGGCGCGGCCGATGTGCTCTGCCTCGACAAGACCGGCACCCTCACCCAGGACCGCCCCGTCGTCGAACGCGCGCTCGGACCCGACGGCGAGGACGATCCCGAGGTGCTGCGCTGGGCAGCCGTCGGCGCCTGGTGGACCCTCCAGCTCGCCGAACTGCCCGCTCCCGACGCCCTCGACGAGGCCCTGCTCGCGGCGGCCGGGCCGGTGGGGGAGGAGTACGACGGCGTCGGCGCCGTTCCCTTCGACCCCGAGCGGCGCACCGCGACCGCCGTCGTCACCGGCACGGCCCTCGGCACCCATGCACTGGTCACCAAGGGCGCAGCCGAGGACGTACTCGACCGCTGCGACCTGGACCCCGCCGAACGCGAGCGCCTGCTCGCCCTCGCCGCCCGCGAGGCCGACGCCGGCCTGCGCGTCCTCGCCGTCGCCACCGCCGAACGCCCCGCCCGCACCCGCCCCTACACCGCCGCCGACGAGCACGGCCTCACCTTCCGAGGTCTGCTCACCTTCCGCGACGCCCTCGCTCCCGGCGCCGCCGAGGCGCTGCGCGGCCTGACCGACCTCGGCATCACCGTCCGGATCCTGACCGGCGACCACCCGGCCACGGCCGCACGGGCCTGCCGCGATCTGGGGTTGGGGACCGTCGAGGTGGAGACGGCGGCGGACGTGCTGCGGCGGGGGGTGGAAGAGGCGGCGGGTGCGGGTGCCGGTGCGGGCGCTGGTGCCGGGCGGGCCGACGCCAGGTGGGCCGGTGCCGGGTTGGGCGGTGCCGGGCGGGCCGGAAGCGTGTCGGGGTTGGAGGGCGCCGGGCCGGAGGGCGTCGGCCCGGTCCAGGTGCCCACCGTCGTCGCCCGGTGCACTCCCGAGGACAAGGCCCGGATCGTCGCCGGGCTGCGTGCCGCCGGGCACACCGTCGGGTTCCTCGGTGACGGGGTCAACGACATTCCCGCGTTGCGCGCGGCCGACGTGGGCATCGCCCCCCGCACCGCCGTGGACCTCGCCCGTGAGACCGCCGACGTCGTGCTCGCCGAGAAGGACCTCGGCGCGATCGGGCACGCCGTCACGGCCGGCCGGCGCAGCAGCGCCAACATCGCCACCTATCTCCGCGTCACGCTCTCCTCCAACCTCGGCAACATCCTCGCGATGCTCTCCGCCGGCCTGCTCCTGCCCTTTCTGCCGATGCTGCCGGCCCAGGTGCTCACCCAGAACCTCTGCTTCGACGCCGCCCAACTCGCCTTCGCCCACGACCGCCCCGGCCCGGCGGCACTGCGCCGCCCGACCGTGCTGCGGCCACGCGCCTTCCTGCGATTCATCACCGGCTTCGGCGTACTCAACGCGATCGCCGACCTCGCGACCTTCGGCGTCCTCGCCCTGGCGCTGCACGGCCCGGACGCCCTGAACGACGAGGCCGTCTTCCACTCGGCCTGGTTCACCGAGAACCTTCTCACCCAGGCCCTGGTGATGTTCCTGCTGCGCGGCGGCACCCGCCCAGGCCCCATCGGCCGGGCCGCCACCGCACTTGCCGCCGTCGGCCTGCTGCTCCCGCCCAGCCCGCTGGGCGCGGCCCTGGGCATGACCGGGCTGCCGCCCGCCTGTCATCTGCTGCTTGCCGCCGTCCTGGGGCTGTACACCCTGGCGCTGCGGGCGCTGCGGGCACGACACGGCCGCCGTCAGCGCTGACAGCCGTGGCCCAGTGTTCAGGCACCGTTTCCCACCCGGGTTGTACAGTCGCGCAAGTACCGGACAACGTGAGAAACGGAGGGGGGCGGTCATGCTCCGCAACGGACTCGAACCCTGGCACCTGCTGATCGTCGCGCTCGTCCTCATCGTGCTCTTCGGTTCCCGGAAGCTGCCCGACACCGCCCGGGCCCTGGGCAGGTCGCTGCGCGTCCTCAAGAGCGAGGCGAAGGCCATGAAGTCCGACAAGGCGCCCGGGGCGCCGGTGGAGCCGACGTCGGTACAGATGGCGGGGGAGCCGACCGCGACCCCGGTGCAGCCGCAGCCCAGGCCGGCCGCCGAGCCGACGGCCACCGCCGGCTGACACCGGGCGCCGGACAGCTCCTAGTCCTCGTCCCCCTCGAAGAAGTCCCCGATCTCGTCGACCACCTCGGCTGCCACCATCCCGCCGACCACGCCCAGCGCCAGGCCGGCCGCACCCGCGGCGACCGCCGTGCCCAGGCCCGGACCGGAGTCGTGCTGGTCGTCATGGTGTCCGCCGTGGCCGTGACCGTAGGTCGCATGGGCGCCGTAGGCCTCGCGGTGGGCGATCAGCTGGTGGATCCAGCCGTCGACCTCGGCGCTCCAGTCGAGGGCGTGGGCGTCCTCGTGGCGCACCGTGAAGCGGGTCAGCGTGTCATGCCCGGAGGAGGACGGGCCGCCGCGCTTGTCCGCCTCCAGGACGACCTCCAGGCCGGCGGGGGAGGCGAGGAAAGTCAGCTCGATCTCGCCGACCGCGGGTGCGTACTGCGGCGCCGGGGTCAGCTCGACCTCCTGGTAGAACGGCAGCTGCTGACCCGTGCCGCCGATCCGGCCGTACTCCAGATCCGCCGAGCGGAAGCCGAAGCCCAGCCGGCCCAGGGCTTCGAGGATCGCCTCCTGGACCGGCAGCGGTGCGACGGTGAGCGGGTCCAGGTCGCCCTTGTCCCGGGCGCCGGCCACCCCGACCTCCGTGCGTACACCGAGCACGATGCCCAGCGGCTGGCCGTAAAGTTCGGTGACCGGCGTCTCCCACGGCAGCGGCACACTGAACGGGACCTCCCGCTCTTCCTCCGCCCCGAGCCGGAACCCGCCGCCCAGGGTGAACCGCTCGAAGACGACCGCGCCTTCGCTCTCCCCCTCCTCGTGCTCCGCCTCCACACGCGCGAGCAGTTCCAGGCCGATGTGCTCGACCTCCACCGCAGCCGAGCCGCCCGTCAACCGCACCCGCCCCGACACCGACCCGCCGGGCACCACCGGACCGCCGTCCAGCACCGTGTCCACCGAGGGCCCACCGATCCCGATCGCCCCCAGCAGCCGTTTGAACACCATGAAGCCGCCGCTCCTTCGCCGCACTCATCACTCACACCCGGACGGCACCACGCCACCCGACTGCCCGATGAACTCACCACAACGGCAAAGAAGTTCCCAAGTCACCTGTTCGACGTACCCGCGCCCGGCGCCGTGCAGGCCCCCGCACATACAGAAGAGGCGGACCGAATCACATCGGTCCGCCTCATCCGTGGCCTCAGACTGCTTCCGCACCGTCCCCGATGCCCTGCGCGCTTACCCGCGCGGCCTTGCGGCGTTGCCGGCGGCTCACGCGGGGCTCCTGGTCCGGCAGCCAGCCGAAGATCATGCAGCTGCCGACGGCCCCGAGGGCGAGGCCGATGAAGAAACCGCCCAGGTTGGAGGTGACCCAGGAGCCCAGCGAGCAGAGGACGCCGAGGATGGAGTAGAAGAGGCGCTGCGAAGGGCTGAAGAGGGTCAGCAGGCCGCACACCACCATGACCACCGGCAGCAGATAGCCCACCAGACCCGTCATACCGATATGGATGACGACCTTCAGCGAGGCCTTCTCCGTGAGCAGGATCCACGTGCCGCCCAGGGTCAGCAGCAGCCCGCCCACGAACGGCCGACGGGCCCGCCAACCGCGGAAGGCGGGCCGCCACCCCTCATGTGGAGTGTCTGTGCCGGACATCAGCAACCCGAGCTGCTGAAGCTCAGTTTCAGGCCGGGAAGCTTGAACACACCGGCGGTGGTGGCGTAGTTGGTCTGCCGCAGGTTGTCGATGTGCACGGTGTCGGCCTGCTGGCTGAAGACGCCCAGAGGTCCCTTGACCCCGGCCTTGGTGAGGGTGCTCGCGTCGTTGCCGATCTCGATGTTGTTGAAGGACGCGTCGCCCGTCAGCTCGGTCGAGTCGGTGGTCAGGTCGGTCGCCTGCACCTTCGACGAGCCGCTGCCCGCCTTGATGAGCAGGTTGGTGCCGCCGAGGTCGACGCTCTGGCACAGGCTGTCCAGGGTCGCGTTCTTGATCGCGGAGGTGACGACCAGCACCTGACCGCCGGTGTCACCGGCGTTCGGGCTGTTGTCGGCCATGGAGTCGAGCGCGCCGAACTGCTCGAAGCCGGTGCCGTCGAGCGACTTGGCGGTGACCGTGAAGGGCATGCCGGAGATGGAGAACGACACCCCCAGCGCCCCCTGGGCGGTCAGGATCGCGAGGCCGGCGAGGCCCAGCGTGGCCGGCACGGCCATGACGGCGGCCCGGCGGGCCCGGACCCGTCCTCGTCTCTGCTGCCCCCCGGTGGTTCCGGTGGTCTCTGATGTGTCGGAAAGAGAACCGCTTCCCGGGTTCTCTGGCGTGTTGTCGGCGGACGGAACGTCCGGGGACGAGGCCATGTCTGCTCCCATGCATTAGTCACGCGGGTTGGGCTTCAGTGGCCCGTTGTCCTGGCGCGGACAGCGGCTGCCGCGCACGCCTCCTCACAACTCCCGGCGGACGCAAGGGCTTTCTCGTTACGCAGCAGTAGCCACGCCGAAAGTTACCGGCGGTTACTTTTCAGGGTCAAGACAGTTGTGAAAAAAGGGTGTTGAATATGCGTCAGTTGTGTTCCGACCTTGTATTCCCTTGATCGGTTTCCCAACTCCCTTGATCAGCCTTGACGTTGACGGTTGATCAGGTCTACAACTCTCCCTGGTTTCATTCGGATCCGTGGCGCCGGATCCGCCGAGCGGCATCGGCCGCTTCCCGGCCTCCTCGATGTCCGCTCGGCATCAACGGCGGCGGCACGGTCGCTTCCCCCCAGGGGCCGTGCCCGATCGCCCTCAACCGGCCCGGCCGGAGGCCTAACCCCCCCAGGCTTTCGGCCGGTGACCGGCTCGGCTGCCGTTGCCGGTCCGTCACGTACGGAGAAGGCGTCACGGGCCGGCAACGGCTGGCGTCGTATACGCGCCCCCCGAAGCCCCCCACCTCACGCAAGTCCCCCAAAGAAAGAGGCAATCCCGCATGCGTACGCGATCCATTCTCACCATCGCCGGAACCGTCGCCGCCCTCTCGCTCGCGGTCGCCGTTCCCGCCTCCGCCGACGGTGCCGTGCTCACCACGGGCAGCGCCGGCGGCACCGCCGTCGCGGTCGGTGACACCCTCACCGCGTCGCTGGCCAGCGGCACCACCGCCACCCTCTACTCCAGCGCCACCAGCACCAGCGGCATCTCCTGCTCGGCCTCGACGTTCACCGCGTCGGTCACCGACAACCCGGCCGCATCCGGCACCGCCACCGAGTCGGTCACCGGGCAGACCTTCGGCAGCTGCACCAGCAACGTGACCGGCGTGACCGGCGTCTCCAGCATCACGGTCAACAACCTGCCGTACACCAACGCGGTCGCCTCGGGCGGTGCGCTCACGGTCACCCCGGCGAGCGGCTCGACCATCCAGACCACGGTCAAGCTGACCACCCTGCTGGGCAGCATCACCTGTGTCTACCAGGCCCCCAGCCTGACCGGCACGACCGACAACAGCGACAACAGCGTCAACTTCAGCAACCAGGCGTTCACGAAGAGCTCCGGCTCCATCCTCTGCCCGTCCGCGGGCTACTTCACCGCGAAGTACGCCCCGGTCACCGACAGCGGCGCCTCCGTCTTCGTCAACTAACCTTGTTACAAAGGCCGTTAGCGTCGACGCAGACGCAACGCGAGGGCGGCGCCCCCGGTGAGTACCAGCACCGCGGCGGCGCCGCCCGCCATCAGTGGCGCCGACGGGCCCGAACCGGAGCTCGTGTCGGAGGCCACGGGAGTGCTGTCGGCGGCGGTTCCGGTCGTTGGGGCGACCGGGGTCGCCGCCGCCGTCTGCCGCGCCGGGGAGCCGGTGCTCCCCGCGGTGCCGGGAGCGGCACTTGTCCGCGGCGTGGAGCTCGCCGTCGACGCGCCCGCCTCACCCGCGTCCTTCGAGCTCGTCCCCGCGTCCTTCTTCGCCGTGAACACCACGTCGGAACACGAGTAGTAGGTGTCCGGCGTGCTGCTGTTCTGCCAGATCGTGTACAGCATCTGACGGCCCGTCCGGCCGGCGGGCAGCGTCGCGCCGAAGTGGTACGCCCCGTTCGTCAGCGGTGGGTCCTTGACCTCGGCGAACGGCTGCGTGGGCAGATCGGACCACTTCAGCGGCTTCGACGGGTCGTAGCCCGGCTTCGTCAGATACAGCTTGAACGTGCCGGCGTGCGCGATCGTCGAGGCGTACGTCATCGTCATCCGTGCGCCGGGGGTCAGTTCGGTCGCGGGCCAGTCCGTGCGCGCCAGGTCGAGCCCCTTGTACGCCGGCAGGTTGCCGCTGCACAGCTTGCCGTCCGGAATCACCTGCCGGTCACGTCCGTCGACACCCGCCACCCGCAGGTTGTCCCACTCGACGAAGTTCTGCCCGCTCGCCGCGATCGCCGCCTTGCAGGCCGCCGTCCCGGCGCTGCCGCCACTGGGGGAGCAGGCGTACACCCGGCTGACGGGATCCGTGGGCGCGCCGTGCGCCTGGGCGGACCCCGCCGCCCACGACAGGAGCAGAAGCGGAGCCGCCACGGCGGTTCCCGTGACTCTCAGGTGGACGGTCGTCCGGGTCATCCGGGACTCCTCGGCAGGCGCGGGTACAAGGTCTGCTGAGGTGAGTACGGGAATCGGGCGCGCACTGTTCAGTGCGGTTGATCACAGCGCCGGGCGATGTGTGGTGCGCCGACCGACTCGTCCGTTTTACGGACTTCCCGAGCGCCATTGAGAACCAACCGTCCGGATCGTATCGTGGCGATCACCGATGTGCGCCCGGTCGCCCGCACCGCTTCCGGAAACCGGCACGAACACGAAGGAGGAGCGCGTTCTGGTCTCGTCCGTTTGTGCAGTGTGCACGCCGATCGCGAGGCGGTGCGCGCGACTTGCGTCTGTCCGTCACCGGGTCCGCACAGTCGCCTCCCGCTGCCGCACGGTGAGCTATCGTGTGCACGGGGTAAAAAACAAACCGCATGTCCCGTCGGTTTGAAAGCCGTGAAGCCGTGAAGGAGCGTTGGGTCGATGGCGAGGCAGTTACGCGCGGAGCAGACCCGCGCCACCATCATCACGGCCGCCGCGGACCTTTTCGACCGGCACGGCTATGAATCCACCAGCCTGAGCGAGATCGTCGAACACGCGAAGGTCACCAAGGGGGCGCTCTACTTCCACTTCGCCGCCAAGGAGGATCTCGCGCACGCCATCATGGAGCTCCAGTCCCGCACCTCCAGCCAGTTGGTGAGGGAGATGGAGAGCAGGGGCTACTCCTCGCTGGAGGCCCTGATGCGCACCACGTTCGCCATCGCCCGGCTCGCCGTCGACGGCCCGATCCCGCGCGCCGGCCTGCGGCTCGCCACCGCGGACGTCACCGTGCGGGCGCCGCTCAGGCATCCGTTCACGGAATGGCTGGAGTTCGCCACGCGCAAACTCATGGGCGCGGTCAAGGAGTCCGACGTGCACCCGGACATCGACATCGGCGCGGTCGCCCACTCCCTGGTCTGCTTCTTCGTGGGCACCCGGGTCGCCGGCCGCAACCTGGAACCGGTGGCACGACTGCCGCGCAGGGTCGCCGAAATGTGGTACCTGATGATCCGCGGCCTGGTCCCGGTGCACCGGCGCGCCCGGTACATGACCCTCGCCACGCAGTTGGAGCGCGAGATCAGAACGGCGTGACCGGCGCCGTGGATCGGCGGAGCCGGACACCCCGCGCGATAGCGTGGCGACCATGCCCGACTCCGCCGCCGCACCCGTGATCCTCGGCACCACCGGCCCGTTCCCGCACAGCGTGCTGGCCGAACGGCACCCCGCGATCATCCGCCAGGTGCGGGACGCCTTCCCCTACGGCCCCGAGCAGCACCACGCCCTCGACGAGTTGCTGCACAACTGCACCGAGGGCGTGATCGAACCCCTCCCGGCCCCCGACCGGTGGCACGACTGGGGCCTGGACACCTACGTCGGACAGTCCTGGTTCGACGTGCCGTGGCTGTGGTCCGAGAGCTACTTCTACCGCAGACTCCTCGACGCCGTCGGCTACTTCGGCCCCGGTCCCTGGCAGGGCGTCGACCCCTTCCGCCCGTTCAAGCTCGCCGAACTCGACGCCAAGGAGACCGACGAGGAACTCGCCGCCCTCGACGCCCTCGGCGACGACCCGGACCGGTCCCTGCTGCACGGCTCCCTCTGGGGCAACCGCGCCGACCTGGGCTTCCGCCTCTCCGCCGCCGATTCGGGCGAGGCCGTCGCCGCGCTCGTCGCCGACGACAGCGCCGCCCTGTGGCCCCTGCTCGACGGCGGCACGCTCTGCCTCGTCGCCGACAACGCCGGCCGCGAACTCGTCCCCGACCTGCTGCTGATCGCCCACCTCCTGGACACGGGGCGCATCGCACGCGCGGTCCTGCACATCAAGCCGTATCCGTACTACGTCTCCGACGCCACCACCGCCGATGTCGTCGACGCACTGCGCCGGCTCACCGCGGCCCCGGGCGCCGCCGCCCGCCACGGCCGTACCCTCTGGTCCGCGATGGCGGACGGCCGCCTCACCGTGCGGGCCCACCCCTTCTCCTGCGCCCCGCTGCCGTACGCCGAGATGCCCGGCGACCTGCGCGCCGAGTTCGCCGCCGCCGCGCTGACGGTCTTCAAGGGCGACCTCAACTACCGCCGTCTGGTGGGCGATCGCCTCTGGTCGCCGACCACGCCCTTCGCCGATGTCACCGCATGGTTCCCCGGCCCGGTGGCCGCCCTGCGCACCCTCAAGTCCGACGTCGTCACCGGCCTGTCCGCGGACACCGAGGCGGCCCTGGACGCGGCGGAGGGGCAACGCTGGCGCACAGCCGGCACCCACGCCCTCATCCAGGTCAACCCACGGCCGTCGGTAGCGACTTGAGCCCGTTGATGAAGTTCGAGACGAGCCGTCTGGCGGGTCCGGCGGGTCGTAGCGAGGGCGGTGCCTCGGTGTAGAGGGTGCGCAGCTGGAGCCTGGCGAAGTGGGCGCCCAGACAGACATGCGGCCCGTCCCCGAAGGACATGTGCGGGTTCGGCGTGCGGGCGAGGTCGAGCCGGTCGGGTTCGGCGAAGGCCCGCTCGTCACGGTTGGCCGAGGCATGCAGGACGACCACCTTGTCGCCCTTCCCGATGCGCTGCCCGCCCAGCTCGGTGTCCCGCGCGGCGGTGCGGCGGAAGGTCAGCACCGGGGGATGCCAGCGCAGCAACTCGTCGACAGCGGTGTCCGCTCGTACCTTCCCGGCGCGCAACAGGTCGTAGGCCCCGGGATGTTCGGCCAGCGCCAGCAGTCCACCGGGGGCGGCCGAACGTACAGTGTCGTTACCGGCGACGGTGAGCAGGAAGAAGAACATCTCCAGCTCTCCGTCGGCGAGTTCCCCGTCCCGGGCGAGGGCCGTCATGACGTCGTCCGCCGGGTTCCGGCGTTTGTACGCGGCCAGTTCCCGGGCGTACCCGAACATGTCCCGCAGCATCGCCGGGGAGCGGGGATCGACCGGCCGGCCCTGCTCGTCGACCGTCCGGGGACCGGCCTCGTCCGGGTCCTGGTAGCCGATCACCCGCTGTGTCCAGTGCAGCAGCAGGCCGCGGTCGCCGTCCGGGACACCCAGCAGGTCGGCGAGGTTGAGCAGGGCGTACTCGTCGGTGACGGCGGCGACCAGGTCGACCGTGCCGTCACCCTCCCGGGCCGTCTCCAGCGCCCGGTCGAACAGTGTCCGCGCCCGCTGCCGTACCACCGCCTCGAACCGCTCGATCCGCCCCGGCGTGAAGGCCCGGCTCACCGTCCGCCGCAACCGTCCGTGTTCCGGCGGATCCTGATTGAGCATCATGCGCCGGATGAACGGCAGATCCGCCGGGTCCGGATCCCGGATCTGGGTCGCGCCCAGGCACGAGGAGTACGTCCCCGGGTCCTTGAGCACCCGCACCACATCCGCGTGGCGTGCCACCGCCCAGAACCCCGGACCGGCCGGCCAGCCCAGTACCTCCGGCTCCCGCTGCCAGGACACGGGGTGGTGGTCGCGCAGGACGCGGTAGTCGGCGTACGGCACGGTGGCGGCGTACCGGCGCGGATCGAAGACGTCGGGCACGGGCGGCGCGGCGCCGCTGCCGGCGGAGGCGGTCATGGGACCACGGTGGCCCCGGTGAAATGCAAAGGCAAGGAACAGCTGCGCAAGTGGGTCGGCACTGACGCTGGTTGAGCACGGAGGCGCGGGAGGAAGCGGGGCCGTCGAGCGCCACAGGAGCAGGCCGAAGTTCCCGGATTCCGGCCCGGTTCACGCGATGGTGTGATCATGTGTCGCGCCGCGGATGGCCGTCGACGCGCCCGGGTAGAGCCCCGGCCATGACGCAGCCGTTCGAACTCCCGCACTTCTACATGCCGTATCCCGCGCGGCTCAACCCGCATCTGGAGGAGGCAAGGGCCCATTCCACCGAGTGGGCCCGCGAGACGGGCATGCTGGAGGGGTCCGGGATCTGGACCCAGGCCGACCTGGAGGCCCACGACTACGGCCTGCTGTGCAGTTACACCCACCCCGACTGCGACGGCCCCGCCCTCTCGCTGATCACCGACTGGTACGTGTGGGTGTTCTTCTTCGACGACCACTTCCTCGACATGTACAAGCGCACCCAGGACCGCGCCGCCGGCAAGGCCCATCTCGACCGGCTCCCGCTGTTCATGCCGCTCGACCTCTCAACGCCCGTGCCGGAGCTGCAGAACCCGGTCGAGGCGGGCCTCGCCGACCTGTGGGCGCGCACCGTGCCGTCGATGTCGGTCGACTGGCGCCGCCGGTTCTCGGTCGCCACCGAGCACCTGCTGAACGAGTCGATGTGGGAGCTGTCCAACATCAACGAGGGGCGGATCGCCAACCCCGTCGAGTACATCGAGATGCGCCGCAAGGTCGGCGGCGCCCCCTGGTCGGCGGGGCTCGTCGAGTACGCCACGGCCGAGGTGCCCGCGGCCGTCGCCGGCTCGCGACCGCTCAGGGTGCTGATGGAGACCTTCGCCGACGCCGTCCATCTGCGCAACGACCTGTTCTCCTACCAGCGGGAGGTCGAGGACGAGGGCGAGAACAGCAACGGCGTGCTGGTCCTGGAGACCTTCTTCGACTGCTCCACCCAGGAGGCCGCCGACACGGTCAACGACATCCTCACCTCCCGCCTCCACCAGTTCGAGCACACCGCGCTCACCGAAGTGCCCGCCCTCGCCGCCGAGAAGGGCCTCACCCAGGGCGAGGCCGCCGCGATCGCCGCCTACACCAAGGGTCTGCAGGACTGGCAGTCCGGCGGCCACGAATGGCACCTGCGCTCCAGCCGCTACATGAACCAGGGCGCGACCCCCACCTCCCCCTGGCACCACCTCACCGGCCCCGGCACCTCGGCAGCCGACATCGGCGCCCTGCTCGCCTCGGCCGCCTCGGAGCGCCTGCGCGCCTACTCCCACGTCCCCTTCCAGCAGGTCGGCCCGTCCCTGCTGCCCGACTTCCGCATGCCGTACGAGGTCGAACTCAACCCGCATCTCGACGCCGCCCGCCTCCGGCTGACCGCCTGGATGCGCGGCACCGGCATGCTCTCCGAGGGGGTCTGGGACGAGGACAAGCTCACCGCCAACGACCTCGCGCTCTGCTCCGCCGGCCTCGACCCCGACGGCACCGCCGGCGAACTCGACCTCAGCGCCCAGTGGCTGGCCTGGGGCACCTACGCCGACGACTACTACCCCCTCGTGTTCGGCTCCCGGCGCGACCTGGCCGGCGCCCGGCACGCCACGGCCCGCCTGTCCGCCTGCATGCCGCTCGCCGGTGAACCCGTCCCCGTCCCGGTCTCCGGCATGGAACGCGGCCTGATCGACCTGTGGGCCCGCACGACCGCCGGCATGAGCGCCGACGACCGGCTCTTCCTCAGGCAGTCCGTCGACACGATGACCGAGAGCTGGCTCTGGGAGCTGTCCAACCAGCTCCAGCACCGCGTCCCCGACCCCGTCGACTACCTGGAGATGCGCAGGGCCACCTTCGGCTCCGACCTCACCCTGAGCCTGGCCCGCCGCGGCCACGCCCCCGCGGTGCCGCCGGAGGTCTACCGCAGCGGCCCGGTCCGCTCCCTGGAGAACGCCGCCATCGACTACGGCATGCTCGTCAACGACGTCTTCTCCTACCAGAAGGAGATCCAGTACGAGGGCGAGCTCCACAACGCGATCCTCGTCGTCCAGAACTTCTTCGGCGTCGACTACCCGACCGCACTGCGGGTCGTGCACGACCTGATGACCCAGCGGATGCGGCAGTTCGAACACGTCGTGGCCAACGAACTTCCGGTTGTGTACGACGACTTCGAGCTGTCGGCCGAGGCGCGGGAGGCCATGCGGACCTACGTCCATGACCTGCAGAACTGGATGGCCGGTGTCCTCAACTGGCACCGGCGGGTCGACCGCTACAAGCCGGACCACCTCGCCCGCCGCTCCCACGGCTTCCTGCCGGACCGGCCGCCGCTCGCGCCGAGCCTCGGCGTCGGCTGACGGGCCGCCGCAGGACTTCCGTCGTCATCGGAGGAGGGCGGTGTACAGGTGCTGGGCGCGCTCTGCCTGCTGCAAGTCGCCCAGCCGGTCGAACTCCTCGGTCAGTATGAGCAACGGCGACAGATCGAGGTCCTGGGCCGCCGGAGGCGAGACGGACCGGCTCGACATGGCCGTCGGCGGCCCGGCCCAGGTCGAAGTTGAAGGGGAACGCCGCCAGTTCGGCCAGGCGGCGGTGCTGCCGGAGCAGCCGGAGGCAGTGATCGGTCATGTCACAGAACGTAACAGCCGCCACTGACAACGGCCTCCGGCCGCGACCGGGAGTGCCGCCCCCCCGGCTCATACCGACGCGCGCACCCGCTCCGAGGCGTGCGCGACGGCCGCCCGCGCCAGCGCCCGCACCACCGGATGCGGACGCGAGCCGTCACCCGACAGCTCCGGCTGGAAGAGCGTGGCCAGGAAGAAGGGATGGCCCGGCAGTTCGGCGACACGGACATGGCCGTCCTCGTCGTGGCCCGACAGCCGCAGCCCGTGGGCGCGCAGGGTGTCGAGGTGGCGGGAGGGGCCGTACGCGCAGAAGTACCGCTCGACCGTGCGCCCCGAGCCGATCGCCGACTCGGCCAGAGAGCCCGGCTCGACGGTCACCGCCGCCTCGTGGCCCACCAGCGAGCAGGCCAGCGGCGCGATGAGGAGATCCTCGGCGTCGGGGTCGTTCTCCGCGTGCGCGACCCGGGTCAGGCCGCACACGTTGCGGGCGTACTCCAGGAGCGCGTGCTGGAAACCCCCGCAGGTGCCCAGGAAGGGGATGCCCTCCTCCCGGGCGGTACGGATCGCCCGCACCACACCCGCCTCGCTGCGGTACGGGCTGCCCGGCAGCACCCACACCGCGTCGAAGCCGCGGACCGCGTCCTCGGCCTCGGCGTCCTTGGACGGGATCCAGTACGCGTCGAGGACCAGCCGGTCGCGCTCGGCGAGCGCGTCGAGAAGGAGCGGGATCCGGGTGTGCGACACGACGTTGGGGGAGCGGTCCCCGACCAGGGCGATCGTGGCGGTCCGAGCTGCTGAGTTCGTCATGCCCTCATCGTGGGCGCCCAGCGTGGTTCACGTCCAACGATGATTCACGCACTCTCGATAAGCGTTGCTGATGCGATCCTGTACGGCATGGACCCGCACCTCCTGCGCACCTATGTCACCGTGGCCCGCCTGGCCTCCTTCTCGGAGGCCGCCCGTGAACTGGGCTACACCCAGTCCGCGGTCTCCCAGCACATCGCCGCCCTCGAACAGGACCTCGGCGCGCCGCTGCTCACCCGCCGCCCGGTGAGCCCCACGGCAGCCGGCGAACGGCTCCTGGAGCACGCGGGCCCGCTGCTGCTGCGCCTGGCGGCGGCCCGCGCGGACGTCGTACGGATGGCCGCCGCACCCGCGCCCGGCCTGACGCTCGCCGCCACCCCGACCGCGCTCGGCCCCGCCGTGCTCGCCGCGCTCCCCGCCGCGGGCGTCACCCTGCGTGTCCTGCCCCGCGACGAGATCCCGGCCGCCGTCGCCACCGGCACCGCCGACCTGGGTCTGCTCGACGGACTGGCTGCCCCCAGCGACCCCCTGCGCCTGCCCGACGTGGCACCCCTGACCACACGCGGCGTCGGTGAGGAACCCGTCGCCGTCCTGCTCCCCGCCGGACACCCCCTCGCCGACCGCCCGGGCCTGCGCCTCGCCGACCTCGCCGACGCCCGCTGGCTGGACGCACCCGACGCGGCCCTGCCCCTCGCCCAGCTGCGCGCCGCGACCGGCGGCGGCGTCTTCCGCTCCTCCCTGCGCTACGACGGCTCCGACGTCCGCACCCTGACCACTCTCACCGCCACCGGGCACGGCCTCACGCTGCTGCCCCGGCGCACGGCCACCGGCGTCCCCGGCACGGTCGCCGTCCCCGTCACCGCACCCCGGGTCGTCCACCGGGTGGAACTGGTGTAC
Organism: Streptomyces sp. Ag109_O5-1; assembly: GCF_003814875.1. Lineage (GTDB taxonomy): Bacteria > Actinomycetota > Actinomycetes > Streptomycetales > Streptomycetaceae > Streptomyces > Streptomyces sasae. The sequence continues at coordinate 2,842,822 of NZ_RKQF01000001.1, read as the reverse complement.
GGCGGGACGCCCGTGGGAGCGGCGGCGGACCTGGTGGCAAGCCTTCTCGACGGCGCGCGGGACACAGGCGAGGGCTAAGGCTTCCCGCCTCTGACCCAGGGTCAGTCTCACTCGTTCGTGTCTCGTCGCGCCCGCGTGCGCCGGGTAGAGCTCGGGCTGGAGGCGAACCATGGAACAGACCGCTTTGCGTCCCAAGCCGATCCCCGGTCAGGAACGACAGGAACGACAGGAACGAGGGGACGATCCCCCGGCCGACCCGGCCCGGCGACCACACGCCGCGCGCCGCCGCGCCGGCCGGATCAGGGCCCTGGTCTTCGGATCGTTCGTGGGCACGGTCCTGGTGCTGTCCGGGGTCGGCATCGGCACGGTGGGCGCCACGGTGATCGGCATGAACAGACTGGCCGAACTGAAACACCAGGCCCCGCCATCGATGTCCAGCCCTGCCCCGTCCCTCACCCCGAGCCCGTCGTGGACGGTCGGCGCGACGCTGGGCGTGGAGGTGGTGGACGCCGAGAAGGTGGGAGCCGTGGTGGTGGGCGTCCATGTGCCCGGCCCGGGCTACGCGGCGGGCCTGGTGCGAGGCGACGTCCTGCTCCAGCTCGGTGACAACCGGATCGACAGCGCCGCCGACCTGGCCCGCGCGGTGGCCGAGGCCCGCCCGGGGAAGGAGGCCAAACTCACGGTGCGACACGAGAGCGGCGGGTACCAGCAGCTGACCGTGGTGCCGGGCGTCGTCACTTGAGAACGCCCGCAGGGACGCGCCCCGCAGGGGCGCGGGGCTGTATCGCTATGCGGCTCCGCCGCGCGGGCGCGACCAGCCGCGACGCAGCCGCATTCGCCGTACGGCCGAGACACACAACGGCGTTTCCGCGCAAACCGGCTCGCGCGCCCCCTCCTCTCCGGGCAGGATGCATGCCGGGGCCCTACAGTCCCCTCACTCGCACAGGGAGGCCCGGATGACCGGCAGCAAGCCCGCGCCCTTCACCGCCGGCGACTACAGGTCCCGTATGACGCGCGCAGCGCGGACCGCCGCGGACGCCGGCCTCGCGGGTCTCCTGATCGCCCCCGGCCCCGACATGGTGTGGCTCACCGGCTACACCCCCACCGCGGTCACCGAACGGCTCACCCTTCTCGTCCTGACCCCCGACCGGGACCCCGTCCTGGTCGTCCCGACCCTGGAGGCCCCCGACGCCGCGAAGTCCGACGGCTCGGCCGCCCTGACCCTGCGGGACTGGACCGACGGCAAGGACCCCTACGCCGTGACCGCCGACCTGCTCGCGAAGGACGGCCGGTTCGGTATCAGCGACAACACCTGGGCCATGCACCTGCTGGGCCTGCAGAAGACACTCCCGGACACCTCATACGCCTCCCTCACCGACGCGCTGCCCATGCTCCGCGCCGTGAAGGACGCGGCCGAACTCGAACTCCTCGCGGCCGCCGGAGCGGCTGCCGATGCAACGTTCGAGGAGATCCGCAAGGTTCCCTTCGCCGGCCGCCGCGAGTCCGACGTCGGCCATGACCTCGCCGACCTGCTGCGCCGCTTCGGCCACGAACAGGTCGACTTCACCATCGTCGGCTCCGGCCCCAACGGCGCCAACCCGCACCACGAGGTCGGCGACCGGGTCATCCAGGACGGCGACATGGTCGTCCTCGACTTCGGCGGCCTCAAGGACGGCTACGGCTCCGACACCACCCGCACCGTGCACGTGGGCCCGCCGACCGCCGAGGAGCGCGAGGTGCACGACATCGTGCGCGCCGCCCAGGAGGCCGGCTTCCGGGCCGTACGCCCCGGCGTCGCCTGCCAGGAGGTCGACCGGGCAGCCCGCGCGGTCATCACCGACGCCGGGTACGGCGAGTTCTTCATCCACCGCACCGGCCACGGCATCGGTGTCACCACGCACGAACCGCCGTACATGATCGAGGGCGAGGAGCAGCCGCTCGTGCCCGGGATGTGCTTCTCCGTGGAACCCGGCATCTATCTGCCCGGCCGCTTCGGGGTGCGGATCGAGGACATCGTCACGGTGACCGAGGAGGGCGGGCGTCGTTTCAACGACACCACCCGCGAGATGGTCATAGTGGGCTGACCGACCCGGCTCCGGGAACACCTGCTCGCCCCTACCCCACCCCGAACGGCAACGGCGCGATCCATGACCCAGGCACCGACACCCACCGCGGACACCGTCCGCCGACTGGTCCGTTCGCTGCTCAAGGAGAGCGCGAACGGAACCCCGGGACCGGATGTCCGGCCCGTCACCGAGGGCGGCGAGCACTCCACCTGGTGGGTCGGCACCCGCCATGTGCTGCGCCTCGCCCCCGACCGTGAGGCCTCGCTGCGCCAGCGCCGCGAACTGCGCCTGCGCGACCTGGTGCGCCCGCACTTGCCGGTCGCCGTCCCGACCAGCGTCGCGCACGGCGAGTGGGCGCCGGGGCTGACGTACACCCTCGACATCGCGATCCCCGGGGGTACGGCCGAGGAACATGACGTCTCCGCCGTCGGCGAGGCCGATCTGGCCGGGCTGCTCACCGGGCTGCGCGAGGTGCCGGTACGGCAGGCCGAGACGCTCGGCGTGCCGCGCACCCCGCCGCGCTCCCTGGAGGCGCTGCGCCGGATGGCCGTCGCCGCCGCCGAACGCCTCGCCGCCGCCGACGAGTTCGACCCCGCCCGGCTGCACCAGCTCACCCCGCCGGGCGCGGCCCAGCTGGCCGCACAGCCCGGTGCCGCCGTGCTGGCCCACCACGACCTCAAGGGCGAGCACCTGGTGGTCAGCGCCGACGGCAGGGTCCGCGGTGTCCTCGACTGGACCGGCACGGCCGTGGGCGACCCCGCCGAGGACATCGCCGGGCTCGCCCTCGCGGTCGGCTCCGGCGCGGCCGTCCGCGCCGCCACCCTCGCCGGCTACGGCGCCCGCCCCTGCCTGCGCGGTCTGTGGCTCGCCCGCTGCGACACCGTCATCCGTCTCACCGACCGCCTGGAAGGCCGCGACGACAGCCCCCTGCAGCTGCTGCGTACCCGACTCGGGCGGGCCTGGGAGACGATCCTGCTGGAGCGGGTGACGGAGCCGCGCGAGGACACCGAGGACGACGAAGAGGTCTAGCCGGGATCTTCAGCCGGGCCGGTGCTCACGCCTGGGTCAGCACCACGCACGACTCGCCCGGCACCCGCAGCACCCCGTCGGCGTCCGGTGCCGCCAGGGTGTCCCACGCGGCCAGCAGCTCCACCTTGCCGCTGCCGAGCGGGATCGCCGCCGGCTCCTTGCCCAGGTTCACCGCCACCCGTACGTCCCCGCGCCGGAACGCCAGCCAGCGCGCCTCGTCGTCGTAGGCCACCTTGGTGTCGGCCAGGTCGGGATCGGTGAGGTCCGGCTGCTCGCGGCGCAGGGCGATCAGCCTGCGGTACCAGGCCAGCACGCGCGCGTGCGGCTCGCGTTGCGGCTCCGACCAGTCCAGGCAGGACCGCTCCCGGGTCGCCGGGTCCTGCGGGTCCGGCACGTCCTCCTCGGCCCACCCGTGCGCCGCGAACTCCCGCCGCCTGCCCCGCCGTACCGCCTCCGCCAGGTCCGGGTCCGTGTGGTCGGTGAAGAACTGCCAGGGGGTGCCGGCCGCCCACTCCTCGCCCATGAACAGCATCGGGGTGAAGGGCGCGGTCAGGGTCAGGGTGGCCGCGCAGGCCAGCAGGCCGGGCGAGAGGGTGGCCGAAAGCCGGTCGCCCTGGGCGCGGTTGCCGACCTGGTCGTGCGTCTGCGTGTAGCCGAGCAGCCGGTGCCCCGCCACCCGCGCGCGGTCCAGCGGGCGGCCGTGGTGCCGGCCGCGGAAGCTGGAGTACGTGCCGTCGTGGAAGTAGCCGCCGGTGAGCGTCTTGGCGAGGGCACCGAAGGAGTCACGCGCGAAGTCGGCGTAGTAGCCCTGGGACTCGCCGGTCAGGGCGGTGTGCAGGGCGTGGTGGAAGTCGTCGTTCCACTGCGCGTCCAGGCCGAGCCCGTGCTCCGCGCGGGCGGTGATGACGCGAGGGTCGTTCAGGTCGGACTCGCCGACGAGGAACAACGGCCGGCCCGACTCGCCCGCCAGGGCGGCCACGGCCGAAGACAGCTCCTCCAGGAAGTGGCACGCGCGCGTGTCGCGCAGCGCGTGCACCGCGTCCAGACGCAGCCCGTCGATCCGGTAGTCCCGAAGCCAGGCCAGCGCGCTGCCCAGCAGATACGCGCGCACCTCGTCGGAACCGGGCGCGTCCAGGTTGACCGCCGCGCCCCAGGGCGTGTGGTGCGTCTCCGTGAAATACGGTCCGAACGCGGGGAGGTAGTTGCCCGACGGACCGAGGTGGTTGTGGACGACGTCCAGGACGACGCCGAGTCCGAGTTCGTGCGCCCGGTCGACAAACCGTTTCAGCGCCTCGGGTCCGCCGTACGGCTCGTGCACCGCCCACAGCGAGACCCCCTCGTACCCCCAGCCGTGCCGGCCGGGGAACGGGCAGAGCGGCATCAACTCCACATGGGTGACGCCCAGTTCCACCAGGTGGTCCAGACAGGCGGCGGCCGCGTCCAGGGTGCCTTCCCGGGTGTACGTGCCCACGTGCAGCTCGTAGAGCACCGCGCCCGGCAACGCGCGCCCCGGCCATGCGGCCCGCCACTCGTACCGGGTGTGGTCGACGACCGCGCTCAGTCCGTCCGGGCCGTCCGGCTGGCGGCACGAGCGCGGGTCGGGCAGCACCGGTCCGTCGTCCAGCGCGAACCCGTACCGAGTGCCGTCCTCGGCGTCCGCCTCCCCGGCCCACCAGCCCGGGCGCCGCGGGTCGCGGTCCAACGCGCGCGTGGCGCCGTCGCAATGGAGCGTCACACGGTCTGCCTGCGGTGCCCACACCTCGAACTGCACGGACGGTCCCCTTCGTCTGGCTCATCGTGAGGTAGTACGTCCATCGTGCCGCGAAAGGCGATCAGTCCGCTTTGAATCCCGGCTTTCCCGGCGGGTGTCGCCGTACGTACGCGCGCGTGACGGCCGTTTCTCCGTTTTCTGGACACCCGGGGTTCACTGACCCAGAATCAGCACCGTGACGTCGTCCTTCGAGTTCAACACCTATCCCGCGCGGCTGTCCGACGCGGAGCGCGAGAAGGCGCTGAGCGTGCTGCGTGACGGCGTCGTCATGGGACGGCTGTCGCACGACACCTTCGTACGCCGCATGGAGCTGGCGCTCGCCGCCCGCCGCGTGGACGAACTCGCCGCGCTCACCGCCGACCTGCCCCAGGAGAACCGCTTCGCGCGCGTGTTCTTCGGCACCGTCGAGGCCGTCTCCGGGTTCACGGTACGGCTGCGCCGGGCCTGGCAGGCCGAGCGGCTGCCCAAGCTGCTGCTGCCGCACCCGGGCGCCGGGCACCCGCTGCGGATCGGCCGCGACCCCGCCAACGGACTGCGGCTCAGCCATGACACAGTCTCCCGGGTGCACGCCGAACTCCGGCATCAGGGGGGCCTGTGGGTCCTCAGGGACCTTGGCTCCACCAACGGCACGACGGTGAACGGCCGCCGGGTGACCGGCGCCGCCGTCGTCCGCGAGGGCGACCAGGTGGGCTTCGGCCGCATGCACTTCCGCCTCGCAACCGGCTGAAGGATCCGGCTCGACCGTGCCGTCGACTCGGCCGTGCCGCCTGCTCATGACCGGCTGAACAGTCCGGCCCGGACTTGCCGTCGGCTCGCGACCGGCGGCAGGCGTCCCGCGCGGGGTGGCTCCGCGGGTGTGCCTCGTGTGGTGCGGCTTCTCGCTCGTGGGTGGCCGGAGGCGTTGTGCGTGTGCAGGTTTTCCGCCGTCAGCCGCGCCGATGTGGCCCGTGTGGGAGGGCCCCCGCTCAGTCGGCTGAATGCACACCCTGCCGATGGGCTTCCTGCTCACAGCCGGCTGAACACGCACCGCTCCGCTGGGCTTTTCCCCCGCTCTCGTCCGAACGCCTCCCGCGCGGTGGCCGAAAAGTGTTTGTCCGTCGGAGTGTTGACGTACCTCCCAAGTCGTGACTCACTGTGCGTACGTCATGTACATCATGTGAACCGACGGCACCGCATTGTGGAGGTGTGTTCTGCCGCCACTCCTCCGCTACCCGTCCGTTGACGAGCTCGCCTCCCGGGCGGCGGCGCTGGTTGCCGACCGTCCGCGGGACGCCCGGCTGCGCAGGGTCGGGACCTCCCGCGCGGGCACGCCGATGTGGCTGCTTTCCATCGGCCACGGCAGCCGGCACGCCCTCGTCGTCGCGGGCCCGCACGCCAACGAACCCGTCGGCGGCGCCACCGTGCTACGGCTGGCCGACCGGGTCCTCGCCGACCCACGGCTCACCGAGGACGCCGACGTCACCTGGAACCTGCTGCTGTGCCTGGATCCGGACGGCTCGCGCCGCAACGAGGGCTGGCTCGCCGGGCCGTACACCCTGGGCCGCTACTTCCGGAACTTCTTCCGGCCCGGCTTCCTGGAGCAGCCCGAGTGGCTGCCCGAGGGGGCCGACGCCGTGGCGCTCCCCGAGACCCGTGCGCTCCTCGACGTCCAGGACGAGCTGCGGCCCTTCCTCCAGTGCTCGCTGCACGGCGTCGACGTCGGCGGCGGCTTCGTCGAGCTGACCCGCGACCTGCCGGGCCTCGCCCAGCGCCTCGCGCACACCGCGAACCGGTTGGGCATCCCCCTCGAACTCGGCGCCAACGACACCCTGTACTGGCCCACGCTGGGCCCGGCCGTCTACCGTGTGCCGCCGCCCCGCCGGGGCGATCTGGCCGCCGCCATCACCGAGGCGGCCGTCGAGTCCACCTGGTTCCACCCATACCGGCACGGCACGGTCACCGCCATCGTCGAGGCGCCCATGTGGGGCGTCACCGCCGTCCAGGACGGCACACCGCCCGCGGACCGCGACGCGGTGCTGCGTGCCGCCAGCAGGGCCCTGCGCGAGGACACGCGCCTCCTGGACGACATCCTCGTCCGGGTCCGGCCCCAGCTGTCCGCGGCACCGGACGCGGCCCGCCTGCTCCCGCCGGTCGACGACTTCCTGCTCGTCCGCCCGGGCCTCGCCGACGCCTGGGACCCCGACACCGATGCCGGCAGCACCCGCCCGCTGCCCCCGCTCAGCACCGCCCACCTGGTCGCCCTGCGCATCGCGGGGCGCCGGCTGGTCCTGCGCACCGCAGGGCTGCTGCACCAGCTCCTGCGCAGCACCGGCCACGACCCCGCCGGCGCCCTGCCCGACCTGGACCGGCTGATCGACACCTGGTGCGCGGACTACCACGAGAACCTCGCCGCCCGCTGGATCCCGGTCGCACGGCAGGCCGAATACCAGACACGCGTGGTCCTGAGCACGTTCGAACTGGCGCATCGCCACGCGCGCGTACTTGCTCGTTCGGGTGAGCCGGACTGGGGCGCCGAGGCCGCCGTGCCGATGCACCGGGAATGACCCATCTGATCAGAGCGACAGCGGCCGGCGGTGCCCTGCTGGCGGCCGCCGCCCTCCTCGTCACCGCCCCGGCGCAGGCCGCACCCGGCGACACGCGCGACGGCGACTACCTCAACCTGACCGTCACCAAGGAGGGGGACGGCCGGGCCGGCGGCACGCGCGGCACGCTGCTGCTGTGCGACCCGCCCCAGGGGCACTCCCGCGCGGCCGAGGCCTGTGCCGAACTCGCCGCGGTGGGCGGTGACATCACGCGCATCACCCCGACCAAGGGCGCGATCTGTTCGATGATCTACGCCCCGGTCACCGCCCAGGCGCGCGGCGAGTGGAACGGCCGGCCGATCGAGTACCGCGAGACCTTCTCCAACTCCTGCGTGATGGCGGCCCGCACCGGCCCGGTATTCGCCCTCGACGGCTGACCCCCGGGGCGGCGTGCGGTCCACCCCGGTCCCCGGTACCGGCCCCGAGCCCTCACGCCGCCCGCTCACGCGCGTGCTGCGCGGCCGCCAGCACCGTCCGGGCCTGGTGCTCCACCTGGCGCTCCACCGGCACCCAGCGGGCCCGGAAACGCTCCGCGTAGGCGTCGCACCAGGAGGCCACCAGCTCCTCCAGGCGCGGCGCCGCGCGGTCGTCCGCCTCCCGCAGTACCCGCAGCAGCATCGACGCCGCCCGCAACGGCAGCCGCCGCCCGAAGGCGTCCACGCTGCCGACGTACGCCATCGTGGTGTCGATCGGCTGCCGCTGGATCCAGTCCTCGGCCAGCCCGGGGATCAGCCCCAGCGCCCAGCGGGCGGCCCGCAGCAGCGGCCCGTCCAGGCCGTCCAGCCGGGGCAGTGTCTCGGTCAGCACCCGCTCCACCTCCCGCGAGTCCTGCAGCAGCCGGCGTGCCAGCCGCCGCATCGCCGCCGCCGGCGCCGGGTGCGGTGCCGGGTCGTCGACCAGGTCGCTGGCCCACATCGGAACCTCGACCACCGCCGTCAGGCCGCCGTAGCGGTGTGCGTGGTACCAGGTGCTGTGCCGTGCGTCGTCCGGCATGCTCGGGTAGGCCACCCCCGAGTCCGGGCCGGGCATCACCCGGACGCCCGGCCCGGAGGCGGGCCAGCCCGCGGCGTCCGAGGCGCCCGTCTCCACCGGGATGTGCAGCTCCGCGGCCGACTTGGCGAACGGCTCGGCGAGCCCCGGCACGTCTTTCGTCAGCTGCACCCAGCTGCCGCCCAGATCGGTGCCGTGCAGGGTCACCTGGAGGTAGGGGCGCAGTTCGTCGATCACCCCGAGCAGTGCCACGGTCTCCGGCGGCAGCTGGTCCGGCGGCAGCACCGACGGCGACCACTCCGGCTGCTCGGGGCCCGCCGGACGGTAGAAGCCGAGGTGGTAGTCGAGCAGGCTGCGCGGGGCCGGGGTGACGTGCAGGCTCGCCCCGTCCGGGTCCGCGCACAGCAGGAAGTGCCAGGACGTCTCCGCCCGCAACTCCCGCTCGGTCAGCACCCGCTCGGCCAGGACCTGGAGCGTGCCGCCCCCGGTCGGTTCGTTGGCGTGGGCGCCCGCGACCACCAGTACCGCCCGCCGGGAGTGCCCCACGGACAGCAGGTGCAGCGGTCTGCCCGCGCGAGAGACGCCGATCTGCCGCAATGTGCACAGGCCGGGCCGGTGAGCGGCCAATGCCCGGGCGGTCGCGATCAGTTCGGGAACACTGGGGTAGCGCAGCTCCGGCAGGAGACTCACCCCCGACTTGTCCGCCCGGCTTCGCATTTCCCAGTCCCGCACGGCATAGGTGAACTGTCAAGAACCTCCTGGGGGAGGCTCCAGGGGGCGCCCAGGGGCATGTGCGGCAGGCCGGCAGGGCGGTTGGCGCCGATGGGGGTGCAAAGTCATTACGGGGCGCGGAACGGTTCCGTGCCCCGTTACGGACGCCGGCCGCGCCCAGCGAGTTTCGGCAACCTCCCGAACCGGCCCCACATTCACTCGTACGGGTGAATGTGGGGGGCTCGGTCCCCGTCTCCCACTCGCTCCAGCAGCACCACCGGCGGCCCCTCGAAGAGCTCGGCCACGCGCGCGTGCCCCGTGAACTCCCGCCGCGGCGCCAGTACGTCCGCCCACCGCCCCGGCGGCAGCGGCAGCACCGTGTCCCGCCAGCCGCCCGCCGCGGTCAGCCGCAGCGACAGCCGGGTCACCGCCGTGACCACCTCCCCGGAGCGCGCGAACGCCAGACAGTGCGCCGCGGCCGGCCCCTCGGCGGTCAGCGGCGCGTACGTCGCCGTGTCGCCGAAGACGTCCGGACGCCGGGCCCGCAGCCGCAACGCCGCCGCAGTCAGCGCGTCCTTCTCGCCCGGTTGTCCGGGCGGGAAGGAGACCGGCCGCCGGTTGTCCGGGTCCACCAGCGCCCGGTACTCGCCCTCCGTGCCCTGGTAGACGTCCGGCACGCCCGGCATCGTCAGATGGACCAGAGCCGTGCCGAGGACGTTCGCCCGGACATGCGGCCCCAGGGAGGCACGGAAGGCCGTCACACGCTCGCCCGGCGCCCCGCACGGCCCCGCCGCGACGAACGAGGCCACCGCCTCCTCGTACGGCGGCTCCTGCTCCGTCCAGCTCGTGTACAGGCCCGCCTCCCGCACATGCTTCAGCAGCGCCCCCTGCACCCGCCAGGCGGCCGCCGGGCCCAGCCCGAAGACGGTCTGCCAGGCCGCCCAGGCCAGCTGCGCGTCCGGCACGCCCTCCCCGTCCCGGGTCACCTCCGTCAGCACGTCCGCCCACCGCTCAGGACACTCCGTCAGCACGGCCAGCGCCGCACGCACGTCGGCGCTGCGCTTGGTGTCGTGCGTCGTCACCACCGTCCCGGTGAGCGGCCAGTCGCGCTGCACGCGCGCGCAGTACGCGTGGAAGGCGTCCGGGGACACCCCCGGACTGCCGGGATCACCGCCCACCTCGGTCGCCGACAGCAGCGGCACATAGCGGTAGAACGCCGTGTCCTCGACGGATTTGGCACGCAGCGCCGAGGCGGTCTGCGCGAACCGCACCCGGAACTCCGCGGGTCCCGGTCCGTCCCCGCCCACCAGCAGCCCGCGCACCACATCCACCGCCCCGGCCTCCTCGGGCACCAGGAAGGCCTGCCGGGCCTCCTCCGCGGCCTGCTCGGTGACGACGGTGGCCACGTCACCGGAGGCGTACGGCCGGTACACCCGCATCCGCACCAGCAGCTCCTGCAGCGCGGTGCGCAACGCCCAGGGCGCCCGGTCGCGCAGCGCGGGGTCCGGGGACGTCGCGCACACGCGCGTGGCCACCCGCGTCAGCCGGTCCGTCTCGGCCGCCAGCTCGTGCGTGAGCACCTTGTACGCCGCCCGCCGCACCGTCGCCGCCCAGTCACCGCCCCGGTCCGTCTGCGGAGCCGCGAACCGCCGGTACTGGCCGAGCAGTTCACCGGCCCCCGGGGGATCCGTGAACAGGCCGTCCACGTGCCGCAGCGCGTCGTACCCGGTGGTGCCGGCGACCGGCCAGCCGGCCGGCAGGTGCTCGCCGTCGGCCAGGATCTTCTCCACGACCGTCCAGCGCCCGCCGGTCGCCTCGTGCAGCCGGGCGAGATAGCCGTCGGGGTCGGCGAGCCCGTCGGGATGGTCGACGCGCAGCCCGTCCACCACGCCCTCGTGCAGCAGCTGGAGGATCTTGGCATGGGTGGCCTCGAACACCTCCGGGTCCTCCACCCGCACCCCGATCAGCTCGGAGATGCTGAAGAACCGCCGGTAGTTCAGCTCGGTGCGGGCCAGCCGCCACCACACCGGGCGGTACCACTGGGCGTCCAGCAGCTGCGGCAGCGGCAGCTCCGCGGTGCCCTCCCGGAGCGGGAAGGCGTGCTCGTGATAGCGCAGCACGTCCCCGTCGACCACGAGCTGCCCGAGCACGTCGCCGACCGGTCCGCCGAGCACCGGCAGCAGCAGCTGCCCGCCCTGCGCCTCCCAGTCGACGTCGAACCAGCGCGCGTACGGCGACTTCGGGCCCTCCCGGAGGACCTCCCACAGGGCGTGGTTGTGGCGGGGGGACATGGCCATGTGGTTCGGCACGATGTCGACGATCAAGCCGAGACCGTGGGCTCGCGCGGTGTGGGCGAGCGCGCGCAGTCCGTCCTCGCCGCCGAGTTCCTCGCGCACGCGCGCGTGGTCCACCACGTCGTAGCCGTGGGCGGAGCCGGGGACTGCCTCCAGGACGGGGGAGAGGTGGAGGTGGGAGACGCCGAGCGAGGCGAGGTACGGCACGGATGCGGAGGCCGCCGAGAAGGGGAAGCCGGGCTGGAGCTGCAGTCGGTAGGTGGCCGTCGGGACGGTGGGGGCGGTTTGCTCGGCTGTCATACGGATGTTTGTACCCATCTGGTTGGGTTCTGTGTCACAGTGCGGGGCGGTGGGGGCTGGTCGCGCAGTTCCCCGCGCCTCTACAGGGGCGCGTTCATGCCGGCCTTTTCAGAACAGTCAGGCTTCTGCCCACCAGCGTCAGCCGTGCCCCCGCGTCCACCTTCGATCCCGGTGGCACCCCCTCTGTGAGGGCCGTGTCGACCACCGGCTCCCACTGGCGGCCGTGGTTGACCGGCACCACGAAGTCCAGCGGGTCCGGTGACGCGTTGAACATCAGGAGGAACGAGTCGTCGGCGATGCGTTCTCCGCGCGGGCCCGGTTCCGAGATCGCGTTGCCGTTGAGGAACACCGTCAGGGCCGACGCCTGTGCCGAGTCCCAGTCCTGCTGGGTCATCTCGCGGCCCCCGGGGGTGAACCAGGCGATGTCGGAGAGCTCGTCGTGGGTACCCTCCACCGGGCGGCCGTGGAAGAAGCGGCGGCGCCGGAAGACCGGGTGCTCCTTGCGCAGCTTTGCCATCGCGCGCGTGAAGGACAGCAGGCCGCTGTCGTCGTCGGGGGACGGCCAGTCCACCCAGGACACCTCGTTGTCCTGGCAGTACGCGTTGTTGTTGCCCTGCTGTGTACGCGCGAACTCGTCGCCGTGGCCGATCATCGGCACGCCCTGGGACAGCATCAGCGTGGCGGCGAAGTTCCGCATCTGGCGGTCGCGCAGTTCGAGGATCGCGGGGTCGTCGGTGTGTCCCTCGACCCCGCAGTTCCACGAGCGGTTGTGGCTCTCGCCGTCCCGGTTGTCCTCGCCGTTGGCCTCGTTGTGCTTGTCGTTGTACGCCACCAGGTCGTGCAGCGTGAAGCCGTCGTGACAGGTCACGAAGTTGATGGAGGCCAGCGGGCGGCGGCCGTCGTCCTGGTAGAGGTCGGAGGAGCCCGTCAGCCGGGACGCGAACTCGGCGAGCGCGCGCGGTTCGCCCCGCCACAGGTCGCGCACGGTGTCGCGGTACTTGCCGTTCCACTCGGTCCACAGCGGCGGGAAGTTGCCCACCTGGTAGCCGCCCTCGCCCACGTCCCACGGCTCGGCGATCAGCTTCACCTGGGAGACCACCGGGTCCTGCTGCACCAGGTCGAAGAACGACGACAGCCGGTCCACCTCGTGGAACTGCCGGGCCAGGGTCGCCGCGAGGTCGAAGCGGAAGCCGTCGACGTGCATCTCGGTGACCCAGTAGCGCAGCGAGTCCATGATCATCTGGAGGACGTGGGGCGAGCGCATCAGCAGGGAGTTGCCCGTGCCCGTCGTGTCCATGTAGTAGCGCGGGTCGTCCGTCAGGCGGTAGTAGGACTGGTTGTCCAGGCCGCGGAAGGACAGGGTCGGGCCCAGGTGGTTGCCCTCGGCGGTGTGGTTGTAGACCACGTCCAGGATCACCTCGATCCCGGCCTCGTGCAGCGCCCGGACCGCCGACTTGAACTCCAGGACCTGCTGACCGCGGTCGCCCCAGGAGGCGTACGAGTTGTGCGGGGCGAAGAAACCGATGGTGTTGTAGCCCCAGTAGTTGTTCAGTCCCATGTCGACCAGCCGGTGGTCGTTCACGAACTGGTGGACCGGCATCAGCTCCAGCGCCGTGACGCCCAGCTCGGTGAGGTGCTCGATGACCGCCGGGTGCGCCAGACCCGCGTAGGTGCCGCGGAGCTCCTCGGGCAGGCCCGGGTGGCGCATGGTCAGGCCCTTCACATGGGCCTCGTAGATCACCGTGTGGTGGTACTCGGTGCGCGGCCGCCGGTCGTCGCCCCAGTCGAAGTACGGGTTGATCACCACCGACGTCATGGTGTGCGGCGCCGAGTCCAGGTCGTTGCGGCTGTCGGGGTCGCCGAAGCGGTAGCCGTACACCTCCTCGCCCCAGTGCACCGACCCGCTGACTGCCTTCGCGTACGGGTCGAGCAGCAGCTTCGCCGAGTTGCAGCGCAGGCCGCGGCCGGGGTCGTACGGGCCGTGCACCCTGAAGCCGTAGCGCTGCCCGGGCATCACGCCCGGCAGGTAGGCGTGCCGGACGAAGGCGTCGCTCTCCCGCAGCTCCACCGCCGTCTCCGAGCCGTCGTCGTGCAGCAGACACAGCTCCACTCGGTCCGCGGCCTCCGTGTACACCGCGAAGTTGGTCCCGGCGCCGTCGTACGTGGCGCCGAGCGGATATGCCTCTCCAGGCCAGACCTGCATGAAGTCGACTCTTCCAGGTGTGCCTTACGCCCGGGGGCGCCTTGGTCATGAGTCTGCCCGAAAGTAATGGAACCCCAGGTGACTTACGCCCCTCTTACCCCGCGACCAGTGCACACAGCGACCCATGTGGCGAAGTGTGCCGAATCGGTGGGGCAGACACGTACTCCCTGTGACAAAGGCGGAGTAGGGGGAAGATGTGCGCAAGATAGTGCACCGCCATCTGGGCAAGGTGGTGGCCGGTGCGGGACTGGCGGTGGCGGGGACCGCCGTGATGGTCGGGATAACCCTGCCGGGTACGGCGGGGGCGGACGAGTCGGGAGGAACCAACGGGAACGGCACGGCAGCCGCGCAGGGCGCGGGCCAGGGGTCGGGCGCCGTCAAGCCGGGAGTGGTGGAAGAGGCCCCGGCCGAGGGGAAGAAGGGCACGGGCAGTGACCCGCTGACCGACGACGAGACCAAGCGTGTCGAACAACTCGCTCTGACCAAGCAGATGTTCAACGCCGGGGAGAACGCCGAGGGCCGCCGCGGCCCCGAGCGGCTCAGCGTCGATCTCGCCGATCCGGACGCGAAGGAACTGGACGACGCGAACGCGCCGCGCCGCGCGGACGTCACGTTCTACGACTACCGCAACGACACCCTCGTCACCCGGACGGTCAATCTCGACACCGGCAAGGTCGAGCAGACCACCAGCCGGCAGGGCGTCCAGCCGCCGCTCAGCCACGACGAGAACGTCCAGGCGCTCAAGCTGCTGATCGGCGATCCGCTTGGCGCCGGCCTCAAGGCGGACTTCAAGGACGCCACGGGCAAGGAACTGACCGATCCGGAGCAGCAGTTGCTGCTCAACAGCGCGGTCTACCGCGCCACCCCGGGCGCCCAGCCGGCCGCGCTCGACAAGTGCGGCGAACACCGCTGCGTGCGGCTCTTCCCGAAGGTCAAGAACGGGCCGTGGATCGACGCCAGGTCGCTCATCGTCGACCTGAGCGCGCGCAAGGTCGTGAAGCTCGGCCGCTGAGCCGGCTCCGTTCGCGCATCTCCCTCATCTCACACCTCCCGTACGAGGAGTCGTTTCGTCATGCACGTGAACGAGCGCGCGACCACGCGCGTGCACAGAATCAGCCGTGCCCGCAGGACGGCCGCCGTGGGCCTGTCCGTGGCCGCGCTGGCGGCCGGTGCGACCACGGCCGCCGGACCCGCCGCCGCCCAGCCCAAGCGGGCCGCCGCGGCCGCCGCCGACTGCTCCGCCGCCTACCGCATCGAGCAGAAGCTCTCCACCGGCACCACCTGGCGGATGTGCTGGCGCTACGACAGCAAGGCCGGACTGGTGCTGGAGCACATCTCCTACCAGCCCAAGGGCGAGTCCGCCCCCATCAAGGTCCTCTCCAGCGCGCGCCTCGCCCAGATCGACGTCCCCTACGACGACGGCAGTGTCGAGTACGACGACCTGACCGGCTTCGGCTTCGCGCAGGGCCTGGTGCCGCTCGACGCGGCCGAGTGCCCCGGCGGCACCATCAAGAGCATCAAGGTCCCCGACGCCTGGGACCCGGCCCACCCCAACGTCAACGGCCTCTGCACCACCACCCGTTCGCGCGGCCACGCGTACCGGATGCAGGCCGACACCGGCAACCGGGTGTTCCAGCAGCAGGGCAAGGACCTGCTGATCTACACCGTCAACAAGGTCGGCTGGTACGAGTACATGACCGAGTGGCGGTTCCAGGACGACGGCACGATCAACATGAACGTCGGCGCCACCGGCAGCCTTTCACCGGGCGACTACGACGCCGGGGACGGCCGCGGCTGGCCGATCGGCAAGGGCGCCCACGCCTACGCCACCAGCCACAGCCACAACGTGTTCTGGAAGCTGGACTTCGACCTCGACGGCTCCTCCAAGAGCCGCATCGAGCAGTACGACTCGGTGGTCAGCCCGCCGGCCCGCGGCCAGGAGGCGCCGAGCAACAAGACCACCCGCACGAACGTCACCAAGGAACTCGCCGGCGACTCCAAGAACATGCGCTGGTGGCGTGTGGTCAGCACGGCGGGCAAGAACAAGGACGGGCACGCCCGTTCGTACGAGATCGTCCAGGGCGCCACCAACAAGTACCCGGGTCACGGTTTCACCAAGCACGACGTCTACTTCACCCAGTACGACAAGTGCGAGCAGTTCGCCAGCAACAACCCCGGCTGCGCCACCGGTCACCCCAAGACCGTCGACCAGTGGGTCAACGGGCAGACCCTCACCAACCCCGTGGTCTGGGTGAACGTCGGTTTCCACCACATCGCGCGCGACGAGGACCAGCAGCCCATGCCGGTCCACTGGCAGGGCTTCTCCATCGCCCCGCGTGATGTCACTGCTATGAATCCGCTCACTCCGGCCGAGCTCGCCGATCAGAACGGACAGCCCGGAAACGGTAGTTGAGAAACGACCTGTCCATCCGGCTGCACCGCCGACCGCTCCCGGAGTACCCTTCCTTGATCGTTGGCACAGGGAGAGCTCGGGGGAGCGGAAGGCGGTGCACGGGTGGGCTCGGGAGGCCTGGAGCTGCCCCCTGGTGACGAGGGTCACGAGGGAAACTCCACAGACGTCCCGCCCGGCGCGGTGTCCTTGGCCCGGCCGATGGACGCCACGGGCTCCATCGGGCCGGAGCTGGAGTGGGACGCCGACGCCTGGCTTGAGGTGCGTACGCGCGCCCAGCGGGCCGGCCGGGCCTACATCTGGCTCAACCTGGTCGAGCAGCGGCTGCGCACCGTCGTGGCCGCCGTGCTGCGGCCCATCTACGAACCCGTCCACGGCGACGAGTGGGTGGTCGCCGCCGCCGGGCCCGCCGGTCAGGAGTGGGTCCAGCGGGCGGCCGCGGTCCGCGAGGTCAGCCGCCGCAAGGGCTATCTGCTCGACCCGGCCGACGACAATGTGCTCAGCTTCCTCACCCTGCCCCAGCTGCGCGAGCTGATGGTGCAGCACTGGCCCTGCTTCGAGCCGTACTTCGACGAGCGCCGCGACGTCGAACTCGCCCTGGACGAGCTGGAGGTGACCCGCAACGTCGTCTCCCGCAACCGGGCGCTCTCCGAGGCCGTGCTCAACCAGGCCGAGCGCGCCTCCGCCCGGCTCCTGGAGATGCTCGGCGCGGGCGGCGACGTGCCCTCCGCGCGCCGGCTCCCCGTGGACGCCGTCGAGGACCTCGTCGGCGACCGCTACGCGGACGTCGTCGCCGTCCATCCCGACCGGGTCCGGCTCATGCGCCAGTTCCCCGCCGAGGACCTCTTCGGCGGCGCCCGCCGCCTGGACGCCATCGGCATCGGCCTCAACCTGCTCGTGCAGAACTTCTCCGGCCGCCGCCTGGTCCGCCTCGCCGAGACCGGCTGCCGGGTCCGGCTCCTCTTCCTCAACCCCGCCTCCAGCGCGGTCAAGCGCCGCGAGCGCGAACTCGGGATGAAACGGGGCGAACTCGGCCGTTCGGTCGAGATGAACATCCTCCACATGCGCCGGGTCCGCTCCCGGCTGCGCGACCCGGGCGCCTTCGAGATCCAGGTGTACGACGACACCCCGCGCTTCTCCGCCTACCTGGTGGACGGCGACGGCGCCGACGGCGTCGCGATCATCCAGTCCTATCTCCGCGGGGCGCGGGGCATGGAGTCACCGGTGCTGGTGCTGCGCAACGGCAACAAGGTGGTCAAGTCCGACGACGTGGTGGAAACAGGACTCTTCCCGACGTACCGCGAGGAGTTCGAGATGGCTTGGGCGGATTCGCGGCCGGTGTCCTGACACGGGGACGGCGGTAAGCGGAACGCGGTCCTCTGATTGTCAGTGGCGCATGCGAGGGTGGAGACCACTGGGGGAAAGCACCACCAAGAAGGGGGGCCGCCCATGGGCTGGCACCAGGAGCTCCTGATCGGCTTCGACCTGGAGACGACGGGTACGGATCCGCGCGAGGCGCGGATCGTCACGGGCGCCGTGATCGAGGTCAGGGCCGGGCAGGAACTGGGCCGCCGCGAATGGCTGGCGGATCCGGGCGTCGAGATCCCGGCGGACGCGGTGGCGGTGCACGGCATCAGCAACGAGCGGGCGGCGGCCGACGGCAGACCGGCCGACCAGGTCGCCGACGCCCTCGCGGAGGTCCTCACCGGCTACTGGAAGACGGGCGTCCCGGTCGTCGCCTACAACGCGGCCTTCGACCTCACACTCCTCACGGCGGAGCTGCGCCGCCACGGACTCCCGTCCCTCTCCGACCGCCTGGGCGGCCTCGACCCCGCGCCGGTCGTCGACCCGTACACCATCGACCGCCGGGTCGACCGCTACCGCCGCGGCAAGCGCAACCTCGAAGCGGTCTGCGCCGAGTACGGCATCACCCTCACCTCCGCCCACAACGCCTCCGCCGACGCCCTCGCCGCGGCCCGCCTGGCCCACGCGATAGCCGAGCGCCACCCGAAGATCGCGGCGCTGGGCCCGGCGGAGCTGCACCGCCGCCAGGTGGAGTGGTACGCGGAGTGGGCGGCGGACTTCCAGAGCTTCCTGCGCCGCAAGGGAGAGGCCGACGCGGTGGTGGACGGGGCGTGGCCCCTGCGGGAGCTGGCCGAAGCGGTTTGAGCGTTCCGCTCCAAGTGCGGAGATGCGCCGTCGGTCGTCTGCGGCTTCGTCGTGGCTGGTCGCGCAGTTCCTCCCCCAGCCTTCGGCCGGGGGTACCCCCAGCGCCTCTAGGGGGCGCTACTGCTCAGAAGGGGTACCACCGCACCGACTCGTCGCCCTCCCGTAGCGACGCCACTCGGCGTTCGAACTCCGCCAGTGCCTTCGGGTTGCTCGGTGCGTGCTGGGCGACCCATGCGCAGCTGGCCGTCTCCCGGGCCCCGCGCAGCACTCCGCACCCCTCCCACTCGCGCACATCCCACCCGTAGGCCTCGGTGAACGAGGCGTACGCCTCGGCGGGCATCCCGTACCGGTCCCGGGACAGCGCCATGACGACCAGGTCGTGCTCGCGCAGGTCCGACGAGAAGGTCTCCAGGTCGACCAGCACCGGACCCTCCGGTCCGATGTGCACATTGCGGGGCAGCGCGTCCCCGTGGATCGGCCCCGGCGCCAGATGCGGCGTCAGCGCGGCCGCGGCCGCCGCGAAGCCGTCCCGGCGCTCCCGCAGATACGCCGCGTCCCCGGGGTCGATCGCCTCGCCGGCGAGCCGCAGCCAGCGCTCCACACCGCCCAGCAGCTCGCGGGGCGGCAATCCGAAGGGAGGTGAGGGCAGTGCGTGCACGATCAGCAGCAGTTCGGCCAGATCGCGCGGCTCGGCGGGGCGTACCGGGTCGGCCAGCCGGTGCCACACGGTCACCGGGTGCCCCTCGACGAGCCACGCCTCCGGCTCGGCGGCCCGTACGGCAGGTACGCCGGCCTCCGCCAGCCACCCGGCGATCTCCAGCTCGCGCCGGGCCCGGTCGAGGAGCTCGGCGTCCCGGCCCACCTTCACCACCAGGTCCCCGGCGGCGAACACCGCGTTCTCGCCCAGGGCGAGGAGCGAGGCGTCGGCCGCCGCACCGGGCAGCACACCCGCCGCGGCCAGTACGTCCCGTGCCCTTGCCTCGTCCATCGTCCGCCTCCGGTCTCCATTCCCAGCGCCCACGCGCCCGCCGTGTGCGGGTGCACACGGCGTCCTGTTCCCGCCGTCCGGCGGTCAGTCTCGCATCCACGGAGGTCGGCCGCGGTGCGCGGTGCCTTGACGGGCGTATCGCAGCGCAGTTGATAGACGGCGACCTTCGGCGACGGCATCTTCCTTTGGCCTTGCGCAGTGCTCTCCCGTTCACGGCCAAGGCGAAGGGCATCCCAATATTGTTCTGCCCTCGGCTTTTGGGTGAGGTTCTGCGCTGTTGCCCTTGGTCAGGTCATGCGGGGCGCTGCTGGTTTTCGATGTATTGGTGTACGACGGTGAGCGATGCCCCGCCGCAGCTTCCGGCGAAGTCCGAGCCGGACCAGAAATGTCCGCCCCACAGGTACCGGCGTACGTGCGCGTCGTACTCCTTGCGCAGGTAGCGGGAGGAGACGCCTTTGAGGGAGTTGACCAGTCTGGAGAGCTGGACCTTGGGCGGATAGTGCACCAGGAGATGCACGTGGTCCTCCTCTCCGTTGAACTGCATCAGCTCGGCCTCGAAGTCCCGGCAGACCTCCCGCATGATCTCCTCGCACCTGGTCAGCATGGTGTCCGTCATGGCCTTGCGCCGATACTTAGTGAGAAAAACCAAATGGACATGCAGGTTACAGACGACGTGTGAGCACGGAGCGTGTATGGAGGAAGAGGCAGTTCGGGCATCGTGCCCGACTCGCGCTGACCCCCGCGCAGATCCGGCTCATGGACGACCAGGCGCACGCGGCCCGCGCTCTGTGGAACGTGCTGCACGACTGGTGGACGATGCTGCCCAAGGACAAGCGTTCTCTGGCCGCGGCGGACACGGCGATCCGCCAGGCCCGAGGCGAGATCGACTGGCTCGCATTCCTACCTGCCCAGGCCGCGCAGGCGGTACTGAAGATGTACTTCCAGGCATGGAAGAACTGCTGGGACGGCCGCGCCGCCGCGCCGAACTTCAAGGCTCGCATCCGCACGGTGATGTCCGTAGACATCCCGCAGGGGCGGGACCTGAACATCACCCGTGTGCACCGCCGTTGGGGCATGGCCAACATCCCCAAGATCGGGCGGGTCCGGTTCCGCTGGACCAAGGACCTTCCCGCGGGCAAGCGCGCCGACAAGGAGAACCGGATCACCGGGGCGCGGCTGGTCAAGGACGCGCTCGGCTGGCACATCGCCTTCCGCGTTCAGACCCTCGAAGCCGAGCCCAGGCCCCACCAGGGAGCCGAGGTCGCCATCGATGCCGGGGTGAACCTGCCCCTCGCCCTCTCCGACGGCGACCACCAGCACGGACGCCTGTCCCGCCTCCCCGACGGGACAGCCGACCGGGACAAGTGGCTGAACCCGCGGGAGAAGGCCAAGCTGCTTGGCCTGGAGCAACGCGCCGCCCAGCGTAAACAGCACCGCAGGCGTGGGGAGAAGGCCTCCCACCGCCTGCGGCACACCTACGACCAGATCAAGCAGCTCCGCGCAAAAGCCACGCGCCGCGCCGTTGACTGGCAGCACAAGACCACTACCAACATTGCCAAGCGGTACGGCACTGTCGTGGTCGAACAGCTCAACTGAACCGCTCCATCAGTCAGGAGGCATGGGGCCGCACCGTGACGATGCTGACGTACAGGACCGCCCGCCACGGCGGCGCCCTGCACAAGGTCCCTGCCCCCGGCACCTCCCTGCGCTGCTCAGCCTGTGGTTTCACCACACCAGGCAGTCGGGAAGAGCAGGCCACGTTCGTGTGCAAAAACCCCGACTGCGGATGGTCCGGCAACGCCGACTGGAACGCAGCCCGGAACATCCTGCACCTGTACCGGATGGGCCACGCGCTCACCCCGGCTGCCGGGAGGGCAGTCGTCAGGCGTCCCCGTGGCGTCAAGCCCGCCACCGCAAGGTAGGCAGGAATCTTCCTCGTTCGCGAGGGAGAACACTTCAACGCCAGCAGATCGTCCAGGCACGGCCCTGGCCGGGCACCTCAGCCCGGCCCCCGCCCAGACGGTCCGCGGTTACCCGGAGTGGAAGGACAAGGTGGCCACCCCGGCCCTCCAGGAGTACTACAGCGGCGCCATCGGGATCGACGAACTCCGCCACCGGCTGGAGAAGGACGGCAACCTGGTCCTGGCCCGCTACCAGCGCTGAGCGGCAGTACGCACAGAACAGGGCCCGTCGGCTCCCCCGGAGACCGACGGGCCCTGTGTCAGAGGGCGTTGCTCAGACGCGCAGCCGGTCCGGCTCGTCCCGCGTCACCCGCGCCACCGGCTCCGGCGACTCGTCGTGCGTCATGTCCGGCAGCCACCGCAGCCAGCTGGGCAGGTACCAGTTGCGCTCGCCGAGCAGGGCCATCACCGCCGGAAGCAGCACGCCCCGGATGACCGTCGCGTCGATGAGGACCGCGGCCGCCAGACCCACACCCATCTGCTTCATGGACTGCATGGACAGGGTGCCGAAGATCGCGAACACGGCGACCATGATGACGGCGGCGCTGGTGACGACTCCCGCCGTGGTGACCACCCCGTGCTGGATCGCGTCCTTCGTGGACCGGCCGCGCAGCCGGGCCTCGCGGATCCGGGAGACCACGAACA
Organism: Streptomyces sp. Ag109_O5-1; assembly: GCF_003814875.1. Taxonomy (GTDB): domain Bacteria; phylum Actinomycetota; class Actinomycetes; order Streptomycetales; family Streptomycetaceae; genus Streptomyces; species Streptomyces sasae. Next base: position 2,820,703 of record NZ_RKQF01000001.1, on the reverse strand, counting down.
CGTGGTAGTCCATCGACAGGCCGAACAGGATCACGAAGAGGAACAGCGGCAGCCAGGTGACGATCGCGCCGACACCCTGGGCACCCACCAGCGAGGCGCCCCAGCCGTGCTGGAAGACGGCGACCAGGACGCCGTAGGCCGCGCCCACCGAGAGCAGGTTGAGGACGATCGAGGTGATCGCGACCGTCAGCGAGCGGAACGACAGCAGCATGAGGAGGAAGGCGAACACGACCACGAAGGCGAAGACCGGGACGACCGAGCCCATCAGCTGGTCGTTGAAGTCTTCGTTGCCCGCGACGTTCCCGGTCACCGGGGCCTGTACGCCGTCGACCTTGCCGAGCGTGGCCGGCCGCACCTCGTCGCGCAGCTTCTCCAGGCTCCGGCCGGCCTTGTCCATGTCGGAGCCGCCGACCAGCGGCACAGATATCAGGGCGACGTTCTGGGCGTCGTGCAGCTTGATGTCGACCGGCCCGCGCGAGGCCCCCGAACTGATCGCCCGCTCCCTGAAGTTGGTCAACGCCTGCCTGACCTCGGGGGCGTTGATGTCCTTCGCCTTGACGACCACCTCGGCGGGCTCGGAGCCGCCCGGGAAGGCCTGGTTGACCCGGTCGTAGGTCTGCACGATCGGCAGCGAGTCGCCGAACTCCTGGTCCAGAGTGAGCTGCGAGGTCTTCATACCGAGGGCGGGGGCGGCGACCGCGAGCAGCGCACCGACCGCGACGACCACGGAGACCAGCGGCCTGGCGAGCACACCGCGCAGGACGGCCGTCCAGAACCGGCTCTCGGAGGGGCCGTGGTTGCTCTTGCGACGGCGCAGGAAGGGGATACGGCCCTTCTCGACCCGCTCGCCGAGCAGGGAGAGCAGCGCGGGCAGCACGGTCACGGAGCCGACCATGGCGACCGCGACCACCATCAGCGAGGCCAGGCCCATCGCCTCGAACTCGGGGAGCCCGGTGAACAGCATGCCCGCCATCGCCACGCACACCGTGACACCGGAGACGATGATCGCCCGGCCGCTGGTGGCGGCTGCGATGCGCAGCGCGGCGCCCGCCGACCGGCCGGCCTCCCGCTCCTCGCGCTCCCGGCGCAGATAGAACAGGCAGTAGTCCACACCGACGGCCATACCGACCAGCAGCATCACGGAGTTGGCGGTGTCGCTCATCGGCTGCAGATGGCTGACCACGCCCATCAGGCCCATCGTCGCCATGATCGCGGTGATGGCGAGCCCGACCGGCAGCAGTGCGGCCACCAGCGCGCCGAAGGCGATCAGCAGGATGCCGAAGGCCACCGGGACCGCGGAGTACTCGGCCTGCTGGAAGTCGTTGCCGAAGGCGTCCTTGTACTGCTTGCTCATGCTGGCGCCGCCGATCTCCTCGATCCGCAGCGTGCCGTGCGCCTTCTGCACCCCGGCCACCGCGTCGAGCACCGGCCCGACCCGGTCGGCGGCCGTCTCCGAGTCGCCGCGCATGTCGAACTGCACCAGCGCGCTGCGCCCGTCCTTCGAGATCGTCCCCGTGTCGTACGGCGAGGTGACGTCCGTGACCTTGCCGGTGCCGTCGACGGCCTTCACGACGTCCGCGACCGCTGCCTTGAATCCGGCGTCCGTCGCCCTGACCGAGCCGTCCCTCGCCTGGACCAGAACCGTCTCACTCGCCGGCCGCTTGATACCCGCATCGTCGATGATCCTCGCGGCGGTGTGGGTCTCGCCCTTGAGCTGGTCGTTCTCGTCGACGTCGACCCGGCCGGCCGCCGAGCCGAGTCCCATCGCCAGGACCACGAACAGCACCCATATACCGACGGCGGCCCAGCGGTGCCGGGCGCTCCAGCCGCCGGCCCGGGCGGCCAGCCCCCGCACCCGCGTGTCTCCGTTCCCCATGACGGGATTGCCCCCTCGTGTGCGGTGGCGGCCCCGGCCGCCACGGTTTCTTCACGACTTTCTTCGTTCGATTCGAAGGTATGGGCCGGACAAGCCGGACTCGTCGTGCTGCCCGGTGAAGTACGACGGCCGGCTCTCGTCGCCGAGGAGGATGTCGGGCCCCTACACCTATCGCCCTGTCTCGGGGGTGATCATCAGGGCTGTCCCTTCCGATGACGTGGGTCCTCTTTGTGATTACAGAACCTTGTTGAACAAGTCACAGGTGCGTGTAGGAGTTGATCCGGACCGGTCCGATCGGCCAGAGTTTCGGGCAGTCCGGGTTGCCCGGCGCGGCCTTCGTGCCCACCCCCACGGGGCACGACGGCCGTTCTAAGGTGTTCGAGTGACGACGTATGCGGCGCTGCTGCGCGGGATCAACGTGGGCGGCAAGAAGAAGCTTCCGATGGCCGAGCTGCGCGGTCTGATGACCGGGCTCGGGTACGAATCCGTCCAGACCTATCTGCAGAGCGGGCAGGCCGTCTTCGCCTCCGGCCACGGGGACGCCGAGTCCCTGGCCGCGGAGCTGGCCGAGGCGATCGAGGAGCGGTTCGGCTTCCCGGTCGACGCGCTCGTCCGCGACCACGCCTACCTCAAGGCGATCGCCGAGGCCTGCCCGTTCCCGGCCGCCGAGCTGGAGGCCAAGCAGCTGCACGTCACCTACTTCTCCGCGCCGGTCACCCCGGAGCGCTTCGCGGACATCGACCCAGCGGCCCACCTCCCGGAGGAGTTCCGGCTGGGCGACCGCGCGCTGTACCTGTACGCCCCGGACGGCCTCGGCCGCTCCAAACTGGCGGAGGCGCTGTCCCGGCCCCGGGTCAACAAGCGACTGATCGCCACGACCCGGAACTGGAACACGGTGGTCAAGCTGGTGGAGCTCACCGCCCCGGGAGCGTGACCTTCCGCAGGCCGAGGAAGGGGGACAGTGACAGGATCTCGCGCGGTACGGCGAGCCGCGGGTCCCGGTGGAGGCGGTCCAGTCCGGCCGGGTCGTCGGTGGCCGCCACGGCGTCGATCAGCGCCTGTTCGTCCCCCGTGAGCGGGCCGTCCGCCAGGGTGGCCAGGCCCCAGCCGTCCCAGGGCAGTGGTTCGGTGCCGTGCCGGGCGGCGAGGTCCAGGACCACGTTGCGGCGCACCAGCCACAGGCCCCGCAGTCCGGGTTCGGCCCAGACCCCGAACGTCCCGGGGTCGGCCTCGCCCGCCCGGCAGGCCCGCCAGGCCTGCCCCGCCACCACGAACCGGTCCCGGGGCACGTCCAGCGGATCGAAGGGCACGTCGTAGAGGCCGGCGGAGACCTGCGCGTCCGCCAGCCGCCAACTGCCGTCCGCCGCCCGGTACTCGGTCACCCAGTGGTCGTCGTGGAAGCCCTCGACGAAGTAGGTGCCGTAGCCGGCCCGGAGGCGGGCCGGGGTCCCGGTCGCCCGCAGCAGCGCGCACAGCAGCAGGGAGAAGTCCCGGCAGGTGCCGACGAACCGCTGGTCGCAGGAGCGGTGCTCGGTCAGCGGGGCGTCCTTGCGCTCACGCAGGATGCGCAGGATCTCCCGGACGTAGCGGGACTCGCCGTCGTGGTGCAGACGCTCCTCGGGGATGTCGTACCCGAGCCGTTCGCCCTCCATCCGGTGGACGATCAGCCCACGGGCGATCCGGGTGAGCGCGCGCGGATCGCGGGGCAGGCCCCCGGTGTCGAGGTCGCCCGGATCGCTGTACGGCGTCTGCTTCAGGTGGTTGTCCATGCCCTGACCCTCGGCCTTGTCCCAGGGGCAGGGTCAAGGGGGGCGCACTCAACTACCCAATAGGGACAACTCGTTGGGAAACCGAACCGGTAAAGCCCCAGGTGTGACACCTTCACCGCGGCCGACGCTGAAGTAAGAGCCGGTCACGGCAGGAAGGCTCGCGAGAGCCCTGCCGTGGACCGACCGTTCGCGGTCCGACGCCACAGGGGAGCGCCGGACCGCGAACACCGACCAGAGCCAGAGTGTTCAGGCCCCCACGGCCGTCAGGGCAGGGGTGCGTGCCGCGTCGTACCGCTCCAGCAGCAGCCGTGCCACCTCCGGCGCCGGGCCGAGCACCTCGGCCAGCACGTCCGCCTCCGCCGCGCCCCGCGCGATCCGGTCCGGCAGGAAGCCGGGGGCGAGGACGTACGGTGCCACCGCCACCCGGGCGCAGCCGAGGTCCCGGAGTTCGCGTACCGCGTCCTCGGTGCGGGGGAGGGATGCGGAGGCGAACGCAGGCCGCACGGCGCACCAGCCGGTGTGCCGCCACTCCCGCGCGATTTCTGCGATCACTGCGATCGCCTCCGGGTCGGAGGACCCCGCCGAGGCCAGCACGACCCCGGTCGAGGACTTGTCGGCGGGGGTCAGCCCCGCCTCGTACAACCGCCGTTCCAGGGCCGAGAGCAGCAGCGGGGACGGGCCGAGCACCTCCGCCTGACGGATACGGAGCTGCGGTGGCGCGTCCCGCAGGACGGCGGGGATGTCCGCCTTCGCGTGGAAGGCGCGGGTGAGCAGGAGGGGGAGGGCGACGACGTCCCGGACGCCCTCTGCCGCCAGCGACTCCAGCACCCCGTGCACGGACGGGATGTTGAAGTCCAGGAAGCCCGTCTCCACGCGCAGCCCGGGCCGCAGCGACCGTACCCGCCGCACCAGGGCGTGCACGGTCGCCGCGTGCCGTGGATCACGGCTGCCGTGGGCGATGACCACGAGGACGGGGCGAACGGGCTTGTTGTACATGGACCTCAGCTCTTCACCAGCAGACCGCGGCTGCGCAGCACCCACCGCTCCAGCGGGCTGAAGATCAGCAGGTCGATCGCGATACCGACGAACAGGATGAGCAGGATGGCCAGGAAGACCGTCGCCATGTCGCTGTTGGTACGGCCCACCTCCAGCAGCTGGCCCAGCCCCATGCCCATGTCCGGGGACTGGGCGATGATCTCGGCGGCCATCAGCGAACGCCAGGAGAACGCCCAGCCCTGCTTCAGACCGGCCACGTAGCCGGGCAGCGCCGCCGGCATCACGATGTGCCAGGTGCCGCGCAGGCCCGTCGCACCCAGGGTGCGGCCCGCCCGAAGGAACAGCGGGGGCACCTGGTCGACGCCCGACACCAGGCCGTTGGCGATCGACGGCACGGCGCCGAGCAGGATCACCGTGAACATCACCGAGTTGTTCAGGCCCAGCCAGATGACCGCCGGCGCCACCCAGGCGACCGAGGGCAGCGACTGGAGCCCGGAGAGGATCGGGCCGAACGCGGCACGGACGAACTTCACCCGTGCCACCAGCAGGCCCAGCGGTGTGCCGATCACCAGCGCGAGCAGGAAGCCCAGCAGACCGCGGGAGACGCTGCCCCAGATGTACTGGAGGAGGGTTCCCTTCAGCCACTGGTCCTCGACCGCGCTCCAGACGTCCGAGGGGGAGGGCAGCTTCGACGGATCGTTCACGACCGGGTAGAGCAGGGTCCAGGCGACCAGCACCACCGCGACGGCGATGATGGGCGGCAGGATCTTGTTCTTGAAGGTCTGGCTGAAGGGCGTCCGCCCGGCGACCGAGGTCTCCAGCGCGTCGAGGCCTGCCTCGACGCTTCCGGCATCCTGGGTCGGCGTGGTCTCAGTGCTGGCCATGACGGCGGATCTCCCCCCGCAGTACGTCGGTGATCTCAAGGGACAGTTCGGCCACGGGCGCGTCCTCGATGCGCCGCGGCTGCGGGATGCCGACCGTCCACTCGCGCGCGATCCGGCCCGGACGGGACGACAGCAGGATGACACGCTGGGCGAGCCGGACCGCCTCGCGCACGTTGTGTGTGACGAAGAGGACGGACAGGCCGGTCTCCGCCCAGATCCGCGTCAGCTCGTCGTGCAGCACGTCCCGCGTGATGGCGTCGAGGGCCGCGAACGGCTCGTCCATCAGCAGCAGGTTGCTCTCCTGGCCGAGCGCGCGGGCCAGCGCCACCCGCTGCCGCATACCGCCCGACAGCTCGTGCACGCGCTTGCCGTACGCGCCCTTCAGCCGGACCAGTTCGAGCAGTTCCTCGGCCTTGTCGCGCCGGTCGTTCTTCGGGACTCCCCGGAGCCGGAGAGCGAGTTCGATGTTCTTGCCCGCGGTCAGCCACGGGAAGAGGGCGTGCTCCTGGAACATCAGGGCCGGGCGGCCGTCCGTCGCGATGGAACCGGCGGTCGGCGCGTCCAGGCCGGCCACCAGGTTCAGCAGCGTGGACTTGCCGCAGCCCGAGGCCCCCAGGAGGGTGACGAACTCACCCGGCGCGACATCGAGGCTGATGTCGTCCAGGACGAGCTGCTGTCCACCCGGCTGGGCGAAGGACTTCGAGACGTGCTCGAGCCGCGCCGCGTACTCGACGGTCTCGTCGGCCTTGGCGAGGGTCGTGGCCATGGTCGTCACCTCCTGGGATCTCGTCGGGGTCCGTCAGCTGCTGCCGAGACCGGCGTCGGAGACGGTGGCCTCGCCCTCGGCCTTCAGGACCTTGTTGAGGATCGTCAGGTCGTAGATCCCCTTCAGGTCGGGCTTCTCCAGCAGACCGGCCTTGACCGCGTGCTCCGCCTCGGTGTTGAGGGTGGCGGCCAGCGGGTCGTCGGTGAACTGGATGGACTTCCACGCCGGGTCCAGGACGTTCGCCTTGAGCGCCTTGCCGGAGTCGGCCTCAAGCTGCTTGTTCGCCACCGCCTTGGCCTGGTCGGGGTTGGCGTTGATCCACTTGTTGGCCTCGACCGAGGCCTTCAGCACCGCCTCGACGGCCTTCGGGTGGTCCTTGAGGAACTGCTGCCGCACGATGATGTTCGTGATCACGAACTTCTTGTCCGGCCACAGGCTCGACTCGTCGAGCAGCACCTTGCCGCCCTCGGCGACCAGCTTGGACGCGGTCGGCTCCGGCACCCAGGCGCCGTCGATGGCACCGGACTTGTAGGCGTCCGGGGTGATCTTGTTGTCGGTGCGGACCACCGAGACATCGCCCTTGCCGGTGTTCGCGTCGACCTTCCAGCCCTGGTCCGCGATCCAGTTGAGGAATGCCACGTCCTGCGTGTTGCCCAGCTGCGGCGTCGCGATCTTCTTGCCCTTGACGTCCTTCAGGGACTTGATCGTCTTCGGGTTCACGACGAGCTTCACACCGCCGGAGGCCGAACCGCCGATGATCTTCAGGCTCTTGCCGTTCGACTTGACGTAGCCGTTGATCGACGGGGAGGGACCGATCCAGCCGATGTCGATGGAGCCGGAGTTCAGCGCCTCGATCTCCGAGGGGCCGGCGTTGAAGATCTGGTACGCCGCCTTGGTGGCGCCCAGCTGCTTCTGGAAGTAGCCCTGCTGACGGGCGACGAGCGCGGTGCCGTGGGTCAGGTTGCCGAAGTAGCCGATCTTGACCGAGTCGAGGCCGTCGATCTTCGAGGATCCGGCGGAGACCTTTTCCTTGGCGTTGTCGGTGGTCGACTTCGACCCGTAGCCGCAGGCGGCGAGTGTGAGAAGCGGGAGCGCGGCTACCACGGCTATGCCGCGGCGAAGGAGCTGTGAGCGGTTGGCAGGCACGGGAGGCTTTCCTCTCGTTGGCCCGGCGGTCACGGTCTTTCAGGCCGTGGCCGGGAGGTCGGCAGGTCTTCGTCGCATCCGGGACGTCGGGTGGGGGGCCAGGGCGCGCAGGCAGTGCGCGTACGTCATCGCGCACATCGCGCCACCCCGCCCTGCCCGCTGCCGAGGGCACCGCTGCCGACGCGGCCGCCCTCCTTCGCGAACGTCGAGTAGACGTCGGTCATCGTCATGTCAGAAGTCCCAGCCGTCGTCGTCGGTCTCGTCCTTGACCGGCTCGGGGGACGCGAATGACTCGCCGACCATGCCCGCGGTGAGCGTGGTGCCGTCGGCCGGGTCGATCAGGATGAACGAGCCGGTGCGGCGCGAGTCGGAGTAGGAGTCGACCGGCAGCGGCTCGGCGGTACGGATCTTCACCCGGCCGATGTCGTTGGCGACGAGCTGTCCCGGGTGCGGGTGCAGGGACAGGTCGTCGAGCGTGAGCCGGGACGGGATGTCCTTGACGATCGCCTTGACCGTGCGGGTGCCGTGCTTGAGCAGCACCCGGTGCCCGACGGTCAGCGGCTGGTCGGCCACGTGGCAGACGGTCGCCTCGACGTCCTGGGTGGTCGCCGGGGCGTCCTTCGTCGGGACGATCAGGTCGCCGCGCGAGACGTCGATGTCGTCCGTGAGCAGCACGGTCACCGACTGGGTCGTCCAGGCCGTGTCGACCGGCTTGCCCAGCAGGTCGATGCCCGAGATCGTCGTCGTACGGCCGGACGGCAGGACCGTGACGGCCTCGCCCACGTGGAACGAGCCGGCCGCGATCTGGCCGGCGTAGCCCCGGTAGTCCGGGTGGTCGGCGGTCTGCGGGCGGATCACGTACTGCACGGGCAGCCGGGCGTGGCAGTGCGCCAGGTCGTGGGTGACCGGGACGGTCTCCAGGTGCTCCAGGACGGTCGGGCCGCCGTACCAGTCCATGTTCGCGGACGGTTCCACGACGTTGTCGCCGACGAGCGCCGAGATCGGGATCGCGGTGACCTCCGGGACGCCCAGCTCGGTCGCGTACGCCGTGAACTCCTCGGCGATCCCGGCGAAGATCGACTCCTGGTAGCCGACCAGGTCCATCTTGTTGACGGCGAGGACGACGTGCGGGACGCGCAGCAGCGCGGCGATCGCGGCGTGCCGGCGGGTCTGCTCGACCACGCCGTTGCGGGCGTCGACCAGGATCACGGTCAGCTCGGCGGTGGAGGCACCCGTCACCATGTTGCGGGTGTACTGCACATGGCCGGGCGTGTCGGCGAGGATGAACCGCCGCTGGGGCGTGGCGAAGTAACGGTACGCCACGTCGATCGTGATGCCCTGCTCGCGCTCGGCGCGCAGGCCGTCGGTGAGGAGGGCGAGGTCGGGTGCGTCCTGGCCGCGCGAGGCGGAGGCGCGCTCGACGGCCTCCAGCTGGTCGGTGAGGACCGACTTGGAGTCGTGCAGCAGCCGTCCGACGAGGGTGGACTTGCCGTCGTCGACCGAACCGGCGGTCGCGAACCGCAGCAGGGTGGTCTCGGCGAGGCCGAGTTCCGTGGAGCTGGTGGTCATGGTTAGAAGTACCCCTCGCGCTTGCGGTCTTCCATCGCGGCCTCGGAGAGCTTGTCGTCGGCACGCGTGGCGCCGCGCTCGGTGAGCCGGGAGGCGGCGATCTCGGCGATCACGGCGTCCAGCGAATCGGCGTCGGAGTCGACGGCACCCGTGCAGGACATGTCGCCGACGGTCCGGTAGCGCACCTGGCGCTTCTCGACGCTCTCGCCGCCCTTCGGGCCGCCCCACTCGCCCGCGGTCAGCCACATCCCGTTGCGCTGGAACACCTCACGCTCGTGCGCGAAGTAGATCTGCGGCAGCTCGATGCCCTCGCGGGCGATGTACTGCCAGACGTCGAGTTCGGTCCAGTTGGACAGCGGGAAGACCCGGACGTGCTCGCCGGGGGCGTGCCGGCCGTTGTAGAGGTTCCACAGCTCGGGGCGCTGGCGGCGCGGGTCCCACTGGGAGAACTCGTCGCGCAGCGAGAACACCCGCTCCTTGGCGCGGGCCTTCTCCTCGTCGCGCCGGCCGCCGCCGAAGACCGCGTCGAACCTCTCGCTCTGGATCTTCTCCGTCAGCGGCAGCGTCTGCAGCGGGTTGCGGACGCCGTCCGGGCGCTCCTTGAGCACACCCCGGTCGATGTAGTCCTGCACGGAGGCCACGTGCAGCCGCAGTCCGTGCTGCTCGACCGTGCGGTCCCGGTAGGCGAGGACCTCGGGGAAGTTGTGCCCGGTGTCCACGTGCAGCAGCGAGAACGGGACGGCCGCCGGGGCGAAGGCCTTCAGAGCCAGGTGCAGCATGACGATGGAGTCCTTGCCGCCGGAGAACAGGATCACCGGCCGCTCGAACTCGCCCGCCACCTCACGGAAGATGTGGACCGCCTCGGACTCCAGCGTGTCCAGGTGGGACAGGGTGTACGGGGTGCCCGTGCCCTCTTCGTGGGTCGCCACGGTCGTCGTCATGCCAGTCCCTTCTCGGTCAGCAGGGCGTGCACCGACGCCGCGGACTCCTGCACGGTCTGGTGCTGCGACTCGATCCGCAGATCGGGCGTCTCGGGCTCCTCGTACGGGTCGTCGACGCCCGTCAGCCCGGTCAGTTCACCGGCGGCCTGCTTGGCGTACAGACCCTTCACATCGCGTACGGAGCACACGTCGACCGGGGTGGCCACATGCACCTCGACGTAGGCGGTGCCGTTCTCCTCGTGCCGCTTGCGCACCGCGTCACGGCTGTCCGCGTAGGGGGCGATCACCGGGACGAGCGCCTTGACGCCGTTACGGGCCAGGAGTTCGGCGACGAAGCCGATGCGCTGCACGTTGGTGTGCCGGTCCTCGCGGCTGAAGCCGAGGCCCGCCGAGATGAACTCGCGGATCTCGTCGCCGTCGAGCACCTCGACGCGCTCGCCCTCCGCGCGCAGCCGGCCGGCCAGCTCGTACGCGATGGTGGTCTTGCCGGCACTCGGCAGACCCGTGAGCCAGACGGTGGCTCCGGTCGTCACGTTGTTCTCCTGGTTCGTCGAAGGCCCGGTGGTCGTCATTCGTGCAGCCCGCACTCGGTCTTGGCCCGCCCCGCCCAGCGGCCGGCGCGCGCGTCCTCGCCCTCCAGGACCCGGCGGGTGCAGGGGGCGCAGCCGACGGAGGTGTAGCCGTCCATCAGCAGGGGGTTGGTCAGTACGCCGTGCTCGGCGACGTAGTCGTCGACGTCGTCCTGGGTCCAGCGCGCGATCGGGGAGATCTTGACCTTCTGCCGCTTCTCGTCCCAGCCGACCACCGGGGTGTTGGCCCGGGTCTCGGACTCGTCGCGGCGCAGCCCGGTCGCCCAGGCGGTGTACTTGGTCAGGCCCCGCTCCAGCGGCTGGACCTTGCGGAGCTTGCAGCACAGGTCGGGGTCGCGGTCGTGCAGCTTCGGGCCGTACTCCGCGTCCTGCTCGGCGACCGTCTGGCGCGGGGTGAGCGTGATGACGTTGACGTCCATCACGGCCTCGACCGCGTCCCGGGTGCCGATGGTCTCCGGGAAGTGGTAGCCGGTGTCGAGGAAGACGACGTCCACGCCCTTCTGGACGCGCGACGCCAGATGGGCCACCACCGCGTCCTCCATGGAGGAGGTCACGCAGAAGCCCTTGCCGAAGGTGTCGACCGCCCACTGGAGGATCTCCAGGGCGGAGGCGTCTTCGAGATCGCGGCCGGCCTGTGCGGCCAGCGCCTTCAACTCCTCGCTCGTTCGCTCTTGCTGAGCGGTGGTCATATCTGTTCCCCTCCAGCTTCGGAGTGCTTCAGTCCACGGGCGAGCAGCCCGAGGAACTTCAGCTGGAATGCGCGGTTGCAGGCCCCGCATTCCCAGGCGCCGTGACGGCCCTCGGCGGCCTCGCTCGGCCGGAGGTCCTCGTCACCGCAGTAGGGGCAGTAGAAGGGGGCGGCCCGCTCGCTCATGACAGGGCCTCCTCACTGGCGCGCGCCGCCCAGGTGGCGAACCGCTCGCCGTCCTCGCGCTCCGCCTGGAAACGCTTGAGCACCCGCTCGACGTAGTCCGGCAGCTCCTCCGAGGTCACCTTGAGACCGCGGACCTTGCGGCCGAAGCCGGCCTCCAGGCCCAGGGCGCCGCCCAGGTGCACCTGGTAGCCCTCGACCTGCTCGCCCGCGCCGTTCAGGACCAGCTGGCCCTTGAGACCGATGTCCGCGACCTGGATACGGGCGCAGGCGTTCGGGCAGCCGTTGAGGTTGATGGTCAGCGGCTCGTCGAAGTCCGGCAGACGGCGCTCCAGCTCGTCGATGAGCGAGCTGCCGCGCTGCTTGGTCTCGACGATGGCGAGCTTGCAGTACTCGATGCCGGTGCAGGCCATGGTGCCGCGCCGGAACGGGGACGGCTTGGCGGTCAGGTCCAGCGCCTCCAGGGCCTCGACCAGCGACTCGACCTGCTCCTCGGTGACATCGAGGATGATCATCTTCTGCTCGACGGTGGTCCGCACCCGGCCCGAGCCGTGCGCCTCGGCGAGGTCGGCGATCTTCGCCAGGGTGGCGCCGTCGACGCGGCCGACGCGCGGGGCGAAGCCGACGTAGAAGTTGCCGTCCTGCTGCCGGTGCACACCGACGTGGTCACGCCAGCGCTGCAGCGGCTGGGCCGGCGCCGGGCCGTCGACGAGCGCGCGCTTGAGGTACTCGTCCTCCAGCACCTGGCGGAACTTCTCCGCGCCCCAGTCGGCGACCAGGAACTTCAGACGGGCGCGGGTGCGCAGCCGCCGGTAGCCGTAGTCCCGGAAGATGCCGATCACGCCGGCCCAGACGTCCGGGACCTCGTCCAGCGGCACCCAGGCGCCGAGCCGGACGCCGATCTTCGGGTTGGTGGACAGGCCGCCGCCGACCCACAGGTCGAAGCCGGGGCCGTGCTCGGGGTGCTCGACGCCGACGAAGGCGATGTCGTTGATCTCGTGCACCACGTCCAGCAGCGGCGAGCCGGAGATCGCGGACTTGAACTTGCGGGGCAGGTTGGAGAACTCCTTGCTGCCGATGTACCGCCGCTCGATCTCGTCGATCGCCCAGCTGCCGTCGATGATCTCGTCCTCGGCGATACCGGCGACCGGCGAGCCGATCACGACACGCGGGCAGTCACCACACGCCTCGGTGGTGGACAGCCCGACGGCTTCGAGACGGTTCCAGATCTCGGGAACGTCCTCGATGCGGATCCAGTGCAGCTGGATGTTCTGCCGGTCGGTGATGTCCGCGCTGCCCCGGGCGAACTCCTGCGAGATCTCGCCGATCACCCGCAGCTGCTGGGTGGTGAGGCGGCCGCCGTCGATCCGCACCCGCAGCATGAAGTACTTGTCGTCCAGCTCCTCCGGCTCCAGGATGGCGGTCTTGCCGCCGTCGATGCCGGGCTTGCGCTGGGTGTACAGGCCCCACCAGCGCATACGGCCGCGCAGGTCGTTGGGGTCGATCGAGTCGAAGCCGCGCTTGGAGTAGATCGTCTCAATGCGTGTCCGCACATTGAGACCGTCGTCGTCCTTCTTGAACTGCTCGTTGCCGTTGAGCGGGGTGTGGTGGCCCATGGCCCACTGACCCTCGCCACGGTGACGGCTCACCTTGCGGCGGGGCGCGGAGGCGGCAGGATTCTGTGGGGTGGCGGCCATGGCTATATACGTCCTTCGGACAGGTGGGAAGCGGCTCTGACCTGCGCGTGCGGGCGCACGGGGGCATGTCTGCGCAACATTGCGCGAGGGGAGGTCCGGACAGGGGAACGCGGCGGTGCTGTGCTCTCAGCCCGCCGGACAGATGGCGCTGGACATGCGGCCGAGGTCGACGTGCCGCCGACTCACCAAGGCAATCCCAGTTCCAGACATGACGGAAGCGTGTCATGGGGATCTCTGGCCAGTCCACCATCGTCCGCGATTCGGACGGATCTATTCTGAATGGTGAGACAGAGTGTTGTGTGTCACGCCCCGGGCGAGTTTAGGGGCGGGTGTCGGAAGCGGACCCGGGCCACGGCCCGGGCGCCGATATATCCGATTCCTCCTCGACCTTCGTGTCGAAGAGCCTGAAGCCCCGCCGCTGGTAGTTCGCCATCGCGTGCTCGCCGTCCAGGCTGCAGGTGTGCAGCCACACCCGCTTGGTCGGCGGCCGCCCGTCCCACCGCTCCGCCAGGTCCCAGGCGCGGGCGGCGCCGTAGGAGAGCAGGTGCCCGCCGATGCGGCGGCCGCGGAAGGATGGGATCAGACCGAAGTAGGCGATCTCCACCACTCCGTCGTCCTGGGGGTCGAGCTCGACATAGCCCGCCGGAGTGCCCCGGTCGTACGCGACCCAGGTCTCCGTACCCGGCCGCTCCAGGTACCCCTGCCAGCGGTCGTAGCTCCAGCTCAGCCGGTCGGTCCAGCGGATGTCGCCGCCGACGGAGGCGTACAGGAAGCGGCTGAACTCGGGGGAGGGGACCTCGGAGCGGACGACCCTGACCGCGTCGCCCTCCGGCGCGGCGGCCGGGAGGAGGTCGGCCGGGGAGGTCTGTTCCAGGGACCAGGTGGTCACGACGATGGTGCTCATGGGGGCCAGGCAATCATCCCGGCCCCGGACGTGTCGACAGTGGCCGTCCCCGGGCGCCGACGGTATGCGATCCGTTGCCCGGGCGCCGACGCTGTGCGGCCGGCTATCCGAGTGACGCGTCGATCGAGCGCAGCGGCACCGAGAACAGCATGCTGTCCGTGACCGACCACACCTCGCCCGTGTCCGGCGCGTAGGAGAGCGAGCCGGTGGCCGCGGCCCAGCAGCGGTGCGAGGCGTCCGAACCGCAGTCGGCCGCCCGCGCGCCCTTCAGGTCCTGGCGCCACAGGCTGCCGTGCCCGTCCATGGCGCCGGGCAGGTGGCCGACGTACCACTCGGAGTCCGTCGCACCCGGCGGGCGGTACGACAGGACGCCCCGGATCTCGGACGCCCCGGTCCGGTACGCCTCGACCGCGTCCGCCCGGCCGAAGGTGTCCGTGGCGAGCAGCCCGGCACGCTCCGGGCTCTCGTCGAACACGTACCGCCACAGCCGGGCGTGCTGATCGCTGTCGGCGGGGGTCCACTCGCCGAGGACCAGGCTGTCCGGGGCCGTGCCGCGGTCCACGGAGAGCGCGCTCGGACAGGGTGCGCCGCTGCGCGAGCAGGCTCCGGCGGTGAAGCGGTACGAGCCCACGGCCGGCATCACGTACCGGAAGCCGGCGGCCGACCAGCCGTCCCGCACCCGGCCGATCGCCTGGGTCATCACCGAGGTGCGCTGGATGCGGTTCAGGTCGTAGACGTAGAGCGCGTCGGCGCTGCCGAGTGTGGTGGTGACCAGCAGCTTGTCCTCGTACCAGACCATTCCGGAGATCTGCGAGGTCAGGCCCCGGTAGGTGGTGCCGTCGGTGCTGGGCACGGTCAGCAGGACCCAGGCGTAGGACGGGTGGGCGGAGCCGTTCCCGTTGATGACGGCGACCCGGGCCAGACCCCGGGAGGCGGCGGGGCCGGTGGAGGTGCTGTGCGTCCAGCCGGCGAGGACGACGCGGTTGGCGCCCCACAGGCCGTCGTCGTCCGCCTCGGAGGAGGTGGTCACCGAGGCCGGCCGCCAGTCGTCGGTGAGGGTGTCGGTGGGGTCCCAGCAGTACGCCTCGTCGGCCGCCGGCGTGACAGGCAGCGAATCCTGGTCGTCGGAGTCGCATTCGGCCGCCTTGCGCAGGTTGTGGTCGGCGCTCGTCAGGACGTCGGCCACACCGACCGTGCCGCCCATCGCCGAGGCGAGCCGGTCCAGCGAGCGGCGCGGTATCAGGTGCTCCTGGAGCTGCAGTCGCGCGGTGTCGGCGGTGGAGGTGAGCGGCTTCAGCGCGCCGGGGTCCGCGGCGACCGTGGCCTGCGAGGCGCTGACGATCGTGGCGGCCGCGGTGAGCGCCAGCGCGGTCCCGGCCAGTGCCGCGCGCAGTGCCGCACCCCGCCTGCGTCGTCGGTGTCTGCCGCGATGCTTCATATGTCCTCCCGAGGCGGGCCAACTGCGCCTGATGGTCCGTACGTTGACCGAGGAGCAGGTGGGGAGGCCCGTACCGGGATGCTACGGCAGTCGGGGCCGCCGTACCTCGAAGACCCCGCAAATACACGGAACATATCTCCCCTGATGCCCTGGATGTGCTGAATGGGCACCAGGGACGGGGTGTTCGACGGCGCCGGAGGGCCGGGTGCTCACCCGTGCCCGAGGTCCGGCCTTCTGCCCGCCGTCACCGCCGGGGCGGTCGACTGCGGCAGCAGGTCGCGCGGGTCGTCGGGGAGCAGCACCTCGATCTCCGCGTCCTCGCAAAAGCGGTACGGCCGGTGTTCGAGGAGCGCCCCCAGATACCGCCGGATCCTGGACATCTCGGCGCGTACGGTCACCGTCCGGGAGGCGTCCCCGAACACGTCCTCGGCCAGCCCGGCCGCGCTGCGCCCGGCGCGCCGCATCGCCAGCAGATACAGCAATTCGGCGTGCCGGGGGCTCAGTTCACGGGACCAGGAGCCCGCGCCGCCGCCCACCGTCACCGCGGGCCGGCGCGGCCGGGCCAGGTCGAGCACGAGCCGGCCCCCGCCGGCCGGCGCCGGTTCGTCCACCGCCCGCAGCAACCAGCCCCCGGCCAGCGGCTCCACCGAGCACAGCCCGAGCGCGGGCAGCCACCGGCGGCCCGGTGTAAGGGACTTGGGCAGCGCGAGCCGCCGCGGATACGGAATGCCGGTGACCGCGGCCGTCCAGCCGTCGGCGTCCACCACCAGTGCCTGCCCGGTCAGCCGGGCCAACACCGGCGCGGCGACCGCGCGCAGCCGTTCCAGCGCGTCCAGGTGCACCTCCCGCAGCCGGGCCTCGGCGAGCTTCGCCACCGAGTTCACCCAGGCCAGGGTCGCCGGGTGCATGGTCTCCAGCGGGCCGCTGACGTCCACCACGCCAAGGAGACTGCCGTCCCTGGGGTCGGTGATCGGGGCGCCGGAGCAGGTCCAGGAGGCGTGCGAGCGGACGAAGTGCTCGGCCGCGAAGACCTGCACGGGCCGGCGCACCACCGCCGGGGTGCCGATCCCGTTGGTGCCGACGACGTCTTCGCGCCAGTCGGCGCCGAGTTCGAAGCCCAGCCCGTCCGCCTTGCGCAGCACCGGCGAGGAACCCTCCCGCCACAGCACCCGGCCGTCGGCGTCGGCCACCACCATGATGTGCCGGGTGATGTCCGCGACCGAAAGCAACCCCTCGCGCAGTACCGGCAGTACGTCCCTGAGCGGTGACTCCTCACGTCTGCGCCGGACTTCGTCCGCGGACAGCAGCCCGGAACGGAAGTCGTGCTCGGGGTCGACGCCGCTGCGCAGCATCCGCCCCCAGGACTGCTCGATCACCGGCCGGGGCGAGAGCCGCCCACGCTGTCCGGCGAGTCTGGCCTCGCGCACCTCGTTCAGTACCCGCGCCGCCTGCGCCGCGTCCTTCGCGGCGAGTCGCGCCACGTCCATCGGCGGGTTCCCCACTGAGGTCCTCCCGGATAGGCCTCGGAAAAGGCATCAAAAGACTGCTGTCAAGCCGTTCGGGCGGCGGTTTCCGGTCCGACTGCGTGTCTCATACTGCCGTTTTCCGTTGGCGGAGGCACACAGTCCGCACACAGTCACCGATATGTTGCAACCCCTTGCAACCCTGGTGATCGGACCGGGGGTGGCCGAAAATTGAGCCGATGTCGCCTCGCAGGGCGCCGTCAGTGGCCTCGAACGGGCCACGAGGCGGGGGTGGTGCCGTGTCGGCGCAGCACCACCCCTGCCTGCGGCGCCTTGGCCGTGCGCCCCTGGGGAGTTGAGGTGGGCCTCTTCAGCAAGCTCGGGCCCGCTCCACCACCGCCGCCAGGTCCAGGGTCGCCGGCAGGGTGCCGAAGGACGAACCCCAGTCGTTGCCGAGCCTCGATGCGCAGAAGGCGTCCGCGATCTCCGTCGGTGCGAAGCGGACCAGCAGTGAGCCCTGCAGGACCGTCGCCAGGCGTTCCACCAGCCGTCGTGCCCGGCCCTCCATGCCCCCCAGGTCGGCCAGTTCGGAGAAGAGGTCCTTGACCGCCCGGTCCAGGCGGTGGTCCGCGCCATGGGCCCGGCCGATCTCCTGGAGGTAGGCGTCCAGGGCGCCCGGTTCGCGTTGCAGCGCCCGCAGGACGTCCAGGGCCTGGATGTTGCCGGCGCCCTCCCAGACCGAGTTGAGGGGGGACTCGCGGACCAGCCGGGGCAGGCCCGACTCCTCCACGTAGCCGTTGCCGCCCAGGCATTCGGCCGCCTCCACCGTCACCGGCGTACAGCGCTTGGTCACCCAGTACTTGGCGGCCGGCAACGCCAGCCGCAGCAGCGCCTGTTCGGCCTCGCTCCCGTCGTCGTAGGCGGCGGCCAGCCGGAGTGCGAGCACCGTCGCGGCCTCCGACTCGATCGCGAGGTCCGCCAGCACGTTGCGCATCAGCGGCTTGTCGGCCAGCTTCCCGTCGAACGCCTCGCGGTGCGTGCAGTGGTGCACGGCCTGTGCCACCGCCTGCCGCATCAGCCCCGCCGAGCCCAGCACACAGTCCAGCCGGGTCGCGGCGACCATCTCGATGATGGTCCGCACCCCGCGCCCCTCCTCGCCCACGCGCCGCGCCCAGGTCCCGTCGAACTCGACCTCGCCCGACGCGTTGGACCGGTTGCCGAGCTTGTCCTTGAGACGCTGGAGGAGGAAGACGTTGCGGGTGCCGTCCTCCAGTACCCGGGGGACGAGGAAGCAGGTGAGCCCGGCGGGCGCCTGGGCCAGCACCAGGAAGCCGTCCGACATCGGCGCCGAGCAGAACCACTTGTGGCCGGTGAGCGCGTACGTCCCGGACTCGGCGAGCGGGACGGCGGCGGTGGTGTTCGCGCGTACGTCGCTGCCGCCCTGCTTCTCCGTCATGCCCATGCCGAACAGAGCACCGGCCTTCGCCGCGGCGGGCCGCAGCTCACGGTCGTAGATCGTGGACGTCAGCAGCGGCTCCCAGACGGCGGCCAGCTCCGGGTCCGTGCGCAGCACGGGCACCGCCGCGTTCGTCATCGACAGCGGGCAGCAGTTGCCGGCCTCGACCTGGGTCCAGACCAGGAACGCGGCCGCGCGCCGGACGTGCCCGGACGGCCGTACCCACCCGGTGGTCAGGCCCGCGCCCACGCCCTTGCCGAGCATCCGGTGCCAGGCCGGGTGGAACTCGACCTCGTCGACGCGGTGGCCGTAGCGGTCGTGGGTGCGCAGCCTCGGCGGGTTCTCGTTCGCCTGCACCCCCCACTCCTGCACCTGGGTCGAGCCCGCCGAGGTGCCGATGCCCGACAGCTCGGCGCGTACCTCGTCGAGCAGCTCCGGGGCGGTGTGCCGCTCGACGGCCTCGACGAGGGCCCGGTCGGCGGCGAAGAGGTCGTATCCGACCAGCGGGGGCGGCTGGTTGGTCACGGTATGGGTGGAGTTGCCTGCCATGTCTGCGAACCTACCCGGGGCGACGGCGGTGGTCCCCAGCCTGACACAGCGGCCCCGCCGGTCGCGCGGCAAGATCCCGCGCGGTTCCGGAAGATCACGGACGGGACCCCGGGAGATGAGCACGGCCCCGGACGGCGGATACCGTTAGGGCGTGCAGCCAGCAAGCGATACCCCCGAGCGGCCCTCCGGCCGGCTCCACCGGGCCAGAGCCCTCTACCGGAACGTCTCCAAGCGCAGGACGGCCTGGCTGCTGCTCAAGGACACCGTCAATTCCTGCATGGAGTACCGCATCCTCGGCCTCGCCGCCGAAGCCGCCTTCTTCACCCTGCTGTCCGTGCCGCCGCTGCTGCTCAGCCTCATCGGACTGCTCGCCTACGTCGACGACTGGACCGGCGCCCACACCATCGCCAGTCTCCAGGCCAACCTCCTGGACGCCTCCCGTACGGTCCTGTCCGACAAGGGCGTGAAGGAGATCGCGCAGCCGATCCTGCACGACGTGGTCCGCGGCGGCCGCCCCGACGTCATCTCCATCGGCTTCCTGTTCGCCCTGTGGTCGGGCTCCCGCGCGGTGAACGTCTTCATCGACACGATCACCGTGATGTACGGCCTCGACGGCGTCCGGGGCATCGTGAAGACCCGGATCGTCTCCTTCCTGCTCTTCATCGCCGCGCTGCTGATCGGCTCGATCGCGCTGCCGCTGATGGTCGCCGGGCCGGACGCGGTGGTCCGGGTCGTGCCCTGGTCGGAGACGCTCGTACAGGTCCTGTACTGGCCGGTCGTGATCGTCCTGTCCATCGTCTTCCTGACCACGCTGTACCACGTGTCCGTGCCCGTCCGCTCCCCGTGGATCGAGGACGTGCCCGGGGCCCTGGTCGCCCTCGCCATGTGGGTCCTCGGCAGCTTCCTGCTGCGCATCTACCTCACCCACACCATCGAGGGCGCCACGATCTACGGCTCGCTCGCCGCGTCCGTCGCCGTGCTCCTGTGGATCGGCGTGTCGGCCTTCGCCGTGCTGGTCGGCGCCGCCGTGAACGCCGCGATCGACCGCGTCTGGCCGGCCGCGGCCACGGCCGCGGCCCGCGCCGCCAACGAACGGCTGCGCGAGGCCCAGGTCGTCGAGTACGTCGCCCGCGCCGCCGCGGCCCGCGAGGCCGACCCCGACGACCCCGACATGCCCTCCGAGTTCCCGGAGCGCTGGTCCCGCTTCCTGCCCCCCGAGGACGTCACGGCCCGCCTGCGCACCCACGTGAAGAGCAGCCATCCGCCACACAAGCCGGAGAGCAAGGGCACTTGAGGCCGTCAGGGTTGCCAGACGCCGGTCGCCGCTGTCTCCCGGGCGAAGTCCGCGAAGTCCCGGGGCGCCCGGCCCAGTACCTCCTGTACCCCGTCCGAGAGGTAGGAGTTCCGGCCGTCCAGCAGGGACTCGAACAGCTCCACCAGGAACTCGGCCTCCTCCGCCGGCACCCCGAAGGCGGCCAGGTCCGAGCCGTACTCCCGGGCCGTCACCGCCCGGTAGGCCAGCTCCCGGCCCGTCGCCGCCGAGATCTCCGCGACCGCCTCGCCGAAGGTGAGCAGCCGCGGCCCGGAGACGGCCAGGGCCCGACCGGCGTACCGGTCGCCGCCCGTCAGGACCGCCACCACCACCTCCGCGACGTCCCGGAGGTCGACGAACGGCTCCCGCACCGCACCGCCCGGGAACACCAGCTCCCCGCTCTCCCGCAACCCCGCGACCAGCGGGCCCTCGCTGAAGTTATGCGCGAACCACGACGCCCGGACGACCGTCCACTGCGCCCCCGACTCCCGCAGCGCCTCCTCCGTCGGCCGCGCCTGCACCTCGCCCCGCGAGGAGAGCAGCACGAGCCGGCGCACACCGAGCGAGACCGCCTCATGCGCCAGCAGCCCCACCGCGTGCGTCGCCTCCGGCGAGCCGACGTCCGTCGGATACACCAGGTACGCCGCGTCGGCGCCGCGCAGGGTGCCAGCCCATGTCGACCGGTCCCGCCAGTCGAAGCCCTGCGCCCGCGAGGCCGGCCGCACGGTCAGACCCGCGGCCCGCGCCGCCTCGGCGACCCGGCTCCCCGTACGACCGGTCGCACCGGTCACCACCACCGTCATGCCCCGCGTGTTCCGCGCTGTGTCCTGCGCCTTGTCCTGTGCATTCGAGGTCATGTCAGCCAGTGAACCGCCGGGCCGCCGCGGGCGCCCATCACGGAACGGCTCATTCCCATAAGCGCGCGTCTACGCTGGCCCCATGGACGCTCTCGCAGGCCTGCTGGAGGGCCCTCGCGCGCGTGGCGCCTTCATGATCCGCGCGTGTTTCGACCCGCCGTGGAGCGTGCGGGTCGAGGACCGCGCCCCGCTCACCGTGATGCTCATGGTCCGCGGCGACGCCTGGGTCCTGCCGGACGCGGGAGATCCGGTACGGCTGCGGGCCGGCGACCTCGCCATCGCCCGCGGCCCCGACGCGTACACCTGCGCCGACGATCCCGGTACGGCCCCGCAGGCGCTGATCCTGCCCGGCGCCGAGTGCGCCTACCCCGACGGGCGGCCGCTCAACGGCTCCATGGACCTGGGCGTCCGCACCTGGGGCGACAGCCCGGCCAGTGGCACGGTGCTGTTCATCGGCACGTATCTGATGCGGGGCGAGATGGGCGGGCGGCTGCTGGACGTGCTGCCGCCGTTGCTGACGCTCGGCGCCGACGTGTGGGAGTGTCCGCTCACCCCGCTGCTGATGGCGGAGATCGTCCGCGACGAACCCGGGCAGGAGGTCGTCCTCGACCGGCTGCTCGACCTGCTGGTCATCGCCGCGCTCCGGGCGTGGTTCTCCCGGCCGGAGGGGGAGGCGGCCGGCTGGTACCGGGCGCTGGCGGACCCGGTGGTCGGGCGGGTGCTGCGGCTGGTTCAGGACGACCCCGCCCATCCGTGGACGGTCGCCTCGCTGGCGGCGAAGGCGGGGGTGTCCCGGGCGGCGCTGGCACGGCGGTTCGCCGAACTGGTGGGGGAGCCGCCGATGACGTATCTGACCGGATGGCGGCTGGCCCTGGCGGCGGACGCGCTGCGGGACACGGACGACACGCTGGAGGCGATCGCTCGGCGGGTGGGGTACGGGAGCGCGTTCGCGCTGTCGAGTGCGTTCAAGAGGGTGTACGGAGTGAGCCCGCAGGAACATCGGGTGGCTTAGGCCCCTGAGGGGGCGCGTCTACGCTGGGCCATGTGTACAGGGAAAGGGCGTCTCGGCTCGCCGGCGCGGTCGTGTGGGAGAACACCGTGGCCGGGGCGGGGCGTGTGCTGCCCGACGGGTGTATGGATCTGCTCTGGCACGAGGGGCGGCTGCTGGTCGCCGGGCCCGACACGCGTGCGTACGTCACCGAAGGCTTCCCGGGTGTATGGGCCGGCCTGCGCTTCTACCCCGGGACCGCGCCCGCCTTCCTCGGCGTACCGGCTCACGAACTCCTCGATCAGCGCGTCGAGTTGAGTGACCTGTGGCCGGCCTCCGTCGTACGGCGGCTGTGCGCCCGCGTCGTCCGCGCCGGCGATCCGGCCGCCGCGCTCGAAGAGATCGTGCTCGAACGGGCCCTGCCTGCGGACCCGTTGCCGTCGCGACTCGTCGAAGCGCTGGGCGCGGGGTGCCCGGTGGCGGCCATCGCCGGTGAACTCGGCCTCGGTGCACGTCAGTTGCATCGGCGGTCGCTGGCGTCCTTCGGCTACGGACCCAAGACCCTCGCCCGGGTGCTCCGGATGCAGCGGGCGCTCTCGCTCGCCCGGGCCGGGGTGCCGCTCGCGGAGACGGCCGTTCGGGCCGGGTATGCGGATCAGTCACACCTCTCCCGTGACGTCAGGGAGTTGGCGGGCGTGCCGCTGACCGGACTACTGCGGTAGCGGGGCGAACAGGTCGACGCCGTTGCCGTCGGGGTCGTGGACCGTGGCGTAACGCTGGCCCCAGAAGGCGTCCCAGGGCTTCAGCTCGCCGTGGTGGCCGGCGACGACCAGGTCCTCGTACACCGTGTCCACCTCGGCGGGCGACGCGCAGCGGAAGGCGAGTGACACCCGGCCGCCGCCGGCCGGCGGGTGCCAGGCCGGGTGGAAGGAGCGGATCGTCTCCTCCGTGTCCAGGGCGAGGGTGAGGCCGCCGGGCAACTCGGCCTCGACATGCGGCTGTTCCTCGGCGCCGGGCGGGAAGTCCAGGCCGAGGCGACGGTAGAAGGCGAGGGACGCGGTCAGGTCGGAGGCGACGAGACCGATCACGGCGAATCGTGGAGTCATGGCGTCACCGTAGGCGGGGGCCGGTCGTCGGTCTTGAACGAATCGGACCTCCAGCCGAAGGGGATGCGGGGTGCCGGCGTCGTAGCCCCGGGCCGGCAACCGCGGCCGCCGGGAAACCCCCGTGCCTGTGGAACGCCTGTGCGGCACGATGGGCGCATGATCCGTGCCCTGCGCGTGCTGCCGCCCTTGCTGTTCGCCTCCGTCCTGCTCACCGGATGCGGCACCGAGAAGGCGGGCTCCGGTTCGCCCGCGAGCCAGGCCGAACTCGACGCCCGGGTCAAGGCGTTGGGCATGGCGCCCGAGCTGGTCTACGTCACCGAGGCACCGGGGTTCACCCTCGCCCAGCAGTCCGTCGGCGTACAGGGCGACGACGGTTTCTCCGCCGCCTACACGGACAGCACGGGCGCCGTCATCCACCTCTACACCGACCACCCGCGCAACGCGGGACACCACAAGTACCAGGTGGCGAAGAAGGACTGTGTGGTGTGGCTGGAGGGTGAGGGCGGGGCCTCCGACGCCGCGCTGGGCAAGGCGCTGCGCGGGGTCCACCGTCCCTCGGCCGCCGAGCTCGACACCCTGCTGCCCACGCCCGACCCGGCCTTCACCGACTCCGAACCCGTACAGCGCGGCGACCTGCCGTCCAACGGGGACGGCGCACCCGACAACAGCGTGCCGACACCGGGCCTTTGAGCCCTCCCGGCCGGTGGGCGACCATGCGGGCATGCCCCTTCGACTGCTCCTGCTCACCCGCACCACCGGCTACCGCCACGACTCGATACCCGACGGCATCGCCGCCGTACGGGAGTTCACCGGGTTCGAGGTGGACGCCACCGAGGACCCGGCCGCGCTCGAACAGACGCTGGACGGGTACGCGGCCGTCGTCTTCCTCTCCACCAGCGGCGAGATCCTGACCCAGGCAGGGCGTGCCGGGCTGGCCGCCTACGTCGAGGCGGGCGGCGGCTTCGCCGGTGTCCACGCGGCGGCCGACACCGAGTACGCATGGCCGTACTACGGCGAACTCCTCGGCGCCCGCTTCGACCGCCACCCCCGGTACCAGCCCGGCAGGGCGCTCGTCGAGGACCACGGCCATCCGGCGACCCGGCAGCTGCCCGCCGTCTGGGACTTCACCGACGAGTGGTACGACTTCCGCGACAACCCGCGGGGCCGGGCGCGGGTACTGCTGCGCGCCGACGAGACGTCGTACGACGGGGGCGGGATGGGCGACGACCATCCGCTGGCCTGGTGCCGTGAGCAAGGGGCCGGACGGGTGTTCTACACGGCCCTGGGGCACGCCCGCGAGGCCTACCGGGATCCCCGCTTCCTGGCCCACCTGTACGGCGGTATCGGCTGGGCCGCCCGGCTCGACCAGTGACGTTTCTCCGGTGAACCGCATCCGCCATTGGAGTGAGTAAAGGTCGCGCACGGAGATGGTCACGTGCGTATCTAGAGATGCTCTTGTCTTGGCAAAGGGCGTCGAGACGCGGAGATCCACCAGGACCTCGCGCCACCCACCCACCGGAGGAGCCGGACCTTGACTTACGGGAAGAAGCTGCGCGAACAGATCGCCGGGCCGGGGACCACCCCGCTGATCGGCGTGTACGACATGTACTCGGCATCGATCGCGGCCAAGCACTACGACGGGATGTTCGTCTCCGGCTTCGGCTTCGCCGCGTCGTACTACGGCCTGCCGGACATCGGATTCATCGCCTGGCCCGACATGGTGGCCTTCGTCCAGCGGCTGCGGGGCGCGTTCCCGCACCACCATCTGCTGGTCGACATCGACGACGGGTACGTCGACCCCGAGGTCGCCTGCCATGTCGTGGAGGGGCTGGAACGGATCGGCGCCTCCGGGGTGATTCTGGAGGACCAGAAGCGGCCCCGACGCTGCGGGCACGCCGACGGCAAGCAGGTGCTGCCGCTGGACGAGTACCTGGAGAAGCTGGAGAAGGTCCTGGAGACCCGCACGGACCTGGTCGTCGTGGCCCGTACGGACGCCACCGACGAGCACGACATCCTGCACCGCGCGGAGCGGCTCGCCGCCACCGACGCCGACGTTGTCCTCGTCGACGGGGTGCGCAGCGAGGAGTGGATCCGCCGCATCCGCAAGGTCGTCGGCGACAAGCCGCTGCTGTTCAACCAGATCGCCGGCGGCAAGTCGCCCAGGCTCTCCCTCACGGAACTGGACGATCTCGGCGTCGACGTCGCGATCTACTCCACGCCCTGTCTGTTCGCCGCGCATGAGGCGATGGACTCCGCGCTCAGCGACCTCAGGGCGGCGGACGGCCGACTGCCCCAGGTGGACGCGGCGAGCGGGGTCGGCGTCAAGGCGTCCACGACCCTCCTGGAGCGCAACATCGCCCGGGAGCGGCTCGACGAGCCCGAGTCCGAGGGCGTGGGCGTGTGACGCGGTTGCGGGCGGCCGCTGCCGTCGCCGCGGCGCTGCTCGCTGCGACCGCGGCTCCCGCGTACGCGGGCGGGAGCCTGATCACGGTGCTGGACAACTCCCACGCGGACTCCATCCTGGAGGTGGACCGCACGGCGAACCTCCAGACCGGGAGGGGTGACGCCGGCAGCGACCACGACGGCAGCGCCGTGGACGCGATCCAGGCGTTGATGGGCGAGCCGCGCCAGGCCGACGACGACTGAGAGACCGGCGAGTGGGGAACTGCGGGACCGTGGTGACGGGTCGCGCAGTTCCCCCGCCCCTGCCGGGGCGCTCCGGCTCAGTCCTCGCCCAGGTCCGGGCGGCCGTTCTCGTCCAGTTCCACGTCCTCCTTCGGGTCGTGCTCGTCGGCCGGGGCGGCCACCGTGGCATGCTGCCGGGCCGGGGCGACGGTCAGGGTCGTGGCGTGGGCGGTGCCCAACGCCATGGTCAGGGCGGCGGCGGTCAGGGCGCAGGCCGCCGCGGTACGCGGGGTGAGTTTCATGCCCGGGAAACGATCATGAACAGGCCGCGGTCACCGTCGTACGGCCGAACGGGCCGCCGGCGCCGCCGTGCTGGCCCGCTCCACCAGCCGCGTCGACAGCTCCGTCCGGGTGCCCTCCGGGCGGTCCCCGTGCATCAGCCGCACCAGCAGCCGCAGCGCCGTGGCCGCCATCTCCGACAGCGGCTGGCGGACCGTGGTCAGCGCGGGGGACCCCCAGCGCGCCTCCGGCAGATCGTCGAAGCCGACCACGCTGATGTCGTCCGGCACTCGCAGCCCGCGCTCGGCCAGCGCCGTGTACGCCCCGAGCGCCATCCGGTCCGAACAGACGAACACGGCGGTCGGCGGCTCCGGCAGGTCGAGCAGTTCGTGCATACGATGCCGGGCCGTGCCCTCGTCGAAACCCGCGTGCCGGACGTACTCGCCACGATGACGCAGACCCGCCGAGGCGAGCGCCGAGCGGTAGCCGGCCACCCGGGCGCTGCTGCACATCTTGCGCCGGCTGCCGGCGATCACCGCGATCCGCTCATGCCCCAGCGCGAGCAGGTGCTCGGTCGCGGTCACCCCGCCCTGCCAGTTCGCGGCCCCGACCGACACGGCTCCCGCAGGGGGCTCGTGGACGGGGTCGATCAGCACGTACGGGATCCGGTGGTGGTCCAGCCAGGCGTACTGGGCCTGGGTCAGCTCGGCCAGGTTGAACAGCACTCCCGAGGAGCCGCGCACGGTGAGCTTGTCCAGCCAGCCGCGCTCCGGGCGGCCGGCCCGCGTCCGGGTCGGCCCCGCCGACACGACGACCTCCAGACCCGCCTCGTGCGCCGCCTCCTCCACCCCGTGCAGCACCGCGCCCGACCACGAACTGTCCAGCGAGTGCACGACCAGGTCGATCAGGACGGGGGCCTTCGCCGCGTCGAAACGGGGCCGGCGGACATAGCCGAGCCGTTCGAGGGCCTCGGTGACCCGGCGCCGGGTCTCGGGGGCCACGTCGTCACGGCCGTTGACCACCTTCGACGCGGTCGGTACGGAGACGCCCGCCTCGCGGGCCACCACCGCCAGTGTCGGACCGGCTGCCGCCACGCTCGTACCCCCGGCACGGACCATGGGGAACCCGCCTCTCCGGCCCGCCTTTGGGCCAACGAAAGTAACGAAAGTTGCGACCAACGCTGCTTCCGCGGTCTGCGTACAAGCCGTGCAGTAAGCGCTTCCTACGATAGGTGCACGTCAACACGGCGTGAAGACCTGGGAATTCGCGGGATCACTGGTGGCGGGACTTTCGAAACTTCGAACAATGGCGGTCGGATCAGTCCGGTGTGCAAATGACGTGGAAGTCCGTGAAATCCGCGGTGAAAGAGGCGTCTACGAGGTCTACGGCATGGATTGCGACGAGCGCTCCGGTGAACCGGAGCCGGGAGCCGTGGTCGTCGGAGAGGGGACTGTCCTGAAGTTTGTGTTTGGCCTGGTGTGACCCGAGTTGGCATGAGATGGGTTCTCTGCCGGGAAGGATCACGATGGGCAGTACGAACGAGAGTGGCCCCGAGGGTAACGAGCATCAGGTGCGGACGGGGGCGGAGTTGGCGCAAGCAGCGACTGAGCAGGACCGGGGGCTGGCCGAGAGCCTGATCGAGCGGGCCCGCCGGGACGGGCTGCAACTGGTCGGCGAGAACGGGCTGCTGACGGGGCTGGTGAAACTGGTCCTGGAGGGTGCGCTGGAGGCCGAGATGGCCGAGCACCTGGGCTACGAGAAGGGCGATGCGGCCGGCGCGGGCTCGGGCAACCACCGCAACGGCACCAGCCGCAAGACCGTGCTCTCGCAGGTCGGACCGGTGACCATTGACATCCCCCGCGACCGGACTGGCAGTTTCACCCCGCAGATCGTGCCCAAGCACGCCCGGCGCGTCGACGGCTTCTCGGAGACCATCGTCTCCCTCTACGCCAAGGGGCTCACGACCGGGGAGATCCAGGCCCACCTCGCGGAGATCTACGACGTGGAGGTCTCCCGCGACCTGGTCTCCCGTGCCACCGCCCAGGTCGCAGCCGACCTCGCCGTCTGGCGCACCCGCCCGCTCGACCGCATCTACGCGGTCCTGCTGATCGACTGCATCTACATCAAGATTCGCGACGGCGCCGTCGCGAACAAGCCCGTCTACATCGCCGTCGGCATCAACCTCGACGGCGACCGCGACGTGCTCGGGATGTGGGTCGGCACGGGCGGTGAGGGCGCCAAGCAGTGGATGACCTGGCTGACCGAACTACGCAACCGCGGCGTCCAGGACGTCCTGATCGCCTGCTGCGACGGGCTGAAAGGCCTGCCGGAGTCGGTCAACGATGTCTGGCCCCAGGCCGATGTCCAGCTCTGCGTGGTCCACCTCGTCCGCACGAGCCTGCGCTACGCAGCCAAGCAGCACTGGGGCGCCATCGCGAAGCAACTGCGCGAGGTCTACACCGCCAAAACCGCAGATGAGGCCGAGCAGCGGTTCGCCCGCTTCGAGGAGGAGTGGGGCCAGCGCTACCCGGCCGTGGTCGATACATGGCGCCGCAGCTGGGAGCACGTGATCGTGTTCATGCGCTTCCCGGCCCCGATCCGACGTGTCGTCTACACCACGAACATGATCGAATCCCTCAACTCCCGCTTCCGCCAGGCCACCCGACGACGCGGGCACTTCCCCGACGACGACGCGGCCTTGAAGGTGCTCTACCTGGTCATCCGCAACCCGATCAAGAACCGCCCCAACGTCACCGGACGGACACCCGCCTGGAAACAGGCCATCAACAGCCTCGCCAGCTACTACGGCGACCGCGTCACCGACCGCTAATCACGAACAACCACACCAGGCCACCCACAAACGATCAGACACTCCCTCGGAGAGGCGGGTGAAGTCGAGGGGCGGGCCGAGGGGGTGGCGGGTGAAGTCGAGGGGCGGGCCGAGGGGGTGGCGGGTGCGGTCGGTTTCGTACCAGAAGCGGGCGTCGGCGCCGTCGACCGTGACGCCGAGGGTGAGCGGGGCGGTCGCGTCGACTTCCACGACGGCCGGTCTGCGGGTTTCGCCTTCGTCGCGTGCGGTCAGGGTGAGTACGGTTCGGCCCTTGTGCTGCCATTGCTGGCCGTGTTGCGCTTCGCCTTCCGGTTCCGACCAGGTGAGGTCGAGGGCGTAGTAGGCCGAGGTGTTGTACCAGAGGAGCAGGCCGGCGGCCTGGGTGAAGGTGGACGGGCTTGCCTGGAGGGTGACTTGGGCCTGTGTGCGGTGTTCGGTGATGCGGCGGGCGAGGAGGTTGTGGGACCAGAGGGAGTCGGGGCCGTGGTGGCCGCGGAGGCGTAGCCAGCCGGGGCGGGTGGTGGGGTCTATCCAGGAGGGGTCTGCGGGGGAGCGGAGGGTGAAGTAGGGGTTTGTGCTGTTGGCTGCGGGCCGGTGGGGGCTGGTCGCGCCCACGCGGCAGTAGCCGCATATCGTGTGCAGCCCCGAGCCCCTCAAGGGGCGTTCCTGTTGAGGCGTCTCGACCGTGAGCGCCGGGCGGGTGTCTCCGTGGCGGAGTCTCGGCCAGCCCTCCGCGTCCCAGGTCACCGCCTGGATCGCCGTCTCCCGGCCGAGGGGGCATCTCGGTCCTTGCGGTGTCTGCAGCGGGCGTGCCGTCAAGTGGCTCAGGAACCAGGCGCCCTCCGGGGTCTGGACCAACTCCGCATGTCCAGCCTTCTGCAACGGCCAGTCAGGGTCGTCCCGTGTCGTCAGCAGCGGACGTTCGTCGAGGTCGTACGGGCCCGTGAGGTTCCTGCTGCGGGCCACCCGCACCCCGTGCTCGAAACCCGTCCCGCCCTCCGCCAGGACCAGGACGTACCAGCCGTCCCGTTTCAGCAGCTTCGGGCCCTCGATCAACCCGTCGTGCTGGAGCAGGAGTCGGGTCGTACCGACGGTGGTGAGCGTCTCCGGGTCCAGTTCCGTGGCGACGATTCCCGCGAAGCGCCGGCCGCCCGGGCGGTGGTCGTTCTGGATGTTGAGGAGCCAGATACGGCCGTTGTCGTGGAAGAGGGCGGGGTCGAAGCCGTGGCTCGGGACCCGGCGCGGGGGAGTCCACGGGCCCGGCACGTCCATGGCCGTACTGACGTATGTGTCCAGGTCGAAGTACCGGGTGCCGACCGAGCGGACGATCGAGTACGTCACCCAGAAGCGCACCCCGTCCCAGCTCAGCGACGGGGCCCAGATGCCGCCCGAGTCGGGGACACCGGCCAGGGAGTCGCCGGGGGCCGCGCCCTCGACATGGCCCGCGTACTCCCAGTGGGCCAGGTCGCGGGAGCGGTGGATCGGGATCGTCGGGAACCACTCGAAGGAACTGGTCGCCAGGTAGTACCAGTCGCCGGCCCGGACCAGTGACGGGTCGGGGGCGAAGCCGCGGATCACCGGGTTGTGCAGCACGGTCACTTGAGGGCTCCCAGCGTGACGCCCGTGCGCCAGTAGCGGCGCATCGCGATCATCATGACGGCCATCGGGACGATGGAGAGCAGGGCGCCGGTCAGGACCAGACCGGTCAGGTCCACCCCGGATTCGAGGCGTTTGCCGGACCAGTTGTACAGGCCCAGGTTCAGGGTCCAGTTCTCCTCGCCGCGCAGGACCGTGAGGGGGAGGAAGAACGCGTTCCAGGTGTTGACGAAGGCCAGCAGGAAGACCGTCGCGCCGCCCGTCGTCATCATGCGCAGCACGATCGAGAAGAAGATGCGCAGTTCGCCCGCGCCGTCTATGCGGGCCGCTTCGAGGAGTTCGTACGGGACCGTGGCCTCGGTGTACACCTTCGCCAGGTAGACGCTGAACGGGTTGACCAGACAGGGGATCAGCATCGCCCAAGGGGTGTCCACCAGGCCGATCTTCGAGAACAGCAGATACAGCGGGAGGGTGAGCAGGGCGATCGGGACCAGGAAGGAGCCGACCACGCAGGCGAAGACGAGGCTGCGGCCGGGGAACTGGAAGCGGGCCAGGCCGTAGCCCGTGGCGAGCGCGATGAGCGTGCCGCCGAGCGAGCCGACTCCCGCGTAGAGGAAGGAGTTGGCCGTCCAGCGCAGGAAGATGCCGTCCTCGTAGGTGAACAGCTGGTGCAGATTGCTCCAGAAGTGCCAGCCCGAGAACCAGAGGCCGTTGCTCTGGTAGAGGGCGGTACGGTCCTTGGTCGCGGCGACGAGCAGCCACCAGACCGGGAAGAGGCTGTACGCGCTCGCCAGGACCAGTCCGACGAGAAGGAACCGCTGGCCGCCTCGTGAGCGGGCCGCCGGGTCCGGCTTGCCGATGCGTCGCACGGGGTTCGTCCTCGACCGTTCCGCGGTAAGTGTCATCAGTCGGCCTCCTTGGAGGTCAGCCGGTAGAAGAGGAAGCTGGCGACGCCGAGGACCAGGGCCAGCAGCACCGAAAGGGCCGCCGCGTAGTGGTAGTTGCCCGCGTTGAAGGCCTGGTTGTAGATCACCATGATCGGGGTGAAGCTGTCGCTGACCGTCTGCGGTGTGACGTTCCGGAACAGGGCCGGCTCGTTGAAGATCTGGAGCATCTGGATGATCGACAGCATGCCGGTGAGGACCAACGCGCCCCGGACGAACGGGACTTTGATACTCAGCGCGATTCGGCGCTCGGATGCGCCGTCCAGCCGTGCCGCCTCGAAGAGTTCACGCGGGACGCCCTGCAGCGCCGAGTAGATGATCACCATGTTGTAGCCGATGCCGTGCCAGGTCAGCAGATTGCCGATGGACGGCCACACCATCGACGGCGCGAAGAAGTTCCAGGTCAGTCCGAACGCCTTGCCCAGCGGGGTGAGCGGGCCGACGTCCGGGCTGTAGAGGTTGATCCAGACGATCGCCGCCACCACACCCGGGATCATGTAGGGCACGAGGAGCAGGACCCGGAAGCGGCCCGCCACCCGGGACGTCAGCGCGTCCAGGGAGAGCGCCAGGAGAAGACTGATCAGGAGCATCACGGGGATCTGTACGCAGGCGAACACCAGCACCCGGAGGACCGAGTCGAGGAACGCCCAATCCGTAAGGCCCTGCCGGTAGTTGGCCAGTCCCGAGAACTCGTCCGTGCTGCCGCCGAGGCCCAGCCCAAAGGAGTGCGAACGGTACAGCGACTGGTAGACCGCGTACCCGATCGGGATCAGGTAGAGGAAGACGAAGCCGAGCTGGAAGGGCACCGTGAAGGCGGCGCCCTTCCAGCGCTGGGAGCGGACCATCCGTGAGCCTCAGCCCTCGACGCTGATGCCGCGGGACTTCAGGTCGTCGACCGTCCACTGCTGCATGTGGGCGAGGAGGTCGGTGACCTTCTGCTGCTTGCTGACCACCTTGGCCCAGCCGTTCTGCAG
The DNA here is from genome assembly GCF_003814875.1 of Streptomyces sp. Ag109_O5-1. Lineage (GTDB taxonomy): Bacteria > Actinomycetota > Actinomycetes > Streptomycetales > Streptomycetaceae > Streptomyces > Streptomyces sasae. Next base: position 2,788,277 of record NZ_RKQF01000001.1, on the reverse strand, counting down.
CTCCGTGAACATGGCCGTCCAGTCGGGGCCGAACGTCCAGTCGGTGGTGACCGTGTTCAGGCTGTCGGTGACGACCTTTTTCGCCGGGTCGTAGTTCGAGCCGAGCAGCTTCTGGGAGATCGCCTCGTCGACGTAGGCGTTGCTGTCGGCCAGCGCGGGCATCACGCCGTTGCCGGTGGTCGGGCTCGCCATCGTCTTCACCGCGCCCGGATTCGTAGACATCCACAACGCGGCCTCGGCGGCCTGCTGTTGGTGGGCGCACTCCTTGGTGACCAGGGTGACGCTGCCGGTGAGGTTGGTGCCGGCCGGGGTCTTGGCGGCCTCGCCGGTGAAGGTCGGCCAGGGGGCGAGGGCCCACTTGCCGAAGGACTTGGTGAAGTTCTGCACCATGCCGGCCATCTGCCAGGTGGAGATCTGCCGGGTGGCGGTGCCGCCGTTGTCGTAGTTGCGCTGGACGGCCGCGTAGTCGGCGAACGACAGCTTCGAGTCGAGGTCGTTGTCGATGATCTGCTGAATGACCTGGGCGGCCTTGAGAGTGCCCGGGTCCTGGAAGTCCACCTTCCAGGAGTCGCCGTCGATGGCGTACCAGTGGGCCCCGGCCTGCATGGAGAGCACTTCCAGTGTGCTGGGGTCCTCACCGGCGTAGTTGGTGATCTTGACGCCGTGTTTCTTCAGCGTCTTGCCCGCCGCGATGAACTCGTCCCAGGTGGTGGGGGCCTTGAGGCCGTACTTCTGGAAGACGTCGGTGCGGTAGATCGTGAAGTTCGGCGAGGAGCTGGTGGGGACGCCGTAGAGCTTGCCCTGCACCTGTGCGGCCGACCAGGAGCCGGAGTTGAACTTGTCCTTGGCCGAACCGACGTACTTCGTGATGTCGGCGAGGGCGCCCTGGGCGACCCAGCTCGTCACGTACTCGGCGGTGTTCTGCACCAGGCAGGGCGCGTTGCCCGCCTTCACGGCGTTGGTGAGCTGCTTCTGCATGGTCAGCTGGTCGGTGACCTTCGTGTACTTCAGCTGGACGTCCTTGTGCGAGGCGTTGAACGCCTTCACGACGGCGTCCTGGCCGTTCGCCCAGCCCCAGAAGGGCAGGGTGACCGGTCCGGAGGCCGAGTCGGAACCGCCGGAGCCGGAGCCCGATCCGCCGCAGGCGGAGAGCAGACCTGTCAGCGCGAGGCCCGCGATCGCGGCGCGGGCCAGCCTGGTGGAGTTCATCTGACCGTGTTCCTTCGGAGGTTGGCGCTCTCGGGGAGGAGGGCGGCGGCTCGACAGTGCCTTAGAAACCGGTTTCCACGGGACAGTAGGACGGCCTGGCCGCTTCCAGCAAGGGGTATGAGTCGGAATCTTTCGATGTACGGTCGGTCGAACGGTCCATGAACAGCAACCGGTACGCAAGGACAACCGGTTGCCGCCGAACGGTTTTCGAAAGTTCGTCGCTCCCCTTGACGAGGCTCTTGTACGGGTTGAAGCTCCCCTCACCGCCCATAGCAACCGGTTGCCAACGAGCCGACGTCCTGTCACCTCCGCGAAGAGAGTGGGAAGTCCCTCGTCGCCCAGCGCGGCTTCGTCGCCGGTATGTCCACGTCCGGCCTCAAGTAGCCCTTCCTGCCGACCTGTTCACCGCAAGGAGCAAGACATGAACGCGCCCCTCTCGCGCCGTGCCGCCCTGCAGGCCGCCGGCGCCACCGCACTCGCCGCCGGGCTCTCCGGCGGACTGACCACCACCGCCGCCCACGCGGACGACACCGGGTCCCGCCCGAAGCTGGTCACCTACCCCCGCCCCTCCGCCGTACCGACCAACACCAGCTTCCAGGTGCGGGTGCGCACCGCCCCCGACGGCGACTGGCAGACCCTGGACATCTACCGGCCGCAGTTCGAGGAGATCAACGCCAACACCGGCGGCGGCAAGGTCTACAACTCCTCCCTGGTGTACTTCGACTTCCAGTGCTCCGTCGAAGTCGAGGTGACCTACCTCAAGGGCGGCACCAGCAAGGCCCGGGTGAGACCGGACTCGTACGGCATCAAGCCCGAACTCCTCGGAGACACCCTGCGGTTCACCCTCGACGAACCGAAGGACCTGGTCGTCCAGATCAACGACGAGCTCTTCGACTGCCTGCACATCATCACCAACCACGTCGAGCACCACGCGCCGGCCGCCGACAACCCGGACGTCATCTACTTCGGCCCCGGCGTGCAGACCGTCACCGGCGGAGTCCTCACCGTCCCCAGCGGCAAGACCGTCTACCTCGCCGGCGGTGCCGTCCTCAAGGCCACGGTCTACTTCAAGGACGTCGAGAAGGCCTCCCTCAGGGGACACGGAATGATCTGGGCCGGTCCGGGCGGGGGCGTGCTCTGCGAGGGCAGCAGGAACATCCGGGTCGAGGACGTCATCATCATGAACCCGGGCGGCTACATCACCACCCTCGGCGAGGCCCAGAACGTCCATATCAGGAAGGTCCGCGGCTTCAGCTCGCGCGGCAACGGCGACGGTATCGACGTCTTCTCCTCCAGCGACGTCCTCATCGACGGCTGCTTCCTGCGCAACTCCGACGACTGCATCGCCATCTACGCCCACCGCTGGGACTACTACGGCGACACCCGCAACATCACCGTGCAGAACTGCTCCCTGTGGGCCGACGTCGCCCACCCGGTCAACATCGGCACGCACGGCAACACCGACGCCCCGGAGACCATCGAGAACCTGGTCATCCGCAACATGGACATCCTCGACCACCGCGAACCCCAGATGAACTACCAGGGCTGCATCGCTCTCAACCCCGGCGACTCCAACCTCATCAGCAACGTCCGCATCGAGGACGTACGGATCGAGGACTTCCGCTGGGGCCAGGTCATCTACATGAAGGTCATGTACAACACCAAGTACAACACCTCGGTCGGCCGCGGCATCGAGAACGTCTACGTCAAGAACCTCACCTACACGGGCACCCACGCCAACCCGTCGCTCTTCCTCGGCTACGACGCCGACCACGCCATCAAGAACGTCACCTTCGAGAACCTCGTCATCAACGGTGTCGTCATCGCCGACTCGATGAAGAAGCCGAGCTGGTACTACACCACCGACGCCATCCAGTGGTTCTACAACGAGCACGTGACGAACCTGAAGTTCCTCACCACCGCAGAGGCGGAGGCGGCCGCCCAGTGAGCCCGCTCAGCCGCCGCGGCCTGCTGAAGTCCTCCGGCGCGCTGCTGCTCGCCGCGGGCACGAACACCCTGTTCGTGCCCGCGGCCCGGGCGGACAGTCACCTTCGGGACTTCACCTTCACCCACCCCGGCATCCTGCATACGTCCGCCGATCTGGCCCGGATGCGGTCCGCCGTCGACAGCAGACAGTCGCCCGTCCACGACGGCTACCTCGCCCTGGCCGCCCACGCCCGCTCCCAGGCGTCGTACACCGTGCAGAACACCGGCCAGATCACCTCCTGGGGCCGGGGCCCCGCCAACTTCCAGAACCAGGCCGTCGCCGACTCGGCCGCCGCCTACCAGAACGCCCTCCTCTGGGCCGTCACCGGCGACCGCGCCCACGCCGACAAGGCCCGCGACATCCTCAACGTCTGGTCGGCCTCGCTCACCATCGTCACCGGCGCCGACGGACCGCTCGGCGCCGGCCTGCAGGGCTTCAAGTTCGCCAACGCCGCCGAACTCCTGCGCCACACCGGCTACGACGGCTGGACCGACGCCGACATCGCGCGCTGCGAGGCGTCCTTCCTCGACGTCTGGTATCCGGCCGTCTCCGGCTACATGCTCTACGCCAACGGCAACTGGGACCTGACGGCCCTTCAGACCGTCCTCGCCATCGGTGTGTTCTGCGAGGAACGCACCCTCTTCGAGGACGCCCTCCGGTTCGCCGCCGCCGGCGCGGGCAACGGCAGCGTCCGCCACCGCGTCGTCACCGATGCCGGCCAGGGCCAGGAGTCCGGCCGCGACCAGGGCCACGAACAGCTCGCTGTGGGCCTCATGGGCGACGCGGCCCAGGTCGCCTGGAACCAGGGCGTCGACCTGTGGGGCTACGACGGCGACCGCATCCTCGCCAACGCCGAGTACGCCGCCCGCTACAACCTCGGCGGCGACGTCCCCTTCACCCCGGACCTGGACCGCACCGGCAAGTACCTCAAGAAGACCGTGTCGGCGACCTCCCGGGGCACCCTGCCCCCGATCTACGAGATGTACTACGCCCACTACGCGGGCGTGCGCGGCCTCGACACGCCCTACACGCAGGCCGCCGTATTCCGGGGCGCCGGTGGCACCCGCGCCGTCGAGGGCAGCAACGACGACCTGCCGAGCTGGGGCACCTTCGCCTACGCGGGCGCCACAGCCCCCGCGCCGTGCGCGCCGACCCCTCCGGCGGGCGTCACCGCCGACGGCGACGCGCGTGCCGTGACGGTGTCCTGGCTGCCCTCGGTGGGGGCGACACGGTACGCGGTACGGCGCGCCGACCGCCCCCAAGGTCCCTATGAGCCGCTGGCCGAAGCCCCGTCGGCGTCGTACACCGACGGGCGGGTACACCCGGGACGGACGTACTACTACTCGGTCGTCGCCGCGGGCGCCCTGGGGGAGAGCGGCGCTTCGGCCGTCGCCTCGGCGACCGCGGGGCTTCCGGGCCCCTGGCGGACCCAGGACCTGGGCGACGTGCACACCCCCGGTTCGGCGCGGTTCGACGGCGAGCGGTTCGTGCTGGAGGCGAGCGGGACCGCCGACACCTGCCGTCTCGTGCACCTGCCGCTGCACGGCGACGGCAGTGTCACCGCCCGGATCGTCTGGCCGCTCAGCTCGCAGTACTCCAAGATCGGCGTCACGGTCGGAGCCTCGCTCGACCCGTCCGCCGCGCATGCCTCGATGCTGATCCAGGGGCTGCCGCTGCACACCTGGAGCGGGGTGTGGAGCGTACGCCCGACGGCCGGTGCCGGGATCTCCGCGACCGGGAGCACCCCGGTGCCGCCGAGCCAGCAGCAGACGATCACCACCGGCGCCGGCTTCCCGATCTCCGACCTGGGCGCGCTGCCCACGTCGGCGACCCCGCTGACCGCCCCGTATGTCGAGGGGGCCGGAGACGGCTATCGGCTGCGGGCGCCCTACTGGGTGCGGGTGACCCGGGAAGGGGAGCGGTTCGCCGGGGCGATCTCGGAGGACGGTGTGCGATGGACCGAGGTGGGGTCGACTGTCTGCGACATGCCACACACCACATATGCGGGACTCGTCCTCACCTCCTCCCTGGGCGTCGACGAGGACTACGCCGAAACCGGCACCGGCGCCTTCGACAACGTCAGCGTGGAATCGGCGGCAGGCACGGTATGGCGGGTACCCCGCCCGGTCCGCAGGCCCACCGATCTGCTGGCCTCCGCCTCCTCCGCCTCCTCCGCCTCCGAAGGGATCGAGCTGACCTGGACCGACCCTGACCCGTCCGCCCGCTACACCGTGCTGCGCGCCACCGACGCCCACGGGCCGTACCGGACCCTCGCCCGGGACGTCGGCGCGGTCGGCTTCGGCACCCGGGTGCGGTACACCGACGGGAGCGGTGCGTCCGGGACGACGTACCACTACACCGTCACCAAGACCAACTGCGGGGGCCGGGGCCCGCGTTCGACTTCAGTGAGTGCGGTCATGCCCGCCGTCGCGGCCGGGACCACGGAGCCGGCCGCGGTCGCCGCCCCGCCCCTGCCCGACCCCTGGACCAGCGGTGACCTCGGCGACGTGATCCTCGACCGGAGCGCCTACGGCACCCTCGGAGTCGTCGCCGTCCTCACCCCGGGCGACGCGGCCCACGCCGACGGCACCTTCACCGTGCGCGGCGCCGGAGTCGACCTCAACGTCAACTCACAGGGAATGTCCGGCCAGTTCGTACGACAGCCGGTCGCCGGCGACTGCGAGCTGACCGCCCGGCTGGTCTCCCGCTCCGGCGCCACCGCCGACCGGGTCGGACTGCTCATGACCAAGTCCCTTTCCCCCTTCGACCAGGCGGCCGGGGTCATCGTCACCGCAGGTACCACCGCCCAGCTCATGCTGCGCCCGACCGTCGCCGGCGCCTCCGCCTTCACCGGTACCGCCACCGTCCGACTGCCCCTGCTGCTGCGGCTGAAGCGCACCGGGACCGCCTTCGCCGCCGCCTTCTCCGCCGATGACGGCGTCACCTGGAGCCCGCTCGCCACGGGCACGATCCCCGCCTTCGGTGACGCCCCCTACCACGTGGGCCTGGTGGTGTGCTCCCGCACACCACTGGCCCTCGGTACCGCGCAATTCGAAGAGGTGAGCGTCCGACTCACCTGAACTCCCCCCACCGAAGGAGCAAATACGCGATGAGCCGCCGCGTACCACCCCAGTCAGGCACCAGCGGATTGAGCCGCCGCGGTGTCCTGAAGTCCGCTGCTGCGCTCGCCGTCGCCGCCTCGGTCACCGCCCCCAGGGTGGCCGACGCGGCACCGACGACCTTCACCCACCCCGGCATGCTGCACAACGCCGGTGACATCAACCGCGCCAAGGTGCGGGTCGCCGCCGGCACCGACCCCTGGCTGTCCGGCTGGAACAAGCTGACCGCCAACTCCCACTCCCAGTCGACCTGGACCAACCGGGCGACGGCCACGATCATCCGTGGCGGCGACGGGCAGAACTACAGCCTGCTCTACAGCGACATCGCCGCCGCCTACCAGAACGCCCTGCGCTGGAAGGTCGGCGGCACCGAGGCGAACGCCGTGTGCGCCGCCGACATCCTCAACGCCTGGTCGAAGACGCTGACGTCGGTCACCGGGAACGCCGACCGGTTCCTCGCCGCCGGCCTCTACGGCTGGCAGTTCGCCAACGCGTGCGAGCTGATGCGCGACTACAGCGGCTTCGACCTCGCCGCCGCCCAGTCGATGCTGGCTGACGTCTTCTACCCGCTCAACAACAGCTTCCTGACCAACCACAACGACGCCTGCATCACCAATTACTGGGCCAACTGGGACCTGTGCAACATGGCCTCCGTCCTGGCCATCGGGATCCTCAACGAGGACAAGGCCAAGTACGACCAGGCGGTCACCTACTTCAAGTCGGGTGCGGGCAACGGATCCATCGCGCACGCGGTGCCGTACCTGTACACGGACTCCGACGGCTACGCGCTGGGCCAGTGGCAGGAGTCCGGCCGCGACCAGGGCCACACCGTCATGGGCATGGGCCAGATGGGCGCGATCTGCGAGATGGCCTGGAACCAGGGCGACGACCTCTACTCGTACGACGACCGGCGGTTCATGAAGGCCGCCCAGTACGTCGCCAAGTACAACCTCGGCCAGGACGTGCCGTACACCACCTACACCTGGGGCACCGGGCAGAGCTGCGCCCAGTCCTCCCAGACGGTGATCTCCGCCTCCTCCCGCGGCCAGATCCGCCCCGTGTGGGCGATGCTCCACTTCCACTACAACCGGCGCATCAGCCTCGACGACAAGTACATCTCCGCCATGTACTACAACCTGGTCGCCCCCGAAGGCGGAGGAGGTGACTACGGCTCCGACAGCGGCGGGTACGACCAGCTCGGCTTCGGCACCCTGATGTACGCCAAGTAGCCGGGCGCAGCCGCCCGTCTGTCCGTCCGAACGCCGTGTGTGCCGGAATTCCGGGAGCGGATGTGGTGCTCTTGTCCTACCGGCGTTCTGGCACACGCGGCGGGAGGAGCTGGTGGCGGATGACGGCAGACGGGACGGATGCGAAGAACCCGGTGGCCGACACCCCGTACGGGGCGGTGCGGGGCAGGTGGGAGCGCGGGGTCGCGGTCTTCCGCGGCATTCCGTACGCCGCCCCGCCCTTCGGGCGGCACCGGTTCCGTCCGCCCGTGCCGCCCGAGCCCTGGGACGGCGTCCGGGACGCCGGCGCCTTCGGGCCGACGGCGCCGAAACCGCCGTACTCGCAGGCGTTCGCGCAGTATCTGTCCGACCCGGTGATCCCGGGTGACGACTGCCTCAACCTCAACGTCTGGACCCCGGAGCCCGGCCCCGGCGCCCGGCTCCCGGTGCTGCTCTGGCTGCACGGCGGCGCCCTGACCAGAGGATCCTCGGCCGTACCCGTGTACGACGGTCATGCGTTCGCCCGTGACGGTGTCGTCCTCGTCTCGGTCAACTACCGGCTGGGCGTGGAGGGCTACGGGCTGTTCCCGGACACCCCGCCCAACCCCGGCCTGCACGACCAGCTGGCCGCCCTGCGCTGGGTCCACGAGACCGTCACCGCGTTCGGCGGCGACCCGGACCGCATCACCCTCTGCGGCCAGTCCGCCGGCGCCATCAGCGCCGGCGCCCTGCTCGCCGCACCCCGGGCCCAGGGCCTGATCCGCCGGGCCGTGCTGCAGAGCGGCCCGCCCGAGGCCTCGGAACGGGACAAGGTACGGCGCATGGTCCGCCGGATGGCCAACCGGCTGAGGATCCCCGCCACCGCCCAGGCCTTCGCCGAGGTCGACCGCGAACTGCTGCTGCGCACCCAGGCCGAGGTGAGCCGGCTGAGCAGCCCCGTCCTCGGCGGCCCGGCCTTCGGGATCGTCGTCGACGGCGACCTCGTCCCGCGCGACCCGCTGCAGGCCCTCCTGGACGGCGAGGCGGCCCGCGGCGTCGACCTGCTGATGGGCTGGACCCGCGACGAGTACCGGCTCTGGCTGGTCCCCGGCGGTCTCGTCGACCACGTCGACCGGCTCGGCCCGGTCGCCTTCGCCGGCGCCATGGCCCGCTGCCGTGCCGGCCACGAGGTGCCGCGCGGCTACCGCGCCCTGCACCCCGAGGCCGGGCCCGCCGAGATCGTCGGCCAGATGGTCACCGACCACCTGCTCCGCCTGCCCCTGTACCGGCTGGCGAAGGCCCGCCCCGACTCGTCGTACCTCTACGAGTTCGCCTGGCCCTCCAACCGCCCCGGCCTCGGCGCCTGCCACGCCCTGGAGCTGGGCTTCGTCTTCGACACCGGGACCGTCCCCGACTCGGCCCGGCTCGCCGGTGCGGGCGCCCCGCAGAAGCTGGGCGACGAGATGCACGGCGCATGGGTCCGCTTCGCCACGACCGGCGACCCCGGCTGGCAGTCCTGGGACGACACCCACCCGGTCCGCGTCTTCGGCGACGGCGAGCCCCGCACGGTGTCCGGCCCGCGGGACGAGGAGTTCGCGCTCTGGACACCCGAGGTGCCGCCGCAGCCCGACCGCCCGGCCGAACTGGCCCTGGCCGTACGCCGGTTGCGGCGCTCAATGGCCGCTGTGCGCCGCCACTGAGTCCCGTACGACCACATGCGTGCCGAGCAGCAGATGCTCGTCGGCCGACTCCGCGCCGTGCCCGAGGGCGGTGCGGACGGCGAGCCGTCCGAGCTCCTCGTAGGGCACGTGCACGGTGGTCAGGGCCGGGTGCAGATCACGGGCGAACGGTATGTCGTCGTACCCGGCGAGGGACACCTCGCCGGGCACGTCGAGTCCCGCCTCGTGCAGGGCGGTGAGTGCGCCGGCCGCGACCATGTCGGTGGCGGCGACGATCGCCGTGAACTCCAGCTTCCGGGCGAGGGCCTCGCGCATCAGACGGTGCCCGGAGTCACGGGTGAAGTCGCCGTGCAGGAGCAGCGCGGGGTCGGGTTCGAGGCCCCGGGCGCGATGGGCTGCCAGATAGCCGCGCTCCCGGCCCATCGCCGTCGTGTGGTCCGGCTTCCCGCCGAGGAACAGCACCCGCCGATGCCCCTGCGCGAGCACGTGGGCGGCCAGGGCGTGTGCGCCGCCCTCGTTGTCGTACTCGATGACCGTGACCGGCGCGCCGGGTCCGAGCGGCGGCCGCCCGCACAGCACCAGCCGGGACCCGGCGGAGGCGAGCGAGTCGGCGATGCGGCGGGTCCGTTCCCGGTACTCGGGCGTGTCCGCCGCCCCGCCGACGAGAATCACGGCGGCGGCCCGCTGGGCGCGCATCATCTCGATGAACTCCAGCTCGCGCCGCACATCGCCGTCGGTGCTGCAGACGAGACTCAGATGCCCGAGCCGCGCCGCCTCCCGCTCCACGCCGTGTGCCATGTGCGCGAAGGAGGGCCCGGTGATGTCCTCCAGCACGAAGGCGAGGGTGGGCGTACCGACCCCGGCGACCGCCTTCGCGTGCGCGTCGGCGACGTAGTCCATCTCGCGGACGGCACGCAGGACCCGAGTGCGGGTGGCGGCACTGACGGGGTAGTCCCCGGCGAGCACCCGGGAAACAGTGGACGCGGACACCCCGGCCCGGGCGGCGACATCACGAATGGTGCTCCGCCCGGCTTCCCCGTTTTTTCTGGTCAACCCCACCCCCGGCAACCGGTTCCCAGCGGGACCTTAGCGCCCCGAAAGGGGCGCGGGACAGTGCTGATGTGCGGCTCCGCCGCGTGGGCGCGACCAGCCCGAGGCGACCGGCAGCCGCCGTGCTGAGAACCACCTACGGCGACGAGGCGCCCCTCAAACCACCTGAGCAATCCCGGCGACAGCCTCCGGCCCCACCCGGCAGCACCCCCCGATCAACCGCGCCCCCGCATCCCGCCATCCCGCGACCTGCTCCGCGCCGAACGTCGACCGCCCCGTCCACGCCCGGGCCGCCGCGTCCCACACCTCCCCGCTGTTGGGATAGACCACCACCGGCTTCCCGGTCACCCTCGCCGCGACCTCCACCGCATGGTCCACATCCTCCGGCGCACAGCAGTTCACGCCCACGGCGACGACCTCGTCCACGTCGGCGGCCAGGGCGAACGCCTCCTCCAGGGGCTGCCCGGCCCGGGTCCGCCCCTCCGCCACGCTGTACGACAGCCAGGCCGGCACGCCCAGCCCCCGCACCGCCCGCAGCAGCGCCGCCGCCTCGTCCGCGTCCGGCACGGTCTCCATCGCCAGCACGTCAGGTCCGGCCCCGGCCAGCACCTCAAGGCGCGGCCGATGGAACCGCTCCAACTCGTCGACGCTCAGCCCGTACCGCCCCCGGTACTCGGAGCCGTCCGCGAGCATCGCCCCGTACGGCCCGACCGACGCGGCCACCCACAACGGCCGTACGATCCCCTCCTCCCGCGCCCGCCGCACCGCGTCCCGCCCCAGCTCGACGCTGAGCGCGAGCAACCGCGCGGCCTCGGCCGCAGCGATCCCGCGCTTGGCGAAGCCCTCGAACGTGGCCTGGTAGCTCGCGGTGATCGCGACGTCCGCGCCCGCCCTGAAGTACGCGAGGTGCGCGTCGCTGACCGCGTCGGGCCGGTCTGCCAGCAGCCGCGCCGACCACAGTTCGTCGCTCAGGTCGTGTCCGGCGGACGCCAGCTGGTTGGACATGCCGCCGTCGAGCACGACCGTCCCGGCGGCGAGGGCGTCGGCGAGGCTGGGGGAGTTGTCGCTGGTCATGCCCCGACGCTAGTCGACCCGGACCCGAACGACCGAGTGTGTCCACCGTATGAACAGATCGACCAACATATGGACACCCGGTATACGATCACCCGACTCCCCGCCCGCACACACGCAGCAGCCCACCCGCCCGCACATACGCACGTCCCCGGAACCGGAACCGCCATGACAGCCCCCAGTCCCATCGAGGCCGAGGAACCCACCCAGGCCCCGTCCGCTCCCCGCCGCACCTTCGGCCTGGCCACCGCGACCGCCCTGGTCATGGGCAACATCATCGGCGGCGGCATCTTCGCGCTGCCCGCCGCCGTGGCCCCGTACGGCACGGTCAGCCTGCTCGCCTTCGGTGTCCTGTCCGTCGCCGCCGTCCTGCTCGCCCTGCTCTTCGGCAAGCTGGCCCGGCGCAGCCCGGTCACCGGCGGTCTGTACGTCTACCCGCGCGACGCCTTCGGCCCCTTCGCCGGATTCCTCTCCGCATGGTCGTACTGGACGATGTGCTGGGTCAGCATCGCGGCACTGGCGGTCGCGGTCGTCGGCTACGTCGACGTCCTGGTCCCCCTGCACGGCAACCACGCCCTCGAAGGCGTCGTCGCCCTCGCCGCGCTCTGGCTGCCGGCCGTCGCGAACTTCGCCGGCACCCGCTGGGTGGGCGCGGTCCAGATCGTCTCGACCGTCCTGAAGTTCGTCCCGCTGCTCCTGGTCGCCACGGTCGGCCTGTTCTTCGTGAACACCGACAACTTCGGCCCGTTCAACGCGTCCGGCGACAGCGCCCCCGGCGCCCTGGCCGCCGCCGCGGCCCTGCTCCTGTACAGCTTCCTCGGTGTCGAGTCGGCCGCGGTCAGCGCGGGCGAGGTCGAGAACCCGGAGCGCACCGTCGGCCGCGCGAGCGTCCTCGGCACGCTGGCCTCCGCCCTGGTCTACCTCCTGGGCACGGTCGCCGTCTTCGGCCTGGTCCCGCACGACAAGCTGGTGAAGTCCGGCGCGCCCTTCGCCGACGCGGTGAACGCGATCACCGGCGGCGGCTGGGGCGGCACGGCGATCGCGCTGGTCGCCGTCGCCTCGATCGTCGGCTGCCTCAACGGCTGGATCCTGATGGCCGCGCAGATGCCGTACGCCGCCGCCCGCGACGGCCTCTTCCCGAAGCCGTTCGCGAAGGTCGGCAAGGGCGGGGTGCCCGGCTTCGGCGTCTGGGCGGTCGCCGTCCTCGGCACCCTCCTCATCGGCCTCAACTACACGGCGGGCCCGGACACCACGTTCCGTGTCCTGGTCCTCATCACCACCTTCACCGGCTGCGTCCCGTACCTGCTCTCGGCCGCCGCCCAGCTCTACTGGCTCGCCCAGGGCACCCGGGACCGGGTCCGCCCGGCCGGCCTGGTCCGCGACCTGATCGTGGCCGCCCTCTCCTTCGCCTTCTCCTTCTGGCTGATCGCGGGCGCCGGCTACGCGGCCGTCTACCAAGGCGTGCTGTTCCTGTTCGCGGGGATCCCGGTGTACGTGTGGCTGCGAGGCAGGCAGCCGGAGGAAGCGACCGCGTAACGGCGGCACGCACGGCCCCGCCACCGCCCGCTGTGTTCACCGCCGTGAACGTCACGCTGCGGACGCGGGCAGGCGCGCTGCAGGGCTGGGCGATCCGCCACGAGAACGGCGGACTGGAGGGCTGGTTCGCGGCGGGGCCGGTCGACCTGCGCGCACCCGTGGCGGGCGAACACGAGAACGTCCTCCCCGCCCTGGGCGTCGCCGGGAGGGAGCGCGGGTCACCGCCCGGCTGTTCCGAAGGTTCCCGCACCGGCACCTGCAGTGAGGCCGTCGAAGACGATGGCCAGCATCCGGTCCCGTACCTCCTTCTCCGGGCGGGCGCGTGAGGTGGCGACGAGCAAGGCGTACACCTCGGGGAGTTCGACGTCGTCCCGGACCGCGCCGGCGCGTTGGGCATTGCGGAGCAGGGCGCCGACGGCCCCACGCAGTGCGTCCGACGCCTGTACGGCAGCGCCGCCGTCCGCGCTGCCGGCATCGAGCAGTGCCTCGGATATGGCGATCTTGCCTGCCGCGTCGGCGACGAGATGGCTGAAGAAACCGAAGAACGCCGCGCCCGGGTCCGGGGCGCGAGAGAGCGCCTCGGCCTGCTCGCGCAGGCGGTCGAACCGCTGCACGAGAACGGCCTCCAGCAGCGCCGCCTTGGTGGGGAAGTGACGGAAGACCGTGGCGACGCCGACGCCGGCCAGGCGGGCCACCTCCTCGGTGGACGCCGACCGGCCGCCCTTGCCGAAGACCTCCTCGGCGACGTTCAGGATCCGCTCGCGGTTGGTGCGCGCGTCAGCGCGCAGCGGCCGTCCGCCGCTCGTCTCTCGGTTGCCTGGGGTGCTCATCGTGCTTTCACTCGTATCCCACTATCCGAAGTCGCGACTCCGTATAATCGGAGTCCGCACTTCGGATGGTAATTCGCTGCCGGCACGTGTCGCTGCCGACGACGGGAGGGTGTCATGCCTCAGGTCCCCGGTCCGCGGGAGGTCTTCCTCGCGCTGGTGAACGGTGTCGCGGAGGGCCGGTGGAGCGAACTGCCCGATCTGTACGCGGAGCGGACGCATGTCGTACACCCGTTCGATCCACTTCGTGCTGCCGCCCTCCGTACCCGCGACGAACTGCGCGAACACTTCAGGCCGACCGGCGTCGGCCCCCTGCTCAACCGCCGGGCGGCCAACATCGCGATCCACGAGACGACCGACCCCGAGGTCATCGTCGCCGAGTTCGAGTACCAGGGAACGGTCGAGGGGACCGGGGAACCCTTCGCGCTGCCCGGCATCTTCGTGCTGCGGGTGCGCGACGGCCTGATCGTCAGCTCCCGTGACTATTTCGACCATGTCACCGCCGCCCGGGTCCGGGGGCAACTGGACACACTCGTCGCCGCCGTGCAGGCGAACAGCGCCGACGCCACCGCGGACTGAGGAGCGTGCCGACGCGGACCGTTCAGACGCCCAGACCGCCCACGACGGTCGTCTCGCGACTGGTGAACTCGCCGGTGAGCATCGGCATGGCGGCCGCGATCGCCTCCTTGGCCCCGGGTGACCGCAGGGACGCGTCGTGGTGTTCCTTCGACTCCCAGACCTCGGTGACCACGATCGTGTCCGGGTCGTCGGCGGCCAGACCCACCCGGCGGCGGACAGGCCTCGATAACACAAATCCGGCCCGTCCGTGATCGGCTGGAAATCGCTTTCCCCCTTGTCACGTCAGACCCGTTGACCCGCGCGTAACACACCCTTACCTTTTCGGCGATCACAACGTTCGCCATACCACATGCCGTTCGGAATCCCGAACCGCATGCCTTCCCCCCAAGGAGCGTGTGTGAGATGAGACGTGCGTACGCGATCCTGCTGTCCCTCTGTATGGCGGTGATCGGCGCCCTGGCCACCGCGGGACCGGCCGCGGCCGCCTCCCAGACCGTCACCAACGGCACCCAGTTCACCGACAATGCGGGCGACATCGTGCACGCCCACGGCGGCGGGGTCATCAAGGTCGGCAGCTACTACTACTGGTTCGGCGAGGACCGCAACTCCGACAACACCTTCAAGTACGTGGACGCCTACCGCTCCACCGACCTGAAGACCTGGGAGTTCCGCAACCACGTCCTCACCCAGTCCTCCGCCTCCGAGCTCGGTACCGCCTACATCGAGCGCCCGAAGGTCATCTACAACGCCTCCACCGGCAAGTTCGTGATGTGGATGCACAAGGAGAACGGCGTCGACTACAGCGAGGCCAAGGCCGCCGTCGCCGTCTCCGACACCGTCGACGGGAACTACACCTACCAGGGCAGCTTCCAGCCGCTCGGCCAGTACATGTCCCGGGACATCACGACCTTCGTCGACACGGACGGCACCGCCTACATGGTCTCGGCGGCCAACGAGAACTACGACCTGCACATCTACAAGCTCACCTCCGACTACACCGCCATCGACAGCCTGGTCGCCAACCCGTGGGCGGGCGGCCACCGCGAGGCCCCGGCGCTCTTCAAGCGCAACGGTGTCTACTTCATGCTGACCTCGGGCGCGACCGGCTGGAGTGCCAACCAGCAGGAGTACGCCACCGCGACCTCCCTCTCGGGCCCCTGGACGTCCTGGTCGACCGTCGGCGACTCCACTGCGTACAACTCCCAGACCGCCTACGTCCTCCCGGTGAGCGGCACTTCGGGCACCTCGTACCTCTACATGGGCGACCGCTGGGGCAACTCCTTCGGCGGCACGGTCAACGACTCCCGTTACGTCTGGCAGCCGTTGACCTTCCCGACCGACACCTCGATGTCGATGTCCTGGTACCCGGAGGTCTCCATCGACACCGCCGCCGGCACGATCAGCGGCACCAGCGCCACGTACAACACCCTGATCGCCCGGCACAGCAGCAAGTGCGCCGACGTCCCTAACCAGTCGCTCTGGGAAGGCATCGCGATCAGCCAGTACACCTGCAACAGCGGCACCAACCAGAAGTGGTGGTTCAAGGACCTCGGCACCGGCTACTACGAGCTGATGGGCCGGGGCAGCTCGCTCTGCCTCGCGGAGAACTCCACCGACGTCACCCAGGAGGACTGCACCGGCGCCACCACCCAGCAGTGGTCGGTGGTGCCCTCCGGCTCCTACGTCAACATCAAGGCCCGGACGACAGGTGAATGCCTGGACGTGAGTGGTGCGTCCACGGCCAACTCGGCCGCCATCATCACGTACACGTGCAACAGCGGCACGAACCAGCAGTGGACGCGCGGTAGCTGAGGCCGAATCAGCCGACGGGACTCCAGCCGTCCGTACCCGCCAGGTACTTCTGGGCCGTGTAGCTCGCGGCCTGCGAGTTGGTGAGCTGCGGGCGGTTGGAGTTCACGCCGGCCCCCGCCCCGGTGTTCTTGTACTCGAAGAAACGGGCGTTCTTCCAGGAGTAGCCGCTCATGTCGGTCCATGGTCCGGCGGTCTTCACGGCCGCCGGCAGGGAGGTCTGGCGGATCACCAGTTGCCCGACGGCGTCCGACGTCGGATGCCAGGGGCGGCCCAGGTAGTAGGTGTTGGCCGCCGCGGAACTCGTGATGCTGCTGCCGGTGACCAGGATGCCGTACGTCTTCGCGGAGCTGGTGTCGGGTGCGGCGAGGAAGCCGTTGAGGCCGCCCGCCGCGGCGCCCGAGTCGCGCAGCTGGATGTTCACCCGGTCGTAGACGGCCGTCGCGTTCCCGAAGATGAAGTCCACGTCCCCGGTGACGAAGGACGAGGAGAAGTACTGGCGGTACTGGCCGGTGGCGGACGGCGCCCAGTTCAGCACGGTGTCCTGGCGGCTGATGAACCGGTCGTTGCGGAAGGTCTGCCGGTCGCCCTGCGCGGTCACGGCGACGGCCTGGGTGTCGGTGAAGTCCGGGTGGGCGTCCTTGTTGAAGGTGTTCTGGACCGTCAGGCCGGTGACGGTCAGGTTGTTCGCGGAGAAGGTCGCCACCGAACTGCCCAGCGTGCCGTACTTGTTGCCGCTGGAGTCGGTGTAACCGGCCGCGCGGTCATAGGTGCTGACGACGTCCTCGGAGTTGCCGGTGGCCCCCTTGAGGGTCAGCCCGGTCTTGGTCGTCGGGACGTTGACGATCTCCTGGTACGTGCCCTTGGCGATGGAGATCGTGTCACCGGCGGAGGCCGCGTTCACCGCCGCCTGGACGGTGGTGTACATCCCGGAGCCGTCCTTGGCGACGGTGAGGGTCGACGCGGCCCGGGCCGGTCCGGCCAGGGACACCGCGGCGAGCCCGAGGGCCGCCGCGGTGCCGGTGACGAGCGCCACGGGGCGACGCCTGGCGTGGGCGGGGGGTTGGTCGTTGGAAGCGGTCATGCCCTCAAGTCGCCGCCAGGCCCCGGAGGGTTGCCGTGGTTCAGGCGAGCAGGTCGATCGCGTCGATCGAGGTGCCGGCGCTGAGGAAGGACGTCGTACCGGAGCCGCTGGCCACGGAGATCTTCAGCGTGTTGTAGGAGCTGGTGTCCGTCAGCCAGGCGGACGCCGGGACGCTGTAGGTGAACGTGTTGTTGTTGCCCCGGTAGGAGCCCACGGTCAGCGAGCGGGTGCTCGGCTGGGTGGGCGCGGCGGGGACGGCGGAGGTCCAGGTGTCGTTGACGACGACCTGCGGCCGGCCGTTCGCGTAGGCCGTCGTCACACCGATCCTGAGGGTGTGCGCGGCGGCGGCCTGGGCGGCGGTCAGCTTGAAGTAGACGATGATCCCGCTGTTGACGTCCTTCCACAGGTAGCAGGGGAAGGACGAGGTCTCGGTACCGCTGCCGATGACCACGTTCCCGGTCCAGGACGCGGCCCGGACGTCCGACGGATGCGCGTACGTCATCAGGTCGGCGTTCTTGAACCCGCTGGGCGTGCCGTCCCAGTTGTTGATCCGCCAGATCGCGGAGGCGTTGCTGGGATCGTTGGAGGACGCGATCGCGATCGTGTTGAGGGTGGTCGTGGCACCCGCAGTCACGGTCACCGAGCCGGTGTAGACGGCCAGTTCGCCCTTGAAGACGGTGAGGGTGTACGTCCCCGGCAGCACCCCCGCGATCGAGAAGTAGCCGTCCGACGAGCGTGCCGAACCCCAGTACTGCGCGACCGAGTTGGCGAGCCCCACCGTGTACGCGTAGGCCGTGTCCCGCCCCGAGATGCCGACGCCCGCGACCCGGCCGCGGCCACTCGCGGAGACGTACCCGGAGATGCCGAGCGAGTCCGCCCAAGAGGTGGTGAGGGTGCCCGCGTACAGCGAGGAGGAGGGCGCGCCGCCGTCCGTGAGCGCGATGACATACGGGCCCTGGAGGCCGAAGCGCTCCGGCTCGGTCTGGTTCTCGCCGTAGTACAGGATCTCGTACAGCCCGCCGCCGTCGGCGCTCTGGTGGCGCAGCAGCGAACGGTAGAACGGGCCGCCGGACGCCTTCTCGTGGTTGCTGCGCACGATCCACAGGCCGACGCTGCCGGTCGTCCAGCCGATGTAGTTGTAGTCCATCACCCGCAGCTTCGAGTAGTGCTTGGCGCGGGTCTGGCCGTCCGACTTCTCGAAGATGTCCGCGGACTCGATGACGGTGGGCGCGTAGGTGTAGGAGTCCGGCTCGTCGTTGAGGAACAGGCCGGCCTTGACGCGCACGATGTAGCGGGTCGCGGTGACCGAGTCGTCGGCCTTGTTGGTCCACAGGTACACGTTGTTCTCGCCGCTGCGGGCCGCGTAGTAGTGCTTCAGCGTGCCGTACGTCACCGAGATCAGGATCGTGGAGCCGGACTGGGCGATGGTCACGGTGGAGGTGCCGAGGCCCGACTCCACATGCGAGTTCTTGCCGCCGTAGCCCTGGTACTCGGTGCCTTTGTAGGCCAGCGAGGTCAGGTCGCCGTTGGTCTTGCTGACCTTGAAGACGAGGCTGGCTCCGGTGTCGACGACGTAGTTGGAGCCGTCGTCCGACCAGCCGAAGCTCGCGGCCGAGGCGCTCGTCGCCAGCGGTCCGGCCAGGGCCGCGGTACCGGCGGCGGCCGCGCTGCCGAGGACGAAGGTACGGCGTCCGAGCGATCTCCCGTTGGATCCGGACATGGGGGTGCCTCCTTCGGTGGGGCGGGGGTGCGGGTGTCTGTGAGAGTGACAGTTGAATCGATTTCGCGAAAGGGCTTTCGCCTTCATGGGGTTGGCAATCTTGTGAAAACGGTCCAAGGTCTAGAAAGCGCTTGTGAGTGGCGGTACGGTCCCCGCCAGGCCCTGTCGGTGTGACTGTCCCGTGACGGAGGAGTCCCGAGTGAGACGTTTCAACGGTGTTCGTGTCGCCGCCCTTGCGGCGGTCGTCCTCGGCGCCTGCCTGACGACCGCTCCCGCCGCCCAGGCCCACGACCGGAAGCCGCCGCCCAGCATGCTCGGCATCGAGAACTGCAGCGCGACCGCCTGCCACTTCGACGTCCCGGCAGGGAACTACGACGTGACGGTCCGGCTCGGCGGCGACGCCCCGTCCAGCACGAGCATCAGCGGCGAGACCCGTCGCTCGCTGCTGCCGGAGACGGCCGCCGACGCCGGGCAGCGCGTCACCCGCGCCTTCACCGTCAATGTCCGCACGCCCGAGGGCGAGCCGACCGGACCGGACGGAACTCCCGGCCTCGACCTGGCGATCGGCGGCTCCGCACCCGCACTCGCCGACATCCGGGTCACCCCGGCCGCGCGGCACACCCGGCAGCTCTTCCTCGTCGGCGACTCCACCGTCTGCGACCAGCCCGCCGCCCCCTACACCGGCTGGGGGCAGCAACTCCCGCAGTTCCTCCGCAAGGGCGTCGCCGTCGCCAACTACGCCGCCTCGGGCGAAAGCACGGTGACCTACCTCCAGAAGCCCCAACTCTGGAGTACCGTCCAGCCGTTGATCCGCCCGGGTGACCTGGTCCTGATCCAGCTGGCGCACAACGACAAGACCACGGACGAGGTCACGTACCGGACGAATCTGGAGACCCTCGTCGCGGGCGTACGGGAGAAGGGCGGGCGGCCGGTTCTCGTCACGCCGATCGTGCGCCGCTGGTTCAACGCCGACGGCACACTGAACAATGACATCGCGCTTCTGGTCAACGGGCTCGGCGTCAACCATCCTGAGGTGATCCGCTCGGTCGCCGCCGCCGAGGACGTTCCGCTGATCGACCTGACGGCGAAGACCAAGGCGCTGGTGGAGTCCCTCGGCGTGGAGGGCTCCAAGGCGCTGTACCTGTACAACGAGAAGAAGGACAACACGCACACCTCCGCATACGGTGCCACCGTCTACGCGGGCCTGGTGCGTGACGCGCTTCTCGCCCAGCACCTGGTGCCCCGGGGCACCGTGCGGGTGGGATGAGCCCCTGGGGCGCCCCGACCGGAACCGGGGCGCCCCAGGTTCGAACGTCGAACGGCACGAGCGGAAAGAGCCCCGATGCAGCTGCCTCCCGAGGACCGCGGTCCCAGCCCGCGCACCGGCTACACCCGCGCCCACTGGGAGGCGGCGGCCGACGCGCTGCTGGCCGCCGTGGAGCCGTACGCCACCGCGGACCGCGCCCTCTACCACTTCCCCGGCGACCACGGCAGTTGGTCCGGCCGCCTCTCCGACGGCCTGGAGGGCTACGCCCGCACCCTGCTCCTCGCCGCCTTCCGCCGCGACGAGACCGCCCTGCAGCGGTACGCGGACGGTCTCGCGGCCGGCGTGTCGGGAGTCTGGCCGCGCATCGAGGACCGCAGCCAGCCGCTGGTCGAGGCCGCCTCGATCGCCCTCGCCCTCCGGCTGACCCGCCCGCTGCTCTGGGACCGGCTGGACGACGCCGTACGACAGCGTGCGGCGGCCTGGCTCGCCGACGCACTCACCGCCGAACCCTGGCCCTGCAACTGGGAGTTGTTCCCGGTGATGGTCGGCGGCTTCCTGGCCGGGATCGGCCACGAGCCGGAGGCCGCGCGCAAGGCGGTCGACCACGGCCTGGCCCGCATCGAAGAGTGGTACGTCGGCGACGGCTGGTACACCGACGGCGACGGCCGCAAGTTCGACTACTACAACGGCTGGGCGATGCACCTCTACCCCGTGCTGCACGCCTGGCTCGCCGACGACACGGACCTGCTCGACCTGTACGGCGGCCGCCTGGAACGCCATCTCGCCGACTACGCCCGCCTGTTCGGCGGCGACGGCGCCCCCATGCACCAGGGCCGCTCCCTGACCTACCGCTTCGCGACCACGGCCCCGCTGTGGCTGGGCGCGCTCACCGGCCGTACGCCCCTCGCCCCCGGGGAGACCCGGCGACTGGCCTCCGGCGCTCTGAAGTACTTCCTGGACCGGGGCGCGGTCGACGGACGGGGTCTGCTGACCCTCGGCTGGCACGGCCCCGACGCGGCCGTCCTGCAGGGCTATTCGGGCCCCGCCTCCCCCTACTGGGCGAGCAAGGGCTTCCTCGGCCTGCTGCTGCCGCCGGAGCACGAGGTGTGGACGGCGACGGAGGAGCCGGGGCCCGCGGAACGCACGGACGCGGTCACGCCCATCACCCCCGCCAACTGGCTGCTCCAGTCCACGCGTTCGGACGGTGTGGTCCGCCTCCACAACCACGGCAGCGAGGACGTCCGCTACGACCCGTACTACACCCGGCTCGGCTACTCGACCGTGACGGAGCCCTCGGCGTCGTACGACAACAGTGTGATCCTCGGCGGCGATCCGAGCCGGACGGAGATCGAGCCGCTGGGCGTCGGGGAGGGCTGGGCGGCCTCGCGGCACTCGGCCGCTTCGGGAGCCCGGGTGACGAGTGCCGTGCTGGTGCGCGGGGCCGTGGAGGTGCGTGCCTTCCTCGTGTCGGGGGCGGAACCCGGGACGTCGGTGCGGGTGACCGGGTGGGCGGCAGGTGAGGGCCTCCGGGCCGAACTGCTGCCCGCCGTGGGCCTCGACGACGGGCTGACCGGGGTCACGGGGGAGGGCGACACCCTGTTCGTCGCGCTGAGCCGGCTCACCGGGGCGGCGGATGTCGAGCCGTTGGGGGAGCTGGTGGCTGTACGTGTTGACGGAGAGCGGGAGTTGACGGTGCTGTGGAGCGAGGGTCCCGGCCTGCGGGTGCGGTGGCAGGGGTCCGGGGTGGATGTGGAGGACATCGCGCGGGACTGAGCCGCCTCGGGCCCCGAGGTCGACCTCCGGCCTGGTGGAACAGCTAGGTCGCGGCGCCTTGGGACCGTCGAGTGGCCGGCCGCCGATCCGGCGCAGCCCGTGAAGGTCATGCGCCGGACGGCGGAGGCACTCGGGACGGCGGCTCACGTCACGGCGTGAGGCGGGCGATCCGCAGGGTCGTCGTGGTCGGTGACGATCCGGTGAGCGGGGTGCCGTAGGCCGGGGTGACGGGCGCATAGGCCCAGGTGAGGGAGCCGTCCTTGAGGACCGCGATGTCGCCGGTGATCCGCGCGCTCACCACGTTGTCCGCGCCCACGAACTTGCCGGTCCAGTCGACGAGTCGCAGATGCGTTCCCGTGAAGGTGCCCGTGCAGGTGCCCGCCGAGCACTTGGCGTTCTTCAACGACTCCCAGGAGACCAGGAGCTTGTCCTTGCCGTACGGCGCGACGTGCACGTTGACGTTCTCGACCGTCCTGGCGCTGGTCAGGTAGATCGCCTTGCCGGGGCCGGAGTTGCGGTTCTTCAGGAAGGCGATCGCGACCTGGTGGGTGGCGGTCTTCGGGGTGACCGACCAGCCGCGGCCGCTGCTGTCGGCGGAGTTCTTCTTGGCAGAGGCGGCGCCCCGGGAGGCGAACGCGGTCGCGTACCTGCCGGTGGACGACTTCACCAGGTCGCCGGTGCGGCTGGGGAAGGTACCACCGCAGTACCCTGCCCAGCACTGCTCCCGCTGGACGACCGGGGCCACGTCCGGGGCGCCGATGCCGGTGGAGACGAACAGGCCCGAGCGCCAGTCGTCGAAGCAGAGGGACGTGAAGGCGCCGGAGGTCTCGGCGTGCAGGGCTATGCCCTCGTTGTGGCTGCAGCCCCAGCTCCAGCCGCCGCTCAGCTTCGTGCCCTTGGCGCTGACGTACGACAGCTTGTCGCCGTAGTGCCCGTCGGCGAAGCCGCCCGCGCCGTGCACCACGAAGTAGGCGCCGTACTTGCTGCCGTTCCAGGTGAGCTGCCCGTCGAGGGTCGGGGAGGTGTCGTGGGAGGCGGTACCGGTGAGCTTGGTGGACCAGGTCTTCTTCCCGCCCGTGTAGCGGACGATGGCGGCGGCCGTGTCCTTCCACTTGTTGGTGTCGGCGACCCGGGTGAGGAGGGCGAAGCCGTCGCTGTGGGCGACGAGTCCGCCGACCTCCTTGGCGCCCTTGACGACCGTGTCGGCTCCGGACCGCTTGCCGGCCGTCGTGAGCAGGGTGACATGGATGCCGTCGGCGGCGGGCCAGGCGACCCGGATGGTGCCGTTGGGGGCGACCGCGGTGGCGGTGCGGTTCCACTCCCGGGTGTTGTTGTAACCGGCAGAGAGATAGGGGTACTTGGCGCTGAGGGCCACCGCTGTGGACGTGACCTTGAGATTCGGGGTCGTGGCCGCGCCGGAGGTGCCGGCGTACCAGGCGCCGGCCAGCAGTCCGCCGGCCGCGAGGGCGCCGATCGCCGGCTTGCGGAAGGCGTGGGCCCGGCGGTGACGTGTGGTGCGTCGCGCGGTTGTCATGCCCTGTGGTTGCCGCCGGCGTCCGGAAGGTTGCCCTGCCGGACCCGGGTTCTCACTCCGCGAAGATCTGCGCGATCCGCTCCGCGAACGAGCCGGGGTGTTCGAGGGTGCCCAGGTGGCCGCCCGGGAACTCGGTGAAGGTGCCGCCGGTGTGCTGGGCGACGGACTCCGCTGTCCTGTGCAGGAGTTGACCGCGGGAGTCGGTGCCCGCGGCCACGGTGAGGCGGGGCAGGCCGTCCTGCGGCCGGTAGGTGGTGAACGGGCGGAGGACATGGGCGAGGAAGACGGAGAACGGCGTCACCGCCCCGGAGTCCGGCCGTCCGCCGTCGAGTTGCCCGATCAGTTCGGCCCGCAGACGGTCGCCGTCCGGCAGCAGGGTGACGCACGGCGGCTCATGGGCGATGACGTGCCGCAGTCGGCCGGGACTGCGGGCCAGCAGGTCGAGGGCGGCGATACCGCCGGCGCTGGTGCCGAAGACGTACGCCGAGTCGCCCTCCGCCAGTACCTCCTCCAGCACCTGGTGCGCGCCCCCGCTCCAGTCCGCGACGCGCTGGTCGGCGAACGTGTCGCCCAGCCTGCCGTGGGCGAGGCCGAGGGGGTCGTAGGTCACGACAGTGAAGTGCGGTGCGAGGTGCTCCGTGAGCGGCCCCAGGCCCATGGGGTGGCCGGCGCCGCCCGGGATGGTCAACAGGACGGGGCCGCTGCCGGTGACGTCGTAGTACAGGTCAGACACGGTGGTCGTGCTCCTCTCGGGGCCAGTGTTCGAGTGCGATGTGCAGGGCGTCGATCGCCCGGTCCCAGGAGGCGCGGACGTCCCGCGGTGCGTTGAAGCCGCCGCCGGCCTCCAGGGCGCAGTAGCCGTGGAAGGCGGCGCGCAACAGGCGTACGGCGTCGGTGAGATCGGGCTCGGCCAGGCCGTAGCCGCGCAGCATGCCGTAGGTGATCTCCACCGTGCGGCGCATTTCGGGGGCGTCGGGGTCGACGAGCGTCGGGTCGATCCGGATCTGGGTGGCCGCGTAACGACCCGGGTGGGCGAGGGCGTACGCGCGGTACGCGCCGGCGTAGGCGGCCAGCGCGTCCTTCCCGGAGAGCCCGGCCACCGCCGTCGCGATGCCGTCGATCAGCTCGCCGCCGGCGAGCAGCGCGAGCCGGTGACGCAGGTCCTGGAGGCTGCGGACGTGCGAGTAGAGACTCGCGTCCTTCACCCCGAACCGGCGGGCCAGCGCGGACAGCGAGACCTGCTCGAAGCCGACCTCGTCGGCCATCTCGGCCGCCGCAGCGACCAGCCGGTCGGCGGTGATTCCGGCACGGGCCATATGACACCTCCCTTGGATTCCTAGGTTGAATCCTAGAGTCCCTAGGTTTGGATGGCCAGGCGATTGTTCGCTGCCCGCCAGGGCGAGGGATGCCCGCGACCGTCGACACGGCTTCTCCTTGCGGGGGTTCGTCCCGTACCGGTCGTCATCGCGCGGAGCATAGGGTTGCCGGGACGGAAGGGGGTGCCGTGACGAACCGGGCGCGGCGCGTGGTGCCGGCGGCGCCCGAGCGTACGGCCGACGGCCGACCGCTCTGGAGACAGCGGGACTTCGGTTTCTTCTGGCTCGCCCAGACGCTGTCCGTCCTCGGGGACTCCTTCAGTCTGATCGCGCTGCCCCTGCTGGTTCTGCAGGCGACCGGCTCGGTGGCCCGGATGGGACTGCTCACCGGCGTCGGCGGTGCCGCGATGGTGCTGGCGGCGGTCTTCGCCGGTGTGGTCGTGGACCGTGTCGACCGCCGGAAGCTCCTCATCGCCTGCGACCTGGTCCGCATGGTCCTGTACGGACTGGTCCCGCTGGTCTGGCTCGCCGGACCGCGGCTCTGGCTCCTCTATGTCGTCCTGCCCTTGTGCGAGGCCGTCGGCATGCTCTTCGCCGTCGGGTACGTCACCGTCGTCCGCGGACTCGTCGGCACCGGCCGGATCACCGAGGCGAACGGCAGACTGAACGCCACGGCCGCCGTGGCCGGTGTCCTGGGACCGCTCGGCGCGGGCCTGGTGGCCGCCTGGGCCGGACCGGCGAACGCGGTGGCCGTGGACGCGGCCAGCTACGCCGTCTCGGCCGCCTGCCTGCTTCTCGTACGGCTCCGGGAGCGTGCCGGGGACGACCGGGCACCCAAGGACACGAGCGTGTGGCGCGACCTGCGCACCGGGATCTCGTACCTCGTCCGCCACCCCGTCCTGCGCTCGCTCACCGGCCTTCTCGCCGTCTTCAGCTTCCTCAGCCTCGGCATCAACGACCTGCTCATCTACCACCTCAAGCACGACCTCGGCCACGACGACGGCACGGTGGGCACGGTGCTGGCGGTCGGCGCCGTCGGCACGATCACCGGGGCGCTGCTGGTCGCCCGGCTCGTCCGCCGGCTGGGGTTCGGGCCGACCTGGATCGGCGCGACCGCGGTGTGCGGGCTGGCCTTCGCCGGGCTCGGCTGGGCGCGCACGGTCCCCGCCGTGGCCGCCCTGAGCGCGGCCTACCTGGCCTGTGTGGGCGTGGCGGGCACCTGCTCCATGTCCCTGCGCCAGGAGATCACCCCCGAGCCGCTGCTGGGCCGTGTCACCTCCGCGCACTGGACGCTCCAGTACTCGGTGGCCCCGGTCGGTGCGGCCGCCCTCACCTGGGCGGCCGAGCGGTACGGCACCGCCCATGTGGCCGCCCTGGCCGGGGCCTGCTGCGCCCTCGTCGCCCTCGCCGGCCTGTGCACCCCGATCCGCGGCGCGGGCCGCACCTGACAGCGCGGGAAGATCAGCCGTTCACCCCGGTGTAGTGGTCCAGCGCCCACCGCCACAGCAGCCTCGCGGCCAGGTACGCGAGCAGGCCCAGCAGCGGTGAGCTCGCCGCCAGCCAGTACGGGGCGCCGGTGCTGTGGCCGTGGCCGGTGAGGACCGCCGCCGGGAAGTAGGCGACGAAGGCGAGCGGGAGGCCGTAGGTGAGGAAGCCGCCGACCGCCCTCGGGAGGACGTTGAGCGGGTAGCTGCCGAAGGTGCCGAGGAGTTCCTCCAGCCAGCGGCCCCAGTAGTCGGCGGCCGGGAAGCGCAGGGACGCCGAGGCCACCACCGTGAACAGGGCCGCCTCCAGGAGCATGCCGCCGAGGACCGCGGCGATCAGATACGAGATCCTCCCCGGCGTCCAGTCCAGGTGGCTGCGGCTCAGCGCGCCCGCCATCAGGCCGACCGCCACCGTCAGGTCGCCGATCGCGTTGGTCGGGAAGAACTCCAGCTGGACCTGGCGGTAGACCGGGAGCGGGCGGAGGAGATACGCGTCGATCTTGCCTTCCTGGATGTGCCGTCCCAGACCGTGTATCCGGCCCAGGAACAGGACGAACAGACCGTGGGCCAGCATGCGGGTCGCCGGGATGAGCAGGACGTCCGAGCTGTCCCAGCCGCCCATCCCGGCGAACCGGGTCAGCAGCACGGTCGCGAACACGATCACCGACACCTGCCAGACCGCCCCGATCGCGATCATCATCAGGAACTCGGTGCGGTACTCCAGCTGGGCACGGAAGTTGAGCTGGGTGATCCGCCACATGATCCGTACGGAGTTCATGGACGTCAGCCTCCCTGGGCGATGACTCGACGGGCGGCGCGCCGCCACAGGAACCGGGTGAGGAAGCGCAGTCCGACCACCCAGGCCGCCTGGACGCCGAGCTGGAAGCCCGCCTCGGACAGTGGAATACGGCCCACGTACAGGGACAACGGCACGTTGAGCGTGGCCTGGAAGGGCAGGACGGAGCTGAGCGTCAGGAACCACTGCGGGAAGAACCAGAGCGGCGCGTACACCCCGGACATCAGGTTCTGCGCGAAGATCAGGATCAGCAGGGCCGCCGTGTTGCGCAGCGTCCAGAAGCACAACTGGTCGATGAGCAGCATGACGTAGTGCAGGACCCACTGGCCGAGGAGCAGGCTGAGGGCGAACACACCCGCCACGGCCGCCGATTCGGGGGGCTGTACGACCCCGGCCGCCAGGCAGATCACATATCCCGTGAATGCCCAGACGAAGCCGTACAGTTGCTCGCCCAGGGCGCGCAGTGCGTAGTAGCGCTGCGGGGAGAGCGGGCGCAGGTACCAGTAGACGATCGTGCCGTAGTACATGTGCTGGACGACCGTGTCCCGCGCAGCGTACTGGTCCAGCTCCCGCAGCCGGGAGGCCAGTACGGCCAGCACGGCGAAGGTGACCGCCTGGTCCCGGGAGAGTCCGGCCGTCGTACCGGTCTGGGCGTACAGGCCGTGCCACAGGGACGCGACCAGCACCACCTGTACGGTCAGCCGCAGCAGCGCGGCGGTGATGCGGGGCGGGGTGTACAGCTCGCCGAGCGGGGTGACCCGGGCGGCGCGCCAGGCGTACGTCAGTGCCATCGTCACACCGCCTCGGCCTTGGCCGCCGACCTGGCCTCGGCGTAGGCCGCCCGCATCACGTCCTCCAGGTCCGCCTCGTCCACCGCCACGCCGGTCACCTCGTACCGCTCGATGACCAGCTTCAGCGCCTGGTGGACGGTGGGCGCGGCCGGGCCGTCCGGGCCGAACACCACCTGCGGCCCGTCCCGGCGCACCAGCGTGATGCCCGGCAGCGGCCCGACCGGGGTGTGCGGGTCCGCAAGGGTGGCCCGCACCTGCCAGGTCGAGCCGAAGTCGCGGCGGATCTCGTCCAGGGTGCCGTCGAGCACCAGCCGCCCGTGGTTGACCAGCACCACCCGCTCGGCGAGCCGCTC
Organism: Streptomyces sp. Ag109_O5-1; assembly: GCF_003814875.1. Lineage (GTDB taxonomy): Bacteria > Actinomycetota > Actinomycetes > Streptomycetales > Streptomycetaceae > Streptomyces > Streptomyces sasae. The sequence continues at coordinate 2,760,088 of NZ_RKQF01000001.1, read as the reverse complement.
GACCTCGGTCATGTCATGGGTGGTCAGCAGCACGGTACGGCCGCGCTCGGCCACCTGGTACCGCAGGAACTCGCGGACCTGCTCCTTCACCACCACGTCCATGCCGATGGTCGGCTCGTCCAGGAAGACCACCGGCGGATCGTGCAGCAGCGCGGCCGCGAGGTCGCAGCGCACCCGCTGGCCGAGGGAGAGGTGCCGCACCCGGGTGTCCCAGAACGCGGACAGCTCCAGCAGGTCATCGAACTCCCGCAGCCGGGCGGCGTGTTCGGCCTTCGGTACCTCGTAGATGTCCCGCAGGATCGCGAACGACTCCCGTACCGGCAGGTCCCACCACAGCTGGGTCCGCTGCCCGAACACCGCCCCGATGTTACGGGCGTTGCGCTCCCGCTCCCGGTACGGCACCACGCCCGCGACCCGGGCCTGGCCGGACGTCGGGGTGAGGATCCCGGTGAGGATCTTGATGGTGGTCGACTTGCCGGCGCCGTTCGGGCCGAGCAGGGCGAGGAGTTCGCCCGGGGAGACGTCGAAGGTGATGTCGGAGACCGCGTGTTTCTCGACCCGCTCGGGGTTGACCAGGGACCGCAGAGCGCCGGTGAAGCCCGGGCGCCGGACGGTGGTGTGGAAGGTGCGGGACAGACCGCGGACCTCGATGCTTCCGGCCACGCCGGGGCCTCCCTCGTTCCGTGCACGACGTACGGCCGGCCGGTTTGGGAGGCCGACCGGCCGTGGATACGTCTCGACGGTCGCAGAGCGCCGAAGAGCCCGGCAATGGATTAATCGACCCGCGATTTGGACTTATTCGATCACCGGGAGGGCGCTCTCGGACCCGGGAGGGCGGGCGCTGGTCAGCGCGAAGACGGCGCGGTACGGCCCGTCCGTCCCCCGTTCCGCAGCCCCACCGACCGCAGGGCGCCCTCCAGCGCGAACGTGGCCGCGCCCAGGCACACCGGGTCGGTGGGGATGGGGGAGAGGACGATCTCCATGGCGGCGAACGGCCGCCCCAGCGCGTGCCGCCGTACGGCCTCGCGCACCTCGTCGAGGAGCGGCTCGCCGAGCCTGCGGGCCACCCAGCTGCTGAGCACGACCAGTTCGGGATTGAGCAGGTTGACCAGGTTGGCGATACCGGCGCCGATGTAACGGGCCGTGTCCCGGACCACCTGGAGGGCGACCGGGTCGCCGTCCGCCAGACCCCGGGCCAGCGCGTCGATGGTCGCCGTCTGGTCCTCGGGGTGCAGCAGCGGGCTCTGCGGGCTCGACTCCCGCAGGTTCAGCATGATCCCGGGCGCGCCGACGTACGTCTCCACACAGCCGTGGTTCCCGCAGTGGCACAGCCGCCCGTCCAGCACGAGCGTCGTATGCCCCCACTCGCCCGCGCTGTTGCTGACGCCCCGGTGCAGGCCGCCGCCGAGCGCGAGCCCGGCGCCGACACCCGTGCCCAGGTTCACCACCACGGTGTCCCCGCGCCCCCGCGCCGCCCCGAACCACTGCTCTGCCACCGCGCAGGCCCGCAGCGGATTGTCCAGATGGAGGGGGTAGGCGATGTGTTCGGACAGCAGGGCCAGCAACGGCACGTCGTGCCAGTCCCAGTTGGGCGCGTACTCGGCGATCCCGGTGTCCCGGTCGACCTGGCCGGGCACGCTCACCCCGACACCGAGGACCCGCGCCCCTTCGACACCGGCCTGCGCCACCACCGAGCCGACCGCCGCGGCGGCATGGCCCACCACCTGCTCGGGCCGGTTCTCGCCGGGGCGGATGTTCTCCTCGGCGCGGGCCAGCACGTTCAACGCGAGGTCGAACAGCTCGACATGGACGTAGGTCTCCGCGATGTCGACACCGATCAGCGCGCCTCCCGACGCGTTGACCGCCACCAGCCCCCGGGGGCGGCCGCCCGCCGAGTCCTCGAAGCCGACCTCGGTGATCATCCGCAGTTCGAGCAGCTCGCCGACGAGGGTGGCGACCGTGGCCAGGCTCAGCCCGGTGACGGCCGCCAGCTCCTGCCGGGAGGTGGGCGACTCGGCGATGATGTGGCGCAGCACCTCGTAGCGGTTCGCGGTGCGGATGTCCCGTGATGTGTGCTTCACGCGGCGCAACGCTATGGGCTGCGAGGACTTTCGACAAGATATTAGGAAAAGGGTTTTATTAAGTCGCCCGCCCGTTCGGGGGCATCCGGTCCCTCACACGCCCAGTACATCCTGTACGAAGGGGTTCGCGAACTTCCCACCGGGGTCCAGGGTCCGGACCAGGGACCGGAAGTCGTCGAGCCGCGGATAACGGCCGCGGAGCAGTTCGGCGGGGGCGGTGTACACCTTGCCCCAGTGCGGCCGCGGGTCGAACGGCTCCAGTGCCGCCTCCAGTTCACGCACCACCGGCAGTACGGCCGCCGTGTCGTCGGTCCAGGTGAAGTGCAGGGCGACCGAGTCCCGGCCGTGGGCGGGGCTGAGCCACTGCGGATCGGCGGCGATCGTCCGCACCTCGCAGGTCTGCAGCACGGGGGCGACCGTCCGCCGGATGCCGTCGACGGCATGCAGCGCGTCGAGCGCCGTCGACCGCGGCAGCAGGTACTCCGACTGGAGCTCGTCCCCGCTGCTCGGTGTGAACTCCGCCCGGAAGTGCGGGAGTCGCTCGTGCCAGGGCCCCGGCACCCCGAACTGCTCGGTGCAGTTGCGGCCCGGCATGCCCGGCACCGGGTGCATCGCCTCCGTCGCGGGCGCGGCCCAGTGGAAGTCCACGGCGGGCCGGTCGGTGCGCCGCTTCACCCACACCTGCCTGAAGCCCGGTTCCCGCCAGTCGGTGAACAGGCTCACGCTGTACGCGGCCCCGGACACGGCGGTGAAGTCCAGCCCCTCCAGGGGCAGTTCGACGTACACCGTCTGCTCGACCCGGTACGCCGGCTCCAGCTCCAGGGTGAGCGCGGTGACGACACCGAGCGCACCCAGCGAGGTCACGGCGCCTTCGAAGCCGGCGTCCCCGCGGGCCAGGGTCCGCGTCGAGCCGTCGGCGAGGACCAGCTCCACCTCCCGTACCGGCGCCGCGAGCGACCCGTTGGCCACGCCGGAGCCGTGGGTGCCGGTGGCTACGGAACCGGCCACCGAGATGTGCGGCAGCGAGGCCATGTTGGGCAGCGCCAGGCCGTGCGCGTGGACGGCGCGGGCCAGTTCGGCATAGCGGACCCCGCCCGCGACCCGGACCGTACGGGCCGCCGTGTCCACCTCGATCGCGGAAGGCAGTTCGGCGATCGAGACCAGCACACCCGCCGGGCCCGGATCGGCGATGCGGTTGAAGGAGTGCCCGCTGCCCAGCACCCGTACCCGCGCACTGCCGGCCACCAGGGCCCGGAGCGCGTCGAGCGAGTGCGGGCGGTGGAACTCCTTCGCCGTGTAGGTGATGTTGCGCGCCCAGTTGGTGACCGTCTGCACCGGATCCGTCATCTCTGTCGTCCCATCCGTGTCGTCCTCCGTCGTCCTGCATCACACTCCGTCGTCCTCCGGGGAGTGCGTGTCCATTGACCCTCTCATTCGCCGAGACCTACGGTAGAGACCGGTTGCTATCCGCGCGTCACCGAGCCGGAAGGTCACTTCCTTGCCCGAGCGTCCCCAGGCACTGTTCGCCATGACAGCCGAGAACATGCCGCACATCTTTCCGCCGGAGGTGCTCGCGCGTCTGCGCGAGTGTGTAGAAATCGATCCCACTCTGGTGGCGCACGACCTCACCGATCCCCGGGTACGGGAGACGCTCGCCCGCACCGAGGTCCTCGTCACCGGCTGGGGCTGCCCGGTCCTCGACGTGGCGGCCCTGGACGCGGCGCCCAAGCTGCGCGCGGTGCTGCACGCGGCCGGCTCGGTGAAGGGGTTCACCACACCCGAGGTCTGGCGGCGCGGCATCGTCGTCTCCTCGGCCGCCGCCGCCAACGCGCTGCCGGTCGCGGAGTACACCCTCGCGATGATCCTGCTCGCCGGGAAGGACGTCTTCGCCTTCCGTGACCTGCTGCGCACCCGCCGCACCTTCCCGTACGGCGACATCGTCCCCGGCATCGGCAACTTCCACCGCCGCGTCGGCATCGTCGGCGCCTCTCGCATCGGCCGTCGACTGATCGAACTCCTGCGCCCGTACGACCTGGTGGTCAGCCTCGCCGACCCCTATGTCGACGAGGTGGAGGCGGCGCGCCTGGGCGTACCCCTGCTGCCGCTGGACGAACTCCTGCGCACCTCGCACATCGTCACCGTGCACGCCCCGCAGACCCCCGAGACCAGGCATCTCCTCGGCGCCCGCGAACTCGCCCTGATGCCGGACGGATCCGTGCTGATCAACACCGCGCGGGGTTCGCTCCTCGACCACGAGGCCCTGATCGCGGAACTGCGCACCGGCCGCCTCACCGCGATCCTGGACGTGACCGACCCCGAGCCGCTGCCCGCCGACTCCCCCCTCTTCGACCTTCCCAACGCCTTCGTCACCCCGCACCTCGCTGGCTCGCAGGGCAACGAGGTGGCGAGGCTCGGCCTCACCGTCGTGGAGGAGGCCGAGCGCCTGCTGGCCGGCGACGGTCTGCTGTACGCCATCGACCACTCGGTCCTGGAGCGGGCCGCGTGACGGCCGTCTCGTAGGGTGACCTGAACACGCGAGGAAGGGGAGCCGAGCGGTGGTGAAGAGAACGCAGCCGGCGCCGAACGGGGACGCCTCGACGGTGCGGGACGTGGCCGCCCGGGCCGGGGTGTCCGCGTCGACCGTCTCCCGGGTCCTGGGGGGCACCTATCCGGTGGCCACCGCGACCCGCGCCAAGGTCATGAAGGCGATGCGCGAGCTGGACTACGTGGTCAACGCGCACGCCCGCGCGCTCGGTGGCGCCACCAACAAGACGGTCGCCTTCGTCGTCGACGACGTCACCGGCCCCTTCTACGCGCACATCGCCCGCGGGGTCGAGGAGCAGGCCTCGGCGGAGGGCCGGCTCTGCATGCTCTGCACCACGCACGGCGACCCGAGGCGCATCCTCGCCGTCGTCGAGACCATGCGGGAGCAGCGGGCCGACGCGGTGATCGTGGTGGGCGGCGCCCTTGAGGACAAGGCCTACCACGACCGGATGACCCACTTCGCGCACGCCCTGGACCGGGCCGGTTCCCGGCTGGTGCTGGTGGGCAGGCCGCCGCTCGGCCCGGGCGTCCCGGCCACCGTCGTCGACTACGACAACGAGGGCGGCGCCTTCGCCCTCACCGGCCACCTCCTCTCCGGCGGCCACCGGCGCATCGCCTACCTCGGCCGCGTCCCGGGGCTGTCCACCAGCGCCCAGCGCATCGCCGGCTTCACCCGCGCCCATGAACTGCTCGGCCTCGCGCCGGACCCGGACCTGATCGTCGACGGCGTCTTCTCCCGCTCGTACGGCTACCAGGCGACCCGTGAACTCCTCGCCTCCGGGAAGGAGTTCACGGCGATCTTCGCGGCCACCGACATGATCGCCTCGGGTGTGATCCAGGCGGTACGGGAGTCCGGCCGCCGTATACCGGAGGACATCGCGGTGGCCGGGTACGACGACATCCCGGTCGCCCGGGACGTCTACCCGACGCTCACCACGGTCCATGTGCCCCAGGAGGAACTGGGGCGCGCGGCCGTCCGCCTCGCCCTGCACCGCGACGAGCTGCCGGACGGCCAGCATCTGGTGCTGGGGACGCATGTGGTGCTGCGGGAGTCGACCCGACGCGCCGGGAGCAGTTGAGGGGCGGCAGTGGGCTGCGGATTTCGTTGTCCTGTGGGTGGATATTGCCGTGATCGGCAACATGGTGGTCATTGCGCTGCGGTATCGGTAGCGTGCCGGTATGGCCACCGACTCGCTGCCTCCGCTCCTCCCCAGCACCGACCTCACCCGGCACCGCCGGCTGCGCGAGCAGGGCAGCCTCGACCGGGCCGATCTGGAGGCGATTCTGGACGCCGGGTTCGTCTGTCATCTGGGGGTGGTGGTCGAGGGGCGGCCGCTGGTCGTGCCGACGGTGTACGGGCGGGACGAGCGGCACCTGTACCTGCACGGCTCGGTCGCCAGCCGCAGCCTCGCGGGCGGCACCCCGGTGTGCGTCACCGTCACCCATGTGGACGGTCTGGTGCTGGCCCGGTCCGTCTTCGAGCACGGCGTCAACTACCGCAGCGCGATGATCCACGGCACGGCCCGCAAGGTGACCGACCCGGAGGAGAAGCTGGCGGGCCTGCGGCTGCTCACCGAACACTCGGCGCCGGGCCAGTGGTCGTACGCCCGCCGGCCGAACCGCAAGGAGCTGGCGGCCACCACGCTGCTCGCCCTCTCCCTGGCGGAGGCCTCCGTCAAGATCCGTACCGGCGCACCGGAGGACGGCGACGGACCGGACGCCGAGCTCGGGCTCTGGGCGGGGGTGCTGCCCCTGACCTCGGTCTGGGGTACCCCGGTGACGGATCCCGTACTGCCCCCGGACACGGCCGTACCGGGACACATCGCGCGCCGAGAGGGGACCCGGCACGGCTGACCAACGAGCGGGGGCATACCGTGAGGAGTCGAACGCCTGAGCCGGGAGGAGACACGGGATGGGCAGCCGTACCGCGCTGGTCGAGGATCTGATGGAGAGGTTCCCGCATGTACCGAGGGAAGCCGTCTTCAAGGAGGACCTGCTCCGGGGCGGTGTGGCCTTCGACCCGTCCGCGCTGAGCGACAACGAGAGCGGCGAGGTCAAGCCGAAGTCGTACTTCATCTTCTCCTTCGACCACGGCACCCTGCCCGAACTGGGCGAGGCCGCGCTGCGCCGGCCCCCGGAGGAGATCATCCTCACCGGCGGGCCGTACGACCTGCGCCGGACCGTGGTGTCGGTGCGGGTGAACCCCACCTCGCCGTACCGGGTGGCCGCGGACGAGGAGGGCATGCTCGGCCTCTATCTCGACGGGAAGCGGATCGCCGACGTCGGGGTGCCTCCGATGCCGGAGTACTACCGGCACAAGCTCTCCAACGGGAAGTCCGTGATGGAGGTCGCCCCGACCATCCAGTGGGGCTACCTGATCTACCTCACCGTCTTCCGGGTCTGCCAGTACTTCGGCGCCAAGGAGGAGTGCCAGTACTGCGACATCAACCACAACTGGCGCCAGCACAAGGCGGCCGGACGGCCGTACACCGGCGTCAAGGACGTGGAGGAGGTCCTGGAGGCGCTGGAGATCATCGACCGCTACGACACCGCGAAGGCGTCCACCGCCTACACGCTGACCGGCGGCGCGATCACCAAGACCGTCGGCGGGCGGGACGAGGCCGACTTCTACGGGCGCTACGCCAAGGCCATCGAGGAGCGGTTCCCGGGCCGCTGGATCGGCAAGGTCGTCGCCCAGGCGCTGCCGCGTGACGACGTGCAGCGCTTCAAGGACTACGGCGTGCAGATCTACCACCCCAACTACGAGGTGTGGGACGAGTACCTGTTCAAGATGTACTGCCCGGGCAAGGAGCGGTACGTCGGCCGGGACGAGTGGCACAAGCGGATCCTGGACTCGGCCGAGATCTTCGGCGCGCGCAATGTGATCCCCAACTTCGTGGCCGGTGTGGAGATGGCCGAGCCCTTCGGGTTCAAGACCGTCGACGAGGCGATCGCCTCCACCACCGAGGGCCTGCGCTTCTTCATGTCGCACGGGATCACGCCCCGGTTCACCACCTGGTGCCCCGAGCCGACCACCCCGCTCGGCAAGGCCAACCCGCAGGGCGCCCCGCTGGAGTACCACATCCGGCTGCTCCAGGCCTATCGTCAGACGATGGAGGACTTCGGTCTCTCCTCGCCCCCCGGCTACGGCCCGCCCGGACCCGGCCGTGCCGTATTCTCCGTGAGCTCCTTCATGGACAGCCTTCCGGCGCGGGAGACGGCCGACGAGTCGGTCGCGGAGTCGGCGGGGGCCTGATCCGAACCGGAGAGGTGGAGGAGACTCACGGGAACGGTGAGTCGAATGGTGGTCGCGGTCCGTACAAGAGGCCGGAGTTGTGGGTCGCGGCACCGGGCACGGTGCTGAGCACAGTGGTTGACGTGACACCGGGGACCGGTGGTAAAGGTGACGGGGCGAACCCGTGGCACGACCACCGGTATCCGGTTTTGAATATGCCGCTTGTCAGTTGTGCAGGAGACGTGAAAAGCTGCGGTCCTGCCGCGAGGTTCCCCCCAACTCCATGGCCAATATGGTGAGTTGACCTCGCTTTGGATGCAGGAGACCATGACCGACCTGCCGACCCCTCAGGACGCCGCCGAGGCAGCGCTGTTCTCCGAATGCTGGGACGCGGTGCTCTCCTACGCCGACCTGTGCACGTCCGGCTCTCTGACGGCCAATCAACTGGCCACCGATGCTTTCGCGCTGGGTATGCGCGAGGCCCGCGACACGGACTTCACTCCCGGGCGCGGCACCGGACGGCGCGCCGCCCGGCTGCCGATGATCCCGCTGCTGCTCACCGCGGTCCGCAACACGGCCGCCGGCTGGGAGACCTCGGGACTCGGGCACAAACTCGACCCGGACCTCCGGCTGTGGCTCAACTCCGAGAAGGCCACGCGTTATACGGGGCTGCCGTTGCAGCGGCCCGTCGCGCTGCGCGGCCTGCGGGACATGCAGGAGGCGGACGCCGAACTGCTGTGGCTGGCCGAGGTGGAGGCGCTGCCCCTGTCCTCCGTGGCGCGCCGGCTCGGCCTCGACCCGGTCGTCGCCGCCCAGGAGCTGGAACAGGTGCGCGCGCTCTTCCGGGACCGCTGCCACCGCGCCCACCTCGACACGCCGATGGACGCCGAGTGCCGCAGCTACGCCCGGCTCCTCGACGCGGTCACCCGGTCCTCGGCCGCCGACACGCCCGACGACCTCTCCCGGCACCTTGCCACCTGTGTGCAGTGCGCCGAGGCCGCCGCCTGTCTGCGGCTGCACGGCGGCGGACTGCCCGCGGCGCTCGCCGGCGGGGTCATCGGCTGGGGCGGCCTCGCCTACCTGGAGCGCCGCCGCCGCGCGGCCGAGGTCCGGCTCGGGGCCCGGCCGGGCGTCGCCGACAGCGACGGCGGCGACCCCAAGGAGGGCAGCGGCCGGAGCAAGGTGCTGCGGCACGGCCTGCTCGGCGCGGCGGTGCTGATCTCCCTGGTGGCGCTCGGCGTGTCGATGATGCCGATGGGCGGTGGCTCCGGCGACGACACGGCCGCCGCCTCCCACGACGACCGTCAGCCGGTCGCCGACCCCACCGCCGCCATCCCGTCCGCCGATCCGACCCCCACCGCCCACACGGCCTCCGCCGCCCCGTCCACCTCGGCGAGCGCGGGCAAGCCGGGCGACAACAACCCCGACCCGGAGCCCCAGGGCACCTCCACGCCGACGGCGAGCACCAGCCACAAGACCGGCAACTCCGCCGACCCGAGCCCGAGCCCGAGCGCGGCGGCCACCTGCAAGGTCTCCTACGACCTGGTCAACCAGTGGAAGGACGGCTTCCAGGCGACCGTCACCGTCACCACCCCCCGGGCGCTGGCCGGCTGGCGGGTCCAGTGGTCCTTCCGGGACGGCCAGAAGGTCACCCAGATGTGGGACGCCAGCGTCAGCCAGAACGGCGCCCAGGTCACCGCGGACGCCGCCTCCTACAACCAGTCGGTCGCCGCGAACGGCACGCTGTCCTTCGGGTTCCTCGGCACCTGGAGCGGCAGCAACTCCTCGCCGTACGGCTTCACGCTGAACGGCGACTCCTGCTCGCTGAGCTGAGCCGCCCGCACGACCGGCGGCCGGGGGGACCCAAGAGGCGGGTCCACCCGGCCGTTGACTGCCCGTCAGCTGGGTCGGAGCGTCAGCACTGCGACTTGTAGAAGTACTTGCTGACCGACGGGTCGCCCATGTTGTCCTTCGTGATCGCCACCATGTCGGTGCCGATGCTCTTGCCGACCGACTTGCCCTCGAAGGCGTTCGCGAGCTGGTCCACCGCCTGCCGGCCGATCGCCGCCGGGTCCTGGGCGACCAGCACCTGGAGGGTGTTCGCCTTCAGCGCGGCGACCTCGTCGGGCTCGGCGTCGAACGCGGCCACCTTCACCGCACCCTGCTTGCCTGCCTGCTTCAGCCCGGTGGCGATACCCGTACCGGTGTTGGTGTTGCCCGCGAACACCCCTCCCAGGTCCGGGTGGGCGGCGAGCGTCGACTGGATCTGGGAGGCGGCGGTGGCCGGCAGGTCGTTGTCGTAGAGCGTCGGCAGCACCTTGATGTCCGGGTACTTGCCCATCTCCTCCGTGAAGCCCTTGATCCGCGCGTCGGTCGTCGACACGCCGGGCTTGACGCTGATGACGATGACCGAGCCCTTCTCGTTCATCAGCTTGGCCAGCGCGTCGGCGGCGACCCGGCCGCCCTTCTCGTTGTCCGACGAGATCCGGGTGATGCCGATCGACGTGTCGGTCACCGTGGTGTCCACCAGCGCCACTTTGGTGCCCGACGACTGGATCTGCTTGAGCGACGGCGTCAGCGCGCTGGTGTCGACCGGCGAGATCAGCAGCCCGTCCGGGCGGGCCGCCGCCACCGAGTCGAGCAGCGGGCGCTGCACCGACACGTCCCACTGCGCGGAACCGTCCGCCGTGAAGTCCATGCCCTTGGCCTTGGCCTCCTGCTGGGCGGCACAGGTCATGGTGATGTAGAACGGGTCGCTCTTCACACCCGTGATCAGCCGAACCTTCTTGCCCTTGGCACCGCCCGAACTCCCCGAACTGCCACTGTCGTTGGACGAGCTGCATGCCGAGGCCGCGCCCAGGGCCAGAATGGTGCCCACCGCGACCAGCAACCCGCGCCTGCTGCGAATGCTCCCCATCACAGAGTTCTCCTTGTCCTGCGTCCTGCGCGATCGAGTAGTCATGCACGAATCCGTCGTCCGCGGGCCCGTCATGCGCGTTCCCGGGTCTTCCTGCGCATCTGGTCGATGTAGACGGCCACGACGAGCACCACGCCCACCGCCACGTCCTGCCAGTACTGCTGGACGCCGATCACGATCAGCCCGGTGGTCAGCACCGCCGGGATGAACACGCCGATCACCGTGCCCAGCACCGAACCCCGCCCGCCGAACAGGCTGGTCCCGCCCAGGACCACCGCGGTGATCACCTTGAGGTTGTCGGTGGAGTGCCCGGCGATCGACGTGGTGCCGTAGGACGCCAGCCACATCACCGCGCCCAGCCCGGCCAGCAGCCCCATCAGGCCGTACACCTTCACCAGCTGGCGGCCCACCGGAATACCCGCCCGCCGTACGGCAGTCGGGTTCGACCCGATGGCGAGAGTGTGCTCGCCGAACCGGGTACTGCCCAGCACCGCGCCGAAGATCGCCGTGACCACGGCCGCCAGGATCACCATCCAGGGAATGCCGAGCACCTTGCCGAAGCCCAGGCTGTTCTGCAGATGGGTGGAGGCCGCACCGGCCGGGTCCTGGCCGCCGGTGGCGAGTTCGGCGATCCCCAGCGCCGCGCCGAGCCCGCCCAGCGTCACGATCAGCGGCGGCACCTTGCCGGTCGCCACCACCACGCCCTGCAACGCGCCCCACGCCGTGCCCACGGCCAGCGCGATGACGGCCGAGAACGCGACCGTGCCCCAGCCCGAAGCCGGCCCGCCGTGATGGATGTTGTACTCACCCGCCGCCACCGCGGCCAGCACCAGCACCGACCCGATCGACAGATCGATGCCCGCCGTGATGATCACGAACGTCATGCCGACGCCGAGGACCAGGTAGATGGCCGCGTTCACGGCGATCTGGGTGATGTCGTAGGTGGTGAAGAACTTGCCCGGCGCGGCGATGGTGAAGAACACCACCAGCGCCAGGAGGATCACAAAGGTCCACAGTTCGTTGAGGGTTGCCGCACGCCGGAGCCAGTCCGGCACGCCGGCACGGCTGTCGACGGCCGCGGGGGCCTTCTCGCTCTCGGCCGTCATCGTCCGTCCTCCGCTTCCTTGCCCCCGTTCGGCCCGTCCAGCGAGCCGGTCATCGCCCCGACGAGTTCCTCGATCGTGGTGTCCGCGGCGGTGTACGACGCGACCCGCCGGCCCAGCCGCAGCACCTCCACCCGGTCCGCGACCGACAGCACCTCGGGCATGTTGTGACTGATCAGCACGACACAGATGCCCCGGTCGGCGACCCTGCGGACGGTCTCCAGCACGCGGGCGCGCTGGACGACCCCCAGGGCGGCGGTCGGCTCGTCCATGAAGATGACCTTGTGGGCGAAGGCGACCGCACGCGCCACCGCGACGGACTGCCGCTGCCCACCCGACAACGTTGTCACAGCGGCCGTCACATCCTTGAGCTCCACGCCGAGTTCAGCGAAGGCCCTGACCGCCTCCCGGCGCATCGCGGGCCGGTCCAGGACGCCGATGCGCCCGAGCAGCCCGCCGCGCAGGATCTCCCGGCCGAGATAGAGATTGGCCGCCGCGTCGAGATCGGGTGCGAGCGACAGATCCTGGTACACGGTCTCCACGCCGTGCCGTTGTGCGTCCATCGGCCCGGAGAACCGCACCGGCTCGCCGTCCAGGCGGACTTCACCGGCGTCGGGGGAGAGCACGCCCGACAGGACGTTCACCAGAGTGGACTTGCCGGCGCCGTTGTCGCCGATGAGGGCGACGACCTCGCCGGGGTATGCCGTGAAATCGGCGCCCGAGAGCGCCTGGACGTGGCCGAAACGTTTGACCACTCCATGTGCCGTGAGCAGTGGTTCCCTTGCAGAGGCCATGTTGTGCCTTCTGGTTGGTATCGTTAACAGCTTGGCTGATTCTTGGGGCGCTCACAGCGGGGTGTCAAGGGTGCTGCAGACGGCGGTCGGCACTCCCGGATCCGTCCCCATCTCCCGTTGTTTGCACGGGCGTTGATATGCCGCCGAGTTGGTAACGTTAACGAGTCGACGCTCAAACGTGACGCAGGTGGAGGACGTGGCGTGACAGCGACCCGGCCGACCATGAAGGACGTTGCCGCGGAAGCGGGCGTCAGCGCGATGACGGTGTCCCGGGTTGTCAACGGCGATTCGGCCGTCGCCCCGAGGACCGCCGCACGCGTGGAGGCCGCGGTCCGCAAACTCGGCTACCAACGCGACGATGTGGCACGCCAGTTGCGCCGTACGGACCAACTCAGCCAGACCATAGGGCTGTTGGTCGACGACGTCGCCGACCCCTTCATGGCGGCCGTGGCCTCCGCCGCCGAGGACGTCGCCCGGCAGCGCGGCAGCGTCATGCTCATCGGCTCCAGCCGGGCCGACCCGCGCCGGGCGCGCGAGGTGATCGCCGCGTTCACCGCCCGCCGGGTCGACGGTCTGATCCTCACCCCGGCCGCGGGCAGCCACCGCTTCCTGCGCCCCGCCCAGGCACAGGGCACGAAGATCGTCTGCGTGGACCGGGCGGCACCCGGCCTGGACGTGGACGCCGTGGTGGTCGACAACTTCGGCGCGGTGCGGGAGGCCGTCGGCCGCCTGGTGGCGCACGGTCACCGCCGCATCGGGTACATCGGCGACACGCCGGAGATCTGGACGTTCGGCGAACGCCGGCGCGGCTATCTGGCAGCGCTGGAGTCGGCGGGGATCGCGCCCGACCCGGCATTGGTCAGGGACGGCATACGGTCGGGCGCGGAGGCGGCCACGGCCGTCACCGCCCTCCTGGCCCTTCCCGACCCGCCGACGGCCCTCCTGGCCGGCAACGAACTCCTCGCCTTCGGCGCCCTCACCGTCCTCCCCGCCGACCTGGCGTTCATCGCCTTCGACGACTTCGCGCTCGCCGCCCGGCTGACTCCGCCGGTCACGGTGATCGCCCAGGACCCGGTGGCCCTCGCGACCAGCGCGGCCCACCTCCTCTTCGCCCGGATCCACGGCGACGTCTCACCACCGCGCACGGTGGTCATGCCGACCCGGCTGATCCAGCGGGGGTCGGGGGAGATACCCGGGCCGTTCGCCGCGTAGCGAGCGGGCCGACGGGTGGCGCGCCTTCCCGCCCTCTGCGTGGATCTTCTCGGCCGGCCCTTCGAGCCGGTCTCGGCGTCGGGCAACGAGCGAGACGACGGCACCCTCCGCGGCCAGGCTCAGGGCGGGCCGCGCCGATGCCGCTGCTGGCGCCGCGCGGCAAACGGTCGCTCCGGGCGCGAACGGTCACGCGGCGGTATCGCGGAGATGGCCGATGACGTGGTCGTCAGACCGTCGTGGCGGCGGTTGCGACCATGTCGAGGGAGATCTGCCACAGGCGGGCCGCGTTCCTCGGGTCCACGGCGTGGGCGGCCACTCCCCGGCGCACACCGGGCCGGTGCGGGCCGGCCTCGTTGCAGTCCTCGAAGTAGCGGCCGGTCACACCTTCGACCAGCGGGGAGGCGGCGAGCAGTACCGAGGTTGCCGCACCCTGCTCGATGTTCTTCCAGGACACATCGGTGCTGGTGGCGTCGAACGAGGACGGGCTGTTGGAGATGTCCCCGATGTGGCGGCCGAGCCGGGTGCTGGTGATGCGGCCAGGGTTCAGGGCGTTGACGGCGATCGAGTCGGGAGCCCAGCGGCGGCCCGCCTCGACCGCGAACAGGACATTGGCGGTCTTGGACTGGCTGTAGGCCGCCCAGGGGTCGTAGGGGCGCTGCTCGAAGTTGATGTCGTCGAAGAACACGTCGCCGTTGACGTGGCCGACCGAGCTGACGGTGACCACGCGTGCGCCGTGGGCGGCCGCCAGGGCGCTGTGCAGACCGGCGGCCAGGGCGAAGTGACCGAGGTGGTTGGTGGCGAACTGCATCTCCCAGCCCTCCTTCGTCCGCTCCAGCGGCGAAGCCATCACGCCGGCGTTGAGGACCAGGATGTGCAGCGGTCCCTGCCATGCTTCCAGGAAGGCGCGTACGGAGGTCTGGTCGGCGAGGTCGAGCCTCGCGGCGCGCACCGTTCCGGGGCCGCCCGACGGGGTGATCTCCTCGGCGACCTGCACTCCTGCGGCCAGGTTGCGTACCCCGACGACCACCTCGGCGCCGGCGGCGGAGAGGACCCGCGCGGTCTCCCGTCCGATGCCGGAGGCGCCTCCGGTGACGACGGCGCGCCGGCCGCTCAGGTCGATGCCGGCCAGTGTCTCCGCGGCGGTCGTCTGCGCGCCGAACGGGGTCGTGACGAGGTTGTCGGTCATGGGAATCTCCAGCAAGAGGGGGGAATGGCGCGTCTGAGTGGACGGCCGGTGGCATAGGGGCACGGGCCGTCGTACGCTCATATCCGGAACTGGTTCCGGTTCGTCTTCGAGGCTAAGCGGAACTGGTTCCGGTTGCAAGTGCGGCAGGAAGGGAGTCGAGAGTGACTGGCCACGAGGGGGACGCGGTGCGGCCGCGCAGGCCGCTGCGTGCGGACGCGCAGCGCAATGAGGACCGGCTGCTGGAGGTGGCGGCGGCCGCCTTCGCACGTGAGGGGGCCGGTGCTTCGGTGAAGGACATCGCCCGTGTGGCCGGCGTCGGAGTCGGCACGCTCTACCGCCGGTTCCCGTCCAAGGAACTGCTCATCGAGGCGGTCTATCGGCAGGAGGTGCAGCGCCTGTGCGAGGTGGCACCGCACCTCACTGCCACGCAGCCACCGGTGGACGCGCTGCGGTCCTGGATGGAGCGTTTCATCGACTTCATGGCCGCCAAGCAGGGCATGGCCGATGCGCTGGCCGTGGTGCTGACCGACGAGAGCGAGCGGCTGCAGACCCGGGCGCTGCTCGCCGACGCCATCGCCCACCTGCTAGCCGCCGCACAGGCCGAGTCCGAGGCGCGACCGGGTGTCGATGCCCGGGACGTACTGATGGCCCTCGGCGGGATCAGCCTCATGGCCGGCAGCGAGGGGCAACGCGACCTGGCCGGCAGGCTCATCGACCTGCTCCTGCACGGCATCGTGACGAACTGACCCGCCCGGCGTCCCGTTGGTCGTGCGACGGGACGGGTGCCGCGCGGCGGGCGAGCGGGTCCGGGCGCGTCGCGCAGCGTGTCAGCCGGTCGTTAGCCTGGACTCAGACCGTGGCACCGCCGAGGCGCCTACCGCGATGTGCGTGGTGGGCCTGCCGGGCGGTGCAGGTGTCGGCGCCGTCCGCAGCGGGGACGCCGGCCTCGGACCTCCGTATTCTGCCGGGCGTCGGAGCCACTCGGACCTCCGCTGATTCCGGCCGGCTCCCCTTCGCCCCCCCGGTCAGAACCGCCTCGGCATGCGCACACAGGGAGACTCCCATGACCGAGGGCCACGAGCAGACCCCGGCGACGCCGGGCGTCCTCGTCGATCCGCTGCGCAATCGTGGCGTGGCCTTCACGCCCGAGGAAAGGGAAGCGCTCGGCCTCACCGGGCGGCTCCCCTCGGGAGTGCTCACGCTCGACCGGCAGGCACAGCGCGCCTACCAGCAGCTGCGGGTTCAGGACAGCGATCTGGCCAAGAACGTGTATCTGGAACAGCTCCACGATCGCAACGAAACCCTGTACTTCAAGGTCCTCGCCGAGCTGTTGCCGATCGTGTACGACCCCACGGTGGGCGAGGCGATCGAGAAGTACTCCCACGAATACCGGCGCCCACGAGGCCTCTTCCTGTCCGTCGACCGGCCCGACGACATGGAGAAGGCCTTCGCGACGCTGCAACTCGGTCCCGAGGACGTCGACTTGATCGTGTGCAGTGACGCGGAGGAGATCCTGGGGATCGGCGACTGGGGCGTGGGAGGGATCCAGATCTCGGTCGGGAAGCTCGCGGTGTACACGGCGGCCGCCGGTATCGACCCGCGCCGCGTCGTCGCCGTGTCGCTGGACGCGGGCACCGACCGCACCTCGCTGCTGCAGGACCCGCTGTATCTGGGCAACCGGCACCCGCGCGTCCGCGGCGCCGAATACGACGCGTTCATCGAGAAGTACCTGGAGACGGCATCGTCCACGTTCCCCGACGCACTGTTGCACTTCGAGGACTTCGGCCCCAGCAACGCACGGCGGATCCTGGAGCAGTACGGCGGCCGCTACCGGATCTTCAACGACGACATGCAGGGCACCGGAGCCATCACGCTGGCCGCCGCCCTGTCCGCCGTCAAGGTCAGTGGCGTACGGATGCGGGACCAGAAGCTGCTCGTCTTCGGCGCCGGGACCGCCGGGACCGCCGGGGTGGGCAACTTCCTGCACGCGGTGACCATCCTCGCCGACGCCTGCACCAAGATGCGCGAGTGCTGCATCGGAGGCACCGAACTCAACCAGGACCAGATCGACGCCTACGTCGACCGGTCCCTCATGCTGGTCACCGCCCTCTCGCCCGTGATCGGCTACGACAAGGCCTCCGTGATCGCCCACAAGGCCGACGACGAGGACACCACCCTGCGCGTGGCCGCGATGGCCTCCGGCTGCATCAGCGCCGAGGACTTCGACCGCATCGTCGATCCCGCCGCCATGGTCGGCCGGACATAGGCTACGAAATCTGTTGCGGATCTCCGGCAGGTCGCGTACTGAGCACGCGTACGGGGCCGTCGACGATGTCCCGGCCGCCCTTCGCCTGCCGGCGCGGGCCGGGGAGGATCCTCGGCCGCCGCGCCTGGCGGCGGACGAACGCCTTGCCCCTGCTGCCGTGAGCTGGCGGGATCTGCTCGACGCGGCCCTCGCACCGGCCACCCCGCACGAGGCCTGCTCGGCGGTCAGTCGGTGATGCGCAGCAGCAGCTTGCCCGTGGACGTGCGTCCGCCGATGAGCCGGTGTGCGTCGGCCGCCTCCGACAGGGAGAACTCGGCGGTGACGGGAAGGATGACCACTCCGTCGCGGACGGTGCGCAGGGCGCGTTCGGCGAGCGCACGCAGGGCTTCGGGGGCGGACTGGGCGAGGCCGAGCACGGAGAAGCCCGCGACGGAGCGGCCCTGCGCGTACAGCTCGTCCTGTCCGGCCCGCCAGGGCGCGGCGCCCCCGGCGTTGCCGAAGGAGACCAGGCGCCCGAAGACGGCCAGCGCCTCCAGACCGCGGCGCAGCGTGTCGCCGCCCACCGGGTCCAGGACCAGGTCGACGCCGCTGCCGCTGGTCGCCCGGCGGACGTCCGTCTCGAAGGCGCCGGGCCGGAACACCTCGTCGTAGCCGTGCTTGAGCGCGTAGTCGGCCTTGGCGTCGCTGGAGGCCACCCCGTACACCGCGCCGGCGCCCGCTGCCCGGGCCAGTTGGCCGACCGCCGTGCCGATGCCTCCCGCCGCGCCGTGCACCAGCACGCTCTCCCCGGCCCGCAGCCGCCCCACCTCGTGGACCAGTGCGTGCGCGGTCGGCAGCACCGTCGGCAGCGCGGCCGCGGTCCGCAGGTCCAGCCCCTCGGGCAACGGGGAGACCCTCGCGGCCTCCGCGAGCACGACCTCGGCGTAGCCGCCGCCGTCGACGAGTGCGATGACCTCCTGCCCCGCCCGCAGACCCGCGACGCCCTCCCCGACCGCCCGGATGCGCCCGGAGACCTCCAGACCCGGACGGTAGGGCAGCGACGCCACCCGGTACCCCTCGGCGCGCGCCTTCACGTCCGCGAAGTTCACCCCCGCCCAGACGGCCTCGACGGTCACCTGACCAGGGCCCGGCTCGGGTGTCGCGGTCCGCACGACGCGCAGCACCTCGGGACCGCCGTACTCATGGAACTCGACCGCACGCATACGCAGAACCACCCTTCCGTGAGTGTTCGACCGGAAGCGAACACTAGCACTGTACGATGGCCATCGAACACTGGGCGGAGGAGGACACCGAAATGGCGGACCGGACCGAAGGCACAAGTCACCGTCCGGCACCCGTGCATACCCACCCCGACGACGTCCCGCTTCTCACCGCCCTGTCCGCGCTCGCGGATCCCGTGCGCATCCAGCTGGTCCGCGACCTGGCCGGCCATCCCGACTGGGCGCTCAGCTGCAGCAACTTCGACGTACCGGTCGGCCGGGCCGCGAAGAGCCACCACTTCTCGGTCCTGCGCGACGCCGGCCTGGTCGAACAGCGCGACCAGGGCCCGAAACGGCTCAACCGGCTGCGCAGGGAGGAGTTCGACGCCCGCTTCCCCGGCCTTCTCGACCTGACCCTCCGCACCGACGACACCGAGTGACAGCGGACGGCTGCTGGTCAGGGCGTACCGGCGCACGGACTTGACGGTACGACGGCCGGCCCCGCTCCGAGGCGGTGCGCGAGGCGGAGCAGGTCCGCCACGTGCAGCACCCGTCCGCCGAATCCCGGGAGGGGGACATGGAGCGGCCGGGTCCAGCGGGCGGGAATCGCATCGAGCCCGTAGTACGCCCCCGCGAGGCCGCCGGTCACCGCGGCGACGGTGTCCGTGTCACCGCCGAGGTCGATCGCCGCGCGTATCGCCTCCTCGAAGCCGCTGGTGGTGCGCAGGGCCCAGACGGCAGAGCCCAGGCAGGGCCAGACGGCACCGTTGAACTCGGTCGCCTGATCGGGGTGCCAGCCGGGCGCCAGGACCGTGGCGTAGCGCCCGCGGTGGTCGGGATGGACAAGACCCAGGACGTCCGGGAGCACGGCGAGGGGGTCGGTGTCCTCCAGTGTGACGCGGACGAGTTCGTGGAAGATCGCGGTGCCTTCCCAGGCCGCGCGGTCGCCGTGGGTGAGGGCGGCGATGCGACGGGCCGCGTCCATGGTGGCTTCCCGGCCGGTGCGAGCGAAGTGGACCGCGGAGGTCGATGCCCGCATCAAGGAGCCGTTTCCGGCGGCTCGCCGGTTGACCTGGAAGTGGATCGCGGCGGCGAGGTCCCAGGGCATGCCGTTGGTCAGGACGTCCTCGGTCTGCAGGCCGATGTCCTTCGGGTCCGCCGCCGCCCACCGCTGGAAGCGGGCGAAGATGTCCGGCAGATCCAGTCCGCCCCGCTCCAGCAGGGACTCGGCGACCAGGACGGCCATCTGCGTGTCGTCGGTGGCCTCGCCCGGGTCCCAGCCGCCGCCTCCGCTCATCTCGTCACCGGCACCGGGCTCGGGGAACCGGGCGGAGAACGCTCCCGGCGGGCCGAACTCGAAGGGTGCGCCCAGGGCGTCACCCACCGCTGAGCCGACCACTGCGCCGGCGACCCGCTGAATCCGCTCCATCCGCTTCATCTGCTTCATCTGCGCAGGCTATTCGCGCCGTGCCGGCGTTCGCGCAGCCGCAATCCGTCTCCGGCTCTCCGGCTCTCCGATTCATCGGCGGCGAACACGTCTCGTCCTACGGAGGTGACTGCGGTGGCACGCGGATGACACCGCCGATCCGCGATCAACCCGACGGGCAGGCGGTCGTGAGGTTCGCCCCGGTTGCCGCTTTCACACGCGGCCCGGAGCCCGAGCCCCCGAGGGCCGGTCGAGCCGGGGTGCCGCCGTCCACCGGGTGAGCATCACCAACGCCGTGCCCGACGCCAGGCCCACGGCCGGCAGTACGGGGAACCGGCCGTCGGGCGCGAAGCCCTGCACGGCCAAGCGGGCCAGAGCGGCGACGCTCATGGCCAGGCCGAGCCACAGCGGCCAGGCCCGGCGCAGGCCGGCGTCCGGACTGGTCCGTTCGTGCAGCACGACCAGGCCGCGCTCCAGCGGCCCGAGCGCGGACACGACGCCGGCCAGGACGACGCCGAGGATCAGCAGCCACGGCACGCGCAGCCCCCACCACGCGGCGGACCCGAGACCCGGCTCGGGCGCGAGACCGGTCAGGTAGAACGCGGCGGCGACGGCCAGCACCGGCAGCATGTGCCACAGATACAGCGTCATGCTGGCCGCGCCCACGGGGCGAACCACGCGCCACACCGGCTCGCGGTCCAGCAGCCGTCGTACCGGCGGCGCGGCGAGGAGACACAGCCCGACCTGGGCCACCACCCACGCCAGCATCGCAGCCGACGGCGGATTGGTGTTGCTCGTGGTCTGCCCCGTCACCAGGATCAGGCTGACCGGGAACGGCCCGAGGGCCACGAGCGCGGCAAAGGCCACCCCGCCGCCCGCCGCCATCGCGAACGGCACGAGCCGACGCCCGGTCAGCAGCCCGTCCCGCCAGCAGAATCCCAGCTGATAGGCGACACCCCACACGAGTACGTAGTTGAGCAGCCCGGCATACGGCACGTGCGCCGTCACCACGAGCACGTCGACCGCCAGGGCGACCGCCCCAGCCGCCGACGGGACGAGGAGCCCCCAGCGCCGGTGCGCCGCATACAGCAGTGGTGTCAGGGCGCTGAGCAGCAGATACACCGGAAGGAACCAGAACTGCATCGCCATCGCCCAGCCCACCAGTGCGAGCGTGTCCGCATCCACGCCGGCCGCCGAACAGACACCGACGGCGAGCAGCACCAGACCGCTGTAGGCGCCCACCGGAAGGAGCAGCCGCAGCGCCCGTCGGCCCAGCCACCCGGCGGCCTTACCCCCGGCCGCCCGGGCCCGCGACCAGGAACCGCCCGCGGCATGGCCGCCGGCCAGGAAGAACAGCGGCATGATCTGGAACGCGAGGGTCAGCCACTGGGTCCAGGGAACGACCGCCAGCAACTCCGGGGCGGTGATCTGCCCACCGGGCTCCCGGACCAGGGCCGTGATCAGCCAGTGGCCGAGGACCACCAGCACGATCGCCCACGCGCGCAGGAAGTCGACATAGCGGTCTCTGCTCATGGACCGTCATGCTGCCGCAGCTCCGGCGCCGTCGTGCCGGGACGCCCATGCCGCAATCATTCCGTGCCCGGTACGACACCGCCCGCAGCAATGCCGAGCGCTTCGGATCGCCTTCGGCGGGAGCAAATGTCGTGATTGAGGCACGTAGGGTAGTGAATCGGACGAATGCGGCTGCAAGTAGGGCGATGAGCTCCTCAGCGCGGCGACGTACAGCAACGTGACCCTGGGCCAGGCCGGTCCGCTGGTCGGCAGCACCTCGACCGCCGCCGGCTTCAACGGGACGTCCTCGTACGTCCAGCTCCCGGACCTCGGCCTCGGCACCTCCAGCTCCCAGACGATCTCCCTGTGGTTCAAGACCGCCAAGGCGACGGCGGGCGTGCTGTTCTCCTACTCGGACATGCCCGTACAGGCCACGGCGACCAAAGGCGACTTCACACCGTCGCTGTACGTCGGCACCGACGGCAAGCTCAACGGCCTGTTCTGGTACGGCACGACGACCACGCCCATCACCACGTCGGCCTCCGTGGCCGACAACAAGTGGCACCACGTGGTCCTCTCCGGTTCCTGGACCAAGCAGACGATGTGGCTGGACGGCAGCCAGGTGGGAACCTCGGCGGGCTACGGTTCCTTCGGGTTCACCGGCAACATGCCCTGGCTGTTCACCCATGCCTACCTGGGCACCGGCTACCTCGGATCCACCTGGCCGGACCAGCCGCACACCAACTCGTCGACCCTCTACGGTACTTACTTCAACGGGTCGATCGCCGACGCCTCCTTCTTCGGGCGCCCCCTGGTCCAGGCGGACGTCACCGCCCTCCACAAGGCGGGTACCACGCCGGCCAGCCTGCTCAGCACGGTCACGCGCCCCTCGGGCAAGATCTACGCGTCGGTGACGTACGACCCCACGACGACGGCCGTCACGCACCTGGTCGACGAGAACGGCGGCTCCTGGTCCATGGCGGCGCCGGCCGTGACGGGGTCCAGCCAGGTCTACCGCGGCGCGATTCTGGGCTCAGGGTCCGTCGGCTACTACCGGCTCGGTGAGTCGGCGGGTGCCTCCGAGGCGGTCGACGAGGAGAACTCCGGATCAGGGACGTACGCGGGCACGACGCTCGGGGTGAGCGGCCCCTTCTCCGACCAGACGGCGGCGTCCTTCAACGGCACGTCCTCGTATGTGCAGTTGCCCGTACAGTTGCTGCACACCTACACGGAGCGCAGCGTCGAGCTGTGGTTCAGGACCAGCACGCCCGGCGTCCTCGTCGGCGACCAGTCGGTCGCCGTCGCGGGAGCGACCGTCGCCTCCGGCAGCTGGAGCCCGGTCCTCTACGTCGGCAGTGACAACAAAATCCACGGTCACTTCTGGAGCGGCAGCGGCAGCGGCGGGACCGCCTTCGGTTCCACGAGCACCGTCACCGACAACAAGTGGCACCATGTGGTCCTCACCGTGTCCGGCAGCACCCAGACGCTCTACCTGGACGGCAATCAGCAGGGCACCTACTCCGGCGCCCCGAACGACCAGGGCAACAACCACCTCTACATCGGGGCCGGCTTCGCGAAGTCGTGGATCGACTCGCCCGGCGACGTCAGCTACTTCGCCGGCTCGATCGCCGAAGTGGCGCTCTACCAGCACGCCCTCTCAGGCGATGACGTGGCCTCCCACTGGGCGGCCGGCCGCAATTCCTCGGGGATGGCCCCGCTGGAGACGGTGCGGGTGACCGACCCCGGCAGCAAGACGGTCACCTACCAGTACGACCCGCTGAACGGCTACCGGGCCGTCGCGCAGATCGACGGCCTGGGCAACAGGACGACGTACGGTTATGACACCGGCGGCTTCGAGCACACGGTCATCGACCCGGACGGCAACATCACGGCGATAGGCCACGATGTGCGCGGCAACGAAGTGTCCAGGGTGACCTGTCAGAACTTCGCCTCCCTGAAGTGCTCAACGACGTACACGAGTTACCTCCCGGACGACACCAGTGCGCAGCTGACGCCCAACCCGCAGAACGATCTGCCGAGCACGGTGCGCGACGCGCGCTCCTCGTCCGGCTCCGACAACACCTATCTGACGTCGTACAGTTACGACGCAGCGGGCAACACCACGGGGGTCACCACGCCGGCGGTGCCCGGATTCCCGCACGGCCGTACCACCTCGATCGCGTACACCGACGGCACCACTGTCGCGGCCGCGGACGGCGGGTTCGCCCCCAAGGGCCTTCCGTACAGGACGGTTTCCCCGGGCGGCGCGACCACCACGATCTCGTACTTCAAGAACGGCGACATCGCCTCCGTCACCGACCCCGACGGGCAGGTCACGTCGTTCACCTACGACAGCATCGGCCGGATGCTGACGAAGAAGGCCGTCTCGGACAGCTATCCGGCGGGCCTGACCACCACCTACGCCTACGACGGCGATTCGCAGATCACCGGCGAGGTGGACCCGGCGGTCACCAACCGGGTCACCAGTGCCACCCACCAGAAGTCGACCAGCACCGTCTTCGACGCCGACGGCATGGTCTCCTCCCAGACGGTCGCCGACCTCGGCGGCGGGGACGCCTCACGAACCCAGTCGTACACGTACACCCCGTACGACCAGGTGAAGACCACCACGGATGCGGCCGGCGGCACGACGACGTACACCTACGACGGGTACGGCAACCAGGCGACGGTGCAGGACCCGGCCGGCAACGTGCTGTCCTACGGGTACGACCCGAACGGCAAGCTGCTCACCCAGACCCTGAAGAACTACATCGGCGACCCGGTCAACCCGTCCGCCGCGCGCGACCTCGTCGAGTCCTCCCGCGCCTACGACCCGTCGGGACGGCTGCAGTCCCTGACGGACGCCATGGGCAACGTCACGTCCTACACCTACACCGACAACGGCCTGACGGCCACCGTCACCCGCAGCGACCCGACCGGGCACCAGCACTTCGTCGAGCAGTCCAACACCTATGACGCGGCAGGAAACCTGACCTCGCAGGTCACCAACAACGGTGCCACCACCACCAACTCGACGGTGGACGCCGCCGACCGGGTCACCGCGACGACAGTGGATCCGACCGGCGTGAACCGGACCACGACCGTGTCCTACACGCCCGACGACAAGGTGGCCACCACCACCCTCACCGACGGCACCGGCACCACTCACACCACCAGCTCCACCTACGACCCGATGGGCAACCTCACCAGCCAGTCGGTGCACGAGGACGGCGTGAGCCACCCCAACGCCTGGTGGAGGCTGGACCAGACGTCGGGCAGCTTGGTCTCCGACAACTCCGGCAACGGCAACACCGCCACCGCCGGCTCCGGGATCACCTGGTCGGACGGAGCGGCCCACTTCAACGGATCGACCGGCGGCTCGGGCAGCGTCATCGCGACCAACGGGCCCGCGCTGAACACCGCCTCCTCCTACACCGTCTCCGCCTGGGTGAACCTCGCCGACGCCTCCACGTACCGGACGTTCGTGGCCCAGGGCGGCACCAACCGGGCGTCGTTCTACCTCCAGTACTCGCTGCCCGACAACAGCTTCCGTCTCCATGCGGCCAGCCAGGACCTCGCGTCACCCTCGGCGTTCTACGACGCCGTCGCGCCGGCACACGCGGCGCTGAACACCTGGACACACCTGGTCGGTCAGTTCGACTCGAGCACCGGAACGCTGAAGCTGTACGTCAACGGCGTTCTCGCCGCGACCACGAGCGACCCCTCGCCGTGGAGCGGGACCGGCCCGCTCTCCATCGGGGGCACCGAGACCGCGGGCGGCACCGTCACCGACGCGGTCGCCGGCTCGGTCGACAACGTGCAGGTCTACCAGCGGGCCCTGTCCGCCGACGAGATCTCGGCCCTGTACTCCAAGGGCCGCAACGGCGGCACCACGTCCTCCTCGGACCAGGCCACTACGCGCTGG
Organism: Streptomyces sp. Ag109_O5-1; assembly: GCF_003814875.1. GTDB lineage: Bacteria > Actinomycetota > Actinomycetes > Streptomycetales > Streptomycetaceae > Streptomyces > Streptomyces sasae. The sequence continues at coordinate 2,734,688 of NZ_RKQF01000001.1, read as the reverse complement.
CAGCTCGACCAGCGCGGCCTGCCGCTGTCGGTGACCGATCCCGACACCAACACCACCTACTTCAGCTACGACGAAGCGGGCAACCTCGCCGTCACCACCGCCCCCGCGGTCCAGGCCGAGTCCGACGGCGGCGCGCCTGGCCTGGTCCACCCCACGAGCTACACGGGCTACGACACCTTCGGTGAGCCCACCGAGGCCGAGGGCCCGGACGGGATCGACACCACCGTCACCACCACCTACGACGCCGTCGGCCGTGTGAACTCCCGGATACTCCCTGACTACACCCCGCCGGGCAGCTCCACCGTCATCAGGGACGCGACCACGTCCTACCAGTACGACGATGCAGGCAACGTCAAGAGCGTCACCGATCCGTTCCAGCACACCACCACACACCTTTACGACCAGCTCGGCGACCTGGCCCAGACCACCGACGCCAACAACGGCGTCACCCACACGGTCTACGACACCAACGGCGAGGTGCAGTCCCGGACCGACCCCGAAGGCGGCCAGACGCAGGCCACCTACGACTACCTGGGCCGGCCCCTGACCGCCACCTCCCTGGAGCGGTACCCGACGGCGACCGCCCTGACCACCAACAACTTCTACACGGCCTCCTCCCTGAACCCCGGCGGTGCGTTCCTCGCCTCCACCACCACCCCGGACGGCGACACCACCGGCTACGGCTACGACGCGGTCGGCGAAAGCACCCAGGTCACCGACGGCGCCGGCAACACCACCCATACGGCGTACGACGGCCAGGGACGCAAGACCACCGTCACCCTCCCCGACAACACCCAGAACACCGTCACCTACGACCAGCTCGGCAACCCCGTGCGGGTCGCTTCGCTCGACACCGACCACAGCACGGTCCTGTCCTCGCAGTCGGCGACCTACGACCCGGCCGGTCTGCTGCTGTCGACCACCGACGCCCGTCTGCACACCAGCACCTACACCCACGACGCCCTCGGACACGTGACCGGCGAGACCCAGCCGGTGGACGACACACACTCCATCACGACCTCGTTCGGCTACGACGCCGCCGGCAACGGCACACGCTTCACCGACGGCCGCGGCAACAGCACCTACTACACCTACAACGTGTGGAACCTGCCGGAGTCGACCGTCGAACCGGCCGTGACCACCTCCACCTACAGCTACACCGGTGCGGCCGACTCGACCTTCACCACCGCCTACGACGCCGACGGGCGCCCGGTCACCCGGACCGCCCCCGGCGGAGTGAGCGTCACCACCGGCTACGACAACGTCGGCAACGTCACTTCCGAGTCCGGCACCGGAGCCGAGGCGGCCACCGCCGACCGCACCTTCACCTACGACCACGACAACCGGATGCGCAGCGCGGTCACCGCCGCGATCGGCACGACCACCGCCGCCACCGACGAGAGCTTCACCTACGACGACCGCGGCGACCTGCTGACCACCAGCGGATCGGCCGGAACCGGCTCCTTCGCCTACAACGGCGACGGACTCCTCACGGCGCGCACCGACGCCGCCGGCACCACGTCCTACGGCTACGACAGCAACGACCGGCTCGCCAACCTGACCGACCCGGCCACCGGCACCCTCCTCACCTACGGCTACAACACTCTCAACCAGCTGGCCGGCATCCAGTACGGAACCGGCGGAGACACCCGCTCCTACGGCTACGACCACCTGCACCGGCTGACCACCGACACGCTCAAGACCCCCGGCGGCAACACCGTCGCCTCCATCGCCTACGGCTACGACCCCAACGGCAACGAGACCAGCAAGACCACCACCGGACTCGCCGGCGCCGCGAACAACACCTACATCTACGACTACGCGGACCGTCTGACCTCCTGGAACAACGGCAGCACCACCACCGCGTACGCGTACGACGACTCCGGCAACCGCATCCGCGTCGGCTCCGACGTCTACACCTACGACGCCCGCGACCAGCTCACCAGCGACGGACAGAACACCTACACCTACAGCGCTCGCGGCACCCTCACCCACCAGTCCGGCACCTCCGGCGCGACCGACTTCGCCTCCGACGCCTTCAACCAGCAACTGACCCAGGGCAGCCAGACCTACCTCACCGACGCCCTCGGCCGGGTCATCACCAGCACCGCCAACGGCGGGGCGACCAGGACCTTCACCTACTCCGGCGTCGGCAACAACCTTGCGTCCGACGGTACGAGCACCTACACCTGGACACCCGGCGACGCCCTGGTGGGCATCGGCACAGCGGGCGGCACCCCCGCGACCGCCACTCTGGCCTACACCGACCAGCACGACGACGTGGTCGGCGACTTCACCGGCACCGGCTCGGCCCTGAGCGCCTCCACCGGGTATGACCCCCTGGGCAACGTCACCGGCACCACCGGCACCCCCAGCGGCAACCTCGGCTACCAGTCGGGCTGGACCGACAACGCCACCGGCAAGGTCAACATGGCCTCCCGCTGGTACAACCCTGCCACGGGCCAGTTCATGAACAAGGACACGGCGTCCCTGAACCCCGTGCCGAACTCGGCCGCCGCCAACCCCTTCGCCTACGTCGACGACAACCCCCTCACCCGCACCGACCCCACGGGCCAGAGCTGGCTCGGCGACGCCTGGAACAGCGTCAGCCACGCTGCGAGCAGCGCCTGGAACGGATTCACCAGCGCGGTGAGCTCGGGCTGGCACGCCGCCGCCCACTACGCCAGCGAGGCATATGACTGGGTCTCGGACGAGCTCTCCAGCGCCTGGCACACCGTGAGCGGCTGGGCCGGCGACGCCTATGATGCGGCATCGCGCGCGTTCGACCGGGAAATGGCCTCACTGGACCGCGAGATCGCCAGCCTCAACCGGCAGATCGCAGAGCTCAACAGGGAGATCGCCGACGCGAAGGCCGTGGCCAAACGCAAGGCCTCCGGCTTCATACGGGCCGCGTCGAACGCCGTGAGTCACGCCGCGCACAGTACCTACCAGGCGGTGGCCAAACGCGTGAACACCGCCACGACCTACTTCAAGAACCACGCCGCCGCCATCGCGTCGTTCGCCGTGTCCACGGTGGTCTTCGCCGGCTGCGAGGCCGCCGTCACCGCGGGCAGCGGAGGAAGCCTGGCCATCCCCGGCGCCGTCGCCTGTGGTGCGCTCGCCGGAGCGGCCGCCGGTCTCGTCGACCAGGGCAGCAAGTGCATGGGCGGACAGAAGGGGGCCTGCTCGGTCAGCGCCTTCGCCACCTCCACCGTGCTGGGCGCCGTGGGCGGTGCCGTCGGCGGCGGCATCGGCGGAGCGCTCGGCGGCAGACTCGCGGAGTCCGCGCTCGGCGACGCGCTGCCCAAACTCGTCACCAACACCCTGGAAGGCGCCACCACCGGCGGCATATCCGGCGGTGCCACCGGCGCGGCCGACTACGGCCTCACCTGCTCCGAGACCCACGCCGGCTGTTCCTGGTCCGGCGCGGCGGCCGCCACGGCCGACGGCGCGGCGTCCGGTGCCGTCGGCGGTGCCGCGGGCGGTGTCCTCGCCACCGCGGGCGGGAAGCTGTTCGGCGGCGGCTGCGGCGCCACCCACAGCTTCACCGGCACCACAGAGGTCGTGATGGCCGACGGCTCCACGCGGCCCATCGAGAAGGTCAAGGTCGGCGACAAGATCAAGGACTCCGTCCCCGGTGCGAAGGGCACGCAGTCCCACACCGTCACACGGGTCATCGTCACCCACACCGACCACGACTTCGTGGACGTCACCATCGTGCCCGGGAAGCCGAAGCCGACCCCGAAGCCCGCGCCCGGCCTCGGCCGGCGAATCCTGACCAGGGCGGCCCTCGGCCTCGCCGCCTCCGCGGCCGTCATCACCACCGCCGTCGGCATCCCCCACCCGCACACCCCCGCCGACCGCCGGCAACTGACCGCCGCCACCGTGGCCGAGGCCCCGTCCGCCACCTCTTCCGGCGGGGGCACCCTCACCACCACCTACCACCACCCCTTCTACGACCAGACCCAGTCCGCCTTCGTCGACGCCAAGGACCTCCACCCCGGAAACACCCTCCGGACCCCGACCGGCACGGCAACGGTCACCGCGGTCCGCCTTTACCACGCACACACGACGACGTACGACCTGACGATCGGTGACCTCCACACGTACTACGTGGAGGCCGGCAGGACCCCGGTGCTGGTCCACAACTGCGGCGTTTCAGATAGGGCCGGTGCAACAGCAGAATGGGTGCCGGAGGCCGGTGATCTGCGGTTGACGCCGCCGCGTAGAGGAATGTCTCCGAGTGCGTATCGTTACCAATCCGGTGCGGCAGGCGCGAGGAGTGATCTTCAGACCGGCAGGAGCCTTGCCCCGATGCTTCGAATGCCTGGAGCCGATGGCGTCGATGTGACGGCGAAGTTCGACGGCGCCTTCGGTGATGAGATGATCGACAGAAAGCTCTCGCTTCCGAGTTTCGCTGACAAGATGGACCACGCTCAGCGGCAGGCTGGGACGGCGGCCTATCATGGACTGACACCAGTGTACGAATTTCCCACGCAGGCGGCTGCGGACGATGCTCGCAAACTACTGGATAGTTGGGGTATTACGTCCATCGTAACAAGGCAGGCAAATTAGTGATTGAAAACCACCTTGCAAGGGCAGTACTCTCTGCCATTATGTTGCTCGATCATTCATCGGCCGATGAGATTGATCGCGATGTTGCTTCTCAAGGGCTTGAGAACATCGCCTCGGACTTGAACTCGATGAACGAATCCGAGCGTCAGGAGTTCAGGCGAGTACTCAGCCGCATTGCCGACGAAGAGCCAGACTACGCACCGTACATCGATGAATTGCCGAGGCTGCTTGGCTGGTGAGATCGGATCGGCTGCCTTCGCCTCGATCTTGCGCGAGGGTCCGTCGACGGAGTCGGTGGGCCCTTTTGCTTGCCGGAGCTGGTGGTGGGCAGGCCGGTGTCCCGGTTGTCGTGTCGGGTGGGCGCCGGGTTCCACTGCCCGGGGTCGGGTGGTGCTGTCGTCGGGACGGTTGAGGTTGCTGGTCAGCCGGGGGCGGGCAGGAGCGTGAGCCGTTCGAGGGCGGCGGTGATCTCGCTCGCTGGTCCAGGGCCAGTGCGCAGAGAGGCGGAGAATCCTGCGTCGGCCGGTGGTGACGAGCTGAGCGGCCGCGGAGAACAGGCGGAATCGCAGTCGACGGGGTTCCCTGAGGCGGGCCTTGCCGGTGAGGGCGAGCATGGGCATCCAGGCCAGCAGGTCGAGGGCGATCTCCAGCCAGACCTTGTTCTGGGCGGTGGTGTGCAGTGGCAGGTTGCGCAGGCCGGTGGCCCGGGCGGCCCGGATCCGGTCCTCGGCCCGGGCCCGCAGCCGGTGACGGAGTTCGAGCTCGGCGATCGGCCGGCCCGAGGTGTTGGTGGCGAAACAGGTCAGCCGCATGCCGTCCCCGTCTCTGAGCCTCAACTGAGCTCCGGGGTGCGGCCGTTCCTTCCTGGCAATCAGCCGCGTGCCCATGGGCCAGCCGTCCAGTACGTCGCCGGTGAGCTCGGCGACTAAGGCCCCGTCCCGGGCCCCGCCGTCGGTCTCGACGACGGGGGTCCAGGCTGAGACGGGTATCTTCAGCACGTGTTCGTGGATTGCTTCGGTGATCACCATGCCCACCGAGTAGGACAGCCATCGGCCTCGCCTGGCGAGCCAGGACATGAAGTCGTGGGTGCCGCCCGCGGAGTCGGTGCGGATCAGGGTCTGCCGCCCTCGCCGGTAGCAGTGTGCCGCTAGTGGTGGCGACCGGGTGGCCGCTGTTGCTGGCGGCCATCTTTGCGCTGGTAGATGGTGCCTTCGCCGTTGGCGCGAGTTCGGACAGGCAGTCGCTCTCCCTCTCCCCGGTCGGCCGTTCGAGCCTGCTGGAGTGCTGCCCACCCACCCGTGGTGGCGCGGTGTCGGATACGTGCCCGACACCCGGTGGCCGGTCCCCGAGGTGCCCCGGACGACGACTCGTGAAGACCCCGACCTGGTGGCGGAGGGCTGACCGAGGACTGGTCGACCTGGAGACGCTGTACGGCATGGAATGACCCATGCACTACGGGCTGCCGTAATTCGGTGGCGTCGTGGCCTGACTGTCTCTAGTGTCAGTGCTGTTCGAGCGGTGACCGAAGGTTCCCGCAGGTGACCGGCTTGGTTGGGGAGGTGTGACCGATGGCTGTCGTTGCGATGGGCGCTGCCCGCATCCGGAAGTTCGTTCAGTCCACCTCTGTGGTCTCCGGCTGACCTCACTCTTCTCCCGCCCCAGTGGGCGCGGCGCCGGGGCCACCTTGTGAAGGGTCACCCCTTGTCTTTCTCTTCTTCTTCGGTTTCGTCGCACCCTCTCGCCGCCTATGGCTGGGACGAGGGCTGGGAAGCCGAGTTCGCCCCCTATGCCGCGCAGGGTCTCCTGCCCGGCCGCGTGGCCCGGGTCGACCGTGGCCTGTGCGACGTCATCACCCCGGCCGGCACGGTCCGTGCCGACACCGAGTTCGTCGTCCCCCGCGACCCGATGAAGGTCGTGTGCACGGGGGACTGGGTCGCTGTCGATCCCGAGGGCAGCGACCCCCTGTACGTGCGGACGCTCCTGCCCCGCCGGACCGCCTTCGTACGGTCGACGTCGTCGAAGCGTTCCGAGGGCCAGGTGCTGGCCACTAACATCGATCACGTCGTCATCTGTGTGTCGCTCGCGGTGGAATTCGACCTCGGGCGGATCGAGCGGTTCCTGGCGCTGGCCATGTCCTGTTCGAGTGGTGAGGCCCTGCTGCACAAGTCGGCACTCTCCTGGGAGTCCGGGGCGCAGCCGGTCGTGGTCCTCACCAAGGCCGACCTCGTCCCGGACCCGGTGACGCTCGCGCATCTCGTCGAGGACGTCGGGACGACGGCACCCGGCGCGCCGGTCCTGACGGTCAGCGCGCACCAGGGCGACGGCCTGGACGCGCTGGTCGCCCTGGTCGGCTCCGGTACGTCGGTGCTGCTCGGCCAGTCCGGCGCCGGCAAGTCCACCCTCGCCAACACGCTCCTCGGCGAGGACGTGATGGACGTCCGGGCCGCGCGTGACGTGGACGGCAAGGGCCGGCACACCACGACCACCCGCAACCTCCTCGCGCTGCCGGGCGGAGGAGTACTGATCGACACACCGGGACTGCGCGGTGTCGGGCTGTTCGACGCCGAGACCGGGGTCGGGCAGGTGTTCGCCGAGATCGAGGAACTGGCCGAGGGGTGCCGGTTCTCCGACTGCGGGCACGAGAGCGAGCCGGGGTGCGCGGTCCGCCTCGCGGTGGAGACCGGGGAGCTGCCCGAGCGCCGGCTGGAGAGCTACCGCAAGCTGATGCGGGAGAACCAGTGGATCGTCGCCAAGACGGACGCTCGGGTGCGGGCCGAGATCAAGAAGGACTGGAAGCGCAAGGGCGCTGAGGGGAAGGCCGCGATGGAGGCGAAGCGGGGGCGGTGGCGGTAGCCGTCCGGACAGGGGCGCGTGGGGGCTGAGCGTGCAGTTCCTCCCCCGGCCTTCGGCTGGGGCCCCAGCCGAAGGCCGGGGGTACCCCCAGCGCCCCTGAAGGTGCGCCGCAGCCGGCGCTTCTTCACCAGTGCCGGGACCAGCGTCGTGTCCGTTTTCCGCCGGTCGTGGGGCTCCGTATCGCTCACACTGGAACATGTGATGGACGAGGACACCAGGTACGAGGCGGTCCGCAGCCGCGACGCCCGCTTCGACGGCGCGTTCTTCTTCGCCGTCGAGACGACCGGGATCTACTGCCGCCCCAGCTGTCCGGCGGTCACCCCGAAGCGGCGCAACGTCCGCTTCTTCCGAACCGCCGCCGCGGCACAGGGCTCCGGCTTCCGGGCCTGCCGCCGCTGCCGGCCCGACGCCGTCCCCGGCTCCGCCGAGTGGAACGTCCGCGCCGACGTCGTCGGCCGGGCCGTGCGGCTGATCGGCGACGGTGTCGTCGACCGGGAGGGCGTCGGCGGCCTCGCCGACCGGCTCGGCTACAGCGCACGCCAGGTGCAGCGGCAGCTCACCGCCGAACTCGGCGCCGGCCCGGTCGCCCTCGCCCGCGCCCAGCGGGCCCACACCGCACGCACGCTGCTGCAGACCACCGAGCTGCCGGTCACGGAGATCGCGTTCGCGAGCGGGTTCGCCAGTGTGCGGCAGTTCAACGACACGATCCGCGCCGTGTACGCCACGACCCCCAGCGGACTGCGCGAGGCCGCGCCGGGCGGGCGGGGCGCCCGGCGCGGCTCCCCGGCCGCCGGGATCCCGCTGCGGCTCGCCCACCGTGGCCCGTACCAGGCCCGCCCCGTCTTCGACCTGCTGGAACGCGAGGCCGTGCCCGGCGTGGAGGAGGTCACCGGCAGCGCCGGCGCCCGCACCTACCGCCGTACCCTGCGGCTGCCGTACGGCCATGCCGTCGTCGCCGTCGAGGAGCGCGGCGGTACCACCACCGCGAGCAGCGGTGCCCATCCCGGCGGCTGGCTGGAAACCCGGCTCCGCCTCACCGACCCGCGTGACCTGACCACCGCCGTACAGCGCCTGCGCCGGCTGTTCGACCTCGACGCCGACCCGTACGCCGTGGACGAGCGGCTCGCCGCCGACCCGCGGCTCGCTCCGCTGGTCGTCGCCCGGCCCGGGCTGCGCTCGCCCGGCGCCGCGGATCCGGCGGAGGCCGCCGTACGGGCGCTGACCGGGAGCGCCGACGCGGAGCGGCTGGTCCAGCGGTACGGCAAGACGCTGGACGCCCCGTCCGGGAGCCTCACCCACCTCTTCCCGGAGCCCGCCGTGCTCGCCGGGGCCGAGCCCGACGGGAGTCTGGGCGCACTCGCCACGGCGCTCGCGGACGGCACGGTACGGCTGGACCCGGGCGCCGACCGGGACGACGCGGAAGCCGCGCTGCGGGCGCTGCCCGGCATGGGACCGGCGGTCGTCGCCACGATCCGCGTCCGCGCGCTCGGCGACCCCGACGTCGCCCCGCCCGGCCTCGACGTACCCGACCACTGGCGGCCGTGGCGGTCGTACGCCGTCCGACATCTGCTGCTGCAAGGAGAGTTGAGGAACTGATGGGTGTCACTTACTGGACGCGGATCGCCTCGCCGGTCGGGGAGCTGCTCCTCACCGCCGACGCCGACGGCGCGCTGACCTCGCTGTCCGTCCCCGGACAGAAGGGCGGCCGGAGCGTCGAGGCGGGGTGGCAGCAGGACTCCGGCCCCTTCCGGGCGGCCGAAGAGCAGCTCGCCGCGTACTTCGCCGGCGAACGCAAGGAGTTCCGGCTGCGGTTGAGTACCCACGGGACCGAGTTCCGGGAACGGGTGTGGGGTGCGCTCGACGATGTCCCGTACGGAGCGACGACGACGTACGGGGAGATCGCCGCGCGGATCGGGGCCTCCAGGATGGCGGTCCGGGCGGTGGGCGGAGCCATCGGCGCCAACCCGCTGCTGATCGTGCGGCCCTGTCACCGGGTCATCGGCGCGGACGGCTCGATGACCGGGTACGCGGGGGGACTTGAGCGGAAGGTCCGGCTGCTGGGGCTGGAGGGAGCGGTGGAGACCGACTAGGGCTGGGGGGAAGGTCCCTTCACAGGTGCGGGGCCGTATCGATGTACGGCTCCGCGCTCCGCCACCCGAGTGGAACCCCGGACGAGTTGCCGCCCGGCTCAGACCCCGTATGTCACCTTCCCCTCCAGTGGGCCTACGGAAGCGGGTGTGGATGGGCAAGGTCGGGCGGGTTCTCGCGGTGACGCTGCTGTTGCTGGTGGGTACGACGGGGCGGGCCGGCGCCGACGACAACCCCTCGCCCTGGACCGGGAGTTGGGAGGCCGCACCCTCCGGTACCAGCCCCGCCGTTCCCGGCGCCGCGTTCCGCAACGTCGTGCACCTCAGCCTCGGCGGCAGCGCGGTGCGCGTGCAGATCAGCAACCGGTTCGGCAGCGTCCCGCTCCGGCTCGGCGCGGTCACCGTCGCCCTGCGACACGGCCACGGCCCGGACGCCGTACCGGGCTCGATGCGCATCGCCACCTTCCGGGGGGCCGGCACCGCCGTCGTACCCGAAGGGCAGGACCTGGTCAGTGATCCGGTGCCGCTCGTGGTTCCGGCCGCCGCCGATCTGCTGGTCACCGTGGAGACCCCGGACGACTCCGGGCCGGCCACCTTCCACCGTGTCGCGCTCCAGACCAGCTACCTGGCCCCGGCCGGCGGGGGCCGGGCGGCCGACGAGGCCGGAGCCGCGTACACCCGGACCACCGACCACTGGTACTACGTCACCGGTGTCGACGTACGGGGCGACGCCCACGGCAGCGTGGTCGCCTTCGGCGACTCCCTCACCGACGGCAACGGCTCCTCGACCGACACCAACCACCGCTGGCCCGACCGGCTCGCCGAACGGCTGCGCTCCCTCCGGTTCGGCGTCCTCAACGCCGGGATCTCCGGCAACCGCCTGCTGGCCGACAGCACCGGCGGACCGGGCGCCCTCAACCGGCTGGACGCGGACGCCGTCGCCCGTTCCGACGTCCGGACCCTGGTTGTCCTCGAAGGCATCAACGACATCAAGGGCACCCCGGACGCGACGGATCCCGGTGACTTCGTGCGCGCCTACCGGACCATCGTGGCCCGCGCCCATGCGCGCGGGATCCGGGTCGTCGGCGCGACGCTCACACCGGACGGCGGCTACAGCGGTTACACCGAGGCCCGGGAGGCCGTACGGCAACAGGTGAACGCGCTGATCCGCTCCGGGCAGGTCTTCGACGCGTACGTGGACTTCGACGCGGTGGTCCGCGATCCGGAGCTTCCGGAGCGCATCCGGCCCGCCTACGACCCCGGCGACCACCTGCACTTCAATGACGCCGGCATGAGCGCCCTGGCCGCCGCCGTCCCGCTCGCCGACCTGTTCTGAACGGCCGGTGCCGGTCAGCCGCCCCAGACCACCGCCACCAGCCAGCCCGCCGTGATCAGCAGACAGGCGAACAGCTCGGCCAGCACGCTGGAGCCGCCCGCGTTCATCGTGGTGCGCAGCGCGGCCGTCGCCTCGGCGCGCCGGCCGAGCCGGAGGCGTTCATGGAGGTAGACGCCGGCTGTGAAGCCGGGGATCGCGCCGACGACGGGGACGAGGACGAAGCCGAGCAGGGCGCCGAGCCCGGCGTACACGCGCATCCGGGGGGTCGCGCCGCTCGCCCGCAGCCGGCGGGGCGGCAGCGCCCAGCGCACCACCAGCGACAGCAGCAGCACCACGGTGGAGCCGACCAGGACCGCCCAGGCCAGCGGGCGCGGGTCGTACAGGGCCCACCACAGCACCGCGGCCCACACCAGCCACGAACCCGGCACGCCGGGCACCATCACTCCGCACAGGCCGAGCACCAGCACCAGGCCGACCAGCAGGAGTTCCCCTGCTCCCATCTGCCCAGAGTGCCGTGCGGGTCGGCCCCGGGCCACCCGGCCCCCGTCACGTATACGCGTGTCGATGGGAATCCGACGGGTGATTCACAGCTGTTCGCCAGGAACACCCGTCACAATCTGGCCCTCCGGCCGACGCCACCGCGTCCGGCCGTGCGAACGGTGACCCGGGCCCATGACGCGTGCGTAGGGGATCTGGGGCCGGGTCACTCCGGTGTCGCCGGGTGGTTCTCCCGTGGGGGGTGGGACCACTCGGCGACTCACACGTGTCAGCTGCGCCGTCCGTCCCACGCGTGTCATCGATTCCCTTTCCTCGTACGGGTGTTCAGACTGTCACTCGATGCGCCGTTCGATACGAGGTCGGGTGCGGGATTTTCCGGATGCCCCGTTTTCATCCGGCCCGTGCGGTGGACAATTAGGGGCATGAGCCAGCCAGGGGGTAGGCCCGCCCGTCATGAGGACGACTGGTGGGGGCAGTTGTACGACGACTCCACCGAGGACACCGGCCCCACGGCCGCACCCGATTCGCTGGACGACCGTTTCGCGTCGGCGAAGCACACGGTGGCGGGACGGCGGGGCGTTGCCGAGGATCCGGTCGACCATGACCGGCAGTCACCACCGACCGTGCCCGCGCAGCGCGCGCCCGGCGAGGACGCCGAGGCGGACCCGCAGTCCTGGCCGTGGGACGAGGAGGACCAGGCCCTGCCGCCGACGGACGAGGCCACGACGCCCCCCCACCCCACAACCCGCCCCGACGTACCCACCCTCCCGCCGCCCTCACCCCCGGTCGCCCCACCATCCGCCCCGACCTCGGCCCCGGCCACGCCGTCCTTGGCCCCGGCTGCGCCGTCCTCGGCCCCTGCCGCCTGGCCCTCCACTCCGGCCATCTCGTCCTCGGACCCGGTCGATTCGCCGTCCGACCCGGCCGCCTGGCCCGCCACCCCGGCCGCGCTGTCCTCGGACCCGGTCGATTCGCCCTCCACTCCGGCCATCTCGTCCTCGGACCCGGTCGATTCGCCGTCCGACCCGGCCGCCTGGCCCGCCACCCCGGCTGTGCCGTCCTCGGCCCCGGTTGCCTCGTTCTCCGCGCTTGGGGGCTCGTTCTCCGCCGTGGAGTATGTCGGCTCGGGGCCGCCCACCTACGACGCGGAGCCCACCGCTCTGCCCGTCGCCGACCCGGACGAACTGGAGGATCTGGTCGCCGACACCGTGCTGGACGGTGCCCGGTACGGGGCCTGTACCCTGCGGGCCGTCTCGCAGCGCGGCGACTCCGCCCGGTACCGGGGCGAACCGCGCCGGGACGCGTTGCTCACCGCCCGGTTCGGGTCCGGCGACCAGGCCCTGGTCCTCGTCGCGATGGCCACCGGTGCCCGGGCCACCCCTGGCGCGCACCGGGCCGCCGCCGAGGTGTGCGAGTGGATCGCCCGCGCCGTGGGCCGCAGCCACCAGCGGCTCACCGCGGACATCCAGGCCGCCCGGCGCGGCGACCTCAAGTCCGGGCTGCACCGGCTCACCGACCGCAGCCTCGGCAAGCTCCGCGCCAGCGCCGCCGAACAGGGCATCGCCCCCGACGAGTACGCGGCCAGCCTGCGCTGCCTCCTCATCCCCGCCCACCCCCAGTGCCGTACCCGCGTCTTCTTCGGCGTCGGCACGGGCGGACTGTTCCGGCTGCGGGACGGCGAGTGGCAGGACATCGAACCGCGCGTCGACACCGACACCCCCGGTGAGGCCGTGGTCGGCTTCGGCTCGCTGCCCGCCGAGACCCCGGAGGGCGACCGGCTCACCATGGACCTCGGCATCCCGACCCCGCCGAGCCCCTTCGAACCGGCCCCCGAGCCGCCCCGTGAACCCTTCCTCTTCCGGGCCTCGGTAGCCCGCCCGGGTGATGCCCTCGTGATGTGCACCGCGGGCCTCGCCGACCCGCTGCGCGGCGAGCCCGCGCTCTGCGCCTACCTGGCCCGGCGCTGGTCCGGCCGTACCCCGCCCGGCCTCGCCGCGTTCCTCGCGGACGCCCAGGTCCGGGTCAAGGGCTACGCCGACGACCGTACGGCGGCGGCCGTCTGGGAGGCGTGACGGCGGCCGCTGTGCGTGGATGGGAGGTATCCGCCCGGAGAGAAGGGGCACCCGTCCGCCATGGCCAAGCAGAACGTCGCCGAGCAGTTCGTCGACATCCTCGTCCGCGCTGGAGTACGCCGTCTCTACGGGGTCGTCGGCGACAGCCTCAACCCCGTCGTCGACGCCGTCCGCCGCAACTCCGCCATCGACTGGATCCACGTCCGCCACGAGGAGACCGCCGCCTTCGCGGCCGGCGCCGAGGCGCAGATCACCGGCAAGCTGGCGGCCTGTGCCGGCTCCTGCGGCCCGGGCAACCTGCATCTCATCAACGGTCTCTACGACGCCCACCGTTCCATGGCCCCGGTCCTCGCCCTCGCCTCCCACATCCCCTCCAGCGAGATCGGCCTCGGCTACTTCCAGGAGACCCACCCGGACCGGCTCTTCCAGGAGTGCAGTCACTACAGCGAACTGATCTCCAGCCCCCAGCAGATGCCCCGGCTGCTCCAGACCGCCATCCAGCACGCGGTCGGCCGCAGCGGTGTGAGCGTGGTGTCCCTGCCGGGTGACATCGCCGACCAGCCCGCCCCGGAACAGACCGCCTCGGCCGCCGTCGTCACCTCACGGCCCACCGTCCGCCCCGGCGACGACGAGCTGGACAGGCTCGTCGCGATGATCGACGCGGCCGACAAGGTGACGCTGTTCTGCGGCAGCGGCACGGCGGGGGCGCACGCGGAGGTCATGGAGCTGGCGGAGCGGATCAAGTCACCGGTCGGCCATGCCCTGCGGGGCAAGGAGTGGATCCAGTACGACAACGAGTTCGACGTCGGCATGAGCGGGCTGCTCGGCTACGGCGCCGCCTACGAGGCCACCCACGAGTGCGACCTGCTGATCCTGCTCGGCACCGACTTCCCGTACAACGCCTTCCTCCCCGACGATGTGCAGATCGTCCAGGTCGACGTCCGCCCCGAGGTGCTCGGCCGCCGCTCCCGGCTCGACCTGGCGGTGTGGGGCGATGTGCGCGAGACGCTGCGCTGTCTGGTGCCGCGTGTGCGGGCGAAGGAGAACCGGCGGTTCCTGGACCGGATGCTCAGGAAACACGCGGACGCGCTGGAGGGGGTGGTGAAGGCCTACACCAGGAAGGTCGAGAAGCACGTCCCGATCCATCCGGAGTATGTGGCCTCGGTCCTCGACGAACTCGCCGCCGACGACGCGGTGTTCACGGTCGATACCGGTATGTGCAATGTCTGGGCCGCCCGCTACATCTCGCCCAACGGCCGCCGTCGCGTGATCGGTTCCTTCTCGCACGGCTCGATGGCCAACGCGCTGCCGATGGCCATCGGCGCCCAGTTCACCGACCGGCGGCGGCAGGTCGTGTCGATGTCCGGGGACGGCGGATTCGCCATGCTGATGGGCGACTTCCTGACCCTGGTCCAGTACGACCTGCCGGTCAAGGTGGTCCTCTTCAACAACTCCGCACTCAGCATGGTCGAGTTGGAGATGCTGGTCGCGGGCCTGCCCGCGTACGGCACCGCCAACACCAACCCCGACTTCGCCGGGGTCGCGCGTGCCTGCGGTGCCTGGGGAGTGCGGGTCGAGAAGCCCAAGCAGCTGGCCGGCGCGCTCAGGGACGCCTTCAAGTACCCGGGCCCGGCCCTGGTGGACGTCGTCACCGACCCCAACGCGCTGTCCATCCCGCCGAAGATCAAGGCCGAGATGGTCACCGGCTTCGCGCTCTCCGCCTCCAAGATGGTGCTCGACGGCGGTGTGGGCCGGATGCTCCAGATGGCCCGCTCCAATCTGCGCAACGTGCCACGGCCGTAGGTCAGTCGACGGGCACCCACTGGCGGACGCCGTCCACGGAGCCGTACCAGTAGTGCTTCAGGCCCTTGATGGAGCTGGTGCGGAACGGCCTGCCGTGGTCGTCGATCCGGACCGTGCCGGAGCGGCCTTGTGACGACCAGTCGAGTTCGAGGTACCAACGGCAGTCGCAGCCGGCCGTGTTCGCCGTGACGCGGAGCACCTCCGGGTCCGTGGCGGAGACCCGGTAGGGCAGGTGCATGGTCGAGACGGTCTTCCCGTCCGGGCCCTCACCGGCGACCGGGCGGGCGATGGGGCGGTCCTTGTCCAGGTCCGCGTCGAAGTAGCGGGGGGTGAGCCCGCCGCCGCAGCCGTCGGCCATGGAGTAGGCGATGCCGGGCGCGGGCGTGGTACGGCCGACGACCCGCACCCGCAGGTCCTCCAGGACCACGGCCGTGGACGAACGGCCCTGCACGGAGACGTCCACGATCGTGTTGCCGCCGTGCACCGCGTTCTGGGTGGCCGCCCAGGGGCCGGCGTCCTGCGGGGCGGGCGGCGGCGGGACCTGGGCCGGCTGCTTGTCGATGACGTAGTCGTGGTCGCAGCCCAGCTCCCAGAGCTGGGAGTCGGCGGTCCAGGTGAGGGGGGCGGCGGTCGAGGTGGGGGTGCCGGGATCGGCGGGGGAGGAGGGCTTCGTGCCGCCCGACGACGGTGTGGGTGAGGTGGGGCTGGACGACGGGCCGGTGGACGAGGTGCCGTGGCGCTCGGGGCCGCCGGCGGCGGTGGTCGGGGCGGACCCCGGCAACCGGGATGCCGCGTCGGCGGTGTGCCGGTCGCCCGGGAGGGCGGCCAGGGTGCCCAGCGTCGCCAGGAGAACGGCGCCCGCGGCGGCGGCGACCAGGGTGCGGCGACGGCGGTACCAGGGGAGCGGGACGGGCGCCGGGTCCGGTTTCGATCGGACCTTCTCTTCCGCCTTCCCTTCTGCCGTCTCTACGGTTTCCTCTCCGGTCCCCTCTTCGGATCCGGTCCTCTCCGGGGCTGTCGGGCCGTCCGGTCCGGATGCCGCCGTGCGCGGTCGCTGACGTGCCGCCACCGCGCGCAGCCAGCGCTCGTGGAGTTCGAGCCGTTCCTCCGGTGCCGCCCCGGAGAACGCCGCCAGGCGTTCCACCGGAGCGAAGTCCTGCGGCACCGCGTCGCCCGCGCAGTAGCGGTGCAGGGTGGAGGTGTTCATGTGGAGCCGGCGGGCCAGCGAGCCGTAGCTCCGGTCCGTGCGGTCCTTCAACTGCCGCAGCAGCGCCGCGAACTCCTCGACATCGTCGCGCACGGGCACCTTCCCCCGGTCGTCCCCATCCCAGGCACTCATATACCTGCACGTCAACGGGGCTGGGATGGTTCCAGGGCGGCGGAACGGGCGCTGTCCGTTGCGATCGGCGCAGGCGACCGCCGATGCTTCTGGTGTCGCACCGACCAGGGCCGGACCGACCAGTCGGCCGAGTCGCGGCAACCCACTCGCACAGCACACACAGAACACGGGGAACAGACATGAGCAGCAAGACCCGCGCCGCCCTCGCCGCCGGCGTCCTCGCCGTCGCCCTCGGGCTCGGCGCCACCGCCCAGGCCTCGGCCGGCTCACCGCGCACCGTCAGCGGCTCCCCCGCCGACAACATCACCCGCATCGCCGACTTCTACGGCGCCTACATCGACGCCGAGAGCGACCCGGACACCGGCAGCCACCTGGCCACCGCCCTGCGCGCGTACTACATCGACCCGACCTATCTGAAGAAGCTGACGGCCTGGGAGAACCGCGAGCACGCGGACGGGGTGCTGCGCGCCCAGAACACCCCGCTCAAGTGGAAGGTCACGGACAACGGCACGGCGAACTACACCGAGGCCGTCATCACCTTCACCTGGGGCAGCAACAGCTCCACGAAGGTGGTCGTCGACATGAACCGCCGCACCCACAAGATCATTCACATCGGCACCACGGGTCTCGGGGGCAAGTAGCCGGCAGGGCGGGTTTTCGGCCAGCTTCGACGGTGCCGCTGACCGCGTGAAACAGCTCCGGGGGGTGCGCGAGGGGCTGTTTCACGCCTGGTCCGCGGCACCGTTGGCGCGTACGGGACGGTCCGGGAGACGACGTACGAGCCGGGGCGCGCGCGGGACATGGCCGAACACCCCGGCGTCATCTCCGTGACATGACTGGCCCGTGCCCGAGCGGGCATGGATCCCCGTGAACGTGTTCGATCAGGAGGGGATCCGGCAACAGCGTGCGGGCGGGGGTCATGAAGAGTCAGGCACGAGGGGGCGGTCCCGTGGCCATCGGGGCCTCCTCGGCGAAGACGGCGGGGGAAGAGACCGACACGACGGAACGGGGACACCCGTCGCAGCTGAGTCGCCGGCTGGGGCGGGCGGATCTGCGGGCGGTGCCCGAGGCCCGCAGGGAACTGCGGGAACTGCTGCGGCACTGGGGGAAACCCGGCCGCTCCGAGATAGCGGAACTGCTCACCAGCGAACTCGTCACCAACGCACTCGTCCACACCGACCGCGAGGCCGTGCTGACGGCCGTCGTCGGTCCGAGCCAGCTACGGGTGGAAGTAAGGGACTTCGTGGCCCGTCGGCCGCGCGTGTGTGTACCGGGCAGCGGCGACGGCACGCACGGCCGGGGCATGGTGCTGGTCGACTCCCTCGCGGACGCGTGGGGCGTACAGGCGCACGAGGTCGGCAAGTCGGTGTGGTTCGAACTGGACGCGGAGGCCGCGTAGCCGCCTCCCCGTATTTTCCGTATACGACGGGACGGGGGCGTGACCTTCAAGGTCACGCCCCCGTCCCGAGGTGTCGTACGGCAGCCGGTGCTTAACCGAACTGCTGCTCAAGGTCCTTGAGCTTGCGCTCCAGCGAGTCGAGCCGCGGCAGCGCCATTGTGTCGTCCTCCGCGGTCAGGTCGACCGTGATCGGGTCAGACCCTTTGCGGACCGGCTGAAGGGAGGGCCGAGAGCGTACGGGCAGTTCCGGCGCCGATATGGCAGGCTCCGCAGCGGCCTGGGAGGGCGCGCGCTCGACCTGGTGCACTTCGTCCTGACGGCCGAGGCGCCCGGCGAAGCCACGGTGGCCGCGGCTTATGGCCTTGAGCTGGGCCCGCTCCAGACGTTCCTGCTCGCGGCGGCGCAGGCGGTTCTGCTCGCTCTGCCGCTTGTCCTCGCGTACCTCGTCGACCGCCTCGTCCAGGGAGCGCACGCCCTCCAGCAGCATCAGCGACCAGGCCTTGTAGGTCTCGCGAGGGGCACGCAGCCAGCGCACGATACGGATCTGCGGCAGCGGACGCGGCACCAGACCCTGCTCACGCAGGGCGGCCTTGCGGGTCTGCTTCAGCGCGCGGTCGAAGAGGACGGCGGCCGAGAGCGACATGCCGGAGAAGAACTGCGGAGCACCGGCGTGGCCGCCGCCCCGGGGCGCGTGCACCCAGTTGAACCAGGCGGACGCGCCCGCGAACGTCCAAACGAGGATCCGGGAGCCGAGCGCCGCGTCGCCGTGGCTGGCCTCGCGCACCGCGAGGACGGAGCAGAACATCGCCGCGCCGTCCAGGCCGAACGGCACGAGGTACTCCCAGCCGCCGCTCAGGTTGAGGTTCTGCTGGCCGAAGCCGACCAGTCCATGGAAGGAGAGTGCGGCGGACACCGCCGCACAGCAGAACAGGAGCACGTAGGAGGCGGTGGCGTAGATGGCCTCCTTGCGTCGACGCCGCTCCTCGCTGCGCTCCCACGAGTCGTCCTTCGCGTGCTCCCCGCCGGACCGCTTGGAGCGCGTCAGCACCGCCACCGCGACCAGCATGCCCAGGAGCAGTACGGCGCCGGGAAGCAGCCAGTTCAGCGATATGTCGGTCAGTCTCATCTAGGGGTCCCTTGCATTGGGATAGGGCGTATCGCCCGCCATAGTGGCCCAATCCCAGCGGCCCTCAGGGGGTTTCGGGGCAAGAGGCCGCCAAGGAAGTGCAAGGGGATGCCCCAGGGCGGCATTCTGCTCGAACTGCCGCATGAGGGGGCGGAGTTGAGTTCGAGTAAGACTACCCATACGGGTGGTTCCTCGGAAAGTTCCTGCGACAAGTGAGGAAGTTGTGAATTCACTGTCGACGCAGGAGTGACCTCGCCAACGGTGATCTTAGTGGATGCCGTACGGTGCTCCGGCCTCGGGGCACGTCCCGGGGCCGTCCTGAGGGCGTCTCAGGCCGCCGCGGCTGCCGCGAGTTTGACGATCCGGTCGTCGTCGCAGGTCCGCGGGCAGGTTGGGCAGGTGTCCGAGGGGCGCACGGTGTAGAACATGCAACAGCTCACCCGGTCCCGGGTGGGCAGCGGTTCCCCGGCCGGACCGGTCAGCGTGCGGAAGGCCGCCGAGCCGACGTACGGCTGGGTGGCGCCGGGGAGGAGCCGTTCGAGTTCGCGTACGGCCCGGTCCTCGTCGTCGAGCAGATGGGCGACGTACCAGAGCCCCTCGACGATCTCGTCCGTCGCCATGCCCCACAGTGCGCGCCCGCGCCGCCGCATCCGCGGGCCGAAGCCGCCCAGGACCGGTTCCAGGTGCTCGGCGACGGCTGACCGCACCTTGGCCCGCAGCGCCTCCTCGTCGGCGACGACGACGGCGCCGGGCAGCGCCGCCGCCGGGTCGCCCGGGAGGCAGGCGAACGACGCGACGCGTACGGCCATCCGGCCGGCCGTGCGGTCGTAGGAGACATGGGTCACGGGCAGCCGCGGAACCCGGCGGTGCAGGAACCACGGGACGGTGATCAGGAGACAGGCGGGCCAGGCGTACCGGTGCAGGCCGAGGCTCGCCACCACGTCCGGGCGTGCCCGCTGTCCGTAGTCCCGCAGCACCTGGTCCTCGTCCCAGGCGAGGAAGGCGTCCAGGGCGGGACCGCCCGCCGCGAGCTCGGCGGCGCCGATCCACCCGTCGCCCCGGGGTGCCGTCCCGTCCGGCCCCAGTTCCGTGACCGCCAGCCCGGAGCAGGCCTCGGTGAGGCGGGCGTAGGCGGCGGAGACGGGGGACGTCATGGGCTACCACCGATCGGACTGCCGGGCCGGCTGCGAGATAAGTAAGCCTTACCTTACCCATCTGTTCGGAAATTTGAACTATCGCCTTGTGCGCCTAAGGTGCTTGACGGACAAGTAACAACCCGCCGTTAATGACCCAAGTGCCGACGACCCGGAGGAGGACCCGTGAAGCACGACGCGCACGCGGCTCCCGCCGAGACGGCCAGGGTGCCGGCGCAGACGCGGTCCGAGGAGACGGCGGCCAGGGGGTCCGGATACGCCGCCGGTGCGCCGTCGGCCCGGGGCGAGCATACGCACAGTGAGCGGCCGATCCCGCAGCCGAGGCCGGCCGTGCAGCGGGCGTCCGTGCGGGGACAGATACTCGACGCGCTGCGTACGGCACTGGTGAGCGGTGAGCTGGCACCGGGCGAGGTGTACTCGGCGCCGGCGCTGGGGGAGCGGTTCGGGGTCTCCGCGACGCCCGTGCGCGAGGCCATGCAGCAGCTGGCCCTGGAGGGCGCGGTCGAGGTCGTGCCCAACCGCGGGTTCCGGGTCGTGGAGCGGGGGGCGCGGGAGCTCGCCGAGCTGGCCGAGGTGCGGGCGCTGATCGAGGTGCCGGTGATGATGCGGCTCGCGCGCAATGTGCCGGCCGAGCGGTGGGCCGCGTTGCGGCCGCTGGCCGAGGAGTCGGTGCGGGTGGCGGCGACCGGGTCCCGGGCGACCTATGCGGAGGCCGACAGGGCGTTCCACCGGGCGGTGCTGGCCCTTGCGGGCAACGAGCAGCTGGTGCAGATCGCGGAGGACCTGCACAGGCGGGCGCTGCCGTTGCGTGGAGTCCGGGCGGATCTGATGTCGGACGCGGCGGAGCACTCGGCGTTGCTGGAGGCGTTGATCGCGGGGGAGTTGGATGCGGTGCGGGCGTTGGTGACCGGGCATTTCGCCGACGCGAGGTGAGAAGGGCCGACAGGGCATCGCCGGAGGGGTGCGGATCGGGTGCCGGGTGCGGGTCCGTCGTGGCTGGTCGCGCAGTTCCCCGCGCCCCTGAAGGGGCGCTTCACAGCCGTATCTCTTAGTTCCAGCTGCGGGCAGTCGTGCCTCCCTCAGAGGGGGGAGCCCAGGGCGGCACGGGTGGGCGCGACGGCACCCTGCAAGCGCCGGTAAGCGTCCCCGCCCGCACCCCAGCCCCCACCCGCCCGCACCCGGCCAAGGCGGCTCAGTTCCCCTGCGCCGCCGTCTTGTCGTACGCGTCGTGCCACGCGGCCTTCGCGCCGGAGTCGCCTATGCGGTAGACGTCGACGACCGCACCGGCCGCCACGGCCACCGACAGCACGCCCACCACGATCCGCACCGGAAGGGACGACAGGCGTCCGCCCCCGTTGCGGTCCTGCTCCTGCCCGCCGCGCCGGGTCGCCCACCACACGACCGTGGCCAGTACGAACAGACCCAGCGCCCACGGCAGCAGTCCGTCGCCCAGCTCGGTGTGCCGGCGGACCAGGGAGTCCTCGGTCACATGCCGTTCCAGCCACTCGCCGGCCTGGGTCGTCAGCGGCACGCTGACCAGGGCGACCAGGGCCAGTGCGGGCAGCAGTACGCCGAGCCGCCGGGCGACGCGCGGCCACAGCGCGGCCGCCACCAGGGCGAGGGCGGTCAGCGGGACCAGGACGACGACGATGTGGACCAGCAGGACATGGGCCGGCAGTCCGTTGACAGTGCTCATGGCGAAAGCGCTCCTGAAAGGGTGGTCGAGGCGCGTCACACTGGCACAGCCAACTCTCAGTTTCCTCTGAGGCGGGTCTCAGGCGGTCGCCGCTCCCGGGGTGGGCGGCGTCAGCTGCCGTGCCAGCCAGGTCGGGACACCCCCCAGCAGCCGGAACAGCCGCCCCGCCTCCTCCCGCAGCCGCGAGGCCTCCGGCTCCGACTCCGCGTCGGCCAGGGACGCCAGCGCCGGTGCCGTACCCACCAGATAGCCCAGCTCCTCCCGGATCCGCAGCGACTCGGCGAAGCCGTGCCGTGCCTCGCTCAACTCGCCTTCCCGTAGGGCCAGTCCGGCCAGGTGGCGCCAGGTGAAGGACAGCAGCAGCGGATCGGCGTGGGCCGTGGCGGCGGCGTGTGCGCGGCGGTAGGCGGCGCGGGCCGCCTGTGGGGAGCGGGTCAGGTTCTCCGCCAGCAGGCCCCGGCGGAAGTCGAGCAGCGCCCTGTCCGGTGCCCCCGGCGGGATCAGCGCCGCCGCCCTCCCGAGCGCGGCGCGCGCCTCGTCGGCCCGGTCCCGTACCCCGTGCAGCGTTGCCGCGTAGGCGAGTTGGCCGCGCTCGCAGGCGGCCGCCCCCCGCTCCTCGTCGGTGCGGGCCTGCGCCTCAGCCGTCCGCAGCGCGTCCTCGGCCTCTTCCCAGCCCCGCTCGGTGTACAGACACCGCTCGACCATCAGCCCGGCCCGCTGCAGGGAGTACGTCGCTGTGTCCGACGGCAGCAGGGCCGCCGCGTCGGCCCAGCAGGCCCGCGAGCGCAGCCGCCACACCGCGGTCTGGAGCGGATCGTCACCGGTGTTCGTTCCGTTCCCAGACATGGCGGAATACGCCACGTTGCCCTCCCCTAGCGCGCCGTCGAGCAGTGAAGTGGTGGCGGCATTCCAGCATTGATCGCCGCGCGGGGCCAAGAGGGTGGGTGAATAATTTCACAAAGTCGTGGGACGGCGACGGCACTTGGCGCGGACCGGTCGCAGGCCCGCGTGACCTCAGCTCATCCGCAACGCCAAGAAGAAATCGAGCTTGTCCTCCAGCCGGGACAGGTCCCGGCCCGTCAACTGCTCGATCCTCCCCACGCGATAGCGCAGCGTGTTGACGTGCAGGTGGAGGCGGGTGGCGCAGCGGGTCCAGGAGCCGTCGGACTCCAGGAACGCCTCCAGAGTGGGGATCAGTTCGGCACGGTGGCGGCGGTCGTAGTCGCGCAGGGGGTCCAGCAGGCGGGCGGTGAAGGCGCGGCGGACGTCGTCGGGGACGAAGGGGAGCAGGAGGACGTGTGAGGCCAGTTCCTGGTGGCCGGCCGCGCAGACCCGGCCGGGACGGGCGGCGGCCACCCGGCGGGCGTGCCGGGCCTCCTCCAGGGCGCCGCGCAGCCCCTCCGCCGAGTGCACGGCCGCGCTGACACCGAGAGTGACCCGGCCGTCGCCGTCGAGGCCCGCCGACAGCGGGTCCCGTACGGACTCCAGGAGCACATCGGCGTGGATACCGGAGTCGGAGCCGTCGTGCTCGGTGGAGACGGCGGGCAGCGGGACGAGGGCGATCGCCTCGTCGCCGGTGTGGGCGACCGCTATGCGGTCGGAGGGCTCCGGGCCGGTGGCCAGCGGGTCGACCAGGATCTCCTCCAGGAGGGACTGGGCGACCGGGCCGCCCTCGACCTCCCCGCCGTCCCATTCGACGCGGGCCACGACCACCTGCCAGTGCGGGGCGGCGCCCAGGCCCGGCAGCAGCACGGGTGCGGCGACCCGCAGCCGGGCGGCGATCTCGGCGGGCGCCGCGCCCGTCTGCACCAGTTCGAGGACCTCCTGGGCCAGCCGGCGCCGTACCGTGCGGGCCGCGTCGCGGCGGTCGCGCTCCACCGCGATCAGCTGGGTGACCCCCTGGAGCAGGTCGAGCCGCTCCTCGGGCCAGTCGCCGGCGTCGGCCTCGACCGCGAGCAGCCAGTCCGACAGGACCGTCTCGCGCACGTCCCGCGCGCCCTGCGAGGAGCGGCCTCCCCCAGCTACCGCCGGGCGGTGCCCCCAGCGGATCGGGAAGAGGGAGTAGGCCGTGGCGCCGACCAGGACGCGGTGCGGGCCGCGGCGGCCGGTGCGGGTGGCGGCGAGGTGCTCGGCGGCCAGCCCGGCGCAGACGTCGGCGGGCAGCGCGGGCCCCGACACCTTGGAGCCCGCGATCAGGCGGCCCGTCGGGGACAGCACCCAGGCGCGCAGGTCCAGGTCGGAGCCGAGCAGGTCCAGGACCACGTCCGGGCCGCCGCCCGCCGGACCCGAGGTCATCATCCGGCGGTGCCGGTCGACGACGGCCGCCAGGTCCCCGGCGCGCTCGCCGCTGACCTGCCGTACGACATGCTCGGTGATCGTCGCGAACGCCACCGACTCGTGTACCGCGAAGAGGGGCAGACGGTGCCGGGCGCAGGCCACGACCAGGTCCTCCGGGACGTCGCCCAGCTCGGCCTCGCCGGCCGCCAGCGCCGCCACCCCGGCCTGCACGAGCAGTCGTACGAACGGTTCGGAGTCCGCCGCGTCCCGGCGCCAGGCCAGGCCCGTCAGCACCAGCTCGCCGCCCGAGAGGTAGCGGCTGGGGTCGCGCAGATCGGTGGTCATGACCCCGCGCACGGTACGGTCCAGCTCGTCCTCGCCGCCGAGCAGCCGCAGGCCCAGCGCATCGGTGTCCAGCAGTGCGCGCAGCCGCATCTCGTCGCCGCCGTTCTGTGTCTCGAAATCTACGATGAATCTTGAAGGGTCTCGGAAGAGGCGCTCCGGTGCGCGGATCCGCAGGCCGTGACCGGGGGCTGCCGGACCGCGACCGGCGGTCGCCAGGGCGTTTCCAGCGTTTCCACTGGAAAACCAGGAGGTTACTGATGACCTCCGTTCATACGAATCTACAAGATGGCCGTGCTGGCCAGCCAACTCCTTCATGGTTTCGGTGACTGACCCCGCTGGAGTACGGGGCGGTGTACTGACCTCGTCCCGCGTAAACAGGACATGAACGAGCCGCGCCCGCCGCACACGGATTGGCTCAATCCGCACGACTCACGTGACTCAACGAGACGGAGAAGAGAGCCGGTCATGGACTTCCTTCGCCCCGCCAGCTGGGAGGAGGCGCTCGCCGCCAAGGCCGAGCACCCCACCGCAGTGCCGATCGCGGGCGGCACCGATGTGATGGTCGAGATCAACTTCGACCACCGCCGGCCCGAGTACCTCCTCGACCTCAACCGCGTCGGAGATCTCTACGAATGGGAGGTCGGCGAGGAGAGCGTACGGCTGGGCGCCTCCGTGCCGTACACCCGGATCATGGAGAACCTGCGCGCCGAGCTGCCGGGCCTGGCCCTCGCCTCGCACACGGTCGCCTCCCCGCAGATCCGCAACCGCGGCGGCGTCGGCGGCAACCTCGGCACCGCCTCCCCGGCCGGCGACGCCCACCCTGCGCTGCTCGCGGCGGGCGCCGAGGTCGAGGCCGAGTCGGTGCGCGGCACCCGGCTCATCCCCATCGACGACTTCTACACCGGCGTGAAGCGCAACGCGCTCGCCCCCGACGAGCTGATCCGCGCGGTCCATGTGAAGAAGGCCGACGGCCCGCAGCAGTACTCCAAGGTCGGCACCCGCAACGCCATGGTCATCGCCGTGTGCGCCTTCGGGCTCGCCCTGCACCCGCAGACGCGGACCGTGCGTACGGGGATCGGCTCGGCCGCCCCCACGCCGGTGCGCGCCAGGATCGCCGAGGACTTCCTGAACGCTGCGCTCGACGAGGGCGGCTTCTGGGACAACGGCAAGATCATCACCCCGTCGGTCGCCAAGCAGTTCGCGGACCTGTGCGCCGCCGCCTGCAACCCGATCGACGACGTCCGGGGCACCGCGAGCTACCGCCGCCACGCGGTCGGCGTGATGGCCCGCCGGACGCTCACCTGGACCTGGGAGTCGTACCGCGGCACCACTCAGCAGAAGGGGAGTGTCGCCTGATGCGCGTCAACTTCACCGTCAACGGACGCCCGCAGGAAGCCGACGACGTCTGGGAGGGCGAGTCCCTGCTGTATGTGTTGCGGGAGCGCCTCGGCCTGCCCGGCTCCAAGAACGCCTGCGAGCAAGGGGAGTGCGGGTCCTGCACCGTCCGGCTGGACGGCGTCCCCGTGTGTTCGTGCCTGGTCGCTGCGGGCCAGGTGGAGGGCCGTGAGGTCGTCACCGTGGAGGGGCTCGCGGAGTACGCCAAGGAGCGCGCGTGCGGCACCTCCTGCGGGACCTCGCTCGACGAGGCCAAACGGTGGGCGGCCAAGGGGCATGACTCCCAGACCGGCGAGGGCACCGAACTCTCCCCGGTCCAGCAGGCGTTCATCGACGCGGGTGCCGTCCAGTGCGGCTTCTGCACCCCGGGTCTGCTGGTCGCCGCCGACGAGATGCTGGAGCACAACCCCAACCCGACCGACGCGGACATCCGCGAGGCGCTGTCGGGCAACCTGTGCCGCTGCACCGGCTACGAGAAGATCATGGACGCGGTCCGCCTCGCGGCCGCCCGGCAGGGAGAGGCGGTCTGAGCCGGATGCCCACCAACGGCGCTCCCACGAAGATCACCCAGGGTTCGCAGACCCGGGGCGGCATCGGCGAGTCCATGCTCCGCCCGGACGGCATCCTCAAGGTCACCGGCGAGTTCGCGTACTCGTCGGACATGTGGCACGAGGACATGCTCTGGGGCCAGATCCTGCGCTCGACAGTCGCGCACGCCGAGATCGTGTCGATCGACACCAGCGAGGCCCTCGCCCAGCCCGGTGTCTACGCCGTCATGACGTACGACGACCTCCCCACCGAGGTGAAGAACTACGGCCTGGAGATCCAGGACACCCCGGTCCTCGCGCACGGCAAGGTGCGCCACCACGGCGAGCCGGTCGCCATCGTCGCTGCCGACCACCCGGAGACCGCCCGCCGCGCGGCCGCGAAGATCAAGGTCGAGTACCGGGAGCTCCCGGTGATCACCGACGAGGCCTCCGCCACCGCGCCGGACGCGGTCCTCGTCCACGAGAACCGCGACGACCACCACATCGGCCACGTCTCGCACCCGAACATCGTCCACCGCCAGCCGATCATCCGCGGCGACGCCGACGAGGCCGCCAAGAAGGCCGATGTCATCGTCAAGGGCGAGTACTACTTCGGCATGCAGGACCAGGCCTTCCTCGGCCCCGAGTCCGGCCTCGCGGTGCCCGAGGAGGACGGCGGCGTCCACCTCTACATCGCCACCCAGTGGCTGCACAGCGACCTTCGCCAGATCGCGCCCGTGCTCGGCCTGCCGCCGGAGAAGGTACGGATGACGCTGGCCGGCGTCGGCGGCGCGTTCGGCGGCCGCGAGGACCTGTCGATGCAGATCCACGCCTGCCTGCTGGCGCTGCGCACCGGCAAGCCCGTGAAGATCGTCTACAACCGCTTCGAGTCCTTCTTCGGGCATGTCCACCGCCACCCCGCCCGCCTCTACTACGAACACGGGGCCACCCGCGAAGGCAAGTTGACGCACGTCAAGTGCCGGATCGTCCTCGACGGCGGCGCGTACGCCTCCGCCTCCCCGGCCGTTGTCGGCAACGCCTCCTCGCTCGGCATCGGCCCCTACGTCGTCGACGACGTCGAGATCGAGGCCATCGCCCTCTACACCAACAACCCGCCCTGCGGCGCGATGCGCGGCTTCGGCGCGGTCCAGGCGTGCTTCGCCTACGAGGCGCAGATGGACAAGGTGGCCGCGCAACTCGGCATGGACCCGGTGGAGTTCAGGAAGCTGAACGCCATGGAGCAGGGCACCGTCATGCCGACCGGCCAGCCGGTGGACTCGCCCGCCCCGGTCGCCGAACTCCTGCGCCGCGTCAAGGCGATGCCCCTGCCGCCCGAGCGGCAGTGGGAGAGCAGCGAGGGCGCCGACGTACGGCAGCTGCCCGGCGGCCTGTCCAACACCACCCACGGCGAGGGCGTCGTACGCGGCATCGGCTACGCGGTCGGCATCAAGAACGTCGGCTTCTCCGAGGGCTTCGACGACTACTCGACCGCGCGTGTGCGGATGGAGGTGGTCGGCGGTGAGCCCGTCGCCACCGTGCACACGGCCATGGCGGAGGTCGGCCAGGGCGGGGTCACCGTCCATGCGCAGATCGCCCGCACCGAGCTGGGCGTCGCCCAGGTGACCATCCACCCGGCCAACACAGAGGTGGGCTCGGCGGGTTCGACCTCGGCCTCCCGGCAGACGTACGTCACCGGCGGCGCCGTGCGCAACTCCTGCGAACTGGTCCGGGAGAAGGTCCTGGAGCTGGGCCGGCGCAAGTTCGGTACGTACCACCCGGCCTGGGCGACCGCCGAACTGCTCCTGGAGGGCGGCAAGGTCGTCACCGACGCCGGCGAGGTGCTCGCCGATCTCGTCGACGTCCTCGGCGACGAGGCCGTGGAGATCGAGGCGGAGTGGCGGCACCGGCCGACCGTCCCCTTCGACCTGCACACCGGGCAGGGCAACGGCCATGTCCAGTACAGCTTCGCCGCGCACCGCGCGGTCGTCGAGGTGGACACCGAGCTGGGCCTGGTCAAGGTGATCGAGCTGGCCTGCGCCCAGGACGTCGGCAAGGCGCTCAACCCGCTCTCCGTCGTCGGCCAGATCCAGGGCGGCACCACCCAGGGCCTGGGCATCGCGGTGATGGAGGAGATCATCGTCGACCCGAAGACGGCCAAGGTCAGGAACCCCTCCTTCACCGACTACCTGATCCCGACCATCCTCGACACGCCGACCATCCCGGTCGACGTCCTCGAACTCGCCGACGACCACGCGCCGTACGGGCTGCGCGGCATCGGCGAAGCACCGACGTTGTCCTCGACTCCGGCCGTCCTCGCGGCGATCCGCGACGCGACGGGCCTGGAGCTGAACAGGACTCCGGTACGCCCGGAGCACCTGACGGGCAACGCCTGAGCGGCGATGTCGTAACGCCGCACCCCCGGCGCCGGGCAACTGATCGATCCACGGCCACCCCGGCGCCGGCCGGCAAGTGAGTACCCCCGTTCGTCTCGGGCCGTCCCCCGGGTCGTGCACATCCCAACCCCCTTTGAACCTTGGGAGACGGCACCATGGCCCAGCAGTCACTGGAGCCCAGGACCACACCCGAGGACGCGGGAGCAGGCACCCGCGTCCCGGCCGGACGGTCCTGGCTCGACCGGTACTTCCACATATCCCAGCGGGGATCGAGCGTCGTGCGTGAAGTGCGCGGCGGCGTCACCACCTTCATGGCGATGGCGTACATCCTCCTGCTCAACCCCCTGATCCTGTCCGGCAAGGACGCGGCCGGCGACACGCTCGGCCAGAAGGCGCTCATCACGGCGACCGCGTTCGCCGCGGCCTTCACCACGCTGCTGATGGGCTTCGTCGGCAAGGTGCCGCTCGCGCTCGCCGCCGGCCTCTCCGTCTCCGGAGTCCTGTCCTCCCAGGTCGCCCCGCAGATGACCTGGCCGCAGGCGATGGGCATGTGCGTGATGTACGGCGTCGTCATCATGCTGCTCGTCGTCACCGGCCTACGCGAGATGATCATGAACGCGATTCCGCTCGCGCTCAAGCACGGCATCACCATGGGCATCGGCCTGTTCATCGCCCTCATCGGCTTCTACAAGTCCGGCTTCGTGCACCAGGGCAAGGCCACCCCGGTCACCCTCGGTCCCGCGGGCGAACTCGCCGGCTGGCCCGTGCTGCTCTTCGCCGGTACCCTGCTGCTGATCTTCATGCTGCAGGCGCGGAACGTCCCGGGCGCCATCCTGATCGGCATCATCGGCGGCACGGTCGTGGCGGCCGTACTGAACGGCCTCGGAGTCATCGATCCCAAGCAGTGGGCCAGTGGGGCCGCCCCCGCACTGCACGGCTCCGCCGTCTCCATGCCCGACTTCTCGCTCTTCGGGCACGTCGAGTTCGGCGGCTGGGGCAAGGTCGGCGCGATGACGGTCGCGATGATCGTCTTCACCCTGGTGCTCGCCGGGTTCTTCGACGCGATGGCCACCATCATCGGCGTCGGCACGGAGGCCGGGCTGGCCGACGACAGGGGCCGGATGCCGGGGCTGTCCAAGGCGCTGCTGATCGACGGCGCGGGCGGTGCGATCGGCGGGGTGGCCGGCGGCTCCGGCCAGACCGTCTTCATCGAGTCGGCCACCGGCGTCGGCGAAGGGGCCCGTACCGGTCTCGCCTCCGTCATCACCGGCCTGTTCTTCGCGGCCTGTCTCTTCTTCACCCCGCTCACCGCGATCGTCCCGCAGGAGGTCGCCTCCGCCGCCCTGGTGGTCATCGGCGCGATGATGCTGGCGAACGCCCGGCACGTGGACTGGGCCGACCGGGCCACCGCCGTTCCGGTGTTCCTGACGGTCGTTCTGATGCCGTTCACCTACACCATCACCACCGGAGTGGCCGCCGGCGTGATCTCGTACACCGCCATCAAGGCAGCTCAGGGCAGGGCCAGGGAAATCGGGGCCTTCATGTGGGGCCTGACAGGGATCTTCCTGGTCTATTTCGCCCTCCATCCCATTGAGAGCTGGCTGGGCGCGCGTTAGCCGAGCCGAGCAAGACCATCCGAGCAACCGCCGTTCGAGGAGACCGAGAGATGCTGGACATCGCCGAGGAGCTGAACCGGTGGGTCGCCGAGGGCCGTGACTTCGCCGTGGCCACGGTGGTGGCCGTCGGCGGCAGCGCCCCGCGCCAGCCCGGCGCGGCCCTCGCGGTCGACGCCGACGGCATCGCCGTCGGCTCGGTCTCCGGCGGTTGCGTGGAGGGCGCCGTCTACGAGCTGTGCCGGCAGGCGCTGGAGGACGGCGAGACCGTCCTGGAGCGCTTCGGGTACAGCGACGAGGACGCCTTCGCCGTCGGCCTGACCTGTGGCGGAGTCATCGACATCCTCGTCACCCCGGTCCGGGCGGACGCTCCCGCCCGGCCGGTGGTCGCGGCCGCGCTGGCCGCCGCGGCGCGTGGGGAGGCGGCTGCGGTCGCGCGGATCGTCACCGGGCCGCAGGAACTGCTGGGCCGTGCCCTCCTCGTGGACGCCGACGGCTCCTGCGCGGGCGGCTTCGGAGCCCACCCCGAACTGGACCGCACGGTCGCCGCCGAGGCGATCGCCTTCCTGGACGCGGGCCGCACCGGGACCCTGGAGATCGGAGAGCAGGGATCGCGCTGCGGAGCACCGCTCACGGTACTGGTCGAGTCGTCCGTCCCGCCGCCCCGGATGATCGTCTTCGGCGCGATCGACTTCGCGTCGGCGCTGGTCCGCGTCGGCAAGTTCCTGAACTACCACGTGACGGTGTGCGACGCGCGCCCCGTGTTCGCCACGAAGGCCCGCTTTCCCGAGGCGGACGAGATCGTCGTGGAGTGGCCGCACAAGTACCTGGAGCGGACGCAGGTCGACGCCCGCACGGTCCTGTGCGTCCTCACCCACGACGCCAAGTTCGACGTCCCGTTGCTCCGGCTCGCCCTCCGCCTTCCGGTGGCGTACGTCGGCGCGATGGGCTCCCGCCGCACCCACCTGGACCGCAACGAGCGACTCCGGGACGTCGGCGTCACGGAATTGGAGCTGGCCCGCCTGAGGTCGCCGATCGGTCTCGACCTCGGTGCCCGCACCCCCGAGGAGACGGCCCTGTCGATCGCCGCCGAGATCGTCGCCAACCGCCGCGGCGGCACCGGTCTCTCCCTGACAGGCGCACACACCCCGATCCACCACGACGTGACACCGGCCCCGACGGGGCGGATCGGGTCGGTGGCCTAGCCTCCCCCCGGTGGCCAAGCCGGCATTGTGCGGAGCGCCCGGTCCGTTCCCCCGATTGCCGTACCGGTCCGGGCGCCAGGGGACGATGGAAGCGTCTCGTCGGCCGTCTTACAGCGTCAAATGACGCATTCGGCGCCGGGAGTTCCGTTCTCATGCATCAGAGGTGCAAGCGGGGCGGGTCACTCCTCGGCCCAGCGCCGTAATCCGGCCAGGTCGAGTACGACGGTGCGGCCGCGGCGCGTCGCCACCAGGCCCTCCTGCTGCATGGCCCGCAGACAGCGCACCACCGACTCCCTGGACGCCCCGGTGGCGGCGGCCAGTTCACGCTGGTTGACCTGGACGGAGACGGCGCCGGGGAGCGTCTCCGGCGCGGCCGAGCCGTACTGGACGGCGAGCTTCACAAGGAGGCCGGCGACCCGAGCCCGGGTGGTGCGGGCGCCCTGTTCGGCGCGCAGCCCGTCGGAGTCCCGTAACCGGCCCACGACACTGCGCAGTACCGACAGACAGAGGCCGGAGTCGCGCTCCAGGAGCCGTACGAAGGCGTCCGAGGTCACCACCACGCCCTCCGTGCGGCGCATCGCGGTGACCGTCGCGCCCCGGGGTCCGCCGTCTATGCAGGCGAGTTCGCCGAGGAGTTCACCGGGGCCGCGCAGGGCGAGCAGGCTGGTGTAGCCGTTGGCCGAGTCGACCGTCGCCTTCACCAGCCCGCCGGTGAGCAGGACGACGAAGTCGGCCTCCTCGCCCTCCCGCATCAGCACCTCCCCGCGAGCCCACCCGCGCGGGTGCCCGGCCTCCCGCAACAGCTTCACTTCCCCGGGCGAGTAGAGCGCCACCCCCGAGCCTCCCCGGCCACGTCGACCCACGGTGACCGTTCGGCACCGGAGGGCCACTGTCCATCGTGCGGCCGGGCTCTGCCAAGGGGCCGGCGGCCGTACGGTGCCGCGCTCAGGGCTGCCGGAGCAGTGCGTTGACGGCCCGCCCGAACACCGCCCGGGAGGTCCGGTACACCAGCGGGTCCAGCGCCGACGGCAGCCCCCGGATCCGCAGTTCCTCGCGCCAGACCACCCGGGTACGGCCGCCGGGTCCCGGGTGCACCTGCAGTTCCGCCCAGCCGAGCACGACCCGGCCGTGCTTGACGAGGCGGCACCGGCCGGAGCCGCCGTCCTGCGGCGGATGCCAGACGGTCACCTCCATGGGATCCTCGAAGGAGAGGGGTCCGAGACCGGAACGCGCCACGAAGACCGTGCCCTCGTGGGTCGGGGGATCGGTGAGCACGGTGATCCGGGTCAGCGGGACCACGTCGGCGTGCCGGGACCACTCCGTGAGCCGACGCCACGCCTCGTCGATCGGCAGCGGGGCCGTGCGTTGGAGGAGGAAGTTGACCACGGCACGATCGTAGGGAACCGGCCACCGGAAACGGGGCGTGCTCCGGCGTGTTCACAGGACCGTCAGTCAGGACCGACAGACAGCACCCACAGATTCGTCCAACGCCGGCCGGTACCGGCCGGGGCACCCTACGATTTCCGTCATGGCGGGCAAACCGCCCGCTTTCACGGGGAGTTGGTCATCATGCCGTTGAAGACCTATGGCGTACTGATCACGCGGGCTGTCGGCACCCGGCGCGAAGGCGCCGCCGACACCCCGCACTACCAGATCCACCTCACGGACGACCACGGCGTCCACTACCGGGCCGCGGTCAACGTCCTCTCGCAGCAGAAGCCCGCCGATCTGCTCTACCTCGTCGACGACGACCTGAAGCACCCGATCACGGCCCGCCTGGACGGGCTGACGAGCGGCTGGAACACCCTGCCGCCCGGGCCCGGCGGACCGAACCTCGACTTCGTGCGCGGCAACCTGTTCGACCCGTCCCATATGCGCACCCTGCCCGCGGACGCGAGCGGCCCCGACAACGACCTGGCCGACCTCCTGGACCACTACGTACGGCGGGCGGTCGACGACCCGGACGCCCGGCTGTACGTCTTCGGTGAGCGCTTCGGCCCCGAACCCACTGTCAAGGACAAGGTGTTCGGCTTCCTGCCCGGCAACGGCGTCCACGACATCCATATGAACCAGGGCAACAGCGGCCGCTTCACCAGCGACGACGGGGTCTGGCAGGACGGCGGACTGCTCATCCGCTTCCCCGGCGACGGCCAGGGCCAGGAGCGCTGGGTCGGGATCTTCCTCGCCTTCCAGAGCCAGGGCTGGCACACCGACGACGTCACCGGCCACACCCTGCCCGGCGTCGACATCTCCCGTCCCGCCCCCGGCGACCAGCCGGTGCGGATCGTCGCCGCGCTGGTCAACCCGGCCGGCCCGGTCCCCGAGCACGAGACGGTCACCCTCCTCAACGCCTCTCCCGCCCCGGTCGACGTCACCGGCTGGCGCCTCCTGGACCGCATCGGCCAGGCATCCCCGCTGCCGGCCGGTCCGCTCGCCCCCGGCGCCACCCTCGCCGTACCGCTGACCAACGGTGCCCAGCTGGGCAACCACGGCGGTGAGGTCACCCTCCTCGACGCGGCCGGCCTCAAGGCGCACGGGGTGTCCTACACGGCCCAGCAGGCGGCCCGCGAAGGCTGGTGGGTCGTCTTCTGACGGGACTGCGCACAGCCCCTGTCGTGGCGGCGCGGCGGTACGGCACCATGAGCGCGGTCCGTACCGCCGTCGTCGTCCCGGGGGGCGTCTCATGGAACGCGAACTGCACGACAGGCTCGACGACTTGATGCGTGAGCCCTATCCGCTCTACGCACGGGCGCGGGCGGCGGAGGGGCTCGTCCACGTGCCCGAGCTGGCCGCCTGGCTGGTCGCCCGGGACGCGGACGTACGAGAAGTCCTGCGCCGTACCGAGGAGTTCTCGTCGGCGAACGCGTTACGGCCCGACGTCATGCCCTCGCCCGCCGCGCTCGCGGTCCTTGCCGGCGGCTTCGGCGCGGGGCCGGTGGTGGTCACCTCGGACGGCGAGCTGCACCAGCGGCTGCGCGCCCCGCTGGTGCGCGCGCTGTCCCCCGCCCGGGTCGCGGCGACCGTACCGTACGCCCGTGAGCGCGCCGCCGCGCTCGTCGACGGGTTCGCCAAGGACGGCGGGGTGGAGCTGATGGCGGCCTACGCCAGGCGGCTGCCAGGTGATGTCATCGGGCGGATCGTCGGCCTCGACCCCGCCGACGTGCCCCTCGTCGTGCACGGCGGGCACCGCGCCGAGGAGCTGCTGTTCCGGCCGCTGCCGGAGGCCGAGCAGATCGCCGCCGCGCAGGACGTCGTCGCCATGCAGCACGTCCTCGACCGCTGCGCCCGCGACCGCTACACGCGCCCCCGTGCGGACCTGTGCACGGAGATCGTCGCCTCCGTGGCCGAACCCGGCCACGCCGAACTCCCCCTGGAGCAGCGGCACGAGGCCGTGGCGCATCTGCAGAACCTGCTGATCGCCGGGCACCTGACCACGACCGCGCTGATCGGCACCACCCTCCTGCACCTGCTCGGCCACCGGGAGCAGTGGGAACTGCTCCGCGAGCAGCCCGAGCTGATCCCGGCGGCGGTGGAGGAGGCGGTGCGCCACGACGGCCCGCTGCAGGGCTTCCGCCGGGTCACCACCCGGCCGGTCACCCTCGCCGGCACCGAACTCCCGGCCGGAGCCGAGCTGTTCGTGGCCTTCGGCGCGGCCAACCGTGATGCCTCGCGGCACCCCCGCCCCGACACGTTCGACATCACCCGGTCCGCGCCCGCCCGCCACCTCGGCTTCGGCTTCGGCGCGCACGCCTGCGTCGGCGCCCAGCTGGCGCGCGAACAACTCCGCATCACGGTCGAGGAGTTCACCCGGCGACTGCCGGGGCTGCGACTCGCGGACGGCCATCCGGGCACCATGCGGCCGACGATGATCCATCGCTCGCCGGAGGAGCTGCGCCTCACCTGGCCGGCGGATTAGGGGTGCGGCTCAGGGGCGGTACACCCGGCCCCGGCACGACTTATAGAAAATGTGTGCGAATTTTCTGGCCGTGTTCGGTGTCGGGTGTGACCATGGGATGAGGGGGACCGACCCCGGCGGAGAGGACGTCCCATGCGCTACCGGGACCGCACCCAGGCCGGCCGCGAACTCGCCGCCGCGCTGGTGAAGTTGCATGACGAGGGCGAGCTGCCGGACCCCGTCGTGCTGGCGCTGCCCCGGGGCGGCGCGGCGGTGGCCGTGGAGGTCGCCCGGGAGCTCCGGGCCCCGCTCGATGTGCTCGTCGTACGCAAGATCGGAGCCCCGGACCAGGAGGAGTTCGGCGTCGGCGCCATCGCCGGGGACGATCCGCCGCTCCTCGACCGTGCGACCCTGGCCCACCTGGGCATGACCGAGGAGTCCCTGGCTCCCGTGGTGGAGCGGGAGCGGCTGGAACTGCGCCGCCGTGAGCACCGCTACCGGGAGGGCCGCCCGCCGCCCGAGCTGCGCGGCCGTACCGTGATCGTCGTCGACGACGGTCTCGCCACCGGCTCCACCGCCCGCGCCGCGCTGCGCCACGTACGGCACCGGGACCCCGCCCGGACCGTGCTCGCCGTCCCCGTCGGCGCGCCCGACTCCCTCGACGCGCTCGCGGCCGAGGCCGACCTCGTCGTCTGCCCGTACCGGCCGGCCTTCTTCAGCTCGGTCGGCCAGTGGTACGACGACTTCGGGCAGCTGACGGACGCCGATGTGCTCGACGCGCTGCGCGGGGTCTGACGGGGAGGCGGTGCGGTGCCGGAGCTGGCCGAGGCGGAGGCGCGGCGGCGGTTCGCCGCGGCCAGGGTGGCCCGGCTCGCGACCGTCGACGGGACCGGCCGCCCGCATCTGGTGCCGGTCGTCTTCGCGCGGTACGGCGCCGACGGCATCGTCACCGCCGTGGACCACAAACCCAAGACCACGCCCCGCCTCAAGCGGCTGCGCAACATCGCCGCACAGCCGTCCGTGTGCCTGCTCGTGGACGCGTACGACGAGAACTGGGACCGCCTGTGGTGGGTCCGGGCGGACGGCGAGGCGAGGGTGGTCCCCGCCGACGTGATCGTCGTCGGGCCGCTGTGCGAGAAGTACCCGCAGTACCGGGAGCGGCCCCCAGGCGGTGCGGTCATTCTCGTCACGGTGTCCCGCTGGACCGGCTGGCAGGCGGCCCCGGACGGGTGAGGTGTCCGTCCGCCGTTTCGCGGAGGCACTGTGCCGCTGGATACGATTTGATCAGGTTTCGGCTGCTACGGGGCGGACATGTGATGGCGACGCGCATCGCGGGTTACGAGGTCCAGGGCGAGATCGGCCGTGGCGGAATGGCCGTCGTCTACCGTGCCACGGATCTGCGGCTGGACCGCACCGTCGCGCTGAAGCTGCTCGCCCCGGAGACGGCCCGCAACGACACCTTCCGCCGCCGTTTCACCCATGAGTCGCGCGTGGCCGCCGCCATCGACCA
Organism: Streptomyces sp. Ag109_O5-1; assembly: GCF_003814875.1. Classification (GTDB taxonomy): domain Bacteria; phylum Actinomycetota; class Actinomycetes; order Streptomycetales; family Streptomycetaceae; genus Streptomyces; species Streptomyces sasae. Next base: position 2,697,590 of record NZ_RKQF01000001.1, on the reverse strand, counting down.
CCCCCACATCGTGCCGATCTTCGAGGCCGGCGAGACGGACGGCGTGCTGTACATCGCGATGCGCTACGTCCCGGGCCCGGATCTGCGCGCGCTGCTGGACCGGGAGGGCGTACTGCCGGTGGACACGGCGCTGCGGATCGCCGCCCAGGTGGCCTCCGCGCTGGACGCGGCCCATGAGCACGACCTGGTGCACCGGGACGTGAAGCCCGGCAACGTCCTGCTGGCGCGGGGCACGGACAGCGAGCACCCCGAGCACGTCTATCTCACGGACTTCGGGCTCACCAAGAAGTCGTTGTCGCTGACGGGGTTCACGACGGTCGGCTCGTTCGTCGGCACCCTGGACTACGTGGCGCCGGAGCAGATCTCGGGGCGCCCGGTGGACGGCCGGTGCGATCTCTACAGCCTCGCCTGTGTGGTGTTCGAGATGCTGGCCGGCGGTCCGCCGTTCGTCCGGGACGAGGACATCGCGTTGCTGTGGGCGCACCAGTACGACCGGCCGCCGGCGCTGAGCGAGGTGCGCTCGGGGCTGCCGCCCGAGTTCGACGACGTGTTCGCCAGGGCGCTGGCCAAGGCCCCCGAGGACCGTTACGGCACCTGTCTGGAGTTCGTGGGCGCGCTGCGGACCGCCGCGTACGGTGCCGGGCCGGGGGAGCGGACCCCGGTGCACCAGGACCCGTCCGCCGACGGGACCCGCACCGTCGGCCGGGACACCCCGGTCACCTCGCGCCCGCCCGCCTGGGCCCGCCCGGTGTTCGGCCCCTAGTCTGCGCCTGGCCTGCTCAGTCCTCGCTGAGGAGCTGCTCGGCCCACACCGTCTTGCCGGTGCCGGCGTGCCGGGTGCCCCAGCGCCGTGCGAGCCGGCCGACGAGCAGCAGTCCGCGTCCGCCCTCGTCGAAGGTGTGGGCCCGCCGCATGTGCGGGGCGGTGTTGCTGGAGTCGAAGACCTCGCTCGTGAGGGTGTGGTCGTCGTGGATGAGCCGGAGCCGGACGGGCGGGCGGCCGTAGCGGAACGCGTTGGTGACCAGCTCACTGACGACCAGCTCGGTGACGAACGCGGCCTCCTCCAGCTTCCAGGCGGCCAGCTGCTCGGTGGCCAGCCTGCGTGCCTCGGCGACGGCGGCGAGGTCGAAGGGCAGCTCCCAGGTGGCCACCCGGTCGGCGTGCAGGGCCCGGGTGCGGGCGACGAGCAGGGCGATGTCGTCGTGGGGGCGATGGGTGAGCATGGACGTCAGGACCCGGTCGCAGACGCTGTCCAGGCTCTGGGCGGGGCGGGCGAGCGCGGCGAACATCTTGCCGAGGGCGTCGTCCATGCCCTGGTCGCCGGGTGCGAGCAGGCCGTTGGTGTAGAGGGCGATCAGGCTGCCCTCGGGGAGTTCCGTCTCGTACGACTCGAAGGGCATCCCGCCCAGGCCCAGCGGGGGTCCGGCCGGGACGTCGAGGAAGCGGACGGCGCCCGCGGTGACCACGGCCGGCGGTGGGTGGCCGGCCCGGGCCGCGGCGAGCCGCCGGGTGACGGGGTCGTACACGGCGTACAGGCAGGTCGTGCCGACGCCGTCGGCGGCCTCGTCGTCGGCGTCGTCCGCGGTACCGGCGTCCTCGGCGGCGAGGTGGTCGGAGAGGTCGTCGAGGTGGCTGAGGAGTTCGTCGGGCGGCAGGTCGACGTCGGCCAGGGTGCGGATCGCCGTACGGACCCGGCCCATGGTGGCGGCGGCCCTGGTGCCGTGGCCGCGGACATCGCCGACGACGAGTGCGACCCGGGTACCGGACAGCGGGATCACGTCGAACCAGTCGCCGCCCGTCCCGTTCCGGCCGGCGGACGGCACACAGCGGGTGGCGATGTCCAGGGCCGCCTGCTCGGGCAGCCTCCGGGGGACCAGGCCGCGCTGGAGCGTCATCGTGGTGGTGTGCTGCCGTACGGCCTGCTCGGTGCCGTGGATGCCGGTGGCCGCCCGCGCCGCCAGCTGCTCGGCCAGCCACAGATCGTCGGCGTCGAACGGCTCGGCCCGCCGGGTCCGCCCGAAGAGGGCCACCCCGAACGTGACGCCGGCCGCCCGGAGCGGCACCGCCATCACCGAGTGCACCCCGCTCTCCCGGACCCAGGCGATCGCCCGCGGATCCTCCCGCGCCCACCGGGTCACGGCCGCGTCACCGGCCGAGTACACCGCGCCGCGCCCCTCGGCCAGACTGCGGCCCGAAGGCGACCAGGGCGGGCAGTGCAGCACATCGCCGGAGGGGTGGGGGAGCGGCGGTGTGCCCGGGGCCGACCGCAGGGCGGCCCGGCGGAAGACGAAGCCGCCCGGCCGGGGCGTGTCCAGCAGGTCCACGGTGCAGATGTCGGCGAAGGCGGGGACGGCGACGTCGGTCAGCTCCCGTGCGGTGCGCTGCACGTCCGAGGTGGTGCCGATGTGCACCCCGGCCTCGCTGAGCAGCAGCATCCGCTGCCGTACCAGCTGCTCGGACGGTTCGGAGCGGGCCGTCAGGGCCACCGCCCGCAACCGCCCGGCCGAGTCCGCCAGCGGAACGATCCGTACATGCCATTCGTGCTCGGGTTCGGCCGGGTCCAGCCGGAGCCGGAGCTCCTGCGTCCCGCCGCCGTCCAGGGCCCGCCGCATCCCGGACTCGGCCTCGGCGCTGCCCTCGTACGGCGCGATGTCGGTCAGCCGCAGCCCGCGCATCGTCCCCTCGGCGAGAGACAGCGTGCGCTGCATTCCGGCGGTGGCCCGCACGAGCCGCAGCCCCTCGTCGAAGACGGCGGCGACCCAGGGGGACTGGTCGAAGGCCCATTCCCCCAGAGGCCGGCCGGCTGCGGTCGGCGGCAGACCGGTCACGGCGGACACCACCTGCCACTCCCTGCCGCCGGGCCGGTCACCGGAGGGCCGGCGGTGGACCAGCACATCGCGGTCCAGCCGGTGCCCGTCCCGGTGCCGCAGCGCCGCGGTCCCGCTCCAGCGGGGCACCTCGGCCGCCTCCCGCCACGCGCCGCCCGCCGGCTCGGCGAGCAGCCGGGCGGCCTGCTGCCCCAGGATCTCGGCGGGCGGATAGCCCAGCAGCACCCTGGCCCCGTCGCTCCAGCCGGTCACCACGCCCCGCTCGTCCACGGTCACCGCGGCGGTGTGGGCTCCCTGCGGTACGACGTGGGTCTGTGCCCGCTTGCTGGGAGAGGTGGGACATCGTTCCATCGCCGCTCATCCTTCGCGGAGCCTGCACGGCCGGCACTCTCCCCAGGATGATCCCGGCCGGGACCGAGCACCAATCCGCTTGTCCTGCTCTGTCCGATCCTGCCCCATCCTGCCGTGCGCTGTCCCGCCTGCCGCCCGGGGCCGTGATCCCGCTCCGCCCGACAGATCCGCCGCGCCGTGACAGCGTGGGTACAGCGGTCGGCCACGGTGCCTGGAGGCAGAGATGACGGTGAACGGGCTCGGACTGGTGGTGCACGGCGGCAGGGCGGAGGCGGTGGACGCGGCCCGTGCGGTACGGGAGTGGGCCGCCGAGCACGGGGTGCGGTGCACGGACATCGACGTATGGCACGACGGCGGGCGGCACCACTCCGGGGAGGAGGTCGCGGCCGCCGGCGATCCCGACCTGATCGTCACCCTCGGCGGCGACGGCACCTTCCTGCGCGGTGCCCGGCTCGCCGCCCGCAGCAATGCCCTGGTCCTCGGAGTCGACCTGGGCCGGGTCGGCTTCCTGACCGAGGTGCCCGCCTGCTCGGTGCGCGAGGCGCTGGACGCGGTGCACGAGGACCGGTTCAGCGTCGACAGCCGCCTGCTGCTCACCATGCGCTCCTCACGCCGTCTGGAGGTGCCGGCCGACATGGAGCGGCTGATGCAGTACGGCCGCGGGCCGCTGCTGCCGCCGCCCCAGGTGCGCACCGACTGCGAGCGGGACCCCGACTGGGGCATCCCCCTGCACATCACCGCGGTCAACGACGTCGTCCTGGAGAAGCTGTCCCGGGACCGTCAGGTGTCCGTCGGCGTGTACGTCGCCGGCCGGCTGCTCGCCTCCTACTCCGCCGACGCCCTGCTGGTGGCGACGCCCACCGGCTCCACCGCCTACAGCTTCGCCGCCGGCGGACCGGTCGTCTCGCCCTGCGCGGAGGCGCTCGTCTTCACGCCGGTCGCCCCGCACATGACGTTCAACCGCTCGGTCGTCACGGCCCCGGACGAGGCCGTCGGCCTGCGCGTCCTGGAGCGCTCGGGGCAGGCCGCGGTCAGCGTCGACGGCCAGCTGCGGGGTGTCGTGGAGCCCGGGGACTGGATCGGGGTGTACGCCGCCCCGAGCCGGCTGAAGGTGGTCCGGCTGGCGGCGATGGACTTCTACGGCCGTCTGCGCGAGCGCATGAACCTGACCGACGCCCCGGCCGCGGTCGCCGACGGCACCCCCGCGCCCCTGTGGTCGCTGACAGCGCCCCCGCCCGGCGATCTCGCCCACCTCTCCTTCCCGCTGCTCGCCGCCCAGCGCGCCCAGGCGGAAGAAGCGTGCGCCGACGGGAAAGACGGCGTCGCGCCCGCGCTGGAAGAGTCGGTCTTCCCACGTCATGCGCAGGAAGGCGAACATCCATGACCACCGGCCCCCAGGTCCAGACCGTCCGCGCCCGGTACCGGCCGACGACCTCGGCACCGTACTGATGCACGAGCACGTCTTCGTGCTCAGCGAGGAGTTCCGGCAGAACCTCCCGGAGACCTGGGACGAACGGCAGCGCGGCGACGACGCCGTGACCCGGCTCAAGGCCCTGGCCGCGGCCGGCGTCACCACCCTCGTCGACGCCACCTGTATCGGCCTCGGCCGCAACGTCGCCCGCGTCGCCGAGGTCAACGAACAGGTCGACCTCAACATCATCGCGGCCACCGGCATCTACACCGTCGCCGACGTCCCCGACTACTTCCGCTACCACGGCCCGGGCACCCTGCTCGACGGCGCCGAGGGCATGACCGAGCTGTTCGTCCGCGAACTCAGCGAGGGCATCGCGGACACCGGGATCCGGGCCGCGTTCCTGAAGTGCGCGATCGAGGACCGGCTCACCCCGGGCGTGGAGCGGGTGCTGCGCGCGGTGGCCCAGGCCCATCTGCGCACCGGCGCCCCGATCACCGTGCACACCAACGCCGTCGCCCGTACCGGACTGGCCGCCCAGGAGATCCTGCGCAGCGAGGGCGCGGACCTCGGCGCGGTGGTCATCGGGCACAGCGGCGACACCGCCGACCTCGGTTATCTGCACGAACTCATCGACAACGGCTCGTACGTCGGCATGGACCGCTTCGGCCTCGACATCCTGCTCCCCGGCGACCAGCGGGTGGCGACCGTCGCGGCCCTCGCCCGCGAGGGGCTGGCCGAGCGGATGGTGCTGTCGCACGACGCGTCCTGCCACGTCGACTGGTTCCCGCCTGGCGTACGGGAGCAGATCGCGCCGAACTGGCACCACACCCACCCGCACGACCAGGTCCTCCCGGCGCTGCGCCAAGCGGGCGTCACCGAGCAGCAGTTGACCACCATGCTGGTCGGCAACCCACGCCGGTACTTCAGTTGGCCACCTCGGCCGGAGCGCCGCCCGGCCTCGCACACCCTGCCGCCCGAGGCGCTCCGGGCGACGGCCGAGGAGGCTGCGGGGCGGTGACATCGACCGTGCCGGTCAGGAAGCCCCGGCCGAGCGGCGAGTACGCCACCAGTGCCACGCCGAGCTCGCGCAGGGCGTCCCCGGCCGACGCCTCCAGGTCGCGGGACCAGACCGAGTACTCGCTCTGCACCGCCGCGATCGGATACACGGCGTACGCGCGCCGAAGCAGTTCGCCGTTCACCTCGGACAGGCCGACCGTCAGATCAGGCTTCTGATGGACGGCCCGCAGACAGGAGCTCCGGCCCGCGCCGAAGGGCACGAGCCGGAGCGGTAGGGCCGGGAGCGGTCAGTCCGCGGACCGTACCGTCGGCATGGCGAGCGCGACCGGCCCGCTCTTGCAGGAGTCGTGGCAGTCCTTCTCCAGGCTGCAGCAGAGCGAGCAGATCGCCCCCGAGTGGAACGGGCAGCCCGCCACGTCCGGCCGCTCGAAGTCGGTCGCGCACACGGTGCACGTCAGCACGGCCGCCGACGGCAGCCCGTCCGCGCCCAGCAGCGGCTCCGCGAGATCGTCGACGCGGGCGATGTAGTACTTCCCCTTGGTCAGTACCGCGAACAGTGGCGAGAGCACCATCGCCAGGAACAGTGCGATGAAGGGCGAGTACGCCTTGCCGTACTCCCCGAACGCGTTGAAGTACGCGGCGATCGAGACCGCCGACGCGATCAGCATCGAGCCGAACCCGACCGGGTTGAAGTTGTGCAGATGGGCGCGCTTGAACTCGATGTACGAAGGGCTCAGCTTCAGCGGCTTGTTGATGACCAGGTCGGCGACGACCGCGCCGATCCAGGCGATCGCCACGTTGGAGTAGAAACCGAGCACGGTGTTCAGGAAGCCGAAGACGCCGCCCTCCATCAGGGCCAGTGCGATGCCGACGTTGAGGAAGATGTAGACGACCCGGCCGGGGTGACGGTGGGTCAGCCGGGAGAAGAAGTTCGACCAGGACAGCGAACCGGAGTACGCGTTGGTCGAGTTGATCTTTATCTGGGAGAGGATCACGAAGAACGTGGCGAGACCCAGCGCGATGGGCGCGGCGAACGTCTTGAAGCCCGACACGTACTGCTGGATCGGCTCGTTGGCCTTGGCCAGGCCCACACTCCCGGCGATGTAGAAGGCGAGGAAGGCGCCGCCGATCTGCTTGGCGGCACCGAGCACCACCCAGCCCGGGCCGGCGCTGAGCACCGCACCCCACCACTTCCTGCCGTTCTCCGGCGTCTTGTCCGGCATGAACCGCAGATAGTCGACCTGCTCACCGATCTGCGCGATCAGCGACAGCGCGACGCCCGCGCCCGCACCGACCCCGAGCATGCTGATGCTCGACCCGGTGGGGGAGTTGCCCGCGAAGTGCGTGAACTCCGAGAACTTGCCCGGCTCCTGGATCGCGATGGACACGAACGGCGCGACCATCAGCACCAGCCAGACCGGCTGTGTCCACACCTGCATCTTCGACAGCGCGGTCATGCCGTAGATGACCAGCGGCAGGATGATGAGGGAGCAGATCAGGTACCCGACGGCGAGCGGGATGTGCAGGCCGAGCTCCAGGGCCTGCGCCATGATCGAGCCTTCGAGGGCGAAGAAGATGAAGGTGAAGCTGGCGTAGATGACCGAGGTGAGCGTCGAGCCGAGGTAGCCGAATCCCGCACCCCGGGTCAACAGGTCCATGTCGATGGAGTACTTGGCCGAGTAGTACGAGATCGGGATGCCGGTGAGGAAGATGACCACCGCGGCCGTCAGGATCGCCACCATCGCGCTGGAGAAGCCGTTGGAGATGGCGATCGAGCCGCCGATCGCGAAGTCCGCGAGATAGGCGATGCCGCCCAGCGCGGTCGTGGCCACCACGTACGGGGTCCAGCGGCGGAAGGACTTAGGCGCGTAGCGCAGCGAGTAGTCCTCCAGCGTGTCGTTCTTCGCCCAGTCGTTGTACGTCCGTTTGCTGTCCGTCAGTTCGTCCGCGGCCGCCTGTGGTGCCTCTTTGCCGACGATCTCCGTCACGGCTGATACCTCTCTCGTCCCCGGGCGTTTGCAGGGAAGAGTCGCGGCACGCTGTTTCCCGGACGTTTCACTCGCTTTAAAAGACAAACCTTGATACTTCCCGCAGGAAGTAACGGGCTCACAGCTGGGCGACGATGTGGAAGTCGAACGCGTCCGCCCGCGCCAGGTACAACCGTTGGGCGAGATGGTTGCCGTCGAGTCGTACGACGCCTCGCGGGCCCTCGTACGACACCGGGTCCCGCACCGCGCACATCGCCCGCACGTCCAGCGAGCGCGCCCGCTCGGCCAGGGCCGCCAGCAGCCGTACCCCCTCGAAGCACGACTCGCCCAGGCTTCCCACGACGGGCGCGTGCACACCGAACCGGGCCGCGTAGCGGGCGCCGAAGTCGAGGCTCTCGGGGGTCGCGAGGGTCTCGAAGAAGCCGGCCGTCGCCCAGAGTCCGTCGGTGGCCTCGGCGCCGGTGGCCAGCAGGATGTTCTCGTCCATGTGGGTGCTCAGCCTGAGGCACCGCTGGTGCAGCCCGTGCGCGGCGAACGCCCGGTTGAAACGGGCCGCGTCCGCCCCGACCAGCAGCATCAGCACGGCGTCCGCCTCGCACCGCTCGATCCGGCGCAGCACCGGCCCGAACTCCTCCGTCCCCAGCGGCACGAACACCTGGTCCCGCACCCGGCCGCCGCAGTCCCGGGCATACCCGCGGGCCGCGCGGGCGGTCACCCGCGGCCAGACGTAGTCGTTGCCCACCGTGCACCAGCGCCGCACCCCGGCCGACTCCGCCAGCAGCCGCATCGCGGGCAGCAGTTGGGCGGCGTCGGTCTCACCCGTCAGGAACACGCCGGGAGTCCGCTCACCGCCCTCGTACTGCGCCGTGTAGACATACGGCACCCGGCCCGCGATCCCCGGCAGCAGCGCCTGCCGCACCGCCGAGGTGTGCCAGCCCACCACCCCGTCCACGGCGCCCGGCGCGACCAGGGCCTCGATCTCGGCGGCCACCCGCGCCGGCGGCGCCCCGCCGTCCACCGTGACCAGCCGCACCTCCCGGCCCAACACCCCGCCGGCGGCGTTCAGTTCCTCCATGGCCAGCCGCGCGGCCGACTCGCACGACGGCCCGAAGACACCCGCGGGCCCCTGCAACGGCACGACCAGGGCGAGGAGCAGTGGTGTGTGCGCGCTGTCGCGCGGCGGCGCCGGACGCATCGGGCCACCTCCGTGCGGGCATGGGGAACGCGGATTCCGGTCCCGGGCCCCGGCACCCTCGCGGAGGCTCGTATTCTGCGCGCACAGTAGACCTACCGGAAGGACACCGGCAATGCCGTCCGTACCCTCCTCGCCGGACCTCGCCCACCTCCTCAGCCATGCCGAGCGGCGCATCGTGCAGCGGCTGTCCACGGTGCTGGCCGAGGAGGACTGCACGGTCGAGGAATGGCGTGTCCTGTCGATCGTCGGGGACAGCCAGGGGCGCCCGATGTCCGAGATCGCCGACCATGCGCTGATGCCTGCCCCCAGCCTGACCAAGCTGGTCGACCGGATGGTCGCCGACAACCTGGTCCACCGCCGCCCCGACCCCCACGACCGCCGCCGTGTCCTGCTCTACCTCACCGCACGCGGCGACGACCTCCACCGGCGCGCCGCCCACCGCGTGGCCGCCGACCAGGCCCGACTGCTCGACGCGGTCGACGACGACGGGGCGCTGGCGCGGCTGCTGTCCCGGCTCACGGTCGCGGCCGGTGCCCCGAGCGGCTCCGTGCCGAGCGGCACCCGCGGCTGAGCTTCCCGCTGCCGGTCACGGCAGGTGACCTCCGTGTTGTCGGTGGTGCCCGGCATCGTGAGCCCTGACGGCGATACTGTCGACCCGACGCCGCTCACGGGCTGCCCCAAGGTATCCGTTACGCGCAAAGTGTCGACAGGTTATGGGAGTTGATGGACCATCAGCCGTGCGCAGGGACGCGCGCTGTCATCACCCTCAGGAGTCGTCATGAACGCGACTGCCCCAGGTACCCGCAGAAGTGTCTACAGAAGAACCCTTCTCGCCTTCCTCGCCCTCACCGCCACCGGCGGCTACACCACCCCCGTCACCACCTACTCCGGCGGGGCCAGCGCCGACGGCGTGCTCGACCTCTGCGGCAACTGCTGGGAGTGGACCACCTCCGTCATCACGGCCGCCCACGGCGGCGAGATGAACACCCAGGTCAACGCCATCCGCGGCGGCTCCTGGTACGCCAACCTGAACAGCTGCACGGCCACCTACCGGGGGGAGGGCCGCGACCCGTCCGGAGGCTATCCGACCGTCGGCTTCCGGGTGGCCGCCACCGCGTAGCCGGTCGGCTGTACGACCGTCGAGCGCCCGCACGGGGCGCTCGACGGGTCACCAGCCGGTGAACAGCAGATGGTTCATCAGCAGCGCCAGCAGCGCCTGTCCCGTGAGCCAGGCGCGCGGCCGGGGCAGGAACGCACAGGCCGGGAGCAGCCACATCGCGAACGGCAGCCAGATGCGTTCCGTCTCCGCCTTGCTCATCCCGGACAGGTCGGCGATCAGCAGCGCGAGCAGGGTGACCGCCACGAGGAACGCGAGACGCGTCCGAGCGGAGGAGGCGGAGGAGGCGGAAGGGGCGGTGGAGGCCGAAGGAGCCTTACGGCGGTGGATCAGTGTCGCGCCCGCCCGCCGCAGCCCCGCCACCGTCGCCGGGCCGGTGATCAGCACCGTGCAGGCCAGGTTGGCCCACACCCAGTAGCCGTACGGGCGGGTGCCGCCGACGCCCTGGTAGTAGCGGGTGACCAGCAGCCGGTACCCCTCCCACCAGTCGAACCCGGCGAGCGTGAAGGCGACGGGGACGACCGCGGCCCCGCCCACCAGCAGCAGCGCGAGGACGACCGGCCGCTCGCGGACCCGGCGCCGGCCGAGCACCAGCACCGCCGCCCCGATCAGCGCGAAGAGTGTCAGGCCGTAGGACAGATAGCAGGTCAGCCCGTACAGCAGTCCGGCGCCCGCCGCCCACCCCACGCCCCGTCCGGTCACCGCGAGCGCCAGCAGCGCCACCGCCCAGGCGGCGACCGCCGCGAAGTACCCGTCGGCCGAGGCACCCACCCACACCGCGGCCGGGGCGAGCACCAGGAAGGGCGCGGCCCGCCGGGCGAGCCGTTCGTCGGCCAGCGCCCGCACCGCGACCAGCACGGCGACACAGGCCGTGGACCCGATGGTGATGCACCAGGCGCCCGCCCAGCCCCCGCCGCGCAGTCCGATCCGGTCCAGCAGGACGAAGGTGAGCGTGGCGGCCGGAGGGTGTCCGGCGATGTGGGCGGGCCAGGGGGCGGGGGTGCCGCTGACGATGTGGTGGGTGAAGTCGCGCAGGGTCGCGGGGATGTCGTGGAAGCGGCCGATGACCGTGAGGTACTCGTTGGGGCTGGTGAGCCGGCCGGCCACGCCCCGCTGCCAGCCGTCGACCAGCGCCAGCGACCACGTCCAGGCCAGACAGGTGCCCCAGGCCGCGGCGAGCAGCCCGCGCCAGGGCAGCCGTACGGCGAGACCCGGCCCGTACGCCACCACGGCGACCGCGACCAGCAGCGCGGCCGGAGTGCCCGGGCCCACATGCGGGTCCCAGTCGGCGAAGACTGGCGGCCAGTGCACGAACAGGGTGCGGTAGGTGTCCTGGATGTGCCGGCCGACCAGCACCGCGACGAGCACCAGCAGGGCGGCGGCGAGGACGGCGAGCAGATCGGCGGAGCGGTCACGAAGGGGAGTGCGGATCACACCGTAACGCTAGGTCGGCGACCGGGCGAGAGAGTGGATCAACGGGCTGACGTCAGACTTTCGTCATGGGTCGCGCACCCTTTCCCGGGGTTCCCCCGGCCTACGGTCGAAGCATGCGAGACGACGACCCACGGCTTCCCACCTCACCCGGCTTCTGGCGCAGCCCGCTGCGCGGCACCTGGTTCACCTCGGTGCTCGGCCTCGTGCTGCTCGTCGGCATCACCGTGCTGTTCGTGACGGGACTGCTGTCGTACGCCGCCTACAACCCGGACCTCGCGCCGGTGAACGACCAGACCCCGGACAAGGGAGTTCTCGGCTTCTACCTCTTCTCCTGGCCGACGAACCCCTACTGGCTCTACCGGGTCACCCAGGGGCTGCACGTCACCCTCGGCATCGCCCTGATCCCGGTGCTGCTCGCCAAGCTGTGGTCGGTGGTGCCGAAGCTGTTCACGCTGCCTCCGGCCCGCTCGCTGGCGCACGCGCTGGAGCGGATCTCGCTGCTGTTGCTGGTCGGCGGCGGCCTCTTCGAGTTCACCACCGGCGTGCTCAACGTCCAGCTCGACTACCTCTTCCCCGGCTCCTTCTACCCGCTGCACTTCTACGGCGCCTGGGTGTTCTTCGCCGCGTTCCTGGCACATGCGGCGCTGAAGACACCGGCGGCCGTCCGGGCCGTCCGTCAACGACACGGAGACGAAGGCCAGTTGGAGTCACCGCGGCCGGAAGCGCCGACCGTGTCCCGGCGCGGGGCGCTGTGGTTCGTCGGCGGCGCCTCCCTGCTGCTGCTCGTGACGACCGCCGGGCAGAGCATCGGGGGCGCGCTGCGCCGCACCGCGCTGCTCGCACCGCACGGCGGAGCCGACCCGGGCAGTGGGCCGAACGGCTTCCAGATCAACAAGACGGCCGGTTACGCCGGGATCGACGCGAAGGAGACCCGGGAGGAGGCATGGCGGCTCGTCGTCACGGGACGTGACGGCCGGACGGTCCGCCTCACCCGCACCGAACTCCTCCGACTGCCCCAGTACAGCGCCGCGTTGCCCATCGCCTGCGTCGAGGGCTGGTCGACCGCCGACCAGTGGTGGCGTGGGGTGCGGCTGCGGGACCTGGCCGCGCTCGTCGGCTACGACGGCGATCCGCCGGACGTGTTCGTCGAGTCCCTCCAGCGGCACGGGGCCTTCCGCCGTGCGGCGCTGCGCGCCAACCAGGTCGCCGACCCGCGCTCCCTGCTCGCCCTGCAGGTCAACGGCGAGGACCTGTCCCCCGACCACGGCTACCCCGCCCGTGTGATCGTGCCCGCCGCGCCCGGTGTGCTCAACACCAAGTGGGTGGCCCGGATGACCTTCGGAGACCTGTGATGCGACCCCGCCTCGTCGTCGGCAGCCCCTTCCAGATCCTGCTCCTGGCCTGCTCGTTCGCGCTCGCCGCCTACGCCGGCGTACGGCTGCTGGCCGGGGACTGGCTCGGCGTGGCGCTGTGGGTGGTGGGGGCGGCCCTGCTGCACGACCTCGTGCTGCTGCCGCTGTACGCGCTGGCCGACCGGGCGATGGTGCGAGGGCTGGGCGCCGCCGGGCGCCGGCAGTGGGCGATATACGTCCGGGTCCCGGCCGCACTCTCCGCCCTGCTCCTCCTTGTGTGGTTCCCGTTGATCAGCGGGATGGTGGACGAGCGCTACCGGTCGGCCACCGGCCTGTCCACGGACGGCTTCCTGGCCCGCTGGCTGCTGATCACCGCCGTACTCTTCGGCGGTTCGGCGCTGCTGCTGGCACGGCGGCTGCGCAGGGCGACGAAGCGGCGCCCGCCGGCCGTCCACTGACCCTCCTGCTCCCAGCCCCGCGCGTACCGCAGCAGCGCCGGGGTGCCGAGCCGCGCCCAGAGAAAGGGCGCGCCGACCGCGTCATGGGCGTCGGTGAGGTGGACGTCGGCGCGTTCGTCGACGTCCACCGGAGCGGCTTCGGCGATCAACAGGCCGCCGGGTGTGAGGAGTTGCGCTACTCGGTGGAGCAGTGCGCCCGGGTCGCCGCCGATGCCGACGTTGCCGTCCATGAGCAGCACGGTGCCCCAGCGGCCCTGACCGGGCAGCGGCTCGAACACCGAGCGGCGCAGGGCCTGCCCGCCGAGCCGCACGGTGTGGTCGACGGCGGCCGCGCTGACGTCGATACCGAGGACGGTACGGCCCCGGGCGGCGAGCTCCGCGACCAGCCGCCCGGGGCCGCAGCCGACGTCGAGGACGGCGCCCTCGCAGCGGTCCAGGACCTGCCGGTCGACCGGGTCCGCCCGTGCGCACCAGCGCTCCACGTCCAGGGGCAACAGCCAGCCGTCGGTGCGGCGCAGGAACAGCGGGCCGTGCCCGGCGTGCAGGGCGGCGGCGTAGGGGTCGGCACCGGTCCAGGCCACGGCCGGCGAGGTGGTCATCGGCGGCCCGTTCCGCTCTGTGCCGTCCGTGCCGTGCACTGGGCCAGCCGGGCGGCGAACCGGCCGTCCGGGACGAGGGCGGCGACGGCGGCGGCGTCCGCCGCGGTGTCGACGTCCCGCAGCCGCGGCAGATCGCACACGCGCAGCCCGGCCGCGACCAGCCGCCGCCGCTGGACGGCACCGGTCTCCGGCACGGACATCGGCACGCCGCGCAGCAGCGTGGGGTCCGGGTCGGCGAGGCCCAGGGCCCAGAAGCCACCGTCCTCGGCGGGACCGAACCAGGCGTCGCAGCCCGCGAAGTCCACGGTGAGCAGCGCCGGGGTGACCTGAGGGGTGTCCATGCCGATGAGGAGGGCGGGGCCGGTACAGCGGGCGAAGGCGTCGGCAAGACGTTCGTCCAGCCCGCCCGCGCACTGCGGCACGACGTCGAAGCCGGGCGGCAGCCAGGGGCCGGGCCGGCCGTCGAGCACGAGCACCCGGCGGGTGGCCGGTGTCGCGGCGACGGCGCGGAGCGTGTCGCCGAGCGACGCCTCTGCGAGGGCGGCGGCCTGCTCCGGGGAGAACGGCGGGGTGAGCCGCGTCTTGACCCTGCCGGGCCTCGGTTCTTTGGCGATGACGAGGAGGGTGGTCATGGGGGTTCCTTGGCTGGTGTGGGTGGGTGGGGGCTGGGCGGGGGTGGGGACGCTTACCGGCGCTGGCAAGGTGCCGTCGCGCCCACCCGTACCGCCTGGGGGAGGAACTGCGCGCTCAGCCCCCACCCACCCGCACCCGAGGTCGCTCGTTCAGCACCCGGCTCATGTCCCGCACCGCCTGCCACGTGCCGCGCCACGTGCCCGTCACCTTCGACGCACCCGTACGCGGCAGATACGCCACGTCGTGCTCGGCGATGCGCCAACCCGCGTCGGCGGCCCGCACCACCATCTGCAACGGATAGCCGCTGCGCCGGTCGTCGAGGTCCAGCGAGAGCAACCGCTCCCGGCGCGCCGCCCGCAGCGGCCCCAGGTCGTGCAGCCGCAGCCCGGTCCGGCGCCGCAGCATCCGCGCCAGCGCGAGATTCCCGGCGCGGGCGTGCGCGGGCCAGGCGCCCCGCCCCTGCGGCCGCCGTCGGCCCAGCACCAAGTCCGCCTCCCCGTCGGAGACTTCCCGCACGAAGGGCACGAGGAGCCCCGGATCCAGAGAGGCGTCGCAGTCGCAGAAGCAGACGATGTCGGCGCTCGCCGCGGTCAGCCCCGCATGGCACGCCGCGCCGAAGCCGCGCCGCGCCTCGTGGACGACGGTCGCACCGAGCGCCCGGGCGATGTCCGCCGAGCCGTCGGTGGAGCCGTTGTCGACCACGAGGGCCCGCCAGCCCGCCGGGATCCGGGCGAGCACCCAGGGCAGGGCCTCGGCCTCGTTCAGACAGGGGAGTACGACGTCCACGTCCGTCGCCGGTGAGGATGAGGATGGTGAGGTGGTCACGGTTTCACCCTACGAACGCGAACCGGGCATATCGGGTGTCGGCTCCTTACGAAACGCGGACGTCGACGCCGGGGCCCCGCCGCCCCCGTTTCTTACGAAACACGGACGTCGCACCCGGTGCCCGCCCCCACGCGCGACACCCCCGACCGCCCGGTGCGAGGGTGGAGGCATGCAGCAGCCGTACGAGCTCACCGAGGACCAGGCCACCGCCGGTGCCGCCCGGGTCCTGGTCGTCGACGACGATCCGACCGTCTCCGAGGTCGTCGCCGGGTATCTCGACCGCGCCGGATACACGGTCGACCACGCCGGCGACGGCCCCACCGCCCTGATCCGCGCCGCCGCCCACTGGCCGGACCTGGTCGTGCTCGACCTGATGCTGCCCGGCATGGACGGCCTGGAGGTCTGCCGGCGACTGCGCGGCCGCGCCCCCGTCCCGGTCATCATGCTCACCGCGCGCGGCGACGAGGACGACCGCATCCTGGGCCTGGAGGTCGGCGCCGACGACTACGTCACCAAGCCCTTCAGCCCACGGGAACTGGTCCTGCGGGTGGAGTCGGTGCTGCGCCGCAGCCGCCCCGCGCCCGCCGCCAACTCCCTGTCCACCGCCGGGCTCACCCTCGACCCGGGCGCCCGCCGTGCCACCCGGAACGGCACCGAACTCGCCCTCACCCTGCGCGAGTTCGACCTTCTCGCCTTCTTCCTGCGACACCCGGGGCGGGCCTGCAGCAGGGAGGACCTGATGCGCGAGGTGTGGGGCTGGGACTTCGGTGACGTGTCCACCGTCACCGTCCATGTCCGCCGGCTGCGCGCCAAGGTCGAGGCCGATCCGGCCCGGCCGCGCCTGATCCAGACGGTGTGGGGCGTCGGCTACCGCTTCGACCCCGAGGGCCGCGAGGAGGTGGACTGACATGCGCGACACCCTGCTGATCGCCCTGTACGCCCTGGCCGGCGCCGCCGCCACCGGACTCGCCGGCGCGGCCGCGCTGCGTCTGCTGCGGCGCCGGCCGCTGACCGCGTCCATCGCGGTGGTCGCCGCCGTCGGTGTGGTCGCGATGCTCGCCGGCACCCTGGCGGTCGCCTGGGCGATGTTCCTGTCGTCGCACGACCTGTCGGTGGTGACGACGGTCGTCGCCATGGCGGCCGTGGTCTCGCTGGTGACCGCGCTGATACTGGGCCGCTGGGTCGCCGCCCGCAGCCGTGAACTCGCCCTCGCGGCACGCTCGTTCGGCGAACAGGGTGACTTCGCGGCGCCCGCCGTACCGGCCACCGCCGAACTGGCCGAGGTGAGCCGCGAGCTGGCGGCCACCAGCGCGAAGCTCGCCGAGTCCCGGGAGCGGGAACGCGCGTTGGAGACCTCGCGGCGGGAACTGGTCGCCTGGATCTCGCACGACCTGCGCACCCCGCTGGCCGGGCTGCGCGCCATGTCGGAGGCGCTGGAGGACGGCGTCGCCACCGACCCCGACCGCTATCTGAAACAGATCCGCACCGAGGTCGAGCGGCTCAACGACATGGTCGGAGACCTCTTCGAACTCTCCCGCATCCACGCCGGGACGCTCGCGCTGAGCACCAGCCGGATGTCGCTGTACGACCTGGTCGGCGACGCCCTCGCGGGCGCGGACCCGCTCGCGCGCGAGCACGGCGTACGGCTGGTCGGCGACCGGGTGGAGCCGGTGCCGGTCGAGGTGGACGGCAGGGAGATGAGCCGGGTGCTGGGCAATCTGCTGGTGAACGCCATCCGCCGGACGCCCCCGGACGGCACGGTCGCAGTCGCCGCCGAACGCGGCCCCGAGGGCGTCGTCCTGTCCGTCACGGACGGCTGCGGCGGCATTCCCGAGGAGGACCTGCCCCGCGTCTTCGACACCGGCTGGCGCGGCAGCCACGCGCGCACCCCGCCCGCCGGAGCCGGACTCGGCCTCGCCATCGTGCGCGGGATCGTGGAGGCCCACCAGGGGCGGGCCTCCGTGCACAACATCCCGGGCGGCTGCCGGTTCGAGGTCACGCTGCCCACGGCGCCGTGAGCCGCTGAGCCGCCGCGTCTCACTCCGCGCGCGCGAACTCCCGCATCCCCTCCGCGAACCCGACCTCCGGCTTCCAGCCCAGTTCGGCCCGCAGCCGCGCGGAGTCGGCCGTGATGTGCCGTACGTCCCCCAGCCGGAACTCCCCGGTGACCACCGGCATCGGCCCGCCGTGGGCCTCGGCCAGCGCGCGGGCCATCTCCCCGACGGTGTGCGGCTCACCGCTGCCGGTGTTGTACACGGTCAGCGCACCCGGCGCGGAGCCCGCCTCCAGCGCCATCGCGTCGGCGGCGGCCACGTCCCGCACATGCACGAAGTCCCGGCGCTGCCGCCCGTCCTCGAACACCCGGGGCGCCTCACCCCGGGCGAGCGCCGAACGGAAGAAGGAGGCGACCCCGGCGTAGGGGGTGTCGCGGGGCATCCGGGGCCCGTACACGTTGTGGTAGCGCAGCGACACCGCCGACCCGCCCGTGGACCGGGCCCAGGCGGCGGCCAGATGCTCCTGGGCCAGCTTGGTCGTCGCGTACACGTTGCGTGGATCGACGGGCGCGTCCTCGCTGACCAGCCCGGCCGTCAACTCGTCCCCGCACACCGGGCAGTTCGGCTCGAACCGGCCGGCCTCCAGATCGGCGACCGCACGCGGCCCCGGCCGTACGACGCCGTGGCGCGGGCACTCGTACCGCCCCTCCCCGTACACCACCATCGACCCCGCCAGCACCAGGTGCCGTACCCCCGCCTCGGCCATCGCGGCGAGCAGCACGGCCGTACCGAGATCATTGCGGGAGACGTACTCCGCGGCATCCCCGAATCCGACCCCGAGGCCGACCATCGCGGCCTGATGGCAGACGGCGTCGACGCCCGCCAGCGCCCGCCCCACCGCCACCGGACTGCGCACGTCGGCGCCCGGATCGGCGCGCACGTCGAACACCACCGCCTCGTGCCCGCGCGCCGCCAGCGCGTCGACGACATGGGACCCGATGAACCCGGCACCGCCGGTGACCAGTACACGCATGAGCCCACGCTAGGCCCGCCCCGCCACCGGCCCACGCCCCCACGCCCGCACGTCACGACTCCGTAAGACGCGCCGCCGGACACCGCATAGCAGAGGGGGGGCGACTCCAGGTCGTGGTGACAGGTTCCGGTCAAAGGTTGGCCAAAGGCCGGACGTTTCCGGCCGGCCGTGGTCGGGTCTCCCAAGACGGCTGTGTCAAAGCCCGTTTGGGAGGTCCGATGTCAGCACCAACCCGTAAGAGACGATGGCTCACGATCTGTGCCCTCGCCGCGTCCGCCGCACTCGTCGCGACACCCGCAGGCGCCGCGTCCGGCGGGACGAGCCCCTTCGGAGCGCGCGCCCTCGCGCGACTCGCCGCCGAGCGCGCGCACTCGACCGGGTCCATGAGCCCGAAGCTGACGGCCGACGATGACGACGGCGGCAACGAGGCGGACGAGATCGCCGAGGGCGCGGACCAGTACGCCGAGGCCCGCACCTCGCCCGGCATCGTCGCCCCCGGCGCGTACGGCGCCGCCTGGACCAGTCTGACCGATCTCCCCAGCACCGGCGGCAGTTGGCGCAACATCACCGACCTGCCGTACAACTCCGACGACTCCCGCTACCGCGACATCGACTCCAACTCCAGCGGTGGCTCGGGCAACGTCACCGGCCGGATGGCCGCGCTGGCCGCCGACAACGACGGATACGTCTACGCCGGCAGCGCGGGCGGCGGCGTCTGGCGGTCCAGGAGCGGCGGCGGGCACTGGCAGCCGATCAGCGACCGGCTCTCCTCGCAGTCCACCGGCGCGCTCGCGCTCGACGGCACCGGCCGGCTGTGGCTGGGCACGGGCGAGGCCACCACCAACGCGGACGCCTATCTCGGCAGCGGCGTCTACGTCCTGTCCGACCCGCACCACGGCACCTTCTCCGCCCGTGGCCGGGTCGGCGGCGACGAACTGGAGTCGACCACCATCCACGAACTCCGCTTCGGCGGCGGCAAGGTGTGGGCGGCCACCAGCGAAGGCGTGTGGAGCCACTCCACCAGGACGCTCAAGGGCGCCTGGAAACTGGAGTTCGCCCCCAACCCCGACTATCTGCCGGGCGGATCACTGGCGAGCGACCCCTCGGCCGCGTACAAGAACATCGCCAACGACATCGCGATCGACCCCAAGGACCCCGGCAAGGTGATCCTGGCGGTCGGCTGGCGCAGCGGTGACGACTACAACGGTTTCTACACCAAGGGCGCCGACGGCACCTGGACCCGGATCAGCAGCGGCTTCGGCGACCTGCCGACCGACGCGGACAACGTCGGCAACGTCACCTTCGCCCGCTCCGCCGACGGCTCCCGCTACTACGCCATCGACCAGTCGCCGGAGCAGCTGAACACCAACCCGGACAGCGGGCTGGAGGGCATCTACAGCGCGGCCTCGCCGTCCGGCCCCTGGACGAAGATCGCCGACTACAAGCAACTGGCCGGCGACGGCTCGGCGTTGACCACCAGCGGCTACATGCCCGGCGTGCAGGCCTGGTACAACCAGTTCCTGACCGTCGACCCGAGCGACCCGAACCACGTGTACGCGGGCCTGGAGGAGGTCTACGAGACCAAGGACGGCGGCAGCACCTGGTCCACCGTCGGCCCGTACTGGAACTTCACCTTCCCCTGCTGGAGCATCGACCCGGCCAAGCAGACCGGCGACTGCAGCCAGACCACCCACTCCGACCAGCACGGCGTCGCCATCGGCCGCTACCACGGCAAGAGCTTCGTCTACGTCGGCAACGACGGCGGCGTCTACAAGCGCCCCGTCAACGGCGCCCAGGACACCTCCGGCCACGCCACCGACTGGACCTCCCTCAACGACGGCACCATCGACACCCTCCAGTACTACTCGGTGGGCATCGGCAAGGACCTGGCCTACGGCGGCGTCTCCGTCACCGGCGGCCTCCAGGACAACGGCCAGTCGATCCTCCGCAGCAACGACACCGTCATGGGCTCCGACTTCGGCGGCGACGGCGGCGACACGCTCACCGACCCCGCCAACGGCTGCAACCTGGCGGAGGAATACGTCTATCTCGCCATCCAGGTGACCCAGAACTGCGGTGTCAACGATGGCAGTTGGGTCACCGACGCCAGCAAGGCCACGTCGTACAACGTCGCCCCGGCCGACAACGCCACCAGCGAGGCCCGCTTCATCGCCCCGCTCGCGGCGGACCTGAAGGACAGCTCGACGTGGATCGCGGGCGGCCGGCACATCTGGGTGCAGACCCACGGCTACGCCATCCGCTCCGGCAGCGAGTGGAAGAGCGTCTACGACCTCGGCGCCGGCCGCACCGCGACCGCCGTCGCGGCCTCGGGCGGCAAGGTCTACGCGGCCTGGTGCGGCCCCTGCAACAACCAGGGCTTCGCGCGCGGCATTTCGGTGGGCAATGCGGACGGTACCGGCTGGCACGACATCACCCTGCCGGCGGACGGGACCGTACCCAACCGCTACCTCAGCGGCTTCGCCGTCGACCCGAAGAACGCCGACCACGTCTTCCTCGCCGTCAACGGCTTCTCCCGGCACTGGACCGAGGGCCCCGGTGCCGGTGTCGGCCATGTCTTCGAGTCCACCGACGGCGGCACCACCTGGAAGGACATCTCCGCCAACCTCCCTGACGTGCCGACCAACTCCGCGGTCGTCACCCCGAACGGCGGCCTCGCCGTCGCCACCGACCTCGGCGTCGTCTACCGCGCGCCGGGCCGCACCCGGTGGGAGCGTGTTGGCTCGCTCCCGGCGGTCGCCGTGCTCCAGCTGAAGCTGGGCCCCGACGGCAGCACGCTGTACGCGGCCACCCACGGCCGCGGCATCTACACCATCAAGGTGCGCGACTGCCGTTGACGCACACCGGGAGGGGGGACCCCGGTCCGCTCCGGCCTCCGGGGCTGGGCTCCGGGGTCACCCCTCCCGTCCGTACGGCACCACGGTCACTCCCAGCGTGAAGGCGACGCCCGCCGCACCCGCCACGTCCGGCGCCTTCGCCAGCACGCCGACCTCGGCCGTGCCGCCCCGGGTGCCCGCGCACCGCAGCGAGGCATGCGCGGTGCCGTCGGCATCCACCCGCCAGCCCGACAACAGGACGAACACCGGCGCGGAACTCCGCGCGGCCGTCCACCGCCGGTCGTCGACCCGCGGCCGGAGAACGAGCGACACCTCGGCCCCGGGGCGTACGCACAGCCGTCGCACGGGTGCGTCACCGGGGGAGACGGTGACCCGCGTACGACCGGCCGCGCAGTTCCCCGCGGACACGGACACGGACGCGGACGGAGCGGGGCCGCCAGGTGCGGCCGACGACGGCGCCGGAACCGGAGCCGCAGACGTGTGTGCCGGTGTGCCGCCCGACGGCCCCGCCGTGCGCCCCGACGGCGGCCCCGTGCCCGCGGCACCGCCCCCGGACGACGCACCGCAGCCCGTCAGGGCGACCACCCCGACGACCGCCCACCCCGTGACCCACCAGCGCATCCCGTCACCTCCCGACCGCCCGGACGACTACCAGGAACCAGGATGCTCCCACGCCGCCGCAGGGGCGACGGGGCGTCGTGGGGTCACTGCGGATAGGGGACGTAACAGTCGAGGGCCGGGTGGTACAGCACCTGCCAGGTGCGGCTCCCGACGACTCCGCTGGGCGGCAGACCGTGGCAGACCTGGATCCACTCGATCTTCTTCAGCATGACGGAGTCGTACACCCCGTCGACCTCCAGTCTGGGCGGCACGCCTCCCCATTTGTTGCTCAGGCACTGCGCCTGCCTGACCGCCGCACCGGTGTCACCGTGGGTGAGCGTGGGCCGGACGTCCGATGACACATAGGAACAGTAGTGATCCGGGGCGGCCGCGGCCGTGTGGGGTACGGCCAGGCCGAATGCGGCGGCCGCGCACAGCGCCGCGGCCGAGGCGAGCAGTCGGTTCCGTCTCATGCCCACTCCTTCAGGCGCGATACACGCCCAATGATCCCGCACCTACCGTGACCTCCGCGAGTCGTGACCGCGGGAGCCGGTCCCGCCGGCGCCGCCGGGGTCGGGTGTTGCCCATGTCACCTTCCCTGTGGGGGAGTTCGACCTGGGCGACCCGCGCGTGCCGGTAACGTTCAGGCGTCGGCTCGGGCCGGAGTTCGGGAGTCCAGTGGTGATACGACGCATGGCGGCAGCGGTGCTGCTACTGGCCGCCGTCGTACTGCTGCACGTCACGACGCCCCATGGGACCGGCGTCCCGGCGTACACCCCGTCCGCCGTGGCGTCCGCGGCCCAGACGGGGCCGCAGGCGTCGTACGACGTCGCGTCCGCGGTGCCGCAGAGCGGCAGCGGCGCTGTCCACGCGGGAACGGCCGCCGATTCCCCCGCCCGGCCGCAGCGCGCGGATCACCTCGTCGAACCACCGTTGCCGGCCGCCTTCGCATCGGCCGTCGAGGCGGCCGTGGCACTCGACGACACCCTGCCGGGGACGGCCCGTCCGCGCACGGTGAGAGACGTCCGCAGCCCCGGCGACGCCGCGGTCCTGCAGACATTCCGCTGCTGAGCGCCACCGGCCCACAGCCGCGTCCGGACCACAGGCACACGGCCTTCTCGTGCCTGCCGCCCGGGCGTTCCCCTGCCGCGCACCGAACCGACAAGTGCTGAATCGATACGCACTGAACCGATACGGAGACACCCCGTGCCCCAGCAGCGACGGCTTACCCGCCGTACCCGTACCACCACCCCCGCCCCCGTCACGGCCCGTCTGGTCCGTGGTGCCGCCCTCGCGGGCAGCCTGGCCCTCCTGCCCCTGACCGCGGCCTGCGGCGGGGGCGAGGACGACGCGTCGACGGAGGACAGGTCGTCCAGGACCCCGACGGTCTCCGCCCAGCAAGCGCAGGTCGTGGCGCCCGCCAAGGTGGAGGTCATCGCCAACCTGACCGACTGCAAGGTCAAGATCCGCGTCCAGGCCGAGGAACTGCGCGAAGGCAGCTGCCACACCGAGGACGGCGACTACCTGATCACCACGTTCCCCGAGGAGAAGTACAAGGAGATCTGGCTGGACACCATCAGCATGTACCAGGGCACCTATCTGGTCGGCACGCGCTGGGTGGTCAGCGCCCAGCCGAAGATGCTCAAGGAGTTCCGGCCCAGGCTCGGCGGCACCATCGTCCACCTGACCGGCGACACGGGCCCGAGCGCCGCACCGAGCGCGTCCTGACGCCGTCCCGGCCCGGGCCCCGCGGTCGGGGCCCGGGGCCGTCCGGAGACCGGGCTACCGGCGGTGCATGGTCTCCAGGGCGGCCGCCAGGACATGGGGATCGTGGTGGCCCTTGTGGACCACGGGCGGTTCCTTGTCGAGACGGAGCAGCCGGGACACGGCCGTCCAGGCGGTGCGTACCGAGTACTCGACGGTGAAGACGACGTCGTCGGGCACCTCGGCGAACTGTCCGATGAAGGCGAGGTTGACCGAGCCCTCGGGGACGACCTGGGGGCGGTCGTCGCGGCGGCGGGCCAGGAACTGGCTGGTGATGTACGGCATCACGCAGGGGATGACGGTGGAGGTCTCCAGGACGCGGGCGCTGGTGCGGTCGTCGAAGTGCAGGTGGTGCAGGACCTCTTCGAGGATCTCCTGGCCGGAGCACATGGTCATGGGCTTGGGCGTGTGGTTGCCGGCCCGGCCGGGGAAGAGGCCGTAGCCCCACCAGACCGAGACGCCCTCGGGCTGGTCCCGGTAGACGGGCTGGCGGTTGGCGACGATGGTGAGCAGCCAGTTGGAGTCGGTGAACGTCATCAGCCCGCCCCTGCCGGTCTCCCGGCCGCTGAACCCGGCCAGCGCGTCGAGGAAGACGGGGTCCTTGGCCGTGACCGTGAACGACTCCCAGCGGGACTCCTTCACATGCTTGTCGAAGGCGTCCGGGTTCCCGAAGTTCTCGCGCCCGCGGGCCAGCCGGTGCCAGAGCAGCCAGGCGTCCGAGCGGTCCGGAGCCGGCGGCGGGGGAGAGGTGTGGGTGCCGCGGCTGGAGGCGTCGGTCATCGAGCCGTTGGTCACCAGCACCAGATCCTGCGGAGCGACGGCGATCCGCTCCTCGCGGCCGGCCCGGGTCACGTCGATGGACGCCACCGTGCCGCTGCCGACTCCGGGAGCGAAGCCCAGGTCGGTGACCCGGCAGCCGGGGTGGATGGTCACCCCGCGCTCGCGCAGCCAGGCGGCCAGGGGCCGCACGATCGAGTCGTACTGGTTGTACCGGGTGCGATGGATGCCGGACATGGAGCCGAACTCGGGGAACAGGTGGACGAAGCGCCTGAGGTAGCGGCGGAACTCGATCGCGCTGTGCCAGGGCTGGAAGGCGAACGTGGTGCACCACATGAACCAGAAGTTCGTGGTGAAGAAGTGCTCGCCGAAACAGTCCGTGATCCGCTTCCCGTCCAGACGGCCCTCGGGTGTCGCCAGACAGCGCACCAGGTCCAGCCGGTCACGCTCGGAGAACCCCATGGAGCCGATGTCGACGATCTTTCCGTCCCCGTCGACCAGCCGGGCGATGTCGTCCCACGCGAACTCCTCGTGCCCGGCCAGGATCTCCTCGGTCACCGACACCGAGGGATCGTCCAGCGAGGGAATGCCGGACAACAGGTCGTAGGTGCAGCGGAACTCCGCCTCGAACATCCGCCCGCCGCGCATGGTGTAGCCGGCCTCCGCGGTGCCGCCCGCGTCCAGGCTGCCGCCGATGCCCATCTGTTCCTCGAAGAGATGGATGTCCGTGCCGTCGAACCCGCCCTCGCGGATGAGGAACGCCGCCGCGGCGAGCGCCGCTATGCCGCTGCCCACCAGGTATGCCTTCGCCATCACAACACTCCTCGTCGTCCGCGTCCGTCGATCGGGAACCGCGCCTCCTACGGTTTCCCGTGCGGGCGAACGCCGTCAGTGGGCCGTTGGTCACCGGTCAGGTCCGGACGGCCCTCCCTTCACGGGCTCTCGGGGTGTTCCGTCAGCCACTGGCGGTACGCCGACACCGCCGTCGGCAGGGTCGGGAAGATGAGGTCCGGACCGACCGCCTCCGCGAGGCCGTACGCCTCCAGGCTCTCCAGCAGGTCCTGTTTCACCCGGGCGAGCGCGAACACGACGCCACGGGCGATGAGTTCGCGACGGAGTTCGTCGACCGCGTCGAGAGCCGTGATGTCGACCTCCACGTTGGCCTCGGTGTTGAGGACGAACCAGCGGACGGGCTCGGTCTGTTCGTCGACGGCGGCCAGCGCCCGGCGGTGGAAGTTCTCGGCGTTGGCGAAGAACAGGGGCGAGTCGTAGCGGTAGACCAGGAGTCCCGGGATCGTACGGGCCGTCGGGTAGTCGTCGACGTCGTGCATCCCCGCCACCCCGGGCACCAGGCCCTCGACCGCGTCGTGCGGGCGCGCCACCCGGGTGAGCAGCTCGGCCAGCGACAGGCCGACGGCGACCACCACACCGTAGAGGATGTCCAGGGCGAGGACCCCGACGAGGCAGCCGAGGGCGAGGAGCAGTTCGCGGCGGCGGAAGGAGGCCAGGCGGCGGAAGCCGGCGAGGTCGATCATGCGCATCGCCGCGTAGACCACCAGCGCGCCGAGCACGGCGGCGGGCGTGCGGGCCAGCAGGGGGCTGAGGAAGAGCAGTACGGCCAGCACCAGCGCTCCGGCCATCAGGGAGTACGCCTGGCTGCGGGCGCCGGCCGAGGTGGCCAGGGCGGTGCGGCTGGCGCTGCTGCTGACCGGGAAGCCGTGCAGCAGGCTCGCCCCGAGGTTGGCCGTTCCCAGGGCCAGGAACTCCTGGTTGGCGTCGAGACCCGGGCCGTCCGTCGCACCCCGGGGCGTGAAGGCGCGCGCGGTGAGGATGAAGTCCGTGTACGCCACCAGGAGGACGCCGAGCGCCGGGAGGACCAGGCCGGGCACCTCGGTCGGGTCCGGTACCGCGAGGGCGGGCAGTCCGGAGGGGACGGTACCGATGACCTTGATGCCGTAGCGGTCGTCGAGGTCGAACACCATCACGGCCGCGGTGCCCAGGACCACCGCCAGGAGCGGGCCGGGGAGCGCACGGAAGTACCGCGTCACGAGGAGGAGAAAGAGCAGGATCGCTGCCGAGAAGACCAGCGTCGCCACGTGGACTTCACTCAAGTGCTCGAAGAACGACCAGAGTTGAGGGAAGAACTCGGTTCCCGACACAGGCGCCCCGGTGAGCTTGGGCAGCTGGTCCACGACCATGATCAAGGCCACGCCTGCCAGGTAACCGATCAGGACCGGGCGGGAGAGGAGGTCCGCCAGGAAGCCCAGCCGCGCCGCCCGCGCGACCAGGCAGAGCAGGCCGACCGTGGCGGCGAGGCAGGCCGCCAGGACGGCGTACCGGTCCGGGTCACCGGCCGCCAGTGGCGCCACCACCGTGGCGGTCATCAGGGCGGTCGTCGACTCCGGGCCGACCGACAGCAGTGGTGACGAGCCGAACAGGGCGTACAGGGCCAGGGCGGGCAGGATCGCCCAGAGGCCGGCGACCGGAGGCACACCGGCGACCCCCGCGTACGCCATGACCTGCGGCACCAGATACGCGGCGACGGTCACCCCGGCCAGCAGGTCGCCCCTGAGCCAGGCCCGCCGGTAACCGAGCAGCGAGGCGAGTCCGGGCACGAGCCGGTGCCACACAGGGTGTTGGAGTCTGCCGTGGGCCATGTGCCGCCTTCCGTCCGGTGATCCCATGATCCACCCGGACTCCACCCGCAAGCGGCCGAGGTGGGGGTGTCGGACCACGGACGAACCTGCGCCGTGCCACGCCGTCTGCGGGTGCGACGGCCGGTCGGCCGGTCGGTCAGAGGCTCGCCGTGTGATCGGGGACGTAGGTCTGCAGATCTCGCGGCGGGCGCTGGTAGCCGGTCGACGGCGGCCGGTCGGGCAGTTCCAGCACCGGCGGTGGAACGTCGTGGTACGGCACCGAGGACAGCAGGTGCGCGATCATGTTCAGCCGCGCCCGGCGCTTGTCGTCGCTCTCCACGATGTACCAGGGCGCCTCGGAGATGTCGGTGTGCACCAGCATCTCGTCCTTGGCCCGGGAGTAGGCCTCCCAGTGGGTGATCGACTCCAGGTCCATCGGCGAGAGCTTCCAGCGCCGTAGCGGGTCCTCCAGCCGCTTGCCGAACCGCTCCTGCTGTTCGGTGTCGCTCACCGAGAACCAGTACTTGCGCAACAGGACCCCGGCCTCGACCAGCATCCGCTCGAAGATCGGGCACTGGCGCAGGAAGAGCTGGTGCTCCTCCGCCGTGCAGAAGCCCATCACACGCTCGACCCCGGCCCGGTTGTACCAGGACCGGTCGAACAGCACGATCTCCCCGGCGGCCGGGAGATGCTCCACGTACCGCTGGAAGTACCACTGCGTCCGCTCGCGCTCGGTCGGTTTCGGCAGCGCCGCGATCCGGGCGATGCGCGGGTTGAGATGCTCGGTCACCCGCTTGATCGTGCCGCCCTTGCCAGCCGCGTCCCGCCCCTCGAAGACCACCACCAGCCGGGCGCCGGTCGCCCGCACCCACTCCTGCAGCTTCACCAACTCGGTCTGCAGGCGCAGCAGTTCCGTCTCGTACACCTTGCGCGGCAGCTCCGCCGCCTTCTTGCCGGCCATGCCGCCTCCACCGCCGGACGGCCCGCTCACGGGGCCGTCTCATGTCCAAGGTCGAACACCAGGACGTCACCGTACTGTCCGAGCAGATACCGCGCACCCCTGACGCACCCCTGACCCGCCCCGACGCACCCCTGACCCGCCCCGACGGGCCTGCGGCCGCACCGCGCCGCTCGCGGTCGGGGCGACCGTGTGCATCCGGCCGGTGACGCCCGGCGATCGCGGCCGGCCGCGGGGAAACCCGGACCTCCGCGGCGGGGCCGCCCGGCCCATGCCGGTCACGGCGAGATGAACGACTCTGGAAGTGTGCGGTACGAGCGCACCCGACCCCTGGAGGTCGCCATGACCGGTACTCCCTACGCCGTGAGCGACGTGATGACCCGCACCGTCGTCGCCGTCCGCCGTGGAGCTGCGTTCAAGGACATCGTGAAGACCATGCGGGGCTGGCGGGTCAGCGCGGTTCCCGTCCTCGACGACCAGGGCCGCGTCATGGGCGTCGTGTCGGAGGCGGACCTGCTGCACAAGGAGGAGGTCCGCGACGGCGCACCGGAGGGTCCCGCCCGGCCGCGGCGGCCGGACGACCTCACCAGGGCCGCCGCGACGACCGCCGGCGAGCTGATGACCGCCCCGGCGGTGACCGTCCGGGCCGACGCCACGCTGCCGCAGGCCGCGCGCCGGATGGCCCGGCACGGCGTCAAGCGGCTTCCGGTGGTCGACGCCGACGGCGTGCTCACCGGGGTCGTCAGCCGCGTCGACCTGCTCAAGGTGTACCTGCGGGACGACGAGGACATCGCCGAGGAGATCCGCCGCGAGGTCCTCCCGAATGTCTTCGCCGACACCTCCGAACCGGTCGAGGTGCGGGTCAGCGACGGCGTCGTGACCCTCACCGGCCGGGTCCGGGACCCCGCACTGGTGCAGGTGGCCGCCGGGTGGGTGCGGAGCGTGGACGGGGTCGTCGACGTCGACTGCGCGCTGACCGGCGCCCGCCGTCAGCCCGCTGCGGGCGCCGAAGGAGTGCCGCGGTCCTGACCTCGCGGAGGGAGGTGCGCGTCCATGTCCGACAAGATCCCTGGGACGGCGAGCCGCTCGTGGCTGTGGCGCTGGCGGCGCAACCAGTTGCGGCGGCACGGCGACGTCGTGGAGGCCTGGATCGTGCTCGCCGTCTGGGCCCTCGCCCTCGTCGGCGGAGCGCTCGTCGGCTGGGCCGCGGCCGGCGCCGTGGACCAGACGTTCGCCGGCCGGCGTGCCGGGGTCCACGCGGTGTCCGCCGAGCTGACGGAGAACGCGACGGAAGGCCCGTTGGTCGGCAGCGGCTACGACGTCGGGAAGTCGTGGGTCACCGTGCGCTGGACGGCCGCGGACGGCTCCATGCACACCGGCAGGGCTAAGGTCCTGCCCACGGCCACGGCGGGCAGCGGGCTCCAGGTCTGGGCGGACCGGAGCGAGCGGTTGGTCCCCGCCCCGCCGAGCACCGCGGAGTCGACGTTCAGCGCGGTCATGGCGGGCGTCCTGGTGGCACAGCTGACCGCGACCGCGGTCTGGGGCGCCGGATGGCTGCTTCGCCACCGGCTGTTCCAGCAGCGCCTCGCCGACTGGGAGGCGGAGTGGCAGCGGGTCGGCCCCCAATGGCGCAACCTCAGCGGCGGGAAGGGCTGACCCGGCGCTGCCCCGGCGTACTGCCCGACCGGCCCCCGGCCGGGACGGTCGGCCCGATGCATCACCGGCTCCCGCGCGCGAAACTGGAGATTAGAGAAGGGCGGACCACGACCTGACCATCCAGGTCCCGGTCCCGGAGGAGAAGACGGGAGCGCGGACCGTTCCGGTACGGGCCGCCTGGGGCAGGGCTCAGGCGGTCCGTACATGTGCGCGGCCGGTGGTCGTCACCGGCCGCGCACGCCACCGTACGGACTCGCGGACGCGTCACAGCGGATCGCAGCGCACGGACACCGGGGCGAGGTGGCAGCGGACGTCGACCACCCCTTCCACGGCCCGGGCCAGGCGTTCGGCCACCGGTGCCAGAGCCGGGC
The DNA here is from genome assembly GCF_003814875.1 of Streptomyces sp. Ag109_O5-1. GTDB lineage: Bacteria > Actinomycetota > Actinomycetes > Streptomycetales > Streptomycetaceae > Streptomyces > Streptomyces sasae. The sequence goes on along the minus strand of NZ_RKQF01000001.1, from coordinate 2,667,735 downwards.
CGTCGATCCAGCCGGTGAGGGTGACGACCCCCTCGGCGACCTCGACCCGGATGTGGTCCGCGGAGATCGGGAACAGCTGTTCGATCACCTCCTGGCGTACCTCCTCGGCCAGTTCCTCGTCCTCGCGGAGGAACACCTTGAGCAGGTCCGCACGGCTGACGATGCCTTCGAGCATGCCCACGCCGTCGACGACGGGCAGCCGCTTGACCCTGCGCCGGGCCATGATGCGGGCGGCCTCGGCCAGGGTGGCGTCGGCGTGCACGGTCACCGCGGGCGCGCTCATCAGCTCCCCGGCGGTCACCCCGGCGGCCTTGGCGAGGTCGGCCGGCCGGTCCCGCTCGGTGAACCGGTCCGCGGCACTGTCCCGGAACTCCTCCTTGGGCAGCAGGTCGGCCTCGGACACGACGCCGACCACCCTGCCCTCGCCCTCCAGCACGGGAAGGGCACTGACGCTCCACTGGTCCATCAGCGTGACGACGTCCTTGAACGGCGCGTCACGGCCGACGGCGACGGCGGCGCGGGTCATCACATCGCCGACGGTGTGCGGGCTGCCGTGCATGATTGCCTCCTCGGTTCCCTGATCCCAGCGTGTGCCCGACCGGCCGCGGGCACCAAGGGCTGCCCGGACCCTCCCGAGGGGGCTCTTCGGCCCGGGGTACGGCGATCCCGTCCCCGCACGCCGGAGACACCCGGGACCGAGGCCGCCGACACCTTCCGCACGACAGGGCGGGAAGGGCTCCACCCGCTTCTCGCGGATCCGGATTGCGCGGTGCGCGACCGTGGCCTGCCGCTTCTCCGCGTCTGTGTCGGGTCCTTCCCGCCACCTCCAGCACATCACGGGAACGGCCGCGCCACCAGGGCTGAGCGGTCCCGCCGTAACGACCGAGGAGGCCGGCGCCGGCCGTCACGCCCCGGAGGCGAAGGCGGCTTGCGGCTCGGCCGGCCCGGCGGTCGCCGCCCGCGCGGTGCGCGCTTCGCACCGTTCACCTCTCGCACCGTGCGCCTTTCGCGAGGCCGGGGCACGCGGCCGCGCCCTGGGCGTGGTCCGCGCGGGTGCCGACACTGCTTGTCAGGATCCCGGCGCCGCGGCGATCGAGGTGCTGCGGACCGCCGTCGAGCTGGGGGTCGACCACATCGACACGGCCGACGCCCACGGGCCGTACGGCGACGAGGTGTACTACGCCGGTGCGATCGACCGCCCCGGAGCCAACTCCCGCTACCACGCCGTCGACGAGCGCATCGTCGGCCGCAAGCCGGCGACGCTCTCCTTCACCGAGGCGGCCGCGCTGCCGCTGACCGCGCTCGCCGCCTGGGAGGGCCTGTTCGAGCGGCTCGGCCTGCGGACCGGAGCGCTGGAGCAGACCGGCGCCCTGCTGATCACCGCGGCCGCGGGCGGCGTGGGCTCCATCGCCGCGCAACTGGCCCGCGCCCTGACCAGTCTCACCGTCATCGGCACGGCGTCGCGGCCCGAGTCCGCCGACTTCGCGCGCCGGATGGGCGTGCAGCACGTGGTCGACCACCACAAGCCGCTGGCTCCGCAGCTGGCGGAGGTGGCGCCGAACGGCATCGACTTCGTCTTCAGCACCACGGGGACCGATCACAACCTGGCCGCGTACGCGGAGGCGCTCAACCCGTTCGGCCACATCGTCGCCATCGACGACTTCGAGGCCCTGCCCCTGGGGGTGCTCAAGCCGAAGAGCATCTCCTTCCACTGGGAGTTCATGTACACGCGCTCGATGTTCCGCACCGCCGACCAGCAGATGCAGCACCACATCCTGACCCAGGTGGCCCGCCTGGTGGACGCCGGAGTCCTCACCACCACGGCCACCCGGGACCTCGGCCGGATCGACGCCGCCAACCTGCGCGAGGCCCACCGCCTCCAGGAGAGCGGCACCGCCGTCGGCAAGACCACGCTCACCGGATTCTGACGCCCTCCGCCCCGCCCCGGCCGGCCTGCCGCGAGCCGTGCTCAGTCGGTGAGGCCGAGCGTCCCCGCCGCCTGGATCGCCAGCCAGACCTCGGCCAGCGCCCCGGTCGACGTCAGGTCGCGCTGGGCGAGAGCGCCGAAGCGGCGCAGCCGGTAGGCGAGGGTGTTCGGATGGATGTGCAGCGCGGCCGCGGCCGCATCGTTGCGGCGGTCGCGCTCCATCCAGGTGCGTGCGGAGACCAGCAGCTGTGAGTCGTGCGCCTCGTCGTAGCGCAGCACGTCGCCGAGCACATGCTCGACCAGCGCGGTCAGGACGGCGGGGTCGTCGGGAAGCCACCGGCCCGTCGAGTCGTCGCCGTACCGGACGACGGGACGGCCCGACTCCGCGGCCTTGGAGACCGCCCAGAGCGCCTCGCGCTGGGCGACCTTCAGCGCGGCGCCCGGCAGGAACGGGCGGCTCATCCCGGCCGCCACCCCCGGCAGCTCACCGACGGCCGTCGCCAGCTCCGGCGCCCCCAGGACATAGCGGTCCTCACCCCGGGTGAGCAGCAGCCGGGGGTGGTCCTCCAGACAGGGCAGGAGCGCCTCGTCGGTGGTGTTGCGCACCACGAGGAGCACGGTGTCGCCCTCGATCGCATGGCGGGCGAGCCGGCGGCGGGCCGCCTCCGGGTCGAGCACCTCCTGCAGGAGTTCGGCCAGCGTCTCCGCCCCCTCGCGGCGCAGCGTCTCGCGTTCGTTGCGCACCATCGCCAGGCGCAGCGCCGCCACGGTGGCGATGTGCTGGGCGACGGCGAGTCCCGCGGGCTGGGCGCCCTGCCGCTCGTACGCGACGAGAAACCCCGCCGGGCCGCCGGGCGCGGGCACCGGAAGGACGAAGCCACCGGGGATCGTCGGCGGCGCGTCGACGGAAGCGGGCAGCACGGCGGGATCCGGCACCGGCACTCCGGGCAGCAGCGGGCGGCCCTGAGGTGTGCAGAGGTAGACGTCGTAACCCGACAGGTCTTCGAGGCGGCGCATGAGTGCCGCCGTGTCGAGGTCCTCGGCGACCAGCCAGCGCAGCGCGCCGAAGACCTGGAGCTGCGCTCCCAGCCGGTGCCCGGCGTCCGCCTGGACCGAGGCCGCGATCTCCTGGGCGACCGCGATGAACGGAACGGCAAGGGGCACTTCGAGGACCGGGAAGCCCCGCTCCTCCGCCGCCCGGAAGAACGCGTCGTGCAACGGGGGCATGTGCAGCTGCGCGGAGAGCGCGAGGGCGGACACCCCGGCGTCGTCCAGCCGCTCCAGATAGGCGCGCTGTCCGGCCGCGGTACGGGGGATCGCCAGGCCCGCCGTCATGATCACCTCGGCTCCCAGGAGCCACGGCGTCGGATCGGCGAGTTCGCTGGCGTGCGCCCAGGACACCGACCGCCCCAGACCGCCGCGACCGGCCTTCACGGAGAGCTGGAGTGCCGGGTAGGAGAGCAGATCCCCGACAGTGAGTTTGTTGCTGACCACATAAAACAGCGTACATGTCTGTGATGGACACAATTGTCGATGATCGGCCGCGGACCACACACTGTGGAAACCGACGCTCTGGACGAACGGAAGGTGGAGCGCCCGTGACGACCTCGATCACCGAAATCGAGACCTACGGTGTCGAGCGGATCCCGGACGAGGACCGCACGGCCCGACCGATCGATCTGTTCCGGCTCGCCTTCGGCGGTGCCAACACGTTCGCGACCTGTGTGCTGGGCGCCTTCCCGATCCTCTTCGGCCTCTCCTTCTGGCAGGGGCTCGCGGCCACCGTCCTCGGCCTGGTCGCGGGCGCGCTGCTGCTGGCCCCGATGGCGCTGTTCGGCCCCACCAACGGCACGAACAACGCCGTCTCCTCCTCCGCGCACCTGGGCGTGCACGGCAGGGTCGTCGGCTCCTTCCTCTCCCTGCTCACCGCCGTCGCGTTCTTCTCGATCTCGGTCTGGTCCTCGGGCGACGCGCTCGTCGGCGGCGCGCACCGGCTCGCCCACGTGCCCGAGTCGAACGTCAGCTACGGCATCGCCTACGCGATCTTCGCCGTGCTCGTCCTGGCCGTCTGCATCTACGGCTTCCGGTTCATGCTGCTGGTCAACAAGATCGCGGTGCTCGCGGCGTCGGCCCTCTTCGTGCTCGGCGCCTTCGCGTTCGCGGGCGCCTTCGACCCCGGCTACGCGGGCACCTTCTCCTCCACCTCCGCGCCCCTGTTCTGGCCGTCGTTCATCGGCTCCGCGCTGATCGTGCTGTCCAACCCGGTCTCCTTCGGCGCCTTCCTCGGCGACTGGTCCCGCTACATCCCGGCCGGAGCCCCGCGCCGCCGGGTGATGGGCGCCGCGTTCCTTGCCCAGATCGCCACCCTGCTGCCGTTCCTCTTCGGCCTGGGCACCGCGTCGATCATCGCGGAGAAGGCCGCGAAGTACGTCGACCCGGCCGCCCCCAACTACGTCGGCGGGCTGCTCGCGATCTCGCCCGGCTGGTACTTCCTGCCGCTCTGCCTGATCGCCCTGATCGGCGGCCTCTCCACCGGCACGACGTCCCTGTACGGCACCGGTCTCGACTTCTCCAGCGTCTTCACGCGCTTCAGCCGCGTCCAGGCCACCTTCTTCATCGGCGCCCTGTCCATCGCCTTCATCTTCGTCGGCCGTTTCGCTCTCAACCTCGCGCAGTCCATCTCCACCTTCGCCACGCTGATCATCACCTGCACGGCACCGTGGATGATCGTCATGACGCTCGGCTACGTCACCCGGCGCGGCTGGTACGACGCGGATGCGCTGCAGGTCTTCAATCGCCGCCAGCGCGGTGGCCGCTACTGGTTCACGCACGGCTGGAACTGGCGCGGCATGTCCACCTGGCTCGTCTCCGCCGTCGTGGCGCTCCTCTTCACCAACCTGCCCGGCCAGTTCGTCGGCCCGCTGGGCAACCTCGCGGGCGGCACGGACATCTCGCTGCCGGTCGGCCTCGGCCTCGCGGTCGTGCTCTACCTGGCCCTGCTCACCGTGTTCCCCGAGCCGCGCGCGGTGTACGGACCGGCCGGCCCCCGCTTCGTCCGGGCGTCGGACGCCCCGGTGCCGCCGATCACCGGCGGCACACCGCAGGAGACCGTCACCGAGCCCGCCGCGGCCCACTGACCTCTCCCCGCCCCCTCGTAAGAGAAAGCCGGGCGTTCCTCCGGTGAACGCCCGTGACCAGGAGCTGCGCATGAGCACCACCACCGTCCAGGAAGTCAGGGCCGCCGCGGCCGAACTCGTCGCCGCCTTCGCGGAGGGCCGCCTCGACGACTACTTCGGCGCCTTCGCCGCCGACGCGACCTTCGTCTTCCACACCACCCCGCAGCGGCTCGGCTCCACGGCCGAGTACCGCGCGCTCTGGCAGCAGTGGGCGGAGCAGGACGGCTTCCGCATCCTCGGCTGTACCTCGTCCGCACAGTTGATCCAGCCCTTCGGCGACACCGCCGTCTTCAGCCACGACGTGGAGACGACGATCGCCACCCACGCCGGCGAGGAGACGCTCCAGGAGCGGGAGACCATCGTCTTCACCCGCACCGACGGCGGCGGCTGGACGGCCGTCCATGAGCACCTGTCCGCCCGTCCCACCGCCTGACCAGGAGAGACGTTCCATGAGCACCACGTTCCGCAACTACATCGACGGGGTGTTCGTCGATGCCTCGGACGGCCGCACGCTCGATGTGGTGGACCCCACCACCGGTGACGTCTACGCGACCTCCCCGCTCTCCGGGGCGGCGGACGTCGACGCGGCGATGGCGGCCGCGGCCGAGGCGTTCCCCGTCTGGCGCGACACCACGCCGTCCGTACGCCAGCTCGCGCTGCTGAAGATCGCCGACGCGATGGAGGCACGGGCCGACGAACTGGTCGCCACGGAGAGCCGGGACACCGGCAAGCCGCTCCATCTCACCCGCAGCGAGGAAGTCGCCCCCGCCATCGACCAGGTCCGCTTCTTCGCGGGCGCGGCCCGGATGCTGGAGGGCCGCTCGGCCGGCGAGTACATGGAGGGGATGACCTCGATCGTCCGCCGTGAGCCGGTCGGTGTCTGCGCGCAGGTCGCGCCGTGGAACTACCCCCTGCTGATGGCGGTGTGGAAGTTCGCCCCGGCGCTGGCGGCGGGCAACGCGGTCGTCCTCAAGCCCTCGGACACCACCCCGGCCTCCACGGTGCTGCTGGCCGAGATCATCGGCGGTGTCCTGGCGGAGCTGGCACTGCCCGCCGGCATCTTCAACGTGGTCTGCGGCGACCGTGACACCGGCCGGCTGATGGTGGAGCACCCGACCCCCGCGATGGCCTCCATCACCGGCTCGGTGCGCGCCGGCATCCAGGTCGCCCAGAGCGCGGCCAAGGACGTCAAGCGGGTCCACCTGGAGCTCGGCGGCAAGGCCCCGGCGGTGATCTTCGAGGACGCCGACCTGGAGAAGGCGGTCCAGGACCTGATCGTCGGCGGCTTCTTCAACGCCGGCCAGGACTGCACGGCCGCGACCCGCGTCCTGGTCCACGAGTCGGTCCACGACGAGTTCGTCGCCGCCTTCGCCAAGGCCGCGGCCGACACCAGGACCGGGCAGCCGGACGACGAGGACGTGCTGTACGGCCCCCTGAACAACGCGGGCCAGCTCGCCCAGGTCAGCGGCTTCGTCGAGCGCCTCCCCGAGCACGCCACGGTCCGGGCGGGCGGCCACCGGGTCGGCGAGAAGGGCTACTTCTACGCCCCGACCGTCATCTCCGGCCTCCGCCAGGACGACGAGATCGTCCAGAACGAGGTCTTCGGTCCGGTCGTCACCGTCCAGTCCTTCACGGACGAGGCCGAGGCCGTGCGGTACGCCAACGGCGTCGACTACGCGCTGGCCTCCTCGGTGTGGACCAGGGACCACGCGCGGGCGATGCGGATGTCGAAGAACCTCGACTTCGGCTGTGTGTGGATCAACACCCACATGGCACTCGTCGCCGAGATGCCGCACGGCGGGTTCAAGCAGTCCGGCTACGGCAAGGACCTCTCCGCGTACGGCTTCGAGGACTACACCCGGATCAAGCACGTCATGACGTCGCTCTGAGACACGGGTCCGTGGGGGCTGATCGGTCTGGCCGGCCAGGAAGTCCGTGAAGCAGCTCGTCGTCTCCCCGGTGGACCAGGGCTCCGCGGCACCGGCAGCGGAGCCGCCGGCGCCCGCGGAGGCGTCGGAAAGGGCTGAGACGCTCAGATCACCGTGGCCGGCGCCGGTGACCACCACGCGCCTGGCGTCGACGCCCTTGCCCTTGAGCGCGTTGAACGGGTTCAGGGTCTGGCGGGGGGAGACCCGTTCGCCCGGCACGCGGCGCATGGTGTCACCCCGGCCTTCCGCCCACCGATGACAACGCCCGCTACCGGAGGCCGAGGGCCGGGGCCAGGGACGCCCTGCGCGGTCCAAGCCGCCGCTGCCCCCTCAGGGCCGGTAGACCATGCCCGGCTGTGGTGTGGCGGGGGCGAGCAGCTGTGACACCGTGACGATGGTGTAGCCGCGCTGTTCGAGGGCCGTGATGATTCCCGGGACGGCGGGCACGGTCCCCTTGTGCAGGTCGTGCAGCAGGATGATGCCGTCGCGGTGGGTCTGGTCGAGCACCCGCTGGGTGATCAGAGCCGAGTCGGTCGTCTCGTAGTCCTTGGCCGTGACGCTCCACAGCACCTGAGCCAGCCCCAACTCCTTGCACACCTTGGCCACTTTGCGGTTGGTGCGGCCCTCCGGGGGACGCATCAGGACGGGCCTGGTGCCGGTGATCCGCTCGATGGCGTCCTGCGTCCGGGTCAGTTCCGCACGGGCGTCGGCCTCGTCGAGATCCGTCAACCTGGGGTGAGTCCAGGTGTGGTTGCCGATCTCCTGCCCCTCGGCCGCGATGCGGCGCAGGATGTCGGGGTACTTCGAGATATGGCCTCTGCCCTGCACGAAGAACGTGGCGTGCAGACCGTCCTGCTTGAGGATGTCCAGCAGCTTGGGGGTCGTCGGACTCGGGCCCCCGTCGAAGCTGAGGGCGACGCACTTCGCCTTGCGGCAGTCGACGCTGCCGGCCACCGATCCCGACGCCGCGGCACGGGCGGCGCGCGGCGAGGTGTGGTCGTAGGTCGTGACCGTCAGGGCCAGCGTGAGCGCGACGGCCAGGGCCGCGGCCACCGCTGTCGCGGCGGCGATGAGTATGCGGGAGCGTCTTGTGCGCATGGTGAAGGGCACGTGCGACCTTTCTCCGGACGGAGTTTCGAGGGCTATCGGGTGCGGGTGAGAGCCGGCTGCGCCGCCACGTCCCGCACCCGCATGTCGAGCGTCAGGCGATGCCTCAGCAGGTGTCCGAGCCGACGTTCCACCGTTCTGTGGATGACCAGGGACAGCCCCAGCATGCAGACGACGGACACCGCCATCCAAGGCAGCGGCCCCGGTCCGGGAAAGGCCCGGATCAAGCCCTTGGCCAAGGGAATTCCGATGCTTTGGTGGACGAGGTAGAAGGGGTAGGTGAGTTCCCCCGCGATGACCGGCCAGCGCCAGCGCAGCCTCGTCAGCGGTCCCCCGGCACCGGCCAGCGCCAGCAGCCCGAGACAGACCGTGAGTACGGCCGCGCACACGGCCCAGGAGGGCGGGCTCTCGCCGGGGGGTACGGCGGCGTGGTCGGCCACCCGGCGTCCGAGCGCGGTGAGTTCGTAGCACCAGGCGAAACCCAGCAGCAGCCACAGCAGCAGGCTCTGTCCGAATCTGCGCATGAGGTAGAGGACGATTCCGGCGACGAACAGGCCGGTGTACCGGGGCAGTACGAGTTCGTCGAGCAGGGGCGAGTGCAGTTCGAGTGCGATGACGCCGGCCAGCAGCCAGCCTCCGCAGAAGATCACCACCCGCCGGTACGACAGCCCGAAGACCAGCAGCACGGCCATCAGCAGGTAGAACCGGGCCTCCACCCAGAGCGTCCAGCCGACTCGGTCGACCAGTTCGACTCCCAGCGGGCCCGGGGCCATCGTGAGGTTTCCCAGGACGGTACGGGGGTCGATGCGGGTGGCGGCCGGCCACTGGCCGATCCGTGAGACCAGGACGAGCGCGACGACGAGAAGGACGGCGCACCAGTAGGCGGGGAAGAGCCGTGCGATACGGGAGACGGTGAACTGTGCGGGAGTCCGCCCCCAGCAGCTCATGCAGATGACGAAGCCGCTGATGGCGAAGAAGAACTCCACGCCGAGCCAGCCGTAGCGGCTGATCTCGTGCAGGAACGGGGCGAGGTCCCGGAGCTCGGTCCGGCCCCAGAAGTGCGGGGTGGGCGTCCCGAGGAAGTGGTAGGCGGCCACCATGACCGCTGCCACCAGGCGGAGCCCGTCCATCGCGACCAGGCGCTCCGGCCCGGTCCGCGGTCGGCGAGACGGCATGTCGTGGCCCGTCTCAGGCGGTGGGCAGAGGGGAACGGCGGACACGTATCCCCGACCGGCCGTGCGGGCCCTTCTCCCGGCCTTCGGCGCGGTCGGCGGGGGTGCCGGGTGGGATGTCGATGCCGTGGTGGGTGCGTGGTTTCTTCGGTGACGTGGCGTCGGCGGGCATGGCGGAGCGACCTCCGTGCAGCAGTGGTAGCCGGGGGATCCCGGTGAGGGGAAAACAACGAGGAGGGGGCCGATGGCCCGTTGCGGCTGCCGCGGTCAGACGCGGCGGCGCAGGAGCAGCACGGTGACGACCGTGAGCAGTGCGGCGAGGCCGCCGAGGACGGCGGTGTCGGTCCACTGGAAGGTCCAGTAGTCACTCGCCGGGTTGGCCTCGTAGAAGCGGGCCACGTACCCGTGCGCCGCCATGCACTCCTTGAGCTGGGTGCCGGACGGGTAGGCGCAGTTGAATACGGAGTCGTGGCGGCCGGAGGCGGTGATCAGACCGTAGGTGCCGGTCGACCACTTCTCGCCCATCGGCGATTTGGGAATGCTGCCGGCGCTGACGTAGACGTGCGGCGGGACCAGCAGCCGGGCCCGGTGCGTCCACTCCAGCAGGAGTGTCATCACCCCCGTCACCAGCAGGGTCAGGCCCATCGCCGCCAGCACCCGGCGGGCCAGCAGGCCCAGCAGGGTGCCGGCCGCCAGGCCGAACAGGGCGGCCGCAACGACGCGGGGGCCCGAGCCGCTCAGGGCCGTGTCGTCGTACCAGAACAGGCCGTAGCTCCGGTCGGCGGCCGGTCTCCACCACCAGGCGAACACCCCCGCCAGCAGGCCGGAGAGGGCGGTCGTGACCGCCGCGGCCAGGGCGAACCGGGTCGCGAACCACTGACCGCGGCTCACGCCCTGGGCGAGAACCATACGGTGCGTGCCCAGTTCCCGGTCGCGGCCCAGCAGCGGCGCGCCCCAGAAGACGCCGATGACGACGGGCAGGGCGATGTTCAGCGCCCCGAGGTATTTCAGCGGTGCGATCTCAAGCAGCAGGGGCAGGCCGGTGTAGGGCCGTGTGCAGTACAGCGGCCCGGTGGCGCAGTGGTCGAACAGTCCGCTGTGCAGGGCGTCCAGCATGCCCGAGCGGTAGTACGCGGCGATCGCCGCGGCGACGACGAGGACGGCCACGGCGATGCCGGCCGACGCGCGTTGCTGCCGCCATGCGAGCCAGAGGGAGCCCTTCACGCCGCCGCCTCCGTCCGCTCGACGCGGGTGGTGGCGGGCTGCCCCGGCTCACCGGCCTGGAGGTAGCCGATCAGGACGTCTTCCAGACCGGGCCGTTCGACGTGCCAGTCGCCGCGCAGCGGTCCGCGCTGCCGTATGAGGGCGGTCAGCTGTCTGCCGCTGGTACGGCTCCGTACGACCGTGTGCTGTCCGGCCAGGGTGTCGGCCTGGTCGGCGGGGCCGGTCAGCAGGGCATGGCTTTCGCGCAACACCTCGGCGTCCTCGCTCAGTTCGACGCGGCCGTCGCGCAGCACCAGCACCCAGTCGCAGGTCTCCTCGAGTTCGGGCAGGACGTGCGAGGACAGCACGATGTTCATGGCGCGCTCGGCGGCCTCGGCCATCAGTTCCGCCATGATCTCGCTTCGTGCCACGGGGTCGAGGTCGGCCAACGGCTCGTCGAGAAGTAGGAGTTCGGGCCGCTTGCCCAGCGCCAGGGCGAGCGCGACGCGGGTGCGCCGGCCGGGGGACAGTTCGCCGACGCGGACGTGGAGTGGGATGCCGCCCTCGCGGACGATCCGCTCGGCGGTCGTCCTGTCCCAGGAGGAGTTCAGCTTCTCGCCCATCAGCAGGGTGTCTGCCACGGTGAAGCGGGGGTAGAGCGGCTTGTCCTGGGTGAGCAGCGCGACCCGGGCGCGGGCCTCGGGCGTGCCGGGTACGGTGCCCAGCACCCGGAGTTCCCCGGAGCCGGGCCGCAGCAGGCCGCCGGCCAGGTGCAACAGGGTGCTCTTGCCGGCGCCGTTGCGTCCGACGAGGGCGGTGATACGACCGCTGGGCACGGTGAACCCGCAGTCCCGCAGGGCCCGGCCGCCCCGCCTGCGGTACTGGAAGCCCAGTCCCGTGGCGCACAGCGCGGCCGACGCGTCAGGCCCGGTCATGCATCCTCCTTCTTCCGGTCCCGGTCGCCCGGGGTTCCGCTGTCGTGCTCGTCGCCGTGGGCGTCCAGGGCCGCGGTGACCAGGGCGAGGACATCGGCCCGCTCCAGGCCCGCGGCCCGGGCGCGGGCCACCCAGTCGGTGATCTCCCGGCGCAACGGGGAGTCGTCCTCCGAGCCGGGCCGGGCGAGCGACCGCGTGACGAAGGTCCCGAGGCCACGGCGCAGTTCGACCAGACCGGTCTGCTCCATGTCTCGATAGGCCCGCAGCACGGTGTTGGGGTTGATGGCGGTCGCCGCCACCACCTCCCTCGCCGTGGGGAGCTTGTCCCCGACCCGCAGGGTGCCCATCCGGAGCGCCCGTTCGGTCTGCTCGACGATCTGCACATAGGCCGGTACGCCGCTGCCGCGGTCGATCCGGTAGTCGATCACGTCGCCTTCCTCGGCTCCACCATGCTTGTGTTAATGAATTAATGGAAGCATGGTGGAAGCCCGGCGACGATGTCAAACGCGGAGGGGAAGAAGGAACTCGGATCGAGCGTGTCAGGAGTGCGTGCTATGGCGCGCGCCGCCGTACTCGACGTCGGTGACGTGCTCCAGCCAGTCGACGTCGTCCGTCTCCCACAGGGCGATATGGGTCATGAAGTGGTCGGGTGCGGCGCCGTGCCAGTGCTCCTCGCCCGGCGGAGTCCAGACCACGTCACCCGGACGCGCTTCGAGGATCTCTCCGCCGCGGGACTGGATCAGGGCGATGCCGTCGACGACGTAGAGGGTCTGCCCGGGCTCAGGAGTCGGTTCGGGCCTGCTCGACCATGCCCTGGCGTTCGACCTCGTCCCTGACCAGCATCGACAGCAGAGAGGCCACGGTGAGCCCGGCCTCGGCCGGATGGCGCAGGACCTTGCTCGGGTCGATCCGGTAGTGGTTGGTGCGGCCGCTGCGGGTGTGGGAGAGATAGCCGTCCTGTTCGAGGTCCGCGATGATCTTCTGGACGGCGCGTTCGGTGAGCCGGCAGCGGGCCGCGATGTCCCGGATCCGCGCGCTGTGGTTGTCGGCGATGCTCGCCAGGACGCGCGCGTGATTGGTGACGAACGTCCATCCCGTATGCGGCTCGGGCACTCCATCGACTCCCAGCATGACCAAATCCTACGGCTGTTTGTTCACGCAGACAAAAACAGGAAATTCTATTCACGTATGCCTTGACGCATTAGGCGGGACGTAAGAGGCTGGTGAAGGAGACGTGGAGGAGGCGATGATGACCGAACCGTCCTACGACGCACCGGGTGCGGGTGAAGGCGCGGTCGTACGCGCTGCGTCGCTCCCCCCGGCCACCGTCCTGCTGGTGCGGGCGGGACCGGACGACGCCCGGGTGTCGGTCACGCTGAGCGGGGAGCTCTGTCTCGACGACAGCCAGAAACTGCGACACTCCTTGACCCACGCCCTCACCAGGTCGGCCGAGGGAATCGACCTGGACCTGGGGGGCACGACGTTCGCGGACTGCTCCGCGCTCAACGTCCTGCTGGCCGTTCGCCGCCAGGCGGTGCAGGACGGCAAGACGGTCACCGTCACCACCGCAAGCCCGGTCGTCGAACGCCTGCTGACCGTCACGGACACCTACGACCTCTTCCTGCCTGAACACGATGACGACGGGCTGCTGCAGGTCGAGCTCGTACAGCTGCGGCGTGCGATGCGGACCAGGCCGGACATAGACCTCGCCCGCGGCATACTCATGGCGTCCTTCGGCCTGAACCCCGACGAGGCATGGGAGGCGCTGGTCACGGCCTCCCAGAACACCAACACCAAGCTGCACCGTCTGGCCCGGGACGTGGTCGCCACCGTGGTGCAGGGGGCGTCGCTGCCCGGTCAGGTCCAGCGGCAGCTCACCATGGCCGTCGCCCGGGCCCGGAACACCGACGGTGACCCGATGAGGCGGCCGCCGCGACAGACGGTGTGCTCGGGGCGGGAGCGTGCATAGGCGCCACCTCGGCCCTCGCCCCTGACGATGTTCCGCTCGGCGTTCCGCTCGGCCGCTCGCGTGCGCGGTCACGGCGCTTCATCTTCTCTCTGCGCGTTGCCTGTTCACCGGGTTGCCCGGCTCGGCATGCGCAAACGTTGCCGTGCCCGGTGGACCAGCCGGTCCACCGGGCGTCCGGCGCCGGTCGGTCCGGGCTACCAGTAGTGGCGTCGGCCGGCGACGGCGTGGCCGAGCGAGCCGAGCAGGAACAGGACGAGCCCGATCACGAGCAGGATGACCCCGATCGTCCACAGGAGGCCGATGTTGAAGACGATTCCGAGGATGAGGAGGATGATGCCCAGGGCGATCATTGCCTTCTCCTCTCTCTCCGGCCGCAGTGTCGGCCGCTGGTGGTGAGATGACGGTGGCCCGCAGGCGGTTGAAGAACGAGCGGTCTTCGAGCCCCTTCTCCGGGCCGAACCGCTCGCGCAGGGCCCTGCGTCGCCGGAAGTGTGCCGGTGGATATCGGATCGACCTCCTTTCCGACGAGGCGATGTCTTTGCGGGTACCCCTTCTGCTTCGAATATTCCGAGGCGCGGAAAGAGTCCGGGCGACGGCAGCGAAGCACGCCGAAAAGACCCGTCGAAAAAACGCGACGAAAGGAGGCGTCGTGCTGGAGTGTGCCGCATGACCGGCTCGTCCAGCTGCCCTGCTTCCGCCGGGCGATGGCCGCATCACGGCATTCAGCTCGTCCGGGGTGCACGACTCCCGGCTGAAAGGGCTCCCACGGGACAGTGCACGCTTCCGCAAGGACGCGGCCGTCCCGGTCGGCGGAGTCGTCGATGAGCGCCTCGTGTTGCTCGATCAGTTCGTTGAGCCCTTCGCACACGCCCCTCGGCTCGGCTCCCGCCAAGGTGAGCGGCTCCGTGCTGGGGGCCTTTTGCGCTGCGATGGACTGCTCCGCCACGTACAACCTTCCGGAAGGTCGACGGTCTAAACAGACACACACCTACGCGAACTACTACTGGGGGGTAGTCATGCGACGTATAGGTACTGCACTGGCCGCGATGATGCTGGCGGGCGGCGGCCTGTTGGCCGGCACGGTTCCGGCGGTGGCGGCCGTGCCGACGGCCGTGGACTGCGCCGTGACGTGGGGGAGCCTGGACAAGACCGGTGACTCTGTCGCCTCCAGGCGACTGACCGACGTGCGGACCGGACAGCACGAGTGCTTCGACCGTCTGGTCTTCGACGCCCAGGGCGCGGCGGCCGACCCGATCGGCTACACCGTCCGGTACGTCGACGTACTGCACCAGGACCCGTCCGACGTCGTGGTCCCGATCAAGGGCGGAGCCATTCTGGAGATCTCGCTGTTCTCCCCGCGCTACGACCCGGCAACGGGACAGCCCTACCCGCCGCTTCCGTCCGTCGACGTCACCGGGTACCGCACGTTCCGGGAGTTCAAGGTCACGGGTGGCTCCGAGGGATACACCCAGGCCGGACTGGGTGTCCGCGCCCGGCTGCCGTTCCGGGTCTTCCAGACGGCCAACCATCTCGTGGTGGACGTGGCCCACACCTGGTGAGGCAGACGTTCGTCCGGTTCACGCCTGGAACTCGGTGAGATCGATGGTGTGAACGCGCAGGGGGTAGCCGTACACCGGATGTGCCGTCTCCCGCTCGGGCGCCATGCCGAGCTTCCGGATGACGTTCTCGGAGGCGTCGTCCCCCACCCGGTTGATACTGATGACGCGCTCCAGGCCACGATCCTGGAGCGCGAACTCCAGTGTGGCGTGAGCGGCTTCGGACCCGTACCCCTGGCCCCAGAACTGTGCGCCGAGCCGCCAGCAGATCGCCACGGCGGGCATCACCTCCGGCAGGAACTCGGGCACGGACAGCCCCGTGAAGCCGATCAGTTCGCCCGAGGCCAGCAGTTCGACGGCGAAGAGCCCGAAGCCCTCCTCGTCCCACTCCTCCTCCCAGCGCTCGATGTCCTCGGCCGTACGGTCCAGGTCGTGCACGGAGCCGTCGTCGACCCAGCGCATGACCCGTGGGTCCGCGTTGATGTCCGCCATCGGTGCGAGGTCGTCGTCGTGCCAGCTGCGGAGGAGGAGACGGGGTGTGCGGATCTCGGTCATGCGCCCATCCTGCCGAAGACAAGCGCCTCATCGGCAATCCGGCGCTCGGGGGGGCGACACAGGCCGACGGCCGGGCAGACGACGTGCCACTTCACCGGCGCGCTCGCGAAGTGATGTGAGCGGCCGACCAAGCCCCGCGGAGGCGGGAGCGGGGCATGTAGCGACACCCACCCCGACCCCCGGATCCGCGTCGTGCACCACGACCAGCTCGACGGCGACACCCCCCCAGGCCCCCGGCCTGATCCGCGAGGTCGCCCTCGACGGCCGCAGCCCCGGCGCGGCCCACCTGTCCGCCTTCCGCAGCACCGTACGGCCCGGCGCGGCCACCGGCGCCCACCACCACGGCGACCAGGAGACCGTCCTGTACGTCATCAGCGGCACCGCCCGCTACCGCTGGGGCGACAAGACTGGAGAACGTCGCGGAAGCGGGCCCCGGCGACTTCGTGTTCATCCCCGCTCACGTCGTCCATCAGGAGATCAACGCCTCCCCGGAGGTCGAGACGGTCTGGGCCGTCGTGCGCTCCGGCGTCGACCCGATCGTCGTCAACCTGCCCGAACTCGACGAGTACGCCGAGCCCGCGGCGGTCGACTACACCCACCCGTGACGGCGTCCGCTTCCCTTGCAGTCGCCCTTCCCCCCCCACACACCTCAACGTGACAGGCGGCGCCCGCTCAGCGGGCGGTGGCGAAGTCCTGGGTCCAGTAGCTGTCGGGCTGTGCAAGACCGACGCCGATCTCCTTGAACGAGCAGTTGAGGATGTTGGCCTTGTGGCCGGGGCTGGCCATCCAGCCCGCCATGACCTGCTCGGGAGTGGCGTAGCCGTAGGCCACGTTCTCGCCGTAGGCGCTCCAGGTGTACCCGGCGCTGGTGATCCGGTCTCCGGGGGAGGAGCCGTCGGACCCGGTGTGCGACATGTTCTGGTGGAGCGCCATGTCCTCACTGTGCGCCTGCGCGACCTTGGTGAGGGTCGTGTTCAGGGTCAGGGCCGGACAGCCGACCTTGCTGCGTTCGGCGTTGACGAGTTCCACGATGCGGGCGACGACTCCGGACGCGGTGCCGGTGGCCTTAGGGGTGCTCGACGGCTTGGGGGCCGCGGAAGCGGTGGCGGCGGCGGTGTTCCGGGTGCTGGGCGACGCGGTGGTCTTTCCGGCGCTCGCAGGGGCGTGAGCGGTCTTCGTGGCGCTTGCGGAGGCGCTCGGAGTCTTCGTGGCGCTCGGAGTCTTCGTGGCGCTAGGCGCCGCCGATGCCGTCCGCGTGGGCTCGCCGGTCTGGTCGGCGACCCAGGGGCGGCCCCAGCTCGCGTCGTTCCACCAGTTCTTCTTGTTCCACGAGGCCCTCGCTGCGCTGTTCTCGGCGCTGTCGGACCGGTGTCCGCCGCTGTCGGGCCAGTTGGTACAGGCCATGGCAGCGGACGGTATGCCCACGGTGCCCACGGCGACGGCAGCGACGACTATCCGCCGGTACTGCGTGTTCTTACGATGTTTACCCATGAGTAACCCGCTCCTGAGCTGCGGCGGCGTCCTGCGGCTCGTCATTCTTAGGAAGCCTTCACGCGGAGCGCAAAGGGCCTTGGTACTAGCTCGCTTCGTAGGCTCGGGCGGCCCTTGCCATGGAAGTGGGGTGCGGTGGTCCGGTTTCCGGGGTCTCTGCGGAATCCTGTCGCCCCGTCAGAATCCCTACGTGCGCGCGGAACGGATGAAAATGGCTTGCGGTCGCAAAGCCGGGAATCCGTGTGCGATACATCCCTGCCCCAAGTCAGACAAATCCCATATGTCGGCAGAGCGGCGTCTACTATCCGGCACGCCTAGGTCCCGGATCCGCTGTGATGTATGTCACGGAATCGTGCATTCTGGTTCTGGTCCAACCTGGGTGCTGCGGGCCCGAGGCACCTGGCACCAGCAGGACGAGGGGGCAGGAGAGGGGCAGGGTCTTCTCCGCAGCCTGCTTGATCGGCACGTCGTAGCGTTGCTCCCGCAAGGGCGCGGGCCGGTGGGCATGCGTGAACGAGCTGCGCTGTACGCAGGGGCCGTGAGCGCCGGACCCGCGGCCGACGCGGGATGGGCCGTGGAGGCCGCCCACGACCTGACACCTCAGGCAGGCACCCGATGACGGCGGTACTCGTCGTCGACGGCCAGCGGCTGCAGTGCTACGGCTTCCGGGTACTGTTCGACTCGATACCGGAGACGGAAGTGGTCGGCCGCCGAACTGCGTCCCGACGTCGTGCTGATGGACGTGCGGATGCTCGGCATGGACGGCATCGAGGCGACCCGCCGGATTGCTGAGGCCCGGGGGCGCTCCCGCATCCTCGTGCCGACCGCCTTCGACGTCGACGGGTATGCGCATGCCGCCCTGCGGGCCGGAGCCGGTGGCTTCCTGCTCAAGGATGCGCGCCCCGAACGCGAGCGCGAGACCCTCGTGGCCGTCGGCAAGGGCTGGACCGATGGCGAGATCGTCACCCGCTTCATCGTGACCGAGTCCACCGTGAAGGCGCACGTCGGCCGCTGCCCGCCATGCCCGGCGCTTTACGGAGGAGCGGAGAAGCGTGGAGGCGCCTTCTCACCCGCCTTTAACCCTGCAAAACGTAGTGTGGGGTGTCCTCCTACGACTTGTAGAGGATCCGGCTCAGTGGCGTGCGACGACGAGAGGTGCAAGATGGCCGACGGCTCGAACGCCACGACGACCGGTGTCCCTCGCACCGGCCCCCGATCACAGGCCGTCCGGCCTCGGCGTCTGCGGGGTGAGCCATGGCTCGGGGCGGTCGCGGCCGCCTTTACGCTCGCCCAACTCGTCCTCGTACGGCCCGATCTCGGTCTCGGCTGGGACGAGACCGTCTACGTCAGCCAGGTCAGCGGTCACGTTCCCGCCGCCTACTTCAGTGCGCCCCGCTCCCGCGGCATCTCACTCCTCACCGCCCCGATCGCCTCGTGGTCCGACTCCACCGTCCTGCTCCGGATCTACCTGGCCATCCTCTCCGGCCTGGCCCTCTACTGCATCCTGCGAGTCTGGCGAGGCCACCTCAGGGCCCACGTCCTGGCCTTGGCCGGCGCCCTGTTCGCCTCCCTGTGGGTGACGCTGTTCTACGGCCCTCAGGCCATGCCCAACTACTGGGTCGCCATCGGCGCGCTGGCCTGCGTCGGCTGCTTCCTGCGCGCCCGCGCGAACGCACGCGACCGGGCGGCCTGGTGGGGTGTGTTCGCGGGCGCGGCGCTGATGGCCTGGATGCGCCCCATGGACGCGGTCTACGTCGTGCTGCCCCTGCTCGCGCTCTCCGTGCGCCGCCCGCGTCTTCTAGCCGTGCTGGTCGCGGGGCTGGTGGCGGGTGCCGGCGAGTGGGTGATCGAGGCGTATGCGAGTTACGGCGGCCTCGCGCAGCGCCTGTCCGCCGCCTCCGCCATTCAGGGCGGCCTCGGCTGGCACCTCGCTGTACTCGACCAGTTGCGCAGTCTCGGCGGACGTACCCTGTGCCGACCCTGCACCGGATCGTCCCCCAGCCCGGTGGTGACCCTGTGGTGGTTCGCGCTGCCGCTCCTCGCCGTCCTGGGCGCTGTGGTCGCCGTCCGAGCCCGGCGCGCGCTGCCCATCCTGCTGCCGTTGGCCTGCGCTGCCACGGCCGCAGTTCCCTATCTGTTCCTCATCGGCTACGCGGCCCCCCGCTTCCTGCTGCCCGCCTACGCCCTGCTCGCCCTCCCCGTGGCCCACGGCCTCGTCCACCTGGTCACGGCCCCGGCCGGCCGGATCGCGCGCACCGTCGCCGTCAGCCTGGTGGCGGTCGGTCTGGCGGGTCACCTGGCCGTGCAGTACGTCGTTCTGGAGCACACCGTGCGCAGCTCCGCCGCCTCCCGCGCCGACTGGGCCCGCACCGGCGCCGCCCTGCACAGACTCGGGGTACGGACGCCGTGCCTGCTCAGCGGCTACGACGCCGTCCCCGTCGCCTTCCATATCGGCTGCGGCTCCGCCCAGACGACGGGGCATGACGCCAGCACCACCGTGGCCGAACTGGCGCGCGCCGCTCACCGCACGTCCTTCGCCGTCCTCGTTTCGCCGGGCAGCCGTCCGCCCGCGTACGCGCGCGCCTGGACCGAGGAGCAGGCCGGCGTTCTCCGGGCGTACGTGGCATTCGATGTACGGCAGGGGAGGTGACCGTCGTGACCGCGACCGAGACCCTGCCGATCACCGTGGGCAGGCGCCTGTACTTCCAGCTGGGAATCACCCTGATCGTGCTCGCCGCCGCCGGCTGGATGCTCGCCGCGCACCGGGCCACGCTCGACAGCGGCACCGATCGGCTGGCCGCCGCCGACGGGGAGTGGCTGGTGCTCGCCTGCGTCGCCGCCGTGGCCACATGGGTGTGCGCGGCCGTGGCGCAGCAGGGCGCGGTGATCGAACGGCTGCCCAGAGGGCGGCTGGTGGCGGCGCAGTTCGCGGCCGGCGCCGCCAACCACCTCCTTCCGGCCGGGGCCGGAGCGACGGTGGTCAACCTGCGGTTCCTGGCGCGCTGCGGGCTGTCCGCTCGGCGCTCGGCGACCGCGCTGGCGGTGAAGGCGGCCGTCGGCGGGATCGTCCGGTGCGCGCTGGGCGTGGCCCTCCTGGTCGCCTCGCCCGGCACGGTCCATCTCTCCGCGCGGGTCCCGCATGTGCTGGTCCTGCTACCGGTGGCGGCCGGAGCTGTAGTCCTGGCGGTCGCGATCAGCGGCCGCCTCAGACGAGAGGTGAGCCGAGCCTTCGCCGACGTGCGGGACGTGCACCGGTGCCGGGCGCGGGCCTGCGCGCTGTGGGGCGGGTCGGTCGCGTTCGCTCTGCTGCATGCCGGTGTGGTCGTCGCCATGGTCCATGCGATCGGCCTCGGCCTTCCCGCGAGTCGCGTGGTCATGGCCTACCTGGTCGCCAGCGGCGCGGCAGCGCTGCTGCCGACGCCGGGCGGGCTCGGGTCTCTGGACGCCGCGCTCGCCCTCGCGCTCACGGCGGCCGGCGCGCCGGGACCGGCGGCGGTCTCGACGGTCCTCGGCTACCGCCTGCTGACCGGGTGGCTGCCGATGGCCCCCGGGTTGTTGGTCCTGGCGCTGCTGGCCCGCCGTTCGGCATTGTGAACCGGCAAGGTGCTCGCCGTACCGGGGGCGTCCTGCGCACCTTCTCGATCCGGTCAATGCGGCGGATCCGACTGCCGTTCCAGCCGGTACCCGTGCCCCCGCAACGTGGTGATCCGGGGCAGCCGGGCCTGCCGCCCGTCCGTCTGTGCTGCCTCGGTCAGTCTGCGGCGCAGACCCGCCAAGGTCACGTCGAGGGTCTTGGTGGAGCCGAACCAGTTCTCGTTCCGGGCGGGTCCGTGTCGGAGGTGCTCGGCATCCTGCTGGACAACGCCCGGGTGCACGGGCGCGGCACGGTCCGGGTGGCGGTGCGCGACCTGGAGGACGCCCTCGCCCTCGACGTGAGCGACGAGGGCGCCGTGACGGGCGAACCGTCCCGGCTCTTCGACCGCGGCCGTACCGGGGACGTGCACGGAACGGGCATCGGCCTGGCCCTCGCCCGCGACCTCGCCGTCTCACTCGGCGGCAGGCTCTCCCTGACCAGCGGGCATCCGGCCACGTTCACCCTGCTCCTTCCTGTCGGCCAGGACGAGACACAAGGGGCATGGACAGGTGGGTGAGCATGCCGCGGGGCCGCCCGGGTGGCTGGCACCCGAGCGGCCCTGGGCCCGCGGGGTTCAGCCGGTCGGTCCTGCCGGGGTCGTGGTGGTCTTGAAGCCTTCGGACTTGTTGGCCTGGAGGGCGAAGTCGTTGGTGAACGTCTTGCTGAGGTCCACCGAGCCCTGCACGTTGCCGACCAGATGCTCCGTGGCCAGGGAGGTCTTCGGGCCGCCGGCCGGCATGATGCCGTCCGGGAGGAACTGGCCCTTGTCCTCGGTCAGGGCGGTGATGTAGTCGGCCTTGGTCACCAGCTGGTTCGACACGAACGACGCCGGCAGCTTGTTCGCGATGTCGGCCGCGCTGTGCGTGTTGATCCAGTGCATGGTGGCGACGAGTGCGTCGACCACCTTCTGCACCGTGTCCTTGTGCGAGTTCACCCAGTCGGTGCGGGCGAGCACACTGGCCGCGGGGTAGGCGCCGCCCATGGCTGCCGTGGCGCCCTGCGTGGTGGCCAGGTCGATCGCGGAGCTGCCGACACCCTTCTTCTGGATCGCGGCGACCGTCGGCTGCGTCGTCATCACGCAGTCGACCTTGCCGTTCTGCATGGCGGCGATGGCGGTGGAGCCCGCGCCGACCCCGATGCGGTGGAACTGGCTGGTCTTGACGCCCTTCTTGGCGGCCAGGAACTGGGTGAGCGTGTCGGTGCCCGAGCCGAGGTCGGTGACGCCGAGGGTCTTGCCCTTGAAGTCGGCGCCCGAGGTGACGCCCGACTTCTTGGTGCACATCTCCCGCTCGCCCGGTGCGCCGGACAGCTGGACGACGTCCTCGACCGCCTTGCCCTTCGCCTGGAACTCGATCGTGTGGTTGTACCAGGCGCCCGCCATGTCCACCTGCCCCGACGCCATGGCCTCCTCGGCGCCGACACCGCCGTCCTGCTCGGTGCTGAGCTGGACGTCGACGCCGTACTTCTTGTAGAAGCCGAGGTTCTGGGCGAGCTGGTAGGGCAGGTAGATCTGCTTGTCGATGCCGCCGACCATGAGCTTGACGGTCGGTGTGGAGCCGGAGCCGCTGCTCGCGGTGGTGCTGCCGGAGTTGCCGGAACAGGCGGCGGTCGCGCCGAGGGTGAGAACGGCGAGGAGAGACGCGGCAACGGTGACGGGTCGTCTGGACATGGCTGGCCACATTCCTTTGGTGAGGTCGAACAGGGAAGAACGGGGGAGGGGGAGGCGAGGAGCCGGGTCAGAGGGCGTTGGACGCCTCGGAGGGGGCCGGCGGTCGCCAGGACAGCAGCCGGTGCTCGAGCTTGCCGATCACCCACTCGGCGCCGAGCACGATGACCGAGATGACGAGCATCGTGGCGAACACGCCGTTGGGGTCGAAGTTGTTCTGCGCGGTCTTGATGACCAGGCCGAGGCCGCTCTGCGCGCCGAGCACCTCGCCGACCAGCGCGCCGACGATCGCGAAGCCGAAGGCGCTGTGCAGGCTGGCGATGATCCAGGTGAGTGCTGAGGGCACGGTGACGTGCCGGATGATCTGCAGCTGGGAGGCGCCGAGCACCCTGGCGTTGGCGAGGATGTTGCGGTCGACCTCGCGCACGCCCTGGAAGGCGTTGAAGAAGACGATGAAGAACACCAGCACCGCGGCGAGCAGGATCTTCGGCAGCACGCCGATGCCGAACGCAACGATGAAGATCGAGCCGAGGACGATCCGCGGGATCGCGTTGACCATCTTGATGTAGGGGCCGAGGACGTCGGCGAGGAAGCGGCTCTGGCCCAGTGCGACACCGAAGACCACGCCGGTGACGGCCCCGAGGGCGAAGCCGACCAGTGCCTCCTGGATCGTCGTCCAGATGTTCGCGTAGAAGGACCCGAACTCGGTGCCGTGCCGGAAGAGGTCGACCAGCCGCTTGGCGATGCCGGAGGGCTGCCCGAAGAAGAACGGGTCGACTATCCCCCAGGTGGTGAAGGCCTGCCAGCCGCCGATGACGAGGACCGCGAGGCCGATGCGGCCCGCCCACACCAGGGCGACGCGGCGCCGGCGAGCGCGTTTGGCGGCCCCGGCCGAAAGCTGTGCGCTGCTCTCGACGGGAGCGGGGGAAACTGCGGACGCCGTGCTCATGCCGTACCTCCTGCGGTGCGTGCGTAGGCGCGCTCCACCTCCTCGCGCAGCGAGTCCCAGATCTGGTGCTGAAGTTCGATGAAGCGGGGCTGGAAGCGGATCTCCTGGACCGAGCCGCGCGGCCGCGGCAGGTCGATGTCGAAGACCGCCTTGACCGACCCGGGGCTGGACGTCATGACGACGACCCGGTCGGCGAGCGCCACGGCCTCGTCGAGGTCGTGGGTGATGAAGATGACCGACGGGCGGATCTGCTCCCACAGACCCAGCAGTTCGGTCGACATGATCGCCTTGGTCTGCACGTCGAGGGCGCCGAACGGCTCATCCATGATCAGGATCCGGGGTTCGTTGATCAGCGCCGCGGCCATCGCCACGCGTTTGCGCATACCGCCGGAGAGCTGGTGCGGGTAGCGGTCCTCGAACCCCGCGAGGCCCACCCGGCGCAGCCAGTCGCGCGCCGAGACCTGGGCCCGCTGTTTGGGCACTCCGCGGAAGACGGGGCCCATCAGCACATTGCCGAGCACGGTCTTCCAGGGCAGCAGCGCGTCGGCCTGGAACATGAAGCTGACGCCGTCGGTGACGCCGTCCACCTCGCGGCCGCCGACCCGGACCGAGCCCTCGCTGGGCCGGTCGAGCCCGGACACCATGCCCAGCGTCGTCGACTTGCCGCAGCCGGTCGGGCCCACCACCGCGCAGAACTGGCCGGGCTCCACGGTGAACGAAACGTCCTGCAGCGCCGTGAACACCTCACCCGCAGGAGTCAGAAATCGTTTGGTGAGCCCGGAAATCTCGACTCGCGCGCTGTCCTGGCCGTCCTTCTCGGCGGCCGGGCTCACCGCGGCATCGTTTCGTGAAGCCATCTGAGGCTGTCTCCTTCCTGACCTCGGAGGTCGAGGAAGGCAGACGCTAGAGGCCACCGGGTGTTACGTCGCTGTTTCATCCGTATCCCGCGTTAGCCGTGTTAGCCGGGGTTCTGCTCGTTCTGCTCAGTGAGCCGGGGGTGGGCAGAAGGCCGATGGCAGGGGCACAATCACGCCACCACGGGTACGGCACAGGGGCCGAGCCCGGCCCGTACGGCAGGCGAGAGACACCCGTGAAACCCATCCGCATCCCGATCCCCGGCCGTGGCGGGAAGGGGAGGCTCTCCGCGCGGATCCTGGCCAACCAGCTGGTCATCCTGGCGCTGACCGGGCTGATCGGTTTCGTGCTGTTCGCCTTCGCGCAGCGGGGCGAGATCGACCGCGCCTACGAGCAGCGGGCGCTCGACATCGCGCAGACCACGGCCGCCGACCCGCAGATCCGGCAGGCCATGCAGTACGGGGGCGGCGGCCACGTCGTGCAGACCGTGGCCGAACGGATCCGCAAGGCGTCCGGGGCGTCGTACGTGGTCGTACTCGACCTGCGTGGCATCCGCCACTCCCACCCCGACCCCGCGCTGATCGGCGAACCGACGGGCGATCCGATCGTGGTGCTGGACGGCAGGCCCCAGGTCGGTACCGACCAGGGCGCGACCGGGCGTTCCGCCAACGGCAAGGCTCCGTTGCTCGGGCCCACCGGCAAGCTGGTCGGCGAGGTGTCCGCGGGCATTCCCGAGCGCGATGTGCTGGGCGAACTGTGGCGCGAACTGCCCACCTTCGCCCTGTACAGCGCCATCGCCGTCGCGCTCGGCTCGACGGCCGCGTTCCTGCTGGCCAGGCGGCTCAAGCGGACGACGTTCGGGCTGGAACTGGAGGAGATCGCAGGGTTGCTGCAGGACCGGGAGGCGATGCTGCACGGCATCCGTGAGGGAGTCGTCGCCTTCGACCCCGACGGCAGGATCACGGTGGTCAACGACGAGGCCCGCGACCTGCTCGGCCTCGGCACCGCGCTAGGCCGCACGCTGGCGGAGGTGCTGCCGGACGGGCGGCTGCGCCGCGCCCTGGACGGCACCCTGACGGGCAGCGACATCAGCGTGCTCACCGACGACCACTGCCTGGTCGTCAACCGGATGCCGGTGGCCCTGCACGGCCGTGAACTGGGTGCGGTGGTCACCGTGCGCGACCGCACCGAGCTCATCGGGCTGCTGCGCGAACTGGACTCGGTGCGCGGGCTCACCGACGCGTTGCGCGCCCAGCAGCACGAGTTCACCAACCGTATGCACACGATGGCCGGGCTGCTCGACATCGGCGATCACGACGCCGCGTACGAGTTCGCCGTCGAGACGGCCGGCGCCGAGCAGGCGCTGACCGAATCCGTACGGGAGCGGATCGGCAACCCGCTGCTCGTGGGACTGATCGTCGCCAAGATCACGGTGGGCGCCGAACGCGGGGTGCGGATCGTCCTCAGCGACGACTCCGCGCTCGGCGGGGACCCGCCTCATCTGCGCCGGCTGCTGACCATCGTCGGCAACCTGCTGGACAACGCGATCGACGCGTCCGCGTCCGCGACCTGGCCGGCGCCGCCGGGCGGTCCCGAGGTACGGCTGTCGTTGATCGAGGCCGTCGACGTGGTGAGGGTGGAGGTGGCCGACACCGGGCCGGGCATTCCGCCGGGCACCGCCGAGTCGATCTTCGAGGACGGCTGGTCGACCCGTCCGGACCGGGGCACCGCACGGCGCGGCCTCGGACTCGCTCTCGTCCACCGGCTGGTGCAGCGGCACGGTGGCACGATCACGGTCAGCGAGGGGCCAGGTGCGGTGTTCGCTCTGACGTTGCCCGTGCCCGACACCGTCCCTGCCCCGCAGGGCGCCCTGTTCACGACGGCTCCGCCGGTGCCGGTCGGCGCGCCGGACGGCATCGCAGGAGGTGACCGCTGGTGATCCGGACCCTGGTGGTGGACGACGACTTCCGGGTCAGCCGCATCCACTGCGACTACGCGTCCCGCGTCAAAGGCTTCGAGGTGGTCGGCCAGGCGGCGACCGTGGACGCGGCGCTCGACGCGGTGCGCGCCCTCCACCCGGACCTGCTGTTGCTCGACATCTTCCTGCCGGACGGCAGCGGACTCGACGTGCTGCGCCGGCTGAGCGGGGACGAGGGCGGCGACCGGCCCGACGCCATCATGATCACCGCGGACCGGGACATCACCTCGGTGCGGATCGCGATGAAACTCGGCGCCGTCGGCTACCTGGTCAAGCCCTTCGGCGCACCCGACCTCGCCGAGCGACTCACCGCCTACCGCGAACTCCAGCACCGCATGGACGCCCTGGGCACGGTCCCCGAGACCGAACAGGCCGATGTGGACGCCCTGTTCAGCGCCGCCCGCCCGCCGGCCGTGCCCCGCGTCCCCGCCAAGGGCCACTCCGCGCCCACGCTCGCCCTGCTGCACCAGACTCTGCGCACCGCACAGGACGCCCTGTCGGCCGCGGAGACCGCCGAACGCACCGGCGTCTCCCGTGCCACGGCCCAGCGCTATCTCTCCTACCTGGTCAAGGAGGGCATGGTCCGGCTCGAACTGCGCTACGGGGCCACTGGACGCCCGGAGCACCGTTACCGCGCCGTGCACTGACCGGACGACGGGCGCCTGTGCGGCCGGCGATTTCATGCAAACCGCTTACCGGCTACAGCCTTGTAGACGTCTGGTGAAGTGTAGATGATCTGAAAGGGGCGTCGATTCGTCCCTGCCCTGAACGGTGGATGTACGTCGCCCGTGCCGGGGCGGTCGGACGAACCTCCGGCTCGGCGGAACCCCGCCGCCCCCATCTGCCTCTACGTGATGTAGTAGATGACTCTCGGGCGGCCGCCCACAGGTGGTTGCCGCCCGGTGGAGGTGAGACAGAGGAGGCAGTTCTTGACTGACACCCATCGTGCCGGAATGGGCGTCCAGTACCGTCGTCCCACCGCGACGCATCCGGCGGCACCACCCCCGACCCCTGCTCTCGGCGTCCCGGACGCCGAGCCCCAGCAGTGGCATCGGGGCATGACCCTGGTGGCCACGATCAGCCTGTTCATCGGCACCCGCGCCGCCTGGACCACCGCGATGGCGTCGAGCCCCCCGGTCGCCGCCGTCATCTCCGCCTGCTACGCCGCGATCCTCGGCTGTGCGGTTCTCAGCCTTCTCGTACGCACCCGCAGGGCGCTGATCCGGGTCGACGCGGCCGTACTGGTCACCGCCGTCGCCCTGGTGATCTGCGGCTATCTCCTCGACCACGCCGGCAGCGACGAAGGCGTGCTGACCGCCCAGGCCGCGAACGAGATATTGCACGGGCGCCCGGTCTACGGTCAGTCGTGGCCCTGGTTGTTCGCCGAGCACGGCGTCCTGGTCACCAAGACCATGTCCGGCGGCGCCGACTACACATACGGCTACCCGCCGCTGACCGCGCTGCTCGCCGCACCGGTGCATGCCGTCGTCCACTCGACGGCAGCCGCCACCCTGGTCCCCACCGTCGCGCTCCTGGCCTCCTCGCTCCTGCTGTGGTTCCTGCTGCCGGCGCCGTGGCGGTCCGCGGCCACGGCCGTCTGCCTCGGTTTCGGCTTCCTGCCCCACTACGCCTACTCCGGCTATCCGGCCATCACGGCACTCGCTCTGCTCATCCCGGTGGTGGTCCGCTGGCCCAGCACGGGCGAGGGCGGCCACCTCGGGCCAGGGGGCGTACTGCGGGCGGCCTGTCTGGGCGCTGCCTGCGCCGCCCAGCAGCTCGCCTGGTTCCTCGCCCCGTTCCTGCTGATCGGCCTGTACGCCGTCCGGCGCGGTGAACTCGGCCCCCGGCGGGCCCTGGCGGTCACCGCCCGCTACACGGCCACAGCGGCTCTCACCTGGTCCGCGGTCAACGCGTACTTCGCCGTACAGGACTTCCCGGCCTGGCTGAACGGAATCCTGCTGCCCATGGAGCAGAAGGCGATTCTGCACGGTCAGGGCGTGATGGGTATCTCCTACTACTTCACCGACGGCAGCAGCCGCCTCGACTACTACTCCTACGGCAGCCAGTTGCTCCTGTTCGGCCTGCTCGTGGCCACGCTGCTGTTCGTCCGGCGGCTGGGCCCGACCCTCACCGTCGTGCCCTGGATCGCGTTCTACCTGGCCACGCGCTCCCAGGACGGCTACTTCCTGATGATGACCCCGCTGTGGCTGGCGGCCGCGGCCACCGTCCCGGCCGCCGCTTTCGCCACCGCCTGGCAGCCCCGGCCGGCCCGCCTCACCGGCCGCCGCGCCAAGGCAGCCGTCGCGGCCGGTCTGCTCGCCCCCGCCCTCGTGTGCGTCGTCATCGCCGCCGCGAGCCCGCCGCCTCTGCGCATGAGCCTCACACCGCACTTCGCCAAGCACGGGTCAGGTATCGGTGTCACCACCATCGACGTCCGGGCCGTCAACACCACAGGTACGGCGCTTGAGCCGCACTTCGCGAGCCGTACCGGGCAGGGCGCCTCCGACTGGTGGACGATCGCCTCGGGTCCCGCCGTCCTGCCCCCGCACGCCTCCGCCGACTATCGAGTGGAACCCGCGGGAGGCTTCCGCGTGATGCCGGGCGGCCGCGGTCCGGGGAGCTATCTCATCGCCGTCACCGGCACGCCGATGACGATCACCTCCGCCCGCATCCAGGCCCCGACTTCCACCGTCGGCACATGATCCGAGGCTCCTCGCCGGTCACTGCCGTGCGTGGCACATCTGACCTGGAGGTTTTCGGCTACGCCCTGCCGTCGTCGGAGTCGGGCGAGGCGTGCAGCAGGTAAGCGACCAGCGGGATGACCAGCAGCGGGATCGCCAGGTGCAGAGCGAGCCCCGCGAGCAGTGCGCTCGGGCGGCACGGCACGCGGCCCAGCTCACGGACGCGCACCTGGAGCCCGGCCGAGAACAGCACCAGCCACAGCAGGCACGGCGCGGTGGACAGGGGCAGGCGGAGCAGTGGCCCGAGCGGCAGGGTGTGGGTGTGGCGCAACCACAGGCCGGGGGCCGGCAGGAGCAGGGCGCCGGCGTAGGAGAGGACGACGGCTCGGCCCAGGCGGCGCCGCAGCCGGACGGTCGCGCGGTCAGCCGGCGCGGAGGCGATGGTCGTGGCGTGCAAGGCGGTCTTCTTCCGTCGCGGGGGCAGGGGCGGGACGGAAGGCCGCTATGAGCAGACGGGGTGCGTGCGTATGTATGGCGCCATGCTGCTAGTGCGGCACCCGCATGGAGGGCGATGCGCGGCGGCAGTCAGGATATGTTCAGGATTGCGGTGCCATGGTCGGGCAGCATGACCTATGAATCGTCCGAGAGCCAGGTGGTTCCGGAGGCTGCCCGGACAGCCCCTCTGGGTCATCGCCCGCGCCGGAACAAGGTGCCCGAACTCACCGTCTACTTCTGGATCATCAAGATCCTTTGTACGACGGTCGGCAAGACCGCGGCCGACCTGCTCGACGAGAAGGCGGGGCTGGGGCCGACCGGTGTCTCGGTGCTGATGAGTGTCCTGCTGGCCGTCGTGCTGGTGGTCCAGTTCCGCACGAGTGCCTACCGGCCGGGCGTGTACTGGCCCGCGGTGGCGCTGATCAGCGTCGTCTCCACGCTGATCAGCGACAACCTCACCGACAACATGGGGGTCCCGCTGGAGACCGCCACCACCGTCTTCGCGGTCGTCCTCGCGGTCGTGTTCGTGGTCTGGTACCGGCGCGAGCGGACGCTGTCCGTCCGCCACATCGACACCGCCGGCCGCGAGTCCTTCTACTGGCTCGCGGTGCTGTTCGCGTTTGCCCTGGGCACCGCGGCCGGTGACCTGGTGTCCGAGCGCCTGGACCTCGGGTACTGGCTGTCCGCCGTGCTGCTCGCGGCGGTCATCGCCGCGGTGGCCATCGCGCACTTCGCATTGGATCTGGACGCGGTGTGGAGCTTCTGGATCGCTTACATCCTCACCCGCCCCCTCGGCGCCTCCATCAGTGACTACCTCTCCCTGCCCACCGGCGACGGCGGTCTGGGCATGGGCGCGGTCGTGATCAGCGCCCTGTCCCTGGCGGTCATCCTCGGACTGTCAGGGCGCTGGCCAGGGAAAATGGAGAACTCCCGGCGGAATACCTAGGGTCAGTGCGTGGCTTTTATTATGGTATGCGAAGACGATGCGGCGGTTCGCGACGTGCTCAAGCGCGCACTTGAGCACGACGGCCATACGATCGCGGTCGCCGCTACGGCGGACAGCCTGCTGCGGAACCTTGAGCCGGTCCCTCATCTGGTCGTCCTGGATCTGGGGCTCCCGGACGCCGATGGCCGCGATGTCTGCCTGGCGCTGCGGGCCCGTGGCGTCGATGCCCCGGTGCTGATGCTCACCGCTCTGGACGGCATGCATCACAAGGTGGGCGGCTTCGAGGCGGGAGCCGACGACTACATGACGAAACCGTTCGACATCCCGGAGTTGCTGGTGAGGGTCCGTGCCCTGCTACGCCGAACAACCGCTACGACCCCACCGACGGGCGTCGTTCTCGATCCGGCGAAGCATGTCGTGATCCACGGTTCGACGAGTGAGAGCCTGACGCCGACCGAGTTCCGGTTGCTGGGCAGGCTCATCGCCTCACAGGGCGACGCGGTACGCCGCCATGCCCTGGTTGCCGCGGGCTGGCCGCATGGCGCGCACGTCAGCGACAACACCCTTGACTCCTATGTTCGCCGGCTACGGACCAAGCTCGGTGCGCTGGGCGTGGCCGATCGCCTGGCGACGGTCCGCGGGGTGGGCTATCGATGGGAGTGACAGGCTTCCGCGGGAGGGTCGTCGCCCTTGCGGTTCTGATCGCGACTGCGGTGGTCGCCGTGCTGGTGGTGGTCTCGCACGTGTTGCTGAGCCAGGTGACCGACGCCGACGCGAACGCTCTGGCGCATACACGTGCGGAGGCGGTGGCGGCGAACGTGGCCGTACGCGGTGGCCACGTCGTGCTGATCGAGGGCGGCAACGAAGCGCTGGACACGGTCTCGTGGGTGTACGCCGACGGGCACCTCATTGACGGCATCGTGCCGGGCAGCGTCCTTGAACGTGTCGACGCTCTCGTCGGCTCCGGGCGGTCCCAGACCACCACGGTCGGCAGTCATCTTCTTTATGCTCAGCCGATCCGGCTGGAAGGCCACCACGTCATGGTGGTCGTGAAGGTGGATCTCACGCCGTACGAGACGTCGGAGCAGCACAGCCTGACGATGTCGCTGATTCTGGGAGGCATCTCGATCGTGCTCGCAGGCGTCGTCGCGCACCTCGTGGTGGGTCGCGCGTTGCGGGTGGTCCACGAAATGGCGGCTCTCGCCGACGAATGGGGCGATCACGAACCCGGGCGCCGATTCGACCTCGGCGTTCCTCGCGACGAGTTCGGGGAGCTCGGGCGAACTCTCGATCGCCTGCTCGACCGCGTGGACAACGCGCTCGCGGACGAGCGCCGGCTCACCGACGAGATCGCCCACGAGTTGCGGACCCCCCTGACGGCCCTGCGGGGCGAGGCACAGTTGGCGCAGTTCTCCGGTCAGCATGTGGCACCGGAGGCCGTTCTGACCGAGGTCGACCGCCTGAACACGGCGATCACCACGATTCTTGGTGCCGCCCGGACACGGATCCCCGGCGGTACCCGCTGCGATCTCAGGGCGGCGGCGCGACAGGCGATCGCCGGTCGCTCCATCGAACTCGCCATCCCGGCCAACGTCGATGTCGCCGTGGCGACCGAACTCGTGGTGGCTGTGTTGTCACCCCTGCTGGAGAACGGCCTGCGGCATGCGAGTACGCGCGTCTGGGTCACGGCGCGCGTCCAGCCCCAGGGGGTCGTGATCGATGTCCTCGACGACGGCCCCGGATTCGACCCCGCGGAGGTTGACCGGGTCTTCGAAGCGGGCGTGACCAGCGGCGACGGGCACGGGTTGGGGCTGGCGGTGGTAAAACGGCTCGCCGTGTCCGCGGGAGTGGCAGTCCGTGCGATCGCGGATGGTCACGGCCGCGTCGAGGTGACCTTTCCCACGGTAGAGGCGATCGCGTAGTCAGGTTGTGTGCAGGTTGGCCACACCAACCTCATTGCATGACAACGACAAGCGAAGCCCGCACGCGCCGCAGTGGGCGGCTGATGCTGAACAAGGTTCCCGAGGTCACCATCTGGTTCTGGGTGATCAAGATCCTGTGCACGACCGTCGGTGAGAGCTTCGCCGACTGGATCAACATGAAGCTGGGCGTCGGCCTGGTGAACACGGCCTGGATCTTCACCGCGGTGTTCGTGGTGGTCCTGGGCGCCCAGCTGCGGCTGAAGCGGTACGTCCCGTTCCCGTACTGGCTGACCGTGGTCGTTGTCAGCGTCACGGGCACGCTGTACACCGACATCCTGACCGACCAGCTCAACGTGCCGTTGTGGATCAGCACCACGGTGTTCTCGGTCCTGCTCGCCGTGGTCTTCGGCACGTGGTGGCTGCGCGAGCGCACCCTCTCGATCCACTCGGTCAACACGCTGCCGCGTGAGTCGTTCTACTGGCTCACCGTTCTCGTCACCTTCGCGCTCGGCACCGCGACCGGCGACTGGACCCTGGAACTCACCGGCTGGAGCCCGGGAGTCTCGGTCCTGCTGCCGCTCGGCCTCATCGCGGCGATCACGCTGCTGTGGAGGTTCGGCGCGAACCCGGTGCTGTCCTTCTGGCTCGCCTACGTCCTGACCCGCCCGCTGGGCGCCAACATCGGCGACTGGCTCGCCTCCCCGAAGGTCGCCCAGCCGGGCGAGCCGACCGGTCTCGCGTTGGGCACCTTCACCACCAGCCTGATCTTCCTCGGCCTGATCCTGGCGACCGTCGTCTACCTGACGGTGACACGCTCCGACGTGACCGAGACCTACGACGCCACGCACACCCCGCAGACCACCGCCGACCCGCAAAGGGAGCGCGTCGCGCTGGCGGGCTTCGGCCTCCTCGCCGCCGCCACCGTGGGCCTGCTGGTCTGGGCGCACGGCCAGCCGCACGTCGGCCCGGCGGCGGAGGAGGACACCACCTCCACCGTCCAGCTCGCCCCTGGCCAGGCCGTGAAGAAGTTCCCGGCCACGAAGGTCGACGCACTGAAGGCACTCGCGACGACCTCGCTCAGGGACGCACGGTCGGGGAACGCGACCGGGGCCCATGCGGCTGCCCAGTCGCTGCGCGACCTCTGGGATGCCGACCAGGCCTCGTTGCAGCCGTTGGACAACACCGGCTGGACGTTCATCGACGCCCAGATGGACCAGGTCCTGAAGACCTTCGGCATCGACCACTCGAACCCGCCGATGGCGCCGGCCCGGCAGGAGGCTGAACTCAACACCCTCCTCACCGATATGCGCTGACGGAGCCGCCCGCCGTTCCTACGGTCGTCTCACCTTCCGTGACATGGACAGCTGAAGATCGGCCGCGCTAGGTTCGGTGCGGCCTTCGCGGCTTCGTCCAACGCCCCGCCACGCCGACGACGCACCAGCCCGAGTCGTCGGCGTGAAGAGGGGGTGAAGAGGGGTACCGCCGAGGTGCACGGCAGCGGCGGAGGCCGTAACGTCGCGAACAAGATCGGCACCGCGCTCCTCGCAGCGAGCTGACACAGTGGACAGGACTCGACGGCGACCCGGTGAGTGACGTGTGACGACCGACAGCAATCAGTGGGCTGCGCGCTTCGCGGTGCGTATCCGCTCGGTCCGCCCGTCGCCACCGGGGGCCGCCGCCCGGCGACGGCCCGCCGCGGCCATCTGGACATCCGTGGCCGGCGTCGCGCTGTTCGCGCTGGTCGGCGCGAGCGCACCCAATCACAACACCCTGCGTGCGCCGATCAGCCGGCTTCGGCTGCCCGCCATGCCGGGCACTGCCTCCGCGGCCGTCACCTACGCCGCCATCGTGCTGTCCTGCCTGGGCGCACTCGCCCTGCTGCGCGCCCACGAACAGGGCTGGAGACCGAAACCGCAAGTCCTGTTCGGAGCCGGCGCGGTCGCCGCGCTCGTCGTCGCCAACCTCACCCCCGTCGGCTCCTCCGACACGGCCAGCTACGCCGCGTACGGCCGGATCGCCGCGCTCGGCGGCGACCCGTACGTGACGACGCCCGCCCGGCTGGGAGGCGCCTATGCACATCTGGTGAGCGACGCGTGGCGGCACACGCCATCCGTGTACGGGCCGGTGGCGACGTGGTGGCAGGCCGGCGCCGCGGTCGTCGGCGGGAACCTGCCGTGGCTGACGATCTGGGCGCTGATGCTGGCGAACGCGGCCGTCTTCCTGGGCACCGGCTGCCTGCTGATCCGCACCGCCGACGACCCGGTGCGCGCCGCCCTGCTGTGGAGCGCCAACCCGCTGCTGGTCGGGGTGCTGGTCGCGGGCGGGCATCTGGACACCCTCGTCGCCTGCCTGGCCGTGTGCGCGGTCCATGTCGGCCGCAGAGCCGTGGGACGGCACCACGATCTGGTCGTCGGAGGGCTGGTGGGCCTGGCGTGTGCCGTCAAGATCAGTGCCGCCCTGCTCGGCGTCGGTCTGGCCTGGCCCCTGCTGCGTTCCGGCGCCTGGCGACCGGCCGCCCGGCAGGCAGGTGCCGCCGTGCTGATTCTGGCCGTCCTCTACGGCGTCTACGGCGTCCATGCCCTCGCCCCGCTTTCAGGTGCCTCGCACCAGGTCTCCTCACCCTCCCCGTGGGCGGTGCTCGAATACTTCGGCACCAGGTACCTGGGCCCCCAAGCGGCCGCCACCGCCCCCGGACTCCTCTGGCCCGTCCTGATGCTCGCCTTTGCCCGGCTGCTCCACCGCCGGGTCCCGGCCGGGCGCCCCGCCGTGGTCGCCGTGCCCTTCGTGCTCGTCTTCGCCTGGATTCTCACCGCGCCGTGGTCGATGCCCTGGTACACGGCCCTCGCCTGGGCTCTGGCGGCCCTGGGCCGTCAGGGGCCCCTCACCCGGTACCTCGTCATCACCACCGGCGTCCTGGCCCTGTTCAACAACGGCGGCGGCCATGGCTGGACATGGTGAACGGCCCCGAGCCCGCCCGCAGTTGAGGGTCGGCGTCGGCAGTCGTGGTCATACCCGTCACGGCCGGCCCTCCCGTCACAGGGCCCGAGGGGAGACGGTGAGGAGGTAGGTGCCGTAGAAGAGCGAGACGACTGCCAGGGCGGTGAGCAGGACGACAATGGTGCGCAGGCGGCTCCGCGCCAGATGCCGGGCGAGCGGGATCAGCAGAGGGAAGGCCGGCAGCAGGAACCTCGGCTTGCTGGTGAAGAAGTGGGTGCCGCCGACGGCGATCACGATGAGGACCGCGCAGTATGCGAGCAGGGGCAAGGGCATCCTGTTCAGGACGCAGAAGACGAACAGCAGCACGGAGCCGAGGATGATCGCGGCCGTCAGATAGACGACGAGGGTGTCGTGCCCGACGACCAGGTGCTTGAACATGTGGGCGGTGTAGCGGCCGAAGTCGAACCGCGAGCCCCAGAGGCTCTGTACGTGGAAGTAGCCGACGGGATTGTGCGTTCTGAGCCCCACCCAGCCGACGTAGCCCAGCCAGCCGAGGGGAGCCGTGGCGGCGGCCGCCCAGGCGCGCGGAGCGGTGGGAGCACCGGCGCGGCGCAGCTGCCAGAGGTGAGCGAGGGCGCCGGTGACGACGGCGGCCGCCACGGCGAGGCCGTTGGGACGGCACAGCCCGGCCAGCACCGCCAGCGTCGCCGCGGCCAGCCAGCGGCGGGTCAGCACGGCGTAGAGCGACCAGGCGGCGAAGGCGGTCATGAGGGGCTCGGTGTACGCCATCGTCAGGATGATCGCGTGCGGCATCAGCGCCCACAGCGCCACGAGGAGGAACCCGACGCGACGTCCGTGCAACAGTTCCCCGACCGCGTACACGCCCCAGGCCGCCACCAGGGCGGCACTCCATGCGATGAGCAGCGCCACATTGACCGGGCCGATCGGCAGCACCGTGTCCACCGCGCGGATCAGGCCCGGGAAGAGGGGGAAGAACGCCAGGTCGTTGAAGACGCTGTGGCCCCATTTCGGGCGGATGACCAGGCCGTAGCCGTACTGGGAGACGTGCCAGTACCAGTGGCCGTCCCATTCCAGGCCGAGCACGGTTCGCGGGTGCTTGCCGAGGTGCAGCGACCACAAGGTCGCCATGATCACGCCGGTCAGCCGCACGGAGGCGAACAACGTCAGTGCAGGCAGCGCCTTCCTCAGCTTGAAACGCCACGGCCGCCGCTGAGGCGGTGAAGCGGGTCTCGGTGTGAACCGCTGCGTGAGCGCGTTGCTCGTCTTCGTCGGGCTGTCGCCCATTTCGGCCTCCTTCTCTGCCCTGCAGGAGGGAGCGGTCGGAGGCCGGGTTCCATTGATAAGAAATCTCTTACTTCGCGATAACCAGTGATATTCCGCGCTGATGCCGCATTATGGAATTCCCGCTGGTGCGGGTGTTCGGTGACGACCTTGCCGGCGAGGGCCTCGACCTCGTCGAGGCGCGCGAAGTCGGCTGCGTATGTGCACAGTTGGTCCGCCTCGATGCCCGCGGTGGCGATGAGGCGGTCCGCGGCGGCGCGGGCCTCGTCGGCCGTACGGCCGTGCAGCAGCACGGTGGCGCCGCGCTCGGCGAGCTGCCGGGCGGTCTCCTGAAGGAGCCAGGCGCTGTTCACGTCGTCCGTGGAAGCCTGCCGCAGAGCGGGGGCAAGCGCGGCTGCCGTTCTCTGATGCCCTTCTGACGTGCGCATACGCATCACGGCCTCGGCCGCCGCGGGCCGCTCGGCGGTCACCGGTCACCGGTCTGCTCCCGTGGGCGGGTGGGCTGCCGGCGGTTGCCGCCGCCCTCGCCGTCCTCGGCCTGCGGCCCAGGCTGGCCGAGTTCCGTCAGGCGTCCGTCAGCCGGGTCTCTTCGAGGTCCAGGGAGCGTTGCAGCCGGCGGCGGGTGGTGTCGCTGATGCGGTGGGTGTCGTACAGGCGCTGCAGTTCCGTCGTCTCCACGGCTATCAGGTCGCGGCGCAGCTGGCGGTAGACCAGGTCGGCCGACTCGGTCGGCGTGGCGGTGCCGTCGGTGTCGGCGAGGCGGTCGCGGGCGTCTTCGAGGCGGGCGGTCAGGCCCCGGCGGAGCCGGTCGAGGACGATCTCGGGTACTGCCTCCAGCTCCGCGAGCTCCTCCAGGCGGCCCAGACCGGCGTGGGCGAGACGGGAGCGGGCCTCGACCTCCTCGCGCTCGGTGTGGGCGGGCTCCAGCGCGATGCCGGAGCGGCGGACGACCGGGGCCAGGGTGAAGCCCTGCACGACCAGGGTGACGACCACGACCGAGGTGGTCAGCACGAGGACGAGCGGCCGGTCCGCCAGGGCGGTCCCGTCCTTCGCGATCTCCGGGATGGACAGGGCGGCGGCCAGCGGCATCACGCCCCGGGTGCCCGCCCAGGTCAGCACCATCGGCACCCGCCAGTTCATACGGCCCAGCGCGCCCCTGCGCTGCACGACCGCCGACAGCGGAGCGATCCACAGCAGCCGTACGGCGATGAGCGTGCCGGCCACCGCGAGGGCGTACAGGGGCCACGCCCGGTCGCCGTCGGCCAGGGCCCGCACCTCCGCGGGCAGTGCCAGGCCGATGAGGGAGAACACCACGCTCTCCAGCAGGAACACCACCGTGCCGTAGACCGCGTGCAGCTGGAGTCTTATGCGGGCGTTGGTGAGGCGGTCGCCGCGGCCGCCGAGGACCACGCCCGCGACCACGCACGAGGTCACGCCGGAGGTGTGCGCCGCCTCGGCCAGGAGATAGGCGGCGTACGGGGTGACCAGGGCGATCACCGTCTCCAGCACCGGGTCCTCGGTGCGCCGCCGGATCAGGGTGATCACTCCGGCCACCGCGGCGCCGATCAGGGTGCCGCCACCGGCCAGCACGAGGAACTGGCCGCCCGCCGCACCCCAGTCGGCTGCCGCGGAGGCCACCGCGATCCCGGCCGCCACCCGGACCAGCACCAGGGAGGTCGCGTCGTTGAACAGGCTCTCCGCCTGGACGAGCACCTGCACCCTCGGCGGCAGCGAGAGCCGCCGCCCCAGCGCGGTGACCGCCACCGGGTCGGTGCTGGCCAGGACCGCCCCCAGCACGAACGCCATCCGCCAGGACAGGGGCGTCACCCACACCGCGACCGCGCTCACGGCGGCGGCCGAGGCGAGCACCAGCCCTATGGCGAGGATCCCGACCGGCTTCCACACCGCGCGCAGCTCGCGCCAGGGCATGTCCTCCGCGCTCGCGTACAGCAGCGGCGGCAGCACGACCAGACCGATGATCTCGGGGCTGATCTCGATCTGCGGGGTGCCCGGCAGCAGGGCCACCGCGAGACCGGCGACGACCAGCAGGGAGGGGGCCGGGATGCGCCAACGGCGGGCGAAAGTGGCGACCACCGTGGCCAGTACCACGAGGGCGAGAACCGTTCCGACGCTGCGCATGCCGTCCCCCTGGGGCCCAACAGGAGCCACCATGGCTCCCGGCCGACCAGACTTCCCGGCACACCTGTTCCCACCCTATCGGGCCGGCTCACGTCAAGACAGTGTCAAGGTCCCCGGGAACGCCGCCAAGGAAGCGCTAACAACCGCGCCGACCGGCCCGCTAGGGGGCTTCCTTGGGAGGGAGAGACCCCTGTGGTCAGGGGAGTTGATCCAGTGAGCGGAGCGCGTCGGCGGCGATGAGTGACGTACGGCCCGGACGACTGAAGGTCTACCTCGGGGCGGCCCCGGGAGTCGGCAAGACCTACCGCATGCTCGACGAGGGGCGGCGCCGCGCCGCTCGCGGGGCGGACGTGGTGGTGGGGTTCGCGGAGTGCCACGGGCGGCCGCGCACGGAGGCGATGCTCGACGGCCTGGAGACCGTCTCCCGCACGTCCTGCACCTACCGCGGCGGACGGTTCGAGGAGATGGACCTCGCCGCGCTGCTCGCCCGGTGCCCCCAGGTGGCGATCGTCGAC
The DNA here is from genome assembly GCF_003814875.1 of Streptomyces sp. Ag109_O5-1. GTDB lineage: Bacteria > Actinomycetota > Actinomycetes > Streptomycetales > Streptomycetaceae > Streptomyces > Streptomyces sasae. Next base: position 2,628,697 of record NZ_RKQF01000001.1, on the reverse strand, counting down.
GAGTTCGCGCACAGCAACGTCCCGGGAGAGGGCCGCAACCCCAAACGCTGGCAGGACATCGAGGCGCTCCTCGACGCCGGCATCGACGTCGTCACCGCGCTGAACATCCAGCACCTGGAGTCCCTCAACGACGTGGTCGAGAAGATCACCGGGGTACCGCAGCACGAGACGGTGCCCGACGACGTCGTCCGGCGCGCCGAGCAGATCGAGCTGGTGGACATGCCCCCCGACGGGCTGCGCCGCCGGATGGCGCACGGCAACATCTACACCCCCGAGAAGATCGACGCGGCCCTGGCCAACTACTTCCGGCCCGGAAACCTCACCGCTCTGCGGCAGTTGGCACTGCTGTGGACGGCCGACCGGGTCGACGAGGCACTGCAGGAGTACCGCTCGCAGCACGGCATCGGCAGGGTGTGGGAGACCCGGGAGCGGGTCGTGGTCGCCCTGACCGGCGGTCCGGAGGGCGGCACACTCGTACGACGGGCCGCGCGCATCGCCGATCGGTCGGCGGGCGGTGACCTGCTCGCCGTGCACGTGGCCCGGAGCGACGGGCTCGCGGCGGGCGTCTCGCACGCCTCGCTGGCCCGGCAGCGCCGGCTCGTCGAGGACCTCGGGGGCAGCTACCACTCGGTGGTCGGCGACGACGTGGCCACCGCCCTGGTGGAGTTCGCGCGCGCCGAGAACGCCACCCAGCTCGTCCTCGGCACCAGCCGCCGCGGTCGGCTGGCCCGGTTCCTGACCGGGCCCGGCACGGGGGAGACCGTCACCGAGCTGTCCGGCGACATCGACGTCCACCGGGTCACCCATGAACGCGCCGGCCGAGGCACGCTCCTGCCCTCGCGGCGGCGCACCCTGTCCACGGCCCGGCTGATCGCCGGTCCGGTGACCGGCCTGGTGCTGCCCGTGCTGCTCACGGTCGTCCTCGCCCAGCTGCGGGGGACCCTGAACCTGACCAGCGAGGCCCTGCTGTTCCTGCTCGCCGTGGTGGGCGTGGCCTGCATAGGCGGGGTCACCTCGGCGGTGATCGCCTCCGTGACGGCGTCCCTGCTGCTCAACTACTGGTTCATCCCGCCCATCGGCGCCTTCACCCTCGACGATCCGAACGCCCTGCTCGCCCTCGCGGTGTTCGCGGTGGTGGCCGCCATAGTGGCCGCCGTGGTGGACCGGTCGCTCCGCCTGTCACGCCGCTCCGCCCGCGCGACGGCCGAGGCGGAGACCATGTCGTCCCTGGCCGGCAGCATCGTGCGCGGGGAAGCGACCATCCCCGCCCTGCTGGAGCGCACCCGCGAGACGTTCGGCATGGAATCGGTGGAGCTGGTGGACGAGCCGCCCGAGGACACGGGCGTGACGGCCGTTCCCGCCGGTCCCGGCGCCTGGCTGGCGCTGCGGGGCCGCACACTCTCGTCGTCCGAGCGGCGGGTGCTGGCCGCGTTCGCCGCGCACGTCGGTTCCGCGGTCGAACGGGCCCGGCTCGCCGCGGCCGCCGCCGAGGTGGAGCCGGTCAAGGCCGCCGACCGGCTGCGTACGGCACTGCTGCGGGCCGTCGGCCACGACCTGCGCACCCCGCTCGCCGCGGGCTGGGCGGCGGTCACCTCGCTGCGCAGCCGTGACGTCGAGTTCTCCGCGGAGGACCGGGACGAACTCCTCGCCACCGCCGACGAGTCCATGGCCAAGCTCAACCGGCTGGTGGAGAACCTCCTCGACCTCAGCCGCCTGGAGGCGGGGGTCCTGCCCCTGAACCTCCGGGCCACCTCACTGGAAGAGGTCCTCCCGATGGCACTCACGGACGTCCCCGACGTGCACGTGGCGGACCTGGAGGCGATCCCGGCGGTGCTGGCCGACCCGCCGCTGCTGGAACGGGTGATCGCCAACCTGGTCGGCAACGCCGCCCGCCACACACCGGCGGGCAAGAAGGTGCTGGTGACCGCCAGCGCCCTGGCCGGCCGGGTGGAGCTGCGGATCGTGGACCGGGGGCCCGGCCTGCCGGCAGTGGGCCGGGATCGTCTCTTCGAGCCCTTCCAGCGACTCGGTGACACCGACAACACGACCGGCCTCGGCCTCGGACTCGCCCTCGCCCGCGGCCTGACCGAAGCCATGAACGGCACCCTCGGCCCCGAGGACACACCCGGCGGCGGCCTCACGATGGTGGTGTCGCTGCCGTTCGCTCCCCGGGCCCTGAGCGCCGTACCGACCGAGCAGAGCGCAGGAGGTGCGTGATGAGCACAGTGACCGGTACCGGTACCTGGAAACTGCACCGTGGGGGAGGAACCCCGGCCACGCCGTGGACCTGGCCCCTGCGGGACCGGCTCGCCCTGGCGGCGGGACTGTTCGCCCCCTTCCTGGCGAGCCTCGCGCTGGTCCCCTTCCGCGCGAGCGTGTCGCACACCAATGCCGCACTGGTCCTCGTGGTGGTCGTCGTCGCGGTGGCCGCGCTGGGCAGTCGTACGGCAGGTGTGGTGGCCGCGTTGTCGACGGGAGCCTGGTTCGACTTCTTCCTCACACGGCCGTACGAGACCTTCGGCATCACCTCCTCGACGGACATCGCGACGGCGGTCCTGCTGCTGGCCGTCGGCCTGATCGTGTCCCAACTGGCCGCCCGGGCCCGCCGCCTGGAGGTGATCACAGTCACGGACGCCGCACACCTCGCGCGTATCCACCGCGTCGCGGCCCTCGACGCGGACACCGTGGTCGACGAGGTCCGCCGCGAACTCACCGAACTGCTCGGCCTGGACGCCTGCCGCTTCGAGTACGGCACCCTGCTGGGACAGCCGCCTCGGCTGCGGGACGACGGCAGCGTGACGGTCGGCAGGCGCACCTGGGACGTGGACGCCGAAGGCTGGCCCGAGGGCCGGATCGAGCTGCGCGTCCACGGCAACACCCGCTACCTCGGCCGCTTCATGCTCACCCCGGGGCCGGGCCCCGTACCCCCGCTCCAGGCCCGGCTGGTCGCGGCCACCCTGGCCGACCAGACGGGCGCCGCCCTGGACACGTCGGGACCGGCCACCTGAGCGAGCCGGCCCGGGGCTCATTCCAGACCGGAAGCCTTGAACAGGGCGCGGGCGGTCTCCTGCTCCCTCCCCGGCACCGTCCGGCCCGTCCGCTCGCCCATCGAGCGGTTCTGTGTGTGCGTCGCCCGGATGACGGCCGAGTCAGGCCGCCCGCAGCCCGGACCGTCAAGATCCCGTCAGATTCGGCCGCTCGGGCGCGAAGAAGCCGCCAGGAAAAGCCGGACGGCGCGGGAAAGGGACAGAACCTGGGGGCAACCGTGCACCCCTGGGCCCTGGTGCGCGGCCGAACCACGAAGGAGCGCGCACCCATGACCGTCCTGACCACCGCGCCGGGCGCCGTCCCCGCCGATGCGGAGCCGCCCGATACCGGCGAGCGCCACCGCCTGACCGCCGTCACCGGCCTCGCCGCGCTGTCGCTGGACGCGATGGCGTCCGTGGCGTACGGGCCGGAGGCGATCGTGCTGGTGCTGGCCGCCGCCGGTGCGCACGGCCTCGGCTTCACGCTGCCCGTCACCCTGGCCATCGCGGCCCTGCTGGCCGTACTGGTCGCCTCGTACCGGCAGGTCATCGCGGCCTTCCCGGACGGCGGCGGTTCGTACGCCGTCGCGCGGACGCACCTGGGTGCACGGACCAGTCTGGTCGCGGCGGCCTCGCTGGTGCTGGACTACGTCCTCAACGTGGCCGTCGCCGTCACCGCCGGCGTGGCCGCGCTGACGTCCGCCTTCCCGGCGTTGTACGACGACCGGCTGTGGCTGTGTCTGGTGGTGCTGGCGCTGATCACGGGCGTCAATCTGCGCGGGATCGTGGAGTCGGCGAAGGCGTTCATCGTGCCGACCGTCGTGTTCGTCGGATCGATCTTCGTGCTCATCGTCGTCGGTCTGTTCCGCTCCCACCCGGTGAGCACGGCGACCGCGGCCGGGCATGCCTCGGTCGTCGCGGACAACGCCTCCACCGTGGGCGCCCTGCTCCTGCTGAAAGCTTTCGCCTCTGGTTGTGCCGCGCTCACGGGCGTGGAGGCCATAGCCAACGCGGTGCCCTCCTTCCGCCGCTCCCGAGTCAGGCGGGCCCAGCGGGCGGAGGTGGCGCTCGGCGCCGTACTCGGTCTGATGCTCATCGGCCTGTCGGTGCTCATCGGCCGATTCCACCTCCAGCCGGTCGAGGGCGTCACCGTCCTCGCCCAGCTCGCGGACGCCTCCCTCGGCCACAACTGGGCTTTCTACGTCATCCAGTTCGCGACCATGATCCTGCTCGCGCTGTCCGCGAACACCTCCTTCGGTGGTCTGCCCGTACTGCTGAAACTGCTCGCCCGCGACAACTACGCACCGCACGTCTTCGCCCTGAAGGCCGACCGTCAGGTGCACCGGCACGGCGTGCTCGCCCTGGCCGCGGTCTCGGCCGCGCTCCTGGTGTTCTCCGGCGGCGACACCAACACCCTGGTGCCGCTCTTCGCGATCGGCGTCTTCGTCGGCTTCACCATCGCCCAGGTCGGCATGGTCAGACACTGGCGGCTGGAACGCGGCCGGGGATGGCGCGGCAAGGCGCTGCTCAACGGCTCCGGTGCCCTTCTCACCGGCGTGGCGACCGTCGTCGTCGCCGCGTCGAAATTCGAAGAGGGCGCATGGCTGATCGTGATCACGCTCCCGCTGCTCGTCGTCGCCTTCGAGACCGTCCACCGGGCCTACGGCAGGATCAGCGAGCGCCTGGGCCTCGGCCGCATACCCGAGACCCCGTACCGCGAGCGCTCGCTGGTGATCGTCCCCGTCTCGTCGATCTCCCGTCTGACATCGGAGGCCCTGACCGCGGCCGCCTCCCTCGGTGACGAGGTCCGCGCGGTGACCGTCTGCTACCCCGATCCCGAGGACCGGGCCCAGATACACGCCCTGGAGCGCGCCTGGGCGGAGTGGGACCCCGGGGTGCCGCTGGTACGGCTGAGCTGTGCGCGGCGCACGCTGGGCCGCCCCATCGCCGCGTACGTCCGTGAGACGGCCGCCACCGAGCCGGCCACCCGGGTGACCGTGCTGATCCCTGAGGCGGAGCCCGGGCGGCTGTGGCAGCGGCTGCTGCAGAACCAGCGGGGCGCGGTGGTCGCGCATGCCGTGCGCCGGGAGACCGACGCGGTGATCTGCCGGCTGCGGTTCCACCTGTTCTGATTCCGGCACCGGCTGCGACCTGCGTGATCGTCCCGCCGTAAGAGTCCCGTCAAAGCCGTGTGGGTCGCCGTAAGGGAGCCGTCAACGGCGGTCGATTCCGGCCAGGGAGGCGGTTTGCTCTAACCGTCCGAGTCCGTTTCGAACCTCACTCCAGGAGTTCACGATGGCCGATCTGGCCTTCGTCGTCACCGTGCTCGCGGGCTTCGCGCTGGTGGCTCTCGTCGCCAAGGGGGTGACGAAGCTGTGACCGCCGAGAACATCGTCGGCCTGGTCGTGGCCGTCGCCCTGCTGGGCTATCTCGTCCTCGCCCTGATCTTCCCGGAGAGGTTCTGAGACACGTCATGGGTCCCGTAACCGCCGCCGTGCTCCAGCTCGCCGCGCTCATAGGCGCGCTGGCGCTCTGCTACATACCCTTCGGCAACTACATGGCCAAGGTCTACTCCTCCGACAAGCACTGGCGCGTCGAGAGGTGGATCTACAGGGGCATCGGCGCCGATCCCGACACGGAGATGCGCTGGCCCGCCTATCTGCGCGGAGTGCTCGCCTTCTCGTTCGTCGGTGTCCTCTTCCTCTATCTCCTGCAGCGGCTGCAGGGCGTGCTGCCCGGCTCGCTCGGCTTCTCCTCGGTCAATCCGGCGCAGTCGTTCAACACGGCCGTCTCGTTCGTGACGAACACGAACTGGCAGTCGTACTACGGCGAGCAGACCATGGGTCACGTCGTGCAGACCGCCGGTCTGGCCGTGCAGAACTTCGTCTCCGCCGCCGTCGGTATCGCGGTCGCGGTCGCGCTCGTGCGCGGGTTCGCGCGCTCGCGCACCGGTGAGATCGGCAACTTCTGGTCCGACCTGGTGCGCGGCACGATCCGTATCCTGGTGCCGTTCGCCGCCGTCGCCGCGATCGTCCTGGTGGCCTGTGGTGCGATCCAGAACTTCTCCGGGATCCACGAGGTCGGCCAGTTCATGGGCGGCTCGCAGCAGTGGAACGGCGGGGCGGTCGCCTCGCAGGAGGCGATCAAGGAGTTCGGTACGAACGGCGGCGGTTACTTCAACGCCAACTCCGCCCACCCCTTCGAGAACCCCACCCCGTTCACGAACCTGTTCGAGATCTTCCTGATCCTGCTGATTCCGTTCGCGTTGACCCGGACCTTCGGTGTGATGGTCGGCTCGGTGAAGCAGGGCTACGCGATCCTCGCCGCCATGGGCGCCATCTGGCTGGGCTTCGTGGCGCTGATGATGTGGACGGAGTTCGCCCACCACGGCCCGGCGCTCCAGCTCGCGGGCGGCGCGTACGAGGGCAAGGAGGTCCGCTTCGGTATCGGCGGCTCGTCGATCTTCGCGGTGTCGACCACCTTGACGTCGACGGGTGCGGTGGACTCCTTCCACTCCTCCTTCACCGGCCTCGGCGGCGGGATCACGCTGCTCAGCATGATGCTGGGCGAGATCGCGCCCGGCGGTACCGGCTCCGGCCTCTACGGCATCCTGATCATGGCGGTCATCGCGGTGTTCATCGCCGGTCTGATGGTGGGCCGTACGCCCGAGTACCTGGGCAAGAAGATCGGTGCGCGTGAGATCAAGCTGTCGGCGATCTACATCCTGATCACCCCGGCGCTCGCGCTCGTCTTCGCGGCCGCGTCGATGGCCCTGCCGACCCCGCCGCACTCGATGCTGAACTCGGGTGCGCACGGGTTCTCCGAGGTGCTGTACGCCTTCACCTCGGCGGCGAACAACAACGGCTCGGCGTTCGCCGGTCTGAACGCGAACACCGACTGGTACAACACCATGACCGGACTCGCGATGCTGTTCGGCCGCTTCCTGCCGATGGTGTTCGTGCTGGCGCTGGCCGGCTCGCTCGCCGAGCAGCGGCCCGTCCCGGCCACGGCCGGCACCCTGCGCACCGAGAAGCCGCTGTTCACCGGCCTGCTGGTCGGCGCGGTCCTGATCATCACCGGTCTGACCTACTTCCCGGCGCTGGCGCTGGGCCCGCTGGCCGAGGGGCTGGCGTCATGACCACCCGAACGGAAGCCCACGAGGACACCATGTCCACTCCCACCCTTGCGCCCCACCAGGACGCGCCCACCGGGCACAAGCCGGCCGAAGGCCGTGTCGGCGCGGGCCTGTTCGATCCCAAGCAGCTGGTCAGGTCCCTTCCCGAGGCCTGCCGCAAGCTGGACCCGCGGGTGATGGTCAAGTCGCCCGTGATGTTCGTGGTGTGGGTCGGCTCGATCCTGACCACCGTCTTCTCCTTCAAGGACCCGGGCGACTGGTTCGGCTGGGCGATCAGTGCCTGGCTGTGGCTGACGGTGATCTTCGCGAACCTCGCGGAGGCGGTCGCCGAGGGACGCGGCAAGGCCCAGGCCGACACCCTGCGCAAGGCCAAGACCGACACCGTCGCCCGCCGCCTGGTGGGTGACAGCGAGGAGCAGGTGCCGGGGACCGAGCTGAGGATCGGTGACCTGGTCGTCTGCGAGGCCGGTGACATCATCCCCGGTGACGGTGACGTCATCGAGGGCGTCGCCTCGGTCGACGAGTCGGCGATCACCGGTGAGTCGGCTCCCGTCATCCGCGAGTCCGGCGGCGACCGCTCCGCGGTGACGGGTGGTACGAAGGTCCTCTCCGACCGGATCGTCATCAAGATCACGACGAAGCCGGGCGAGACCTTCATCGACCGGATGATCAGCCTGGTCGAGGGCGCGGCCCGGCAGAAGACCCCGAACGAGATCGCCCTCAACATCCTGTTGGCGTCCTTGACGATCGTCTTCCTGCTGGCCGTCGCCACCCTGCCGCCGTTCGCGGACTTCGCGGGCACCCATCTGACGATGGTCGTGCTGGTCGCCCTCCTGGTCTGCCTCATCCCGACGACGATCGGCGCGCTGCTGTCGGCGATCGGTATCGCGGGTATGGACCGGCTGGTGCAGCGCAACGTCCTGGCGATGTCGGGCCGTGCGGTCGAGGCCGCCGGTGACGTCTCCACGCTGCTGCTCGACAAGACCGGCACCATCACCCTCGGCAACCGGCAGGCCTCCGAGTTCGTGCCGGTCAGCGGTACGACGGAGGCCGAGGTGGCCGATGCCGCCCAGCTCTCCTCGCTGGCCGACGAGACCCCCGAGGGCCGCTCCATCGTCGTACTGGCGAAGGAGAAGTACGGGCTGCGGGAGCGGCACCAGGGCGAGCTGGCGCACGCCGAGTGGATCGCCTTCACCGCCCAGACCCGGATGTCGGGCGTGGACGTCGACGGCCGCAAGATCCGCAAGGGCGCGGCCGGATCGGTCATCGCCTGGGTCCAGGAGCAGGGCGGCACCGTCGCCGAGGACGCGGACACGCTCGCGGCCGCCATCTCGCAGGCGGGCGGCACCCCGCTCCTCGTCGCGGTCGAGGACGCCGAGGGCGCCCGGATCCTGGGTGTCATCCATCTCAAGGACGTCGTCAAGGACGGCATGCGGGAGCGGTTCGACGAGCTGCGCCGGATGGGCATCAAGACCGTGATGATCACGGGTGACAACCCGCTGACCGCCAGGGCGATCGCCGAGGAGGCGGGTGTCGACGACTTCCTCGCCGAGGCCACCCCCGAGGACAAGATGGCCCTCATCAAGCGGGAGCAGGCGGGCGGCAAGCTGGTCGCGATGACCGGCGACGGCACCAACGACGCCCCCGCCCTCGCGCAGGCGGACGTCGGCGTGGCGATGAACACGGGCACGTCGGCCGCCAAGGAGGCCGGCAACATGGTCGACCTCGACTCCAACCCGACCAAGCTCATCGAGATCGTCGAGATCGGCAAGCAGCTCCTCATCACCCGGGGTGCGCTGACCACGTTCTCCATCGCCAACGACGTCGCGAAGTACTTCGCGATCATCCCGGCGCTGTTCGCGGCCGTCTACCCGGGCCTGGACAAGCTCAACATCATGGGCCTGTCCTCACCCGACTCCGCGATCCTGTCGGCCGTCATCTTCAACGCGCTGATCATCGTCGCGCTGGTGCCGCTCTCCCTCAAGGGCGTGCAGTACCGGCCGGTCAGCGCCGACAAGATGCTGCGCCGGAACCTGACGATCTACGGCATCGGCGGACTGATCGCCCCGTTCATCGGCATCAAGATCATCGACCTGCTCATCTCCCTCATCCCCGGAATCGGCTGATCGCCATGAACAACTCCGTTACGAACACAGCCCGGTTGCTGGGTGCGGGCCTGCGGGCGCTGCTCGTGCTGACCCTGGTGACCGGTGTCATCTACCCGCTGGTCGTCACCGGCATCGCCCAGGCCGCGTTCCACGACAAGGCGAACGGCTCCGAGATCAAGTCGGAGGGGAAGGTGGCCGGTTCGTCCCTGATCGGGCAGTCGTACGACCTGCCGCTGAAGAAGGGGCAGCAGACGCCGGACGCGGACCTGCAGTGGTTCCAGGGCCGTCCGGCCAACGGGCTCGGCAGCAACAGCGTCAACACCCAGTACAAGCTGATCCTCTCGGGTGCGACCAACCTCTCCGCCGACAGCAAGGTGCTGATCCAGCAGGTCAAGGACGCCAAGGCCGCCGTCGTCAAGGACAACTCGGTACCCGGCTACACGGTCAAGCCCTCCCAGGTGCCGGCCGACGCCGTCACCTCCTCCGGCTCCGGCCTGGACCCGGACATCTCCCCGGCCTACGCCGAGCTCCAGGTCCACCGGGTCGCCGCGATGAACAACCTCTCCGTGGCCCAGGTGGAGAAGCTGGTGAAGGACCACACCGACGGCCGCACCCTCGGCTTCATCGGCGAGCCCCGGGTGAACGTCCTCGAACTCAACATCGCGCTCAAGGACCTTCTGGCGAAGCACTGATGGGATGACGTGACACACACGGGAGTTGGCGGCCGGGAGCGTTCCTGGACCCGCCGACTCCCGTCCCCGCACAGTCGGTTGCCTCGCGTTCGGCGCCCTTCGGCCCGACGTACGAAAGGAAGGGCACACACCCATGACCCGGGTGCTCGTGGTGGAGGACGACCCGCAGCTCGTACGGGCCCTCGTCATCAACCTGCAGGCACGCAAGTACGGCGTCGACGCCGCCCCGGACGGCGCCACCGCCCTGCGGCTCGCCGCTGCCCGCCAGCCCGACGTGGTGATGCTCGACCTCGGTCTGCCCGACATGGACGGCATCGACGTCATCAAGGCGCTGCGCGGCTGGACCCGGGTGCCGGTCCTCGTCCTGTCCGCCCGTCAGGCGTCCGACGAGAAGGTCGCCGCGCTCGACGCGGGCGCCGACGACTACATCACCAAGCCGTTCAGCATGGACGAACTCCTCGCCCGGCTGCGCGCGGCCGTCCGTCGTAACGAGGACGCTCCGCTGGTTCCGGAGACGACACTGGTCGAGACCGGGGAATTCAGCATCGACCTGCTCGCCAAGAAGGTCGTACGGGGCGGACGGGACGTACGGCTGACCCCGACCGAATGGCATCTGCTGGAGATCCTGGTGACCAACCCGGGCCGGCTGATCACGCAGAAGTACCTCCTGCAGGAGGTCTGGGGCGTTTCACAGAGCAACAAGACCAACTACCTGCGGGTATACATGGCCCAGTTGCGCCGCAAGCTGGAGACGGACCCCGCCCACCCCCGTTATCTGATCACCGAGCCCGGCATGGGCTACCGCTTCGAAGGATGACATGGCACGCGGAAAGCTCCGGATCTACCTCGGCGCCGCACCCGGCGTCGGCAAGACCTACGCCATGCTCTCCGAGGCCCACCGCAGGGTCGAACGGGGCACCGACTGCGTCGTCGCGTTCGTGGAGCACCACCACCGGCCTCGTACCGAAGTGATGCTGCACGGTCTGGAGGAGATCCCGCGGAAGGAGATCGAGTACCGCGACAGCACCTTCACCGAGATGGACGTGGACGTCGTCCTGCGGCGCGCTCCCGCCGTCGCCCTCGTGGACGAGCTCGCCCACACGAACATTCCCGGCTCGCGCAACGCCAAGCGCTGGCAGGACGTGGAGGAGTTGCTCGCGGCCGGCATCGACGTCGTCTCGACCGTCAACATCCAGCACCTGGAGTCCCTCGGCGACGTCGTGGAGTCCATCACGGGAGTGCGGCAGCGCGAGACCGTCCCGGACGAGGTCGTCCGGCGCGCGGATCAGATCGAGCTCGTCGACATGTCCCCGGAGGCCCTGCGCCGTCGTATGGCGCACGGCAACATCTACAAGCCCGACAAGGTCGACGCGGCCCTGTCCAACTACTTCCGGCCCGGAAACCTGACCGCCCTGCGCGAACTCGCCCTGCTCTGGGTGGCTGACCGGGTGGACGCGTATCTGACCGAGTACCGCAGCGCGCACCATGTCTCGACGATCTGGGGCTCACGGGAGCGGATCGTGGTCGGTCTGACCGGCGGTCCCGAGGGAAGCACCCTCATCCGCCGGGCGGCGCGGCTGGCCGAGAAGGGCGCCGGCGGTGAGGTGCTGGCCGTCTACATATCGCGCAGCGACGGGCTGACCTCCGCCTCCCCGAAGGAACTCGCCGTCCAGCGCACGCTGGTGGAGGATCTCGGCGGTACCTTCCACCAGGTCGTCGGCGACGATGTCTCCGTCGCGCTGCTGGACTTCGCACGCGGGGTGAACGCCACCCAGATCGTCCTCGGCGTCTCCCGGCGCCGCAGCTGGCAGTACGTCTTCGGGCCGGGCGTCGGCGCCACAGTCGCCCGGGAGTCGGGTCCGGATCTGGACGTCCATCTGATCACGCATGACGAGGCGGGCAAGGGCCGCGGACTGCCGGTGGCGCGCGGAGCGCGTCTGGGGCGGAACCGTGTCGTCTGGGGCTGGCTCGTCGGTGTGCTCGGTCCGGTCCTGCTGACCTGGCTGCTCACCAGCGCCACCCCGAGCGTCGGCCTCGCCAACGACATGCTGCTGTACCTCACCCTGACGGTGGCGGCGGCCCTGGTGGGCGGTCTCGCCCCGGCGCTGGCGTCCGCGGTCGTGGGCTCCCTGCTGCTCAACTGGTACTTCACCCCGCCCGTCCACACCCTGACGATCGCCGACCCGAAGAACATCGTCGCCATAGCCATCTTCGTGGGCGTCGCCGTGTCCGTGGCCTCGGTGGTGGACCTCGCCGCCCGGCGCACCCACCAGGCGGCCCGGCTGCGCGCCGAGTCCGAGATCCTGTCCTTCCTCGCGGGCAACGTCCTGCGCGGCGAGACCAGTCTGGAGGAGCTGCTGGAGCGGGTCCGGGAGACCTTCGGCATGGAGTCGGCCGCTCTGCTGGAGCGGGCCGGCGAGACGGATCCGTGGACCTGCGCGGGCAGCGTGGGCCCTTGCCCCTGCCAGGACCCCGACGACGCCGATGTCGACGTGCCGGTCGGCGACCACATGTCCCTGGCGCTGTCAGGACGCGTGCTGCCGGCCGCCGACCGCCGGGTGCTCGCCGCGTTCGCCGCCCAGGCCGCCGTCGTACTGGACCGGCAGCGGCTCCAGCAGGAGGCCGGCCAGGCCAGGGAACTGGCCGAGGGCAACCGGATCCGCACCGCGTTGCTGGCCGCCGTGAGCCACGACCTGCGCACCCCGTTGGCCGGGATCAAGGCGGCGGTCACCTCGTTGCGTTCGGACGACGTGGAGTGGTCCGAGGAGGACCGGGCGGAGCTGCTGGAGGCCATAGAGGAGGGGGCGGACCGGCTCGACCATCTCGTGGGCAACCTCCTCGACATGTCCCGGCTCCAGACCGGTACCGTCACGCCGATCCTCCGCGAGACCGACCTCGACGAGGTCGTCCCGATGGCACTCGGCGGGGTGCCCGAGGACAGCGTGGAGCTGGACATCCCGGAGACGCTGCCCATGGTGCGCGTGGACCGGGGGCTGCTGGAGCGGGCCGTCGCCAACGTCGTCGAGAACGCGGTCAAGTACAGCCCGCCGGGGGAGAAGGTCCTGGTCTCGGCCAGCGCCATCGCGGACCGGGTCGAGGTGCGGGTCGTGGACCGTGGACCCGGCGTCCCCGACGACGCCAAGGACCGCATCTTCGAGCCCTTCCAGCGCTACGGCGACTCTCCGCGCGGCAACGGCGTCGGCCTCGGCCTCGCGGTCGCCCGCGGCTTCGCGGAGGCCGTGGGCGGCACCCTGAGCGCCGAGGACACCCCCGGCGGCGGTCTCACGATGGTGCTCAGCGTGCCGACGGCACCGCAGCGCCGGACGGAGCAGCCGGACCTGCCGGCCGCGGCCACCTCCTGACCGGCGGGCCTGAGGACGTCAGATCTCAGGAGGTCGTCGGATCTCAGGCGGCATGGTCTCGCACTCCATCTCCAGGTGACGGGTGTCCAGCCGCAGCCGCCAGGTGTTCCGGCGGTGTGCGGCGGCCAGCGCGGCCTCCAGCGGCGACGGCGGCACGGCGAGGACGGAACAGGCGGCGTGCGCGAGGCAGTAGCGGCCGACCGACGGCCGCAGCGCGCGGCGCAGGAGACGACGGCGCCCGGTGCCGACGACGAGGAGATCGTCGTCGCGGTCGGCGAACCCGACCAGCGCCCGACCCGGGGCACCCCGAGCGACGAGAGCCTGCCCCGCAAGTCCCGTGTCGGCGCTGCCGAATACGTTGCACAGCGCCGCGAGGAGCCGTTCCCGTGCCCGTCTCTCCCACTCCGGGATCAGCTGGGACGCGGCCGGTGAGCGGCGTGCGAGGGGATCTCCGCCGGGCGGCTCCCAGGCCAGCACCGGCCACAGCTCGGCACCCCGGCGCCGGGCCTCACCCACGGCCCGACACAGGGCGGTCAGACTTCCCGGCGAACCGCTCACTCCGACCAGGACTCGTCGCGCGGTTGAGGGTGCGTCGGACTCGGACATCGCTTCACCGTTCCTCACACGCCGACGGGCGGACCCGTCCTCACACGCCGACGGGCCGTCCCGCGTCGGCGAACCTTATGGAAACCACGTCCATCCCACCTCCGCGCCGAGGCCTTCGAACAGCCCGCCGGCCGGTTCTTGGCGTGATTCTGACGGCACCCGCGAAGCCGGATCGGCGCTGGTGTCAGCGCTGCGTCAGCGTTCGCCCGATGCCCGTCAGCGTTGCGTCATGAGCGGGCGGATCACCGCACCGGGCGGGCATAGCGTCATCGGTGAGCCCCCTTCCGCCTCCTCGCGTCCGGGGCCGTCAAGCCACTCGACCCGACCCCACCCGAACTCGCTCGGGTCCCGGTCTCCGGAGGTAACCCATGCAAGACATCCTGTGCGGCGAGGACCCGGAACCTTCTGAACGGTTCCCGGCCGGACCTCTGTTCGTCCCCGTCCGGTCGGGACCCTCGGGGTGTGTGACGCGTGTCTTCCGCACCCCTCTCGGCGACCGTACGGCCGTCGGCTTCACCTCCGAGAACCGGCTGATCGCGACGCTCGGCCCCGGGCAGGCGTGGATCAGGCTCGCCGAGCCCGCGCTGCGCGCGCTGACCGAACCGCTCGGAATCGCCACCGTCACGGTGGATCCCCAGTTCACGGCACGGGCCGCCCGGCCGGTGCACCCCGTCGTCCCCGCGCTCGCTCTGCGCGTCGCCTGAGAGGGGGCACGATGACTTCTGTTCACGACACCGCCGTCACCACCCTCGCCGGTGACCTCTCGGTCTGGCCCGCGTCCACCGCCGAGCCCCGCCCGGGTGACCTGGCGGTGGGCGGAGTACCGCTCGCCGAGGTCGCCGACCGCTTCGGCACCCCCGTCTACGTCCTCGACGAGTCCGAGGTCCGCGACCGGTGCCGCATCTACCGGGACGCCTTCCCCGACACCGAGATCCTGTACGCGGCCAAGGCGTTCCTGTGCCGCGCGATGATCCACTGGATGCAGGAGGAGGGCCTCGGGCTCGACGTCTGCTCGGCCGGCGAACTGGAGCTGGCCGTCACCACGGGCTTCCCCGCCGAGCGGATCGTGCTGCACGGCAACGCCAAGTCCCCGCGCGACCTGGAGTCGGCGCTGCGTCTGGGCGTGGGCCGTATCGTCATCGACAGTCCGTCGGAGATCGCCCGGCTGGCCGCCGCCGTCGGCCCGCACGGCCACCAGAAGGTCATGGTCCGGGTGGTGCCCGGGATCAGCGCGGGCGGCCACGAGAAGATCCGGACCGGTACCGAGGACCAGAAGTTCGGCCTCAGCATCTCCGACGGGTACGCCCAGCACGCCATCGCCCGGATACTCGACCAGCCACAGCTCGAACTCACCGGCCTGCACTGCCACCTGGGCTCCCAGATCACCAGCGTCAAGCCGTATCTGGCCGCCGTGCGGCGCATCGTGGGGCTGATGGCACGGCTGCACGAGCAGCACGGCCTCCTCCTGCCGGAGCTCGATCTCGGCGGCGGACACGGCATCGCCTACCGCCCGGGTGAGCAGGCCCTGGACCTGACCACCCTGGCCCGCAAGGTCCGTACCGAGCTGGCCGAGGCGTGCGCGGCGGCCGGGCTGCCCGTGCCCCGCCTGATCATCGAACCGGGGCGGGCCGTCGCCGGACCTGCGGGCATCGCGCTGTACCGCGTGCTCGCCGTCAAACGCACCGGCTCGCACACGTACGTCGCCGTCGACGGCGGCATGAGCGACAACCCGCGGCCCGCCCTGTACGGAGTCCGCTACGCGCCCCGTCTCGTCGGTCGCCGCACCACCGCGGACCGGGCTCCCGTCACCGTCGTCGGCCGGCACTGCGAGGCCGGCGACGTGCTCGCCACCGACGTCGAACTCCCCGCGGACGTCCGTCCCGGAGACCTGCTCGCCGTCCCGGTCGCCGGTGCCTACCACCTGTCCATGGCCTCCGGGTACAACCTGGTCGGCCGCCCGCCCGTAGCCGCCGTGCGCGACGGACACGCCCGGCTCCTGGTGCGCCGGGAGTCCCTGGAGGACATCCGCAGCCGCGACGTCGGCCTCTAGCCCCGCGTCGCAGCCCTGTTCCCCCTCCGGGCGAGCGACGGCCCGGCCCTCGCCCGGAGGTGAGATCGCCCCCGGCGGCACCGGCAGCGGGCTGTACGGCCTGATCATGGCGGTCATGATCGCCGTCTTCGTCGGCGGCCTGATGGTCGGCCGCACGCCCGAGTACCTGCGCAAGCGGATCGGCTTCCCGGAGATGCGCTACGTCGTCCTGTACGCGCTGGTCGCCCCGACCGCCGTCCTGGGCTGCGCCGCCCTCGCCATCGCGCTGGGGGAGGGGCAGTCGTCCATGGGCAACCCCGGACCGCACGGGCTGACGGAGCTGGTCTACGCGTACACCTCCAACGTCAACAGCAACGGCAGCGCGATGGCGGGCTTCAACGGTGCAACCGAGTTCCACAACATGCTGGTGACGGCCGCGATGCTGATAGGCCGTTACGTCCCGATGGTGTTCCTGCTCGCCCTCGCCGGCCGGCTGGCCCGTCAGCAGCCGGGCGTGGTCACGGTCGGCACGCTCCAGGCCCGCGGCGTGAACTTCGTCGCCCTGGCCACCGGCGCGGCCCTCATGCTGGCGCTCCTCAACTTCCTGTCGGCCCTGTCCCTGGGGCCGCTGGCGGAGGGGCTGCTGTAGACACCCCCGGGCGGGTCGGCATTCCCTCACGCCGGCCGACCCGCCCGGGGCACCGACGTTTCGCGAACCGACACCCCCTCTACCGGCGATCGGACCACTGCATCGGTAATGTCCGCACTGATGCACGGGACCGGGCCGTCCGCACGACGGCCCGCGAGGAGGAGGTTCGTCATGGCCGACAGTCGGCAGGAGACCGCGTCGGCGGGGCCTGAGGAGGCCCACAGACAGCTGGCGCGCGACTCGGTGCGGCTCGCGGTGGTGATCGGCGCCCTCGGCGTGGTCTTCGGTGACATCGGGACCAGCCCGATCTACACCCTCCAGACCGTGTTCAACCCCGACGACCCGCACCCCGTCCCGGTCTCCACGCAGAACGTCTACGGCGTGGTGTCGCTGGTGTTCTGGTCGGTCATGATCATCGTGACGGTCACCTACGTACTGCTGGCGATGCGCGCCGACAACGACGGTGAGGGCGGCATCATGGCGCTCATCACCCTGCTGCGGCGCTGGTCCTCACAGCGGGGCAAGCGGGCCGCCACCGTCCTGGCCGCGCTGGGCATCTTCGGCGCGTCGCTGTTCTTCGGCGACAGCATGATCACCCCGGCGATCTCGGTGCTCTCCGCGGTCGAGGGGCTCAAGGTCGTCGAGCCGTCCCTGGACAGCGCGGTCGTCCCCATCACCGCGGTGATCATCGTGATCCTGTTCCTGGTGCAGCGCCGGGGCACCGCGGCGGTCGGCCGGGTGTTCGGCCCGGTCATGATCGCCTGGTTCCTTGCCATCGGCGCGTGCGGCGTCGTCGGCATCACCGAGCACCCGGACATCCTCCGGGCGCTGTGGCCGAGTTACGCCCTGAGCTTCCTGTTCGGCCACTTCGGGACCGCCTTCTTCTCGCTGGCTGCGGTCGTGCTCGCGGTCACCGGCGCCGAGGCGCTCTACGCCGACATGGGGCACTTCGGCCGCCGGGCCATCACCCGCGCCTGGCTGCTCCTCGTCTTCCCGGCCTGCATCCTGAGCTACCTGGGCCAGGGCGCGCTGATCCTCGACGACCCGAAGAACATCAGCAGCCCCTTCTTCCTGCTGGTGCCCGACTGGGGCAGGTGGCCGATGATCCTGCTCGCGACGGCGGCCACGGTGATCGCCTCCCAGGCGGTGATCACCGGCGCGTACTCGGTGACCTCCCAGGCCGCCCAGCTCGGCTACCTCCCGAGACTGCGGATCGCGCACACCTCCGAATCCACCATCGGCCAGATCTACGTCCCCTGGATCAACTGGCTGCTGATGGTCTCGGTCCTCACCCTGGTCTTCGCCTTCCGCAGCTCCGCGGCGCTGGCCTTCGCGTTCGGTATGGCGGTCACCGGCACCATCACCATCACCACACTGCTGTTCTTCTACGTCGCCCGCGCGAAGTGGGGTGCGCCCAAGTGGCTCATCGGCATCGGTGCCGGCGTGCTGCTCTTCGTGGACCTGCTGTTCGTGGCGGCCAACCTGACCAAGCTGGTCCACGGCGCGTGGCTGCCGCTGCTGATCGGCCTGACCACGTTCACCGTCATGACGACCTGGCAGCGCGGCCGCAGCATCGTCACCGAGGAACGGGCCCGGCACGAGGGCTCCCTGCCCGAGTTCATCGCCGCCCTGCGCACCGGGACGGAGCCGACACGCACGGTCCCCGGCACGGCCGTCTTCCTCAACCGCGGCAAGGAGACCGCGCCGCTCGCCCTGCGGGCCAACGTCGAGCACAACCACGTACGGCACGAGCAGGTCGTGATCCTCTCCATCGAGACCGAGCCGGTGCCCCGGGTCCCGGCCGACCAGCGCCTTGCCGTGGACGGCCTCGGCTTCACCGACGACGGGATAGTGCATGTCACCGCCCGCTTCGGCTACATGGAGACACCGGACGTGCCCGCCACCCTGGCGATGCTCGAACCCGCCGACACCGAAGGGCCGTTGGACCTCGACCAGGCGTCCTACTTCCTCTCGAAGATCGAGCTCCGCCGAGGCAAGGCCCCGACGATGGCCCCTTGGCGCAAGCGCCTCTTCATCGCCACGTCCTACATCACGGCCGACGCCGCCGAGTACTTCGGCCTCCCCGGCGACCGCACGGTCATCATGGGCTCCCACATCGAGGTGTGACCGCGCCCGTCGCCGACAGGCCACCGGACATCCGAACTCACCGAGCGACCGAGCGGTGCAGGCCCGGGTACGGGCGAAGCCGCCGCCGCTCGGTGCTCGGTGAGTTCGGATGTCCGCCTCCCATCGATCCATCACCAGTCCCGGCAGGTTTTGTCCCCGGGTTACCCGGGCGGGGTTGGTTCATGGTGAAGACCGGCGTCAGAGTGATCCGGCGAAGGCGCAGCAGCGACCAGGGGCAGCCCGTGGAGACGGTTGGCATGGTGATCCAACCCACGGATACGACAGGGGGGTTCATGCCATCCGAGAGAATCCCGGCGCCCGCGCCTACCTACACACGTAAAGAGGCCTGATGAGGCATGCCCGCGCACTCCGCCGCGCCACGGTGATCCTGGCT
The DNA here is from genome assembly GCF_003814875.1 of Streptomyces sp. Ag109_O5-1. Classification (GTDB taxonomy): domain Bacteria; phylum Actinomycetota; class Actinomycetes; order Streptomycetales; family Streptomycetaceae; genus Streptomyces; species Streptomyces sasae. The sequence goes on along the minus strand of NZ_RKQF01000001.1, from coordinate 2,609,569 downwards.
GCGGTCGTCCCGATGGGACTCGGCACGACGACGGCCCATGCGGACCCTGGAATCCCGGACGTCGGCTACGGGTACGCCAACAACGCCGAGTCGGTCCGCTGCGTCCAGTTCTTCGTGAACAACTACCTCGACCTGCACCTCCTGGTGGACGGCAAGTTCGGCCCCCAGACCGAGAACGGGGTCAAGCAGCTCCAGAAGTACTCCAACTACCACTGGGCCACCACCTTGCTGGCGGTCGACGGGATCTTCGGCAAGAACACGGGCGAGGTCGTGCTCGAGCACATCAAGCGGTATCCCGGGTCGATCGACTACGCAAAGGCCAGCCACTGCGCCCACTACGTCCCCTCGTACAACGTCGTCCTCAACTGACGCCCGTCGGGAGTCCAGCCGAGCTGGATGAGCCTTCGCGACTGCCGCTCGCAAGGCGACGGAGTGCATCACGCCATGCTGGGCAGGGAGCGGCGGTCGACTGTCAATGACGCGAGGGGCTGCCGGGTTGTCCGACCGGCGATCCCGAGCTATGGAGAGCGAGTCGTCCCATTTCCCGGCTTCATGCAGGTCAGCAGTGCTTTCGCGCGGTGGGCGAAGAGGTGGGCCGCGCGTTCGGTGGACAGTGCCAGGGCTCGTTCGGCGGTGGCCCCGGGTGGTGGCGGCGGGTTCACCGCGGGCCTGTAGCACCCGCGCCCGTAGCAGGAGCAGCAGGCCCTCGGCGTAGCGCCGGCCGTGTGTGCCGAGGGCCGAGCCCGCCCGGTCGAGGGCTGCGGCGGCTTCGTCCAACCTGCCAGATCGCATTCTGCCTGTCACTGTCATGCTCGCCCGCTGAACAAGCGGCTGACCCGTCACCGCCAGCGGTACACCCCGGAGACAGAGGCGCAACACAGGGGTGGGAGGGAGCAGTGACATTCTCAAGCACCGGGATACGTGTCTTCTCGGCGCCGCGCCGGCCGGCACAGCTCCCGGGGTGAGCATGACGCGCGGGCCCGGCTTCCCGCGGCTCCCGGGCAGCTGTGACTCCCGGAGACCCCTATGGCGCGGACGAGATCCGGACCGTAGATCGTGCCCGTTCCAGGGCAGGAGCATCAGTCACATTCGGCCTGTTCCGGGGCCGCCTGTTCCTGCGGAGGCGGTGACGGCGGGAACAGACGATCTTCCAGAGCAGGCAGCCCGAACAGCAGAAGAACCGGCACCACCAGGGCGAGCAGAGCTATCACGATCACGGCGCCTCCACACGAAGCTGGCGATCACGACTGTCACTTGACGGCAAGCAGGCCACGTTCACCGTGCGACCGAACGGGTGATGCCGCACCTGGGCACAGGGTCCGTGTAGGCCGAACGGGTGAAGTGTGGTCGGATGTGGCTGGGCCGGGCGACCGCGTCGCCCCGTGCGTGATCGCGCCGGACCGACCTCACCAGCGCTGTCGAGGACGTCAACGGGCTCATCCCGGCAACGACCATCGCCTTCGGCAAGCACGCCCTCCACCGCACCGGCCGCGACACCTGTGCCGGCAGTGGCATCGCTGAACGTCGGGGTAAAGGTCCCCGCCGACCTGGCCGCGCTCGCAGATCGCTGCCCAGCGGTGCACTCTGGAAGCCGTGGGCTCCTGGCAGCAACGCTCTTCGGACCTCGGGCGGACGTGACAGTCACGTCACATGGGCCTGCTGATTCCGGTCGTGCTCATCGTCCTGATCACGGCCGGGGACACCGTGACCCCCACGGACATCGTCCTCGGCCCCCTGCCGGTGATCGCGCCCGCGCTCACCGCGTGGTTCGAGGGCCCCTGGACGACGGCCGGCACCGGAGTCCTGGCTGTGGCGGCCCAGGCATTCGTCGGCTGGCGGTCCGGCCTGCTCTTCTCGCGGAACGTGATCGTGCAGATCATCGCCCTCGCGGTGCTCAGCGCACTGATCGTGGTCATGTGCGCGGTGCGAGAGCGGCGGGGTCGCCAGCTGGCGCCGGTGCGGTCGGTTGCCGAGGCCGCTCAACACGTGCTGCTGTGGCCCTTGCCGAACCGGCTGGGTACTCTGCGGCTCGCCTGTCTCAGTCTGGCCGCCGAGGACGAGGCCGAGATCGGCGGCGACCTGTATGCGGCCGCGCGCACCGAGGGCGCGGTCCGCCTGATGATCGGCGACGTGCGGGGCAAGGGCCTGCCCGCGGTCGGCGAAGCCGCCCTCGTGCCCGGTGTGGGCCGGCTGTGACCCTGAGGCGCTGCTCCATCACGCCAGGCGAGACCTGATCACTCATACCGGCGGACGCCTCGGCGGCGACGTCGCCCTTATCGCCCTCAACCGTGCCCCCACCGCACGCTCGGGGCACCACCTCGAATAGACGCTCACACCCAGTGGGCCCCACCGCTGTCCCGGATCGCCCAGCCACCGAGTCGGGGCTCGCGAGACACCGCGCGGTCTCACCTCCCAAGCCCCTGGAAGCGTGATATGCGGGCAAAAGAACCGGCCTGTCCGTCATCTGATGACCTGCGCGAAGGCCGACCATTGTCATGCGGGGACGACTGTCGGTGACATTCCCGGATGCCTTCCGGATCCATCCGGCACAGCCTGATGCAGGTGGGTGATCAGCCCACGGCGCGTCCCCACGTGTGCGAACACGCCAACGTGATCGTCGTCCAGCCCTCCGCCGCCGCCCGCGCCGCAGGAGCCCGCCAGGTCTGGCTCGGCCTCGTCAACGACCCCGACGCCACCGACGACATCACCGCCTGGGTGCGGGCCGGCGGGCCCGGCGTCGCCCCCTGCCCCGACATCCTCGGCCTCTACGTCTTCACACCGCCCCGCAGACCACGTGCGGCTCTGGCCACTGAGAGGGGCCACGAACGGTGGAGGGCCGAGTACCTGCCTGCTCCGCCAGCACCTCGCCCTCTCGGGGCGGTACGACGGGGGTCTCGACCACGCCGAAGTGCTCCGGCTGGGGCAGCCCGGTCGGCTTGGTCAGAAGGCGGACTTCTCTCTGGGGGGCGGGCAGAACTGCCATGCACGCTCCTGAACAGGATGAACGTAAGGGAGTTGAGCCCCAGGACACCGACGGTGGCCGGGGAACTCCAGCGTGCGGTGATCACGCCCGGCCGCTCCAGTGGCGACGGCGGACTGGAGCATTTCTTCCATCCGGGGCGCCCTGTTGAAGGAACCTCACACCAAGGGCGTGGCCTCACGTGCGCACGACGGTGTCGGTGACCACGGGCACGCACCCGCCAGGGATGTGCGAAATCGACACCAGGGGCGGTACCGATGGAAGGAATCCACCATCTCCCGGCCCTGGCTGGAGTGCCTCGTTCTCCCGCCCCCACGCTGAGTCGTGGTCGGCCCCGACGCCCCGCCGACCGGGGCCGGGCCGGCGTGTCGACAACGGTGGAGAGGAACCCCCGATGACTGCTGAGCGTGTGCTGACGCCGACTCCCACGGCGTACCGATGGCGGTGGCCGGCGCTCACCGCCCTGCTGCTCGGTGAGGCGATGAACCTGCTGGACGCGACCATCGTGCAGGTCGCCGCACCGAAGATCCACGCCGACCTGGGCGGGTCGGTGTCCGACATCCAGTGGTTCACCACCGCCTACACCCTGCCGTTCGCGGTGCTACTGATCACCGGTGGCCGGCTCGGTGACATCGCCGGCCGCAAGCGGCTGTTCGTGATCGGTGTCACCGGATTCATGATCGCGTCCGCCGCCTGTGCCGCGGCGCCCACGGTGGGGCTCCTGATCGCCTTCCGCGTGGTGCAGGGAGCCGCGGCGGCGGTGATCATCCCTCAGACCATCGGCCTGATCAAGACGATGTTCGCCGGTCCCGAGATGTCCAAGGCGCTGGGCAGCATCGGTCCCGTGATGGGCCTGGCCGCCGTGTGCGGGCCGGTGCTCGGCGGCGTGCTCACCCACGCCGACCTGTTCGGCTCCTCGTGGCGCGCGGCGTTCCTGGTGAACGTCCCCGTGTCGCTGGTCGTCCTCGCGATCTCGCCCAGGCTGATGGAGAACCGTGCTCCCAAGCGGCCCACTCTCGACCTGACGGGTACGTTGCTGGGCATGGCCGGGATCGGGCTCGTCGTCCATCCGCTGATCGGCGCCGACCTGACCGCCCTGTCGGGGTGGAGCTGGGCGGCCATCGCGGCAGGGCTGTGCCTGATGGCCGGGTTCGCGGTGCACCAGCGCGCAGTGGCCGCAGCCGGGCGCAGCCCGCTGGTGGAGCCGAGCCTGTTCGCCGACCGCGGCTTCCCGGCCGCCCTGGTGACGTCGACGGCCTTCTTCGCCGTCACCAACGGTCTGATGATGGTCATCGTGCTCCAGCTCCAACTCGGTCTGGGCACCGACGTGTTGAAGGCCGGTCTGACCCTCGCCCCGTGGTCGGTGGGGCTGGCCGTCGCCTCCTGGGTGGCCGGTGCGCACCTGGTCAAGCGCTACGGGCACCGCATGATGTCCCTCGGGCTCGCCGTCCTGCTGGTCGGTGCGCTCGCCGCCATCGCCGTCTATCACGCGGCGGACCCGGACACGTACCCGACGCCGTTGCTGTTCGCACTCGGGGTCGTCGGACTCGGGGTCGGTCTGTTCAGCCCAGCGTTTTTCACCATTGCGCTCAAGCCGCTTCAGCCGCAGGAGATCGGCTCGGCCGCGGGTCTGCTGAATGCGGTCCAGCAGCTGGGTGCGACGCTCGGGGTGGCGGTCCTCGGCAGCGTGTACCTGGGCAGCGCGCGTGACGGTGGCGCGTCGGCGGCCCTGCACGCCGTCCAACTCGCGTTCTGGGTCGCCGTGGCGCTCGTCGTGGTCAGCTTCGCGACCAGCCGGATGATGATCGACAAGAATGCTCCGGCCGGGGCCGGGGCCGGGGCCGGGGCCGGGGCGGGGCACTAGCCGAACCGTTTCCGTCATGGCGTGTGCGGCGGCCTCCGGGCCGCCGCTTCGGCGTGCCTGTGCCCTCCGGGCCACAGCCCCTCAACTCCTCAACCCCTCAGCCCCTCAGTCCCTCAGCTCCGGGCGCGAGCCGGGGCGGGCGGCATTCTGGTGCGGGCCAGATCCGTGATGATGGGGCTTGCCGCCTTGAGGTTCTGCAGGACCGGGCTGGTCTCCAGGCCGTGGATCGCGTCCAGGGAGCCCAGCCGCCGGGCCAGGTAGCGGTGCAGGTCGGCAGGGTCGCGGCAGAGGGCCTGGGCCACCAGATTGGTGGGGCCCGTGGTCGCGGCGACGTAGGCCAGCTCGTCGTGGCCGGCCAGGGTCGCGGCCACGTTCTCGATGTGCGCCGGGCTCACCGACATCCACAGCAATGCCCTTGTGTTGGCGCCGAAGCGCCCGGTGTCGACCTCGACGTCGAAGAAGATGGCGCCGCCCGCCTGCAGATCTGCCAGCCTGCGCGCCACCGTGACCGGAGACCAGCCGGTCGCCCGGGCAAGCTCCGCGTGGGTGGCCCGTCCGTCCTTCTGCAGGGCCATCAGCAAGTCGGTGTCGCCCTCGGTGAGTTGACGCGGCACGGGTACGTATGAGGTGTCGGCCGCCTCGTTCTCGCGCAGGACGCGCTGCTGCTCGTCGTCCAGCGCGTTCGCACTGCGGCGCCAGTTCGTCGGTCCGCCGAGGTAGGTGTGCAGGATGCAGTGCGCGGACACCGCGGTGATGTTGCTGGTCCGCGGAATGTCCCGCAGCAACAGGGAGTTGTGCGCGCCTGCGTCGGTCGGTGTGTGGATGATCGCGACGATCTCGGTGCCGCCCGAGGTGAGTTTCACCCACGAGGTGTCCTGCCGGCGCACCAGCGCGTAGGCAAGGTCCTGCGCCGAACTCGCCGCCGCGGTCAGCCGGACGAGCCACTGCGTCTGGCCCGCCTGGTGGGGATCAGGCAGTCCGACGACCCGTAAGGACGCCTCGGTGCGCAGCCGGCGGTAGCGCCGGGCGACGGTCTGCGGCGAGACGTCGAGGGCGGTGGCGATCTGGCTGAAAGGTGCGCGGCCGTCGATGTGCAGAGCGTGGATCAGGGCACGGTCCAGGTCGTCCAGCATGCACACATCCTTCAATGGGGACCTGCTCCGTGGAATAAACTTGAAGATAGCGCAGAGCACGCTACCATCGCAGCCCCAAGGCCCCGCAGAATTCCGTCAGTTCACCGCTCGGGCCGTAGATGCCCGGGTGTAGCGGAGCACGCACGGCGAACGGACAGGCCCTCTCAAGGGCTCTCTTTACCGCCTCAGTTGCCAGGCAGTATTCGCTGATTTCGACGGGGTGTTTCACGGCCGGCGATCAACCTGTGCAGCCTCGCTCCTTTTCGTTGAATCGAACTCGTCTTGGGGAGGATTTTATGGTGCAGGTGAAGGCACCCTCCGGCGGAGTCGGGCAGACCGCACTCTTCATCGCGTGGATGCGGCAACTGGAAAGCGAGCGTCCGGATGCACTGTTCCGGGACCCGCTCGCGGCCGCGATGCTTTCGGCACTCTCAGAGGATCGGGTCCTGGCCGACGTGGCCGAGGTGATCAAGCAGACGCACCACAGCGCTCGCGGTTTCCCCACGTACTTCGCGGTACGCACGAGGTTCTTCGACGACGAGATCCTCGCCGGGGTTCGGAGTGGCGTCCATCAGGTCGTCACGCTGGCCGCCGGTGTGGACGGGCGTACCGTACGGCTGGACCTGCCGGCCGGGACCCGCTGGTTCGAGGTCGAGCTGCCCGAGATGACCAGGTTCAAGGACGCTCTCGTCGAGGGCTCCGGGCTGCCGCCGGCCTGTGAGCGCGTCGGGGTCGCGGCCGATCTGCGCGAGGACTGGCAGTCGGCCCTGCGAGCTGCGGGTCCCGAACTGCCCACGGTCTGGCTGGTCGAGGGCCTGCTCATGTACCTGACCGACGCGGCCGGGGAGGCGCTCGTCGCCGGCCTCACCGAACTGTCCGCGCCGGGCAGCCGGCTCATGCTGGAGCACCTCAAGGCGGCCATGCTGGAGGAGGAGGGCAGGCCCGTGCGCGAACGCGTCGAGGAGCAGGGCGCCAAGTGGCTCTCCGCCCGCGACGACCTGGCGGAATGGCTCGGCGGCCACGGCTGGCGGGTCCGGGTGTACGCGGGCGACGACGCGCGCATCGGCCACGGGCGTACGGTGGCTCCGCTTTCGGCCTGCTGGCTGGCGACCGCGGAGCTCACCCGTCAGGAACACTGAGGGAAACGCTCTCCCGCGCTCGATCAATGATTCGGAATTCTATGTTCCGTCGTGGAGCGCAGTATTCCTCGCCATCGCCACGATATTTGGCCGAGACGTGCTGTGTGGCACAGGTTTTCCGGAAGTGTCGCGCGTGGGGGGCGCTGGGCATGATCGCCCGCGGTTTCTTTCCCTGCGGTTTGTCGCCCTGTTAACCGGGCGGTACGGCTCCGGATTTCGATCGTATTGCATCATGCTTGGCGGGATTTCCCCCTCCAGAACCCGGAATGCGGGAGTCCCAGGTCGTCGACGACGAGCACCACCGGCCGGCCCACTGACACCCGGCCTACGAGCGCGACAGTCTGCTCGAACAGGCGGAACTGGGTGCCGCTGTCCGGCAGCACCGGCGTTGTGGGAACGCGCCCCTGCGGCCCCAAGAGGCGGCCGAGTCCGCCGACGTGCCGCTCCCGGCGCGCTGTGGCAGGCAGACTGCCGAGGATCCCGCCGACGGCCTGCACGTCCACGCGCTGATCGCGGTCGGCGTCAACGCCGATGGCCACCGCGAGATCCTCGGCCTAGACGTGGCCACCGCCGAGGACGGCGCCGGCTGGCTCGCCTTCCTGCGCTCCCTGATCGCCCGCGGCCTGTCCGGCGTCCAACTGGTCATCTCCGACGCCCACACGGGCCTGGTCAACGCGATCGGCGCCACCCTGCCCGGCGCGAGCTGGCAGCGATGCTGACGTCGGCATCGGTCGACATCGAGAACGAGGACCCGGTCCAGGACGCCGTCGAAGGCGTCACCGACGCCCCGCAGAGCGGGCGCCGAGCATCGAACCCGGTTCAGGGTTGGGTCTCTCCGGCGCGGACCAGGCCGCTTTCATAGGCAATGACGACGAGTTGGGCGCGGTCGCGGGCGCCGAGTTTGGCCATGGCGCGGTTGGCGTGCGTCTTGACGGTGACGGGGGTGACGAAGAGGCGTTCGGCGATCTCGCCGTTGGACAGGCCCGTGGCGATGAGGGTCATCACCTCGCGCTCCCGCGGTGTGAGGGTGGCCAGGCGGTGGGGGTCGGCGAGCGAGCCGGGGGATGGCTGGGTGAGGAACCGGGCGATCAGTTTCTTCGTCGCGACGGGGGAGAGCAGTGCCTCGTCCGCCGCGACCAGCCGGATGGCGTCGAGGAGTCGGGCGGGTTCGATGCCCTTGCCGAGGAAGCCGCTCGCACCTGCCCGGAGTGCTTCGACGACGAACTCGTCGACCTCGAAGGTGGTGAGGACGAGCACTTTCACGCCCGCCAGGTCCTCGTCCTGCCCGATGAGCCGGGTGGCCTCGATGCCGTCGACCTCGGGCATGCGGATGTCCATCACCACGATGTCGGCCCGCTCGGAACGGGCCAGTTGTACGGCTTCGTGGCCGTTGGACGCCTCCGCGACGACCTCCATGTCGGGTTGCGCGTCGATGAGCAGCCGGAAGGTGCCGCGCAGGAGGGCCTGGTCGTCGGCGAGCAGGACGCGAATCGTCATGGGCGGTGTTTCCTTGAGTTCTTGAGGCCGGTCACGCGGGCCCAGGGGTGAGGGAGAGGGGCAGTTCGGCGACGACCCGGAAGCCGCCCTCGGGCCGTGGTCCGGTGGTGACGGTGCCGCCGACGGCGGTGGCACGTTCGCGCATGCCGATCAGGCCGTGACCGGTGCCGAGCCTCTTGGGCGCGTGCGGCGGACCGTCGTCCGTGATGGTGACGCGCAGGGCCGTGACACCGTACTCCAGGGCCACCTCGGCGTGTGCCGCGCGGGCGTGTTTGTGGGTGTTGGTGAGGGCTTCCTGGATGATGCGGTAGGCCGTCAGTTCGGTGGAGGGTGCCAGCGGCCTGGGGACACCCGTGCGTGACAGCGACACGTACAGACCTCCGCTGCGGACACCGCTGACCAGGGCGTCGAGGTCGGCCAGGCGGGGAATGGGGGCCCGGGAGCCGGGTGCGTCGTCGGACTGGCGCAGCAGGCCGACGGTGGCCCGCAGTTCGTCGAGGGCGGCCCGACTGTTGTCCTTGATGTGGGCCAGCGCCTCGTAAGCCCGGTCCGGGTCGGTGCGCATGAGGTGATGGGCCACGCCTGCCTGGGCGTTGACCAGGGTGATGTGGTGGGCGACGACATCGTGGAGTTCGCGGGCGATGCGCACGCGTTCCTCGGTGACGCGGCGCCGGGCCTCCTCCTCCCTGGTGCGCTCGGCGCTTTCCGCGCGCGCTTCGACCTGTGCGAGGTGCCGGCGGCGGCTGCGGACGGCGTCGCCCAGGGCGGTCGCCGCGATGGCGAAGTCGAACCGCAGCAGACTCGTACCCACCAGGAGCGGTTCGTGGTGGGTGGCGGCGTAGACCCCCGTGATCGCGACCGAGGCGGTGACGCCGGTGATCCAGGCGGTGCGCCGGTCGCTGCGGGTGGCGAGTGTGTACAGGGCGACGAGGCTCGCCGCCGGAGTGAAGGCGTGGTCCGGGGCCAGGGCCATGCCGGTCAGATCGACCGCCAGGGTGAGTACGACGACGGGCAGCGGCCAGCGGCTCCGGAACACCAGGGGGACGCAGGACAGTGCCGTCCACGCCACCCACGTTGCCCGGGGAGCGTGCCAGCCGGACGTTCCCGCGGCCGTGGCGGCCACGGCGACGAGGACCACCGGCACCGCGGGCAGTGCGTCCCTGATCCGGGCATGGTGTGCCAGCCACCGCCTCATCACTGTCACCTGCATTTCCTCAATGTACGAAGCGCGGGCCGACGACGGGCGGGTCACCCCAGCCTGTCGCCGACCCGCGAGTACGGCGGTCTCAGTCGGCCGGACCGACGGGCTGCGGCTCCCGCACCGGGTGCGGCTGCCGCTCCGGTTCGTCCGGCGGTCCCTCCACGGACACCCGCGGCAGTGCCTTGTCCAGCCGACGCGGCAGCCACCAGTTCGCCCGTCCGCACAGGTGCATGAGTGCCGGGACGAGGATCATCCGGATCAGCAGCGCGTCCACGGCGACGGCCACGGCGAGGCTCACGCCGAACTCGGAGATCACCCGCATGCCGCCGAACACGAAGGAGCCGAAGACGCAGAACATGATGGTGGCGGCGACGACGACCACCTTGCCGGTCTCGGCCTGTCCGACCCGCACGGCCCGGTGGCTGTCGCCGGTGTGGGCCCACTCCTCGCGCATCCGGCTGACCAGGAAGACCTGGTAGTCCATGGACAGGCCGAACATGATGCCGACGACCAGGATCGGTACGAACGACTCGATCGGTCCGGCGGCGCCGAGTCCGAGGAGCGAGGCGCCGTAGCCGTACTGGAAGACGATGACGATCGCGCCGAAGGCCACCCCGATGCTGAGGATGTTGAGGACGGCGCCCACGGCGGGGATGAGCAGGCTGCGGAAGGCGACGGTCAGCAGCAGGAACCCGAGCGCGGCGATCACCAGCACGAACACCGGCAGCTTGCCCAGCAGCACCGACGCGAAGTCGTCGTTGCTCGCGGTGAGACCACCCACGTAGACCTTCATCGACGTGCCCCGCTCTGCCGACGGGATGACGTCGTCGCGCAGGTGGCCGATCAGGTTGGAGGTGGCCGCCGCCTGCGGGGAGGTCGTCGGCACGACGGAGATCACGCCGGCCGTCTGCCCTTCCTTCATCGGAGCGGCGCCGGCACTGGCGATCCCGTCGACCTGCTGAAGGGCGGTGACCAGCTTCGCCGCGGCCGCCTTGTCGGCGGCGGTGGGGGCCTGGACGGCGAGGACGAGCGGGCCGTTGAAGCCGGGCCCGAAACCGTCCGCGATCATGTCGTACGCCTGGCGGTTCGTCGACGTCGTGGGCAGGTTGCCGTCGTCGGCCGCGCCCAGGCGCAGCGTCAGGGTCGGGAGCGCGAGCGCCGCCAGCACGGCGAGCACGATGGCACCGAGGGCCTTGGGGTGGGTCTGGACCCGTGTGGCCCACCGGCCCCACAGATCGGTCCCGCTCGTGCCGGCGACGGGGGCGCTGCGCTCGCGGCGGCTGAGGACCCGGGGTCCGATCATGCCGAGCATCGCCGGCAGCAGGGTGATGGCGGCCAGCACGGTGAGGACGACGGTGACGGCCGCGCCGATGGCCATTCCGTTGATGATGCCGACGTTCAGGGTGAGCATGCCGAGCAGCGCGACGACGACGGTCAGCCCGGCGAACACCACCGCCCGGCCTGAGGTGTTGAGGGCCTTGGCGACCGACTCGGCCGTATCCATGCCCGCCTTCAGGTTGGCGCGGTGCCGGTTGACGATGAACAGGGCGTAGTCGATGCCCACGCCGAGACCGATCAGCGAGCCGAGGGTCAGGGTGGTGTCGGACAGCGTGATGACGTGGCTGAGCAGGATCACGGCGACCGCGGAGGTGCCGACGCCGACGATGGCCGTGAGGATGGGCAGCACCGCCACCCACACCGCCCGGAAGACGAACAGCAGCACGACGAAGGCGAGCACGATGCCCATGGCGTCGGCGACCGGGTTCGGGGCGGGGTTGACCGTGAACGCCTGCCCGTTCAGCGCGATGTGCAGGCTCTTCGCCTCCGGGGCGGTCGCGAGTTCCTTGACGTGGTCGATCTGGGCGTCGGCCACGTCAAGGTCGAATGCGACCGTGGCGTAGGCCGTCTTCCCGTCCTTGCTGACCTGCGCCTTGCCGCTCGGCGTGTAGGGGCTGGTCACGGAAGCGACACCCGGCGCGTGGGCGATGCGTCCCAGCGCGCCGGTCATCGCCCGCTCGGCCGCGGGCTCGGTGACCTTGCCGTCCTTCAGCTGCCAGACGACCCGGCCGCTCTTGCCCGCCGCGCTGTTGGAGGCGTGCTGCAACAGGGCCGTGGCCTTGGCCGAGTCGGTGTTCTGAGAGGTCGGGCTGTTGCCGAAGGCGCTGCCGGCCGCACCGACCCCGGCGCCCAGACCGATCAACAGGCCCACCCAGACCAGGACGACGGCGAGCCGGTGCCGGTGGCACCAGCGGGCGAGAGGGGACATCGACGAGCCTTTCCAGGGATACGCCACGTGAGCGGGCCGACGATCCCGGCCCGCTCTCACGTTCGCATCGCTGCGGTCTCTCGTCATTGGGCGTTCGCAGACACTTGTCTCTACCGCGATCGCAGTAGACCAGGGGACGAATGGCTCCGCCTGACGAGAAAACGACGAAGCCGTTGTCGTTGCGTTCCTGCCCTTCGTGAAGAACGCCAATGGGGCGATGCCCGATGCCGGGTTCGCGAGCGCCTTCGCCCGCTGTGCGCGGTGGACCGGCGGCGCTCGATCTCCGGTGACCTGCTCCTGCTCCTGATGACGCTGGGAGGGGGGGCTTGTTGGTGTGTGGGGTGGTGGCTGAGCTGGGGTGTTTCGGGCTGGAGAGCCGGAGGCCCAAAGACGTCTGCGTGCCGAAGCGAACTGCGTGGCCGATCTCTTCCCGGCCACCGACGGCTCCGCAAGACCATGCCTGACCAGCGACTGTGCGGTTCTGCGCCATGCCCTGCGCGAGTACGAGAAGTTCTCCAACTCCCATCGTGCCCGCCAGGGCAAGCGTCAGCAGGTCCCACTGCGCCCGGTGCCCGCGCCGATCACCGATCCAGACCGAATTGCCCACCTGGAATACTCGGCACGACCGACTCGGCGGCGTCCGACGAAGTCTGGAGACTGGGCCGGCTGCTGGAGCAGATCTTCCGGAGGGCGGTCGAGCACAGAATGCACGGTTCGCGAGCTCGGTGCTGTGCACGACCTGGAGCTTGTCACCGGCGATGTCGTCAGCCACGTCTGCTGCCTGGCGCTTACCGAGGATCGTGAACCCACAGCAGCCGCGCATCACGGTCATAGATCGACAGAGACGGGGATTGCTGTTCCAGCAGCCACCACATGAGGTCCTGTAGATTCCCCGTCCCCGGTGACGGAACGGTCGTGACGAGGAAGTGCTGCTGTGCGGCCCCGAGCAACGGGCTCAGGTGGGCCTTCGCTTCCAGAACACTGCCGTCGCGATGCCGCAGCGTCGCACCGTCGGCGCCGAGCAGATCGTCCAAGGGCCGACCGATGATCTCCACAGAGGTGTATCCCAGAAGCTCCTGGGCCTCGCGACTCCAGTAGGCCACGCGCGCGTCCCCGTCCGTCACCGCTATGGTCACGGACTCGTCGGCGTGGGCCTTGTCCGGCTGCCGTGCGCGTCGGCCGGGCGGCCCGTCGGTGCGAGGCATGGCGCACCTGGCCCTCCTGCCTCGTGTCGGGGCACTGTCCACGATCGTCCGGCCGGCGGCGGAGGGCAAGACGAGACGGGGCTGCCGGCCAGGCGGTTCAGCCGTGGGGTCCCACGCCGCGCAGGAACGTGTCGACGACGAGTGTGGCCAGTGCGTCCGCGTTCTGCCGGACCTGGTCCGGGTCGCGATCCGCGCCGCCTCCGTGCTGGGCCTCGTCGACGAGGGCGTAGTAGACCCGCCGCGCCCACATGAGGTCCGTGTCCGGGGCGAGGAGCCCTTCACGCTGGGCCCGGGCGAAGAACTCGAGGGCGCCGGCGTTGATCTCGGACCAGATCTCCGCCGTGAGGGGGGTGTCGGCGAGCGGGTGGCCGAGGGTGAACCGCCAGACGCTCTTGATCCGCAGTACGTTCGCCGTGACGCGGTGCAGTGCCACCAGTGGTGGGGCGGTGTCCATGTGGGCGTCGTCCACGCACTCCATGAGCTGCCGCTTCGCCGAGGCGCCGAGGGCCTCGATGAGGGCCTGGCGGTTGGCGAACCGCCGGTGCACCGTCGTCCTGGCCACGCCCGCCTGCTCGGCGATCTGCTCCATGGAGGCGCTGGGGTCTTCTGCCAGGACCTGCTCGGCCGCCTCCAGGATCGCGCGCACACTGCGCGCGGCATCGGCCCGCAGGGGTCGGCCCATGACCTATCCACTCCCGTTGTTGATTCGTGATGCACCGAAGACCATACGCCTGACCTGCGGATTTGTACTGATTTGCATCAACGTTGTTGCGTGGGAATGTAAAGTTGCGACAAGGGTGATGCGATTAATCGGCCTAACTGCTACGTTCCTGTTTTAGATCATGGACCTCCTCTCATGATTCGGCTCCCCGGTCGGCGGTTTCTGAAGTCCGCGGAGCGGAGTCCCTCTGGTCCTGGCCTATGTGCCTGATGGCGCCCCCTCAAGAGCCCACGGGCGAACCGGAGGAATGACAACGGTGGAGATCGAGCTGCGGATCAACGGGTCCGCCCAGAAGCTGGACGTCGCGCCTCAGGTGAGCCTGCTCGACGCGCTGCGCGAGTATCTGGGCCTGACCGGCACCAAGAAGGGATGTGACCAGGGCGCGTGCGGCGCCTGCACGGTGCTGGCCGACGGCCGGCGGATCAACGCCTGCCTCGCACTGGCGGTGCAGTACCAGGGCCGCGAGATCACGACCATCGAGGGGGTCGACCATCCGCTGCAGGAGGCGTTCGTCCGTGCGGACGGGTTCCAGTGCGGCTACTGCACTCCGGGCCAGATCTGCTCGGCGATCGGCATGCTCGCCGAGCACAAGGAAGGCGCGCCCAGCGCGGCGACCGAGCACCTCGCCGACACCGGCGGAGAGCTGGACGAGACGGAGATCCGGGAGCGGATGAGCGGCAACCTGTGCCGTTGCGGCGCGTACAACGGCATCGTCTCGGCGATCAAGGAGGTCGCGAAGTGAAGCCGTTCTCCTACCTCAGCGCACCGGACACGGCCACGGCGCTGCGCACGATCGCGGACAGCGAGGACGTGAAGTTCCTCGCGGGCGGGACGAACCTCGTCGACCTGATGCGGGAGGGCATCGAGCACCCGGCGACGGTCATCGACATCACCCGCCTGCCGCTGACCGGGATCGAGGAACTCCCGGACGGCACCATCCGCGTCGGCGCACTGGTGACCAACAGCCGCCTCGCGGCGGACCCGCTCATCAGGACCCGCTATCCGGTGCTGGCCAAGGCGATCCTGCTGGGGGCCTCGGCCCAGCTGCGGAACATGGCGACCGTGGGCGGGAACCTGCTGCAGCGCACCCGTTGCATGTACTTCTACGACGAGGCCTCGGCGTGCAACAAACGCGCGCCCGGCAGCGGCTGCGACGCGATCGGCGGGTTCTCCCGCGGCAGTGCCGTGCTGGGGGCCAGCGAGCACTGCATCGCGACGCATCCCTCGGACATGGCGGTGGCGCTGGTGATGCTCGACGCGGTCGTAGAGGTCGAGAGCGTGCACGGTATCCGGCACGTCCCGATCGCCGAGTTCCACCGCGTGCCCGGCGACACCCCCCACATCGAGACGGCGCTGGCCGCCGACGAGCTGATCACGGCCATCGAGCTGCCGCCCGTGCCGGCCGCGGCGCACTCGAGCTACCGCAAGGTCCGCGACCGCGCGTCGTACGCCTTCGCCCTCGTCTCCGTCGCCGCCGCGCTGGCCGTCGAGGACGGCCGGATCACCGAGGTCCGCCTCGCGCTCGGCGGCGTCGCGACCAAGCCGTGGCGGGCACACATCGCGGAAGAGCTGCTGCTCGGCGCCGAAGCCACCGACGAGAACTTCGCCAGGGCCGCCGCCGCCGAACTCGCCCCCGCCCTGCCTCAGTCCGACAACACCTTCAAGATCGACCTGGCCCAGCGGACGGTCGTGGCCGTGCTGCGGAAACTCAACGCTGAGCGGAGCGCATCGTGACCACACACACCAGGACAGGCTCCGAGCCCGGCGTGGACGCTTCCGTACCCGTCGGGGGCGCGGTCGGACGGCCGGTGGACCGCCGGGACGGCAACGCGAAGGTGACCGGGGCCGTCCGGTTCTCCGCCGAGCACCACTACCCCAACCTCACGTACGCGATGCTGGTCCACGCCACCGTCGCCCGGGGCACGATCACCCGCATTGACACGACCGCGGCGGCCGCGGTGCCCGGCGTCGTTGCGGTCCTCACCCACCTCAACGCGCCGAGGATCCGGCCGGTACGCAACCACAACATCGTGCGGGACCTGGGACCGAGCGTGTCGGGGACCAGTCTCGACTACCTCAACACCGACCAGGTCTTCTGGGACGGCCAGCCGATCGCCGTCGTGGTCGCCGAGACCTCTGCCGCGGCGAACGAGGCCGCCCCGCTTGTCGAAGTGACCTACGACCCGCTGCCCGCCCGGGTGGACTTCGCCGCCGAGCAGACGAACGCCACCCCGGCGAAGGGCGACCTCACCTTCGCCGGCCGCACGAAGAAGGGTGACGCCGAGAAGGCGCTGGCCGCCGCGGAAGTCTCGGTCGACCTGCGCTACACCACGCCCGGGCTGCAGCACAACGCGATCGAGCCGCACGCCACGGTCGCCGTCTGGGACGGTGATCACCTCACGGTGCACGACACCACCCAGTCCATCAACCAGACCGGCCGCTATCTGGCCTGGC
This sequence comes from Streptomyces sp. Ag109_O5-1, assembly GCF_003814875.1. GTDB lineage: Bacteria > Actinomycetota > Actinomycetes > Streptomycetales > Streptomycetaceae > Streptomyces > Streptomyces sasae. The sequence goes on along the minus strand of NZ_RKQF01000001.1, from coordinate 2,593,109 downwards.
GGTTCGGTGTGCCCGCGTCCCGCGTCCGCGTCCACGCCGAGTTCGTGGGGGGCGCCTTCGGCGCGAAGTTCGCCGTCTGGCCCGGCACGGTCATCGCTGCGATGGCGGCCAAGGCCGTCGGACGGCCCGTACGCCTGGCACTGAGCCGCAGGGCCGTCAGCCGCGCCACCGGTGGGCGTACCGCCTCCACCAACCGGATCGCGCTCGGCGCGACCCGCGACGGCCGGCTCACCTCTCTGATCCAGGACAGCGTCACCCGCACCGGCTCGGCCGGAGGCCTGCTCGAGGCGACTACCTCGCCGGCCCGACACCTTTACGGCGCCCAGAACATGCTGACCCGGCAGAACCTCGTACCGATGGATCTGATGCCCAACACCTGGCTGCGCGCCCCCGGCGAGGCGATCGGCAGCTTCGTACTGGAATCGGCGATGGACGAACTCGCCTACGAGCTGTCCATGGACCCGATCGCCCTGCGGCTGCGCAACGAGCCCGCAACGGATCCGACGGGTGGCAAGAAGTTCTCCCAGCGCATGCAGCGTGAAGCCTTCGAGAGGGGCGCCGAACGCTTCGGTTGGGCGGACCGCAACCCCGAACCCCGCTCCATGCGGGATGGCGAGTGGCTCGTCGGCATGGGCACGGCCACCGCCTACCACCCGGTCGTGCGCCTGGTCGCCGACGTCAAGGTACGGCTGAGCGACGACGGCAGCGCCCTCGTGCAGTGCGGTTTCCACGAGATGGGCATGGGCGCCGCGACCGTACAGGCACAGATCGCCGCGGACGCCCTCGGCATCGCCTACGAGAAGGTCCGTGTCGAGTACGGCGATTCGGCCCTGCCGTCCGGACCGATGGCCGGCAACTCCAACCAGACGGCGACGGTGGCCACCAGCGTCCTCGCCGCGTGCGCCGAGCTGACCCGGAAGGTGAGTGCCCTGGCCCGGCGTACGGGCACGACCGGTCAGGAACCGGCGGCCGCCCTGCGTGCGGCGCGGCGCCCGTTCATCGAGGCGTCGGTCGGGTCGGCCACCAGGTTCGGCGCGCTGGGCAGTCAGAGCCGCTTCCTGACCACCTTCCTCAAGGACCAGCGCTGGTCCAAGGCCGCCCGCGGCGCGCAGTTCTGTGAGGTGCGGGTGAACGCCGACACCGGCGAACTGCGGATCTCGCGCTGGCTCGGCATGTTCGACGTCGGCCGCGTCATCAACCCCAAGACCGCGGCCAGCCAGCTCCGCGGGGCCGTGGTCATGGGCATCGGCATGGCGCTGTCGGAGCAGAGCCTGATCGATCCCCGCAACGGGCGCACCATGAGTGCCGGGCTCGACTCCTACTACGTGCCCGTGCACGCCGACATCCCCCCGATCGACGTCGACTGGCTCGACGAACCGGACAAGACGATGCCCCTGGGCATCATCGGCCTGGGCGAGGTCGGCATGACCGGCGTGGCGGCCGCGGTCGCGAACGCCGTCCATCACGCGACCGGCAAGCGGATCCGGGACCTGCCGATCACGCTGGACAAGCTGCTCTGACGACGGCCCGATCTGCGCAGACAAGAGAGTGGCTCCCATGATGGACATCGCGGACGAGCTGACCCGGTGGCTCGAGGAAGGCCGGGGCTTCGCCGTCGCCACCGTCGTGGCCGTCAGCGGCAGCGCCCCGCGAGGGCCGGGCGCCGCGCTCGCCGTCGACGCCGACGGAGCGGCCATCGGCTCGGTCTCCGGCGGCTGTGTCGAAGGCGCGGTCTACGACCTGTGCACCCAGGCGCTCAAGGACGGCCAGGCGGTGCGCGAGCGGTTCGGCTACAGCGACGAGGACGCCTTCGCCGTCGGCCTGACCTGCGGCGGTGTCCTCGACATCCTGGTCACGCCCGTACCCGCCGACGCGCCCGGCCGGAGAACATTCCAGACGGCGCTGTCGGCCGCCACCCGGGGCGAGGCGGCGGCGCTGGCCCGCGTGGTCCGCGGCCCGGCAGAACTCCTCGGACGGGCGCTGACGGTCCGTGAGGGCGGATCCCACGACGGCGGACTCGGCGGACGTCCCGACCTGGACCGCGCCGTCGTCGACGAGACCCGTTCCCTGTTGCAGGCAGGGCGCACCGGCACCTTCGACATCGCGCAGGACGGAACCCACTGCGATCCCGACCTGACGGTGTTCGTCGAATCAAGCGTCCCGCCGCCCCGCATGCTGGTCTTCGGCGCCATCGACTTCGCCGCGGCCCTGGTACGCGTGGGCAAGTTCCTCGGCTACCACGTCACGGTGTGCGACGCCCGGCCCGTCTTCGCCACCCGGACACGCTTCCCCGAGGCCGACGACATCGTGGTCGACTGGCCACACCGCTACCTACACCGCACCCGGACCGACGAGCGCACGGTGGTGTGCGTCCTCACCCACGACGCCAAGTTCGACGTGCCCCTCCTGGAAGCGGCTCTGCGACTGCCGGCCTCCTACATCGGCGCGATGGGCTCCCGCCGCACCCACGAGGACCGCGACCGCAGGCTCCGCGACATCGGCCTGACCGAAGCCGAACTGACCCGCCTGCACTCACCCATCGGCCTCGATCTCGGCGCCCGCACACCCGAGGAGACCGCCCTGTCCATCGCCGCCGAGATCGTCGCCGCCCGCTACGGCGGCACAGGGCTGCCCCTGAGCGACTCACACACACCGATCCACCACGCCACTGAAGAGCGCAGGCCGGCGGCGATCGGCGCGGGTGGCCGCGTGACGCGACCGCGAGCCGACGGTCAGGGGCACCAGAACACCCTGAGCCCGGTCCGGACCGGCGTGGCCGCCTCGATGCCGACAGCCCGTGATCAGGACGGGGCCTTCCCGGGGACGGCGGTGGTCGATTTGAATAACGAAAACGATCGGTTTACTATTAACGGGAAACCGGTCGGTTTCCTCGTGGAGGGCGGCCGAGACCGTGATCCACGGTTGCCTTCGTGTGCCGAAGGGTTTTGAGTCTGCAGGTTCCCGGTCCGGCGATGGTGCCGTCCGGTCTTCTCCTGATGTAGCTGTGTTGTCCAGGCCGGAGTAAGTCATGAACGGAATTCACCCCTTCCGCGTGCTGCGCGCGAAACCCCTGTGGATCGCCAGCGGTGTGATCACCGGCGTTCTCGCGCTGCTGTTCGCCGTGCTGTACGTCGGCGCCAACATCGACCCGGCCGGCCACATGAGGAACCTGCCCGTCGGCCTGGTCAACGCCGACGAGGGGGCCACGGTCGGCGGCAAGCAGGTGAACCTGGGAGCGCAGATCACCGGCTCGATCAAGAAGTCCACCGCGGGAGGGGACAAGGTCGACTGGAAGGTGATGGACGAGCGGGAGGTGAAGGAGGAGCTCGGCAAGGGCAAGCTGTACGGTGCGCTTGTCGTGCCCGCCGGCTTCACGTCCTCGGTCGCCGCCCTGACCGGCACCGGCACCACGGCCGCCGAAACCCCGAGCCGCCCGGCGCTGACGGTGCTGACGAACCAGTCCGCCGGCAGCCTCGGCTCCAGTCTGGCGCGGGTCGCGACGACGCAGGCCGCCGAGAACGCCTCGCTCCACATTGGCAAGGAACTGACCGCCCGGATCGGAACCGCGCACAAGAAGCTGCCCGCCGCGGCACGCGTCCTGCTCGCCGACCCGGCCGCCGTCACAGTGAAGGACGGCCATCCCCTCGACTCGCACAGCGGCCTGGGCCTCACCGCGTTCTACTACGCGCTCGCCCTCGTGGTCGTCGGCATGCTCTCCGCCAACGTCATCAGCGGACAGGTGGACCACACCCTCGGCTACACCCACAACGACCTGGGTCCGCTGCGCCTGCACCGCCCGCTGATCCGGGCGACCCGGGTGCAGACCCTCGCCATCAGCAGCACCCTCATGGCGGCCCTGTCCCTGCTGATGGGCACCCTGGTCATGGTCGGGGCGGTCGGCATCATGGGCATGGACGCCTCCCACCTGCCGTTGTTGTGGCTGTACTCGGTGTGCGCCATCGCGGTCTCCGGGATCGGTGCGCTCACCCTCCTCGCGGTGTTCGGCACCCCCGGCATGCTGGTGGCCACGCTGGTGTTCATCGGCATGGCGGTGCCAACGGCCAACGCCACCACGCCGATCCAGGCGCTGCCCGGCTTCTACCGCATCCTTGCGGAGTTCGAGCCCCTGCGGCAGATCGCCGGCGGAGTACGCTCCATCCTCTACTACGGCGCGCAGGGCGACGCGGGGCTGACCCGGGGCTGGGTCATGATGGCCGTCGGCCTCGTGGCGGCCGCTCTGTTCGGCTTCGGCGTGCTGGGGTGGTACGACCGCAAGGGGCTGCACCGCATCCCTGCCGCGACGGACCCCGAGAAGAGCGCCACCCCGGTGTAGCGGAATTCCTTCCGCCTCCCAGGACGGGGCCGTTGTGCGGAGTGGCCCCGTGTGTGTCGCCCCCGTGGGGACGAGGGGCGTGCACACCATCAGGGCTCGGCGACGGTCTTTCTCCCCCGAGACCGTCGCCGAGCCTCTGAGCGGACTTCAGTGCCCGGAAGGCGCCGGTCGCCTCCCGGCAGCACTGAAAACCGATCGGTTTCCAATTCGTCCGATTCGAGTTAACCTCACGACATGACCACCGAAGCGAAGTCAACTTCCAGAGAGCGCCTGTTGGAGGCGGCGGCCACCCTCACTTACCAGGACGGCGTCAATATCGGCGTCGACGCGCTGTGCAAGGCGGCGGGCGTGTCGAAGCGCTCCATGTACCAGCTGTTCCACAGCAAGGACGACCTGCTGGCAGCAAGCCTGGAGGAGCGCACTGCCCCCTTCGTGGCCCCTATCCTGCCCCCGGCGGACGACGGCCGCTCCTCCCGCGAGCGGATCCTGCACGTCTTCGGGCAACTGGAGTCGCAGGCGCGCGCGCCCGCCTTCCGAGGCTGCCGGTACCTGGCTGTGCAGATCGAGCTCAAGGACCATAATCACCCTGCGAGCCGGGTGGCACACCGGATCAAGGCGAAACTGGCCGCCTTCTTCCGCACAGAGGCCGAGCGTGGCGGCGCGAGCGACCCCGATCTGCTGGCCCGGCAGCTGATCCTGGTCTTCGATGGCGCCGGCGCCCGCGCCGGGATCGGAGCCGACACCCTGACGGGACTCGTCGCCCCCACGGTGGTCACCCTGCTGGATGCGGCAGGCGTGCGCTGACGCCTCGTCCTTCCGGAAGGCATCCTGGCCTCCTGGCTACTTTCCCGCGCCCGGGGGGAGGCCGATGGCGGTGAGCGTGTTACCGAGCATGCCGCAGGCAAAGAAACGTGCAGTCCGGTCGGCATCGGCACCCAGCGCCAGATGCACGGCTTCCCAGATCCTCATCCAGGCCGCCCGGACGTCGCGGCCGATCAGGTCGTCGCCCTGTGGCCCAGTGGCCGTCACGACGGCGTATCCCTGCATCTGCATCAGAAGTGTTTCGGGGCGCATCGAGATCAGCCGCGTGTAAGCGTTCGCCATGGCGCGAAAGGCCGGCGCGCCCCTCTCCACCCCGTTGGCCGCCATCTCGAAGGCCAGGCGTGTGTCTTCCGCGCTCCGCGCCAATGCGGCGACGAAGATCGCCTTTTTGTCGGGGAAGAGCCGGAAGAGGTACGGCTGCGAGACGCCTGCTCGCTTGGCGATCGCCGCGGTAGAGGTGCCGTAGTAACCGGTGATCGCGAACTCGGCGATCGCCGCGCGGATGGCGCTCTCGCGCCTGTCCCGCACGCTGATCCTGTCCATGCCGCCATCTGCCCGCTTGAGCCCTGCAAGGGGAAAGCGGTCGGTTTCTCGGTGGGCGCGGAGTTGTGACGACGAAGAATCGGTCGTTGGCACTCGTGACAGGCGCGTCATCCGGTATCGGGAAGGAAACCGCGCTCGCGCTGGTCGCAGCGGGTTTCGACGTGGCCGGCACAAGCCGCGTAGCTGCCGAGAACCCTGTGCTTGCGCAGAGGGCGGCGGTTGTGGAACGTCTCGGGGAACGCGAGGATCTGGGCGCGGACGGAGCCCGGTCGGGCCGTGTCCGCGCCGAGAACCCGTTTGAGCAGGGAGCAAGACTCTCCGCGGTCCCCATGCGTGAGGCAGCCGGGTTGCCGCGTGACCGAACACCTCACGGGTGGCCAGGTCCTGCCGGCAGGCGAGGTGGAACCAGCTCCCGGCTGTCGGGAGGTAGGTCTTGTCCCCGACTTGCTTCGCGCCGGGGTGGGGTTGGAGTGGACGCCGCGGCCGATCAGGTCAGGAGCCGGCTGCGTCTTCTTGTCCGGCCTCGTCAGCGATCGTCGCGTCCGCCTGGCCGGACCCGGCCCTCGGCCTTTGCAAGGCATTCGGGGAAGGGCCGGCGCCGGCAGGTTAGTCGCACACGAGCCCGGGAGGCGAGCTGAGGAATTTCCCGATCAGAGAGCCGACTTCGTCAGGGGCCTCGATCTGTGGGTAGTGGCCGACCGGGAAGGGGTCGTCGAGTTCCTGCAGGCGTGCGTGAGGGAAGCGCTGACGGATTCTCTGGGCGACGTGGGCACCGCTGATGGGGTCACGGGGTCCCCAGACGAAGAGGGTCGGGGCGTTGAAGTCTTCGAGGGCCGTGACCCATCGTGTTTCGTGGGCGCGGCGTTCGTCGATGTAGCGCAGCAGACGTGGCGCCAGCAGGTGTCCCTGGTGCAGGGCCATGCCATTCCACATCTCGTGCAGGTTCTGGTCGGAAGCGGGACGTGCCATGAGACGGCGCATCGATCTGGCGAATGTCTTCTGGTTGATGCCGTGGCTGAGCAGGGGGCCGAAGGGGCCGTGCAGGAGACGCTGAATGCGCAGTGGGCGGTGCAGATCGGGGTAAAGGCCGCCGTTGAGCCATACCATGCGGGTGACGCGGCGGGGGTTCCGGGCCAGGAGCTCTTGGGCCACGGTGACGCCGTAGTCGTGAGCGACCATGGCGGTGTCGCCGATGTCGAGGTGGGTCCATACGCCTTCGGCCAGGTCGGCCTGCTCCATCACCGAGTAGGTGTGGCGGCGTGGCTTGTCGCTCGCGCCGAACCCGAGCAGGTCGAAGGACGTGACGCGGAGGCCCAGGTCAGTGAGGTGGGGCAGGATGAGCGACCAGTCGTGTGACGAGGTGGGGAAGCCGTGTAGGAGCGTGACGGGACGGCCGTCTTCGGGGCCGTCCTGTCGGACGAACAGGCGGTGCCGGCCTCCGCGGCCGCGCACCGTGATCCAGGAACCGCCGGTGAGCCAACGGGCGTGGGAGGGCATGTGTGAGGGCATCGGGTTGTCCCGGAGACAGGCGGTGCCGTGGTTCGGCATCGCGGACGCAGAGGAAGTCGTCGTCGCCGTCTGATCGGCCGAGCAGTGTCTGTTCCGATTCCGCGACGCGCGGGGCGGTCTTGTTGAGATCGCGGTAAGAGTCCGGGTATCGGGTCACGGCGACGCTGTGCTGCGTCGCGGTGTTGTGGTCTGGGGGCGGGCCTGGGCTGGAACCGGTACCTGTATGGGCAGGTCGAGCGCTGCAGCTCGTGATGCGCACGCCCCTGGGCGCCACGTGCTGCGGAGACTGCTGGCGCGCCCAGCCTGCCAGGGCTTGCGCCCTGGACAGAGTTGCGGGATCTGGCATGATCGCGCTCCGGCGAGAGGTCGGTGGAGGGGCAGCCGAGAGGTACACCCGTAGGTGGGAGGGGCGCCCCTTTACAAGCCTATGCAAGTTGTCATGGGCCACGTGAGCGGTCCTCATGTGACGGGATGCCGCGTTTGCTGTCGCTGGCACGTCATCACCGCTCCGGCGTCCACCGCGCGCTGCGAGCGGCGCCGCCCACGCCCGCTCCGGCCAGCACCACGACGCTGCGCGGCGGATGGATGCGCTGGATTTCCGTGAGGCCTGTCAGTCGAGGCTCGTGGTGGACCCGGACGGCGACCAGTGGGGTGTGTCGATCGGCGAGTAGTACGTGTCCTTCTGGTCCAGGCGCTCCATCCGGCGTTCGGAGTACTCCTTGATCACCTGGGGGTCGAGCGGCGTCTCGAACGCGTTGTTCACGAGGGTGTATTCGGCGGCGAGTCGTCCCACCGGAGCGATGGCACCGAAGTCGATCCGGCCACCCACATAGAGGTCATCTCGGATGTAGAAGCGCACCACATTGCCCCAGACGGCGTTGTTGAGTCCGTCGGGCGCCGAGAAGATGTGCTCGACGGTGCACTCGAACGCGATGGGCGCTCCCTTGATACGGGGCGGGCGAACAGCCTCGGACGGCACCTTCTCCAGCCCGACCGCGTCGAACTCGTCGACGTCGGGCTCGAACTCGAAGGCGCTTCGGTTCAGCCCCTCGATCTGCGGCAGGGTGGCCATGTTGGTGACGAACTCGCCGGTGTCCCGGATGTTGACGAAGCTGTCCTTGAGCGTGGCGCCGTCCGAGCGCGGCTGGAACGACAGCGAGATCCGGGGCGGTTTGCGCCCGACGACCGTGAAGAAGGAGATGGGAGCCAGGTTGCCCACGCCTTCGGTGGACAGGGTGCTCACCCAGGCGATGGGGCGAGGGATGACGCTGCCGATGAGCAGCTTGTAGGCGGACTTGGCGTCCAGGTCCGCAGAATCGATGATCATGTGGTGTCCTCTGGCTGGCGGCGAGTGGGGGAGAGGGGGATCAGCGGCCCTTGAAGGGCAGGACGGGCCGGGGGCGGCCCTCCTTGAGGGCCTTGGCGGCGGAGGCCAGGCCGTCCTTGACGTCCTCGGTCTCGAAGAGAGGGACGGCCAGATCGAACAGCTGCTGGTCGGCGGCGGGGATGCCGCCTGTGGCCCAGGCGCGCAACAACGCCTTGTGCACGAGGTGTGCCCGAGTGGGGCCCTGGGCGATCTTCTGAGCGAAGGCCTCGGCTTCGGTGCGCAGTTCGTCGTCGGGGACGACGCGGTTGATGACCCCGGCCTCGGCCATGACCGCGGCGGGTACCTGCTCGGAGGTCAGTGCCCATTCGAAGGCGCGGGCCCGGCCAGCCCGTTCGGCCACGCGGTGGATCCCGCCGAGGAGGGTGATGATGCCGAGCGACTGCTCGGGATGGCCGAAGCGGGCGCTCTCGGCGGCGAGGATGATGTCGGCCCGCAGCGCGAGTTCGAAGCCGCCGCCGTAGCACAGCCCCTGGACCGCGGCCACGACCGGGATCGGGAGCTGCTCGAACCGGTTGATCACGGACAGAGCGTGGTCGAAGTCGGCCCGCAGGCTCGGGCGGTCGGCGTCGACCCAGGGCCGGAAGTCGCCACCGTAGCTGAAGTCGGGTCCCTCGGCCCGCAGTACGACGGCGCGGGCCTGGCTGCGCGTGAGGGCGTCGACGATCTCGCTGAGCTCCTGGGTGAACTCGGGCGCGAAGCGGTTCTGCGGAGGATTGTCGAGGACGATCGTGGCGACATCGCCATCGATGGAGTGGGTGAGAACGGGCATGACATTTCCTTGGCTCTGGACAGTACGGGCGGGCTCGCGGCCCATCGGGTGAGGCGGTCGCAAAACCGGTTGGGGGCGGATTGCGCGACGGTGGGGGTGCTGTGCGGGGCGATCTGGCCTCCGCCGTCGATGAGTGTCAGCCGGCCGGGTTTCAGGGCCTGTCCGCGGCGCGTCGGCGCGGGCCCGTCAGCGATACCAGGTCAAGAACGCGTCGAGGTGTGCGGCGATCGCGCCGAGCCGCTCCAAGCGCGTGGCTGCTCCGTCGACGACGGCAGTGCGGGCGGTAGGGAGGCGTGATGCCACGACGGGGCCGACACATTCCGCGGTGATGCGGGGGTTATCGGCGGCGCGACAGCGGTGCCGCCACGGTTCTCCCGCTCCGGAGGGCCAAGAGCGTCCCGGGCGCTGTGGAGGCTGGCGAGCTCATGAGCGACACCCTTCGTGCGGCTGCGTTGCCGATCCAACAGAAAGGACTGTACGCCGATAGCTCATTTCATTTCAAGGTGGCAGGGGTGCCGTACTCTGAGGCAGTGGCCACATGGCCACAGTCATGTCGGCCATGACGAGGAGTGAAGGGGGCAGGACCATGGCGTGGTCCGCATCCACGCGGTACGAAGTCGAGCCCGCCCCCCTCGGGCTGGCGCTGGTGCACGACCTGCTCAACACCATCTCCGCCGGCCGCCCCCGGGCAGCGGATCTTCTGGACGACCTCGCCGACGCGCAGGCATGGGCCGACCAGGCACTGGAGTGCTGGGCCCAGGAGGCGGCGCAGGCCGCCGCGCAGGTGCGGCTCACCGAGAACGATCTCGAAGAACTCCGCGGCCTTCGTGCCGAGTTGCGGCGGCTTCTCGCCGCACCGGACGGCGACGGCCCAAGCGGCGATGACGCTGACGTGGCGCCCGCCGTTCACGTCGCGGCGGCGGCCTTGCGGATGGACCGCAGCGGGCGGGTCGTCCTGGAGCCGCGCGGACAAGGCTGGCGGTATGTGGCCGCCCTGGTGCTCCTCGAGATGTTCCAGGCCCAGCAGGCGGACACCTGGCGCCGGCTCAAGATCTGCCGCAACGCCCGTTGCACGACGGCCTTCTTCGACCGCTCCCGCAACAACAGCGGCGTATGGCACTCCACCAAGACCTGCGGCAACCCGGAGAACCTGCGAGCCCACCGGGCGCGTCAGCGCGTGCGGACCGCCGGGTAGGAGGCCTTCGTCAAGGCAGCGGTGCCATGGAGCGGGATTTGTGATCTGCCTGTTGTCCCTCTAGCGGTTCCGCGGAGGCGATCCCGCCAGGGCGTCAAGGATCATGACCCCTCATACATCACCGTGACCCGCGCGAGGAGCAGGGTGGTGGACTGCTCGCGGTGGCGGGCCGCGACAAGGCCCCGTTCGTGTCCGGTCCAGCGGGAGTCGGCCGACGTCCGGATGCCCGTTGAAACAACTGTGATCTATTTGCTCATCTCAAGAGCTACTTGAGCAACGTAATCAAAAGACTTACGCTCATTGCATCCAGTGCAGACCCTCGATCGCGGGACAGCCGCTCTTTCGGCTGGAGCAGAACACGCAACCCACTACTCGGTCCGGGCCTGCGGGACCGCGATGCCGCCAGGGCCGCTTGGAGGTCGAACGCATGACACAGGTGACCCGGCGACCGCCGCTTGTCGAGGGCTCCTCGGCCGGAACGTCCCACGCGGCCGATCGAGTCCGTCATCGGACGGTTCAGGCCGGTGGGCTGGAGGTTCCGATCCTTGAGGCCGGCAGCGGTCCACTCGTTCTGTGCCTCCACGGGTTTCCCGACCACGCCGCCAGCTGGGCAGGACTTCTCGACCGCCTCGCACAGGAAGGGTATTGGGTGGTAGCACCCGCACAGCGCGGATACTGGCCCGGTGGCGCGGCACCCGACGGCTCCTATCGCGCGTCCGCGACCGGCCAGGACGTCCTCACCCTGATCGAAGCGCTCGGGCGCGAGCAGGCGGATCTCATCGGTCACGACCTCGGTGCCCGGGCGGCGTACGCGGCAGCCAGCCTCGACGCGACGCGTGTCCGCAAGCTTGTCGGCATGGCGGTTCCCTACGGCCCTCAACTGCGCACCGCATGGGTCGTCGACGGCGACCAGCAGCGACGCAGCTGGTACATGTTCTTCTTCCAGACGGCCATGGCGGAGGCGGCCGTCGAGTTCGACGACTTCGCCTTCATCGACCGGCTCTGGCGGGAATGGTCGCCCGGCTACGAGCTGCCGGACGCGGAGCGGGCCGCGCTCAAGGAGACCCTCCGTGCGCCAGGAGTCCTGACCGAGACCCTGGGCTATTACCGCCAGTTGTTCACGCCTCCCGCCGACGAGGGGACCCAGGCCGCGGAAGCCCGGGCGAGCGGTGCCATCACCGTCCCGTCCCTCTACCTCCACGGGGCCGACGACAACTGCATGTCCGTCGAGTTGAGCGACGGCATGGAGGCCGTGTTCACGAGCGGCTTGCAACGCATCGTCGTACCCGGCGCAGGGCACTTCCTGCACCTCGAGCAGCCCGAGACCGTCGCCGACCACATCCTGGGCTTCCTGAACAGCTGACCCCCGCCCCCGGCCGGTCAGAGGGCACTGTCTCGTCCTCTTCCTCGTGCCCGTGCTGCTCTGCGAGGCCACGTGAATCGGAGCTTTGAGCGCAGCCGTCAGTCGTGGGCAGCGACAAGGTCCCTTGCCCCGACCGACGCCCGACGCCCGACGCTCCGAGATGCGCGGCGCAGTCGGACACCGATCTTGGTGGCCCCGGGCCGTCTTCCGGGTCACGGTCCGCCGCCGGCGGCGTCGCTGCGCGAAAGGCGGCCCGGTGAACTTGCCTTTTCGGACGCGTTCAGGGGCCGCCTTCGCTCAGGCGTGCCCTTTGTGCCCGACGGCCCGCAGGAGGAAGGGCAGGAGGCGGTCGGCGGTCTCCGTCGCGGTTGCCGCGTCCACCTCGTCCGGCGGCAGCGGGGTGAGGAAGAACCTGCTGACCATGGGACCGAGGACCAGGTCGCCGAGCAGGTCGGCATGCTCCACCGGTGGGATCTCGCCCCGCTCCGCCGCACGCTTCGTGATCTCCTCCATGCGCCGGCGCACGGGCAGCACGAACGTGTTCGTGAGGGCCTCGGCCAGCGGGGTGTTGTGCCGGGCCTCCCCGATCAATGTCTGCAACACCCCTCCTTCCTTCCCGGTCAGGGAAGCCGCCTTGTCCCGGAGCAGGGCGCGGAGGTCGCCTTCGAGTGTGCCGGTGTCGGTGTGTGTCGTGAGTTCCTGGGCGTAGGCGGCGGCAGCGTCGACGACCATGACCTCCTTGGACGGCCAGCGGCGGTAGAGAGTGGCGGTGGACACTCCGGCGCGGGACGCGACGGCGGCGGTGGTGAGCGCGCGGTAGCCGCTCTCGGTCAGGACGGCCATGGTCGCCTCCAGCAGTGCGCGGTCGCGGGAGGCATCGCGGGGGCGCCCCCGGCGTGGCTGCTCCCCGGTCATCGGGCGGCTCCCGAAGGGATCCGGAGGAAGGTATGGGCGGCGGAGCGCACTGGCCGGCCGGGCTGCCGCGCGGAACGTCGAGTAAGGGTGGGACAGGTCACACGACCAAGTGTACAGGGCAAACGAAACGAAAGGCTTTCGTTTCGTATATGCTTCTGGGCATGACCACCAACGCACCCACCGGCGGCCAGCCGGACATCGCCGTTACCGCGACCCCAGGGGCGGAGACCGTCGCGCGACTGCGGACCACGTTCAACACCGGCCGCACCAAGCCCGTCGCCTGGCGCAAGCAGCAACTGCAGGCGCTGAGACGTCTGCTGACGGAGCATGAGGACGTGTTCGTCCAGGCGCTGCAGACCGACCTCGGCAAGAGCGCGACCGAGTCGCGCATGATGGAGATCGGCTTCCTGGTCAGGGAGATCGACCACACCCTGAGTCATCTCGACCGGTGGCTGCGTCCGAAGAGAGCCTCCGTGCCCCTGTCGCTCATGCCGTCCCGGGCCTGGACCGTGCGTGAGCCGCTGGGCGTCGTGCTGGTCATCGCCCCCTGGAACTATCCGCTCAATCTGGCGCTCGCGCCGGTCATCGGTGCCGTGGCCGCCGGCAACGCCGTCGTCCTCAAGCCCAGCGAGGTCGCCCCCGCGACCTCGGCCGTGCTCGCCCACTGGCTGCCCCGGGTCCTGGACCCGCAGGCCGTGGCCGTCGTCGAGGGCGGCGTGCCGGAGACGACCGCCCTGCTGGAACAGCGCTTCGACCACATCTTCTACACCGGCAACGGCATGGTCGGGCGCATCGTGATGACCGCCGCGGCCCGTCACCTCACCCCCGTCACCCTGGAGCTGGGCGGCAAGAGCCCCGCCGTCGTCGAACCCGGCACCGACCTCGCGACGGCCGCCCGCCGCATCGCCCTGGGCAAGTTCATGAACGCGGGCCAGACCTGTGTCGCACCCGACTACGTGCTGGCGATAGGTGAGGCGGCCGCCGAGATGGAGGCGCACCTGACGCAGGCGGTCCGCGAGATGTACGGCGCCGATCCGGCTCGCAGCAACGACTACGGCCGTATTGTCAACGAGCGCCACTTCGACCGGCTGGCCGGCCTGCTGAACGACGGCCGGACCGTCGTGGGCGGTGACCACGACCGCGACGCCCGCTACATCGCCCCGACCGTGCTGGCCGACGTCGACCCCGACTCCCCGGTGATGCGCGACGAGATCTTCGGCCCCATCCTGCCCGTCGTACGCGTCCCCGACCTGGACGCTGCCATCGCCTTCATCACCGGAAGGGACAAGCCGCTGGCCCTGTACGCCTTCACCGCGTCCAAGCGCTCCAAGCGGCGCCTGACCGCGGAGACGTCCTCCGGTGGCCTGGCCTTCGGCCTCTCGCTCCTCCAGCTCGGCGCGCTCGCCCTGCCCTTCGGTGGCGTCGGTGAGAGCGGCATGGGCCACTACCACGGCTCGTACTCCCTGGACACCTTCAGTCACCTCAAGTCCGTCCTCGACAAGCCGCTCAAGCCGGACACGCTGGGCGTGGCCACCCCGCCCTACACCCGCGGCAAGGACCGCATCCTGCGACGCATCACGTGAGCCGGATCGACGCCGAGCAGGAGGGCGGGGCCGACGTGGTCACCGCCCCGCAGCCAGGGCTGACGCCCTCAAACGTCACGACCATCGCCGAGGCGGGCCTCCGGGCCCGCCTGGCACCAGATGACGGTCGCCGACCGCCGCAAGGATGGAAAGGGGAAGGGGAACAGGTAACCCGCAAGGGCGCCGTGTCCCCGACCGCCATGAACAAGATCGACTACCGTACCCAGACCACACTGATCACCGGGGCGAGCGCCGGACTCGGCGCGGAGTTCGCCCGCCTGCTCGCCGAGCGCGGCTCGGACCTCGTGCTGGTCGCCCGCCGCGCGGACCGGCTGGAGGCCCTGGCCGACGAGCTGTCCGCGAAGTACCGGGTCACCGTCACGGCGGTGCCCTTCGACCTCACCGTGCCGGCCGCCGGCGAAGCACTGGCCAAGGAGGTGGCCCGGCGCGGGATCACCGTCACGAGCCTCGTCAACAACGCCGGCTTCGGCACCCACGCCCCCTTCCGCCAGGAGGACGCGGAACGCGTCCAGCAGGAGATCGGCCTGAACGTGGCCAGCCTGGTCGACGTCACCAGGGCGTTCATCGGCCAGCTGACCGGTTTCCTGGTCAACGTCGCCAGCTCCCTCGGATACCAGCCGTGGCCGAACGCCGCCGTCTACGGGGCGACCAAGGCCTTCGTGCTGAGCTTCACCGAGGCGCTGTGGCAGGAATCGCGAGGGACCGGCCTGCGCGTGCTCGCCCTCTCTCCGGGCCCGACCCGCACCGAGTTCTTCGACGCGCTCGGCTCCGACGACATGGCCCGCGGTGTCCGGATGCAGACCCCGCGCCAGGTGGTCACCACCGCACTGCGCACGCTGGACCGGCGCAACCCTCCGCCCAGCGTCGTCTCCGGCACCTTCAATTGGGTGACCACCCTGACCTCGCGCTTCACCACCCGCCGAGCCAACGTCCTGGCCTTCGGTGCGCTGACCCAGTGGCAGATGCGCTCGAGTGGGCCCGGCCACTGACACGCCCGAGCTTCGCGACGGCACCGGCCCCTGCGAACACGGAGCCCACCCACTCCCCTGCCCATGGCTCGCCGTGCCCGTCACCGAGTCGATCCGTAGGGGAATCATGCACAGAAAGAAGCCGCCATGAAGGTGAAGGCCGCCATCGCGACCGCCAAGGAACAGCCAGGTCGTCTTCCGCCAGATGATCGACTCGATGGGCCTGCTCGGCCACGCCGCGATCGTGGGCTTGGCAAAGCCCGGTACCGAGTCGCCCGTCGACATCGGCAGCTCGATGCTCTCCGGTGCCAGCGTGACCTTCGTCCTTGAGGGCGACGCCGTGCCTCAGGTGCTGATTCCGCAGCTGATCGCTCTCTACGAGGCCGGCAGGTTCCCGTTCGACGGACTCATCAAGCACTACGACTTCGAGGACATCAACCAGGCCTTCGAGGACAGCCAGAGCGGGGTCACGCTCAAGCCGGTGGTCACTTTTTGAGCACCCGGCACGGGACAGGAACGGCACTCTTCCCTTGCCCGGCGGAAACCGGGCGGTTTACGGTGACACTGCCCGGGGATTGTTGAACGATCCTCCTGTCACCCGACGCGTAGTGCGCCTGGACCATGAAGGGACCGATGTGAGCAGGAACGAGATAAGCGTGCCCAACTCCGTTCGGGAGGCGGTTCACGCCTGCGCGGTCCGGGCGACGCAGGGCTCGGCGGCCTTGGCCCGGGCGTCGGACGTGGAGATCGACACCGCCCTGCGGGCCATGGCGGAGCGGCTGCACACGGCGCGCGACGTGCTGACGGCGGCGAATCAGGCCGACCTGCAAGCGGCCGTATCGAGCGGGATGTCGGCGGCACTGCAGGATCGCCTCCGGCTGACCGGCCCGCGGCTCGAGGAAATGGCCGCGGCGCTGCGTACGCTGGCGGACGTGCCGCACGAGCCGCGGGACAGCGTCCTCGAGGAGCGTCCCGACGGCCTGGTCCTGCTGGAGCGCCGCCGCCCGGTGGGGGTCATCGGAGCGAACTTCGAGGCGCGTCCCAATGTGACGCTCGACGTCGCGTCCCAGTTCCTCAAGTCCCGCAACGGCGGCGTACTGCGCACCGGTTCGGCGGCCCTGCGCTCCTCCCAGGCCCTGGTCACCCACGTGATCACGCCCGCTCTCACCGGGGCGGGACTGAACCCGGACGCCGTCCAGCTGGTGCCGAGCGAGGATCGGGCGGCTGCGTACGCGCTGGTGTCGCTGCCCGAGACCATCCCTCTGGTCATCCTGCGCGGCAGCGGCGACAGCACCCGGGAGCTCGGCCGAGAGGCCGCCCGCCACGGTGTGCGCACGCTGGCCCACGCGGACGGCGGCGGAGTGCTCTACGTGGCCCCGGACGCCGACGAGAAGCTGGTGCACGAGCTGGTCACCAGCAGCCTGGACCGGCTGGGCGTCTGCAACCGGCTCAATCTGCTCCTCATCGACCGGGCTGTCCGCGACAAGCTGCTGCCGGGCATTCTGAAGACGCTCGAAGACCTGGGCATCGCTGCGTCGCTGCCGCCGCACCCCCACGCGCGCGGTTACGAGTGGTCCCTGGACTCCGAGCGTGCGGCAACAGTGACGATCGACGAGGCGGACGGCCCGGTCCACGCAGCACGGATCGCGAACGAGGAGACCTCCGGGCTGGCCGCCGCCATCGCCACCCACGACCCGGACACCGCAGCCCAGTTCATGGACGCCTACGGTGGCTCAGGCGTCTTCTGGAACTCCACCACACGGCTCCTCGACGGCTTCAAGCTCCTGCGCCTGCCGGAAACCGGCATCAACATCGACCGCGTCCCCGGCCCCCGCGGCCCCGTCACCTACCGTGACCTGTACCTGCGCCAGTACGTGGTTCGACCCGCGGCGTCCCTGCACAGGTGAGCCGATGCCGCGTCGAGACGCGGTCACCCTTCATCGCCCATTCGCCGAACCTCGATCCCTGATCACCGACATGGACGATTCCGCCCCAGGCAAGAACCCGTCGGCTGAGAGCACCTGGACCGCGAGCGGGGCTCCGTAGCGCTTCGGCGCGATCGGCGCCGAGCACTGCGCAACGAGGGCGGACGCGGTCTGCTTCTCGTCGCCCGGCTCAGCGGACGGTGGGGCAACCCGCCACACCGCGCAACAGCGGCTGCCCTCCGCGCCGTGACCTCATGGCGGCCACGGAACGACGGACGGCGGTGCCCTGGCCTCCCAGGGAGGGGCGGACGCGATGACCTTCGAGCCGGGGCGCGGCGGCTTGGAGGATCGTCAGCGGACGCGGTCGATGCCGAGAAGGGGAGGCGTGCGGCACCGACCGTCACCTTCTCGGTGCCGAGCGGGCAGTCCAGCGGGCGGCATGCCGAGCGACCTCGATCTGGCGTCCGAAACACGCGGTGAGTTGTGCGCTGGTGAGTACTTCAGGCTTTTGGCCCAAGGGATGGAGTCTGTTGCTCGTGATTCCAACGGGCCGGCGCCCAAAGCAGCCCTCGCCGAACTCGTTCACGCAGTCAGGTGGCGTGGGGCGGCTACGCAGGCGGCGACGCACGTTGGGAGGCGCGGAAGGCCAGGGGGGTCTGGCCGGTGTGGCGTTGGAAGAACTTGCCGAAGTGGGTGGCGCTGGTGAAGCCGAGGTGGGCTGCGATGGTGGAGGCGGGTTCGGTGCCGTGGGCGAGGAGTCGCTTGGCCTCCAGGGTGAGGCGCTGGTCGAGGTAGTCCTTGGCGCTGAGGCCCGCGGCGGTCTGGGTGGCGCGGGTGAGGGTGCGGGTGGAGTAGCCGAGTTCGCGGGCGTAGTCGTCGATGCGATGGGTGCGGGAGAAACCTCGTTCGACAGCGTCGCGAAAGCGCAGGAAGGGCTCGGGGGCGGACTCCGCAGCCTGGCCGTGCTGCTGCAGGTGGGCCAGGCGCAGGAGTACGACGTCGAGCAGGCGGTGCAGCAGGGCGGTGTGCACCGGCAGCGGATGGCGGTCCCACTGGGAGAACTCCGCGGCCAGTTGCTCGGCCGCAGCTGCCAGCACGGGGGCCTCCGAAGGATCGGGGCTGTACAAGGGCATCGCGGCGGTGCCGGTGCCGAGTCCGGCCAGTTCCGCGGTCTCGGGCGCGACGAAGTCCTCCTGGAAGAAGACCAGGATGGCCTCGGCCTGGTCAGGGTTCTGCCACTGGTGCACCTGGCCGGGCCGGATCCACAGCCAGGAACCGGGCGGCAGTACGTACCCGGTGAAGTCGACGCGGTGGCGCAGGGTGCCGGCGGTGACCAGCATCAGGGCGTGGAAGTCCTGCCGGTGCGGGGTGGCGATGTGCCAGGGCCAGTCCCGGATGCGGTCGCGGAAGTCGGTCAGGGTCATGACCTCCATGCCCGCCGGGGTTCCGGCCGGAGGATGGAAAACCACCTTCGGCAGGCCCGTCTCCCGCCGGCCGGGCTTCCGCCGCGCTTGTCGCCTGTGGACCATCACGAGACCGCAGCGTACCTCGCTGGACCTCCGGTTCCGTCCCAGTATGGAGTTGTTCCAGGGGCGCGGGCCCGTGGGGATGGAAAGCCGGCCGTGTCCGATGCGGCCGATGGCCGGCCATGAGTCGGCCATCAACGATCCGCCCCTTCCCGCGTCCCCTCATCACCGCTCATCCGCATTCCGACAGGAGCACAGTCATGCACGGCACCCTCACGGTCATCGACAAGGGTTCGGTCCGCATCCACAGCTACGGCGCACCCGAGGACGGCCTGGGCGTCACCACCCAGCTGATCGAGACGCCGTCGCGGATCATCGCCGTCGACGCGCAGTTCGTCCTGGCCTACGCCGACGAGGTCGTCGCCTACGCCAAGAGCCTTGGCAAGCCGCTCGACCGCCTCGTCGTCAGCCATGCGCATCCGGACCACTACCAGGGCGCGGCCCGCTTCGGCGTCCCCGTGCACGCGCTGCCGGAGACCACCGCGGAGATCGTCGCCATGGGTGCCAAGACGGATCTGCCCACCGGCGCCCCGATCCCGCTCGCCGACATGACTCCGACCGTGGAGATCACCCCGGGCACCGAGGTCATCGACGGCATCCCGTTCGTGTTCGAGAAGGTCACCGGCGGCGAGATCCACACCACCCTCGTGATCAAGCTGCCCGAGGAGGGCGTCCTGGTCGCTCAGGACGTGGTCTACAACCGCACCCACCTGTGGCTCCTGGACAAGGACTTCGACGGCTGGCAGGCCAACATCGACCGCTTCGCAGCCGAGACCGAGTACGACACCATCCTGCCCGGCCACGGCGAGCCGACCACCCCGGCCATCTGGGCCGAGCTCACCGACTACGTCAACGCCAGCCGGGAGCTGCTCGGTGACGACGGCGACGCCTACAAGAAGGCCATCACCGAGCGCTACCCCTCCTACCAGGGCGCAGCCCTCATCGACGTCGCCAACGCCTACATGTTCGGCCCCAAGAACTGAGTCCGCTCCGACCTTCCAGAAAACCGCCCAAGTCCCGAGAGAGAGAACATCGTGACTTCCCACATGTCCAGCAGGCGCATGGCCACCCGTCGCATCCTCGTCGCCACGGTCGCCACGTCCGCCCTGCTGGGCGCCGCGACCGTACCCGCCTTCGCCTCGCCCCCCGTCAACGCGAGTCACGCCTACGGGCACGTCGACGGCGGCACCCGGCTCGACTACCAGAAGACCGTCGCCGTACGCGTCCTCAAGGCGGCGTTCGAGCGGGGTGACACCGCGGTCGTGGACAGGTTCGTGCGGGCCGACTACATCCAGCACAACCCCCTCGCGCCCGACGGCCCCGAGGCGTTGAAGAACTTCGCTGCCGGGTTGCATCAGCAGTTCCCCGACGCCAAGTACGACGTCAAGCGGGTCATCTCCGAGGACGACCTCGTCGTGGTGCACTCCAACCTCGTACTGACGCCGGGAAGTCGAGGCTCGGCCGTATTCGACATATTCCGGTTCCAGGGCGGCAAGATCGCCGAGCATTGGGACACCCTGCAGAACGTCCCCGACAGCAGTGTCAACGGCAACGACATGTTCTCCACCGTCAGCCGGCCGCAGACCGGGCAACCTGGTCCACGGTGGCTCACCGCCTCCAACAAGAAGCTCGTCACCGAGGCATTCGACCGGCTCATCGTCGACAAGGATCTGTCCGCGCTCGACCTGTACTGGAGCGCCGGGTACCACCAGCACAATCCCGGCATCGCGGATGGTGTGGCCGGTGCACGGGAGGGGCTTGGGGCGTACTTCCAGGCGTTCCCGGAGCTGACCGTCTCCCGAAAGCGCGTTGTCGCCGAGGGAGATCTGGTCGCCGTCCACAGTCACTACGTGAACGCGCCCGGCGAGCGCGGGCAGGCCGTCGTGGACCTGTTCCGGGTACAGGGCGGGAAGATCGTCGAGCACTGGGACGTGCTTCAGGACGTGCCGGCCACCTCCGCCAACGACAACACGATGTTCTGATCTGAGGGGCGTTCACGAAAACAGAACGCCCCTTTGCGTCCCAGTGGGTTCCTCGCCGGGCGGGTGGGATCTCGCTTTCACCACGCCGGATTACGGCCGCTGCGGCACACGGGTCGGGACGGCCCGCAGCGGGCCGCCCATCGTTCCGTCCGTGTGCCCCGGCGACCTCACCCGGACACGCGGACGGAGCTCACCGCAGGGGCCGACGACTGGAAGCAGTCCGCCAGGTCGGTGATGCACGTCCGCAGTCGGCGGTCTGACGGGGAGCACCGGCGCCGTGCCCGCCCCGTTGGCGCCGCCTCCCATCGGCGTGCCCCTGGCCGTCGTGGAGGAGTTCGACTTCAACGCTTGTCCGATGCTGCCCGCGGCCCGGATCCGCGACTTGGCCGCCCTGCGCAAGAGCCTCGGCGTGCTGGTCGACTGCCGCATCCTCCCACGCGAAGCCCTCGAGAACACCTCTGGCCGTCCGCAGCGTCAGGGCTCACCTTGCGGACGTGAGACCTGGCGGGACGCGTTCCAGAACTGGATCGGGCTCTGTCCGGCTCGGGACTGGAAGTACGTGCTGAAGTTGGTGGCACTGCTGAAGCGGATGTGTTCGGCAATACGCACGGTGGGCTCGTCGCTGTGGGCGAGGCGGTGCTTGGCCTCCAGCATGACTCGTTCGTCGATGAACCCCGATGAACCCCTTGGCGCTGGTACCGACCGCGGATGCGGTTGCCCTCGTGAGCGTGCGCGGGGAGTACCCCCGTAGTCAGCGACCTCACGGGTCTTGGTGAAGTCACGCTCGACCGCCTCGCGGAACCGGCGGAAAGTGTCGCTGTTTTCCGTAGTGCTGGGACGCCCACCCGGCCGGAGCACCAACACGGACAGCAGGAGTCGCAGGACGGCGGTGTGGCACTCTCCGCTCGCCAACCGGCTGTCCTGCGTACGCTCGCCGGCTGCGATCGCCGCGGGCGCTCCTCAGATGCCGGCGAGAGCACTCCAACCTGCACTGCCCCAAGCGCTACAGCCGCTGCCTGCGACGGTCCTCCGCATGTCCGCGCCGGTACACACACGGCGGCGGGAACGGGTCGGCACGGCACTCGGCGAGGCGCATGTCATGGACGACCGTGCCAGGTGGCGCGTGACCGTGGCTGCCACGTTCCGGAAGCGCGCCGCCGGGGAGAGAGAGGTGGCGGCAGTTACCCGCTGGGGAGGCGGTTCCAGCAGTGGCCGGAACCGCCTCCGTCTCACGAGCCGGTTGAGGCCGGGACCGGGTCCAGGTGAGTTCGGAACCACGACAGCGCGGCGCCGCTGGATTCCTCGAAGTGCACCTTGTAGGCGTCGAAGTGCCCGCCCGGCAGCAGCACCAGCTTCTTCGGGGCCAGCGCCCGCTCGAAGGCGGCCAGCTGGATGTCGGCCGGGATCACCGTCTCACCGGTCCCGACGATCATCATGAGCGGCTTGGGCGAGACCCGGGTGATCCATACGCCCGGCTCGTAGAGCCGCGCGGCCCGGCTGGAGCGCATCGTCACCGTGTTGTTCTCGCGGCCCGGCGGAACCAGGTCACGGTAGAAGCGCAGCGCGTCCGGGCTGGTGTACAGGGCCGGGTCGGCCGGATCGTCGCCGATGGAGGTCTGGTACCGCAGTTCGCCGCCGGCGGCCTGGGCGCGTTCGTCGTCGGCCTGGGCGAGCTCGAAGGCGGCGATGCGCTCCGGCGGGACCCTGCGCTGCCACTGCTCGAATCCGCTGATGGTGGGCACCTGCGACACCACGCACTTGATCCGCACGTCGGTCGCGCCGAGCACGATCGCGTGACCGCCCGCGAAGCTCGTGCCCCACACCCCGATGCGGTCCGCGTCGACCTCCGGCCGGGCCTCCAGGAAGCTGATTGCGCGGCGCCAGTCCGCGATCTGACGCCACGGGTCGACGTCGTTGCGGGGCTCGCCGTCGCTGGCGCCGAACGTGCGGTGATCGTGGACGAGCACCACGAACCCGGCATCGGCGAACTTGCGTGCGTACGGGTCGAGGCCCATCTCGCGGTTGCCGCCGAATCCGTGCGCCATCGTGATCGCGGGGCGCGGACCCTCGGCGTCCGGCAGGTAGAGCCAGCCGCGCAGCGTCACGCCCCCGTCCGCCGTGAACTCTACGTCGATGCGTTCCGTCATGGTCATTCGCCTTCTGTGAAGTTGAAGTACTCGGCGGGGATGACGCCGGCCGCGGTCAGGGCTGCCCCGACCTTCGCGTTGATCTGCACCACGGCGCCGAGGGGGCGGTGGTGGATGGCGATCTCCGTGATGAACCCTTCGTCATCACGCGTGAGGATCGTGATCCCCTTCATCTCGAAGCCGCCGAACGCGCTGGCCTCCCACTCCAGATACGTCCGCGGTCCGTCCTGCACCTTCCGGACGAACTCGAGCCGCTCGTACGCGGAGCTCACCGCGGCCATGAGGGCCTCGACCTGCTCCTTGCGCTCCAGCGGCTTGGCGAGCGCGCTGGCCTCCATCCGCACGTTCGGCGAGAGCGCCGCCGCGAAGGAGTCCTGGGTGCGCTGCTCGAACGCGGCCGTCCAGGCCTTGGCCGGGCGGCCGTCGGCGGAGTTTGACGCGGTCTCCTCGGCGACCGCCGTGATGACAGCGGCGACCGCCGCCGGGTTCTCGGCGTGCGCCCAGTGGCCTGCCCCGGCGATGGTCTGCGAGGTGGCGCCGGGGAAGCGGGGCGCGACATACGCGGAGACGATCTCTTCCGTGACGAAGGGGTCGTTCTCGCCGCGCAGGACGGTGACGCTCCCGCGGTACTTGCTGGGCTGGTGTCCGTCCGGGTGGCCGTTGTTCCATGCCGTCGCCGTGTCGGAGATCGTCGAGGGGGCGACGTGCAGCGTCACTTGGGCGAGCCGGTCATTCTCCTCGTCCGGGAACGCGGTGGCGAGCGCACCGCGGAAGGCACGCTGCGCGTCGAGTCCGAGATCCGGCGCCTGGAAGGGAGCGATCTGCTCCGGGGGCAGGTGAGTGCCCGCCAGCGGGATCGGGTTGATCAAGACGAGCGAGCGCACCTGGTGGGCCAGGCGGGCGGCGACGAGCTCGGCGATCTGGCTCCCCATGCTGTGGCCGACGAGTACGACGGGGCCCTCCGTCGTGCGCACGACGCTCTCGAGGTCGTGGGCCCAGCGAACGAGTGTGAACGGCCCTTGATCCGAGGCGCGTGCACCCATGCCGGCGAGCTCGAAGGCGATCGAGGGGACCGACCGCTCGTCGAGGACGGTGCGGACGCTGTTCCAGATGGCGCCGTCGTCCAGGTATCCGTGGACGAGCACCGCGGTCGGCGCCTTCGTCGCTGGGCTGTTCATCTCGTGTCTCCTTTGACGATCGCTCTCTTGCGGCGACGAATCGGAGCCGGTGGCTCTCGGGATTCCCGGCCGACGCGAGCTCTATGACGTAAGCATAGGGTCTATGCTTGCGTCAATGTCATCGCTCCGTGAGCGACGGAACGAGGACCGGCCTTCCGGCTCCCTCCACGTTCCGGCCGGAGTGGGAGCGACCACCCGAGAATCCGAGGAGTCCACCAATGACGTCGAACGCCCTCACCTACGCCGTGCACGTCGCGGACGGCATGCCGACCACCAACTCCGACGTGCCACCCGATCAGAGCGAGCGTTCCTGGTCGCCGACGTCGAGCATCCTCATCTCGAACGAGGGGGAGGCGCTGCTGGTGGATCCGCTCTTCACGATCGCGCAGTCGGAGGGCCTGCTGCGCTGGCTCAGCGAGCATGCGGCCCCCGTGACGAGCGTGTACGTCACGCACGGCCACGGGGACCACTGGTTCGGTCTCGGAGCCGTGCTGCAGCAGTACCCGGGCGCGCGCGCCTTCGCGCTGCCCGAGGTCGTCGAGGACATGGCCTACCAGTCCTCGCCCGAGGTCCTCAAGGCGGTCTGGCGCGCCTGGTTCCCCGAGCAGATCGCTGAGCGACTGGTACTCGCCGAACCTCTCGAGGACGAGGTCCTGACCGTCGGAGGGGCGGAGGTCCGCCCGGTCCGCCTGGGGCACACCGACAGCGACAACACCACCTGCCTGCACGTGCCCGACCTGGAGCTGGTCGTCGCAGGCGACGTGATCTACAACAACGTGCACCTCATGCTCGCGGCATCGGACGCGGAAGGGCGAGCCGAGTGGCTGAGGGCTCTCGACACGGTCGAGGCGTTGGCGCCGGCCGCGATCGTCGCGGGCCACAAGGATCAGACCGCGGATGACGATCCCCGTCACATCGAGGAGACCCGCCGCTACATCCTTGATTTCAACAGCGGGGTGCGTCGCACCGGCAGCACCCTCGAGCTCTACGAGTACATGCTCGACCGTCACCCGTCGCGTATCAATCCCGGTGCACTGTGGGGCTCCTGCCGGGCCGCGAAGGGCTGAGCGGTCGGCGAGCCGGCCGGGCGGCCCGCGGCGCGCTACGCGCGCGCGGCCGCCCGACGCTGCCGCGAGGCCCGAAGGTTCACGGCGTTACCGCACACACGCACGTCGTGCCAGACCCCGTTGTTGGGGTTCGTGCCGTCATAGAACGCAACCGAGCAGACCCGGTTACGGCACATCTTCAGACGACGCCAGGTACCCGTCAGTTGGGCGTTCGTGATCTCGTTGAGCACGGCCGCCACGGCCCAGCCGACGTCCTTGCCGCGCGGCGCCAGCGAAAAGACGCCATCGGCGTCGATCCGCACCTCGAGCGCGCCGCTCACCCCCTTCGGCGCGGATCGGACCGGAGCGTCGCGCACCGCACCCGACACCGTCATCTGCAGCGACGCGCGTAGCTGCTGAAGCCGCACCAGCCCCGGTTCATCGACCTCGATCGCCGGCGCCTCCGCCCCGGTACGTCGACTCCATTCGTCCAGCGCGCCGGAGAGCCATGACGTCGCAGATTCCGGCGTCGAGAGCAGGTCCTCGAGCGCGGGCTTGCCGGCGGCGCGGGTGTTCAGGACCTCCTGGACGAGGATGAGCGGTCCGGTGGCGATGCGGTCGGTGTAGCGTTCGCTCGCGAGTTCAGACATAGGCATAGCTTATTAGCTCCAGTCTTCATTGGCGAGGAGAGCGGGATCGCCGCCGAAAGGACCCTAACGGCGACGCCGTGCGTTCGACGCACCGGTGAGTGCGCGGCATCGCGGTGAGCGTCAAACGGAGGGCGCTGCACCTCACGCTCATCGACCCTGCCCAAGACGCTCACGGCGTGATGTGACATAAGCATAGATGCTATGCCTAAGTCAGATGGTGTTGTCGTCGCGCACTGTCACCACGCGGGCCGGCCATGTGAAATCGCTGGAGAGGTCGCGCGATGCCCGAACGGGTGGAGGAACAGTGATCGACAAGACTGTCGAGGACACCGCGGCCGCCGTCTCAGGGATCCGTAACGGCGCCACCGTGATGATCGGTGGCTTCGGACGCGCGGGCCAGCCGGTGGAGCTGATCGACGCACTCATCGCCCACGGAGCACGCGACCTGACCGTCGTCAACAACAACGCGGGCAACGGCGACACGGGTCTTGCCGCGCTTCTTGCGGCGCGAAGGGTACGGAAGATCATCTGCTCGTTCCCGAGACAAAGCGACTCGTGGGTGTTCGACGGCCTCTACCGCGGGAGACATCGAGCTGGAGCTCGTCCCGCAGAGGAATCTCGCCGAACGCATCCGCGCTGCGGGCGCGGGTATCGGCGCGTTCTTCTCGCCGACAGGCGTCGGCACACAGCTCGCGGAAGGCAAGGAGGTGCGCACGATCGACGGCCGCGACTATGTGCTCGAATACCCGATCCGAGCTGATGTCGCCTTGATCAGCGCCCTGCGGGCCGACCGCTGGGGCAACCTTGTCTACCGCGAGACCGCCCGCAACTTCGGCCCGATCATGGCGGCCGCGGCGGCCACCACCATCGCCCAGGTCGACCAGATCGTGCCGCTCGGCGACATCGACCCCGAGACAGTCGTGACGCCCGGCATCTTCATCGACCACGTCGTCGCGGTGGGAGAACGCCGCTGGCTCGACGAAGGCGTGTTCGTCGGCGGCGTCGACATCGAGGGGAGCCCGCTGGCACAGGAGGAGAGCCGATGACCACGCGCATCAGCCGCATCGGCCTCGCCCGCCGCATCGCGGCCGACATCCCCGAGGGATCGGTCGTGAACCTTGGCATCGGCGCCCCCACCCTTGTCGCCAACTACCTGCCGGCCGACACGGAGGTCGTCCTGCACACCGAGAACGGGATGCTCGGCATGGGGCCCGCACCCGAGCCCGGCACCGTCGACCCCGACCTGATCAACGCCGGCAAGCAGCCGGTGACCGCGCTGCCCGGCTCGGCGTACTTCCACCACGCCGACTCCTTCGCGATGATGCGCGGCGGCCACCTGGACGTGTGTGTACTCGGCGCGTTCCAGGTGTCAGAAACCGGCGATCTCGCGAACTGGTCGACGGGCGAGCCCGGCGCGATTCCCGCCGTCGGCGGAGCGATGGACCTCGCCATCGGCGCGAAGTCGGTCTACGTGATGACCGACCTGCTCACCAAGCAGGGCACGCCGAAACTCGTCGCCACCTGCACCTACCCGCTGACCGGAGTGCGCTGCGTGACCCGCATCTACACCGATCACGCGGTGTTCGACGTCACGCCCGACGGACTGCGCGTGCGCGAGACGTTCGGCGACAACACGGTGGACTCCCTGGCCGCCCTGACCGGACTCAACCTCGCCGACGTCACCGACGCCGCGGCACCCTTGAGAGGTAACTGACATGCCCGCGAGCTTCGTGTACGACGCCGTGCGCACCCCCTTCGGACGGCACGGCAAAGCCCTCGCCGACGTACGCCCCGACGACCTCGCCGCCATCGTCATGCGCGCCACCGTCGAGCGCACCGGCCTTGATCCCGCGCGCATCGACGACGTGATATTCGGCGACGCGAACCAGGCCGGCGAGGACAACCGCGACGTAGCACGCTTCGGCGCGCTGCTCGCCGGATTCCCCACCTCGGTCCCGGGAGTCACCGTCAACCGCCTGTGCGGGTCCTCGGTCGAGGCCGTCATCCAGGCGTCACGAGCCGTCGAGGCAGGAGACGCCGACATCGTGCTCGCGGGCGGCGTGGAGTCCATGAGTCGCGCGCCGTACGTCGTCGAGAAAAGCACCCGGCCCTTTCCCGCAGGCAACCAGACGATGCGGAACACGTCGATCGGATGGCGCATGGTCAACCCTCGCCTGCCGAAGGAATGGACGATCTCCAACGGCGAGACCGCCGAAAAGCTTGCCGGAATCCACCGGATCTCACGTGAGGAGCAGGACGCGTTCGCGGCGCGCAGCCATCGCCTGGCCGCCCGCGCATGGGCGGACGGCGTTTTCGACCACGAGATCGTCCAGGTCGACGGCCACCACCTCGCCCGCGACGAAAGCATCCGCGACGAATCGACCGTCGAAGTACTCGCCGGCTTGCGCCCGGCGTTCGCCGCCAACGGCACGGTGACCGCCGGGAACTCGTCACCCATCAACGACGGCGCCTCCGCCGTGCTCGTCGCCCGCGAAGGCGTGCTCGACGGCGAACCCCTCGCCCGCATCGCAGCCCGCGCGGCGTTCGGCAACGACCCCGACGTCTTCGGAGTCGCACCCGTCGAGGCGGCCAACCGCGCCCTCGCCCGTTCCGGACGCACATGGGCCGACGTCGACCTGGTCGAGCTGAACGAAGCATTCGCAGCGCAGTCGCTCGCCTGTCTGCGGCTGTGGAGAGACCTCGACCCACAGAAGGTGAACCTGTACGGAGGCGCGATCGCGATGGGGCATCCGCTCGGAGCGTCCGGGGGACGCATCATCGGCCGCGCGGCCCACGAACTCGCCCGCCGGGGCAGCGGCATCGCAGTCGTGGCAATTTGCATCGGCGTCGGCCAAGGCCTCGCCGTCGTACTCGAGAGGTGAAGGGCGGTCAAGCCGCGGGCCGGAGCCCGCGGCTTGGACACCGTGGCCGTACACCAGTTGCTTGAAGGGTGTCCTACCATCCTTCTGGAGCACGCGACCAGGGCGTTGTCACCCTCGTCGAGATGTTCCAGAGCATCGGCACCGGCCGACTCGCTGGGCCCCCGCTGTCCATGAGTGAGCGCAGGAGTTCACGATCGTTTCGGCAGACGAGTTCCGCGATGATGCCGAACATGCCGGTCGTCTGCACCACCAGATCGGTCTCCCACAGTTCCGCGAGAGCCCGGGCCACGGGCAGTGCGGGCCCCTCGACCGTGATGCCGACCAGGGTGAAGGTGTCCAGACTCACCATGGCCCACGCTCCCTCTTGTCAGGCCGCAGCCACCACGGGCAGAACGAGGCGGGAGGGCCGGGCGGGGCCGTGGAAGACCTGCTGGTGAGCCACTCGGGCCGACATCGCGCTTTCCTCGGGCTCGCCCGTGTTGAGGTTGCGGTCTTGGCGCGGGAAGTTGCTGCAGGTGACCTGGAGGCGCGCCCTCACGGCAGTCTGGTCGAGCGGACCGGGCCGGAGTCGTCGGTCAGCAGCAGGGCTCCGCCGGTGGCAGGCAATGGGTTCCTGGGGTCGTAACTCATACGTGTTCACCGCGACGACCCGCCGGACGCGCTCCGGGAGGTCGGCCGTGGTGGGCAGGGCGAGCACCGTCCCCATGGACGCGCCATCAACGTCACGTGGTGGAGGTCGAGTCCGGTGAGGAGCCGCTTGACGCCCGCGCGAATGGCCGGCCCGTCGTACGACGCCCCCGGGGGCGATCTAGGAGCAGCCGTCCCCGGCAGAATCGAGGGCGGACACGGTGTACCGGTCCGCGATCAGCGGAATGAGGTGGCGGAAGTGCTCGCCTGAGTGCGCACAGTGTGCAGCAGGACCAGAAGGGCGCCGCTGCCCGCCTTGAGTTAGCGCAGGGTTCCCCCGCCGTTGTGCCCCACATGCCGGGCGAGGGCGTGGCTGGTGGTCCCCGGGATGTGGATCGTGGGACGCGAGTCCTGGGCGGGCATGCCGCCGTCTCCTCTTGTGTAAGGGCTTACTCGGCCAGCTGGGGATACAGTGCTGCGAGGTCGCCGGCCAGGCCCGCCTTGACCTGCCGCGAGATGTCGTCGGCGAGGACCTCGTGGGCG
The DNA here is from genome assembly GCF_003814875.1 of Streptomyces sp. Ag109_O5-1. GTDB lineage: Bacteria > Actinomycetota > Actinomycetes > Streptomycetales > Streptomycetaceae > Streptomyces > Streptomyces sasae. The sequence continues at coordinate 2,563,195 of NZ_RKQF01000001.1, read as the reverse complement.
TCGGCCTCGATGCCGTCGAGGGCGAGTGCGGCCACGTCACGGGGGTCCGACTTGGGGGCGTCGACGCCTGTCGTCAGGTCGGTGTCGACGTAGCCGACGTGCAGTCCGGTGACGGCGATGCCGCGCGGCTGCAGCTCCAGGCGCAGGGAGTTGGTCTGCGACCACAGGGCGGCCTTGGAGGCGCTGTAGGAGCCGCCGAGCGCGATCCACGACAGCACGGAGTGCACGTTGAGGAGGTGGCCACCGCCGTTGTGCTCGATGACCGGCACGAAGGCCCGGGCGACCAGGAGCGGGCCGTAGAAGTTGGTCTCGAACTCCCGGCGTACGTCGTCGACCGGGGAGTCGAGGAAGGACGCGCCCACCGAGGCGCCGGCGTTGTTGATCAGCACGGTGACATCCTGTGCCTGTGCGGCGGCCGCCGCGACGGAGGCCGGGTCGGTGACCTCCAGCGCCACCGGGACGGCGTCGGGGTGCGTCACGGTGCGCGGGTCGCGGGCCGTGGCGTAGACCTTGGCCGCACCGCGCACATACAGCTCCTCCACCAGCGCCTTGCCGATGCCCCGGCTGCCGCCGGTGACGAAGACGTTTGCGCCCTTCAGAGCGGTCATGACTGCCTCCACAGAATCGGAAACCGATCGGTTTCCTTCACGGTAAACCGATCGGTTTCGAGGCGCAAGCCCAGCACGGCCTCGGCTTCACCGTGGCGTGCCGTACCCGTGGATCCCAGGGATGGTGAGCTCTCCCCCCGTCTGTCCGGCCTGGTCGATGTCGGCCTCGTCCAGGTCGAGTTGGAGTTTGAGGCCGAGCTTCCCGACCGTGTCGTAGAGCCACTCCGGAACGGTGTCGGGCGTGAGATGAAGGCGGAGGACGGCAGGCAGGGGAATTCCCTCGGCGCCGGAGAGGGTGCCCGTCAGGCTCTCGACGTACATCGTGATGCGGTCGCCACGCAGCGTGGACGTCGAGCCGGGTGCTCCGTCGATGTGCTGGATCTGCGGGCCGACGGGTACGGACATCCTCAGGTCGCGGATCGTCACACCGGCCGCGGAGAACTTGAGCACTCGCTTGGGACCGGCGGCCGTGTCCACGCTGACCACGCCGCCGAAGACGACGTCCCGCAGCCGGAGGCGGCTGCCCTTCATGTTCCATGCCTCGGAGGCGAATCGACCGGCGCTCGTGTCCTCGGGGGCCTTGAGACCTCTGATGTCGCAGGTGCTGGTGGCCCCGGTGGTGGGTCCTGGCCGGGACGGCGCATCGGTGGCCCGGTGGTCGGGGGAGGGCGATGCGTGGGGCGCGGACGGTGGGGCCGACCGCTCTGGGGCCACCGCCGGCGTCGGAGCGGCCGACTTCGGTGACGGGATGACGTCGGGTGCCGGATTCCTCTGCTCGGTGTCGCCGCCGAGGAGGGAGCCGAGGAGGCCCACGAGGCCGCTGGGGGCGGCGCTCGCGCTCTGCGAGGGGGGTAGAGCCGTGGCGGGGCTCGTTTCCTGGTCGTCGATGTGATCCGGCGGTGCGACGGATGTGCCGCTCGTGGGGGAGCTCGGAGTGGTGGTCGGAGTCGGCGCCGCGGCACGGGGTGACGGCTCGTCGCGACGGGCGCAGTCGACGCCGCCGCCGGCCCCCTCCTCGGGAACGGAATGCGCTGCGGTGGCGCTCGTGTCGACGGCGGCCGGACGCTGACTTCCCAGGACGAGAGCGGTAGGCAGCGCGGTGAGTGCGAGAGCCTTCCCGAGCGGCAGGCGCAGGCGGGTCAGCGTGGACGTCCGAGGAACGGCATGTCGGCTCTTCGACGGCCGCACGAAGCGGACTTCTGGCGCCTCCTCGCGGATGTCGGGTGATTTATCAGCCATTCCCGGGCTCTCCCTCCGGGCGGACGGCATCGTGGGGTGTGTGCGCATCCACCGGGCCCCACGCCAGAGCCAGGAGTCCACCCGTGGCCGCAAGCAGGGTGCCGGCGAAGAATCCGCCGAAGTTGGAGATGGGGAGCGACAGCACACCGAGGAAGACGGCGACGCATCCGGCGAAGAACCTGATGATCGGCTGGAACCACAGGAGCCCGCCGAGGACGATCAGCGTCAGGCCGATGATCAGCGATCCCGCGCCCGCGGTGGTGGACATCGCCACGGACAGGGCGCCCAGGGAGAGGTTGAAGTACGGGAAGTAGATGATCGGCGCGGCGGCCAGGAGCACCAGCAGGCCCGCCCAGAAGGGGCGGGTGCGCCGCCAGGTCCGGAAGGCCCGGCGGGCGCTGGCGAAGCCGTTGTCACTGTGGGGGTGCGCGGGTGCGCCGGCACTGGTCATGGGGAAGCTCCCGGATCGTGGACGGGTGGGGAGGGCGGGAGCGAGGCTCAGAAGCAGTCGTGGCGGCCGGCCGCGATGTTCATGTGCAGGCCGGCCAGTTCGAACGTCCCGGCGGAGGTGGCCCAGACCTTCTGGTGGGCGTCGATGATCTCGATCGAGTCCGCCTGCTGTGCGTAGCCGTCGGGGTCGACGTGGTCCTTGGGGTTGACCTGGCCCTTGGTGATGGAACCGGTGGCGACGCCGATGTCGACGTTGTGGAAGGTGCCGGACGTGGCCTGGAGGTCGGTCATGTCGATGTAGAGGTCCTTGGCCTTGACCGCCGTACCCGATCCGCCCGCCTCGAGCGTCATGGTGTAGGTGCCGAGGACGGGAATGTCCACCGGCACGGACTGGCACATGTCGGTGATCTTCGCGTTCTCGAGGGCCGAGACGGAGACGGGTATGTGCTTGCCGTTCTTGGCGACGTCCACTGTGGCGTAGTTGGCGAATCCGCTGCCGCTCAGGGAGCCGGCCGAGACCTTGAAGTCGGAACCGGAGATGCTGAACGAAGCGGCCAGCGCGCCTTGGGCCATGGAGACGGCGACCGCCGCCGTGGCGGCCACCGTCGGCACCGCACCGATGGCGAAACGCTTCCAGTGGGTCTTGCCGATGCGCTGGGACATGCGTGGCCCTCCGTTGTCGAGGCGTGCGAGGTAAGAGGCCCGGGTGCGGAAAAGGACACACCGGAACGGGCTCGATAGCTCCACTATCGAGTGCCTGATAGTGGCACTATCGAGCTCGGCGGGGCAACCCCTGGTAACGCGATACTGGAGGGACAGTTGAGCGTGAGGGAGCGCATGAGGATTTCAGAGCTCAGCCTGCGGTCCGGGGTGCCGGTGGCGACCATCAAGTACTACCGACGGGAGGGGTTGCTCCCCGAGGGGCGCGCGCTGAACCCCACCACGGTCGAGTACGACGAGGAGCACATCCAGCGGCTCCGTCTGATCCGTTCCCTCATCCAGCTCGGCGGGCTGTCCGTCGCACGCACCCGCGAGGTGCTCGAAGCCGTCGACCGTCCGCTGGACGCGTTCGAGACTCTGGGCGTCGTTCATCACGCCCTGCCCGTGCCTTCCGCGGAGACGAATGACAAGAAGGGCGGGGAACGGGAGGGCGTTGCCGCCGAAGGGGTGTCCGGCGGAGCCGGCGCGAGGGTCGAGGCCCTGATCGAGAACATGGGCTGGCAGATCTCCGACGCGTCACCGCACCGCCCTGCACTCGCCGAGAGCCTCGCGGCGCTGAGCCGCCTCGGCACCGACTACACGGCCGCCGACCTCATCCCCTATGCGCGGCTCGCCACCGCCACTGCGGACCTCGACTTCGCGCAGTTCGAAGGGATCGAGGACCGTATCGCCCTGGCTGAGCGGGCGGTTGTCCTCACCGCGCTGTTCGAGCCCGTCGTCCGGCTTCTGCGGCGCCTGGCCCAGGAGGACGCGAACCATCGTCGCCATGACCGCCGTGCGTGCGGACGGGGGGAGCAGCCGGGGGAGTGAGTCCCTGCGCCCACCAGGCGCCCTGCCGGCAGTTTCATGACGGCCGTTCCGTGCAGTAGGACCGCGGGTCCTTGCGGCTGGGCGGCTGACGGGACTGAGCCCGGCCAGTAGGTCGGTGGCTCGATCAGCACGGAGCTGCTGACTGCCATTGCCTCATCGGCCGCGACCGACTACCTGTCCTCGCACAAGCCCGCCATGCCGACCGTGGCACGGGTCTGTACGGTGATCGGTGTAACTCCCGAGCTGGAAGCGACAGTTGATGACTGACGTGACGAGTGACACCGAGGCCCTGCAGGCCCCTGTGAGTGGGACGAGCGCCATGGATGACGGGCTGGTCGCCGAGCTGGTTGCCCGGGCTCAGGCCGGTGGGGTGAAGCTCACCGGGGAGGGCGGCCTGCTGCAGCAGCTGACCAAGCGGGTGCTGGAGTCCGCCTTGGAGGGCGAGCTCACTGATCATCTGGGGCACCAGCCCGGTGAGCGGGCCGAGGGCGGTCGGGACAACTACCGCAACGGGCACCGGTCCAAGACCGTGATCACCGAGTCGGGGCCGGTCGAGATCGCGGTGCCGCGGGACCGGGCCGGGTCCTTCGAGCCCAAGCTGGTCAAGAAGCGGCAGCGGCGTCTGGGCGGGGTGGACGAGATGGTCCTGTCGCTGTCGGCGAAAGGGCTGACGCATGGGGAGATCTCCGCGCATCTCGCCGAGGTGTACGGCACGGAAATCTCCAAGTCCACGATCTCCACGATCACCGACAGTGTGATGGCCGGCATGACGGAATGGCAGAACCGCCCGCTGGACAGCGTCTACCCGGTCGTCTTCATCGACTGTGTGAACGTAAAGGTCAGGGACGGGCAGGTCGCCAACCGTCCCGTCTACATGGCGGTGGCGGTCACCGCCGAGGGACACCGGGACATCCTGGGCCTGTGGATCGGCGACGGCGGGGAGGGCGCAAAGTACTGGCTCCAGGTCCTGACCGAGATCAAGAACCGCGGCGCGGCCGATGTCCTGATGCTGGTCTGCGACGGCCTGGCCGGGCTCCCGGACGCCGTGAACACCGTCTGGCCTGCGACGATCGTCCAGACCTGTGTCGTTCACCTGCTGCGGAACAGCTTTCGTTACGCGGCCCGGCGGGACTGGGAGAAGATCGCGAAGGCGCTCAGGCCCGTCTACACCGCGCCGACCGAGGAGGCCGCGCTGGAGCGGTTCGTGGAGTTCACCGACGCCTGGGGCGGGAAGTATCCGGCGATCGTCCGGCTCTGGGAAGTCGGCTTCATACTGCCTGTCCTGTCTCGTAGTTGGTGTTCGCTTGCCGCTTGAGGTGGGAGGAGGTCGCCACGCGCTGTTTCCAGTACGCCTCAATGTCGCTGTCCCAGGCGATGCACCAGCGGCGGTGTCGTGCCTGGCGGGCGGCCATCTCGCCGCCGCGGATCCAGGGGTAGATCGCGGCTTCGTGGATGCCGAGGATCCGGGCGGCTTGCGGCACGGTGATCTCCCCGGGTTCGGTGGGGTTGTTGCGCCTGGAGCCGATCGCGTACTTGGCCCGGATGCGCCGGATCGAGTTCACGGTGAAAGGGCGGCAGTTGCCGGTGGTGAATCCGAGATTATTGAGGTGTTCGGCGATCTCGGCGTCGGTGCGGGCGTCCAGCAGCTCACGGACGATGTCGACGGCCTGGGCGGGGTTACGGTTGGTACGCCGGTCGCAGGTGATCTCGTCGACGGCACCGGTATGCCAGCGCACCCCGATGTGAGCACGGGCGTCATCGACATGCCGCACGGTCACGTCCGCGATCAGTGTCCGCAGCAGACGCTTGCGATCCTTGGCTGTGGTGGTCGGCGCCTGCCACAGGGCCGGCAGGTCACGGGCGAGCTCACGCAGCCGCGCGGCCTCGGGCAGGGCCGGCTCGGCTGCGATCAGGCCGGCCAGCGCGGTCTCGGCCTGGGCCAGCGCGGCAAGTTTCGCCTCCCAGCGGCTCTCCAGCGAGCGGGCCACCAGGCGGTTTTCCGGTTCGACCTGGCTGAAGGCGCGTTCGGCCCGCTCCGCTTCATATCGGGCCCGCTCCACGGCGAGTTCGGCGGCCCGGTGCGAGCGCTGGTGGCGGTGGTGGACCTCATCGGCCGCGGCCAGGGCGAGGTGAACCTGCTCGGGGGTGAGGGCGGCCAGCAGCAGGTCGACCACTTGCGGGTCGACCGCGCGGCGGCGATGGAGTGGCGATGGAGTGGCATCCGGGGGTCTGGAGTGCGTCGCTGCGGGCGCGGGTGCACACGTAGTCGGCGGTGCCGTCCGCACGCCGGTAGCGGGTGTTCATCGGGAAGCCGCACGAGCCGCAGAAGATGATGCCCTGACACACCGGCACCCCCTCGCGCGGCGGCCTTGCTTTGGTGCGGGTGCGGTTGGCGGCCAGCTTCGCTTCGATCTGCAGATAGCGCTGCCAGGAGATATAGCCGTCGTGGTGGTCGGGGATCAGGACGGCCCACTGATCGCGAGGGCGGCGGCTGACTGAGGTGACCACGGTGCCATCGGGCCGCACCTTGCGGATGCTGGTTGATCGGCCGAAAACGTATGCCCCGGCATAGACCGGGTTCTTCAGCACGTCGGCGGCCCGGCCATGGGTGAGGCGTCCCCAGCCCAGCCGGCCGTCCCACACCCCGGTGTCACGGCGCGGGAAGCGGCGTCCGGCGAAGGCGCGGACCGCCCTGAGGGCGGAGCCGTGCTGGTCGAACAGGGTGAAGACGTCCGCGACCGCCGTCCGTACTTCTTCGTCGGGGTCCACGGTGATGGTGCCGTCGTCGGCATAGACCATGCCGACGGGCAGTGGCAGGCGTAGTTCACCGCGTTCGGCGGCGGCCTTGCGGGCGCCGTGCAGGCGTCCGGCCAGGATATGCAGCTCGGCCTCGCTCATCGTGGACTTCAGACCAAGGACGAGACGGTCGTTGAAATCGGCCAGGTCATAGACGCCGTCAGCGTCGATCAGGAGGGTGTCGGTCAGGCGCGCGAACTCCAGCAGCCGTCCGAACTCGGCCGAGGAGCGGGCCAGCCGGGAGACCTCAAGCCCGAAGACCGCGCCGACCTCGCCGAGGCAGACCCGGGCCACCAGTTGCTGGAATCCGGCCCGCAGCCCGGAGAACCGGCCCGAGGTGCCCAGGTCGGCGTCGACGACGCCGATGTCGGACCGTGCCCAGCCCAACTCCCGTGCCCGGTCGGCCAGTCCGTACTGGCGGGCGGTCGACTCGGTGTTCTCCCGCACCTGCAGCAGGGTCGACTGGCGCACATAGATCAGCGCCAGTCTCGACCGGTGCGAGGACGTGATCTTCTGCAGTCCGCTCATCGACACCCGCCTGTCCGCGCAAGCACGACTCGACCATGTTCGCCACCAGCAGCACGACGCTCCGGCTCCAGTCCTCCAACGTGGTCACCACCCGTCACCGCTGCTCGGGCACCCAAGGCCGCAATACGGAGGGCGCCCTTCACGACGATCCTCCGTCTCCCGGCCCGACGCCACGGCTCATGAGGGCTTCCACCAGCGCAGACAGCGCACCGAGCCCGGTCGTCGCAAGCCGGTGCCCGTCCGGAGCGGGGCCGCGGTCTGTCCACCCCTGCGGAAGCGTCACCGTCACTCCGTCAACGGCGGTGCAGATGAACACCAGACCGCTGGAGCGACGCACCATGCGGCACACCCGCAACCGGCGCCCCGACAATGGATGGAACGGATGCGTGACCAGCAAAGTGTCCTCAGAAACACCATGAAGAGGGGCACTATGCGATGTCTTCTGGGAGGCGGCCTGGGCGGAGTTCGTTCCCTTCCTCCAGTTCGACGTCGAGATCCGCAAGATCGTCTGCACCACCAACGCGATCGAGAGCATCAACGCGCGGATCCGCAAGGCCGTCCGGGCCAGGGGACAATTCCCCACCGACCAGGCCGCCCTCAAATGCCTCTACCTGGCCGTCATGAGCCTGGACCCGACCGGCACCGGACGCAAACGCTGGACCATGCGCTGGAAGGGAGCACTCCAAGCCTTCGACATCACCTTCGACGGCCGGCTCACCGCCGGACGCCGCTGAACAAAACCGACCGAGTTCCACCGTTTGCTACACAGACCCGCTTCTGGCAGACGGGAGTCCGTGGCGCGCCAGGTACGGTCAAGCGCATCGACGAGCGGGTCCGCCTGCACATCCGACCGCATCTTGGCATGGTTCCCCTGCGCGACATCACGCCGGCGGTCTTGCGGGGGTACGTCGCCGCGCTGGAGGGCGAGTGCGCGCCGCGCTACGCACGGCAGATCCTCACGTCGCTCTCGAACATCTTCGAGACGGCTATCGATGACAAGCGTCTCGTGCGTAATCCGATGCGGGCCAAGTCGGTGCGCTGGCCGAAGGCGCCGGAGGACCAGCGGGAAGCCTGGCCGTTGGAGACAGCGTTGCGGGTTCGGGACGCGATCGGCCCGCGTTACCGCATCGCTGCGGTGGTCGCGCTGGGCTGTGGGCTGCGGCAGGGGGAGGTCTTCGGGCTGTCACCGGAGGATGTCGATTTCGCCCGAGGGGCGCTGCGTATCCGCCGGCAGGTGCAGCTCCTGCATGGGCGCTTGTACTTCACACTGCCGAAGGGCGGCAAGACGCGCGTCGTCGACATGCCTCCCTCGGTTGCCTCGGCGCTGGCCGAGTATTTCCTTGAGTACCCTGCCGTCGAGGTGGAGCTGCCCTGGGGCGGTCCGGAGGGTGACCGGGAGAGGAAGAAGTTCCCGCTTATTCTCACCACGACGTACGGCAACGCCATCCGGGCGAACATCTTCAATGTCGAGGTGTGGAAGCCCGCTCTCGCCGCGGCCGGCGTCATCCCGGTGCGGAATGCGGGGGAACGCTGGACGGCGTCTCGCAAGGACGGCTTCCACGTGCTGCGGCACACCTACGCTTCGGTCATTCTGGAAGCGGGCGAGTCCGTGGTCACGCTCGCTCGGTCGCTTGGCCACTCGACCCCCACCATCACCCTCGACTTCTACGCCCACTTCATGCCCGAGGCCGGCGGGAAGGGGCGCGGTGCCATCGACGCACTCCTCAACCGAAGCGCCCGGGCCGTCCAGGCCGGGTAGCGGGCACGCTACTTGGACGCCTGCGAGAAGAGGGGCGCAGCACTTGCTGCGCCCCTCTTCGGCGTTCCGGTCCGGAGGTGCGATTACCCTGCGTGATGTTCGGCATCCGCTGTTAGTGCTGACGCCCCAAGGTTCGGCGAGACCGTTGGCCCGCGGCGGGGAGAACCGGCCGACGCGGAGCACATCTCATTCTCCCCAGATTCTCCCCAGCGGCCTTGGGCGGTCCTTCTGGCGACTGCCTCGGCTCCCGCGAGGCCCTGGCGCAGGCCCCCGTCGATCGGTTACTCAGAGCCAGTCCTTCCGCTTGAAGATGAAGTACAAACTGGTGCATACGACTGCCATCAGGACGATGGCGAAGGGGTATCCGAGTACCCAGTGCAACTCTGGCATCTCTCTGAAGTTCATGCCGTAGATCGTTCCGACCAGCGTCGGAGCGAACAGAATCGCCGCCCAAGAAGAGATCTTTTTGATCTCCTCGTTCTGTTCGAAGCCTGCTTCCGCCAACGCCCGCATCTCTGCGTTCTGTTGTTGGGTGACCAGGGTCGCGTTGACCGTGAGGATTTCTGTGAGGGCCTGGCGGAAGCCGTCCACGCGTTCGCTGATGTGGGTGACGTGGTCGGCCACGTCGCGGAGGTAGCGCTGGAGTTCCTCTTCGGTCTCGTACTTGGTGAAGCCGGCCATCAGGCCGTGCAGCATGCCGACCAGGGGGCGGGTGGCGCGCTGGAACTCGACCATCTCGCGGGAGAGTTCGTAGATACGGCGGGATACTTCCGGTTCGCCTCGGAAGACCTCCGTCTCGATCTCGTCGATGTCGTTCTGGACGCCGGCGACGACGGGGGCGTAACCGTCCACCACCGCGTCGAGTATGGCGTACAGGACCGCCTCGGGGCCGAGTTTGAGGAGGTCGGGGGAGTCCTCCATACGGCTGCGGACCGCCGAGAGGTCGGGGGCCGCGCCGTGGCGGACCGTGATCACGAAGTCCGGGCCCACGAACACGTGCAGCTCCGCGAAGTCGACCTCCTCCGGCGCGTCCAGATAGCGGGCGGCGCGCAGGACGACGAAGAGCGTGTCGCCGTACCGCTCCAGCTTCGGGCGCTGGTGGGCCTCCATCGCGTCCTCGACGGCGAGTGGGTGCAGGTCGAATTCGGCGGCCAGCGAGAGGAGTTCGCCGGAGGTCGGGCGGGCCAGGCCGATCCACGCCATGCCCGAGGGCTGGTCGCGCAGTTCGCGGTACGTCTCCGCGAGGGTCGCCGGCGTCGAGACGCGCACCCCGTCGCGGTACAGCGCCGCCTCCACGACGCTCGGCTGCTCGGCGGACTCCACGGCCGACGCGGCCCCGGGCTCCGGCAGTTCGGCCGTGTCCTGCTCCGGTGGCAGGGCGCGGCGCCAGACGGACCTTCTGGCGCTCCGGCCGTTCCCCGCGTTCTTCGAGACCGGGCTGGGGCGTCGCTCCGACATCGCGGCCGCCTCTCGGTGGAGTCTGCATCGGTGTGATCCGCGTGAGCCGTGTGAACCGTGCGATCAAGCGCGGTTCGAGGGATCACGCTTGATCAGTGAGTCCTGGTGCAGGATATACGGGGCATACGGGTCCGGCGGAGGGAATCAGGGAGGGAACCGGGGCGGGATGCGGTCAGGATCTGTCCTAGTTCGGCGTTAGCGTGCCCGCATGACGAAGAAGCCGTCCGGCCCGGTTCTCGGCACCCGCGCCCTCAATCGCGCCACCCTCGACCGCCAGCTCCTGCTGCGCCGCTCTCCCCGGTCGGCGCAGGACGCCGTGGCGCACCTCGTCGGCCTCCAGGCGCAGAACGTCAAGCCGCCGTACTACGCCCTCGCCGCCCGTCTCGACGGCTTCGCCCCGGAGCACCTCGCGCGACCCATGGCCGACCGGGAGGCGGTCCGGATCGTCACCATGCGGTCGACCATCCACACCCACACCGCCGCCGACGCTCTCACCCTGCGCCCGCTCGTGCAGCCTGCCCGGGACCGGGAGCTGACCTACTTCCGCACGGGGCTGGCCGGCGTCGACCTGGACCGGCTCGCCGGGCTCGCCCGGGACCTGGTCGAGGCCGAGCCCCGCACCATGGCCGAGCTGAGACAGGCGCTGCGCGCCGAGTGGCCGGACGCCGATCCGCAGTCCCTCGCCGTCGCCGCCCGCTGCAGGCTGCCGCTCGTCCAGGTCACCCCGCGCGGGCTGTGGGGGCGCAGCGGCCAGGTCGCTCTCACCACCGCCGAGCACTGGCTGGGCCGCCCCGCCGAGCCCGCGCCCACCCCGGACGCCACCGTCCTGCGCTACCTCGCCGCCTTCGGTCCCGCCTCCGTCAAGGACATGCAGACCTGGGCCGGACTGACCCGGCTCCGGGATGTCTTCGAACGGCTCCGGCCCCGGCTGCTCGCCTTCCGGGACGACAGCGGAGCCGAACTCTTCGATCTGCCCGACGCGCCCCGCCCGGACCCGGAGACGCCGGCGCCACCCCGTTTCCTCCCCGAGTTCGACAACCTCCTCCTCTCGCACGCCGACCGCACCCGCGTCGTACCGCCCGAGTACTGGGGCCGCGCCTGGCGGGGCAACCAGCCCTTCCGCACCCTCCTCGTCGACGGCTTTCTGGCGGGCGTGTGGAAGCTGGAGGAGGACGCGCTGGTCGTCGAGACCTTCGGGCGACCGAGCCGGGCCGAGCAGGACGGCATCAAGGAGGAGGGGGAGCGGATGCTGGCCGTCATGCACCCGGGGACGCCGTACGACATCCGGTTCGGGACGGTCGTAGCAGCCCAGTGATACCTCAGTCAGTCAGTCAGTCCGCCCGACCCGTCACCGCCACCGTCACACCCAGGCCGATCATCGCCATGCCGCCCGCGCCGCCGACGAGTGACAGCCGCCGGTCCGAGCGGGCGAACCAGGTGCGGGCCGCCGACGCGGTCAGGCCCCACAGGGTGTCCGTGACCAGGCCGATCGAGATGGGGACCAGGCCGAGCAGCAGCATCTGACCGGGGACCCGGCCGGCCGTGTGGTCGACGAACTGGGGAAGGACCGCGGCGAAGAAGACCACGCCCTTGGGGTTCGTGGCACCCACCAGGGCGCCGTCCAGGAGCGTGCGCAGATCGCCGCGCGGTACGCCCGCCGGGACCCGCCGGATCGCCGAGGCCTTGAGCTCCTTGCGGTGCCGGAAGGCCTGGACACCGAGGTGGACCAGGTAGGCCGCGCCGAGCAGCTTGACCGCCAGATACACCGTCACCGAGCGCTCCACCAGCGAGCCGATGCCGAACGCGACCGCCACCACCAGCAGATACGAGCCGAAGACATTGCCGACCGCGGTGGCCACGGCGGTACGGCGGCCGTGGGCCAGCGCCCGGCCGATCACGAACAGCACACTCGGCCCGGGGATCGCGATGACCAGGAGCGACATCGCGGCAAAGGCCAGGATCCGGTCCGTGGACACCATCTGCATCATTCCTCCCGCGCCGCCCTTCGGAACACAGCCGCCCGTTCGGAGCACATTCAAACAGGGCCTCTAGTAGTGCTCCGTTAGGTCTGTCTCGCGGTGCTGTTTGGGGGCATGGTGAGGGTGTGGACGCACATGAAGTGAACCGTGCTCGGGCGAAGTTGGCGTTATTCGTAGCTGATGTGTTCGCGTCGGTGCCGCGCAAGGATCAGCGGGCGAAGGGCGACTGCTATCTGCGGGGACTGATGCTGGACGGGCGGCGGAAGTCGATCCAGCCGATGGCGGAACGGCTGCCGGACGGCAATGAGCAGAACCTGCAGCAGTTCGTGAACCAGTCGACCTGGGATCCGGTGCCGGTGCGGCGGCGGATCGCGCAGCGGATGGTGCCGCAGATTGGCCCGGCTGCCTGGGCGGTCGATGATGTGTCGTTCCCCAAGGACGGCCGGATGTCGGTGGCGGTCGCGCGCCAGTACTGCGGCGCTTTGGGCAAGCGGGCCAACTGCCAGGTCGCGGTGAGCGTGCACGCGGTCTCCGATGCCGCGTCCTGTCCGCTGCAGTGGCGGTTGTTCGTGCCCGAGGAGTGGGCGGACGATCCGGTACGGCGGCAGAAGACCGGGATACCGCAGGAGGTGGGGCACCGGGAGAAGTGGCGCCTGGCCCTGGACACCATCGACGAGCTGGCCGGGTGGGGCCTGGTGCCGCCGGTGGTGGTGGCCGACGCCGGCTACGGGCAGAACGCCGACTTCCGCGACGGCCTGAGCGAGCGGGGCATCGGCTATGTCGTGGCCATCCGTTCGGACGTGACCGTCCACCCGCACGACGCGCAGCCCACCGCCCCGGCCTGGTCGGGCAACGGCCGCAAGCCGCAGCCCCGCTACCGGGACAAGCCGTCTGCGGTGGCCGCGCTCGCGGCCGGCCATGGGCGGCAGGCGTTCACCGAGGTGACCTGGCGTGAAGGCTCCCGCGGGCCGATGCGCTCGCATTTCCTGACGCTCCGGGTGCGGCCGGCCGGGGTCAGGGCCCGTCGCCTGGCCCAGGCCGCCGCCACCGCCGAACACGGCCACTGGGACGGTGTCCTGACCGAGGTCACACTGCTGGTCGAATGGCCAGACGGCGCCGAAGCACCCACCGACTACTGGCTGTCCAACCTGCCCGCCAACACCCCGCCGGCTGAACTGGTCCGCCTGGCCAAGATCCGCTGGCGCATCGAGCACGACTACCGGGAACTCAAGCACGGCCTCGGCCTGGACCACTTCGAGGGCCGCTCCTGGAACGGATGGCATCACCACGTCACCCTGGTCACCGCAGCCCACGCGTTCCTCACCGAACAGCGCCTGGCCCCAAAAGCCGATACACCGGACTCACCCTCTACCAGATCCTCGACGCCATCCAGGACCTGCTGAACTGCTGGACCGGCACCTGCACCACCTGCCACCGCCCCCTGCCCAGAACATCCACCACCAGCCCAAACCTGAGAGCCAGAGCAACCTAACGGAGTCCTACTAGAGTCGGGCCATGGAACTGCGGCAACTCACCTATTTCGTCGCCGTCGCCGAGGAGCTGCACTTCGGCAGGGCGGCCGAACGGCTGCACATCGTGCAGTCCGCGGTGAGCATGCAGATACAGCGGCTGGAGCGGGAGCTGGGCGCCGAGCTGTTCGACCGTTCGCCGCGCCGGGTCCGGCTCACCGGCGCGGGGGAGCGGCTGCTGCCCGAGGCGCGGGCCGTGCTGGCGGCGGCGGAGAAGGCCAGGGCCGCCGTCGCCCCGCCGGCCGGGCTCAGGCTCGGCACCAGCACGGGGCTCGGCACGCACCTGGACCGCGTGCTGGCCGCGTTCGCGCGCCGTGCGCCGGACGTGCCCGTCGAGCTGTACTCGCTGCCGGCGGCCGAGCGGCTGGCCCGGGTGGCGGGCGGGCAGCTGGACGCCGCGTTCGTACGGGCCGTCGAACCCGTGCCCGGCGTACGGGTGCATCCCCTGTGGCCCGACCCCCTGGTGGCCGCCATCCCCGCCTCGCACCCCCTTGCCGCCCGCCCGGAGATCGGCGTCGACGAGCTGGCCGGGCTGCCGCTCGCGCTCACCGAGCGCCGTACCAACCCCGCCCTCGTCGATCTGGTCGTCGGCGCCTGCCGCGAGGCCGGCTTCGAGCCGCTGCCCGGACCGTCGCCCGGCTCCCTCCAGGACACCCTCGCCAGCATCGGCACCCGCCCGCTGTGGACGGTGGTGTACGCGTCCCACGCGCGCGTGCTGCACAGCCCCCGGGTGGCCTTCGTGCCGTTCCGCGCACCGGGCCTGGCCCTGGCGACCGGCCTCGCCGTGCCCGCCGCCGGAGCGTCCGCGCACCTGGACGCCCTCCTGCTGGCCTGCGGCGATCACGAAAGCTGACCGGGAAGGCCGATCGCGAAAGCCGGCCAGGAGCATCGATCACCAAAGCTGATCGCTGCCGTCGCGATCTGCTTCTTGGTCGCGGACGTACCCTGCGATGGACTGGATCCACCGAACAGGAAACGCACTCGGAGGAGTTCAGCGATGCCGATCGTCACCATCCAGCAGGGTCCCCGCGACACCGAGCTCAAGCGGGACCTCGTCAGGCGGGTCACCGACGCCTTCGTCGACGCGTACAAGATCCCGGCCGAGACCGTTCAGGTCTGGATCCACGAGGTCCCGGCGGACAGTTGGGGCGCCGCCGGGACGCTCACCGCCGACAAGTAGGCGCACGCATGGATAGGGGGCGCTGCGGGCTGCTCGTGGAAGCCCGCAACGCCCCCCGGTTTCTCACCTGAGCTGTACTCAGGAGATCTTCTGGGTCACGAGTTGACCTGCGTGGTCACCAGGTCCGAGAAGGTGGTCAGCCGGGTGTAGACACCCGGGTAACCGGCCTCCGCGCACCCCTCTCCCCAGGAAGTGATCCCTGCCAGGACGCCCCCGATGAGCAGGGGACCGCCGCTGTCGCCCTGGCAGGTGTCTGTGCCGCCGGACGTGTATCCGGCGCAAACCATGTCGGTCTGGACGAAGTCCGAACCGTAGGAGCTCTTGCAGCTCGAGTCGGACACGATCGGGACGGTCGCGGTCCGCAGCTGGTTGGAGGAGCTGCCGTTCTCCGAGGTGGTGCCCCAGCCGAGGATGCGGGCCGTGGTGCCGGCCGCGTACACGCTCGTGTCCGAGGCGGAGACGTACGACGCCGGGGTGTACGACATCGACGTCGCCAGGGTCAGGACGGCCACGTCGTCGCCGTTGGTGGCGTCCGTGTAGTCCGGGTTGATCCAGATCTTGCTGACCTTGCTGACCGTGCCGTTGGTGCCGTTCAGGTACGTGCGGCCGCCGACCACTCGGACACTGCTGGTGGACTCGCCCTCCATACAGTGCGCGGCGGTCACCACCTTCGTCGCCGACACCAGGGTGCCGCCGCAGAACTGGCTGCCCGAGGCGTCCGTGATCTGCATCATGAACGGGTACGCGGTGGTGGTGGTCGTGGTGCCGCCGACGATCGGCTGGGGGGCGGCTGACGCGGTGGGGGACGCGATCAGCGCCGTCGCTGCGGCGGCGGCCGTCGCCACGAGCGTGGCGGCGGTCTTTCTTGCGCGGTTTGGCCCGAACATGAGTCTCCTCAGTGGGGGTTGCCGGTGGGGGTCGCGCGGGTGTGGGGGGTGCAGCACGGGGGTCGCGGGACCGACCCCCGTATGCCCGGGCGAGCGGCACATCCATAAGCTAGGACCCGGAACCCCACCCTCCCAATGAGGGAACCCCCTAGGGGGATGGGGGAGGGAAAACCCTCGGTCCCCCTCACTTAACCGGGAGCGCTCTCACTTCGCGCGTCGCCCCGCCGCCAAACGGACTATGTCCACGCGCGATCGGATGCCCAGCTTGCGGTAGACGCGGGTGAGCGTCGCCTCCACCGTCTTGACGCTGATGAACAGGCGAGCGGCGATCTCCCGGTTGGTGGCGCCCTCCATGACCAGCGCGGCGACCTGACGCTCCATCGCGGCCAGCCCCTCCAGGACGGCCGGCTCGGCCGGCGCCTCGACGGCGGGTTCGGGTGCCGAGACGGCCTCGTCCACCTGGCGCAGCCAGGGCAGCGCCCGGCAGCGCCGGAACAGCCGGGTGGCCTCGTCGAACGCGGTGGGGGAGCGCCGGTCGCGCAGCGAGGCCAGCGCGAACGCGGCCCGTGCCTCCTCCAGGCCGTAGCCCAGTTTGGCGAACCGGTCCTGGGCCGAGGTCAGCTGGGCCACGGCCGCGTCGTGCTCCCCGCGCGCCGCCCGGACGAGCGCCTCCGCCCGGTCGAGCACGGCGAGCACACTCTCCCGGCCGAGTCTGAGCGCGTGCTCCCGGGTGACGTCGATGACGTCCTGCGCCTCGGCGGTCTCACCCACCCGGACGAGTGCCTCCGCCAGGTCGCCCTGCCAGCGGCCGCGGGCCGGGTCGGTGATGCCGAGGCTCTGCTCCAGCTCCCGCACCCGGCGCAGCGAGCGGACGGTGCCCGCCGGGTCGCCGGCCACCAACTGGGCGTATCCGAGTGCGCCCAGGGCCCGTGAGAGGTACACGGTGTCGCCGTCCTGCTCGGCGTGCTCCACCGCCTCCCGGGCCAGGGCCAGGCCCCGGTCCACGTCTCCGCCGGAGGCCTCGGCCAGTGAGGTGAGCATCGCGGAGGCGGTCTCGCCGATCCCGCAGTCATGGGCCAGGCGCAGGCCCTCCCGGGCCAGGTCGAGGGCCCGTCCGCAGTGCCCGGAGCGCAGTTCGGTCTCGGCGAGCCCGCGCAGGAAGTGGACCTCGCTCTCCACCTGGCCGCGCCGGCGCACCTCGCGCAGCAGCGCGGTGACCGTGGCCCGCGCCTCGGCCAGCTGGTCGCCCATCACCAGCCAGCGGAACCGGGCGCTGCCCGCCCCGTTGTGATGGCACGACACGTTCGGGTCCTGGGGCTCCTTCAGCGCCCGCTTGATGGTGGCGGGTGCGGCCGGATGGCCCATCAGGGTCTCGACCTGGGCCTGCAGGGACAGCGCGAGGAGCTCGGTGCGCCGGTCGTCGCCGCGCGCCGCGAGGTCGGCGGAGTGCGCGGCCGCCTGCCGGGCCTCGGTGAAGTCGCCCTCCACGATCAGCGACCGCCAGGCCAGCTGGTAGTGGACCAGGCCGAGCAGCCGGGGGTCGTCGCCGGCGTCGGCGAGGGCGTGCGGGAAGGCCGCGTCGACCTCGGTCATGGTGTGGCCGGCCGAGTCGATCACGAGGATCCAGGCCCGTACCCGGTCCGCCGGACGGGTGGCGTGGTTGAGCACCTCGCGGGCGATGTCCTGGGCGAGGTCGACCTCGCCCGCGCTGGTCGCGTCCTCGGCCGCCTGCAGCCGGCGCTCGTCCGGGCCGGGCACGTTGTCGCCGGGGGTGTGCCGGGCGGCGAGCAGCCCGATCTGCGCGGCCACCGAGGGCGCGCCCCGGTCCCGGGCCTGGGTCGCCGCCTCGGCGAGCCGCGCGGCGACCTCGGGGTCGGTGCCGGTGGTGGCCAGGGCCAGATGGCGGGCCCGCTCGATCGGGTCGGAGGCGGCCGTCGACAGCGCCGCGTGCGCGGCCCGGCGCTCCTGGGCGGGCGCCTCGGCGTACAGCGCGGCGGAGATGAGGGGATGCGCGAAGCGTACGGCCGGGCCCTCCGGCTCGGTGGCCAGCAGCCCGAGTTCGGCCGCCTGGGCGCACTCCGCCTCGGCGTTCTCCCGGCCTGCCGCGTGCAGCAGCGCCTGGGTGGGTCTCGCCCCGGCGCTGGCCACGAGGAGGGTGCGGCGGGCCTCTACGGAGAGCATGTCGAGGCGGGTGAGCACCAGGGCGCGCAGCGAGGTCGGCACCGGCAGGGGCTCGCCGGGGCGGGGCGGGGTCGCGTTCTCGGCGAGGGCGCGGCCGAGTTCCAGGGCGAACAGCGGGTTGCCGCCGCTGGTGCGGTGGATCTCCCGGACGGTGGAACGGGTCAGCCCGGCGTGCCCGCGGTGGTCGAGCAGTTCGGAGACCTGCTTGCGGTTGAGCGGGCCGAGGCGTACGGCGACGGTGTCCGGCGGCGATGCGCGCAGGTGACGGTCGTACTCCTGGCCCTCCGTGCGGACCGCGCACAGCAGTTGGACCGGGGTGCCGCCGAGCCGGCGGGCGGCGAAGCCGAGGAGTTCGGCGCTGGCCGGATCCAGCCACTGCAGGTCGTCGGCGACGATCAGTACCGGGCCTTCGGCGGCCAGCGCGCGCAGTGCGGAGAGCACGGCGAGACGCAGGGCGAGGCCGTCGCGCTGGAGGGTGGACTCGCCGCGGCCGGTGAGCGCCGACTCCAGGGCGGTGCGCTGGGCGCCGGGCAGGTGGGGCGCGACCTCGTCGAGGACGAGCCCGAAGAGGTCGGCGAGCGCGAGGAAGGGAAGGTGGGATTCGGACTCGGTGGCGGAGCAGCGCAACACCGTACGGGCGGCGCCGGCGTATTCCGTCTCCAGTGCCCGCAGGACGGTCGATTTACCTATTCCGGCGGGCCCGTGCAGGAGCACGCTGCCGCCCGAGGCGAGCTGTTCCCGGGCCGCCGCGACCAGCTCCGTCCGGCCGATGACCAGATCGGGGCGGCATCTGGCAGGCTCCTGGAAGTCCCGTCGCACGGTCACCGCTCCCCTCGTGTGTCGTGTCCCAGCCAAATTCTAGGCAATGAACCCTGAAATTCGGCCGAACGGCGTGGTGAGGGAAATAACAGCGCCTCGGCAGCCGGAAATTCAAAGCGTGTCCGCATGAATGGAATGGGTCCCCTCCGCTACGGCAACAACCCCCGTCCGAGCTACGGCAACAGTCCCGTCCGACGAGCCGCCGACACCGCCTCCCCCCGGGTGTGGGCGCCCAGCTTCCGCATCGCCGAGCGCAGATAGCCCTTGACCGTCTCGGGCCGCAGCCCCAGCCGCTCGGCCACCGCCGCGTTGGTCGCACCGGCCGCCACCCAGGACAGAACGTCCAGTTCACGCGGTGCCAGGACCGTCTCGGCCGCCGGGACCGGCGCGGTCAACAGCCCGCAGGCGGCGAGCAGTTCGGCCCGCAGCCCGGGGTCGGCGAGCCGCGGCGCCAGCGCCCGCAGCGCGGCATGCGCCTCCCGCACCTGCTCCCAGGCGGCTCCCGGATCCGGTACGACGGCGGGCTCCGGCCGGGCCGCCACCAGCAGCCCCCGCGCCTCGTCCTGCACGACCAGCGCCTGCTCCACGTCCCGGGCCGCCGCCACCGCCGCGCCCAGCGTGCGGTCGCCCAGCGGCTGGGCGGTGCGCAGCGCGCCGTACAGCACGCCCCGCACCCGGCGCCGTACCACCACCGGCACCGCGAGGACCGAGCGGATGCCCTCGACCGCCACCGGGATGTCGTACTCGTGGCTGATCTGCCGGGAGACGGAGTAGTCGGTGACCGCGCACGGGCGGGCCAGCGCGACCGCCTTGCCGCCCAGCCCGTTCCCCGAGGTCACCGCGAGCGAGCGCAGAGACATCGTGTTGGTGCCGCTGAGTTCGCTGATCCGCATCTGCGGCCGGCCCGCCTCGACCAGCCCGCCGAACGCGATGGGGAGCCCGGTGGTGCGCCGGAGTCTGGCCAGCGCACCGCGTATCTCCACCGCCCCCGCGACCTCTGCTGCCACCTGTATTGCCCCTTCGACCCCGGCCCTGTGCTGTCCACACCCCCGTTCGGGGGTAGTGAGACCTGCATCACGGATTACACGATGCCAGAGAGCCGCCCGGCAATGGTCCGGTACTGAGGAGGACGCTGATGACAAGGGCGACGGAGGACTTCCGCAGGGCACGGGACTTCCTGCTGGAACACCGCGCGGACTACGCCACCGCCTACGAGGGCTTCGAGTGGCCGCGTCCGGACCACTTCAACTGGGCGCTCGACTGGTTCGACGTCATCGCCGAGGGCAACGACCGTACCGCCCTGCACATCGTCGAGGAGGACGGTACCGAGACGAAGCTGTCCTTCGCGGAGCTGTCCGAGCGCTCCGACCGGGTCGCGAACCATCTGCGCGCGCGGGGCGTCGAGCCCGAGGACCGCATCCTCGTCATGCTCGGCAACCAGGCCGAACTGTGGGAGACCGCGCTGGCCGCGATGAAGCTGCGCGCCGTCGTCATCCCGGCCACCCCGCTGCTCGGCCCGGCCGACCTGCGCGACCGCGTCGACCGGGGCCGGGTGAAGCACGTGCTCGTGCGCGCCGAGGACACCGCCAAGTTCGACGACGTGCCGGGGACGTACACCCGGATCGCGGTGGGCGGGGTGCCGGTGGCGGGCTGGGAGGCGTACGAGGACGGGTACGCCGCCTCGGCCGGCTTCGTGCCGGACGGGCCCACGCTGGCCGACGACCCGCTGATGCTCTACTTCACCTCGGGCACCACCGCCCGCCCCAAGCTGGTCGAGCACACCCACACCTCGTACCCGATCGGGCATCTGGCCACCATGTACTGGATCGGCCTCCAGCCCGGTGACGTGCACCTCAACATCTCCTCGCCGGGCTGGGCCAAGCACGCCTGGTCGAACCTGTTCGCCCCGTGGAACGCCGAGGCGACCGTCTTCATCCACAACTACACGCGCTTCGACGCGGCCCGCCTGATGGCCGAGATGGACCGGCACGGGGTGACCTCCTTCTGCGCCCCGCCGACGGTGTGGCGGATGCTCATCCAGGCCGATCTGGGCCAGTTGGGGACCCCGCCCCGTGAGGTGGTGGCGGCGGGCGAGCCGCTCAACCCCGAGGTGATCGAGCAGGTGCGGCGGGCCTGGGGCGTGACCATCCGGGACGGGTTCGGGCAGACCGAGACGGCCGTGCAGGTCTCCAACAGCCCGGGGCAGACGCTGAAGACGGGTTCCATGGGCCGCCCGAGCCCGGGCTACCGCGTGGAGCTGCTCGACCCGGTGTCGGGCGCGCCGGGGGCCGAGGAGGGCGAGATCGCCCTCGACCTGTCGGCGCGGCCGGTGGGCCTGATGACCGGCTACCACGGGGACGCGGACCGTACGGCGGAGGCGATGGCCGGCGGCTACTACCGCACCGGGGACATCGGTTCGCGGGACGAGGACGGCTACATCACCTACGTGGGCAGGGCCGACGACGTGTTCAAGGCGTCTGACTACAAGATCAGCCCGTTCGAGCTGGAGAGCGCGCTCCTGGAGCACGAGGCGGTGGCCGAGGCGGCCGTCGTACCGGCGCCCGACGAGCTGCGGCTGGCCGTGCCCAAGGCGTACGTCGTCCTTGCGGCGGGCTGGGAGCCGGGCCCGGACACGGCGAAGGTGCTGTTCGAGCACTCCCGCCAGGTCCTCGCGCCCTACAAGCGGGTCCGGCGCCTGGAGTTCGCCCCGCTGCCGAAGACCGTGTCCGGCAAGATCCGGCGGATCGAGCTGCGCGAGGCCACGGCGGCGGGCTCGGCCGAGGAGTACCGCGAGGAGGACTTCCGGTGACCGCCGAACTCTCGTACACACACGGCACCAGCGGCACCGTCCTGCTCGGTGACACGATCGGCGCCAACCTGGACCGGGCCGTCGCGGCCTGGCCGGACCGCGAGGCGCTCGTGGACGTGCCCTCCGGGCGGCGCTGGACCTACGCCGAATTCTCGGCCGACGTGGACCGGTTGGCGTACGCGCTGCTCGCCAGCGGGGTCGCCAAGGGCGACCGGGTGGGCATCTGGGCGGTCAACTGCGCCGAGTGGGTGCTGGTGCAGTACGCCACCGCCCGGATCGGCGCGATCATGGTCAACATCAACCCCGCCTACCGCACCCACGAGGTCGAGTACGTCCTGAACCAGGCCGGGATCTCCCTGCTGTTCGCCTCCCTCAGCCACAAGAGCAGCGACTACCAGGCGATGGTTGAGGAAGTGCGGGGCAACTGCCCGGAGTTGCGGGAGACCGTGTACATCGGCGACCCGAGCTGGGACGTGCTGCTCCGGCGCGGGACGCCCGACCTGTACGAGGAGTTCTGGGTCCGCAAGAGCGAGCTGTCCTGCGACGACCCCATCAACATCCAGTACACCTCGGGAACGACCGGCTTCCCGAAGGGTGCCACCCTCTCCCACCACAACATCCTCAACAACGGCTACTTCGTCGGGGAGTTGATCTCTTACACGGAGCAGGACCGGATCTGCATCCCGGTGCCCTTCTACCACTGCTTCGGCATGGTGATGGGGAATCTCGCCGCCACTTCGCACGGCGCCTGCATGGTGATCCCGGCCCCGTCCTTCGAACCGCGGGCCACCCTGGAGGCCGTCCAGCAGGAGCGGTGCACCTCGCTGTACGGCGTCCCGACCATGTTCATCGCGGAGCTGAACCTCCCCGACTTCGCGTCGTACGACCTCTCGTCGCTGCGCACCGGGATCATGGCGGGCTCGCCCTGTCCGGTCGAGGTGATGAAGCGGGTGGTCGCCGAGATGCACATGGCGGAGGTCTCCATCTGCTACGGCATGACCGAGACGAGCCCGGTCTCGCTCCAGACCCGGGTCGACGACGACCTGGAGCACCGCACGGGCACGGTCGGCCGGGTGCTCCCGCACCTGGAGGTCAAGGTCGTCGACCCGGCCACCGGGGTGACCCAACCCTGCGGCACGGCAGGCGAGTTGTGCACCCGGGGCTACAGCGTGATGCTCGGCTACTGGAACGAGCCCGAGAAGACCGCGGAGGCGGTCGACCCCGGGCGCTGGATGCACACCGGTGACCTCGCGACGATGCGCGAGGACGGGTACGTCGAGATCGTCGGCCGGATCAAGGACATGATCATCCGGGGTGGCGAGAACATCTACCCGCGCGAGATCGAGGAGTTCCTCTACGCCCACCCCAAGATCCGTGACGTCCAGGTGGTCGGCGTGCCGCACGAGAGGTACGGCGAGGAGGTCCTGGCCTGCGTCATCCCGCACGACCCGGCCGACCCGCTCACCCTGGAGGAACTGCGGGCGTTCTGCGAGGGCCGACTGGCGCACTACAAGGTGCCGAGCAGGATCCAGATCCTGGAGGACTTCCCGATGACGGTGTCGGGGAAGGTACGGAAGATCGAGCTGAGGGAGGCGTACAGCGCCCCGTAAGGGGCGCGGGGCTGTATTCGATATGCGGCTACCGCCGCGTGGGCGCGACCGGCCCCCACCGGCCCGCAGTTGCTCACGCGCCCTCGGCGTCCATTTCATCGGCAAGGGGGTTCACCGCCTGCGGCGCCCCCGTGAGGTCCAGCACGAACAGCGGTATCCCCAGCGCTTCAGCGCACTCGCGGGCGTCCTCGGCGTACCCCGCAAGGGAGAAGTACACACAACCGGAGTCCTCCGTCATCGCCGTCAGCCACAGGCACTCCACGTCCCGCCGCGAGGCCGGCCGCACGGTCGGGTCCACGTGGGCCACCAGCCCGCGCGCGGCCAGGCCGATGCCGGACGGCGGCCGCTCGCCCGCGCGGCGGATGTCCCGGTAGCCGAGCCAGCGCAGATAGAGCGCGGCCGCGGTGACTGCGTCCCGGGCGGTACGGATCGTGACGGGACGGAAGGCGGGCCGCGGCTCGGGGTCCGACGGGGGCGCGGACCCGGTGCCGGCGACCGGGACGCGTAGCACCGCCCCGCACGGGCAGCCCAGTTCCGGTTGCGGCCACTGGTCCCGGCGACCGCAGGCGCCGCAGCTCACGGTCACCCAGTCCTCGTCCCAGGCGCGGTGCGCCACCGGGGTCGGCTCGGCCGCGTCGTCGAGGCACGGGGTGACCGGGGCGCCGCAGGCGCAGGGATACGACGGCGCGGAGTAGACGTGCTCGCGCCGGCAGGCCGGACAGTGCACCGGCACGCTCTCGGACATGGCCACCTCAGGCGTCGCGACGGTTCGGCGGTCCCATCGTGCTCCTGCCGCGCCCCGGTTGTCCGTCCCTTGACGACGTTCGCCCCCACACCTACATTGATTTCAGATCGTAGAAGTTAGTTTCCGCAATACGGAATAAGTAACTGAATCAATACGGAATCGTGCTCACCGCGGGGCGCGCCGGGAGCAGGCATCCGACAGTCGAAAGCAGGAGTTCTCGATGGCTCGAATGACCGCTGCCCGCGCGGCAGTTGAGATCCTCAAGCGCGAGGGCGTCACCGACGCGTTCGGTGTGCCCGGCGCGGCGATCAACCCCTTCTACGCGGCGCTCAAGGCCTCCGGCGGCATCCACCACACCCTCGCCCGCCATGTCGAGGGTGCCTCCCACATGGCCGAGGGATACACCCGTACCCACCCCGGCAACATCGGCGTCTGTATCGGCACGTCCGGCCCCGCAGGCACCGACATGATCACCGGCCTGTACTCGGCCACCGGCGACTCCGTCCCGATCCTCTGCATCACCGGCCAGGCCCCGACCGCGGTGATCCACAAGGAGGACTTCCAGGCCGTCGACATCGCCGCCATCGCCAAGCCGGTGACGAAGATGGCGGTCACCGTGCTGGAGGCCGCCCAGGTCCCGGGCGTCTTCCAGCAGGCCTTCCATCTGATGCGCTCCGGCCGGCCCGGCCCCGTCCTGATCGACCTGCCGATCGACGTCCAGCTCACCGAGATCGAGTTCGACCCGGAGACCTACGAGCCGCTCCCGGTCTACAAGCCCGTCGCGACCCGCGCCCAGATCGAGAAGGCGATCGGGATGCTGAACGCGTCCGAGCGCCCGCTGATCGTCGCGGGCGGCGGGGTCATCAACGCGGACGCTGCCGAACTCCTGGCCGAGTTCGCCGAGTTGACGGGTGTTCCGGTCGTCCCGACGCTGATGGGCTGGGGCGTCCTCCCCGACGACCACGAACTGAACGCCGGCCTGGTGGGCCTGCAGACCTCGCACCGCTACGGCAACGCGACCTTCCTGGAGTCCGACTTCGTGCTCGGCATCGGCAACCGCTGGGCCAACCGGCACACCGGCAGGCTGGACGTCTACACGGCGGGCCGGACGTTCGTCCACGTCGACATCGAGCCGACCCAGATCGGCCGGATCTTCGCCCCGGACTACGGCATCGCATCCGACGCGAAGGCGGCTCTGGAGCTGTTCGTGCAAGCGGCAAGGGAGTTGAAGGCCGAGGGCGGCCTCCCCGACCGCTCGCGGTGGGCGGTCGCGGCTCAGGAGAAGAGGGCGACGCTCCAGCGCCGTACGCACTTCGATGACGTCCCCATCAAGCCGCAGCGCGTCTATGAGGAGATGAACAAGGTCTTCGGTCCGGAGACCCGGTACGTCTCCACCATCGGCCTCTCGCAGATCGCCGGCGCCCAGATGCTGCATGTCTTCAAGCCCCGGCACTGGATCAACTGCGGCCAGGCGGGTCCCCTCGGCTGGACGGTCCCGGCCGCGCTGGGCGTGGCGAAGGCCGACCCGGAGGCGTCCGTGGTCGCGCTCTCCGGTGACTACGACTTCCAGTTCATGATCGAGGAGCTGGCCGTCGGCGCGCAGCACAAGATCCCGTACGTCCATGTCCTCGTCAACAACTCCTACCTGGGCCTGATCCGTCAGGCGCAGCGGGCGTTCGACATCGACTTCCAGGTCAAGCTGGAGTTCGAGAACATCAACTCGCCCGAGCTGGGCGTCTACGGCGTCGACCACGTCAAGGTGGCCGAGGGGCTGGGCTGCAAGGCGATCCGGGTGACCGACCCGGCGGAGCTGGGCGCGGCCTTCGAGCAGGCCAAGAAGCTGGCGGCGGAGCACCGGGTGCCGGTGGTCGTCGAGGCGATCCTGGAGCGGGTCACGAACATCTCCATGTCGACCACCAACGACATCTCGAACGTCGTGGAGTTCGAGGAGATCGCGACCGAGCCCGGCCATGCGCCGACGTCGATCAGGACGCTGAAGGTCTGAGCCGGCGCGGACGAGAGCGGGCGGCCCGTCCCGGGGGACGGGCCGCCCGCTTCGCGCTGTGGATGACACGGTGCCCGCCGCCCCCGTGCCGGCAGGCACCGTGTGCCGTGAATATGCCCCCTGGCTGGGGCGGTTGAAGCATCCTGAACACCGTTCAGAGCTTTATTTGAGGTTTCGCCACCCCCTTCGCTCCGGTTCGTCGGCTTTCGGTCAGCTCTCAAGATGCTCGCTCAGCCCGGGCCAGTCGTCCGGCCCGCCGCCCTGCCACTCGATGAGGTCGCTCTCCTCGACCTCGATGCGGTCCAGATCCGCCATCCGCAGGATCTCGACCACGTCGTCGAGGTGTGAGGCGATCCCCAGGGTCACGTCCCCCTCGGTGACCCGCCGGGAGCCGTCCAGGGCCGGTGCGTGCACGACGATGCGGGGGAACTCTGTCGGTGGGTGTGCTGTCATGCCTTCAGCCTCCTGCGGCGAGGGCGGATGTGCACGCCGAAGCGCCGGATGCGGACGGTTTCCGCATCCGGCGCTCGGGGCATCCATGGGGCTCTCCTCGGTGGTGGCCGTCCGACGGCGCGAGGCTGGGCGCGACAGGTCGTTCGCGCCGCCGGACGGGGTTCCGGGGGAGAGGGACGGCTGGGACCGCGGCGGGTGCGACGGAGCCGGGGCGTCCGTCCCTCTCGTCGAGACGGGCGCACCGTTCCTCCACCACCGCACTGGCTCGCACACCGCCGCGGTCCTTGCCGCGCCCGCGCACATCCGGCCGGCCACCCCTCATTCGGGCCGTCCGTCGGCGCGCGGGCCGTTCGGGTCGGTCCGCGCCCAGGGCGCGGACCGATTCCTCCACGCGTTCGCCGTACTCCCGGCCGGCGGCGTGGAAACCGGCTGGGTTGTTCCTCTCGGCGGTCTGTCGAAGTGGTTTCCGGGCGGCGCCGACGCCTGGGCGCGACAGGACAGTTGTCGGCGGCGGCGCCGCCCGGAAGCGCGGGGGGTTCGCCGGGTCAGACCCGGGCGCCGGACAGGCGCTCGACCGCGCGCAGCAGCGCGGAGTGGTCCAGGCCGCCGTCGCCCTGCGCGCGCAGGGACGCGACCAGCTGCGCCACCACGGCACCGACGGGCAGTGCGGCGCCGACGTTGCGGGCCGCGTCGGTCACGATGCCCATGTCCTTGTGGTGCAGGTCGATCCGGAAGCCCGGCTTGAAGTCCCGGCTGAGGAAGTTGTCCTTCTTCCGCGCCAGCACGGTCGAACCGGCCAGGCCGCCGCCCAGGACGTCCAGCGCGGCCGTCAGGTCCACGCCGGACTTCTCCAGGAAGACCACGGCCTCGGCGCACGCCTGGATGTTCACGGCGACGATCAGCTGGTTGGCGGCCTTCACGGTCTGGCCGGAGCCGTGCGGACCGCACAGCACGATGGTCCTGCCCAGCGCCTCGAAGACCGGCTTCGCGGCGTCGAAGTCGGCCTTCCCGCCGCCGACCATGATGGAGAGCACGGCCTCGACGGCGCCGGCCTCACCGCCGGACACGGGCGCGTCCAGGACGCGGATGCCCCTGGCCGCCGCCGCCTTCGCCAGGTCGACCGAGGTCTGCGGGGTGATGGACGACATGTCGATGAGGAGCGCGCCGGACCGGGCGTTGTCGAGGATGCCGTCGGGACCGTACGCGACGGCCTCGACCTGGGGTGACGCGGGCACCATCGTGATGATCACGTCGGCGTCCCGGACCGCCTCGGCGATCGAGGAGGCGGCGGTGCCGCCGGCGGCGGTCAGCCGGTCCAGCTTGTCCCGCTCCAGGGTGAACCCGGTGACGTCGTAACCCGCCTTGAGCAGGTTCTCGGACATGGGGGAGCCCATGATGCCGAGGCCTATCCAGGCGATCGCCGGGCGGGCCGGGCGGGAGGAATCTGCGAGGTTGCTCATGTCGGGGGTGCCTCTCTGACTGCTCGGCAGGGTCGGGGAGTTCAGCGCGCTGCGCGCGGGAGCCACTCGAAGGACTCGGAGCTGGGCCGGTCGCCGGGCTTGTACTCCAGGCCCACCCAGCCGTCGTAACCGGCCTTCCTCAGCAGGTCGAGGAGCTCCTCCAGCGGGAGCGAGCCCGTGCCAGGGGCGCCGCGGCCCGGGCTGTCGGCGATCTGCACATGGCCGGTCCTCGACGCGTACCGCTCGATCACCGACGGCAGGTCCTCGCCGTTCATCGACAGGTGGTAGAGGTCCATGAGGAAGCGCGCGTTGCCGAGTCCCGTCGCCTCGTTCACCCTGTCGACGATCCCGACCGCGGCCGGCGCCGACACCAGCGGATACAGCGGTGACTCCGGTTTGTTCAGTGCCTCGATCAGCAGCACCGCGCCGATCCGGTGGGCCGCCCGCGCCGCGAGGACCAGGTTCTGCAGCGCCAGGGCGTCCTGCTCGGCCGGATCCACGCCGTCGACACGGTTGCCGTACAGGGCGTTGAGGGCCCCGCAGCCGAGCGATCCGGCGAAGTCGGCGGCCACGTCGATGTTGGCGCGGAACCTCTCCGACTCCTCGCCCGGGACCGACAGGGCGCCCCGGTCGGGGCCGGGCAGCCGTCCGGCGTAGAAGTTCAGGCCGTTCAACCGGACGCCCGCGTCCTCGATCGCCCTCTTCAGCGCGTCGAGCTCGGACCGCTCGGGGGTGGGGGAGCCGACCCAGGGCCACCACAGCTCGACCGCGCCGAAGCCGGCCGCGGCGGCGGCCGCGGGGCGTTCCAGGAGCGGGAGTTCCGTGAAGAGGATCGACAGGTTGACGTTGAAGCGCTGCTCTGCGAATCCCATGGGGGCCGGCGCTCCCTTCCGTTTCCAGTGATTCCGTATTGCGGAAGTTTGTTTCTGCTTAACGGAAGACTGCCCGTGGTGAGGGAAGGCTGTCAAGTACTCTGAGGGGGTGGCCCGGTCCAACGACGAGGTCGCCGCGCTGCTCCAGGAGTACGCCGACCTCATCTCGATCACCGGCGGAGACGCGTTCAAGGCGCGCGTCTACGAGAAGGCCGCACGCGCGGTGGGCGGCCATCACGCCGACGTCTCCACCCTCGACCTCAAGGGGCTCCAGGAGATCCCGAACGTCGGGAAGTCCATCGCCCAGAAGGTCCGTGAGTACTTCGACAGCGGCAGCGTGGCCGCCGTCGAGGAGCTGCGCGCGAAGATCCCGGACGGGGTGCGGCGGCTGACGGCCATCCCCACCCTCGGCCCGAAGAAGGCCATGGCGGTCTACGAGGAACTGGGCGTCTCCTCGGTCGAGGAACTCGCCGACGCCATCCGCAGCGAGCGGCTGCGCGACCTCAGGGGCTTCGGGCCGAAGACCGAGGAGAACATCCTGCACGGCATCGAACTGCTCCGGTCCGCCGGCGGGCGGGTGCAGATCGACGTGGCCATGGAGCTGGCCGAGGACATCGTCGGCGCACTCTTCGGGGTGACCGGCTGCGAGCGGTGCGCGTACGCCGGTTCACTGCGCAGGATGCGGGAGACCATCGGCGACATCGACATCCTCGCGGCCGCGGAGAAGTCGGCGCCGATCATGAAGGCGTTCACCGGGCTGCCGTACGTCACCGAGGTCATCGGGCAGGGCGAGACGAAGACCTCCGTACGCACCGGCAAGGGTCTCAACGTCGACCTGCGCGTCGTACCGCCGGACTCCTGGGGTGCGGCCCTCCAGTACTTCACCGGCTCCAAGGCCCACAACATCCGCACCCGCGAACGGGCCGTGCACCAGAAGCTGAAGCTCTCCGAGTACGGGCTCTTCGACGCAGAGAGCGGCGACAAGATCGTCTCCGGGACCGAGGAGGAGGTGTACGCCCGGCTCGGCCTGCCGTGGATCCCGCCGCCGCTGCGCGAGGACCGCGGGGAGATCGAGGCCGGGCTGCGGGACGAACTGCCCGACCTGGTCGCCGAGTCCGACCTCCGCGGCGACCTGCACACCCACACCGACCTCACGGACGGGCTCGCCCCGCTGGAGGAGATGGCCGAGGCCGCCGCCGCGCGCGGCTACGCCTACTACGCGATCACCGACCACGCGCCCGACCTGGCCATGCAGCGCATGACCGACGAGCGGATGCTGGCCCAGCGGGAACGGGCGCGCGAGCTGGACGGCACGTACCCCACCCGCGGCCGGCGCGGCGGGCTGCGGCTGCTGCACGGCACCGAGCTGAACATCGGCCCGGAGGGTGAGGTGGACTGGCCGGACGACTTCCTCGCCGGGTTCGACCTGTGCGTGGCCTCGGTCCACTCGCACTTCAACCAGGGCCGCGAGGCGCTGACCCGGCGGCTGGTGCGGGCCTGCGAGAACCCGTACGTCAACATCATCGGCCACCCCACCACCCGCCTCATGGGCAAGCGGCCCGGCATCGACGCCGACCTGGACGCCGTCTTCGAGGCCTGCGCCCGCACCGGCACCGCCCTGGAGATCAACGCCCACCCGCACCGGCTCGACCTGCGCGACGAGGACATCCTGCGGGCCCGGCGGTACGGTGTGCGGTTCGCCGTCGACAGCGACGCCCACGCCGTCCCGCACCTGGCCAACATGCGCTACGGCATCGGAACCGCCCAGCGCGGCTGGCTCACCGCGGACGACGTGATCAACACCTGGCCGGAGCGGCGGTTGCGCGGCTTCCTGCGCAAGGGCCGGTGAACCGGGCCCGACCGTCGCGTCAACCGTCCGATCAGGGGTACCTGGATACGCGGAGGTAGGTGATGCTCGAAGCCGGCGACATCCGCGAATGGCGCGGTCACGATGTGGTGGACGCGACCGGTCACAAGATCGGCGTCCTGGAATCGGTCTATGTCGACACCGCGACCGACAAGCCCCTGTATGCCACCGTCACGGTAGGGCTGCCCACCCGTCGGCGGCTGGTGTTCGTCCCGCTTGTGAATGCGACCGTCGGTCCCGGCTGTCTGAGGGTCGCCTTCGACAAGGGCGTGGTGAGGAAGGCTCCCGCGATCGACACGGACGGCGAGCTCCCGGCCTCCCGGGAACCCGCGGTCTTTGCGCACTACGACCTCGACTACGCCCCGGGCACCGGCGGCGAGCGCCGGCTCGCCCGGCGGTGAGCCATCGAAGCGTAGGGAGAACCCATGAGTCTGTTTCTGCTGCTGATCCTGGTGGCACTTGTCCTGGGCATCATCGGTTTCGCCGCCCACGGACTGTTCTACCTGCTGATAATCGGTGCCCTGGTGCTGGTCGCCGACCTCGTGCTCGGTGGGTTCCGCTTGAGCCGTCGCGGACGGCACCACCGCATCGCGCGCTGACCGGGAGCTCAGTGCCTCTGAGCGGGCTTCGCCAACTCGGCGTTGAACTGGGCGCCGATCAGCAGGGCCAGATTGGACAGCCACAGCCAGATCAGGAAGACCACAACGCCCGCCAGCGATCCGTACAGACGGTGATAGGTGCCGGCATGAGCGGTGTACACGGCGAATCCGACGGTGACGGCCACC
The DNA here is from genome assembly GCF_003814875.1 of Streptomyces sp. Ag109_O5-1. GTDB lineage: Bacteria > Actinomycetota > Actinomycetes > Streptomycetales > Streptomycetaceae > Streptomyces > Streptomyces sasae. The sequence goes on along the minus strand of NZ_RKQF01000001.1, from coordinate 2,531,646 downwards.
AGGAGTACGACCGCCAGGGTGCCTCCCGGTGCCATCTTCCGGACCGGACGGGAGGGCGCGGGGCCCGAACGGTAGAGCACGAGCACCAGGACGACGGCGACCGCGGCCACCACCGGCCAGCGGAGGGTGCCCCAGGCCTCCTGCGGCCCGGCCCCCAGGTTCAGCGCCGCGCCCAGACGCCGGGTGAGGTCGCCGGTCAGGAAGAACGCGAGGGTGGAGGTGAGGAGGACGGCGATCAGGACGAGGGCCGTCGCGATGATGCGCGGAGCGGTGCGCCAGACCGGCCGGTGCGAACTGACCCGGTGCATGGCGTGCAGCGCCCGGCGGAAGACGCTCAGATAGCTGCTGCCCGACCACAGGGCCGCGGCCCCGCCCAGGAAGATCAGGGTCCAGGCCGTCGACGACTGGTCCGCCATCTGCCGCAGGGTGCTGCGCAGCAGGGCGCGGGACTCCTCCGGGGCGGCCTGCGCCATGTGGTCGATGACCTCGGGTTTGGCCGTGGGGATGGTCAGCCCCAGGATCGAGAGGATCACCAGCAGCACGGGGAACAGGGCCAGGACCGCGTAATAGGTCAGCGCGGCCGCCCAGTCCGTGACGTCGTCGTTCCAGACGGCCACCGGTGTCCTGCGCAGCGCGGCCCACCACCTGGCCGCGCGGCCCTCTGCGTCATCCATGAGACGGATGCTCTCATCCCGGCCGGCCGGCCGAGCCGCTTCTCGCGCCGGGGACGTCGCGCACCCTCCGGGCGAGCCCGGCAGTTGCCGACAGGTCCTGGGGAATGAGCCGGGCGCGGGCATGGCCCGTTCGGTTATGGTCGCCTCGTGACGGATGGACAGGCTCCGTCGAGCCGGGGTGAATGTGCAGGTCAGAGGGTGTTTGGGGATGCAATGCGATTGAAAGTGGAGTTCACGACCGAGCCCTTCGACCTCGACGAGGCCCCCGCACACGCGCTGGTCGCCCGTGAGGTCATCGAGGGGGCGCGGCTGGACGCGGTGGACGTCGGGCCGTTCGGGAACACCGCGGAGGGCGGCGCCGACGCCGTGCTCACCGCCGTGGACGCGCTGCTGCGCCGGGCCCTGGAGGCCGGGGCCACTCGGATCTCGCTCCAGGTCAACGTGGTGGGAGAGGGCGGCGACAAGTGACCGGCAACGGGGACGAGCCCTTCATCACGGCCGTGAAGCCACTGGTCGACGCCATGGGCGGGGAGCTGCTCCCGCCCGATGAGGCCGGCCCTGACGATGTGATCCTCGCCTGGGAGGGCGTCGACGCCGTCGCCGTACGGCTGCCGCAGCTCGCCGACTCCCTCGACCACATCCTGGCCGCCATGGAGCGCAAGCAGGGCAAGCCGCTGGCCGACCTGGACCGCAAGGCGAAGCAGGAGGTCGTGCGCGTGCTGGAGGCGCGGGGCGCCTTCTCCGTGCGCCATGGTGTGGAGACTGTGGCGAGCGCGCTCGGGGTGAGCCGCTTCACCGTCTACAACTACCTGAACCGCGACAAGGAGAGCTGACCGGAGGCTTCACGGGGAGAGTCCCGCCGGACCGCTTCGGTGGGGCGAGCCCGGCGGGAGGCCGGGCCGGAGGGCCTCACGCGGCGAGCCCGGCCGGAGGCTTCGCGGGGACGGAAGGCCGGTGGCCTCTCAGCGAGAGCCGGTCGGCGCCTCCGAGCGGGGGTTGTTACGCGGAATTTTCAACAAAGTGTTGACGTTGGGTCCCGGAGGGCGTTAGCTGACGGCAGTCCGTTCAGCACGAAGGCCGCTCGCGGCCACGGAGGCTCCCGTGACGTCGACTTCCACGCCCCCGGGCCTGGCCCGGTTCAATGATCTGGAGGAGCACGCGGCCTTCGCCGCCCTCCACGAGGCGTGTGCCTCCACGGCATGGGCCCGGCGCCTGCTCGCCGCCCGCCCCTACGCCACCCCCGAGTCCCTCTACCTGGCCAGTGACGCCGCCATGGCCGACCTGACCGGGGCGGACCTGGAGGAGGCCATGGCCGGGCACCCGCCGATCGGCCGCCCCAGGCCGGGCGATCCGACCTCGGCCCGGGAGCAGTCGGGTATGGCCGGCGCCGCCGAAGGGCTCAAGGCGGAAATGCTCGAACTCAACCTGGCCTACCAGGAGAAGTTCGGCCATGTCTTCCTGATCTGCGCCACCGGCCGGACCGGCGAGGAGATGCGCGACGCGGTCAAGGAGCGGATCGGCAACGCGCCCGGACAGGAGCGCGAGATCGTCCGCACCGAGCTGGGAAAGATCAACCGTATCCGGCTGGCCCGGCTCGTCGAAGCAGACTGAAGTCGAAGCAGACCGAAGAGGACGCCTGACACCATGAGCACCAGCACCACCGCCTCCGTGTCCACCCACATCCTGGACACCAGCATCGGCCGCCCCGCCACGGATGTCGCCGTCCGGCTCTCCGCCCGCAGCGGCCGGGAAGCGGACTGGCAGGCGCTCGGCGGCAGCGCGACCGACGCCGACGGCCGGTGCAAGGACCTGCCGGCGCTGCCGGAGGGAACCACCCATGTACGGCTCGACTTCGCGGTGGAGCCGTATTTCGAGAAGTCCGTGAAGAAGCAAGCCGATGCGCAGCAGGACGCCCCCGCGAATCGGGACAGCGGATCCGTGTTCTTCCCGGAGGTGGCGATCACCTTCGCCGTGCACCCCGGGGAGCACTACCACGTGCCGCTGCTGCTCAACCCGTTCGGCTACTCCGTTTACCGAGGGAGCTAGCTACATGGCAGACAATTCCCGCCCTGGCCGCCCTGTGATTCTTGGACAGAACCAGTACGGCAAGGCCGAGAACCGGGTCGTGAAGATCACGCGGGGCGGTGCCACCCACCACATCAAGGACCTCAACGTGTCCGTGTCGCTCTCCGGCGACATGGAAGAGGTCCACTACTCCGGCTCCAACGCCAACGTGCTGCCGACCGACACCACCAAGAACACGGTGTACGCGTTCGCCAAGGAGCACGGCATCGAGTCCGCCGAGCAGTTCGGCATCCACCTCGCCCGCCACTTCGTGACCTCGCAGGAGCCGATCCACCGGGCCCGGATCCGCATCGAGGAGTACGCTTGGGAGCGCATCGAGGCCTCCGACGCGAACTCCGGACGCAGCGGCGCGGACGAGGCCAAGCACTCCTTCGTGCGCAAGGGTCAGGAGACCCGGCTCACCCAGATCACCTACGACGGTGAGTCGTGGGAGGTCGTCTCGGGTCTGAAGGACCTGGTCGTGATGAACTCGACCAACTCCGAGTTCTGGGGCTACGTCAAGGACAAGTACACGACGCTTCCCGAGGCGTACGACCGCATCCTGGCCACCCAGGTCTCCGGCCGCTGGCGGTTCAACTGGACCGATGACGCGCAGGAGATGCCCGACTGGGAGAGGTCCTACGAGCAGACGAAGACGCACATGCTCCAGGCCTTCGCCGAGACCTACTCCCTCTCGCTCCAGCAGACGCTCTACCAGATGGGCGCGCGCATCATCGACAATCGCGCCGAGATCGACGAGGTCCGCTTCTCCCTCCCGAACAAGCACCACTTCCTGGTCGATCTGGAGCCGTTCGGGCTGAAGAACGCCACCGAAGACGGTGCCGTGTACTACGCCGCCGACCGGCCCTACGGCCTGATCGAGGCGACCGTCCTCCGGGACGGCTGCGAGGCGAAGATCCCGGTCGACCTCTCCAACCTCTGACCGACACCTTTTCGGCACCCTCGGCCGCGGAGCCCGTCCTCCCGGCCGGGGCACTCAAATCCCCGGGGTCCTGCCGTGCCCTCACCACAAGTCCACTGAGCGAAAAGGACGAATTCATGGCAGCAGACCGGCGCATCGTCATCGAGAACTGTTCGATCGCGACCGTCGACGCCCACGACACCGAGTACGCGAACGGGTACGTCGTCATCGCCGGCAACCGCATCGAGTCGGTCGGCGAGGGCGGGGCCCCCGAGGGCCTGGAGAACATCGAGCGCCGTATCGACGCCACCGGCCACCTCGTGACCCCCGGCCTGGTCAACACCCACCACCACTACTACCAGTGGATCACCCGGGGCCTGGCCACCGACCACAACCTCTTCAACTGGCTGGTCGCGCTGTACCCGACCTGGGCGCGCATCGACGAGCCGATGGTGTACGCGGCCGCTCAGGGCTCCCTTGCCATGATGGCCCGCGGCGGGGTCACCACCGCGATGGACCACCACTACGTCTACCCGAAGGACTCCGGCGACCTCTCCGGCGCGATCATCCGCGCCGCCCGCGAGACGGGCGTCCGCTTCACCCTCGCCCGCGGTTCCATGGACCGCAGCGAGAAGGACGGCGGCCTGCCCCCGGACTTCGCCGTCGAGACCCTCGAAGGCGCCCTCACCGCCACCGAGGCGACCGTCAAGGAACACCACGACGCCTCCTTCGACGCGATGACCCAGGTGGCCGTGGCCCCCTGCTCGCCCTTCTCCGTCTCCACCGAACTCCTCCGCGAGGGCGCGGAGTTGGCCCGCCGCCTCGGGGTACGGCTGCACACGCACGGCTCGGAGACGGTCGAGGAGGAGAAGTTCTGCCACGAGCTGTTCGGCATGGGCCCGACCGACTACTTCGAGTCCACCGGCTGGCTCGGCGAGGACGTGTGGATGGCGCACTGCGTCCATATGAACGACTCGGACATCGCCGCCTTCGCCCGGACCAGGACCGGTGTGGCGCACTGCCCGTCGTCCAACGCCCGGCTCGCGGCCGGGATCGCCCGCGTCCCCGACATGCTCGCCGCCGGTGTCCCGGTCGGCCTCGGCGTCGACGGCACCGCGTCCAACGAATCCGGCGAACTCCACACCGAACTGCGCAACGCGCTGCTGATCAACCGCCTCGGCGCGCACCGGGAAGCCGCCCTGAACGCCCGCCAGGCGCTGCGCCTGGGCACCTACGGCGGCGCCCAAGTCCTGGGCCGGGCAGGCCAGATCGGCTCCCTCGAACCCGGCAAGCTCGCCGACCTGGTGCTCTGGAAGCTGGATACCCTCGCCCACGCCTCCATCGCCGACCCGGTGACCGCCCTCGTCTTCGGCGCGGCCGCCCCGGTCACCGCCTCCTTCGTGAATGGCCGTCAGATCGTCGAGGACAACCGTCTGTTGCACGTCGACGAGGACGCGATCGCCCGCTCCACCCGGGCCGAGGCCCAACGACTGGCCCGTATCACCCCCCAGTAACACCGCTGCTCCGTGCGGCACATGAACTCCGGTCGGGAGGGACGGCTCCCGGCCGGCAGCCGTGGACCCCGGGATGGGTCCACGGCGGCCGTCACCTGGGCGCGCGCGAACGGTCGTGCGCGCCCAGGAACGGTCACCGTCCTCCCCTCGGGTCCCGCACGACCTGGATCGCACGCACCACCTCCCTGAACCCCGCGTCAGAGCCGACGTGTAACCGACCGGAGGAGAGCCGCCGTGTCCGCGCACCAAGTGCATCCCGTCGACGAGAAGCTTCCGCCCCTGAAAATGGCGGCCACGGGCCTTCAGCACGTGGCCGCCATGTACGCCGGGGTGGTCGCCCCACCCCTGATCGTCGGCGCGGCCATCGGCCTGCCCGGCACCGAACTGACCTTCCTCACCGGGGCCTGCCTCTTCACCGCGGGCCTCGCCACCTTCCTGCAGACCCTCGGCGTCTGGAAGATCGGCGCCCGGCTGCCCTTCGTCAACGGCGTCACCTTCGCCGGGGTCGCCCCGATGACCGCGATAGCCGCCTCCACCCACGACAGGTCGGACGCCCTGCCGGTCATCTTCGGCGCGGTGATCGTCGCCGGCCTTCTCGGCTTCCTCGCCGCCCCGTTCTTCGGCAAGGCGGTCCGCTTCTTCCCGCCCGTCGTCACCGGCACGGTCATCACCCTCATCGGGGTCTCGCTGCTCCCGGTCGCCTTCGGCTGGGCCCAGGGCCCCGACCCCACGGCCGACGACTACGGTTCGGCGAAGTGCCTGGGCCTGGCCGCCGCAACGCTCCTCGTCGTCCTGCTCGTTCGCCGCTTCACCCGCGGCTTCGTGAAGCAGATCGCCGTGCTGATCGGCCTGGTGGCGGGCACGGTCGTCGCCGTCCCGTTCGGGATCACGGACTTCGGCCCGGTCGCGGACGCGGACGTCATCGGCTTCCCTACCCCCTTCCACTTCGGCGTCCCGCAGTTCCAGATCGCCGCGATCCTGTCCATGTGCGTGGTGATGGTGGTCTCGATGACCGAGTCGACCGCGGACATGCTGGCGCTGGGTGAGATCGTCGAACGCCCCGCCGGCGAGCGGACGATCGCGGCCGGGCTGCGCGCCGACACCCTCGGCTCGGCGATCAGCCCGCTGTTCAACGGGTTCATGTGCAGCGCCTTCGCCCAGAACATCGGCCTGGTCGCGATGACCCGGATCCGCAGCCGGTTCGTGGTCGCGGTCGGCGGCGGGTTCCTGGTGCTGATGGGGCTGTGCCCGACGGCCGCCGCGCTGATCGCCGTCGTACCCCGCCCGGTGCTCGGCGGCGCGGGCGTGGTCCTGTTCGGCTCGGTGGCGGCCGGCGGCATCCAGACCCTGGTCAGGGCCGGGCTGGAGAAGGACGAGAACGTCCTGGTCGTCGCCGTCTCGCTCGCCGTCGGCATCGTCCCGATCACCGCTCCGGACTTCTACCACGCCTTCCCGGAGACGGCCCGGATCGTCCTCGACTCGGGCATCTCGACGGGCTGCGTGACGGCCGTACTCCTCAACCTCGTCTTCAACCACCTGGGCCGGCATCGCCCGGCCGCGAGGGGTACGGCGGAGGCCGCCGTACCCCTCCCGCCACCTCATGCGATCTCGTAACTGTCCCCGTACACCTTCCACTTGAGCGGGGTGTCCAGGTCGAGGTTGCCCGCCTTGAGGAAGACCCGCTGGGCCGTCTCGACCCGGCTGACGTCCCGGTGGGCGGCCTCCTGCTTCATCGCCCACACGCGGGCGTCGAGGAAGGCGTTGAGGTACTTCCGCTGCCCGCCGCCGTCCGCCGGGGTGGCCGCGTGCCTGCGGGCGCGATTGCGGATGCCGCCGAAGCTGACGGCGTCCGTGCCGGGGCCGTGCATGACCATCGCGTCGTAGTAGACGAACTGGCCGAGCGTGCCGAGACCGTCCTTCTTGGCGCGCGCCACGGCGGGGGTGAAGTAGACGCGGTCCCGTTCGTGACGCTGCGCCCTGTGGAAGGCCGCCGTCTTCGCCGCCTTCCGCCAGGCCGCCGGGAAGCCGGGGTCGAGGCCCTCGTGGCTGTCGGTGCCGTTCACCATCCGCAGCGCAGGCAGATACTTCGCCAGGGGGTTGTCCGCGTCCCACTCCGTGTACAGCTCGACCAACGTCAGCATGTCGCCCGTACCGGAGCAGAAACCGATGATCCCGCCGGTGTAGCCGCGCCCGTCGCCGATGTCCTCGATGTACTTGTACTGCGCCTTCCAGTTCAGGGACGAGTTCTCCGCGCTGCTCACCAGCCGCATCGCGATGTCCTTCTTGACGGGGTCCGCCAGTCCGGTGGCGTCCGCGGCCTCGGCCGAGGGCAGTTGCGAGGTCAGCAGCGCGGCGCCCACGGCGGCGAACAGGGTGCGACGGGCGGCTCGTGCGTGCAGGATCGGCACAGGTTCTCCCAAGCAGGGTGCTGTCAAAGGATGTTGAGACTGGCGCGGCAACTTGGGAAAGCGGTGGGGTGGCGGTAGGAAGTCACTGTGAGCAGACGGGGGAGTACGACATGAACGAGTCGGGCCGGGTCGAGGCCTTCAGCGACGGGGTCTTCGCCATCGCCGTCACCCTGCTCGTCCTGGACATCAAGGTGCCGAAGGCCGGAGCGGGCGACAGCCTCTGGCAGGCGCTCGGCGAGCAGTGGCCGTCGTACGCCGCCTATGTGGTGAGCTTCCTGGTCATCGGGATCATGTGGGTCAACCACCACCAGGTGTTCAGCTATGTCGCCCGGGTCGACCGGACCCTGATGTTCCTGAACCTGCTGGTGCTGATGGTGGTGTCCGCGGTGCCCTGGCCGACGGCGATGCTCGCCGAATACCTCCGCGAGGACGCCGACTCGCACACGGCGGCGGCCGTCTACAGCCTGGTGATGGTGCTGATGGCGGCCGCGTTCCAGGCCCTGTGGTGGCACCTCACCCGCACGGGCCACCTCTTCGACGCCCGCGTCGACGCCGAGGCGGCCCGCCGCACCCGGGCCCGCTTCGCCCTCGGCTCACTCGGCTACCCGGTCACGCTCGGCCTGGCCTTCGTCTCCGCACCGCTCACTCTGGCCGCGCACGGCCTGCTCGCCCTCTACTACGGCTTCAACCAGGTACCGGTCCCGACCCGCCGGGACCCGGCCACGCCATGAGACTGACGAGCAGGTCCGCCTGCTCGATCGCGTCGTCGAGGGCATGGTGGGTGTGCCGGCGGGCGGAGAGGAGACGCGCGGGCATGGTCCGCTTCGCCACCGCCCGCAGCGGCAGGCCCGCCTTCGTCGCGTACAGCGTCTTCATGTCCAGGCAGCCGGAGTGCCCGAAGGGGCTCGAACCGGTGAACCGGATCAGGTACCAGTACAGGAACGTCCAGTCATACGACGCCGGGTACCCGCACATCACCGGCTGCGCACCCGCGCTCACCTCACCGACCCAGTCGCTGAACTCGGCGAGCGCCAGGGCCGGTTCGGCGCCCTCCACCGCCAGCCGGGCCCGGTCCAGGCCGCTCACCGCGAGCGCCTCGGGCACGAAGTCCTCGCTGATCGGACGTAGTTCCCGGTAGAAGGTGCGCTCTTCCGGGTCTGCCGGGGTGAACCCGTCGGCGTCCTGCGCGCCGGCGACGGCCGCGCCGATGCTCAGCATGGAGTACGGCCCCGGGATCGGGCCGTCGGCCTCGATGTCGACCGAGATGTAGCAGCTTGGCCTGACGCGTCGTGCGGACATGGCCGGATCCTGGCAGCCGGGACCTCGGTGCGCATCCGAATTCAGGGGCGCCGGGTCGCCTGGCAGGGGCTGAGCGCGGGGAGCCGGCCGGTGAAGTACGAGCGTGGCGGGACACCCATCAGGGTGCGGAAGTCCGTCGTCATGTGCGATTGGTCGAAGTAGCCCGTGGCCGCGGCCAGTTCGGACCAGCCGGCGCTGCCCGCCCGGGTGGCGACCGCGCGGACGCGGTCGATACGGGCGTAGTGCTTCGGGGAGACTCCGACCCCGTCGGCAAACAGGTTGCGCAACTGGCGTTCGCTGACGGCCAGTTCCCGGGCCACGTCCCGCACCTGGGCGGGCGCCCGGTCCATCCGCACCGACAACGCCTCGACGCCCGCCCGCAGCAGCGATGTCCGGGCCGGATCCAGCTGTTCCGAGAGCAGCTCGGGCAGTACCTCGGTCATGCGCGGCAGCGCCTCCACGGGGTCCAGCCAGCGCACCTCACGCGCGAACCGGCGGGCCACCCCGCCGGGCAGCCGGTCCAGCGGCACCACTTGGCCGACCAGCCCGTCGGCCGGAACTCCCAGCAGGGGCCGGGCCGTTCCCGGCGCGAGGCGCAGCTCCACGCAGGCGAGGTCGCCCTTGCCCTCGTGGTAGCTCGCCCGTACCCGCGGCCCGACGGCCAGCACGTCCCGCCGTCCGTCCCCCGCCACTCGCAGCACCACCTTGGTCACCGCGTCGGGCAGATGCACGAACGTCCCTTCGGGCGGCTCGGTGAAGGACATGGTCCGCACCTCGGCGATCCACGGGCGCAGTGCCTCGGGCAGGGTCTGAAGCGGCTTGGCGATGGTCATCGGCACCCTTCCACCGTAAGCGCCCGGCACCCCCGCCGGGGCGGGCCGGCCGTGCCGGAATTTCCAAGAGCCGAGCGGCCCGGCCGCCTCACCGTGGATCGCATGATTCTGGTGACGGGTGCCACGGGCACCATCGGAAGTGAAGTCGTACGGCAACTGGCCGGGCGGGGTGCCAAGGTGCGCGCGCTCACTCGGGATCCGGCCAGGGCGCAGATCCCCGCCGGGGTGGAGGCGGTGCGCGGGGACTATACGGACCCGGTGTCCGTGGATCCCGCGCTGGCCGGTGCCACGGCCGTGTTCCTGCTCCGTCCGCCCGGCCCCGACGAGGGACAGGACGCGGCGCTGGTCGCCTCGGCCCGGGCCGCGGGCGTCGAGCGGCTCGTGAAGCTCTCCGCCATCGCCACCGGCGATGCGGATGCCGGTCCCTCCTCGATGTGGCACGTGGACGGGGAGCGGGCCGTGCGGGACAGCGGGCTCGCCTGGACGGTGCTGCGGCCTTCGTCGTTCGCCTCCAACGTGCTGACCTGGCTCCCGGCGCTCCGTGCGGGCGAGGCGGTGCCCAATATGACCGGGGACGGGGCGTCGGGTGTCATCGATCCGCGCGACATCGCCGAAGTGGCGGTGCGGGCCCTGCTCGACGCCGGGCACGCGGGGCGGACGTACACGCTGACCGGTCCCGAGGCGATCAGCGTCCCCGGCCAGGCCGGCGTGCTCGCCGAGGTCCTGGGCCGCCCGGTCCCGACCCGGGACCTGTCCCCGGACGAGACCCGGGACTTCCTCCGCACGGCGTGGGGCATGGACGCGCGCCAGGCCGATGGCGCCCTGAACGGCCTGGCGTTCGTCCGCGCCGGAGGCAACGCGGTGGTCACCGAGGACGTGTCCGAGGCGCTGGGCCGGCCGGCCCGGTCCTTCCGGACCTGGGCCGAGGACAACAAGGGGCTCTTCGAGGTGGGCTGAGGCACCGCCGCACCGGCACCGCTGTTCCTGTGCGCGGCCACGCCCCGTTTCACCGGTTCCGCGGCCGCAGCATCGCCCCGGCAAGCGCCAGGGCCGTCACCGCGATCCCGGTCGCCACCCGGAACGCCAGCCGGTAGCCCTCCGCCGTGGCCGGGACCAGCTCCGTGCCCCGGGCCAGCAGGGTGTCCGTACGGCTCGCCGCCAGCGTGGACAGCGCCGCGAGCCCCAGTGAACCGCCCACCACCTGCGTGGTGTTGAAGAGCCCTGAGGCCAGACCGGCGTCCTCCTCGGGGGCGCCGGACATGGCCAGACCGGTCAGCGGGGGCATCGCGGCGGCGAACCCGGCCGCGAGGAGCAGCATGGGCGGCAGCACGTCGGCCGCGTAGGAACCGTCGGCGCGGGCCCGGCTGAGCAGCGCCATGCCGCCGGCGATCAGGACCAGCCCGGTCAGCAGCACCGGATACGCCCCGAAGCGGCCGACCGTCCGCGCGGACAGGGTCATCATCAGGAGCCCGATCACCAGGGGCGCCGGCAGGAAGGCAAAGCCGGTGGTCAACTCGTCGAAGCCCAGGACGCGTTGGATGTAGAGCGCGCCGATGAACTGGAAGCCGTACATCGTCGCGATCATCAGGATCTGCACGGCGTTCGCGCCGGTCAGCAGCCGGGAACGGAACAGTCTCGGGCGCAGCAGCGGGCGTTCGGTACGCGTCTGGCGGACGGCGAACGCCACGAAGAGGGTGAGGGCGAGCGCCGCCAGCAGCAGGGTCGCGGTCCTGCCGCGGTCACCGGAGCCGACGATGACGTACACCGTGAGCATCAGCGCACCGGTGACCAGTGCCGCCCCTGGGTAGTCGGCGCCGTCGCGGAGTCCGGGGCCGGGCTCCGGGGAGGGCTCCGGGGACAGCACCCGGACCGCCGCCAGCCAGGCGACGACGCCGATCGGCAGATTGATCAGGAAGATCCAGTGCCAGCTCAGCGCCTGGGTGAGCGCCCCGCCGAGGAACGTGCCCAGCGTGGCCCCGCCCGCCCCGACCGCACTGAACACCGCGATGGCGCGGGCCTGTTCGCGCGGCTCCGGGAAGAGGGCCACCAGCATGCCGAGCACCACCGCCGACGCCATCGCCCCGCCCACACCCTGGACGGCCCGCGCCGCGACGAGCAGTGCCCGGCTCGTCGCCAGCCCGCACAGCACGGAGGCCACGGTGAACACGGCGATCCCGGCCGTGAACATCCGCTTCCGGCCCAGCAGGTCACCCAGCCGGCCGGCCAGCAGCAGAAGCCCGCCGAACGGGATCAGATAGGCGTTCACCACCCAGGCCAGCCCCGCCCCCGAGAAGCCCAGGTCCGTTTGCATCGCGGGCATCGCCACGGTCACGATGGTGCCGTCCAGGATCGTCATGAGGGCTCCCGCGCACAGCACGACCAGAGAGGCCCAGCGGGAGTATGTTCGGTGCGGCGTTCGTGTCCGTGACGAGGTGAGGGCCGTCATGGCGGCGTGGCCTCCGATTTTCCGTAGTCTCCAGGGGAACCGCCGGTTTCCGACGGGGTCTTGGTGCACGACTTGTAACGGAGTACATCGTGGGTGACCATGGAGGCCGGCGTAAGGAGGCAGGTCGATGTCCCTGAGGAACACCGGTGTTACGTCGCAGGTCGTGAACGCGCACGCGTGCCCGGTCCGCGAGGTTCTTGACAGGGTGGCCGGCAAATGGAGCGTCCAGATCCTGGTCGCGGCCTCACACGGCCCCATCCGCTTCACCGAGCTGGAGCGCGGTATCGAGGGCATCAGCCGTCGGATGCTCACCCTCACGCTGCGCAACCTGGAGCGCGACGGACTGGTGACCCGCACCGTCCATCCGACGGTGCCCCCGAAGGTGGAGTACGAACTCACTCCGGTGGCCTATGAGCTGCACGAGACCTTGCAGCGGCTGACGGACTGGGCCGAGCGCAACCGCGGGTACATCGCACAGGCGCGGGCGGTCTACGACGCCGAGCACAATCCCGAACTGCTCGACGCGTAGACGGAGTTCGCGGGGTTCTAGAGCCCGAAAAGCTCCGGGTCCGAAGTGAGTTCCTTGAAGATCTCACGCGGATCGGCCACCAGCTTCCGGGCCTTCAGGTCCAGCAGCCCGCCGACCGCGTCGACCTCGGCGGCCGGTGTGCCGTCCGCCTTGGTCATCGTCTGGCGTATCCGGAACGTCTTGCCGCCGCTCCACTCGAACGCACAGGTCACATCGACCTCGTCACCGGCGAGCAGCTCCCGCTTGTACCGGATGGTCGTCTCCAGTGCCACCGGGCCCACGCCCCGGCCTATCAGCCGGGCCTGGCTGACCCCGGCCGCCTGCAGCAGCGACCAGCGGGCGTGCTCCGCGTAGTTGATGTACACCGCCTGGTTCAGATGGCCCTGTACATCGGTCTCGTAACCACGGACCGTGACGCGGACGGAATACGGTTCGCTCACGACTTCCCCTTCTCGTGTACGGCGCACTGATCTTCCGTCTGCATCCTGGCACGCCCGTCACACCCGGCGCGGCGATGCCAGCAGATAGCGCGTTCTGGTCCGGGGCTCCGTGTACTCGCCGGTCTGCCAGCCGGCCCGCTCCAGCGTGGCCTCGCACGCCCGCAACCGCTCGCCGTCCGCTTCGTACACGGCGACCGCCTCCGGCTGCGGGGTCGCCCGGACCCGGTAGCCGGCGCGGTCCGGCCCCTCGGGCGGATGCCCGGCCGCCTCCAGGGCGAGCGCGGCGGCCCGCACCAGATGCGCACGCTCCCAGCCGCACGGCCGGTCCACGGCGGCGTCGGGATTGGTCATCCGGCGCAGCTCCAGCAGCCCCTGCCAGGCGCTGTGCACCTCACGTGCGCGGGCGGGCCCGTCGTCGGCCGTCTCCGCACCGCCGACGCGCGGGGCGAACACCCCGTTTGGCTCCGGCCGGGCCGCCGCCTGGGGTTGCGGAGCCGCGTCCCGTGTCCGGTGCCCCGCGGGCGTCAGGAAGTGGTCGTGCGGCGGCCGCGGGTGCCGGAAGGCGAGGCCGTGCCTCACCAGCGCCGCCAGCTGTGCCTCCGTACCCCGCAGCCGCCCGGTGACCGGGTCGGCGGCGTCGATGACCCGCCGTTGCGCGGCGGTGGGTGGTCGGGTCACGGCGTGCTCCTTCCCGGTGCCGAGCGGTACTGATCCCTTCTCCGAAGGCTACGACCGGGGACTGACAGCGGGGTCCCGCTAGGTGCCGGGCCGGGTGTTCCACCCCGCGATCACCGGCCGTGCGTGTTCCGTGCCCAGTCGGCTCAGCGTCCCGGTCGCCAGCTGGAAGAGGGCCCCCTGGGACGGGGGCAGGCCGAGGCGGCGGGCGGTCAGGACGCGCAGGAAGTGGCCGTGGGCCACCAGCAGCACGACGCCCTCCGTGTTCGCGAGGGCCGCGTCGACCTTGGCCAGCATCCGGTCGGCGCGCTCCCCGACCTGCTCCGGGGTCTCCCCGGGATGCTCCGGCGGACCGGGCGCCACCCCGTCCGTGAACAGGAACCAGCCCGGCCGGGTGCGCTGGATCTCCATGGTGGTCACGCCCTCGTAGCCGCCGTAGTCCCATTCCCGCAGATCGGAGTCCACGCGCGCGTCGGGCACCCCGATCAGCTCGGCGGTCTCCCGGGCCCGCTGGAGCGGGCTGACGAAGGCGGCGCCGATGCGGTGCGAGCGGATCAACGGCACCAGCCGCTGCGCCTCCGCCCGCCCGTGCTCGGTGAGCGGCACGTCGGTCCAGCTGGTATGCCGTCCGGACCGCGACCACTCGGTCTCACCGTGCCGGACGAGAAAGAGATCACCCATGGCTCAGAGGCTAAGAGCCCAGTGTTCCAGTTCGGCGAACTCCCGCGCCCGTAGGCCGTGCCGAGGATCGACCGGAAGGAGCAGTGCCGGGCCGTCGTGATGCTCGGCGACATGACGGACATCGCTTCCGGTGACCATGTCGTCCACCCACACGAACGGCCGTCCCGCCGTCCACTCCACGACGGTCCGGGTCTTCCAGTACAGCCCGTCCGGGTCTTCGGCGAACAGCTCCGGCCACTCGATGACGGGCAGTTCGGGCAGCCCGATGACCGGCCCGATCATCTCGTTGGCCTGATGCATCCAGGTGGTGGCCCAGGCGAGCTCGTACGGCAGCGCGAGCAGCCGGGCCCCGTGCCCCGGGTGCAGCCGCACCCGCAGCCCCCTGCGCAGCTTCCGGGAGCCGGGCTTCTGACGGGAGGACCAGTTGGCGGGGTGCTGCCTGCGGGTCACATACCCGCGGTGCCACAGGAACCTGGCCCGGAACGGGTTGAGGGGGCCGTCGACGTCGAGGAGGAGCAGCGGACGCTGGGTCATGGGGACGGGTTACCCGGGGGAGCGGGGCCGTCGCACCTGGCACGGCACATTCGGCCCGCTCCCGGTCCCGTGATCCCAGGGCGCCCGCCCGAACTCCGCCCTGCCCGCGGGCCCCGCCCGCGCCCTCACGCCCGGGCATGCGTGCCGGGGGAGCCGGCCGCTACTGCCGATAGCCGCTCAGGAACCGCCCGATCCGGCCGATCGCCGTCTCCAGGTCCTCCGCGTGGGGGAGGGTGAGGATCCGGAAGTGGTCGGTGGTGGGCCAGTTGAAGCCGGTGCCCTGGACGACCTGGATCTTCTCCTGCAGCAGCAGGTCCAGGACGAACTTCTCGTCGTCGTGGATCGGGTGGACCTTGGGGTCGATGCGCGGGAACGCGTAGAGGGCGCCCTTCGGCTTGACGCAGGAGACGCCCGGGATCTCGTTGAGCTTCTCCCAGGCCACCGTGCGCTGGTCGTACAACCGGCCGCCGGGGGCGGTGAGTTCGCGGATGGACTGGCGGCCGCCGAGCGCGGCCTGGATCGCGTACTGGGCGGGCGCGTTGGCGCACAGCCGCATGGAGGCCAGCATGGTGAGGCCCTCCAGGTAGTCCTTCGCGTGCTGCTTCGGGCCGGTGACGACCAGCCAGCCCGAGCGGAAGCCGGCCACGCGGTAGGTCTTGGACAGGCCGCAGAAGGTGAGGACGACCAGGTCGGGGGCGAGGGCGGCGGTCGAGTGGTGGACGGCGTCGTCGTACAGGATCTGGTCGTAGATCTCGTCCGCGAAGACCATCAGGCCGTGCCGGCGGGCCAGGTCGAGGATGCCCTCCACGATCTCCTTCGGGTAGACGGCGCCGGTCGGGTTGTTGGGGTTGATGATGACCACGGCCTTGGTGCGGTCCGTGATCTTCGACTCCATGTCGGCCAGGTCCGGGTACCACTCGGACTGCTCGTCGCAGAGGTAGTGCACCGCCTTGCCGCCGGCGAGGGTCGTCACGGCGGTCCAGAGGGGGAAGTCCGGGGCCGGGATCAGGATCTCGTCCCCGTCCTCCACCAGCGCCTGTACGGCCATGGAGACCAGCTCCGAGACGCCGTTGCCGAGGAAGACGTCGTCGACGCCGACCTCCAGGCCCAGCGTCTGGTAGCGCCCCGCCACGGCCCGGCGGGCGGAGAGGATGCCACGCGAGTCCGTGTAGCCGTGCGCCTGCGGGAGCATCCGGATCATGTCCTGGAGGATCTCCTCCGGCGCCTCGAAGCCGAACAGCGCGGGGTTGCCGGTGTTCAGGCGCAGCACGCTGTGGCCCGCCTCCTCCAGCGCGTTGGCGTGCTCGATCACCGGTCCGCGGATCTCGTAACAGACCTCGCTGAGCTTGTTGGACTGCCGGAACTCCATGCGCCCCTCCGGAAACTCGTGTTGCTTGGTTTTACCAAGTAGGAGCTTGGAAAGTCCAACATCTTGTCTAGACTGCGTCGCATGTCACCTCGCCGAAGCTACGACCAGTACTGTTCCGCAGCCCGCGCGCTCGACGTCGTCGGCGACCGCTGGACCCTGCTGATCGTCCGCGAACTGCTCGCCGGTCCCCGCCGCTACACGGACCTGCACGCGGATCTGCCCGGGGTCAGCACGGACGTCCTCGCCTCCCGGCTGAAGGACATGGAGCGGGACGGGCTCACGACCAGGCGGCGGCTGCCTCCGCCGGGCGCGGCGTATGTCTACGAACTCACCGGGCGAGGGCGCGAGTTGCTGCCGGTGCTGCAGGCACTGGGCAAGTGGGGGGAGCCGGAACTGGGCGAACGCCGGCCCACGGACGCGGTGCGCGCCCACTGGTTCGCGCTGCCGCTGCTGCGGTCCCTGGAGGGTGAGGGGCTGGTCGAAGTCCGGCTGGAGGAGGGGGACTTCCATGTCCACGTGGGCGCGGAGGACGGCCCGGTGTACGGCGACGGTCCGGCCCCCGCCGAGCCCGACGTGCGGCTGCTGCTCGACACGGAGACCTGTACGGCCCTGGCCCGCGGCGAGCTGACGCTGTCGGACGTGGTGCGGGCGGGGCGGGTGACGGTGACCGGGGACGGGTCCCTGGCCAAGGAGCTGCGGGAGGTGTGACGGCCGGGCGAGTCCGGGGTGGCGTGGCAACTGGCCGCCACCCCGGACTTCGACTTTTCAGGTGACCGAGTCGGGTGGGTGGGTGAGCAACGGGGTCAGGCGCCCGGCGGCACCCGCGACGGCCGCCCCGTCCCCCGGGTCAGCGCATACCCGCCGATGCCCGCCAGCGCGGCCAGTACCCCGCCGATCCCGGTCCACACCCAGCGGTCGGTCCACCAGCCGGAGGACCACCCGTCGTCGGGCTCGATGCTGGACAGCACCGCCGACTTGGCCGACTTCGAGGACGAGGAACTGCTGTCGTCCGACTCGGACTTGACCGCGATCCCCGGCACCAGCGGCTTCGCCAGCGAACCGTCCACCGCCGCCGAGCCGCCGATGTCCTCGGAGTCCACCCGGACCTCGGCGCTCATCGGCTGCCCGAGGTCCGCCGAGCCCAGGTTCACCACGGTCAGCCGGATGTAGTACGTGCCCGGCAACGGGTCGTCGGCCCACGGCTCCGACCACGCCCGCACCGTACGCATCACACAGGCCAGCTCCACCGACGTGGCGCCCTGCGCGGCCGTGCGGGTCTGTGCGCCGTACTGGCAGGCCTGCCGGCGCCGCAGCCCGTCGTACACGTCGATCTGCCAGGTCTGCGCCGCGTGCGAGCCGGGCAGCTTCACCGTCGCCCTGACGTCGGGACGCTGGCCGGCGTCGGCGGGGAACGACCAGTACAGGTAGTCGC
The DNA here is from genome assembly GCF_003814875.1 of Streptomyces sp. Ag109_O5-1. Lineage (GTDB taxonomy): Bacteria > Actinomycetota > Actinomycetes > Streptomycetales > Streptomycetaceae > Streptomyces > Streptomyces sasae. The sequence goes on along the minus strand of NZ_RKQF01000001.1, from coordinate 2,513,826 downwards.
CCGTCGATCCGCTGGCCGTCGCCTGCTGGCCCTGGTCGATCTCGGTCGCCGTACGGAAGGACGTGCCCGCCTGGGTGGGCGCGCCGCTGTCCTCGGAGGTGCTGGGCGAGGGCGAGGCGTCGTCGGCGGCCGCCGGACCCGCGGCCAGACCCACCGCCAGCAGCGCGGCACTCAGCACATGCGTGATTCTCATCAGTTGGTCCTCCAGACCGCGACCCGCCAGCGCGACAGCCAGCCCCACAACACACCCGCGAGGAAGCCGGTCAGCACCAGCGCGCCGAGCAGCCACCAGCCACGGCCGAGACCGAAGGAGGCGACGTCGCTCGCCTTCGACGGCCCGTCCACCACGTCGACCGTCAGCTCGATGGGCAGACCGGGACTGGTCTTCACCCCGGACGCGGCCGAGAAGGAGTTGGTCACCTGGACGCAGACGGTCTCGGCGGCGGTGTTCTCGTCGTCGCTCTCGGCCTTCGGGTACCGCAGGCCGGTCGAGATGACGTCCGTACGGCCCGTGCCGGACGCCTCACCGCGTACGATCTCGCGTCCGGTCGCCGTCACCGCGCGCAGCAGCACGCCGTAGTCGGGGTTGACGGCCCGGTCGGCGGCGACACTCACCGAAGCGCGCAGCTCCTGGCCGGGGTTGACGTCCACCTTGTACCAGCGCTGCTGCCCGAACTCCTCACGGTCGGTGTACAGACCGGACTTGAGCGCGGGCGCCGAGGAGCACTGGTCCGTGCCCTCGGTCGCCACCGGCGTCACCACGGGGTCCGCAGCACGGTGCACCAACTGGCCGACACGATCGGTCAGTTCCTCCTTGTGCTGAACGGAGGTGTAGGTACCTCCGGTCGCGTCCGCGATGCAGCTCAGCTGGTCGCGGGTCTTGGCGTCCGGCACCAGGCCGAGCGTGTCGATGGTCAGCCCCACGCCCTTGGCGGCGATCTCGCGGGCCACCTCGCACGGGTCGAGCGGCTGGCAGGTGTCCTCGCCGTCGCTGATCAGGACGATACGGCGGGTCCCGTCACCGCCCTGGAGATCGTCGGCCGCCTTCAGCAGCGCAGGGCCGATCGGGGTCCACCCGGTCGGCTGGAGCGTGGCGACGGCGGTCTTCGCCTCGGTGCGGTCCAGGGTGCTGACCGGGTAGAGCTGCGCGGTGTCCTTGCAGCCCACCTTGCGGTCGTTGCCGTGGTAGTTGGCACCGAGCGTGCGGATGCCGAGCTGGACCCCCTCGGGTGTCGCGTCCAGCACCTCGTTGAACGCCTGCTTGGCCGCGGCCATCCGCGTCCCGCCGTCAATGTCCGCCGTCCGCATGGAACCGCTGACGTCCAGCACGAGCTCCACCTTGGGAGCGGCCTGGTCGTCGGTCTCGTCGGCGACCGCTTGGCCGGGGAACGCGATCCCGGACGCCAGGGCGGCGAGCAGAGCGCAGACTCCTGCCGCCAGCCGTTGTGTTCTGATCATCGGCGGATCTTATTGATCAGAGGTGCCGGGCTCCAAAACGAGGTCCGGGTGCCGAAACGGGAGTGACCGGCAAGCCAACGGACGGCGGCGGGAGACCGTCGGTCACCGGGGCTCGGCGAGCGGGTTCGGCAGCGCCGCCCACTGGTCGCCGGGGATCTCCGGCGACAGCCGCATCAGCGTCAACGCCTTCGCGGGCACCGGGCCTTCGAGAAGGACCGACAGATCGGGGGTCGTGGGCAGGTCCCGTACGGCCGCCTCCAGGGCCGTCGCCAGAGCCGGTCCCGAACCCGCCGTGCCCGCCAGCGCGCCCGCGACCAGGGAGCCGAACAGCTTGCGGCGCAGCGTCGTTTCGTCGTCCGTGACCAGGCGGCCCGTCAGATCGGGCGCGGCGATGCCGTGGCGGGCCAGGCGGGCGGGGCTGAGGCGGATGTCGGCCAGGTCGCGGTAGACCAGGCGAAGCGGTGCGCCGGTGCCGGAGAGCACCACGAGGAGGTTCTGGCCATGTGCTTCCAGGGCCACGCCCAGCTCCAGCAGCCGCAGCCCCACCGTCAGGGCGAGCCGGGTGAAGTCGGCGAGCCAGGACGGGGATTCGGGGAGGGCGGTGGTGGCCAGGGCCGCCACCGGGAGGACCCGCTCGCCCGGTGCCGCACAGGCCTCGGGCGATTCGCGCAGCACCGCCGCCAGATCGGGGGAGCCGGCGGTCGCCGCGCCCAGCGTGCGGGTGATGTGGAGCAGTCCGTCCGTGCGGGACGCCAGGTCCGTCGCGAAGGACGACAACGTCATCGCCGCGTCGATCGAGTACGTGGAGATGTCCCGCACGGACGAGGTCAGCCGGGCGCTGAGCGCGGTCTTCACATGCGGTCCGCCGGGGAGCGCCAGCGTGCGCAGGGACATCAGCGGGTGCGCGTCCCGCCACGGCCCGCCCGTGCCGCCCTTGAGGACATGGGCGGTCTGCCACGGGTGCACGGGAATCAACAGCCGTTCCCCGTCCCGGAGCTCGTCCGGCCAGTCACCGGTCAGCAGGCACTCCCCGGCGGCGACCGGGACCGTCTCCAGTCGCACCACCGGCCGGTGCTCCGGCCCGTACGCGAGCTGCTCCGCCGCCGAGAAGCCGGGCCGGGAACGGCAGTTGGGGTGGAAGGGGTGCCCGTCGACCACCCGCTGCTCCCACTCCCAGTCCCGGTCCGGCCACTCCTTCGCGGGAAACTCCCGGTCCGCCCGCGACAGCGCCAACGACGCGGCGCTGTGCCCGAGTTCGGCGGCGAACCCCGCCGAGTGCGGCCACCCCAGATCCGTCATCAGCAGCGCCGGATCGTCGTACGGCACCCCGTCCAGCCGTACGGCGGTCACATACGCGTCCGTGGTGTAGGGATCCGCGTGCGGACCGTGCAGCGCCCGCCCGTCGGCCAGCCGCAGCGCCAGGCTGTGCGCCCCGCGCACCCGGCGCGCCACCCACGGCAGCGGCTCGTGCGCCAGCGCCCGCCACAGCCGGGTCAGCACCGCCGCCCGTGCCCCGGGCAGCTCGGCCCGGTACCGGTCGACGAGCTCCGGCCGCGCCTCGGCCAGCTCGGCGGCGATCCGGTTCTCGATGGGGGAGGGACGGTGCACGGCAGGGCTCCTCGGGGACGGGTACGACGTTCATGATGCCCGTCGACGAGAGACATACTGATCGTGATCGGACTGTGTGGACGTCAGAGAACGAATGGAACGCGTGGACCTCATGCCCCCCAGCGACGCCGTCGCAGAGCGCGCCGACGCGTATGCTGCCGCGCCCCTGCTCAACTGCCTGCTCCGGGAGGTGGCCCAGCCGCTCCCGGACGCCGCGGACGGAGAGCTGCGGGTCTACCGGCTGCCCGGCGGCGGACGGCTGCTGCGGGTGCGCGGCGAACGCCGGCCCGCCGCGCCCGAGGTGTACGCGGCCGGGCGCTGGCAGCGCATCGGCCACGCCGAGCTGGTCAAGCTCGTCGCCGAGGAACTGCGCGGCCACACCGGGCTTTCCAACGGCGACCTGCCCGCGGAGATGATCGACAGCCGGGACACGGTCGCCGCGCTGCTCACGGCACGCGCCCGCGCGGCGGCGCCCGACGACCCGTATCTGCGCTCGGAGCAGTCGCTCATCACCGGCCATCCCTACCACCCCGCCCCCAAGGCGCGCGGCGGCGGCCCGGTCGCCGCCTGGTTGCCGTACGCCCCCGAGGCACACGCCCGGTTCCCGCTGGTGCTGCTCGGGGTGCGCGAGGACGAGGTGGCCGAGGAGGGCGACATGTCGGCGCTGGACGCGCTGGCCGCCGTACCGCAGGGATACCGGCTGCTGCCGGCCCACCCCTGGCAGCTCGACCTGGTCGCCGGCGACCTCGCCCCGGCCTTCGCGGACGGGCGGCTGGTGCGGCTGGGCGAGAGCGCGTTCACGACCTGGCCGACGGCGGCGATCCGCACCGTCTACGAGCCGGTGCGGGACCTGTTCCTGAAGTTCAGCCTGGATGTCCGGATCACCAACGACATCCGTCGGCTGTGGGCCCATGACCTGCGGAGACTACGCCGTACGGACGCGGCCGCGACCGCCGCCTTCGCGGCGATGGGCGGGCCGGCCGGCTGGCTCGGCGACCGCGGCTACCGCACCGCCCGCTTCGCCTTCGAGGAACTCGCGGTCATCGTGCGGGACGGACTGCGCGGGCCGCTGCTGCCGGGGGCGACCGCGCTGCTCGCCGCCGGCCTGGTGGAGGGCTACGACGGCGACCCGCTGGCCGCGACCGCGGACCCGGAGGCCTGGTGGGAGGCGTATCTGCGCGCGGTCGTACCCCCGGCGCTCACGGCCTTCGCGGACCACGGTGTCGTCCTCGAAGCGCATCTGCAGAACACCCTGGTCGCCGTCGGCCCGGACGGCATGCCGGTGCAGGCGCTGTACCGGGACGCCGAAGGGGTGAAGCTGCTGGCCGACGTGGAGCGGGCCGCGGGATGGGAGCGGCTGGTGTACTGCCTGGTCGTCAACCACCTCACCGAGGTCGCCGCCGCCCTCGCCGAACGGCACGCCGGGTTCGACCCGTGGCCCGCGGCACGTCGGGAGCTGGGACGGCATCCGCTGCCGGAGGTGGCCGAGTTGCTGGCGTCGCCGACCCTGCCGGGCAAGACGAACCTGCTGCTGCGCTGGACCGGCGCGGACGGCGCCGACGCACGCTATCTGCCGTTGCCGAATCCGCTGGCCGCAGAGTAAATGACGATCTTCTTTTCGGCGCGCTTTCACGCCGTTCGAATATTCCGGCGCGCCGGCTTGTCCGTGCATGGCATACATCACGCAGGACGTGTTTCGAGTGCCGAATATGAAGGAGTAGTGTCGCTGACGCCAACGAAAACAAGCCGCGGCAGGCGCACTCGTCGCCGCCGGGGCTCGGCGTCGGGACGGCTACCGCTACGACAGCAGCCGTGACCGGTACGAGGACCGTTATGGACACCGATATGACAGCAGCCGTGACCGGTACGAGGGTCGTTCCCGCAGCGGTGGCAGCGACCGCTCGGCGCGGTTCTGACACCGGTCGACGCGTGCAGTGCACTGTCTTCGGTGAACTTGGAGCGTCCACCGACGACAGCGCCCAGAACCCCCGCGACGGACTGAGCAATCCGTAGTGGGAGTCGCCGAACCTTGAGCGGCCTCGGCGACTGACAGGGTGCAGGGAGTCAATCCGTACCCATGAGAAATGCGGCAGGCCCGGTCGGCGCGGGGACACGGCGACCGGGTCGGCCACAAAGCGACCTGAATTCATTTCTCGGCTATTCGGGTGGGGCGAGAGCCGCGGTGCGCACGTCGACACGCCCCCCTCGTCGGCCGTCACACTTGGTTACTATGCTCACTCAAGCGGAAGAGTGGAAGCTGTGGTCAGGATGCTGAGAGAGGTCAACGCCACCCGTTATATAGAGCCCCTCCGCTCCGGCGGCTCGGTGCCCGGGATCGTCGAGGCCGACGACCTCGGGACGTACGTCGTCAAGTTCACCGGCTCCGCGCAGGGCCGCAAGGCGCTGGTCGCCGAGGTGATCGTGGGGGAGCTGGCGCGGGCGCTCGGGCTGCGGTTCCCCGAACTGGTCCTGGTGCACTTCGACCCCGCGATCGCCGAGGAGGAGCCGCACCAGGAGGTGCGCGACCTGCACGCGGCCAGCGGCGGAGTGAACCTCGGGATGGACTTCCTGCCCGGCGCGACCGACTTCACCCCGGAGATCGCCAAGGTCTTCCCGGTGGACCCGCTGGAGGCCGGCCGGATCGTCTGGCTGGACGCCCTCACCGTCAACGTCGACCGTACGGTCCACAGCTCCAACCTCATGGTCTGGCCGACCTTCGGCACCGCGCCCCCGCATCTGTGGCTCATCGACCACGGCGCCGCCCTCGTCTTCCACCACCGCTGGGACGTCTCGGTCCCCGAGAAGGCGTACGACTTCCGCCACCACGCCCTCGGCCAGTACGGCCCCGACACCCGCGCCGCCGACACCGAACTCGCCCCCAGGGTGACCGAGCAGCTGCTCCGCGAGATCCTCGCCGAGGTCCCGGACGCCTGGCTCACCGACTTCGGCGCACCCGACGAGATGCGCGAGGCCTATATCGGCTATCTGCTGGCCCGGGTACGGGCCTCCGCGCAGTGGCTCCCCACCGACTTCCCGGGCCGCGACCAGCTCGCGGCCGAGGAGGCCGCCCGTGCGGCCAGGACCCAGCAAGGGCGCCCGGACTGGCTGAAGCGGGTCCCCGACCTGCACGGCAAGCCCGCGGCTCAACAGGATTGGTCGGTACACCTCGGATGAGCGACAGCGGGCGCGTGGAGATCGAGTACTGCACCCAGTGCCGCTGGCTGCCGCGGGCGGCCTGGCTGGCGCAGGAACTGCTGACCACCTTCGAGACCGAGCTGACGGAGCTGGCGCTGAAGCCGGGCAAGGGCGGCGTCTTCGTCGTACGGGTCGGTGACGAGGTGGTGTGGGACCGGCGCGAACAGGGCTTCCCCGAGCCGACGGCCGTGAAGCAGGCCGTACGCGACCGAGTGGCCCCGGGAAGGTCCCTGGGCCACTCGGACAAGCCTGCTCCCTGAGCACTCAGCCCCGCAGCTGCTGGTACGCGGGCAGCGTCAGGAAGTCCGCGTAGTTCTCGTCGAGCGAGACCTGGAGCAGCAGGTCGTGGGCCTGCTGCCAGTGGCCGGCCGCGAAGGCCTCCTCGCCGATCTCCGCGCGGACGGCGGCGAGTTCCTCGGCGGCGACCTTGCGGGCCAGCTCCGGGGTGGCCTTCTCGCCGTTCTCGAACTCGACGCCCGCGTTGATCCACTGCCAGATCTGCGAGCGGGAGATCTCGGCGGTGGCCGCGTCCTCCATGAGGTTGAAGATGGCCACCGCGCCCAGGCCCCGCAGCCAGGCCTCGATGTAACGGATGCCCACCTGGACGGCGTTGACCAGACCGGCGTAGGTCGGCTTCGCCTTCAGTGAGTCGATCGCGATCAGGTCGGCGGCCTCAACATGGACGTCCTCGCGCAGCCGGTCCTTCTGGTTCGGCTTCTCGCCGAGGACCCGGTCGAAGGACTCCATGGCGATCGGGACCAGATCGGGGTGGGCGACCCAGGAACCGTCGAAACCGTCGTTCGCCTCGCGGTCCTTGTCGGCGCGGACCTTCTCGAAGGCCACCTTGTTGACCTCGGCGTCCCGGCGGGACGGGATGAAGGCCGCCATACCGCCGATCGCGTGCGCACCACGCTTGTGGCAGGTGCGGACGAGGAGTTCGGTGTACGCCCGCATGAACGGGGCCGTCATCGTCACCGCGTTGCGGTCCGGCAGGACGAACCTGGGCCCGCCGTCACGGAAGTTCTTCACGATGGAGAACAGGTAGTCCCAGCGTCCGGCGTTCAACCCCGAGGCATGGTCCCGGAGTTCGTAGAGGATCTCCTCCATCTCGTACGCGGCCGTGATCGTCTCGATCAGCACGGTGGCGCGGACGGTGCCCTGGGGGATGCCGACGTAGTCCTGTGCGAAGACGAACACGTCGTTCCAGAGCCGGGCTTCGAGGTGCGACTCGGTCTTCGGGAGGTAGAAGTACGGCCCCTTGCCGAGGTCGAGCAGCCGCTGGGCGTTGTGGAAGAAGTAGAGCCCGAAGTCGACGAAGGCGCCGGGGACCTGCTCTTCGTCGACCTCGATGTGCCGTTCGTTCAGATGCCAGCCGCGCGGCCGCATGACGACCGTCGCCAGCTCCTCGTCGGCCTTCAGGGCGTACGACTTCCCGCTCGCCGGGTCGGTGAAGTCGATGTTCCGCGTGTAGGCGTCGATCAGGTTCAGCTGCCCCAGGACGACGTTCTCCCAGGTCGGCGCGGAGGCGTCCTCGAAGTCCGCGAGCCAGACCCGGGCACCCGAGTTGAGGGCGTTGATCGTCATCTTCCGGTCGGTGGGGCCGGTGATCTCGACGCGCCGGTCGTTCAGGGCCGCGGGGGAGGGGGCCACCTTCCAGGAGTCGTCCGCGCGGATCGCGGCGGTCTCCGGAAGGAAGTCCAGGGACGAGGTGCGGGCGATCTCGGCGCGGCGCTCGGCACGGCGGGCGAGGAGTTCGGCACGGCGCGGTGAGAACCGCCGGTGCAGCTCGGCCACGAAGGCGAGCGCCGCGTCGGTGAGGACCTCCTCCTGCCGGGGCAGGGGCGCGGCGTCGACGATGGCCGGCGGAGACGGCGCTGGTGCGGACATGAGCTGTCACTTCCTTCAGCGGTGGCACCGGGTGCCAGTCGTTCCGGTCGTTCTGGACAGAGCGAAGCACGCCCGTTTCAAGGGGCTGGGTGCTTCTGAACAGTGGATACTAGTTTCCTCATCGTGGAAGTTCAATGGTTTGTTGATGTCGAGATTCTTCGAGTCGAGCCAATGTGGCGCTCGGTGCCATCCCGTTCACTCAAGGTGGTGCAGGTCGGCCTCCGTGTCGATGTCGTACGGCTCGGCCACGTCCCCGCACTCGACGAGCCTGATCGCCTCCTCGTGGGCCTTGAGGTAGCCGCGGGCGCCCTGGTCCCCGACCGCGCCGGCGGCGATCCCTGCCCAGTGCCGGGCGCCGAACAGCACGGGATGCCCGCGCCCCCCGTCGTAGGCGGCCGACACCAGTGATCCCTCGTCCCGGTACGCGCCGAGTACCCGTGCCACGGCCGCATCCCCGATCCCCGGCTGATCCACCAGCGAGACGAGCACGGCCGGCACCCCCGCCCCGGCCAGCGACTCCAGCCCCACCCGCAGCGAGGACCCCATGCCCTCGGCCCAGTCCGGATTCTCGACGATCACGCAGTCGCCGAGCTCGGCCCGCTCCCGCACCTCGCCCGCACGGGCCCCCAGAACCACGTGGACCGGCCCGCAGCCGCCCGCGCGCAGCACCCCGACCGCGTACTCCACCAGCGGCCGCCCCTGGTGCGTCAGCAGCGCCTTGGGCCGCCCGCCGAGCCGTCGGCCACCCCCCGCGGCGAGCAGCAGCCCGGCGATCCGGTCATGTGTGTCCGTCATGGGTCCTGCATACCCGACACCGGGGCGGGCGGCCGGTTCCGCAGGGCTGAATTTCGGTCCGCGCTGTAGCGCTTTCCGCGCGGGAGGGCGTTTACTGACCCGCGTCCCCGGGCGCCCGACCGACGCCGAGGGACACCTGGCGAGGGGGGAGAGCTGTGTTGCGGAGCTTGGGACAGAGGCCAGTGACCGGCAGAGACGACGATCCGAGGGTTACGGAGCTACGCACGGCGGTCTCCAGGCTGCGCCGTGAACTGGCCGCACACCCGGCCGAGTTCCCGGATCGCGCCATAGCGGAGGACGAACTGGCCGCCCTGGCGGCGATGGCGACGGGCGGCATGCCGGAGATCCCGCGCCTGCGCCGGTCCCTGTTACTGATCGCGGGAGCGATCGGCTCGGTGAGCGCACTGTCGCGAGGTCTGTCGGACGTACGCGAGGCGGTGGACCTGTTCGGGGAGCCGAGGCATTGAAGCGCCGTCAAGGTTGCCCACCTAGGGGCGCGAGGCGTTATTGATATGCGGCTCCGCCGCGCGGGCGCGACCAGCCACAACCCACCCGCACCCGCCAACGGCGAAGCAGCCCCTACCCCTTAGGCTCCAGAACTAGCCAACGCCTGGGACAGCTCAACGGCCACCTGCTGCAGCACCGGCACGATCTTCTCCGTCGCCGCATCCGTGACCCGCCCCGCGGGACCGGAGATGGAAATGGCCGCCGCGGTGGGCGAATCGGGCACGGACACGGCAAGACACCGCACCCCGACCTCCTGCTCGTTGTCGTCCACGGCGTACCCCAGCCGCCGCACCTCCTCCAGGGCGTTCAGGAAACCCTCCGGAGTGGTGATCGTCTTCTCCGTCGCCGCGGGCATCCCGGTCCGCCCCAGCAGCGCCCGCACCTCGGCGTCCGGCACATGCGCCAGCAACGCCTTCCCCACGCCCGTGGAGTGCGGCAGCACCCGGCGGCCCACCTCCGTGAACATCCTCATGGAGTGCTTCGACGGCACCTGCGCCACGTACACGATCTCGTCCCCGTCGAGCAGCGCCATGTTCGCCGTCTCCCCGGTCTCCTCGACCAGCCGTGCGAGGTACGGACGCGCCCATGTGCCCAGCAGCCGGGACGCCGACTCGCCGAGCCGGATCAGGCGGGGCCCGAGCGCATACCGCCGGTTGGGCTGCTGGCGTACATAGCCGCAGGCGACGAGCGTGCGCATCAGCCGGTGGATCGTCGGCAACGGCAGCCCGCTGCTCGCGGACAGCTCGCTGAGGCCGACCTCGCCGCCCGCGTCCGCCATCCGCTCCAGCAGATCGAAGGCGCGCTCGAGGGACTGGACCCCGCCGCTGCTGGACTTGGCGGAGTCGGTGGTGCTGGCGCTGGACGTCGGCACGGCGCGTTCCTTTCGGGACTGCTCTCGCGGCGGGCAGGAGGGCAGCAGCCTACCCGGCGGTCGGTTGACTCCCCGCTCGTGCGTAGCTACGTTCTGCTTGTCGGAATTATAATTCCGCTTTGTGGAAACGTCCAGAGTAGGCGCCCATGGGGCCCCGATGGGCAGTGTGCCCTTGACGGCGCGGGGGTGGGAGTGAAGACTCCTTCAACAGAACGTTGAATTCCGTTACATGGGTGTAAATCCCGTTTCCCGGAAGTAAAACGGCGGCAGAGAGAGGGGTCCGGGTGTCCGACGCTGAACTGGTGCTGCGCTCGACGCGCGTCATCACCCCGGAGGGGACACGGGCCGCCTCGGTCGCCGTGTCCGCCGGGACGATCACGGCCGTACTGCCGTACGACACCCCGGTCCCGACGGGCGCCCGCCTGGAGGACCTCGGCGACCACGTGCTGCTGCCCGGCCTGGTCGACACCCACGTCCATGTGAACGACCCGGGCCGTACCGAGTGGGAGGGCTTCTGGACCGCCACGCGCGCGGCCGCGGCCGGCGGCATCACCACCCTCGTCGACATGCCGCTGAACTCCCTCCCGCCGACCACGACCGTCGACAACCTCCGGGTCAAACAGGAGGTCGCGGCCGACAAGGCGCACATCGACGTCGGCTTCTGGGGCGGCGCGCTCCCGGACAACGTCAAGGACCTGCGCCCGCTGCACGAGGCCGGTGTCTTCGGCTTCAAGGCCTTCCTGTCGCCGTCCGGCGTGGACGAGTTCCCGCACCTCGACCAGGAGCGGCTCGCCCGGTCCCTGGCGGAGATCGCCTCCTTCGACGGACTGCTGATCGTGCACGCCGAGGACCCGCACCACCTGGAGGCGGCCCCGCAGCAGGGCGGCCCGAAGTACGCCGACTTCCTCGCTTCCCGCCCGCGCGATGCCGAGGACACAGCGATCGCCCAGCTGATCGCCCAGGCGAAACGCCTCCACGCGCGCGTGCACGTCCTGCACCTGTCCTCGTCCGACGCGCTGCCCCTGATCGCCGAGGCCAAGCGGGACGGCGTCCGGCTCACCGTCGAGACCTGCCCGCACTACCTCACCCTCACCGCCGAGGAGGTCCCGGACGGCGCCAGCGAGTTCAAGTGCTGCCCGCCCATCCGCGAGGCGGCCAACCAGGACCTGCTCTGGCAGGCGCTGGCCGACGGCACCGTCGACTGCGTCGTCACCGACCACTCGCCCTCCACGGCCGACCTCAAGACCGCCGACTTCGCGACCGCGTGGGGCGGTATCTCCGGCCTCCAGCTCAGCCTCGCCGCCGTGTGGACGGAAGCCCGTAAGCGAGGCCACGGTCTTGAGGACGTGGTCCGCTGGATGTCCGCCCGCACCGCCGCGCTCGTCGGGCTCGACGGCAGCAAGGGCGCCATCGCGGTGGGCCGGGACGCCGACTTCGCCGTCCTCGCGCCCGACGAGACCTTCACCGTGGACCCGGCCGGCCTCCAGCACCGCAACCGTGTCACCGCGTATGCGGGCAAGACCCTGTACGGCGTCGTGAAGTCGACCTGGCTGCGCGGCGAACGCATCGTCGCCGACGGCGAGTTCACGCCCCCGAAGGGCCGCCTGCTCGCCCGCACCACCCCCTGACCTCCCATTTCTCCCGCACCCGCAGTGGCCGACCCCCGAAAGGAAGACCTTTGACGGCGATCCCGACTTTCACCGGCGACGCGCACCCCTACGCCGGCGGCGACCCGTACGCGGACTACCGCACCGCCGACTTCCCCTTCACCCGGTACGCCGACCTCGCCGACCGGCGGCTCGGCGGCGGGGTCATCGCCGCCAACGACGAGTTCTTCGCCCAGCGGGAGAACCTGCTGGTGCCCGGACGAGCCGAGTTCGACCCCGAGCACTTCGGGCACAAGGGCAAGATCATGGACGGCTGGGAGACCCGCCGTCGGCGCGGCGCCTCCGCCGAGCAGCCCTGGCCGGCCGCCGAGGACCACGACTGGGCGCTGGTCCGCCTCGGCGCACCGGGCGTGGTCCGCGGGATCGTCGTCGACACGGCCCACTTCCGCGGCAACTACCCGCAGGCGGTGTCCGTCGAGGGCGCGTGCGTGCCCGGCTCCCCGTCTCCGGAGGACCTGCTGGCCGACGACGTGAAGTGGACGCCCCTCGTCCCGCGCACCCCGGTGGGCGGCCACGCGGCGAACGGCTTCACCGTCTCCGTCGAGCAGCGCTTCACCCACCTCCGCGTCAACCAGCACCCCGACGGCGGCATCGCACGCCTGCGCGTCCACGGCGAGGTCGTGCCGGACCCGGGGTGGCTGGCCGCGCTGGGCACCTTCGACGTGGTCGCCCTGGAGAACGGCGGCCAGGTCGAGGACGCGTCCGACCTCTTCTACTCGCCGGCCACCAACACCATCCAGCCGGGCCGCTCCCGCAAGATGGACGACGGCTGGGAGACCCGCCGTCGCCGCGATCGGGGCCATGACTGGATCCGCTACCGTCTGACGGCCCAGTCCCAGATCCGCTCCCTCGAGATCGACACGGCGTACCTGAAGGGCAACAGCGCGGGCTGGGCGTCGGTGTCGGTGAAGGACGGCGAGGACGGCGAGTGGCGCGAGATCGTCCCCCGCACCCGCCTCCAGCCGGACACGAACCACCGCTTCGTGCTGGCCTCCCCCGCCGTCGGCACGCACGCGCGCGTGGACGTCTTCCCGGACGGCGGGATCTCACGTCTGCGGTTGTTCGGGTCCCCGACGGAGACGGGAGCGGCAGCGCTGGCGACAAGGCACCGCGAACTGTCCTGACCGGCATCTCCCGCCCACCGCCGGACTCGGCTTCTCGGGAAGCGAGCTCGAAAACCGGTGGCTCGCCCGATCTCTGAGACGGTCGCTTCTCAAGCGACCGAGTCGAGTGGGCGGGCGGGCAAAGGGAACCGTCGGGCCACCCGCTACGTTGTTCCCCCGTGACCCTTCAGCAAGAAATCGTCGGCAACGCCATGCAGATGGCGGTCGTCAACCTGCACCCCGGCCAGACCGTCTACTGCGAGGCCGGCAAGTTCCTGTTCAAGACGACGAACGTGACCATGGAGACCCGGCTGAGCGGGCCGTCGGGCAACGGCGGTCAGCCGCAGGGCGGGGGCGGCGGTATGGGCGGCATGCTCCGGCAGGCCATGGGCACCGCCATGCAGGTCGGCCAGCGCATGCTCGCCGGTGAGTCGCTGGCGTTCCAGTACTTCACCTCCCAGGGCGGCCAGGGCACGGTCGGCTTCGCGGGCGTACTCCCCGGCGAGATGCGCGCGCTGGAACTCGACGGCACGCGCGCGTGGTTCGCCGAGAAGGACGCCTTCGTGGCCGCCGAGTCCACCGTCGAGTTCGGCATCGCCTTCGCCGGCGGCCGCACCGGGATGAGCGGCGGCGAGGGTTTCATCCTGGAGAAGTTCACCGGCCACGGCACGGTGATCATCGCCGGTGCGGGCAACTTCATCGACCTCAACCCCGCCGACTTCGGCGGCCGTATCGAGGTCGACACGGGCTGTGTCGTCGCCTTCGAGGAGGGCATCCAGTACGGCGTCCAGCGCGTCGGCGGCCTCAACCGACAGGGCATCATGAACGCCGTCTTCGGCGGCGAGGGCCTCTCGCTCGCCACCCTGGAGGGCAACGGCCGGGTGATCCTGCAGTCCCTCACCATCGAGAGCCTCGCCAACGCCCTGAAGAAGGCCCAGGGCGGCGACAAGCAGGGCCCGACGGGCGGACTGTTCTCGACGCACACGGGGTGAGCGCCGGCGCCCCACCGATGAGTCGCGGGTGCGAGCGGGGTCTGAACCGATGACAACAGACCCCACCCCAGGAAGCAGGCACCCCTCATGGGCAAGCTCGTCTCCACCATGTTCGTCACCCTCGACGGCGTCTACCAGGCGCCCGGTGGCCCCGAGGAGGACCCCGGCGGCGGCTTCACGCACGGCGGCTGGAGTTTCACCTACGGCGACGAGGACTTCGGCCGGTTCGTCGCCGAGGTCTTCGGGCGGGCCGGCGCCTTTCTGCTCGGCCGCCGTACCTATGACATCTTCGCGTCCTACTGGCCGAAGATCACCGACCCCGCCAACCCGATCGCGGCCAAGCTCAACGCGCTGCCCAAGTACGTCCCGTCCGCGACCCTGACCGACCGGGGGTGGTCCGCCACCACGGTCCTCTCCGACGACCTCGCCAAGGAGGTCACAGCCCTCACGGAGCGCACCGACGGCGAGCTCCAGGTGCACGGCAGCGGCGCCCTGGTCCGCTCCCTGCTGGACCTCGGCCTCGTGGACACCCTCCACCTGCTGACCTTCCCGGTCGTCCTGGGCACCGGCCGCCGCTTCTTCCAGGAGGGCGCCGTACCGACGAAGTTCCGGCACACCGGCGGGCGGATCACAGCGGCGGGCGTCTCCATCCAGTCGTACGACATCGCGGGGCGCCCCGACTACGGCTCGTACATCGCGGAGCAGAACGCCTGACGGCGGCGCCGTGACCTCCGTGAAGTGTGGGGCCCGCCCGGTGAAGTCGGCGGGCCCCAGGTTAACTTCCTGAAAACGAAGGGGACTTGACGGGAAATTCTTCAGACTTGTCATTGACATGCCACTGTCTACGCGCGTCATCATGGGGCCATGAGATTCCCCCCACGAATCACCCGTATCGGCGCCGCCGGCGCCCTCCTGTCCGCCCTCCTCGTCGGCGGCACCGTCACCGCCACCACGGCGGACGCGGCTGCCAGCTCGGTCGGCAGCATCTGCTACAGCGACCTGCCGTCGCAGGCGTACGACACGCTCGACCTGATCGCGTCGGACGGTCCGTTCCCGTACTCGCAGGACGGCACCGTCTTCCGTAACTCGGAGGGCGTCCTGCCCAGCGAGCCCAGCGGCTACTACCACGAGTAAAGACCCGTAGCCTCCGCCGCACCCCATCTTCCCTGCTCAGAGCATTGATCCGCTCTGTCGGCACTCACGGGGTCGAATCGGGGTCGAATCGAGTGCACCGGTCGTTCCACGGACCGGCACCCCCTCGCGCTGCGATGGGTAGCCTCGAACTGACAGTGAGTCTTGCACAACAAGGTCGGGTCGGGTCAAGTCCCCGCACCGCGGCCGACCAGACCGCAGCGGACGCGAGTCACGCCGCGGCGAACAGGGAGCCGAAGGTCCTGACCTTGACGCCCTGGACAGCCAGGGGGGGATGGGCGTACGTGTCCCACGTCTCCGAGAACTCCGCATGACGCGACAGCGCCTGAACCGTCTTAGGGTCGAAGTCGCCGGACGAGCCCAGACGCGTCGTGTAGAAGTGCTTCAGGTCGTGGAACCGAGTTTCGCCGGGAAGACCCGCCAACTCCACGGCAGCCTTCCAGTAGTGCCGGAAAGCCTCCCGCTTGAGGGGGCGGCCGAGACGGTTGGTCACGATCAGACCCTCATCTGCCGGCGGAACATAACCCCTGGCTCTCCGCTGGCGCGCGGTCTCCGCGCAGACCGGCGCCACCTGGGGGAAGGTCTCCACGTGCTCCTTCAAACGCACGATCAAGAAGTGATCAACCGGTAGCGTGGCATAGCTGGTCCTGGTCTTGAGCTTTGCAGACCTGCCGTCCTGCCGCTGCTCCCTCACGTAGAGCAGATCCTGATCCCAGTCCACGGCGTCCTTGGTGAGCCCGAACGCCTCCCCCTTGCGAAGCCCGGCGCAGGCGCCAATCCACACCAGGATCTCCAGTCTCGGCGCCACCTGACTCATCGCTGCGGCAAGATCTGCCACCTGTTCCGGTGACAACGCGACACTGACCCGCGGATCGACATCTGGGAGTTCGATCCGTGCACAGATGTTGGCGGGCAAGGGGGCATCTGCGTCGACCATGTAGTTCATGAGGATGCGCCAGGTCTTGTACACCTGGATCACGCTGGATGCCTCGTTGAGGCCCGGCCGATCCAGCAAGAAATCGATGAAGGCCATGGTGTCCCGCCGGGTCAGCGTCTGAGCAGGTCTGGTTCCCGCGAACGGCTTGATGTGGGAATGGAGATGGCTCTCGTAGTTCTTGGTCGTGTTGTAGTTCTTCTTTTTCCTTTTCCGGCGCGCGATCAACTCGTCCGCATAGAATGCTACGGTCTTCTTCCCGGGCTCGGGATCCACCCACGAGTTACTGCGCAGAGCTACGCGTATCTCGTCCAGGTGATCCCGGGCCTTCTCCCACGTTTCGAACGTCGGCCGGCGCGGCTTGCCGTCCGGATCCGTGTAGCGAGCCTGCCACTGCAGACCCCGTCCATGGTCGGCGGACGGGTACAGCGGGTTCTTCTTCGTGCCGCATCTGCACGACACGTCACCCGGTTTCGGATACTTCTTGTGCCAGCGGTCAAACGGTGCGTCGGACTCGGCCATATATCCCTCCCTTGAGAGATCCAACGTTTCCTCAGCCTGAACATCCTACGGATCCAATGGCTTGGGCGAGCGTGCGAGTTCTCCCTTCTTGATGCGCTCGAACAGGTCAGTGACCTGCTTTTCGCTGTAGCGCACCCGACTGCCATTACGGTTCCCTTCCCGATTTTCTCCTGGACCTGGGCGATAATACGGGCCAAGAGGGTAAGCGCTCAGCAGACCGCGATTTGTCCACCGGCGTCTAGTTGAAGGCGAAATGCCGAGTCGGTGTTCCACTTCGCGAGGCATCATATATCGATCTGGGGAATCGGATGTAGAGGTCTCGGGTGCGTCATTTGTTTTACTCATCGCAGCACCGGAGTGATATTCCGGGTGAGTTCGGAGCAGGGGGCCGCTTGAACGTGAGCCTGCTTTCGGACAAGGTCGCGCCTCCCGTAGTCACATGCCGCACCTCCAGGCGGCTGCGGCCAGGCGAATGGCTTCCGCTCTGAGTGCGCCAGACCCAGCCATCTACAGGTGTTTACGAACGCGGTTGACGGTAGCTCAAGACGGCTGGTTGTAACAAGTGTGATTCGCGATGATTGTCATGATAAAAACTAGAATCTCATCTACGCTTGTTTATAAAATTGTGTGCGACTGCGCGCCGGGAGGTGCCGGCGCCCAGGGCTCGGAGCCAAGATCTTGGCGCCGAAGTCCAGGGGATCCGTTTCCTGCGCGTAAGTAGGTGCAATCCAGAGAGCGCGCCACTCTGTGGGGTGGTCCGTCGCCATGGCCTCATCTGTGCAGGTCGGCGTGCGTGACACGTCGAGGCCTTCGTTATTCGGTACGGCGGTGCCGCGTCACGTGCTAGCTAAGGGCTGTCCCGTAATCTCTGTGACCTGCTGCTCGACAACAGGTACGGTCTGCGGGTGATACCGACCGAACCGCACGAGTGTCCGCTGCATGGCGCGGGGGCGAACCCCGACCGCCTGACTGGACGCCGCGTGCAGCAGGTGGTGGCCGCCTGGCACCGGCACGACTCCGAGGATGCTGCCGGCCCGCTGGAGATCTGGCTCGTCGACGAACTTGGTGGCTACTTCCACATCACGACCGGCTCCGACTGGTGCCTGATCACGGATGAGGAGGCACCCCACGCGGGATACGACCTTGGTGAGAGCAGCCGGGTCGAGGTGGTGTCGAGTGAACGCGGGACACCGTTTGCCGACTACCTGGGAGAGGTCATCCTCGCGGTGGACCAGAGGTTTGACGCCCGCACCGGACGGGTCGGCCTGAAGGTCTGCTTCGCCACCGGCACTGTTGAATGCGGCAGTTGGGGCGGGGACCTGCAAGTGACCGGCTGACCGCCGATGGGATGATCTTGGATGTGGCTGGTGTGATCACGGCGGCCGAGCCGTCCTGGATAGCCCCCTTCACCGGGCTGAGCCCGCGTGCGTTCGGCAAGTTGGTGATCCAACTGCGTCGCGAGGGTGCCGACGCGTGCCGGCGGGGCCGACCGTGGAGGCTGCCGCTGGAGGACCGGGTGCTGCTGGTGGCCGCGTACTGGCGGACGAATCTGACCATGCGGCAGTTGGCCCCGTTGTTCGGCGTGTCGAAGTCGGCCGCCGACCGGATGATCGATGACCTCGGGCCGAGGCTGGCCCTGCAGCCGCGCCGGCGGTTCGCCAAAGACGCCGTGCTGATCGTGGACGGCACCCTGGTGCCCACCCGCGATCACAAGGTCGCCGAGCAGTCGAAGAACTACCGCTACTCCACCAACCACCAGGTAGTCATCGACGCCGACACTCGCCTGGTCGTGGTCGTCGGCCGACCACTGCCGGGCAATCGCAATGACTGCCGGGCCTGGGCGGAATCCGGCGCGAAGACCGCGGTCGGCAACACCACGACGATTGCCGACGGCGGTTACCCGGGCACCGGACTGGTGATGCCGCACCGTCGCCGCAAGGGCGAGGAACTGCCTGAGTGGAAGCAGGCTCACAATAAGTCACACAAGCAGGTCCGCGCCCGCGTCGAGCACTGCTTCGCCCGCATGAAGACCTACAAGATCCTCCGCGACTGCCGCCTCCGCGGTGACGGTGTCCACCACGCCATGCTCGGCATCGCCCGCCTGCACAACCTCACCCTCGCCGGATAGGCGAGCCCGACCGTTCCGAGGTCGAGCACGTCCCGACCAGCCGGAAGATCATTTACGGGACAGCCCTTAGACGCCATACGGTCGACGGCGAGGGGAGCGCACGTGGGTCGTTGGTATCCTTCGGGATCCGAGCGTGCGCATGGTGGGGCGAACTGCACTCCTCGCGCCATCGGATGCGGGGGAGTGAGGCTTGATCTACCTACGGATGACGGCCGTACCCTTCAAACCTGATGCAGCGCCCGGAACGCGAACACACTCCCGGCCGGGATCAACTCCCGGCAGGTCTCCCACACATCCGGCCCGACCGTCTCCCCGGCCCACTCACCGAGACCGGCTTATGCACCGCCGTCGCCCTCACGCCCGGCGCCGGGCCCGAGCACCATGAGGCCGCTGTGGGCCAGGACCTGCTCGCCGACGAGGACACCCCGGTGGACGCCTTCGGTGACACCGCCTATTCCACCGGGGACGCCCGCCAGGCCCTCCACGAAGCCGGGCACCGGCTGTTCCTCAAGCCCGCACCACTGCGGCCCGCCGTCCCCGGCGGCTACACCCTCGACGACTTCACCATCGACACCACCACCGCCACTGTGACCTGCCCGGCCGGACACACCGTGGCTCTGTCCGTCCCCGGCGGGCAGCACCACCAGCGCAAAGCCTCCTTCGGGGACTTATGCACCGGATGCCCCCTGCGTGAACGGTGCACCAAAGCCGAGGCCGGACGCATCCTGACCATCCGCCCCCACTACGACCGGCTCGCAGCCGCCCGCCACCAGGCCGCCACCGATCCCGGCTGGCAGGCCGACTACCGCCGCTGGCGACCCCCCGTCGAACGCGCCGTCGCCTGGCTCGTCCACCACGGCAACCGGCGCCGGCAAACTGTTGGGGATATTTGAATCTGGCTCTGTCCGCAGTTCCGTGAATCCCCAGGTCACCGAGGTGAGCGAGGGATCGTTTCGGCAGAGTATGTCCCGGCATGGTAAGCAAGACGTTCGAGGCTGTGCTGTTTCCCGGGATCGATGTGCGAGTGGAGAGCGTCAGCGTCTCCTCCGACGTCCTCGTGGTGGAGGCCGTGTCAATCGCCAGCCCGGGCCGGTGCCCGGCCTGCCGGAAACAGGCGGGGCGCATACACAGCACGTATCAACGAGCCCTGAATGAAAGGCCGTTGGGACCTCGCAGGGTCATAGTCCGGCTGCGGGTCCGCGGGTACTTCTGCGACCGGAAGAACTGTTCCCGTAAGACGTTGGGTGTAGCTCCTTTCAAGGGACAGGCTGAGCTGGGCATTTGCCTGACCGGCCGGGCTGAGCACCGCATAGATCGTTTCGAAACCGCCAGGTCACGCTCGGGGCCGGATCAAGATCGACTGCCTGGAAGTCACGGATCGCGGCGATGCCCTCCTGGAGACCCGGTTCGATCACCCGGTCGCGCGCCAAGCCGCAGTTCATGCAGGTAGGGCCGTCCCTTGAAAGGAGCTACACCCTAAGACGTTTGTCGAGCAGGTGTCGGGCCTGTCAGAGCGGCACCGCCGTTCCAGCACCGGACTGACGGGGTGGCTGCGGTCGATCGCGGTGGAACTGGGCGGCCGTCCGGCCGCGCGGTTGTGTCGCCGCCTGCGGCTGGTCGCGGGGCGGACCCGGCTGCTCAGGCTGCTGACGGCGCCGGCGGTGCCGGACCGTGCGCCGCGGGTGCTGGGGGTGGACGAGTTCGCCTTCCGCAAGGGCTGCACCTATGGCACCGTGCTGGTCGATGTCGAGGCCGGCCGGGTCGTGGACGTGCTGCCCGACCGCACCTCGGAGACGTTCGCGGCCTGGCTCACCGAGCATCCCGGTGCCGAGATCATCTGCCGGGATCGGGCCACCGCCTACACCAAGGCGGTCAGGGAAGCCGCCCCCGATGCCCTCGAAGTCGCAGACCGCTGGCATTTGCTTCAGAACCTGTCCGCCGCAGTGGAGAAGACCTGCCACCAGCACCGCGACTGCCTGCGCAAACGCGCCGAGGAGGAGACAGTGACCGAGGGGCCGGAACCGCCCCCGATGCTGTTACCGCCCGCGGAACTGCCCCGCACCCAGATCATCGAACGCACCCGCCATCGCTACGAGGACATCCACCGCCTGCTGGAGAAACGCTGGACGATCAGCGCCATCGGCCGCCGGCTGAACCTCGACCGCAAGACCGTGCGCCGCTTCCGCGACACCGACCTCGACGAGTTGCTGGCCTCCGCCCGCGAGCGCCGCCCCAACGGCGTCCTGGAGCCTTTCAAGGCGTACCTCAACGCCCGCTTCACTGAAGCACAAGGCCAGGTCAGCGGCACCGGGCTGTTCCTGGAGATCCAGGCCCGCGGTTACCGGGGCAGCCGCCAGGTCGTCCGCAAGCACCTCGCCGCCCTTCGTGCTGGCACCGCCGAACCGGTCCGGGCCGACATCCCGAGCCCTCGCAAGATCACCTCGTGGATCATGCGGCCCCGGGAGACGCTCACCGACAGCCAGGACGAGCGGCTCCTGCAAGTCCGGCTCGCCTGCCCGGACATCACCCGGGCCTGCGATCTCGCTCGGGCGTTGGCCGACCTGGTTCGCCACCAACGCGGATACCTGCTGCTGGAGTGGATCCGGCAGGCCGAGCAGGACGCTCCGAAGCCCATGAAGGGCTTCGCCGGCTTCCTCCGCCAGGACCTCGATGCAGTGACCGCCGGTCTGACCCTGCCCTGGAGCTCCGGGGTCGTCGAAGGACATGTAAACCGGGTGAAAACACTCAAGCGAGCTATGTACGGCCGAGCCTCGTTCGAACTCCTCCGGGTCCGGATCCTTATTCAGCCGTGACTGTCGGAAGTACGACCAACCATCAAACCGAGTTCTCACGGATCAGTTCGATCCAGACCGAAGGCAGGCCTTCCCCTTCAGCCGCAGGATCGATACGTCCTACCGCATCCACCACAAGCTCCACGAGTGAGTAGAGACGGTCGTGGTGGCGCAGGTATTCCGCCTCTCCGACTGTGAACTCAGGCTCCTCTATCTGCTGAAGGATCTGCAGGGCTGCATGCCACCGCCAGGCCGTCTCGACGTACTGCGCGACCGAAGAGCTGAAGAAGGACACCGCAGGCTTGTGAAGCCCCTGGTGGTACGGCCGAAGAACCTCCGGCAGATCGTCGACTGTGATTGGCGCGGGGAGAAGACAGAGCACCCGCCCCTCTCCGGGAACCACGGCGACCACGAAGCTGCTCGCATCGGGCCCCCAATAGCCCATTTCGTAGAGCCGTACTCCGTCCTTGACCAGGCGGCGCTCGTACTCGCCGGCACGGTTGGGCATGAGGGGCCACGAGGTTTCCGGACAGGCACCCAATAGGGTTGTCCTGAACAAGGAAACGAGGACTAAGTGGCGCCACCCAGTAAGTACTCGCCGGAGTTCCGCGAGGAAGCCGTCCAGATCACGTTGAGGTCAAGCAAGACGATCTCCGAAGTCGCCCGGGAGCTTGAGCTGAACTCGGAGACGCTACGCGGCTGGGTGAAGAAATACCAGAAGCAGCAGGAACCAGCCCCCGATGCGGAACTGACGGTGAACGAGCGGGCACGCCTGAAGGAACTCGAACGACGCAACCGCGAGCTGGAGATGGAAGTTACCTTCCTGAAAAAAGCCGCAGCGTACTTCGCGAAGGATCCTCGGTAGCAAGCAAGTACGAGTTCATCGACGAGATGCGGCTCGACACCGAGAAGTACGCATACAGCGTCGAGTTCATGTGCGGCCGACTCGGCGTCTCCAGATCCGGCTACTACGACTGGCGATCCCGCCCGGAATCCGCGACAGCCCAGCGGCGCGAAGAACTGAAATTGCTCATCGAGAAATCCTTCGACATGTCCGACAGCACCTACGGGCACCGGCGCATTCAGGCCCAGCTGCATCGCTGGGGCGTCGCCGCAGGCGTGGAGTTGGTCCGCCGCCTCATGCGCGAACTGGGCCTGGTGCCCTGCCTGCCACGGCCGAAGAGGTTCAACCTCACTCAGGCTGCGGCCGGCCAGGTGCCGGACCTCGTCGGCCGCGACTTCACTGCAGATGCGCCCGGCGAGAAGCTCGTCGGTGACATCACCTATGTCGCGACCGGCGAAGGCTGGCTGTACCTGGCAACGGTCATCGACTGCTGCACGAAGGAAGTCATCGGTTACGCGATGGACGACCACTACCAAACCTCACTGATATCCAGAGCAATCCGTAACGCGGCACGGAACAGGAACCTCTCAGCCGACGCGATATTTCACTCGGATCGCGGAAGTAACTACATGTCAGCCGAGTTCGGGAGGACGCTGAACCGCTTCGGGCTCCGCAGATCTGCCGGCCGAACCGGGATCTGTTTCGACAATGCCATGGCCGAATCATTCTTCGGCGCCCTGAAGAACGAGCGCGTATCACGCGTAACTTACCTGACACGCGAGGCCGCCCGGCAGGACATCACTCGTTACATCGAATTCTGGTACAATCGCAAACGCCTCCACTCGGCGGTGGGTTACCGCCCTCCGCGCGAAGTTCATGCCGCGTACGAGAAGTTGCGAATCGCTGCGTGAAATAAACGGTCAGAAGCCTGTCCGGAAAACGCGAGGCCCCTCAGAAGGAGTGTGGGGACGGCGCTGGGCTGAGGGCAGGGCGTGAACAGTGGCAGCCGCGGCAAGCCCCACTCCCGCAGAGCAGTCCGGTCGTCATCGGGGAGATCCCAGCATTCGGCGGGCTCAACGGTGACTTGAGATGCGGCGGTAACCAGACACGACACGGGCTGTGACAACACCCGCCTAATACTCCAGCTGTAGATCGTGATCACGTAAGCGGAGGTCAGTCGCCGGTAGCCTGCGCACGTGGCTGAGATCTGGGACGAACGGCAGCTGGTCGCTGACGGATTCGAGCATATATACGCCGAGTTGGACTGGTACGACGGCCCCCGCGCTGGGCTTGTCGACATCGATGGAGTACCCCACTACTTCCAGTGCCACGATGTCGACTTCTCCGTTGCTCCGGACGAGTACTTTGTATGGCCGGTGGACGGGGCCCTGGTCGCGCTGGAGCGCGAACAGTGGACGATCTTCATCGGGTGGAACCAGTGCTACGACGCAGGAACTGCCGGGATCGATCGTCATCCTGGTCATGGAGGTATCAACGCCCGGTATGACGAGCTGACGGCAATGCTCACCCCGCACCGCCAAGCGCCTGCAGAGGCGAAGTTGCTGGTTGCCGAGTGGCGGTTCGACGGCGGGGACCGCTACCGGGTAGATGGGGTCGACTACTGGGTCCGATGGCGCGCACGAGGACGAGGCGGCGCTTGATCATTTCCCGTTGTGTGGACAATCAATGATCAAGCGCCAGCCTCGGACGCCAGCGCAGACCCCGCGCGTTGGCAGGAGTCCTTCGAGGACCTGATGGGTCGGATCGCCGGCCGGTTCAAGCGGGTCGAGCCCCGACGTCGGGCCCGACGATTGGTACTCGGGCTCCTGTCGGACCTGCCGCGCAAGAACTGCTGGACCATCGCCGAATGGGCTGGGGAGGCCACCCCGGACGGCATGCAGCACCTCCTCGGGCGGGCCAAGTGGGACGCCGACGCCGTCCGTGACGACGTGCGCGACTACGTGGTGGAGCATCTGCACGACGACCAGGCAATCCTCGTGGTCGACGAGACCGGAGACGTGAAAAAGGGCACCGACACGGTCGGCGTCCAGCGTCAGTACACCGGCACTGCAGGGGCCCGTATTTCAATAACTGTCAGGGACGGGTTTCCGCGGGGGCTGTTCGGGCGTGTAGCTGTTCCATTGTGCGGGCGGGCGATCCGGGTATCGGCGTGACGAGGATCCGGTGCAGGTCTAGGAGCCGTTGTGCGTCCTGGTACTGGATGGACAGGTTGGTGCGGTTGACGCCCAGTAGTTGGGCCAGGAACGTCATGGTCACTACTCTGCGGCGGCGCAGGATGGCTGCCAGGAGTCGGTGGGTGTGGTCCACGCTGCTGGTCTGTGGGTGGCGGTAGCTGCGCGGGCGGTGGAAGCGACGCTGGAATGCTGCCTCGGCCAAGGCGTCCCAGAAAGGCTCCGAGACCGCCACCAAATACTCGAAGGCGGTTCGTGACATGCCGGTCAGGGCCGGATCGGTGAGCATCGCGGTCAGGGCCGGGTCGGTCCGGTGTGTCGTTGCCGGCGCGCTTGGCGCTCGCGGTGGAACGGGAGACAGTGTGTAGTTCCAGTCACCGTGGAAGGCGTGGGGTGTGATCGGAAGGGCGTGGAACTCGGCGGGTGTGATGCTGATGCCGAGGTCGTAGCAGCCTGTGTCCAGTTCGGCCCCGATGGTCAGGCCGGTCCTGGTGGTTGTGGCGGCGATGGTCTCGAGGACGACCTGGTAGCTGGTCAGCGGCCGCCCTCGCCAGTTCGCGGTGATGTGACAGAACATCCGGTGCTCTATCTTGTTCCACTTCGAAGTCCCCGGCGGTAGGTGACAGACCGTGATCTCCAGGCCGCTCTCTCGTGCGAAGGTGGCAAGGTTGCTTTTCCAGGTCCAGCGGCGGGGATCGTTGGAGCCGCCGGAGTCGGCGGTGATCAGGAGCCTGCCGGCATTCGGGTGGTCCGCCCGTCCGCGGTGCTGCCACCAGCGTCGGATGGACTCCACCGCGAACTGGGCGGTGTCGTGGTCGGTGCCGACGTTGACCCATCCGCTGTTGTTGGCGATGTCGTAGATCCCGTAGGGGATCGCCATGGGCTGGTCGTTGGTGGTGAACGTGTGGCAGTCCACCTTGATCGCGTTCTTGCCCGGCCGCCAGGCGCGACCGGGCCGGTCCCGGTTGCCGAGCCATTCCTTGGCCTTGGTGTCGACGCTGATCACCGGCTGGGCATCGTCGAGGAACGCGGCGGCGGTGGCATTGAGGTGGGTGAACTGGGCATCGCGGTCCGGATGGCTGATGCCCTCTGTTGTCTTCGCGGTTCCCTGCAGGCTGTAGCCCAGGGTGTGCAGCAGGTGTCCGACGGTTGAAGCGCTGATCGGGTGGCCCTGTGTGGTGAGGGTTGAGGCCAGGGCCCGTAACGACAGCGTGGTCCACCGCAACGGGGAGACGGGGTCGCCTCGGGTGTGCGGCTCGATCAGCGACTCCAGTGCGGGCAGCAGACCAGGGTCGGTATCTGTCAGCCGCTTGCGGCCCGCACCTGGAGCCCGGACCCGCAGGGTCGGTGAGGAGCAACCGGCCAACTCGGCCATGCCTCGCGTGATGGTTGCAGTGCTGGTGCCGGAGGCGGCGGCGACCCGGACGATCCCGCCGCGGCCGAGGGCCGTAGCCTCACTGGCCAGGTACAACCGACGGCGGCGCTCATCGAAGTGCGGCAGGATCTGATCGAACTTGGCCCGCAGAGCACGAGCGGCAACGCGGTCTGACAGACACGGAGTCACATCTCAGACTCCCACCAACACCCCTCTGCCGAGCACTTATTGAAATACGGGCCCCAGGCAGAATCGAGAACGCCCAAGTTGCCGTTTACCTGGTCTACGCAGGTCAGCGTGGGCATGCTGCGGTGGACCGGGAACTGTACGTCCCGCGCTCCTGGACCTCCGCCCCCGACCGCTGCCGCGCCGCCGGGCTCGGCGAGGACGCTGCCTTCGCCACCAAGCCGGAACTGGCCGCTCACATGGTCGCCCGGTTCCTGGATGCCGGCCGCCGGGCCGCCTGGGTCGCGGGCGACGAGGTGTACGGCGGCAACCCGAAGCTGCGAGGCGCCCTGGAGGAACGCGGCATTGGCTACGTCCTCGCGGTGGCCTGCTCACACGAAGCCGTCACGCAGGCCGGGAAGTTCCGCGCGGACACCCTGGCCAAGAAGGTGCCCAAACGGGCCTGGCAGAAGCTCTCCGCCGGGGCCGGCGCCAAGGGCCACCGCTTCTACGACTGGGCGGTCATCGACCTCGCCGACACCCGCAGCTGCCAGTTGCTGATTCGCCGTAACCGCAGCACCGGCGAACACGCCTACTACCGTTGCTACTCGCCGACATCGGTGCCGCTGACCACGCTGGTGCGCGTCGCTGGATCAAGATGGCGAGTGGAGGAGTTCTTCCAGGCCGGCAAGGGTCTGGCCGCCCTGGCCGAACACCAGGTCCGCCGCTATAGATCGTGGTCCCGCTGGGTCACCCTGGCCATGCTCGCGCAGGCCTTCCTCGCCGTCGTCCGTGCCGACGAACACACCCGCCACCCCGCCCCCGACGACCTCATACCGCTCACCTGCAACGAGATCCAGCGCCTGTTCATTACGCTCGTCATCCGACCTGTCCAAGGCCTCGCCCACCGGCTCGGCTGGTCCGACTGGCGACGCCGCCACCAGGCCCGATCCCAGGCCAGCCACTACCGGCGACAAACCGCCCGAGCGTGAAGATCACGATCTACGGCTGGAGTACTAAGGGCATCCTGGATTGACGTCAACCTATCTGCACCATTGCTCTCCACATGGGTCAGCATTCCGGCATTGACGCTCACCTTCAAGATCGTTCACGGAACTGCGGCCAGAGCCTTGAATCTCCCCGGGGGTGATCTTCCTGGTCCCAGACCTGCTCGCCTTCGTTCCCCACCTGCGCCCAGGCGAACTGCGCTGAACCGCCGCAGCGGAGGGGCCGCCCGCGCGCAGGACGGGGACGAGCCCAGACGCCATTCAGAGGCAACGCCGTCCCTTCAAGGCCGCGCCTCGTCGGGGGACGGCAAACCGACGGGGAAGCGGATGGGGCTGAGCAGGTAGGGTGTGCGGCCCGGCGCCGGCCGGTTGGCCAGCCGAGGCCCTAGCACCGCGCGCAACTCAGCCGTCATCTCGGCGAGTTCGTCCGGGCTGAGCCAGAGCGTGCCCTGGCGATAGGAGACCGCGTCGGCCACCGGGTCGGCGCCGTCGCGGTCGAGGTAGGCGTTGAATTCCGCGATCAGCACGGCCATGGCGGCGGCGAAGCCCCAGCGGTGGTCCTCCAGCGTCATCACCGCGGCGGCGTCGGCATCGACGACCGGGCGGTCCTGGCACAACCGGTAGTGCCGCTCGACCGTGCCGCGCACCCGCTGCTCGTCGGCCACGTCCAGGAAACCCGCCTCGGCCAGCACAGCGACGTGCCGGTACATGGTCACCTTCGGCACCTCGGGCATGCGCTCCTCGCGACCGTACGCACCCCGGTCCCGCACCTCACCCCGACGCCAGCGCCTCCGTCGGCGTCAGGCGGGCGGCCCGCACCGACGGGTAGACGCCCGCGACCATGCCCACCAGCACCGCTCCCCCGAATCCGCCCACCGCGGCGGCCGGCGGGACGACCACCGGCCAGCCCTGCCACACCGCATAGCCGGCCGTGGCCAGGATCCCCATCACCGTTCCGGCCAGTCCGCCGAGCGCGGACAGGACGACCGACTCGGTGAGGAACTGCCCCCGGATCTGGCCCCGGCTGGCCCCCAGCGCCCGCCGCAGCCCGATCTCGCGACGGCGTTCCAGCACGGACACCACCATCGTGTTGGCGACTCCGATCCCGCCGACCAGCAGGGCCACCCCGGCGAGGCCGAGGAAGAGCACTGAGAGCGTGGTCTGGGTGGCCCGCTTGGCGGCCAGCGCGTCGGATGGGCGGCTGACCTGCACCAGACCGGGCAGCTGGGGGTAGACGGTGGCGGGCAGCACGTCCCGTACGGCCTCGATGGAGTCCTCGCGGGCCTTGACGTAGATGACGGTCGGGTGCCCGTCGAACTTCAGCTGCGCGCGTGCCGCCTGCCAGCCGACCAGCACCGCACGGTCGAGGTCGGGGGAGAGGGGGGTCTTGGCGAGGATGCCGATGACGGTGAACCAGCGGCCGTTGACATAGATCTGCGGTGCGGGGCCGCCCGGAGTCACCCTCGTGAAACCGAGCCGGCTCGCGGCCACCGAGCCGAGGACGGCGGTGGGGAGACGGTCGGTCGAGGCGCTGAGGAAACGGCCGGACTGCACCGTGCCGTTGACCGCCTTGAGCAGGTTGTTCCTGGCCGCGAGGACGGGCAGCCCCGAGTAGTCGGCGGAGTCCACTCGGTCCGAACGGTGCACGGACGCATGGGTGTTGGCGACCGCGCTCGCCACGGTCACGGGACCGATGCGTGCCACCATGTCGGTGGCCGTCTCGGGGATGAGCACCGGCGGCTTCTGGTCCGGGACCGGCTGGACCTGCAGCATGTTGGTGCCGAGCGCGGTGAGTTGCGCCATCAGCGCCCGCTGACTGGAGGCCGGGATCCCGGTCACGACGACCAGGGTGGCGATGCCGATGGAGATGCCCAGCGCGGACAGGGCGGCGCGCAGCTTTCTCGTACGGATGCCCAGCAGCCCGAGACCGAGCAGGTCGAGCGGGGCCAGCCGGACCGGTTTGGGCGGGTGCGGCGGCTCGGCCCGCGGGGGCGTTCT
Source organism: Streptomyces sp. Ag109_O5-1 (assembly GCF_003814875.1). Taxonomy (GTDB): domain Bacteria; phylum Actinomycetota; class Actinomycetes; order Streptomycetales; family Streptomycetaceae; genus Streptomyces; species Streptomyces sasae. Next base: position 2,484,634 of record NZ_RKQF01000001.1, on the reverse strand, counting down.
CATGTCCGCACCGCCTTCGCCGCCGCGTCGGACGTGTCGGACGCGTCGGACGCGGCCGACGTGTCGGACAGGACGCGCCCGTCGCGCATCTCCACCCTGCGCGGCAGCCGGGCCGCGATGTCCCGGTCGTGTGTGATGAGCGCGATCGTGGTCCCCTCGCCGTTCAGTTCGGTGAGCAGATCCAGCACCGCTGCGCCGTTGGCGGTGTCGAGCGCGCCGGTGGGTTCGTCGGCCAGTACCAGTGACGGATTGTTCACCAGGGCGCGGGCGATGGCGACGCGCTGCCGTTCGCCGCCGGAGAGCTGGTGCGGCAGATGGCCCGTACGATGCGCCAGGCCGACCCTGGCGAGGGCCGCGCGGGCCAGTGTGCGGCGTCGGTGGCGCGGAACTCCGGCGTAGAGCAGGCCGGTTGCGACGTTCTCCCAGGCACGGAGCCCGTCGGTGAGGTGGAAGTGCTGGAACACGAAGCCGAGCCGTCGTGCCCGCAGGGCCGACAGATTCCGGTCGGTCAGCAGGGTGACGTCCTGTCCGTCGATCTCGACGGTGCCGCCGGTCGGCCGGTCCAGGGTGCCCATGATGTTGAGCAGCGTGGACTTGCCGGAGCCGGACGGGCCGGTGATGGCGAGCAGTTCGCCCTGCTCCACGGTCAGCGACACGGAGTCCAGCGCCTTCACCCCGCCCGCGTACTCCATCGTCGCGCCGCGCACGGCGAGCACGGGTGTCACGAGGTCGTCACCACCTTCAGGCCCGCGCCGAGGCCGGTGCCGCTGATCTCGACCATGCCTTTGGCGAACAGCCCGGTCTTCACCGCGATCAGCCGCCCGTCCGGAAGCTGCACGGCGTATCCGCCTTCGCGCAGTGCGAGCAACGCGCCCACCGGTACGGCGAGGACGCCCTTGCGCGCGCTCCCCGCGAACGTCACCCGCACGGGGGCGGAGTCCAGCCGGCGCACGGCCGCCGTCTCGGCGAGTGAGATGGTCACGGTCAGCTGCGCGGGATCCGTGCCGGCCCCGCTGCCGTTGTCCGTCCCGCCCTGGACGATCCGGCCGACAGCCGTCACGGTGCCGCGCACCGTCGAGGTGTCCGGGAGGGCGACGGACACCGTGTCCCCGGACCGGATCGACCCGACCTCGGTCGGATCGACCTGCACGGTGACCTTCCTGCTGGTGGAGGTGACCGAAAGCAGCGGCTCGGCGGCCGGGTCGCCCGGCTGCGCCTGTACGGCGGAGATCCGCACCTTGCCGGGGAGGACCACCACGTCGCCGGGGCCCACCACGCCGGTCGGGGCCATTCCGACGTGCGTCTGCCAGCGTTTGATCGCGCTGATGAGCGGGGCGGTGAGTATCCCGTCGCCGATCTTGACCCGGACCGGCGCCGCCGTCGTCGAACCGGTCGCCGACGGGCCGGAGGACGGGGCCGTGCTCCCGCTCGGGTGCGGCGTCGGGGTCGGTGTGGCACCGGAGGCCGGAGGGGTCACCCAGCTGCCCGGCGCCGGCTGGGCGCCGATGTCGTAGCCGAGCTTCACCAGGTTGTCGGCGACGACCTTCACATCGGTGCCGACCGTGCCCTGGGTGTCCAGCGTGCGGAACAGCGGGGTGGCGCCGTAGAACAACGCGACGGGCTGGTCGTCCACCCGGTAGAGCTGCTGCCCCCGGGTCACCGTGGCGCCCGTGGCGGGCAGCCAGGTGACCGTGCCGTCCCCGGTGCCCTTGAGGGTGCGGGCAGGGCCGTAGCCCAACGTGCCGTCCAGCGTCTGCGCGTCGGACAGGTCGGTCCGCACCACGGCCGTCGTCGCGACCCGGGCGGAGTCCGTGGCGGTGCGGGTGGACGGTGAGCCGTGGCTCTGCCAGCCGATCACCGCGCCACCCGTCGCGGCGGCCGCTGCCACGACGACCGCGGCCACGGCGGCCGTCCGGCGGCGTGCGCGGCGGCGCGGAGTGACAGCGGCGCCGTCGGTGTCACTTTCCGCCACCGAAGGCCTCCAGCTTGCAGTCGAACTCGATCTGGTTGGCCTTCGCGCTGTTCGGGTCGACCCGGCCGGGGTGGGAGGCGAAGGTCCAGCCGTCGCCGTCGGGAAGCGCCTCGACCGCGAACCCCTTGTCGTTCATGCACTTGATCCAGGTCCGGTAGTCGTCCATGTAGTGCGGGTTCTTCTGCGGGTCCATCTCCGGTGGCTGAATGGGCTGCTTCGACTCACACGCCTTGTACTCCTTGGGGTACTTGCTACGGGGGGCCTGCGTGAGGACGAGCTTCCGCTTCCCGTCCTGCTTGGTGTAGCTCGGCAGGCCCTGGTGCACCAGGCAGAGCTGCCAGCTCTCCATCACGTCCGTCTTCTCGTCGTCGGTCATGTCCAACCGCAGTTGGACACCGTTCTCCGAGCTGGGCGACGACGTGTTCTTCCCGCCGTCCGCCGACGGGCTCTGGAGCGAGGCGACCTGACCTGTGCCCTCGTCCTTGACGCCGCAGGCGGTGAGCAGGGAGAGGGAGAGCGCGGCCGTCGCGGCGGCCGCGTACCGGATGGTGGTGTTCGGCATGTCCGGTACCGTCGCCAAAAGGTATGAAGATCCTGTCAGACCGTCATCAGAATCCCGTTCGAACGGCTCGGACAAGTCATAAGGTCCACAAGCATGTGCGCACATGTCCTGGTGGCCGAGGACGACACCAAACAGGCCGAGGTGATCCGCCGCTACCTGGAGCGCGAGGGCCACACCGCCGTCGTCGTGCACGACGGGCGCGCGGCCATCGACCAGGCCCGCCGACTCCGGCCCGACCTCCTGGTGCTCGACCTGATGATGCCCGTCGTGGACGGGCTGGACGTGTGCCGCGTGCTGCGCCGGGAGTCCGAGGAACTGGTGGTGCTGATGCTGACCGCCCGCTCCTCCGAGGAGGACCTGCTGCTCGGTCTTGACCTCGGCGCCGACGACTACCTGACCAAGCCGTACAGCCCCCGCGAGCTGATGGCCCGGGTCCGAACGCTGCTGCGCCGCACCCGGCGCACGGGCGGCGCGGACGACCTCGTCCTGCGGGTGGGTGACCTCACCGTGGAACCGGCGCGCCATCAGGTGCGGGTCGGCGGGCGGGAAGTGGAGTGCACCCCGGGGGAGTTCGGGATCCTGGCGGCCATGGCGGAGCAGCCGGACCGGGTCTTCACCCGCCGTCAGTTGCTGGCCCATACCCACGGGTCCAGCCCGTACATCACCGAACGGACCGTGGATGTCCATGTGCTGAACCTGCGCAAGAAGATCGAGCCCGACCCACGACGGCCCGTCCGCCTGATGACCGTGTTCGGCATCGGCTACAAGCTGACCGGCGGCTGAGCGGTGCGCGTCGGCCCCTTCGCCCACCGCAGCCTTCTGATACGGCTGTTGGCCGCCTCCGTGCTGATCGCGGTCTGCTCGGTCGCGGCGACCGCCTGGCTGGCCGCCCGAACGACCGCGCAGGCGGTCCGCAAGGAGCAGGGCCAGGTCCTCGCGGACGACACCGTCATCTACACGACCCTCGTGGGGTACGCCGCCACGCACCCCACGTGGGACGACGTACAGCCGGTCGTACGGGCCCTCGCGCGGCGCACCGGCCGCACGATCACGCTCACCGCCCGGGGACGCACCCGGGCACTGGCCCGCACCGGCCCCGTGGCCGCACTGCCCGACCGGGCGTCCGCCGTGGTCGACCCGCTCCATGTCGACGCGTCCGTGGTGACCGGCGGAGCCGCCGGCGGGATCGACCCCAGGGCCCTGGGCCCTTACCGGCTGACCGAGGCGGAACGACGCGTCCTGGACCCCTACGCCGGCAAGGTCCTGTCCTGTCTCCGGTCCGTCGGGTACACCGGACGGATCGCGCGCTGGGCGAACGGGCACCCGTACGTCGTGGTCGGCGCCACCGACTACGACGTCAGGATCAAGGCCTCCCAGATCTGCCACACCGCGGGGCTGGAACGGCCCACCGCCGACGAGACGAAGGCGCTCACCCGGTTGCGGACGCTGGCTGCGGACTGTCTACGGCGCCACGACCTGAAGCAGGACGCCATAGGCCTCGACTTCACGGTGCCCAACGGCTCCGCGACGGCGCAGACCTGCGTGGACTCCGCCCGCCGCGAGCAGCTCACCCCGTATGTGGCCCCGGCGGCGCAGCTGTACGTGGGTTCACCGTCGCAGGGGACGGGCACTGCGGTCTTCGACCTGTCGCCCGCCAACACCGTGCGCATCGCCGGTGTCGCGGGGCTGGTGCTGCTGGTCACCGTGTCGGTCACGGTCCTGGCCGGCATCCGCCTCGTACGGCCGCTGCGGGCACTGACCGAGGCCGCCCTGCGCCCGGCGGGCAGCAGCCCGGTGCGCGTCCCCGTCACCGGCAACGACGAGATCGGCCGGCTGGCCGCGGCCTTCAACGACCTCTCCGAGCGCCGGGAGCGTCTGGAGGAGCAGCGCAAGGCCATGACCAGCGACATCGCCCATGAACTGCGCACCCCGCTCGGCAACATACGCAGCTGGCTGGAGGCCGCCGAGGACGGCATCGCCGTACCGGACACCGCCTTCACCTCCTCCCTCCTGGAGGAGGCCCTGCAACTCCAGCACATCATCGACGACCTGCAGGACTTGGCGGCGGCCGACGCGGGCACCCTGGCCCTCCACCCCGAGCCCCTCTACGTGCGGGACCTCCTCGAACACGCCGCCGCCGCGTACGGAGCCCGTGCCGCCGCCGCGGGCGTGACCGTCGCCTCCGGCACGGACGGCGACCCCGTACTGACCGCCGACCCGGTCCGGCTGCGGCAGATCGTCGGCAACTTGGTCTCCAACGCGGTACGGCACACCCCGCACGGAGGCAGCGTCACCCTGTCCGCACGGCGGGAGGCGGACCGGGTGCTGATCGAGGTCGCCGACACCGGAGCCGGCATTCCACCCGAGGACCTGCCACGCGTCTTCGACCGCTTCTGGCGAGCCGACAAGTCCCGCCGCCGCCTCACCGGCAGCAGCGGCCTGGGTCTGGCCATCGTGCGCCGGCTCGTCGAGGCACACGGCGGCACCGTGGCCGTTCGCAGCACCCCGGGTGAGGGGACGGTGTTCTCGCTGCGGCTACCCGTATGAGCGTGCAACCGCGCCCCACCGGTGCCGTCGCACCGCCATCGCCGAGACACGCCTTGTGGCCATGAGTGAGGTGCGGGTGCCTCGCTGACCACGTACTCCTCCCGATTGCGGACCGGTTCGTACAGCCAGACCCGGCCGTCCTTCTGCTCGCGTACCAGCCAGCCCTTGCTGTGGAGGATGTTGGCCACGGTCATCACGGTGGTGTAGGCGACGGGCCGGGTCCGGTTGATGTCGTCTACGATCTCGCGCACGGGCGCCTCCACCTCCACAGACGGTCCATGATCTCCGCCTCCAGATCACCCAGCCGTCGCATGACCAGCGTCCCCTTCTGCACCGCGGTAACAGGAGTCCTCGTAAAGGCTGCAGTACGGCCGGTGGGGTGACCCGATCGCGGACGAGCCTGACGCGGCCGCCGCGAGCCTGTCGACGGGGTGACGTGCTGTCGCCGGCCGTCGACCCGAGACGGCCGGAACCTGGAATACCGCGCACCTCAAGAACACCTCTTCACCAGTACGACTTCTGGAGCGGAGGCGCGTCGGAGGGGAAATCCGTTGCTCGCGGTCTCGGGGCCCGTCGCCGAGCTGGGAGGACGGACCCTGGGCAGACCGGATGTGTCCCTCCAGGACGCGTTCGGGACGCAGGTGGGTGTGGCTCTTCTGCAGTGAGCTGGTGACGCCGTGCGCCGTTGCCGTTCGTGGTCGGATGGCGGATCGTCGTGTCCTGGAGCGTGGTCTTGGAGGCGGCGATGGTGTCGTGGTTGGAGGAGCTCGATCGGCGGGAGGCTGCCACGCGGGAGGAGATCGCTGAACTGCGGGACTATATCGAGGGGGTGCGGCTCTTGTGGAGTGAGATCGCCGGTCAGGCATGAGTGCGTAGTTGTGCTGGTCAGCGTGGGGGTAGAGACGTTCGCGTTCCCTTCGGACGTGGAAGGCCCAGTACTGTGGGAAGTCGCTGTTGCTGATGAGCGCGCGGAGGGTGAGGACGGCTTCGGCGCCGGGGACGCTCCACCTGGAACCGGTGGTATCGAGCCGGTCGGCGATCAGATGGCGTGCTGCTCCCTCGACGATTCCGCTGGCGATCGGCCATCCGGCCTTCAGGGCCTGGTCGTAGTGGACGTGGTCGGCGTTGTTGGTCGGGTAGCGGCAGGCTGTGTCCGCGGCGGCGCGCTGGTCGTCGGTGAGACGGCGGCGCTCGGCTTCGGCGCGGATGTCGGTGATGGCGCCGGGGCGTCACCGGCCAGGATCCGGGTAGCTTTGGCCCCGACCCAGGTCTCGGTTTCCGGGTCGGTGGCCATGTGGAAGCAGCGAGCGGCCGCCCAGAGCTTCTCGATCACGTGGACGATATCGATTACGACGTGGACGATGACGTCGCGGCGGTCGGCTTCGGCGCGGACGAGGTCGAGCTGGTGGGTGGCGCCGTCGACCAGCACCACCCAGTGCCTTCGGTGTTGCGGGTCGCGGGCCTCGGCCTGGTCGAACGCCGCCTTGATGACGTGTTCGGGGTCGTGCTCGACGGAGGCGGTGAGCCGTTTCGCACGGGCCCTGGGCCCTGGGCGCGGCCGGCGGGTCCCGGTGCGGCCGCCGGGCGGGGCGATGATGTCGTGCGGACGGCGCGGGACGGGGTCCGCGTCGTGGACGACGGCGAGGGTGGCCATCCGCTTGCGGCAGGTCTTCTCCCCGGCGGAAAGGCGGGTGCGGAACGTGCGCTTGGCGCGCATCGCCGCCTTCGCGGTGGCCTCGCGCAGGTGGCCCGGGCGCATCACGATCCCCTTGCCGTCGAAGCTGAGCACCAACAGCGTGGTACTGCCCGCGGGTTCAGGGGGGCGGGCGGTTGCAAGGAGCCGCCCAACCGGCAACGAACCTGCGACGCACTGCCCCTAGGGACTGTCTCCGGTTGTGATCAAACTGCGGGTGGGATGCCTGTCCGGTAGGACTGTGGTGTGACGCGTGCGCAACTCACTGATAACGAGTGGGAGTTCATCGGGCCGTTCCTGCCTGTCGGCAGGTTCGGTCCGTATCCCGAGCGGCTGCGGGAGCAGTTCGAGGGTGTGATCTGGCGGTTCCGTACCGGCGGCCAGTGGCGGGAGATGCCCGAGCGGTTCGGCGCCTGGCAGACGGTCTACAACCGCTTCATGCGATGGCGGGACGCGGGTGTCTTCCAGGCCCTGTTGGAAGAGGCGATCGCCGAGGCCGCCCGCCGGGACGAGATCGACATGTCGCTGGTCAGCGTGGACTCCACTACCGTGCGAGCTCATCACGACGCGGCCGGCATGCGGGTCAGCGAACAGACTCTTGCCGCTCTTGAGGAGGCGGCCACGCAAAAGGGGGCGCGTGCGGGGAACAAGCCGGGCAGGCCAGCGAAAATGACCCGGCCCGGGCCGAACGCCGCCGTATCCGCTTACGACGGCGGGCCCGACTGACGGCCGCCCTGCTCGGCCGCTCCCGCGGCGGGCTGACCTCCAAGATTCACCTGGCCGCCGACAGACGCTGCCGGCCGATGGCGCTGCTTGTGACCGCCGGGCAGGCCGCCGACAGCCCCCAGTTCATCCCGGTCCTGAGCAAGGTGCGGGTCCGCCTGCCTGTCGGCCGTCCCCGCACCCGGCCCCGCTGCCGTGGCCGGCGATAAGGCCTACTCCTCCCGCGCCAACCGCGCCCACCTGCGCAAACGCCGCATCAAGGCGGCCATCCCCGAGAAGAAGGACCAGGCCGCCAACCGCAGGAAAAAGGGCAGTCTGGGCGGCAGACCCCTCAGCCACGACGCCGATCTCTACCGTGACCGCAACACCGTCGAGCGGGCCATCAACAAGATGAAGGACTGGCGGGGCATCGCGACCCGCTACGACAAGACACCCGAGAGCTACCTCGCCGGACTCCACCTCCGCGCAGCGACCATCTGGATCTCCAGCCTCCCGGCAGCCAATTGATCAACTGCGGGCAGACCGAAGTTCGCCTCGGGACCGCCCCCGCCGGTGCAGGAAGCAGATGCCATGCCCCGTAGCGAATCGAACAGGTTTCACTCGTCCGCTTCACCAGTCCCGCGCAGGACCTGCTTGGCCGCACTCCACCACGCACCATCGCCGCCCTGGGCTACCGAATCCCGGCCTCCAGATCGACCATCAGCTGCGTAATCCGCGTATCGAAGGCGGGCGGCGGTCAGGCTCTCTGATCCGTTCGGCCCGCCCCAGACCTCATCGGCATTCAGATCATCCTGCCCGTCGTCTTCCCAACCGCACTCCGGGCAGATCTCCCACGCGCACCGAGCCTCAAGAGTCAAGAAGCGGCAACACGGGCAAGCGTAGGGCCCCCCTCCCGGTGGGCACGCGTCTCGCAACTCGCGTGGTGTCATCACATGAGAAGTGTGCCAGCCCCGCTTGATCACAACCGGAGACAGTCCCTAGTGGCGGGGTGGAGACTGGTGGATGTGGTGCAGTCCCAGCGGTGCAGGCGGGGGCAAGGGTTCGGTCTGGTCGGCCCGGAAAGAGTGGAGGAGGTATGTAACCAGACGTCGGGACGCGGCCAGCGAGACCTGCTGCGACTCTCCGACAACGCCGCTGTTGGCCAGTAGCAGGAGCGTGATGTCGGCGTGGTCGAAGTCGTCCCGCAGTCGCCCCACGGCTTTGGCACGCTGCACCAGCTGGGCGAGGTCGTTCTCGACGCGGGTACGTTCGCGCTCGTAGTCGATGGCGTCGGGGAACTGGGAGAGGAACGCGGCCGTGAAGCCCCGGTCGGTGGCCTGCATGGCGCACACCTTCTCGATGAAAGAGCAGAACCCGTGCCAGGGGTCGGGGTCTCCCAGCGCCTTGTCGAGGACGGCAGCGCAGTCGGCGAACTGTTCGGTGAAGGCTTCGGTGATGAGAGAGACGCGGGTGGGGAAGTGCCGGTAGAGGGTAGCGGCGCCGACTCCGGCGCGGCGGGCGATCGTGGTGAGGGGTACGTCGATTCCCTGGGTCGTAAATGCCTCGCGGGCGGCTTCGAGGATGCGGTTGCGGTTGTGTCGAGCGTCGGCGCGCAGCCCTGAACCGGCGGCGGGTGGCTGGGGCTCATCGGTGGAAGCGGGAGGTCGGCCCGGTTTCCGAGAGTGCTGGACAGGCATGTCTCTCACATTAACTCAAGTGGAAGGTGTCGCCCGGTTACGGCGTTAGCTTGGGTGAGTCAGCGGACAGGTCCTTTCCGTCCGCGGTTCCCGAGACACAGGAAGGACGAAGCAGTGAACCAGATGCGTGCAGCCCTCTATGACCGGTACGGCCCTCCGGAGGTGCTGTACGAGGGCAAGGTGCCCGTGCCCGATCTCGAGCCCGGTGAGGTGCTGATCCGCGTCCACGCGGCCAGCGTCAACGGCGGCGAACTGGCCGGCAGGGCCGGGAAGATGCGCCTGGTGACGGGGCGCCGCTTCCCGCAGCGCGTCGGGATCGACTTCGTCGGCGAGATCGCTGAGGTCGGTCCCTCAGCGACCGGAATACGGGAGGGAGAGCGGGTGTGGGGCTTCCTGGGGCGGACGAGTTCCGGCAGCGCGGCGGAGTACGTGGCCGTCCCTACCCGGCAGATAGCTCTGGCCCCGGGCAATCTCACTCCGGTGCAGGCTGTCTCGTTGCTGGGAGGCGGAACGACCTCGATCACCGCTCTGCGTGATAAGGCGCGTCTCAGGCCCGGCGAACGTCTCCTGGTGCGCGGGGCCAGTGGCGGTGTCGGCAGCGTCGCGGTCCAGATAGGCAAGGTCTTCGGCGCTCACGTGACCGCCCTCGCGAGCCCGAAGAACCTCGACTTTGTCCGCGGCCTGGGCGCGGACGAAGTCCTCGACTACACGACGACCCGCCCGGAAGGACTGGGCGTGTTCGACGTCATCATGGACACCGTCGGCACTCAGCACCCCGCCTACCGTAGGCTGCTGGCTCCAGGGGGACGCATGGTAGCCATCGCCTTCGATCTCGAGAACCTCCTCACAAGTGTTGGCTACCTGCTCGGCTCCAGCGTCCACGGCTCCCGGCGGGTGCGTTTCTTCAGTGGCAACCCACGGCACGAGTTGTTCGCCGAACTGACCCGGTATGCACAGAACGGCGATGTGCGTCCGGTCGTGGACACTGTTCACCCCCTCGCTTCCATTGCCGCCGCGCACCGCGCCCTGGAGGCCGGTGGCGTCCGCGGAAAGCACGTCATCCAGGTCGTGTGACGCGCTGACATCGTCCAACCGCCGGCCGTGCCGTTGAGATGGAAGGGCTCAGCAAACGGGCGGCGGTCTCGGCGGCGCGCGGCCGCGGCGCGCTGACCAGCAACGGCAAGTCGGCCGGCAAGCGCCTCATGCATCGGCTCGGCGGCTCCTGGCTGCTGCCGGAGAACCCCCGCTGACGAGCGGCGTAGGTCGGGCTGCTCGCGGCGTTCCTGTACACCGACACCGGCCACCCGAACGACGCCTTCGACACGGTAGCGCTCGTCCTCCTCGGCGACTACGAGGCGTAACAGCAAGGAGCCGCCCAACCGGCAACGGACCTGCGACGCGCTGCACTAGAGGACACCGGCGTCCAGGTCCAGGTGCTGTGCCCGGGCATCGTCGCCACCGAGTTCCACTCGCGCCAGGGCCTCGACATGAGCGTCGTGCCCCGCATGAGTGCCGAGGACGTCGTCACCGCCGGCCTGCGCGGCCTCGGACTTGGCGAGGTCGTCTGCGCGCCGGGTGTCGAGGACGCCAGCCTGCTCGACGCCGTCTTCCACGCCGACCTCGCCGCCTTCGCCGGCCAGAGCCCCGCCCTCGCCACCCGCTACCGCACCAACTGAACCAAAGCCCGTGTCGCCCGGCCCCGGCCACACGCCAGGGCCGGGCGACACGGGGAAGTGCCGCAGATCGCGATTTCGGTCCGGAGAACGCTCGCGCCTTCGCATGAGGGCTGCCGGGATTCGACGGCGCGCAGGGCGGCGGGGCGGGTGTCGGGATCGCGCAGTTCGGAGGCGAGGACGGCCGCCATCTGGGCGGGCCGTAGCCGCCGAGCCCCAGCAGCTCGGCGATGAGGACTCGTCGGCCTTTTGCTGTCGACTTCCTCAAAGTACATGGCCTGGTGGAGGCGGTTCACGAACACAGGCCAGCGTCGCGTACCTCGACCGGGTAGGGGCTGGTGCGCTGGGCACGGTGGTAGTCCTCGGCGGCCCTGGCGCAGGCGGCCGTCGCGGCGTGCGGCGATGGCCAGCGCGGCCCAGGCCTTGGCCGAGCGGGCCAGGGTGTACTCCATCTCGTGGTCGGCGAGAAGGCTGGCAACGTCAGGCCGTCATCGCCGCCAACCTCGAACTCCAGGAACGCGAACTGGCCAAACTCGCCGCACTCGCTTCCACCCTCGCCGACGCGCTGAGCGAACGCGGTCTGGAGAGCACCACCGCAGCACTCGCCGCGGAAATCGGGATCGCCGCGTTCAAGGTCGCCTTCGAACGCTGGGTCAACGACCCCGACCGACACGCCCTCGCCCAGCACATTCGGGAAGCCCTGGACACCACCAGGCACCTCATCGCACCCGCCGAACATGTCGCCGCCACCGACGACTGGAGCTTCACAGCCTAGTACTCCACCTGCTCGGTGCCCCACGGAGGTGGTCGGGCACCGCCGTCGTGGCGATCACAAGCATCCGCCCGGTCATCGCCCGCCGCGGCAGCGAACACGGCTCCGGCCTTGGCCTCCACCGCTGGGTCGTCGAAGCCGCCTTCGCCCTCCTGCACTGGTTCCGCCGCCTGCGAACCCGCTGGGAGATCCGCGACGACCTGCACGAAGCCTTCCTCACGCTCGGCTGCAGCATCATCTGCTGGCGCCGCCTGAAGACCTCTGCTTGTAGGAGTCCTCAGGCCGTTCCTGCCCGGAGTCAGGCGTGTGGAGACAGGCGGCCTGATTCTGCAGGGCTGTCACCATCGCCTGTGCCTGGGCGGAAGGGCGTGGCCGGGTCACGGCGACCGTCGCGCGTCCGGGCCAGGAACTGTCGGTGACGGCCACGGCTCGTACACCCGTCGGCAGGGCCGGTAGGGCCACATCGGGGATGACAGTGATGCCCAGGCCGGCCGCGACCAGGCCGAGGCGTGTCGACCAGCTGCGCGCGGTGTGGGCGATGTGGGGGTCCGGCAGGGTCGGCCAGGCTCCGAACTGCGGCTCGCCCGCCGCGTCGTCCCTGGCGATCCAGTGCTCCTGGGCGAGGTCCGGCATGGTGATGCCGGCGTGGCCGGCGAACCGGTGCGTGTCCGGGACGGCCAGCAGAAGGTCGCCTTGGAGCACTGTGGTCTGCCTCAGTTCGCTCAGGTCGTAGTCCGGCAGGCCGTGGCCGACCCCGATGACCGCCACGTCCAGCCGACCGATCTGCAGTCGCCGGAGCAGGGCGGGCGTCGAGGCCTCCGTCAGGATCACGGCGAGACCCGGATGACCGGACGTCACCTGCGCCATCGCTCGCGGGACCAACGCCATAGCGGCGGTGGGATAGGCGCCGATCGTGAGGCGGCCTGCGAGCCGGTCGCGCAGGCCGGCGAGTTCCAGCTCGGTCGCCGCCATGTCGGCGAGAATCTCCGTCGCGCGCCGGACGAGCACCTGGCCTGCCGGGGTGAGCGCCACGCCTCGTCGTCTGCGGTCAAAGATCGGTGCTCCGGCTGCTGCCTCCATGGCAGCGACCTGGCGGGAGATGGCCGACTGTGTGTAGCCGAGCATCTCGGCGGCCCGAGTGAACGATCCCGCGGCGGCGACCTGGTGAACGACGCGGAGGCCCGCAAGGGTGAACTCGGCCATGGCCGCGATCCTAACATGCGTGTTCGTCATGGGAATCGTGCGGAATCATCGTTGGACCGCATGACTGAAGGAGGGCAGGCTGGTGATATGACACAGCGATTCACTCGAAACGAACTCGTGGCGCGACTGATCCGCGCGGGTGAGCTGGAGGTGTCGGGCGAGGATCCGGCCGAGGCCGCGACGTACTTCGACACGGAGAAGTTCCGCTTCCACGGGCCGGACGGCTTCGAGTCCGACTTCGCCGGGCTCACCGCCTACCTTGACTCCGTGCGCGAGGCCTTCGACGACCGAGCGATCCGGCGCGGCATCGTGGTGGCCGAAGGTGACCACCTGGCTTGCCAGACATGGACCGAAGGCACCTTCGCCCGCGAGTTCACCCAGTCACCGGCCGGACCGCTGCCGCCCAACGGCAAACGCATCATGTTCGACCTGATCAACATCTTCCGCTTCGACGACCGGGGACGCCTCATCGAGGAGTGGGTACGCACCGACAACCGCAGTCTCTTGCGCCAGCTAGGCACCGAAGGATGCTAGCCGGGCGGCCACCAAGGGCGAGTCCGACCTCGAGCGGGGTGAGCGTGATGTCGGTGAGCGGCGCGGCGAACAGCGAAAATCGGAGCGTCAACGGAGCCACCTTCCCGCCCTTACCTTGGTTGCGCCGCCTGCGCACCCGCTGGGAGATCCGCGACGCGTCCACGAAGCCTTCCTCACCCTCGGCTTCAGCATCATCTGCTAGCGCCGACTCTGGACCTCTTTTTTACTAGGAGTCCTAAGAACGCACTCGAGTTCGGGGGGCGGCGGCTCATAATTAATCTTGCTCGCACAAGGCCCCGTTTGCGCGACCGCTCGACGTCCGGATAGGTGCGGCTCAGAACGGACCCACGGTCACCGCAGCGACGCTGCTGATCCTGGCGGCGGTCGAGCCTGCAGCGCGTCCTTGCGCCCCTCCCGTTCGGGCCCTGCGACGGGTGCGCCAAGTGCCCATCGACGGCGGGCTGACGATGCCCGAGCGGACCGCGCTGTCGCATCTGGACCGGTCGGGCCCCACCACCTCCTCGGCGCTGGCCCGTCAGGCGCAGATCACCGCGCAGGCCATGGGGGCGACGCTCAGTGCGCTGCGGGCCCGTGGCCTGGTCGAACGCCACCCGGATCCGAACGACGGCAGGCGCATGGTGCTGTCGGTGACCGAGGCCGGTCTGCGGGCGCTGGACAAGCGCAACGCGCGGGCCGAACTCATCGCCCAAGCCCTGACCAGAGGCGCGTTCACCCCGGCGGAGCTGGAACAACTCGCCACGGCCGCACCGCTGCTGGAGCGGCTGGCCCAGAACATCTGACCCCGACGTATCCCGGAAGGCACGCCGATGACGGACCCTCCCAAGACGTACGCCCCGCGCCGCTCAGCCGGTGACCGGTACAAGTGGACGGCGCTGACGAACACGACCGCTGCGGTCTTCATGTCCGCCCTGGACGGCTCCATCGTGCTGATCGCCTTGCCAGCGATATTCCGCGGCGTGCACCTGGACCCGCTGGCTCCGGGCAACATCGCCTATCTGCTGTGGATGATCATGGGTTACCGGCTGGTCCAGGCCGTCCTGGTGGTCACGGTTGGCCGCCTGGGAGACATGTACGGCCGGGTCCTGATCTACAACTCCGGGTTCGCGGTCTTCACCTTCGCCTCGATCCTGCTGTCCCTCGACCCCTTCAACGGCGGGAACGGGGCAATGTGGCTGATCGCCTGGCGGGTCGTGCAGGCCGTCGGCGGGTCGATGCTGGCCGCGAACTCGGCCGCGATCCTGACGGACGCCTTTCCCAAGGAGCAGCGCGGCTTCGCCCTGGGCATCAACCAGGTCGCCGGGCTGGCCGGGATGTTCCTCGGTCTGGTCGCCGGAGGGCTGCTGTCTACCTGGGACTGGCGGGCGGTGTTCTGGGTGAATGTGCCTGTCGGCGTGTTCTTCACGCTGTGGGCCTACCGCACCCTCCGAGAGACCGGCAAGAGCGGTGGCGGCCGGATCGACTGGTGGGGCAACATCACCTTCGCGGTGGGCCTCAGTGTGGTTCTCGTCGCGGTCACCTTCGGCCTGCAGCCCTACGGAGGACGCACTATGGGCTGGACCAACCCGCTGGTCGACACTCTGCTCGCCGGCGGACTGGTCCTACTGGCGACATTCGTCGCCATCGAAACCCGCGTCTCCGCGCCGATGCTCCAATTGAGTCTCTTCCGCCAGCGGGCCTTCACTTTCGGCAATCTGGCGGGCCTGGCCATCTCGATCGGCCGGGGCGGCATGCAGTTCGTGCTGGTCATCTGGTTGCAGGGCATATGGCTCCCCCTCCACGGCTACGACTACGGCGATACCCCCCTGTGGGCCGGCATCTTCATGCTGCCGCTGACCGCCGGATTCCTCGCCGCGGGCCCGGTCTCCGGCTACCTGTCCGACCGGCTCGGCTCCCGGGGCCTGGCCACCGGCGGCGCGCTGCTGTTCGGCGCCAGCTTCCTGGGCTTGATGCTGCTGCCGATCGACTTCAGCTACTGGATCTTCGCATCCCTGATCGCGCTCAACGGCATAGCCAGCGGCATGTTCGCCTCCCCCAACTCCTCCTCGATCATGGGCAGCGTGCCCGCACAACTGCGCGGTGTCGCCTCCGGCATGCGCTCCACCTTCCAGAACTCGGGCACCGCCGTCTCCATCGGCGTGTTCTTCTCCCTCATGATCGCCGGGCTGACCAAGAGCCTCCCGCACGCCCTCACCACCGGCCTGCAGGAGCAGGGCGTACCGGCCCACGTCGCCACCCAGGTCGGCAGTCTGCCCCCGGTCTCGTCCCTGTTCGCCGCCCAACTGGGCGTCAACCCGATCCAGCACCTGCTCGAGCCCAGCGGCACCCTGACCCACCTGACGGTGGTGCAACAACAGACCCTGACGGGACGCGAATTCTTCCCGACCCTGATCTCCGGGCCTTTCCACTCCGGCCTGGTCATCGTGTTCGCCTTCGGTGCCACCCTCGCCTTCCTCGCTGCGTTCGCCTCCCTGCTGCGCGGCAGCAGCCCCACCGTTAAGCTCCCCGGACCTGACACACCCCCACGAACGACTGCCGGCGACACCCTTGGCGCTGCGACCGATGACGGGACGGAAATGACGCGGGCGGAGATCACCATGCGGCCTACCCCCGGCAACTAGTACTCCAGCCGGACTTCTGTATTTCTGCTGGTCAACGGCCTGGCGGTGGGGAGTGTAGCGGGGGTTGGGCCTGGGCGGGGCGGCCTTGGGCAGGCCGTCCCACCAACGGGTGCCCGCGCCGCATGTAGTGACAGCGCGGTGAGCAGTGAGTTGTCGTGATCCACGATGTACCGACGAACGCCTGGGACCTGGAACTCGAAGAACTCTTTCTGCAGACCGGGGTCCGCTTCGCCCGGGTGGAGACCCGGCGGCGCATGCGCGACTACATCCGCGGGCTGCTCGGCCCGGTCGGCCGGAAAAACAGCTGGCAGCTCGCCGAATACGCCGGCCACGCCACCCCACACGGCCTGCAGCACCTGCTTTGCCACAGCCGCTGGGACACCGACGGTCTGCGTGACGACCTCCAGGCGTACGTAGCAGAGCAACTCGGCACGCCAGAGGGTGTGTTGGTCCTCGATGACACCGGCTTCGTGAAGAAGGGCACCACCTCCGCCGGAGTGCAGCGCCAGTACTCCGGAACGGCCGGGGCCCGTATTTCAATAAGTGCTCGGCAGAGGGGTGTTGGTGGGAGTCTGAGATGTGACTCCGTGTCTGTCAGACCGCGTTGCCGCTCGTGCTCTGCGGGCCAAGTTCGATCAGATCCTGCCGCACTTCGATGAGCGCCGCCGTCGGTTGTACCTGGCCAGTGAGGCTACGGCCCTCGGCCGCGGCGGGATCGTCCGGGTCGCCGCCGCCTCCGGCACCAGCACTGCAACCATCACGCGAGGCATGGCCGAGTTGGCCGGTTGCTCCTCACCGACCCTGCGGGTCCGGGCTCCAGGTGCGGGCCGCAAGCGGCTGACAGATACCGACCCTGGTCTGCTGCCCGCACTGGAGTCGCTGATCGAGCCGCACACCCGAGGCGACCCCGTCTCCCCGTTGCGGTGGACCACGCTGTCGTTACGGGCCCTGGCCTCAACCCTCACCACACAGGGCCACCCGATCAGCGCTTCAACCGTCGGACACCTGCTGCACACCCTGGGCTACAGCCTGCAGGGAACCGCGAAGACAACAGAGGGCATCAGCCATCCGGACCGCGATGCCCAGTTCACCCACCTCAATGCCACCGCCGCCGCGTTCCTCGACGATGCCCAGCCGGTGATCAGCGTCGACACCAAGGCCAAGGAATGGCTCGGCAACCGGGACCGGCCCGGTCGCGCCTGGCGGCCGGGCAAGAACGCGATCAAGGTGGACTGCCACACGTTCACCACCAACGACCAGCCCATGGCGATCCCCTACGGGATCTACGACATCGCCAACAACAGCGGATGGGTCAACGTCGGCACCGACCACGACACCGCCCAGTTCGCGGTGGAGTCCATCCGACGCTGGTGGCAGCACCGCGGACGGGCGGACCACCCGAATGCCGGCAGGCTCCTGATCACCGCCGACTCCGGCGGCTCCAACGATCCCCGCCGCTGGACCTGGAAAAGCAACCTTGCCACCTTCGCACGAGAGAGCGGCCTGGAGATCACGGTCTGTCACCTACCGCCGGGGACTTCGAAGTGGAACAAGATAGAGCACCGGATGTTCTGTCACATCACCGCGAACTGGCGAGGGCGGCCGCTGACCAGCTACCAGGTCGTCCTCGAGACCATCGCCGCCACAACCACCAGGACCGGCCTGACCATCGGGGCCGAACTGGACACAGGCTGCTACGACCTCGGCATCAGCATCACACCCGCCGAGTTCCACGCCCTTCCGATCACACCCCACGCCTTCCACGGTGACTGGAACTACACACTGTCTCCCGTTCCACCGCGAGCGCCAAGCGCGCCGGCAACGACACACCGGACCGACCCGGCCCTGACCGCGATGCTCACCGATCCGGCCCTGACCGGCATGTCACGAACCGCCTTCGAGTATTTGGTGGCGGTCTCGGAGCCTTTCTGGGACGCCTTGGCCGAGGCAGCATTCCAGCGTCGCTTCCACCGCCCGCGCAGCTACCGCCACCCACAGACCAGCAGCGTGGACCACACCCACCGACTCCTGGCAGCCATCCTGCGCCGCCGCAGAGTAGTGACCATGACGTTCCTGGCCCAACTACTGGGCGTCAACCGCACCAACCTGTCCATCCAGTACCAGGACGCACAACGGCTCCTAGACCTGCACCGGATCCTCGTCACGCCGATACCCGGATCGCCCGCCCGCACAATGGAACAGCTACACGCCCGAACAGCCCCCGCGGAAACCCGTCCCTGACAGTTATTGAAATACGGGCCCCGGGCAAGGTCACCAACTGCCAGGCCGGAGTGTCCCTGCACCTGGCTTCCGACGACGCGTCGGCGGCTGTGGACTGGCGTCTGTTCCTGCCCGAGAGCTGGGATCCCGCCTCGCCCAAGGCCGATCCGGGCAAGGTGGCCCGCCGCACCACGTGCGGCATCCCCGAAGACGTCGGACACGTCGAGAAGTGGCAGCTGGCCCTGGACATGATCGACGAGACCAGGTCGTGGGGAATCGACGTCCCGCTCGTCGTGGCCGACGGCGGCTACGGTGATACCGCAGCCTTCCGCCTCGGCCTGGAAGAACGCGAACTCAGCTACGCGGTCGGCATCTCCACCACGACCACCGCCCACCCGGAAGAAGCCCGGCCGTACGCCCCGCCCTGCAGCGGTCGTGGCCCGAGGCCCGCACCGTCCTACCCCGGGCCGGCCCAGACGGTGAAGAAGCTGGTCATCGCGGCCGGGAAGCGAGCCGCGAGGCCGGTGCAGTGGCGGGAAGGCTCCCGGCCGGGCAGCGGCCGCAGCGGTGTGAAGCGCATGCATTCGCGCTTCGTGGCCCTGCGGATCCGTCCCGCCGGACGCGAGATCCGCAAAGCCTGCAACGGCCCGGAACTTCCGGTGCGCTGGCTGCTGGCCGAATGGCCCGCCACCGAAACCGAACCCGTCCAGTTCTGGCTGTCCAACCTGCCCGCAGACACCCCACTAGCCACCCTCGTGCGCACCGCGAAACTGCGCTGGCGCATCGAGCACGACTACCGCGAAATGAAGCAGACTCTGGGCCTGGCCCACTTCGAAGGCCGCACCTTCAGAGGCTGGCACCACCACGTCACCCTCGTCTCCGTCGCCCACGCCTTCTGCACCCTCCAACGCCTCACCCGGTCCCCCAAAGCGACGGCGCCGGCCTGACCCTCTACCAAGTCACCCGCGAACTGCAGTCACTCCTCGCGGTCTGGACCGGCGCCTGCCCCACCTGCCACCGCAACATGCCAGAACCGATACCAACCTGACCAAGCACTACTAGGAGGGAGTGGCGTGAATGCGGTGGGCACCCTCAGCCATGCGGGGCGGCCCGGTTCTTGCGCGTCGGGAGGGTTGGCGGTGCACGGCGAGCCCTGAAACGACGTCTCTCCAACATGGTCTACCGGTGACCCCTTCGGCCCCGTCTCGGCGAGGCTCCCGAGCCCGTCGTCAAGGACGCGCGCCGGTGGCCGCGCTTGACGCAAACGGTTCGCGTTAGAGTAGTGGCATGGCTACCCGAACCGCAGTACGCCCGGGCGGGCGCAGCGCGCGCGTCCAGCAGGCCGTGCATCAGGCCGTGCAGGACCTGGAGGCCGAGGTCGGCCGGGCCGGGCTGACCGTGCCCCTGATCGCCGCCCGCGCCGGGGTCACTCCCTCGACGGTCTACCGGCGCTGGGGTGATTTGCAGGCACTGCTGGCCGACGTGGCGGTGCAGCGACTGCGCCCCGAGGGGCCCCCGGCCGACCACGGCAGCCTCCGGGCGGACCTTCAGGCGTGGGCGGAGCAGTTCCTGGAGGAGATGTCCTCGCAGGTAGGCGTGGTCTACATTCGCGATGCGCTGGCCGGTGACCCGGCGGGCGGCGGCGCCGCCCGCTGTTCCGACTACGCGGTCGAGCAGTTGAAGGCCATCGGGGTGCGTGCGGCCGGGCGCGGGGAGGCGGTGCCGGAGGTGGAGAGTCTGCTGGACCGCGTGGTAGCGCCTGTGATGTACCGCATCCTCTTCCGTCCCGACGGCCTGTCGACGGAGTACGTCCACCGCCTGGTGGCGGCTGCGCTCGACCCGTCCTGAGCGTCCGGAGCACACGGCCGGCCCGCGCTGCCCGCGCGCCGGGGCGGTAGCGCGCGGGCAGCGCGCACCGGCGCCGCTCCGGTCACGCCCGCCGCGAAAAGCCCCCACAAAAGCTAATCTGTTGCGTTAGTGGTGGGGTGCACGCTAAGGTTCTTATCGCAAAGATATTGCCTTAAGTGTCTGGAGGCGTCCGTGTCCGTTGCCACCGCCACCCCGTCCCGCCCCCGCGCTCTGCTGCGTCGCCGAGGATCGTTCGCCCTCCAAGCCTCCGTCCTGATCGGTCTCCTGGCCGCCTCCAGTGCGCCCACCCCGCTGTACGCCCTCTACCAGGCCGAGTGGCACTTCTCGGCGCTCACGGTCACGGTCGTGTTCAGCGCCTACGCGCTCGCCCTGCTCGTGGCACTGCTCGCCGCCGGCACCCTCTCCGACTACCTGGGCCGACGTCCGGTGCTGGCGGGAGCGCTGCTTGCCGAGGCCGCCTCAATGGCGATCTTCGCCACCGCGCACGGGGTGGCCGACCTCATCGCCGCCCGGGTCGTCCAGGGCCTGGCCACCGGCGCGGCGTCGGGAGCCGCTGGGGCCGCACTGCTCGACTTCGAGCACCCCGATCGCCCGGGCCGGGCCGCACTGGCCAACAGCGTCACCCCGGTGAGCGGCATGGCGGCCGGCGTTCTGGCGTCCACCGCTCTCGTGCAGTTCGCACCCGCGCCCACCCGCACCGTGTACCTCGTACTGCTCGTGCTGTTCGCCGCCCAGGCCTCCGCTGTCGCCCTCACCCCGGAGACGGCGCACCCGCACCCCGGCGCGTGGCACTCGCTGCGCCCTAGCATCGCCATCGCCCCCTCCGCCCGCCGGACGATGCTGCTCACCGCCCCCGGCGTCATCGCCGCCTGGGCCCTCGGCGGCTTCTACTCCTCGCTCGGCCCCTCCCTGGCCCGTACGATCGCTCCCCTCGCGCCCCGGGCCGTCGGCGGCCTGGTGTTCTTCGCCCTGAGTGTCGCCGCCGCGCTGGCGGTGATCGCCGCCAGGTCACTGCCGGCGAGCACGGCGAGCATCGCCGGCTCGGCCCTGCTGGTCCCCGGCGCCCTGCTCACCCTCAGCAGCCCGTACGAGCACAGCCTGCTCGCGCTGTTCGCCGGCACGGTGCTCTCCGGGGTGGGCTTCGGGTCGGTGACGCAGGGCGCTCTGCGCCGGCTGCTGTCCAGGACGGAAGCCGACGAGAGCGCGGGGACCCTCGCGGCCTACTACGTTCTGAGCTACCTCGCCATGAGCATCCCGGCGATCCTCGCCGGAGTCCTGACGAACCTGTACGGCCTCACCACCGCCGTGTCCCTCTACGGCGCCACGGTCATCATCCTGGCCCTGGCCGCCCTCGCCGTACCGCTCCTGACCCGGTACCACACCGCAGTCCGCTGAACCCGCCCGCACGGACCCCGCACTCCGCCGTACCAGCCGGACGGCGCACACGGAAAGGCACAACGATGACCCAGCCCACCCCCGCCGCCACCGACACCCCGCTCTCCTGGGACTTCGGCGGGATCACCGTCCACCGCATCGACGAGATCGCCCTACCGCCGCAGACCGGCCCCTGGCTGCTCCCCGGGGCCACCAAGGAGGTCATCGACCAGGCGCCGTGGCTGCGCCCGCACTTCGCCGACGCCGAGGTGCCCTACCTCGCCAGTCACACCTTCGCCGTCGAGGCCGGTGGCCTGCGGATCCTCGTGGATACGGGCATCGGCAACGGCAAGGAGCGCGCCAACCCCGCCTGGAACCGCCTTGACACCGGCTACCTGCGGCGCCTTACAGCCGCGGGATTCGCGCCCGAGTCGGTGGACCTGGTGATCGTCACGCACCTGCACACCGACCACGTCGGCTGGAACACCCGCCTGGACGGCGATCACTGGGTGCCGACCTTTCCCAACGCCCGCTACCTCACCAGCCGTACGGAGTGGGACTACTGGGCCGCCGCCGACCTGGACGCCAACCGCCGCCAGATGTTCCGCGACTCCGTCCTGCCCGTCCATGACCACGGGCAGTTCGACCTCGCCGACATCCCCGCCGAAGGGCACCAGGTGGAGACGGGTATCCGCCTGGTGCCGGCCGCCGGGCACACCCCCGGCCAGATCGCCGTGGAACTGCACGGCACCAACCGCTCGGGCCTGATCACCGGCGACAGCATCCACCACCCCGTGCAGCTCTCCCACCCCCACCTGACCAGCTGCGTCGACATCGACCCCGAGCAGGCCGTGAGCACCCGCCACCGCCTCCTCGACCGTCTGGCCGACTCCGACGACCTGCTGCTCGGCACCCACTTCCCCCGTCCAACAGCTGGCCTGGTCCGGCGGGAACAGGACCGCTACCGCCTGCTGCCGGAGCCCGGGACCCCGACGAAGTCATCCACCCACGACCAGCACGAGCACTCCGAACCGCACGCGCACCAGACCCGTGACGAGCAACTTCACGATGCACAGTGCTCAATGACGTAGAGGCTTGCCTGGGCGAGGTCGCCGGCCTTGCCCTCGGAAGGCAGGGCGTCGGCGATTCAGTTGGTGGCGTCCTCCCTCTCGCCCCTGGCTGACTGGTCGAAACTGGCGCCGATGTGGAGGCCACCAGTTCGGTGCGTTCCGGCCTGGCCCCAGCCGTGAGCGAGGCGACGGTCTCGGCGGCCGATCCGACGGGATGGGCGCGTTCCTCGTGGGCGTGATCGATAGTGAGGGCAGCGGCCGATCGCTGCGCATCGTATCCGTCGGCCAGAACGCCACGAGCACAAAGGTGTAAGCGCAGAATCGTCGGGCGACACGAACCTCGCCGCCGCGGCCACGTCTAGCATCCAGTAACCCGTAAGAGTTCCTGCTTGGAGTGCTCCCTCATGGCGAACCTGAAGGATATCGAGACTTGGATCCGGTCGAGCCTGCCGGGACTGTTGGCCGAGCACCGAGTTCCGGGCGCGGCCGTCGCAGTGTGCGTTGGAGATGAAGTGGTCGACTTCGCCGCTGGCGTGCTGAACAGGGTGACCGGCGTGGCGGCGACTGCTGACTCGGTGTTCCAGATCGGCTCTATTACCAAGGTCTGGACAGCCACCCTGGTCATGCAGCTCGTCGACGAAGGCCGACTCGATCTCGACGCTCCGGTGCGCCGTTACCTGCCCGAGTTCGTGCTGGCCGACTCTGCCGCAGCGACGGCAATCACCGTACGCCAACTGCTGGCCCACACCGCGGGATTCGAGGGCGACATCTTCACGGACACCGGCGTCGGCGACGACTGTGTGGAGAAGTATGTGGCCACCCTCGCCGATGTGCCTCAGCTGTTCGCACCGGGGGAGATGTTCTCGTACAACAACGCGGGTTACTGCGTCTTGGGCCGCATCGCCGAGGTGTTGCGTGGCGCGTCGTACGACGACTGCCTGCGCCGCCATCTCTTCGCGCCGCTGGGTCTGGAGCACGCCGCGGCGAGCCCCTACGAGGCGATCCTGCACCGTGCCGCCGTCGGCCACCTCAGCGCCGGACCGGAGGCCGAGCCGCAGCCGGCGCCCGTCTGGGCCATCACCCGGTCCAACGTGGCCGCCGGTGCCATGCTGGCCATGAGCCCACGCGACCTGATCTCCTTCGCCCGGTTGCACATGGCCCCGGGCCACCGCGCGCTGAGCGCGGCGAGCGTGCGGGCGATGCAGGAACCCCAGGTGGATGTACCGTACCTGGGCACGGACACGTCCTGGGGGCTTGGCTGGGAGTTGTTCGACTGGCAGGGGGGCCGTGTGGTCGGCCATGACGGCGGCACCATCGGTCAGCGTGCCTTCCTGCGGGCGGTGCCTGAGCGGGGTGTGGCGGTGGCGCTGCTCACCAACGGTGGTGAGGTGATCCCGGTGTTCGAGACCGTCTTCGGGCACATCCTGGGAGAGCTCGCGGGCGTGACCGTGCCGAGGTACCCGGTGCCGTCGGCTGAACCCCGCCGCGTGGACGCCTCGCGGTACGTCGGCACGTACGCCTCCCGCATGGCCGAGAGCACGGTCAGCCAGGACGCCGAGGGCCGCATCTGGGTGGACCAGAAGCCGACCCCAGTCGCCATGGGGCTGGGGATGACGCCGCAGCGTTACGAGCTGCTCCACCTGCGCGGCGACACCCTGCTCGCCGCCCAGGCCGAGGCGGGCGTGCACGTGCCGCACACGTTCGTCGGCGACGACGGCGCGGGCCACGCCCAGTACCTGCACACCGGCCGGGCGGACCGGCGCCTCTCACGGTGACGCAACGATGCGGTGCCGCCTCCGCCTGGAGGCGGCACCGCTCATGTCACTGCGCCGCCACGTCCACCACCGGCAGGACCAGTCGGCTCGGGTGGTTGCCGCCGTGCACGACGGTGTTGAGGGCGACGCGTGCCTCAGCCTGGTCCGCCACCACACCGAAGCGGTTCAGGCTGCGGGCGAACCACGGGAAGTCGCTGCTGGTGACGGTGACCCGCACTCGGTGGCCGGGCAGGAACACATGCTGGGTCGGCCACAGTTCGACGACGAACCTGGTGATCTCGTTCGGCGTGAGCGGAGCCGGTTCGACCAGCGAGTCACGGCACGCGGCGCGCAGACAGCCCTGAGTGACCTTGTAGGATCGGCCATCCGGGTGGACGTCGCAGACCTTGACGTGCCACTCGGTGTCGTCGCAGTCGGACGAGGCGAACAGTTCGACGCGTCCCCATCCCGAGATCCTGGTCTCCGTCTCCAGCACCGGGCCGGTGAAGGACAGGACGTCCGGGCGGGCCTCGTTGGCATCCTGCAGCAGCGGTACGTCCTCGACGGGATAGGCCCGCACGTCCACCTGAGTCGGCACCGGGTCGGCAGGGTCGTACCGATAGGCGGTCGAGGATTCCTGCTGCTGAGCGGTGGCGCTCAGGACACCCTCTTCGTCCTGGCTACCCAGGAACAGGGATTGCTCGGACGTCGCCATCGGCCAGGTATCCGGGGTGCGCCACTGGTCGGTGCCGGGTTCGAACAGCCGGATCCTCGCCACGTCATCCAGACCCGGCCCCTGCTTCTTCAGCCAGTGGTCGAACCACCGCAGATGCTCGGCATCCATGTCCCAGGCCGCATCCGGGCCGAGGTCGCGGCCGGCATAGTAGCGGTCGGGGTAGCGGGACTTGACGTGGCTCCACGGGCCGACCAGCAGATACTGCGAGTCTGCGGCGGGGGAGGCCGCGGCCATGTGCTCGTAGTGGTGGAACGCGCCGAGCAGGTCCTCCAGGTCGTACCAGCCGGTGACGTGCAGGCACGGAACGTCGATGCTGTCGTAGACGTCGTCGAAGCGCAGCGCCTGCCAGAAGTCGTCGAGGCGGTCCTTCTGGGTGAGCAGTCGCCAGCTTTCCTGCGGGATGCCGAGTTCGGTCCCGATGGCGTCGTAGGGCAGGGTGGGCAGGAGGCGGTCCCAGTCCATGGTGGCCAGGCCGTGGATCTCGGAGATGCGGCGCCTGGTGGCGTACGCCCACCAGGCGAAGTACAGCTGGAAGGCGCCGTTGGTGAAGGGGATCTCCTGCTGCCAGCGGCCGGCCGCGGATGTGGAGAGCATGCAGGTCAGATGCGGGGGCCTGCGCGATGCTGCCGCCCACTGCGTCCAGCCCATGTAGCTCAGTCCGGTCATACCGACCTTGCCGGTGCACCAGGGCTGTGCGGCGACCCATTCGACGACGTCATGGCCGTCGTCGGGGTCGTTGGCGAACGGCAGCCACGTGCCCTCGGATTTGCCGCGTCCACGCACGTCGACCGCGACGAACACGTATCCGTGGCGCTGGTAGAAACGTGCCTCGTCGGTGACGAAGGCGGTGCTGTCCTTTCCGTACGGGGTGATGGTCACGATCGC
The DNA here is from genome assembly GCF_003814875.1 of Streptomyces sp. Ag109_O5-1. Classification (GTDB taxonomy): domain Bacteria; phylum Actinomycetota; class Actinomycetes; order Streptomycetales; family Streptomycetaceae; genus Streptomyces; species Streptomyces sasae. The sequence goes on along the minus strand of NZ_RKQF01000001.1, from coordinate 2,458,732 downwards.
GGGCGCGGGAGCGTCGTCCTGCGGAAGGTAGATGTCGGCGGCGAGTTCGGCGCCGTCGCGCACGGGGATGCCGGTCTCGAAACGCCGCTGATCGGATTCGTCGGTGTCGCGCAGCCAGCGCGCGAACGGCGTCGCGGGGTTGTCGGGCAGCTCAGACATGTACACGGGCTCCTTGAGAACGACACCGGCGGCGCTGTTCCGCCGGCCTGTGAGGCTGGAGGCTAGGGAGCCGAGAGCCCCGGGCGCCTCGTGCGCGGCGACGAAAACTCGCGCCGTGATTCGCACCCTGCCTGCATCGTCAGCGCTCGCCCGCCGACGCCTGGTACCTCGGGCGGGGGGCCCGCGGTCTTGAGCGACCACTGACCGTGTGGCCTTCGGCCTGACCATCGTCCGCACCGACAAGTGGGCCCTTCCGTTCTCGTCTGGCGGTACCAACCCCGTGGCTGCGGCATCGGGCAGCATGGCGCGAACGGCCATATTCGGCCAGCCAGGGCGGTCAGGAGGTGGGAAGGCATGAGACTCAGCGCAGCAGCAGCCTGGGCGGGTGTCGGCGCAATGATGATCACTGGGTGTGCTGCCGGTACCGGCAGCGGCTCCGGAGCCGGGAAGGTTGTCGACGGCGGGACGTTCACGTTCGCCGTGAACGCGGACCCCGGTAGTCTCGATCCGCAGGCGTCGCCGTCGGACGCGGCGATCCAGATCGGGCAGTTCGCCTACGATCACCTGCTCAACGCGGACGCCGACGGCAAGATCGTCTCGGGACTGGCGACCAGTTGGAAGACGACGGGCAAGAAGGTCGTCATGAGCCTGCACCAGGGGGTCACCTGTTCCGACGGATCGGCGTTCACAGCCGCCGACGTCGCGGCCAACATCAACTACGTGGCCGATCCCAAGAACAAGAGCCCGCTGCTCGGCGTACTCCTCCCGGCGGGCGCCCACGCCACGGCCGACACCTCTGCCGGCACGGTGACGCTGACCCTGGCCGGTCCTGCTCCGTTCGTCACCTACGGTCTGGCGGGTCTGCCGATGGTGTGCGCGAAGGGCATGCAGAACCGGTCGGCGCTGGTGCACAAGACGCTCGGCACCGGACCGTACCAGCTCACCAGGTCTGTGGCCGGAAATGAGTACACGTATCGGAAGCGGCGCGGCTACACGTGGGGGCCGAACGGCATCGGCACCGCTACAAAGGGACTGCCGGACACCATTGTCGTCAAGGTCGTCTCCGATCAGACGACGGCCGCGAACCTTCTGATGTCCGGCGCTCTGAACGCCGCCACCGTCACTGGTGCGGACACCTCCCGTCTGGAAGGCCAACACCTCTTCTCCACCTCCTCACCCCTGGTCACGGGGGAGATGTGGTTCAACCAGGCCAAGAGCCGCCCGGCGGCGGACGCCTCCGTGCGGCGTGCGCTGACCCAGGCACTCGACCTGGCACAGTTGCGCCAGGTGCTCACGGCGGGCAAGGGCACCGCGCCCACCACGTTCACCGTCACCGAACCTCCCGTCTGCCCGGGGGACTCCCTGACCAAGGCGCTGCCGGCCCACGACCTGGATGCGGCCGAGCGGGTACTCGACGACGCGGGCTGGAAGCGCGCTTCCGGAGGAGTGCGGGAGAAGGACGGCCACAAGCTCTCTCTCACCTTCGTCCACAACACCTCGCTGGGCGCCGGAGGGACGGCAGCAGCCGAACTCGCCGTGCAGACCTGGCAGAAGCTGGGGGTGCAGATCACCAGCAGGCCCCAGGACGAAACCCGCATAGGACAGACGCTCTTCACCACCGGCGACTGGGACATCATCTGGGAGGCCCTCAACACGGGCTCGCCCGACCAGATGGCCCCGTTCCTGTCGGGTCCCGTGCCGCCGGCCGGCACCAACTTCGCGCATATCGACAACGCGGACTACTCCGCCGGGATTACCCAGGCCACGGACTCCGTCGGTACGAAGGGCTGCCCGAAGTGGCTGGCGGCCGAGAGCGCGCTGGCCAAGGACGCCGACGTGGTCCCGTTCGCCAACCAGGCCACCCGGATGTTCGGCAGCGGCGCGAAGTTCGAGTACGCCGGCAGTCTCATCCCCACCAGTATCCGGATGCTCGCCCGTTGACGACGGCGCATCCGGCAGCCCCCGCAGCAGACACCGGCCCGCCGACCGGAGAGACGAGGACGGCCGTGACCACCTTGAGCCAGGCACCATCACGCACCTTGACCCGACTGACCGGAAACACCTGGATACGCTTCGCGGCGCGCCGGGCGGGCCGGCTCGTCCTGTCGCTCTGGGCGCTGGTCACGGCGGCGTTCCTCATGATCCACCTCATACCCGGTGACCCGGTCCGCGCCGCGCTCGGCCCAACCGCGGCCGCCTCCCTGGTGGCCGCGCGCCGCGCCGACCTCGGCCTCGACGACCCGCTGCCCGTGCAGTACGTCCACTACCTCCGAGACGTCCTCAGCGGCGACCTGGGCACCTCGATGACCTTCAACCTGCCCACCTCGCAGGTGATCGGCGACCGGCTGCCCGCCACACTGCAACTCGCGCTGACGGCGTTCGCCGTCGCGGTGGTCATAGCCGTGCCGACAGGTGTCCTCATGGGCGTGCTCACGCGCGGCGGCCGGGCCCGGCGCATCGAGCTGGGCTTCACCGGGACCAGTGTGGCGCTCGGCACCATCCCCGACTTCCTGCTCGGCGTGCTCCTTGTCTACGTGTTCGGGGTGAGCCTGGGGTGGCTGCCGGTGGCCGGGCACACGGGACCCGCCTCGTACGTGCTGCCTGTGCTGTCGCTCGCAATCGGCCCGGCAGCGGTCCTGGCCCGGCTCCTGCGCGTGCAGATGGTGACGGTGATCGAGGCCGACTACATGCGTACCGCCCGGGCCAAGCGGCTGCCCGCGGCCGTCCTCTACCTGCGGCACGCGCTGCCGAACGCGCTGACGGCAACGATCACCGTCGGCGGACTGCTCCTGAGCGCGATGATCGCAGGCACCGTGCTCGTGGAGAACGTCTTCGCCTGGCAGGGACTGGGCGACACCATCGTTCACTCCATTCTGGCCAAGGACTATCCGCTGGTGCAGGGCATCGTCCTGGTGTACGGCGTCGGAGTGCTGCTGGTGAACGTGATGGTCGACGTGGCGGTGGCCCTGCTCGACCCGCATTCGACGACGATCCGGGAGTACTGAGCAATGGCCATGAACACACCTGCCCCCGCCCGCACGCGTCCGGCCCCCCGCCGTGGAGGCGGCTGGCTCGCGGTGCTGCGCACACCGGTCGGAGCTGCTGCCGGACTGCTGCTCGGGGCCGTCCTCGTGCTCGCGGTGATCGCTCCGCCCCTGTGGCATGACCAGGCAGCGACGATCAACACCGGTGACCTGCTGAAAGGCGCATCGTCCGCGCACTGGGCGGGCACCGACAACCTCGGCCGCGACCTGTTCCTCCGCGTCCTCGTCGCCACCCGCCTCTCCGTGGGACTCGCGCTGCTGGCCATGCTTGTCGCGGTCGTTGCGGGGCTGCTGCTGGGGACCGCGGCTGTGGTCGTCGGACGGCGTGCGGCCCGGCTGATCGCAGCCGTCGTCGACATCGCGGTCGCCTTCCCCGGGCTGCTGCTGGCCCTGTTCTTCGCGGTGATCTTCGGAGTGGGCACCACCGGCGCCGTGCTGGCGATCGGATGCGCCACCGCTCCCGGATTCGCCAGGCTGACGCAGACTCTCGTCGCCGGAGTCGTCGCCCGCGACTATGTCGCCGCCGCCCGCATCGCGGGGGTGGGCCGGATCCGGCTGCTGACGCGGCATGTGCTGCCGAACATCGCCGAGCCGCTCGTGGTGAACGCCACGATCGGTGCCGGTTCGGCGCTGTTGTCGTTCGCCGCGCTGTCCTTCCTCGGGCTGGGCGTGCAGGGCGCGTCGTACGACTGGGGCCGACTGCTGGGGGAAGGCTTGGACGGCATCTACGTCCACCCGGCGGCCGCCTTGGCCCCCGGCGTCGCCGTCATCGTCGCGGGGCTGGCCTTCAACCTGTTCGGCGAGGCGGTGGCCAAACGCATCGGGCTGACCGGCACCGGGCAGCCCCCATCCCGCGGCCGGGCGGCACGCCCTGGCGCCGCGCCGACGGCCCGCACCTCGGCGGAGGCCAGCACGGATGTCGTCCTCGATGTCCGTGACCTGACCGTTACCGTGACCGGTCCCGACGGTCCGGTGCGGCCGGTCCGAGGCGTCGGCTTCCGGCTGCTTCGCGGTGAGGCCGTCGGCATCGTGGGGGAGTCCGGGTCGGGCAAGTCGATGACGGTCCTGGCCGTCGCCGGGCTCCTCGACGAACGCCTTCAGGTCGACGCGGATCGGCTGACATTCCTGGGTACCGACCTGCTCAGCGGTTCGCCCCGCGACCACGCGCGCCTGCTCGGCTCGTCGTTCGCGATGGTGTTCCAGGACCCGATGACCTCCTTCAACCCCGCTCTGCGCGTCGGCTCCCAGCTTGCCGAGGTGTCCCGGCGGCACGGCGGGCTGAACCGGCGCGACGCTGCCGCCCGCGCGGTGGACCGGCTGCGCGCGGTGCGCATCCCGGCCGCCGAGCGCCGGGCGTACCAGTACCCGCACGAGTTCTCGGGCGGTATGCGGCAACGCGCCATGATCGGGATGGGGATGATGGGCTCCCCGGCCCTCATCGTGGCCGACGAGCCCACCACCGCGCTCGATGTCACGGTACAGCGCCAGGTCCTGCGACTGATCGACTCGGTTCGGCGGTCCGCCGCCGTCGCCACCCTGCTGATCAGCCACGACGTCACGGTCGTCGGCCAGGTCTGCGACCGGGTCCTGGTCATGTACGCCGGCCGGATCGTCGAGGAACTCCCCGCCAGCGAGCTGGCCACCAAGGCACGGCACCCGTACACCCGCGCGCTGGTGGCGGCTGTGCCCGACATGCGCAGCGACCCGCACCGTCCGCTGCCGGTCATCCCCGGGCGGCTGCCGGACCCGTCGGAACTGCCGGTGGGGTGCGCCTTCGCTCCACGGTGTTCCCTGGCCGATGACCGATGTCACCGGCACGAACCGCCCCTCGAGACGGATGCCGACGGCAGAAGGGTGGCCTGCTGGCAGGCGGACGCGGAACCCCGCCGTGGATCCGACTTCGATTCCCGGGCGGACGTGACTCCGCCATCCGCTCACAAGACCGACGCGAGAACCCACAGCGCCGCCGACGCACCGGCGGCTCCGACCGGAGAGCGGCCATGACCGAACTACGCTTCGAGGACGTCACCGTGCGCTACGGCAACCGCCGGAGCGGCTTCACCGCCGTGGACGGCGTGCATCTGACCGTTCCCGCTGGCGAAATCGTCGGGCTGGTCGGCGAGTCAGGGTCCGGCAAGTCGACCCTGGCCCGCGCGGCGGTCGGCCTCCTTCCCCTCCACGGCGGGCGGATCCTGCTCGGCGGCAAACCCCTGCGGCAGCGGACCGGCGGAACTCGGCCGGTGCAGATGGTGTTCCAGGACCCGTACGCGTCACTGGACCCGCGGATGACGATCGGCGCGTCCGTCGCCGAGACGATGCCCCGTCGGCGGGCGGGTGGGACGAGGCGGATCGACCGACGCCAGGAGGTCTCCGCGCTCCTCGAACGCGTCGGGCTCGCCCCAGACCGTGCGGCGATTTACCCGGCGCAGCTCTCCGGAGGCCAGCGTCAGCGTGTTGCCATCGCCCGCGCGCTGGCCGCCGGGCCCGAGGTGATCGTCGCCGACGAGATCACCTCGGCCCTGGACGTGTCCGTCCAGGGCACGGTCCTCAACCTGGTACGCGACCTGCAACGCGATCTGGGCACGTCGATGCTGTTCATTTCGCACAACCTCGCCGCTGTGCGGTACGTGGCGAGCAGCATCGCAGTGATGTACCTGGGCCGGATCGTCGAGCACGGCCCGACCGAACAGGTGCTCGCCGACCCGCAGCACCCCTACACCCGCGACCTGCTTGCTGCCGTACCCGACGCCCGGCACACCCTCGCCGACGAGGAAGATGAGCCGACGGTGCGCGCGGCACACGACGCTGAACCCGCCGACCCGCACCATCCGCCCACCGGGTGCCGCTACCACCCGCGCTGCCCCGTCGGCCCGCTGATCCTGACCGGTCGCGACGTGTGCCGCACCACCGACCCCGGTCGCCAACGACCGCACCACGCCGCCTGCCACTTTCCCGGCGAACCCGTGGCTCTGCCCACGCCCGCCGGGGCATCCCTGCGCACCCATGAGCAAGGAGACACCGCACCGTGATCCGCCGGCCCCGAATCGACGACCTGCACAGCCTGGCCGTCCCCGAGCAACCGGCCCTGTCAGCCCACGGCGAACTGGTCTACGTCCTGCGGACGCTGGACATGGACGCGGACCGTACCGACCGCGTCCTGTGGCGGGTCCGCGACGGAGGAGCGCCACAGCGGCTCACCACGGGCCACCAGGACTCCTCGCCTGCATGGTCGCCGGACGGCACCCGGCTGGCGTTCTTGCGCACGCCCGCCGACGAGGCTGGAGCGCCGCAGTTGTGGCTGCTGCTGGCCGACGGCGGCGAACCCGAGCAGCTCACCCGGCTGCCGCTCGGGGCCGGGGCCCCGGTGTGGAGTCCCGACGGCGCGCGCATCGCGTTCACCGCGAGCGTGGACCTCGCCGCGGCCGAGGGCGAGGACGACGCCGCCCGGCGCCAGCGGGCAGCGGCGCCCTTCGTGGCCAGCCGGCTCGACTATCAGGCCGACGGCAGTGGGTTCCTCCGCTCCGTACGCAGCCACATCCACGTCCTCGACCTCACGGACCGGCAATGCCGACGGGCTACCGGAGGCGACTGGCACGCCGGCGTCCCCGCCTGGTCGCCCGACGGCACCCGCCTCGCCTTCGCTGCCGCGACCCATCCCGACGCCGACCTCACCCTGCACGTGCCGCTCCACGTCGTTGACGCCGACGACGAGCAGGCGAGCATTCGCCAGGTCGGCCCGGCCGACCTCTGCGCCGGCCCGGTGACCTGGACCGCCGACGGCAGACAGTTGCTGACGGTCGGCACGCCTGGCGGCCCGGGCGGGCATGCCAGGCTGCTGCGGGTGCCGCTCGATGGTGGCGCACCGATCGACCTCGCGGCGCCGCTGGACCGCAACGTCATGCCAGGAGGCACCGGATACCCGGGCGCGGCACCACAGTTGACCGACGACGGCCGCACCGTACTGTTCTGCGCCCGCGACCGCGGCTGCACCCACCTGTACGCCGTGGATGTCACCGGCGGATGTCTACGCCGTGTACTGGGCGGCACGGGGGACGTCGTCTTCGGGCTGTCCGCAGCCGCTGGCATGGCTGCGGTGGCCCTCACCACACAGACGTCGTACGGCGAGATCGTCACCGTGGACCTGGCGGGCGGCCCCGTTCGGGTTCGTACCGGCCACGGCGCGCCCCTGGCGGAGGTGACCCCGTACCCACGCGTCGAGCGGGAGTTCACCGTCTCCGACGGCACCCGGGTGGCGGGCTGGCTAATCCGGGACCCTGGCGCGAGCGGCCCCCAGCCCCTGCTGCTGGACATCCATGGTGGACCGCACAATGCATGGAACGCCGCCGCCGACGAGGTTCACCTCTACCACCAGGAACTCGTCGCGCGCGGCTGGACGGTGCTGTTGCTCAACCCGCGCGGCAGTGACGGCTACGGTGAGCGGTTCTACACCGCGGTGGTCGGCGCGTGGGGGAAGGCCGATGCGGCCGACTTCCTCGAACCGCTCGACGACCTGGTCACCGAGGGCGTGGCCGACCCGCGCCGGCTGGCCGTCGCCGGTTACAGCTACGGCGGCTACATGACCTGCTATCTGACCAGCCGGGACAGTCGGTTCGCGGCGGCGGTCGCGGGTGGTCCCGTCACCGACCCGGTCAGCATGGCCGGCAGCTCCGACGAAGGGCACCACCTCGCCGTCCACGAGTTCGGTGGCCCACCATGGTCGAGCGGCGACGGGCTCGCCGCCATGTCGCCGCTGGCGCGGGTCGGCCAGGTGCACACGCCCACGCTGATCCTGCACGGTACGGCCGACCTGTGCTGCCCCGTCGGGCAGGCGCAGCAGTGGTTCACGGCCCTGCGTGAACGGGGTGTGCCCAGCCGGCTCGTCCTGTATCCGAACGCGTCACACACGTTCATCGTGGATGGCCGCCCCTCACACCGGCTGGACTTCAACCGGCGCATCGTCGACTGGATGAGCCAGCACGTGCATACCGTCGAGGAGCACTGAGATGGATCACTCGGTACCGGCCGCACGGGCCTGGGCGGCGCTGCCCGGCATCCTTGCCGACATCAAACGGCTCGTGGCCTGCGAGTCCCCGTCGAGCGACCTCGGCGCCGTTGCCCGCAGCGCCGACTGTGTGGCCGAACTGGGCGCGGCCCGGCTCGGCGCCGCCCCTGAGCGGATCGTTCTCGACGGCGTCACGCACCTGCGCTGGCGGTTCGGCCCCGGCCCGACGCGCGTACTGCTGCTCGGCCATCACGACACGGTGTGGCCGCTCGGCTCCCTCAGCACCCACCCCTTCAACGTCAGCGGCGGTGTCCTACGCGGTCCTGGTTGCTTCGACATGAAGGCCGGTCTCGTCATGGCGATGCACGCCATAGCCGCCCTGCCCGACCCTGGCGGCGTGACCCTGCTCGTCACGGGAGACGAGGAGGTGGGCTCCCCCACCTCGCGGGAGCTGATCGAGACCGAGGCGTCCGGCTGCGCCGCTGCACTGGTCCTGGAGGCGTCGGCCGACGGCGGGGCGCTGAAGACCGAGCGCAAAGGCGTCTCACGGTACGAGGTCCACGTGCGGGGGCATGCCGCGCACGCCGGGCTGGAACCTGAGCGCGGTGTGAACGCCGGTACCGAACTCGCCCACCAGGTCCTCGCGGTAAACGCGTTGACCGACCCGACGCGTGGGACAACGGTCGTGCCGACCGCCTTGTCGGCCGGAACCACGGCCAACACCGTGCCCGCGTACGGCCGGTTCGATGTCGACGTGCGCGTGCGATCGGAGCACGAGCAGACGCGACTCGACACCCTGATCCGGGCGCTGCAGCCAATCCTGCCCGGTGCCGACCTGGAGATCACCGGCGGGCCCAACCGCCCGCCTCTGGAGGCCGGGGCATCGGCGGACCTGTTCGTCCGCGCCGCCCGGCTCGCCGACCGGCTGGGTCTCAAGGCCCTGACGAGCGCCGCCGTGGGCGGCGCCTCGGACGGGAATTTCACCGCAGGCGTCGGAACACCCACCCTGGACGGCCTGGGCGCGGTAGGAGGCGGCGCCCACGCCGACGACGAGCACGTACTGGTCGACGAACTGCCCGGCCGCACGGCGCTGCTCACCGCGCTCCTGGCCGACCTGCTGGTCACGACACCCGCGCCCGACCTCCCCGTACGAGCTCACGAATGAGCAGTGGTCCTCTCGTGCCGCACGACCATGACTCGCGCGGCCTTGGCCGAAAACATGGAGCCATGACCCATCTTCAGGAAGCACCTGACGCCGTGGCCGGGCAGGCCGAGGCCGCGCTGCGCGCCGACTCCGCCGTATGTGCAGCCGGCGTGACCGTTCGCGAACTCGCGGGCCACGACGAGCTGGAAGCCGTGTCCCGGCTCTACGACACCATCTGGCGGCCGGACCCGACCAACCCGCTGATGACGACGGAGCTGCTGCGCGCGTTGTCGAAGTCGGGCAATTACGTGGTCGGGGCCTACGACGGACAAGAACTGGTCGGCGCCAGCGTCGCGTTCTTCGGCGCGCCCCCCGACGGCTTGCTCTACAGCCACATCGCCGGAGTCTCCGACCGCATGCGCGGCCGCAACGTCGGCTTCGCCCTCAAACTGCACCAGCGTGCCTGGGCACTGCTGCACGGAGCGTCCACCATCCAGTGGACCTTCGACCCGCTGATCCGCCGCAACGCCCACTTCAACCTCGCCAAGCTTGCCGCCTCACCGGCCGAGTACCTGCCTGACTTCTACGGCGGGATGAACGACGCGATCAATGGTGGCGACGAGAGCGACCGGCTGCTCATCCGGTGGCACCTGCAGGAGCCGAAGGTCATCACGGCATCAGCCGGTCACGGAGCACTCTTCGACGTGGCCGCCGCACGCGCCGCCGGCGCGCTCGTCGCCCTCGACACTTCCGAGGACGGCCGCCCGGTGCCTGGACGGCAGGACGCCGGAACCCTCCTCGTGGCCGTCCCGCGCGACATCGAAGCCCTTCGCGTCAGCGACCGGCGGACGGCCAAGGACTGGCGGCTGGCCGTGCGTGAGGTGCTCGGCGGACTTCTCAACGACGGAGCACGCGTCACCGGCTTCGACCGCGCGGGCTGGTACCTGCTGACCCGCGACCACAGCCAGCACAAGCACCAGGAGGTTGACCGATGAGACTCAAGGGCGTGGAACTGCGCCGTATTCGGATACCGCTCGTCGCGCCGCTGCGCACCTCGTTCGGTACCCAGTCGCTCCGCGACATCCTGTTGCTGCGCGTGGTGACCACCGACGCCGAGGGCTGGGGAGAGTGCGTGGCGCTCCAGGAACCGACGTACTCCTCCGAATACGTGGACGGGGCGGCCGATGTTCTGCGCCGCTACCTGGTGCCCGCCCTCGCACGCCTTGATCACCTCGACGCCGTGGCGGTCGCCCCCGCCCTGGAGCCCTTCCGTGGGCACCGGATGGCGAAGGGCGCGCTGGAAATGGGTGTCCTCGACGCCGAGCTGCGTGCTGCGGGCCGATCGTTCGCCCGGGAGCTGGGCGCCGCGCGTGACCGCGTCCCGTGCGGCGTCTCGGTCGGCATCATGGATTCCGTCCCCGAACTGCTGGACACCGTCGGGGGCTATCTCGCCGACGGCTACGTTCGGATCAAGCTGAAGATCCAGCATGGCTGGGACATCGAACCCGTCCGGGCGGTTCGTGAGCGGTTCGGAGACGACGTCCTGCTGCAGGTCGACGCGAACACGGCCTACACCCGGGCCGACGCGCGCCATCTGGCTCGCCTCGACCCATTCGACCTCCTCCTGATCGAACAGCCTCTTCCGGAGGAGGACATCCTGGGCCACGCCGACCTGGCCAAGGCCGTGGCCACGCCGATCTGCCTGGACGAGTCGATCGTCTCCGCGCAGGCCGCCGCCGACGCCATCGCGCTCGGCGCCTGCTCCATCGTGAACATCAAGCCCGGACGGGTCGGCGGCTACCTGGAGGCACGCCGCGTCCACGACGTCTGCGTCGCACACGGCGTACCGGTGTGGTGTGGCGGCATGCTCGAAACGGGCATCGGCCGGGCCGCTAACGTCGCGCTCGCCGCTCTGCCCGGCTTCACCCTGCCAGGAGACACCTCGGCATCCGACCGTTACTATGCGGCCGATGTCACCGACCCGTTCCTGCTTGACGGCGGGCACTTGGCCGTGCCGACCGCTCCTGGAATCGGAGTAGAGCCGCTGCCCGAGCGGCTTGAGGAGGTCACCGCCTCGACGGAGTGGCTGCCTGCCTGAGTCCCGACCGGTCACCACCTGACTCGTCGCCCACAACGAAATCTGCGGTGGTGGTCGTTTATCCTGACGAATCACGCCGCTGTTCCGACGGCTAACGTCAGTCAGGTGGTACTACCTCCCATGAAAAGGCAACCCCGCACCAGCCTCGGCCGTCTGCTGGACGACCTCGGTACCACGCTGCTCCACCTCGTCCACGGCGGCCCCGATCCCGGCAAGCACCTCGGTGGCCTGGCCATCCACGATTCGGTGGACCCTCCCGTGCTGCCGCCCCGGGCGCTGGTGCTGGGGATCGGCGTGCACCGGACCGATGACATCGTCGCACTCCTGGACGACCTTGGCAGTCAGGGCGCCGCCGGACTGGTGCTCCGCGCGCCCGTACCCGTCGACGGCGGGATACGGGCGGCCGCCGAACGCTCCGGCGTCGCGGTGCTCGGCCTCACCCCCGGCGCCTCTTGGGCTCAACTGGCGGCTATGCTGCGGTCCCTGCTCGCCGAGGACGACGTCGCAGACCCCGAACCGGCGACGCTCGGGGGTGTGCCGTCCGGCGACCTGTTCACGCTCGCCAACGCGATCGCCGCGCTGCTGGACGCTCCAGTGACCATCGAGGACCGCAGCTCCCGCGTCCTGGCCTTCTCCGGCAGGCAGGACGAGGCCGACAGGGCGCGGGTCGAGGCCATCCTCGGCCGGCAGGTTCCCGAGCCCTACTCACGCGAGCTGGCCGAACGCGGCGTGTTCCAACAGATCTACCGCGGCGACGATCCCGTCTTCATCAGCCCGTCCACCGGTGCGGCCGAGGCGGCCGGCTTCTCAGTGCCCCGTGTGGCCACGGCCGTGCGGGCGGGCGACGAGATCCTCGGCTCGATCTGGGCCGCAGTCAAGGAACCGCTGGAAGCGGAACGGGCACACGCCCTGCGGGACGCGGCCAAACTCGTCGCCCTTCACATGCTCCGCGTCCGCGCCGGCGCCGACGTCGAACGCAGACTGCGCGCCGAACTGGTCGGCACCGCACTGGAAGGAGGCCCCGGCGCCCGCGACGCACTGAACCGGCTCGGCCTGGCCGACCAGCCCGTCGTCGTCCTCGCGCTCGCCCTGTCCGACTCGGCCGACGAACCGTCCATCGGCGCCGACGCCGTACTGACCGCCGAACGCCAGCGGGTCGCCGATGCCTTCGCGATGCATGTGAGCGCCGTTCACCCGCGTAGCACTGCCGCCCTCGTCGGCGATGTGGCCTACGCACTCGTCCCCGCAGGGCGGGACGTCGAGGACGGCGAGGAACGCGCGCTGCGGATCGCCTCCGATTTCGTCGACCGTATTGGCGACCACCTCCCCGCTGTGATCGGTGTGGGCGCCGTCGCCGACGCCGTAGCCGATCTCGCACACGCGCGCAGCTGCGCCGACCGGGCTCTGCGTGTCCTGCGGTCCCAGCCCGGGAACCCTCGGGTCGCCCGGCTGCCCGACGTCCACGTGCAGTCGCTGATGCTCGAACTGCGGGACATGGCGGCCGCCCGGGGCGACCGCCCCAGCGGCACCGTGGCACGGCTCCTCGCCTACGACGAGCGTCACCACGCCAGCCTGGTGCAGACCCTGAGCGCCTGGTTGGACGCCTTCGGCGACGTCATCGCCGCCTCCGCCTCCATCCACGTCCATCCCAACACCTTCCGCTACCGCCTGCGCCGAGTAGGTGAGGTCGGCGGCATTGACCTGGCCGACCCGGAAGCCAGGTTCGCGGCCATGCTTCAGCTTCGGCTCCATTCGCTGTCGTAGCGGTCAACGGCAGGTACGCATCCGACTGCCTACCGTTGTAGCCGACCACGAACCGTGCGGAATGCCGATGGACGAGTCCGGTCGCATGGCGAGCGCACCACGACACGGCCGGTCGAGCGCCCCCCGGCACAGTCGCACGTCGCCGGAGCCGCGCATGGACGGGGCTGGATACCGCATGGGAGAGGTGGGCAGTGGAGCCGAGATCGGGGTGCTGGCGGTGTGCTTCGCAGGGGACGACGAGGCCCGGCGAGTGACGCGATGGTCACGCGTGCGCACCCGGCAAGGCCGACCACACATGCAGATGAATCGACCCGAGACGGCGGGCCGGTGCGCCGTGCTCGGCAGTCGCGTGAGCAGTCCGGCGTGACGGCGAGACATTCCGTCGGCTGCTGTCATGACGTCAGCTCGCACACGGGCCGTCCCGAATGATCCTGGCCACTGAGCAGAGCACGTGTCCCGGCTCAGGACCGTGCAGGCAGCAGAAGTTCTCGTTGAGGCAGACCTGGCACACCAGGTCCGGTCGATCGCCGGGCGGGGTTGCACCACGTGCAGCGCGGGGAATGGCTGCCCGCTTTTCAGCGGGCCGCCATGCGCAGGGCGCCGTCCATACGGATCGCCTCCCCGTTGAGGTAGTCGTGCTCGACAATCATGGCGATCAGCCTGGCGTACTCCGTTGGCTCGGCCAGGCGGCTGCGGGAAGGGAACACCCGCCGCCAGCCCGGCGCGGACCTCGTGGCTGAAGCCAGCCATCATCGGGGTGTCGACCACCCCGGGCGCGACCGCGACCACGCGGATACCGTATTGCGCGAGGTCACGGGCGGCTGTGATCGTCATGCCGGCGACGCCCGCCTTGTACTACAGCCGGAGATCTTGTGACGGGTTCTGCAGCGCGTCGTTGACCGGGCATGATGCTGGGTGTGACGGCTGAGCAGATAGCCGAGTGGGATGCTGAACTGTCCGTGCTAACTGGGTCGTTGGGGTTCTTGTTCAACCGGCCGGAGCCGCGGTTGGTGTTCGCGCAGTTCATCGAGGGGTTGTTGGCGGAGCTGCCGAGGAAGAACGGGTGGACGCTGTCGGAGCGGGCCGGGCATGTGACCGCGGACCGGATGCAGTGGCTGCTCAACGGCTCGGTGTGGGAGGCGGACCGGCTGCGTGACGCAGTCCGCGACTACGTCGTGGAACATCTGGGGCATGCGGACGCTTCCCTGGTCATCGATGACACCCAGGCCCAGAAGAAGGGCACGAAATCGGTCGGGGTGGCCTTCCAGCACTGCGGGCTGACCGGTGATGTCCGCAACTGCCAGACCATGGTGATGCTCACCTACGCCACCGCCGCCGGACACACCTTCATCGACCGCCGCCTGTACCTGCCGGAGGAGTGGACCGACGACCGCGAGCGGTGCCGCCAGGCCGGTGTCCCCGACGAGGTCGCCTTCGCGACCAAGCCCGAACTGGCCATCGACATGCTGGAGCAGGCTGTCGCGGCCCGTGTCCCGTTCACCTGGGTGCTGGCCGATGCCGGCTACGGCCGCGACCCGCAGCTGCGGGCCTGGTGTCACGAACAAGCAGTGCCCTACATACTCGGCGTCCCCGTCGACCTGCCCCTTGACGGCCCGCCCGGCAAACCCCGCCACCCCGCGGTGAAACGCGCCGATGACCTGCTCCACTGCGCCAAGGTCCGCAACCAGTGGGAACGCCGCTCGTGCGGCGAGGGGTCCAAGGGCGAACGGCTCTACGACTGGACGGCCTTCGCCGTGAGCGTGAAGGACGAGGCCCCGGCCGAGGACTTCACCCACTGGCTCGTGCTCCGCAGATCGCTACACCCCAACCGGCGCGGGAAGGACGGCCAACTCCACCGTGAGATCGCCTACTTCCTCGTCCACGCTCCGGCGGACACCACAATCTCCCAGATCATCGCGCGGGCCGGCGGCCGCTGGCAGATCGAGGACGACAACGAGATCAACAAGCAGCTCGTCGGCCTGGCCCAGTACCAGGTGCGCAAGTGGACTCCCTGGCACCGGCATGTCACTGCCTGCATGCTGGCCACCGCGTTCCTCGCCGTCCAACATGCCGCCCTCCCCGAACCCGACCAGGACCCAGCTCCTGACCAGGGAAAAGACCAGGACACGAGCGAGAGCAGGGCCACCGGCTGATCCCCGGCCCGCTCCTGCGGCCCTCCGTCCACACCATCCGGCACTGCCTGGCCTCCACACGCCTCAACCACCGCCACCCCGTCGAGACCGTCCTGACCTGCGAGTTGTGGCGCCGTCTGCACCAGACCCGGGCCATGGTCAGCCACTACCGACGTCGCGGCGACCCACTACCGCCGCACCTGCTGCCCTGGGAACGCCACCGACCGATCCCACCGATCACTGATCCTCAAGATCTCCGGCTGTAGTACCAGATTGGCCGGACGTTACCCCGACGACTACTGCGGGCACTCCGTCGCCATAGGACTCGCGTCCCTTAGGCGATCCCATGTTCACGACTGCTGTACGTATCGAGCACGACGTAGGCGTCCCGTTCGTCTCCTTTAATGCCCTGACAGGACATCGCTCCTGCACCCCAGAGGATTGCAGCGGGCAAGTCGCTAACCCGCCGCAGGGGCCGGTACCGGTTTCAGGCGTCTTTCCGGTAGGTGCCATATTTCACCTTCTGGAGACTGGGATTCAGGCAATCCAGCTTTCGCCATATCGTGCGGATCTCCCGGCACGCCACCCCGTACGCCTGGGCGTGAACTGCCGGTTTCCTGGCATGCTGTTTTCCCCGGTTACCCTTTCGAGACCGGGTCAGCCATCAGATCCAGAGACAACTCCTCTCGTCCCTGCCCGCTGTGCGGGCGATACACCAGCGCACCTCATGGCGCACCGACTACTACGGGCACTCCGTCGCCATAGGACTCGCGCCCCGTAGGCGATCCCGCATTCCCCTTGCGCTGGACGTATCGAGCGTGACGTAGGCGGCCTGTCCGTCCCCTTGGGCGGGCTCGCTGCCCGCTGCCCACCGGCCGGAAGGGTTGAGACGGCTCAAATAGGACCGTCCGATACCGGTGGCTGCGACTACAGGCATCCTGTCGCAGGACGTACGACTTGCGTCTCCGGAGACTCGGCTTCAAGCAGTATGGCCTTCGCCTTATCACGCGGGCCTCGCACGGCAGGGTCTTCGATGCCTTCGCAACCCTCCGTGCTTTCCCGCCATGCTGTGGTCCCCTCGCGCTTTCGCGTCCAGGTAAGGCGGGCAGCCCCGAGGCCACCTCCTTCCGAGCCCCGGCTCCTTGCGGGAGCGATCCAGCGCCGAGTGAAACGGCGCACACTTGAAGTCGATACGGCACCGCACCGCCTCCGCCGCGTCACGGTCAGACAAGCCCAGCAGGAACTGCAGCACACTCACCGTGGCCAATTGGGCAGGTGACGGGCCTGGGCGTCCGTCGCGCGGATACCAGTCGGCGAAGTCCTCGTCATGCCACAGGCCGTCCAAGCGATCCCGTACCCACATCACCGTCGTCCCGGTCGGATTACTCGCCCGCGCCACCCGCGCAGTCAGAGTGGGAACCTGTTCACCGGAACGGGGACGGACGGACAACGTGCACCTCGCCAGTGGGTCAGCCTGCACCATCGTCACGAGGCTGCCCACCGACTACGCTCGTCAGCCCGAACCCACCAAGATCACCGACAGAGTCAAGCTTACCAGTGGTGTGCTTGCATCTGTACTGGTGCGCCTGTCCCGCCGGGGGATACGAACTCGACGCTCGCATCCCTGCAGGCCAGGCGCACCATTTCTAATTCAGCATCAGATCAGCCTCCTCTACTGAATATCCGAGGTCAGCCGTGCGGCGGTGTCAGCCGGCGTGGGCGCGACGAAGAGGTCCCGGAGGGTCACTTCCACGCCCAGAAGCGCCTGGATCCGCTCGATCAGTGTCACCGCCTGCAGTGAGTGTCCGCCCAAGTCGAAGAAGTTGTCGTCAGCCCCAACCGACGTGACGCCGAGGACGTCGGCGAACACGGCGCACAGGATCTCCTCGTGCACGCTCGCTGGCGCCCGGCCCGCACCTGCGTCCACACAGTAGTCAGGGGCGGGCAGAGCCCTACGGTCCAGCTTCCCGTTCGAGGTCAACGGCAGCGCATCCAACACGACCACCGCAGCCGGAACCATGTACTGCGGCAACCACCTCGCCACGAACTCCCGCACCCCAACGGCATCGGGAACTCTGACTCCGGCCCCTGCGTGCCTCTCCAAGTCACCAGCGGTCCTGAGGTGTTCCCCGGAGGCGCCCACCTTGTCGTCCCGAGCGGCACCGCCATCGGCGTCGAGTGTGGGGACGAGGTAGGCGACCAGGCGCTTGTCACCCGAGGTGTCCTCATGCATCACGACCGCGCCCTGCGCCACACCCTCATGCCGCATCAGGACGGTCTCGATCTCGTCGGGTTCGATGCGGAAGCCGCGGATCTTGACCTGCTCATCCGCCCGGCCCACATACTCAAGCGTGCCCTGGGCGGTCCACCGCACCAGGTCACCGGTGCGGTACATCCGCTCCCCCGACCCACCGAACGGACACGCCACGAATCGCTCACCCGTCAACCCCGGACGACCGAGGTAGCCACGGGCTAGGCCCTCGCCCGCGAGGTACAGCTCACCCACCACGCCGGGGGGAACCGGGTGCAGCGCAGTGTCCAGGACGTAGGTACGGGTGTTGTCGATGGGCCGGCCGATCGGCACGGCCGCCCCGCCGGACAGAGGTTCGCTGATCGTCGCGCAGACCGTGGCCTCGGTGGGACCGTAGGCATTGACCACCCGCCGACCCGCGCACCATCGTGCCACCAGGCCCGGGGCACAGGCCTCGCCGGCCACCGTGAGCGTCTCCAGCCGCGTGAGGCTCTGTGCGGCGGTGGCGGGCAGGGAGGCGAGCACGGTGGGCGGAATGGTTGCATGGGTCACCGCGTGGTCGGTCAGGAACCGGACCAGCATCGCACCCGCCAGCAGTCCCCGAGGCGGCACGACCAGCGCCGCGCCGGACAGCAGCGCGATCGCGAACTCAGCGAAGGCGGCATCGAAGCTGGGCGAGGCGAGCTGCGCCACCCGACTGTCGGAGTGGACCGCGAACGCCCGTATCTGAGCGGTGGCCAGGCTCGCCACTCCTGCGTGAGTGACCGTCACGCCCTTGGGGCTTCCGGTGGAACCGGAGGTGTAGATCACATACGCGGGATGCTGCACGAGGAGCGGCGAAAGGCGGTCATCGTCGGACACCGGCCAGGTCGAGTATCCCTCCAGCAGCTCCAGCGTGTGTCGATCGTCCAGCACCAACACCGGCGATACGGCCAAGGCCAGCTCCGGTCCGGGACCTGCGGTGGTCAGCACCAGCGCCGGGGCAGCATCGGCGAGCATGAACGCGATCCGCTCGGCCGGGTAACACGGGTCGATGGGCAGATACGCGCCGCCTGCTTTGAGGACGGCGAGGAGGGTGACGATGAGTTCCGGGGAGCGTTGCATCAGGACCGCGACCAGCGACTCCGGTCCCACCCCCCGGTCGATCAGCAGCCGGGCGAGCCGGTTGGAACGCTCGTCCAGCACCGCGTAGGTCAACTCGGTGCCCTCGGACACGACCGCAACCGCGTCCGGAGACCACGCCACCGACGCCGCGAACAGTCCCGGCAACGTCGTATCCGGCAGCCCCGACAGGCCTCGTGCCGTGTTGTTCCACTCCACCAGTACCCGCTGCCGTTGGTCCGCGTCCAGGATGTCAGTACGGTTGAACGGGGTAGCGGGCTCGTGTTCGAGGGCGTTGGTGATGTTCTCGGTGGCGGTGGCCAGCAGCGAGGCGACCAGGTCGGCGTCGATCGGTGCCACCGCATGCACCGTGAAGGTGAACCCGCCGCTTGCACCGGTGCCAAGGTCGTCTACCGACACCGCGAGCGGGTAGTTGCTCTGCTCCCAGTAGTCCAGAGTCTCGACCCCTTGGAACAGGGTGTCGTCGGGGGTGTCGTCGGCGGGGCTGTGGCGGAAGTTGAACACGGTGGTGATCAGGGGGGTGGGCGGGGTGATGCCGCTGGCCTGCTGGGCCAGAGTCAGCGGGGCGTGTTCGTGGACCATCAGGTCGGCCAGCTGAGCCTGCATCGCGCGCACGGCGTCCAGCACACCCACACCGCCGGCGGTCCGCGCATGGACGGGGAGCGTGTTGAGGAACAGGCCCGGCACCCGGTCCGCTCCGGCACCTGCCTGCATGCGGCCGAACAGCACCGTGCCGAACACCACGTCCTCGCGGCCCGAGACCACGGCCAGGACACGGGAGAACACCGTGTGGAACACGGTGGCCGGACTCGCCCCATACCGGCGTGCCTGCTCGCGCACCCGCGCCGCCAGGCCCGGCTCCAGCACCGTCCGCACCTCGATGACCTCGCGGCCGTCCCCGTGGACGTCGGTCACCCCGAACGGCACGGTGGGCTCCGTCACATCCCCGAGCACGCGTGTGAAGTGGGCCCGGTGCTCCTCCCGGGACACCCCGAGCAGGGTCTGTCCGACGTAGTCGCGGTAGGGCAGGGGGGTCGGCAATGCTTCGCCGTGTCCGTCCAGGATCGCCCGGACCTCGGCCAGCACCACGTCCAGGCCGGTGTGGTCCTGCGTGAGGTGGTGCATCCGCAGCATCATCAGCCACCGGCCGTTACCGGGTTCGGCCGCGATGTGGGCGTCCATCAGCGGCGCCCGGCGCAGGTCCAGCGGCCCCTCGCACGCGGCCTGCAGCACCCGAACCGCGTCCTCGCCAGCGACCCCGGCGCCGAGGTCGATCTCGGTGACCGGCA
This sequence comes from Streptomyces sp. Ag109_O5-1, assembly GCF_003814875.1. Taxonomy (GTDB): domain Bacteria; phylum Actinomycetota; class Actinomycetes; order Streptomycetales; family Streptomycetaceae; genus Streptomyces; species Streptomyces sasae. Next base: position 2,438,727 of record NZ_RKQF01000001.1, on the reverse strand, counting down.
GCACGGCCTGACGGTGGACCACCTGTACCGGCCGGTCCAGCCCCTCCCACGCGATCGAGGTCCGCAGGACGTCGTGGCGGTCGATGACGTTCTGCAACACGCCCGTGAACGCATCCAACCGCGCCCGCGAGTCGAACCGCAGCAGCATCCGCAGCACATACGGATCCTGTCCGTCCGCAGCCTCCAACCGGTGGTGGAAGAACAGGCCCTCCTGCAGCGGTGCCAGCGGGTAGACGTCCTGCACGCCGGCCGCGCCGCCGGGTACACCCGCCACGACCCGGGCCAGCTCCCGCTCGGACAGTCCGGACAACGGCACCATCTCCGGCAGGATCGCGTCCGCGTCCTCGGGCACCAGGCACGGCGGCACCACCACCTCCTCCCGACCCGCGGTCGCGGCCAGCCGCGCCGGTGTGGGCGAGGAGAACAGCGTGCGCACATCCACCGACACGCCCCGCGCCCGCAACCGCTCCACCAACGTCACCGCCAGCAGTGAGTGGCCGCCGAGGTCGAAGAAGTTGTCCTCGACCCCGACCGAGGGCAGGCCGAGGACGTCGGCGAACACCGCGCACAAGATCTCCTCACGCACAGTGGCCGGTCCCCGCCCCGCACCCACACCCGCACCCGCGGCCGTGGCGTAGTCGGGGGCGGGCAGCGCCCTGCGGTCCAGCTTCCCGTTCACGGTCAGCGGCAGCGCCTCCAGCACCACCACCGCGGAGGGCACCATGTACTGCGGCAACCGCTCCGCCACAAACGCCCGCACATCCGCAGCCACGTCCCGGCCTTCTGACACGGCATCCCTTTGGGGGACGAGGTAGGCGACCAGGCGCTTGTCGCCCGGGGTGTCCTCGCGCACGACCACGGCGGCCTGCCCGACCTGCCGGTGCGCGGCCAGAACGGCTTCGATCTCACCCGGCTCGATCCGGAACCCACGGATCTTGACCTGGTCGTCGACCCGGCCGGCGTACTCCATCACACCGTCGGCCGTCCAGCGCACCAGGTCCCCGGTCCGGTACATCCGCTCACCCGGCTGTCCGAACGGACACGCCACAAACCGCTCAGCCGTCAACCCCGCACGGTTCAGGTAGCCACGCGCCAACCCCGCACCGGCCACGTACAGCTCACCCGCCACACCCACCGGAACCGGCAACAGGCCGTCATCCAGGACGTAGACGCGGGTGTTGTCCAAGGGCTTGCCGATCGGCAGCTGATCGGGGAGCTCGTCCGCCGAACGCAGCCGGCAGCTGGTGGCGAAGGTGGTGGTCTCAGTCGGACCATAGCCGTTGACCACCTCGAGACCGGGGCAAGCGCGCAGCACGCGACGCACGGCCACCGGCGAGAGGACGTCGCCGCCGGCCCACACCTCGCGCACTCCCGCGAAGCACTCCGGGGCCTCCTCCGCCATGAGCGCGAACAGGCCCGCTGTGAGCCACAGCGCCGTGACCCGCTCCTCGGCGATCACCTTGCGCAGGGCCTGGACGTCCAGAACACCCGGCGGCGCGATCACCAGGCGACCGCCGGACAGCAGCGGCACCCACATCTCGTACGTCGAGGCGTCGAAGGCGTGCGGCGAGTGCACCAGCACCCGCTCGTGCCCCCCGCCCTGCCAACGCCGGTCGAAGGCCAGCGCCGCCACGTCCCGGTGCCGAGCCGCGACGCCCTTGGGCACCCCGGTGGATCCGGAGGTGAACATGACGTAGGCCAGCTGGTCGGCGCTGACGACCCGGTCCGGGTCGGCGGCCGGCTCGTCGGACAGGTGCAGCTCACCCAGCACGACCGGCCGCGCACCTGAGCCCGTCTCCGTCAGGCGCCCGGCGTCATCGGTCAGCACGATCCGGGCGCCGCAGTCGTCCACGGCCCACGCCGCGCGCTCCGGCGGGAAGGAGGCGTGGATCGGCACGTAGAACCCGCCGGCCTTGACGACGGCCAGCACCGCCACGATCAGCTCCGCCGAGCGCGAGAGCATCAACGCCACCGGCTCCTCGGGGCCCACGCCCAGCGCGACCAGCCGGTGCGCCAGCCGGTTGGCCCGCTCGTCGAGCTCGGCGTAGGTCAGCCGGGTGTCACCGCCGGCCACCGCGACCGCGTCGGGGGTCCGGGCGACCTGGGCCCGGAAGAGCTCGGACAGCGTGCCGCGCGGCAGCTCGTGCGTGGTGTCGTTCCACTCCACCAGCATCCGCTGCTGCTCGCCGGCATCCAGGATCTGGATACGGCTGACCGGCCGGGCAGGGTCGGTGGTGACCGCTTCCAGCACCCGCACCAGCCGCTCGGCGATCACGTCCATACTGGCCTGGTCGAACAGGTCCGCCGCGTAGACGATCACGCCTTCCAGGCCGGCCGGTGCGCCCTCGGTGGCGAACTCTTCGAAGAACTCGAAGTCCAGATCGAACTTCGCGGCCGGCCGGCCGCCCGGATACTCCTCGACGTGCAGGCCGGGCAGCTCCAGACGGGCCTCGGCGTTGTTCTGCAGAGCGAGCATGACCTGGAACAGCGGGTGGCGGGCCGTGGAGCGGGCGGGGGCCAGCTCTTCGACCAGCCGCTCGAACGGCACGTCCTGGTGCTCCAACGCACCCAGGCCACGCTCCCGAACCCGGGCGAGCAGTTCGTCGAACGACGGATCCCCCGACACATCGGTGCGCAGCACCAGCGTGTTGACGAAGAACCCGACGAGTTCGTCGAGTGCCTCATCGGTGCGCCCGGCGACCGGGCTGCCGATCGGGATGTCCTGGCCCGCCCCCAGTCGCGACAGCAGCACCGCCACTGCGGCTTGGAGCAGCATGAACATCGTCACGCCCTGCTCACGCGCCAACTCGACCATGCGGGTATGCAGCTCGGCCGGAATACGCACGTCGGCGCTGCCGCCGCGGTGGCTGGCCACCGCCGGACGCGGCCGGTCCAGTGGCAGGGCCAGTTCCTCCGGTGCCCCCGCCAGCATCTCCCGCCAGTACGTCACCTGCCGCGCGAGCACACTGTCCGGATCATCGGCCTCGCCCAGCAGCTCCCGCTGCCACAGCGTGTAATCCGCGTACTGCACCGGCAGCGCCCGCCACGCAGGCTCCCGTCCCGCACACCGTGCCGCGTACGCCGTCGACAGATCCCGCCCCAGCGGCACCAACGACCAGCCATCCGCAGCGATGTGATGCAACACCAGCACCAGCACATACTCATCCGGCCCCACCGTCAGCAGCGTCGCCCGCAACGGCAAATCCACCGACAGATCGAACGCATACCCCGCCGCCCGCGCCACCAGCCCGTCCAGGCCGTCCAGGTCCTCGGCAGTAGCCTCCACCACCGTCAACTGCGGGTATGCGCTCGGGTCGGAAATGATCCGCTGATACGGCTGACCGTCCACCGCGGTGAACACCGTACGCAGGCTCTCGTGCCGCTCGACCACATCACGCAGCGCCAACCGCAGCGCCGCGAGGTCCAGCTCACCACTGATCCGCAGCATCACCGGAATGTTGTAGGTCGCGCTCAGCCCCTCCAACTCGCCCAGGAACCACACCCGCTGCTGCGCGAAGGACAACGGCACCACCTGTGGGCGCACCCCGGCCACCACCGCCGGCCGCGCAGCACCACCACTCTCCAGCCGCCGCGCGATCCCGGCCACCGTGGGAGCGGCGAACACCTCCCGGATCGCAATCTCCACGCCCAGCACCGACCGGATCCGGCTCACCAATCGGGTTGCCAGCAGTGAGTGGCCGCCGAGGTCGAAGAAGTTGTCCTCGACCCCGACCGAGGGCAGGCCGAGGACGTCGGCGAACACCGCGCACAAGATCTCCTCACGCACAGTGGCCGGTCCCCGCCCCGCACCCACACCCGCACCCGCGGCCGTGGCGTAGTCGGGGGCGGGCAGCGCCCTGCGGTCCAGCTTCCCGTTCACGGTCAGCGGCAGCGCCTCCAGCACCACCACCGCGGAGGGCACCATGTACTGCGGCAACCGCTCCGCCACAAACGCCCGCACATCCGCAGCCACGTCCCGGCCTTCTGACACGGCATCCCTTTGGGGGACGAGGTAGGCGACCAGGCGCTTGTCGCCCGGGGTGTCCTCGCGCACGACCACGGCGGCCTGCCCGACCTGCCGGTGCGCGGCCAGAACGGCTTCGATCTCACCCGGCTCGATCCGGAACCCACGGATCTTGACCTGGTCGTCGACCCGGCCGGCGTACTCCATCACACCGTCGGCCGTCCAGCGCACCAGGTCCCCGGTCCGGTACATCCGCTCACCCGGCTGTCCGAACGGACACGCCACAAACCGCTCAGCCGTCAACCCCGCACGGTTCAGGTAGCCACGCGCCAACCCCGCACCGGCCACGTACAGCTCACCCGCCACACCCACCGGAACCGGCAACAGGCCGTCATCCAGGACGTAGACGCGGGTGTTGTCCAAGGGCTTGCCGATCGGCAGCTGATCGGGGAGCTCGTCCGCCGAACGCAGCCGGCAGCTGGTGGCGAAGGTGGTGGTCTCAGTCGGACCATAGCCGTTGACCACCTCGAGACCGGGGCAAGCGCGCAGCACGCGACGCACGGCCACCGGCGAGAGGACGTCGCCGCCGGCCCACACCTCGCGCACTCCCGCGAAGCACTCCGGGGCCTCCTCCGCCATGAGCGCGAACAGGCCCGCTGTGAGCCACAGCGCCGTGACCCGCTCCTCGGCGATCACCTTGCGCAGGGCCTGGACGTCCAGAACACCCGGCGGCGCGATCACCAGGCGACCGCCGGACAGCAGCGGCACCCACATCTCGTACGTCGAGGCGTCGAAGGCGTGCGGCGAGTGCACCAGCACCCGCTCGTGCCCCCCGCCCTGCCAACGCCGGTCGAAGGCCAGCGCCGCCACGTCCCGGTGCCGAGCCGCGACGCCCTTGGGCACCCCGGTGGATCCGGAGGTGAACATGACGTAGGCCAGCTGGTCGGCGCTGACGACCCGGTCCGGGTCGGCGGCCGGCTCGTCGGACAGGTGCAGCTCACCCAGCACGACCGGCCGCGCACCTGAGCCCGTCTCCGTCAGGCGCCCGGCGTCATCGGTCAGCACGATCCGGGCGCCGCAGTCGTCCACGGCCCACGCCGCGCGCTCCGGCGGGAAGGAGGCGTGGATCGGCACGTAGAACCCGCCGGCCTTGACGACGGCCAGCACCGCCACGATCAGCTCCGCCGAGCGCGAGAGCATCAACGCCACCGGCTCCTCGGGGCCCACGCCCAGCGCGACCAGCCGGTGCGCCAGCCGGTTGGCCCGCTCGTCGAGCTCGGCGTAGGTCAGCCGGGTGTCACCGCCGGCCACCGCGACCGCGTCGGGGGTCCGGGCGACCTGGGCCCGGAAGAGCTCGGACAGCGTGCCGCGCGGCAGCTCGTGCGTGGTGTCGTTCCACTCCACCAGCATCCGCTGCTGCTCGCCGGCATCCAGGATCTGGATACGGCTGACCGGCCGGGCAGGGTCGGTGGTGACCGCTTCCAGCACCCGCACCAGCCGCTCGGCGATCACGTCCATACTGGCCTGGTCGAACAGGTCCGCCGCGTAGACGATCACGCCTTCCAGGCCGGCCGGTGCGCCCTCGGTGGCGAACTCTTCGAAGAACTCGAAGTCCAGATCGAACTTCGCGGCCGGCCGGCCGCCCGGATACTCCTCGACGTGCAGGCCGGGCAGCTCCAGACGGGCCTCGGCGTTGTTCTGCAGAGCGAGCATGACCTGGAACAGCGGGTGGCGGGCCGTGGAGCGGGCGGGGGCCAGCTCTTCGACCAGCCGCTCGAACGGCACGTCCTGGTGCTCCAACGCACCCAGGCCACGCTCCCGAACCCGGGCGAGCAGTTCGTCGAACGACGGATCCCCCGACACATCGGTGCGCAGCACCAGCGTGTTGACGAAGAACCCGACGAGTTCGTCGAGTGCCTCATCGGTGCGCCCGGCGACCGGGCTGCCGATCGGGATGTCCTGGCCCGCCCCCAGTCGCGACAGCAGCACCGCCACTGCGGCTTGGAGCAGCATGAACATCGTCACGCCCTGCTCACGCGCCAACTCGACCATGCGGGTATGCAGCTCGGCCGGAATACGCACGTCGGCGCTGCCGCCGCGGTGGCTGGCCACCGCCGGACGCGGCCGGTCCAGTGGCAGGGCCAGTTCCTCCGGTGCCCCCGCCAGCATCTCCCGCCAGTACGTCACCTGCCGCGCGAGCACACTGTCCGGATCATCGGCCTCGCCCAGCAGCTCCCGCTGCCACAGCGTGTAATCCGCGTACTGCACCGGCAGCGCCCGCCACGCAGGCTCCCGTCCCGCACACCGTGCCGCGTACGCCGTCGACAGATCCCGCCCCAGCGGCACCAACGACCAGCCATCCGCAGCGATGTGATGCAACACCAGCACCAGCACATACTCATCCGGCCCCACCGTCAGCAGCGTCGCCCGCAACGGCAAATCCACCGACAGATCGAACGCATACCCCGCCGCCCGCGCCACCAGCCCGTCCAGGCCGTCCAGGTCCTCGGCAGTAGCCTCCACCACCGTCAACTGCGGGTATGCGCTCGGGTCGGAAATGATCCGCTGATACGGCTGACCGTCCACCGCGGTGAACACCGTACGCAGGCTCTCGTGCCGCTCGACCACATCACGCAGCGCCAACCGCAGCGCCCGCTGGTTCAATGCACCGAACATACGCACGACCAACGGAATGTTGTACGTAGCTCCGCCATCGACCTCGTTCAGAAACCACAGGCCACGCTGGGTATAGGACGCAGGGATCACGACAGTATCCTTACTCGGAGTGCGATATACGGCGAAGCGCGGGGCGAACGCGCTGTGTGAAGTCAAGACGGCCAGCGATCCCGGCGACGGTCGGTGCGGTGAACACTTCGCGGATCGGCACTTCCACGCCGAGGACCGACCGGATCCGGCTGACCAATCGGGTTGCCAGCAGTGAGTGGCCGCCGAGGTCGAAGAAGTTGTCCTCGACCCCGACCGAGGGCAGGCCGAGGACGTCGGCGAACACCGCGCACAAGATCTCCTCACGCACAGTGGCCGGTCCCCGCCCCGCACCCACACCCGCACCCGCGGCCGTGGCGTAGTCGGGGGCGGGCAGCGCCCTGCGGTCCAGCTTCCCGTTCACGGTCAGCGGCAGCGCCTCCAGCACCACCACCGCGGAGGGCACCATGTACTGCGGCAACCGCTCCGCCACAAACGCCCGCACATCCGCAGCCACGTCCCGGCCTTCTGACACGGCATCCCTTTGGGGGACGAGGTAGGCGACCAGGCGCTTGTCGCCCGGGGTGTCCTCGCGCACGACCACGGCGGCCTGCCCGACCTGCCGGTGCGCGGCCAGAACGGCTTCGATCTCACCCGGCTCGATCCGGAACCCACGGATCTTGACCTGGTCGTCGACCCGGCCGGCGTACTCCATCACACCGTCGGCCGTCCAGCGCACCAGGTCCCCGGTCCGGTACATCCGCTCACCCGGCTGTCCGAACGGACACGCCACAAACCGCTCAGCCGTCAACCCCGCACGGTTCAGGTAGCCACGCGCCAACTGGACGCCAGCGATGTACAGCTCACCCGCCACACCCACCGGCACCGGGCACAGCCCCGAATCCAGCACGAACACACGCGTGTTGGCCACCGGCCCACCGATCGGCACCACCGCGCCGTCCGACACCACACACCGCGCCGCCGTCACCTCCACCGACGCCTCAGTAGGCCCGTACAGATTGAACAACGGCACATCCAGCAGACCCAGGAACTCATCCCGCAGTGACGCCGGCAACGCCTCACCACTACAGAACACCGCCCGCAACCCCGCACACCCACCAGCAGCCGGCTCCGCAACGAACGCCTGCAACATCGACGGCACGAAATGCGCCACCGTCACAGACTCGCCCTGGATCAACGCCGCCAGATACCCCGGATCCCGATGCCCACCCGGACGCGCCACCACCAGCGCCGCACCCTCCGACAACGGCCAGAAGAACTCCCACACACTGACGTCGAACCCGAACGGCGTCTTCTGCAGCACCCGATCCCCCGAACCCAACGGGGACAACTCCTGCATCCACGCCAAGCGGTTCACGATCCCCGCATGCGGGACAGCCACGCCCTTGGGGCGGCCGGTGGAGCCGGAGGTGTAGATCACATACGCCGGGTGGTCGGGCAGCAGCGCGCCCCGACGGTCCCCGTCGGTGACCGCACCGCCATCCAGACCGGCCAGCTCCGCCCGGACCTGCGGATCATCCACCACCACCCATGTCCCCACACCGAATCCGGCACCGACCTGCTCGGCGACCTGGCCGGCGATCTGTGCGGTGGTCAGTACGGCTATCGGTGCGGCGTCGTGCAGGGTCCCGGCGATCCGCTCAACCGGATAGTCCGGATCGATCGGCACGTATGCGCCGCCGGCCTTGAGGACGGCCAGCAGGGCGACGACCAGGTCCGGGGAGCGTTCCATCAGCACCCCGACCAGCGACTCCGGCCCCACACCCCGGCCGATCAGCAGCCGCGCCAGCCGACTGGAACGCTCATCCACCTCCCGATACGACAACCGGACACCCTCGAACACCACCGCGACCGCATCCGGAGTACAAGCCACCTGCGCCGCGAACAGACCCGGCAACGTCGCACCCGTGAGCCCGGGTACGTCCTGCGTGGTGTCGTTCCACTCCACCAGCATCCGCTGCTGCTCGCCGGCATCCAGGATCTGGATACGGCTGACCGGCCGGGCAGGGTCGGTGGTGACCGCTTCCAGCACCCGCACCAGCCGCTCGGCGATCACGTCCATACTGGCCTGGTCGAACAGGTCCGCCGCGTAGACGATCACGCCTTCCAGGCCGGCCGGTGCGCCCTCGGTGGCGAACTCTTCGAAGAACTCGAAGTCCAGATCGAACTTCGCGGCCGGCCGGCCGCCCGGATACTCCTCGACGTGCAGGCCGGGCAGCTCCAGACGGGCCTCGGCGTTGTTCTGCAGAGCGAGCATGACCTGGAACAGCGGGTGGCGGGCCGTGGAGCGGGCGGGGGCCAGCTCTTCGACCAGCCGCTCGAACGGCACGTCCTGGTGCTCCAACGCACCCAGGCCACGCTCCCGAACCCGGGCGAGCAGTTCGTCGAACGACGGATCCCCCGACACATCGGTGCGCAGCACCAGCGTGTTGACGAAGAACCCGACGAGTTCGTCGAGTGCCTCATCGGTGCGCCCGGCGACCGGGCTGCCGATCGGGATGTCCTGGCCCGCCCCCAGTCGCGACAGCAGCACCGCCACTGCGGCTTGGAGCAGCATGAACATCGTCACGCCCTGCTCACGCGCCAACTCGACCATGCGGGTATGCAGCTCGGCCGGAATACGCACGTCGGCGCTGCCGCCGCGGTGGCTGGCCACCGCCGGACGCGGCCGGTCCAGTGGCAGGGCCAGTTCCTCCGGTGCCCCCGCCAGCATCTCCCGCCAGTACGTCACCTGCCGCGCGAGCACACTGTCCGGATCATCGGCCTCGCCCAGCAGCTCCCGCTGCCACAGCGTGTAATCCGCGTACTGCACCGGCAGCGCCCGCCACGCAGGCTCCCGTCCCGCACACCGTGCCGCGTACGCCGTCGACAGATCCCGCCCCAGCGGCACCAACGACCAGCCATCCGCAGCGATGTGATGCAACACCAGCACCAGCACATACTCATCCGGCCCCACCGTCAGCAGCGTCGCCCGCAACGGCAAATCCACCGACAGATCGAACGCATACCCCGCCGCCCGCGCCACCAGCCCGTCCAGGCCGTCCAGGTCCTCGGCAGTAGCCTCCACCACCGTCAACTGCGGGTATGCGCTCGGGTCGGAAATGATCCGCTGATACGGCTGACCGTCCACCGCGGTGAACACCGTACGCAGGCTCTCGTGCCGCTCGACCACATCACGCAGCGCCAACCGCAGCGCCGCGAGGTCCAGCTCACCACTGATCCGCAGCATCACCGGAATGTTGTAGGTCGCGCTCAGCCCCTCCAACTCGCCCAGGAACCACACCCGCTGCTGCGCGAAGGACAACGGCACCACCTGTGGGCGCACCCCGGCCACCACCGCCGGCCGCGCAGCACCACCACTCTCCAGCCGCCGCGCGATCCCGGCCACCGTGGGAGCGGCGAACACCTCCCGGATCGCAATCTCCACGCCCAGCACCGACCGGATCCGGCTCACCAATCGGGTTGCCAGCAGTGAGTGGCCGCCGAGGTCGAAGAAGTTGTCCTCGACCCCGACCGAGGGCAGGCCGAGGACGTCGGCGAACACCGCGCACAAGATCTCCTCACGCACAGTGGCCGGTCCCCGCCCCGCACCCACACCCGCACCCGCGGCCGTGGCGTAGTCGGGGGCGGGCAGCGCCCTGCGGTCCAGCTTCCCGTTCACGGTCAGCGGCAGCGCCTCCAGCACCACCACCGCGGAGGGCACCATGTACTGCGGCAACCGCTCCGCCACAAACGCCCGCACATCCGCAGCCACGTCCCGGCCTTCTGACACGGCATCCCTTTGGGGGACGAGGTAGGCGACCAGGCGCTTGTCGCCCGGGGTGTCCTCGCGCACGACCACGGCGGCCTGCCCGACCTGCCGGTGCGCGGCCAGAACGGCTTCGATCTCACCCGGCTCGATCCGGAACCCACGGATCTTGACCTGGTCGTCGACCCGGCCGGCGTACTCCATCACACCGTCGGCCGTCCAGCGCACCAGGTCCCCGGTCCGGTACATCCGCTCACCCGGCTGTCCGAACGGACACGCCACAAACCGCTCAGCCGTCAACCCCGCACGACCCAGATACCCCCGCGCAAGCTGCGAACCCGCCACATACAGCTCACCCGCCACACCCACCGGAACCGGGCACAGCCCCGAATCCAGCACGAACACACGCGTGTTGGCCACCGGCCCACCGATCGGCGGTGTCTGGCCTTCGGACGGCGGAAGGCAGCGCATCAAGGTGACCGCTACAGCGGCTTCGGTGGGACCGTAGCCGTTCCAGAACTCGCGCTCCTCGGTGGCCCACTGATCGACCAGAATTCCGGCCGGCGCCTCGCCTCCGACGGAGACCAGCCGCAAGGCAGGGAGTTCCTCGGGGCGTAGCATCGGCATCAGCGCCGGGGGCAGTTCCGCCACAGCCACTTCCTGCTCTGCCAGGAGTGCCTGCAGTCGGCTGGCGCTGATCCGGTCGTTGGCTGAGGCGAGAACGAGCGTTGCGCCGGTGGTCAGGGCGGTGAACAGTTCGAAGACGGACACATCGAAGGTGAACGCTGCGAAGCCCAGCAGACGCGTGTGCTCGTTGATCGTGTAGGCCGCTGCGATGCTCGCGGTAAAGTGCGTCACCGCGTGATGCTGGATCACTACTCCCTTGGGGCGGCCGGTGGAGCCGGAGGTGTAGATCACATACGCCGGGTGGTCGGGCAGCAGCGCGCCCCGACGGTCCCCGTCGGTGACCGCACCGCCATCCAGACCGGCCAGCTCCGCCCGGACCTGCGGATCATCCACCACCACCCATGTCCCCACACCGAATCCGGCACCGACCTGCTCGGCGACCTGGCCGGCGATCTGTGCGGTGGTCAGTACGGCTATCGGTGCGGCGTCGTGCAGGGTCCCGGCGATCCGCTCAACCGGATAGTCCGGATCGATCGGCACGTATGCGCCGCCGGCCTTGAGGACGGCCAGCAGGGCGACGACCAGGTCCGGGGAGCGTTCCATCAGCACCCCGACCAGCGACTCCGGCCCCACACCCCGGCCGATCAGCAGCCGCGCCAGCCGACTGGAACGCTCATCCACCTCCCGATACGACAACCGGACACCCTCGAACACCACCGCGACCGCATCCGGAGTACAAGCCACCTGCGCCGCGAACAGACCCGGCAACGTCGCACCCGTGAGCCCGGGTACGTCCTGCGTGGTGTCGTTCCACTCCACCAGCATCCGCTGCTGCTCGCCGGCATCCAGGATCTGGATACGGTTCAGTGTGCGGTCCGGGGCTTCCTCTAGTGCTGCCACCACGCCTTCGGTCGCCGTCTGAAGCAGCCCGGCGACCAGCTCTGGGTTGATCGGTGCCACTGCTTGCACCGAGAGTCCGAACCCGCCGCGGGAGCCGGTGCCGAAGTCGTCCACCGACAGCCCGAGCGGGTAGTTGGTCCGCTCCGCGAAGAGCAGGAGCTCAGTTCCCTCGGGCCCGGTGCCGGCCGGGTCCTCGGTGTTCTCGGCCCGGCGGTAGTTGAACAGCGTGGTGATCAGTGGGGTCGCCGCGGCTACGCCACTGGCCTGCTGCGCCACCGTCAGCGTGGCGTGTTCGTGCACCATGAGCTCGGCCAGTTGCGCCTGCATCGACCGCAGGGCGTCCAGCACACCGACTCCACCGGTGCGCACCCGCACGGGCAGGGTGTTGACGAACAGCCCCGGCAGCCGGTCCGCGCCGACGCCGGCCTGCATCCGGCCGAACAGCACCGTGCCGAACACCACATCCTCACGGCCCGAGACCACGGCCAGCACCCGCGACCACACCACATGGAACACCGTGGCGGGGCTCACGCCGAACCGGCGGGCCTGCTCCCGCACCCGCAGCGCCAACCCGGCGTCCACCACCGCGTGGGCCTCGCCCACGTCCCGGCCATCCCCGTGCACGTCCAGCAGACCGAAGGGCGCGGTCGGCTCGGTCACCTCACCGAGCAACCCCGCGAAGTACGCCGCGTGCTCCTCACGCGAGACGCCCAGCAGCGCCTGCCCGACGAAGTTCCGGTACGGCAACGGGATCGGCAGCCGCTCCCCACGTCCCTCCATGAAGGCCAGCACCTCACCCAGCACCACCTTCAGCGAGGTGTTGTCATCGATGAGGTGGTGCATCCGCAGCATCATCAGCCACCGGCCGTTACCGGGTTCGGCCGCGATGTGGGCGTCCATCAGCGGCGCCCGGCGCAGGTCCAGCGGCCCCTCGCACGCGGCCTGCAGCACCCGAACCGCGTCCTCGCCAGCGACCCCGGCGCCGAGGTCGATCTCGGTGACCGGCAGCACGGCCTGACGGTGGACCACCTGTACCGGCCGGTCCAGCCCCTCCCACGCGATCGAGGTCCGCAGGACGTCGTGGCGGTCGATGACGTTCTGCAACACGCCCGTGAACGCATCCAACCGCGCCCGCGAGTCGAACCGCAGCAGCATCCGCAGCACATACGGATCCTGTCCGTCCGCAGCCTCCAACCGGTGGTGGAAGAACAGGCCCTCCTGCAGCGGTGCCAGCGGGTAGACGTCCTGCACGCCGGCCGCGCCGCCGGGTACACCCGCCACGACCCGGGCCAGCTCCCGCTCGGACAGTCCGGACAACGGCACCATCTCCGGCAGGATCGCGTCCGCGTCCTCGGGCACCAGGCACGGCGGCACCACCACCTCCTCCCGACCCGCGGTCGCGGCCAGCCGCGCCGGTGTGGGCGAGGAGAACAGCGTGCGCACATCCACCGACACGCCCCGCGCCCGCAACCGCTCCACCAACGTCACCGCCAGCAGTGAGTGGCCGCCGAGGTCGAAGAAGTTGTCCTCGACCCCGACCGAGGGCAGGCCGAGGACGTCGGCGAACACCGCGCACAAGATCTCCTCACGCACAGTGGCCGGTCCCCGCCCCGCACCCACACCCGCACCCGCGGCCGTGGCGTAGTCGGGGGCGGGCAGCGCCCTGCGGTCCAGCTTCCCGTTCACGGTCAGCGGCAGCGCCTCCAGCACCACCACCGCGGAGGGCACCATGTACTGCGGCAACCGCTCCGCCACAAACGCCCGCACATCCGCAGCCACGTCCCGGCCTTCTGACACGGCATCCCTTTGGGGGACGAGGTAGGCGACCAGGCGCTTGTCGCCCGGGGTGTCCTCGCGCACGACCACGGCGGCCTGCCCGACCTGCCGGTGCGCGGCCAGAACGGCTTCGATCTCACCCGGCTCGATCCGGAACCCACGGATCTTGACCTGGTCGTCGACCCGGCCGGCGTACTCCATCACACCGTCGGCCGTCCAGCGCACCAGGTCCCCGGTCCGGTACATCCGCTCACCCGGCTGTCCGAACGGACACGCCACAAACCGCTCAGCCGTCAACCCCGCACGGTTCAGGTAGCCACGCGCCAACCCCGCACCGGCCACGTACAGCTCACCCGCCACACCCACCGGAACCGGCAACAGGCCGTCATCCAGCACGTAGGTACGCAGACCCGGGATACCCCTGCCGATCAGGCTGGCGGCACGCCCTGCCCCGGCCATCGCTGCATCCAGCGCCAGGTAGCTGACGTGAACCGTGGTTTCGGTAATGCCGTACATGTTCACCAGAACCGGAGCGTCATCACGATGGCGCTCGTACCAGCCCCGCAACCGCCCAAGATCCAGCGCCTCACCACCGAACACCACCGACCGCAAGGCCAGTTCCGCGCCCAGCCGCGGATGCTCCGCATCGGCCCGCATCAACTGGTAGAACGCCGACGGCGTCTGGTTGAGGACGGTCACCCGTTCCCGAACCAGCAGCTCCAGGAACTCCCGCGGCGCCCTGGAAACTGCAAAGGGAACCACCACCAGGCGCCCGCCGTGCAGCAGCGCACCCCACAGCTCCCACACCGAGAAGTCGAACGCATACGAGTGGAACCACGTCCAGACATCATCGGCCCCAAAACCGAACCACTCGTCCGTCCCCGCGAACAGACTCACCACATTCACATGCGGGACAGCCACGCCCTTGGGGCGGCCGGTGGAGCCGGAGGTGTAGATCACATACGCCGGGTGGTCGGGCAGCAGCGCGCCCCGACGGTCCCCGTCGGTGACCGCACCGCCATCCAGACCGGCCAGCTCCGCCCGGACCTGCGGATCATCCACCACCACCCATGTCCCCACACCGAATCCGGCACCGACCTGCTCGGCGACCTGGCCGGCGATCTGTGCGGTGGTCAGTACGGCTATCGGTGCGGCGTCGTGCAGGGTCCCGGCGATCCGCTCAACCGGATAGTCCGGATCGATCGGCACGTATGCGCCGCCGGCCTTGAGGACGGCCAGCAGGGCGACGACCAGGTCCGGGGAGCGTTCCATCAGCACCCCGACCAGCGACTCCGGCCCCACACCCCGGCCGATCAGCAGCCGCGCCAGCCGACTGGAACGCTCATCCACCTCCCGATACGACAACCGGACACCCTCGAACACCACCGCGACCGCATCCGGAGTACAAGCCACCTGCGCCGCGAACAGACCCGGCAACGTCGCACCCGTGAGCCCGGGTACGTCCTGCGTGGTGTCGTTCCACTCCACCAGCATCCGCTGCTGCTCGCCGGCATCCAGGATCTGGATACGGCTGACCGGCCGGGCAGGGTCGGTGGTGACCGCTTCCAGCACCCGCACCAGCCGCTCGGCGATCACGTCCATACTGGCCTGGTCGAACAGGTCCGCCGCGTAGACGATCACGCCTTCCAGGCCGGCCGGTGCGCCCTCGGTGGCGAACTCTTCGAAGAACTCGAAGTCCAGATCGAACTTCGCGGCCGGCCGGCCGCCCGGATACTCCTCGACGTGCAGGCCGGGCAGCTCCAGACGGGCCTCGGCGTTGTTCTGCAGAGCGAGCATGACCTGGAACAGCGGGTGGCGGGCCGTGGAGCGGGCGGGGGCCAGCTCTTCGACCAGCCGCTCGAACGGCACGTCCTGGTGCTCCAACGCACCCAGGCCACGCTCCCGAACCCGGGCGAGCAGTTCGTCGAACGACGGATCCCCCGACACATCGGTGCGCAGCACCAGCGTGTTGACGAAGAACCCGACGAGTTCGTCGAGTGCCTCATCGGTGCGCCCGGCGACCGGGCTGCCGATCGGGATGTCCTGGCCCGCCCCCAGTCGCGACAGCAGCACCGCCACTGCGGCTTGGAGCAGCATGAACATCGTCACGCCCTGCTCACGCGCCAACTCGACCATGCGGGTATGCAGCTCGGCCGGAATACGCACGTCGGCGCTGCCGCCGCGGTGGCTGGCCACCGCCGGACGCGGCCGGTCCAGTGGCAGGGCCAGTTCCTCCGGTGCCCCCGCCAGCATCTCCCGCCAGTACGTCACCTGCCGCGCGAGCACACTGTCCGGATCATCGGCCTCGCCCAGCAGCTCCCGCTGCCACAGCGTGTAATCCGCGTACTGCACCGGCAGCGCCCGCCACGCAGGCTCCCGTCCCGCACACCGTGCCGCGTACGCCGTCGACAGATCCCGCCCCAGCGGCACCAACGACCAGCCATCCGCAGCGATGTGATGCAACACCAGCACCAGCACATACTCATCCGGCCCCACCGTCAGCAGCGTCGCCCGCAACGGCAAATCCACCGACAGATCGAACGCATACCCCGCCGCCCGCGCCACCAGCCCGTCCAGGCCGTCCAGGTCCTCGGCAGTAGCCTCCACCACCGTCAACTGCGGGTATGCGCTCGGGTCGGAAATGATCCGCTGATACGGCTGACCGTCCACCGCGGTGAACACCGTACGCAGGCTCTCGTGCCGCTCGACCACATCACGCAGCGCCAACCGCAGCGCCGCGAGGTCCAGCTCACCACTGATCCGCAGCATCACCGGAATGTTGTAGGTCGCGCTCAGCCCCTCCAACTCGCCCAGGAACCACACCCGCTGCTGCGCGAAGGACAACGGCACCACCTGTGGGCGCACCCCGGCCACCACCGCCGGCCGCGCAGCACCACCACTCTCCAGCCGCCGCGCGATCCCGGCCACCGTGGGAGCGGCGAACACCTCCCGGATCGCAATCTCCACGCCCAGCACCGACCGGATCCGGCTCACCAATCGGGTTGCCAGCAGTGAGTGGCCGCCGAGGTCGAAGAAGTTGTCCTCGACCCCGACCGAGGGCAGGCCGAGGACGTCGGCGAACACCGCGCACAAGATCTCCTCACGCACAGTGGCCGGTCCCCGCCCCGCACCCACACCCGCACCCGCGGCCGTGGCGTAGTCGGGGGCGGGCAGCGCCCTGCGGTCCAGCTTCCCGTTCACGGTCAGCGGCAGCGCCTCCAGCACCACCACCGCGGAGGGCACCATGTACTGCGGCAACCGCTCCGCCACAAACGCCCGCACATCCGCAGCCACGTCCCGGCCTTCTGACACGGCATCCCTTTGGGGGACGAGGTAGGCGACCAGGCGCTTGTCGCCCGGGGTGTCCTCGCGCACGACCACGGCGGCCTGCCCGACCTGCCGGTGCGCGGCCAGAACGGCTTCGATCTCACCCGGCTCGATCCGGAACCCACGGATCTTGACCTGGTCGTCGACCCGGCCGGCGTACTCCATCACACCGTCGGCCGTCCAGCGCACCAGGTCCCCGGTCCGGTACATCCGCTCACCCGGCTGTCCGAACGGACACGCCACAAACCGCTCAGCCGTCAACCCCGCACGGTTCAGGTAGCCACGCGCCAACCCCGCACCGGCCACGTACAGCTCACCCGCCACACCCACCGGAACCGGCAACAGGCCGTCATCCAGGACGTATGTCCGCGTGTTCCACACCGATCGGCCGATCGGCACCGAACGGCCGGAAGCGGCACGCAGTTCGGCCATGGTCGACCAGACTGTGGTCTCAGTCGGAC
Organism: Streptomyces sp. Ag109_O5-1; assembly: GCF_003814875.1. Taxonomy (GTDB): domain Bacteria; phylum Actinomycetota; class Actinomycetes; order Streptomycetales; family Streptomycetaceae; genus Streptomyces; species Streptomyces sasae. Next base: position 2,421,200 of record NZ_RKQF01000001.1, on the reverse strand, counting down.
CGTACAAGTTGGTGACGGACGCCGACAGCTCGGTCAGACGCTCGGCCAGCGCGGCGGGCAGCGCCTCGCCTCCGACGAGTACCCGAAGTCCGCTCAAAGCCCCGGGCACATCTGCAACCAGTGCCTGCCACAAGGCCGGGGTGGCCTGCATGACCGTGGTGCCGGAGCGGTCGATCAGTGCGCCCAGGACCAGTGAGTCCCGGATCGCGTCCCGATCGGGAATGATCACGGCTGCGCCAGACAACAAGGGCACGTAGAGCTCGACGGTATGGATGTCGAAGGCCACGGTCGTCACGGCGAGCAGACGGTCCCCCGGGCTCAGGGCCAGGTGATCACCCATAGCGGCCAGCAAGTTGGCCAGCGCCCCGTGCTGGATCACTACTCCCTTGGGGCGGCCGGTGGAGCCGGAGGTGTAGATCACATACGCCGGGTGGTCGGGCAGCAGCGCGCCCCGACGGTCCCCGTCGGTGACCGCACCGCCATCCAGACCGGCCAGCTCCGCCCGGACCTGCGGATCATCCACCACCACCCATGTCCCCACACCGAATCCGGCACCGACCTGCTCGGCGACCTGGCCGGCGATCTGTGCGGTGGTCAGTACGGCTATCGGTGCGGCGTCGTGCAGGGTCCCGGCGATCCGCTCAACCGGATAGTCCGGATCGATCGGCACGTATGCGCCGCCGGCCTTGAGGACGGCCAGCAGGGCGACGACCAGGTCCGGGGAGCGTTCCATCAGCACCCCGACCAGCGACTCCGGCCCCACACCCCGGCCGATCAGCAGCCGCGCCAGCCGACTGGAACGCTCATCCACCTCCCGATACGACAACCGGACACCCTCGAACACCACCGCGACCGCATCCGGAGTACAAGCCACCTGCGCCGCGAACAGACCCGGCAACGTCGCACCCGTGAGCCCGGGTACGTCCTGCGTGGTGTCGTTCCACTCCACCAGCATCCGCTGCTGCTCGCCGGCATCCAGGATCTGGATACGGCTGACCGGCCGGGCAGGGTCGGTGGTGACCGCTTCCAGCACCCGCACCAGCCGCTCGGCGATCACGTCCATACTGGCCTGGTCGAACAGGTCCGCCGCGTAGACGATCACGCCTTCCAGGCCGGCCGGTGCGCCCTCGGTGGCGAACTCTTCGAAGAACTCGAAGTCCAGATCGAACTTCGCGGCCGGCCGGCCGCCCGGATACTCCTCGACGTGCAGGCCGGGCAGCTCCAGACGGGCCTCGGCGTTGTTCTGCAGAGCGAGCATGACCTGGAACAGCGGGTGGCGGGCCGTGGAGCGGGCGGGGGCCAGCTCTTCGACCAGCCGCTCGAACGGCACGTCCTGGTGCTCCAACGCACCCAGGCCACGCTCCCGAACCCGGGCGAGCAGTTCGTCGAACGACGGATCCCCCGACACATCGGTGCGCAGCACCAGCGTGTTGACGAAGAACCCGACGAGTTCGTCGAGTGCCTCATCGGTGCGCCCGGCGACCGGGCTGCCGATCGGGATGTCCTGGCCCGCCCCCAGTCGCGACAGCAGCACCGCCACTGCGGCTTGGAGCAGCATGAACATCGTCACGCCCTGCTCACGCGCCAACTCGACCATGCGGGTATGCAGCTCGGCCGGAATACGCACGTCGGCGCTGCCGCCGCGGTGGCTGGCCACCGCCGGACGCGGCCGGTCCAGTGGCAGGGCCAGTTCCTCCGGTGCCCCCGCCAGCATCTCCCGCCAGTACGTCACCTGCCGCGCGAGCACACTGTCCGGATCATCGGCCTCGCCCAGCAGCTCCCGCTGCCACAGCGTGTAATCCGCGTACTGCACCGGCAGCGCCCGCCACGCAGGCTCCCGTCCCGCACACCGTGCCGCGTACGCCGTCGACAGATCCCGCCCCAGCGGCACCAACGACCAGCCATCCGCAGCGATGTGATGCAACACCAGCACCAGCACATACTCATCCGGCCCCACCGTCAGCAGCGTCGCCCGCAACGGCAAATCCACCGACAGATCGAACGCATACCCCGCCGCCCGCGCCACCAGCCCGTCCAGGCCGTCCAGGTCCTCGGCAGTAGCCTCCACCACCGTCAACTGCGGGTATGCGCTCGGGTCGGAAATGATCCGCTGATACGGCTGACCGTCCACCGCGGTGAACACCGTACGCAGGCTCTCGTGCCGCTCGACCACATCACGCAGCGCCAACCGCAGCGCCGCGAGGTCCAGCTCACCACTGATCCGCAGCATCACCGGAATGTTGTAGGTCGCGCTCAGCCCCTCCAACTCGCCCAGGAACCACACCCGCTGCTGCGCGAAGGACAACGGCACCACCTGTGGGCGCACCCCGGCCACCACCGCCGGCCGCGCAGCACCACCACTCTCCAGCCGCCGCGCGATCCCGGCCACCGTGGGAGCGGCGAACACCTCCCGGATCGCAATCTCCACGCCCAGCACCGACCGGATCCGGCTCACCAATCGGGTTGCCAGCAGTGAGTGGCCGCCGAGGTCGAAGAAGTTGTCCTCGACCCCGACCGAGGGCAGGCCGAGGACGTCGGCGAACACCGCGCACAAGATCTCCTCACGCACAGTGGCCGGTCCCCGCCCCGCACCCACACCCGCACCCGCGGCCGTGGCGTAGTCGGGGGCGGGCAGCGCCCTGCGGTCCAGCTTCCCGTTCACGGTCAGCGGCAGCGCCTCCAGCACCACCACCGCGGAGGGCACCATGTACTGCGGCAACCGCTCCGCCACAAACGCCCGCACATCCGCAGCCACGTCCCGGCCTTCTGACACGGCATCCCTTTGGGGGACGAGGTAGGCGACCAGGCGCTTGTCGCCCGGGGTGTCCTCGCGCACGACCACGGCGGCCTGCCCGACCTGCCGGTGCGCGGCCAGAACGGCTTCGATCTCACCCGGCTCGATCCGGAACCCACGGATCTTGACCTGGTCGTCGACCCGGCCGGCGTACTCCATCACACCGTCGGCCGTCCAGCGCACCAGGTCCCCGGTCCGGTACATCCGCTCACCCGGCTGTCCGAACGGACACGCCACAAACCGCTCAGCCGTCAACCCCGCACGACCCAGATACCCCCGCGCAAGCTGCGAACCCGCCACATACAGCTCACCCGCCACACCCACCGGAACCGGGCACAGCCCCGAATCCAGCACGAACACACGCGTGTTGGCCACCGGCCCACCGATCGGCACCACCGCGCCGTCCGACGCCACACACCGCGCCGCCGTCACATCCACCGACGCCTCAGTCGGACCGTACAGATTGAACAACGGCACATCCAGCAGACCCAGGAACTCATCCCGCAGTGACGCCGGCAACGCCTCACCACTACAGAACACCGCCCGCAACCCCGCACACCCACCAGCAGCCGGCTCCGCAACGAACGCCTGCAACATCGACGGCACGAAATGCGCCACCGTCACAGACTCGCCCTGGATCAACGCCGCCAGATACCCCGGATCCCGATGCCCACCCGGACGCGCCACCACCAGCGCCGCACCCTCCGACAACGGCCAGAAGAACTCCCACACACTGACGTCGAACCCGAACGGCGTCTTCTGCAGCACCCGATCCCCCGAACCCAACGGGGACAACTCCTGCATCCACGCCAAGCGGTTCACGATCCCCGCATGCGGGACAGCCACGCCCTTGGGGCGGCCGGTGGAGCCGGAGGTGTAGATCACATACGCCGGGTGGTCGGGCAGCAGCGCGCCCCGACGGTCCCCGTCGGTGACCGCACCGCCATCCAGACCGGCCAGCTCCGCCCGGACCTGCGGATCATCCACCACCACCCATGTCCCCACACCGAATCCGGCACCGACCTGCTCGGCGACCTGGCCGGCGATCTGTGCGGTGGTCAGTACGGCTATCGGTGCGGCGTCGTGCAGGGTCCCGGCGATCCGCTCAACCGGATAGTCCGGATCGATCGGCACGTATGCGCCGCCGGCCTTGAGGACGGCCAGCAGGGCGACGACCAGGTCCGGGGAGCGTTCCATCAGCACCCCGACCAGCGACTCCGGCCCCACACCCCGGCCGATCAGCAGCCGCGCCAGCCGACTGGAACGCTCATCCACCTCCCGATACGACAACCGGACACCCTCGAACACCACCGCGACCGCATCCGGAGTACAAGCCACCTGCGCCGCGAACAGACCCGGCAACGTCGCCTGAGCACTCGTGGGGGCTTCCTGGCCGGCTGCCCACTCGGAGAGCAGCCGTGCCCGTTCGTCAGCTCCGATCAGGTCGATGCTCCCAAGCTTCGTCTGCGGGTCGGTTGAGGCGAAAAATTCCAGGATGCGAACGAGACGTTCCAGGTGAGCCGCTGCATCCTGCTGCGTGTAGCGGCCACTGTGCGCGTCGAGAACGATGGTCAGACCGCTGCCGTCGGACCGCTCCAGGACAGCCAGGGCCAAGTTCTCCACCGGGCCCATGGAGATGTTGTGGGCGGTGGTGGACTGCGTCCCGAAACACAGGTCGTAGTCGAAGGACATGATGTTGACTGACAGGCCGAAGAGTTCCTGCCCGTCGTCGATCATCCTCAGATCCCGGCGCATGGTCTCGTATCGGTACCGCTGGTGGTTCAGTGCCTGCCGCATCTCCTGCAACGCAGCACATGCCAGCTGGGACAGAGACATGCCCGGATCGACCGCGAACCGCAGCGGCACCTGGTTGGAAGTCGCTGCGGGAGTATTCCGCATGGCGGCCGGCCTGGCAGCGACGGTCATGCCCAGAGTCAGATCGTCGGCTGCAGTCATTCGGTGCAGGTAAGTCGCGGCTGCGGCGACCACCAGCGCCTGCCAGGCCGTCCGTGCCCGGTGCGCATTGCGCTGCAGGGCGTCGAAGGTGGGCTGCGGGAGGTGTGCCGTGACGCGGAGGCGTTCGTTCGCCGAACCGGACTCGGAGCGCGTGGCCAAGGTGACTACGTCAGCCAGACCGGCCAGCCGCTCCTGCCAGAACCGGCGGTCACGCTCGTGCTCCGGCGAGCTCCGGTAGGCCGAGTCGTCCTCGAGAAGCGTCCGCAGCCGCCCGAACGAGTTCTCTGCTCCCGGGCCCTCTGCGGTCAGCGCCGTGTACTCGTCCGCTATGCGGCGCCACAGAAGCGCACCGCCGAAACCGTCCATCAAAATGTGGTGCTGCCGGGCGTACAGGAAGAACCGGTGATCGGCCAGCTTGATCAGGACGAAACACCACAGGTCATCCTTGTCGAGGTCCACGGGCGTGGAGCTGTCCACACGCATCCATGCCCAGGCAGTCGCAGCCGGGTCCTCCTCGGCGCTGAAATCCAGCACCGGGAGGGTGAACTCAGCTTGGTCGGCGAGCCACTGGTACGGACCGTCCGCATCCTCTCCCAGTCGGATACGCAGCACATCACTGTCCGCCACGCATCGTCTCACCGCAGTCTCGAGTACGTCGGCATCCACCGGACCGTGGATCTCCAGGCACTCACTGATGTTGTACACAGCCGCGGAAGGATCCAGGTGATGGGCGAACCAGATACCCATCTGGGGGCCGGACAACGACCAGGACGATGTAGACATTTGTGACATCTTCAGACCTCATGTGAGTGTGCCTATGGTCGAATTACGCCTAAGAGCGCCTAACAGGCCCAGTGCCTAGGTCCGGTGCGCGGTTAAGCCGATTGAGTTCGAGTTGATTGACAGGCAGCTCGCGCTCGCGATCGGACGACCGTGAGCACGTATGGAGTTCGGAACGCGCACGGCGGCACCGACTCCAGCGGGAACGCGAGAATGGTCCGTCCGCCGCCCCGACTTGGATGCCAGAAATACGACGGCACCAATTAGGCGCATCGAGCTGAAAATGGAAGAAGGGGCGGAGAGATGTCCAAGTCGGTACTACGCTGCGGAGTTCTACCCGAAGTGCGGAATCACCGCAGGCTGCAGCGATTGGGGTTAAGGTCGTCTCGTAACTCGGCTGGCTGTGCGAGGACATACGCCTGGTCGTGGGGTCTGACCTTAGTCGGCGAGGGCGAGGTAGTGCGTCCCGGCGATGCCGCCGGCTGCCCGGTAGAAGCCCAGGCCCTGCGTCGGCAGCCGGGGAGAATCTTCGGTTCTTCATGCGGCAGATGGCGTGTTCGACTCGTGCTCTCACCCAGCGGTGGGAGCGGTTGGTGTCCTTCTGCCAGTCAGGCAGATCTTGGCCGGGCTTGCGTCGGTGCGGGAGAGTGTGCCGGTGCCGCGGTGGGCGCCGTCGGCCAGCGCGACCGGGTCGCCGCTAGGCGGCGTCGACCCCTGAGTTGGCGAATGCTGGCAGTCGTTGCGCTTGCCGGGCACGGGTCGACCTACGGCCAGGACCCGGCGGGTGCGCGCCTCGGTGGGAATCTGCAGGTTTGCCGAGTGGTGGTAGTTCTTCGACGGGGGCGGCGACCCTTCGGTCCTGGGTCGGAACCAAGGTGCCGTCGACAATGACCACCTCGTCGGCTATGGGGTAAAGGCGGGTCCGTGCCAGGGTCAGGAACAGGCTGTGCCGGTCGGTGATCCGATGGGCGGCCGCCTGCGAGACACCGAATAGCGGGGCCAGCTGTCGCGTCGTCAGGTTCGTCCGGTAGCACACCGCTACCAGCAGCACCCTGTCTTCCATGGACAGGGTCCATGGGTGACCGGGCCTGGCCGGGTCCAGTGCCCGCACACCGCGGTACTTCACCGCCTGGACCAGGCACCCGAACTGGGCCGGGCGCAGCCCTGTCGTTCATGACGCTCCGCTGACAGCAGCTGCACGCTCAGACCAATGCCGCCCAGCCCACAGGCTTGCGAGGCAGCCTTTCGTCATGGAGGTGGCCGTCGTTGCCCCAGCGTGCGGGAGGCAGGCCAGCCCGGCAACGGGGCCGTCAACCGGGCACTGGTAGAACCATGGGTGCCCGTGCCCATTCGGCTTGAGGTCAGCAGACGGAGCTGGGTCGCTCCATGCTCTCAATGAGGCTCTTGGGGCGCAGGTCATCCCAGTGGGCCTCAATGTAGTCAAGACAGGACTGCCTGGTGTCGGCGGGGTGGACGACCATCCAGCCCCTGGGGACCTCGATGAACGCGGGCCATAGCGAGTGCTGGTTCTCGTCGTTGACGAGAACCAGGAACTGGCCGTCCGGAGCATCAAAAGAATTCACTTTTTGTTCCTCTTTCCGATTTAGAGCTTGTCTCACGTGGTGAGGTTGGTCAGCTTCTTGTAGCAGGTCAGTGCGGCCGCGAGACCGAGGAAGCCGAGAAAGTGCGTGCCTTTCCGCTCGTAACGGACGGTGAGGCGGCGGTAGCCGAATAGCCAGGAGAGCGACCGTTCGATCTTCCAGCGGTGTCGGCCGAGCCGCTCGCTGGATTCGATTCCCGGGCGGGCGATGCGGGGGACGATGCCGCGGCTGCGCAGCCACCTCAGGTGTTCGGCGGAGTGGTAGGCCTTGTCCGCGCGGAGCTTGCCGGGACGGCGCCGGCGCGGCCCGCGCCGCGACCGGATCGCGGGTATGCCCAGGACCAGCGGCAGCAAAGCCTGACTGTCATGGACGTTCGCACCAGACACACCGAGCGCCAAGGGCAAGCCCTGAGCGTCGGACAGGACGTGTAGCTTGCTGCCCTTCTTGCCCCGATCGACCGGATTACGCCCGGTCAGCGATCCCCCCTTTTCGCGTGGACAGAGGCAGCGTCCACGATCACTGAAGCCCAGTCCACTTCACCGCGCGCACCGAGCTCGTCCAGGACTGCTCGGTGTAACCGCCTCCAAAGTCCGGCCTCGGTCCAAGCGGAGAACCGGCGGTGCGCGGTGGCGGGAGAAACCCCGAAGGTCTCGGGGAGGTGCCGCCATGCGCATCCGCTGGTCAACACGTACACCACAGCGGTGAACACGGCTCGCTCGTCGCACGGGGCCGTGCCCCCGCCTTGCGGACGGGAGGCGAATGACGGAAGCAACGGAGCGACCAGCGACCAGAGTTCGTCAGGAACCAACCGCTGCGACAGACCGACACCCATGACAAGGCATCATGCTGCATCCATCTCACGCCACGTGAGACAAGCTCTTAGTATTTGTTGTCTGCTTGCGTCGCGGCTCCCCGGGACGCTGCGCAGCGGTTCCTTTGGAACTGAGGATTTCCTCACCAGGTCTGATTCGTCAGATGGCGGACTGCTCGGACTGCTCATGAACGAAGTCCGCGAGCCGGTCCAGTCCATCCTTGATCTCTTCCGGCCGCAGCTGCTGGACGACAGCCGCAGCATGTCGCGCACCTGCGAGTCTGCGGAGAAGTGGGTTGACGGAGTCCATAGAACCTGGGGTTTGACAGCGCTGTTACAGGCCCAAAATCAGACACGACGACGTTCTCTGGTTCCGAGGCCACTGACGTGCTCAGTCAGGGCGACTATTCAGGGTGGGGGCTGAATCAGCCGCCCCAGGTGAGGTCGCTGGGCGAGATCCAAGAGTACGTACCAGAGTAAGTATTCACCGACGCTCCTGCGGGTGTGAGGACGAATTAAGGGAGCTGACCTGTGGACTGCTCGATGAGGTGAGTCTTGTCGGATGCGATAGAGGCCTCAAGGGGTTCGCACTGTCCTCAAGTTGCACTGTCCCAATTAGGACTGGCGGGGCGCTGACCCGCTGACCGATGGGAGCGGTGATGAGCTGTCCGGATTAGGCCACGTCATAAACCGGCAATCCGTCGATCAAGACGAGCCGTATCCGTAGGTCTATGGTAGACGTATGTACTTGGTCAATATCCGACTCAAGTCAGGCTCAGGCGGAGGGATTCCATCCCAGGTGTCCGCACTTGCTGCAGCGATCCGGGCCGCGGACGGAGTGGAGCACGTCTCCGTGACCTCAGACCCGCAAGGGGAAATGGTGTTGGGGCTCTTCGTCCTAGCAACCTCATTAGTGGAAGCCGAGGGCCGCGCTCTTGACCTTTTGGAGCGAGCGCTGGATGCCTCGGAGGAGCTGGCCGGCATGGGCTGGACGCATCAGGGGGTGGCGATGGTGGATCAGTACTACGAGCGGCGTTTCGCCGCTGGTGACAGCTGATGGAGGGAGGCGGACAGCTGTTGCTCACGTTGAACTCGTAGTGTCCGAGGGGCTCAGCGGATCGTGATCCCTGCGGTACGGCCTGGGCATGCGGTTATGTGCAGGCCCCAAAGGCCCCGGAGGGTTCCCTGGATGAAGGATGTCCGGTTTGATCACGTGATGCCATGGAGCCCGAGGACGGCGGTCGGGTCGGTGTGGGCTTGTCGGGCGCTGGCGGTGTTGGCCCAGCCGGTGGCGCGTGGGGTGCCGCGGATGACGTCGCCCAGACGGATTGGTCCACAAACCCGTCCCCCGGCCGCTACATCACACCCCATCAACTCTCCTGACAAGGCCTTGAGAACGCTAGGAACAGACGCATGAGACGCCCATCCCACCGAAACGCAGTGCTCATTGGCATCGGGGCCTACGTGCCGCCGACTCGAATCAGCAACGCGGACCTCATCGCCGGCGGTCTCGACACCAGCGACGAATGGATCCGTGCCCGCACGGGCATCGCTACCCGGCACATCGTGCAACCAGGCGTGGCAACATCCGACCTTGCCGTCGAAGCGGCTTGGCGCGCGCTAGAATCCGCCGGGACCGGCGAGGTCGACGCCGTGGTTCTGGCCACCACCACGCCGGACAGGCCTTGTCCGGCAACCGCGCCCGACGTGGCCGCCCGGCTCGGTCTGCACGAGGTGCCGGCCTTCGACATCGCCGCAGTATGCTCCGGCTTCTTGTATGGACTGGCCACGGCAGCGGGGCTGATCGCCTCCCATGCCGCCGATCGGGTCCTCCTGGTGACGGCCGATGCGTTCTCGACCCTCATCAATCCCGCCGATCGCTCCACCGCTGTCATCTTCGGAGACGGCGCGGGGGCCGTGGTGCTGCGTGCCGGTCACGTCGATGAACCGGGCGCCATAGGGCCGATGGTGCTGCACAGCGACGGCGCGCACAGCGATCTGATCGAAGTGCCCGCCGGCGGTGCGCGGCAACGCGTATCCGGAACGGAGCCGCGCGCGGAGGACTTCTTCTTCCGCATGCAGGGACGCGAAACCTACCGGCACGCCGTCACACGCATGACTGAAGCATCCGCCCAGGCCGCCCGGCTTGCCGGATGGAGCATGACCGACATCGACCGATTCGCCGTCCACCAGGCCAACGCCCGCATCCTGAACTCGTTGGCCACCCGCCTGGAGTTCCCGCCGGACCGGTGCCTGTCCAACATCGAGCACGTGGGTAACACCGGGGCCGCCTCCCTCGCCCTGCTGCTGGCCCAGTCGGCGGACTCCGGTCTCCTGACTGCGGGCCACAAGGTCCTGCTCACCGCCTTCGGCGGGGGTCTGACCTGGGGTGCAACCACCTTGATATGGCCCGATCTCCCAGCGCACTGACCGAAATGCCGACACTGCATACCCAGAGAAGGGAAGGAAACACCATGTATGAAGAGCTCAAGCAAGTCCTCGTCACCAACCTCAAGGTAGATCGCGAGGTGATCCGGCCGACGGCGACCCTGGAGGACATCGAGCTCGACTCGTTGGCCATCGTTGAGCTGTCCTTGTATCTGGAGAGCGAACTGGGCATCTCCATCAGCAGCGAGGAGATTTTCGGCAGGACCAGCCTCGGAGACCTCGCCGGTCTGCTGGAACAGCAGAGCGGGAACGTCTGATGGATGTCGCCGTAACCGGCCTCGGTCTTGTCACACCTGGCGGTATCGGTGTGGAAGCGAGCTGGGACGCCATAACTAACGGAAAGCCCACAGCTGCCATCGACCCGTCACTTGACGGGTGCCCGGTGCGCATCTCCAGTCTCGTTCCCGGGTTCGATGCCGACGAGCTGTTTGGGGCCCGCAGGGCACTGCGCATGGACCGCGTCACTCAACTCGCCGTCGCCGCAGTCAATGAGGCGCTCCAGGATGCAGGTCTCGATCCCCGCACGTGGGATGGAGCGCGGGTGGCGGTGGTCCTTGGAAGCGGTCAGGGCGGCATCACCACACTAGATGAGCAGTACGCGCTCTTCGCTGAACGAGGCGCCAAGGCTATCTCCCCACTGCTGCTGCCCAAGCACCTGATCAACATGGTCGCCGGTGTCGTCTCCATCGAGTTCAACGCCGCCGGCCCGAGCCTCGTGACCGCAACCGCGTGTGCCTCGGGGACGACGGCGATCGGCATGGCCCGCGACCTGCTCATCCTCGACCGCTGCGACATCGCCGTCGCCGGCGGCAGCGAGGGCAGGTTGACTCCCTTGTACATGTCGGGTTTCGCACAGATGAAGGCCCTCTCCCGTCGACATGACGACCCGGCCGCCGCATCCCGCCCCTTCGACGCCGACCGGGACGGTTTCGTCGCGGGGGAGGGGGCCGGCATCCTCATCCTCGAACGGATCGCGGACGCACAAGCGCGGAAGGCTCGTATCCGGGGCCTGATCACGGGCTATGGGGCATCCTCTGACGCCCTGCACATCACATCACCACACCCCGAGGGCGCGGGCGCGCAATCCGCGGTCCTTGCCGCGCTGCGCGACGCCGGCGCGACTCCGGGCGATGTCGCACACATCAATGCGCATGGCACGGCGACCCGCCAGAACGACCTGGCCGAATCCGTCATGCTGGAGCGCAACTTCCCCCACCATCCCTATGTCACCTCGACGAAGGGCGTAACCGGTCACCTGCTCGGCGCCGCCGGTGCTGTCGAGGCCGCCTTCACGGTCCTCGCCGTCGAGCAGGGGATCACCCCTCCAACGGCCAATCTGCAGACGCTGGACTCCGATATTCACCTCAATGTCCCGACCACGGCTGTCTCCACTCCGGTGCCCCTCGCGCTCAGCAACTCCTTCGGTTTCGGTGGACACAACGCCGTACTCGCCATCGCACCACCCTGACGTCTCGTCACCAGCCGCCGGGCCTGAACCGTCTGTTTTCGGATCCGACCCGGCTGGCCATCATGTCCGTTCTGTGCGAGGTGGACTGGTTCTCCTTGTCCAGGCCTCGCTCGTGTCGCAAACGTTCCACCGGAACGTCGCTGCCGTTCAAGACTGCGCTGCGGCGATCTCCTTAAGCTCCCCGTAAGCATGGGCAGCGGCCACAGACTCGACGCCCTTCAAACGACAGGAACCGCGTGGGTGACCCCTTGTGAGGAACTTCCGGCCCGGCGAACGGGGTTTCGCACAGCGAGGCGTACGGCACGCCACGAGCACGGCCTGTGCGACGATAATCGCCACTGGCCTCCTGACCAGCGGATGCGATGCTCCGCGGGCCTGGTCGGCGGTGCGGCGGATGCGGCGCTGAGCCCCGCCGGTCGTCTCGGCTTCTGCGACAGCGCCCGTCACGGGGTACGACGGACTGACACCTATGACACCTCCGAGGACATCCTGCTGTACCGGACGAACGAGGCTCTGGTCGCCAGCTGCGTGCAAAGTCGGGGCTACACAAGCTATTCGGGGCGAAAGTCGACTCAGACCACTGCGAAGACTAAAGAGGAAAAGGAAGCGATCCACCCGGCCGGCGCCCGGGGCTACATCGGCAGTGCGACCGCGCAGTGGATCGGTTTCCACGTTGCAGCGACGCCCCCTGTGTCCAAAGACCGGACCGGCCAAGAAGTAGAGGACCACAACGTGTGCTGGCACAAGGCAGGCAAGCAAGTGCCGTCTCTCGCCGGCCCCCAGGGCTGGAAGCTCACCCAGGACCTGTTCGGCCGGTCGTTCCAGCAGGAAGCCGCAGACAGTCGGATCGGCGCCGCAAGCAAGGAGCCGTGCACCATGAGTCTCTTCACACCTGCGGTCGGCGGTGCTTGGGCCCGCCAGTACATCCTGGGGCAAGATCTGCGAGTCACCCTCACCTCCGCAGCAAAGACCGAAGGACGCCATGACGTTACCGACGCCGTCGAGGCCACGGGCTCGGCCACACCGCTCCACAGGCACGCGCGACACGAGGAGCGACTATGGGTGGTGTCGGGATCTCTAAGGGGCGCACCCACTCACCACGTCGACGGCCGTGCCCACTGTTCCTCGTCACTTAAAGGTCTCAGCTCTGTGGCGACCCCAAGCAGCACCATCGCCGAGCAGGTCGGGGTACTCGTCGCGGGCACGGTGAAGCAGGTCCCGGCCGACACGCAGCAGGCTGTCAGCGACGACCAAGCTGGCCTGGATGCCGTGGAGCTTCCCACGGGCACGGCCACGCCGGAGACGCCCATACCGGACGACAGTCTTCTTGACGAGCACGGCAGAACCATCAGCCTCACGCAGGCACGCGGTGGCAAGCCAGACGTCGTCGTGGGCCAAGGTCTCGTACTCACCGCGGCGTTGGCCGATGCTTGAGCCATTGGGTCTCGATTCCCTGTCCGAGGATGTCTACCGCATCATGCTGGTCCACCCAGGCGATGGCGTCGATCACATAGCCAATCGCCTGGGAGTGCCGACCGCGCAGGTGCGTACATGCCTGGACCACCTCGCCAAGCTGACAGTCATCCGTCCGTATCCGCAGGGCGTAAGCGGTTTCTTCCCGGTGAGCCCCGAACGCGCCATGACGCTGCTGCTCCAACGGCACCAGGCCGATCTGGCAGCCCATCATCAGCGCATTGAGGCGGCCAGAGCAGCAGCCGCCCAGCTGATCGCGGAATGCGCCCACCTCGCGCCCGGCAACGCACCGGGCGAGGAAGTTATCCCGGCCGAGGGAATCCACTCCTTCCTGATGGAACTCGGTGAGCAGGCTCATAGCGAGGTGATGACGTTCGCCCCAGGTGGTGCTCACTCCGCAGTGGACCTGGCGGCCGGCCGCGCGGCCAATCAGACCATCCTCGACAAAGGCGTCCGCATGCGGACCATCTACCTCGACAGCATCAAGCATGACGCCTGCACTCGCAGTCACCTGACCTGGCTCACCGAACAAGGCGCGTCGGTGCGAACCATCCCCACGCTCCCTATTCGCATGATCATCGCCGATCGCCAGATAGCAGTCCTGCCCACCACCATCAACGATGCCCGGCAGGGAGCCCTCATTGTCAGACGCGACAGCATCCTCACAGCTCTGTGCGGACTTTTCGAGGCCATGTGGACTGCCGCAACCCCGTTCGGCCAGCCTACCCGCGGATCCGTGGAGGAGCTGAGCCGGCAGCACACCCAGACCCTCGAACTACTCGCCCAGGGGATGACGGACGAAGCCATCGCCAAACGCATGGGACTCTCCGCACGGACCATCCGGCGCACCGTGGCGGATCTCCTGGATAAGCTCCAGGCACGGAGCCGCTTCGAAGCGGGCAAGCGGGCAGTCCAGCTCGGCCTACTACCGATCGACCACGACTGACCACCCCTTTCCGGGCCTGCAAAGCCACTGGTGTAACTGATGTGGTGTGAGCTACGGCGACCGATGGAGAGTCGGATGTGAACGATCAGCGCTTGAAGCGGAAGGCCTCGACGTGGGCTTGGGTCCAGGCGCGCCTGCCATCCAGAGTGTCAATCGACCCCTCGGCCCGTCGGTCGAGGGACGGCGACTCCGAGACGGCCAGGCCCCTCAACCCGGCACGGACATGCCCAAGGAGAACCCAAACGATTCAGATGGAACGACTACCAATCGCCCAAACCACCTGATACAGGGATGGGCGGGACTCTCGTCACGGTCAACCTCCCCTTGGAGACTCGCGACCCGCCGGCCTGGCCCAATCGGTGACCACGAAGTCTCGGAAGCTGGGGAAAAATCGCGGCTCTGTCCGCAGTTCCGTGAATCCCCAGGTCAGCGGCAGGAACGCGGGATCGTTTCGGCAACGTATTTCCTGCTGTGGCGAGCAAGACGATTGAGGATGTGCTGTTTCCCGGGATCGATGTGCGGGTGGAGGGGGTGTGCGACTCCTCCGGCATCCTGGTGGTGGAGGCGGTGTCGACGGCCCGTCCAGGCCGGTGCCCGAACTGCCGTAAACAGGCCCGCCGCGTACACAGCACGTATCAACGCACCCTGGATGAGCGGCCGTTGGGGTCACGCCGAGTCGTCGTCCGGCTGCGGGTGCGCCGGTACTTCTGCGACCGCAGGAGCTGTTCCCGTGCGACGTTCGTCGAGCAGGTGCCGGGTCTGTCCACGCGCTACCGCCGTTCCAGTACCGGGCTGGCGGGCTGGCTGCGGTCGATCGCGATCGAGCTCGGCGGCCGTCCCGCCGCACGGCTGTGCCGACGCCTGCGGCTCACCGCGGGCCGAACCCGGCTGCTCAGGCTGCTGACGGCGCCGGCGGTGCCGGACCGTGCGCCGCGGGTGCTGGGGGTGGACGAGTTCGCCTTCCGCAAGGGCTGCACCTACGGCACCGTGCTGATCGACGTCGAGGCCGGCCACGTCGTGGACGTACTGCCCGACCGCACCTCCGAAACGTTCGCGGCCTGGCTCACCGAGCATCCCGGAGCCGAGATCATCTGCCGGGACCGCGCCACCGCCTACACCAAGGCGGTCAAGGAAGCCGCCCCCAATGCCCTGGAAGTCGCCGATCGCTGGCATTTGCTTCAGAACCTGTCCGCCGCGGTGGAGAAGACCTGCCACCAGCATCGCGACTGCCTGCGCAAACGTGCCGAGGAGAAGACGGCGACCGAAGTACCCGAAGTGGAGCCGATGCTGTTACCGCCCGCGGAACTGCCCCGCACCCAGATCATCGAACGCACCCGCCACCGCCACGAGGACATCCACCGCCTGCTGGAGAAACGCTGGACGATCAGCGCCATCGCCCGCCGGCTGAACCTCGACCGCAAGACCGTGCGCCGCTTTCGCGACACCGACCTCGACGAGTTGCTGGCCTCCGCCCGCGACCGCCGCCCCAACGGCGTCCTGGAGCCCTTCAAGGCATACCTCAACGCTCGCTTCACCGAGGCGCAGGGCCAGGTCAGCGGCACACAGCTGTTCCTGGAGATCCAGGATCGCGGCTACCGAGGCAGCCGCCAGGTCGTCCGCAAACACCTCGCCGCCCTCCGCACGGGCACCGCCGAACCGATCCGGGCCGACATCCCGAGCCCTCGCAAGATCACCTCGTGGATCATGCGGCCCCGGGAGACGCTCACCGAAAGCCAGGACGAGCGCCTCCTTCAGGTCCGGCTCGCCTGCCCGGACATCACCCGGGCCTGCGACCTCGCCCGGGCCTTCGCAGATCTGGTGCGTCACCGGCGCGGATTCCTGCTGCTGGAGTGGATCCGCCAGGCCGAACAAAACGCACCGAAGCCGATGCAGGGCTTCGCCGGCTTCCTCCGCCAGGACCTCGACGCTGTCACCGCCGGACTCACGCTGCCGTGGAGTTCCGGTGCTGTCGAAGGAAACGTGAACCGGGTCAAAACACTCAAGAGAGCAATGTATGGCCGGGCCTCGTTCGAACTCCTGCGAACCCGCATCCTCACCCGGCCATGAACTGCACCATGAAAAACGCCTCGTCAGCCGCCACCATGCCGGGTACGTTCGTCTCGTGTGTTACTACGCCGAGAAGCCCTACAAGCTGCATTACGTGTGCGTGCCCTGCCGCGTCGCGTTCAAGCAGCACCCAGGGCCCGGCGGACACCGATGTCCCCGATGCGCCGAGCCAATGCTCTGTGCTGGCCATGACTTTGCGGCACCGCGGCGCCGAGACACCAAAGCGTGGACCGTCGTGGCTGCCGTGCTGGACGCCGGACTGCGTTACGAGGGCCGCGAATCCTGCGGCTGCGGCAAGGAACCCAAGTTCCGCCCCCGTACCCGAGCCCAGTTGCGAGCACGTCGAATCGCAGCAGCACGAATCGGGACTCCTCTCGCCGACATGCTCGGACGCGAAGATCCGCAGACGCCCGCATGACCTGACACGCCGCTACAAACCCTGCACACGACCAGAAGCCGCACCCGCAAGATCATTCACGGAACTGCGGACAGAGCCAAAATCGCTGACCGTCCACAGAGGCCAAGGGGCACGGGCCTTCCCCAGGTGACAGCTCGCCGTCGTCAGCAATTCCCCATCGAGGGCGCGCACTTCGCCACATTTACTGACTTCGGCTCGTCAGGGTGAATCTTCGCGAAGTCCCTGATGGGCTCGAAGCGGTGGCTGTATCCCGTGGTGTGTGAGGTATGCGGATGGGGGCGGGCTGACCGCTGCGGGGCGGCAACGCCGGGAGACGGTACGGATGCAGGCGGCCGAGCTGTTCGAGTAGGAGATCAAGCCGTCGGAGGTCGCAAGACACCTGCGGGTGAGCCTGAAAACGGCCTACCAGTGGCACAAGTTGTGGCGGGACGGCGGTCGTGAGGCTCTGGCCTCCCGTGGCTCGGCCGGGTCGCGATGCCGTCTGTCACCGCGCTGTCGGGAGAAACTCGCCGTGTATCTCGAGCAGGGGCCTGCCGCGCACGGCTGGGTGGAGGACCAGGTGTGGACCGCGGCGAGGGTGGCCACGCTGATCGGCAGGAAGTTCCACATCTCCTACAGCGTCTCGGGGGCCACGAGGCTGATGCACCGCCTCGGTTTCAGCCCGCAGGTGCCCGCGCGGCGGGTCGCCGAACGCGACGAGCAGGCCGTGACTGCGTGGAAGGAGGCGACCTGGGCCGAGGTAAAAGAGCCCGGGCGGCCTGCGGAGGCTACATCTGCTTCGAGGACGAAGCCGGGTTCACCCGACGGCCGCCCAAAGGACGAACCTGGGGCCGGCGCGGCCGCACCCCGATCGTGACGGTCAGCGGCCGCCGTTCGGGGCGCCTGTCGGTGGCCGGACTGATCGCCATGCGGCCCGGCTCCCGCACCCGGCTGTGCCACCGCCTGCGCACCCACCGAGCGGGCAAGGACAAGCGCCGCAGCATGGGCGAGCGGGACTTCATCGCCCTGATCGACGGCGTCCACCACCTCGTCAAGGCACCGATCGTGCTGGTGTGGGACCGGCTGAACACCCACCTCTCCCGCACCATGGGCGAGCTGATCGCTGAGCGTGCATGGCTGACGGTGTTCCTGCTGCCCGCCTACTCACCCGACCTCAACCCCGTCGAGTGGGTATGGGCGCACGTCAAGCGCAGTCTGGCCAACCTCGCCGCCGTCGCCCTGGACCGACTCGAAACCTTCGTACGCAACCGGCTCAAGCGCCTCCAGTACCGGCTAGAAACCCTCGACGGCTTCATAGCCGGCACCAGCCTGGCCCTCGACGATCCAAAGTCACCCTGACGAGCCGAAGTCAGTAGAGCACCCGCGCCCGCACTCCCAGGCAGTCCCGTACGACTTTCGGGCAACTCAGGACGAGCCGAACGTTGGACGTGACAGCAGGCGATCCAGAGCCAAGATGCAGCTAAGCGACAGGAACAATGAAGTTCCCCCCGCGAAGTGGACAGCGGGTGTTTACGCTGCCGGGACGAGGTTCTGCCTGAGCAAGGATCTCGTTTCGAGCGGGGTGACGTACCCGTAGTCGGGGTGCCGACGGAGCCGGCTGCGGTTGTACTCGACCTCGACGTAACGGAAAACGTCGGCCCGGGCGGCCTCGCGGGTCTCCCACATGGTCGTCCCGATCTCTGCTTTCAGGATGGCGAACCAGCTTTCCGCGGCGGCATTATCGTAGCAAGAGCCGACGCGCCCCATCGACTGCCTCATGCGCAACTTGCCTATTTCGCTGCGGAATTCGTCACTCGTGTACTCACCAGGTTCAACCAGTGGATGCAACACCGGCTTATGTGATCGATAGTAGATGGTCGTTGAGGGCTTCGGCTGGCGTCTTCCAACCGAGACTCTTCCGGGGCCGGCTGTTGAGCGTGGCAGCGACCGCCTCGATATCCTCAGCCGCCCATCGAGAAAGGTCAGTTCCCTTCGGGAAGTATTGGCGGAGGCCGTTCGTGTTCTCGTTGGTGCCGCGCTGCCAGGGGCTGTGCGGATCGGCGACGTAGACCGGGATGCCGGTCTCGATCGTGAACTGGGCGTGCGCCGACAGCTCCTTGCCGCGGTCCCAGGTGAGCGATCGCCATAGTTGCTCGGGCTTCGAGCTGGGCGGTCAGCCGCCTGGCGCGCTGATCGGGGCTGAACCGCCTCGCTGCCCAGCGCGGGAGGCCCTCACGCGCCAGATCCTTCAGTGCCGTGATGAAGGCAAACCAGGCTCCCTGAAGCTGATCGAAGGCGACGAAACCATCGTTCCCGAGGCAACGGGTGTAGCCGAACAAGATCTGGCCGGTCTCGTTCTCGTTCCCTGGATAGCCTGCACGAGATGCGGCCAGATCCTGATGCGAGCCCATGCCCGAGAAAGCTGGGGTGATCTCTCCTACCTGGCACAGCACTACGTCATCACGACGGCGAACCGGGTCACCGTCTCGCTGGTGTTCCCTGCTGGCTCCGCTGATGCGGCCTTTACTTCCTTCCAGCGTGCGTGTGCAGAAGCACCATAAGAAACAGCGTTCCAGGAACGCACTGCTTGACTTCACGCATTGAGACTCCCCGGGGCGTGACGACCACTCCAACCGTTCCATCACGTGTCAGTCTGGAGCGTTCCGAAGTCATCGTGCAGTTCGCCGAGGCGGCGAAGTGCCCCCGTGGGCGGGCGCAGTTCATCCGCTGAGATTTCTGCCGGTTCACGCCATCCACGCACAATTCATGAAACAGCAGGTGCTTGAGCTCTGTTCGGTGCCGTTTGGGTGAAAGTCGACCTGCCTGAACTGTATTCGTTATATGTGGTAGACACTTCATATCAATCGAGGACGAAGGGCACTCCGGCGCCACCCTGATCCGTCCTGGTCTGGAGCGGCTGCGGGACCTCGTCGCGCAGGTCGGCGTGGATGTGGTGCTGTGCTACGCGCCGGACCGGCTGGCCCGCAAGTTCGCCTACCAGGCCCTGCTGATCGAGGAGTTCGCCCGCGCGGGCACCCGTGTGGAGTTCGTCCGCGGGCCGCGTGGCGACAGCCCCGAGGACCAGCTGCTCGTCCAGTTCCAGGGCATGTTCGCCGAGTACGAGAAGGCCCAGCTCATGGAACGCTACCGGCGCGGCAAGACCTACCGGGCCAAGGCCGGGTCCGTCAACGTCCTGGCCGGCGCCCCGTTCGGCTACCGCTACCTGCGCAAATCTCCCGAGTGCGGAGCCGCTTACGAGATCGTCGAGCACGAAGCCGCGCTGGTGGCCGAGCCGTTTCGCCGCTACGCCGACGAGGGCGCCTCCCTCGCCGACCTGACCCGCTGGCTGAGCGAGTCCGGCACCTTGACCCGTACCGGCAAGACGCGCTGGGACCGCAGCGTC
Source organism: Streptomyces sp. Ag109_O5-1 (assembly GCF_003814875.1). Lineage (GTDB taxonomy): Bacteria > Actinomycetota > Actinomycetes > Streptomycetales > Streptomycetaceae > Streptomyces > Streptomyces sasae. The sequence continues at coordinate 2,401,056 of NZ_RKQF01000001.1, read as the reverse complement.
GTCTGGGGCATGCTCCGCAACCCCGCCTACGCGGGCCACGCCGTCTTCGGCAAGACCCAACTCGTCCACGAGCCCCCGGCCCTCAACCGCGTCGCGCGTCTGCAGGGCCGCACCACCCCGCGCCCTGTCAAGGCCGTCGACCGCCCCCGCGAGGAGTGGATCACCATCCCCATCCCCGCGATCATCGACCAGGCCACCTTCGAGCGCGTCGCCCAGCGCCTGGCGGACAACAAGAAGTTCGCCTCCCGCAACAGCAAGGTCCCCTCCCTGCTGCAGGGCATCATCGCCTGCACGACCTGCGGATACGGCTACTACCGCAGCCACACCACGACGAGTGCCAACAACAAGATCTACTACTACCGGTGCCTGGGCTCCGACGATTACCGCTACGAAGGCGGCCGCATCTGCGCCAGCAAGCCGGTCCGCGCCGACTACCTCGACGCCCTCGTCTGGGACCACATCACCGCCCTGCTCGCCGACCCGCACCTGATCCGGACCGAGATCGACCAGCGCCTCGAACGCGCCCGTACCTCGGACCCGGCCACCCGCCAACGCGCCCGGACCGAACTCGCCCTGGCAAAGGCGAACATGGCGATCACCAGGATGATCGAAGCCTTCCAGGAACAGCTGATCACCATCGACGAACTCCGTGCGCGGATGCCCGACCTGCGCGCCCGCGAGGCCGGCCTGCGCGGCCAGCTCGACGCACTCGACTCCCAGCTTGCCGACCGCGACGCCTACCTCCAACTCGCCCCGAGCCTCAAAGACTTCCTCGCCCAGCTCCGCAGGAACGCCGCCGTGGCCGAGGTGTCCCAGCGCCAACGCGTGCTGCGCCTGCTGGTCCAGGACATCCTCATCGGCCCCGAAAAGATCACCATCCGGCACCGCATCCCGGTCAGGAAGAAGACCACCCAGAGTGACCAGAACTACGACGCCGCCGACACCGAGGGTGACATGCGCCCGAGTTATCCATTGTGTTGGGGGCGTGGGCTCGCCCGTGCTGGCCAACCTGTTCTTGCACTACGCGTGTACGTCCAGGAGTTCGGGCGTCGTCTCAACTTGAAAGAGGTGGAGGGGATGTAACCGGACGTCAAGCTCAGGGCAGCCAGCCGGTGCAAGTCCGGTCCGGGGAGACGCCAGGGTCCCCGGTAGCTGACTCCCGGCGTCGTTCGAGAGGACGGCGTCGAAGCGGAGTGACAAGCGTCCTTCGGGGGCGTGCGACCGACCGGTCCGCAACATCAAGTGAAGCCTGCAGCGTCGTCATGTAGACCCCGCCCGGTGGGGTGGGCCAAGGAGGTGCCGAGCCCGTATGCGTAGGGCGAAGGCCATGGAAGGCGTCCGGGAACCTGGAGCGGGCGCTGAAGAACCTCCCGGCGTAAGGGGCGTGGAACGGTCGGAAGGGTGTCCTGGGAACTGGAGAGGGCCTACTCGGCCCCGGGTGTGCGGCTCGGGAGCGTGGCTCGCCTATAACCGGCGGAACCGGGAAGTGGCGGGTTGTCGAGAGGCAGTCGGAGGGGGTCGTAGTAGTGCTGATCGGCGGGACAACATAACCCGCCGGGAGCGAAGGGCCCCTGCTTCATCGATGCGATTCGCGAACAGGGAGGGGCCCGGATGAGTGCCGTTTCGGCTAGTTCCATCCGTCGGGAGGAAGGCGTCGCACGACTGGACGGCCGCCCTCTGGACAAGGTCCGAGCCTTGCAGTGGACGCTTTACCGCTGTGCCAAGCAAGAACCCGAACGGCAGTTCCATGCCCTGTATGGCCACGTCCACCGCATGGACGTCTTGTGGCGGGCATGGTCGGTCGTGTGCACGAACCGGGGAGCCCCTGGCGTGGACGGCGTAACCGTCGACGCGGTGGCGGCCTCGGGGGTGGATGTATTCCTCCAGGACCTGGCGGAACGACTGCGGACGTATACGTATCGTCCGTCGGTGCTGCGGCGGGTCCAGATTCCCAAGCCAGGGCGGCCGGGGGAGTTCCGGCCTCTGTCGATTCCCACCGTGGCGGACCGGGTGGTGATGACGGCCGCGAAGATGGTTCTCGAACCGGTCTTCGAGGCCGGGTTCACCGAGGCGAGCTACGGATTCCGGCCGAAACGGTCCGCGATCGACGCGTGCGATGCCGTGCGCGTTGCGGCGAACAAAGGTCGGGAGTGGGTGTTCGAGGCCGATATCCGGGACTGTTTCGGGACGATCGGGCACGACGCACTCGTCGCTCAGTTGGCGAGGCGCGTGGCGGACCGGTCGATGCTGAAGCTGGTCCGGTCGTGGCTGCGGATGGGAGTACTGGAGGGCGGGGTGACTTCCCCGACCGGGGCGGGAACTCCGCAGGGCTCACCGATCTCCCCGTTGCTGGCGAATGTCGCTTTGCACGTCCTCGATGAGGCGTGGCAGGGCGAGGGCCGCCGGCTGGGAGTGCTGGTGAGGTACTGCGATGACTTCGTGGTCCTGTCGCCGACCAGACAACGGGCCGAGCAGGCCCAGCAGTTGGCGGCGAGAGTGCTGGGGCAGCTCGGGATGCGACTGCACCCCGAGAAGTCCGGCATCACCTGCCTCACCCGAGGTGGGCAGGGCTTCGAGTTCCTCGGCTTCCACCACCGGAAAGTGGAGTCGTGGAAGTGGCGGGGCAGGTTCTACCTGTACCGGTGGCCCTCGCGACGGGCGTTGAAGGTGCTGCGGGATAAGGTCCGCGTGGCTACCTTGCGCTCTCGGACCGAGCGGCCGGTGGCTGCCGTGGTGGCCGAGCTCAACCCCGTACTCCGGGGATGGGCCGGGTACTTCCGTAAGGGAAACTCTGCGCGGAAGTTCGTAGCGGTAGACCAGTACGTCCACGAGCGGCTGGCGATTTTCACCAGCAGCAAACATGGCCTCTCAGGCCGGAATTGGGCCGCCCGCTACAACTACGGGTGGATCAGTCGGCTCGGGGTCTTCCGTCTGTCCGGAAAGTGGCACGGGGCGACCGTGCATGCCCAGCGGTGAACGATGTCGGAAAGCCGGATGCGGGAGAACCGCATGTCCGGTTTGAAGCGGCGGGGACTGGAAACGGAGACTCATCCACCGCGCCAGTCCCCGACCCTACTCGACGAGTGGATGGCCCGGCGATTCCCGGCGGTGCCGTTCTAGCGGTACGTCGATGATGCGGTGGTGCACTGCCGCAGTGAGCGCCAGGCCCAGATGCTGGTGTCGGCGATCGGCGCGCGGATGGAGCAGGTCGGGCTGCGGCTCCACCGGGACAAGACCCGGATCGTGTACTGCAAGGACGGGAAGCGTCAAGGCTCCTTCGGGCACACGGCGTTCGACTTCTTGGGGTTCACGTTCCGGGCTCGGGCGGTCCGCAACAGGCAGGGGACCGTGTTCACGGGCTTCGGTCCGGCGGTCTCCAAGACCGCCATCCGGAGGATGAGCCAGACGGTGTGGTCCTGGAGGCTGCACCGCCACACCTCCCTCTCCGAGCAAGAACTCGCACGATGGCTCAACCCGATCGTGTCGGGATGGATGAACTACTACGGCCGTTTCTACCGGTCGGAGCTGTATCCGCTGCTCAGGCGCATCAACGTCTACCTGGTGCGCTGGATGAGGAAGAAGTACAGACGGCTGAGGACCTTCAACAAAGCGCACGCCGCATGGAAGCGCACGACCCGCCAGTACCCCGGTTTCTTCGCGCACTGGCGATGGGTCCCGGAGTTCTGATGGCGAGGTTGAGAAGAGCCCGGTGACGGGAGACTGTCACGCCGGGATCTGTGGGAGCCCGGAGGTGAGACCCCTCCGGGCCACCCGACTGCTCTTGTCCAGGGCCGGGGTGCTGATCCGGCAGACGCGGCTACCTCTGTGACTGAGCACGCTGGTTTGCCAGGCCGAGCATCGCAGTTGGCCGCAGCGGCATCGACCAGCGGCTGCGGCCGTTCGCCTCGATGTCGATCCCATCTGGCGGCAAGAGGGTGAGAGGCCCCGGCAGCCGCCGGACGGCGGGTATCGGCGCTCCTCAGTCCAGTACGAAGGTGCCGCCTGCGGCCGTCGCAAGGTCGGCCCCGAGGGCGGCTGCGGGCGTCCAGGCCCCGGGCTTGCCGACGCCACGGGCCAGCAGTTCCGTGACGGTGGCGGTGACGTCGGCCGTGAAGTCCATGCCGTCACCGGCGCGGAGCCATCCCTCGTGCCGGGTGCCGTCCGCCCACTCGACGACGGCGTGCCCCCAGGAGTGCTTGCGCGGACGGGGTGCGGCCTTCACCGTGGCCCGGCCGAGCCGGTCGACGGCGAGGCGCCGCAGCGCCGGAACGGACAGCAGGCGGCCGAGCAGTGGGAGCAGGGCACGGATCAGCGGAGCGGTCGGCACGAGAGCCGAAGTCGCGGTGACGAATGGTGCTCCGCTCACCGCATGCGCCGCGAGGAGTTCGCCGGACGAGACACCTGCCGACTTCGCCGACTCACCGTCCGGGAAGATGAGTTGCTGTGGGTCCGCGCCGAGGCGCGACGTCATCAGCCGCCCGTTCTCGTACCGCCGTCCGCCGGCGGTGAGCACGTCCACGATGCTGGCCGCCAAGGCGGCACCGAGCACACCCGCCTCGACGGCCACCGAGGCCACGGCGTCGACCCGCACCCGGTGCGGCGTGGGTCGGCCTTCGCACAGCATCGCCACCACCGCCTCCGTCGCCAGCACACCGAATCCGGCGCCGGTGACCAGGGTGCTGCCCGCCCGCACCGCTTCGTCGTGCAGGGCGAGCAGCCCCTGCACGGCGACCACGTCGTTGGCCTGGTCGACGTAGTGGCCGCCGGGCATGCAGGCGCGGGCGATCACCGGTGCCGTGGCGGCAAAGGCGCCCATCGTGTTCACCACCACCCGCGGGCGCTTCCGGACGATCTCGTCCGCGATCCGCTCAGCAGAATCGGCGACGATCACCTTCGCGTCCCCAGGCAAACCGGCTTCGGCCCCGGCGGCGAGCATCCGCTCCCGGCTGCGCCCGACCGGCACGACCGTCAGCCCCCGCCCGACCAGTCGCGCGGTCACGCCCCGGCCCACACGGCCGGCGGCCCCGACTATCCATACCTCGTCGTCCGCCCTGCTCTCGCCAGCTGTTCCGTCGGTCTTGCTGGTCTCCGTCATGTGAACGCCACCCCTGCCTGCTCCGGGCCGCACCGGGGACAGGTGCCCCAGTGATGACACAGTGTGTCGTGAGTGCAGGCTAGCACTGACGACACAGTGGGACATCACCTGTTACAGTCAACCCATGGCGAGGTGGGATCCGGGTGCCGAGCAGCGCCTGAAGCGGGCAGCTCTGGAGCTCTTCCTGGAGCGCGGCTACGACAACGTGACGGTGACCCACATCGCTGAGCGGGCCGGACTCACCCGGCGCTCCTACTTCCGCTACTTCCCTGACAAGCGCGAGGTCCTGTTCGCCGGCTCGGAACACCTGCCCCCGGCACTCGCGGAGGCGGTCCTGGCGGCAAACCCGGACGCGTCCCCGCTCGCTGCTGCCCTCGACGCGTTTGCCCGAGTCGGTGGCCAACTCACCGAGCAAGTGGACGGCGCGACGGAGCGCCGGGCGGTGATCGACGCCAGCCCGGAGCTGCAGGAGCGCGAACGGACCAAGGCGGTCGCGATCACCGAGGCGATCCGCGACGCCCTGAAGCAACGTCAGGTGAAGGCCGAGACAGCCGAATTGGTCGCGCAGCTCGCCACGATGGTCTTCGGGAACGCCTTCCGGCACTGGATCGAGAGCAAAGGGCATGCGAGTTTCGGCAGCTGCCTGCACACGGTGACCGACGAACTGCGAGCCACCCTCGCCGGGACATGAGAAGAACGTTCGCTTCAGTGCCGTAACTGATCGCTTCAGGGTGAGACCGACGTCTCCACCTGCCCGACTTCTTGACCGCTGCCACCGAACGCCTGAAAGGCACCAGAGTGGCCAATTGCCCTGCTCAGTTGCAACTTCACAGAGCGTCACCGCTCGTTGCCGTCAATAGCTCATTGCCATAGTCGTTGCTGTCGAGGCACCGATTCGTGTAAGCCCTCTTGATGGTGGACCCTACCCGGTCCCACAGCTGCGAGGTGTCACCATAGTTGCAAGAACGGTTGCCGTACACGTAGCCGTTGGCGCCGCTAGAGATGCAAATACCGAAATCCTGCTGCCGGATCCAGGTGTTGTCGCCGGCGCTTGCGCTCGTCGCGAAAACTCCCATGGTGGCTGTGGCGACGAATGTCGTCAGCGCGACCTGAGGTGTCCGCTTGAATGTCTGCTTCATGCATGTTCCCTTCATGTCGGCGAGGTGCGAAATGGAATGTTCCCGACTGTGCCGGGACCGCGCTCATGGTTCTGATCCAAGTATCATCGGCCGGATCCCATGCCGTTTAACGCGCTCGATTGTAAAAGTCTTTCAGGTGTGAGGGGATTCCAGGGAACTTGCCCTGGCGTCCGACTGCTTGAAAAAAACAGCCTCCCCAACCCCCGGCTGCGGATCGTGGGCAGGTCGCGGGTCATGAAGGGTAGAGCCAGTAACCGCTCCCGACGGCAACGCAGGTGAAACCGGCGAGAAGGCCATCCTGGGCGTACTCGTCACCCAAGGTCCGGCACTCGATGTAGGACCCGGTCCGCACCGGACCGAGGCGGGTCGTTGCCGAAGCGGTGCCCGCCGTGGCGAGGGCAGTAACACCGCTGCGGTGGCCACAGCGGTTGCGGCCACGACACCTTTGCGCAGTTTCATGCACCGTCTCCATTTTCTGATCGCAGTGAACTGTGCAACTGCAGGCGGGCGTTCTCTGTCCGCGCGTCCAGGCGCTGCTGACAAGCGCCACGGATTTAGGGGTTCATTTTGGCGCACTCGGCGACGGCTCTCTGCCGACATTGTCCAGACGGGCCGACCAATGTTCCCGTCCGTCCCCCTCCCGATGCCGAGCGCCCGAAAGTGTCCGGTAGGTGTCGAGGGGCAAGTCGCCCTCACGTCAGCACCGCGTGATCGGCGACCTGCCGTGGGATGATGCCGACTTCCACCACAGCGTCCCGCTCGTCGCAACCTGGGCGGCGTCACGGAATCGTTACGGCGCTCCCACCAAGGTGTCACAGCGCGAACCCTAGCCGCGACGGCATGTATGAGAGTATGCAAGGCACTTCACAGGAAAGGATGCACTGCAGCATGCATGACATCGCCGCGCTCGTACTGATTGCACTCTTCGCCACCTATTGCATCTTTGTGGTCAGTGCGATATGGGGTGCGTTGACCTCAAGGCTGGAGCTTTTCGCTAAAGTAGTGTGGATTGCAGCGATTTTCGCACTGCCGTTTCTGGGTAGCGTGCTCTGGCACCTGGCGGGCAAGAAGTCCGCACTGGACTGAGTAGCTGCTCACGTGCCTGACGCCTGCGGCAACACTGAGCCGTCGACAACATCGTGAGGCTGCATGAAGCGGTTCTGCTGCTGCGGGTGGAGTCCCGCCCCGGGACGCAGGCGTGAAGCCCGTGTCGCTCGAAAGGTCGCTACAGCCCGCTGCGCGAGCTGGAAGAGTAATTGTCATTCCTGAAGGGGTGGGTTTGGTCAAGGGCGGTATATCTGCTGGTTGTTGATGGTTCTGGGCAGCGTTGACCGGCTCGCGGGCAACGGGTGAGGTCGGCGAGGGTGCGTGTGTTCTGTGGGGTTGTGGGTGTCGCTCGTCTCCGCTGTGTGATGCAGGAGGGCAGGGCCATGGCTCGGCTGCCGGTCATTCCTTCGCGGCGTGAGGCCGCATGGAGCGGTGCGACGTGCGGCAGGCGGGGTCAATCAAAACCGCGACCGCGCCGGGTGGGGGTCAGACAATTGCCCGACCGCGCGCCTGCCGCCACCGAGCTGCTCACGCGGCCTGGCGGGCCAGGGCGCGGATGTGCCCGTCGCGCAGCCCGTAGTAGACCAGGGTGAGCAGTTTGCGGGCCGCGGCGATCTTCGCGATGTTCTTGCCGCGGCGGGCCTCGATCCGGGCCCGATCCTCCTTGAGGTTCCCCTCCTACTGTGGAGACCGTGACCGGAGGGATAGTTGGGGGTCATGGCATCCAGGAAGCGCATCTACGACGCTGAGTTCCGTGAGGGGGCGGTACGGATCGTGACGGAGACCGGGAAGCCGATTCCGGAGGTGGCTGAGGATCTGGGTATCCACCCGGGGACGTTGCACAGCTGGGTGTCGCGGGCGCGGCGCAACGGGTCGCCGTCGTCGGACCGGCCGGTGGCCGAGCCGTCGCCCGGCGGTCGTCTGCGGGAGAGCGAGCGCGCTGAGTTGGAGCGGCTGCGGGCCGAGGCCAGGGAGAAGGACAAGCGCATCCGCGAGCTGGAGATGGAGCGTGATGTGTGCAAGCGATTCGTGGCCTTGTGGGTGAAGTAGCTGAGGCGGACCCGGCCGTGGCGGTCGGGGTGATCAGCAGCTGCAAGGCCGAGCAGAAGATTCCGTACCGTGCCGCCTGCCCGGCGCTGGGTGTGTCCGAGTCATGGTTCTACAAGTGGCGGGATCGTCCGCCGACAGCGCGTGAGGCGCGCCGGCAGCAGCTGGCCGAGGAGATCGAGGAGATCTTCCACGGCTCGGGCGGCACCTACGGCTCGCCGAAGGTGTTCATCGAGCTGGCGCGCAGAGGCTGGCGAGTATCGGTGAACACGGTCGCGAAGGTCATGGCCGAACTCGGGCTGGCCGGACGGAAGGTGCGCCGCCGCCATTCGCTGACGAGGCCGGGCAAGCGGCCAGCCGCCCCGGACTTCGTGCGCCGGGACTTCACCGCCGAGGAGCCCGATCTCGTCTGGGCGGGCGATCTCACCGAGATCGAAACCGGCGAGGGCAAGCTGTACTTGGCGACGGTCATCGACCTGTTCTCCCGCCGCCTGCTCGGCTACGCGATGGCCGAGCGGCACGACGCCGACCTGGTCGTCGCGTCCCTGAACATGGCCGCAGCCACCCGCGGCGGCGACGTGCGCGGCGTGATCATGCACACGGACAGGGGCAGCGAGTACTGCTCGCGGCGGTTCAGGCGGGCCTGCCGAAAGCTCGGCGTAGTCCAATCCATGGGCAGAGTCGGATCTTGCTTCGACAACGCCGTGAGCGAGGCGTTCAACAGCGTTCTCAAAGTCGAGTACGTACACCGCCACACCTTCCGCACCCGCACCGAGGCACGCATCAAGATCGTCACCTGGATCACCGACTTCTACAACGCCAGGCGGCTACACAGCGTGTGCGGGTTCAAGAGCCCGATCGACTACGAACGTGACTACCGAGCCACCCTCGCCGAGGGGCCGCATAGATCGTCTCCACGCTTCGAGGGGATTGACATCGCCCTGTTCCCCCGGCAGTACAGCAACCGCAACCTGCTCAAGGGCGTCAGTTACGGATGGTTCCACAAGCTGTTCCGGAACTGGGTCGACACGCTCGACATCGCCCACTGTGTTCCCCACCAAAGTCGGCACACGCTGGCGACGAACCTCTTGCGCAACGGCGCCGACCTCATCCACGTAAAGCGCTACCTCGGGCAGGTCTCCGGCCGGATGGCCGAGCACTACGTCCACCTCGCCAACACCGACCCCCGCCTCGAACAGGCCCTGCAGACTATCTGGGTCGCCGGCCCCGGATCGGACGAGCCCGGACTGATCCTGTCCGGCAGCGAGCCCATGTCCAAGGAAGAGGCCGAGGCCCTCGCCATCGACCTGACGCGCCGGTCCACCCCGGCCGACGGCGGCTTCTGTACCTTCCAGCACGTCGTCGACGGCGCGGCCTGCCCCTTCGATCTCAACTGCCACAGCTGCGAGAACTTCGTGATGTCGGGCGCAGACCTCGTCTACTGGCACCGCAAGCGTGAGCAGTGGCGCATGCTTGCCGAACGCGCGCCCGACAGTGCGACCGCCGACTACCTCCACCAAGTCTTCGAGCCCACCGCCCGCGCGATCACCGGCCTGGAGCGTGCGCTGGAAGCCGTCGGTCTCCTGGACGAGGCCCTCGCGCTCGACCTCCGCCGCCCCCAGGACTACTTCGGCCGCGTCTGGTCCACCGCTTTCCGAGCCGCAGACCTCACCGAGCCAGCGGAGATCGAAGACGGTGACGCCGCATGACATCCGCTGCCAACCCCCCAGCGGCCGCGATCGCCGCTCGCCGCCGCCAGACCCGCAACAAACTGACCCAGCTAGAGAAGGCCATCACGCAGCTTCGCCGCGAACGCAGACGGCTCAACGTCCGAGCCATCGCCGAGCGAGCGGGAGTGTCCGCCACCTTCTGCTACGAGAACACGGACGCACGAGCCCTGGTCCAAGCAGCCGTCGCCGACGCCCGACAACGGCGTGATCAAGGAGCCCAGCAGGAACACGAGCGCATCGAAGCATCCTGGCGCGAGCGCGCACTCAACGCCGAGGAGGCACTCACCCGCACCCAGGAGACCGTCTTCACCCAGCGCAAGCGGATCGGCGAACTGATGGGCCAGCTCCGAGACGTTGAACAGAGTGCCCCCGCGGAATCCGCCCCAGCCCTCCGCACCGAGAACACCTCCCTCAAGCGCCGTCTGGACCAGATGACGCGAGAGCACCGCTCACTCCAGGAGCGACTCGAAGGCGCCCGCTCCAACCTGCGCTTCGCCGAGAAGCGCATCGCCGACCTCGAAGCCCAACTTCTCGAACAGGCCCGCGAGGAGGATCGGACCGGATTTTCGCGGTAGCGGGCTGAGGGCTGCGTTCAGTGCAGACGTCCGTGGGTTCGTCTGGGGGTGTCGCCGAGGTGAGCCCGGAAGCCGTCAATAGTTGATCTTGGGTTCCGCATTAGCGGAGCCGTCACCCGTTTTCCGAAGTGGGCCGAGACACTCACCGATGCGGATCGTCGGGCCTTGTCCCCGCGTTCTGGACGCACGTGACCCCCTACGGCCGGTTCGAGTTTGGCATGAACAGCCGCCTCGACCTGGACCTGACCGCCCGGGCGGCGACGGTGCCCGGCCCACGCACCCGCGAGGACGAGACCGCCGCGGCTCCAGCCCACCGAGGGTCCGTCGGGCGGAATATTCTGTCGATATGAGCGGACGAGGAATGCAGGAGCTAGCCCTGCTGCTGCTGACGGCGCTGGCGAATTCCCCTCGGCACGGGTATGCCATCGCCCAGGAGGTCAAGACCATCACCGACGGCCGAGTGGCGCCGCGTACCGGGGCGCTCTACGGGGCGCTGGACAGGCTGCTGGCGGAGGGTTTGATCCAGGTGGAGCGTGAGGATGTGGTGGGCGGCCGGGCTCGTCGTATCTTCGCTCTCGCTCCCGCCGGGCGGGAGAGGCTGGAGGCCGAGGCGGAGCGGCTGGCCGCGACTGTCCGGGAGGTCAGGCGGCGTCTGGCCGACGGTGCGGCGGCGCCCGCGTGAGCGATCCCCTCGTCCGTCTGTATCCGGCCGCATACCGGGCTGCTTACGGGCAGGAAATCATCGACGTGCACCGGGAGATGACGGCGGACATGCCGTGTCCGGCCCGGCTGCGTGCGGACGCCGACCTGGCCGCGCACGCCCTGCGGGTTCGGCTGGGGCTTGACCCGGCGGCGCCTGCGGGGCGCTTCTTCGCCCTGGCTGCCCCGTTCGCACTGGCGGCCGGTGCGGTGGCCAGCGGGCTGCATCTGTCGAGCTGGTACGCCGGGCTTGTTCTCTCGCCGGCCCCGGTATGGGTACAGCTCTCCGCCATGGATGGTGCGTGGACCCTGTACATGCTGCTCTCACTGCTGGTGTGCGTCGGCGCGGTCATGGCCTTGACCGGCCGGTGGGGGCCGGGCGTGGGGGTGGCCGTGTGCGGGCTGCTGGGGACGGCCGTGCAGTGGGCTGCCGGCGCACACGTGTACGACGACGGGGCCATCGCTCCGGTCGTGGCGTTGCTGACCGTCGCCGTCGTCCTCGCCTGCCCTCCGGACCGACGCGGTGACAGGCGACTGTCGGCGGCGGCCGGAGCCATGGCTGCCGCGGGGTGGTTTCCCGTCGTCGCCGTGGATGCAGGGACCTATACAGGGGCCTTCGGCGTGACCACGGACTACGGCGCCTGGCCGATGCTGGTCCTCGCCTTCACGGGGGCCGTCCTCGCCCTCCGCGCACGTTCCTCAGGTCTGCGTGAGATGGGCGCGATGGCCGTGGCCTCTCCGCCGCTGGTCGCCTACTCCTACGCGACTGCCTGGGGCGATCTCCGGCCCGTCCTCGGCACTCTTCTCCTGCTGTCGGTCGTGGCCGCGCTCACCGCGTTCTTCCAGGCAGTGCGCCGCCGACGCTGACCCCGCCTTCACTTTCCGGCCGCCCGCCAACGGGCGGCCGGCTTTGCCGTGCCGACCATGTGTCTTGCCTGACGGCTTCCATGCCGGCAGCACACCGTGCTCCGCACACGTTGCAATAGTCCGTTGAGATGAATACTCTGTCCAGCGTTCTATCCGGGAGTGCTGTCTGGGCCAGCCGTGCGATCTCGGGTGGTGCCCCCAGCGAAAGGGCGCCCGCAGCGCGACGTGCACTGACCCCCGCCCGGTCCCTTCCGAGCAGAGAAGATCATCGAGTTGCCGTTCACCTTGTCCCACCCCGCAGCAGTGCTGCCGCTGATGCGTCGGCCCTTCGTTCCGGCGTCTCTGGTCGCGGGTGCCATGGCACCCGACATCCCGTACTTCCTGGACGCCATCGGCGTGTCCGAGACCAGCCCCAAGGACTGGTACGGGCCGCTCCTCAACGCCACGGAGACTCACTCGCTCAGTGTGGGCCTGGTGGTCAGTCTGCCCCTTGCCATCGGTCTGGTCGCCGCCTACCGGATGCTGCGCGCGCCGATCACAGCACTGCTCCCATCCGGCCTCCGCCTTCCGGAACCCGAGCGGACAACCGGCCTGCCGGCCAAGGTCCGCTACACCATGTGGCTACTGGTCTCCGCCCTGATCGGTATCGCCTCCCACCTCGCGTGGGACTCCTTCACCCACGGCGACGGCTTCCTGGTCACCCACGTGCAGCCGCTGCGCGCCTCGGCCCTGGGAGGCTTGACGGTCGCCCGGCTGCTGCAGTTGGCGAGCACCGCCTTCGGCCTGGCGGCCGTCGGCTGGCATCTTTGGCGGCGCCGGGACCGTCTGCGCACCCACGGCGGCACCGACACCGTTGCCCGCCTGGGTCCCGTCATGCGGTGGAGCGTGGTGACTCTGCTGGTTGCGGCACCCGTGCTGGGCGGCGCCGTCAACGCCCGTGACGACTTCAACGCCTACCGCTATGTGACTGAAGTGGACTACAGCCACCCGACTACCGTCGACCGGGGAGACGGCGTGATCGATACCACCTATCCCTCCAAGATGGTCCAAGCTCCGTGGGGGACCCTCGCCGAAGGCGTGTTGACCGGGGCCGCCAAGAGAGCGGGCGCTTCGTTCGCGGTCGTACTGCTGCTGTACGCCGCCACCTGGCAGATCGGCGCTATCTCGCGCCGGCCCGCGACGGCGCCCAGCCCCGCCCCCTCGCCGCAACCGACTCAGGACGGGAAGTGACGGCACTCTGCAGACGGTATCCGCGCCCTGACCGCCGAGGTGCAACGCGCAAAGCCGCTGCTTTGACGGGCGGCTCAAAACCGTCACGGACATCTACGCGCCGCATCACCTCAGTTCAGAGTCCACCCGCACACATCGAGAGTCGGTAAATCGGTCAGGGCCCGCTTGCGCTGCGCCCACTGCCCCGCGGCATGCTCCGCGGCCGCGCAGCGGGCCCTCAGGTCCCGGGAGGCGAGCATGCCCAGATGATCACCGACCAGGCGCAGCACCTTCTCGTCCTCGGCAGTCAGCCCCTTGAGCCGGTCACGGATCGCGACTCCCGAGGGACCGGGGACCACGAACGGCGCCGCCAGCTCCCGCAGCCCGCCCATCCCTCCACCCCCGTCCCAGCGTCCCCCGAAGAACCCGTCACCGCACCCAACGACCACCGCCAGGAAAGGTCACACATTCGGCAGAGGAACCTTCGTTCTGCCCCGTGGTGACGGCGGCCGCGTGCGCATGCTGTGCGGTCGCACACGCCGCAGCCCGAACACTCACTCATGTGCGCCAGAACGCGCCCGCGCGCAGTCAATCGCCAGCAGTCCGCAACCCCAACCTCCATGATCACCCCGACCATTCAGACTCAGTACAGTAGTTCTTCCGCCGCAACTTCGTCCTCACCACCAGCGGCATCGACGACCCCGACGTCCTCGACCTCGCCCGCACGGCCATCGGCGACGACAGGATCATGTTCGCCATCGACACGCCATACGAGAACACCGGCGACGCCATCGAGTTCCTGCGCACCGCGCCGCTCACCGACAACCAGCGGGACCACATCAGCCATGCCACCGCGGAACGGGCCTTCGCCCTGAGCAGGCCCGACTCATGAGATGGTCACCTTGCTGGAGACGTGTTTTCGGCGCGTCGCCGCCATGCGGACAGGATCGCCTCGCGTGGGTTGTCGACGACCCGGGAGGACGGGCTGTCGAAGACCATCACGGGGCGGTTCGAGTCCCAGGCGCGCCAGCCGGGGTCGCCGGTCGTCGCGAAGCGGACCCAGGCGGCGTGCATGGCGTCGGCCAGGGATTGGGGCGCCTCGGCGCCGGCCAACCTGATCCAGTCGGGGGAGGTCAGCTGGTCGAAGACGAAGCCGATCTCGAGGGCGTGTGCGGCGCCGAGGTCGCCGACGGGGGTGCGCCAGGCGAACTCGTAGAGGTGGGTCGACGCGGCCTGGCGGGCCAGCCGGTGGTCGCCGATCCGGTGGAAGGGCAGGCGGAGAATGAAGTCGGTGGCGAACTCGCCGAGCAGTTGCCCTCGACTGGCGGCGGGGAAGGCCGCGCGATAGGCGCGGAGGATGCGGCGTCCGATCCGGAACCGGAGTCGCACGGCGGTGAACAGGAGGCGGCCGATGCGGTCCTGCAACCCGGAGGGCACGAGCCACAGTCGTGTCTCCTCGGCGTTCCAGCCGAGCATCACAGGGATCGAGTCGCCGGCGCCGTCGAGGATCGCCTGTAGCGGCTCGCGGGGCAGGAGCGGCTCGGAGATCGCCGCCTGGAAGCCGAGGCCGGCCGAGACGGGCGAGGAGTTCGCGGTGAGCGCGGCCTCGGCCGCCAGCAGTCGCGACGAGGGCTCGGCCGCGAATGCCTCGCGGGTGGCCGGGATGCCGAGCCGTTTGGCGGTGCGGCGCGTGATCCGGCCGGCGCGCTCGGGGTGCACCGCCGAGGGAGTGCCGCTCTGCAGGATCGCCTTGTCGAACAGCTCCACGGCATGTGGGCTGCCGAGCAGGTCGCCGACGGCGCTCGCACCCGCCGACTCGCCGAACGCCGTGACGTTGTGGGGATCGCCGCCGAACGCGGCGATCTCGGCGCGTACCCAGCGTAACGCGGCGGCGATGTCGGTGAGGCCGAGGTTCGCGGGCACGCCCGGCAGCACGGAGAAACCCTCGGTGCCGAGTCGGTAGTTGATCGACACGAGGACGATGCCGTCACGCGCGAACGCGCTGCCGTCGTAGCCGTCGAGGGCATTCGAGCCGTGCGCGAACGACCCGCCGTGCACCCACACCATGACGGGACGGCTCGCTGCGCCGACGGGTGCCCAGATGTTGAGGTTGAGGTACCCGTCGCCGGGTGAGATCACGTTCGCGAGGAACTGTGCCGTGACGGGTCCATAGGGGATCTGGGGCGCGGTGGGGCCCGTCGTCGTCGCGTCCCGGACGCCGTCCCAGGCCGGCGCCGGCTGCGGCTCGCGGAATCGCAGGTCGCCGATTGGTGCTGCGGCGTAAGGGATTCCGAGGTAGCGGTCGATGCCGTCCGCCCGCACTCCACGCAGCGTCCCGGTGGAGATCCGGGTCGTCACGTGCTCGCTCATACGGTTCGCTCCCGGCTGGCACGGGAGTGTGGGGTCGTGGTGGTCACGGTGACCGTCGCCGGGTCGACGCCGTGGATTCCGACGAAGCGGCGTTCGCCGTTGCGGAGGTCGAAATGGTTGTCGTCGAGCCGCATCGCCGGTTCCGGGTGCGAGATCCGCACGCCGTAGCTGTAGCCGTGGGACACCAGATCGACGCCGCCGTGGACCACCGTCACGTCGACACGGCCGTCGCCGAGTTCGAGGTCGCCGAGCTCGGCGAAGTGCCGGCGCGCGGGCGGAAAAGCGCCGTCAGGGCTGGCGGCCCACGCGTAGTGGCGGGCATCCCGGCTGACTCGGCCGGTCCAGATCACGGTCGAGGTCGCGGGCTCGGCGGTGCCCGTGACGCACATGATGTCGCGCTCGAGTCCGTCGAAGGTGCCCAACTCCACGTCGACCCGCACGCGTGCGGGCAGCCGGGTGTTGTTGACCAGCCAGAGTTGCAGGCCGTCGTCGGCCGTGGGCATGAAGCTCACGACCAGCGGCGCCGATGCCCGGGCGAGGGCGTGGTAGGCGGCCTTCGGCACGCCGTCGACGTCGACGAGCGACCAGGTCATCGCCGGCCAGGTGTCGTTGAACTGCCAGACCAGGGCGCCCGCGGTTCGCGGCTGCCGGCGGCGGAAGTGCTCCACGGCGAAGGTCATCGCCTCGGCCTGCACCGCCTGGGAGAGCGCGACGTACTCGTCGAGGTCGCCGGGTATTCCCGTGGTCACCGCGAACAGTTCGTCGAGCTTGGTCACCGGACGGTCGGTGAGGTGCCTGTCGAAGGTCGTGTCGTGCAGGGCGATGCCCGGCAGCCACCGGTCGAGGGTTCCCCGATCCGGGGCCGACATGATGCCGAACTCGCTGGCGAAGCGCGCGGTGTCGTCAGCGTAGCGTCGGTAGTGGCGGGCGTCGCCCCGCGTCGGGTAACTGTCGGATCCGTGTGTGAAGCCGGGAATGACCAGCCCGTGCCAGACCTCCCAGTCGTGGCGGTCACCGTCGAGGACGCCGTTGACTCCGTGCGGACCGCCTTCGCCCCAAGGACTTCCCGGCCAGTAGGACACGAGCCCGTCGATCTCGGCCACCGCCCGCGGCAGCACCTCGTGGAAGATCCGGCGTCCCCAGTCGCCGGCCTCCCGCCCGCCGTTGGTGAGCAGATGGATGATCTCCACTTCGTTGTTGCCGCACCACAGAGCCAGGCACGCGCGGTTGCGCAGCCGCGCGACCTGGGCCCGTGCTTCGGCGTCGACCTCGGCGCGGAAGGTCGCGTCCTCACCGGGATAGTCGACGCACGCGAACATGAAGTCCTGCCAGACCAGCACTCCCAGCTCGTCGCACGCGCGGTAGAAGGCATCGTGTTCGTACACGCCGCCGCCCCAGACCCGCAGCATCGTGAGATTGCCTTGGCAGGCACGGAGGACGCGGTCGCGCAGCAGACCGGGATCGGCGGACCCGACGAAGGGGCTGGGCGGCACCCAGTTGGCTCCGCGCGCGAACAGGGGAACTCCGTTGAGCACGAACTGGAACAGTCGGCCGCCCTCGACGGGCTCCGGGGAACGATCCACGGCGATCGTCCGGAGGCCGACGCGGTCGTCGCGGGCGTCCACCAGAGCACCATCGGCGTGCAGTTCGATCCGCACCTGGTGCAGGGGCTGGTCGCCGAGGTCGTGCGTCCACCACAGTGCCGGGTGGTCGAGGTCGAGCTCGACGGACGCGGCGCCGTCGGCGACGGCAGCGGCTGCGCGCAACTCACGGCCGTCCGGGGCGGTGAGCGTGAACGCCGCGGTCGCGATGGTCGCCGCGAACACGTCGACGTCGACGCTCATCCGAACGACCGCGGCGGAATGGTCCGCCGCCAACTCGGTGAGACCGACGTGGTGGCCAGTGATCGCCGCGCCGCGCTCCAGAGCCAGTCGCGCCGGCCGCCACACGCCGATCGACGGCACTCGTGGCGCGAAGTCCCAGCCCCAGGAGAACGCCGCCTTGCGCAGGTGCCGCACCAGCTGGAGCGGACCGCGTGGCCCAGTGCCGGACGCCTGCTCCGCGTCGGCCGGAATGGGCGGGGCGAAGCGCACGAGAAGCACATGCGTCTCGTCGGCATCGGATTCGAGCCTTGCGGTCACGTCGAAACAGACGGGGGCGAACTGGTTCTCGTGGTGACCGAGCAGCGTGCCGTCGAGCCAGACGTCGGCGATCGTGTCGAGTCCGTCGAAGATCAGCCGGACGCGCTCTTGGCCGGTGCACGCGGGCTCGCGGAACCGCGTGCGGAACCACCAGTCGCGCCCCTCGATCCACGCGGCATCCGGTTCGTGGTCGCCGAGTAGAGGATCGACCAGGCGGCCGGCGGCCATCAGTGCCTCGTGGACACCGCCCGGCACGGCGGCGGGCAGCCACGGACCGGAGGCGTCGTGGGTCAACTCGATCGGGTTGCCCTCGCCGGGCGGCAGGTCCCGCAGCTCGAACTCGGTCAGCTCGATCGTGCTCATGCCACGGACTCCTTGGCCGTGGCCTGGTTCGGCCGTTCCGTGGTGAGCAGCGCGAAGCGCGGGTCGCCTTCGCACCCGAGCTCGGGCAGACGCAACACGAGGATCCCTCCGATCAGGCCGATCACGGCCAGGGTGAGGTAGAGCGCGGTGAACCCGCCGAGGCCGAGCAGGAGCGGCGCGATGAGCGGGACGACGGACTGCGGGATGGTGTTGGCGAGGTTGATGACCGCAAAGTCCTTGCCGATGTCGACGGCGTTCGGCAACAACCGTGAGCTCAGGGCGACGTCGACCGAGAGGAAGATGCCCGCGCCGACACCGCTGATCGCGGTCGAGACGTAGACGAAGTCCATCGACGGCGCGAAGGCCAGCATGACCAGGCCCGCCGCGATGAGGACACCCGCGAGCAGCACGAACGGCTTCTGCCGGCGCAGCCGGTCGGAGAGCACCCCGCCGGCCAGGCTCGCGAACCCGCCGATCACGACGTAGATCGTGGACAGCGTGAGCACCGGCCCGGAGAGCGAGGATTCGGGCACGTTCATGCGCTGGAGCAGATAGACGCCGTTGTAGCTGCCCGCCGCGCCGGCTGCCGTGACGAGGAAGCGCACCAGCCAGCCCCAGGCGAACGCCGGATGCCGACGCGGGCTCACCCAGTACGACGTCAGCAGGGCGCGGAACCCCAGCGGCTGCGGAGGCACGGGCCGCAGCGGATCGCGAAGGAAGATCACCGCGAGCACCGCGCCGACCGCGGCGAGGACGCCGAGCACGAGCCACTGCGTCCAGCCGGCGAAGGGCACCACCGCGACGAGACCGATCAGCGGTCCGATCGCGACGGTGAAACCGAGCGCGCCGGAGATCGCACCCCGGCGGGCGGGCGGCACCTGGTCGGCCATGAGCGCGCCCGTGGTGGCGAGCTGGACGTTGAACAGCGCCTGGACCAGGCACCAGCCGACGACCACCTGCCAGACCTCGGTGGTGAAGGCCATCAGCGTCACGGCGATCGCGCCGGCGAGGCCACCGGTGAGAATCCAGGTGCGGCGCTGCCCGAACCGCAGCCGGGTGCGGTCGCTGACCCGCCCGGCCAGCGGGTTGACGACGAGCGCCGCGACCGCGCCGGCTCCGGTCACGACGCCGATCGCGCCGGCGACGTCCGCCTTGCCGACCATGGCAGTCAGGTGCAGCGTCAGCAGCAGGGCCACCGGCACGTTGAGCGCGATGAACGCGCCCACGTAGGAGGACACCATCGAGGTCATGACGCGGCCGAACGGTGTTGTCGCGCCTGCGGTTTCGTCAGGTGTCATGCCAGTCCTCCAGGCGGCGGGAGAGAGCGGGTCAGCGGAACAGGCGCAGGGCGAACTCGGCGTAGGTGTCGGCGATCTGCTCAGGAGTGCGTGGCACGGCCGGTGTCCACCACTCGGGGACCCGCACCCCCATGCCGCCGATCGCGGCGCCGGCCAGGAGAGGGTCGGTGTCGGCCCGGAAGGAGCCGAGCCGCTGTCCGCGCTCGATCACGTCCAGGAGCGTGCGCTCGGTCTCGTGGATGACCGCCTGTGCCCCCTCGCGTTGGGCATCATCGAGGGACCGGGCCTCGCGTGAGACGAGCCGTGCGAGGTCCGGGTACGCGAGATGCACCAGGACATGGCTTCGCACGAGAGCGCGGAGCTGGTCGGCGGGCTCGCTGCCGGCGTCGAGCACCGCGGCCCGCAGCCGGTCTCGATGCTCGCTGACGCCGATCCGCATGAGCTGGTACAGCAGTTCCTGCTTCGACGCGACGTGCGCGTAGAGCGCGCCGGACCGCTGCCCGAGCGCGTCGGTGATGTCGCGCACCGAAATGGCGTGGTAGCCGTGCTCGGCGAACAGGCGCAGCGCCGTCACATACAACTTGCGCCGCGCGGCCGACATCCCCTCGACCAGCGGCAGTAGCTCCAGCTCCGCGTCCGTCAGCTCTGGCATGTCCCCGATCCCTGAACGCTCGTTCATAGTGTCTGAGCGTAGAGAATGGCTGGCAGAACTTCAGGTGTCAAACCACAGAATGAACGATCGTTCGTATCGTGCTCGGAGGATCGGTCGCCGTCCTCGTCGCTCGGCCGGGCAGGGCTCGACGGGGTTCGGCGGAGCCAATCACGGGCACCCGGGGGGAGTGGATGTGGTCCCGGGATGAAAGGACGTCGCCTTGACCTCGTCGGATCGTTCTCCGGTCGTCGTCGGCTTCGACGGGTCGGACAGTGCGCATGATGCGGTGGTGTGGGCGGCCCGGGAGGCGGTGGGGTGTGATCGGCCGCTGCGCGTGGTGCAGGTCGTGGAGACGGTGTGGTCGGCCAGCGTCATGCCCGGCGCGCTCATGGGTTATCCGCCCGAGCCCGACCGAGAGGAGCTTCGCAGCGTGCTCGCGGCCCAGGTGGAAGCCGAGATCGAGCAGGTAGCAGCCCCTCGACCACACCCGCACCAGCCACCTCGCCCGACTCAACCTCACACTCGCCGCATGACCGCATATTTGGCCAGCAGGATCCTTTGAGGGATGGCCCCCGCCCTCATCCGGTGCCACTTACTCAGGTTGAACTGGCAGAGTCCACGGGGAATGGTGCTGAGCCACGGGTCAGGGCCCTTGTCGGGCTGGCGGTTTCTTCGAGCTCTACCTGAGTACCGGGCCGTGATGCCTGAGGGCCGGCGGATCAGGCACTGGCGGCGAACCAGATTCCCAGGCCGCAGAGGATCAGCAGACTTGCGGTGAGCTGAAGGGTCAGCAAAGGAGAGATGCGGTCGTTCTCATCTCCTTCTTCATCGCTGATCCGCCACAGCTCACGCAATTCCTTGCTGTGTCTCACGCCCGCGAGCCACACCGCCGCGACCGTGCAGCCGCACATCGGCAGGAGCTGGCCGAGATGGAGTTGTAGGCGGCATCAAAAAGGACTGTCGCGACGATTCCGACCAGAGGCCCGGCGATGGCCATGATGCGTTGTGCCCGGTTGTAGCAACCGACCGGTACAGGGTGGTGAATCCCTACTGATGCGGCGATGGCGGCAACCCACCGGAGCACGAGGGGGATCTCCGGGGCGGAGGGAATGCTGGACACGCTGTGCTCCAAGTGGGAGATCTGACGCGGGGCGGGGTGAGACGACGGCTCACCCCGCCCCGTAGGGCGAACTTGCCGACCGCCTGTGCTGCCGCGATCCCGTCGTCGGCATAGCTCATGCCCCACTTCGCCCTGCCGCAGTTGATGTCCATGCTGGGAGCTGTGGGGATCGGGAGCGTCCGGCGTGAATCGCTGACGCCGTGGAGTGCGCGGCGATCGAGGAGGGTGCCGAGTCAGACCTTGATCACGGCGGCGCGTGTGCCGCACAGCGCGGTCAGGTACTCCGGGTCGGACGTGAGGATGGTGACGGGGCCGGGGGCGGCGAGGGCGGTGGCGCTGAGCATGGCGTCGATGGCGCATTTGTGGCCGTGCAGGCCGGCGTCGGCAAGGAGGGCGGCGGCGTGGCGGGCGATGGGTTCGGTGACCGGTTCGACGACGAGGCGGGACAGTGTCCACTCAAGCGCCGGGCGGTTGATCCGTGGGTGGACGACTTCAACCAGGGTGGCCGCACAGGTGATCACCCGCAGGTCGTCAGCACGGGCCAGAGCGAGCCACCCGGTCACGGTGCGGTCGCGCAGGAAGGCTTTGGCCAGCCCCTCGCTGTCCAGCACGAGGGTGCCGCCGGGAACGGCGGGGGAGCGGGTCATGTCGCGTCCGCCCCGCCCTGCGCCTGCTGACGCCGGGCCTGGTGGAGCTGGTCGCGCAGCGCCTGGATCTCTTCGTCCGCGATCGGGCCGTGCTCGGCTTCGGCGACGAGGATGAGTTCGTTGAGGTTGTCGCGTTCGATCTGGCGGGCTACGGCGGCGGCGACGTAGGCGGACAGCCCGGACGGGCCGCTGCGGGCCTTGGCGGCTTCGGCGATGTCCCGCGGCATGGTGATCGAGTACTTGGCGGCCTATCCTACTGCTGGTATCCCGGGGGCGGATGGGGGCGGCTTCGTCGCGCACCGCAAGCGAGGGGCTGCCCTGGAAGGCCGCAGGCCTGGTACTGGGAGCGCTGCCTGCCAGTGTCAGGGGTTCGACTCCCCTGGGCTCTACCTGTGAAAGCCCGTCTGACCTGCGAAAACGTAGGCTGGAGGGGTTTTGGGTGACAGACGGAGCCCATACATGCGCACAGGTCTGAGGAGTGAGGGTGGGGGACTTTGTGGCACAAGGGTTGTGTGCTGTTCTCGCCTCCCCTGTCGCTCTCTCGTGATCCCCTGGCCCCCTGGAGGGTGGGCGGAACCGGGAAGCGTGCGTTGTGAGAGCCGTGGAGTGGCTTTCCGCTGACGAGATCGAAGCGTCGATCGGGCTGCGGGTCGAGATCGTCGGAGGAAGCCTCGTGATGCGGCGCAGAGTCGTCCGTTCCCGTCAGAAATTGTGTCCCAGGTCCCCACCTTCAGCCAGTGCCACCGCCCGGCCGGTGCTCCTCAAGGCATCATGTCGAGCACCGTCTCTCGCCGCATGGTGGGGCGGCGCCCAGCGCAGACCGCCTCAGGCCCACTTACTGCACGCGTCGGGTGCGTGGGGCGGGGCAGCCGTTGTCCGGGGGCCGGGGCTGGGCGGATCGGAGTCGGTGGCGATCCGGGTGCGGGTGAGGGTTCCGTTCAGCCAGGCGGCGGTCAGTTCTGCTCGGGAATGAGAGCCGGTGCGCTGGAAGAGCCGTGTCAGGCGTTGTTCCACGGTTTTGTGGCTGCAGGAGAGTTCGGCGGCGATCTGCCGGTTGGTCACACCGGCACTGACCATGCGCACTAGTGCGATGTCGAGTTCCGTCAGTTTCTCGTTGGTCTGACGGAGCCTGGGTACGGGGATGTTGCGCCGCTGCGCGGCACGGGTGACGGCGCTGCGGAACGGGCGCCCGAGGCCGAGGCCGTTCGCGTTGCGCATGGCCTCGATCAGCCAGGGCCGGGGGTCGTCGGCAATATCCGTCAGGCACAGGCTGGAGATGACGCTCAGATGGACATCGCCTCGGTGCTCGATCAAGTGGTGGGCGGTCAGCGCGCTGTCCGTGTCGCGGTGGGCGATGCCCCGTGCGATGAGGAGGGCCTCGTGGGTCATGGGTGTGGCAGCCTCCTCTTGCAGGGTCTGTAGTTCCTCCAGAGCCTGCTGGACCATGTGCGGTCGGTCCTCGCGGACGGTGATTGACAGGATGCGCAGAAGCAGCCTCTCGAGACCGGCGAGTTGGCCGTTCTTGCGTGCCTGCCGCGCGTCGTGCCAGGCTCCTTCCAGCGCCTCCTCTGTTCGGCCCGACCAGTACTGCAGGGCCAGGCGGGCGCGTGCCGCCAGGGGGTGGGTGAGGGCGTCGGGGACCATCTCCAGCCATGCGCGGGCGTATGCGATGTCCCCGCGGGTGCAGTGGATCTCCGCGGCCAGCGCCCGCGGAAGGTGGGGGGTGCCCGTCGTGGCTCGGGTCCGGCTGCGTAGCTCGATGCGGCGGGCTGCTGTCAGTGCTGCGTCCCAGTTCCCTGTCAGGTAGTCGCGCACCATGCCCCGGTATTGGAGGGCGATGCCCTCTTCGGCCGCGACGTACCGGTCGCCGAGGACGGCGGCGAGTGCACCGGCCAGGTCTGCGTAGGCGGCGGCGTGGCGCAGCTGGTCGAGGGCTTGGTCGTCGATGGTGTCGGGGGGCAGGTTTCGCCGTGCGCGGCTCAGTTCGGTGTGGCTGGCCACCGCGGCGGCCACCAGATGCAGTTCGGCGGGTGAGGGCAACGGCGTGCGCCGGTGCCCGGGATCGGTGTCCGGGGTGTGGCAGGCGGCCATTGTCGTTCGGGGCGTCAGCGGGCCGATGCCGTATAGGCCGCCGAGGGCCGCCAGCCCGGCCGCGGCGGGAAACGGGTCAGCTTTCTCGCCGGAGCGGGGACGGATGATGTTGGCGCAAGGAGCTCGGTGTTCGTGAAGGGCGGCCCACACCCATGCGGTGGCAACGCTTGACAGACCGGCTGGGGTGTGTTCGGTGTGCGGTGTGTCCAGGAGGGCGAGCAGGGGCTTGCCGAGCGCCAGGATCCCGTCGTGGTCGCCGTGTCGCAGGCTCAGGCTGCTCGCCTCGTGAAGCACATCAGGGGTGCGCTGGTCCCGTGGTGTGAGCCGGTCGAGCGCGGCCGTGTAGGCGCGGGCCGATCGAGGCCAGTTGGTCCTGGCTTCCTCGCGGGCTGCGGCCAGCAGCAGCGGCACCGCGAGGGAGTCGGCAAGGAGCGGGCCTAAGGCTGCGACGTGATCGGCCAGCCTTGGGTAGCCGCGGCCGGTGGCTTCGGCACCGAGCTTGTCCGTCAAGCGTGTGACGAACCGCGCGTAGTTGCCCTGTACGTCGCGCCGAATGGGTAGGGTCCGCAGAGCCGCCGCGAGTGCCGGGACGGCGAACGACAGGCGGCCCTGCGGGTCCGCAGTCAGGATCCGGTCTGTGACCAGGCGGCCCAGTGTGTGCTCAAGAGCTCGGGCGTCGGCCGATGGTGCCAGTCTGAACACGTCATCGACGTGCACTTCGGCATGGTCCAACAGGCAGGCGGTGATGATCGCCGCTTCGACGATCCCGGGGTACGGGGGCGCATGGGGGCGGCCGAAACCGAGGAGGAAGGCTTCTTCGGTGGTCAGCCGCAGCTGTTTCTCCGCACGCGTGAGGCACATCCGGCCGTCGAGTTCCAGCAGGTCTTCTTTGTCCAGGGTACCGAGGAGCGACAGCACGGCTCGTGGGTTGCCTGCCAGGCAGCCCAGCGCCCGCGACACCGACTCCGCCAGAGCAGGCTCGGCCGGACGGTTGAATCGCCGGGTGACGTGGATGTCGACGAGCGCGGCGACGTCGGTCGGCCGTAGTGGCGCAAGTTCGAGGACCTGGTCGGCCGCGGCTGTCAGTTGGGCGCGGCGGGGGTCCGCCGCGGGTTGCGGCCGGCCGGCCATCACCACGGGGACGCCGTGCGGGCGGAAGATCCGCAGGAGCGTGCTCAATGCGTCGGCGACGTGCCGCGGCATGCGCTCGATGCCGTCGACGACCAGCGTGAAGGGCATCTGGCGGGCTGCTGCGGCCAGTGCGTCGGAGAACGCGGACAGTCCGCTCGCCCCGCCCTCCCGGGCCGCGGCACCCAGTCGTGCTCGCAGGGCGGTGGGCAGAGGAAGCAGGCAGTCGTCGGGGTCGGCGAGGACCAGGCCGCATCCGGCGACGACAATCGCGTCGGCCATATCCCGGGTGTCTTCGCCTTCCCAGCCCAGCCGCACCACTGCGGCGCCGTCCTGGGCCGCCGCATGCCGCACCTGCTCCAGTACCGCCGTCTTGCCCATCCCCGCCCCGGCGGTGACCACCAGGACACGCGCCGCGTCACCGGTGGCCCGAAACGCATCCTCCACCGCCCGGATATCGCCGTCTCTGCCGATAACCGCTCCACGTTGTCGGCGCATGGTGACCTCGCCCGTTCTCCTCGGCCCCCGAGGTGAGACAGCACCCGGTGCCTTTGCGTTCCCTGTACCTGGACTCACCGCTGCCCGCATCCCGAAGAAGCATCAGGAACCCGCCCGACACCCGTGATCAGAATTCACGCAGTGGATCGCGGCTGAAGCCGTGTGCGACGACTACTCGCCACCGTAGAAACTAAGAGGGCCGTTGCTGTTGCCATCGATGTGGGTATCCACGATCCCGTCCTGATGTATAACCAGAAAAAGTTTGGTCTCCCGGTCCCGTACATCAACCCAGCCACCGCCCGCGTCGACGTAGTCCCAGTTCTGGAAATTGCCGCCGTTGCATTCCCCCCAGTAAACATGGCCGGTCCAGCCCCGGGCGCCGCTAGCATCGCTATCGAGGCAGATATTCGTGTAAGCCAACTTGATTTGGGACCCGACCCGCTCCCACAACTGTGCCCTGTTACCCCAGCCGCACTGAGAAGTACCATAGACATTGCCTCCACCGGTGACGGTGATGCACATACCGTCCCTGTTGCTGATCCAGGTGTTATCGCCCGGCGCGGCGCTTGCGCTCGTCGCGAACACCCCCATGGTGGCTGTGGCGACGAATGTCGTCAGCGCGACCTGGAATGTCCGCCTGAATGCGCTTTTCATGCCTGCCCTATCTGTTCGGTTGGTCGGTTGAGAGTGTGGGTTGCCCGCCAGTCAGGCTGACGAGCCGGCATGCAAGATCGAGGCCGGTTGGTCATCGCCTCGGCTTGTTGCCCGGTTCGTCCGCTTGTCGTGCGAGGTGGCCCTTCGTGCCGCCGCGGGTGCGCATCAAGCCCCTCTCTGCGGTGGTGCGGAACCGGAGGAGAGACGACCGAACCCCCGGGCCCTTTGCAAGGCGTTGGCAAAGAAAACGGGCGGGAGGCTCACTCGGCTTCGGCGAGCACTTCGCGCGGCCAGCGCAGCGCCGTGCTTGCTGGGCCCAAGCCTGTGCCATGCGACGTCCCAACCGCCGTTCCATTGGTCCATTTTGGGACGCTGGGATGCTTGCACCGGCTCTGACCTGGAGAAACCCAACCTTCCTGGGATGCCGGATGGAATGCCGGACCGGTGGGGGCGGCCGAAGGGCCATCAGTGGTCGGCCTGGTGGCCCGTCAGTGGGAAAGCGTGTTCAACGGCCAGCAGCGGCACGGCATCGCTTACCGCGCATCGGCCGTTGCGCCCGGCGTCTTACCGATGGCTCAGGCGAGTTCATTGGCATGACTGACCTGATGACGCGGGCTGAGCTGGGCGGATCGCTCACCGCGATAGGCGGTGCCGCGTTTGCCCGGCGGGCTCACCCGGCGGCGTACTGGTCGACCGTCGGCTTACCGGCCTCAGTGGTCCGGCTGTTGGCCTCGTACTCCTCGATCGCGCCGAACGTCGGCCTCGATGGTCGCAAGTAATTTCCAACTTCGTCGATGTTACGCGCTACCTATATGGGCAACCAGGCGAGCTGAGCTTCGGTCTGAGCGAAAATGACTTTACCTTTGAGACCAAACTACAGAGTCGTGGATCTAATGGCGTGGATCTGATGGCCATTTTCGCCTATGACGTATCTTTGGCGCGCGTATGGCAGAGTCACGAAAATAATCCTGGCTTTTTGCTACGTGACAGCTTACTTTTCGAAGGCGTGGATGAACGGCAGATCGCCCTTGCTCTCAGTTATGCAAAAATGTACAGCGAAAGCGAGGACTTCCAATATGTCGCTTTCATTAACAGCGATAACATCCCAGTCATTGAGTCTTTCCCAGTAACGGATCATGACGTTGTGTGATTGTTCAGATGGTGCGGTCGTACTCGAGCTGGAGCAGGACGAGGGCTGCGGCGGCGATCTTCGTGATGCGGCTGGGGTCGAGGCTGACTCTGCGCAGGGCTTTGAAGGTGGTCTTGAGCAGGGAGTTGGCGCGCTCGCAGACGCCGTGGATGCCGCGGATGACCTTTTTGTGGGTCTGCTGGGCTTCGGTCAGCTTGCCTCCGGCGGGCTTCTTGTGCGGGTGGCGGAAGCCGTCGCCGGCGTTCTCGTAGCCGAGGTCGACGAGCGAGCGACGGGCGCTTACCGGGAAAGACTCACTGAGAACTCCGTCACCGAGAGATCGTACGCAAGGGTCCTGGCGGTCCACGTGGGGCGGCGCCGTTCATAATGTCCAGCGCACAGACCAAGCCCCGGGCGTCGGCGCACAATTGGGAACGGCAGTGTTCACGGCGGACGGAGGCATATCTCCAAAGCAAGGGACGTGTTGCACAGTGGCTGCGTGGTCGGGAACCAATGATCTGGTCCGCTGGGGTACGCCCGCCCGCATGGACCGCACCGATCGCCGCCTGCTCGGCCGCGAGCGCGAGTCGGAACAGGTCCACGAACTTCTGAACAGGCCCGGCGGCCCGCACCTGGTCCTCGTACGAGGCGAACGCGGTGTGGGACGAAGCGCGTTCCTGCGCGCGGCCGGTGAGCGACTGCGCGCGCAGGGAACCACCGTGCTTGCTGTGGACTGTGTCCCCGGCGACGGTGACCGACCGCTGCTGCTGGCGCTGCGACTGATCATGGCGTTGGAGGAGCGCCGGCCTCACGCGGAATGCCACCGGTCGGCCACAGGCGCGGTTACCCGGGCGCTGTCGGCCCTCGACCAGTGCGACCAGGCGGCGATGGAGGCGCTGCTGTGCGCCGCTGTCAGCCGTCGCGCACCGGTGACCGTCCTGGTTGACGATGTCCAGCATGCCGACCCCGACTCCCTGGCCGCACTCAGCCGTATCGATGCTCCCGGTGTCCGGCTGGTGGTGTCGGCCGCGCAGCACGTCGCATCGAGCGCGGCAGACATGAAAGCGGACACCTTCCCGACCGGCCACGAGAGCGCGCCACGCCAGGGGCTCAACGCCGAAGGGGTCCGGGGCCCGGGCCGTGAAGGTGCGGCGTCGATCATAGATCAGCTGGCCGGCGTCGAGGGGGCTCGCATGCTGGTTCTGCCTCCGCTGGGACCGCGGGACACCACTGCCCTGGTGGCGCGGTGGCTGCAGGCCAGAGCGGACACTGTCCTGGCCGGGCAGGTGCGCGAGTTGACGCGTGGCATCCCGGGAGCAATCGAGGCGTTGCTCACTGGCTGGACGCGCCGGGGCGTGATCCGGGTCGCCGACGGCCACGCCTTCATACCCGGGAGGACGACAGTACCGGTACTGCCCGACGACGACCGGTTCGTCACTCCACTGGACCGACTTGGCGAGCCTGCGCGCGCGGTGGCCGCCGCACTGAGCATCCTGGGACCACTCGGCCAGCCCGCCCTTCAGCTGACCGCCGCCTGGACCGGCCTGTCCACCGACGCCGCCTACGACGGTGTCCGCCGCCTGGTCGAGGCGGGCATCATCGAGGAACTGCCCGGAGAAGACGCAACCACGGTACGGGGCTGGACCTTCCGTCTTCCGCTGACCGCGCACACCGTCCGGGAGCGGCTGAGCCCGGTGGACCGCAGCCGGCTGTCCGCCGCGGCGGTCGAACTCCTCTGGAACGACGCGGACTCGGAGCGCGCCGGATCCGGGATCTCCCCGGCGCCGGTTCTTCTCGACGAGACGAACGCTCTGGCCTACCGGGCAGACCGGGTCGCGGACGCAGGAAGCCTCGTCGACCGCGAGCGCGCGGTGGCCGAACTGACCGCTGCCGCACGGCAGATGAGGCCCGGCACCGATGACGGGCGGGCCCTGCGGTGGCTGCGCGCAGCCCGTGACCTGACCGAGCACGCCGACGCCCGCGATCTCGTCCTCCAGCAGTACGGGACGACCGCCTACCTGGCCTGCGACTACACCACCGGACGAGCCGTCGGGGAAGCGCTGCTGCGCGACCCGGGACCAACGCTGAGCGACCTCGACCTGCAGGAGGCCGCCTGCCTGGTCGTGGCGGCCACGGCCAACCAGCGCGACTGGGCCACCATGGGCCGGCTCGCGACCGCCTACTGGTGGGACGCACTGCCGGTGCCCGACCTGGCCAAGGTGACCGGCCAGGCCCTGGCCCTGTGCCACCTCTCCAAATGGCGGCAGACAGCGGACCTGCTCAAAAAGACCAAGACGGTGTGGAACACCAGCACACGCCCCCGCGCGACACCCACCATCTTCAGCGCCATGGCCGAACTGGCCATGGGCCGGCCGGAACCCTACCGGCACGGACTGGCCATGCCCGACGCCCTCGAGCTACCACCCGGCAAGGTGTACTCGCTGGCGAGCGGCATGTTCGACGACCTGCTCGTCGGCTACGACCTCAACGCGGCCGACACTCTCCTAGAGACCGCCGGGCTGACCGTACACATACTTCCCCCGCTCAGCCAGTTCCTCGTCAACCACCTCACAGGCCGGTGGGACCAGGCACTGGAGTCAGCCCGCCGACTGCTGGCCCACAACGAGGTCCAGTCCACCCCGGTGTCGGACAGCTCGCTGCTCCCCGCGCGGACAGCGGCCATCCTCCTCGCCCAGGGCCGCGTCACCAGCGCCCTGCAGATCGTCGAGGACATGCGCGGCCCCGAGACGTGCCCACCGCAGTGCGCCCTGCACGCCTCCGAGGCAGAAGCGCTCATGACCCTCGGCGACCTGGACGAGGCCGAGAAGACACTGCTCAGCGGGCTCGCCACGGCACGGGAGCACAACCAGATCTACGGCACGGACGAGCTGTGGGCCCTGCTGGCAGAGGTGACGGCCGAGGCCGGACGCACCGCCGAGGCGCTGACCTGCCTCGAACACCTGCAAGGGATCACCGCCCGGACGGGCACCGACCGGACCCGCCTACGGCACCTGCTGGCCTGCGCCCGCGTCCTGCGCCACGACGCCCCCGACACCGCCCGGGGGAACCTGCGCGAAGCGGTAGACCTCGCCCGCTCTCGTAACCTGCCCTTCGAGATGGCGACCACCCTGCTCGCGGCCGCCATCGCGGGCGCGGTCCCGGCCACGCTGCTCCACGAGGCGTACGACCTGTTCGGCATGACCGGCGCCAGCCTGTGGCGCTTCCACACCAGGACCGCGCTACGAGAAGCCGGGGTCACCACCCCCGGCCGTAAACAGGCCACCACCGAGAACGACCGGCTTCTGGCCACCCTCATCGCCGAACAGCTCACCAACCGTCAGATCGCCACCGTCCTGCGGCTCAACGAGGACGCCGTGGCCAACCGCCTGACCCGGCTGTTCGCCCGCACCGGAAAGCGCTCCCGCACCGAACTCGCCACCGCCGTACTCACCGGCTCCCTCTGACACGGCACGGCCCCCACACTCAGCGCACCCCCTACCCCTGCCTGTCCCTACTGCCCCGGCACGGCCGGACGAGGACACGACAACTCGCGACAGGTTTCCCTACGTTTAGCCGCTGAACGCCCGGCAGAGCCGAAACAGCTGATCACGCCTGCCAGCATCGTGACCCGCAGCAGTCAGTGAGACAGCGGGTACAGCATGGCGCACCGAGCGCCTCCAGAGCCGCGGTGACCTTTCTGCGACGCACTGAGCAAGTCACCCGCCACACGACCCAGTGTCCGTGCATCCGGTTCGTCGTGATCGCCGACAGTCCCCCGGCCACCGGCTGCTGCGCGGGCGTGGCCAACGGTGCGGCGCAAGCAGTGGCCATGAAACATAGCAGGACACAGAGGAGCTAAGCGTGATAGACGCAAAAAAAGGAAGGACATCGAAGGCGCCCACATGGCAACAGGCATCCGACCCGCGCGCCTGAGACGTTCGCGCATCGCGTATGGGGCGCAGATCTCACCCTCGTCCCGAACTATCTGCGCAACCGGGAGATCCGCTTATGCCTGAGTGCGAATGGAGCAAGTTTATCTACCGCCCCCTGTGGTAACAGGTGGGGTCGGAAGCGGACCGTCGAATACGTCGGAGCACGCCAGATGGCCAGACGCTTGAGAGCCGACACCAGTTTCAGCCTGTGGGGGCAGAGAAAGGCGGAGGGGAATCTGAATGAATCGGGGATCTAATCGGGTGTTTGGTGCCAGTGACGGCATTCGCACTGGTCGACCTCATGGGGTCGACCACGTCGAACATTCCGTCCAGCGCGCACTGCATGTGAATCACTCCATGCAGCAAGCCGGTGCGGGAATTATTCTTTTCCTAGGACCAAAACAAGAGATCAAATATGGAAATAGGGAGTTCTTCCGGGCGTTCGGTGCAAATGCCGACGAACTGTGCGGCCGGCAGTTTCATGACCTCGTGGTGTCCCACCAGCGTGAACCCCTGACCCGTCACCTCACCGAGCTGTTCAACGGGACAGCAGACCAGTTCAGCGGTCGAATCGCAGTGCCAAGACGGGACGCCTTACCGCTGACCGGCGTCCTGACCGCCTGGGTCCTGCGCGGCAGCCTGCCACACGGCGCGGCGGCTGTCCTCTCCGTTCGTACGGTGGGCAAAGGGGGTGCAGGCGGTATCGACGACGTCCGGAGCCTGAGCAAGGTTGACGGCAAAATCCTGGAAGGAATTGCGGTGGGCTTGACGTCGGAAGTCCTGGCATCGCGTTTGTTCATTAGTCGCCAGACCGTCGAATACCGTATCGGCAGGCTGTTGCGGAAGCTGAGCGTGTCGAATCGGGTGGCGCTGGTGGCACGCGCCTATGCGGTGGGTGTCCTGAGGGTGGACGTCTGGCCACCGCGAGTGAACGATGACGCCACCATATAAAAAGCTCCACATTGTGGTGAACTCCGTGACCGCCGATCCCGGATGCTGTCTTCGGGGCGCAACTCCTTCCCGCTTCGCCCATGCTGCTCCAACTCCCCGGAATCGTGCTCAGGTCAAAAGCAGCCATGCATGGTCATGCTACGGCGAAGAACACCTGCACGGGTCTTCCCTGCACACTCGGCTATGTCCATCAAGCAGCCGGCTCAGATGACACTGAGCTCCCGACGAGAACCAGGTTCGGTGCCCTCCCTGCACCGACGAGGAGCCGTCGGCATCCCGTGGGGAACGACATCACACTCCTGCTTCCCGAAAGGCAAGTCCAGCATGAGAACGCCCCGATTCGCACCCGCCGCGCAGCAAACCTCACGGCGCGTCGCGAGCCTGACCCATGGTGCAGCGATCGCCGTCGGTCTCCTGCTGACCACCGGCTGTTCCGCAAGCCTGGCAAACGGCGCGGCGGATGTCGCACCGACCCCGCCAGTCATCGCAGCCACGCCGACAGCGCCCTCCTCGGGATATGACGGACTGATGCGGCTCCCGTTGTCTGCCTACGGCACCTCCGAGCAAGACGACGACCTGCTCTTCCGGACACGCAAAGCACTGGTCGTCCGCTGCATGAAAAAACGAGGACACTCAAGCTACTCCGGCCAGAACATGACCCGGACCACCGCGAAGACCGAAGAAGACAAAGAGGCGGTCCGCCCGGCCGGCGCCTGGGGCTACCTCGGCCGTGCAACCGCGAAGCGCCTCGGGTTCCACATCGGAGTACAGCCCCCAACCGATGCTTCGCGCCTAACCGGCCAGGCGGCGAAGGACAGTCAAGCCTGCCTGGACGAGGTGACCGCACAACTGCCTGATCTCACTGGCACCCGAGGCTGGAAGCTCACCCAGGACCTCTTCGGTCAGTCGTTGCAGCAGGCGGGTGCGGACCGCCGGGTCAGCGACGCGCGCACACACTGGTCCGCCTGTATGTCGTCGGCCGGGCACCCGGCCGACGACCCCCAGAAGCTGGCCGACAGCCCGTGGAATACGGCGAAGCCCACCGCCCAGGAGATTGCCGCAGCCACCGCCGCCGAGTCCTGCACGCGGTCATCGGGCCTGGCTGCCGTCTACTTCGCCGTACTCACCGGATACCAGCAGCAGCTCATATCTACTAATGCCACCATCCTGACCGACTACCAGGAACAAGTCCAGAAACAGACCGGCCAGGTGGCGCACCTTCTGGCCGCGCCTCCCGCAGCCTGAATCCACACCCTACCCGTTTTGGTCCGACTGCCTGACGGTCCTTCGCGGCATTAGAAGAACGACTAATCGATACGACTCCTGGTTGATTGACCGGAGATACATCTGCAAGCTTATGTCCAGTCACGGGCGGATCGAAAGTCGGTCGACCCGGCTCAGGCGTCAGCCTGGGCCGCTCCATTCAAAGAATTGAGACACTTTAGTGAGATTGAGCTTCAAGAAAGTAGCGGCGATCGCAGGCCTGGCCACCGCGCTCGCCACGGGCATAACCACGCCCGCATCTGCCATGAACGCGGTGAACTGCGGAGACCGTACGGACTTCCTCCGCGTGACGGAGAATTTCACGGTGGACCACTGCTTCGCGAACGCCGGATCGGTGGACTTGGGGAACGGCTACTGGGTCAACAGGATCAGCAGTGGCAACAACGAAATTCTCTGGAGGGAGACTGACAACTCCTACCACAGCATGTCGCGCTGGAGCACCATCAACTGGCCCACTGGTGATACCGTGAAGGTAAACCTCGTCGCGATCAAGACTGTCTGAACCAGAGCGTTCTACTGGGACGCCTTGCGGACGTGAAATCAGACTGCCGCCTTTCCATCGACGTCGGAAGTTCCTTGAAATTCGATCCCGAAAGGCAGGCCGCTCCTCGATCCACCGCTCGGCGAGCGAGGGGCAGGACACGGAACACACCCCACAGTGAACGGCATTGACCGATTGGTCCCCAAGCGGTCCCCCGGGAGTGGTCAGAGGCCTTATCGGAACTCCGATAAGGCCTCTGACCACGGGCTTTCACGTGGGCTGGGGTACGAGTGTGTTCGGGCCGGTGGCCTTCCAGGGCGATTGCAAAGTCGCGGTGATCTCGTGAGTGTGCAGGTCACTGCGGTGTGACGATGTCGGGAGGGTGCACGACTGGACGCTACGAAGCTCCGTTGTGGAGGTGACCTTGGCAAGTCGCCTGCGCCCAACATGTGTCGTCAGTCACGGCAGCTGTAGTTCTTGATCGGTAGGGCATCGTTGCTGGTCAGGTGGTTGCGGCGGCGGTGATGTTGTTCCAGTGGCGGTGGGCTTGGGCGGCTTGGTGTTGGTGGCGGCGGCGCCAGGCGGACCAGTGCAGGAGGTGGCCCAGGTCGCGGCGGGGCCGGGGCAGGACGGTGGCGCGCAGGAGACGGAGCAACTCGCGGCGGCTGGCGGGGGCGAGTGGGCCGGCGGGTTTGCCGGTATGGCGGGTGCGGGCGCGGGTGACGGCCAGGACCGCGGCGGCGAGCATGCTGATCAGGCTCCAGCGCATCCAGGAGTTCCAGCAGGTGCTTTGGCCCTCGTCCAGGCCGCAGGCGGACTTTCCGGCCTGGAAGTCCTCTTCGATCTTCCATCTGCAGCACACCGCGTCGACCAGGGCGGCCAGGGCCACCGGGGCGGCGGTGTGGCAGCGGTAGAAGGAGAGTTCGCCGGTGTAGCGGTGACGTCTCACCAGCAGGTTGGCGTGTCCGGGTGGCTGGTCGTCGGGGGTGTCGTCGGGGCATATGCCGAGCATGGCCCAGTCGTAGTGCCGGTCCCCCTTCAGTCCGTGGCCGGTGCGCATGCGCATCCAGATGCGGCGCGGCACGCGGGCGGCGAGTTCGGTGGCGGTGAAGCGGCCGGCTGCAGTGTTCACGCGGTGGTCGGCGCGCACGGCGAGCGCGTAGTCGAAGCCGAGAGCACGGGCGGCATGGCGCAGTTCCCGGCCGCCGTAGACCTCGTCGCCGACGAACCATCGGGCCTGGATGCCCAGGGTGCGGGCGCGCTTGAGCATGGCGGCGGCGAGCTGCGGCTTGGTGGCGAAGCCCGTCTCGTCGGGGACGTGGGTGAGCAGGCGGCGTTCCTCGTCGGCGGCCCAGTCGGCGGGCAGGTGCAGGGCGCGGTTGATCAACCCCTGCCCGTGTGTCGAGGCGTAGGTGAGGTGGACTGCGACCTGGCACAGGCCGATTCCGCCGAGTGCCCCGGAGTACTGGGCGGATGCGCCGACGCAGTCGGTGGAGGACTTCTCGTCGCCGGTCTCGTCCACGATCAACACCGCCTGGTCGTCCGCGAGTTGGCCAGCCGTCCAGGCCATCAGCCGGTCGCGGGCCAGATCGTGGTCCCAGGCGCCTCGGGAGAGGAAGTGCTGCAGGCGGTGCGGGCCCGAGTGTCGGCGTACACGTGAACGTACAGAGCCGCGTACGGATGAAGGTGCAGAGTTCTTGATGTACTGAGGGCCCGTGCCCGGCACTCTGCTCCTGTCCTGTTCGGGGGTGCAGAGGGGGTGGGTCGTGGTCCTGGACCCGGAACGCTGGCTGGAACTCCGGCGTTTTCGCGGCCTGGTCGAGTCCGGTGCGATGAACTTGTCGGAGGTCGCCAAGGAGACCGGGCTGAACTGGCGGACCGTCAGCAAGTACCTGTCCGCCGACGGGCCCGCGTCGCCTCCGCGCCGGTCGCCGAACGGACGGGTGCGGGCGAGGGTGATCGACGAGTTCGCGCCGCTGGTCGACTCGATGCTGCGGGCGGAGATCCTGATGAAGGCCGCGGTCATCCACGAACGCCTCACCCAGGAGTACGGGTTCACCGGGAACTACCAGCGGGTCAAGCTCTATGTCCAGGAAGCCCGCCCCCGGGTCGCGGAAGAACTCGGCATCACGCCGAAGGAGCTGGCGGGCATGCACCGCCGCTTCGAGGTCATCCCCGGCGCCCAGGCGCAAGTGGACTGGGGCGACGAGGGCAAGATCCTCACCCACATGGGCATCGCGAAGGTCTACTCGTTCCACATGGTCCTGTCGTACTCGCGCGACCCGTTCTGCTGCTTCACCACCAGTCAGGACCTGCAGACCTTCTTTGACTGCCACCGCCGGGCATTTGCCCATTTCGGCGGGGTGCCGATGACGATCGTCTATGACCGCACCAAGACCGTTGTCCGCCGCCACGTCGCCCCAGGAGAGGCGGTGCCACTGCACCCGGAGGCGGTCGGCTTCGCCGGCCACTACGACTTCGACATCGACGTCCTGGCCGCCTACCGGCCCACCGGCAAAGGCCGCGTCGAACGCCAGGTGCTGATCGTCCGCGACCACGTTCTGTCCGGACGGGCCTTCTCCTGCGTCGAGGAGATGGACGCCGCGTTCACGGCTTGGGTGCCCCGGCGGCGGTCGCAGATCCACAAGACGCACCGGGAGGTCATCGGCGAGCGGGCGGCCCGTGAGCACGCGGCCCTCAAACCGCTGCCGCCGACTCCGTATCTGGTGGCCGAGCGGCACCTGCGGCCGGTCGGCAAGGACTGCCTGGTCGCCTTCGGCGGCAACCTCTACTCGGTGCCCGCCCGCCGCGTCCGTCCACGCCAGCTTGTGGAGATCCGGGCCACGAAGTCACAGGTCATGGTGCACTCCACCGCTCCGGACGCCAGCGGCGAGACGCTCCTGGCGTCGCATCCGCGGGCAGTCGGGCGCGGGGTGCGTGTCGTCGAGGAGAGGCACTGGGACGGCCTGCCCACCGGCCAGGGACGCCGGACCACCACCGGAGATGTCCCGCCGCGGCCCCGCCCGCAGCCCCGCGGCGAGGAGACCGGTCCGTTGCAGGCTCTGCTGAACCGGGCCGCGGCCACCCGCGTCGAGGTCGGCCGCCGGCCCTTGTCGGTCTATGACGAGCTCACCGGCACCCGCCCCTTCACCACCAACCGAGCGACGAAGGAATCCTCTTGAGCGAGCTGGTCAGCACCCGCATCCGCACCACCGCCGGCAAACTCGGTCTGCCCCACCTGGCAGAAACGATCAACGAGTACACCCGGCGGGCCGACGAGGGGAAACTCGGCTATCTCGACTTCCTCGACCTGGTGCTGTCCGAGGAACTCGCCGTCCGGGACGACCGCCGCTTCCGCAGCGGACTGCGGACCTCGAAACTGCCGCACCACAAAACGATCGACGAGTACGACTTCTCCTTCCAGCCCGAACTCGATCCGCGCAAGGTCAAGGACCTCGCGACGCTGTCCTTCGTCGAGGCCAAGGCAAACGCGGCCCTGCTCGGGCCGCCCGGGGTCGGCAAGACGCACATCGCCGTCGCCCTCGCGGTCGCCGCCTGCCGGGCCGGCTACTCGATCTACTTCACCAGCCTCGACGACATGGTCCGCAACCTCAAGACCTCCGAGGCCGCAGGCCGGCTGACCAGCAAACTCGGCAGCTACCTGCGGCCCGGCGTCCTCGTTGTCGACGAAGTCGGCTACCAGCCCCTCGAACGCGCCGAGGCGAACCTGGTCTTCCAGGTCATCTCCAAGCGATACGAGAAGGGCTCGATCATCCTGATCTCGAACAAGACCTTCAGTGAGTGGGGCCAGGTCTTCGGCGACGAGGTCCTCGCCACCGCCATCCTCGACCGCCTCCTGCACCACTGCGAAGTGATCTCCATCAACGGACCCAGCTACCGGCTCAAGAACCGCCTCAAGGCCATCGAGCGCGAGAACGAGGTCGCCTGACACCTCTGCACGTTTATCCGTACGCGGCTCTGCACTTCAACTCGTACGCCGACACCGAGTGGCCCAGGGCCTCGGCGAGCGTCCAGCAGTTACGCGTGTCCAGTTCCATCAGCAGCCCCTGGGTCATCTCCCGTGCCAGCAGCCGTGGTTCGCGGCGCGGGAAGCAGTCCGCGACCTCGGCCATCACCGTCCCGAGTGCCGCCGTCCACTCCTGCCCGGCTATCGTGGCCTCCACGGCCACCTGTTCTTGATACGTCGTCACAAACGTTCATGATCATGGTGGCCGTTCCCTTGCTCGCGGCCACCCCAGCACCCTGTTGACCAGCACCAACGCATCAACGATCAAGAACTACAGCTGCCGTGTCAGATGGTGCGGTCGTACTCGAGCTGGAGTAGGACGAGGGCTGCGGCGGCGATCTTCGTGATGCGGCTGGGGTCGAGGCTGACCCGTCGGAGGGCCTTGAAGGTGGTCTTGAGAAGGGAGTTGGCGCGCTCGCAGACGCCGTGGATGCCTCGGATGACCTTGTTGTAGGTCTGCTGGGCCTCGGTCAGCTTGCCTCCGGCGGGCTTCTTGTGCGGGTGGCGGAATCCGTCGCCGGCGTTCTCGTAACCGAGGTCGACGAGGGTCGGCATGTCGAGTTCGGCAGCTATGCGGTTGAGGGCGTCGATCAGGCCGTGGTGGCGGGCGCAGGTGGTGTCGTGTTCCCTGCCTGGGCGGACTGGGGAGACCCAGATCGGCCAGCCGTCCGGGGTGGAGATGACCTGCACGTTCCCACCGTGATGCCGGTGTTTCCCGGACCACTACAGGTCCGCGCCGTTGGGGCCGGGGGCGGCGACGCGATCGGTGCGGATGACGGTGCCGTCGAGGTTCAGATGCGTCAAGCCGGCCGCCTTCGCGCGTTCCAGCGCAGTCGCAGGATCCGGCGCCCCGGCTGCCAAAACGGTCAGTCCCTCATAGAGGTAGCGGTATGCGGTGGAGACCGACAGACCATTGTCGCGGGCGAGTTGGGAAAGGCGGGCGTTGTCGGTGAACCAGCGCAGGACGAGCACTGCCTCCCGGAAGCAACCCAGCGCCCGCCTGCCC
Source organism: Streptomyces sp. Ag109_O5-1 (assembly GCF_003814875.1). Taxonomy (GTDB): domain Bacteria; phylum Actinomycetota; class Actinomycetes; order Streptomycetales; family Streptomycetaceae; genus Streptomyces; species Streptomyces sasae. The sequence continues at coordinate 2,361,876 of NZ_RKQF01000001.1, read as the reverse complement.
CTGCGGGTTCCGGCCGCGATGCGGTGGTCGCGCAGCAGCCGGGCCAGGTGCTCGGCGGTGGACCGCTTCACATCGAGCACCGCGGTGTATGTGACACTGGTCGACACGTGAGGCCCCTCGGTCAGAACAATCCGTCGCAAGATCGTTCCTACCAGGGGCCTTACGCCTGCCCGGACTTGGGGACCGCACGGGCCGTAGCGGAAACATCGCGATCACAGAGAGCGACCGGCGCTCACGGGGAAAGACTCACTCACCGCTGCCCGCATCCCGAAGAAACATCAGGAACCCACCCGACACCCGTGATCAGAATTCACGCAGTAGATCGCGGTTGAAGCCGTGCGCGACGACTACTCGCCACCGTAGAAACTCCAAAAATAGCTATAGTCGGATCTAGATATCGTGCACGGCAAATACCCGCCGCTGCTACTCACGGCGCACCATTTCAGCCAAAGTTTGGTCTCCGCGTCCTGTACGCGAACCCAGCCACCGCTCTCGTCGAAGTAGTCCCAGTTCTGGAAATTGCCGCCGTTGCATTCCCCCCAGTAAACCTGGCCCTGCCAGTTACTATCGAGACACTGATTCGAGTAAGCGTGCTTGATTTGGGACCCGTCCCGCTCCCACAACTGTCCCTTGTTACCCCAGCTGCACTGATCACCTCTTAGGTTGCCTCCACCGATGATAGTGATGCACCTACCGGAATTGTCGCTGATCCAGGTGTTATCGCCGGCGTATGCGCTCGTCGCGAACACCCCCATGGTGGCTGTGGCAACGAATGTCGTCAGCGCGACCTGAAGTGTCCGCTTGAATGCCCGTTTCACGTGCTATTCCCCTTGCTTGTGGAGGTATGAATGACGTACGGGAGACTGGCGCAATGTCGAGGATTCATCGAACCGCCACATTCCCAAACGTTTAAAAGGCGCGGCAGCATGACGAGGGTAGTTGCTGTGCAGGTGCCGTGGCGGCTACGGCTTCACATTCATGCAAGATTCTTGCCAAGCGCCATACGTCTGCCCGGACTTGGGGACCGCGCGGGCCGCAGCGCAAGCATCGCGATCACAGCGAGCGACGGACGCTTACTGGGAAAGATTCTCTGTCTGGTCAAGTCGCCGGCCACCCCTTCGCGGCAGTGCTGCTGATCGCCTGTTCCGCCGTGAGGGCTGGACTGCCGCAGCCCCACACGTTCAGGTGACGATAAATCACCTACCAACTCGCACACCGCCGTTTTAGAAGAACGACTAATCGAGACGGCTCCTGGTTGATTGACCGGGGATACGTCTGCAAGTCTGCATCCAGTCACGGGCGGGTCGAAAATCGGTCGACCCGGCTCGGGCGTCAGCCTGGGCCTCTGCATTCAAGGAATCGAGGCACTTAAGTGAAGTTGAGCTTCAAGAAAGTTGCGGCGACGGCATTCCTGGCCGCCGCGCTCACCACGGTCGTCACCACCCCCGCCTCTGCCATGGACAAGGTGGACTGCGGAAACCGCACAGACTTCGTCCGCATCACGGAGAATTACAACGCGGATCACTGCTTCGCGAACGCCGGATCGTACGACTTTCGCCGGGAATCATTCTGGGCCAGCAAGATCAGTACTGGCAACAACGACATTACCTGGGCAGCCGATGGAAATTACTATGACTTGGCGCGCTGGCACGTCATCACCTGGCCCACGGTGGGCACCGTGAAGCTGCAAACGCTCGTGATCAAGTAATTGATTGAATCTTCAGGGACGGTAAGTCGGGCTAGTTCGTCCCGGCTTGTCGCTCCGCTTTCGTTCCTTCCCTCAGAGGAGACCTTCCATGAATTTTGGAATCAAACGTGTGGCTCTGTCCTCGCTGGTGACCTTCGCAGCGGTGGCCTCACTCACTGTCGCCACAACGCCGCAGGCGTTCGCAATCAATCCAGCCGACTGCAGCCGGAGTGACTTCCTGAAGATCGACCTCCACGACTCCACCGACACCGGCCAAGCGGTGAACTATCGCACGCTGTGTTTCGCCAATGCTGGAGAGGTGGAGATAACCCCGGCAGGGTATTGGGATGTCTGGATTACGCGCATCTCGACCGGCAACAACCGTGTCCAGTGGCACGGGGACGGAAAGTGGCAGCCCAGCGGCGGGATCGACAAGAACACCGTCTTCACCTGGCCGAACAACCCCGGTGGGGTTGACATCGACAGGATCAGGATTCTCTGATGTCGCCGTTCCGTGAACCGTGGTTCTGGATCACTTTCCGTTCCAGGGCGATTGCAAAGTCGCGGTGATCTCGTGAGTGTGCAGGTCACTGCGGTGTGACGATGTCGGGAGGGTGCGCGACTGGACGCCACGAAGCTCCGTTGTGGAGGTGACCTTGCCAAGTCGCCTGCGCCCAACGGAGCTTCGATGTGTCGTCCCTCTGCCACCGTCTGTCTGGTCAAGTCGCCCGCCCGTCAGCACTGTGTGACGGGTCCGCTGGCCAAGCGGCTGGCCACGCTGGCCGATCCGCGGTGCCGACGCGGGAAGCGTCACCCCTTCGTGGCAGTGCTGCTGATCGCCTGTTCCGCCGTGATGACCGGGGCGAGGAGCTTTGTTGCGATCGATAAGGCGGCCATCGACGCCCGGCAGGAGGTTCTGGCCCGGCTGGTGCCCGCAACGCAACCGCCCTGGATGTGCGCATCCCGCCCAGCGGTGCGACGACCCGCCGAGTTATCAAGGGCTCTCCTGGACCCCTATGACCCGCGAGGCGTCACCGTGACCGGCGATGCCCTGCACACCCTGCGCGACCACGCCGCTTCCTCGTGGAAACGAAGAAGGCCCACTACGCCTTCACCGTGAAACGCAATCAGAAGAACCTCCACACCCAGCTGAGCATCCTGACCTGGGAGAAGGCGACGGCGACGTTCTACGACCGCACCACCGGCCACGGACGTAAGGTGACCCGGGTCGTGCAGGCCCTGACCGTCACCGACCTCGGCGTCGACTTCCCGCACGCCGCCCAGGTCGCCAAGGTTGTACGCGACAGCACCCGACACCAAGTCGGGCAAGCAGAGCCGCGAGACCGTCTACGTCATCACCGACCTGACCAGCCGCCAGGCATCCCCGGAGCGCATCGTGAAGATCTTGAGGGCGCACTGGGTGATCGAAAACAGGCTCCACTTCGTCCGCGATACCGCCTTCCGCGAGGACGCCTCCAAGATCCGTAACACGCGATCAACGGACTTTGCAATCGCCCTGGGCAACAACCAGGTCCAGTGGCACGGCGACGGTAGGTGGCAGCCCGTGCCCCGATCAACAAGCGGACCTACTTCGTCTGGGATCACAACCCCGGCGGGGTCCGTATAGACAAGATCAGGATTCTCTGAACAACCGGCACCTACGAGGGACGGCGGTCCTGCCCGATCGCCGCCCCTGACGTGCGGAGCCACCCGTCAAGGCCCTGACGCATCGATGAACCGCGGTGCTGTCGGCGGCCGATGAGGAGATGTCCCCGTTCCGTCCGTTCCGCGCACAGCCCTGGAAAGGCGTACTCCGTCATGACCCTGCGGTTACCCCGCGCTGTCAGCGCACTGCTGGCCCTGGCCCTCGCGCTGGCCGCGCTCGTCGCGGTCCCCGCCACCTCCCATGCGGCCACGCAGGTGTGCGCGCTGGCCTGCGACACCCTCGATCCCTCCAAGGCCCAGCGGGAGACCTTCCCCGTCGCCGACAGGAACGTCAACGGGCGGATTCTTCGGCTGCACGTCTCCGGCCCGGACGACATGGCCTGGGCGAGCATCGATAACGGCGTGACCGGTGACGCGGTCTGGCTGGACCGGTCCTGGGACCGGGGCGCGACCTGGGAGCCGATGCTGGGGAAGGCGAGCATCCCGAGTATGTGGACCGGCACGCGCACGCTCATGTACAACATCACCGACCCGGTGGGGCACCGGCGCGGCTGGATTCGGGCGTGCGGTGACGCCGGCACGGTGTCCTGCACCGACTGGGTGAACCCGACAGTGTGCGACGGCACGTCCTGCGACGGCGCCGACCCCGCCGACGCGGCAGGCGACGACACCCCCGTCCCCTCGACCACACTCTTCGGACGGACCATCAGCCTGCACGTCGACCAGAAGAACGCGATGGCCTGGGGTGTCATCGCGGCCGGCGGCCCGGGGGACGAGATCTGGCTCGACCGTTCCTGGGACGGCGGTGCCACCTGGCCGGAGGGATCCTCCCTCGGTCGCACCAGTGTGCCCTCCGGCGCGACCTCGACCCGCACGGCCATGTTCGCCACCCGGGACCCACGCGGCCTGATGTACGGCGGGGCGGTGCGCGCGTGCGGCCGGGAGGCGTCCCATCAGGAGGGCAGTTGTACCACCTGGGTCCGGCCCGCGCCGAGCCGGCCACGAGCGGCGGTAGACGCGCTGATGGCCTCGTACCAGACCAACGAGGGTTGGTGGCCCAGCAGTTGGTGGAACTCGGCGGTCGCGCTCACCTCGGTCATCGATTTCGCCGAGCGCACCGGGCGACACGACTACGACTGGGTGATCGCCCGGACGTTCGAGCAGAACCGGGGCGCGTTCGCGGCGGGCGTGCGCAGCTCGGATCCGGTCGAGGGGGACTTCATCAGCCGGGCGATCGACGACTCCGGCTGGTGGGCGGTGACCTGGTTGTCCGCGTACGACTACACGGGTGACCGCCGTTACCTGGACGAGGCAGTCACGATCACGAACTACGTCCACCAGTACTGGGACACCGGTACGTGCGGCGGCGGTGTGTGGTGGGACCGGGAACGCACCTACAAGAACGCCGTCACCAACGGACTGTATCTGTGGCTGACCACCGCACTGCACCAGCGGATCAGCGGCGACACCGCCTGGGGCCAGCGCGCCACCACGGCCGCCGACTGGTACCTGAACAGCGGGCTGATCAACTCCTCGGGCCTGGTCAACGACGGACTGAACACCAGTTGCTCGAACAACGGCCAGACCGTGTGGAGCTACAACCAAGGACTGGCCATCGGAGCCTTCACCCAGCTGTGGCGCTCCACCGGCAACAACCGCTACCTGGACGCCGCGAAGCACCTGGCCGACGCCGCGACCTCCTCACCCCAGCTGACCCGTGACGGCATTCTCACCGAGTCCTGCGACACCGGCACCAACTCCTGCGACGACAACCAGAAACAGTTCAAGGGAATCTTCATCCGGCATCTGGCCGACCTGGCCGACGCCACCGGGTCCGCCACCTACCGGGCGTACATCAAGAACCAGGCCGACTCCATCTGGGCGGCCGACCGGGACTCACTCAGCCGGCTCGGCCAACGCTGGGCCGGCAGCGCACCCAACCAGACCGACTGGCGCACGCAGGCCAGCGCCCTCGAAGCACTCACAGCCGCGGACGGTCTGTGAGCCCGTGCGGGGGCCTAGTGGGCCCGTAAGGAGCCGAGCTCCAGCGCGACGCTGTCGCGCTGGAGTACTCGTTGGGGAAGACGTCACCGAGGCGCAGTCCAAGGAGGATGCCACCGACCCTCTGTGACTGGCCGCGGAATCGCGTGACGCGACGACGGACGGCTCTCTGCTCTCTCCTAGGGAAGCCTCAGCGCCGCAGCCCCGACGAACGGCAGGGCCATCAGTCTGGGAAGCTTGGGGTCCTTGGTGGTCGTTGCTTGGCTGACCTGCGGCGGAGCGGCTCTGGGGCTCGACTGGCTGGAGCCCTGGTCCCCGTCATTCGCTGCACGATCTGGCACGGTTTTGGCATGACCTCTTCGTCCGCTTCTAGGGCCTGTCTCTTCGATCGAGGGGGATCTCACGTGATCGAGGATGTGTAACCCCTACGCTGCGGGAATGCGGGAGTTGACGTTGCGTATCCGGGTGGCTGCCTACGTGCTGCGCCGGCGCGCGGGACGGTCGGTGGAGTTGCTCGTGTTCGACCACGATGCGGACCTGCCGCCCGGCACGCACGTCCCGGCGGGGGGTGTGGCCCCGGAGGAGCCGCTGGAAGAGGCAGTATTGCGGGAAGTCGCGGAGGAAGTGCGCAGATCTTCCAGCCGACGGTGTAACGGACTGTGCGCCGTGTGGTGTTCAACGCCTCCAGGTGTTCGAGCAGCCCATGCGTGGCCCCGGCTCCGTCCACCCGGATGAGGATCTTCGCGGCCGACGATCCGGGGATCTGCGCGAGGGCGTCGGTGAGCACGGCGATGTGGTCGGCCACCGTGTTCGCACCGGCATTTCCCGGCCGCAGCAGCATGGACAGGGACTCCGTGGTGTTCGCGCACCACGCGGCCAGCGGATCAAACCCGAACGTCTTCTTGAAGGTGACCGCTGCCCCGGCCTTCTTCGAGGCGGAGGTGATGACCGTCGCGTCGAGGTCGATGACGATCCAGCCGCACAGCCGCTTGCCCGCCACGACCAGCCAGGGGAAGCCGCCCGGCCGAAGATGCAGCAGGCCCCACACGTGCCGACGCACCCTCGCCCGCACCTTGGCGATCTTCGCCAGGGCGGCCTCGTCAAGCGCGGCAAGAGCACGGCGGGCAGTCGAGTCCGATGCCTCGGGCCCGAACAGTGGCCGATGGTGAAGCTGGAGCTGCTCGGCCTCCGACAGATTCGACGCCCCGAGCACGATCGCGAGCGCCAGGTGCACCAGCAACCCTGCCCGGTCCCGCCAGCCGGCCACCGCACTGGACGGCAGCACCTTCGCCAGCGCCTCCGTCAGCCCCGTCCGGTCCGCACACCGGCGCAGCAGCACCGCCCCGGCATGACCGATCAGCCTCTTCCCGTCAGCCACCACGGGCAGCCGACGGTCCCACCCTGTGCTCTCGACCACCAGAAAGGTGCCTTGCTCCCGCAGCGGATACGTTCTAGACACTCGCATCCTCGCAGGTCAACGGCACCTTTCTGCTATCGGGGCGTCAGATCCCTTAATTCCGCTGAATAGCCGGGGTCAATATGGGAACAGGGGCGATGTGTGAGGCCGTGGCTCCGGCGCTGCACGGTCAGCGGCCCTGCAACCGCGCGAGGTTGATCCGGGCACCCTGCAGCTGTGCGTGGTGCGGGGCGGCGAGGCCCGCGTCGGTGATGTAGAGCTCGTGGCCGCGTACGGCGGTGGCGGTGGGGCTGGCCAGCCCGTCGGCCGCAGTGAGCACGGTGACCTTCGTGCCGTTCGGGTAGACCATGTCCACCTTGTTCTGCGTGTTCCGCGCGGTGAACACAATGTCGGAGCGGGAGGACAGGAAGTTGAAGTCGTCGATGCCCACCTCACCATCGGTCACCTGGTGGATGCGGCCCGGCTTGCCGGCAGCGGTCACGGGGATCCGCAGCAGGGTGGCCTTGTTGAAGTTCGTGACCCACAGTGCCCCGTTGTGGTAGCGCAGCCCGTTGGCGCCGAACGACAGCTGAGCCTTCGGGTCCCGCGCGAGAGCCTGGTCGGTCAGCCACGCCCTGGCTTGGCCCCCTGCGACCGGGACGGCCCAGATCGTGCCCTTGATGCTGTCGGTGACGTAGAGTGTGCGTTCGGCAGGGTCGATCGCGAGTCCGTTCGGCAGGCCGTCCGCGGGCAGGGCCGCGACGCGGCTGGGGTGGCCGCCCGGGGGCAGCTTCCACACTCCTGCGCGCGAGGCGTCCTTGGACCACACGTTGTAGTAGATGGTCCCGTCGCTGCCACGGGTGTTCCCGGTGAATCCGTCGCCGAGGACGCCGGTCACCAGCACCGTCTTGTGCTGTCCGTTGGCGCTCAGGCGGACCAGCTCCGGCCGCTGGCCGGCGTAGCTGCCCAGCATGGAGACAGTGAGCGTGCTGTCCGGGTTGACGGTGATGTTCTCTGGTACCTCCCCGGCGGACCAGTCGAACGGGGCGACGGTCTTGACATCCGTGACGACCGGCTTGGGGTGTTCCCGCCCCGCGGTGGCCGACGCGTAGGGGGCCGACACGAAGACGGCCGTTGCGGCAGCTGCGGCCGCGGCGAGGTTGAGTGTCTTGCTCATGGGTTGGGTTCTATCTCTTCGCTGTTGTGCGGTGCTGTGCGGTGGTGGATGAAGCGGCCGTGAGCCGGGTCATCGCAGGGGTGAGGCCGGGGTGGGGACCACACGGGTGATGACGGACTTCTCGGGGATCAGCAGGCCGTAGACGACCGGGCCGATCTCGTTCTTCCAGCGGTCGTGCTCGTACACGGCTGTGTACAGGGCCTCGCTGTGGGCCTCGTCCTCGAACCGGCGAATCCACACGTAGCCGTCCTCGTCCTCGGCGTCGACGAAGGAGGCGGTTACGTCCATGCCCAGCGAGGCCTGGAACGGGATGACCACGTCCTCCATGTAGCGCACCCACTCCTCGCGGCGTCCGGGCTGCGCCTGATAGCGGCGGATCTCGTAGTACACGGTGCTGCTCCTGACGTTTGCAGGGATGGTCAGTCGGTCACGGTGAGGACGACCTTGCCGCGGGTGCGGCCGGCCTCGACACGGGCGTGGGCCGCGCCGGCCTGCTCCAGCGGGAAGGTCTCCTCCACCTCGACGGCGACCTCACCGGCGTCGATCAGGCCGGCGATCGTGGTCAGCGCGGGACCGTCCGGCTCGACCAGGTACGCAGTGACGCGCACGCCGGCCGCCTCGGCGGCCTGGGCCAGGTCCGGGGAGACACCGGCCGGGATGGCGACCAGCAGGCCGCCCGGGCGCAGGACCTTCAGCGAGCGGGTGCTCGTGTTGTCGTGGGCGTCGCCCACCAGGTCGATGACGACGTCGACGTCCTCGACGACGTCCTCGAAGCGGGTGGTGGTGTAGTCGATGGTCTCGTCGGCGCCGAGTTCCTTGAGCCAGGGGTGGCGGGCGGCGCTGGCGGTGGCGATCACGTGGGCGCCCAGGTGCCGGGCGAACTGGACCGCGAAGTGGCCCACCCCGCCGGCGGCGGCCGTGATCAGGACACGCTGGCCGGCCTGGACGTGGGCGGTGTCGACCACGGCCTGCCAGGCGGTCAGCGCCGCCAGCGGCACGGCGGCCGCGTGCACGTGGTCGAGGGCGGCCGGCTTGCGGGCCCACTGGCGGGCCGGTGCGGTGACGTACTCGGCGTAGCCGCCGGCGGCGCGCGGGAACCACGGCATGCCGTAGACCTCGTCGCCGACCTTCAGGGTGGTGACGCCGAAGCCGACCTCCTCGACGACACCGGACACGTCCCAGCCCAGGATCAGCGGAAGCGTCTGCAGCCCCGCCACGGCCTCGCCCTCGCGCGTCTTCCAGTCCACCGGGTTGACGCCGGCGGCGTGCACGCGTACCAGCACCTCGGTCGGCAGCGGCACCGGGCGCGCGACCTCCTCGAGGGTCAGCACCTCCGCTCCGCCGAACTCGCTGATGGTGACTGCCCGCATGGTGTCCTCGCTCATGGTGTCCTCGCTCATGCCTGTCTTGCTCTTCCTTCAGCGGGGACCGCGTCCCCGCTACCCAAAGAGTGGCGTGTGCTTACCAAGGCGGGTGAGTGGCCGGAGGGCCGCTTGTCGTACCATTCCAGCCATGTCGCATCGTGTCGCTGTTCTCGCCCTCGACGGAGTTCTTCCGCTGGATCTGGGCATCCCGGCCCGGGTGTTCAACGAGGCCCGTGAGCCGGACGGGACTCCTCTGTACTCCGTCGTCACCTGCTCCCTCGGCGGCCGGCCGGTGCGCACGCACGAGGACTACCGGATCGTCGTCGACCACGACGAGTCGGTGCTGGAGAGCGCGGACACCGTCGTCCTCGCCACGCAGGAGCCCGGCGAGGACCTGCTCGCGACCGGAGCGCTTCCCGGGGAACTCGCCGCGGCACTGGACCGGATCGGGCCGCAAACCCGCATCGTCAGCCTGTGCACCTCGGCCTTCCTGCTCGCGGCGGCCGGTCTGCTGGACGGCGGCCGGGCCACCACACACTGGGCGCTGTGTGACGCGCTGGCGCGGCTGTTCCCCGACGTCGACGTCGATCCGGACGTCCTGTTCGTCGACAACGGACGCATCCTGACGTCCGCCGGCGGAGCGGCCGGCATCGACCTGTGCCTGCACCTGGTCCGTCTGGACCACGGGGCGGCGGTGGCCTCGGCCGCCGCGCGGCGCTGCGTGGTGGCGCCGTGGCGCGAGGGCGGCCAGGCGCAGTTCATCGAGCACCCGGTACCGCAGGACACCGACCGCTCTACCTCGGCGACCCGCCAGTGGGCGCTGGACCGGCTGGCCGAGCCGATCACACTGGAGGACATGGCCCGCCACGCGCACATGAGCGTGCGCACCTTCACCCGGCGCTTCCGCAGCGAGGTGGGCAGCAGCCCGCTGAAGTGGCTGGCACAACGACGGCTGGCGCACGCGCGCCTGCTGCTGGAATCCACCGACCTGACCGTCGCACGGATCGCCACCGCCTGCGGCTTCGGCGACCCCGTCGCCCTGCGCAAGCACTTCCACACGCACCTGGGCCTGTCACCACTGGCCTACCGTCGAGCCCACAACGCACCGGAGCCTATGACGGCACAGTGACCACCCAGCCGGGCCATGGCCGCGACAACACCCTAAGCTAAACACTGTACGTGAACATCGATGACGAGGAGTTGCAGGCACTGGACTGTCATGACCGGCTCAGGAACAGGCACACTCTGTCGGTGATCTTGGATGGTCGAGGTCAGGTGCCGAGGGTGCGCCAGGACTTTGGCCGGGGTAGTTCGCGCTGGTCGAGGTAGTTCTGGAAGGCGGTCGGCCGGCGGGGCGTGGGTGCTTCCTCGGTCGGCGTCAGTCCGCTGAGGCGCTCGATGTTGACGGCGATGGCGGTCAGGACGTGCTGGATGTGGGCCTTTCCCTGTCCTCGGTAGCGGCAGCGGCGCATGCCGTGTCCGTGGGCGAACTCGTTGACGGTTCCCTCCACTCCGGAGCGGACCGCGTAGCGGGCCTTCCACTCGGGTGTCTGTTGTTCCGTGCGGACGCGGAGTTGAAGGTCGCGGAGCTCTCGCGGGGGAAATCCCACGGTGCGGGCGTTGTCGGCGGTGCTGGTGCACTGGGTGCGGGCCGGGCAGGGGCGGCACTGGCTCTTGGTGAACCGTGCCACGATCAGCGGGGCTGCGGTGGGTGAGGAGGTCGGGTAGGGGCCGTGCCAGCCCTGGCTGACCTGGCCCTGGGGGCAGGTGACCTGCTGCTTGTCGTAGTCGATGTGGAAGTCGTCCCGGGCGAAGCCCTCGTTTTGGCGGTGTTGGCGGGTGGGGTTGCTCTTCAGCGGCCCGGAGACGGTGACCTGGTGTTCGCGGGTGGCTTGTTCCAGGGGGCAGGGAGGTGTAGCCGGTGTCGACCAGGTGCTCGGCGGGGAGCAGTCCGCGGCGGGCGAGGCGGGTATGGATGCCGGGCAGGACCTGGCTGTCGTGGGTGGTGGCCGCGGTGGTGGCCACGTCCGTGATCACGTTGGGGCCGTCGGGAGCACATGGCGGAGAACCTCACCGACCGCGCTGCCGTGCAGCGGGTTCGGTTCGATCTGTCGTGGAAGTACTGCCTGGGTCTGGAGCTGGAGGACGTCGGCTTCGATGCCTCGGTGCTCTCGGAGTTCCGCGCCCGGGTGGTCGAGCACGGCCTGGAGGAGCGGGTGCTGGATCTGCTGCTGGCCGCGTTGAAGGAGAAGGGCCTGGTCAAGGCCGGAGGCAAGCAGCGTACGGATTCCACGCATGTGCTGGCGGCGGTGCGGGAGTTGAACCGGCTGGAGCTGGCCGGGGAGACGGTGCGGGCCGCGCTGGAGGCGTTGTCCGCCGCGGCCCCCGACTGGGTGGCGCGGGCCCTGGACGTCGGTGGGTGGAACCGGCGTTACGGGCGGCGGATCGTCGCGTACTGGCGTCCGCCCGGTCCCAGACCCAGCGGGACCAGCTCGCTCTGGACTACGGCCGCGACGCGGTGGCTCTGCTGCGGGCGGTCTACCATCCGGCTGCGCCACTGTGGCTGCGCGAGTTGTCTGCGGTCCAGACGTTGCGGCAGATCACCGTGCAGAACTATCTGATCACCAGCGACAGCAGCGGAGCGGAGGTGGTCAAGCGGCGGGAGGCGGACAAGGACGGTCTCCCGCCCGGCAGAATCCGTCTGACCTCGCCCTATGACCTTGATGCCCGCTACGGCGGCAAGGAAGATCTGCGCTGGACCGGATACAAACTGCACATCAGCGAGGTCTGCCAGCCGCCCCGGCCCGAGGACGAGGCTTTGCGACAGAGCCGGCGGGCACGTCCCCCGGTCCCGAACATGATCACCCATGTCGCAACCACCGATGCGACCGTGCCCGACGTGAAACTCGTCGAACCCGTCCACCAGGCCCTCGCGGCCCGGGGCCTGCTGCCCGGCGAGCACTGCCTGGACTCCGGCTACGCGAGCATCGAACTCATCGTCGGGGCCCGGGCCGCCTTCGGCATCACCCTGGTCACGCCGCTGCTGACGGGCACGTCCCGCCAGTACCGGGAGAACGCCGGCTACCAGCGCGAAGCCTTCGCCATCGACTGGGACGCCCGCCGGGCCACCTGCCCCCAGGGCGCCACCAGCCGGTTCTGGAGCCCTGCCAGACAGAAGGGCCGCGACGTGATCGTGGTCCGCTTCGACCAGGCCGACTGCGTCCCCTGCCCCGTCAGAGCCGTCTGCACCAACGCCACCCGTTGGGGCCGCCAGATCACTCTGCGGCCCAGGCCGCTGCACGAACTCATCCACGCCAACCACACCGCCCAGGAAGACGAGAAATGGCGGGCGAAGTACGCCCTGCGGGCCGGTGTCGAGGGCACCATCCGCCAGGCCATGGCGGTCACCGGCACCCGCCGGGCCCGCTACCGCGGGCTGGGGAAGACCCATCTCGAGCACGTCTACTCCGCCGTCGCCCTCAACCTGATCCGCCTCGACGCCTGGTGGAACGGCCAGCCCCTCGACCACACCCGCACCAGCCACCTCGCCCGACTCAACCTCACACTCGCCGCATGACCGCATATTTGGCCAGCAGGATCCTCGGGGCGAGGACCGCAGGACCTCCGGCTTCCTAATTGGGATACGCGACTTGATCGCTGTGTAGGACAACGTCGGCGAGGTCGTCTGCGGGATCGCTGTGTGACGACGAGCTGGCGGAGGTGACCGTGCCCCAGATCTGGGCCGGAGTGGACATCGGCAAGGAACACCACCACTGCGTGGTGGTCGACGAGCGGGGCGAACGCCTCCTTTCGCGTCGAGTCTGCAACGACGAGTCGGCCCTGCTTGAACTGATCGCGGACGTCCTCGCGCTTTCCGGGGACACGTTGTGGGCGGTGGACATCAACCACGGCGGCGCCGCCCTGCTCATCGGCCTCCTGCTCAGCCACGAACAGCCGATGGTCTACATCACCGGCCTCGCCGTGCACCAGGCTTCGGCCGCCTACCGAGGACAGGGCAAGACGGACGAGAAGGACGCGTTCGTCATCGCCGATCAGGCACGCATGCGCAAGGACCTCGGTCTCTTGCGACCCGGCGACGAGATAGCCGTCGACCTGCGGACCCTGACCGCCCGCCGCCTCGACCTGGTCAACGACCGGACCCGCCAGACCAACCGCCTGCGGGCTCAACTGCTGGAGTTCTACCCCGCGTTGGAGCGTGCACTGAACCTGAGCAATTCGAATCGGGAAGAAAAAGAACAAGTCAGCGCGAGCACGGCAACCAGGGCGTGCCGTACGCCGCGCGGGTCCCGCGGGTCGGGCACCTCGGCCAGCCGCTCCAGCAGGCGCGGGACCTCGTCGGATACGGCCTCGGGATGTTTGCGGAGCTGGTCAAAGGCACGCGGGATCAGCGATGATGCGTCGACAGGCACGGTCTTCCACTCGGATCACGGGGCGTAGAGAACTCCATGATCTTGGAAGCCTGTGCCTGCCTCGTTCCGGGTACCACCGAGCTGACAGACCGCCACGAACCGGGCCCCACACGACAACGCCGAAGCCCTGCCTACCACCGGCCTACGACCAACCTGACCTGCCGTCAACCCACGCCACCACCGGATTTAACGAACTACCGTTAACCGATTACAGACGGCTCCTCCTGGGTTCGCAAAGGGGTGTTGCCTGGGCAGAAGCGGAAGTCAGGCCACCCACTCCTTGAGTTGGCGCACGAGTCCGGCGGGGTCGTCGCCGGTCGGGGTCACCTGGAGATCGGTGACGCCGGACTCGCGGAAGGCCTCAATCCGCTCCCGGACGTACGAGGCAGGACCGACGAGGTTGATTTGTTCAAGGAGTTGCAATGGGACCTTGGCCTCGGCTTCCTTCTTCTTGCCGTCGAGGTAGAGGTCCTGGATCTCCTTGGCCTCGGCTTCGTAGCCGTAGCGTCGGACGAGGTCGTTGAAGAAGTTCTTGCCGCGGGCACCCATGCCTCCGATATAGAGCGCGAGCATCGGCCGCGCGAGGTCGAGCACCCTCTTCACGTCCTCGCCGATAGCGACGATGCCACCGGCGACGACCTCCAGGGGCGCGAGGTTCTCGGAGCGCTTCGCGGTCCCCGCGGCAAGCGCGTCGCTCCATGCCCCGGCGGCGCCTTCGGGCGAATAGAGGAAAGGCAGCCAGCCGTCGGCGTACTCCGCCGCGCCTTCGACTGATTTCGGTCCCAACGCGGCGACGTAGAGCGGAACAGAGGGGCGTAGCGGCTTGGTCATGATCTTCAGCGGCTCACTAAGACCGGTGCCCTGACCGGCTGGGAGAGGGATCTCGAAGGAGCGGCCGCTGTAGTCGACCGCCTCGCGCCGCAGGGCCGCGCGGATGATCTCGACGGTCTCCTTCGTACGGCCGGTCGACTGTACGAAGGGCATGCCGTGCCACCCTTCGATGATCTTCGGGTTGGAGGCGCCGAGGCCGATGATGGCGCGACCGCCGGACACGCTGTCGAGGCCGGCCGCAGTCGACGCGAGCATGGTCGGGGTGCGGGAGTAGACGTTGAGGATGGCTGCGCCGATCTCCACGCTTGAGGTGCGGGCCGCCAGGTAGCCCATCAGGGTCGGCGAGTCGTAGCCGTACCCCTCGGCGACCCAGACGGTGTCGAGCCCGGCGGCCTCAAGTCGAGTGATGTGGTCAGCGGCCTCGCGCGGGTCGGTGCCGTAGGTGAGCATCGTCGAGATCTTCATGGTCCGCTTCATAAACAGTGCCTCATTTCGAAGTCGGCGAGTCGAAGCTTGCGCCCATGCCGATACCGGCGCCACCGTCGACCGGGATCACCGCGCCGGTGACGAATCGCAAGTTGGGTGACACGAGCGCACCGGCCAGGTCGGCAAACTCACGGGGCTCCCCGATGCGTCCCATCGGTACCCCGTTCCCGAGGCTGGCTTTGGACAGCTCTGGCTGCCGTTCCAGCATTCCGCCCAGCAGGGCGGTGTCGAAGAATCCGGACAGCAGAGTGTTGACGTTGATGTCCTGCCTGGCGACCTCCAGGGCGAGGGTCTTGGCGTAGCCGATCACCGCCGACCACACGCCGACGGACGCCGCCATGCCGACGGCCGGGCGCTCGACGACGCCGGAGACCACGTTGAGGATGCTGCCGCCTTCGGTGGTCATGTACGGCAAGGTGGTTCGCACGGATCTGACGACGTAGAAGAAGTGGCGCTCGAAGGCCTTCAGCCACACGTCGTCGGTGAGTTCGGAGATGCGCCGGATCGGCGGTCCGCCGTCGTTGGTGACCAGAACGTGAACGGCTGGACCGAAGCGCTCAAGGGTCGAGGCGGTGACGCGCTCGATGTCGGTGTCGGCCGAGCAGTCGGCGGCCAGCCCGAGGACTTTCTCCTCGCCGTATGCGCTGGCAAGCCGTTGCGCGGCGGCTGTAACCTTCTCCGCGCGTCGCGCGAAGATCGTGACATTGGCGCCTTCCTTCAGAAGACGATCGGCGATGGCGTATCCCAGGCCGTCGCTGCCGCCGCCGACGATGGCGACCTTGCCGGTCAGTCCGACGTCCATCACTGAACTCCGATCGAGGTGAGGAAGGTCTCGGCGTTGCCGGAGAACACGTCATCGAGGACGTCGGAGGAGAAGCCCTCCTCGCGCCACTCCTCGACCAGCCTCTGGTGGGCGAGCATCGGGTAGTCGGCTCCGAAGAAGACCTTCTTGCGCAGCCGCTTGCCGATCTCGCGCTTGAGCTCGTCGGGGAAGTAGCGCGGTGACCAGCCGTGGAGCTCCATCCACACGTTCGCCTTGTGCAGTGCGACCGCGATCATCTCCGACTGCCAGGGCCACGCCACCCGAGCTGCGATCACGTTCAGATCGGGATGCTTGGCCGCGACGCGGTCGACGTAACGGGGGTGGCAGCCCTCCAGGGTGATGCCCATGCCTCCGCGGGTGCCGGCCCCGGTGGCCGACATGCCGACATGGACCAGGACGGGACGGTTGGCGTCGATGCACATGTTCAGACAGGTCTCCCATTCCGGCTGGTCGGGTGTCCCGGCCGGTGTGAACGAGTGGACCGTCAGTCCGACGAGTCCCGTCCCCTCGCTCAGGCAACGTTCGAGTTCCTTGACATGAGCTGGTTGCGTGGGATCGATGCCGATCCAGTTGCCCAGTACGACGTCGGGGTACCTGCGCGCATAGTCGAAGGCGTAGTCGTGCTGGTCGCGTAGTGCACCGGCGTCCATGGTGTGGGTGAACGCGAAGTCGAGCATCGCCTTGACGTTGGCGCGGCGGAACTGGATGGCCTGCTCCTCGTCGCTGACGAAGCTCATGCCCCACTTGAAGTAGCCCTGCAGGGCCTCGCGGTCCTCGGCTGTCTCGTACGGGCTTCCCTTCCATCCTCGCTCTGTGCCCCAGTGGGAGTGGAAGTCGATCAGTCGGGCTGGTGGGACGTTCGACACTGGGTGCCTTTCGTGAAGGGTCGTGGGAAGGCCGTCGGGGTGGTCAGTGGACATCGCGGGTCGAGTCGGCCCAGAACGGCGCGCGCAGGCGCTTCTTGTCGATCTTTCCCACCGGCGTGGCGGGAAGTGAGTCCACGACCACGACCTTCTTGGGCGCGTACATCGATCCCTTGACCTGCTTGACGTGGGACTGGAGCGCGGGAATGTCGACCTGTCGCCCCGGTCGCGGGACCACGAACGCAGTGACGATCTCGCCCCAGCGGCTGTCCGGCACACCGATGACGGCGGCTGATCCCACCGAGGGGTGCGTGGTCAGAACGGCCTCGACTTCGCTGGCGTAGATGTTGAAACCGCCCGAGATGATCATGTCCTTCTTGCGGTCCACGATGTAGATCAGGCCCTCGGCGTCCTGGCGGGCGAGGTCTCCGGTGTGGAGCCATCCCCCCTTGAGTGCGGCTTCTGTCTCGTCGGGGAGGTTCCTGTAGCCCTGCATCACCCCGCGGCTCTGCATGGCGATCTCGCCCACCTCGCCCGAGGGAACGTCGTGGCCGTCGTCGTCGATGAGCCTGATGCGGTTGCCGATCACGGGACGGCCACAGGAGGCGAGTTGCTCAAGGCTCGCGGTCTCGTGTGCGGCCTTGGTCAGGACCGTCCCGATGCCGGCCGACTCCGTCTGCCCGTAGATCTGGGAGAAGACCGGACCGATCCGCTCGCGAGCCTCCGCCAGGCGCACCGGCGACATCGGTCCGGTGGCGTACCAGATGACCTCAAGGCTGGAGAGGTCCCTGGTCTCCGGACGCTCCTGATCCAACAAGGTGTAGATCATCGTCGGAATGCCGTTCACACAGTTGATGTGCTCGGCCTCGATGACGTCGAGGAACCGGCTGGGTTCGAAGCCCTGCTCGATCACGACCGTGCCGCCACGCAGCAGTGTCGGGATGACGGCCAGCCCGGCCGCGTGGGTGAGCGGGGCCGCTGCCAGGTACCGCGGGAGGTGTGGCTGCTCGAAGTCGGCCATGTGCGCGTAGACCATCTGCACCATCGACCGATGAGGCTGCATCACGCCCTTGGGTTTGCCGGTCGTCCCCCCGGTGTACTGCAGCCAGGCGACATCCATCTCCGTCGCCGGACCACGGTCGAGCGATCGAACCGCCGGGGGCTCGTCCTCGGGCAGACCACCGGCGGCGGGGATCACCATCAGGTGTCGCAAGGAGTCGACCTCGGCGAGGACCTGGCGTCCATGCTCCTCCAGGGGCCCGGTCACCACCAGCACCGTGGCCTCAGCGTCCTCGCAGACGGTGATGTGGTCCGTGACCGAGGCCAAAGTCTGCAGCCCGGTGAAGCGGCCGCCCAAGAGATACGTCGCGGCCTGGACGATCCACGATTCAGGCATGTTCGGACTGAGCATCGTCACCCCCACGCCGAGCCCCACTCCCCGACGGGCCAGCGCGGCCACGTACTGCGAGAGCAGGTCCCTGACGTGCGCATAGGTCAGTCGCCGATCACCGGCCACGAAGGCCTCGGACAAGCTGTGCCGGCTGAGCGCCTGCATGATCAGGTCGCCTAGCGTGACTCCGGAGGATGCCGTCGTGGCGGCTGCCGAAGCCGCAGCGCTGTGACCCGGAACGTGGTGAGACATGCCTCAAAGCGTGGCCGCCGAGCGGGCGGGCGTGCCACCGATGTTCCGCCCCGAATTTCGGAAAACCCGCCAGGTCGGCGGAGGTAGTGCTCAGACGTGAGCTGCACCCGCTGTGGAGCGGTAACGACCGGGCGTCTGGCCGACGAGATCGGTGAAGGCGTTGATGAAGCTGCCGGGGTTCGCCCAGCCAAGTCGCATCGCCGTGTCGGTGACCGAGGTACCGTCACAGAGTTCGAGCAGCGCTCGCTGAACCCGCAGCAGCGTGCGCCACTGATGGAAGCTCATCGACAGTTCGCTGCCGAACAGACGGCTGAGAGTCCGTTCACTCGAGCCGGTTCGGTGCCCCAGCTCCGCCAGCGTCGCCGAAATTCCCGGGTCGGCGTGCAGCAGGTCGGTGACGGCCTTGAGGCGAGGATCGCTCGGCTCCGGCAGCCGTAGTGGCTCCTGCGGGGCGCGGATCAGCTCCGCGCCGATCACTGCGAGCAGCAGACGGCCACGCTCACTGGCGGCAGGCTCGTGCTCGCTGCTCATCGCCAGGTATGCCTCGCGCAGCAGCGCACTGGCCACGAAGACCGACGGCTCGGGCGGCAGTTCCTCGGACACCCCTGCCGGAACCGGGAGCACGCGGACATCGGTCTCACCGTAGGAGCGACTGCTGTGGACATAGAAGGGCGGCACCCACGTGATGCGGTTCGCCGGAGCCACCCAGGTCCCGAGCTTGGTCGTCGTGACGAGCGCCCCGGAGGCGGCATACCTCAGCTGGCCGTAGTCATGGAAGTGCGCGGCGATGTCCTCGCCGTGCGCCATGGGCTCGCAGACCGGCGAGTCGTCGGTCCAGAACACTGCCTGCTGCGCAACCTCAGTCATCAGCAGACAGCATAGCTCGCGTTTGGCGAGCTATCAGAATAAGAGATTACGAATCCAGTAACGCGCCCGTGAGGCTAATGTTCGTCGTTTGGGCATGTAGACCTTCATGTGGATCACTTCTAGTGTTTTGATCTCTCGGGGTCCCGTACGCAGCGCCTCACCCTGCCCGGCGGTGAACGGACCTCGACCGTGCTGGGCAGTGACTACCGGGTGGTGGGGCCGGCGGAGGAGTATCTGGAGTACCTGCGCGTGCAGAAGGCTTCGCCGAACACCGTGAAGTCCTACGGCCGGGCGCTCGCGCTGTGGTGGCAGTACCTCGATGTGTTCGGCCTGGCCTGGGACGCGGTGACGCTGGAGGACTTCGGCGGCTTCCTGACCTGGCTGCGGACCGGGGACGGCCCGGCAATGGCCGCGATCGAGCCGGGCAGGTCCCGGTTCGAGGAGTCGACGGTCGCGGTGCGACTGCGGGCCGTGCTGTCCCTCTACACCTACCACCAACTCAACGGGGTGGACGTCGGGCGGGATCTGTACCGGATCACGCATGGCCGGGGCGGCAACTACAAGCCGCTCCTGGAGCACATCGCCCGCCGCAAGGGCCGTCGCCGGTCCGTCATCCGGGCCAGGCGGCCCCGCGCGGCCGCCCCGCCCACGCTGACGCCGCGGCAGATCCACCTCATCTGCGACGCCTGCGCGAGCTGGGGCGACGAGGCCCGGGAATGGCAGGGCTCGGTACGCAACCGGCTGCTGTGGGCCTTGCTCGCCGAGTCCGGGCTCCGCCTCGGCGAGGCGCTCGGGCTGCAGCACCGCGACTGGCACACCGGCCGCGGTGACACCCCGTTCATCGAGGTCGTCGCGCGCGAGCACCCGCACGAGGTCGGCGCGAAGAGCGGCTACCGGCGCCTGTATGTCTCCGACGAGGTCGACCGGCTCTACGGGGAGTACGTGTGGCAGCTGTGCGAAGCCGGGGCTGACTTGGTCACCGATGATTTCGATGCCTCGTACGTCTTCGTCAATCTGGAGCGCGAGCCCCGGTTCGCGCCCTGGAAGCCCGACAGCGTCTATGACCTGGTGGACCGGCTCCGCCGGGATCTCGCCGGGCAGATGCCGGCGGGCTGGACGCCGCACTGGTTCCGGCACAGCCACGCCACCGCGCTGTTGCTGTCGGGAGTGCCGATGCATGTGGTCAGCCGCCGACTCGGGCATGCCGATGTGCAGACCACGATGAACACGTACGCCCACGTCACCGAGGACGCCGAGCTGCGGGCCGTGGCTGACTGGACGAAACTCACGGCCAGTTGGCGGGCCGCGCTGGACGCCGAACCGATCGGACCGTGCTGATGGGCGCCAAGCTGCTGCTGGAGAGCATGCGCGACACTTCCGGTTGCTTCCAGGGAAACGTGCTGGAGGGCGTATGGGCCGCCCTCCCGGAACGGTTTCGGACTGTCGAGCTCGACTCGGCCGAGCTGGAGCCCGCCGATCGCGCGGCCTTCACCCTGGGCAAGCACCAGCGCGGTTTCCGGCTCCGCTTCGGGCGGCTGCCTGCCCCGATGGACCGGGAGATGGCCTGGTGCTGTTGGCGCATCGTCGACCTCGGTGGCCGTGTCCCGGTCGGTTCGATGCAGGGGCTGGTCATCTCGCTGGCCAGGGCGACGGAGGACCACCCGCAACTGCGTGGCTCGCTGATGCAGCAGACCCCGCGGGAGTGGGAGCGGGCTCTGGCCGCGGCCTACGCCCGCCACTACGGGCGGCTCCCGGGGAAGGGCTGGATGCGGTGCCAGGGAAGCCAAGTCGAACAGGCGCGGCTGCTGCGACGCTGGGCCGAACGGACCGACGCGGCGTGGGCGATCTCCACGACGCACCTGGTCCATGCCCTGCTGGCGTCGGGGGCGGATGCGGAGAAGCACTTCAGGCTTGCGCTGGATGTTCCCCGAGCCCGGTCGCGGCCCTTCACCTACGCCCGCACGCGCCTGCCGTACGGCGAGTGGCTGCGGCGGGCCGGCCGCCGTACCGACGCCCGGACCCAGCTGGCCGAAGCCGCGGAGACCTTCCGGCTACTGGACCCGGCGCCCCTGCTTGCCCGCACCTGGGCCGAACAGGACTGACGGGGAGGCAGCCGCGCCGCGACTTCGCACCGGCCGGGGGCACCGCGACGACTCTCACCCCGCAGGAGCTGAGAGTCGCGCGGCTGGCAGCGCAGGGCCTCACCAACCCGGAGATCGGGGCACAGCTGCTGATCAGTCCCCGCACGGTGGCTCATCACTTGGCCAATGTGTTCCCCAAGCTCGGTATCGTCTCACGAGCAGATCTCACGCGCATCGACTTCGGGGACGGGCTGTGTCTGATGGGCCGACCTGTTCACACCCGGTGCGCCCCACGATGCGGTGATGCCCTGGCCGGTGGCGGCCGTGCCTCCTCGGGCACCACCGCCAGCTGCCTGCTGGGCCTGCAATAACCCAGACGTGGCACCACGGTCGATCGTCATGGCCCGGTATCGACGGTCTCGCGATAGCGCCCTCGAGCCATCGCCGTCTGCGTCCCCCGGATCTTGCGCAGAACCTCACGCCAGAGCGGACGAGACTTCGGATGGAAGCAGCTGTTCTGCCCAGATGACCTTGCCCTCGCTGTTGTGCCGTGTTCCCCACTGCTCGGTGAGCTGGGCGACGAGGAGCAGGCCGCGACCGCCCTCGTCGAAGTCCCGGGCGCGGCGCAGGTGCGGGGCGGTGCTGCTCGCGTCGGAAACTTCGCACGTCAGCGCGGTTTGAAGGATCATCCGCAGTCGGATGGGGCTCTTGCCGTAGCGGATGGCGTTCGTCACCAGTTCGCTGACGACCAGCTCTGTGGGAAAGGCCATCTCTTCCAGACCCCAGGCGGCCAGTTGATCGGATGCCTGGACGCGGGCCGTGGAGACCACTGCTGGATCGCTGGGGAGATCCCAGGTGACGACGTGATCGGCGTCCAGCACTCCGGTTCGTGCCACAAGGAGGGCGACGTCGTCTGCGGGACGGCCGGGCAGCAGCGCGGAGAGCAGTTCGTCGCAGGTCTCCTCGAGCGACACCGGTGCTCGGGCGAGCACGTCGCGCAGCAGCGCGAGGGCGGTCCCGAGGTCACGCGAGCGGCTCTGGACGAGGCCGTCGGTGTACAACACCAGCCGACTGCCTTGTGGCAGTTCGAACTGGGCGGTTTCGAAGGGGAGGCCGCCCAGGCCCAGGGGCGGGCCGATCGGCAGCTCCGGGACGTCGACCGCATGGGCTGTGGTGGCATCGTCGGCGGCGGTCGGTGCAGTCACGACGGCCGGCGGAAGGTGTCCGGCACTGGCCAGGGAGCACACTCGGGAGACAGGGTCGTAGACCGCGTACAGGCAGGTGGCGCTGATCTCGTCCGTACCCCGTTCCTCCTCGCGCTGCATGCGGATGACCACGTCATCAAGGTGTGTCAGCAACTCGTCGGGTGGCAGGTCGATGTCCGCGAGAGTGCGGACGGCCGTCCGCAGCCGACCCATGGTGGCCGCGGCATGAAGGCCGTGACCGATCACATCGCCCACGACGAGGGCGACGCGGGCTCCGGAGAGCGGTATCACGTCGAACCAGTCACCGCCCACGCCCGCTCTGGATCCGCTGGGCAGGTAGCGCGATGCCGACTCGACGGCGGAACCCTTCGGCACGTGCTGCGGCAACAGGCTGCGTTGGAGGGTGAGCGCGGTGGAACGCTCCTGGGTGTAGCGACGGGCGTTGTCGATGTTCACCGCTGCTCTGGACGCGATCTCCTGGGCCAGCAGGAGCTCGTCGTCGTCGAAGGCGTCTGCCGTGTGACGGCGGACGAACTGTGCGAGTCCCAGCAGGCTTCCGTGGGCCCACAGCGGGACCAGGAGCAGGGAGCGCGGGCCCAAGGCGCGCAGGGCCGGCTCGTGGCGCGCCGACATCGCCAGCCATACGGGGATGGCGTCCGCGGCGATGCGGAACCGGAGAGGCTGTCCGGTGGCCAGTACGCGAGCCGGCTCCGAGCCTTCCGGGCAGGCGTACGTCTCCCCTGTGACGATTTCCGGGTCCGGACAGCCGTCCGAGACCGCCTGGGCGATTCGGCGGAGCGTCGGGGGACCGGCTACCGGGTACGTGCTCTCCTCCTGGAGGGCGGAGGACAGGAGGTCGACGGTGACGAGGTCTGCGAAGTGGTCGGCACCGACGTCCGCCAGTTCCTGGGCGGTGCGGATGGTGTCCAGGGTGGTCCCGATCCGCCTCCCGGCCTCGTTGATGATGATCAGCCGCCGCTGCAGCCGTCGGTCGCGTTCCCTCTGGAACGCCGCGACGGCCTGTTCCGACTTGCGATCGACGTACTCGAAGGAGATCGCGCTCAGGGTGACCGTCGTCGCGTTGATCAGCTCCTGGGACGTGGTGACACGGGCTGTCTCCGTATAGAGCTCATGAAGCACACCCGCGTGGACGAGCCGATAGATGCGAAGAAGCTGACTTATCGGCCCCCCATGCTCGGCGAGTCGGCAGGCGAACTCGATGGCGGCAGGTGGCGTCCCGACCTCGGTCATGTCAAGGCCGCGCTCGAGGAAATCCAAAAAGGCGGCGACGTGTTCAGACAACGCCACGGGCGCCAGAGCGGCGATGTCCTCGTACTCCCATACTTCGGGAAGTTCGCCGCGCAAGCGCTGCAGCACCACGTCGACCATGTGATCCGCTCGGGGCGCGAGCCCTCGAGCGAGGTCGCTGAGGAAGGCGCGGGTGTCGGTTCCCATATCGGAAATGTACCCCCGGCCTGCTCGACGAGCCGTGTCGACGCCAGTCCGGTGGACGCGCTGACGCCGGCCGGGCCGAGAGTCGGGCGTTCACGGTGTGTGACCGGCGCGGCGGAGAACGGGGCGCAGCACCTCGATGACGCTGGGGTCGTCCACCGTGGAGGGGATGGGTGCGTCACGGCCGTCGGCGATGCCGCGCATCGTCTTGCGCAGGATCTTGCCCGAGCAGGTCTTGGGCAGGGCCGCTACGACGGTGACGCCCGTGAGGGAGGCGACGGCGCCGATGCGTTCGCGGACGAGTTGGACGGGTTCGGCCTCGACCCGCACAGCTGGAGGTCGGCGGCTCCTCGATCCGCGAGGCGATCACCGCCCTGCGCGCCCGCGGCATCGTCGAGGTCCGTCACGGCGAGGGCATCTACCTTCTGCACCGCCCCGAAGGCCTCATCTCCCTCTCTGTCAGCCTTGGGTGAGACGCCCCGCTTCGTCGGGTTAGCCTGAGAGGGCACGACAGGAGAACCACCCCCCTCATGACCAGCAGCAACCCCGTCGGATCCGATCCGGCTCCCCGCCTGAAGCGCCGTTCCTTCAGCCCCGAGTACAAACTGCGGATCGTAAACATGCCTGCCGGCGGATGAGCACGGAAGGGGGCCCGGCCCTCATAGGGTCAGGTCAACCGGCCCGTGACCTCCGGCGGCCGTGCTTAACCGACCGGCATTGACGGCCCGCCCTCGATCGACAGAGGACATTACGGGCGAACCGCCGAGCCGAGCAGCGACCGCATGCCGTTGAAGGGTCGAGGCCAACGGCTTCCTATTGTCGGCATCCTATGACGCCGCGCGGGCTAGGGTCGCTGCGAAGGCTTGCGCTATGCCTGCATGAGGGATCCTCTGGTGGATGTCGAGCCTGTGGGGCTCGGAAAGTCATCGCTGCAGGTGGGGCCCCGCTTGAGAGGCGTTCGCCGGCGGCTGGGATGCTGCGCAGGTGATCATCTCGATCCTGTACCGCATCACCCGGGCTTTGGTGTCCGTGCCTGGAGCTCTTTTGCGCCGGGACACGGCGAAGGATGCCGAACTGCTGGTGCTGCGGCATGAGAACGCGGTGCTGCGTCGGCAGCTCGCTCGCCCGGTCCGCTATGAGCCGGGGGATCGGTTCTGGTTGGCCGCGCTGTCGTCGCTGATACCGCGCTGCGACTGGAGGCGCGTCTTCCCGGTCACCCCGGGGACACTGCTGTCCTGGCATCGCAGGCTGATCGCGAAGCGGTGGGACTACTCCCACCGACGTCGGCGCATCGGCCGCCCACCGACAGCAGCGGCGCTCAAGAGGCTGGTGCTGCGACTGGCGCAGGGGAACCCGCGTTGGGGCCATCGGCGGATCCAGGGCGAACTGGCCAAGTTGGGGCATACGATCGCGCCGTCCACGGTCTGGCAGATCCTGCACGGGGCCGGCGTCGATCCGGCTCCGCGTCGTACCGGCCCGACCTGGCGGGAGTTCCTCACCGCCCAGGCCGAGGGGATCGTCGCGGCGGACTTCTTTCACGTAGACACGATCAGCGGCAGGCGGCTGTACGCGCTGGTGTTCCTGGAGCACGGCACCCGCAGGCTTCACATCACCGGCGTCACCGCGCACCCCACCGCGCAGTGGGCGCTCCAGCAGGCCCGCAACCTCACCGCCGACCTCGGTACAGGCATGGAGTCGCTCCGATTCCTGCTTCGCGACCGCGACAGCAAGTACACCGACGCCTTCGACGCCGTCTTCGAAGCCGAGGGCCTGGAGGTGCTGCTCAGCGCTCCCCAGGCGCCTCGGATGAACGCCCACTGCGAGCGGGTCATCGGCACGATCCGACGCGAGGCGCTCGACCACGTTCTGGTCCTGAACGAGGGCCACGCACGACGGGTCCTGGCGGAGTACCGGGAGCACTACAACGCGTATCGGCCCCACAGGTCACGAGACCAACGGCCACCCGAAGCTCCGGAACAGTCGCCCATCCTGCCCATCGGCACACTGTGAAGGCTCCTGCGCACACGCATCTTCGGCGGAGTCATCAATCAGTACCAGTACGCCGCTTAACCTGCGGCGATGACTTTTCGAGCCCCACAGGGTTGACGGGTTCGTTTGGCCGTTGCCTGGCGGCGTGCGCCAGACGGGGTGGGTGTAGTCGGTCGTGCAGGGTGCGTTTACACGCCCAACGTGGGTGCTCATGAGCACTCTTGAGGCATCTGCGGGCGGCGTAGTCGGGATTCAGCGGGTGACGCGCAGATCTTGTGGCTGTGACGTGCCGTTTTGCGTTCCGGAACCGACTTCTGGCTCGCAGCGCTGCGTGCCGACGGCTGGCCTGGCGCGCGGGGGAAACACGAGGAGTCGTGGCTGGAATAGTACGACAGATGTCTTTTCAGTCACTCACCCGCCTGAGTGAGCACGCGCAACTGTACTCCCGCAACACGTTGGCAGAACATCTGCGCCACGAACGGGCGTTGCCACCCAGGGGAAAGGAGCAGCCGGCGATGAACGGCGCAAAGGTGGAGGCCGCAGCGGCGGTCGGGGCGTACTCCTTCGACACCACCGCCTCGGCAGGGGCATATGACACCTTACTGGCTAAGTGGGATAGTCAAATCGGCAACGCCTTCCGGCAGCCAGCCTACACACGAGACACGACGGATGACTTCCGGGTCAAGGGCCATGCCGCCAGGGTGCTTGACGCGGCGATCATCGATGTAGACAGTGCGTCAGCTATCCAGACCGCCGGCACCCCGGACGGCAGGGAGGAACAGGTACGGCTGTACTTGGTGCGGCGCGGCGCCTGGACATTGGGCGAAGTACCCGATCGGGGTGAACACACCGTAGCGTCTGGCGAGTTCCTCCTCCGGCACATCGGGCGGCCATCGTCTTTCAGGGTGGCGCCGCACACCACAGCGAAGATCGTCGTTCTGCCCGCCGCGACGTGTGGCTCCTTACTCAGCTACCGGAGCATCGTCGGGCCGGCAGACACAGCAGAGGTACGCCTACTGACGGCCCACGCGCAAACGGTCCACGACACTGTCACCGGCCTCAGTCCAGCCGGGGTACAGGCCGCGCACAGCACCCTCATCGAATTGGCCAAAGCGGTAGTGATGCGCAAGTTCGACGATGTGGAGCCCCTGCTGGCCCTCTCGCTCGCACAGGCCGCGAAGAGTCTCACGGACAGCCATCTCACCGACCCCGAGCTTTCCCCGGCGATGCTGGCGGGCAAACTCAACACCTCCGTACGAACCCTCCAGCGGGCGTTCGTCGCATCAGGAGAGTCGGTGGCCACCTACATCCGCAACCGCCGACTGGAAGAAGCCCGACTCGCTCTCACGGCGTGGTCCCGCCGTCTGACCGTCTCCGAACTGGCCGCTCACTGGCAGTTCGCGGACAGCAGCCACTTCATCCGGGCCTTCAAAAAACGCTACGGCCAGACGCCTGCGGAGTACGCCCGCTCGACCCGGCCTGGCCCCCGCGGCGATCAGGAATTCGACACCTCGTGATCATCGGACCGCCCGTCTTTCGATCTGCAACTCCCACGAAGGCATGCGCCACCAGGCCCTCCTCATGCTCACGGCCCGGCACCGTCTACCACTGGATCTACCGCGGCGACCTCACCGCCCCACCGCAGCGCCAGCGGCCGGGTCAGCATCCCCTGGACAAGCGGCGTCGAGGCAGCATGCCGACAACGAGCCCAGGAATGCCGCAAATTCACACCCCAATCCCGAACGAGTCCAGCAGGAGGAGCAGTATGAAGCCACCATGCCGGTGATCGTTGATCGCGCTCTCCAGGCGCGGGCCCTCAGCGCGCTGGAACCCGAGTGGGAGGCACGGTTCGAGCCGAGGTCGTACGGCTTCCGGCCCGGCCGTGGCTGCCATGACGCCATCGAGGCGATCTTCAACGCGGTCGGGGGAAAGAACCCGCACCGCCGGTGGATTCTCGACGCGGACCTGGCAGCGGCGTTCGACCGCATCGACCACGACCGTCTTCTCCGCACCGGCGCGAGCGACGGCGGCGCTTCCTCCTCCGCCTCGGTCGTGGTCACGGCAGTGGACTCAGCCGCAGAAACTGCCAGGGCCTCGAGCAGTTCCTCCCGCGCGATCACCCGCCGGTCCAGCTCGATCTCCGCGGCCTCCAACGCCTCAGCCAACCGCGCGACTTCCTCCCGCAAGCCCTCCACCCGCACACGAGCAGCCGCCTCTCGCTCCTCCAGCATTCCCAGCACCGACGCCACCGCGCACCCCTCGATCATGAAGCGGACACAAGACGTCGCGACGCCTCCCTCAACCCGAGCGAAACCATGCCTGACCAGGAGGAATCAAAGGATCACGTTCGGTTGAGATACGGCTTCTCACCCCCTGTCAGGCCGGTACGCCGCGATGGAGCGGACGCCTTCCTCGACGGGCGAGGGCTACCCACCGGGGCTGATGCCCGGGGTTTCAGCGGGAGGGGCGGCGGGCCGGGGGATTGAACAGGTGCGGCTGGCGCCCTCGGTGTGCTGGCCGTCGGGTCCGGTCACGACCACGGTCACACCCGTTGCGGCGGTGTCAGGGGCCTGGGTCAGACGGGCCGCGGCGGCCGTGCAGATCAGTTGCCGGGCGGCGATCGGCGGCAGGGGCTCGGTGCCTGCGGACATCTGAAGCGTCACCTCGGCGCCGTTCATGCTGACCTCCGGGGTGGGGATGCGGGCGAGCGCAGTGGTCAGACCGAGCAGCCGCTCCCCCAGGTCCGGGCCGTTGAGCAGGAGGTCCAGGGCCGTGCGTACGCCGACCGGGTCAGTGACCTCTCTGCTGACGGGGACCAGGCGGTGGTCGGTGGTGACGAAGTAGAGCAAGGGGTTCGGGGGCCGGACGCCGGTGGCCGGGTCGCCGGACTGGATCACGCCGGTCGCGGGTATGCCGCAGCCGGACAGCAGCAGGACTGCGGTGAGCAGCGCCACACGCTTCATGGCCTTCATGACCTTCATGACGGAGCCTCCGCCTCCGGCTCCGGCAGCGGGAGTTCGACGGTGAACAGGGCGCCGGCGCCCGGGTGGTTGGCCGCGTGGATGGTGCCGCCGTGGAGGTGCACGTTCTCGGAGCTGATGGCGAGGCCCAGGCCGCTGCCTTCTGTGCGGGTGCGGGCGGTGTCGGACTTGTAGAAGCGGTCGAAGATGTGCGGCAGAACGCTGTCGGGGATGCCGGCCCCACTGTCCAGCACCTCGATCACCGCCCACCGCTCCGTCCCGGCCGCGCCGTTCCGGGCGGGCCGCCGCTCGGCGTGCAGGGAGAGCCGGACCGGAGGCGCCCCGTGGCGCAGGGCATTCCCGATGAGGTTCGCGACGACCACGTCGAGGCGGCGCGGGTCGACGCGGCCCCGGAGCTGTGCGGGGTCGGGTAGCCGAGTGGCCACGCGGTCCTGCCAGGCCCGGGTGGTGAGGGTGCGCTGCAGCGACTCGACGAGGTCGATCTCGTCGAGGTGCAGGGCGGCAGTGCCGGCCTCGAAGCGGGAGATCTCCATGAGGTCCTCCACCAGCCGGGCAAGGTTGGTTGTCTCCTGGCTGATGAGCCGGACGGCGGTGGCGGTGTCGGGGTCGAGCCCGGTGGCGTCCTCGTCGAGGACGTCGGTGACGACCGACATGGCCGCCAGTGGGGTGCGCAGTTCGTGGGAGACGTCCGCTGCGAAGCGGCGGGCCTTGGACTCCATGCGGCGCAGTTCGGCGATGGACGCCTCGAGGGCGGCAGCGGTCTCGTTGAAGGTGTGGGACAGATCGGCGAGTTCGTCGGAACCGTTGACGGCGAGACGGGTGTCGAGCCGGCCCTCGGCGATGCGCCGGGTGGCGTGGCGCAGTTCCCGTACGGGACGAAGCACGCCCTGGGCGGCGAGCAGGGCGAGCAGCACGGCCAGGACCAGGGCCGGGACGGCGGCCCGCTCCACGGCGGTTACCAAGGCCTGGATATAGGCCTGTTCGTTGGTTTGGGGCACCACCAGGAAGACAGTGAGGCCGGTGGGCGTGCGCCCGCCCTGCGACGAGGCGAACATGACCGGCATGCCGACGAGGAGGTCGGAGCGGCCGTCTTGGGTGGTCACGCGCTGGAAGACGGTCGGTGTCTGGTTGGTCGTGGCCGCGCGCAGGGCGGGCGTGAGCTCGGCGAACGGGTCGTGCGGGATCGAGGTCGCGCTCAGGCCGTGATAGGTGACCAGGACCCGCCACAACTGGGAGGGGTCGGCCTGGGCGACCGAGGCGGCTAACCCGTTCAGGTCCTGCTGGGCGGGTGGGAAGGGCAGGTTGGGGGCGAGGGTGTCGACGCGGTCGCGCAGGAGGCGGATCACGGTGTCCTGGCTCTGCTGGAGGATGCCGGTGCGCGCCTCACGGAACGTCAGGGCGCCCGTGGAGAGGGCGGCGACCACGGCCACCAGACCGAACGCGGCCACCAGCCGGACTCGCAGGCCGCCGGGCAGCAACCAGCGGGGCAGTCGTCGGCGCGGCAGTGGTCGGCGCGGCGGGGATGTACGTGGAGACAAGGGCGTGATCACTGGGGGCTGTGGAACCGGTAGCCGAAGCCCCGGACGGTCTGGATGTAGCGCGGCTGCCGCGGGGGCTCGCCCATCTTGGTCCGCAGTCGTTTGACGCAGGCGTCCACCAGCCGGGCGTCGCCGTGGTAACTGTGCTCCCAGACGGTCTCCAGCAGTTGCTGGCGGGTGAACACCCGGCCGGGGGCGGCGGACAGTGTCAGCAGCAGCCGCAGTTCGGACGGGGCCAGCACGACCGGGGCTCCCTCCCAGGTGACGGTGAGCGCGGCCCGGTCGATGCGCAGTTCGCCGTGTGCCTCGGCCGTGGCGGCACCGCCGTCACAGGACGGCGCTGTCTCGACGCGGCGCAGCACGGCGCGGATCCTTGCCTCCAGCACTCGGGCCTGGACGGGTTTGACCACGTAGTCGTCGGCCCCGGTCTCGAGCCCGAGCACGATGTCCACGTCGTCACCCATGGCCGTCATCATGATGATCGGAAGCGCGCTGTCCGCGCGGATCCGGCGGCACACCTCCAGCCCGGGCATCCCGGGCAGCATCAGGTCGAGCACCACGACGTCCGGTCGGAACGAGCTGAGCTGGACCAGCGCCTCCTCTCCGGTCTCGACCGCGGCGACGTCGTGTCCCTGGCGGCGCAGGGCCAGCCGGGCGCCCTCGCGGACAGCGGGGTCGTCTTCGACAAGCAGGACACGGGACATGGGCCCAGTATCGCCGTTGACCAGCGCCGGGCGGCCGACGGCCACCGGCCGGAGCAACACTGTTACACGATGATCACATGGCCCTGGCTGTTGCGATTCGGTCATATTCCCAGCCGGGTTTCGATCACATGAGCGGACAAGCCTGAACGTCCGTGAGCGCAGCGACGCGACCTCACCTCGCTCCCGGCGGCGCGGTCCCCCGCCGCGCCGCCGGGGCCGTCTCGAGAGCGCCGCACATCGAAACACACGGCAGGGTGAACGCAATGATGAGTAGAGCCAGGGACCGGTGCCGCGGGCTCGCCCGGGCGACCGCGTCCGTATACACGCTCACCGTCTGCGCGCACACCGCCGGCGCCGGCATGCCGGTTTCCGTCACCTTCTGCCCCGCCGTACCTCCAGGACCACGTGCCAGGGCCGAATGGGCAGATGAAGGCCGTCGCCGGGGTGGAGGGCTCCTGGACGACAGGCCTGCAGAGTGTTCATGAACTCGCGAACCATCGGCAACGACCATGCCTACAGGGCCTGTTGCTATGCCGTCCATCTCACCGCCTCGGGCACGTACCTCCGATGCAGCCGGCGTCCCGGCCGTGCGGCCGCTGCCGAGCGCGACCGTCTCCCTGGAACTGACGGCGCCGGGGAGGACTTCGCGGCAAAACGTCTCCGCTGTGCCGTCCGTGAGGAGGTTCTTGCAGCGGTCGGTGACGTTCTGGCGGCCCGCGTACGTATTCGCCTTCGGTTTCCGGTGGGAGGGACTTTCGGCCCCCCGCCCTCACTGCCCCTGTACCCGAGCCAGAGGAACCGCCCGTGACGCAACGCAAGAACTCCACAGTCTCCGCCCCGAGCACCGACTTCGCCGCGTACTCCGCCGCAGCCTGGCCCGGTCTGGTGCGCACGGCGCATCTGCTCACCGGCGACTTCCACGAGGCCGAGGACCTCGTGCGGACCACGCTGGCCAAGGTCTACGCACGCTGGTGGCGCATTCCGCGCAACGACGCCGGCTTCTTCGTACGGCGCTCGCTTGTCGAGAACAGCCTCAGCCGGGTCCGGAAGAAGCGCGTCGCCCGCCTGCTGATGCCGTTCGCGCCCAAGCGGGTGCACCAGCCGAAGGCCGGATCCGCCGAGCGGCGGGCCACGGTCGACGAGGCGCTGGCCGGGCTCTCCGCCCGGCAGCGGACCGTGCTGGTTCTGCGCTACTGGGAGAACTTCACCGAGGCCGAGGTCGCACAGCTGCTCGGCTGCTCGCTGAGAAAGGTCAGGGCCCGTGTCCGGGGCGGCCTCGCGGCCCTGCGCGCCCACCCCGCCTTGGACGTGCACGACCGCGCGCTCCCCACCCCCGGCATCCACGAACTACCCCGCTCCACCCCCGAGATCCACGAACACCCCCTCCCCACCCCCGGAGCCCGCCGATGAACCACTCCAGAACGTCCAACCGCAGGGGCGAGGCGAAGGCACGCGCGGTAAGCGCCCAGGTCGAGCGGTTGCGCGAGGCGCTTGCCGAGACCGCGTACGAGATCACGCCGTCGTCGCCGCCGCTGGCGGCCGTCCAGCTCGCCGGCCGCCGGCGCCGGCTTACGCGCAGGGTGGCCGTGCTCGGCGTCGGGTGCGGGCTGCTCCTCGGGGCGTGGACCGTGACGGGCACGGTCTTCGGCGGCGGCGCGGAAGACGGCGTCACACCCCCGGCGGCGAGCGACGACGGTTCCTCGTCCGCCGGTGTGGTGCGGGTGGTCACGCCCGGTGAACGGGTCACGGTCAAGGACGACACGAAGATCTGGCTGGCCACCGACGGCCTGCACTCGGAGGCTAGGAACGTGCCAGGTGGTCCGCCCATAAAGATCACCGGCAGCACCGACGCGAGCAGGCAACCGCAGATGTGGGGCGACCCTGACGGCACCTGGACGGCGTTCGGGATCTACAAGGGAAAGGGAGAGGCTGCTCGCGTGCGGGTCGAGTCCGCCCGCAGTGGCACCGCGGGCACGATCCTCACCCTCGCGGGCACCCCTGGGTGGGGTGGCTGGTACGCCGTGGTGAAGCCGCCCGCCGGAAGCAAGGCCAAAGCCGCGCTTTCCGAGAACATCCCGCGAAGATTCACGGTGTACGACGCAACGGGCAAAGTGATCGCGAGCCAGGAGATCGGCCAATGAGGGGCCGTATGCTGGGGCGGACCTCCGGCGCCCGTCGTCGCCTCGGCCGGCTCGTCCGGGCCCGTCGTACCCGCGGCCGCCGGCTGCGGCGGGTGCTGGCCGCCTTCGCCGTGCTGGTGCTGCTCCTCGTCGGCACGCTCGTGGTGGCGTACGCGCGGACGAAGATCCCCAAACCGCACCCCGAGACGGCGATGCAGTCCACCGTCTTCGTCGACGAACACGGCCGCTATCTGGGCGTCCGTGGTCCGGTGGACCGCCAGGATGTGCCGCTGTCGCGAGTGCCGCGGCACGTCCAGGACGCGGTGATCGCCGCGGAGAACCGCTCCTTCCGTACGGACAACGGGATCTCGCCCCGTGCCGTCGTGCGCGCGGCGGTGTCCACGCTGAGCGGCGGCGAGCGGGAGGGCGGTTCGACGATCACCCAGCAGTACGTCAAGAACGCGCTGCTCACCCCGGAGCAGTCGTTGTCCCGCAAGTTCCGGGAGGCGCTGATCGCGGTCAAGCTGGACCGCACCCACTCCAAGGACGAGATCCTTCAGGGCTACCTCAACACCGTCTACTTCGGCCGGGGCGCCGCCGGCATCCAGTCGGCCGCGCGGAACTACTTCGGCGTGGACGTGCAGAACCTGACGATCAGCCAGGGCGCAGTGCTGGCATCCATCATCAACATCCCCTCGTACTACGAACACGCGGGCTCCGACCCGAAGGTGACGCGGACGCTGATCCGCCGCTGGAAGTGGGTGCTGGACGCGATGGCGGACAGCGGCGCCATCACGGCGAAGCAGCGTGCACAGGCTCGTTTCCCCGCGTTCCGTTTCTATCCGCCTGGCGACGCGGACGGTCAGCGCCAGTACCTGATCGACGCGGCGGCGCAGGAGGCCGCCGACCGGCTCGGCATCAGCCAGGACGAGCTGGCCCGCGGTGGCTACACCGTGCGCACGACGTTCGACCTCCAGACACAGGACGCGGTCACGGACAAGGTGAGCTTGGGCATGCTGGACGTGCCGAAGGGGACGACACTGCACGCAGCGGTGATCGCCCTAGTGCCCGGCGACGGTGCCGTCCGGGTGCTGTACGGCGGCCCGGACTACGCGCACCAGCCGTTCAACGACGCGCTGTCGGGAGCGGTGGAGGCGGGCACGGCACTCGACCCGTTCAAGTCCGTCAAGCTGAAGGGCCCCCTGGCCACTCTCTCCCAGTCGACGGCTCCGAACCCGCTGCGCCTGGCCTCGGCCTACGCGGCGATAACGGCGCAGGGCAAATACGCGGCGCCATACACCGTCGTGCAGATCACCCGTGCAGGCCGCACCGTCTACACGGCCCACGCGGCCATCCAACAGATGCAGACCGTGACGCCCTCCGCCGAGCCGGGGACCTACCACTTCTCCGGCGGCGCGGGCACAGGTCCCGGCGCCCGCACCCTCTGGACGACGGATTCCACCACCTCCCTGAGCACGACGGTGGCGCTGTTCGCCGAGCATCCCGCCCACGGCAAGCGGAAGGCGACCACGGCCCATCTGCCCACGTCCGCCGGGAACCTCTCCAACAGCCTCTCGGACCAGGTCCTCGGGAGCGGGGGTGATCAACGTGCCGTTCCACGGGCGGTGCCACTGGCGTGATCCACGGGCGGTGATCCCCGGGCACCTCGAACGGTCCCCCCGGTGGCCCGGCGCCCGCCCCGGCCAGAAGCCGGCCCCATGGACGCCCCGCCCCGTGACGGTCTGCCGCCCTTCGAGGACCGGACCGACGTCGAGAACGCCGACCGGGGCTTCGTCGCCGCCCTCGAGCCGCGGGTGGTGACGTACGGGGACGGGCGGGTGGTGCGGGACGAGGGGGCGTACGGGTTCCTGGACGGCGACTGCCAGCTGCGACTGCCGCCACAGGCTCGGGTGCGCGGTGACGGGCCCATGACGGTCGTCGAGGGCCACGAGGGCGTCATCGTCGTCGACCCGCTCATCTCCGCGGAATGCGCGGCGGCCGCCCTCGCCCTATACCGCAGGCACCGGGGGGCGCGGGACTGTCAAACGAGTGGCCCTGTCTCGCATTCGGTGGTGACGGAGCGTGCCGTTATCCGAGAAGGATGCGATGGCGGAGCAGGGTGAAGCCTGCTCGTCCGTGCATCTGGCGCGCGATCCGTTTGGTCTTGGTGTTGACGCCCTCGGTGGGGCCATTGCTGTACGGAAGCGTGAGCCCGGCGATCACGGCGTCGATGTCCCGGTCCAGGCCCGGGTCTATCATGATTTAGGTGTTTTTAGGCCTTTTGGCCTAGTGGTATTTGGTTGGTCCGGTCGGCCTATACCCGTCCGGCGGTGAGGCGGCCGTCGAAGAGCTGGTCGAACTCGTTGAGAGCGGCTTTCCACTTGTTGTTCCAGCGTTTGCGGCCGCGCCCGGAGGGGTCGAGGGCGAGGGTGGCGAGGTAGATCCTCTTGAGCGCTGCCTGTTCGTTGGGGAAATGTCCGCAGGCGGTGGCCTTGGAATCCAGGGGTCGTCGCAACACATGGTCGGTAGGTCAGGCTGCGATCAGTTTATGCAATCGCTCGGCTGGGGTGTCCCAGTCGAGTGTCTTGCGTGGACGCCCGTTGAGTTCGGCGGCGACTGCGTCCAGATGCTCTCGGGAGTGGGCCGCAAGGTCGGTGCCTTTGGGTGCCTCTGAAGCTTCTATGTCCCGTCAACCCCCAATTCGGCCGCGGCGGCGTTGTTGAGATGACGGTAGAGGCGTCGGGCGAGGTAGCGCTTGAGGCAGCGGCGGATCTCGCGGTCTGTCTTGCCTTCGGTCCGCCGTCGGTCAACGTAGGCGCGGGTTTGCGGGTGATGCACCATGCGGACCATCGCGATGACGTTCAGAGCTCGGTTGAGACGCCTGTCGCCGCCGCGATTGAGGCGGTGGCGAGTGGTGTTGCCCGAGGAGGCGGGGATGGGGCTCACTCCGGCGAGGGCGGCGAACGCGGCCTCGTCACGGACCCGTCCCGGGTGGGACCAGGCGACCAGGACGGTGGCAGCGGTGACGGGGCCGATCCCTGTTTCCTCGGGGAGGCTGGCCGCAGGGCTGGCATCGACGAGCTCGCCTATCCGGTTCATGTTGTCCGCGATTTCCGTGTCAAGGGCGAGGATCCTCTTGGCCAGACGGACGGCCTCGGTGCGGGCCGTCGTGGCGGCGAGGTCCTCCTCACGGGGGCGCCAGCGGGCGATTTCGCCGATCTGCCTGGCGCCGAGGGGACGACGGGCGTCTATGCCGAGGTCGGCGATGCGCACCAGGGCAGTCAAGGCGTTCACGGCCCTGGTCCGCTCGCTGGTGAGCTCGTCCCGGGAGGTGAGGAGGATCTGTGCTGCTGCCCGCACCCCCTCGTCCATTCGTGGAGTGCGCAGCTGTTCTTCGGGGAGCGGAAGCACGGCAGCGGCTATCCGCCGGGCGTCGATCGGGTCGGATTTGCCGATGCCGCGGCGGCCGGCGCGGCCCATTCTGGCGGCTTCAACCACCTGGTAGCCGGCGCGTGCCGTCTGGCGGGCGATCTGGGCTCCGTAACTGCCCGCACCCTCGATCACCCACAGAGCACCGAGGTCTCCACCAGTGCGACGTCCAGCCCAGTTGATGGCTCGTGCCCTGCCGGCGTGGGTGTTGGGGAATGCCTCCGTGCCCAGGTGCTCTCCATTGGAGGCGAGCACGGCGTAGGTGTGCGTTTTGGCGTGGGTGTCGACGCCGATGACGAATGAATGCGTGAGGGCGACAATGGTGTTCACGCGATCAGGCTTCCTCTCCGTGAGGCGGTGGTCCCGGTCGCTGCGGACCGGCGCTGTGCCCGGGAGAGGTCACTTCGAGGCAGAACTGTGACGGGCCACGACCCTTTGGGGCCGGGCAGGCTTCTTATCAGGCCACCGAGGTGGGCCGGGTCGGCGCCGGCCGCCCGCCACAGTCGGACAGTTCATAGGCAAGGCACCCGTGGGGGCCACTTTTGTCACGAGTCACGACTAAGACGAGGCGACCGACGTCAACCCTGCCAGCCGATCCCGGATCAGCCCGATGAAGACTCACAGTTTGTCAAGGTGTCTGGTGCGGTGGCGTAGGCTCGGTTTCGGCGGGTCCGGGAAGTGACTTGTCCGAAGAGTCGGCCGTCGGGGTTGGGCCGACCGCGCTGGATGCTGTAGTCGCCCCCGGTTGTCCTCCTGGGCTCGTCGTTCGGGTGCGGCGGCGTTCGTCGCCGACCATCGTGCGCCAGACGTGATCAGCCAAGCGGCGCTTCAGGCAGCGCTGCGCTTCCCTGGGTGTCTTGCCTTCTGCGATTTTGGCCTGGAAGTAGGCGTGGCCCCGGGTGCCGGGCATGCGGATCTGCGTGATGGCCACGGTGTGGAGTGCCGCGTTGAGCTGGCGGTCGCCGCGCCTGGACAGGCGGTGGTGTGCGCGGCCGGCGCTGGCTATCTCGATGGGGGCGGTTCCGGCGTACTGGGCGAAGGCGCAGGCAGTTGGGAAGCGGGTGGGGTTTCCGGTCCGGCCCAGGAGGCGGGCGGCGGTTACGGCTGCGATGCCAGGGGTGTCGGTCAGCCGGCTTCCGGACTCTGCGACCAGTGAGGCCATGGCTTTGGCGTTGTCCTTCAGCTTCACGTCCCATGCGCGGACCTCGGTGATCAGGTCGGCGGCGAGGGCATGGCGGGTGGTTTCGGCGGGGCCGACGGGGACGACCGTCTCCAGCAGCTGCTCGGCTTTGGCCGCAGACAGATCGCGTGGCGCCCCTCCGGGCAGGAGGGCTCGCAGCAGCGCGTGGAGCTGGTTGACCGCGCGGACTCTGGCCTGGGCGAGGTTGCTGCGTCGTTCGTCCAGCAGAGCCAGTGCGTCCGTTGAGGTCTCGGGCTGCACCGGTCGCGCGTCGCCCTGGACAGCGGCGACGCAGGCCGCCGCCGCGGCATCGATGCGGTCGTTCTTGCGGCCTGCGCCGCGGGAGAGCTGGCGGACACGTGCGGTGGCACTGGGCTGGACGTCGACGACCTGTTCTCCCCGGGCGAGCAGCCATGACGTCAGGTGGTGTCCCAGGCTCCGGGCGTTCTCGACGGCCCATCGCCGCTGGGGCCACTGGCGGGCCCGGTCCAGCATGCGCTGGTATTCCTGGAGAGTCCCGTCGATACGGATCGATGCCTGATCACGGTTGGTTCCGGGATCGACGGCGGTGGCTGTGTGGGTCGACTTGTGCGGATCGATGCCGATCAGCATCATCGGCGGTCCTCTTTCTCGGACGTCGGGTCGGTGAAATCCGCAGCTGACATCCCGACTTCGAGAAACGTGGGGTGGCCGGTGCTCATGCCTCTGTTGAGTCAAGCCGCGAACGGATACCGGGCAGGTCGACACACCCAAAGAGAGCCAGCCCTTGCGGGCGGCAGGAAGTACTCGAGTCAGCCTGCCCGGCGTCCTGCGGCACGTTACGGGCGGCCAACCCGATCACGAACACCGCTACCCCCATTACAAGTCGGGAAGTACTGCCGCAGCAGGCCGTTGGTGTTCTCGTTCGAGCCGCGCTGCCAAGGGCTGGCGGGATCGCAGAAATAGACTGGGATGTCGGTGGTCGTGGTGCATGAGCCGTGTGCGGCCAGCTCGCTGCCCTGGTCCCAGGTCAGTGAGCGCGTTAGGTGAGCGGGCAGTGTCTGGACGGTATTCACGAGAGCATCGCGGACCAGTTCCGCGCTGCGGCCGTCGGGCAGATGGACGAGCATCACATAGCGGGTGGTGCGTTCGACCAGCGTGCCGATCGCTGACGCTCCGTCCTTGCCGATGATCAGGTCTCCCTCCCAGTGGCCGGGAACGGCCCGGTCCTCAGCTTCGGCCGGGCGTTCGCTGATCATGACCATAGGGTCGGTGAACCGCGGGGTGCGCTGCTGGGCTTGACGGCGCGGCTTGCGGCGGACCCGACCAGTGCGCAGGGCTCGGTGGATCTCACGGCGCAGCTCACCACGGCTCTGGACGTAGAGGGCCTGGTAGACCGTCTCGGGGACCACGTGCAGCTCCGGCCGCTCGGGGAAGGCGCTGGGAAGAGCCTGGCAGATCTGCTCGGGACTCCACCGCCGGTCGAGTCGTTCTTGGATGAACTGCCGTAGTTCACCGTGTTGTTCGATCTTTGCGGGCTTCGGTCGCGGACGGCGAGCCTCGGCGCGGGCCTGGGCGGCATGGGGCCGGTAGACGCCGCTGTCGGGATGCCGATTGCGGCGAATCTCCCGACTGATCGTGGCCGGGCTCCGCCCGAGTTCGGCGGCGATCGCCCGGACCGCCGCCTTCTCCCGTATCCGGTCAGCGATGTAGATGCGTTCGTCCACGCTCAGATACCGAGATGATGCCGGCGGCACCGCCGGAGGAACCGGATGGGCCACCCCTCTCCGACCGGACGGTACGTATCCGTTACGCCAGCGCCTGCCGCTTCTCGGGTCGATCCCGACGATCCGGCAAGCCTCGTTGTTACTGAAGCCCTGCTGCATGAGCTGGAAGTATGCCGCCCGTTCCGCGGTGAGCCTCTTCGCCCCCTGAGGCTTCCGGTTCTCCCGGATCTTGAATTCCATTGCACCCCTTGAGCTGGGGTGTTGCAACGATCACTGGAACTCAAGGGCCGCGCGGCGATAGCGGGCGTTGAGGGACTCGATGCTGTTGGTCGTGTATACGACCTCACGGATCACGTCGGGGAAGGCGAGGAAGGGCACGAACTCGCTCCAGGCCCGCTCCCAGACCGCGGCGACGGATCCGTACTTGTGGCCCCATTTGGCGTCGAACTCCGCGAGGCGCTCCTTGGCCTGGGCCTCGTTGACGGCGGTGTAGACGGGCTTGAGGTCGGCGGCGACCTCGGGCCAGTCCCGCCGTGAGCAGTAGCGCAGACTCTGGCGGATCAGGTGAACGACGCATCGCTGCACGACGGTCTGCGGCCACACGTTGCCCACCGCGTCGGGCAGCGCACTCAGTCCGTCGCAGACCAGCATGAGGACGCCCTTCACGCCGCGGTTGCGCAGGTCGGTGAGGACCTGCTGCCAGTACTTGGCACCCTCGCCGCCGTCGCCGGCCCACAGGCCGAGGATCTCGCGGTAGCCGTCGGCGGTGACCGCGATCGCCACATAGATCGGCCGGTTGGCCACCTGCCCATCCCGGTCTTGGTTCTCTCGACGATCTTGTGATCCGGACGGCTGAGTACATTGCTCCGCCTGTTCGCGATCATGCATCGCGTGCTCCCATGATGTGCTCCTGGAGCTTTTTCCGTACCTGTCCGCGTTGCTGATCGAGGAGGTCGAGCGGCGGCCGGACCAGGTAGTGCTGAGAACGCAGGTGCGGGCGACGACTGGCTCCTGTCGGTGCGGTCAGAGCTCGGCCCGAGTGCACGGTCAGTACATACGCAGGCTGCATGATGTTGCCGTGGGCGGGCTCGGTGTCGTGATCGAGTTATGCGTCCGCCGCTTCCGCTGCGAGAACCCTGCCTGCACGGCGGTGACGTTCGCCGAACAGGTCTCGGGGCTGACCACCCCGCACAGTCGGCATACCCCGCTGCTGCGCGAGGTGTTGACGCAGATCGGGCTGGCCCTGGCCGGCCGGGCAGGAGCCCGACTGACGTCCGCGGTCGGCCTCACCATAGGTAGGGACACGCTGTTGCGGCTGGTCAGGTCCCTTGATCAGCTTGCCGCCGTCGAAGCCGCGGCTGTCGGCGCCGACAACGGCGTCCGCCTTGACGGACTGCGAGTCGATCACCCCGGCCGTCGTCGGCAACCTGGTTCAGCAGAACACGGCGCAGGAAGGTCGGCAGAACAACAGCTGCGGCAACCCCAACCACCTGACGCTCACCGCCACCGGCAGCAGGAACCAGGTCGAGTGCGTGGCCGTCGACCGGCCCACCAGCACCAAGACCGTCGACCATTAGGGACGTCACACCCCGATGCGACCGATGATCTTGAGGGCGACGGTGGCCATCACCCGGCGCGGGTCGAAGCCTAGGCTGGCCGCGGCGATCAGAGCGGTGAAGGCGACGTCGCCCAACTCGTCGGCGACGTCCTCGGAGGTGTGGGTGATGCCCTTACGTGGGTTCTGGCCCGTGGCACCAACCCACGCCGCGGACGCTTCGCCGTACTCTTCGGCGATCTTGAGCAGGCGCATGGTCAGCTCCGCCTGCGAGGTGCCGTTCGCCTCGTCGAGCCAGCGCCTGGCCCGGTCGATGGCGTTCCAGATCAACGCCTCGCCGATGACAACGGGTTGGTTGGACCGAGCCGGGTCCAGCATGGAGCCGGTCATTGGTTCTCCCATTCTCGAGAGGGCCGCGGGCGTTCACGGTGCGACGGGTGGCAGCGGGGGGAACGGGCCGTACATGCCGGCTCGCATGGACGCTCGTGCCGTCAGCTCGTGGGGGAACCCGAGCGGAACGGCGGACTCCTCGTCGAGCTGATCGAGCACCTCGTCCGGCACCACGGCCGAGGCGGCACCGAGACCCTCGATCAGCTGGTCGGCGGTCCGCGCGCCGAGCACGGGAATGACCGACGGGTGCCGGTGCAGGATCCACGCGAGCGCGAGCTGCGTGGGCGCGACCCCGGACTTGTCGGCGAGGGTCAGGAGTCCGCGCACCACTCGTTCGACGCGGGGGTCCGCCCCGGCAGAGCGGCGGGTGTCCGGCTTAGTCCCGGGCCGATGGTGCTTCCCGGTCAGCAGGCCGCCGGCGAGCGGCTTCGAGCCGACGACGGCGACACCGGCGCTGTCGGCGAATGGGAGGAGTTCCCGGTCGCTCGTGCGTTCGGCGAGGCTGTACTCCAACTGGACCGCGGAGAGCGGCGCCCACCCCCGCAACCGGGCCAGGGTCTCGGCCTGGGCACACACCCAGGCCGGGGTGTCCGACAGGCCCCAGTACAGGACCTTGCCGGCCTGGACGAGGTCGTCGAGGGCGCGAACGGTCTGGTCCAGGCGGTTCTCGAAGAACCAGGTGTGTACCCACAGCAGGTCG
The DNA here is from genome assembly GCF_003814875.1 of Streptomyces sp. Ag109_O5-1. Taxonomy (GTDB): domain Bacteria; phylum Actinomycetota; class Actinomycetes; order Streptomycetales; family Streptomycetaceae; genus Streptomyces; species Streptomyces sasae. The sequence continues at coordinate 2,319,614 of NZ_RKQF01000001.1, read as the reverse complement.
ACATAGTCGGTCCGCAGCCGGCGCAGGCTGCCGTCGAGGGAGAGTTTCAGGTTCCGGCGATGGTTGCCCAGCGAGTTCGCATCCCGCGCGTCCGCGTGCATGGCGAACTTCGTGGCCAGGACGAACTCCGTACGGCGGCCGGCGACCGCGGTCCCGATGATGGACTCGGACTGTCCCTCGGTGTAGGTCGCGGCGGTGTCGATGAAGTTGCCCCCGGCGTCCCGGAACACGTCCACCATGCGCCGGGACTCGGCCTCGTCGGCGCCGAACCCCCAGCGGGTGCCCAGCGTGACGCCGCCCAGGCAGAACTCGGACACCCGAAGGCCCGTGGTGCCCAGCGGTCGCAGCCGCATCTAACGGTCCTGCTCGACAGTGGCCTTGGCCATCGGCAGGGCGGTCAGAGCCGTGTGCCGTTGCCGGGCCGGCTGGTCGAATTCCGGTTGCAGGCTGTGGTTGCAGCTGATGCACCGCTGGAGTCCGTCGAGCCGGGCCTGGCCCAGCGCCCGCCGGATCTCGTTCATCCTGTCGCCCGCCCACAGTTCCATGAACGGGGTCTCGACGACGTTGCCGATCAGATAGGCGGCCTCCGAGGCCGGCCGGACGTCGTACATCTGCACGCACATCTTGAGGTTGCCCCAGACATCGACCGCGGCGGCAAAGCTGGGCAGGAAGCACGGCGTGTGCCGGATGAACGGCGCCGCAATCTTGATGTTCCCGGCCCGGCTGTTGAACTGTTCAACCTTGGGCACGAAGATCCGGAAGTGGGTCTCGCCGATCTGGAAGGTGGCGTTGTGGCCCCGCACGTTGTCGTGCGTCTCGGCCGACACGGTGGGGAAACACTCGGCCAGGAAGGCAGCCGCCGCGGCCGGCCCGGGCAACGGATTCCGGTCCCGTTCGTTCGCGTAGAGCGATATGCGCACGCTGTGTACGCCGAGTTCCACCAGCCGCGCGAATTCTCCGTTACGCCGGTAGTCGCCGTTGGTGTAGACCGCCAGCCGGGCCTCCGGTATCGCGTCCTGCGCACTCTCGATGAGCGAATATATCCGCGGATTGGCGAGCGGCTCGTTGTAGTTGTGGAAACCGAAGAAGCCGCTGTATCCGTTTCGGCTCAGATCGCCGAGCAGCGCGTTCCACACCGTGTCCGCGATGGGTGTCCGCTCATGGCCCCGACTTGAATAGCCATTAGGACACCACGTGCAAACCCGGTTACAGTACGTGTCGGTCTCTACTTCGATCCAACCAGGCTGCTTGCTCTGGTCCAGCATTGGTGACCTCACAATGTCTGCGATAGGGGGCAAGTCTCCCGGCCGCCGTCACCGGTGTCGATGCGCACCGTGCGCTGTGGGCGACCTCGACCGGCCACTGCGGTGTTCGTCCGCGGATCCAGTCCGATCGGTGGGCAGCTCAGAGGCATCTCCTCGGTCGATAACGCTTTGATGTACGCATGGCCGTCGTCGACGAGTCAACGGCTGGGGCAACGTCTTTCGGTGCGTATCTCGGCCGGGTCACTGAAATACCGACCGAGATAAACAGAGGCCTTCGGTGCCGACGAGAACACCTTCTGCTTTTCTGTGAGCTGCATCGTCGCCGTCGAAGGGATGTCGTGGTGACCGTACTCGCCAGCTATCGGTCAGGACGCGGGGGCACGAACGAAACGAGCGATGGCCGTTGCGCGTTCTGCACCAATGATTTCTCGGATGAGCAGCGGCTGGGCCGCGCCGGCGATCTCAACATCATCTCGCCGTTGGGCCAGGTGGTGCCCTCGAGTCTGGTCGCATTCCAATTCCCCCGGTCGGGGGTGGCCGATCCGTGTTTCTCGGTCGCCGCCGACGGCTGGGCACGGGACGTCGAGGAGTTCGAGCGGATCGCCGACACGTTCACCCGGTGGCGCGGAGGCCGGGCGACCGTCTTCTACGAGCAGGGCCGGGCAGGCGGCGGTCAACTGCTGGGCCGCAGCGGCTTCTGGCATCACGCCCACTACTGTTCGTGGCCCGGGGAGATCGACGTGGAGCGGCTCGTACGGACGATGGATCCCGCCGTCGTGGTCACCCAGCTCGACGATCTGTCCGACCTGGGCCGGGCAGCCGCCGGCCGGCCGTACGTCGTGACCCGTAAGTTCCTGGACGGCCGCTGCGTGGATTCCCGGCTGATCCTGCCCGGCAGCGAATCGTCCTGGACCGCCTTGGAGGACTCCCACCTGAAGTTCTCGCTCGCCGAGCAGCTGGGCGAGGGCGACTTCCGGGACTGGCAGACCCGTTCGCCGGAACGGACCAGCCAGACCGCCCACGACTTCCGTGCGTTCACGTCGAGCACCCACGAAAGGCGGATGGCATGACCCAGCTGGCCGAGGTCCAGAATCTGACGGTGCCCCGTTCCCCGGCCCCGGTCGACGACCCGGCCCTGACGTCGCTGATCGGCCGGCTGGCTCGCGGACCCGAAGTGAATGTCGGCGCGCGGGCACCGCTGCTGCGGCTGTTGCAGTCCACCGCGGCCTCGAACGCCGGCCACATGTTTCTCGAGGACTGCTGCCGCGACTTCCCGGGGGACGCGGCGGCGATCCGGACCGTCTGGAACACCGGTCTGCTGGCCGCGTTCCTCGCCGAGGCCGCCGAGCCCGGCCTCATCGACTTCGATCAGCGGCTGGGCCTGCTGCGGGTGCCGGGCGACGCCCTGCGGGAGGCGTTGCGGCAGACCGACTGGGCCACCGTCGAAGGCGAACTGCCCCACCTGAACCTGACCCAGGACATCCGGTACGACGTGGCGCTCTCCTTCGCCACCGAGGAACGCCCTTATGTCGAGCCCCTGTTCGAGGCCCTGGTCCGGCTGGGCTATGCGGTCTTCTACGACTTCAACGAGCAGGACCGCCTGTTGGGCGTGAACATCGATGAATTCCTCGAGGACGTCTTCGTCCGGCAGAGTCGTTTCGTGGCGGTCGTGCTGTCGAACGCGTTCGGGCTGCGCCGGTCGCATTGCTTCGAGGCCGAAATCCTGCAGGGCAAGGTACCGCGCCAGCGCCTCCTGCCGATCTATGAGACCGCACACTCGTGCAGCCCGTTCGACAGCCTGTTCCATCATGGCTACCTATGGCTGAATTCGACGGAGGACCTCGCGACGCAGGCTGGCAAGCACGCCGAGATCATCTCGAAGAAGATCGCTCACGCGGTCCTGGACGCCCGCCACGGCCAGCGGTGATGGCCGGCGGCGCGTTCGCACCACTGTCCGCGCTGCCCGAGTTCGCGCTCCTCACCGAGCCCGGCGTCAGCGTCAGTCCCGAGGTTACCGGCGCCGCCCACGCCGTGCGACGGGCCGAGGCGCGGCGTACGGCGCTCTCCGACGCCTGTTTGCTCGAAGCCTGGCGGGGACGCCGGCGGCGGCTCGCCCACCTCGCCCCGGCGGACTTCCTCGAACTGCACCACCTGGTGCGGGCGGTGCTTCCGGACCGCGCAGCGCTGCGGACAGCACGCTATTTCGTCGCCGTGCACGACGCCGGCAAGAACCCGCGTCTGGCCCGCGCGGTGTCGGCCGGGCCGGGCGCGGACCACGACGCGGTGCTGGCCACGATCCTCGGCGACGAGCGGTACGAGGCGGCCCGGCGGGCACTGCTGCCGACGTTCGACGGGCTCGCGCCCGAGGGCCGGCGCCTGATCCGCGAGGCCTGCCGGTGGCAGCTGGGCTACACCAAGCTGCTCCAGGGCGAGGTGCCCGCCGGGCATTTCGTCGCCATCGAGCAGCATCTCGGCCCGGCCGCCCGTGATCTCGACATCGTCAAGTCGATCGTGGACGTCGCCGGGGCCGGTGGCCACAACGACGAGTCGGTCTCGACCACGCTCACCTCGGCTGCCTGGGCTCGGATGCGCGCCCTCAACCGGACCCTGCGTGACCGCGGGGCCGGCGACCCCGCCGACCGGTTCACCGCCTATCTGGACGGCGAGATCGCGCGGCTGACCGCGGCCGACCGCACGTCTGTTCCGGACGACACCGCCGAGCGCCGGGCGCTCGCGCGGCTCGCTCTGCACCTGCGGATCCTGGACGGACCGTCGTTCGCGCGGCTGGCGGCCGAGTTCCGCGCGCAACCCCGCGCGGTGCGCGTGATCCTGATCGAGGAACTGGCCCGGGACGGGATCGCCGGTCGCGCCACGCTGCCTGCCTACGGGCCCGCGCTGCTGCGGCGGCTCTGCGCGATCCGCTCGGTCGACTTCGCCCTCACCTTCTTCGCCCACGTGCTCCAGGAAGCGCGCATCGCCAGTGCCGGCATGGACGGCATCGTCGTCGCCGATCTCGAGTCGCTGGTCCGTGCGGATCCACCACACCTGGGCGAGGTACGGTTCGACCTCCATGGCGAGATGTTACGGCCACGGCCGCTCATCCCCCCGGCCGAGCGCCGGTTTCCCCCGGCCGGCACGGTTTTCCCGCTGGCCGGTCGCACCGGCATCGTGGTCGGCATGGGCGGCGGATCCGACGGCGTGCAGGCGGCGATGCTGCGGCTGATCCTCAAGGGCCGGTTCAAGTTGCGCGACGCCGTGGTGGTTTCGGTGCGCCGTGCCGAGAACCGGGTCCGCGACGCGTCCCGGTGCGTCGGCACGGCCACTGTCGAGGTGGGCACCGGCACACGGCCCGTCGGGTCCTGGCGGTTCCTTGAGGACGTGCCCCTCCAGAGCCCCGATCCGGCCCGGATGTTCCTACTGAACTCCCTCGATCCGGCGACGATCCGCGACGATCTGACGACGATCGCGGCGGAGGTCGGCGCTACCGTGATCATCGGCGTCGACACCGGCGGCGACTCGCTCTACCGGGACACCGCCGGCGTCGACCCGGTCGATGCCAGCCCCAGCCAGGACCACCGGGTTCTCGCCGCGCTCGCGGCACTGTCCGACGCCCGGCCCGGGTGGACGGTGCTGTCCGCCATCGTCGCGCCCGGCGTCGACAGCCCGGCGGACGCCGCCGCGGTCCTGACCGACGCCGGCGCGCGCCTCGTCGAGCTGCGCGAGCCCGACGCGCGGGCCGTACGGAAGCAGTATGCCGCCTGGCGGATGGACGGCTCGGACGCCCGGCGGTTCGGTAAGACGCCGCTCGCCTGGCTCGCCGCCCTCGACGGCCGGACCGGCCTGCACTGCCTGGACATTCCGGCCGCGTACGTACTCGCCGAGGAGAACCCGTGGCGGTGTTTCCTCGACGTCCGGCCGGCCATGCGGCACATCCTGGTGATGGAGGCGCGCCGGCACGCAGTGGCGGTCCGCCTCGCCTGGTAGGACTCCCGGGCGAGGCGGCCGTCCGTCAGCCCGCCAGGTCCTCCTGGATGAGCGACTGGTAGGTCCTGCTCAGGCTCGGCTCAAGGACGGCTTGCGAGCCGGGCTCGTCGCAGCTGGTCCGCTCCGGCAGATCGGTGAGTGCGAACACGTCCGGGCGCTCGTCGCGCATCTTCTCGAGCCGGTCGACGACCCGGTTGCGGAATTCGGGCCGGCCACGCCACAGCACGCTGCCCTTGGTGCTGCTCTCCGCCCAGTCTTCCTGGCGCAACAGGGTCAGGTCGATGTGGCTGAACTCGTCCTTGAACAGACGGGTGTCCGGGAAGGGCATGTAGAAGTGGTGCGACTGGAGGTTGCCCTCTAGCTGGATCAGCCGCTCCGCCATCGCCAGCGTCTCCTCGTTCTCCTCCGGCGTCTCGGTCGGCAGGTCGTGCATGAAGCTGGTCCAGGTCTGGATGCCGGCGTCGCTCAGGGCCTGGCACGCGTCGAAGGTGTCCTGAGTGGTCGCGGCCTTGTCGAGGTGGGTCAGCAGGCGGTCGGAACCGGACTCCACGCCGATGAAGACACGCTCGAACCCGATGTCGGCGAGGTTCTGGATCGGCATCCGCTTGGAGATCATCACGATGTCCCGGGCACGCATGCAGGCCATGAAGCCCACCTTCACCGGCCGCTTGCGCATCTCCTCGGCGAATGCCACCACCCGCCGGGGGTCGCTGGAGAAGTTGGGGTCCATGAAGTCGATGATCTGCGGCCGGTAGTCGCGCACCAGGTTGTGTATCTCGGTCACCAGGCGCTCCGGCGCGAGCCCGCGCCATCGGCGGCCGCTGTTGGTCGGCTCAGAACAGTAGGCGCACGCGTACGGACATCCGTAGCTCGTGATGAACGGCAGGGTCCGCTCGGACTCCACGTAGTACAGCTCGGGATCCAGCAGCGTGTAGTCGCACGGCGGCAGGTCGTTGACATCGGGCATCCGCTTGCTCGGCGTCAGGCGCAGCCCGGTCCGCCCGCCACCGCCAGGGCCGTACGCGATGTTGGAGACGGTGCGCAACTCGTCCGCCAGCTCGGCGTCGCCGGAGCGCCGGTGTTCGAAGATCCTCGCCAGCTCCAGCGCCGCGTCCTCGCCCGGCCCGCGGGTGACCGCGTCGGCGAGACCCTCCCGTACGATGCCGCTGTACCGCAGGGTGGCGTGGTAGCCGCCCCACACCACCGGAGTCGTCGGGTCGACGCCCTTCGCGATCCCGATCGCCTCGAGAACGTTGTAGATGCTCGGGCCCGTCATACAGGTCACGCCGAGATAGACCGGACCCTGCGCGGTGAGCGCCGCCAGCCGGTCCTTCCAATCCGGATGCACCTGCGGGTCCAGCAGGACCGGGTCGTACCCGTGGTGTTTGAGGAAGCTTCCGATCGTGAGAATCGACAAGGGCAACCACGGGCTCCCGCCCTCCTGCGTCACCCCGTACACACCGTTGAACAGCACAACTTGTTTTGACACCGACTTATCCAGCCCATCACTTGAAATGTCCGTCGAATTTGTCCCATACCTGGGTGACCATCGCGCTGCATGCCAGCACCCGCGCCGAGCCGCTGCTCGGCATGTGGGGCAGGAGCATCTGGAGCCGGGTGATCATGAAATGCGCCGCCGAGATCCTGAGGCCGGCCGAACATCGCCGCATCGTCGCCTTATGGAGGGCCCGGTGGACCTCGCCCCCGACACGCGTCGGGCCACCGGCGGCCGGGCCCGAGTTGACGGCGCGCACGTCGGGCCGTCATGACAGCCCCTGCGAGATGCTGTGTGGCATCTGCTGCTGGACCAGCTGGTAGAACAGTCCGGACCGGTCGGCGACCAGCTGTGCCGGCGGGCCTTGCTGAACGATCCGGCCGTTGGCCAGGACGATGACGTCGTCGGCCTCCATGACGGTCGACAGGCGGTGGGCGATGACGATCCGGGTGGAGTTCAGCCGCTGCGTGCTCTTGGTGACGATCCGTTGGGTCGCATTGTCCAGCGCGCTGGTCGCCTCGTCGAAGAAGAGAATCCGCGGCTTGCGGATCAGCGCGTTCGCGATGACCAGCCGCTGCCGCTGACCGCCCGAGAACGCACTCCCGTCGGTGATCAGGGTGTGCATGGTCATCGGCATCGCCCGGATGTCGTCAGCGATTCCGGCGAGCTCCGCCGCCTGCCACGCCTCGTCGATCGAGTAGTCCTGGCCGCCGGTGATCGCCTGCAGGATCGACCCGCGGAACGGCCTGGCCTGCTGCAACACGACTCCGCACTGGCGCCGCACCGCGGCCTGGTCGAGCCGGGCGAGGTCCTGACCGTCGTAGAGGATCGTGCCGGCCGACGGCTGTTCGAAGCCGAGCAGCAGCCGCAGCAGCGTGGACTTGCCGCATCCGCTCGGCCCCACGATGGCCGCCATCTGGCCGGCGCCGATCCGGAACGACAGATCGGAGAGGACCGGAGGGCTGTCCGGGCCGTACCCGAACGTCAGATTCCTGACCTCGATGTCGCCGTTCAGCGGCGGCGGCGCGAGGCTGCTGCTGGACACCTCCAGCGGCTCGGCCAGCAGCGGCCGGAGCCGGTCGAAGATCGGCACCACGCTGGTGACGGACAGGATCGAGTTGGTCAGCTGGGATGAGGCGTTGAGGATCGCGCCGAGCGTGGTGTTGAAGGTCAGGAAGTCGGCGGTGGACAACGCGCCGAGACCGTGTGCGGCCACCAGCGCATAGACCACCAGCGAGGAGAAGGGCAGATACACGGCGTTGAAGACGGTGAGGACGTTCTGGTACCACCCGGCGCGCTTCTGGGTCTCCTTGTGCTGGGCAAACAGCGTGGCCCACTGGGCGAAGGCACGATCGACCGCGTTGGTCACGCGGAGCTTCCCGAGGCCCTGCAAGGTGTGGAGGACGCGGTCGGTGAGCTCGTTGCCCAGCGCGATCGACCGGCGCTGCCAGCGCAGCTGCGGCGATCCGACAGCCAGGAAGAACATGCCTTGGACCAACAGGAACAATGCGGCGACACCGCACAGCGGCGGCGCGATGATCAGCAGGGCGACGAGGTTGACCACCACCGCGGCGGCTGAGGACAGCAGCGGCGAACTCACATCGGCGAGCGACGAGCGGATCTTGCCGACGCCTATGGCGGCCGCAGCCAGCTCGCCGGTGGAGAACCCGCGGAAGAACGTCGCCCGGAGCCGGAGCATCCGGTCCCAGACGGCCGCCTGCAACTCGGACTCCAGCCGCCCCTCGACCCGCAGCAGAGCCATGTTCTGCAACACCCCGAAGACCGCCGAGGAGAGCGAGGCCACCACCAGACCGATGCAGACCTGCACGATCGCCGTGGCGTTCGCCTCCAGGACGAAACGCCCGAGGACCTGGCCGAAGCTCAGGGGCACGAGGGCGGCCAGGCCGACCGAGACGAGGATGCTGGTCAGCAGGCGCCGGATGTCCCGGCCGCTGCCCCGGATGCCGTACCGCAGCAGTCCCCAGGTGCTCACGGCCGATTCCGGAAGCGGGCGGTAGAACATCACCCCGGCCGGCTCGTAGTCGGCCTGGTTACCCGCGGACACCCGGGTCCGGTTCCCGGTCTCCGGGTCGTGGGCGTAGTAGGCGTCGAACCGGAAGACCAAGGCGACCGGCTGATGACCGTCCGCCCGGTGCCCGACCAGGGGCCCCACGTCCGTCTTCCACCAGGCGCCGGTCAGCCCGATGACCCGGCTGCGCAGGCGCGCCGCGACCGCCACCTGCTCGATCGGACCGATCCGCGGGTCCCGCTCCGTGACGGTCGGCATCGCCAGGTCGATTCCCAGTTCGTCGGCGACGATACGGCACGCGCCGAGCGTCGCGTCGGAACCGGGAACCGGGGCGGCCGGGACGCCGGACCGATTGGAACGCAGCGCCGTCCGCAGCAGCCGTACGGCACGCCCGGCGGCGGCCTGATCCGCCCGGCCCGACGCTTCCAACTGCTGGATACTGCGGCGGTCGCGCTGTTCGATGATCTGGTCCAGCCGCAGCACGAGCTCCGTGCTCACGGCGCAGAGCGAGGCCCAGCCCACCTCGGCCACCTGCCGGCTCGTGGACCGGACGGTCAGCCGGGCGGCGGAGACCGCGACAAGCCAGTCCTGGCCGGTGAGGGCGAGAAACTCGCCGTCGGCCACGGTGCGGTGTCCGTCGGCGCTGTCGACCCGCACCTCACCCTGCGTCACCGTGACCCAGACCAGGTCGGCCGGGCGGCCATGCTCGCCCGATGCCAGCTCGACCTCGTGCCCGGGGCTCAGACGGGTGCAGCGCCGCGGTGGCACCGCACGCTCGGGGAAACCGAGCAGCAGGTTCAGCCCGCGGGCGATACCGGCGTCGAGGTCATTGCCCCACATGCCCGGTCGATCGATGCGGAAGATCTCGACCTGCGTCCCGTCGGCCGGGCGCACCAGGAGCGCCCGGCCGGTGCCCGGCACCGGCGGGAGCAGGACCGTGCCGACGGCGGTCTCGCCGAGGAACTGCCAGCGACCGGGTCCGTCCTCGGCGACCACGAACACCTCGACGATGCCGGAGGCGATCAGCCACGGGCGGCCGTCGGCCTCGAGCCGGGTGCCCCGGCGGTCGACCTCCAGGTAGGTGCCCCACTCGGTCCGTCGGAGCAGTTCTTCCATCTCAGTGCTCCGCCATCAGCAGGGCGTACGGACCGCCGGCCGCGACGAGGTCGTCGTGCACGCCGCGCTCGACCACCGCGCCGCGCTGCAACACGACGATCTCGTCGCTGTCGCGGACCGTGCTGAGCCTGTGGGCGATGACGACGCACGCACAACCCCGGCGCCGGACGTTGTCGATGATCTTCTTCTCGGTCTCGGCGTCCAGTGCGCTCGTGGCTTCGTCGAGGACGAGGACGGCGGGATCCCGGACCAGTGCTCGGGCGATTTCCAGCCGCTGGCGTTGACCGCCGGAGAAGTTGCGCCCGTCCTCCTCGACCCGGCTGTGAATGCCGCCCGCCCGGGCCGCCACCACGTCGTAGACGGCGGCGTCCTTGAGCGCCGCCACCACGTCCTCGTCCGGGATCGCGTCGTCCCAGAGGGTGATGTTGTCCCGGACCGAGCCGTCGTACAGGAAGATGTCCTGGTCGACGAAGGTCATCGAGCCGGCCAGCAGATACGGCGGGATCTCCTCGCGGGGCCGGCCGTCGAGGCGGATCTCGCCCGTCCACGGCACGTACTGGCCGGCGATGAGGCGGGCCACGGTCGACTTGCCGCTGCCTGAGCCCCCCACCAGGGCGACCTGCCGGCCCGGACCGACGGCGAAGGAGAAGTCCCGCAACAGCGGGTCGCCGGGCCGACTGTAGCCGAAGGTGACCTGGTCGAATTCCAATTCGCCGATCAGCTGCCGGGCCGGAAGCCGGGCCGGAGCCGATGCCTTCTCGCTGATCGGGTATCGCTCCACATCATGCAGCCGGGCCATCTTGACCGCGATGTCCTGTGCCTGTCCGGCGATCCCGGTAAGCCGTGTGATCGGGAGCGTAAAGGCGACGACAAAGGCGGAGAACGCGATCAGGGACCCGATCGAGATCTGTCCGTGCACCGCCTGGAGGCCGCCCAGCAGCAGCACGAGCGTGCCGTTGAGCGCGGCGAGGGTGGGCGCGACGACCGCGAGCAGGGCGAGCGGGGTGCCGATCCGTTGCCGGCCGCTCACCACCTTGGCCTGCTCTGCCGCCCATCGCCGGAAGTACTCGCTCTCGCTGCCGACGGCCTTGATGGTCTCGATCGAGTGCACGATGTTGTAGGACGTGGTCAGCAACTCGGCTTCGTCGTTGGCCGCGTTGGCGACGCCCACCCGGCGGGAGACCGCGGCCAGCCGCAGCGCACCGACGTTGAGCAGCGCCAGCCCGATGCTCAGGGCGGTCAGCATCGCGTTGTACGTCCACAGCAACGCCCCGTAGCCCAGGATCATCACCGCGTAGACGCCCACGTTGGACACCTGCGTCGACAGGATCGCCGAAACGTCATCGTTGGACTGCACGCGCTGGGCGATGTCGGCCACGCTGCGCTGGCTGAAGAAGTCGGCGGGCAGCCGCAGGACGTGCCGCAGGAACCGGGTCGTGTTCAGGGTGGACCCGACAATCCGGGCACGCAGCAGAAAGCCTTGCAACAGGCCGGTGAGCAGCCCGACGACCGCCGTCGTGGCCACCATCATCACGAAGTACGGGACGATGATCGACCGGTCGCCGCCGAGCAGGATCGTGTCCACGAAGGCGCGGCTGAAGGCCGGCCCGCTGAAGCCGACCACCGCGAGGGCGAGCTCCGCCACCATGCCCGCCACGAGCAGCATGCCGATGCCGGCGAGCCGGGTCGGCAGCCCGGAAAGCCTGCCGGGCACCCGGCCACCGGGAGTGAAGTCCTTCCCCGGGGACATGGTGAGGGCGATACCGGTGAAGCTCTCGTCGAACTCAGCCAGACTGAGCCTCCGATGGCCCCGGGCCGGATCGTTGAGGTACACGACGGTCCGGCCCCGCCGGCGGCCGAAACCCTCGAAGACCACGTAGTGGTTGAACTCCCAGAACAGGATGGACGGGGCCGGCATGGTGTGCTGGGCCTCCGCGGAGAAGTTCGCCCCGCGGGCCTGCAAGCCATACTGACGCGCCACGGCGAGCAGCGCCGACGCCATCGCGCCGTCCCGGCTGACCCCGCACGCCTTGCGGAGTTCCTCGAGGGGTACGTGCCGGCCGAAGTGGGCCAGGACCATGCTGAGGGAGGCCGCGCCGCACTCGGTGCTCTCCATCTGGACTACCGTCCGGGTGCGTACCCGCGCCGGAGCCCGCGGCTCACGGCGGCGTGGCTGAGGTGGCCGGCGATGCCTGCCCGGTCCGGCCGTCATCGCACTACCGGCCAGGTGGCGATGCCGGCCCTGTACAGGCGTCATCGCGCGACCAGCCAGTCGATCGGCTTCAGCGGCGGCAGGTGGAAGTCGGCGTCGACGGTCGTCCGGGATTCGATCCCGAAGGGCGGTCCGACGCCGGTCGTCCAGCGGAACCCGCTCGGGGTGCCCGCGGGAGCCAGCCGGACGAGGACCTTCCACGGCTGGCCACCCGTGGTGAACTGAGTGCCGAGGTGGCTGTCGCCGAGAAACTCGGAGATCTCACCCTGGGCCTCCGGGAACTGGCCGACCGAGCTCACCGTGCCCTCGAGAAGGCCGTACTTCTGGGCCGGTGCAGACTGGACCGAGAGCGTGACCTGCTGGCCCGGATGGATCTGCCCGATCTTGTCCCCAGCCACGTAGACGGCGGCCATCAGCGGATCGTCTGCGTCCTTGATCCGCTCGACGATCGCCAACTCGGTCCCGGCCGAGATGATCTGGCCGACCTTTCCCAGCACCGCCGTGACCCGCCCGCCGCTGATCGACCTGATCACCTGCACGTCGGATCCGAGGCGGACCTCGAACATCGGCGTGTCGGTGGCGAACTGTGCCCCCTTGTCGACGAACACCCGGGTGATCTGTCCGGCCGTCGGGCTCTGCAACTCGAAGCTGCCCTCGCGGTGGGTCAGCACACCGGCGGCGGAGATCGTCCGCGGGACAGAGCCCAGCCCGCCCCAGAACGCCGCGGCGATGATCAGCACGACCAGCAACAGCAGCGCCAGGACGTCGTACGGCCGGCCGAGCTGGACCGGCGTGTCCAGCGCGGGCGGCGCACCCAGCTTCTTCAGCGCACCGGGCCGGAATTTCAGGCCGCCCTTGCGGGCGGGCTGGGTGGTGGTTGCCGTCATGGCGGCCCGGCGCCGGGCGCTGACCTGGCCACCGGCCAGGTCGCCCAGCTCGGCATCGGAGACATGCGTGGCGCCCCCCGGCGGCAGCGGCAACGCGATCTCGGCGGCTTCAAACCAGCGCCGCATCGCGTCCGCCACGTCCCACGCCGGGAGCCGGACGAGGCGCACCTGAACGCCGGGTGGGACCTCCAGTCCGCACTCCGCGAGCGCCGGCAGGGGGGAGTCCTCAAGCCGTCCGGCGAAGTCGGTGTCCGACCAGAAGCGGTCCACCACGCGGATGTAGCGCTCAACGAACCGGACCCGGACATCAGCGGTATTCGTCATCGTTTTCGGTGCCTTACCCTCCAGCACGGGAAGTCTGTATTACGTCCGCAGATCAAAGCACGGCGGCAATATCCGGATGAACAGGCGCAGCGAGATCTATCGGTGATTACTTCGGTGTCGCTTACGGAGGGGAGGCCGAAAGGGCAACCGAAAGGAATTCGATGGCCGCAAAGTTCTCGGCCGCTGCTTGCGTGACACGGCAGGCGCTGTGAACATGGATTACTCATCATTAGCTACCGTGGGTGACCGGCCGACCACTTGCGGGCGGACCGGCCGGGTGCCAAGATTGGCGCCGGCGGCGCGAATTCGAGGAGTCGGGATTTCGATGATTTCTACGGGTTCTTCGACCGCCGGGAAAACCCCTTCCAATCCCAACCGTGGAGGTAGCGATGAATATCATCAATGGCCCGCACAACACCGAGAACGACATTGCGGTCGACGAGACCGATTTTGAAGTCACCGACGAGGAGCTGGACGACCTGGCCGGTGGCAGTAAGGAGATCTGACGTTCTCCGGGTGCCCTCGCTTCGGTGGGGGCACCCCCACTGGCTGTCGCTCGCTGAAAAATGGAACTCCATGCAGGGGCGAGATCTTCCGTCAAACCGCCCTGAAGTAGGCACAATGAATCTTTCCCAGTAAGCGTCCGTCGCTCGCTGTGATCGCGATGCTTGCGCTGCGACCCGCGCGGTCCCCAAGTCCGGGCAGACGTATGCCGCTTGGCAGGAATCTTGCATGAATGTGAAGCCGTAGGCCGCCACGGCACCTGTACAGCAACTACCCTCGTCACGCTGCCGCACCCTTTAAACGTTTGGGAATGTGGCGGTTCGATGAATCCTCGACATTGCGCCAGTCTCCCGTACGCCATTCATCCCTCCACAAGCAAGGGGAATAATACGTGAAACGGATATTAAAGCGGACGCTTCGGGTCGCGCTGACGACATTCGTCGCCACAGCCATCATGGGGGTGTTCGCGACGAGCGCAAGCGCCGGCGATAACACCTGGATCAGCGACAAGACCGGTAGGTGCATCACCGTCACCGGTGGAGGCAACCTAATAGGTGTTCAGTGCGGCTGAGGTAACCAAGGACAGTTGTGGGAGCGGGTCGCGTCCCAAATCAAGCACGCTTACTCGAATCAGTGTCTCGATAGTAACTGGCAGGGCCAGGTTTACTGGGGGGAATGCAACGGCGGCAATTTCCAGAACTGGGACTACTTCGACGAGGGCGGTGGCTGGGTTCGCGTACAGGACGCGGAGACCAAACTTTGGCTGACTTGGGCCGGCGATAGCAACAACAGGTTTTGGCCGAGCACGTGGTCTCGCGCTGATGCCGCCGGGATTTGGAGTTTCTACGGTGGCGAGTAGTCGTCGCGCACGGCTTCAACCGCGATCTACTGCGTGAATTCTGATCACGGGTGTCGGGTGGGCTCCTGATGTTTCTTCGGGATGCGGGCAGCGGTGAGTGAGTCTTTCCCCGTGAGCGCTGGTCGCTCTCTGTGATCGCGATGTTTCCGCTACGGCCCGTGCGGTCCCCAAGTCCGGGCGGGCGTAAATACACCGCGGTGCGCGATGTGAAGCGGTCCACCGCCGGGCACCTGGCCCGGCTCCTGCGCGACCACCGCATCGCGGCCGGAACCCGCAGGGGCAGGCGGGCGCTGGGTTGCTTCCGGCAGGCGGTGCTCGTCCTGCACTGGTTCATCGACGGCACCCGCCTTTCCTAACTCGCCCGCGACAATGGCCTGTCGGTCTCCACCGCATACCGCTAACTCCATGAGGGACTGACCGTTTTGGCAGCCGGGGCGCCGGATCTTGCGACTGCGCTGGAACGCGCGAAGGCGGCCGACTTGACGCATCTGAACCTCGACGGCACCGTCATCCGCACCGATCGCGTCGCCGCCCCCGGCCCCAACGGCGCGGACCTGCGGTGGTCCGGGAAACACCGGCATCACGGTGGGAACGTGCAGGTCATTTCCACCCCGGACGGCTGGCCGATCCGGGTCTCGCCGGTCCGCCCGGGCCGGGAGCACGACACCACCTGCGCCCGCCACCACGGCCTGATCGACGCCCTCAACC
This sequence comes from Streptomyces sp. Ag109_O5-1, assembly GCF_003814875.1. Lineage (GTDB taxonomy): Bacteria > Actinomycetota > Actinomycetes > Streptomycetales > Streptomycetaceae > Streptomyces > Streptomyces sasae. Next base: position 2,304,231 of record NZ_RKQF01000001.1, on the reverse strand, counting down.
GCATAGCTGCCGAACTCGACATGCCGACCCTCGTCGACCTCGGTTACGAGAACGCCGGCGACGGATTCCGCCACCCGCACAAGAAGCCCGCCGGAGGCAAGCTGACCGAGGCCCAGCAGACCTACAACAAGGTCATCCGAGGCATCCACGGCGTCTGCGAGCGCGCCAACTCCCTTCTCAAGACCACCTTCAAGGCCCTCCGACGGGTCAGCCTCGACCCCAGCCGCATCACGAAGATCGCCGCCGCAGCCCTCGTCCTACTCCAGCTCGAGTACGACCGCACCATCTGAACGATCACACAACGTCATGATCCGTTACTGGGAAGGACTCAATGAAGCTCCCGTCACATATTGCCCGGGATATGACAGAAACCCGGACCAGGCTTTCCCGGCTTCGATCAAGTCAAGCTTGGTATCGGCGCCGTGCCGAGATCGAAAAAGCCGTGCCGTATGACGAGGGAGTTACGCAGAGGCGCCTGGCCGAGCTATTTTCGATCGCTCGCGATGAGGTTCCGCGGTACGGCTTCCTGCGTGATCGAGAAAATATCTGCCTAGCGGACTTTCCACTTACGCGGAAGTCGGATCTGCGAGACAAATTCCCAGACTTCATAGCCCGCAGCCCGGTCGGGCAGATGACACCAGGGCGTTACGTCATTAATGAGACCACAGGCAGCACCGGGCGGCCGCTGCAGATTCTGACCACCGTGGAATCGGCGGCACTGTCGAGAAATGTCGTCAGCGAACGACTCTTCCAGTACTTGGACCTTCCTGATACGGGCACAGTGTTCAACCTTGGGTTGCACTACTTGGGGCAGCCTTTTTTCGAGCCCAAAGCGTTGCCACGCCCCTACGTCCAGTGCAACCTCAGGGCATACGATCCCGACCGTGCCGAGATCGTGGCGGACTACGAGGCGGTTGTGGGGCGGGTACCGGTCGACTATATCCACGGCTCCTCGAGCAGGATCATCCTCCTCGCTCGGTACTGCGCAGAGCGAGGAATCCGCCTTGAACCTCGTGGCATAGTCGCCACCTACGAGCACATGCCGGCCGGCGGACGGAAGCTGGTTGAAGAGACCTTCGGTTGTCCTGTGACGATGCTCTACTGCACATCGGAAATCGGGTACGCGGCCTGGGAGTGCAGCGAGAGGAGGATGCACTTCCATGAAGATTTCGTGCAATGTGAAATCTTCCCGGCATCCGGGAAAGTGCGGGAAGGAGGGGTCGGTGACATCATCCTGACCTCCCTGCTGTCCGGCCCGATGCCCATTATTCGATATGTGACCGGAGATCTGGCCGCCCCTGCCACGCACTGTCCATGTGGCCTGCCGGGCACCGTGATCGATGAGCTGCTGGGTCGCGACGGAGCACGCCTCGTGGGTATTGAGGGGGCAGCTTATTCACCCTACGCTTTGCTGGCCGCCCTGACCGCCACTGGACTCGTGGAGTTCCAGCTCGTCCAGGAATCACCAGGAGTGGTGCAGGTTGTGGCGCCGAATGCATCAGCCTCCGAACGTGAGGCGATCACGCATATCGACCAACGCCTTCGCGCTCATTTCGGATCGGCTCAGGGATTTTCTGTTGCATTGTCCGCGTCGACCTCCTTCATTGTGAGCGGACGCGGGAAGCGAAATCCTGTGGTGCAACTCATGGACATCGAGATCGGAAACACTGAAAAGACCGGATACATTCGCCCCATTGATGTGAGCCGGGCACCCCACTGACGGGAACTGGGTGACAGCCATGTCCTTGTTCCTCAGTGAGCCTTTCCCAACCTCAGCTTGAGGCGTTGAGGTGGAGGGTGAGGACGGCTTGGACGAGTGCGGTGATGCGGGTGGTGCTGCACCGGAGTTTGCGCAGGAGTCGCCAGGTCTTGAGGGTGGCCATGGTCTGTTCGCCGAGCGCGCGGATCTTGGCGTGGGAGCGGTTGACGGCCTGCTGGCCTGCGGACAGTTTCTCCCGGCGGCCGCGGTAGGGAACCCGCACCGTACCGCCGGCTCCCTGATACGCCTTGTCGGCCCAGCAGGGGATGTCCGCCTGGGCCAGGGCGTCGATGATGCCGTGGGTGCGGGCGGCGCGGATGTCGTGGACCGCGCCGGGCAGGGCGGTCGAGGCCCACAGCAGACGCCCGAACGGATCGGCGATGACCTGCACGTTCATCCCGTGCTTCTTGTGTTTTCCGGAGTGTGCGCCGTGAGGCGCGGTGAATCGAAGGAGGTGCAAGACCTCCTCGCCAGGTTGTCGCAGCAGCCTGGTGGTAGCTGAGCGCAGTCCGACCCGGGAGACGCCGGGGAGGGCGGGAAGCAGCGCTGACAAAGCCGGGACTGCTCGGAACTACCAGACGGGCCGGGTCCGGCGAGCGAGATCAGAGGGCGTACGAGAGGAACCAGTGGTAAAGCTCCGTAAGCGTGGCACCGGCTCAAATCTGGTGGATATGGGCCGGGTTGTAGCGCACAGTTCGCTCGTTGAGCGGGCTGACTCTGTAGCCGACTTGGCGTGTCGGTGGGGAGGCCACGGTGAAAGCCTGCGGCGTAACCGTGGCGATGCTGCCGGGGCAAAGCTGGGCGCCGGACTGATCGATCGATTCACCGTGAACACGGGAACCGTCCCGCGTCGTTCCCCAAACCCGGAATCCGTCCGGGTTCATGGGATAGATGCGGCGTCTGTCGAAGGTGCGGGATGGGGCGGAGGCTCCGTAGTAGTCCGAGCGGACGAGAGGTCCGCACATGGCGAAGGGGGCCAGCAAGTCGGCAGTAAGGATGCTGGAATGCCGGGAGGCCGTTGGTGAATACCGACGAACTGGAGTACGTCTTGCTCAAGGCGGAACGCCGGGTACTGGAAATCCAGACCAAGCTGCACCGTTGGGCCAGTGATGACCTTCATCGCAGGTTCGATGATCTGTACAACCTCGCCGCGGACCCGGGCTTCCTGCTGGTGGCCTGGGATCGGGTGCGGAACAACAAGAACGCGCGCACGGCGGGAGTGGACGGCGAGACCGCCTACTACATCGAGTCCGTGCGCGGGCTGGAGGGGTTCCTTGCGGAACTGCGGGAGGATCTTAAAGCCCGCACCTTCCGGCCCCTACCGGCTCGGCGGCGCACGATTCCCAAGGCTGGCGGCAAGGTCCGTTATCTGGGTATCGCGACGGTCACGGCATAGTGCCGCGTCGTCCAAGCAGTCCTTGGGTTCCCTGACGGTGACTCATCCGTTCCACGCGCTGAGTGGTCAGCGGCTGGAGATTCTGTTCGTCAAGCGCCGGAGCGGTGCGCTGGTCTTCGTCTGCGCGTACGGCGTGAGCCGGAGCGTGACGCTGCCGCAGGAGTGGACGGACCGGGGTGGGGAGCCGTCGGGTGACCGGCTCGGGGTCGAGGGGTTGAGTGCGCTTGGTGCGCTGGTGAATGCCCTGGTGAGCCGTGGTGCAGGCCCGGAGGAGGGCGGATCCTGATGGAACGACAGTTGTATCGCGCGCCAGTCCCGTCGGGGGCGGAAGCGAGGGGCCGTGCCGCCATCACCGTGTTGCGTCGAGGTGGTGATGGTGCTGGCGAACATGGTCGAGTCCGTGTTGGGGGGCAGCCGTGATCGTGAACGGGACCTCGAAGATCACCGCGTCCCATCGCTCCCGGACGGCGGCGATCTACTTGCGGCAGAGCACGTTGGTGCAGGTGAGGGACAACACCGAGTCGACGCTGCGGCAGTACGCGCTCGGCGACGAGGCGGTCGCGCTGGGCTGGGACCGCGAGGACGTCATGGTCATCGACGCGGATCTCGGCGTGTCGGGGAAGTTCGGCCAGGTTCGCGAGGGCTTCCGGGATCTGGTGGCCAAGGTCTGTCTGGGCGAGGTCGGGGCGATCTTCGGTCTGGAGGTCTCCCGGCTGGCCCGGTCCTCGGCCGACTTCGCCCGGCTGCTGGAGCTGGCCCGGTTGACCGACGCGCTTTTGATCGACGCCGACGGCGTCTACGACCTGGCGAACATCAACGACCGGCTGCTGCTCGGCTTGAAGGGCAGCATGTCAGAGGCGGAACTGCACATTCTTTCGGGTCGGCTGCAGGGGGCGATGCGGGCCGCGGCCGAGCGCGGCGAGCTGAGGTTCCCGCTGCCGGTGGGCTACGTCTACGACGACGAGGGCGAGTGCGTGATCGACCCGGACGCCGAGGTGCAGGCCGCGATCCGCGACGTGTTCGCGGCGTTCGCGGCCGGCGGCTCGGCGTTCCAGGTCGTGGCCGCGTTCGTGGGCAGGCGTTTCCCGCTGCGCGCCTACGGAGGAGCGTGGGCCGGCCAGCTGCGGTGGGGCAAGCTGACGCACGCGCGGGCTCTGGGGGTGCTGCGCAACCCGTGCTATGCCGGGGCTTACGTTTACGGCCGCTACTCCACCCGGCGCCGGGTGCAGCCGGACGGCACCGTGCGCACCGGCATCAAGCTGCTGCCCCGCGAGCAGTGGCCGATCGTCCTGCCCGACCACCACGAGGGCTATTGGACCTGGGCGCAGTATGTGTCCGCCGAGGCGCAGCTGAAGGCCAACTGCACCCACGACGGCGCGCGTCCGGCCCGCGAGGGTCTGGCCCTGTGTCAGGGGATCATGTTCTGCGGGTCCTGCGGACGCCCGATGACCACCCGCTACCACCGTCATGGCCAGGCCGCCTACGGCTGCTCGTCCTCCCGGGCCGACCACGAGGCCACCGCGACCTGCCGCTCGATCCGCGCCGACATCGTCGACGACGCGGTGGCCGGTCTGCTGCTGAGCACGCTCAGCCCCAGCCAGGTCGAGCGGGCCCTGGCCACAGCCGACGAGGTCAGCGACCGGCACGCCCGCTCCCACCGCGCCGCCGAACTCGCCGTCGAGCGCGCCCAGTACGACGCGGACCGCGCCGAGCGCGCCTTCAGCGCGGTCGAGCCGGAGAACCGGATGGTCGCCCGCACCCTGGAGGCCCGCTGGGAAGCGCGACTGACCGCGCTCGACCAGGCCCAAGCCGCCCTGGCCGCGGCCCGCGAGGCACGCCCGGCGCTACCCGACCGCACCGCCCTTAAGGCCCTGGCCGCTGACCTGCCCGGACTGTGGCACGATCCCGACACCAAGGACCGGGACCGCAAGCGCCTACTGCGAACCCTGGTCTCGGACGTCACGCTGCTGCCCGAGCCGGCCCGGGCCCGCGCCCGGATCGGAGTGCGTTGGCACACCGGCGCCACCGACGAGCTCGCCCTGACCCGGCCCGCGACCTCGCCGGAGGTGCGGCGGACCCCGGCCGCCGCACGGGAGCTGATCGCGGCCCTGCGTCCGGAGCACAGCGATGAGGAGGTCGTTGTCGCGCTCGCCGAGGCTGGGCTCACCACGGGCACCGGGCGCCGCTACGACGTGGCGGCGGTCAAGTGGGTCGGCCACACCTACAACATCCCGGCCCGCTCCCCCTTCCGGGACGGCGAGATCAACGTCAACCAGGCCGCCCAGATTCTGGGCATCACCGCCAACGCCGTCTACTACTGGCTCACCCACGACCGGCTCACCGGCAGCAAGGACCCCTCGGGACGCTGGTGCATCCCCTGGAACCCGCAGGTCGAAGCCGTCTGCCGGGAGCAGATCGGCGCCTCCGGACACCTGACCCCACGTCCCGGCCCCCCAGTGCAGGCCCTGCCCGGCGAAGTCACCGTCCAGCAGGCCGCCGCCCGCCTCGGTGTGGTCGAGCACGCCGTCTACTACTGGATCCGCTGCCGGCGCCTGCCCGCTCGCAAGGACCCCTCCGGACGCTGGTTGATCCCCTGGAACCCGCAGGTCGAGGACGCCTGCCGGGACTGGATCACTCACCCCGAACAGTTCGCGCCCACCGGACCGCGCCCGCTGCCCGTGGAATCGGCCCGCGACGGCGAGATCAGCATCCCGCAGGCCGCCGCACACCTCGGCGTGCTGGACGCGGCCGTCCGCTACCAGATCCGCGTCGGCCACCTCTGCGCCCACCGCACACCGGCCGGCCGGATCGCCATCCCCTGGAACGACGAGGTCGAAGCCGCACTCCGTGCACGCTTGGCCCGGCGGGGGCACCCCGGCCCCACCGGTCTCGGCAGCCACCCGCTCCCGCAAGACGAGGCGGCCCGCACCCACGGCATAATCGGCGCCCTGGCCGACGCCGACGTGCCCTGCTGGTCCGACAAGGGCTACCAGGGAGCCGGCGGCACGGTCTGCGTCCCCTACCGGGGACGCTGGCACAACCTCTCCGAGGGCCAGAAGGCGGTGAACGCCTCCCATGCCAAGGTCCGCGCCCTGGGCGAGCAAGCGATGGCCACCCTCAAGACCTGGCGGCTGCTGCACAAGCTCCGCTGCAGCACCACCCGCATCACCGACCTGGTCAAAGCCATCCTCACGCTTCACCTCGCGACGTCAAGCTGAGCTCAATGTGGTCGGTCGCCAGGAGGCCGGCCGCCCGCAACGCCGCCGGGAGTTGGTCGCGGCCCCCGATGCCGAGCTTGCGGTACGCATTTGTCAGGTGGATCTCGACGGTGCGCTGTCCAACGAAGAGCATCGCAGCGATCGCCTTGTTGGTGCGGTCACCGGCGGCGAGTTCGGCCACCCGCCGCTCGGAGGCGGTAAGTCCGCTGTTGCCGTTCCTCGCAGGGCGTTTCGGCCGCCCGCCGGCCGCGGCCAGCTCGGACCGGCTGCGGCTGATCAGGGGCGCGCACGCGGTCTCCTCGGCGAGGGCGCACGCGTCCCGCAGTACCTCCCGTGCTCGGGTCTTCTCGCTCTGGCGGGCCAGGAGCGTGCCGAGGTCCGTGAGCGACTCGGCGAGCGACAGTCGCTGGTCGCTGTCGTACAACACGTCCACGGAACGTTCCAGCGTGGTCCGGGCCTCCGGCTCGTAGCCGACCCGCGCGACCAGGCGCAGCGCGCGGCCGACGGCGCCCGGCGTGTCCCACAGATGAGCCCCGGCCAGTTCTGCCTGGGCGTAGGTTCGGGCCTGCGGGATGCTGTCCAGCTCCTGGGCAGCCAGGGCGGCCTCGAAACGCCAGGGGGAGACGAGCGGGTTTGCGACGTTGTGCCGGGTGAAGTAGTCGCCGCTGGCGACGACGTCGTGCAGACCGGAGAGAGGTTGTCCCAGGATCCTGCGCAACCGGCCACGGGCGCCCAGCAAGAGGGCGCCCATCTGGGTGCGCGGCTTGATGGGGATGGGCTCCGACTGATCCACCAGGGCCGCCGCCTTCTGCACCTGGCCCAGGTCGAGCAGAATCTCGACCTGGGTCGCACGCAGGCCGAGAACGGCGGTGGAGTCGGGCGACGCGCGGCAGGCGGTCAGGACCTGCATCGCCTCTTGGGCCGCGGCGTCCGCCGCGTTGAGGTCACCGGCCGTGCGCAGGCACGCGGCCTGGCACGTCAGCGCGAAGCCGATCATGAGCTGGTTCCCCCAGCACCGGGCGACGTCCAATCCGTACTCGCATTGGGCGACCGCCTCCTCGGTCCGTTCCGCCACCATCAGCACCTTGCACACCTGCAAGCGGGCCATCAGCTCCTCCGGCGTCGCGGGCGATGTCTTGAGAACCCGGTCTGCCAAGGCCAGCGCTCTTGGGCGGTCCGCTCCGAGGTCGGCCACCCGCCTCGCCGTGACCGCCAGCGTCAATGCTTCTTCCGGCTCCTGTTCCTGGAGACGCTGCACCTCGTTCGTCTCGGCCGAGTCCCGGTCGCTGAGAATCGAGAGCCGGACCCCGAGCAGGTCCGCTTTCGTGGCGAGGCGCCCGCGTTCGGCGGCGAACAGCCGGGCGAGGTCTTTCTCCCGGCCGCCCAAGGCGATGACGTCGATGAGCCCTGCGAGGGTCCGGATCGGCCAGTGCGACGAATCTTGCTCGGAGAGCGCTTCCATCAGGTAAGCCGCGGCCCTCGGCAGATCGTTGTTCCCGGCGGCCGCCGCGAGAGCGAACAGAACCTGATGCCGGTCATCCGGTGACAGCGGCTCGGACAGGGATCGCTGCAGCAACAGCACGGCACGCTGCGGATCGGCCGCGGCCAGGGCGGAACGGGCCGCGGAGCGGAGTGCCGCGGCGGCCCACTCCTCGCCGATCGGAGCGCTCAGTATGAGGTGACGGCACACTGCCTCCTCGGTGCCCGGCTCGTCCCGGAGCAGGCGCGCCGCCTGGGCGTGGATTTCCCGGAGGGCGCCGTAGGTGTCCTCGTCGAGCACCGCGTTGCGGACCAAGAGCTGGGCGACCCGCAGGCGACCCCGGTCGGCGGTGAGCAGACCGAGCCGGCGCAGCCGGGCGACGATGTCCGCGGTCTCGTCGAGGTCGAGACCCACGATCGCACACAGCCGGTGCAACGTGGTCTCCTCATCGAGGGCCGTCACGGCGCGTAACACTGCGTGCGCGTGCGGCGAGACCCGGCCCAGGCGCACCCGCACGGACTGGCCCAGCGTGTCGAGGACGACGGTGTCCAGGGCTGCCGCGCGGGCGGGATCCGGGTTGCCGCCCTCTTGGACCAGCTTTCTGGTCAGCGCCGTGACCAGATGCGGGTTGCCGCCGGTCACCCGCATGACACCGGCCACGAACGCCGGGTCGGGACGGCTGCTGAACTGGTCGGCCAGCAGGGCCCCGACCGAGTTCGTGGTCATGTCGTGCAGCGTGACCCGACGAGAGCTCTCGATCAGTGTCTCGTCCACCAGCGTCGGATCGGTGCCGGGTATCCCACTGCACACGCTGGCCAGCAGTGCGATGGGCATCGATGCGATGTGCTCCGGGAGGGTTACCAGCCATTCCAGGGACTCCCGGTCGGCCCAGTGCAGGTTGTCGACCACCACCAGGATCGGCGAGTTCTCGTCGGCCCACAGCAGCCTGCGCAGCGCGAGGTGGAGAACCCGTCGGGTCCGGCCCGGCTCCGGCCGGCCTCCGGCCTCGCGCAGCAGGCGTTGCAGGATGCGTGAAAACGGCTGTTGGTCACGCCCGGACAGGACCGGCAGTACCGAGTCGAAGAGTCGGCGCACCAGCCCCAGGCGTACGTCATGCTCGAGATAGCTACCCCGGGCCAACATCACCCGGAACCCGGCGGACCGGGCCTGCGCCGCTGCTTCGTGGAGGATTGCCGTCTTCCCAGTTCCGGCGCCCCCCTGAAAGATCAGCGACTGCCCGAGCCCGCCCGCCGCCGATCGGAGCAGCCGCCGAATCTCCTGCCACTCCTCCTCCCGGTCCAGCAGCGTCGATTGCGCATCGATGAATTCATGTGCCATGGGGCGCTCGTTGCCTTTCGCGATCGGGGTCTGCTCATGGCTGGCGGGATAGACCGTTTCTGGACCGCCGAGGACGGTGAGGACGGCGAAGTAGACGGCGGCCAGGCCCGATGGCCGCGTGCGCGACTCGGCGGCGGTGGCCGCGGTGCTCTCTTTCGCGGCGGGTTTGGCCGTGTTCCAGGGGCCGTTGGCCAGCTCTTCGGGGTCGTCGGCCGGGTGGCCGGCCGTGGTCATGCGGGCCGAGCGGCGTTTGCGTGCCGCGCTGACCTGGTTGTCCGTTCCCCCCTGCCGGCACGACCGGCTGAACAGATCGCTCCGATGCGGAACCCGATGCGCTTTGCCGTCGCAGGACCAAGGTAGCCTCAGGCGCCGACCGGGCGGCCCGCCTCTCTTTCTGTCCGCAACCACGGGTCGTCGCGCTGCTCGGATGTGCCGTAGGCGGACAGGGGAAGCCGTATCAGCCCGTCGTATCCGTTGGTGGGCGCTGTCGGCGTAGCTGCGACGGGTGGTGGAGTGGCCGCCACCTGCCTCCCGCTGCTGGTGAGGCCCGAAGAGCAGCCAGTGGCCAACAAACCGACAGTGATACCGCGGCACCGGCTTCAGTGACGCCAGGTCGTATGCCGTGCCGTGTGGCGGGTGTGACATGCTCTGTGGCCATGCGGGGCTTGCCTTCCCGGAATCGTTGGTGGGTCCTGGCCCCCGGGGAGGGGTCCCGTTATCTCTCGATCCCTTCAGAGGCCCGCAACGCGACAGGCGTGGTGGTTCCGCTCCCGATCCGAGTGTGCCCCTGCGTATCGGCTCGGCGCCGTTGACGGCGACCGCCCATGTCGACAGATCCAGCCGTGGCAGATCCACCTCGGGTACGTTGCGCACGCACAGCTCGTAGCCGAAATTGGGGGCAAGCGCGAGTGTGCCCCCCAAATGGCTTATCGCGCGCAGCCAACGGGTCGGCTGCGCGATGAACGCCGACACCGTCATGAGGGTGGTGGTACCGCCGACGAACAACGGGTACAGAATGTCGCCGATGAGACCCATGTCGTGGTATACGGGCAGCCATGACACGACGTTGGCCGCGTCCTGCTGCCAGACGGCCTGCTGACTGCGCAGGTTGTGGGCGAGGTTCTCGTGCGAGACCATGACGCCCTTCGCCTCTCCGGTCGAGCCGGAGGTGTACTGCAGAAAGGCCACCTGCTCAGCCGGCGGCATGTCGTCGATGTGGGCGTCGTGTTGCGCGGGCTCTGCCGTTCGGTGCAGCCAAGCCAGACCGGCGAAGGCGGGATCGAGGTCGGCGGCCATCCGGGCCAGACCGGCGTCGGCGGGGGCGGTCAGGACAGCAGTGGCTCCACAGTCGCGGACAACACCAAGCATGCGGCGCAGCGCCCGTGGCTGAGACTGCTCCATATCGGGTAGGTAGGCCGGCACCGCGACCATTCCCGCCCAGAGGCAACCGAGAAATCCCGCGACGAAATCCAGTCCCGGTGAGAACAGCAGCAGGCAGCGGGACCCGGTCGGGAGGCTCTCACTCAGCGCCGCCGCTACGGCGCGCACCTCGGTGTACAGCCGTTCATACGTCCACTCGTCCGTGGGTCCGTCGACCTCGCCGGTACTGAGGAACCGACAGGCAACCTGTTGGGGCCGTTCGCCGGCATATCGGCTCAGTGCGTCCAGCATGTTGTCCGGCAGATTCATGGACACCTCTTCGGTCTATGTACGAGGTATGGCTTGGCCAGCGACATGCCGTCCGGCAGTGATGGCGCGTGGTCGGCCACGGCAGTCTCTTCGGCAAGGAAAGAGGTTCGGAGTTGCGCAGCCCTGGGCGGCGACACCTGGACATTAGGAGTCGTCAGGCCCGTTTCAGGAACATGCGCTGACGGCTGCGCGACGCCGTGCTGTATGCCTCACTGAGCCTTTGCCAGTAACGGATCATGACGTTGTGTGATCGCTCAGATGGTGCGGTCGTATTCGAGCTGGAGTAGGACGAGGGCTGCGGCGGCGATCTTCGTGATGCGGCTGGGGTCGAGGCTGACCCGGCGGAGGGCCTTGAAGGTGGTCTTGAGCAGGGAGTTGGCGCGCTCGCAGACGCCGTGGATGCCGCGGATGACCTTGTTGTAGGTCTGCTGGGCTTCGGTCAGTTCGCCACCGGCGGGCTTCTTGTGCGGGTGGCGGAATCCGTCGCCGGCGTTTTCGTAGCCGAGGTCGACGAGGGTCGGCATGTCCAGCTCGGCGGCGATCCGGTTGAGGGCGTCGATCAGACCGTGGTGGCGGGCGCAGGTGGTGTCGTGCTCCCTGCCTGGGCGGACTGGGGAGACCCAGATCGGCCAGCCGTCCGGGGTGGAGATGACCTGAATGTTCCCACCATGGTGCTTGTGCTTTCCGGACCACCACAGGTCTGCGCCGTTGGGGCCGGGGGCGGCGACGCGATCGGTGCGGATGACGGTGCCGTCGAGGTTAAGATGCGTCAGCCCCGCCGCCTTCGCGCGTTCCAGCGTGGTCGCGAGGTCCGGTGCCCCGGCCGCCAGAACGGTCAGCCCCTCGTGGAGGTAGCGGTAGGAGGTGGAGACCGACAGGCCGTTGTCGCGGGCGAGTTGGGAGAGGCGGGTGCCGTCGATGAACCAGCGCAGGACGAGCACCGCCGGCGGCGTGCACCCGTACCAGCACCTCGGTCGGCAGCGGCACCGGGCGCGCGACCTCCTCGACGGTCAGCACCTCCGCTCCGCCGAACTCGCTGATGGTGACTGCCCGCATGGTGTGCTCACTCATGTTGTCCTCTTGTCCTCGCTCATGTCCGTCTCACTGCTTCTTGTGCCGGGACCGCGGTCCCGGCACAAGAAAGCGTGGCGTGCGCCCGCAGAGGCGGGTGAGTGGCCGGGAGGACATCTGTCGTACCATTCCGGCCATGACGCATCGTGTTTCCCCGACGCGCCAGGTCAGCCGTGGGCCCGCAGCGCCGCGAGGTTGATCCGGCCGCCCTGCAGCTGCGCGTGGTGCGGGGCGGCGAGGCCCGCGTCGGTGATGAGGAGCTCGTGGCCGCGTACGGCGGTGGCGGTGGGGCTGGCCAGCCCGTCGGCCGCAGTGAGCACGGTGACCTTGGTGCCGTCCGGGTAGACCACGTCCACCTTGTTCGCCGTGTTCCGCGCGGTGAACAGTCCACGAACAGCGCCGGGCCCTGGAAGCCCAGATCAACGCCCTACTGGAGGCGCACCCTCTAATGCAGTGCGTACGTGCTTCCGCACCCACTTGTTGAGGCGGGTCTGGAACGCATGGAGCGGATGCCTCAGTTCCTTCTGACGCGTAAATAGGTCCAGGTCAGGGGCTGTTTGGGCAGGCTGGGTGCCCGGTGGTCGTCGAGGCCGCCGGGCACTTGGTCTGTGAGCGGTCAGGCCGCGCCTTCGATCGGGTTGAGGGTGACGGTGTAGCCGAGTTGGTTGAGGGCGGTGATCGCGCGGCGGGTGGCGCGTTCGGGGTCGCGCTGGGTGAAGTAGGTGCCGCCGAGTTCGCGGTAGGGGACGTTGTCGGTGAGCATGTGCCAGATCGCGGTGATGATCGAGTGCTCGACGGCGACCAGTGCCTTGAGCGGGCCACGGCGGGCGGTCAGGCGCTTGTAACGGGCTTGTAGGTAGGTGTCCTTGGTTCTCGCTGCGCCGAAGGCGGCCAGTCCGAGGGCGCCCTTGAGATACGGGTTGCCGGGGCGGACCTTGGTGTTCTTGGTGCGGCCGGCGGACTCGTGGTGGCCGGGGCAGACCCCGGCCCAGGACGCCAGGTGCCCGGCCGAGGAGAACCGGGTCATGTCCCCGCCGGTCTCCGCGATGATCACTTCGGCGACGGCCTGGTTGATCCCGGGGACGGTGTCGAGCAGGTCGAGGGCGCCTCGAAAGGGGGCCATCGCCTCCTCGATCCGCTCATCGAGCTGTCCGATGGCATCAGTGAGCTGGTCGTAGTGGTCCAGGTGCAGCCGGGTGAGGAAGGCGTGGTGGGCGCGGAAGCGTCCGGTCAGGGCCTCGGTGAGTTCGGGGATCTTGTTGCGGAGCTTGCGTCTGGCCAGGTCCGCGAGCGTCTGCGGGTCGCGTTCACCCGCGATGAGGGCCTCCAGCATGGCCCGGCCCGAGACGCCCATGATGTCGGAGGCGACCGCGGCGAGTTTGATCCCGGTGTCCTCCAGCAGCTTCTCCAGCCGCTGCACGATCTGCCCTCGTTCGCGGGTCATCTGGGTGCGGGCCCGGGTCAGGTCCCGCAGCTCGCGTACCGGCTGCGGTGGCACGAACGAGGGGCGGACCAGGCCGTGCGCGCCCAGTTGGGCCAGCCAGGCGGCGTCGGAGACGTCCGTCTTGCGGCCGGGCAGGTTCTTGACCTGCCGGGCGTTGACCAGGATCACGTTCAGGTCCTCGGCCAGCAGGTAGTAGAACGGCTTCCAGTAGTCCGAGGTCGCCTCGATCACGACGAGTGTGACCTCGGCGGCGAGCAGGTGATCCCGCAGGGCGAGCACGGCGTTCGTCGTCGAACCCCAGGTCGTGGTCTGGGTGGTGAACGTTCCCCGCCGCTTCGTGCTCGGAGTGCGGACGCACGCTTTGGCGTCCTTCTTGCTGATGTCCAGGCCGGCGCAGCGTTCGTGCAGCACGTCCACGGCCTTGCTCCCTCCCTCACCGGACGACCGGGCGACTCGCCGTTCCGGGAGGGCCGGGGTGGAACAGGAATTCTGACGCGCGTGCTCACAGCAACACTCCACGGTTCCCGTGGACGGCCCTCGGCACCATGCTGACCTGCGAGCTCACCGGCATCACAGAAGCCTCGGTTTCGGCCGGAACGAACCCCTCCAGCGTCCCGGACCGGCATCAGCCCACGTCAGGGCGGACAGAAGCACCTCCGGCGCGCGCCAGGGCATTTACCACGCCCCCGGCGCGCACCGAAGGTGCGCTGAGTCGCTGACCTGTGAGGTCTCAAAGAAGACAGGCACCGTTCTCCACGGTGAGTTTCGTGGTGGTCTGGTGGGCGTCGGGATGACTCCGAACCCTCTTCGGCACGGCGATGCCTATTGAAAGACTGGCAGCGCCCGGCGTCCTCCGGCCACCATGAAATGGCGGGCCCACAGCGGACGTTGATGCTCGTGGTGCGAGTCCGCCGCATGGTGACCTCCCGTTCGTCTCCGCGAGCCCGTGAGCTCTGGGCGAGACCGAGGCTCGTGCGGTGCGCTGGTGCCGCGAACGGCTTGTGAGATTGCGGACCGGTGAGTCCTGGCATTAGAGCGTCGCGTGGCCCGCATGCGCTCGTCACCAGCGCAGACAACCGAACGAAGGAGACGCATATGAGCGTGTTCTGCGGAATCGACTGGGCTGAGGATCACGTGCGCCACGAGGCGCTTGAAGTCGAGCGGAGGTGAAAGACCGTGCGCCACGAGGCGCTGTGATCCGCGTGCGGGTGTGAGACCCGCATCGGCGTCCCGTCGCAGCGGGACGGCAGAAGCAGGGGGCAGTCGGTCCCGGCGAGTCGGCCGGATCTGATGGAGAGCAGCCCCGACAACGACGGGACGCACCGGAACTACCGGACGGTGCGGGTCCGGCAAGCGAGACGGGAAGGTGGACGCGAGGAACCAGCGGTGTAAAGCCCCTTAAGACCTCCGCCAGCTCAAACCCGGTGGATCTGGGCTGGATCGCGGTGCGCACTGCCCGTACGGGCAGGAACTCCTGGATCGGATTGATCTTGCCGGTCGGGAGGCCACGGTGAAAGGACTGCGGCGTAACCGTGGCGATGCCGCAGGGGCAAAGCTGGCCGCCTCACCCGACGAGCGGATCACAGTGAACGTGGGAACCACCTCGAAGCTTTCGTCTCAGTGCGCTCTCCAGGTGCGATGGGGCGGGAAGGCGCGACGTCCGCCGACGGCCCGAGGTGGGGCGGAGGGCTGGTAGTAGTCCGAGGGCGGGAAAGCCGTCCACATGGCGAAGCAGCCCAGCGGATTCAGGTAGTTGAGGAACTGCAAGGGACGGAGACGCTGGTGAATACCGGTGATCTGTGGCCCGACCCCGATGGGGCCTGGCTGCGGGTACGACGGATGCAGACCAAGCTGCACCAATGGGCGGTCGATGATCCCGACCGCAGGTTCGATGATCTCTACAACCTTGTCCATCACCCCGACTTCCTCACCGTCGCGTGGGAGAGGGTGAGGGGCAACAAGGGCGCGCGCACCGCCGGCGTGGACCGGGTCATCCCGGCCTTCATCGCCGACGACGCCGACATCGTGGCCTTCTTGAAGAACACGCGGGAGCAGTTGAAGGCCCGCACGTTCACCCCTCTGCCGGTGCGGGAGCGCGTGATCCCCAAGCCGGGCAGCGGGGGAAAGCTCAGGAGGCTGGGGATTCCCACCGCGATGGACAGGCTCGTGCAAGCCGCGCTCGTGCTGGTCCTGGAGCCGATTTTCGAGGCGTCCTTCAAGCCGGTCAGCTACGGCTTTCGCCCCGAACGACGAGCCCATGACGCGATCGCTGAGGTGCACCATTTCGGCACCAAGGGCTACCACTGGGTGTTGGATGCGGACATCGAAGCGTGCTTCGACAACATCGCACACTCCGCTCTCCTTGAGCGGATGCGCCGACGAGTCGGAGACAAGCGGGTTCTTGCCCTGGTCAAGGTGTTTCTGAAGGCGGGCATCATGTCCGCCGATGGCGAGACCAGGGACACGAACACCGGCACACCCCAAGGCGGCATCGCCTCGCCGCTGTTGGCGAACATCGCCCTCTCAGCGCTGGATGAATACTTCTGCGCCAAGTGGGACGCTCACGGCAACGGCGGCAAGCGGACAGCACACCGCCGACGCGGAGGTGCCACATACCGGATTGTCCGCTACGCGGACGATTTTCTGATCATGGTGTGCGGCGCCCGAGCTCACGCGGACGCGCTGTGGGAGGAGGTCACGGCCGTGCTCGCCCCTCTGGGGCTCCGCCTGTCCGAGGCCAAGACCCGCGTCTGCCATATCGACGAGGGGCTGGACTTTCTCGGCTTTCACATCCAGCGGAGGCGCAAGAAGGGCACCAGCGAGCACTACGTCTACACCTATCCGTCGAAGAAGGCGCTGGCCTCCGTCACGGGCAAGGTGCGGGCGATGACGAACAAGAGAGGTCAACGCACTCTCGCCAACCTGCTCCGCCAGCTCAACTCGGCGGTGCGGGGATGGTGTTACTACTTCCGGTTCGGGTCGTCCACAGCCACGTTCCACTATCTCGACGACTTCTGCTGGCGTCGAGTGACGTTGTGGCTGAGGAAGCAGCATCCCGGGATCGACTGGAGGACTCTGCGGCGCCGCTACTTGACCGGCGAGCCCGGTTGGCGGCCCGCGGAGGACGGGATCACGCTGTTCGTCCCGCAGCGGGTGAAGGTGACCCGCTATCGCTGGCGTGGATACAGCATCCCGACACCGTGGGCGAAGACCGCGACGGTGTGAACCGCGCGGCCCCAAGGGAGTCCGTGGAGCGCCGGATGCGGTGAGAGTCGCATGTCCGGTGCGGAGGGCGGGCCGGGGAAACGGGCTGGTCACAAGGCCAGTACCGCGCCCCGGTCCGACCCCTACTTCGCCTCCTGGCCGTCGCAGCGGCCGGGTGAAGCTGAGGGCAGCCTGATCCGGGAGACGCCGGGGAGGGTGGGAGCAGCCCTGACAACGCTGGGACGTGCCAGTACTGCCAGATGGTGCGGGTCCGGTCAGCGAGACGGGAAGGTGTACGAGAGGAACCGGTGTCTGACGCCCCTTAACGGCCCACCAGCTCAAATCTGGCGGATATGGGCTGGTCGCGGTGCGTACCTGCTTCTTGTGCGAGAGCGGGTAACTCCTGGTCGCCATGTGATCCACGGCCAGGAGGCCACGGTGAATGTCTGCGGCGTAGCCGTGGCGATGCCGCAGGGGTAGAGCTGGGCGCCTCGCCCGTCGATCGACTTTCAAGTGAACGTGGGAACCGTCCGGTGTCGTCCTCGCCATGCACAGCCGGTGCGACGGAAGGACAGGCACGTCGTCTGCCGACGGCGCCGGGCGGGGCGGAGGCTCCGTAGTAGTCCGAGGCCGGGAAAGCCGGCCGCATGGCGAAGGGGGCCAGCAAGTCAGTAGTGGAAGTGCTGGAAGACCAGGAGGCCGCTGGTGAATACGAGTGATCTGCCGCTCGGCTCGTTCCGGGCTGAGCGACGGGTACTGGAGATCCAGACCAAGCTGCACCGTTGGGCGACCGACGAGCCTCATCGTCGGTTCGACGATCTGTACAACCTCGTCTGTGATCCCGCTTTCCTGGCCATGGCCTGGGAGCGGGTTGCGGGGAACAAGGGCGCGCGCTCGGCCGGAGTGGACGGCATGACCGTCACCTACGTCCGGGAACGGTTCGGCGAGGTGCAGTTCCTCGCCGAGCTGCGGGAGCAGTTGAAGTCCCGTAGCTTCCGGCCGGTGCCGGTCAGGGAACGGATGATCCCCAAGCCAGGGTCGCACAAGCGGCGCCGCCTCGGGATCCCGATGGACGTTTCATACTGCCCCTCCTGCTGTGATGGTTTGCGTTGTGGGTGTGAAGTTCCGGGTGCGGGCGGCGAGTTGTCGGGCTGAGTCTTCGATCTGCTCGTTCCAGGGGATGCTCCAGCGGCCTGTGGTGGTCCGTCGAGCGTGCAGTTTGTGGACACGGATCCAGTAGTAGACCGCGTCCGTTGGGACGCCGAGCCGGATAGCGACGTCGTGGACGCTGAGGCAGCCGTGTACTTCCTCGGGCAGTGGGTGGGCGCCGGGGCCTGCGGGGTTGAGGTGTCCGGAGCGGGCGATCCTGGCCCGGCAGTCGGCTTCGACGGTCTCGTTCCAAGTCACGCACCAACGGCCGCTGCGGTCCTGGCGGGCGTCGAGGCGGTGGTGGGTGACCCAGTAGTAGGCGGCGCTGTAGCTGACGTCCAGGATGCGGGCCATGTCGTCGATCCCGATCTCGCCCTTGCGGAACGGCAGCGTGCGGGGTGCCCGAACACGGTAGGCGTGCCTGACCCAGCGCACTGCCTTGATGTCGAAGGGTCGTTTCTTGCCGGTGGTCAGGCCGGCGGCGGCGAGCTCGGCGACGAGTTCTTCGTCGGTGTGGGTGGGGCCGAGCCGGGTGATCAGGTCGACAGCGGCCGCCGGGGTCCGCAGGTCGTTGCGCATCACGGTGATCTCGTCGGTGGCGCCGGTGTGCCAGCGGATGCCGATCCGCGCCTGGTGCCGGTCGGGTTCGGGCAGCAGGGTCACATCCGCGATCATCGTCCGGAGCAGGCGCTTGCGGTCCCTGTCGTGGGTGTCGTGCGCGTGCCAGAGGCGGGGCAGGTCGGTGGCGAGGGCCTTGAGCGTGGCGGGTTCGGGCAGCGGCGGCCGGGCCTTGCGGACGGTGTCCAGGGCCTGCCCGGCCTCGGCGAGGGCGGCGAGTTTGGCCTCCCAGCGGGTCTCCAGGGTGCGGGCGACCAGACGGTTTTCCGGTTCGACCCGGGTGAAGGCGCGCTCGGCCCGGTCGGCCTCGTAGCGGGCGCGGTCCAGGGCGAGTTCGGCAGCGCGGTGGCTGCGGGCATGCCGGTCGGCGACCTCGTCGGCGGCGGCCAGGGCGAGAGCGATCTGCTGCGGGGTCAGCGCGGCAAGCAGCCGCTCGGTGACTGCGTCGTCGACGGTGTCCGCGGCGATGGACCGGCAGGTCGCGGTGGCCTGCTGGTCGGCGCGGGAGGCCGAACACTCGTAGGCGGCCCGTCCGCCACGGTGGTAGCGGGTGGTCATCGGCCGCCCGCAGGAGCCGCAGAGCATGATCCCCTGACACAGGGCCATGCCCTCGCGCGGCGGTCGGGCGCCGTCGTGGGTGCAGTTCGCGTCCAGCTTGGCCTGGTTGTCCAGGTAGTCGTCCCAGCTGATGTAGCCGTCGTGGTGGTCGTGGATGACCACCGGCCATTCGGACCGGGACCGCAGCCGGACGCCGGTGTGGACGGTGCCGTCCGGCTCGACGCGTCGCCGGGTTGTGTAGCGGCCGTAGACGTAAGTGCCCGCGTAGCAGGGGTTGTTGAGCACGCCCAGGACGCGGGCGTGGGTGAGACAGCCCCATCGCAGCTGGCCGGCCCAGATGCCGCCGAATGCCCGCAGCGGGAAGGGACGGCCCACGAACGCGGAGACCACCGCGTAGGCCGATCCGCTGGCTGTGAAGGCGGCGAACACATCCTTGATCGCGGCCTGCACCTGTTCGTCCGGGTCGAGGACGCACAGGCCCTCGTCGTCGTAGACATACCCGACGGGCAGCGGGAAGCGCAGTTCGCCACGAGCGGCCGCGGCCTTCTTCGCCCCGTGCATCCGGCAGGCCAGGATGTGCAGCTCGGCCTCGCTCATCTGGCCCTTCAGGCCCAGTAGGAGGCGATCGTTGATGTCGGCGAGATCGTAGATGCCGTCGTCGTCGATGAGGAGGGTGTCGGTGAGGCGGGCCAGTTCCAGCAGCCGGGCGAAGTCCGCCGAGGACCGCGCCAGCCGGGAGACCTCCAGGCCGAAGATCGCCCCTGCCTCGCCCAGACAGACCTTCGCCACGACCTGCCGGAACCCCTCGCGGTCGGCGCCGAAGCGGGCTGAGGTTCCCAGGTCGGCGTCGATCACCGCCACGTCCACGCGGGCCCAGCCCAGCCGGACCGCCTCGTCGGCCATCCCGTACTGCCGCTGGGTGGACTCGGTGTTCTCCCTGACCTGCACGAGCGTGGACTGTCGCAGGTAAATGACCGCCTGGCGCTCCAGATGGGAACTGCGGATCTTCCCCTGGCCGTTCACGTCCGCCTCCCAGCACGGACTCGACCATGTTGGCCACTGCCATCACGGCCTCGCAGCACACCCCGCTTGCTCCGGCTATGGCGCCCCGCCCTTGCCCTCGGCCCAACAACGGTGCAGAACTGGTCCCTTGTCATCAGGATCCGCCTCCGTCGGTACCGGCGCGACGGCTGACCAGCGCATCTACCAGAGCGCGGGCAGCACTCAAGCCCTCCGCCGAGAGCCGGTGTGTGGCTGGGCGCGGGGCGCGATCGGTCCACTCCCGGGGCAGCGTCACACTCCGCGAAATGTCGCTCGCGCAGACGAACACCACAGCCCCCGCCCGTCGCTTGATGAACAGCACCACCAGACGTCGACCTGCCAGCGGATGAAACGGATGCGTGACCACCAGCGATCCCAAGGAATCACTGGACGATGCGGCCCTATGCGATGACCATGCCGACCGTGGCCGACCGGGTGGTCCAGGCGTCCTTGAAACTGGTGCTGGAGCCGATATTCGAGGCGGACTTCGCGCCGTGCTCGTACGGCTTCCGCCCCAACCGGCGGGCGCACGACGCGATGGCCGAGACCCGTTTCC
This sequence comes from Streptomyces sp. Ag109_O5-1, assembly GCF_003814875.1. Lineage (GTDB taxonomy): Bacteria > Actinomycetota > Actinomycetes > Streptomycetales > Streptomycetaceae > Streptomyces > Streptomyces sasae. Next base: position 2,283,710 of record NZ_RKQF01000001.1, on the reverse strand, counting down.
TGGCATCCAAGACTTATGAGTGGGTGCTGGAGGGTGACATCACGGCCTGCTTCGACGAGATCTCGCACTCGGCTCTGATGGACCGGGTGAGGGCTCGGATCGGAGACAAACGCGTGCTCGCGCTGGTGAAGGCGTTTCTGAAGGCGGGCATCCTCACCGAGGTTGGCACCTCCAAGGAGACCGTCACCGGCACCCCACAAGGCGGGATCGCCACGCCTCCAACGCAATGGGCAACTTCACCTTCGAAGTGACGTTGCGTTACCGGAGGTTGGAGAAGTTGCCTTGCGCGGAGGGTAGGCCGCGTCATGACGGGAAGTACGTTCATGACATGCGCGGGGATTGAGCTTCCCCCGTCGTGCGGGAGGTGCTGATCAGCTGGTCAGCAGGGGTCGATGGGTGTTCAGATTCGTTGGTTCGACCGTCGCCTGCTCGGCGTAGTGCTTCTCCTCGTACTCGATCGGGCTGAGGAAGCCGAGCCGTTCCTGGATGCGGCGGGGGTTATAGAAGCCGTCGATGTATTCGAAGAGCGCGAGGTTGGCCTCGGCCCTTGTGGTGAAGGTGCGGCCGCGGATGCACTCGGTTTTGATGAGCATCCAGAGGTTCTCCGCGAGGGCGTCGTATGAGTCCCCGACGGACCCCATGGATGATTCAACTCCCGCTCGCAGCAGCCGGGTTGTGAGCTTGATGGAGGTGTACTGACAGCCGTGGTCGGCGTGATGGATGAGCTTGCCGGGCTCGACCTCACGGGACGCGAGCGCGTACTCCAGGGTGGTCAGGACCAGGTCGGCGTCCGCGCGGGCAGAGGTCTCCCACGCGACCACCCGGCGGGAGAAGGCGTCCCGGATGGCCGAGAGCCACAACGGTCCCTCGCCGGTGGAGATCATCGTCAGGTCGGTGACCCACAGCCGGTTCGGCGCCGGCGCGGTGAAGTCCCGGCTGACCAGGTCCGGGGCGAGCGTGGCCTTGGGATCGCGGCGCGTGAAGCCCTTGCGCCGCGGGCTGACGCCTGCGATGTCGGCCTCGCGCATCAGGCGCTCGACCCGCTTGCGGCCCACGCGTGTGCCCTCGCGTTTGAGGACGGCGTGCACGCGCGGCGAGCCGTAATTGCCGCCGGACTCCGCATGGATCTCCTTAATCCGCTCGGTCAGCTCGACGTCGCGGCGCCGCCGTTCGCACGGCTCCTTCTCCGCGCGGCGCCAGCGGTAGTAGGTGGAGGAGGAGATGTGCAGTTCCCGCAGGACGCACTCGACTCCCAGGCGGGGATGCTCGTCGACGAGCGCCGTCACCTGGGCCGGGTCGGGTCGAGTTGCGCCGCGAAAAAAGCCGAGGCCGTCCGCAGCACGTCGTTGGCCCGCTTGAGCTGGGCGTTCTCCTTGCGCAGCGCCACCAGCTCGGCCCGCTCGTCGGTGGCGAGCCGGTCGTCCCGCTCGCCGGCATCGGCCTCGGCCTGCCGGATCCAGCCGCGCAGGGCCTCGGGATGCACGCCGAGGTCGACGGCCAGCTTCTTGATCTGCGGCTTCGGGTCGGAGGTCCGGCACATCTGTACCGCACGCTCACGCAACTCCAGCGAGTACTTTCTGGGGGCCGCCATAGTCGATGTTCCTCTCATGAGAACCATCTGACCCTCTGTCAACATCCTCCGCATCTCGGGAACCTCAATCGGCCTGCTATCCGCAGCATCGTCTACGAACTGGCGGAGCGGCACCCTCGCACGACCGGCGTCCGCGAGTTGCATGCTGCCGTACACGAGCAGGCAAGCTGACGCGCCGTCTGCCCTGGGAGTTTCCTACCTCAGGGGTCTGATGCAGGTTTGGGTGACAGGTTCGGTCACGCGGCCTTGAGGGCCGGTGTGGTCATCACGGTTTCGAATTCGATGGGGGTCAGCCGGCCGAGTGCGGCTTGTCTGCGGCGTCGGTGGTAGGTCCGCTCGATCCAGGTCACGATCGCGATCCGGAGTTCCTCGCGGGTGGTCCAGGTCCGGCGGTCGAGGACGTTCTTCTGCAGCAGGCTGAAGAAGGACTCCATGGCCGCGTTGTCGCCGGCCGCCCCGACTCTCCCTATGGAGCCGGCCATCCGGTGGCGGTCGAGTGCCCGGACGAATTTCCGGGCGCGGAACTGCGATCCGCGATCGCTGTGCAGGATGCATCCGTCGACCTGTTCGCGCCGGGCTACGGCGTTCTCCAGGGCGGTCACGGCCAGGCGGGACTTCATCCGTGCATCGATGGAGTAGCCCACGATCCTGTTGCTGAAAACGTCCTTGATCGCACAGACGTACAACTTGCCCTCGCCGGTGGCGTGTTCGGTGATGTCGGCGAGCCACAGCCGGTTCGGCCCGTCCGCGGTGAAGTCGCGGCGGACCAGGTCGTCGTGCACCGGCGGACCGGCCTTCTTGACTCTCCCGCGCTTCTTGCCGAACACGCTCCACCAGCGGTTGTCCCGGCAGATCCGCCACGCGGTGCGGTCCGCCATCTGGGCCCCGGCACCACGGGCTTCATCGGCCAGGAAGCGGTAGCCGAATTCCGGGTCGTCGCGATGGGCGTCGAAGAGCGCCTTCGCGCGGTATGCCTCCTCCAGCACGGTGTCGGTCACCGGCTTGTCGAGCCAGCGGTAGTAAGGCTGTCTGGCGAGCTTCAGGACCCGGCACGTGACCGTGACGGGCGTCCCGTCCGCGGCCAGCTCTTTCACGAGCGGGTAGATCCTTTTCCCGGCAGATGGGCCTGCGACAGATAGGCCGCGGCCCGGCGCAGGACCTCGTTCTCCTGCTCCAGCAGCTTGATCCGCCGCCGAGCCTCCCGCAGCTCCGCGCTGTCCTGGCTGGTCACTCCAGGCTTGGCCCCATCATCGATGTCCGCCCGGCGCATCCACTTCCACAACGTCATCGGATGGACCCCGAAGTCGGTGGCCATCTGCTCCACTGTCACGCCCGGGCCGCGGTTCCTCGCGACCCGCACGACGTCCTGGCGGAACTCTTCGGGATAAGGCTTGGGCACAGCGACATCCTTCCCACCCGCCCCACAGGGCAAGCCAGTTCAGATGTCACCCGATCGTGCATCAGACCCCAGCGGGTCGCGCAAGGCCTATTTAGTGGGTGGCTACTTTAACTGCCGCCGTCGGTGAATGGTTGTAGCGAGGGCCGCGAGATCACCGATAGGCGTTACGTGGCGTTGATACGGCGACCTGCACCCCTTCTTCGGGTTCTGCAATGCGAAGAACCCCGCTCCTACGAGGAGCGGGGTTCTTCGCGCACCGCGGAGCCGACCGCGGGTACCGTTCTGGTGTCGAAGCAGAACTAGGAGCCAGTATGCACGCTCTGCCCGAAGACCACACTGGGGCACGTATCGCGCGACTTCGTCGTGAACGTGGCCTCACTCAACGAGCCCTCGCAGACCTCTCGGGAGTCCCCTACAACACGCTGATCAAGGTGGAACGCGGCGCTCTCAGCGCCACTCCTCACGTTGTTGCCCGCTGCGCGCGTGCCATGCGTGTGGAAGTGGCCACCGTCGTCGGTCAGCCATACGAGTCGGATCTTCGAGCTGACAAGCTCGACGTCCTGATAGCTCCCATCCGGGAAGCTCTCGACGTCTACGACCTCGGTGCGGACCCCGACATCACCGCGCGCACCCTCACGCAACTCCACGACGAAGCTGAAGCCCTTTGCGCTGCGGTACGTAAGGGCGAGATTAAGCAGGCGGCTTCCAACGTCGCAGGCCTGATCGAGGAGGCAACCACAGCAGCGCACGCCGCTGGAACCACCGACGGCTGGTTGGTCCTCGCGTCCCTCTATCGCACTGGTTACGACGTGGCCACCAAGCTCGGATACGCGGACTTGGCGCAACTCGCGTTGGCCCGATTGGACTGGGCCGCCCACCGAGCGTCCAGCGCGGTCTACGGAGGTGCCTACCAGTACCTGCGGGCTCTGGCCTACTTGCGCGAGGGCAAGTACCGGACCGGGCAGCGCCTCGTCGATCTCGGACTCAGGACGATCGAGCAGGCCGATGCCTGCGTGGAGCGCGACGTAATCACCGGCCAACTGCATCTGGGTGGCTCCGTGATGGCGGGTCGCGCGCATGACAATGACCGCGCCATGTTGCACTTGAGCGAGGCAAAGAAGATCGCCGATAGGACCGGTGAAGCGCCCAAGGTTCTCTGGATGACCTTCGGCGGCACCAACGTGGAAGTGCACCGGGTATCGGTTCTCGCCGAGCTGGACAAGTACGACAAAGCGGTCGACGCCGCGAGCGGTCTGGCGATCCCACCAGACTGGCCGAAGTCGCGAGCAAGCCACCACTGGGCGGAGGTCGCGCGCGCAGAGATGTGGACTGGGCGACTGGATGCGTCATTCAAAAGCCTCATGGCGGCGCGGAAAGTGGCCCCCCAGCAGGCCAAATATCACCCGATGGTGCGAGAGACCTACTCGGGCCTGGAAGCCGCCCATCGGCGGCTGCCTGACAGCTTCCAGGCGTTCGGAAGCTGGCTGACCTCACGGTCATAACGTCCTGTAAACCTTTGGCCTCAACTAGCCTCAACTCAGGCTAGTTGAGGCCTTGTTGTGGGGCCACCATGTCGTCACTGGCCACTTCGACATGGAGCCGACCATGACGATGAAGCACGCCGGGATCCAGCAGCGCACCTGTCGACGCGTCCTTGCTGTAGCCCGCCCAGGTACGGATTCTCACGCCCTTACCGCACTGCATTCGCGTTCCAAGCACGCTGTTCGGTCGGCCCCACGTTCCCTCAAGAGGACGTGATGACGACGACAGTCGTACGAAGCCCGCTGCTGGTCCTGGACTGCGACCAGCATGTGATGGACGAACGATTCCCCATCGGTCCGCCCGGTCCCGATCGTCAGGTGGTCCCCGAAACGGCATCCCGAGTGCGCATCATGCGTCGGATTGCCACGGCCCGGCTCCGGTTTCACGGGCTGGAAGCCCTGATTGACCCAGCACAGTTGGTGGTCTCCGAACTGGTGGCCAACGCGATGATTCACAGCGGTGCTGCGGAAGTTCAGGTGGTCATGTTCACCCGCGAGGGCTGCCTCAACATTGTCGTCATCGATGGGATGCCGGGCGAAGCGACGCTCACGCCGCCGGGCGTGACCTCAGAGTCAGGGCGAGGCCTCTACCTGGTGCAAGCCGTTACCGCGGAGTACGGCGGGGACTGGGGGACATCCGACGCCGGCGCGCAGACCTGGTGCCGTTTCCCCGTGATCAGCCTGTCTGAACAGCCGCAATGACCGCACGTCGATCCACGGGTACGGCCTGACCGTCCGCTGGATCCCCTATCCGTCACAGGGCAGTTGACGTACCCCCTCAACGCCAACGGCACGGTGACCGCCCCCTTCCCAGAAGGTCCCCCATGTCCTTACTGCCGCCCTGCAAGAAGCTCGGCGTCTCCCGAGTTGTCCGCCCACACCTGCCGGTGGAGGGCACCGATGCCTAGTGATGGCACGGCTCTGACACCACATCCCGCTGGATGGGATGACGACCTGCGCAATGCTCTTGAAGACCTCCAGCTTGACCGGTGGCGATCCTCCCAGGCCCTGCTCGAACGGACCATTGAGACGGCCCGGACCTGGGAACTGTTGACGTCCCGCAGCCAGCTCCTTGCTGCTGCCGCAGCCAAGGGCCACGCGGTCGAGGCCTGGCGTAAGGAAGAGCCGGACGACGCCTACGCGGCGATGATGCACGCCAGAGTCCTGACCCATCGAGCGGTCGCCGCGGGCCGACGCGGCGTTGACCGCTACTCCGTGATGGCCGTGACCCGGCACGCGCTTGTGGCCTGCGACGCCGCCGAGGAACGCTGGCCGGCCTGTCCCATTCCCAGAATCTGCCGCTTGGCCCTCGCCGTGTTGGACATCGACCCCAACCGGCCAGTCCACCGGGCGCACTGGGCGCATCCACCCGAGCAGCACCTTCTCCCCGTCGGCCCGTGGCCGCTGCTCCTCGCTGTCGAAGAACTCGACCCAGGCAACCGCGAAGCCCATCACCGCATGCTCCAGTGCTTCAAGGCTCGCGGACGCGGCGCGTTGACCTTCACGAAATGGGCGACCGAACGTGCCAAACCAGGATCTCCGCTGCACGTCCTCCCTATCTACGCCTACGTCGACGACTACGCGGCTCAATTCCGGAAAGGGACGGGCAGCTCCATCGGCTACTGGAACACCGAGGCGACCCACGGGTACGTCCAGCGGGCCCGAGACGGATGGTTCGCCTGGCACCAGGACCCACGCCGTGACTGCTCGATCCTCGACTTGAACTACCTGGCCTGCGGCCTCATCAACACCGGCCTGCCGGGCGCGGCACCCGTGTTTGAGGCGATCGGCCCCTTCGCAGTGGCTGCTCCGTGGGAACAGACGGGTCCCCGCAGCCGGTGGCAGCACAGCTTCGCGATCGGCCACAGGTTCGCGATGAAGGAGGCCTCACGCCGATGAGATGCCGTTCCCCACCCGAGACGCCCCTACCTAGCCGCCCCATTTCCTTCCCATTCCACCTCCAGATGAGGATCCTTTCGGTGTCTTCGAGTAGAGCCGCCCGTCGCCAGTCGGGCGACGACGCAGCAGTCCTTGCCGGACTCGGGTACCCCAGTGTGCTGGACCGCCGGATGAGCGGCTTCGCCAACATGGGAGCCAGTTTCACCGTCATCAGCATCCTGTCCGGTTGCATGACGATGTACGGCTTCGGCCTGGCCACCGGCGGCCCGGCCGTGATCATGTGGGGCTGGGTGGGCGTCGGCCTGATAGTGCTGCTGCTGGGCATGGCCCTGGCAGAGGTCACCTCTGCCTACCCCACCTCCGGCGGCCTGTACTACATGGCTGACCGCCTCGGCGGTCCGCTGTGGGCCTGGTACACCGGCTGGTTCAACATGCTCGGCCTGATCGGCGGCATCGCCGGCATCGACTTCGGCGCGGCGACCTTCGTCGGCGCGTTCGCGAACTTGCAGTGGGGATTCACCCCGACTCCCGAGAAGACCATGCTGATCTTCGCGGCGATCCTGCTGCTCCACGCTCTGCTGAACGTGGCCGGGATCAACCTCGTTGCCCTCCTGAACAAGGTGTCGGTGTGGTGGCACATCGGCGGCGTTGCGCTCATCGTCGGCTGCCTGATGCTCGCCCCAGCACAGCACCAGAGCGCGGCCTTCGTGTTCGGCCACTTCAACAACGACACTGGCTGGGGCAATGGCCTCTTCGTGGGGGCGCTCGGGCTGCTCCTGGCGCAGTACACGTTCTGTGGGTACGACGCCTCCTCGCACCTGTCTGAGGAGACCAAGCAGGCGCAGATCTCCGCACCGCAGGGGATGGTCCGTTCCATCTGGATCTCACTGATCGCCGGGTTCGTGCTGCTCTTCGGCCTGACGTCGGCGATCCAGGACTACGTCGGAACCCAGAAGACCAGCACAGGCGTCCCGCCGGCGCAGATCTTCCTCGATGTCGCCGGCGTCGGCTGGGCCAAGGCCCTCCTGCTGGTCGTGATCGTGGCGCAGCTGTTCTGCGGCAACGCGGAGACCGCGGCGGCCTCCCGGATGGTCTTCGCCTTTTCCCGGGACGGCGCCGTCCCGGGCTCCAGCCTGTGGCGGCGTACCAGCACCCGCACCAAGACACCCGTCGCCGCGGTGTGGCTGTCCGTCGGCGTGGCGCTCCTCCTCGCGGCGCCGTCGTTGATCTCGCCGACCGCCTACAGCGCGGTCACCGCGATCAACGTGCTCGGCATCACCCCGGCGTACGCGATCCCGGTCTACCTGCGGCTGCGCGCCGGTGACCGCTTCCAGCCGGGCCCGTGGAACCTCGGCCGGTGGCACAAGCCGGTCGGTGTGACGGCCGTTATCTGGGTCGCCTTCGTGACGGTGCTCTTCTGCCTCCCGCAGGTCTCCCCGGTCACCGTCGACTCCTTCAACTACGCCCCCATCGTCCTGGCCCTGGTCATGTTCGCGGCCTGGATCCTGTGGACCACCAAGGGGCGCCGCACCTACAAGATCCCCGACGTGGGCAACCGGACCGCCCACGCTGCGCTGAGCGACGAGGTCGTCTGATGAACAACCAGCACGCCATGCCCGATGCCGATCTGGAGCGGGGCGCGTTCTCGTCCTTCATGGATCTGAAGGAGGCCGCGGAACACGGGGACATACGTACGCTGCTGGCGGCCATACCGGATATGCAGGGGCGCCTGAAGGGCAAGCGTCTGGCAGCTCTCCCGCTCCTGGACGAGATCGACGCCGACGCGAACGCCCCGGTGGCGGAGGCCTGCGCCTACATCCTGGCCACCAACATCAACATGGACCCTCTCGCCGGATTCGATCTGACGGGCTGGGCTGACGGCTTTCGGGACATCAGGGCCCGCGCCGACTGGAGCACCCTGCGCCTGCTGCCCTACCTCCCGCACACCGCGGTCGTCTTATGCGACGCCGTCTACGCCGACACGGCACCCGTCGCCATCGCGCCCCGGCAGATGCTCCGCGCCCAACTGGAGCGGCTCGCGGAACTCGGCTACGTGCCCCAGGTCGGGCTGGAGAGCGAGTTCCTGCTCTACAACAGGGACGGTGAGCCGGTGATGCCCCACAACATGGACTACGCCCTCGATCACCCTCCCCACCTCAGCGACTTCTTCCGCCACCTGGAAGACGCCCTGTTCGATGCCGGGATCCGCGTGCTGGCCGTCAAGACGGAAGGGCAGCGCGGCCAGATCGAGGTCACCTTCCCCTACGGCCCGGCGCTGGAGGCCTGCGACAGCTACGTGCTCTACAAGCAGACCGTCAAGCACCTGGCGGTCCGGCACGGCATGCTGGCCTCGTTCATGGCCGCGCCCGCCACCGGCGTTGGCAGCGGCCTGCACGCCCATCTGTCCCTGTTGCGCGAGGGCGAACCGGCCTTCGCGACCACCTCGCCCAGGGACCTGCCGACGGAGGCGATGCGGCACAGCATCGCTGGGCTGCTCGCCGCGATGCCGCACCTCGCTCTGCTGTACGCGCCCTACCCAAACTCATACAAACGATACGGCGCTTACTCCTTCGCCCCGAAGTACATGAACTGGGGAATCGACAACCGCGGGTGCGCGATTCGCGTCACCGGCCACGGGCAGGGCACCCACCTGGAAAACCGTCTGCCCGGCGCCGACACCAACCCCTACCTGGGGATCGCGGCCACGATCGCCTCCATCGCGTACGGTCTGCGGGACAAACCGAACCTGCCGCCGGTGTCCCTGGGCGACGCCTACACCGACCAGACCTCGCCGTCGGTGCCCTGGGACCTGTCGGCGGCCCTGGCGTCCTTCGCGTCCAGCAGCCTCGCGAACGACCTGTTCGGGCAGGACGTTGTCCGGCACTACACGCGGGCGGCCGAAGCTGAGCTCGCCGAGCACCGCCGCATGGTCACCGACATCGAACGCGAACTCCTCGACCGCGCCTGACGTCTCGCCGCCTCCCCTGCCCGCTCCCGCGGGCGAGTTCTCCTGCCTGTCGCCGGGCCCACGGCTCCGTCACCGGGGCTCGGCGACAGGGCACCACAGAAGCCGATCGGACCTTCAGTGACCCTGTTCCGCTTCGCTCTATGCGACAGCGCACGCCATCCCGGCCTACCCGGACACACCCCCACGTCCGTGGCCGAGGTGGAGCCCATCGTGCTGACCTCCTTGTCGGAGGGCAGCAGGGACCACATCACCGCCATCGTGCTGGGCCTGCTGTTCGACCTGACGCAGCAGATCGCGCGCTTCGGTGCCGCCGCCGACCCGTGGAACCAGCTGGCCGTGTACGACGCTGACGCCTTCGCACCCTTCACGACGGAGGGCCGCGCGTGAAGAGTTCCTCCAGGCCCCGAGCGACGCTCCGTCGGATAGCTGCCGACTTCCTCTTCGCCCCCGGCCGTCTCCCCCCGGGACAGGGCAGCCACCCCGTCAACCGATACGTCGGTCGCTCGGGTGTACGCGCAGGTGCTCTTGCTGCTACTGCTCACCTCTTTCCGGACCCTGGCCATAGGCGTCTTGGATGTGGCGGGTATGTACGGCGTACGGTGGGCGTCGGCCGATCTACGGTGGATTCGACCGTGCGAGTTCGTCCTCGGCATGGTGGTGTTCTTCTGGCTGTCCGGGCTGGTGATCGCCCGCACCACCCTGGACCGGGTCTCTCAACCACGTCGCCTCGCGGTGCGCGGCGCTGCGGCTGTCTGCGGAGCCGTGTCCATGTACGCGGCGGGGCTTGTTCCCTACCGGCAGGTGGCCCTCATCGTGTCCGGCTGTACGGCCGCCTGGCTCGCTCTGGAGGTCTGCCGGGCACACGGGGTATCCCCGACGGCGTGGCTCCCGGCCACGGCCCGCGACCGGCTGCGGGACTGGCGGATCGCGACCGCGGCCCTCCTCGCGTGCATGGCCGGAGGGGGCCTTACCAAGCTGCTGGTGGTACTCCTGGGCTGGGCCGACATCGACGGCATACCCGTCATGAAGGGCAGCCAGCTGGGAGCACTCGGCTTCCACAACGTCGGGGTAATCGGTCTGACGGTGGTGTGGACCGTGGCCATCGAAGACGTCGTGATGGTGGCCGCCACCGCAGCCCTGCTGACAGCCATCCACAGGCCCGCCTGGGAGATCTACACCCTCATCTGCCTGATCGAGGTCCTGGCGCACGCCTACTTCGGGCTCCCCGCCATCGCCATGGCCCTCTACGCGGCTGGCCGGGTCTGGCTGTACCGCCGCTATCAGCGCCTCCTCCCGCTCATGGCGGCCTACGCTGGATTCGACCTCAGCGCCGCCACCGTCCAGTTTCTGCTTCCCGGCATCTACCGCGTCCTGCCGGTGATCCCCGTCGCGCTCGTGGTGATGTGGATTGAACGACGGGTCACAGCAGCGGCGGTCGAGGAGCGGGCCGAACGCCATGTGCAGCAGGAACGGGCTCCTGACGGGCCCTCCGGATCCGCGACCGGAATACCGCACACCCAGGACCGGTCAAGAGCCCCTACCCCCTGACGGCTTCTGCGCACAGCAGCCCCGGCCACCTACCGACCGCGTACGGGCTCGCCTGAACCGACTCCGAGAACAACCACCCGACAGGAACACCAGTGACCCGCTTCACCGTCCTCGATGACACCCGCCGACACCCCGAACTGACCGAGCTGCTCTTGAGCATCCTGCACACCGTGGCGCCTGTCGTGCAGGAAACGACTCGCCTCCCTCTTCCGGCTAAGGTGCGCTACCGCCTGCTGACGCCCAAGAAGTGGCGCAACGCCAACCGGCTCAACCAGCAACGAATCCTGGCCCGGGACATAGCAGACCAGAAGCTGACGCCCCAACAGATTAGGGCGTTGCGCGGCATCCTCAAGATGACCAGCTTCGTCCCCGTCCTTGTCTGGCCTCTGGTCTTCGCACAGACCATGGAGGCCGCCGACGGCCAGGTCGAGACGATCATCGCGCCCCGCGCGTTGCACCACAGCGGATTCCTCACCAACCAGCCGTGCCTGACGGTGATGACCGCGCACGAACTCGTCCATCACGCCCAGTTCGAAGCCCGCCGCGGCCTGGTGTGGGAGACCTACGCGCCCGATCGCCGGGGCATGGACCGCCGTGGGCGCGGCGCCTCGACTGTGCTGGAGGGGCACGCCACCTGGGCCGAGCAGCAGACCACGACCCGTCTCTTCGGAGCGCCGGTGAACCACCGCGAGCTGGCGAAGCGTTCCTGGCGCTACCGGCTCCACGCCGGCTTCCCCGGTGTCCGCTGCCTCGGCCCGCGCCTTGACTCCTACGAGCAGGGCGCCCGCCTCATCACCCACGCCGTCGACACGCACGGCGTCGACGTGGTCAACCGGGTCTGGAAGGACATATTCCTCCTGCCCACCGCCGACGAGGTCGCCGCCCTGGACACCTGGGCCCAGCGCCTCGCCGTTCCGTCGGAACAGCGCAGTCTCGTGGCCAAGCCGATCGAACAGAGCTGATCGAGGCCAAACCTCCGGCCCTGATCACCGCGCTGCCCGACCGCCTCGGCGGACGGGTGCACCCCCCGGGGCCGGACCGAAGCCCGGTCCGGCCCCGGACGAACCACCCACACGCTCCCTGCTGGCAGACAACCAGCCCAGCGGAACACAACCAAGGAGGAAGCCGATGACCATCCGGCTCGTCAGCCAGTACGACTACCCGAAGGGGGTGGTCGTCATCACCGGGGGGTGGTCCGCTGAACGCCACCGCTCCCTGCTCTCGGCACAGGCCGTCCTCGGAGCACTCCACGGGATGGGGGTACGGGCCGACACCGTCGACCTCAAAACCGACCAGCGCGAACTCGGCGGTCGGCTCGACGGCGTCGACACCGTGTTCCTGGCCATTGCCGGGCGTGGTGGCGAGGACGGCCGCCTCCAGGGCTACCTGGAAACCCGCGGCATCGACTACACCGGTTCCGGTGTTCTGGCATCCGCCGTCTGTATGCACAAGCTCCGGGCCAAGAGCATCGTGCGGGCGGCCGGCGTCTTGACTACTCCCGTGGCCACGGCCGTCAGCCACCAGGTGAAGGTGGACGTCGAGGCTGCGCGCATTGTCGACCTGCTCGGGCCGGACATCATCATCAAACCCGTCAACGAGGGCTGTTCGGTCGGACTCCGCCGTCCCCGAGGCAACGACGAGCTGATCGCGGCGCTCTTGGACGCCTCGTCGACCGATCTGATGGCCGAGGCGTACCACCGGGGGCGGTCGATCAGCGTCGGGGTGCTGGAAGACGAGACGACCGGGCGGCTGGACACGCTACCCCCGATCGAAGCCGAGACTGCCGGCAGGGTCTACACCCAGGCCGCGAAGGAGAACAGCGACCTGTGCACCTATCGCTGTCCTGCCCCGCTGACGGATGACGTGGACAAAGCGGTGCGCGAGCAGGCCGTCGCCGCCCACCGTGCTCTGGGCTGTCACGGCTACAGCCGCCACGACTTCATCATCACCCCGGACCAGCGGGCGCTCTGGCTGGAGGCCAACACCCTTCCGGGCCTGAGCCATAAGGGCAACCTCGCCCGGATGGCGAAGGCCGCAGGCATCAGCTACGAGCAGCTCGTCAGTCACATCCTGCGCGGGGCCCGCACCGATCGGCGGGCTCAGGCATGACCGAGGGGAACCACCGCGTGGGACGTATGACGTCCGCCGACGTCCTGATGGCCATGGAACAGGTCCGCCGCGCCGCCGTCCGGACCCCGATGGTCTCCTCCGCAGCGTTCGACTCGCTCGTCGGCCGCCGCGTGTGGGTCAAGGACGAGAGTAAGCAGCTCACCGGCTCCTTCAAGTTCCGCGGGGCCTACTACGCGCTGGCCACCGCCACCAGCGACCAGCGCGCCGCCGGCTTCATCGCAGGCTCCTCCGGCAACCACGCCCAGGCCCTCGCGCTCGCCGCGCTCCACCACCACACCACCGCCACCGTCGTCATCCCCAGCGACGCCCCCACCTCCAAACGCGTCGCCCTCGACGCTCTGGGCGCGCAGATCATCACCTACGATCGACACCGCGACCGCCGTGACGCTCTCGTACAGCAGATCGCGCACCATACGGGCCGGACGGCCATCCCCTCCTCCAACCACCACGCCGTCATCGCCGGGGCCGGGACGGTCGCCTGGGAGATGATCCAGGAAGTCCCCGACCTGGCCGCGCTCTTCGTACCCATCGGCGGCGGCGGACTCGCCGCAGGCTCTGTGCTCGCCGCACTGGGCCACAACCCGCACCTGCGCGTGATCGGGGTCGAACCGGCCACCGCGAACGACACCCACCGCTCGCTGCGCGCGGGCCGTCTCACCCCGATCCCGCCCCCCGACACGATCGCCGACGGCCTCCGTCACACCGAGCCCGCCCTGCTGCCCTTCGAGATCATCAAGCCCCTGATCCACGACGTGGTCACCGTGCCCGAAGCGGCTATCGCCAGCGCGATGGCATACCTCTGGCGCCACTACAGCACGACCGCCGAACCCTCCGGCGCGGTCGCACTCGCCGGCCTGCTCCAAGCCACCGACCGTCTGCCGGCCGGACCGGTCGGAGTCGTCGTCTCCGGCGGCAACGTCGACTGGCCCAACTACCGCACCCTCCTCGACACCGCCATGGAAATCGAACGGAACACCGATGCTGCCCCCGTGCTGCACTGACACCCCACCCGCCGCAGGCCGGCCGGTCCACGAGCCGGTACCAGTGGTCACCCAGTACGCGTCACCCGACCTCATCGAGCGCATCGCGTACCAGGGCTACGACCCAGCAGCCGACCCTCGATGGGCGCAGAGCGGAGCCCCCTCCCGATCCACGTACGCCCGCTGGTGCCGCCACCTGTGCGGTATGGCCTGCCTGCGTATGGTCCTGCTCCACCGTGACGGCCAGGCCCCCAACCTCTTCCAACTCCTGTCCGGAGCACGGTTGTTCAATGCGTACACACGGGACGGCAACGAGATCCGGGGTCTGTTCTACGACCCGTTCGCCACCTACGTCCGCGAGACGCACAACCTGCTGGCCGACGTCCACGGCGTGATGGAGCTCCACGACATCCTCAACCTCTTGGACGCCGGACGCATGGTGATGGCCTCCGTGTCGAAGGGGATTCGCCGCCCCGATCAGGACCCCGAGCGGCGCGGCGGGCACCTTGTCCTGGTGACCGGCCACCACGACGGCACGATCACGTTCCGCAACCCCAGCGGCCACACCCCCGCTGCCCGTTCGGCAGCCCTGACCATCAGCCGTTTCAGGGACTTCTTCGGGGGCCGCGGCATCTCACTCGACCTGCGCCGCACCGCACGACAGGCGCCTGCCCTGACCTCCGGGTTTCGCCCGGTAGCGTCGCCGTCAACCACCTGAGCAGGAGAACCACGTTGCAGCCCATGTCCTTGACCAGCATCGCTCAGATCGTCGGCGGCCGTCTCGCGGACGTCCTCGATCCCGAAGCTCAGGTCACCGAACCTGCCATCTTCGACTCCCGCGAAGCGGTCCCCGGCGGCCTGTTCCTGGCCCTCCAGGGCCAGCACACCGACGGCCACGCCTTCGCGGAAGCCGCTATCAACAAGGGTGCCGCCGTCGCCCTGACCACCCGGCCCGTCGGCGTTCCCGCGATCGTCGTCGACGACGTCCTCACAGCAGCGGGCCTGCTCAGCCGCCACCTGCTGCACGGTCCCCTCAACCGGGCCAAGGTCGTCGCCCTGACCGGATCGGCCGGGAAGACCAGCACCAAGGACCTCACCGCGCAGGTCCTGCCCGGCCACGTCGTGGCCACCCCCGAGTCCTTCAACAACGAGATCGGCCTGCCGATCACCGTCACCATGGCCGACGCTGGCACTGACTACCTCGTCCTGGAAATGGGCGCCCGCCATATCGGTGACATTCGAGACCTCACCCGGATCGCGCCGCCTGACATCAGCGTCATCACCAACGTCGGCACCGCCCACGTCGGCGAGTTCGGCGGTCGCGAGAACATCGCCCTAGCCAAGGGAGAGATCGTCGAAGCCCTGCACCGTGGAGGGCTCGCCGTCCTCAACGCCGACGATGACTTCGTACGCGTCATGGACCAGCGCACATCGGCCCGCGTCGTCACCTACGGCCTGAGCGAGCAAGCCACCGTGCGGGCTGTGAACGTGACCGTCGACGCGCACGGCCACGCTTCCTACACGCTGACCCTCCCGGAGGGCAGCGCCCCCGTCCACCTCAAGTTCCTCGGCGACGTCCAGGTCCCCAACAGCCTGGCGGCGGCCGCCGTCGCCCGCGAAGCCGGACTCGGCGCCGACGAGATCGCCGCGCGGCTGTCCGACGCGCTTCCGCGTTCCCGCTGGCGGATGGAGACCCATCTGAGGGCCGACGGCGTCACGATCGTCAACGACGCGTACAACGCCAACCCGCACTCCATGCGGCACGCACTGAACGCCCTGGCTTCCATGACCGGCGGCACCGACCAGCGGTCGTTCGCCGTCCTGGGCCGGATGAACGAGCTAGGCGACGATGCACGGGCCGCGCACGTAGAACTCGGCCGCTACGCCGCCGGTCTGGATCTTGACCAGATCATCCTGGTGGGAGGGGACGAAGCGGGATGGATGCAGGACGGCGTCCGCAGCGTCGGAGGAAAGGCCGTGCACCTGCCCGACCAGGAAACCGCCCTGGAACTGCTCCACAAGGTTCTGGGCCGCGGGGACGTCGTCTTGGTCAAGGCATCCCGAGGGGTCGAGCTGCAGCAGCTCGCCGAGAAGCTTCTGCAGCCGACCCCCGGTACCGCCGCCGGTTAGGCTGCGACAGGCTCCAGCTCGGGCAGCGCGGCCAGGAGTACCGGACCGGCCTCAGCGACGTCGCCGACTCCCATGAGCACGATCACGTCACCGGGGCGCGCCGCGTGGGCCGCGTAGACCATGGCCTTGTCCCGCTCCACCACCACGTCCACGGAGATCCCGCTGGCCTGGACGATGCGGGCGGACAGCAGCTCCAGCGCCTCCACGGGGATGCCGCGGCTGCTGTCCGTCACCACCGCCTCGGCGCAGCCGGCCAGCGCCCTCCCGAAGGCGTCGCCGAACACGCTCAGCCGGGTGTCGTCGGTCGGCTGGAAGACGACCACCACCCGCCCGCCGTCCCGGACGAGGGTATGCGCGGCAGCGAGGTCCGCCGTCACCTCGTCCGGGTGGTGGGCGAAGGAGTCGTAGATCCGTACCCCGGCCGCCTCACCGGCCGGGGTCATCCGCCGCCGCGCCTCCTGGAAGTCCACGAGCTGCTCCGCCGCCCGGTCCACTTCCTGGCCCAAGGCGTGCAGAGCTGCCACGGCCGCGGCGGCGTTCAGCAGCTGGTGGATTCCCAGCACCCGCAGCCCCAAGTCGAGTTCGAGGCCGTTCGGTCCGGTCAGCGTCGCGGTGGTGTGCCCCTCCTCGTCGGCCATGTTCGTCAGCCGCCAGTCCGCCGACGACGAGGTGCCGAAGGTGACCACCCGGGGGCCGTCTCCGGCCATCGCCAGCCGGGAAGCCAGTTCCCGGCAGCCCGCCGAGTCGGTGTTCAGGACGAGCGTCCCGCCCGCCGCGAGACCCGTCCGCACGCACTCCTCGTACGCGTCGACGTGGTCCATCTCCTCGGCGTAGGTCTCGGGGTGGTCGTACGCGATGTTGGTGATCACCGCGACGCTCATCTGCATCCCGATGTGCGAGCGGTCCGACTCGTCGACCTCCGCGACGAAGAACCCGCCCGACCCCGCGCGTCCGCCGCTGCCCGGCCCGTCCAGATCGGCACCGACCACGTGGGACGGACTCCGCCCGAGGCGGTCGAGGGCGAACGCCAGCATCGCCGAGGTGCTGGACTTGCCGTGCGTACCCATCACGGCGATCGAGGTGTGGCCGGACATCAGCGAGTTCAGGGCCAGCGATCGGTGCACGACCGGGATGCCCAGTTCCTTCGCCCGCGCGATCTCGGGGTTGTCGGCGCGGACGGCGTTGGCGAAGACGAGCGCCGTCGCGTCCGACGGCAGGTTCCCCGCCCGGTGGTCGGTGAACAGCTGGGCGCCCAGCTCTCCGAGAGCCGCGAGTCCAGCCGGTTCCTTGACGTCGCTTCCAGAAACGGTGTAGCCCCGCTCGGCACATACGCGGGCGACCGGCAGCATGCCCAGACCACCGATGCCGACGAAGTGCGCGCGCGTCAGGTCGAGAAGTCCTTCCAGAGCGTCGGACTCGATCTTGGGAACTGCGGTTTCGGCCATGAAGAAGCCTCCTTCGAGGCGGAGCTGACCGCCTCAACTGCCGTCGATTTCCCCCTCATTGGGGGTTGCTGCGCCACCGTCCCTCTTGCCCGCCCACACCGTCTACGACCTGCGGCGTTGCGAACCTATTCGCAACGCGCCCTCGTGCGAACAGGCATGGCGTATGGCGCTGATGCGCTATGAGAGGGCCGAACTACGCCCTGGCTTTGGCGCTGGCCGAGGTCGGCTGGAACCGCAGCGAGACCGCCCGCCGTATCAACCAGCGGGCGGAGGAACAGGGGCATCCCGGAGTCGCCGTTGACCGATCGCGCGTCAGCCGGTGGGTCCGCCGCGGTGAATGCCCTCGCCCACCCGTTCCCGCGTTACTCGCTGACCTCCTCACCGAACATCTGGGACGTGTGTGCACGCCCCAGAGCCTTGGTATTGCCCGGTCGTTCGGCTTAGTCGTGGTGCTGAACGAACAAGAGCACTGCGCACTCGCGGAACACGCGGCAGCGGCGAACATGCCATTGGAGCACTATGCGAGGGCGCTGTTAGTCGGCCACGTCGCGAGATGCGAGGCCGCCTACGTGCAAAGCACCGGAACGTAAAAGTCATCCGCTGGGCCGCAGCTACACTGCCGGGGTGGACAAGCTTCGCGTCCGTTTGAATGTCGGCCTCTGACTGTGGAGTTCTTAGGTGAAGCCTTTGACGTTCCTGCACGGGACGGAGGCGTGGAAGGCCGAGAGTGTTCTACACATCTATGCAGTAGTCGATCTTTCCGATCCCCGCCACACGCCTTTGATCAGCCTCATCACCGAAGCGAACAAGGTGTTGATCGACGAGGGGTTCCCATTGTGCCCAGTCGAGCCGCGCTGGCTTCACATCGCTATCGACCAGATCAGTGGGCGTCCAGCTGCTGCCGTGCCGAAGGAAGAACGTCAGGCTCTGGTGGATGCTTTGCGGCAACGCCTGAGCACCTTCGAGCCGCTGGAAGTGATGGTTGGGTCGCTCCTGAGCTATCACACTGGCGTTCTAGCCGACCTGCATCCGGACGAGGGCCTTGCGACACTCCACGACGCCACCCGCGACACCATCCGGGGCGTGTGCGGCGAGGAAGCGGCCAGGTACCCCTGGAGCGTTCAGCACCTGTCCACGGCGTACGCCTACGACCATGCCGACTCTGATGAGGCACAGCGCCGCCTGCGCCGTATTAGGCCAAGCCACGCTCCTCTTCATATCTCCGCCGTCTATCTCGTCGATGTCACGGCCACGGACACCAAGAGATCGAAGACCATCACGTGGAAGGAAATTGACCGGATCCCCTTGGGCCCGACAGCGACTCCGTGACGTTGGCCCAGCCCCGGTAGCAGCCTGTAGGGCCGTATTCTCGGGCTTCCCTACCTGAGCTTTCAGAAGCCGTTCCGTCGGCCACGGCGCCAGGCCCAGAGTGCGCCCACGGCTGCTACGCCAAGGGCCTCGAACGCAACGCTGGGGGCGCCGTCAGCCTTAGAGGCTGCCAGGACGCCGACGACGATGAGCATGTACGGGAGGGAGAAGAGGACGATGCGGCCGAGGCGTATGGGGTTCATGCGTCAAGTATCCGCAAATGACCGTTAGTTGGCCAGGGCGATTGTCTGTGCCCGCCGGCTGATACTACGGATCGCCGCTTCGCCGTCTGGGACAGATACGTCTCGGAGAAACGTGATCATGTACTCGGCTGACTCCCCTGCTTCGGTGGGCTGAAGCCGACGCCAGCAGCCGAGTGCGTTGCCGGCGGCGCGAACGGTGCTGCTGTGCTGAGGCCCGAGGTGGCTGTGCCAGGCCCGAGCCATGAAGACCCAACTCTGCAGGCCGTATCGGAAGTCCTGATCCAGCCATGCAATGTCCCCGCGCACGAGGCCGACTGCCAAGGTGAAGAGGTGGCTCGGACCGAACTGGGCGGAAAGGTCTACGAGTAGTTGATCTGCGTCGCGTGCGGCTTCGGCGAAGAGGTTCTGGTTGGCGGTTGCGCAGATCGAAACGAGCCGTCCGCGATAGGGCTCGGGCAGTGGCTCGTACGGCCGGTCGGGCGGCACAGGGTCCAAGGACTTGGGCTGCGGCATCGGCAGATATGTTGGCGAGGCAGGGGCCTGAGCCTCGCCGGCCACGGGATGGCTGGTGCCGTCGGTTTCGACCCGGATCGCAGTCGTGTACTGCGCCTGCTCGTCCTGGATCACTGCCCGGACCGGCATCTCCAGGGCAGCGGCCTCCAGTTGGAGGTGCGCCAGGACGGCGTCGTTGAGCGGGACACCGGGAGGCGCCGTGAAGTACTCCTCGTCTATGAAGCAGATGCCGTCGGATGTGATCCGGATCTGCACCGCGTCTGGGGATATGTCGCTCACTGCTGGTTCACCTGCTTGTCGGGGAGGAGGGGGACGGTGCTGATGCCGCCGGCGCTCGGGAAGCTCGGCTCGGCCCATCCGCGATACCTCAGGCGCCAGGCGCCGTCGGTGAGATCTTTCCGCGAGACGATGACGATCTTGCCTTGGCGTGGGTACTCGTCCCCTACGTCGTTGCTGGCCACCTGATCGTTGCCTAGGTAGAGGGCGACGTGCCCCGCCGAGCCGCCTGTGTCATAGAACAGCAGTGCTCCCGCGGGCGGTGACAAGTCGCCCGGGTGCGCGAGTCCAGCGTCCACGAGTCGGTTCCAGTGAATGTTGGCCGTTGCCGATCCGGATGAGCCCCAACCGTAGGCCTGGGCGGCGAAGTTGTCGCACATCCGGTACCAGCCCGTCTTGCCCGCTTCGTTCCGGGCGCTCGTGATGGCCTGGGCGGCGGTGCGCGGGTTCTTGACGTTGAACGTTGCCTTGGGGTCCTTTCCGCCGGAGGCGGCCGGGTCGTTGCAGCCCGCGCTGATCGAGGTCACGGCGTGGGTTCCCCAGGTCTTGGCTACGAGAGAGCCGGCTGCGGCCTCCCACTTGGCGTACTCGTTGCGGTACTGCTCGGCGGGGCGCTGGATCGAGGCGGCGACCTTAGCGAGCGATTTCTGCTGCCAGTTGTCGACCTTGAGGAGCCGGTCGTAAAACCTCCCGGATGCGTACACCGGGTCGGTGAGCTCACTGACTGTGCCCCAGCCCTGCGAGGGCCTCTGCTGGAAGAGCCCCACACTGTCCGCGTGGCCGTGGTGCAGGTTGTTGAGGGTGCTTTCCTGCATGGCGACCGCCACGGCGATGACTGCGGCGCGCGGTGAAAGGCTCCTGGTCCGGGCGACGTTGGTGATGGTCGCCGCGTTGCGAACCTGACGAGCGGTCCACTTCGCACTGTTCTGCGCACCTTCCGGATGCAGTGGAACCGTCACCTGGCTGCTGTCTGCTTCCTGCTCGCCGTCGAACTTTGGTGCCTCCCCTCCCGTGCCGGCTCCACTTTCCCCGTCTCCGATCGGCTGAAGGCCGCTCTGGCAGGTGTTGGCGTTGGCCTGGGTTGTGGCACCGCTGACCGCGAGGACACAGAGCGAGAGCACCGAGATGCCTGCCGCGGTGACACCTGTGGCGGTCTTGCCGAGCCCGTTCATCCCCACTCCGACCATAAACATGTGTTTATGAAAGAAGGCCAGTGAACCTCACTTGCGACGGAACGGCTACCCGCTTCAGCGGCCTCAGTGTGTCGTACGACTGTGTCCGCGCCGGGGAATTATGTCGACGAAGTGCCTGCTGGCTGCACCGCTACAGAGAAGGGCGGCGCGCCATCTAGCCCACCTCAAGCGAGTCGCGTACGTGGAGAAGAGTGCCAACTGAGCTGCATATATATGAAGTGCTGCGACTTCAGGGTGCCTGTCGGTGGGCTGTGTTGCCCTGGTCGGTCGCCCGGGGGCGGCCGCACTCGCGGCGGTTACCTGAACCGTGACGCGGCCTTGCCTGTCAGGCAATAAACACTTGTTGTCAAGTTTGTGTGTATGTACCTTTCACCGTCACGGCCCGGTTTCGGGTCGACCTCCGTGACGAGGGTGGAAGGGAGTCGGGGGATGCCCGTTTCACAACACCTAGTGGATCTTGCAGCGAGTGGTGACATCGGGCCCCTCGTGAACGGGCTGTCCCCGGACTGGGGCCCATTCGGGAAGTTGGGCACAACGGGGCGAACGGTGATCCAGGCCCTCATGGCCGGAGTCGTTCTCGTCCTGGTAGGACGCGCGATTCTCGGCGCCGTACATCTCAAGGTCGGCGAGGGGCAGCACGATGTCGCCCAGGTCAGCAAGGGCAAGAAGGAAATCGCAGGCAGTCTCGTCGGGGCCTTCGTCGTCGCCTCGATAGGAACGATCTTCACGATCGTGTACGGGATGGGCATCTGATGGCCCGCCAGACCACCCGTGGCAGGGGTACGCGAGTCCTGATCGCTGAGACGCCGACCGAAGTGCAGGGCGGCAAGCCCTGGTGGCGGGGAATGGCCATCACCGGAGCGGTATTCCTCGCGCTGGTCATCCTCGCGGTGTTCATGAGCCTTTCCGGAGGTGGTGGCGGATCCGACGGCTCGTCCGACGGCCAGAGCCGGAACGCGCCGGCGGAGAAGAACACCACGGGAGGGGACACCAAGAGTACCGCGAAGAAGCTGGTCAACGGTGTCCCGGTCGGCTATACCCACAACCAGGTCGGCGTGGTTCAGGCCGCAGTGAACTACCAGGTGGCGCGTTCATCAGCCGCCTACTTCACCGACGAGAAGGCCCGGCACGCGACGCTCGCCGCGATGATGACCAGCCAGGCGCTGGAGCGGCAGATCCGCAACGACGACACCGGGATGCAGCAGGTCCTCACCTCGCTGGGCATCACCGCCGGGAGTACCGACGGGCTGGTCGCACGTGGTGCGGCGATGGGCACCAGGGTTACCACGTACACCGATCAGGTGGCCACCGTCGACGTGTGGATGGCCGGACTCGTCGGCGTCACGGACAAGAACGCCCCGATGCCGGTATCCGCGTCGTGGACCACCTACACGCTGACCCTGGAGTGGCAGTCCAACGACTGGAAGCTGAACGCGATCACTTCCGTCAACGGCCCGACCCCTCTGGATGCAGGCAGCGACAGCCCTACCAGCGTGGACGAGTTCCGCACGGCAGATCGGGAGTTCAATGCGCCCCCGTATGTCGGCTGAGACTCAGTATCGGGTACGGACCCGTCTCGTCTGGATTACCGGCCTGACGGCCACGCTCAGCATCATGCTCGCCCCGGGTCAGGCCCAGGCGAACGACTTCTCCGACTGGTCCTGCAAGAACATCCCGTTCGCCGACAAGGTCTGCAATGTCGTCGAGAAGACGAACGAGGCCATCGACTTCGCGTCGGATCCCTTGGGGTACATCGCCCAGTTCTTCAACAACGCTGTGACCAGCATCTTCACCCAGATGATGAAGGCACTCGGATCGACCACGCGCATCGACTGGCAGGACCCGGGGTTCCTTCGGACCTACACCATGGCCTTTGCCGCCTCCACGGTGCTGACGGTCATCCTGTGGCTGATCGCCGTCGCCAAAAGGGCGATTCAAGGGGTTCAGCCGCTCCGGGCACTGGGGGAATCCGTCGGCTTTCTGCTGATGTCGGTCCTGGTCTCCGCCTTCGCACCGCTAGCGGTCGCCTACACCGTGCGGCTTTTCGACGAGGCCGCGGAGGCCATGTTCAAGCCCGTGGCTGGCGACGCCGCCGACATGGTGCTCACCGTCACGACAGCGATGCTCGCGCTGATGAAGATCCCCGGTGGCGCCATCATCGTGATCTTCTTCAGCCTGGCAATGCTGGCGGCGGTGGCTGGCGTCTGGCTGGAGCTCATCGTCCGCAACGCCTTGATCCTCTCCGGTCTCGTCTTCGGACCGACGGTGTTCAGCGGCCTGGTGGACCGCGACCTGTGGGGACACACCAAGCGCTGGTGCGGCGTTATGGCTGCGGTCATCGCCTCGAAGTACGTGACGTTCACGGTCATCGCGCTCGCCACCGGAACGCTGGCATCCGACAGCCCCAACAAGAGCCTGGGGCAGTCCTTTGCGACCGTCTTCACCGCGATGGCACTGCTGTTCCTCGCCTTCTACATGCCCTTCCAGCTCTCGAAGTTCCTTCCGACGTTCGGCGACGAGGTGCGCGACATGTACGCCGCGCGTGACGACCTCAAGGGCCGGGCGAAGGAGGTTGGCAACCAGGTGGGCGACTCCTACGGAGAACTCAAGTCGCGTATGGGCGGCGGCGACGGCACCGGATCCAGTGACGACAGCGATGAAGGAGAAGACGACGCTGCAGACGGCGAGGCCCTGAGCGGAGACGGTGCGACCGAGGCCGGAGCGGCCGAAGGAGCAGCTGCCGCAACCGGTGTCGGAGCGGCGGCCGTGGCCGCGAAGAAGGGCGTCGACAAGACCAAGGACGAGGCCGAAGCCGCCGTCGACCGCGGAGTCGACGGGGCAACCGGCGGTCTCGACTCCGGCGGTTCATCCGCTGCCTCGTCGGCGGGCGGCGATGCCGACGGCGGCGGTGGTCACGCCCCCGGCGGGGACGCGCCGTCTGCCGGAAGCGCTCCTGACTCCGCAGTCCCGGACAGCGCATCGGCGGGCGGGGAGCCGGTGGATCCGGCAGGCCCGCAGTCCTGGCCGCCGCCCGACCCCCCGGACGAGCCGGAACCGCCCCCGCCGGGCGAGGAGATGCGCTGATGCCCGTCCCGACGTACGTCCAGGAGTAGCTGTGGCTCGCACCTTCACCTACCCGCGGCCGAGGCCGCGCGGCCTGCTCGGCCGCAAGCTCGAAGCCGATGAGCAACTCGTATTGGGATGCGGGTTCGTCGGCGGGCTCATCGCGGCCTGGATCCTCGGCGGCATTCTGCTGAAGGTCATCGGATTCGTGCTGATCGCGGGCGCCTGCGCCTGGGCCACGCTGGCGCCGCACAAAGGGCGCACCTACGTCCGGTGGTTCGAGATCAACCGGACCTACAAGAAACTGCTGCGGGACGGCTCACTGCTCTACAGGTCCAGGGCACCGTACGCAGGCCGGTACGCCGACGGCCGCCGCGTCCCCGTCGACGTCCCGGTCGGTGTCCCGCGGAACATGCAGTGGATCTCGGCTCGTACCTCCTTCGGCGAGATCGCGATCGTGCTGCAGCCGGACGAGCTGATGTTCACCGCCGTGGTCGAGGTGGAAGGCCAGCGCGACTTCGGCAGCCTCGACACCGCGGACAAGGAGGCCCTGATCCGGGCCTACGAGCACCTGCTGAAGACCACGGCCGACAGCGGCGGGCGGATCCGCCGCCTCCAGTGGATCAGCCGGGTCATCCCCACCGACCCCAACGCCCATGCCCGGGACGCCGCCGAACGGCGTGACACCAACAGCCCGACGTGGTTGCAGCAGTCGTACGACGACCTGATCCGGCGTGTCGCGGTCACCGCAGAAGACCGCCGATTGCTGCTTGTGGTGGGCATCCCCTACACCGCTGACCTGGTCGCCGAGGCCCGCCGCTACAACACCCTCCACGAGGGCTACGCGATCACGCTCGGGCAGGAGATCGAGAGCTTCATCCGGACGCTGGGACGCGGACAGCTGCGCCACGTCCGCAATCTCGACGAAGCCGGGCTGGCCTCCAATCTGCACCACGCCTACGACCCCGGCCACTGGATCGACGACACCGCCGGCATGGACCGGGTCACCTGCTGGCCCGCCGTCCTGGACGCCCGCAACAAGAAGTACATGTCCTCGCGCAGCTGGGAGGCCACTGAGGACGACTGGTACTCGATGACCGCCTGGGTGAAGGAGCTGCCTGTCCTCCCGGTCGGCATCAACTTCCTCGCGCCGATCCTGCTCTACCTCCAGGACATCATCCTGTCGGTGTCCGTGGTCATGGACCTCGTCAGCACGGACCAGGCGATCACCGAAGCCATGGCGGACGCCACGAACGAGCTGGGCCAGGCGGACAAGAAGGCCGGACGGATCGAGGACCCGCGGGAGCAGAAAGCCCAGAGCGCCTCGATCCGCACCATGCGGGACATCGCCGACGGGGCGGCGGGCACGCGGCTCGCTGCCTGGATCACCGTCACCTCGCCCACCCTCGACGCCCTGCGCCGGGACGCTGACACGGTCCGCGCCGGCGCCACCCGCGCGGGCCTGCGACTGGAGTGGTGCGACACCGAGCATCACCGGGCCTTCGCCAACACGCTGCCCTTCGCCGCCGGACTGCTGAAGGAAGGGCGGTAGCGATGCTGGAGATGCTGCGGCGCCAGACACAGACCCGGCGGCGGGCCGTCCGCTCGACCACCAGCCACGCCTGCGGCCTCTACCCGGCGGTCGGCGCGGCCAGCATGGACCCCCGTGGCGTGATCATCGGGCGGGAGGCCTACAGCGGCAAGGCCTACATCTACGACCCCTTCATCCTGTACAACCCGCAGGCGCGCATCCGGCTCGCCAGCGGCCACGCGCTGATCCTGGGGAAGTCCGGCTACGGCAAGTCCGCACTGGAGAAGACCTACGTCCTGCGACAACTACGCTTCCGCGACCGGAGCTTCGCCATTCTGGACGCGCAGGGCGAGGACGGCGCCGGTGAATGGGACGGCATTGCCCGGCAGTTGGGCATCACGCCGATCCGCCTCGTCTATGGCGCGGGCGACGGCGGCGAAGGGGTGCGGATCAACCCGCTCGACGACCGGATCCCTGCCGAGCACCAGTTCAAGGTGCTCGTGTCCATGATGGAGATCCTCACCGGCACCCTCACCTCGCAGACCAAGTTCGCCCTGGCCGAGGCCCACAAGTCGGCCACCGCCGCGGCCCGCGAGCAGCAGCGCGTGGCGATCCTCTCCGACGTCCTGGACGCGCTGACCGCCCCGCAGCCGACCCTTCTCGGACAACAGCCGGTCACTCCGCAGGAGTTGGTGGAGTGGGGCCAGCCAGCCGCGCTGGCCCTGGACTCACTGTGCAACCCCAGCCGCGACCTGGCCGGCATGTTCGACGGCCCGACAACCGAAGGGATCGACCTCGACGCCCGGTTGATCATCTTCGATCTGACGAAGCTGCCGCGCGAGGGCGAGGCCATGCCGCTGCTGATGGCGGTCATCGGGCCCTGGCTGCGGTTCGGATGGATCAAGCCGAATGACCGGATCAAAAGGACTTTGATCGTCGAGGAAGCCTGGCACATCCTCTCCCACCGCCCCGTAGCACGCTTGTTCGAGGAGCTGGTCCGGTACGGCAGGCGCCTGGGGTTGTCCTTCTGGGCGGTCCTGCACCACCTCGGGGATCTGCTGCTGGAGCAGGCCCCGGAGGCGGCGGCCATCCTGAAATTGACGGCGACAAGGGTCCTGTACCACATGGACCGGGACGAGGCCGAGACAACCGCCAACTACCTGGGACTTCCCGACTGGGCGCGCAAGGCGCTAGCCGACGGTTCCAACGTGTGCGCACCAGGGCGGGCCATCTGGCAAGTGGGTTCGCGGATCAACTTGGTGGAACATATCCGGACCCCCCAGGAGATCCGGCTGACGGACACCAACCGCCGGATGTCGGAGGGGCATCGGGAGCCTGCGGACCATCAGGGCGCACAGGCGTCGGCACCGATGATACGCCTCCACAAGGGGGCGGCGGCATGATGCCGAAAGCCGCTACCCCGAAGACCGCGGCCCGCTTGCGCCTCGGTCGCGATGCCGTGTGGATCCTCCCGCTGATCGCGGCGTTCGTGCTCACCGCGCTGCTGTGGTCGACCGCGCTCCTGTCCGGCCTCCTGGCACACGGACGGCCGGCGGCGATCAGCTGGGACTCCGCGGGCCACGCGGTCGTCGCCGTCTTCCGCCACCCCGGCGACCCCGCAGCCGCCTGGCCGCCGAGCGCAGGCGTAGCTGGCCCGTTCCTGTTCTGGCCCACCTTCTTCCTCCTGCTCGCCGCAGCGACCTGGGGGATGTGGAAGACGTACTGGTGGTGGAAGCACCGGGGCTCAGACGGCGCCGACGGGATGGCGACCCGCGCCCAGCTGGAGAAGGCAATGGGCGAGCAACAGGCCCTGTCCCGTGCCGGATCGCTGCGTCCCACGCTCGCCGAGCAGAACGCCAAGGCCATCACCATCCGCGACGTTGCCGTCTACATCGGCAGCGCGGACCCCTCGGAAATCCATCTCTGGATCACGATCGAGGAGTCGATGATCCTGGTCGCCCCGCCGCGCGAGGGAAAGACCTCCCAGATCATCCTTCCCGAGATCCTCGAATTCCGCGGAACGGTCCTCGCCACCAGCAGCAAGACAGACGTCCTCTACAACACCGCGCTTCTGCGGCAGGAACACGGACCTGTCTGGGTGTTGGACCCGACAGGGCTGTCCGGCTGGCCGAATCAGCTGCGCTGGCCGCTGACCGCAGGCTGCGAGGAATACCAGGCGGCACGCAAGCGCGCCGAGACCCTTGCGGCGACCACGAAAAGCGAAGAAGGGACAAAGAATGGCGGTTATTTCGCGCTCAACGCGAAAACCCTTATTACCTGCTGGCTGCATGCCGCAGCCCTCCACAAACGGCCCGTCCTCGACGTGCTGGCCTGGGCGACGGACCCCGACAACCGCGAGGCCGTCGACCTTCTGGCAGCGAAGGGCAAGCATCTGCTCGCCGCCGCGCTCGCCGGCCAGCACGCCGCGGCCGAGGAGGAGCGATCCGCTACCTGGAGGACCGCAGAGCAGTCATTCATCGCGCTCTACGACGAGAAGGTCGCCGAGATCTTCGCCCCCCAGGGGGACGTGGAGGTCTTCGACATCGAAACGTACCTCCGGCAGTCCGGAACGCTGTTCCTGATCGGCGAGGACGAAGAAGGATCCGCCCTGGCACCGCTCAATGCCGCTTTCGCCAAAGCAATGTTCGACACCGCCAAGCGGGTCGCTGCCCGCAGCCCTAACGGGCGCCTTCCGATTCCGCTCGGCTGCTTCATGGACGAGCTGGCCAACGTAGCTCCTCTGCCGGAAATTCCGAACCTGATGAGTGTCAGCGGATCGCAGAACATTTTCATCATGGCGGTTCTTCAGGGATATGCCCAAGCGGAGGAGCGCTGGGGCGCCCTGGGCGTACGGAAAATGTTCGCCAGCGGTACGGTGAAGGTCTTCCTGGGTGGTATCAGCGACCCCGAAGAATTGAAATCCTACAGTTCTCTCGCGGGTGAATTCGACGAGGACGTGGAGACCGTCTCCGATGACGGGGACAGGGTCTCGGTGTCCACGTCGGTGCGCCGTCGTGCGGTGGTGGAGCCTGCCGCGATCCGGATGATCCCGGAGCGCGGCGGGATGGTGTTCCACCGTCGCACCCCCGCCACGCTCGTCACGTTTATCCGTGCCCACGAAGGACCGCGGGCGGCGGAGATCAAGGAGGCCACCCGCAGGGCGCACGAGATGGTCGACGACCGCGTGGGACTGGAGAAGGCGGGCGGCGGCCATGGCTAGCGGCTTCGATGACATCTTCGCCGAACTCACCAACATCAACGCCGAACAGGTGCTTCTCAGTGAGCGCGTCAAGCTGCTGGAGGAGCAACTGGAGGCCGGACAATCCGGCAGCGGGGACGCCGACGGAGAGCAGGAACGCCCGGTCGGTGCCCCAGTGCGGTGGAACGACCTCGAACCAGAGGAACGCGCCGTGCTCTGGCCCCAATTCGTTCGCTGGGTGATCTGGGTCGCCGACCGGTACGAGATGACCACGGACCAGTTGCCCAGACAGTGCTGGTGGAAGCACGGCGCGGTCGTCGAGGAACTCACGGCGCTGTGGACCTCCCGCGAGTCGGCCTACGCCGGCGGGGAGGACGGGGGGTCGGCGCCGTACCTGTGGCAAGACGCCCTCGCCCGGGCCGTGGAGCGGATGGGCCGGTTCTGGCTCGGCGCGTGCCGAAACGGCCAGCACCGAGCCCGCCACCGCGATGCCACCTGGGATGGAGACGCGGACTACCTCGCCCTGCTCCTGGCCGCCGAAGGCCCCGAGCCCGACGGCGATGCATCAGATCCGCGCGGCGATGACCAGCCCGATCCGGACGAGGACGGCAGCGGATGACCCCGGACGGCACCGCCGCCGCGCGAGATCTCCCCGTGCCGCCGTCCCATATCTGACCCAGCCCACCAGCAGCCCTTTGGGCCCCCGATGCACACAACCGCCCTCGACGTTGGGAGCAGGCGTTGAGCACACCGCAGCAGCCCGCCGACGACAATTCAATCAACGACAGCGGCTTCCTGCCCGGCCTGGACTTCGGCGACCAGGCCCCTCCGGTGCAGGAAGGCGCTGCGGCACGCCCGGACGGCACGGCGGCGGGAGAGGATGAGACGGGGCACCCCGCCCCGTCCACCAGTTCCAACAGTGCCAAGCAGGCAGGGGGGTTCGACGATGAACCGGTACGGCGACCAGGCGATGACGCACTGGAAGGAGCACAAGCCCCAGGCGTTCGGGGAGCTGGAGAACCCGGAGGAGTTCTTCACGGAACTCGGGGAGGAGATCTCGACGGAGATCGAGACCCGGGCCCGGGAGCTGGCGGGCCAGGAGCCGGACGGGGAGGGATACCTGCAGCGCCTGCAGCGGCTGAACACCTCCCGTTCGACAGCGGAGGGCGAAGTACTGCGGGAGAGGGTGCTCCTGGACGTGGAACCGGACCAGGAGTAGCACGGCCCGGGCCGCGTACGGAGCGGGAGCGGGTCGCCGCGAACATCGCTGCCGTGCACGTCGTGCTACAACTGCGGGCGGAGGACCGGCCAGCCACCGAGGCCGAGCGGCAGGTGCTCCAGCAGTGGACGGGCTGGGGCGCCGCCCCGTACCTGTTCGACGAGCGCAAGAACTTCGCCGCCATGTTCGCGGCCGAACGCGCCCATCTGCGGGACATCCTGTCCGACGACGAGTACGCCAAGGCCCGCTCCTCGACCCTGAACGCCCACTACACCGATCCTGCCTACGCCCGCGTCGTCTGGCAGGCCCTGCACCGGTTCGGGGTGCCGGCCGGAGCACCACTGCGGGTGCTGGAGGGCAGCGTGGGCGCAGGGCGCTTCCTCGCCGATGCCCCCGCCGACGCCGAGATTGTCGGTGTCGAGGTCGACCCCATCACCGCGGCCGTCGCCCGCGCCCTCTACCCGAACGCGCAGATCCTCACCGAGTCCTTCGCCGACACCCGGCCACCCGAGGAGGACTTCGACGTCGTCGTCGGCAATGTCCCGTTCGGCAAGTACAAGGTCACGGACCGCAAGTACAACCCCGGGCGGCGCCACTCGATCCACAACCACTTCATCCTCAAAAGCCTGGCGCTCACCCGGCCCGGCGGCATCGTCGCCCTGATCACCTCCCGCTACACCCTGGACGGGACCGACGAGGCGCGCGAAGCCCGGGAACAGATGGCCGCCGTCGCTGACCTCCTGGGCGCCGTCCGGCTGCCCAGCAACTCCCACCAGGATGCCGCCGGCACGAATGTGGTGATGGACCTCCTCGTCTTCCGGCGTCGCGGGGAAGGAGAGACGCCCGCCGAAGCCGACTGGCTGACTGTTGAGCCGACGGTTCTGCCCGGAGCCCGAACCGGAGTTGTCTCCCAGCCCATCGAGATCAACAACTACTTCGTGCAGCACCCGGAGATGGTGCTCGGCACACCCAAAGTCGATATCGTTCGATACGGCCCCAAACTGGTCGTCCAGGGGAACCCACAGGCCGAAGTCGCTCTCGGCGCGGCCCTGGAACACGTCGCGCAGCGCGCCCAGGACTCGGGCCGTACCTTCACCGAGCGGATGGTCTTCCACGGCACGCTGGAGAAGTACGACGGCCTGCTGGAACTCGGTCCCGAAGGCACCTTCACCGAGATCCGCAACGGCCGGCCCGTCCCGCACGTACCCGCTAAGACTCAGGTCCGGGAGCTGCGCGAGCTGATCGGCCTGCGCGACATCGCGGTGGCCCTGCTGGACGAGGAGTCCGAGCACCACCTCATCACCCCGCGGATGACGCAGCTGCGGGCCGAACTCAACCGCCGCTACGACGCGTACGTGGCACGGTTCGGCCCGATCAACCGCTTCAAGGTCAACAACCCGCCGTCCGGTGAAGCCGTACAGGATGACAACGCGCCCGAGCGCCGGAACTACCCGCGCATGGGCGGGTTCCGCAACGACCCCTTCGCCCCGTACGTCTTCGCGCTGGAGAAGTTCGACGAAGACCACCAGATCGCGGCGAAGGCCGACCTGTTCGCCAAGCGGGTCGTTGCCCCGCCCGAGCCGCTGACCCGCGCGGACAGCCCGGAAGATGCGGCGCTGATCTGCTGGGACCAGTACAACGAGATCCGCCTCGACGCCGTGGCCGGTCTGCTTGGCCTGGACAGCGAACATGCAGCACGTGAGGCGCTGGGCACCCTCGTCTACGACGATCCGGCCGGCGGCCTGGTGCGCCGCATGGAGTACCTGTCAGGCAACGTCCGCCGCAAACTCGCCGCGGCCGAGAAGGCCGCGGCCAAGGACCCCACGTTCGCCGTCAACGTCGAGGCCCTGCGCGAGGTCATCCCCCGCGACCTGCAACCCGCGGAGATCCAGAGCCGGCTCGGCGCCGCCTGGGTCAGCGCCACGTACGTGCAGCAGTTCCTTCGTGAAATCCTGGAAGACGACGACATCAAGGTCAGCAACCTCGGCGCCCGCTGGAGCGTCAAGGGCGGGGACACCGCAAGCCTGCTGGCCCGCACCGTCTGGGGTACCCAGGCCCGCTCCGCCCAAGCCCTGGCCAGCAACCTGCTCAACAACCAGGAAATCCTGGTCACCAAGAAAATACCGCCCGACGGGCAGATAGTGACGGACCGGCAGGCGACAGCGTTCGCCCTGGCGAAGTCCAAGCAGCTGGACGACCGCTTCCGGATGTGGCTGTGGGAAGACCCCGACCGGGCCGAGACTCTGCTGCGGTACTACAACGACCGCTACAACGCCATCGTCCCCCCGACCTACAACGGCGTACAGATCACGGCCCCAGGACTGTCCAAGGCCTACACCCTTCACCCCCACCAGAAGGCTGCGGTCGCCCGGATCCGCGCCTCTAAACACGGCGTCGGGCTCTACCACGGCACCGGCGCGGGCAAGACCCTCGAAATGATCGTCGGCGGGATGGAACTGACCCGCCTCGGCCTGGCCAAGAAGCCTGTCTACGCTGTGCCCAAGGGTGTTCTGGGCCAGTTCCAGCGCGAATTCCTCCAGGCCTACCCCAGGGCCCGGATCCTGGTGGCCGACTCCTCCGACCTCACCGGAGAACGCCGGCACAAGTTCGTCGCCCGCTGGTCAACCGGCAACTGGGACGCGGTCATCATCAGCCACACCGCGTTCAAGAAGATCCCGATGTCCAAAACGGCCCGCCTGGACTACATCAACCGGGAGGTCAAGCGCCTGGAGGCGCACCTGGACAACGCTGATGGCGACGACAAGTACACCGTCAAGGACATCGAGAACCAGATCGCCACCCTGAAGGGGCGGATCGAGGACGAACTCAAGACGCCAGGCGATTCGGGCGTGGAGTTCGAGCGAACCGGCTCGACGTACATCTTCTACGACGAAGCCCACACCCTGAAGAACCTCCGGGTGATCTCGTCCATCCGCGAACTCGCCCTCAAAGGCAATCAGATCACCGCGGACATGGACATGAAGCTGTCCTATCTGCGCAAGAACTACGGCGGCCGGGTCACGACCCACGCCACCGCCACGCCGGTGGACAACTCCCCGATGGAGATCCTGACCGCCATCAAGTACCTCGGCCCCGACCTGCTGCGCGACGAATGGGGCATCGAGGAGGACGACCAGTTCGTCTCCACCTACATCCAGCCCGTCAACCGGGTCGAGATGAGCCCGGACGGCAACTCCTTCTCCACCCGCGCCCGTTACGCCCGCTACGTCAACCAAACCGAACTCAAACGCGTGCTGTTCACCATCGCCGACGTCAAACTCAAACGCGATCTCCAACTCGGTGAACCCGCGATCATCGGCGGCGAGATGCGGATCCTGGAAGCCGAGGCATCTCCGGAACTGCGCCAGCTCATGCAATCGCTGGGCCGACGCATGATGGGCATCCGCCTCGGCAGCCCGGACCTGAAGTACAACCGCAAGGGCAAGCTGGTCGAGGACAACACCCTGTG
Source organism: Streptomyces sp. Ag109_O5-1 (assembly GCF_003814875.1). Classification (GTDB taxonomy): domain Bacteria; phylum Actinomycetota; class Actinomycetes; order Streptomycetales; family Streptomycetaceae; genus Streptomyces; species Streptomyces sasae. The sequence continues at coordinate 2,250,045 of NZ_RKQF01000001.1, read as the reverse complement.
GATTTCCACGGACGGGCGTCTCGCCTCGCTCGACGTACGGCTGGTCAACAAGACCACCGACGAAGCCCAGAAAGTCGACGTCGCCGCCGACGAGCTGTTCCGCATTTGGCAGCTACACAAGGACGACGTCTACTACTACGACGACGACGGCAACGAAGAAACCAACCGCGGCAGCCTGCAACTGGCCTTCTGCGACCTCGGCGTGCCCGGCCCAGACAAGGAGTTCGTGTTCTACGAGGCGCTGCGCGAGGCACTGACCGCTCGCGGCATGCCGGGCAGCCTCATCCGCTTCGACCAAGAGGCGAAGAACCCGCAGCAGAAGGCCCGACTCGACAAGGACGCCCGCGAAGGGCGGATCGCCGTACTGGTCGGCAGCCGCTCCGGCCTTGGCACCGGCCGCAACCTGCAAAAACGCGTCATCCACGTGATGCAGATCGACCCCACGTGGAAGGCGACCCCGATCATCCAGAGCCTGGGGCGAGGCAAACGCCAGGGGAACCAGAACAAGGAAATCCACCACACCGCGATCGTCACCAAGAAGTCGTACGACCCGTTCCTGTGGCAGAAGGTCGCCACCAAGCAGGCGTTCGCCGAGGCCATCCTCGACATCAACGACACCAGCCGCATCCTGGAAGCCGCTGAGGACGGGGACGACGGGCGCATCCCCGCCGGCGTGATGTTCGCCGTCGCCGCGGACAAGCCAGAGCTGGAACAGCTGGAGCGCGTCGAAGGCATGCTCGCCAAGCTGCGCCTGGACCAGCAGATGTGGCACGACGAGCAATTCGCCTACGAAGTCACCGGCGAGCAGGGGCGACGGCGCGTCCAGGACCTCAAGATTCGCATGCAGGAGGCCCGGGCCGCGATGGAGCGGCGGACCACCACCCGAGGCGACGCCTTCACGATGACGGTCGACGGCCGCGCCTACGACGAACGCCGGGAGGCCGGCGAGGCGCTGGCCCAGCGACTCGAACGGCTCGTCCGCACCTCGGTCAACGCCGGCGGCCGACCGCAGGACGCCCTCGTTGGGGAACTCGGCGGCATCCCGGTCCACGCCCTCGTGGAGCGCAGTTTCGAGGGCCTGATTGTGGGGTTGTCCTTCCAGGACGTTCCAGTCGATGCCATCTGGCTGTCGGCGAGCGGCCTGGCCAAACAAGATCGCGTCGGCCTGATCCGCAAAGCGGAAAACGCCCTGGACGGCCTGGAGACCGTTCACGCCAAGGCAGAGCAGCACATCGCCCGGATCGAGGCGAACATCGCGCGAGCCAAGGAACTGGTCGGCAAACCCTTCCCGCAGCAAGCCGAACTCGACAAGATCGAGGCCCAGCACCGCAAGCTGACCAAAGCCCTCGGCGTGCAGGGAGCCGCGGAAACAAACGAGCCGGAAGTCCACGACGCGACGGTCACCGAACCCGGCACCGACCTGGTCGACGCAGCGCTCCACGACGCCATGGTCATGGCGGGCGGCTCCACCGACGGCTGGGTGGAGATCGATCCGGCGACCCTCACACCCGACGACCTGAGCGAGACCACTCGCGGATTCCTGGACGCGTTGGCCGACGGCACAAGTTCCCGGGCCACGCCAGATGCTGCGCCCGCCGGCTCGGATGCCAGTACGACGGCACACGCTGAAGATGGCGTGGGCGGAGAACCCGGCGATGTTGCCTCGCCCCCGTGGCCGTATCCGGACGAGGCTGCCGCCGTTGCGGGTGAAGACTCCGTCTTGGCGAACTTCGCAGCCTGGCAGAACCTGGACGTCGTCGACGGGATGTCCGGCCAGGGCCGAGAACTGGCCGTTCAGATGGAGCAGGCTGGGATTGCGCTGGCTGAGGCCTTGCACCATGCGCGTGAGTCCGCCGACGAGGCCCCTATGCCCGGCGGCGATCCGTGGGCCCTGGATCTCTTCCACGCCCTTGCCCGCGCCTGCGAAGACTTCCTGTCCCACCTGGACTCCCCACGCTTCAAGCCCAACGCGACCGGTCGCGAGATGAGGAACCTCACGGAGCAGGTCGCCCGCTCCGCCCGCGAGCACATCACCTACGTTGCACCACTGGAAGGCCGCCGGCGCTCAGTACAGCCGACCACAGCACCAGCGAATCCTTCGCCCTCACGTCAACCGGCCCCCGGCGCCCCTTCGCCCGGCACAAGCCGACCTTTCGATCCGGACCGCTGGTACGAACACACCATGCTCGGCGGAACCCTCAGCGACTCCCGCGGCACATTCCTCAACGACATCGTGCAACAGCTCGGCCATGACGGGTCGGACGTTGCGATCGAACCGGACGCCACCGGCACGGTCGTGATCACTGGCCCGATGGGGTCGGTGAAGGTCACACCGCTCACCGAGGAGTTTCCTGCCAGCGTTGCCCAGGCGTACGAGGCGGCCATCGACCAGCTCCTTCAGGACGCCCAGCGTGCTCTTCACGGCAACGGCAGCCAGGCCGGTGACCTGTTCGATGCCTGGCTGACTGGCCAACTCGATAGCCGGGCCACGTCGTTGAAAGCCGCCCTCGCAGGTGGCGGCGACGAAACCGCCTTCCGACAGGCGATGCGGGTGCACTTCTACGAGATCGCGCCATGGGCTCACCCGGACACGGCCGACCGTCCCCAGCCGGGATCCCGAACACAGCAGGAAACCGCGGCCGAGGCCGAACTGGCCGATGCTCTACCTCCGTCCCGGTCCCGCGCACCGGAACAAGCACCAGGTGACGCCGCCTCCGCGTCACCAGTCACGCCGCCCGCGAGCCCGCCCCCCGCAGGAGACCACCGTCAGGACAGCGCGTCCACGGCAGACACCGCCCGGACAGCACAGGCACCCCCGGTCTCCGCAGCCGAACCGGAGCCTGTCCCAGCGACGACACCACACGCGACCGCCCAGCGACCCGGGCGCGTACCGAACACCCCCTACCCAGACCGTTCCGAGTCCTGGACTGCGGAGCAAGCGGCACTGACCGCCTACCGCCGATGGGCGTCCGACCATGCCGGGCGCCTGGCCACAGGTGAGCGGGCGGACGGCCTGATGGCGGCGGCCGATGCCGCGATGACCTCCAGCCGCACTGGCCGGATCGCCCGCCTGCTCGGCGTGGAACTGGCATCCGATTGGGCGCACCTGCAGCGGTTGGCCGACCAATGCCGTGCCGTGGTCGAACAGTGGGAGCGGGAAGACGGACGGAGTACCGAGGGGAACTGGGAGATCTACACGGGCCTGCGCGACCATGCGTCCCGTTACCGCAGCACCGTGGAGGACCGCAGCAGCGATGCCTACCAGCAGTGGGTCCGCTCCACGGAACCTCTCACGCTCGACGAAGACGCCGTGGAGTTCATCCCCGGCATCCTCCCGTGGGAGCAGTACACCGTCGCCGGGCCCTGGGGCCACAACGCCGGCCCGGTCAGCGGCCGTGACCTCGCGGCCGGCCTGGCGCAACTTGCCGCCGACGGCACGGACATGGAAGCGGCCGACGACGGACTCGTGGTCACCGGCCCCGGCCGTCTCCGGTTCTCTGTTCAGCTCGCCACGGCACAACCGGCCACACCCGCCGCGCCGTCCGCCACGGCGCCCACACCGGCACCGGAACAGGCGACCAGCGACGTCCCGGAGCCGGAGGGGACAACCGATGCGGAGACTGAGACTCCCGAAGCCACAGCCTCCGCCCCTCCTGCGAACGCGGCGGGCACAGGGGGAGAGGGCTTCGGCTCGGCACTGCCCCAGGTGGCGAATCTCGCGATCGTCCTCGAAGGCTATGCGGACCCCGCGGAACTGGCTGGTGGACGCCGCTACGTCGGTATGGCCGCCGAGCAGCTCCGGCGCGTCCTCGCACGACAGGAGAGCGACCCCCCGAGCCCGGCGCACCAGGATGCCGACGCGGCAGCCGCCGCGGTCATCGAGAGCGAACCGCGCACGCACGCTGACGTGTTCAGCATCTACGACCGCCTCGCAGGGTCCGCCGTACAGCTCGCTGACGACCCCCGACACGACGTGTGCACGGCCGCCCAGAAGGTCGTCCAGTACACGGAGCGCCACCTGGCCCGCATGCAGGCACGACGAAACGACCTCGCCGAGATGCTCCTGGACGCGGCCGACCTCGAAGGGGAGCACACCTCCGTCCTCGACCACCACGACCCACTCCGGTTGACAGCTCCCTGGTACCAGGACAGCGCCGAGATCGGGCGCGCTCTGACTGACATCTTCGACAGCTTCCCGAAGTGGCCGCACGCCTACGACGACATCGGCGGGCCGTACTCGGACCAGCTGCGCGGAGCCATGCTCATGCTGCGCCGGCCGCACGACACGGTCGGCTCAGCCCTGACCGACTGGACGGACGTCACCTCCTACGCCCTCGGTGCCGCGCAAGAGGCGGAGGCGGCAGGGGATGGAGTCAGCCGGTACGCGCTGCGCGACCTGGCCCGCAAGGCCTTCCAGCACCACCAGCGCCTCGCAGCCCACGAGCTGGGCATGGAGGAGACTCCGTACGAGGCGGCTGACGACTTCGTCGGCGGCGCCAACAAGGCTGAGTCCGCGTGGAACTGGTGGATGGGCACCGATACCGCCAAGGCGCTGCTCGACATCTCGCCCGAGGCATCCGGAGCCCGCCAGGCCCTCGACGCTGTCCGGGACACCCGGTACGCCGCCGATTTCGTCACGCTCGCCGCCGAGACCCTGGACGAAGTCAACCGGCGAGTGACGGCGATGGCGCACGCAGCGTACGACCTGGTGCTGCACCTGAGCGCCAGCTACTACCGGCATCCCGACGACGCCAAGCGGCTGGACGACCTCGTCCGCTATTCCTACGAACACGCGGTCGCCTGCCGCGCCTCCACCGCACGCCCGGAGACCGTCGCGGCCGTGCAGGCAGGCGTTGCTCAGCGCCGTCGGCGACTCGACGCCGAACAGCCCGCCCCCGAGCCGCAACAGACCCCTCCGCCCACCGGACCCGCCCTGGAGATCGAGCACCACTACCGGGGCACCGTGGTCCGCGGTACCACCAAAGAGGACGCCGACGCCCCCGTACGCGCTGCTCTGGACCGTCTCAAGTTCAGGTGGAGCCGCAACAAGGGCTTCTGGTACCTGAAGCGCAACCAGAGCCAGGCCACACGGGATATCCGGGTGCAGAAACTGACCGCCGAGCTGACCCGCATGGGACGTCCCTTCCGCATGGTCGAGGAGCCCGAGCAGGACGCGGCCTCGGAGATCGTCATCCCCGTGGGCGCGCCGTACACGTCGAAGGACGATGCCCAGCACGACTTCTGGGAGATGTACGGCGCGCTGTCGGAGATGAAGGAAACCCCGGCAGGCCGACGTCTGATCGGACGGGGCCAAACAGACCAAGGGGTGCCGACCCGACCGGACGGCCAGGCGGTGTGGCTGGCCATGGAGGAGCTGTGCGACGGGCCGGTGGGCCGGGTGCAGGATCCGTTCACACATCCCGCCGGCACTCTGGTCGAGCGCTGCACCAAGCTCGCTCACGCCGTTCTGATCCTCGCCCGAAATCTGGAGGAGGAGCGCTACCGGGCTCCCGTGGTGATGGGCCGCTTCCGCAGGCTGGAGCGGCATGCCGTGCAGTTGGCCTCGCGTATCACCGCGACCGCCCAGCGGGGAGGCAACTGGCAGGAAATCTTCGGGACCCCAGCCCTCCCGGCAGCGCAGACCGAGGGCGAACGCTCGGAACCGGTCGGCCCGGAGCCCGACCCGGCACCGGGCAGCCCCCTTCATCCTGACGTGCGTGAGGACGAGCAGCCCTCCTTGCCGACCGGCCAGGTGGCTGGGCGTGAACCGTCAGGTGGGCAGCAGAGGCGCATCGAGATCACCGTGGCGGCCAGGAGTGCCGCGGGACACCTGCTGGTCAACGTCTCCATCCCCGCCGAGCGCACCGGCGCCGTGCAAGAGGTCCCGGACCTGCGGGGTGCTGATATACCGGGCCTGGCGTTGCCCTCGTATGCCGTGCTGCCCCTCCTGGTACGAGCGGCGAAACTGACCGACTCACTCGTGTCCGACGAGGAGGTCGACGCCTGGCTCAGCGAGCACCTGCCCGACAGTCCGGTACCCGCGGCCTGGAACGCTCCCGCCGTACGTGCGGTGATCCAGCGGACGGTTCGCGATCTGCTGCGCGACTCCATGGCCCCCGATCCCGAGGACGTCGCGGAGTGGCTGGTGAACACGGCGAGCGAGAACCGTGCCCTGGTCCAGGCCGCGCACGCCAACGAACAGGCCGACTTCTTCGCTGTCTTCGCGACAGCCGCCGACGAACTGATCAGGGACGGCGGCTCGGAACACCTGCTGTGGACGTACCTCAAAGAGGACGGACGCCGCCAGGTCCTCGATCTGGCAGGCCCTCGTGCACACCGGGCGTTGCGTGCGCAGGCCGTGGCACCCGAGTCGCAAGAGTCCGGCCCGTCCGTCCCCGATGAGCAGTCGGCGGCTTCGCCCGCTGCCGATGAGAACGACCGCGAGCGCAGGCGCGCCGAGTTTCAGGCCGAGGCCGATAGCTGGGCTGCAGGGATGCGTGACGACGCTCAGCAACGCGCTGTACGCGCGGCCCTCGCCGACCAGGGTCTTCGGTCGCTGCTTGGGGACGGGCGATCACGTGAGGAAGCCCTTCAACTGTTCATGGCCTGGCTCGGTCACGCCGATCTGTCGGCGACCGGCGCCGGGGGCGACCGGTTCCGGGACTGGTTCGTTCACTCCCAGCAGGAAGTGGAGCAGCGGTACGCGGAGGGCGCCTTCGAGCAGGTGTATGCGGCCGTATCCGCCGCGCCAAACGAACTCCCCGCCGATGCGGTCGCAGTACGACAAGCCGGCGCAGTGGTCGAATCCCCGATTCCATCCGCAGCCACCGAGCCTGAGACGACTACTGCGTCAGGCAACAGCACCAGTGCCCAGACCACGGCGCACACGGCCGGCGGCGCCTCGGCCGACGGGTCCGCCGACCCCTACACGTCAGAGACGATGCGGGAGGCCGTGGACCGGCTGCACCTTCTCTTCGAGCAGGTGAACGACGCCCTTCCGGCTCCTCTGCTGCCCGAGGGGCCGCCCGGACCGCCCTCCGGAGCCCCGGATTCGTGGTTCAAGGGGCCGGCCGCCGTCGAGATCCCCGACGGGTTCGCGCCGTACACCAACGACCGCGCCGTTCTCCAGCGCGGCGATGTGGTCCGTGAAGGGTTCAAGCGCTGGCCGAACTCCAAGAAGCTGTCGTACCGCACGCTCGTCATCACCACGAGCACGAGCGACCGCGACGGCTACTACCACGCCGCACCGCACACGCGCATACATCCGCGTTCGATCGTCGCTGTTCCGACGGACTCCCGTCTGCTGACCCAGGCTGTGGCAGACATACACACCCTGCGCTCCGAGTTCGGCCTGCGTTGGCAGGGCGCGAAGGCGATCGGTCACGCCAGCGTTCACCGGACTCGTCCCTTCGACGAAGCGGTGGACGCCTACCGACTGGCCTTCACTGCCGCGGGGGAACTCGCGCGCGAACTGGAGCGTACGGAAGCGCCGGGAGACGCCCGCGACTTCCTCGCCCGCCTGCTCGACGAAACCGAGCAGCACCTCGTCCGGCTGCACTTGACTCACCGCACAGCCAGGGAGACACAGAGAGCCGAGGTGAATGCCGGCCGGGAAGCTGCATCGGACGTTGAACATTCCGCGACCTCTGCCGGTGAGCCGGCAGGTCAGCGCACCGAGTTCGAACAGCTCATCGCCGAGAGCCTGGAGCGCCACCACGGCCGAGCGAGGAAACAGGCGGTACGGGCCGCGCTCGCGAGCCCGGTCGTTCGGATGTGGTTCGCCGAGTCACCGGACACGGAGACCCTGCAACCCCAGCTCCTCGACTGGCTGGCCTCGGCTGATATCGCCGACGCGGACGGCAACGACGGCCGGTGGCGCGACTGGTTTGACGCCAGCCCGCCAGAAACACGGGACGCTGTCGCCGCGCAATCGATCGCCGACATTCAAGCCGGCCTCATCGCGGCGGCCACAACGGTGGAGGCTGCTGACGCCGCATCGGCGCCCGCAACCGAGCGAGACGAACTGACGGCGAGGCGGGCTGAGGCCCGCGGTCCCCTGACGCAGCAGCACCTGGACGCACTGCCTCACCATGATGATCGGAACCATGGTGCGGACGCCCACCTGGCCGTCCTCGCGACACTCAGGGTCCGTGACGGCCACGTCGATGACGTCCTGCTTCTACTCCAGACGGTCGAGCCGGAGGAGGACCCCGAGGACGAGCCGCTGATCCGCGGCGCCCAAATCGTGCCGCCCAACGATGTGCTGTCCTCAAGTCTCAACGGCCAGTACAGTCCAGCTGACCTGCTCGGCATGGCCAACTCCCGGGTACTGCCTCTCGCCCGCGCTGTTCCGTGGACAGAAGTAGAGGCCCTGGCCGCGCTGCCCCACGAGCAAGCTCTGCAACGGCTGCCCCTCACCGGAGAAGAGGGCCCCGCCCCGGACCTGCCGGAGGAGCCGGCTCCGGCCGAGAGCCCTGCTGTTGCGGATCAGGCGAACCTGGCCGAGGACCAGAACGTCGCGGCAGCGTCTGCCGACCCGGAACGCGCCATCCCCCGTGATCCCCAACAGATCGCTCCCGCTGGGCCCGAATCCGTCGACACTCAGCAGCTGTTGAGCAGTGCCGTCGAACCACTGACCCAGGCGCACCTTCGTGCACTGCCCCGCTACGACGAAAGCCCCCCGAACGACGCGGAGATCCAGTTCGCAGTCGTAGCCACCCTCACCTATCCCAACGGCGTGGTCCCCGACGCCGTGATCCTGCTGCAGGCCGCCGAGGAAGACAGGCGGTACGGCGATGCACTGCACGGCGTCCTGATCGCCCCCGAGAGCAAACTCGCACTCACCTCCAAGACGGGGTACACGGTGCTCCCCCGTGATCTGCTTCATCGAACCAACGCCCGGCTGCTGCCGCTTGAGGACGGGCTGACCTGGGAGCAGGTGGAGGAACTCGTCCGGCTGCCCTATGCACAGGCCCTGGGACGGCTACCGCTCGCCGCCCAGAACGCCCCCTCGACAGGCGCACCCGCTCGGAATGCCCAGCCGCAGGCCGAGCAGTCCGAACAAGGGACCGCGCCACTTAAGGAACTGATCGGCGCACTCGGAGACCGCGTCGTCATCGGTCACATCGGCCCCAGCAGCCCCGCGCAGGCGGGAAAGGCCGCACCGGCTACGGCGCCGGAGCCCGCACCCGGACCGATGTCCCCGGCCGACGAGCAACAGGAGGAGAGCGTGACGTCGACCGAGCCGGAGACTGCGGCCGAAGGACCCTGGACGAGCCGGTTCAAGATCGTCAGCGACAGGACCGGTACCTACGTCACGGGCACGACAGGCGCCCCCGCGGAGGACGGTCTTCGTGAGCTGCTGAAGCGGGACCGGAACTTCAAGTATGAGAAGGGCCGCTGGCGCTACAACGGCATGCGCGGGCAGAAGGAGCAGCTCCTGGAGGAAATCCGGGCCTTCCTCGCGGCCCGGGACGCCCAGGAGGGCGCGGTCGCGGCCGTGGCCAGCGGAAAGTACCCTCCAACCGCTCAGCAACAGGCGATCATCGACGCGGCGGTCGAGGGCAAGCACGTTGCCGTGCAGGCGCTCGCGGGCACCGGGAAGACCTCGACGTTGGTGATGATCGCCGCGCAGATGCTGGAGCGGCGCATCGGCTACATCGCCTTCAACCGGGCTATCGCCGACGAAGCCGGCCAGAAGTTCGGTCGCAACGTCACCGCCCGGACCAGCCACTCCTTCGCTCTGCAGGATCTGCGCAACACCCCCTACCGGCAGAAGGTCTCCATCGCCGGCTCGCGCAACAGCGGGGCCCGGCGTCCCAAGGACGTCGCGGCAGCGCTCGGCATCACCGCTGAGATACGGGTCGGCGACCGCGACGGCAACCTCCAGCGCGTCGGGCCCGAGGACATCGCCAAGATCGTGATGGGGGCGCTCCGCCGCTACCGGCAGAGTGCTGATCCCGAACTCGGGCGCCAGCACCTCGGGGAGAAGTGGGCGCACGTCCCCGCCGCGCGCACGCTGCTGGGGTACGCCCGCCGGGCCTGGGCGGACATCGCGGATCCGAACAGCAACAAGATCTTCTTCGACCACGACGACTATCTCAAGATCTGGGCCCTGTCAGACCCGCGCCTGAACTTCGACACGATCTTCTTCGACGAGGCCCAGGACATCAATCCCGTGCTGAAGAAGGTGATCCAGGACCAGGACGCCCAGATCATCGTCGTCGGCGACAGCAATCAAGCGATCTACGAATTCCGCGGCGCCGTCGATGCCCTGCGGGACTGGCCGGCCGACGTCGTCCTGCCCTTGACACAGAGCTGGCGGTTCGGCCCCGCTGTCGCCGAGGTGGGCAACGCCTACCTCTCTCTCCTCGAATCGGACCTCCGGCTGGAAGGAGCACCCACCCTCGACACCGTCCTGGGCACCGTCGAAGAGCCCGATGCGATCCTGACATACAGCAACGTCGGCGCCATCTCCGCTGTCTTCGCGGGGTTCGAGGCCGGCAAGCGCGTGGCACTCGTCGGCGGCGGCCGGGACATCGAAGACATCGCCCGGGCCGCCCGAGATCTCCAGCAGGGCCGCCGCACCAAGCACCCCGAGCTGTCGGCCTTCGAGAACTGGAACGAGGTCAAGGAGTACGCCGAGTCCGACGAGGACGCGAGCACCCTGCAGACGTTCGTACGGCTCGTCGACCGCTACACACCCCAGGGCCTGATCAACATGATCCGCGACCTGGTCCCGGAGGAAGCCCGCGACGAGGAAACCCGCCCCGAACTGGTCGTCTCCACCGCCCACAAGTCCAAGGGCCGCGAATGGGACCAGGTCCAGGTCTGGAGCGACTTCCCCCAGCCCAAGGAGGACACCAAGACCGGCGAACTCATCCTGCCCGCACAGGACAAGCTGCGCCTGGCCTACGTGACGGTGACCCGGGCCAGGAAACGACTTGACATCGGCTCCCTCGGCTGGATCCACTCCATCGGCACACTCGCGGACACCTTCCCAACCGAGATCGCTGCCACTGCGGCACCCGAGCAAGCCGCCCCCGCCCCCGTCGTCGCTGACGAGACTGCCGCCCCTGAACCGCCCGTGCCCCCAACGTCCCTTGACAGCAGGAAGCCGGACGCCGTCCCCGAAGAACAGCCGGAGCCCGCAGTCAGCGAGGCGCCAGACGATGAGCCAGCCGCCCCAGTTCACCAGGCCGCTACGGCCTCCGCAGAGCCTGCCGATCCTGAGTCGACCGACGAGCGCGAAGCCGCGACGTGGGACACGACACGGCCCGAAGAGACGGAACCCGGCCCCGAGTGGCAGCCCGAGCTAGCCGCCCCCATCTGGGAGGATGCCGGCGAACCACTCAACGGCGCCGACCAGCCGTCCATGTTCGCCGGCCAGGCAGACGATCTGCCCGCCGACGAGCAGACGATCGCCCCTGCCGCACAGGACGCCGAACCGGGCATCGCACCCTTGCCCTGGGACGACCAAAAGATCAAAAAGCGCGGTACAGCAGGAATCCGCCGTGGACAGAAGAACGAGATCCCCAACCTCGCCCGTGAACTGCGTGAGGCTCTCGGCGACAACCAGGTCCGCGACATCTGGGAACAGGACAACCCCTGGGCCCAGTTCGAGGAGAACCTCCGGCACACCCAGAACGAACTCGCGCAGCCCGACTCCGCCCTGAACACCCTGGTGACCCAGGCTGCGGAACAACTGCGCGCCCGGATCGACCAGCTCGCCGTTGAGGCCTTCAACAGCTTCGAGACCCTGATCCAGGCCCGCGCAGGCGACCCGGACCAGCTGGCCGAACTCGACGCCCAACTCGCTGAAGTGCACCGTCTGCCGGAACTCACCGACCCGCTGGTACGCCAGGCCCTGATCCTCTGCCTGGAGGCCGTGGACGACATCGAGCGCGCGGCGCGCAGCCGCAAGGTCAGGGCCGCCGCCGCACGGGATGCCCTGGAGCAGGTCATGGGGCTCGCCGGAACCTCCTACAGCCCCGACGGCCAGCAGGTGTGGCCGAACATCGACGCGGCTCTGGCCCCGGTCAAGGTCCAGGTGGACCGGGCCCGCGAACGCATCGCCGAGTTGTCCAACTCGACGGTCACCGAGCAGTACGCCCGCCTGCGCGCCCTCATCGCCACCCACGAGGCGCAGCCGGCTGCAGAGTCCCAGACGGAGGACGCCCCGGCACCCGTCATCGAGGCCGCCGAGAACACCGGCGAGCCTCCAGCCCCCGCCGAGCAGGAGGAGCGCGCACCCGAGCCATTGAGTGACCGGGACATCGCCGAGGCGCTGGGCAAGATCAGCGTGTGGGACTTCGGCAAATTGATCTTCGAAATGGACCAGAAGAAGAGGGCGACCCCCCAACTGTATGAGGGCTGGTTTGGACTGCCATCGGAGCCTGGTTACAACGAGGCGGGCAACGAGTTCGGCAGTGTCTACTCCCGAAGCGGTGCCATCGAGATCGAGGTCAAGACCGTTGGCGACGCCGTGACGACGGTCCGCGCCGGACGGTTGACCATGGCCAAGGTCCTTGCGTGGCTCCGTCCGGCTCTGCCGCCGGAACGGCGTCAGCTGGTGGCGGCAGCATGGCGGACCAGGAACGCCATGTCCCGCAGCGAGCAGGGTTTCGAGGTAGTCGGTGAGTCGGGCCGCTGGAAGGCAGCCGACAATGAGCTCTGGCGCATCAGTGTCGCCGCCAGGGCGACCGTGATCAAGGAAGCCCTGGAAGCTCACGTCACGGGTACCGCGGACGAACGAGTCGCACGGATCCGGGCCGCCGAGAACTGGGAACAGGGGCAGATGCTGCCGATCGACTTCGGCGGCATGGAGGCCTCGTTTGCCGACATCGCCACGTTGGAGCGGGTGACCGCGCTCCGGGCCGTACTGCCTGACCGGTTCAAAGGCGCCTGCCGCCTCAGCGAGCTCACACCGGGTGACTGCATCACCGGCGTGTCCGAGGAACGGCTGCCGTTCATCGTGCGAGAGCGTCCCGTCGTCAGCGCAGACACCGAAGTGTTCGTCGTCGGAGACCTCGTCGTCGGGCCGGGCGATCTGCGTCCGTACACGTGGGAGACCGGCGGCTATCCGGACGATCATGTCGAGCCCCTTCTTCTTCCGCAGTCGCTGGCCGGGCTCGTCGACCTTCCCGCAGACGCACCACACCCTCTCGCCCCCGCGCCCACCGCCTCTGCGACGGCTGGCGACGCGCTCGTGGTGGCGGAGCCCGAGCAGGAGGAGGCGTCCCCCGCCGCTGGATCACCCACCACTGCGCCGGACTCCGTCACCGCGCCCGAAGAGGCGCCCCGCGCCGACAAGGAACAGCCCGCCGTTCCCGTGGCACCCGATGCCACCACCGTGCCCCCGCACCTGCCGTACGAGTACCAGAACGACTTCCTGGACGATCTGTGGGCCACGGAGAGCGCCTACGACGCCTGGGCCAACTCGGCCACGGGCCGGCTGCTGTTGTCCGAAGCCCGGGAACTGCAGGAGGAAACCGGGTTCACGGACGCCAATGAAGCGGCTCGTATCCAGACGGCCTTCCGCGGCGCGATCCTGGCAGCCGACACCACCCACTCCTCGGCTGACGATCTGCTCAGCGCCTGCCGCAACCTGCGCACGACCGTCGCCGAAGCGGGGCGCTCGCTGGCGACACGTACGGCGTTCGCGTCCGAGGACGATCGACGCCTGCTCCTCGCGGTGTACACCCAGGCACAAGAACAGCTGGGCCGTCTGGAAGCCACCCCGGACGTACAGATCCTGCTCGGCAGCGAACATGGCGGGGCCAGGCTGCTCTCCCGCTTCAAGGAGACGCGTCTGGCCGACCGCCCCGACGGTCCCACGGGCCTCGAAACCGCGCCGACGCAAGCACAAGAACGTGGTCAGGAACCGCCGAACGCGGAGCCGGCACCGCTCCGGGAGGCCGACGCCGCCACCACAAGCACGGGACCGAAACCGGCTTCGTCCGATCCGGCCGAGCCGGAGTCGACCACCGTGATCGCCGAGCTGCCGACGGAGCAGGAGGAGAGCACCCCGGAGTCCGCACCGACTCCCGAGCCGCAGGAGGCGCAGACATCTGCGCCGGCTGAACCGGACGCCGACGACTTCGACTTCTTCAGGGACGTCATCGGCGATGACCTGGTCGTAGGCGGGGTCGTCTACAGCAGCGCGGAGTGGGAGCCGGACCCGGAAGAGGGCGTTCGTCGCCGCATCGATGACCAAGACGAGCCGGTTTCCGCCGAAGAACTGGCCGCGATGGAAGTGGACCGGGAGTACGAGGCCCTGATCGAGGAGGAACGCATGGCTGCGGCCGAAGCAGTCACGGGAGAACCTGAAGTTCCGGGGCAGGACGACTTCGACCGGCACTTTGAGGACATCGTCGCCCTCTTGCGCAGCGCAGAAGCCCCGGCGGAGACACAAACGCTCACGCCCCGGCCCCGATTCAGCGCCGAGGACGAACAGCGGCTGCGGGAACAGTACGTCGCCACTCGGCAGGCACTGTCCCAGATCCTCACCAGCATCGACGCCGACCCGATCCTGCCGGCGGCCGAGGACCCGGCGGTCGAGGCCGGTGACGCCAATGCCCTCGAAGCGGCGATGGGCAACGCCGCGGCCGAGGCAGGCGCCTACTGGGGCACCCCTGAATGGACGATGATCCGCTCGATCGGCCAGGCAGGACAGCAACTCCGCGGAGCCGTGCGGGAGGCATTGCTGACCTACGCCGAGACGACGCTGCGCGACATCCGCGCGTACGGCATCAACCGGACGATCGAAGCCCGTACGGCGCGGGCCATCTCCCATGGGGCGATGCACCTGGCGAGGCGCCTGGAACGGTCGGGCCAGCGTGACTCGCGTGGCTGGCGGGCGGTGTGGGGACTCCATCGGGCTGCCGCGACCCGCGCGGACCGGCTGACCGGGCTGCTGCCCGCGGGCCAGCGCATCGACCTGGCCGACCAGCTGGGCCGCGCCTGGCACTGGTTCACCGAGAGGCTCGCTGACCGCCGCCCGGATGCGGGGAACGGCACGGGCGGCGGCGACCAGGGGCGTGTGCGCGCGATGCTGTCGAACAGCGTCGAGTCGATTCGTGGCATCTACGGTGCGGTCTCGGAGCGGCTCGGGTCCCTGACACAGCTTCCGGTGTGGCGCCGGATCGCGTCCGTGTGGTCTGCGGTGCGCGAAGCCGTCAACAACGGGTGGCTCGGCGTGGGTCGTTTCATGGCCGACCGCCAAACCCTGGGCACCGGGCGGGCGTTGTGGGTCCGCACCCTGGAGATCATCTCGTCCGGGGCACAGGCATTGATCAACCGGCTGGCCGCGAACGGCGGCCAGAACGGGCTGCGGTGGAACATGCTGCGCGTCCTGCGCCACGCTGCCGAAGACCACATCGCCCACCTCCACGGTCACCTGCCCGAGGACGTGAGCACTCCATTGGGCACCTACGAATCCGCCGTCGGCGAGGCGGCCGAGGAGAGGCCCGCAGCGGGCGAAGAGACCGTGCCGGGAGGACCCTCCACAGCCGAAGCCGAGCCCGCTCCGGCGGACAAGAGCCTGGCGCAGGATCCGGACCGGTTCCGCGCGGTCGTGCTCCAGGTGGCAGCGAAGGAGTACGCCCTGGCGCTGGACCTGAGCTACGACTACGACATCCCGGCAGCCGACGCCGACGCCCTGCTGACGCGCATGGAGGAGCTCGGCATCGTCGGGCCCCAGGGGGAAGGCGGCGTCCGGGACGTTCTGGTCACACCCGGCGACGCGGAGAGCCTCCTGGACGAGAGTCCGGCGCCCGGCACTCCCGCGCCCCGATGGCAGCCGGCCAGCGAACCACTGACCGCAGCCTGGTTCGACGAAGTCAGGACCGCCGTACGACGCGATGTCCAGCCCGATCGCGGGCTGTCCCGCCGGGACTTGATGAGTCTGCTCAACCACGAGAACGCGCGCCCGGGCAACAGGACGGACGCCGGCCGCCGGGCGAACGAGTCCGTAGACCTCTTCCTGCAAGGCCGCGGCAACGAGGTACCGCAGCATCTGGCGGGCGAGGGCTTCGCCTACGTGCGGGGCGAGACGAACAGAGACTGGGCGCTCCGGGAGGACGCTCCCTCCCCGGCTGCGCAGACTCCTGCCAGCGGGCAGGCGCAGGCAGCAGGAGAACAGGAGGCCGCTGAGGGGGCACAACTGCCTCGTCGACGTCGGCCGACACCGACCGATGGTCCGTCGAGGATCGAGCAGGCGGCTACCGGACGGCGCCGCCCGCCGTCCTCCCCAGAGGGAAGCCGGCGGGCGGCCACCGCGAACACCTTCAAAGCCCAGGCTCAGCGGATGCAGGACCGCGCGGACTTCGCGCGGGCTGCCGCGACCAGCCCGGCCGAGGAACGGGCCGCGGGCGTCCTGCAGACGATCGCGGAGAACTCGCGGGCCACCGCCGACAAGATCGCCGGAGCGACACCCGCCGGGGGATCACCGGCTTCCCCGCAGTCCGGACTGACAGCAGAGGCCTTCCTTGCGGCGCTGCGGACCACGGCCCAGGCACGGGGAGCACAGATCCCCGACGATCTCCTGGCCAGTGCCATGGAGGCAGCCCAGGAAGCAGTCACCGCGGTGCCGCAGCGTTCCACAGGCTCCGCCGCAGCACCGCCACGCCCGACACGCCGGGGGCAGGCCGAGCGAGAGCAGGCCGATCACCGGCTTCACGGGCAGCAAAACGCCCCGAGCGGCGTCGGCCGCAGGTAGGGCACGACGATGCTCGGGGCTCAGCACGGTGGGAGGTCAGGAACCGGGATAGACCGCGACCACGCCGCGGGTGCGGAACACCCCGTGCCCGTCAGACGCCACATAGACCGGAACCTCGGACGCTGCGGGCAGCGCCTTGGCCGCTCCGCTGCGCAGACTGACACGAGCCGAGTCGCGATCGGGCGTGTCCGTCCCGTCCTGGGCGATCGGCAGCCGCCCATACAGGGACGTGGCGTCCGTGTCATCGGTGACGTGCACGATGCCGTACGCCGTGCCGTCATCGGCCACGGCGGTCAGATCGATGCCCTTGGTGCTGGTGGTGCTGGTGAAGCAGCGCCCGCGGCCGGTGGCAAGGTCGAACCCGGCTTGCCCGGAGACGAGGAAGTCACCGTTCGGCGAAAGGTGGGTGGAGGACTGCGCGGACCCGGGCTGAAGGGTGAGCGCATCGGCGGACGTACAGCTCACCTGCGACTTGATCTTCCCCGTCGCGAGATCGTGCACCGCCAGGATGGTCTTCTTCGTGTCGGAGAGCGCGGGCGGGTCGGTCTGCGTGTCGCTGGTGTGCCAGGCGGCCACCAAGTACGGTCCGGTGACCGCGAGCGGGATACCGACGTGCATGCCGCTGGGGGCCACGCTGGTGCTGGTCCAGGCGCCACCGACCTGAAATCCGTACGTGCACGGGGTGCCGCCGTCGGTCCACTGGTCGCAGCCGCCCTGCTGCTGGAAGGCCGAGACGACGCCCAGGGACGTGGCGAAGGCCGGAGAAGCCTGTACGGCGCAGGCCCCCGAGCCGCAGCCGGAAACCGTCACCGACGTCTTCTCCACGGTGCGCTGGACGCCCGTGGCCGCGTCGATCGCAACGGCCTTCTCATGCACGCCGTCGGTCACCGGGCCGACCAGAAAGCCGGAATCGGTGGCCATGAAGGAGGCAGCCGTGTCGTCGGGCGCCGACAGGTCGAGGTGATGGGCGGCGGTCGCCTTGCCGGCCGATGCCGCCGCGATCACATCGATCGTCGTCGTGCGGCGCGACGTGCTCAGGCCGCTTCCGCTGGTCATGCCCTGGCGGGCCAGCACCACCTTCTCCCCGGGCTTGCCCTCCTGAACGAAGACACCGGCACGCACGCCCGCGAGGGCCTTGGGGGTGAAGGTCCACACGGTCTTGCCGCTGGCGAGAGCGAAGGCACGCACACGCGAGCCGTCGGCGGCTGCCTGAATCACCAGTCCGCTCTTGGGAGCGACGGCGACAAGAGGGAAGCCACTGGATCCCGGCTCGACATCGCTGGCCTCGGGGCTCGCCGACGTGCTCCAGCCGGTCTCCGTGGCGAAACCGTCCGGGACCGGGACCGGGAGCCGGACCGGCGCCGCGGCCTTGTGCGTCGCCCCGGCAGTCGGATCTGCCTTGCCGCCCGAATCGCTGCTGCAGCCAGCCAGCGCGCCGAGGACAAGTGCAGCCATTCCCGCAGCGAGGGCCAGGTGCGGTACGCGGCTCGATCTTGTTGCCGAGGACGCGCTACCCGCACCGGTCGGCACGGGTATGGAGCAGTCAGTCATCAAGTCCTCCGTTCTGGGACGTGCATCGCAGGCGGTCGAAGCCACACTCTCACACCTTTCGATACCCCCAGGGGGTATTTTGCGGCGGGGTTGGCTCGACAGTCGGCCGACTTCTGCACAAGGGGAAGCCGCCGTTCGGTGACGTTAGAGGTGAACGGCGCGGATGACGGGCGACATCGCCGCAACTAGTCAACCAATGCGTGTACTTGACGCATCACCAAAGGAGAACGGACTACATGGCCAGCACCCCCCGGCCCGATTTCGCGCGAGTGGCGCGCCTGCGAGGCGCCGAGCAGGGAATGATCGACGAAGCCGCCCGCCAGGGACTCATGCCCGAGGACATCGCTCACGCGCTCACCGCGCCAGGCGTGAGCGACCTTCTCCTGTTCCAGGGGTTCGAGGTAGTAACGGATCTTGGCGCTCTCGCGGGACCCGGATCGGGCGTCGTTGACGTTCCCCGTCATCTGGTCGACGGAGACGTGCCCGCGCTCGTGGACGTGGCGGACGCGGCACTGTGTGCCGTGCTGTACCGCAGACTCCTGGTACGAGGAACCGCGACCGAGCAGGCAGCGCTGATCAACCGCGATGTTCTGCTGCGGCTGTGGCCACGACGGCTCGCACCGCAGTCCGTCGCGCAGGTGTGGGAGCGACGCTTCCCGGAGCTGACCGCAGCGTGAACACCGACGCAATGATCACGGTCGCCCGGATCGTACTCACCGCCTGCGGCCGGAAGGGCTACCACCTCTCCGGATCGCTGGCACTCCATGCCCTGGGCATCGCCGGGGCCCGCCCCGCACACGACATCGACGTGTTCACAGACCAGGTCCAAGACGCTCCGGCAGTGAGGGCAGCTGTTGTCGCCGCGCTGACCGCTCAGGGTTACCGAGTCGAGGAAACACGGACCTGGGCGTATCACCCGGTCGCGCAATGCGACCAGAACAGCGACCTGCTGGCCACACACGCCCTCTACGGCAGCGTCACCATTCAACTCGCCCGCATGACCCGTTACTTCGACACCGTCACCGTCGACGGCATACCGGTCGCTGCTGTCGGCGATCTTCTCTACGCCAAGATTGAGGCACCGGAACATCGCCTCAACGCCAAGGACTTCGTGGACCTCTCGGTGCTGACCCGGCACATTGGACTCGGCGACGTCGACTCCTACCTGGTGGACTACGTAAGGGGCATGGCGGGCCTCCATCAGATCCCCGAGGCGCAGATGCGCGAAGAGCTGTACGTGCGCCTGGCACAGGTTGCTGACATCCCGGACGCGGCGTTCACCGCATACGGAGTAGAGCCGCAGGCCGTGAAACGCCTGCGTGCCGACCTGCTGGCCTGGGCAGACCGGATCGCGTCGGCCGAGCTGAACGCGAGCCGCCTGGACCCGGGCGTGGCCGCCGGTATGGAGGTCCTGAACCAGGCAGACGTCCTGGCCGCTCTCGTGCGTTTGGCACGCGCGGAGTCCCTGGCGTTGCTGAGCCCGCCGGAGCTGAGCAACCGGCGCGGCGAGGCCATGGTCAGAGCTATGACCGCCTCCCACGCGCTCCGGCAGCTGACCGAGCAACTCCCCGAAGGAACGCCTGTTCCCCCAGAAGCCGCTGACGCGGCGCAACGCGTCGAGGAGCTCGTCGAAGAGGTGCAACGCATCACGCTGGAGATTCAACGGCGCTTGCGGCTCACCGAACGCCAGCGGGCGGAAGAGGCCGTCCTACGGCGTGCTCTGGCCGAGGAACTCGATTCCGACGAGACCCAAGACCCCCACCAGACGGCGATTCAGATGATGCTAAAGATCGTCCGGCGTCGTCGTCACAGCAAGGCAGAGGAAGAACTGCAGCACCACCGGCCCACGACCGGACCCAGTTACGGAGGAGTGCAGAGATGACCACACCCTTCAAAGCTGACCGAGCCGATCGCGTACGACTCGCGGACAAGTCACTGCCGCTCATCGTGCTTCGAGAACACGCCACCGACTACGCACCCCTCTTCGCCCGCGCCAGGGCGGAGGTGGGCCACGGCCAATGCCTCTGCCAGACACCAGCACTCCGCCTGGTCATACGGTGCAGTCGGGCCGGCCGCTACCACCTGGCCGGCTGGCCGGGCGAAGGCGAACTACACGACCCCAGCTGCAGTTTCCACAAACTCGCCTCAGAACTGACCGGACGCGACGGTTACAGCACGGAAGCCATCCACGAGTCCGACGACGGCGTCGCTATCCGCTTTTCCGCCGCACTCGCCCGCAAGCTCAGCGCCCCGGAGCCGGCCACAACCTCCACCGAACAACGAGAAGGCCGTGCCCGCCGCACCGTCGGCCTGCTTGGCCTCCTCCACTGGCTGTGGGAGGAAACCCAACTCACCGCCTGGCATCCTCGCTGGCGACGACGCACCTGGTGGGTCTGCCACGCCCGACTGAGCGAGCAGATCGCCGGATGCTCCATCAACCACGAGGAGTTGACCGAGGCCCTGTACGTCGTGCCTCCCTTCCGGGAGCAGTACGCCCGCCGCAACATCGCCGCCTTCGAGACGTTCCGCATCGCCCGCCTGAAGCGTCGGGGAGACACACAGCGCCGGGGACTCATCCTCGGCGAAATCCGAGACGTCAAACCGACCCGCTACGGCATCCGATACGCGCTGGCTCACCATCACGGCGCCCTGTTCGCTTCCACGGCGCTCGACGAACGGCTTCGCCGCTCATACCGCCCTGCCTTCTCCGCAGCCGCGGACGAACACGGAGCCCGCCGGATCGGCTTGTTCCTGGTCGAACTCAGCCCGAAGGGCAACGTCAGGGTGGTGGACATGGCTGCCATGCTGGTCAGCAAGCTCTATATACCCGCCGACTCCAGCCACGAAGTCATCATGGCCAACGCTCTCACCGACGCCGGACGTGCCTACGTCAAACCGGTTCGATACGACGGAAGCGATCTCGTATTTCCCGACTTCGTCCTCACCGATGACCAACCCCACTCCTACGTCGAGGTGTATGGCATCCACGGCAGGGAGTCGTACGACCAGCGCAAGCGCGTGAAGCAGGCGCACTACCAGCGCCAAGGTGCTGCGTTGATCGAGTGGGACGTTGCCTACTCGCTTCCTGACGTTCGGCGTCGCGGGATTGCGGGAGGATGAAGGAGGTATTCGAACCTGGCTCCGCCCACGATTCCGTGAATGATCTCCGGGTTGCCTGATTCGGCCCTGCCGATCACCTGCTCGCGGCCAGGAAGGCTGCGACGCGGGAGAAGGCCGTAGCCTATTACAGGCCGACGCGACCTTGTCCCGGCCCGAAGCTGCGGCTGAGCGGGCCGAACAACGCGTGACTAGGCGGGATGCAGAGCCGGGGCTCGAAACGCCATCATAGGCCGAATACAGTGACCGTTCCCTGCGCCTGCTTCCGCGAGCGCCCCGCAGTGCCGCCACGAGGTCCCATGAACCAGCGCCGCAGTAGCCCGCCCGCCCCCGCCGGCGCCATTTCCGTCCTCGCCTCCTGGCCTCGGCTCGACGACTGGGCCGGCTCCAAGCCGAAGCATCCGCTGCGGAGTGATTACGAGGGCCTTCCCGGGCAACGCGCCGCGCTCAGTGTGCTTGAGGACGTCATCGTCGACCTGGAGGCTGCCGGCCCTCCCGGTCTCGGCGGCAAACGCAAGCAGCTGAAGACGGCCAGTTCCTGGCAGGACTGCCTTGACATCCGCACCGAGCTGCTCGTCGCAGCGAAGCTCCTCGCAGCCGCGATCCCCTTCGTCTTTCTGCCCACCACCGGATCCCCGCAGCCGGACATCGAGATCAACAGCGGCGCGCTGCGCCTTGAGGTCACGAACCGGTGGGTCCCCGGCCGCAGTTCCCTCGAAGAGACCCTTGAAGCCCAGCTCAAGGGCACCGGATTCACGATCGGGATTCTCTGCAGCACTGAACCGGCCCGCATCACGGACGATCAGCGCGGGCAGATCTGCGATGCGGTGGCCGCGCAGGTCGCGACAGGCACGGCGTTCACGCTGGAGGAGGATGTGGTTGGGACCGGCGGTCGCACCGCGACGCTGACGATCACCGGTACCCCCGGCCCAGCCGGGGCAGAGCTAGTGACGTGGGAGGTCGCCAGCGCCGAGCTGACTGACCACATGGCCGACGTCGAGGCCTACTTGCGCAACAAATTGACTGACATCCAGAAGAACGCCCAGGCCCAAGCGGCAGCGACCGTGCTGATCATTGAGGCCAGCCGGACCGGAAACGGGTGGGTGCGGCCCGATTGGGTCTGGGACAGCAAGCTGCAGGCGCTGCTTGACTCGACAGTCTCGAACTTTGTCGGCCTCGTGGTCGTGTTCACGGACCTGGTAAGCCGAGACCTGCGCGCCATTTCAGCAGCCGACGCCAGCGCCACACCAGCCATTCAAACGATCATCGGGGAGGTACAGGCTGCTCTTGCCACTCCGCATCCCGCGCCGAAAGTGGCGCTACTGGTGCGGATCTGGCGGCGGATCCGGGAGCGCTTCGCGGCCCGGGCCCTGGAGCGGCATCTGGCGCGCCTTCGTAACAGTCCGCAGTAGGTCCAGTCAGTGACCCGGGTGGAGGCGTCACCTCGCCAGGTAACTCTGCCCTGTCAATCCCCTCGGACTGTGGAGATCTTCTAAGCGGCCAGCTCCAAGGCGGAGTTGGCTCGGTGGTCGTGTTCGTAGTCGATCGGACTCCGGTAACCGCACACGCTGTGTAGTCGGTGTGTGTTGTAGAAGGCGGTGATCCAGGTCGCGATCCTCAGGCGGGCCTCGGTGCGGGTGGCGAAGGTGTGCCGATGGACGTACTCGACCTTGAGTACGCTGTTGAACGCCTCGCTGACGGCGTTGTCGAAACACGACCCGACCCGGCCCATGGACTGCGTCACGCCCAGACGCCGGCAGGCCCAGCGGAAGCGCCGGGACACATATTCGCTGCCCCTGTCGCTGTGGAAGATGACGCCCTTGACGTCGCCGCCACGGGTGGCCGCGGCCATGTTCAAGGACGCAACGACGAGTTCTGCGTCGTGACGTGCACCCATCGCGTAGCCGAGCAGGCGGCGCGAGAACAGGTCGATGACGGTGGCCAGATACAGCTTGCCCTCACCGGTGGCGATCTCCGTCATGTCGCCACACCACACCTGATCTGGAGCGTCGGCGGTGAAGTCGCGGCGGACAAAGTCCGCGAACGCGGGCCGTTTGCCGGGGCGGGTCAGCCCGCCCCGTCGGCGGATCTTCCGTCCGGCCAGGCCGAGTTCGGCCATGAGACGCGCGACGGTGTTCACCGAGACGCGCCAGCCGGCGCGGATCAGGAGGAGCCAGACCTTCGGAGAACCGTAGGTGCCGCCGGACTTCTCGAAGATCTGTCGGATCGCGTCGGCCAACTGTCCTCGCCGCACTTCACGAGCGGTGGTGGTCTTGTCGCGCCACTTGTAGAACCAGGACTCCGACACTCCCAGAACCCGGCAGGCCAGGCGGTGCGGGACGTGGTGCTCGGCCCTCTGGTTACCGATGAACGCGGCCAGGGCGGCCGGGTCCGTTCCGGTCACTTCACCCAGAGGACCATGCATCGCTTGAGGACATCACGCTCCATCTCCAGCTCGCGGATCCGCTTGTTCTTCTCCGCCGCATCCCGCCGCAGCCGCTCCAACTCGGCCCGCTCGGCTTCGCGCAGCCGCCCGCCCGGTGCGGGCTCGGCAGGCTGGTCGGACGACGCCGACCCGTTGCGCCGCCACCGTGACACCCAGCTGTGCAGCGTGCCGGAATGCACACCGAGCTCCTCGGCGACCTCCGGGATCGGCCTGCCCGTCTCGATCACAATGCGTACAGCACCCTCACGAAACTCAGGCGTGTACGTGCGTTGCTTGGACCCCATGAACCCCAACTTCCCCTGCAATCACGGACTCCACGCTAAGAGGGGAGGGACAGCCCAGCCATCAGGCGCGGGTGCCTGAGAATCCAGGGGTGGGGCCGCAGCTGGTAGACGGGTTCACGACTAAGATCACTCGTCGCCCTACCAGGAGCTTCGCCCGGCTCTGTTCACCCTGCGGTGATGCCCGGCACATCGGGTGCGAGCTGCCGCCAGGCCTCGTTGAGGCGCGCGAGCCGGTCCGCGGCGGGCGATGCCGTGCAGAGACGCGACCCTGCCGTCGCTGACTTCGAACGCCACGGCGCCCACGACCCGGTCGTCGAACACGGCGAGGACGGCTGGGGAGCTGTTGACCAGCGCGATGTGGAACGCGGGGAAGCCTCCGGCCGGCCGCCGCTTCGCCGCCGTGGGCTTGAAGCCGGCCCGCACGCAGGCGGCGATGCGCTCGCAGGTGTCGTACTGCAGCAGCCGCTTTGCCAGTCCGTAGCCGTCCGAGCCCGCAGTCGCATCGTCGGTGAGCTGCCGACACGTTCCGGCAGACCCTCTACGAGATGGACATGATTGACCTCGCTTGGTACGAGGCCGTCCGCGCCCCAGCCACGGGCGCGTTGAGATCCTCAACGCCCGCTTCGTGAGCGCCGCGACGGCCAAGCGTCAACCGGACAAGACCTTCCAGATGGCCGCACGTTCGGCCTTGAACACCGAGACCTGACTCGACATAGACGATCTGGCCTGCCTGGCCATCGCCTCAGTCTGCGACCAATTCACCCGCCATCAGGGCTCGTATCGCTTCTTCGAGGATCGCTGTGTATCGCCTGAGTTCGTGATTCTCCTGGACCAGCGGGCTGTCGCGGTCTGGGCGCGCTGCGAAGGCCTCGTCCATCTCGTGCAGGCGGGCCTCCAGTTCCGACTGTTCGGGTGCTCGTCCGGACGCTACGGCCAGCCGGGCGGCTCGCCGGGCGGCGAACTGCGTGAGGAGTTCACGCTGTTCTTCGGTGAGCCCTTCATTGGTGGTGACGTTCTCGTTCTTCTCGTCCATTCCTTCATCTCCTCACTCACGTTCCCGGTCCTCTGCGTGGTCCCGGGTTGGGGCCGCGGCGCCGGTGATGGTTCTGTTCGTCCTGTACGGTGTCGGCTCGCCGCCGGCGGACGGCGTCGTCAGCCGGTACGCCAGGTGTGACGGGGGCCAGGCCGCGCCGGGCTCGTTCGGCGTCTCGGTGGGCGCGGACTTCTGCCAGGCGCTGCTGGATGCGGGAGCGCTGGAAGAGCGTCATGGCCTCGTGCAGCTCGGACCACTGCTCTCGTTCTTCGGCCTCATCAGGAGTCTCTCCCAAAGGCTCGTCGGAGTCGATCTGGTTCAGCATCCGATAGGCGGCTAGAGCTGCGACGAGTTGCTGCCACTGCTCCTGCTGAGCGGTGTCCTCGGAGTCCGGCGAAGGAATCTGCTCGACCCACTCCTCGATGGGTTCCTGCCCTTCCAGTGCCCGACGCAGGGCGAGTTCGGCGAATGCTGCGGCGGCGGCCGATACCGCCTCCCGGTCTTCCGGCTCGGTCATGAGTGTGTCGAGCAGCCGGTACTGGAAGTTCTCGGCGGTGCGGGCGGCGATCCGCATCCCGCCGGACGGTTCGTTGGGTCGATGGCGCGCGGCGGCGGACGCGCGGGCGCGGCGGCCGACCTCGGCGATGCGCTGCTGGAAGATTTCCCAGGCATGGGCGTCGCGGGGATCAGTCGGCTGCTCGCCAATGGCGGGAACGTCGTCGGCCAGAGCGTGACGGATGCGCCACACATCGGCCACCGCGGCCGTGCGCTCCCACTGTTCGCGAAGGTCGGTTCCCGCGACGGGGACCGGGCCGAGGACTTGGGCCCACGGCGGCGGGGACTTGGCCAGGGCAAGCCCCATCTGCTCCAGCCGGTTGGAGAGCACGAAGCGCCGCTCGACAAGGTGTTGACGCCAGCCCTCCGGTGTGTCCATGTCCCTGACGGCGGCCGAGGGAGCGATCCAGTCGGGCAGGTGACCGCTGTTGTCCAGGACCGGTGCTGGACCGTGCGGGAGCGCGTCGCGCAGCCGTTGTTCGGCTCGGATCCTGGCGGCGATGAGCTGGGCGCGCTTGAGTCGTTCCCGGGCCGTGTCCTGGCGGTGGAGGTTGGCAGTGCGCTCGGCGCGCGTGGCTGCCACGGGCCGGCGGGAGGTGTGGTCGCCGCCACGACCGGGTTCGCGCTGCCAGTCTTCGCGCAGCCGTTCGCGTGCGGGCATCGCCCTACGCAGCCGCTGCTCGCGCCGCAGCAGGGCGTGTTCCGCAGCAGCGGTGCGTTCGGCTTCGTGGTCCCCTTTGTGTTCCGCGCGGCGGATTCGGGCCCGTACCTGGGCAACGGCCGCTGCGAGTTGGGCCCGGGTGAGGTGCCCGTGTGCCCGGTCGGGCCAGGCGGGATAGGGAAGTCCGTTTGCCACGATGGGCCGGGGCTGGCCGTCGACGGCGGCGTCCGCACGCAGCAGTTCCTCCAGGGCGGTCCGCCGGTGCTGCTCGGCGAGTTCCAGAAGACGCTGGAGCTGCTCCGTGCTGAGCGTCTTCAGCGGGCGGCTGCCGCCGGGCTGGGCCTCCGTGCGGGCGACGCGTTCGATTGCCTGCTGTCCCGCTTCGACGCGGTAGTCGATGCGCCAGGCGAGCACGGCAGCCGGGTCGTCCGCGTCCGCGAAGTCCCTTTCGTCGAAGGCGACCCGGATGAGCCGACCGAGGTCCCACCCTTCGGCTTCGGCGGCCCGCAGTGAGCGCTCGGCGACCTCCCAGGCGTCCGCGGCAATGAACATCTCGGCCTCGGGTCCAAGGACACGGCGGGTAAGGCTCTGCAGGCGCTGGCTGGTGGCGCGGGCGTAGACGTCGGTGTATTCGGCGACGAACTGGCTGATGCTGTAGGCGCGTTCCTGCTCGGCCTCGATCATCTCGTGAGCGGAGATGGAGGCCTGGCTGCTGTGGGCCACGGTGTCCAGCACGTCGCGCATGTTCTGTGCGTCGTCGGTGACGACATAGATGTGGTTGGACTGGCTCCCTCGGGTCGCCTCGACGTACGCAGCTTCCCGCGAGGTGCGCGCGCTGATGAGGCCGTGGGCGGCTGCCAC
Source organism: Streptomyces sp. Ag109_O5-1 (assembly GCF_003814875.1). Taxonomy (GTDB): domain Bacteria; phylum Actinomycetota; class Actinomycetes; order Streptomycetales; family Streptomycetaceae; genus Streptomyces; species Streptomyces sasae. The sequence goes on along the minus strand of NZ_RKQF01000001.1, from coordinate 2,222,820 downwards.
CGTGATGCCCTGAGCGCGGTGTGTGGTGTACGCGTACCCGAGTTCGGCGTGCCGGCGCAGGTAGCCGCGCTGCAGAACGATCCGTCCGCCGTGGCCGGTGTGTCGGACGTGGACGTTTCCGCGCCGGTCGATCCGCTCGATCAGCCACTGGTCGCCGTTCTTGACATAGTCGCGGCCCCCGAGCAGGGAGAGTTTGCGCTGGTTCTTCCGGGTCACGATGACGTCGCCGACCGCGGCTTGGAGCTCGTCGCGCAACCGCGTGGTCCGGCTCAAGTCGAGTCGGCCCGACGCGAGTTGGAAGGCCTGGGCCCGCAGGTTGAGTTCGCGGACCATCTCCGCGTCGTCGGCCATCATCAGTGCGTTCAGACCGGCCTCGACGTCTCGTTGCCACCCGGCGAAGACAGCACTGAGCATTTCCTCGCGGCTGCCGCCCACGATCCGGCCCTGGTCCAGGTGCCAGCTCCAGGCATCAGCCGGATCACCATCGCGCAGGACAAGGGTGGCCGCCCCCTCGCCCTCGGTCTGGAAGCGGTGGAGCTCTTCCAGCTCTACCACGCCCACAGCGCGGGCGAGTTGGCGCAGCAGGCCTCCCGACTCGATCGAACCGAGCTGCGCGGGGTCTCCGATGAGCCGGACCAGGGCGCCGGCGGACTCGGCCTCGGCCACCACGCGCGCGAGGTTCCGTGTACCGGCCATGCCCGCCTCGTCGACCACGATCACGTCGCCCGGGCGCAGCGCGTATTCCTCCGAGACGGTCTTCCGGCGCTTGCTGCTGCGGCGTTTCAACACGCGGTGGACGATGCTGCCTTCGGTCAGCTGATCGCGCTGGGCGAGCCAGCCGTGCAGCGTGTACGCCGTGGTGTCGAGATCGCCTTCGATGACCTTCATCGCGCGTGAGGAGGGGGCAAGAAGTATGAGCCGTCCGCCCCCGGCGGCCACCGCGTCGCGGACGAGCTGGAGTGCAGTGGTCTTGCCCGCGCCGGCGGGGCCGATGCCGCCGACGACGAGGCGGTCGGAGCAGGCGAACACCTTCGCGAGCCGGCGCTGTCCGGCATCGAGCTCATGGCCCTGGAAGTGGTCGGCGACCTCCGCGAACCGGTCCCCGGCGAGCGCGGGGACCACCACGGTGCGCGCGGCGTTCAAGACCCGGTCTTCTGCGGCCAGGACCTCACGCGAGGTGTACAGGACGGACTCGCGGCGCCGGTAGATGCTCGTGCCGTCTGCCCGCAGAAGAGGCGCGAACGGCCGGTGCAGGTCGGGCGGCGTGATGCTCAGCGAACCATGCGCCAGCACGCGTTCGGTGATGCGCTCGGCGAGCCTGTCGGCCGCTGAGCTGCGACCTCGGGTGAGCCGCACGACGTGGCGTCGCGACTCGGCCAGCACATGCCGCTCGCCCCATACCGCTCGTGCATCGGACACCACGGCAAGGACTTCCTCAGCGGCCTGCACCACGTCGATCTCCGTCAGGTCACCGGGTTCGGACGCCGCGACCTGCGCCGTACGCAGCAGCGCGTCAACCCGCTCGCGGCCGACGGCGGCGATGGCCTGCCTGCGCCATGCCGCCCGCAACTGCGCCAGGGACCGCCCCTTCTTCTTGGCCGGTCTGGTCTCCAGCGTGGCCTGCTGGATGAGGGCCATCCGGGCCGCAGTCCCCGGCTCCTTGCCGTGCTTCTGGCGGTAGGCCTGAAGCAGTTCCTCCAGCCGCGTGCCGATGTCCCGCGTGCGCTTCGAATGCGGCTCCAGCACCCCGCGGTCGAAACCCTTGATCCCTATGACCGGGCGCTTGCCCGGGGTGACCTCACGCTCCTCGGCCTCCAGGCCGAGACGCGCGCACACCTTCTCGACCACGACCTGGTTGTAGAACTCGGAGGCGGCAACTCCCATCGCGTACAGCAGCTTCCCGTCGATCGAGCGCCACTTGCCGTCGGCCCCGAGGACCTTGTTCGCCACGACCAGGTGATGGTGGAGAAGGGGTTCGCCGAGCCGGTTGTCGTAGTGCTTGAAGAGGGAAGCGACGAGTCCGCCCCGCACGTCCTCCTGGGCAATGCCGTTGATGCCCGTGCGGGTGGCGAGCGCGTGCTCCTCGATCCAGCCGATCGTCTCAAGGACCGCTTCCTCGTCGCACTCCATCGTGATCCGGCAGACGTCTTCGTCACCCTCACCGAACAGCCCCTTGCCGATCTCCTCCGGAGGACGCAGGACCAGGTCGTATCCCACGACCGCCTGCTGCTTCGAGGCGGTGTTGGCGCTGATGTAGCGGGCGAGTTCCTCGGCATTCTTGGGTGAGCGGCCGAAGTCCGCCCGGAAGGCGATGGCGCCGACCTTGGCGCGCACCTTCCTGCGCTCATCGGCGGTGGACTCCCCTCCCTTGCGGGCTTCGAGGGCCTCGATCTCGTCCTGGATCTTCGCTGCGAGGGGGCCGGCGGTTTGGTCGTAGCGGTAGAAGCGGCGTCCCAGCCGTGCCCGGCGGGTGGCCTCGGCAGGTGAGAGTCCTTCGGCCACGGCCGTCTTGATGATCTCGTCCGCGTTCGGGTGCAGTCCCTCGCCGTACAGGGCTTCCATCTGCGGCTCGGTCACCGTGCCGAAGACGCCGAGTTCCGCGATTCCGCCGCCCACCCATACGCCCGGCGGATTTCCCTCCGCCGTGTAGTAATCGCCCAGGTCACGGTCTACGGAACGGCGCACATCTCCGGTGACCGTCTCGCTCATGTAATAGCGATAGCCATCCCCAGCTGAGAGCTTGTGGATGGTCATCATGCACTCAGATTACCTTGTGTCATTGTGAATGCAAGAGCTTTGACCGTGAAGAAGGGGGGTGCAGGGAAGGGGAGTTGGCGAGCGAGGAACGAGCCGAGCCAACGAGCCGACCTGCACCGTCCTTCTTCACGGACCGCGAAGCGCTCCCGGTTTTCCGCAGGTCCGCTCTCCTGAGTGGACCTGCGGAAAACCCGCAGTTCGCGTTATCCACAGGCAAGATCAAGTGATTCAGATTGCCTCTGAATGCCTCTGGATGCGTCATTCAGAGAAGACCTCAAATTCCCCATGCGGGAAGCGTGGATTCATCGGCCACAATGACCCAGAACCCATCGTTCAGGGGAGGCGAGTTGGATGGCTCAACGGAGTCCGCGGAAATCAGCGCGGGAGGTTGACGCCCGCGAGCGAGTGCGCGCACGCCGGGCGGCGCACTGGGAGCGGGAACGGCGACTGGAGGACCTGGCCACCGACTACGAACTGGCAGCGCAGGAGATCGAGGACGTCACTACGGAGGCCGAGGAGAAGATCGCCGCGTACGCCGCCCGGCTGCGCGGCCAGGCCAGGACCGCGGAGGAGGAGCTGCGGGACCGGCAGGCCCGGAGCGTCGGACAGATGCTTCAGCTCGACGGCGTCCGTTCCGTCGCCGACCGGCTCGGCGAGTCCGTGGAGACCATCCGCAAGGTCGCCGCCGCCGAATCCGCCAGCACGCAGGAAGACCCTGCGCCGGATCAGAGCTCCGCACCGGCCGCGACTACCGCGCGCGAGACACCGACCGGCCAGCCTGTTACCGCCTCGGCCATGCACACGGATACACCGCATGAGCCGCCCCTGTCCGGGCCGGCCGAGGAACGCGCGGCCTCGACGCGAGAGGAGAAGGGATGACACCCAACGCGGTGGCCGAACAGCCGATCGAGGACATCAGCCCCGAGTGGATCGGTCTCCTGATGGAGGTGGAGGACGAAGGAGGAACGACGATCGGCTTCCGCCTCGGCCGCTACGAGAGGACCACGGCCGACGGCAAACCCATGTGGCGCCTCTACAGTGACCAACCCGCCTGGAGCGTCACCCTGTACGCGGGGACCAAGCTCCGCTGTGTACCCCCGGCACCCGCTCCCGGGAGCCAGACCGGCCCGTACCCGCAGCAGCCGGTACCGGCCGCCCACCCCGCACCGCAGGTACCCCAGTACCCCGTATCAGCTCCGCCGGGGCCGACTGTTCGAAGCCCGCAGTCCTGGGTGAACCAGCCGCCGCGCCCATAGGCAGCGTCGGCACAGGCAGCGAACGAACAAAGCCGCGGGCCCCCGCACCGACTCAGAGGACGTCGGTGCGGGGGCCCGCGGCTTCGCGCTGCGCCCCTGGGCGTGCATGCCCTGGTGCGTGCCCGGGCTGGCTGCCTCGGGTCAGCGGCGGACGCGCAGGGCGCCCTTGGGAGTACGGGGCATGCGAGCAACGGGGGCGGCGGTTGGGTGGGGTGCTGGTTCGGCTGGGACGGCGGGCGCCTGCTCGGGCCCTTCTGGCGCGCTGCGCTGTGCAGGAGGGTCGTCGTAGCGCGTGAGGATGCGGGCGATAGCGGCAGCCGCGTTGCGGTCCTGGGAGTGCAAGTCTCGCTCCCAGAACTCGTACGGCGTGCCGCGCCGTCGCTCGAACTCGCCCATGTATCCGAGGTCTCCCCACTCGGCACCGTCCGGGTAGTTCGACAGGCACGTCCAGCCGTAGCCGTTCAGGTTCTCCGGGTGGATCTCGGTGACGACCAGGTGGCCCCATGGCGAGTGGTAGACGACGCACGGCGCCTGTTCGGCCGGGAGGCGGGGTTCGCGGGGGGGCGAGGGAGCGCAGCACGCTCGCGCCGGGGTAGAAGGGGTGGCCGCGCAGGGTGCGCTGCGACTCGAACAGCGGCATGTCGGAGAGGGGGTGGAACTTCGGGATACGCAGTCGCATGGGATGTGCTCCGTTCGGGGCGGGCCCGGGACCCGGGGCGTGCGGCCCCGGGCCGGGCGGGCATGGTCAGTAGCGGAGGGGTATCGGGGTGAGGCCGTTACGGGCGGCCAAGTCCTCGGCGGGTGTCCTGCACCGCCCCGGGGCCACACCGCGTCAACCGCGAGCGTGGCTCGGGTGGCGGAGCACGAACAGGGCCTTCGCCTGGTCGGTGGTGGAGCGAACGAGCCGGGTGAAGTTCTCCCCGCCCCACACCGTCCACCGGTCGCCGCCGATCTGCGGTGACCACGTGAGCGCGTACCGTTCACCGTCGGACGTGGTGACGTCCCACCATCCGCGCTGCGTGCGCGCCGTGACGGTGGCGCCGTCGATAGCCGGAATCTCCGGACGCGGACCGTAGCGGCGCTCTACGTACGACAGGTAGTCGGCCGTCGGCTCGATCGCGATACGCCACCGGCGCCGGGAGGCGTCCGCCCCTACCTCCGTCCACGTCCAGCCGAGCACGGGACGAAAACCTGTCTTCACCAGCGCACGGGCTGCCGCTGCCTCCGCGTCGTCCTGGCGGACGTCGTGGCGGATGTCCAGCCGGATTACGTGCGCCGTGGCGCACAAAGTGCCGGACTCGTCGAGCAGTCACACCACCGTTTCCCGGGTGCCCCGGTTCCGTACCAGCTCCGCTGTCACCGGCCGCGTGCGCTCCTCCGCCCGCCGGTCGCGCTCCAGTGCCTCAGCCTCCGTCCACTCCCGCCGGCCGGTGTCGTCCGTGGCGGGTCGGTGAGCCGCGGGGTGTTCGTCCTGCGTGGTCATGTCGTGGTGTTCCTCTCCGTGGGGTTGGGGCCGTGCTCCGGATGGGGTGGCCCGGTGCTCCCCAGCCCGACTCGATCGGGCCGCACACCATCTGTGGTGGGGGCTGCGGTGCCTAGAAGGGGGGTTCGTCATGGCTGCGGGCACGGGCGGTGTGAAGCCGGTTGTTCGCCTCGGCCAACCTCTCGCCGTCCGCGACCTCGAACGCGCTCCGGTCGACGGTGTGACCGCACCCCCACGCCGTGCACACGTAGACCGGGCCTGTGCTCGCGTACAGGCCGGGCACGGGCGTGTAACCGCCGTAGTGGCACTCGGAGCAGATGTGCGGCGTGAACACCTCATGCCCGATGAACAGCTCGCCCGTGTGGCGCTGTTCAGCGATCCGGGCCCGCGCCCGGCCCCGCTGGATGCATGCCTTGTCCTCACACGCCAGGCTGCCGGTGATCCCGTCGGTGGAACCGTCGTACAGGGTCACGGTGCCGGTGTCCTCGCACGAGCCGCAGAACGGGGTGCCCTCCGTGGCGTGTTCGAGCATCGCGAGCGCCACCCAGTCAGCCGGTGAGAATTCGAGGTAGCGCACCAGGGCGCCCAGGGTGCCCGGCTCGACACCTTCGGGCCGTCCGTGGCACGTGTGGCGGCGGGCTTTGTGATCGGTGACGACGTACCAGCGGATCCGGTCACGCACCGGAAGGCCGTTGCCCTCCAGCCGGTGACCGGTCTCGATGAACAGGGACTGTCCGGCGGTTTGGCCGTCCACGCCCTCACGCGCCTTTCCGGCCGAGTGGGGGCCGTCGAGTCCGAGGACGTCACCGGCCGCGTTGAATGCGTGGACGGTGTAGCCGTTGGGCTTGGTCTTGCTGGTCATCGTGCGGGTTCCTCTCACTCGGGGGACTGTCCGGTCGGTCTCCGGGCGGGTGGTGGAGACCGGGTGCGGCGGCCGTGCCCCGGCCGGTTTCGTGGCCGGGGCACGGCCGCCGCAGGGCGGGTCAGTCGCCCTTGCGGAGTTCGCGGATGATGTCGGCGACGCGGGCGGCGATGTCGGCGAGACCGTCGCTGGGCCACACGCCGTAGATGTCGGTGCGGTGTGCCTCGGGGAGGGCCTCGACGCGCAGGACTCCGCTGTCGGAGACGGTAAGGGTGTACCAGTCGCGCTCGTCGCCTGCTTGGAGGAAGGCGCGCACGCCCCAGAAGCCGGAATCTACGGACCACTCGTCGCCGAGGAGATCGGCGGCGGCGCGGCCGATGTCGGAGACGGCGAACGGGAACTCGGTTCCGGGCGCGGGGTGGTAGTGGCCCGCTTCGTCGCGCAAGAGGGTGACGACGTACGCCTTCTCGTACGCCACGATGGCGTCCAGGGCGACATGGCTCGCGATCCGGCGGTACTTACGGCGACGGGTGACCTGGGCGAAGCACACGGCGGTGATGGCCTCGTGAACCTGCTTGGCGGTGTCGGCCCAGATCGCGACGTGGTTGCGGTTCGCCGCGTACTCCCGCATGACGGTGAGGCGCATGGCGAGCAGGGGGGCCACCCGTCTGGGGAAGGCGGAGTATCCGCTGAACGCGGCGCGCGCCTCGATGGCGTGCGGGGCGGTGGTGATTCGCATGATGGAGTCCTTTCGAAGCAGGCCGGTTACTCCCCGGCCCGAAGCAGTGGGGCGCGTGACGGACGCTCTGAAGAGCGGAAGAGGGGGGAAGGGCGCCGGGCGCGCGGTGTTCCGGCCGGCTCGTGCGTCGACGACGTTCACGAGCGAGCTCGCGCGTGGGAGCAGCCGCGCATCCCGGCGATTCGAGGGATCCCGGCTCGCTGGCCGGGCGCCGCTCAGTCCATGCTCAGCGGCTTGTGCGGCTCGTTCCGCTCCCAGTCCTCTGTGACGTCACGGCCGTCGCGCATGACGTTGATCGACATGCCGTACGGGTGGATCACACCCTCGCGGGCCGTCTCCTCGCCGTACTTCTCGACGTCACGCTTGACGGCGGCGGTCAGCGCCTCGTAGGCGTCGTGGTAGTCGTCGAACGGCTGGATGTCGCCGTTCTCGCACACCAACAGGAACTCGGTCTGCTCGGCGTCTTCGGTGTCCTCGGCCAAGGTGATCTCCTCGGTGGTCGTGGGTTCCGGGGGCCTTGCCCCGCCCCCTCTCGATATAGGTAAATCTATCTTTCTTGGGTGAGGTGGTCAACGCGAAAGCCCGGCCCAACAGGGGTCATTCTCTGCGGATTTCGACCCGGGGGTGCAGCGCCGTTGGGGTGTGCGGAAGCTCGTGTTGCCGCACACGGCTACGGCGCCGAGCCGCCCCCGGTCCGGTGCCGGTGGATGCCCCCCTCCCATCCCGGCAAAGAAAAAACGGGGCCCGAACGGGAGGGGTGCAAGGACGCGGCGAAGCCCGTCCTTGCACCCCTCCCGCCGAGGGCCCCACACTCGATCGCCGGGATGCGAAGGCGAGAATGCCGACCGCGGTCTGTCCGATCGGGGACGCGATGGTCGGCGGGGTCAAGCGGGAGGGGCGAGGAACTCGGCGATGGCCGTTTCGCTGTAGTACGGCGTATCGGCCACCGTGATGACGGGGGCGGGGGCGCTCTTGCGTTTGAGGAAGGTCTTCACCCTCTCGCGGCGTTGCTCGGGCGTGAGCACGGCGGGCGCCGTGGGCAGCCGTTCGGCGATCTGGCTGCGAGAGATCAGGCCACGCTCGGGGAGAACCTTCTCAGCGGCCTGCCGCAGGTAGCGGGCCGCGACGTCGGCGCTCACCCCGAGTTCCTCGGCCAGCGTACGGCTGGTCAGGGACTCGCCGTCGTCGAGCGCTGTGTTCAGGCGCCTGACGACCTCCTTGCGGCGGGTGTCTTTGATGCCGGACTCGGCCGCGATCTCGGCGGGCCGGGGGCCGGTGTATCCCGGACGGGTGGTGTCGTACCAGAGGAACCAGGCGGAGACCTCTCCGGCGTCACACATGTGGTCGAACTCGTCGCGCGGTGGAAACGGGCGCTCGGGGTGCTCTCGGTAGTCGGCGGCGAGCACCCGCACGGCGGTCGGCGTCACGCCGCGAAGACGCGCCATGTCAACCCAGCGCCACCGTTCCCCGGGTGCGTGCGGCATGCGATGGGGTTCCGCGGCGAGCCGAGGACCGGGGCTCGCTTCCGGCGCCCGCTCGTCGGCACCGAAGAGCTGCTTGCGCACCCACTGCGCGCCCTCGTCAAAGGGAAAGAGCTGGACTCGCCGCGCACCGGTCCGAGCTGTGTCAGCGAACTTCGGGTCGGCGTCCAGCCAGTTCCGGACCGTCTTCTCAGCGACGCCGGCGAGGTGCGCGAAGTCCTTGCGCGTGAGCTCCGGCGCCTCGCGCCGCAGCTGCGCGAGGCGCTGCTCGAACTGTTCTCTGGTCGTGGTCATCGTGGCTCATCCTGTCTCATGCAAGGCCCTACACTGTCGGATACCTCAGGGGTGGTGCCTTGGTGCTGCGCTTGTGGGTTCCAGGGGCCGGCGGCTTTGCCCAAGTCAGCACACTTCGGTGGTGCTGGTACGGACTTCGTCCGTGTCGTCGGCCCCGCTTTCGCCTCCGGGGGCCTCGGCGGTTGTCTGGCGCGAGGCGAACCAGTCGGCGACGGCCTTCGCGCACGCGGCGGCGTGGGCCGTGAGGTCCCCTCCGGGCTGTGCCTCATAGACCATCTCGATTTCGCAGTAGTCCGAGCCGTCGTAACCCTCGTACGCCCTGGCGTACAAGCCGCCCGAGTACTGGGCAACCGGGCCGCTGACGTAGCCGGGGGCGCAGAGAATGATGTGCTCGCTGTCCAGTGCTTTGTCCTGGGAAAGATGCGGCGGGTGGGCGACGACGAAGCCCTCTCCGAGATCCACGAACCCAGGGACTTCAAGGACGGCCAGGGCGTGCAGCAGCACGGCGGCGACGGGAATGGCGGCAAGGTCGTTCATGGGAGGCATGCCTTTCGAAGTGGGAGGGATTGCGTGCCGAGAGGGAAGGCAGCGGTCACGCCGTCCGGCTTGACCGGTCGGGAGCGGTCAGCGGGGTCCGGTGTCAGCGGGGCAGAGGACGCCGATGCTGATCGCGAGAGCCTCCACGTCGGCGTCCGTAGAGGGACCTGCCTTGGCTTGGCGCCTGGGCCGGGAGGCGACCAGGCGCAACCCGGCCGGGGCGACCAGACGAATGGCCTGGCGTGCCGCCCGCTCGAAGTCCGCGCCCGAGTCGGCTGGAGTGCTCGCGGTGATGGTCATGGGAAGACTCCGCTCGGGGCCGTTCCTGGTGGGCGGGATGTTTCGCCCGCCCACCAGGAACGGCGTGGGTTCCGGGGTCCGCCGTTCGGCTTGCCCTGCCGGACGGTGGACGAGAAGGGTTCGGTCAGCGCGGGGAGGAATCGCTCCAGGCGCTTCCGGGGCGCTCCGGGCGGGGCCGGAGGAGCTCGTTGCGTCGCTCGGCGTAGGCGGCGACGTCCTCGGTGTGCAGGACCGTACGGTCGAGCTGGTTCTCCTGTACGTGCCACATGCCGTCACCTTCGTCACCGTGCGGCCGGAAGCCGACGATGAGCTTCTGCTCTTCCAGGGTGGCCAGGACGATGCGCGCCTCCTGTTCGGCGCGCGGGAGCTGCTCGAACTTCAGCTGGTTCCAGTCGGCCACGAAGAAGCGCACTCCGTTGGCGAAGACGTCGCTGGAGCTGAGGTTCAGCCGCTCGGAGCACAGCAGCAGATCGGCCAGGAAACGGGCGATGACCTCGCTTACGTCGGAGGGGGCCATGGCGGCAAGTTCGTCCGTGTTGATGAACCGGCCGAAGTCGAATGGCTCGAAATCCCCGCGCAGATCCCAGATACGGCGCTGCAGGAGGTCGAAGTTGTAGAGGTTCCGGAGGTTCCAGTAGTGCAGGACGTCGACGATCACGGCGGAGATGGCGAATTTCAACTCGCTGCGGTAGATGGGATTGGTGCGAAGTTCCTCCCACCCGGCCGACCACTTGATTCGGCCGAAGACCAAGACGGCGCGCATGCCACGGACTGCGGGGTCCTGGTTGAAGACAGCGCCGACACACGAGGTGTCGAGGTATTCCCGCACAGCGGCTTCGCCGCGGTGGGTGCGGGTCTTGATGCGGGAACTGGTGTCCATGATCGATTGCCTTTCGAGTGCGGCCGGATGGCAGCTCGCCGGCTGGGGGATGTGGTGGTCTGAGACCGGGGTGCGCAGGTGTCCGCGCCCCAGAGTCATGAGGTGGTTCCAACTGCGGTGCGCGGCTTGCCCTGCCGCGCACCGGAGGGGGCTGGGGTCGGTCCGTCAGTCGATGACGTCGGCCAGCGAGGCAAGGAGGTGTTGCAGCGTCTGCCGCTGATCCTCGTCTTCAGTGGCTTCCAGTTCCTCGGTCAGCGGGCCGAGGAGCTGTCGCAGCGTGCGCCGCAGGCCCTCGGCTCCGGCGGCTTCTTTCACGTACATGAAGAGGTCGGCGCAGGTGTCTCCGGCCAGTTCGGGGGCGCGTGAGGCGTTGAACGTGGCCCAGCCGTCGGGCGAGTCGGCCCACCCCGGCGCTATGACGTTGCCCGTGCCGTCGATCTTGGTGCCGTCCTCGCCGACCCAGCGGAGCGTGTAGGCGAGCAGGGCACGTCCGCGCTCCGCCGCCGTCGACTTGACCAGGGCGGAGTAGTCGGTGGGTGCCTCGATCGGGAGCGGTCCCGTGAAGTCCATGGCTGGTGGCCTTTCGCGATGGTGGATCCGGTGCCGGTGCCTGGGTGTGTTGTCAGGCGCCGGCCGGGAGCCGGGGCGTTCGCCCGTCACCGATTGACGGCCTGGAGAGGCCACACCGGGAAGAAGGCGCCCCGTTTCGACATGGGTAAATCTATGTTTCTTGGGGGGTGTGGTCAATGGTGTTTCGGCTCGCTGGGCCCCGGAATTGCGGGCGGCGCCGATGCCGGGTGGCCGACCCGGTCCCGTTGGCTCCGGGCGCAGTCTCGCCGCGGCCGGGTGTTGATGCCGGTCCGGTCAGCTCCGCGCCAATTCGATGATCCGCTTCAGGGTGAGGTTCTTCTTGAACGGCTTGCCCATGTGCTCCTCCGCTCCCGCGTATTCGTCGAAGATGTCACCGTTGACCCGCGCGGACTCGATCAGGTCCTGACGGCTCGCCAACGGGCAAGCCCGGCAGCTGAGCCGCCCCACCCGCTCGTAGGCAGGGTGGCAGGGGATGCCGTGGTCGACGTGGACCTTCCAGACCTCATCGATCTTGAGGTGATGGATCGGCAGCCAGGTCGTGACCTCGCGCAGCGTCTTCGCGGTCATCCGGTGCTGCTCGATGACCGGCTTCGCTGCGCGGGCACGGGATTCCTCGGCCCGCATGCCCATCGCGTACCCGGCCCGAATCGGGCGGCCGAGTCGCATGTCGGCGGCGAGTTCGTCGACGAAGACCCGCCCGACGGCGGTCTTCGTGTCACTCGTACAGAATCGCGCAAAGTAACCGGGCCAGTTCCCGTGGTCCATGATCCGGTCCCACAGGGACGGCCATCGCTGGCTGCGGCGGACGGCAAACGGCACGTCGTACAGGGCGGCATGGTCGCGGGCCACCTCAAGGGCGCCCGGCCACTCGATCAGGTGTCCGTTCGGCGTACGGCCGAGGTCGCAGTGAAGCACTTTGACCTTGTGCAGTTGGCCCGCCTGGTCGGCCTCTGTGCACACCGTGTGCACGAGGACGCCGCTGTCCTTCCCGCCGCTGTCGCCGACGACCACGACGTCGTGCCGGTCCCAGTCGAACTCGGCCGGCTCTGCGGGTGATGCCTCGGCTGGCGGGGTGAACAGTTCGAGCTGTGCACATCCGCTGCCGCACGGCCGGGTGGGCGTGAGGGGCTGTGTCACCTGAGGTCTCCCAAGGGTGAAGGGGTTCGGTAGAGAGCCCCGGCATGGGTGGAGCGCTGTCTCGCCGCATGCCCGGGGGGTGAAAGGGGAACTGCACGGATGCCCTGGCCAGTACGCCGGGCCAGGGGCATCCGGCTCGGGTCAGCGCGGCGGGATCTGGCCCGCGTACGCGGTGATGACTGCGTGCGCCGCCGCTTCGCTGAGGCGCAGAATCTCCAGGTTGCACACGGCGGTCATGTCCGGGCCGGACAGTTCCACCAGGGCGATCCCCTCCACCTGCCAGCGCCCGGACAACTCCGAGCTGTAGACCGGCGTGTCGGACGCCTCCTCGTCGTAACCCGGCATCGGGCGGCTGTCGGCCACGCCGAGCAGACCCGCGGTCTGCTCATCCAGCCACCGGGCGGCGTCGCCCTTGAAGTCGCTCGGGTCGTGGAAGGCGGCCAACTCGCTGTCCGGGGCGCTGCTCACGGCGGCGAGGACGATGGGCGCCAAGGCGAGCGGCAGGAGCGTGAACCGGAGGTTGTGCCCGTTGCGGTAGTAGGCGTTCGACCACCTGACGGAGGTGGCGGCGTGGGTGAACGTGACGTCCACCCACGGCGACTCGGTGGGGCGGCAACGGGTCACCTGGGGGCGGATGCCCCGGGTGAGCAGGAGCCGGACCGCCATTTGGGCCGTGCGGGCGTGCTGGACGGTGCGGGCAGTACGAGCGATGCGTTCGCGGGCGTCGTGCTGGGGGTCCGGGAAGACCATGCGGTGCTCCTTCGGCTTGTGGGCGCCGGGCCCGGTTTGCCCTCCGGGCCCGGCTGAAAGGGGAGGTGGGGCCGCCGCTGGGGCGGCCCCACGGGTATTTACAGAACGGCGGCCACGCGCACGCCGAGCCACTGGGCGACGTTGCAGCTCACCGCGTTTCCCGCCTGGACCGTCCGGGCGGCTTCGCTGGGGCCCTTGACGATGTAGGCGCGCGGGAACCTTTGGGCGTTCATCTGTTCGCGCCACTTCAGCATCCGGAAGTAGCAGTCCTCGACCGTTGCGGCCTGCCGCAGCAGACCGGCCGAGTCGTGCGTGGAGAGGGTGTGCAGCGGCTCGGACGTCGGCTTGGCCTTCGCACCCTTGCGGTACGGGATGACCAGCCCATGGTGGTTGCCACCTGCCACGACCGAGGCCAGCGGCCGGTCGATCTTCCGCGCCTTGCCGTGGTTGCGGAGCTCGATGACGAACGGCGGAGCCGCGAGATCCGGTGACGACGTGGCGTACGGGGAGACCCCGGGCGGAAGGAGCAGGCCTTCCCCGATCTTCGCGCACCGGGACGGCAGTGGGGCCAAGTCCGGCCGGAACGCGCGGCCATCGTGACCGCTGTGGTTCACGGTCACCAGCGAGGGGCTCGCGGGGAACATCTCCAGCCCCGCCTCAATGCGAGCAATGGTGCTCTCGGCCAGCGGATCAAGCCCGTGCTCGTGACGGTCGGCGATCCGAACGCCCTGGTCCTCCCAGTTGATGATGGAGGACGCGGGCTGAACGTACGGCTCGACGATCCCGTGACCGCAGGGGCACGTGTAGTCGTACTGCACGCCGTACTTGCCGACTCCGCTCCGCCGGGGCTTCTGGCCCTTGCGGGGCTTACGGGGCTTGCGCCAGGTCTGCACCGCCTGCACGTCCTCGTCGCAGACCTCGCAGAACGCCAGCGGCGTCGGCTTCACGTCCGGGAGACGGATTCCGACCTTGGTGAAAACGATGTACAGCCGATCGCGCCACTGCGGAGCGGGAATATTGAACTCGTCCCCGATGTGCGCCGACGAGACACAGACGATCTGGTAGTTATAGCCGAGCTGGACCATTCCGGCTAGCCACCAGTCAAACAATTCCCAGTCGGTCGCGAACTCGATGACGTTCTCGACCAATACGGCCTTGTAGCGATGGATGGTCACGGCGCGGATGACTTCGAAAGCCGTGGCCCGGGTCCGCTGGAATGCCTTGTCCGGAAGCGCCTTCCACTCTTCGTCATCCACTTGACCCTTGGTCCGGGGCCGTCCCCCGGCGGGACTTATCTCCGTACAGATGGGGCTCGCCCAAAGGATGTCTGTCCTGGGGAGACGCCTCATGTCGTAATACTCCATCTCGGCGCAGAGATGCTCGGCGTCGGGATGATTGGCGCAGTGTGTATCCACCGCGACTTGCCAATGATTGGCGGCGAGTTTGAGTTCGAGTCCTGCATTGACCAGGCCGGTACTGGAACCGCCCGCGCCCGCGTACATATCGGTGAAGGTGATACTCAAGTGCTCTTCCTGCTTACGGGTTCCTGAGCGCTTCGGGCCCGGTTTGCCCTCCGGGCCCGAAGCGGGGAAAAGACTGCGGGGCGGTTACTCGCCGTAGATGTGGGACGTGAGCCAGACTGCGGTTTCGATGACGTTCTCGACCGTGACCACCTGAAGGCGGCTGGTCTGCGCTTCGCGGATCAGGTCCCAGGTGGAGGAGGTGCCGAGTTCGACTGCCAGGCGACGGGCGATGCGGGAACGGGGGTCCTCGGCCCGCGCGGAGTGGCACAGGCCCGATGTGCTCCTGGTCGGCGGGCAGGGCGGGGACACCCACAGCAACGGCATCGGCCGGTGGTGGTCGGGGAGTTCGAGCGGCTCGGGGTCGCTGGAGTAGCGGGCGAGTGCCAGAGGCCAGTGGTTGTGTGCCGGGGGAATTCGGTCGGCCATGTGTCCATCCGTGGTTGTGGGTTCGAGGGCGCCGGGCCCGGTTGCCCTCCGGGCCCGGCAGGTTGGGAGTGCGTCGGCTGCTAGCCGCCGTAGGTCTCGATGACCCGCTTCTCGACGGTGAGGAGGCGGCAGAGGCGGGTCACGACCTCGGCCGGGACGTCGATGGTGGCGCCGTTGTTGCCGTCGGCGTCCATGACGGTCAGGAGGGCCCCACCCGGAACCGAGTAGCGGGTGCGGCGCAGTTCGGACAGGTCGGAGATGAGGCCGTAGAGCTTGTCCGGGCCGTCCGGCTCCTCGCTGTCGACCGGGGCGCCGAGCGGGTGGTGGCTGCCGTAGCGGGTGGCTGTCGCCTGGAGGTAGCGCTGGATCGCGCCGACCATCCTGAGGAGCTCGGAGCCGTGGTAGATGACCCCGATGTGCTCGTCGGGGCCCTCGTGTTGCACGTGCCAGTTCTTGACCTGGTCGGCCCGGCTGGGCAGGCCCTCGTCTCCCCCGATGGTCAGGTAGGTGGAGTCCGGGAGGCGGACGTGGATGAGGTGGCCGACCCCCTGGACGGGAACGATGTCAGCGTTCACGTTGTGTTCGCGCAGGGTGGCGAGGACGGGCGCGTACTGTGGGCCGATCTCGTCGGTCGAGTAGGCCATTCCGATCGCCCAGTGCACGAGCGGCTTCGGGTCGCTGGGCCAGGGGAGTTCACCGTGGGCGATGTTCGCGCCTTGCGGTGTCCGGCGCTGCCAGAGCAGGACGAGAGGAGAGGTGGGCTGGGGCTGGTGCCCGGGCCACACCGTCACCTGGTCTCCGGAGCTGGGCAGGGTGAACGTGACGGATTTGCCGTAGTTGTGGTTCGACTCGACCTGCGCGCCTTCACGGATGGCAACGGCAAGGTCGGTCATGGAAATGGGAATCTCGGGGTTGGTCACCTGAGTGACTCCATTCAGCTGTGTGGGTTCCTGGGGGCTTTGCCCTGCCCCCTCTGGAATTCCGATTCTTGATGTCACGTCAATGTTCTGCGGATTCCAATGAAGCGCTCTGTGGAGTTTTAAAAGATCGGCGACCGTGTTGGTCTATTTGCTGTCGATGTTCCTGGTGGGCGGCTTTCCGATTTTCATTTCCGCCCCCCTTCGACATAGGTAAATCTATGTTCCCTAAGGGGGTGGGTCAACCTCGCAACCCGGGTTTCGGATGGGAGATTGGAAGTAATTTCGGAGTGTCAGTCAGACCGCCGCGACAGGATTTAAGCGCGTGAAGCCCGCGGTCGGCTGCCGGGCGGCACGGAACGCGGCGCGGTGCCGTGGAGTGGCCCCCTCCCCCTTCCCGGCAAAAATAAAAAGGGGCCCGAACGGGAGGGGTGCAAGAACGCGGCGAAGCCCGTTCTTGCACCCCTCCCGCCGAGGGCCCCACACTCGGAAAGCCGGGAAGAGGAGATGTTCTGGCTCGCCGTGACGCCGAGCGGTGAAGCGGAGGGGAGGGGTCTGCGAGATCAGGCGGGGAGCAGAAGCTGTCGGCAGGTCTCCCGCCACACCTCCTCGAAGTTCTTCCTCTGCTTCTCGATCACACCGCTGGGTGCGACGACATGGAACTCCTCCACAGCGGGAAAGCGTGCACCGCGCGAGAGCGTCTGGCTGCGCACGTGGCCGAGCGGGTGCTGAAAGTCTTCCTCGACGTGCTCGCCGGCCTCCTCGGCGCGACGGCGCATCAGGCGGGTGACCTGCGCTCGGGTTCCGGTGATCACGACCTTGACAGACCGGCTCGCCTGCCCCTTGCGGGAAGAGTCCCGGCATGCGGGCTGCGGTTCGCGGCAGGCGGGTCCGTGCCACTGTGCGCACGGGGGTGTCCGCTTGCCCGTGTCCGGGTCGATGCAGCCGGGCCACGGGGAGCGGCAAGAGTCGCCGTGCCGTTGCTTGCAGCTGCCGGTGCGGGCCGGACGGAACACGCGGCGTATTCGGTACAGCGCCCACTCCGAGGAGGCGAGGCGGTCCTCCAGCGCCCGCAGCGCCGCGGTGTTGCTGTCCTCGGCGACACGCGTGTACAGCGTCTCCTTCGGGTAGAACGAGCCGTTCTCGTTCAGCGCCATCGACGTGTACTCCAGGGCCAGCACTTCGACAGCCTGCTCAAGGTGGTCTCGCAAGCGCCATATGCGCGGGCCGGGCAGAACAGGAACCTGAATAGACACAGAACGTGCAGTAGGACTTGGGCCACAGGAAACCGAATTCGGTGAACAACCGAGCCTCCACGATGTCACGGTCCCAGCTCTGCTCAATGAGCGGATATTCCACGGTGCAGATGGTCCGGCGCGCCTTGAGGTTTTCCTCCTGCTGGCATCCGTCGTACGTACGGGCACGCTTTTGTTCACGGGCGTGGTAGCCGACGACTTTCCGGAACGGCCTGTCGGGGAACTCGGCCAGCGCCCATTGGTCCAGCGGCCAGCCCTTGTATTTCAGCGAGCACGAATTCCCGCCCGCGGCCTGGACGACCGTGCCATTCAGTGAGAGTTCGTCCATGAGGGTCCAGCGGCCTCGTGGAATGAAGCGCTGTGGACTACGGGAGTCGGCAAGGATTTCCCAGCCGTCCGCTTCGTATGGGCCGCACCGAGCGACCTGAATGTACCTGACCTGGTGGCGACGGAGAAGGGGGAAGATATGGTCCTCGACGAGCCTGACGGTTTCCCTCCACTCCGAACCGACCGTCGCCGTGATCACGATCAGGTCGGAGAGGTCCGGCTCCAGGCCGTAGCCGGCCGGGTCGCGCAGCATTTCTATCAGGACGAGCGTCGAATCCGCCCCCAGGCCGTACGAAAGCACGGTCATCGGCTTCACGCTGGCCGCGGCGGGGGGCGGCTCCTGCCAAAGATCGAGTTGTATTTGCGGGCTGTTGGTACCCATGTGTGGACCTCGTGCCGATGGTGGGTTCCAGGGGGCCTTGCCCTGCCCCCTGCTGCGACGTAGGTGAATCTGTGCTCTGCCGAGCGCGGCCCCAGCGAGGTCGGCGTGCATCTCCGCGGGATGGGGCCGAACTGCCGCCCGAGGAAGCGCTGTTGCGTACGGGAGGCGCCGCCCGCGCGGGAGGCGGGCGGCGTCGTGGAGACCCGGCGACGTCGGAACGGGGCCGCCGAGATCTTCCCGGCCGACCGATGGCCGTCAGGAATGCGAAGCTCAGGCCGTCGGCGGGTGATCCGCGAGTCGTACGCTGCGGATCGTAATGCCGTTCCAGGCGTCGGCGTTGTCGCGGGACTTGAGGTCAGCCAGCAACCGCTTCGCAGCGACCGTACGGGCGTCCGCCTCGGTCGGAGCATCCTCGGCGGCTATCTCGTATTCCCACACGCTGTCGTCCCCGCCGTCTTCGGGGTGCTGGAGCTCGACCACCCACGTGCCGGTGGAGGAGAACACGACTCCTCCGTCGAGTGTGATCCGAACGGGTACGCCTCCAGGCCAGATCCGGAGGCCGCTCGCGGTGAGCCAGTCCAGCTCGACGACTACCTGCGCGACGCGGGCTTCGTCGATGTAGAAGGAGCAAGTTCCCCCTGCGATGGTGACGGAGGGGTGGCAGGGAGTCTCCGGGTCGCTGTAGTCCGCGCCGGAGAAGTGCGCTCCCAGGTTCAGCTCCTGGTAGAGCGCGGTGCCTTGTGTCTCGTCGTCTTCGAGCGTGGACAGGTAGTGGCGGATGGCCTCGGCGACGGCCCGGGCGAGATCCTCGCCGCTGCTCTGGGCGGGATGTCCGGTGAACCGGGCGATCTCGCCCGCCAAGGCGGCTTCCAGGACGAGGTGATGGAGGTCGTCGACATGGAGGGTGAACTCGTCGGTCTCGGGTGCGGTCAGGCTGCCGCGAACCTCCCAGGGGGAGCGTTCGGCCTTCCAGCCGCTGCCGAGGATCCCGGCGGCGAGCTGCGCGATGGCTGCGGGAGTATTCAAGGTCTGTCTGGGTCCTTCATTTCAGGCGGGAACGCGGGACGAGAAGGCGCCGTCGGCACCCGCGTCTCGCAGGCGGTAGAAGCCGACGGCCAGGCTCCACAGCCGGGGGCAGGGTGAGGTCGACAACCCTGGCCCCCGACAGGAGCGGTGGATCAGAAGAAGAGGAACTTGTCGGGCTCCTCGATGGCGAGCCGGAGCATCTCGGCATCCGGTCCCCCCTTCGCCATGATCAGCATTCCGGCGAAGCGGCCCGTCTGCTCCTTCGTCAGCGGGCTCTCACCGTGCGCGGTGTGGAACTCGTCGACCGCGTCCAGCACGTCGTCGGGGTGGGTGAACACTTCGGCCAGCCCGAGCAGTCCGGCCGGGGCGCCGGCCTTCCACAGTTGCGCGCGGAAGCACCGCAAGGCCGGGTCGAAGATCGCCTGGAGTTGCGTGGTGTCGTTGAGCTGGAGCGGCTTCGTGAAGTCGTTCAGGTCCATCGGATCTCCTGATCCTGAGTGGGTTCCGGGGGCTTTGCCCTGCCCCGTGTTGACATAGGTAAATCTATCTTTATCGGGTGGGGTGGTCAATGCGAAAAGGGGCTCTGGGCTGAGCAAATGCAGGTTTTGGCGGTGTTGTCTGAGGCTGGTGTGCCCCGAGTGCTGCGGCCGGGTGGCGGACTTGGCCCCGGGGGATGCGTTGCCGTGGAGATCGGCCCCCGGCCCCTCCCGGCGAAGTGAGATTTGGGCGGCCGACCTTGCGCGGAGTTCGCTGCGGCCTCCCATACTCGATAGCCGGGAGGGACACCACCCGCACCTGGCCGAGTACCTCAACCACGATGGGGTACGCCTGTCCCGCGGCGAAGTGGTGCCTGTTTCTGTGGCGGCTGGCCGGAGAGCTGGACGCACAAAGGTGCATGGGCACGACAACGCCAGTCGGGGGATGGCCAGGGCTGTACCGGATGTCAACTCGCGTGCAGCAGAGCCGCGAGAGGATTCATAATCCGCTCCTATGAAGACCGATCAGCCGAATCGCCGGTTCGGCCCCGAATTTGTGGCCGAGCAGAAACGCCGATACGGCCACCGTCGCCCTGAGGGGCGACCCCTCTCGTACGACCTCGCCGTAGAAGACGAGTACGGGCCGTGGCGGGCGTGGCTCGACGCGCAGCTGGCCCTCCTGCCAGACAAGCACGCTGACACCTACGCGAGGAACCTCTGGCGTGATCAGAACTTCTGGAGCGATCACATCGAACTTGCCGCCGGCGAAGCGCTCCGGGCGTCGGGTCTCCGTGTGGAGTACGAACGACTGTGGGGAACTCAGACGCCGGATTGGACCGTGCTTGATGCCGAGGGGCGGCCTATCGCCCTGGTCGAGGTGCTTACGCACAGCCCGTCGAAGGAGCTCTTCGGGCGTATGAAAGCATGGCACGACCTGGTCGAGCGAGTGAAGCAGATCCCCGTGCCGGTAGTGCTGACCGTGGCCGGCTTCAGAGACCGTCCATTGGATGCGCCGGATGCGCGCACGGCGAAGAAGATCGCCCAAGACCTGCGGCGCTACCTTCTGTCCCCCCTTCTCCAGGCGGAGCTGCCGAGCCAGGGCTACAGATTTCTGGTCATGGCCGACCGGAAGACGGGCGCGACGATGCAGGCGCCCGGGATGCGGGCGATCCTCGTACCGCCCAGTGGCAGGGCCGGAGTCGTCTCGGCGCAGCCGCTGGTGGCGGGAATTGAGGAGAAGGTCAGCAAGTACCGAACCCTGGCAGAGGAGGCTGGCCTGCCTCTTATCGTCGCCGCCGGTGCCGACAAGTTCACGGGGCTCGGTATCGAACAGCTCGACTGTCTTTTGAACGGCACGCCCACGGTGACGGTGCAGTTCGACTACGGCGACACGTACATCCATAACCCCATCGAGTTCCAGCCGGACAACCCTCCACGATGGGCGATGCCTTCGGAGCTGGCCGGCGTCCTCTGGGTGGACAACGACTTTCCGTTCACGGCGATGTGGCGAGCGAACGCGAGGGCGCGCACGCCCGTGCCGCAGCAGCTCACAGCAACCTGGAAACGTTGAAGGGAGCTCGCTGGCATCGCCATTGCACGGGGCAGATGACACAGCCGGAAGACGTCAAGGTTCTTCGGCCGTTGCCGAGTGCTCGACCAGTTGGTGCTGCAGCTCGTCGAGGAGGACGACGGCGTCCTCTACGGTCACGTACGACATGCAGATCGAGGCGGTGGCATCGGCCTCAACCTTGATCTCGAATTCCGTGTACGTGGCCTCGTCGTCCCAGTTGTAGGTGCCAGGCGGCGCGGCTGCGATCCCCTCGGGTCCCTCTTCGAACCAGCCGCACCCGAAGATGACTTCGAGGGTTCTGCCGAGGGTGGTCTGCGGGATCCCGGCGAAATCCACCGTGGCACGGCCGTGATCGTCGAAGCACACGAAGCCGGTCGCCTCGCCGTGCCGTTCGACCTTCATACGCGGATCGCAGCAGCCCGTTGGGCGATCCATGCGTGCAAGGCCGGGAAAGGCTGTGGCAAAGGCGGCCAGGGCGGCATCCTGCTGGGCGGTCCAGGCTGTGTGCCAATTCTCAAGGGCATGGCGGGCATGCGGCTGCATGGGCTCTCCGATCCGTCACGATCGAGAAGGCCAAGGTGTGAAGTGGTACAACGCGGTGCAGGCGGGGCCCGATCAGCTGGCTCGCCACCGGGCTGGTGGGTGCTGCGGGCCCGGGCCTCTACGCGGAGGGGGACCGCGAGCCGGCGGGTGTTTCCCGCGGCCAGGATTCAGTGGGGCGATGGGGAGACTGAAGGGAGCGCCGGTGCCGGCGGCGGCGCCCGGTCGGCTCGGCGATGAACCGCAGCGTCATAGTGGTGTCCGGGTCGAGCCGGATGGCCAAAGGCGCGTGGGCGGCGGCTGTTGATGGTCTCGACTCATGTGGGTTCACCTCAGGGGTGCTGCTGTGGAGGCGGGTTCGCGGAGCCCCTCCTGGGCCATCCAGTTCAGGACCTGGGTCACGGCGGCGTGGCCGACCCTGTCGGTGGGCAGTCGATGCCCGGCGCCCATGACGGGCTCGTGCATACGTGCGTTGGGCAGCTGTCGGGCCAGCTCATGGGTCTGGGACAGCGGAATCCAGTCGTCCAGTTCGCCCGTGACGATTTCGACGCGGTCGGCGAGTGCGTCGAGAGCGTGGAGCATCTCGGCGGTGGTGTAGGTGCGCAGGGACTTCCACAGCTGGGCGATCTGCGCGGTGGGCGTACGGCGGATGGCTTGTCGGCTCGGAGGCGGGTTGTCGCCGTGGTGCTGCGTCTCGGGGCGGAAGGCCCGCGGGTGGCGGCTCGGCAGCCGGCGCCGTGCGACGTCGGCGGCGGGCGGAAGCCAGCAGAGGGGATAGGAGTAGCTCGCACGGGCTGCTGCCTTGATCCAGTGGAGCGGGTGGGTGCCCGGCACCAGCTGGGCCCGGCTGCAGGACGTCGAGATCAGGGCTACGTGTGGACGTCGGTGGCGGATGAGTTCTGGGTGTCGGGCAGCGACGGTGAGGGCTGCCATGCCGCCCATGCTGTGCCCGGCGAGGACGACCGGTCCGTGAGGCGTTGTCGCGTCGATGACGTGGACGAGGTCGGCGCCGAGCCGGTCGACGGTCATGGCCCCGCGGCCTTGAGCCGAGTTGCCGTGGGCCCGTTGGTCGTAGCGGACGACCCGGATCCCGCCGGCAGACAACGCGCGTGCCTGGAGACGCCACACGTCCGCCGTCATCAGGAAGCCGTGGCTCAGGATCACCGTCACTCCGGCATACGACGGACCGTCGGTGTACACGGTCAGCCGGGCGCCGTCGTCGGTGACAACGGTGGACCGCTCGGTCCCCGACGGAGTAGCCGCCCTCACAGCACGATCCGCAGTTCGATCTCGTCGGCCACGTCCAGGCCGGAGTTCGGCAGGAGGCCGAGCAATGCCATGTTGCGCACATACGAGGTCTGGGGCAGGACCGGGCCGCCGAGGTGCTCGACGATGAGCAGCATCCGCCAGTTCGTCCACAGCGACGTCACGGTGAGGGACGCGAATCCCGCGTCGCGGGCGAGGTCGGCGATGAGATCGGCCAGTCGCGTGCCGAGCCCGCGCGACTGGTAGGTCTCCGGAGGGAGGTCGGCCACCAGGAGCGCCACCTCACACGCTTCCGGCGCGCGGGAGCTCTCGCTCACGTGCCTCCGGCGAGGAGGACGGTGGATACAGCCAGGGCGGCGGCTCGACGGAGCACGGTCATGATCCAGGACTCCTTCTTTGAGACGTCGGGGCTTCGGCGGCGGGAAGCCATACTCATCTACAAGTGTTTATTGTAGACGTCGCTTCTCGCTCGAGCTCCGATCGCGTAGGACTGAGTCTGTCAACGTGCGTTTATGTTGATGGGTGGGGTTGGAGGACTGCTTCGGCGGCCTGCCGATCGGGCAGGCCACTGGCTCGTACAGGGAGCTGCGCATGGGGGAAGACCGTAACGACACCGGCGTGTGCTCGACTCGGCTGCGTCTTTTTACGCGTCGGCGGTCGCGCCATCTCCAAGACACTCATCCAGCCGTAGCATGTGCGGGCCGCAAGGCCAGGGCATGCTTGCCGATGATGTCCGGGACGGGGAGAGCCTTGTCGAGGCTGGCGCTGCTCGTCCCGGGCTTGTCGGCTTCGTCCACCCGTGCGCTGTCCGCGTTGATGCACGGTGGGTTGGGCAGAGGGGCGTGCTGGCTGGACTGAGTGTTCCCCTGGTATCTCCGGGCGGGCCAGCCTGGAGACGGCTCGCTCGTACGCCTCGGCCAGGTAGCGCGGGCCGACTGCGAGGACTTGGAGCCGTGGCCGCCGGTCGCGGTCTGTACTGTCGGGCACCGGGTCGAGAAATCGGTAGACAAAGCGATAGCGCGGCGCTGAACGGTTGAGGCGCTGGCCGGCAGCGTACTCCTGCACATCGAAGTGCAGCTTCCAGCAGTTCCTCAGTTCCGCAGGCCAGGAGTCCGGCATGCGTTTCAGGCGAGTGTCTTGGACTTCTCCGGTGGTCAGTTGCGCGACGTGGATGAGCGCCAGTTCTGCAGCTGAAGGTTCTTCAACTGCAGGATGTCGGCGCCGACCTGCGGTAGGTGGTCTCCGTGGAAAGGGTCGGACGCCGCCACGAGTTCTCCGTCCTGCTGTCGTCGGTCCTCGCGGGACGATGCGCCGCCGGCCTGGAGGAGATCCTCGGTGTCCTCGGGCTGCGCTTCGGTGACCAAGCGAGCTAGGGCGTGTATCGGAAGTGGATCTTGAGGTGAGATGATCTTGCTTCGTGGCACGTGGAGATCTGACGGATGCGCAGTGGGCCTGCCTGGAGCCGCTGTTGCCC
Organism: Streptomyces sp. Ag109_O5-1; assembly: GCF_003814875.1. Lineage (GTDB taxonomy): Bacteria > Actinomycetota > Actinomycetes > Streptomycetales > Streptomycetaceae > Streptomyces > Streptomyces sasae. The sequence goes on along the minus strand of NZ_RKQF01000001.1, from coordinate 2,198,570 downwards.
AGAGGCAAGAAGTCGGGGCGTCCGCCGATATGGACCAGGCAGCAGCTGATCGACGGCATACGGTTCCGCACCCGCACCGGCGTCCCGTGGCGGGACGTGCCGGAGCGGTACGGGCCCTGGGCCCGCGGGTACGACCTCTTCCGACGCTGGCAGCGGGACGGCACCTGGCAACGGATCTTCGCCGAACTGCAGGCCCAGGCCGACGCCAAGGAGCTCATCACCTGGGACCTCAACATCGACTCCACCGTGTGCCGGGCCCACCAGCACGCCGCCGGGGCGCGGAAAAAGGAGATCTGCAGGCCGAGCCGCCCGGGGGCATCGCCGTCGAGCCGGACGACCACGGCCTCGGACGCTCACGCGGCGGCCTGACCACAAAGCTCCACCTGGCCGTCGAGCAGGGGCAAAAGCCCATGTCCATCGTGATCACCGCCGGACAGCGAGGCGACTCCCCGCAGTTCGAGCCCGTGCTGAAGAAGGTCCGCGTCGCCCGCCTGGGCTCGGGGCGTCCGCGCACCCGGCCCGACCGGGTCCGCGCCGACAAGGCCTACGCGTCCCGGAAGAACCGCGCCTACCTGCGACGCCGCGGTATCCGCTGCACCATCCCGGACAAGGTCGACCAGGCCCGCAACCGCAAGAAGCTTGGCTCTCGCGGCGGCAGGCCGCCCAAGTTCGACGCCGAGGACTACAAGGCTCGACACGCAGTCGAGTGCGGCATAAATCGCCTGAAAAGGAACCGCGCCGTGGCGACTCGCTACGACAAGCTCGCGGTCCGCTACGAGGCGACCGTCCTCGTAGCAGCCATCAACGAGTGGCTGTGACCAGCACATTCGATACACGCCCTAGGGCCGCCGCATCTAGCCCTTGTCCGGGGGCGGGAGCGTCGGACAGCCGATTGGCTGCGAGATTGCCGAGGGCGAGGTCCTCTCCACGCTGCAGTATTCGGCAGAACTCCACGAAGAGGTCGTAAGGCAGGATGGCGGCCTCCGGCTCGCCCCCTCCCGCTCGCCGAGCAGCAGGGGGAGGGATCGCTCGCCACGTTCACGGAACCCGGCCAGGACCGTCCGGAGGGGGGGGCTGGCCCCACCGGAATCGGTCCGACTTAGAACCATGTAAGTGTCCGATTCCGCTTTGAATCGACCCCGAGAGAAGCCGTTCACCCTGTTCACCAGCGAGGCCAGTCCTGACCGGAAGTGGCTGCGCCCGGTTTGTCCTGGGGCCGCGACAAGCCGGAGGAGCGGGGCCAACTGCACGTATAACGCCGGTCAGTTGTAGTCGACGGCCGCTCGTTCCTTCGCGGTCAGCGGTGGCTGGTCGAGTGGAGGTTTCACCGGGCCGACCAGGGCGCGGATGAGGACGTCGGGCCATGCCAGCCGCTCCGGCCCCTTCCGCAGGGTCATCACGTCGGTGAGGGCCCGTGCGGTGGGGCCGGAGCCGGTAGCTGTATAGCTGAGACGGTCGACGAAAGCGGCAGCCAGGCGCTCGCTGGCCGTGGGCCCGGTCCCGGTGGCGCCGGGGTAGAACACGTCTGTTCCGGTGGCGAAGGTCCAGGCGGTGTTGACCGGCTTCGCGATGGCTTTCTGTGCGTGACGGGCAAGGCCGGGGGAGTTCCAGCCATGACGTTGGATCGTGTTGCGCAAGATCACGGCACCCTGTGCGATGACGGACATGCCGTGTCCGTAGGTCGGGTTGTAGGAGGCGACGGAGTCCCCGATGGTGAGCAGATTGTCCGGCAGTGCGGCTTTTTCGTAGAAGTGACGTCGATTCGCCGTCATGTGCGTCACGCTGACGGGGCTGACTGGTGTGGCCTTGCTGATCAGCTCGCCGATGATGGGGTGCCGCAGCTTTCGGGCGAAGTGCTGGAACTCGTCGGCTTCCTTGGTGGGCTGGCCGCCGTGGGTGCCGTGGAGGGTGACGAGCCAGCGGCCGCCTTCGAGAGGTGTGATGACGCCGCCCTGTCCTGGTCCGTTGCCGCGGGGGTTGGCCTGGACGTTGATGATGGGCCAGTCTTCGGGGAGGCCGTCGGGGGCCTGGTAGATGCGGCTGGCGTACACCAGACCGGAGTCGACTTCACGGACGGCCGAGGCCTGCACGCCGAGGGCCGCGAGCCACTGCGGGGTGCGGGAAGCGCGGCCGCTGGCGTCGATGACCAGGTCCGCGAGCAGGGTGTCCTCCTCGCCGGTGTCTTCGCGGCGGGTGGCCACGCCGGTCACTGTCGAGCTGCTGCCCGTCAGCCCAACGACGGAGGTACGTTCCATGACGGTGATGCGGGTGCCGGCCTCCCGCAGTACGCGCTGACGGATCACCCAGTCGAGGAGGTCACGGCTGCAGGTGATGGCGTAGTGGCTCTCCGGCCAACGGCGGTACCAGCCCTGGGGGCTGAGGGCGACCATGCCGGTAGTCAGAGGAATGCGGCGCGCGCCGGCCGAGTCGAGCTCCTTGGCTGTGCCGGGCAGCAGTGCCTCTATCGCGTCGGCGCCGCCGGACCAGAGCACGTGTGTGTGACGGGCCTGGGGCAGGCCGGTTCGGGCTTTGGGCACCGTGGGCAGGGTGTCCCGCTCGATGACGAGGACATCTGTCACCTTCGAAAGCACGTGGGCGGTGAGCATGGCGGCGAGGCCGCCGCCGATGATGACGGCGCGGTGTCCGGGTGCGGCGGGACTGGCGAGGTCGCTCATGAGGTCAGGCTCTCTGTTGAGGAGGTCCGGCGGACCGCATGCAGGCTGGGAAGTCTGCGCAGTGCGCGCGAGATGACGACCGGGTTGCTCAGATCGATGTGCGGTTGGCCGGGAACGGGACTGCCACCTGCATGTATGCGTTCGACTGCGGCGCTGATGGCTGCGGCGTCGGCGAGGGCCTGGGCCCGGTGAGGCTTTTTGCCCTCGGCGATGAGGCCCTGCACGGTCTTTTCGTGAAGTTCGGTGTTCATGAAGGGATACAGGTGCCGTAGAGCGTCCCGGACGAATGTGCGGCGGTGCGTCAGCCGCAGTCTCAGTGGAGCAGTCCGGCCGAGGAAGACCGGTGCCGATGCTGTCGGCACGTGCTGCAACGTGCGGGCCAGGGGGGCGAGGGCCTGGTATTCGCGGCGCGCTGCCACGTACTGGCTCACCCGGTTCCCGGTGTGGGGGACGACGAAACCGAGGCTGATGAGCAAGCCCACCAAAAAAGCGATGAGTGGGGCCACATTGGTGCTCAGGTAGTCGAGGTTGTGCCCGTTCCATCGTGCAATGACGGCCGTCAACTTGAGCGCGTTGAAGACAATGTTCAGGGCGTAGCCGACGGTCAGCAGCACGACACCGGTGTGCAGCCAGCCGGTCCTTCGGACGGTGCGCTCCCAGCTCCACAGCAGAGCGGACGTGACGAGGGCGGCTGAGGTCTGAGCAGCCAGGTAGAGCAGGATCATCTCGCGCATCCACGGCGTGGTGGCGTAGAAGGTGTCGAGATCCCTCACCCGCTCGACGTGATGATCGCCCATGGAGAAGCACAGCCACAGCCCGAGGACCAGAGTGCCGTAGCTGCCGTACACCCACCAGGTGGCCCGGCGGATGCTCACCTCGTCGCCTCCGCGCCACTTGATGATCAGTAGGAGGCACGATGCGCTGAACAGCGTGATCAGGCTGTAGACCCACGGCGCAGAGAAGTTGACGATTCCCGTCAGGTCGTTCATCTTCGCGATGACAGTCGGCGCGGCGAAGAAGAAGACGGCAGTTGCCAGGATCAGAAGGCCACCGACCTGGCGTGCAAGAGGATTGCCCCCGACTCGCACGATGGCCGGTAATTTGTAGCATGCACCGACGCCGAGCACGACGGCGATGAGCCAGAATGAGTAGCTCATCAACATGTCAGTTCCCCTGTGGTCCGGAGTAGCCCAGGGACTCGCCGATGCGCCGGGCGACGTCGTCCAGACGGCGGGTGCCGGGGGTGGCGAGCCACCTTCCCATGCTGCTGCCCATCAGGATGCCGAACCGCTCGGCATCCACCTCGTCGGCCTGATGGGAGTGGGAGCGGGCTGCGATGGTGCGGGCTATCTCGGGCCAGTCCTGATGGCCGGCGAGTGCCGCGCGCGCGGCGACCGCAGCCCCGCCGAGATCGTGGCGGTGGCCGGCCTCCACGTGCCATAGCTCATGTCCGAGAACCACAAGTTTGTGATCAGGCTCAAGGCTTTCCTCCAGGACGATGATGTCCTGTTCCTTCGTGTCCAGCCACAGGCCAGTCGTGCCGCTGGCTTCCTCGGGGAAGGCGCGCTCCACGAGGACGATCGGACGACCGCTGCGCCTTTCGCTCATGGCCAGGCAGAGCGCTTGGAAGACGAGCGGAGGATCCGCCGGAATGTCAATTCTGCGGGACACCGCAGTGCTCAGGTCGGCCATGAGCTTGCGCTGGTCCCGTCCGACGCCGCGTAAAGCGCCCCAGCTCATCGGTCACTCTCCGGCAGTTCGAGGCGGTCGAGACGATGCGTCACTGGCCTTAGTTCTTCCTTGACTATCTCGGCGACCATTCTGGCGAGGGCGGTGAGGTCCGGATCGCCGAACGGATTTCTGCGAGAGACGTGGGCAACGCCAAGGTCCGCCAGGGTCTTGCCCGGATCCGCCTTCAGTTCGAGGTCGAACAGGATCTTCCTCAGTTCACGATTGAGGGCGTCTTCCGGAAAATCCGTCAGGAATTCGCTGTCGATTCCGTAGTGCTTGCACAGCGCCGCCCCAACGAAGATGTTCGGCTTGGCCTGCCCGAGAACCAGCTTCTTCGTCCAGGTGGGGGTCTGTTTGATCGCGGCGGCGAGGGCCGGTACCTGGTTCAGGTCACCGCGGTCGTAGTGCTCGAAGAGGAAACGCACGCGTTCGCGGACCATGGTCTCCGGATCGACCGGGTCGACAGATCCACCGGCGAGCAGGAGCTCAACGACGCCGCCCGTCAGTCCGGTTGCACGGGAGAGGCGCGTGACGTCCAGCACGTTATCGCGCGAAGCACGAAGCAGACGACACAGCTCGTCGACACGGGCCAGAGTCTCCGAAAGTGGAGGGTAAGGCTCATTCACAGGCGTCTTCCTTGGGGCGAGATGCGAGTCGGTAGCCAACGTAGTCGTCGTGATCGGCACAGCCTAGACTCAACGAACGAACGTTTCACAACCGGAACGTTCGTTGACACACGTCGGGTCGACCTAGCAGGATCCGAGCAGAAGTTGCGATACTGAACAGTTACATCCGGCGAGGCGGGCGGAAGCGCCCAATCCGGACAGGCACAGTCATTCTCACTGCCCACGGCCTCCCTCGCGGAGGTTCGTATGCGTACGCCCACCGGGATGGAGACAGACAGTGACAACATCCGACGCTGCACCACACAACCGACCACCGCGCCCCACCCGGTCCGGCAGCGCGGCTGCCGTGCCGCCCCTTCCTGGCGTCGAGAGTTCGCTCGGCTTTTCAATAGGATCCGAACTTTCTTCCCCTGAGGGGATGGAGCGTGTGGGGGGCATCGACTGTTCACTGCACACGCCAGCTGAGGAGCCGGGCCTATACCCCGTGCATCGAGTTACCGCAGACATAGGGCAGTACGCCGGCGGCATGGGCAGCCGGCTCACGTGGGGGAGCGGTCGATGAGCGGACAGCGAGGGGCTGGAATGAGCTACGCAGACCGCCTGATGCGAGTGCAGCAGACTTTTGTCAGCCTTGGCCCCGGTGCCCACAGGCTGTCAGAGATTGCGAAGACAGCAGAACTGGACGACTCGACCACCGGCCGCATACTGGCCGCTGGCGCATTTTTCGTCCGTGTCGACCGAGGCCTGTACCAACTCGGCACTGCCGTGGCCGACTTAGGGCTCCATGCGCTCACCGAAGACAACCTCTCGGGAGGCGAGGCCGCACGGGTTCTGCAAGGGCTCCGGAAGTCCACCAGCGATGGCCTGGTCTTCCTGTACATGAGGGCCCCGTTCGGCATAGCTGGGAGGCAGTGCCTGGACTTCGCGGTCGGGGACTCCGACCTCCAGGAGTTGGGGATGGCGCCGCGTGACGTCCTCACGATCACCCGCTCCCTGCGAACCGGTGCTTCGGGCCGCACGATCCTCGCCTACCTCCCCGAAGAGGTACAGAAGAAGATCGCCGATAGCCCGGCCCCCGAGGAGGCCGGGCCCGGCGTCATCGAGGACGGGGTCGAATTTCTCCACTCCCTCATCGACATCCGGGACCAGGGCTACGCGCTGGGGTACCAGGAGTGCATGGCGGGGTGGAACTCCATAGCGGCGCCAATCATCTGGGACGGCGCGATCTGGGGGGCTACATTGCTGCTCAAGCCCATGGACGTCATGCCGGAAGCGCCGCAGCACTACATCCACGCCACCATTAGTGCTGCGGCGCGACTCAGCCAGATCGGCGGAGCCTAACCTCAATACCGGTAACTTAGGGCTTTGGTGTTCGCTCGACCCGTTTGGGTGTGGTGGCGCCAACGAGGGTGATGATCGCTGCGGGCGGGCGATCTGCCGTCAGGCTATGCCACGAAGGTGACGCTTCTGCAGAGTGCCTGGGATCACCATCCATTTCTCATACAGTGAGAAACGAAACAGTATTCTCGCCGCATGGGATGTGTTCAGGCGGATCAGTTTCTCGCCAGGCGAGAAACGTAATGCCTCATACGGCTCTCCGCGTTTCCTCGTTGACGTAGACATATTTGCGAGGGTAGGAATCAGGGCGTGGGGAGGGTGAGCGTCCGCATCGGTCGGGCTGCCGCGCGCCGGGTCACTGGACGCTGCCGTGCCTCGGATCGTGTACCGGGGTGGGCAGTTGGGCCTCGGACTGAGCGAGGTTCACCCTTATCGGCAGGGAGGCGAAGCGCGTGTACTTATCGGGGAATGAGCCGCAGTCGCGCAATGAACGGAAAAGCGGAAACGGACCGTGGGAGCGATAGCGATGACGGTGCCGGGCGGGAGCCGGCGGGAAAAACGGCACGGAGCCCTGGGTAGGGTTTCACGAGGCACGGCATCCTCGGAATCCCCTGAATTTGCGGATTCATCCGCCAACGGCGAGGTTCGTCGTGAGGGGAATGAGGGAGACGGCTTCGTTCACCGTGACGAGGCGAACAAGCCTGAACCTCCTAGCGGTGTGTGGCTCTCGGCCAGGGACGGAACCATGCTGTTCCATCCTGTCTCCACAGGCACTGGGGGGCGCCTTCGGTGGGAGGCGTCAGAAGCTGCCTCCGTGGAGGAGGCGGATCAAATGACGCTCGATGCTGCAAGCCGGCTGATGCCCCTGCTTCCGCGTGAACTTATCGCCGAATACCTTCAGCTGGGCTCGTACCGTGACGGCGGCGACGCCGTCTAAGGGCTGTCCCGTAATCTCTGTGACCTGCTGCTCGACAACAGGTACGGTCTGCGGGTGATACCGACCGAACCGCACGAGTGTCCGCTGCATGGCGCGGGGGCGAACCCCGACCGCCTGACTGGACGCCGCGTGCAGCAGGTGGTGGCCGCCTGGCACCGGCACGACTCCGAGGATGCTGCCGGCCCGCTGGAGATCTGGCTCGTCGACGAACTTGGTGGCTACTTCCACATCACGACCGGCTCCGACTGGTGCCTGATCACGGATGAGGAGGCACCCCACGCGGGATACGACCTTGGTGAGAGCAGCCGGGTCGAGGTGGTGTCGAGTGAACGCGGGACACCGTTTGCCGACTACCTGGGAGAGGTCATCCTCGCGGTGGACCAGAGGTTTGACGCCCGCACCGGACGGGTCGGCCTGAAGGTCTGCTTCGCCACCGGCACTGTTGAATGCGGCAGTTGGGGCGGGGACCTGCAAGTGACCGGCTGACCGCCGATGGGATGATCTTGGATGTGGCTGGTGTGATCACGGCGGCCGAGCCGTCCTGGATAGCCCCCTTCACCGGGCTGAGCCCGCGTGCGTTCGGCAAGTTGGTGATCCAACTGCGTCGCGAGGGTGCCGACGCGTGCCGGCGGGGCCGACCGTGGAGGCTGCCGCTGGAGGACCGGGTGCTGCTGGTGGCCGCGTACTGGCGGACGAATCTGACCATGCGGCAGTTGGCCCCGTTGTTCGGCGTGTCGAAGTCGGCCGCCGACCGGATGATCGATGACCTCGGGCCGAGGCTGGCCCTGCAGCCGCGCCGGCGGTTCGCCAAAGACGCCGTGCTGATCGTGGACGGCACCCTGGTGCCCACCCGCGATCACAAGGTCGCCGAGCAGTCGAAGAACTACCGCTACTCCACCAACCACCAGGTAGTCATCGACGCCGACACTCGCCTGGTCGTGGTCGTCGGCCGACCACTGCCGGGCAATCGCAATGACTGCCGGGCCTGGGCGGAATCCGGCGCGAAGACCGCGGTCGGCAACACCACGACGATTGCCGACGGCGGTTACCCGGGCACCGGACTGGTGATGCCGCACCGTCGCCGCAAGGGCGAGGAACTGCCTGAGTGGAAGCAGGCTCACAATAAGTCACACAAGCAGGTCCGCGCCCGCGTCGAGCACTGCTTCGCCCGCATGAAGACCTACAAGATCCTCCGCGACTGCCGCCTCCGCGGTGACGGTGTCCACCACGCCATGCTCGGCATCGCCCGCCTGCACAACCTCACCCTCGCCGGATAGGCGAGCCCGACCGTTCCGAGGTCGAGCACGTCCCGACCAGCCGGAAGATCATTTACGGGACAGCCCTTAGCCTCGATCTTGCATGAGGGTCCGTCAGCTTGCTGATGGACCCTTTCTGCTCGTTTGGAGCGGAGAATTCTGTTTGGGGGCAGGTTGATGGCCCGGCTCTCGCGTCGGGTGGGCGTCGGGTTCCACGGCTCCGGTCGGGTGGTGCTGCTCGTAGGGACGGGATGCTGCTGGTCAGCGGGGGTTCGGAAGGGCTTCGAGCCGTTGCAGTGCGGCAGTGATCACATGGGCCCAGGGCCAGTGCTTCGCGAGGCGGAGGATGCGGCGCCGTCCGGTGGTGACGAGCTGGGCGGCGGCGGAGAACAGCCGCAGGCGGAGCCGTCGGGGCTCCCAGAGCCGCGCGGGGCCGGTGAGGGCGAGCATGGGCAGCCAGGCCAGCAGGTCGAGGGCGATCTGGATGATCTCCAGCCAGATCTGGTTCTGTGTGGCGTCGTGGAGGGGCAGGTTGCGCAGGCCGGTTGCGCGGGCGGCGCGGATGCGGTCCTCGGCGCGGGCCCGCTTGCGGTGCCGCAGTTCCAGCGCCGCGATCGGAACGTTCTTGGTGTTGGTGGCGAACGCCGTGAGCCGCATGCCGTCGGCATCGGTGAAACGCAACTGGGCGCCGGGGTGCGGGCGTTCCTTGCGGACGATCAGCCGCATGCCCTTGGGCCAGCCGTCCAGCACATCTCCGGCGAGTTCGGCGACCCAGGCACCGTCACGGATCTCACCGTCGGGCTCGAGGGCTGGCGTCCACGCCGAGGCGGGAGCCTTCAGTACCGCCTGGTGGATCTGTTCGGTGATGGTCATGCCTACCGAGTAGGACAGCCACCGCCCGCGTGTGGTGAGCCAGTCGAGGAACTTGTGGGTGCCGCCGGCGGAGTCGGTGCGGATCAGGGTGCGCCGGCCGCGCCGGAACTTTCCCGGCAGCTAAGGGCTGTCCCGTAAATGATCTTCCGGCTGGTCGGGACGTGCTCGACCTCGGAACGGTCGGGCTCGCCTATCCGGCGAGGGTGAGGTTGTGCAGGCGGGCGATGCCGAGCATGGCGTGGTGGACACCGTCACCGCGGAGGCGGCAGTCGCGGAGGATCTTGTAGGTCTTCATGCGGGCGAAGCAGTGCTCGACGCGGGCGCGGACCTGCTTGTGTGACTTATTGTGAGCCTGCTTCCACTCAGGCAGTTCCTCGCCCTTGCGGCGACGGTGCGGCATCACCAGTCCGGTGCCCGGGTAACCGCCGTCGGCAATCGTCGTGGTGTTGCCGACCGCGGTCTTCGCGCCGGATTCCGCCCAGGCCCGGCAGTCATTGCGATTGCCCGGCAGTGGTCGGCCGACGACCACGACCAGGCGAGTGTCGGCGTCGATGACTACCTGGTGGTTGGTGGAGTAGCGGTAGTTCTTCGACTGCTCGGCGACCTTGTGATCGCGGGTGGGCACCAGGGTGCCGTCCACGATCAGCACGGCGTCTTTGGCGAACCGCCGGCGCGGCTGCAGGGCCAGCCTCGGCCCGAGGTCATCGATCATCCGGTCGGCGGCCGACTTCGACACGCCGAACAACGGGGCCAACTGCCGCATGGTCAGATTCGTCCGCCAGTACGCGGCCACCAGCAGCACCCGGTCCTCCAGCGGCAGCCTCCACGGTCGGCCCCGCCGGCACGCGTCGGCACCCTCGCGACGCAGTTGGATCACCAACTTGCCGAACGCACGCGGGCTCAGCCCGGTGAAGGGGGCTATCCAGGACGGCTCGGCCGCCGTGATCACACCAGCCACATCCAAGATCATCCCATCGGCGGTCAGCCGGTCACTTGCAGGTCCCCGCCCCAACTGCCGCATTCAACAGTGCCGGTGGCGAAGCAGACCTTCAGGCCGACCCGTCCGGTGCGGGCGTCAAACCTCTGGTCCACCGCGAGGATGACCTCTCCCAGGTAGTCGGCAAACGGTGTCCCGCGTTCACTCGACACCACCTCGACCCGGCTGCTCTCACCAAGGTCGTATCCCGCGTGGGGTGCCTCCTCATCCGTGATCAGGCACCAGTCGGAGCCGGTCGTGATGTGGAAGTAGCCACCAAGTTCGTCGACGAGCCAGATCTCCAGCGGGCCGGCAGCATCCTCGGAGTCGTGCCGGTGCCAGGCGGCCACCACCTGCTGCACGCGGCGTCCAGTCAGGCGGTCGGGGTTCGCCCCCGCGCCATGCAGCGGACACTCGTGCGGTTCGGTCGGTATCACCCGCAGACCGTACCTGTTGTCGAGCAGCAGGTCACAGAGATTACGGGACAGCCCTTAGGCCAGCGCCAGGCGGGTGGTCTCGATGTGGTCGGCCGCGGTGTTGCTGCCCGCCCTGCCCGGCCGCAGCAGCCCCGCGACCGGCTCTCCGGTGCCGCCGCGTCCGTGATCGACGAAGGCCATGAGCGGGTGGTGGCCGTAGGTCTTCTTCCAGGTCCGCGTGGCGTCCTCCTTGTCGGAGTGGGCCAGCACCAGCACGCCGTCGATGTCGACGATCACCTGCCCGTCGGCGTGCGGAGCACCGGGCCCGGCCAACTGCCAGACATGATCGCGTACTTCGGCTCGTGCGCTGCGGATGGCGGCCAGTGCCCGAGAGCCCGCTGCGGCGAGCGTGTCGACCAGGCGGGAGACGGTCGGGTCGGAGGCCACCGGCCCGAAGACGGCAGGTTCGGCCCGCAGCATCGCGACATCGGCCAGGCAGTCCCCGCCCAGAGCGGTCGCCAGCGCGAGGTCCAGCAGGATCTTGCCAGGGTCGTGCACCGCCCGCGGCTTGCACCACGGCGCGAGCGCCGCTGACAAGGCGGCATCCACGCCGCTCTTGCGGACCGTCTCCACCAGCAGGACCGCCCCGGCCTGCGAGACCACCGCACGGCCGTTGCCCTCGACTCGGACAGGCGGGTACGACCCGCTACGCTTCTTCACCCGGGGGAGTGCTTCTCTCTTGGCGACGAACAGGACCTTCGACAAGCCCTATCGTCCCAGCTCAGAGGCACTCCTCGCTTATTTGATCAACCCTCGGACAGCCCCCTTCGCGAAAGCCCGAGGTTAAGTTGGACCCTCAACGCTCGGTATCCCTTCCGGCGGTGTCGGCGACGTGAAATCACAGGAACGCCGTTCACGGTCCCGCATGATCACAGTGTGAGACGTGCACTGAAGTGGGTCGGACCGCTGTATCTAGTCGTGGTGGGAACTTTCCTGGCGTGGTACGTCGCGAGCGGCCACTCAGTCAAAGATCTGGGCACTGCCGTGTCCGCCTTCTTGGCTCTGCTGGGCGTGCCTGCCGCAGTGCTGGCCGTGTTTCGCCTCGGCAGGAGCGGGTTGGCGCCCACCCGGCTGGAAGACGTGGCCGATCAACTCGCCGAAGGTGTGCGTCTGCAGTGGGAGGCCGAAGCTCGGGTACAACGCCTCAACGACCCTTTTCCGCTGTCGGTTGAATGGACCGCGGCCGACACTGACCTGGTCGAGTCGTGGCCTTTCCTGAGAGAGCTGGCCGGAGACTGGCCTGGCCAGTCGTCTGAAGCCGCCTCCTCATGGGCTGTCAGCCCCAGGGGGCTGGCCGGCAAGGGGGGTGAAATCGCCCAGGTTTTCGGGCGCGTGCCCACCCGGCGGCTGGTGGTCCTCGGCGAGCCCGGTGCCGGCAAGACCATGTTGCTGATCCGCCTCCTCCTGGCCCTGGTCGAACACCGCTCGCCCGGCGCCGCCGTCCCGGTCCTGTTCTCCTTGGCCTCGTGGGACCCGGACCGGCAGGACTTCTACAGATGGATGGCCGACGAACTTGCGCAAGAACACTCCGCCCTGCGTGCCCTCGCCCCCGTCAATCCCTCGCAGCCCAGCACCAGCACGCAGGCGTATGCCCTACTTGAGCAGCGGTTGATCCTGCCCATCCTCGATGGCCTGGACGAACTTCCCCAAGCCGTGCGCGCCCGGGCCCTGCAATCCATTAATCAGGCTCTACCAGCCGGGCAGCCGCTGGTGCTCTCTAGCCGCACCGCTGAGTATCGCAGCGCCCTGACCACGCCGTCCGGGATCAGCGTGCTTCTGAATGGAGCAGCAGGCATCCGCCTTCTGCCTCTGGAGCCCGAGAAAGCGGCCGCCTACCTGGCCCGCGACGCAGGAGGCTCCGCCGGCCAGGCCGCAGCCCGCTGGAGACCGGTCTCCGTCTCGCTCGAGTCCAACGCACCGGTCTCCGAGGCGCTGAGCACCCCACTCGGTCTGTTCCTGGCCCGTACCATCTACAACCCCGGTCCCGACGAACAGATCACCGAACTGGCTGATCCCAACGAACTCCTCGACCGGGCTCGCTTTCCCACCCGCCAGCACATCGACACCCATCTGTACGCTGCCTTCATCCCCGCCGCATACCGCCCTCACCCGCGCCATCCCGCACGTTGGAGCGTTCAACAAGCCCAGCGCACACACGCCTTCCTCGCCAGCCATCTCCAACACGCCCTGGGCGGCACCCCCAATCTGGCCTGGTGGCAGCTCCACAAAGCCTTCCCATCCGGACAGCCTCTTGCGATGGGGCTCACAGCCGGGCTCTTGGGCGCGCTCCCCGGGAGCCTCGTGCTCGTACCCGATGGCTTTGCATCCGTGCTTGGCTTCTTGCTCTGCACTGGGCTTGCATTGGCAGTAGTGGCAGCCTTGATCACCTCAAGAGCAGGTGAGAGGAGCCCAAGCTCAGGATTCCGCTGGAGCTGGAAGGGAGGATCCGGCTTGCGCACCTGCGGGCTGGCCACCGGCCTCGTCTTCGGGTTCCTGATCGGGCTGACCATCGGGCGTGGCGTCGGGATCATGGGCGGACTCACGGGCGGACTCATCGTCGGGCTTCCCTTTGCCCTCCTGGGCGGACTCCGGTCGGTCCACCCCGACCTGGACAAGGCGGTTGGGCCAGGTACGGTCCTGGCTCGGGACCGGCGCACCTTCTGGACGCTTACGCTCTCGGCCGCATTCACAGGCGCGCTCGTGCATGCACTCCTGCACAAGCTCCTCACCCCTCTTGGGGAAGCCGCCGGACTAGCGCACTTCTGGGAGGAGATGGCCGTCACCTTCGCGTTCACGTTCCCCATCGGCCTCGTGCTCGGCCTCATCCGGTCGGTGTGGATGCAGTTCCTGGTGGCGCGTATCAAACTGGCGGTGAAGGGCCGCGTACCCTGGCGCTTCATGAGTTTCCTGGCCGATGCCCACGAGCGCCGAGGCGTCCTGCGACAGGTGGGGGCCGTGTACCAATTCCGCCACATCGACCTCCAGCGGCACCTCGCAGAACATCAGCCTTGACCCACTGATACCAGCCAGGGCGTCGTCCGCAGCGGCGTTACTCCGGACCAGCGGCACGCCACCGGCCTGGCTGACCACTCCACGACCGCCGCTCAACACGGACACACGCATACGACCTGATAGGCCTCTTCACCTGAGGAGTGCAGCTTTCTTGACGACGGCCAGGACCCTAGGCAAGTCCCATCGTCCCAGGTCAGAGGACTCCTCAGCTTGTTGATCACGCTTCGGACAGGCTCGTTCGTGAAAGCGCGAGGCTAGTTCGTTGAGGGAGTGCGGGGCCGTCCCTTCAGCGGACGGTCCGGCTCTTACGCCTTGCCGCTTTCCAGGCGCTCAAGCTGCCCGATCATCGCCAGGACGGCCTTCCTGCTGGACGGCAGCAAATTACTGCAGTGGCGTGCGATCCCGACGGCCTCCTCGTCGTGGAGCAACTGGAGGACGTCGGCCCGGCCCAGGGCATCGGCGGCCGAAGCGATCTGCTCGTCGGTGGCCCCGGCTGCAGCTTCGAGAAGGCCGATCGCGCGGGGGAGGACGTCGAGCAGTGGCGGCTCGCCGGCCAGACCACCGAGCGCCTCACGCTGTTCGGGCGTCAGGCCGGCGATCTTCAGTGCGATGGCCCGAACTTCCGGATCGCTCAGGAGGTCGATCGTCTGCAGTCGCCCGAGAAGATCAGTGACCGTCTCGGGGGCGGCATCCCCCTCCATGTTCTGGAGCCTGATGTGGCGGACGCCTTGGCGACGCAGCTGCTCCAGGAGAGCCATCTGCGCCTGCACGTCGTCCTCGAAGGCCGCTGTCTCGTCGGCGAAGTAGGAGATGTGCTTCTTGAAAAACGAGGAGAGAGCCCTGAGGTGACGCAGGGTCAGGCTGGCTTCCTGTTTGCCAACCCCCAGCTCCCAAAGGTACGCGCCCGAGATGGGAGTGCCAGTCTCTTCGCTGATCTGCTTCGCCAGCTTCTCCCAGGATGGCGGCCTCCCGCCTTCAGGCGCCCGTGCGTCACGGAGGCTCGACAGTTTCTCCGCGAGTGTGCGCGGCGGCTCATTGGTGCCGTCATCGCCCCTTCCTGGCATCGTCGGCCCCTCCCCCCCTCTGTACAGCTTGATCATCATGCGCAGATGCGCGGACCTTATCGTCATCCACGCACGTGGATATTGCTACGCGGGCAGGCCGCGTGAAGCGCTCTCGCCATGCAGATCTGACCATATGGGTAGGTCAAGCCTGCTGGAGAGGAGCCGCCTCCTGTGAGCTTCTCACGCAGTGAGGGGGCGCAGGTCACCCTTGGTCTTTTCTCCACATGCGTTTACGCGAATCTAGTGCATACCGGTCCAATCGGCGACTCCCCCTCCCGGGTTCGAGGGTATCGACCACTCGCAGGTTCGGGCGACCTGGCGGCGCGAGATGGTACCCGTATCCAAATGCCTCTACATGTGTTTATGGAAAGGGGTCGACCTGTCGTCGCTTGAGGGCTACAGTCAAGGCCTGTCATCTACAGGTGTTTATGGATGTTGGTGTCGGGAAGCCCGTATGCCCGCCACCAGGCGCGTGAGCGACGTTGAAGCGCGCTTCCGAGGAGTCCTCGTCCACGAATGGATGGTGTCCCTTTTCGTGGTGTTGGCGATCAATCGGTAGGCGTGTTCGGGTTGTTGGGTAGCGCGGGGGCGCTTTCGGGGCGTTCGCGGTAGAGCTCGTCCATGCTGCCTTCGGGCAGGTAGCGGCGGGGGAAAGCGATCCATTCGTCATGCATCTCGAAGAGCACGGCGGTGACCAGTCGCAAGAGCGCGTCGTCGTTGGGGAAGACCTGGACGACGTCGGTGCGGCGCTTGATCTCCCGGTTGATCCGTTCCAGCGGGTTGGTCGACTGGATCTTCTTCCAGTGCCTCGGCGGGAAGTCCGCGAACGCGGTCAGATCCTCCTTCGCGTCCAGCAGCATGGCTTTGACCTTGGGAAACTGGGTGCCGAGCATGTCGGCGACGGTGTCGAGCTGGGTGCGCACCAGCTCGGCGGTGGGCTGGGTGAAGATGGTGCGGATGGTCGCGGCGACCATTTCGCCGGAGTCCCGGTCGATCACGTTGAAGACGTTCCGCAGGAAATGAACCCTGCACCGCTGCCAGGCGGCGCCGAGCATGACCTTGCGGACCGCGGCGACCAGACCGGAGTGCTGGTCGGTGACGACGAGGCGGACCCCGGACAGGCCGCGTTCGCGCAGGGAGCGCAGGAACTCCTTCCAGAACGCCTCGCTCTCGCTGTCTCCGACCATCAGGCCCAGCACCTCGCGGTTGCCGTCCTCGGTGATGCCGGTGGCGACCACGACGGCCCGCGAGACGATCTGGTGGTTCACCCGTGCCTTGCAGTAGGTCGCGTCCAGGTAGACGTAGGGGAAGCGGACGTGATCCAGCGGGCGGGTGCGGAACGCGCTCAGCGGTTCATCCAGCGTCGCGCAGATCCGTGAGACCTCCGACTTCGAGATGCCGCTGTCCCCGCCCAGGGCTTTGACCAGGTCATCCACGCTGCGGGTGGAGACGCCGTGCACGTATGCCTCCATGATGACGGCGTAGAGGGCCTGGTCGATGCGGCGCCGGCGCTCCAGCAGGGACGGGAAGAAGCTGCCGGTGCGGACTTTGGGGATCTCCAGGTCGAGATCGCCGGCCAGCGTGGTCAGTACCTTCTCCCGGTGCCCGTTGCGGATGTTGGTCCGTGTCGGCGTGTGCTCGTTCCACTCCGCGCCGATGTGGGCACTCGCTTCGGCCTCGATCAGCTCCTGCACCATCCGCTCGGCGATGGCGCGGATGAGTTCGATTCCGTCGGTCGAGCGTAGTGACTCAAGCAGCCGTATCAGCTCAGACTGGGACAGGGCCATCGTGCACTCCTCGTGGTTGAACTGGGCGTTCACCAAGGAGAGTTACGCGATGGCCCGCCTCCTGTTCAGGGAGCGGTACTCACCCGTGGAAGTGCGCCCCGGGCAGACGCCCGCGCACTCCCAGCCGCTGATCGCCAACACCACGCCGAGGGACACGATCCACGAATGCCGCCCGAGCAGCAGGAGGGGACCATCTTGATCGTCCTGAGCCGCCGCAGCATCGCGGCAGGGGTACTCGGCTTCGCGCTCGCCGGTGGGGGCCTGGCCGCTGCGCCGGCAGCACAGGCCTACGACACGGCGACCATGAAGGTGTCGTGCAGCGCGGTGAAGTTCCACAAGAGCCCGAGCAAGACCAGCGTGGTCGTCGGCATCGGATACAGGGGCGACAAGGTCCGAGTCGACCAGTTCGCCTACAAGGTCAAGGAGAAGACCTAGTACTCCCGCGGGACCGTGACACGCCGATCTGACGGCAAGCGCGTGCGCGGTTACGCCATCTACTACTGCGTCAATCCCTACGAGGTCTCCCCACCCCCAGCCTATCCGAAGCGTCCGTAACCCCGTCGGCGGTGCCACCTGCTCAGACTGGGGCGGCACGATCCCCCCGTCGCCGGGGCACATACACCTTCGCCCCCGGTGCAGCTGCCCCGTGCGCCGTCAGCCGCACAGACCAGTCGAGGACTCCACCCCCCCCGTATGGTCCTCGACTCCCTGGAGGGGCGCCGCCGCAGGCTGCGGCGGCGCCCCTCTGCCGTCCGGCTCATGGTCCCGGAATCACGGTGCATCGCAACCGCGTGCTCGCCGAGCGGAATCACGGCCGGTAGCGCAAGACCGGCATCAGCTACCGAGCGGCACCGCTTCCTCTTCATGCGGAGATATCGATGGACGCCCTTCAGCAACGGCGCACCACTCGTTTGAAGGTTCTCTCGGTGACGTCCAGCTCGCCGATGTCCGGAGCCCCTGTGGGTTCCGGACAGTCGAGCCTGGCCCCCCGGCGATCACCCGCCGGTGAGGGGCACACCCGTCGTCGGGCACCGAAGTGAGTCGGCGCCCGACGTGCCAAACAGCTGCGCTTCGCCAGAAGGTCCCGCTCAGCTGCGCCGTGGACTCGCCGTAGGGCGCTGACCTTCCGACCGGTTCCAGTCTCCCGCCCCCGGCGCCGAGAGGCGCCGCAGTTCTTCGGCTACCTGGAGTTTTGGTGCCCACAACAGTCTCATCCCCGCAATCACTGTCCAGGTCGCCCTCGGCTCCGGCCTCGAATCGGTGGCCTCCGATCATCTGGGCACTGCTCGTCGCGACGTTCGTCGTGCGCGCCGCAGGCTTTGTTTATCCGTACCTGCCCTATCGCCTGGATGAGCTGCACCTGGATACGGCAGTTGTGAGCACCGTCCTTGCGTTGTGGGGTGCCGGCTGGTTCATCGGGCAACTGCTGTGCGGATGGCTGGCCGACCGGGTCGGCCGCCGGGCCACTCTGGTCGGCGCAATGACGGCGGCAGCTGCAGCGTTTCCTCTACTCGCCGAAGCCCGCACCCCACAGGCCCTCGGCGTCGCGGCTGTTGTGTCCGGACTTGTCTACGACGCCCCCCGCCCGATCGTGGCCGCCCTCGTTGCCGACACCGTCCCGGACGAACCGGGGCGCGCACGCATCACCGGCTGGCGGCACTTCGCCGTCAACCTCGGGGCCGCCACCACGGGACTTGTCGGCGGAGCCCTCGCGGAGCCGGTCGGTATCTCGGTGCTGTTCTGGTGCAACGCAGTGGTGTGTGGCGCATTCGCCGTCGTCGCACTTCGGGTTGTTCCGCCGCTTAGTTCGGGACCGTCTCTCAGGGACGGGACGCACCGGCAGGCCTTCACCGACCCGCTGCTGTGGCTGCTGTGGCTCACGAGCCTACTGATCCTGATCCCGGTCGCCGCTCTCTTTTCCATTCTCCCGATGATGATGGCCCAGGACGGCCTGCCGCCTACGGCGTACGGGTGGACCCAAGCCGCCAGCGCCGTCGCCGTGATCGTGCTGGCCCCTCTCCTCAACCCCCTGCTCGTACGCCGAGCCAGGCACCCCACCCCGATGGTGGGTCTTCTCAGTACAAGCGGGATCATCCTCGGCGCGGGGATGGGCTCCGCCGGCCTGGCCTCTTCGACCGTCGGCTACGGCGTTGCCGCTGCACTGGCGGTACCGGGGGAGATCATTGCCTTCGTCGCCGCCACCGACATCCTCAACCGGATCGCGCCGCAGCAGAGCCGGGGCGTGTACGCGGGCATCTGGGGCACGACGCTCGCGGCCGCGGTTGTGTGCGCCCCCGCCCTCGGCGGATGGGCTCTTGCCCTGGGCGGCCACCACCTCGTCGCCCTGATCACCTTCATGACCGGCCTGCTCGGCGCGGCCTTCTGCCTGCCCTTGGCCGCGCTGCTGCAGTCCTCAGCGCGAGCGTCCGCACGACGGAGCTCGTGAACGTCGGCCATTCCCCCTACCCACACCACCACCTCGCCGCGGGCCCAAGAGCCAGTTGCCGATCTCCCCGGCACACCTGAGCTGCCCCGTAACCCTCCTACTTCCCTCTTGCAGAAGGCGACGACATGACACGCCATGCCCTCACCACCGGCCAGCCGCACTACCGCCTCGACCCCACCGGCACCGACATCCAGGGCGAGGCCGCCGCACTGCGCGAATACGGCCCGGCCACGCGCGTCCTGCTGCCCCGCGACATCCCCGCTTGGGCGGTGACCAGCCAGGACCTCGCCTGCCGGCTGTTGACCCGCACGGACGACATCTCCAAGGACGCCCGGCAGCACTGGCCCGCCTACATCGCCGGTGAGATACCGGCCGACTGGCCACTGCGCGTGTGGACGGACGTCGTGAACGCCCTGACTGCGCACGGCCTCGACCACAAGCGGCTGCGTCTCCCCCTCGCCCAAGCGTTCCGCCCGCGCCGGGTCCGCGCCCTCGTCCCTCACGTGGAGAACATCACCGAACAACTCCTCGACGACCTCCAGGCGACCGGCCCGGACGAGGAAGTCGACCTGAAGGCAGCCTTCACCTGGAGACTCCCGCTCCTGGTCATCGACCAGCTTTTCCACGTGCCTGGCCACCTCCGCAGCACCTTCCGCGGCGCATGCGGCGACCTGTTCGCCACCAGCCTGTCCTCCGAGGAGATGAACGCGGCCCGGCTGCGGATCAACGCACTCATCATCGAACTGATCGACTACAAGCGCGCCCACCCCGGCGACGACCTCAGCACCGACCTGATCGCCGCAAACGACGCCGGCGAACTCAACGGCCAGGAGTTGATCGACTCCTTCCTGCTGGTCATCGGTGCCGGCCACGAGACCACCGTCAATGCGCTGGGTCACGGTGTCGTCGGCCTGAGCACCCATCCCGACCAGCTGGCCCTCGCCATAAGCGAGCGGGTCCCCTGGGAGCGGGTCATCGAGGAGATCCTCCGCCACCAGTCCCCCGTTGCCACCGTCGTCGCGCGATTCGCGGTCCGGACGATCCACGACGAGCCCACCGGCCTGACGTTCGGGGAGGGCGACGTCATCGTGGTGAACTACGCGGCCGCCGGACGTGACCGGATCGTCCACGGCGGTACCGCCGACGACTTCGACGTCACCCGACCCACGGCCCACCGGCACTTGGCATTCGGCGTCGGCGCGCACATGTGTGTCGGCGCCGAGCTGGCCCGCATCGAGGCCCGCATCGCGCTGCGGCAGCTCTTCGCCCGGTTCCCCCAACTGCGCCTCGCTGTCGAGCCCGTGGACCTGAAGCCCTTGTCCAGTTTCATCTCCAACGGCTACGCGAGCCTGCCCGTCGTCCTCGGCCCCAGCGCCAGCTGACTCCCCATCGCCGCCTAGTTGCGGCCGCCTGACCCTGCCCATCACCGGGGCTTCGAGTCCCGGGCCCACCTCATAGGAGTTGTTGTGCTGCGCCAGTCGATCGCGCTGCGTCTCACCGCCCCGTTCGCCGTCGTCGCCCTCACCCTCACCGCCTGCGGAGGCAAGGACGGCGGCACCGGCGCCGCGCAGCCAGCCTCTACAGAGGCCAAGCCATCGCCGTCCAAAACCATCTCCACAGCCCTCATCGCCGGGAACAGCGTGAGTGGCAAAATCACGGAGGATGTTGGCACGATCACCTACGGTGTCTCCGCGCTGGAGGTCACTTTCGGTACGGAGGCGCAGGCCAAGGCGACCGTGCAGGATCCGGCCGATGCCGCGGGCAAAGTGATCGCCATCGCCCACGTCCGTTACACGCATCAGGCCGGACCCGCACTGACCAGCTCCACGAACGCCGACGACAGCACCACGGTGTGGGCGGACGGGCAGCGCGGCGCGATCCTCCTCGGTTCCCCCACCAAAGCGCCCGGCTGTGACGACCCCTACGACATCCGCTCGTGGACGACGGGCCAGTCCCACACGGTCTGCGAGTGGTACCTGATCCCGGCCGACGCGAAGAAGGCGCAGGTGCACTGGTCGCCTGACGACGGCACGCCCTACGTCTGGACCTTCCCGGGCCCGGGTGCCTAACACCCAAGTTCCTCGGCGGCGCAGTTCGGCTCCGCGGTCCTGGAGGCGCGGAGCCGGACAGGCGGCACGTCGCTGAGGCCCGGCACCGACTGCGCGGATCCAAGGTGCCTGCGTGCCCTTGGCGGCTTGGTCCGCCCCTGTCCCCGTACGACTCGACATCCCTGCACAGAAGCCTTCCGGAGGAAACCCCGTCATGTCTTTCTCCGCAGAGCGGTTTTCGCGCAGACGCTCTCTGGCCGTGACCGTCATCAGTGTCAACGCGGTGATCGCCCTCAGCGCATGCAGCGGCACCGGCAACCCGGCCGCAGACACCACGACAGCGACGAGCACTGCTCCCGTCCCTCGGGGCGTGGTCAGCCGCTCCGAAGCAGCGGCCGTCGTCGACCACTACGAAGAGGTCAACGCACAGGCAAACAAGACTCAAAACGCCGAACTGCTCGGCACGGTGGAAGGCGGCCAGCTCTACGAGCAGTCCAAGGCCGACTACCGGTTCTTCCCGACCTGGCCGAAGAGGGACCAGGCGTACTACAAGAAGGCCTTCACCTACCGCGACCGCTCCTACTACATCCCCGAGGGCCAGAGCTGGTTCGCCGTCAAGGCCACTGCCAGCGGCTCGAAGGATCAGGCGCTCCTCGTCTTCGACAAGACCACCGACCGGCGCTTCAAGATGGTCGCTGCCATCTACAGCGACTCCACGAGCCAGATCCCCGCCATCGACACCGGCAACCACGGCCTGGCGACCGCCGTGGCCCCTTCCACCCGTGTCGGCGCCCTCGCTCCCGACCAGATAGCCGGCGCGTACGAGGACCTGTACGCGACCGGCGGGAAGAACGCCGGTACCCAGCTCGCCAGCACCACAGCCACCCGGACCGTCCTCAAGACCTACCGTGAGCGCACCACCTACAAGAACGCCAAGTACGCCACGCTGCACTGGGAAACCGCCCAGCCCACGAGGCCGAGGATCTACGCCCTGCGCCTGCGGGACGGCGGGGCGTTGGTGGTCTTCCCCACGGCGCACAACCGTATGGAGCAGCTCAAGGACGGCTACATCTACAAGGGCTATATCAAGCTCGTCCCCGGCTCCCAGCAGGCCGTCTACAACAAGACCCCGCGCGTGGCGATCCTGGACGAACTCCAGGGCCAGGCCCTCGCCGCCCTCACGCCCTCCGGTAAACCGGCAGTGCTCGGCGTCGAGTACCGGATGGTGGACTCCCGGTGAGGGCGCAGACCTTCACGCAACGGGGGAGCGGTCCTCGCCGCGCACATCGGCGTCAGCTCCTGCCTACACCCGCGGCGGGGGACGGGGAGAGCGAGCGTGACGCGCGTTTCGCTGACTTCCGGGCTCGGCGTCTGGCCGGGGTGGAGGAGACCGGCTGTCTGGCTGAGCGCAAGCTCGCCGCTGGGGTCCTTGACCTGTTGGCCGCGTGGAACCAGCAGCGCGCGCTTGCCCAGGTCGTCCACCAGGATGGCGGGCTTGCCATGGTCAGCGGTATGGGCTGGGCGCTGCGATGCCTGGCTCACAGCGCCTGGCGGAACACTCCCGGTTGGGAGCAGGCCTTCCACCCGGCTGCCACCGCGCCCGTTCCGCCGCTGGCGGAACGGGGAGGATACGTTCCACCTCGGCGGCAGCCATGACGCTGCTGCACGCCGCACGGTCGCCGGCCGGGACACCGGCGCGGCCGATTCGGTACCGGGACGTCCTGGGAGTGCCGGGCGCGACACGGATGCTGGCCGGGACGCTGATCGGCAGGATGCCCAGCGCGATGGCGCCGCTGGCCATCCTCCTGGCCACCGACCGTCCTACCTTCGGCGCGTCTCTGGCCGCGGTGTATCCGCTGGCCAGTGCCGCCGGCGGCCCGCTGAACGCCCGCCTGGTCGACCGGTGCGGGCAGCGCCGGGTGCTGAGCGCGGGCTGCGCAGTGAGTAACGGAGCGTTCGTGGTGCTGGTGGCCGTGCACGGCAGCGTCTGGTGGGCGGTCGCCGCGGTCGCGGTCGCCGGGGCGGGACGGCCGCCTCTGGAGGCAGCGCTCAGATCTCGGTGGGGTGACGGGATGATGCCCTCGCCTGACCACCGCCGGGTGGCGCTGGCCCTGGAGGCCGGTTCGCAGGAGCTCATCTACATCGCCGGTCCGCTGCTGGTGGCCGTGGTCGTTCAGACGGCATCCGCGTCGTGGGCGATCTTGGTCACCGCGGTCGCCGGTGCCGTGGGCGCCACCCTGTTCGTCACCACCCCCCAACCGCGCACCCTCGGCGCCAACTCCCGCACGGTTAGCCGTGATTGGCTCGGACCTGCCCGTGTGCCGGGCCTTCGGGCGCTGTATGCGTCGATGGCCTGTGCGGGGCTCAGTATCGGGGCCCTGACTCCCGTGGCCGTGCAGGCAGCGCGCAGGCGAGGCGCCGGCGTTGACCGGGGCCCTGCCCGCCGCCCTGTCGGCAGGCGCCGTGATCGGCGGTCTCCTCTACGGGGCTCGCCCGTGGCGCGGCGGCACCGGGCGTCATCTGAGCGTCCTGTCGGCCGCGTTCGCCGCCGGGTGGCTCCTGCTGGCCATCGCGCCGACTCCCGCGGCCGCGCTGTGCGCGGTCCTCGTCCCTGGCCTGGCCATGGCCCCCCTGTTGGGTACCGGGTTCGTCGCGACCAGCGCCTTGGCGCCGCCCGGGCGTACCACGGAGGCACACGCCCTGCTGGTTGCCGCATTGGACATCGGATGTGCCACAGGGACGGCCGCCGCCGGACCGGTGCACACCCCGCTCCTCCTCCCCGCCGGCGCAGCTGCCGCTGCCCTGATCTGCCACACCGCCCGCCGGCGGCTGACGCCGAGCGCTGCTTCCTGCTCGTCCTGACCGTCTGTCGATCCGAAGGAGCACGTTTCCGTGAGCCAGTTCCTGATCACGCGCACGCTGTCCGAGGAGGCCACCGATGCCGCCCTGCGTGCCGATGTCCTGCGCGGCCTGACCCGCAGGCCCAAAGCACTGCCGCCCAAGTGGTTCTACGACGCGCACGGCAGCGGCCTCTTCGAAATGATCACCGAGTTGCCCGAGTACTACCCCGCGCGCGCCGAAAACGACCTGCTGATCGCCACCGCCCCCGACATCGCCGCGGCCACCGGCGCCCGCACGCTCATCGAACTCGGCTCCGGATCCTCGCAGAAGACGGCGCACCTGCTCGACGCCCTGCCAAGCCTGGACACCTACATCCCGATCGACGTGAGTGAAAGCGCGCTCACTCAGGCCGGGCACACCCTGACCCGCGAGCGGCCCGCCCTGAACGTCCACGCCCTGATCGCCGACTTCACCACCGGACTCGCCATCCCCGGGGCACCGGGCCCGCGGCTGTTCGCGTTCCTGGGCAGTACCATCGGCAACTTCCCGCCCGTCGAACGCGCCGCCTTCCTCTACTCGATCCGCGCGCTGCTCGAACCCGGCGACTGCCTCCTGCTCGGCACCGACCTCGTCAAGGACGAGGAGGCGCTCGTCGCCGCCTACGACGACGCGGCAGGCGTCACCGCCGCGTTCAACAAGAACCTGCTCTCCGTACTGAACCAGAGCCTGGACGCCGACTTCGACCTCGACGCCTTCGACCACGTCGCCCGGTGGGACCCGGCCAACGAGTGGGTCGAGATGCTGCTGCGTTCGCGTACCGACCAGAGCGTGAAGATCCCCGCGGTCGGCCTCACCGTGGACTTCGCCGCCGGCGAGGACCTGCGCACCGGGATCTCGGCCAAGTTCCGCATGCAGGGCATCCGCCGCGAACTCACCCTGGCGGGGATGGAGCTGACCCGGTGGTGGACCGCCGGCCCCGTCTACGGACTGGCCCTCGCGCAGCCCATCGACGCGCAGATCATCACGCCCCGCCCCTACGGCCCGCGCCGGTCCCCCACCGATACCGGCACGTCATGAGACTGCCGACCACCGCTGCCGCGCGGGCCCGGAGGCGCCCGAGCGCGGTCTTGGCCTTGTGGCTGCCGGCGACGTGGCCGCGCCGAGCCGCCTGGCGACGATCTCCCCTTTTTTTCTTGCCGTCCACGGATACCGGAGACAGAGCATGCATCGCACCAAGTTGCGGGAGCCCGTCGGCAGCTCCGGCGCGCAGCGCCTGCGCCATCCCCAGTCAGGTGATCGGGCCAGCCGCGTACACCGTGACCTCGTCGCGGTGTACACGGTGGACGGCCGGGCCGCCGTGGCCTGGGCGGAGCGGCAGTGGCCCGCGCTGTACGAGCAGGATCCGCTGGCCACCCCCTACAGTTCGCCCGGGTGGCTCGCGGGCTGGGCATCCCAACTGCCCCGAGCGGCCACCCCTCTGCTCCTCATCGCGATGGACTCCACCGGGGCGCGGGGCGCGCTGGCTCTCGCACGCGAGCAGCGTTCCGACGGCACGGCGGTTGTCCGTCCGCTGTCTGCGTCCTGCGAGTACCTGACCGTGGTCGGTCCCGGATCCGCAGACCAGCGGGTCGCGTATGCCCTGGCACGCCGACTGGCCGGCCTGGCCCGAACCTCGGTCGTCACGCTGCCCCAGATGCCTGCCCGGTCCCCGCTGGCACAGGCGATACAAGGCCAGCCGGGCTGGCAGCACACCACATCCCCCACCGCCGTCGTGCCGCTTCCGCTGGACGTGGCCGCCTTGGCGAAAACCATCCGCCGGCAGCACACCCGGCGTGAACGGAAACTGGCACACACCGCCGTCGCCTACCGCAGGACCGGCACCGCGGACGCCCTACTCGGCGCACTCCCGACGCTTGTGGCCCTGCACGCCGCCCAGCACCCCACCGGCGATCCGGCACCGCAGCCAACACTGCACGCCTGGACCGGCGTTCTGCGCCGCTGCGCCGACAGCGCCTTCATCGCCGAAGCGACCCTCGACAACACCGTCATCGCCTCCCAGCTGTGCCTCCACCGCGCACGGCACTGCTACTCACTGCTGCCCGCGATGCACCCCGCCTTCCGGCACCTGGGTCCCGGCCACGCCCTGCTGCGCTGGCTCGCCGCCGACCTCGCCGCCGACGGCTACACCCACCTCGACCTCGGCCCCACCCGCCCCACCCCGGAACAACTCGGCTACAAGGCGCAGTACGCGCCGACCTGGGACAGCAACGTGACGTCGATCTCCAGTGCGGCCGTCGCGGCCCCCGGCCCACCGGCGCCCGCAATCCCGGCCCACCTCAACCCCTACACCGCTCACTGAAAGGGCAGACCGGCATGACGCGACTGGACAACCACGCCCCCACCAGCTCCAAGACCCACCTGCCCCTCCTCCTGCTGGGCGCCGGAGCTCCTGAGACGCGGGAGTACCTGCTGCGGCAGATCACGCGCGCCAGGCCCGTGGTGCTCGTCGACGAGAACCCGCCGAGCTGGGCCATCCCCTACACGCACGCGCACGCCAGGATCAACCTGCGCGACACCGAGTCCGCCAGCGCGCAGCTCACCACGCTCGCGGCCCGCCACCGCGCAGTCGGCATCACCACCTACATGGAACATTTCGTGCAGCTGGCGGCGGGCACCGCCCACCTGCTCGGCCTGCCCGGACTGACCCCGGCGGCGGCCGGCGCCTGCCGGGACAAGGCGACCACGAGGCGCCTGTTGGCCGAGCACGGTGTCCCCTCGGCACTGTCCTACCTGGCCGCGGACACGGACCAAGCGGTTAAGATCGCCGACGAGCTGGGCTACCCCGTCGTCGTCAAGCCACGCGGCCACGCGGGAAGCGCCGGCGTCCTGCGGGCCGACAGCGACGAGGACGTCCGCGCCGCGGTCGGCCGGGCCCTGACGGACAGCGTGCTCGGCCTCGAAGGCTGGGCCGTGCCCGGCGTCCTGGTCGAGGAGTACATACCCGGCCCCGAAATCAGTGTCGAGGCCGTCGTCCTCGACAACCCCGAACACGTCCGGATCGCCGCGGTGACCCGCAAGTCCCTGGGCCCCGAACCACAGTTCCAGGAAGTAGCCCACAGCGTCGACGCGGCCGACCCTCTGCTCACCGACCCGGTCCTCGCCTTCGTCGTCACCGCCGCCGTACGCGCCCTCGGCATCACCCGGGCCGTCCTGCACATCGAACTCCGGCTCAGCCCCGACGGACCCCGCATCATCGAGGTCAACGGACGCCCTGCCGGCGACCTCATCCCCCTCCTCGTCGAGGAGGCCACCGGCATCAACCTCCCCAAGGCCCTCGCCGCCGTCGCCGCGGGCGGCACACCCGATCTGACCCCCAGCCGCGCCGACGCGGCCGCGATCGGCTTCCTCTACCCCGAACACCCCGGCCGCATCGAACACCTCGCCCTGCACGGAACCCTGCGCGAACAGGTCTGGCTGGAACGGTTCGTGTGGACGCGCACTACCGGCACCCACGTATCGGCACCGCCCCACGCCAGCATCGACGACCGCCTCGCGCACTGGATCGTCACCGGCCCCACCGCCGAAGCCTGCGCCCGCCGCCGCGCCCTGGTCACCGACCACCTCTCGGTGCACATCTCCCGCCCCGCCCACACCACGACCTGCACCACGTGAAGACCACCTCCTCCGTCCCTGGAAGGGGCCCGTGCGAGCCGTCGACACCCGCTGTTGTGGTCATCGCCCCCCAGGCCGGCTCCCGGCACGCCCATGCCCTCCACGACCGCAACCTGACCGCCATCGCGGTCAACCCGGTCACCGCCGCAACGCCGCCCTCCCACCGCGGCGTTGCAGCGGGCGATGGCTACGCCTCCGTCATCACCTACGACGGTGACCTGCGCCGTACGCTCAACAAGTTGCGGGCGGCCAGAGTGGGGACGGTCCTGGCGGCAAGCCCGGCCGGCGTCGGACTCGCCGAACGGATCGCCTGGCACCTGCGCCTTCCCGGCACCGGCGTCCCCGGCTCGACCAGCCTGCGCACCGACCCCGGTGTCCAGGCCAAGGCCCTGGCCCGAACGGGGATCGTGACCCCCTACACCCTGCGCACCGCCCGCCTCGCCGAAGCACTTTCCTGGGCCAACTGCGTCCCGGCCCGGGCGTACCGGCTCATGCCCGCCGCCTTCGGCACGGGCGCCGAAGTGGCCCACTGCCACAGCCACGGCCAGATCACCCGGGCCTGGCCACGGATCCAGCACGTCGCCTTCCGCCACACCGGTACGACAACCCTCGTCCTCCAGGAACTGGTGCACGGCCACGAGTACCTGGTCGACTCCGTCACTCACCCCGGCCCCGGCGGCCCCCAGCACACCGTCACCAGCATCTGGACATACCACCCTTCCGCGCCCGGCCGACCGTACCGATACGACCTCCTGCACCGCCACAATCTCCTGGCCCGCCGGCTGTCCATCGAGGTGTGCCGCGCCCTCGATGCCCTCGGCGTCGAAGACGGCACCATCACCTGCCACCTCGTCTTCGAACCCGACCGCGGCCCCCTCCTGCTCTCCGCCCGCGTCACCACCCACCGCTCCCACGCCGACGAAACGGTCTGGAAGATCACCGGCATGGACCCGCTCGACGCCGCTCTGGAACGCACACGGCCTGACCGGCCAGAGCACAGCGGGAGTGCAGGCCCGCGCATCACACGTATCCGCCTGCAAGTCCTGCGCCCAGCCGGACTGAGCACCGTGCCCGTTGGACGCCTGCAAGCCCTGCCGACGGTCAGGTGCCTCGACATACGCCCCAGCCCGGACCCCTTCATGGCCCCTTTGACGGTGCCCAGTTACGAGATCGTCCTCAGCCATGACAGCCGTGACGCGGTCGAGCGTGACTGCCACCACATCACAGCTCTGACAGCCCTCGACCACGTGTCCCGTGATCTGCCTGACCGCTAGATCGGGGACCCGCGCGAACTAGGCGACCGGTGCAAGGGCCACGCCGAGGCGGAGTCGGTGAAGGCGCACGACCGCGTTCACGGCCGGTGGTCGCCGGCCGGGGTCACCCTGCGTCAACAGACGGCCGACAGCCCTGCCGGATCGATGCCTCATGCTTCCCCATGTACGGCGTGGTCCCGGACATCGACCAGGGGGCCATCGTCCACGCCCCGCTTCCGACCGCCCCGCAGCCCGGCCAGTACGGGCGCGGTGCCGGACGGGGCGGAGGCGTACGGCAAGCGGATCGGCAAGTGACTGTCAGGCCGCAGCAGCGGCATCCGCCGCGTGAGGTTCTCCCGAACTCGGGCAGGACAAACGCTGTCAAGTCCCGCTCGGGGACATCACCTTGAAGCATCCCGAGAAGCTAGCGGAGAGGCTGTCTGACCTGCAAGAACTCACGAGTTAGTTCGGTTAACGGGCCGCGCACCATACCCGTCGAGTAGTCGTGATCAACCATCGCCCCAGGCAGAGCGTCGCACAAGTGGCAGTCCGGCCCAAGGGCTTCGACCAGGGCCGCGCGCATCCTCCTGACAGGAGCGGTCCTGGCCGGGAGCGGAGGCCAGTAGTGCATGGTGACGGTGTAGTTGTCGCTCTGGCAGCGCTGCTCGGGCCGCAGAGCCGTCGACGGCACCCCTTCGTCGGCGGCCTGGGCGAGCCAGGTGTGCGCGACGGACTCGTGTGTTCCGTCGGAGCGGTAGCCCTGGAGGAGCCCGCCGCTGGTCTCCGTCCACGAGCAGATCTGCGTGTGTTCCCACCTCTGCTCGGTACGGCCTTGAGCGCAGAGCAACTTGCCGTCGCTCATCAGATGGAAGCGGCCATCATCGCCGAGCACGGCAACCCGGGGCGAGGACGGTTTGGGCTCGCCGGACAGGCGGCACGGCACCCCGGCCCGCTCCCGAACCATCTGGTCGACCCCGGCCACGCCGAAGTGGGCCAACTCCCACAGCAACTTCGCCCGGCGGTACGGGGGGAGGTCATCAAGGGTCGGCATGTGCCGCATCGTGCCGTACGGCACTGACAATCCGGCCAGCGCGAGCGGCAGGCCCCCACGCTCAGGGCCGGGTCATCCCTCGGAGTGGTCGTTGCGCTGCAGCTGCCTGATGAGCGCCCTCCTCAGCTCGGCGCTCTCGGCGGGGCGCACGACTTCCTGGAACCGGGGCATGTTGACGTTGAGCACTGTCGACCGAAGAGCCGCCAACAGGGACTGCTCCAGTGGAGTCGACCCGGACAGCGGTAGCTTCAGTTCATCGAATGCCTCTTCGGCGAGCGGGAGCGGAGTCTCGCCGCGCAACACCGTAAGGAGCGACTCCGCGCCGCGCGGCGTGAAGAGCACCGACGTGGTCCAGCTACAGGCGCCCCAGGCAGTTAGTTCTGGCCGGGCACTTGTGAGGACGGCTCCGCCGAGGTTCCACCGAACGATGGCGGTGCACCAGGCGTGATCCCCGATGTGGTACGTCTGAATGTTGTTGACTCCGCCGAGGGCAACCTGGTGGGTCTGCCATCCCAGCGCCGGAACGATCACGCGTTCCCCGGCGAGTCCGGTGGCGACAGTGCACGAAAAGGACCCGTCGACGGGGAGCGTGAGAGTTTCACGGGATACGCGCGCGACCTCGTCCCGGAACATAGGCGACCCCAAGATGCCGACCGCGTACTCCTCGTCGACCGTGGTCGGTTCAGCGAACCGGGCTGCTACCTCGTCCATGCTGGTCAAGTGAACGAACCGTCCGTCGAGGCCGGCGATGTCCTCGCTCATGGGTGACGGGTAAGGCGCGCCCGATCCGAAGTCGTTGGTGTTGGCGCTGACGAAGTAGACCGTCTCGTCCGGGTGTTCACGCGCGTACTCCACGGCGGACAGCCAGATGGCCGCGTCTCTGGCGCCGGTCTTGACGTCCTTCACGGTCTTGCAGGGGGCGAGGGTGTTCGCCTCGCGGAAAGCCGCCTCCCGCAACGCCACCTCACTGGTCGGGACCTCGCTCACGACCGTCCGCCACTTGCTCCGCCAGTGGGCCCGGACATCCGCCAGCGCGCACTCACCGAGAGAGGCCTTCAGCGGCCAGGGGCTCACCTGCTGGAGAGCTTCGACGGCCTGAGCGGCCTTGTCGAACTTGTCGCGGTACTTGATGGCCTGCTGTGCGGCCAACTCCTCCAGCACCATCCACGGTACGGCCACCTGTTCGGCGTCGAGGGTGCGGATCGCACGTAGAAGGTCGGCGCTGCTGCTCTCCGGACTGAAGGATCGGAGGATGCATGCGTCCAGAATGATCAACGCTCGACTCCTGGTCTCTCGACGAACGTGATCGAGGATCCCAGGTCCCTGTGCGTGCGTGCACCGGCTTTCCTGTCAGGTATCCCCAGAGCGGAGGCCGACCGGTATCAGGCGCCGAACGGCGGAACCTGTTCCACGCCCAGGTCGTCACGGAGCCGTACGAAGCGCACAGGATGCCGGTAGTGGCCCTCGTCGATCGCGGTATCGGCCTGGAACTCCGCCACCAGCTCGGGGCGCACGGGGCGGTACTCCAAGTCGCCGCGAATACCCCAGCCGGCAGAGAAGCGCCGACCGTGCCACGGATGATCGGAGCCGGCGTCGCGGAGACGCCCGGCGGGGTCTCGCCGTACGGCGGTGGCCAGGGGCGTGGAGCGGGCGATCAGCCTCAGGTGGCCGGCACCGTCGTACCGGGCCAGCAATAGCGACACGGGCGACGACAGCGTGCCGGTGACTCCGCCGATGAGCTCCTCGGCTGTCGTACGAGAACGGACCTTGATCCAAGCCCTCTGGCCACACAGATACGGTTGCTCACTTCCCTTGACCACGACCCCCTCGACACCGACGGCGCCCCAGGCCGGATCGAGCCAGTCGAGCGCGGTCGCCCGGTCCGTAGTAGCGGGACACAAGGTGAACGGGGCCCCGAGAACGTCTCCGGCGAAGAGGTCCTCTAGGATCGCGCGCCGCTCGCGGTACGGCCGATCCAGCAGCTCGGCCCCCGCAGCCTCAAGGACGTCGAAAGCGATCAGGTAGGCCGGGCGTTCGGCGGCGGCCTTGAGGGCGTTGCGACCACGGCGGCGCGCGCGGTGTTGCAGCTCACCGAAGTGCAATCGCCCCTCGTGCGGAACTACGAGTTCTCCGTCGAGGACGAGGGATTCGCGAAGCACGGTGCGCCCGCGGCAGCGATGTCAGGGAAGGCGGGCGTGAGGTCTGCGCCGTGGCGGGACTACTGGACCTTGACCAGGCCGGGGCGGGCGCAGAGCACGGTCCGGAAGCCGTCCGGCTTGATTTATGCACTGTTGGGCTGTCCGCAGATATTGTCCGGCGTCATGTAGATCATGGGATGGCGAGTGCACCTTACTCGCCGGAGCGGGCACGGCCATGCGAGGCACCGGCGCTCATGCGGGCGTTCGCGCCCGCACTAGGAGCTTGACGGGTGCATGCACTGAGCCTTTTCCAACCTGTTCGCCGCGAGCGTGGTGCTCGGCTGGTTATGCACCTTCGGTGTCAAGTCGCTCCGCGGACTGGAGCAGGTACTCGGGCAGTTTCGAACTGGCCGCCCCTCGATGCCGATGAGGCGGCCCTGCTCGTCGAAGTCGAGGTTGATCATGCCGTCGACGTCCACTGGATCGCAGGGATACATGCGCGCGGACTTCACGCGGGCCTGCGGTTGAGTGAGGTATACGTACGCTGCGTTGGCGGTCTTGTCGTAGGTGACTCTGACGTCTGTCACGGTGAGCGGTCTCCCTTGCTGTCGTTGATGGTGGCGCTGTCCTTGTGCATGCCTCCGGCTGCAGCGATCTCAGGCTGCCGTGGCGAGGTGCAGGGCCAGGACGGCCTTGACGATGTCGGTGATGCGGGTGGTGCTGCAACGGAGTTTGCGCAGGAGCCGCCAACTCTTCAGGGTGGCGTTGGCCTGCTCTCCGACGGCTCGGATCCTGGCGTGGGAGGAGTTCACCGCTCGCTTCCCGGCTGGGAGCGTGCTCCAGCGGCCCCGGTAAGGCACCCGGATCGTCCCCTGCGCTCCCTGATATCCCTTGTCGGCCCATGTCCGGATGCCGGCTTGGGTGAGCGCTTCGATGATGCCGTGGATGCGTGCGGCCTTGATGTCGTGGACGGCACCTGGCAGGGCAGATGAGGCCCAGAGCAGGCGTCCGAACGCATCGGCGATGACCTGGACGTTCATGCCGTGGCGCTTGTGCTTGATGCCCCTATGTTCGTCAAGCTGCGGTCGTGAGGGTCGCTGGATCATCAGACCGCTGGTGGCATGTGACCATGTCGGCGCGTATCAGGGCATAAACCTCGCGGGCTGCGTAGCGTTTCAGACAGCGCATTACCTCGCGCTTCCCCTTTCCCTCGGCGGTGCGCCGCTCCAAATAGACGCGGGTGCGTTCGTCCTGTCGCATGCGGGTGACCACGATGCGGTGCAAGGCGGCGTTGGCCTGTCTGTCCCCGCCCCGGTTGAGCCGGCGACGCCGGCTCTTGCCCGAGGATTGCTCGACGGGACTGACGCCGCAGAGCGCGGCGAAGGATGCCTCGCTGCCCAGCCGCTCAGGGTTGTCGCCGGCTGCGATCAACAGGGCCGCCGCGCTGTCAGGCCCGATCCCGAACCGGGCCAGCAGGCTGGGCGCGGTGGCCTTGACCGCAGTGGTCATTCGCTGCCCGAGTTCGGTGACTTCCTGCCGAAGCCGCAAGACGCGCTGTGCGAGCAGCCGGAGCGTGAAGACCGCCGTGTTGGCAGCCGGATCGTCACCGCGGGGGTCGACCAGCTCCGCGCAGCGGCTGACCAGGAGCCAAGTCGAGAGCGGCTCCAACTCCTCGCGCAGCGTAGATGGAGCGTTGACCAGCACTGCCTTGAGCTGGTTGAGCGCCTGGGTGCGCGCCTTGACCGCGGAGTTCTTCGCCAGTCGGAGGATGCGCAGCGCTTCCACCTGCCCGTCGCCGCTCTTCGGCAGTGCCCGGGCGGTGCCCGAGAGCGCGGCCCGGGCGGCAGCCTCGGCGTCGATGGCGTCGGTCTTGCCGCGGCGGCGCCGGGTGGATCGGTCGGGCTGGTTGACCTCAACCACCGCCACCCGCTGGGTCGCGAGGTAGCGGGCCAGACCGGCACCGTAGGAGCCGGTGCACTCTACCCCGGCCCGAAGAACGGTCCCGGATTGGCCTGCCCAGTCCAGAAGTTGGCGGTAGCCGGCCGCGGTGGCCGGGAACTCTCCCGTGCCCAGCAGCGCGCCGAGGTGGTCAAGGACGGCGGCGACGTGCACGTCCTTGTGGGTGTCGATGCCGAGCACCACCGAACGCGGAGCAGCCGGAGCCTCAGCAGCTTGGACGGCACGGACGGCAGCGGGCATGCTGAGGGTGGTCACGGTGCTCCTGTTCGACGACGCGGTACCGATGTCCAGCGCCGGTCGGTGGAGCGGTCAGGACTGTGACGGTGCCTTCTAGGCCAAGGCCCCTATCGGGACACGCTCCGTCGGCCCGGTACTGGTACGCGTCGCTCCGGCCGGGCCGACAGATCAAACACAAGGCACAGCAGCCAGCCAGAGTACGAGTCAGGCCACGGCCGGAACGACACGGCCATCATCCTCACAGCCGGAGTAGTAGGGGCGGTCGGCGGCAATGCGGTCGATGTGCAGCAGGGTGCCGTCCAGGATCACGAATGCCTTGTTGGCGGCGACGGTCATAGCCTGCTGGAGGGTGGGGGCGAGGGCGGCCAGGACCTCAACCGCCTCGACGATGTACCGGTAGACGGTGGCCAGCCCGATCCCGAAGCCGGCCGCGAGCTGGGCGTACGTGTGCCCGCAGCGCAGATGGGCCAGCGCGAGCAGAGCCTGTCGGTCCGCGGTCAGGCGGCGCCAGCGCGTGCCGCGCTCACGACGCCGGGCTCTCAGCAGGCCGGACAGGTAGCGCAGGGTCGAGTTGGACAGATCGATCCCCGATGGGTAGACAAGCACACGAAGCTCCGGGCGGACAGGTTGATCTTGGTCGACAACCCATCTAACAGGAGCTTCACCTTTTCCTCAACGCCGCCCTCAGCCAACCAACTTGCTACGCAACCAGGTTGGAAAAGCCTCACTATGGCTGGTTCCCAAGGAGTTCGGTGAAGAACTGGCGAAGCATCGCTGGAGCACTGTTAAGGCACAGTTCGTGCCCACCGAATCGATACACCTCATACCCCTTGAGCCGTAGCGCACGGTCTTCGGCGACCATCTTCGAAGGGTGTAGCTCCTTTCAAGGGACAGGCTGAGCTGGGCATTTGCCTGACCGGCCGGGCTGAGCACCGCATAGATCGTTTCGAAACCGCCAGGTCACGCTCGGGGCCGGATCAAGATCGACTGCCTGGAAGTCACGGATCGCGGCGATGCCCTCCTGGAGACCCGGTTCGATCACCCGGTCGCGCGCCAAGCCGCAGTTCATGCAGGTAGGGCCGTCCCTTGAAAGGAGCTACACCCATCTTCGAATACAGCCGCGGGGACGCCTCGCTCCCCTCGGCGTAATGGTGTTGGCCGTCCACTTCCACCACAACACGGACTCCGTGCGGGAGCAGCAGGAGGAAGTCCATACGTTCGCGGCCCAGGACACTGTCTTTGCCGGCACGCTCCTTGCGCGTCTTTGGGTCCATGTGCAGGTACACCTGCGGCAGCAGCGCCGGGTGGTTGGCTGCCGTCTCGTTGATGGGGTACAGCTCGCAGTAGGCGCGGAACACCGTCTGCTCGGGTGAGAGCCACTTTGGCCGCTCGGGATCGCAATGCAGGCACGCATACAGCCGCTTGTAGAGAGCACGGCCGACCTCGTTGTCCGGCATGGTCTCGGGGAGGGACTCCCGGGCCCGCCACCAGGTGATCATCTCGCCCCAGGTCAGGCCGGATGCGCTGAGCGGCTGGCTATACACGAGGCAGAACTGCTCGTTCTTCACTACCAGGACATCGTTGTTGATGGCGTCGCCGAGCACGAACTCCGGTTTCGGCCCATCCGCGGCAAAGATCAGGTTCTTCATGGCGCCGGGCACGCCGGCGCCGATCGTGCGGGCGGCGAAAACCGGTGCGCCGCTGATGCTGTCCACTTCGACGAGCTCGTAGCCGTCGTGCGCCAGCGTCTCGTTGAAGAGGACATGGAGGCGCTCGACTTCGGCGGGGTCGGTGCGCACTGCCGGGTGCAACATCTCGGCCAGGAACCGCAGGAGGGCTTCGTCGCTGTTAGCCAGGCCGAACCGCTCGTCGCGCCAAATCCAGTCGTCTTCCCAGTCTGCGGGGTTGTTGATGCAGTGCTGCCAGATGTCCCGGGCCGCGTTGGCGAACCGGGAGTCGTGGCTGGGCAGGTTGTCGAGGTCGTACAGGCGGCTCAGGAACTGCACCTCGTCGAGCGTTCCGCCCCACCACCCGCCTGCGAGGCCGTCGCGGAGTCGGCGGCGAGTGACGTCGGTGACGCGGCGCGGTTGGTCTCGGCTCTGCCGGAGATGGGGATGGTACTCATCCAGCTGGCTCAGGACGAGACCGAACACGCTGTTGATGTAGCTCCGGCGTGCGTCGTAACTGTCGCTCATTCCCTGGTCTTTCCAGTAGCTCTTGAAGCTCTTGAAGTCCCGGAAGGGCAGGTTGAGGGCTACGCCGAGGCGCTTCAGCACCGAGCGGATGGTCCGGAGGAGAACTCCGATCTCCTCGTCGTCGAGAGTCTGGCCTCCACCCGTGCCGAATGCTTCAAGATCGACCATGGCAAGCCGTGTCAGCTCGTACGCCGCGTCCAAGTCGGTCACGTCGTCCAACGAGGTGCTGCGAAGGCGCTCGACTCGGCTGGTATCCAGGCAGGTCCTCGTGTAGCTGAACGGCTCCGCACCAACCTGCCGGGCAACAAGGAAGCGATGCTTGGTCACGCCCTGATTATCCCGTCGGCACCGCCGGTTCGGGCCTGATCGGGGCTTTTACGGTTCGCGCATCAGCCTCGGCGGGCGTGGGGGCAGGTACATCAACCCTGGGGGCAGGCCTCTGAGCACGAGACCCGCTCCCTCTGGCCTCGGCACCGGCCGCCGTACCAATGGACAGATGGACAACTTCCAATCCTGTCCATAGCTTCTGCTCCGCGATCAGACGTCCCGGCAATGCCCCGTCTGGAGGCAGTGCGCGCCGAGCTTCGGCGAGCATCGGCTCGAACAGGGGAGTCAGCGTCCCCCCTTCACATTTACGCGATGCTGCTCGAACGCGCGCGTTGACCACCCAGAGGAACTGGCGACATCCCAGACGTAGGGGGAGGCCCGCCACCTCGCGGTGCCTGCCCCGTCCGCGATCAGCGAAGCCTGCGGTGACTACGCCATCGTCAACAACATGTGAGACGGCATCTGGGGCGGCATGACCGCCGACGAACGCGACGAACTCGCGGCCACTCTGGTCGAGACCACCGGCTGACGACGATCACTCAGCGATACTTGAAGGGGTTCACGACGGAGACGCGAACCTCCTATCGGTGTGTGACTGCCGTTAGAAGGGGCCTCAGCTCCTTCTAGCGGCGGATCACGGCCGAGCGGGGCTCAGACCAGCACGCCCAGGGGCGGAGACAGGGCGTAGCGGTGCCAGGTTCAGATGAGTTACGGTCAAAGCACGCCTACGGGCGCTACGTCCACGGACATCTGGGCCTACGGGCCCTCTCCCTACGAGGAGTTTGCGTGCTTACGCTCACGCCAATCGAACGCGACATGCATCGCCTTCTGCGCTCCCTCGCGAAGGCTGGCGACCCGGCCGACCCGCTTTCAGTCTGCATCGGCTACAAGGAATTCGTGCAGCGCGTTGACCCACACGGCTTGGACCCATACACGTCGCAGGGTCAGATGCGGGGCCTGTACCCGAAGCTCGGCCACATCAGCGCCTACGAGCACCAGCACGGTCGGCCGCTGCTGTCGGCGCTTGTCATTCGCAAGGCAACCGGTCGGCCCGGGGCCGGCTTTGCCGATCTTGCGTCACAGCTCGGCTTCGAAGCCGCCGAAGAACCTGAGTTCTGGGAACATCAGGTTGAGCAGAGCGTGCGTTTCTGGTCCGCTGACGATCCGGTCATGCTACTGGATTCCGCGATGGACCAGGTGCTGAAGGAACTTGGCTCGCTCAAGCGCGCCGTACGCCGACTGGCGGCGAGGCCGGCCGCGAAGGGCTGAGACCAGCGCACTCCGTCGTAGGCGGAGTGCGCACTTTCGTGCGGGGTGCCGGTTCGCGACGGCTGGCTCAGTAGCTCAAGCCCTGCGAGAGCCCCATCAGGTTGGCGAGTGCGTACTCGACTTGGGCCAGATTGACCGCCGTCAGGATGTCCACCGGGTCCTCGTCCAAGAAGTATTGAAGATCGATCGTACGGATTTGGTCCACCAGAGCTCTCGTCTCACGGCCGTCGATCACCAACAAGGGGCGGAAAATGGCTTCCTGGGCTCTCGTTGAAGTCGGGATGACCGTGGCCGTCGACCAGGCCGGAAACGGGTGGCTCATCAAGATGCCCAGCCGCTTCCCCTTCTGCTCGTGACCTCGCTTGGCATCTCCGAGGTCGATGCGGTAGACGCCTCCCCGGATCACCGCTTGCCTGCTCGCCGAGCGGCAAGGGACCGCAAGTGATTGATCTTCCAGTGCCGCATCGGGTGACGAGGCGCTACGTGGGAGAGTCGTGAGTCACTGTCGATGAGAACGGCGCTACCCGCGGGGCGCAGTAGTACGTTGGCGGGACGGAGGTCGCCGTGGGCCGTGAACTTCCTCAGACCAATGTGCTCCCAGTCCGAATGTAGAGAGTCGACAGACTGGCCTACCGCATCCTGCGCCGCAGCCATGAGGCTTCCTAGCCCAGATGCTAGGTCGTGTGCAACCACAGCGGTGCCGCCTCCGGGGTGCGTGACGAGCAGAGCACCGGTGTCGGAATCCCCCAGGAACCGGTGCTGGTCGGCCACCACCCGCTCCAGCAGCGCGATTGCCTCGCCGGTGCGCCCCGCCCGCTGATAGGAATCGGCCAGCTTGGTACGGGTGGCGACCGTAGAAGGATGCTCATCCCCCAGCAACCGCTCCTGGTCGGTCAGCACCTGCTCCTCGATCGCGATTGCCTGATCGGTACGCCCCGCCTCCTTGTAGGAAGCGGCGAGGTTGGCGCGAGCGGTGAGCGTGTAAGTGTGATCGCTCCCCAGCAACCGATCGTTGTCGGCCACCACACGCTCCAGTAGCGCGATCGCCTCATCGATGCGCCCCACCTTCTGATAGGAAAAGGCGAGGTTGCTGCGGGCGGCGAGCGCGCCCGCGAGGTTTGCGTTCCGTGCCGCCTCAGTGAACGCTGCGCTCCGCATCGTCTTGGAGATCACGGCAGCATGCTGGCGGAGAGGCGCCATCATCTCGGCGTTGGCGCGTCGCACTGCCCCCATCGCCTCATAGGTAAGGCGGCCTACGGGCACCTGTCCCGAGGGGGCAGGGGTTGGCTCGGGAGTCGAGGGGCTCGCCGCTGACCGAGTAACGGGGCGAAGATCGACGACCTTGCCTTCGTCGTCGTAACCCCACTCGTCGGCCTCTTCGGATAGATCCTCGCCGCTTGCGGCGATTCGCTCCATATCGCGGCGGGCTTGGGCTTGCCATTCTTCACGCTCAAGGGCGCGCAGCGCCCGACGCATGACATCGGACGTCGTCTCGCCCGAGCGCTTGTGCGCCTGGATAATCCGGTCGTCGGCCTCTGTGGGCCTGAATCCCACACCCATGTCTTGAGCGTACAACGATTGTTAAACAGGTGGGAATGTCGCTTCCTCCTGACCGCCGCAGCCAGGGGCTGGGGGCCTCCACGCGTTCCCACCCGGCTCACTCAAACCGGCCACATGCCCAACCACAGCGGACAGCACACGCCGACAGGCGCCTTCATCGGGCACTGCTTAGGATCCATGGGCGTGGCAGAAATACCCGATGAGTTGATCAAGCTGGAACGATCCGCCGAAGAGGAGCGGGCGAAGCTCGCCGGCCTCAAGGACAAGGAGGAGTACGAGGCGCAGCGCGTGAGGTGGCGTGATGCGGGCGCCGCCTTCCAGGCCGCGGTGACCGAGTACGCGGCACGCGAGGACGTGACCATGTCGCGGTACCAGCTGGAGCAGGCGGTGAAGCGCGCGGTGCGGCACGCCGGGGAGGACCCTGCCAAGTAGCCAGTCGGTATGCGCGTGGACAACCGATAGTCGCCGACCGGCGGAAGCCCGCGAAGGCTGCTGGCCAATCGCGCGCCGGCCTCGCCTGCGGTGGACCGTGTGTCCGGTGGGTGCTCGAACCGGTGGCGCTCCACCTGCCAGCGGGCACGCTCCGGGCTCGGGTACAGGCGATAGGCCATGATCCCCAGGATGGCGGAGGGCTACGGCTCTTCCGGCCACGACGTCAACACGGCACCTGTCTCCTCGTCGGCGAGAGTGACACGCGCCCTTGGCATGCTGCCGCGCTCGTCAACCCACGCTGAGAACTTCTCGCGGGCAGTCACCTCCGAGACCCACCAGCCGTGCATTATCGGTCCGCTGTCGATGGAGAGCACCAAATGGAAGCCCTCGGGGTGCGCGGCATCCATGGCGTCCACGCTACGACCAAGCCAGGTCGAACCCGATGAGCATGCAATCGCGACACGAGTCCCGCCATCGCAGGTCCAGCCGCTGTGTGGCATAGGGCAGCGCGCCGCAGGAGGAGCAGCAACGGCGGTCAGGGGAGGTCGGATGGACTCGGGCAATGCCGCCGGAGAACCGCAGCGGGCCGCCCGGCGCGGCATCGAGGACGGCGGAGTCGACGCCGAGGGCGGCGAGGACTTCCAGCTCGGGGCGCATGCCGCCTCTCCGCTCATGTGTCCTGTGGGGTGCCAGAGGGCAGCCTACTCCCTAGAATCGAACGTGTGAACGATCTGCCACCCGATACCCGTCGCCTCAAGGTAATCCTGGCGTACCTGGAGAAGCAGATCGCCGACGAGGAGACTCTGCTGACATACCTCCGGCTTCAGGTCCACAACGTCCAGGCCGCGCTCGCCCGCGCCGAAACCCCAGATCCCCCCGCACCCCAGCGCCGTCGAGGGCGACCCGTCAAGGGCGGGAGCAACCTCCCGGCCATGACCCAGGCCGGCACTTCGGTCGGCTTCGTCGTCCAGCGGAAGCGCACCCCGAACGGGCCCGAGCCCGCCATGGTCCACCTGGACGACTGCACGCTGATCGAGGGCATGCGCTACTCGATCAGCGCCCACGACGCTCGGGCCTCACTCACCGACCCGAACGTCGTGCCATGCGCCTTCTGCCGGCCGGACACCGAACTGGGCATCGACGTCGCCTAAGAAGCGATCCGCTGGAGGAGGTAGAGCATCCGGTCGGCGCGGTCGGGAGCGACGGGGAGGCGGTGGGTGGCCGTCCACGGGTTAAGGTCGGCCCGCCAGTGCATGGCCAAGGGCTTCAGCTCGTGACGGCGGTCGTAGCCGGAGGGGAAGGGCCACGCGACGTCAAGGGCGCGCAGGGCATGGCCGAGGTCGGCGAGGACGTTGTTGCCCCACACGAGGACGGTCTTTTCGCCGAGCGTGGTGCGGATGGTTTCGGCGGCCTGGCGCGGGTCGGCAGCTCCGTCAGGGGTGCCCTTCGACCGGGGCGGAACCAGTCGCATCTGTACGCCGACGAGGACTCTGCCGTCGGCGCCGAGCGCGGTGACTTCCGCGGCTGATGGCGTGCGCCGCTTGCCGGAGTCGGTCGTGCCGCGGTCGGTGTAGGCGACGTGAACGACGGCGAGGTCCCCGCCTCCCAGGAGCCGGGTGGCTTCCTGTTGTGCGTGGGCACGGGCTTCACCGGCCTTCCGCTGGGCAGCACGAAGGCGTTCGACGTGGGCGCAGGCCGGGCACAGCCGCCACGACTCCACCTTCGTACACGGCAGTTCAGGCCGGGCTCCGCACTGCTCACACACCCGGGGCCCGGTCCTACGGCGGGCGGCGGCCGCGGACAGCTGAGCTGCGCTCGCGGAGGTCGGCACCGACTCGCTGATCAGGTAGAGGTCGAACGTGGCGCGGCGACTGGCCCCGTCGCGGCCCTGCACGGTGGCACGGGCCGGGCCGCCCGGTTGCCGCGGCAGGTCGAGATCCCTTAGCTGGGTCTTCGTCATGTACGTGCCGGTCGGTACCTCGCCCCAGTATTTGTAGTGGTCAAGCTCCGGTTTTTGCTTCACTTGTGCTCCTTGAAGAGATGATCTGGTTCTTCGATTTCGGTACGACGGGTTGTGATCAAATCCAGGCGCCCCGCCAGTGGCAGGGCCTTCGATGGCCACCTCGGCGATGGTGCGGCCCTCAGGAGCGCCGCACACCAGCAAGCGATGTCGTTGAGTTCGTTCAGGTCAGCGCTGTACTCGACCGCCGCGACGCCGCAGCGCCCTTGGGTATGCGGCACAGCTACAAGCGCATGGTCTTGAGCGTCCAAGCGCCACGTCACCTGTCGTCCCGGGTGGCCGCCCCGCTCGGGGCGGCCAACTGAAGTACCTGGGAGATCAGCCCATTGGGCTCAGTCTTCCGACCTGGGTGGATTGGCAGCCGGTTCGGGTGGATAGCCCCTGGCCCGGAGAAACGTATCGAGGGCGAGAGCGACGATGTCCCCGTGAGGGATGCCGCTGTCGGCGTTGTAGCGGCGGATGCGTCGCTGCAGTTGGAGCGCGTTGGGAACGGCGTGGTTGAGCTGGCCTCGTCTGGTGTGGCGTGAGTCGATGATTGCTTGCGTATCGGGGTGCGGGGCGAAGGGGTCGTCGGTGGGGTCGGACTGGGCTTCGAGAACGTCAGCGAGGTCGCGTAGAAGGCGGACGTGGTGGGCGTGGAGAAATTGTCATTCCTGAAGGGGTGGGTTTGGTCAAGGGCGGTATATCTGCTGGTTGTTGATGGTTCTGGGCAGCGTTGACCGGCTCGCGGGCAACGGGTGAGGTCGGCGAGGGTGCGTGTGTTCTGTGGGGTTGTGGGTGTCGCTCGTCTCCGCTGTGTGATGCAGGAGGGCAGGGCCATGGCTCGGCTGCCGGTCATTCCTTCGCGGCGTGAGGCCGCATGGAGCGGTGCGACGTGCGGCAGGCGGGGTCAATCAAAACCGCGACCGCGCCGGGTGGGGGTCAGACAATTGCCCGACCGCGCGCCTGCCGCCACCGAGCTGCTCACGCGGCCTGGCGGGCCAGGGCGCGGATGTGCCCGTCGCGCAGCCCGTAGTAGACCAGGGTGAGCAGTTTGCGGGCCGCGGCGATCTTCGCGATGTTCTTGCCGCGGCGGGCCTCGATCCGGGCCCGATCCTCCTTGATCTTGGGGGTGGTCTTGCGCTGGATAGCCTCCACGACCGCCCAGCGGACCAGCTTGCTGCCCTGTTTGGTGACGTGTCCGCGGCGTGCGACGGTGTCGGACTCGTAGTGGCGCGGGGTCAGTCCGGACCAGGAACACAATCGGTCGGCGGAGGGGAAGCGGTGCACGTCGCCGATCTCG
This sequence comes from Streptomyces sp. Ag109_O5-1, assembly GCF_003814875.1. GTDB lineage: Bacteria > Actinomycetota > Actinomycetes > Streptomycetales > Streptomycetaceae > Streptomyces > Streptomyces sasae. The sequence goes on along the minus strand of NZ_RKQF01000001.1, from coordinate 2,155,089 downwards.
GCGACCAGCACGGCCGCCAGTACAGGCCCGATGCCGGGCAGCCACTGGATGGCCCCGCAGCCGGCGTGACCGCGAAGTCGTTCGGCGATGCGGCGGTTGAAGAGGTCTTCCTCCGCGTCGAGGATGTCGATCAGCTTCAGCAGGGACGCCACGCGCTGGGCATAGGCGCCGGACAGAGCGGTCTGCTCGAGCTGGGCACGGCCATCGACCCCGAACAGGTCGGACACCGCGATGAGCACGCCGACCTTCGCAAGCACGGCATGTACCTGAGCCTTCAGCCCGGAGCGGAGCGCGACCAGCTTGGCCCGGTAACGCACGAGTTCGCGCAGTTCCCGGGTCTCGGCCGGGGCGATCCATGACTCCGGCAGCCGCCCCATGCGCAGTAGGTCGGCCAGGTCCGCGGCATCGCGGACATCGTTCTTGACGCGCCGATAGGCGAAGCCCTTCACGCCCAGTGGGTGCGCCAGGTGAACCTGTGCTCCGGCCGCCTGGAGCACGTCGGCCGCCCAATACCAGCCGTAAGTGGCCTCCAGGACCACGTCCGGGCGGGTCCCGGCCTGCTCGATCTGCAGGCCCAGCGCCACCGGGTCGTTGACGATTCGTACCGCGCTCAGCTGCTCGCCGTGATCGGTCTGCCGCACGATGACGGATCGCCTGCGGTGCAGGTCGATGCCGACGTATTGGTGTCCGTCATACTCGCTCACCAAGGGCCTCCTTCGCCGTGACGAACGTGAGTACCCGGGACCTACCCCGGCAGCCCACGGGGGCGGAGGCCCCGCCCCTTCATCGCATCAATACTTGTGGATGGCTCATCAGCAACGGTAGGTGATGAGTGACGAGGCATACTGCCAGTCGTGACGACGTATGACCGCATCGGTGCGACCTACAATCACACGCGACGCGCCGACCACCGGATCGCTGTCAAGATCCACGAGGCGCTTGGCGATGTCGGCACTGTCATCAATGTCGGCGCTGGCGCCGGCTCTTACGAACCACCGCAGACCATGCTGGCGGTTGAACCCAGTGCAGTGATGATCGCCCAACGTCCGGCCGGATCTGCGCGGGCCCTGCAGGCATCCGCAGAGTCGATCCCCATCGCCGACGACTCGGCCGACGCGGCGATGGCCATCCTGACTGTGCACCACTGGACGGACCTGGAAGCCGGTATCGGGGAACTCCTTCGGATCGCCCGGCAACGCGTCGTCATCTTCACTTGGGACCAGGCCGTCTTCCGCAGGTTTTGGCTGCTGGACGAGTACCTGCCCGAGGTAGCCGCGTTCACCGACACACAGGCCGTCCCCATCGATCGGCTGATTGCGCTGCTGGGAGACGCCCGCGTCGAGAGGGTCCCGGTTCCGCATGACTGCATCGACGGATTCGGCGCCGCCTTCTGGTGCCGACCTGAGGCATACCTCGATCCGCACGTGCGAGCCGGCATCTCGATGCTCGCCCAGACTGGCGAGGAGGTCCTCCGCCCGGGTCTGACCCGGCTGTCCAGCGACCTGTCCTCCGGCCTGTGGCAGGAACGCCACGCGGACCTGCTCGACCGTGAAACACTGGACGTTGGCTACCGACTTCTCGTAGCGGACCTTTAGACACAAGCGGGTGACCCGACTCAACACACAGGCAGATCTGTGCTTCTGCGGTGGAACTTGTTCATGCCGCGAGGGTCTCGGGTCGTTCGACGAGGTGGCCGCGCTCGAAGCGGGCCCCGGCGCGGACCAGAGCAACGAGATGGGGCGCGTTCACGGCCCGCCACCGGACCTGGGCGGACTCGATGAGCTTGAAGACCATGGCCAGTGCGGCGGCCCGGGAGCCTGCGCCTTTGGTGACCTTGGTCCGCAGTCGCACGGTGGCGAAGGTCGACTCGATCGGGTTGGTGGTCCGCAGGTGGACCAAGTGCTCGGCGGGGAAGTCGAAGAACGCCAGCAGCTCATCCTCGTCATCTGTGATCCTCTTGACGACCTTGGGGTACTTCGCCCCGTAGGCCCGCTCGAAGTCGCGGACTGCCCCGGCCGCGTGCTCCTTGTCCTCGGCGTTGTAGATCTCCTGGATCGCACGCTTGGCCGCGGGCTGGGCGGACTTCGGGAGGGCGTCGAGCACATTTGCAGCTTTATGCACCCAGCACCGCTGATGGCGGGTGTCGGGGAACACCTCGTTCAGCGCGTTCCAAAAGCCGAGTGCGCCGTCGCCGACGGCCAGGACCGGTGCACGCATGCCCCGGCGGGCGCAATCCCGCAGCAGGCCCGCCCACGCTTCGGACGATTCGCGGTAGCCGTCGGTCAACGCGATCAGTTCCTTCGTGCCGTCCGCTCGCACGCCCATCAGCACCAGGACCGCAGCTTTCGCTTCCTCCAGGCGTATCCGCAGGTGCACGCCGTCCGCCCACACGTACACGTAGTCCGTGGCGGACAGATCACGGTCCTGGAAGGAGGTGTGGTCGGCTTGCCACTGCGTAGTCAGCCGGGTCACCGTCGCGGGCGAGAGGCCGGCCGAGGACCCGAGGAACTGTTCCAGCGCGGGCACGAAGTCACCGGAGGACAGGCCGTGGAGATAGAGCAGCGGCAGCACCTCGCTGATTTTCGGGGACTTCCGGCACCACGACGGCAGGATCGCCGAGGAGAACCGCTTACGCTCCCCGGTGACTTCGTCGGTGCGCTTGTCGTTGACCCGCGGCGCCCTGACCTGGACGGTTCCGGCCGAGGTGGTGACCTTTCTGCGCTGGTGGTAGCCGTTACGGACCACCAGCCGACGCCCGTCACCGTCCCGTTCGTGAGACAGCTCGGCTATATAGGCGTTGACTTCGGCTTCCAACGCCGCGGCCAGCATCCGCCTGGCGCCTTCCCGGACGATCTCATCCAGCAGCGAGCTGCCGCTTGGCGTGGTGCCGTCCTCGGTGACTACCGTAAGCACGTTCACCCTTCCCGGCCGACGGTGCAACGTCGGCCTTGCTCGATGACCGATCGATCGATCCATCGGGAAGGTACGCCCCCTTCCGTCAGGCTGATCCACAGGTATTGAGCATTGCTCGTGGGCGTGGTCGGGCATGAGGTGCTCCCGTTGCTCCGACTAGTCGAATAGTGATCCGGCTAGTCGGCTATTGGGCTATTGCGATAGTGGGGGTGGCGGACACGGGCCCAGGGGGTCTGCGTCCGCCGCGGGCCGTACGAGGCGGCGGCTCGCTGTTCAGAAGCCTCGGTGGGACAGCCACTCATCCATCGCAACGGCGATGATGTCGCCGAGCGGCAGGTGATCGAGTTCGCTGTCCAGCATGAAGCGCTTGATCCGCCTCTTGAGCCGAAGGGCAGCCGGCACGGACGAGTCGAGATTCTCCCGGGTGATGATGCGCTGGTTGAGGACGACGGAGGCGTCGGGAATGTCCGCCGGGCGCCCCGGACCCTGCGTCCACGAAACACCTGTACTGGGCGCCTCCACCGATTGCGCTTTGCCGGTGTGCCCTGCCGTTGGGCTCTTGGCCTGCACGGGGAACGCTGCGCTGCCGATCACGACGGGCGCCGCCCCGCGGACGGCTATCGCGGCAGCCGCAACCGTGCCAGCAGCTCCGTCAGCGGAGGACGGCTCCTGGACGAAGGCGGGATCGCTCTGCGGAGCGTGTGCCGATCCTGTCTCTGCAGCCGTGCTGCCAGTCTGAAGCGGCGTACTGGTAGCCGTGACCGGTTCGGCGTTGCTCCTGGCGTCCGCAGGCGCGGCGTCTGCGACCGCCCGCGAGGGCTGAGGCTCCGCCGGAGCGGTCTGGGCCGGGCCGGGTTCGGGAGAGGCGGTCGCCTGGGGCGTCCGGGCTGCCTCCTGCTCGGCGGCGTACTGCTCGGGGGTGAGTTCGGCGGTCGGGGGAGGTGCGGACGCTGCGGGACTCTTGGCTCCGCCGCCGAGGGGGCGTCCGGTCCGGCGGGCGGGGGGCTTCGTGCGCTGTTCGCTCATGCCGAGGTCAGCTCCTTCATCAGCTCGACGTACTCGCTCAACTCGGTCGGAATCTCGCCGAAGGCCTCCATGTAGTGGACCCAGGAGTGGATGACGGTGTCGGCGAGCGGGAACGGCTCGTTACGGTCCGGACCGATGCCCTCGCCCTCGGGCGGGTCGAGGAGCTTGTCCTGGGCCGTACGGGGCAGGCTGGTGCGGCCGTCGGCCTTGACCAGGACCACGTGGGCGGTGACGCCGCGCTCGTTGCGGGCGGCGGCGCGCTCGGCCTCCTCGAAGGTGGCCACGAGCTTGCGGCGCTCGATCTTGGTCGGGGCGACCGGGACGAGCAGGAGGTTTGCCTCGGTGACCGCCTCGTGGAAGATGCGGGCGCTGCCGCCGCCGGCGTCGACGACGATCGCGCCGAACTCGGCGCGCTTGGCGCGGATGTACTCGGCCAAGTCATCGAACGGGTAGCGCTCGATGACCAGGTTGGCGGGGATCTCGAAACCTTCGGCCTGGGCGACCTTGAACCAGTCGTAGGCGGACTGGCTGCTCGCGTCGGCGTCCAGGAGCAGGGTGGGCAGGCCCAGGACGACGGCGTAGTACAGGGCGATGAACCAGGCGGAAGTGGTCTTGCCGGTGCCGCCCTTGAGCATGCCGACAACGATGACGAACGCGTCCCAGACGCTTGCCGTCGTCTTGGCCAGGTTCTTCTGACGGGTGGTCTCGTTCACGTGTGCTTGTTCTCCTCAATCGCAAGGCGTGTGTTGATCGCCGATGGCGGTCGCCACTGGTAAGTCGGGGGTGCGCCGGGATCCGGCGGCGCGCGGGCCGAAGGCATGCGGCCGGGCGGGCCAGCGCGAACACGGCGCGGAACCCAGCGGGACGCGCACGGCTGCCACAGCCAAGTAGTCATGACGGCTCCTTGGGCTGGCGGGCGGGGCCATGACGGTGCTGGGGCCGCATGGGTGTACCGGCCTGACGCAGGAGCCGGTAGACGGTGGCGGTAGAGAAGTTGCAGTCCTTGGCCAGCGCGGGCACCGTCGCCCCGGCCTCGTACCGCACCCGCAACCAATGGGCGAGCTTGTGCTGCTTCGCCCGCGACGCCGCGGAGCGGATCTGGATCGTTTGCCGGGTAGTGCGCACGCGTCCGCCGGCCTCGACGAGCAGCCGCCGCGCGGCTGGTTTGGACTTGCCCGCGGCCGCCGCGAGGTCGTTGAGGGTGGCGCCGTGTTGGTCGTAGAGGGTGCGCAGCCTGGCAGCCAGACGGGCGCGGGCCTCCACGTCCTCACGCATCCGGCGGGTCTGCCACGATGTCCGCATCACCGTCCCGGCCGCACGCAGCCGGTTCAGGACCGTCCCATACGGCAGGCCGCTGGTGGCCACGAGCTCCTGCACGGTGGCTCCGGCTTCGTACTGCTTGCGCAGCTTCTGAGGGCTGGGCGGCTCACCCTCGGGCGTTGTCGGGGATGGTGGGTTCATGCTGCGGACTCCCATTCACTGAGGGCTTGGGCGTGGGCTGCGGCCAGCTCGTCGTAGGTGCGCTGGTCGGCTGGGCCGATGAGGATCAACCGGCCGTCCGTGGCCACCCGCCACCCCTTGGCGGGCTGGCCGGTGGCTGGGTCGAGGACGCGTCCGTCCGGGGCGCGCCAGGCCGGGGGTATCTCGTCCGCGCGTACTCCGGGCACCAGGACCTGGCGGCCGTCGCGCACGATCACCACGGCGCGGCTGCGGTGCTCGGCCAGGCGTTCCAGCGCCTGGCGGTAGGCCGCGCGTTCGTCCGCGTGCAGGGTCTTGCGACGGGCCGCCGTGCCCGCTGTCCCGCTCTGCTGGGCGATCTCGTCCCAGTTCTGGGCGGCTTGTATTCCTGCAGCGGTCTCGGCGGTGGTGGGCAACTGGTCGATGCCGTGCAGGGCGTGGGGGGTGAGGGTCCAGGTCTCGCCGTGGTGCTGGACGAGACCGTGGCGGGCCAGGCGTTGCAGGGTGCGGTAAGCGGTGGCGCGGGAGACCGAGGAACTCGCGATCAGATCGGTGACGCTCTGGGCGGGTCGGGCGTACAGAGCACTGATGATCATCAGTGCGGCGCTGCCGAGGGCGTGGTGGGCGAAGGCGTCGTGGCCCATCAGGCGGGCCAGGACGGAGGAGTCGATGTCGGCGGCCGCGCCTGTCTCAGGGGTGGGCCACTCCTCAAGTGCCAGGCCGGGGGGGGTACTGAGTGGTACGGGAACGGGACAGCACAGCGGTGCCCACGCGCCGGTGGGGACTGCCCAGGGTCAGGTACCAGGTGGAGCCTTCACGGCCGTGTCCCACCCGCAGACGCCGCAGCCAGCCCTGGGGCCTGAGGATGGTCTCGTAGACGACCCGTAGGGTTGTCCGGGAGATCCCGGCCTCCTCGGCGGCTTGCCGCTCGCTGGCGTGGTGCAGCGGGCCGCCGGCGGTCTCGGCGAAGTTCAGATGTGCTCGCAGGACCCGCAGCGCGGTCCTGGCCCGCTCGCCGCGCCACGGTGTGGTCTCGATGCGGTCCCGCAGGGCTGCCAGTACCTCGTAGGCGTGGTCCCGGGAACCGAGCACCATGCTGGTGCTCACGGTCTGCACAGCGCTGGCCCATACCCTGTGGATGTAGTCCAGCGCACGCGCCTGCCCGGAGCGCAGGGCGATGTTCTGGGCGTGGCGGCCGCCTTCGTGGTCGGGGTGCAGCAGCAGTCGGGTCAGCTGCTCGACGCTTCCGCCGGCGCGGGCCACGTGGCAGGCGATGGCTGCGGTGATCCGGTGACCGTGCTCCGATATGCCCTGGCGGTCGCCGCGCAGGGTCACCGTGCGGCCGTCGGGGCTGAGCCTGCTGTAACTTCCGGCCGCGTAGCGGCCGGTGAGGTCGCCGAGCAGGACCAGGTCGGCGGCGGGCTTGGGGAGGGAGGCGAGTCCCTGCAGCGTGGTGTGGCTGCCTGTGGTTGCCTCTGGTGGGGAAAAATCCGGACGTGAAGCCGACGGGGAGTAGTGCGGGTGGGCTGTGGGGTGTGGCATTCTGGGGTCGTCCCAAGGACATGGATGCCACCGCGGACCTCTAAATCAGAGGTGGCGTCCGGAACCGACCTCCAATCGGTGCCAGCGAAGCCTCCAGGATTGCCGTCCTGGGGGCTTTCGTACGCTCTGGCACCTGTCGGAGGCAGGCGTCCCCATCGCGGCTCGACCGGAGACGACCGAGAGGCCTGTCAGAGTCGCCACCCTGGATCCGTACCGGTCAACGCCGGTCGCTCAAAGGGCAGTTTGGGAGGCTGATGCCTCTGACTGCCTCTGAGCGACCCGGGTCGAACCGGGGTCGAATCAGAGCGGATTCCTCTGACTGCCTCCGATCGCCTCTGCAACCCGACCTAGCAGGTCACAGCCGTTCCGGCCCCAGTAAGCCCAGGTCAGAGGGGTGCGTCGGAATTACCACGAGTTCGCGGCCTTTGGTCTCCAGGGGCCTCGTATGCGCAGGTCAACGCCCGGATGGGGTGCCTTGTTGGGGGTCCGGGTCGAATCCGGGTCGAATTGGATTGGCGATTATTTGAGTATTCGGTAATTCGTCTCGACTTTCGCAGTTTTCGCAGGGTCGCTCGGGTGGGTGTGACTGGTGGCGTTCGGCTCTTGGTTGCTTGGCGCTGGCCGTAGGGTGCGGTTGTGGATGAGTTGCTTGTTGCGCGGGTGCGGCTCCTTGATCAGCAGGGTCGGTCGGTGAAGGCGATCGCCAGGGCGACTGGGATGAGCGCGGGAGACGTTGTCGGGGTGCTGAATGGCGCGGTCGTGGCCTCGGGGCCGGGTCGTGGCGAGCCTCGTTGCTGGGTGAACGCCGGCTGGAGCCGCAGTGTGGATCTTGAGAGTGCGCCGCAGTGGGCGGGCCTTGATCCCGGGGCTTCCGACGCGGAGGAGGTGCGCGGACTGGTGGCGGTACTCGTCGCCGCGGACAGCACGCGCTCCACGAAGGCGCAGGTCGCGGGGTTCCTCCTGGACGTGTGGTGTCTGGGGGTGAAAAATGCGCTCGCTCCGGAGCCGATGAGTGAGTGCGTTGTGGCAAAGGGAGTCCCTGCTCATCGAACAGGGACTCCCTTTGCCACAACGCACTGAGAGTCGGCTGGCTGGGCATCGGGGGTTGTACTTCAGCGCCTTCGAGGGGCATGTGCAGGTTCCGGCCGACCTCGCCCGTGCTCTGGTGTTCGGGGCTGCCGACTACGCGCGCGGCTTCGGGTTTGCACCCGAGGGAGAGGTCGCTGAGGAGTTCACGGAGGCTGCCGTGCTGCTTGGCGAGCCTGCGGGTCCCAGCCCTATCGGCTTTGGCCGGGAGGGCAAGCCCCTCTTCGTCAATGGCCCCTACGACGATCCCGAGGCGGTCTTGCGGACGCTGCGGCGCGCGGTCGGCGACGACGGTTTCCACTTCGAGGTCGCCTTCCCCGAGTAGCCGTCGCGGCGGCGTCGCTTGTTCGGGCCGCGCTGATAGCGGTCGGCGCGCGGGAGCCGAACGGCGGTTCCCACCCGGGCGGGTGACGGACCGGCTGTTCGCACCCGCGGCGGGCCAGTGCGTCAACAGCATCGGCGTTGTGGCGACCGCGCCCGGGGAGGGGAAGCCGATGCCCGCGAGTCCGACGGTGCCGGCGTCGCTGCTGGCGGTGCTGGGGAAACTACGCGTGTTCACCGCGCCGGGGTTCACGACGTTCACCGCGATGGTGACGGGGCTGGTCGCGCAGACCGGGGCCGGCACGGTGACCGGGATGCTGACCGGGGCGGGACTGGCCCGCGCCTGGCCGCACGACCGGGCCCATGCCTTCTTCTCCCGGACGCGCTGGAACGTCGAGATCCTGGGGATCGTGCTGGCCCATCTGATCGTCAGAACGCTGCTGCCGCAGGGCGCGGCGATCACGGTCGCGGTCGACGACACCTTGTTCAAGCGGAGCGGGAAGAAGGTGTTCGGTGTCGCGTGGCAGCACGATGGTGCCGCCAGGGGCCCGAAGCCGGTCGGGCGTGGAACGTGCTTCGTGGTGGTCGGGATCGTCGTGGAACTGCCGTTCCTCACCCGGCCGGTGTGCCTGCCGGTGATGGCCCGGCTGTGGCGGCCGAAGACCGGACCGTCGAAGGTCGAACTCGCCGCGTCGATGGTGAAACTGCTGGCCGTGTGCCTGAACCGGCCCCTGCACGTGGTGGCGGACGCCGCCTACCACGGCAGGGCCCTGCGCCACCTGCCCGAGGCGATCACCCTCACCACCCGGCTGCCGGCCAGCGCCGTGCTGTTCGACCTCGCACCGCCGCCCACCGGCCCACGGCATCCGGGTGCATCCCGAGCCGGTCCGGCAGACCCCGACGGCCGCCACCCGGTGACCGGGCCGGTGCCCCGGCTCAGCGGCCCAGCAAGGCGTCGATCTCGCTCAGCTCACCGGCGGTCAGCGGGGCCCGGCCGAGGGCATCGGCGTTCTCCTCGATCTGTGCGACGGTGCGGAAGCCGGGGATGGGCACCGTGTGCGGGCTGCGCGCCCAGATCCACGCCAGGGCGCCCTGGACCAGGGAGCGTCCGTCCGAGGTCAGGATCTCGCGCACGGCGTCACGGCGCTTGAGCCATTCGCCAGCCGGGGCGCCGTCGGCGAAGTACCGCATCCATGGCGGTGCCTCGTCGCCCCGTACGTCGTCCTGGGCGAGTCGGGTGTCACCGGTGTACTTCTCGCTGAGCAGCCCCATGGCCAGCGGACTGCGGTTGACGCTGGCCCAGTTGTGCTCGGCGACCAGGCGCAGCATGTCCGGCGCGTCGCTCAGCACGTTCAACTCGTGCTGGACGGCGGCGAAATGGGGACCGGCCAGCGCGGTGGGCAGGGCCGGATCGTCCGTGCTCCACCCGTAGTGGCGGATCTTGCCCGCCGCGACCAGGTCCTCCAGCGCGCCCTGCATCTCCTGTGCTTGCTCGGCGGAGGCGCCGCCCAGATGCCACTGGTAGAGGTCGACGCGGTCGGTGCCGAGCCGGGTCAACGACGCCTCGAGAGCGTGCCGGACATGAGCCGGGCCCGGATCCTCGCCCGTGATCCGGCGGCTGCCCTCGTCGAAGACGTTGCCCCACTTGGTGGCGATCAGCACATCGTCGCGGTGGCCGGCCAGGGCCGCGCCCAGGATGCGCTCGCTGTGCCCGGTGCCGTAGACGTCGGAGGTGTCGAAGAAGCGGATACCCAGATCCACGGCCCGGCGCACCGCCCGGGTGGACTCCGTGTCGTCCACCTTGCCCCAGCCGACCGGGGTGTCACCGGCCTGGAATGGACCGCCGATGGCCCAGCACCCCATGCCCAGGGGTGGAATGGCGGTGTCGCCGATCAGGCGGTGCGCTTGCGTCATCTTGGCTCCAAACAGGTGAGAAAACCCCTGGTACCGGGGCAGCATGGAAGAACGTGGGACGGGCCGTCGGACGGATTGGTGGGCAGCGAAGCCTGGCCGGTGGGACGGGCGCAACACAGTGTGGGGGGTAGTACGCCGAGCGGAGACCGTTATTGGCCACGGCCGGTGGCGGAGAGGGGTCCGGCCGGCAGCCCCGGGCGCGGCGCCCGGGCCCGTCCGAGGGCCCCCTGCAGCGCCCCGGCCAGGCTCGGCTCTATCATGCAGGAAGTGACGTAGGCGGTCAGCCACTCACTGAACTCCGGCCCCAACTCTGGGTGATCGCATGCGAGTTGCACCACCGAGCGCAGGTAGTTGTGGCGGTCGCCGGTATCGTAGCGGCGGCCGGAGAAGACCACGCCGTGCACGGAGCCGCCGGCCGCCAGCGTCTCCAGGGCGTCCGTCAGCTGGATCTCGCCGCCGTGCCCGGGGCCCAGCCGCTCCAGTACGCCGAAGACCTCGGGCTGGAGCACATAGCGGCCGATGACCGCGTAGTTGCTGGGCTGGGTGCCGGGCCGCGGCTTCTCCACCAGGCCGGTAACGCGCACGACGTCGCCGCCGTCGGCCCCGGCGATCCGGGCGCAGCCGTACAGGTGGGTCTGGGCGGGATCGACCTCCATGAGGGCGATGACGCTGCCGCCCATGGCGTGCCGCACGTCGAGCATCCGGCGCAGCAGGGCGTCCCGGGGGTCGATGAGGTCGTCGCCGAGGAGGACCGCGAAGGGCTCGTCACCGATGTGGGAGCGAGCGCAGAGTACCGCGTGGCCCAGGCCGCGGGGCGACTTCTGCCGGACGTAGTGCAGGGTGCCGAGTTCGCTGCTGGCGCGGACCTTGGCGAGTTTGTCACGGTCACCGCGCTGCGCGAGGACGGACTCGAGTTCGAAGTTGTGGTCGAAGTGGTCCTCGAGGGAGTGTTTGTTGCGGCCGGTGATCATCAGCACGTCGGCGAGGCCCGCGGCGGCGGCCTCCTCGACGACGTACTGGATGGCCGGCTTGTCGACGACCGGCAGCATCTCCTTCGGAGTGGACTTCGTCATCGGCAGGAACCGGGTACCGAGGCCGGCGGCGGGGACGACGGCCTTGGTGACGGGGGGATGCGCGAACATGCGTACCTCTCTCGTGGGGGAGGGGAGCGGCTGGGAGGGGGAGACGTGCCCGGCTCAGACTTCGGAGGGGGCCGAGGGAGTCAGGCCCGCGGTGCGCTCAGGGCCGTCCGGGACCGGGCGCAGCCCGCGGCGTGCCAGCAGCGCCGCGGCGGCGAGTCCGGCGAGCGAACCGGAGACCTCGGCGAGGGTGCACGCCAGCCGGCTGACGACGACGGCCGTCACGGTCTGCTGGGTGGTCAGGACAGGAGCGAGCGCCAGGGTCAGCACGACCTCGCGGATCCCGGCGCCGTCCGGGACCACCAGCACGAGCATCCCGGCGGCGGAGGCCAGGGCGAAGCCGCCCACGCACAGCAGTATGGTGTGGGCATCCAGCGGACCGCTCAAGACGGCCACGATCAGCACCAGATGGAGGCCGCCGACCGCCCAGGACACCACCTGCACGGCGATCGAGCGACGCAGCAGCCCCTCCGAGAACAGAGCCTGTGGCGGCGGCCTGCGCAGCACCCGAGCGATCGCCCGGGCCAGCATCAGCACCAGCCGGGGCCGGTGCAGCAGCACGCCGAGCAGCGCTAGCCCGAGGACGAGCACGACAGCGGAGTGGTCCAAGACGGCCGGTGCCGCGGCGATGCCCACCACGCCCGCGGTCAGCAGCACCAGCGCCGAGTTCAGCGCGTACGCGGCGATCATGCGGGCCGCGGGCACACCGCTGGCCCGCCCGGTGTGGACGCTGGCCAGACCGCTCCAGAACGGGCCGGGCAGGTACTTGCCCAGCATCGCGGCGCCGTAGATCCGCATCGTGGGCCCGGCGCCGAGCGGATGGCCCAGACCGCTGAGCAGACTGCGCCAGGCCGTCATGCCGAGGGTCAGCCCGGCCAGGTCGAGCGCGGCGGCGCCGGCGAGTACGGCGGGCGCGTCGCCGCGGGCCAGGAAGTCTGCGACCCCGTCGGTGGAGTCGCCCAGCGCCCGGTACATGCCGTAGCCGGCGGCGACGACGAACGCGGTCATGACGACGGCCCGCAGGGCCCGGCGGCGGGACAGTGAGGTCATCCGGTCTCACCGCCCAACCTGGCCGGTTCCGGCCGGCGGCGTGCTGTCGGGGTGCCGAAGTCGGTGAAGACCATCCGCACGACGCCCCAGAGCGCCCCCAGACCGATGGTCATGTTGACGAGCAGGTGGCACAGCAGGAAGAACGGCAAGAAGCCGGACCCGCGGTGGCGGCGCACCACGCCGAGCAGCCCGGGATCGGAGAAGACGAAGCCGGTCAGTGCCGCGAGCGGCGCCAGCGCCCACCAGGGACCCGCGGCGACCAGCGGCAGCGTCACCAGGGTGAGCATCGCCGTGGCGACACCACCGGTGGTGTTGACCCGCAGCGCGCCCTCCTTGCGGCGGTGCGCGGCGCCGAACGGCACCAGGAACTGCGAGCGTCGGAAGGACTCGCGCAGCATGCGGCCCATCCTCGACTCCTCGTCGTGCCGGGCGACGATCCGGTCGGTCAGCAGGATGCGGTACTTGGCGGAGAGCCGGTCGCTGTACTCCACATCCTCCGCGTCGCGCAGGGTCGTGTCGAAGCCGCCGACCTCGTCGAAGACCCGGCGCGGCATCGCGGTGGCGACGAAGATGACGGTGGAGGTCTCGCCCAGCGCTTTGGTGCGCCAGTGGTGGGCGTGCAGGGTGCGATACCACTCGACGGGGCCGTCGTCGATGAGCGGTTCCGGGGCGAATACGCCGTGCACACAGCCGAGTCCGGGGTCCTCGGTGAGGAGGCGCACGGCCTCCGCCACGGCATCCGGCGCGATGGTCTCGTCGGAGTCGAGAAAGAACAGGATGTCGCCGCTGCTGGCCGCCACGGCGGCGTTGCGGGCGGCGGACACCCCGCCGTTGGGGTTGAGGTGCAGCACGGTGCAGGGGAACTCGGCGGCGATTTCCCGCGAGGCGTCCGTGCTGTTGTCGTCGGCCACGATCACCTCGTGCAGAGGATATTCCTGGTCGAAGACGGACTCCAGACAGAGCCGCAGGGTCTTGGCGTAGTTGTAGTTGGGGATGACGACCGAGACGGTGGGTTGCACGAGGCTGGACCTTTCGATTCGGTGCCTACTGACCGGCGGGGTCGACGGTGAACGACATGACCTGGGCGCGGTGGTCGGAGAGCCCGCCCATCGGGTCGATGCGGTAGCGGTCGGTGGTGATCGGGCCGTCGGTGAAGGCCCAGTCGAGCCGCCACAGGGCGACGGCCTGGTTGTTCCAGCTGGCCGGGTAGAGGCTGTCCCCGGCGTCGGCGGCGTCGTGCAGCATGCCGCGCAGGGTTCGCAGGTCTCCCATCGCCGGGCTGGTGTTGAAGTCACCGGCCACCAGGAGCGGCCCATGGTTGGCCCGCAGCTCGGCGGTCAACCCCGCGAACTGGGCCTTCCGGGCACGTTCGTTGGCGTGCATCAACCGGTACAGCCGGCCGCTGAGCGGGCTGACGCCGAGGTCCACCTGGACCGGGACATGGACGTTGTACAGCGACACGGTCCGGCCGGCCACCCGAACGTCGGTGCGCAGCACCTTGTCCTCCTGGAACTCGGTCTGCCAGTTTGTGGACCTGTTCTCGGTGGCCGCGCCGGGTCCCACCAGGCGTTCGGCGACCACCGGGAGGCGGGAGAGGGTGACCAGTTCACCGCGTATGCCGATGTGATAGCCCGTGAAGTAGTGGCGAAGTTCGGCGAGTTCGTCGACGGGCAGGATGGTCGCCCCGTCGTTGTGCGTGGTGATGTACTCCTGCAACAGGTACACGTCCGCCCGCTGCGCCCGGATGGTGCGGTAGAAGCGGTCTCGGTCGGAGCCGCTGCCCCAGTACTGGGTGTTCCAGGAGACGACCCGGAGGTTCGGAGTGCCGGACGCCGGATCATGGAACAGCACCCGCCACTGGAGCCCGCCCGAGTTCCAGCCGAGCACCAGGGAGAGTGCGGCGGCGGCCACGGCCGTCCAGGTGACCCGGCGCGGCGGAGCGGACCGCCGCAGCCGGCCGGCCAGCGCGACGGCGGCCAGCAGCAGCGGCACGGTCAGGTAGAGGAACGGCGGCGCCAGATCCGGCAGGAGCATCGGCCACCAGCGCCCGGAGAGCACCGTGTGGACCAGGACCGCGACGAGCCACAGGACGGTGACTGTCTGGGACCAGTGCACCCGGCGGAGCCGACGGACCGCGCGCCGGACCGGCCCGGGGCCGCCGGACACGGCGTCGGGCGCGGCCGGGTCGTCGCGCGTGGGCATCCTCGGCCCGGTCACGCCGGGGACGACCGGTCCGTCGGTGAGAGGCTCGGTCACGGCATCACCACCCCGCCCGTCCCGCCTATGGAACCGTCCCGGGCCGACGGCACGTCCCGGGACTCTTCGGGCTCGGTCTCCCGCTCGTACAGCCGGCGGAACCGCGGCGAGACGAGCCAGTGCGCCGTGCCGAACAGGACGGCGGTGGCGACGGTGACGTTGAAGACCAGCAGCACGCCGAAGAACGCGGGCAGGAACAGCAGGCCCTTGCGCCGCGCGACGAAGGCGTACATGCCCAGGTCGCAGAGGACGACAGCGGTGAACGCTGCGGCAGGCAACAGCCAGCCGAGTGGCCCGAGCAGCAGCGGCGCGCACAGCAGCAGGACGGCGACCAGGCCGAGCAGCGCGGCCCAGGACCGTGCCATGGTCTCGAACCCCTCGGCGTGCCGCTTGCGCTGGGCGTACAGCGGGACGCGCAACCGGCCTCGCACGAACATCTTGCGAATCAGGGCGAACAGTTCGTGGTCGTCGTCGTGCGCGCCGCGCATGCGGTTGGTCAGCCGTATCTCGTAGCGTTGGGACAGCCGCTCGCCGAAGTCGACCTCTTCGGTCTGCCGCAGCTGCGGGTTGAAGCCGCCGATCTCGTGGAAGATCTCGGCGCGCATCGCGCAGATGGCGGAGATGAGGAAGCTGACCGAACCCTCGGAGTCGTAGCGCCAGTAGTAGGCCTGGAGGCAGCGGGCCTCTTCCACGAGGCTGTCGCGGATGAGCGGTTCGGGTTCGTACATGCCGCAGACCGCGCCCAGCTCCGGGTCGGCCAGCAGCTGCTCCACGGCCTCGGTGATCGCGCCCTGGGCGAGGGCGACGTCGGAGTCGAGGAACATCAGGATCTCGCCGGAGGCGTGCTCGACGCCGAGGTTGCGGGCGACCGCGGAGCCGCCGTTGGCCGGCGTGCTCAGCACGGTGATGCCGGAGATCGCCCGGGCGGTGGCCAGGGAGTCGTCGGTACTGCAGTCGTCGACGACGATGATCTCCTTGTCCGGATAGTCCTGCTCGAGCGCGGAGCGGATGGACAGGCCCAGAGTGCGGCTGTAGTTGTAGTTCGGGATGATCACGGACACCAGCGGTGCGCCGGACATGGCGGTGCCTTTCTCAGAAGCGGTGGTCGGTGCGGGGCGGACGGCCTGTCGGCGTCAGGCCGGGGCGGGCAGTAGCACGATCACTACGGCCCATAGCAGTCCCACGGCCATCAGCACCCGGTCGCTGAGCAGCAGTCGGACCGGGTCGCCGCCACCGCCGTGGACGAGGACGGCCTGGAGGTAGCGGAACAGCGCGAAGATCGCGCACGGCACCGTCACCAGGATCAGCGCGACCGCCGCCGGGTGGGACGGTGGGACGAACAGATGGACGACGTAGATCATCACCGACAGACTGGCGCTGACCACCACCATGTAGTCGAGCAGTTGGGTTGTGTAGCCGGTCAGCGCCGGGCGGTGCGCGCTGCCGCTCTCGCTCAGTTCGCGTCGGCGCTTGCCCAGGGCGAGCACCAGGCAGAGCGTGAAGACGCACATCAGCAGCCAGGCGGACGGCGTAAGGCCGGGCGCCAGGTAACCCTCGATGGCCCGCAGCACGAACCCGCCGGCGAGGGCGAACACGTCGACGATCGGCAGGTGCTTGAGGCGGAAGCTGTAGGCGACGTTGAGGGCTAGGTAGACCGGCACGGGCCAGTACCGGTCCACGCCGCCGAGCAGTACCCCGGCGGTCTGCACGGCGGCCAGCACACCGAGCGCCACGCAGGCGGCCCTGGCGCTCAACTCGCCTGCCGCGAGCGGCCGGTGGCGCTTGACGGGGTGCAGCCGGTCGCGTTCGCGGTCCACCAGGTCGTTGAGCACGTACACGCTCACCGAGGCAGTGATGAACAGGGCGACTGCGACGCCCACGGCACGCAGCGCCGACGGGGTCACCTGCCCGGTGAGCAGCACCGGCAGGGCGATGACGAAGATGTTCTTCACCCAGTGCTTGGGCCGGGCGAGCGCGACGAAGGCGCGTACCGGTCCCCGCCGGTACGGCAGGGGATCGGGCGGCAGCAGGTGCGGCGCGGGCGGCGCGGACACGCCGCCCGGCGGCGGGTCGACGGTGAGCTGCGAGGGTGCGGCGCCCTCGGTGAGGGAGAGGCGGGGGGCGGAATCCGCAGCGGACATGGCTCTCCTAGGAGTGGGAGGCGCGTCGTGAACGGTGGTCCGGGAGGGAGGAGGCGTCGGCGGGCGTGGCGCCGGCGGGCACCCGCGGCGGCCGGGTGCCATCAGAACAGGGCCTTGCCGAAGGAGAGGGCGCCCTGTTTCCAGGGCGCTCGGCTGGTCCGCCCGGTCGGGGCGCCGTGGCTGCGGGCGTGCTCGCGCCGCCACCAGTCGAAGGTACGCAGCAGCGCTTCGCGGTTGGAGTACCGGGGACGGAAGCCGAGCACCTCGGCCGCGCGCTCGGTGGAGACGTAACTGTCGACCTGGAGCTTCTGCAGCAGCCTGCCGTAGACGGGGGACAGCCCCGTGCGGCTGAGCACCTTGAGCACGGCCACGGCGGGTGCGGTCGGGAGGGCGACCACGCGCTTGCCGTGGCCCGCCGCGTCGAGCACGGACTGGAAATCCTGGCGCAGCGTGCGGAACTCGGTGGCGGCGATGTTGAACGCGGTGTTGACAGCGTTGTCGTCGGGGTGGGTCGCGGCGGCGGCGACCGCGTCGACCAGGTCGTCCACGTCGAGCATCTGGGAGCGCACGTCACCCCCGCCAAGCATGGGGAAGTGGTGGCCTTCGTCCGCCCATTCGAAGAGCATGGCGAACAGGCCGAGCCTGCCCGGGCCGACGAAGGTCTTGGCGCGCAACGCCGGTATCACCATGCCTTGCGCACGGAACTCGGCCACGACCTCCTCTGCTGCCGCCTTGGAGCGGCTGTAGGGGTCACAGGGCTGCGGCGGGTGCACCTCCGGCGTCGGCACGGTCCTGGGCACGCCGTACACGGCGGCGGAGGACAGGTGGATGACGCGGGGCACGTCCGCGTCTCGGCACCCGGTGAGCAGGGTGCGGGCGCCGTCCACGTTGATGGAGCGGATCTCGTGCTCGGCGTAGGTGGGCAGCGCGGTCGCGCTGTGCAGGACCAGGTCGGCTCCCCGCACCGCCTTGCCGACGGTGGCGGGGTCGCGGATGTCGCCCTCGATCCACTCCACGTCCGGGTGGGCGGCGGCGGGCGGGAGCAGGTCCAGGCCGACGACCTGACGGCCGTCCCGGACGAAGCGGTCGACCAGGGCGGTGCCGAGCATCCCGGCGGCCCCGGTCACGACGACGCGGCTCACCGCGCGCCGGCCGGGGTGGTGCGGGTGGTGGACAGGTGTCTGGCGGTCTGAGGGGCACTCCGCCGGCTTCGGACAGGGATCAGGGAACCGCACAAGCGGGACATGCAACACCTCTTCGTGGGGAGTGTGTCGTATGCGGGGAGTGGCAGTCCGGGAGCCTCGCGCAGGCACGACCTCGTTGCCGTGGGGGAGGGTGCTCCTCGCGACTGCCGCGCAGGAGAGGGCGGACGTCGCGGCGGGGGTCTGCCCGCGCCGACCGGCTGGGGCCTGCCCGGGGCGGCGGCGCTCGCATCGTTGCGAGGGGCCCGGGCGGGGGGTCCGCGGGTCACGTCCGTGTCGCGCTGTTCACTGGTCGGTGTACCGGTCAGTCGCCGGGTGCGCTGACGGCGCCGGGACGGAGCGCGGCACGGGCGCTCCGGCGCGGGCGGTCCGGACTACTGGCCGGTGGCCGGTGCGGTACCGGGCCGGGGACTGCCTCCCGGCCGGCCGCCCCAGGCGGTGTCGTGTGAGTCAGGGAATTCGCTCTTCAGACGGCAGGGAACACACATTGTGGAGACCCTTTGATCGACGGATGTCCTACGGATCATTGTTTCCGTCCCAAGTGAATGTACAGTGATCCTGGCTGCATCTTGATGCATGCAGCAAATTCCCTCACGGAACGGTAAAGAAATGTCAATGCTCGATTTTCAGGACGGGGAACTGGAGCGCATCGAGGCGCAGGTATACGAGCGGGCCCGACGGAGAGGAGGCATTGACGGGCGGGACGCGGCTCGGGAACTCGGTATTTCGGTTGAGGAGGCGGAGGAAGTACTGAAAAATTTACGATCTCTTCATCTGCTGCGTGCCGTCGGCGGTGCGGGTGTCCCCGCCGATGCCCCGGACGAACGGATGGAGGCGGTGCCCGTCGAACTGGCCTTCGGGCTGCTCTCCGGCGGCATGGAGCACTCGCTGCGGGAGGCGCTCGACTCCCTTGGGGCGGCACGGCGGGGTGTGGCCGGGCTGCGGGCGGTGTTCCAGACGCTCACCTTGGAGGGAGGGAACGGCGACGGACCGCTGCGCATCCCGGACACCGGTACGGTCAACGAGCTGATCGAGGAGGCCGCTTCAGCCTGCGTGGAGGAGGTGCTGACCTGTCAACCCGGTGGCGGGCGGCCGGCGGAACTGCTGAAGGAGGCGGTCGACCGCGACCTGTCGATGCTGGGCCGGGGCGTGCGCATGAAGGTGCTCTACCAGCACGCGGCCCGGCGGGACCGGCCCACCCAGGCGTACGTGGAGAAGGCGGTGGGCCACGGCGCACAAGTGCGCACCCTGGCGGATCTGCCGCCCCGTTTCATCGCCTTCGACCGCTCTGTCGCCTTCCTGGAGGACGAGGGGGCGGCGGACGGCGCGACCGTGGTGACACAGCCTTTGACGGTGCGTTTCCTCTGCCGCGTGTTCGACGTGGCGTGGACCCACGGAACGCCTTTCCGGTCGAGCGTGGAAAACAGCGCTGTGGCCGAGGGTATTCAGCGGTCGATCATCGGGATGCTGGCTGACGGTATGCGCGACGACATGATCGCGCGGCGCCTCGCGATATCACTGCGCACCTGCCGCAAGCACATATCCGAGATTATGCAGCGCTTTGAATCCGAGACACGTTTCCAGGCCGGATTCGCGATCCGTGAATACGTTGACGCGGAAGCCCTGGGAACACCCTCCGAATGAGGGTCCGGCCGGCTGCGACGGGGGTGATGCGGTTCTGGGCAAGGCGTGCCCCTGAGGTGCTGGGAGCGCTCCCATGACGAAGGCTGGATCTGTGTCCTCATTTCGGCAGGTCCGAGCGGGGGGCGGGGGCGCGCAACCGGGCACCACAATGGGGGCGTTGACGCGCTGCGGTGACACGGTAGCGCAACGGTATGGTCGTTGGCGACCGTGGATTCGGCGCCGGGGTGTGCGAGCCGGTCGCAGACGGAGGAGTAACCCGTGGGACACCGGGGGATACCTGGTGTTGTGCGGCCGGTGGGCCGGGCCCGGCGGCGGGCTGCGGACCACACACCCGGCGCCCCGACGGCGCGGGTGACCGCCGTGCGTTCTCACCCCGCCGGTCGATCGACGCCCCCGGCGCCCGTGCCCCTCCGGGGCGGTGCGGGGCGGGGCCCATGCGCCCGCACGGTGTCGACCGCCCCCTCCGTACCGCGTCACCGCGGTGCCGCACCGCTAGGAGACCTCTGCCGTGACCGGCTTCACGACCGGACAGCGAAAGCTGATGCTCTTCTCCGGCCGCGCCCACCCCGCCCTCGCTGAGGACGTCGCGCGCGAACTTGGCGTGCACGTCGTCCCCACCATCATCCGCGACTTCGCCAACGGCGAGATCTACGTCCGCTACGAGGAGTCCGTCCGTGGCGCCGACTGCTTCCTGATTCAGAGCCACACCGGTCCGGTGAACAAGTGGATCATGGAGCAGCTCGTCATGGTGGACGCCCTGAAGCGGGCGTCGGCACGCACCGTCACGCTCATCACCCCCTTCTACGGTTACGCACGGCAGGACAAGAAGCACATGGGCCGTGAACCGGTCTCCGCGCGGCTCGTCGCCGACCTGGTGCGCACCGCGGGTGCCGACCGCATCCTCGCGGTGGATCTGCACACCGACCAGATCCAGGGCTTCTTCGACGGCCCCGTCGACCATCTCTTCGCGCTGCCGACCCTCGCCGACCACGTCGCCGCGCGCTTCGACCCGGCCCGGCTGACCGTGGTCTCGCCGGACGCCGGACGGGTGCGGGTGGCGGACCGGTGGTGCGACCGGCTGGGGGCGCCGCTGGCGATCGTGCACAAACGCCGTGACAAGGAGGTGGCCCACCAGGTCACGGTGCACGAGGTGGTGGGCGAGGTGCGCGGCCGAATCTGCGTGCTGGTGGACGACATGGTCGACACCGGCGGCACGATCTGCGCCGCGGCGGACGCGCTGTTCGCGCATGGCGCCGAGGACGTCGTCGTGACCGCCACACACGGCGTGCTCTCCGAGCCGGCCGTCGACCGGCTGAAGAACTCGCGGGTCGGTGAGTTCGTCTTCACTGACACCCTGCCCGACCCGGGCGCCCTGGACCTGGACAAACTGACGGTGCTTTCCATCGCCCCGATGCTCGCGCACGCCATCCGTGAGATCTTCCAGGAAGGCTCCGTCACTGGCTTGTTCGAGAGTGTCTGACGGGCCGCAGGTCAGTGGCCCGCAGAAGTGCGAAACGTGGGTGGGTGACTCGCCGGCCTGTGAGGCCAAGCCCGGAACCAGCAAGCTATTTCCCGGCAGGCCCGGTGGGCCGCCGACACCCACGGACGCGTATCGACCGCTCCCAAAGGCCGGTTGTATTCCTCCGCAGCGAGTGGCAGGGGCGGGCGGTCACGGAAATTAGGAACAATTTCCACCACCGGCGGACGAGTTCTTGCGCTGTTAGCCCGGCATGAAATCGTTCGTTCTTTCCGGTGGCCTTCGACCGCGGTATCGAATCACCGATTCTCGGACCCTTCCGTGGCGCGCGGACGGAACCGGGGAAGGCGGTGAATGTCGCTGTGCCGGATTCCGTTTCCCGGTTTGGTGCCGCGGTCCGAGGAGCTTCCCGGTGTGGCCGTCGGGCCGATCCTGCCTGTAGTGACGGAACCGGCGCTCCACTAGGTGTATGAGGTGATCAGTTGCCCCGAATGCCTGGACCCGCTCGGACACCATCCCACCCCCGGCAGGCTTCATGAGCACTGCTGAAAGTGGGGGCAGCGCACCGCTGCGGGCTGTCCATGGACCGCGGCCATGCGGCAGCCCGGCAGCCGTGGATCGACGCATGCGACCTGCTCGCCCAGTCCCATACTGTCACCGAACGCGCCACCGGCACCCGCACCATACGCCCCACCGTAGAGGAACCGTCCGCCCGGTATGCCCGTCGAAGAAGACCACCGCCACCTGCGCCGTGCCCGCCGTGCACCGCGGTCCCACCCCGCCCGCGCGGGCCCAAGACCACCTCGGTCAAGGCCGGCCCCACCCCCAGCAGAGCGGTCGGCCACCACTAACGGCGCAGCCCGCGCGCCCTCGGACAACCCCTCAGGGCCCGGCTCCGGCGCGGTGGCGGTGGGGGTGAAGACTTCCCGCCGTATGCCCTATGTGCGTGCCTTCTCCGCCACCACCCTTGCCGGGGGCCAATGTTCGGCGGGGGATGACACGAAGACACCAGCCGATCCCCCGCCGGTGTCAGGTCATGGAGTAGCCGCCGCACCCCCGGAGCTTCCTCCGGCACGGTGCAGGCGGCCCTCACGCGAAACCTGTTGACGGCGTACTGACGCCGTCGAACGGACGGGCTTCCGTCATCCCGCACACCACCAAAGCCCACACCCTCACCCCGAGGTTCGGGGCGCCGGGAGGCGACCGCGAATGGCCACGCCGCGTCCGGAAGCCTGAAACCCTCAGGCACACACAGAGTTCCAGAGACGCTCTATCGCGCAGTGCGCAGCAAATCCTCCGGCCAGCCCGCGGTTTTCATGCCGACCCCTTGCCTTTCCTTCGCGGACAAGGCCGGTAGCAATTCGGCCAACCTGTACTTCATGATGTACGACACATGCCCCGCCGTGCAGCGATTATGTCTGATTTTTCGTGTCCGGCAGTGAAGAGTAACCGGTGAACCGCTCACGAAAAGTCCGTGACATTGACGACGGATTGCTTTTCTGTCTCGTCACTCGTTCCCGGCTGACCGAAAAGCATGGCCTGGCCGTCTTTGGCGGTGGTGGGACGGCGGAACCGCCGCGCGAGGGTTGGTCAAGGCGGCGGCGGTCCCCTCACCTGGAGGGCCGTACTGCCCGCTGACCTGGCACGGGTTTCGGGTGACCGCTACCCGTGGACCACCCGCCCGGAGCGGCGCGCCGGCCCTCCATGCGGTCCGGCCGGACCCGCTCGACCCCGCGAGAGAGATGACCACCGTGAGAGCGCGTGTGCCGCATTCCCGGCCAGTCAAGTGTCCAAACAGCGCGAATTCAAGTCAACTGGCCTGCCCTGTGGCCGAGTTGAAAGGTGGCTGTTGACAGGCCAGCGCCGCTTCGGTGAGGCTCTTGGGAGCGCTCCCAACGTCACTCGCGCAACTACTTCCCCAGTTGAACGATCCGCTCGGCCCTCGCCGCCTTGTCGATCCGCGCCCTGCGCACACGCCCTCGCGTGTGCGTCGCCGTCCTTCGCCCGTACGCACCGGAAAGTGACTGCACGCATGCCCGATCGCACATCCGCACAGCCCGTCGCTCAGCCTGGACCCGCTCTCGGCACCCTCTTCGTGGAGCGCAACCTCGACCTCGTCGGCAAGCTCTACCAGCGTTCCGTCTACCCCAGCGCCTTCGACGTCGCCAGCGGCAAAAGACTGCCCTCGCCGCTCGTCGTCGACCTCGACCCGACGACCGTCTGCGATCTCGCCTGCCCCGAGTGCATCAGCTCCCAGGTGCTGCACCATGGCCAGATAGGCAAGGACCGCATCGTCCGACTCGCCTACGAGCTGGCCGAATCGGACGTCCGCGCGGTGATCCTGATCGGCGGCGGGGAGCCGCTGCTGCACCGCGCCATCGGCGAGATCATCGAGGTGCTGCACGGCGCCGGCATCCAGCTCGGTCTGGTCACCAACGGCACCCAGATCCACCGGCACATCGACCAGCTGTCCACCATGCTGTCCTGGGTTCGGGTCTCGGTGGACGCCGGCAGCGCCGGAACCTTCCAGTCCTTCCGCCCCAGCCGTGGCAAGCGCAGCGCTTTCCCGCAGGTCATCGACAACATGCGGCTGCTCGCCTCACGCAAGCAGGGCAGGCTCGGCTACTCGTTCCTGCTCATGCAGCGCTTCGACGAGGCCGGGAAGGTCACCGCCAGCAACTACAACGAGGTCTACCAGGCCGGCGTGCTCGCCCGGGAGATCGGCTGCGACTACTTCGAGGTCAAGGCGATGCTGGACGAGGACCACTACACGGTCAACCAGTCCGCCGAGGACATCGAACTGGTCGAAACGCAGGTCGCCCGGTTGCGGGAACTCCAGGACGACTCCTTCCACATCCTGCACTCCTCCAACTGGCAGGCGGTGCGCCGCGGTTCCGATCCGGTGCAGCCCAAGGACTACCGGACCTGCGCGGTCACCGAACTGCGCACCACTATCACGCCCACCGGCGTCTTCGTCTGCCCCTACCACCGAGGGAACCCCAAGGGCCGGATCGGCGACATCTCGCAGACGACCTTCGCCGAGATGTGGTCCGCAGCCGACACGACGGTGATCGACCCCAGCGAGGACTGCCGCTTTGTCTGTGCCCGGCATGCAAGCAACCAGGAGATCGCCCTGCTCCCGGAGCGTCCCGCGCCGGACGACCTGGACGACGACTTCGACCCTTTCATCTGACGGGTTGTCCTCACCCGCCGCACACCACCCGTCCCCGCCCTCCCGGGCATCGCGAACGCCCCAGCGACAAGGCCAGGAGCCCGTATGCGCTTAGCCGTGATCGGAGCCGGTGCCGCAGGTCTGACCTGCGTCAAGCAGGCTCTCGCCGACGGCCACGACGTGGTCTGCTTCGAGAAGCACCCGGATCTCGGAGGCATCTGGAATCCGGGGTCCGGCGGCGCCTACGCGGGGGTCCGGATGCAGAGCTCCCGGATGAGCATGCCGTTCACCGACCACCCTCCGAACTTCGCCGCTGACTTTCCCGAACTCACCGAGGTGCAGGCGTACCTCCGCTCGTACGCGACGAGATTCGGCCTGCTCGAAACGGTGCGGTTCGGCCACGAGGTGGTCGGGGTCGCCAAGGAGGGTGACGACTGGAAAGTGACGGCCCGCCGGGCGACGGGCGAGGAGGAGCAGGTTCACGTCGACGCCGTGCTGGTCGCCAACGGCGAGCTGTGGCAGCCCCGGCTCCCGGAGGGAGGGCTGCCCGCGCCCGGCACCGGGGGCCGGGTGCTCACCTCCCCCGAGTACCGCGGCGCCGCCGGCTTCACCGGACAGCGGGTGCTGGTCGTGGGGGGCGGGGTGAGCGGCGCCGACATCGCCGCCGACCTGGCCCCGCACGCCGCCCGGGTGGACTGGTCCGTGCGCAGCAGGCAGTTGTTCCTGCCCCGCGACATCGGCGGCGTCTACAACGACGCCCTGTTCTCCTACGCCGGCCGGGTCGCCATCGAGGAGGTGCCCTACGCCGAATACCTGGACTGGCTGACGGAGTGGCTGCCCGACTACATGGGCATGTACCGGGCCACCGGACTGCTGCCGGAGCAGGGCTTCCACGGCGCCGTGCACGTCAACGAGAAAATCGTGCCCGCGGTGCACGCCGGAGGGGTGCGCCCCGTCGCCGCCTTCAAGCGGTTCACCGACGACGGGCTGGCGGTCCTCGCCGACGGGACCACCGACCGCTACGACGCGGTGGTGCTCTGTCTCGGCTACGAGCCGCCGGACTACGGCTTCATCGACGGACTGCGCCGCGAGGACCTGTACGAACACCACTTCTGGCGGCACGACCCGACCCTGGCCGTGATCAACACCCCCGTCGACACCGAGGCGTTCGGCACCGCCTGCCCGTACTTCGAGGCCGTCGGCTGCTGGGTACTCAACGTGCTCGGCGGCAAGACCACACTGCCCGGACCCGTCGAACGCGCGGAGTGGTGCGCCCGCCACATGTCCGCGCTGCACGACCGGCGCTACCTCGACTGCTGGCTGGAGACGATCCGCCTGGGCCTGCTCAGCGGCGCGTTGCCCGACCCGGCGGTGCACTTCCGCGCCTACTGGACGCTCGTCTCCGGCCAGGTCGACCCCGCCTGCCTGCGCCCGGGCCAGGGGAGCGTGGTGCCCGCCGCGCACGACGGGCGCCTGGACCTCATTGGTCTGCGCCACCGGGTCCTGGCCTCGCTGCCCGAGGACACCCGGCGGGATCTGCTGGCCCGGGGCGAGGTCGACGGGGCCGACCTCGCCGCCGCCGCCGGGGTGCCCGCCGGCAGGGAAGTCGCCCCGTGGCTGCCCTACCGGCAGCGCGCCACCCGCACCGCCGGGTCCGCCAAAGGCTGGGCAGCGTGAAGGACCGGACCGGGATAGAACCGGGGACGGCGGTGAGCCGGTGGCGGCTCGTCACCGACCCCGCGGTGCGCGACCTCATCGCCGTCAGCGGGGCGATCGGGCTCGTCGGTGCCTTCGTAGTGCCCACCACCAGCCTCTTTCTGACCGAGGCGGCCGCCGCGACGCCCCTGATGGTCGGGTTGTTCTTCGCTGCCCGGTCGATCGCCGAGATCGGCACCGACATGGTGGTGGGCGCGGTCTCCGACCGGCTGCGCGACCGCCGGACGATCCTGGTGGCGACCGCGCTGCTCAACGCCGGCGGCGCACTGGGCTACACGTTCCTGCGCGACTACTACGCGCTGCTGCTGACCGGCATCGTCTGCTTCGGTCTGGGGGGCGCCTGCTTCGGCCAGCTCTTCGCCTACACCCGTGAACTGGCGGACGCGCGGGGCGTGGACGCCCCGTTCTTCAACGGCTTCCTGCGCTCGGTCACCTCGCTGGCCTGGGTGGTGGGACCGCCACTCGCCTTCTGGGTGATCGCCCAGTGGTCGTTCACCGCGTTGTACTCCGCGACGGCCGCCCTGTCGGTGGTGGCCGCGCTGCTGTGCCAGTGGGGACTGCCGCGTCCCGACACACAGGCTGCCGGGGCGCCGCCCGCCGCCCCGGCGTCCGACGGATCCGGCGACGAGGAGCAGCCGCCCGGACTGCTGGGCATGTTCGCCGACGTCGGACTGCACACGATGATCCTCCTGGGCTCCGTCATTCTGTTGCTCGGCGCCAACGCGATGTACCAGATCAACCTGCCGCTGTACGTGACCGACGAACTGCACATGAACGCGCAGACCGCCGGCCTGCTGCTCGGGGTGAGTGCTGTCTTGGAGATCCCGCTTCTGGTGCTGGCCGGCGCCTGGGCGGACCGTCTCGGCAAACGACGGCTGATGATTACGGCCACCGTCTGCGCCACCCTCTTCTTCGGACTGCTGCCGTTCATCCGGAGCCTTCCACTGTTGCTGGCGGCGCAGCCCCTGAACGCGGCCTGGGTGGCCGTCGCCTTCAACGTCCCCGTGGTGGCGCTCCAGGACAGCCTGCCCGGCCGGCCGGGCACCGCGTCGGCTCTGTACTCCAGCGCCTTCAAGGCCGGCATGTTCCTCGGCGGCCTGGCCGTCGGCACCGTCGCCACCTGGACCGGCTACGGCCAGGTGTTCTGGGTGTGCGCCGGCCTGACCGCACTGGCCGGGCTGCTGGTGCTGTTCCTGCGCTTTGCGCCTGCCCCTGTCCCCTCCGCCGAATCCGGACCCTCCACCGACGGCACCCACCCCCTCGAACGGAGAGCCGCGTGACCACGTCACAGCCCGCCTGCACCGTCATCGTGCCCACCTACAACCGCAGCGGACTGCTGCGGCACACACTGGAATCACTGTGCCGCCAGCAACTCGCCGCCGGCGACCGCTTCGAGGTGGTGGTCGCGGACGACGGCTCCACCGACGACACCGAGAACGTCGTCACCGGCTACCACGACCGGCTCGACATCCGCTGGTACCACCAGGCGGACGAGGGCTACCGCGTCGCCAAGGCCCGCAACGTCGGCATCGAGCACGCCCGCGCCGACCTCTGCGTGTTCGTCGACTCCGGGGTGATCCTGCACTCCGGCGCGCTCGCCGCCCACCTCACCGCACATCGGGACGCGGACGGCCCCACCGCGGTCGTCGGCTACGTCCTGTGCTTCAACGAGGGCAACGAGGACGGCCAGGAGATCCTCGACGCCCTTGACTTCGCCGACCCGGACGCTTCCTTCGCGCGGTTCACCGCGGAGGGTCGCTGGCCGGACATCCGCGAGGACTACTACGAGCGTTACGGCGAGGATCTGGACGCCCTGACGGCGCCCTGGCTGATGTGGTGGACCTGCAACGCCTCGGCCCCCACCGCGCTGCTGCGGGAGACCGGCGGCTTCGACGAGGCGTACCGCTCCTGGGGCGCGGAGGACGTCGACCTCGGCTACCGGCTGCGCACGGCCGGCGCGCGCTTCGTGCTGCGTCGCGACGCCGCCGCGCTGCACGTGCCGCACCCCAAGAGCTACGAGTCCAACATGCGCTCGGCCGCTCGAAACTACCGCTACTTCGCCGCCAAGTTCGACACCCCGGTCGCCCGGCTGGTACCCGGCAACCACTTCCACGAGATCGAGGACATCCTGCGCTCACGTCAGCTGGCCGACGGCGAGGTGACCGCCGCGTTCGGCTCGGAGGTCCGCCCCATCGACCAGATGGACGCGGAACGCGTCGCCGCCACACAGTCGGAAGGCAAGCCCATGACCCCGCCCCTGCTCGGCATGTGGACCTGGAAGGACCGCGAGGCACGCCGCAATGCGCCCCGGGTCCTGGTGTTCTCGCCGCACCCGGACGACGAGGTGATCGCCTGCGGCGGCACCACCGCCCGGCACGTCGCCGAGGGCGCGCAGGTGGGCGTGGTCTTCGCCACCGACGGCGCGATGTCCCACTCGGCCGTACTGGACATCCACAAGAACCCGGCCCCCGGGGAACTGCGTGAGATCCGCCGCCAGGAGGCTCTCATGGCGGGCAAGGCGATGGGCGTGCGTGAGGAGGCGGTGTGTTTCCTGGACTACCCCGACACCCGGCTCGCCGACCACCTGCCGGAGTTCCGGCGGGACATCCTGGAACTGCTGCGCGAACGCCGCACGGTCACCCACGTGTACGTGCCGCACGAGTTCCGGGAACTCAACGCCGACCATCGGCTGACCGGCGAGACGGTGGTGTCCTGCCTGGCCGAACTGGGCTTGGAGCCGGACATCTACCGGTACGTGGTGTGGGACGAGCGCACCGAGGAGGAGTTCGGCTTCGTCAACCGCAAGCCGGCCGCCGGTCCCGGATCCGGCACCGAACGCCTCGTCTCCTACGACATCGAGGCGTACGTGCCGCAGAAGCACGCCGCGTTCCGCGAACACCGCACCCAGGTCGAACTCTACGCCCCGGGACAGACCCGGCCGGTCGTGCCGTGGCCGTTCCAGGAGCGGGTGTTCGCCGCGCGCACCGAGGAATTCTGGATCACCGAGCCGGGCGGCGGCGACATCGGCCGCCGCACCGGGGACGGGGAGTGACGACGACCGTGACGACCGTGACCGGCCCCTCCGGGGCATCCATGGCGGAAGTCCCCGAGGCGTCCGCGGCCGGCAGCGCCGCAGGCCCCGTGGCCCCCGCGCTGTCCGACCTACGGCCGCTGACCCGGTGGCCGCGGCTCACCTCGGCGATCCCGGCCGACCCCGAAGTGGAGCGCCGCGTGGCGGAGATCGTTGCGCAGCTGACGCTGGAGGAGAAGGTCGGACAGATGATCCAGCCGGAGCTGGCCGAGCTGACCCACGAGGACCTGCGCGAGTACGGCATCGGCTCCGCGCTCAACGGCGCCGGCATCTGGCCCGGCGACAAACGCCACGCCACCGTCGAGGACTGGGTGGACGCCATCGACGGCTTCTGGACGGCGGCCGAGGAGCACTGGAAGGACCGGCCCTTCCGCATCCCGTTCATGTGGGCCACCGACGCCGTCCACGGACACAACAACGTGCACGGCGCCACCATCTTCCCGCACAACATCGGCCTCGGCGCGGCCGGCGACCCCGACCTGGTCCGGCGGATCGGCGCAGCCACCGCCCGCGAGGTCGCCGCCACCGGCATGGACTGGATCTTCGCCCCCACCGTCACCACCCCGCGCGACCGCCACTGGGGACGCTACTACGAGGGCTACGGCGAGGACCCCACCCTCGTGCACGCCTACGGCCGTGCCATGGTCGAGGGACTTCAGGGCGACGGCGCGGCGCTGCGCACTGACGAGAAGGTGCTAGCCACCCTCAAGCATTGGATCGCCGACGGCGGCACCGAGAACGGAGGAGACCGCGGCACCGCCCGCTGCTCCGAGGACGTGCTGCGCGACATCCACGCCCAGGGCTTCCTGGCCGGCATCTCGGCCGGCGCGCAGAGCGTGATGGTCTCCTTCAGCAGTTGGTCGAACGAGGCCAACTACGACCACAGCCCCCACACGGGCGAGCCGTACAACGACAAGGTGCACGGCAGCCGTTACCTGCTGACCGACGTCCTCAAGGATGGCCTCGGCTTCGATGGCGTCGTCATCAGCGACTGGGACGCGCACGCCGAGGTGGCCGGCTGTTCTGCCGGGGACGCCGGCTATGCCATTAACGCCGGTCTCGACGTGCTGATGATCTCCGGCCGCGACGCCTGGCAGAGCGTGCACCGCACCACCGTCCAGTACGTGCGGGACGGGGTCGTCCCGCTGGCACGCATCGACGACGCGGTCTCGCGCGTGCTGCGGGCGAAGATGCGCGCCGGGCTGTGGGAGAAACCCTGCCCGCGCGAACGTGCCCTCGCCCGCGCGGAGACGTCGGTCGTCGGCTGCGCCGAGCACCGGACGCTGTCCCGGGAGGCGGCTCGCAAGTCACTGGTACTCCTGAAGAACACGCCGGGGACGCTGCCGCTGTCCCGCACCGCGCGGGTGCTGGTCACCGGCAGCGGCGCCGACGACCTCAGCAAGCAGTGCGGCGGCTGGACACTGACCTGGCAGGGCGATGGTCTGGACCACGCCGACCTGCCCGGCGGCGTCACGCTGGCGGACGCGGTCCGCGCGATCGTCGGCAGCGAACGCTGCACCGTCGACCCGGCCCTGGTCCACGCCGACCCCTCCGACTTCGACGTGGCAGTGGTCGTGATGGGCGAGGACTCCTACGCCGAGATGCGCGGCACCCTCAAACCGTGGCGCTCCCTCGGCTACGCCGACCTCAAGCTGTCCTACGCCCGCGACGTGGAGGTGCTGCGCCGGCTGAAGAGCGCCGGTTTGCCCGCCGTCGGCGTCTTCTTCACCGGCCGGCCCCTGTACTGCACGGAGGAGATCAACCTCTCGGACGCCTTCGTCGCGGCCTGGCTGCCCGGCCCGTACGCGGAGGGCATCACCGACGTCCTGTTCGCCCCGGCCGAGGGCGCGCCCGCGTACGACTTCCAGGGCCGGCTGCCGTCGTCATGGCCGCGCACCCGGGACTCCGCGGCTGTCAACCGCGTCCCGCCCCACCTGCCCGACTACCGCGTCCCCGAGCAGGAGACGCCGCCGGAGGGCCGGCACACCCCGCTGTTCCCCGTCGGCCATGGACTCTCCCTGCACGACCCGGTGCCCGACACCGGTCCGCTGCCGTTGGACGTGCTCCGGCAGGCCCCGCCGCCGCCCCCGGCGGACGGTCCACTGCGCATCCTGGACGCGGCGGGCAGCCCGTACCGGCTGCGCATCGGCGGCCACAACACGTGGTCGCGCGTGGACCTGGCGTTGAGCGGGCCGACACGGTGCCTGATCGTGCACGCGGACCCGGTACCCGCCGAGACGGGCACCGGACTGCGGCTGCGCTTCGCCGGCTACCCGGCCTTCGTCTACGCGGAGTCGCCCACCGGCACCCCGGAGGACCTGCGCGGCCATCTGGAGGCCGGAGCGCACGTGCGCTTCCGCGTACGGGTGCTGGAGCCGCCTTCGGCCCCGCTCTACCTCGCCTGCCATGACGACTATCCGGCCCAGCCCGGCGTGAACCTGGCGCCGTCGCTGCGCGAGGCGACGCCGGGGGAGTGGACCAGCGTGTCGGCGCCGCTCACCACGCTGTTCGCCGCCGGCATGGACTTGGCGCACGTGGACGTGCCGTTCATGCTGTACACCGAGGGCACGGTCCTGCTGGAGGTAGCCGACATCGGCTGGAGCGTCCCCTGAATCCTGACCCGTCCCGCGACGGGCGTGCACAGCCGCGCTGGTGCGCGCCCCCGCCTCCCGCCTCCGCCTCCGCCCGCGGCGCGCTGGGGGGCGGGACGAGGGTCGGCGCGCCGCACTGGACGATCTCGAGGCCGATGCCGGGGTGGGCGTCATGTTCCGCGGCTCCGGTTCTGCTGCCGGTGTCGGCCCGGACCCGCCTCAGAGATCACCGCTTGCCGGCACGGCAGCCCCACCACTCAACTGTGCGAGGCCCGGGCTCGGCGTGACTGCCGACCTGGGCTTCGTCGGCATCGAGGACAGTGGTCCGGACGACTACCCGGCGGTGATCACCGGCTACGAGGCCGCCCCCCCAACCGCCCCTGACCCGCAGTCAGAGACTGTTGAGGGGCTTGGCGCGTGCTCGGCAAGGTACGCAGCGACCCGAAGTGGGCAACTGGTGTCTGGCAGATTCCTTCCCTTTGGCCAGACAGGACGGTTGTCGTGGGTTCGCAGAAGAAGAGGCCGGTCAGGTTGACCGCGCAGGACCGCGAGGAGTTGGTCCGGGTGACCACGACGGGTGTTCGCGGGGCCTCGATGATCATGCGTGCGCGAGTGCTGCTTGCGTTGGACACCTCGGTGGGTGAGGTGGATTCAAAGGAGGTGATAGCGGCCCGGCTCGGCGTCTCCGGCGAGACGTTGCGGCTGGTCGCCAAGCGTTTCGCCGAGACCGGTGGCGATGTTTACGCCACGATCGCGCGGAAGAAGCGGGACCTGCCGCCGGTGCCCTCGCCGGTGACGGGTGAGGTCGAAGCCCGGCTGATCGCGATGGCGTGCTCCCAGCCTCCCCAGGGGTATGCCCGGTGGTCGCAGCGGCTGCTGGAGAAACACGTCGCACTGGCCGAGGACATCCCCGATCTGGACCACTCCACCATCGGGCGGATCTTAAAAAAACGGAACTGCGCCCTCACCTGAAGAAGTGCTGGACCATCCCACCACGAGCGAACGCGGAGTTCGCGGCCCGGATGGAAGACGTGCTGGCCGTCTATGGCCGGCCCTATGACCCGGCACGTCCAGTGGTGTGCATGGACGAGAAGCCCTACCAACTCCTCGACCATGCCCGCGACCCGCTCCCGGCCCGCCCTGGTCACGACGCCTGCCAGGACAGCGAGTACATCCGCTGCGGCACGTGTTCCATCTTCGTGCGGGTCGAACCCTTACGCGGTTGGCGTCGGGTTCAGGCACTGCTCCAGCGGACCCGGATCGACTGGGCCGGCCAGGTCAAGCAGCTGCTGAGCGTGGACTACCCCGACGCCGAGACCGTTGTGCTGGTGATGGACAACCTGAACACCCACGGCGTCGCCTCACTGTACGAGGCATTCGAACCAGAAGAGGCCTTCGCCCTGGCTCAGCGCCTCGAGATCCACCACACGCCCAAGCACGGGTCATGGCTCAACATCGCCGAGATCAGAAATTAGCTGCGACACTCTACTAGCCTTCACCAGCCAAGGCCCGAGCGCCCACCGCTACCGCTTCCTCGACCCGCGCAGCCCAACCGACCACACCGTGCAGGTGCTCCTCGCAGTGTCCCAGGCATCCTGGGCAGCGGGGCGTTCCGGGAGGCGCCCCCCGGCCGTCTCCCGGAACGCCGCTGGATCACACCGTTGGCGCCACCGGCACCCCCGACAGTGTCCCCGTGCGGGCCACCTGCCCGTACCAGTAGGCGCTCGACTTGGGGGTTCGCTCCAGTGTCCCGTAGTCCACGTGCACCATGCCGAACCGCTTGGCATAGCCGTACGCCCACTCGAAGTTGTCCATCAGGGACCACAGGTAGTACCCGCGGACGTCCGCCCCGTCGGTGATCGCCCGGTGCACCGCCGCCAGGTGGCCGTGCAGGTAGGCGATGCGCTCCGGGTCGTGCACCCGGCCTTCGGCGTCCGCCTTGTCCTCGTACGCCGCGCCGTTCTCCGTGATGTACAGCGGCAGCCCCGGAGCCTCCTGCGTGTAACGCATGATCAGTTCGTGCAGGCCGGTCGGGTCGACGGTCCAGCCCATCTCGGTCCGCTCACCCGGCGTCTGGTGGAACGCCACGTCGTCCGCCCCCGGCCACGGCGAGAAGGAGCTCGCCCCGTGGCCGTCGGCGCGCGGGCCGTCCGGCGCCCCGTCCACCGCCGACACCAGCGTTGGTGTGTAGTAGTTGAGCCCGAGCGCATCCAGTGGCTGCTTGATCGCGCGCAGATCACCGTCGAGGACGTACGACCAGTCGGTGACCGCCGAGGTCGCCGTCAGCAGAGTGGCCGGATACGCCCCGTGCAGCAGCGGGCCGTGGAAGACGCCGTTGGCCAGGTCGTCGATCCGGCGGGCCGCGGCCAGGTCGGCGGGGCGCTGTGAAATGGGCCGTATGACCGAGGAGTTTAGGCTGACGGCCACCTGGTTGCGGGTCGGCATCACCGAGCGCAGTGCCGCCGTGCCCAGGCCGTGCGCCAGGTTGAGATGGTGTGCCGCGCGCAGCGCGGCCACCGGGTCGGTACGGCCCGGAGCGTGCACTCCGGATCCGTAGCCCAGGAAGGCGCTGCACCAGGGCTCGTTGAGAGTGACCCACTGCTCGACCCGATCGCCCAGCGCCTCGCCGACGATCCGCGCGTACTCGGCGAAGCGCAGGGCGGTGTCCCGCTCCGGCCAGCCGCCCGCGTCCTCCAGCTCCTGCGGCAGGTCCCAGTGGTAGAGGGTGACCGCGGGCTTGACGCCGTGCGCCAGCAGTTCGTCCACCAGCCGGCGGTAGAAGTCCAGGCCGACCTGGACGGCCGGGCCGCGGCCGGTCGGCTGGACGCGCGGCCAGGAGACCGAGAACCGGTAGGCGGTCAGGCCGAGTTCGGCCATCAGCGCCACGTCTTCGCGGTAGCGGTGGTAGTGGTCGACCGCGATGTCACCGTGGTCGCCGTCGGCGGTCTTGCCCGGCGTATGGCTGAAGGTGTCCCAGATCGAGGGGGTGCGGCCGTCCTCCCGTACCGCCCCCTCGATCTGGTACGCCGAGGTCGCGGCGCCCCAAAGGAAGGCGGGGGGAAAGGCCACCGGGGTCGCTGGCTGTGCGGACTCAGACATGGAAGCGCTCCCATTAGGGGTCGAGGAAACCGACGGACGGGATGGGGAAGTGGACGAAGGAGAGGGCCGGGGCCACACTGCCCCGGCCCTGGAACGGGCTCAGCCCTTGACCGCGCCCTGCATGATGCCGCCGACGATCTGCTTGCCGAAGATCGCGAAGACCAGCAGCAGCGGCAGTGTACCGAGCAGAGCGCCCGCCATGATCAGGGACTGGTCCGGGGTGAAGCCGCGGCCCAGCCCCGCGATGGCGACCTGCACGGTGGGATTGCCGTTCTGGGACAGCACCAGGAACGGCCACAGGAAGTCGTTCCACGACTGCACGAACATCAGCATGCCGAGCACGGCCATCGCCGGCCGCGCCGCCGGGAACACCACGTGCCACACCACACGCCAACTGCTCGCGCCGTCCACCCGGGCCGCCTCGATCAGCTCGTCCGGGAGCGCCTGCAGCAGGTACTGCCGCATGAAGAACACCCCGAACGCGCTGACCAGCGACGGCAGGATCACCGCCTGCAGCTGGTCGGACCAGTTCAGCTTCGCCACCATCATGTACAGCGGGATGATGCTGAGCTGCGGCGGCACCATCATCGTGCCGATCACCACCAGCATCAGGCCGTTACGGCCCCGGAACCGCAGCTTGGCGAAGGCGAACCCGGCGACGGTGGACAGGAACACGATGGTCGTCGCCGACACCCCCGCCACGATCGTCGTGTTGAGGAAGGCCTTGCCCAGGTTGGCGTCGGTCCAGGCGATCCGCAGGTTGTGCATCAGGTTCGAGCCGAACCAGAACGGCGGCGGGGTCTGCGCCAGCCGGTTGTTGTCGCGGGACGCGGCGATCGCCGTCCACACCAGTGGGAACAGTGAGCCGAGGGTGAACAGCACCAGCACCGCGTACGCGGCGGGCCCCGCGTGCAGCTGCCCGCCGGCCCGCGCCGCCTTGG
This sequence comes from Streptomyces sp. Ag109_O5-1, assembly GCF_003814875.1. Taxonomy (GTDB): domain Bacteria; phylum Actinomycetota; class Actinomycetes; order Streptomycetales; family Streptomycetaceae; genus Streptomyces; species Streptomyces sasae. The sequence goes on along the minus strand of NZ_RKQF01000001.1, from coordinate 2,119,310 downwards.
ACCGCCGTACACGCGCGGTCTTGGGCGGCGCGTCACCGGAGGAGTTCGTCAGGGTCGTCGTCACGGCTGTTTCTCCTAACTGCTGGCGCGCAGCCGGCGCGAGATGACGTAGTTGACGACCCCGATCAGAATGAGAATCAGGAACATCGTCCAGGCGATCGCGGAGGCCCGGCCCAGGTGCTGGTTGACCCAGCCCTGCTCGTACAGGTACAGGCCCAGCGTCTGGAACTGGTGGTCGGTACCGCCGGAGGCGCCCTTGATGGAGTCGAACATCAGCGGCTCGCCGAACAGCTGGCTCGCGCCGATCGTCGACACCACGGTGGTGAACAGGATGGTCGGCCGCAGCTGCGGCACCGTCACATGGAAGAACTGCTGCCAGCGGTTGGCGCCGTCGAGCGCCGCCGACTCGTAGAGGTCCTGCGGGATCGCCTGCATCGCCGCCAGGTAGATCAGGGCGTTGTAGCCGGTCCAGCGCCAGATGACCACCGACGACACCGCGATCTGGGAGGACCACTTGTCGTTCTGCCAGTCGACCTTGTCGACGCCGACGAAGTGCAGCGCCCAGTTGATCACGCCGTAGTCACGGCCGAAGAGCAGCACGAACACCAGAGAGGCCGCGGCGATCGAGGTGGCGTACGGCGCCAGCATGGCCACCCGGAAGAAGGTGGAGCCGCGCAGTTTGTAGTTGAGGAGGTGGGCGAGCCCCATCGCCATGAGCAATTGCGGGACGGTCGAGATGATGCCGATGGTCAGGGTGTTCTTCGCCGCGTTCCAGAAGAAGTCGTCGTCGAAGATCCGGGTGTAGTTGTGCAGGCCCGCCCACTGCATGTCGGTGGGCGCGGTCAGTTCCACCGTGTGCAGCGAGGCCCAGCCGGTGTAGATCAGCGGGAACAGGCCGAACGCGGCGAAGAGCAGGAAGAACGGGGAGACGAAGGCGTACGGGCTCCAGCGCATGTCCCGCTGCCAGCGCCGGGACAGTCTCGTCCGGTGCGTCTCGTCCGCCGGTGGCGCGGGTGCCGCAGGGCCGCGGCCGGGGGCCGCGCCCCGGTCCTGAACCGGGGACGCGGCGGTGTCGTGCCGGGACATACCGGTCACTTCTCCAGGTTGTTGTCGATCGTCTTGGTGGCCGTCTGCCAGGCCTCGGCCGCGGACTTGCCCTTTGTCACGAGGATCACGCCGTTGTCACCCAGCCCGGCGCCGATGATCTGGTCCTTCGGGCCGATGGGCTGCTGCGGGATGGACTTGGCGGCCTCGGCGAAGATCTGGCCGATCGGAGCGTCACCGGTCATGGCGTTCTTGGCGTTCTTGACCGAGGACAGATCGTAGGCGGCCGGTGCGCTCGGGAAGCTGCCCTGCACGCTGAAGAGCTTGGCCTGCTGGGCCGGGGCGGTGAGCCAGGCAACCAGCTGCTCCGCCTCCTTCACATGCTTGCCGCTCTTCGGCACGGTCAGGAAGGTGCCGCCCCAGTTGCCGGCCTGCGGCGCGACCGCGACGTCCCACTTGCCGGCCGCGTCGGCCTTCGACTGGCCCTTGAGGTAGCCGAGCATCCACGGCGGGCAGGCCATCGCGGCGAACTTGCTGTTAGCGATCGTCTGGTTCCATGACGGCTGGAACTGGGTCTGCGACTGGACCAGCCCCTCCGCGGCGGCCTTGGCCGTCAGGTCGAAGCTCGTCTTGACGGCCGGGTTCGTCTTGTAGACGACATTGCCGGAGGAGTCGTAGAACTTCTCCTTGAGGCTGGAGAGGATCGCGTTGAGCAGACCGCCGGGGGAGTCCATGAAGTAGGTGCCCGAGGGGGCCTTCTTCTTGTACTGCTCACCCACGGTGACCAGCTTACTCCAGTCGCCCGCCCACAGTTTGCCGACCGCCGTCCGGTCGGTGGGCAGACCGGCCTTCTGGAAGAGGTCCTTGCGGTAGCAGATCGCCATCGGCCCGATGTCGGTGCCGAGCCCGACGGTCTGCCCGTCCTTGGTGGTGGCCTGCTGCCACTTCCAGCTCAGCCAGTTGTTCTGGTCCACGCCCGAGATCTTGGAGAGGTCCTCCAGCTTGCTCGCCTGGGTCTGCACGACCTCGGCGATGTTGCCGACCTCGACGGCCTGCACGTCCTGCAGGCCGCTGTTGGTGGTGAGGTGGTTGACCAGCGCGGGGTAGTAGTTCTCGTTCCGCTCGGTGACGTTCTCCGTGATCGTGATGTTCGGGTGGAGCTTCTCGTACTCGGCGTACAGGCCGGCTTCCTTGAAGCCCTGCGTGCCGAAGAGGCCCATGGAGATCGTCGTCTTGCCGCTGCCGCCACCGCTGGTGTCGTCGCTGCCGCCACCACTGTCGTCGGCACAGCCGGCCAGCAACGCTCCGCCCAACGACATGATGGCCGTCAGGACGACCGCCTTCCGTGTGGCGGTTCGGGTACGTGCTTGCATTTACGTCCTCCTGTTGCGCCCTGACGTGCCGACCCTCGGCCAACTGCACTGCTGTGTCCGTCTGTTTCTCGCTGCGGCTCGGGCGGGGAACGTGCGGGATGTGTATGTGTCAGGTACTGTGGGAGCGCTCCCACCGGTGATGTGTTGAAGGTTCGTCGGTTCGAGACGGGGTGTCAAGGGTGCGGGCGCGGAGGGGTGTGTTCAGTTATCCGGCTGTTAGCTGACCGGAGTTGGTGACCGGAACGCGCGGAGGGCGCCACTTCGGTGATTTCGACGTGCCTGCATCCGCAGACGAGGCCGTTCGGGCCCGGGGCGGCGGCCCCGAGAGCCGGGCCACCCCGATACTCCGCACTGTTAAATTCCAGGTCGGCACAGGAACGTCGGTGAGAAGGGCGGAGCCCATGGCAAGCCACGGAGTGCGGGGGCGTAGTGGTGGTCGGCCCACCCTCAGGGATGTCGCCGCCCGGGCTGGGGTTGGGCGGGGGACGGTCTCGCGGGTGATCAACGGGTCACCGCGGGTCAGCGACGGCACCCGGGCCGCCGTCGAGGCCGCGATAGCGGAGCTCGGCTTTGTCCCGAACACGGCCGCGCGCGCCCTCGCCGCCAACCGCGCCGGTGCCATCGCCCTGGTCGTCCCCGAGCCGGAGACCCGGTTCTTCGCGGAGCCGTACTTCTCCGAGATGCTCAGCGGCGTAGGTGCCGAACTCTCCGACGCCGAGTTGCAGTTGCTGCTGATCTTCGCGGGAAGCGACCGCGAACGGCGTCGGCTCGCCCAGTATCTGGCCGCGCACTTGGTGGACGGGGTGCTGCTGGTGTCCGTGCACGCCGACGACCCGCTGCCCGACCTGGTGACCCAGTTGGGGATCCCGGCCGTGATCAGCGGCCCGCGTTCGGCGACGGAGGCGCTGACCTCGGTGGACTCCGATAACTACGGCGGCGGTCGCTCGGCCGTCGAGCACCTGCTCGCCCGCGGCCGCCGGAAGATAGCGCACATCACCGGTCGCCTGGACGTGTATGGCGCCCAGCGCCGTCTCGACGGCTATCGCGAAGCCCTGCTCGATGCAGGCCGCACCGCGGACGAGCTCCTCGTCGAGCCCGGCCACTTCACCGAGGAGGGCGGCCGCCGGGCGATGACGAGACTTCTTGAACGCGAACCCGGCCTCGACGCGGTCTTCGCCGGGTCGGACGTGATGGCGGCGGCCGCCTGCCAGGTGCTGCGCGAGGCGGGCCGGCGTATCCCCGACGACGTCGCGCTGGTCGGGTACGACGACTCGGCTATCGCCCGCCACATGGAACCGCCGCTCACCAGCGTCCGCCAGCCCATCGATGAGATGGGCCGCGCGATGATCGCTCTCCTCCTCGCGGAGATCGCCGACCGCCGCCCGGCCGCCTCCCGGGGATTGGAACGTCGGCACGTGGTACTGCGGACGGAACTGGTGCCCCGCGCATCTTCCTAGCGCCAACTGCTGGACGGCTGACCGAAAGGCATGTGGCTCATCGTCCGCAAGGAACGACCACATCCCAGGATCCAGTTGAGGACCACGGATGAGGGCGGCATGCGGATCACCTTCATGAGCACCCTGCCAGCCAGCCGATCGCCCAACTCGAACTCCGTCACGGGCTTCGGGCGCAGCCCCAGGTGTAGCCCGGTCCACCGGCTTGCGTGACCTGCCCCTGCATCACACCCCGCAGAACAACCCGGGTTCGACGTAATTCGCCGGGCCTGGAGTGGCGAATTCGGGCTCTTGCGCGTCAATAGCAGCAGGTCAGTGCGAGTGTGGGCAGGTCTGAGTGCCCGGTGGTCGTGGTGGTCGCCGGGTGTCCTGGCTCTGGCTGGTCAGGCGGCGCCTTTCAGCAGGTTGAGGGCGACGGTGTAGCCGAGCTGGTTGAGTGCGGTGATCGCGCGGCGGGTGGCGACGGTCACCCCGGCGACGAGTGGCTCAAGCGCCGCGAGGCCGTCCGGGACATCCTCACCTCGGACGGTCGGTCCCTGGTCCAGGGCGCCCTGGCGTGGATCTGGGCGCACAGCCCGCACAGCGTCCCCATCCCCGGCTTCCGTACCGTCGCACAGGTCGAGGAGAACGCCGCCACGCTCGACTGCGGCCCGCTCACCGCCGACGACCTGCGCGAGATCGACGCCATCCTCGACCGCTGAGGCTGCCCCGAGACTCGCGGGCCGCGGACCGGCGTTCCCGCCCCGGCTCATCGCCGAGGGCGACTTCACGTGCAGGGCGGGGCCGAGGCCGTGGCCGTCCTCATGGATCGGTGCCCCGATCTGGACGCGGTGTTCGTCGCCTCGGACGATGGCCCCCGGTGCCCTGCGGGTGCTCCGGGAGCGGGGGCGCCGCGTACCGGACGACGTGGCCGTCGTCGGTTTCCGCGACCTGACGCCCATCGCCGAGGCGGCTGATCCGGCGCACACGACGGTGCACCAGGACATCGAGGGGATGGGACGGTTGATGGCCCGACTGCTGTTCGACCGGACGTCGGACGCACCGCTCCTGGCAGACGGCGGCCGCACCGGGTCGTCCGTGGTCACGCCTACGCGTCTCGTCATGCGCAAGTCGGCCTGACTCCCTCCCGGACCTGCACTGAGCTCCGGGGGCACCTCTCACATGGGGTGCCCGAAGCTTGACCGCCAGGCAGCCCCGACCGCGGCAGCCCTGAGACGGCCTCGGCGAGGCATGTACAGTGCCGTCCGGGACGCCTCCCGGAGCTCGCGGACCACCTGACAGGTCGAAGCCGGTCCCGGCCGATGGCCACCGCCCGCTCATCCGGCCTTGCTCCATCGGCGGCCGGCCGTCACGGCGGCGCAGAGCAGCAGGACACCCGTGCAGGCCAGGAACGCCGTGCGGTAGCCGTACCGCACCGTCAGCGGCCCGCTCCGTGCCTGTCCGGCCGCGTTGAGCGGGCGCCTTGGGCCGAACCGGTCGATGAGCCGTCCCTGTGCCAGCCCGGCGACCGCGGTACCGGCCAGGCTCACGGCCACCAGGACACCGGCGACGAACGAACGCCTGACCGCCGCGACATAGGTCAGCAGGGCCAGGTTGGAGCCGGCGAACGCGAACCGTCCGACGAGGGACCAGAAGACCAGAGGCGGCGCTCCCGGCGCGGTCAGCACGCCGGTGTACGCGGCGGTGAACCGGCGCAGCCCGGGGGCGGCCCCGGGCCTGGAGGCCCGTGCGGTCACCGTCCGTGCCCTGTGCCCCCCAGGTGTCGTCGCAGGAGGGTCAGAGCGGCCAGCGACGGCCCGTCGACGAAATCGCCTACCGCGATCATCTCGTCCAGCTCCGCCCCGCTCACCCAGCGTTGGATCATGTCGGCCTCGGTGGCCTCCCGCTCGGGGGAGCGCTGCGTGAGGTCCTCGGCGAGGAAGACATTGCAGCCCTGGGAGGAGTAGCCGTGTGCGACGTGCAAGCGACCCAGCCAGGTCAGCGAGCGAGCCACCAGACCGGTCTCCTCACGGAGTTCGGCCCGGGCCAGGGCAGCGGCGTCGTCCGGCCGGTCGGGGTCCTGCTCCGTCCGGGATCCCTGGGGGAACTCCCAGAATCTGCCACCCACCGGATACCGGTACTGCTCCACGATATAAAAGCCGTCCAGTTCGAGCGGGAGGACGAGGACGAAGTCTGGCTTGTCCACCACTCCGTAGATGCCGTCGGAGCCGTCCGGGCGGCGCAGCACATCCTCACGGACCGTCATCCAGGGATTCCGGTAGGCCATTCTGGAGCCCACCCGCTCCGGTGCCCCGGCATCCCGCCCTTCCGGCTCGGGCCGTAAACGGCGCGCATCGGCCCGTCGCATCCCTTGTCCTTCCGTCGTTAACCCGCAATGCGGCCACAGTACTCACACCGCTGCGCGCCCACCTCGGCTTCGCCCAGGAAAGCGGCGCCATACTCCGGCCTCTCCGACATCGGGAGGGAACATGTCGGCCATTCTCCCGGAGAGCCGGCCATGCCTTTCGTCCCACAGAGTTGGTGTACGCGGCGGTGATGAGCGACGTCTGTTACTGGTGTGACCCGATCGTCTGACTGAAACGTATCACCCCGTCCCTTGACTGACTGCTCTCGTACCGTCTTGAATCATTCAGGGTCAAAGATCCAAGCGTCATCGGTTACACCCGCCGTCCGGAATGCGAAAGGCCCACGGCTGACGCATTGTCCGCCACTCATTGTAGAGGGCAATGAACTACCGGAAATCCCGTGGAAGGCACATTGGCAAGCTATCTTCTGGCCGTCTATACCCGGCCCAAGCCGGGCAGTGAGGCCGAATACCATCGTTGGTACGACGATTTCCACCTAGATGAGGTGCTACAGGTCCCCGACTTCGTCACCGCCCAGAGATTCGCCCTTATCGGCAGCGAGGGTTCGCAGTTTCTCGGTGACGGAAGTCATCTCGCGGTATTCAGCATCACGTCGGATGACATCGGGGCCACCATGACGGCATTCCAGCACGCGCGGAAGTCGATGGCCACGCCGACGTGCCTCGACATCGACAGCGTCACCCTGTCCTGGTGGCGTCCCGTCGGAAGGCGCGCGGTCCGGTCGCCTTCCGCGGACACCGACGCCGGGTAGCTCCTCACCGGCTTCGCCGGACGCGTCAACGAGTTCGCCACGGGCCCTGCCGGCCACCGTTCGCCGTGGAGCGGTGCGGGCCGGGCCAACCCACCGGTACCAGGACCGGCATCGCCATGTCCTGGTGCGAGGAAAGGCTTGACGACATGACAGTCCAGCCCAATTCGACGCCTCAGACGGTACGCCCCCGCCTCCACAGCACTGCGGAGCCGCCGCACCACACCTGGCAGGTCAGCACGAGCAAGGCCGTGACCTACGAAGTCATGGTGAGCCCGGGGCTGCTCGACCCGTCGAACCCGGCCCTGGCCACGGCGGGCGTCACCGAGGAGGCACGACCCGGACGCCGCCTCTTGGTGGTCGATGCCACCGTGCACGCGCTGTACGGCGCGCGGATCGGTGCGTACTTCGCTCACCAGGGAGTCGAGCACGAGGTACACGTCGTCGACGCGCACGAGTCCGTGAAGAGCATGGAAACGGTCTTCGAGATCGTCGACGCGATGGACTCCTTCGGGATATCCCGTCGGCGCGAGCCGGTCATCGCCATCGGCGGCGGCGTCCTGACCGACCTGGTCGGACTGGCCGCGAGCCTGTACCGTCGCTCGACTCCCTACGCGCGGGTGCCCACCACCCTCATCGGCATGGTCGACGCCGGTATCGGTGCCAAGACCGGGGTCAACTTCCGCCAGCACAAGAACCGCCTGGGGACGTACCACCCCTCCGCCGTCACTCTGGTCGACCGGGAGTTCCTGGCCACCCTGGGCCCCCGGCACCTGAGCAACGGGCTCGCCGAGATCCTGAAGATGGCCATGGTCAAGGACCTGGTGCTGTTCGAGCAGCTCGCGGCGCACGGCCCGCGCCTCGTCGACGAGCGCATGCAGTCCGCCGGCTCCGCCGACGGCGGACGGGGCGCGGAGGACGTGGTGGGCCGGGCGATCCACAGCATGCTCGAAGAACTCCAGCCCAATCTCTGGGAGCACGAGTTACGCAGGCTGGTCGACTTCGGGCACTCCTTCTCGCCAGCGATCGAGATGGCGGCGCTGCCGGAGTTGCTGCACGGCGAGGCCGTCTGCATCGACATGGCGTTCAGTGCCGTCATCGCCCACCAGCGGGGCCTGCTCGACCGTAGCGACCTGGAGCGGATCGTGCGCGTCATGAACAGCCTGATCCTGCCGACCTGGCACCCCGTCTGCACGCCGGAACTCATGGCGCGGGGGCTCGCCGACACCGTCAAGCACCGCGACGGCAAGCAACTGCTCCCGCTGCCCGACGGGATCGGCCACGCCCGCTTCGTCGATGACGTCAGCCGTACGGAGCTGGACGAGGCGCTGGCAATGCTGCTCGACCTCAGCGGGGGCGCCGATGCGCTGGCCATGGCCTCCGGAAACCGAGGAGCCTGACATGGACGGCGTCCGCGCGGTTCTGCTGGCCGGCGGTGAAGGCCGCCGCATGGGTCCTCTCGGCCGCGGCCGGCTGAAGCCGCTGGTCCCCTTCGGCGGCACCAGCCGCCTGATCGACTTCAGTCTCGCCAACCTCCGCCGCTCCGGTTTCCGGGAGACGCTGCTGCTGTCGCAGTACGAGGAGCGGCACCTCATGGACGACCTGCACACGGTGTGGAACGGCAGCCCGCGGGACTTCCGGGTGCACTTCGGGCCGTACGACGAGGTCTACCGGCAGACCCCGGCGGGGGTACCCGAAGCGCTGCCCGACCGCACCTGGCCGAGCGAGCGCGGCACGGCCGACGCGCTGATCAGGAAGGCCGACCACGTCTTCGGCGAGGACCCGTCCGAGGTGCTGGTGCTGCACGCCGACCACGTCTACCGGTTCGACTACGGCGACATGCTCCGCCGGCACCGCGCCGACCGGGCCGCGCTGACCGTGTCGTACCAGCGCATCGAGCGCCGCTACGTGCACCTGTTCGGGATGGTGGACTTCGACGCCGCCGGGAACCTCACCGGATTCGTCGAGAAGCCGCCGGAGCCGACCAGCGACCTGGTGTTCGCCGCCTTCTGCGTGTTCGACGCGCGCACGCTGCGCCGTTACCTCGAGCAGCTGGACGGCACGGACTGGCAGCACGACATCAGCCGTGACGTCATCCCGGCGATGCTGGCCGCCGGAGAGCGGATCCGGGGCTACGAGGTCACCGGCTACTGGGAGGACATCGGCACCGTCGACCGCTACCACCGAGCCCATCGCGGCCTGCTGGGCGAGCATCCGACCATGGCCCTCGCCGAGCTGCCGCTCACCGTTCGTCCGGCGGTGACACGGCGGTACGTCGCGGACGGGGGAGCCATCCGCTTCAGCATCGTCCCCGTCGACCTGGTCAACGCCGGCCTCGTGGAGCGGAGCGTCGTGTATCCCGGCGTCACGGTCGGGGCCGGGGCGAGCGTGCGGGACTGCGTGCTGCTGCCCGGGACGATGGTCCCCGAGGGCGCCCGACTGGAGGGGGCCATCGTCCTGGAGGACGGGACCGTGCAGCAGTGCGACCCGGATCCGGCACTCGGAGGTGTCGCCTCATGACCGCGGTGTCCGGGGCGGCCGGTGTCCGGCGCGCGTACGTCGTCGCCGATCTGGGTGGTACGACGCTGCGGATCGGCCGCATCGCCGAAGGGGCGGGATCGGCCGAGTCGGTCCGCCGTGTGGCGACCGAAGGACTGGACCGCTACCGGGAGTTACCCGCCCAGACGTTGCAGGACCGGGTGGTGGGACAGCTCACCCGGGAACTGGAGGACTACCTCGGCTCCCCCGAAGGAGCGGAGGCGAGCGCGGTGGGCGTCTCGTTCGCCGGGCCGATGACGAAGGGCGGCACCGTGCTGGCCGGGCCCACGCTGTGGGGCGGAGCCGCGGCCCCGCTGCCCATCGCGGACATCCTGACCCGGCGGCTGAGCGTGCCGGTCGTCGTGGCCAATGACCTCACCGCCGCCGCCTGGCGCTACGCGGCCGCCGAGCCGGAGCCCTTCTGCCTGATCACGGTCAGTTCGGGAATCGGGCACAAGGTGTTCCGCAACGGGGAGGTGCTGATCTCGGACTCCGGGCACGGCGGCGAGATCGGGCACTGGCGCGTCGACCCCCGGGAGGACGCCCTGCCCTGCGAATGCGGTGGCCGAGGGCACCTCGGCGGGATGGTGTCCGGTCGCGGCGTGCTGCTCGCCGCCCGCCGGGCCGCGGTGGCCGACCCGGCGGGATTCGGCTGTTCCGCACTCGCCGGGCCCTCGGCCGGCGATCCGGCGGGCATCACGAACGAGGCCCTGGCCCGTGCCGTCCGCGCGGACGACGCCTTCGCCACACAGGTGCTGCGCACCTGCCTCGTCCCCCTCGCCCAGGCGGTCAACTGCATCTTCACGGCGATCGGGGTACGGCGCTACCTGTTCATCGGCGGCTTCGCCGTGGCGGTGGGGCACCGGTTCATCACTCTGCTCGGCGACGAACTGACGAGGCTGGGCTGTTTCGGACTCACCGACCGGGAGATACGCGGCATGCTCGCACTGGGCGCGGCGGACGACGACCACTGCCTCATCGGGATGGCACGCATGCTGGCGCGCACGCCGCTCCTGACCGCGGGTACCGGAGGCGACGCATGAGGACGCTCGTCGTCGGCAGTGGATTCGTGGGCCGCGCGCTGGCCCGTCACCTCACCCGGTCGGGCGACGCGGCGGTCCTCGCCTCGCGGACGCCTCCCGGACCCGAGGGCGGCGACACCGCTCCGGACTGGATCCGGCTCGACATCACCGAGGACGGGGCCTTCGGCCGCGCGCTGGACGCCACGGGCGCGGACGCCGTGGTCCTCGTGCATGGCCCCTCGGACGTGACCTGGTGCGTGGAGCACCCCGAGGAGGCGATGCACGGCCACGCCGAGGCCGCCCGGCAGGTGGTGCGGGCGGCAGGGGACCGGCGCGTCGTCTTCATCTCCACCGACAACGTTTTCGACGGCGAGGCCGAGGCACCCGACGAGTCCGATCCGACCCGCCCCGCCAACGCCTACGGGCGCGCGAAGCTGGCCGCCGAACGGATCCTGGCCGACCTGCCGGACGTGACCCTGCTGCGCGTCAGCCTGATCTACGGATGGGAGCCCGCGGACACCCCGAAGTGGCTCAACTTCTTCGCCGCCTGCGTGCACCGCCTCCGGGCCGACCAGCCCGTGACCGTCCCCTTCGACCAGTGGACCACCCCCGTGCTCATCGACGACGTGGTCGCGGCGACCACCGCGCTCGTCTCGGCGGACTCGGTACCCCGGCTGCTCCATCTCGGCGGCCCGGACCGGATCTCCCGCGCCGACTGGGCGGCCGTCATCGCCGGGCAACTCGGCGCCGCGCCCGACCTGGTGGTGGCGGAGCCGCGGGCGAGCGGCCGTTACGCCGGCCGCCCCGCCTCTACCTGCCTGTCCAGCGGGCTGTTCGGGACGCACCCGGCGACGGCAGGGCTGCTGCCGCGCACCGTGCGCGAGGGCAGCCGCCTCCTCATCGACCGGCACACCGCCCCGATCACGAGGAGCACCCTGTGACGACGAACACGAGCGCCTCCGACGGCACGAGGACCCTGAAGTCCTCGACGTCCGCCGCCCGGCCGGGCGTGCCGAGTGCCCGCCGGGTCGACCACATGGCCTGCACGGTGCCGGACCTCGACAGCGCGATCGACTTCTCGGTGCGGGTACTGGGCGGCGAACTCGTCTACCGCCTCCCCCCGATGGCCCACGACGACGACTGGATGCGCGAACACCTCGACGTCCATCCCCGGGCGGTCGCGGAGATAGCCCTGGTGCGCCTCGGACCGACCACGAACCTGGAGCTCTTCGCCTACCGGTCGCCCCACCACCGTGCCGTACCGCCACGACCGCACGACGTGGGCGGCATGCATTTGGGCCTGTACGTGACGGACGTGGACGCCGCGCTCCGCGACCTGCGGGACCGGGGTCCCTGGCGCCCCTTCGGGCCGGTACGGACGGTGCCCGCGGGGCTGCCGGGGGAGGGGAGCCGGTGGGTCAGGGTGACCACTCCCTGGGGCATACCCCTGGAACTGCGTTCGGTGCCCGCCTCGCTGCCGTACGAACGGCACACACCGGCACGCCGCTTCGGTCCGTGCCCGCTGTGGAGCAACCGCGACGACGGGTCCGGTACGGCCGGCCGGCTGGCTGGGGCCCGCAACGTGGACCACCTGGCCTACACGGTGGCCGACCTGGACCAGGCCGAGGCCTTCTTCACCGAGGTCCTGGGCGCCGAACCGCTCTACCGTACGACGGCCGACCTCACGGCCCCGGACCTGGCCGCCGCCCTGGGCGTGCCGCCAGGCGGCACCATGCACCAGGCGGCCCTACGCATGGGCCCCACCGACAACGTCGAACTCAACTGCTTTGTCGGCTCACCCGGCGCGCGCCGCCACTGGCCGCGCAACAGCGACCTGGGAGGCAACCACCTAGCGCTGTACGTGGACGACGTGGACGCGGCGGCAGCGTACCTGGCTGCACAGCCCGGCTGTGCGGTGCTCGGCGCCCCCGAGACGATCCCGGACGGGCCGCTGACCGGCGACCGCTGGGTGTACGTCCGTACCGCGATCGGACTGTACGTCGAGGTGGTGCGCATGCCCGACGGAAGCCTGCCCTACGAGCACGGCACCGCCGCCAGACGCCGTGCGGCCGATGCGGAACGCTGGTGGGACCGATGAGGGCCCCGCATCCGCCCGACGAGACGAATGGAAGGACGCCCAGTGGCAACGATGACCCCCACTGATCCCGAACCCCTGGCCACGGCCGTCGTCACCACGCTGGCCGTCCACTTCGACCCCCAGGCCCGCGAGGCCAGCATCTTCTACTGGGAACGGGGACTGTCCTACCGCGAGGCGGTGGTGGCGGCGGCGGAGCAGACCGGGGACGAGACCACCTCGTGCCTGGTCGGCGAGCTACGGGAGCGCCCGGCCGACCCCGCGGTGCGCCTCGCCCTGCACACGCGGCTGGTCGAACTCGCCGCCGACGGCGGCGGAGAGGCCCTCGAAACCCTCTTCGGGCGGGCCTGGGCGGCGGAGTCCAATTCCCGCTTGGGCTACCACCTCGGGCGGCACTACGACGGCACCGGCCAGGCCGTGGTCAGGCCGGAGCGGCTCGGCACGCGGGCACCCGGCGACGGACTCGGGCCCGGCGACGAACCTCAGGTCCGTGTCGTGGTGCCGTTCCGCGACCGGGGTCCGGGGCTGAGGCTGCGCAACCTGCTGGCCTGCCTGCAGGCCCTGCGCGACCAGTCCGTGCCGCGGGCGTTCTACGAGGTCACGGTGGTGGAGTCGGACGGCACCCCGCGATGGCGCGACACCGTCCTGCCCCACGCGGACCACTATCTCTTCGCCTGCAAGCCCGACAGTTTCAACAAGTCCTGGGCGGTGAACGCCGGCGTGGTCAACACGCCGGGACGAGCGGAGATCATCTGCATCCTGGACGCGGACGCGCTGGTCGACCGCGACTTCATCGCCCGCAACGTCGCCCGCTTCCACCAGCCCGGCGCCATGGGACACCTCAGCTACCGCGACATGTGGTGCCTCGACGAGGCCGCCACCTCCTGGGCGATCGAGGAGCGGCTGTGGCGGCGGGCCGCCGAGGTGGACCCGGATCATCTGCGGGCCTTCGTGCTGCGGCGCCCGCCTGGGTGCTGCGTCTGGGTCCGCACGAGCGCCTTCCACCGGATCGGCGGAATGGATGAACGCTTCGAGGGCTGGGGCGGCGAGGACAACGACTTCGCCTACCGCATGGACACCCACTCCGCCTTCGACCACTACAACGACCCCCTGCTGCACATGTACCACCCCTCCTCCGCGGTGCTGCGCGAGGACGGCGAACTGGTCAACGCGCATATCCCCGCGCTGAGCTGGGGGCCTTCCGCGGAACCCATCGGCGACCTGCACCGGTTCGAGCGACCGTCCCCGACCGGCCCCCGGCCCGCACCACACGAACGAAGGGCAGACACTCATGTCTCGTGACGTCCCCGTTCTCGACCTGACCGCATGGCATGCGGCCGACGCCGCCGGCCGCGCCGGGACCGGGGCGGCACTGGACGCCGCCCTACGCGAGACCGGCGCCTTCCTCCTGCGCGGACACGGCATTCCACCGGAGCTCACCGACCGCATGCGCACCCAGGGCCGGGCGTTCTTCGCCCTGCCCGCCACGGTGAAGCAGCAGTACGCGGTCAGCCGTCCCTACGACAACGGCTGGCGCGGCCTCGGCGCGCTCGACGTCGGCGCCGTCGACGGGGCGGCAGGTACCCCCGACCTGCACGAGGCGTATCACGTCGGACCCTCCCACAGCACCGGCGACCCGGCGTACGACGCCCGCTACTACCCGCGCAACAAGTGGCCCGAGGAGCAGTCTGGGCTGCGGGAGACGGCGCTGGAATACACCGGACACATGACGAGGGTCGCCCACTCGGTGCTCGGCGTCCTCGCGTCCGTCCTCGGCCTGCCCGAGGAGCACTTCACCTCGCGCTCGCAGCGGGCGACCTGGACCCAGAACATCAACTGGTATCCCTCGCTGCGGACCGTGGGCGGCGTGGCGGAGGGGCAGATGCGGGTCGGCCCGCACACCGACTTCGGCACGCTGAGCCTCCTCGACCGCCAGCAGGGGGTCGGCGGGCTGGAGGTCTGGAACGAGGCAGACGGCTGGTTCAGGCCGCCCTACGAACAGAACACCCTCGTGGTCAACCTGGGCGACCTGATGAATCTGTGGACGGACGGCCGGTGGCGTTCGCTGCGGCACCGGGTGCTCGCGCCAAGCGACGCGGCCCCGGACGAGGAACTGGTGTCACTGGTCTACTTCTTCGAGACCGACCCCGACACGGAGGTGGTACCGCTGTCCGCACCCACCGGGGGCGGCGAGGGGATGAGCCCCGTCATCGCCGGCGAGTCGATCCTGGAGAAGGTCGGTGCCTCCCTGACCCTCGGGTGAGTGCCTGTTCCTGAGGCTGACATGACATGACATGACATGACCTTGAACGAACGGCTCGTTGGATCTTCAAGTGTGAGGATGATCGGGAGCGGCCCGGAACCGAACTGATGCAGCACACGTCTCCCGCACCATGATCTCCAACGAGCACCACGAGCACGCGAGTTCCACTGGGCCTACCTCGCCGTCCGCGGTGACTGTGGATCCGCCGAAGGTCAATGACTACAACAGCTTCGCCGAGGCGTACACGGCCGAAAACGAAACCAACCTCATCAATGCCCACTACGAGCGGCCCGCGATGCTGGCCCTCGCCGGAGACGTAGCCGGCCGGCGGATCCTCGACGCCGGCTGCGGCTCCGGGCCCCTGTCTGCGGCATTACGCGATCGTGGTGCCTTGGTGAGTGGCTTCGACGCAAGTGCCGGGATGCTGGAGCTGGCCCGCCGGCGGCTCGGCGACGGTACGGATCTGCAGGTGGCCGACCTGGGCAGCCCGCTTCCCTACGCCGATGACACGTTCGACGATGTAGTCGCGTCCCTGGTGCTGCACTATCTGGAGGACTGGGGGCCGGCGCTGGCCGAGCTGCGACGCGTGCTCAAGCCCGGCGGTCGGCTGATCGCGTCTGTCGACCATCCCTTTGCCATCAACCTCATGCATCGCCAGGCCGGCCGCGAGGCCGACTACAAGTATTTCGACACCACCAACTGGACCGAAGAGTGGACTATGGGCGGCCAGACTGCGTTGATGAGTTTCTGGCACAGGCCGCTGCACGCGATGGTCGAGGCGTTCACCGGTGCCGGTTTTCGGATAATGGTCATCAGCGAGCCAGAGCCTGATCCAGCCGCCCGCGAGCTGTTCCCCGAAGTCATCGCGGCCAAGCCGCGTTTCCTGTGCTTCCTGTTCTTCGTCCTGCAGGCCGACTAAGGGCTGTCCCGTAAATGATCTTCCGGCTGGTCGGGACGTGCTCGACCTCGGAACGGTCGGGCTCGCCTATCCGGCGAGGGTGAGGTTGTGCAGGCGGGCGATGCCGAGCATGGCGTGGTGGACACCGTCACCGCGGAGGCGGCAGTCGCGGAGGATCTTGTAGGTCTTCATGCGGGCGAAGCAGTGCTCGACGCGGGCGCGGACCTGCTTGTGTGACTTATTGTGAGCCTGCTTCCACTCAGGCAGTTCCTCGCCCTTGCGGCGACGGTGCGGCATCACCAGTCCGGTGCCCGGGTAACCGCCGTCGGCAATCGTCGTGGTGTTGCCGACCGCGGTCTTCGCGCCGGATTCCGCCCAGGCCCGGCAGTCATTGCGATTGCCCGGCAGTGGTCGGCCGACGACCACGACCAGGCGAGTGTCGGCGTCGATGACTACCTGGTGGTTGGTGGAGTAGCGGTAGTTCTTCGACTGCTCGGCGACCTTGTGATCGCGGGTGGGCACCAGGGTGCCGTCCACGATCAGCACGGCGTCTTTGGCGAACCGCCGGCGCGGCTGCAGGGCCAGCCTCGGCCCGAGGTCATCGATCATCCGGTCGGCGGCCGACTTCGACACGCCGAACAACGGGGCCAACTGCCGCATGGTCAGATTCGTCCGCCAGTACGCGGCCACCAGCAGCACCCGGTCCTCCAGCGGCAGCCTCCACGGTCGGCCCCGCCGGCACGCGTCGGCACCCTCGCGACGCAGTTGGATCACCAACTTGCCGAACGCACGCGGGCTCAGCCCGGTGAAGGGGGCTATCCAGGACGGCTCGGCCGCCGTGATCACACCAGCCACATCCAAGATCATCCCATCGGCGGTCAGCCGGTCACTTGCAGGTCCCCGCCCCAACTGCCGCATTCAACAGTGCCGGTGGCGAAGCAGACCTTCAGGCCGACCCGTCCGGTGCGGGCGTCAAACCTCTGGTCCACCGCGAGGATGACCTCTCCCAGGTAGTCGGCAAACGGTGTCCCGCGTTCACTCGACACCACCTCGACCCGGCTGCTCTCACCAAGGTCGTATCCCGCGTGGGGTGCCTCCTCATCCGTGATCAGGCACCAGTCGGAGCCGGTCGTGATGTGGAAGTAGCCACCAAGTTCGTCGACGAGCCAGATCTCCAGCGGGCCGGCAGCATCCTCGGAGTCGTGCCGGTGCCAGGCGGCCACCACCTGCTGCACGCGGCGTCCAGTCAGGCGGTCGGGGTTCGCCCCCGCGCCATGCAGCGGACACTCGTGCGGTTCGGTCGGTATCACCCGCAGACCGTACCTGTTGTCGAGCAGCAGGTCACAGAGATTACGGGACAGCCCTTAGGGCCTGTGTGATGTCGTGGTCAACCGGCTGCCTTCAGAAAGTCATTGGCCCAGATCATTGAGGATATGTAGGCAGGTCGCGTCGCGGCTGAGCAAGACTTCGGCGGTGGGGCTCCCGGAGGCTGTTCTTGCTTCGTACGGTGGCTGCATGGGCAGGGACGGGGTGCCCCGGCTGAAGCTGACCGTGATCACGGATGACGCTTGCGGGCCGCGGTTGTGCCGGGGGTGCGGTGGTCGGCTGATGCCGTCGGCGAAGTCGACGGCGGTGTTCTGCGAGGCGGCCTGCCGTTCGCGGCACTGGCGGCGGATGCGGCGGGCAAGGGCTCGGACCGAGGCGGTGAAGGCCGGCGTGACGGCCTCGTGTCCGCAGTGCGGAGTGGCGTGGACGGTCGGTGTCGACCATTCAGTCTCCGCGGTGTACTGCTCTCCCGCCTGCCGCAAACGGGCCTGGCACGCGCGGCGCGCGCGTTCCGGCGAGGCGTGAGCCTGCGCGTTCGATGGAGACGGGGCCGCTTCGGCCGCCGGGGCCGTACACCCTTCTCTGCCGGGCGAGGCGGTCGGATCGTGCGAGGTGACGGGCTTCCAGGGCGAGTTGACGGCACGCGAGGGTGTTGTCCCCGGGCCTCGTGCGGGTGGTGTCCGAATGACCGGGATGGTCGGCAGTGTGACCCGGCAGCGCTACGACGAGCTGGTCAAGCTGGGGCGGGACTGGGTCGAGGCGATGAGCAGCGTCCAGTGGCAGCTCGGGGACGCGGCCATGGAGATCGAGCCGATGCGTTCCTATGGGGGCACCAACCCGTCGGGGAGCGAGGAGTTGTTCACGGTCAGCGAGGCGATCCGGATGTTCGCCGAGGACGTCGGCCTGGCGTATTCGACGGTCCGGGACTACCGGTGGGTGGCCTCGCGCTGGCCGAAGGAACACCGGCGGACGGGGGTCTCCCACACCATCCACAAGATCCTCGCCTCCATCCCCGACGAGCAGGAACGGTTCGAGGCGGTCGACAACCCCCCGCCCAGTCCGCGCGGCGGACCTGCGCGCTGGACGCACGACAGCGCGAAGCGGATCGTCGGCTGGAAGGTCGACACCCCCGAGAGCGTCCAGGAGAAGGTGGACGCGATCCACGACTTGGCCGCCGACGACCAGGTGGCCGCGCGGGTGGCCACCGATTTTCTGCGCCGCCCGGCGGTCGCCTCGAAGGCGATGGCCGACGGCACGGCCAGGCACGCCGTGAACGAGGCGCAGTTCGACCAGTTCCGCCAGCAGGTCCAGTACGGGCGGGAGGAAGCCGCCCCGCAGCTGGACCAGCTACGCCGCATGGAGCACAGCACCCAGTTCATGGACCTGGTCGCGGCCTGCACGCAGTTCACAGTCACCGCCGGAAGGATCGTGCCGAACCTGCGCGGCGAGCCCTACGACGACGCCGAACGCGAGACGGTCCTGCGGGGCCTGGCACGGGTGAGGGCGTCGGCGGACTGGATCGAGAACGCGGTCACCCGCGGCGAGGTCGACCTGGACGAGCAGCTGCAGAAGCTGCTGAAGGGCTCGGGCGAGTAGCGATGGGGCGGGGCGTTCCCGCTCACGTTCACGCCGAAGCCGTCCTGTCCGCCCTGTTGGAGGCCCGTCCCGCCGGCCTGACGATCGTCCAGCTGATGGCGGCCACCGAACGCACCCGTGCGCAGGTCCACACCGGGCTCGCCCACCTGCGCATGGTGGCTGCGGCGAAGGGGCTTCCGCCGGTGACCTGGGACAAGACGTGGGGCTACCGGATGCTGGAGGATGCGCCGGAGGTCTGGATCGGCTACGAGCGGGCGTTTTTCGAGTCCGTCCATCACCGGGTGGAGCACTTCATCGCCGGGATCCTCCTGCCGCACCAGAAGAAGAAGCCCGACGACCCCTACATCCGCACGGTCATGGCGCAGATGGGCGCGATCGAGTCCACCCTGCACCTCCTCGCCAACCTGGAGTGAACCCCTGGAAGGCGACGGGCCGCGACCGCCCGCAGTTGGCCCCATCTTCAGGTCGCGGCCCGGCATCCCGTCATGCCGCTGCCCCGCTACCGCTACCCCTCCGACACCAGCGACCTCGAATGGGCGCTCCTGGAACGGCTCCTGCCCACCCCCGCCTGCCGGACACCCAAGGGCGGTGCTCCTGAGAAGTGGCCCCGTCGGCGCGTGGTCGATGCCATTCGCTACATCACCGACAACGGGACGAAGTGGCGCGCGCAGCCTGCCGACTTCGGCATCCCGTGGCGCACGGTGTTCGGGTATTTCGCCCGCTGGGCGAAGGGCGGCGTTCTGCGGCACATCCTCGACCAGCTCCGTCGGCGGTTGCGGCTGGACCGTCGGCGGTGTCCCTGGCCGGTCCGGGTGATCGTGGACTCGCAGTCCGTCAAGGGCGCGGAGACCGTATCGAAGGCGACGCGCGGCTATGACGCGAACAAGCACATAAATGGGCGGAAGCGGCATCTCCTGGTTGATCAGGACGGCCTGCTCGTCGACCTGCTCGTCACGCCAGCCGACGTCCAGGACCGGGACGCGGCCCGTGTCCTGCTGGCCCGCCTTCACGCCGAGCACCCTGAAATCGTCCTGGTCTGGGCGGACAACGGATACGGCGGAGACGAGTTCAGCACTTGGGCCCAGACCAGCCTCGGCATCACGATCAAGGTCGTCTCCCGGCCCAAAGACGCCAAGGGCTTCGTCTTGTTGCCCAAACGCTGGGTGGTCGAGCGGTCGAATTCGTGGACGATGCGGGCCCGCCGCAACGCGCGGGACTACGAACGCCTCATGTCGCACGCCGAAGCCCACATCCAGTGGGCCTTCATCACCCTCATGACCCGCCGCCTCACCCGACGAAACCGCCGGACCGAGGCGGTCCCAACTACCCTCGCCACAGCTGCCTGACGTTCCCTCCGCCTGCCGTTCGCTTCGGCGTCCAACGACGCTCAACCGAACGGCAACCCTGATCACTATCCAGCTCCAGGACACCTTGACCTGCGGAAAGAGGATGTGACACAGGCACTGAGGACTCCCGGCGCGTCCCTGTGCACTGCCCGAGGGGGCGCCCCCGGTCCGTCCGGACCGCGGGCGCCCCCTCGCCGCATCAGCCGGCGACCGGCCGTCCGTCGGAGGCCGGCAGGGTGAGTTCCGCCCAGGCCGACCTGCCGTCGCGCCCGGTCACCAGGACGGCGAGGGCGCCGTCGGCGAGCAGCGGCACCGTCCCGGCGAAGGCGTCCGTGCCGTCGCCCGCTCTCTCCAACACGGTGACGTCGCCGTCCAGGCCAGCCGGCACGATCTCGACCCGGCTCGCCTGCTCCGCGCGCCACCGTACGGCCACGGCATCGCCGCTGCGGTCCGCGCTGCCGTGTCCGGCGTCGAACGGCGCGTCGCCCTCCCGCTCCTCGCGGACCGGCTCACGGGCCGAAGGAACGGCGTCCGCGGGTGTGGTCCCGGCCACGCACGCGGCGAACACCGCTAGGAAGCGCTCCGCGGCGGCCTGCCAGGTGAAGCTCCGGCCGACCTCCACCGCCCGGGCCCGCAGCGCCTCGATGCGTTCCGGGTCGTCGTGCCAGAGGTCCAGCATGCGGGCCAGCCCCGTGTACACCGCCTCCGTCAGTAACGGGTCGTCCACCCGGAACGAACGTGGCAGGGCTAGCCCGGTCGCTCCCGGCGCGTCGAGGTCGAAGGACTGCTGGAAATGCCGCATGCCGCGCTGAGCAGTGGCGACCGGGACGGACCCGCTCGCCATGGCCTCGCCCATCGCCATCAGGAAGGTGTCCATCTCGAACTTGGACGGGAAGACACAGAAATCGCTCGCGACGGCCCAGCCCTTCAGCTCGTCCGAACTCATCGGGCCGGTCTCGACCCGGACCAGCCCGGGGTAGTCCCGGGCGAGTGCCGTCAGATCCTCGTCGTCCGGGGGCTGCGGTGCCAGGCAGTGCAACAGCACATTGCAGCGACGGCCTGCGTCGAGCAGCTTCCGGATGCCTCGGAACAGCTCCTTCTGGCCCTTGTGCTGCACGGAGTACCGCGCGTTGTGGTAGATCGTCGGCAGCTCGGGATCCAGACCGAGCCCGGTGAGGGTGCGTTTGCGAAGCCCGTCGTCGCGCCGTACGTCCAGCCACTCGTCGCCGATGGCGCAGCCTCCGACCACCAGCAGATGGTCGTGCGTTTGCAGCTCCCGCCGGACCGCGAGCCGTTGGAAGAGCTGTTCGAACGGGGTCTCGGCCTGGGTCAGGGCATGGTCGAGCTGCCCGTGCGAGAGGAAGTCCATGGCGGCGACGGAACGCACCACCAGCCCCAGCATGGTGATGTAGTCATGCCCCGGGCGTTCCGGATAGTCGCTGTAGAGCAGGGTCTGCGGCAGGAAGGCGCGCATCGCCCGTTCGAGGTGTGAGTCGAGCGGCGGGTCCGCGAGCCCGTCGGCGACCGACGCGTCCGCGCCCTCGCTCGCCAGGACGCCGCGCACCTCCGGCCCGTACACCTTGGTGTTGACCGCCATGTTCGTCTGCACGGTGGAGACGACGTGGAAGCCGTGCCCGGCGATCAGGCCGGGCAAGAGGTAGTGGTAGAAGGGCTCGTGCAGGTGGACGACCGTGCCGTCGGGAACCCGTTCCTTCAGGTAGCGGGCCGCCACCACCTGGAACACCAGTGGTTTGAAGAACTCCAGGCTCTGCCCCTTGAGTTCACGGGGCGGGTAGAAGCTCGCGGGGAAGGTGTCGAGCATGTCACCGCTCAGCAGGACGATGTCGATGCCCTCCACGGTGATCCGGTAGGCGCGTGCGGTGATGTCGAGGGTGACCGTCTCGGGGAACGCGGACCAGTCGGCGGGATCCAGCCGGACCGGTATCCGGTCGCGGAACTCCCAGTCCAGCTCGGTGACGGTGTGCTTCTCCGCGATGACATCCAGCAGACCGTGGGCGGCGGTCACCGCCCCGGTCTCGTGTCCGGCCGACTTGAACTGCCGGACGAGGTTCCACAGATAAACAGAGGTACCGGCCTTGACCAGATGGTCGTCGAAGCCGCTGAACTCGAAGTGACACTCGATGATGCGCAACCGTACGCCCTCTCCGTCGTCTACGTCGCATGGCCGTCGAGGCGGGACGCGACAGGCGTCCCTGGAGTCAGCCGCCCGTCCCACGGACCGTCCGCGACGCGGTTTCCGGCCGGTCGGCGGCGGGGGCCGCGTGGTCGTCCTGATCCGGCGGGCGCAGCGCCGACGCGCCGAGGGCCACGAACAGGACGAGTGCGGTGGGGATGCCCAGCGCGACAGGCAGTCCGGTGAAGGTGCTGACGCTGCCGACGACGATGGGACCGATGAGGAAGCCGGTGTAGCCGAGGCTGACCACGAGAGAGAGCGCCGCTCCCGCTCGCGCGGGGTCACGCTGTCCCGCGGCGGAGTACACCTGCGGGGCGATGCAGGCCATCCCGGCGCCCAGGCAGGCGAACCCGATGACACCGGCGAGCGGCCGGTCGATCAGCAGGGCCGCGGTCATGCCGACCGAGGCCAGTACTCCGCTGGTGCGGACGAGCCGTACCGGTCCGTAGCGGGCGGCGAGTCGGTCGCCGAGCAGCCTGCCGACGGTCATCGCGACTGAGAACGCGGCGAAGGCCGTCGCGGCGAACCCCTGTGAGCTGCCCAGGCTCTCGTGCAGGTACACGGCGCTCCAGTCAGCGGCGGTTCCCTCGCCCACCAGGGCGCACATGGCCAGGACGCCGAGGAAGACCAGGGCGGGGGAGACCACCGAGCCCCCGGCCCTCGCCCCCTGGGCCGACGATCCCCAGGCCGTCGTCGCCTTGTCCTTCTCCTCGTGCTCCGTCGGCATCGTGGCGCGGGGCAGGGCCCACACGGCGGCCCACACAGCCAGCACCACCACGACGGCGCCCACCGCGATGAACGTCACCCGCGGGCCGACGTCCTGCCGGGCGAAGAACCCGCCGACCGTGGAGCCCAGGAAGCCGCCGACGCTGTATACGGCGTGAAAGGACGACATGATGGGACGCCCCCAGGCGCGCTGGACCTGAATGGCGTTGGCATTCATGGCGATGTTCAGGGTGCCGTGGGTCAGCCCGAACAGGAAAAGCGCGAGCATAAGCGCGGCGAGCGAGGGCATATACGCCGGAGGGATCAGAAGCAGCCCTTCCAGCACCGCCGTCGGCACCATGACCCGGGTACTTCCCCAGCGGTCGGCGAGTCTGCCCAGCACCAGCATTCCTGCGATCGCGCCGGCCGAAAAGGCGAGCAGAGCAAGGCTCAGACTGCCGTCACTGAGCCCGAGATGATGCTTCACACTGGGAATGCGGCTTGTCCACACGCCCAGAGCGGTGCCGAACAGCAAGAAAAGCAGGGACGTGGCAGTGCGCCCCCGCAGAAGTAAACCTCGGTCCAGTCCCTTGGCGTTCACGCCCGACCTCTCCGTACATTCGGGTAACCCGGGAAATTCACCAGATTGTCCCTCGCGAGAAATAGGCGCGCAGCGCGCTCGGCCGGCACCTTTACGAAGTCAACGGCACTCTTGTTATCACGTCAAGAGCACCTCGGGGCGGCCCCTCGCGGTGACCGTGCATGCTACACGCGACATTTCCGGACCGTGGGCTGTCCAGTGAACGGCTCTGCCACACATCCGGTGGTGACAGAAAGTCATATTGGTCATGGCGAAGTCGCGGTGCGAGAACTCTGCTGGTCAACGGGGCTGAATCGCATTCAAGCGGGGTCTCGGCCGGGGTGTCTGGTGCTCGCCGAGCCTGGGCCGCCCACCCGTGGCGTCCGTGGGTGCCAAATCTGCAACCGACCAGGTCAGAGCGCCGACCCGCGCCGGAATTTCACTGACAGTGATATCCGGAACGCTCCGTCACCACCGGATGTGCGACAGAGCCCAGTGAACGGCTCTGGCCCGTAGTCGGTGGTAGCTGTGGGTGACGACGTGTCATGATCGGGCCGTGTTAGATGTCATCTCCCTCGTCGGGACTGTGTTTTCGGGGTTGTCAGCGCTGGCGGTGGAGGATGTGGCGGACGGCGGTGATGTGGTCCTGGTGTCGGCGCGGACGCGGGGCGGCCCGGTGCCGTGCCCGGCGTGCGGGACGCCGACGGAGAAGATCCATGGCTTCCACACCCGCACGCTCGCGGACGCCCCGGTGGACGGCCGACGGGTCAGGGTCTCGGTTCGGCGGCGGCGTCTGGTGTGCCAGGTGCTGGACTGTCCGCGGCAGACGTTCCGCGAGCAGGTGCCCGGGGTCGTGGAGCGCCATCAGCGCCGCACGAACCGCTTCGCCGTCCAACTCGGCGCAGTGGTGGAGGAGTTAGCGGGCCATCTTCATACATTGGGAAACGATCAACTCTTCCGGGACGGTTCCAACGCGGGAGCCGAAGCGAACTTCGAAGGAAGACTCGTTTCACACCATGGCCGCGGCCCAGTGCCACAGTCCGTGATCCTCCCATCCTTTGGCGGCTCCCCGTACGGCGATTGCGTTTTGCGCCGCGGGAGGCCGCACCCGCGTACCTGGTTCGCTCTCACGGGATCGTCTGTGCGAGCAGCTGCTCGCCTGCCAGGATGCGCCACGCGGGAACCCGTACGCTGCGCCCCAGATCACCGGGTTTTGCTCCGTGCCCGCCTGAGGGCAGGCCGTGGAGGAGGTCGCCTCGTGCGTGTGTCAGCCGCAGTTCACGTGCTGGATCGCGGTCGGGCAGGGGGCCGGTGTCGATCAGAAGGGCGATGTTCTCCCCGTCTTTGGGGATCAACAGATCCATGATCTGGCCGCCGACTACGGCTGCGCGTTCTATCTCGCTGATGCCGTGGCGGCCGAGGTGCTGGTGAAGTCGGTCAGCCAGCTCTTCGCGGAACGCGGCCGCACGGCTGGCCGCCGCTTCCCCTGCGCCGTTGATCCCGCTGGTGCCCATGCCACGCCCTGGTTCACGGCGTCCGCCCGTACCAGCACCGAGCAGGGACGAACGTTCTGAGGGGCCTCGCGTTTTCCGGACAGGCTTCTGACCGTTTATTTCACGCAGCGATTCGCAACTTCTCGTACGCGGCATGAACTTCGCGCGGAGGGCGGTAACCCACCGCCGAGTGGAGGCGTTTGCGATTGTACCAGAATTCGATGTAACGAGTGATGTCCTGCCGGGCGGCCTCGCGTGTCAGGTAAGTTACGCGTGATACGCGCTCGTTCTTCAGGGCGCCGAAGAATGATTCGGCCATGGCATTGTCGAAACAGATCCCGGTTCGGCCGGCAGATCTGCGGAGCCCGAAGCGGTTCAGCGTCCTCCCGAACTCGGCTGACATGTAGTTACTTCCGCGATCCGAGTGAAATATCGCGTCGGCTGAGAGGTTCCTGTTCCGTGCCGCGTTACGGATTGCTCTGGATATCAGTGAGGTTTGGTAATGGTCGTCCATCGCGTAACCGATGACTTCCTTCGTGCAGCAGTCGATGACCGTTGCCAGGTACAGCCAGCCTTCGCCGGTCGCGACATAGGTGATGTCACCGACGAGCTTCTCGCCGGGCGCATCTGCAGTGAAGTCGCGGCCGACGAGGTCCGGCACCTGGCCGGCCGCAGCCTGAGTGAGGTTGAACCTCTTCGGCCGTGGCAGGCAGGGCACCAGGCCCAGTTCGCGCATGAGGCGGCGGACCAACTCCACGCCTGCGGCGACGCCCCAGCGGTGCAGCTGGGCCTGAATGCGCCGGTGCCCGTAGGTGCTGTCGGACATGTCGAAGGATTTCTCGATGAGCAATTTCAGTTCTTCGCGCCGCTGGGCTGTCGCGGATTCCGGGCGGGATCGCCAGTCGTAGTAGCCGGATCTGGAGACGCCGAGTCGGCCGCACATGAACTCGACGCTGTATGCGTACTTCTCGGTGTCGAGCCGCATCTCGTCGATGAACTCGTACTTGCTTGCTACCGAGGATCCTTCGCGAAGTACGCTGCGGCTTTTTTCAGGAAGGTAACTTCCATCTCCAGCTCGCGGTTGCGTCGTTCGAGTTCCTTCAGGCGTGCCCGCTCGTTCACCGTCAGTTCCGCATCGGGGGCTGGTTCCTGCTGCTTCTGGTATTTCTTCACCCAGCCGCGTAGCGTCTCCGAGTTCAGCTCAAGCTCCCGGGCGACTTCGGAGATCGTCTTGCTTGACCTCAACGTGATCTGGACGGCTTCCTCGCGGAACTCCGGCGAGTACTTACTGGGTGGCGCCACTTAGTCCTCGTTTCCTTGTTCAGGACAACCCTATTGGGTGCCTGTCCGGAAACCTCGTGGCCCCTCATTCTGCCAGCAGCGCCGGCAGTCCGTTCTGCGCCTGCCAGAAGCCGTGGCTGCCTACGGCGATCAGCTGGGACTTGGCGCGAGTGATGGCCACATTCCAGAGGTTGATCTGGCTGGCCACCCAGTGGGTGGTTCTGGGTGGGGTGTTGTCGGTGGCCACGGGGCTGAGCACCATGACGTCGCGTTGTCCGCCCTGGAAAGCGTGCACGGTGCCCACCCGCACGCGGTCGTCGTCGCGCCAGATGCGTTGCAGCAGTTCCTTTTGGGTGCGGAAGGGTGTCACGACGCCTACGGTGGCGCCGTGCGGGAGTCGGGCGAGCAGTTCGTCGACCACGCGGCGTACCGCTTCGGCTTCGGCTTCGTTGCGCCAGGACTGTCCACGGTCCCGGGCGGATGCGCCGTGCGGTACGTCCAGCCAGCCCAGGACGGGGGCGGGTTCGACCGCGGCCACGGGGTCGAGGGCGGGGACTTGGCGACGTATGTCGGTGAGGACCTGCAGCCGGCGGGCGTAGCAGTAGCCGTTGACCACGTCGGCGATCTCGGGGTGGCAGCGGTAGTGCTCGTCGAGGAGGAGAGTCTCCTCGCTGTGCTGTGCGGCGGCGTGGTAGGCGGAGTGCACGTGGTAGGCGAGCCGGTGGTCCTCCAGCAGCGCCGCGCTGAGTCCGGTCCTCAGACGGGCCTGTCGTTCCTGCTGGGCGGAGACCCCGGGAATGTGCCCGAGCTGCATGGGATCGCCGATGATCAGTGCCCGCCGTGCCCGGAAGAGCAGCGGGAGAATCGACGGGATGGAGCACTGGCTGGCTTCGTCGATGACGACCAGGTCGAACAGTTTCGGGGTGAGTTCGAGCTGGCGCACCGAGTGGGTGCTGATGGCCCATGCCTTGACGTGGGTCATGAGGTTCTTCTGGCTCTTTTGGTAGCCGGAGCGGCTGCGCAGGGCCTGAAGCCGCTGCCCCATCAGTTCGCGTGCCCGGGTCAGTGCTTCGGCAGATATCGCCTGGGTGAGCTCTGTCGACAGGTTCGACAGCGCGGCCGCTGCGCTCAGCCGGGACTGTTTGAGGTGCTCCTCGTCCCAGGCGGTGTGCTGAGGGACGAGTTCACGGCGTTCCCGCTCGATGGCCGCTACGTCTGCCAGCGACTCCAACAGCTCCGGAGGCACTGGCCGTTCGGTCGCCCAGCTCGGCCACGCGGGGCTATTGCCTGCCGCGGCCGGCGCCGCCGTGAGGAGCGCGGTGAGCGCTCGCGATCTGCGCCAGCGGCCCAAGAGCCACCAGCGTGCGCCGGCTGCGGTTCGCGCCCGGTCCGCCCAGCGGGCCAGCGCTGCAGCGCCGTCCTCGGCTGCCCAGACGCTCTCCAGGAGCGGTAGAGGAAGGTTGAGCGCTGCTGCCCGCTCCTCCCGGTCGAGGTACAGCTGCAGCAGCCGCACCTCTTCGCCGATACGGAGTTCGGCCTCCGCTCGCAGGTGGTCGGCGCGAGCGCGGGTGTTGCGCAGATCCCCGGAGACGGTCGCCGATCCCCGCGGCGCGGTGGGTGCCGGTTCACTGAGCAGCCGCTCCAGTTTGGCGGCTTCCCGCTCCAGCGCCTCGGCGTTGCCCGTGCGCATCAGCAGCCCTGGCGCGATCGCGTCGCAGCGCTCGGCGACGACGTTGACCGCCTCGTTGTTGGTGGAGGCGACCAGTACGGATTGCCCGGCGGCGACGCAGGTGGTGACGACGGCTGTGACCACCTCGCTCTTGCCGGTACCGGGAGGCCCGGTGGCCACCGTCACAGGCTGGGTCATGGCTGCGGAGACGACGTGTTCCTGGCTCTCGTTGCACGGCCCGGGCGCCACCACTACCGGTCTCGCGCCCCGGGCGTCGGACCCGTAGCTGTTCAGCAGCGCGTCCAGCGCAGTGCCGTCGATCTGCCCGGTGCGTGTGGAGATCTGCAGCAGGTTGTCCACCAGCGCCTGGGTCGCGATGAGTTCGACCCCCGACGGCACCAGCAGCACAGCCGCGTTGTGGGCGCCGGGCCGCAGTGTCTGCTGAACCGTGCGGTCGCTGAGGGCGGACGTGTCGAGCGGCTCCAGTTCCGGCAGATCCAGCTCCTGCAACAGCTCCCGTACGGCCCGCAGCATCTGGGCGTCGTTGCCTTCCTGCCAGGTCGGCTGCCATCGCGCGATCAGATCGGCCGCGGCGTCTTCTGGCAGCAGCTCCGCCACCACACCCGTGTGCAGGGACGGCAGACCGGTCGGGCGCAGGACGTCCCGGCCTTCGTCGTCGGGGGTGAGTTCCATCTGCTGGACCAACAGGGGCGCGATCCGCATCGGGGCACGGCGACCGCGCCCTCCGTCGCGTACGGGCAGGGTGATGGCGGGGTAGCCGTACCAGTACTCCTGCGGTGCTGCGTCGCCTCGTGCCTTGCCGGACTTGGCTTGCGGCCGCGGCAGCCGTGGCGGAGCGGAGAGCGTGGTGCCTTGCCCTGACTGGATGCGCTCCTCGCCGCTGTTCAGCAGGAAGTACGCCGAGTTGAGCCCGGCGTCACGGCCAGGCAGCATGGCGGCCGTTGCCTGGGCGTTCAGGCAGTGCACGTAGTACCGCAGCAGCCGCTGCCAGTCGATGCCGTCCTGTGCATCCTGTGCGGCAAGTGCTTGGGCCTTCAGCGCAGCGGGGGCACGCCGGTGGGTCCCTGCGGTGTCGTGCGGCTGGGGCGGGAGGTGCACCGGGCGCGCCACGGAGCGGGCGAAGGGCAGGGTCAGGGTGGCGCGGATGGTGGACTTGGTGGGGCGTTGCTCTTCGGGAATCCCGCTGCGGGCCATTTGCCGGGTCAGGTAGTCGAATAGATCGTCCGGTGTGATCCAACCGCTGTCCTTGATGCGGCCGTTGCGTAGACCTTCGACGATCTCACCGGTGAATCGAGACGTGCCGAGCGTCGACCCGGGCGGCGCCATCGCCGAGGCGGACTGCAGCGCGTCGGATGCGGTGATGAAGTACACGCCGGAAGGCCGCAACAGGGTGCTGGAGGCCGCGGGTTGATCGGCGCCAGATGAGCCTTTGGCGCTCCAGCCCTGTACGACCGAGCCGCTGGAGCAGCAGTCCAGCAGAACGACTTTGGAGGCGGCGCGACAGGATCCCAGCATCCGCTCCAGGAATTCAGCCGGCACCGCGGTGCCCGGCAGGTCGTCCGGGTCGGTGTCGCGGGTGAGGAAGTACAGCTGGTTGTCGTCCTCGCAGTACTCCCCGTGTCCGCTGAAGTACAGCAACGCCGTCTCGTTGGACTGACGTGCTTCGAGGAACGTCTCGATGGCGTGCAGCATCTCCGCGCGGGTCGGCTCGGGAACCATGGCGCAGTCGTTGTACATGCCGATTTCGGTGTTCTCCAGCACCGCCTGGAGATAGTGCAGGTCCGCGCGCACGGCCGGCAGGTCGTGGTAGGCGTCGCTGTCGTAGGTGGAGACGCCGATGAGGATGGCGTAGCGGTCGTTGTCGGTCATGCGGTCAGCCCGCCGCCGTTCCGCTGCCGGCACCGTCGTCACCAGCGGCTGGACCCTCGTCCTGCCCAGCCCCGCTGCCGGCGGCGAGGAACTGCTCGATCCGCTGATCGTCCTCGCGTGCCTGCCTGCCCGTGATCTGCAGCGTGCTGCCGTCGGAGCGCTGGACCACGATCGTGCGCTGCGGAACACGGGCCAGCCAAACCTGAACACCCGCCGCGACCAGCGAGCCGGCATTGAGGACTAGCCCGACGGTCTCGGCGGACAGGCCGCCCTTGTCCGTATGGGGGACGGCACGCTGCCGGGGGAGGTCCAGGCGGGCAGCGGGGTCGGCATCAACGATCTCAGCGAGAAGTTCCCGCGCCTCCCTGCGCGCACGCAGGGGGTCGTCGTCGACGATGGCGATCCGGTACCCGTTGGGCTCATTCCCGGGCATGGCTGTCACGCGCTCCCCCTCGATCTGCCCCGCCGTGGCGGTCACACGAGCACGTAAGGCTAGTCCGCAGGCCATGACCCTGCTGTCCAGGTAGCTGAAAAACTACTGGTCATTGACCTGAAAGCGGCCGACAGGCCGGACTTGGGCTCAGTGCCCCGTCTTTTGCACGTTGACCATGCGCAGGGCGAGCACCGTGCCGTCCGGGTGGATGGAGACCGGCCCACCCCACTCGTCGTCCCAGTCGCAGCGGGGCCACGCCCGGCTTCGGTCGTGCGCGGCCTTGCGCCAGGCGGAGACCTCGGCCCGCTGCGTGGCGTCGTCGCCGTTGCGCGTGCCCCGGGCCAGGTGGCGGAAGAGGTCCACCTGGACCCCGGAGAATGCCTCCACGTGGTCGCCGTTGAGGCGAAAGACGTGATCGGTACCGGCGAAGGCATCGCCGAGCAGCTCGTGCGTGATGTCCTGGACGCTGCCCGCAGCAGGATGCTCCAAGGCCTTGAAGAACTCCCTGCCCTGCCGCTTCGTCAACTGCCGCGCCGTGGCACTGCCCGCTCCGGCGAACGCCGTGAGCCCGGCCGCGTCCGTGTGCGCCAACGTTTCCTGAAACCACGCGAAATACTCAGGCTTGACCTGGCAGCCGGGCTCGGGATCGAAATGACGCCCCTTCTCCTCGGGGCGCTCTATCCCCGGGAAATACTCCTTCTGCAGGGGCGGCTGATCCAGGTCCGCATCACGAGTGCCAGCTGTGCTCCTGAAGTCGAGACGAGACCCGGATCCTGACGCATGCAGGGCATGGACGGTGACCGGCCCGTCCAGAGGGAGCTCGGTGCTGAACAACAGCCCCGGTGTCTGGTTCCACGCCCCGACGTGGACGCCGTCGACATGGGCTGCGCACGAAGCGAGCTGGGTGTGGGAGACGGCCGCCCCGCTGTGATTGCCCTTGCACGCGATCGGGAAGATCATGGACGGCTGGTCCGGCTTCCAGACCTCGGCCAAGTAGTGGGGCCGGTACCGGTAGCCGACGCTCGCACCCTTGTCGTCCTTGTTCTCTCGTTCCGCACTGGTCAGAGCCCATCCGGCCCGCAGGACGGTGTCCGAGTGCAGGATCGAGACCTCGTGACCTGGAAAGCGGCTGCGCAGGATGCGCTCGGCGAGCGCCAGCGCGAACGCCTGGCCCAGCTCGTCCGACTGAAGTGTCTTGTAGTGCTTGGCGATGCGCTTGCCCTCCGAGGAGAGCCACAAGTACGTGCCCTTTCCTGCCTGCAGGGCCTGGATGTACTTCAGACTGCCCCAGTGCTCGGCCAGCCCGCGCGCCGCGCCACGCTGGGTGAGCGACAGACCCCGCGCGAGATGATGCAGCAAGGCGATGTACGGCAATTTCACGGATGCGCCCAACTCGGGGCCGGGAAGCGGGCGGAGTTCCTGCTTACGCCGCAGGTCGGGACGAGACTCCTTACGAGGCCGGCCATCCCTTGCCGCTTCCTCCGCCTGCCGTTGCTGATTCCGACGCCGCTTCTTGTCCTCGGCCCGAGCCGCGGTTTCCACATTCCCGGTCAGCGCGCTCTTGGAATTCACTGCGACAGCGACTGAATCCAAGAGACGATCCAGTACCTGCGCAGCGCTCGGAGCGTCTTCCATGGCAGTTCCTCCCCCTGGACATCTGGCCACAGTCCCCAGGCACGAGAGTGACGCCGGCCACCTGGCGACGCCAGACGGCCTTCGGAGAATGGCCAGAAGCATCCATACGGACCGACAGTGAACCGGCCGTGGCGGGATGCGCGGAGAGAGGTGCCAGAACGCTCAGGCACGCGCCAACCGTGGGCAGCGGCCTGGTGCGGGGCGCCCCGTGAGGGCTGGAGCTCGCGCGGGACTCAGGATCGAGAAGCGGGCCCTCTCGGGCCGACTGCGGTTCGCAGGGGCAGCGAGACCGGTGACCCGCAGTGTCAGTGCACTGTGGAGAATGCGCCGCTGAAAACGTTGACCCTCAATCCTTCCGCAGCCAGCGGAGGTTGTGCACAGGTGTCCCAGGTCTCGGAAAACCTGGCATGACGGGAGAGGATCTGAACCGTCTTGGGGTCGTGGAGTCCTGACGTTCCGAGCATGGAAGTGTAGAAGCGTTTCAGGTACTGGAACCGGGTGCCTGCAGGAAGTCCGGCTCTGCCGAGGGCCTGATGCCATTTCCGATAGAAGTGGCCCGCCTGTACGGGCCTGCCGTGAACGTTCAGCACGACCAGAGCATGGCTTCCCAGGCCTCCGGAATCTGCGGCATCAGCATTCCCCGCGCGAACCTCGATTATGCACAGCTGTTCATGGTGTCTGGTGTGGCGTGCCGGTGGTGTCGCTGTGTGCCAGATCGTGAACCGTCGCCCGACCCGCGACTCCTGTCCCTCGGTATGCAAATCCGCCGCCTCAGAGAAGAACGTGGCTACAGCCTGGAAGAGCTCGCAGAACGCAGCGGGCTGAGCTTTCGAGGCCTCATCTACATCGAACATGGGCAGCGCAATCCCAGCGCGTTGACTCTCGTGGACATCGCCGCGGCGCTCGATGTTGCACCTGGTGAACTCATCAATCACCTAGCGGAAGGACACTCTGGCAATGCCCCGCAGTAGCGAGACCGGCTCGTCGGCCCAGACACCCGTCAGCACGTGCCCGGCCGCTGTTTGAAGGCAAGGGATTCTTCGACGACACGGTCGACGTCTCCGGTGCATGTGGGGCCCGGCCGTCTGCCCTCGGGCCAGAAGAAAACGGCCTGCCGCTGCCAACCGGGCTCTCCGACTGCCTTCAGCCCGGTACCGGACAGCAACCTGCCGGACCGGGAACGCGCAGCCCGTGCCCACGCCCTGTCCGGGGGCTTCGGTCAGAAGGGAGCGGATCCGTCGGACAGGGCAGACTCGCCGAGTGCAACAGTGCAGTTGAGCAGCTCTGGCACAGGAAGATCGCGATGCTCCTGTAGGTTGCGAGAAAGATCGCTGGCTCAGAGCCGAGCGCCGATCGGCTGGGGGTACATGGCATCCGAAAGAGCGGCGACACTGCGGCAGCCCGGCCGTTCCGACCGCGGTGGCGCCAAGCTGCCCCCGCGCAGGTGGACTTCCCGCCCATTCGCAACGGCATCGAATACCTCGGCAGCGTCGTCGAGCACCTGGACTCCGACACGGACACAGGACCCCGCGAGATCAAGTACGCGGTCCTGCACCTCCAGGCCACCGCCGAGAGGTTCTCGGCCTCCGACTTCACCAGTTGCGGAACGGACGCCGCCGTCGAGCGACGCAGGAACATTTGGGCCTTGGCATCACGAAGAAGGACGCCGAGGCCCTCAAGAACCTGGGCAAGGACCGCAACGCTCTGCAGCACTACGGATTAACCCACAGCGCAGAGGCCGTGGAGTCACGAGCCGGAATGGTGCTCGACTTCTTGCTCCGGTTCCTCGACACCCAGCTGCTGCCGCTGCTCGACACGGAGGAGCGCGAGAGCATTGAAGGAGACATGTCGCGCGTGCGCAGTGGCCTCAACACCATCGATGCGTTCGTCAACGAACGCATGAATCGCCTGCGCGGCAACGAGCTCAAGGGCGCGACCGACTCGGTTCTGCCCTGCTCCGTGTGCGGACAGTGGGCTCCTGCCGTCATTCCGAACGGTGCCCACTGTCACTTCTGCGGCACCGACGTGAGCGGCGAGGAGCTGGCCCCGGCCTTCCAGGAGTTCGAGCCCGGACACCCGGTGAACGAATGCCCCGAGTGCTGCGCTCCGACGCTGGCCTGCTTCGCCTTCATGGACGGCGCCGGCGAGGAGGTGTACTACTGCTTCACCTGCCAAGCCCGCTACAGCCCACAGGAGTTGACGAACTGCGGGGGATGCGGGTGCCTGTGGCCGCACGAGGGCGACGATGACGGGACTACCCAGACGCTATGCGGCGACTGCCGGCGCGGTATCGAGGAGGAGGAACGGGCCAGCCGGTGGTGACACCCCGCCCCCTTCGCTGCGTACACGCTCGCGTCGGCTGCGGCTGGCAAAGGGCGGTTCGCCCGTCCCGCTCTGGCTACGATGAGGCATCACGCGTGTGACCACGGCACCCACCATCACCCCGACGCCGTGTGGTGCTGACGACGCAGCGGTGTCCGGCGCAGGCTCCGTCGGGAGGCCCGGATCGGTCTCGCCCTCAGCGGCCGACAGCTCCGCGGATACGCGAGCGACGGTCTCCCACGCGATCTCCAGGCGCGAGAGATCTTCCCGGCCCCGCTCCAGCCGAACGGCCAACTCGGCCTCCGCAGTGTCAAGTTCCTGCCTCGCCCCGCGGCCTATGGCGAAGTGGGGGTACACGGGGCAAGGAGCTCTGCGGTCAGGGACTGGGTCGACGCCGAGCCGCGCTGTTGTTGCACAGGCGCCGCGAACTGTGAGGCCGCGAGTTCGGCGAGTGACGGTCCTGTTTCACCTGCCGGGAGCCGCATGCACCTACTTGGTGAAGCAGACCAAGTTGCTGGGGCGGCTGGAGGTCCGGCCGAACGTAGGACCGGACCTCCAGCGCGTTGCGCCGTACCTCGGGCTGAGTCGTGGGGGACTCAGCAGCCGTAGTTGACCAGGTCGAAGGACTCGTAGTGGTCGGCCGTGTAGTAGTCCTCCTGGTTCTCCTCACCGGTGACGATGCGGCGTGCACCGCGCGTGGAGGAGCCCGGAGTGATCACGGTGTACTCGTGATAGTAGCCAGAGGACTGGCTCGGCAGAATGCCTTCCCGGTTCTGGAAGACGGTCCCGTCCTGCGAGTACGGGTAGGGACCGCCCTGCTCGATCAGGTCGAGCGTGTCGTGGGCCTGGGAGGGAAGGGCGCTGTAGCAGATGCTGCCGACCGCGGCGGCGGCCGGCGTTGAGGTAGCGACCGTGCCGCCGACGAGGAGAGCGGACAGGACGGCGGCTGCGGCGCCGATGCGGGTGATTCGTGGGGGGAATCTCATGCCCTCATGATGACGCGCGTAGACAGTGGCATGTCAATGACAACTCCGGAGAATTTCCCGTCAAGTCCGATGAGTTTTCGGGAAGTTAACTTGGCGCGTGGCGTCTCCTTGCGGTCTACACGTCCGGGCTCGCGGAGGCCTTGGCGCTGGTCTTCGGCTTGGCCTGGGTCCTGGCGCAACCGTCCACTCGGCGAGTCCTGACTCCAAGGGCACCGTGCGTGACGGCATTTAGTCTCTGCGGACACCCAGTGTCGGTAAAGGCCATCCTGAACGGGGTGACCGATACATCAGCTGGTTGTCAGGCGAGAGTGCTGCTCCTGCCGCAGCAGTCTTTGAACTTGCGGCCCGAGCGCATCATGCACGGGCGGCTGTTCCTGCTGGGGCGCACCACGGTGAGCGGCAAGGTGGCGCCCACCACTTGGCCCAATGTCATGGCACGGTGAAGGTAGGAGGGGTCGTCGCCCGCCATACCTTGCAGGTTGCGGCCAGCTACGACGATCAGCGAACCCTCGAGCGCCTTCTGGTACCAGTGTGGGTAAAAGTTGATCGCCATGGGAGGCAGAAGCTGACCGTAGGCGCAGGTGATCGAAAGCTTGTTGCCTTCGAGCCGGGCTTCGACGTCACCGCCGTCGATACGCGGAACATCACAGAAGTCCAGCACCTGCCTGTCCTCGACCTCCAGCATGTACTGCAGATCGACGAAGCCAACCTCGAGCAACATCTTCAGGGCGAGATCTTCGACACCCTGTGCGCCATTGAGCGATCCCCATCCTCCGTACCAGTCCGCTGTGATCCCGGCAGTGTCCCGCCCGAACAGGACGCACTCGACCTCGACGGTCGGGAGTGTCTGATCGTTTGTGGGTGGCCTGGTGTGGTTGTTCGTGATTAGCGGTCGGTGACGCGGTCGCCGTAGTAGCTGGCGAGGCTGTTGATGGCCTGTTTCCAGGCGGGTGTCCGTCCGGTGACGTTGGGGCGGTTCTTGATCGGGTTGCGGATGACCAGGTAGAGCACCTTCAAGGCCGCGTCGTCGTCGGGGAAGTGCCCGCGTCGTCGGGTGGCCTGGCGGAAGCGGGAGTTGAGGGATTCGATCATGTTCGTGGTGTAGACGACACGTCGGATCGGGGCCGGGAAGCGCATGAACACGATCACGTGCTCCCAGCTGCGGCGCCATGTATCGACCACGGCCGGGTAGCGCTGGCCCCACTCCTCCTCGAAGCGGGCGAACCGCTGCTCGGCCTCATCTGCGGTTTTGGCGGTGTAGACCTCGCGCAGTTGCTTCGCGATGGCGCCCCAGTGCTGCTTGGCTGCGTAGCGCAGGCTCGTCCGGACGAGGTGAAGCCGTAAAGAATCAACTTGTCGGTGTG
Organism: Streptomyces sp. Ag109_O5-1; assembly: GCF_003814875.1. Taxonomy (GTDB): domain Bacteria; phylum Actinomycetota; class Actinomycetes; order Streptomycetales; family Streptomycetaceae; genus Streptomyces; species Streptomyces sasae. The sequence continues at coordinate 2,082,689 of NZ_RKQF01000001.1, read as the reverse complement.
TTGGTTTGCTCGTCCGCGGCGGCGAGGAGATCTGGGGCGGAGCGGTAGCGGGTGGCAGCCGGGGGTGGGAGGAGTCCGCCTTCCGTGAGCAGGGGCCGGATCTCGCGGACGACGTTGCCGATCGAGGACCTGCTCACGTCCCCCAGCGCGTCGGCGAGGACGTCCAGGGTGCACAGTTTCCGCAGGTAAAGGAGTGCGACCACGACGCGCTCTCTGTCACCCAGCTTCTGGGGGAAGACGCCGCCGCGGCTGCCCGGCTGGCGATCGGCGCCCCGGCGCTGGTAGGAGGCCCGTTCGACCTGCGCGAGTTGGCGTGGGGCGAGGCGGCGAGCGAGTGCATCCAGGTCCGTGCGGGACATGCCGGTAAGCCGTGGGTGGGACAGGCTCTCCATGATCCGGGTGCGGGGCGGGGCCTTGTCGGCGTCGAGGAAGGACATCAGCGCGTCCGCCGTGGTGAACCGGCTGGGGGCGTATCCGGGCTGATGGCCGTGGTCCTCCAGGACCCGGCGGGTCTCGGCGACGAGGTGGCCGATGCACTCGGGAGTGACCTCCAGCATGTCGGCCAGCAGCTTCATCGAGCACACTTGCCGCTGGTAGAGGAGCGTGAGCGTCACACGGGCGCCGTCGTCGAACAGCGGCTTGGCCCGCTGATTGCCGGTGGCGCGCCGGGCCCGGCCACCGCGCTGCTCGCTGTAGCGTTCCTGGGACCGGGCGGCCTGCATCGGGGCCAACTCGGCGCATAGATAACCGAGTTCCGCGCTGCTCAGCCCGGTCAGACGGGGGTCCGTCAATCGGGTTAGAAGCTCGCAGCGCCGGCCGTAAACGCCGTGCGCCTCGCTGGTGGGCAGAGTCTGCGGTGTGGAGGACTCGGGCAGCAGGGCATAGTTCCACTGACCGTGGACCTCGTGCCGGACCAGCGGCAGCGCGGCGAAGCGGTCTTTGCTGATCGCGATGCCGGTGGGGTAGTCGCCGGGATCCAGATGGGCCTCGACGCGCAGACCGGCCCGGGTGCGAGTGGCGGCGATCGTCTCAATAGCGCGCGAGTTCGCATAATCCTGGACGTTCATGGAGCGGAACCCGCGCGGGAGTCTCCCAGATTTGGGCTCAGGAGGGCCGAGTTCGGCGATCGTCTGCGCCGCTACGGTGCTATCCGGCTCCGAGGGGCGCTGTCCGAGGAGCGGGGACTATTGCCTTGTTCCTACACGGTCTCCGTGGGCGACCAGCAGCCGTTCGCTGGCACCTGGGGTGCCCCAGCTGAGGCCCCACCTGGCGTTTCGAGGGATACCACACGACTCCCGTTCGAGTGGTTTGATCCGCCCAACTCCGTTAAGGAGAGCCGAGCACTGGCAGACTCCGGGTGCGGTCGGCGCCGCTGCCGACCGTCCGTTGAGGTGTCGTTCACAGCCTCGAGGGATCGGTGAGGTCGCTGGAGCAGACGTACGAGATCGCGTCACTGGACACGATCACCGACACGGCGATGGTGTTCGTGGACAGCGTCCTGGACCGCCCCGACTTCCCGCTCGAGCGGTCGTGGCGCGAGCCCGCCCCTGCGTATGGCAGGGGGCGGGCTCGCGATGGTTCACGCCAGGCGGCCAGCCCCGGCTATGCAAGGGAGATGACCAGTTCACAGCCTTGTGTAACACCCATTAGTAGGAGGCGGTGACCCCGCAGTGGCCCCCGCTGGGTGGGCAGATCTCGGCGAAGGACGCATAACCGGCGTCGTTGATCATTCCGGTCCAGGTGTGTGCCGCGGACGTCGCCCAGTCCTCGCTGAACACGTCCCCGTTCCTCCGCTGCACCGTGATCCAGGTCCCGCTGGGCGCGTTCCAGGTCTCGGCCCACGTGGCGCGGCAGGAGGGGCTGTAGTACAGGTACACCACGCTGCCATTGCTGTCCGGGGCGCTGTAAGGATGGATCGCGTCCCCCGTGCAGGTGGTCTTGTACGGGTTGAGGTGGTTACAGGTGGAGCCGTAGCAGGACTGCGCTGCCTGCGCTGAGCCCGCCCCAACGGTAAGGCCCCCAGCGGCTATGCAGATTGCGGCAGCTGCTTTGGCAAGACTGCTGATTCGCATGGACTTGCTTCCTTTCCTTCTTCTGACAGGAGTTCTACGGTCTGACCCCGCGGTTCCTTCCACTTCTCAGCTCGGGCAGGGGGAACGCAGCGCACCCCACGTGTACGTGCCGACGACTCCGTCGACGGAAAGACCGCCACTGCAGTCCCGGTTGAACTCCTTCTGAAAACTGAGGACGGCGTTGTAGGTGTTGTTTCCGAAGATGCCGTCCACCTGCCCGGAACTGAGGAATCCGCGCCAATGGAGCTGGCATTGCGCCTCGATCACCCTGTTACCGGTGTCGCCGTACTCGGTGACGGCAGTGCCGGTGTAATAGGCTTTCGAACAGCTGTAGGACTGCAGAGCGGTCGAGGATATGCCCTGGCCCGGTACGGCGTTCGCCGTACCGGCGGCCGCGGTTGCGATGCCGCTGAGAGCGACGGTCGCCGCCGAGATGACGGCAGCCTTGCGCAGGCACGTGGGTGCACGCATCGATCAGGTCCTTTCACGGTGGGTCTCGGTCGCGACTTCTGTGGCGATCCGCACCGGAACGAGCATGGGTGCCGACTGCACCGAAGCACCAGCTCAGCTTGGCGGTGGGGGACGTCTCGGGACTTCCCGCCCGGCCCACCAGCGAACTCGGGGTCGTTCCCGGGACTGCCCGAGCCGGCTGTATCGATGACCGGATGTGGTCCATGTTCGGGAGTGTCTGCGGTGTCGTTCTGGGCAGGTCGGGCGTTGCGGGCGCTGACATTCCGGCGTGCACTGTCGAGCGAGTGCCAGCGGCCTGGTCAGGGTGGGCCGGCTACGGGGTGGGGTCAGTTGACCAGCGCCAGCCAGGTGTTGGGGCCGACGATGCCGTCGGCGGTGAGGTGGTTGCGGGTCTGGAAGGCGACCACGGCGTCATGCGTGGCCGCTCCGAACGAGCCGTCGACCGACATTGCCGCGCCATGGGCTTTCAGCTCGGCCTGCGCCGCGCTGACGGCCGGGCCGTGGTCACCTTCTTTGACGGTGGTGATGAGGGCTTGCCAGGTGTTGGGGCCCACGATGCCGTCGGCGGTGAGGTGGTTGCGGGTCTGGAAGGCGACCACGGCGTCATGCGTGGCCGCTCCGAACGAGCCGTCGACCGACATTGCCGCGCCATGGGCGTTGAGGAGGTACTGGATGGTGGTCACCTGGCGGTCGCTGTAACCCTGCTGGACGATCGGCCATGCGCCGGCCGGAGGCGCCGGCGGGGGAGTGTAGGTGCCGCTAGCGGCGAGGTTCCGCAGGTCCTGCTCGGTGCCGTTGAAGACGTCCTGGTCACCGGGAAGGGGGCCGGAGTCGGCGGTCTGCCAGAAGGCGTACGTGGACCAGCCGTTGGGCAGGGGGTGAGGGGTGCCGGTCCAGCTGCCGATCCAGATCAGGTTGGTGGCGGCGAGGGCGGATGAGTTGCCGGTGCACTGCGACCACCACGACGTGTTGGTGTTGATCACCGGATGGCGGCCGGTCCGGCGCCGGTATTCTTTGTCGAACGAGGCGATCCAGTGGACCGTCGCACCGGGGCTGACCCCGTAGCAGGTGGGCAGGCCCGGCGTGGCTTCGATGTCCAGGACGCCGGGGAGGGTCTTGCCGTCGGGTTGCCAGGCGCCTCCGTGGTCGACGAAGAAGTCGGCCTGGGCGCTGCCGGAAGCCTTGTCCGGCCTGGCGAAGTGATAGGCGCCGCGGATCAGGCCGACTGCTGCCGCACCGTCGTACTGCTGGGAGAAGCGGGAACTGATGTAGGAGGTGCCCTCGGTCGCCTTGACGTAGGCGAAGGAGGCTCCGCCGGCGGCGACCGCGGCCCAGTCCACGGTCTCCTGGTAGGCACTGACGTCGAGTCCTCGCACGGCAGCATCCGTGGCCTGCCGCGGCCGCGTTTCCTGGGCCGTCGCCGATGCCGCGACCGGGGCGACAAGCAGTGCCGCCGTGACGGTCACCGCGGTCAGCCCGCTGCGTACCCCCCCCCGCACGCGGCGTCTTGAGGAAACCCCCTCGAAATGGCGAGGAGTTCGGCGAAGAAGCGTCATTCATGGACTCCTTTCACTTGTTTCGCGTCCTGCCATGCGTCTCTGACCACGGGCGCCGGCTCTATGGCGCCTCTGCGGCGGCGCCCTTCGCCCGCCCCAGTCCGCACGCTGAAGGCAACGGGCCGTTGCGGTCGGTGGACGCGGCCACGGCCATGTGCGGCAGTACCTGCCGTCGACCTGCCGCTGCCGTCCCGCCCCATGCTTCTGGCCCGGCACGTTGTTGCGCACGCCTGCATTGCCGAATGCAACAAACGTCGCGGCAGGCCGGCCGTAGGCGCCGATCGGCTGAAACAAGCTGGTCAGGGATGCGACGGTGACGAAGAAGGTGCCACTGTTGTCCCTCACTGCTGGCGTTGACCATGGGGGATGGGATGGGGCGTAGTGAGGGACCGCTGGATCCGTCGGCCGGGCCGGTCCAACGTCTCGCGTTCGAGTTACGCAAGCTGCGCCAGGACGCCGGAGGCCTGACCTACAGCGTCATGGCGCAGTGCACCGACTATTCGGTCGCCACCTTGTCCAGGGCGGCCGCAGGCGGCCAACTGCCCACGCTGGAGGTGGTACTGGCCTATGTGCGGGCGTGCGGTGCGGACCCCGAGGAATGGGAGCCGCGCTGGCGGGCGGTGGCTCGGGAAGTGGCCGCCGAGCCGGAGGACGCCGATGACGCGGATGCCCCCTATCGGGGGCTGACCCGCTTCGAACCCAGTGATCGGCATCTGTTCTTCGGGCGCGACCAGCTCGTGGCCCGACTGACCGAGCGGGTGCGGGCCTGCCGTATGGTCGCGGTGGTGGGCGCTTCCGGCAGCGGGAAGTCCTCCCTGCTGCGCGCGGGGCTCCTCCCGTCCCTCCAGGACCAGCAGTCATCGGAGTGCCGACTGGCAGCCATCCGGATCCTCACCCCGGGGCCTCGCCCGGCGTCCACCCACTCACGCGCGTTGACGGCGAGTCAGAGTGCCGGCGACACGGTGGTCGTTGTCGACCAGTTCGAGGAGCTCTTCACCCTGTGCTCGGACCCAGCGGAGCGGGCGGCATTTCTTGACCTGCTGGTGAGCGCGGTGGAACCGGAGAGCAGGCTGCGGGTGGTGATCGCGGTACGGGCGGACTTCCTCAATCGCTGTGCCGACCATCGTCCGCTCGCCGCGGCTCTCACCGACGCCACCTTCCTGCTCGGCCCCATGGGGCCAGTCGAACTGCGCGACGCGATCGTGAAACCCGCCGTGGCCGCGGGGCTGATCGTGGAGCGTACGTTGACGGCGAGGATCGTCGAGGACGTCGCCGAGGAACCCGGCGGACTGCCGCTCATGTCCCACGCGTTGCTGGAGACCTGGCGCCGCCGCAGGGGCCGCACCCTCACGCTGGCTGCCTACGAGGCCGCGGGCGGTGTGCACGGTGCCCTCACCCGCACCGCCGAAGAGCTGTACACCCGCCTCTCGCCGGAACGGGCTGAGGTCGCCCGGCGTATCCTGCTGCGACTGATCACGCCCGGTGAAGGGGCCCAGGACACCAGCCGGCCCGCCGAGCACGCCGAACTGCAGGCGCTGAGCGCCACCGGCCAGTCCGCCGACACGGCCTCGGTGCTGGAACAACTGGCCCGCGCACGGCTGGTCACACTCGACGGCGACATGGTGCACCTGGCGCACGAAGCGTTGATCACCGCGTGGCCGCGACTGCAGTCCTGGATCGGCGGCGCCCGCGAACGGCTCCGGGTCCACCGCCAGCTCACCGAGGCCGCCCGCGCCTGGAACACCCTCGACCAGGACACCGGGGCCCTGTACCGCGGCACCCGCCTCGCCACAGCCGAGGAGTGCCTCACCGGGAGGTATCGTGCGGACCTCACCCCGTCCGAGGCCGCGTTCCTCGACGCCAGCATCGCCGCCCGCGAGCAGGAGCGTCGAGCGGCCGCTCGCACCGTTCGGCGCATCCGGGCGCTGCTGGCCGCGGTGTCCGCCCTTCTCCTGCTCGCGTCGACGGTCGCTGTCGTCGCCTTCCAGCAGCGCTCGCTGGCCCGCGCCGGCCGCGACCGCGCGGTGGCCGAGCAGGTGGAGGCCGAGGCAGGCCAGCTGAACGCGACCGATCCGTCGCTGGCGGCACGGATGTACGTGGCGGCGCACCGGCTGCGGTCGGACCGTGAAGCCGCCGCGGGCTTGCTGGACACGCAGAACATCGCGCTGTCCTCCGTACTGTCCGGCCATTCCCAGGCGGTGTACGCGGTGGCGTTCTCCCCGGACGGGCGGACCCTCGCGACCGGGGCCGGTGACGACACCATCCGGCTGTGGAGCCTGGCCGACCCCGCGCACCCCGTCCCGCTCGGCAAACCACTGACCGGGCACACCGACTGGGTGTACTGGCTGCAGTTCTCCCCGGACGGTCACACCCTGGCCAGCGCGAGCCGGGATCGTACGGCACGACTGTGGGACGTCCGCGACCCGCTGCACCCGAGGGCTCTCGGCAAGCCCCTGACCGGTCATTATAACTATGTCTTCTCCGTGTCGTTCAACCACGACGGGCGCATCCTGGCCACCGCCAGCCAGGACCACACCGTTCGGCTCTGGGACGTCTCCGACCCGGCACACGCCAAGGCATTGGGCCATCCGCTCACCGGGACCGACGAAGCCGTCGCCTCGGCCGCCTTCAGCCCGGACGGCCGCACAGTGGCCGCCCCCGGCCACGATCACAAGATCCGTCTGTGGAACGTTACTGACCCGGCCCGGCCGAAGCTGTGGTCGAAGCCGCTGAGCAACCCGGACGTCGTCTACGCGGTCGCCTTCCGCCGGGACAGCAAGCTCATGGCCAGCGTGGGCAACGACTACAAGGTACGGCTCTGGGACGTGTCCGACCCCGCGCACACCAAGCCACTGGGCCAGCCGCTGACCGGCCACACCGACACCCTGCTCGCGGTCGCGTTCTCACCGGACGGCCGGACACTTGCCACCGGCGGCGCGGACCACACCATCCGGCTGTGGGACGTCTCCGACCCCCGGCATCCAGCCCTGCTCGGGCAGCCGCTGATCGGCCACACCGGATTCGTCAACTGGCTGGCCTTCAGCCCCGACGGGCAGTCGCTGGCCAGCGCCAGCGACGACCACACCGTACGTCTGTGGCATCTCCCGCACGCCGTCCTGGCCGGCCATCTCGGCAGCGTCACCGGCATCGCGTTCAGCCAGAACGGCCGTGTCCTGACCAGCGCGAGCGCCGGAAGGGTACGGCTGTGGGACATCCGCGATCCAGCCCACGGCAGGCAGCTAAGCGAACTGCCGGGTCAGCACCTCGCCATCCGGACCGTGTTCCAGCCGCGGGGCCGACTGCTGGCGAGCGCCGACAGTGACGGCACCGTGTGGCTGTGGGACGTCTCCGCCCCGGACCGCCCCCTGCGGGTCGGCCTGATCCACACCGGCGGCGCCGACCAGTCCGATGGCGTGCTGGCCTTCACTCCTGACGGACACGTACTGGTCACAGGCGGCCCCAAGTACAGCCTCCGGCTGTGGAACGTCACCGACCCCGCAGGCCCCACCGCCCTCGGCAGCCCGCTGACCGGCCACATCAGCTTTGTCCACTGGGCGGGCGTCAGCCCGGACGGCCATACCCTGGCCAGCACGAGCGAGGACGACAAGGTCCGCCTGTGGGACATCCGCGAACCGGCCCGTCCCAAGCCCCTGGCGGACATCCGCACAGTCGACACAGGCGGCACCTTGTGGGGCGCCTTCAGCCCCGACGGACGGCTCCTAGCAACCGCCGGCGTCGGCCACGATGTACGCCTGTGGAACCTCAGCGACCCCGCGCACGCATCGGCCACCGGCAGCTCGCTGACCGGTCACACCGGCCGGGTGACCTGGGTGGGCTTCAGCCCGGACGGCCACACGCTGGCCTCCGCCGGCGAGGACCGAAGCGTCCTGCTGTGGGACCTGACCGACCTCACCCGGCCGGCGCCCTGGGGCAAGGCGCTCACCGCAGGGCACACCGAAGCGATAGAGACGGCCGCGTACCGCCCGGACGGCCAGCTCCTGGCCACAGCAGGACCTGACGGGACGATCGAGCTCACGCCCCTCGGGCTCGGCCAGGCAATCCGGCGGATCTGCGCCGGCACCGCCGGTCAACTCACACCGCCGGAATGGCGGGACTACATAAGGGAACTCCCGTACGCGCAGCCATGCCGTGCCTGACGAGCCCTCCCGCACACTGCCGTCGCCCCGGCCCCGCGCTCCCGAAGCCAGGGCACCGGCCGGTTGGCTCACACGACGTACTCGCCGCCGGTGCGACCTCGGGTGCGGGCGGCCTCCAGGCCGTCCCTGGATCGCTCAGACATCAGGGCATGCTCGAACTCGGCGAACGCGCCGAGGATTGAGAATCGGGCGGCAGCGGATTCTCCCCCAGCCAGCGGCGGACTGCCTCCGCCTCTTCATCACGCCCGAGTCCCTCAAGCAGATCCGCCTGTAGACCCAGCACATTGTAGAGTTGCGGGAGCGCGGAGGGCATCGTGGCGATGTGACGGCGGTGGAGCTCCACGGCCTCTCCCGTCGCGCGTAGCGCCTCGGAAAGGTCACCCCTTATCGCCAGAAGCATGGCCAAGACAGCTAGCGAGGACGCGAGGTCGGGCTCGTAGACGGCCGGGTTGTCCGCCGCGAGCCGGCGCCGGATCTCCACAGCCTCCTGCTCGGCGGTGATGGCTTCTTTCCGGCGCTCTGCCTTCCACAGCTGAGCGGTGAGGCCGGACAGCGTGAGCGCGAGGTCGGGCTCGTAGGCGGCCGGGTTGTTCGTGTCTTCCCCCTCGCGGCGTAACGCGGTGATGGCGGCTCGGACGGCGAGGGTGTCAGGGTGATCGGGACCCAGCACCCGTCTCGTGTCAGCCATCAACTGCACGAAGACAGCGGCAGCGCCGACGCCGTCCCCCGCCGCCGCCAGCCACCGGCCGGAGCTAGCTCGGATGGTGAAGGTCTGGGGGTGGTCCGGACCAAGTACCCGCAACGTGTGATCAAGTAGTTCGGCATAGGCGGCAGCGGCACCCGCCGCATCCCCCGCATCCCCTCGATAAGTCGCAAGGTTTGCTCGGATGGTGAGGGCATCGGGGTGGTCAGGGCCCGTTACTCGCAGATGGTCGGCCAACAACTGCTCGAACGCTGCCACAGCGCCAGCCGCATCACCGGCCTTCCCTCGCCAGTAGGCGAGGCTGTTCCGGACGTTGAGGGTGTCGGGGTGGTCCGGGCCAAGTACCCGCAACGTGTGATCGAGCAGTTCGGCGTAGGCGGCAGCGGTAACCGCCGCATCCCCCGCATCCGCCCGACAAGACGCGAGGTTTGCTCGTGCCTTGAGAGTGTCGGGATGGTCGGGACCGAGCAGCCGCAGCGCGGCAGCCAGTAGCTGCTCCAAGGCGGCGGCAGCACCCGCCGCATCACCGGCCCTTCTCTTCTGCACGGCGAGATTGTTCCGCGTGGTGAGGATCTTGGGGTGATCCTGGTCCAGTACCCGCTCCTGGTCGGCCAGCAGCTGCTCGAAGGCTGCGGCAGCGCCGGCCGCGTCCCCCGCCTCGCCACGCCAAAAGGCGAGGTCGTGGCGTGTGGTGAGGGTCCAGGGGTGGTCAGGGCCTAACAGCCGCACCTCATCGGCGAGCAGCTGCTCGTGCGTGGTGACGGCGCCGCATACGCCCCCCGCCCGGCCACGCCAGTTGCCCAAGTCGCTTCGTGTGGTGAAAGTTATCGGATCGTGGGGGCCCGTTGCTCGCAGCTGGTCGGCCAGCAGCTGCTCGAAGGCGGCGGCAGCACCGGCCGGGTCCCCCGCTCGTCCTCGATAAGTGGCGAGATTGGCTCGGGTCATGAAGGGGCGGTGGTCGCGGCCCAATATTCGCAGCTCGTCGGCCAGCAGCTGCTCGAAGGCTGCGGCGGCACCGGCCGCGTCCCCCGCCTCACCACGCCATTCGGCGAGCATGGCCCGGGCGCTGAGGGTGGTGGTGTGGTCGGGGCCGAGTACCCGCAGTTCGTCGGCCAGCAGGTGCTCGAAAGCGGCGGCGGCACCGGCCGCGTCCCCGGCCTCGCCACGCCATCTGGCGAGCTCTTGCCGGGCACCGAGGGTGTAGATGTCATCGGCGCCGAGACGGTCATGGGCCATGGTGGCCATGTGCTCGTAGTGCTTGATCGCGGCGGCGGGCTGACCGGAGTGGCCGAGACTGCTACCGAAGCGGAACAGCACAGCGAGCCCGGCTCCCTCTTGGAACAGGGCGTCCTCGGCATGTCTGACGAGCGCTCCGGTGTTGGCACGCAGAGCCTGGCTGAGGGCGGCGTCGCATTCGGTGTTCGGCCACACGTCGAACAGGGCGTCGGCGGCGGTGCGGGCGAGATGGTCCTGTTGGTGCGAGGCGAAGGTGTCCCGGGTGACGCGCTGGATGAGCTGGTGGACGCGTACAGCGTGGTGGGGGGTGTCGGGAGCGTGGTCGATCAGGCTGAGCCGGTGCAGCACACGCAGTGCGCCGGCAGCCTCCTCGGCCGTCACCAGGGCGGATCCCTGATGGCCGGCGGCGCGATGAGCCGCCAGGTGAGCGCGCGTCGGTTCGCTCAGGAGGACGGCATCTGGGATGCCGTTCGGGTCGAGCATCGCAGTGAGCTGGAGCATGGGCCGGGCCAGACCTGCGGGCTGAAGCTTCTCGGCACGTTCGATGGACAGTGACCAGGTGGCGGCGACGGTGGTGGTCTGGTCGTCGGGCAGCGCACTGGGTTCGGGCAGCAGGTCGGCCAGCTTCCTGATCCGGTCGGCGAGCAGTCGGCGATAGTCGGCGCAGGTGATAGCCGTGTCGATCAGGTAGGCGGCGGCCTGAGCGAGAGCAAGCGGCAGGTGTCCCAAGTCGGCGGCGAGAGCCTGGATCTCATTGAGGGGATCATGACGGCCGTGGGCGGCAAGTACGGCGGTGAGGTACGCGACAGCCTCCCAGGGCATGAACATGCCCACATGCAGGAGGCGTCGCCCATCTCCGGACAAGGCTGCCTCGCGACGACGGGTGGTGACCAGAGTGCGGCCGTGTCGGTTCGGCGGCCACAGGCCGCGCAGGTCGGCGGGGTCGGCAAGATCGTCCAAGACCACCAGCCACCGGCACTGCCTCGGGCCGTCCTTGGGTTCCAGCCAGGCCAGGAAGGCCCGGGCGGCATGCTCCGGGTCACTGGGATCCGCCGCCAGCACCTCTACGCCAGCCTGCGCGTATCCGTCCATGATTGTCTGGCGGCTGCTTGCGCTGATCCACACCAGAACATCCACACTGCCATCCTCCCAGGCGGCGCGGGCATAGTCGGCGGCCAACTGGGTTTTGCCCACCCCGCCGGTCCCAGTCAGCACCTGGCTCAGCACCGTAGTACCCCCACTGTCGGCTGCGGCCCGCAACTGGTCGGCCTCGGTCCGGTGCTGAAAGGACAACGCGCGAGGCGGGATCACACCAACCTGGTGCGGCCAGGCAGCCGGCTTACGCGGCGCGGCGTAGTGGTGGACCCGCTCGGCGTAGCCGATAGCGATACTGCCATGGTCGGCAAAGATGCTGGTGACCCCGCTGGGCCTGGCCGAGGCGGCTCCGGGTACGCTCAGCCCTCGTGCGGACCCGGCTGCGGAGGGTTTCCCAGCGTCACGTTCCCCATGCTCCAGGCGGCTGCGGAGCCGTGGTCGGCGTGAATCTTTACATCCCCCACGACGGCTTGCCCGCCGTCACCGACCGACACCCCGCCATAATGATTATGCTGGGCCAGCAGGGCCCGCAACTCCTCAGCGGCGCCGACCCGTTCGGCCTCGCCCAGGCTTTCCAGCAGAGCCTCGATCCGCGCCTGCCACACCGCCTCCTGAAGGATACGCACCCCCTCGGCCTCGGCCGCCCCGGCAGTCTGTAGCTCACGCGCGGCCTGATCCAGACGCTCTAGCACCGCGCGCTCGCGCTGCTCGTCGCCCCGGCCGAACCAACGTGCCACCGCCTGCCGTAGCGCGGTCCATACGTCCGTCCCCGCAGCCTGCACCACCGCGGTCCCACCCGCCGCGGCCAACGCCGCCAACGCCTGATCCAGCATCCCCGTTCTTCCCTCCCAAGAATGTCCCAGCAGTACGGTAGCGCCGCATCTGACGCCCGCTCAGCGTCATGAGAGAACTGACGAAATCCGGGCCGTCCCCCTCGTAGAGCGGCCACCTGGGACGCCCGGGGTGACCACGGTCAGCCGCGGCACCGGGCGGCCGGGGTGCTCGCGGCGACGTGCGCTGCGCCCGCGTCCACGCCGGGGCGGGCGTACCACTCCAGGGAACGGTGTGAACGGTCACGTAATTTCGTGATCGCTCACAAACGGACGAGGCGTGCCAGGAGCGCGCCATCAGCATCGGGTGGACGTGCCGCGCTCGGCGTCGTGCGTGAGCGCACTGTGACGCAGACTTTCGACCTGCGCCATGGTGGCGATCTCCGCCACCGCGAGCGCGGTCCGCAGGTTTCAGCCGACCGCCGCCAGCGATCAGCCACCCACAACTTTGTTGCATGTGACAGCAGGGAGGTGCGCAACAACCAGTCGGCCTAGAAACCTTGTTACGCGGCCAGCCGGTCAGGCGCCGCTCTGCGATCCGGGAGGAAAACGAATGCGATCCAATGTTTTGACGAGGGCACTCGTCAGCGCCACTGCCGTTGTCGGGATTGCCGCCGCCAGCCTGGCAGGTGCGAGCGCCAGCTTCGCGGCGCCCGCACTGAGCGTGAAACCGGCAGAGAGCGCTGTGGGCGACGTGCACCCGATGGCCAGCTGGCACTTCTACCGCGCCTACTGGACCAAGGCCGCCTGTGTCTCCGAGGGAGAATCCCTGCCGTACGACTACTACTGCACCGGCGGCTACGGCAGCGACGGCAACTGGAAGTACTTCCTGTACGTCTGGTACTAGACCGAAGCTTCGCGGCGGGTCTTGCAGCAGACGCCCCACTTGACGCTCAGGCCCCTGACTTCGCTGGGGCCTGAGCCATCGTGGCCCGACCACCGACCGAGTAGCTGACCCTGGCCGGCCAGCCGCAGCTACGCAGCGATGCAGGCGTACGGGATAGACGCCACGAAGGTCATCGTGGTCACCCGCAAGGAGGCGCACTACGTGCTGGACGAGATCATGGGCAACAAGACCGACCTGCCGATCACGGAGCACGCGACCGATACGCACGGCGTCACCCAGGTCATCTTCGCGCTGCTACTACGAGATGGTCCTGCCACCAACCACGTCAACGGGAGAACGACGCAGTGAACCGACTCAAGATGAACCTTGCTGCCATCACTATGGCAACCGCCCTAGCCAGTGCGGCGACCGGCATGGCCTCCCCGGCCCATGCCACAACGACATCCCAGAGCCGCATCGCCACCTCGGCTGCTTCTGCGGCTTCCAAGGTCTACTTCATCTCCTCCTCTCCGGTGACCATTCCGGGCTGCAAGGCGTGGATGAACGGCAAGAAGCCCGGTCCCAAGGTGCAAGGGCTCGTGCAGACCTGGAGTGGCTCCGACTGCGCGATGCGCCTGGAGATCGACCACAATCAGCAGATCAAGTGGGTGGACAGTGCTGGCATAGGAGGGAGCCTCAACAAGGGCAGCACCAAGTTCCACTACGACGGCCGTGGCTACAAGGCCCGCGTATGCGTGAACAACCTCAACAACGGCTGGGACGACTGCGGGGCCTGGTACTAGGGACTGTCTCCGGTTGTGATCAAGCGGGGCTGGCACACTTCTCATGTGATGACACCACGCGAGTTGCGAGAGGGTCTGTACGGTGAGCGGTGTAACTCCCGAGCTGGAAGCGACAGTTGATGACTGACGTGACGAGTGACACCGAGGCCGGGAAGGCCGCTGTGAGTGGGGCAAGCGCCGTCGATGACGGGCTGGTCGCCGAGCTGGTTGCCCGGGCCCAGGCCGGTGGCGTGAAGCTCACCGGGGAGGGTGGCCTCCTGCAGGCAGCTGACCAAACGGGTACTGGAGTCCGCTCTGGAGGGCGAGCTCACGGATCATCTGGGGCACGAGCCCGGTGAGCGGGCTGAGGGTGGCAGGGAGAACTACCGCAACGGGCAACGCTCCAAGACGGTGATCACAGAGTCGGGGCCGGTCGAGATCTCGGTGCCGCGGGATAGGGCCGGGTCGTTCGAGCCGCAGCTGGTCAAGAAGCGGCAGCGGCGTCTGGGCGGGGTGGATGAGATGGTTCTGTCGCTGTCGGCGAAGGGGCTGACGCATGGGGAGATCTCCGCGCATCTCGCCGAGGTGTATGGCGCGGAGATCTCCAAGTCCACGATCTCCACGATCACCGACAGCGTGATGGCCGGCATGACGGAATGGCAGAACCGTCCGCTGGACAGCGTCTACCCGGTCGTGTTCATCGACTGTGTGAACGTGAAGGTCAGGGACGGGCAGGTCGCCGACCGGCCTGTCTACATGGCGGTGGCGGTCACCGCCGAGGGGCACCGGGACATTCTGGGCCTGTGGATCGGCGACGGCGGTGAAGGTTCGAAGTACTGGCTCCAGGTCCTGACCGAGATCAAGAACCGCGGCGCGGCCGATGTCCTGATGCTGGTCTGTGACGGCCTGACCGGTCTCCCGGACGCCGTGAACACCGTCTGGCCTGCGACGATCGTCCAGACCTGTGTCGTTCACCGTGAAGCCGTCAAGAAACAACGCGTTGCTTCGCGGAGACGAACTCGTTGATGTGGTATGCGCATATCCGCCGAGGTCCGCAGTCAGTTGGCTCGACGGTTCGACGTTCTGCTCCCGCACCTGAACGAGCGTCAACGGCGTCTGGCGCTGGCGACCGAGGCCCGGCTGCTCGGGCATGGAGGCGTCGGTGTGGTTGCGCGGATAGCCGAGGTCAGCGAGACGACCGTCCGCAAGGGCGTGTTCGAACTCGAGGCCGGAGTCGATCCGCTGCCCGAAGGACGTGTCCGGCGCCCTGGCGGCGGGCGGATGCGGGCCGAGGCGATCGACCCTGAGCTGGTTCCGGTGCTGATGGCGCTGGTCGAACCGGACGAGCGCGGTGATCGGATGTCGCCGTTGCGCTGGACGACGAAGTCGCTGCGGCACCTGGCCGCGGAGCTGTCCCGGCAAGGGCACCGGGTGACCGCGCCCACGGTGGGCCGGCTGCTCAAGGAACACGGGTTCAGTCTGCAGGGCACCGCCAAGACCCTGGAAGGCGATCAACACCCGGACCGGGACGCGCAGTTCCGCTATATCAACGAGCAGGTCAAACAGCACCAGGCCGCGGGCGAGCCGGTAATCAGCGTGGACGCGAAGAAGAAGGAACAGATCGGGCAGCTGCCGATGCCCGGACAGGAATGGCGGCCGGCCGGACAACCCGTCGAGGTCGAGGACCACAGCTTCTTCGCCAGCCCGCACGTGGAGTCCGTCATCCCGTACGGGATCTACGACATGTCCGCGAACACCGGCTGGGTGAACGTCGGCACCGACCACAACACCGCCACGTTCGCCGCCTCGTCGATCCGACGCTGGTGGCAGGCGCGCGGCCAGTACGACTACCCCGCGGCATCCCGGCTGCTGATCACTGCGGACGCCGGAGGCTCCAACAGCTACCGCTACCGAGTTTGGAAGGCCGAACTGGCCGCGTTCGCCGCCGACGCCGGTCTGACTGTGACGGTTTGCCACTTTCCGCCAGGTACGTCAAAATGGAACAAAATCGAACACCGACTGTTCTCCCACATCACTATGAACTGGCGCGGACGCCCCCTGACCAGCCACGAAGTCGTCCTCAATACGATTGCCGCGACCACGACCCGGAGCGGACTGCGTGTCGAGGCCGCTCTCGACGAGGGCTCCTACCCGACCGGCATCGCCGTCAGCCGTGAGCAGATTCAGGCCCTGCCGATTACCGCGCATGACCAGCACGGCCGGTGGAACTACAGTATCGCCCCGACCGGCACCACCGCCCTCGCGCCGCGCGCCGACGAACGGGCAAAGGCCCGCACACACTCCCTGCAGATGCTCGCCGACCCCCGCCTGACCGGCATGAACGATGGCGAACTGGACGCGCTGCAGGCCCAGTTGGCTCCGGCTCAGGCGGCAGCGGCCGAACAGCACCGTTACGTGCTCCGCAAAGGACGACGCGTCGCTACCACCGGCCGCAGCCGATCCCTGCTGTCAGATGCGGACGAAGTCCTCCTCACCGTCATCTACCTGCGGCAGGTCTGCCCGCAGAAGGTGCTGGGCGACCTGCTCGGGATGAACCCCGTCACCATCGGCCACGCAATCAAGGCCACCCGGAAGCTGCTGGACGAACGGAAAATCAGCATCACACCCACCGTCGTGCGCTACTTCACCCGCGCCGAGGACCTCCGCGCCTGGGTCACCGGCAGCGGCCCGGCCGAGCACGCTCCCGCGACACCGACCCACCAGGCGCTGACGGACCCGACGCTGACCGGCATGTCCCGCGAGGCACTGCACGCCCTGCTCGAAGAACTGATCGTGCCCTATGCCGCCGGGATCGAAGAACGCCGCCACCGCCAGCGCGGCGGCAACCGGCGCCCAGGCACCCGCGGCGGCGTGTTCCGGGAGAAGATCACCGACGGCGACCGAATCCTCGCCACGATCCTCTACCGCCGCCGTGTCTGCGGCCTCGACGCTCTCGCCGAGCTGTTCGGCGTCTGCCGCAGCACACTGTGGAACGCGATCCGCGACGTCCTGCCGATCCTCGACGACCGTCGCATCGACATCTCCCCCGCCGGCCACCGCCACCCCACCGCATCCGACCTGCTCACCTCGATCGGCGCCGATAACCACCAGGTTGTTTCTTGACGGTTTCACGGTGGACCACGCAGAGCTGGACATCGGCCTGGGGCCAGACATCGTTGACCGACTCCGGCAGGCCTTTCAGCCCGTCGCAGCAGGCGATCAGGACATCCTGGACGCCGCGGTTGCGTAGTTCGGCCAGCCAGGTCATCCACTGCTTGGCGCCCTCACCGCCCGTGCCGACCCACATCCCGAGCCCGTCGAGGTTGATGCCGACGGCGATGCAGACGGGCTTGTTCGCGACGGCCCCGTCGCGGATCTTGATGTAGATGCAGTCGATCAGCAGGACCGCGTAGATGCGGTCGAGCGGGCGGGTCCGCCAGACGGCGAGGTCGGCTGCGACCTGGGCGGTGGCACGGGAGACCAGGTCGCGGGAGACCTCCACGTCGTAGATCTCCGCGAGGTGGGCCTGGATCTCCCCGGTCGTAAAGCCCCTTGGCGTAGAGGGAGACGATGGTCTCCGAGAAGCCGTCGACGCGCCGGGCGTGCTTGGGCACGATCTGCGGGGTGAAACTGCCAGCCCGGTCGCGGGGGATGTCAGTGGTCACCGGTCCGACCTGCGAGAGCACGGTCTTGCGGCTGGTGCCGTTGCGGTGGTTGCCCGAGCCCGCGCCGGCCGCATCGCCCTTCTCGTAGCCCAGGTGCTCGGCCATCTCGGCCTCCAGCGCACCCTCCAGGACCAGTTTCACCAGCCCCGTCAGCAGCCCGTTCTCGCCGACCAGTTGCAGCCCGTCCCGGCGGGCCCGCTCGATCAGGCTCTCGGCCAGCCCCCGGTCCTGCTCAGTCGCTGCTTGCGCCAACTCCGCCCCCGTCCGCACCTGATGCTCGTTACCCTCGGGGCCACTCTCGTTCGTACTGCCCATCGTGATCCTTCCCGGCAGAGAACCCACCTCATGCCAACTCGGGTCACACCAGGCCAAACACAAACTTCAGGACAGTCCCGCGGCAGGCAATGACGTCTCCGCCTCTGGACGCAGCTCTGGCGGGTAGCCCTTGGCACGGAGGAGGGCGTCGAGGGCGAGGGCGACGATGTCGCCATGGGGGATACCGCTGTCCGCGCTGTAGCGGCGGATACGGCGCTGGAGCTGAAGGTCTTCGGGCACGGCGTAGTTGAGCTGTCCGCGGACGGTGTGGCGGCTGTTGATGACTGCTTGGGTGTCTGGATGTGGGGTGAACGGATCGTCGGTGGGCTCGGATTGGGTTTCGAGCAGGTCGGCGAGCTCGCGCAGCAGGCGGGCGTGATGGGTGTGGTCAGGCATGTGTGGGCTGCTCCGGATGCTGCGACTAGGCGAATAGTGATCCGCCTAAGGGCTGTCCCGTAAATGATCTTCCGGCTGGTCGGGACGTGCTCGACCTCGGAACGGTCGGGCTCGCCTATCCGGCGAGGGTGAGGTTGTGCAGGCGGGCGATGCCGAGCATGGCGTGGTGGACACCGTCACCGCGGAGGCGGCAGTCGCGGAGGATCTTGTAGGTCTTCATGCGGGCGAAGCAGTGCTCGACGCGGGCGCGGACCTGCTTGTGTGACTTATTGTGAGCCTGCTTCCACTCAGGCAGTTCCTCGCCCTTGCGGCGACGGTGCGGCATCACCAGTCCGGTGCCCGGGTAACCGCCGTCGGCAATCGTCGTGGTGTTGCCGACCGCGGTCTTCGCGCCGGATTCCGCCCAGGCCCGGCAGTCATTGCGATTGCCCGGCAGTGGTCGGCCGACGACCACGACCAGGCGAGTGTCGGCGTCGATGACTACCTGGTGGTTGGTGGAGTAGCGGTAGTTCTTCGACTGCTCGGCGACCTTGTGATCGCGGGTGGGCACCAGGGTGCCGTCCACGATCAGCACGGCGTCTTTGGCGAACCGCCGGCGCGGCTGCAGGGCCAGCCTCGGCCCGAGGTCATCGATCATCCGGTCGGCGGCCGACTTCGACACGCCGAACAACGGGGCCAACTGCCGCATGGTCAGATTCGTCCGCCAGTACGCGGCCACCAGCAGCACCCGGTCCTCCAGCGGCAGCCTCCACGGTCGGCCCCGCCGGCACGCGTCGGCACCCTCGCGACGCAGTTGGATCACCAACTTGCCGAACGCACGCGGGCTCAGCCCGGTGAAGGGGGCTATCCAGGACGGCTCGGCCGCCGTGATCACACCAGCCACATCCAAGATCATCCCATCGGCGGTCAGCCGGTCACTTGCAGGTCCCCGCCCCAACTGCCGCATTCAACAGTGCCGGTGGCGAAGCAGACCTTCAGGCCGACCCGTCCGGTGCGGGCGTCAAACCTCTGGTCCACCGCGAGGATGACCTCTCCCAGGTAGTCGGCAAACGGTGTCCCGCGTTCACTCGACACCACCTCGACCCGGCTGCTCTCACCAAGGTCGTATCCCGCGTGGGGTGCCTCCTCATCCGTGATCAGGCACCAGTCGGAGCCGGTCGTGATGTGGAAGTAGCCACCAAGTTCGTCGACGAGCCAGATCTCCAGCGGGCCGGCAGCATCCTCGGAGTCGTGCCGGTGCCAGGCGGCCACCACCTGCTGCACGCGGCGTCCAGTCAGGCGGTCGGGGTTCGCCCCCGCGCCATGCAGCGGACACTCGTGCGGTTCGGTCGGTATCACCCGCAGACCGTACCTGTTGTCGAGCAGCAGGTCACAGAGATTACGGGACAGCCCTTAGTCGACTATTGGGCTAGTGGAATAGTCGGCAGAGGGGACGCGGACCCCACGGACCGCGCCCCCCTGCGCTGCATGGGAACCGTTGCTTCAGGCTGTCAGAAGCCGCGGGTGGACAGCCATTCGTCCATTGCGACGGCGACGATGTCGCCGAGGGGCAGGTGGTCGAGTTCGTTGTCCAGCGCGAAGCGCTTGATGCGCTTCTTCAGCTTCAGCGCGGCCGGCACGGACGAGTCGAGGGACTCGCGGGTGATGATGCGCTGGTTGAGGACGACCGCGACATCGGGGATGCCCTGGGGTCGGCCCGGTCCCTGTGTCCAGGGCACGCCCTCGCTGGGCGCTTCCTGCGCCCGAGCCCCGTGGCTGTGCTCTCGTGTCGGTTCCTTGGCCTCGACGGGGAAAGCCGTACCGGTGACGACAGGTGCCGTCGCGCGGACCGCTATCTCCGCGACCGCTCCAGGAATCGGGACATCTGCGGCCGTGGCGACGCTCCCCTTCGTCGCGGAGTGCTCGCTGAACCCAACGGGGGCGGCAGCGGGCGTCTCCGCCTGCGCAGCGGGTAGCGGTACCGGTCCGGCAGTGGTGGCAACCGTCTGAGGCGAGGGACTCTCGGCCGCTGCCGGTGCCGCAGCGTTCGGGGTGGACGCAGCTGCCGAGTCTGCGGCGACCGGATACGCATCGTGTTCCGTCCCGACCTGCGCCGGGGCTGCTGCGACGTGAGCGAGCACCGGAACGGGGCTTGCGCCGGGCACGCCTTCGGGCGCCTGGGCTGTCGCCCGGGCGGGAGGCTGTTCGGCGGCGTACTGCTCGGGGGTGAGTTCGGCGGCCGGGGGAGGGGGCGGCGGGGCCGCATTCTTGGCCCCGCCGCCGAGGGTGCGACCGGTGCGGCGGGCCGGGGGCTTCAGCTTCTCGTTCTTTTCGGTCATGCCTGGGTCAGCTCCTTCATGAGCTCGGCGTAATCGCTCAGTTCGGTCGGGATCTCGCCGAAGGCCTCCATGTAGTGGACCCAGGAGTGGATGGTGGTGTCGGCGAGCGGGAACGGCTCGTCGCGGTCGGGGCCGATGCCCTCGCCCTCGGCGGGGTCGAGGAGCTTGTCCTTCGCGATGCGGGGCAAGCTGGTGCGGTCGTCGGCCTTGACCATGACGACGTGGGCGGTGACGCCACGGGCGTTGCGAGCGGCGGCGCGCTCGGCCTCGTCGAAGGTGGCGACCAGCTTGCGGCGCTCGATCTTGGTCGGGGCGACCGGCACGAGCAGCAGGTTCGCCTCGGTAACCGCCTCGTGGAAGATCCGAGCACTGCCACCGCCGGCGTCGACGACGATCGCGCCGAACTCGGCCCGCTTGGCGCGGATGTACTCGGCGATGTCGTCGAACGGGTACCGCTCGACCACCAGGTTCTCGGGAATCTCGAAGCCGGCGGCCTGGGCGACCTTGAACCAGTCGTAGGCGGACTGACTCGTGGCATCGGCATCCAGCAGGAGCGTGGGCAGGCCGAGGACGACGGCGTAGTACAGGGCGATGAACCACGCGGAGGTGGTCTTGCCGGTGCCGCCCTTGAGCATGCCGACGACGATGACGAAGGCGTCCCAGGCGTGTTCGGCGGCCGCGGCAAGGGCCTTGTGGCGGGTGTTCTCGTTCACGTGTGCGCGATCTCCTGAATCGAAAATGTGGTTGTTAGACGTGGTGTGTGGTGGGCGGCTTGGGAGCCCTCTTGGGCATGCCGGGCCGGGCTGTAACGGGGGTGCCCGGGCCGTCCGGGTGAGGCCGGCATGGTGAGGACGGGTGTGTTGCACCGGCCATCGGGCCCTAGCGGGGATCTCGACGAGGGCGGTCATGGCTGCTTCTTGCTGGTGTGGCGGCCGGGGCCGTGGCGGTGTTGGGGGCGCATGGGGGTGTGGGCCTGACGCAGGAGGCGGTAGACGGTGGCCGTGGAGTAGTTGCACTCTTGGGCGAGCTCGGGCACTGTCGCCCCGGCCTCGTAGCGCACCCGCAGCCAGGCCGCGAGCTTGCCCCGCTTCGCCCGGGATGCCGCGGAGCGGATCTGTATCGTCTGCCGCGTGCTGCGCACCCTGCCGCCCGCCTCGACGACCAGACGGCGGGCGGCCGGCTTGGACTTGCCCGCGGCCGCGGCGAGTTCACCGAGAGTCGCGCCGTGCGTCTCGTAGAGGATGCGCAGCCTGGCCGCCAGACGCGCGCGAGCCTCCTGGCCGTCGCGCATCCTGCGGGTCTGCCACGAGGTCCGCATCACCGTCCCGGCCTCACGCAGCCGGTTCAGGACCGTCCCGTAAGGCAGACCGCTCGCGGCCACCAGTTCCTGGACCGTGGCCCCGCCCTCGTACTCCTCACGCAACTTCTGTGCGCTGGGCGGCTCGCCCTCGCGCTGGTTGGGGGGTGGTGGGTTCACGAGGCGGACTCCCATTCGCTGAGGGCTTGGGTATGGGCTGCCGCCAGCTCGTCATAAGTGCGCTGGTCGGCAGGAGTGATGAGGATCAGCCGGCCGTCCGTGGCCACCCGCCACTCGGTCGAAGACCGTCCGGTGACGGGATCGAGGACGCGTCCACCCGGGGCGTGCCAGGCAGCCGGAACCTCATCCGGCCGCACCGAGGGGACCAGGACCTGGCAGCCGTCCCGGACGATCACCACGGCCCGGCTGCGGTGCTCCGCCAGACGCTCCAGGGCCTTTCGGTAGAGGGTGCGTTCGGCCGCATGCAGGGCCTTGCGGCGCGCCGCGGTCCCTGCCGTACCGTGCCGGAGGGCGATCTCGTCCCAGCTCTGGGCCGGCTGTGTGTCCGTAGTGGCCTTGTCACTGGTGGGGGAGTGGCCGATGCCGTGCAGGGCGCGGGGGGTGAGGGTCCAGGTTTCGCCGTGGTGGTGGACGAGGCCGTGGTGGGCCAGGCGCCGGAGGGTGCGGTAGGCGGTGGCACGGGAGACCGAGGAACTGGCGATCAGGTCCGTGATGGTCTGGGTGGGCCGGGCGTGAAGCGCGCTGATGATCACGAGGGCGGTGCTGCCGAGGCCGTGGTGGGCGAAGGCGTCGTGGGCCATGAGGCGGGCGAGGACGGTGGAGTCGATGTCCGGCGCGTTGCCGGTCTCAGGGGTGGTCCACTCCTCAAGCGCCGGGTCGGGGGGGTACTGAGTGGTACGGGAACGAGACAGCACAGGGGGCGCCACGTGCTGGCGGGGGGTGCCGAGGGCGAGGTACCAGGTGGAGCCCTCCCGACCGCGCCCCGCCCGCAGACGGCGCAGCCAGCCGTACGGTTTCAGGACAGTCTCGTACGTGGCCCGCAGGGTGGTCCGGGAGATTCCGGCTTCCTCGGCGGTCTGCCGCTCACTGGCGTGGTGCAGCGGACCGCCCGCGGTCTCCGCGAAGGTCAGGTGCGCCCGCAGGACCCGCAGCGCGGTCCGGCCCCGCTCCCCGCGCCACGGCGTGGTCTCGATCTGGTCCCGCAGCGCGGCGAGGAGTTCGTAGGCGTGGTCCCGGGAGTCGACCGGCACGGTGGCGCTGACGGTCTGGACGGCGCTGGCCCACACGCGGTGGATGTAGTCCAGTGCGCGCGCCTGCCCGGAGCGCAGGGCGATGTCCCGGGCGTGTCGGCCACCCTCGTGGTCGGGGTGCAGCAGCAACCGCGTCAGCTGCTCGACGCTGCCGCCGGCACGGGCCACGTGGCAGGCGATGGCTGCGGTGATCCGGTGACCGTGCTCCGATATGCCCTGGCGGTTGCCGCGCAGGGTCACTGTGCGGCCGTCATGGCCGAGCCTGCTGTAGCTGCCTGCCGCGTAGCGGCCGGTGAGGTCGCCGAGCAGGACCAGGTCGGCGGCGGGCTTGGGGAGGGAGGCGAGTCCCTGCAGCGTGGGGTATGGCATTCGGGGGTCGTCCCATGGACATGGATGCCACCGCGGACCTCTAAATCAGAGGTGGCGTCCGGAACTGACCTCCAATCGGTGCCAGCGAAGCCTCCAGGATTGCCGTCCTGGGGGCTTTCGTGCGCTCTGGCACCGGGCGGAGGCAGGCGTCCCCATCGCGGCTCGACCGGAGACGGCCGAGAGGCCTGTCAGAGTCGCCACCCTGGATCCGTACCGGTCAACGCCGGTCGCTCAAAGGGCAGTTTGGGAGGCTGATGCCTCTGACTGCCTCTGAGCGACCCGGGTCGAACCGGGGTCGAATCAGAGCGCTTTCCTCTGACTGCCTCCGATCGCCTCTGCAACCCGACCTAGCAGGTCACAACCGTTTCGGCCTCAGTAAGCCCAGGTCGGAGGGGTGCGGCGGAATTACCACGAGTACACGGTCATCACGCCGGGCTCGTCCACGCGCGGAGCACGACGCATCGTGACCGGCGAGGCGTACCAGGAGGACTACTACACGTCGGACCACTACGCCTCGTTCGACCTGATCGACTTCGACTGCTGAGCAGCCCGTCGAGCCGACCGGTCCGACACCAGGAACGGTGCGACCGGCCGGAGGTCCGGTCCGCGTTCTGCCGGACCCCCGGCTCCTGATCCGAAGTCATGAATCCGAGCGGTTCCAGCAGCTGTTTCACGGTACGACCCTCGCCCCGCGGCTTCCCCCCATGCCATCGGCCGTGGGGCGAGTCGTTCCCGCTGGAAGACCGCCGCCACGCGCGCGTGGCGCGCCGAAAGTCCACACGAGCGCAACTTTGGTCGACGATCCCGTGCGCAGGGCGGTGCCGCGCTCCGGGTCTGCGTAGATTTGGCGACCGTGAGCGGTGACATTCCGGTACGGACGTTCGAAGGGCGACGGTGGCTCTTCCCGTCCGCCGTGATCCATGAACTCGATCCAGACGCCCAGGCCGGCGGCCGGCGGCCCCGCCGTACCGCGCGGGACTGGCTCGTCGACTTCACCTGTTTCCTGCTGGCCGTCGTCGTGGGCGCGGCCGGCGCGGACACCGTCCGGCACGAGGCGCACCTCCCGCACACCCTCGCCGTCCTCGACGTGCTGATCGGCGGCCTCGCCTGCGGCGCGGTCTGGCTGCGCCGCCGCTGGCCGCTCGGCCTCGCCGTCGCGATGATCCCGGTGAGCTTCGTCTCCGCGACCGCGGGCGGCGCCTCCATGGTCGCCCTGTTCACCCTCGCCGTGCACCGCCCGTTCCGGCACCTGGCCTGGATCACCGGCGTCAGCCTGGCCCTGGTCCCGGTCTTCTACTGGCTGCGGCCCGACCCCGATCTGCCCTACCTCGTGGTCGTCGTCCTCGCCGCGCTGTTCACCCTCCTGGTGGCCTGCCTCGGCATGTTCGTCCGCTCCAAGCGGCAGCTGATGGTCAGCCTGCGCGACCGGGCCCGGCGCGCCGAGACCGAGGCCGGGCTGCGAGCCGAGCGGGCCCAACGGCTGGCCAGGGAGGCCATAGCCCGCGAGATGCACGACGTCCTCGCCCACCGGCTCACCCTGCTCAGCGTGCACGCCGGTGCCCTGGAGTTCCGGCCCGACGCGCCCCGGGAGGAGATCGCCCGGGCCGCCGGGGTCATCCGGGAGAGCGCCCACGAAGCCCTCCAGGACCTGCGCGAGATCATCGGCGTCCTGCGCGCGACCGACGGCGACGAGGCCGGCGGCCGGCCCCAGCCCACCCTCGCCGCCCTGGAGGCTCTTGTCGCCGAGTCCCGCCAGGCCGGCATGAAGGTCACCCTCGACAACCACGTGGGCGACCCGGCGGCCGTACCCGCCTCCGTCGGCCGTACCGCCTACCGCATCGCCCAGGAAGGCCTCACCAACGCCCGCAAGCACGCCCCCGGCGCCGAGGTCACCGTTCGCGTCACCGGCACGCCCGGCGCTGGCCTGGACATCACCGTGCACAACCCCGCCCCCGAGACCGAGGCCCCGCCCGTCCCCGGGTCCGGCCAGGGCCTGATCGGCCTCACCGAACGCGCCACGCTGGCCGGGGGACACCTCCAGCACCTGGCCACCGGCGACGGCGGCTTCGAGGTCCGGGCCTGGCTGCCCTGGGCAGCGGCCTGAACCGCACCACGCGACGCCGTACCGGCGAGATTGCGTACGTGATTACGTAGGGGGCATGACCGCGATCAGACTGCTGCTCGTCGACGACGACCCGCTGGTGCGGGCGGGGCTGTCCCTCATGATGGGCGGCGCCGAGGACATCGAGATCGTCGGGGAGGGCGCCGACGGCGACGAGGTCGAGGCGCTCGT
The DNA here is from genome assembly GCF_003814875.1 of Streptomyces sp. Ag109_O5-1. GTDB lineage: Bacteria > Actinomycetota > Actinomycetes > Streptomycetales > Streptomycetaceae > Streptomyces > Streptomyces sasae. Next base: position 2,057,037 of record NZ_RKQF01000001.1, on the reverse strand, counting down.
CGACCGCACCCGCCCGGACGTCGTCCTGATGGACATCCGTATGCCCACCGTGGACGGACTCACCGCCACCGAGCGGCTGCGCGCGCGGGCGGACGCCCCGCAGGTCGTCGTCCTGACCACCTTCCACGCCGACGAACAGGTCCTGCACGCGCTGCGCGCGGGTGCCGCCGGGTTCGTCCTCAAGGACACCCCGCCCGCCGAGATCGTCGACGCGGTGCGCCGGGTCGCGGCCGGTGACCCCGTCCTGTCGCCCGCCGTCACCCGCCAGCTGATGCGGCACGCGGCCGGCACCCGGGCCGACACCCGGCAGGCACGCGCGCGTGACCGGCTCGCGGCCCTCAACGACCGCGAACGCGAGGTCGCCGTCGCGGTCGGCCGGGGCCTCGCCAACGCCGAGATCGCCACCGGCCTCTTCATGAGCGTCGCCACCGTCAAGACCCACGTCTCCCACATCCTGGCCAAGCTCGGCCTCAACAACCGGGTTCAGATCGCCCTGCTGGCGTACGACGCCGGGCTCCTGGAAGACACCCTCTAGGGCTCTCCTGGCCCCTGGGCACCAATCGCGGGGCCGGTGCGTTGTGGGAAGTACCGGGACGGCTTCGGGGGACGCGTCCGCAAGGGGGAAGACATGACGCGAGTGATCGACCTGAGCGAGTACGGCGACACGTTCCGCACCGACCCGCATCCGGTGTACGCCGGGCTGCGGGCGCGGGGCCCGGTGCACCGCGTGAGGCTGCCGGGCGCCGACCAGTTCTACGAGAGCTGGCTGGTGGTGGGGTACGAGGAGGCACGGGCGGCGCTCGCCGACCCCCGCCTGGTCAAGGACACCGGAAAGATCGGCTTCCGGTGCGCTGGTGACCGAAGCCGTAGCCGAGCCGGAGCCGACGGCGGTTGTCCCGGCCTGTCCGTCCGGCTCGTCCGTCCGTCCCGTCCGGTCAGGCGAGTCGGTCCGGGATCTCCGCCAGTGCCACCGGTCTTCGCTCGTGCCGGGACACCTCGCAGGCCTCCGCGATCCGCAGCGCCTGGAGCGCCTCGCGTCCGTCGCAGGGATTGGCGAGCGCGCCCCGCACCACGTCGACGAAGGCGCACAGCTCGGCCTCGTAGGCGGGCCCGAACCGCTCCAGGAAGCCGGGCCACGGCTTGTCCGCGGGCGGCGGACCGGTCGGCTCCGTCGAGGCCACCGGCGTGCGGTCGTCCAGGCCGACCACCACGGTGTCCCGCTCCCCGGAGAGCTCCATCCGCACGTCGTACCCGGCACCGTTCAGCCGGGCCGCCGTGGCCGTGGCCAGTGTGCCGTCGTCCAGGGTGAGCACGGCCGCGCCCGTGTCGACGTCACCGGCCGCGCGGAACATCGCGGGCCCGGCGTCGGAGCCGGTCGCGTAGACGTCGACGACCTCGCGGCCGGTCACCCAGCGCAGCACGTCGAAGTCGTGGATCAGTGTGTCCCGGAACAGCCCGCCGGACAGCGGCAGCCACTCCGGCGGGGGCGGCGACTGGTCGGAGGTCAGCGCCCGTACGGTGTGCAGCCGCCCGAGCCGGCCCGAGCGCACCGCCTCCCGGGCACCCACGTACCCCGCGTCGAAGCGCCGCTGGAAGCCCATCTGCAGCACCGTCCCGGCCTTCTCCACCTCGGCCAGGGCGTGCAGCGTGCCCGGCAGGTCGAGGGCGATCGGCTTCTCGCAGAAGACCGGCAGCCCGGAGCGCGCCGCCCGGCCGATCAGGTCCGCATGCGCCGAGGTCGCGGTGGTGATCACCACGGCGTCCACGCCCCACCTGAAGATCTCGTCCGTCCCGGGCGCCGCCGTCTCCCCGAGGCGGTGCGCCAGGTCCTGGGCCCGTGCCGGATCCACGTCCGTGAGGATCAGCGATCCGACCTCGCGATTGCGGCTGAGCGTGTTCGCGTGGATGGTGCCGATGCGGCCCGTACCGATGACCCCGATGCGCATGGGAACAAGGTGCTGGTGCAGCCCGTGCGCTGTCAATCCGTATGTCCGGACAATCGAACTACACAACTTCCCGCCAACCCGTCACGGGGATACGCTCAGGCCCGTGCCGAAACCAGATGTGGACCCGACCGTGTCGCTCGACCTCAGAGTGGACCGTAGCTCACCGGTGCCGTTGTATTTCCAGCTCGCCCAGCAGCTGGAAGCGGCCATCGAACACGGCTCGCTCACCCCCGGCAGCCTGCTGGGCAACGAGATCGAACTCGCCGCACGGCTAGGTCTGTCCCGCCCGACCGTCCGTCAGGCCATCCAGTCCCTTGTCGACAAGGGACTCCTCGTCCGCCGCCGGGGCGTCGGCACCCAGGTCGTGCACAGTCAGGTCAAACGCCCGCTGGAGCTCAGCAGCCTCTACGACGACCTGGAGTCGGCCGGCCAGCGCCCCGCGACGAAGGTCCTGGTCAACACGGTCGTCCCGGCCTCCGCCGAGGTCGCGGCCGCGCTCGGGGTCGCCGAGACCACCGAGGTGCACCGCATCGAACGGCTGCGGCTGGCGCACGGCGAGCCGATGGCGTACCTCACCAACTATCTGCCGTCGGGCCTGCTCGACCTGGACACCCGGCAGCTGGAGGCGACCGGCCTGTACCGCCTGATGCGGGGCGCCGGGATCACCCTGCACAGCGCCCGCCAGTCCATCGGCGCGCGCGGCGCCACGGCCGCCGAGGGCGAGCGGCTCAGCGAGCCGGAGGGCGCCCCGCTGCTCACCATGCAGCGCACCACGTACGACGACACCGGCCGCGCCGTCGAGTTCGGTGATCACATCTACCGGCCGACCCGCTACTCCTTCGAGTTCCAGCTGCTCGTACGGACCTGAGTGCCGTCCCGGTCCCGGCTGTGCTGGTCGCATTGTCCGGACAATGTGACCGCAAGGTAACCCCCACCTTGGTAAGGGGTGTACCTCATGTTCGGTACTGAGGCTTTTGGGGCAGGCGAGCTCGCCTTCGGTGGTCACCGACGGTGAGCTCGCCCGCCCCTCTCGCACGTAAGGAGCACGGCAAGAAGGGCACGGCCTCGTGGCACGGTTTCGGACCTGGTTGGGCATCGCGGTGGCGGGGGCGCTGAGCGCCACCCTCGCCGGGTGCAGCAGCACCGGCGGCAAGCGGGCGGAGGACGCCAGGAACACCGCCGCGGCCCAGAGGAGGGCGGCGGTGAACACGCCCCGCTGGACCGTCGCGATGATCACGCACTCGGGGGACGGCGACACCTTCTGGGACATCGTGCAGAACGGTGCCGAGCAGGCCGCCCGCAAGGACAACAGATGGCAGGCGGAAGCGACCTTGAGTCCCTACGCCACGAACTGCAGCGGGGCTAGGGGCGCGGGGCTGTTTCGATGTGCGGCTCCGCCGCGTGGGCGCGACCAGCCACGGACAACCCGCACCCGGCAACGACGCGGTAGCCACCTTTATGTCCCCCGAACGGCACTCCGCGCGAGCGTGCGGCAGAATCGAGCCCGATGAGCACCTACCGCGACCTCACCGCCCCCATCGGCTCCCGCCGAGCCCCCGTCCTGCGAACGGTGGGTACCAGGGAACGCCGCTCCCACCTGACCGCACCCCGTGTGCCGACGGTGGGCATCGACATCGGCGGCACCAAGGTCATGGCGGGCGTCGTGGACGCCGACGGCAACATCCTGGAGAAGCTCCGCACGGAGACCCCGGACAAGTCCAAGAGCCCGAAGGTCGTCGAGGACACGATCGTCGAGCTGGTCCTGGACCTGTCCGACCGGCACGACGTGCACGCGGTCGGCATCGGCGCCGCCGGGTGGGTCGACGCCGACCGCAACCGCGTCCTGTTCGCCCCGCACCTGTCCTGGCGGAACGAGCCGCTGCGCGACCGCCTCGCCGGCCGGCTCGCCGTGCCCGTCCTGGTCGACAACGACGCCAACGCCGCCGCCTGGGCCGAGTGGCGCTTCGGCGCCGGCCGCGGCGAGGACCACCTCGTCATGATCACGCTCGGTACCGGCATCGGCGGTGCCATCCTGGAGGACGGCCAGGTCAAGCGCGGCAAGTACGGCGTCGCCGGCGAGTTCGGTCATATGCAGGTCGTGCCCGGCGGCCACCGCTGCCCGTGCGGCAACCGCGGCTGCTGGGAGCAGTACAGCTCCGGCAACGCGCTGGTCCGCGAGGCCAAGGAACTGGCGGCGGCCGACTCCCCGGTGGCCTACGGGATCATCGAGCACGTCAAGGGCAACATCAACGAGATCTCCGGCCCGATGATCACAGAGCTGGCCCGCGAGGGCGACGCGATGTGCATCGAGCTGCTCCAGGACATCGGCCAGTGGCTCGGCGTCGGCATCGCCAACCTCGCCGCCGCCCTCGACCCGTCCTGCTTCGTGATCGGCGGTGGCGTCAGCGCCGCCGACGACCTGCTGATCGGCCCCGCCCGGGACGCGTTCAAGCGCCAGCTGACCGGCCGCGGCTACCGCCCCGAGGCCCGGATCGCCCGCGCCCAGCTGGGCCCCGAGGCCGGCATGGTCGGCGCCGCCGACCTGGCCCGGCTCGTCGCCCGCCGGTTCCGGCGTGCCAACCGGCGCCGGGTGGAGCGCTACGAGCGCTACGAGCGGTACGCGGAGGCCCGCCGCACCCAGGACACCGCATGATCGCTTCGCTGCCGCACCAGGCCGCACCTCCGGACGAACCGCAGCGCCCGCCGGAGACCCCCGGCCACAAGGCCCGCCGCCGTGCGCTCACGCTGCTGATCATCGTGCTGCTCATCGGCGTACCGGCCGGCTATCTGGTGATCTCCGCCGCCCAGAGCCGCGACAGCGGCAAGGACAAGGAGTCCAAGTACTCGGCGACCGGCCTCACCGAGGGCTGGCCGTCGAAGGTGCAGCGGCGCCTCTACCAGGTGCCCGTCCCGCACCCGGCCGACCGGATCGCGTACTACGAGACGAACAACTGGAAGACCAGCCGTCTCTACGTCCAGTTCCGTACCAACAGCGCCGGCCTGGACGGCTTCCTGGCCGGCATGGGCGTCAACCGGGACGACCTCAAGAAGAACGACATCAGCGTCAGCACCCGCGACCAGAAGATCACCGGCTGGAGGTTCACCGGCCCCGGAGCCTGGTCGGGCCTGACGCACACCCAGAAGAACCCGGCGCCCACCCAGGACGTGGTCGTGAACACGGCCGACCCGAACTACCCGATGATCTACGTCGTCTCGCGCACCGTGCCGTAGCGACCGTCCTGCGCGGTCTTGCGCACCGTGCCGTGGCGACGGGCCCCAGTCGGCCGCCGGAGCCGATTGTCAGACCCCGCCCGTACAGTCGAAGACGTCTGATCCGACGTGTGGGCGGGAGGTGGCAGAACGTATGAGCGGCAGCACGGTGACCGAGACCCCTGACGGCGTGCACGTGCGCCTGGCCGCCGTCTATCTGCCAGCGGACCTCCCGCGCCAGGGCCGGATCGCCTTCTGGGACCCGGCGGGGGACCCGTTGCCCGACTCCGCCTCCGCGTCGGCGACCGAGGACCTGACGGTCGTACGACGGCACGGTGCCGGGGTCCGCCGTCGGCAGGTGCCCGCGCTGACCCTGCCGATCGCCGAGGCCCTCCCGCTGCTCGTCCGGGCCCGCCGCGACCCCGCCGCCCATCCCGCCACCGCCTGCTGGGGCGCCGCCGCCCAGCACGCGCTGCGGCTCGCCGCCCGCGGCCGGCTGCTCCCCGGTCTGACCCCGGCCGGCCACGACGCCTGGCGGGCCGGCCCCCTGGAACCCGCCGACATCGCCCACCTGCGCGCGGTGGCCGCCGCCCTCCCCGCCGAGGGCCACGCCGTCCCGCTGCCCGGCCCCGGCCCGCTCACCCTGCCCCAGCCCGAGGCGCTGATCCGCTCCTTCCTCGACGCGGTCGCCGACACCCTGCCGCGCACCCCGGCCGCGCCCCACACCTCGGGCCGGCCGTTCGCCGCCCGCGAGCCCCAGCGGCTGCCCGACGCCCACGAGTGGGCCGCGGAGGTCGCCGCCGGCATGGACGCGGGCGTGCGGATCTCGCTGCGCCTGGACCTGTCGGCGTACGACCTGTTCGAGGACGGCGAGGGCGCGCTCCGCGCGGGAGCGGCGATCGTCCAGGTGCACAGCCTGGCCGACCCGACCCTGGTGACCGACGCGGCCGCGCTGTGGGCGGGGGAGTCCGACGCCGCCTTCGGCCCCCGCGCGCGCGTCGACGCGGCGCTGGCCGTGCGCCGGGCCGCGCGGGTGTGGCCGCCGCTGGCCCGTCTGGCGGAACAGGACGTACCCGAGGTGCTCGCGCTCTCCGAGGAGGAGCTGGGAGAACTGCTCGGCGTGGCGGCGACCAGGCTCGCGGCGGCCGGGGTCGCCGTGCACTGGCCCCGCGACCTGGCACAGGACCTGACCGCGGCGGCGGTGGTCCGGCCGGCCCCGGGCTCGGCGACCGACGGTACCGGCTTCTTCGAGAGCGAGGAACTGCTTCAGTTCCGCTGGCAGCTGGCGCTCGGCGGCGACCCGCTCAGCGAGGCCGAGATGGACGCCCTGGCGGAGGCCCACCGTCCGGTCGTACGGCTGCGGGACCGCTGGGTGCTCGTCGACCCGGCGCTGGTCCGCAAGGCCCGCAAGCGCGAACTGGGTCTGCTCGACCCGGTCGACGCGCTCTCCGTGGCACTCACCGGCGAGGCCGAGGTGGACGGCGAGACCGTCGAGACGGTCCCCGTCGGCGTCCTCGCGGCCCTGCGCGACCGCCTCACGGCCGGTATCCGCCCGGCCGAGCCGCCCGCCGGTCTGCACGCCACCCTGCGCGACTACCAGCTCCGCGGCCTGGCCTGGCTCGACCTGATGACCTCCCTCGGCCTGGGCGGCTGCCTCGCCGACGACATGGGCCTCGGCAAGACGATCACCGTCATCGCCCTGCACCTGAAGCGGGCGCGCCAGGAGCCGACCCTGGTGGTCTGCCCCGCCTCCCTGCTGGGCAACTGGCAGCGGGAGATCGCCCGGTTCGCACCCGGCGTCCCGGTCCGCCGCTTCCACGGCCCCGACCGCACCCTGGACGGCCTCGCCTCGGGCTTCGTCCTCACGACCTACGGCACCATGCGCGCCACCGCGGCCCGCCTCGCCGAACAGCCCTGGGGCATGGTCGTCGCCGACGAGGCACAGCACGTGAAGAACCCCTACTCGGCCACCGCCAAGGCGCTGCGCACGATCCCGTCCCCCGCGCGCGTGGCCCTCACCGGCACCCCCGTGGAGAACAACCTCTCCGAACTCTGGGCCCTGCTCGACTGGACCACCCCCGGACTCCTCGGCCCCCTGAAGTCCTTCCGCGCCCGGCACGCGCGCGCGGTGGAGAACGGCGAGGACGAGGAGGCGGTGAGCCGGCTCGCCCGCCTGGTCCGCCCGTTCCTCCTGCGCCGCAAGAAGTCCGACCCGGGCATCGTCCCCGAACTGCCCCCCAAGACCGAGACGGACCACCCCGTCCCGCTCACCCGCGAACAGGCCGCGCTCTACGAGGCGGTGGTCCGTGAGTCGCTGCTCGCCATCGAGACGGCCGACGGCATCGCACGCCGGGGCATGGTGCTCAAGCTGCTCGGCGCGCTCAAACAGATCTGCGACCACCCCGGGCTGTACCTGAAGGAGGAGTCCCGCGTCGACGGACTGGCCGCCCGCTCCGGCAAGCTCACCCTGCTCGACGAGCTGCTGGACACCGTCCTCGCAGAGGACGGCTCGGCACTCGTCTTCACCCAGTACGTCGGAATGGCCCGCATGATCACCGCGCACCTCCAGGTCCGCGCGGTCCCGGTCGACCTCCTGCACGGCGGCACACCGGTACCGGAGCGGGAGCGCATGGTTGACCGCTTCCAGGCCGGCGCGACCCCGGTCCTCGTGCTGTCCCTGAAGGCCGCGGGCACCGGCCTCAACCTCACCCGCGCGGGCCATGTCGTCCACTTCGACCGCTGGTGGAACCCGGCGGTGGAGGAACAGGCCACCGACCGCGCGTACCGCATCGGCCAGACCCAGCCCGTCCAGGTCCACCGCCTGGTCACCGAGGGCACCGTCGAGGACCGCATCGCCGAGATGCTGGAGTCCAAGCGCGCCCTCGCCGACGCGATCCTGGGCTCCGGCGAGGCAGCTCTGACCGAACTGACGGACCGTGAGCTGTCCGACCTGGTGTCGTTGCGGAGGACGTCATGAGCGAGGGCGAGCAGCGACCGGGCGACGCGGCCCGACGGGCGCTGCGGGCGGCGCGGGGGCGCGGGGCGGAGACCGGGGGCGACGGGGTGGCTCCGGTCGAGGAGGAGGCGGCGGCTCCGGTCGAGGGCTCGGCGGAGCACACGGAGGAGCGGGCGCAGGGTGCGGCCGAGCCCGGTGAACCGGCGCAGGGCGTCGGCTCGCGGGCGGGGGGAACAGCGGGCGTGGCGTCGGGGGAGCGGGCGCCCAGGCCCGGTGACGTCGCGCGTCTGGCGCTGCGGACGGCTGTCGCCGCGAAGGGCGCGGAGGACGGGGCCGCCGACTCCGACTCCGGCTCCGGTTCGCACGAGGCCGACGCCGACCGGCCCGGCCCGGGTGTCACCCGGACCGACTCCGGTGCTGCCGCCTCCCGCCCCGGGGGTCGTCCCGGTGACATCGCCCGGGAGGCGTTGCGTGCGGCGCGGGAGGAGCGGCGGCGGGCCGAGGCGGCCGCGGCAGAGGCGGCCGAAGCGGCTCCGGCCCGTGCGGCGCGCCCGCCGCTGTCACCGGCTCTGGCAGCCGCGACGCGTCATCGCACCGCCCGTGACCTGAAGCAGTTCCTGGCGACCGCGTTCCGGATGCCCCCGGACGAGGACGAGCCGGTGGCGCCCGAACCGACCGACGACCGGACGGGCGAGGGAACCCCGGCCGGACTCGTCGACGAGGAGCGGTCCGTGGACGGGCGGCTTCCCCGGGTGACGGGTCCGGCACACCCGCACGCCGCGGCATCTGCGCATCCGGGGCCGACCGATCGCGGGCCTGTGACCGGCCCCCGGCGCCCCGAGGACCTTCCGCGCACGACCGGGGCGATGGGTGCCGGTGACCCCGCGCAGTCGTGGGGGCACGGCCACACCTCCACCGGAGGCACGGAGACCGCGGGCACCCCAACCGCCCCCACCACCCCCCACCTGCCCCGCACCATGGCGACCCCTCACCGCGACACCGAACTCCGCCGTACCTTCCCCTCCCTCCCGGCCCGGTCCTCCGCCGTCGGCCCCGAGTTCGCCGAGACCTGGTGGGGCAACGCCTGGGTCCGGGCGCTCGAAGAGGGCGCGTTGGACGTCAAGCGGCTGGCCCGGGGGCGGAGTTACGCGGAGCAGGGGCAGGTGGACGCCATCACCGTGACCCCCGGACTGGTCCTCGCCTATGTGCAGGGGAGCCGGCCCCGGCCGTACCGCGTACAGCTGCGGTTGCGTACCTTCGGCGAGGACGAGTGGGAGCGGTTCCTGGAGGCCGCCGCCGACCGGCCCGGGGACATCGCCGCCCTGCTCGACAAGGAGTTGCCGCAGACACTCGCGGACAGCGGGGTTCCGTTGCTGCCCGGGCCGGGAGAGCTCGAACCCCGTTGCAGCTGCCCGGACTTCGGCCACCCCTGCAAGCACGCGGCCGCACTCTGCTACCAGACCGCGCGGCTGCTGGACGCCGACCCGTTCGTGCTGCTTCTGCTGCGCGGCCGCGGGGAGCGCGAGGTGCTCGACGCGCTGTCCCGCCGGAACGCCGCCCGCGCGGCCCGGGAGCGGCAGCCGACGTCGCTGCCCGGCATCCGGGCCACCGAGGCCCTCGTCCCGCGGCAACTCCCGCCGCTGCCGCCCCCGTTGCCGGTCCCGGCGCACCCCGAGCAGCCCCCGGTCTATCCGGCGGTGCCCGGCGGACCCGACCCCTTCGCGCTGGACCAGCTCGCCACCGACGCCGCCGCCCGCGCCCACGCCCTGCTCGCCACCGGATGCGACCCGGTCGGCGAGCTGACCCTCTGGCAGGACGCGGTGCGGCTGGCCGCGGCCCGCCCCGGCTCCGGCCTCACCGCGTCCACCCGTGCCCTCTACGCGACCCTCGCCGACGCCGTCGGCCGTACCCCGGGCGACCTGGCGCGCGCGGTCGCCGCCTGGCGCCAGGGCGGGATCGAGGGGCTCGACGTACTCGAAGAGCCGTGGGATCCACCGGCCGGCCGCTTCGACCGAGCGCGACCGTTGCTCCTCGCCGCCGATCTCCCGGCGTTCCGCCCCTGGCGCAACCACCTCACCCACCCGGCCGGCCATGTCCAGCTCCGCCTCGGCCGCGACGGCCTCTGGTACGCCTACGAGTCCGAACCGGGCCACGACGACTGGTGGCCCAGAGGCACCCCGGACCTGGACCCGGTGGGCGCGCTTACGGGCCTGGGCACGGCGGACGACCTTCAGCCCTGAGCGAGTTTCCGCCGCAGTCACGCTCGACCCTGCGGTCTCGATGGTCGGAAGGGAACGGACGCGTAATCGTGTACCGGGCTGCACAGACAGTAGGTGTGGCCGGTTCTCTGCTCCTCTCGTTCATGGGAATTATCGGAACCCTGATCGGCAGCGGCCTGACGGGTTTCCTCGCTCTGCGGTCGGAGCGTGCCAGGCAACATGCTCTGGAACAACAGGAGGAACGCGAGTCACGGCGGCGGGAAGTGCTTCAGGAACTCGATCTCCGCCTGGAGCACCATCGGTGGCGTCGAGAGCATCGGAAGGCGATCTACGAGGAGTTCACCGAGAAGTCCCAGACGGCCCGGATCGCGGCTCTCGACTATCACAGATGCTCTCTGCCCGGTGCTCCGGAGGCCGCGCAACGGGAGGAGATCCGGTTGCGCGGCAGAATCGCGTACAGGGATGCTCTGCAGACGTCCTACGCGGTCGAGTTGCAGGGCCCCGAGGAGGTGGCCGCGCGGGTGGGCGACTGCATGTCCAGCCTCCGCTCCCTGCTGAGCTGCGCGGAGGAGCACGAGGCGAGGGCGGTGGCGGGGTCGCTGAGCGAGGCTGATGTCCTGGACATGGACGAGCAGATCACGGCGTGCTTCGACGATGCACAGCGCGTGCTTCGGCTCTTCATCCGCGCCGGGCGCGAGGCTCTGGACCGGCCCACGCCGCCCGCCTGAGCCGACGCACCCGTGCTGATCCCGGGTTCCCCACTCGGTACGACACGGCGCAGGTCGTACCGGGAGTGCGGTGGGAGCCGGAGCGGTGGGTGGCTGGCGCACACCGTCGGCCGGCTCCCCGGGCGGTTCAGATGCGGTCGCGCAGCCGCCTTTCCCGGCCGTAGAGCCCGACGACGACCAGGATCAGCCCGCCGGTGATCATGTCCTGTGCGGCCGACGACAGTTGGTTGGCGCTGAGCAGCAGGGCGACCACCGACAGCACCAGCGCGCCGAGCACCGTACGCCAGTAGTCGCCGCGCCCGCCGAACATGGTGCCGCCGACGATGACCGCCGCCAGGGACTGGAAGAGATAGGGGTCGCCGATCGTGACGTTGCCCGAGCCCGAGTAGCCCGCCAGCAGGATGCCCACGCAGGTGGCGAGCACCGCGCTGGCGATGTACGCGTAGATCCAGGTGCGGTTGACCCGCACCAGGGCGAGCCGGGCGGCCGGCTGGTTGACGCCGGTCAGGTAGAGGTTCCGGCCGGCACGGGTGCGGGTGAGCACCAGGCCGATGACGATCGCCACCACCGCCCAGATCACGACCACCGGCGGGATGCCGATGCCGAAGGTGGTGCCGTTGGCGGCGGTCAGCTTGCCCAGCCACGCCGGGGCGACGCCGGTGGCGGAGCCGTTGATCCACTTCAGCACCAGACCGGACAGCAGCGCGCTGACGCCCAGCGTCACGATGAGCGGCTCGACCTTGAAGCGGTACGACAGCACTCCGTTGACGAGTCCGCCCACCACGCCGACGGCCAGCGCGACCGCCACCGCGGCCCCGGTGGACCAGTGGTCGGTGCCGCACAGTTCGGCGATGATGACATTGCCGGCCGAGATGAACGCCGCGATGGAGAAGTCGATCCCGCCCACCAGGACGACGATGGTCTGCCCGGCGCCCGCCAGCCCCAGCAGCGAGGCGTTGACGAGGATCGCGTAGAGCACCCGCTGCGAGCCGAAGCCCTCGATGGTGCTCAGGCCGTAGATGTACAGCGCGGCGAGCGCGAGCAGTTGGAGCAGCGGGACCCGGCGCTGCCACTCGTTGAGCGTGTGGAGCAGGGGAACCCCGCCCCCTCCCGTCGTCGGGTCCGCGACCGCGCTCTCTGTGGTCATGCGACGGCCCTCCTGCGGGCGTTGGTCAACACGGCGCCCACGACCACGGCGAAGAGCAGCATCGCGCCGTAGATCGCGGTGGACCACAGGGTGGACACCCTCACCACGTTGAGCAGGTTGTTGATCAGGTAGATGCCGGCCGCGCCGAGCAGCGAGCCGAGCAGGGAGCCCCGGCCGCCGGCCAGCGAGGTGCCGCCCAGGGCCACCGCGGCGATGGCGAGCAGGGTGTACTGCGCGGACATGCTGGCCGCGCCCTCGCTGATGAGGGACATCAGGGCGATGCCGGCGATGCCCGCGTAGAGCCCGCCGAGGGAGTACGCGGCGATCCGGACCTTCGGCACGTTCACTCCGGCGGAGAAGGCGGTGGCGTCGTCGCCGCCGACCGCGTACAGCGCCTTGACGAACGGCGTCCGGGACAGGGCCCACCAGATCAGCAGCGGGGCGCCGATGGTCAGCAGGGCGCCGGGGACCGGGCCGAAGGAGCCGGCCAGGTCCTTGGTCCACGAGGTGCTGCCGGAGGGGACGGTGTCGCCCTGCACCTGGGTGGCCAGACCGCCGATGACGATGTTGGCGCAGAGCGTGGCCACGACCGGCTGGAAGCGCAGTACGGCCACGAGGGCGCCGTTGACCGCGCCGATCGCGGCGCCGATCGCCAGGCAGACGGGGATCACCACGAAGGGCGAAGTGAGGCCGTTCGGGAGCAGGTTGGCCACGATGACGATGTCGATCAGGGTCAGCAGCGGGCCGATCGAGATGTCGATGCCGCCGCCGCCCGAGAGGATCGCCGGGGTGCTGGCCATCGCGGCGACGGCCAGCGGGGCGAAGGACGCGAGCACCGCCGCCCAGTTGCCGAAGGCCAGGAACGCCGGCTGGAGGGCGGTGTTGACCACCAGCAGGAGCAGTGCGAGCAGCCCGGCGAACGCGTACGGGCGCTTGCCGAGCAGGCCCCGCAGGAAATCGAGGGCATTCATGAGTCACCATCCGGGGAGGCGGAGCCGGCGACCGATGAGGTGACCGTGCGGCCGAAGAACGCGGCGACCAGGGACTGACGGGTCAGGGACCGGCGGTCGAGGGTCGTGGAGTGCGAGCCCTCGCGGAAGACGAGGACGCGGTCCATGAGCTCGATGTGCTCGTCGACCTCCGTGGAGAGCATGACGACCGCGACACCGCGCGCGGTCAGCTCGTCGAGAAGGGCGTAGATGTCGCGCTTGGCGCCGATGTCCACGCCCCGGGTGGGGTCGTTGAGCAGGAGCACGTCCGGGCGGCGGGCGAGCCAGCGGGCGATGACGACCTTCTGCTGGTTGCCGCCGGACAGGGTGGTGATGGGATCGGACTCGCGGCCCATCCGGACCTTGAGGCCGGACCGGTACTCCGCGAAGCGGCCCAGCGCGGACGCCCGCGACAGCAGCCCGAAGCGGGTGTCCTTGTCCTGGGTCGCGGCCGAGAAGTTCTCCCGGATGGAGAGCGTCCCGAACAGGGCCTCGCCGCGCCGGTCGCGTGGTACGTAACCGATGCCGGCCGCCGCCGCCCGCTGCTCCGAGCGGATCTCGCTCTCGCCGCCCACCTCCACGCGCGTGACGGACCCCTCGCCCGCGGGGCCGTGCCACAGCGCCTTGATGAAGGCGTCCTGGCCGTGGCCCTCGAGGCCGGCCAGGCCGACCATCTCCCCGGCCCGCAGCTCGAAGTCGACCGGGTCGGCGTCCGGCCGCAGCCGCAGCCCGCGTACCCGCAGCAGTACCGGCGCGTCGGCGGCGGGGCCGGTGCGGTGCGCCATCGCGCCGCCCTCGGGGATGTCGGTGAGGTGTTCGGCGCCGGTCATCAGGCGCACCAGCTCGGCCGTGGTGGCGTCCTCGGCCTCCAGGGTGGCCACCGACTCGCCCGAGCGCAGGACGGACACCCGGTCGGAGATCGCGTCGACCTCGTCCATGCGGTGGGAGACGAACAGCACGGCCATACCGGCCGCCTTGTGCCGGGCGATGGCCTCGAAGAGCCGGTCCCGGGTGGCCACGTCGAGCGCGCTGGTGGCCTCGTCCAGGATCAGCACCCGGGGTTCGCGGACCAGCGCGCGGGCGATGCCGCAGGCCTGCCGGTCGCTCAGCGAGAGCTGTTCGACCGGGGTGTCCAGGTCGGGTGCCTCGCCGAGCAGTTCGCCCAGCACGGCGGCGGCCCTCTCCCGCTTGTCCGCCTCGGAGATCTTCCGCCGGAAGACCCCGTCGGCACCGAGCCAGACGTTCTCCAGCACCGAACGGGGGCCGACAACCAGAACCTCCTGGTAGACGGCCATCACACCGGCCGCGATCGCCGCCGCGGGGCCGCCGAGACGGACCGCACGGCCGCCGACCCGGTAGCCGCCGGAGTCCGGGGCGTGCACCCCGGTGAGTATCTTGACCAGGGTGCTCTTGCCGGACCCGTTCTCGCCCATCAGGGCATGGACCTCGCCTGCCAGAAGCCGGAGCGAACAGGACCGCAAGGCCCTGGTCGCCCCGAACGACTTGGCGAGACCGGTGACTTCGAGGGCCACCTGGCTCTGCTCGCTCAACGTACTTGCTCCCTACGAGCCGAAGAAGCCGTCGATGTAGCTCGTCTCCGCGAATGTCTGGCCGACATCGCCCACCGTGATGGTGGAGGCGTCACCGGTCTTGAAACTCGACTTGGAGAACTTCGACAGGTTGTCGCTCGTGACGAGCGGCGGATTGATGACGATGTCCGAGGCCTTGACCCCGTCACCGTCGAGCATGTGCTTGGCCACCTGGGTGACGGCCTGGGCCAGTCCGTCGGCCGGGTTGTACAGGCCGACGCCCTTGTAGCTGCTCTGGTTGGCCGCCCAGTACGCCACTCCGCCCTTGGTCAGGCCGTTGTCGGCGACCGGCGCCACGGTGACGTTGGACTTCTGGAAGGCCGAGATGATGCCCGTGGTCATCGGGCCGCCCTCCAGGACGCCGCCGATGGTCTTGGTCGGGTTCGCCGCCAGGTACTGCTGGACCTTGGTCTGCGCGGTGGTGGGGGAGAAGTCGGTGTAGATCGAGTCGTCCAGTGTCATGCCGGAGCACTCCGCCAGCGCGGCCTTGGCACCCTTGAAGGTGTCCGTGTCGATCGGCACGCCCTTGATCCCGTGCACGCCGAGGATCGTGCCCTTGCCGCCCATCGACTTCGCCAGGGCGGCGGCCTGCGCCTCGCCCGCCGCGAAGGCGTTCGGCACGACGTTGACGGTGTTGGCGTCGGCCACGTTGTTCAGCACCGAGATGGACGGGATGCCGGCCTTGGCGGCCTTGTCGACGACCGACTCGAAGCCCGCGGCCAGCGGCTGGTAGATGATCAGATCGACCTTGTCGGTGATCAACTGGTTGAACTGCGAGATCTGGTTGGTGACCTCGTTGGTGGACACCAGGTCGATGACCTTGTAGCCCTGCGCCTTGAGGTACTTCTGCAGCGCGGTGTTGATCAGCGTCTGGTAGGGGTTCACCAGCTGGGACTCGGAGATGCCGACGGTGATCGTCCCGGACTTCTTGCCCTCCCAGTTCGCCCACGCGCTCTTCCGCACGGTGCCGGAGTAGCCGCTGTACGCCGCGGTGTAATCCGAGCCCAGGGCCTTGATCAGGCCGGCCGTGTCGTTGTACTTCGCCGCCGGGACGGTGCCGCAGGACGAGGAGGACGAGTCGGAGCCGGCGCTCGTGCTGTCGGAGCTCTTCTTGCTGCAGCCCGCCGCGGTGAGGGTGAGCAGGGCCGCGGCACAGAGAGCGCCCGAGATCCGGACGGTGCGGTTGCGGTGCGTCGTGGCGGTGGCCGCGGTCGCTGGTCTTGCGGTCATCGTGGGGACTCTCCTTTGAGCCTGTGCGAGTCGGCGCCGGGTCACGGAGCGAAACGGCCCGACTAAATTGCACGGCAGCGTAAGAAGTGCCCGAAACGACGTACAAGGTCCTCAGTCATCGAGCCTGGGGATGGGTGGTATGCCGGCCCCGTCCACGCCGCCCGGCCGCATCGCGGTCGGCCGCAGCTCGACCCGCCCGGGGAGGGGTCCCGACGGGGTGTCGCATGGCACACTCGGACCGGGTCGTCACAGGCGGCGGCAGCGGGAGGAAGCACCTTGCTGACATTGGATTTGCACCCGATCTTCCGGAACAACCGCGACATCGAACTCGCGTTGCGGCAGATCGTCTTCCAGGCGAAACGCACGGGGGAGCCCGTCGTGCAGATCATCCACGGAAAGGGCACCGGGCAGCTCAAGGGGCGCGTCCTCGCGTTCCTCGGCCAGAAGCACATCCGGAAGCTGTACGACCGCGTGGAGATCGACACGGTCAACACCGGCCGGATCCTGGTCCACTTCGCGCCACGCCCCTGAGCCGTCCGCCGGGCGCCGCGGTCCGATCGCCATGTCCCAGAGCGCCAGGTCCTCATCCGGCTCACCGAGGAAGGCGCAGCACGCCTCGCCGCCATGCGGGCCGAGCTGCGCGCACGCCAGTACGCTGCCCTGTCGCAGTTCGCGCCGCAGGAGCGGCACGAGCTCGCCGCGCAGTTGCACCGCCTCGCCGGCATCATCGGCGGGACCGTCCCCGGGGCGGCCGGATCGGCGCCGGGCAAGGTCTGAGCGCACGCTGTGGGCTGCACCGGGCACGTGCCGCCCGGCCCGCCGCCCGGCGGGGCGCGGCGCCGCCGGGAGGGCGGAGCCCGGTCCTGTCCCCGCCGGCGAGCGCGTCCGCGGTCCCGGCTACCGGCCGGCGGCGGGCCCGGGGTGCAGCAGGGAGTCGAGACCGTGACGGCTGTTGCCCAGCACGCGCCGGGACGTCTCGGCCTCCGCCGCCCCGCTGAACGCTCCGTCGGCGCGGGCGGTGACCGCGGCCTTGGCATCGGCGCCGATCAGGTCCATGTTGATGGCCGCCGCAGCCTGTGTCCCGGATGCGGCGGCGGCCGGGACACCCGCCAGCAGGTCCGTGACGTTGCCGGCGGCCCACACTCCCTCGATGCCGGTGAACCCGGCCTCGTCGGTGACCAGCCGCACACCCAGCCCCATCGGGTGCTCCGTCACCGGTAGACCCAGCTCGGTCAGGAAGCCGGCCCGTGCCACGAACCGCGGCGCCACCACCAGCGCGTCCACCGCGACCGACCGCCCCGAGGCCAGACGCACGCCCGACAGCCGGTCCGCACCGTCGACGTCCAGGCCGCGGACCTCGCCATCGACCACCCCGACACCGAGCGCGGCCAGCTGCTCCCATTGCTCCGGCGCCAGCTCGCCGCCGGTGTGCAGGAACAACGTCACCTCTGACGACAACTGCCGGAACAGCAGCGTCTGGTGGAACGCCGCCGGGCCGGTGCCCAACACGCCGACCGCCGTATCGCGCACCTCCCAGCCGTGGCAGTACGGGCAGTGAAGCACGTCGCGCCCCCACCGCCGCGCAAGGCCCGGGACGCCGGGGAGCTCATCCACCAGCCCCGTGGTCACCAGAACCCTCCGCGCGATCGCCCGCTTCCCGTCCCCGGCGCCCACCACCAGACGTCCGCCCTCGCGGCGGACCCCCTCGACGCGACCGGAGACGATCCGCCCGCCGTACGAGGAGACCTCCTCCCGCGCCAGCCGGAGCAGTTCCAGCGGCGCGATGCCGTCCCTCGACAGCAGGCCGTGCGCCGCCGAGGCCGGAGCATTGCGCGGCTCACCCGCATCGATCACCAGAACCGACCGACGGACCCGCGCGAGCGTCAGCGCGGCCGACAGGCCCGCCACACCACCCCCGACCACCACGACGTCCCACACCCGACCGGCTGCCTCGTCCCACTCCGTCTCGTTCATACCGCGACACTGCGACCTCCCTGTCGCCGACAGCAAACGTCCATGCCGTTTCGGCAAAAGACGTCAGCGGGCCGGGCCACGGCGCCGAGGCCGTCACATGCTCTGCTCTTTCGGCGGCCGGCGGTGGCGCCCCGGGAGCGCGAGAGGCGAGGTCCGGCCGGAACCGCCCGCCCCTTGTGGTCGTCTTGTGCGCTGACTGTGTACGAAGCAGGGGTACGGGGGACGTTGTGACGCGGAAACTGACGAAGGCCGGTCTGATGGCGGTGGCCATGGCGACGGTGCTCGGGGCCTCGGCCTGCGGCGGGGAAGCCGGTGCGGCCCCTGGAAGCAGCGGCGGGACACGCCCCGCGCACGGTACGACGGAGTCCGTGGCGTCCTCCTCCGGAGGCGGGGTGTCGTCCGAGTCGGCGTCGACGTCCGGCGGCAGCGTGGGGAAGCTGTCCGGGGCTGCGCGGACCGCGGCGTCGTCCATCACCCGGAACGTGCCGTGGAACCTGGACATTCTGGACCAGCGGTCGCGGCCCCTGAACGGGAAGCTCACCACCACCGCCACGGGCAAGGGCGTTCACGTCTATGTGATCGACACCGGGATGGACATCGGCCACAAGGAGTTCGGCGGACGCGCCCACCTCGGCGCCGACTTCGTGGGCCCGAAGGACTCGGGTGACTGCTTCAGCGAAGCGGGCGTCGGCCACGGCACGTTCGTCGCGGGCATCATCGGCGGGGCGAAGTACGGGGTGGCGCCCAAGGCGGAGCTCGTACGGGTGCAGGGCGTCCTGTGCGAGAGCGAGGGCGGCGGCTCCCCGGCGGCGGCCGAGGCGGCCTTGGTGAAGTCGGTCAAGTGGGTCACCGCGCACGCCCAGAAGCCCGCGGTGGTGAACATGTCGCTCAACCTCGACCACCGGTCGGCGGCCCTGGAGTCCGCCGTGAAGAAGATGGTCGACGCGGGGATCCCGACGGTGGTGTCGGCCGGCAACTTCCATGACGACGCCTGCAAGCACTCCCCGGCCGGCGTCCCCGGCACGATCGTCGTCGCGGCCTCCACCCCGAACGACCGCCCATGGAGCGACGGCGGCTCCTACGGATCGGGGTACGGACGCTGCGTGGACCTGTACGCACCCGGCCAGAAGGTGACGGCCGCCCTCGCAGGCGGAGGTACGACCACGGAGGACGACGGCGCCACCTCCTGGGCCGCGCCGCACGCGACCGGTGTGATCGCGCTGTACCTGTCGGCACACCCCCACGCCACGGCCGACCAGGTCCACGTCTGGCTCGACCACACGGCCACCCGAGGTGTCCTGCGCGGCGTCCGCTCCGACACCCCCAACCGGCTGCTCAACACCGGCGGCCTCTGACCTCGGGCGCAAGAAGGCCCTGTCCGGCCTCGCCCGTCAGTACCCGTGGGGAGGCCGGTTGGGGTCGAACTGCTGGACCTTCTTGGCCAGATCGGAACCGTCGACCGCGACCCCGTACCGGCTGCGGACGTACCGCATCGCGGCGGCGATGCATGCCACGGGGTCGTAGATGTTCACCGAGGTACCGGGAGCGTGGCGCTGGGCGAACGTCTGCGGGATGCACTGCACGATGCCGCGGGAGCACTGGAAATGTGTGAGCGCGCCGTTCAGCCTCACGATCGGTTCGTGGAGCCGATAGCCGTCCCCGAAGTCCTTGACCTTGCTGAAGCCGGGAGGCGTCCTGGCGTTGGAGTCCCACAGGTTGCAGGCGTTGGGATTGCCGGACGACTCGCGCGCGACGGCTGTCCGGAAGCCCTTCACCCAGAAGTTGCTCGCCCGGACTCCGGCCACCGTGCTCGCCTGCGCGATCCAGTCCTCCAGCGTGCCCTCCGACGTACACCGGTGGAACGTCACCTGTGTCGGGTGGATCTGTCCCATGGCCTCGACGCCGGCACCATCGGTCGTCCCGCCCGCCGGGAAACCGGCATGCACCCGGAACAGCCCGGCGCGCTGCCCGAGTTCCGTCAGCGACTGTTCTCCGGGGGCACCGACGGCGTCACTGCCGGAGAAGTGCAGCACCGTACGGCGAAACTCGTCGTAGAGCCCCTGAGTGGCGGTCTCGAAGATCCCGCGCTCGTCGGTCACGTCCGTGTGCATGACCCTCCTCAGCCCGTCCTGCACCAGAGCCACATCGGCCTTCGGGCTGGCGTCTCCGCCGGGCTGCTCCCGCTCCTCCTGAGCACTGTGCGTCGAGGCCCAGACCACCTGGTTCAGGCTGACCCAGGGCTGCTCCGCGGCCGGGGACGAACCCGCCCTGACACTGAACAGCTCGGACTGCCGGCCCAGTTCGGCCAGTTCCTGCGTGCTGGGAACGCCGTGGCCGTCCGCCTCGGGGTGGCCCAGTTTCTCCATGCGGAACCGTTCGAAGAGTTCCTGTGTCTCCGCCTCGAACACCGAGTGCGGGTCGGCCGGGGCCACGCCCATGACGTTCTCCAACGCGTCCTGTACGAGCGCGACATCGTCCGCCGCGGAGCCGCCGCCGTTTCCCGCGGCCTGCTCCTCGGCGGTGGGGCGGGAGGCCGCCCAGGCGAGCTGTTGCGAGGACACCCACGGCAGCGCCTCTTCGGCCTCCGCCATGGGCGGTGCAACGGACTCACGGGACGAGGCAACGGCCATATAGGTGTATCCGGGTTTGTTCTTCAATCCCGGATCAGCCGTGACGATGCCCTCCGTGAAGTGCGGCAGCCCGTATCCGTAGAGAAAACTGTCCCGGCGGGCACGCTTTTTCAGATACACCCCGTTACCCTCGGACGAACCGTTGGCGTTCGTGTTCCCTTCGATGGTGTACGCAAAATCCGCGTCGTACCTGTAGACGAGTCCGACGTGTTCGCCTCCCGAGTGGCCGAAGAAGACCATCGCCCCGATCGCGGGATAGTACGAGAACCTGCCGTGACTCTTGTACCAGTTGACAGCCGCCGGGCAAGAGGCGGTCACCGGCGCCAGACTCTTCACGCCCGCCTGCTGGAAGGCCCAGGACTGAAAGGTCTGACACCATGACTGGTTCTGTGACCACTCCAGTCCGGGAACGGCCGGAGAAAACTTCTGATGGTTGTTGTGGTGGCCGTTCGAGAAACCCTCGTGGTATCCCACTTCGGTCTTCTCGATGGCGATGAGGGTGTCGGCCTGACCCATCGTGTTCCATCTCCCTTCCCGCGGACTGCGGCCCCAGAGAACGAGGGAACACGAACGCGCACGCGGAGGAACGCAACAGACGCCTACGGGAATTCGGCCACCGGTCACTGGGCTCGCGCGGCCGTTGTGCTCATGCTATAGCCGGTGCTGCGGTGCCGCATCTGCGGAGCATCTCAGAAAGCGTCCAGGACGCCCCCAGGCGCGGATGTGGCGAGGAAGAGTGCCGGAACCGCGACCGCCCGCTCGTTCGTTGTGATCGGCCGCTGTATTGCTTGACTTCGCCGAGTGTGCAGATGCACTCTGATAAAGACGCTACGTATGTGCCATGTGTCAGTCGCGAACATCGCCTTCACCGACCCAACTCTCCTGGTTCGGTGCCGCCGTTCTCCCAGGAACCCGGCTCAGGGATTTCGTGCCGCCATGCGACGGCGTCCACCCGCAACTCGCAAGGGAGTGAGGAATGCAACTCGTCACTCGTGCTGAGTGGGGGGCCAAACCACCCCGATCGCCCCTCGTGAACATCGCGTCCACTCGTGGCGTGAAGGTCCACTATGAGGGCGCCCCCGTCCCGCCCGATCTCGCCAAGCCAGAAAACCACCCCAAGTGCGCCGGCCGAGTTCGGGACATCCAGGCGGCTCATCTGGCGAACCGCAAGGAGAATTACTCCGACATCGCCTACAGCTTCGTGGTCTGTCCGCACGGAAGTGTTTTCGAAGGGCGCGGCCTGCACAAACTGCAAGCCGCGAACGGCAACCACCAGCTCAACCTGAACCACTACTCGGTGTGCGCCATGGTGGGCGACGCCGGCCTCACCCGTCCGACCACTGCCCAACTGGCCGGAATTCGCGACGCCATCGACCTGCTGCGGGCGAAGGGCGGCGCCGGGGCGGAGATCAAGGGCCACCGCGATGGCTTCGCCACCCAATGCCCCGGCGACCCCCTGGAGACATGGGTGAACAACGGCGCTCCACGGCCCGGGGCCACACCTGCCGGTATCAGCGTCAGCCTTTCTCACGTCGTCGCTGCCGCACACACCGACCCGGGTGCCGCCCAGGGGCACACGACGTTCCCGGCGGACGTCAGACCCGTGGAGGCCGCCCTGGTCGCAGAGGGGCTGCTGGACCCGACGTTCGGCAGTGACGGATCCTTCGGGTCCCACACCGTCGACGCCTACGCGGCCTTCCAGCGTCGCGAGGGGTTCACCGGAGCGAACGCCGACGGCATCCCGGGCGAGTCCACCCTCACAGCGCTCGGCAGCCGGCACGGGTTCACCGTCGCCGCCTGACTCCGGACGCCTGCGCAGAGCGAGGAGTCGCGAGGACCGGTGAGGGTGTCACCGGTCCTCGTCTTGATCTCGGCGTGCACCAAACTCAGTTGATCCAGAACCTGGCGTATGGATACTTGCTGTCGTCTCAGTTGATCCGGTCTGCTTCCGGCGTTGCGCATGGGACTGGTGGGAGGGCCTGCGGGAATGACCATGCACGATGACCAAGTGGACGTGACCACTGACATCGTTGCGACCCTGATCGAGGAACAGTTCCCTGAGTGGAGCGGCAAGGCGATCCAGCTCCTGCCGTCGACCGGGACGGTCCACGCCATCTTCCGTATCGGGAACGACCTTTCGGCGCGCTTCCCACTGCGTCCGGCCGATGCTGCCGAGGTGTTGGCGGTTCTGGAACGGGAAGCCCGGGCGAGCGCGGAGCTGGCACAGGTGTCCCGGTTCCCCGCCCCGGAACCCGTCGCCTTGGGAAAGCCCGGAGCGGGTTACCCGATGCCGTGGTCGGTCCAGACATGGCTGCCGGGAACGGTCGCCTTTGACGCCGACCCGAGTGGGTCGGACGCCTTTGCCGAGGACCTCGCGGCCTTCATCGCAGCCCTGCGGGACGCCGACACCGGCGGACGGCTCTTCAGCGGCGAAAATCGTGGCGGCGTCCTCGCCCACCACGACGATTGGATGGCGAAGTGCTTCGAGGAGAGTGAGGAGTTGCTCGACGTGCCCCGGCTGCGCCAGGTGTGGAGCCGCTTTCGGGAGTTGCCACGCACGGGTGCCGACGTAATGAGCCATGGTGACCTGATTCCCGGCAATGTGCTCGTCACGGGAGACCGGCTCGGCGGGGTACTCGACACCGGCGGCTTCGGCCCGGCCGACCCCGCGCTGGATCTGGTCGGTGCCTGGCACCTGTTGGAGTCGGGCCCGCGGGAAGTGCTCCGGCGGACACTGGTCTGTGACGATCTGGAGTGGGAGCGCGGCAAGGCATGGGCGTTCGAACAGTCGATGGGTGTCGTCTGGTACTACGCCGAGAGCAATCCGACGATGAGCGGAATGGGACGCCGGACACTCGACCGCATTCTGGAGTCGATGCAGTGATGTCGCCCCACCCGCGACTCTGCGCGGGGCTGCTTCGCAGTCCGGTGCAGTGGTACGACGGCGATGTGGGCGAGCGGCCGCCGCGACGGGCTGTGGTGCGACAGGGATTTCCCAGGACGACCGCGCCGACCGACTGCCGTGCACGACGCCGCCGGGCAGCGGGACGCGGTCAGCCGCCTCATCGCGCGTCAAAACCCCGGCGACTTCGGCGATCGTCCCCGGGATACTGGTCGCCCATGGATGAGGTCGAAGTCGTCGTCGCCCATTCCGAGCGTGCGACGCTGCGCGTCGGCGATGTGTTCCTGAAGGTGGACGTCGATCAGGCGCGCGTCGACGTCGAGGTCGAGGCGATGACCCTGGCGCCGGTCCCGACCCCGGAGGTCCTGTGGCGCAAGCCGCCTGTGCTCGCGATCGCCGCACTGCCGGGGACGACGCTCGGCAGCCTCGGCGGGCCGTCGACCGGGTCGCCGGCGGCATGGGCCGCGGCGGGCGCCGCCATCCGGAAGCTGCACGACGCGCCGCTGCCGCCCTGGCCCGGCCGGGGCCTCGACGAGCTGGCGGCGGAACTCGATGACGAGTGCGAGCTGCTCGTGACGAACGGCGTCCTGCCGGCCGACCTGGTCACCCGCAACCGCCAGGTCGCCGAGGCCGCGCTGCGGCCGTGGACTCCGGCGTTCACGCACGGCGACCTGCAGATCGCACACGTCTTCGTCGACGGCGACGAGGTCACGGGAATCATCGACTGGTCCGAGGCGAGCCGGGGCGATGCCCTGTACGACCTCGCCACCTTCACGCTCGGCCACGAAGAGCACCTCGACGACGTCATCGCCGGCTACGGCACCGACGTCGACCTCGACGTGATCCGCGCGTGGTGGTCGTTGCGAAGCCTGTTGGTGGTCCGCTGGCTGACCGAGCACGGCTTCGACCCCTCCGCGCCGGGCTGTGAGGTCGACGTGCTGAGATCCCGGATGTGAGGCTGCACGGGCCGGACCGCCGCGTATGCGTTCCGACGGATCAACCAGGCCATCCCCTGCGGCAGGTACTCCTTGGCGGCACCGGCAAGGCTGACAAGCACCGGCAATGCCGTTTCCGGCGGTCGGGGATGTGGAGAAGGCCGCGCGATTCGGTGTTGGTGTGCGCACCACCCGGCCCGCACGGACCGGCAAGTCGGCCGACGTGTGCACGGTCTTCGTCGTCGCTGTTCCGGTCATCCTGCGCTGCCGACTCCCGTACGCGACGCCGGCCGTGCTCGACCGAGTGGCTTGGTGAGAGTGGGACGAGGCCCGCTAGATTCACCCCGGCGATGTGACATCTCGTGACAGATGAGAGGCTCAGACGGGTGAGCGAGACACCACCGAACACCCTGCAATACCGCTTTGACGGGCCAGAAGACGCTCCGGTCCTGATCCTGGGGCCGTCCCTGGGCACCACATGGCACAGGTTGTAGAGACCGTCCGTGAGCGTCCATGCCCGTCCAAGATGAGCGCGTAATGCCGGGTCAGGGGGTTCTGGTCCCGGGGAGTCGACGCAGTGGGTGATAGGCGCGCGAGAGCGGTGTGCGACGAGAAGCCCCGCGGGTGCGGCCTCGCGGGACTTCCGAACAGGTGGGGTTACAACGCCGGCGCGGGCGCCGTTGCACTCGGTTGTTGGTATGGGACGGCTGTTCGTGGCGCACATGCAGTCCGAGGCCCGTGCCGCCGGGCTCGACCGTGTCATGGTCGTGTCGCATCTTCCCGCCGAGGACTTCTACCACCGTGTTGGCGCGGTGCGCCCAGCCTGGGACAACGGCCCCGGCGCTGCTCCCGGCCGTCACCTTCGCCGGTCTGGAACTGCCGACGGAGGTGCTGCGGACACTGAGCGAACTCGGGGTGCGCGAACCCTTTCCGATCCAGGCAGCCACACTGCCCGATGCCCTGGAGGGGCGCGACATCCTGGGACGCGGGCGCACCGGATCAGGCAAGACGCTCGCCTTCGGCCTGCCGCTACTCGCACGGACGGCCGGGCGGCGCGCGGAACCGAAGCAACCCCTTGCTCTGATCCTGGTGCCTACCCGGGAGCTGGCCCAACAGGTCACCCAGGCGCTGGCGCCGTACGCCGAGGCACTGCGGCTGCGGATCGCCGCGGTCGTCGGCGGAACGTCGATCGGTCGGCAGGCCGCCGCGCTGCGCCAGGGAGCCGAGGTGGTCGTCGCCACCCCCGGACGCCTGCACGACCTGATCGAGCGCAACGCCTGCCGCCTGGGACGGGTGAGAATCACCGTGCTGGACGAGGCCGACCAGATGTGCGACTTGGGATTCCTGCCGCAGGTTGCCGACGTGCTCGACCAGGTGCACCCCGACGGTCAGCGGATGCTTTTCTCGGCCACTCTCGATCGCGACGTCGATCAGCTGGTCCGCCGCTACCTCCACGACCCCATCGTCCACTCGGTCGACCCGGCCGCGGGCACAGTCACGACGATGGAGCACCACGTTCTGGTCGTCCACGGCCCTGACCGCTACGCCGTCATCACGGAAATCGCCGCCCGTGACGGCCGCGTACTGCTGTTCCTCGACACCAAGCACGCCGTCGACCAGCTCACCCGGCATCTGCGGGCCAGCGGGGTGCACGCCGGGGCCCTGCACAGCGGCAAGTCCCAGCCACAGCGCACACGGACCCTGGCGCAGTTCAAGAACAGCCAGATCACCGTTCTGGTGGCGACCAATGTCGCGGCCCGTGGCCTGCACGTCGACGACCTCGATCTCGTGGTCAACGTCGACCCGCCCACCGATGCCAAGGACTATGTGCACCGGGCGGGCCGCACCGCCCGCGCCGGTGAGTCCGGCAGCGTGGTCACGCTCGTGCTGGCGGGCCAGCGCCGTGAGACGAGCCGCATGATGGCCGGGGCCGGCATCGAGCCGACCGTCACCAAGGTGCGCTCGGGCGAGGCGGAGCTGAGCCGGATCACCGGCGCCAAGACTCCCTCCGGGATCCCGCTCGACGGCGAGCCCGCCGTCCCCCGACCCAAGAACACCAACGCTCCCTTCCGCGGCCTCGGCACCAGCAAGGACACCTCCCGCGGCGCCGGCGGCAAGTCACGAAGGGCCGGCGAGGCCCGCAAGCTCGCCGAGGCCCGCAGGGCGGCCGAGGTGCGTCGCAACGGCTGAGAGTCGTTGCCTTGGCAGCCTGGCCACGGGATCGACAACCCTCGGCCCGGCCCGAAGCCGTCCTGTGTGCCTCACCTACGAAGTCAACGCCTTTGGCCGCGAGAGGGATGCCCGCCGAAACGGAGCAGGATGATGTTGCCGGCGCCTCGAACTGCGCCCAGCATGACAAGCTGTGCTTGCCCACCCCCCCGAACCCAGGAGGTCACCATGACCGCAGAGCCCGTATCTACGGAAGGTTCGGAGCCGGCTGCCCCCGAGACGTCCCCTCTGGAGCCGGACAGCGACGGCAACTATGACCTCAAGCGCAAGTTCCGCGAAGCCCTGGCGCGCAAGCGCGGTGCGCAGGCGGATGCCGCTGATGTTGCCGCCAAATCCGATGCATCGAAGGTGCGTTCGGCGCACGGCCCAGCTGCGAGCCAGCGGTCGTTCAGGCGCAAGAGCGGCGGCTGAGTCGATGAGTCCCGCGATCTGACCGCTTCACCGGCACTCGCGCTGTCGACTCACGCATCCCGTGCTGTGGCCCGCGACGTGCGCATGCCCGTGCGCGCGTCGCGGGCGGGGCGTAGCCGGAGGACTCGGCTGGGGGGAATGGCCCAGATGCGGTTGGCTCGGGTCGGTGGCGCCACCGAACTGGAATTCCGGGATGAGGGCACTGCCTTGTCCGAGGGTACGCGGCCGGTTTTGCGCGCCTCGCGTGCCCCTGTACCGCTGTGAAAATCGACTGCGGCCGTCCGGGGTGACGGTAGGCATCCGCGTGGCAAGGACATTCGTTCCCCGTCCTGCTGCGGCTCAACGACGCACAGACGGTCGCGTTCCGGGCAGCGGTCGACTCCGTGCCCAGCCACGACGTGCAGGTGCCGACCTGCCCCGAGTGGACGCTGTCCGATCTGGTGCAACATCTGAGCGGGGTGCATGGCCGCCATGTCACCGGTTCCTCCCGCGGCTTCGGCCGCGAGTTTGCGCAGGCGGCCCTGGAGAGCGGCGACAGGGCCGTCGCCCGCAACACCGACTCCCTCGCGGACCTGCCGGCCGCCCACGGCGAGGCGATCCGCCTCGTCGAGCCCGGCGGCTTCGCCACCGTCCGGTCCGGGCGTGCCCGACCTCGATGCTCGCGGGGCCGCCACCGGACCCGCGGACGTGCTGCCGGGCCGCGGCTCAGGCGTCGATGATGACGGGGATGATGAGGGGCTTGCGGCGGTGGGTGCGGAACGCCCAGTTCGCCACGGCGCGGGCGAGGAGTTGTTCGAGTTGGCGGGCGTCCCCGACGCCTTCCTCGGCTGCGGTGGCCAGGGTCTTCTCGATGACGGGGATGACCGGCTCGAAGGTGGCGTCGTCGTGGACGAAGCCCCGGGCCAGGAAGTCGGGGGCCTCGGCGAGGGCGCCGGTGTCCGCGTCGACGATCGCCACCACCGT
This sequence comes from Streptomyces sp. Ag109_O5-1, assembly GCF_003814875.1. Taxonomy (GTDB): domain Bacteria; phylum Actinomycetota; class Actinomycetes; order Streptomycetales; family Streptomycetaceae; genus Streptomyces; species Streptomyces sasae. The sequence goes on along the minus strand of NZ_RKQF01000001.1, from coordinate 2,028,979 downwards.
GACCACGCCTTCGGCGGCGAGGGTGAGGCGGTCCTTGAGGGACGCCTCGGTGGCGCCGCCGACTTCCATGCCGTCCACGTAGACGTTGCCGGCGGGGACCTTGCCGGTGATGGACGCGCGCCCGTCGACCAGGTCGACGACGACGCCGTCCTCGGCGATGACCACCCGGTCGGGGTCGACACCGGTACGGATGGCGAGGTCGCCGTTGGCCCGCAGGTGGCGCCATTCGCCGTGCACGGGCATGACGTTGCGGGGCTTGACGATGTTGTAGCAGTAGACGAGTTCGCCGGCGCTGGCGTGTCCGGAGACGTGCACCTTGGCGTTGCCCTTGTGGACGACGTGGGCGCCCCACCGGGTGAGTCCGTTGATCACCCGGTAGATGGCGTTCTCGTTGCCGGGGATGAGGGAGCTGGCGAGCAGGACTGTGTCGTCCTTGCCGATGCGGATCATGTGGTCGCGGTTGGCCATCCGTGACAGCGCGGCCATGGGTTCGCCCTGGGAGCCGGTGCACACCAGAGTGATCTTGTGGTCCGGGAGCTTCTCCAGTTCCTTCGTGCTCACGACCAGACCGGAGGGGACCTTCAGATAGCCCAGGTCACGGGCGATGCCCATGTTGCGGACCATCGACCGGCCGACGAAGGCGACCTTGCGGCCGTGCTGGTGGGCGGCGTCCAGGACCTGCTGGATGCGGTGCACGTGGCTGGCGAAGCTGGAGACGATGACCCGGCGCGGCGCGGTACGCATCACCTGCTCGATCGCCGGGTTCAGCTCTCGCTCGGAGGTGGTGAAGCCGGGTACTTCGGCGTTGGTGGAGTCGGTGAGGAACAGGTCCACGCCCTCCTCGCCGAGGCGGGCGAAGGCGCGCAGATCGGTGATGCGGTCGTCGAGAGGGAACTGGTCCATCTTGAAGTCGCCGGTGTGCAGCACCATCCCGGCCCGGGTGCGGATCGCGACCGCGAGGCTGTCGGGGATGGAGTGGTTGACCGCCACGAACTCGCAGTCGAAGGGCCCGAAGCCACGCCGGTCGCCCTCCCGCACCCGCACCGTGCGCGGCCGGATGCCGTGTTCCTTGAGCTTGGCCTCCAGGAACGCCAGGGTCAGTTTGGAGCCGACGAGGGGAATGTCGGACCGCTCGCGCAGCAGGTACGGCACGCCGCCGATGTGGTCCTCATGGCCATGGGTGAGGACCACGGCCACGATGTCGTCCAGCCGGTCCCGGATCGAGGTGAAGTCCGGCAGGATCACGTCCACCCCGGGCTGGGTCTCCTCCGGGAACAGCACGCCGCAGTCGACGATGAGCAGCTTGCCCGCGTGCTCGAAGACGGTCATGTTGCGGCCGATCTCACCCAGGCCGCCCAGGGCGATGACCCGCAGCCCTCCTTCAGGAAGGGGCGGTGCGGCTTTCAGCTCGGGGTGCGGATGACTCATACCCCGACGGTACCCGGAGAGCGGGACAGGGTGATCCATTGCCTGTGCGATCTCCTTTTCCCGACGGAGCGGGGCACCCGCAGCGTGCCTCGGCACGATCGGATCACGCCGGCCACCGGGGACAGGGAGCGGTGAAAGCGGTACCACCTTCCGTGGCCGAACCGTTCGCCCGGTGCTGGGGAAGATCTCGTGCACCCTGTCGTGTTTTCCGACGTGCGCTGCCTCCCGGCGGGCCTCGGCACTGGTCCACTCGCAGTAGTCGAGACTCGGGTGTCTTCGGCGCTCAGGAGCACGTGGGCTGAGAGGGCCCCGAGGCAGCTTCCTTCGCCGGGCAGACAGACGGCGGTGTCCCAGAAGCGCTTGCCGCCCCCGCCCGCCTTGCAGGAAGCCGATGTGGTGCCCCATCGAACTCGACGACGAGGTCACGCGGGGGTGGCTCGTACCTGGTCTCGAGCCGGTTCCGGGAAGTCGAAGGTGACGTCGGGTGGGCCCCACCGGTCACGCATGACCGGTGGGGCCCACCCGGAGAACGGCCGGCGGCGGGGAGAGGTCATGCCTCGCCGCAGCGTTGTGCAGAAGAAGGGCGCGAAACTGCTTGATCACCATCGGCCGAGCCACACGGGCGATCCAGCCCTTCGTTCCGGGCCGGATGCCGGCGCGTTTTCGCTGGCGGCTTCCGTCATGCCGTTATAACGTTGTGATCAGCAGTCGTGGTTCCGAAGTTCCGTTCGCCCGTGATCGCCTCACGGGCGTTCTTGCTGTTCAGCGCCTCTCCGGACCAGGGCGATCACCTCCGGGTCGCGCAGGGTGCGTGCCCGGTTTCCCTCAAAGGAGACAGTCATGGCCAAGGGCACAGTGAAGTGGTTCAACAGCGAGAAGGGCTTCGGCTTCATCGAGCAGGAGGGCGGCGGCCCCGACGTCTTCGCCCACTACTCCAACATCGCCAGCCAGGGCTACCGCGAGCTGCAGGAGGGCCAGAAGGTCGAGTTCGACGTCACGCAGGGCCAGAAGGGCCCGCAGGCTGAGAACATCCGCCCCGCCTGATCGCGCCCCGGTAAGGGGGCCCGGCATCCCGGCTTCGGGACGCCGGGCCCTTACCGTCGCACGACGGTTCATCTGACTACGGGGGCGGCCGGGCGCTGGCCTGGGACGGGCAAAAGGGACACCCGTTGTTTGACACTCAGGTGTCCCGACGCATCAGTACGGCCCCCTTGGTCGCTGACGACGCCGTCTACATCGCCGCATTCGACCCAGGGCGGCTTGTAGTCCTCGATCCGCTCTCTGGCAGAGAGCTGTGGCACAAGAGCGCAGGCGGCGCCTTCACCACCACGCCGTTCATGGCGGGCGATCGGATCTGGGCCAGTGACCGTACTGGGGTCCTGCACGCGTGGGATCCGCGCACCCGCCGGAGTACGGCCCAGCTACCAGCGCGGCGGAGCGAAGAAGGCCGCGGACAACCCGCCGTTGAGAGCCGCATGATGTTCGTCTTCACCAGCGGCGGTTGGCTGCAAGCGTGGGAACTGCCGTGAGGACACACGCCCGACGCTTGAGTGCCGGCCGCCGCTGATCGGGGATCACCCCTCAGCCAAAGACGGCCGACGCCGGGGCGCAGTAGCCGGAGAAGGCGAACGGGCCTGCGATGCTCCGCTAACAGCAGTAGCGCAGCAGTGCGGGCCGTCGCCCTCGCCGGGTGGCGGCTCGCACTGCTGCGCTCACTCCTCGGAGGGATCGGGGCTCCAGACGGCTGGCCCGCCGCCGCGCCACTCGATGAGCAGCGGGTCGTCCAGGCGGACGTTTTCCGGGTCCAGTTCTGCCCGCCGCAGGAACTCCAGGAGGTCGCGGGGGCCCAGGGCGCGGCCGAGGATGGGGTGCCGGCCTCGGGCCGTGTTCGCAGGCAGGGGCGAGGGACTGGCGGGCGGTGTCTACGGGCCGTCCGGGACGCCGAGCGGCACGGTGAACCGCGGCTGCCAGCCTCCCTCCGTCAGCACCACCAGCTGGACCGCCGTCGCACGGGTGCGCAGCGGCAGCAGGCTGCCGATCGCAGCGCGGACATGGGCGGCAGCTGTCGGGTTGTCCGCACCCATAGCGACCGTGACATGGGCGGCGGGCTGCGCCCCGAAACGGCCCTTGTACGGGCGCAACCCGGGCCACTGGGTGCGGAACGCATCGACGATCGTTTGGAGTCCCGGAACGGTGACGGCGACGAAGCCGGACTCCGTCACGACTTCCTCCAAGAGCAGATCAGCTGCCGGGAAACTTGCAGCCAGGGAACGCACGCCCTTCTCGTCCTGATCTGTCAGCGCCGATTCCGGCACGAACGGGTAGAGGAGCGAGACGTGCGCCGGCACCCCACGACGCACCAGAGCCGGGTCGATACGCCACGCCGCATCGAGGAGCGGGGCGGCATCCGGCAAGACAATGACGACGGCAGTGGTCCCTGGCTCTGGCACGCCGTCATCATCGCAGGCCAGTCCGCTACTGCGCGCGTTGCACTGGGAGGTGGGCGAGGGCAACGAGTTGGGCGTGATCGAGGCGGTCGCGGCCGACGTGTTGGTTGGTGATCCACGCCCCGTATGGTGCCCGCTTCCGTCCGGGACGTGCTCGATGCGGGCTCGTCCGGCGATGCCGCCCTCGCGTGTGGCTCCGGGTTTGGGTTCTGACTCACTTTCCGGATGTCAGTGGTGATCTTGTCGCGGGCCTGTTGGCACGGAGGTGTTGTACCCCCGGGGACTGCCGGATTCGCAGCTAACGGACGTGCTCTCGGCCGCTCCCGGCCAACAGCCCGGCTCAACTGCCCTTCACGCGACCAGCGGCTATTCGCACGCACCGTGGTTCCACCTGAAGATCACAGACAGCATCAATTCCGTGAATTACCTTGAGGTCGGCTGCTTTGCATCGAGACTCGTTGTGAGGAGGCCAGGTCTGCGGCGAGAAGCCTGACCGTCGTTCACAGGTCTTCCACCTGGTCAGATAGTTACAGCCAGGACCCCGCTCATATGGGCTGTGACACGTGATGGTCGCTGAGGCCCCGCCGGGCAGGTGCTGGCAGGGTGCCTCAGCGTTCCTCAGCGGCGAGGTCCGTTCCTCGATTCTGCTGCGGCGTTTGCGAACGCCTCGATTGCTCGCGGCGGCTGCCGCTGGGCACCCAGTCGGGGACGTGGAGCCGACCTCAGCCGGGCCGCCGTCGGGTGTGTGGCTCGTGCACCCGGTCAGCGCGGCACAACAGGTCAGTGCCGCAAAGAGGGTTCTGCGGTGAGTCACGTTGCTACCTCAAGTATTCACTGACGCCGCAGCAGGTACTTGTGCTGACCGGACAGCACCAGTTCGCCGCGTTGGTTGTGGATGGTGGCCGCGGTGACCACGACACCGTTGCCGCCCTGCGGCTCCAGGCCGGTGACCGTGAGCGCCGGGTACAGGGTGTCCCCGGAGTGCACCTCAGCCAGGAAGGTGCAGGACAGTTCGAGGAAGCTGATGAACACCTCACCGATGAAGTGGGGGAACAGGGTGGCCCCCGGCGCGGTGAAGGCGAGTACCTGCAGCCCGTGCACCACCGGTGCCGAGTGACCGTGCCTGCGCGCCCATTCGGCGTCGTAGTGCACCGGGTGGTTGTCCGCGGAGACCGTCTGGAAGGCCGCGGCGTGGGCGTCCGTCAGGGTGCGGCTGGGGGCGCGGAAGACCTCGCCGATGCGGAGGTCCTCGAAGGTCCTGGCCGGGACGACCAGAAACGCGTCGGGGTCGAACGCGGACGATGCGGCGGCTGCCGCCTGCTGCGTGTCCTGCTGGTCCATCACTCTCTCCTCTCGTTCGATGTTGGGTGCTACCGAGTGCCGCGGTAGCTCCGTCCGTTCGTCGTGCGGCGGATCTGATGGCCCAGGGCCCCGCGCCGCCGCAGCGGGCAGGTGCGGCGGCACGCGCAGGGCGGGCTTATCGGGCGGTGTTGATCCGGGCGGCCAGGAGGTTGGGGTCGTCGTTGGTGAAGTAGGCGCCGCTGGCGATGTAGGCCGTGTTGCCCCGTACGGCGAGCGAGGTCGGGTTCTCCAGCCCGTCGGCGCCGGTCAGCACGACGGTGTGGCTGCCGCCCGGCCTGACCAGAGCCACCTCGTTGTCCGCGTTGATCGCGGCCAGGAGGGTGTTGCCGCGGCCGGTGAAGGCGAAGTCGTCGATGTCGACCAGGCCGGTGGCCCGGGTCTCGACGCGGCCGGCAGTGCCGTACCGGGTGACCGGGATGCGCAGCACGGTGCCCTTGTCCAGGTTGGACACCCAGACCGCTCCGTTGTGGACCTTGATGCCGTTGGCTCCGAGGAATCCGGCGGCGGCCAGTTCGGGCGCGGTGGCCCACCGGGTGGGCGCGCCCCCGGTGACGGGCACCCGCCAGACCGTGCCGAGGACCGAGTCGGCCACGTACAACCGGCCTTCGTGCCGGTCAAGGGCCAGGCCGTTGGGCAGGCCGTCGGCGGGGAGTGCGGCGATGCGCTGCGGGGTGCCGCCGGGGCGCAGGCGCCACAGGCCGGTCAGGTCGCTGCTGCCGGTGGCGTACAGGAAGTAAAGGGTCCTGTCGTGGGCGCGGACGATCCCGCCGAGGAACGGCGAGGAGAGGGCAGGGGTGCGGGCGCCGACCGGAGGCTGGGGCAGGGTGGCGAGGACGTGCACCCGGCCATCGGAGTGGATGCGGGCGACCTGGCGGCTGTAGGCGAAGGTGACCACGGCACTACCGCCGGGCTCCAGGGTGATGTTCTCCGGTCGCTGTCCTTCGGCGATGTCCAGGTGTGCCATGAAGCGCACGTCCGGCTTCGGGGCGGCGGTCGCCGGGCCGGCCGCCGTCATGGCGAGGGCCGCCGCGACGGCCGAGGCCAGGAGGCCGGTGCGCGTCCCTGTCAGGAATCTGGGCATGTGGGCTCTCTTCATCCTTCTCTTTGATCGCAAGTGGTGGGCTCGGTCGGGTCTCGCCGCTGGGGCCACCAGTGCGCGTCGGGCTCTTGAGACCTCGGCTGCCGCGCGTCGCGGGACGCCTGGGCGATCAGCCCACGCACCGTTGTCGCAGTTCGCCGATGCCCTGGACGGAGCTGACGAGTTCGTCGCCGCCAGCCAGGCGTGCGGCGCTTCGCCAGGTCAGGGCCGCCATGGGGACCGAGGGTGGGGCCTCGGTCGCAAGGCCACGATCGCGGCCCCATGTCCTCGTGCGGGATGTCGCCGGTGTGGGCGAGAAAGGTGTCCGGTCAGTGGCCGGTGCGGACGGAACGGGCCGCCCGCAGGATCAGGTCGGTGACCGGACCCGGGTCGCTCACGGCCGCCGAGTGCGGGGCTCGGACGGTGACGGTGTGGGCGCGGGCCCGCTCGGCCATCCAGCGCTCGGCGGCCGGCGGGATGTTGCGGTCCTCGGTGGCCACGAGGGCCCAGCTGGGGATCTTCTTCCACGCGGCCGCGGTGGCGGGCTCCTGGAGCGCCGCCAGGGTGATCGGACGCTGTCCCGCAGCCATGACCTGGGCGGTCTTCGTGGGGACACCGGCCGCGAACTGCTTGCGGAACAGGTCCTTCTTGATGACCAGCTCCTCCCCCTGACTGCCGTCGGGCAGCGGATAGTACTGGGTGGCGGTGGCCTGTCCCAGAGTGCTGCCGGGGAACTTGTCGGTGAGCTGGAGTGCGCTCTCCCCGATGTCGGGGATGAAGGCGGCTATGTAGACCAGCGCTTTGACCCGCGGGGCCCCGGCGGCGGCCTGACTGATGACCGCTCCGCCGTAGGAGTGCCCCACCAGCACGATCGGACCGGTGACGCTGTCGAGGACGCTGCGGATGTAGGCGGAGTCGCTTGCCAGTCCGCGCAGCGGCAGGGCCGGCGCCAGTACTCGGTGGCCCTGCCGCTGCAATCGCTCCACGACCGAGCTCCAACTGGAGGCGTCGGCGAATGCGCCGTGGATCAGGACGACGGTGGGTGTGTCCGGGCGCTCGTGCGGATTGCCCGGTCGGTCGGCCGCCGCTGCCGGCGCGGAGTGTGCGGCGCCTGCGGTGCCCAGGGCGGCTGCGCCGGCCAGGAGGGACACCGTCACGGTACGGCGTGAGATCGGTGGGTTCATCGTTCGCTCTCTGTGAAAGGGGCGGAGGCGGCCGTGGTGCGACGGCCGCTCGGATGGGCGCGAGCGGGTGCGCGTGGGGTCAGTCGGAGGTGGCCCGTACGGCTTCCTCGATCAGGTCGACGACGCGCTCGGGGTGGGCGAGCATCACCAGGTGGGAGGAGTCGACCTCGACGGTGGTCATGCCGGCCCGCTGGTAGCCGTAGCGCTCCACGTCGGGGTTGATGGTGTGGTCGGACGAGGCGACCAGGCCCCAGGAGGGCTTCGTCTTCCAGGCCGCGGCCGGGGCCGGGTCGGCAAAGGCTTGCGCGGCCAGCGGTCGCTGGGAAACGGCGAGGACGGCGGCGAGCCGCGGATCGACGTCGGCGGCGAAGATGGCCGGGAACTTCTCGGCCTCCACAGACACGTCGGTACCGGGGGTGGTGGAACCCTCGATCGGGAAGGGGGTGTAGACCAGTGCGGCGGCGAGGTCGCTGTCCGGGAAGCGGCCCTGCAGTTCGCCGAGGCTCTCGTCCTTCTCCAAGGCGTAACCGGCCAGGTACACCAGAGCCTTGACGTTGTCCTCAGTGCCGGCGACCGTGATGACGGCGCCACCGTAGGAGTGGCCCACCAGGACGACCGGACCGGGTATCTGCCGGACGACGGAGGCGACGTAGGCGGCGTCCCCGATCAGACTGCGGTTGGGAACGGCCGGGGCGAGCACGTCCAGGCCGCGGGCGATTAGCCGGGGGATGACCTGGGCGTAACTGGAGGCGTCGGCGAAGGCGCCGTGGACGAGGACGACGGTCGGCTTGTCGGAACTGGACATGGGGAAACTCCTTCATCGATTGGCAATGGGGGGTCGGCTGTCGCCCGGCCAGTCGGCCGGGTCGGGGCTGCCTTGGTGAGCCCCTTTGCCGTGGGATGTCGCGCATCGGTTGGTGTGCGGTGTGCACTGACCGGGTGGCCGTCGAACGTAGTTGACTCTAGGGACTGCCGGGCGGCGTGTTTGCCTGTCCGCGCCCTGGCTGTGGACTGTACGTGCCCACGTTGTCGGGCGGGTTCCGGCTGGGCGGCGTTGCCCTGGCACGGTATTGGGCCGGAGCCGCAATCGGCCCCGGCCCACGCTTCACTGCGCTGTTCCCCGGGTTCGGGATGAGGTGCTGGTCAGCCATTCCAGTCTGTGAGGAAGTCGAGGAGTTCCCGGTTGACGACGTCGGGGCGTTCCTCCCGGCAGAGGTGCCCGCACTGAGCGATGGACTCACCGCGGACGTCGCGCCCCGTGAGTGGTCCCTGGGGTCTGTTCGCCATGACCTCCGATCAGAACTTCAGCGTCTGGGGCGGCCGAACCCAGGCCGAGAGCCGCTCCGGACCGACGTCAATCGCCGGCGCGGCGCCCAGTCCGATGAGAAGGGGCAGGCGTTCACTGGCAGCCCTGAAGGGCCCTGGCGCTGGGCGCCGTGGCCCGCGTTCTGGGCCACGGCGGGATCCCCATGGTGGCCAAAGCGGCCGCTGTGGACGGTGAAGTCCACCCGGAATCTGGCGGCCGAGCTGACGCGCCGGGGGCACCGGGTCTCTGAGCAGCTCGCCCGCGTCGGCCAGTGGCGTTCTGGGCCATCAGACTGACTCGGAATAAAACCTCTCGACCCATCACCCACAGGGCAAAGCAGTCACAAGATCCGCAGTCGTCTGGGCGGTTGCTTCAGGCGGCCTCGAGCACGGCGGAGTTCCGCCACTCGGCGGGGGAGACGCCATAGGCGGCCCGGAACACCCGGCTGAAGTGTGCGGCGCTGTTGAACCCCCAGCGGTGGCCCACCGCGGCGATCGTCAGCCCCGCCATCGACCGGCAGGCCAGGTCGCGCCGGCACTGTTCCAGCCTGCGCTGCTGGACCCACCGGCTGACGGTGATGTCCTCCCCTTCGAACAGCTTGTGCAGATAGCGGACGGAGATGTGGTGGGCCCGGGCGATGACGTCCGGCGTCAGGTCCGGATCCGTCAGGTGCTGGTCGATGTACGCCCGCACGCGCAGCAGCGATATGCGGGCGGCGGTCGGCGTGTCCGAGGCGGCCGCACCGAGCCGCTCCTCGGTCAGCGTCTGCACCAGGTCCACGACAGTGCGGGCGAGCGACTCGCCCGTCTGCTGCGGATACGTCGCTGCAGTGTCCACGAGCTGGGACAGAAACGGCGTCAGCAGCGCGCCGAGCGCCGACTCGGAGCCGAGCGGCGAGGCCGTGATCCGCCGCAGGTCCGACTCGCTCAGGTCCAGGACGTGCCGTGGCAGGACGAGGGACTTCGTCTGGAACGGCTCGGGGAAGGTCAGCTGTAGGGGGCGCGCCCTGTCATAGACGAAGAGCGACCCTGACCGTACGTGCACGTCGCGCGTGTCCTGCTCGACTCGGGCGTTCCCTCTGCTGAGTAGCATCACGACAACGTGGTCGTCGTTGGCGCTCCGTGCGATGAGGCGCCGGGTGCGCAGGGTCTGCATAGGGTCGCCCTCGACAGTGACACGCCGGATGCGGCCCAGCGGTGACACGCGGACAGTGCCGGAATACACCTCCTCAGGAACGCTGATGTCAACGGCTCCGAAGGTCTGGGACAGCGCCTCACGCCAGTACGCCCGTCTGCGGTGGGTTGGCACCGAGTCCGTGGTGTGGAGAGTGGTCGATGAGTCCGGCGACATGGAATCCCCCGTTTTTTAGTAGTGCTTTTTAGGCGCATTGTGTCGGCGCGAATCAGGCCGTGGCATCGCGTGAATCCGTGAGATCGACGGATGCGCCGTAGAAGCGGCAGCACACACCCGCACCCAGCGTGCGGATCGCCCCGGCGCGATTCGTACAGCGACCGGCCGATCCGCGAGCAAGCCCTGACCATGTCGATGGGGTGCAGATCTTTTGGAGGTGCAGACAAGACCGGCGTGACCTGCTTAGTCACACATCCACCTGTCCTGTGGGGCGTCTCGCTCAGGCGGCGTCCCCGCTGGTCGGCGCGATTCGTCACCACAGCTCGAAGGCTCGGGCGCCAAAATGACGCGGCGCGAACCCTCCCTGATCAGCCAACAACGACGAACCTGCTGGTCACAGACCTACGGCCCAACCCTCCACTGGCGTCCGCTGACCTGCGGCTTCGATCGTGCAAAGCACTCTGGTCGTCACCAGATCGGCACGCACCCTGCCACCACCAGTGCGCGAAGCAAAGGCGTCACCAGCAGAAGCGTGCGCGTAGCGGCGGCGCCCCTCACCGTCCCACCAGCGGCGCAAAGTGGCCACCGCGAAGGCAGAGGTGTCCCCGTCGCAGCCCACCGACACCCAGCCGGTATCCGCGCCGATGTCGTAGATCCCGTACGGCACCGCTTTCCGGGCACCCTTATCGGGGAAGTCGTGCGCGCGGACCTGCATCGTGTGATCAGGTCGGCGACACGCTGGACTTCTACAACCTCGACGAGAACCTCGGGACCAGGATCAGCGAGGAGGCGGTCCGCAACAGCTGGAACGTCGCCGCGGGCGGTGGGTTCTTCGCGGCCGTGGCCGCGCCGTCGACCTGGTACACCGACTTCCGGGCCGACGTCCCGGCCATCGACGTGCCGGCCCTGATCCTGCACAGCACGGGCGACCGGATCCTGCCCGTCGAGGGGACCGCGCGGCCGTTCCACAAGGCCCTCCCGTCCGCCGACTACGTGGAGATCGAGGGCGCCCCGCACGGCCTGCTGTTGACCCACGCGGAGGAGGTCAACGCGGCGCTCCTCACCTTCCTGGGGAAGTGACCCGCCGCGGGATCGCCGTCCCGCACCGCACAGGGCCCACCAACGCCGACTGCCCGTCCGGAAATCCGGTCGGGCAGTTCGCGTATCGCCTGGGCTGTGACTCCGACGTGGTCTACCCCCGTACGTGCTCGGCCGTCCGCTTGCCGTTGTGCTGGCGTTCGGCGGTCCGGCCGAGCCGTACGACGGTGGTCGGTGTGTCATCCAGCAGGTCGAGGTCCTGCTCCTGCAGGGCGATCACCAACGCGGTCTCGGGCAGCGCCTCGGGCAGTGCGGCCAGGAGCGCCTCGGCGGTGGGGCGGTCCAGGCCGGCCACCGGCTCGTCGAGCAGCAGGATCGGTGGACGTCTCAGTACGGCGCGTGCCGTTGCGAGGCGCCTGCGCTGCCCTTGGGACAGCAGGCGCCCGCCGGGGCCCACCGCTGTGGCGAGGGGCAAGGCCGACAAGCCGACGAGTTCCAGTGCGTCCCGTAGCGCGGTGGTGTCGGCCGACGGTGCCGCCTGACGCAGATTGGCCGCGACCGTGTCGTCGGCCAGCCAGTCGTCGGCCTCGACGAGGGTGACTGTCTCGGCGACGGCCGAGGCAGGCAGTTCGTGCACGGGCGTGCCGTCGAGGAGCACCGTGCCGGCAGGCGCCGGCACGCGCCCGGCCAGTTGGCCGAGCAGCGTCGACTTGCCGCTGCCGTTCGGGCCGGTGACAAGGACCAGTCCCGGGCCTCCCACGGTCATCGTGAGTTCCGCGGGCGAACCGATGAGCGGGAGGCCATCCGTCTTGACGGTGCGGACGGCCTCCCGCCGTTGGCCCGCCGGGTGTGCCTCGGCGGCGAGGGGGGCCAGGCGCTCGGCCGCGTCCCTGGCCTGGGCCAGGTGCTGCATCAGCCCGGGGAGCCTCTCCAGTAGCTCCCACCCGGCGGCAACGAGCAGCACCTCGCCCACCACGACGGCGATCGGCTGGGCCGGGGCGGCGCGCAGGGCGACGACCAGTACCGCCGCTTGCCCCAGTGCGGCAAGGAGACGCAGGGCCAGCCGGCCGTGCCGCTCGGCCCGGGCAGCGGCCCATTCGGCGGACTCGACGGCGGCCATGGCGCTCGTCGCCGTCCGCTGAGCCTGCGGCAGGGCGTCCAGGCACCGCAGTTCGTTGAAGGCGGCCCGGCTGCCGAGCAGCACGGTACGGAGTGCGGCCCTGGTGTCGGCGGCGTCGGCGAGGTGGGTCCGCGCGCGGTGGTGGGCGTGCCGGGCGCAGGCGAGGCCGACTGCCCAGACGACGAGTTCGGCGATTCCCAGGACCGGCATGGCCCACAGCAGCAGGGCATCGACCAGGCACGCCGTCATGACCGCTGCCACCAGTGGTGCGACGGCGTTCGCGGGCAGGCCCGCGACGGTCTCCACATCGGCGGTGAGCAGGGTGAGCAGCGTCCCGTCGCGTTGTCCGCGCAGCTGATGGGGCGTGAGGCCGGCAGCGCCGCGGGCCAGCCGAGCTCGCAAGGCCACCTGGGTGGCCAGCAGGTTCCGGTGGTTGGCCAGGCGTTCGAGGTAGCGCAGGCCGGTGCGGGTCAGGGCCAGTGCCCGGACGGCGCCCGAGGGGTACATCCAGGACCAGGTGGTGTTGGCCTGGAGGGTGACCACGGCGCAGGTCGTCAGGAACCAGCCGGACACTCCGAGCAGTGTGGCGCCGCTGAGTTCTGCCGCCGCGGCGAACAGCATGCCGGTCAGGAGGGCGCGGAGCGGAGCCGCTGTACGCAGCAGCCGCCAGGCGCTGATCCGGTTCACCGGGCTCTCCCGTGGTCCAGCGTGATGACGTGGTCCGCCAGCCGCAGCAGTGCGGGACTGTGGGTGGCGAGCAGGACCGTACGGTCGCGGGTCAGCGTGCGCAGCGCGGACAGGACGTGTTGCTCCGCTTCCGGGTCGAGGTGTGCGGTGGGTTCGTCCAGGCACAGCAGGGGTGCGTCCCGCAGCAACGCCCGGATGAGGGCGAGCTGTTGGGACTGGCCGGAGGACAGGCCGGTGCCGCGTTCGCCGAGTGGTGTGTCCAGTCCCTGCGGCAGTGCGGCGAGGAGGTCTTCGAAGCCGAGGGAGGCGACGGCGTCCAGCAGGGCGTGGTCGTTCGCGGCGGGCCGGGCCAGCAGGAGGTTCTCGCGCAGGGTGCCGGGCAGCAGGTGTGCGGGCTGGCCCACCCAGGCGACCCGGCTGGGGTCCGCGGGGACGGGCCGGCCGTCCAGCAAGTGGAGCGGGCGTCCAGCCTGCGGGGCGTACAGCCCGGCCGCGACTGCGAGCAGCGTGGACTTGCCGGCCCCGCTGGCGCCGGTGACGGCGAGGCACCGCCCCGGTGCGAGGTGCACGCTGACTCGTTGCAGCGCTGGTGCCTCCCGTCCAGGGTGATGGACTGTGACGGCTTCCAGGCGCACCCCGGGTGGCGCCGCGGCCCGTCGGGCATGTCGGGCAGGTGGCACCACGGCCTCGCGATCCGCGTCCAGGACCTGGGCCAGCAGACCGGCGGCGGCGGTCGCCCGGGCGCGGGCGTGGTAGCCGGCGGCCAGGTCCCGGGCCGGCGCGAAGTAGGCGGGCACCAGGACGAGGACGAACAGCGCGGCGGACAGGCTCATGTGCTCCGGTACGACGGGCAGGTCCAGGTAGTCGAGCAGGACCAGTCCGCAGTAGGTCGCCACCACGGCGAGGGTGCCGGTGATGAGCAGTTCGACCCACGCGGTCGACAGGAAGGCGATCCGAAGCACCTTCTCGGTGCGACCGGCGACCTCCCGGTCGTGCCGGGACAACGAACCGGCCGCCTGGTCGTGCGCCCCGAGCCCGACCAGGGTGGGCAGGCCGCGCAGATGGTCCAGCAGTCGGGCCTGGTGGGTGCGGATCGCCGTCAGTTGGGCCCGTACAGCGGTCTGCGTGCCCAGGCCGATGACCTTCAGGTTGGCCGGCAGCAGCGGGGTGGCTGCCAGCACGAGCAGGGCGACGAACCAGCTGCGGGAGGCGATCGCGGCCAGGGTGAGGCCGCTGCCGAGCAGCATGGTGGTCCGCGCGGGCAGGTAGTGGGTGAGCCAGTCGGTCAGCTGACCGACCTCGCCGTCGACGGCCTGGACCAGTGCCACGTCGTCCAGGTCGGTGCGGGCCGGGCCGAGTGCGGGCAGCGCCGTCTCGATGAGCCGGCCACGCAGCCTCTCGCGTACGGTGCGGGCGCCGCGCGCGGCTGCCGCGTCGCCCGCGGCCAGCAGTACAGCGTGCAGGGCCACGCCGGCCGCTATGAGCAGGGCGGGCGGCAGCACGGCGGACACGGGGGCGCCGTGGAGTGCGGACAGGCCGCGCTCGGCGCCCCAGGAGAGCCCTCCCGCCCAGATGACCGTGCCCAGCTGGGCCGCGCCGCGCAGCAGGCCCGCGCGGCGCAGCTCCCGCCGTCCGACGGCCGCCCATTCCTTCAACCGGGCGGCGGGCACCCCTTCTTCGGCCCTGTCCGCGGCCAGTTCGTCCAGGAGCACGGCGGTACTCACGAGGTGGGCTCCGCCTCGATGCCCGCGACGTCGGCGATACCCGTGGTATCCGTGATGTCCGCGTGGAAGTACCCGGCGCGCCGGTCCCGGCGGTCGCCCACGATCCAGGCGGCCAGCGCCGCACAGCCCAGAACGGTGACGCCGACCGGGCCGATCCAGTCGGCGTCACCGCCGAACACGTCCTGGGACAGGGCAGTCGCCAGAATGCCGAGCACCACCAGCAGGCTCCGTCGCGTGATCGTCCGCAAGGTGCCGGAGGGTGCTGGGGAGACCGCCAAGGGGTAGGTGCGGGCATGCAGCGGCGGGATCGGACTCTCCACCGGATCGGTGTACTTGCCGCGGAAGCTCCGCCAGGCGTAGGTGTTGTAGGCCAGTACGAACGGCATGCACAACCCGACGCCCAGGACCAGGAAGAGCTGGGAGGAGTGCGGGCTCGCAGCCTGATGGACGGTCAGTCCGGGCGGTACGACGACCGGTACGGAGACCACGGCCAGGCCCAGCAGCCCACAGACCGTCATCGTGGCCACGGCGGCGAACGGCCGCCAGTCGGGGCGACGGCCGAATCCGTGCCAGGCGACCGCACCGGCCACGACAGCGGCGACAACCGTGAGCCAGAACAGCACAGCGCGCATGGGCTGGCCCAGCTGCGACTGCTGCGGGTCGGCGCTCGGCAGCAGCAGGCCGAGTACGACCGCCATGGCTGCGGTGACCACCAGAAGCGACCGTCCCGTGCGGCGGACGCCCGACCGCGACCAGCCCTCGGTCTTGTCCTGCAGCCAGGCGGCCCCGGCCAGCAGGTAGACGGCGACCAGGCCGAGCGAGCACAGCACGCTGTAGAGGCTGAGCCAGTCGAAGGCCCCGCCCTGGAAGGTACCGTTGCGCTGGCTCGGGCCGGTGAGCACGGCGCCGAGGACCAGACCTTGGCACACGGTCGCCGCGAGCGACGCCCCGCCGAACAGCAGCGCCCAACCTCGCCGGTAGGCGCCGGCCGCACTCTGCATCTCCAGGCCGAGTCCGCGCAGGATGATGGCGATCAGCATGCCGATCAACGGCAGATAGACACTGGGCAGAATCACGGCGTAGGCGCCCGGCAGGCCGGCCCAGAGGACGACGCCGGCCAGGATGATCCAGCTCTCATTGGCGTCCCAGGCGGTGGCGACGATCTCGCCGTACTCCCCTCGGCGCTCCGGCCGGGCCGCCAGGCTGAGCATGCCCACCCCGAGGTCGTAACCGTCGAGGACGACGTACATGGCGAGTGAGATGAGGACCAGGGTGTAACTGGCGTGCTCAAGCAACGAGGGCCTCCGATGCGTCGGGCGAGGCGGGCCCGGTGGGCAGTGCTTCGGGGCCGGCCTTGACGGTGCGGACGATGTAGCGGGCCCAGATGGCCAGCAGGGTGACGTAGAGCAGGACGAAACCCGCCAGGCTGGCGGCGACTTCGAATGTGGTGAGGTGGGAGACCGCGTCGGCGGTGCGCAGCTGGCCGTAGACGACCCAGGGCTGGCGGCCCGTCTCGGCGACGATCCAGCCGCCGGTGATGGCGATGATCCCGGCCGGGGTCATCCACACCATCCACCGCAGGAAGCGCGGGGAGTCGAACAGCCGGCGCCGCATGCGCAGGACCACACCCGTGAAGGCCGTGCCGAACATGAGCAGCGCGGTGAAGTACATCGCGCGGAAACCGTAGAAGGTGGTCCACATGTTGGGGCGCTCGGCGGGCGGGGTCTGCAGGAGTCCGGGCGTCGTCGTCTTGCCGCTGAGGTCCTGGGCGATGACCGAGCCGAGATAGGGAATCTCCACGTGCAGCCTGTTCTCGCCCTTGTCCGTGTCGGGGACGACGAGCAGGTTGTAGCCGTTGTTGTCGCTCTTCCAGTTGCCCTCGAAAGCCTCCAGCTTGGGGAGCTGGTGCCGGCCCATGAAGGCCGCCGTGCCGTCTCCCACGTACAGCTGCACCGGCATCAGCACGCCCAGCACGCCGAGCGCGATGGACAGGCAGCGGCGGGCCATGGGCTGGGCGTGGACCCGGTTCTTCACCAGGTACCAGGCGGAGATTCCGCCGACGAACCAGGCGGCGCTGATCAGCACGGCCAGCAGCATGTGCGGGAAGCGGTGGGCGAAGGCGGGGTTGAGCAGGATGCTGATCCAGTCCCTGGCGTGGAACTGGCCGTCGGCCTTCTGGTAGCCGACGGGGTCCTGCATCCAGCTGTTGGCCGACAGGATCCAGGTGGTGGACAGCAGTGTTCCGAAGGCGACCATCCAGCTGGCCAGGGCCATGGTGCGCGGCCGGATCCGGCCGTCCCCGTAGAGCATCAGGCCGATGAAGCCCGCCTCCAGGAAGAAAGCGGTGATCACTTCCATGGCGATGGTGACCCCGATGACCGGCCCCACCGCGTGGGCGTACACGCCCCAGTTGAGGCCGAACTCGAACGTCATCACCGTGCCCGCGACGACGCCCAGGCCGAAGCCAACGGCGAAGATCTTCTTCCAGAACCGGAAGATCTGCAGGTACAGGGGGTTCCCCGTGCGTACGTAGACCGTGTACACGACGGCGAGGAGAACGGAGAGGCCGACGGTGAGCGCGGGGAAGGTCATATGGAAGATCGCGGTGATCGCGAACTGCCATCGGGACAGTTCGACGACGGTTGACGAAGCCATGGGCACTCCCGGGTAGGCATCGGTTCTTGGCGGGGCTCGCGCGTGTTCACGGCCCGCGCGGGGCGAGGCATCAGGCACGGGCTGCCCGAGTGGGTCGTTCGGTGGGGGCCGCTGTCGCGTGCCGGGTCCACCGTCACTGCGGCCGAGCCGGCCAGGGGGAGGGGATGCGATCGCCGCCCTGTGGCACCGACACGCTAGACGGCTGACCGGGTAGGCGATTGCCTACGAGCGCCCCGGCACTTGCCCGATGCTGCACACTTGCGGTCGCACAGGCAGCGGCCCACCACGCGGGCCGGGAGAGGGCGCTGACGGGCAAGCTCCCCTGCGCGCACAGGCATGACGACCGTCCGGCCGGTGCCTACATTTCCGGCACTCACACAGTCACCGGAACGAATAGGCACCCCATGCAGTTCGGAATTTTCTCGGTGGGGGACGTGACCCCCGACCCGACCAATGGCCGTACCCCGTCGGAGCAAGAACGCATCAAGGCGATGGTCGCCATCGCGCTGAAGGCCGAGGAGGTCGGCCTGGACGTCTTCGCGACCGGTGAGCACCACAATCCGCCGTTCGTGCCGTCGTCGCCGACCACGATGCTGGGCTATATCGCCGCCCGTACCGAGAAGTTGATTCTTTCCACCGCCACGACGCTGATCACGACCAACGACCCGGTGAAGATCGCCGAGGACTACGCGATGCTCCAGCACCTGGCCGACGGCCGGGTCGACCTGATGATGGGGCGCGGTAACACCGGCCCGGTCTATCCGTGGTTCGGCCAGGACATCCGACAGGGCCTCAACCTCGCCAAGGAGAACTACGCGCTGCTGCGTCGCCTGTGGCGCGAGGACGTCGTGGACTGGGAGGGCAAGTTCCGTACGCCGCTTCAGGGGTTCACGGCCACGCCCCGGCCGCTGGACGGCGTACCGCCGTTCGTGTGGCACGGCTCGATCCGCTCGCCCGAGATCGCCGAGCAGGCGGCCTTCTACGGCGACGGCTTCTTCCACAACAACATCTTCTGGCCCGCCGAACACACCAGGCAGATGGTCCAGCTCTACCGGCGGCGGTACGCCCACCACGGTCACGGGCGGCCCGAGGAAGCCATCGTCGGCCTCGGCGGGCAGGTGTTCATGCGGAAGAACTCCCAGGACGCCGTCCGGGAGTTCCGCCCCTACTTCGACAACGCGCCCGTCTACGGGCACGGGCCCTCGCTGGAGGAGTTCACCGAGCAGACTCCGCTGACGGTGGGCTCTCCCCAGCAGGTCATCGAGCGGACGCTGTCCTTCCGTGCCACCGTCGGCGACTACCAGCGGCAGCTGTTCCTGATGGACCACGCGGGGCTGCCCCTGAAGACCGTCCTGGAACAGATCGACGTCCTCGGCGAAGAGGTGGTGCCCGTCCTGCGGAAGGAGTTCGCGATCGGCCGCTCCGCCAAAGTGCCGGACGCGCCCACCCACCAGTCCCTGCGGGCCGTTCAGGAGGTGTCCGCCGCATGAAGCTCGTCGCCGTCTCCGCGGGGCTGAGCACCCCGTCCTCCACACGCCTGCTCGCCGACCGTCTCGCCGAGTCGGCCCGCGGCGAACTCGCCGCTCAGGGCCACGACGTGGACACCGAGGTCATCGAGCTGCGCGAACTGGCCGTCGCCGTCGCCAACAACCTTGTGACCGGCTTCCCGTCCCCCCACTGGCCGCCGCGATCGACACGGTGACGGGGGCCCACGGCCTGATCACCGTGACCCCCGTGTTCACCGCCTCCTACAGCGGGCTGTTCAAGTCCTTCTTCGACCTGATCGACCCGGACGCCCTCACCGGCAAGCCGGTCCTCGTCGCGGCGACGGGCGGCACGGCCCGCCACTCCCTGGTCCTGGAACACGCCCTGCGCCCGCTCTTCGCCTACCTGCGCGCCGCAGTCGTCCCCACCGCGGTGTACGCGGCGTCCGAGGACTGGGGATCCGGCGGTGACGAGTACACCGAGGGCCTGCCCGCGCGCATACGGCGGGCGGGCGGCGAGCTGGCCACCCTCATGGCCGCCCGTCCGGCCGAGGAGACGCCCGAGGACGACATCACCGTGCTCGAACGGCAGCTCTCCGACCTGCGCTTCGACTGAGGCGACCCCCGGCGGATCCCGAAGCGAACACGTCGTCAAGCAGTATCTGTCCAGTGATCCGGTTGCGTTCCGGTCCGGGCTCGCCGCGGCAGGTTCTGGCCCGGCCGGACTCTCGGGCCGGGCTGCCCGGTCCTCACCAAGAAGGTACCCATGTCCGAGTCAGCCGATCTCCAGGCCCCACGCCTGCCCGCCACAGGAAAGACCTCGCACGGCGTGTCGGGATGGCTGATAGCGCTTCTTGCCATTGCCTCCGGCATGACCGTCGCCAACCTTTACTACGCCCAGCCGCTGCTCTCCTCACTGCGTGACGTCTTCCACGTCAGCACGACGGGTGCAGGTTGGCTGATCACTCTCACCCAGGTCGGCTACGTGGTCGGCATGCTTTTCCTGGTCCCGCTCGGCGACCGGTTGGAGAAGCGCCGCCTGATCACCGTGCTGCTGGCGGTCACCACGCTCGCCCTCGTCACGGCCGGACTCGCCACGAACTTCCCCCTGCTGCTTACCGCGTCCTTGATCAGCGGCACCACGTCGGTCGTCGCGCAGATCCTCGTGCCCTTCGCCGCGAGCCTCGCCCCCGACCACGCCCGCGGCCGCATAGTCGGCCGGGTGATGAGTGGCCTGCTCACCGGCATCCTGCTGTCCCGGACCCTCAGTAGCCTGGTCTCCGACCTCGCGGGCTGGCGCGTCGTCTACCTCGGCTCCGCCGCCCTCATGGCCGTCCTGGCCGTGGCCCTGCACGCCGCTCTGCCGCAGCACGCGCCGACCACGAACATCCCCTATGCCCACGTGCTGCGCTCCACCGTCCAGCTGGTGCGCACCCACCCAGAGCTGCTGCGGCGCGGGCTGTACCAGGCGGCGATGTTCGGTTCGTTCAGCGCCTTCTGGACGACCATCTCGTACGTCCTCACCGGGCCCCGGTTCCACTACTCCGAGGTGGGGGTCGGCATCTTCGCCCTCGTCGGTGCGGCCGGTGCGGCAGTGGCCCCGTTTGCCGGGCACTGGGCCGACCGCAAGTTGACACGGCCCATGACCGGTGCCGCCTTCGCCGTCGCTGCTGTGGCGTTCGCGCTCGCCGGCTTCGGACAGCGCAGCATCGTCCTGATCGGTTTGGCCGCGATCCTGCTCGACATGGCCGTGCAGACGACTCTCATTCTCGGCCAGCACACCATCTACCAGCTCGACCCCGATGCGCGTGCCCGCCTCAACAGCGCCTTCATCGCCACCTTCTTCCTGGGCGGTGCCGTCGGCTCCCAGCTGGGCTCGCTCACCTACTACGCCCGCGGCTGGACGGCGGTGACGCTTGTCGGTGGGGCTCTGCCGCTCCTGGCACTCCTGTACTGGGCCTCGGAACACCGAGCGGGCGGCCCCACCGCACGGTGACAGCAGGACGGACATCGCTGATCATGCGCAGCCGCTCCCGCTCGGTGCGGCCCGGCAGAGTCGGTCCGCCTGGCGGGCGCCGACAGGCGTGCCGAGGGTCTGGGAGAGTCCGACCTGCAACGACTTGCGGCGACACCCATCCGTCCCGGCACAGCGTTACACCGATAGCCGACGGGTACGTTGCCGCCGTGTCCACGAGCCGGGTCAGAAAGGGTGACAGCAGTGAGCCCTGGCCCGCCATACCGTCGACCTCCTCACCGTCCTGGTCGGGGAGCGACTTCACGAGGAGGTGGGTGACACATCGAGCGCAGCGCGGGTGCTGCTGCCGCGGATCCAGGTGTTCATCGACCGGCACCTCGCCGATCCGGACCTGACGCCGGAGGCCCCAGCCCGCGCCCACCACATCTCCGTACGCTACCTGCACAGGCTTTTCGAGACCGAGGACGTCACTGTCGGTCGATGGATCCAGCGCCGCCGGCTGCAGGAGTGCCGACGTGAGCTGGCCCGCCGGGAGGCGGCAGGCCGGACCATCGCCGCATTGGCTCGCCAGTGGGGTTTCACCAGCGCCGCCCACTTCAGCCGGGTGTTCCGGGCCGCCTATGGGATGTCCTCTGCCGAGTGGCGGGACTCCACGGCGCGAGCGCCTCGTACGCCTCCGTCGCCGAGTGGAGTGTCAAGGGTGTCGGATCCCGTGCCGGCTTTGCGGCCTCGGTGTTCCCCTCTGCCGCCGGCCCGGAGTGACGTTCACCTCGCCGGTGATGCCGGGGACACAGCGGCCTGAGGCGAGGAGGTTTCCCGGCCAAGATCACGATCTTGCTGGGCGCCCAGCCCGTACGGACACCCGATTCGACGAGCTCAGCCTCGATCCCTGTAAACCGTCCAGTCGGGCTCGCCCAGCGGGCCGGCGACGGCATTCCGCCCAGCCGTGCCAGGGCTTCCGCCGGCGGCATGGCCGTCTCCTCCTGTGTACCGAGTTGTGCACTGAGCTGCTGCTCTTGTCATAGTGGACACCCGGCGTACCGTCCGCGCCTGCCGGACCCGCCTTCCGGCACCGGCAGCCGACGCCCAAGGGCCAAGGCGCCGGTCGGTATGGGTGAGCCCGGCTTCGGCCGGGGAGTGCGGACAGGAGGGGCGTGAGTGGCGGGGTCAGTCGGGTCGCTGTCCCGAAGCGGTCTGCGCGGCCGGGAGGCCGAACTCGAAGAGCTGCAGACACTGATCGCCTCGGTGGCCCGCACTGGAAGCGGCGCGCTGGCCCTGATCCGGGGGGAACCGGGAATCGGCAAAAGCACGCTGCTTGCCGAGGCCGTCGCCTGGGCCGGAGCAGCGGGATTCTCAGTCGGCCTCGGCAAGGCCGATGAACTGCATCACATCGTGCCGCTCTCGTCGTTGGCAGCCTGCATCCTGCACGGCGATCAGCCGCTGCTGTCCGGCGATGCGTTCGCCGATCTTGCGCGCCATCACGATCAGCGGATCTGGCTGGTGGAACGCCTGGCGGAGGCGATCGAAGCCAGAGCCGACAGCGTGCCGGTGCTGATCGCCCTGGACGACGTGCAGTGGGCCGACCCGCTGAGCCGGTTCGCCCTGAAGCAGCTTCCGGCACGTTTGCGGACCTCGCCGGTTCTCTGGATGCTGACCGGGCGACAGGAGCCGGCCGGGCCGGTGGAGGAGGTCGTCGCAGCTGCGAAGGGCGAACTCGCGGCGGTCACTGTGCCATTGGGGCCACTGTCCGCCGCGGCCATCGGCGAGTTGGCCGGCGACACGCTGGGTGCGGCCGTCGACGAGCGGGTACGGGACCTGCTCGACGGAGCCGGCGGGAACCCCTTTCTGGCGGTCGAGATGCTCGCGGGACTGCGGACCGCCGGTGCCACGGGTGAGCCTGTGCACCCAGGGCTCGTCGTGGGTGTGCGCGGCAGACTCAGATCCCTGCAATCCAGCACACTGCGATTCCTTCAGATGGGAGCGGTGCTGGGACGCAGGTTCGGCTTTTCCGAGGCCGCCGCGCTCTGCGGCCAACCGCCCACCACGTTGATCGCGGCGCTCGAGGAGGCGGTGCGCGCCGGACTCCTGGACGACGACGGGGATCATCTGGTCTTCCGGCATGATCTGCTGCGCCAGGCGGTCTACGTCGACATCCCGCCGTCGGCCCGGAAGGCTCTGCACCGAGAGGCTGCCAAGCACCTTGTCTCCGCGGGCCACCAGCCGATCGACACGGTGCCGCACATCCTCAAGGGCGCCCTGCCTGGAGACGAGGAGGCCGTGACGCTGCTGCGGCGAGCCGCTGATGACGTACTGCCCGTCGCGCCGGGCCTCGCGGCCGACCTGATGACGCGCGCCCTGGAACTGGTGCCGCCCGCGAGGCCGTTGAGCTTCGTAGTGGGTGAGCAGGCGATCGTCTGCCTGACACGGGCCGGCCGGAATCGAGAGGCGCTGTCGACCGGCGACCGGCTGCTGGCCTTCCGGCCGCCCGTGGAGGCTTTCAGTCGGTTGCAGGCGGCCCTGGGCGGGACGCTGTGGAACATGGATCTCGCCGACGAATTGCGCCGCCGGGCCGAAACGGCCCTCGCAGTCGGGGGCGCCGCCCCGGAGGTCGGGGCGAGGCTGGCCGCCCTGCGTACGCTGGCTCTGTCGCGAGGGCATGATCTTGTCGCGGCACGTGAGGCCGGCGAGAACACGCTGCGCGACGCCATCGCGATCGGTGACCGGGAGGCGCACGTCCTAGCGCTGTTCGGGCTCGGCGAGATCGCGCTCAACACGGGAGACAACGCCGTCGCACTGGAGCGCTTCACCGCGCTCAGCGCCGTCGATTCCGCCTTCCTTCCCGAAGAGATCGTCGCGTACCAGCACCTGGATGACTTCGAGTCCAGCGAACGGCTGCTGCAGGCAGCAGACAATGCCGGGTCGCCCCGTCAGGCAATGCTGCTGTGGGCCCAGGCCCAGCAGCATCTGGGGCTTGGCAGGCTCGACGACGCCGAGGCCGACTTCGTGACGATGGAGCGCCTGGAAGAAGACGTACAGGTACCCGTCCAGCAGCTGAACTCTCGCGTGATCCGCTCCCGGATCGCACTTCTGCGCGGCGACCGGCAAGCGGCGCGGCAGCACCTGGCCGCAGCGCGGGAAAGACTGGTGATCAAACCGAACCCGGGCAACACGGCCGCGGTGCGCTTCCTGGAAGCGGTCCTCGCCGAGGACGACGGCGACATCGGGCTTGCGATCGACAAGATTCGGCAGGTGCAGGAGACAGGTTCCTTCATGCGCTGGCGGCTGTTGCGCACCTGGGTCGACTCCGCGATACGCGTCGCTCTGCGAGGCGCGGACCAGGGGCTCGCCGAGGACCTGGCCGCACAGGCCCAGGCCCACGCCGAACGCAACCCGGCCGTGCCCACCGCCACCGGCATCGCGGCGCAGGCCCTCGGGCTTGTGAACAAGGATCTCGCCATGCTGGAACGTTCCGTAGCACTGCTCAAGGCGAGCCCTCGCCCGCTGGTCCGGGCCGCCGCCTCCGCCGACCTCGGACAGGCACTACTGGCAGGGGGCCGGAAAGCTGAAGCAGTGGCCACCCTGGCTCACGCCCATGCCACGTTCGCCGAGTCAGGCGCCCACGCGGCAGCGGCACGCGCGCAGCGTGACATGCGTGGTGCGGCGGCCGGCGGTCGCAGGTCGGAGATCAGGCAGCGCCCCGTCCAGGGATGGGAGGCCCTCACGGCCTCGGAGAAGAAGATCGCCCGCCTCATTGCCGAGGGTCACACCAACCGGTCGGCCGCCGACCTGCTCGTCGTCTCCCCGCACACGGTCAACACTCACCTGACCTCCGCCTTCCGCAAGCTGTCGGTCAACTCCCGGGTCCAACTCGCCAACCTCGTCATGGCCTTGCGCGACGACTGAGCGGACACGTTGGTACGTTCACGCGATGCCTGCCCCACCTGGACGCGCTTGGCTGGGACCGAACGTATTCGGAGGCCACCGACGTGCACGGACCCACCCCCGTACTGCCGACCATCGTGCTTGTGCACGGGGCATTCACCGACGCCTCATCCTGGGCGGGGGTCATCAGACTTCTTCAAGCCGCCGGACTGACGGTGCGTGCCCCGGCGAACCCGCTGCGCGGCCTGGCGCAGGACGCCGCCTACATCAGGAGTGTGGTGTGCCACCTCGACGTCCCGGTCGTGCTGGTCGGCCACGGCTACGGTGGTGCGGTCATCACGCAGGCCGCTGCCGACGCCGACAACATCGTGGCGTTGTGCTACGTCGCGGCGTTCGGCCTCGACGCCGGAGAGTGCGTTGCGGACATCACGAACCGTTTTGCCCCGATGCCGGTGACCGACGCGACCGTCACCGTCGCTCTCCCCGGCCGGTTTCCCGCCGAGCCGGACAGCGAGCTGTACATCCGTAAGGAACGCTTCCCGCAGGTGTACGCCGCCGAGCTGCCGCCCCGCGTCACGGATGTCCTGTCCGCGGCGCAACGCCCGATCGCCTGGAGCGCGCTGACCGGAAGATCGGGCCCGCCGGCGTGGGCCTCCAAGCCGTCCTGGTACGCCATCGCGACCGCCGACCGGATGCTCAACCCCACCGCTCAGCGCTTCATGGCACAGCGCATGGCGGCCACCGAACACCTGCTGGACGGTACGCACGCCGTCGTGCTGTCGCAGCCCGGCGCCGTGGCATCGATGATCCGCGAAGCCGCCGAACAGGGCACTGGTCGCGGAGACGGCGACAGGCTTCGACGAACCTTGTGAGCGGATGAAGGAGGCAACGGCAGAGTCTCGCCGGGTGCCGTGTCCTCCCAGAGCCGCTGTGTGGCGGGACGGCCACCGTCGAGCAGCTCAATGGCCGCAGCCTGTCCTCGCAGCTGACCTGGGCGAACGCCGGGCTTGATGGTCACCGGGAAGTCGCTGCTACAGACCGTTTTGTGTTACCGACCCGGACGTCATGGCCTTGACCCGTGCGCTTACGCTGACCGAGTCGTCACGGGACCCTCGAAACTCCTGCACTTCCCGAGACCGACATTCCGGCCACAGATGTCACTCGGGAACAGGCACCATCATGTTTTCACCGGTCAGACTGCCGGCGCGGCGGTTCGCCGCCGTCTTCGGATCCGTCGCCCTGGTACTGGCTGCCACCGGCTGCGGTGGCGGAACCGGCGGCGGATCCGCCACCGGCAAGGTCACCTCCATCACCGCGCTTGACTACTACACCGACGCAACCGAACACAGCCAGTGGGGCACACGCCTTACCGCCTGCGGCAAGAGCGTCGGCGTGAAGGTCGAGCACACCAGCGTTCCAGGCGCGTCGCTCATCCCGAAGGTCCTGCAGCGGGCGTCGTCACGGACCCTTCCCGACCTGTTGATGCTGGACAACCCCGACCTGCAGCAGATCGCAGGGACCGGCGCGCTGACCCCACTGGACCAGTACGGCATCGACTCCAGCGGCTTCGCCGAGGGCATCCTGTCGGCGGGCACCTACAAGGAAAAGGTGTACGGGCTGGCACCCACCGTCAGCACGATCGCGCTCTTCTACAACAAGGACATGCTCGCAGAGGCCGGCGTCGCCGTGCCGAGGACCTGGGACGAGCTGAAGGCGGCGGCGGCCAAGCTGACCCGCCCGGGACGCTACGGCATGGCGGTCGACGCCAACGCCACCTTCGAGGGCACCTGGCAGTTCCTGCCCTTCCTGTGGTCCAACGGCGGGGACGAGAAGCAGTTGGACACACCGCAGGCCGCGCAGGCACTCCAGCTGTGGGTCGACCTGGTGAAGAGCGGTTCCATGTCGAAGTCCGTGCTGAACTGGACCCAGGCCGACGTCCACGACCAGTTCGTCGCCGGCAAGGCAGCCATGATGGTCAACGGCCCCTGGCGGATCCCCGCCCTGAACCAAGCCAAGAACCTGCACTGGGCGGTGGCACCCATCCCTGTCCCCCGGGCGGGGCAGGCACCTGTCACACCACTCGGCGGTGAGGTGTGGACGGTCCCGCAGACCGGTTCCGAGGCCCGGCAGGAGAAGGCCGCCCAGGTACTGGCCTGCCTGAACGACTCCAAGAACATGCTCGCCCTGGCCAAGCAGTACTTCACCGTTCCCTCCCGCACCGCGGTGGCCTCCCAGTACGCCGAACAGCTCCCGTCGATGGCTGCCTTCGTAAGAAGCGCTGAAGGGGCCCGGGCCCGTACCCGCGAGCTCGGCGTCAAGTGGCCGAAGGCGGCGACCGGGATTTACACTGCGATCCAGTCCGCGCTGACCGGCGAGCAGACACCGGAGGAAGCGCTCAAGGATGCACAGCTGATCGCGACGGGGTCCTGATCTGTCCAGGGCCCTGCGGACCGGCACCGGGCAGGAAGCCGGCGCCGCCGACGCCGGGACACCCGGCACTGGTGCGACAGAGGACGAGGACGCGCGCCGCAGGGAGAGGGCCGTGGTCCGGGCACGCAGGTGGGAGTCCCTCGCCCAGGGGATGTTCATCGTGCCCGCCGCGGCGTACCTGCTGCTCTTCTTCGGCTACCCGATCGTCAAGAACATCGTGATGAGCTTCCAGCAGTACACGCCCGCGACGTTCTACACCGGTGCCGCGCCGTTCGTGGGGGTGGAGAACTACTCAAGGATCCTGTCGTCGGACCTGTTCCCCAAGGTCTTGCTGACCACGGTCCTGTTCACCGCCGGCTCGCTGTTCGTGCAGTTTGTGCTCGGCCTGGCGTTCGCCCTGTTCTTCCAGCGGCGCTTCCCGCTCGCCGGTGTTCTGCGGTCCCTCCTGTTGCTGCCGTGGCTGCTGCCACTGGTCGTCTCCGGAACGACGTGGAGGTGGATGCTCGACACCGACTCGGGAGTCGTCAACAGCACACTCCGTCACCTCCACCTGCTGCCGTCCGGCATCCCCTGGCTCACCGGCACCTCGCAGGCGCTCGTGTCGGTGATCCTGATCAACATCTGGGTCGGAATACCCTTCAACACCACGATCCTCTACGGCGGCCTACAGGACATCCCTACACATCTGTACGAGGCGGCGAAGCTGGACGGCGCCGGTCCGGTGAAGTCGTTTCGCCATGTCACCTGGCCACTGCTGCGGCCCGTGGTCAGCGTCGTTGTGGTGCTGGGCGCGGTCTACACGGTCAAGGTGCTGGACATCATCCTCGTGGTGACGGGCGGAGGACCGGCCGACGCCACGGAGACCCTCGCCACCCAGTCCTACGAACTGTCCTTTCAGCAGTTCGAGTTCGGACGCGGCGCCGCGATGAGCAACCTGCTCATCGTCATCTCGCTCGTCTTCGCCCTCGTCTACCTGCGCGCCAACCGGCGCGCCAAGAACGCCTGAGAGGAGGTCTCGTGAAGCGCGCGCCGAAGCGGGGCTGGCCGTCCACGATCGTCGGGATCTTCCTGCTCGCGCTGATGCTGTTTCCCGTCTACTGGATGGTGAATGCTTCCCTGCAGCCGGCGGGCAACGCACTGTACGGAGCCTGGTTCCCCTTCCACCCGGACTTCAGCGGTTACGCCACGGCACTGCGCGATCAGGGACGCAACCTCGTCACCAGCCTCGTCGTGGCTCTCGGCAGCGTTGCGCTCAGCCTGGTGCTCGCCGCCCCGGCGGCCTACGCGCTGGCCCAGTTCCGCCTCCGAGGAACCAACCTCGTGGTCTTCGGCGTTCTGATCACACAGATGGTTCCGAGCATCGTCGTGGCCAACGCGCTCTACAGCGCGTATACAGACCTGGGGCTCCTGAACTCCTACCTCGGACTGATCCTCGCCGACTCGACCGCCGGAGTCCCCTTCGCGATCATCATCCTGCGTTCGTTCATGCAGGGCATTCCCAGGGAGATCATCGACGCCGCGCGAGTGGACGGCGCGGGGAGGCTGCGCGTTCTCCGCTCCGTGGCGCTTCCGGTGAGTGTGAACGCGTTGATCACCACCGCCCTCTTCACCTTCCTCTTCACGTGGAGCGACTTCCTCTTCGCCCTCACGCTGACCACCACGGAGACCGTACGGCCGATCACCCTGGGCATCTACCAGTACATCGGCGCCCACACGAACCAGTGGAACGCCATCATGGCCACCGCCGTTCTGGCTTCCGTCCCGGCGGCCGTGCTGCTTGTCGTCGCTCAGCGCCACGTCGCCGCCGGCGTCACCAGCGGAGCCACCGAATGAGAGGCGGTCCCCTCTCCATGCCTATACGTCGGTGACCTCCCGATGGTCAGCGAAGGTCCCAGCTGCGAGGCGGGAGGACGCCGCCGCATGGCCTCTCCCGGCCGTCAGCCCAACTCCGTGTTCAGCCACTCCAGGATCTCCGGGGTCACCGGGTCGGTGATGTCGTTGAACTCCTCATGCCGGTTCAGGTACTTGGCCACATAGGGACAGACCGGCACGATGCGCTTGCCCGACGCGCGCACATCGGTGAGTGCCTCATGGACCAGTTGCGCGGCCAGCCCCTGTCCGGCGAAGGCGTCGTCGACTTCCGTGTGGAAGAAGACCCGCTGCTCACCACGGTCGCGGTACGCGGTCAGGCCGACGCGCTTTCCGTCGACGAGGATTTCGTATCGGTGTTGGTTGTCCACCCGCTCGACGGTCGGTGTGGCGGAAGGCTGGCTCATCGGGATCCTTTCGGTTGGTGCTGGTCAGCGGCGCGGTGGATTTCCACGCGGTGCGATCACCTTTCTGTTTCGACGACTTGGTTCGTTGCCTGCTGGTCCTGTTCCTTCGGTACGCGACGGAGGCTCGGCGTCGGGATCCCTTCGCCGTCTTCCGGGACGACGGGTCCCGAGGACGTGTCGAAGGCATGGGTGACCTCTGGCCGGGTGCCGGGGACGAGTAGACGGCGTGCCTGCTCCTCGTAGCGGCGGTCGGTGAGGGTGAGCCTGTCGCTGTGCTGGGCGAGATGCTCGGACCAGGAGGCGACGAGGTAGTTCTCGATGAAGTGCCCGGGATCCTGTCCGTCCTGGTACAGCCCCCATGTGAGGGCTCCTGTGCGCCGCCGGGAACGGGCGACGTGATCCATGCAGTCACTGAAGGCGGATCCGTTCCCGGGGGCGACGCGGTAGGAGACGGTGACCAGCACGGGGCCGGCGGCTGGCCCGGGCTCGAACACCAGGGGCGGGACCGGCCAGTGCTCGGACAGGGAGGGGTCGACGCCCTCCGCCCCGTACAGCGGCCAGCGGCGCAGGCTGATGGTACTGACCAGGAGCAACGCGCTGCCGGCCAGGAGGGGGACGGCGAGCCCCAGCCGGTCGGCGAGGGCGCCCCACAGTGGCGCCACCAGCGCCTGGCCGCCTTGGAAGACAAGGAGATAGACGGCGAGGCCACGGGCCCGGACCCAGCCCGGGAGCCGCGTCAGCATGGCCGCGTTGAGGGTGGACAGGACCCCGATCCACGCCAGACCCGCGAACAGCAGCACCACCGTCACCAGCCACGGGATGTGTACGGTGGCCAGTACCACCAGGACGCCCGCGAAGACCAGGGCACCGCTGCCCAGAGTGCCGTTGGCGCCGAGCACCCGGTTGCTGTGGGGCAGTACGAAGGCGCCCGCGACCGCTCCGGCGCCGACCGCGCCCAGGAGTAGCCCGTAGCCGCCCGAGCCCAGGTGCAGGGAGCGGCTCGCGACAAGCGGCAGCAGCGCCCACAGAGCGGCGCCACCAGGGATGAACAGCATCATGCGCAGGAGGACCCGGCGGATGCCCGGTGCGTACCACACGTAGCGACGGCCCGCGTCGACGGCGGTCAGCAGCTTCTCCCCGCTGGGGGCGGGGACAACAGTCCGGGGAGGCCGCCAGAGCAGCAGGACGGCGGCGATGCCGAGATAGGAGGCGGCGTTGAAGGCGAATACCCACCCCGCGCCCGCCGCTGCCACGACCACTCCGCCCACGGCCGGTCCGAGGGCGCGGGCCAGATTCATGTTGACGCCGCCGAGCGCAGCAGCCTGCCCTAGCTGGCGGCGTTCCACCAGCTCCGGCTGGATCGCCTGCCAGGCCGGGCCCATCAACGCGGTGCCGCATCCCAGCAGGAAGGTGAGCACCAGCAGCAGCACCGGGGTGAGCGCGTCCGCGAACGCCAGCGCGGTGAGCGCGCCGGAGACCGCGAGCATGGCCAACTGCGCGGCCAGGAGCACCCTGCGACGGTCGTAGCGGTCGGCGACCACGCCCGAGGGCAGAGCCAGGAGCACGACGGGCAGGCTGGAGGCCGTCTGGACGAGCGTCACCAGTGCCGCGTCGTGCCCGATCAGCAGCCACTGGGCGCCCACCATCTGCATCCAGCTGCCGATGTTGGAGACCAACTGGGCGATCCACAGCGCCCGGAAGACGCGCGCCGCGAGCGGCGCCCATGGCGAATCCGGTTTTGGGGAGTGTGTCGGTGTGGTGGGTGGTGCGGGGCTCATGATGGTCCATGCGGGGTGGGTGCGGACGCGTTTGGCTCCGGCAGATGCCGCGTATGCCACGCGGCTGTTGTCGTGTTGAAACTAGGATCGGCCCACCGGCTGTTGTTGACCGTCAGCGCACAGGGTGTGTGCCCTCAGCGCAGTGCCACGGGTGGGCCGGTGTGTCGTTCAGGGCCGTGGCCGGATCCAGGTGGCGTCGCCGGTCGAGAGAAGGTGGGTGCTCACGGAGGTGACCGCGAGCAGCACCAGCGTCAGGCCCAGAATGAGGACGAGATGGCCGTGCAGGACGAGCTGCGCTCCGACGAGGGCGCCGAGGAACATGGCGAGCACGGAGAGGATCCGGCGGCCGGGGCGTGGCGCCTCGCCGCCGGCCGGGGTGGAGTCCGCTGCCAGGCCCGTCAGGGTCAGGGTCAGGACGGTCGTGGTGAGGTCCGGAACGCCCAGGCGTCGGGCGACCGCGTTCTGTAGGCCCATGGCGAGCCCCAGGCACACGATGAGGGTGTACCGGACATCGGTGGTGACCTTGCCGTCCGATACGGCGGCGACCACCACGGCGACCGCGACCAGCACCGTCTGCACGGCCGTCGCCGTGCGCAGCAGGTGCCCGCGGTGCATGGCGAACCGCGTGCCGAGCCTGCCTCCTGCGAGCGCGCCGAGGAGGAATGCGGTCAACGAGACGATCGACGCGAGCGCGGACAAGCTCTTGGCGCCGGCCAGGGCGAACCCGAGGAAGACCACGTTGCCGGTCATGTTGGCGACGAAGACGTGTCCGAGCGCCAGGTAGCTCACGGCGTCGACAAGGCCGGTGGCCACCGTCAGGATCAGCATCAGAGGAGGCAGCGGGCCGTGCCGTTCCTCTCCGCGCGGTACCAGGGTGCGGACCGCGTCACTCAGCAGCCGGTGCATAACGCGTTCCTTCCGTTGCGGTGGCCGGCCGGTGCAGCACCACGCGGGTGAGCAGTGCGCTCGCCGGCCCGATCACGATCACGGCGGCGGCGAGCCACACCGGCCAGGAGGTGACCCCCAGTGCGTGGTCCACGGACCATCGCCCGGCACCGGTGAGGGCCAGTGCGGCGGAGACGACGACAAGGACGAGGGGGTATTCGTAGCCGTCGTTCTGGACCCACAGTCCCTTGGGCCGCTTCACGGTGCCCGCGACCGTCATCACGCCCATGGCGACCATCGCGGCCAGGGGCGTGAGCAGGCCGGCCGCCAGGAAAAGGCCGGAACCGATCTGACTGGCTCCCGCGACGAGGGCGGTCAGCCGGCCGCCGCGGAAGCCGTCACGGCGGAACTCCTCGGTCCCGCCCGCCAATCCGTTGCCTCCGAGCCGGAAGCTCACCTTCTGCACCCCGTGCCCGGCGATGAGCAACCCCACCACCAGCCGGAGGACCAACAGTCCAGCGTCCATCGTGTTCCTGCCTGTTCCTGGCGTTCTTGTTCCAGCGTGAGGATCAGCCGGCGGCGTGGGCGCCGATGACG
This sequence comes from Streptomyces sp. Ag109_O5-1, assembly GCF_003814875.1. Lineage (GTDB taxonomy): Bacteria > Actinomycetota > Actinomycetes > Streptomycetales > Streptomycetaceae > Streptomyces > Streptomyces sasae. The sequence goes on along the minus strand of NZ_RKQF01000001.1, from coordinate 1,996,293 downwards.
GCCTGCGCGTAGACCATCCCGAGGCCGTAGGCCCCGCCGTGCTCCTTGACCACGTCGCCCACGGCGGCATACGTCTCGGTACGGGCCCAGTCACGCTGGAGCTCCAGGAGGACCTGTACCCAGGTCACCGGGACCGCGCCGCCCTGCACCATGCGCTGGATCGCGTGCTCGTGGGCCTGCGGGCTGACACCGCCGGACGCGTCGGTGACCACGTAGACCTCGTAGCCCTGGGCGATGGCGGAGAGCGCGGGCAGGACGACGCAGACCTCGGTCCACAGGCCGGCGATGACGAGCTTCTTGCGGCCGGTGGCCTTGACCGCCTCGACGAAGGCGAGGTCCTCCCAGGCGTTCATCGTGCTGCGGTCGATGATCTTCTGCTCGGGGAAGACCGCCGCCAACTGCGGCATGATCGGGCCGGAGAACGACTCGGCGGCCACGGTGCTCAGCACGACCGGCACGTCGAACGCCTTGGCGGACCTCGCCAGGCCCACGGTGGAGTTGATGATGGCGGTGCGGTCGCCGCTGCCGGTGCCGAAGAACATCTGCGGCTGGTGGTCGACGAACAGCACCGCACAGTTGTCCGGGGTGAGCAGGTCGGGGCTGGGGGCGGCGGTGACCTCGGAGATGTTGACCATGAGTGTGCCTTTCTCGGTAAGTGGTGGCGCGAACCGCTGTCCGTGCCGTGGGAAGAACCGTCCGGTTGGACGGAGCTGGTGGGTGTCCTGGAAGGTGCGGCTCAAGAGCCAGGCGCCTTATGGGAGTTCAGAGAACGAAGCAGGGATCGAAGGGGGTGCTCGCGGACTCGGGAGTGAGACCCCGCGCGATGCGCCACTGGCGGTGCTGCTCCGATTCGGCGATGGCCTGGCCGAGCAGCTCCGCCTGGCGCGCGCCGGGAGGGGCCGCTCGACGGGACGCCTGGTAGCCGCCGAAGTGGGCTACTGGGCTCCAAGCAGGGCTGACGGGGGGAAGTTCCTCGTCGAGGCCCTCGTACTCGGCGGCGGCGTAGACGATCCGGCCGCCGGTCACGGTCAGCAGCGACTCGATGTGTGCGATGTCCGGTTCGGGCACGGCGAAGTAGTCCTCGGACAGCACCGCCAGGTCCGCGTAACACCCCGGCCGCAGCACGCCCTTGACCTCGTCCTCACCGGTCAGTGCGGCTCCGGCGCGCGTGAACATCGCCAGCGCCGTCTGCCGGTCGACGCGGTTCGTCGGCGGGCGCAGCGCCAGATCGCCGACCGAGCGGCCGCTGACGAGCCAGTGCAGGGCGACCCAGGGGTTGTAGGTGGAGACCCGGGTGGCATCGGTGCCGGCGCCCACGGTCAGCCCGCGGTCCAGCATGGCTCGGACCGGCGGGGCGTCCGCGGCGGCTCCGGGGCCGTAGCGCCGTACGAACGCCTCGCCCTGGAAGGACAGGCGGTTCTGCACGGACATCGCGCCGCCGAGCGCGGCGATGCGGTCGAGGCTGTCCGGGGAGACAGTCTCCGCGTGGTCGAACAGCCACCGGTTCCCGCCTGGGAAGAGCCCTTCCGAAGCGAGCTTCTCGAACACCGCCAGGTCACGGCGGATGGTTTCGTCATAGGTGGCGTGCAGCCGGAATCCCCAGCCGTTCTCCATGAGAAGGCGCACGGCCTTCTCGAATTCCACCTCGTAGTCGGGGGAGTGCTCGGGGCGCGGCTGGGCGAAGTTCTCGAAGTCCGCCGCCGCCCAAGTGAGATTCTCGCCGGCTCCGTTGAGACGCAGCCATTCGTCCCCGTCCTCTGGACGGACCATGCCGATCCAGCGGGTGAGGTCGTCGATCTCCTGGCCTGCGGTCTGCGGGAAGAGGTGATAGGCGATGCGCAGGGAGAGCTGTCCTTCCCTGGCCAGTTCCGTGACCGTCTCGTAGTTATCGGGGAAGTTCTGGAATCCGCCCGCCGCGTCGATCGCCGAGGTGAGGCCGAACCTGTTCAGCTCCCGGAGGAAATGGCGGGTGGACGTCTTCCTGTGCTCCTCGTCCAGCACCGGCGCCTTGGCGAGGGTCGAGTAGAGGATCAGGGCGCTGGGGGACGCCAGCAGCATGCCGGTCGGTTCCCCGTCCCGGCCTCGCACGATCTGGCCGCCCCTGGGGTCGGGTGTGTCCCTGGTGAAGCCGGCGGCCTTGAGTGCCGCCCGGTTCAGCACGGCCGACTGGTACAGGTGCAGGACGAACACCGGGGTGTCCGGTGCGGCGGCGTTCAGCTCGGCGACGGTGGGCAGCCGCCGCTCGGCGAACTGCTCGGCCGACCAGCCGCCGACCACCCGCACCCACTGGCCCTTGGGTGTGCGGGCCGCCTGCTCGCGCAGCATGGCCAGCCCCTGGCGCAGGGTGCGGACGCCGTCCCAGCGCAGCTCCAGCACGTAGTTGAGGCCCCCGCGGATCACGTGCAGATGAGCGTCGTTGAGGCCGGGGATCACCCGTCGCCCGAGCGCGTCGACCACCTTCGTGCCCGCGCCGACATGGGGAGCGACGTCCTTGTCGTCACCCATGACCGTGATGACGCCGTCGTGGATGGCGAGCGCCTCCGCATGCGGGCGGCCCGGGTCCCCGGTGTGGATCTTCGCGTTGCGGACGATGAGGTCCGCGGCATTCTCGATGGCATGTGGAACCAGCCCGCCGACAGGCATTGTTGACATCTCTTGAAACTCCTCTGGGAAATCGACTTCGATTCGAGTCATGGTCGGAAGCGGCGGGCTTCGGCTGGTCCGTCCCGCTCGCACGCCCGTTTGCTCGAATCGCACCGAGCGAATTCCACCGACACTCGTCGTGCCCTGAGAACGAGGACAGGCCCTGTGCGTGAGAGGCCGCGGCTGCTTCACCATCACGATAGGCACGGCAGATTCGCCCCCATGTTCTGCCCGTGCACAGAACTTGTCCTCTCGTGCACTGACTCGTCCGCGCTCTGAATGTGATGGGAGAGGTCGAAGGCAGCCGTGCACTGTGAGGACAGCAGCGGTGCGCCCGTGGGCAATTGCCGCGTGCTCGCTGGTCTTAGCGTGGCGGCCGTATTGCCGGAAGGGCCGCCGTCCCCATGACCATTCCAGGAGATTCACATGTCCGATGCCATCGAGCCGGTTCAGCCGGTGCTGGAACCCGCGGCAGCCGCTTTCGCTGAGGCGACAGCCAATCCGCCGTACCTGTTCGACCTGCCTCCGGCGGAAGGGCGCAAGGCCGTCGACGAGGTGCAGTCCGGCGAGATCGACAAGCCGGCCGTCGACGAGGAGTGGATCACCGTCTCGGGCGGTCCGACGGGCAGCGTCCGCGCGCGCATCGTCAAGCCCGCCGGGGCCGGGGACGCCCTGCCGGTGATCCTCTACATCCACGGCGCGGGCTGGGTGTTCGGCAACGCACACACCCACGACCGGCTGGTGCGGGAACTCGCCGTCGGCGCGGGCGCCGCCGTGGTCTTCCCCGAGTACGACCTGTCGCCCGAGGTCCGCTACCCGGTCGCCATCGAGCAGAACTTCACGGTCGCCCAGTGGGTCGTGCGGCAGGGCGCGTCCAAGGGCCTGGACGGCAGCCGCCTCGCGGTGGCCGGCGACTCCGTCGGCGGCAACATGACCGCCGCGCTGACCCTGATGGCCAAGGAGCGCGGCGATGTCCCGCTGCTCCAGCAGGTCCTGTTCTACCCGGTCACCGACGCGAACTTCGACACCCGCTCCTACCACCAGTTCGCGGAGGGCTACTTCCTGCGCCGCGACGGCATGCAGTGGTTCTGGGACCAGTACACGACCGACGAGGCCGAACGGGCGCAGATCACCGCCTCCCCGCTGCGCGCCACCACCGAGCAGCTCGCGGGTCTGCCCCCGGCCCTGGTCATCACCGGCGAGGCGGACGTGCTGCGCGACGAGGGCGAGGCGTACGCCAACAAGCTGCGCGAGGCGGGCGTTCCGGTCACCGCGGTCCGCTTCCAGGGCATCATCCACGACTTCGTGATGCTCAACGCCCTGCGCGGGACCCACGCCGCCGAGGCCGCCATCACGCTGGCCACCGGCACCCTGCGCGCCGCCCTGCACACCGCCTGAACCCGAGGAGACACCCCGACATGACCACGACCACGCCCACCGTCCTGCTCGTCCACGGCGCCTTCGCCGACGCGGCCAGCTGGTCCGGCGTCATCGCCGAACTCCAGGGCTACGGCATCCCCGTGATCGCCCCGCCCAACCCCCTGCGCGGCCTCGCCGCCGACGCCGCCTACGTCGCCTCCGTGGCCGCCCAGATCGACGGCCCCGTCGTGCTGGTCGGCCACTCCTACGGAGGCGCCCTCATCACCGTGGCCGGCGTCACGGAGAACGTCGTCGGGCTCGTCTACGTCGCCGCCTACGCCCTGGAGGAAGGCGAGAGTCTCGGCGAACTGCAGGGCCGCTTCCCGCTCTCCCCGCTGGCCAGCAACCTGAAGCAGTGGACGTACCCCGTTGAGGATGGTGACCCCGCGGTCGAGGTCACCATCGCCGCCGACGCCTTCCCGTCGGTCTTCGCCGCTGACGTGCCCGCCGACGTCACCAAGGTCCTGGCCGTGGCCCAGCGGCCACTGGCCGCCGCGGCGTTCGAGGAGACGGCCGCCGCGGCCGCGTGGAAGACAAAGCCGTCCTGGGCCCTGGTGGCCGGAGCGGACGAGGCGATCAACCCCGAGGTCGAACGGTTCGGCGCCAAGCGCGCCGGGGCGACCGTCGTCGAGATCGAGGGCGCGTCGCACGCGGTCGCCGTCTCCCAGCCCAAGGAGGTAGCCGACCTGATCCGCGTCGCCGTACGGGCGACGAGCTGAGATGAGGGGCAGACCAGCTGCGCGGACGAACTCGTTTCGTCCGCGCAGCCGTGTTCTCACCTCAGTGCGGCACTCACTCGGTCCGGTCGGCCACCGTGACCACGACGACCAGAGCCGCCGCCAGCAGACCGGCGATTACGGCCGGCGCCGGGAAGCGACCGGCCACCAGCACAGCGACCGCGACAGCGGGAAACGCAAGCTGTTCGGCCCCGCTCCGCTGGTGCGGCCGGACGTGTATGGCCCACACGGTGATCAGGAAGATCGCTGCCGGCATGGTGATCGCGCCACCTGCTGCCGGCGATGGGACATCGGCGCGCCGCGTGATCAGCTTGGCGTACGCCGCCAGGCCGGCCCCCTCGGCGGCCGCCGAAGCGAAGATCAGGTAGTGGCCGTACGCCCAGGTGAACCTCTTGCGGTGGGCTTGGTGCGTCGTGGCGAGCAGAGTGTGCGCCGGTCTGGCGAAGTACAGCCACCACATGGCGAAGACCATGAGCAGGCCACCTGCTGCCAGCAGGTACAGCGCACCGGCGTTGTGGTGCTGGTCGAAGGCGCCGCGGACCGCCGTCGTGGCGGCTGCGACGGACTCACCGAGCACGATGAGAGTGAACAGTTCGTACCGCTCGGCGATGTGGTGCGGGTGCCACGGGGTCATCCCGGCGGACTGCGCCCACACCGGGACGGAAAGCTCGGCGACGATCAACCCGATGATGGCGGGCAGTTGTGCCGGGGCCGGGAGGAAGAGCACTCCGACCCAGCCGATCTGGCAGCCCGTCACTCCGACGGCGAAGCGAAGCGCCGTCCGCCGCCGGCCGGGGTCCGATCGCGCGGCACGCAACCATAGGACGGCCAGGGCCGTACGCAGTAGGGCGTATCCCAGCGTGATGACACGCAGGTCGCCTTCCTCGAATGCCCGTGGGACGCCGGCGGCGAGAATGAGGGACCCCGTGATCTGGACCAGCACCGTCAACCGGTACGGGACGTCGTCCGGGTCGTAGGCGGAAGCGAACCACGTGAAGTTCATCCACGCCCACCAGATGGTGAAGAACACCAGCGCGAAGCGCAGGGAGCCCGTGATGTAGTGCCCGCCGGTCACCGCTGTGCTCAGGCTCGCTGACGCCTGCGCCACCGCTATGACGAAGCACAGGTCGAAGAGGAGTTCCAGCGATGTGGCGGTCCTGTGCGGTTCACCTGGGTCCCGGCCCATGGTGCCGCCGGATCGCCCGTGCCATCGTCCGGCTCGCCGCGTACGTCGAGAGGAGAGGTGGCTCAGCGAAGGGCTCCCAGAGCGGCTTCCACAGTTCGGTGGAAGGTGGGATAGGTGTAGATCATGTGCCTGAGGCGCTCGACAGGCACCTCCGCGTGGACGGCGACGTTCAGCCCGTACAACACTTCACCTCCCACCGGTCCCGCCGACGTCGCCCCGATCAGCACGCTTCGGTCGGCATCCTCGACCAGTTTGATGAACCCCTCGTTGCCCCGCCCGTGGATCCAGCCGCGTGTGGAGGAGGCGATCGGCACCACGCTGGTGCGCACTCGCAGCCGCTGGTCGCGGGCCTGCTGCTCGGTGAGTCCCACGGCCGCGATCTCGGGGTCGGTGAAGGTGACGCGGGGCAGCGCCCGGTAGTCGGCGTCGGGGCCGGGACGCCCGAGGATGTCCCGTACGGCGATCTCCGCCTGGTACATCGACACATGCGTGAAACTGCCGTGGCCGGTGACGTCCCCGATCGCCCAGAGCCCTTCCTCGGCCCGCATCTGCCCGTCCGTGCGCACGGCTCGTGCCGAAGGGTCGAGACCCGCTGCATCGACACCCAACTCGGCGAGGTCGGCGCGGCGCCCGGTGGCGACGAGAAGCCGTTCGGCGCGCAAGGGCTCCTCCTCGCCCTCGAGGTGGACGATGAAGCCGGTGCCGTCATGGCCGACCTGTCGGGCCCGGACCGAGGTGAGAACGGCGACGCCGTCCGCCCGCAGGACCTCCTCGGCCAGCTCCCCGGCTTCCGGTTCCTCCTGCGACAGCAACCGCTCCTGCCCCTCCACCACCGTGACCGCGCACCGGAAGCGGGCGAAGACCTGGGCGAGTTCCACGCCGATGGCGCCTCCGCCGAGCACGATCATCGAGGCCGGCAGCTCCTTGGCCGCTATGGCGTCCCGGTTGGTCCAGTACGGCGTCGAGGCCAGGCCCGGGACCGGAGGAATCCGGGGCCGGGTGCCGGTGGCAAGAACCACACCCCGCCGGGCCTCGAACGTGCGATCGCCGACCGTCACCTGCCGTGGTCCGGTGAGCCGTCCCGTTCCGCGCACGAGCCGACCGCCCTTCGCCGCGAGGCGGTCGGCGGCTACCCGGTCGTTCCAGTCGTCGGTTGCCTCGCCTCGAATACGTCCGGCAACCGGGCCCCAATCGGGAGTCACCTCCGCCTCACCGGCGAGGAAGGGCACGCGGCCTGCCTCGGCGAGCAGGTTCCCGGCTCGGATCATCATCTTGCTGGGCACGCATCCCCAGTACGGGCACTCGCCCCCGACGAGCTCGGCCTCGATCCCCACCACATCCAGTCCGGCCTCTGCCAGCGTGCCTGCGACGTACTCGCCCCCGGGCCCCAGACCCAGGACGACCACATCGGCCTGCTCGCTCACCCTCATGTCTCTCCTCGCTGCTCGTCGGCTCACGCCGTCCGCGACAGGTTAGAAGGGCCAAGGCACCGGGCCCTGTCCGTCGGCGCACGGTGACTTGCCCGAGGACGCACAACGGGCACGGACCCCTAGCCCAGTGCGCTGCCGAGCACCACCGCGTGCGCTCCTGGGCAACGAGTCCGCCGTGCGGGCACCTAGCGTCCCCCTGCACACAGAGCCCAGACCGCAGGAGGCGGATCATGACCACCAGTGCCCAGCACGTGAGCAGCCAGCCGTGGCTGCATCAGAAGGGAGAGATCATCCAGGAGTTCGGGACCGTCAAGCAGTTTCCTCTCGGCCTGTCCTACGAAACCCGCATGTACTCCTGTCAGCAGCTCAACAGAGTCCTGGCGGACACTCAGATCCTCTACGGCCTTTACAAGAAGCACCACTGGCTGATGCGCGGGGCGACCTTTTACCAGCTGCACCTGGTGCTGGACAAGCATGCTGGGGAGCAGCTCGAACTCGTCGACGCCCTCGCCGAACGGGTCCAGACCCTGGGCGGTGTTGCGGTGGGGGACCCCCGGCACGTCGCCGAGATCACCTCGATCCCACGCCCTCCGGACGGCGTGGAGGAGGTGCCGGCCATGCTGTCCCGGTTGCTGGCGGCGCACGAGACCATCCTGACCGAGGCCCACGACGCGGCTGCCCGTAGCGCGGAGTTGGGCGACGACGGCACCAACGACCTGCTGGTCTCACAGGTGATCCGGACAGGTGAACTCCAGGCGTGGTTCCTGGCCGAGCATTTGGTCGACACACCCCTGGTCCGTGCCTGAACGGGCCTGAAGCGCTGATGTTCGCGGCGTGGCTCGGCGCGAGCAACGCCGCGGCGTGCCGTTACACGGCATGGGTCCGCGGTCAGCGGGGCGCGGGCTCTAAGGCGGGAAGCAGGCACCGGCCGCTCTGCGCCGCGCCCCGCGCCGGGTCCTCATCGCCTCGCGGCGCAGACTGACGGACCTTGACGCCCGGCTCGTCGACATCCGGACTCTGACCCCGCAGTCCGCTGCCGAGCTCATCACCGGTGCCCCACACACCGGCGATGAAGCTGATGACCACCCGGCCCGCGAACCCGACGAGCTGCTCGAACTCGCAGCCTTGTGCGGGTACCTGCCGCACGCACTGGAGATCGTGGTCAGTCTTCTGCGTAGACGCTGGCACTGCGCCAACTGCTCGGCGCCGTACGCCTCTAATCGCTCCAGCTCGGTGAACCCGAGCTTCGCCGCGAGGCGCATCGAGCGGACCTGGCTTGGCGTGTGGTCTTCGGTCAAGCCGCCTGCTTGAGCTCGTGCTCGACAGGGCGGGTCCAAGGCGCCATCGAGCGGTCGTCGGCCTCGGTGCGGACACAATCGTGTACGCAAGAGCCGCGCGAGGCGACAGGCGCAACGGCCGCACCCAGAGACGGGACCGTCTGGCCTTCCAAGGCAGCAGGCCGATGACCGTGGGAGCGCGCTGATCCCTGTCCGGTAGTCGGACCGAGGCCCGTCATGCGCTGGCGCCATTGGTGAAACTTGCGGGTTGAACGTGTTGTCGCCCTTCGTGATCCGTTGTGGTCGGCCAGAGGCGGATTCAGGGTGTTCCATGTGCTAGGGATTGAGCATGTTCTGCGGGTCTGGGCCGGGGGCTGTGGGTGCGGGGAGAATTGGTGGGTGCTGTCCTGCGGCGGGGTTTGACTCTTGAGATCTCTGACCGGGGTGTCTTGCTCACGCTGTGCCGACCGACACCCTGGACGCTACGGCTGCAGACCGCGCGTCTGGGCCCGATTCAACAAGTCAGGAGCCTGCCGATCAGTTGTGGCGTCGTCACGATTCTGACCGCCCGACGCGGCCCGGTACCGGCAACGCGACGCGCCGTCGGACCGGAAAGGGGAACTGGCATGTCCAGTTCGACCCTGTCCAGTACGCCGCCTGCTCCGCAGACCCGTCGTCGTCGCCCTGCGGGGGAGGTGGTAGTGGGAGATACGCAATCGGGCCAGGAACTGGGAAGCCGTGAGGCGGCCCGCGAGGTCTTCCACCTGGTCAAACAGCTACAGTCAGCTCCCCGCTCATAGGGGCTGTCGTGAGACGTGAGAGGGTCTGGGGCGTGAGTGAGACACCCCCGAACACCCTGCAATACCGCTTTGACGGGCCAGAAGACGCTCCGGTCCTGATCTTGGGTCCCTCACTGGGTACCACATGGCACATGTCGTAGAAGCCGTCCAGGGCCGTCCATCCAGTCCTGTGCGGACATATATGTCCAGTTTCGAGATCCTGTGTCGGGAGGGTGTCCACGGGGTTTGTGACTCGCCCGTGACAGCTGGCAGCGCGACGAGGCCCCCGTCGGCTGGTTGTGTTTTGGTCTGGCTCGGCGGCATGGCTGGCGCGATGGTGCATATGGCGTGCGCTGAGCCTCGACGTACTGGATGGGGGCTTCTTCTGTGGCGGCTTTCCGGTGGACGCTCCTGTGGTGTGCCGCTTCGATTTCGGCAACGCGCCTTTGCTCGGGGGTGCGCTGGCAGGGCGTGATCTCCTGGGTGGGCCCGCAAGCTGGTCTTCGGGGGAGCGTTCGACGGTGTCGGTCCGTTCGCCGGCTGGGTGTGGCTGGCGGCTGCCGCGGACGTGGGCGGGCCCGCGCCGCTCGTGTCGGAGTCGGCGCGGGCCCTGGTTCGGTGGTGGGTCAGTGCAGTGCGCTGACTTCGGTCGCCGAGAGTGTGCGGGGGTAGACGTGGACGTCGGCGACGGAGCCGGGGAAGGCGAGGTAGGGGGTGGTGGCGGAGGCGTTGTTGATGCAGCCGCCGATGGTGAGGGGCAGGGAGGAGTCGTACTGGGGGCTGAGGTTGGTGGCGGTCCCGATCAGGGTGCCGTTCTGGTAGAGGGCCATGTTGCCGGTGGTGGAGCTTCCCGGGACCGGTGCTCGGAAGGTGGCGACGAGGTGGGTCCAGGTGCCGGTCGGGCCGCTGTTGGGGTCGCCTTCGGCGGTGGGGAAGTCGGAGTTCTCGTCGTTGGTGGTGGTGGTCTGGAACATCCAGGCGGCGCTGGGTTTGTCGTAGGAGAGGTAGAAGGACTGGTGCTGGGTGGTGCCCTGGCAGACGGCGGTGGTGCCGAGCGCTGAGTTGATCTTCACCCAGGCCGAGACGGTGTAGTCGCCGAGGGTGTTGACCGCGCTCTGTTTGCTCTTGAGGAAGCCGGTGCTGCCGTCGAAGGCGACGCTGCCGGACATTCCGCTCGGTGCGTCCGTGCCGAAGGTGGCGATGCCGGTCGGGGTGAGCGGGTTGAGGGAGGCGGTGTCGGTGCCGTTGGCGGCGAGTTTCCAGTCGTCCTCGGGCATGCCGTTCTGCCAGCCGCTGGGCACGATCACGCTGCTTGCGTCGGCGTCGCTCGAGGTCATGGCGTAGGGGTAGACCTGGACGTCCGAGACGGAACCGGGGAAGGCGTTGTACGGGGAGGTCGCGGCGGGGTCGTTGACGCAGCCGCCGATGGTCAGGGGCATGGAGGAGTCGTACTGCGGGGTGAGGTTGGTGGCGGTCCCCATGAGGGTGCCGTTCTGGTAGATCGACATGACGCCGGTGCTGTCGTCGCCGTCCACGGGTGCGGTGTAAGTGACCAGGAGGTGGGTCCAGGTGCCCAGGGCCCCGGTGCCGGTGTCGCCTTCGGCGGTGGGGAAGTCGGAGCTGTCGTCGTTGGTGGTCGTGGTCTGGAACATCCAGCCCTGGTTGCCTCGGTCGTAGCCGATGTAGAACGCCTGGTGCTGGCTGGTTCCCTCGCAGATGGCGGTGGCGGGGCCGGTCGCCGAGTCGAGTCTCACCCAGGCGGAGACGGTGTAGTCGGCGAGGGTGTTGACGGCGGTGTGGTCGCTTTCCAGGAAGCCGGTGCTGCCGTCGAAGGAGGTGGCGGCGGCGGGGGAGTTGACCGCGTCGGGTCCCGCAGCGTTGGAGGTCGCGCCGCCGATCGCGGTGAACGGGTTGTCGCCGCGCTGGTCGGTTCCGTCGGCGGCGAGGTCCCATTCGTTGTCGGGGGTGTCGCTGCCGGTGGCGACGGGGACGATCAGGTTCGGTGCGATGTCGATTGTGTCGCGGTTGTTCGTGTCGCTGAGGTAGCGGGCGGCCAGGTCGTCGTAGTAGTTGCTGGAAGGGTTGCCGTTGGTCAGGTCGGCGGCTTTGACGGTGGAGGATATTGCTGTGCCGTCTGTGGAGACTGCCGTGGCGAAGTCGATGACCTGGTCCTGGAAGAGGTCGGGCATCTCGGTGTTGATTTGCTCGCGTGCGGCTTCCTGCGTCGCTGTGCCGGGATGGGCGGCGGTGAACGGCGGGATGGTGGCAACGTAGACGGTGATGTTGGAGTTCTCCATCACCGGCTGACCGTCGGCGGAGGGCGGCCGGTCGTCGGTGTAGTAGGAGCTGAGCTGGCTGTTGAGCGAGGTCAGTCCGTGCTCGACGCTTTTGGCGCAGGCGTCGGCGGTACCGGTGCAGTTGAGTAGGTCACTGGTGCCGGTGGAGATGAGGACGGTGCGGACGTTGCCTTGGGCCAGGACGTTGCGGTCCAGGGGATTGAGTGCGTTTCTCGGTGTGCCGCTATTGGTGATCTGCGGTAGCAGGTTGTTGCTGAGGCTGTTGCTGTTGGATCCGGCGTTGAGCACGCCGTAGTCCACGGAATTGTCTCCGTTGGTGTCGTTGACGAGGGCGTTGGTGATGGCGTCGCTGAGGTGATGCTGACCGTCGTTGCTCGAGGTGTCCCCGTTGATGCTCTGGTCCCCGTAGAGGACCACCGAGCCGGTAGGAGCGGCGGAAGGGGTGGTGACGTCGATTCCGGTCACGTAGGGCAGGCCGGTGAACGACGTCTGCGTGTAGTTCGCGGCCGAGGTGTCGAGCGTACGGTTGGCCGCGTCGGGGCTGATCCACACGGGCGTCTGGGCCGTGGCGTGACCGGGCAGGGCGGTGACCGAGCCGTGCACCTGCACGCTGATCAGCACGGTCGCCTGCTGTGCTACGGCCAAGGTCACGGGGTCGCTGGTGACGTCAGTGCCTGCGGGGAGGGTTACGGACGCCTTTCCGCCGAAGGTCAGGGGCGTGGGCGCAGCGGCCGCCGTGGCGCTGCCCATGGTGTCCTGCAGTGCTACCGAGGCCGCGTCGAAGGTCACCGGTGTGGTGCCCAGGGCGTTGGACAAATGGATACGCACACCGTTGCCAGTGTCTGTACCGATGCTGACGTGTGCTGGAATACGCAAGGTCTGCCCGTTGGCTACGGCGGTGCTGCCGCCGGACTGCTGCACCTTGGCGGTGTCCTGGACGGACGACCAGGTGCCGACCCAGTGCTGGGTGTTGGATCCGCTTCCGGTGAGGGCCATCGGCCGTATGCCCATGCCGAGGATGTGCAGGGCCGGCTGGCTCTCCTGGACGCCGTTTGTGAACAGGGGCAGGGTGATGCTGCTGATGACCGAGCCCGGGCATTTCAGCGGGACACTGATGGCGTAAATTTTGGGGCCGGGAGCCGGGCTGGTCTGGGTGTTGTTGCGGTGGTTCTCGTGGACCAGCGTGAGCGCGGCAGCGGAGGCGGGGCCGCTGAGCCAGTCGGGGACGGTGTCCAGGTGGTAGTCCTGGGGGGCTGGAGCGCCGCTGGTATCGATGCAGTTGTCCTTGGCGTAGGTGATGGTGCCGAAAGTCTCCTTGGCGGGGCCGCCGGTGGCGAAGGCGAGAAAGACCAGGGCGTCACCGGTGTTCACTGTGCCGCTGTCCGGCAGGGTGACGGTCTGGCCGGAGGCCAGCATGTTGTCGTAGGTGCCGGTGCCGAACTTCGGCAGGGTGATGGTGGCGCCGTCGACAGTCACCGTCTTACCGATCTGCCAGCCCGAGGTGCTTGTCAGGTCGGCGGAGTTGATGCTGTTGCCGGAGCCGTCGGCGTCGGCCTGACTGGTCGTGGTGGTGAAGCTGCTGGTCGCGGTGTTGTTCAGGCAACTGCTGGTGTCATTGATCGTGCAGGTCAGTGCCGGTCCCAGCCGCAGCACGTCGAGGCCCGCCTGGAAACCGGCCGACTTGGAGTTCTTCTCGGTGACGGTGAGAGTCAGGGTGTGTACACCCTGTTTGAGGGTGAGCAGTTGTCCGTTGGCGTCCTTGGGCATGCCGAGATCGCGAAACTTGGTGGTGGTGTAGGAGCTGTAGGCGTCGTAGTCGCTGAGCAGTGTTGTCTGGGTGCTCTTGCCCGCGTCCAGGACCAGCCGGTAGATGCCGTAGTCCTTGGCCGTGGTCAGGTTGGCCCCGAAGCTCCAGGGGCCGTCCTTGGGGATGTCGAAGCTGAAGGTGGCGCTGTCACCGGAGACGACCTTCGAGGTGGTGCTCTTGTTGGCGAGCATGGCCTGGTAGCCGTCGGCGAACTCATAGCCGCTGAAGGCGGCCTGGCTGATCAGCTGGCCGCCCTTGGTGGTGGTTGTTGCTTTGGGTACGGCTGTGGTGGTGCCGTCGGTGTTGGTCGCGGTCCACCCGGTGATCATTTTGTCGCCGTAGGCGTAGGTCGGCGTGCTGGTGCCGGCGTAGAAGGCGTAGGGCGGCGCCTGGACAGACGTTGAGCCGGCCTGGTCGACCGCTTTCGCATACAGCGTGTGGGGACCTGTGGTGCCAGGGGCGAAGGCGGGGGAGGCGCTGCCGTTGAGTACCGATGTTCCGGTGCCGGCACCGTTGTCCGACGTGACGTAGTACGCCTGGCCCGTCGTGATCTTGGTCGTGGTGGTCAGGTGGACGACGTTGCTGCTGCTGTAGACCGTGTTGCCGAGTGTGGCGTCCAGAGCGAACAGGTAGCCGGTGATGTTGTTGGTGTGGTTGTTGCTGAGTGTGAAGGTGCCCTTGTCGCCGTAGGAGGCGCCGATCTGTCCGGCAGGGAACTGGCTGGAGGTCACTGTGGGCGGGGGTGGCGCGCTGGTATCCACGGTGAAGGTCTGGGTCTTGGTCCAGATGCCGGAGCCGGTTCCGGCCCAGTAGCCCGCGGCGTTCTGAGCGGTGGCTTTCCAGGTGTAGGTCCCGTCGGGCAGGCTCGGGGTGGTCCAGTCGCTGCCGTTGGTGTTGTACCGGGCGCGTTTCTTGGAGTCGGTGCTGGGGCCGAAGTCCTGGTGGATCAGGGCGCCGGTGGAGTTGTAGATGTTGTACTCGATGCGCACCAGCTCGCTGCCCCCGGCCAGGTCGGGGTCGACCGCGCGCGCCGACAACGTCGGGGTGTGGGTGGTGGTCATCGTCTTGCCCAGGTTTACCGTGGACGGCTTGATGGCCGGGGTGCCGGTGCCGTTCTTGAGCTTGGGCCGGTAGCTGTAGGTGACCGACATGCTGGCGCCGCCGCCGTAGGCGAGCTGTTTCCACTGGTGGGGATCGTTCATGTCGGGGGACTGGACCATCAGCGTCATGCTGCTCCAGCCGCCGCCCGCCGCGCTCTGGGCCCGGGAGGTCACGTCGAATTCGAGTGCCGGCGGGCTGACCCAGGACTTGGAGCCGGCGGTGACCGGGCAGGTGCCGGCCTCCTGGCTGACCGGGTTGGTTTTGCCGAGTGCGTCGGTGCGCACGGTGGGTTCGTGACCCCAGTACAGCGAGGAGGAGCTCCACCCCGCGGGGCGGTCGGTGCCGTAGGCGGCGGCGGGGGTGTCGAAGCAGGAGGCTGCGGAGAGCTGCTTCACGTACAGTGAGGCGTGGCTGACCACAGCGCCTTTGATGCCGCTGGTGTTGATCTGGTAGTAGGTGCGGGCGCGTTCTCCGTTGCCGGGGGTGTCGTTGTCCCACCCCTCGCGGGCGTTGGTGGCACCGGTGGTGGATGTCGAGTTGTAGACGTTCCATCCGTTGTCGGAGATCCGGGCCCAGTCCAACTGGGAGGGCCTGCCGTTCCACTCCGGGTCCACGTAGACGGGGTAGACGGTGCCTTTGGAGGAGAGCAACTTGGCGTCCAGTGCGAGCAGTTGCCTGCCGGGCTTCAAGTGCACACGGACCTGCGCGCGGTGGCTGCCGACCTTGGCCGCCGCCCGGTGCTCGGCTCGTGCGGAGGACACGGTCTTGGCGTGGGGCAGGGGGGCGTGCGCGGCTTTCTGCCCTGTGCTGTCCCACATCAGCGCGGTGTCACTGTGGAAGACGGTCTCGCGCGTGTGCTTGTCCGTGGCCTGAACACCACCGTCGGGGGTGGCGGAGAGCTTGAGGCCGGACGAGGCAGTGTTGAGTGTGAGGCTTTTCAAGCGGGGATCGGCTGCGGCCTTGGGGGTCTTGACCACCAGAATCGAGGAGTAACCGGAGGCATCCGCGGTCAGTTGAAGATCGACGTCGGGCAACACGTCCGGGTAGGTGGCGGTGTCACCGGAGACCACTGGTCTGGGCAGGGTGGTCGGCCAGGAGAAGCCCAGCCTGTCGGCTCCGCTGCGCAGGGTGACCAGTGCACCCGAGCCGCCACCGGAGAACGTCACATCCGTGACGGCGGCTTTGGGTCCCCAGGTCCCGTTGGCGTGCTGTACCAAGGTGGTGTCGATGGGGACCCATTTCCCCTGCTGCAGGGTGCGCTGGGGCATGGATGAGTCGGTCCGGGTGAAGGTGCCGTCCGGATTGGCCACCACCTGCGTGCCGGTGTCCGTGAGCGCGTCGATGGTCACCGGTTGGCCAGTGGCCTTCGCCTGTTCGGACGCCCACTCTGTTGCGTTGAGGCTGCGCGTGGCGGACGGCGAGTCGTCGCGCTTCGAGGTGGCCTTGGACGAAGGGCTCGGCGCATCCAACGCCGTGGCGTGAGCGGGTGCGGTGGCGGCCAGTGTGCCGGCAGTCAGGGCCGCGACGACGACGGCGGTGATCGGTCTTGACGCGGGGCGTCTGGCATACAGAGGTGTGCGAGAGGCGGACATGTGAGGTCGGAGTCCTTCGCAGGTGTCGTGCGGTTCCCCCCGTGGGCCCCGCGCCGTTGTGCATTCTGTGGGGCCGGTGTGAAGACGGTCCATCGTCAATTGATCGACAAGTGCCCGCATGGAGTCCGCTTTTGACGAATACAAACCAACTTGCGTTCCAACCAGTGGAGTTCCTTTGCTTTCCCTCTGGGAATGCTTTGCCTTCGGGGTTGAGGTCAAGCCCTAGCGTGATCGTGTGCGGGGGATGTGATCGACGTGTGCCTCCGCTGTGACGTGCACTCAAGTCACCTAATTTGCAAGCAAGTTGGGTGGTCTGGGACCGGGGAGGGGACGCACAGCATGGCGCGGATTTCGGGGTGGAGACGCGGGCGCGCGGCTTGGACGGCCCGCCGGGTTCGACACACGGCAGCGATGGTGGCCGGCGCCTTGATGGTGAGCCTGCTGCCCGCCGGTGTCGCTGCGGCAACACCCTCTGAGCAGCGGCACGTGACGGCTCCTGCGGCTCCGCACCACAAGCGGGTGCCCTTGGTCCACTCCAGACCCGGGTGGGGCTCCACCTCGAAGCGTTTCAAGCACTTCGATCCCAGCGGTCACGCGAAGCTGCCCGGTGCGGGCAGCTCCGTGGTCACTCTGCCGGTCCGTGCCGCCTCTGCGCGGCTTACCGCCAAGGCAACCGAGGTGCGGGCCAAGGGCACGCCCGTGCTGCTGGGTGACGTGGCAGGAACGGGGGCCAAGGCGGCCGCCGTCACCGGATCCCAGCGGGTGCGGGTGACCGTGCTGGACCAAAAGGCCGCACAGACCGTCGGCGTGCACGGTGTGCTCTTCACTCTCCAGCGCACCAGCCCCGGCGGCGGAAAGGTCGCACTGCGGGTCGATGACTCCTCCTTCCGTTACGCCTTCGGCGGTGACTTCGCCTCGCGCCTGCACCTGGTCCAGCTGCCCGCCTGCGCCCTGACCACGCCGAAGCTGGCGAAGTGCCAGGCCCAGAGCACGGTGCGCACCGCTCCCGGCACGCCGTTGTCCGCCCAGGTCAGCGTTCCTGCCCCGCGGGCGGTGTCGCCGAATGCCATCGGCACGGCGCGCTCGGCGACGGCACCGTCCGGCGCGACGGTCGTCATGGCGGCGACCTCGGGCACGTCGGGTTCATCGGGTGACTACTCGGCGACCAGCCTGTCACCGGGAGGCTCCTGGTCGACCTCCGGTAACACTGGCGCGTTCACCTACAGCTACCCGATCTCGGTGCCCCCGGCCATCGGCGGCACGGTCCCGAACGTCGATCTCTTCTACAACTCCTCCAGCCAGGACGCGCGCACCGAGGGCACCAACAACCAGTCCTCATGGCTGGGTGACGGCTGGTCCTCGGCAGAGAACTACGTCGAGCGCACGTACAAGTCCTGCAAGGACGACTCGTCTTCCGGGGCTCCGGACAACGACGGCGACCAGTGCTGGGCGGGGCAGATCCTCACGCTCTCGCTCAACGGGAAGTCCACCGAGGTCGTCTACGACGACTCGACCAAGACGTTCCACCCTGTCGATGACAGCTCCACGATTAAGATCGAGGACCTGACCGGCGCCACGAACGGCACAAAGAACGGGGAGTACTTCAAAGTCACCGAAGGAGGCGTGCAGTACTTCTTCGGCCGCAACCGCCTGCCGGGCTGGACCAGCGGCAAGGACGAGACGAAGTCCGTGTGGACCGAACCGGTCTACCACGCGCACAGCGGGGTGTCCGACTGCCCGGACAGCACCGACTTCGCCGCCACCACCTGCACACTCGGCTACCGCTTCAACCTCGACTACGCAGTCGACACCCACAGCAACGCCACCGCCTGGTACTACTCCCCGGAAACGGGCTACTACGGCGCGGACATGAAGAACACCGCCGTCGCCTACACCCGCAGCGGCACCCTGGCCCGCATCGACTACGGCATGACCGCCTCGACGATCTACTCCGGCACCGCGCCGGAGCAGATCGTCTTCGACGCCTCGGCCGAACGCTGCATCCCGGGCACACCGTCCGGCAACACGTGCGCGGACAGTCAGTTCACCACGGCCAATGCCGCGTACTGGCCGGACGTACCGGTGGACCTGAACTGCGCCTCGGGCTCGACGAACTGCACCAACCACGGTCCCAGCTTCTGGTCCCGCAAGCGCCTGACCTCGATCACGACCCAGATCCAGACGGGTGGGGCGACCCAGCAGGTCGACAAGTACGCCTTCACCCAGTCCTTCCCCGACGGCGGCGACCACGCACCCACTCTGTGGCTGGACTCCATCCAGCGCACCGGTTTGGACACCCTTGGCGGCGCAACAGGCAGTTCCTCGACGCCGGCGGTGAGTTTCGACCCGCCGCTGCAACTGCCCAACCGGGTCGGGACCATCCCGCAGATGCCGCTGATGTACCACGACCGGATCCAGGTGGTCACCAGCGAGGCCGGCGCGCAGTCGACGGTCACCTACGACCGCCCCAACTGCTCCAAGGCACCGGCGAGCGACCCCAACGACCCGACGGACGCGGCCGCCAAGACCTTCGCCTCCACCAACACGCTGTCGTGTTTCCCGGTGTACTGGACCCCTGACGGGCAGCCCGCCCCGTGGATGGACTGGTTCTACAAATACAAGGTCACCGCGGTCGTCACCGAGGATCCGCAGAACTCCTACCAGGATGGCACTCAGCCCAAGCTGGAGACGGACTACGCCTACAACGGCACCCCGGGCTGGCACTACGACGACAATGAGACTGTCAAGGCGAAGAACCGCACCTGGGGCCAATTCCGGGGCTATCCGGAGGTGGACGTCACCACAGGTGATCCCACCGTCTTCCACCTGACGGACGGCGTCGCGGTCCACGACCAGAAGACGCTGACAAAGACGTACTACTTCCTGGGCATGAACGGCGACACCCTGCCCGGCGGCAAGACCCGCTCGGTACCTGCGCTGACCAGCCAAGACGGCGCCACCTCGGTCGCCGACGACAACGCCCTGGCGGGGCAGACCTTCGAGACCGACACCTACACGAGTGCCACGGGCAGCCTGGACAAGGCCGTGGTCACCGTGCCCACGATCCTCGGTCCCACGGCAAGCCGCAGCCGCAGCGGTCTGCCGGACCTCACTGCGCAGATGGCGCGCCCTGCCAAGACGCTGACCCGGCAGGCCGTGTCCTATGGCTGGCGCAAGACCGAGACCGACACCTTCTACAACACAGCCCTGGGCAAGTCGACCACGGGCATGGCCGTGCAGGTCGACGACCGCGGCGAGACCACAGCCGGCGACAACGTCGCCAAGTGCACCTACAACCGCTATCTCACGGGCAGCGTCGATACCCTGGTGCTGGCCGCCGAGACACTCACCACGGCCCAGGACTGCTCGACCGCGGGCGCCACCCCCAGCGGCACCCTGATCTCCGACACCCGCACCTCATACGACAGCAACGGCTTCACCTACGACGGCGACGGGCAGACGAATCCCGCCCTCCCCAAGACAGGTGACGCCACCCTCGTCCAGGGAGCATCCGGCGCAAGCGGCGCCACCGCGACCGCCTTCGTCGACAAGACCACCACCACCTACGACTCCTACGGCCGCACGACGAAGGTCACTCGGACCCCCAACTCCACCTCCCCGGACGGCAAGAGCCTCGCCCAGAGCGTCTTCACCTCTTACACCCCCGCCAGCGGTGCGCTGCCCACCAGCAGCACGACCATCACCCAGGTCACGCCCGGTGCGGACTGCTCCACGGTCACCACGTCCTCCTTGGACTGCCAGCTCGCCAGCAGCACCCTGGACCCGGCCAGGACTCTGCCCACCGCAAAGACCGACGTGGCCGGCAAGCTCACCTCGCTCACCTACGACGCGCTCGGCCGCCTGACCGGTGTGTGGCTACCCAACGAGATCAAGGCCAACGGCGCACCGGCGAACACGACCTACACCTACAGCATCTCCCAGTCGGCACCATCGATCGTCGCTTCCAACGCCCTGCTCGACAACGACAGTTACCAGACCAGCGAGACGCTCTACGACGCGATGCTGCGACCCCTGCAGGTCCAGAAGACCGGGGAGAACTCCAGCACCATCGTCACGGACACCCAGTACGACTCCCACGGCTGGACGGTCATCACCAACAACGCCTTCGCCGTGGGCGGCAGCCCCAGCAATATCCTGTACCCGGTCTCCCAAGTCAGCGTCCCCGACCGCACCGTCACCGACTACGACGGGCAGGGCCGGGCTGACCTGGTCACCGAGGAAGCCAGGGGAATCAAGACCTGGAGCACCACCACCGCCTACATTGGGGACAAAACCACCGTTCTGCCGCCCAAGGGGGGCGTGGCCTCCACCACGGTCGTCGACGCACGGGGCCAGACGACCGAACTGGACCAGTACACCGCCCCGCCCACCGTGTCCGGGTCCGCAGCCGCCGGATTCACCGCCACCGGCGGCACTCCCTCGCCCACCACCTACCAGTACACGGCCGCCGGCCAGCAACACCAGGTCACCGGCCCCGACAATACGGTGTGGACGTTCAACTACGACCTCCTGGGCCGCAAGAGGAACCAGACCGACCCGGACACGGGCGGGAGCAAGTACGGGTACGACGACGCCGGGAACCTGATCTCCACCACTGACGCCAAACAGGTCGAACTCGACTACACCTACGACCTCCTGGGCCGCAAGCTCACCGCCACCGACAAGGCCAAGTCCGACTTCAAGTTCGCGTCCTGGACCTACGACACCAAGCGCATCGGGATGCCGACCTCGTCCACCCGGTACGTACAGGGCACCACCGGTGGCTACACGGTCGCCACCACCGGCTACAGCAGCCTCGGCAAGCCGACAGGCACCCAGATCACCTTGCCGGCGTCCGAGGCGCCGCTGCCCTCGACCTACAAAACAACCTATTCCTACACGACCCGCGACCAGTTGCTCGCCTCGCAAAGCGACCCGGGCACCCAGGGTCTCAGCAGCGAGCTCATCACGTACACCCGCGACGCACTGGGCAATCCGACCGGTTCCCAGAACGGCACCTCCGCCTACGTCACCAAGACCGCGTACAACGAAGACGGTCAGCCGTCGCAGGTCGTTATGGGGCCCCAAACCAACTCGGCCACGGTCACATACGGATACGACGCGCAGACCCTCCGGCTGAATGAACGCAAGGTCAACCGGACTCAGGCGCCCGGCCCGACGGTCGATGACACCAAGTACTCCTACGACGCCTCCGGCAACCCCACCTCCACCACAGACCAGCAGTCCGAGACCGGAAACACCGTCACCGACCAGCAGTGCTACGGCTACGACGCCCTGGACCGGCTCACCGACGCCTGGACAGCCAACAACTGCAACGTCACCCCGCCCACCAGCAGCACCCTCACCACGACACCCGGCTCCTACTGGCAGACGTTCAACTACGACGCCATCGGCAACCGCCACCAGAGCATCGACCACGCCATCGGCACCACCGGCAGCACCGTCACCACCACCTACCACGACGGCTGCACAGCCAACTGCAACTCCACCGGAGCCCAGCCCCACACCCTGACCGCCACCACCGGCGGCACCAACCCGACGACGTTCGGCTACGACGAAGACGGCAACCTCCACACCCGCACCCCCACCACCGGCCCCGGCCAGACCCTCACCTGGGACGACGAGGGCCACCTGGCCCAGGTGGACACCACCGGCGCCAGCCCCACCAGCACCAAGTACCTCTACGACGCCGACGGCAACCAGCTCATCCGCCGCGATCCCGGCCAGACCACATTCTTCGCCGGCGACACCGAGATCGTCGTCAACACCAGCGTCGCCCCCAACACCCTGCTCGGCGCCGTCCGCATGTACAGCCACGGCGGCACAGGCGCCCCTGTCGCCATGATCTCCAGCCTCCCCGGCGGCGGAGTGAAGTACCTCTTCAGCGACGCCCACGGCACGTCGACCCTGGCTATGGACGCCGGCACCCAGCAGGTCTCCCGCCAGCAGTACACCCCCTACGGTCAGCCACGCGGCAGTGCCAACACCGTCACCTGGCCCGACCCCACCCACTCCTACCTCGGCAAACCACAGGACAAGAGCACCGGCTACACCGACGTCGGCGCCCGCAAGTACGACCCCGCCCTCGGCAGCTTCGTCAGCGCCGACCCCATCTTCGAAGCCACTAGCCCTCAGCAGATGGGCGGTTACACCTACGCCGCTGACAACCCGGTGACCGGCAGTGACCCGACCGGGCTCACGCTGCACTGGACTGAGGGCGGCGGCGACGGCACAGAGTCCGCCAAGATTCTCGACGGCTCGAACACTGGCAGCAGCAGCAATCATGGTTGGACGAGCTTCGGCGTTACTGTCCTGCATACCTTTGTCGACCAGGGCAAGAAGTCCATCGTCGGGATGGTGGAGGCCCCTTACCTCCAGTATCAAGCCGACAAGCAGTGCTTCACCAGCGGCGACAACTGCATGCAGCTGATCTCTCAAATCAACCCCACCTTCGCGTTCTCGAATGCGGTGGCCGGACGCGGATCTGAGATCTACGGCGACTTCGCCCACGGCCGAAGCGCTCAAGGAACGGGGAAGCTGCTGTTCGAGGCAGCCTTGCTCGTCGTCACGCGCGGTGAGGGTGAAGCGGTCGAAGCCGAAACCGCAGAAGCCAGAACCCTGACCGGAATCAAGGGCTGTAGCTTCGCTCCCACTACTCCCGTACTCCTGGCCCACGGTAAAACCAAGCCGATCAAGGCCATCAAACCCGGCGACAAGGTTCAAGCCGCAGACCCCACCACCGGCAAGCACCAAGGCACCCGCACCGTCCAGCACGTGTGGATCAACCACGACCACGACCTGCTCGACCTCACCATCCGCACCAAGAACGGCCACACCGCCACCCTCCACACCACCGCCAACCACCCCTTCTGGGACGACACCACCCACACCTGGGTCCCCGCCGGCAACCTCCATCACGGCGACGCCCTCAATACCGATACCGACGACCACGCCTACGTCGTCACCACCCATCCCACACCAGGCACGGCAAACCGCTGGAACCTCACCGTCCAGCAACTCCACACGTACTATGTGGTGGCTGGCGATATTCCCGTTCTCGTTCATAACACGGGATGTGAGACGGCGGCAGCTCTTCGGGCAGCGCCTCATCCTTCTAATGTCTCATTTGCTCCGTCGGTGGATTTGGCCAGTAAGACCGCTTCGGAGGCCGGGGACATTCAAACGGCCAGCGGTTTTTCCTCGGATATCCCAGGTGGCTACGACCGGGCGATGCCTGACCAGGTGCATGCGGCCATGCCGACTGATCGGACGCCATTCTTCTTCGATAATTCTGGAGGGGATGGGGCCTACTATCTCTCTCACGCCGAGAAGCAGGCGTCTACGCTACGCCCAGGTGTCTCGATTTCAGTTAGTCGAGATATGTGCGACAACTGCATCAGCTGGTTCCAAGGCAGAGCTGCTCAGCTAGGAGTCCATCTCTATGTTTCTGATCCGACATCTATACATGTATTTGGGCCGGACGGGTCGTGGAGGGCTCATGACTATCCATCCTGGATGGGCTAGCTAGCATAACTAGCCGGCCGATTGAGGTTGTCCGTGCGGTAGGATCACCTCGATTGGCCGGCAGGTCATCATGGCGCTGAGCATGAGGAGATTTCCGTGGGTGAAGCGGTGCCGAGCTGGCGTGTCTTTCCCGAAGGGGTTCCCGTTCAGGAGCTCCTGGAACGCGGCGACCAGGCTGCGGGATCCGGAGATCTCATCTCTGCTGGCAACTGGTACTTCCATGCCAAACGCAGGGGTTCGGTGGAGGGGCGGGACAAAACTCGGCGCCTTCAGCCTCGACTGGAAGTCCTAGCAGACCAGGGGGACCTCGACGCAAAGGTCCTGGTGGCGGGCCTGCTGCTTGAGCGCGGCGAGCACCTTCCTTTTGCTGCTTCGTTGCTTGAGGTCGCTGCTGAGGCGAATGTCATCCAGGGCATGCGGGAACTCGGGTTCGTCCTTGAAGGCGGTATAGGTGTAACTCCCGATCCAGTCCGGGCCAACGAGCTCTACCGTGCTGCCGCTGAGGCGGGTGACGGTTATGCCGCCTTTAATCTTGCGGTAAATTTTTACCGCGGGCATGGCACTGGGAAGAATTTTCGGGAATTCGCAAAGTGGCTACAGATTGCCGGAGATCTTGGAATTCCTGAGGCGTGCGCCGTACTGGGAGATCAATGTGCGAAGAAGGGTCTTGACGGTGACTCATTGCAGTGGTACCTCAGGGCAGCCAGTTCGTCGCATGTTCCGGCGATGCTCGTCGCGGCAAGGCGCTATCGAGATGGCATTGGAACCCCCATCGATCCAGTTCAGGCGGTTCGCTGGTTTTTGACTCCGCTCGACCGTGGAAACGGTGACGGGATTCACGATGCGATTGAATTGGCCAGCTCGATGACAGTAGAGCAAATCCGGGAAGCGGGCCGACTTTCTGGCCATGTCGATGAGGCCGAGTTGCTTCTGCGAGGACGTTAATTCCGAGGCAAGGGGCAGCGGATTCATGCCTCATGCGCGGCCGGAGCAGCGGTCGCGCCCCCGCAGGTCGGCGGCGATGCTCTCTTGTACGTCGCCCCGGGGGCGGACTCGCACAAAGCCACGGCATCGGCCGTGACTTCGTCCGAGTAGTCCTACCCGTGAGTCGATCCTGGAAGGGCTCGACGCCGCCGTCCGCAAAGGCAAGCCGGGCGGTCGGCCGTCATCACCGCGATGAGGCGTACGTCGTGGAGCTGTGCAACCACGTGCTGGGTGAGACAGCCCCGCCCCCTGACCCAGCATCGGTTCGGCTGGCTCCTGGGAGACCCGGGTACGAACGGGCGGCGGGCCGGGCATCTCGTCGATGCCTGCTGGGAGAGCCACCAACTCGTTGTCGAGTACAGGGAGCTGCAGCACGACCAGCCGATTTTTGCACTTCGACAAACCGGACCGGCTCACCGCCAGGGGTATCCACCGTCTGGTAATGCCGCCCACACGGCTGCCCGTCAATGCCGGTCACGAGTGGACGGAGAGTCAACTCATTGTCAGACCGTCCAGGTCAGGTTGAGTGCCGGTTCGGGCGAAGCCTTCCGGGAGTGATCGAGTCATGCCGTTGCGCCGGGATCGGTGGGACGGTTGCGCAGTGCCGTTCCGGACGGGGGTCTGATTCATGAGGTCTTTGACTGACGTGTCTTGTGTTGGAAGTGTCGACTGCCGTTGCGGGATGGTGCCTGCTGTCACCGAGCCACAGGGCGTGTCCCGATAGGGGCTCTGCCGTCTGTTCAGGCGCCATCACGGGTCAGAGCGCCCGGCCGGGCCGGTGCCGGCCACCCAGGACGTCATCATGCGGGAGGCGGACCACGATGACGCCCAGACAGCGCGGCACCCACTCCATGAACCGCCCCGGGGTCGGTAGAGATCTCAGACTGTGGTTGTGACCTGGGGTTTCGTGAGTTCGGTGTAGTAGTTGGCTTCGTATTCGACGGGCGGGACGTGGCCTATCTCACCGTGGAGTCTTCGGTGGTTGTACCAGTCGACCCACTCGGCGGTGGCCAACTCGACCTGGGAGAGCGTTCTCCAGGGCCGCTGGGGCTTGATCAACTCGGTACGACGCCAGGGGTCGGGTGCCGTCGACCATGATCGTGGTGCCCTTCAGGGTACCGGCGCGCCGCCGGCTCGGTCAGCGCTCCTCGGTGGCTCGCTCGGTATGGAGACCTCGTGGGCGGGCGTCCAGTCGAGCAGACTGGACGCCCGTTCCAGCAATGGCTTGGGTTCGGGCGACTGTCAGCAGCAGAACCCGCGGTTCGTGTCCCGGGCCTCGACGTCCGTGTAAGGCTTGAACCACTCGTCCCACAGGTCTTCTTCGGCCACGTCTGCTTCCAGGAAGTCGTGCGCCCTGTCGCTGACGTCGAGCAGCCCGCTCTCATTAGCGAGGAACTCCCAGTCATAGTCGAACCGAGAGGTCGGAAGGGTCTGATAGACCTCGTCCGCGTGGACGGACTCGATACTGAACCCGCCGATGCCATCCACGGCGTAGCCGAATAGCACGCTCTCGGCCAGACAGCGCGGCTCCGGGATACCGCCGGCAAGTAGATCGGCCGCGAGGTCGTCGTACGCGCGAGCGCAGTGAAGAAGGAACCAGTCCGACTGGGTCCCCGCGCTGACCGGAACGCTGTGCTCCCAGAAGTCGGGGTCATAAGCGGCACGGTACGTCTTGTCCGCAAGGTCCCTCAGCTGCCGATGGAGAACGAATGCGGTCCTGGGCGTTACCCCAACGCCGCCGCAGTCCCCACAGCCGCGGCCCCGGGGGGACGAGCCGCAGACGGCGCACTTCGCGCAGTCCTCGGCAACATTGCAGCCGCAGCTTAGGCAGCTCCCGCAGTGGGATGCGCTGAATAGCGAGAACACTGCCGCGTTGAGCTGTCCCAGGTTCTCCGTGACGGCCCGCGCGGCCCTGCGCGCGGCCCGGGCTCGTGGAGCGTCACGGTGTGTGTCCTCGATCTCATCCGCGATGTCAGTGATCGCCTTCCTGAGGGGGCCAGGCAGGGAAGCTGAGCACCCGTGAACCTTCGCGAGGGCGCCTGCTCCTCCCTGGAGAGCCGCGTTGAGCGTGGCGGCGAGCAGCTGGGATTCGTCGTGATCTTCGAACGTCCCGATCTTCGAGAGTTCCGGTCCGCGGAGTGTCCCCCGCATGCTGAAGAGGATGGCACCGTTGCCCTTGGGCTGGGTCAGGAAGAAGAGATGCGGCGGTGCGGAATGTGCCGGCATGGCTGAGCCTCCGTGTGGTGCACGGGCAACGAGTGCGGGCACGGTAGGGAACACCGCCGCAGATTCGTGCCTGCTACGTGAAAGATGAGGTGAGAGACAAGCCGGTGGCCCGGGTGCGTCCGCAGACTCCTTGGCTAAAGCGCAGCTGGTGATCTGGCTACGAGCGAGATCCCGTTGCTGGCACGCGGAAGCCTGCCGCAGAAGGTGCCGCGGATGCCAGTGAGTTCGCGAAATCCTGGAGTCGGGGCGGGGGTTGCCCGGTCCCTCAACTCCTGCCCTTGCCTACCTGATGTCCTGGTTCCAGGGGCTGCTCCGGCCGTTCGGCCTCGTATTGCAGACCGTGTGTTAACAGCGCCAATATTAGGTGCCGCTCTCTCGGCGGCGCAGTTCGATGCTGGTGCCGCCGCAGCGGCCGCACTCGAACGGGCCTGGGCCTGGTCGGTGCCGTCGCGGATGAAGACGGTCGCCGCGTCCGACCCCCTCGCGCAGCAGCGGCAGGATGCTGCGCACCCGGTTCAAGACCCACGCCCACAGCCAGACCGAGCTGCGGGCCGCGCGGATCTCGTCTTCGCCCGTGCTGTAGAAGGTCAGTACGTCGTCGAAGCCCGTCACCTTGACGTGCCGGGCCAGGACGTCGGTAAGCGCGTTCCCGAACACGCCGAGCTCGCGCTCGTTCTCGTGCGGCGGAGTGATCAGGTGGCTCGCTCACAGCCGCCGTACTCCGGGAGTACCTACCGACGAGGCGAGGTGGGCGAAGTACCTGTCGTCCTGTGCGGCTCGGATTCGCTCCCAGATGTCGATGACGTAGCGCCGGGTGCCGACACCAGTGGCCGTTGGCGATCAGTGCCCTGGCCGGCCACCAGCCGCTGCGGCGACCGGTCAGGTGCGGGCTGGCCAGCTCGTGCAGCCCGTCGGTGTCGACGATGACGATCTCGGGGGCGTCAAGAGGTCTCGGTGCCGCGGTCTGTTGGCCGCCCTGCAGGTCTTCAACCTGGTCAGAACGGTTTCCCGCACCCCTGCGTTATAGGGGCGTCCGTGAGACGTGAGAGGGTCTGGGGCGTGAGTGAGACACCCCCGAACACCCTGCAATACCGCTTTGACGGGCCAGAAGACGCTCCGGTCCTGATCTTGGGTCCCTCACTGGGTACCACATGGCACATGTGGGACCGGCAGATCCCGGAGCTGATCCAGCAGTGGCGGGTCTTCCGCTACGACCTGCCGGGGCACGGCGGTGCCCCGGCGCATCCGGCCGGTTCCGTGGCCGAGCTGACCGCCCGGCTGCTGCTCACGCTCGACTCCTTCGGCGTGCAGCGCTTCGGCTACGCGGGCTGCGCGCTCGGCGGTGCCGTCGGCATGGAACTGGCGCTGCGGCACCCGGAACGGATCGCCTCCCTTGCGCTGGTCGCCGCCTCGCCCCGGTTCGGGACGGCGGACGAGTTCCGCCAGCGCGGGGTGATCGTGCGGAGCAACGGCCTCGACCCGATCGCCAGGACCTCGCCCGACCGCTGGTTCACCAGCGGGTTCGCCGCAGCACAGCCCGCGATCACCGAGTGGGCCGTCCAGATGGTCCGCACCACCGACCCCGGCTGCTACATCGCCGCCTGCGAGGCCCTGGCCGGCTTCGACGTACGGCATGAACTGGCCATGGTCGGCGTCCCCACGCTCGTCCTGGTCGGCTCCGACGACCAGGTCACCGGCCCCGCCGAGGCCCGCACCCTGGTCGCCGGGATCCCGGACGCCCGGCTCGCGGTCGTACCCGGCGCCTCCCACCTGGTCCCGGTCGAACAGCCCGCCGCCGTCACCGACCTCCTGGTCCGGCACTTCTCCACCGCCTGGCAGCCCGCCTACGACTCGACCACCGGCCAGATGGCCATCCCGGCCGCCCCGGTCAAGCCGGTCCTGCCGGCCGCGCCCCTCGCCGTGCCGCAGGTCGCTCCCCAGGTCACGCCGATCGCCGAGATCGCCCCGGCCGTCGTACCACCGCAGCCGCTCGGCCGGCCCGACCCGTACGACGCGGGGCTCAAGGTCCGCCGGGAGGTGCTCGGGGACGCGCATGTGGACCGGGCGCTGGCGCAGGCCGACGACTTCTCCGGGGACTTCCAGGAGTTCATCACCCGCTATGCCTGGGGCGAGATCTGGGACCGGCCCGGTCTCGACCGGCGCTCGCGCAGCTGTGTCACGATCACCGCGCTGGTCGCGGGCGGCCACCTGGAGGAACTGGGCTTCCATGTCCGGGCGGCCCTGCGCAACGGCCTCACCCCGGACGAGATCAAGGAAGTGCTGCTGCAGGCGGCGGTCTACTGCGGGGTGCCGGCGGCGAACAGCGCGTTCCGGGTCGCCCAGCAGATCATCCGGGAGGAGACCACTCCCGAGGAATGAGCCGGGTACGTGCAGCACCAGGCTTCGGCACGCGCCGGGCCCGCCTCCGAGGGCAGGATGGTGACCATGAAGCTCACCAAGAAGTCCCACTCGTGCGTGCGCCTGGAGAAGGACGGGCGCACGCTCGTCCTCGACCCCGGAGGGTTCAGCGAGGCGGACGCGGCCGTCGGCGCGGACGCCATCCTGGTCACGCACGAGCACGGCGACCACTTCGACGAGGGGCGGCTGCGGGCCGCCATGGACGCCGACCCGGCCACCGAGATCTGGACCCTGAAGTCCGTCGCCGACCAGCTCGCGGCGGCCTTCCCGGGCCGGGTGCACACCGTCGGCCACGGCGACACGTTCACCGCGGCCGGCTTCGACGTCCAGGTGCACGGAGAGCTGCACGCGGTGATCCACCCGGACATCCCGCGCATCACCAACGTCGGCTACCTGATCGACGGCGGCAAGGTCTTCCACCCCGGCGACGCCCTCACCGTCCCCGACCACCCGGTCGAGACGCTGATGCTCCCGGTGATGGCCCCCTGGAACAAGATCTCCGAGGTCATCGACTACGTCCGCGAGGTGAAGCCGCAGCGCGCCTACGACATCCACGACGCCCTCCTCACCGACCTCGCGCGCCCGATCTACGACCGCCAGATCGGTGCCCTGGGCGGTGCGGAGCACCTGCGGCTGGCCGCGGGGGGCTCGGCGGACGTCTGAGGCAGGTTGTCAGAGGGGCCCGGTAGGTTGTGAGGCATGCGCATCGCGACCTGGAACGTGAACTCGATCACCGCCCGCCTGCCGAGGCTCCTGGCCTGGCTGGAGAGCAGCGGCACCGACGTGCTCTGCCTCCAGGAGGCCAAGCTCGCCGAGCAGCAGTTCCCGTTCGAGCCGCTGCGCGAGCTGGGCTACGAGGCCGCGGTGAACGCGACCGGGCGGTGGAACGGCGTGGCGGTGCTGTCGAAGGTCGGCCTGGAGGACGTCGTCAAGGGCCTGCCCGGCGACCCCGGCTACGACGGGGCCCAGGAGCCCCGCGCGATCTCGGCGACGTGCGGCCCGGTCCGCGTCTGGTCGGTGTACGTGCCCAACGGCCGCGAGGTGGACCACCCGCACTACGCCTACAAGCTCCAGTGGTTCGAGGCGCTGAAGGCCGCCGTCGCCGGTGACGCGGGCGGCAGCCGTCCCTTCGCGGTCCTCGGTGACTACAACGTGGCGCCGACCGACGACGACGTCTTCGACAGGGCCGCCTTCGAGGGCCTCACCCATGTCACCCCGGCCGAGCGCGCCGCGCTGACCGCCCTGCGCGAGACCGGCCTGTCCGACGTCGTCCCGCGCCCGCTGAAGTACGACCACCCGTACACCTACTGGGACTACCGCCAGCTCGCCTTCCCCAAGAACCGCGGCATGCGCATCGACCTGGTGTACGGCAACGAGCCGTTCGCGAAGGCCGTCAAGGACGCCTACGTCGACCGCGAGGAGCGCAAGGGCAAGGGTGCGTCCGATCACGCGCCGGTGGTGGTGGACCTGGACGTGTGAGTGTCAGTCTGGGTCCATGAACATCCCATTTCTGGGTAACAGGCACGGCAGGACCGGAGACGCCCCCCACACCGCCGACCCCGAGCTGCTCGCCGAGTGCGAGCTGCTGCGTGCCCAGGCGGCCGAGGAGGGCGTCGCGCTCGACGACTCCCCGGCCTCGCTGGAGGCCCTCGACCAGCTGCTGCCGCGCTGGCGCGACGACGAGGAGACCCTGCCCTGGCTGGGCACCGACGCGGGCCTGTATCTGGGCACCGTGCTGATCCGGACCGTGCCGGGTGCGGAATGGGAGATCCGGGCGGACGGCGAGCCGGTGGTGCGACTGGCGTCGGGGCGGGAGTTCGAGGTCGTCACATCCGGCCAGGACTGGGCCGCCAGCGGCGCCCCTGAGCTCTCACAGCTCTATGCCGAGGTCGCCGAGGCCTGATCGGCGGCCTCGCATACGGCGTAAAGCGGCCCGTACGCGGTGTAAATACGGCTAATGCCCGAAAAGTGCGTGTCGTGCCATGAGTCCTCTCAGGGCTGGATAGTTTGCGGCGACCACGACACGGCTGAGAGTGGGTAGGGCTGCGTATGGCCGTCGATCCTCTGATCGAACTGCGGAACGTCAACAAGCACTACGGGCAGCTCCATGTCCTGCGCGACATCGATCTCATCGTCGGCAGGGGCGAGGTGGTCGTGGTCATCGGCCCCTCGGGGTCGGGAAAGTCGACGCTGTGCCGGACCATCAACCGCCTGGAGACCGTCGAGTCCGGGACGATCGTGCTCGACGGGCAGCCGCTTCCCCAGGAGGGCAAGGCCCTCGCGAGGCTCCGCGCCGAGGTCGGCATGGTCTTCCAGTCCTTCAACCTGTTCGCCCACAAGACGGTCCTGCAGAACGTCTCCCTCGCCCAGATCAAGGTCCGCAGGCGCAAGAGGGACGAGGCCGACCAGCGCTCGCGTGAGCTCCTCGACCGGGTCGGCCTGTCGGCGCACGCCGGGAAGTACCCCGCACAGCTCTCCGGCGGCCAGCAGCAGCGCGTGGCCATCGCCCGCGCCCTCGCGATGGAACCCAAGGCCCTCCTCTTCGACGAGCCCACCTCCGCCCTCGACCCCGAGATGATCAACGAGGTCCTCGAAGTCATGCGGCAGCTCGCCCGGGACGGCATGACCATGATCGTCGTCACCCATGAGATGGGCTTCGCCCGCTCCGCGGCCAACCGTGTCGTCTTCATGGCCGACGGCCGGATCGTCGAGGACCGGGCCCCGGAGGAGTTCTTCACCAATCCGCGCAGCGAGCGCGCCAAGGACTTCCTCTCCAAGATCCTCAAGCACTGAGCGGGGAGCACCGACCATGTTCCGTACCCCCCGTGTGCCCGCCGCCCTGGCCCTGCTCACCGCGCTGCTCACCGTCGTGGGCGCAGGCCTCACCGGCTGTGGCAAGGAGGGCAGCCCGCCCGGCAAGGGCCCGGCGGCCGACAAACTCCCCACCTACCAGGTCGCGCAGCGCTTCCGGCTGCCCGACTCGCCGACCTGGACCCGGGCGAGGAAGCGCGGCTACTTCGTCGTCGGCGTCAAGGAGGACCAGCCCTACCTGGGGGAGAGGGACCCGGCCACCGGCGTCTACTCGGGCTTCGACATCGAGATCGCCAGGATGATCTCCGCCTCCCTCGGCCTCGACCCGAAGACGATCCGCTTCAAGACCATCGCCTCCGCCAACCGCGAGACCGCCCTGCAGAACGGCCAGATCGACTACTACGTCGGCACCTACACCATCAACGCCAACCGCAGGAAACTCGTGGGCTTCGCCGGCCCGTACTACATGGCCGGCCAGTCCCTGCTGGTGCGCCGGGACGAGAACGACATCCACGGCCCCGAGGACCTCGACGGCAAACGCGTCTGCTCGGCGGCCGGTTCGACGCCGTACCAGCGGATCAGGACCGACTATCCGAAGGCGATCCTGGTCGCCTACGACACCTACTCCGTCTGCGTCGACAACCTGCTCACCTACCAGGTCGACGCCGTCACCACCGACGACGCCATCCTCATCGGCTATGCGGCGAAGGCCCCCGGCGAACTCAAGGTCGTCGGCAAACCCTTCTCGAAGGAGCCGTACGGCATCGGCGTCCCGCGCGACGACAACGCCCTGCGCTTCGCGATGAACGACGCATTGGAGGCACGTCAGAAGAACGGCGACTGGAAGAGGGCGTACGAGGCGACGCTCGGCCTGTCCGGTGTACCCGCCCCCGAGCCGCCCCCGATCGACCGCTATCCCGCGAGCTGAGCGAGGACGGCATGAACGTACTCACAGAGAACTTCCACACCTACGCCGAGGGTTTCCTCGGCACCGTCCAACTCACCGTCTACTCCTCGGTGCTGGCCCTCGTCCTGGGCTTCCTGATGGCCTCCTTCCGGGTCGCGCCCGTCAGCTCCCTCCGCGTCTTCGGCACGGCCTGGGTCACCGTGCTCCGCAACACCCCGCTCACCCTGCTGTTCTTCGCGGTCCTGCTCGGCCTGCCCCGGTTCGGTCTGGTGCTGCCCTTCAAGGTGTTCGCGGTCATCGCGCTCGGCTGCTACACCTCCGCGTTCATCTGCGAGGCGCTGCGCTCCGGCATCAACACCGTGCCCAGAGGACAGGGCGAGGCGGCCCGCAGCCTCGGCATGACCTTCGGACAGACACTCAACCTGGTGATCCTGCCCCAGGCGTTCCGCTCGGTCATCCCGCCGATCGGCTCCACCCTTATCGCGCTCGCCAAGAACTCCGCCATCGCGGGGGCCTTCAGCGTCACCGAACTCCTCGGCACCTACAAGACGTTGAGCGAGCTCGGCTACAACGTCGTCTGGACGTTCGTCTGGATCGCCGTCGGCTACCTCGTCATCACCCTCGCGATCAGCGCCCTGTTCCATCTGATGGAGCGCGAGTGGGGAGTCGCCCG
Organism: Streptomyces sp. Ag109_O5-1; assembly: GCF_003814875.1. Lineage (GTDB taxonomy): Bacteria > Actinomycetota > Actinomycetes > Streptomycetales > Streptomycetaceae > Streptomyces > Streptomyces sasae. Next base: position 1,962,461 of record NZ_RKQF01000001.1, on the reverse strand, counting down.
GTGACCGGGGCAGCCACCGCGCTCTATGACGTCCCCGGCCCCAGGACCCGCCGACGGCACCGCCTCTACGGAGTCCTGGCCACCGTCCTGATCCTCGCCCTGCTCGCCTGGATCCTCTATCTCCTGTTCGACACCGAGCAGTTCACCTACACGAAGTGGATGCCCTTCGAGTACAAGGGGATCCAGGAACTCCTCCTGCGGGGCCTCGGCAACTCGCTCAAGGCCTTCGCCATGGCGGCCGTCCTCTCCCTGGCCCTGGGCGGCCTGCTGGCCACCGGACGGCTCTCGGAGCACCGTCCGGTGCGCTGGTCGGCCACCGTCGTCGTCGAGTTCTTCCGCGCCATGCCCGTCCTCGTGATGATCTTCTTCATCTTCGTGGCGCTGAAGGTCCAGCCCCTGCCCGCCCTGGTCGCCGGACTCACCCTCTACAACGGCTCGGTGCTCGCCGAGGTCTTCCGCGCCGGCGTCGAAAGCGTCGAACGCGGCCAGCGGGAGGCCGCGTTCGCGCTCGGCATGCGCAAGTCCCAGGTCATGGCGTACGTTCTGGTGCCCCAGGCCGTCCGGGCCATGCTGCCCGCCATCATCAGCCAGCTGGTGGTGGCCCTGAAGGACACCTCGCTCGGCTATCTCATCACCTACGAGGAGTTCCTCCATGCCGGGAAACTGATCGCGTCGAACCTCGACTACGATTTGCCGTTCATCCCTGTGGTGATGGTGATCTCGCCGATCTACATCGGGATGTGCATGTTGCTCTCGTGGTTCGCCGGCTGGGCGGCCCGACGGGAGCAGCGCAGTCCCAAGACCGAGGCCGTCGAGGTGGCCCCGGCCGAACCAGGGACGCTGCTGCCCGGTGGGGGCGCCCCCACGGCCCCTCGACCGTAGGAGCAGCAGCCAGGGCCAGGCCCGGCCGGCGGCAGCCGGAGATCACTGCTCGCGCAGCGGGACGGACACGTACGACGGGTCGTCCACCGGCGAGGAGAAGGTCAGCTGCGCGCCGGACGGGTTGTGCTCGATGTAGAGCGGGTCCACCGTGTCGATCACCAGCGCGAGCCGGTGCCCGGCCGGTACGTCGTAGGCCGTGGAGAACAGGTCGAGGTCCACGTCGAACGACTTGCCGGGCGTGCGGTCGTACCAGGTGTACGGCGCGTGGGTGACCAGCTTGCCGAGGCCGAGCGGGCCCACGTCGTAGAGGTAGGCGACGAGGGTGCCGCTCTCCTTCGTCGGGGTGAGGGTGGTGTGCAGCCGGGCGGTGCCGCGCACCTGCTGTGCGCTGCCGTACCGCTCGGACTGCCAGACGGCGGCCCAGCGGCGGGGCAGCAGCGGGATCGAGGCGACCGGCGGCAGCTGGGCGACCTGGTCGAGAAGGCCGGAGAGGAGCACCACCCCGCCGTCCGCGCCCGAGTCGACGTTGGCGTGGATGGTCGTCGCACCGGCGAGGGCGAGCTTCTTCCGGGTGGCGCCCACCGACTTCCAGTCCGGGTAACCCTCGTAGCCGCCGCTGGTACGGGACTCGAGCTGTACCGGCTGCTCGCGGTCGACGCCGTTGTCCGCGCCCTTGAGATAGTGGTCGAACCAGCGCTCGGTGTCGGTCCACACGTCGTTGGGCAGCCCGAGCAGGCCGGACAGCTCGGCGGTGGCGTGGTCGCCGGGGCGCAGCTCCAGGCGCTTCGGGACCGTCAGCCTGTCGTAGAAGTCGGCGTACTGATTGGCCGGGAAGATGGAGTCGCTCCAGGCGTTGGCCATGAAGACGGCCGCGCCGTTCTTGTCGAGCTGGTCGAGATAGGTCGCGGGGGAACGTTTCTCCCCCCAGTCGATCATCGCCTGTTCCCGGTCCAGGTTCGAGGCGTAGAAGTCCTTGAAGATCTGTTTGGCCTCCGGGCTCTCGCGGCCGGTCAGGGTCGCCGTGCCGTCGAGGAGCGCGGTCGCCTCGACGTGCTGGGTGCGGCCCGAGTAGATCGAGTCGATCAGGTCCGCCCAGCCGCTGAGCGCGCCGACCGCCTTGATCCGCTTGTCGTGCGCGGCGGCCAGCAGGCTGATCCCGGCGCCGTACGACACCCCCGCGATGCCGATGTGCTGTGGATCGGCACCGGTGTTGGCGAGGGCCCAGTCGATGACCTTGGATGCGTCCGCCACGTCCGGCGGACCGGCCACTTCTATCTGCCCGCCGGACTGATAGAACCCGCGCACGTTGTAACTGACCACGATGTAGCCGGAGTCGGCGAGCTTCTGGGCCTGGGCCAGATACTCGACCTGGGGCAGCGACCAGCTCGTGGGCAGCACGATCAGCGGGTAGCGGTGCGTGGCGTCGGCGTCCGCGGGTGCGGCGACGTTCGCCTTCAGTACCGTGCCGCCGTAGCCGGTGATGTCGACGAAGCGGACCGGGGCGGCGGCCTGTGCGGCCGGAGCCAGGCCGACGACGGAACCGGCGATCAGGGCCGCGGCGGCGGCCCCTACGGCGGAGTTACGCAAAGCGGTGGTGCGACGACCGTGTCCCATCGGCCACTCCTCACTCGTGTCAGTGCAAAGTGACCAGACGGTAACCTCGACGCCTTACCGCAAGTAACCCGTCGGTAAGTTACGTGCCGGTAAAGATTGTTGAAGCGTGCAGGTACTCAGGAGGCGCGGTGTGACGAGGGTGCGGTTTCGGTCGCCGCCGGCGGCAGCGGCGCCTGGGCGGCCCGGGTGACGTCCGCGACGAGTTCGACCACGTCAGGGCCGTACGCCTGCGAGTTGACGACCTTGAGGAGCAGCACGAAGGAGTTGTTGCCGTGCTTGCGGGCGAGCCGCTCGTGGTTGCGTGCGAGGTAGCGGGTGGCGGCCTGGTTGGTGATCGCGCGCTGCCCGCAGAAGAGGAACACCGGCCGGGCGTCGGGTCGTTGGCCGGCGGTGAGACGGGCGAGGAGTACGTACTCGGTGATGCCCGGATCCAGGCGGTAGCGCTCGGAGCCGATCTGGAAGGCGCCGCGGTCCGGGCCCGGCTCCGGGTCGATGTTGACGCGTACACCGGGCAGCATCGCCGACATGTGCGCGAGCATGCGGCGGTTCGACCCGGGACCGCCCACGCAGAACTCGGTGCGCTCGCCGAAGCCCTGCTGGACGTTGTCCTGCGTCACCATCTGCAGGTTCGCCCCGCAGTCCTTGATCAGCGCGGCCAGCTCCAGGAGCGCGAACACGTCGAAACGGTGGACCGCCGGTTCGGAGGTGGCCGGATCGCGGTTGACGACCAGCAGCGACTCCGAGTTCTCGGGCAGCCCGAAGAAGGCCTGCTTGCGGCGCAGCTTCCGCCGCCAGATGTAGGTGCGGGCCAGCCAGCCGAGAGCGGCGCTGATGCCGGCGGCCACCACACCGAGGACAATGTTGCGCAGGTCGTCATTCATGGGCGCGCATGCTAGCGGGCACAGGTGGCCGGAACGTACCCGTGTTCGAAGTGTGGCAGTCATATGACAGTGCCCTGAATGCGCCTGTCGGGGCCCCGGCCCTATGGATACGCTGCGCTGACATTCGTGAACTGGAGGTGCGGATGCGTCGCCCTGTCGCGCGGAAACTGACGGTCCTGGCGGTCTCGGCCGCCGTGGTGTCGGTGGGAGCGGCGGCACCGCCTGCCGCCTCCGGCGGTGCGACCGCCGCGAAGGTCCCGGTGGCCGTCGGCTACGGAGGTGCGGTCGCCAGCGTCGACCAGGACGCCTCCGCGGCCGGTATAGAGGTACTGCGCAAGGGCGGCAACGCGGTCGACGCGGCCGTCGCGACCGCCGCCGCGCTCGGGGTCACCGAGCCCTACTCCTCCGGCGTCGGCGGAGGCGGCTACTTCGTCTACTACGACGCCAAGTCCCGTACGGTGCACACGATCGACGGCCGCGAGACGGCACCGCTCACCGCCGACTCCAACCTGTTCGTGGAGAACGGCCAGCCGCTGGCCTTCGCGGACGCGGTCAGCAGTGGGCTGAGCGTCGGGACACCCGGAACACCCGCCACCTGGCAGACGGCGCTGGACCAGTGGGGCAGCGAACGGCTCGGTACGGTGCTGAAGCCGGCCGAGCGGATCGCCCGTGACGGCTTCGTCGTCGACGACACGTTCCGGTCGCAGACCGCCGCTAACGAGACACGGTTCCGGTACTTCCCGGACACCGCGAAGCTGTTCCTGCCGGGTGGTCAGCTGCCGGTGGTCGGTTCCACCTTCAAGAACCCCGATCTCGCCCGCACCTATGAGGAGCTGGGGAAGAAGGGGATCGGGGCGATCTACCGGGGCGACCTGGGCAAGGACATCCTCACCACGGTCGACAATCCTCCGGCGGACCCGAGTTCGGGGTGGAAGGCACGTGCGGGCAAGCTGTCCGCGAAGGATCTGGCCGCCTACCGGGCGAAGCTGCAGGCGCCCACCGAGACCTCGTACCGCGGGCTCAAGGTGTACTCGATAGCGCCCTCGTCGTCGGGTGGCACGACGGTCGGGGAAGCCCTCAACATCCTTGAGAACACAGACCTCTCCAAGGCCAGTGAGGTGCAGTATCTGCACCACTACATCGAGGCGAGCCGGATCTCCTTCGCCGACCGCGGGCGCTGGGTGGGCGACCCCGCGTTCGAGGACGTCCCGACGAAGGGGCTGCTGTCACAGCGGTACGCCGACGAGCGGGCGGCGCTCATCCACGACGACTCGGTGCTGACGAGTCCGGTCGCGCCGGGCGATCCCAATGACCCGGGCTCGACCGGTACGGCGGCGCCGACCACGTACGAGGGGGAGAACACGACCCACCTCACCGTCGCCGACAAGTGGGGGAACGTCGTCTCCTACACGCTCACCATCGAGCAGACCGGCGGCAGCGCGATCACTGTTCCGGGGCGGGGGTTCCTGCTCAACAACGAGCTGACCGACTTCTCGTTCACCCCGGCGAACCCCGCGGTGCACGACCCGAACCTGCCCGGGCCCGGGAAGCGGCCGCGGTCTTCCATCTCGCCGACGATCGTGCTGGACAAGACGAACCGGCCTGTGGTGGCCGTGGGTTCGCCCGGTGGGGCGACCATCATCACCACCGTGCTCCAGGTGCTGACCGAGTTCATCGACCGGCATCTGCCGTTGGTGGACGCGATCGCGGCGCCGCGTGCATCGCAGCGGAACGCTGCCAAGACCGAGCTTGAGCCTGCGCTGTACAACGACCCTGTGTTGAGGGGGAAGTTGGAGGCGATTGGGCATGTGTTCTCGTTGAATGCCGAGATCGGGGCGGCTACTGGGGTGCAGCGGTTGCCCGGTGGGAAGTGGCTGGCGGCGGCTGAGACTGTGCGGCGGGGTGGTGGATCCGCTCAGGTGGTGGATCCGGCTCCGTAGTATGCGGGCTGCGGGTGTGCGGGGGCTGGTCGCGCAGTTCCTCCCCCAGCCTTCGGCCGGGGGTACCCCCAGTGCCCCTAACGGGGCGCTTTTGCGGGCCGGAACTCCAAGTGGCCGTGTGATTCCTCCACTGTCACCTCGCTGCCTTCCGTGATCGTGCCGTCCAGGAGGAGACGCGACAGTTGGTTGTCGACCTCCCTCTGGATGGTGCGGCGCAAGGGTCGGGCGCCGTACTCCGGCTGGTAGCCGTGTTCCGCCAGCCAGTTGACCGCCTTGTCCGTGAAGTGTGCGGTGATGCCCTGGGCGTGCAGCATGCGGCGGGTGTGTTCCAGCAGGAGTTCGGTGATCTGGTGCAGCTGGTCGCCGGTGAGCTGGCGGAAGACGACGATCTCGTCGATGCGGTTCAGGAACTCCGGGCGGAAGTGGTCGCGGAGCGGGCGGAGGACCTGTTCACGGCGGGCCTCCTCCGTCGCCTCCTCCCCGCTGGGGCCGAAGCCGACGCCGATGCCGCGCCGCGTGATCACGTCCGAGCCCAGGTTGCTCGTCATCACGATGACCGTGTTGGTGAAGTCCACCGTGCGGCCCTGGGAGTCGGTGAGGCGGCCGTCGTCCAGGACCTGGAGCAGGATGTTGAAGACGTCCGGGTGGGCCTTCTCGACCTCGTCGAGGAGGAGCAGTGAGTAGGGGTGGCGGCGGACGACCTCGGTGAGCTGGCCGGCCTCCTCGTGGCCGACGTATCCCGGCGGGGCGCCCACCAGGCGGGAGACGGTGTGGCGCTCCTGGTACTCGCTCATGTCCAGGCGGACCATCCGGTCCTCACTGCCGAACAGCACCTCGGCGAGGGCGCGGGCCAGTTCGGTCTTGCCGACGCCGGTCGGGCCGAGGAAGAGAAAGCTGCCGATGGGGCGGTGCGGGCTCGCGAGCCCGGCACGGGAGCGCATGACCGCCTCGGAGACGACGGAGACCGCCTCGTCCTGGCCGATGACCCGCTGGTGCAGATGCGCCTCCAGGCCGAGCAGCCGTTCCTTCTCCTCCTGGGTGAGGCTGCTGACCGGGATGCCGGTCTGGCGGGACACCACCTCGGCGATCGCCTCGGCCGTCACCTCCAGGTTCATCCCCTCGTCCGCCTGGTCCTCGCCGGAGAGTTCGGTGGTGCGTGTCTTCAACTCACCAATGCGGTCGCGGAGTTGGGTGGCGCGTTCGTACTGTTCGTCCGCGACCGCCTGGTCCTTGTCCCGGGTGAGCTGCTCGATCTCGCGCTCCATCGTCCGTACGTCGCTGCCCTTGGTACGGGAGCCGAGGCGGACCCGGGCGCCCGCCTGGTCGATCAGGTCGATCGCCTTGTCGGGCAGCCGGCGGTCGGTGAGGTAGCGGTCGGAGAGCTCCACGGCGGCGACCAGGGCCTCGTCCGTGTAGCGGACCTGGTGGTGGGCCTCGTAGCGGTCGCGCAGGCCGCGCAGGATCTCGATGGCGTCGGGGACCGTCGGCTCGGGCACCAGGATCGGCTGGAAGCGGCGGGCCAGCGCCGCGTCCTTCTCGATCTTGCGGAACTCCTCCAGCGTGGTCGCGCCCACGATGTGCAGCTCGCCCCGGGCGAGGGCGGGCTTGAGGATGTTGCCCGCGTCCATGGCGCCGCCCTCGCTACCGCCTCCGGCGCCGACCACGGTGTGCAGTTCGTCGATGAAGACGATCAGCTGGTCGGAGTGGGCGCGGATCTCGTTCACGATGTTGGTGAGACGCTCCTCGAAGTCGCCCCGGAAGCGGGTGCCCGCGACCACGGCCGGCAGGTCGAGGGCGACCACCCGGCGGCACGAGAGCACGTCCGGCACGTCCCCGTCGGCGATCCGCTGAGCCAGGCCCTCGACGATCGCCGTCTTGCCGACGCCGGCGTCACCGATCAGCACCGGGTTGTTCTTGCCGCGCCGGGAGAGCACCTCGATGGTCTGCTCGATCTCGTCGTCGCGGCCGATGACCGGGTCGATCCGGCCCTGTCCGGCCTGCTCGGTCAGGTCGCGGCCGTATTTGTCGAGCGTCGGCGTGTTCGTCCTGCGCCGATGGTCCGTTCCGGGCAGGGAACGGTCGGTCTCCGCGGTGTCCTGCGGCAGGCCGGCGGCGAAGCGGGCGGCGTTCAGGATGTGCCCGGCGGCCGAGTCGGGGTTCGCGGCGAGCGCGCCCAGCACGTGCTCCGGGCCGATGTACCCGGTGCCGCTGGCCCGGGCCAGTTCGTGCGCGTCCAGCAGCGCCCGCTTCACGGCGGGGGTCAGCGAGAGGGAGGTCGGCGGGGGTGCCTCGCCGGGCGAGTGCTGGACCGGGCCCGCTCGGCCGTCGATCTCCGTGGCCAGCGAGTCCGGGTCCGCGCCGGACCTGCTCAGCAGGGAGCGGGTCGGCTCCGCCGAGAGGGCCGCGCGCAGCAGATGCTCGGTGTCGAGGTCCCGGCTGCCGTGCTCGGCGGCGTACTGGGCGGCGCCTTTGACCAGTTCCCTGGCCGGCTGGCTCAGCAGCCTGCCGATGTCGATCTGGCGGGGGCCCTGCCGTGCTCCGCCGCCGCCGAAGAAGCGTGCGAGGAAGTCGCCGAAGGGGTCCTGTCCGTAGTCGCCCGGTCCGGGGTAGCCGCTGGTCATGGGCGTTCGTTCCGTTCCGGCGTCCCGGCGCCTTGGGGGACGCGCTCGCTGGTCGACGTGCCGGCCCACGCGGGTGCCCCTGCAGGGCTCGGTCACACCACCTTCGCACGCCCGCCGGAGGGGGGCACGTCCAGCAGTTCGGGCAGCGGCCCGACGGGCAGGACGGTATCGGCCTGGACGGCGAGTTGCGGGTCGTGCGTGATGAGGAACGTGGTGCGGGACGCCATCAGCCGGCGCAGCGGCTCCATCACACGGCGGGCGGACTCGGCGTCCAGGCCCGTCGTCGGCTCGTCCAGGACCAGGACCGGGGTGTCGCGCACCGGCGCCCGCGCGATGGCCACGCGCCGCTGCTGGCCGCCGGACAGCTGCCGTCCGCCGGGGCCCACGGCGGTGTCGTAGCCGTCCGGCATACGGTGGGCGAAGCCGGCCACGTCGGCGGCCTCGGCCGCGCGCAGGACGCTCCGCTCGTCGGCGCCGGGACGGCCGTACGCGATGTTCTCGCGGATCGTGGCGTCGAGCAGCATCGGGTCCTGCGGCACGAGAGTGATCAGTTCGCGGAGTCTGCGCAGCGGGAGGCTCGTGATGTCGCGGCCGTCCAGGAGGATGCGGCCCTCGGTGGGGTCGTAGAAGCGCAGCAGCAGTTTCGCCAGGGTGGACTTGCCCGAGCCGCTGGGGCCGTCGATGAGGACCAGCTGGCCCGGGTACGCCGTGAAGCCGAGGCCGGTGACGATCGGCCGGTTCCCGCCGGGATAGGTGAAGCCGACGTTGTCCGGGGTGACCGCGCCGGGGCGCCTGTACGACGGGCATGTTCGCGAGGTTCTCGTCGAGCGCGTCGACCAGTTCCCCGTACCGGTCGCGCTCCGCGCGCGACAGCGTCCGGATCGGCCGGGACAGCCGGCGCGTGCCCAGCCACAGCACCGGCGCCGCGGCGAAGGTGAGCAGGGCCAGCTCCCAGCGCAGCCACAGCGCGGCGCCGGCGAAGAAGAGCAGGCTGACGGCGGTGTTGAGCAGCTGTACCGGGCCGGAGGCGACCACGTGCTCCGCCTCGTCGATGTCCCCGGTGAACCGGGCCGGCAGGTCGCCCCGGGGATTGTTCTCGTAGTAGTGCGGGGGCAGCCGCTGGGCGTGCTGGAACACCTCGTCGCGGCAGCGGAGCCGGAAACCCTCCTCGGCACGGGTGGTCAGCTGTTGGGCCGCGAATGTCACGGCCGCGCCCAGCAGAGCCACCGTGAGCCACAGCCCGGCCGGTCTCCAGAATTTCGTCGGATCGGCCGAGGTGAGGACCTTGTCGGTGAGATAGGAGAAAACCTGAATGGCCGCCGTGTCACATGCGACGGAAATCGTCTGGCACAGTACGGCGGTCCAGAGATGAATTCTTTCGGGCCGGGTGAGCGGCCACAGTCTGCGAAATGCGGTGGCCGGGGAGATCTTCGCGTGCCGCCGGAACATCGCCTTCCTTCCACCCCGGGTCACCCCGAGTCGCCTCGGGCGCGGACCGGCGGAGGGGGGCGTACCTCCGCCGGTCAGCCTGCCACGGACGGTGTTACGTCAGGAGATCAGCGGCCGTTGGATGCGGCCGGGGCGGCCGCTGACCCTGCGGCGGAGGCGGCGGAGGTACCGGGCGCCGCCGCGTGGGCCGGGGGACCGGTACTCGCATGCGCACGTTTTCCATGAGAACTCCTTCGCTGATTTGGGCGGCCTTTTCTCCGCCCGTCACGGATATGTATACGGGCGCATTACGGCGGCTGCTCAGCGGCATAGGGAATTCATGGGTCGGCACGCGGTTATTGGAGACGCTCGGGGATGGGCTGTGTCACGCCTTTGAATTCCGCTCGGTGAGGACCCGCGGCCCGGTCTCCGTGACCGCCACCGTGTGCTCGGCGTGGGCCGCGCGGGAGCCGTCGTTCGTGCACAGGGTCCAGCCGTCGGGGGCCGCGTGGTAGCCGTCGCGGCCGCTGCCGATCAGCATGGGCTCGATCGCGATGACCAGGCCCTGGCGGAGCGGAAGACCGCGGCCGGGGCGGCCCTCGTTCGGCACCCCCGGGTCCTCGTGCATACGACGGCCGATGCCGTGTCCGCCGAAGTCCTGCGGGATGCCGTAGCCGGCCTCCCGGCACACCCGGCCGATCGCGTGCGCGATGTCGCCGATGCGGTTGCCGACGACGGCCGCCGCGATGCCCGCCGCCAGCGCCCGCTCGGCCGTCTCGATCAGCCGGACGTCCGCGGGGCGCGGTCTGCCGACCGTGAAGCTGATCGCCGAGTCGCCCGCCCAGCCGTCCAGTACCGCGCCGCAGTCGATGGAGACCAGGTCGCCGTCGCGCAGCCGGTACGCGGTCGGGATGCCGTGCACGATCGCGTCGTTCACGGAGGCGCAGATGACCGCCGGGAACGGGGTGGGCGCGAAGGAGGGCCGGTAGCCGAGGAAGGGGGAGGAGGCTCCGGCCGTACGCAGCACCTCCCTGGCCACCTCGTCCAGTTCGAGCAGGGAGACGCCGACGTCGGCGGCCTCCCGTACGGCCGTCAGGGCCCGCCCGACCACCTGCCCCGCCTCGTACATGGCGTCGATCGATGTGTCTGTCTTCAGTTCCACCATGCCAATTAATATACCGGCTTACTCGACCGGGTTAGAATGACGGCATGGTACGCACCCCTCTCACCCCGGAAGAGCGTGAACGCGGCGAACGGCTCGGGCAGCTGCTGCGCGAGGCGCGCGGCGGCCGGAGCATGACGGAGGTGGCGGCCGAGGCCGGCATCTCGGCCGAGACCCTCCGCAAGATCGAGACCGGCCGGGCGCCGACCCCGGCGTTCTTCACCGTCGCCGCACTGGCCCGCGCCCTCGGTCTGTCGATGGACGAACTGGTCCAGCGCTGCGCCCTGGTCGTCGCCTGACGCGCATCGGTCAAGATCCCGCAATGAGGGCTCTGCGCGCCCGCTGAAAACTCCCCGTAGCAGCCCCGTAACACGACTGGTGTTGCCTACGGAGCCGGAGTGTTCCGGGCCGGCGGGAGTTGCGGGAGGTGCGCGATGACGGGGGATCGGCTCCCGGGCCGGGTACGGGAGTTCGCGAACTACCTCAACGGCCTGCTGGCGCGTCTGGACCAGGGCGGCGGCTGGTGCGCGGTGTTCTGGCAACGCGACCCGGACGGTATGCAGGCCTGCCTCGGCGGGCGTGAGGTGCCGCCCTGGGACGTCGTGGAGGCACTGCTCCAGGACCTCGCGATCGCCTACGGCACCGAGGCCGCCGCACACGAGGCCGAACAGGCCCGGCCGCTGCACGCGAGCGCCCTCACCGCACACGACGCCCGGCCCGGCGCCCGGGAGGACCTGAGCGACCGCCTCGACGGCATGCTCCGCGAACAGCGGTACGCCGCCGAACGGCTGGACCGGCTCGGCCGCGCGCTCGGCTCCGCGCGCTCCCACGAGGAGGCCGAGGCCCTCACCGTCGACCTCGCCTGGGCCCGCGACGACCACGAACGGGCCTCCGCCCGGTGCGCCGAACTCCGGGCGCGACTGGAGCGACTGGACGCGCGGACCGGCGCCGGGGACCTGCGGGGGAGCGCGCCGCGAGTACTTCGGGGCCGGACAGGCGGGGCCGCACTCCGCGCCGACGACGAGTTCCCGACGGGCGGGACTCCGGTGAGCGGAGCGGCGGCCGGCGAGCCCGTGCCCGATGGGGCGTCCGTGTTCGGGGCCGCGGTGAACCGGCCGGTAGCAGATGATTCCGCGGCCGGCGGATCGCTCGGGTTCGAGTCCATGGCGGACGAGGCCGCCGTGTTCGGCTCTCCGCCGCGTGGGCCCGCTGCCCCCGGCCACGCGTCCTACGATCCGCAGGCCGACTTCGCCGCGGCCGAACCGGCGGCCGACCACTCGGGCGCGGCGTCCGAGACCGGCGCCACGAGGTACGGCCGTCGGGCCGAGCCCACCACTGACGACGGCACACCCGCATCGGCCCCCGTCCCTGCCCCCGCCCCCGCTCCCGCCAAGCAGCGCAAGCGGCGACGGGGCAGCGCCCGGTTCGCGGGTATGGCGGCGGACGAGGCCGCGCCCTCGGTCGTACCGCAGACCCCCGAAGTGCCCGTGCCCGCCGCCCCCACCGGCCGCGGGACCCCGCGCGGGGCCAGGTTCGCCGGGGCCGCCGAGACACCGGTGCAGCCGGAGCCCGTGGTGGAGCGGCCCGACCAGGAGGCGGGGCAGGCCGTGGCCGAGGCCGTGCAGCAGCTGGTGCGGCTGCGTGCGGAGGGTCGCACCGGCGAAGCGCACGCACTCCTGGCCGAGGTCGCGCAGTGGCCCGCCGCCCGGCTCCCGCAACTCGCGGACGCCCTCCAGAGGGCCGGACTCGGCGCCGACTGGGCCACGCTGCTGTGGGAGGCGGCCTCACTGCCGCCCGCCCGGCTGGTGGCGGTCGCCGACGCCCTGACCGTCGCGGGCCGGACCGCCGACGGCAGCCAGATACTCCGCCAGGGCGTGGTCCGCCCCGCCACGGAGATGGGCGAGGCGGTCCTCGCCCTGGACGCGGAGGGCCGCCACCGCGAGGCCCGGGCCCTGCTGGACGCCTACGTCCAGGTCCGCACCCCGGAGGAGGCGGCCCACTGCGCGGAGCCGGACCCGCACCGCCTGGTCCCGCTGCTCCTCGACTCGGCACAGACGATCTCGGAGCAACGCCAGTGGGACCTGCTGCACGCGCTCAGGGTGGCGGGCTTCGCTTCTTGAGGGGTCTGACCGCGACGCGCCCCAAAGGGCGCTGGGGGTACCCCTGGCCGAAGGCTGGGGGAGGAACTGCGAGACCAGCCACGACGCACCCGCAGTCCGAAGCGCTCCCGCACCCGCAACGGTGCCCCCGAATCGGCCCCCGCATCCGCCAGCCAGGTAGGAAACGCGATCGACTCGGCGGCTTAACGACGATGGTCTTGGCAAGGACTCCGAGGAGGCTTACTTTCGACCCTCTACGGGCGTAGAAGGAGCAGCTCATGGCCAACGTCGTACGCGCCGCTCTGGTCCAGGCCACCTGGACCGGCGACACCGAGTCCATGGTGGCGAAACACGAGGTGTACGCCCGCGAGGCGGCCCGCCAGGGTGCGAAGATCATCGGATTTCAGGAAGTCTTCAACGCCCCCTACTTCTGCCAGGTCCAGGAACCCGAGCACTACCGCTGGGCCGAGCCGGTCCCGGACGGCCCGACGGTCAGCCGTATGCAGGAACTGGCCCGCGAGACCGGCATGGTGATCGTCGTCCCGGTCTTCGAGGTCGAGCAGTCCGGCTTCTACTACAACACCGCCGCCGTGATCGACGCCGACGGCACCTTCCTCGGCAAGTACCGCAAGCACCACATCCCGCAGGTCAAGGGCTTCTGGGAGAAGTACTACTTCAAGCCCGGCAACATCGGCTGGCCGGTCTTCGACACCGCCGTCGGCAAGGTCGGCGTGTACATCTGCTACGACCGCCACTTCCCGGAAGGCTGGCGCCAACTCGGCCTCAACGGCGCCCAGCTGGTCTACAACCCGTCGGCCACCTCGCGCGGTCTGTCGGCCTACCTCTGGCAGCTGGAGCAGCCGGCCGCCGCCGTCGCCAACGAGTACTTCATCGCCGCCATCAACCGGGTGGGTCAGGAGGAGTACGGGGACAACGATTTCTACGGGACAAGCTATTTCGTTGATCCACGTGGGCAGTTCGTGGGGGAGGTGGCGAGCGACAAGGGTGAGGAACTCGTCGTCCGCGACCTCGACTTCGACCTGATCGAAGAAGTGCGGCAGCAGTGGGCTTTCTACCGCGACCGCCGTCCCGATGCCTACGAAGGGCTGGTACAGCCGTGAACGACCTCTTCGCCCGCCACCGCCAGGTCCTGCCCGACTGGCTGGCGCTCTACTACGACGAGCCGCTGGAGATCACGCACGGCGAGGGCCGGCACGTCTGGGACGCGGACGGCAACCGCTACCTGGACTTCTTCGGCGGCATCCTCACCACGATGACCGCGCACGCGCTCCCCGAGGTCACCAAGGCGGTGAGCGAGCAGGCGGGCCGGATCATCCACTCCTCCACGCTCTACCTCAACCGCCCGATGGTCGAACTCGCCGAGCGCATCGCCCAGTTGAGCGGCATCCCGGATGCCCGGGTCTTCTTCACCACCTCCGGCACCGAGGCCAACGACACGGCGCTGCTGCTCGCGACGACGTACCGCAGGACCAACACGATCCTGGCGATGCGCAACAGCTACCACGGCCGCTCCTTCAGCTCGGTCGGCATCACCGGCAACAAGGGCTGGTCCCCGACCTCCCTGTCCCCGCTCCAGACGCTGTACGTCCACGGCGGCGTCCGCACCCGCGGCCCGTTCGCCGAGCTGAACGACCGTGACTTCATCGCGGCCTGCGTCGACGACCTGCGCGACCTCCTCGGCCACACCCGTGCGCCGGCCGCGCTGATCGCCGAGCCCATCCAGGGCGTCGGCGGCTTCACCTCCCCGCCCGACGGGCTGTACGCGGCCTTCCGCGAGGTCCTCCAGGAACAGGGCATCCTCTGGATCGCCGACGAGGTGCAGACCGGCTGGGGCCGCACCGGCGAGCACTTCTGGGGCTGGCAGGCACACGGCCAGAGCGGCCCGCCGGACATCCTCACCTTCGCCAAAGGCATCGGTAACGGCAGTGCCATCGGCGGTGTGGTGGCCCGCGCCGAGATCATGAACTGCCTGGACTCCAACAGCATCTCGACGTTCGGCGGCACCCAGATCACCATGGCGGCCGGCCTCGCCAACCTGTCGTACCTCCTGGAACACGACCTCCAGGGCAACGCCCGCCGGGTGGGCGGCCTGCTCATCGAGCGTCTGCGGGCCGTCGCGGCCCAGCTGCCCGGGGTACGGGAGGTGCGCGGCCGTGGCTTGATGATCGGCATCGAACTGGTCAAGCCCGGCACGGACGAGGCCGACCCCAAGTCCGCGTCGGCCGTCCTGGAAGCGGCCAGGGAGGCCGGCCTCCTGATCGGCAAGGGCGGCGGCCACAACACCAGCGCCCTGCGCATCGCCCCGCCGTTGTCGCTGACGGTGGCGGAGGCGGAGGAGGGCGCCGCGATTCTCGAACAGGCCTTGAGGAGTGCCTACTAGGCGCTCTGCCGGAGGTGCCGTGACCTGCCTGTGTCGGCTGCGGCGCCGTCGTGGCTGGTCGCGCAGTTCCTCCCCCAGCCTTCGGCCGGGGGTACCCCCAGCGCCCCTAAAAGCAAGGGGCTGCACGGCGCCCCTTCAGGGGCGCTGGGAACTGCGCGACCAGCCCCCGCCGGCCCGCAGGCCTCCACACGCACCGAACCCGACCAAGGGATCACGCAAGATGACCGCCACCTGGGATCCCCCGAACACCACCGAACCCGTTCTGTCGGTCCGTCAGATCCTTGCCCTGGAAAGGGTCCTGGCCGGGGACCCAGAGGTCGTCGCCGGCGCCGCCCAGCTGGACCGCCCGGTCCGCTGGGTGCACGTCGCCGAGGCCCCCGACGTCGGCGTCATGCTCACCGGCGGAGAAATGGTCCTCACCACCGGCGTCCTGCTCGCCGGAGACGACGGCAAGCAGGCCGAGTACATCCAGTCCCTGCACCGGGCCGAGGCCGCCGCTGTCGTCCTCGGTCTCGGCCGCGCCTTCCCGGCCCCACCCGACGCCATGCGCCGCGCTGCGGACCGCTGCGGCCTCCCCCTGGTGGTCCTGCACCGCCCCTTCCCCTTCGCCGAGCTGACGGAGGAGGTCCAGTCACGGCTGGTACGAAGGAAGTTCGCCGCCGTCAGCCTCTCCGAGTCGGTCCGTACCGCCCTCACCGGCCTCATCACGGCCGGTGCCCCCCTCCAACGCCTCCTCGACGAGGTCGCCGTACACAGCGCCTGCCCGGTCGTCGTCACCAACCTCGCTCACCGGGTCCTCGCCACCGCGGGGGAGCGGTCGGCCGTCGACGACGTGCTGCGCGACTGGGAGCGCATCGCCCGGCAGGCCGGCGGCCGCGAGGGCGACGGCTGGACCCGCGCCGAACTGGGCGGCCGCGGCGAGCGCTGGGGCCAGATCATGCTGTGCGGGTACCGCGGCGACACCGCCACCGGACGGCTCCTCGCGGACCGCGCCGCCGAGGCCCTGGTACTGCACCGCATGCTCGGCGGCGGCTCCGCCCACACCTGGGAGGAGCAGTCCGCGCAGAGCCTGCTGACCGACCTGGTCTCCGGGGTCGTACCGGCACGCCAACTGCTGCCCAGGGCACGGGCGGCCGGGCTGCCGGTCAACCGGCGGACCTTCGTACCCCTCGTCGTACGGGACGTCGAGCCGACCCAACTGGAGAAAGTCCTGCGCCTGTTGGGCCTGCCCGGACTCGTCGCCGAACTCACCGAGCGCACCACGGCCGTGCTCCTCAGCCTCGCCCGCGACCAGGACGCCGACGCCCTCGCCGCGCACTTCGCCACCCGGCTGCACGGCGAGTCGGCGGGGTCCCGGGCCGTGGTCGCCGCCGCGGGCCCCCGCACCGCCTGGGACGACGTGCCCGCCGGGCTGCGGGAGGCCCAGCACGTCGCCGACGCGGTCGCCGACACGACCGCCGCCCTCGACCTGCCGGCTGTCGTAAGACTGAGGGACGTACACCTGCGCGGCCTGATCCGGCTGCTCCGCGACGACCCGCACGTCCAGTCCTTCGCCGAGCGCGAGCTGGACGGGCTGCTCTGCGGGACGGGCACCGACCACGACCTGCTGGGCGTCCTGCGGACCTACCTCGCCACCGGCCGCAACAAGTCCCGCACCGCCCAGCTCCACCACGTCTCCCGGCCCGCCCTGTACCGGCGCCTGGAGGCGATACAGGCCCGGCTCGGTGTCGACCTCGACGACTTCGAGCAGGCGGCCTCCGTGCACATCGCGCTCCTCGCGCATGACGCGCAACAGGGGTGAAACATGCGACGACCTGGGAAAACGGCGGTGAAACATGGGCCATCGGCAGCGTGACACGGTGGCACGCCGGGCGCCCGTAGACGTGACACCGTGGCAATCGAAGCCCGCTTTCGGACTTCCTAGGCTCCTCGCACATCGAGCGACACACGCCCGAGCGACCGGAGGTCCCGATGAGCCGAGTGATTCGTGCCGCCCTCTTCCAGACCGCCTGGACCGGCGACAAGGAATCCATGATCCAGGTCCACGAGCAGGCGGCCCGCGACGCGGCCGCGCAGGGCGCCCAGGTCCTGTGCTTCCAGGAGCTGTTCTACGGGCCCTACTTCTGCCAGGTCCAGGACAAGGCGTTCTACGAGTACGCCGAGCAGGTCCCGGACGGACCGATCGTCCAGCGCTTCCAGGCCCTCGCCCGCGAACTGGGCCTCGTCCTGATCCTGCCGGTGTACGAGGAGGAGCAGCCCGGCGTCCTCTACAACACCGCGGCCGTGATCGACGCCGACGGCTCGTACCTCGGCAAGTACCGCAAGCACCACATCCCCCAGGTCCCCGGCTTCTGGGAGAAGTTCTACTTCCGTCCGGGCAACGCCGGCTGGCCGGTCTTCGACACCGCCGTCGGGAAGATCGGCGTCTACATCTGCTACGACCGCCACTTCCCGGAGGGCTGGCGGGCGTTGGGCCTCGCCGGTGCCGAGATCGTCTTCAACCCGTCGGCCACCTCGCGCGGACTCTCCCGCTACCTCTGGCAGTTGGAGCAGCCGGCGGCGGCCGTCGCCAACGAGTACTTCGTCGGTGCGATCAACCGGGTCGGCGTGGAGGACCTCGGCGACAACGACTTCTACGGGACCTCGTACTTCGTGGACCCGGAGGGCCAGTTCGCCGGCGAGGTGGCCTCCGACAAGGAGACCGAACTCGTCGTCCGCGACCTGGACCTGAACAAGCTGCGCGAGGTCCGCGACCGCTGGCAGTTCTTCCGCGACCGCCGCCCGGACGCGTACGGCCCGATCACCGCGCCGTAGAAGCGCCCCGTAAGGGGCGCTGGGGGTATCCCCGGCCGAAGGCTGGGGGAGGAACTGCGCGACAAGCCACGTCGGACCCGCACCTGACCACGAAGGAGAGGACCCCATGACCGGCCGGACAGCAATCCGTGGCGGACTCGTCATCACCGCGTCCGACGAGATCCACGCCGACGTCCTGATCGAGGACGGCCGTGTCGCCGCCCTCGCCGCCTCCGGCACCCCGGCCGCCGAGGCCTTCAGCGCCGAGCGGACGATCGACGCCACCGGCAAGTACGTCATCCCGGGCGGTGTCGACGCCCACACCCACATGGAGCTGCCATTCGGCGGCACCTTCGCCTCCGACACCTTCGAGACCGGCACCCGGGCAGCCGCCTGGGGCGGTACGACGACCATCGTCGACTTCGCCGTGCAGAGCGTCGGGCACAGCCTGCGCGAGGGTCTCGACGCCTGGCACGCCAAGGCCGAGGGCAACTGCGCCATCGACTACGGCTTCCACATGATCGTCTCCGATGTGAACCAGGAGACGCTCAAGGAGATGGATCTGCTGGTGGAGGAGGGGGTGACCTCCTTCAAGCAGTTCATGGCCTACCCCGGTGTCTTCTACTCCGACGACGGCCAGATCCTGCGTGCCATGCAGCGCTCCGCCGAGAACGGCGGCCTGATCATGATGCACGCCGAGAACGGCATCGCCATCGACGTACTGGTGGAACAGGCGCTGGCGCGCGGGGAGACGGACCCGAGGTATCACGGCGAGGTGCGCAAGGCGCTGCTCGAAGCCGAGGCCACGCATCGCGCCATCAGGCTCGCCCAGGTCGCCGGCGCGCCCCTCTATGTCGTGCACGTCTCGGCGATGGAGGCGGTTGCGGAGCTGGCGCGGGCCCGGGACGAGGGGCTGCCCGTCTTCGGCGAGACCTGTCCGCAGTACCTCTTCCTGTCGACGGACAACCTCGCCGAACCGGACTTCGAGGGCTCGAAGTACGTGTGCAGCACCCCCCTGCGCCCCAAGGAGCACCAGGCCAAGCTCTGGCAGGGCCTGCGGACGAACGACCTCCAGGTCGTCTCCACCGACCACTGCCCCTTCTGCTTCGTCGGCCAGAAGGAGCTCGGCCGCGGCGACTTCTCGAAGATCCCCAACGGCCTGCCCGGCGTAGAGAACCGGATGGACCTGCTTCACCAGGCCGTCGTCGACGGGCACATCTCCCGCCGCCGCTGGATCGAGATCGCCTGCGCCACCCCGGCGCGGATGTTCGGCATGTATCCGAAGAAGGGCACCATCACCCCGGGTGCAGACGCCGACATCGTCATCTACGACCCGCACGCCGAGCAGATCGTCTCCGCCGAGACCCACCACATGAACGTCGACTACTCGGCGTACGAGGGCAAGCGCCTCACCGGCCGGGTGGACACGGTCCTCTCGCGCGGCGAACCCGTCATCACCGAGCGGGAGTACACCGGACACGCCGGGCACGGCGTCTACACCCCGCGCTCCACCTGTCAGTACCTCAACTAGGAGTGGCGCCGATGGACTTCGGACTCGTCCTGCAAACCGACCCGCCCGCCTCCCGGGTCATCAGCCTGATGAAGCGGGCCGAACGCAACGGCTTCTCGTACGGCTGGACCTTCGACTCCGCCGTGCTCTGGCAGGAGCCGTTCGTGATCTACAGTCAGATCCTGGCCAACACAACCAAGTTGACAGTCGGACCGATGGTCACCAACCCGGGCACCCGCACCTGGGAGGTCACCGCCTCCACCTTCGCCACCCTCAACGACATGTTCGGCAACCGGACCGTCTGCGGCATCGGCCGCGGCGACTCCGCGATGCGGGTGGCCGGCCGCAAGCCCAACACCCTCGCCCGGATCAGCGAGGCCATGAAGGTCATCCGCGCCCTCGGCCGGGGCGACGAGGCCGACCTCGGCGGTACCGTCGTCAGGTTCCCGTGGATCAAGCCCGGCGCCGAACTCCCCGTCTGGATGGCCGCGTACGGCCCGAAGGCCCTGAAGATGACCGGCGAGGAGGCGGACGGCTTCATCCTCCAGCTCTCCGACCTCTACCTCACCGAGTACATGGTCAAGGCCGTGAAGGACGCGGCCGTCGCCGCCGGACGCGACCCGTCCGAGGTGACCATCTGCGTCGCCGCCCCCGCCTATGTCACCGAGGACGACTCGCCCGAGGCCCTCGCCCATGCCCGCGACCAGTGCCGCTGGTTCGGCGGCATGGTCGGCAACCACGTCGCCGACCTCGTCGCCAAGTACGGCGAGCACTCGGCCGCCGTACCCGACGAACTCACCGACTACATCAAGGCCCGTCAGGGGTACGACTACTCGCACCACGGGCGCAGCGGCAACCCCGACACCGAGTTCGTGCCCGACGAGATCGTCGACCGCTTCTGCGTCATCGGCCCGGCCGAGAAGCACATCGAGAAGCTGAACGCCCTGCGCGAGTTGGGCGTCGACCAGTTCGCCGTCTACGACATGCACGACGCGCAGGAGGCCACCATCGACGCGTACGGGACGAAGGTCATCCCGGCCGTCAACGGTTAGCCCCCACTCCGCAGTTGGTCTCCCCCTTCCCGCCGTCCCGGGAAGGGGGTCAGGGCGCACCCCACTCGCGTACCCCCCCAGCCCCCCGCACGGCCTCTCTCCCGTCCCACCTCATCCCGATTGGCCTGCCCATGACCGACACCGCTCCCTCAGCCATACCCCTGTCCGGTCAAGTCGCCCTCCCCGACGGGCGCGTCGAACTCTCCCCGGGCTCCCCGCCGCCGAGCGGTCCGTACGCCAACGAGGACCTGCTGCCGGTCCCCGTCGCCAAGCGCACCTGGACCACGTACAACTTCTCCGCCCTCTGGGTCGGCATGGCCCACAACACGGCGTCCTGGACGCTGGCCTCCGGGCTGATCGCGGTCGGCATGGACTGGAAACAGGCCGTGTTCACCATCGCCCTGGCCAACCTGATCGTCCTCGTCCCGATGCTGCTCACCGGGCACGCCGGACCCAAGTACGGTATCCCCTTCCCGGTCTTCGCCCGCGCCTCCTTCGGCGTGCGCGGCGCCAACCTCCCCGCGGTCGTACGGGCGTTGGTGGCGTGCGGCTGGTTCGGCATCCAGACCTGGATCGGCGGCGAGGCGATCTTCTTCCTCGCCGGCAAGCTGATCGGCGACAGCTGGGCGAACGCCTCGCACATCGGCGGCTACGCCTGGACCATGTGGCTGTCGTTCGCGCTCTTCTGGGTGCTCCAGGTCGCGATCATCTACCGGGGCATGGAGACCATCCGCCGCTTCGAGAACTGGGCCGCGCCCTTCGTCCTGGTCGGCGCGATCGTGATGCTGGTCTGGATGAGCAACAAGGCCGGCGGTCTCGGCCCGCTCTTCGACCAGCCCTCCAAGCTCGGCTGGGGCGGCGGCTTCTGGAAGATCTTCTGGCCGTCCCTGATGGGCATGATCGGCTTCTGGTCGACGCTGTCGCTGAACATCCCCGACTTCACCCGGTACGGGAAGAGCCAGAAGGCCCAGACGTGGGGGCAGGCGCTCGGCCTGCCGACCACCATGACGCTCTTCGCGTTCCTCTCCGTTCTGGTGACCTCCGGTTCGCAGGCCGTCTACGGACAGCCGATCTGGGACCCGGTCCAGCTGGCCGCCAAGACGGACAACGTGGTCGGCCTGCTCTACGCCCTGGTCACCGTGCTCGTCGCGACCCTGTCCGTGAACATCGCGGCCAACCTGGTCTCGCCCGCCTTCGACTTCTCCAACATCGCGCCCCGGAAGATCAGTTTCCGTACCGGCGCCCTGATCACCTCGGTCCTCGCGGTGCTGATCTTCCCGTGGAAGCTGTACTCCGACCCGCAGGGCTACATCTTCACCTGGCTCGGCCTGGTCGGCGGTCTGCTCGGCACGGTCGCCGGCATCCTCATCGCCGACTACTGGCTGCTCCGCCGTACCCGCCTCGACCTGACCGAGCTGTACCGCACGGGCGGCCGCTACTGGTACGACGGCGGCTGGAACTGGCGGGCGGTGGTCGCCTTCCTCACCGGAGGCGTCCTCGCGATCGGCGGCGCCAGCTTCAAACCGCTGATCGACGGGCGTCCCATCCCGGCCCTGTCCTCGCTCGCCGACTACGGCTGGGCGGTCGGTCTCGGCACGTCCCTGGTGCTGTACCTGGGGCTGACGACGCTGGTACGGCCCAAGGAGGCGTGAGCAGGAGGCGCGGCGCGCGTACGAAGGGCAGCCGGTACGGCTACTGGCTGCCCTTCAGCGCGGTCACCGCGGCCTTCGCCGCCTGGATGGCACCCTTGTTGATCACGTCCGTGCTGGGCGCCTTCTTGGTCTCGAAGTCGCTGCCGTTGTAGGTGACGACCACCAGCGCGTTGGAGACCTGGGCCATCACCACGCCCTCGCGGGTCTGCTGCTTGTCCTCGGTGGTGAGGTTCACGACGGAGTAGCCGCTGTCACCGAGCCCCGGTACGGCCCCGCCGCCGCTCTTCTCCGCGACCCGGTCCTTGTACTCCTTCGCCGCCGCCGCGTCCGTGTCCATGATCTCGAAGGAGACGTCGAGCCAGCGGTAGTCGTACCCCTTGAGCGCGTTCCAGGAGCAGGTGCGGCGCAGCTTGGTGTCCGTGGAGGGGATCTCCTTGCCGGCCGTCTTCGCGCCGGGCACCAGCGACTTGACGGTGGCCGCGGGGATGCTGCCGCAGGGGGCGGGCGAGGCCGAGTACGTCTTCGTGGCGGCGTCCGTGGACGAGGACGACGACGGGGCGCCGCCGGAGGCCTGGGTGGTCGTCTGCTGGGACGAGGTGTTGCCCGAGGCGGTGTCGGGCGTCTTGTCCGGACCCGACGCCATGGCCCAGCCCGCACAGGCGAGCACGGCGACCGGCGTCAGGCGCGCGGTGAGGGCGAGCGGCAGTGGCAGGGAGCGTCGCAAGTCGCACTTCTCGTGGGGGCGGTGTGCGGAGGAGTCCGCACTGCGGACGGGACGCCAGTTTCACACGAGACCCTGTGGGGCGGAAGTGGAATCGGTGCCTTGCCTGTGAGGCAGGGGGTGTGCCGGCTAGACCCTCGGCGCGGGCCGTCCCTCTACATCCGGAATGTCGCGCGTCCGCGGTCCCTGTACATCCGGAATGTCGTGACTGCGGTCGACCTCCGAGAGTGACGTGCGTCACCGTCGGGTCCTCCGGGGGTCGGCAAAGTCGTTTGCGCACCCGGTTTTCCGGCCGTCAGCCTTTTCGCATGACCGCGACGTCAACGCCCGAAGAGCCCGTGTCGACCGCCGGGGACGAGTCCGCCGCCACCACACTGCGCGAGGACGTCCTCGCCTACTACAACGAGGGCAAGGAGGACGCCCGGCTGCGGGACGGCGTCGGACTCCTGGAGTTCTGGCGCACCCAGGACGTGCTGCGACGGCTGCTGCCGGCGGCTCCCGCGCGGGTGCTGGACGTGGGAGGCGGCAGCGGGGTGCACGCCGAGTGGCTGGCCGCGGACGGGTACGCCGTCGACCTGGTGGACCCGGTGCCGCTGCACGTGGCCCAGGCGGCCCGGCTGCCCGGCGTCACGGCCCGGCCCGGGGACGCCCGGGATCTGCCTGTCGGTGACGCCGCCTACGACGTCGTACTGCTGCTGGGGCCGCTCTACCACCTGCCCGAGCGGGCCGACCGGGTAAGGGCGCTGACCGAGGCGCGGCGGGCGGTGCGGCCCGGAGGAGTGGTCGTCGCGGCCACCATCAACCGGTATGCCGCGCTGCACGACCTCCTCCACGAGGAGCGTTACTTCGAGCCGGGCCAGCGGGCCGTCGCCGATGCCGTGTCCGAGGACGGCAGGCTCGCCTCCCAGTGGGACGGCAGCCTCTTCACCACCGCCTATCTGGCCCAGCCGGCCGAGACCCCGGCGGAGTTCGCCGAGGCCGGTCTCGCCGTCGACGGGCAGTACGGCGTCGAGGGCATCGCCTGGCTCATGGGCGGGGTGGAGGAGTGGCTGGCCGACCCCGAGCGCCGGGCGGCCGTCCTCGCGGCCACCCGGCGTATCGAGTCGGAGCCGTCGCTGCTCGGCGCGAGCGGCCATCTGCTGACCGCGGGACGCTCAGTCGCGTGAGTTGCCGAACAGCACCCGGTAGCCGATGAGGAGCACCAGGGAGCCGGCGATCGCGGCACCCCAGGTGTACAGGTCGAAGAAATGGCTCTGCACCGGGCGGTCGAGGAAACGGGCGGAGAGCCAGCCGCCGACGAAGGCGCCGGCGATACCGATGAGGGTGGTGCCGATCAGGCCACCCGGGTCGCGGCCGGGCAGCAGGATCTTGGCGATGCCTCCGGCGAGGAGGCCGAGGATGATCCAGCCGATGATGCCCACGTTCGGTGTCCTCCTGGTACGGGGGTGTTGCCAAGCTGAGTTGCCTTGTTGCGCAAGCTTATGAACGGCGGCGGCCTTCGGCGGCGCCTGACGTCGAGCCGTCGATGATCTGTCACCCGTTCATGACAATGCGGGCAGGACGTGGAGGAAACGGCGGGAGGAAGTGACGCGAGGCCGTGCGGGGCCTGGTGACCGCACGGCTACACTGAGTGGGCATCTGTGCGGCGACTGTGATGGGAGGGGGGCAGGCTGTGGGGGAGAGTGCCGAAGACTTCGCGGACCCCTCCGACGGGGTGCTGGCGGAGGCGGCCGCGGTGTTCGGGCTGCTGGCCTCGCCGGCCCGGCTGCACCTGGTGTGGGCGCTGTCCCAGGGCGAGAGCGATGTGACGCGGCTCGCCGACCGGGTCGGCGGCGCCCTGCCCGCCGTCAGCCAGCACCTGGCCAAGCTCAAGCTGGCGGGTCTGGTGAGCTCCCGCCGGGAGGGGCGTCGGCAGATCTACTACGTGGACGATCCGGACATCGTGACCGTGGTACGGGCGACCGTCGGCCAGCTGAGCGCACGCTCGCACGAAGTGCCCGCACCGGCCGGCCGGTTGCGCGGGGTCGGAGTCTGAAGACTCTGGGCCTGGCACGCGCGCGGTGCTTAGATGGCGGGGGCGCGGCGGAGGTTCACATGACATGCCTCACCTGTGAATTCGGGTGGGATCTGTGCTGCCGGGGCTGTGGGTTTGTTAGATTGCGCAATCACGCAACCTAAGTGGGTCCACCACACGCCTGCCCGTACCCCGCCGAGTACGGGCCGACCGTATCGCCTGGGGGCCCGACCGTTCATGGGAGTGGAAGATGACCGACCCGTGGGACGGCCCGGGGGGCCAGGCCACGCGTAGCCGCACCGACCGGGTGCCGGGACAGCGTGGTGCCCTGCCCGACGGGACCAGGCCGACTGGTGGCCGGGCCGCGGCCCGGCAGGCGGCCAAGTCGCACGGCGGCAGAGGGGCCCGGCGGGCCAGACCGGTGGGCCGCGGTAAACGGTTCCTGAAGGTCTTCGGCCTGGTCACGGCCGTGATGGTGCTCGTCACGGCCGGTGCGGGCTGGTGGTTCTACGAGCACCTGAACGGCAACATCAACAGCGTCTCCCTCGACGGCAAGGGCGGCACGGAGAAGGCCGACGCGTTCGGCCGGACCCCGATCAACATCCTGGTGATCGGCTCGGACGGCCGGACCAGCGCGGCGGACTGCAAACTCGGCGGCGGCTGCAGGACGACCGGTGTGCAGACCGGCAACGGCAACGCGGACGTGGAGATGGTCGTCCACATATCCGCCGACCGTTCCAACGCGACGGTGATGAGCATCCCCCGGGACACCATGGTCAACGTCCCCGCCTGCAAGGACGCCAAGAGCGGCGAGTCCACGTCCGGCTACTACGGGCAGGTCAACAGTGCCCTCCAGTACGGTCCGGCCTGCCAGGTGTCCACGATCCACCAGCTCACCGGCATCACCATCGACCACTTCGTGAAGCTGGACTTCTCCGGTGTGGTCAAGATGTCCGACGCGGTGGGCGGTGTCTCCGTGTGCGTCAACGGCAACGTGTACGACACCTACTCGCATCTGAAGCTGTCCAAGGGCACCCACACCCTCAAGGGCGAGGCGGCGCTGGAGTTCGTCCGCTCCCGGCACGGCTTCGGCGACGGCAGCGACCTCGGTCGTACCGTCTCCCAGCACATCTTCCTCAGCGCGATGATCCGCAAGTTCAAGAGCGCGGGCACGCTCACCGACCCCACCGCCGTCTACAGCCTCGCCGACGCCGCCACCAAGGCGCTCACCGTGGACGACGGCCTCGGCACCGTCAAGAAGCTGATCTCGCTGGCGGCGGACGTGAACAAGGTCCCCACCAAGCGGATGACCTTCACCACCATGCAGACCGCCCCCGACCCCACCAACAGCAACCGCGTAGTCGTGGGCGCCGGCGCCAAGGACCTCTTCGCCACCATGGCGAATGACCAGTCGCTGACCACCAGTTCGGGCAAGAAGTCGTCGGCCGCCTCGGCGACCGCGAAGCCGACGCCCACCGTCGCGGCCGTCCCCGCGGCCCAGATCGCCGTGACGGTCGAGAACGGCACCGACGTCACCGGCCGTGCCTCCGTCGTCGCCAACTCCCTGATCTCGCAGGGCTTCAGCACCGGCACCAGCACGGCCAACGCTCCGACCTCCGCGACCTCGACCACCCTGACCTACGGCAGTGGCGACAAGGGCGAGGCCCAGACCGTCGCCAAGGCCCTGGACATCCCCAGCTCGCACATCAAGTCGGGCTCCGGATCCGGTGTGGTCCTGGTGATCGGGAGCGACTGGACGAGCGGCAGTTCCTACCCGGCCAGCTCAGGCGACACCAAGGCCGCGGTCTCCAACGCCAACGCCTCGACCGCCAGCGACACCAAGACCTGCGCCAAGGTCAGCCAGTACAAGACGGTCAGCCTCAACGGGGTGCCGATGACCCCGGGCCAGGCCTACGCGGCGGCGAGCAGCAAGCCCGACTCGGACAAGTGAGGTGAGCCCCCTCCGCCACGGTGATCGCGAAGGGGGCTCACGGACGCCGTGGCCGACGAGCGCATCGCCGGCCACGGCGTCCGCCGCCTTCCGGGCTGTGGCTGTGGTGGCCGCGATATCCAGGCAGCGTGCTACCGGACACGGCGGACTCGACCTCCCTCGGATCGTTTGCCGGAACAGAACGTGATCCGCACGCCGCCTGACCGTCGGCGTGGGTCCGTATCGGTCCGGCCTCCTTCGGCTGGGGGGGCCGGTCAGGCGGTGGTGCGCCGGTCGTAGGCGGCGCGGGCGGCGTAGACCTGGGCTGCGCGGTCGGCGGTCCAGGTGCACAGGACACGGGTCTCCCCGGCGATCTCGGTGCCGAGGCCGGTGAGCCCGTAGCGGACCAGGAAGAGCGCCCTCGCCCGTCGATGACGTCCACGCGGTCCCGCGAACCGGTCCGGTCCGGGGCTTCGACGCGCCGCCTCACGGTGACCGCTGTCGGTGCCGGCCGGTCCAGACCGACTGGGCTGCCGGAGCCGTCAGGGCGGCAGGTTGCGGCTCGACTGCGGTGCTTGCCGCCGGTGTTGGGGTGGGCGGTGAGCCTGGGCCTCGGGGTGGGCCGGGTTTCAGCGGCCGGGGCAGGCGAGCGTGGTCCAGCCGTTCTCCAGCAGCTCGAAGGCGCGGGTGACGGCCTGGCGGAAGTCGGCCTGGTCGCGCACCACGCGGGGCGCTTCGAGGGCGAAGTGGGCCAGCGCCGCGCAGGCGGGATCGTCGGCGGGCAGGCCGCTCTCCTCGGCGATGACGCCGGCCAGCGCGCAGGAGTGGCGCAGCCACATGGCCTGCTGGTAGTCGCGCAGGGCCGGGGTGCTGTTCACCAGCTCGAAGAAGGCGACGAAGGCGGGGTCCCGGCGCGCCGCACCGAGGCGGTGGTGCAGCGCGTGCTCGCGGAGCGCCTCGGGGATCGACTGTCCCGTCGGCCGTTCGCGGACCGCGGCCAGGAGCCGGGCCTCCTGGTCGGCGTCCTGGTCGAAGACGAGCGCCTCCTTGACCGGGAAGTGCTTGAACAGCGTGGTCGTGGACACGTCCGCGGCATCCGCGATCTCACGGATGCCCACGTCGTCGTAGCCGCGTTCCAGGAACAGACGCAGTGCGGCGTCGGCGATGGCCTGCCGGGTGGCGGCCTTCTTGCGTTCACGGCGTCCCGTGGGTGCCGGCGCGGCGGAGGCCTGGATGTCGGTCATGACATGACCCTACTCCCTTGGTTGTTCAACTTCGGAAGTTGAGCTGTTGCACTTATGCGGTGTCAGTGGTCGTCGCGGTCGTTGCGGTCGTCGGCGTCGTCGAAGTCGGGCAGTTCGGCGGACAGCAGTCCCTCGGCTCCGTTCTCGAGCAGCTGCTGTATCTCGGCGGAGCGGGGCAGCATGGTCTTCTCGTAGGCGAGGACCGCGTCGGCGACGGTGTTGTTGTTCACGAGGGCGAGGGCGAGGTCGCAGGCGTCCAGCATGGCGAGGTTGACGCCGACGCCGAGCGGGGGCATGAGGTGGGCGGCGTCTCCCAGCAGGGTGACCGTGGGGTTGTGCTCCCAGGTGTGGGGGACGGGCAGGGCGCAGATGGGGCGGTCGACGTAGCGGCCGTCGTTGTCGGTGATCTGTCGGCGCAGGGTCGGTGACCAGTCGCGGTAGCGGTCCAGGAGGAGGGCGCGAATGCCGTCGGTGTCCTGGACGGTCAGGCCGGCGGCGGTGATCCAGTCGGCGGGAACGCGCTGCATGATGTAGACGCGGATGTGACCGCCGCTGCTGCGCTGGGCGAACAGGCCGCGGTCGCCGTCGGCTGCCGAGGCGCTGCCCTGGCCGACGAGTTCGGCGATCTCGGGGTGCTCGTTGTCGACGTCGTGGAACCAGGCTTCGAGGAAGCTGATGCCGGTGTACCGGGGGGTGGCGTCGGAGATGGCGCGGCGGACCTTGGACCAGGCTCCGTCGGCGCCGATGACGAGGTCGGCCTCGATGGTGGTGCCGTCGGCGAAGTGCAGCTGCCGGGGGCCGGTGTCGGGTCCTTCGACGGAGCTCAGCGTGTGGCTCCAGCGCACGGTGCCGGGCCGGAGCGAGTTCAGCAGGAGGTCGCGCAGCTGTCCGCGGTCGATCTCCGGCTTGAAGCTCTCGCCTTCTTCGGGGATGTGGTGGAGGAGGACGGTGCCTGCGGGGTCCATCTGGCGCATCTCCTGGCCCTCGGGGCGGGAGAGCCGGAAGAAGTCCTCCAGCAGCCCGGCTTCGCGCAGGGCGATCTGGCCGTTGTCCTCGTGCAGGTCGAGGGTGCCGCCCTGGTTGCGCATGTCGGGGCCGGCTTCGTGGTCGTAGACGGTGGCGCTGATGCCGTGCTGCTGCAGGATGCGGGCGCAGGTGAGGCCGCCGGGGCCGGCGCCGATGATCGCGATGCGCGGGGTGTGGGTGGTGGTCATGGTGGTGCTCCGTTCGTGAGGCACGGCGAAGCCGTGCGGTGCGCTGTATGCGGGAGAGGAGATCAACTGGTCGCGTGGACGGGGGTGTCGGCCTTCTTCAGGGGGACTTCGATGACGAACAGCGCGGCGAGGAAGGCGAAGCGCACAGGGCGGCGGCGGTCAGGAAGATGTGACCGGTGCCGGTCGTGACCGCGTCGGGGTAGGCGCTCCTGGCCACGGCGGGCAGCTCGCGCAGGGCGTTGGGGTCGGCCTCGCCGCCGGCGGGCAGCGCGGACCGGACGGCGCGGGTGAACAGCGAGCCGAAGACCGCGACGCCGAGGGATCCGCCGAGGGTGTGGAGGAGTTGGTCGCGGAGTCGTCCTGCACGGTCTGCTGGAACAGCGGCAGATGCAGGCCCGCGCCGAACATGACGACACCGGCGACGAGGATCAGCACCATCGCGAGCGGGTAGTTGCGGTGGTTCGTGAACACGCTCAGCGGCAGCAGCGGCTCGTCGGCCCGCCTCTCCCCGGCGATGAACGCGCGCAGCCCGGTCACGGTCACAGCGCCGAGCGTGAAGATCTCCCAGGAGTCGCTCCAGGCCGCCCAGGTCGCCGACGATCGTCGGCATCGCCGTGCTCACGACCATGTTGTCGAGCAGGGAGAGCAGCATCGCGAGCATCACGCCGAGCAGGACCCAGCGCACGTTCTTCGGTACGACGGCGGACATGGCTGATCACCCCTTTCGGAGGGGGAGGAGCGAGGAAGGAGGACGGAGGCGGCGATCCGCGACCGTCACTCCAGAAGAGCACAACAACTAAATAAGTGCAACCGATGCACTTTTGAAGTCGTGCAACCTGCGGTAGTGTCCTGGGGAGGCTGAACGACGAACGCGAACGCCGAGGTGAGAGATGCTGTTCACCACCCGTCCCACCCTTCAGGGCACCTTCGGCATGGTGTCGTCCACGCACTGGCTGGCCTCCCAGTCGGCAATGGCGGTCCTGGAGGCCGGCGGCAACGCGTACGACGCCGCCGTCGCCGGCGCGTTCGTGCTGCATGTCGTCGAGCCCCACCTCAACGGGCCCGCCGGCGAGGTGCCGATCCTGCTCGCCCCGGCCGGCGGCGAGGTGCGGGTGCTGTGCGGACAGGGTGTGGCCCCGGCCGGCGCCACCGTCGCCCACTACCGGGGGCTCGGCCTGGATCTCGTCCCCGGCACCGGCCCGCTGGCCGCCGCCGTCCCCGGCGCCTTCGACGCCTGGCTGCTCCTGCTGCGCGACCACGGCACCAAGCCGCTCGACGAGGTCCTGAAGTACGCCGTCGGATACGCCGAGCACGGACACGCGCCGGTGGAGAACGTCGGCGCGACGGTGGACAGCGTCCGGAAGCTGTTCGAGACGGAGTGGACCTCGTCGGCGGAGCTCTATCTGCCCGGCGGACGGGCACCCCGCCCCGGCGAGCTGTTCCGCAACCCCGCCCTCGCCGCGACCTGGAAGCGGCTGCTCGCCGAGACCGCGGGCGTGGGGGACCGGGAGGCACGGATCGACGCGGCCCGTGAGGTGTGGCGCTCGGGCTTCATCGCCGAGGCCCTGGTCGGGCAGGCCGCCCGCCCCACCATGGACACCAGCGGGGAGCGGCACACCGGCACCCTCACCGCCGCCGACCTGGCCGGCTGGTCCGCGGGCTACGAGCGACCGGTGTCGTACGACTGGAACGGCTGGACCGTGTGCAAGGCGGGCCCCTGGAGCCAGGGCCCCGTCTTCCTCCAGCAGCTCGCCCTGCTGCCGCCCGAACTGCCCGCCTACGGCTCCGCGGACTACGTCCACCTCCTGGTCGAGGGCTGCAAGCTCGCCATGGCCGACCGCGAGGCCTGGTACGGGGACGCGGCCGAGGTGCCGCTGGCCGAGCTGCTCTCCGACGCCTACAACGCCGGGCGGCGGGACCTGATCGGCGCCAAGGCCTCCGAAGAGCTGCGGCCCGGCAGCCCCGGCGGACGCGAGCCGAGACTGCCCGGGTACGCGCGCGTGGAGGCCGGGATGAGCACCGCCTTCGACCCGCTGGGCGCCGGTGAGCCGACGGTCGCGCAGGTCGCCGCCGACGGCACCACCCGGGGCGACACCTGCCACCTGGACGTCGTCGACCGCTGGGGCAACATGGTCGCGGCCACGCCCAGCGGCGGCTGGCTCCAGTCCAACCCGGTCGTCCCCGAGCTGGGCTTCCCGCTCGGCACCCGGCTCCAGATGGCCTGGCTGGAGGAGGGCCTGCCGAACTCCCTCACGCCCGGCCGGCGCCCCCGCACCACGCTCACCCCGTCGATCGCGCTGCGCGACGGGGTTCCGGTGCTGGCCTTCGGCACACCCGGCGGCGACCAGCAGGACCAGTGGCAGCTGCACTTCTTCCTGGCCGCCGTCCTGCGCCACCGGGTCCGCGGCGGCCTCGACCTCCAGGGCGCGATCGACGCCCCGAACTGGCACAACGACAGCTTCCCCAGCTCCTTCTACCCGCGCGGGCGCCGACCCGGGAGCGTGACCGTGGAATCGCGGACGGACCCCCGGGTGGTGGAGGAGCTGCGGCGGCGCGGCCATGACGTGACGGTCGCGCCGGACTGGTCGGAGGGACGGCTGTGCGCCGTGGCACGGGACCCGGAGACCGGGGTGCTGTCGGCGGCGGCGAATCCTCGCGGGATGCAGGGGTACGCGGTGGGACGCTGACGCCGCCGGGCCGCGGCCGGCCCCGACAGCGCCGGGCGAGCCCGCACCGGGCGGACCACGACCCGCCGAGCCCGGGCCGCCCATGCTGCCTGCCTGCCGTGCCGCTGCAGGCCGTGCCGCGTGATGGCCGGACAGGTCCGCCGACGGGCCGGAGCGGGCTTCGCCAGCGCGGGCTTCGCCAGCGCGGGCTTCGCCAGTGCGGGCTTCGCCAGTGCGGGGAGAGCCGTGTGCCGTCCGTGGCTGCCGTCCGTGCTGCGTGCCGGCCGGGCTGGGCCGTCGGTGGCTGCCGTTGATCGTCGGCACTGTCTGTTCGGCCGGATTCCATCGGTAGTACACCCGGGCGGCGGGGATTGTCAGTGGCGCGTGCTCTCATAAGGGGCATGATCGAAGCAACGGAGACCATCGACGAGTTTCTCCTTCAGCACGCCGGTGACGTCGAGGATGCCGTCCGCAAGGCCGCGCGCACCGAGATCCTGCCCCGCTGGCGGCGGCTCGCCGACGACGAGATCGACCAGAAGGCCGGGCCGCACGACCTGGTGACGGACGCCGACCGGCTGGCCGAGAAGTACCTCACCGGGGCGCTCGGCGCCCTGCTGCCCGGCTCCGTCGTGGTCGGCGAGGAAGCGGTGCACGCGGACCCGTACACCTACGAGGCGATCCAGGGCGACGCGCCGGTGTGGATCGTCGACCCGGTCGACGGCACCCGCCAGTTCGTGCGCGGCGAGGACGGCTTCTGCACCCTGGTCGCGCTCGCCCACCGCGGCGTCCTGCTCGCCTCCTGGACCTACGCCCCGGCCCGCGAGCAACTGGCCACGGCGGTACGGGGGAAGGGTGCCTTCCTCGACGGCATACGGCTGCTCGCCGGGTCGCCCGCCGAGGGCCGGGACCTCGAAATCGCCACCTCCCACCCGGACTACACGACCGACGCGCAGAAGCGCGCGCTGCACGCCCTGTGGGTCGACGGCGTCGCCCCGCGCGCCTGCGGCTCGGCGGGTCTGGAGTATCTCGCCGTCGCCCGGGGCGAGTTGGACGCCACCGCATTCAGTTGGGAGGCGGCCTGGGATCACGCGGCCGGGCTGCTGCTGGTCGAGGAGGCGGGCGGCGCCCACCTCACCCTCGACGGTGAACCGTTCCGCATCACCGGCGGCAACACCCTGCCGTTCACCGCTGCCCGCGACGCGGCCACCGCCCGACGCGTGGTGGACCTGCTGCAGAACCCGCACTGGTAACCCCGAGCGAGGAGAGTGTCAGTCCTCCGGCATATCCTGAAGCCGAGTGGCCATCGGCTGACGAAGGGGTCCGAAGGTGCCGTCGATGCTCGATGCGGTCGTGGTGGGTGCGGGGCCGAACGGACTGACGGCCGCCGTGGAGCTGGCCCGCCGCGGTTTCTCGGTCGCCCTCTTCGAGGCGAAGGAGACCGTCGGCGGCGGCGCCCGCACCGAGGAGCTGACACTCCCCGGCTTCCGGCACGACCCGTGCTCCGCCGCGCACCCGCTCGGCATCAACTCGCCCGCGTTCCGCGCCCTGCCGCTGGAGCGCTACGGCCTGGAGTGGCTGCACGCCGAACTGCCGATGGCGCACCCCTTCCCCGACGGCCGCGCCGCCGTACTGGCCCGCTCCGTCGCCGAGACGGCGGCCTCGTTCGGACCGCGCGACGCGGGCACCTACCGCAGGCTGGTCGAGCCGTTCCTGCCCAAGTGGGACACCCTCGCCCGGGACTTCATGTCCCTGCCGCTGACCGCGCTGCCGCGCGACCCGGTCACCCTCGCCCGTTTCGGCCTGGTCGGGCTGCCGCCCTCCTCCCTGCTGCTGCGCCGCTTCCGCGACGAGCGGGCCAGAACCCTCTTCGCCGGTCTCGTCGCCCATGTCATGGCCCCGCTCAGCGGGTTCGCGACCGGCGCCATCGGCATGGTCTTCGCCCTCGCCGCGCACGCCCGCGGCTGGCCGGTCGCCCGCGGCGGCTCCCAGGCCATCTCCGACGCCCTTGCCGCCTACCTCAAGGACCTCGGCGGCGTGATCCACACCGACTACCAGGTCAAGCGCCTCGACGACCTGCCGCCCGCACGGTCGTACATCTTCGACACCTCGCCCACCGCGCTCGCCCGTATCGCCGGCTTCGGCGACTACTACCGGGACTACCGTTACGGCCCGGGCGTCTTCAAGATCGACTACGCGCTGGACGGCCCGGTACCGTGGACGGCTCCTCAGGCCCGCCGCGCCGGGACCGTGCAGATCGGCGCGGACAGCGCGGAGATCGGCACCGCCCTGCGCGCCGCCTCCCGCGAGGGCCGCGCCCCCGACCGGCCGTTCATGATCACCGTGCAACCCAGTGTCGTGGACCCGTCCCGCGCCCCCGAGGGCAAGCAGGTGTTCTGGGCGTACGCCCACGTCCCCAACGGCTGGACCGGCGACCTCACCGAGGTGATGGAGCGTCAACTGGAGCGCTTCGCCCCGGGGTTCCGCGACCGCGTGCTGGCCCGCGCCACCGCCGGCCCGGCCGAACTCGCCGCCCGCAACGCCAACTACGTCGGCGGCGACATCGGCACCGGCGCGGTCTCCGGCCTGCAGATCCTGCTGCGCCCCAAACTCTCGCTGTTCCCGTACGGCACCCCGCACCCCGCCGTCTTCATCTGCTCGTCGGCCACCCCGCCGGGCCCGGGTGTGCACGGCATGTCGGGGCACAACGCGGCGAAGGCCGTGTGGAGGAGGCTGAGACAGTCATGACCCGCATCACGCTCGTCCGGGGCGACATCACCCGGCAGACCGCCGACGCGATCGTCAACGCGGCCAACTCCTCCCTGCTCGGCGGCGGAGGCGTCGACGGCACCATCCACCGGCGCGGCGGCCCCGCGATCCTGGAGGACTGCCGGAAACTGCGCGCCGGACACTACGGCAAGGGCCTGCCCACCGGCCAGGCGGTCGCCACCACGGCCGGGGAACTCGACGCGAGCTGGGTCATCCACACGGTCGGTCCCGTCCACTCCAAGAGCGAGGACCGCTCCGACCTGCTGGCCTCCTGCTACCGCGAGTCCCTGAAACGCGCCGACGAACTCGGCGCCCGCACGGTCGCGTTCCCGGCGGTCTCCACCGGCATCTACGGCTGGCCGATGGACGACGGCGCCCGGATCGCCGTGACGACGGTCCGAGAGGCGGACACGGCCGTCGAGGAGGTCCGCTTCGTACTCTTCGACGAACAGGCGTACGAGGCCTTCGCCGCGCAGCTCCCCTGAGAGACTGAGGAAAACCCCGCGTCAGCCCAGGAGCCGGCGCTTCTGGGCTGCGAACTCCTCGTCGGTCAGAACGCCCTGCGCCTTCAGCTCGGCCAGCTCCTTGAGCTGGCCGATCCGGGCCGTCATCTCGTCCTCGACGGGCTGCGTCGGCGGCGGTGGCTGGCACGCGGCCTGCGGTTGCGGCTCCTGCTGTTCGTAGTCCTGCTGGGCCCAGCGGCCCGCCTGGCGTCGCGAGACCCGGTTGGACACCGCAGTGGCGGTGCCCGCGACGACAGCGGTGCGGGCGATTCCCCGCAGCAGTCCGGGCATGTCCCTCATCTCCCCTCAGGCGGCGGCGGATCCGTCGGGCGGCGTCGGCTCCTCGACGGCGTCGAGCGAAGCCAGCAGGGCCTGCACGGGAATCCGGCCGCTCGCGACCAGCTCGGCCCCGCTGCGTCGCAGCGCGCGTGCCAGGGGAGCGGCCCACAGGTTCTCGTACACCAGGACCGCGGCGGAGTTGCCGGGCTCCAGTGCGTTGCCCGCCTCGGCGAGGTCACCCTCGTCCAGCAGCCCGGACGAGGCCCCCTCGAAGACGGTGAGATCGGCTTCCTCGTCGCCGAGATCCCGCAACTCCAGCGCGGAGACCGAGCCGTCGGCGTCCTTGCGCAGAAAGGCGAGGTCGAGGATCCGTACGATGCGGCGGTCGGCGAGGTCGACCAGCAGGGGCAGGGCCTCGCCCGTCAGGCGGTTGCCCGGGAACTCGATCACCAGGTAGTCGACGGGGCCCATGTCCTCGACGCTGTCCATGGCCACTCCTCCTGAGCGACGCGGGAGTGTGCGGGGCGGTGCGGTCGTCAGGCCGCACGCTCCATTCCAGCACCGGCACCGGACCACCGCACTCCAGCGGGCCGGCGTGGCCACCGTCCGTGGCCACCCTCGGTCCCTGGTCGGTCGTCGGCTCGTCGGCTCGTCGGCTCGTCAGCTCGTCAGCTGGTAAAGGCTCCTGCCCACCAGCCAGAAACCCAGGAGCAGGCACAGCGCCACCAGCGCCTGCTCCTGGTGGCCTGCCAGCCAGGCCCGCAGCCGCAGCAGGCGGGCCCGTGCCGCGGTCGGGGCGAACACCACGTACAACTCGACGGCGAGCAGGCTCGCGGTGGCCAGGACACAGAAACCGACCAGGGCGAGCCAGGTCGTGAAGTGCGAGGTGTCCGCCTCCACCACGGTCGTCGCCCCGGCCGCGACCAGCCCCCAGGGCTGCAGCAGGACGGCCAGGCCGGCCGCGCTCCAGACCGTGCTGTGATCCATGTGCGAGGTCAGGGACGCGGATGGCGACGCGGACGCCGACGGCTCGGGCCCGGTCGGCCCGCTCCCGGGCCGCCGGCCACGCAGACCGCCGCGCCGCCGGCGCCGGTGCTCACCGTAGAGGACGAGCGACACCCCGATGAACAGCTTCGCCGCGAGGGCGGCGGTGGAGGGCGGGGACCTCGGCGGTGGCGGCTCGCCGCCGGTCAGCACCAGGACGATCGCGATCACCAGGGTCAGGCACGCCAGCCAGCTCAGGATGAAGACCAGGCCCTTCCACACCCCCCTCGCCGACGCCACCACCAGGACGAAGGCCATGAGAGGCAGCGGTTCGAGCGTGATCGCCAGGCCGATGAGCACCAGATCGAGCACCATGGCGACCCCCAGCGTCTCGGACACCACGAGCGTAGGCAGGAGTTGCCCCTACGACATCCGGGGCGGCTCCCGGCGAAGCCCTCCGGAGTGCCGCCGGGGCGCCCGCCCCGCACTCTGGACGCAGGAAGGAGCGATGCCATGCAGACCAGCGGGCGGGTGCCGAGCACCGGCTCCCGGCCCGTTCCGTCCGGGTGGCGCGCGCGGACCGCGCGACTGGTCGCCTGGGCACAGGAGGTGCACCGGCGGGCGGAGGTCCGGTACCCGGTCGTCATCCACCTCGCGGACCGCATGGTGTCCGTGAACATCTTCGACACCGCCACCCGACTGGCCTCCCTGTGCTTCCTGGCCGCCGTTCCGCTGCTCTTCGTCTTCGCCGCCTACGCCCCGCCGGCCATCCGGGACCAGCTGATCCGCTCCATGCGCTCGGTGTTCGGGCTGACCGGTCCGGCCGACGCCGAGATCCAGCAGCTGATGCAGCCCCAGGGGGAGAGCCTGCGGCAGACCACCGGCGTGATCGGCGTGCTCATGGTGCTGATCTCGGCCACCGCCGTCAGCCGGGCCGTGCAGCGGCTGTGCAAACGCTCCTGGGAGGTCCCCAGGGGCGGCCGGGTCGCACCGTGGCGCTGGGTGGCCTGGCTCGCGCTGTGGATCACCGCGCTGATCGTGCAGGGCTCGCTGCACGACGGCTTCGGCCTGGGAGCCTGGCTGGGCGTCCCGGTCACCCTCGTCGCCGAGGCGGGCCTGTGGTGGTGGACCCAGCACCTGTTGCTCGGTGGCTGCGTCACCTGGAAGCCCCTGCTTCCCGGTGCTCTGATCACGGCGATCACCCTCACCGCCCTGACGGCCACCGCGCGCTTCTACATGCCGCGGGCACTCAACCGAGCCCTGGCCGGATACGGCTCCCTGGGATCGGTCTTCGTGCTCCTGTCCTGGCTGATCGTGGTCTGCCTGGCCGCCACGGTCAGCGTCAGCTGCGGCGCGGTCCTCGCCCAGGAACCGTTCCTCGCCGACCGGCTCGGCAGCCCGCCACCGAGCCGGGACCGGGACGCGGGGACGACCTGACGGCGGGTATCCGTCGCCCGTTCGGCCCGCCCGGGCGAGCGGCGGGGCGGCAGGACTGGGGCAATGGGGGTGATCAGGCTCCCAGCACGTCGGAGGTCCCGTGGCCGAACCGCCCGCTCCACAGCCCCGGGACCCGGACACCACCGGGAGCGGGGCCGGGCCGAACGGACACCCGGGCGGCGCCGCCGGCCGGATCGCGCGCAGCACCTCCTCGGCCGTCCTCACCGTGCTGACCTGCATCCTGGTGCCCGTCGCCCTGCTGGCGACCTGGGTGCACGACATCGTCCTCGACACCGACCGCTACGTGTCCACCGTCGCTCCCCTCGCGACGGAGCCCGCCGTCCAGGACGCGGCCGTGCACCGGATCACCGAGGCCGTGGGCACCCACGTGGACGGCCCTCAGGTCGCCGGGGACATCGCCGGCTGGCTGCAGTCACAGGGACTGCCGCCCCGGGCCGCCGACGCGCTCAGAGGACTGGGGCCGCAGATCGACGACGCCGTCGACCAGACGGTGACCAAGGCCGCCACCCGCGTGGTACGCAGCGATGCCTTCGCCGGCCTCTGGCGCACCGCCAACCGTGCCGCCCACCAGGCCGTCGTGCACGCCCTGACCGGCAAGGGCCGCGGCGCCATCGGGGTCAGCGACGGCACGGTCACCCTGGACGTGGGTACCGCCGTCGACCGCGTCAAGCAGGACCTGGTCGACGCGGGCCTGAAACCCGCAGACAAAATCCCCCAGGTGAACAAGCAGCTGGTGCTGTTCCAGTCCGACGAGCTGGCGAAGTTCCGCAAGGGCGCCCGCCTGCTCGACATCGTCGGGAACTGGTTCCCGGTCCTCGTGGTGCTCTTCGGCGCGGCCGGTGTCCTCCTCGCCCGCGGCCGGCGCCGGGCCCTGGCGCGCACCGCGCTGGGCGCCGCCTTCGCCTGCCTGGTGGTAGCCGTCGGCCTGGCCGTCGCCCGCCGCTACTACCTGGACCACCTGCCGTCCCAGGTGCAGTCCAAGGCGGCGGCCGCGGCCGTCTTCGACACGCTGGTGCGTTTCCTGCGGGTCAGCCTGCGTACGGCCGTCGTCCTGGGCGTGGTCATCGCCCTGGGCGCCTACTTCATCGGGCCGGGACGCCTCCCGGTGGCTGTCCGGGGCACGTCGGAGCGTACGGCGGACTCGGCCGCCCGCTGGGCGGCCGGGCACCACGTCCGCACCGGACGGGCCGGCACCTGGGCGCTCGCGTACCGGCGGTGGATCACCCTTGCCGCACTGCTGATCATCACTCTGGTCTTCGCTCTCTGGAACCATCCCACCGTGCTCACGGTCCTGCTGCTGGTGCTCGTGCTGCTGGCCGTCCTCGCGGTGCTCTGCCTGCTGGCGGCCGCCGGCCGCAGCGACGCCGACACGCCCCCGGCCGCCGCCCCGGCCCACCCCGGCGACCGGACATGACCCCACACCCGACGGCCCTCGACGGACCCCGCCCTGCGCATGCGGGGCGGGGGTGTGGCGGGCCGGGTCGGTCGTGCCCTGCGCCCAGGCGGGGAGGCTGTGGTGGGGGCGGTCGGTCGTGGTCTGCGGTGTGGCGGCGAGGCTGGGATTCTGAAGGTGTGAAGCGCCGACAGCGCCCTGACGGGCAGGGGCGGTGATCTCTGTGGCCGTCCAGGACGAGTACCCGCGCCGACCGGTCGCCGTACCGGCCGGTCCGCCGGCCGAGCCGTTTCTGCGGACGCGGTTCGCCGTGCCGGCCAGGCCGCCCACCTTCCTGCGCCGGCCCCGGCTCGCCGGCCACCTGGACCAGGCCCTCGACCGGCCGCTGACGATCGTCGACGGTGCCGCGGGCGCCGGCAAGACCCTGCTGGTCGCCGACTGGGCCGCCGGACTCGGGCAGCCCGTCGCCTGGCTCACCGTGGAGGCCGCTGACCAGGGCTCGGGCAGGTTCTGGGCCTATGTGCTGCACGCCCTCCACGAGACCGGGACACCGCTGCCCGCCGGAGTCTCCGGCCCCCGGGACGCGGCCCGGGTCGACCACCGGCTGCTGACCCGCATCGCCGACACCCTGAACCGGCGGGAGCGGCCCGCGATCCTCGTGCTCGACGACTTCGACCGGCTGGCCGCCCCCGATGCGGCCGAGCAGCTGGAGTTCGTCCTGCACCATGCCGGGGACGGGCTGCGGCTGGTCCTGGTCACCCGCTCCGAGCCCCTGCTGCCCCTGCACCGCTACCGGAGCGCGGGCGCCGTCACCGAGATCAGGAACGCCGAGCTGGCCTTCACCACCGAGGAGGCGGCCGAGCTGCTGGCGCGGCACGGACTGCGGCTGCCCACGGAGGCGGTGCGGGGCCTGGTGGAACGCACCGGGGGCTGGGCGGCCGGGCTGCGCCTGTGCGCCCTGGCCGCCCAGCAGAGCGCGGACCCCGGAGACGTACCTGAAGGAGTTCGAGGCCGGGCACAGCATGATCGCCGAGTTCCTGCTCGCCGAGGTGCTGAAGGCCCAGCCGGCCGGGACCCAGGACCTGCTGCTGCGCGTCAGCGTGCTGGACTGCTTCTGCCCCGAACTCGCGGAGGCGCTGGCGGACTGCGGCGGTGTCGAGGCCCGGCTGGCCGAGCTGCACGGCCAGAACGCGTTCGTCGAGGACCTCGGGCACTCCTGGTACCGGCTGCACCCGCTGTTCGCGGAGATCCTCCGGGTCCATCTGCGGGCACGCTCCCCGGGACTCGAACCGGAACTCCATCTGCGGGCCGCCCGCTGGCTGCGGGACTCCGGCGCGATACCGGAGGCACTGGCGCACGGCGCGGCGGCGGGTGACTGGGAGTTCACCGCCGGCGCGCTCGTGGACGACCTGGCGCTCGGCCGGCTCATCGCCGGCCCGCCCGCGGACGACGTCACCGAGCTGTTCTCCCGCATGGACTCCGCCGCCACGGGCGCGGCGGCGGACCTGGTGCGCGCGGCCCGCGAGCTGTCCGGGCCCGATCTCGGTCTCGGCCTGGCCCACCTGGGGCACGCCGAGGAGAACCTGCCCGACGGGGCGTCCGCCGCGCGTCGCCTGAGCGGAGCGCTGCTGGAGGCCATGGCGGCCCGGCTGACCGGTGCCCCCGGCCGGGCCGAGCAGGCGATGTCCGCGGCTCTGCGGCTGCGCCGCGAGGTGCCCGCCCAGCTGCTGGCGAAACACCCCGAACTCACCGCCCTGCTGCTCTGCCATGTGGGCTCGGCGCGGGTATGGGCCGGACGTTTCGACGACGCGCGCGCGGTGCTGACCGAGGTGCTCGCCACCCCCTGCGACACGGCGTCGGCCCTGCCACGGGAGGACGCCCTCGCCCATCTCGCGCTGATCGACTATCTCGGCGGCTGGATCGGCAGGGCGGAGAGCCAGGCGCTGGCTGCGGCCGCGGCACGGTATCCCGGCGGGGAGCACGCCCCCGGCGCCGGGCTCGCGCAGCTGGTGCTGGCCGCCGTCGCCGTCGACCGCGACGAGCTGGAGCGGGCCCGGAGCCTGCTCGACGAGGCGGCCGGACCCGGCTCCGGCCTGCCCGACCCGGTGACCGAGGCTGCCCGGGCCCTGGCGACCGCACGGCTCCTGCTGGCGCTCGGCGACCCGCGGGCCGCGGCGACCGCCGCCGGCCCTGCCGTACCGGCCCTGACGCCCTCGCCCTGGGCCGAGGCCCACACGGCTCTGGCCGCCTCGGCCGCCCACCTCGCCGAGGGCAGGCCGGAGACGGCCGCCAAGGCGCTGGACGACCTGCCCTGCCAGGACGAGCCCGGGTACGCCGCGGAACTGGCATGGGCCCGGTTCGCCGCCGGCCGCCAGGAGGAGGCCGTCGCGGCGGCCGAGCGGCTGGGCACCACGGACCGGGCCGGACCCGGGGTGACGGTCCGGGCCACGCTGGTGCGCGCCCGCGCCGCGGCGGAGGCGGGGGACACCGGTGCCGCCGGCAAATTGCTCGCCAGGGCGCTCCTGGACGCCCGCCGGGACCGGTTGCGGCGCCCGTTCCTGGACGCCGGACCGCGGATCCGGTGCCTGCTGGAGGCCCCGCCGCTGCACGGCCTGACCGCGGGCTGGCTCCTCGGCGACGGCTGCGCGCCGGGCGGCGGACGGGGAGCGGGCGAGGAGCCGCCGGTGCCGGTGGTGGAGGAGCTGAGCGCCCGTGAGCGCGAGGTGCTCACCCGGCTGGCCCAGCTGATGTCCACGCAGGAGATCGCCGCCGATCTGTACGTCTCCGTGAACACGGTCAAGACGCACCTCAAGAGCGTCTACCGGAAACTCGGGGTGGGCCGGCGCGGCGACGCGGTACGCCGG
Organism: Streptomyces sp. Ag109_O5-1; assembly: GCF_003814875.1. GTDB lineage: Bacteria > Actinomycetota > Actinomycetes > Streptomycetales > Streptomycetaceae > Streptomyces > Streptomyces sasae. The sequence continues at coordinate 1,920,390 of NZ_RKQF01000001.1, read as the reverse complement.
GCCCGCGACCGCGGCCTGCTGTGACCCGCCCCCTGCCCACCGGAACGCAGGTTCGGCGACGGTTCACCTCTGCCGGGTGAGGCCGAACGCCGCCGCGCGGCGCAGGCTCGGTGGATGGACCGCAGCAGCCCCGCGGCGGGAGACGTCCCATGCGCTACGAGATCCGCCTCGAAGGGATCATGTCGGAGACGCTGACCAAGGCATTCCCCGAAATGGATCACGTGATGATGTCGGGTCAGACGATCCTGTTCGGTCATGTCGTCGACGAGGCGCACCTGTACGGGCTCCTGAACCGCTGCCTGTCGCTCGGACTGCGGGTCGTCGAGATGCGGCCGGTGCCGGAGTGACAGCCGCCAGGACCACACGGACCAGTTCAGGGCCGCCCGGGAGCGCCCGGTGCCGCCGGCCGTTCCCGGGCCCACGATCACCCGCGCAGGGTGAGGCCTTCCACCGGGTGCCGTGCGCACGCTGAAAACCTGAGCCCGGCTCGACAGCCGGTGCCGTGGACGGAGGACACAAATGAGCGCGCAGACCTACCTCGCGTACGACTATCCGTTGCTGAGCGCCTTCTGGACCATGCTGTGGCTCTTCCTGTGGATCATGTGGCTGGTCCTGCTGTTCCGGGTCGTCCTGGACATCTTCCGCGACGACTCGATGGGCGGCTGGGCCAAGGCCGGCTGGCTGGCCCTCTGCATCGTGGTCCCGTTCCTGGGCGTCCTCGTCTACGTGATCGCCCGTGGCAAGGGCATGGGGCAGCGGGAGATCGCCCAGGCCCGCGACCAGCAGAAGGCGTTCGAGTCCTACGTCCGGGAGACCGCCAGGGGCGGCACTGGCGGGACCAGCAGCGTCGACGAGCTGACCAAGCTCTCCGAGATGAAGGCCCGCGGCGACATCTCGGACGACGAGTTCCGCAGGGCCAAGGAACTGGTCCTGAGTGACCTCGGGCCGGCCGCCGGCCGCCCCGGCAGCGTGGCCGGTGCCCCCGGGACCGTGTCCGGTGCACCGAGGCGCTGAGCCCCTCAGAGAACGAATCGAGGCAGTCGTATGACAGCGACACACCCCGCGCAGCACCCGCACGCACACACCGCCCGGATGCAGTGGGCCGGCGGACTGACGGCCTTCGCAGCCGTGATGCTCATGATCGCCGGACTGCTCGCGGTCTTCCGGGGCATCATGGCGATCGCCCAGGACGACGTCTTCGTCACCACGCCCAACTACGTGTTCAAGTTCGACCTCACCAGCTGGGGCTGGATCCACCTGGTGCTGGGCGTGATCGCGGTGGCCGTCAGCATCGGCCTGTTCCAGCCGGCCGCGTGGGCACGCGGCGCGGGTGTGGCCATCGCCGCGCTGGTGATCATCGCCAACTTCCTGTCCCTGCCGTACTACCCCGTCTGGTCCGTCGTGATGATCGCGCTGTCCGGATTCATCATCTGGGCGCTGTGCGTGGTGCAGCGCGATGACTCCGAGGAGCGGGTCTGACGGTCCGTGAACGTCACAGGGGTTGCCGCCGACGGCGGCAACCCCTGTGACGTTCACGGACCGTCAGCGGGCGGCGTCGGCGGGGACCAGGTGGGTCTCGGCCGCGTGCCGGAACGCCGGGAGCAGCGCATGGCGGTCGCCTGCCCGGGCGGCCAGGACGACCTGGACGGGCTCGGCGTCCTCGACCGGGATCACGGCGATGTCCGGCCGCAGGCTGCCGCGGAACCCGGCCGGCGCCAGGGACACCACCTCACCGCTCGCGACCAGCTCCAGCTTGTCCTCCAGCGTCTCCACCAGAGGGCCCAGATTGGTGTGGCCGGCGGGATTCGCCCCGATCCGGTCGGCTCCGGCGAAGCGGGGGAGGGGCTCGTCGGCGAAGTCCGCGAGCGTGATCGACTCCTTGCCGGCCAGCCGGTGGCCGACCGGGACCAGGAGGACGCGCGGCTCGTCGTAGAGGACCCGGACGTCCAGGTCGTCGGCGCGGAACAGGAACCGGGACACCACGACATCGACGCGGTGGTCGAGCAGCGCGTCGCGCGGCTCGTTCCAGTCCACGTGCTGGGTGCGGATGTCGGCCCGCGGGTGGCGGTGGCGCAGCTCGCGTACGGCCGGGGTGACGATCTGGTGGGTGGTGTAACCGACGGTGAACGGGCCGTGCGCGGCGGCGGATCGGGCGCTCGCGGCGGCCCGGGCGGCGGTCCGCAGCAACTCCCTGGCCTGCGGCAGAAAGGTCTCCCCGGCCTCGGTGAGCCGGGTGCCGCGCGGGGTGCGGTCAAGGAGCCGGACATCCAACTCCCGCTCCAGACGCCGGATCTGACGGCTCAGCGAGGGCTGGGCGAGATGCAGAGCCTCGGCGGCGCGGCCGAAGTGCAGTTCCTCGGCGACCACGGTGAAGTAGCGCACCAGGCGCAGCTCCAGGTCCACCGGCGGTACAGGGGAATCGGGCACCCCTCGACTGTAGCTCCCGCCCGACTGCGGCCGCCGTGAACGCTGTGAACTGCGGTCATGACCGAAGGAACATCACCCGGTACGGAACAGGTCTTGGACCCGGGCGCCGGGCCGGACGCACGCTGGAGCCGTTCCAGAACTTTCACTCTCCGTGAGGTGATTCGTCATGCGTGTGTTCGTCACCGGCGCCACCGGGTTCATCGGCAGCGCGGTGGTCCGCGAACTGCTCGGCGCCGGGCACCAGGTGCTCGGCCTCGCCCGTTCGGACGCGGCCGAGGCGGCCCTGAAGGAGGTGGGGGCACAGGCGCACCGGGGCGACCTGAACGACGTCGACGGACTGCGGGTCGCGGCGGACGCCACGGACGGTGTGGTCCACACGGGCTTCAACCACGACTTCTCCGACCCGCACGGCGCCCTGCGCACCGAACTGGCGGCCCTGGCCGCCTTCGGCGACGCGCTCGCCGACTCCGGCCGCCCCCTGGTCATCAGCTCCGTGACCGGCCTGCTCGCCCCGGGCCGCCTCGGCACCGAAGCCGACGGCCCCGACCCGGCGGCGCCCGGCGCGCACCGGGGCGACTCGGAACGGGCCGCCCTGGCCCTGGCCGACCGCGGGGTGCGGGTCTCCGCGATCCGGCTCCCCTCGGTGCACGGCGCGGGCGACCACGCCTTCGTCCCGTACCTGATCGCCATCGCCAGGGACAAGGGCGTCTCCGCCTACCTCGGCGAGGGCGTCAACCGCTGGTCGGCCGTGCACCGCCTGGACGCCGCCCGTCTCTACCGCAAGGCCCTGGAGACGGCCCCGGCCGGTGCCGTGCTGCACGCGGCCGCCGAGGACGGCGTGCGGCTGCGCGACATCGCCGAGGTCATCGGCCGCCGCCTCGACGTACCGGCCGTCTCCCTCGCGCCGAAGGAGGCGGCCGCACACTTCGGCTGGATGGGCCGCTTCGTCGGCAACGACAACCCCACGTCGAGCGCCGCGACCCGGGAGCGGTACGACTGGCAGCCCGAGCAGCCGGGACTGCTGGCCGACCTGGACCAGGACCACTACTTCGACTGAGCCTCCCCGGGCCTGAGGTCAGCCCACCTTCGTGTCGGATTTCCGCCAGCATCGGCCCCCTCCGGTGGCCGATGCTGGTCTCATGCAGACAGGGATGCACCTCGACCGAGAGCACTGCGTACGGGCCGTGCAGTCGAAGGACGCGCGGTTCGACGGCTGGTTCTTCACGGCCGTCCTGACGACCCGTATCTACTGCCGGCCCAGTTGCCCGGTGGTTCCGCCCAAGCCACAGAACATGACGTTCTACCCGAGCGCGGCCGCCTGCCAGCAGGCCGGGTTCCGGGCCTGCAAGCGCTGCCGCCCCGACACCAGCCCCGGCTCCCCGGAGTGGAACCAGCGCGCCGACCTGGTCGCCCGCGCCATGCGGCTGATCGCCGACGGAGTCGTGGACCGCGAGGGCGTGCCCGGCCTCGCCGCCCGCCTCGGCTACAGCCCCCGGCAGGTCGAACGCCAGCTCCTCGCCGAACTCGGCGCCGGACCGCTGGCCCTGGCCCGCGCCCAACGGGCCCAGACCGCCCGTCTGTTGATCGAGACGACCGCCCTGCCGATGGCGGAGATCGCCTTCGCGGCCGGCTTCTCCTCGATCCGCGCCTTCAACGACACCGTCCGCGAGGTCTTCGCGCTCTCGCCGACCGAACTGCGCGACCGCCGCCCCAGGTCGGCACAGCTCGCCCCCGGCACGCTCACCCTCCGCCTCCCGTTCCGCGCCCCCCTCAACCCCGACAACCTCTTCGGGCACCTCGCCGCCACCGCCGTGCCCGGCGTCGAGGAGTGGCGGGACGGCGCCTACCGGCGGACCCTGCGGCTGCCGTACGGCCACGGCATCGTCGCCCTCACCCCGAGGCCCGACCACATCGCCTGCCGGCTCACCCTCAGCGACCTGCGGGACCTGCCCGTCGCCATCAGCCGCTGCCGCCGCCTGCTCGACCTGGACGCCGACCCGGTCGCCATCGACGACCAGCTGCGCACGGACCCCTTCCTGGCCCCGCTGGTGGACAAGGCACCGGGACGGCGGGTGCCGCGCACGGTCGACGAGGCGGAGTTCGCCGTCCGGGCCGTGCTGGGCCAGCAGGTGTCCACGGCCGCCGCCCGCACCCACGCGGCCCGCCTGGTGACCGCCCACGGCACACCGGTGGACGACCCCGAGGGCGGCCTCACCCACCTCTTCCCGTCCCCCGAGGCGCTGGCGGAGGTGCCCCCCGAGTCCCTGGCGATGCCCCGCACCCGCCGCACCACCTTCACCACCCTGGTCGGCCAACTCGCCGACGGCACCCTCCCCCTGGGCGTGGAGAGCGACTGGGCGGAAGCCCGCGCCAAGCTCCTCTCCCTGCCCGGCTTCGGCCCCTGGACCGTCGACGTCATCGCCATGCGTGCCCTCGGCGACCCCGACGCCTTCCTCCCCACCGACCTCGGAATCCGCCGCGCCGCCCAGGAGCTGGGCCTGCCCGGCACCCCGGCCGCACTCACCGCACGCGCGGCGGCCTGGCGCCCCTGGCGGGCCTACGCGGTCCAGTACCTGTGGGCGACCGACAGCCACCCGATCAACTTCCTTCCCGTGTAAGGACCTTGCCATGAAGAACCACACAGTCACCGACAGCCCGTACGGCCCCCTCACCCTCGTCGCCGAGGACGGCACCCTCTGCGGCCTCTACATGGAGGACCAGCGGCACCGTCCGCCCGAGGAGACCTTCGGCGACCGCGACGACGACCTCTTCGCCGAGACGGAGGAACAGCTCTCCGCTTACTTCGCGGGTGGGTTGAAGGAGTTCACCGTCGAACTGCGCCTGAACGGCACCCCGTTCCAGCGCAGCGTCTGGGAGCAACTGCGCCGGATCCCCTACGGCGAGACCCGTTCGTACGGCGAACTGGCCGAAGCCCTGGGCAATCCCCAGGCATCCCGCGCGGTCGGCCTCGCCAACGGCAAGAACCCGGTCGGCATCATCGTGCCCTGCCACCGAGTGATCGGCGCCAACGGCAGCCTCACCGGCTACGGCGGCGGCCTGCCCCGCAAACGACGCCTACTGGACTTCGAACGGGGAACGGGGCTCTTCTGACCGGGCTCTTCCTTCTCGCCCTGGGGGAGGACGGCACGGAACCCCCGGTCGGCCGAGGTTGTTCGCGGCGGTCTTGTAGTCGGCGGCCTGGATGTACTTCGCGCAGGCCTGTGCGTCGGCCGGGCTGTCGAACGCCTCGCCGGGCTCACGTCGGCGGGTCCTATCCCAGGTCGAAGGTGTTGGGCAGGCCCAGGCGATAGCGCGCCTCGTCGACGCGTTTCAGGGGCTCCATCTCCGGCGGCCGGAACAACTCCCAGATGTGACACCGCTCGGCGCCGGAGTCGTCCGCGTCCAGGAGTGCGTTGACGGCGCGTCGCGCGGACTCGTTGGCTCCCTCCATGGTCGCCAGGTCCACATCCGTACGGACGTAGTCGCCCGCGAGGAAGAAGTTCGGCACCGCCGTCCTCGCCGACGGGCGGTGGTAGAGCGTGCCGGTGGGGTGGATGAGGAGTTGCTCGCGGTTCTGCGGGTCGGGGCCGCCGAGGCCCGTCACCGCCGGGTCCATGAACCAGCCGAGCCGGTCCTCGTCCCTGAGTGTCGTCTTGCCCGAGTCGTTCAGCCCGTCCTTCAGCTGGGCCCACAGTTCGGCGACGATCTCGTCCTTGGTGCACTCGCGGGCCGTCTTGCCGTACAGGATGCCGGGCTTGTCCCACTCGGAGATGATCGTGGACAGGCACTCGTGGGCCTGTCCGTCTCCGTAGTCGCGTGCGAAGTCCCGCACGTCCCAGAACTGCGTCTGGCCGATTCCGGTGACCGCCCACGGTGAGTCGAGGCAGTTGATGTGGCCGTGCACGACGGGGGTGGGCGTGCGCAGGTAGAACATCACGCCGGTCATCCAGTCCGTCTTCAGCGCGTCGCACCGCCCGAGCTGCGGGTCGGCAGCGCGCAGGGCCGGGCCCCAGGTCACACGCGCGTGCTCGACCGGGAGGGCGGAGACGTAGTGGTCGGCGGTGACGGTGCGCTGCCGGCCGCCGTCCCGTTCCGCCACGCGTACGCCGGTCACCCGGCCGCCGTCGTACACCACCTCCCGGACCTCGGTGCCGAGCACGAACTCGACGCCGAGGGAGCGCAGCTGCGTCTCCCAGGGGTCGATCCACGCCTCGCTGGTCGGCGCGTTCAGCACCCGGTCGACGTCCGCGTCGCCGTCCAGGCCGCGGCCGAGCAGCCCCCACAGGATGAGGGCCTCGATGATGACGCGGCCGACGGTGCGGGTGGAGGCGATCTCGGCGCGAGTGGCGACGAGGTTGCGGGTCTGGCCGATGCCGAGCAGCACCTGGTACTCCCGGCTCATCTCGCCGGCCCGGATGAAGTCCCACCAGGCGACCTTCTCCCACTGGCCCTCACGCCGGGCGTCGCAACTCGTGAGGTGGACCAGGAGGCGGTCGGCGAAGTAAGCGGCCTCGTGGGCGGGCAGATGGGTGGCGAGGTCCAGCACCGACAGGATCTGGTCGCGGATCCAGGACGGGGTGAGGTCGCCGGGGGCGGGCGGGGTGGTGGCGCGGCGGAGCGGGAAGTGCAGGTCCGGGCGGCCGGAACCGCGGGCGAACAACTCCTCCGTACCGTTGCGGAGGTTGCCGTGGACGCCGTTCGTGTTGCCGGGGAAGGGGATACGGCGCATGGTGTCCGGCAGGTTCCGGTAGAAGCCGGGGAAGAAGCGGAAGCCGTGCTCGCCGGGAAGCGGCTTGCGGCCGCCCGTTCCGGTCCCGGGGACGTCCATCGAGCGGGCCTTGCCGCCGAGAACGTCGTAGAACTCGTAGACCGTGACCTCGTAGCCGCGTTCGGCGAGCTCGTGGGCGGCGCTGAGGCCGGAGACTCCGCCGCCGAGAACGGCGACACGCCTGCCGGAGGAAGCCGCGGCCGCGCTGCCGGCGGCGCACAGGGCGCCGGCTGTTCCCCCGCCGACGACTCCGGCGACCGCCCCTCCGGTCGTGGTCAGAAAACGTCTGCGGCTGTGCCCGTTGCGCTCGTTGTGCCCCTGAGACTGCTGCGCGTGTTCTGCTGCCATGAGCACTGGAGGGTAGGGAGGGGCTCCGGAAGCCGGAACCACTTTTCCCTGTCACCCACAGCATCCTCACAAACACGAAGAGGCAGCGTTTGCCGGGTGTTCCGGCCTCAGCCTTGCAACCGGCGGAGCAGTTCGGGCAGTGCGGCGCCGATCGGTTCCCGGACGACTTCGTCGGCCCGTTCGTCGTACGGTGTCGGCTCCGCGTTGACGATGATCAGCCGGGCGCCGTGGTCGGCGGCGACACCCACGAGGCCGGCGGCGGGCTGCACCTGCAGACTGCTGCCCACGGCGATGAACACCTGGCACGCCTTGCTGATGGCGAGCGCGTCGCCGAGCACCACCGGGTCCAGGCGCTCGCCGAACATCACGGTCGCCGACTTGAGGATCCCGCCGCATTCCAGACAGGGCGGATCGTCCTCGCCGGCCTCGACACGGGCGAGCGCGTCCGCCATCGGCCCGCGCGCATGACACTGCGTGCACACCACCTGCCGTGCGGTGCCGTGCAGTTCGAGCACCTTGCGCGCGGTCACACCACCGAGCTGGTGGAGTCCGTCGACGTTCTGCGTGATGACCCTGACCGGCACCCCGGACCGCTCCAGCTCGGCCACGGCCCGGTGCGCGGCGTTCGGCTCGGCGAGGAGCGCGCGGTTCTTGAGGCGCATCTGCCACGACCGCCGCCGGATCTCGGGATCGCCCATGTAGTACTCGTACGTGACGAGCTTCTCGGCTTCGGGATCCTTGCGCCACAGGCCGTTGGGACCGCGATAGTCAGGAATCCCGGAATCGGTGGAGATGCCCGCGCCACTCAGGATGGCGACGAGAGGCTTGTTCATGCGCCGAGCCTAGGACGCCTGTACGGCCGGCGGCGAACGGATATCAGGGTGCGGCTGGTCAGCGGTCCCGCCGCGGACTCAACCGGACGACGTGACCGGGGACCACATGCCGAGCCACTGCTCGGCGCCCCAGGCCTCGAACCGCTCCACCTCGGTGAACCCCAGCTTCGCCGCGAGACGCATCGAGCGGGCGTTGGCGGTCTGGGTGGTGAGCACCACCGGCTCGCCGGGAAGCGCGCCGGCGAGCCAGCCGAGTGCCGCCGCGCACGCCTCGGCGGCGTACCCGAATCCCCATGCCTGCGGCAGGAACAGGTAACCGAGATCGGCCTTCCCCGCGGCGGCCGGACGATGGTGCTCCGGTGCTCTTCTGAGCAGGAGCTGGCCGATCATCGATCCGTCGAGATCAACGACGAAACTCCCCGGCCACCGCTCCGGCACCGCGGGCAGCTCGCGCTCTAGCCCGGCACGCGGCCGGGGGCCGCCGAGGTAGGTGTGCACCGCCCGCGACGCCAGCAGCTCGACGAACGCCGCACGGTCCCGGGCCTCGGGCGCACGGAGCACGAGCCTCTCGGTCCTGATCGGCTCGGGCGGCCAGGCCACGGGTCCCAGATCCTCCATCCGGGCACGCTAGCAGGTGGCCGGACCGACCCGAACGGCCGGGCGGCGTACGGACATCGCTCCCGGCGCACGATGTTCCGGCGCCGGGAGCGAGGAGCGGTCAGCCCAGTCGGTAGGCGCGTATCACCGTCTGGCTGAAGGTGTCGCCCGCCTTGTCCGTGCCGCTCGCCCGGAGGGAGACCCAGCCGTGAGTGCCGCGGACCGTGGACGGGACGGGCGTCCAGGTCGCGCCGTCGTCGTACGGCCGTCCGCGCTGCTGGACGCCCCTCGTCGACTTCTTCGAGCCGTGCCGGCGGCAGGCCGTGCCGTTGCACGGGGAGGTCGGTGACGAACTCGGCGACGAGGGCCGGTCGTTGCTCGCGCTGATGGCCGCCGGGCTCAAGGACGAGGCCATCGCCCGGCGGCTCGGCTGGTCACCGCGCACCATGCGACGCCGGGTGAGCGCCCTGCTCACCCGGCTCGGCGCGACGAACCGGTTCCAGGCGGGTGCGATCGCCGCCCGCAGGGGCTGGCTGTGACCGGCTCGTCGCACCCGGGCTCACCTGACCGGGTTCACCCCACCCGGTGGCCGTTCTCCAGCTCGGCAGGGCCCGAACCCTCGGCCAGCACGTCCAGCGCGATCAGCACGCGCTGCCCCAGCGACCCCGGAAGATAGTCGGAGACCTCCGCGCGGGGCACCAGCCGCCAGCTCAGCAGTTCCTCCTCCTGGAGCCTGATCGCCCCGAGGTCCGCGTCGGTGAGGACACCGCCGTCGTACACATACGCCACCAGGGGCGGCCGCGCCGTCCCGTGCACCCAGTCCACCGTGAGCAGCCGGCCCATCTCCCGGTCCAGGCCGATCTCCTCCAGGGTCTCCCGGCGGGCACCCTGACGCGGGGTCTCCCCGTCGTCGGACTCGATGGTCCCGCCCGGCAGCGCCCAGCCCTCCCGGTAGTTGGGCTCGACGAGCAGCACCCGCCCCTCGGCGTCCCGGAAGAGCGCGGCGGCCCCGGCGAGGATCCGGGGGAGGCTCGCGATGTATGCGGCATACGTGTCGGTGGTGGTCACCCAGGCAGGGTATCCAGACCGGACCCGGTACCCGTCCGGGCGAGCCGTACCGTCCGCGCCGCCAGATCGCTGATCCGGGCCCCGTCGAAGCCGAAGACCGCACTGCGGACCGTGTCCTCCAGCGGGTCCTTCCACCGGTCCGGGACGGCCGCCGCACCGGTCAGCACCCCGGCCACCGAGCCAGCCGTCGCGCCGTTGGAGTCGGTGTCCAGGCCGCCGCGCACGGTGAGCGCGACGGTCCGGGTGAAGTCGCCGTCGCCGTAGAGCAGCCCGGCGGTGAGGACGGCCACGTTGGGGACGACGTGGATCCAGCCGAGGCCCGCGGTCTCGACGGAGACGGTGGTGAGGGTGTCCTCCCAGCTCAGCCGGGTCTCGTGCAGGGAGACGACCCGGCGTACGGTCCGGGCCAGGCGGCAGCTCGCCGGTACGACGGTGAGCGCGGCCTCGACCGCCTGCCGCACCGTCGGCGCGGTGAACGCCGCCGAGATCAGCGCGGCGGCCCACATCGCGCCGTACACCCCGTTGCCGGCGTGGGAGAGGACGGCGTCCCGGCGGGCCAGGGCGGCGGCCCGGTGCGGGTCGCCGGGGCAGGTCCAGCCGAAGATGTCGGCGCGGATCAGGGCGCCGATCCACTCCTGGTAGGGGTTGTCGTAGGTGGCGGTGAGGGGCGGCTTCAGGCCGCTCGCGAGGTTGCGGTAGGCGGCCCGCTCCGCGGTGAACGTCTGCAGATACGGCAGCCGCAGCAGCCACAGCTCGCCGACCTCCTCGGTGCTGAAGCCGAAGCCGTGGGTCTCCAGGAGGTCCAGGCCGAGGATCGCGTAGTCCACGTCGTCGTCACGGCAGCTGCCGTGGATCCGGCCGCGCACGCACTGCCGCCACTCGGGGCGCAGCGCGAGGGCGTCGGTCTCGTCGACGGGTTCGGGGAGGTAGTCGGTCAGCGGCAGGGCACCGGACCGCCGCAGATAGGCGTCGATGCGCTCCCGCGTCCACAGGTCGCCCCGCTCGACCGGTTTGCCGAGCATGTTGCCCGCGATCCGGCCGAGCCAGCCGCCGAGGACGCGGTCGGCGAGGACGTCCTCGGCGAGCTCGCGGTCGGTGAGCTCGGACTGCAGCTTGCCCATGTCTGCGGTCTACCCGTTTTCCCAGGTGGTTCCCAGCCCGTTCCCAGGGTTCGGGCGGGGAATGACGGCAAGGGTGTCCTCCGGTTAGGGTCACAGCGGCGCGACTGGCCTTGACGTGCGCGAGGCCCGGAGAGCAAGGGGATACAGGTGACACAGCGCGTGCTCATCGCCGCGGACAAGTTCAAGGGCTCGCTGACGGCCGTGCAGGTCGCCGACCGGGTCACGGCGGGGCTCCGGCGGGTGGTGCCCGGCGTCGAAGTGGAGGCGCTGCCCGTCGCCGACGGCGGGGACGGCACGGTGGCCGCGGCGGTCGCGGCCGGATTCGAACGCCACGAGCGACAAGTCGCCGGGCCGCTGGGGCAGGAGGTCACCGCCGCGTTCGCGCTGCGCGGCGACACCGCCGTCGTGGAGATGGCCGAGGCGAGCGGACTGCAGCGGTTGCCCCGCGGGGTCTTCGCACCGCTCACGGCCTCCACATACGGCTCCGGAGAGCTGCTGCGGGCCGCGCTGGACGCGGGTGCGCGCACGATCGTCTTCGGCGTCGGCGGCAGCGCCACGACGGACGGCGGCGCTGGCATGCTGTCGGCGCTAGGGGCGCGGTTCCTGGACGAGGACGGAGAGCCGGTGCCACCGGGCGGCGGCGGCCTCGCCGACCTCGCCCGCGCGGACCTGTCCGGGCTGGACCCGCGACTGTCCTCCGTCGACCTGATCCTCGCCAGCGACGTCGACAACCCGCTGACCGGTCCGAAGGGCGCGCCCGCGGTCTACGGACCGCAGAAGGGTGCCTCTCCGGACGACGTGGACCTGCTGGACGCGGCGCTGACCCACTACGCGAAGGTCCTGGAGGCCGAGGCTGGCCCGCGCGCCGCCGGGTACGCGGCGTCCCCGGGCGCCGGTGCGGCCGGCGGCATCGGATACGGCGCGCTGCTGCTCGGCGCGCGTTTCCGGGCCGGCATCGAGGTCATGCTCGACGTCCTCGGCTTCGCACCCGCGCTGGAGCGGGCGACGCTCGTCATCACCGGCGAGGGCTCGCTCGACGAGCAGACGCTGCACGGGAAGGCGCCGGCCGGGGTGGCCGCGGCCGCGCGTGCCGCGGGCAAGGAGGTGGTGGCGGTGTGCGGCCGCCTCGCGCTGCCGCCGGAGGCGATCGGCCGGGCGGGGATCCGGCGGGCGTATCCGCTGACGTCGGAGGAGCCGGACGTGGTGAAGTGCATCGCGGATGCGGGGCCGATCCTGGAACGCGTCGCGGCCCGGATCGCGGAGGACTTCCTGACCTGATCCCACCGGGGGCTCCGCCCCCGGACCCCCGGAACCTTCGCCCCTCCACCACCCGACTCGGTGGGACAAGAAGTGAACCAAGAGGCCGAGGCGGGCCGGGAGCGGAGAGGGCGGAGAGGGCCATGAGACGGGCCGCGGCCCAGAGGCTATGAGGCGGGCCGCGGCTGGGACGCCATGAGGCGGGCCGGGGACCGGGGTGGCTGTGCGGCGGGCCGGGTGGCTGGGACGGCCGACGGCTCGCCCGGACGGTGCCTGTCCAGTCGACCGAGTCGGGTGGGTGGGAAAACGACGAAGGGCCCCGGACCGAGTTACGGTCCGGGGCCCTCGGCGTTGTCGCTACGGCAGCTGTGCTGTCCTCGCCTCGCGTCGGTTGTCGCGGAAGTTGTTCACCCGGCGGGCCGTGGCGAACAGCGGGATCACCGCGCCGGTCACCAGCTGCAGCGCGCAGCCGGTCTGGAGGAGCAGCTGACCGCCGGGCGCGTCGAACGCCCAGGCCGCCAGGAGGCCCACCCCGAGCACGATCCAGGACAGCATCGCGACCGCGAGGCGGCCGCGCGGCTTCGGGTACTCGACCCGGCTCACCATCAGCCACGCCGTACCGAGGATCGCGAGCAGCGTCGCGAAGAACGGCAGCTCCAGGAGCACGATCGAGACGACGGTGAGTGCGCCGAACGGCGACGGCATGCCCTGGAACATGCCGTTCGGCGGTGTCACGCACGAGAAGCGCGCGAGTCTCAGCACCACGGCCAGCAGCACCACGACCGCTCCGACCGCGGCCACCTTCTGGTACGCGTCGTCCGCCACCATGCCGTAGACGAGGACGAAGTACGCCGGGGCCAGACCGAAGCTGATCAGGTCGGAGAGGTTGTCCAGCTCCGCGCCCATGGGGGAGGAGCGCAGCTTGCGTGCCACCAGGCCGTCGAACAGGTCGAAGATGGCCGCGCAGAGCATCAGGATGACCGCGGTGGCGGCGCTGTGCCGCGCCATGCCCGCCGACTGGTCGTCGCCGGTGAGGTGCGGGATCAGGATGCCGGTGGTGGTGAAGTACACCGCCATGAAGCCGCACGTGGCGTTGCCGAGGGTGAGGGTGTCCGCTATCGAGAGGCGGAGAGAGAGCGGCATCTCCTCCTCGTCGTCGCCGATCTCGTCGGCCTCGGGCACCCAGCCCGCCTGGGTCTCAGGATCAATCACGGTCAATGCGAGTCACCCCAGCCACGGTCTTCTGCCCGACCTCGACCGCGACCTCCACGCCCTCGGGCAGGTAGATGTCGACGCGCGAGCCGAAGCGGATCAGACCGATGCGGTCGCCCTGCTCGACCTTCGTGCCCTGCGGGATGTAGGGCACGATACGGCGGGCCACCGCGCCGGCGATCTGGATCATCTCGATGTCGCCGAGTTCGGTGTCGAAATGCCAGACTACGCGCTCGTTGTTCTCGCTCTCCTTGTTGAAGGCGGGAACGAAGCCACCGGGGATGTGCTCCACCGACGTCACCGTGCCCGACAGGGGCGCGCGGTTGACGTGGACGTTGAGCGGGCTCATGAAGATGGCGACGCGGGTGCGTCCGTCCTTCCACGGCATGATGCTCTGCACCACACCGTCGGCGGGCGAGATGACACGGCCCTGGGCGATCTCACGCTCGGGGTCGCGGAAGAACCACAGCATGCCCGCCGCGAGCGCGGTGGCGGGTACGGCGACGGCCTTGGCGGCGCCGGAGCGACGGGCGCGGAGAAGGCTGACGGCTGCGGTGGCGACGGTCGGGAGAAGCCACGGCGATGCTCCGCGCGCGAGGCGTACGCCGGCCAGGCTGTCTCGATGTGCAGAGGTTTGGCTGTGGGGCATGGATGACCTTCGTAGCGGATGATGCCGCGCAGGATACGGGGACGGCGGCTTTCCGGGATCGTACCGGTCGGGGGCCGCAACTGGGCAAGCCAGGAAGCCGAGTCGGCGGCCGAAGACCGTTGACGGGGTGTGATCTTCTTCTCGAAGAAAACACCCCGTACCGGGACAATCAGCCCTGGAATCGATACTCTTCGAGCAATCTGCGCCCGATGATCATTTTCTGGATCTCGGCGGTACCTTCGCCGATCAGCAACATCGGCGCCTCACGGTAGAGACGTTCGATCTCGTACTCCTTGGAGAACCCGTAGCCGCCGTGGATCCGGAAAGCATCCTCCACGACCTCCTTGCAGTACTCGGAGGCGAGGTATTTCGCCATCCCGGCCTCAAGGTCGTTTCGTTCCCCCGAGTCCTTTTTGCGTGCGGCGTTGACCATCATGGCATGCGCGGCCTCGACCTTGGTGGCCATCTCCGCCAGCTTGAACTGGATGGCCTGGTGCTGGGCGATCGCCTTGCCGAAAGTGTGACGCTGCTGGGCGTACCGGACGCCCAGTTCGAACGCGCGCTGGGCGACACCGCAGCCGCGCGCCGCCACGTTGACGCGGCCGACCTCCACTCCGTCCATCATTTGGTAAAAACCTCGGCCCGTGACGCCGCCGAGCACCCGATCGGCCGGAATCCGCAGCCCGTCCATGATCAGCTCGGTGGTGTCGACGCCCTTGTAGCCCATCTTGTCGATCTTGCCCGGGATGGTGAGGCCGGGGCGGACCTCGCCGAAGCCGGGCTCCTTCTCCACCAGGAAGGTCGTCATCGACTTGTGGGGCGCCGTGCCCTCGGGGTGTCCTTCGTCACTCCGGACGAGGACGGCCACGAGCGAGGACGTACCGCCGTTCGTCAGCCACATCTTCTGGCCGTTCAGGACGTACTCGTCGCCGTCCTTCACCGCCTTCGAGGTGATCGCCGACACGTCCGAGCCCAGGCCCGGCTCCGACATCGAGAACGCGCCCCGGATGTCGCCGGCCGCCATGCGCGGCAGGAAGTGGTCCTTCTGCTCCTGCGTGCCGTGCTGCTTGAGCATGTACGCCACGATGAAGTGCGTGTTGATGATGCCGGAGACGGACATCCAGCCGCGGGCGATCTCCTCGACGCACAGCGCGTACGTCAGGAGGGACTCGCCCAGGCCGCCGTACTCCTCGGGGATCATCAGGCCGAACAGGCCGAGCTCCTTGAGGCCGTCGACGATCTGCTGCGGGTACTCGTCGCGGTGCTCCAGCTCGGTGGCGACCGGGATGATCTCCTTGTCCACGAAGTCGCGGACGGTGGAGAGGATCTCCTGCTGGATATCGGTCAGACCGGCGGTCTGGGCGAGACGGGCCATCGCTTACTTCCCCTGTTCCTTGAGCTCGGGGCGGCCCGGCTGCTCGCCGCCGCGCTCCTTGATGTACGTCTCGGTCGGCACCATCACCTTGCGGCGGAAGACGCACACGAGCGTGCCGTCCTGCTTGTAGCCCTTGGTCTCGACGTAGACGATGCCGCGGTCGTTCTTCGACTTGGACGGCCACTTGTCGAGCACGGTCGTCTGGCCGTAGACCGTGTCGCCGTGGAAGGTCGGCGCCACGTGCTTCAGCGACTCGATCTCCAGGTTGGCGATCGCCTTGCCCGAGATGTCCGGCACGGACATGCCCAGCAGCAGCGAGTAGATGTAGTTCCCGACCACCACGTTCTTGCCGAAGTCCGTCGTCTTCTCGGCGTAATTCGTGTCCATGTGGAGCGGGTGGTGGTTCATGGTGAGGAGACAGAACAGGTGGTCGTCGTACTCCGTGACCGTCTTCCCGGGCCAGTGCTTGTACGTCGCGCCGACCTCGAACTCCTCATACGTGCGTCCGAACTGCATCGCGCTCAGGCCTCCGGGATCTCGAACTTCGACGTGCGCTGCATACCGGCGGCCCGGCCCTTGCCGGAGATGACCAGGGCCATCTTGCGGCTGGCCTCGTCGATCATCTCGTCGCCGAGCATCGCGGAGCCCTTCTTGCCGCCCGCCTCGGACGTGTAGTAGTCGTACGCGTCCAGGATCAGCTCGGCGTGGTCGTAGTCCTCCTGGGACGGCGAGAAGATCTCGTTGGACGCCTCGACCTGGCCCGGGTGCAGCACCCACTTGCCGTCGAAGCCGAGCGCGGCGGCGCGCCGGGCGACCTCACGGTAGCCGTCGATGTTGCGGATCTGGAGGTAGGGGCCGTCGATCGCCTGGAGGTTGTTGGCGCGGGCGGCCATCAGGATCTTCATCAGGATGTAGTGGTAGGCGTCCGCCGGGTAGCCGGGCGGCTGCTCGCCCACGACCAGCGACTTCATGTTGATGGACGCCATGAAGTCGGCCGGGCCGAAGATGATCGTCTCGACGCGCTGGGAAGCGGTGGCGATCTCGTTGACGTTGTTGAGGCCCTGCGCGTTCTCGATCTGCGCCTCGATGCCGATCTTGCCGACCTCGAAGCCCATGGTCTTCTCGATCTGGGTGAGGAGGAGGTCGAGCGCGACCACCTGCTGGGCCGTCTGGACCTTCGGCAGCATGATGCAGTCGAGGTTCTGGCCGGCGCCCTCGACGACCGTCACGACGTCACGGTACGTCCACTCGGTCGTCCAGTCGTTGACGCGCACCACGCGCGTCTTGCCGGTCCAGTCGCCCTCGTTGAGGAACTTGACGATGGTGTGCCGCGCCTCGGGCTTGGCGAGCGGCGCGCACGCGTCCTCCAGGTCGAGGAAGACCTGGTCCGCCGGGAGACCCTGCGCCTTCTCCAGGAAGCGGGGGTTCGAACCGGGTACTGCCAGGCACGAGCGCCGCGGGCGGAGACGGTTGACGGGCGTCGTCATGCGGGGACCTCCAGAGGGTCGAGCTTGTTCGCTTTCCGGATCTCGTCGACGATGCGGCCGATGATTCCGGTGATGTCGAAGTCCTTCGGGGTGAAGACCGCGGCCACTCCGGCTTCCCGCAGCTGCTCGGCATCACCGTTCGGGATGATGCCACCGGCGATCACGGGTATATCTGTGGCACCGGCCACACGGAGTCGTTCCAGGACGTCGGGGACCAGCTGCGCGTGCGACCCGGAGAGGATAGACAGGCCGACCGCGTGCACGTCCTCGGCGAGGGCCGCGTCCACGATCTGTTCGGGCGTCAGCCGGATGCCCTGGTAGACCACCTCGAAGCCGGCGTCACGGGCGCGCACGGCGATCTGCTCGGCGCCGTTGGAGTGACCGTCCAGGCCCGGCTTGCCCACCAGGAAGCGGAGCTTGCCGCTGCCCAGGTCGCGGGCGGTGGCGTCCACCTTCGCCCGCACCTCGGCCAGCGCCGAGCCCGGCTCGACGGGGACCGCTATGGGAGCCGAGGAGACGCCGGTGGGCGCCCGGAACTCGCCGAACACCTCGCGCAGCGCCCCGGCCCACTCGCCGGTCGTCACGCCCGCGCGGGCGCACTCCAGGGTGGCCTCCATGAGGTTGCCGGTGCCCTTGGCGGCCTCCTTCAGCCGCTCCAGGGCCTTGCAGGGCCGCGGGTGGTTGAACGGTGGCTGGTAGCGCGTGTCGCGCCAGTGGCCGATCGCCGCCACGACCCTCGCCTCGACGGCCGGGTCGACCGTCTGGATCGCGGTGTCCAGGTCAGCGGTCAGCGGGTTCGGCTCGGTCGTCTCGAAGATGTTGACGCCGACGATCTTCTCCTGGCCGGACTCGATCCGGGCCCGGCGCTCGGCGTGCGAGGAGACCAGCTGCGACTTCAGGTAGCCGGACTCGACGGCGGCCATCGCGCCGCCCATCTCCTGGATCCGGTCGATCTCCGCGAGGGAGTCCTCGACCAGCTGGGCGACCTTCTTCTCGATGACGTGCGAGCCCTCGAAGATGTCCTCGTACTCCAGCAGGTCGCTCTCATGGGCGAGGACCTGCTGGATCCGCAGCGACCACTGCTGGTCCCAGGGCGTCGGCAGGCCGAGCGCCTCGTTCCAGGCCGGCAGCTGCACGGCACGCGCGCGTGCGTCCTTCGACAGCGTCACGGCGAGCATCTCGAGGACGATCCGCTGGACGTTGTTCTCCGGCTGCGCCTCGGTCAGCCCCAGGGAGTTGACCTGGACGCCGTACCGGAACCGGCGCTGCTTGGCGTCCTCGATGCCGTACCGCTCACGGGTGATCTTGTCCCAGATGCGGCCGAACGCCCGCATCTTGCACATCTCCTCGACGAAGCGGACGCCCGCGTTCACGAAGAAGGAGATACGCGCGACGACATCGCCCATGCGCTCCTGCGGCACCTGGCCGGAGTCGCGCACGGCGTCGAGGACCGCGATGGCCGTCGACATGGCGTACGCGATCTCCTGGACCGGCGTGGCGCCCGCCTCCTGCAGGTGGTAGCTGCAGATGTTGATCGGGTTCCACTTGGGGATGTGGGAGACCGTGTACGCGATCATGTCCGTCGTCAGGCGGAGCGACGGCCCCGGCGGGAAGACATGCGTCCCCCGGGACAGGTACTCCTTGACGATGTCGTTCTGGGTCGTGCCCTGGAGCTTGGTGATGTCCGCGCCCTGCTCCTCCGCGACGACCTGGTAGAGCGCCAGCAGCCACATGGCGGTGGCGTTGATCGTCATCGAGGTGTTCATCTGCTCCAGGGGGATGTCCTGGAACAGCCGGCGCATGTCACCGAGGTGCGAGACGGGCACGCCCACCCGGCCGACCTCGCCGCGGGCGAGGATGTGGTCGGGGTCGTAGCCGGTCTGCGTCGGCAGGTCGAACGCCACCGACAGACCTGTCTGGCCCTTGGCGAGGTTGCGCCGGTACAGCTCGTTGGACGCCTCGGCCGTGGAGTGGCCGGCGTACGTGCGCATGAGCCACGGCCGGTCCTTCTCCCGCGTGCCTGCGGCATTCTGACGCTCAGTCATCTATGACCTCGGGTGTCTCAGATGTTGCGGAAGCGGTTGATGGCGTCGAGGTGCTTGGCGCGCATCTCCTCGTCGCGCACGCCGAGGCCTTCCTCGGGGGCGAGGCAGAGCACGCCGACCTTGCCCTGGTGGAGGTTGCGGTGCACGTCGTAGGCGGCCTGGCCGGTCTCCTCCAGGGAGTAGACCTTCGACAGCGTCGGGTGGATCTTGCCCTTCGCGATCAGCCGGTTGGCCTCCCAGGCCTCGCGGTAGTTGGCGAAGTGCGAGCCGATGATCCGCTTCAGGGACATCCACAGGTAGCGGTTGTCGTACTCGTGGTTGTAGCCCGAGGTGGAGGCGCAGGTGACGATCGTGCCGCCCTTGCGGGTGACGTAGACCGAGGCGCCGAAGGTCTCGCGGCCCGGGTGCTCGAAGACGATGTCCACGTCCTCGCCGCCGGTGAGCTCACGGATGCGCTTGCCGAAGCGCTTCCACTCGCGCGGGTCCTGCTCCTGCTCGTTCTTCCAGAACTTGTAGCCCTCGGCGTTGCGGTCGATGATCGCCTCGGCGCCCATCGCGCGGCAGATGTCCGCCTTCTGTGGCGAGGACACGACACAGATGGGGTTGGCGCCGCCGGCCAGCGCGAACTGCGTGGCGTACGAGCCGAGTCCGCCGCTCGCGCCCCAGATGAGCACGTTGTCGCCCTGCTTCATGCCGGCGCCGTTGCGGGAGACCAGCTGGCGGTAGGCGGTGGAGTTGACCAGGCCCGGGGCGGCGGCCTCCTCCCAGCTGAGGTGGTTCGGCTTCGGCATCAGCTGGTTGGACTTGACGAGCGCGACCTCGGCGAGACCGCCGAAGTTGGTCTCGAAGCCCCAGATGCGCTGCTCGGGGTCGAGCATCGTGTCGTTGTGCCCGTCGCTCGATTCCAGCTCCACGCTGAGGCAGTGCGCGACGACCTCGTCACCCGGCTTCCAGGCGTTGACGCCCGGGCCGGTGCGCAGGACGACGCCCGCGAGGTCGGAACCGATGATGTGGTACGGCAGGTCGTGCCGCTTGGTCAGCTCGCTGAGGCGGCCGTAGCGCTCCAGGAAGCCGAAGGTCGACAGCGGCTCGAAGATCGAGGTCCACACCGAGTTGTAGTTGACGCTGGACGCCATGACGGCGACCAGGGCCTCGCCCGGGCCCAGCTCGGGCAGGGCCACCTCGTCGAGGTGGATGGACTTGCGGGGGTCCTTGTCGCGGGTCTCCAGACCGGCGAACATGTCCGTCTCGTCCTTGTGCACGGTGATCGCGCGATACGACTCGGGGAGCGGCAGGGCGGCGAAGTCGGCCGGCGTCGAGTCCGGCGACTGGATCGCGTCCAGAATGGCCTGAGTGGTCACGGTGTTGCCTCCGGCGATGCTTGCGCCCCTTGAGGGAAGGGGCGCTGAGGGTTACGTCGGTGCTGCTGAGGGTTTTGGGAAAGATGCCGTCGGTCCGGCGGGGGTGGTGCTTCGGCAGCGCTTTGTGGCGCGGGAGGTTGCCTGTGACGCAGGCGTCCGGCGGGGGAGCTGGTGGGCTCACCGGGACAGGCCGGACACCATCAACGTATGACACCGCGTGTCATGTCGCAAGGCACTGAGTGCCAGAACCTCGCCTCAGATGAAATCTTTACGTAACAAATGAGCGATGATCGATCGAACGGGTCATGAAAGGTGCCTGAAAAGGGCCCCTGACATGCCAAAACGGCCACCCGGGCGGGTGGCCGTCATCACAGGCACGGAGTGTCGCGGGACACCCCGCGGGAGGGGTCAGCGTTCTTTGAGGGCCTGTTCGATGGTCCGCATGACCTCGTCCAGCGGGGCGTCGGTACGGGCGACGGTGACCAGCACCTCGCCCTGGGAGGACACCGTCGCGGGGCTCGCCGGCTTGGGCGCCGTCGAGCGCCCGGCCCCGATGCCCGTCCCGAACGTCTTCCGCACGATCGCGAAGGCGTGGTCCAGCTGCGCCTCCACATCCCCCTGTCCGCCCGCCCGCAGCCAGCGCCGCAGCACGTGGTTGTGGGCGGTGACCACCGCCGACGCGGCGACCTCGGCCAGCAGCGGGTCGTCGTTCGCGTCGTCCGCGTGGGCGTGCTCGTCGAAGTGGCCGAGGAGGTAGCGGGTGAAGAGCCGCTCGTAGCGGGCCACCGAGGCGATCTCGGCCTCGCGGAGGGTGGGCACCTCACGGGTGAGCTTGTAGCGGGCGACCGAGATCTCCGGCCGGGCCGCGTACATCTTCATGACTTCCTTGATGCCACGGCACACGGTGTCGAGCGGGTGCTCGTGGGCCGGGGCCGCGTTGAGCACCGCCTCCGCGCGGATCAGCGTGTCGTCGTGGTCGGGGAAGATCGCCTCTTCCTTGGAACGGAAGTGACGGAAGAACGTGCGGCGGGCGACCCCGGCCGCGGCCGCGATCTCGTCGACGGTGGTCGCCTCGTACCCCTTCGTCGCGAACAGTTCCATCGCGGCGGCCGCCAGTTCGCGGCGCATCTTGAGCCGCTGGGCCGCCGCGCGACTGCCTGCGGCACTCTCCGGCGCGTCGGGCGTGGCTGGTGTACGTGAGGACCTGGCGGGCTGGGACATGACCCGAACGTACTGCATGTGCGCAGCTTGATGCGCATGTCCGGGGTTTCCCCCGCCCGCGAAGGGCGGGGGACCGCCGGGCCGTGCGGGCGGGAGCTGGCTGCCGGGGTCGAGCAGGCCGCCCCAGTCGTCCTCGTCCCGGAACCAGTCGCCGACGCCGTCAGCGGCGGGCATATTCGCGGAAGCCGCGGCCGGTCTTGCGGCCGAGGCAGCCCGCGGCCACCAGGTGCTCCAGCAAGGGCGCGGGGGCGAGGCCCGGGTCGCGGAACTCGCGGTGCAGGACCTTCTCGATCGCGAGCGAGACGTCCAGGCCGACCACGTCGAGCAGCTCGAACGGGCCCATCGGGTAGCCGCCGCCGAGCTTCATCGCCGCGTCGATGTCGTCGAGGGACGCGTAGTGCTCCTCGACCATCTTGATCGCGTTGTTGAGGTAGGGGAACAGCAGGGCGTTCACGATGAATCCGGCCCGGTCACCGCAGTCGACCGCATGCTTGCGGATCTTCGTGCAGACCTCGCGGACCGTGGCGTGCACGTCCTCGGCGGTCAGCACCGTCCGCACGACCTCGACCAGCTTCATGGCCGGCGCCGGGTTGAAGAAGTGCATGCCGATCACGTCCTGCGGACGCGAGGTGGCGCGGGCGCAGGCCACGACGGGCAGTGAGGAGGTCGTGGTGGCCAGGACCGCGCCCGGCTTGCAGACCTTGTCGAACGTCGCGAACAGCTGCCGCTTGACCTCCAGGTCCTCGGCGACCGCCTCGACGGCCAGGTCGACGTCCGAGAAGGCGTCGTACGAGCCCGCCGGGGTGATCAGGTCCAGGGTCCGGGCGGCGGCCTCGGCGGTCATCCGGCCCTTGCCGACGGAGCGGTCCAGGGACTTGCCGATACGGGCCTTGGCGGCCTGGGCCTTCTCCTCGCTGCGGGCGGCGAGGACGACCTCGTACCCGGCCTTGGCGAAGACCTCGGCGATGCCGGAGGCCATGGTGCCGGAGCCGGCGACACCGACCGAGCGGACCGTACGGCCCGGGGTGAGTGCGGCGCCGTCCAGCGGGGTCTGCGCGTCGCGGACGACCGTGGCGCTGCCGGGGGCCTCGTAGGTGTAGAAGCCGCGGCCGGACTTGCGTCCGGTCAGGCCCGCCTCGCTGAGCTGCTTGAGGATGGGGGCCGGGGCGTGCAGGCGGTCGCGGGACTCGGCGTACATGGCGTCCAGGACCGTACGGGCGGTGTCGATGCCGATCAGGTCCAGCAGGGCCAGGGGGCCCATCGGGAGGCCGCAGCCGAGGCGCATGGCCGCGTCGATGTCCTCGCGGGAGGCGTACTTCGCCTCGTACATCGCGGCGGCCTGGTTGAGGTAGCCGAACAGCAGCCCGTCCGCGACGAACCCGGGGCGGTCGCCGACCGCGACCGGCTCCTTGCCCAGCTCGATGGCGAGGCCGGTGACGGCGGCGACGGCGCTCGGCGCGGTGAGGACCGAGGAGACGACCTCGACCAGCTTCATCGCGGGGGCCGGGTTGAAGAAGTGCAGTCCGAGGACGCGCTCCGGGCGGGCCGAGTCGGCGGCCAGGCGGGTCACGGAGAGCGCGTTGGTGCCGGTGGCGAGGATGGTCTCCGGGCGGACGATGCCGTCCAGCTCGCGGATGACCTGGTGCTTGATGTCGTACGACTCCGGAGTCACCTCGATGACGAGGTCGGCGTCGGCCGCGGCGGTGAGGTCGGTGCCGGTGCGGACCCGGGCGAGGACGTCGGCGCGCTCCTGCTCGGTGAGCTTGCCGCGCGCCACGGCCCGCGCCGTCGAGGCCTCCAGGTCGACGAGGGACCGGGCGGCCTGGGCCTCGCTGACGTCGATGCCGATCACCTCGCGGCCGGCCTTGGCGAGGACCTCGGTGATTCCGGTGCCCATGGTGCCGAGGCCGACGACGGCGACGGTCTTGAGCGGGGACAGGGAAGGGTCGGACAGGGGAGTGGCCATCGCGGGACTCCAGGAATGAGGGTGACGACTGGAAACGCGCCCGGGTGCGCCGAGGGGGCGCACCGGGTGCGGAGAGAGCTGCGTGAATGCGGGTGGTTCCGGGCTACTGGCGCACACGCCCGGTGCTGCCACCTCGGGCGTGCACACGCCCGGGAGCGGCGGATTCCGACCGGCCCTGTCCCGGAGCCGGGCCGTACTGCGGTACGAGGTACCGAACCGACCTGATGCTCACGGCGGCTGCGTCACCAAACCGATGTGAGCGTTACTGCGAGTGGGTGACTCGCTCGATTGAGCTTAACCGGCGGGTAACGAGCACGCCAGTCCCCCGACTTTGTGATGTACGTCCCTCTCCTCCCGCAACCCCTCTACGCTGGGCTTCGTGGACGAAGAGTTGCGATCACTCACGGAGCGTCTGCGCCAGGAGTCGCAGGGAACGGCCGGCTACGACCGGCTCCTGGCCACCGAGGACCACGACGAGTTGGCGGAGGTGCTCACCGCCGCCGGACAGCCCCTGTGGGCCAGGGAACTGGCCGCGTTCCGCCTGGGGAGGGCCGGCGACCGGCGCGCCTTCGAGACCCTGGTGCTTCTGCTCAACCACCGCGACCCACCGCGCTGCGCCTCCGCCGCGCACGCCCTGGCCCGCCTCCAGGACCCGCGGACCGCCCGCGCGGCAGCCGCCCTCGCCACCAACGAACTCCGCGTCGCCTACGCCCTCCACCCGGTCCGTCTCCTGGTCGAACTGCGCGCCCCGGAGTCCGTGCCCGCCCTCATCACCACCTTGGAACGCCGGCTGCGCCCGCACGACCCCTACCGCAAGGTCGCCCTCGCCTGCGTGGACGGCCTCGGCACCCTCGCCGACCCCCGCGCCCGCCGCGTCCTGAACGAGGCCCTGGCCCACCCGACCCTCGCCGAGGCCGCGGTGAGCGCCCTCGCCCGTATCCCTAGGCCGCGGTGACGCCGCGGCCCCTGACGTAGCGCACCTCGGGCACCGGCACCCCGTCGACCTCGTACGGTTCCTCGGCGCCGTCGGCCCGGAAGCCTGCGATCTCGTAGAACCTCCGGGCGCGCGCGTTCCCCTTCAGCACCCACAGATACACGCGCGGGTGCCCGGCACACTGGTCGAGGACCGTCTCCAGGAGCGCGCGCCCGGCTCCGCTGCCGAGATGCGCCGGATCGAGGTAGATCGCGTACAACTCGGCGTCGCCGGTGCGTACTTCGCCGTCCCGGTACGGCCCGTGCGCAGCCCACCCGACGATCTCGCCGCCCCGCTCGGCGACCAGGTCCGTCACCCCGTCCTCCCCGTCCCGGAACCGGCCCCGCCGCCGCTCGGCGTCCCGCTCGACACTGAGTCCGTCCAGGAACGGCTGCGGCATGAGCCCCCGGTAGGCGTACTGCCAGCCCCGGATGCGTATCTCGGAGACGCGGTCGCAGTCGTCGAGCGTCATGGGGCGGATGCGAAGGCGGTCGTCGTTCATGACGGCACCCTAGGGAGCGGACGGCTCCGCCCGCCCGGGATTTCGCGTCAGCCGGCCACGACCGCCAGGGCCTCGACCTCCAGCAGGAACTGCGGGCCGACCAGTGCGGCGACCTGGACGGCGGAGGACGCGGGGAGGCGGTCGTCGGGTATGTGGGTGGCGCGGGCCGCCCGGATCGCCGGCATGTACGCCATGTCCGTGACGAAGTAGGTGAGTTTGACGACGTCGTCGAAGGTGGCTCTCCCCCACTGCCTTAAGGGCGTGGGAGGTACCCCCAGCCGCCGCCAGGCAGCGGCGCAGGTTCTCAAAAACCTGGCGGGCCTGGGCGGCCGGGTCGCCGCCCCCGACGGGCCTGCCGTTCTCGTCCAGCGGGAGCTGGCCGGAGACGGCCACGAACCGGCCGGTGGCCGCCACCACGTGGGTGTACTGGGCGGCGGGGGCGACTCCGTCGGGGGCGGGGATTCGGGTCAGGTCACTCATGTGTCCATGGTGGACCACGGGTCCGACAACGCCCTCGACGGATCGTCAGGCTCCGTTCAGCCGCGGAAGCCCAGCAGGCCGTGCAGGGTCGAGCCGCGGGACGCCGCCGACGCCGCCTTCGTCTTCAGGGGCTTCGGGTCCGGCGACTTGCGGCAGGTCGCGTCGGCCGTGCCGGTGCCGTGCGGGACCTTGCCGTCGGTCAGGTAGGTGGCGAGGTACTTGTCCAGACAGGTGTTGCCGCTCAGTGTGATGCCGTGGTTGCCGCCGCCCTGCTCGACGACCAGGCCGGAGCCGGCCAGCAGGCGGTGGGTCGTGACGCCGCCCTGGTAGGGGGTGGCCGCGTCGTCCGTGGCCTGGAAGAGGAGGGCCGGCGGGAGTTCGGCGTTGGCGATGTCCGTCGGCTTCAGTGTCTTCGTCGGCCAGTAGGCGCACGCCGCGTTGTACCAGGCGTTGTTCCAGGTCATGAACGGCGCCTTCTCGTACGCCGCCCAGTTGTCCTTGCTCCACTGGTTCCAGTCCCGCGGCCAGGAGGAGTCCCGGCACTGGACGGCCGCGTAGACGCTGTAGCCGTTCTCGCCCGAGGCGTCGACCGCGGCGAAGTTCCGGTACGCCTCGACCAGCGCCGTCGTCTTCTTGCCGTTGGCGTAGGCGGAGAACGCTTCGGCCAGGTAGGGCCAGTAGCCGTTGTAGTAACCGCCGGGGATGAAGGTGTCCTCCAGTTCGGAGGCGCCGACCTTGCCGCCCGCCGGCTTCTTCGCCAGCGCGGCCCGCATGGCGTACCACTTGGCCTCGACCTGCTCCGGGTCGGTGCCGAGCTTGTACGTCGAGTCGTACTTGGCGATCCAGGCCATCAGGGCGCGTTGCCGGTCGTTGAACGCGTGGTCCTGGCTCAGGTTGTCCTCGTACCAGACGCCCGTCGGGTCCACGATCGAGTCCAGGACCAGCCGGTGGATCCGGTCGGGGTGCAGCTTCGCGTAGACCGCGCCCAGGTAGGTGCCGTACGAGTAGCCGAAGTAACTGATCCGGCGGGCCCCGAGGGCCTGGCGGATCGAGTCGAGGTCCTGTGCGGCGCTGACCGTGTCGAGATACGGCAGCAGGCTCGCGTACTTCTTGCCGCAGGCCGCCGCGAACGACTTCACGCGATCGAGGTTCGCCTGTTCGAGGGCGGCGGTGGCCGGGACCGAGTCGGGGCGCACCGGCTTGAAGAAGCCGGGCGCGCAGCCGACCGCCGGGCTGCTCCGGCCGACCCCGCGCGGGTCGAAGCCGATGATGTCGTACCGGGCCGCCACCTTCTTGGGCAGCGCGGAGGCCACGAAGCCCGCGAGGGCCAGCCCGCTGCCGCCCGGGCCGCCGGGGTTGACCAGCAGCGGCCCCTGAGAGGCCGACGCGGTGTGCGGGACGCGGGAGAGGGCGAGGGTGATCCGCTTCCCGCCCGGCTTCGGGTGGTCGAGCGGCACCCTGACCGAGCCGCACTGCAGCGTCGGGTAGTCGGTGGTACCGCACTTCTTCCAGGTCACCGAGGAGACCTGCACGGGGTATCGGGGGGTGGCGCTCGCGGGCAGGGCGGTGACCGACCCGGCCACGACAGCGGCGGCGGCGCACAGCACGGCTGCGCGTGTTCGCATGGGTCCTCCCAGGACGGAGGGATCGCGGACCGCACGTGTCACGGTCCTCGCCGCATCGTCCCGGAAACGGCGCCCGGAAGAACATGATCTGACGATTATTGACCCAATTGGTCCGAGGGTTGCGCTCGAACGCTCCCCGGCGTGAACGCGCTCAGAGCAGCGTCAGTTGGGTCGGCTCCGGCAGCTCGGGCTCGTCCGTCGCCGGTACGGGGATCCGGCGGGGCGTGCCCGCCCGGTCGGGCCCGATGCCGTACTCCTGGGCCAGCTCGTGCACCTGACGGGTGATCCGGCGCTGGTACCACTTCGGCGCGTAGGCGCCCTCCGCGTACAGCCGCTCGTAACGCCGCACCAGATGCGGGTGGTGGGCGGCGAGCCAGCTCATGAACCACTCGCGGGCGCCCGGCCGCAGATGCAGCACCAGGGGCGTCACCGAGGTGGCCCCGGCCGCCGCGATCGCCCGCACGGTGGCCCGGAGTTGGGCCGGGTGGTCGCCCAGGAAGGGGATCACCGGCGCCATCAGCACCCCGCAGCCGATACCGGCCTCGGCGAGGGCGCGTACGACGTCCAGCCGGCGTTCGGGGGCCGGGGTGCCCGGCTCCACGGTGCGCCACAGCTCGGGGTCGACGAACCCCACCGAGACCGAGACGCCGATCTCCGTGACGTCCGCCGCCCGGCGCAGCAGGTCGAGGTCGCGCAGGATCAGCGTGCCCTTCGTGAGGATCGAGAACGGGTTCGCGTGCTCGGTGAGGGCGGAGATGATTCCCGGCATCAGCCGGTAGCGGCCCTCGGCGCGCTGGTAGCAGTCGACGTTGGTGCCCATCGCGATGTGGTCGCCGAGCCAGCGCCGCGAGCCCAGCTGGCGGCGGAGCAGCTCGGGTGCGTTCATCTTGACCACGATCTGGCTGTCGAAGCCGATCCCGGTGTCCAGGTCCAGATAGCTGTGGGTCTTGCGGGCGAAGCAGTACACGCACGCGTGCGAACAACCTCGGTACGGGTTCACCGTCCATTCGAACGGCATCCGCGAGGCGCCCGGCACCCGGTTGATGATCGAACGCGCCCGCACCTCGTGGAACGTGATCCCCCGGAACTCGGGCGTGTCGAAGGTGCGGGTGGTGACCGCGTCCGCGCCGAACAGCGCGGTCCCGGCCCGGCCGTGCTCGGCCTCCTCGGTGAGGTTCTCCCAGCGCATGACGCCTCCTCGGTAGCACTGCGCCATAGAATAGAACATCTGTTCCCATGATCGTGCGAACGATCTGTGGAGACCGCGCGGACACCGGTTCCGTTCGCGTTTCCGACCGCTTCGGGCCCGCTTCGGGCACCCCGATTTGGGCGGCCGGGCGCCGGGGTGGTTGGCTTGGCACAACCCCGAGAACTCAGGTGCTGGAGGAACGCAATGGCGCAGGTCGAGGCCACTACCGAGCGGGTCGTCGCCGCGGACGCGGAAACGGTGTTCGACGCGGTCGCCGACTACAGCGGCACGCGCGCGAAGCTGCTCTCCGAGCACTTCAGCGAGTACGAGGTGCGCGAGGGCGGCGACGGCGAGGGCACCCTCGTCCACTGGAAGCTCCAGGCCACCAGCAAGCGCGTCCGCGACTGCCTCCTGGAGGTCAGCGAGCCCACCGACGGCGAACTCGTCGAGAAGGACCGCAACTCCTCCATGGTCACCACCTGGCGTGTCACCCCGGCCGGCGAGGGCAGGTCCAAGGTCGTCGTCCACACCACCTGGCAGGGCGCCGGCGGCATCGGCGGCTTCTTCGAGAAGACCTTCGCGCCCAAGGGCCTCGGCCGGATCTACGATGCGGTGCTCGCCAAGCTCGCCGCCGAGGTCGAGAAGTAACCTCCGGACGGACAGGGGGCGTTGCCCCCCGTCGGGCCCCCTCACCGGTTCGAGTGGATCTCCGTCTCCACCGGCTTTGAACCGTAACTCGTCGTGCTTGCCCGTAGTTGTCGCCTAACGGCGGTAATTGTGCGCAGGTGCGACGAGGGGAGCGGTACGTGGGCGGAACGACACTGGTGCAGTACGAGGAACCGGCCATGGCGGCTTCGGACGCCCCCGTGCCGGAACCCGCCCCGGCGTCCGGACTCGGGCCGCGCCGCACCTGGTTGGTGTTCGGCGGGCTGATGCTCGCCCTGCTCCTCGCCGCGCTGGACCAGATGATCGTCGCCACCGCGCTGCCGAAGATCGTCGGCGAACTGCACGGCCTCGACAGGATGTCCTGGGCGATCACCGCCTATCTGCTCACCGCCACCGTGGGCCTCCCCGTCTACGGCAAGCTAGGCGACCTCATCGGCCGCAAGGGCGTCTTCCAGTTCGCGATCCTCGTCTTCGCCGTCGGCTCCGCGCTCTCCGGACGGGCGCAGACGATGGACCAGTTGATCGCCTTCCGGGCCGTACAGGGCGTCGGCGCCGGCGGGTTGATGATCGGTGTGCAGGCGATCATCGCCGACATCGTGCCGCCACGGCAGCGCGGCCGGTTCATGGGCCTGATCGGCGCCGCCTTCGGCCTCGCCTCCGTCGCCGGCCCCCTGCTCGGCGGCTATTTCACCGATCACCTCTCCTGGCGCTGGTGCTTCTACGTCAACGTCCCCTTCGGCCTGGTCACGCTGGCCGTCATCACCGTCGTACTGAAGCTGCCGAAGCCCCCGGCCCGCGGCCGTTTCGACGTGCTGGGCGCGCTGTTGCTCGCCACCGTCTCCACCTGCCTCGTCCTGCTGACCAGTTGGGGCGGGACCGAGTACGCGTGGGGCTCGCACGTCATCCTCGGGCTCGGCGCGGGAGCGCTGGCCGCCACCGGGCTGTTCCTCCTCGTCGAGCGCCACGCGGTCGAACCCCTCATCCCGCTCAGGCTGTTCCGGGACCCCGTCTTCGACGTGGCCGGTCTGGTCGGACTGGTCGTCGGCGTCGCACTGTTCGGCGCCGCCAGCTATCTGCCGACCTTCCTGCAGATGGTCGACGGCGCCTCGGCGACCGGGTCCGGGCTGCTGATGCTGCCCATGATGGGCGGGATCGTCGGCGCCTCGGTCGTCGCGGGACAGCTCATCAGCCGCACCGGGCGCTACCGGATCTACCCGGTGCTCGGCGGGGGACTGTCGGTGGTCGGCATGTGGCTCCTCTCCCGGCTCGAAGCCGGCACCCCGCGCTGGCAGTACAGCATCTGGATGGCCGTCCTCGGCGCCGGGATCGGCATGGTGATGCCGGTGCTGGTCCTCGCCGTGCAGAACTCCGTACGGCCCACCGACCTCGGCACCGCCACCAGCGCCAACAACTACTTCCGGCAGATCGGCGGCAGCGTCGGCGCCGCGGTCTTCGGCACCCTGTTCGCCGACCGGCTCACCGACGCCCTGCACAGACAGCTCCCCGCCCGCACCGGCACCCGCCTGCCCGACCCCGAATCCCTCACCCCGCAGCTCGTCCACGCGCTGCCCCCGGCACTGCGCGACGCCTACATCCGCGCCTACGCCGACGCGATGCCCCGGATCTTCTTCTACCTGGTCCCGGTGCTGGTCCTCGGCCTGATCGTCGCCTGCTTCCTCAAGGAGAAACCGCTGGTGTCCCACTACACCGCCGAACCGGAGCCCGCGTCCGTGACCGCCCCGATCCCGCAGGCCCGCCCCCAGCCGTCGGCCGGCGCGCCCCCCGTCCAGCCCCGCCCCGGCGCCGGGATCCCCGTCTGCGGCACGGTCCAGCACCCCGACGGGACCGTGGTGCCCCGCGCTGCGCTCACCCTCATCGACGCCGTCGGCCGGCAGATCGGCCGGGGCGCCAGCGGCGAGGACGGACGGTACGCCCTGGCCACGCCGGGCTCAGGCGCGTACGTCCTGATCGCCGCCGCCGGCGGCCACCAGCCCCAGGCCGTCACCGTGACCGTCGGCGAGCGGCCCGTCGAGCTGGACGTCGTCCTCGGCGGCGCCGGGCGTCTCGCGGGCAGCGTCCTCACCGCCGACGGCTCGCCCGTGCGGGACGCCACCGTCACGCTCACCAACGTGCACGGCGAGGTCGTCGCCAGTGTGCGCAGCGGGCGCGAGGGCGGCTATGTCATCACCGAGCTGGTGGCCGGCGAGTACACCCTCGCCGCCAGCGCCCCCGCCTTCCGCCCGGCCGCCCTCCCGGTCACCGTCCAGGCCTCCCGGGAGACCCGGCAGGACGTCGAACTCGCGGGCGGCGCCGTGCTGAAGGGCACGGTCCGGGCCGGCGGCGGCCGGCCGGTGCAGGACGCGCGCGTCACCCTGCTCGACGCGGCCGGGAACGTCGTGGACACCGTCACCACCGGACCCGACGGAACGTTCCGGTTCGTCGACCTCTCCTCCGGCGAGTACACCGTCATCGCCTCCGGCTACCCGCCGGTCGCCACGGTCCTCCAGGTCGCGGGCGGCGGCCGCACCGAACGCGATCTCCAACTCGGGCACGAGGACTGAGCGCCGACGCGGCCGGAACGGTCCGCGCCCCGCCCAAAGGCGCGGACCTGCGCGTTGGCGCGATTCGGTGAAACCAATTCCAGGATTGCCACACATCGCAACCGGCCGCCACCGTACGGTAGTGGCGGGCGGCACAGATCTTTTGCGGAGCCGTGGGGAGAGGGGCCTGGGCCATGGAGCATGGCAGCGAGCGGGACGCACCTCCCGGCCTCGGCGCCGGCGACGGGGCGGCGGGCCGTATCCCGCTGGCCGTGGTCGTCGTCGACCGTGACGGCCAGGTCTCCCACTGGAGCTCCGGTGCCCGACGGCTCTTCGGCGCCGCCAAGGAGGAGGCGATCGGCCGCTCGGTCCTCGACCTGCTGCCCGTCTCCGGCGCCCTCCCCGAGGACGACGAGATCACCCCCTACGGGGCCTACGCGGCGTACGACGGACTCGGCCCCGACCTGGAGTCCTCCCTCGACGGACGACTGAACTTCCCCGCCGCCGGCCGCGCCCGGCTCACCGTGCCCGACCACGGCCGAGCCGATGTGCTGTGGTGGGCGTATCCGCTGGTCGGCCCGGGCAGCGAGAGGCTGCTCGTACTCGCCGCCGACGCCGAGCGGCTGCGCCAGGCCGAGCGCGACGAGGGCATCGCCTTCGAGCGCATCGCCCCCGGATTCGCCCTGCACACCGACTTCCCCGGCGCCGAGGAACTGGCCCGCAGGCTGCCCGACATCCTGCCCAGCATGAGCGTGGACGAAAGCGCCCGGATCGTCGCCCAGGTCCTCGAACTCGGCTATCCGATCCTGGAGTTCAGCCAGAACGACCGGGTCCCCGTCACCCCCGACTGGGGCGTCACCCGCCGTACCGAACGCAAGGCCCGCCGCGAACGCGCCGCCCTCGCCGCAGCCAAGGGACTGCCGCGCCCCGGGGAACTCGCCGACGACGAAGGCGAGGACCTGGAGTACACGGCCGTCCGCGAACGCCTCGAATTCCTCAACGAGGTCAGCGGGAAGATCGGCACCTCGCTCGACCTCTCCCGGACCATCATCGAGGTCAGCAGAGCCGTCGTACCCCGCTTCACCGACGTCGCCGGCACCTACCTGCGCGAACAGGTCGTCGCCGGCGAGGGGTTCCCGGACGGCGTGCCAGACACCACCACCATGTGGCACCGGGTCGCCGTCGAACACACCGACGAACCCGGCCGCTGGGACGACGTCATTCCGGTCGGCGAGGCCATGCCGTTCCCGGCCCACACCCCGTTCTTCCACTGCATGACCACCGGCGACCCGGTCCTCGTGCCGCGCATCAGCGAGGAGATGGGCCACGCCATCGCCTCCCAGTTCGAGAAGCGCGACATCCGGCCGTTGATCACCGGCCGTTCGATGCTGGTCGTCCCGCTCAAGGCACGCAACGTCGTACTCGGCTTCATGATCCTGCTGCGCCACCCCGAGCGCGAGCTGTTCAACGACATGGACCGGGTCACCGGCGCCGAACTCGCCGCCCGCGCAGGCCTCGTGCTCGACAACGCGCGCATGTACACCTACCAGGAGAGCGTCGCCGAGACCCTCCAGGACAGCATGCTGCCGCACATCCCGCCGCGCATGGCGGGCTGCGACATCGCCACCCGCTATCTGCCGGGCACGCTCCTCGGCCGGGTCGGCGGCGACTGGTTCGACTCCGTGAAACTCCCGGGCGCCCGCACCGCCCTGGTCGTCGGCGACGTCATGGGCCACGGGCTCAACTCGGCCGCGATGATGGGCCAGTTGCGCACCGCCGTCCAGACGATGGCGGCCATGGACCTGCCTCCTGCCCAACTCCTGCGCAATCTCGACGACCTGGCTCAGCGCCTCGGCGACAGCTACCTCGCCACCTGCCTCTACGCCGTCTACGACCCGATCGAGGGCGAACTGCACCTTGCCAACGCGGGGCACATCCCTCCGGTGCTGGTGCGCGCCGTCGACGGCCGCAGTGAACTCCTCGACCTGCCCACCGGTGCGCCCATAGGTGTCGGCGGCGTCGCCTTCGAGTCGCTGCGGGTGCGTGTCGAACCCGGTGACCGGCTGGTGATGTGCACCGACGGCCTGGTCGAGATGCGCGGTGTGGACATCGGCGTCGGCCTCGCCACCCTCTGCGAGTCCGCCGCCCACCCGGCCGCCTCCATGGACGACGCCTGCGACACCATCATCCGCGCCCTCAATACCCGCGGCGGCCGCAAGGACGACGTCGCCCTGCTGATGGCCCGCCTCAACGGCATCGAACCCGACGACGTCGCCGAATGGCGGCTCGCCCTCGACCCCGCCGAGGTCCGCCGCGCCCGCGCCGCCGTCCGCGAACAGCTCCACGACTGGGGTCTGGCCAAGCTCGCCGACCCCACCGAACTCATGGTCAGCGAACTCGTCACCAACGCGATCCGGCACTCCCACAGCCGTCCGGTCCAACTGCGGCTGATCCGCGGCGAGACCCTGCTGTGCGAGGTCGATGACGACGACCACACCCTGCCGACCCTGCTCAGCACGGGCCCCGGCGACGACACCGGACGCGGACTGCGGGTCGTCAGCACCCTCGCCCGGGAATGGGGCACCAGCCGTACGGCCGCCGGGAAGACGGTGTGGTTCGAGCTCACCGCACGGCGCCGCTGACCACGGGGGCGCACGTTCCGTCGAATGTGGAGTGAAGGAACGCGCCGGGCGCTTGTGGCCGTAACCGGCGCACGGTAGACCGTACTCGCCCGTCACTTACGACGGTCATCTGCGGTTTGACCCTGGGGAGTTGGCCATGAGCGTGACGAGTCGGTACCGGCATGCCTGGGAGGGCTTCTGGCGCGAGGCGCCCGACGAGCAGGGGGCGGTGTTCTGGGACGCCGAACCGGGCGTGACCGCCGCCGTCCATGTCGCCCTCTTCGAACCCCGTCTCACCGATCCCGGCCTGCCGATGGTCGACCTGGGCTGCGGCAACGGCACCCAGACCCGCTTCCTCGCCCAGCGGTTCCCGCGCGTCCTGGGCGTCGACATAGCCGAGGCCGCCGTGAAACACGCCCGGCACGCCGATCCCGCCGGACAGGCCCACTACCGGCTGCTCGACGGGGCCGAGAAGAGCGAGGTCGAGGCCCTGCACGCGGAACTCGGCGAAGCCAACGTCTATATGCGGGGCGTCCTGCACCAGTGCGAACCCGACGACCGGCAGCCGATGGCCGACGCCATCGCCACCCTCGTCGGCAGCCGCGGCCGGGCCTTCCTCGTCGAACTCTCCGAAGCGGCCGGCCCCATCCTCGGCGGCCTCGCCCAGAGCCCGTCCGGCCCGCCGGCCAAGCTCGCCCCGGTCTTCCGCCACGGCATCGCCCCCGGCGAGGTCGCCGACGACGCGATCCCCGAATACCTCCGCACCGCCGGCCTCACCGTCCTCGCCAGCGGCCAACTCCCTCTGACGACCACCGAGTTCACCCCGGACGGCGAACGGATCGTGCTGCCGTCCACCTGGCTGCTGGCGGGCCGGGAGAGCTGACCGGCCCCGAACGACACGGCGCGGGCGGCACCCGCCCGGCTCCGTGACCTGCCGAGCGGAGGGGAGGACGGCAGGCACCCGGCCACCGACAACCGCTCGAACCCACGGCGCCCCACGGCGACCGGTGGGGCTCCGCGTTCCGGTGAACCGCCCTCGTCACCGCGGCCGGTCGCCGGTCGCGCGCCGAGGACCGGCCGCTGAGCAAGGAGCGGACGATGGGTGATCCGACGGGCAGGACGGCACTGGCGACCGGTGGGTCGCGGGGCATCTGCCGGGGGCGTACACGGCGGCAGGCCTGCGCGGACTCGCCGACATCGCCCTGGCGGAGCGGGACCGGGACACCGGGCCGGGCCGGGTCACCGAGGCACGTGGCGACTGCTTCGGCGCCCGGGTCCGGTACCGGGAGGCAGGCCGGGCAGGGCCGCCGGGGCCGCGGTCGTGACGGCGGCCGTGCTCCGGGCGAACCGGTCGCGGAGCACGTGCGGGCTCTCCGCTTCGTAGGAAGTTCCCTCGTCGGCGCGTAACGTGAAGCACCATGAAGATCCTCATCAGCGCCGACATGGAAGGCGCCACCGGGGTGACCTGGCCCGGCGACGTGCTGCCCGGGACGCCGCAGTGGGAGCGGTGCCGGTCGATGTTCACCTCCGACGTCAACGCCGCCGTCCTCGGTTTCTACGACGGCGGCGCCGACGAGGTCGTCATCAACGAGGCCCACTGGAGCATGCGCAACCTGCTCCTGGAGCAGCTCGACGAACGCGCCGAGCTGCTCACCGGCCGCCACAAGTCCCTCTCCATGGTCGAGGGCGTCCAGCACGGTGACATCGACGGCATCGCCTTCGTCGGCTACCACACCGGCGCCGGCATGGAGGGCGTCCTCGCCCACACCTACCTCGCCAACTCCATCACCGGTGTCTGGCTCAACGACGTCCGTGCCAGCGAGGGCCTGCTCAACGCACACGTCGTCGCCGAGTACGGCGTCCCCGTCGTCCTCTTCACCGGCGACGACCTGGCCTGCGAGGACGCTCTCGGCTACGCGCCCGAGGCCCTCAAGGTCGCCGTCAAGGACCATGTGTCGCGGTACGCGGCCGTCTGCCGTACCCCGGCCAGGACCGCCGCCGACATCCGCTCCGCCGCCAAGGACGCCGTCCGCCTCGCGGTACGGCACACACCCGTGACCGGCGGACCCTTCACGATCGCCCTGGAGTTCGACGCCGAGCACCTCGCCCTCTCCGCCACCGTCGTCCCCGGCGTCGAACGGATCGGCGAGCGGAAGGTGGCGTACACCGAAGCGACCATGTACGACGGCATCCGCACCTTCAAGGCGGTCACCACGATCGTCTCGTCCGCGGTGGAGGAGCAGTATGGCTGACGAGCAGGCACTGGTCGAGGTCGTCCGGTTCACCTCCGAACTGATCCGGATCGACACCAGCAACCACGGCGGCGGCGACTGCCGGGAGCGGCCCGCCGCCGAGTACGCGGCCGAGCAGCTCGCCGGGGCCGGCCTGGAGCCGATCCTCCTGGAGCGGACCGAGGGGCGCACCAACGTCGTGGCCCGTATCGAGGGCACCGACCCGGCCGCCGACGCGCTGCTCGTCCACGGCCACCTCGACGTGGTGCCGGCCCAGGCCGCCGACTGGAGCGTCCCCCCGTTCTCCGGGGAGATCCGCGACGGGGTTGTGTGGGGCCGGGGCGCCGTCGACATGAAGAACATGGACGCGATGATCCTGGCCGTGGTGCGGACCTGGGCCCGCCAAGGGCTGCGCCCGCGCCGCGACATCGTCGTCGCGTTCACCGCCGACGAGGAGGACAGCGCGGTGGACGGCTCCGGGTTCCTCGCCGACCACCACCCCGAGCTGTTCGAGGGCTGCACCGAGGGCGTCGGCGAGTCGGGCGCCTTCACCTTCCACGACGGCAGCGGACGCCACATCTACCCCATCGCCGCAGGAGAGCGCGGCACCGGCTGGCTCAAGCTCACCGCGCGCGGCCGCGCCGGACACGGCTCCAAGGTGAACAACGAGAACGCGGTCACCCGCCTCGCCGCCGCCGTCACCCGCATCGGCGAGCACCGGTGGCCGCTCCGCCTCACCCCCACGGTCCGTGCCGCCCTCACCGAACTCGCCGCCCTCTACGGCATCGCCCCCGACCTGTGCGAGGTGGACCTGCTTCTGGAGAAGCTCGGCCCGGCCGCCAAGCTGGTCGAGGCCACCATCCGAAACAGCGCCAACCCGACCATGCTGAACGCCGGTTACAAGGTCAACGTCATCCCCGGCGAGGCCGTCGCGTTCGTCGACGGACGCTTTCTGTACGGCACCGAGGACGAGTTCCGCGCCACCCTCGACCACCTCACAGGACCCGACGTCGACTGGGAGTTCCACCACCGCGGGGTCGCCCTCCAGGCGCCGCTGGACTCGCCGACGTACGCCCGGATGCGCGCCGCCGTCGAGGAGTTCGCGCCCGAAGGGCATGTGGTGCCGTACTGCATGTCCGGCGGCACCGACGCCAAGCAGTTCTCCCGGCTCGGCATCACCGGCTACGGCTTCGCCCCGCTCAGGCTCCCCGAGGGCCTCGACTACCAGGCGATGTTCCACGGCGTCGACGAACGCGTCCCCGTCGAGGCACTGCACTTCGGCGTCCGGGTCCTGGACCACTTCCTGCGCACGGCATAGACGGTATGGACGGCAGAGGAGACATAGTGGGGATGAAGGCGTACGGTACCTGGCCCTCGCCCATCGACGCGGCCCTGGCCGCCGCGCACGACGGCAACCCCGAGTGGGTGGGCTTCGTCGGCGACGAGACCTGGTGGACCGAACCCCGCCCGGCGGAGGGCGGCCGCCGGACCCTGGTGCGCGGCAGCACCCGGGAGTCCGTGCTGCCCGCGCCGTGGAACGTCCGCAGCCGGGTCATCGAGTACGGCGGACAGCCGTGGGCCGGTGCCGTGCCCGCCGAGGGCGGTGAACCCCTGCTGGTCTTCGTCCACTTCGACGACCAACGGCTTTACGCCTACCGGCCCGGCGGCGAGCCGCGCCCGCTCACTCCGGCCGGACCGCGCTGGGCCGACCCCCAGTTGCTGCTCGACCGGGGC
Organism: Streptomyces sp. Ag109_O5-1; assembly: GCF_003814875.1. Classification (GTDB taxonomy): domain Bacteria; phylum Actinomycetota; class Actinomycetes; order Streptomycetales; family Streptomycetaceae; genus Streptomyces; species Streptomyces sasae. The sequence continues at coordinate 1,882,094 of NZ_RKQF01000001.1, read as the reverse complement.
GAAGTCTGGTGCGTCCTGGAGGAGTTCACCGGGGACGGGCCCGGCGATGTGCGCCGTGTGCTCGCCGCCGTACCGCTGGACGGATCGGCGGCGACGGACCGGGCCGCCGTACGCGAACTCACCGACGACCGCCACCGGTTCGTCACCGGACCCCGGCTCTCGCACGACGGCCGGCGGGCCGCCTGGCTCGCCTGGGACCATCCGCGGATGCCGTGGGACGGCACGGAACTGCTGGTCGGTGACGTCGGTGTCGACGGTGTACTGCACGCGGTCCATACGGCCGCGGGTGGGCCGGAGGAGTCCGTCGCACAGGTCGAATGGTCGACGGACGACCGCCTGCTGTACGCGAGCGACCGCAGCGGCTGGTGGAACCTCTACCTGGACGGCGACCCCCTCTGCCCGCGGGCGGAGGAATTCGCCGGGCCGCTCTGGAAGCTCGGCCAGCGCTGGTTCGCGCCACTGGAGAACGGACTGATCGCCGTCGTCCATGGTCGGGGGGCGACCGCGCTCGGAATACTGGACACAGAATCCGGTGAGATCGCCGACGCCGCCGGACCGTGGACCGAGTTCGCCCCCGCCCTCGCCGTCCACGGCACCCGAGTCGTCGCGGTCGGCGCCGGCCCGCGCACCGCGGCCGAGGTCGTCGAACTCGACACCGCCACCGGCCGCGCCCGCGTCGTCGGCGCCCCGCACCACGACCCCGTCGACCCGGCCTATTACCCCGAGCCGCAGGTCCGCACCTTCAGCGGCCCGGGCGGCCGCGAGGTGCACGCCCACGTCTACCCGCCCCACCACCCCGGCCACACCGCACCCGACGGCGAGCTGCCGCCCTACGTCGTGTGGGCGCATGGCGGCCCCACCGGCCGGGCGCCCCTCGTCCTCGACATGGCGATCGCCTACTTCACCTCCCGGGGCATCGGGGTCGCCGAGGTCAACTACGGCGGCTCGACCGGGTACGGCCGGGAGTACCGCAACCGGCTGCGCGGGCAGTGGGGCGTGGTCGACGTCGAGGACTGCGCGGCCGTCGCGCTCGCCCTCGCCGAGGAGGGCACCGCCGACCGCGCCCGGCTGGCGATCCGGGGCGGCAGCGCCGGCGGCTGGACCGCCGCCGCCTCCCTGACCGGCACCGACGTCTACGCCTGCGGCGCCATCTCCTACCCGGTGCTGGACCTCTCCAACTGGGGCCCGGGGGCGACCCACGACTTCGAGTCGCACTACCTGGAATCCCTGATCGGGCCGCTCGCCGAGGTGCCCGACCGCTACAAGGAGCGGTCGCCGGTCGAGCACGCCGACCGGCTCACCGCGCCGTTCCTGCTGCTCCAGGGACTGGACGACGTGATCTGCCCGCCCGTGCAGTGCGAGCGCCTCCTCGCCCGGCTCGACGGACAGCGCGTCCCGCACGCCTACCTCACCTTCGAGGGCGAGGGCCATGGCTTCCGCCGTGCCGAGACCCTGGTCCGCGCGCTGGAGGCGGAGCTCGCCTTGTACGCTCAGGTGTTCGGGCTGGAGGTGCCCGGTATCCCCGAGCTGGAACTGGTGAAGTGACCGAACCGACACGGCCGGCGCGGCTCACCGCCGGAGCCCGGATCGCCGTCGTGGCGCCGAGCGGGCCGGTGGTGGAGGAGCGGCTCCAGGCGGGCCTCGACATCCTGCGCGGCTGGGACCTCGACCCGGTGGTGGCACCCCATGTGCTCGCCGAGGACGGAGAGCTGCGGTACCTTGCGGGCTCCGACGCCGACCGGGCGGCCGATCTCCAGCGGGCCTGGTGCGATCCGACCGTGTCGGCCGTGCTGTGCGCCCGCGGCGGCTACGGCGCACAGCGTGTCGTCGACCTGCTCGACTGGGAGGCGATGCGGGCGGCCGGGCCGAAGGCGTTCGTCGGCTTCAGCGACGCGACCGTGCTGCACGAGGCGTTCGCGACCCGGCTCGGGCTCGCCACCCTGTACGGGCCGGTCGCCGCGGGCGCCGACTTCGTCAAGAGCACCGAGGCGCAGGAGCACCTGCGGGCCACCCTGTTCGCTCCGGAGACGGTCCGCACGATCACGGGCCGGGGCACCGCCCTGGTAGCGGGCCGGGCCCGGGGCGTCACGGCCGGCGGCTGCCTGACGTTGCTCGCGACCGGCCTCGGCACCCCGCACACCCACCCCGGTGCCCGCGGCGCACTGCTCCTGCTCGAAGACGTGGGCGAGGCGCCGTACAGCCTCGACCGGAGCATCACCCAGCTGCTGCGGTCCGGCTGGCTTGACGGTGTCGCCGGGATCCTGCTCGGCTCCTGGGACCGGTGCGGGCCCTACGAGAGGGTGCGGGCGGTGCTCGCCGACCGGCTCGGCGGGCTCGGGGTGCCGGTGGTGGAGGAGTTCGGGTTCGGGCACTGCGAGGGAGCCCTGACCATGCCGCTGGGGGTCACCGCGGAGCTGGACGCGGACACGGGCACGCTCACCCTGCTGGAGCCCGCCCTGCGCTGAGCCCGCCCGAGGAACTGTTTCAAGCGCCGCCGCCGGCGCCCCGGCGTAGGGTGGCCGGATGCCGCACACCGCTTCCCGCTATCTCGCCGAGGGCCCCCGCGTGGGCATCCGCCATTACACCTACGAGGACGGGGCCGAGTTCATCGCCCGGGCCAGGGAGAGCAAGGACCTCCACCAGCCCTGGCTGTTCCCGCCCACCACGGACGCGGCCTACGCCGGCTACGCGGGGCGGCTGATCGAGGAACGCAGCAAGGCCGGGTTCCTGGTCTGCGAGAAGGATGCCGACGGGGCGATCGCCGGGTTCATCAACATCAACAACATCGTCGAGGGCGGCTTCCAGTGCGGTGCCCTCGGCTACGGCGTGTTCGCGCACGCGGCGGGGCGCGGGCTGATGCGGGAGGCGATGGGCCTGGTCGTCGACCACGCCTTCGGCCCGATGCGACTGCACCGGCTGGAGATCAACGCACAGCCCGGCAACGCCGCGTCCATCGCGCTCGCACGCGGCGCCGGGTTCCGCCTGGAGGGCTTCTCACCGAACATGATCTACATCGACGGGGCCTGGCGGGACCACGAGCGGTGGGCGATCACGGCGGAGATGCGCACGGGCGGCTGAGCCCGGGCGCACCGTCGGCTCAACCCCGGCCTTTGCGGAATCCTGACCCGCACATCCCCTGGCCAGCTCACCCCGCGCCGGGTTCCATGGCGGTCGTGACAAGGATCCGACGTGAGGTACTGACCCTGCCCGCGGCGGAGTTGGGCCCGGACAACCCGCTGCCCCCGCTCCGCCCCCTGGTCGAGACACACCGGGTCGACGACCGCGACCGGGAGGACCTGCCACGGGACATGGCCCGGCAGATCGGCTACGAACCCCTGAGCAGCCTCCTTCCGGTGCGGATCCGCGACGGCTACGGCAGATCCCGCGCACCCCGTACCGTCGACGCGATCGTGATCGAGAACGACCGGCTGCGCGCCACCGTCCTGCCCGGCCTCGGCGGCCGCGTCGCCTCCCTGCTCCACCTGCCCACCGGCCGCGAACTCCTCTACCGCAACCCGGTGTTCCAGCCCGCCAACCTCGCCCTCAACGGCGCCTGGTACGCCGGCGGCATCGAATGGAACATCGGCGCCACCGGCCACACCACCCTCTCCTGCGCCCCGCTCCACGCGGCCCGCGTCCACGCCCCCGACGGCGGGGAGATGCTCCGCCTCTGGGAGTGGGAGCGGCTGCGCGACCTGCCCTTCCAGGTCGACCTCTGGCTCCCGGACGGCTCCGACTTCCTCCATGTCGGCGTCCGCGTCCGCAACCCGCACGAACATGCGGTGCCGCTCTACTGGTGGTCCAGCACGGCCGTACCGGAGGACCGCCGGGTCGTCGTTCCGGCCGAGGAGGCCTGGGAGTTCGGGCCCGAGCGGCGGCTGCGGCGGGTTCCTGTTCCGGCGCACGACGACCAACGCTCTTACGCGACCGACTGGTTCTACGACATCCCGGACGGGCGGCGCCGCTGGATCGCCGCGCTGGACGCGGACGGTCACGGGCTGGCGCAGACCTCGACCGACGAACTGCGCGGCCGGAAACAGTTCGTGTGGGGCTCGGGACCCGGAGGCCGGCGCTGGCAGGAGTGGCTCGGCGCATCCGGCAGCGGAGGCTACCGCGAGATCCAGGCCGGGCTGGCCCGCACCCAGCTGGAGCACGTCCGGCTGGAGGCGGAGAGCGAGGTGTCCTGGCTGGAGGCGTACGGACCGCTCTCGGCGTCGCCGGAGAACACCGAGGGCGAGCTCGAACTCGCCTTGCCTCATGCCGAGTTCGAGGCCGCACGGGCCGCCTGGCAGCCGTACGCCGACGCCGAACCCGGCGAACTCCTCGCCACCGGATCCGGCTGGGGCTCCCTCGAAGTGCTGCGCGCCGACTGGAAGTTGCCCGGCACGTCGCTCCCCGCGACCCTGCTCGGCGAGGAGCAGGCGCCCTGGGCGGAGCTGCTGCGCACCGGCACCCTGCCCGAACCCCGCCGGGTAAGGCCGCCCGGACCGACCCTGGTCGCCCCGCACTGGCGGGACATGCTGGAGACGGCACCCGCGACCCCGCACACCGAGTACCACCTCGGCATCGCCCAGTGGCATGCCGGCGACCGCGCCCAGGCCGTCCGCAGCTGGGAGCGCGCCCTCCAACTCGCCCCGTCCCTGTGGCCGTTGCTGCGCTGTCTCGCGGTCGCCGACCAGGAGTACGGGCACCATGAGCGGGCCGCCGAACGCTACGCCGACGCCTTCGACGACCTGTGCCGGGAGCGGCGCGACGACGGGGAGGCATGGACGGCGGCCTCGGCCGCGCTCGGCCGCGAGGCCCTCGAAGCGCTGCTGCGGGTACGGCGGGTCGCGGACGCCCGCACCGTGTGGGAGGCGCTGCTGCCCGCGACCCGGCAGCGGGGCCGCTTCCGGCTCCTGGAGGCGGAGCTGCGGCTCGCGGAGGGGCGGCGGGCGGCGGCCCGGTCCGTGTTCGACGACGGGTTCGAGGTCGCCGATCTGCGGGAGGGAGCGGACGCCGTCGACCGGTTGTGGGAGCGGCTCGGCGACGAGCCGCTGCCCGGCCGGTACGACTTCCGGATGCGGCCGCCCGGCCCCTGACCGGCCAGGGGCGGCGGCCGGGGATCAGTCCTGGTGCTGGTCGACGTACTCGAAGACCGAGCCGTCGGGGTGCATCGCGAGCAGGTTGCGGCCGACGGGCGTGGGCACCGGTCCCGCGATGATCGTCGCGCCGAGATCGCCGAGCAGCCGGTGGGCCGCCTCGACGTCCTTCACCGCGATCGTCGCGGCCACCTTGCGCAGCACCTCCAGCTCCGCCTCCGGGCCGCTCATCAGAAGGAAGGAGCCGACCGCGGCGACCTGGACGCCGCCGCGTTCGAAACGGAGGGCTCTGCCGCCGGAGAGGCGTTCGTAGAAGGGGATCGCGGTATCGAGGTCGTCGACGCAGATGCGCAGGGAGGCGCCCAGAATCTCCATGCGACGAGCCTAGTTGGCGCGGGCCGGGATGACGCCGCCTCCGGTGATCTCCCGTTGCGGTAATCCGTTACGGCGATCCGTTACGGCGATCCGTTACGGCAATCCGTGTCCGGGTACTCGGACGCCATGGAACACCTTGATCATCTGGAGCATCTGGACAAGGCCCTCGTCGACGAGCTGGCCCAGGTCGCGCGCGAGACCGTACGGGACGAGCTGCGCGAGCAGAGCCGGAAGCGGCGGCGGGCGGCGACTCTGTACGCGGCCTCGGGCGCGGTCGCCCTGTACGCCGGGGGCGCGGTGGCGCTGGCCGTGGTGCTGGCGTGGGCCTACGTGCTGCCGGGGTGGGCCGCGGCGCTGGTCACCGCGGTGATACTGGCTGTGGTCGCCTACGCTCTGAGGGAGGCTGCCCGGCCCAGCAGGCCGCATGCTCCGCACCGGGTCGTCGAAGGGACGGCGCCCGCGGCGCCGCCGAGCGGGCTGGGGCTGCCGTATCCGCCCATGCCAGGGGCTCCGCCGGTGCGGCCGGGTACGGATCCGGAGTCGCCTCATCACCGGAGCTGACGGGGAGCGCCGTTGCGATGCGATGGGCCGTCGGCTGCGGGTCGTGGGCGGTTGCCCGCACAGTTCCTCCCCCGGCCTTCGCCCGGGGGCAACCTCAACGCGCCTGACGGGGTGCTTTCAGCAGGCGGCGTTTCGGAGTATTGCCTACGGTTACGTGGGAGGACCTCGTCGTACTGCCGGAGGCGTACCGTGAGTCGTCGACCCCGGATCGTCATCGTCGGCGCCGGGTTCGCCGGGTATCGCGCGGCCCGTACCCTTTCCCGGCTTGCCCGGGACCGTGCCGACGTCACCCTGCTGAACCCCACCGACCACTTTCTGTATCTGCCCCTGCTGCCCCAGGTCGCCGCTGGGATTCTCGACCCCCGGCGGATCGCCGTGCCGCTTTCCGGCGCCCTGGACGGGGTGCGGGCCGTGCTCGGGGAGGCGGACCGTGTCGACCTCGACGGGCAGCGCGTGCACTACACCGACCCCGAGGGCACCGGCCGCAGCCTCGGCTACGAACGGCTGGTGCTCTGCGTCGGAAGTGTCAACAAGCTGTTGCCCGTCCCCGGTGTCGCCGAGCACGCGCACGGCTTCCGGGGACTGCCCGAGGCGCTCTATCTGCGTGATCATGTGATCCGCCAGATCGAGCTGGCCGCCGTCGCCGAGGATCCCGGTACCGCCGCCGCACGGTGCACCTTCGTCGTCGTCGGCGCCGGGTACACCGGGACCGAGGTCGCCGCCCAGATGCGGATGCTCACCGTCGGACTGGCCCGCCGCAACCGCCTGCCGCACGGGGTGCGGCCACGCTGGCTGCTGCTGGACGTGGCGCCCCGTGTGCTGCCGGGGATGGACGAGAGGCTGTCCCGTACGGCCGACAGGGTGCTGCGCCGGCGCGGGGTCGAGGTGCGGACGGGGACCTCCGTGCAGGAGGCGACCCGCGACGGGGTGCTGCTCTCCGACGGGGAGTTCATCGCGTCGCGGACCCTGGTGTGGTGCGTCGGGGTGCGGCCCGATCCACTCGTCGAGGACACCGGGCGGCCGCTGGAGAAGGGGCGGCTGATCGTCGATCCGTATCTCCGGGTCCCCGGCTGCCCCGACGCGTTCGCCTGCGGGGACGCGGCCGCGGTGCCCGACCTGGTGAACCCCGGCGCGTTCACGCCGATGACCGCCCAGCACGCCTGGCGACAGGGCCGGGTGGCCGGCGAGAACGTGGCCGCCTCGCTCGGTCTCGGCGGGACCCGGCGCCCCTACCGCCACCGCGACCTGGGGTTCCTCGTCGACCTCGGCGGCCTCCAGGCCGCCGCCGACCCGCTCGGGGTGCCCCTTTCCGGCCCGCCCGCCGGACTGGTGACCCGCGGCTACCACCTGGCGGCGATGCCCGCGGGCCGGGTCCGGGTCGCCGCCGACTGGCTGCTGAACGCCGTACTGCCGCGCCAGGGCGTCCAGTTGGGCCTTGTGCGGTCCTGGTCGGTGCCCCTGGACACCGCCTCGCCGGAACTGCCGAAGGCCCCCGAATCCGTTACGGACGCTCCACCGGAAGGAGCCTCATGAACACCGCCGAACTCGTCGAACTGGCCCAGCAGTTGCGCGTCGACAGCGTGCGGGCGGCCGCCGCGGCCGAGTCCGGACATCCGACCTCGTCGATGTCCGCCGCCGATCTGATGGCGGTCCTGCTCGCCCACCACCTGCGCTACGACTTCGAGCGGCCCACCCACCCCGGCAACGACCGCTTCGTCCTCTCCAAGGGCCATGCCTCGCCGCTGCTGTACGCCGCGTACAAGGCGGCCGGCGCCATCGACGACGCCGAACTGCTCACCTTCCGCAGGCTCGGCAGCCATCTGGAGGGGCACCCCACTCCGCGCCGGCTACCGTGGGTCGAGACCGCGACCGGGTCCCTCGGGCAGGGCCTGCCGGTCGGCGTCGGAATCGCGCTGTCCGGGAAACGGCTGGAACACGGCCGCTACCGGGTCTGGGTGATGTGCGGGGACAGCGAGTTGGCGGAGGGCTCCGTGTGGGAGGCCGCCGAACACGCCGGTTACGAGCATCTCGACAACCTCACCCTGATCGTGGACGTCAACCGGCTCGGCCAGCGCGGCCCCACCCGGCACGGTCACGACCTCGACGCATACGCCCGCCGCTTCCGGGCCTTCGGCTGGCACGCCGTGGAGATCGACGGCCACGACGTGGACGCCGTCGACCGGGCCTACGTCGAGGCCGCGTCCACCCCGGGACAGCCCACCGTGATCCTCGCCCGTACCCGCAAGGGCCGGGGCGTCGCCTCCGTCGAGGACCGGGAGGGCATGCACGGCAAACCGCTGCCCGATCCCGAGGAGGCCGTCGCCGAACTCGGTGGAATCCGCGATCTACGGGTCCATGTGAAGGAGCCGCCGGCGGCGCGCGCACTGCACTCCGTGCCCACCGGACCGCTCGAACTCCCGCGCTACGACAAGGGCGACGAGGTTCCCACCCGCGACTCCTTCGGCAAGGCGCTCGTCGCGCTCGGCACCGCCCGTGCCGATGTCGTCGCCCTGGACGGCGAGGTCGGCGACTCCACCCGGACCGAGCTCTTCGGCAAGGAACACCCCGACCGCTACTTCGAGTTCTACATCGCCGAACAGCAACTGGTCGCCGCCGCCGTCGGCATGGCCACGCGCGGCTGGGTGCCGTACGCCGCCACCTTCGCCGCCTTCCTCACCCGGGCCCACGACTTCGTGCGCATGGCCTCCGTCAGCGGCAGCGGCATCAACCTGGTCGGCTCGCACGCGGGCGTCGCCATCGGGCAGGACGGGCCCTCCCAGATGGGCCTGGAGGACCTGGCCATGTTCCGCTCCGTGTACGGCTCGACCGTGCTCTACCCGTGCGACGCCAACCAGACCGCCAAGCTCGTCGCGACGATGGCCGGGCTCGACGGCATCCGGTATCTGCGCACCTCACGCGGGGCGAGCCCGGTGATCTACGGCCCGGACGAGGAGTTCCCGGTCGGCGGCAGCAAGGTGCTGCGCTCCTGTGACGAGGACCGGCTCACCGTGGTCGCCGCCGGAGTCACCCTGCACGAGGCGCTGAAGGCCGCCGACGCGCTCGCCGAGGACGACATCCGGATCCGGGTCGTCGACCTGTACTCCGTGAAGCCCGTCGACCGGCACACACTGCACCGGGCCGCCGAGGAGACCGGCTGTCTGCTCACCGTCGAGGACCACCACGAGGAGGGCGGCCTCGGCGACGCGGTCGCGGAGGCGTTCGCCGACGGCAGGCCCGTACCGCGCCTGGTCCGGCTCGCCGTACGCACCATGCCGGGCTCGGCCGCGCCCGACCAGCAACTGCACGCCGCGGGCATCGACGCCGAGGCGATCGCCACGGCCGGCCGGCTGGTGGTCGAGGAGGCGATCGTGCGCTGACCGCCGGCGAGTGCGGACGGGCCGCCGGTGCGGGCGGTCCGACGGCCGGTGGCGGTGCACCGGCCCGACAGGGTGAGCAGGTCCTCGTCGCAGGACCGCAGCGTATTGCTGCCGCGGACACCTCCGCCCTCGCCCACCTCGCCGACCATGCGGAGGGCACCGTGATGGACCAGGTCAAGAGCCCCGGGGGCGGCACGGGGAAGGGCAAGGGAGGGGGCCAGAAGCCGACCGTCATCATCGAGTCGGTCGACGTCGGTGTGCCGGTGCGCACCGCCTACGACCAGTGGACCCGCTTCCAGGACTTCAGCACCTTCGCCAAGGGCGTCAAGAGCGCCAACCGCGCCGACGACATCACGTCGGACTGGCAGGGCAAGATCTGGTGGTCCAGCCGCAGCTGGAAGGGCAAGACCGTCGAGCAGATCCCGGACTACCGCATCCAGTGGTCGTCCCAGGGCGCCAAGGGCACCCACAAGGGTGTCGTCACCTTCCACCGTCTCGACGACAACCTCACGCACGTGCTGCTGGTGATTGAGTACTACCCGAGCGGTTTCTTCGAGAAGACCGCCAACATCTGGCGTGCCTCGGGCCCGCCTGGACCTCAAGCACTACGCCCGCCACATCACCCTCAAGGGAGAGGTGGACGACGGCTGGCCCGGCGAGATCCGCGACGGCGACGTCGTCCGCAGTCACGAGGACGCGGTGGCGGAGGAGGAAGAGGAGCGGAACGAGGACGAGGAGCGGGACGAGGAGCCGTACGACGAGGCGGAGGACGCCGAGCAGGGGGAGGATGAGGAGTACGAGGACGAGAACGAGGAGGGACCCGAGGACGAGTACGCCGGGTCAGGGAGCCGTCGATGACGATGGCCGGCCGGCTGCCCGAGCCCTACGGACGTGACGGCGGGGGCGCCAACCTCGCCGACATCCTGGAGCGTGTCCTGGACAAGGGCATCGTCATCGCCGGTGACATCAGGATCAACCTGCTCGACATCGAGCTGCTCACCATCAAACTCCGTTTGGTCGTCGCCTCCGTCGACCGGGCGAAGGAGATGTGCATCGACTGGTGGGAGTACGACCCGGAGCTGTCCGCCCGTGCCCGCCGCGAGCAGCTCAACCGGGAGAACCGCGAGCTGCGGGAGCGGCTCGCGGCGCTGGAGGCGCTGGAGGCGCTGGAGGCGCTGGAGACCGGGCGCGGACAGCGACAGGAGGACGATCGATGACCGCACAAGCCGGACTCCGGTACGTGTACGCCGTCTGCCGCCCCTTCGAGGCGGCCCTCCAGTCCCAGCTCACCGGCGTGGCCGGCGCCCCGCCTGGTCTGCTGAGGCACCACGGTCTGGTCGCCGTCGTCAGCAAGGTCCCGGAGGGGGACTTCGCCGAGGAGCCGCTGCGGGACCATCTGGAGGACCTGGACTGGCTGGCCGCGACCGCACGCGCCCACCAGGGCGTGATCGACGCGCTCACGACGGTCACCACGCCGCTGCCGCTCGGGCTCGCCACGGTCTTCCGGGACGACAGCGGCGTACGGGTCATGATGGAGGCCCGCGAGGCCGATTTCCGGCACACCCTCGACCGGCTCGAAGGGCGGGTCGAGTGGGGGGTCAAGCTGTACGCCGACCCGCCGGAGCAGGAGTCCCCGCCCGCCGGGAAGCCCGCCAGCGGGCGGGACTATCTGCGGCAGCGGCGGAATCGCACCCATGAATACGAGGAGAAGCGGCGGGCCGCCGAGGAATTCGCCCGCACCCTGCACGAGCGGCTTTCCAGACGCGCCGAGGATTCCCGGCTGCACCCTCCGCAGAACGCGGCGCTCTCCGGAGTTCCCGGGCAGAACCTCCTCAATGCGGCTTATCTCGTGGCGCGTGCGGACTCCGAGGAATTCGTGGAGCTGGTCGACCGTACAAAGGACGAGGCGACGGGGATGCGGGTGGAACTCACCGGGCCCTGGGCGGCCTACTCCTTCTCCGAACCGGCCCAATCGCGGGAGTCGCCGTGACCGTCGTCGAACGCCGTGAGGTCGCCCTGGTCGATCTGCTCGACCGGCTGCTGGCCGGCGGCGTCGTCATCACCGGCGACATCACCCTGCGCATCGCAAGTGCCCGCACCCTGGGCGAGCAGGCATGAGTGAGCGACGCAACCGGCTGGACCTGGACCCGGACACCGTCGAGCGCGACCTGGTCAAACTCGTGCTGACCGTGGTGGAGTTGCTGCGCCAGCTGATGGAACGCCAGGCGCTGCGCCGCTTCGACACCGGGGACCTCACCGAGCAGCAGGAGGTGCGGATCGGACTCACCCTGATGCTCCTGGAGGACCGCATGACCGAGCTGCGGGACCGCTACGGACTGCGGCCCGAGGACCTGAATCTGGACCTCGGGCCGCTGGGGCCGCTGTTGCCGCGTGAGTGACTCCGGCAGGGCCGGCGGTGTCACCACCGATACCAGCGCCCCCTGCCGCCGGCGCCGGTCGTGCCACGCACCAGGAATCCCAGAAGCCAGAGCACCAGTACGACGAGTGCGATCCACCAGAGCAGTTTCACCGCGAATCCGGCACCGAACAGAATCAGGACCAGAAGCAGTACCAGCAGAATGGGAACCATAGTGTGAACCTCCTGTGGACCGGGTTTCCCGGAATCCACGGATCAGGCTCACTTACGGCACAGAATTTCTCCGTGCAGCACGGCGAACCAGCCGTCCTCCTGCCCCGCCCACTCCCGCCAGGCCGCCGCGATGGCCGCCAGCTGCCCGGTGGTCGCGTGACCTCCCTCCGTGGCCCGCTCGGCATAGGAGGAGGCGACCGTGCGGTCCGCCCACAGCCCGCCCCACCAGGCCCGTTCCTCGGCCGTGCTGTACGTCCAGGTGCCGGAGGTGGCCGTGATGTCGGTGAGCCCGGCCGTCAGCGCCCAGGACCGCAGCCGCCGTCCGGCGTCCGGCTCGCCCCCGTTGGCGCGGGCGACCCGCCGGTACAGCTCCAGCCAGTCGTCCATACCGGGCACCGCCGGGTACCAGGTCATCGCCGCGTAGTCCGCGTCCCGTACGGCGATGAAGCCGCCGGGCTTGGTGACCCGGCGCATCTCGCGCAGTGCCTGCACCGGATCGCCCACGTGCTGGAGCACCTGGTGGGCGTGGACCACGCAGAAGGTGTCGTCCGGGTAGTCCAGCGCGTGCACGTCGGCGGCCGCGAAGTCCACGTTCGTCAGCCCGCGTCCGGCGGCGGTCGCCCGGGCCTGGTCCAGGATCGCCGGCGCGTGGTCCACGCCCGTGACATGTCCGTCGGGGACCAGCTCCGCCAGGTCGGCGGTGATGGTGCCCGGACCGCAGCCGATGTCCAGGATCCGCATGTGGGGCTTGAGCGAACCCAGCAGATAGGCGGCCGAGTTGGCGGCGGTTCGCGAGGTGTGGGACCGCAGCACCGACTCGTGGTGCCCGTGCGTGTAGACGGCGGTCTCCTGTGGCTTCGACATGGCTCAACCCCTTGGCGTCATACCGGCGGACGGGGTCGGGCGACCCCGTCCCGCGGTATCCGCAACGCTACGCCCGCGTGCCGAATGATGAGACCCGCGTTTTACTATATGGACTGACGGAAAGTCATTTCAGGGCAGTGGCCGGTACACGGTCAGCGCCTTCGGTAGCTTGTCCACCGCCAACTCGCCTACTACATCGGTGACTTCACCGTCGTAAGCGAGCGGAGTGCCGGTCGTCAGACCGGTCAGGCGCAGTCGGCGCACCCGTACCTCCGCATGCGCGGGGGAGCGTGCGATCGGGCCCGCGAGGGCGGCGGAGAGCAGGCGGACGGCGGGGTGTCGGCCGCCGTGCACCACCCGTACGTCCAGCTGCCCGTCCGCCAGGTCGGTGCGGCGGGCCGGGGCCAGGCCCATCCGGTGATAGAGGCAGTTGCCGACGAACAGCAGCCACAACGGGTGCCGGGAGCCGCCGAGTTCGACCTTCATCGGATGCCGGTCCGCGCGCAGCACGCGCAGCACGGCCAGCACCTCGGCGGGCCGCCCGCCGATCCGGTGCGCCCAGCGCTCCCGCTCCCGGACCAGTTCCGGGTAGACGCCCAGGCTCAGCGTGTTGAGGAAGAAGCCCTCCTGGTCGCCGGTGGTGAAGCGGCCGACGTCCACCTGGACGGCCTCGCCCTCGCGCACCGCCCGGGCCAGGCCCCGGCCGTCCTCCACGCTCAGGTCGAGGGCGAAGTGGTTGAGGGTGCCGCCGGGCAGGACCGCGAGCGGCAGCCCGTGGCGCATGGCCGTCCGGGCGGCCGCGTTCACGGTGCCGTCGCCGCCGCACACCCCCAGCGCCCGCGCCCGCGCCGCCGCCTTCTCCAACTCGGTCTTCACCTCGTCCGGTTCGCACTCCACCAGCTCCGCCCTCGGCAGCTCGTCGCGGAGCACCCGTACCCGGTCGACACTGCCGGAGGCCCGGTTGGCCACCACCACCAGACCGTCTCCGTCGGGCAGCGCCGGGGCCTCGGTGCGGGGCCGGGGCGGGGGGCCGGTCCGCGCCCGGGTCGGCACCATCGCGCGCACGGCGAACGCGGCACCGATGCCCAGCGCCGCGCCCGCGAGCACGTCGCTCGGGAAGTGCACACCCGTGTAGACCCGGGACATGGCGACGGAGAACGCCACGGGCGCCACGACCGCGCCCCATGCCGGGGACTCCAGGGCGACCCCGGCCGCGAAGGCCGCCGCCGACGCGGCGTGCCCCGAGGGGAACGACGTGGTGATCGGCTGCCGCTTCAGGTGCCGTACCGCCGGCACCGGATCCAGGACCGGCCGCGGCCGGCGCACCGACCGTTTGCCGAGGGTGTTGATGGTCAGGGACGCCAGGCTCAGCGAGGCCAGGCCGCGGGCGGCGGCCCGGCGGGCGCGCGGGGTGCGCGACGCGGCCACCGCGGCCGCCGCCGCGAACCACAGCACCCCGTGGTTGGCGCTCCGGCTCAGCCGCGGCAGCACCGGCTCCGCGAACGGCCAGTTCCGCTCGGCGGCCACCTCGAACAGCCGGTAGTCGAGAGCGAGCAGCCGGCCGCGCAGCGGATGCCGGCCGGGCTTGGGGACGGTCAGGTCGACGTCTGGGCTCATGCGGGTCCGGGTACCCTGAAGTCGCCGTTTCCTGTCGATGCGCGGTGCGGTCGAGTGAGAGGAACCCCCGGATGCGCCTGCTCCTCATACGCCACGGACAGACCCCGACCAACGTCGACTTCCTGCTCGACACCGCCGTACCCGGCCCCGGTCTGACCGCGCTCGGCGAGCAGCAGGCGGCGGCTCTGAACGGGGCCCTCGCCGGCGAGGACATTGCCGCCCTCTACGTATCCACTCTGACCCGCACCCAGCTCACCGCCGCGCCGCTGGCGGCCGCCCGTGGCCTCGACCCGATCGTCCGCGACGGCATCCGGGAGGTCTCCGCGGGCGACCTGGAGATGCTGCCCGGCCACTCCGAGGCCGGTGAGCAGTACATGCGGACCGTGTTCGCCTGGGCGGGCGGCGACACCGCGCTGCGCATGCCCGGCGGCGAGACCGGGGACGAGGCCCTGGCCCGCTACGACGCCGTGATCGCCGAGGCCGCCGCGAGCGGCGCCGGCACGGTCGCGATGATCAGTCACGGCGCCGCGATCCGCCTGTGGACCGCGGCCCGCGCCGACAACGTCGACGTCCCCTACGCCGCGTCCCGCCCGCTCGACAACACGGGCGTGGTCGTCCTGGAGGGCTCCCCGGCCGACGGCTGGAAGGCCCTGTCCTGGGAGGGCGCGGTCGTGGAACCGACAGGGGTGAGCGGACCGACGGGCGAGCCGCTGGAGCCGGCCGCGGAGTAGGGGGGCGCCGGTGAGTCCCGGGTGCGGGCGCGTTGTGGTTGCTCGCGCAGTTCCCCGCGCCCCTTTCAGGGGCGTCCACTCGGCGCCCCTTCAGGGGCGCGGGGAACTGCGCGACCAGCCCCCACCGGGCCGCACCCGACGGACTACTCGATAACGGTTTGCCCCAGGTCGGTGGTGCCCCGCAGAATCCCTGACCATGGGACATCTGGAAGCCGCGCACCTCGAGTACCACCTCCCCGACGGGAGGGCCCTGCTCGGCGATGTGTCCTTCAGGGTCGGCGAAGGGGCGGCCGTCGCCCTCGTCGGTCCCAACGGTGCCGGCAAGACCACCCTGCTTCGGCTGATCTCCGGCGAGCTCAAGCCGCACGGCGGCACCGTGACCGCGAGCGGCGGCCTCGGCGTGATGCGCCAGTTCGTGGGCTCCGTACGGGACGAGACGACCGTCCGCGACCTGCTGGTGTCGGTCGCCCCGCCGGGGATCCGCGAGGCCGCGCGCACCGTCGACCAGGCCGAGCACGGCATCATGACCGTCGACGACGAGGCCGCCCAGCTGCGCTACGCGCAGGCCCTCTCCGACTGGGCCGAGGTGCGCGGCTACGAGCACGAGACGCTCTGGGACATGTGCACGACGGCCGCGCTCGGGGTGCCCTACGAGAAGGCCCAGTGGCGGCAGGTGCGCACCCTCTCCGGCGGTGAGCAGAAGCGGCTGGTGCTGGAGGCGCTGTTCCGCGGCGCCGACGAGGTGCTGCTGCTGGACGAACCGGACAACTACCTCGACGTCCCCGGCAAGCGCTGGCTTGAGGAGCAGCTGAAGGAGACCCGCAAGACGGTTCTGTTCGTCTCCCACGACCGGGAACTCCTCGCCCGCGCCGCCGAGAAGATCGTCTCCGTGGAGCCCTCGCCGGCCGGCGCCGACGCCTGGGTGCACGGCGGCGGCTTCGCCACCTACCACGAGGCCCGCCGGGAGCGCTTCGCCCGCTTCGAGGAGCTGCGCCGCCGCTGGGACGAGAAGCACGCACAGCTGAAGAAGCTGGTGCTGACGCTCCGTCAGGCCGCCGCCGTCTCCCACGAGATGGCGTCCCGGTACGCGGCCGCGCAGACCCGGCTGCGCAAGTTCGAGGAGGCCGGCCCGCCGCCGGAGCCGCCGCGCGAGCAGGACATCAGGATGCGCATCAAGGGCGGCCGTACCGGCGTACGGGCCGTCACCTGCGCCGGACTCGAACTGACCGGTCTGATGAAACCCTTCGACCTGGAGGTCTTCTACGGCGAGCGGGTCGCCGTCCTCGGCTCCAACGGCTCCGGCAAGTCGCACTTCCTGCGGCTGCTGGCCGGCGAGGACGTGGCGCACACGGGGCAGTGGAAGCTGGGCGCGCGGGTGGTGCCCGGACACTTCGCCCAGACCCACGCCCACCCCGAGCTGCAGGGCCGTACCCTCCTCGACATCCTGTGGACGGAACACTCCCAGGACCGCGGCGCGGCCATGTCCCGCCTGCGCCGCTATGAGCTCACCAACCAGGCCGAACAGACCTTCGATCGCCTCTCCGGTGGCCAGCAGGCCCGCTTCCAGATCCTCCTGCTGGAGCTGCAGGGTGTGACCGCGCTGCTACTCGACGAGCCGACCGACAACCTCGACCTGGAGTCCGCCGAGGCTCTCCAGGAGGGGCTCGAGGCCTTCGACGGCACGGTGCTCGCCGTCACCCACGACCGCTGGTTCGCCCGCTCCTTCGACCGCTATCTGGTCTTCGGCACTGACGGCCGGGTCCGCGAGACCCCCGAGCCGGTCTGGGACGAGCGCCGGGTGGAGCGCGCACGCTAGACGACAGGCCCGGGAGCCCGGACCTTCGTACAGTGGATGCAGGAATCCGGACCGCCGGGACCCACACGACGAGCGGGGTACCACCATGACCGGAGTCGACCCCAGCCGGCTGGACGACCAGCAGCTCATGAAGGAGCTGGAGACCATCCACCGGACGCGCCACGACACCCTGCTGTACGGCTCCAACGACGCGCTGCGCGCGCACAACGAGCGCATGGCCCAGCTGGAGGGTGAATACCTGCGCCGCAACCCGCGCCGCGTCGTCGCCGCCGGCCGCACCCGGGAGGGCGCCCGGGAGCGGAGCTGCGCGGAGGTGGCGGCACCGCAGACCCCGGCGAGCTGAGCCCGGCGGACCGACCCGCCGCAGGTCACGCCGGTCGACCGGCCGGCGCCCCGAACGAGTCCGCCGAGGTGCCGCGGTCCTCGGTACCGCGCCGCCGGCGGGCAGGGCTGCCCGCCGGCGGCGCGGTTTCCTCGACGTCGTCGCTCCGGTTCACTCCCCGCCGATCACCGCCTCCGCCAGCGCCAGCAGGTTGCCGTAGCGCTTCGAACGCGGCAGCCCGGACACCCGCTGGACCAAGGCGTCGGGGGCGTTCCCGCGGCGCAGCACGCCGGCCAGCTCCCTCGGCTGCGCCGGAAAGTCGTGCCGGGTCAGGGACCGGGCCAGCTCCAGCCGTATCGTCGCGAGCGACGGCCGCTCACTGCTCCACGGCATCACCGGGGCGCGGAACACTTCCGGATCGTCCTCAGCGGGCGGTTCGGGGTCGTTCCAGTCCTCGGTACGCGTCGGATGCCCGGACCTGAGCAGCCCGCGCAGCTCATGCTTCATCTCGTCGTCCCGGCGAACACTCAGCCGGTCACTGCCTCGCTGCATGTCTCCCTCCAGGTACATCAAGGGGTGCGGAACGCGTACCCGGGGAGGCGGGACCGACACGGGGATCCGGGGGCGGATCCTTCGGGCGCCCGGTCACCTGAACGGAGGCGCAAGTCCCGCGAATGGGGGTCGGCCGCGCGCGGCACGGCGTGGGGCGGGCTGTGATGGCTGCGGGGGCACGAGCCGCGTGTCTCCGGAGTCGTACGTCCTGAGGAGCCCACGCCATGCGCCGCACCGTTCGCGCCCTGTCCGCCGCCGTCCTGGCGGGTGCCGCGTTGGGCGCCGCCGGTGGTACGGCCGCCGCGGCCGACCCCGCCGCCGAGGCGGCCCCGGGCAAGGCCCGGCCCGGGGCCACCGTCACCGTCTCCGTCACCTGCGAGGGCGGCGGCGGGCAGGCGCCCGCGACCCTGGACGCCTCCTCACCGGCGTTCGCCGAGCACACCGTACGGCTGACCAAGGTCGGTCAGGGCACGGCCGGCCTTGCCTACCGGGGCACCGCCCAGGTCGCCGCCGGAGACACGGAGAAGGCCTATACGGAGGGCAACGCGACGGATGCCACGGCCGGCACCGAGCGGACCGGCGCCTCGAACGTCGACGGGACCTGCCCGGCCGCCGGCGGGGGACGGGCAAGGCCCTGGAGCGCGCACTTCACGATCGACCGGGGCGACGGCAGCGACGTCCCTCCGGAACTCGGCGGCACGGATTTCCTGCGCGACGACGGCGTGGTTTCCCCGGGAGTGGGTGGCACGGTTCCTCGGGGGGACGACGGTTCGGGTGTCCGAGCGGATGACGGCTCGGTTCCTCGCGGGGACAGCGGCGTGGTTCCGCCGGTTGCCGGTGGCACGGCGCCTCCTCTGGGGGACGACGGAACGGCCCCGCGCGGGGGCGACGGGACGGGTGCCCGCGGGGGTGACGTCACGGGTTCTCGTGGGGACAGCGGCGTGGTTCCGCCGGTTGCCGGTGGCACGGCGCCTCCTCTGGGGGACGACGGAACGGCCCCGCGCGGGGGCGACGGGACGGGTGCCCGCGGGGGTGACGTCACGGGTTCTCGTGGGGACAGCGGCGTGGTTCCGCCGGTTGCCGGTGGCACGGCGCCTCCTCTGGGGGACGACGGAACGGCCCCGCGCGGGGGCGACGGGACGGGTGCCCGCGGGGGTGACGTCACAGGCTCCCGTGGGGACGATGCCACTGGTCCTCGGGGGGACGACGAGACGGGTTCCCGGGGGGACGGTGAGCGGCCCTGTGCCGGTGGGCAGTTGTCGTGCGGGGGTGACGGGCGGACGTGCGGTGAGTCGAAGGGTGCGTCCTGTGAGGGCGGGCAGGAGTGTGGCGGGGCGCGTGCTGGTGACGCGTCCTGTGTTCCGCCGGGAGTGCAGCACGGGGTGGAGGCCGGGGAAGGGGGCGCCTTCACCGACTCGGTTCCCGCTCTCGTCGCGGGTGCGGTGCTGATCGCGGCCGCCTGCGCCGGCGCGGCGTACCGGCTGTGGGGCGGCCGGTTCCGCACCGACGGCTGAGCCGGCCGCCGCGGCCGACGGCGGTGCACGGCCCGGACCGGACAGCACTCGGCACCACGGACTGCGCGGAGGCGGACATGCGGCGGACGGATCCCGAGGGCCACGCGGGGCCCGGCCTGCACACGCTTCCCGAGGGCCACGGACCCGTCCGGTACGGGCCGGCCCCGCCCGACGACGGGCTGCCCGTCCTGCCCGAGCTCTCCGCCGCGCTGGCCGCCGCCGCGGGCCGGGGCGGGGAGGAGCCCGTCGGCGGCGGGGCCACGCTGATCGACGCGGCCTGCGGGTACTGGGAGCGGCGCGGACTGGCCGTCACCGGTGATCGCGTGGCCGCGGGCCCCGGCGCCCCCGCCCTGCTGCTCGCCCTCACCGCCGCGCTCGGCGGCGACGTCCTCGTGCCGCGCCCCTGCGCCGCCTGGTGGGCGCCGTACGCCAGACTGCTCGGCCGGCCCGTCTTCCATGTGCCCACCCCGGCCGAGTCCGGGGGCGTACCCGACCTGTACGCGCTGCTGGAGACCGTGCGCCGGGTCCGGGACGAAGGCGGTGACCCGCGGCTACTGGTGCTGTCGATCGCGGACGACCCGACCGCCACCGTCGCCCCGCCCGAACTGCTGCACGAGACGGTGGAGGCGGCCGGCAGCGAGGGCCTCCATCTGGTCAGCGACGAGACCTGGCGCGACACCCTGCACGCCCCGCGCGCCACCGTGCTGCTGAGCCCCGCCGAGATGCTTCCGGAACGGGTCAGCGTCGTCACCGACCTGGCCGGCGCGCTGCTTCCGGCCGGCTGGCCCGCCGCCGTCGCCCGGTTCCCCGAGGGCGACACCGGTACGGCCCTGCACGCGCGCGTGCTCGACGTCCTCACCGCGATGGGCGCCCGCCTCGCCGGCCCGGTCGCGGTCGCCGCCGGCTACGCGCTCGACGAGCCCGAGCCCGTCGTCGTACGCCGGGAGGCTGCCGTACGCCTGCACGCGCGCCTGGCCGCCGCGGCGCACGGCGTGGTGGTCGCCGGCGGGGGGCTGGCCCGGCCGCCGCAGGCCGGCCGTCATCTGTACGCCGACCTGGAACCCCTGCGCGCCGCGCTCGGCGCCCAGGGAGTCGGCGACGCACAGGAGTTGGAGGACTTCCTCGGTGCCCGGCTCGGTATGCCCGCGCCCGGCGGCCACCGCTTCGGCGACGACCTCGCGGCACTGCGGGTACGGTTCGCCACCGGGCCGCTGCTGGGCCGCACCGACGAGGAACGCCTGGAATGCCTCATGTCACCCGCACCGTTGGAACTGCCACACGTGCAACGCGCGTTGATGTCCTTGGGGTCGGTACTGGACGGCCTCCGCGACGATGCTCGGCGATGGGAGCCTCCTCGATGACGCAGCAGACGCATGAGCCCGAGTCAGGGTCCGTCCTGCCGGCCGCCCCCACAATGACAGCCGCCACCACCGGGGACGCCGCCACCTCCACGGCCCCGGCTCCGCATGCGCCGCCGTTCCCGCCGCTCGCCGACCCCCGGCCCCTGGGCGAACTCCGCGTCTGGCCGCGGACCTTCCACGACCGTCTGACCGCCCCGCTGCCGGGCCTCAAGGCGATGGCCCGTTTCGCCCGTGAGGGGTCCGTCCGCCCCGGCCGCGAGGGGCTCGCCGACATCCCCCGGCTGCCCTACGAACCCGGCCCGCTGCCCCGCGTCGACACCGACACCGTCGCCGTCACCTGGGCGGGACACGCCAGTTGGGTCGTCCGGATCGGCGGCCTGACCGTCCTCACCGACCCCGTCTGGTCGCGCCGGATCCTCGGCACCCCCGCCCGGACCACCCCCGTCGGCGTCGCCTGGGAGACCCTGCCGCGCGTCGACGCGGTCGTCATCAGCCACAACCACTACGACCACCTGGACGCCCCCACCCTGCGCCGACTCCCGCGCGACACCCCGGTGTTCGTGCCGGCCGGGCTCGGCCGCTGGTTCCGGCGCCGCCGCTTCACCACCGTCACCGAGCTGGACTGGTGGGAGGCGGCCGAACTCTCCGGCATCCGCTTCGACTTCGTCCCCGCCCACCACTGGTCCAGGCGCGGCCTCGCCGACACCTGCCACAGTCTCTGGGGCGGCTGGGTCCTCACCGCCCCCGACGGCCGGCGCGTCTACTTCGCCGGCGACACGGGCTACGGCCACTGGTTCTCCCGTATCGGCCGCCGCTACCCCGGCATCGACCTGGCCCTCCTCCCCATCGGCGCCTACGACCCCCGCTGGTGGCTCAGCGACGTCCACTGCGACCCGGAGGAGGCGGTCCGGGCGGCACAGGACCTCGGCGCACAGCGGATGGCGCCCATGCACTGGGGCACGTTCATCCTCTCGGCAGAGCCGGTCCTGGAACCGCTGACGCGGGTACGGGCGGCCTGGGCGAGTGCGGGGCTGGACCGGGTGAACCTGTGGGATCTGCCGGTGGGCGGCTCAAAAATCCTGGAACGGACGGCACTTCAAAGCGCCGTCGACTAGGGCGCCCCCTTGGGGGCGCGGGGAACTGCGCGAGCAACCACAACGCACCCGCGCCCCACAACGCACCCGCGCGCCGCAACACACCCTCACACCGTAGACCGAACCCGCCGCCACAAACCCGGTGCCACACTGATGACCACGGTCAGCGCGACCGCCACCACGACCCCCTCCCACGGCTCCGGGAACAACGACCCACCCAGAATCCCGATCACCTGATAGGTCGCCGCCCACGCCAGACACGCCGGCGCGTTCCCCCGGGCGAACCGCCTGAGCGGCCAGTCCGCCAGCAGACACGCCAGCATCACCGGGATACGACCGGCCGGCACCAACCGCGACAGCACCAGCACCGACACCCCGTGCTCGGCCAGCTTCGCCTGCGCCTGCTCCAGCCGGTCCTGCGGCGCCCGTCCCCGGATCGCCGCCAGCCACCGCGACCCGTTCCTCGACCCCATCCCGCGCCGCCCCAGCCAGTACAGCGCCGCGTCCCCCAGGAACGCCGCCAGGGAAGCCGTCACGAACACCAGCGCCAGAGCGAACGGCGCGGTCTGGTGGAACGCCACCACCGCCGCCGAACTCACCAGCGCCCCCGTCGGCACCACCGGCACCAACGCGCCTATCAGCACCAGCAGAAACAGCGTCGGATACCCGATCGCCTGCTGCGTGGACTCGGTAGCGGGCGAGGTCGCCGCCGTGGATCCGGCGGCCGCCATGACCACCAGCAGTCTCACCGTGCGACCTCCAGCCGCACACGCTCCCCGTGGCCGAGCTTGTGCACCGTCACCTGCGGCGCGTACTCGGCCGCGAGGCGCACGAACTCGTCGCCCGGTGCATGGAACTCGTGCGGGCGCACCGCGTCCATGCCGATCGGCCAGTACGTCCCGTAGTGCACCGGCACCGCGCTGCGGGGTGCCAGCGCGGCCAGCGCCCGGGCCGCCCGCCCGGCGTCCAGGTGTCCCTCGCCGAGATACGGCCCCCACCCGCCGACCGGCAGCAGGGCCACGTCCACCGGCCCGACCACCTGGGCCATCTCGTCGAACAGCCCGGTGTCCCCGGCGAAGTACGTCCGTGCCGCGCCCTCGACGACATACCCGAGGGCGGGGGAGCGGTGCGGGCCGACCGGCAGCCGCCGGCCGTCGTGCAGCGCGGGTACGGCGCGCACGACCAGGGGGCCGACGTGCACCTCGTCCCCGACCCCGACCTCCGTGATGCGCAGCCGGTCCAGACGCCGGAGCGCGGGTATCGCCCGTGGTGCGCCCCGGGGCACCAGCAGGCGCGTACCCGGCGCGAGCCCGGCGAGCGAGGGGACGTGCAGATGGTCGGCGTGCAGATGGGAGACGAG
Source organism: Streptomyces sp. Ag109_O5-1 (assembly GCF_003814875.1). GTDB lineage: Bacteria > Actinomycetota > Actinomycetes > Streptomycetales > Streptomycetaceae > Streptomyces > Streptomyces sasae. The sequence continues at coordinate 1,858,879 of NZ_RKQF01000001.1, read as the reverse complement.
CGCGAGGTCCGCATGCCGGGCCTCGGACGGGGGCGGGGCGCCCCGGCGGCGGCGCAGATGCGCGAGCCGGCGCGCGAACAGAGGATCGGTGAGCACGCGTACGCCCGAATCCTCGATCGTGCAGGTGGCGTGACCCCACCAGGTGATCTCCACCGGCACCTTCTTTGCCTCCTTCGCGCGACTCCCCGAAGCCTACGTGCAGGAGTATGGTCGGCGGCGAAACCCGGAGGTGAGGGGGACGCCATGGGACAGTCGCGGGGTGCCTCCGGCGGGCTCGCGCCGGTGCGGGTGACCGCGATCGCGAGTCTGACGCCCCTGGAGGAACTGGAGATCGACCCCTTCCTGGTCGACTCCCGCAGCCAGCACGCGATGTGCGCCCGCTGGGCCGTGGAACACGGGTACGTCATCGCCCGCGAACTCCTGGTCCGCGGCCTGCGTCACGACCACAGCGCCCTGTGGGCGGGGGTCCGGCCCGGCCTCGACGTCTTCGTCGCACCCAGCAGACGGGTCCTGGAGAGCGCGCTCTCGTCGGTCGACGACTTCACGGCCGAGTGCGCGCGGCGCGGGGTCCGGGTGGAGACCGTGGGCCGTGCCGAACCACGCTACGACGCCCGCATGAAGGCCATGATCCACCGGAGACTGTCGATGCCCACGGCCGGGTACGACGGCAGGTGAACCCGCTTGCGCCCCGCCGCCGTATGACAGTGTTGCCCGCACGGGACCCGCGGCCGGCGCGGGGCGTGGACGTGAGGTCGGTGGGGCGTGCGGTGGCGGCGGGTCGTCAGTCAGATCGGGCGGAGCGTCACGGTGTGGGCGGTCTCCACCGTCACGATGCTGGTGCTCGCCGGGATCCTGCCCGACTTCCAGCTGCAGTCCCCGGACGGTGACAGCGCCACCCGGATCGCCGTGACCGCGGCCCTCGGCGCCGGCGCCTTCGGTGTGCTGTCGGCCGTCGTATGGCCCCTTCTCGTACGGCTGCTGCTGCTCGTGCCCGCCCTCGTTCTCGGCCTGCTGGTCTTCTTCCTCAACGGCTCCCTCCTCCTCGTAGCCCTGCGGATCAACCCCTCCGGGCAGAGCGAGGCCGCGCCGGAGACCGCCGTGATCGTCGCCGCCGTGATGTCCGCCGTCGCCTCCGCCACCGGCGGTGCCCTCGCCGTCCGCGACGACGACGCCTACCGGCGCCGGCTCTCCCGCCTCGCCACCCGCCGCCGCACGTCCCATCCGCCGTGCCCGGCCGTCCCCGGCACTGTCTTCCTCCAGCTCGACGGAGTCGGCCACGACGTCCTCACCGCCGCCGTCGACAAGGGCCTGATGCCCACCGTGGCCCGCTGGCTCCAGGACCCCACCCACCGGCTCACCCCCTGGCGCACCGACTGGTCCAGCCAGACCGGCGCCAGCCAGCTCGGCATCCTGCACGGCTCCAACTTCGACGTCCCCGCCTTCCGCTGGTACGAGAAGGAGCACCGGGAGGTGATGGTCTGCAACCGGCCGACCAGCGCGGCCGAGCTCCAGCGCCGGGCCGTCGAGCGCACCGCCGACGGGGGCCTGCTCACCCTGGACGGCGCCAGCCGTGGCAACCTCTTCAGCGGCGGCGCCGACGAACAGGCGCTCGTCCTGTCCATCGCCACCCGGCGCCGGGGCCGGGAGAACCGTTCCCGCGCCGGTTACTTCGCCTACTTCTCCGACCCCGCCAACGCCGTCCGTACCGCCCTCTCCTTCTTCGCCGAGGTCGTCCGCGAGATCGGCCAGTCCACCACGGCCCGGCTCCGCAAGCAGCGGCCGCGCGTCAAACGCGGCGGCCTCTACCCCTTCGTCCGCGCCTTCGCCACCGTCGTCGAACGGGACGTCGTCGTCGCCGCGGTCATGGGCGACCTGCTCGTCGGCCGCAGCGCCGTCTACGCCGACCTGGTCGCCTACGACGAGGTCGCCCACCACTCCGGACCGCACAGCCGCGACGCCGAGAAGGTGCTGGAACGCCTGGACCGCGCCCTCGCCCTGATCGAGAAGGCCGCCGAACACGCTCCGAGGCCGTACAGGATCGTCGCCCTCTCCGACCACGGCCAGAGCCCCGGCGAGACCTTCCGCGCCCGCTACGGGCTCACCCTCGGCGACCTGGTACGCGCCGGCTGCGGGCTGCCTGTGCCGCGGCAGGCCGAGCGAACTCACAGCGGTACGGAGGCGCGGGCCGCGGTGCGCGCGGCGCTGCGTCGGCCGGTCGAGGAGGGCGGGGAGAAGCACCGGCCCACCCGGGGCTCCGAGCCGATCGTGCTCGCCTCCGGCAACCTCGGCCTGATCTCCTTCCCGGACGTGCCGCACCGGATGGCCAAGGAGGAGATCGACGCGCGGTACCCGGCCCTGCTCACCACCCTCGCCAACCATCCCGGCGTCGGGTTTCTGCTGGTGCGCAGCGAAGCGCACGGTGGAGTCGTGCTCGGTGCGTACGGTGCGGAGGTGCCGGTCGAGAGGCTCGACGGGGATGCGGGGCCGCTGGCGGTATTCGGGGCGGGCGCGGCGGACGCGGTACGGCGGACCCACTCGTTCCCGCACACCGCCGACGTCATGGTGAATTCCTGGTACGACCCGGAGTCCGGCGAAGTGCTGGCGTTCGAAGAACAGATCGGGTCGCACGGGGGGTTGGGGGGTGCGCAGGGTCGGCCGTTCTTGTTGTCGCCGGTTGATTTCTCGGCGCCGGTGGGGGAGAGGGAAGAGCTTGTGGGGGCCGAGGCCGTGCATCGGGTGCTGCGGCGGTGGATTCGGGAAGCGGACGGGCCGCAGGTTCCGGTGACCGAAGAGGAGGAGAAGGCGGCGTAGTTCGTTCACTGCGGGCCGGTGGGGGCTGGTCGCGCCCACGCGGCGGAGCCGCATATTGATACAGCCCCGCGCCCCTACAGGGGCGCTCCACGCCGGCCCCCTGGAAATTCAGCTGCGTCCAAGGTGCCCCCGGCTCACACTGTTCGAGTCGCAAACGTCTCGAACATCCCCCAAGGAGCAGCCTCTTGCAGGCAGCCGTCACTGTCACGCCCTCCCGTATCCCCGAACTCCTCCTCGGTCTCGCCACCGTCCGGCCCGTCTTCATCTGGGGGGCGCCCGGCATCGGGAAGTCCTCTCTCGTGCGGGAGTTCGCCGAGTCGCTGGGGCTGGAGTGTGTGAGTCTGCTCGGTACACAGCTCGCGCCCGAGGACCTGATCGGCGTCCCGCAGATCCGCGAAGGGCGGTCGGTGTTCTGCCCGCCCGAGGCGATCGCCCGGGACGAGCCGTACTGCCTGTTCCTCGACGAGCTGAACGCGGCCACGCCCGACGTCCAGAAGGCCTTCTACTCGCTGATCCTGGACCGGCGCATCGGGAACTACGAGCTGCCCAAGGGCTCGATCGTGATCGGCGCCGGCAACCGGGCCACCGACAACGCTCTGGCCCGGCCCATCGCCTCCGCCCTCGTCAACCGGCTGGCCCACGTCCACCTGGAGGCCTCCGCGCACGACTGGCTCGCCTGGGCCGCGGGCAACGCCATCCACCCCTGGATCCTGGACCATCTCACCGACCGGCCCGATCACCTGTGGTCCAAGCCGCCGAAGACCGAGGAGCCGTTCTCCACCCCGCGCTCCTGGCACATGCTCTCCGACGCCCTGCACTCCTTCGGGCGCGACCTCGACGAGGAGACGCTGAAGGTCCTCGCCCACGGCACGCTGACGCCCGCGCACGCGACCGCCTTCTGCGGTTACGTCAAGATCGTGCGGAGCCGCTTCGGCATCGAGGCGATCCTCAAGGGCGACGCCGGCTGGCCGCATCGCGTCGAGGACCGTGACCTGCTGTACTACCTCGCCGAGTCGTTCCGGGGGCGGCTCGTCAAGGAACTGCCCGTCGACAAGGAGCACATGTCGGCGAACGGCCGGCAAACCGCGTACCGCGCCAAGTCGCTGCTGGTGCAGCTCGCCGAGATCTCCGTCGAGGTCGCCCAGACCGTCATCGCCTCCGACACCGACGGCAACCCCGTGCTGCCCGCCTGGTTCCTGATCGAGGCGGCCCGGGACATGCCCCGGCTCGTGGAGGCCCGCCGGTGAGCCGAACCGCTCCACGGAACAACCAGAAGAACCAGAAGAAACCGGACCCCGCCGCGGAGAACTTCGCGGCCGGCGTCGAGCTGCTGCGCGCCAACCCCGCCCTGCGGGCCGTCGAGTTCACCATCTGCCGGCACGAGAAGTGCGAACTCGCGCCCCACGAAGGGCTGGTGCGCGCCGACTCCGACGGCGTACTGCATGCCCACGCCACCCGCCGCGCCGAACCCGCCGAGTGGGCCTGGGCGCTGGCCCACTGCACCATCCACCTCGGCTTCGGCCACCTTCCGGCCGCCACCGGCCCGCGCACCCAACCCGACCGCTACGACCTCGCCGCCCGCTGCACCGTCGTCAACCGCTTCCTGCAGACCTTCCCGGTCGGCGAGACGCCGGACCACCTGCCCGCGTCGTACCCGGACGGTGACGAGGAACAGCTCGCCGCCCGCTGGCGGCGCGCCGGAGGCATTCCGGCCGCCTACGAGCGCGCCGGCACCAGCGGCGGCGAAGCCGACCAGCTGCTGCTCTCCTGGAACCAGTGGGCCGGCCAGGTCCCCGACTGGCAGATCGGCTTCGCGCACGCGCTGACCCGCACCATGTCCCGGGCGATGGACCTGGCCGGCGGCCGCCGCACCTCCATGTCCGGGCCGCCCACCCCGCTGCGCCCCTGGGAAAAGGCGCTGAGCTGGTTCATCTCCTCCTACCCGCTGCTCGGCGGCATCGCGGCCGGCATCAAGCTGGTCGCCGACGCCGAACTGGCCCGCGCCCACGACATCGCGGTTGCCGCCGTCAACCCCGAGGCCGGCGAGATCTACATCAACCCGCTGCGCACGATGGACGACGAGGAATGGCGGTTCGTCCTCGCCCACGAGATGCTGCACGCCGCCCTGCGCCACGGCGACCGCCTCGGCAGCCGCGAGCCCTACCTCTTCAACATCGCCTGCGACTACGTCATCAACGGCTGGCTGGTCGAGATGCGGGTCGGCACCATGCCCGAAGGGCTGCTGTACGACCCGGAGTTGAAGGACCTGTCGGCGGAGGAGGTCTACGACCGGATCGCGGGGGATCTGCGGCGGATCCGCCGTCTGGCCACGCTGCGCGGCAAGGGGCGCGGTGATGTGCTGGGCGCGCCGCTCGGACCGCCCGGTGCCTATGTCGACCTCGACGAGTTCTACCGGCGAGGTCTGTGCCAGGGGCTCGACCTGCACCAGACCCAGGACCGGGGTCTCCTGCCCGGCGGGCTGGTCGAGGAGATCCGGGCGCTCAGCCATCCGCCGCTGCCCTGGGACGCCCAGCTCGCCCGCTGGTTCGACGAGTTCGTGCCACGCCCGGAGGCCGTACGGTCGTACGCCCGCCCCTCGCGCCGCCAGTCCTCCACCCCCGACATCCCGCGCGCGGGGCGTTACTTCCCGCCCGAGGAGGTCGCCCGCTGCACCTTCGGCGTGGTCCTGGACACCTCCGGCTCCATGGACCGCACCCTGCTCGGCAAGGCCCTCGGAGCGATCGCCTCCTACGCCGAGGCCCGTGACGTACCGGCCGCCCGGGTCGTCTTCTGCGACGCGGCCCCGCACGACGCCGGGTATCTGCCGGCGACCGAGATCGCCGGCCGGGTCCGGGTGTACGGGCGCGGCGGCACCGTCCTGCAGCCCGGCATCGACCTGCTGCACCGCGCGGACGACTTCCCGCCCACCGCCCCGCTCCTGGTGATCACCGACGGCTGGTGCGATGTACTGCGGGTCCGGCGCGAGCACGCGTACCTGATCCCGCAGGGTGCGCGGCTGCCCTTCAGCGCAAGGGGACCCGTCTTCCGGGTGCGCTGAGCCCGGATGTGATCGGATGGGACCTGCGAAACCGGTCCACTCGCCGAAAGGAACAACCGTGGCTACCACGCGTACCGCACACACCGTCTGGGAAGGCAGCCTCACCGAGGGCAACGGTGTCATCACCTTCGACTCCTCCGGTATCAGTGAGCAGCCGGTCACGTGGGCCGCCCGCTCCCAGGAGGCGAACGGCAAGACCAGCCCGGAGGAGCTGATCGCGGGGGCCCACTCCAGCTGCTTCTCCATGGCGCTGTCGCACGCCCTGGCCGGAGCCGGTACCCCGCCTACCAGGCTGGTCACCAACGCCGACGTCACCTTCCAGCCGGGCACCGGCATCACCGGCATCCACCTGACCGTCGAGGGCACGGTCCCCGGCCTGGACGAGGACGGCTTCGTCGCCGCCGCCGAGGACGCCAAGAAGAACTGTCCGGTCAGCCAGGCCCTGGCCGGCACCACCATCACCCTGTCGGCGAAGCTCGCCTGACCGCCGTACCCCGCCCGGTGCCGCGTCCCCGTCCGGGGGCGCGGCACCGTCGTTTTACGGGGTACCCGGCATTGACAACGGCCCGCTCAAGTTTTGTGCTGGAGTCGGGGAAGTGCCCTGGGCGGAAGGGGACGGACATGGCACGTGCGGTCGGAATCGATCTCGGTACGACGAACTCGGTGGTGGCCGTCCTGGAGGGCGGTGAGCCCACCGTCGTCGCCAACGCCGAGGGGGCGCGCACCACCCCGTCGGTGGTGGCCTTCGCCAAGAACGGAGATGTGCTGGTCGGCGAGGTCGCCAAGCGGCAGGCGGTGACCAACGTGGACCGCACCGCGCGCTCGGTGAAGCGGCACATGGGCGACGCGGCCTGGCGGTTCCCGGACAGCGGGAGCGTCGACGGCACGCGGTACCGGGCCCAGGAGCTGTCGGCGCGGGTGCTGCAGAAGCTGAAGCGGGACACCGAGGCCTACCTCGGCGAGGACGTCACCGACGCGGTGATCACCGTGCCCGCGTACTTCGACGACTCCCAGCGGCAGGCCACCAAGGAGGCCGGGGAGATCGCCGGCCTGAAAGTGCTGCGGATCATCAACGAGCCGACGGCCGCCGCCCTCGCCTACGGCCTCGACCGGGGCGAGGAGCAGACCGTCCTCGTCTTCGACCTCGGCGGCGGCACCTTCGACGTCTCCCTCCTGGAGATCGGCGACGGTGTGATCGAGGTCAAGGCCACCAACGGCGACACCCACCTGGGCGGCGACGACTGGGACCAGCGGGTCGTCGAACACCTCGTGAAGCGGTTCAAGGGGCAGTACGGCATCGATCTCGGCAACGACAGGATGGCGCTGCAGCGGCTGCGCGAGGGCGCGGAGAAGGCGAAGATCGAGCTGTCGTCGTCGACGGAGACCTCGGTCAACCTGCCCTACATCACCGCCTCCGCCGAAGGCCCCCTCCACCTGGAGGAGAAACTGACGCGCGCTCAGTTCCAGGAGCTGACCACGGACTTGCTGGACCGCTGCAAGAAACCTTTCCACCAGGCCGTCAAGGACGCGGGCGTGCAGCTGTCCGCGATCGATCACGTCATCCTGGTCGGCGGCTCGACGCGGATGCCCGCCGTCACCGACCTGGTCAAGGAACTCACCGGCAAGGACCCGCACAAGGGCGTCAACCCGGACGAGGTGGTCGCGGTCGGGGCGGCGCTGCAGGCGGGCGTGATACGCGGTGACGTCAAGGACGTGCTGCTGCTGGACGTCACGCCGCTGTCCCTGGGCATCGAGACCAAGGGCGGCATCATGACCAGGCTCATCGAGCGCAACACCACGATCCCGACCCGGCGTGCGGAGATCTTCACCACCGCGACCGACAATCAGCCCTCGGTCGGCATCCAGGTCTACCAGGGCGAACGCGAGATCGCCGCCTACAACAAGAAGCTCGGCGTCTTCGACCTCACCGGCCTGCCGCCCGCGCCGCGCGGCGTCCCGCAGATCGAGGTGGCCTTCGACATCGACGCGAACGGGATCATGCACGTCTCGGCGAAGGACCTCGCCACCGGCCGCGAGCAGAAGATGACCGTGACCGGCGGCTCCGCCCTCCCCAAGGACGACATCGACCGCATGATGCGGGAGGCCGAGCAGTACGCCGAGGAGGACCGCAACCGCCGGGAGGCCGCCGAGACCCGCAACCAGGCCGAGCAACTCGTCTACCAGACCGAGAAGTTCATCCGCGACAACGAGGACAAGGTCCCGGCGGCCACGAAGGCCGAGGTGGAGGGCGCGGTGGGCGAGCTGAAGGCGCTGCTGGAACGGAACGCCGACACCGCCGAGCTCCGGACCGGCGTGGAGAAGCTGGCCACGGTGAGCCAGAAGATGGGGCAGGCCATGTACGCGAACGCCGGCGCAGCCGGCGGCTCGGCCGAGGAACAGCGGGCACCCGAGGCCGAGGAGGAGAGTGTGGTGGACGCGGAGATCGTGGACGACGAGCGGGGTGCGGCCGGGTGAGGCATTGCTCCTTCCGACGGGTCAGCGGCGGGTCGTCTCCCAGCCCCGCCGTTCCGGACGGGGGCCCAGCTGCCGTGGGTCCCTGGTCCGGTACACCACGTACGGGCGGAACAGGTACTGCACCGGTGCGCTGAACATGTGGACCAGGCGGGTGTACGGGACCATGGCGATCAGGATCATGCCGATGACCGCGTGCACCTGGTAGAGGACCGGGACGTCCGCCATCAGGGCCGTCCTCGGCTGGAGGGTGAACAGGCTGCGGGCCCAAGGGGCGATCGTCTCGCGGTAGTTGTAGCCGTCCCCGCCGGCGTGGGTCAGTTTCGCGGTCATGCCCGGCACGATCGCCGCCACCAGGAACAGGTACATCGCCTTGTCGTTCGCCGTCGTGGCGCGGAAGACCGGGGCGCGGGTGCGGCGGCGGAAGAGGAGCAGGGCGAGGCCGGCCACCGTCAGAGCGCCCGCGAAGGTGCCGCCGTAGAGGGAGAACAGGTGGTAGGTGTGTTCGCTCACGCCGAGGGCGTTCGTCCAGGACGACGGGATGAACAGGCCGACGACATGGCCTGCCAGGACGAACAGGATGCCGTAGTGGAAGGCGGGGGAGGCGATGTCGAGCAGTTTCGACTCGTAGACCTGGGAGGAGCGGGTGGTCCAGCCGTACTTGTCGTAGCGGTAGCGCCAGACCAGTCCGGCCACGAGAAGGGCGAAGGCGATGTAGGGCAGGGCGCCCCAGAGGAGGGTGCTCACCAGCGCGGCCCTTGGCATACGGTCGGCAACGTGTCACACACCACCCGTAGCACGCTGGCGTACGGTGTGCCGAAGTCGGTCAGCCGGCACCGCAGTTGTTCCAGGCAGTCACGGTGCTCGGTGAGCAGGTCGGTGTTGCCGGTCCGGGCCGTGAACTCCAGGACGGCCGGCAGGAAGTCCGGCAGTTCCTCGCCGGTGAACTCCATGCCGTACGCCTGGTAGATCTCCTTGAACCGGACCAGGGACATGCCCCGGCGACGGGTGTCGCCGTCCTGCCACCAGCTGAGGTAGAGACTGTGCCGGTTCTTGAAGTCGAAGACCTGCACATAGTGCGCGGCCAGCTCCTGCGGTGGGGTCACCGTCGCATGGTCGGTGAACTCCCGCAGTTGCGGTGCGGCTTCGCGCAGCAGCGGCAGCCGGGCGACGAAGTCGTCGTCCGGGTAGGTGAGACAGAGCGCCGCCGCCTGGTAGAACACCGCGTCCGAGGGCATCAGTCCTCCTTCGCCTCGTCGGGAGTGTCGGCGGTCTGCCGTCTGCGCAGGATGTGGAAGTTCTCCACCGACACCAGAGGGAGCAGTTTGCGTCCCGAGTTCTGGCCGAACGGGCCGTTGCCGCCCATACCGGGTCCGCCGGCGTGGTCGAGGCTGCACGCGTCCGGCACCGCGGACTCCTCCAGACGGCGTGCGTCACCGACCGCCGCCGTCGGAATCACGTACCGGTCCTCGTACTTGGCGATCGCCAGCAGCCGGTACATCGCCTCGATCTCCTCCGGCCGCATCCCGACGGCCCTGGCGGTCGCCGGGTCCGGCTCCTCGCCGAGGTTGAGCGCCCGCATGTGGGAGCGCATCGCCGCGAGTTTCTCCAGCGCCGACCGCACCGGTGCGGTGTCGCCCGCGGTGAAGAGTTCGGCCAGGTATTCGAGGGGGATGCGCAGGGTGTCGATCGCGGCGAAGAGATTCCGGGCGTCCTCACCGTCGTGGCCCGTCTCGGACAGGGCCTCGACGACGGGGGACAGGGGCGGGATGTACCAGACCATCGGCATCGTGCGGTACTCCGGGTGCAGGGGCAGCGCCACCCGGTACTCGCTGATCAGCGCGCGGACCGGGGAGCGGCGGGCCGCCTCCATCCAGTCGTACGGGATGCCCGCCTCGTCGCAGGCGACCTGCACGCTCGGATCGTGCGGATCGAGGAATACACCCAACTGGGCCTCGTACAACGCCTTCTCGTCCTCGGTCTCGGCCGCCGCCGTCACCTTGTCGGCGTCGTAGAGGACCACCCCGAGATAGCGCAGCCGGCCCACGCAGGTCTCCGAGCAGACCGTGGGCAGCCCGACCTCGATACGCGGGTAGCACAGGGTGCACTTCTCGGCCTTGCCGGTGGCGTGGTTGAAGTAGACCTTCTTGTACGGGCATCCCGTCACGCACATCCGCCAGCCCCGGCAGCGGTCCTGGTCGACCAGGACGATGCCGTCCTCGGCCCGCTTGTACATCGCCCCGGACGGACAGGACGCCACGCACGACGGGTTGAGGCAGTGTTCGCAGATCCGCGGCAGATAGAACATGAAGGTCTGCTCGAACTCGAACTTCACCTTGTCCGCCGCCTGTCGGCGGAGGCGCTCGACCATCGGGTCCAGGCCGCCGTGGGCGGGCGCGCCGGCCAGGTTGTCGTCCCAGTTCGACGACCACTCGATCTTCATCGGCTTGCCGTCGAGCTGCGAGACCGGACGGGCCACCGGGTAGTCGTCACCGAGCGGGGCGTCGGTGAGGTTCTTGTAGTCGTAGGTCCAGGGCTCGTAGTAGTCCTTGATCTCCGGCAGCCTGGGGTTGGAGAAGATCCCGGCGAGCTTGTGGAGCCGCCCGCCCGCCTTGAGCCGCAGCGCGCCCCGCCGGTTCAGCTCCCAGCCGCCGCGCCAGGTCTCCTGGTCCTCGTAGCGGCGCGGATAACCCTGGCCGGGCCGCGTCTCGACGTTGTTGAACCAGACGTACTCCATGCCCCGCCGGTTGGTCCACGCCTGCTTGCAGGTGACCGAACAGGTATGGCAGCCGATGCACTTGTCGAGGTTCATGACCATCGCGATCTGGGCCATCGGGCGCATCAGTACTCGACCTCCTGGCTGCGGCGCCGGATCACCGTCACCTCGTCGCGCTGGTTGCCCGTCGGGCCCAGGTAGTTGAAGGCCCAGGACAGCTGGGCGTAACCGCCGATCAGGTGCGAGGGCTTGAGGATGAGGCGGGTCAGCGTGTTGTGGACACCGCCGCGCATACCGGTGGTCTCCGTCTTGGGGACGGCCACCGTGCGTTCCTGCGCATGGTGCAGGTACACCGTGCCGGCCGGCATCCGGTGCGAGACGACCGCCCGGGCCGTCACCACGCCGTTGCGGTTGACCGCCTCGACCCAGTCGTTGTCCTTCACCCCGATGGTGTCCGCGTCCCGCGGGGACATCCAGATGTTCTGGCCGCCCCGGGAGAGGGCCAGCATGAACAGGTTGTCCTGGTACTCGGAGTGGATGGACCACTTGTTGTGCGGAGTGAGGTAACGGACCGTCACCTCACGTTGTCCGTCCGGGCCCAGATACGGTTCGCCGAACAGCTTGTTCATGTCCAGCGGCGGCCGGTAGACGGGAAGCGCCTCGCCCAGTTCGTGGATCCAGTCGTGGTCGAGGAAGAAGTGCTGGCGTCCGGTGAGCGTGTGCCAGGGTTTGAGATGCTCGGTGTTGAGGACGAACGCCGTGTAGCGGCGGCCGCCCGCCTCGCTGCCCGACCACTCCGGAGAGGTGATCACCGGCACCGGCGCCGCCTGGGTGTCGGCGTACGTGATCCGCTTGCCCTCGTGCTCGGCGGCCAGATGGGCCATCTCCTGCCCGGTGCGCTCCTCCAGGGAGCGGAAACCCTGGGTGGCGAGACGGCCGTTGGTGGTGCCGGACAGCGCCAGGATGGTGTCGGCCGCCTTCACCGCCGTGTCGAGGGACGGGCGGCCCTGGTATCCGGTGCCGTTCAGATCCCGTAGATATGCCACCTCTTGGTCGGGCCTCAGGGTGATTCCCTTGGCAGGCAGGCCGAGTTGCTCCACCAGCGGGCCGAGCGCCGTGAACTTGGCGCCGATCGCCGTGTAGTCCCGCTCGACCACGGTCAGATTCGGCATGGTCTCCCCGGGCACCGGCTCGCACTCCCCGCGCCGCCAGTCCCGCACCACCCCGCCCGGCTGGGCGACCTCGCCCGGGGTGTCGTGCTGGAGCGGCACCGCCACCAGGTCCTTGCGCACCCCGAGATGTTTGACGGCCAGTTCGCTCAGCCGCTCCGCGAGCGCCTTGAAGGCGTCGAAGTCGGTGCGCGCCTGCCAGGGCGGGTCCACGGCCGGGGTGAAGGAGTGCACGTACGGATGCATGTCCGTCGACGACAGGTCGTGCTTCTCGTACCAGGTGGCGGCGGGCAGCACGACGTCCGACAGCAGGGTCGAGGAGGTCTGCCGGAAGTCGAGCGAGAGCAGGAGGTCGAGCTTGCCCTCGGGCGCCTCGTTCCGCCAGACCACGTCCCGTGGCCGCTCCTCGAGGGTCGCCTCCTCGGCACGCAGGGAGGAGTGCGTGCCGAGGAGGTGCTTGGTGAAGTACTCCGCGCCCTTCGCCGGCGAGCCCAGCAGATTCGCCCGCCACAGGGTCAGGACCCGCGGCCAGTTCTCCGGTGCGTCCGGGTCCTCGCACGCGAACTTCAGGGTTCCCGCGCGGAGTTCGGCGACCGCCTTGGCCACCGGGTCGCCGAAGGCGTCGCCGAGTTCGAGGGGGTTGCGGTCGAAGGTCGGGTACGACGGCATCCAGCCCGAACGGGCCGACAGCGCGAGACAGTCCGCCCCGGTCATCCCGGCGAGCCTGCCCTCGCCCAGCGGCGAGGCCAGGACGTCGGCGGCGAACCGGTCGTAGCGCCACTGGTCGGTGTTGAGGAACCAGTACGCGGTGCCGATCATCTGGCGCGGCGGCCGGGACCAGTCGTTGGCCGAGGCCAGCGTGGCCCAGCCGGTCACCGGGCGGCACTTCTCCTGGCCGACGTAGTGCGCCCAGCCGCCGCCGTTGCGGCCCTGGCAGCCGGTGAGCTGGAGCAGGGCGAGGAAGGCGCGGTAGATGGTCTCGGAGTGGAACCAGTGGTTGGTGCCGGCGCCCATCAGGATCATGCAGCGGCCCTTGGAGCGCTCGGCGGTCCGCGCGAACTCCCTTGCGATCCTGATGCACTTGGCGGCCGGGACCGAGGTGTGCCGCTCCTGCCAGGCGGGGGTGCCGGGGGCGCCCGCGTCCTCGTAGTGGGTGGGCCAGCTGCCCGGCAACCCGTGGCGCCACACGCCGTACTGGGCGAGCAGGAGGTCGTAGACGGTGGTCACCAGGGGGCCGTCCGCTCCGCCCAGGCGGGTCGCCGGTACGGCCCTTCGCAGTACGTCCCCCCATCCCTGGCCGTGCTCGCCGCCGTCCGTGGCGAAGTGCGGGAGCAGCACCTCCACCCCGGCCGCGACCTCACTGCCGTACAGGCTCAACTGCGGTTCGATGTCGCCCAGTTCGAGGTTCCATCGGCCCTTGCCGGAGTCGGTCCAGCGGAAGCCGAGGGAGCCGTTCGGGACGACCGCGCGGCCGGAGACCGAGTCCAGGACGACCGTCTGCCACTCGGCGCCCTCGCCCTCCTGCCCCAGATCGGTGGCGCGCAGGAACTTGCCCGGCACATACGCGCCGTCCCGTTCGGTGAGCGTCACCAGGAACGGCAGGTCGGTGAACTTCCGCACGTAGTCCGCGAAGAACGGCGTCTCGCGGTCGACGAAGAACTCCTTCAGGATGACATGGCCCATCGCCAGGGCCAGCGCGCCGTCGGTGCCCGGGTGCGGGTGCAGCCACTCGTCGGCGAACTTGGCGTTGTCCGCGTAGTCGGGGGAGACGACCACCACCTTCTGGCCGCGGTAGCGGGCCTCCGCCATCCAGTGGGCGTCGGGGGTGCGGGTCACCGGGACGTTCGAGCCCCACATCATCAGATAGGCGGCGTCCCACCAGTCGCCCGACTCCGGTACGTCCGTCTGGTCGCCGAACACCTGCGGGGAGGCCACCGGAAGTTCGGCGTACCAGTCGTAGAAGGAGAGCATCGGGGCGCCGATGAGGGAGTGGTAGCGGGCGCCGGCCGCATGGGACACCATCGACATCGCGGGGATGGGGGAGAAGCCGGCGATGCGGTCGGGGCCGTAGGTCCTGATGGTGTGCACCTGCGCGGCGGCGACGATCTCCACCGCCTCTTCCCAACTCGCCCGCACCAGGCCGCCCTTGCCGCGCGCCTGCTGGTAGCGGCGGCGGCGCTCGGGGTCGCTCTGGAGGTCCGCCCAGGCGTCCACCGGGTCCCCCAGCCGCTTCTTCGCCTCCCGGTACAGCTCCAGGAGCACGCCCCGGACGTACGGATACCGCACCCGCGTCGGCGAGTACGTGTACCAGGAGAACGCGGCACCGCGCGGGCAGCCGCGGGGCTCGTACTCGGGGCGGTCGGGGCCGACCGAGGGATAGTCCGTCTCCTGGGTCTCCCAGGTGATGATCCCGTCCTTGACGTACACCTTCCAGCGACAGGAGCCGGTGCAGTTCACCCCGTGCGTGGAGTTCACGACCTTGTCGTGGCTCCAGCGGTCCCGGTAGAAGGCGTCCGCCTCCCGGCCGCCGGTGAACGAGACGCTGTGCAGATCGGGTGCGGGCGTGCCCGGCCGGAAGAACCGGGCGGCGCCCAGCAGCGCCGCACCCGGCTCCTTGGGGGGTCTCTCCGTGTCCGTCACCTGTGCTCCCTTGCTCACCCTTCGCTTCGACGCTAGGGGCGGGCGCGGGAACGCACCTGTTCAGGGCGCCCGGACGGGTCAGACCTTGCGGGCGACACCGCCGTACACCGGCACGATGCCCTCCTGCTGCAGCGCCACGTCCTCCGGGTCGGGGCGCCAGCCGGAGACCGGGATCACCCCGGGGCCGAGCAGCTCCAGGCCGTCGAAGAAGCGCGAGAACCCGGGCAGCGAGCGTGGGTGGAAGGGGGTCCCGCTGCGCCGGAAGTTCGCGGCCGCCTGCTCGATCGCCGCCGGGCTGAGGTCAGGGGTGACCTGGGACAGGATCAGATGGCTGCCCGGGGCGAGCGCGTCCACGTACCGCTTCAGCAGGCCGTACACATCGTCGCCGTCCGGCTCGTCGTCGAGATAGTGGGTCAGCGCCACCAGGGACAGCGCGATCGGCTGCTCGAAGTCCAGGGTCTCGGCGGCCCGGCCCAGCAGGGTGTCGACATCGCGGACGTCGGCGTGCACATACGCGGTGCTGCCCTCGGGCGTGCCGTGCAGAAGGGCCTCGGCGTGGCGCAGCACGATCGGGTCGTTGTCCGCGTACACCACCTTCGACTCCGGTGCCACGCCCTGCGCCACCTGGTGCAGGTTGGGCTCGGTCGGGATGCCCGTGCCGATGTCCAGGAACTGGCGGGTGCCGGACTCGGCGGCCGTGCGCACGGCCCGCTGCATGAACCGGCGGTTGGCGCGCGCCCCGCGCAGCACCGTGCCGTCCACGGCGAGGATCTTCCGGGCGAGCTCCTCGTCCACCGGGTAGTTGTCCTTGCCGCCCAGCCACCAGTCGTACACCCGCGCCGGATGCGGCCGACTGGTGTCGACGGCGAGGGACGCGGGCTCGGATGCGGTCACGCTGTGTGCTCCTTCGGGTCCTCAGGTCCTCAGATTTTGTCGCGGTACTCGCGCAGCAGGTCCTCGGTCCGCTGGGCCGAGGCGGCCCGGGCCGTCATATGGTCCAGGACCTCCAGATGGGCCCCGACCTCGTCGCGCGAGTCCAGGTACAGGGCGCCGGTCAGATACTCGGTGAAGACCATGTCCGGCAGCTCCGGCTCGGCGAACCGGAACAGCGTGAACGGCGCGTACGTCCCCGGATGCGGGCCGCTCGCGAACTCGGCGAGCTGCAGGGTTATCCGGTCCCGCTCGATATAGGCGAGCAGCTTGTCGACCTGGTCGCGCATCACCCCGCAGTCGATGCTGACCGGGCGCCGCAGCACCGTCTCGTCCATGATCACCCATAGATGGGGCGGATCGTCCTGCTCCAGCAGCCCCTGCCGGGTCATACGCAGCGACACATGCCGTTCGACGGCCGTGGGATCGGTATGGCCTATCGTCCCGGCCTCCAGCACGGCCCGCGCATACGCCTCGGTCTGCAACAGGCCGGGGATGAAGTGCGGTTCGTAGGAGCGGACGACCCGGGCGGCGCCCTCCAGACTCACGTACAGGCTGAACCAGTCCGGCAGGACGTCATGGAACCGCTGCCACCAGCCCGGCTGGTTGGCCTCCTCGGCCAGCCGCACGAACGCGCCCTGCTCCTCCTCGGGCACCCCGTACGTCTCCAGCAGCACCTGGACGTACGGGATCTTCAGCGCGACCTCGGCCATCTCCATCCGCCGTACGGTCGCCTGCGCCACCCGCAGCACCTGGGCCGCCTCGTCGCGGGCCAGGCCCGCCGCCTCCCGCAGCTCCTGCAGCCTTTTGCCCAGCACGACCTGGCCCACGGTGGGCGCAGCACGCCGCTCACTCACGCCACGCCTCCCCTACGTGCACAAGTACGCGTGCAGTCTGACACGCGATGCCGCCGTCGCACACGTTGTCGAGGCAGACTCCTGTGTCTACGCGCGGAGCAGCCTTTGCGTCAACCCACCAGCGACTGCAGGTACTTGGCGGTCGCCGGGTCGGCCGGCAGGAACGTCTCGATGGCCAGCTCGGCGACCGTCACGTCCATCGGGGTGTTGAACGTCGAGATCGACGACACGAACGACAGCACCCGCCCCTCGTGCTCGATCCGCAGCGGCAGCGCGAAGTACGCGACGGGCTCGACCGGCCGGCCCTCGTCGACACCGGCCGGGACCGGATAGGCGGCGACCTCCTCGTACAACTCCCGCAGCGCGGCCGACCGGTGGAGCGCGATCTGCCGCTCCATCTGCTCCAGCAGATGCCCACGCCACTCGCACAGATTACGGATGCGCGGCGCCAGGCCCTCCGGGTGCAGGGTCAGCCGCATCGCGTTCGGCGCGGGCGCGAGCAGCGACTCCGGCACCCCCTCCAGGAGCATGGCGATGCCCCGGTTGGCAGCGACCACGGTGTACGTGGCGTCCACGACCAGCGCCGGATACGGCTCATAGCCCCCGATCAGCCGCTCCATGCCGTCCCGCAGCGCGTCCAGCGCCGGGTCGTCCAGCGGGGTCTCCGGGTAGTGCGGGGCGTAACCGGCGGCCAGCAGCAGCGCGTTGCGCTCCCGCACCGGTACGTCCAGGTGCTCGGCCAGGCGCAGCACCATCTCCTCGCTCGGACGCGCGCGGCCCGTCTCGATGAAGCTGATGTGCCGGGCCGAGGAGTCGGCACGCAGTGCCAGCTCCAGCTGGCTGACCCGCCGCCGCTCCCGCCACGCCCGCAACAGCGGACCCGCTCCCTTGCCGTCGGGGGCGGTCGGGGAGGCGGCGGGGGAGTCGGCGGGACCGGACGCGACAAGGGTCATACGGACGACCGTAGTCGAGGAGCGCGCGTGTGACCGGCCCGGCAATCCCACTTCATGGCAGGCTGATCCCACGTACGCCTCCGGGAAGGAAACCGCACCATGGCCGTCGAACCGCTGTCGCAGAAGGAGATCGAGGACCGGCTGGCCGAGCTGCCGGGCTGGTCGCTGGACGGCGACCGGCTCGCCCGCGCCTACCGCCTCGACTCGCACTTCGCCGCCACCGCACTCGTCGTGCACATCGCCCGCATCCAGGACGAACTCGACCACCACTCCGACCTCACCCTCGGCTACCACACCGTCACCCTCACCGTGAACACCCACAGTGTCGGCGGCGCCGTCACCCGGCTGGACTTCGAACTCGCCCGCAGGGTGGAGGACATTGCCCCAGGTCACGGAGCACACTGAGCCGTGTGCTCGACTACGACGAAGAAGCCGAGGCCTACGACGCGTCCCGCGGCGGCGAGGCCCGTGCCGAGGCGGCCGCCGACGCCGTCCTCGGCCTGATCCCGGACCGCCCCGGCCGCCTCCTCGACCTCGCCTGCGGCACCGGCATCGTCACCCGCCGCCTCGCCGCGGCCCGCCCCGCACTCCAGGTCACCGGGGCGGACCGGGCGCCCGGCATGGCAAGGCGGGCGGCGGCCCGGCTGCCGGGAGCGATCACGCTGGCCGACAGCCGCCGGCTCCCCTTCCCGGACGCCACCTTCGACGCCGTGACCACCGTCTGGCTGCTCCACCTCATAGCGGACACCGCCGAGGTCCGTGCGACCGTCGCCGAGTGCGCCCGTGTGCTGCGGCCCGGCGGGGTCTACGTCACGACCGTCGACAAGGCCGCCGCGCACGACGTCGGCAGCGACATCGACGCCGTCCTCGCGCCGCGCCCGCGCCGCCCGGCCCCGGACGCCTGCGAGCACGTGACCGCGCACGCCGCGGTGAACGGCCTGCTGCCCGCCGGACAGTCGGTCTTCGCCGGCCTCGGCCAGGGCCGCAGCCCCCGCTCCACCATCGCCGACCTGCGACGTGGCTGGTTCACGGCGCTACGGCCCGGCGACCCCCGGGCCGAGGAGTTCGCCGAGCGCCTGGCAACCCTGCCCGACCAGGACCGCCGCCGCCCCGACCCCCACTTCGCCCTACGGGCGTTCAGGAAACCTACGGCCGGCTGAAGGACGTCTTCCGTCCCCGAACTCCACCGCCACGGAAGCCGAACTGGCCGAAAGTCACGGCAACTCCCGGGCGAGCGGCTGCGACTGACAGCAGACCCAGTCCGTCTCCCGGGAGGTACCCCACGTGCAGCACCCGCATCGCAGACGACGCTCCGCCGTCCTGGCGGCACTCACCACCGCGGCCGCCCTGGTCGGCGTCGGTCTGACCGCCCTCTCCGCCGGCCCCGCCGCGGCGGCCATCGCCCCGTCACGGCGGGTGCCGACGGCGCGCCCGAGAGCCGGGCCGCCCGTGCAGGTCCTGGAACCGGTTCCGGAGCCGTTGGCCGCCCCAGGCCCTAGGACCTGGGCCGCCGACCCGTCCGGAGACCGGCCCGGACCGCCGCGGGGGCACCGCCGCAGCCGCACCAGGAGGCCGCCCGGCTGCACGAGCGGCGGGCCCTGGCTACGCTGGACGAGGCGTCGAGCGAACCGCCACCGGACCTGCCCGCGCGCCGGCGGACCACGGCGGGCCACGCCCGACGGGTGCTCGTGACGGCCTCCCACGACGCCGGCCCTCCGGCCATGGCCGCCCCGCGCAGGCCCCGCAGCGCGACCCTCCCCCTCGGCCGTGTCGCCCACGCGGTCCCGCACCACCCCACCTGCCCGGTCACCGTCGTCCCCGAGCGGACATGGCCCACGGTGACCCACCGGCTGCCCCGCAGCCCGACCACCGGCCCGCACTGACGACTTCGGGAGTCCCGCCCATGTCCCAGCTCGAACAGCAGGACACCGCCGTACTGTCCGAAGAGGAGTTGCGCACCCTGGACGCGCACTGGCGCGCTGCGAACTACCTGGCCGCGGGCCAGATCTACCTGCTGTCGAACCCGCTGCTCACCGAGCCGCTGCGGCCGGAGCACATCAAGCCCCGGCTGCTCGGTCACTGGGGCACCTCGCCCGGTCTGAACCTCGTGTACACGCACCTGAACCGGGTCATCAGGGCACGTGGGCTGGACGCCCTGTGCGTATGGGGGCCGGGGCACGGCGGTCCGTCCGTGCTGGCCAACTCCTGGCTGGAGGGCAGTTACGGCGAGACCTACCCCGACGTGTCGCGGGACGCGGAGGGGATGGCACGGCTGTTCCGGCAGTTCTCCTTCCCCGGCGGTGTGCCCAGCCATGTGGCCCCGGAGACGCCGGGTTCGATCCATGAGGGCGGTGAGCTGGGCTACTCGCTCTCCCACGCCTACGGTGCCGCCCTGGACAACCCGGACCTGCTGGTGGCCTGTGTGATCGGCGACGGTGAGGCGGAGACCGGGCCGCTGGCCGCGTCCTGGCACTCGAACAAGTTCCTCGACCCGGCGCACGACGGCGCGGTGCTGCCGATCCTGCACCTCAACGGCTACAAGATCGCCAACCCGACCGTCCTGGCCCGTCTGCCCGAGGCCGAACTCGACTCCCTGCTGCGCGGATACGGCCACGACCCGATCCACGTGACCGGCGACGATCCGGCACGGGTGCACCGTGCCATGGCCGCGGCGATGGACGACGCACTGGACCGCATCGCCGTCATGCAGCGCTCAGCCCGCGAGGACGGTGTCACCGAGCGGGTGCACTGGCCGATGATCGTGCTGCGCACGCCCAAGGGCTGGACCGGCCCCGTGGAGGTGGACGGTGTGCCCGTGGAGGGCACTTGGCGGGCCCATCAGGTCCCGCTCGCCGGGGTCCGTGAAAACCCGGAGCATCTGCGGCAGTTGGAGGCGTGGCTGCGGTCGTACCGGCCGGAGGAGCTGTTCGGGTCCGACGGCCGGCCGGTCGCCGACGTGCTCGCCTGCGTCCCCGACGGTGCGAAGCGGCTGGGCGCCTCGTCGTACGCCAACGGCGGTCTCCTCGTCCGGGACCTGCCCATCGCTGACCTCAACGACTTCGCGGTGCCCGTCGACAAGCCGGGCAGCACCCTGCACGAGCCCACCCGCGTCCTCGGAGACCTACTTGCCCAGGTGATGAAGGACACCGGGGCGCGCCGGGACTTTCGTCTGGTCGGTCCCGACGAGACCGCCTCCAACCGGCTCCAGGCCGTCTACGACGCCACCGGCAAGGCCTGGCAGGCCGAGGTGCTCCCGGTGGACGAACACCTGGACCGGCACGGCCGGGTGATGGAGATCCTCTCCGAACACACCTGCCAGGGGTGGCTGGAGGGGTATCTCCTCACCGGCCGGCACGGGCTGTTCTCCTGCTACGAGGCGTTCGTGCACATCGTCGACTCGATGGTCAACCAGCACATCAAGTGGTTGAAGACTTCGCGGGAGTTGCCCTGGCGGGCGCCCATCGCCTCCCTCAACTACCTGCTGACCTCGCATGTATGGCGTCAGGACCACAACGGCTTCTCGCACCAGGACCCCGGCTTCGTCGACCACGTCCTCAACAAGAGCCCCGAGGTCGTCCGCGTCTACCTCCCGCCGGACGCCAACACCCTGCTCTCCGTCGCCGACCACGTGCTGCGCAGCCGGGACTACGTCAACGTGGTCGTGGCCGGCAAGCAGCCCTGCTTCGACTGGCTCTCCATGGACCAGGCCCGTGTCCACTGCGCCCGCGGCGCGGGGATCTGGGAGTGGGCCGGCACCGAGAACGGCACCCGCGAACCCGACGTCGTCCTCGCCTGCGCCGGCGACGTCCCCACCCAGGAGATCCTCGCCGCCGCCCAGCTGCTGCGCGGCCATCTCCCCGAGCTGGCCGTGCGCGTGGTCAACGTCATCGACATGACCAGCCTCATGCCCAAGGACGAACACCCGCACGGGATGAGCGACTTCGAGTACGACGGCCTGTTCACCACCGACAAGCCGGTGATCTTCGCCTACCACGGCTACCCCTGGCTGATCCACCGCCTCGCCTACCGCCGCACCGGCCACCAGAACCTGCATGTGCGCGGCTACAAGGAGTCCGGGACCACCACCACACCCTTCGACATGGTCGTCCGCAACGACCTCGACCGCTACCGCCTGGTCATGGACGTCATCGACCGTGTCCCCGGTCTCGCCGTGCGCGCCGCCGCCGTACGCCAGCAGATGGCCGACGTCCGCACCCGCCACCAGGCCTGGATCCGCGAGCACGGCACCGACCTGCCCGAGGTCGCCGACTGGACCTGGAACCCCTGACCCGGAACGGCGGCGGGGTGGGTCACCGCAGGGAGACCGCCGCGGAGTCCGCGGGGAGCGGTCCGCAGAACTCGAAGGCAGCGGCCAGCCCCGTCTGCCGGAACAACCGCAGGACGGCCCCGCCGGGCACGACCAGTCGCAGCCGGCCGTGCCGTGCCCGGACCCGGTTGCGCGCCCGGCACAGGATGCCGAGCCCGGTGCAGTCGACGAAGGACACGTGACGCAGGTCGAATATAAGATCGGGCTCGGCACCGGCCGTCAGCGCGTCCAGGGCCGCGGAGAGGGCCGGAACCGCCAGCAGGTCGAGTTCTCCGCGCAGCGTCACGACGGTGGTCCCGTCGGCTGTCCGTGCCGTGCGGTACGTCACCGACCTCGTGTGGTTGTCGCCCATGACAGCAGACAAGCCCAGCCGGTGCCCCGCGCGGAAGGGCCGTTCGGCCCACCCGTCCGCGACCCGAACGGCCCGGGCGCACAGCCGCCGCCCGCGCGCCCATCCCGGTACCGCGCGCCCGTCCTGATGCCGCGCGCCGGTCCCGACCTCATGCGCCGGTCGCGACACCGTGGCCGGCCGCCGCAGGTCCGGCCCGCCGGGCCGGGTCCTTCGTCGCATCGGTCGGGACCCTTGGCCCCTGGTTGTGGCCCCGGCACGCATCGGAGGATGAAACGCACGTAGTACGCGACCCGAAAGGCGAGGCGGCGGCCCATGTACGCCAACGACGGATTCCGTGAGCTCGACCGGCGCGAGTGCCTGACCCGGCTCGGCACGGTGCCCGTCGGCCGTATCGTCCACACCCGGCACGCGCTGCCCGCCGTGCTGCCGGTCAACTTCGGACTGGACGGCGACGGCGCGGTCCTCCTGCGGACGTCCGCGGCCTCGGAGCTGGTCCGCGCCATCGACGGCTCCGTGGTCGCCTTCGAGGCCGACGAGGTCGACGCGGGCAGCCGCTCGGGGTGGAGCGTCGTCGTCACCGGCGCCGCGACCGTGGTGAGCGACCCCGCCGAACATCGACGGCTCGTCCAGGACGGCCCCCGCTCCTGGGTGCCCGTCCCGCACGAGGTCTTCGTGCGCATCGAGCCCGAACTCGTCACCGGACGCGAACTGAGCGGACCTCGGTGACCTGGCCGAACCGGATGCCCCGGCCCCCTGTCGCGCACTACGGTGGCCTATGACCGGACCTGCCGGTGCCACCAGTCGACAGGGTCGGGAGGACGCAGTGGAAGGCCCCGAAGAGGCCCGCCTACGGCTGCCGCAGCTGAGGCTCGACGAGCTGCTGGACGAGCTGCAGGCCCGCCTGGACGCCGCCCGTGGCACCCGCGACCGGGTGCACAGCCTGCTGGAGGCGGTCCTCTCGGTCGGCCGGGAACTCGATCTGGAGCAGGCCCTGCGCAGCATCGTGGAGGCGGCGGCCGTGCTGGTCGACGCCGAGTACGGGGCGCTCGGTGTGATCGGGCCCGACGGGAAGCGGCTGTCGGCCTTCCACACGGTGGGGGTCACCGAGGAGGAGATCGCCCGGATCGGCCCCTATCCGGAGGGGCACGGCATCCTGGGCGAGCTGATCCGCCACCCCGAGCCGCTGCGGATCGCGAAGCTCTCCGAGCACTCCGCGTCCTACGGTTTCCCGGCGAACCACCCGCCCATGAACACCTTCCTCGGCGTTCCGATCCGGGTCCGCGACCAGGTGTTCGGCAACCTGTACCTCACCGAGAAACGCGGCGGCCTCGAGTTCGACGAGGAGGACGTGTCGGTGACGTCGACGCTCGCCGTCGCGGCCGGCGTGGCGATCGACAACGCCCGCCTGTACGAGGAGTCCCGGCTGCGCGAGCGCTGGCTGCGGGCCAACGCGGAGATCACCCACACCCTGATGTCCGGCGGTGACCCCGCCGACGCCCTGGCCCTGATCGCCGAGCGGGCCAGGGGCATCACGGGCTCGGACCTGGCCGCCGTCGCGATCCCGATGGAGGAGACCGGTTCGCTGGGCGTGGAGATCGCCGTCGGCACGGGCGCGGACGCCCACCGGGGCCTGGTGCTCTCCCTGGACAACACCCTGATGGGCCTTGCCTTCTCGGCCGGGGCCCCCGTCGCCAGCCAGGACGTCGCCCACGACCCGAAGATCTGCCCGGAACCGCCTCGCTTCGAGGGGCTCGGCCCCGCCGTGGCCATCCCCATCGGCACCGGGGACAGCGGGGTGCGGGGTGTGCTGCTGCTGGCGCGCGAGAGCGGCGGCACGGTCTTCTCCGAGCGGGAGACGGAGACGCTGCAGAGTTTCGCGGCGCAGGCGGCGATCGCCCTGGAGCTGGCCCAGCGCCGCCGGGACGCCCAGGAGATCGCGGTCCTCCAGGACCGTGACCGGATCGCCCGGGACCTGCACGACCTGGCCATCCAGCGGCTCTTCGCCACCGGCATGACCCTGCAGAGCGCCGGCCGTTTCATCGAGCACACCGAGGCGTCCGAGCGGGTGCTGCGAGCCGTGGAAGACCTGGACGAGACCATCAAGATCATCAGGTCGACGATCTTCGGGCTGCGTGCCCGCGAGGGCGGGGCCGGCACCGGGCTGCGCGCCCGCGCCGTACGCGCCGCCGGGGAGGCGGCACCGGTCCTGGGCTTCGCGCCGAGCCTGCGCATGGAAGGCCTCCTCGACACCGACGTGCCCAAGGAGATCGCCGACCACGCCGTCGCCGTTCTCGCCGAGGCCCTCACCAACATCGCCCGGCACGCCCACGCCGACCGCGCCGAGGTGATCCTTGTGACCGACGGGCGCGAACTGGTCCTGACGGTACGGGACAACGGCGTGGGCATCCCGCCCGACGGGCGTCGCAGCGGACTGCGCAACATGGCGGAACGGGCGGCGGAACTGGGCGGCCGCCTGGAGTGGGACTGCCCCGAGGGCGGCGGTACGACGCTGGTGTGGCAGGTGCCGGTGACCCGGCCCTAGACATCCGGGAAGAGGGCGCGTGCCCGGTGCAGCACGCGCCCCCGTCGGTCAGGCGACCGTGCAGGTCTGGTCGCCCAGCTCGAAGGACGAAGGTCTGCCGTTCGCCCCGCTCCAGGTGCCCGTGAAGCCGAAGGACACCGAGGATCCGGCCGCGACCGTCCCGTTCCAGCTGACGTTCCTGGCCGTCACCGCCGCACCGGACTGGGTCCAGTCAGCGTTCCAGAGCTGGCCGACCGTCTGCCCGTTCGGGAAGGACCAGCCCAGCGACCAGCCGCTCCAGGCCGTGGAGCCGGTGTTGGTCAGCTGGACGTCCGCCTGGAAACCGCCCGTCCACTGGTTGCTGATCCGGTAGGTGACCGTGCAGGCGCCGGAGGGCGTGGGATCGGTGCCGCCCCCTCCGTCTCCGCCCCCGCTGCTGTCGGAGGTGTCGCCGTAGATCACACCCCGGCCGTTCGTCGAGACGTACACCCGGCCGTAGACCCGCGGGTCACCCGTGATGGCCGCCCCGGTCCAACCCCACTGGTGGGCGTCGTCGTTGATACGTGTCCAGCTCGCACCCTCGTCCGTGGAACGGAAGATGCCCCGCACCCCGCCGATCTTCGCGTTGGTGTACAGGGTCTGGTACGAGGCACCGGTCGCCGCCTTGCCGAAACCGACGGTGTCGGCCTGGTCGACGTCGGAGAGCTTGGCGAAGGTCGCGCCGCCGTCGGTCGAGTGCCACAGCCCGTACGCACCGTCCGTCGAACCGCCCGCCAGCCACACATCGCCCTTCGTCCCGGGCAGCGCCTTGAACCGAACGCTGTCTCCGCTCGGCAGTCCGGTCGCCGCGGACGCCGTGAAGGTCGCGCCACCGTCCGTACTCACGTAGAACTTCCCCGACTTGAAGCCGTAGAAGGTCTTCGGATCCACCCGGTCCGACTCGACGGCCGCCCCGGACGGGATGCCGCTCGACGCGGACCAGGACGACCCGAAGCCGGTCGTGTGCTGCACACCGGTGCCCGCCGGACTCCACACGAACCGGCTTCCGTCGGCCGCGGCCGCGACGGTACCGCCGCCGCTCACCCCCGAAGGATCCGTTCCGCCGAACCAGTCGGCCCCGTTGTCCGTCGAGAACGCGATGTGCGGCCCGGAGTCCAGATTGCCCACCCGCACGACGATGTCGGGGTTCGACTCCGCGAAGTCCAGGCTCGTGGTCGTCGAGAAGGTCGGGGACGTGTACATCATCGACGGGACCTTGGTGAGGTCCGTGTGCCGGAAGCCGCCGATGTCACCCAGCGCGCTGAAGAGCTGGGCACCGCCGGACGGGGGAGCGGCCAGATCGTTGACCGAGGTCTCCTCCAGGCCCTGCACCATGGGCTTGACGGTGAACTGGCCGCCGCTGTCCCACTTGGTCAGATCCTCGGTGCCGTAGAGCGTCGCCCCCGTCCCGTACATCATCCGGTCGGAGTTGAACGGGTCGATCTCCAGCGACTCCGTCATCCACCCCAGTTTCGGGCTCTGTTCGGGCGGGGACGGGTTCGCGCCGAACGTCAGCCACGGCGACGACGACACGTCGATCGTGTAGCGGTTCGAGCGGTTGGGGTACGACGTGTAGTCCCACGCCTTCGTCCAGGTCGCCCCGCTGTCCGTGGAGCGGAAGATCTGGGTGTCCGGCCACCAGGAGCTGCAGGCGGTGGCCATGACGGTGCCGGGGTGCTGCCGGTCGACCGTCAGACCGCTGAACCCGTAGTAGGTGTCGGCCTCAGCCACCGGGCTGATGTTCGTCCAGGTACCGGTCGCGGTCGCGTACCGCCACAGCTGGCCCTTGCCGCCGTCGTACGGACCGCCCTTGTCGCTGTAGGCGAGGTAGAGGTAGCCGTTCTTCGCGTCCAGCACGCCCTTGTGGGCGAGATATCCGGTGGGCTGGCCGGCCAACCGGGTCCAGGTCGCGCCCGCGTCCGTCGAGCGGTACACCGCGTTGTCCTCGTCGGCGACCCCGACGTAGATCGTCTTCGTCGCCGAACCAGCCGTACCGGTCGACTCGTCGAAGGTGACCCACACGATGCCCTGGTTGTCCGAGGCGTAGCCGGTGG
The DNA here is from genome assembly GCF_003814875.1 of Streptomyces sp. Ag109_O5-1. Classification (GTDB taxonomy): domain Bacteria; phylum Actinomycetota; class Actinomycetes; order Streptomycetales; family Streptomycetaceae; genus Streptomyces; species Streptomyces sasae. The sequence continues at coordinate 1,831,980 of NZ_RKQF01000001.1, read as the reverse complement.
TGTCGGTCGCATCCTGCACGTAGTTGCCGACGTTCGGGAAATTGGTCACCTGTGACCAGGTCACCCCTGAGTCCGTCGACCGCCACAGCCCCTTGCCGCTGGGCGCGCCCAGATACAGCACGCTGTCCTTGTCCGGGTCGATCGCCAGCCGCTCGCCCATGCCCCGGCCGGGCATGTTGCCGCCCAGCTTGAACGGCAGATCGGTCTTCTGCCAGCTGGCACCCCGGTCCGAGGACCGCAGCACCGCCCCGTCGGTCGGGTCCCAGCTGTTGGTGTACGTTCCGACGGCCGCGTAGACCTTGTCCGGATCGACCGAGTCGGAGGCCAGGCTGACGACCCCGGTGTGCCCCCACTCGTTCCAGCCGACCGAGTCCAGCAACGGCGTCCAGGTCTTGGTCGACTCCGACCAGCGGTAGGCGCCGCCGATGTCGGTACGGGCGTAGGCGAGGTTCTTCTCGGAACGGTTGAAGACGATCCCGGGGACAAAACCACCGCCGTCGATCCGGGCGTTGCTCCAGGTGTAGGTGTCGGCGGCGAGGGTGACCTGCGCACTGTGGTTCGCGGCGAGTGCGGGCGGGGTGCCGGCGAGCAGCCCGGCCGCGAGGGCGAGAACGGCGGTGAGGATACGGGTTCTTCGCACGGGATGTCCTTTCCGTGAGGGGGACGGTAAGCGCTTTCCGGAAGAGGTGAGAGATGCCGGGCAGTCCTCAGTGCGGGTGAGGACGGCCCGGCTGCAGCGCCCCGTCAGGGGCGCTGGGGGTACCCCCAGCCGAAGGCCGGGGGAGGAACTGCGCGACCAGCTACGACGAACCGGCGGCCGAACTACTCCAGCAGCTCCGCGTACGACCCCATCGCCAGCGCGATATCGGCCTGGGCCCAGAACCGGTGATACGTGAACACGGGCGCGGCCCCGCCCGCCAGATAGCTCTGGATCTTCGACCACGCAGGGTCGTTCTTGTAGAAGCTCCGCAACGAGGCGAACGTCGACGACGAGTTGACCGCGTCCCCGTTCGGCATCGTCCCGCTCCACCCGCTCGGGACGTACACCGCGTCCCCGAACCGGTTGTAGTCGGCCCGCGTCTCCGGCACTGCGATCCCCAGGCTGTCCTGGTAGTGGTCCCACATGCCGTCGAGCAGCGCCTTGGCCGTCGACTTCGCCGTCGCGTCACCGGACTTGGCGGCGTAGTACGTCAACGTCCTGGCATACGCGGCCGCCACGCCCACGTCGTCGGTGTAGTCGGCGACCGTGACGTGAAGTCCGCTGTTGGAGCCGGGACTCGACGCGTTCCAGGTGTCGGGCTGGCCCGACCACTGAAGCGTCGACGGGATCAGATACGTGCCGTCCGGGTTGATCGTGGTCTTGGACAGCGCCCACGCCACCCACTTGTCGAGGATCGCCTTGGCGCTCGCGTTGCCGGTCTGCTGGTAGTACTCGGCGACCCGCTCCATCGACCAGGCCTGGAAGCCGAACCACTGGTTGGACGGCGGGTCGTGGTACACCGGCTCCCAGTCGTAGTACATGCCGTAGAACGTCGACGTCCCCGACGGCGGGCTCGCGTACCGCCCCTGCCAACTGTTCGTCGCGCCACCGGCGATGGCGCCCTCCGACGACTGCAGCCAGCGGTAGAACTCCAGCTGCCGGGTCAGGGACGTGCCCCAATCGGTGGCACCCGTCGCCGACTTGGGCTTCAGATCGGCGTACGAGCTCAGCGCGTACGCGGCGAGCGGGTTCTGGTATCCCCCGTGCACATGGCTCGACCCGATCCGCCACGCCCAGCCCGCGCTGGTGTCGGTCGCCCCGCCCCACGCGTAGTACCAGGAGAGCAGATAGTGCGAGGCGTCCTTGCCGGTGCCGGCCGCACAGGTCGACGGGCCCACACAGTTGCCGATCTTCTTGAAATACTTGTCGTACATGGCGTAGCGCAGGTAGTCGCCCATCTTCGCCGCCTTGCCCACGGTGGCGGAGACGTCGCTGCCCTTGCCCTGCTCCTTCGCCCACACGTCCGCCCAGTACGCGGCCTGCACCGCACGCGCGTCGGCGTCCGGGGCGTCCGTGTACTTCCACTGCTTGGCGTAGGACGAGTCGCCGGTGAACAGGTCCAGGTACCCGTTCTTACCGCCGTACTTGAAGGCGTCGCAGGTCGGCTGCGGAACCGTCTCCCACACCGACTCCTGCGCACCGCGCTGGAAGGTGTTGATGTACGACGGCCCGTCTGCGGTCGGACCCGCCTCGCACCCTCCGCCCGGCGTGTCACCGTAGCCGTAGACGTTGTCGACGTCCTCCAGCCAGTGCATGCCGTACACGTCGTCCGAACCGTACGCGGACTTCAGTTCGGCGGCGATGGGATCCGATCCCACCGACACCGACGTGTCCAGCTTCGCTGGATACTCGTTCGGCGTGTCCAACTCCGGTGCGTACGTGGCCGGTTTGGACGCGTTGTAGAAGGAGCTGGTCGGCTGGTCGGCGTGGGTCGGGATCATGTACTTCTCCATGAGCGCCCACGCACCGTTGAACTTGGACCAGTCACCGGTGACCTTGCCGTACATGGCCTGCAGCCAGAGAAGGTAGCTGTACGCCTCCGACGTGGTCTCGTGGCCCTGGTCCGGGGCCTCGACGATCAGCGTCTCGACCGAGTGGTAGGGGATGCCCTCGGGGGAGAAGTAGCCGTTCGCCGGGTCGGTGATCTTCCCGTAGAGGTCCAGGAAGCGGGCGTCGTACGCCTTCGACGCGGCGAGCTCCGTGACGGTCACCGCCGCGCTGGTGTAACCGGTCGCGGACGCGGTGAAGGTCGCGGTGCCCGTGCCGGAGGAGTCCGCGGCCACGGTCACGTCCTGCGCGGTGCTCCAGTTGGACGGTGTGAACGTCAGCGACGCACCGGCGCTCACCGACAGCCCGGTGTTGCCGTTCGTACGGGCCACGGCCACCGTCACGCTGGCGCTCGGCTGCTTCGACAGGCTCACCCCGAAGCTGCCGGTCGCACCCTGCTCGATGCCCAGCTGCGTGGGCGAGGCGACCACCGCGGGACCCGAGGCGACCGTGATGCCGACCGGTGTCGACGACGCGGACGCGCCCAGGCTGTCGTACGCCTTCGCCACCAGGGAATGACTGCCCACGGTCAAACTTGAGACCGAGAGCGAGTAGGGCGATGAGGTGTCCGTCCCCAGCAGCGTGGTGTCGTCGTAGAACTCCACTTTGCTGATCGTCGCTCCGTCGGCCGCCGCCGCGGTCGCCGCCAGCGGCACCGCATCGCCCTGCGTGTACACCGCGCCGGCCGTCGGGCTGGTCAGCACGGTCACCGGCGGCTGGTGCGCGCCGGCGCAGGTCGTACCGTTGACCGCGAAGCTCGTCGGCGCAGCGTTGCTGCCGGTGTACGAGAACTGGGCGCCCGTCGACACCGCCGCGCCGGCCGCGATCGTGCCGTTGTACGACGCGTTCTGCACGGTGATCGAGGTGCCGGACTGGGACCAGGTGCCGTTCCAGCCGTTGGACAGCTTCTGGTTGCCCGTGTACGCGTACGTCAGCGTCCAGCCGTTGATCGCGTCCGTACCGCGGTTGGTGAGGGTGAGGTCGGCGGTGAAGCCGGTGCCCCAGTCGTTGGTCTTGTAGTCCACGCTGCACTGGACCGTCGCCGCCTGGGCGGGGGTCGTTCCGGTGGCGAGCATCGACAGCGGCAGGGCGAGGGCAGCGACGACGGCGGTCCACAACCGCCGTACGGCTCTGCGCCTCCTTACGGGGCCTCCGGGATGTGCGGGATGCATGTGCTGGTTCCTCCTTGCGCTTGCGGCTCGGGGAAGAAGTCAAGGCTTGAACCAGTGGGAGCGCTCCCATAGTGGAGACGAGGGATGGGACGGTCAAGGTGGTTGAAGAGTCGAAAAGATTCGACGGATCAGCCCGCCGAAAAGTCAAGCAACTCCCCTGTTCTTTGCTGTCACTTGGCGCTACCTTCCTTCGCACCAGTGGGAGCGATTCCGTTCAGTCGACGCGTCCGTCACGACGCGCCCGAGCTGCAAGGAGTCGCTCATGCGACACCCCCCGCGTTCAGTTCTTTTAGCCGTCACCGGTGCGGTCGCCCTCGTCGGGGCCGCGCTGGTGCCGGTGGTATCGGCGTCCGGCGCCACACCCGCGTGCACGGTCGAGTACACGGTCACCAGCCAGTGGGACACCGGCTTCCAGGGCTCCGTGACCATCACCAACAACATGGCTGCCGTGAGCAGTTGGAGCCTCGCCTTCGACTTCGGAGGCGGCCAGAAGGTCACCCAGGGCTGGAACGCCAAGTGGTCCCAGTCCGGTACGGCGGTCACCGCCGTGAACGAGAGCTGGAACGGCTCCCTCGCCACCGGCGCGAGCGTCAGCGCCGGCTTTCTCGGCTCCTGGTCGGGGAGCAACACCGTGCCGACGACCTTCAAGCTCAACGGCACGACCTGCAACGTCGACACGGAGCCCACTCCGACCCCGACGCCGACCGAGCCGCCCGCCACCGGGACGGCACCGGCCCTGCACGTGTCCGGCGCCAAGCTCGTGGACGCCGACGGCACGGCCCACCGCCTGCTCGGCGTGAACCGCTCCGGCGGCGAGTTCATGTGCGTACAGGGCTACGGCATCTGGGACGGCCCGGTCGACGACGCCGCCATCAGGGCGATCGCCGACTGGAAGGCCAACGCCGTCCGCATCCCCCTCAACGAGGAGTGCTGGCTCGGCCTGTCCAACGTCAAGTCCGAGTACGGGGGCGCCAATTACATCAACGCGGTCAAGGAGCTGGTGGCCCGCGTCGAGTCGTTCGGCATGACGCCGATCCTCGACCTGCACTGGACCTACGGCCAGTACACCGGCAACTCGGCGGGCTGCTCCGACGTGCACGCCACCTGCCAGAAGCCGATGCCCGACGCCCAGTACACCCCGTCCTTCTGGTCCTCGGTGGCCGGCACCTTCAAGGACGACCCGGCGGCCGTGTTCGACCTGTTCAACGAGCCGTACGCGGACCGGGCGACCGCCACCACCACCCAGGCCTGGCAGTGCTGGCGCGACGGCGGCACCTGCCCCGGCATCGGCTACCAGGTCGCCGGTATGCAGGACCTGGTGGACAGCATCCGGGGCGCCGGCGCCAAGAACGTCATCATGATCGGCGGGCTCGCGTACTCCAACGACCTCAGCCAGTGGCTGACGTACAGGCCCACCGACCCGGCCGGCAATCTCGTCGCCTCCTACCACGTCTACAACTTCAACACCTGCGCGAGTGAGAGCTGCTGGAACTCCAGCCTCGCCCCGGTCGCTGCCCAGGCGCCGCTGGTCGCCGGGGAGATCGGTGAGAACACCTGCTCGCACGCGTTCGTCGACCAGGTCATGAAGTGGTTCGACGACCGCGGCCTCTCCTACCTGGGCTGGACCTGGAACACCTGGGACTGCTCCTCCGGTCCGTCGCTGATCTCCGACTACAGCGGTACGCCGACGGCGTACGGCGTCGGGCTGCGCGACCACCTCCAGGCGATCAACCCGTAAGCACGCCCACCGAAGAAGTTCCACCGAAGAAGAAGGAAACCCGCACTCATGAGTCGTACCAGAACAGCGGTACTCGCCGCCCTGGCGCTGGTCGCCGGGGTCTCGGGTCCGGCGGTCGCCGTGACCCCCTCCTCCCAGGCGGCGATCTCCGCGATTCCCTGTACCGTCGACTACAAGATCCAGAACGACTGGGGCTCCGGCTTCACGGCCGCCGTCACGGTCACCAACAACGCGGCGGCGAAGTCGAGTTGGTCGGTGAAGTGGTCGTACGCCGGGAACCAGACGGTGAGCAGCTACTGGAACACCAAGCTGACCCAGAGCGGTACCGCCGTCACCGCGAACAACGAGACCTACAACGGCGCGCTGGCGACCGGCGGTTCGGTCAGCTTCGGCTTCAACGGGACGTACAGCGGCACCAACGCGATCCCGACCGCCTTCACCCTCGACGGCGTCACCTGCAATGTCGACGACGGGAGTGGTGGTGGAGGTTCTGGCGGGGGTGGCGGTGGTACCGGCACCCGTGTCGACAACCCGTACTCCGGCGCCAAGGTGTACGTGAACCCGGAGTGGTCCGCGAAGGCCGCCGCCGAACCGGGCGGCACCCGGGTCTCCAACCAGCCCACCGGGGTCTGGCTCGACCGTATCGCCGCGATCAACGGCGTCAATGGCGGCATGGGCCTGCGCGACCACCTGGACGCGGCCCTCGCGCAGAAGGGCAGCGGCGAGGAAGTCGTCCAGCTGGTCGTCTACGACCTGCCCGGACGCGACTGCTCGGCCCTCGCCTCCAACGGCGAGATCGGCCCGACGGAGATCGACAAGTACAAGACGCAGTTCATCGACCCGATCGCGGCGATCCTCTCCGACAGCAAGTACGCCTCGCTGCGGATCGTCACCACCATCGAGCTCGACTCGCTGCCCAACCTGGTCACCAACACCGGCAGCCGCGCCACCGCCACCGCCAACTGCAACACCATGCTCGCCAACGGCAACTACGTGAAGGGCGTCGGCTACGCCCTGGCCAAACTCGGCGCCATCCCCAACGTCTACAACTACCTGGACGCCGGCCACCACGGCTGGCTCGGCTGGGACGACAACTTCGCCCCCTCCGCCCAGGTCCTCCACCAGGCCGCCACCGCCGAGGGCGCGACCGTCGACGACGTCCAGGGCTTCATCACCAACACGGCCAACTACAGCGCCCTGAAGGAGAACAACTTCACCATCAACGACTCGGTGAACGGCACCTCCGTGCGCCAGTCCAAGTGGGTCGACTGGAACCGCTACGTCGACGAGCTGTCCTTCGCCCAGGCGTTCCGCACGGAACTGGTCTCGGTCGGCTTCAACTCCGGTATCGGCATGCTGATCGACACCTCCCGCAACGGCTGGGGCGGCAGTGCGAGGCCGACCGGCCCCGGCCCGACGACCAGCGTGGACGCGTATGTCGACGGCGGACGTTACGACCGCCGGATCCACGTGGGCAACTGGTGCAACCAGGCCGGAGCCGGCCTCGGCGAGCGCCCGCAGGCCAGCCCGGCCGCCGGGGTCGATGCCTATGTGTGGATGAAGCCCCCGGGGGAGTCGGACGGTTCCAGCTCGGCCATCCCGAACGACGAGGGCAAGGGCTTCGACCAGATGTGCGACCCGACGTACACGGGCAACGCCCGTAACGGCAACAACATGTCCGGCGCCCTGCCGAACGCGCCGCTGTCCGGGCACTGGTTCTCCGCGCAGTTCCAGCAGCTGATGGCCAACGCGTACCCGCCGTTGTCGTAGTGGGCGGGTGGGGAGCTGCGGGCCGTGTGTGGCTGGTCGCGCAGTTCCTCCCCCAGCGCCCCTACGGGGCGCGGGACAGGCCCCGGCGGATGGCGATCTCCACCGGTGAGTAGTTTCCGTCCGGCCGCTCCAGTTCGTAGGGGGCGGCCGGCATCAGTGGTGGCTGGGCCAGGAAGCGGGGGCGGGTGCCGTGGTGCGGCTGGGCCGCGTGCACCAGGAAGGGGTGGCAGAGGTAGACGTCCCCCGGGCGGCCGGTGGCGTACGCGAGCGGGCGGTGTGCGGAGGCCTCGACGACCTCCGGGGCGATCTCCAGCATCGACACGCCCTCCTCGCCGTACGGCTCCAGCACCGCCGGGATGTCGAGGTGCGAGCCGACGCGGATACGGGTGGGCGCGTCCTGCTCGGTCACCTCGGAGAAGAGGAACAGCATCAGCAGCGCGCGGTCGCGGGAGCGCAGGTTCGTGTGGTACCAGCGGGTCTCGACGCCGTCCGGGAGGTAGCTGCCTTCTATGTGCCAGCCGGCGTCGTCCGGCTCCTCCGGATGCGGGAACCGCAGCGGAAAACTTCCCAGCGAATACCGTGGCACCCAGCGGTCCTCGCCCACCAGCAGATCGAACGCCCGGTGCAGTTCGGGGGAGTTGGCGGCCGCCGCGAACGGGCCTTGCGCCATGCCGGCCACCCACACCACCGGGTCCTGCCAGCTGCCGGGGTCGTCCGGGTCGTACCCCGTCTCCCGCCACAGCAGCCGGGCGCAGTCCTCGGCGACCCGCGGCGGGACCGCGCCCTCGATCTTCACGAAGCCGTCGGTCAGGAAGCGTTCCACCAGCTCGTCGTCCATCCGGTCATCGTGGCCCGGCCGCCTTGCCGTACGCATCCGGTTTTTTGCCGCACCGGCAACACGGCTGGCCTCCGGACGGTGCGCCGGAGCACGCTGGCGGCACCCGGACGAGAGGCTGCTCCCCATGGCGCACGATCACCACCACAAGCACGAGCACACGCACCCGCACTCCGACACGGACATCGACTGGGGCGAGATGGCCGGGCACCTGGAGTCACAGGCGGAGCTCTTCGCCCCCCTCTACGAGAACGTCCTGGGCTGGCTCGGCAAGGAGGTCACCGAGCCGGGACTGATCGTCGACCTGGGCAGCGGGCCCGGGGTGGTGTCGTGCCTGTTCGCCGAGGCCTTCCCCGATGCGCGGGTGCTCGCCGTGGACGGCAGCGAACCGCTCCTCGACCGGGCCAGGGCCCGCGCCGAGCGGCAGGGCGTGGGCGACCGCTTCGGTGTCCTCGCCGGTGAACTCCCGGGTGTGCTGGACCAGTTGGACTACCCGGCGGATCTCCTGTGGGCCGGGCACAGCCTGCACCACCTCGGCGACCAGCGGGCCGCGCTCACCGCCTTCGGCGAGCGGCTGGCCCCCGGTGGCACCCTGGCCATCCTCGAAGGCGGCCTGCCCAGCCGTTTCCTGCCCCGCGACATCGGCATCGGCCGGCCCGGGCTCCAGGCGCGGCTGGACGCGGTGCAGGAGGAGTGGTTCGAGCGGATGCGCACCGAACTGCCCGACTCGGTCACCGAGGCCGAGGACTGGCCGGCGCTGCTGGCGGCCGCCGGACTCAAGTACACCCGCAGCCGCAGCTTCCTCATCGACCTGCCCGCTCCGGCCTCCGACCGGGCCCGCAGCTACGCCGTCGAGATCTTCTCCCGGCTGCGCGACACGGTCGGCGAGGGACTCGACACCGACGACCGGGCCACCCTGGACCGGCTCCTCGACCCGGCCGACCCGGCGAGCCTGCACCACAGGTCCGACGTGTTCGTCCTCGGCGCCCGGACGGTCCACACGGCGGTACGGCCCGTATAGGACCGGTCCGGGCCTTGACATCGAGAGCGCTCGAAGTGATGGACTCCGACGGTTCATCGATCACCGGACACCAGGGGGACATCATGAGCGACTCTCCGGTCGCGCTCATCACCGGCGGCGGCAGCGGTATCGGCGCCGCCGTCGCACGCCAACTGCTGGACGCCGGGCACCGGGTGGCCGTCACCGGGCGCGGTGCGGCGCGGCTGCGCGCCTTCGCCGAGGAACTCGGCGAGCCGGACAACCTGTTGACGATCGTCGGCGACGCCGCCGAGTACGAGGACGTCAGGTCCGCGGTCGACAGCACACTCAAGGCGTACGGCCGTCTGGACACCGTCGTCGCCAACGCCGGGTTCGCCACCCACGACACCGTCGCCGAGGGCGACCCGACGGGGTGGGCCGAGATGGTCCTCACCAATGTGCTCGGCCCCGCGCTGCTGATCCGCGCCTCGGCCGACGCCCTGAAGGAGAGCCGGGGCCGGATCGTCCTGGTCGGCAGTGTCGCCGGGTTCGTGAACACGCCCGGCAACCTGTACGGGGCCACCAAGTGGGCGGTCACCGGGCTCGCGGAGAACACCCGCCGCCAGGTCACCGAGTTCGGCATCGGCGTCACCCTGGTCGCGCCGGGCCGGGTGGAGACCCCGTTCTGGGACGGCAACGGCAGTCTGCCGCCCGGCCGTCTGCTGACCGCCGACCAGATCGCGGACTCGGTGGTCTGGGCGATCCGGCAACCGGCCGGCGTCGACGTCAACACCGTCGTCGTACGGCCGCTGGGGCAGCCCAACTGACCTGCCGCGACGGCCCGGTACCGAGATGCGGTACCGGGCCGCCCGCCCTCCCCGGGACCGGACGCCGGCGGGGAACGGCCTCGGTCAGTTGGCGGCGAGGAACTGCTTCGCCAACTGGTCGCCGAGGGACACCGCCGCGCTGTGGCTCTCTATGGGGGACACCTTGGAGTTCTTGAACAGGATGTACGTCACGCCCGAGTCGGCGCCGCCGGTCGCCGGGTCGGGGTCGATGCCGAGCGCCTTGGCGGTGGCGTACGAGGCCTCGCCGATGATCTTCGTGGGGCCGGTGTCACCGACCACCGCGTACTCGACCTTGTTGTTGTAGATCACGGCCACCACTCCGCCGCCCTTGATGCCGGCGCTCGAGTAGTTCCAGATGCTGCTGGAGCTGGGCACCACGATGTAGGGCAGCGACTCGGCCTTCAGCGGCTTGCCGTCGGACTGGTGGAACGCGGTGTCGTCCTGGTACCAGGGGTCGCGGTCCTCGTTGCAGTTGGTGGTCCGCTGGCCGTCACAGTCGATGTCCATGTCGGCCTTCCAGAACACCGCGCCGTTCTTGCCGCACACGGGGATCGTGGCCGAGGTCTCGTCGTCGGTCTTGTACTTGCCGTTCGAGATCTGGGAGCAGGACGTCACCTTGGCGAGCAGGCTCGCCGCGCTGACCGAGCCCTCCTGGGCGGACTTGGGAACGGTGGCGCCGGACGCGTTCGCGGGGAGTACTCCGGCGGCCAGCAGTGCGGCCCCGCAGGCCGCGGCAAGGGTCAGTGTTCGGATGCGCACTGTGGGGGTGCCCTTCTGTTAGGAAAGTTTCCTGACCGGGTGCCGTACAAGGTGGACCCGACTGCATGTCCGCGTCAACCCTTGGATGAGAAGTAGGTTATTTATTGCGCATTGCGACGATATGAGCACAGGGGGAGACTGATGGGGCAGGACATTCCGAACATTTATGCAGGAGCCGTGCGGGGGTTGAGCGGTGGCTCCGATGGCTCCTGGGAGGCGAGGGGTCATGTACGTACGCACGGTCTACGTCACCGGTGATCCGGCGCGGATCGAGGCCGCCGTCAGGGCGCTGAACAGCGAGGGACGCAGCCTGCTGGAGGAGCGTCCCGAGTACCGGGGCGCGTGCGTCTTCGTCGACCGGGAGCTGGGCAAACTGCTCGCGGTGAGCTGGTGGGGCTCCGAGGAGGCCCGGCGCAACAGCGACCAGGTGATGCGCGAGCGGCGCGGGCCCATGCTGGAGCCGTTCGCGGGCACCGTCGCGGTCGAGAACTACGAGGTGGCCGTCTTTCACTCGGTGCAGTTGCCGAGGGTGGGCGGTGGCCTGCGGATCACCAGGGTGGAGTTCGATCCGGTCGACGCGGACCTGTTCGCCGAGACGTTCCGCTCCTCGGCGATACCCCGGCTGGAGACGCTGCCCGGGTTCGCGCGGTGCGCCGTGTTCGTCGACCGGGAGCGCGGCCGGGGCATGGCCGGTTCGCTCTTCGTCGACCGCGCCTCGATGGCCGCCTCCAGGGCCGGCCAGGCCGCGGCCCGCCGCCAGGACGCGGCCAAGGCACAGGTGACCGTGGTCGGTCTGGAGGAGTTCGAGGTCCTCCATGCCGATGTGCACCCCGGTTGACGTGCCCCGCACGGGGAGACGGGGATGCACATGGGAGGCAGGGCCCCGCACGGGGAAGGCGGGGATGCGGAGTGCGGGGTCCGGGAACGCCGACGGCCGTCCTGTCGTACGCACGACGGGACGGCCGTTCGCGAACCGGGCTGCCGCCCGGCGGGTGCCGGTTCAGCCCATGTCGAAGGTGGCCGGGTCCGGGCCGATGCGCCGGTCCTCGTTGAGCGCGCTGATCGCCGCGAGGTCCTCGGTGTCCAGGCTGAAGTCGAACACCTCGATGTTCTCCTTGATCCGGGACGGCGTCACGGACTTCGGGATCACGACGTTGCCGAGCTGGATGTGCCAGCGCAGCACGACCTGGGCCGGCGTGCGGTTGTGCTTCTGCGCGATCGCCACGATCGCCGGCACCTCCAGCAGACCCTTGCCCTGGCCCAGCGGCGACCAGGCCTCGGTGGCGATGCCCTGCTCGTTGTGCAACTCCCGCGCCGCGCGCTGCTGCAGATGCGGGTGCAGCTCGATCTGGTTGACGGCCGGGATGACCGACGTCTCCGCGATCAGCCGCTCCAGGTGCTCCGGAAGGAAGTTGGAGACACCGATCGCCTTGACCCGGCCGTCGGCGTAGAGCTTCTCGAACGCCTTGTACGAGTCGATGTACTTGCCCCGGGCCGGCAGCGGCCAGTGGATGAGGTACAGGTCCAGGTAGTCCAGACCGAGCTTCGCCAGCGACGCGTCGAAGGCGCGCAGCGTCGCGTCGTATCCCTGATCGGCGTTCCAGAGCTTGGTGGTGACGAAGATGTCCTCGCGGGCCACACCGGAGGCGGCGATGGCCTTGCCGGTGCCCTCTTCGTTGCCGTAGATCGCCGCTGTGTCGATGCTGCGGTACCCGGCCTCGAGCGCCGTGGCGACGGCCTGCTCGGCCTCGTCGTCCGGCACCTGCCACACGCCGAAGCCCAGCTGGGGCATCTCGACGCCGTTGTTGAGGATTTTCGGGGGGACCTTGCTGCTCACGAGCTCTCGATCCTTCGGTTGTCGACTGGTGGTACTCCCATCGTCAACGATCACGAGGCGAGATGCATTCCTGACCGGGGAATCCGCCGGAACTGACCGACGGGTCAGGCATCGGCGGCGGAGATTGGCCGGAAACGCATCCCACGGCATGGGTCCGGACCATTGACCGCGGCCTGCTTCTGCCGGGACTCTGGTTCGCACCGTCGGACGTATCGCTGAACCCGGTACAGGGATGTGAACCATTCTGTGGGTTTTCCAGCGGATTCCTGTGAACGTGACCCCCTGTCTGCGCTCTGAGACCCCCCCAACCTCAGGAAAGCAGGTACGCGCCCATGAACGAGACGACCCCCGAGGACCGTCTGCCGGAAACCACCGTTCTGCAGACATCGGATGAAAAGGTCTAGCAAGGCCCAGGTCGCCAGGTTGTGGAGACCGCCCCGGAAGTGACCGGATACACACTGGGTGGCCGCTGACCCACCCCGTGACCGTCATCGCCGAACACCCCTACGACCGGCACCCCTTCAGTCAGCGCGCACACCGGGACGAACCGCCCCCGGCGGCACCATGTCCGCTGTGCCGCGGACCTTGCTCGAACCCCATGCGACTGGTCGGTCGGTCAGGAGAAGGAGGACCATGAAACGCCTGCGAGCCGCCGTCGCGGCCGTCGCCCTCACCACCGCCACCTTGGCCGCGCTCCCCGCGGCCGTACCCCCGCCCGCAGTCGCCGACACCCCGGCCGCCGGAGTGACCAGACCGGCCGCCGCCCCCGACTGGTCCACCGCGGTCGTCGACTCCACCATGGCCCGCTACACCCCGGCCGGCATCGGCGGCTGGTCCTACCCCGTCGGCCTCTACCTCTACGGCCAGTACCTCACCTACAAGCGCACCCACGACCCCCGCTACCTCACCTACATCAAGAGCTACGTCGACCGGTTCGTGAAGGGCGACGGATCGATCGACCAGTCCTTCAACAGCCTGGACAGCATGCAGGCCGGCCGCCTCCTGGTGATCCTGCACCACGAGACCGGCCAGGACCGCTACCGCAAGGCGGCGCAGAAGATCCGCGACCGCCTGAACACCTACCCGCGCACAGCCGACGGCGGCTTCTGGCACGCGGACAGCTCCAGCCGCGCGCACCAGCTCTGGGCGGACGGCGTCTACATGGTGAACCCGTTCCTCGTCGAGTACGGCAAGGAGTTCGGGGACAGCGCGTACACCGACGACGAGGCGGCCAAGCAGCTCTACGTCTACGGCAGCCATCTCCAGGTCGCGAACGGCCTGCTCAAGCACGCCTATGACGAGTCGAAGACGGCGAGTTGGGCGGATCCGGCGACCGGTCTCGCGCCCGAGCACTGGTGCCGTGCCGTCGGCTGGTACGCGATGGCGATCGTGAACGTGCTGGACGCGGTCCCGGCGAACCAGTCACGGCGCCCTCAACTCCTCTCCATTTTCCAGAAGTTGGCGGCGGCCCTGGAGAAGTACCAGGACCCCGCGATCGGGCGCTGGTTCCAGGTGATCGACAAGGGCGGCCGGAGCGACGACTGGACCGAGACCTCCTGCTCCAGCATGTTCACCTACGCCCTCTCCCGCGGCGCACAGCAGCACTACCTCGACCAGCACTACGCGGACGTCGCCCGCCGCGGCTACCAGGGCGTGCTCGCGAAGCTGTCGGTCGGCCCGGACGGCCGCACCGATCTCGCCGACATCTCCGTCGGCACGAACGTCGGCGACTACGCGTACTACGTCGCCCGCACCCGGGCCACCAACGACCTCCACGGCCTCGGGGCCTTCCTGATCATGAATGAGCAACTGCGAGGTGATTCAGTGTCATGAGCACGACATCCAGAAGGGTGGTTCTCGGAGCCGCGCTCGCCGGTGCCACGTCGGCGGCCGTCGGCCTGCCCGCGACCACCGCGCACGCGGCGTCCTGGCAGCTCAAGTGGCAGCCGTCGGCGAGTAGTGACGGACTCGGCGCCTTCGAGACCGTCGAGGACGACCGCGCCGACTCCCACCCCGCCGGGCACCCGCACATCTACGCCACCGGCAACAACTGGCGCTTCAACATGCACACGGTCGACCGCGACACCTCGACCGACCGCCAGCGCCAGGAGGTCACCGGCCTGCGCACGGGTTCCAGCAGCTACCTCAAGTGGAACGAGGGCCAGACCTGGCGGGTCACCTACTCGATGTACATCCCGAGCTCGCTGAAGGCGACCACCACCTTCACGCACATCATGCAGATGAAGCAGCCCGGCAGTGGCACCTCGCCGATCGTCGTGCAGTCCCTGCGGCGGGTGAACGGAAAGCAGACCATCGAGCTGAAACTCGCCATCGACGACATTCTCGTCGGCCGCACCGACCTGGACCCGCTGCACGACAGCTGGACCGACGTCGACTTCCAGATCAAGGTCGGCAACGGCTCGGTGGGTTCGGTCCGCTGGATCCTCAAGTCCGGCGGTTCGACCGTGATCGACGCCTCCAAGACCGGTGTCGACACCTTCCTGGCCGACCGGGTCCGCCCGAAATGGGGCATCTACCGCTCCCTCGGCGACACCTCGGGCTCGCTGCAGGACACCTACCTCCTGCTGACCAATCTCCGCGGCTACCAGCTGGTGTGAGGAACCGTCATATGAAACCCCCCACCGTTCCACGGCATCGTGCTGCCGCGATCGTCCTCTTCGTCCTCGCCGTCGTGCTGGGACTCTCCCACCCGGCGGCCCTCGCCGCCCCGCCCGCCGCTTTGCACCCCGCCGCCGTCTTCGACGTGCGGGACTACGGCGCCAAGGGCGACGGCTCCGCCAACGACTCCTCGGCCATCGACAAGGCCGTCACGGCGGCGAACGCGGCGGGCGGCGGCACGGTCCGCTTCACCGCCGGCACCTACAAGTCCAAGAACACCCTCCACATGAAGAGCCATGTGACGCTCCAGCTCGACAAGGGCGCCACCCTCCAGGGCTCCAGCGCCGACACCTACGACAAGGCGGAGTCCAACCCGTACGACGCCTACCAGGACTACGGCCACAGCCACTTCCACGACGCGATGATCTACGGCGACAAGCTCACCGACATCGGCTTCGTCGGCCAGGGCGTCATCGACGGCGCGGGCAACCTGATCACCGGCAATCCGAAGGCCGGCGAGGCCGACAAGATCATCTCGCTGACCAGGTGCGACGGCCTCCGCATCGGCG
Source organism: Streptomyces sp. Ag109_O5-1 (assembly GCF_003814875.1). Lineage (GTDB taxonomy): Bacteria > Actinomycetota > Actinomycetes > Streptomycetales > Streptomycetaceae > Streptomyces > Streptomyces sasae. The sequence continues at coordinate 1,816,267 of NZ_RKQF01000001.1, read as the reverse complement.
ACGGCCTCACGCTCCGCCGGGGCGGCCACTTCGCGGCGCTGATCAACGGCTGCAAGAACGTGACCTCCGACCACCTGACCATCGACACCGCGAGCGACCGCGACGGCTGGAACGTCATCTCCACGACGAACGCCACGATCACCAACGCCACCATCCACGCCAACGACGACGCCCTGGTCTTCAAGAGCGACTACGCGCTCGGCGCCAAGCTGCCCAACGGGCATGTCCGGGTGAGCGATTCGACGCTCGGCGCCAAGTGCTGCAACGCCCTGATGTTCGGCTCCGAGACCTGCGGCGACTTCTCGGACTACCAGTTCGAGAACATCCGCATCGACGGCGCCGACAAGTCGGGCCTCGGCATGGTGTCGATGGACGGCGCGAAGATCTCGGACGTCCACTACCGCGACATCACGATGACGAACGTCCACTCGCCGATCATGGAGAAGATCGGGACGAGGAAACGCTGCGGGAACAGTCCGGGTGTCGGATCGATCAGCGACGTCACGTACGACAACATCACCGCCACCGGCAACAGCCCCTCCTTCAGCCCGACCCTGTGGGGCGAGAGCGGCCACCGCATCAGCGGGATCACCTTCAACCACGTCAACGTCACCGTCCCCGGCGGCAACGGCACCATGGCCACGGGCGTGCCCAGCAACGACCCGAACGACTACAACCCCAAGGCCATCGGCACCCGGCCCGCCTACGGCTGGTACCTGCACAACGCCGACCACGTCCAATTCACGGACAGCAGTGTGAAGTTCGCCGCGGACGACGGCCGCCCGGCGCTCATCGCCAACGCGGCGAGCGACATCCGCCTCACCCGGTTCACCGCGCAGAAGGGCGGCGACTCGCCGTACGACATCGGCCTCCAGGACGCCACCGGAGCCTGCCTGACGGACAGTCACAACACCTCCGGCGGCGCACTGCGCGTCTCCGGCACCCAGGACTGCACGGCGGCCGCGAAGCCACTCGACCTGGAGAACCCCCGCCAGGACTTCCTCCGCAACTCCGTCGGCGGCCTCTTCCTGCACTGGGGCCTGCGCACCGCCCCCGCCCATACCAGCTGCACCGCCTGGGAGAACGACGTCACCAACGGCGGCTGGACCCCCGACTACTGGGTGAACGAGGCCCAGAAGCTGCACACCCAGTACCTGGTCCTCGCCACCTTCCACAGCCGCCTCGGCTACGCCCGGCCCTGGCCCTCCAAGATCCCCGGCTCCTGCTCGACCAAGCGGGACTTCCTCGGCGAGCTGATCACCGCCGCCAAGGCCAAGGGCATGAAGGTCATCCTCTACATGACCAACGACCCCCAGTGGCACGACGAGGGCGGCCATGAGTGGCTCGACTCGGCCGCCTACTCCGCCTACAAGGGCAAGAACGTCGACCTGACCACCAACGACGGCTTCGGGCAGTTCAGTTACGACAACTTCTTCGAGGTCATGGACCGCTATCCCGACCTCGGCGGCTTCTGGATCGACAACGACAACGCGTACTGGGAGAGCCACGACCTCTACCAGCAGATCTACCAGAAGCGCCCCAACTACACCCTCAGCAACAACAACGAAGACACGCCGATCATGGACATGATCAGCAACGAGCAGAAGACCGGCATGACCCCGGCCTACGACTACCCACAGGCCGTTTACACCGCCCAACCCCGCCTAACCGAGGCCGACTTCAAACTGCCCTCCACCGGTGCCTGGTGGTACGACGGCTCGGACCCGACCGTCGACCGCATGCTCACCCTGGGCAGGCTGATCACCAACGTGGGCTCCTCGGTGAAGGCGTTGATGGCGGAGACCGCTCAGGTCAACGGCAAGTTCCCGAGCAACCAGGCCGCCTTCAACACCTTCGCGAACAGCTACCTCGACCCCATCTGGGAGTCCCTGTACGGCACCGAGGGCGGCGGCTATATGTACGGCGGCCTCAAACCCGGCTTCTGGAACGACGGCGCCCACGGCGTGACGACCGTCGCCAAGAACGATCCGAACCGCCAGTACATCCACGTCCTGACCCCGCCCAGCACCACCACCCTGCGCATCCGCGACAACGGCTACTGCATCGCCTCCGTCACCAACCTCCGCACCGGCAAGGCGGTTTCGTGGTCGCAGTCGGGCGGCGTCCTGACCCTGACCGGCCTCGGCGACTGGGACCCGTACGACACCGTCTTCAAGGTCACCACCGCCGGCCGCCAGGGCATCCTCACCGGCGTCAAGGTGACCGCGAGCGCCGCGGCGAGCGGACATGCCGGATCGGCCGCCGGTGACGGCGACTACCTCACCTACTGGGACAACAACAAGACCTTGCCCGTGAGCCTCACCTTCGACCTCGGCTCGGCGAAGAAGGTGCAGTACCTCGGGCTCAACCAGCGCGAGGACTCCGTCGCCTACGCCCGCTCGGACACCGAGCAGTCGGCGCGGATCAAGGACTACAAGGTGTACGTCAGCGACGACGGCACGAACTGGGGGAGCGCGGTCAAGTCCGGGCAGCTTCCCAGCCGCCGCGGCATCCAGGGCATCGACCTGACCGCCACCGACGCCCGCTACGTCCGCCTCGAAGTCGACAGCACCTGGGCCGCCGCCACCGACTCCACCCGGTACAAGCGGCTGCGGATCGACGAGGCGTGGATCGGGACGTCGTACGCCACACCTGCGAACGGGGGACAGTCATGAAACGCGTCAGAACGCTCACGGCCGCGGTGGCCGGTCTGCTCGTGGCGGCCGCCGTGCCGCTTCTGGGCACGGCCGCCCAGCCGGCCGCCGCCTCCGACAACGGCCAGGCGACTCACCCCGCCATGGGCTGGAGCAGCTGGAGTTTCGTACGCCGCCAGCCCACCGAGGCGAAGATCGAGGCCCAGGCCGACGCACTGGCGTCGAGCGGCCTCAAGGACCACGGCTTCGTCCACGTCAACCTCGACGACTTCTGGCAGAAGTGCGACAGCAACGGCTTCGTCGTCGACTCCTACGGCCGCTGGACCGCCGACACCGCCAAGTTCCCGTCCGGCATCAAGGCGGTCGCCGACTACGTCCACTCCAAGGGCCTGAAGTTCGGCTTCTACGTGACGCCCGGCATCGCGAAGAACGCCGTCCTGAAGAACACGCCGATCGAGGGCACGTCGTACCACGCGAAGGACATCGCGGACACCTCGAAGACGGAGAAGAACTACAACTGCAAGAACATGTACTACATCGACTACGGGAAGCCCGGCGCCCAGGAGTTCGTCAACTCCTGGGCGAAGCAGTTCGCTTCCTGGGGCGTCGACTACCTGAAGATCGACGGCGTGGGCAGCCAGGACGTCCCCGACGTACAGGCCTGGGACAAGGCACTGCGGGCGAGCGGACGGCCCATCACCTTCGCCCTCTCCAACAACCTGCCGATCGCCGACGCCCCCACCTGGCGCGGGCTCGCCAACAGCTGGCGCACGCAGGGTGACGTGGAGTGCTACTGCGGGCCCGGCGACAACGGCAGCGGCTACCCGCTGACCGACTGGTCCCATGTCTCCAAGCGGTTCGACTCGGCCGCCTCCTGGCAGCCGTACGCCGGACCCGGCGGCTGGAACGACCTGGACTCGCTGGAGATCGGCAACGGCGACCAGGCGGGTCTCACCGCCGACCAGCGCCGCTCCCACTTCACGCTCTGGTCGATGGCGGCGGCCCCGCTGCTGCTCGGCACCGACCTCACCCACCTCGACACCGTCGACAAGGCCATGCTCACCAACGACCGGCTGATCGGCGTCGACCAGGACGGGGTGGCCGCCAAACGGATCGTGAACAGCGGGGTCGACCAGGTGTGGAGCAAGAAGGAGAGCGACGGCCAGTACGTCGTGGCCCTCTTCAACACCGGAACCTCCGGCAGCTCCACGGCCGCCGTCGACTGGTCCCAGGTCGGCTTCACCGGTTCCGGCGACGTCACCGACCTGTGGTCCGGCTCCCACAAGGGCGTGATCGCGAACTCCTACAGCGCCACCCTGCGTCCGGGCGAGACCCGCCTGATCCGGGTCAAGCCCCTCAACTCCCTGACGTCCGCGGCTGCTTCGCCGGGCTTCGCCGTCGCCCCCTACGAGTACCTCGGCTGGGGCAGCCCGCAGAACCCGACCTCGGTGATGTCGGCGACCGGCGTCAAGTGGTTCACCCTCGCCTTCGTCCTCTCCGACGGCACCTGCAATCCCAAGTGGGACGGCTCGCGCCCGCTCACGGGCGGCGACGACCAGGCGAAGATCAACGCGATCCGTGCGGCCGGCGGAGACGTGGTCGTGTCGGTCGGCGGCTGGAGCGGCGACAAGCTGGGGGAGAAGTGCTCCAGCGCCGCCGCGCTCGCCGGCGCGTACCAGAAGGTGATCAGCGCCTACCAGTTGAAGGCCCTCGACATCGACATCGAGAACACCGAGTGGTCCAACGCGACCGTACGGCAACGGGTCGTCGACGCGCTGAAGACGGTCAAGGCGAACAACCCGGGCCTGAAGACGGTCATCACCTTCGGGACCACGACCGGCGGACCCGACTCCACCGGCGCCGACATGATCAAGCGGGCCGCCAACTCGGGCCTGGCGAACGACGTCTGGTGCATCATGCCGTTCGACTTCGGCGGCGGCACCACGAACATGGGCACCCTCACCACCCAGGCCATGGAAGGGCTCAAGGCCAAGGTCAAGTCGGCCTACGGCTACAGCGACACCACCGCCTACGCCCACATCGGCCTGTCCTCGATGAACGGGAAGACGGACGACTCCGGTGAACGGGTCCGCGTCGCCGACTTCAAGACCATGCTCGGCTACGCCCAGCAGCACCACATCGGCCGCCTCACCTACTGGTCCGTCAACCGCGACCGGGCCTGCGGCTCCGGCACCGGCGGCGACGCCTGCAGCGGTGTGTCGCAGCAGCCGTACGACTACCTCAAGGTCTTCGCCCAGTACACGGGCTGAGAGGGAGCAACCCCCATGAATCTCAGGAGAGTTCTGCCCTACGGCCTCGCCGCGGCGCTCGCGCTGCCGCTGGCCGGCCTGAGCCAGGGCACCGCCCTCGCGGCCACCGACTACCAGGCCGAGGACGCCACCATCTCGCAGGGCACGGTCGCCACCAACCACACCGGTTACACCGGCACCGGCTTCGTCGACTACACCAACATCAAGGGCTCGTACGTGGAGTTCACGGTGAGCGCGGCCGCCGCGGGCACCTCGTCCCTCACCCTGCGCTTCGCCAACGGCACCGCCACCGACCGGCCGATGGACATCTCCGTCAACGGCACGGTCGTCGCCTCCGCGGTCTCCTTCCCGGCCACCGCCGACTGGAACACCTGGGTGACCAAGTCGGTCAACGTGCCGCTGACCGCGGGCACCAACAAGATCCGGGCGACCGCGACCACCGCCGACGGCGGCCCCAACCTGGACCGGATCAGCGTCGGCGCGGCGGCCGACACCCAGGCCCCCACCCGCCCCGGCCAGCCGTCCTGCTCCGACATCGGCGAGGACGGGCTCACCCTGAACTGGGGCGCGGCCACGGACGACGTGGGCGTGACGGCGTACGACCTCTACGAGCACGGCAACAAGATCGGTGAGGCGCCCGGGAGTTCGACGTCGAAGACCCTCACCGGGCTGACCCCGAACACCACCTACGACCTCACCGTCATCGCCCGGGACGCGGCCGGCAACACCTCGCCTGCCAGTCCCGTCGTCGACTGCACGACGAAACCGAGCAGCGACACCACACCGCCGACCGCGCCCGGCACCCTCACCACGGCCGACATCACCGCGAACACCGTCGACCTCACCTGGGGTGCGTCCACGGACGACCGCGCGGTGACCGCGTACGACATCCGCAGCGGGGACACCGTCTACAAGACGGTCACCGGCGCCACGACCACCACCCTCACCGGTCTGGCCTGCGACAGCCCCTACACCCTGGACGTCGTCGCCCGCGACGCCGCCGGCAACGTCTCCCAGCCGAGCAACGCCGTCACCTTCACCACCAAGGCCTGCGCCACCGACGGCGGCACCCCCTCCTCCATCGCCACGCTCTCCAGCGGCTGGACGATCCCCTGGGGCACCTACTGGATGCCCGACGGCAAGACCGCGCTGGTCACCGAGCGGGACGACTTCCGGGTCTGGAAGGTGACCAAGGACGGCACGAAGACCCAGGTCGGGACCGTCCCGAACGCCGTCACCACCAACGGCGAGGGCGGGCTGCTCGGCGTCGCCGTCGACCCGAAATGGGAGACCAACCACTACGTCTACTTCATGCACACCGCCGACGAGGGCAACCGGGTCGTCCGCATGACCTACGACGGCAGCACACTCGGCGACTACAAGATCCTGCTCCAGGGCATCAAGAAGAACCGGTACCACAACGGCGGACGGCTGCTCTTCGGCCCGGACGGCTATCTCTACGTCTCGACAGGGGAGGCCCAGACACCGGACCTGGCACAGGACAAGAACTCCCTCAACGGCAAGATCCTGCGGATGACGACCGACGGCAAGCCGGCCCCCGGCAACCCGTTCGGGAACTACGTCTACAGCCTCGGCCACCGCAACCCGCAGGGCCTCGCCTTCGACCGCAACGGACGGCTGTGGGAGGCCGAGTTCGGCAACAGCTCCAAGGACGAGCTGAACCTCATCAAGCCGGGTGCCAACTACGGCTGGCCGACCTGTGAGGGCACCTGCTCGGTCGCCGGGATGACCAACCCCAAGGCCACCTGGAACGTCTCCGAGGCGTCCCCGAGCGGTATCGCCATCGTCCGCAACGTCGTCTACATGGCGTCCCTGCGCGGCGAGCGGCTCTGGCGGATCCCGATCAACGGCAACGCGGAGACGGTCGGCACCCCGACGGCGTACTACGTCGGCACCTATGGGCGGCTGCGGACCGTGACCAAGGTGCCCGGCGCCGACCAGCTGTGGCTGTCCACCACCAACTGCGACAACAACGGCAACCAGCCGGACGGATCCGACAAGCTCTTCCGGATCACCATCAGTTGACGTGCCGTCAGGCCCGGTAGAGGGCCTCGACCTCGTTGGCGTAGGCGTTCTCGATCGCCTTGCGCTTCAGCTTCAACGACGGGGTCAGCAGACCGTGTTCCTCGGTGAACGGCTGGGCGAGGATACGGAACGTACGGATCGACTCGGCCTGTGAGACCAGGGTGTTGGCGGCCACCACGGCCCGCCGCACCTCGGTCTCCAGGTCGGCGTCCCGCACCAGCTGGGCCGCGGACATCTGGGGTTTGCCGCGCATGGTCAGCCAGTGCTCGACCGCCTCGGTGTCGAGGGTGACCAGGGCGGCGATGTAGGGGCGGTCGTTGCCGACGACGATGCACTGGTTGACCAGCGGATGGTCGCGGACCCGTTCCTCCAGGACACCGGGGGAGACGCTCTTGCCGCCGGAGGTCACCAGGATCTCCTTCTTGCGGCCGGTGATGGTGAGGTAGCCGTCCTCGTCCAGGGAGCCCAGGTCGCCGGTGGCCAGCCAGCCGTCGTGCAGGGTGGCGTCGGTGGCCTTCTGGTTGTTCAGGTAGCCCTGGAAGACGTTGGTGCCGTTCAGCCAGATCTCCCCGTCGTCCGCGATGTGCACGGTGGCACCGGGAATGGCCTGGCCGACCGTGCCGTACCGGGTGCGCTCGGGGGGATTGATGGTCGCGGCCGCCGTCGACTCGGTCAGGCCGTAGCCCTCGTAGATCTGCACGCCCGCCCCGGCGAAAAACAGGCCGAGTCTGCGGTCCATGGCCGAGCCGCCGGACACGGCGTTGCGGATTCGGCCGCCCAACGCGGCGCGCACCTTGGAGTAGACGAGCTTCTCGAAGAGCTGGTGCTGCATGCGCAGCCCTGCCGACGGGCCAGGCCCGGTGCCCCACGCCTTCGCCTCGACCGCGTCCGCGTACTTCACCGCGAGCTCGACCGCCTTCTCGAACGGCCCGCCCTTGCCCTCCTTCTCCGCCTTCCGTCGCGCCGCGTTGTACACCTTCTCGAAGATGTACGGCACGGCCACCACGAACGTCGGCTTGAACGCGGCCAGATCGGGCAGCAGTGCGGCCGCGCTCAGCTGGGGCTGGTGGCCGAAGCGGACGCCGTGCCGGACCGCGGCCACCTCCACCAGCCGGCCGAGGACGTGCGACAGCGGCAGGAACAGCAGCGTCGAGACCTCTTCGTTCTTCTTCGAGTGGAACACCGGCTCCCAGCGGCCGACGACCGTATCCGCCTCGTACATGAAGTTTCCATGCGAGATCACACAGCCCTTGGGCCGGCCCGTGGTGCCCGAGGTGTAGATGACCGTGGCGACCGACTCCGGGGTCACCGCCTGCCGGTGCCGGTGCACGACCTCGTCGTCCAGGTGCGCACCTGCGTCGTACAGCTCCTGCACCGCGCCCGAGTCCAGCTGCCACAACTGGTGCAGTCGCGGCAGCCGGTCGATGACGGTGGCGATCGTCATCGCGTGGTCCTCGTGCTCGACGATCGCGGCCGTGCATTCCGCGTCGTACAGCATCCAGAAGCACTGCTCGGCCGACGACGTCGGGTAGACCGGCACCACCTGGGCGCCGATCGTCCACAGCGCGAAGTCGAAGAGGGTCCACTCGTAGCGGGTGCGGGACATGATCGCGACCCGGTCGCCGAACCGGATGCCCCGCGCGAGGAGCCCCTTGGCGAGGGCCAGGACCTCGTCGCGGAACTCGGCGGAGGTCACGTCCCGCCACTGGCCGAGGTCGTCCTTGCGGCCCAGGGCGATGTGCAGCGGCTCCGTCTCGGCACGCTCGAACACACAGTCGGCCAGACCGCCGACCGGCGGTGCCGACGCCAATGGCGGGTTGGTGAACTCGCGCAAACCCCGCTCCCCGGTTCTCGCTCCACAGTCTCACTGGTGACGCTCCGCACAGCGCCGTGAAAGCTACCCCACTGGAAGACCGTTCGGGAGGGGGGTGCGAAAACAAGCATTGCTCTCGTATCGTCGCGCCCTCGTCGGGAAAATGCGCTCACATACGGAAGGGTCGGACACAATTCTTACGGTTCAGTAAGTTTCGGCTCCGTAATCTCCACTGAATCTGTACGACCCGATTACGGCCTCCTGCTGGTTACCGACTGGTCAGATGCGAGGTGCCGAGGTGCTCTCTGAAGACAGCGCCACCGTGACGGATTCCGTCACTCCGATCGCCGTCCGGGGTGCCCGCACCCGAGGTGAAGGCGGCCCCGCGACTGAGGCCATGCCGTTTTTTGCGGAGGGTGAAGCAGTGGACGTATGAGGGGTTGTGGTGAGTCTGCGGGCCGGTGGGGGCTGGTCGCGCAGTTCCCCGCGCCCCTTGCGGGGCGCTGCAGCTAGGGGCGTCTCAAGCGGGCTCCGCTGGCCAGGATCGCTGCCGCCAGGGCGTCGGCCGCCGTCTGTGCCGCTGTGCGTCTCTGGCTGTGTACGAGGACGAAGTCGACCTTGCCCAGCTCCGGCAGGCCGGCCCGGTCCGGGACGCGGAACAGGCCCGGTGGGATCAGGCCCCTCGAATGGGCCATCACCCCCAGACCCGCCCTCGCCGCCGCCATCAGGCCGTTGAGGCTGCCGCTCGTGCAGACGATGCGCCAGTCGCGGCCCTGGCGTTCCAGTGCCTCCAGGGCGAGAGCGCGGGTGATGCCGGGCGGGGGGTAGACGATCAGCGGGACCGGGCGGTCGGGGTCCAGGCGGAGCCGTTCCGCGCCGATCCACACCAGATCGTCATGCCAGACCAGCTCGCCCAGCGGGTCCTCCGCGCGGCGCTTGGCGAGAACCAGGTCCAGCTTTCCGGCGGCCAGCTGCTCGTGCAGCGTGCCGGAGAGCTCCACGGTCAGTTCGAGGTCGACCTCGGGATGGTCGTAGCGGAAGCCCTCCAGGATCTCCGGCAGCCGGGTGAGGACGAAGTCCTCCGACGCGCCGAAGCGCAGCCGGCCGCGCACCCGGGTGCCCGTGAAGAACGCCGCCGCCTGCTCGTGCACCTCCAGGATCCGGCGGGCGAACCCGAGCATCGCCTCGCCGTCCTCGGTCAGCTCCACGGAGTGCGTGTCGCGGGAGAACAGCTGCCGGCCGGCCGTGTCCTCCAGCCGGCGCACGTGCTGGCTGACCGTCGACTGGCGCAGCCCCAGGCGGCGGGCGGCCTGGGTGAAGCTGAGCGTCTGGGCCACCGCCAGGAAGGTGCGCAGCTGCGAAGGGTCGTACACTCGAACATGTTATCGCGGAACGTGATGGCAGTCAGAGTGGTATACGGGATTCCCGATCACCTGGTGGAGGAGGACGATGGAGAGGGGCCTTCCGGCCCTGGTGACAGCCCGGCCGTACACGCCGGTCCCACCTCCTGCCCGACCCGCAAGTGGAGCGCCGTGAAACGTCTGACCTGGCCCAGTCGGATGCCGATCGACCCGTACGTCCTGCTGCTGCTCGGGACGGTGTGTCTCGCCGCGCTGCTCCCGGCCCGGGGCGCGGCCGCCGACGTGGCCTCCGGCGCCTCCACGGCCGCGATCGCCTTCCTCTTCTTCCTCTACGGCGCCCGCCTCTCCACCCGCGAGGCCGTCGAGGGGCTGCGCCACTGGCGGCTCCACGTCACGGTCCTGGTCTGCACCTTCGTGATCTTCCCGGTGCTCGGCCTGGCCGCCCGGGGCCTGGTCCCCGTACTGCTCACCCATCCGCTCTACCAGGGCTTCCTCTTCCTGACCCTGGTCCCCTCGACCATCCAGTCGTCGATCGCCTTCACCTCGATCGCCCGCGGCAACGTGCCCGCCGCGATCTGCGCCGGCTCCTTCTCCTCCCTCGTCGGCATCGTCATCACCCCGCTGCTCGCCGCCGCGCTGCTCGGCAACAGCGGGGGAGGATTCTCCGTCGACTCGATGGTCAAGATCGTGCTCCAGCTGCTGGTGCCGTTCGTCGCCGGGCAACTGCTGCGGCCGTGGATCGGCGCCTTCGTCACCCGGCACAAGAAGGTCCTCGGCCTGGTCGACCGCGGCTCCATCCTGCTGGTCGTCTACACCGCCTTCAGCGAGGGCATGGTCCGGGGCATCTGGCACCAGGTCAGCCCCGTCCGGCTGGGCGGACTCCTCGTGGCCGAGGCCGCCCTGCTCGCCGTGATGCTCTTCCTGACCTGGTACGGCGCCAAGGCGCTCGGCTTCGGCCGCGGGGACCGGATCGCCATCCAGTTCGCCGGGTCGAAGAAGTCCCTCGCCTCCGGGCTGCCCATGGCCAGCGTCCTGTTCGGCGCCCACGCCTCACTGGCCGTACTGCCGCTGATGCTCTTCCATCAGATGCAGCTCATGGTCTGCGCGGTGATCGCCAAGCGCCGCGCCCACGACCCGGAAGCACAGGAGGACGTCCTGCCCCCGGCCGCCCCAACAGCGCGGTCACGGCCGGCCGTCGGCACGGGGACGCCCGGCCGCTGAACACCTGAAGTCAGGGGCGCAGCACCACCTTGCCCAGGTTGGCCCGTGTCTCGATCACCTCGTGCGCCCGCGCGGCCTCCGCGAGCGCGAACTCCCCGTGCACGGCGGGCCGTACGGACCCGTCCGCGAACAGCCGCCACAGTTCCCGACGCCACTGCTCGTAGAGCGCCGGCCGCTCGCGCGCGATCCGGGCGATCTGGAAGCCGGTCACCGTCTTCGCCTCCACCAGCAGGTCGTACGCCCGGACGGTCCCGCCGCCCGAGCTGTACGCCACCAGCCGGCCACCGGGGGCCAGCGCGGCGAGCGCCGGGGCGAGCAGGTCACCGCCGACCGCGTCCAGGGCGTAGTCGGCCGGGGTGTCCCAGTCGCCATCGCCGTACGTCACCACCGCCTCGGCGCCCAGGGAGCGGACGAAGGGCGCCTTGGCGGGGTCGGAGACGGCGCCCACGACACGGCCTGCTCCCCGGACGCGGGCGAGCTGGACGGCGAGGTGGCCGACTCCGCTCGCCGCCGCCGTGACCAGGGCCGTCTCGCCCGGTTCGGGGCGGGCCGCCGTCAGGGCACCGAGGGCGACCACGCCGCTGCGCACCAGGGCCACCGCGTCGACGGCGGACGCCGTGCCGGGGACGGGCGAGGCCATCGCCTCCCGCAGGACGGCGAACTCGGCATAGCCGTGGCCGAAGCACAAGCCGGTGACCCGGTCGCCGGCACGGAAGCGGGCGACGCCCGCACCGACGGCCACCACCTCGCCGGCGATCTCGCCGCCCAGCGGCGCCGGCTCCGCCGCCTCGGTGACCTTGCGGACCACGGGCAGTGTGACCCCGACCGCCTCGCAGCGCACCAGCAGCTCACCCGGCCCGGCCTCGGGGACGGGGGCCTCCTCCAGGAACAGGGGGCCGCCGGTGGACTCGTACCGGACGCGACGCATCGCACCTCCGCAGGGCAGGAAATTCATTGGACTCCCCAACGATAGGAGGGATTCGTTGGGGAGTCCAATGAATTTTCGTTGGAGGAGCCAACGGGTTCTTGGCTAGGCTGCTCCCATGGCCGAAGCCCCCCTCCCCGCCATCCGCTCCCTGCCCAGCTGGCTGCTCGGCCGGACCGCCGCCCGCGGCCGGGCCCTGGTCGCCGAGGCGCTCGCGGAGCACGGCATGCGGATGTGGCACCACGTCGTCCTCTCCGCCGTACGCGACCTCGCCCCCGTCGCCCAGGCCGGCCTGGGCCGATCGGTCTCCCTCGACCCCAAGGACCTGGTCGGCGTCCTCAATGACCTCCAAGCCGCCGGTCTCGTCCTGCGCACACCCGACCCCGCGGACCGCCGCAAGAACGCCGTGTCCCTCACGGACGAAGGCGGCCGCCTGCTCGCCCGCTGCGAGGAGGCGGCCCGCGCGGCCAACGACACGCTGCTCGCCCCGTTGTCGGCGGCCGAACGCGACCAGTTCATGGGCCTGTTGATCCGGATTTCCGGTACGGACGGCTCATGAAGGCTAACGTTCCGTCATGACCGCACCCCTGGCACTCGACCCGGCGCGCACCGCCCTCGTCCTCGTCGACCTGATGGACCGCATCGTCGCGCTGCCCCTGGAGCCCCGCAAAGGCACCGAAGTCCTGCACACCGCCGAGGAACTGGCCGCCGCCTTCCGCGCGGCCGGCGCCCCCGTGGTCCTCGTCCGCGTCGAGCGGCCCGCCCTCGCGGAGCAGCCGCCGGGCAGCGCGCTGGTGGCCGGACTGTGCAAGGAAGGGGACGTGGAGATCACCAAGCGCACGATCGGCGCTTTCCAGGGCACCGAACTCGACGCCCGGCTCCGCCGGCTCGGCGTCACCCGGCTGGTGTTCGGCGGCATCGCCACCAACCTCGGCGTCGAGTCCACCGCCCGCGCCGCCGCCGACCTCGGCTACGACCTCGTGTTCGTCGAGGACGCCATGGCCGCCCTCACCGCCGCGGAGCACGAGGCGTCCGTGCGGCTCGACTTCCCGCGCCTCGGCACCGTCGTGACCGCCGCCGGCCTGCGCCTCACCCCCGCCTGACCGTTCAGACCAGCGACCCGCCCCCGTCCACGACCACGACCGACCCGCTGCTGTACCCCCCACGCATCAGATACAGATACGCCTCGGCCACATCCGCCGGCTCGCCGACCCGCCCCACCGGCAGCGACTCGGCGGACGACCGGAACAACCCGTCCCGGTCCGCCTCCGGCAGCTCCCGCCACAGCTCGGTCCGCACCACCCCCGGCGACACCACGTTCACCCGCAGCGGCGCCAGCTCCACGGCCAGCGCCCGGGTCAGCGACTCCATCGCCCCGCACAGCGCCGACGCGACACTCGAACCGGGCAGCGGCCGCTGCCCCGCCGTCCCCGTGGTGAGCACCACCGACCCGCCCGGACGGATCGACCCCGCGCCCCACTTCACCGCCGTGTACGCACCCCACAACCGGGTGTCCAGGAAACGCCGGGCCCGCTCGACGTCCGTCTCGGCCACACTCTCCAGCAGCAGCGAGTCACCCGCCGTGTACACCAGATGGTCGTACTCGCCGACCGCCGCGAAGAAGCCGCGCACCGCGTCCCCGTCCGATGCGTCCAGCACCAGCCCCTCGGCGCCCTCGGGAAGCACCTTCAGCGCCGCGTCCACGTTCTCCTGCCGGCGCGAGGCGACGACCACCCGCGCGCCCTCCCGTGCGGCGCCCTCGGCGACCGCCAGCCCGATGCCCGACGTGCCCCCGATGACGACGACACGCTGTCCCTGCAGACCCATGACCGATCCCTTTCCCAGCCGGTTTTCCGTCCCGTTCGGACGCTTCCAGCCTGCGGTCCGGCGGTGTCCGCCGTCCAAGACCTCTTTGAGCGGTGGCGATACCCTGGAGGCATTGCCACCGTGCGGGAAGGGGCCGGCCATGGACCTGGATCTGCGCAAGGTCCGCTACTTCGTGGCGGTCGCCGAACTCCTCCACTTCGGCCGGGCGGCCGAGCGGCTGCACATCGCGCAACCCGTGCTGAGCCGTCAGATCCGCGCACTGGAGAAGGACTTGGGCGCCGACCTGTTCGTACGCGACAGCCATGGCGTGACCTTGACCGACGCCGGACACCAACTCCTCGACGACGCACGCCCGTTGCTGGCCGGCACCGGCGCCATCCGGCGCCGAGTCCTACAGGCCGCACGCGGCCGGCGGCGACTGGTCGTCGGCTTTCGCGCCGGCGTCGTCGTCACCGGCGCACTGCGCGCCTTCACCGCGGCACACCCGGACATCGAGGCGGGCGCCCGCCGGGTCGAGTGGGACGACCAGGAGCAGCTGATCCTGGACGGCACCGTCGACATCGCCTACGTACGCCGGCCCGTCCGGCAGGACGGACTCGAACTGCGCCCCCTGTACAGCGAGCCTCGCGTGGCCATGCTCCCGGACCGCCACCGGCTCGCCGGGAAGCAGGAGATCTCCCTCGCCGACCTCGACGGCGAACAGTGGCTGCGCTACAACGATCCCCGGCCAGGCGACCTGCCACTGCGCACCATCGAGGAGAAGTTCGAGTGTGTGGCCGCCGGCACCGCCATCACGATGGTGCCCCGCTCGGCCGCCGAGCAGTACTCCCGTCCGGACATCGTCTACGTCCCGGTCGTCGACGCCGAACCCGACCAGGTGCTGCTGGCCTGGGCCGCCGGCCGGCACTCCCCGCTGGTCGCCGCGTTCGCCGAGGCCGCGGCGGGGGTCGCGATGCCCGACTGAGGCGGGGCCCCTGCGGCGCAGGGGGCGCTCCCCGCCGGTCGGGGCCCCGCCGCCGTGTCGCGGGGAACCGGTCAGCCCTGGGCGGCCGCGGCCCGCAGGGCGATACGGTCCTCGCCCGCGTACACGTTCATGTTGCTGCCCCGCAGGAAACCGACCAGGGTCAGACCGGTTTCCGCCGCCAGGTCCACCGCCAGCGACGACGGCGCCGAGACCGCCGCAAGCACCGGGATGCCCGCCATCACGGCCTTCTGCGCCAGCTCGAAGGAGGCCCGCCCGGAGACCAGGAGGATGGTGCGGGACAACGGCAGCTGACCGTTCTGCAGCGCCCGGCCCACCAGCTTGTCCACCGCGTTGTGCCGACCCACGTCCTCACGGATGTCCAGCAGTTCGCCGTCCTCCGAGAACAGCGCCGCCGCGTGCAGCCCCCCGGTCCGGTCGAACACCCGCTGCGACGCGCGGAGCCGGTCGGGGAGGCTCGCGAGCAGCTCGGGTGTGACCCGGACCGGGGGAGTGTCGGCTATCGGCCAGCGAGCCGTCGTACGCACCGCGTCCAGGCTCGCCTTGCCGCACAGCCCGCACGACGAGGAGGTGTAGACGTTCCGCTCCAGGGTGAAGTCGGGCAGCTGGACGCCCGGCGTGGTGCGCACGTCGACGACGTTGTAGGTGTTGGAGCCGTCGACCGTGGCGCCCGCGCAGTAGACGATGTTCTGCAGGTCGTCGGCGGCCGCCAGCACCCCCTCGCTCACCAGGAACCCGGCGGCCAGCGCGAAGTCGTCGCCGGGTGTGCGCATGGTGATCGCGAGAGGTTTCCCGTTGAGTCTGATCTCCAGCGGTTCCTCGGCGACGAGCGTGTCCGGCCGGGCGGAGACCGCTCCGTCGCGGATGCGGATGACCTTGCGTCGTTCCGTGACTCGTCCCATGTCCTGATCAGCCCCGGTTCTGTACGTGCTGGTAGCCGAAACGGCCCTTGATGCAGAGATTGCCGTGGGTCACCGGGTTGTCGTGCGGCGAGGTGACCTTGACTATCTCATTGTCCTGCACGTGGAGCGTGAGGTTGCAGCCCACACCGCAGTACGCGCACACGGTCGTCGTCTCCGTATGCCGAGACTCGTCCCAGGTGCCGGCCGCCCGCATGTCGAACTCCGACTTGAACGACAGCGCCCCGGTGGGACAGACCTCCACGCAGTTCCCGCAGTAGACGCACGCCGAGTCGGTCAGCGGGGCGTCGTGCTCGACGGCGATCCGGGCGTCGAAACCGCGCCCGGAGACGGATATCGCGAAACTGTTCTGCCACTGGTCGCCACAGGCGTCCACGCACTTGTAGCAGAGGATGCACTTGCCGTAGTCGCGGACGTACAGATCGTTGTCGACCCTGGGTTCCTCATCGAGCCGGGCCGCGTCGGGGCCGAAGCGGTCCGGCTTCGCCTCGTACTCCTTGATCCATTCGGCGGCGCGCGGGGTCGTCGACAGGTCCACCGAGGAGGCCAGTAGCTCCAGCACGAGCTTCCGGCTGTGCCGGACGCGTTCGGTGCCGGTCTTCACGACCATCCCAGGCTCGGCCTTCCGGGAGCAGGCGGGCACCAGCGTCCGGGACCCCTCCACCTCCACCACACACACCCGGCAGGCGTTCTTCGGGCGCAGGGTGTCCCCCTCGCACAGCGTCGGGACGTCCTTGCCTGCCGTCCGGCACGCGTCCAGGATCGTCGAGCACTCCGGGACCCGCACCTCCTGGCCGTCGATCGTGAACTCCAGCAGCCGGCGCGGGATCCCCAGCGGTGTGACGGTCATTCGTACGCCCCCAGACGGTCGATGGCGGATTCCACGGCGTTCCAGGCGGTCTGCCCGAGACCGCAGATCGAGGCGTCCCGCATCGCCCGGCCGACCTCGCGCAGCAGGGCGATGTCCCCGGCCGCGTCGGCGCCCGTGCGTGTCACGATCCGGTGCAGCGCCTCCTCCTGCCGGACCGTCCCGACCCGGCACGGCACGCACTGCCCACAGGACTCCTCCCGGAAGAACCGGGCTATCCGGAGCAGGAGCCCAGGGAGCGGCACGGTGTCGTCGAAGGCCATCACCACGCCCGAGCCGAGTGTGGTGCCGGCCTCCCGGGTGCCTTCGAAGGTGAGCGGGATGCCGAGTTCGTCCGGCCGTACGAAGCCGCCCGCGGCGCCGCCGAGCAGCACCGCCCGCAACCCGTCCCGCACCCCGGCCAGCCGGAGGAGCTCGCCGAGCGTCGCACCGAAGGGGAGTTCGTAGACGCCCGGCCGGGCCACGCACCCGGACACACAGAACAGCTTCGGACCGGTCGACCGCTCCGTCCCGATCGCCGCGTACGCCGGCGCGCCCATGGTCAGGATCGGCAGGACGTTGACCAGCGTCTCCACGTTGTTCTCGACCGTCGGCTTCCCGAACAGCCCCTTCTCCACGGGGAACGGCGGCTTGGAACGCGGCTCGCCCCGGTACCCCTCGATCGAGTTGAACAGGGCCGTCTCCTCACCGCAGATGTACGCCCCCGCACCCCGCCGGATCTCGATGTCGAAGGCGAACCCCTGCCCGAGGACGTCGTCGCCGAGTAAGCCACGGGCGCGCGCCTGGTCGACCGCATGCTGTATGCGATGTATCGCTCGCGGATACTCACCGCGGATGTAGACGAGACCCCGGTGCGCGCCGATCGCATACGCCGCGATCGTCATCGCCTCGACCAGCGCGTACGGATCGCCCTCCATGATCACGCGGTCCTTGAAGGTGCCCGGCTCGGATTCGTCGGCGTTGCAGACCAGGTAGTGCGGACGGTCCGGCTGGGACGCCGTGGCCTGCCATTTGCGGCCGGTGGGGAAGGCGGCCCCGCCGCGCCCGACCAGACCGGAGTCGGTGACCTCGCGGATGACCCCGGCCGGCCCGAGCTCGAAGGCGCGGCGCAGGGCGGTGCAGCCGCCGTTCGCCCGGTAGTCGTCGAGGGACGACGGATCGACCACGCCGACCCGTTTCAACAGGATCAGACCCTCCTGACCCTCCTGACCCGCCTGGGGCACGGCCGTCGCCGCCGGCGGTTCCTGCGGCGCCGAGTCCGGTGCGGTGGCCGCGAGGACGGCCGCCTCGACGGTAGCCGGGGCCGACACCGCCGTACGCACCGGGTCGCCCGCCCGGACGGCGAGGGCCGCCGGGGCGCGCTCGCACAGGCCCAGGCACGGGCTGCGCTCGACGTGCACCCCAGGGCCGAGAGCCGCCTCCGCCCCGTCGCACAGCCCGGCCGCCCCGGCCGCCGTGCACGCCAGGTCCGTGCAGATGTGCAGGACGGTGGCCGGGCGGGGCCTGACGGAGAACATGGCGTAGAAGGTGGCGACGCCGTAGGCCTCGGCCGGGGGGACCGTCAGACGGCGGCACAGGTAGTCGAGGGCGCCCTCGCTGATCCAGCCGATCCGGTCGTTGAGGGCATGCAGCCCCGGCAGCAGCAGGTCCCGGCGGTCCCGGGCCTCGCGGCCGCCGCGCGCCCAGCGCAGATCCGCGTCGGTGCGGTCGGCGCCCTCCCAGGAGGACTCCGGAGGGCCCAGCAAGGCGTCCACGGCGGCCCGTTCGTCGTCCGTCGGTCTGCTGTCGCCGAAGTGCAGGTCCACTTGTGTCACCTCACGATGGTCGCGACCGGGAGCTTCTCGATACGGATAGCCGACGCCTTGAACTCGGCCGTCCCCGCGATCGGGCAGTTGGCCTCGATCGTCAGCTGGTTGGTGTCGACCTCGTCGGGAAAGTGCATGGTCATGAAGGCGAGCCCGGGGCGCAGGGCCGTGTCGACCCAGACCGGCGCCACGACCGCGCCCCGCCGCGAGGACACCCGGACCTCCTCGCCGACGGTCACCCCATACCGCTCGGCGTCCTCCGGGCACAGCTCGACGTACTCGCCGCGCCGCAGCGGGGAGGCGTAACCCCCGCTCTGCACACCGGTGTTGTAGGAGTCGAGCCGTCGCCCGGTGGTGAGCCGGATCGGGTACTCCTCGTCGGTGAGATCGACCGGCGGATCGTGCCGGACCAGCCCGAACGGGGCCGGCAGACCGCGCCTCGCCGGGTCCTTCTCCCACAACCGGCCGTGCAGGTACGTCGGTTCGAGACGCTCGGTGCTCGGGCACGGCCACTGGATGCCCTGGTGCTCGGTGAGCCGGTCGTACGTCATACCGTAGTGGTCCGGGGAGACCGAGCGGAGTTCGTTCCAGACGGCCTCCGCGTCCGCGTACTTCCAGTCGTGGCCGAGCCGGGCCGCCAGGTCACAGAGGATGTCGATGTCCTCGCGGGCCTCGCCGGGCGGGGTGACCGCACGGCGTACCCGCTGAACCCGGCGCTCACTGTTGGTCGTCGTGCCCTCGGTCTCCGCCCAGCCGGCGGTCGCGGGCAGCACCACGTCCGCCAACTCGGCCGTCCTCGTGAGGAAGATGTCCTGGACGACGAGGAAGTCGAGGACCCGGAGCCGTCGTAAGGCCTGTTCGCTGTCCGCCTCCGACTGGGCCGGGTTCTCGCCGATGCAGTAGACCGCTTTCAGCGAGCCCTCCTCCATCGCCTCGAACATCTCGGTGAGGTTCAGCCCGTAGTGCGGCTGGATCACCGTGTCCCAGGCGGACTCGAACTTCAGCCGGATACCGGGGTCGAGGATGTCCTGGAAGCCGGGCAGGCGGTTGGGGATCGCGCCCATGTCGCCGCCGCCCTGCACGTTGTTCTGACCGCGCAGCGGCTGCAGCCCGGCGCCCCACCGGCCCACCTGGCCGGTGAGCAGCGAGAGGTTGATCAGGGCGCGGACGTTGTCGGTGCCGTTGTGGTGCTCGGTGATGCCGAGGGTCCAGCACAGCTGGGCGCGCTCGGCGCGGGCGTAGGCGTGCGCCAACTCCCTTATGGCGGCGGCCGGTACGCCGGTCACCTTCTCCGCGAGCGACAGTGTCCACGGCTCGACCAGCGCCCGGTACTCCTCGAAGCCGGTCGTCGCCCGCTCGACGAACGCCTCGTTGGCCAGCCCCGCGTGGATGATCTCCCGGCCGATCGCGTGCGCCATCGGGATGTCCGTGCCGACGTTCAGCCCGAGCCAGCTCTCCGCCCACTCGGCGGTCGAGGTACGGCGCGGGTCCACCGCGTACATCCGGGCGCCGTTCCGGATCCCCTTCAGCACGTGCTGGAAGAAGATCGGGTGCGCGAAGCGGGCGTTGGAGCCCCACATCACGATGACGTCGGTGTGCTCGATCTCCTCGTACGAGGAGGTGCCGCCGCCGGAGCCGAAGGCGGCGCTCAGACCGGCCACGCTCGGGGCGTGACAGGTCCGGTTGCAGGAGTCGACGTTGTTGGTGCCCATCACCACCCGGGCGAACTTCTGGGCCACGTAGTTCATCTCGTTGGTGGCGCGGGCGCAGGAGAACATCCCGAACGCATCGCGGTTGCGCTCCAGGCCACGGGCCGCCCGGTCCAGGGCCTCCTGCCAACTCGCCTGCCGGAACCGCTCGTCACGGGAGTCCCGTACCAGCGGGTGGGTGAGCCGGGTGTAGGTCTTCGGCTGCCGTTTCCTCATGCGGCGCTCCTCAGCGCGAGCAGGTCCGAGATGGCGTGCACGGTGCGCAGGGTGGGTACCTCCACGCCGGTGATCTCCGCCAGCTCGACGACGGCCGCGAGCAGCACGTCGAGTTCCAGCGGCTTGCCGCGCTCCAGGTCCTGGAGCGTGGAGGTGCGGTGGTCGCCGACCTTCTCGGCGCCCGCGAGCCGGCGTTCTATGGAGACACCGACCTCGCAGCCGAGCGCCTCGGCCACGTCGAGCGTCTCGCGCATCATGATCTCGATGACCCGGCGGGTGCCGCCGTGCAGGCACATCTGCCGCATGGTGGCGCGGGCCAGTGCGCTGATCGGGTTGAAGGAGATGTTGCCGAGCAGCTTGAGCCAGATGTCGTTGCGCAGGCCCGGTTCCACCGGGCACTTCAGTCCGCCGGCCTGCATGGCCTCGCTGAACCGCAGACAGCGCGTGGACATACTGCGGTCGGGCTCGCCGACCGAGAACCGGGTGCCCTCCAAGTGCCGTACCACGCCCGGGGCTTCGAGCTCGGTGGCCGCGTAGACCACACAGCCGACGGCGCGTTCGGGGGCGAGCACGGCGCTGACGGCACCGCCCGGGTCGACGCTCTCGACGCGGTGGCCGTCGTAGGGGCCGCCGTGGCGGTGGAAGTACCACCAGGGGATGCCGTTCTGGGCCGCGACCACCGCCGTGCGCTCGTCGAGCAGCGGCTCGATCAGCGGCCCACACGCCGCGTACGAGTTGGCCTTCAGACCCAGGAAGACATAATCGACCGGGCCCACCTCGGCCGGGTCGTCGGTGGCGTGGGTGTGCGCGGTGAAGTCGCCGCGCGGGCTCAGCACCCGTACTCCGTACTGCCTCATGGCCGCCAGATGGGGTCCACGGGCGATGAGATGGACATCGGCGCCCGCGCGGTGGAGCGCGGCACCGACGTAGGCGCCGATCGCACCGGCGCCGAGGACTGCGACTTTCACGGAACGCTCCGTTCGGTTTGAGGGATACCGCGGAGGTGGCCTCGGGGAAGGCCGGATCGTGTCAGGCATCGGCCGCATCATGTCGACGAAATATTGTCTACAGTATGGAGTTGACGGCGACAAGGGTTCGGACAGTGACCGTTCGGCGCATTCTGGATACCGCTCACCGCATACGATCGAGTCGTCGGGTTCTCAACTACCGGACGTGGCCGTACCGTTCGGGACTCATGAGCAGCCCCCCTGTAGCGCCGCCGGGCTGGAGCCGCTGGCTCGTCCCGCCCGCCGCCCTCTCCGTCCATCTCTCCATCGGCCAGGCATACGCCTGGAGCGTGTTCAAGCCGCCGCTCGAATCCGCGCTGAACCTGAACGGCACCGAGAGCGCGCTGCCCTTCCAGCTCGCGATCGTGATGCTCGGCCTGTCGGCCGCGTTCGGCGGCACCCTGGTCGAGCGCAACGGACCGCGCTGGGCCATGACGGTGGCCCTGATCTGCTTCTCCTCCGGCTTCCTGATCTCCGCCCTCGGCGCCGAGACCAAGCAGTTCTGGCTGATCGTCCTCGGCTACGGCTTCGTCGGCGGCATCGGCCTCGGCATCGGCTACATCTCGCCCGTCTCCACACTGATCAAGTGGTTCCCGGACCGCCCCGGTATGGCCACCGGCATCGCCATCATGGGCTTCGGCGGCGGCGCGCTGATCGCCTCGCCCTGGTCCGCGCAGATGCTCTCGTCCTTCGGCAGTGACAACGATGGCATCGCCCTCGCCTTCCTGGTGCACGGGCTGTCGTACGCCGTCTTCATGACCCTCGGCGTGCTGCTGGTCCGTGTCCCCCGCACCGAGAAGCCGGTCGCGGACGCGCCGAGCGCCTACGAGGGCGTGCAGGTCTCCGCGAACAGCGCGATCCGCACCCCGCAGTTCTGGTGCCTGTGGGTCGTGCTCTGCATGAACGTGACCGCGGGCATCGGCATACTGGAGAAGGCCGCCCCGATGATCACGGACTTCTTCGCCGGCAGCTCCACCCCGGTGACGGTGTCCGCGGCGGCCGGCTTTGTCGCCCTGCTGTCCGCCGCCAACATGGCCGGCCGTATCGGCTGGTCGTCCACGTCCGACCTGATCGGCCGCAAGAACATCTACCGTGTCTACCTCGGCGTCGGCGCCCTGATGTACCTGCTGATCACCCTCTTCGGCGACTCCTCCAAACCGCTGTTCATCCTCTGCGCGCTGGTGATCCTCTCTTTCTACGGCGGCGGCTTCGCCACCGTCCCCGCCTACCTCAAGGACCTCTTCGGCACCTACCAGGTCGGCGCCATCCACGGCCGGCTGCTCACCGCCTGGTCCCTCGCCGGTGTGCTCGGACCGCTGATCGTCAACTGGATCGCCGACCACCAGAAGGCCGCCGGCAAGCACGGCTCGGACCTGTACACCCTGTCCTTCGGCATCATGATCGGCCTGCTCGTGGTCGGCTTCGTCGCCAACGAACTGGTCCGGCCGGTCGACGCCCGCCACCACATCCCCGCCCCGAGGGAGGCAGTCGATGTCGAACGACAGCAGCCGGCCTGAGCCCGACCGCCGCTGGCTGATCGCGCTCGCCTGGATCTGGGTGGGCGCGCCCTTCGCCTACGGTGTGTACGAACTCATACAGAAGGCGACACAGCTGTTCAACGGCTGAACCGGAAGCATGTCCGGGCGTCCGATGGTCTGCAAGAAGCCGACAACTCGGGCGCCCGTTTCCTGTGGCCTTACGTGCCGTCGTACCCGTGAGTCACTGAACAGACTGGTGGGCCCGCACACCGAGGCAACGAGGGGGATCCACCACCCATGAACGGCTCGCGCATCGCCGCCGTCGGCCACTACCAGCCCGCCAGGGTACTCACCAACGAGGACCTGGCGAGCATGGTCGACACCAGTGACGAGTGGATCCGCAGCCGGGTGGGCATCAACACCCGGCACATCGCGGGCCCCGACGAACCCGTCGACGAGCTGGCCGCGCACGCCGCCGCCAAGGCCCTCGCCGCGGCCGGCCTCACCCCCGCGGACATCGACCTGGTCCTGGTCGCCACCTCCACCGCGATCGACCGCTCCCCGAACATGGCCGCGCGCGTCGCGGCCCGCCTCGGCATCCCGCAGCCCGCCGCGATGGACATCAACGTCGTGTGCGCCGGCTTCACCCACGCGCTCGCCACCGCCGACCACACCGTCCGGGCGGGCGCCGCCACCCGGGCCCTGGTCATCGGCGCCGACAAGATGTCCGAGGTCACGGACTGGACCGACCGTACGACGTGTGTCCTGGTCGGCGACGGGGCCGGCGCGGCCGTGGTCGAGGCGTGCGGACCGGGCGAGGAGCCCGGGATCGGACCGGTCCTGTGGGGTTCCGTCCCCGAGATGAGCCACGCCGTACGGATCGAGGGCACCCCGCCCCGGTTCGCGCAGGAGGGGCAGAGCGTCTACCGCTGGGCCACCACCCAGCTGCCGCCCATCGCCCGGCGTGCCTGCGAGAAGGCCGGGATCGCCCCCGCCGACCTGGCGGCCGTCGTCCTGCACCAGGCCAACCTGCGGATCATCGAGCCGCTCGCGGCGAAGATCGGTGCGGTCAACGCGGTCGTCGCCCGTGATGTCACCGAATCGGGGAACACGTCGGCCGCGAGCATCCCGCTCGCGCTCTCCAAGCTCGTCGAACAGGGCCGTGTCTCCGGCGGCGACCCGGTCCTGCTGTTCGGCTTCGGCGGCAACCTGTCGTACGCCGGGCAGGTCGTGCGCTGCCCCTGAGGCGCCGACGAGGGGCGTGTGTCCCGCGGTGAGGCGCCCAACTCCTGCTTCCTCCGGCCTTGTGCACCGTAGACTGTAGACGAAAGACAATCGATACTGGATTGACTCTCTGCACTGACTCTCTGCGCGTCCGCCGAGGAGGGGGAAGCCGATGTTGTCTGCCGGGCTGCCGCAGGGCGCGGTGCCGAAGCTGGAACGCCCCGGCCCGCTCCGCGACCGCGTGTACGAGGCCCTGCTGGAGCTCATCACCACCCGTGCCCTCCAGCCGGGCCAGCACCTAGTCGAGAGCGAACTCGCCGGTCACCTCGGCGTCTCCCGGCAGCCGGTCCGCGAGGCGCTGCAGCGGCTGAACACCGAGGGCTGGGTCGATCTGCGGCCCGCCCAGGGCGCGTTCGTCCATGAGCCGACGGAGGAGGAGGCCGACCAACTCCTCACCGTCCGCACCCTGTTGGAGGCGGAGGCGGCGCGCCTGGCGGCGGCCAACGCGGACAAGGCGGGAGTGGCCGCGCTGGAATCGCTCTGCGTCGAGGGCGAGAAGGCGGTCACCGCGGACGACGTGGACACGGCCGTCGCCCTGAACGCGGCCTTCCACGCCAAGATCATGACCCTTGCCGGCAACACGGTCCTCGCCGAACTCGCCGCCCAGGTCGACCGCCGGGTCCGCTGGTACTACACCCCGGTGGCCCGCCAGCGGGGCCGCCAGTCCTGGATCGAACACCGTGAACTGATAGCGGCGATCACGACCCGGGACGAGCAGCTCGCGACCAGCCTGATGCGCGAACACACCGAGCACACGCGGCGGTCGTACCACGAGCGGGCGCAGGACTGAGACTGCGTACCGGCTGAGCACGGGGGCTTCGTGGGCGAGTTGAACTGCCGTGTAGTCAAAGGGCGTTCGGCTGGCTACTCTCTGAAATCCGTCGCAGTCAGGGAACGGTGCCACACAGCTTGTCGTCGTCCGGTGCTGACTCCAGGGGGCTGGCTTGTCCGAGATGATCTTCAAGTTCGAGGGGGACGGGGCGAGGCGCCTGGGGCAGTGGTTGTCCGAGGACGACAACCTGACCCGAGCCACGATCTCCGTCAGCGGGCCCCCGACGCCTGCGGGGGACCAGGGTGTCATCGTGGACGTGGTGCGGGTGCTGGTGGACTCGACCCCGCTCATCACGGCGGTCCTGGCGGCTGCGCGGACCTGGCTGGACCGAGGGCAGGGGAATTGCGCGTTCACGGTCCATGTGCCCTGTGCCAACGGCTCCACCTTCTCGGCGACCGTGCGGACGGCCGCGGAGGCCAGCGAGGTCGAAGCCCGGTTCCGCAGGGACTGCGCGACGTGAAGGGAACACGATGACCATGCCGTGGCTTACGCGGCTGATTGACAGCGAGCGTTCCTGGGCCGTCCTGATGGGCACCTCCCGGCATACGCCGGCCAGCGGTCTGTCGGCGATTCCCCAGGCGGACTCCAGTATCGACGATCTCGCGACGGCACTGAGTGGAGCCTGGGGACTCTTCGAGAAGGAACGTGTCCTCAAGATCGTCGATCCGAGCTCCACGGACGAGGTTCTCTCGACACTGGACCACATGGCGGGGTCGGCACCGGATGTGGTCCTCTTCTACTACGTCGGTCATGGCATGGACTGCTCCGGCGAGGAAAGCGGACGCCGGGAGCTGTTCCTGGCCCTCACCGGTTCCGTCGACAACGGTACAGAGGCAGTCCGCACCGGCCTGCCGGTCAGCTCCGTACTCAGCCGTCTCCACTGTCTGCGGGCCAAACAGACGGTCGTCGTCCTCGACTGCTGCTTCGCCAGCCGGGCGCTCGACAGCCCCGGCGCCGGCAACATGCACCTGCTGTGTGCCACGGACCGGGTCAAGCCCGCGCGGTACCAACTGACAGACAGGCACACCGGGTTCACCGGCAGTCTGCTCAGGCTGTTCGAGAACGGGATCCCTGACGGACCCGAATACCTGGACCTGCACACGGTGTTCCAGCATCTCTCGGTGGTGCTGCCCACCACACGGAATGCCACCCCGCAGGACGCGAACGGCAAGCTGCCACGCCCGCACCAGCGCACCTCGGACCACCACGGACGGCTGGCACTGGTACGCAACCCGGCTTACGGCACCGCGCTCACTCCCGAAGGGCTGGCCGCGCGTTCGGAGTTCGCGCTGCGGGTCAACGAACTCGGCAGGGACCCGCTGGTCGAACCCGGCGACCAACGGATGTGGCTGGCCCACGCGGCCGAGCTGTTCGCGAAGATAGCGGCGGACACCGCCTCGCTCAGGCAAGGCGACGGCTGAACGAGACAAGCGGGGCCCCGCATCTGCGCAGGCCCCGCCGGTCCCGGAGACCTATGTGGTCGCCTCCGCCGTACGCGACCGCCTCAGCCGCGCGGCGCCTCCTGCGGCCGAGCCCGGCTGCCGCAACAGCAGCGCCACCCCCGCCGCCACCATCGAGACGCCGCCCGCCAGGGCGTACGCGCCGTTGTAGCCCCAGGCGCCGACCACCATGGAGCCGAGGCCGCCGCCGAAGAGGCCGCTGATGAGTTTGCCGCTGTAGACGAGGCCGTAGTTGGTGGCGTTGTAGTTCTCGCCGAAGTAGTCCGGGGTGAGGGCGGCGAAGAGCGGGTAGAAGGCGCCGCCGCCGAAGCCGGAGAGGAAGGCGAAGAACAGGAACAGCCATTCGCTCTTGACGTCGCCGGCCCAGATCACGCCGAACTGGGCGAGGCCCAGGACCACTATGACGAAGACCAGGGTCGGCTTGCGGCCGAAGCGGTCCGAGAGCCAGCCGACCACACCTCGGCCCACGCCGTTGATGACCGCCATCACGCCCATGGAGGAGGCGGCGACGAGGGGGCCGAAGCCCACGTCCTTCGCGAAGTCCACCTGGAACGAGATGCCGAAGATCGAGACGCCTGCCGTCATGACGATCGAGATCCACATCAGCGGGAGCATGCCGGTGCGGATCGCTTCCTTCGGGGTGAACTGGCGTACCGCGGGCGGGTTCTTGACGAGGGCCGTCCCGGTCCTGGAGCCGCCGGCGTGCGTGAGCGGGTCAATGTCGGCCGGCCACCAGTTCTTCGGCGGGTCCTTGAAGAAGAACGCCGAGACCAGGACGACGACCATCACGTACACGCCGATCAGGTCCAGGACCCGGTGGTAGTTCGCCGTGTCGAAGGCGTAGTTGAAGATGAAGATGAACGGGAGTGAGCCGTAGGCGAAGCCGCCGTTCACGAAACCCGTGCGGGCGCCCCTGCGTTCGGGGAACCACTTGCCGACCATGTTGATGCAGGTCGCGTAGACAAGGCCCGAGCCGAGGCCGCCGATCACACCGAAACCTATGATCGCCAGCCAGATCTCGCTGATGTGGGAGAGGGCCAGGAAGCCGATCAGGCACATCACGGAGCCGGTGTACATCGCCCGGCGGGCCGTGAG
This sequence comes from Streptomyces sp. Ag109_O5-1, assembly GCF_003814875.1. GTDB lineage: Bacteria > Actinomycetota > Actinomycetes > Streptomycetales > Streptomycetaceae > Streptomyces > Streptomyces sasae. Next base: position 1,788,494 of record NZ_RKQF01000001.1, on the reverse strand, counting down.
GATGCCCTTCTCCCGCAGCCAGCCCGCCGGGAACGCGATGCCGGCCTGGAAGAACACCCAGATGCTCAGGATCCAGAACGTGTTGGACTGCGTCCAGCCGTGCGCGTGGGACAGGGTGTCCTCCGCGGAGCCGTACGCGTACTCGAAGACGCTGATGGCCATCATGGCGACCCACGGGAGATACACCATGAGGTTGCGGGAGTGGCCGAGGATGTCCCGGTCGGTCTCGCCGATCCGGTAGACGCGGCCGCGGGCGTCCGTGACCTCGCGGTACGGGCGTCGTCCGGCGTCGGTGCTGTTCGTGGCTACAGGTTCTGCCGACATGTCACGCCATCTCCTCGCCGAGCGGTTGCGGGTTGGGGACGATGCGCCGGGCGCTGGGCCTGCCCGGTGCCTTGAGGAAGAGCGCCAGCACTGCGGAGGCCAGGCCGACGGAGCCCGCGAGCACGAACGCGCCGTGGTAGTCCCACTCACCGACGACGACCGCGCCCAGACCGGAGCCCACCAGGCCGGATATCAGCTTGGAGCTGTAGACCATCCCGTAGTTGGTGGCGTTGTTGTTCTCACCGAAGTAGTCCGCCGTCATGGCCGCGAAGAGCGGGAAGATCGCCCCGCCGCCGAAGCCGGAGACCATGGAGCAGAACAGGAAGAACGGCATGCTGTGCATCTGGCCGGACGCCAGGACTCCGAACTGTGCCGTGCCGAGCACGATGCAGACGATGATCAGGGTGTTGCGGCGGCCGTAGCGGTCGGAGATCCAGCCGATGACCCCGCGTCCGGTGCCGTTGACGATCGCCTTCAGGGACATGGCCGTGGCCACGATCCCGCCCGCGAAGCCCATGTCCTTGCCGAACGGCACCTGGAAGGCGATGCCGAAGATATTGATCCCGGCCGTGCAGAGCAGACAGAACCACATCATCCACAGGACGGGGGTACGGGCGGCCTCCTTGGGTGTGTACTGCTTGATCGCCGGCGGGTTCTTCTCCAACGCCCGCCTTATGCGCGGATCCTGACTGGCTCTCAGCGGATCGATGTGCGGCGGCCACCAGTTCTTCGGCGGGTCCCTGAAGAACCAGCCGGCCGACGCCACCACCAGGCACAGACCGATGCCGACCGCGGACAGGACCACCTTGTAGTTGCTCAGGTCGAGCACCGAGGTGAAGAGGAAGACGAAGGGCGCGGACCCATAGGCGAAACCGCCGTTCACGAAGCCCGTCTTGCCGCCCTTGCGTTCCGGGTACCACTTGCCGACCATGTTGACGCAGGTCGCGTAGACCAGACCGGCGCCGATGCCGCTGCACATGCCGAAGCCGAGATAGGCGACGACCACGTTCGGCGCGAACGCCAGCGACACATAGCCCAGCAGCGTGCCGGCCGCGCCGATCAGCATGGCCGTACGGGCGGGAAGCCGTCCGCTCTCCCGCAACTGCCCGGCCGGGAAGGCCACGGCCGCCTGGAAGAACACCCAGACGCCCATCAGCCAGAAGATGTGCCCGCTGCTCCACAGATGCGCCTCGTGGAGCGTCTCCTCCGCCGACGTGAACGCGTACTCGGCGGAGCTGATGCCCATCATGCCCACCCAGGGCAGGATGACCATCCATTTCCTTGTCCGGCCCATGAGATCGACATCTGTCTCGCCGATCCGGTACCTGCGGCCGTTGCGGTCCGTCACCTCCCTGAAAGGGACGGACGCCGATAGATCGATGGATGACATGTTCGCTCAGCACCCCTTGCGTCGAAAGCTCTGGCCAGCGCCCCCTGTCCAATGCCTTTCGCGCGCGCACGGGTCCCGGGGCCGGCCGAGGACGCGCTCCGCCGGCCGGCCCCTTCCTCGGCTACGTCATGACGCGCCCCCCAGCAGTCCGGCCGCCCGCGCCCAGCGGTACTTGGCGCCGAGCACGGCCACCGGCCGTTCGGTCGTGTACGGGTACGCCACGACTCCCCGCTCGTACAGGTACTGGCAGGCCTCCTCGACCTCGACGTCCCCCGCGAGCGAGGCGACGACCGGCTTCTCGATCCCCCGCTCCCGGAACTCCGCGACCACCCGGGCCGTCAGTTCGGCGAAGACCATCGGCGGGGTGACGATGGTGTGCCAGTAGCCGAGGACGAGTGCGTGGATCCGCGGGTCCTCAAGACCGAGCCGGATCGTCGCCTCGTACGTCGACGGCGGCTCGCCGCCTGTGATGTCGACCGGGTTGCCGGCGGCGCCGAACGGCGGGATGAAGCGCCGGAACGCCTCGTCGAGGTCCGGCGGGATCTCCATCAGGGCCAGCCCGTTGTCGGTCACCGCGTCCGACAGCAGCACGCCGCTGCCGCCCGCTCCCGTGATGATCACGATGTTGTCGCCCTGTGGGGCGGGCAGCACCGGCAGGCCGCGCGCGTACTCCAGCATGTCGTTCAGGCCCGGCGCCCGGATGACGCCCGCCTGCCGCAGGATGTCGTCGTACACCGCGTCGTCGCCCGCGAGCGCGCCCGTGTGCGAACCGGCCGCCCTGGCACCGGCGGCCGTACGGCCCGCCTTCAGGACCACAACCGGCTTCCTCGGTACGGTGTTCCGCGCCGCTTCCACGAACGCGCGGCCGTCCTTGAGGTCCTCCAGGTGCATCGCGATGCACTTGGTGTGCGGGTCCTCACCGAACCAGGTGAGCAGGTCGTCCTCGTCCAGGTCCGACTTGTTGCCGAGGCCTACGATCGCCGACACACCCGTCTTGGTGGTGCGTGCGAAGCCCAGGATCGCCATGCCGATCCCGCCCGACTGGGACGTCAGTGCCACCCCGCCCTTCACGTCGTACGGCGTGCAGAACGTGGCGCACAGGTCCTGCCAGGTGGAGTAGTAGCCGTAGATGTTCGGGCCGAGGAGACGGATGCCGTACCGTTCGCCGATCGCGACGATCTCGGCCTGGAGTTCGCCTTCGCCGGTCTCGGCGAAGCCCGAGGGGATGAGGACGGCGTTGGGGATCCTCTTCCGGCCCACCTCCTCCAGCGCCGCTGCCACGAACCTGGCGGGAATGGCGAAGACGGCCACATCCACCTCACCGGGAACGTCCGTGACACTCTTGTACGCCTTGCGGCCCAGAACGTCATCGGCCTTGGGGTTCACCGGATGGATCTCCCCGGCGAAACCGCCGTCGACGAGGTTGCGCATCACCGAATTGCCGATCTTGCCCCGCTCGTTGGAGGCGCCGATCACGGCGACCGAGCGGGGCTGCATCAACCGGCGCATGGTCGCCAGGATTTCGTCGCGTCCATACCGCCGACGGGCCGCCGGTACCTGGTCGGCGAGGATGATCCGGATGTCGGCGGCGACCGCGCCCTCCGGTGTGGCGATCACCGGGTTGAGGTCCACCTCGGCGATCTCCGCGAAGTCCGCGACGAGTTGGGAGACCCGGCGGATCTGCTCGGCGATCGCCCAGCGGTCCACGCCGGCCTGACCGCGCACCCCGCGCAGCACCTCGGCCGCCCTGATGGAGTCCAGCATCGACAGCGCCTCGTCGGCGATGACGGGCGCGAGCCGGAAGGTCACGTCCTTCAGTACCTCGACCAGCACCCCGCCGAGCCCGAAGGCGACGACCTTCCCGAAGGTCGGGTCGGTGACCGCACCGACGATGACCTCCTGGCCCTTGGGGAGCAACTCCTGGACCTGGACGCCTTCGATCCGGGCCCGCGCGTCGTAGGCCTTCGCGTTCTCGATGATCCGGTGGAAGGCGGCCCGCACGTCCGCGGCGCCCTCGACGCCGACGACCACCCCGCCCGCGTCGGTCTTGTGCAGGATGTCCGGCGAGACGATCTTCATGACGACCGGTCCGCCGAAGCGTGCCGCGTACGCCACCGCCTCGTCCACGTCCGTCGCCAACTCCTCGCCCGGTACGGCGATCCCGTACGCGTCGGCGACCATCTTGCCCTCGGGCGCGGTGAGTGCGGTACGACCCTCGGCCCGCACGGAGTCGAGGAGCGCACGGACCCGCAGTTCCCGGTCCTCTGCCATCACGTCAGATCACTCCGTTCGACTTGAGCAGGCGCAACTCCTCGCCACCGAGGCCCAGTTCGCCGATGTAGACAGCTTCGTTGTGCTCGCCGAGCAGCGGCGAACCGGTGACCTCGACCGGGGAGTCGGAGAGCTTGAGCGGGCTCCCGACGGTGATGAACTCGCCGCGCTCGGGGTGCGGGACGGTGACCACCATCTCGTTGGCGACCAGCGACTCGTCCTCGATGATCTCCTTGGTGGACAGGATCGGCCCGCACGGGATGTTGTGGGCGTTGAGCCGCTCCAGCACCTCCCACTTCGGGAGTGTCGAGGACCACTCCTCGATCAGCTGGAACATCTTGTTGAGCTTGGGGAGGCGGGCCTCCGGGGTCGCCCACTCGGGGTCCTCCGCCAGCTCGGGCCGGCCGATGAGATGGGTGATGGGCTGCCAGCCGACGGGCTGCACGATGACGTACACATAGTCGTTGGGGCCGCCCGGCGCGCACTTGACGGCCCAGCCGGGCTGGCCGCCGCCGGAGGCGTTTCCGGAGCGGGGCACCTCGTCGCCGAAGTCCTCGTTCGGGTACTCGGCAAGCCGGCCGTGGGTGAGTCGCTGCTGGTCGCGGAGCTTGACCCGGCAGAGGTTGAGCACGGCGTGCTGCATGGCGACGTTGACGCGCTGGCCGCGGCCGGTGCGCTCCCGCTGGAAGAGTGCCGCCAGTATCCCGGCCACTGTATGCACGCCCGTGCCCGAGTCGCCGATCTGCGCGCCCGTGGCCAGCGGCGGGCCGTCCTCGAAGCCGGTGGTCGACATCGACCCGCCCATCGCCTGGGCAACGACCTCGTACGCCTTGAAGTCGGTGTACGGGCCGTCCCCGAACCCCTTGATGGAGGCGTAGACGATCCGTGGGTTGATCTCCTTGATGCGGTCCCAGGCGAACCCCATCCGGTCGACCGCGCCCGGGCCGAAGTTCTCCACCATCACGTCCGAGCGGCGGATCAGCTCGGTCAGGAGCTCCTTGCCGCGCTCGGTCTTGGTGTTGAGGGTGATGCTCCGCTTGTTGCAGTTGAGCATCGTGAAGTAGAGGGAGTCGACGTCCGGGAGGTCGCGCAGCTGCCTGCGCGTGATGTCACCGGTCGGCGCCTCCAGCTTGACCACGTCCGCGCCGAGCCAGGCGAGCAGCTGGGTGGCGGAGGGGCCGGACTGGACGTGGGTCATGTCGAGGACGCGAATGCCCTCAAGTGCCTTGGTGGTCATGGGCGTTCCACCTCACTTGTACATGGTCTGGTTCATGGTTCCGGGGGCGTACGCGTCCGGGTCGACCCAGACGTTGATCAGGGACGGCTTGCCCGACTCGCGGGCCCGGCGCAGGGCGGGGCCGATGTCGGCGGGGTCGCGGACCTCCTCGCCGTAACCGCCCAGCAGCTGGGCGAACTTGTCGTAGTGGACGTCCCCGAGGGTGTTGCCGACCCGTTCGCGCTCCTTGCCGTACTTCGCGGCCTGGCCGTAACGGATCTGGTTCATCGAGGAGTTGTTGCCGACGATCCCGACGAAGGGGAGGTCGTAGCGGACCAGGGTCTCGAAGTCCCAGCCGGTGAGCGAGAAGGCGCCGTCGCCGAAGAGGGCGACCACCTCCTTGTCGGGGCGGGCCTGTTTGGCGGCGAGCACGAAGGGGACGCCGACGCCGAGGGTGCCGAGGGGGCCCGGATCCATCCAGTGGCCAGGGGACTTGGGCTGGACCACCTGCCCCGAGAAGGTGACGATGTCGCCGCCGTCGCCGATGTAGATCGAGTCCTCGGTGAGGAAGTCGTTGATCTCGCTGACCAGGCGGTACGGGTGGATGGGGGAGGCGTCCGACCTGAGGCTGGGGAGCCGCTTCTCCAGCGCGGTCTGCTCGGCGGCGCGCAGCTCGTCGAGCCACTCCTTGCGCCTGGACGCACCCCCGTTGACGCGTCCGGAGGCCGCCTCGGTCACCGACTTCAGCACCAGGCCCGCGTCGCCGACGATCCCGAGGTCGATGTCCCGGTTCTTGCCGACCGTGCGGTAGTCGAGGTCGATCTGGACGACCGTCGCGGTGGGGGAGAGGCGCTTGCCGTAGCCCATGCGGAAGTCGAAGGGCGTGCCGACGATCACGATGACATCGGCGTTGGAGAAGGCGTACCGGCGGGAGAGTTGGAAGTGGTGCGGGTCGCCGGGGGGCAGGGTGCCGCGTCCGGCGCCGTTCATGTAGGCGGGGATGTTGAGGGTGCGGACGAGGTCGATGGCGGCGGCGGTGCCCCGGGTCGTCCAGACCTGGCTGCCCAGCAGGATGGCGGGTTTCTCGGCGTGGACGAGGAGGTCGGCGAGTTTCTCGACAGCCTCGGGGTCACCGGCGGAGCGGGTGGAGGCGCGGTAGGCGCCCGGCTTCGGGATGCGCGCCTTCTCCGCCGGGACCTTGGCGTCCAGGACGTCGCGCGGGATCTCCAGGAAGGAGGGGCCGGGCGCGCCGTGGTAACACTCGCGGAACGCCATGGAGACCATGTCGGCGGCGCGCGCGGTGTCCGGGACGGTCGCCGCGAACTTGGTGATCGGCGTCATCATGTCGACGTGCGGCAGGTCCTGCAGCGACCCCATCTTGTGCTGGGAGTGCGCCCCCTGGCCGCCGATCAGCAGCATCGGGGACTCCGCGCGGAAGGCGTTGGCGACCCCGGTGACGGCGTCGGTCGTACCGGGGCCGGCGGTGACGACCGCGCACCCGGGCTTGCCGGTGATGCGCGCGTAGCCGTCGGCGGCGTGGGCGGCCACCTGCTCATGGCGGACGTCGACGACTTCTATGCCCTCGTCGACGCAGCCGTCGTAGATGTCGATGACGTGGCCGCCGCACAGCGTGTAGATGCGGTCGACCCCCTCGGCCTTCAGTGCCTTCGCAACGAGATGACCACCGGAAATCACGTCCTGGGTGTCGTCGGGCATGGCGAAGTCCTTGTCCCTTCGTAGGGGGTGGAATGCCGTCTGGGATGGCGTCCGGGATGCCGTTCGTATATTGCATACAGTCGACGAATACTGTATGAACCTTGTTATCCCGCATCCGGTGGGTGGTGTCCAGGGGGCGTGCGGCACTTTCAAGACAGGAGCCGAAATGGACCTGTACGAACACCAGGCAAGGGAACTCTTCGAGGAACACGGCATCTTGGTGCCGAGGGCCGAGGTCACCGACTCGCCCAAGGAGGCCCGGGAGATCGCCCGCAGGCTCGGCGGGCGAGTGGTGGTGAAGGCCCAGGTGAAAACGGGCGGTCGGGGCAAGGCGGGCGGGGTGAAGCTCGCCGCGGACCCGGCCGCAGCCGAGTTGACCGCGCGTCAGATCCTCGGCATGGCCATCAAGGGGCACACGGTCGGCAAGGTGATGCTGGCCCAACCCGTCGACATCGAGAGCGAGTTCTACGTCTCCTACGTCCTCGACCGGGCGGCCGGCGGCTTCCTGGCGATCGCGTCGGCCGAGGGCGGCATGGAGATCGAGGAGGTGGCCGCGACCCGGCCCAAGGCGGTGGCCCGTGTCCCCGTCGACCCCGCCAGGGGTGTCACATCGGCGAAGGCGGGCGAGATCGCCGAGGCGGCCGGGCTGCCACCGCAGACCGTCGACGTCCTCGTACGGCTGTGGGACGTGCTCGTCCGTGAGGACGCCTTGCTCGTCGAGGTGAACCCGCTCGTACGCACCCGGCAGGGCCGGATCCTGGCCCTCGACGGCAAGGTCACCCTCGATGACAACGCCCGCTTCCGGCAGTCCCGTTGGGGTGCCGAGGAGGGCGAGCACCACGACCCGCTGGAGGCGACGGCCGCCGCGAAGGGCCTCAACTACGTCAAGCTGGACGGCGAGGTCGGCATCATCGGCAACGGCGCGGGCCTGGTGATGTCCACCCTCGACGTGGTGGCCGGCTGCGGCGCGCGACCAGCCGACTTTCTTGACATCGGCGGCGGGGCGTCCGCCCAGATCATGGCCGACGGGCTCTCGGTGATCCTCTCCGACCCGGCCGTGAAGTCCGTGTTCGTCAACGTCTTCGGCGGAATCACGGCCTGCGACGCGGTCGCCGACGGGATCGTGCGGGCACTGGAGACGGTCCGGCTGACCAAGCCGCTGGTGGTCCGCCTCGACGGCAACAACGCGGCGCGCGGCCGGGCGATCCTCGACGCACGCGCGCACCCCCTGGTCGAACAGGCCACCACCATGGACGGCGCTGCCCGCCGCGCCGCCGAACTCGCCCACAGCGCCTGAGGAGCCGGGACATGGCGATCTATCTCACCAAGGAGAGCAAGGTTCTCGTCCAGGGCATGACCGGCGGCGAGGGCATGAAGCACACCCGGCGGATGCTGGCCGCCGGGACGGACGTCGTCTGTGGGGTCAACCCGCGCAAGGCCGGCCGGACCGTGGACTTCGACGACCGTGCCGTCCCGGTCTACGGCACCGTCGCCGAGGGCATGGCGGCGACCGGCGCCGACGTCACCGTCGTCTTCGTGCCGCCCGCGTTCGCCAAGGCGGCGGTGCTGGAGGCCGCCGACGCCGGAATCGGCCTCGCGGTGGTGATCACCGAGGGCATCCCGGTCCACGACTCGGTGGCCTTCACCTCGTACGCCCGTGCCAAGGGCACCCGGGTCATCGGCCCCAACTGCCCCGGACTGATCACACCGGGCCAGTCCGACGCGGGCATCATCCCGGCCGACATCACCAAGCCCGGGCGGCTCGGTCTCGTCTCCAAGTCGGGCACGCTGACCTACCAACTCATGTACGAACTGCGGGATATCGGCTTCTCCAGCTGCGTCGGGATCGGCGGTGACCCGGTCGTCGGTACGAGCCATATCGACTGCCTGGCAGCCTTCCAGGAGGATCCTGACACCGAACTCGTCGTCCTCATCGGGGAGATCGGCGGTGACGCGGAGGAACGGGCCGCCGCCTACGTCCGGGACCACGTGACCAAGCCGGTCGTCGGCTACATCGCCGGGTTCACCGCGCCCGAGGGCCGCACCATGGGGCACGCGGGCGCCATCGTGTCCGGTTCGGCCGGGACCGCCCGGGCCAAGCGGGAGGCGCTGGAGGCGGCCGGGGTGCGGGTGGGGAGCACACCGACCGAGACGGCCCGGCTGGTCCTGGAGCTGCTCGACGCCCGGCAGCCGGAAGGGAGCTGAGCCATGGCCCTCGCCTCTCCGGTCCCGCTGGTCCGCAAGCCCGGCACCGGCTGGAGCGACGCCTGGGCGCGCTGTCTCGCCGTCGCCCCCGAGGCCTTCCGTGACGACCGTGTCCTCAACCTCTGGGCCGCGGCCTGGCAGCCCGACGGCCGCCCGCTGCCCGCGACCAGCCCCGTCGACGGCAGCCCCGTCGCCGGCGCCCCACGCCTCGACGGCGACACCGCCCGCCGGGCCGTCCGCGCCTGTCTCGACCAGCACCGCGCCTGGCGGCACATCCCTCTGGAGGAGCGCAGGGCCAGGGTGGCCGCCACCCTGGACGCTCTGGCCGAACACCGCGAACTCCTCGCCCTGCTCCTCGTCTGGGAGATCGGCAAGCCCTGGCGGCTCGCCCGGGCGGACGTGGACCGGGCGATCGACGGGGTGCGCTGGTACGCCGACGGCATCGAGCCGATGCTCGCAGGGCGGGCGCCGCTGGACGGGCCGGTGTCCAACATCGCCAGCTGGAACTACCCGATGAGCGTGCTCGTTCACGCGGTACTGGTCCAGGCTCTGGCCGGCAACGCGGTGGTGGCGAAGACCCCGACCGACGGCGGGGTCGCCTGTCTCACTCTGGCCTGCGCGCTGGCCGCCCGCGAGGGCCTGCCGGTCACGCTCCTCAGCGGCAGCGGGGGCGAGCTGTCCGAGGCGCTGGTGCGGGCGCCGGAGATCGGCTGCGTCTCCTTCGTCGGCGGCCGGGACACGGGGGCCGCGGTGGCCACCGCCGTCGCCGACCTCGGCAAGCGACATGTACTCGAACAGGAGGGACTCAACACCTGGGGCATCTGGAACTTCACCGACTGGGCCGGGTTCACCGCCGTCGTCCCGGGGCTCTTCGACTACGGCAAACAGCGCTGCACCGCCTACCCGCGCTTCGTCGTCCAGCGCGAGCTGTTCGACGAGTTCCTCACGGCGTACCTCCCGGCGGTGCGCGGGCTGCGGATCGGCCACCCCCTCGCGGTCTCCGACCCCGGGGACCCGCTGCCCGAGCTGGACTTCGGGCCGGTGATCAACGCGGCCAAGGCCAAGGAACTCACCGACCAGGTGGCCGAGGCCGTCGACCGCGGCGCCGTCCCGCTGCACCGCGGCCGCGCGGCCGACGCGCGCTTCCTGCCCGGCCAGGACACCTCGTCGTACGTCCACCCGGTCACGCTCCTCGACCCGCCCCGGTCCTCCCCGCTGCACCACGCGGAACCCTTCGGCCCGGTCGACACGATCGTCCTGGTCGACACGGAGGCCGAACTGCTGGCCGCCATGAACGCCTCCAACGGCGCGCTGGTCGCCACGCTCTCCACCGACGACGAGGCCACCTTCGCGCGGCTGGCCCCGCAGATCCGCGCCTTCAAGGTCGGGCACGGAAAGCCGCGTTCACGCGGGGACCGCGACGAGTTGTTCGGCGGCTTCGGCGCGTCCTGGCGGGGGGCCTTCGTCGGCGGGGAGCTGCTGGTGCGCGCGGTGACGCAGGGGCCGGTGGGGGAGCGGCTGCCGGGGAACTTCCCGGAGTATCAGCTCATCCCATGACGGCACGTACGGGTGCGATGACCTCCTCGGCGAGTCTGCGGGCCACGCCCTGCGGATAGGGGCGCGGCAGGCTCAGCACGATGTGGTTCATCCCGGCGCGGACGAGGGCGATGACCGTGGCCCGGGTCGCCGCCGGGTCGTCGTACGACACCAGGACCTGGACCGAGCGGAGGATCTCCGCCGGATCCCGGCCCAGTTCGGCGCAGTGCGCGTCCAGCACCCCGGCCCGCTCGGCGACGAACTCCACGGTGTTGTGCGGCGGCCCGGGCACGTTCCAGACGTCCGCGTGTTCGGCGACCAGCCGCAGCAGCCGGGTGCCCCAGCCGCCGATCAGCAGCGGGGGCCCGGGGCGCTGCACCGGCTTGGGCTCGTTCCGGGTCCCGTTGAGCCGGTAGTGCGCGCCCTCGAAGTCGAAGACGTCCCGGGTCCACATCAGCCGCAGGATCCGCACCGTTTCGTCCAGCCTGGCGATGCCCTCGGCGGGCGGCACGAGCGTGAGGCCGTACGCCTCGTACTCGGCGACCGCCGGATTCTCCCCGGCGATCCCGCCCGCCCCGGGCGGCTGGTGCGTCCCGCCGACGCCCAGCCCGAGGACCAGCCGGCCGCCCGAGATCACGTCCACGGTGGAGGCCATCTTGCCGAGGAGGGCGGGCGGCCGGATCCGGTTGCTGGTGACCAGCAGCCCCAGCCGCAGCCGCTCGGTCTGCGCGGCCAGGGCGGAGAGCAGCGTCCAGCCCTCGTGGACGGCGCCGTCCCTGGGCCCGGCCACCGGCAGCAGATGGTCCCAGAGCCAGGCGTCCGCTATCTCCGGCACCGCGTCCGCCTCCTGCCAGACACGGCGGATGTCGTCGTAGGGAACGTGCATGGGCGTGGTCTTGATGCCGAAGCGCACAGGCGTCCCGGTCGTCACGATCGTCATGACCGTCAGCCTATTAAATCATCAGCGCTACTGACGATCAGTTTTCGATATCGTCTACGGCATGGCCAGCGACCCCCTCGAATCCCGGCTCGGATACCTCCTCAAGCACGTCCAGGCGGAGCTGGCGCGGACCTCGGCCGAGACGCTCGCGCCGTACGGCATGGACGGGCACGAGCTGGCGGTCCTGGTGGTGCTCGCCGGAGCCGAACCGCTGTCCCAGATCGAGGTTGCGGGGCGGCTCGGGGTGGACCGCACGACGATGGTCGCCCTGCTCGACGGCCTGGAGCGGCGGGGGCTGGTCGAGCGCCGGCGCAGCCCGCAGGACCGGCGGCGCAACATCGTCGAACTGACGGACACCGGGCGTGAGCGGATGGGGCGTGCCGAGGACGCGCGGCGGGCCGCCGAACGCCGCTTCCTCGCGCCTCTGGACGACGAGACGGCCGCGACGCTCGTCCGCGCACTACAGGCGCTGCTGGCTGCCCGGTGACGACCCGGCCACGGGTGGTGACGAGCGCCCGACCTGCGTAGACGCCGACGGAAACGCAGGTGAAAGGCACTCCGAAAGCTTGGTATTGTTGTCCATGTCGCCGCGGGGAACACCCCCGGTCAGGCGGCAGACACCTAGTCCGGGTGGCGGAATGGCAGACGCGCTAGCTTGAGGTGCTAGTGCCCTTTAACGGGCGTGGGGGTTCAAGTCCCCCCTCGGACACGACCACTGACGATACGGTGATGAGGGCCTCGACCTTACGGTCGCGGTCCTCTTTGCGTGTTCGTAGCTGATGGTGATGCCCAGGGCCTCGTAGAGCGGGCCTTCCTTGTCGGTGTCGGCCGTGTGGATGCGCTGTGCAATGCCTCCAAGACTGTCAGTGATTTCTCGGATCTGCTGGGCGTCGAGTGGGGATTGCTTCTTCCGGGTGAGGGTGGGGAGCGCGTCGAGTTTCTTCTGCGCTGCCTCTTTGTCTTGCTGTGCTGCGTTGATCCACTGGGTGACGACGGCTGGGTCCGCTCCGGCTTCGAGTGCTGCCTGGTAGCGGGAGAGTCGTCGCTCGCAGTCCTTGATTGCCTGGCGTGCTTGGGCCTGCTCGGGTGTGTGGGTCTCTGCGGTGCTCGCTGCGGCGCTGGCGTGGGTGAGGGCGGTGAGGGTGGCGGTGAGCCGGTCGGGGGCGAAGGCCCGGGCGATCCACTGGTCCAGGGCCCGGCATACAACGTTTTCGCGTAGGTTGACGGTGCGCGGGTGGGAGACCCGTTGCCCGGCACGCAGGCGGGCGCGGTCGATGAGTCCGGCCTGGGCCATGACCGCCGGGGTGGCGAGGGCCGCGGCCTGTTCGAAGGACAGACCGGCGGGCTTGAGGGCCAGGTGGGAGGCGGGGACGATCACCGCCTGGGCGAAGGCCCCGCTGGACCCCAGCGGGGCGATTCCGTACACGTGGTCACCGGGCTTGACGGCGGTGACGCCGGGGCCGGTCGCGGTGACGGTGCCGGCGAAGTCCGAGCCCATCGCACGGGGGAAGGACCGGCCGGTCATCATCTTCAGCGCGCCTTGGCGGATCTTCCAGTCGATCGGGTTGATGGCGGCTGCGGCGACCGTGACCGCGACCTCGCCTTCCTTCGGGGAGGACAGGACGAAGTCCTCCAGTCGCATCGTGTGGGGGCCGCCGTAGCAGTGGTACTGGATCCTGCGCGTAAGACGTGTTCCTTCACAAGAAGACCCGTCCTGAGGGACGGGGTGGCGCGGTGCAGGGGCACTGGGGGTGGTGGGTGCCTGTCGGACCGGCGGTGCCCCGGGGCCCGGGCCGTGGGTGGTGACGTCGGCGGTGGTGTCACCCGCCTGCGGGGTTACTGGCCGGTGCCGCCTTGCAGGGCGGCGAACGGCGTCTGGTCGTACACGACCCGCAGCGAGCTGATCTTGCCGTCGGTGACAGTGAGGTGGGGGGTGTGTCAATTTAACGGCCCTGTCTCACATTCGGTGGTGACGGAGAGTTGTCAGGGTCGTTGACCTTCATGTGATGAGTGTCAACGAGCTTGTGCAGACGGTGTTTTCGGGTCTGTCCCCGCTGGTCGTCGAGGACGTTGCCGACGAGGGTGAGCGGATCGTGGTGCGGGCACGGACTCCGCTGGACACCGCGGTCTGCCCGGTGTGCAGGGCCTCCTCGGGACGGGTACACGGCTATCACTGGCGGACGGTGGCCGACGTTCCGGTCGACGGACGACGTGTGGTGGTCCGTGTGCGGGTGCGGCGTCTGGTGTGCCCCACGCGGGGCTGCCGCCACACCTTCCGCGAACAGGTGCCCGGGTGCTGGAGCGATACCAGCGACGCACCGCTCGTCTGACCAGGCAGGTCAAGGCCGTGGTCAAAGAGTTAGCGGGCCGGGCGGGATCACGTTTGCTGGCGATACTCGCGGTGGTCCTGTCCCGTCACACGGCCCTGCGCACCCTGCTGCGCATCCCGTTGCCCACCGGGCGGGTGCCCCGCGTGATCGGCGTCGACGACTTCGCCCTGCGCCGGCGCCACCGCTACGCCACCGTGGTGATCGACGCCGAAACCCATGAGCGGATCGACGTACTGCCCGACCGCACCGCCGACACGCTGGAAGCCTGGCTGCGCGAGCATCCGGGCATCGAGGTCGTGTGCCGCGACGGCTCAACCACATACGCCGAGGCCATCCGCCGCGCTCTGCCTGACGCGGTTCAAGTCGGTGATCGCTGGCACTCATGGAAGAACCTGTGCGAAGCCGCCCTGAGTGAGGTGAAGGCACACAGCACCTGCTGGGCCACCGTGCTGGACGCGCCGATCTACGACGGGCCCCGCGCTCAGACCACCCTCGAACGCTGGCATCAGGTTCATGGCCTGCTCGAGAAGGGCGTGGGCCTGCTCGAATGCGCCCGCCGCCTGCAACTGGCCCTGAACACCGTCAAACGCTACGCCCGCGCCGACCGGCCCGAGCGCATGCTCCGCGTCCCCAAGTACCGTGCCGGCCTGGTCGATCCCTACCGCGAGCACCTGCGCAAACGCCGAAGTGAAGACCCCGGCGTCCCCGTCCAGCACCTCTTCGAAGAGATCAAGACCCTCGGCTTCACGGGCTGCCTGAACCTTCTGCACAAGTACATCAACCAAGGCCGCGCGGACGCCGACCGCAGCCATATCTCGCCACGCCGGCTCGCCCGGATGCTGCTGACCAGACCCGACAACCTCAAGCCCGAGCAGCACGAACTCCTGGCCAAGCTCACCGCCGCCTGCCCCGAGATGACCCAACTGGCCTCAGACATCAGAGACTTCGCCCCGCTCCTTACCCCACACACCGACAACGCCGATGCGCTCACGCACTGGATCGCCCAAGTCCGAACAGCCGACCTGCCCCACCTACACGCCTTCACCCGGGGCCTGGACCGGGATATCGACGCAGTGATCGCCGGGCTCACGCTTCCGTACAGCAACGGCCCTACCGAGGGCGTCAACACCAAGACCAAACGGATCGCGCGCCAGATGCACGGACGAGCAGGCTTCACCCTGCTCCGGCACCGCATCCTCCTCGGATAACAGCACGCTCCGTCACCACCGGATGCGAGACAGGGCCGTTAGATTTACACTCCCCCGACCCGGACCGGATCGGCCGACAGCAGCGACTCGATCCGGTCCCGCATCGCATCAGTGATCAATAACCGGACGGGCATATCCGATCAACTGACCAACCCATCAAAGAGATACGCTCTAGTTGCACCCCGGCCGGCGCCCCTGCGCGACCTGTACGCGCCCGCACTGGACGAGGGGGACGACACTGACTCAAAGGCGTTGAGAAAGCGGTCCCCGAGTCGATGTCGTCCGAGATCATGAAGCATGCTCCCGGATGACTGGCACCTCACCCAAGACGTCGACGACTTCCTCGCCCGAGCTGGGGACTTCCTGCGCTCGCGCGCCGCCCTGCACAACACGCCGTTGACGGACATCGAGAAACTGCGGATACGTAAGGCGGCCGATCACGACGCCGAAGCCGCCGTTTTCGGCCGACTGGAGTCACATGGCGAGGTCCGCGCGATCTTCTATCTCACTCCCCGCGGACGCCTGGGCCTCACACCCCTCTCTGTAGAGCAGACCGACACCCTCGCTGCACACCTGGCCAGCCTTCGCCACTCACCCGCCCACGTCATCGCGGACCACGCCACCGCTGGCGCTTTCGCCGAGTCGTGGCAGCAGCACACGGACGCGTCGTCGGAACCTTTCTGGCGGACACACCTGTACCGTCTCGGCACACTCACCCCACCGCAACCACGCCCGGAAGGCCGGGGCCGCCTCACGGGCGGTAAGGACCGTGAGCAAATCGTGCGCTGGTGCCGCGAGTTCTGCGTCGACGTCGGGGAGCAATCCTCCATCGACTTGATCGACGCCGGCTCCTGGAAGGACTCGCGCTTCGGCGACAGGCACTTCACGTTCTGGGAGACCCCAGACGGCACCCCGGTCTCGATGGCGGCCTCGACCCCGGTCGTCGGCGGCATGGTCCGGGTGGACCCCGTCTACACCCCGGCACACCTCCGCGGCCGCGGCTACGCGGGAGCTGTGACGGTCGAGGCGAGCAGGGCCGCGCTGACCGCAGGGGCCACGGACGTTGTCCTGTTCACAAACCCGGATAACCCCACCAGCAATGCCCTCTACCAGCGCATTGGGTACGTCCATGTCGCCGACTTCGCCGGGTACAAGTTCTCCCACGGCGCACCAGAGGCCGGGTGAGGGGCGCCTTTGGACAACGACCTAGGGAAGGCTCGCCGGAAGCCCGCGCACTGGCGACACGGTGGGCTGGGCGCACCATCTGCCGCAAACCGCTGCTCGAATAGCGCATGGATCGAATACTGCCTCTTCACCAGTACAACGTGCTTGATCCGGTCTCTGATGGTTCGTTCAGCTCTTGGCGGCGGTGTTGTAAGCGGGACCCGGTCGCGGCCTGGTTGACAACGAAGGCGGGGCCGGGGGCGGCGGCTTGGCCGGGCAGAGCCGCTGTCAGTTCTCGTCGCGGTTCGTCCGAGAGGATCCCTACGCCGAGGGTGCAGGCGCGCACCATCGCGCTACAGTCCTGCACTTGCCGATCCGTGGCGATCTCGGTGAACAGAGGATGAGCCAAGTTCTCGCGGGCCGCGTAGCAGTCTTCGGCGTCCGGCGGACTCGCCCTCTCGTCTCTGGATGACACACGCACGGGCTTAGTCGGCGAAGTTTCGCGTCCAGTTTGTGGAACCCTGCCACCAGGGTCGTCGCGGTCCGCGGATCGGGTGGTTCCCAGCCGTGGGTCACCGGAGCTGATCGTGGATGACGAGCACACCCAGGGTCCGCAGGGCTCTGAGGACGGCGCCTTGCGGACCGGCGGCACATGCCTGCACGAGACCGGATTCGCAGCAGGCATCCGAGGCATTTCGGCGGTGATCCGCCGCCCGGAGACCTTGGCCACGCCGTAAGAGTGGTCTCCCGCGCCGCCGTGACGGCGGCGCGGGAGCCTCTTGGCGCGGGTGCCCGGAAGGTCTCGCCGACCGGCCAGCCGCGCCGCCGAGCTTCGGATTCCGGCTCACTCCGGTCGAACGCCCTACTCGTCGAGGAACTGATATTCCTGGCTCGCGGCCCGGATTTCCACCGTGCCGTCGCGGACCTGCCACTCGCTCATGCCATCGACTTCGTGGCTGACGAAGAACAGGCCGGTGATCAGGTCATTGTCCTCATCGGAGGCCGGAATCCGCGCCACGCTTCGCAGTCGGTCCAGAAACCAGTCGACCGACTGAGCACGCATCTCGGCACCGAAGAAAACCCAGTTGACGAAGTTGTACTGCCTCGGGGGAAAGGCCCAGCCGCCGCTGTACGTCCGATCAGAATCGTCCGCTTCAACGATCTCCCTGACCTGGGCGAGCTGCCGATCATCGCACTCCAGCCAACCCCTGACCCGGACGAACACACCCACGACTACCGCTCCCCTGCACTCCAGGCGTCATGGACGCGGCTCATGATCGCCCCGAACGGATTCCACGATCTTTGAGCACCCCTCCCCGAAATGATCATTTCCTCCTGCCCCACCTGGATGGAGTCGACGGAGTTCAGCAGATACTCGACCCTGCCTGGAGGGTGCGCACACAATTCCCCGGCGACCCTGTCCAGGCCATAGAAAACGGTCCACTGCACATCCGACCCCGGCGATTGTTGTGATTCGACATCGCGAAACCAGCGTTTGATCACCTTCTGATCGCACAGAAGCAGCTCATATCGATGCCCGCCGGGGTACGGAGTCCGCTGCAGCAGTCGTTGCGTAGCGGAGATGGGCAGTTCAGCGCCGCCTACTACTAGCCTGACAGAATCTTCGTTCACCGCAGCCTCACGAAATTGGTTCCAGGGATCGACGACTTGAACATAGAGACACTGTCCGGGGCATACAGTGAGAGTTCGATATTGGTTTCTTCCTGGAAATCCGCGCGAATCTTGCCCAGCGTGTCTCGAACCGAGCGCCCATTACGACCTTGAAGCACTGCAGGGGCGATCGAAACGAGCATATCGAGATCGGAATCCGCCGTAGGGCCACGACCTCGATACGTGCTACCCGGGCGGGATCCGAATACCTCAACGCCATCCACCACGGGCCTGTCTTCCACCCGTAGCCCATCCAGCCGAGCCATCACCCGGGAAAAGGCTGCTTTCGGAACCCCGACGAGACCTTCCGCTTCCTCGCCGACAGCGCCGACTGCGGCTTCCTCGCTTAAAGCGCACCGGCGACAGAATCTCAGTAAATGCCGAGACTGGGAAATAGGTCCCTATCCTCCCAGTCATCAGCGAAAGCCTCCAACATTCTCTGATAGTGCCTTGCTCGCTTATGATCTACGCCTGAAACGCTTTTTAGATAGCGTTGGCGAATCTCTTCCTTCAGCCAATCCCACTTGAATCGATAAGCGAAGTATTGAGCCACTTCCGCATCTGCAGAGAAGTCTGGAGAGTCAAGCAATTCAAGGATGGCTCGCCTCACTCCGTCCGACTCCTCATTGCGAGAAGCGAGCTCGGCAAGTTCAGCCAAAATCGGATCTACAATGAGAGTAGAATGCCGTTCATTCAGAATCGCGGAAACACTCCGAAATCCCTGCAGGAGCAATTCATGCATCTCGATTTCAGGCATTTAGACCCCTTTACCAATCTCGCCTCCGCCTCCCCGAGGGAGAGCCACTACCATCGCTCTTTATATGTCTTCTCGCCCACGTCAAACCCGGCTCCGCGGAATGCGTCCTCGGCAGCTGCTCGTGGTTCAGCACCAGTCGGTTGGTAGTGCCCAGATCTATTGTCGATAGATTTGATAGTCCCCTGCCACATTTTGACCTCACCAGCCGCAATTACGTCAGCACCTTGCGCTAGATCGACGTGCCCATAAATGCTGCCAAGTCTAGTCACTCGCAACTCTCCATCCGGCATAACCACATAGGCAAAACGCCCTGTAGCTTCGTGCAGTTCCGATGTACTGACTGTCGGAACCTTGTCCAAAGCTATGGGAACATCGTCCTTCTCAAGGTTCGGCCAAGTTTTGCACGACTCGGAATTGTGAACGAGTACCGGGGTCTCGCCCGCCAGCACATAGTACGTGTGCAGATGCTGGACAGTGGGGAGTGTCTGATCGTTTGTGGGTGGCCTGGTGTGGTTGTTCGTGATTAGCGGTCGGTGACGCGGTCGCCGTAGTAGCTGGCGAGGCTGTTGATGGCCTGTTTCCAGGCGGGTGTCCGTCCGGTGACGTTGGGGCGGTTCTTGATCGGGTTGCGGATGACCAGGTAGAGCACCTTCAAGGCCGCGTCGTCGTCGGGGAAGTGCCCGCGTCGTCGGGTGGCCTGGCGGAAGCGGGAGTTGAGGGATTCGATCATGTTCGTGGTGTAGACGACACGTCGGATCGGGGCCGGGAAGCGCATGAACACGATCACGTGCTCCCAGCTGCGGCGCCATGTATCGACCACGGCCGGGTAGCGCTGGCCCCACTCCTCCTCGAAGCGGGCGAACCGCTGCTCGGCCTCATCTGCGGTTTTGGCGGTGTAGACCTCGCGCAGTTGCTTCGCGATGGCGCCCCAGTGCTGCTTGGCTGCGTAGCGCAGGCTCGTGCGGACGAGGTGGACCACGCAGAGCTGGACATCGGCCTGGGGCCAGACATCGTTGACCGACTCCGGCAGGCCTTTCAGCCCGTCGCAGCAGGCGATCAGGACGTCCTGGACGCCGCGGTTGCGTAGTTCGGTCAGCCAGGTCATCCACTGCTTGGCGCCCTCACCGCCCGTGCCGACCCACATCCCGAGCACGTCGCGGTCGCCGTCGAGGTTGATGCCGACGGCGATGTAGACGGGCTTGTTCGCGACGGCGCCGTCGCGGATCTTGATGTAGATGCAGTCGATCAGCAGGACCGCGTAGATGCGGTCGAGCGGGCGGGTGCGCCAGACGGCGAGGTCGGCTGCGACCTGGGCGGTGGCACGGGAGACCAGGTCGCGGGAGACCTCCACGTCGTAGATCTCCGCGAGGTGGGCCTGGATCTCCCCGGTCGTGAGCCCCTTGGCGTAGAGGGAGACGATGGTCTCCGAGAAGCCGTCGACGCGCCGGGCGTGCTTGGGCACGATCTGCGGGGTGAAACTGCCAGTCCGGTCGCGGGGGATGTCAATGGTCACCGGTCCGACCTGCGAGAGCACGGTCTTGCGGCTGGTGCCGTTGCGGTGGTTGCCCGAGCCCGCGCCGGCCGCATCGCCCTTCTCGTAGCCCAGGTGCTCGGCCATCTCGGCCTCCAGCGCACCCTCCAGGACCAGTTTCACCAGCCCCGTCAGCAGCCCGTTCTCGCCGACCAGTTGCAGCCCGTCCCGGCGGGCCCGCTCGATCAGGCTCTCGGCCAGCCCCCGGTCCTGCTCAGTCGCTGCTTGCGCCAACTCCGCCCCCGTCCGCACCTGATGCTCGTTACCCTCGGGGCCACTCTCGTTCGTACTGCCCATCGTGATCCTTCCCGGCAGAGAACCCATCTCATGCCAACTCGGGTCACACCAGGCCAAACACAAACTTCAGGACAGTCCCCGATCCGGTGTGGGGCAGGATGTCGCCAATGGTCTGGGCGTGCCGGTCTGGGCTCCCACCACCAAGGTTGGCGTCATGCCGAGTCTCGGATCGCAGGAACCGTTCCTGGAGCCTGGGGGGACCTGGCGGATGTTCCTTCCCATGGCGGGAGGTGCGCGTTAGTCATGCTGAGAGTCGGGTTTGTCCGCGAGTTCTTCAAGGGGCCGGTCGATCTTCCCGGGATCGATGAACTCACGCGCTCGGACTCCGGGGAGTGGCAGGGGATCGCGGCCGTCGCCGTCGCGTACCTTGCCGGTTCCCCGGTGGTTGCCGAATTCACCGAGACCGACAAGTGCCTACTGGGCTGTGGCGAGAATCTCGTAGGCTGCTCGTCATTGTTCACCGATGGGGCCTGGGTCTGGCGCCGCGATCTCGCGCATTACGTGGGACACCACGGCGTGGTGCTACCGGCGGAGTTCGTCGAGCGGATGCGGGGGTTCGACTGGAAGTCGCCTGTAGAGGCCGTCGACGCGTCGCTGGCGCGCCTGGCATTGCAGACCGCCTGGCAGGTCGCCTGATGTGTTCAGCGGCATGACGGATGAGATCACGAATATCAGCCGCCGCGGGAATTTCGGCGGCACGGTACTGAGGTTGAGGAGTGGGAAGTGACAGGCTCACGCGCGGAACGCCGTTCCGCGGGTACCGAGACCATGGTGGACGTGCTTCTGCGCTGGGCGTGGATCCGGCGCCGCACGCCCGCGCGGGACATCGCGGACTTCGACGGCGGTCAGCCGCTGCGGGTCGTCGGGTTCACGCAGAGCATCGGTGGGACGGTCAAGGTCTCGGTCGGCAAGGGCAAGCAGATCGCGAGGCTGAGGCAGGGCTACCTTCGGCTCGCCGCCGGTGAGGCGCCGGTCTGGAACGACGCGCGAGGAGGCCGGAGTGCGACCCTTCAGGCGCCGTTCCGGCTGAAGCCGGCGGCCGGGAAGGTGCGCCTGGCCCGGAAGTTCGAGCGATACGAACTCGTTACGGGCGCGGGGACGTATGACCTGGTGGTGCCCAGGAAGGACGGGGAGCTGGTGCGGCATGTGTTGGGCGGCGGGGCGGGGACTCGCTAGTCCCCTTTCTTGGCACATGGCCGGTTCGCGTGAGCTACCCGGATGCGCCGCAGCCGATGAGGCTTTGCCCAATCAGGATGCGTTCGAAGCACCACAACCGTAACCTTCACCCTCACCGTCGCTGCTCGCTCGGTGTGGGAGACTCGCACAGCGGCCGGGCTGGTTCCCAACCCCCGTGGGAACCAGCCCGGTCGCTGTCACCGGTCGGCTATGCGTTGTTCTCCGGCGTCGCCAGACGGTAGGCGCGAGGGCGCTCGCTCACCTGCTCGGCGATGCCCTGCCGGGCGAGGCTGACCAGCGCGTTGGCGATGGCCCCCGAGGACTTCCCAATCACCCGGCTGATCTTGGTGGCGGTGAACGCCTCGCCGGGATGCGCCTGGAGGTGGTCGATGACCATGTCCCGCAGCCCTCCGGGCGCGAGCCGCTTCTTCTCACCGTGCAGGATGATCGCTTCCGTCGGGGCGGTCTGCCGCCCGGTGTCCGCGGGCAGGGCTGGGGCGTTCGTGTCCCCCGAGCCCTCGCTGTTGTCCCTGTCGTCCGGGCCGTCCTCGTTGCCGTTGTCGGTGTTGCCGTGTTTGGCGTCCTGCGGCGCCTCGGTTGCCGGGACTGCGGCATCCGCGTTGCCGTCGTCCGGCGAGGTGAGGGTGTCCGGTGTGGTCTGAGCGACAGCTGCACCCTCATGGTCTGTGCTGTCGCCGTCCGGCTCGGCGCTGTGCGTGTCCGGGGCGTCCGTGATGCCGGTCTCCGGCAGGCTGCTTGCGGGTTCCGTATGGGCGGGAGCCTCGCCGCTGGTCTCGGGAGTGCGTGCGGCGCGCCAGCGGTCGGGGGTGCGGCGGCGACCGTCGTGGCCGCCCGGGGTGCGTACGGCCAGGCCGTGTTCCTCCAGGGTGACCAGGGCCTTGCCGGTGGTGGAGCGGCCCAGGCCGGCGGCGAGCGCCAGTTCGGCGGCTGTGGCCTCGTCGTCACCGGTGCGTTGGACGAGTTCGGCGTAGATCGCGGCAGGCGCGCCGGTCAGTCCAGCCAGCGGCTCGGGGGTGGGAACGGCGTGCAGCGTGCGCGTGCCGTCGGTGATGGTGTCGGACATGAGGGAACCTCGCTTTGCATGAGCATGTCGAATGGTGGAGGTCCCCGGCCGGGGGCGGCCCGCTTATGCGGGCCGCGGACGTTCGCCGGGCGCGTGCGCATCGCGATGTCTCCCGGGCGAACATGACCGTGGCACGAGGGGGTTCACGGATCCCCGTGAACCCGCTCGGTTCGTCGGCCACGACCATGGACGCTCCGCTCCGTCAGGAAGTCAAGCGGCCCGATCGCTTCCGGATCGGACCAGCTCAGAGCGGTGTCACGGTCCGTCGGGCGCATGCGGGACGAGGGCGCGTCATCGATCGGTGAGCGGGCGCCAAGAGATCCCGTACGTCGGATCCGATCGGCACCTGGAGCGGATCGGGCAGCGGGCCAGGATGGTTCAGCAGTCCGGGAGCGGCGGATCTGGGTGGTGGGCTAGGAGCTGCTCGTGCAGGTGGCGTGCGCCCCGCGGTCCGACAGCGGTCCACTCCGTAGAACAGGGCGAGGGCGGCGTGCGGGAGCTGGAAGCGCAGGATGACCACGGTGGCGATCACCCGGTCGGCGAAAACCAGCTCGTGGCCCGGGCCCGCGCCGGGGGCGCGCTGCCGTTCATGGCCTCGGCGTTCGCGCAGGCGGGACTCCTCTCGGGCGATCCACGGGGCGGCGAGCTCGGCGATCAGCTTGCCCAGGAGGCGGCGTGGGAGGCCGGTGCAGATGCGATGGCTCAAGGCCGTGCGGGCCCATCCTGACGTCACAATCGTGATCGTCCCGCACGGCCATCGCGTATCCAGGCCGGGCTATCAGCCTTGGCGCATCAGGTCGTTGGGCACCGGCACGTCCCACCTGCCGATCGCACTCAGGACCGAGGCCGCGATGGCCAGCTTACGAGTGAAGTACGTCGTGGCGACGAAGCTGGTCAACGAACTGGTCGAGGCGGCCGACAAGAGGCAGCTGACGGCCATCGCCCACTATGGACGACGGTCGACTTGCCCCCGGCGGAGGAAGTCGGTGACAGAATTCTCGGGACAGCGGGACAGGCTCGAACGCGGATTGATCAAGCGAAAGGGTGAACGCGCGTGTCCAGTGAGAAGATGTTCAGCGTCTACGGGCGAATGACCGCACTGCCCGGTCGGCGTGACGAGCTGATCGCCTTGCTCCTTGACGGATTCCGCGCCGGCGGCGACGACAGCGGCCTGCTCGCGTACAGCATCAACGCGGCTTTCGACGACCCGGACACGATTTGGCTGACACAACTATGGATCGACAAGGAAGCACACGACGCGACCACGCGTTCTGAGCCGGTCACAGCGGTGACTCGCCAGGTTCCTCCACTGCTGGCTCAGCAACCCGAAGGCTTCTACGGCCACGCCGTCCATGCTGGCGGCCGAACCGCCAAGTCTTGATCAACGCCGAGCACATGCAGTGGCGGCCGCTGCAGCGCTGGATCGGGCGGCGCGAGTATTACGCCGAGACCCACCTGGCCATCGCCGGCCTGGTCTCCGACCGCACCGCCATGAGGTGATCACCCACCAGCCAAACCGCCAGGCCAGCACGCCCCAACCTCAATCGCGCACCACGTCGTAAGTACGTTCTTCTGGTGAAGGGGCGGTATTGCTGGTGTGCACAATGCCCCTCCGCTTGGCCGTGCGCGTCTCTCAGCGCGTGCTGAGCCCCGATCTCGGGACGACTGCAACCGAGCATCGCTGTATCGGCATGTACCGGGCATGAGAACACCACGCCTCGTACAGGGCCTCCGTCAGCGTCATGAGCGACAGCGCGTGCGTCGGGCGGGCATGACTCAGTTGGAGCGGCGCCGGGAACGCCTTCGGCGGGTGGAACGCGCCCGGTACTGGGGCATGTGGGCTGCCATTGCGGCAGGGGCGGTCCTGTTACTGGTCGGGCTGCCCTGGCTCCTGTGGAAGGGGCCCTATGAGATCGACGCCAAGTACATCGACCGGAGCGAACTCGCCAAGGGGTCTGCCGCTCTCGTCACCGGCCTGCGTACCGCTGTGGTGGCGCTCGCCGCCGCCCTCGGCGCCAGCGTTGCCCTGCTCTACACCGCCCGCACCTACCGGCTCACCCGCCGTGGCCAGATCACCGACCGCTTCACCAAGGCCCTGGAACGGCTCGGTTCGAACGAGATCTACGTCCGCATCGGCGGCATCCTCGCCCTGGAACAGATCGTCCAAGACGCCCCCGAACAGGCCGCCACCGACGCCGCACGCGTCCTCGGACACTTCATCCGCCACCGCACGCCCAAAGCGCAGCCCGCCCCAGAGCCCGGCAACAGCGAACCCGGCAGCCCCGGCTTGGTCCACAGCGCGCTGCCCGATGAGCCCGCCGCCGACGTACAGGCAGCCCTCACCGCCCTCACCCGCGCCGAATCACGCACCCACGTCGACCCCCGCGAACAACTCGACCTCCACGGCCTCCACCTCGCCGGCGCGCAACTCGTTGAAGCCGACCTCACCCACGCCAACCTGTCCGGGGCGACACTCACGAAAGCCACCTTGCGCAGGGCCACGCTCACGAGGGCTGACCTGTCCGGGGCGACGCTCACCAGGGCCAGCCTGTCCCGAGCGACCCTCACGAACGCCAATCTGTCCGGAGCCACGCTCACGAGGGCCACCCTGTCCGGGGCGACGCTTACGGAGGCCAACCTGCGGAAGGCGACGCTCGGGCAGGTCGGCCTGCGCGGGGCCACCCTCACGAAGGCCTATCTACGCGGAGCGACGTTCACAGGGGGCGACCTGCGCGAGGCGATATTCACGGAAGCCGACCTGTCCAAGGCGACGTTCACGAAGGCCAGCCTGCGCGGGGCGACCCTCACGAAGGCCGACCTGCGCGGAGCGACGTTCACAGGAGTGGACCTGACCAGGACGATACTCGCGGAGGCCCACCTGGAGAACGCCGACCTGTCGGGAGCCGAGAGGCTGACCCTGGAACAGGTCCGGTCAGCTTCCACTGACCAGACAACCAAACTGCCCGCCACCGTCCACCAGAGCAGCGAAGAAGCAGCAGAGAGGTAAGCCAAAAGAAGAATTGACCCACGTGATCAGAGACCGATTAATCCGATTAAGCGCGTTTAACTGGCGGAGAGCCGGTATTCGGATCGTGCACTATTCCGCCATGGCGCTGTGGGGCGAAGGGGCCCCTCCTGCCTTGGATCCAGCCGCGGAGCAGTGTGACCATGCCCTGGAGCCCGGCGTGGCGCTGCCCGCGCAGTCCGGGGCGGCGGGTCGCGATCCGTCGCAGACCGAGCCGAGGTCGTCACAGGGGGAGTCTCAGCGCATTGCAGCACCGCCGAACGAAGGCTGGCATTGGACCGGGCCGACAGATTACGGCGGACATGTCGGAACTGGTGACCGGTCAGACGTCACGGTGGCGCATGGCGATCTGGGCGGCGAGAAGCGTGAGGAGCGGCCAGAACACGAGCGCTGTCCAGGACTGGAGTGCGGTGGGAGGGAAGGGACCGATGTTGTCCCACTCGGTGCCGAGGCTGCTCAGGGAGCTCCACGCGTTCTGAGGTGCCGAATTACTCAGAGCAGCCGCCAACTGGTGACTGCCGGACGGGACGTTGCCTAGCAGGGTCGGGAACAGGACGGCCGTGAACAGGGCAGCCACGGACGTTCGGATGAGTGTGCCGACGGCCATTCCGATGACCGCGCACACGGGCAGGATCGCGGTAGACGCCACCAAAGCCTGCAGGACCGCCGGCTGGCTGATCGAAATGCCGAGCTGTTCACCGGACAGGATCGCTTGGGCGGTGACGAACGAAGCGATCGCGGTGACCATGCCGACGAGGGACGTGACCATGGCGAGGACGACCGCCTTGGCGAGTACGACGCGTCGACGGTTGGGAACGGCCAGGAAGGTGGTGCGGATCAGTCCGCTGGAGTACTCGCTGCTCATGGCCAGGGTACCGAGGATGCTGGCGCCGACCATGAGGAAGCTCCACGTGCCGGAGTTGAAGGAACCCCTCAGCGGATCGTAGGCAGCATGCGCCGACGCGCCGACAAGGTGGACTCCCGAGCATGTGAACCACTCACCGCAGACGGTGATCACTGGAGCGAGTGCCAGCAGGATGTAGGTCGAGCGCTGCGAGAACAGCTTGATTCGTTCTGAGGCGAGCAGGTCGCGGAACCGGCCGCGGAGTTCGTCACCGGCTGCGCCGGTTGCTGGTTTGGTCGTTGTGGCCATGGGATTCCTTTGTGGCGGCATCTCAGCCCGGAGGGGGCGTGCTTGCTCGGGTGTCGGTGTCGGCACCGTGGTCACACGTCGCGGCGCCGCAGGACCGTCACAGTGATGACTACCGAGACGACGGCCCAGACGGTGAGTGAGATCCAGGCCGCCGGGATCGAGGAGACGCGTTCCACGAGGTGCCCATGGCTCATGGTCTTCAGGCGGCCCCAGGCATACGCGGGAAGGGTATTGCCCAGGTCTGCTCGCTGATCGTCGGACAGCAGGGGGAGGCGCGCCTTGACAGCCAGTGGACCGACCAGGAAGAAGGCGAGAACGGCGAACACGCTTCCGGCCGTGTTGCGGATGAGCGTGGCGGTGGCCATGCCGATCAGGCCGCAGACCGGGACCATGACCGTGGTGCCTGCGATGAGGCGCCAGATGCCGGGGGTGGTGAAGGAGAAGCCGCTGATCCGGTCCGAGATGACGGCCAGGGTGATGCCCCAGCCCCCGACCCCGATGAGCAGGCCGAGGACAGCCAGTACAGCGGTCACCACCGTGGCCTTGGCGAGTATCACGCGGCCTCGGGCCGGCACGGCGATGAGGGTGGCGCGGATCAGCCCGCTCGCGTGTTCGCCCACGACGCTCATTGCGCCGATCGTGCCGGCGGTGGCCATGAGCAGGAGGAACTTCGGAAAGTCGAAGGCGTCGTGCGCGGGGTCCGGGTCGAGCTTGGCGAAGGCGGGCCAGGTCGGGTAGGAGTCGTGGTCGAGCTGGGCGGCGTGGTAGGCCAGGTACAGGTAGAGCGAAAGGAGGACGCCCAGCACGATGGGGGTCGAGCGCAGCGACCAGAGTTTGATCCATTCGGCGCCGAGCAGGTCGCGCCAGAGGGCAGGTTTCCCGGCACCGTGGCGGGTTGCCTTTGCGGGGGGCGTCGAAAGGGTGGTCATCGGTCCTTGCTCCTTCCGGGCGTGGCCGACGCGCGGTACTGGACGCTGGCGGCGGTCAGTTCCATGAAGGCGTCCTCCAGTGTTCCGACGTGCGCGCTGACCTCGTGGACCAGGACACGGTGGGTGAAGGCGAGTTCGTTGATCCGGGCCGTGGTGAGGCCGGTGACGGTGAGGGTGTCATGGCCCTGCGACAGCACTGAGGCTCCCGCGTTGCGCAGCACCTCGGCCAGCGCGGCCGGGTCGGGGGTTTGGACAGTGGCGCCGGCGGTGGTGGCGCGGGCTGCGAAGTCGGCGAGGGGCTCATCGGCGAGCAGCCTGCCGTCGCCGACGACGATGAGGTGGTCGGCGGTGTGCTCCATCTCGCTCATCAGGTGGCTGGAGACAAAGACAGTACGTCCCTCGGCGGCCAGGCGGCGGAACAGCTCGCGGGCCCACCGGATGCCCTCGGGGTCCAGGCCGTTGATCGGTTCGTCGAAGAGCAGGACCGGCGGATCGCCGAGCAGGGCGGTGGCGATCCCCAGGCGCTGGCGCATGCCCAGCGAGAAACTGCCGACCCGCCGACGACCCGCCTCGCCCAGACCCACCATCTCAAGGACTTCCTCCACCCGGCGGCGGGGCAGGCCGTTGCTGCGGGCCAGGGCGGCCAAGTGTGCGTTCGCGGTGCGCCCCCGGTGGACGTCGCCTGCGTCCAGCAGGGCGCCCACGTGGCGCAGGCCCGTTCCGAACTCGCGGAAGGGACGACCGTTAATGGTGGCGGTGCCACTGGTGGGAGCGTTCAGACCGAGAAGCATGCGCATAGTGGTGGTCTTGCCGGCACCGTTGGGGCCGAGGAACCCGGTCACCTGTCCGGGTTGGACGCAGAAGCTCACGCCGTCCACGGCCAGCACGCTGCCGTAGCGTTTGGTCAGCTGGTTGATTTCGATCACGCAATCCAGGCTGTCGGTGACCGGGCCGGCGTCACATCAGTCCACAGGCCCGCCTTGTCAGCCTGCGGGATGCAGACCACGGTCCGATACCACCCTCGACCTCGGTGGATAGCATCGCCGGGTGCGACCCCTCCTCCTGACGCCCGCCGCCCTGCTGCGCCGGTTGTCGCCGGACCCGCTGACGGCACTCGGCTGGTGCGCCGTCCCCGTGTTCGCGCTGGTTCTGTACAACGCGATGCCGCAACCCGCGCACCCGGTCTTCCTGCCGCCTGGTCACTTTGTGCACATCGCGCGCTGGATCCTGGTAGGGCTGGCTCTGCTGATGGCATGGCCGGTCGGCTGGGCGAGCCGCCGACCGTTGCCGGTCCTCGCGGTGCTGCTGACCGAGGCGGCCGTGGCCCGGGTGTGCGGGGACACCACGTGGCCCCTGTTCCTCACGGCGGACGTGCTGGTCTTCTACATAGCTGTCACCCGTTCGCGCCGGGCCGCCGCCGCAGCGGTGGCCGGCGTGCTGGCCGTCTGGGCCCTGGCCGCGACGGCCTTCATTCCCGGGGCTGCGGCCTTTGAGGTCCTCACCGGTCCATGGTCGGTCCTCGTCGTGACCACCGCCGTTGCCTGGATCCTGGGCAGCTGGATTCGACTGCGGCAGGACCACGCCGAGGCCCTGCGAGCACAGGCCGCGACGCAGGCGGTCCAGGCCGAGCGGCTGCGGATCGCCCGGGAGATGCACGACATAGTGGCCCACAGCATCGGCGCCATCGCGATCCAGGCCGGAGCGGCCAAGCGGGCCGTCGAGAGCCAGCCGGACGGTGTTCGCGAGGCACTGGGCATCATCGAGCAGACCAGCCGGGAGACGCTGACCGGGCTGCGACGGATGCTCGGCGTCCTGCGCGAGGCCGAATCGGAACCGGAGCCGTCCACCCCGCCACCGAGCCTGGAGGACATCGACCGACTGGCCGCGACGGCGGCGGACGCCGGAGTGCAGCTCGAGGTGCAGTGGCATGGCCAACGACGGCCGCTCACCACCGAGATCGAGCTCGCCGCCTACCGCGTCATCCAGGAGTCGGTGACCAACGTCGTACGTCACGCGGGCGCCGCCCACTGCCTCGTCCGCGTCGACTACCAGGAGGAGGAACTGTCCATCGAGGTCACCGACGACGGACACGCAAGTGCGACCACAGACCCGCGCAGCGGCTACGGAACTACCGGAATGCGCGAGCGAGTCGCCCTGCTCCGCGGCCACTTCACCTCAGGACCGAGGGCTGAAGGCGGCTTCCGGGTCGCGGCTAGGCTGCCGATATGACGATCCGTGTGCTCCTTGCCGACGATCAGCCGGTAGTCCGCGCCGGTCTGCGCATGCTGATCCACGACATCCCGGACATCGAGATCATCGGGGAAGCCGGAACCGGCACCGAAGCTGTCCAGTTGACCACCGAGCTCCACCCCGACGTCGTCGTGATGGACATCCGGATGCCCGTCATGGACGGCATCGAGGCCACCCGGCTCATCAAGGCAGGAACCCGGGCGAGCGTGGTCATCCTCACCACCTTCGACGACGACGAGAACGTGTACGCCTCACTGCACGCCGGCGCCAGCGGCTTCCTGATCAAGGACATGGTGTTGGACGACATTGTGACGGCCCTCCGCGTCGTCGCAGCCGGCGACGCCCTGATCGCACCAGGCGTCACCCGCCGCCTCATCAAGGAGTTCACCGGCGGGGGCGCCATCCCCGCGCGACGCCGACGTGAGATCAAGGGGGTCACCGACCGCGAACGCGAGGTACTGACCCTCATCGGACGCGGCATGTCCAACGCCGAAATCGCCGCCCACCTGTACATCAGCATGGCCACCACCAAGAGCCACGTGGCGCGGCTGCTGACCAAGCTCGCCGCCCGGGATCGAGTCCAACTCGTAATCGCTGCTTACGAGTCAGGCCTGGTCTGATGCCGGAAACCGCCGCCCGGCACCCGGACCGTGAAGCCCTCCCGCTCCGGGTGCCGTGGAAAAGCCGACTCCTGCGACCCCCGCCAGGAAGCAGCGAGCCGGACGGAACCGACCCATCCGCGTCGATCCCGTGGATCACTCGCTTGTGAGGGATCGCCTCGAGCAGGCCGGCTCAGGGCCGCGATCCACATCTCGCCGGTCACGGCGCAGCCGGCGCTGCGCGGCAGGGCACCCCCATCATCACCGCGTACGCCACCCGCTCCGACCGCACCGAGATCCCGTTCTTGACCCTGCTGTTCAACAACGTCACCCTGCGCCTGCTCGGCAGCGACGACTTCCCCGCCGAGGCCAAACGCCAAGCCGCCCGCGACCTCACCGCCGCGGCCGCCGTCGGCGCCCTGACCGTCGATGTCGGCGCCCGCTTCCCGCTCACGACATCGCCCAGGCCCACGACCGCATGGACGCTGGTAGCCGTGGCCGCGTCCTGATCGACGTCCCCCAGCGATGACGAGCAGGTCTAGTCGTTGATGGCGGATGCGCATCCTTCCGCTGTACGACGAGTACGCACAGCAGACGGACCGCGCAATCCCAATCGTCCAGCTCACTCCGCAGGACTGACCCTGACTCGAGGATCTTGACTGGCACAGTCTGTCCTGCACGACTTCGGTGAAAATCTCCGGTGGTACCTGCAGGTCGTGGACGCGGCATAGGACGGCGTGCTCGCTGCCCACGACCTTGCCGCTCATCGCGCTGAACTTCGGATCAAGTCCTCGGCGGCGGGGTGGTCCGGAAGTGAGGCCAGGCCGGTCAGGGTGAACAGAGCGCCGGTGGCCCGTCAAAACCCGGGACTAGGTGGCAACCCGTGAGACAGCCAGACACCCGCAAGCCGAACAAGAGGCAGTTCACCGGAGACGCCATAACTGTTCACTGGAAGCCCACGCCCCGGGAGCCACGTTTCAGCAGGTCAGCGGATTTTGTCCGTTGATCTATTCGGCCTGGCGGGCTGCGAGATAGCCAGCCCAGCTCTCACCTGCTAGTGCTTTGACCGCGTAGGTTCACCGGGTTGGTCAGGTTGCCGAAGCGAGTCGGCGAGACCGTGGGGTTCGATCGGTTGTCAGCGTCTCCTGCGACAGGCTGACGCCTGGCAAGATCACCTCCCATGAGTTCAGATCGATGGAGCACTCACGCGATCGAGATGGGACCAACCAGTGTCATCAAGCGGTTCAGCGTGGGAGACCGCGAGCGGTGCGAGCGCGAGTTGCGTGCCCTGACACTGCTTGCCGCGTACGCTCCCGGCTTGGCCGCCAAGCCGCTTCTATCGAAGTTGGCTGCGCCGCAGCCGACCCTCGTGATGTCCCGGCTGAATGGCTCGCCTCTGCGGGGGCGCTCTCTCGACCACCGGCAGCTGAAGGCCCTCGCGGATGCCGTCACCGCAATGCACAATGCGGTCCCGCCGTCAGTGCTCGCGGGAGTTCCGCTCAGGCCAGGACATCAAGGCGAGCTGATCACGCACCTGCGTACCTGGTCAGCTGTCAAGCGTCGTGACGACAGCAGCGTAGTAGCCCGCGGCAAGGTCGCTGGATTGGCGTGGCTGGCCCAGTCGGGTCTGGAGAACGGCGAGCGTGACGTCCCAGCAGCGTTCGGGCCTGGAGACGGCAACCTCGCCAACTACCTCTGGGACGGACACAAGGTCCACGTCGTCGACTTCGAGGACTCCGGCCGTAGTGATCGAGCCTTCGAGTTGGCCGAGATCACCGAGCACGTGTCCAGTTGGATCGGACCGCCTCTCGATGTCTCCTCGTTCTTGGCACACGTCGACTTGACCGCAGCCGAGGCATCCCGGCTTCGCGACTGTCGGCGGCTCCTCGCCCTTGTCTGGCTGTTCCTGTTGTCGTTCGACGATCCAGACAGCCCCAGGAATCCACCCGGCACCGCAGAGCGGCAGGCCGACCGCCTGATGGAGCTGCTGGGTTGAGATGGCGCTATTTCCCTTTTAGCGTTTTGACGCGACGGTTCACCGGGTCGTCAGGCTGCCGTGTCGAGTGGGCGTCCGCCCCAACGGATGCCCTTCTCGCTGCGGACGCGGGCACGCTCGCGGCGTTGGGCGGCGAGGACGTCGGGGTGGCGGGCGTTCGTGTTGCGCCAGCGCAGGTAGGCGTGCAGGGCCCGGGTCTGAACGGTGTGATTGCGGTGGTGGGAGTTCGCGATCGTGAACTGCCGCAGCGGCCCGAAATGGGCCTCGATCGGGTTGGCCCAGGACGCGTAGGTCGGGGTGAAGCACAGCTCGACGCGGTTCTTCTTGGCCCAGCGCCGGATCTGCTGGCCCTTGTGTGCGGAAAGGTTGTCCAGGATGACGTAGATCGGGGCGCCGTCCGGGCGGGCCGCGCGGATCGTCCGGAGGGCGGCCAGGGTGTTGTTGGCGCCCTTCTTGCGGCGGTTGACGCCCCAGAGCGTGTCGTCGCCGACCGAGTAGCAGCCGTGGAAGTAGCGGACGCCATGGGTGCGGTGGTAGGTCGCGGGGTGCCGCTCGGGGTGACCGGCGGGCGCCCAGCCGGAGCCGGCAGTGGGGCGGATGCCGAGCGGCCCGAACTCGTCGAACGCGAACACCCGGTCCAGGAAGCGTTCCAGGACGTGCTCGATGCGGTCGAGTTTGGTGTCGCGGTCGGGGTCCGGTGACTCCTTCCAGGTCTTGGTGCGCTGGAAGGTGACGCCGCGGCGGGCGAGCAGGCACCGTAACGCCTCACGGCCGATCCTGATCACGCGGCCGTGCACTTTCCGCAGGTAGGCAGCGAGTTTACGAATTGACCAGCGGGTGAAAGGCTGGCCGAGCTTGGTCGGGCGGGTGGTGGCCGTCTGGACGACGAAGCCCTCGTCGTCAGGACTGAGAAGGCGGGGACGGCCTCCCGCCCACCGAGGGTCCAAGCAGGCCAGACCGATCTCGTTGAACCGGTGGATCACATCCCGGACGGTGTCCTCGTCGGCCTGCACCAACTGGGCGATCACCGGGGCCCGGTTCCCGCCGGCCGAGGCCAGCAGCATCATCGCGCGTCGGTAGCGCACCGAGCTGGTGCTGCCCCGGCGCACGATCTGCTGCAGCTTCTGCCCCTCCTGGTCGGTCAACCTGCGCACACGGACAGGCTCAGCCACCACACCCCCAACGGTCAGATCAACGGAAGCCACCGCCCATCCAACCGCCACGAGCCTCAACCCGGCGAACCATCCCGGTCAAAGCACTAGACACGTTTGGTGCCCTGGGCGGTGACGCGCACCAGCGGGGTGCGGCCCCGGTGGCCCCAGGTGCGGCCCTGGGGCGGCCTCAGGCCCTGGCCGGCTTCGTCCTCGAAGCAGAGCCAGGCGCCCAAGTCCGCCGCCCTCTTTTTATGAGGGGCCACTGCTCGTCCTTCCATGCGGCGATCTTCGCCTCGTCCCGCTCGGTGGCCTTGCGGGAGGGCATCTGCACGCTCCAGCCGATGCGGTGCAGCAGCAGGTCCAGTCCGGCCAGGGTGTATTCCACACCGAACCAGCGACGCACGATCTCGGCGATCCTCGATAACGTCCAGCACTGGTCGGACCAGCCGGAAGCGGCCGGTCCGGCATCCAATACGGCTTCCAGGAAACGGAGTTGTCCCGCATCGAGCTTGCAGCGGGCCCCGCCGGGCCCCTTGGAGACCAGGGCCTGCCGACCGCCCGAAGCCAACGCCCGCCGCCAGCGGTTCACCGACATCCGGGTCACCCTGAATGGCCGGGCCACCTCCCGGTCGCTGGCCCCGGCCTCGATGAGGTCAGCGGCTTCGAGCCGGACCTGCTCACGCCGAGCCCGCTCCTTGGCCGTCAATCCACCGCCATCGGGATACCTCATCCTCCAGGCATAGCGCAGACCACAACCGCCGTCACGACCCGTCGTAACCCGCACCGTTAAAGATCTCTAGAGGCAGAGTACGGCTGCGGCTGTCCCCGGCTTCCGGCGTGCAGCCGCAGCCGCCACGTACCCACGCGCATCTCTGGACCAGCTGATGAGCAGGGTGCTACGCCGGCGCGGCTGGGGTCCGGTACTCCGCCGCCATCCCCAACCGAGCCAGTAATTCCAGCATAAGCGGCTCGAATACGGGCTCCTGGTCGGTGATCAGGCCGGGGTGCTTGTTGCTTGACCACAGGATGTTCCTGTCCGGCATGGAGCGGTGGGCCCGCTTTCGGCGCCGGCCCACCAGCCCGGTCACCTTGCGATGAGCACAACGCCGACGGTCACCACGTAGAGCGCAGCGAACGACGCGGGCACCCATAGCTCAACGTGTGTGAGCGGCGCGTAGTCCCGGAACGACTTCCCTTCGCCGAGCTCGGCCCATTCAGCGTCCGAGTACAGCAGCGCCGGCATTCGCTTCTCCAGCTCACCGATGACTTTGTACTTCGCCCCGTTGAGCTGCTTGTAGGAGCGGATCAGCATGAACCACACGGCGCACTGGCACAGAGCGACTATGGTGATCAGCGTCAGGCCCCAGGCTGGCGCATCCCTTAGAGCCGACCGGCTGACGGCGCCCATCGCGGCGAGAAATCCTGTGTTGATGGTCACGAAGAAGGTGTTTGTCAGACTTCGACGTGAGCTGATCCGATCGGCCATTTCGACGTAGAGCTTGTACTGTTCCAATACGGCTGCCTGATACTTTTCACCTCCGACAGTTGAGTAGTCGTGGGGGCTTACAGTATCGTTCCATAAGCGCTGGGAGAGGTTTGGGTGTCGGCCGGTCATGCTTCTGCCGCCTCGTCGAGTGCTGGCGCACCATCCTGAGACTCGCCGTTTGCTTCCAGCCTAAGAGGAACCTCGGATTCTGCCAGTTCTTCGAGTCGTACATCCCACTGGCGGGGGTTTCGGGCAGATCGAAGGATCGCGGCGACCCTTACGGGGATTTTCCTGCCGACGAGAATAGCACCGCTGGCTAGTTCTTGCTGCAATGCTTCACGCATCATGGATCGGTGCAAGATTGCATACCTGGGATATTCTTCGAACTTGACACGCACGTAAATGCGGTTGTCATGCATGTCGACCACAGTCCCGATCCCCTTGTCTCCCTGCCGTGGGTATTCTCCCCTGGGCGGCTCCGTTGGGAGTGGTGTTGAGTGATCGACGATAGATACGTCGATACGTTGCCGCTCGCGGTCAACCCACCCGATTGCAACTTCGACCTCGTCGAACTTCTTGAATTCTCGGCCCAGGATCTCATGCGACTTCAGGCGTGACTTTCCTCCTTCGGGTAGTAGCTCAATGAATACCCCATTGTAATTCGCATCGGTGACGCGAGCGGTATAGGTCTGCCCACGCCGATAGGCCCTTTCCCAGGTGGCCCAAGGGTTCTCTTCGCTCTCGCGTTGCGTGAAGACCTGCACGCCATCTCGGGTGATAAAATAGCCCGTGATGGATTCCCCAGTGCGAAACTTCTTGGACATATGGTCCGGGATCGAGTCGTCATAGCTCATGTCGGACTTGAACATTTTGGCAATGCGGCGGTGATCTCGCTCGTCACAGACCCGGATGTAATCAGAGGAAACCTCCTCAACTGTTACTCTAGCGAGTGCTCGCCCCAGAGTCAGCTTCTGGAGGCCCATCTCTGGGGTTAGCCGCTCGCGAGCCACCTCGATTTCACGCTTAAATTTTGGCTCAAATTCATCGAGCCCTGCGAGATCATCAGAGTAGGTTTGGACTCGAAGTTGTCCTACGACATTGGTCGGAAGATCGGCTCCGTGGTGCGCGATAACGACCAGTCGCTTGTTCAGGCACATCGCCCAGCCGAGCTCCATCGCCACGGAAGTCGAGGGGGCGGATAGATCAACAACTACTACGCCGGCCTGATCGACCCCCGACCATGCGGCATCCAGGGGACTCCATGTCGTGTCCGGCATCTCGTCCGCGCGCTCACCCTTCAGACCCCATGCATCCACCCAGCGCTTGAAGTACCGATACAGGACGTCGAATTTGACCTCCTTCCCGTTCGGCAGGGTCTTGTTCTGGTAGGGCATGGCAAAGAACACCATGTCCTCGTGCACCTCTCCGCGACGCTGCAGTGGCAGTTCCATTCGACGTCCTCCTTGCTAGTGATGATGGGTAGTTGCAAATAGTGAAGACTTGCATGGGATGTGACCGCTTTTGTCAAGTGCCTACGCCTCGGCTTCGGATTGGCACATGGAACCTCACCGGTTAGGCTGAGGTCGTCCGCTGCAAATCGACTATCAGGGCTCTGCCGCGGTAAACGCCGGATTTTCTGCGGCAGGGACCTTACCGCGATCGCAGTGACCTGCGGCGGCGCGATCCGGCCACCGAGGTGAGGTGTCCGCATTTACTGCGGCGGCACTGGAAGGGCGGTACGGACGTGACGATCGAAACGGTGACCGAGTCCGTGAGTGGGGGTGGGCGTGCTCCGGCTGACACGCGCTCGGGCGGTGTCCTTAGTCAAGCCCTGCCCTCGTCATGTATCGCGGCGGTTAAGTAGCACCTCGCCGGCGCGGGTATCGTGAAGCCCTCCGTGCGGATCTACCGGATCTTGCTGACGGCGTGGGGGTGGATGGTCGCCCGGCAGTCAGCGCCGACCGGACCCGCCCGATGCGGCGCGACGCCGCCCGTCGTCCCCATCTCAGATATCGACGACCCTGGCCTGCCGGAGTCCGAAGTGGTCCTTGGCTCACTGATGAACCGTTGCTCCCCCGAGATCGCCGCCATGACCAAATCGCCGTGCTCGACATCCGACGGATTCGTGGACTCCGTCGTCCTTGCATCCATGACTCTGTGGTCTCCGTCTTCTGATCGTGAGGTTTCGCTGCGGACGGCCCGACGGCCGTCATCCGCACACGCCTCTGCCTGCCCTCCTGGGCCGGCTGAGCAGCCGCATCACGGCAGTGCACGACAAGTCCGACGCACCTGCCTCGACCTCGGCTGCTCTGCGGAGCGGTTGGCCTTGAGCATCGGAGACGGCGAGGGTTGTTCGCCACTCTGCGTGAGCAGTCATAATCAACCGAACAATCTGAACGTCGGGGGAGGTGGACAGATTTGGCAGGCAGGCCGGGGCGTCGGGAACAGCCGCTCGATCCACAGGCGGGTCCGCTGGAACGCTTCGCGCTAGAGCTGCGAGCACTCCGGGAAAGGGCTGGCCTCACTTACTCGGAGATGGCCGATTCGGCTCATTTCTCTCCCAGTACGCTCTCCCAGGCCGCCGCCGGGCAGCGGCTGCCCACCCGAGAGGTTCTCCGTGCCTACGTCCGCGCCTGCGGCAAGGATCCGCACTCGTGGGACGGGCGCTGGGAACGGGTACGGCGTGACCTGCACGGGTCCGAGACGCAAGGCGACGCTGACCGCGTCGTTCCGTATGACTTCGGCCATGCGGAAGCCACCAGTTTCGTGGGCCGCGAACCTGAGCTGGCCGCTGGCGGTGAGCTGCTGGAGCGGTGCCGGCTTGTCACTCTGGTCGGGATCGGCGGTGTGGGTAAGACTCGGTTAGCCAAGCAACTCGTCCGCGAGGTCGCCGAGCGATTCACAGACGGTACGTACTGTGCGGAGCTGGCCGATCTCGGCAGCGACCACGCCGTCGTTGAAGCGGTCGCCTCCGCCGTTGGCGTGGTTGCCGGGGCGAGGCAGGACCCCTTGTCCGCGCTTGCCGGGGCGCTGCGGGGACGTAGTGTCCTCCTCCTGCTCGACAACTGTGAGCATGTGCTGGAGGGGTGCGTGCGCACCGTTCGTGACTTGCTTGCGCTATTGCCGGAACTGCGCATTCTTGCAACCAGCCGACAGCCCCTTGATATCGGTGCCGAGCATGTGCTGCAGGTGAGACCGTTGGGCCTGCCTGCTTTGGTGGATGGGCGCCTGCACGAGACAGATGTCGTGGACGAGGGTCCCGTGACCTCTCCGGCCGTGACCCTCTTCGTGGACCGTGCCGAGGCTGCCACCCCGGGTTTCCGGGGCACCGAGGTGAACCGGCACACCGTTGCTCGTGTGTGCCAGAGGCTGGACGGCCTGCCCCTCGCCCTGGAGATCGCGGCACGACGGCTGCGTACTCTGACCCTCGACGAACTTCTGGAACGGCTCGACCAGCGGTTCCGCCTGCTCGGTCCCGGCGGAGGCGACCGCACGGCACATCCTCGCCACCAGGCGCTGCGCGCAGTCTTCGACTGGAGCTACGAGTTGTGCACCGAGGCCGAGCGAACGGCCTGGCAGCAGCTGTCGCTGTGTTCCGGCGGCGTGCTGCTCGCCGATGCCGAGCAACTCTGCGGAAGCGCCGAAGAAAGCGAAGTCCCCGATTCCGCCGCAACCGATGATGCTTTCGAAGCCTTGGCCGGGCTCGTCGATAAGTCGCTGCTCACCCGCGTCGAAACAGGCGGTCGCACCCGCCTGCACATGCTCGAAACCGTCCGTGCATACGGGCAGGAACGCCTGGCAGAAAGCGGTCGGGCGCAGCTCGCCCTGCGTCGCCATCGTGCGTGGTATCTCAACCTTGCCGCACAGGCCGGAATCGCGTACGGCTCCTCTGAACAGGCCGAGTGGCTGCGTCGCCTGCGTGCCGAGCACCCCAACCTGCGGCAGATCGTCACCGCGCCGCCACCGACCGGTGAGCCCGCGGAGGCCGTATTACGGGCGTCCCTCGGTTTCTGGCTGCACTGCCTGACGTCGGCTAATGTGGGTGAAGGCGCACACTGGATGCGAATGATCCTCGAACGGCACCCGCAGCCTCCCTCCCCCGAGACCACCGTCACATGGTGTCAAGCTGCATGGGTGGCCGGTTTCTTGCTGCTCCTCCACGGAGACCACGACAGCACCCACGAGGTGATCAGCCGCAGCGAACAAGCCCTGGTCGACATGCCCACGGCTTCCGGCAGTGCAAACCCCTCGGCACACCGGGCGACCAGGGCCGAACTCGGCGCTGCCTTTCTACAGCTGCGGAGCTTGGCAGCACTGGTCACCGGGGACACGGAGACCACGACACGGCACGCGAACTCCGCCATGGCAACCGGGCACTGGTCCGCCCCGCTGTTGACGCAGCAGCAGTGCATCGCCCAACTTGGCTTCGCCGCCGTTCTCCAAGGCGAGCGCACTCGCTCCACCACTCTGCTTGAACAGGCCCTGGCGATGTCCGAGACCCAAGGAAACACGTGGCACCAGTGCTACCTGCTATGGGCTCTTGCCGTCGACTACGGTGAAGCTGGGCAGCCGGAGATTGCCCTGCAACTCATCCACCGTGCGCTCCAGCTCACCAGGAAGATCGACGAACACCTGGGAGAAGCAACCCTCAGCGAGACCCTGGCCTGGGTGCTCTCCTCCTACGGCGACGCACGCTCGGCAGCGGTTCTGCTGGGAGCCGTGGACCGCGTGTGGCACCCGTCCGGCACTCCTCGTCTCTTCGGCTTCGCCCTCCTGACCGCCCACCGGGAACGCGGTCTCGACAATGCCCGTAGATCACTCGGCGACGCCGAGTACACCCGTGCGTACCAGGAAGGCCAACGCCTCGGTCTGCGCCGGGCACTGGAGAAGGCGCTCCGGGACAATGAGCATTTCCGCCAAGGTGCTGATCCAGCGACGGCACATCGCGATGACGCCAGAACAGAGCAGGACACACAAGAGTGGACCGGCGGTTATGCCCCCTGAGGGACGATGGCGCCCGTCGGCCCGACTCCGACGTCGGACGCGACGGACAGCACGGCTGGCAACGGATGACCCCACATCAGCACGAGATGATCTGCTCCCCGTTGCCAGGGCTGCGGACGTCACCCACGTCCGCAGCCCTGTGCGCTACTGCGCGGCCGAGGTCGCCTTGCTCTTCTGGAGCGCGACGACCATGCCGTCGAGCATCGCGTTGACGGCCGCCGCCTGCGGCATGTCGTCCATGTCGATCCGGCTCCGTCGCTGGTCTATCTGTCGGTGCATCACGTCGTCACCCTGGTCGCGAAAGTCGGTGAGCTTCTTGAGGTACTTCTTGTCCGACTGACCCCGCTTGGCCTGAGCGACGACCGTGGCGAACGTCGTGCCGATGGGGAAGCTGAAGCCGGGCGGGACGTGGTCCATCACTGCGCGGAGCAGGCTGTTGCTGGCCAGCGGCTGGCTGTTGGCATAGTTGAAGTTCAGCTCGCGCAGGAGCCCGACCAGCTTGTCGGTCCGCGGGCCGCCGGCGCCGTCGAGGTCCTCCAACTCGGTGATGATCGCTTCCTTCACGTACATCCCGCGTGTCTCCCCGGAGGGGTTCTGCGCGGGCTGAGGGGCAGCCGTGCTGACTTCCACCGCGACTTGGCCGTCGAACGACCCGTTGAGGAAGTCGGGCGAGGTGAACGGACCCAGCGATGAGCGCGGCGGATAGACCGTCGACCGGGTGGACTTGCTGACCATCTCGGAGGTCTTCGCCACGTACGCCTCCAGTGAGTCCGCGCCCTTGTAGTCGACGATGTTGCGCTGGATCCGCCACTCCCACTCGCCGTCAGGCGAGGTCGAGCTGCCGTCGGCCCGGATGTATGGCTCGAACTGGAAGAGCTCCGGCAGCACGGCTATGAACTCGGGCCGCATGCGGGGCATCGTCTGGGCCAGCTCGCCGGACGCAGCACAGCGCGGATCGGCTCGCTGCCGACCAGGTCGATCGGGCGGTTCAGGTGCAGCTCGACCATGTGGTGCAGGACAGAGAGCAACGGGTTGCTGACCATTATCTTGAGATCAGGGAGCACGAGGCCGGCCGCCACGGTCGGGCGGATCTCGCTCGTCTCGTTCATGTAGCGCTCGGGTACGGACGTGAACCCGTAACTCAGCCCGACCTGGTTCGAGCCGCCGACGCGCGGCAGCGAGTGCAGGACGGCTTCTGTCGTCTCCGCGTTCATGCCCGCCCCGTGCTCGGCGAGGTCGAGCACGCGGCCCCACATTGCTGGCTTGCCCTCGCTGAGCAGCGGCATGGAGATGATCTGTAGCAGGCGAACCTGCTCACGGTCGAGGGCGGAAGGCAGCTCGCTCGGGGCGGGAGGCGTCCCCCGGGACAACTCAGACATCGGCGTCGATCCGTTCGATTGCTGCCCGGAAGACGGGCACGCAGTCCGCGTGCATGCGGAAACCAGAAGTCCGTTGGTAGGCAGGGATGTTCGGGTCATACTGGGCCTGGACGGGGGCGGGTATGTCTGCTGGCCAGTCCTTGCGGGTGGCTCCGCGTTGGATCGCCTTGGTGATCGCTCCGGTCCGCCCGCGCAGGGAGGCCTTGCCGTCGGGACCGCGGAGCGCTTCGGCCGGAGCCCAGCCGTCGTCCGACGCGGCGGCGCGGATGATCTCGACGGCGGCGGTCGGCAGATCGCGCAGCAGGGCGGCGGCCCGGGACACGGTCCACTCCGGTGTGAAGGCAATCGGGAGCTTGTCGGCTTGGCCGAGCAGCGCGAACAGTTCGCGCGCCAACTCGTCTGGCACTTCCTCCAGGACGCTGCGCATGGGGCGCCAACCCTCCTATCTAACAGACCCAATGTGAAGCCGAAGAACCACGTAGCGGGCAGGCCACCGTCTTCTGCACCGCTTTCAATGGGATGTCAGAGGAACTCATCGGGCAGGACTGCCCCCGCGTCAGACCGTCCAGGACGATGCACGCCGAGGGGCGGCGATTTTACTCCTGCTTGAAGGCCGCCTTGCCTTCTGTATAGGCCTCCTCAATAGTGTCTTGGGGTTGGCATGTGCACAGAGTGAAGTACGGGGGGTGGGTGGCGTGTCGGACCTGAAGAAGCAGGCCACGTCCATGCACAAGGCGGCGTCGGGGCTGCGGACGGTGGGGCACTGCACGGCCAAGCCGTTGCAGGAGTTCAAGGCGCAGTCCGATGACCTGGGCGCGCTGGGGGCGCTGGGTTCGCTGCTGAGCGCGACGGGCGAGATACGCGAGGGCATGCACACCCTCACCAGGCTGACGAAGCAGCTGGAAGAGGAGTGGGAGGCGGAGGCCAAGTTGGTCGGCGAGGTCTCCGACGCCTTCGACCTGTTGGACGTGCTGATCGCGGCTGCGGCGAAGAAGAGCTGAGCGGCAGCATCATGGTCGACCTCAACCCGTTTCACTACGTCAACAAGTTCAACCACATGTTCGGGGACTCCATCGCCAGCGGCCTGGAGTTCCTGGGTATCTCGGATCCGGCGGTGGACCCGGACGGGGTGCGGGAGATCGCGAAGAAGTGGCGGCACTTGGCCTCGGGCCTGGACGACGCGGCAACCGCCGCCGAACGTGCCGTGAAGGACGTGGAGTGGGAAGGCAAGGCGGCCAAGGCGTTCCACAAGCGCTCCAAGAGCGCCCGCAAGCAGGCTACCGAAATGGCCCATTCGCTGCGCGAGGGCGCCAAGGCGCTGGACGGCTTCGCCGATAAGGCGCATGAGCTGCTGTCCGAGATCGGTGTGATGCTGGCGGAGATCGCCGAGTTCGAGATCGCGGGCCTGGCGCTGTCGATCCTCACCGCGGGCGCCTCCGAGGTGGCCTCCACGCTGATGGCGGGGGAGCGGGCGCTGAAGGTCGTCGCGCTGGTCGGCCGGATCGAGGAGGAGGGCACCGCGCTGGGCTCCGTGGTCCGTGAGGTCATGGAGGTCATCCGGGGTGTGGAGCGGGCGCTGAAGGCGCTCAAGGAGATCCGTGGGGTCGCCGAGGTGGCCAAGATGGCCAAGGGCGGCATCGAGTTCACCGCGTTCCAGACCATGTTGGAGGACCCAGGCGCGTTCAAGGACCCGGAGAAACTGGCCGGGATCCTCACTGAGGGCGCGCTGATGGGCGTCGGATTCGGCGTGCTGGGCAAGGCGCTCGGCAAGGGCCTGAAGGCGCTGGGGCCGGCAGCCCTGGCCAAGCTGGGCAAGGGTATGCGCCTGGACTGCGCCGCCTTCGAGCGGCTGAAGCTGAACCCGGGCTTCAACAAGCTGCCCGCCTCGATCCGCAACATGGTCAAGACGTTCGTGCGGGACCCGATCGACGTCGCCACTGGCGACATGGCCCTGATCCGCACCGACGTCCAGCTGCCGGGTGTCCTACCGCTCGTGCTGGAGCGCACGCACATCTCGTCGTACCGCTGGGGCGGCTGGTTCGGCTCCTCCTGGGCCTCGACGCTGGACCAGCGTGTGCAGGCCGACGACGAGGGCTTCGTCTATGCGACTGCGGACGGGGCCCGCCTCTGCTTCCCGATGCCGGACCCGGAAACCAACGCCCCCGTCCGCCCCGGCACGCCCGGCTCGCGACTGCTGCTTTCCTGGGACGACGAGACCGACGGCGCAGTCCGCATCACCGACCCCGACAGCGGCCTGACCCACGTCTTCCACTCTCCGGTCCCGGCAGCCGCCGACGAGGCGGTCGACCTGCCCCTGCAGCACATCCAGGACCGCAACGGCAACCGCATCACCGTCCTCTACACCGGGGCCGACATCCCCGCCGCCGTAGTGCACTCGGGCGGCTACCGCATCGCCATCG
The DNA here is from genome assembly GCF_003814875.1 of Streptomyces sp. Ag109_O5-1. Lineage (GTDB taxonomy): Bacteria > Actinomycetota > Actinomycetes > Streptomycetales > Streptomycetaceae > Streptomyces > Streptomyces sasae. The sequence continues at coordinate 1,744,283 of NZ_RKQF01000001.1, read as the reverse complement.
ACCACGACCGGTCCCGCTCCCGCATCACGGGCCTGCGCCTTATCGATCCCGCCGCCCCGCACGCCCCCGGCACCACCCTGATGACCTTCGGCTACGACGCTGAGGGACGCCTGACCGAGGAGACCAACTCCTCGGGCCTGCCGATGCGCTACGCCTATGATGCCGACGGCCGCATCACCTCCTGGACCGACCGCAACACCACCACCTACTGGTACACCTACGACGACCAGGGCCGCGTGATCGCCACCGGCGGCACCGGCAACGCACTTGCTTCCGCCCTCACCTACGACGCGGTCACCAGGACCACCCGGGTGACCGACTCCGTCGGCCATACCCGCGTGTACGAACACAACGAGGCCCTGCGCCTGGTCCGCGAGACGGACCCGCTCGGCAACGTCACCCGTCAGGAGTGGGATACCGAGCGCCGGCTGACCACTTCCGCGGACGCGCTCGGACACGCCACTGACTACCGCTACGACGAGCACGGGCGGCTGACGTCAGTCGTCCGCCCGGACGGCAGCATGACCCGCGTCGAGTACAACGACCTCGGCCTACCGACGACGGTGACCGGCCCGGCGGGTCGCATCTGGAGCTACGAGTACGACGAGCGCGGGAACCGCACCTCCGTCGCAGACGCCGTCGGCGCGACGACGCACTTCTCCTACAACAACTCCGGGCATCTGACGTCCATCACTGACCCGCTCGGCCACCGCACGCGCATCACCTGCGACCGCGCGGGCCTGCCCCTGGTGACGATAGACCCGGCCAATGTGGAAACCCGTTACGAACGCGATCCCTTCGGACGGCCCGTCACCCTCACCGATCCCCTGGGAAACGTGACCCGCTTCGAGTGGACGGTGGAAGGCAAACCCGCCCGCCGCACCGCCCCGGATGGCAGCAGCGAGTCGTGGACCTACGACGGTGAGGGCAACTGCGTCAGCCACACCGACGCCATGGGCGCCGTGGACCGCTACGAGTACACCCACTTCGACCTGCTGAGTGCACGCACCGGTCCGGACGGCGCACGTCACACCTTCACGTACGACACCGAACTGCGCCTCACAGAGGTCACCAACCCGCTGGGACTGTCCTGGCGGTATGAGTACGACCCTGCCGGTCGCCTCGTGGCCGAGGCCGATTTCGACCGCCGTGTCGTCCAGTACGTCCACGACCCGGCGGGCGCTCTCGTCGCCCGCACGAACCCCCTCGGGCAGACCCTCCGCTTCCAGCGGGACGCGCTGGGCCGGATCATCCGGCAGACGGACGGCAACACGGCAACCACCTTCACCTACACGGCCGACGGCGAACTCGCCACGGCCGTCACACCGGATGCGACCGTGGTCCGGGAACACGACGCCGCCGGACGCCTGCTGGCCGAGACCGTCAATGGGCGCACAATCTCGTACGGCTACGACGCCATGGGCCGCCGCACCAGCCGCATCACCCCCACCGGCGTGACCAGCACCTGGCGCTATAACACTGCCGGCAACTGCATCGAACGGACCAGCGCCGGCCGCATGATCAGCTACGACCGCGATCTGGCCGGCCGGGAACTGAACCGGCACATCGGTAACGCCCTCACCCTGGCGAACACGTTCGACGACCTCGGCCGGCTCCTCACCCAGTCGGCGACGAACCGCGCCACAGGTGCCAGCCTCCAGAGGCGCGACTACACCTACCGCGCCGACGGCCTGCTCACCGGCATCGACGACCAGCTCAACGGCCGGCGCAGTTTCGACCTTGACGCCCTCGGCCGCGTGACCACTGTCCAGGCGGCCGACTGGACCGAGCGGTACGCCTACGACGAGACAGGCAACCAGACCGAAGCCTCCTGGCCCGCCGCACACCCGGGTCACGAAGCCACCGGACCGCGCGCCTACACGGGCACGAGTCTCGTCCGGGCGGGCAACACGCGCTTCGAACACGACGCGGCCGGCCGCGTCACCGTCCGGCGCAAGACCCGCCTGTCGCACAAGCCCGACGCCTGGCACTACTCGTGGGACGCCGAAGACCGCCTCACATCGGTCGTTACACCAGATGGCACCCGCTGGCGCTACCTCTACGACGCCCTCGGCCGCCGCATAGCCAAGCAGCGTCTGGCGGCCGACAACGAAACCATCGTCGAACAGACCACGTTCACCTGGGACGGCGCCACCCTCTGCGAGCAGACCACCCTCACGCCAGAGGCACCCAATCCCGTCGTCCTCACCTGGGATCACGACGGCCTGCGCCCCATCGCCCAGACCGAACGCCGCACGACCCTCGACGCGCCGCAGGAGGAGATCGATTCCCGCTTCTTCGCGATCGTCACCGATCTCGTCGGAGCACCGACAGAACTTGTCGACGAATCCGGCGGCATCGTCTGGCGCACACGTTCCACCCTGTGGGGCAGGACCTCCTGGGGCGCCGACGGCGCGGCCTACACGCCTCTGCGTTTCCCCGGCCAGTACTACGACTCCGAAACCGAGCTCCACTACAACTACTTCCGCCACTACGACCCGGAAACGGGCCGCTACCTCACACTCGATCCCCTCGGGCTCGCCCCAGCCCCCAACCCCGTCGCCTACGTGACCGACCCCCGGTCCTGGGCCGACCCGCTCGGACTCGCCCCCTGCGAGACCGGCGCCCTGGATCCCTACGCAGGAACCAGGGAAGCAGCACAACTCCTCCGCGACGCCGGCATCCCGCGCAATTTCCGCATCCAGGTCATGGAGTCGTTCGAGGAGGGCACGATCACGGTTCGCCGGGCCGGCGACAGTGATTACGGAATGCGCTTCTGCGACGGCAAGAACGCGTGGGCGCGCGGGCGTTATCTAACGACACAATGGCCCGCCACCCGTGAAGAGGTCGCCGTCAAGGCGTCCTGGAACCAGTTCACTTTCCTCAAACAATGGAAGATCCGCCCGGGTGCGCCCATCATCGAGGGCCGCGTCGCGGAGCAGGGCATCGGCTACCCTGGCGGCGGAAAACAGACGTACGTATTGGACCCCGACAGGGACTTGCTGGAGCCATAGTGTCCGAATCAACCGCACAAAAAGCCCTCGCAGCGACCCGACAGGCCCTGTCGGAAATCGATGAGGAACTACAACGGCACACCGAGGGCCACGGACGAGTGAGCAGCCCCCAGCAATTGACCTCCCTCCGCGAGCAATTGGAGCGGGTCGCCGTACAGCTCTCCACCTCCCCGCTCCCGCCCAAGCCACAGCGGCTGCGCGGCATCGGCCGTGTCATCACCGACTCCTGGCCCTACGACAATCCACTGGGAAGCCTCATCCTCGAAGCCGAGCAGCTCTACCTCAGGGCATAGCGTTCCGGGCGGCTTCAAGGCTGCCAGCGCCGCTCCCTCCACGGCATTAGAGAAACGCGCGGGGTAATGGCCGGCATCTTGTTGGGACTGACAGTGCGTGGCTCGTGGCCTCTCACGTGCCGCTCAGTCGTGCGGGACTTCCTCGATCACGGTTTCCTTGAAGCGCCACGAGCCCCGGTTGCCCGCCGCCTCTGCGCGCAGGCCCGTCTCCCAGGCGATCCGGGCGGCTCGGCGCTGCGTCAGGTCGGGGTACTCCTCGGGCTGGACCTTGATGTAGCCGCGGCGGTCGGCGGGGTACGTGCGCAGGGCCTCGCGGAGTTGTTCCTCCTGTTCTTCCGGCGTGGTGTGGTTGCCGGTGACGGCCTTGTACGCCTTGCGTATGCCGGCCGACGGCTTGCCGTCGTCCCGCCGCCTGGCGGCGTCCGATCCCCGCCACGTCATCCAGCCGACGGCACTGAGTGCGGCAAGCGCGAACGCACCCGATCCGAGTTCCTCGCCCGTGGCGTCCGCCTGGCCTGGCGTCTGGGGGCGGAGTTCGCCCTGGGGGTCCTCGATCACGGTGACTTTCTGGCCGACGCCGTACTGATCCTTTGCCGTCTTCATGGCGGGGCCCGGCACCTTGGTGCCGTTCTGGTGCTCCAGTGCGTAGTTGTAGTCGCGGTTCTTGCGCCCCTCGGCCGGGTCGCGCCACTTCTTCAGGACGGTGGCCGTGACCTTCTTGCCCCGCTGCTGAAGTGTGAGGTCGTCGCGGGCCATGGCGGCGACGTACACGGACATCAGCGAGGCGGCCACGATGAACAGTGCCGCGTACGTGCTGGATTCCCTGGCCCCCAGCTTCCGGACCAGCAGGATGAGCAGTACGCCGTGCACGATCCACAGGGGCACCAGCAGGGCAGGACCGAAGTCGTCCGCCAGGAGGAACAGGCCCGAGATCGCGGCGAGGACGTAGCAGCCGATGCCGACCGCGAGCGGGACGGGGTATCGCGTACGCCTCTTGCTCGCCTCGTCCTCGGCAACGCCGCTCATGATCATGTCTCCGTTCCTCCAGCAGCCGGACCGTCCGGTCCCGGCCTGTCATCCCCCTGCGGTTCGTACGTCGAGACCGACTTCATGATGGCGCTGAGCACCTCGAGGTACTCGGACCAGTGTGCGATGTCCTGGGTCGTGAAGACGAAGAGGGCCGAGCCGGGGCCGGTCTGCAGCGGCAGGCACAGCTGCAGCTGCCGGACCGTGGCGGGTATGGGGTCGTCCAGGCCGAACAGCACGCCGGGTATCTGCAGGTCCTGATCGTGTATGCAGAGGGCGGCGATGCCGTACGGCAGCATGACCAGCCCGATCTCGGCGTCCGGATACAGCTCGCGCCACTGCACGGCCGTGCGCCTGGCCGATCCCTGCCGGTCCTGGCTCTGCAGCCCGGTGTCCGGTCTCTCGACGAGCACACACAGCGTGCCCTGAGACAGCTCCCCGTCGCTCATTCGAAGGAAGCAGCTGGACACGTGCTCGGCACCCGCCGCGATCATCGTCTGGAGGACGTACTCGCCCGACACGACGAGGCTAAACTTCTGCTCCGGCGTGGCAGCGACGAAGAGCGCGTCGGTCGCGTCCGCCATCCTCAGCATGCGCGCCTCGGCGTCCTCGGCGAGGTCGAACTCCATAAAGCCGGGAGGGAGTTCGAACCAGAGGTCGGGTTCGTCGGCGAGTGCGACAGCGGTCGCGGGAAGCTTAGGCGCTATCTGTGCGTCGGCGGAGGCCATCAGTCCGTCAGCTCCCAGGCACCCAGGCCGATGGCGCTGCCGATGGCGACGAGCCCGCCGAACTTGCCGCCGCCGGTGCCCGTGGCGACGTTGGCCACGCCGGTGCCCCAGGTGGCGGCGTCGTACCGGCCGGTGCTTGTCGCGTAGGCGTTGAGCGCGGTCGGTGCGGTCCAGGTGAGTATGGCGGCGGCCTGGACTCCCTCAGTGGCGGTCAGGGCGGCATCGCGCGAGACGCCCAGCTTCGTCGCGACGGCCATCACCGGCTTGTCGATCACCGCGGCGACCGGGTCGACATTCTTCATGATGTTCTTCGTCACGGTACCGGCCGTCTTGATGCCGACCCTGGTGCCTGCCACGACACCCTCAGTCGCCCGTCCCGCCTTGAATCCCGCCATGATTCCCGACTTCGCGGCACCGACACCCGGCACCATGCCGAGCGCGTCACCGCCCAGCGTGAGCCAGTTGCCGATGCGTTCACCGGTGGGCGGGAACAGGCCGCTCACGCTGTAGGCGGACGCGTGCGCCAGGAACGCGATGGCACTCAGCCCGATGGCCAGCGGGGCCAGCGCCGGGCAGAAGATGGCGATGACGCCGACGACGGAGGCGGCGACGGTGATCCAGTCCGCGTGGGCCTTGACCCAGTCGCCGACGTCAGCCAGAAGGTCGCCCACCTGGCCCGGCAGATCGGCCAGGGCCTCACCGAGATCTTCGATGGCGTGCCCGAGCTTGTCCCACATGCCGGGCTCGTTCGCAGCCCAGGCCGCCCACGCACGGCAAGCCGCACAGACGGCCGAGAAGGTCTTCGCCCCCGGCGCACGCCCCTACACCCCCCACACCCCCGGCAAGGCCCCACCAAGAGCAGGGGCCGCTCCCCGGTCACCGGAAGCCGCCCGCCGACCCGGGCCGAGAAGGCGGCCGCCGGGCAGCTCGCCCGCGCACTACGGGCCGCCGCCTACCGCGAACGCACCACCACGGTCACCGCCTCGGCAGCCCCGCCCGGCCGCCTCAACATGCGCCAGGCACTCGCCCGCGACGCGCAGAAGGCCGCAGGCGCGATCCCGACGGCGACCCCCTGGGTGCACACGGTGCACCGGGCAGGCCCGATGCCGCCACTGCGAGTGGGCATCGCGGTGGACATCTCCGGCTCCATGAGCCTCGCCGCCGCACCGATCGCCTCGGCCGCCTGGATCGTGGCCAAGGCCACCGCCCTCACCGACCCCGACTCGCGCAGCGCGACCGTCGCCTACGACCGGTCGGTCACCGCGATCACCGCACCGGGCCGCGCCCCCAACCGGGTCACCGAGTTCGACGCCAGCGGGATGGGACACAGCCTCGCCGAGGCCCTCGACGCCCTGGAAGCCGGAGCAGGCCTCACCCAACCCGGGGCAGGCCGCCTCCTGGTGATCGCCTCCGACGGCTACTACGGCTCCAGCGAAGCCGCCCGGGCGGCCGCACGCATCACCGCAATGCGCGCAACCGGATGCGCGGTGCTGTGGCTCGCCTTCGACCCCGACCCCCGCCCCCTGCCCGGCACCACCCTCCTGGAACTCGCCGACCCCGCCCAGGCCGCCACCGCGATCGGCAGGGCCGCCACCGCCGCCCTCGCCGCCACCACCCCCTGACACACCCGGTGCCGCCCCGGCCCCGCAGGGGCGGCACCGAGCCACTACCGAAGCTTGATCCCACCTGGCCCTAAGGGGCACGGGCGGCGCTCACCAACCTCGCACCGACCACGATCACGAAGGAGCCCAGCCCCATGGCCTCACTCGCCGAACGCGCCCACACCGCCGCCAACTACATCCGCCACAACACCGCCGTCAGCCCGCGCGGCCCCTACCGAGGCGAGGAACACGCCCGCACCGCCGTACGGCTGGCCGCCGCCCTCGGCCTCGACCTGGACCAGATCACCACCGCCCCGGACCCGCTGCGGCGCCGCACCACCCCGGGCGAGCCGGTCCTGGCCACCGCCACCTGCCCCGACACCAGCGAAAAGTACGTCTTCCTCACCCGCTTCCCGATCTACGAAGACGAACCCTTCGAACTCCTCGGCCCCTGCCCCGAATGCTCCGGCCAGGTCCCCCTCGCCACCATCCGACACCTCGCCGACCTCGGCACCCACCTCACCCGCCCACCGCTCACCCCGGAAGACCCCGAGCACCCACACACCCTGCCGGACACCTTCGCCAGCGACGAAGGCCACGCCAGCACCTGCAGCTACGGCGAAATCTTCTGACCGCCTACCCGCCGCCGCACAGAAGGGACACACAGCCATGCACGCCGCACGCATCGCCCAACAGATGAACCAACTCACCCTGGCCCCGGACAGCCACCAGGCCGCCGTACAACGCACCGAAGGAGGGTGACCCGGCGCCGTTGACCATGCGGGGCCCGCACCCGGGGCCCCGCCCCGCCCGCGGACCGGGAAACACCTCGGCCCCGCCGCTCCGGAAGGACTTGACCCATGCCCGGAACCGACATGCCACAGCACCTCACGGTCGTGCACCAGATCCTCCAGCACGCACACTCGCTCCTTATCGCCTCGGAGAACGAGGGGGACCTGCCCCTGGCCGAACTGCTGGCCCGCGCGGCAGACCACGTGTCGGCCGACGACCGCGAACACTTGGACTCGCACGCCCCTGCCCGGGCCGTGGCAGAGGCCGCCGCACAACTTCTCGCCCATTGCAAGATCCCCATCACGGCAGGCGACCCGAACGCGGCGTACTACCTGCAAGCCCTCGACCGCCTCCCGCGTGCGGCCCGCGCCGGCTTGCTCACCGTGGCTATTCGGTACACGGCACCCGACCCCCACAGCATCCTGCCGCCCGCCAAGCGCGCCTCGGCCCCGGGACGACATATGGCCCCGCGGGGCCATATGAAGGGGACCTGCCCGTGCCCGTGCAACAGCGGCGCTTTCTGCGGAGGCTGCGGGCACGCGGGCTGCGGAGGACGACGATGAACCGGCACGCCCCGCGCGGCAGCATACTGCCGCCAGTGATCGAAGTATGTCAGGCAGATCGCTCCTTTCGCTCGTCTTGACGTTAGCTCCTGCATGTTGGGGTGCTTACGGCGTAAGCACCCCAACATGCAGGGGGCGAACTCGGGGGATTCCCGCCGCACGCCCCGAAACACAAAATGGCTCGTACCCCCTGCACGTTCGCCGGGAGCACGAGCCTTCGTCATGCTCAGTCGTGTGCGTCAGGGTGCCCAGGTGGCAGGCGCTCCTTGGTCGGGGTTGGGGAGGCCCGTGGCGGTTGCCGGGGCGGCGGGGTGCCGCATGGCGGTGATCGGGACGGCGCCCGGCTCGGTGGGTGCACTGGTGGAGTGTCGGTATTCGAGAGTTGCAGTATTCGCCCGCAGGACGAGCGGCCCCGCACCCGGCCCGGTCACGTCAGCGGTGACAAGGCGTACGGCTCTCGCCGCAACGGGTGTCCCGTCTCGCTGCCGATGAGGGAGGGGAGCCGCCTGACTCCGGGTGCCGCCCCGACGCCGCAGAGTGGTCTGTTCTGAACCTGGTCTTGCCGGACTGAGTCGCACGGCGCACGACCCTCGCTTCCCGTTTGGAGTTCCCCTGTGAGGGGCTGTGTCATGCCGGATGCCGGGAGGCGAGTCCGTGTGAGCCAGGCAGGACGAACTGGCCGTTGGTGACGAGGACGAAGCGTTCCAGGCCGGGAATGTGGACATTGACGACTGCCAGGTCGGCGCTGCTGTATCTGCGCCACGCCCAGGCCGTGAACCCGTTGGCGGTGAGGCAGGAGAGCAAGACTCTCAGATGCTCCTCCGGTGTTGCGGGAGCGGGTGCATCGGGGAACGGCACCGTGGTGGCGCCGAGGTGCGGGGAGCAACAGTTCAGGGCGGGGTGGTGGCGTGTGTGGTCGACGCGAGAATGGCCGCTGCGGGTTGCCATGGTGTGCGCCTGGATGAGTTCGCTCAGGGCACATTCGGCGGCGTAGCGGGGATTCAGTGAGGCGCCGGCGCCGCGCACGCGCGCCGCGGTGCCCGGTACCGCGGGGGAGACAAAGGCCCAGTAGGCGGGTATCCCGAGGTCGGTGGTCATCTCTAGCAGAGAGACGGGGCGGCCGATGCGGTGTTCGGCGGTGGCATGGAGGGCGGCCAGCGGCGCTGGGAGGGTTGCGGGGTCCGTCACCCGGAGGGGGCGGGGGCGGTCAGGAGTGAGGAACTGCTCAATGATGAGCAGGGACATGGCAACGCGTTCGATGACCTCGTTGATGCCGTGCACCGCGGCGAGCAATGCTCAGGACTTGTGGATCGGTTCCGGGAGGAACGCGGAGGGCGTACCTTCCCGAATGATCCTTTGATGGTCACCGAGTAGAGGCCCGCGTTCGCAGCGCGGGTCGGGAAGGGACGCCCGTGCTCAGCGTAGTAACCGACGACGGCTCCACCCAGTCCGGCTCCCTGATCGACGAGATCGCCCGCGAGGGTGCCCGCCGGATGCTCGCCGCCGCCCTGGAAGCCGAAGTCAACCAGTACATAGCCGAGTTGGCCTCCGAGACGGATGAAGCAGGCCGCCGCCTGGTGGTCCGCAACGGCCGTCATCGGCCCCGGACCGTGGCCACGGCAGCCGGGCCCATCGAGGTCAAGGCCCCGCGGGTGAACGATCGCCGCGTCGACGAGACCACCGGTGAGCGCAAGCGGTTCTCCTCCAAGATCCTGCCGCCCTGGTGTCGCAAGTCGCCCCAAGGTCAGCGAGGTGCTGCCGCTGCTCTACCTGCATGGCCTCTCCTCCGGGACTTCGTGCCCGCACTGGAGCAGTTCCTCGGCTCAACCGCGGGGCTGTCGCCGGCCACCGTGACCCGGCTGACGAAGCAGTGGAGCGACGACCACGCCGCTTTCCAGGACCGCGACCTGTCCGACCGGGACTTCGTCTACGTGCGGGCCGACGGCGTGCACCCCAAGGTCCGCCTCGGGCAGGCGCACTCCTGCGTCCTGGTTCTGCTGGGCGTCCGCGTCGACGGCACCAAGGAACTCATCGCGATCGCGGAGGGGCTGCGCGGGTCCACCGAATCGTGGGCCGACCTGCTGCGCGACTGCCGCCGACGCGGCATGCGCGACCCCGAACTGGTCATCGGCGATGGCGCGATGGGCCTGTGGAAGGCCCTGGCCGAAGTCTTCCCCGCAGCCCGCCATCAGCGCTGCTGGGTCCACAAAGCCCGAAATGTCACCAACGCCCTGCCGAAGTCCACCCAGCCAGGCGCGATCAAGGCGATGCAGGAGATCTACAACGCCGAGAACCGCGCTCACGCGGAGAAGGCGATCGAGGCGTTCGCCCGCACCTACGGTGCGAAGTGGCCCAAGGTCGTCGCGAAGATCACCGACGACACCGAGGAACTGCTGGCGTTCTACGACTTCCCGGCGGAACACTGGATTCACCTGCGGACCACCAACCCCATCGAGTCGACGTTCTCCACGGTCAGGCTCCGCACGAAGGTCACCCGCGGGGCAGGCAGCCCGGCCGCGGCGCTTGCGATGGTGTTCAAGCTCGTCGAGTCGGCTCAGACCCGCTGGCGCGCGATCACCGGCGCCCACCTCGCCGCCCTGGTCCGCGCGGGCGCCAAGTTCGAGAACGGCGTCCTGGTCGAGTGGCAGGAGCAGGCCGCATGAACCACCACGACCACCACGACACAGCGCAGGAGGAGCCGGCCGAGCACCTCCGCTTCGCGGCCTACCTGAGCGCGCTGGAGCAGGTCACCAACGCCGACGAGGCCGACATGGTCAGCGAAGTCCTCACCGACCCGGACCAGACGATGGCCCAGTCCGCCGTCCTGCGGCACTTGGACCGCCGAGCCACCGAACTCTACCCCGGACCTGCCTACGAGCCTTGGGCCGAGACGATGACCCGGGCCACGACGCACCATCCGTTCCTGGCCCAGCGACTGCGCGAGTGGTCACTCTTCCGAGCCGTCACACTGGGGCAGCCGTGGCAGCCGGACGCCTTGCTCGACGCATCCAACTGGCTCCAACTCAAAACGGCCGCCGGGTCGGACACCGCCGCCCTCGAGATCCTCGCCGACGGCGGTCGCACCAAGCGGATCCGCAACACCGCCAGGACCAACATCCAGCAGGACGACTTGTCCTGAATCGCAGATCAACTCATCCACAAGTCTTGATGCGATGAAGGGGCGGGGCCTCCGCCCCCGTGGGCTGCCGGGGTAGGTCCCGGGTACTCACGTTCGTCACGGCGAAGGAGGCCCTTGGTGAGCGAGTATGACGGACACCAATACGTCGGCATCGACCTGCACCGCAGGCGATCCGTCATCGTGCGGCAGACCGATCACGGCGAGCAGCTGAGCGCGGTACGAATCGTCAACGACCCGGTGGCGCTGGGCCTGCAGATCGAGCAGGCCGGGACCCGCCCGGACGTGGTCCTGGAGGCCACTTACGGCTGGTATTGGGCGGCCGACGTGCTCCAGGCGGCCGGAGCACAGGTTCACCTGGCGCACCCACTGGGCGTGAAGGGCTTCGCCTATCGGCGCGTCAAGAACGATGTCCGCGATGCCGCGGACCTGGCCGACCTACTGCGCATGGGGCGGCTGCCGGAGTCATGGATCGCCCCGGCCGAGACCCGGGAACTGCGCGAACTCGTGCGTTACCGGGCCAAGCTGGTCGCGCTCCGCTCCGGGCTGAAGGCTCAGGTACATGCCGTGCTTGCGAAGGTCGGCGTGCTCATCGCGGTGTCCGACCTGTTCGGGGTCGATGGCCGTGCCCAGCTCGAGCAGACCGCTCTGTCCGGCGCCTATGCCCAGCGCGTGGCGTCCCTGCTGAAGCTGATCGACATCCTCGACGCGGAGGAAGACCTCTTCAACCGCCGCATCGCCGAACGACTTCGCGGTCACGCCGGCTGCGGGGCCATCCAGTGGCTGCCCGGCATCGGGCCTGTACTGGCGGCCGTGCTGGTCGCCGAGATCGGCGACGTGCACCGCTTCCCCTCCGCCGACCGATTGTGTTCCTGGTCCGGACTGACCCCGCGCCACTACGAGTCCGACACCGTCGCACGCCGCGGACACGTCACCAAACAGGGCAGCAAGCTGGTCCGCTGGGCGGTCGTGGAGGCTATCCAGCGCAAGACCACCCCCAAGATCAAGGAGGATCGGGCCCGGATCGAGGCCCGCCGCGGCAAGAACATCGCGAAGATCGCCGCGGCCCGCAAACTGCTCACCCTGGTCTACTACGGGCTGCGCGACGGGCACATCCGCGCCCTGGCCCGCCAGGCCGCGTGAGCAGCTCGGTGGCGGCAGGCGCGCGGTCGGGCAATTGTCTGACCCCCACCCGGCGCGGTCGCGGTTTTGATTGACCCCGCCTGCCGCACGTCGCACCGCTCCATGCGGCCTCACGCCGCGAAGGAATGACCGGCAGCCGAGCCATGGCCCTGCCCTCCTGCATCACACAGCGGAGACGAGCGACACCCACAACCCCACAGAACACACGCACCCTCGCCGACCTCACCCGTTGCCCGCGAGCCGGTCAACGCTGCCCAGAACCATCAACAACCAGCAGATATACCGCCCTTGACCAAACCCACCCCTTCAGGAATGACTATTGCTCCACCGCGGCATCGGTGGTGCTGGTCCCTGATGCCCAGCCGCTGTTCAGCGCATACCGTCGCACCTGGCTGTAGTCGCAGGTCAATCAACGCCCACCGCTCATCGGGCAAGTCGCTCTTGTAGGGCTTGCGGTCACTCACCCGAACAGCCCAGCAGGACCAAGCCGTGTGACCGGCCCGAACCGCCGTAACACACACGATCAGGCGACTACAAGAAGGTCATACCGGTTCAGAACGTCCTCTGGTGCTGCCCTCTGACACGCCCCCTGTCCGGGACTTCCCACCGGTCACCGTACAGACCGAGCTTGCTGCGGATCTGGTCGGCGTAGGGCTGATCGAGTTCGGTGAGGATGTCCAGGGCCTGTTGCCAGGCATCGTGGGCTGCATCGGGGCAGTGCGCGGCATGGTGGGCGTCGCCGAAGCGATTGAGGATGTCTGCTTCTAGCGGGCGGTCGCCGAGGTCGCGGCACAGATCAAGGGCGCGTCTGTAGCACGCGACGGCTTGGGAGTGCTGACCCAGGTCGCTGTGGGCGTAGGCGATGCTGTCCCAGGCATGGGCCTGCCGTTCACGGTCGTCGAATTCTTCAAGGACAGGCAGAGCCTGTCGGCAGCAGGCCAGGGCCTGTGCATAGTCGCCAAGACGCGCGTGCGACCAGCCGATGGCGGTCAGGGTCTGGGCCTGCCCCAGCCGGTGGCCACGGGACTGGTACAAGGCCTGGGCTTGACGGGAAAGCGTAAGTGCTTCGGCAATGGCAGGAGGGCTCTGCCGAGCCTTCACTCTGGCGAGTTCGATGTACGTATCGGCCTGCCCATCCAGGTTACCGATCCGGCGGAACAGGTCGAGGGCGTGGCGTAGGTGATGCTGGGCGTCCTCATAGTTGCCGTGGCGGCGGTGTGCGCGGGCGACAATATTGCGGGCGATGGCCTTCCCGAGGGGGTCGGCCAGCCGGTCGGCGGCCTCTATTGCGGTGTTGCCGACGGCGGCAAGGTCGTGCCAGTTCCCGCGCCGATCGAGGTAGGTGGCGAGGGCGTGGGCCAGCTGCCAGGTGTGGGCGTGGAAACCGGTGGCGGCGGCGTGGCCTACGGCGCTTAGAAGCACGGCATGTTCGGTGGTGAACCAGGCCAGCGCCCGCTCGTGATCGGCGAAGTGTTCCAGGCAGACCCCCGGTTGCGGCGATGGCAGGTTCAGCGGGTCCCGGCCCCGTTCCACCAGCAGGGCGGCGTCGTGCGCGGTATGCACATAGTGATCCAGCATCCGGTACACCGCAGCACGGCGCTCCTGGCCAGGGTCAATGGTGATGGCCTGCTCATTGGCGTAGGCGCGGAGCAGGTCGTGGAGTTCGAAGCGCCCGCTGCGCTTTTGCTGAAGCAGGTGTTCGTCCAGGAGCAGTTCCAGTACCTCGGCGGCCTCGCTGACGGTGATGCCCGCCAACGCGGCGGCCGCCGCTGCGCTGAAGTCCGGGCCGGGGTGAAGGCCGATGAGGCGGAACACCTGCTGTGCCCTGTCCGGGAGCGCCTGGTAGGACGCGTCGAACACAGGGCGTATGGCGCGGCCGCCGGCGCTGATCGCCTCCAGACGCCCGGCCTGCATCCGGTCGGCGAGTTCGGCCGGGCTCCAGGCGGGCCGGGAGCGGAGCCGGGCGGCGGTCAACGCCAAGGCGAGTGGGAGGCGGTCACAGTACTCGATGACTCGTGCGGCAGCTTCGGGTTCGGCGGCCACACGGTCGTGTCCGGCGATCCGGGCGAGCAGGTCGAGTGCTTCGGTTTCGGTGAACGTGTCGATCAGGTGCGGGGTGGCACCGTCGAGTCCGGCGAGACTGCGGCGGCTGGTGATCAGGACCAGGCATGTGGGCCCGGCCGGGATGAGGTCGCGGACCTGGTCCTCGGTGGCGGCGTTGTCCAGCAGCACCAAGGCACGACGATCCCGCATCCGGTCGCGGTACATCGCCGCCCGCTCGTCCCGACTCTCGGGGATATGCGGCGCGGATACTCCCAGCTGCCGCAGGAACGCCTCCAACACCGCGGACGGGTCCGCGGGCGGGAGTTCGGGGTCGAAGCCGCGCAGGTTCACATACAGCTGCACGTCGGTGAAGTGCCCGGCACGTACCAGTTTGTGGGCGGCATGGATCGCGAGCTGGGTCTTACCGACCCCGGCCATGCCCTCGACCGCGGAGATCACGACCGCGTTCGCACCACTGCGGTCATGATGCTGCGTCGCGGCCGCGATCAGGCGCGCGAGTTCCTCACGGCGCCCGGTGAACGTCACCAGATCCGCGGGCAGCTGACCGAAGACCCCGACTGGGCCGCCGGTCCTGGCCAGCCCGTGGACCTTGATGCATGCCGTGCGCCAGAGACCGACCACAGGCCCGTCTGCCCCCAGCGCCCGGACGATTCCCACGACCAGGTCCAGGTCCAGGCGACTGCGTCCGGTCTTGAACACGTCCACGACCGTGGACAGTGAGACAACCCGTGCCGGCCGCATCAGCGGCCCGACCTTTTTGGCAAGCACCCGGTACGACGGCATCCCCGCCCAGGCCCGCAACTCACCCAGCAAACAGACGAACTCCGCCAGATCCGCCGCCTTGCTCGGATCCGGCATAGCACCCCGCTGCCCACCCACGACGCTCACTCCCCCGTGAAGCCGTGCTCCTGACAAGGAGAGTCTATAAGCGGGCTGTACGGATTCGTACGGGAAACGTGACTCCACTCCAGCGCCCCGGGCAGCCTGGACCTGCCACTTCGCGCAAGGTCGACCCAAGCGGCAGCACGAAACCAGAGGAACAACCAGATGCTCCGGCAAGGGGTATCAACTACGCGGGGGAAACACACCCATGCTGAAACTCGGAACGGCCCGGCGCACCATCGCCATGGCCGCCGCGACCCTGGCCGTCGCAGGCGGCACCATCATCGACGTCGGCGGAGCCGCACACGCCGCCCCCGCCAGCTGCACCATCATCGACATCGGCGCCCCTGGCAACATCTACGTCGGCGGCGAGTACGCCGGCCAGGTGGAGCAGCAGTACAACAGCTGCGGCAGCGCCCGCGCCCACTTCCAGTACTCCTACAGCTACTGGGTCAACCACCGCAACGACCCGCTCCCGAGCAACTGGTCAGCGAACCCCTGCCTCATGCCGCAAGGGTTCGCCAACCCTCCGTGCAACAACACCGAGACGATCCTCGGCCCGCAGGACGTCACCACCGGCTGGGTTCCGATACACAACTCCAACCCCGACACCTGGCAGGCGACGGTCAATATCTCCCTCGCCTGCGGCGAGGGCTACGGCTCGTGGCACGCCTATGCCAGTGGCGCGAACTGGGGCAATAGCAACGCGGGCCCGTGCTGATTGCGTTCAGCGAGATGACTGGAGAGCAGCCCGCGGCCTGTGGGTGAGTTGGCAAGACAGCGATGTCTTCTCCAACACGGTGTTCCCTGGCTCCGGCACCTACTACGGAGATTCCTTCTTCACCAGTCCTACCTACTGGTACGGGGGAGAGACGCCGCCGATCTCTATATAGCGGCGAGCACGCAAGAGAAGTAGCTGCACCCACTCCATCTGCGAGGCATGGCTTGTCGGACAGTTGTCCGTGCCATGACTTGTCAGAGGGTTGTGAACACGGATCATTCGTCCCGTCCGATTCGAAGGGGAAGACATGCAGTTCAAGCTGGGGCGCCGAGTCGCCTCCCTCGCCGCAGTGACCGCACTGACCGTCACGGGGCTGGGGCTCGCGTCGGGAAGCGCATCCGCCGCAACCGGATCCGACTCCAACTCTGCGCACGGCGTGGAGATCACTGGCTGGCACACGTTGGACGACAACCCGTGGGTGTCCGCCCGGCTGTGCAACTACCAGAGCTCGGCGAACAGCTTCTACTTCTGGATCAAGGACACGGCGGGCGACAACGTCACCACCCCGGGGCACATCACCCCCCTCCTCGCGCCCGGCAAGTGCGACTACATCGACGGCGAGGACTACGGCAGCACCCCGATCCAGGTCTACGCGAGGTCGGGAAGCTCCTGGACCTTCGGCACCGACCCGATCTCCCTCGGGTGACAGCCGCCCCGGCCCGCGCCCGCTGACCGTCAGGTCCGGGTGTGCTGCCACCGCCGGGCGGCAGCACACCCGGACCCCTGGCTGCGTGGTTCGCCGGCCGGGGTGGCCCCGGGTCCCTTCACCCCGGCCGAACGTGGCAGAAGGTCCGGTCAGGGCAGGTATCGACGTCCGGCCGCAGCCATGGCGAGACGGGGGGATCCCGGCCGGGCCGGGAGTCAGCGGGCGTGCCGGGCGGCGAGGTGCTCCTGGCGGTGCTCGCGGGCGGCGGGCTCAGCGAGGACCTTGACGTGGTGGGTGTCACCGACGTCGTTCGACTGGCGGAGAGGCGGTATTTGCCCCGTGCGCTATTCGCGGCGCCTAAGTCGGGGCCGCGGTAGGCGCGCCCAGCTCCAGGCGATGAGAGAGCGTGGGTCTAGGCTCCGTCCTCGTGGACGCTGCTGAACTCGACCGCCGAGCCCGGACATACGACGGCTGGATCCCTCCTCACCTGGTCTCTTGGCTCATCGACCATGGTCATCTCGGTGTAGTCGAACGCGAGGCACATGGCGGCGACTGGTTCTGTGCCCAGGCGTGGGTGTGCATCCTTGTCGGCCAAGAACGGCGGGAGGAAGCGCTGGAAGTGCTCACCCCGTACCTTGCGACAGGTTGGTGGAGGGCAGCCCGCAGCGTTGCGGAGCTGTTCGAGGGGTGGGAGCGGGTGGACGAGGCGATCGAGGTTGTGCGCTCGAACGTGGGTTCCGGCGGGCTTTCGGCCGTGAAGGACTTTGCGTTGCTGCTTGCCCGGCACGGCCGGGGCGATGAGGCGTTCGACCTGCTCCTGCCGTACGTGGGTGACTGGCTCGTGGCTGAGGCGCTGGTCAAGGTGGGCGCTGGCCTGGGGCGGTTCGAAGAGGTCGCCAATCTGTTGATCGCTCGCATTGACGCGGGGCGTGAGACCGGTTGGCCGGACTTTGGCGGCCGGCATACCGAACCCAGCAATGCTCTCGAGTTGCTGGCGACAGTCCGCGAGCAGCAGGGACGAGTCGATGAGGCGATCGACTTGTTGCGGAAGCGGGAAATCACGTCGGTCAACGGCCGGGATCAGCTGGCCGACCTGCTGGCCCGGCACGATCGCATCGAGGAATTGCGCGAGTACGCAGCGACCGAGTCTCTCGGGGATGCCGCTCAATGTCTTGCGGAGTACCTGGAGCAACGGGGGGACGTGGCAGGCGCGGTCGAGGCGTACAGGTCGCTGTCCCCGGACCGGTCGCCGAATACGGCGGTGGCGCTCGCACAACTCCTGGCCCGACATGATCGGGGCAACGAGGCGATCGAGCTGCTACGTACTCTGCCGAGCGCTGCCGGCGGCGATGACGACTGGGTTGTTGACGCGCTCTGCACGCTGTACGTCGACCAGGGGCGTGTCGAGGAAGGCTTGGCCCACCTGGACGACCGCAGGACCCGACTCGGGTGTGAGGAAGTCGAGTTCTTCCGGCTGCGGAGCAAGCTGCTGGTCGCCTGCGGTCGCCGGGAGCAAGCAATCGAAGAGGCCCAGGTGCGCCCGGAACGGGACACTTGGTACGAGGCGCAGATCCTCGCGGGGCTGCTTTCTGATGCCGGGCGCCCGCAGGAGGCTGTCGCCCTCTTGGACCCGGCCATCCCGGCAAACCGAAGCGTTCTCGCTGGACACCTCATGACGGCTGGGCGCGTTGAAGACGCCGTGGCGCTGGTGCACCAACCGCCTGTGTATGTCAAACCTGGGCGGCCCCGGAGCGACGATGATCCCCCGTTCTAGTACTCCAGCAGCACTTTGACGTTTTCCCTGTTCAGGGGCGGTTTGGGTGAGTGTAGAGGGCTGATGACCGGCCTGTGATCTCTTTCCCGGGCCGCCCCTCGATCGTGTGCAGCCGCCGCTGATAGTGGCAGCGGTCCGGGCAGCCTCCCGACGTGATCGACGAGCGTGCAGTTGAGATCTGGAACGACGAACTCGAGGAACTGTTCCTGCGTACCGGCCACCGCTTCAGGCGTGTCGAGCCGCGTCGCAGGATGCGTGACTACGTCCGTGGACTCCTGGGCCCGGTCGGCCGAAAGAACGGCTGGCAGCTGGCCGAGTACGCCGGACACCGCACACCCGACCGTCTCCAGCGGCTCCTTAACGGCGCACGCTGGGACGCCGACGAACTCCGCGACGACCTCCAGCACTACGTAGCCGAACGGCTCGGCGAGCCCGACGGAATCCTCATCCTGGACGACACCGGCTTCCTTAAGAAGGGCACCACCTCGGCCGGTGTGCAGCGCCAATACTCCGGCACCGCCGGCCGCACCGAGAACTGCCAGATCGGCGTGTTCGCCGCCTACGCCACCACCCGCGGACGCGCCCTGGTCGACCGCGAGTTGTACCTGCCCAAGTCCTGGACCGACGACCGCGACCGATGCCGCGCCGCGCACATCCCCAACGAGCGGACCTTCGCCACCAAACCCGACCTGGCCAGGGCCATGGTGCTGCGGGCGATCGCCTCGCCGCTGCCGATCGCCTGGGTGACCGCGGACGCCGCCTACGGCCAGGAGTGGCGGCTGCGCCGCATGCTGGAGGAGACCGGCCTGGGCTAGGTCATGTCCCGCGAGGTGGTGTAGTCACGGCAGCTGTTTCGGTTCCGGTTGTGGGGTGATTTCGGGTTCGGCCGGCTTGGTGGTGAAGAGCTCGGCCATGGAGGCTTCGGAGAAGTAGCGGCGGTCGAAGACCTGCCATTCGTCGTGGAGTTCGGCCAGGACCGCGGCGGCGAGCCGGTCAAGGGCGGCGGGGTTGGGAAAGACCTGGACGACGTCGGCCCGCCGTTTGATCTCCCGGTTCAGCCGCTCCAGCGGGTTGGTCGACCAGATCTTCTTCCAGTGCGCCGGCGGGAAGTCGGCGAACGCGGTGATGTCCGTTGCCGCATCCAGCAGCATCGTCTTGACCTGCGGGAACTGCCGTCCGAGCATGTCGGCGACCACGTTCAGTTGGGTGCGCACCTGCTCACCGGTGGTCTGCGCGAAGATGGTGCGGATGGTCGCGGCGACCATCTCCCCGGAGCCCCTTTCGATCACCGAGAACACGTCCCGGACGAAGTGAACCCGGCACCTTTGCCAGGCCGCACCGAGGAAAACGGTGCGGATCGCGGCCACCAGACCGCTGTGGCTGTCGGAGATGACCAGCTGGACGTTCTCCAGGCCGCGGGCCCGCAGCGAGCGCAGGAACTTCGTCCAGAACGGCTTCGACTCACTGTCGCCGACCATCAGCCCGAGGATCTCGCGGTGTCCGGTGGCGGAGATCCCGGTGGCGATGACCACGGCCTGGGAGACGATCCGGTGGTTGACCCGGGCCTTGCAGTAGGTGGCGTCCAGGAAGACGTAGGGGAAGACGGTGTGCTCCAGCGGCCGCTCCTTGAACGCGGTCAGTTCTTCGTCCAGCTCACCGCAGATGCGGGAGACCTCGGACTTGGAGATCCCGCTGTCCGCACCGAGTGCTTTGACCAGGTCGTCGACCGAGCGGGTCGAGACACCATGCACGTATGCCTCCATCACCACGGCGAACAACGCCCGGTCGATCCGCCGCCGGCGTTCCAGCAGCGACGGGAAGAATGACCCGCTCCGCACCTTCGGGATCTTCAGGTCCAGATCGCCGGCCTGCGTGGTCAGCACCCTGTCCCGGTGCCCGTTGCGCCAGGTCGTGCGCGTCTGGGAGTGCTCGCGCGGCGCGGCACCGATCACCTCGGTGGCCTCGGCCTCGATCAGCTCCTGCAGGATGCGCTCGCACACCACCCTGATTGCTTCAACTCCATCGGCCCGACGTAGTGACTCAAGCAGCCGCATCAGCTCAGACTGGGACAAGGCCATCGCGTGCTCCTCCGGTCGAACTGCCCGTTCACCAGAGAGACTTGCGCGATGGCCTGCCCTTGTTCAGGGAGCATGCACCGCCGGCGGATGCACGCCCCGAGCAGACACCCGCGCGTTCCGGGACCCTGCCCGGCTACACCACTTCACGGGACGCCATCCTGGGCTATGTGCTCGCGGTCCCCAAGTCTCAGCAGGTGCCCCACTTCGGACGCATCGACCACCTCTTCTCCCAGGCACCCGAGGAAGCGTGGGAGCAACGTTCGTGCGGTGACGGCGCCAAGGGCCCGCGCTTCTACCACTGGGCCGCCCTGCAGATCACCTCCATCGAGGACTTCGACGGCGAGATGCCCACCCACCAGCGGTGGGCACTGGCCCGCCGCAGCATCAGCAAGCCCGAGGAGATCGCCTGCTACCTCTGTTACGCACCGCTCGGCACCACGGTCGAGCGTCTGGTCCGCGTCGCCGGGACGCGCTGGGCCATCGAGGAAGCCTTCCAGGCCGCGAAGAACGAGTGCGGCCTCGACCAGTACGAAGTCCGCCGCTATACCGGCTGGATGCGGCACATCACGCTGGCCATACTGGCGCATGCGTTCCTGGCCGCCATGGCCGCCGACGCCGCGGCAAAAGGGGCAGCAGAAACGGTTCCTGCCTTGCGCCCCTCACCGTGGCAGAAGTTCGGCGGCTCCTGGCAACTGGCCACTCACCCCTCGCCGCTCACCAGCCCCTCATCAGTGCACGCGCACTGAGATGGTCACACTGGCGCAGACGACGCCAAGCGGTCGCTCGCCGCTGCCACTATCAGCGGCGGCTGCACACGATCGAGGGGCGGCCCGGGAAAGAGATCACAGGCCGGTCATCAGCCCTCTACACTCACCCAGACCGCCCCTGAACAGGGAAAACGTCAAAGTGCTGCTGGAGTATTAGGCAAGTTCGTGGTCTCGGTGCCAACGCGCGCAGTCGGGAGCCCAGTCGGCTCGGGTCCGTTGGAGTGCTTGGTATAGCCGCTCGGCAGGTACCCCGAAGGCGCGTTCCTGCTCGGGCTTTCGGATGCGGATCCGCCGGCGTAGCGAGGTCGTTTCGGACATTCAGCAAGACCGCCGTCGTCATCACCGCGAAGTCCGCCGGGCGCAAGGTCTTCGGCCTCGCCACCGCAGGCGTCCGTCTCGCTTGACCTCTTGCGCGTCAGTCCGGCAGCCAGTGCAGCTCGTGCGCCAGGGTTTTGGCGACGGTACGGATGCGGCGGTGTAGCGGCGACTGCTCGCGTGGGAGGACCAGGTGGAACGTCAGGCTGGGCGCGCCCCGCAGCGGTCGCCAGGTGAGACCGGCCGGTTGTGTCGTGGCCGCGGCTTCTCCGGCCGGGGCGAGGGTGACCCCGTCGCGCAGGTCGCGCTGAGACATGTCGAAAGAGACTGCGGGCGTGTGGAATTGGGGGTGTGGTCGGGTGTCTCGGAACAGTGCGGACAGCTGATCGTGGATCACGGGGTTGGCCGCACGGTCCGGGAGCCGCAGCGGATACGCGGCCGCGTCGGCGATCTCGATCTCCGGGTGTTCGGCCAGCGGATGGTGCTGCGCCAGTTGGACCCCGATGCGCGCACGCCGCAGCAGGAACCGGCGCACGCCACGGCCCGGTTGTTCACCGCGGGTGATCCCGGCATCGATGCGGCCGTCGGCGACCGCGGGGGAGATCTCCGGTGTCGCCATCGGGACCGCGCCGACCTCGAGTCCGCTGTTGCCGCGAATCAGCCTGTCCACCAGGGCCGGTGCCGTCTCGGCCCCGGCGCTGAGGCTGTATCCGATGCGCAGCGTGCCCAGTTCACCGGCCGCCGCGCTCCGGGCGGTGTCCCACGCCCGGTCCAGCGCCGCCAGCGCGGGCGGCGCGGACTCCGCCAAAGCCGCACCGGCCGTGGTCAATACGACGCTACGCGTGTTGCGGACCAGCAGAGCCGTACCGAGTTCCGCCTCCAATCGGCGCATCCGGGCGCTGAGTGCGGGCTGTGCGATACCGATCCGTGCGGCCGCGCGGGTGAAGTTCAACTCCTGCGCCAGCACCAGGAAGTACCGCAGGCTCACCGTATCCGGCGCCACGTGCCCTCCCTGCCGATTGATAACGATCCGTTCTGAGTCTATCCCGTACCGGTCTTTCCCTCGGCCGCACATCAAGCCCTAACCTGCGCATATGACGATTCCACTGATCGCAGTACCCGTCGCCGGGATCGATCGATCTGAGTGTCATTCGAAGTCGGACGTGTCCGGCCCAACACAGGAGGTTTCCATGGCTAAGGGCTACTGGGTCAGTGTCTACCCCGCCATTTCCGACCCTGAGAGGCTGACTGCCTACGACAAGCTGGCCCGTCCGGCTGTCCAGGCTGGGGGCGGGCGTCTCCTGTCCCTCCTCCCGTCCCGTGGCGGTCGAGTCGTCGCCCACGAGGCCGGAATCACGCAGCGCGTCGTTCTGATCGAGTTCGACAGCTTCGAACAGGCCGTCGCGGCATACGAGAGCGAGGCATACCAGAAGGCCCTGGCGGCCCTCCCCGACGGCTACGAGCGCGACTTCCGCATCATCGACAGCATCGACTGACCGGCGGGCCCAGCCATCGCCGAGCATCCGTCACCTGAAACGCACACGGTGCCGAACGACGACTCACGAGACGACGTAGAAGCGATGCCCCGCGTCCCAGTTCGTCGTCGACGTCCTCGACGGCCTGATCCCTGTCGGGCGGATCGCCGCGCTACCCGAGTGTCGAGCAACTTGCCTGACTTGCCTGACACGGCGATCAAGCTCTGACCTGCCACAACGGCGATTCACCCTAGATAAGTGCAGGTGCCGTACTTACTCCGCGACCATGCGGGCTGCGAGGTAGGCGCTCCAGTCATCCTTGGCGTAGTTCGCCCACCTCTGGGCTGTGCTGGGGTGCATGCCGAAGAGATCGGCGACCACGATGGGCGGGAGGCTGGTGACCGCTTCGATCATGGCCGTGTTGCGGGCGGAGAGGACGGGCAGCCCGAGCTGGTTCAGCAGGTTGTGTGTGCCGATCACGTTGCGTGGCCTGCCGGGAGCCTTGCCGGGGAAGAGGTAGCCGTTTTCGTTGCCGAACTGCTGACGCATCCGCGAGTCGGTCACGGGCTGGGCGATCTGGTCCTCGATGAGGACAGCGAGCTTCGGCGGCAGCAGCACGGGGTGGCGGTCGAGGGTGAGGTAGGCCCCCTTCTCGTCGCGGCGGAAGCGGTCGGTGGTCAGTTCGACGATGCGGGAGACAGGAAGTGCATAGAGCCTGATCAGGGCGCCGATGATGCGTGCCTCCCGGGGGAGGGTGTCGTCGTTGAGGCAGCGCCGGAGCTGGTCGTGGAGGTCTTGTTCGTCCAGGAACCTGGAATCGTTCTTTTTGGACGGTCGGGTGATGGCGAGCTTGCCGGTGAGCCGTCGGGCAACCGCCCACTGGATGAACGTGACGACCGTCCGGTGCAGGGAGGAGTGGGCGACGAGCCAACGTTCGAGGTCGTTGTGCGTGGTGTCCTGCAGATAAATGTCGTGCGTGTCCAGCCAGGACATGAAGTCGATGGCAACCTTGATGTCTCTGGTGTCGCCCTTGGCGGCGAGGGCGGTATAGCGGCCCCGGGCCGCGCGTCGGCGGGCGTCGCGGCAACGTGCCACTCACCGAACGCCCGGATCACCCGGGCTTGGTGCGGCGGGAGCTGGCGGAGGGTGTTGGCCAGCCAGAGTTCCAGGCGCGCGAGGTTCTCGTCCCGGCAAGGCAGAACGCCGGCCGCGACGAGCAGGCCGCGAAGGTAGCGTGTGGGCTCGTTCTGAGCTTGACTCTGTCGGGGATCTTGGAGTTTCCCGGTACGGCAGCGTGATCAACGGGCATGCTCGGGGCTGTTCCAAAGGTCCTTGCGATTGTCGAGGTGCTCGTTGTCCCTCCGTCCCCGTTCCGGTGAACAAGTCCCGTCTCTGACCGCGCAGATCGCGCGGGCGAGCAATCCGGACGGCACGACGGCGATATGGGTGCGCGACCGGCTCGACGGGCTGTGGTGCGACGAGGACTTCGCCGACTGGTACCCGCGCGACGGGCGTCCGGGTCTCTCGCCCGCCCAGCTGGCCACCGTCTGTGTGCTGCAGTTCGTGCTCGGCCTGTCGGACCGGCAGGCCGCCGAGGCGGTTCGCTGCCGCATCGACTTCAAGTACGCGCTGGCCATGGAACTGGACGACCCAGGCTTCCATCACAGTGTGCTGGTCGACTTCCGCGACCGTCTCGCCGAAGAGGGCCGTGCCGACCACCTGCTCGACCTGGCGCTGGCCCGCCTCAAGGAGGCCGGCCTGGTGCGCGAACGCACCACGCAGCGCACCGACTCCACCCATGTCCTGGCCGCGGTACGGGATCTCACCCGAATGGAGCTGGTCACCGAGGCGGTCCGCGCTGCACTGGAAGAAGTCGCCGGTATCTCTCCTCACCTGCTGGACGATCTGGTCGATGAGGACTGGGGACGCCGCTACGGCCGACCGGTCCGTCTGGGCAAGAACCCCACCAAACCCAAGACCAGGATCCTCGCCACCGGAAACGACGCCGTCCGGCTCCTGGAGCACCTCTACCGTCACGGAGCGGACCGCGCGTCGGGCCCGCGTGTCCAGGCCCTGCGCCAGATCATGGTGCAGAACTACCACCGTGACGCCGCAGGACACCTGCGCTGGCGCACTGCCGAGACGGAAGGCGGGCCCGGACTGCCGCCCTCGTCCCGGGCGATCGTCTCTCCCTACGACACCTCGGCCCGCTACGCACGGCACGGACACATCATCAACTGGAAGGGGTTCTCAGCCCATTTGACCGAGACCTGTGCTCCTGACGGCCCCAACGTGATCACGGACGTGGCCACCACCGCGGCCACCACCCACGACAGCCAGGTCCTGCCCGGCATCCACATCCGACTGCGGCGCCGCGGCTTACTGCCCGCCGAGCACCTGGTCGACGCCGGCTACACCTCCCTGCCCCACCTGGAACAAGCCGCACGTGAGCACCAGGTCACCGTCTCCGGGCCACTGCGCAGCAACCCCACCCGCCAACACCGCAAGAACGAAGGCTTCGGCCGGGACGACTTCCACATCGACTTCGACCGCCGCCAGGTCACCTGCCCCCAGGGCCAGATCAGCGCAGGCTGGCACGGCCCCTACCCGACCTCCTCGCCCACCGCCGCCCCGCTGATCGTGGCCCGGTTCACCAAGAGCCAGTGCCGCCCCTGCCCTGCCCGCACCCGCTGCACCACCACCGCCGACAGCGCCCGGACCGTGGGCTTTCCCCCGCGAGAACTTCGCGACCTGCAACTCCGCGTCCGCGCCGAGCAGCAGACACCCGAGTGGAAGACCCGCTACGCGGTGCGCTCCGGGGTGGAGGGAACCGTCAACGAGTTCGCCCACGGCCACGGCATGCGCCGTTGCCGCTACCGAGGACAGGGAAAGGCCCACATCCAGCACGTCTTGACGGCCATCGCCGTGAACATCGAGCGCCTCAGCGGACTGACACCGACCGAGGAAGCACCCACACCCCGCCAGCCGACCGCCTTCCAGAACTACCTCGACCAGCACGAACTACCCCGGCCGAAGTCCTGGCGAACCCTAGGCACCTGACCTCGGCAA
The DNA here is from genome assembly GCF_003814875.1 of Streptomyces sp. Ag109_O5-1. Classification (GTDB taxonomy): domain Bacteria; phylum Actinomycetota; class Actinomycetes; order Streptomycetales; family Streptomycetaceae; genus Streptomyces; species Streptomyces sasae. The sequence goes on along the minus strand of NZ_RKQF01000001.1, from coordinate 1,718,136 downwards.
CTCCAAGATCCCCGACAGAGTCAAGCTAAGTGACCGTTGTCGTATCGATCTTGGTGAGCATGAGTGCGATTGCAGGTACTCGGCTGGGTGATCTTGCGGCCTGTCGCGCATGAATACAGGGCCCCTGGTGCAGCTCGAGGTTGTCGAGACCGCAAGCATGCCAGGAGGCCCTGTTACCGCAGTTGTACGCCCTCGCGCTGGGCAGGAGCCGCGCCGGTAGATCAGGACTGAGTCAGGAACGGGTAGTCGGTGTAGCCCTCGGCGGTGAAGGCGTAGAACAGCTCGGGCCGTGCCTCGTTCTCCGGGTGCCCGCCCCTCCACCGGGCGACCAGGTCCGGGTTGGCGATGACCGCGCGGCCGACGGCCACAGCGTCGACGAACGGCGCTTCCAGCAGCTTGGCCGCGCTCTCGGCGGTGATGGCGGGGGCCATGAAACCGCCGTTGACGACCAGCTTGCCGCCGAAGTGCTGCTGGAGTTCCTTCATGAGGTCGCCGGCGGGCTCGGCATAGAGCACCGACAGGTAGGCCAGGCCGAGCGGGCGCAACTGTCCGAGCAGGTGGCCGTAGGTGGCCAGGACGTCGTCGTGGTCGGGCTCGTGGGCGTCCTGAATGTTGTGCGCCGGAGAGATCCGCAGGCCGACCCGGTCGGCGCCGACGGCCTCGGCGACCGCGGTGACGACCTCGATCACGTACCGGGCGCGGTCCTCGGGGGTGCCGCCGTACTCGTCGGTGCGCTCGTTCGAGCCGGGCGCGAGGAACTGGTGCAGCAGGTAGCCGTTCGCGGAATGGATCTCCACACCGTCGAGGCCGGCGTCGATCGCACGGCGGGCCGCGGCGACGTGATCAGCCACAGAAGCCTTGATCTCCTCGGCGGTCATCGCCTCCGGCACCGCGTACGGCAGCTTCTCCGCACCGACGTGCAACTCACCGTTGACCGCGATCGCGCTCGGCGCGAGGACTCGGCGTCCGCCGTTGAGCTGCGGGTGGCTGGTGCGGCCGCCGTGCATGAGCTGCATGACGATCTTGCCGCCCTCGGCGTGCACCGCCTCGGCGACCCGGGCCCAGCCGGCGGCCTGCTCGTCGCTGGCGATGCCGGGCTGCCCGACGTAGGACTGCGAGTCGAAGCTGGGGTAGGTGCCCTCAGTGGTGATCATGCCGACGCTCGCGCGCTGCCGGTAGTACTCGACGAGCAGGTCGCCGGGGGTGCCGCGCTCGCCGGCGCGCATCCGGGTCAGCGGAGCCATCACGACCCGGTTCGCCAGTTCGATCTTGCCGAAGGTGGTCGGCTCGAACAGGCGAGAGGTCGAAATGTCCACTGGAAGGGTGTCCGACATGGTGGTTCCTTTGGCAAAGTCGAAAGAGTGCGGGCGGGGATCTCGCGCCCGCTCCACAACCATAACGCGTGTACGCGCAAACGCGTACATGGGGGGATCGGCGGTACTCTCGAACCATGGCCAGCCGCACCCCAGCCCCCCTCGCACACCCCGACCTGGACGACGTCGACCTGCGCACGGTGCTCAGCGCGCTTTCCGACCCGCTCCGCCTGGAAATGGTCGTCCGGCTGATCAACAGCCCCGGCCTGAGCTGTGGCGGCTTCTTCCCCCACCTCACCGCGTCCGTGCTGACCCGCCACTTCCGGGCCCTGCGCGAGGCCGGGATCATCCGCCAGAGCGACAGCGGCATCCGCCGAGAGAACGTGCTGCGCAAGGACGAGCTCGACCAGCGATTCCCCGGCCTGATCGACCTCATCGTGAAGGAAGCCGACCGGACGCCAAGCCAGTCTTCGCAGTGAACAGCCGCACCGGAGGGGCCGCGCGGTGCCCCCCTCCGGCCCGGTTCGGTGACCGTTGTCGTATCGATCTTGGTGAGCACGAGTGCGATTGCAGGTACTCGGCTGGGTGATCTTGCGGCCTGTCGCGCATGAATACAGGACCCCCGGTGCAGCTCAAGGTTGTCGAGACCGCAAACATGCCAGGAGGCCCTGTTACCGCAGTTGTACGCCCTCGCGCCCGCAGGCTCCAACTCGGCTGCTCGTGAGTGTGATTGCCTCGCTCACCGGTTCGGGAACGCGGCAAACCACCCGCACAGGCAGCCGAAGTACCCGTCGGACATGTCCCTCCCCTCTTAGCGTGGAGTCCGTGATTGCAGGGGAAGTTGGGGTTCATGGGGTCCAAGCAACGCACGTACACGCCTGAGTTTCGTGAGGGTGCTGTACGCATTGTGATCGAGACGGGCAGGCCGATCCCGGAGGTCGCCGAGGAGCTCGGTGTGCATTCCGGCACGCTGCACAGCTGGGTGTCACGGTGGCGGCGCAACGGGTCGGCGTCGTCCGACCAGCCTGCCGAGCCCGCACCGGGCGGGCGGCTGCGCGAAGCCGAGCGGGCCGAGTTGGAGCGGCTGCGGCGGGATGCGGCGGAGAAGAACAAGCGGATCCGCGAGCTGGAGATGGAGCGTGATGTCCTCAAGCGATGCATGGTCCTCTGGGTGAAGTGACCGGAACGGACCCGGCCGCCCTGGCCGCGTTCATCGGTAACCAGAGGGCCGAGCACCACGTCCCGCACCGCCTGGCCTGCCGGGTTCTGGGAGTGTCGGAGTCCTGGTTCTACAAGTGGCGCGACAAGCCCACCACCGCTCGTGAAGTGCGGCGAGGACAGTTGGCCGACGCGATCCGACAGATCTTCGAGAAGTCCGGCGGCACCTACGGTTCTCCGAAGGTCTGGCTCCTCCTGATCCGCGCCGGCTGGCGCGTCTCGGTGAACACCGTCGCGCGTCTCATGGCCGAACTCGGCCTGGCCGGACGGAAGATCCGCCGACGGGGCGGGCTGACCCGCCCCGGCAAACGGCCCGCGTTCGCGGACTTTGTCCGCCGCGACTTCACCGCCGACGCTCCAGATCAGGTGTGGTGTGGCGACATGACGGAGATCGCCACCGGTGAGGGCAAGCTGTATCTGGCCACCGTCATCGACCTGTTCTCGCGCCGCCTGCTCGGCTACGCGATGGGTGCACGTCACGACGCAGAACTCGTCGTTGCGTCCTTGAACATGGCCGCGGCCACCCGTGGCGGCGACGTCAAGGGCGTCATCTTCCACAGCGACAGGGGCAGCGAATATGTGTCCCGGCGCTTCCGCTGGGCCTGCCGGCGTCTGGGCGTGACGCAGTCCATGGGCCGGGTCGGGTCGTGTTTCGACAACGCCGTCAGCGAGGCGTTCAACAGCGTACTCAAGGTCGAGTACGTCCATCGGCACACCTTCGCCACCCGCACCGAGGCCCGCCTGAGGATCGCGACCTGGATCACCGCCTTCTACAACACACACCGACTACACAGCGTGTGCGGTTACCGGAGTCCGATCGACTACGAACACGACCACCGAGCCAACTCCGCCTTGGAGCTGGCCGCTTAGAAGATCTCCACAGTCCGAGGGGATTGACACCGGGTCGGGTCGTGTTTCGACAACGCCGTCAGCGAGGCGTTCAACAGCGTACTCAAGGTCGAGTACGTCCATCGGCACACCTTCGCCACCCGCACCGAGGCCCGCCTGAGGATCGCGACCTGGATCACCGCCTTCTACAACACACACCGACTACACAGCGTGTGCGGTTACCGGAGTCCGATCGACTACGAACACGACCACCGAGCCAACTCCGCCTTGGAGCTGGCCGCTTAGAAGATCTCCACAGTCCGAGGGGATTGACAGGACTCGCCCCTGGAGCAGGGTGTGACGGAGCGCCAGGTATGCGATCTCGATCTCCCAACGCTCGTGGTAAAGATGCACCAGGTGGTCGGCGGGGTCGCTGGAGTGGTCGGTGAGTGTGGTCAGCAGGCGGTAGGTCCCGCCGAACACGCCGCCGTCGGCGGTACAGGAGCGGACCTCGGCCTCGATCACTCGCAACGAGAGGTCACCGATCCGGGTCAGGTAGGAGCCGTCGGGCAGCAGTGCCAGCACCGGCGGGCGTCGGACGCTGGTGGCGCGAATCTGGAACTGGGCCCCTTGAGCCGCGATGTCTGCCAGCAGTCTGTTGCTGTCGAAGGCGCGGTCTGCCAGAACAAGCATGTCCGAGGTCAGGTGGCCGACCAGGTCGTGAGCGTAGTCGGTTTCCCCCTTGCTGGCGGGGCCGAAGACGGCGCCGATCAGGCCGCGGGTGCCGGTTTCGCACAGAGTCATGAGCATCAGCCGGGGGTAGCCCGTTGGACCGTGACGGCGCTGGGTTCGGCCGAGCCAGGACCAGTTGCGTTCGTGGTCGGGGACGTTCAGGCTCCCGCAGCCGTCGAAGGCGACCGTGCGCCAGCGGCGGTAACGCACTCCGGGCGTGGACGGCTGGGCCAGCGGGCCGGCCAGCACGTCGAACAGCCGCTTGAGCGGGGCCACGCCGACCCGCCGACGGAGATCGCGAAGTGCCTTCTCCGATGGTCGCGGCACCATGACGGTCAGTCCGGCCACGAGTTTGCCCCACACCAGGCCGGTTCCCAGGTCCCCGAACAACCCGAGCGCGAGTACGAAGTACACCCCGACGCGTGAGGGGAGACTTCGCAGTCGTCGCTCGCGAGCCCCGGTCTCGTCCAGCACCGCATCCACCAGCTCGAGTGGGATGACCTGCGTCAACTCACCGATATGACCGGGCGCGAACACGTCGGTTCCGCCCGTGACAGACTGAGCCACAGGGCCTCTGCTTCCTCAGGTAGATCTTGGTCGATCCCCTGAATAGCAGAGGTCTCCTCCTTCTCACCTCGCCCTTGACAGCGCCAACTCGCCCTTAACTACGTGGCATTGGATGGTGGACGCGGTGCGCTACGTGGTCGCGGGCGGCATCACCTGGCGGTCGATGCCCGCGGACTTCCCCGCATGGGACCGCGTCTACGCCTTCTTCCGGCGCTGGCGGAACAAGGGCCTGGTCGGCGAGTTCCACGACCGGCTGCGCGACCGGGTCCGCGAGGCGGCAGGCCGGGACCGGGAGCCGACGGCGGGGATCATCGACGCGCAGTCGGTGAAGGCAGCCGCGTCGGTGCCGGCCACGAGCCGGGGCTTCGACGGCGGAAAGAAGGTGAACGGCCGCAAGCGGCACATCGTGGTCGACACCCTCGGCCTGCTGCTGACCGTGATGGTCACCGCGGCTTCTGTCACCGACCGCGACGCGGCCCGGACGCTACTGGCCCGGATCCGCGAGCGGCACTGGCACATCACCCTGGTCTGGGCGGACGGCGGCTACACCGGACGCCTGGTCGACCTCGCCCGCGATGTCCTGAGCATCGCGCTGACCGTGATCAAACGCAGCGACGACACCATGGGCTTCACCGTGCTGCCCAAGAGGTGGCTGGTCGAGCACACGTTCGCGTGGCTGATGCGCTCACGCCGCCTCGCCCGCGACTACGAGGCCCGCACCGACACCTCGGAGGCGATGGTCCGCTGGTCGATGAGCATGGTCATGAGCCGCCGTCTCGCCCGATGAGCAGGCTGAACATTCCCGGGCGCTCCTCGGCGAGCCAACCTCGCGCGACCAGACGCTTCGCCTTCGACCGAACCCCCTCCACCTTCGCCGGAACCGAATCCAAACCGACCGCCACGGCGAGTTGCCGGCAATCCATCGGCTCGCCGCCTGACCCGCTGCCGACGGCCAGGGCGTTCATGAGCTGTAGGTAATCCGGCGCCAGCACCGTCGGGGCGAGCCCTTCCCGCCACGTCGGCACAACCGAACCGGGTGCCGCGGCCGCGACCCGTGCCGGCCGCTCGTCGGCTACCTCAGTTGACGGAGCTTTCTCTCCTTCGCGAGGTTCCGCCAGGACCTCGGCCACCGTCTCGCGGGCGATCACGAACCGCTCACATGCTGCCTCCGCCTCCCGCAGCTCGGCCTGAAGGGCGTCCATCCGCTGCCGGGCGGCACGTTCACGCTCCTCCAACAACCCCATCACCGACGGCATCTCGGACCTCCACCGAAGAGACAACACGACACCTCGTCTCTGCCGCCAGACCACCACCCCTACGCCTGAACAGCAGAAACACACCCGCCACTCTCGGAAAGACAACGGCTTCTAACATCGCCAGCCACCGCACTGCCAGCAGCCGGTTCACCTCCGGCAGCCCCGCCCACACTTCCTCGCCCAGGCCCTGACGGGCCAGGCTCTGGGGCGGCCGCCCCCTGCGTCGTCCACGACGACCCGCTCTCCCCATCACACTGCCGAGCCCGCAGCCGCTCGACCACCGCGACCAGCCGCAACAGCCCCTCACGCCCGATTACCGGCACATCACCTACCTGATACCCACTCATAGGTGCAGTGTGCTTGGCAGATTGAGCACGACTACCGGGAACTCAAGCACGGCCTAGGCCTGGACCACTTCGAGGGACGTTCCTGGGCCGGCTGGCATCACTACGTCACCCTGGTCACCGCCGCCCACGCGTTCCTCACCGAACAGCGCCTGGCCCCGAAAGCCGGTACACCGGACTCACCCTCTACCAGATCCTCGACGCCATCCAGGACCTGCTGAACTGCTGGACCGGCACCTGCACCACTTGCCACCGCCCCCTGCCCAGAACATCCACCACCAGCCCAAACCCAAGAGCCAGAGAGACCTAACGGAGTCCTACTAGGAGTGCTGTCCGGCGGACCTTGGCGCAGACGCGGGGGCTGGCACGCTCATCTGCGGCGTTGTCGTCACTCGCCGACGCCGAACTCACCAAGCGCACCCGGGAGGACCGGCGCGAGGCGTCAGATGCTCATCGAGAGCGATGACTGTAGTAATGGACCCCGCTCTTCGGCCTGACGACCCCGTTCGTCACACTGACGCCGTGCCTCGAATAGCCACCGCCACCTCGTCCCGGCAGGTCCGCCGCCTCACCACGATGGCGTTTTTCGGTCCGCCGGTGATCGTCGGGCTGTCGTTGCTGGCCGCCAATCCGGACTGGAGCGGGCTCGGACTGGTGCTCGGAACCGTCGCGCTGATCGCGACTCTCTCGTTGATGATCATCGCAGCGCCGAACGGGTGGTTGATCGTCGGCGGGGTGATCGTGGGGATCGCCGCGCTGTCCGGGCCGGGGCCGGTGCTGCAGGCGGAGGTGATGGCGCACCAAGGGCAGCGGGTGGAGGTGCGGGTCACCTCGGTGAAGACGTACCAGGGCAAGCATGGGCCGGAGTACACCTGCCTTCTGGGACGGGTGGACGGCAAGCCGCTCAAGCACGCCGAGCTGGGCAACGACTCCTGCGACGGGCCGATGGAAGTCGGGCAGACCGAGGACGTGCTCGTCGACCCGCACGGCTGGACGGCGCCGGAGCTGGCCGAGACGGACTACAGCGGGATCGACATCGCCGCGTGGGCCCTGCTGGTGGTACTGGTGCTCTTCGAGCTGCTGGTCTGGCTGTCCCGGCGGGTCGGGCGGCGCCGGTTCGAGGACTGCTGACGGCGTCCGGATCCCGGAAGACCGTGGCCTGGCCTCCGCACCTGGTGCGGAGGCTCGCCCGTACAGCCGCGCTCGCCCCCTGCTGATGGTGGGCATCGGCATGCTCGGCATCAGCCCGGACTGGTTTCCGGCGGCTCTGATCCTCGGTGTGCTGACCGTGACCCTCGCGGTCGCGGTGCCGATGGCGACCGCCACCAGGGGGTGGGTGTTCTTCGCCGGACCGCGATCCCCATCGGCGGGTCGGCTGCGACCATGGACGCTCGGGTGCGGGTATGAGTCAAGCGCTGGTTTGCCGATCAGTGTCGAACCAACTCAGGGGTGTCTATCCCCTTGCAGCGTGGGGACGCCCTACCACGGGCTCGTTCCTCGAAGGCCACGAGTCCGCCCGCAGGCGCGGCAGGACGATCCATCCGAGCTGCAACCAAGCGGGCTCCTGCATCACGATCAAGACCCCATTGGGAAGAAGGTCGTGGTGCGCATACCGGACCGTGGTGACACGGTCTCTGCTTCCAACGACCCGGTGGCCCGGTACGTCTACAAGGGGGGAGTGTAAATCTAACGGCGGATCCGACGATCATGGGAGAGACGTCAAGTGACTGACGCCGCCGTGGAGTTGGAAACCGTGGAGCCTGTCGAGAGTGCCGAGTCCGAGCAGCCTGCACCGGTGTCCGACGAGCAACTGGTCGCGATGCTGGTGGAGCGTGCCCGGTCGGAGGGGCTGCAGCTGACCGGGCAGGGTGGGCTGCTGCAGCAGTTGACCAAACGGGTCTTGGAATCGGCCCTGGAAGGTGAGATCACCGATCACCTCGGCTATGAGAAGCACGACGTGGTGGGCCGGGGCAGCGGCAACTCCCGTAACGGGAGCCGGGCCAAGACCGTGCTGACCGACGTCGGGCCGGTCGACGTCAAGGTCCCGCGTGACACCTCGGGCACATTCGAGCCGCAGATCGTCAAGAAGCGGCAGCGGCGGCTGACCGGCGTCGACGAGATGGTGCTGTCCCTGTCTGCGAAGGGCCTCACCCATGGGGAGATATCGGCCCATCTTGCCGAGGTTTACGGCGCCGAGGTGTCCAAGCAGACCGTCTCCACCATCACCGACAAGGTGATGGAGGGCATGGCCGAGTGGCAGAACCGCCCCCTTGATCGTGTCTATCCAGTCCTGTTCGTCGACGCCATCAACGTCAAGATCAGGGACGGGAAGGTCGCGAACCGTCCGGTCTACCTCGTGATGGCCGTGACCGTGGACGGCACCCGCGACATCCTCGGCATCTGGGCCGGCGACGGAGGCGAGGGTGCCAAGTACTGGCTGCACGTGTTCACCGAGCTGAAGAACCGCGGCCTGGACGACGTGCTCATGCTGGTCTGCGACGGGCTCAAGGGCCTTCCCGAAGCGGTGGAGACCGTCTGGCCTCGCACGATTGTCCAGACGTGCGTGGTTCACCTGCTGCGGAACTCGTTCCGTTACGCCGCCCGTCAGGACTGGGACAAAGTCGCCAAGGCACTCAAGCCCGTCTACACCGCCCCCAGCGAGGACGCGGCGACGGAGCGGTTCCTGGAGTTCCAGGAGGCGTGGGGCCGGAAGTATCCGGCGATCGTAAAGCTGTGGTCGGACGCCTGGGCCGAGTTCGTGCCCCTTCCTCTCCTTCGACGTCGAGATACGCAAAGTCATCTGCAGCACGAACGCGATCGAGAGCGTCAACGCCCGCATCCGCAGGGCCGTCCGCGCCCGCGGCCACTTCCCCAACGAGGCTGCCGCCCTGAAGTGCATCTACATGGCGCTGATGAGCCTGGACCCGACGGGGAAGGGCCGACGCAGATGGACCATGCGCTGGAAAGCACCCCTCAACGCGTTCCAGATCGCCTTCGAGGGCCGGCTCACCCCGGCCAGCAACTGAACCTCAACAACCAAGATCAGCCGTTAAATTGACACACCCGCGTCTCCGGGGTTACCCGGCTGTACTGTCCTGTCTCAATGAAGTTAGTCGGCCGCATGCTGCTGACCTGCATGGACTGGATTGAGTGAGACGCGTGGGCTCGGTTGGTTGAGACAGACTGCAGGGAGTGTCGTCGCGCCGTGTTCGCCGATGCCGCACCAACTTGAAACAGCTCGGCTGTGGTTACGGCTGTGGACCGAGCCAGACATCGCCGCTCAACACACGCTCATCACCGAACGGGCTAGGGAATGCTGGGAATTGGGAGTCGGGACGCGACCCTGGAAGGGGCGTTCGTGAGCGTCCGGTGCGGTCTGAACGTGTTGCTGTGATCGGAGGCGCCGTTCACGAGTCAGCTCGTAGGCGGTTGACGGGATCCCGTCCGATCACTTCGATCGGGCGGGTTCTCTGCGTTCGCCGGACGGGCGGCAGGCACTCCTGGCGGGCGGCGCCCGTAATCCGCTGTTCACCGCCTCCTTCGCGAGCAAGAATCGTCCGCATGTCTGCGATCCCCGGTGGCACGACCGCCTTCCACGACCTGCCCGCGTTCCTCGCCCAGCCTCGCGTCAACTCCCTTGCGCTGTCCGCCGACGGTGGCCGTCTCGTCGCCACCGTTCAGACGCTGTCGGAGGACCGGACCAGGTTCGTGTCCGGGCTGTGGGAGATCGATCCGGCCGGGGAGCGCGAAGCGCTGCGCCTGACCCGGTCGGGGAAGGGCGAGTTCGGGCCCGCGTTCGGCCCGGACGGGGTGCTGTACTTCCTGTCGGAACGCGAGGACGACAGTGAGGAGGACAAGCACGAGGGTGCCGCGCTGTGGGCGCTGCCCGGGCGTGGTGAGGCCGCCGTCGTGGCCCGGCACCCGGGCGGGATCACCGCGTTCACCGTCGCCCGGGACTCCGGCGCGCTGGCCCACACCGCCGGGCTGCTGCCCGGGGCCGCCGACGCCGACGCGCACGGCAAGCTGCGCACGGCGCGCAAGGACGCGAAGGTCACCGCGATCCTGTACGAGGTCGGGCCGACCCGCGCCTGGGACCGCGATCTCGGCCCCGAGGCACAGCACACCTTCGTGCGCGCGGGGGCCGAGGGCGCCGTGGTCGACGCCGGCGGGCAGGGCGTCGGCCTCGAGCACCCCGGGGACGTGGCGCTGTCGCCCGACGGGACGCGAGTGGCCTACACCCGGTTCGTACCCGGCCGGGTGCCCGCCGAGAACCGCACCGCCGTGGTGGTGGCAGACGCGGCCACCGGCGAGGAGGTCTTCGTACTGGGCGATGTGGAGCACCTTTACGAGGCGCCGGTGTTCACGTACGACGGCTCGGCGGTCGTGTGCTCGCGGATGACGTGGCCGACTTACGACGAGTCGATGGACGTGACGCTCGTCCGGGTCGGCGTGGACGGCGGCGAGGCCGTCGATCTGCTGCCCGGGTTCGACAACTGGCCTGTCGGCGCCGTCTGTTCGACGGTCGACGACGCCCTCTTCTTCGTGGCCGATGTGGAGGGTCACGCGCCCGTCTTCCGGCGGGACGCGGACGGCACCGTGACCCGGCTCACCGCCTCGGGCGCGTACGGCTCGCTCTGCGTGGCCCCCGACGGGCGGACGCTGTACGCGCTGCGCAACGCGATCGACTCGCCGCCGCGGCCGGTCAGGTTCGAGGCCGGCGTCGCCGACCAGACGCCGGTCGAGCTGCCCGCCCCCGGTGCGTTCGACGCGCTGCCGGGCACCCTCACCGAGGTGCACGCCAACGCGGCGGACGGGTACCGGCTGCGCGGCTGGCTCGTGCTGCCTGAGGGCGCGTCGGCCGAGAACCCCGCGCCGCTGCTCGTCGCCGTGCACGGCGGGCCGCAGGGCAGCTGGAACGGCTGGACCTGGCGGTGGAATCCGTGGCCCTTCGCCGCCCGCGGCTACGCGGTGCTGCTGCCCGACCCGGCTCTGTCGACCGGCTACGGTCAGCAGGGCCACCGGCGCGGCTGGGGGCAGTGGGGCGGGGTCCCGTACACGGACGTGATGGCGCTGACCGACGCAACCGAGGCCCGTGACGACATCGATGCCGCGCGCACCGCGCTCGGGGGCGGCTCCTACGGCGGCTACATGGCCAACCGGGTCGCCACGAGTACCGATCGGTTCAAGGCGATCGTGAGCCACGCGGGCTTGTGGGACCTGCGGTCCTTCCAGGGCGACACCGACGCGCCCTGGTACTTCCAGTGCATCTTCGGGGACCCGGTGACCCGGCCCGAGCGGTACGAGGCGCACTCCCCGTACCTGGACGCCGCGAAGATCCGTACGCCGATGCTGGTCATCCACGGCGCGAAGGACTACCGTGTGCCGGTCGGCCAGGGCGCCGCGCTCTTCCAGGATCTGCAGCGGTTCGAGGTGCCTGCGAAGTACCTGTACTTCCCGGACGAGAACCACTGGATCCTCTCCCCGGGCCACATCCAGGTCTGGTACGAGGCGTTCCTGAACTTCCTCGACCACCACGTCCTTGGTGACGAGTGGCAGCGGCCCGGACTGCTGTGAGCGCGGGCGGGCGTCGGCCTTCGACGAGGTGGGATCCCCGCTTTTGGGCAGGAACGGACGCCGGTTCACCGCGGCCGACGCGTTAGCGGACGCCAGGTGCAGTGACACCCCGACCCGGCAGTTGGTGACCTCGCCCGCGACGCCGATGTACTGTCAGGGCACGCGGGTGGCGATGTCGACGGAGTGGTGGGACGGTTCCACGCCGACAAACGTGTGGCCGGCGGGGCGTGGGGGGCGGCTGCCATCGTCGGCGGCCGGTCCGGCGGGGCCGCGAGCAGCGGGCTTCCAGAGTCCGGCAGTTGTACCCGTCCGATCATTTCGATCGGACAGGATCTCTGCGTTTCTGGGCTGTTCGAAAGGTCAGGGTGCGGGCGGGAAAGCGCTGCGGTGAGCAAGGCTCGCGCTTCTGCCTGTGGGGAGATGGGGAAGCATGCTGATGGGCGTTATCAGCGTGCTGGGGTGAGGTGGAGTTGTTCCTGCGGATCGGCTTAGCCGGCGTCGGCCGGCGGTGAGCGCCCGGCGGGTACGTCACGTGGTCCGCGGTGTGGGATGCGGGGCGGCAGCGGGCCGGTGGCGTCGATGCTGACATCGCCGTTCCAGCCGCGCAGGTGACCGCGCTGCTGGGCCATGCGGACGGTGGTCAGGACCAGACGGTTGGCCAGGTGCTGGAGGCGATGCGCCGGTGGGGCGTGCGGGGTGCCTGGTCGGGGATGTCGAGCCAGGTGCGGGCGCGGGGTTCGGGGTTGTTGTGCAGGCAGCGTAGTACGGGGCGTGCCGACGCTCCCTTCGCCGTCATGCCAGTGCAGCCAGAACGGCTGTGAGCCAATCCCCACCACGCTCGGATCGAAGTCCATCAGCAGCAGCCGCTCCAGCCACGACTCAAAGCCGACGTGCCGCCCAGTCGGTCGCCGCCCAGTACCAGCCCGGGAAGTGACGCTCACCGCGCGACCAGCGAAACGTACGCACGGGTTCGACATCCTCGAACCGGCCCGTCACACAGTCCCGCAGCGGACGCCGACGACGCCCGTGCACCGCGTCCACGTACGACAACTCGATGCACGGCCCCGCGTGATCCACCCCAGCCGGTACAGCCATCCAGCACTGGGTACGCAATGGCGACCGGGGGCCGACCCGCGGTGCTCGGGAGCGGGTGCTGGCCGTCAGTAGACGTCGCGGACGTAGCGTTTGTCCGAGGCCAGGCGGCGGGCGTAGGCGGTGGATTCGTCGGGGCTCATGCCGCCGTGGGTGGTGGCGATGTCCTTGAGGGCCTGGTCGACGTCTTTGGCCATGCGGGATGCGTCGCCGCAGACGTAGAAGTGGGCGCCGTCCTGGAGCCACTGCCACAGGCGGGGACCGAGCTGTGAACGCTCGCCGCGAGCATCACGGCTGCTGCCCCGGCCGACGTGTTCGCCTCCGCCAGCCCCAAGACCATGGCCATCGTGACCGATGCGAAGGAAAACGCCACCAAGCTGGTCACCTTCGAGTGCAACCAGCTGGAGATCGCCACCCTGCCCGGCAACCCGGACAAGGTCTCGTCACTGAAGGACCTGACGAACCCGGACCTGAAGGTTCCCTGCGGCGCCGCCCCGCAGAAGGCTGGAGGCCAGCGACCTCAAGATCACGCCCGTCTCCTACGAGGAAGATGTCAAGGCGGCCCTCAACAAGGTGCTCCTGAAGGAGGCCGACGCATCGGTCGTCTACAAGACCGATGTGAAGGCGGCCGGTGACAAGGTGGAGGGCATGGACTTCTCCGAGTCCGCCGACGCCCGTACCGCTTCAGAATGCCTTCACAGCCTGTGAGCTGCGGCTTTGCCGGACGGTCAGTCGGCTCGGTGGTACTCATTGATCAGTCCGGCGACGGCTTGCCGGCGTTCGATCCGGGCTGCTGACAGGGGGATGACGTTGGTATCGTCCGGCGGTGCGAGCTGGCCGCGGCCTTGATGCGGCCGATGCCGGTTGAAGTGGCGCGCGTAGTCCTTGAGGACCTTCTCGGCGTGGCCGCGGTCGAAGATCAGGAGCCGGTCGGTGCACTCCTCGCGTGCTGATCGTACGAACCGCTCGGCGTGGGGATTGCAGTTGGGAGAGCGCGGAGGGATTTTGGTGACGTTGATGCCTTCGCTGGCGAAGACGGCAGCGAAGGCGGCCGTGAACTTCGTGTCCCGGTCGCGGATCAGGTGAGTGAAGCCTGATGCACGGTGGCGGAGTTGCCAGAGCAGTTGGCGGGCTTGCTGGGTGGCCCAGGCGGCGGTCGGGTGCGCGGTGACGCCCAGGATGTGGATGGTTCGGGTGCGGACCTCCATGACGAACAGCGCGTACAGCCGCTGCAGACCGACCGTGTCGACGTGGAAGTAGTCGGTGGCGAGCGTGCCGTGGGCCTGGGCTTTGAGGAAGGTGGTCCACTCACTGCGCACCGGATGTCGGCGCGGGGTCGGCCCGAGGCCGGCGGTGCGCAGGATGCGGCGGACGGTGGCCGGGCTGACCTTGTGCCCGGGGCGGCGGAGTTCGCCGTGAACGCGTTGGAAGCCCCATCGTGGGTTCTCGGCGCCGAGCCGGATGGTCAGGTCGTGCAGCTTGTCGGGTATCGGTGGGCGTCCCGGTGGGGCGGGTTGTGTCCACTTGTTCTTGATCAGGCGTTGGTGCCAGGCCAGGAGGGTGCGCGGGGAGACGATGCGATGCCGGCGTAGTGCCCGCGGAGGAGTCGGGCGAAGGCGGTGAGCGGTGCCCGGTCGGGCCAGGTGGGCTTGGGGGCCGCGACCTGCCGGCGCAGTACCGCGATCTCATGTCGCAAGATCAGTATCTTGGCCTCCTTCGCCGCGGAGGATCGGGAGAGCAGGACCAGCCACGCGAAGATCCGCGTGGCGATCAGGTAGAGCATTCGTACGAGCATAAAGTCCGATGGCGGTCGATCGGCCCGCGGATCGTTGTCCCAGGTCACAGGCTCTGCAGCCATTCTGAAGCGGTACGGTAGTAACGCAGCGCGGCGAACTCGGACTCGATCCAGTTCAACCAGGAGCCGTAGGTCGGCAGGAACATCAGCTCAACGTCGTTGTCAGCGGCCCAGGAGCGGACTTCGGGGTGTTTGTGCGGCGAGTAGTTATCGGTGATCACGTACAACCTCTGGCCGGGCCAGCGGGTGCCCAGCGTCTTGAGGAAGGACAGGTACTCGCGCCCCGCTTGCGTTTGCGGATCCGGTAGTACAGCTGGCCGGTGGCCAGATCCAAGGTGGCGATCATGTGTGTCACGCCGTGGTAGCGGTTGTACGTGGCGCGAAGCCGAGCCGGCGAACCCACCGGCCGCCACCGCTTGCCCTTACGAGGCCGGGGGTGGGTTCTTCGGTGCTGTAGGAGCGACGGAGCATGAGGCCGGCGTCGACGACGGTGGGATTGGCTCTGCGGATGCGGTCGCCGGCCTGGTCCAGGAGCGCGGCGGCGGCGACTGGTGGTACCAGGGCGTCGCCGGCGCAGACGAATCGTCCCGCCTCCGCCGCGTTGGAGCATCAACGCTGAATAGGCAGGCGAAGAGGAAACGGGCTCAGCTTGCGCGGACGCGCTCCAGACTCGGCCCGCTGCCCACAGACCACCCATGCCACCGGCCGGTCTGGGCGGACAGCGTGCAGCAAAAGAGCCGGTTCGCGCCGGTGCGTGCGGCGCACTTCGCGTGGGCACGAGCGCCCCATGGGAAAACCCGCACGCTCTACCGGTGCCCACGGGCGGCGGAAATGATGAGCCACACCGCACACGAACCAGGTGATCCGCACCCCTGTCCCTCGGCCAGGCGGACATGCGGCGGAAGGAGCTCATCGTGTTGCTTCTCATCTCCCCGGACAGCGTGGAGGAGGCCCTCGACTGTGCGAAGGCGGCGGAGCACCTGGACATCGTCGACGTCAAGAAGCCCGACGAGGGCTCTCTCGGCGCGAACTTTCCCTGGGTCATCCGGGAGATCCGCGACGCGGTACCGGCGGACAAGCCGGTGTCCGCGACCGTGGGTGATGTCCCGTACAAGCCCGGCACGGTGGCTCAGGCCGCGCTCGGCGCGGTCGTCTCCGGCGCCACGTACATCAAGGTCGGCCTCTATGGATGCACGACGCCCGAACAGGGCATCGAGGTCATGCGCGCGGTCGTCCGGGCGGTGAAGGACCACCGCCCCGAAGCGCTCGTCGTCGCCTCGGGCTATGCCGACGCCCACCGGATCGGCTGCGTCAACCCGCTCGCCGTGCCCGACATCGCCGCCCGCTCCGGCGCCGACGCGGCCATGCTCGACACCGCCATCAAGGACGGGACGCGGCTGTTCGACCACGTGCCGCCGGACGTCTGTGCCCAGTTCGTCCGGCTGACCCACGCGTCCGGTCTGCTCGCCGCCCTCGCCGGCAGTGTCAAACAGACCGACCTCGGTCCGCTGACGCGCATCGGCACGGACATCGTGGGCGTGCGCGGAGCGGTCTGCGAGGGCGGCGACCGCAATGCCGGAAGGATTCAGCCGCATCTGGTGGCCGCCTTCCGGGCGGAGATGGACCGGCAGGCCGAGCAGCACGCTGCCGGCGTCCCCGCCGTGAACTGACCACAGGCATGCCGACCGATGAGCCCGACCGCGTCCCCGGACGCCGGGCCGCGCATTTCGCCGTCGTCGACCCTGCCACCGGGGAGACCTTCGACGAGGCCCCCGACCAGCAGCCGGACGAGTTGGACGCCGTCGTCGACCGGTCCCACCGGGCCTGGCACGGCTGGCGCGCCGACCCCGCCGCCCGCACCACCGCGTTGCGCGTGGCGGCCGACGCCGTGGAGACGGCCGGCGAAGACCTCGCCCGGTTGCTCACCCGGGAACAGGGCAAGCCCCTGGCCGAGTCATACGCGGAGATCGCCCGTACGACGGCCCGCCTGCGCTACTTCGCAGACCTGGCACCCACAACCCGGCGGATCACCGACGGTCGGCCCGTGCACAGCGAGATCCGCTGGCGACCCCTCGGACCCGTCGCCGCGATCGTGCCGTGGAACTTTCCCCTCCAGCTCGCGGCGGCGAAGTTCGCGCCCGCGCTCGCGGCGGGCAACACCGTGGTCCTCAAACCGTCCCCGTTCACCCCCCTCGCCACCCGGCTGCTCGGCTCCGTCCTGGCCGCCGCCCTGCCCGAGGACGTACTGACCGTCGTCACCGGCCGCGAACCGCTCGGCGCCCGCCTCGCCTCCCACCCGGGCATCCGCCACGTCACCTTCACCGGCTCAGTGCCCACCGGGCGGGCCGTCGCCGAAGCGGCGGCGGCCTCGCTCGCCCGGGTCACTCTGGAACTGGGCGGCAACGACGCCGCCGTCCTGCTGGACGACGTCGAGGTGGACAGGATCGCGGACCGGCTGTTCTGGGCCGCGTTCCGCAACTGCGGGCAGGTCTGCATGGCGGTCAAACGCGTCTACGCCCCGGCCCGGCTCCACGGCGAGGTCGTCGAAGCCCTCGCCCAGCGCGCGAAGACCGTCGTCGTCGGGGCCGGCCTCGACCCGGAGACCCGGCTGGGCCCGGTCAACAACGCCCCCCAGTTGGCCCGGGTCGAGCAGGTCACGCGGCGGGCCCTGGCGGACGGCGCCCGGGCGGCGGCCGGCGGCCACCGGCTGGACGGGCCGGGCTACTTCTTCGCTCCCACGATCCTCACCGATGTCCCGCCCAGCAGCCCGGTGGTGACCGAGGAACAGTTCGGGCCGGTCCTGCCGGTGCTGCCGTACCGGAGCCTCGGCGAAGCCGTCGACGCGGCCAACGGCACGGGCTTCGGACTGGGCGGCTCCGTCTGGGGCACCGATCTCGACCGGGCCGAGGCAGTGGCCGACCGGCTCGAATGCGGCACGGCCTGGATCAACCACCATGCCGAACTGTCCCTCGCCCAGCCCTTCGCAGGCGTCAAGAACAGCGGTGTCGGCGTCGCGGGCGGACCTTGGGGGCTTTACGGCAACCTCCGGCCGTTCGTCGTCCACCGCCCGCAGGAGGAAGGACGATGAGGTTCCAGGCGGCCGTACTGCGCTCGTACGAGGACCCGTTCGCGGTCGAGGAGGTGACCCTGCGCACGGAACCCGCCGTCGGCGAGATCCTGGTCGAGGTCCTGGGCTGCGGGATGTGCCGGACCGATCTCGCGGTCCGGCGATCGGCCGGCTGCAGCCCGCTGCCGGCGGTGCTCGGCCACGAGGGGGCCGGGGTCGTGGTGCAAACGGGCGACGGCCCGGACACCGGGATCGCCGTCGGTGACCACGTCGTGCTGAGCTTCGACTCCTGCGGACACTGCCGGAACTGCCGCGGCGCGGCCCCTGCCTACTGCGACTCCTTCGCCTCCCTCAACCTCTTCGGAGGACGCAAGGAGGACGCGCCGCGGCTCACCGACGCGACCGGGGGAGCGCTGGCCCCCCGATGGTTCGGCCAGTCCTCGTTCGCCGAGTACGCGCTCGTCCCGGCCCGCAACGCCGTCCGGGTCGACCCCGCACTGCCCGTCGAACTGCTCGGGCCGCTCGGCTGCGGCTTCCTCACCGGCGCCGGAGCCGTGCTGAACGCCTTCGGCGCCGGCCCCGGCGACACCCTGGCGGTCTTCGGCGCGGGAGCGGTGGGCCTTGCCGCGGTGATGGCGGCCACCGCTGCCGGCGCGCTGACCGTGGCCGTCGACCGGCATCCCCGACGGCTGGCCCTGGCCGAACAGTTCGGCGCGGTCCCACTGCCCGCCAAAACGGCCGGACTGCCCGAGCAGATCCGGCGGCTGACCGACGGCGGCGCGCAGTACGCGCTGGACACCACGGCCTCGTCCCCGCTCATCAACGACGCGCTCCGGGCACTGCGCCCCACCGGCAGTCTCGGCCTGGTGGCACGGCTCCACACCGCGCTGCCGCTCGAGGCGGGCACGCTGGACCGAGGCCGCAGCATCCACCACATCTGCGAAGGGGACGCCGTACCCGGGCTGCTGATACCCCGGCTTACCGGACTGTGGCAGGCCGGGCGCTTCCCCTTCGACCAGCTGATCCGCACCTACCCGCTGGCCGACATCAATGAGGCCGAACGCGACTGCGACGCGGGCCGCGTGGTCAAACCCGTCCTGCTCCCGGAGGGAAGAAGCCGATGAGTCAGGCATGCAGCATCGCGGACTCACCGCATCCGGCAAGCAGGCACCTCACAGTCCCCACTCCCGCCAACGGAGGAAACATGGCCGGCACGGCGCCGCAGCACACGGACGTGGAGGGCGTGGAGGGAGGCGTGGGTGTGACTGCCCTCCTGGTCGCCGCCGCGCGGGCGATCGAGACCCACCGCCACGACAGCCTGGCCCACGACGTCTACGCGGAACACTTCGTGCGCGCCGCCCCGGCGTGCGCTGACTGGCCGGTGCGCATCCAGCAGGTCCCGGACGGGGACGGCAACCCGCTGTGGGGGCGGTTCGCCCGCTACTTCGGCCTGCGGACCAGGGTCCTCGACGACTTCCTGCTCCGGTCGGTCCGTACGAGTGCCCGTCAAGTGGTCCTGCTGGGCGCGGGGCTGGATACCCGCGCCTTCCGGCTGGACTGGCCGCCCGACCGCGTGGTCTTCGAGATCGACAGGGCGGGCGTGCTGGCGTTCAAGCACCAGGCGCTCACGGACCTGTCGGCCACCCCGAAGGTGAAGCGCGTCCCCGTACCGGTCGACCTGCGCGCCGACTGGGTCACCGCGCTGACCACCGCCGGCTTCGACCCGGCCGCACCGAGCGTCTGGCTGGCCGAGGGACTGCTCTTCTACCTGCCGAGCCCCACCGAAACGTACCTCATCGACACGGTGGACCGGCTGACCACCGAAGGCAGCGCACTGGCCTTCGAGGCCAAGCTGGAGAAGGACCTGCTGGAGTACCGCGACAGCGCGATCTACACGGCGACGCGAGAACAAATCGGCATCGACCTGCTCCACCTCTTCGACAAGGGACCACGCCCCGACTCCGCGGGCAACCTGGCGGCCAAGGGCTGGTCCACCTCGGTACACACCCCCTTCGACTTCACCCACCAGCACGGACGCGGCCCCCTCCCCGAGCCCAACGACGCGCTCGAGGGAAACCGGTGGGTGTTTGCGCACAAGCCCCGGCTATGACATCCGCAGCGCGCACGTCGACATCCGCACAGGGCCCGGCATCCAGCAGTCCACGGGCACGACGGCGTCCTGCTCCTGGACTACCCGAAGGGGCCGCAGGACAAGCCGTTCCTGGACACGGTCTACCTCGTCCTTTCTGCTCTCCGGTCTGGCGCCGCCCAGCGCCGCTCTTGCCGAATACCTCATCCATGCTGGTCAGGCCGCATGCGCGTGCTCATGCAGGGTGCCGCCGAGCCGCGCGCGTCGTCGTATGTCGAGGCGCGCGATCCGCTGGGGATCGTCGATTGGTTCGGGCAACGAACGCAGAGGGCGGGCGTTCGCGAGGCCCTGGTGCGGCCTGTGTTCGTTGTAGAAAATCTCGAATTCGCGCAGGGCGTGAAGGAGATGGCGCTGGTCCCAGATCAGTGTCCGGTCCAGCAGTTCTCGGCGGCAGGTCTGCGCCCACCACAAGGTTTTTTGCGTGTGGGTGCCGATTATTACGTCCGAGCTGTTCAGGCTGCATATGCGTACTCGTGGAGGAGGCCGCCGAGTCGGTCACGTCGATGGATGTCGAGGCGGTCCAGTCGCTCGGGTTCGGTGATCGGTTCGGGGAGCGGCCGCAGGGGTGCAGCACTGGTCAAGGTGCGGTGAGGCCGATGCTGATTGTGGAAGGACTCGAACTCGCCTAGCGCGTGGAGTAGGTGGGCCTGGTTCCAGATGAGGGTACGGTCGAGGAGTTCGTGTCGGCAGGTCTGCACCCAGCGTTCCATGATCGAGTTCATGCGGGGAACGCGGATGCCGGTGGTGACGATCTCGATGCCTTCGGCCTCGAAGACGGTGTCGAACGCGCGGGTGAACTTGCTGTCGCGGTCCCTGATCAGGTGTCGGATGGTGATGTCGGCGTCCTGGAGGTCCATGACGAGGTTCCTCGCGGCTTGGGTGACCCAGTCCGCGGTGGGGTGGGCCGTCGCGCCGAGACGGAAAGAGCACTTTCCAGGCGAGAGAGCCTATCTCGTCGTACCCGCGTGTCCGTGTCCAGGGAGACGGCCGACGGGTGGTCTCGCAGGCCGGTGCGGTCCTGCTCGTCGAAACAGTTCGCAAGACCGGCCTTGACCAGGCCATATCCGCAGCTCTGGCGCCGCGGCGAAAGCCGCGGGCCGTCCACGATCCCGGGAAGGTCCTTCTGGACCTTGCTCTGGCGGTCGCGCTGGGCGGGGACTGCCTCGCGGACGTCGCGATGGTGCGGTGTGAGCCGGCCGTCTTCGGCCCGGTCGCTTCCGACCCGACGGTCTCCCGTCTGATCGACACCCTCGCCGCCTCCGGCGAGAAAGCCCTGCAGGCCATCCGGTCTGCACGGGCCGAAGCCCGCAGCCGGGTCTGGTTGCCGGCGGGCAAGAACGCCCCGCACACCGATGGACAGGTCACGGTCGACCTGGACGGCGTCCTCGTGATCGCACACTCTGACAAGCAGGACGCGGCCGCGACCTGGAAGAGGACCTACGGCCATCACCCCCTGACGGCCTTCGTCGACCACGGCCCTGGCGGAGGCGATCCACCAGCATGTGCTGAAGATCCCGGGCCCGGCCTGGACACCGGCCGTCGAGGCCGACGGCCAGGTCCGCGACGGGGCCTGGGTTGCCGAGCTCACGGGCAAGCTGCTGGACGGCTGGCCCAGCGGCATGCGGCTGATCGTCCGCAAGGAACGACCCCATCCCGGCGCCCAGTTGAGAATCATTGACGCGGACGGCATGCGCATCACATGCTTCGCCACCAATACCACCGGGCGGCCGATCGCCGAGCTGGAGCTCCGTCACCGGCTGGGGGCCAGAGCGGAGGACCGTATCCGCGCCGCCTGGTCCACCGACCTGCGCAACCTGCCCCTGCACCACACCGCGCAGAACAAGGTCTGGCTGGAGATCGTCCAGATCGCACTCGACCTGCTGGCCTGGATGTCCATGCTCGCCCTGACCGGCAAGGCCCGGCTCTGGGAACCCCGCCGGCTGCGGTTCCGCCTGTTCTCCGCCGGCGCCCAGCTCGTCACCACCGGCCGCCGCTGGTTCCTCCGCCTCACCCAACACTGGCCTTGGACAGGTGAGATCACCACCGCCCTCGAACGACTCGCGCTCCTGCCCAGCCCAGGCTGACCAGCAAACTTCCCGTCCCGACGACAGCGCCACCCGACCCCCGGGCAGTGGAACCCGGCGCCCACCCGACGCGCCAGTCAGGTCACCGGCCTGCTCACCACCCGCCTCGGAAAACGGAAAGGCCCGCCAACTCCGTCGACGGACCCTCACGCAAGATCGAGGTTAGTGCCAGTCGCTGATACGGACGTCGTCGGGCGCCGGCCTGCCGTGTCCGGTCTCCACGAACTCCTTGAGGCTCATCAGGAAGGTCGCCCACTTCGTGCTGCAGTGGTGCATGAAGTCGACCGGCTCGCGCCAGCCCTCGTGTTTGAACAGGACGATCGTGTACTCGTCGCGCCGGCTGAGGCTCCAGTCGATCTCAGTCCCGATCCACTCCGCGGGTCCGTCCGTGACGCGCCATCGCACCCGGCCGGCGGGGTCGAGCTCCAGGATCTCCATGTCGAAGCCGCCGACGTCGCCGAATCGGAACGCCAGCTGGCCGCCGACCTCGCTCTTGCCGGTGGTGTCGGTCGTCCACCAGCCGGCGATGCCCTCGGGGGTTGCGATGGCCCGATAGACGTCGTCCAGCGACGCGACGGCGCCTATTCGATGCAGGATGTCGACCATGTTCATTCTCCTTCGGTGTTGTTGCGGCTGCGTTCGATCGCCTCCGCGATGCGTTTGATCCGGCGGAGTCGGGCGTCCCAGGTGGCGCCGACCGAGGCCAGTTGCGCGGCCGCGCGGGCGAGCTGCGCCTCGTCGACGTGGTAGCGCCGCTCGCGACCGGCCGGCTCGGCGTGGACCAGCCCGACCCGGTCGAGGACGGCGAGGTGTTTCGACACGGCCTGCCGCGTGAGCGGGAGGCCCGCGCTGAGTGAGGTGGCCGTGCTGGGCCCGGACGCGAGGAGCAGGTCGATCAGGGTGCGCCGGGTCGGGTCGCCGATCGCCGACCACAGCTCGTCGTCGACCGGCGTGCTCATGCGGTCGACACCAGTCGCGCGATGTACGTGCCCAGTTGGGGGATGTAGTGGTCCCAGCCGCTCGCGTGCTCGCGGTACTGCTCCTCGAGGACGGCGATCTCCCAGCCCATCTCGCGGAACCCGGTCTCTGTCATCCGCACCCGGGTCCCTCGCTCTGTCGGCTCCAGGTCGAAGGTGACCAGCAGCGAGTCGCCGCCGCGATCGGTTTCGGAATAGCACCACCGGAACGAGAACCGCGACGGCGGGTCGACCTCGACGACGGTGAGCGCGACGGTCATCGTCTCCCCGGTCGCCTCGTCACGCCAGAAGAGCTCACCGGGCGCCCCTTCGACGGGCTTGAACCGGGCGTCGTCCGGCCACCACTCTCGCATGTGCTCCGGTCGGCTGATGACCTCGAAGACCGTCTCGGGTGATGCATCGACGTGGATGTCGCGCTCGATACCGCCGTACTCCATGCCCGAACCCTTTCGCAACCTTTGGTTGCATGTCAGCGTACGCCGTGAGGCGCTTACGTGCAACTATTAGTTGCGGATTAATGCGGGTCGCCGAGTCCGTTGCGCGCAATGAAGGCCGAGGCCACGACGTCGGCCTCCAGGTCTCGTGCACCGCCGCTTACTCGGACATCCGGACAGCCCGACCGCCGGAGCAGCAGGGTTTCCGGGAAGATGTCCGCCATCATCCGCCGCCTGTCCGGGTGTCGGTTGTGCCGATGACGTCGTCGCGCCGACGGCAGCCGGCCTTCCCGCCCTTTCTGTGACGGCCTGCAGTGCCGCGGACCCAGCCCCGTCTTCGAGTGGCACACGGACGACCTAGAGTTGGCGTCATGAGCCGTTGGCAGGAGTTGACCGGGGGGACATCCGGACAGGACTACGCTGCGCGGTTCGCGGCTCTGGCCCGTGGCGGACAGGATGTGCACGGTGAGGCGCGGTTCTGCGCAGCGCTCATGCCTGCCGGAGCGCGGGTGCTGGACGCCGGGTGCGGTACCGGACGGGTCATGATCCGGCTTGCAGAGCTCGGGTACGACTGTGTCGGGGTGGATCTTGATGCGTCGATGCTGGCAGTGGCGCAGAAGCGGGCGCCGGAACTGCCCTGGTTCCAGGTCGATCTGGCTGAGTTCGAGTCGGACCTGCTCGGCATCGCGGCGGACTTCGATCTCGTGGTCGCTGCAGGCAATGTTTTCCCGTTGCTCGCGGCCGGCACCGAGGCCACGGTGGTCGAGCGCCTGGCCGCGGTCCTGCGCCCGGGTGGTCTGATGATCGCCGGCTTCGGCCTGGACGAAGCCCATCTGCCGGTGCCCCCAGGAATCACCCTGGCGGAGTATGACGACTGTTGCGCCGCGGCCGGCCTCAGCCGCGTGGACCGCTTCGCCACCTGGGACGCTGTCCCTTACGACGGCGGCGGCTATGCCGTCAGCGTCCATCGTCGGTGAGGCCTTGCCCGACATCTTGATCACCGTGCCGGCCAAGCGGCCAGGGGCTTCTCCGGGCAGTTGGCGAGTAGTTCTCGTGGGTAGCGGTTCTCACGAGGAGACGCTGGGAGCACACCGCGGACCTTGCACCACGAGGTGTCCTTGCGCGACCGCGACCGTATCGTCAGTGGTCAACTCGCCCCTCGGACACAACCAACAACCACTGACGATACGGCGATGAGGGCCTCGACCTTACGGTCGCGGTCCTCATTGTGTGTTCGTAGCCGATGGTGATGCCCAGGGCTTCGTAGAGCGGGCCTTCTTGTCGGCGTCGGCCGTGTGGATGCGCTGTGCAATGTCTCCAAGACTGTCAGTGATCTCTCGGATCTGCTGGGCGTCGAGTGGGGATTCCTTCTTCCGGGTGAGGGCGGGGAGCGCGTCGAGTTTCTTCTGTGCCGCCTCTTTGTCTTGCTCTGCTGCGTTGATCCACTGGGTGACGACGGCTGGGTCCGCTCCGGCTTCGAGTGCTGCCTGGTAGCGGGAGAGTCGTCGCTCGCAGTCCTTGATTGCCTGGCGTGCTTGGGCCTGCTCGGGTGTGTGGGTCTCTGCGGCGCTCGCTGCGGCGCTGGCGTGGGTGAGGGCGGTGAGGCTGGCGGTGAGCCGGTCGGGGGCGAAGGCCCGGGCGATCCACTGGTCCAGGGCCCGGCACACAACGTCTTCGCGCAGGTTGACGGTGCGCGGGTGGGTGAGGCCGGGGTGGAGGGCTTGTTCCTGGTCTTTGAGTGGGCGTTAAGTCCGATCTTCCTGGGTTCGTGATCGCTCGATCGTGGGACTGGTTGTCTCGCGGGCCGCATGTTGGGCATGTCCATGTTGAGGTGCGGGGCATGGAGCGAGAGCCGTACTCCAGCGACTTATCGGACGAGCAGTGGCTGTTGATCGAGCCGATGGTCACGGCCTGGAAGCGGGAGAGGGTGGCGCGGTCGGCGACCGGGGACCCGGGGTCCTGCGACCTGCGGGAGGTGGTGAACGCGATCTTCTGTCAGAACCGGACGGGCTGCCAGTGGCGGTATCTGCCCCATGACCTGCCTGCCTGGTCGGCGGTGTTCTACTACTTCGGCCTGTGGCGCGAGGACGGCCTTGACCAGCGGGTCCAGGAGCTCTTGCGCTGCCAAGTACGGGAGAGGGCCCGGCGATGAGAGGACCTGTCCCTCGTGATCATCGACACCCAGTCCGTCCGTGCGGCGGCGGGTGTCCCGAAGATCACGACGGGACTGGACGCGAACAAGAAGGTCTCGGGCCGCAAGCGGGGGCTGGCCGTGGATGTTCTGGGGCTGATCATCGGGGTTGTCGTGCTGGCCGCCTCCGCGCATGACAACGCCGCCGGCACCGCCCTGCTCGACCAGGCCGCCGAGAAATGCGGGATGCGCCTGGAGAAGGCCCTGGTCGACCAGGGCTTCAAGGATCACGTCGTCATCTATGGCGCCCTGTTGGACATCGACGTCGAGGTCGTCCGCCGCAACCCTGCTGACCAGGGCAAAGGCTTCGTCCCACAGCCGAAAAGGTGGATCGTGGAGCAGGTCAACGGCACGTTGATGCTGCACCGCCGCCTGGCCCGCGAGTACGACCACCGCCCCGACGCCTCGGCTTCGCGCGTCTACTGGGCGTCCATCGCGAACATGACCCGCCGCCTCACCACGCCGAGTCCGGCCTGGCGCGACACCCTCGGACTGGCAGCGTGAACATCATCGAGCTCCTGGCAGGCCTCCAGGCCCAGCACGACCGGACCGCAGCACGAGCCGGTGAACTACGCGACCAGATCGAGCACTTGACCGCCACCCTGGCCGAGACCGAAGCACGACTCGCGGACCTGGTCACTACCCGGAAGGTCATCGCCGAACTCACCCCGGCCAGAGATGAACCCGAGCAGCCCGAAACGAACTCCGCCTACCAGGCCATCGTGAACGCCTTCAACCAACACCCCGACCAGGAGTTCCGAGCCCGTGAGCTGCACGAACTCCTCGGCATGCCCACCGATGAGGCATCGGTCAACGTCACCCGTGCTCGCCTCGGACGCCTCACCCGCCAAGGCTTCCTCACCCAACCCGGGCGAGGCCGCTACCAGAAACGGACTTAACGTCCACTAATATGCGGGTCTCGTTGTCAAGCCATCATCGATTCGGAGTGACAGCGGCCAGTTGGAATTCCCCACGTACGGCCAGTTGTCTGTTCACTGTGAGTAGCCGTATTCGGTGCGCCGGCCTCGCTCGTCCGGTGGGTTCTCCTGCCTGGATCGCCTACAGCACGCTGTCGTGCACGGTGAAGATCATGGTGTGCAGGGGAGCGAGTTCTCGCAGGTGCGCGGCGTCGGCGCCGCACGCGCGCCCCTCGGGTGAGGCGAACGCGGCGCGCAACTCGTCCGTCGTGTCCCAGTCCAGCTCGGCGACCATGTAGTACGGGCAGTCGCCGCCAGTGGCGGCCAGGTCCCGGCCGACCGTATATCGGCGCAGCCCCGGCAGGCGTCGCGCGAGCGGGATGTGGACCTCGCGGTAGTGCTGCTCGAACCTCTCGGGGTTCGTGGGCGTCTCGTACAGGGCGACGAAGCGTGCCGTCATCGGGCAGCCCTCCGGTACCGGGTGAGGACGGCGGGACCGACGTGCGCGACATCCAGCAGCTCCAGGTCCGCCGGCCGGCCGCTGGCGGGGAAGAGCCGGCGGCCGGTTCCCAGGACCGTGGGAAAGGTCAGCAGCCGGTACTCGTCGACCAGGTCCGCGGTCCTCAGCCGGTCCGCGATCCCGAGGCTCCCGAGGACGAGCACGTCCCGCCGCTCGCGCCCGACAGCGTCGACCAGGTCGCCGTCCAGGACCTTCGAGTTGGCCCAGGCCGAGGTGTCGGCGTGGGTCAGAGTGCGGGAGGCGACCAGCTTCGCCGCGGCGTTCATGCGCGCGGCGTAGGGATCCTGGCGGCCGGACCATATCCGCGCGAACAGCTGCCAGGTGACGCGCCCGAGCAGCAGCACGCCCTCGTCCAGCGCGGGGCCGAGGCGGAATCTGTCCTCCGTGCCGACCGCCTTCCCGCCGTACCGGAACATCCAGCCGCCCAGCGGCGTGCCTTGCGACCCGTCCGGGTCGGACACGATCCCGTCCAGGGTGATCAATTCGACGACGATGACGCTCATGCTGGGGTTTCCCTTCGGTTGGGTGCTCACCGGTACGTACCGGCGGCACCGCCCCGACTCATCGCCCCGGGCGGAATTCGCCCGGAGGAATCTCGCGTGGCAGCCCGAAGACGTCGAAGACGCGCGGGTCGGCGAACACGACGTTGCGCGCGACCAGCCCCGCGGTGACGGTGAGGACCTGCAGGGTGTGCGCACGATGCCCGCCGCCGGACTGTGGCGCGTAGGCGGCGAGCGCGGGCTGCCCGTTGGCGGTCAGCGCCCGCATCGCCCAGCCGGTACCGCGCAGGTCGAACACGCGCTCCATGAACCGGCCGTAGTCGCCGCTGCCCCGGTACCACAGCGGAACCGGCGGCATCTCCAGCACCGCGTCCTCGGCCAGCAGCCGCACCAGCTCGGGCACGTCCGCCGCCTCGAACGCCCGCAGGTACCGCTGGACCACCGCACGCACCTGCGGATCGTCCGGCTCGGTCACCGCCAGCGCCGGCGAGCGCGGCACGTGCCCGCTGCAGTGCGCTGTTGACCGCCGCGACCGTGGTCCCCAGCTGTTCGGCGACCTCGGCGGCGGAGAACGCCAGAACCTCGCGCAGCACCAGCACCGCCCGCTGCCGCGCCGGCAGGTACTGCACCGCCGCGACCCACGCCAGCCGCAGGTCGGTCCGCACCTCCGGGTAGAACCGCGCGTCGGGGAAGGGCTCCAGCCAGGGCACGTCGAGCGCCGGCGCCAGCACTGCCCCGGGATCGTCGCTCGGCGCCCCCAGCCCGGAGGGCAGCGGGCGCCGCCCGCGCCCCTCCAAGGCGGTCAGGCACGCGTTGGTCGCGATCCGGTACAGCCAGGTCCGCACCGACGCCCGCCCCGGGTCGTAGCGGTCCCGGGCCTTCCAGGCACGCAGCAGCGTCTCCTGCACCAGATCCTCGGCATCGTGGAACGAGCCCAGCATCCGGTAGCAGTACGCCGTCAACTCACCCCGGTACGGTTCGAGATCCACCGGATCATCATGCCGCACGCTGTGTGGGACTCCCTGGGATCAGGCATCGGTGCGAACACGTCGAAGCGATCAACGGCCGCCACTCGGCGCCCTCCCAAGACAGTTGCTCTGTGCGATCGGTCACGGCCACTTGACTCCCCGTTACATGGCCGCGAGCGGGGAATTGAAACTGGCCACCGACATCGGAGAGAGTTCGCTTGGCGAGCACTGAGTCACATCGCAGCCTGCGCTATGCGGACGACATCACCCGCGATGACGTCCTCGAGCAAGGCGCTGTCACGTTGACTGACGGGGTGGGGTGATCTTCTGGTTGATCACGCTGGGAGGGGTCGTCTGTGGGGAGTGCGTCGCCGTCGTACAGGGGGCACCGGTACCCGGTCGAGGTGATCTCCCACTGTGTGTGGCTGTACTTCCGTTTTCCGCTCAGCTTCCGCGAGGTCGAAGAGCTGATGCTCCAGCGAGGGTGCTGTCACGTTGTTGGGTGTGTGGGTGCCTGATGGCGTGTCGGGGCGTGGTGGGCCCGCGGTCCGGGTCTGTGTCAGGCCGTGGTGGGCCGGCTGGCAGTGCCGGTGATCTGGTCCCAGATGGCGAAGCGGATGGTCATTTCGGCGTGGTGGTCGGGGGCGGTCATCAGGTGGCGGTGGGGTCGGAAGTGGGGTGAGATGCCGCTGAAGGCGGACAGGAACCGTTGGGCCGCGCCGACGGAGCGGAAGCCTTTCATCGCGCGTTCGCGTTGCCTCGTCGGCTGGTGGGAGTTCTCGGCCCGGTTGTTCAGTCCCTTGTGGGAGCGGTGCTCGACAGAGTGCATGACCTCGCGGTGGGCCGCGCTGTAGGAACGCAGCTTGTCCGTGATGATCACCCTCGGCACCGACCGGGTCTTCTTCATCAGGCGGCGGAAGAAGCGCCGGGCCGCGGTCTTGTTGCGGTGGTTCTGCACGAGGATGTCCAGCACCGTTCCGTCCTGGTCGACGGCCCGCCACAGATACTTCAGCTCCCCGTTGGTCCTGACGAATACCTCGTCCAGGTGCCACTTGTCGCCGGGCCGGGGACGGCGGCGGCGCAGTCCGTTCGCGTATGCCTGGCCAAACTTGGTGCACCAGCGGCGCACTGTCTCGTAGGAGACGATGACGCCTCGCTGGAGCATCAGCTCTTCGACCTCGCGGAAGCTGAGCGGAAAACGGAAGTACAGCCACACACAGTGGGAGATCACCTCGACCGGGTACCGGTGCCCCCTGTACGACGGCGACGCACTCCCCACAGACGACCCCTCCCAGCGTGATCAACCAGAAGATCATCCCACCCGGTCAGTCAACGTGACAGCGCCTTAAGAACAGCTTCAAGAGCTTCAACGGAGCGCTCAGAGAGGCTGTCAAGCAGCTGCGCTGGCGCCAGGACTGGGCGGGAGGTATGGAGGTCAACGAGGTCTTCATACAGGTCCCGGACCTGGTTGATGCCTCGGAGGTCAAGGGGTGGGTCCGCAATTATCGGAATCTGCGAATGAAGAACAACGGCGGCCTCGACAGTGTCCGCGGGTTCCGTCTGCGGGTCTGCAGTGAAAGCGGCCGCAGTCTGGGCAACTTCGACCTGGGCAACAACGCCGACGAAGGCCATGTCGAGGGACATACCTACTATTCGCCGAACGGGTACTCCTACTGAACCGCCCGTTGCCGCTGTCTGACCTCAGGCCGTAACCCGGGGCAGGGGCGGATGCGTACCGTGAAGGCGCGTCCGCCCCTGCCCCTGACTGAAGGGCACGTTCCTTGCCGCTTTACCGAGTGTGTGAATCCTTTCCCGACGCGCCGAGCGCGTTGACGCGGGCGCGTGCGATCATGCGTGATCTGGCCGACTGGAAGACCATCCCCTGGCCGCAACTGGAGTTGGTCACCACAGCCGAGCAGTACGTGCACGCAGTTCGCACTTTTGGCGCCGCGCGAATCGTCTGGGAACAACAGGACCTGCCAGGCGTCGGACCCTTCCTGGACGAACTGCAGCGCCGCGGTGTCGCGGGCGATCGGGAGGAGGTAAGCGGCTGGTTCTTTGAGGACATGCGGCTCCGCCCGGACCTGGCCGATCTGTGGCCGCTGCCCGACGGCCTGGCTTTCACCCTGGCCGCGACTCCGCCCTTCGGCGGCCCGGACAGCGAACCTGAGGACGACTGCACCGAGGAGGAACTGGACCGGATGGTTTCCGTAATCGGGCCACTGAACATGAACGTCAGGTGGAACTGCGGCTGGCGGGGCCTGTCCGATTTTAAGGGCGGCGGCGTCCGGCTCTGTCTGAACAGCGTCTGGACCGAGCAGCACGCTGAGCCGGCCCCAGGTGAGTTCGGGGTCTGGGTCTCCCCCGGTGCCCGCGTCTCCGGGACCCCGGCTGGCAAGGCCTGGCTGCGCGACTCGGGGCTCGCGCTGGGCGAACCCCAGGCAGGGTGATCCGAACGCCCCGAACCTCCTACGCCCCGGTGGAGGCGAGACTTGCGTGCCACTCGCGCGGGGTAACGCCGTGGGCGGCGGAACACGTGGGCGAAGTAATGGGGGCGGGGCGTTCTTGACGGCACGCCCCTGCCCTTGTGCGAGAGGAAATTCTCTTGTCCATGTCGATTCTCTATCGGGTTTGCGAGCCTTTTTCCGATGCGTCAAGCGCGCTGTCGCGGGCGCGCGCGATCATGCGCGACCTGACCGACTGGACGGCCGAGCCCTGGCCGCAGCTGGACAAGGTCACCACGGTCGAGCAATTCACCTACGCACTTCGCACTTTCGACACCGCCCGGTTCACCGCGGACCGGGGTACCTCACGTCTTCCCTTTCATGGACGAGTTGCGACGCCGAGGAGTCGTCACGTTCGACGCCCGGCAGATGAAGTCCTGGTTCAGCGGCGACGTGCGGCTGGGTCCGGATCTGGCGGATCTCTGGCCCTTTCCTGAGAGCGTGGACCTCGCCCTGGCTGCGACTCCGCCTTTCGGCGCCCCCGGCAGTGAGCCCGAGGACGACGCTACCGAAGACGAACTGGACCGGATGGTCTCCGTGCTCGGCCCGCTGACCCTGGACGTCAGATGGGACTGCGCCTGGCGTGGTCTGCCCGAGTTCAAGGACTGCGGTGTGCTGCTCTGCCTGAACAGTGTCTGGGTGTCGCAGCACGACGAGCCGGCCCCCGGCGAGTTCGGCGTCTGGATCTCCCTCGGCCCCCGTGTCGCCTGGACGCCTGAGGGCCAAACCTGGGTGGGCGACTCCGGACTCCCACTGGGCGAACCCCAGACGGGCTGGTGACCCGGACGCCCGGATCCTCCGGCGATCAAGCAGTGCTACTTCTGTGGAACCGCCCGCCTCCGCTCGACATCAGGCGGCAGTCCGAGACAGGGGCGGACGCGCACGGTGAAGGCGCGTCCGCCCCTGGCCCTGTCCGAGAGGCACGTTTCTTGTCCTCGATGCTTTACCGAGTACGCGAGTCCTTTCCCGACGCGCCGAGTGCGCTGGCGCGGGCGCGGGAGATCTCGCGCGAGCTGGCCGACTGGGTCTCCATGGCCACGCCCCGAATGGAGCCGGTCACCACGGCGGAGCAGTACGCGTACGCCCTCTCCGCTTTCGACACCGCCCGCGTCTACGGGAACCAGGCAGAGCCCGGCGTCGGCTCCTGCTTGGACGAGCTGCGGCGCCGTACCGTCGTCACGTTCGACAACGAAGAGCCGAACTCCTCGTTCGCCGGCTACGTGACACTCCGCGCCGACCTGATCGATCTCTGGCCGCTGCCCGAGGGGCTGGCCCTCACTCTGGATTCGACCTTGCCCTTCGGTGATCCCTACAGCGAGCCAGACCCCCCTGTACCGATGAGGAACTGGATGAGATGGTTTCCCTTCTTGGTCCGCTGTCTCTGGACGTGAGCTGGGACTGCGGCTGGCGGGGTCTGTCGGAATTCAAGGACTGCGGTGTGCAACTCTGCCTGAACGGCGTCTGGAGGCGGGAGATCTTCGAGCCGACCCCCGGCGAGTTCGGCGTCTGGGTCTCCCTCGGCAACCGCATCGCCTGGACGACCGAAGGCGAGAACTGGCGCCGCGAGTGCGGACTTTCGCTGGGCGAACCTCAGTCGGGTAGGTGACTCGGACGTCCGGATCCTCCGGCGATCAAGCAGCGCTACTCCTACGGAACCGCCCGCCTCCGCTCGACATCAGGCGGCAGTCCGAGACAGGGGCGGACGCGTCCGGTGAAGGCGCGTTCGCCCCTTTCGCTGCCCGAAAGGCATGTTTCTTGTCCTCGACGCTCTACCGAGTACGCGAGTCCTTTCCCGACGCGCCGAGCGCGCTGGCGCGGGCGCGCGCGATCGCGCACGACCTGGCCGACTGGACCTCCATCCCCACGCCCCGAATGGAGCCGGTCACCACAGCCGAGCAGTACGCGTACGCCCTCTCCGCTTTCGACACCGCCCGCATCTACGGGAACCGGACAGAAGCCGGCGTCGGCCTCTGTCTGGACGAGCTGCGGCGCCGTACCGTCGTCACGTTCGACAACGAAGAGCCGAACTCCTCGTTCGCCGGCTATGTGACACTCCGCCCCGACCTGGCCGACCTCTGGCCGCTGCCCGAGAGGCTGACCCTCACGCTGGACTCGACCTCGCCCTTCGGTGATCCCTACAGCGAGCCGGACCCCGACTGCACCGATGAGGAACTGGATGAGATGGTTTCCGTTCTCGGTCCGCTGTCTCTGGACGTGAGCTGGGACTGCGGCTGGCGGGGTCTGTCGGAATTCAAGGACTGCGGCGTGCAACTCTGCCTGAACAGCGTCTGGCTGGAGCAGATCGCCGAGCCGTCCCCCGGCGAGTTCGGCGTCTGGGTCTCCCTCGGTCCCCGCGTCGCCTGGACGCCCGAGAGCGAAGCCTGGCGCCGCGACTCCGGACTTCCGCTGGGCGAACCCCAGCAAGGCTGGTGACTCGGACGCCCGGAGCCCTACGCCCCGGTGGAGGCGAGGCGTGCGAGCCACTCGTGCGGGGTGACGCCGGGGGCGGGGCGGAATATGCGGGCGAGGCAATGGGGGTCGGGTAGGCCGACCCGGCGATCGACTCAGCGACCGGCAGATCGGTGCCGGTCACCAGTCGGCCCGCCTCGGTGAGCTCAGGGGTTCCAGCTGCGGGTCTACGGCGAAAGCGGCACCAAGCTGGACGACTTCGACCTCGGCAACAACGCTGACGAAGGCCGTGTTGAGGGACATACCTTCGGCGTTCCCATGTCCTGGGTGCCTCCGGGGGTACCCACCTGCGCAGAAACCCAGACCTGCCCCGGCCTGCGCAAATACGGGAAAGCTGAGGGACCAGCCAGGAAAACCTAACCGTCCCTCAGCTACCGAGCTGCCCCAAGAAGCACACTGACCTGCAGTTATACCGCGCAGGCGAGTGCCCCCGGTGGGGGACACAGAACATGGGAACGGGGGGAGCCGTCGGCCGGGGGCGGGCAGCTACTGAACTTGATCGAGTGATGTCGGGAGGGTTCGCCTGACAGCGGCTGCTGACGCCGGTAGGTCCTGGGGAGTGAGATATGCGCAGGGTGGTGGGCTGACCGACACCGAGAGGGCCGCGCGGGAACGGATCCGGTTGCAGGCTGTCGTCCGCTTCAAGGCCGGGGAGAAGAACCGAGAGGTCGCCGCCTCGCTGCGGGTGAGCGAGCGGTCGGTGGAGCGGTGGCGACGGGCCTGGCGCGAGCGCGGCCAGGTCGGGGTCCTGTCGCAGGGGTCTCCGGGACGGTCCCGGCTCAGCGAAACGCAGGTGGCCAGGCTGGAGCGGGAGTTGGAGCGTGGCCCGTTGGTCTACGGCTGGGCGGACCAACGATGGACGCTTGCGCGGGTCAAGACGTTGATCGGCCGACTGTTCCACGTCTCCTACACCGTCGAGGGCACGTGGCGGTTGCTGAAGCGGCATGGCTGGAGCTGGCAGCAGCCAGCCCGGTGCGCCATCGAACGGGACGACGATGCGGTCGAGGTGTGGAAGAAGGAGACCTGGCCGCGGGTAAGGGGACCGCGGCGGAGCGCGGTGCCTGGATCGCTATCGAGGACGAGGCCGGGCAGTCGATGGGCTCAGTCAAGGTTTCCGTGACGGGGTGACGGAGTGTGACTTGCGTCAGGCCAGGAGGACTCGTTTGCGGAGGAGTGCGAACCCGGCTCTCCCATACATCTGTCGCTTCAACATTGATCCGATTGACATGGCCTTCGACGGGGCCGGAACTCCAGGGCAGTGTGAGGCCCGCTGTCGGCGTACGGACTTCTCTGGCTCTGGCAAGATTTTCGTAGGCGGAGATCATCTTGCTGCGATGGGCGGTCCGCCCGCGCAGCGGGCAGCATTTGACTGTGTTCTGTTGAACTGGCCGAGTTGCTACCGCAGTTGGCCGATGTGCTCGTGGTCTCGATCGATGTCTCTGGTCTTGTTGTGGTGGTCTCTGCCCATACGAGATCGCGTTCTCCGGCGAGGTGCACGGGGTGCGGCACGCTGAGCGAGTGGGTGCACAGTCCCTACATACGGCACCTCGGCGATGTAGCGCTCGGCGGTCGGCCAGTCCGTATCGACTTGAACGTGCGCCGTCTGTACTGCGAGAACTCCGCCTGCCCGAAGGTGACGTTCGCCGAGCAGGTGCCGGGGCTGACCGTGCGCTACCAGAGGCGCACTCCACTGCTGCAGAACCTGGTCGAATCGGTCGGCGTCGTGCTGGCCGGCCGGGGCGGGGCAAGGATGCTGCGCATCCTCAACGTCGGGCTCTCGCGGTGCACCGTGCTCGCGCAGTTAATGCGGGTGCCGCTGCCGCCGCTGGTGACACCCCGGGTGCTCGGCGTGGACGACTTCGCACTCTACGGCGACACCTACGGCACCCTCCTGGTCGATGCCGACACCCGACTCCCGCTGACGCTGTGGGAAGGCAGAGACGCCGAGCAGCTCAGCCGCTGGCTGCGCGAACATCCCGGGGTGGAGATCGCCTGCCGCGACGGCTCGCTCACCTACCGTCAGGGCATCGCCGACGGCGCCCCCGACGCCGTCCAGGTCAGCGACCGCTTCCACCTGTGGCAGGGACTGTCCCGGCGGGTGCAGGAAGTCGCCGCCGCCCGCCGCGGTTGCCTGCCCGAGGCTCTCCCTGCCCCGCACGTGACCGGGGCCGAGCTCGCGGACACTGCGGCGACGGAATCCGAATCGGCAGACACTCCGGCCAGCCGTCATGCCCGGCGGCTCTTCGAGTCTGTGCACGCGCTGACCGATGTCGGCCGTTCGTACAGCTCCGCAGCCCGTGAGCTCGGTCTCGACCGTCGCACGGTGCGCAAGTACGCAAGGGCCCGCACCTGGCACGAGGTGGTTCGTCGCCCGCCACGCCGCCCCTCCACCCTCGACCCGTACCTCGACTACCTGCAGCAATGCTGGGACGAGGGCGAACACAGTGCCAAGATCCTGCACCAAGAGCTCCTCGCCAAGGGCTACTTGGGCCACTACCAGCGCGTGAAGATGGCCGTCGCGCCCCTGCGGCGCGGCCTGCCCCTGGATGAGCCACGAGAGCGGCCGCCCTCCCCACGCGAAGCAGCCCGCTGGATCATCACCGCCCCCGACCGGCACGGCCCGCACACCACCGATCGTCTACGACGGCTGCTCGAGCACTGCCCGGAACTCCGCGAAACCCACGAACTGGTACGCCAGTTCGCCGACATGCTCCATGACCGTGATGCCGCTCCACTGCCCCGCTGGCTCGATGCGCTCCAGGCCAGCGGACTGGCTCCGCTCGCTGGTGTCGCCACTGCTCTGCGCGAGGACCAGCACGCGGTCGCCCAGGGGATCACCACCCCCTACAACTCGGGGGTCAACGAAGGCCGCATCACCGACCTAAAGCTCCAGAAACGCATCATGGCAGGACGCGCCGGCGTCCCGCTCCTGCGCCACCGAGTCATCCTGATCGCCCACATACGCCGCCGCTATGGCGACACACCTCTCACGGCGTCAAGATGATCTCCGCCTACGAAAATCTTGCCAGAGCCACGTTCAGGTGTACGCCGACACCCGCGATGACAGCCTGGTGATCACGCCGAAGCCCGTCGGCGAAGGCGTGCAGGGCGGGTAGGTCATCGGCGTGGACGGCGTCTGTCCATGCTGGCAGGCGGTCTCCGCCGAGGTCGCAGACCATCCGTGCGAAGGCATGCACGTGGCCACGGACGGCAGTCAACTCCGGGCACTGGGTGAGTACTTCACCCAGCTGGCGCTCTTCGTCTTCGCACAGGTGCTGGGGGTTCCACATGATCCAGTTGGTGATCTGCTGCGGCTTGAGCACCGGGGCCGGTGACCGGATGGAGCCGAGGCCGGTGCGAAGCGGGCGGAGGCAGCGCCGCACCGCTTGCGGTGTTCGTCCCGAGTAGCCCTGAGTCTGGATCTCCCGGAAGAGACGGGCAGCATCGGTGCATCCTTCGTTCCAGCGCCGGATCAGGTAAGGCTTGTAGTCGTCCAGGCGTGTGGTGCGAAGGGCGCCGTCGATGAGGCCGTCGAGGTTCTTGCAGTGCGCATAGCGTTCCGCTGTGTGCCGGGCAAGGCCCAGCTCCCGCGCGATATCGCTGATCGTCCAGCCGCGGGCCAGTAGTCGGTGCTTATCTGCACTTCACCCGAACGGTTGATGTGGGGTATTCGGTCTGGCAAGGAGCTCTCCGTTCTGGATGGGCCACTGGTCATGGCGGATTGGCGTCTCGCGACTCGTCTGCGCCGCGGTTACTGTCTGGACACTGGACAAGGGACTGGTGGAGGGACGCGTGGGGGAGTCGGCCGCATACGAGGTCTGGCATGGCGACTTCTTGGTCGGCGAACTCTGGGACCTGAGCGTCGATCAACCGTGGTTTCTCTGCCGGTTCGTGCCGGGAGTCGGCTGGAGTGAGCTCAGTCCGCTCTTTGCCGCGCAGGAGGAGGCGCGGCGCCAGCATTTCCCTGAGCAACTGATCGGGGCGATAGCCGCGGTGCGAGATCTCGACGTGGAACTGCGGCCTGTGGCAGGCGGTGAGCCGATTCGCCCCTGGATGATCTATCTGACTGAGGGGCGAGCCAGCTTTCGGTACTGACCGTTCCCGTCACCTCCTGCGCGTGAGTGCTCCCGCCGCTGGGTACCATCTGTAAATGTCCACTCGCGCGGAGTTGCGTCGGATGCGCCGCATCGATCGTGGTATGCGGATCATTCTGCCGAGGGTGGTCCGACGCGTGGTCAACGGCGAGGTGCTGCAGCCCGGTTGGCTGCCTCGCCGATGGTTGACCCTGGTGTCGGGTGACGTCGACCGGGACGCGGGTGTCGGCGGGGTCTGGCTCATCTGGCGTCCCGGGTCCGCGAAAGCGGAGACGCACACCGCACTGATTGAGCGCTGCGGCGAGAAATGGCAGTACACAGGCGGTGGCAGTGCGTCGGACGGTGATTTGCTTGCCGAGAGACTGGCGGCGGGCCAGCCGGGCCAGGTCGGCATGATCGAGCTCGGCGGAGGTGCAGGTTGCCTGAGTTATGCCTACCGCCTGCAGCATCGTCATCCGGACTTCACCGGGACGGGCTCGTGGGTCGGGTCCAACGAACTCCAGGTGGCGGCCGAAGTGGATCATCTCCTCCTCGGCGACCGACGGATCAAGGTGCCTGGGCACGGCAGGCTCATCGTGGTCTGGAAGTCCCAGTCCACAGGCCACGGGGGGATACGACCGCTCATCGTGGCTGTGGGGCACGACGGCTCGGAACTCTCCAGGATCGGCCCTCACGACAGTATGGACAGCTACACCTGGGCAGAGTTGAGCGGCCAGGCGGAGTGATAGCTGCGAATCCTCCGTAAGCACGGTCGTCCTGCTGCTCAGGGGCCTGCCGGCGGCGGAACCGCTTGCCTCGGCAAGTAGGAATATGCAGGGGATCATGGTGTGGTCTCCTGCGCTGTTGTGGTGGTGCGTGGGAGGGGGGATGCCGAGGTTGACGACGGGCCGACGGAGGCGCCGCCCGGTTTCGTCTCTCTTGGTTCGCAGGAGGGTGAGGGTCAGGTCGATGCCTTCGATCTCGCCGCGCCAGCCTTCGGTTTCGGCACGGGCCCGGTGGTTGATGAGGACCGTTTCGAGGTCGTCGAGTCGGCTGATCATCTTCGGGCTGACCTGGAGCATGGGGCAGCGGATGCCCCGTTGACCGAACTGGTTTGGGCTTCCTTCTAGGTCAACGCATAGTGACGACAAGGGGGTTGTGGCTGCTACTGGAGGGTCGTGGTGACTGCTCGCCGACGACGCGAGTCCGACATCGCTGCGGTCCTACGCCTATGAGCTGTTGGCGTGGATCAGGTTCCTACACGCCGTGGACGTTCCCTGGCATCTGGCGAGCCGCGCCGAGGCCCGTGACTTCGCACTGTGGCTGAAGACCACGAAGAAGCCGCCTCGGCGGCGTCGTCCCGATGCACCCGCCCCGGGCTCGGTGAACCCGGTCACGGGGAAGGCCGCGCCCGGCGAGAACTATGCCGCTCGGACCAGGCGGCACGCTCGCGCGGTGATCCGCTCGTTTTACGAGTACCACGGCGAGACCCACGGCCGACCGCTGATCAACCCGTTCCCGCAGGGCGGAGCTGCCGACGAGGGGAGTCCGAACGCGCATCACAACCCGATGCAGCCGTTCCGGCAGCCCTCGCGCCGGGGCACCTATCAGCCCAAGGAGCCCAAGCCGACCCCGAGGATCATTCCTGAGCAGGCATTCAACGACCTGTTCGCCGGGTTGAAGTACAACCGGGACAGGGCTCTGATCGCGTTCTACATCTCCACCGGCGCCCGTGCCTCCGAACTGCTGGGTGTCCCGCAGGGTTTGGTCTCGCCCGGGGACCAGACGATCGGCGTGGTCCGCAAGGGCAACCAAGTCCTGCAGCACCTTCCCGCCTCCGCCGACGCGTTCGTGTGGCTGCGGCTCTACCAGCAAGAACTTCGCGGCATGGTCCCCAAGCACCCGTCGGAGCCGCTGTGGTGGACGCTGCGACGGCCGATGCGCTCGCTGGAGTACGACGCGGCC
This sequence comes from Streptomyces sp. Ag109_O5-1, assembly GCF_003814875.1. Lineage (GTDB taxonomy): Bacteria > Actinomycetota > Actinomycetes > Streptomycetales > Streptomycetaceae > Streptomyces > Streptomyces sasae. The sequence goes on along the minus strand of NZ_RKQF01000001.1, from coordinate 1,678,599 downwards.
CGGATGGTCTTCACCCGTGCCAACCAGTTGCTCGGCGCGAACTGGACCCTGCACGACCTGAGGTGGACAACGGCCGCGCGTGGACGCCCGTCACCCGACACGGCATCGATGTCGTGGTTGCCGGAACCAACAGCGAGCAGTTCGCGATACTGCTCGCGCTGGGTGACGACTAGCGGGAGCCAGGCCCCTCACCTGGGCTGATGGCCGGCCTGCCCGGATAATCAGCTATGGCTCAGGCCGCTCGCAGTGAGAGCATGCACGTCATGCACGCCTGGGATTCGCTGACGATCGCCGAACAGACACTCATGCGTCGTGCCATCTCGGGGTATTCCCTGGCCGGGGTAGTCCAGAACTACGGCGTGGCACTTCGCTGGGCCCGTGCTGCACAGGCTCCGCCCCTGCGCAGCTTCACAGAGGACGAGCAACGCGCCCTGGTCCCACAGCTCGCCGACGTGGCCCTCGATCTCGCCGAACGCGGGCTACTGACCGTCCACGAGGGGGAAAGCCACCGCGCCGTCGCCCCTGTCCTGGTGGCAGGGTCCGAACTCCACGAGGTTCTCACCGATCCGACCAACTGGCTGTGGACCGCCCGCCCTCACCGCCGCTTCAGCCTCGCCGCCCCGCAGCACGTGCGCGAGCACTGGTTCGACGGCGCACATCCGACTGCCGACACCAGCGCGCTTCCCACCTGGGACGAGCTGAGCGTTGAGGAACGCGAAGTCCTGGTCTGCGCGGCCGAGTCGAGCGGCATGCTCACCGGGGCGTTCGGCATCTGGGAGGATCCGCCGGACGACCTGGACAGCGCCGAGCGCCTTGCCTGGGTGGACCGGCAACTCGCCCCGCTGCTGCCCTTCGTCCGCAAAGGCTGGATCGAGGTCCAGCACTGCCCCGACGAGCGCAGCGATGCCTTCACCGTAATCCCCCTCGACGGACTCCGCACTTCCCTCACGGATGCCACCATCCGCTACGAAGGCGACGAATGGGGCATCGGCGTCGGCTGCATTTTCACCTACGCGGGACTAGCCGTCTGGCGCGGTGGGTGGAGCAGCGAATGGGGACGCCGCCTCAACTTCGACTGATCCCTGCCCACCGCCGCACCCCAGTCAGCGTTGTCCACCCCTGTCCCACGACACCCAGTCACGGCGCCCCGGCAGGAGTCGGCGGCGCGACACGCCCGGACACTCCGGGGCGCCGAGATTGTCGCCCACTACTTTTAGCAACTCGCCTGCGAGCGGCCCCGTCGGTCCGTGAACTGGGTAGTTCGGATAAGCAGGCGTGTTCGTGCTGGCAGGGGGTGCCGTAGGGGCGTCCGCATGCGCCGAGTTCGACCTTGCGCTTGTCGAAGTGCTCTTCGAACTCGTCCCACTCGTCGCTGGTGACGTCGCGGTATTCGTGGTCGGGACGGAGTTGGCGGCGTTCGTTGAGATGGGTGAGGTAGTGGCGGATGACGTCTTCGTCGAACACGGCGACGTAGCCGCGGGTGGTCTGGATGTTGAGGTGGCCGAGCAGAGCGGCGCCGACGTGGATGGGGAGTCCGCTGTTGACGAGCTCGGTGCCCATCTTGCTCATGGCCCGCCTTGAGAGGCCGCGTCGCGACAGCCAGCTCCTCGATATCGAGGACCTCGGCCTTGCCGCAGAGCTCGAATACCACGCCGACACCCTCCCACTCGTCGATCGCACCCGCCCCTCCGAAGTCGACGTCCTCATCGCGAAAGACCGTTCTGGTCCTGCACCCCTACGCCTCACGGTCACCTGGTAACCCGCGCTGACCCCGGCGCAGCGGGAGTGACTGGTCGGACCGACACGGTCGGTGTTGACCCCGATCGGGATGCTGCCTCCCGCACTGCGACGGGCCGATGACGGTGCAGCGTCGCCGCGCATCCGAGGCCGCCCGGACTCTTGTGGTGCGGCGGGCCTTGGCGGAGCGTGCCGTACGGCAGGCCGCCACGTCGCTTGTTGCTGGCGAGTCTGACCCGCTGCGTACGACGGTGTGAGTACGTCGATCGTCTGTGAGGTCAACGCGGCTACTAGCAGGATGAGTTGGGACGAAAGGTGGGGTTTCGTGCGGGGTGACTGGCGGCAGATCCAGACGGCGGTCCTGGGCGGCGCGGACTCGGAGGAGCCGCTGATGCTGCCGCTGGAGGCGATGGAGTTGGACGCCTTCCGCCGTCGTCACGAGCACGACACGTTCTGGTGCGGGCTGCTGCTCGGAGGCTGCGGGCTGCAGCTGACCACGAAGCTGTACACCGAGCGGGACTGTTCCCTGTCAAGTCGTGCGTGTTGAGGACTCTCAGACCGATTGCCGGCCTCCCAGGGTGCCCCGGGAGCCTCGTCGTGGATTCCGGGCTGTTCTTGGTCCGATGCCAGATTGCCCAGTGCCTGCGGGCCTCGACGGTGACCGTGACAGTTCCGCGCCGGCTCCGGCACTCCAACCGTCCCTCGACCGCCTTGGAGCGAGGTGGTCCAGGACCTTGACGCTGGTGTCGGACGACGGTCAGGTCGCGGTCGACAGAGGCGCTCCGGGCTCCGGTCGAGTGGCGGCGGTGGGAGTCGTGCGCACCGTCAGGGTTGGGCAGCATCCGCCAGGGGGAGCCTGTGTCCTGCGGACCGCTGACTGACGCGGAACCCCTGTGGTGTAGCGGCCGTTGTTCGAGAGCCGGAGAAACTTCAGGGATGGAGTTGAGGCACGGTGGAACAACGCATGCCGGTGGCGACGCACTGGGGCAGTTTCGTAGCCGTGGTCGATTCGGGTCAGCTGGTGCGCATTGAGCCCCGGGGTGATGACCCCGCGCCGTCGCCGATCGGCCCGGGCATGGTGACGGCTGCTGAGGACAGTGCGCGTGTGCTGCGTCCCGCGGTGCGCAAAGGGTGGCTCAATGGCTTGCCGCGCGCCGATGAAACGGCCAGAGGTGCGGACGCCTTCGTAGAGGTCAGCTGGGACGACGCGCTCACGCTGGTGAGCGAGGAATTGCGCCGAGTGCGCGCACAGCACGGGGACAGCGCGGTGTTCGGCGGCTCGTACGGCTGGGCCAGTGCGGGCGGGTTCCACAATGCGCAGGGTCAGCTCCAGCGGTTCCTGTCGTTGGGCGGGGGCTACACCGACTCGCGCAACACGTACAGCACCGCCGCTCTTGAGGTCATCCTTCCGCATGTGATCGGCGGGGCACCGTGGAGCTACCAGTCCCGGATGCCGATGTGGGACGAGATCGCCGAGAGCTGTGAGCTCGTGGTGGCGTTCGGGGGGCTGGCTCTGAAGAACAGCCAGATCAACCCTGGCGGGCTGGCCCGGCACCAGACGCGGGACCTGCAGCGGAAGTGCCGTGAGGCCGGGGTGCGGTTCGTGAACGTCAGCCCGATCCGCAGTGACACCGCCGACTTCCTCGACGCCGAGTGGCTGCCGGTCATCCCCAACACTGACACCGCCTTGATGCTCGGCATCGCGCACACGATGCTGGTCAACGACTGGTACGACGAGGACTTCCTCACTCGCTGCTGCGAGGGGTTCGACCGCTTCGCCTCCTACCTGACCGGCGACGTGGACGGCGTCGTCAAGGACGCCGACTGGGCCGCGAGGATCACGGGCATCAGCCGCGACACGATCCCCGATCTCGCCCGCCGCCTGTCCACACAGCGTTCCCTCATCATGGTCAACTACGCCATACAGCGGGCGGACCACGGTGAGCAGCCGATCTGGATGTCGGTCGTGCTGGCGGCCATGGCGGGTTCGCTGGGCCGGCCCGGCTGCGGCTGGGGCGCGGGCTACGCAACGATGGACGCGACCGGTGTCGCCCCGGGCCGCCCGTCTGTGGCGTCGATGCCGCGGGTGGCGAACCCTGTTGCGGACTTCATTCCGGTCGCCCGGATCGCCGACACCCTGCTGGAACCGGGCGCGACGATCGACTACGACGGTCAGCGCCTGACCTTGCCGGACCTGCGCCTGATCTACTGGTGCGGAGGAAACCCCTTCCACCACCACCAGGACCTCCACCGCCTCACCCGAGCCTGGCAGCGCCCGGACACGGTGGTGGTCCATGAAGCCTGGTGGAATACCACGGCGAAGTTCGCCGACATCGTGCTTCCCGTCGCGACCAGCCTGGAGCGTGACGACTTCGCCGCGGGATTCTCCGACCCTCACCTCATCGCGATGCCGAAGGTCCGCGAGCCGGCCGGCGAGGCACGCACAGACCACCAGATCTTCGCCGCTTTGGCTGCCCGGCTCGGCTATGAGCGCGAGTTCACCCAGGCGCGTTCCGAGATCGAATGGGTCCGGCACCTCTACGTCCAGACACGGGCGAACCTCGGCGACGACGCGGCCCTGCCAGACTTCGACGACTTCTGGCAACGCGCCTCCGGTGTCGAACTGCCGGCACTCAGCGGGCCGTTTCCTGGCAGCTTCGAAGCACTGCGCTCCGATCCGCAGCGCTTCCCCCTGACGACGCCGTCGGGCCGGATCGAGATCTTCTCCGAGGAGATCGACTCGTTCGGCTACGACGACTGCACCGGACATCCGACGTGGTTCGAACCCGTGGAGTGGCTTCGCGCCGACCTGGCGGACCGCTTCCCGCTGCACCTGATCTCGAATCAGCCTGCCTCACGCCTGCACAGCCAGTACGACAACGGTGGCCACAGCCTCAAGTCAAAGATCCACGGCCGCGAGCCCGTAACGATCAACCCGCACGATGCGGCATCACGCGGTATCGAGAACGGCATGATCGTGCGCGTCTTCAACGACCGAGGCAGCTGCCTGGCGGGCGCGATCCTGTCGGACGCCGTTATGCCCGGCGTCATCCAGCTGTCCACCGGAGCGTGGTGGGACCCGGCCCAGCCGGGCCGGAGCGGAACCTTGGACCGCCACGGCAACCCGAACACCCTCACCGGGGACCGCGGGTGCTCGCGTCTGTCCCAGGGACCCAGTGCGCACAGTGCTCTCGTCGACGTCGAGGTCCACGACGGGCCGGTCGAGGAGGTACTCGCCTTCACACCACCACACCTCGAACACTGAAACGAAGCCAACCCAACGACGGGCGAGTTTGCCGTGTTCCCCCTCGTCGGGCGCCCGGTCGGTAGGTCCGTACCGGCGCCCAGCCTCCACTCGGACGTTTGCGTCGCCGTAACTGCATGAATACGGTGCGCAGTCATGACTGCACTTCAAGATCTCAAGTACGGCCAGTGGTTCAGGGGCGCCGATGTCGACGGCGACGGGTTCATTACCCAGCACGACGTCCGCAAGATGAGCGAGCGCTACATCAGCGCCCGCGAGACCACCCCTGATGCCGAGACCGTCCGCCGGCTCACCGAGGGGATGGACCAGTTCTGGTCGAACGTCATCGCCCCGATGGATCAGGACGGTGACGGGAAGGTCGATGTGCGGGAGATGACCGAAGGCTTCAAGAGTGTCCTGACCGACCGCGCGCTCTACCCGCAGCAGATTGCGCCGGTCACCAACTGCTTCTTCGACCTCGTCGACCTCAACGGAGACGGCAAGATCGACCAGGCCGAGTTCCAGCAGATGTTCGACTCGGTCGCCGCAGTCCCCGGCGAGGACAGCGCCGCCGTTTTTGCCGCTCTGGACCTCGATGGTTCCGGCGGACTGGACCGTGACGAGTTCCACCAGGCACTCGAAGAGTTCTTCTACGGCAACGACCCCGACGCTCCCGCCAACCACATCTTCGGCAAGGTCACCGCCTGACAGTCCCCGGATACGCCCCCGGACCCGCGCTTATGCCAGGGCCTGCCCCTGGCTAGCGGCCGCGTGGCGGCGTGGGTCGCGTAGCACCTCCTGGCCGTGTGGGTTCAGAAGCGATTCCCAAACCGAGGGATACGGCGGCCGCTCGAACTTCCGTGCGTATCACTCCCGTTCGGGTGATCGCCACCCGCTCGCGCTTCTCCAGCACCGACGGCATCGGCCACCTCCGCACACCTCGCATCCGAACCAACGGAACGAGCCTGCCTACCCAGCGGCCACTCCACTCCTGACATACGGAAACGTGACCCTATATCCGGATTGGGGTCACTTCTGACGCCAGTTCAGGCGACTGACGCGGCTGGCTGAGTGGGCAGCTATCGGCTCGAGAGTGAGCGTGGAAGCCCGAAACAGGGCAGCACGCTGTTCTCGAATCGGGTCATTGCGCTGATGCGGTGGTCGGCGAGGGTGAGGACGTAGAGGCCAGTCCCGTGGCTGATGCCGTTGGGGGCGCGCAGGTACGCTCCGAACGCGGGCTGACCGTTGGCTCGCGTCGGCACCAGGTCGAACCTCCGGCCAGACCGGAAGACGCTGGCGCAGAAGCGGGCAACGAGGTCTTTGCCCTCGTACTCGAAGGGCACTGGCGGCATCGAGAAGAAGACGTCGTCGGTGAGAAGATCCACCAGCGCGTCGAGATCGGCGCACTCCCACGCGCGGACGAACTTCGCCACGATCGCGTCCTCAGAGGCTGAGCCGGGGGCGGGAGGTTGGTGGTGGGCGGCCGGCGGCTGGTGGCGTTGCAGGGCGGCGCGGGCTCGTTTGAGGGCGCTGTTGACCGAGTCGACGGTTGAGTCGAGCATGTCGGCCACCTCGCGGGCGTGGAATCCGAGGACGTCACGCAGGACGAGAACGGCGAGTTGACGAGGCGGCAGTACCTGCAAAGCGGTGACGAACGCCAGGGAGATCGATTCGGCCTGCTCGTAGCGGGCTTCTGGCCCGAGCGGCGCGTCGATCACGGCCTTGAGCAGGGTGTCGGGATAAGGCTGCAGCCAGACGACCTCACCGAGCCGGGTCGGCTCGGGCGGTTCGACATCGGGCACGTTCCACTCCTTCGCCTGGCGCCGACTCACCGAGCGACGCGCGTTGAGGCACCGGTTGGTGGCGATCCGGTACAGCCAGGTGCGCATCGAGGCGCGCCGCTCGAACCCCACGATGCCTTGCCAGGCGGCCAGTAGCGTGTCCTGCAGGGCATCCTCGGCGTCCTGCAACGATCCGAGCATGCGGTAGCAGTGCACCTGCAACTCCGCGTGGTACGGCTGGACCAATGCGCGGAACGCGTCACCGTCGCCGGCCCGCGCCTTCGACATCAGATCGCCGGTCGCCATCCTCGGGTCACCCTCTCCGTCACCACATCGCACTTCCCACGGGTATGGACACCGGCTGACCGGCCAACTGGGCGGCTGACGCGCGCCCAGTTCTGCCGATGCCGCGGTGTCTACCTCAGTGGTAGTCCGACCACCCGAACATGGGAGCATCGACATGGGAACGATCGTCGTCTTCGAGAACGTCTCACTCGACGGAGTCACCCAGGACCCGACCGGCGAGGAGGGCTTCAGCCGTTACGACTGGCGCGCCGGGCTCGCCCCGACCGACCGCGAAGCATGGGACAAGCTCATCCTCGACGACGCGCTGGGCGCGCAGGTCCTGCTGCTGGGGCGACGCAGCTACGAGTTCTTCGCCGCACGATACCCATCCCGGACCGGCCGACTGGCGGACAGGATTAACAACTTGCCCAAATACGTCGCCTCCACCACACTCACAGATCCCGGCTGGAACGACTCGACGGTGCTCGACGGTGACATCGCGGATGAGGTTGCGAGGCTGAAAGACACGGTCAACGGCGAGATCCGCGTCTACGCCAGCTCCCAGCTCGTGCACACGCTGATCGAGCACGACCTCGTCGACGAGCTGCGGCTGACGGTCTTCCCGCTCGTGATGGGCGCGGGCAACCGCCTCTTCGACCAGTCCGGCACCCCGAAACGCCTGCGCCTTGCAGGCACCCGCACCGTTGGCGACAGCCTTGCCTACCTCACCTACCAGGCAGGGTGACGTCGTTGGCCTGCTGCACCGTCAGGTCGGTGAGTGCGTAGTCGCGTTCCAGGGTGACCTTGCCGGTGGTGACCGTTCGTGGCGGCGCACGATCTGTACGGTGGCCCGCCACTTTGCCGTGTCTGCGCGCCCAGTTCTTGGCTGGGCCGGTGTCTACCTGGTTGGAGGCGGCCCCAGTCCGGGGCGCGCCCCGGAGACAAGGAGGATCAAGATGGGAAAGATCGTGGTCAGCCAGAACGTCACGCTCGACGGCGTCGTCGAGGACCCGAGCGGCGAGGGAGGGTTCAGGCACGGCGGCTGGTTTCTTCAGTTCATGCACCAGGACTGGGAGGCGTGGGCGGAGCTCGAACTGGCCGAGGCACAAGCCGCCGAGGCGCTGCTGATGGGTCGGCGGAGCGACGAGTACTTCGGCGCACGGTCGTCAATGATGGGCGGCGAGTGGTTGGACAGTCTGAACCGTCTGCCCAAGTACGTCGTGTCCACGACGCTCAAGGAGCCCAAATGGACGAACGCCACCGTCCTGGCAGGCGACGTAGTCAGTGAGGTCTCGAAGCTCAAGCAGCAGATACAGGGGGAGATCGTCGTGTACGCCAGCCGTCCGCTCGTGCGCACACTGATGGAGCACGACCTGGTCGACGAGCTGCGCCTGACGGTCTTCCCGGTTGCGGTCGGCGCGGGCGAGCGCCTGTTCGGCGAGACCAGCGACAAGCGACCCCTGCGCCTGATCCACACGAAGACCGTGGGGAACGGCCTCGTCCACCTGACCTACGAGCGCGCCCGCGAGGCTTGAGAAGCGACATGGCGGGCGGCGAGCATCCCCGCCGCCTCAGCCGGCCCGCCCCGACCGCGGCCTGAACAGCCCAGGTTGCTCCTCGCTCAACCACCCGCGCTCCACCAGCCGCGTGGCGCGGAACCGAGCGGCCTGCCCCCGCGCATCACTGGCTCGCCACCCGAGATGATCGCGCATCTGCCGGGCCCGCACACCGCCCCCATCGCCGGCCGCTTCATCCTCGACCAACGCCACGATCGCCGCGCAGTCCCCCGGCAGCACCGCCCGATCAACCACATGTTCGGCGACTCCGTCGCCAGCGGCCTGGAGTTCCTCGGCATCACCAATCCGGCGGTGGACCCGGACGGGGTGCGGGAGATCGCCAAGAAGTGGCGGCACCTGGCCACCGGTCTGGACGACGCTGCGGAGGCTGCCCGCAAGGCTCTCGCAGACGTCGAGTGGGAGGGCAAGGCCGCCAAGGCGTACAACAAGCGGGCGAAGGCCGCCCGCCAGAACGCCACCGAGATGGCCCACTCCCTGCGCGAGGGTGCAAAGGCGTTGGACGACTTCGCGGACAAGGCGCACGAGTTGCTGTCCGAGATCGGCGTGATGCTGGCGGAGATCGCCGAGTTCGAGATCGCCGGTCTGGCGCTGGACGTGCTGACGGCCGGCGCGTCGTCGGTGGCCTCCACGCTCATGGCCGGCGAGCGGGCGCTGAAGGTGGTGGCGCTGATCGGCCGGATCGAGGAAGAGGGCACCGCGCTGGCCTCCGCGATCCGCGGGGTGATGGAGGTCATCCGGGGCGTAGAGTGGGCGCTGAAGGCGCTGAAGGCGCTGAAGGAGGTCCGGGGCGTCGCCTCGGTGGCCAAGATGGCCAAGGATGGCGCGACGTTCTCCGTCTTCACCACGCTTTTGGAGGATCCGGGGGCGTTCAAGGACCCGGACAAGCTGGCCGGCATCCTCGCCGAGGGCGCGGTGATGGGCGTCGGCTTCGGCATGCTCGGCAAGGCCCTGGGCAAGGGGCTGAAGGGTCTCAGGGCGGCCGATCTGGCCAAGCTCAGCAAGGCGTTGAAGCTCGACAGTTCCGGGCTGTCCCGGCTCAAGCTGCGCCCTTCGGAGTGGGAGAGCCTGCCCGCCTCCATTCGGGCGGTGTTCAAGAAGTGCGATCTCGACCCGATCGACGTGGCTACCGGCGACATGCTGCTGCCACAGCTCGACGTCGAACTGCCTGGTGCTCTGCCCTTGATCCTGGAGCGTACCCACGCCTCCTCATATCGGTGGGGCGGCTGGTTCGGCCAGTCCTGGGCCTCCACCCTCGATCAGCGTCTGCAGGTCGATGACGATGGAGTCGTCTCCGTCGCACCGGACGGCGCCCGGCTCGTCTACCCGCTGCCGTTCCCCGACTCCGAGGCGCCCGTCTATCCCGAGATCGGCCAGCCATGGCCGCTGACCTGGGACGACGAGGTGGACGGCGCGTTGCGCGTGACCGACCCCGACAGCGGGCTCAGCCATGTTTTCCACACCCCACGCCCCACAGACGACGGTGAAGCGGTCGACCTGCCATTGCAGGCCACGGTGGACCGCAACGGTCAGCGCATCACGGTCCGTTACGCAGATGACGGCACGCCGGCGGAGGTCGTGCACAGTGGCGGCTACCGCATCGCCATCGACCGTGACAGGAACCTGCCGCGAATTGGCGCCCTGCACCTGCTGGAATCGCGACAGCCCAAGACCGCCGGAACATTGCTGGTCTCCTACCGCTACGACGACGCGGGGAATCTCACCGAGGTCATCAACTCCTCCGGCCGGCCCCTTCGATTCGCCTACGACGAGGCCGGTCGGATCACCTCATGGACCGACCGCAACGACACGACGTACACCTATACGTACGACGAGAGCGGCAGAGTCGTCCGTACAGGCGGCAGTGGCGGGTTCCTCTCCGGCACGCTCAGTTACGACGACTTCACGCGAACCACCACTACGACGCGGCCGGGAACCTGATATCCGAAACGGACTTCGGCGGCCGCACAGTTACCTACAACCGCGACCCCGCTGGTCGGCTGACAGCTCGCACCAACGCCCTCGGCCAGACAGTCAACTTCGAACATGACGTGATGGGCCAGGTCATCCGCAAGGACGTCGGCGGGGCGGTGACCACCTTCACGTACACGACGACTGGGAAGCTCCTTCGAGCCACCGCTCCAGGCGTGAGTCTGACCATCGAGCGCGATGCCACCGGCCGTGCGCTGTCGGAGACGCTCAACGACCGCACCACCACGTATGAATACGATGCTGTGGGACGCCGTACCAGCCGTACCACCCCCACCGGTGCTACCAGTTCGTTCGCCTACGATGCCGCCGGCCGTCGTACGGCCCTCACCACCGCCGGGCGCACCTTCGCCTTTGAGTACGACGCGGCAGGCCGAGAACTGGCCCGTCACATCGGTGGAACCGTCACGCTGGCCAACACTTTCGACAGTCAAGGGCGTCTTGCGCTCCAATCGGTGACAGCCGACGGACGCCCGGTTCAGCAGCGGGCGTACACGTACCGACCGGACGGCCACCTCGTCGCCCTCGACGACCAGCTCAACGGAGCGAGCCGCTTCGGCCTCGACACGACAGGCCGGGTCACCACCGTCGACGCCACGGACTGGTCCGAACGCTACGCCTACGACCAGGCAGGCAACCTGACACAGGCCGAGTGGCCTGCAAGTCACCCAGGCCACGAAGCCACCGGCCGGCGCACCTACGCCAACACCTGCATCACCGGTGCGGGACGAGTCCGCTACGAGCACGACGCGGCCGGTCGCATCACGCTGCGCCAGAAGATCCGTCTGTCCCGCAAACCGGATACCTGGCGCTACACCTGGGACGCCGAGGACCGCCTCGCCTCCGTGACCACTCCCGACGGCACGGTATGGCAGTACCAGTACGACCCGCTCGACCGGCGCATCTCCAAACAGCGGCTCGCCGCGGACCACGCGTCGGTCGTAGAGCAGACCGACTTCACCTGGGACGGCGAAACCCTCTGCGAACAGACCACCACTGCCGTCGCGCTACCGCTTCCCGTCACCTCGCAGGGTCCCTCTGACTGCGGTGGCGGGATCGTCGCCGTAGGGGAAGTCCACGACAGCGACGGCGAGCGAGCCGATGGAAGTCTCGCCCTCGAAGGACCGCAGGCAGTTGGCTGTGTACACGACGCCGACCTCTGCGAGCAACCGCGAGATCCGCTGGAGTGTGCGGGCCATCTCCGCCCGTGGCTGTTGCTCGGTTTCTGGCGCCAGTGAGGCGGAGGTGCTTCGGGCGTTCACGGTGGCCCAGGCCGTGTCGAAGTCCATGTCCAAAGGCATCTCTTCGAACTCGGCGGGAACCGAGAAGTCGACCCGTATCACTGGCCGCTCCCGCTACCGGGATGCGGACCGGCGGGCCCGGGAGGCGGCGGGGGGCCCACCTGGCCAGACCGTTGTCGGTCGTAGAGATCCACCAGCCGGCGGTTCTTCTCGTACCACTGCTTCATCCACCGAGGGGTCAGGGCCGCGGCCACGGCAACGGCGATGCCGAGCACTGCCGCCATCACGGCGAGGGGTGTGTTCGGGCTGTCGCGCAGTACCCACGCGAGGATGAAGCAGCCGAGGCTGAGCACGGCGATGAAGACTACGAATCCCCTGATGCCGTTGGCCTCGTAGGCGGCGAGACCTCGCCGCTTCGACGCCATGTCGACGGCCGTGACGGAGCCGACCGCTCCTGGCGCTGTACCAGGGACGGTCCATGTCGCCAGGAGCGGACCTCCCGCGCGCAACCGGTCGTGCGTCTGCCAGGCGCGTTGACGAGCCGTTGGGGAGTCAGTGCGCACGAAGATCATGCGCATCGTGCTCCTGCTCACCGCCTCGGCTTGCTTGAGGTCGTAGCCGAACTCGAAGCCGATCGCCGTGATCATGTCGGACTGGCCGGCCTCCAGGCCGCTCAGACTGAACTCGGCAGTGCCGCGCCCATCGAAGTGGGCCAGGATCTCTGCATCTTTCATCGTGTGGCTCACTTTCCCTGCCGGGCTGCCTTGTCCTTCTCGGTTCCAGCTTCCCAGGCGTTCTCGAACGCCACGAGCAAGGGGGCTCCGGGGATAACTGGGGTTGCCGCGACCTCAGCGACCTGTCGCTCATTGTTCGGTGCCCAGTATCCGAGTGCGGTCGGATCGCCCAGGAAGGCCGCGACCGTATCGACCAGGCCGAAATTGGAAGCATGGACTGCCAAGCGGCTGTCGGCGGCCACCTTGGATATGCCTTTGAGGCCGCCGCCGAAGGGCGGTACACCGAGAGCGTCTTCGGCCAACGTACGGTTGGAGACCACTGACTCTCCGCCGACGGCTCGGGCGGCGCCGTGCAGTGCCAGTGCGCCGAGGGAGAAGCCACCCGAAGCGACGCCGATGCCCTCTGCAACCGCGAGAAAAATAGGTGCAAACGGCCCGGACACCGGAGAGACGAGGGCGACAATGAGCGAGGCTGCGCCCAGCGCGGCGCTGATGGTCCCGAGCACGTCACCAAGGGCGGCGATGGCGTTCGCATGCTCCGTGAGCCACTTGACCGCGTCCGCCACAGCCACACTGACCTCTTTGGCGACGACGTCGTCGAGCGCGTCGAGTACCTTCCCGAGGCCCTTGAAGGCGTCGCCCAGCTTGTGCATCAGACCCGGCTCGTTCGGCGCGATGTCCAACGCCTTGTCCCGGCGCCGGGCGACCGATTGGCCTTCCAGGTCGTAGTCGCTGGCCAGCTTGCGGGCCTGAGCGCGGTACAGGTCGAGATCGGACTGTGCGGTAGCGGCCGACAGCTCCGCCGAGGACCTGTCCTTCTCGGTCTTCTCCCGCTTGTTCGCCTCAGCGTCGTCCTTCGCAGGCAGGTCGATCAGGGGTTTGGGCGGCAGACCGGCCAGCTTCTGCTTCGCCGCGTGCAACGCGTCCTGGGCGTTGCCCTTGCCGAAAACTTCATCCGCCCTGGTCGGAGGCGGGTGCGCGGTTCAAGGGGTCTTGGCGGCTGTCCCTGGGGGCGGCGCTCTGGCGCGAGTGCTGAGAACTGCGGGAACATGATCGATCGTGCTGTTGCGACTGGCCTACCTGGCTGTGACGAACGCGTTTGCCGTGCTGCGCTTGCTACCGGTGAGCGACCACGACAAGGACGTGGAAATCCTGGCGCTGCGTCGGGACTTGAGGTGGGCCCACTCCCCTTGGCACCCGAAGAGGACGACATCCGTACTGGCCCATACGAATGATTCACCAGCTCCGCAGGGTGAACGACGGCACGGTGTGCCCCAGGTCGACGGTCGGCCGCGGCTCGCGACCCTACGTTGACCCGTGTGACGCTGAGTTACGCCTTTGTGAACCTGAAGCCCGGGGTGGGAAAGACGACCAGCGCAGTCTGGTTGGCCCACGCACTTCACGAGTCGGGTGTCCCACCGCTGCTGGTCGACAGCGACCCCGCTTCCTCCGCGCTGCGCTGGAGCGAATTGGCAGGTGGCTTCCCGTTTCCTGTGGTCGCTCTGCCGGTGGGCGACGTGCACCGGCGCGTGAACGACTTCCTGGGCGACCGGCAGGCCGTCGTGTTCGACGCTCCGCAGATGGAGGACCACGCGCACATCACCCGCAGCATCATGAGATACGCAAGCGAATGGATCGTGCCGGTGACTCCGGCTCCCATCGAGCTCGATCGCATGGCGCCCATCGGTGGCGAGATGGGCGACGTACAGTCCCTGCGCGCCCACCCGGCCCACGCCGCCGTCCTGCTGAACCGAACGAACCGGGCCGACGCCACGCGGACCGGTCCCGACGCCGACGCCCGCGAAGCTCTCACCGAGCGGGGCTTCGACGTGCTGTCCACCCACATTCCGCGGCTCGACCTGTACGCCCAGTCATTCGGAAGTCCGGTGGTGGCCAAAGGATCGGCGTACATGGACCTCGCAGATGAAGTCATCAAGCGACAGGACACGGCATGAATCAGCGCAAGGACACCTACCGGGCCGCATTGCAGCGCGGCCCGGAGGCGGTCGTACCGCGTCTCGTCGAAGTCACTCGGCTGCACACCCGATACGTCCGGGTGAGCGTCGAGCTCGACACCGGCCTGCCGCGTGACCTCGTGCAATGGGCGAGGCCACCGGTGGCCGCGATGGTGCGGGCAGGCGCCGCCGCTGTGCGACCCCCGAGGAGCGACCCGTAGGCCGGGTGATGCAGTCGTGCGTGCAGCGGCCTCCGCTCACTGGTTTTGACTGCGTTGGTGATCTCGTTGGATGGCGGAGGCCAGGAAGCATGCGTCCGCTAGATGCTGGTTCTCATGGGGAGGCAGTGAGGACGCCCGGATCTTGGAGCTTGAGCCTGTGGGGCTCGGAAAGTCGTCGCTGCAGGTCAGCCGGCACCGCTCTACCGTCCCAACCTGCGGCGATGACTTTACGAACCCCACAAGGTCTCATACGGGCCTCTCCCGGTCGACCGGTCGTGGCGCCCGGCTATCCCGTCAGGACGACCTTCAATCGGCTTGACGCCGGATCTGCGTGTTCACGGAAGACCCGTTCGGCATCGCGCCACCGCGCGTGGCCGGTGATCAGCCGCCGGAATGTCGCCAGGTCGTCGTGGACAGCGCGAGCCCCGGCCGAAAGGTACGTCTCCCACTGTGGCGAGATGCTGCCCACCAGGCACAGGTTTCGCCGGACAATCGTCTCCACGCCGACCGCGTGGGAGGTGTCCGCCGGATTCCCCAACAGCAGCACCCGCCCCCCCGGGCGCACCGTGCGGAGGCATACCGGCAGGGTATCGCCGTAGGTGTCATGGCCGACGGCCTCCACCACGACGTCGGCCTGTCCGGCGAGTTCGGTGGACCAGGCCGGGTACCCCTGCGCGTTCACCAGGAATGCGCCCAGTGTCCGGCGGTATTCATTCGGTTCGATCACGGCGAGTTGCGCCACCCCGCGCCCGCGCAGCAGGATCGCGGCGATCAGGCCGATCCCGCCGAGCCCGATGATCGCCACCCGTGCACCCCTGACGTCGCCGAGGCGGTCCAACCCGTGCAGCACGGCTGCTGTGGGCTGGCCGAGCGTGGCGTACGGTAGGTCGTCCTCGCTCCAGCCGGGCAGCCTCGTGGTCTGCGCCGCAGAGGCGAGATACACCTCCGCCAGCCCGGCGTCGTGCTTCGGGATGGCAAGCACCGGCTCCCCCTCGGCAATGCCTGGGACGCGGCTCTGCTCGACCACGCCGACGCATTCGTGGATCGGCGCGCCGGGGACGAGCGGGGGAGTGAACCGGGCCCAGGTGCCGGTGAACTTCGGCACGTCCGAGCCGCACACCGTGGCGAAGAGCAACCGCACCGATACCTCACCGTCAGCGGGCACTGGCCAGGGTAGCTCGACCGGTTCCATTCGCCACGCCCGGGTCACGTGCAGCGCCGGCACGCGGGGGCCGGTCATGGTTGGGCGTCCCCTTCGGTCGTCAGTTCGTAGATCTCCGGCGCGACCATGGTTAGCCTGCGGGTCCACAGCCGCGGCACGGAGGTGCACGGTCCGAGGCCACTGCTCAGCTCAAACGGCAGATTGTGCCAGGCACAGCGCAACCAGCCGTCCGTCACGTAGCCGTTGGCGAGGTCGGCGTCGGCGTGTGGGCACCGCCGTGCGAAGGCGAAGACACCCGCGGCGGTACGCGAGACGCACGTTCGCCCGTCGACCGGGCGGATGCCGTCCACCGGCAGCTCGCTGAGGTCCAACCGCCGCGAAATCACGACCGATCCGTTTCCTGCGACGCAGAAGCGACCGCGGGCCGAGCGGTGGGACGTAGCCCAACCGTCCGGATGGCCTGCCGAATGGCGCTGCGGGTCAGCCGCGACCTGAGCGAGCTGATCCGATGCAGGGGCGTATGCAGCAGTCGCAGATCGTGGTACGGCACCCAGCCGGTGCCCTCGCGCCGATAGGCGGGCGGACCGACCGTGATCCGGGTGCTGACCACGAACCGGGTGCGGTCGGTGATGTTCACCTCGGTGGCGTGCACGTGGTCGCCATGGAACAGCAGCACATCGCCGGGATCCAACGCGATGCTCCGCGGCTGACCTACGAACTGCCATGGCTCGCAGGCCTCGTATCTGCGGCGTAGCCCGTCACGGTACTGCGGGGGATGGAACAGCATGCCGTTTCCAGGCACCACTGGACCCAGGGCCATCCACAGGTTGATGGTGTTGGTGCCTTGGCTGAACCAGGAGTCGAGATGCGGCCCGTGCGGGGTCATGAAACCGGCTTCTCTTACCAGTGTCGCCCGGTAGGGCGCGATAACGTCCTCCGGCATCATGATCCTGGCGTAGAAGCGGCCGCACACATAGAGCGGTCGTGACTGCTCGCGCAGACTGCGTAGCAGCCGGCTGGTCCACACCGTTGAGCGGCCGGCCAGTGTGGTAGCCAGCCGCCGACGCAGATCCAATGCCTGCGGTACGGTGAGATGCTCGTGGAGGCGCTCCACCCGGTCTGCGGTGACTCCGGCCCGAGCCCGTGGTGAGGCCACCAGCTCGACCAGATCCAGTACGCAGCCGAGCAGCTCGTCGTAGATGCCGAGCCGTTGCAGAGCCCCGGTCAGGCTGACGAGCTGACCGGCCAGCACGTCGTTCAGGTCGACGTCGACTGCCTCGGTGCCGGTCGGGACCGACCGGACCGCAGCCAGTGGCGCGGGTGGAAAGCTGCGCAATGCGGACTCAGAGTTCTCATGGTCCATGAACATGCTCCTCGTCGCTCATCGTGGGCCGCCCGGAGCCCCCGGTCGCAGAATCAGGTCAGGCTCGATCAGTTCAAGTTCATGAGTTTCGGCTCGCGCGCCCGGTCGACGAGAAAGACGACGCGGGCCAGACCCGAGAAGTCAACCCCCCCTGTTCCCCGTACCGCCCCCTGGGTCTGGGATCACGACTGGGCTCTCCACATCCCTGATGTGTACGACGTCGAAGCCGGAGTCGGCCAGGACCGCGCCCAAGCCGCGTATCACCTCGCGGTCCTTCTCGCGGTCCGCTTCGAGAAGCTGGGACCACGGCACGAGGTCGGGGTGGTGCAGGGCGCTGTCGTCACGGACTTCCGCATACGACCATCCGGCCCTGAGCCGGTCGTTCATCCACCGCAGGTGCTCGGCCTCCGCGAGCCGCTCCACGACATCGCCGTCGACGGAGAACGGGGCAGCCCGGCCGTCCCTCGGTATGAGGACGCAGCCGAGCTCCGCAAGCTTCTGTCCGTAGGACAGCACCTGGTCGCGATTGGCGTTGCGGAGGTCCTCCGACAGCTCACCCCACGCTACGAACGTACCGCCGGGCTCGGCACCGGCCGCGCGTTCTCTGAGCCGGCGCCGCAGATACGCCTCGTGCACCGCCCGAGACATCATCTCCGTGAAGTCCTCGTCGACGGCATCCAGGCGGTACGCGGCGGCCTTGATACCCCACAGTTTCAGACGCCCGCCCATGCCGTCGACCGGTGCCGTCGTCACACCGGACTGCTGGAACGCCTCGCCGTAGCCGATGGCGTCGTCCATGCAGACCGTCACCATCTCGGGGCCCGCCCGCCACAGGTCGGTGTCCAGCAGCGCCTGCCGGATCACCTGTTCCTGATCGGACGCGCAGAGATAGACCCGGGCCACTGCGCCGCGGCCCACCGCTTGCCAGACCGCTTCCGCAGAGGTCGCATTCGCATGCTGCAGGGTGCAGGCGTCGACCAGGCATGGGGAGGTGCGGATGAGATCGTCGACGGTTTGCTCGGAACTCGCGCCGACCAACGTGATCGTCAAGCGGGCAGGATCCGCGCTGAAGCGGCCCAGGCAGGTGGCGAAGGCCTGCGCGAACGAGCCCTGGCCCACGATGAGCACCTCCCTCGGCTTGCCGTCCGAGAGGTGCGCGGCCTCTTCCTGGACGAGCCGGTTGGCGGCGGCCTGATAGCGGTTGAAGAAGTCCAGCCGCACACGGCGCACTTCGCTCCCGCTCCACCAGCGCGCCTGAAGGGCACGGCACAGCACGGGGTCCCGGATCTCCGCATGGACCCTCAGTCCTTCGGCGGTCACGGCACCGGTAGCGGTCAAAGCCACCGCCAGATTGCGGGTGCTGTCATCGTCGCAGGCGTACAAGGCGGTTGCCCCGGCCAGTCCCGCAGCAGCCAGGGCCGCCGGAAACCGGGGGTCGCCGGCCACCACGAGGGCGCCCGCCACCCCGGCTGCGCGCTCTGCCTCGTCGCCGACGATCACCACCCGCTGCCCCGACGCCATCAAGTCCCGCGCCAGAGCGCGCGCCCCCGACCCGGATCCGCACACGATGGCGTGGCCGCGCTGACGGCGCACCCGCCGGTGCCGCAGCTCGTCGGCGAACAGCCGCCGTCCAGCCTCCACAACGGCGTACACCGTCACTGCGGGCGCGAGGAACCGCGCCACCTGCAACGGCCAGGGCAGTGGCGGGGCCCGGTCCGGCTCGTCCCACCCCAGGGTGAACAGCTGCAGGACCCGGAAGAGGACCTCCCAGACGCCCTGTCGGGCGCCGGGGTGCTGGCCGAGCTGCTGATGGACACCGACCAGGCCGAACACCACAGCGACCAGGGCCAGCACCCCCGCGACCGCACCTCCGGCCGGGACCGCACGCGGCCGCACGCCTCCACCGCGCCCCTCCTGCTGGTGCGCCGGGTCGGCGCTCACGATGTGGTCAGCAGCGCCGCGAAGGTGTCGTACGCGCCGTCGCCGTGCCGCAAGAAGAGATCGGGTTCGATCACCTCGACCTCCATGAGCAGCGGAACATTCCGTTCGCTCGTCACGAAGTCGATGCGCGCATAGCTGGGCTGCTGGGGCAGGGAGTCGGCGACCTTGGTCACGAAGTCTTCCATCCAGGGCTGGACACGCTCTGTCAGCACCGTCCCTCCGAAGTGGTGCTGCACTCGGAACTCCCCCGCGGCGGGCACCTTGCGGACGACGTGGCTGAGCCGTCCGCCAAGCTGGATCGCCGAGTACTCGCCTTGGTCGCGTACGGACGGGACATACTCCTGGACCAGGACGGGACCGGGCACCGGCACACCGCCCTGCCGGAGGAACTCCTGCACTGCACCTGCGCTCTCCAGCAGCCAGGTCCGACGGCCGCCCGCGCCGACCGTGGACTTGACGACGAGTGGGCCGATGCCGAGTTCGGCCGCCAGTTCGTCCGCCCTCACGCGTGCGGGCTCCGTGATGACGACGGTCGCGGGTACGGGGATCCCTCTGGCACCGAGCTCGCACAGGTAGCGTTTGTCGGTGTTCCACCGCATCAGGGGGAGCGGATTCACCAGGCGGCCGCCGACCTCCAGCGCCAGCCAATTCTCGAAGGCGGCGAGATGCTCCGAGTAGTCCCACGGCGCGTGTAACAGCACCCGATCGTAGTCCTCCCATGCCACCTCTGGATCTGACCAGACCACCAGGTCCGCCCGCGCGCCTCGTGCCGCGAGGGCGGCCAGCAGCCCTTCGGTGTCTTCCATCCCCCGGGGTAGGCGGGAGGCTGTGACCACGGCAACCGGTCGGACACTCATGCTCATGCGGTCCTCTCCTCCGGTCGGATCCCTGTGATACCCCATAGCAACAGATGCATGGGATCGGGCAGTTCCCTGTTGAAGTCGACAGCTTGGAGGTTGCGCAGCAGCGGCGGCATCACGGGAAGCTTGGCCCCCTGGAGCAACACAGGAATGATGGGGCAGCGACGCCCCAGGAACTCCTGCAGCACGAACCACACCTCATCCTTCTGCCAGGGTCCCACCCCGCTCGGCCCGACCAACACTGCCGCGCACGGCATGGTCTCCAGTTGCTCCTGGATCGCGGCGACCCAGGGGGTTCCGGGCGAGGTCTCCCACAGATCGATCCAGGGCCGGATGCCCTCTTCCCGGAGTCGTTGCGCAAGCAGGACCGCCACTCCCTCGTCCTCGCGGCTGTAGGAGATGAATACGTCATACAGCTGTCGCTTCTCCTTCAGGGTGAACTCGGCGGAGTGCAGGGCAGCCGTGCGGGTGTGCGAGGCCGCGCTCTCGATGGCCCGGACTTCGGCGGGCCGGTTCAATGGCTTCCCCGTACCGCCCAGTTCCACGCGTCTGTCGCAGACCCCGCAGGTGATCCAGTCGAAACCGCGCTCCGTGCGCCGCTGTCGTTGCTGCGCGCTGACAGCCGTGCCGCACTCGTCGCAGATGGGTTGTTCCACGACGTCCACCGCCTCACCCACCGCGTGGCGGCCGGCTTGGGATCTGCACAGCTCCTCGAACAGTGCGCACTCGGCGTCACTGACGCCGGTGTCGTGACGCAGCTCGAACCGTATTCGGGCCCTGCTGTCCGGGTGCACAGAGATCCATGAGGAACCGCCGAGCGGCCGGGCGAAGCGAGCCCGCGAGGCCCACAACTCGCAGTCGGTGAACAGTCCGGAGAACAGAAGCGCGCCTACGACGGAGGCGTACGCGTGGTCGGTCAGTGCCCGAGTGCGCAACACTGTTCGCCCCTTCAGCCCCCGCCACACGGAGTCCTCCGCGCGGCGCCGGACGGCGCTCGGGAAGCGCAGCAGTCCCCGCGTTTCGTCGCGTAACAGCGCACCGCTGGAGAGCAACTCCTCTATCGCGGCGTGCATGATGTCCTCCTCGTGCTCCCGGTCGGCGACCCTGTCGTGCTCCAGGAGCGGGATGCGCAGTGCCAGCACGTCGTCCTCTGTCAAAGTGCCGCTGCCGTCGGCTACTTGCTGAGCGGCTATCACCAGCATGGAGGCGTAGGCACCGACGATGGTGGGCTGCAGGAGGACGAGGTCACCGAAGCGCAGCCGACGCAGCAGGCCCTCGGTGTCGAGGCCGGCCAGCAGGGTGCGGAACTCGTCGAGAGTCGGTTCGGGCAGGTCCGAACGGGCGCAGGACTGGCAGAACTCCCGGTACAAGGCGCGGGTCTGTCCCATCACGCGGCCCGCGGTCGCCTGCTGGAGCACGTAGGAACGCAACTGCTGGAAGCGCGTGTTGGAAGTCAGCGTCGGCACGGTGTCCCAGTCGATGGCACCGAGGATCAGGTCACGCAGCGCCGGGATGTTTGTACCGTCTCTGGCGCTGGTCTGCACGGTGCTGAGGTACCGCAGGATCTCCTCCTCGCCCTCGTCGGACAGCAGGTCCAGGCTGAGACCGCCGCGGTCGGCACGGGCGATGACGACAATGCGCTTTGGGCCACCTCCGGAAGGGGAACCCAGGCGCAGGAGAGTCTCCCACTCACGGATCTCGCCAAGGGGGTCGCTGACATTGCGATTGTCCAAGACCAGCAGGGCGACCTCGATGCCGACGGCTTCCACAGGCTGCACGAGCCGGTAGACCGACTGGCCCGCGAAGTCCCACAGGAAGACCTCACGCACGACAGAGCCGAGGTGGTCGTCGACGACACTGCGGTCCATGAGCGAAATCCGGGTGCCGTGGGTCGACTCGGTGGCGCGGAAGTCCTTGCCGCACAGAGCACGGCTCAGGGCCGTCTTGCCGACGCCGGTGTTGCCCAGCAGGGCCACCCGGCAGTTCGCATAGCGGGCGGCGCCGGACTCGGCTGCCAGGCGATCGACGAGGGTGGTGTCATAGGTGCGGAGGGTGAGCACCCGGTCTTCGCCGCCTGTGCTGGCCAGATGCGGCAGCGTGGGGTGGAACCTAGCGCTGCCGTACCAGTGGTGATGGTCGGCGACATCCTCGACGACGTCGAGGAGCTCCATACTGTCGGCGCGGTAGATCCACAGGTGGGTTCGGTCGTCCTGCACAGCGAGCAACCGACCGTCTGGGGACAGCGAAAGATCGTGCGGGGTTCCCGTGATGCCTTGCACTGTGTGCAGCAGCCGCAGTTCGCGGCGGTCCCAGACCCGCACGGTGCCGTCGCTCGAAGCGGTGAGCAGCACGGCTGTGGTCGGGTTGTCGATCACCCGCAGCACGAAGCCTTGGTGGGCGGTGACCTCACGGGCCATGTCCCCGGTTTCGAGGTCCCAGGCACGCAGCAGGCCGTCGCGTCCCGCAGTGTAGGCCAGCCTGTCGTCCCGGTTCCACAGAGCGTCCTCGATGCGCCCCCGGTGGGCAGGGATGGTACGTATCTCGCTGCCGTCCTCGGCGGACCACACCCGCAGGGTGCCGTCATAGCTGACGGAGTAAATCAGCGTGTGCTCCGCAGCCCAGCCGACGCTGTGTACGTCGTCGATGTGGCCGGCCAACGTGAGTTCCTCCACACCGGTGACCGGATCGATGACGTGTACGGTGTTGTCCCGCCCGGCGAGTGCCAATTGGCGGCCATCACCGTGCCATGCCGCGGTCCACAGCGCTTTGTGTGAGACGGTGTGGCTCGCCCGCACCACACCCTCCAGGGTGCTCAGGTGGACCGCGCCGGACTGCGTGGGCATGGCGAGAAGATCCCCCTGCGGCGACCAGGCAACGCGTGTGATCACCTCGCCTCCGGCAGTCAGCGTCCAGCTGTCTTCCAAGCGCCGGGCGCCGTTATGCGGTTGCATGGGTGGTCCCCTAGGTCAAGGAGGGCGGGCAAGTTTTCAGTAGCCGCGAGCGGGTGCCACAGCGAGTTCGGGAGTACGCCCCTCACTCAGCGCCGCCCAGCAGGCTGCGAAGTCGGTGCACACATCGTCTGCCGCGGTGATGCCCGCGGAGTGCGAGGTGATCACGGTGCGCGGCAAACGCCAGACCGCGTCGTCGGGTCGGGGCGGCTCCTCGGGCAGTACGTCGAGTACAGCCGCGCGCAACGCGCCGCTGTCGAGCGAGGCAGCGAGGGCATGGAGGTCTACTGTGGCGCCGCGACCGGTGTTGATGAAGGTGGCTCCGCGCATGGCGGCGAACCTGTCAGGGCCGAAGAAGGCCTCTGTCTCCGGTGTCAGCGGCAGAGTGGACACGACCCAGCGAGCCTGGCCAAGCATCGCGTCGGCCGTATCGACGGCCACCGTCTCGTCGACCCCGGCTTCACCGGCGCGGGCTGTGCGGGCCACGCCTACAGTGGGGATGCCGCAGCCGCGCAACAAAGTGCTGACGCGCGTGCCGATGCGTCCGGCACCGTAAACCAAGGCCGTTTGCCCTGCAGCGAGTTCGGAGGGCAAACGTCGCCACTCGGCGCGCTGCTGCTGGGCGAGAAAGGCCGGGACGTTCTGGCACTCCGCGAGGATCCAGGCGAGGACGTACTCCGCGATCCTTTCACCCATACCCCCCACCGTGCGGGTGAGCAGCGCCCCGGCCGGCCAGGCGCCGGAACGCAGCAGTGCGTCGATCCCGGCGTTGGTGCTGTGGAACCACAGCAGCCGTTCTGAGCGGAGGGATTCGGGAAGATCGGGGCCCACGTAGATGATGGGAACGTCAGAGGCGACGTGGGCGTCAAGATCGCGCGAGGCCGTCTCGGTATAGCGTTCGACCGTCCGGCCGGTGGTCTTCTCCAGCGTTTCGAGCACGGGCTCCGCGAGCGCCGGGTCCACCAGCACCACGGCGCGCTCCCGGTTTTCGACGCGCCGCACGTCCACGTCAAGCCCCCGTCACCTTCGATTCCCCCGTGACTCATTCGTCAATGTAGCTGAAAAGCAGAGCGTTTGTAGGGCCGAAGAATGAGACAACGATACGGCCATGGCCGTTCTGGACAAGGCCCTCACCCTGCTCGGCGAACCGGGACCTCACTAGTAGTGCTTGGTCAGGTGTGTTGGTGAGTGGGGTGTCTGTTGGTGGTTTGGGGTCGTTGGGGTGGTGTGACACCTGAGGAGATGGCCTTGGTCCGGGAGGACTTGGAGGCGTTCGCGGCTGAGTTGTTCGACGGGTTCTTCCGTGCGGATCAGCGGCGGTGGGGGCAGGCGTATGTGCGCGGGCTGTTGCTGGAGGGGCGGCGCAAGTCGGTGGAGCCGATGGCGGCCCGCCTCGGTGAGGACGGCAACCGTCAGGCGTTGGCGCACTTCATCACCTCCAGCCCGTGGGATCCCTCGCATGTGCGGGCCCGCCTGGCCTGGAGGATGCAGGACGTGATCGGGGCCGAAGCGCTGATCATTGATGACACCGGCTTTTTGAAGGACGGGGACGCCTCGGCGTGTGTGTCGCGGCAGTACACCGGGACCGCGGGCAAGGTCACCAAATGCCAGGTCGGGGTGTCGCTGCATCTGGCCCGGGATCATGCCTCGGCCGCGGTGAACTGGCGGCTGTTCGTGCCCGCATCCTGGGATCCTGCCTCCCCGGAGGCAGACTCGGACAAGGTCGCCCGCCGGGGCCGCTGCGGCATTCCCGCCCAGGTGGGGCATGTGGAGAAGTGGCAGCTGGCCCTGGACATGATCGACGAGACCCGGTCGTGGGACATCGACATCCCCTTGGTCGTCGCGGACGCCGGATACGGGGATGCCGGCGCCTTCCGCCACGGCCTGGAAGAACGCAAGCTGCCCTACGCGGTGGGAATTTCGTCTCGTCACACCGCTCATCCGGCCGACTCCCGGCCCGTCCAGCCCGCCTACGCGGGCACCGGCCGGCCACCGAAAATGCAGTATCCCGAGCCTGCTCAGACCATGAAAGACCTTGTCATCGCGGCCGGGCGAGCGGCTGCGAGGCCGGTGTCCTGGCGGGAAGGCTCCCGGCCGGGCAAGAGCCGAAGCGGCTTCAAACGCATGCACTCGCGGTTCGTCGCCCTGCGCGTGCGCCCAGCCGGACGCGGTATCCGCCAGGCCACCGACGGGCCGGAACTGCCCGAGCGATGGCTCCTGGCCGAGTGGCCCGCCACCGAACCCGAACCGGTGCAGTTCTGGCTGGCGAACCTGCCCTCCGGCATGCCGCTGGCCACTCTGGTGCGGCTCGCCAAGCTGCGCTGGCGCATCGAGCACGACTACCGCGAGATGAAACAGGCCCTGGGACTGGCCCACTTCGAGGGCCGCACCTGGAGCGGCTGGCACCACCACGTCACCCTCGTCTCCGCCGCCCACGCCTTCTGCACCCTGCGACGACTGGCACAAGACCCAAAAGGCGCGGCGCAGGACTGAGCCTCTACCAAGTGGTCCGCAAACTGCAGACCCTCCTCGCCACCTGGACCGGCGCCTGCCCCACCTGCCACCGCGACATACCCACACCACTACGAATCCGACCAAGCCCTACTAGGACGTGGTGGTTGCCGTGCGGTAGAACTCGGCCGCGGTGACGGTGGCGGGGACGCCGAGTTCGGCGGCGACTGCGGTGATCGCCCTGTCGCCGACGGCCAGATCCGCTTGGCCGTCGATAGTGAAATGCGGTGCGATGAACGTCTTGTAGTGAGCTCGGGCCTCGTCCGCGGTGTGCCCGCCAAGGAATGTCTGGATGTGCCGCACCGTGGTGTCGGGGTCGTTGTGGATCACCTGCAGGGCGCGCCGGTGCGCCCGGAGGACGGCCTGGACCGCGGGGCCGTCCGGATCGGTGTAGGTGGGGTCGACGGCCAGGCCCACGGTGGGGATCTGGAAGTGGTCTCCCATCCAGGCCAGTAGGTGCCAGCCGTGCTCGGCGGCCACCGCCTCCGGTGCCATGGTGCTGCCGACCAGCGCGGCGTCGATCTCGCCCTCGCGCAGCCGGCGCAGGTCCATGCCGTAGTCGCCGGGCGGGCGGACGACGGTCTTGATGTCACGGTCCGGGTCGAGGCCTGCCCTGCGCAGCACGATCCTGGTGAAGCACCCCGGCGCGGTGTGCGGGGCGTGCACCGCCAGCCGCCGGCCGGCCAGGTCGGACAGGGAGGTCAGGCCGGAGCGGGCGAGGAACCAGAACAGCGGCCGGTGGGTGTTGACGTTGAGCCCGACCCAGGGAGTGCCGTCGGTCAGCCGGGACAGCAGTGCCCGGCCGAGCCCGATGGTGGCGCAGCGGCGCAGCCGTTCCTCGTCCCAGGTGCAACCGTCGCGCAGCGCGACGTGGACGCCCTCGTCGGCGTAGAAGTCCTCCTGGTCGGCGATGTAGGCGGCCAGTTCTTCGTGCAGGCCCCGTCCGACGTAGGCAAGATCGATCGTGTGCATGAGTGCTTGTCCTTGATCGTGTCACCGTCGTGCGGCCGGACCCGTTACGGGCGCCGCGGGTATCCGGGCTTCCGGGCTCGGGTGACGGTGTACCGGATACGGTCCGGCCGTCGGCCGGACCGGGACCGAACGGCCCCGTGCGCCGGGGCGTCGGCGAGGCGTCAGTACATGGCCAGTCCGCCGTTGACCGCGGCCGTGGTGCCCGTCATGAACGCGTTGTCCTCCCCGGCGTAGAAGGCGACCGCTTGGGCGACGTCGGCCGGGTGGGCCAGGCGGCCCAGGGGCGTGGCCGCCACCTGCTGCCGCCTCGTCGCGTCGTCGAGCACGTCATCGGCGGTGCGGGTCTCCACCGGGCCGGGGGCGACGACATTGACCGTGATGCCCTGTGGTGCCAGTTCCTGGGCGAGGTATCGGGCGAACTGCTCCAGTGCGGCCTTGGACGTGCCCAGTGCGATCATGCCCTTCCGGGGCCGGCGGCTGAGGCCGGTACCGAGATAGACGATGCGTCCCCAGCCCTGTTCGGTCATGGCGGGCAGGACGGCCTTGGTGACCGCGAAGGCCGCGTGCATCTCGGCGTCGATCTTGCCGCCCAGCTCGTCCCACGTCATGTCCTGGAACGACTTGACCGCGTACGGGATCAGTGCGTTGTGCACGAGCACGTCGATGCCGCCCCATGCGGCCCCGACCCGCTCCACCAGGCTCTCGACCGCCGCCACCTCGCGCACGTCGGCCTGCACGGCCATGGCCTGGCCACCGGCGGTCTCGATGTCGGCCACCACCTCCCCGGCCGCCTTGGCGCTGCTGAGGTAGTTGACCACGACGCGCATGCCACGCGCGGCCAGAAGGCGCGCGGTGGCCGCACCGATTCCGCTGCTGGCCCCTGTCACCAGTGCCACCCTGCCGGTCGTCCCGGTCATGGGTTCACCTCCTTTTCATCGTCGCGGGCCGTCGGAATGACCGCCCCGAGTCGTTCGTCTTCGATCGCGGGGCCGTTGGGGCGGATCGCCCCGTACAACACGGTGTCCACGGTCGCCCGCAGCAGATCCGCCGCGGTCCAGTCCAGTTCGTACGGCAGCCGGGAGGTGAACAGCCGCTCCAGGGCGCCTCGGGTGATCTCACCGAGCAGCTCGGGCGGTGCCGACAGCAGTCCCCGCTGGTGGCCGTCCCGGAACAGTTCGTCGATACGCCGGTAGATCACCGCGTCCACACGTTGTTCCACGTACTGGCGCAGCATCGCGTCGCCGCCGCGCCCCGTGGCGAGCTGTGCCGCGCCGATCCGCCCGAGTTCGGTGCCCGCCGCGATCAGGAAACGCTGGACCCGCCGATCGAACGGCTGCCCTTCCACGTCCTCGGCCGCCGCCACCAGCGTGCGCTCCACCGCCGCGAACTGCCGGTCCAGCACTGCGGTCAGCAGGCTGCCCTTGTCCGGGAAGTGCCGGTAGATCGTCTTCTTGCTCATGCCGAGCTCACGCGCGAGATCGTCCATGCTCACCCGCGCGGAGCCCGGCGCGAAGAACAGCCGGCCGGCTGCCTCCGCGATCGCCTCGGCGCGCTGCCTGTCGGGGTCGGAAACTTTTGAAACTGATTTAGTTTCCATAGTTTTCATCCTGGGCGCATCCCTGCGTACTGTCAAGGCGTGTCGTCCGGGCAGGGCAGTCGCAGCCGGGATCGGTGGCGCTGCGGGTGTGCCGGTGTCAGCGTTCGAGGACAAGGGCGAGGCCTTGGCCGACGCCGATGCAGAGGGTTGCGATGCCGGTGCCGGAGCCGCGGCGGGCGAGTTGGTGGGCGACGGTACCTGCGAGGCGGGCACCGGAGGCGCCGAGGGGGTGTCCGAGGGCGATGGCGCCGCCCTGCGGATTGAGGATCGCCGGATCGAGCTCGGGCCATTCGGCCACACACCCCAGAACCTGCGCGGCGAAGGCCTCGTTCAGTTCCAGCACGCCGAGATCGGCGAAGGTCCGGCCGGCCTTGGCCAGGGCCCGGTCGACGGCCTCGACGGGGGCGAGGCCGAAGTAGTCCGGATCGATGGCGGACACCGCGGTGGCGCGGACGTGCGCCAGCGGTTCGCGGCCGATGGCCTTCAGACCGTCCTCGTCGGCCAGGAGCAGGGCGGCGGCGCCGTCGCTGAGCGGGGAGGCGTTGCCCGCGGTCACAGTGCCGTTCTCCGTGCGGAAGGCGGGCCTGAGCCCGGCCATCGCGTCCAGGGAGGCGTCCGGGCGGACGGACTCGTCGGTGGCGAACAGCTGGGGCTCGCCCGTACGCCGGGGGACCGGCACGGGAGCCAGTTCGGCGTCGAACAGGCCCTGCGACTGCGCCCGCGCGGCCTTTTGATGGGAGGAGAGGGCGAACTCGTCCTGCCGCTCCCGGCCGATCCTGTGTTTGTGGGCGATTCGTTCTGCCGACTCGCCCAGGGGGATCGTCCACCGTGGTTCCATCCGCGGGTTGACCAGGCGCCAGCCCAGGGTCGTGGAGTACAGCTCGGCGTGACCAGCCGGGAAGGGCCGGTCGCTCTTGGGCAGCACGTACGGAGCACAGGTCATCGACTCGACACCGCCGGCGACGGCGACGGAGGCGTCGCCGGCGGCGATGGCCCGGGCGGCCTGGACCGCGGCCTGCATCCCGGAGCCGCACAGCCGGTTGACCGTCACGCCCGGGACGCTGGTGGGCAGACCGGCCAGCAGCGCTGCCATGCGGCCGACGTTGCGGTTCTCCTCTCCGGCGCCGTTGGCGTTTCCGAAGTACACGTCCGCGATGCGCACCGGATCCAACCGGGGGCTGCGGATGAGGAGTTCGCGGATGGTGCGGGCGGCCAGGTCGTCGGGGCGTACCGAGGCCAGGCCGCCGTTGTGACGTCCGATCGGGGTGCGCACGGCGTCGACGATGTACACGTTCCTCACTTCAGGCCCTCCGCGACACTCAGTTCGGCGCCGGTCCTGGCGATGATCTCCTCGACGCCGACGCCGGGTGTGCACTCGGCCAGCACCAGGCCCTCGTCGGTGATGTCGAGGACGCCGAGGTCGGTGATGATCCGGTGCACGCAGCGCCTTCCGGTCAGCGGCAGCGTGCACTCGGCGAGGATCTTGGCCGAGCCGTCCCTGGCGGTGTGCGTCATGACGACGATGACCGTGCGGGCGCCGTGCACCAGGTCCATCGCCCCGCCGATCCCCGTGACCATCTTCCCGGGGATCGCCCAGTTCGCCAGGTCGCCCTGCTGGGACACCTGCATCGCACCCAGCACGGCGACGTCGATGTGGCCGCCGCGGATCATCGAGAAGGAAAGCGCCGAGTCGAAGAAGGAGGCGCCGGGCAGCACCGTCACGGTCTCCTTGCCCGCGTTGATCAGGTCGGGGTCGACCTGGTCCTCGGCGGGATACGGGCCGGTGCCCAGGATCCCGTTCTCCGACTCCAGCACCACCTCCACCCCCTCCGGAAGGTGGTTCGGGATCAGCGTGGGCAGCCCGATGCCGAGATTGACATAAGTGCCGTCCCTCAACTCCCGTGCGGCCCGGCCGGCCATCTCCTCACGACTCCAGGCCATCAGGCCCTCACCGACCCTCGTTTGGCAGGCACGGACACCGTGCGCCGCTCGACCTTCTTGTCCGCAACCTGCTCCGGGGTGAGCGCCACCACCCGCTGCACGAAGATCCCGGGCACGTGCACCGCGTCCGGATCGAGCGCGCCCGGCTCCACCAGCTCCTCCACCTCGGCGACCGTCACCCGTCCCGCCATCGCGGCCAACGGGTTGAAGTTGCGGGCCGACCTGGAGAACACCAGGTTCCCGTGCCGGTCGCCCTTGGCGGCCCTGACCAGCACGAAGCCGGTACGGATCCCGTGCTCCAGCACATACGCGACGCCGCCGAAGGTCCGTACCTCCTTGGGCGGCGAGGCCAACGCCACCCCGCCCGAGCCGTCGTACCGCCACGGCAGCCCGCCGTCGGCCACCTGCGTGCCCACCCCGGCCGGGGTGTAGAAGGCGGGAATCCCCGCACCGCCGGCCCGCATCCGCTCGGCCAGCGTGCCCTGCGGGATCAGCTCCACCTCCAGTTCCCCGGCCAGATACTGCCGCGCGAACTCCTTGTTCGCCCCGACGTACGAGCCCGTCACCCGCCCGATCCGGCCCGCTGCCAGCAACATCGCCAGACCCGACTCCATCGCACCGCAGTTGTTGGAGACGACCGAAAGCCCCGACACCCCCCGGTCGAACAGCGCCTGGATCAATACGTTCGGCACACCGCTCAACCCGAATCCGCCCACCGCCAGTGACGCGCCGTCGGGCACGTCCGACACCCCCCCCAAGGCCGTGGTGACCACTTTGTCCATCTTTATTGCCCCGCGTTTCGTAAATGCGGACCCAAATATGGACCCGAATGTGGACCTGAATGCGGCCCCATCGAATGCCGTTTCCGTAAGGCAATGAACAAGAATTCGCCCGGATGCGTCCACGGTCCAACGCCCCGTCCTGCACGGGCATCCCGCAGATGGGTGATATCGGAGACGGCCCTCCGGCAGCTGCGGGGGTGCGTGTCGCGTGAACTGGGTATTCCGGCGCCGGTCCACGTCATCACCCACGGATTCCGTTGACGCACCTCGTCCCTGTGAGGCTTCCTTCCCTCATCAAAGGAGCCGCAGGACCGAGGAAATCATCATGAAGAAATTCGTGCACCGGGGACAGGTCACCAAGGTGGTCTTCGGCAGCGGTACACGCAGCCGGATTCCCGAAGAGGCCGATGCTCTCGGATGCCGCCGGGTACTCATCCTGTGCACACCCGACCAGGCGGACCAGGCCGCACAGACCGGCGAACTGCTGGGTGCGGCAGCTGCGGGAACCTTCGCCGAGGCGGCCCCGCACACCCCCGTCGAGGTCACTGAGAAGGCGGTCGCGTACGCCCGGTCCGTGGGAGCCGACGCGGTGCTCGCGATCGGCGGCGGCTCGACCATCGGCCTGGGCAAGGCGATCACCGTCCGGACCGGCCTTCCTCAGCTGGCACTGCCCACCACGTACGCCGGCTCGGAGATGACGCCGATCCTCGGAGAGACCGAAGGCCGCAGGAAGACGACCCGGCGGCTACCGGAAGTGCTACTCAGGACGGTGGTGTACGACGTCGACCTGACGCTCACCCTGCCGGCAGCGACATCGGTGGTCAGCGGCATCAACGCCATGGCACACGCCGTGGAGGCGCTCTACGCACAGGACCGGGACCCGGTCGCCTTTCTGATGGCGGGTGAAGCGATCGACGCCCTCGCCCGGTCCCTTCCCCTCGTCGCGCGGCATCCGGACGACACGGAGGCACGGGCCGACGCGTTGTACGGCGCGTGGCTGGCGGGCACGTGTCTGGGCACGGTGGGCATGGCCCTGCATCACAAGGTGTGCCATGTGCTGGGCGGCACATTCGGGCTCCCGCACGCCGAAACCCACGCAGCCGTCCTGCCGCACGTCATCGCCTACAACGCCCCGGCAGCCGGTGAGGCCATGGCACGCATTGCACAGGCACTGCCGGGGGACGACCCCGCGAACGCCCTGTACGACCTCACCGGGCGCCTCGGCGCGCCCAGGGCGCTGCGGGACCTCGGCATGCCCGAATCGGGGATCGACCAGGCGGCCGAACTCGTCGTGCGGGACGGCTACTGGAATCCGCGTCCCGTGGACCGGAGCGCCGTCCGCGCCTTCCTGACCCGGGCCTGGGCCGGCGAGACGCCGTGGACGTCACCGGACCGCCCGCACTCCCGGACCGACTCCGTCACCGAACACTCATTCACCACAGGAGCCCGCCATGCGTGATCTGACCAGCGACACCATCACCGGAGCCGTGATCTCGACCATGCGGGACACCAAGAACCCCCGGCTCGCGGAGATCCTGGAATCTCTGGTGCGACACCTCCACGCCTTCGTCCGCGAGGTCGAACCGACGGAGGAGGAGTGGGCCCAGGGAGTGGACTTCCTGACGCGCACCGGGCAGATGTGCACGCCGACGCGCCAGGAATTCATCCTGCTGTCCGACGTGCTGGGCGTCACCATGCTGGTCGACGCCCTGGGCAATCAGCGCCCCGCCGAAGCCACCCAGAACAGTGTCCTGGGCCCCTACTTCAGGGAGGACAGGCCGCAGCACACCGACGGCGCCGACATCTCCGAAGGCCTGCCCGGCACACCGCTGTTCTTCGAGGGACGGGTCGTGAACGGAGAGGGAGTGGCGGTGGCCGGCGCCGCGGTGGACGTCTGGCACAGCGATGCGGACGGCCACTACGACATGGAGGTGCCCGGGCAGGTCGACCCGGCCATGCGCGCGCTGTTCCGAACCGACGAGACGGGACACTTCGGCTTCCGCTCCATCCGCCCGTCCAGTTACCCGATCCCCGGTGACGGCCCGGTCGGCGAACTCATGAGCGCGACCGGCAGGTCGCTCATGCGCCCCGCCCATGTGCACCTGCTGATCGAGGCCCCGGGATACCAGCGGGTGACCACCATGCTCTTCCCCTCCGACGACGCGTACCTGGACACGGATCCGGTTTTCGGGGTCAAGGAGTCGCTGCTGGAGGCCTACGACACGTACGCGCCCGAAGACGGTCCCTGCCGGGGCCTGACCGATGTGCCGTACACCCTGCTGCGCCACACCTTCGTCCTCGAACCGCTTGCCACGGCCTGAACTCCTCGCCGCAGCCGCAGCCGCAGCCGCAGTCGCAGACCGCACCCGGCAGACCGACACCCTTCCCGACTCTCACGGAGGTCCCGATGACTGAAATCCTCGACAGGGCGGTCGATTTCCGAGCCACGATGAGCCGGCTTGCCACGGGGGTGAGCGTGATCACCACACGCTCCGGAAGCACGCGCATCGGCATGACCGCGAGCGCCGTGTCCGCCCTCTCCCTGGACCCGGTTCAGCTGCTCGTATGCATCGGCAACCACCTGTACACGCGGACCGCGATCGCCGAGCACGGCCGCTTCGCGGTCAATGTGCTCGGCGAGGACAGCGAGCCACTGGCGCGGAACTTCGCCGTCTCCCAACCCGACAAGTTCTCGGGCGTCGAGACCGTCGACGACCACGGCGTGCCGGTCCTCAAGGACGCCATCGCGGCCGTCGTGTGCGATGTGGCCGAGGCGCTTCCCGGCGGTGATCACACCATCTTCGTGGGTGACGTCCGCTATTGCTCACACCAGGCGGACAGCCGGCCGCTGCTCCACTTCGCCGGCGGCTTCGGCACGCTCAGGGCTGCGCTCTAGCCCCGGCAACCCTCCGAAGGGAGCGCTGCGGGCCCTGTGACCGGCCCGCCACCAACCCCCGACGGCCGGCTCGCGCGAGGCGAGCCACGGCCGTCGGGGGCTCCGCTCGTCCCGACCACCCCACGGAAAGTGCCATGACCAGCTCCGTGCCAGCCTTCAAGCTCCGCCCTCCGGCCCAGCCCCCGCATCTCCTGCCCCGCCCGCGTCTGCTGCGCCGGCTGGACGTGGCGACCGAGCCCGTGGTGGTCGTCTCCGCGCCGGCCGGTGCCGGAAAGACCGTACTGCTGACCGAGTGGTCGCAGAGCCCTGCGGCTCGCGGCCGGTGCGCCTGGCTCAGCCTGGACGCCCATGACAACGCCCCCGACCGGCTCTGGGCGGGCATCCTGGGGGCCTTGCGCCACGCACGACCCGATCTGCCCGCTCACCTCGACGACGGCGAGTGGAGGGGCGACGGATGGCTTGAGGAGATCCTGCCGAATCTGGTGACCGGGCTGGGCGCGGCGGGACCGCTCACACTGATCCTCGACGGACTGGAATCCATCACGGACGCCGACGCGATGCGTACCCTGGCGGACTTCCTGACCAGACTTCCCCACGGCTTCCGCATCGTGCTGACGACACGGCACATCCCCGGAAGCCCCCTTCCGACGCTGCGCGCCCGGGGCCTGATCACCGAACTCGACCAGCGCGACCTGGCCTTCACCCCCGAGGAGGCCAGGGCAGTGCTCACCGGACTGCTCGGATCCGCTCCGACCCAAGAGACCTCGGCCGCTCTGTACGAGGCCACCGAGGGATGGGCAGCGGGGCTGTGCCTCATGGGGCGCACCCTGGCGCGTTCGGCGAACGAGGCCGACACCGAGCGGTACCTGGCCCGCGGCAGGCAAGCGGTCACCGAGTACCTGGCCACCGAGGTCCTCCATCAGCTCACCACCGAACAGCGCAGGTTCCTGCTGTGCACCAGCGTGCTCGACGAATTGAGCGTCGGGCCGTGTCAGGCCCTCGCCGGAGACCGGGCGGGCGTTCTGCTGCGCGAGCTCGCACGGACCGTACAACTCCTCGTGCCCCTCGCCGCCGAGCCGTCGACATACCGGCATCACCGGGCACTGTTGTCGCTGCTGTCCGACGTCCTCGAGGCCGAAGCCTCGCACATCGTCGACTCCCTGCACCGGTCCGCGGCCCAGTGGTACGCCCGCCAGGGGCACACGACCGCGGCCGTACGACACTGGATGCTGGGCGGCGACGAGTCCGCGGCCGTCGCGACCGTCCTGGAAGGCTGGGAGAAGGCACTCTCGGCGGGCCGCGGCGAGCAGGTCTCGCAGTGGCTGGACCTGCTGCCGTCCCGCACGGTGGCCGGCGACGCCAGATTGTGCGTCGTGGCGGCGATGGCGGCGCTCTCGGCGGGCGCCCCGGAAACGGCCCGGCGCTGGCTGGATGTGGCCCGGCTGAGGCAGACGGGGCGGCAGACCGTCGGCGAGGGCAGCACGGTGTCCGATGCGGCAGCCGTCGCTCAGGCGGTGGCGTGCTGTCTGCTGGGGGAGGTCCTGACGGCCGACCGTCTCGGCGAGTCCGCCGTCGGCGGCACCCTTCCGCTGACTGCCTGGCGGGCGCTGGCCGGTACGGCCCGTGGCGCCGCTCTCCTGTGGACCCGCAGGTACGAGGAGGCGGAGGCGCTGCTGGGCGAGGCGACCCGCGACGCGTATGCCGCCGGGCACGGTCTGGCACTCGTCCGTGCGCTGGGTCTGCGAACCGTGTGCGCGCTCCTGGCCGGACGGCACGAGTCAGCACGCATCATGAGCGACGAGGCACTCGACGAGGTCGCGACGCTCGGCCTGGACCGGCACTTCGTCTCTGTTCCCGCGAACATCGGCCGGGCCGGGCTCCTCCTCGAAGAAGGACTCGTAAACGAGGCGGAACGCGTACTGGCCGACGCGGAAGCGGTGCTGGCGGGCTCGCCCCGGACGGAGAGCGAACCCCACATGCGTGCGTTGTGGCACTTCACGCGGTCACAGCTGGAGAGCGCACGGGGCGACACCGACGCGGCCCGAAAGTCCCGGGAGGCCGCCCAACGAGCGGCGGCCAGGTGCGAGTCGCCCGGAATACTGACGGACCTGCTCGGCCGGTCCGGCGAGGAGACTGTGGTGCTCCCGGCCGCCCCCCGCCCCCAGGACCTGTCGCTCGGCGAGCGCCGAGTGCTGCGTGCGCTCTGCGGCACACTGACGCTGCGTGAGATCGCCTCCGAACTCTATGTGTCCCACAACACCGTCAAGACACAGGTACGCGCCATCTTCCGCAAGCTCGACGCACACGACAGAGGGGAGGCGGTCGCCAGGGCCCGGCAGTGCGGTGTGCTGTGACACGGGCCCTGGTGTCCTGCTCCTGGACGCCCTGCTCCTAGGCGTCCTGGCGTGAGGCGTCCTGGCGTCGGGCGTAGTTCGCCTGGGCCTGGTAAGCGGACTCCTCCTCGCTCACGCTCTCGATACCGCAGACCTTGCGCGCGAGGTCGGCCATGGCGCCGTTCGGGGACATCTCGGCGCGCTTCATCGTGAGGGTGCGGATCGCCAGCAGGGGGGTGCCGTTGAAGTTCTCGAAGACGCTGATGCGGTCGCCCCAGTCGGACAGGAACATGTCGCGGATCACCCGGCTGATCTTCAGCCGGTCGTGCGGCCTGCCGACCGGTCCGGTCTGCAGCGCCTCGAGCCACGGCCGCAGTTCGGGTTGCTGCCACTGCCCCTCGGTGGGGTAGATGAGCGCGGCCCGGCCGGCCAGGTCGATGAGCTCGTGCACCATCTCACCGATGTGCTCGATGTAGTACGCCCGCCCGAAGTCGAACATCAGGACGTTCGGCTTGAAGATGCCGCCGGGCGTGAAGAACCCCTGGTCCTCCGAACCGACCACATGCGCCTTCAGCGACTGGTGGAAGCCCGCGAAGCGTGCGATCCGGGCCTGGACCGGCGGCAACTGGTAGGTGCCGATGTGCTCCGTGATCAGCAGGGCCAGGCCGAGCATCAGCTCGGCCTTGACCATCGCACGCACCAGCGAGTGGTAGTGCAGCCAGTCGAAGACGCGCTGCGGATACAGTGACGCGTGCTGCGGGTTGCCGATGTGGAAGACGCGGTTCCAGGGGATGAGCACGTCCTCGAACACGATGATGCTGTCCAGCTCGTCGCCCTGAGCGGCGAGCGGGTGCTCCACCTCCTCGCCGTCGCGGACGTTGCTCTCGCGGCAGACGATGGTGACTCCGGGGGTGTTCGGCTTCACCGCCCCGTAGATGATCTGTTCGGCGACGATGCCGGGACGATAGAAGACCCCTATGTGGATCCAGTCCCCGAAGGCCGCGCCGGTGCTGATCGCCTTCACGCCCCGCACGGTGATGCCCTCGTCCGAGGTGCCGACCACCCGCAGGGCGGGGGACTCGGCCTGCGCGGAGTCGCGCGAGCGGTCCGCCTGCGGGTCGACGAAGGCCGGCGGCGCGTTGAGGTCGCCGTCGCGCATCACCCGGTAGAAGTCGAGCATCCCCGCGGTGAGGTCCCTCCCGTGGGTCCCGACGGACTGGCTGCTCCAGGGCTCTGGGTCGTCGACGTAGGTCAGCAGGACGTAGTTGTTGACATCCGGTGTACGCGGGATCGCCCCGCCGCCCAGTTCGCGCTGCACCGTCTCCAGGTAGTTCCTCTTGCGCCGCAGGTCGTCCTTGGAACGGTGCTGGAACCAGGTCATGGACCGCCGCACACCGTCCTCGTCCACGAACGTCATGACGTCCTGGAGTTCCGGGCGGTGGTGAAGGTCGTAGAAGGCCGCGATGCTCCGGGCGTATGCCCGCGTCTTCGGGTGCGTGGCCACGTTGTCGACGAGGTCGTCTCCCACCCACACCTTGCGGCCGTCGTTCAACGCCGCCAGGTACTCCTTGCCTGTACGCATGTCGTGCTCCTCTCCGGGGGACAGCGATCTGGATGGCACGGAGCATGCGTCGCGACAGGGTGAGCCGACGGTGGCGGAGTCGCTTTCACCCGGGTGAAAGCGGCGGTCACGGCGGAACTGACGTTGAGGGCGGATGAGCCCTGCGCC
The DNA here is from genome assembly GCF_003814875.1 of Streptomyces sp. Ag109_O5-1. Lineage (GTDB taxonomy): Bacteria > Actinomycetota > Actinomycetes > Streptomycetales > Streptomycetaceae > Streptomyces > Streptomyces sasae. The sequence continues at coordinate 1,640,803 of NZ_RKQF01000001.1, read as the reverse complement.
ATGCTGGGCCCCATGCACAGCACAGACCCCACCGGCGACGGGGCCGAGGGGCACGGGAACCAGGTCATGACGGGGCTGCGCCTGCGGGGACGGGACCGCGAGGTCACGGCTGCCCGTGAGGCGCTGGACGTGGTGCGTGGCGGACGCGGCGCCTGTGTCGTCGTGGAGGGCACGGCCGGTGTCGGCAAGACCCGGTTCCTCGCGGAGCTGGACCGAATGGCACGGCGGTCCGGATTCGATGTGGTCTCGGTACGGGCCGACGAGCTCGACCAGTACGCGGCAGGAGCCGCCCTGCAGTCCGCCCTGCAGTCCTCCGGCGGTTCCCACCCAGCCGTCGCGGCCGCCGGCGACCAGCGGCTCTGGCTGCTGGACAGCATCACGGACGCTCTGGAGGACCGGGCTCAGCGCGCCCCGGTGGCCGTGTTCGTGGACGACGCGCAGTGGGCGGATCCCGCCACGCTCTTCGTGCTGCGCACCCTGCCGGGACGACTGGCCGCCTCGCGGATCCTGTGGGTGCTGGCGGTACGGTCGGACACCGAGCGGCCGATCGTGTCCAGGGTCCGGGAGGACCTGGAACGCCTTGGAGCCCGATGGCTGACCCTCGGCCCCCTGCCGCAGCAGGATCTGCAGCACATCGCGGCCGATGTCCTCGGGGCGACGCCGCCACCCGGACTGGCCAGGCTGCTGCGGGGCGTCGCGGGCAATCCCTTCCTGGCCATCGAACTGGTACGCGCCTTCGGCGACACGGACGCCGGCAGGATGGAGGCGGGCGAGGCGAGCCTGCTGCACGACGGCATCCCCGTCAGCTTCCGACGCAGTGTCGCCGCGCGCGTGGAGCGACTCCCCGAAGACGCCGTGCGCCTGCTCCAGATCGGATCCGTCCTCGGCCGCGAATTCGACCTCGGCACGGCCGCCCGGATGCTGGGCAGGCAGGTCGGCAGCCTGCTGTCGGGCGTCGAAGCCGCTCTGAACGCCGGTCTGCTCTCGGCCGACGGCCCGCGGCTGGCCTTCCGCCACGACCTCGCACGGCAGGCGGTCCACGACGACCTGCCCCTGGCCGTGCGGACTGCCCTGCACCGGGAGGCGGCCGAGAGCCTGCGCGGCACGGGAGCACGGCCGGCGGAGGTGGCCTGGCACGTCGTCATGTCGGGCGGTCCGGTCGACGACGACGCCGTGACCACCATGACCACCGCCGTACGGGACATGTCGTCGTCGGCTCCCGACGCGGCGGCGGATCTGGCCCAGCGGGTCGCCGGCCTGCTGCCCCCGCACGACGGACGCCGCATCGCCCTGCTGACCGACGCCGCCGAGTACCTCGGCCACACCCGGCGGGTGCACGAGGCGCTCGACCTGGTCGACGCCACGTTGCCGGAGGGTCTTGAGCCCCTGCAGGAGGCCCGGCTGCGTCTGGTGGCCGCCGAGATCCACCAGGCATCGGGTGACGACGCCGCCGCGATGACGCACCTCCAGAAGGCCCTCGACCTGCCCGGGCTGCCGTCCGAACTGCGGGTCCGGCTGCTGAAGACCAAGGCCACGGGCCACGTCTACCTGGGGGACGTGACCGCTGCCGAGCAGACCGGGACCGGGCTGGTCGAGGCCTCGTACCACAGCGACGATCCGGCCGTCGTCGTCAGCGCCATGGTGTTCCAGTCACAGGCGGACTTCTACCGCGGGCACCTGGACAGCGCCCTCGAACTCGCCGAGGAGGCCACCCGGTGCGCCGGCACCCAGCCCGCCGCGCTCTACCTGCACCCTCCGCGGATTCCGGCCCTGTGGCTGGCCACCGTGCTGACGGTCACCGACCGGCTCGCCGACACCGAGCGGACCCTGCGGGAGGGACAGCGCGAAGCGGAGGCGCTGGGCCTTGGCTGGTCACTGCCCCAGTGGCACGCCGCCCGTGCCTGCGCACTCCTCGAACAGGGAGCCCTGGACGACGCGGCCGTGGAGGCCGAGGCAAGTCTGATGGTGGCGGACGAACTCGAGGTCACGCCGGTGAATCCGCAGGCCCGTTCCGTACTGGCACTGGTGGAGATCAGACGCGGTGACCTCGCCAAGGCCAGAGACCATCTCCGCGCGGCCGAGACCGGTTCCGGCACCAATGCCCAGCGGTACGGTCCCTGGGTGTCCCTCTCGCGCGCCTGTCTGGCGGACGCCGAGGGCGAGGACGGCGAGGCGGCGGCGGCACTCGAAGCGAGCTTCGCACGGCATGAGCCGACCCGGCTGCTTGCGCTCGCTCCGTCTCACTGGGCGACGATCGTGCGCATCGCCCTCAGGGGCGAGGACCGTTCGCTCGGCCAGGTCGTGTCCGGCGCACTGCGCAACCTGATCGCACAGAACGAGACCCGGCAGATCATCGGGGCGGTCCGCGCCCATGTGGACGGCCTGCTCGACCGCGACCCCCGTGCGCTGGAGACCGCCGTGACCGGCTACCGGAGCACTGGCAGGCCGCTGGCCCTGGCGGCGGCCTGCGAGGACCTCGGCGAGCTCATGGCGGCATCGGCCGATACGACGCAGGCGATCCCGTACTTCGAAGAGGCGGGCCGCCTGGCGTCGGCCTCGGGAGCCGGCCGCGATCAGGAACGGATCAGGCGGCGTCTTCGCCGGCTCGGCGTGCGCACCGCCCCCGTGCGGAGTTCCTCGGACAGCCCCCAGGGGTGGGGGGACCTGACCGAATCCGAGCAGAAACTGATTCCGCTCGTCGTCGAGGGGCTCACCAACCGGGCCATCGCGGACCGGCTCTATGTGTCCGTGCACACCGTCAACACCCATATGAAGCACATCTTCGCCAAGCTTGGCATCAACTCGCGGGTCGAGCTGACCCGGCTGGCGATCGAGCGGGGCATCGGCGCCGCCAACGACTGAGCCGCGCACCGAGCGCAGGGCAGGGCAGCAGGGATCCCCTGGATGGGTGATGCCCGGCTCGGGCATCACCCGTGATGCTGAACGCAAGGGCGTGGCCCGCACGAGCCGGGGGGACCGATCGACCGTTCTCCCTCCTGGGGACTCGCCGGCCAGGAAAGCACTCGCGAAGGAGCATCGGCGTGACCAGGTGGTCCTCCATGTCGCAGGGGCACGGCCGACCGCGGCACGGAGTGGCCGGGTCTCCTTCCCCCACGGGCCGGGAGAGCGGATACCGCAGCCGGCTCCCGCGGCCGTGTCCGCGAGCGCGGCCCCTCACGGGTACACGCTGGCGCTGTGGGCCGCCACCGCGGTCATGTCCTCCGGGCGCGGGACCCCGGGGACGGGCGAAGTGCTGGCGCTCCTCGCCGGTGCGACCTTCGCCTTCGTCCCGTTGGCCGCTGTCGCCTACGGCGGTGCCCTGATGCCGCCGGACGGGACCGCCGGGACCGGCACGGCACGGGCGAGGATCCCGATCGGCTCGCTCCACCAGTACCAACCGAACAAAGATGCGATCCTTGTCGAGCTGGTGACCCGGCATCCGGAGACGGGGATGGCCGCCGCTCAGCGCCGTACGGACGAAACGCTGCCCGAGTCACTCGAAGAGGTCATCCGCGGGGTCGTACGCACCTCGATCGGCAACCACCTCTGCGACCCTCAGCTGCTGCGTGTCCTGGCCGAACAGGCTCCGCGATCCCCGGAGCTGCTGGAAGCGGTCGCCCGGAACAAGCGGGAACGGGTCGCCTGCATCCGGGGGTTGCCCGGGATCCACCCCGAAGTCCGCGTCGAGGACACCTATGTCGCCGCCCGGCCTTTCGTGTCCACTGCCGAGTTTCTGGTCCACCAACTCATCGCCGAACCCAACCCGGTCGACATCACGCGTCTCGAGAACGAACTGGTCGCGATGCTCACGCGCTACCTCACGACGGCGCCGCCCGGAAGCTGATGGAGGCGGTCTCTCCACTCGGTCGGACATCTGCGTTGCGGAGCGAATCGCCTGTCCGGCCGATGCGGTGCCCACGTCCGAGGGCCACGTCTGTCCGATGGACACCGAATCACCAGGTTGCGCGATGCCCTTGATGCATCCCCGTCCAACACTTGTCGTGTTACCGCATCGCTGATGCAAGGAGAAAAGCAATGGAAAAGCTCGTACGGCGCATCGCGACGGCGGCTGTTTCACTCGCACTGGCCGGAGGTGCACTCCTCACCGCAGGGGGTTTCGCGACGGCGGCAGCCCTTCCTGTCGGTGCGGCCGTCCCCGCAAGAGCAGGGGTCTCTGCGGAGACGGAGACCGCCGGCTGGAGCCAAGTGCGATCCGACGGACACAGGAGCGACGTCTGTCGTCATCACGCGAGCTCCCCGGACAGGCACGGCATCAGCCGACACGTATACGACCGTTACGACCCATGGATCATCGACCAGTTGGTCGGGTTCGGGTACGTCAGCTGACGCGGGAGCCCTGCGTCGTCTGCCGCCATGCCTCGGCTCAGATGGCGGGGCACGGACCCAGACCCTCGTCCGCTATGCCGCGTATACCAGGAAAGATGTGCGTCCCACCCATGATCAGAACTGCCGTGATCCGATTCATCGGAGCCCTCGCAATCGCCTTTGTTGCCATGGCGTTTACCGTCTCTCCCTGGTGGTGGCCGGCCGCCGTGTTGTGCGCGGTGACAGGCGGAGTCGGCATTCATGACCTGCTCCAAAGGCGTCATTCGATCCTGCGCAACTATCCGATACTGGGGCATATCCGCTTCATGCTGGAGTCGATCCGGCCGGAGTTGCAGCAGTATTTCATTGAACGCAACTACGACGGCCGCCCATTCGACCGGGATGTGCGCAGTCTCGTGTACCAGCGCGCCAAGGGAGGCGCAGCGGAGTTGCCGTTCGGAACCGAGCGGAACGTCTACGCCGAGGGTTACGAGTATTTCGAGACCTCGATCAGTCCGTTCCCGGTGGGAGTGGAGGAGCCCCGGGTCCGCATCGGCGGCCCGGACTGCACGCAGCCCTACGACATGTCCTTGCTCAACGTCTCTGCGATGAGTTTCGGTTCGCTGTCCGCCAACGCCGTCCTCGCCCTGAACCGGGGTGCCGCCCTGGGAGGCTTCGCCCACGACACCGGCGAGGGCGGCCTGTCGGAGTACCACCTGCGCCACGGTGGTGACCTGGTGTGGGAGATCGGCACCGGATACTTCGGCTGCCGCACCGCGGACGGGCATTTCGACCGGGCGAGGTTCGCCGAAAAAGCCGCACACGATCACGTGAAATGCGTGTCACTCAAGCTGTCTCAGGGAGCCAAGCCCGGCATCGGAGGGGTGCTGCCCGGAGAAAAGGTCACCGCCGAGATCGCCCGCGTGCGCGAGGTCCCCGAAGGGCGGACCGTCATCTCGCCCCCCTATCACCAGACCTTCGGGACACCCCGGGAACTGATCCGGTTCATCGCCGAGCTGCGTGAGCTGGCCGGGGGCAAGCCCGTCGGCTTCAAACTGTGCGTGGGCTCTCGGCGTGAGTTCCTGGCGGTGTGCAAGGCCATGATCGAAGAGGGCGTCACGCCGGACTTCATCATCGTGGACGGAGCGGAGGGCGGCACCGGAGCGGCGCCGCTGGAGTTCGCCGACCACCTCGGCACTCCACTCACCGAGGGGCTCATCACCGTCCACAACGCCCTGCTCGGCGCCGGCCTGCGGCATCGCATCAAGATCGGCGCCAGTGGCAAGGTGGCCACGGGAGCCGACATAGTCAAGCGCCTGGTGCAGGGGGCGGACTTCACCAATGCTGCACGCGCCATGATGTTCGCCATCGGCTGTATTCAGGCGCAGAGCTGCCACACCAACGCCTGCCCCGTCGGTGTCGCCACACAGGATCCGCGCCGCGCTCGCGCGTTGAACGTCGACGACAAGTCGGCCCGGGTCCACCGCTTTCATTCCGCCACCGTCAAGAGCGCACAGCAGATCATCGCGTCGCTGGGTGTGAGCGAACCCACCGATCTGCGCCCGCACATGCTGCGCCGGCGCGTGGACCCCGTCACTGTTCGGTCCTACGCGGAGCTCTACGACTGGCTGGTCCCAGGGCAGTTGCTGATCGAGCCGCCAGAGTCCTGGGCGGCTGACTGGAAGACCGCCGATCCCGACCGCTTCGACGCGTGACAAGCCCCGCCGCTGTACGAGGAGCCTCGCCTCGTCCGTGGTGTCCGCAAGGGCCTTGTCCTGTGGGCATACTCAGACCGGCGTCGACAGCGGCGTGTCAATTCCCCCAGGCCGTCCGGCCCGAGGCGTGCATCGGCGAACCGGGTGGTGTTGGCAGTTGCTACTCCACAGGAGTCAGGAGTGTCGGCACGATGAACGCTACGCCCACGGTTCGGGGCCTCACGCCGGGTGAATCCGAGACACCCTCTTCGTACCGCCCGCGCACCCGGGAGTGCGCCGCCTCAGATTTCGACTCTCCGAAAAATGAATCGACCCATGAGGCATCCGAGCACGGATTGGAACCCTGGCTTTCGGCGTGGCTGGCAACCGGTCATGAGAACCATCGCGACATGAAGTGAGGACCGTCTGTCCATCGTTGGAGCCGAGGAACCGGCAATGAGTGACACCGCCCTGTGGCTGATCGGATTCCGCTACCACGTTGCCCCCGGTCGCACAGCCCGCTGCTACTACCTGGTCGACAACGCCCAAGACCGACAACAAGCCCGGCGGATCGCCGCTGACCGGGCCGAGACACCCGCCGAACGGGGAAAGCGGAATTACGTCGTTCTTGACCAGGGGTGGGCCGAACCGCGTTGCCTGCACCGTGACTCCATCGGCAGATGGGACCTTGAGCCCGCAGAGGCCGCCCTGTCGTGATCCATGTGTCACCGGAGCGCGGCGAGTACGCTGCGGTAGAGGACATCCTCGGCGCGGTGCCAGGACCAGCCGCTCTCGACCACCAGGGTGGTTTTCCAGGGACGTACTCTCAGGTACTCAGCTTCGCTCCCGCCTGAGCTCAGCGGTACCACGCGCGGTGTTCGGCTCGGGCCACCAGGCCGCGTCCGAGATCGGGGTCGCCGGTGAGCCGGTGAGCCGGGGGACAACGTCGGTGACCACGGAGAGCTCGCCTCTTTCGATCGCCTGGTACCACGAGATCCAGGTCTCGATCTGTTGCCCGCTCATGCCCAGTCGGAATCGCCGTGCGAAGGCTTCCTCAAGGGTTTCGGTCTCGAAGCGGTAGGGCCGGCCGGTGGCCGCGGCGATCCGGCTGACCGCTTCGTCGAGGGTCAGGGCCTCGGGCCCGGTGATCTCCAGGGTCGCGCCGTCGTGTTCGGAGCGGGGACCCTCGTCGAGGGCGACCGCTGTGATCACGTCGGCGATGTCCTCGTGGGTGACGAAGGCCGCCCGGCCGGTCGTCACGGGGCCGCTCACGACGAATGCCTCATCGGCGAGGGCGGCAGGCGTCGACGTGTAGAAGCCCGCCCGGAGCACTGTGTGGCGGATCCCGGCCCCTGCCAGGAACTGTTCGGTCAGCCACTGGTCGCGGGCGTTGAGGTAGGTGGCAGTGGGCGCCGCGCTGACGAGGGACACATACAGGACCCGGTCCACACCGGCCGCGATCGCGGCCTCGACCGCGGTGGAGTGTTCCTCCAACCGGCGTCCTGTGCGGTGTCCGGAGACCAGGATGAGGGTCGACGCGCCCTCGAGCGCCTGGCGCATGGCCGAGGCGTCGGCGTAGGCGGCCGGACCGCGTCGCTGGGCGCCTGGCAGTTTGGGCATGAGGTCGGGACTGCGTCCGACGAGGAGTTGAGGGACGCCATGGCCGGCGAGTCGGGCCGCGATCCGGCTGCCGAGCGCTCCGGTCACCCCGGTGACCGCCACCATGGCGTGGTTCGTCTCAGACATATGTTTCCTCCATCCGGTACCGCCGCCGGTCACAGCACTCCTGTTTTCGCTTGTGTCCGGCAAAGAGAGCGACGCATTCGGCGGCATCCTCGGCTGTGCGATGGCAGCGTGGTCCACCGCCACGCCGGGCGCGGCGATTCTCCGGCGCCCCGAGATCGTCGCGGTCTGCGTCGAGCAGGGCGCATCAACCTCGTCGGCGCCTGCTCAGGATCCGTGTCTCGCCTGGCTGAGATCGAGGCGTTGGGTGGCAGCGCGGGCCGACGTCCCGTTGCGCCGGTCGCGCATGGAGAAGTCGGCCCGGACAGCCACACCGGACTGCAGCAGCTTCTGGTGGACCAGCGGATCTCGGCCGGGGCACGAGACCACCACGCTGATGTATCCCTCGGGCAGACCGGTCACGGCATACTCGCCCCGCGCGTTCGTCGTGGTCCGCACCAGCTGCCTGCCGCCGGTGTCCATGACGGTCACCGCGGCATGGCGGACGGGCTGCTGTTCGCCGTCGCGGACGACACCCTCCAGCATCGGCAACAGCTCACCGAAGTGATGCGCATGGACCGGAAGCGCGGTAGGTGCGGGCGCCTCCACGACAGGGTCCTCCACCGGCGGTTCCGGAATGTCCTCCTGCTCGACCTCCGCTCCCCGCCGCACGGCCATGCGATGGTGCCGCCACGCGTCGAGGCTCAGCAGGGCCGTACCCGCGGTGATCCACGCGCACAGCACGAGGACCGGCTTGAGCACTCCCGCATCGTCGAAGTACAGGACTCCCCTCAGGCCGTCGACCGCGTTGCCCAGCGGCATGACGGCGTGCAGGCCCTGGAAGAACCTCGGCAGCAGCTGGACGGGGACGAGGCCGCTGGAGGGCACGCTCAGCACGACGTACAGACCCAGCCCCACCAGCGGGAAGAAGTGCTTGACGAAAGGCGCCATACCGAGGGAGAACGTGGCCACCGCCGTGGTGAGCAGAAAGGCGATCGCCAGGGCCGCGGGGTCGTCGGGGAAGAAGCCCAGCCCCACGCCGACGTAGAAACCCACGACGCTGAAGAGGGCAGCAACGCCCACGACCGTCATCAGTTTCCTGCGCCGGTTGAAGGTCACCGCCCGCAGCAGGGTTGTGGCGAGTATGTAGCCGGGGACGTTCCAGGCGATTCCGAAGTACACCAGGGTCGTGCCCGACCCGTCCTTGCTCACCGTGGGTGCCACGTCCGTGACCGTGAGCCTCTGGTGGTTGTGTGCCGCGAGCTGGGTGAAGCCCTTGGTCAGTGCCTGCTCGAGGGTCACCCCGTTGGCCTTGGCCACGTACAGGTCAGCATGTCTGCCCTTCGCGGCGAAGCCTGCCACCGCGTCCCGGTCCAGTACCGCCTGGCGGGCCTTTTGGGCGTCTGCCACGGCGGTGACGTCGAAGCCACCGGGATGCTGCCGCTGCAGAGCGGTGTCGACCTTGCGTTCCGTCGCGAGATCGGCGACCACGAGCTTCGCGTGGTCGGGCTGAGGCTGGTGAAAGGCCATGGGGAAGCAGAACAGCAGGCCGAGGAAGAGTATCGCCGGGATGGAGACGGCCTCAGCCAGGACTCTGGCCAAGGACATGCCCCGAGGATGCTCGATCCGGTGCTTCACGGGGCCACCCCTCGGAGGCCGCGGCGGGCCGCACCCCAGTGCCCTCGGGGCACCCGGCCGACCGGATGCCCGAGACCTCCTCGCCGGTGCCGGTGGTCCTGCACTATTCGTGGTCCGGCCGGTTTCACGACACTCCTCTCGGCTGCGCGCACCCGCCCATCGGGACGGCGCCACTCAATTAATGTACCGATCGGCACATCTACGTCCGTTGCACCATACGCGTACCGGTCGGTACAGTCAAAGCTGTGCCTCGTCCCGTCAATGCCGAAAAGCGTGCCGAACTGCTGAAGCAGGTGGTGCGCCACCTCCAGCACCACGGCGTCGCGCAGATGTCGTTGAGTCCGCTCGCCGAGTCGATCGGCACCACCAAGCGCATGCTTCTGTACTACTTCGGCAGCCGTGAGAACCTGCTGGCCCAGGCACTGGCCGCCAGCCGTCCCGACGCCCACGCGATGTTCGACGATGTCAGCGACGGCGCCGGACTGCGAACGGCGGCCCGTGCCCTGTGGGAAGCGATGACCGTCGGGGAGCAGTCAGGGCCGATCCGCATGCTGCTGCAGCTGCTCAGCCTGGCAGCCACCGATCCCGAGCAGTATGGCGAGATTGCGGCCGAGACCATCGAGGTCATGGTCAGCCCCATTGCCGCTGCTTACGTCCGGCTGGGGCACTCGCCGCAGTCGGCGCGGGCAGGGGCCACGCTCCTGGTCTCCGGCCTGCGCGGTTTGTGTCAGGACCGCTTGGTGACTCATGACGTCGCCCGTACCGACGCGGCCGCTCGCCGCCTCATCAGGGACGCGGTCGCGGTGGCCGACGATTGAGGACACTCCTCGCCAGGGCGAGGAGCAGGCCTTCGCCCTGAGTCGTGGAACCCGGAGCCCGCCCGACGCGACAGGCGGGCCACCACCCTGCCGACCAGGCGGCGTCAGCTTCCGCCGCCCTCTTCGGGATCTCGGTATCGCTCCCGTACACGCGAAGCAGGCTGGGAGTTCGGTCCCGCGATTTCGTCCACGCGGCCAAGTCGCACAGTTCACAAGGGGAGTCAAGGCGCTGCGCGAACTGCATTGAGAAATCGCGCCGAGCAACTGCCGTGGTGGGACCGTCAGTTCGTCGGTGAGATCCTCCAGCTGTCGACGCTGCCCTTGCCGAAAACCTCATCCGCCCTGGTGGGAAGCGTGCGCGGGGTAAGGGATCTTGGCGGTGGTCGCTGGAGACGGCGCTCTGGCGCGCGTATGGCCGGTGACCGGTGCCGCGTTCAGCTCGGCGTCGCTGATCTTCACACCGGTGGGATAGGTGCCGGTGTCGAGTGCGGCGCGGACGGTGAGGCCGGTGCGGGTGGTGGTCGCGAGGATGGACTGCACGACGACCTCGTGGCTGTTCAGCGGTCTGCCGCGCCAGTTCATGGTGATCGCGGAGAACAGCCGATGTTCCACCTTGTTCCACTTCGATGTGCCGGGCAGCATGTGGCAGACCGTGACGGTCAGGCCGGTTTGGGCGGCGAACGCTGCGAGCTCGGTCTTCCACGCCCGGGTGCGGTATCCGTTGGAGCCGCCGGCGTCGGCGGTGATCAGCAGGCGTCGGGCCTGCGGGTAGTCGAGGCGTCCTTGCCCGTTCCACCAGCGGCGGATCGATTCGACCGCGAAGGCCGCGGTGTCGTGGTCCGTACCGACGTTCACCCAGCCGGTGTCCGCCGCCAGGTCGTAGATGCCGTAGGGCAGGGCCTTGCCCAGCGCGTCACCGGGGAAGTCATGGACGTCGACCCGGACGGGTTCACCGGCCGGCCGCCAGTTACGTCCCGCATTCTTGAACTCCCCGACGACTTCCTTCTTTTCGTGTCCACGCTGACCACCGGCTCGCCATCCGCCTGATGGGCCTTGACCTGGTCGTTGATATACCGGAACTGCGCGTCGCGGTCGGGGTGCTGAGCGCCCTCAAGGGTCTTGGCATTGGCCTGCAGACTGAAACCGTTCTCCCGCAGCAGTCTGCCCACGGTCGGCGCCGAAGCGGCGTGGCCCTGACGCGTCAGTTCCCCGGCCAGAGACCGCAGCGACTTGGTCGTCCACCGAAGCGGCGACATCGGATCGCCCCGTTCATCCGGCTCAACCAGTGCCAGCAACGCCGGAACGAGCAGCGGGTCAAGCTCCTCGGCGCTTTTTCGACCGCCGCCGTCCCGGCGGACCCGGCCCTCAGGCAGTGGGTTCTCGCCGCCCTCCAACTCGAAGACGCCCTTCCGCACTGTCGTCTCGCTCACCCCTGCGGCACGCGCGACGGCCCTCACCCCGCCGTACCCCAGCAGCCGGGCCTCGGCGGCCAGCGCCAGCCGCTGCTGCCGCTCATTGAGATGAGGGAACAACACCCCGAATCTCAGGACAAGCGGACAGCGACGCGGCGGTCGTCGTGTCCGCCCCGAGACGGACGTTGCCGGCTAGGCGGCGGGGGTGAGTTCGGCGCGGCCGAACAGCAGGGCGTAGCCGGAGGGGAGCCGGCGCAGGATGCGGGTGATCAGGTCGGGACCGGCGCAGGCGGCGACGGCGGAGAAGACGGATCCGGTGTCCCAGCGGGTGGTGGCCTGGGAGGCGCCGGTGCGGGCGGCGAGGTCCTTGACGAAGGCCCAGCCGGTCAGGGGTTGGGTGTCGGGGATCTGGGCGGTGAGGATGCGTGCTGCTTCGAAGGGCAGGCGGGCGGCCAGTTCGACGCGTTCGTCGCCGGTCAGCTGGCGTCCCAGTCCCGAAAGGACGAGGCGGACGGCTTCCTCGGCCTTCTCGCGGGTGGGGTAGGCGCCGTCGTAGCGGACCTTCTCCAGCATCTGCTCGTAAGCCCTGTTGTAGGGCTGCTGGAACGGTGCGGGTCGGTCGGACATCACTGCGGTGGTTGCCTTTCTGTCACCAGGGTCGTGGTGCCGGTGTGCGGTCACCGGTGGGTGGGTGGTCACGTGGGCCGAGGGCGGCCGAAGAGCAGGTCGTAGCCTGCGGGGAGCTGGAGCAGGATCTGGCCCAGCAGGTCGTCGCCGGCGGCGTCGGCGGCCGTGGAGAGGACGGCGCTGACGTCCCAGACCGCGGTCTGCTCGGTGGCGCCCTCGATCCAGGCCGCGGTCGCGCGGACGAACCGCTCCGGGGGCAGCGGCTCGGCGCTCTGCAGCGGGTTGAGGAGGATCAGGGCGAAGCCTTCCGGCAGACGCGCTGCCAGCCGGGCGCGTACCTCGCCGACCAGGTGTGCGCCCAGCAGGGCGAGCACCACACGGGCCGCGCGTTCGGCTTCCTGTTCGGTGCCGTACTCGCCGCGTTCCTTCACGCGGTCGAGGAATGCTTCCCGTCGCACAGTCACGTTCGCCGCCACCCTTCCTCGGTCCGAGGGGCGCGGAGGACGGGCAAGAGGGGCGAACAGATACCCGTCCTCCGCCGCTGTCGAGTCCTTGTGCGTCCGGTTCAGCCGGAGATTTCCTTGCGGCCGGACCCGGCGCTGATGGTGATCTTGCGGGGCTTGGCGCGCTCGGCGATCGGGATGCGCAGGGTGAGCACGCCCGCGTCGTAGTCGGCCTGGATGTGCTCGGTGTCCAGCGTGTCGGCGAGCACGAGCTGGCGGGAGAAGACGCCCAGCGGCCGCTCCGACAGTTCCATCTGTACGTCGTCGGCCTTCGCCACCGGCCGGCGCTCGGCCTTGACGGTCAGCATGTTCCGTTCGACGTCGATGTCGATCGCGTCCGCGCTGACGCCGGGAACGTCGAAGGCCACCACGTACTGGTCACCCTCGCGGTAGGCGTCCATGGGCATCGGGGACGGACGCGACCAGGTGCCGGGGCCCATGAGCTGCTGGGCCAGCCGGTCGAGCTCACGGAAGGGGTCGGTGCGCATCAACATCGGAAAACACCTCCAGAAGGTTCAGGCAGTGGCGGCCAATGCGCCTCACTGAATCCGTTGTAACATGTCATCCAATGGATGACAAACACTGTGTCGTCTGAAGGATGACTACTTGAGGGAGGTGTCCATGACCCCGGCCAACCAGCCCGCTTCACCCAGCACCGATGCGAACAGCCCGGCGTCCTTTCTCGCCGCCGCTGCGGCCCTTGCCGCCATAGACGACGCCCTGCGCGATGCCCAGCACGAGACCCCGGACGCCGTCGGCCCCGGTCCCGAGCAGGCACTGGCCTCCCTGATGCTGCTGCGGCAGGTGCGCGAGCAGCTCGCCGGCTGGGAGACCGGCCTGATCGAGACCGCCCGCGAGGCGGGCGCCAGCTGGGCCGACCTCGCCCGCCCCCTCGGCGTCGCCAGCCGCCAGGCCGCCGAACGCCGATATCTGCGCGGCCGCCCCGGCGCCGTCGGCACCACCGGCGAGCAGCGCGTGACGGCCACCCGCCAGGCCAGGGCCGCCGAACGCGCTACTGCTACCTGGGCCCGCGCCAACGCCGCCGACCTGCGCCGCCTCGCCGGACAGATCACCGCCCTCGCCCACCTCGCGCCCGAAGCGCGCTCAGCCCAGGCCGTCCTGCATGCCGCCCTCGGCGCCACCGACGCCGCCGAGCTCATTGCCCCCCTGACCGGCATGCGCCCCTACCTCGATGCCCACCACACCGACCTCGTCAACTGCCTGGACGCCCTAGACGACCGGCTCGCGACGACAGCAGCTGACGATGACTGACTCCCGCCACAGAGAGTCACAACATGCGGGTGCAGTCCGGCCCGCCCCGAACCATGCCGACGGCGGGCAACGATCTGTCTCGGCCCGAGTCCAATCCGTTCATGACGTTCCCACAGAAAGAGACCTACATGGGTAGCAGTGTCGAGACGCTGGAATTCCAGGCCGAGACCCGCCAGTTGCTCCGACTGGTGATTCACTCGATCTACTCGAACAAGGACATCTTCCTGCGCGAGCTGATCTCGAACGCCTCCGACGCACTGGACAAGCTGAGGCTGGAATCGCTGACCAACTCCAGCCTCGTCGAGATCGACACCACCGACCTGCACATCTCGTTGGAGGTCGACAAGGACGCCCGCACATTGACCGTCCGTGACAACGGGATCGGCATGACCCGGGACGATCTCGTGGAGCTGATCGGCACGATCGCCAAGTCCGGCACCGCCGGCCTGCTGGAGAAGATCAAGGAGTCCAAGGACGCCGCCACCGCCGAGAGCCTGATCGGGCAGTTCGGCGTCGGCTTCTACTCGGCGTTCATGGTTGCCGACAAGGTCACCCTGCGCACCCGGCGGGCCGGCACCGACTCCGGCACCCAGTGGGAGTCCGACGGCGAGGGCACCTACGACCTCCAGGCCGTCGACGGCCTGCCCGTGGGCACGTCGGTCACCCTGCACCTCAAGCCCGCCGACAGCGAGGACGGGCTCGCCGACTACCTGTCTCAGTCGAAGATCCGTCAGATCGTCAAGCAGTACTCGGACTTCATCCGCTGGCCTATCCGGATGGCCACTGAGCGCACCGACACCGAGGGCGAGACCACCCACGACGTCGACACGCTCAACTCGATGAAGGCGCTGTGGGCCCGGCCGCGCAGCGAGGTGACTGAGGACGAGTACAACGAGTTCTACCAGCAGATCAGCCACGACTGGCTGGCCCCGGCCGAGACGATCCATATGCGCGCCGAGGGCACCTTCGAGTACGAGGCGCTGCTGTTCATCCCCTCGCAGGCACCCTTCGATCTGTTCTCCCGCGAGACCAAGCGCGGAGTGCAGTTGTACGTCAAGCGGGTGTTCATCATGGACGACTGCGAAGCGCTCATGCCCAACTACCTGCGCTTCGTCAAGGGTGTCGTGGACGCCCACGACCTGTCGTTGAACGTCTCCCGCGAGATCCTCCAGCACGACCGCCAGATCCGTGGCGTGCGTCGGCGCCTGGTCAAGAAGGTCCTCGGCGCCATCAAGGACATGCAGTCCAAGGACGCCGAGCGCTACGCGATGGTGTGGGCGCAGTTCGGCCGGGCGCTGAAGGAAGGCCTGGTCGAGGACACGGACAACACCGAGGCCCTGCTTGAGCTGGTGTCGGCCGCCTCCACGCACGCCCCGGAGAAGACCACCACGCTGCGCGAATACGTCGAGCGCATGAAGGACGGGCAGGACACCATCTACTACCTGACCGGCGAGACCCGCGCGATGGTGGAGAACTCCCCGCACATGGAAGCCTTCGCCGCCAAGGGGTACGAGGTCCTGATCCTCACCGACCCCATCGACGAGGTGTGGGTGGACCGGGTCCCGGCCTTCGACGGCCACCGTCTGCAGTCCATTGCCAAGGGCCAGGTCGACCTCGACGAGTCCGTCGACGGTGACCAGGAAACCGACGCCGAGAAGGCCCAGCGCGAGCAGAACTTCGCCGCCCTGCTGCCGTGGCTGACCACTACCCTGTCCGAGCAGGTCAAGCAGGTCCGCCTGTCGTCACGCCTGACGACCTCGGCGGCTTGCATCGTAGGCGACGCCCACGACCTGACGCCGACCCTGGAGAAGATGTACCGGGCGATGGGACAGCAACTGCCCAACGTCAAGAGGATCCTGGAACTCAACCCCGCACACCCGCTGATCACCGCCCTGCGCACAGCACACGACGCCAACGCCGACGACCCCGCACTGGCGGAGATCGCCGAGCTGATATACGGCAGCGCGCTGCTCGCCGAAGGGGGCGACCTGCCCGACCCGGCCCGCTTCACCCGGCTGCTCACCGACCGCCTGACCCGCACTCTGTAACCATGGGTGCGGCCCTGCACGGCCGAAGAGCCCGGTCGCACCCACCCCGACCTCGCCACCCTCACACTCCCTATGAACCCGCCCGCCCCGACACCCGTACGGGTGTCGGGGCGGGCGGGTGTGAACCGCTCCGGGGTCGGTGGAGGCTCTATGCGTTGACTCCAGCCGCCGGTTGGGGCTGGTGTTGAGCGTAGTGATTGGTCTCGTGCTCGTGGGGCGGGATGTCTCCGATCGCTGTGTGGAGGCGCTGGTTGTTGAACCAGTCGGCCCATTCCGTGGTGGCGAGTTCGACGTCGGCGAGGCCGTGCCAGGGCTTGCGGGGCTTGATCAACTCCGTCTTGTAGAGGCCGATCTGGGATTCCATGAGCGCGTTGTCCAGGGCGTCGCCGACGGTGCCGATCGAGGCGTCGATGCCGGCCTCGGTCAGGTGTGCGGTGAATGCGAAAGACGTGTACTGCCCGGGTCCGAATGATGAACCAGCCCCGGTCCAGCGGGAGTTCCCGCGCGGTCGCGTCGCCACAAGGCCATGTCGAGGGCGTCGAGGACGAGCTTGGCCCGCTTGCCGGCGGCGGCGGGCCAGCCCACGATCGCCCGGGAGAACACGTCCACGACGAACGCGACGTAGACGGTCCCGGATTAAGTGGCGACGTAGGTGAAGTCAGCAACCCGCCGCTCGTTCGGACGTGACGCGGTGAAGTCGCGCCTGAGCAGGTCACCAGCCCTGTCCTGGCTGTCGTCCCGGACGGAGGTGCGGATCTTCTTCCCGCGTCGGACGCCTTCGGGGCCGGGGTCGCGCATCAGCCGGGCGACGGTGCAGCGGGCCGCTGGTATGCCTTCGCGGTGCAGCTGCCGCCAGGCTTTCCGGACTCCGTAGACGCTGAAATTGTCCGCGTGGATGCGGCTGATCTGCGTCTTCAGCTCCTCGTCGCGGACCGGCCGGTCGCTGGGGGTGCGGTTCTTGGCGGCGTAGTAGGTGCTCGTCGCGATCTTCAGTCCGTGGCTGGTCAGGACACGGCAGATCGGCTCGACTCCGAACACCTGGCGGTGTGCGTCGATGAACGCTACGAGCGCTTCGACGGCCGGTCGAGCTCGGCCGCGAAGAAAGCCGAGGCCGCCTTGAGGATCTCGTTCGCCCGTCGCAGTTCGGCGTTCCCGGCTCGCAGCCGCTTGATCTCCGCGGCTTCTTCCGACGTGACTCCGGGCCGCTGGCCGGCGTCCGGAGTCCGACGGTGTCGATGACGATGCTCCGTTTGCGGCCCACGATTTTCTTGCCCGACGCGGTCCTGCGTCGGCAGGTCGCAGCAGCGGGTTTCGTCATCGATCACCGAGGCCGTCTCGGCGGTCAAGGGGCCCCGGCGTAGCACGCGTCGAACCAGTGCCGGCCCGCCGGCCACGGCCCGGGCGAGGGCAGCAGCGGCTGCAGGACCTCTGTCCTCATGACGCCTCCTCGGTCGTCGGGACGTGTGCGACCTGGTGGGCCCGGGGCGAGGCGCACACAGCCGCGGGATGCTTCCAGCCATCAGTGTCCGGAGGTGTCCGTGGCGGCGTTTGCCGCGTGGTTCGAGAGCGCCGGCAGGAGTGGGAAGTGGCAGGCCGCGGTGTGGCCGGGGCCGAACAGGCGCAGGGCGGGTTCTTCGTGCGTGCAGCGCTCACGGGCCAGCGGGCACCGCGTCCGGAAGCGACACCCCGAGGGTGGGTCGACGGGGCTGGGCAGTTCGCCGCTGATGCCGGTGCCGTGTTTGGCCCGTTCCACTGCCGGGTCCGGTATCGGAACCGCCTTGAGGAGCCCGGCGGTGTAGGGGTGGGCGGCGCGCAGATGGATGTCGTCGGCACTGCCGACTTCGACCAGACGGCCCAGGTACATCACGCCGATCCGGTCGGCGAGGTAGCGGATGACCGCAAGGTCGTGCGAGATGACGATGTAGGACAGTCCGTGGGACGCCTGGAGCCGCTTCATCAGGTTGAGCACCTGGGCCCGTACGGACACGTCCAGCGCCGAGACCGGCTCGTCGGCGACGATCAGCTTCGGGGTGAGCGCCAGCGCTCGGGCAAGGCCGATGCGCTGACGCTGGCCGCCGGAGAACTCGTGCGGGTACAGCTCCAGTCCCCGCTCGGGCAGGCCGACCTCGGCGAGCAGTTCGGCGATGCGTGCCTTCTGCTGGCGGGCGGTGCCGATGCCCTGGATCCGGAGGGGTTCGCGCAGGATGCTGCCGACCCGCATGCGAGGGTCGAGGGAGGAGAACGGGTCCTGGAACATCATCTGCAGGTCGCGGCGGCGTCGCCGCAGCTCACGGCCGCGCAGGTGCCCGAGGTCGGTGCCGTCCAGGGTGACGGTGCCGGCGTCGGGCCGGTCGAGGCCGACCAGCAGGCGCCCGAGCGTGGTCTTGCCGCAGCCGGACTCGCCGACCAGGCCGAAGGTCTCGCCGGGGCCGAGGGCGAGGGAGACGCCGGAGACGGCGTGCACGACGCGCCGGCCACGGACGAGCAGCCGGTTCCCGCGGACCGGGAACTCCCGGACCAGGCCGCGCGCTTCGAGCAGCGGCCGGCCAGCGGCCGCAGCCGGTACGACGTCCGGGTGCGGCGCGACGGCGACGGCATGCTGCGGCAGGGGGCCGCTGGTCGGATGCCAGCAGGCGTACCGGTGACCGTCGGAACCGTCCGTGCCGGTGAGCTCCGGCTCCTCGGCACGGCAGCGCTCGGTGGCGTACGAGCAGCGGTCGGCGAACCGGCAGCCGCCCGGCGGGGCGGTGAGATCCGGGGGCAGGCCGGGGATGCTGGGTAGCTGCCTGGCCGGGTCCTGGTCCAGGCGTGGCACCGAGGCCAGCAGACGCTGGGTGTAGGGGTGCCGCATGCCGCGGAACAGCCGGTCGGTGCCGGCGCTCTCGGCGATACGGCCGGCGTACATGACGTTGATCCGGTCGGCGTGGCCGGCGGTGACACCCATGTCGTGGGTGATGAGGATCATCGCCATGCCGAGCCGTTCGCGCAGGTCGGCCAGCAGGGTGAGGATCTGCGCCTGGATGGTGACGTCCAGGGCGGTGGTGGGCTCGTCGGCGATCAGCACCCGGGGCTCGTTGGCCAGCGCCATGGCGATCAGCACCCGCTGGCGCAGGCCGCCGGACAGCTGGTGGGGGTAGTCCTTCAGGCGCTCGCGGGGGTGCGGGAGGCCGACCAGGCCGAGGACCTCGGCTGCTCGGTCGGCTGCCTGGCCCGGGGTGCAGCCACGGTGCACCAGGACGGCTTCGGCGACCTGGTGACCGATGGTCCTGGTGGGGTTCAGGGAGGTCATCGGGTCCTGGAAGACCATCGCGATGTCGTTGCCGCGCACCCGGCGCAGTTCGCGTTCGGGCAGTCCGACCAGCTCGCGCCCGTCCAGCGCCACCGAGGAGTCGCCGACCAGCGCGCCACCGGGCGGCAGCAGGCCCATGAGGGACAGACCGGTCATGGACTTGCCGCAGCCGGATTCGCCGACAAGGCCAAGGGTTTCGCCGGCTTCCAGGGTGAAGGACACGTCGTCCACGGCGCGCACGACGCCACGGCGGGTGCTGATGTGCGTGGTGAGGTTCCTGACCTCGAGGAGGGGTGGCATGCGTGTTGTCCTCGCATCGTCACAGCGGTCACGGGCGTTGCAGTCGGACGTCCAGGGCGTCATGGACGGCGTCGCCGATCAGGTTGAACGCCACCACGGTGGCGATCAGGACCGCCGCAGGCGGGTAGACCAGCCACCAGTAGCCGTCGTAAAGGGAGTTGAGCCCGGCGGAGAGCATCGAACCCCAGTCGGCGTGCGGCGGGGGCAGCCCGAGTCCGAGGAAGCTCAGGGCCGACAGGGTGAGGATCGAGTCGGCGATGGTGAAGGTGCCGCTGACGATGATGACGCCGGCGGCGTTCGGCACCAGGTGGCGTACGACGATGCGCCCTGAGGTGCCGCCCATCATCCGTGCAGCCTGGACGAACTCCCGTGACCGCAGGCTGAGTACCTCGCCCCTGACCAGGCGTGCGGCCCCGAGCCAGGACAGCAGCGACAGCAGCACGACGATCAGCCACAGGCTCGGCGTGAACAGGCTGACCATGATCAGCAGCAGGACGATGCCGGGGACGGCCAGGAACGTGTCGATGACCCGCATCATGACCGCGTCGACGACTCCGCCGGCATAGCCGGCTGCGGCACCGTACAGCGTGCCGATGACGGTCGTGGCGAGGGCCACCGCAAAACCGAGTTCGAGCGACGACTGCCCGCCCGTCATCAGCCGCCCCAGCACGTCGTATCCGGAGGCGTCCGTGCCCAGCGGATGCCCGGCGCCGGGCGCGAGATCGTTCAGGTCCAGCCGGACGGTGGCCTGGTCGGTCCGGTACAGCAGCGGCCCGATGAAGCAGAAGGCGGCGATCACCGCGACCATGCCCAGTCCGACCAGGGCACGCCGGTTGCGCACGAACGCTGTCAGCAGCGGGCGGGAGCCGCGCGCAGCGGTCGCCGGGGCCGCGGGTTCGGGCGCGCCCGGCGATTCAGGCGCAGGCTCGGGTTCGGGCAGGTCCACGGGTTCAAGCGTCGACATAGCGGATCCGGGGGTCGAGGAGGCCGTAGGCGATGTCGGCGAGGAGGCTGCCGACGACGGTGGCCACACCGACCACCAGGGTCGAGCCGAGCAGGATCGGGTAGTCCTTGCTCGTGGCGGCCTGGTAGAACAGCAGCCCCATGCCCGGGTAGTTGAACACCGACTCGGCGATCACCGCGCCGGCGACGATGTTCGGGGCGGCCAGCCCCAGGACGGTGATGACCGGCAGCAGGGAGTTGCGCAGGACGTGCCGGAGCAGGACCAGCCGCTCCGGCAGTCCCTTGGCGCGGGAGACGCGTACGTAGTCCTGCGCCAGGGTGGTGATGGCCGACGACCGCATGTACCGGCTGAACCCGGCCACGCTGACCAGGCTCAGGGTGACCACCGGCAGGACCAGGGCCTGCGGGTCGGCCAGGATGCCGCCGACGGACTCGGCCTGTGGGGCCTGGGGCGGCAGCAGGTGCCACTGCACCGAGAAGACCGCGACCAGCAGCAGCGCGAAGAAGAAGTCCGGCATCGAGTACAGCACGAAGGAGACGACGGTGAGGACGTGGTCCGTGACGCGGTCCCGCCGCACCGCCTGGAAGATCCCCATCGGCAGGGCGACCGCGAGGGTGAGCAGCGTGGACAGCCCCAGCAGCACGGCGTCACGCGGCAGCCGCTGCGCGATCAGCGTGGACACGGGCTGGTTCAGGGAGTACGACGTCCCGAAGTCGCCCACGGCAGCCTGCTTCACGAAGGTCACGAACTGCGCCGCCAACGGCCGGTCCAGGCCGTTGGCAGCGTTGAAGACGGAGATCCGCTCGGCGGTGGCCCGGGTCCCGAGGGTGGCCCGGGCGGCGCTGCCCGGCACCAGGTGGATCATGATGAACGTCAGGAGCACGACGCCGAACACCACCACGATCGCCTGTCCGGTCCGGCGGATGAGGTAAGCGGTCACAGAGCGCTCGTCACTTGGAGTAGCCCCAGTCTTCGAAGGTGTTCGCGCTGGAGAACGGGTTCAGCGGGACGACGCCCTGCAGCTTCGTCCGGTACACCAGCAGGCCCTCGCGCAACGGCAGCCACAGCCAGGGCAGTTGACGGGCCGTGTAGTCCTCGTAGGCGGTGAACGCCTGGGCCGAGGAACCGTATTCGGTGGCCTTGACCAGTTGGTCCATCTTGGGGTCGGAGTAGCCGCCGGAGTTGTTGTAGCCGCCGGTGTCGAAGAACCCGGTGCCGTTGGGGTAGAGCGGATACGGGTCGTAGCCGAACTCCGCCAGCTGCCAGCCGCAGGTCGACGAGGGGTGGGACTTGGCGGTGCACGTGCCGATCCTGCTGATCAGCGTGTTGAACGGCTCGGACCTGAGGTTGACGGTGATCCCGGCCTGGGCCTCGGAGGACTTGATGGCGGCGTTCTGCTCGTCCGTGGTGGCCCGGCCCGAGGAGTAGACCAGGTCGAAGGTCAGCGCCTGGCCGGCCTTGATGCCGGCTCCGCACTGCGAGGAGCCGGTCCCGGGGCTCTCACACGTCGTCGTCCCGCCCGGCACCACCTTCCAACCGTGCGCCTGCAGAAGGGCCTTCGCCTTGTCGGGGGAGTACGGATAGGGCCCGCCGGCCTTCTCCAGGGCCGACACCCACGGCCCGCCGGCCTTGACCGGTACGGGTCCGTTACCCGGATCCGCATAGCCGCTGTAGACCTTGGAGACGATCTGCGTGCGGTTGATCAGGTACTCGAAGGCCTGGCGCACGTACAACTGGCGCAGCACCGGGCCGGCCGAGGAGTTGTACAGGTTGGGCAGGATCCCGGACACGCCCGGGATGGGCACGCTCGCGATCGAGTACCCGCTCGACTTGAGGGCCTCCGCCTGCTTGATGTCGTTCAGCGGCAGCGAGGCGACGTCGAGGGAGCTGCCCGAACGCAGGGCGTTGATCTCGGGGGTGTCGGTGGTGAAGGGCGTTTGGACGACCTTGTCGAGTACCGGCTTGGCGGAGCCGGAGTACGCGGTGTTGGGTACGTAGCTGTAGTAGCCGTTGGTGCGGAATTCGGCCAGCTTCCACGGCCCGTCCACGACCTGCCACAGGGGGTTGGTCGCGAAGGCGGTCGTCTTGGCGCCTTCCTTCTGCAGGTAGGCGTACACGGCCTTCGCGCCCGCGGTGGTCGTGTCGTGGTCGCCGACCGTGCCCGTCGCGGAGGTCTTGTCCCAGGCGTGCTGCGGGAGCAGCGGGATGGTGCTGAGTACGTCGTCGGTGTAGAAGTCCGGGTTGTACGCCTTGGTGAGGTCCAGCACCACGGTGTGGGCGTCCGGTGTGGTCACCTTCGAGACGTCCTCGGGGAAGAGCCCGACGAGATGGGCGTTCCAGTTCGAGGCGTTCGCCTTCAGCAGGTTGTAGACGAAGGTGAAGTCACGGCTCGTGATCGGCCGGCCGTCCGACCAGTTCCAGCTCTTGAGGTGGATGGTGAGCCGTTTGTTGCCGTTCGTGTAGTCGAGGGAGGTGAACAGGCTCTTCTCCTTGTTCACCACCGACTTGGCGCCGTCTCCTGCGTACACCAGGTAGGGCCACATGGCCTGGGTGAGGTTGGCGTTGTAGCCGTTCTGGTTCGTCGCGGGTGGCAGCGGAAAGATGAAGTCGGGCACCGCGCCCAGCTCCGCGATGGTGACCGTTCCGCCTCGATTGACGGGTTTTTCGGCGGGATGGGCGCTCGCGCCGTTGGTGATCGCTCCGTTGCCGCCTCCGGTGCATGCGACGGCAACCATCGCCAGGGTTAACGCGCCCACGGCGGCTCTCAGTCGATGGATAGTGCGCATGCGGGTCCTCGCCTCTCTGCTCTGACGACGCCACGTCCGAATCAACCCCACCCGTAACGGCATGCTCATGCCAATCACGGCTCCATGGGCCTACCCGTGGCGTACGTGGTCCATGCTCGGCCGGAAACGATGCTCCCGCGCGTGCCAGTGCTTGCACGGCGGTCATGCGGGGACTCGAGGAAAGTGAACCGATGTCCGGGTCAGGCCCCAGGCATCCTCAACGACAGCAGCTACAACAGCGGCGCACGACGCGACGGCGATGGGCGTCGATGCGTACCGTGACAACGGCCGTGCTGGTGGAGTTCACAGGCGTCACTATAAAGGGGGAACCGGCGCGGTGTCAGCGTTGTTGATCCTCCTGACAAGCCGCATCCGCAAGGATTGAGCCCTTTCCGTGCGCCCAGTAGAGGTCGGCGACCTGCCCAGTGCAATGCGATCGGTTCGGCCTGGGGCGAACCGGCAGGCGCAGAAGTGGAAGCCGCGGGCCGACCGTGCCCCGGTCCGGGTCGACGTCTCGGACCGGGTGCCGGCGGCCAGACGCGCCGACTGCGCGGCGCGGAATCCGAAGGTCAGCTCGACGTCCTCTACGTGCCCTGAGGATCACCGGTTCTTGAACTCCTCGATGGCCGTCCGGACCGTCTCCTGCATCGCGTCGCTTCCGGCGTGTCCGGAGTCCTCGATGATGTGGAGCCGCGCGTCCGGCCACGCCTTCGCCAGCTCCCACGCCGTCTGTACCGGGCTGCCCATGTCGTGTCGGCCGTGGACCAGCACTGCCGGGATCCCGGCCAGCTTGTGGGCGTTGCGCAGCAGCTGGTCCTCGTCCAGCCACGCGCCGTTGCTGAAGAAGTGGGCGCAGATCCGTACGAATGCGATCTGCGCGTCGACTTCGCGATCGCTGTACATGCCGGGCATGCCGTTGGGCTCGTTCGAGATGACCGCGTCCTCCCAGGCGAGCCAGTCGGCAGCGGCCTTCTCCCGGATCGCCCGGTCAGGGTTCTCCATCAGCCGCGCGTAAGCCGCCAGCAGGTCGCCGTCTCGCTCCTCCTCGGGGACGGCGTCGCGGAACCGGTCCCACGCCTCGGGGTAAAACCGTCCGGCACCCCGGTAGAGCCAGTCGATCTCGGTGCGGCGGGTCGTCGTGACGGCTGGGATGACCATTTCGGTGACACGCGCGGGGTGCTGCTGCGCATAGGCCAGGATGAGTGTCGCGCCCCAGGAGCCGCCGTTCAGCAACCACCTTTCGATGCCGAGGTGCTCGCGGAGCCGCTCCATGTCGTCGATCAGGTGCTGTGTGGTGTTCAGACTCATGTCCGCCGCCGGGTCGCTGGCGTGCGGGGTGCTGCGACCGCAGTTGCGCTGGTCGAAGCGGATGACGCGGTAGCGCTCGGGATCCCAGGCCCTTGTCGGCCGCTGGGGCGCGCCGGACCCTGGGCCGCCGTGGACGTTGAGGGCAGGCTTGCCTTGAGGGTTGCCGTACTGTTCGTAGTAGATGCGGTTGCCGTCTCCGGCGTCGAGAAAGCCACTGTCGTAGGGATGAGTCGGAGGGTAGAGATCAACCATGACCATCGACCCTACGGGGTGATCGTGGTTGAGTTCCGTGATTTCTTTCCCAACTTGCCGCATTACACGGGTGTTGAGCCGACAGACGAGCGAAGCCACCGGTCTGCGGTATCAGCGACGACAGCGCGGCCAGCCAGAACCGGTCGGCGGGCTCGTAGCGGATCGGACTGGTGAGTTGCCGTCGCAGCACCGCGTTTCTCGTGCCGCAGCACCAGTAGTTCGGCATCCTTGGCGAACTACCGGCGCCGCAGTACCGCTGGCACGGACAGCAGCGCACGGGTGGCCCGGTGCAGCAGCGAGGTGATCACGCGTGCAAGCATCCCAGCCACTGCCGATTGCTCAGCACGCAGGCTCCCACCTGCAGCGATGACTTTGCGAGCCCCACAAGGTCGACGGGTCAGTAGCTGAACTGCTGGATCTGCTGGTCGCCCGGGCCGTACGTCCAGCCGGTCCTGGTCCTGGGATCCAGCTGAAGGGCGTTTTCGGCCCCGCCGTGGGAGCCGATGGCGAAGCCGGTCAGTGTACGGACCACCGTTCCGGTCGTGAGATCCACTACGGCGAGCTGGCCGGTGGCGTTGTTGTCAGGCACCCACATTCCCGAGCCGAAGTACGCCGTGCCCGCCGGCGTCGTGTACGAGACCACGGCGATCCGGTGGGTGCCGTCGACCGCGAGGGCCGAGGGCTTGCCCAGGCGCAGAGTGATGAAATCGCCGGCCTCACCGGTCTTCTCGTCGAGCGGACCGAGCGCGCCCGTGGGGACGATGTTGATGCTGGGGACGGCTGCCGAGAGATTGATCAGTGACCCGGCCTCGTTGGAGGCGATGCCGTGGCTGCACGCGGAGGTGCTGCCGAAGCCGGTCACGGTCCGGGCGGTCAGGTCGATCCTGGCCGGGGTGATTCCGCCGAGGCAGTTGTAGGGCCCGGCGGACTTGGCCAGGAAGACGTTCCCGGTGGAGGAGTCGACGGTCAGCAGGGTGTACGTTCCGGCGGCGACCCCGCTCGGGTCGGCCGCGATCGGATCGCCGGTGCTGCCCGCGCCGAGGTCGACGGGCAGGACCAGGTCGGTCTTGTCGGCTCCGTGCAGGAGCAGGGCGCCCCTGCCGTGGACGGTGTCCACCCGGCCGGTGAGGTAGCTGTACTTGGCGGCCGGCAGCACGGTGACGCCGGTGAGCGAGTCCGTCGTGGTGTTCCAGGTCTCCACCCGCGCATCGCCGTCGGCCGAGGCTCGGTGGACCAGCAGCACGCGGTTCGCGGTGGCTCCCACGACCTCGTAGGACGATCCGGAGCCGGGGTCGGAGGTGATGACGTCGCCGTAGTTTCCGGTCGCCGTCGAGTAGTGGCGGACCTCGGTGCCGCCCGAGGCGGTGACGAGCGCCGCGACGGAGCGGGAACCGGCCGCGGCGAAGCTCTGCACCCACGCGTAGTCGGGCGCGATCCCGTCGTCGAAGGCCAGTGTCGACAGCGGGGACGCCTGACCCACGACCTGACCGTCACGGCCGAGGGCCAGCACCCGGACGTTGTAGCTGTCCGAGCTGCCGAGTCCCAGTGCCGCGGCATCCAGTCGCACCGACCCCGAGGTGACGGAGAGCCTCCGGTGGAACACCGAGGGGGTGTTCACGCCGTCGTGATCGAGCTGGGTGCCGTTGGCGTTGGTGAAGGTGTTGTAGGTGCCGTGCAGGGTGGGGGCCGGTGCGGAGAACTCCACCTCGGCAGCCTGCGCCCCTCTGACGTTCCGCACGTCGTAGCGGAGCGTGAATCCGGAGGCGGCACGGGATACTTCAGCGACGTGGCCGGCGACGCCGCCCGCCCCGGTGAGGACCGGTGCGGCCGGGCGGTCGGCCGCCGTGCCGCCGTCCACTCGGATCGGGGCGAATTCCCCGTAGGCGACGGACGTCGGTTTGCCGCCGAAGCCCTTCTGGGCGATGCCGATGCCGTAGAGGCCGCCGCCGTTCGCGAAGGCCTGCGCGGGAATCGTCACCGTTCCCTTGGCCGCGGTCAGTGCCTGGTGCCAGCCGGCGGTGAAAATGGGTGCGAGGCTCGGGTTCCAGTGGCCGACCGTGGACACCACGAGCTGCGGGGCGGAGACCGACGCGACACCCGTGAGGTCGTACGAGACGGTGACCGGGTGTCCGGCGGCGACCGTCGCGGGAGCCTTGGGGGCGGTGGCCTCCGCGTAGGTGCCGTCGCTCGGGCCGATGGCAAGGGTACGGGTGGTGCTTGCGCGAGTGCGTCCCTGGACCAGGACCCGGTAGGTCACCGTGATCTGCCGGTCCGTGGCGGAGGTGAGGGGCAGACCGGCGGCGGTCAGGAGCTGGGCCGGTGTCACGCGTATCGCGGGATCGGCGGAGCGGAAGACCGTCGAGCCGACGGTGAGGGTGTACCGGGCATGGTCGGGCACTCCGGTGGTGTCACCGGCGAAGGTGACCGGGCCGACGAGACCCTCGCCGTTGCCGCCGGCGGAGCGGTCGCCGAGGTCGATGCGGCCTGGGTCGGTGGTCTCCGTGAAAGCGCCGCCGAGGTCGCCGATGGTGACGCGGTGCGCGACGGACAGGCGCACCAGCGACGGGGACCCGGAGTGCCGGCCCAGCGCTTTCTCGGCCGCGGCCGTCACGTCGACCTGCGGGCCGATGTGCAGCGTGCGGTCGATCTGCGGCGGGGTGGAGACCGTGCGGCCGGTCTTCTCCAGGATGTCCCGTACCTGTGCGGGAGTCAGACGGTGGCCGCCGAGCCGCCCGGCCTGCAGCACGACGGCTGCCGCGGCGGCGATCTCGGGGGCGGAGGCGGACGTGCCGCCGTTCAGGGACACGTCGACGTCCTGCGCGGTGCCCCGGGACGGGTGGGTGAAGGCCAGGATGTTGTCGCTGGGGGCTGAGAGGTCGACACGGCTGCCGAATCCCGACGAGAAGGTACCGAAGCCGCTGAGCCGTGTCTCGGCGGTGGTGGCGTCGCCCCGCGCTCCTGCTGCCAGGGTGTCGTCGAGCGTGCTGCCGCCTGCGGCTATCGCCCCGCTGTCGGGTACCCGTGAGGGGGTCGTGGACTCCGCGTCGTCGGCGATGGTGGTGGCGGAGCGGCTGTCGGGAGCGAGGTCGGTGGGGGTGCTTCCGCCGTCGGGTCCGATGGAGGCGGGGGTGTACAGGCGGGTGCCGTCGTTGGAGGAGATGGACACCACGATTCCGTCGTCGTGGACGATGGAGGTGACGACGGAGCGGATGACCGGGTCGTCCTCGAGGTAGCGCCCGGCGTAACCGTCGGCGTCGGTGCCGAAGCCGAGGCTGGCGGTGATCACGTCGGGCTTGGGCGACTGGTGGGCGGCGGCCAGGAGGGCGCCCGCGATCCGGTCGGTGGTCGGCTGCTGCGGAACGACCAGTCGGTAGTCGGCCCCGGGGGCGATGCCCAGAAGATCGGTGTAGCCGCTGCCGGTCGCCTCGGGGCGCTGCCGGTCGTGGGCGAGCGGTGCCATGACGCTGAAGTCGAGCAGGACCTCGTCGAGAGACGGGTCCTGTTGTTCGGTGGACGCGGCGCCGTCCAGACCGCCGGAGTCCTCGGCCACATAGGTGGGGATGAGCGGCATCGACGGCAGGTCGAGGTAGCGCTGACCGTCCTTGAGGACAGTGGTCGGGCCATTGGCCTGAACATACGAGTCGCCGGCGTCGGCCATCGACTGGTCGGTGAGGTCGCCTATCGAGACGTTCGTGATGGTCTCGCCGGTGCCGGGCTGCTGGCCGTAACGGCTCTGGAGCAGGGAGAAGGCACCGATCGCGTCCACGCCGCCGGAGTTGAGGAACGCCTGGGCGGAGGTGGTGAGTGCGGCGTTGGCCGGCACGGCGTCCGCGGACGCCGTCGCCTTGCTCGTCCTGGCGGAGTCGGTACGGGCCGCGGCAGGGAAGGAGCCGATCGCCGTGGAAGGCAGCGGCCGCGCTCCGGTGTTCATGGTGTTGACGTAGCGATCGGGCTCGGCGTCGGCGATTCCTTGGGTGCCGCGCAGGGACCGGGCGACGGCGGTGGAGTCGCGCCGGCCGGTGGTGAGGACGTAGGTACGGGACAGCCCGGCGTCGTCGCCTTGGACCAGCGGGTGCAGTGATGTGGCGCCGATGGCCCGGAACTCGGCGTTGAGCGCCGCGCGGTTGGTCTGCGGGGTCCGGGCGGCGATTCGGGTGCCGTGCAGGAGAGGACCGGTGACCGAGGTCTGCTGGTCCAGGGTGACCAGGATCTGGCCGGGAACGACGCCATGCCGCTGTTTGTCGGGTGTGGGCGACGCCTGCGTGGCGGGAGTGTCGCCCAGGGAAGTGGAGGAGGTGGGCGATGCGGCGGATGCGGGAAGGGCCCCGGCGGTGCCGGCGACGGTGAGGGCGAGGACGGCGCAGGCACAAAGGAGCCTGAGGGCCGGTGGTCGGGCATGGAGCATAGGGGCACCTTCTGCTGTTCGGTGTGCTGACACACGACAGGGACGTGTGCCTGCGCGTCACCGCAGAACAACGCCCCTTTTCTTCAGGGGAAGATGCCAACGGAAGCGGACCGGGCGCAAGAATGCGGCTGTGGCCGACTTCCGCCAGGTGGCGGCTGATTGCCAGGAACCACCGGAGTGGAAATGGAATTTGACGTCGTCGGACTCGGCGCCGAAACACAACTCGTCTACACCGCTCTGGTCGGGCTGCCCCGCAGCACGGCCTCGCAGGTCGCCGGAGCTTGCGGGATGAGCGTGGGCGCGGTCGGCAGGTTGCTGTCCACTCTGGTCAAGGACGGACTTGCCACCAGGTCCGCGGGCCGCCCGCCCCGCTTCACGGCCGCCGCTCCCGATGTGGCGGTCACCGAGCTGATCCAGGAACGCGAGCGCCGACTCGACGCTGCCCGTTCCCTGGTGCAACAGCTCGCCGACAAGCACCGTGAGGCGCACCGGATCAGCGACCCGAACATGGCGGTGGAGCTGCTCACCAGCCACGAGGACGTCAGCGCGGCCGTCCACCGGCTGACAGAGGGTGCCCGGCGCCAGCTCCGCGCCTTCGACCGGCCTCCCTATGTCGACCGCCCCGGAAGCAACCTGGAGAACCAGCGTCAGCGGCAGCGCACAGGCGTCGCCCACCGCGTGATCTACGATCGGGCCGCGATGGACTGGCCGGGCCGGCTCCAGGACGACATCCTGCCGAGCATACGCACCGGCGAACAGGCGCGGGTGCTCGCCGAGTTGCCGCTGAAACTGGTGATCTCGGACGACAGGTCGGCGATAATCCCCTTCAGTCTCGCGCCCGGCGGCCATTCCGCCGCGTATCTCATCCACCGCTCACCGATGCTCGTCGCCCTGGAAGCCCTGTTCGAGGCCGAGTGGGAACGCGCGACACCGCTTCAGGACACCAGGTCCCCGGTCGCACGACCTGGCAGTCCCGATGCCGACGCCCTCGCCCTGCTCAGACTTCTCGCCTCCGGTTGCTCTGACGCTGCCATTGCCCGTACCCAGGGCTGGAGTCAGCGCACCACCCAGCGCCGTATCCACCGGCTGATGGCGGAACTGGGCGCCGACACGCGCTTCCAGGCAGCGGCCCAGGCGGCCCGCCGCGGCTGGCTCCAGTGAACGGGTGGTGGACACGGCGGGCGTCTCCGGAGGGCGGCCCGTCCCCGGCTGATGGTGGCCGTGGTGCACGAAGACGGCAGGGTGAACGAGTGCGTGGTGGCGGCCAAGCGCGCCGAAAGCGCCTGAAGGAGCAGTTCGCCCAACTGGCGGCGGTGCTGGGGCACTGCACTACCGGCCGACGGGCTGACACGGCCGTAGTAGGGTCGGGGACTGGCGCGGTGGCTGTTGCTCCATCTCCAGTCCCCGCCGCTTCAAACCGGGCATGTGGTTCTCCCGCATCCCGCTTTCCGACATCGTTCACCGGCGGGCATGCGCCGTCGCCCAGTGCACGTTTCCCATCAGGCGGTAGACCGCGAACCGCCTGATCCACCCATAGGTGTAGCGGGTGGTCCAGTTCCGGCCCCGCCGGCCGTGTTTCCGGCTGGCGAAGATCCCCAGCCGCTCGTGGACGCAGCCGTCGATCGCGTGAACTTTTGGCGATCAGGTAGAGCATTCGTACGAGCACAACGTCCGATGGCGCCCGATCGGCCCGCGGAGCGTTCTCCCAGGTCACAGGCTGTGCAGCCATTCTGAAGCGGTACGACCCTACAGGCGTCGGCACCCGCAGTTGCGGCTCTGCATGGCTCCGAAGGGCTGGCGTGGTGAACTGTGGTGACGCGCGCCACCGTCACGACTTCACCCAGGCGGTCGCTGGGCCGTCGATGGGGATGCCAAGCCGGTCGGCCACGGTGGTGAGGGCCGTTCCCAGCGGGAGCGCAACCCGGGTGAGGGCGTGCTGGTCGCCCCGGGTCGGGTCCCGGTTGACGATGAGTACCGGCTTTCCGGCCTGGGCTGCCTGACGGACGAACCGGAGCCCGGACATCACCGTCAGTGAGGAGCCCAGGACCAGCAGCGAGGTTGCTTCACGGACCAGGTTGCGGCAGTGCTCGACACGCTGCGGCGGAACGGCTTCGCCGAAGAACACCACGTCCGGTTTGAGGATGCCGCCGCAGATCGTGCAGGGCAGCACGCGGAAGTCCCCGACCTGTTCGTCGGTGAGGTCGGCGTCACCGTCCGGGTTGATTCCGGCGGCCACCGGCTCGAAGCCCACATTGACCGCCGCCAGCCGCCGGGCGAGTTCGTGGCGCGGGCTGAAGGCGCCGCAGGAAAGGCAGAGGACCCGGTCCAGGCTTCCGTGGAGTTCCACGACGCCCTTGCTGCCGGCGGCCTGGTGCAGGCCGTCGACGTTCTGGGTGATCACACCCGAGAGCAGACCGTGCCGCCCGAACGCGGCCACGGCCCGGTGCCCGGCGTTGTGGTGGGCGCGGCGGAAGGTGCGCCAGCCGAGGTGGCTGCGCGCCCAGTACCGGCGCCGGGCCTGGGCGCTGGCGGTGAAGTCCTGGTAGGTCATCGGGGTGTGCCGGCTCAAGCTCCCGCCCTCGCCCCGGTAGTCGGGGATGCCCGACTCCGTGGAGATGCCCGCCCCGCTGAGTACCAGCACACCGCCGGTGCTCAGCACATCGGCGACCGGCTTGAGATCTGTGGTGCCTGGCGGCAGGTCCTCGGCAGGGGTCCAGCTCAGAGTGGGGCGCATGCGCATGCCACCAGGGTACGAAACAGGCTTGCGGGTGCCGAAAACCCCATCCATGGTCTGTGACCTGCAGATTCTCGGGAACGGTCAGTGATCGCCGGATGGGCGTGTCAGGCTGGTGGATCGTGCTGTTGCGACTGCCCTGTCTCGCCGTGTCGAGCGTGTTCGCCTTCATTTCATCCGGCTGCTGCCGATGAACGCTGTGCACAAGGACATCGAGATCTTGACGCCGCGCCAGCAGCTGGCTGTCTTGCAGCGCCAGATCGACAAACCCCGGCCACCACGGCGAGTGATCCCGTCAATGGCATCGACTTTGACTCGCGCTGCCTGGTCGGTGGGGCGGACTCTGTGACCAGAGTCGTCCTTGCGCCACCACGACCGTATCGTTAGTCGTCAAGTCCCCCCTCGGACACACAGTAGAAATGCAGGATCAGTACGTTGACCAGGCATTTTGCTTACGGACGCCGCATGTGGCCGCCCAGGGGGATGGCGACCTCGGCGCAGGCAACGCGCTGACCTGCGTCTTCACAGTGAGAAGCCGTAGGGGTTCGTGTCGGGTTCATGTGGAGATTTCGCGGAGGCGTGGACTGCCCTCTCAACCCATTCGGTCCTGACCTTGGTCTTTCGCCGGTTGTGCCGCGGCTTCGCTTTCGGAGTCTGATTGCCCGGGCAGCGCCTACGCCCCGGGACTCAGGGGTGCCACGGTTCGGGTGAAGGGCTTCGGGCCGGGCGGCAGGCGGTGAGGCCAACGCCGTGGCTGCCGGGCCCGGCGAAGTGCCGGCCAGGGGACGGCCCCACCACCGGCCGGTCCACCGCTGCCGCCAGGTCATTGCCGATCACGATGCATGCTCACCGTGGGTGATGATCTACGGTGCTGTCGCCACCGGTTCGGGTCCTCTTCCAAGGCTGCCCGGTCCCAGCCGCCGCGTTCCGCAGCAGCCGCGTAGGTCGTGTGCAGGAAACCAGTCAGTACCCGGTCTGGGTCGGCTGCAGTGCGCACCGCCTCGTACGGGAGAACGAACTGACCGTGGTCAGGGCTGTAGAACGCGTCGGCCGGGGTGACCGGCTGCGCGGCGAAGCCATCCGGCTCGGGATAGGCGTACGAGTAAAAGGCCCCCTCTTCACCGCCGCCGGGCCAGAAACCACAGCTGCTCAGCTCGCGGGAGTAGCCTTCCACCATTACCCAGTCACCGCAGTTCGGGGCGCCGCCAGGATGCGGCGGGGCCGCCCGTCCTGAGAACCTCGTGCAGGCCAGGTCCATCGCACCCCAGAAGAAGTGCACTGGGCTGACCTTGCCGACGAAGCACGAGCGGAACTCCCCCAGCACCCGGTTGGCCTGCAGCAGCTGCTGCCAGAAGAGCTGTGCGGCGCTCGGGTCGTAGGAAGCGTGCTGGTAGTCCTCGGCGAAGGGGATCGCCGGGTCCACCTCGTTCGGAGACGCCAGTATCTTTGTCTCAATTCCCAGCTCACCCAGGGCGTGCATCGTGTCGCGGTAGAAATCAGCCACCGGTCTCGGCTCCAGGCCCACGCTGCGGCTGGCGCCGTCGCTGCTGCGGACACGCAGCTGATGGTCGAGGAAGTCGAACTCGATGTCGAAGATCCCTGAGCGGTAGGGGACCGCCGACGTGGTCAGGCCGCGCGGGCTGACGTACATGGTGACCTGCCACCAGTGATTGACCAGGGGCGCGTGG
The DNA here is from genome assembly GCF_003814875.1 of Streptomyces sp. Ag109_O5-1. Classification (GTDB taxonomy): domain Bacteria; phylum Actinomycetota; class Actinomycetes; order Streptomycetales; family Streptomycetaceae; genus Streptomyces; species Streptomyces sasae. The sequence goes on along the minus strand of NZ_RKQF01000001.1, from coordinate 1,607,017 downwards.
GCCAGCCGGATCTTGCCGACGATCTGGGTCCACATGTGCAGTGTTTCCCGAGTCTCGGTCCAGTCGGCGACCCGCAGCCGCGGCCACATCGTCCGCGACGCCCCAGGGGAGACAATGGCCACAGCACACACCTCCCAGGACAACTGACCGATACCGACCACGCTGCCCTCAGCCGAAGAATCAGGCAACCCGTGCGCTCACCGGAACGCGCGGTATGCCCCACGAGCAGCCACTGTGCCCGCCTCGCCAGGACGGTGATCCAACGGCCCAGCCTCACCAGAGGCGGCGAGGCCCGGTAGGGCCGTTTCGGAAGGAGTCTTCGTCATGAATGTCGACCAGCCGGTGTTGGTACTCGGATCCACCGGAGGGCAGGGCAGTGCCGTCGTCAGCGCGATGCTGTCGCGCGGTGTGGCCGTCCGTGGCATGGTCCGCAACCTTCAATCCGCTTCGGCCCGGCGCCTGGCCGCCCGCGACGTCGAGGTTGTCGGCGGAGATCTCGGGGACCGCGAGTCCCTGGCCTCAGCCATGCGGGGAGTAGCTGGCGTGTTTGCGATGACCACGCCCTTCGAGTCAGGGCCGGCCGCCGAGATCGCACAGGGCCGGGCTATTCTCACCGCTGCCCATGAGGCCCGTGTGCCGCATTTGGTCTTCAGTTCCGTCGCAGGTGCCGACCAGGACACTGGCGTGCCGCACTTCGAGACCAAGGCAGTGATCGAACGGGAACTGGCCGCAGGCGAGGTGCCCTACACGATCTTGGGTCCCACCTATTTCTTCGACAATGCCCTCGGCGACGTGGATCGGATTCTCCAGGGGGTGCTCGATCTGCCGCTTCCCCCGGACCGCCCGCTGCAACAACTGGCACGTCCCGACCTGGGTGAGTTCACCGCCGCCGTCTTCGTCGCACCTGACACGTTCATAGGACAGCGTATCGAACTCGCCGGCGACGCCCCCACGCCCGGTGAAATGGCCGCCACGTTGAGCACGGCGCTCGGTCGGACCGTTCGCCACAACGAAGTGCAGCTCGAAGAGATCGGCAACGACGACATGCGGGCGATGTGGGCGTTCCTGCGTGGCCACGGCTACCGCGTCGACGTGCCGGCGCTGCACGCCGCCCATCCCGATCTGCCCTGGACGTCGTTCGCCGACTGGGCCGTGAGCACCTTCTCATCGGCACCATGACAGGCCGCCTCGCAGTTGACGATCACAGCCGCCACTGGATTCGGCGGGACCAAGGACCCAGACGAGCGGCTGAGCGCAGGCCGCAGGTGCGCAGCCGGGGCCACCGGTTCTGGTGGGCCGGATGCCGAAGCCCTCGAAGCCGTGGAGGACGTTGGCCCTCATGCGCCGTTGACCGACAGGGATGCCCTGGGGTGCGCTCAGTCGAAGCGCAGATCGCTGAGCTGCTTCTTGGACCCGGTGAGGTCGTCCTCGGGCAGGGGATGGGCTGCTCCGGTGGCCAGGATCGAGGCCATTTCCCGGCCCGCTCGGCGTATGCGTGCGGGCAGGCCTTTGGTGTGCGCGTCGCTGCCTGAACCCCAGTCCTCCGACGCCGCGTACACGCCGGTCGGGAGGACCACGGTCCGCAGGTAGGTGAAGAGCGGGCGCAGCGCGTGTTCCAGGACGAGAGAGCGGCGGGGAGTGCCACCCGTCGCTCCGATCAGGACCGGCCTGCCCGTGAGCGCGCCCGGATCGATCAGATCGAAGAAGGACTTGAACAGTCCGCTGTACGAGGCACTGAACACCGGTGTCACGGTGACCAGGCCGTCGGCGCTCGTCACCGCTTCGATCGCGTCGGCCAGCTGCGGTGGGGGGAATCCGGTGACGAGGTTGTTGGCGATGGCGACAGCCAGGAGACGCACCTCGATGACATCCACGTCCGCCTTGTGGCCTTGATCGGCGAGCTCGTCGAGGACCGTGTCGGTGAGACGGTCCGCCAGCAGGCGGGTAGAGGAGGGGGTGCTCAGACCCGCGGATACGGTGACGAGCTTCATGCGGCCTGCGAACAGGGACCGGTGGGTCGGCGCTTCCGGGGCGTCCGACGGCGAACTCATAGCGCAGTACGGGTACGACCTCCTCGCCGAGCATGTCGATCTGTTCCAGGACGGTCTTCAGCGGCAGCCCGGCGTGTGCCGGGGGCCTCAGTTGAGGTAGTCGGCGACGAGTGCGGCGAGCTCGTCGGGGGTCGCGAGGCGGGTGCCGAGTTGCTCGGCCTTGGCACGCTTGGATCCCGCATTTTCGCCTGCGACGACGAGGGTGGTCTTCTTGGAAACGCTGGAGGAGGAGCGTCCGCCGGCGCGTTCGATGAGCTCGTTCATCTCGTTGCGGCGGAGCTTCTCCAGTGGACCGGTCATCGTGTCGGTGACCACGACCGTCATCCCGGCCAGGGGATCACCTGCCGTGTCCGCGCCCGCCGGGCTGCCGCCGTCGACCAGGGTGCCGTCGGCCGCAGGAGTGGGCGGGGTGGCGTCGGGTTCGGTCATGTTCACTGCGGCGGCGACGAGCTTGTCGATGAGCGGGGCGAGTTCGGCCAGTTCCGCGACGATCGAGGGGGCTTTCTCCACACCGATGCCGTCGACCTGCTGCATCGTCTCGGTGTCGGCGGCACGGACGTTGTCCATGGGCGTCGCCAACTTCCTCGCCCTATGCGCAGCCAGCCGCGGGTCGGCGAGCTTGGCCGTCTTCGCCCGCAGCGGCTCCAGCCTGCCGCGCACCGAGGCGTCCAGACCCAGCCGCTCGCCGACCGCCCTGACCTGCACCGGGCCATCGGCCTCCCGCACGATCGCCAGGATCCTGCGGTAGGCGTCTGGCAGCGCGGACTCGTCGGCCGCGTCGCTACGGTGCGGGGTGAGCAATACCGCCCGCCCGGCCATCCTTGCTGATACCGGAGCGGCAGCCTCCGCCTGGGCCTGTTCAGCCTGCTCGGACAGGCGGTTCAACACCCGCTCTGCAATCGCCAGTTCGTCCCGCTCGACCTGAACTTCCCGCAGCTGCTTGGCCAACTGCTCAGCAAGGGCGTCCACTTCGCTCCGGCGAGCGGTGGTCCACTGTCGCTCCTGCATCCCCGCAGCCTCCCGCGCTCTCATGGCGTGCCGACCTGCTGACGGATCGTAGGCGGGGGCAGGCGCAGGCGCAGCCGAACCCCGGCATCCCGCCAGAACCAGACCTGCCCGGTGATCTACGGCACAGCTATCGGCCGCCGACCGGCGCCACTACCCGAATCGCCCCGCACACCAGGCCCATGACCTGCGAATTCACGATGCACACGGCTCATTGGTGCGTGACCGGTCCATGCGCCGAGCACGTCTGGACTGTTTCGCTGAACGAACTGCTGCGCACCTACAGCCCCGAGGAGGTCACCGGGGCCGCGACGCGGTGGATCGGAACGTGACTTTCCCGGTTCCATCGGCGAGAGCACACATCGTTCACAGCGTCTTCCCGTTGGGCGGGATCAGCGGGAGCAGTCGACGGGCTGCTCGGACCAGATCGTCTTGCGGTTCCGGCCATGGCGGCAGCCCCAGCGCTCGGCGAGCTGGGCGACGAGGAACAGGCCGCGGCCGCCCTCGTCGGTGGTGCGGGCGCGGCGCAGGCGGGGTTGGGTGCTGCTGGAGTCAGTGACCTCGCAGACCAGAACGTTGTGGCGGATCAGCCGCAGTTCCGCCGGCGGACGGCCGTATCGGATCGCGTTGGTGACCAGTTCGCTGACGATGAGTTCGGTGGGGAAGAGGAGGTCGTCCAACCCCCATGCGGTGAGTTGGCGGGTCGCCCACTGCCGAGCCTCGGAGACGGCAGCAGGATCGGCTGGGATCTGCCAGGCAGCGGTGTCCCCCGCCGCTACGGTGCGGGTGCGTGCCAGCAGCAGGGTCGCGTCGTCACGCGGTGCTTCGTCCACCAGATCGGCTAGGAGTGCACGGCCGGTTTCGTCCAGATCACGGTCCGGGCGGCAGGACACGGCGAGTGCATCGGTCAGTCGCCGGAGCCCGTCGTCGACGTCGTCCGTGTGCCGATCGACCAGGCCGTCGGTGTAGAGCGCGAGGACACTGCCCGGCTCCAGGTCGATCGTGGTGGTCTCGTACGGCATGCCGCAGACGGAGAGTGGTGGCCCTGGAACAATGCCGACGGCTTCGGCGGTCCCGTCGGGCCGGACCAGGACGGGGGGCGGGTGCCCGGCACTGGCCATGGCGCAGCTTCCGGTGACCGGATCGTAGATCGCGTACAGGCAGGTGGCGCCGACGACGTCGTGGTTGCCGGGCGGTGCTTCGGCCGCGAGGCGCTGGACCAGGTCCGCGATCCGGCTGAGCAGTTCGTCCGGTTCCAGTTCGAGGTCTGCGAGGGGCTGGATGGCGGCGCGCAGGCGGCCCATGGTGGCGCTTGCGGGTATGCCGTGGCCGATCACGTCTCCGGCGACGAGGGCCAGTCGGAGACAGGGCAGGGGGATGGCGTCATACCAGTCGCCCCTGGTGCCCGCTCCGCGGCCGGTGGGCAGGTAGACGCCGGAGGTCTCGGCTGCCGGAGTGTCGGTCGTGGCCGGGGGAAGGAGGCTCTGCTGCAGGGCCACGGCCGTCCGGTGCTCGCGCGTGTAACGGCGGGCGTTGTCGATGGCGAGTGCGCCCCGTGAGGCGATCTGCCTCATGAGGTCCTTTTCGTCCTCGGTGAACAGCTCGGAGCGGCCGGTGCGCCAGGCCACGATCGCGCCGAGGGTGAGGCCGCGGGCGTACAGCGGTGCCACCATCACCGCCCGGGCATCCTGTGGGAGGAGCTGTTCGGCCAGGTGCGGGCCCCCGATCAGGGCGACGAAGTCGTCTCGGCCGTAGATGACCGTCTCGCCGTGCTGGAAGCTGCGCAAAAGGGGATGGTCAGACAGCGGCGGGACGGGGTTGCCGAGCCTGATGCCGGCCGGCCACACCGCGGCGGCCGGAGCCAAGGCCGCGTTGCGCAGCTGCAGGTCTCCGCCGCCCAGTCGCTCGGCGGGTTCCTCCCCGTCGAAGACGGACCGTGCGAGGTCGACTGCGGCGAGATCTCCGAAGACGGGTACGAGTACGTCGGCAAGGTCCTGCGCGGTGCGCACGACATCCAGTGAGCCTCCCACCCGCTCGGCAACCTCGCGGGTGAGATCAAGATGGCGGCGGGCGCGCAGCCGGTCGGTGTCGTCGATGTACAGGGCTGCGACCCCTGTGGGGCGTCCTCGCGCGTCCTCCAGGCGGAAGGCGGTCAGCGACAGTGCGTGCCGCCGTGACGGATTCCGGCGCCGGGGCACCGGCTGGGTCCTGTGGAGCACGGGGACACCCGTCTTGAGTACCTGGCGCAGTACCGCCTCGATGTTCTCGGCGTCCTCTGGGCCCAGCACGTCGTACCGGCGGGTGCCGGGCTGTACGGGACGACCGTCGAAACCGCCCGGTGTGGAGTTCGTCTGCATGGTGGTGAGATCCGTGTCGTGCAGAGCGATCGTGATCCGGTGCTGTGTGGACAGCGCGCGCAGGAGCGCCGCGCCGTTCTGGTGGTCGGCGACGTGGTGGGCGGGTGCCGCCAGTACGAGGAACTCCTCCGAGCCGGTCACCCGTGTGGTTCGGAAAGTGACGTCGATGGTGTTGCCGCACCGGTGCCGAAGCCGTACCCGGCCGGATGTCGGTATGTGCGTGGTGCCGCGCTGGTCGTCGGGGAGATCGGCCACCAGGTCCCGCACAGGGCGGCCGGACACCTCCTCGGCGCGGAACCCCGTCAGCTCCTCTGCCGTCTCGGTCCATCCCGTCACCGCGCCCCGATCGTCCAGGACGGCGGCTGCCAGGCCGTCGAAGGCGGCCACCCGGCCACCTGGCCCGGCACCGGAAACCCCGGTCGTTCCCGCGGAGGCGTCTGACGAGTCGGCGTTTTCCGTATTCGTTCTGTCCATGTCTCTGACTTCCTTCACGAGCGTGCGACTACGGGAAAGGGCATGTGCGGCGGCCGTCGGCCGCCCGGCCCGCCGGCGGTTCACAGGGCGCCGGCCGTGGAGGGCAGGTCCTGTTCGGCCCAGACGACCTTGCCGTCCGTTGCGGAGCGCGAGCCCCACCTGCGCGAGAGCCGGGCGACCAGATAGAGGCCGCGGCCGCGCTCGTCGAGCGTGTGGGGATGGCGGGCGCGTGGCCGGCCGGTGCTGGTGTCGGAGACTTCGCACGTCAGAACGCGGTGCTGGATGAGCCGTAGACGGTTCGGGCCGTCGCCATGGTGGATGGCGTTGGTGACCAGTTCACTGACGACCGACTCCACGGACGTCACGAGCTGCTCCAGGCCCCACTCCCTGAGCTGACGGGCGGCCAGGTGTCGGGCTGCCGGCACGGTGGCCGGTCCGTTCGGCAGGTCCCAGAAGGCGACCTGAGCGGGGTGGAGCGCGCGGGTCCGCGCGAGGAGCAACGTGACATCGTCGGCCGGTGCCTGAGCCGGCAGCGTCTCCATCACTCGCGAGCACATGTCCTCCAGGGACGTACTCGGCTGTCCCGCCAAGGCGGCGGCCAGGCGGCGCAGCCCGACGTCGATGTCCTCGTCCCGGGACTCGACCAGCCCGTCGGAGTAGAAGGCGAGCACACTCCCCTCGGCCAGTTCCAGTTCCACGGACTCGAAGGGCACCAGGCCGAGACCCAGGCCGAGCGGGGCTCCGGCGGGCAGGTCGGGGATGGTGACTTCGCCCTGCGCGCCGACGATCAGGGGCGGTGGATGCCCGGCCCGCGCCACTGTGCACCGTCGGGTGACCGGGTCGTACACGGCGTACAGACAGGTGGCGCCCACCGCCGCGGACATGTCGGCATCCTCGTCGTTCAGCCGCTGGACCGTGTCGTCCAGATGCCCCAGCAGTTCGTCCGGGGGCAGCTCGAGGTCCGCGAGCGTGCGCACCGCGGTGCGCAGCCTGCCCATGGTCGCCGCGGCGTTGATGCCGTGTCCGACCACGTCGCCGACGACGAGAGCGACCCGGGCGCCGGACAGCTCGATCACGTCGAACCAGTCACCCCCCACGCCGTGGTCCATGTCGGCCGGCACGTAGCGTGAGGCGACCTCTACGGCCGTGCCCCCCTGCACCCGGTGGGGGAGCAGGTCGCGCTGCAGCGTGAGAGCGGCGCTGCGTTCACGAGCGTACTGGAGGGCGTTGTCCAGGCAGAGCGCGGCCCGGGTGACGAGTTCCTCGGCGAGGAGCAGGTCGTCCTCCTGGAACGGTGCCTGTTCCTCGGAGCGGCCGAACAGTGCCAGGCCGAGCATGCAGCGCCGTGCCCGGATGGGTACCACCATCAAGGAGTGGACGCCGCTGTCGCGTACCTTCTGCGCCCGCACCGGGTCGTCGTCCACCCATGGGCCGGCAAGGGTGTTCAGCACGGGTTCCAGGTGAGACCGGCCCGTGCGCAGGGCGGCGGTGAACGGCGAGTCGGGGTGGGCGTGGATCACCTCCTCGCGCGCCCACGGCAACTCGAGGACACCCAGGTCGACGGAGGCCAGACCGGCACGGCGCATCACCTGCGGACGGCCACTCGTGGTGCCGGTCCGTGGCGATGGCTCGACGCCGAACGGAACCGACTCCACCAGGTCGACAAGGGCGTGGTCGGCCAGCAGGGGCACGGCGAGCTCGGCCAGTTCCTGCCCGGTCCGCATCACGTCGAGGGTGCTCCCGATGTGCGTGCTCGCCTCGCTGAGGATGGCGAGGCGCTCGCGCGTCCGGCGGTTCCCGGTGACGTCCACGGTCATGGAACAAACGCCCAGTGGGGCACCGTCCGCGCCCTGGAGGCAGAAGAACGAGGCGGAGAACGCATGCTCACGGCGCCGGTCCGCCGGCGGCCACGCGCGGTACTCGTGCACCTTCGTGGTGCCGCTCCCCAGCACCTGCCGCATCACGACCTCCAGCGCTTCGGCCTCGACGGCCGGCAGTGAGTCCTTCACGCCGCGGCCGAACCGTCGGTGACGAGGCACGCCGTCCTGACGCTCCATGGCGTCGTTCACCCACACACAGCGCAGTTGCTGGTCATAGACGACGATGCCGATCGGCGCACGCGCGAGGAGCGACTCCCGCACCGGTCCCCTGGTCGCCTCCGAGGACAGGGAACCGATGTCGGTCACGGACACCAGCCACCGGCTGCCGGCGTCCTGCCCCCACAGCAACGAGACCCGCAGCGTCATCCTGAGCGTGTGGCCATCGCGGTGGCGGATCGCCGCGGTGCCGGACCAGCCGCCCCGCGCACGGCACTGTTCGGCGAACGCCGACGCTCGCTGCTCGTCCTCGGAGGGTGGGAGCACGTGCGCGGCGGAACGGCCCACCACCTCCCCGGCCGAGTAACCGACAAGCTGCTGGGCGGCCTGCGTCCACCCCACCACGATGCCCTCGGCGTCGATCATCGCTATCGCGGCGTCGGGCATCTCGCGGAGGCTCGCCGGCTCGGCGCGGCGTGAGGGGTCGGTGTTGGTCGTCGTCATCGCGGTGCGTCCCATCGGTGCGAAGTGAGAGGCGTCGGCACGTGGCGCGGCGGCCCTGTGTGCAGCAGAGGTGAACGGCGATGTCCGGGGGAGCGGCACACGGTGTGGCATGTGTCAGGAATGCGGCATTATGAGCACTTCTGATGAAATAATCAGATGTAATCGGTTACGCGTCAACCCCCCTCAGGAGTGAGCGGGCGATCGGAGGGGCGCGGCTGCTGCGGTCAACGACAGGCCTGCACATGCCCGGCCTCGGCGCCGCCGAGGTTCGCGACAGCGCCGGGGTCAGGTGGCCTCACAGTCGGACGGGCAGGTGGCGGGGGCCGCGGAGCATGGCGTTCTGCCGGTAGGGCGGCGGGTCCTCGACCAGGCGCGCCGTGTCGAGGTGCGGAAGCAGCGCGCCGAGCGCGGCGTAGGCTTCGACGCGGGCCAGGGGTCCGCCGAAGCACAGGTGGATGCCGCTGCCGAAGCCGAGGTGCTGGTTGTCCGGGCGGGTGGGGTCGAACCGGTCGGGGTCGTGGAACCGCCTGGGGTCACGGTTGCCGGAGGCCAGCACCAGAATGACGGATGCGCCCTGCGGGACCCTGGTGCCGGCGATGTCCATGTCCGCGTGCGGGACGCGCTCCCGCATGTGCACCGGGGGCTCGTAACGCAGCAGTTCCTCCACCGCTCGCGGCAGCAACTCCGGTTCGCGGCGCAGTCGGTCCAGCTGATCGGGCTGGCGCAGCAGGGTGAGTGATCCGTTGGTGATCAGGTTGACCGTCGTCTCGTGTCCCGCGATGAGCAACAGCACGGCGGTCTCCGCGAGTTCCTCCTGGGTGAGCCGCAGGGCCGGGTCCGGTTCGTTGGCGAAGGCGGAGAGCATGTCGTCGCCCGGATGTCCACGGCGCTGCTCGGCGAGGTGCAGAAGATACCCGCCCATCTCGATCCGCGCCTGGTCGCCGGCCTTGTCCATCTCGGTGGAGTCGTCTTCGGGCCTGACGTCGGCGGCCGTGACCAAGGCGTCCGACCAGGCCCTGAAGAGCGGCTCGTCCTCGCGCGGTACGCCGAGCAGGCGGCAGATCACCGTGACGGGCAGCGGGTAGGCGAAGTCGTCGACGATGTCGATCTGCCGGCCCGCCTCGAAGGACTCCAGCAGTTCCCCGCTGATCCGGTCGATCTCGCCGCGCAGGGAATCGACGCGGCCGGGGCTGTGCGGAGGCCCGAAGGGCCGCATGGCCAGGGTGCGCAGCCGGTGGTGCTCGGGGTCGTCGAGCCGCAGGAACGGCGGCTTGTGGGTCACTTCGCCGCGGGTGCGGGGGTCGGTACTCATCCGCGGGTCGTGGAGCAGGGCGGCGATCTCGTGGTAGCCGCCGATCAGATGGCTGCCGTCCGCCTGCCGCACGACGGGACCGGCGTCGCGGAGTTCTGCGTACAGCGGGTAGGGGTCGGGGCGGCTGGCGTAGTCGGTGATCCGTGCCAGCAGGGTCTCGGATTCCATGGCGGATCCTCGTGGTCGGCGGGGAGCGGGCTACACCACGGTCAGTCTGCGGTCGGGGAGATGGCCGGTGAGCGCGACGGTCGGGCCGTGGGACAGCCCGGAAGGATCCGGTACGAGAGAGGGGACCGGGATGTCGGCCGCGATCGCCCGGTCGGCCGCACCGGGCGGGGGCGGGAACGCGGCGGCCGTCTCTATCAAGTGCCGGTAGTAGTCGAGGGACTTGGCCATGTCGACGGTGACCGCGGCGGTGACCCGTCCCTGGTAGCCGTAGACCATGGCCAGCCGGCGCGCTTCCAGGGAGCCCTGGGCGATGACCACGTGGTCGGAGTAGGTGGGCACTCCCACCGACTTGATGTTGAGCCCGAACTGGGTCGACCAGAACGACGGTATGGACAGGTGCGGGCGGCGCAGCGGCCCCGGACTGACCATGTTGTGCGCCGCCACCCCGGCCTGTTCGACGGCGTTCCCCCAGTGCTCCAGGGAGAGCATCTGGTAGCCGAAGAGGGGGTGGGGGAAGCGGGAGACGTCGCCGGCCACGAAGACGTCGTCCGTGACGATCCCGTACATGTTGAAGGCCCGGCACCCGGCGTCGCAGGCGATCCCGCGCGGGCCCGCCGCCAGTCCGGACTCGGCCAGCCACTCCACGTTGCGGATCGCACCCAGCGCGACGACGCAGACATCGGCGTCCACGCGGCTGCCGTCGGACAGTTGCGCGCCGGTGAAGGCGCCGTTGCCGTTCAGGGCGGTGACCGTCACCCCGGTGCGCAGGTCGACGCCGTGATTGCGCTGCATGACGGCCGCGAGCTTCGACAGGGTGCCGCCGAGGGCGCCCACCAAGGGGGCGGGGCCACGTTCGGTGACCGAGACCGCAAGCCCCAGTTCCCGGCAGGCCGAGGCGATCTCCGAGCCGGTGAAGCCGCCGCCGATCACCAGCACCCGCTCCGGCCCGGCGGCCAGCCGTTCGGCCAGTCCCCCGGCGTCCTCGCGGGTGCGCAGGGTGAACACCCCGTCCAGGGCGGCTTCCTCCGCATCGGGCCAGGGCCGTGCGCGGGTTCCGGTGGCGATCAGCAGCCGGTCGTACGGCAGTGACTCGCCGTCCTCCAGCAGCACCCGCTTCGCCAGCAGGTCCACACCCGTGGCGCGTACGCCCAGCCGCCACTCGGCGTCCGGGTCCCGGCGTACCGGCAGGCCGGTGGTGTCAGCCGTCGCCTGGCCCAGCAGCACCTGCTTGGACAGCGGCGGCCGGTCGTACGGTGCGTGGGGTTCGTCCCCGACCACGGTCAGCGAGCCGGTGAAACCCTCCTCACGCAGCGCCTCCGCGGCCCGGAGCCCGGCCAGCGACGCGCCGACGATGACGATGCGGCCCTTCTTGAGGTCATCGGACACCGCCGCTCACCTCTTCCCCCAGGAGGATCGCCTGGACCGGGCACGCGGCCGCGGCCTGGCGCACACGTTCCACCTGGTCGTCGGGGACGGCCGTGGCGTACAGCAACCCTTCCTCGCCGTGCAGCTCGAACACCTCCGGGGCGAGGAACACGCACTGCGCGTATCCCTGGCAGCGCGTGAGGTCGACAACGGTCCGCATCGTCACCACTTCCTCCGTTGCCCCACCCCCCTCGTTCCCAGCATGAGCCGCGAAGCGCGGGCGCGCATGCCATGGCTGCCAGGACGAAAGGGCCGGGCGGTCCGAAGCGGTCAGAGTGTTCAACTCCGCAAGTCGAAAGCCCAGTTGACGTTCAGGTGCTGCACCGGGCGCCCCGTCCGGCTTTGTCTCCTCGACATTTCCATACGGCGTATGTTACTAATGGAGGCACGTTTCCATACGTTGTATGGAAATTTTCGCTCGGACCGGGTCGGCGCCGTACATCGCCTGCCCGAAGAGTCGTCGGCGTAGATCGCGCCAGGCGGGAAGGAAAGATCATGAAGAAGTTCGCGAAGCGTTTCGCCGTCACTGTTTCCTCCGTGGCGCTCGCGGGTGTCGCCGTGCTCGGTGCCGGGGGCACCGCTTCGGCCGCGACGCCGGCGTCCACCCACGCCCACCGCCCGGCAGTCGGTGGTGACGCCGACTACTACCGCTGGGACCACGGTGTCGGCTACCTGCTCGAGCAGGGCTACGCCTGGGACGACAGCCGTGGCTGGTACCACGACGGCCGCGTCGCCGACTCGGCCCGGCGCGACCGCGATGACCACCTCCGCCGTTGGGAGCGCGACGGCCGGTACCGCGACCACCACGATCTGAACCACGCTGACTGGTGAGACGGATACCGTCTGCGGCCGTGTGCCCAGGCGTTCCCCTTCCCCCTGATACCTGCCGGCGGCCGGGAGGCGGCTGCTGATCCCGGGTCGGCGATCCCTGACCGCCGCCCGGCGGCAGACCGAATGAGAGCCCGCCTCCCTCACACTTCCTGCGGACACCCGCCATGCGCCGCAGGCTCGCGTCGCCCCAGCTGTCGCGACGCGACGAATGTGCGGTCCGCCGACGCTGTCCGGCGCCAGGGCCCTGCCGTAACGCCTCACCATCCGTTGCCTCTTCGCTGCCTGCCGGGCGGCGGAGCGCGGCCGAGGCGCGCCTAGGAGTGAAAGTCGATGGAGTCTTTGAGAACCGTGGAGCGGGGGGTGGCTGTGCGCCTTGTCGTGTCGCGCGACCACTCGCTGCCGGTGTGCATGCGCCTGCGATACGAGCCCGCCGATCCCTACGTCGTCCGTGCCGCCTTCTTCGTCCACACCGACGAGCCGGTCGAATGGATCCTGGGACGGGATCTCCTGGCTGAAGGGCTGAAGGGTTCCGCGGGCCACGCGGACGTCCGGATCCGGCCGGCTGCCGGCCGTGGGGATCAGGTGACGTACATGGCTCTCGGCTCTTGCGCGGGCACCGCCCTGCTCGAGGTTCCCGTGCGGGACGTCAGGACCTTCCTGGAGAACACGGAGGCTCTGGTGCCACGGGGCGCCGAATCCGCACTAATCGACTGGGACGTCGAACTGGCGTACCTGCTTTCGGCCGACTGAACGCCGGCCATCCCTGCTCAGAACCAAAGGAAAGAGTCTTCATGTCCCAGTACCAGCTTCGCGTCTACACCCTGCGCGGCCCCGACGCGCTCGCCGCCTACGAGAACATCTGGGCCAAGCACATTCCCGGTATGGCCAAGCACCGGATCACCACACACGGCGTCTGGACGGTGCCCGCGAGCGCGGCCCCGCAGCTGTACGCCCTCGTTTCCTACCAGGACGCCGACGACGTGCAGGAGCGGCTGGAGGCATACCTGTCGAGCCCCGAATTCCGCGCTGACATGGAGGGTTTCGACATAAGTCGGATCGTCGGCGTCGACGAGTCCCTGCTGACGCCCACCGTGGACTCACCTCTGCGCTGACAGTCGCCGTAATGCGCCGGAGGCCGCCTCGACGGCTCGGCGCTCGGCCAAGGCGCTCGCCATACGGCGACGGGCAGGCACGAGATCGGAAAGGTCGGGGCCATTCCGTCAACGGCACGGCCACCTTTCCCCAGCCGCGACGCCGGCGCCTTCGCCCGGCCGCAGAGCCCCGCGCACCAGGAGCGGCCCCATCGGGGCGGCCTTTCCGCGTGTGATGGGTGAACTTTCGCGCGTCGCAGCCCGGACTCGCCCGACTGCGGGCGAGCGCCCGGGCCCCAACTCCTCAGGATCACGGACTCAGCGGCCGGCTCCCTGGCCGTCACGATCGGCGGCGAGTCGGCTTTCCAGGCCCGCGATGAGCGTGTCCATCACCAGGCGGAACATGCGGTCCTGATCGGGGTCTGCGGGGCGGACATCCACGGGCTCGTCCCCATCGGCGGCCAGGCCGGGGGGCTTGAGGTTCGCCCACTGGTGGAGCGAGCCGTTGAGCTCGGCGGTGAGGACACCGACGACGACGGCGACGATCAGGGCGGCGGCCTCCGAGACGTCTGACCGAGGCACTCCCGTGGCCGCCACGATCGCGGTGAGTGCGCTCCAGAACGGGTCGTCGGACTGGATGAAGTCGGGCTGGTGGCTGAACGAGTAGGCCATCAGCTTGGGATGGCGGTGCGCCAGCGTCCGGAAGTCCGTGGCGAGCAGGCGGATGCGCTCCTGCCAGGGAGCGTCCTGAAGCGTCACGGTGCGGAACTGGGAGCCGACCGTCTTTGCCACACCGCGCAGCACCGCTTCCCTGTTCGGCACGTGGTGGTACAGGGACATCGGGTTGGCGTCGAGCTCGGTGGCGAGTTTGCGCATGGTGAGCGCCTCGACCCCGTCCTCGTCGATGAGCCGCAGGGCGGCGGCGTAGATCCCGGCCTCCGTCAGAGGCACGTCTCTCTTCCTTGTTCCCCGCGGGGGGCGCCTCACCTTTTCCATACCCCGTACGGTACCAGTTTCGTACGACGTATGGAAATGGTCCGGCCGGGGGTTGCGTCGACTTTCCATACGACGTACGGTACCAATTCCATACGGCGTATGTTTCCGTGGTGCACCGCGGCATCGACCGGCGGACCCTTGCCCGTTCCCCCTCCACGCAAAGGAGCAAGCCATGACCACGAACTCCGCGAACGACCTTCGCCCCATCCGGTCCCCGCGCGGGATCCCGCTCCTCGGCCACACGCCGCAGATCCCCGACACCAACCCCGTCGAGTACTTCAACGAGCTGTCCAAGCAGTTCCCCGAGGGCATCTACGGCATGGACATCGCCGGCGTCGAGCAGGTCTTCGTCTATGACCCGGACCTGGTGGCAGAGGTGTGCGACGAGACGCGGTTCTTCAAGCAGATCGAGAAGACGCCGCTGAACCACGTCCGGGACTACACCGGCGCGGGCCTGTTCACGGCCCACCAGCACGAGGAGGAATGGGCCATGGCGCACCGCATCCTCCTGCCGGCCTTCAGCCAGCGGGCCATGAAGACCTACTTCGGGCAGATGCTGGAGATCGCCCAGAACCTGGTCGGCAAGTGGGAGCGCCGAGAGGGCCGGCCGGTCAAGATCACTGATGACTACACCCGGCTCACCCTCGACACCATCGCTCTGTCGGGGTTCGGCTACCGCTTCCAGTCGTTCGGCAAGGAGGAGCTGCACCCGTTCCTCAACGCTCTGCTGGAGGCGCTGACCGAGTCGATGCGGCGCTCCCAGGAGCTGCCGATGATGACCAGGCTCCGCAAGGCGGACGACAGGAAGTACCGTGCGAACGTCCAGTTGATGCGCGACCTGGTCGAGAGCGTGATCAAGGAGCGCCGCGAGGGGAAGGGCTCCGGTGAGGAGGACCTGCTCGGACTGATGCTGGAGGCCACCGACCCGGAGACCGGCAAGCTGCTGGCGGACGACAACGTCCGCGACCAGGTGGTGACCTTCCTGATCGCCGGTCACGAGACCACCAGTGGCCTGCTGTCGTTCGCGACGTACTCGCTGATGCGCAACCCGCACGTCCTGGCCCAGGCCTACGCGGAGGTCGACCGGCTGCTGCCCGGTGACACGGTCCCGGACTACGACACGATCATGCAGCTGGACGTCATCCCGCGGATCCTGGAGGAGACCCTGCGCCTGTGGGCTCCCATCCCGCTGATCGCCAAGGCGCCCATCGACGACACCGTCATCGGTGACCGGTACGAGCTGAAGAAGGGCACCAGGGCCAACATCCTCATGGGCGCACTCCACTCCCACCCCGAGGCGTGGGACCGCCCGGAGGAGTTCGACATCGACCGGTGGCTGCCGGAGAACCGTGTCCAGCAGCACCCGCACGCGTACAAGCCGTTCGGCAACGGCGTACGTGCCTGCATCGGCCGGCAGTTCGCGCTCACCGAGGCCCGCCTGGCGCTGGCACTCGTGCTGCAGAAGTTCAGGTTCTCCGACACCACCGACTACAAGATGGACGTCCGTGAGGCGCTGACCCGCAAGCCCGGCGACTTCGAGCTGGTCGTCCGCCGCCGCCAGGAGCACCAGCGGACCGTCTTCGACACCGCGGAGCTGCAGACCGACGACACGCAGGCGCAGGCGGCGGTCAGCGGTGTCGGGGTGAACCTGACCGTGGCCTACGGCTCCAGCCTCGGCTCCTGCGAGGACCTGGCGCGCACCATCGCCGACCGCGGTGAGCGCTCCGGCTTCGGTACCACGCTGGTGAGCCTGGACGAACTGGGCGACAACCTGCCCACCGAGGGCCTGCTCACCGTCGTCGCCGCCAGCTACAACGGCAAGGCCCCCGACAACGCCCAGCGCTTCGACGACCTGCTTGCCGCAGGCCTGCCCGAGGGCTCACTCTCCAACGTGCGGTTCGCGCTGCTGGGCGCCGGCAACACCCAGTGGGTGGCCACCTTCCAGGCATTCCCCAAGCGGATCGAGGAAGGCCTGCTGGCCGCCGGCGCCACCCCGATCGTCGAGCGCGGCATCGCGGACGCCGCCGGTGACTTCGACGGCATGGCCACCCGCTGGATGGACACCCTCTGGACCACTCTGGCCGAGGAGTACGCCGCCGACACCTCCGCGGCCGGCGGCCCGCGTTACCAGGTCCAGCTGCTCACCGAATCCGACGTGCGTCCCGCCATCGTCTCCGAGCAGGCATATCCGCTCACGGTGGTGGCCAACGAGGAACTCGTGGCCGACGCGACCGGCCTGTGGGATTTCAGCATCGAGCCGCCGCGCCCGTCCGCGAAGTCCATCACCGTCGAGCTGCCCGAGGGTGTCACCTACGACACCGGCAACCACCTGGCCGTCTTCGCCAAGAACGAACCGGCCCTGGTCAACCGCGCGCTGGCGCGGCTCGGTGTCGAGTACGGCCAGGTGCTCCGGCTCGACCAGCCCGGCGGCGGCCGCACGCACCTGCCGGTCGGCGTCGCCGTCACCGCCGGCATCCTGCTCACCGAGTTCCTGGAGCTGCAGGACGTGGCCACCCGCTCCCAGATCCAGACCCTGGCCGAGTACACCCGGTGCCCGTGGACCCGGCCGCAGCTCCAGGCCTACACGGCCGACACCGAGGAGGCCGAGGAGCACTACCAGAAGGAAATCCTCGGCAAGCGGGTCTCGGTGCTCGGCCTGCTGGAGCGCTTCCCGGCGGTCGAGCTGCCGCTGGCGGTGTTCCTGGAGATGGCGGGTCCGATCCGCCCGCGCTTCTACTCCATCTCCTCCGCACCGATGGCCAACCCGCGCCACGTGCGCCTGACCGTCGGCCTGCTGGAGGGCCCGGCCCTGTCCGGCGACGGCCAGTACCGCGGCACCTGCTCCTCCTATATCGCCGGCCTGAAGCCCGGGGACGTCGTGTACGGCTACGTCCGCGTGCCCTCCCCGACGTTCGCCCCGCCCGCCGACCCCGCCACGCCGCTGATCCTCATCGGTCCCGGCACCGGCATCGCGCCGCTGCGCGGCTTCCTTGAGGAGCGTGCCCGGCAGCACGACAACGGCACCGAGGTCGGTCTGTCGCAGGTCTTCGTCGGCTGCCGCCACCCCGAGCACGACTACTTCTACAAGCAGGAGATGCAGGACTGGGAGCAGGCCGGGATCGCCCGGATCCACACCGCCTTCTCCGCGGTGACCGGTCACCCGGCCCGGTTCGTGCAGAACGCCGTCGCAGCTGCCGCAGACACGGTGTGGCAGGCCATCGAGGACGGCGCGTACATCTACGTCTGCGGTGACGGCCGCCGCATGGCGCCCGCCGTCCGCGAGGCCCTCGCCGCGGTCTACCGCGAGCACACCGGCAGCGACGACGAAACCGCCCAGCAGTGGCTCGCCCGACTCGAGGCCGACGAGCGCTACCAGCAGGACGTCTTCGCCTGACCGCCGCACGCCGTCAAGGCGTGCGCCCTCCTGGCCGCCGGGAGGCGTGCGGCCCCCCACTGCCGGCCGTACGCCTCCCGGCCACCACAAGCCCACCACACACCACACGGCACCCGTCGGCCCGAACCGCCGGGCGGTGCCGCTCACAGAAAGCAGATCGTCATGGACACCATGCTCGCCGGACGCTTCCACCTGGACAGCAAGAAGTTCGCCGTGGAGGAGGTCCCCATCCCCGTGCCAGGCCCGGGCGAGGTCCTCATCGAGGTCAAGGCCGCCGGCGTCTGCCTCTCCGACGTACATCTCCTCGACGGCTCCCTCGTCCCGCTGTTCGCCACCTCCGACACGGTCACCGTCGGCCACGAGGTCTCCGGTGTGATCCACACCCTCGGCCCCGACCTCAGGCGGGGCCTGACCCCCGGCACCCGCGTCACCCTGGAAGCCGGCAAGACCTGCGGTAAGTGCGCCGGCTGCGTGCGCCACCGCCCCTGCACTCAGATGCTCACCGCGGGCATCGACTACGACGGCGGCTGGGCCGAGTACGTGACAGCCCGCGAGGACACCCTCATCCCCATCCCCGACAGCCTGCCCTTCGACCAGGCCGCGATCATCCCCGACGCGGTCTCCACCCCCTACGCCGCCGTCGTCGCCACCGCGGGCGTCCGCCCCGCCCAGTCCGTCGGCATCTGGGGCGTGGGCGGAGTCGGCGCGCACAACGTACGCCTCGCCCGCCTGGCCGGCGCCGCACCGATCATCGCCGTCGACCCGCTGCCCAGCGCCCGCGAACGCGCCCTGGCCTTCGGTGCGGACCACGCCCTGGACCCGGCCGCCCCCGACTTCGCCGACCAGGTCCGCGCGGCCACCGACGGACGGGGCCTGGACTTCGCCTTCGACTGCGCCGGCGTGCCCGCCGTCCGCGAGCAGGCCGCCTCCGTGCTCGGCCTGGGCGGCTCCCTGATCCTGGTCGGGATCACGCCGAAGCCGCTCACCATCACCGAGGGCCTGACCTTCAACTACCTGCAGAAGCAGGTGCGCGGTCACTACGGAGGCTTCCCCGAGTCCGTCTCCGAGCTGGTGCGGCTGGCCGCGGCCGGGCGCCTGGACCTGGCCCCCTCCATCACGGACCACATCCCGCTCGTCGACGCGGCCGACGCGGTCAACCGCCTGGAGAACAAGATCGGCGACCCGATCCGCCTCATCCTCGTCCCCTGACACCGGTCAGCAGGACATCAAAGCCACCTCGGGCAGGGGTGAGTGGGCGCCGGTGCGTGAGGGAGCAGCGGCGCCCACGGCTTTCCGGCAGCCAAGAACTCGGAGAGACGGAGCCATGCAGAGGACCGATGTCCCGGGCCGCACCCTGCAGCGCAGTAACGCCCGCTCGAACCACAGACGCATCCTCGCAACCGCTCGACGGACACTGCGGGACGACCCCGACGCGAGTCTCGACAGCATCGCGCTGGCGGCCGGCGTCACGCGGCGCACCCTCTACGGACACTTCCCCGGCCGCCAAGCGCTGATCGACGAGCTGACGCACGAAGCAGGCCAAGCGCTTCAGCAGGCGTTTGCCACAGCCCGTACGCCGGGTGCTGATCCGCTCGAGGCGATGGCACGGATGGCCCTGGCGGCATGGGCGGTGGGCGACCGGTTCCGCATGCTCATCTCCTTGGGGCGTCGCCGTCCGGGAGGGGACGCGGTCCACGCCATCCTGGCGCCGGCCCGTGCGGAGGCCATCGCGACCATCCGACGTGGTCAGCAGGGAGGTGTGCTCGCGGCCCACGTCCCAGCGCCGGTCCTCGCCCACGCGCTGGAAGCACTGATGCTGGCCCTCGCCGAGGAGAACGGCGCGGGTACCTGGGCCGATCCCTCGGGCGAGGCCGCCGCGACCGCGTTCCTCGTGGCCGCCGGGGTGGCACCGCAGGCCGCTGCACGCCAGGTGCGGGACGTGATGAATGAATGACGCCCTCCCGGGGCCCCTTCGCGGTCCGCGTGACGTCGCTGCCGAGCTGTCAGGCGTGGCCCGGCAGTGGACGCCGGGTGACCTCGTGGGCGTCGTCCGGGGGGACGCCCAGCATGCGCAGGACCATTTCGGCCAGGTCGGAGGCGACTTCATCGCCGTCGAGGTCGGGGCGGGCCAGTCGCAGCGCCACGAGGGACAGCAGGGTGCCGCCCACGGCGGACAGGGCCGTGGTCGCGTTGCCGCAGGCGAACCGGCCGGAGGCGATGCCGGTCTCCAGGTCGCGCAGGGCCCGCGGGGCAAGGCCGCGGTCGGAGTGGATGTGGGCCAGCCCACGGTCATGCAGGATCCGCAGGAGTTCCGGGTGGGAGTCGGCCATCAGGGCGGTGAGCCGGAAGCCGGCGGCGACCAGCTCGGCCGGGTCGTCGATGCCTTCCACGCGTTCGTCGATGACCTGCCCGAACTCCTCCAGGGCGTCCGTCACCGCGGCGTCGAACAGCTCCGTCTTGGACTCGAAGTGGTTGTAGAAGGAGCCGAAACCGACGTCCGCGCGTTCGGCGATGGCCTGGATGCTGGCGCTGGTGTCCCCGGTCTCCGCGAGGATCTGCCGAGCCGCACGGACGAGCGACTGACGGGTCTCCGCGCGGCGCCGCTCGAAACGGTTCATGGGCGGGGCTGACGTCGGCATACGGCCAGTGTAACCACCGCTGCGATAACCCCGCCATTACTGATGAGATCCTCAATTATCTACCCCTCTCCTATTGACGAAGAGAAACGACAGAGTTGATGATTTCCTCATTACGGCAGTGTTGCTTGGAGGACACCATGTCCCACACCTCTGTTAACAGGGGCGCTCACCAGACGCCCCACCAGGACCTTCACAGCGAGCAGGGGGCCCTGCGCGGAGAGCACCCCGGACGTTCCCGGAATCCCGTGATCAAGGTGGCGGACCTGGCCTGGCTGGAGTTCGAGAAGCCGGACCTGGACCGGGCCGAGGTGTTCGCCCGTGACTTCGGTTTCGCGATCGCCGCCCGCACCGAGCACGAGCTGTGGCTGCGCGGCACGTTCGCGGGCTCACCCTGCATGGTCATCCGGCGTGGGCGCGCCTCCCGCTTCCTCGGACCGGCGTTCCGCGCGGCCGAGCGGGCCGATGTGGACCGGCTGGCCGCCGCCGTCGGACACACGGTCCGGGACATCGACGTACCGGGCGGCGGACGGTCGGTCACCCTGTTCGATCCTTCGGGCCTGCCGGTCCGGGTCGTGCACTGTGCCGAACCGCTGCCCGCGCTGCCCGGACAGCCGCCGCTGACCCTCAACACCGGCATCGAACCCCGTCGTACGAACGCCCCCCAGCGACCGCCCCGCGAGCCGTCCCGTATCCAGCGGCTGGGCCATGTGGTGCTGGAGACACGGACGTTCGCCCGCACGCTGGACTGGTATCTGGACACCCTCGGGATGATCGTGTCCGACTTCCTGTTCCTGGACGGGCAGCGCGGGCGCGGGCCGACCATGGCGTTCGTCCGCTGCGACCAGGGCGGCACGCCCGTGGACCACCACACCCTCGCCCTGCACCTGGGCCCCGGCAACGGCTACGTCCACTCCGCCTACCAGGTCACCGACCTGGACTCGATCGCCGCCGGCGGGGAGTACCTGGCCGAGCGCGGCTACCAGCGCAGCTGGGGCATCGGCCGGCACATCCAGGGCAGCCAGCTCTTCGACTACTGGCGCGACCCCGACCGCTTCATGCTGGAGCACTTCGCCGACGGCGACCTGTTCTCCTGCGACCTCGAACCCGGATGGGCGCCGATGTCGGCGAGCGGCCTGGCCCAGTGGGGGCCGCCCGTCACCCGCGACTTCCTGGGCACCAACCCGTCCCCCGCCAAGCTCCGCGAGGTCATGACGGCCCTGCGCGAGGACAACGAACTCGATCCCGCACGCCTGCTGGGCCTGATGAAAGCGATGAGCTCATGAGCACCAACGTTCTGCGCACCCCCGACGGGTGGTGGGTCGTCCGGGAGGGACGCGCCGTCCGCATCGACACCAAGGCCGTCACCACCGCGGAACTGCTGGCCGACCGGGACGCGGTCCGCGAGGCCGCCGCCTCCACCGAGAGCGGTGCGCCCGTCACAGACCTGGTGGCACTGCCCCCGGTCACCACCCCCTGCCGGGTGGTCGCCCAGATGGTCAACTACCGCAGCCACGCGAAGGACTCGGGCTTCACCGGTGACATTCCGCCCACCTTCTTCCGCAAGGCATCCGGCTCGGTCAGCGGCCCCCACGAGACGATCGTGCGCCCCGCGCACGTGGAGTTCCTCGACTACGAGGTGGAACTCGGCCTCGTCATGGGTGCGCGGCTGCCGGTGGGCACCGTTGTGGAGGAGGATGACCTGCCCTCGTATGTCGCCGGGCTCGTCCTGACCAACGACGTGAGCGCCCGCGACGTGCAGCTGACCAAGACCCAGTTCTACGAGAGCAAGTCCTATCCGACCTTCACACCGACCGGGCCGTACCTGGCCCTGCTGGAGCCCGAGGACTTCGCCCGTCTGATCGACCTGCGGCTGCGGCTGTCGGTCAACGGCGTGCCGCGCCAGGACCGCACGCTCGCCGACATGATCGTACGGCCCGCACAGGCGCTCACCCTGCTCGCCCGCTTCCAGACCCTCGATCCGGGCGACCTGCTGCTGACCGGCACCCCCGGCGGTACGGCCCTGAAGGCTCCGCCCGCGCCGGTCGCGAAGATCAGTGCGCTGCTGCCGCCCGCGCTGAAGTGGAAGGCGTTCTTCAAGGGTCAGGCCAAGAACCCCCGATACCTGCGTGACGGCGACCTCGTCACCGCCACGATCGCCACCTCCGACGGGCGCATCGACCTCGGCGAGCAGCGGAACGCCGTGGCGGACGGAAGGTGAGCGCCGCATCCCGGAGACCGGTGGTGATCATCGGTGCGGGACCCGTGGGAGTCACCGCCGCGCTTCTGCTCGCCCGGCAGGGCGTGCGCAGCCTCGTCCTGGAACGCCACCGGGACGTCTACCCCCTGCCGCGCGCCGTCGTCGTGGACGACGAGGTGCGCCGGATCCTGCAGAGCGTCGGCATCCACGAGGAGTTCGCCGCCGTCGCGCGTCCCGCTCGCGGGCTGCGGCTGCTGGACGCCCGGCACCGCGTGATCGCGGAATTCGCACGATCCCGGCACGGGCACCACGGCTTCCCGCAGACCAGCATGTTCGACCAGCCAGAGCTGGAACGCCTGCTCCGCGCCGCCCTGGTGCGCCGCCCCGAGTGTGAGCTGTGGCAGGGGGTGGAGGTCGTGTCCGTCGCCCAGGGCGCCGATGTGTCACACGGTCCGGCGGGGCCGGTCCACGTCACCTTCCGTCGCGACGGCAGCGACGAGGACGAGCACCTGTGGGCCGATGCCGTCCTCGGCTGCGACGGCGCGGGCGGTCTCACTCGTGACGCCATCGGCGCGGTGTGGGAGGACCTGCACTTCGAGGAGAGCTGGCGGGTCATCGATGTGCGCACCAGCCGCCCGGTGCGCACCTGGGAAGGCGTCGACCAGATCTGCTGCCCCCACCAGCCCGCCACCTTCATGCGCCTCGGTGAGGACCGCTACCGCTGGGAGTTCCGGCTGGCCGACGACGAGTCCCTGGACGGACCGGGCGGGCTGGAGCGCCTGCGCAAGCTGGTCGCCCCCTGGGTGGACCTGCCGTCCGATGCTCCGTCGGGCGACGACTTCGAGGTGATCCGGCAGGCGCAGTACACCTTCCGGGCCCGCCTCGCCGACCGGTGGCGCCGGGGACGCGTCTTCCTGCTCGGCGACGCCGCCCACCTCACCCCGCCTTTCATCGGGCAGGGTCTGTGCGCGGGCCTGCGCGACGCCCACAACCTGACCTGGAAACTCGCCCGTGTTCTCCAACAGGGCGCAGCCGACGGACTGCTGGACACCTACGAGCGCGAGCGCAGGCCGCACGCCCGCCACATGATTCGGCTCGCGGTCGCCCTCGGCTGGGCCATGACCGGCGGACAGGACCGCGGCGCGGCGCTCCGCCGGGCCCTCGTGGGCGCGGTCTGCCGCATCCCCGGTGTCGCCTCGGCGGTGGGCCGCGACCTCAGCCCCGCACTCACCGCCGGGCCGCTCGTACGGCGCCGCCCCGGGCTGCCCGGCCGCGTGCTCGCCGGCACCTTCTGCCCACAGCCCTGGGTGATCGTCGACGGCAGGCGAGTCCGCCTGGACGACGTACTGGGAGACTCCTTCGCCGTCCTGACCGCCGTGCCTGCCACCCCGCAGATGACGGCGGTGGCCACGGCACTGGGCGCGCCCACGATCCACGTCGGAGACCTGGGCGACGACGGCACCCTGGCCGCCTGGCTGGCACGAGGCCGGTCGGACGCCGTCCTGCTGCGCCCCGATCGCGTCGTGCTGGACACCGCCCCGGCCGGTACCGGCTCCTTCCCGGATACCGCCGCCTGGGCCTCCTTGCTGCACGCGGCCGGCCGTACCACCGCCGCCCGGCCCGCCCCCTGACCAGGAGCACCACATCATGACCACACCGCACCCCACTCCGTATCCGGAACCGTTCCTCCCTTCCGACTCGAAGGCGGCCGCCGGCAGCCGTATCGCGGACTTCGCGCGCTGGGCCGCCCGGCACCGCGGCGCTGAAGACGCCCACGAACCCACCGACTACCAGGCCCTCTACCAGTGGTCCGTCACCGACCTGGAGGGTTTCTGGGCCGCGGTGTGGGAGTACTTCGACATCGACGCGGCGACTCCCTACGAGCGAGTGCTGGCCGAGGAGACCATGCCCGGCGCCCGCTGGTTCCCCGGCGCCACCCTCAACTACGCCCACCACGCGCTGCGCAACCTGCACCCGGACGCCCCGGCGATCACCGCGCTGGACGAGACCGGAGCAGGCTACGAGATCACGGGCCGGCAGCTGCGCGCGCAGGTCGCCTCCGTCGCAGCCACCCTGCGGGACCTCGGGGTGGCAACGGGCGACCGGGTGGTCGGCTACCTGCCCAACACGCCCCACGCCCTCATCGCCTTCCTCGCCACCGCGAGCCTGGGCGCGGTGTGGTCGGTGTGCGGCCAGGACTACGCCCCCAAGGCCGCGGCCGACCGTTTCGCCCAGCTCGAACCGACGGTGCTCGTCACCGCGGACGGCTACCTCTTCAACGGCGCCACCCACGACCGCCGTGCCGCCTCGCTCGAACTGGCCGACGCCCTGCCCAGCCTCAAGGCCACGGTGCTCGTGGACCACGTGGGCCTTGCCTGGCCCGAGAACCAGCACCCGGAGGGGACGGTTCCCTGGGACGACGCGGTCACCCGCACCGAGTACCTCACCATCGCCCCGGTGCCGTTCGACCACCCCCTGTGGGTCGTCTTCTCCTCCGGCACCACCGGCCTGCCCAAGGGGATCGTCCACGGGCACGGCGGGGTCCTGCTCGAACACCTCAAAACCCTTGGACTGCACACCGACCTGGGTACCGGGGACCGTCTGCTGTGGTACACCACCACCCACTGGATGATGTGGAACCTGGTCGTCTCCACCCTGCTGACCGGCGCCACCACCTGCACCTACGACGGCAGCCCCGCACCGCAGGCGCGCCCGGACGTCCTGTGGGAACTGGCGGCCCGCCACAAGGTCACCGTCTTCGGCACCAGCCCCCAGTACCTGCTGGCCATGGCCAAGCTGGGCATCGACCCCTCGGTGCACGACCTGTCGGCGATCCGCGCCATCGGCTGTACAGGCTCCACCCTGCCCGCCTCCGCCTACCCCTGGGTCCGCGAGCACGTGGGCGCAGGCGTCCAGCTGGCCTCCACCAGCGGCGGCACCGACGTCGTCTCCGCCTTCGCCGGCAGCGCCCCCACGACACCCGTCTGGGCGGGCGAGCTGTCCGCCCCCAACCTCGGCGTGGCACTCGCGGCCTACGACGGCGCGGGACGGGCGGTCGTCGACCAGGTCGGCGAACTCGTCGTCACCCGTCCCATGCCCTCCATGCCGCTGTACTTCTGGAACGACCCCGACGGCAGCCGCTACCGCGACGCCTACTTCGGCGCCTATCCGGGCGTGTGGCGGCACGGCGACTGGATCACCCGCACCCCCCACGGCTCGGTGATCGTCCACGGCCGCTCCGACGCCACCCTCAACCGCAACGGCGTACGCCTGGGCAGTGCCGACATCCACGACGTCGTCGAACGCCTTCCCGAGATCACCGAGGCCCTGGTCATCGGCGCGGAGGAATCCGACGGCGGCTACTGGATGCCCTTGTTCGTCGTCCCCGCACCCGGCGTCACCCTGGACGACGCCCTGCGCGACCGGATCCGCGCCGCCATCCGCACCGGTGCCTCACCCCGCCACGTGCCCGACGAGATCCTCGCCGTGCCCGCCATCCCGCACACCAAGACCGGCAAGAAACTCGAGGTCCCGGTCAAGCGCCTGCTCCAGGGCGCGGCCCCGGAACAAGTCCTCAATCCATCGGCGGTCGACAACCCGGATCTGATCGCCTACTTCGCCGGCCTTGGAGCCGAACGCCGTCAGGCCCGTCACGGGCATACCGGCAAGGACGTTTCATGAGCCTCTCCGCCTCACTGGCCTGCCCCATCGTGTTGATCTTCGCCCTGCTGGGCGTGACCAAGATCCTGGCGCTCGGTCCGATGCCCGAGCTGGCAGCCGACGCCGGCTTCACCACCGCGGCCTACCGGATGATCGGTACTCTCGAGCTGGCAGGCGCCGTCGGAGTGGCCCTGGGCCCTGCCCTACCGCTGTACGGAGGCCTGGCCGGCGCCGGACTCCTGATACTGCTCACCGGTGCCGTGACCACGCACGTGCGCAAGCGGGACGGGCTGCCCAAGCTCGTCCCCGCGGTGGTGTGCGCCGCGCTGGTCGCCTGGTATCTCGTGCTCCTCACCGACGTGTGATCCGCCCCGGGCGTTGTCGGCGGCCACTGCGGGACCCGACCCGTCGCGTTCACCGACTGCTGCCGGCAGGCCGGGAGGCCCTTCGCGTCCGGGCGCGTGGCTGTCACTGAGTGCTGTGAGCGGGCCCATGCCGGGACTGGCACACTGAATCTGTGGTTCCGCTGACGGCCGCGGCCGCACAGAACGCGTCCTCGTCACTCACGGGCGCGAGCGTGGTGTCGGCCTGCGCATTGCTCTTCACTGTCGCGTCGTTCTGGTGGCTCAACGCCAGACAGGGGCGCCTGAAGGCGTGGGAGCCCCATTCCTTTGCAGCGATAGTCCACTCCTCCATGGCCCGCCTGCGGCTTCCGCTGGTCCTTCACAACACCGGCCCCAAGCCGATAGTCGTGCAGGACCTCATACTGACCTTCCCTGACGAGCCCGCCTCTCATCTGCCACTGCTGTGGGTGTCCTCACCGTCTCGTCTCCAGCCGGGACCGGACGAGGAAGCCAAGCTGCCGGCCGGTTTCGTCGTGGCAGGCAGAGAAGCGCGGCAACTCTTCATCGAGTTCGAGGCACCGTTCTCCGGATTCCTTCCGGAGGCTCGTGACTACCGGGTCCAGGTACAGGCGAGGGTCGGCCACCGCAAGGGGTGGCGCCCTTTGCTGACGTTCACCTTGAGGGCCGCCAGCATCGTGGATCCCGATCGCTACACCGTCTACAACAACGCCCCGATCGAACTGACGAAGGAGGACCGGAAGAGGGCAGACGCTGCGCTTCTCGAACTGTTGGACGAGCAAGGAGATGCTTCGCCGCCGAGCGGGAGGAACCAGCGGGACTCCTCCGATGACGACGGGACCACCGGCACGAGTCGTTAGAGGAGCCAGGACGAAGGCACGTCGAAGCGGGGATGGAACGGTGAACCGTGACGTTCCGCCCCCGGCCGTATACCGAAATCCGGGCCGGGTCTCGCGCGTGCCTCCGCTCGTCCCGAGCAGACGATCTCGGTCACCTCTCGCCCCGGGCACGGGGCGGACAGCGACGCGGCGGTCGTCGTGTCCGCCCCGAGACGGACGTTGCCGGCTAGGCGGCGGGGGTGAGTTCGGCGCGGCCGAACAGCAGGGCGTAGCCGGAGGGGAGCCGGCGCAGGATGCGGGTGATCAGGTCGGGACCGGCGCAGGCGGCGACGGCGGAGAAGACGGATCCGGTGTCCCAGCGGGTGGTGGCCTGGGAGGCGCCGGTGCGGGCGGCGAGGTCCTTGACGAAGGCCCAGCCGGTCAGGGGTTGGGTGTCGGGGATCTGGGCGGTGAGGATGCGTGCTGCTTCGAAGGGCAGGCGGGCGGCCAGTTCGACGCGTTCGTCGCCGGTCAGCTGGCGTCCCAGTCCCGAAAGGACGAGGCGGACGGCTTCCTCGGCCTTCTCGCGGGTGGGGTAGGCGCCGTCGTAGCGGACCTTCTCCAGCATCTGCTCGTAAGCCCTGTTGTAGGGCTGCTGGAACGGTGCGGGTCGGTCGGACATCACTGCGGTGGTTGCCTTTCTGTCACCAGGATCGTGGTGGCCGGTACACGGCCACCGGGGTGGGTGGTCACGTGGGCCGAGGGCGGCCGAAGAGGAGGTCGTGGCCCGTGGGGAGCTGGAGCAGAATCTGTCCGAGGCGGTCGTCACCGGCTGCGCCGGTGACGGTGGACAGGACGGCGCCGACGTCCCGGGCCGCTCTGCAGCGGGATGTGCAGGGTCAGGGAAAAGTCTTCCGGCAGGCGCGCCGCCAGCTGGGCGCGCACCCCGTCGGCCAGGTGTGCGCCCAGCAGGGCGACCACCGCGCGGGCCGCGCAGTCGGCTTCCTGCAGGGTGGCGTACTCGCCGCGCTTCTTGCATGGTCGAGGAACGCCTCGCGTCGCACTGTCACGTCGGCCGCCCCCTTCTGCGGTTCCACGGGCGCGGAGGACGGGCGCGAGGGGCGATCGGATACCCGTCCTCCGCCGCTGCTCAGCCCAAGTCCGTCCGATTCAGCCGGAGATCTCCTTGCGGCCGGGCCCGGAGCCGGCGCTGATGGCGATCTTGCGGGGCTTGGCGCGCTCGGCGATCGGGATGCGCAGGGTGAGCACGCCCGCGTCGTAGTCGGCCTGGATGTGCTCGGTGTCCAGCGTGTCGGCCAGCACCAGCTGGCGGGAGAAGACGCCCAGCGGCCGCTCCGACAGCTCCATCTGTACGTCGTCGGCCTTCGCCACCGGCCGGCGCTCGGCCTTGACGGTCAGCATGTTCCGTTCGACGTCGATGTCGATCGCGTCCGCGCTGACGCCGGGAACGTCGAAGGCCACCACGTACTGGTCACCCTCGCGGTAGGCGTCCATGGGCATCGGGGACGGACGCGACCAGGTGCCGGGGCCCATGAGCTGCTGGGCCAGCCGGTCGAGTTCACGGAAGGGGTCGGTGCGCATCAACATCGGAAAACACCTCCAGGAAGGTCGGGCAGTTGCTGCCAATGCGCTTCGCTGAATCCGTTGTAACATGTCATCCAATGGATGACAAACATGATGTCGTCCACAGGATGACATGTTGAGGGAGGTGCCCATGACCCCGGCCGACAAACCGGCCTCACCCAGCGCCGAGGCGAACAGTCCGGCGTCGTTCCTCGCCGCCGCGGCAGCCCTGCACGCCATAGACGACGCCCTGCACGCCGCCCGGCACCAGGCCCCGGACGCTGCCGAGACACACGATGTCGGCCAGGAGCAGGCCCTGGCCTCGCTCCTGCTGCTGCGGCAGGTACGCGAGCAGCTCGCCGGATGGGAAACCGGCCTCATCGAGACCGCCCGCCACGCGGGCGCCAGCTGGGCCGACCTTGCCCAGCCCCTCGGCGTCGCCAGCAGGCAGGCCGCCGAACGCCGATATCTGCGCAACCGTCCCGGCCCGGCGGGAACCACCGGCGAGCAACGCGTCCAGGCCACCCGCGAACGCCGCGCCGCCGAACGCACCACCGCCACCTGGGCCCGCCGCAACGCAGCCGACCTGCGCCGTATCGCCGGCCAGATCACCGCACTGACCGACCTGCCCACCGCGGCCCGCCTCCCGCTCAGCCAGCTCCACGCGGCCCTGGCCCACGACGACCCCGCGGAGCTCATCCGCCCCCTCCACGCCACCCGCCCCCACCTGGCCACCACCTACCCCCACCTCGTGGCACGACTCGACACCCTCACACCCCCATGAACCCGCCGGTTGCCTCAGGGCGTGGGCGGCACGAGGAGCCGGCGAGCGGGGATCGTCTTGGCCTCATTCCCCTCCGGGCTGCCCGGGTTGGCCGTGCTGGAGCGGCAGGTGTCAGCGGGACGCCTGGGCATGCGGACCTGTCTCCCGTCTGATCCGAGCCGAGGCGACGTGCGGCGCGGGAAACGGTCAATCCCGTCGCGGGAAACGATCTCTATCGGCGCCGTGTAGTCCCTGACCAGCGCATTCCGTCGGCGCCCCGCATGTGCTTTCTCTCTCTGACTTTGTTCACGATTCGACATGTCCGTCCGCGGGCTGACAGGCCGACGCCCCGGTACTGCCTGTACTTGAGGGCGTGGTCACCGGCGTGACTCTGGCCATGTGACCGGGCTCGTGGCCTGTGACGTGGTGCATGTCGTCCCCGGAGGCCTGCGCTGTGCGGGGCCGTCCGGACCTTGGGATGGCGGCCCGTCCCCGGTGTCGACGGGAACTGGCCGCCTGCTTCATCGAAGTCGCCGACCCTCGCACCGGGCCATTGGATGTGTCACCGACGAGAACCAGCCGGGAGTCGCCCGGCCGGCCGCCGCTGTCCCCGACGGCCACCAGAAGGTCATCCGCCGTTGATCAGAGACTCCCCGGCCCGGGTGCTCCGGCTCAACAGCGCGTCGGCTGAACGGCCTCCTGAGCGGAGGCGGTCGAGGCAGGCATGTAGCCGGCCCGGGGTCTCGTGGCCGGTGAACCCGATGAGGTGCAGGGCGAGTACGACCTGCCCGGTGGCATCGCGGACGGGGACGTGCATGGAGGTGACGTCGATGAGATTTTCCACCGGTGTGTGCAGTCAGCGCCGTCCGGGCGGCAGATCAGGTACCTCTGCGGCATAGAGCTGGGCCACTGGCACCATCGGGACCGGGCCGTCCAGGAGTATCCGCGAGTTCTTACTGGCGCGGTCCACTGTTGCGCGCTCTTGCACGCTCAACAGCTCGGCACCTTCTTCTCTGGGGCGGCGCCACGCCTCGGCGAGAATGCTGCGCCGCAGCCGTACATCCTCGGGTGAAACGCCGTGTTGCCACGGACCACTGTGCTCCGGACAAGTGGGCCATGGTTCGCGTGCGGGCCACAACATCGGTCCGCCGATCGAACTGTCGGTCGACGCCGGGGCACCGGCCCGAGGGTGCAGCCGTACAGCGCTGCGAGCCATTGGCGCGAGTTCGGGGAAGTGAACGGTGACATCGACCGGGCGAGGCGGGGTGGTGCGCATGCGCGAGAGGATATGCCCCACCAGCGACCTCGCCGTGCGCTGGTCCGGGCGGGAGGGACCCCCTGCATCTCGAGGCAAGGACGAGGCTCTCTCGACCCTGAGTTGTGGGAGTCTGCGGGGTGCGAGGTGCTGCTCTGGCAGTCTGATGCCGTGGATGATCTCGTCGGTATTCAGAAGCCGCTCCGCCGTCTGACGGAGGCTGCTGAAGCGGTTGCGGAGCTGGAGCGCGCTGTGCCGGGCCTTGCCGCACTCCGCTTCGCGGTACCACTGGACCTCGACTGGACAAGGCTGGAAGCGAACTTGGGTCTGGCCCTGCCCGCCGACTACAAGCTGCTCTGCGAGTTGTTCCCGGCGTTCGAACTCGGCAACTTCATGGCCTTCGGAGGACCTGACCCCGGCCATGAGCATCTCTGGCTGAAGGGCGCACGCGAGGAGCTTGAAATCATCGACGAGTGGCTCGGGTACGCCGACCTGACCGTACCCATGCACACGTATCCCGCGCCGGGCGGCCTGCTGCCGTGGTCGACGTCGAACGAGGGTGACATCTTCCTGTGGAGCACCGGTGGGGAAGGGCCGGAGGAGTGGACGGTCACGGTTGCCTCACGCAACGGCGACTGGTGGCACTACGAGGGCGGGGTGGCCCAGTTCATGGCGGACCTGGTCGGCGGCAGGCTGGAGCTGTGGGGGCTACCGTCGGTGAGCTGTGAAGTGAATGCCCGCTGAGGAGTCGGCGGACGCGGCAGGTCGCCGATGAGCGGCAATGCCGACGCAGCGGGGAAGTGCGTCGACAGCTTCAAGCTCCCGTGTCCCGGCAAGTCGTACGAGGGGTATTGACGGACCTCGCCGACACCTTAAGATCACTGCTGCTCGAAGTACCGATCGCTGTACGAGATGTCGAACAAGGTCGGTTGGCGGCTTCGACGGGCTGCCCTGTTCCGGCCGGTACGCAACCCAACGGTCTGTCACAAAGGAATGAGCCGCATGCCTGCAGAATCCGGAGTGCCGCGCAGAACCGTACTCACTGTCCTGGGCGCCGCCTCCCTCGCCGGGACCTTCGCCGCCGATCCCGCCGGGGCCGCCGAACTCACCGGCACAACCCCGAGCGCCACTGCCGCGGACCTCCCCGCCGCAGCCGCCCACTGGACCTTCGACGAAGGCACCGGCACCTTGGCCGCAGACTCCTCCGGCAACGGTCGCACCGCGGCGATCCAGGGCGCGGCCGGCTGGGACACCGGCAAGGTCGGCCCCCACAGCCTGAGCCTCAAGGCGGGCGGCAACGCCACGGCGTCCGGGCCGGCCCTCGACACCTCCCAGGCGTTCTCGGTGGGCGCCTGGGTCAACCTCGCTCAACTCGGCGGCTATCAGACCGCCGTCAGCATCGACGGCAAGGTCGTCAGCGCCTTCTACCTGGGGCTGCGCGACGACACCGGTACCTTCGCCTTCGCCCGGCTCGACTCGGACGCCACTCAGAGTGCCGCGGTGGCGGCCGCCGCTTCAGCGCCTGCCACCGACACCTGGACCCACCTGGTCGGCGTCAGCGACCCGACCGCCGGCGTCATTCGCCTCTACGTCAACGGCGTTCTGGAGGGGGAGACCACCTACGCCGCGGGCTGGGCCGGCAACGGCGACACCGCCATCGGCCGTGCGCTCTACGGCGGTGGGCAGGTCGACCAGTGGCACGGCCTGATCGACGACGTGTGGATGTTCCCCTCCGTCCTCACCTCCGACCAGATCGCGGCACTGGCCGGCGTCCCGGTGGAGACCACGACGCCGCTGCTGAGCGTGGACGTCGGCACCCCCGCGCATGCCGTGTCGCCGATCCTTCCGGGCCTGATGTTCGAGGACATCAACCACTCAGGCGAGGGCGGCATCTACGCGGAGCTGGTGCAGAACCGCTCGATGATGGCCGGCGACACGTCGCCCGTCCACTGGTCCGCCGTCGGCGGAACGACCCTCGCCCTCGACACCGCCGCCCCGCTCAACGCCGCACTCGACCGTTCCCTCAAGGTGATGCTGTCCAGCAGCACCGGCGCTGGAAACCGGGCCGGTGTCGCCAACGACGGCTTCTGGGGGATACCCGTGCGGCCCAGAACCACTTACACCGCCCGTCTGTTCGCCAAGGCGTCGCGACGCATCGGCCCGCTCACGGTGGCCATCGAGTCGGCGGACGGCGCGACGGTGTACGCATCCGCCCACGTGCCCCGCATCGGCACCGTCTTCCCGGGCCGCCCGTTCGAGTTGACCCTGCGCACCAGTTCGCGTACCCCCGTGGTCGGTGACGCAAGGCTGACCGTCACCACGGCCGACCCCGAGGCCGCGGGCGAGACCCTGTGGCTCCAGCACGTGTCCCTCTTCCCGCCCACGTACAACAACCGGCCCAACGGCCTGCGCATCGACCTGATGGACAAACTGGTCGCTCTGAAGCCGAAGTTCCTGCGTTTCCCCGGCGGAAACTTCGTCGAGGGCAACACCATTGCGACACGGTTCAACTGGAAGAACACCATCGGTCCGGTCTGGGAGCGCCCCGGCCACATGGACGACGCCTGGGGCTACTGGTCCACGGACGGCCTCGGACTCCTCGAATACCTGCAATGGGTCGAGGACATGCACGCCCAGCCGGTCCTCGCCGTCTACGCCGGCTACTCGCTCAAGGGTGAACACGTCACCGGCGACGCGCTGGGGCCGTTCGTCCAGGACGCACTCGACGAGATCGAGTACGTCACCGGTCCTGTCACCAGCGCCTGGGGCGCACGACGTGCCGCCGACGGACATCCGGAGCCGTTCCCGCTGGAGTTCGTGGAGATCGGCAACGAGGACTGGTTCGACTCCTCGGGGTCCTACAACGAGCGGTTCGCTGCCTTCTACGATGCGATCAAGGCGAAGTACCCGCATCTGAAGCTGATCGCCACGACGTCCGTGACGAGCCGCACCCCGGACCTGATCGACGAGCACTACTACCTCGCGCCGTCCGCTGCCCAGGCCTCCACCCACAAGTACGACAACCGGGACCGCAATTCGACCAAGGTGTTCGTCGGAGAGTGGGCCGCGCAGGAGGGCCGCCCCACACCCGACCTCAACGCGGCACTCGGCGACGCCGCTTGGCTGGCCGGGCTGATCCGCAACTCGGACCAGGTCCTCATGGAGTGCTACGCGCCGCTCTTCTCCCACGTCAAGAACAACGTCTGGGCCACCAACCTGATCGCCTACGACAACCTGACCAGCTACGTGTCGCCCAGCTACTGGGCACAGCACATGCTGACGAACAGGGTAGGCAACACGGTGCTGCCGGCCACCGCGCGTGCGCTGCCCGGTCTGGCCACCGTGGCCACCCGTTCCAGGAACCGCCTCTACCTGGCGGTCGTCAACTGCGGCACGGAGAAGGTGAACGTGCCGGTCGAGCTGAAGGGGCTGGTGAAGGGGGTCAAGAGGCGGGCCACCGCGACGGTCCTGACCGGCCCCTCGCGCGCCACGACCAACACGCTCACAGACCCGGACACGTTGGTGCCCAGGACGAGCACCGTGACCGGCGCGGCAGCATCCTTCACCAGCACCGTGCCGCCGCTCTCGGTCACCGTACTGGAACTCGTCCTGACCTGATCGGCCACTGGCCGGCGCGGAAGGATGATCATGGCCGAGCGGAGTCGCCCGAACGGGCTCAGCAACACGATGGAACGCACCAGGTCGGCGATCGTCGCGGCCGCCCGCGATCTCGCCGACACCGGGGCGGAGATCACGACGCCGGCAGTCGCGGCCGAGGCGCGGGTCTCCGAAGCGACCGCCTATCGCTACTTCCCCGACCTACTCCTGCGCGCCGCCGTGATGACGGAGGACTTGGTCGCGGTCCTGCGGTCGGCGACCCGCGGCGACGACCCGGTCGAACGGATCGGTCAGGCCGCGGAGATCCTCGGCCGGGCGGTGCTGCGCAGGCAGGGTGCCGTCCGGGTGGTCGTCGCCTCGACCATCGCGAAGC
This sequence comes from Streptomyces sp. Ag109_O5-1, assembly GCF_003814875.1. GTDB lineage: Bacteria > Actinomycetota > Actinomycetes > Streptomycetales > Streptomycetaceae > Streptomyces > Streptomyces sasae. Next base: position 1,572,104 of record NZ_RKQF01000001.1, on the reverse strand, counting down.
CCTCGACGTCCGACCCGAACACGGCCGGATCGGCCGGCAGCATGCCGATATCGGCAAGGCGGTCACCGCCCGACGCGACCGCCAGAGCAAGGTCCAAGGGGATCTTCCCGGGATCGTGGACGGCCCAGGGCTTCCGCCGGGGCGCCAGTGCCGCGGATATCGTCTGGTCAAGGCCCGTCTTACGGACCGTCTCCGGTAGCAGGGCCGCACCGGCCTGCGTGACCACCTGCCGACCGTCTCGCCCGACACGGACACGCGGGTACGACGAGACAGGCTCTCTCGGCTGGGAAGCGTACTTTCCCTTGCAGCCAACAGGACCCTCAGCAAGTCCTGTCCTTGCAGCTCAAGGGCACTGTCCGTGTTTCTGATCAACTCCCGGACAGCCCGCCTCATGAAAGCGCGAGGCTAGGTGCGGGCCTTTCCGGAGGCGGGATGTGCGCCGGCGTGGGGTGCGGTCATGCCGAGCAGGATCATGGCGTCGTGGTCCGGGGTGCCGGGTTCGGCGACGTAGATGCCCAGGCGGTGGCCGGGAGTGCCTTCGAGTTGCATGCCCTGGAAGGCGAGGGTGACATCGCCGACCTGGGGGTGGTGGAAGGTCTTCGGCTTCTGGGCGTGGCCGGCTCGGGCGACGTCGTAGCGTTCCCAGAGTTTGGCGAAGTCGGGGCTTTTCAGGAGGAGTTCGCCGATGAGTCCGGCCAGGTCGGGGGCGTCGGGGTCGGTGCCTGCCAGGGCGCGTAGGCGGGCGACGCAGCCGCGGATCTGGGTGCTCCAGTCGGCGTAGAGGTCACGTGACCGGGGGTGGAGGAAGAGGTAGCGGGCGAGATTGCGCTGCCGGACCGGCCACTTCTCGATGCCTGCGTACAAAGCGAGCGCGCCGGGGTTGGCGGCGAGCAGGTCCAGGGTGCGGCTGGTGACGTGGGCCGGGCTCGGCCGCAGGTTTTCCAGCAGCAGTTTGACCTTGGGGCTCACGGCGCGGCTGGGGGCGGCCGGGGGGACGGGCGCGTGGTGGGCGGCACGGATCGCGAGGTCGCGCAGGTGGCCCTGCTCGTCCTCGTCCAGTTTGAGTGCGCGTCCGAGGGCCTCGACGACGGCCAGGCTGGGACGGGTCTCCCTGCCACGCTCCAGCCTGGTGTAGTAGTCGATGCTCACGCCGGCCAGCGCGGCGACCTCTTCACGGCGCAGCCCGGGGGTGCGGCGCACGCCGGTGCCGGGTGTGAAGCCGACCTCGGCCGAGGTGATCTGGGTGCGCCGGGCGCGCAGGAAGCGCCCCAGTTCCGTACCTCCGCCGTCTTGCTGCCGTTCGGGTGCCATGGCACCAGTGTGGCCCGCGCATGACGTGCTTGCCGCGGGCGAGGGGGGCCGCGCCACACCCCCGTGCCACACCCCCCTTCGCGCTCCCCGGAGCAACTCGCCCTGCCGCGTGGCCGCCGCAGAGGGCACGGTTTCGACAGGGATCACCGAGGAGTGAGGCGGCCACCGCCGCTGAGCAGACGAGATGGCCTTCGAAGGCTCCACACTCCGCGTCCTGCGCCACCGGACCGACCTGGACGGCGACGCCTGACGCGTCATCGAATCGCACCCGCTGCCCGCTCGGTTGCCTCTCGAGCACAGCGGCCTGGTGGCGTAAGGCCAGGATCTCTGCATCCTTCTCCCGGTCACTCATCGGCAGCAGTCGCAACAGCACGACCACCCGTCATGTCGCGGTGATCCGTGCTCACGCGGGGGCATATAGACGTCCACCGCGTCACGACGCTCGGGCACCCGTGGCAGCTGCTCCCACCTGCATGGATGAGGTATTCGGCAAGGGCAGGCCCGGAACGGAGAACGCCTCGCCGCCCCGTCCGCCTCCGATCAGCCCCCGGCTCGCCGGATTCCGCCCCGCAGGGCGATGTCCCGGGCGAGCGTGAGACTCCCGATCAGCTCGGCGCGGGTGCCGAGGGCGGACGCGACGACCAGGACGCGGTTGTCGAAGCCCGGTTGGGCGAGCCGTTCGATCGAGTCGCGGACGCCGTCGACGAACGCCTCGCCCGCCTGGCTCATCTCGCCGCCGATGACGACGGCCGCGGGGTCGAGCAGTGCGCACAGGTTGGCCAGGACGCGGCCGAGGGTACGGCCGGACTCGGCGAGGATCTTCCGGGCCACCGGATGGCGGGCGATCTCCGGCAGCCGGGACCGCAGGTCGGTGTCGCCGGGGTAGAAGTGCCGGACCTGCTGGAGCACCTGGCGGACCGAGACGATGGTCTCCAGGCAGCCGCGGTTGCCGCACCGGCACCAGTCTCCGTCCGGGATCACCTGGGTGTGCCCGATCTCGCCCGCGGCCCCGAAGCTGCCGCTCACCGGGATCCCGTGGACGATGAGGCCCGCCCCGATGCCGTCGGACGCCTTGACGTAGATGAGGTTGCCGCGGTGGTCGGCGCCACCGTGCCGGTGTTCGGCGAGGGCTCCGAGGTTCGCGTCGTTGTCGAGGGAGACCATCAGTCCCGTCCGGGAGCCCAGTTCGGCCGCCAGATCGAGTCCGGACCAGCTGGACAGGATGGTGGGCGAGGCGATCGCCCGTTTGCTCATGTCCAGCGGCCCCGGTATGCCGACGGCACACGCGCTCACGGGCCCGTCGACCGTGAGCCGGACCTCCTCGACCGTCTGCCGGATCATGTCGGCCGTGATGTCCAGGGCCGCGGTCGGCCGGGCGTCCACATCTATCGCCACCCGCCGCTCGGCCCGGATGGTCAGGTCGAGGGTGGCCGCGGCGACGGTGAGATGCCGGTGGCTGACGTCCACTCCGATGACCGCGCCCGCCGGATAGCACGGCCGAAGGCGGCGCCCGGGGCGCCCACGGCCGCCCTTGTTCTCCCCCTGGTGCTCGGTCAGGAGCTCCTCGGCGAGGAGGTCGCGGACGGCGGCCGCGACGACCGGACGGCTCATGCCGAGCGCCGTCTGCAGTTCGGGTCGCGACGCGCTCCCGTGCCGCCGGACATGGGCCAGGACCTCGTCACGTGCCGACACGTGTCACCTCCGTCGTGAGGGCGTCAATTTATGTCTGGCAAGAGCGGAATTCCAGAGGGTTGACGCATCGAATGTGCGGATTTAACTTCCTTGAGCGTTCGATCTTTTATAGAGCCACCTGCTTTGACTCGAATTCTGTCCAGCGGAGACATAAATCGTCGAGCACTTCAGTGGTGAGGGGTCCGCATGGAACTCGATCGGAGATCGGTACGACGCCGCGGCAGCCGTTTACGTCGTACGGCGCTGATCGCGGGAGTGAGCGCGGCGCTCCTCGCCGGGAGCGCGGCCGTGGCTCCCGGTGCCTCGGGCGCGGGCAGCGCGGGCGTGACCGTCAAGGTGTCTGCCCGCGTCGCCGCCCTCATCGGCCGGATGACGCTGGACGAGAAGTTGTCCTTCGTCCATGGCGGCACCGATCCGAAGGCGCTCGGGCAGGCCGGATACATCCCGGGGGTGCCCCGCCTCGGCATCCCCGAACTGCGGCTGACCGACGGCCCGGCGGGCGTCCGGGTCAACGAGCACGCCACCGCGATGCCGGCACCGGTCGCCCTGGCCTCGTCCTTCGACGACCGGCTGGCCCGTGAGTTCGGCCGGACCGTCGGACGCGACGGCCGTGCGCTCGGCCAGGACGTCCTCCTCGCCCCCATGACGAACACCATCCGGGTGCCGTACGCGGGGCGGAACTTCGAGACCTTCAGCGAGGACCCGCTGCTCAGCTCCCGCATGGTGGCCGGCGAGGTCGAGGGCGTCCAGAGCCAGGGCCTGATCGCCACCGTCAAGCACTACGCGGAGAACAACCAGGAAGACAACCGCATGGGGGTGAACGTCAACGTCGACGAGCAGACCCTTCGGCAGATCGAACTGCCCGCCTTCGAGGCCGCCGTCAAGGCCGGTGCCGGGGCGGTGATGTGCTCCTACAACTCGGTGAACGGCAGCCACGGCTGCGGCAGCGGCGAACTGCTCGACTCGATCCTCAAGGAGCAGTGGGGCTTCACGGGCTGGGTCATGTCGGACTGGGGCGCGACCCACGCGACGACCGACATCGTGAACGGCCTCGACCAGGAGATGCCGAGCGGTGTCTATCTGGGCGAGGAACTGAAGACCGCGATTACCGACGGCACCATTCCGGTCTCGGAGCTGAATGATTCGGTCGCGCGCATTCTGCAGCAGATGACGAAATTCGGCCTCCTCGACGGTGCGGCGACCCGGCGGCCGGTACGCGATCCGAAAGGCGGCGCGAAAGTCGCCCAGAAGGTGGCCGAATCCGGCGCGGTCCTGCTGAAGAACACCGGCGAAGCGCTTCCGCTGACCGGCGAGGACAGCAGCATCGGACTCATCGGCCCGACCGCGAAGACACCGAAGGTCACCGGCGGCGGCAGCTCCAACGTCGTACCGGACTCCGCGGCCTCGCCGCTGGACACCATCACAGCGCGGGCCGGCCGGCACACCACGGTGCGCTACGCGGCCGGCGGCGACACCGGCGACCCCATTCCCGCCTCGGCCCTCAGCCCCGCCCTGCCGGTCGACGCGGACGGCACGATCCCCGTCACACCGGACGCCTCCTTCGACTACAGCGGTACCCTCACCGTGCCGACCGAAGGCGACTACTCCTTCGTCTTCGATCTCCCCGCCGCCTACGGCCTGTTGAAGATCGACGGAAACAGCGTCATCACCGGCTTCCTGGGCTCCAGCAGCGCCACGGTGCACCTCACGGCGGGAGCGCACAGCTTCGCGGCCGGTGCCCTCGCGATCCAGGGCGGACCGACGAAGATCCGGCTGGACTGGGTCACCCCGCAGGCCGCGCAGGCCGCGCGGGAGCAGGCGGTGGCCCTTGCCCGCCAGGTGAAAACCCCCGTCGTCTTCGCCTACGACGACGGCACCGAGGGCTTCGACCGCAAGAACCTCTCCCTGCCGGCCGACCAGGACGGGCTCATCTCCGCCGTCGCCGACGCCAACCCGAACACGATCGTCGTCCTCAACACCGGATCGTCGATCACCATGCCGTGGCTGTCCAAGGTCAAGGCGGTCCTCGACATGTACTACCCCGGGGAGAACGGCGCCGAGGCCACCGCCGGGCTGCTCTACGGTGACGTGAACCCCTCGGGCAAGCTCACCCAGACGTTCCCCGCGAACGAGTCCGGCACACCGGTGGCCGGCGACCCGCTCAGGTACCCGGGAGTGAACAACCAGGAGAACTATTCCGAGGGCGTCTACGTGGGCTACCGCTGGTACGACAAGGAGCAGGCCGCCCCGCTCTTCCCCTTCGGCTACGGACTGTCGTACACCTCCTTCGCCTACCGCGACCTCGCGGTACGGCAGAGTCACGGCGCGTTGACCGTCTCGTTCACCCTGAAGAACACCGGCACCCGCGCCGGTGCCGAGGTCGCCCAGGTCTACGTCGGCGCGAGCCCGGGGACCACCGCGCCGCAGGCGGTGCGCTCGCTCGGCGGCTACCAGAAGGTGCGTCTGCGCCCGGGTGAGTCGAAGACTGTACGCATCCGGGTCGACGCCCAGCAGCTGAAGTACTGGAACACGTCCTCCCACGCCTGGGTGCTCGGCACCGGGAAACGGGACGTGTGGGTCGGCTCCTCGTCGCGGACGCTGCCCCTGCGCGGCAGTGTCGGCGTCACCCGCTGACCGCCCGGTTCCCCGCATCCCGCCAGAGAGGTCCCCATGACTGTGAGCAGAATCCGTACCGTCCTGGGCGGCGCGCTGATCGTGTCCATGACCGCCGTCGGGCTGCTGCCCGCGACGGCGAACGCGACGGCGTCCGTGACGGCGTCCGCGAGTGCACCGACCGTGGTACCCACCGACAAGGGCGCCGTGCGCGGCGCCGTCTCCCAAGGCGTCGAGCGGTTCGTCGGCATCCCCTACGCGGCGGCCCCCACCGGCTCCCTGCGCTGGAAGCCGCCGCGGCCCGCGGCGCGCTGGACCGGTGTCCGGGAGGCCACCGCCTTCGGCAACCCCTGCCCGGTACTGCCCAGCGGCAACGGCCCGCGCAGCGAGACCGAGGACTGCCTCGACATCAACGTGTGGCGGCCGGCGGGAGTGCGGGCCGGCGCGCGGCTTCCCGTGCACGTGTTCATCCACGGCGGTGGCCTGACCAACGGCAGCGGCGCACAGAACGACGAGTCGAAGCTCGTACGGGAGACGGGTGTCATCGGCGTCTCGCTCAACTACCGGCTCGGCGTCTTCGGCTTCCTCGGCCTGCCCGCCCTCACCGAGGAGGGTGGCGAGTCCGGCAACTACGGCTTCATGGACCAGCAGGCCGCGCTGCGCTGGGTGCAGCGCAACATCGCGGCCTTCGGCGGGAACCCCGCCGCGGTCACCATCGACGGCGAGTCCGCGGGCGGCTGGTCCGTCTGCGGACACCTTGTGTCGCCCGGCTCACGCGGTCTGTTCGCCCGCGCGATGATCCAGAGCGGCTCCTGCCCCAGCGAGCCGCAGGACCGGGCAGAGACCACCGGAACGGCGTTCGCCCGGCAGGCGGGCTGTGACGGCACCGACCAGGCGGCCGTCCTCGGCTGTCTGCGGTCGGCCACGGCGGGCGCCCTCCTCGACGCGAGCCGGAGCTTCTCGGCCGCCTTCGTGGACGGGACCCCGACGTTCCCGGTCAACGTCCGCGAGGCGGTGGACAGCGGGCGGTTCGCCCGCGTGCCCCTGCTCGTCGGCGCCAACCGTGACGAGGGCCGCACCTTCGCCCAGGGCTACACGGGGGCGGGCAAGGAGGCCTACCTCGCTTTCGTCCAGGGCGTCGCCGGGGACCGCGCCGGCGAGGTCCTCGCCCGCTACCCCTGGCCCGAGACGTCCGACGCGTACACCGCGGCGTACCTCGTCGGCGCGATCATGACCGACTCGGGGATGATCGGCGGGATCGGCGGGTGCGGGCAACGCTCGCTCGTCCGGACCTTCGAGCGCTACACCCCCACCTACTCTTACGAGTTCGACCACCGGACCGGGCCCGGCCTGACGCAGATACCCGGTTACGTCTGGGGAGCCGGCCACGCCGCGGAACTCGCCTACATCTGGCCCAGCTTCGACAACGGCACACCGATCGCCCCGCTGTTCAACGCCGACGAGCGCCGGCTCGCCCGCGAGATGACGCAGTACTGGGGCGCCTTCACGAAGACCGGCCGACCGCACGTCGCCCGGCAGACCGTCTGGCCCGCGTACCACGGCGGCAAGGGGTTGACGCTGTCGCTGCGGGTGGGGGGCAGGAGTGTCCTGATCGACGACACCCGGTTCTCCGTGGAACACCAGTGCTCGCTCTGGGACACCATGCCGGTCACACGCAGCTTCTGAGGACACGACACGCTCGACGCGACCGATCGCGTCAAGCGCGTGCGTCGCGATCGTGCTGTTGGATTGGTCGCGAGGTGGCTTGGGGAGTCGTCTCGCGGCGCCACCCGCCCGCGACGTGGCGGGAGCCGCGGACTCTTCTCCGCTCGGGGGTGAAGCCGGGGCAGGGCCGTCGGCCCGGTCCACCAGGGGAGTGGGAGAACCGGGCCGTCGGCCGGGGAAGGGCGCTGTCAGACCTTGCCCTGCAGGCGCCAGATCTGGTTCTTCTTGGTGCTCAGGGCGCTCGCCGGGTCGCAGGTCCACTGGTGGATCAGGGCGCCGGGCGACGTGGAGACATCGGAGACGTCCACGCACTTGCCGCTGTGTACGGCGACCAGCTGGTAGTCCTGGCTGTTCCCGAGCGCGGTGACGGGGTTGAGGACGAACATCTGGTTGGTGGCGCCGTTGCAGGTGTACTGGATGACCGCGGCGCCGTCGGCGGTCGAGGCGCCGGAGACGTCGAGGCACTTGCCGCTGAGTTCGTTGACGACGGTGTAGGTGTTGGTGCGGCCGGAGACCGGCTTGAGGTCGAGCATCTGCTGGTAGCCGCCCTCGCAGTTGTACTGCTGGTACTGGGTGCCGTTGGCGGTGCTGAGGTTGGTGTCGTCCAGGCACAGCCCGCTGTTCTCGCTGACGGCGACCGTGGGGACGGTGGTGTCGGACGGCGGCAGCAGGGTGACGGTGTAGCCGTCCTTGGCGTTGCCGAACGGGACGTTGACCGAGGCGGCGTTGTTGCTGACGGTCAGGGTGGTGTCGGAGACCGTCGTCGGTCCGGTGACGGCGGCGCCGTTGTCGTAGGGCACGCGCTGGACGATCGCGCGGACCTGGCTGTTCTCCACCACCGAGGTGGTGTTGAGGCCGGTGAGGTTGACGGTGACGTTGCCCGTGTTGCCGCTGCTGCCGAGCAGGATCTTCGCGTTCTTGGCGGTGTTGTCCTTGGTCGCGAGCCCGTCGGTGCCGGTGCCCGGTATCAGGTTGACGATGTTGCCGGTCTGCGAGCCGTAGTAGCGGTACATGAACCACTCGCCCAGCGGCAGGTACTGCCCGGCGCTGTTCTTGGTGAGCAGGTTGGCCTCGTAGTCGTGGAGGTTCGTGCCCCCTGCCCAGTTGCCGCGCAGTCCGTCGGCGCCGGCCCGCTCCAGACGGCCGATGAACCACGCGCCGCCGCCCGGGGACTGCATGGACAGGGTGGCGTACTCGTTGATCTGGTACGGGCGCGTGTTGACCAGCCCGGCTGCGGCGAGGGTGGAGTTGGCGCGGCCGACGTCGGTGACCGGGTCGCCCGGCTCGTCGTGCCAGCTGTAGATGTCGGGGGCGACGTTGTTGGCCTTGACGTAGTTCAGGTACGTCGTCCACCAGGTGTTGGAGGAGTTCGGCTGGCCCGCGGTGCTGGGGCCGACGATCAGCTGGTTCGGGAAGGCGGCCCGGACCTTGGCGTAGAACCGCGACCACATCTGGAGGTACTGGCTCTGCGAGGCGCCCCAGAAATTGCTGCCGTCGGGCTCGTTCCACAGGTCCCACTCGACGGTCATGTTGTTTGCCTTGACGTCGCCGATGAGCTGGGTGACGAAGTTGTCGAACTGCGTCCAGTCACCGTTGTCGCCGGGCCAGCCCTGGCTCGTGGTGCCGTCGGCGCCCCACAGGTCGTGCGGCAGGATGACGAACGTCCCGCCGAGGGCGGCGGTCCGCTTGTACTGAGCGAGAGTGGAGTTCCAGCGGGTCTGGTAGTCGGCGAGGCTGGTGGCGTAGCCGCCGCTGTTGAGCTGCGCGCCGCCGGCCCGCATGAAGTGCCACTTGATGTCCTTGAAGAAGTGGTCCTGCGGCAGCGACCCGTCCGGGGTCATCCCGTAGATCATGCCGGACGCGTGGTAGGCCGGGGCGCCTCCGGCGGTGGCGAAGTCCACCGTCACGCTCGTGTCGGCGGCGTGCGAGGCGGTGGCGGGCAGCAGGCTCGCCGCGAGCGCCGTCAGGAGGACGGTGGTTCTGAACAGCAGGCGTGGTGATCGGGTGTGCATGTGCGGCTCTCCGAGGGGTTGGGCGGGTCAGTGCTGCTTGTGTGCGAGGGGGGTGATCGAGAGCCGGTCGATGACCGGCGCGTACGGCGACCGCTGGCCGTACGGGTTGTGGGTGCCGCCGTCGAAGTCGGGCAGCTCGTCCGCGGTGAACGTGAGCCGGTTCGTGCCCTTCTTCAAGGTCACCGGGACGGTCAGCTCCCGGAAGTCGTCGAAGTGGAAGGTCGTCGGGAACAGCACCCGGTGGGCCGGGCCGCCGTTCACCGAGAGGTCGGCGTGGCGGACGATCGGGTCGGGGTTGTAGTGCGTGGCGGGTGCCTGTTCGCCGTTGGAGTAGCGGATGGTCACCGCGTGCCGCCCGGACCGCGTGGCGACCACGTCGAGCGTGAGGGCGTTGGCCGTTCCGCCGCCGACATCGGTGACGGCCCGGCCACCGGAGGCGAGCGGATAGGCGTCCGTCACCTTGGCGGCGCCGGTCAGCGCGCCCTCCTCGGCCTGGTAGACCCTGGTGGCCAGGACACCGCTGGACGGCCCGACCCGCAGCCGGTCCAGGACCGGCGCACGCGACGTCCCGGTCACCGTGATCTTGTTGATGCCGCCGGACAGGAACAGGTGGATCCGATCGGTGCCCTTCCGGTCCCCGCCGACCTGGGGCACGTCGAGCGTCTCGCCGTTGAGGGCGACCGTGGCGCGGCCGCCGCCCAGGTGATCCACGGACACGGTCGCTTCCCGGTCCGTGGGGGAGTGGACCCAGAAGGTCGCCGAGTCGCCCTCGGCCAGCGGTACGGCGCCCGGTCCCGAGGCGCCCCGCTGCGTGTAGACGGGCCGGGCGCCGGCCAGCGTCGCGTACTCGGCCTCGTAGACCGCCGGTGCGGTCGCCCGTGCGTCCCGCAGCGCCAGGTCGATCTTGTCGATGATGGCGTCGCCCTTGGTGACACCGAGATCGGGGTCCGCGGCGGCGAGGGTGATGCGGTGCCGGCCGGCGGTCAGCTGCACCCGGGTGTCGGTGTGGCCCCACACGACCCACTGGTAACCGAGGGGCAGCAGCAGTTCCTGTGGCTGCTCGCCGTCGACGCGCAGGAACACGTTGGTCGGCCCCTGCTCCTTCACCAGGTCGTAGAGGTTGTAGGAGTTGGCGAAGACGCTGAGGTCGTACGTGCCGTCCTGCGGGACGTCCACGTCGAAGCCGAGGGCGCCGTCGGAGCCGGTGCGCAGTCCGCCCACGTTGTAGGTACCGGAGGTCGCGAAGCCGCCGACGTTGGAGGGGGTGCCCTCGGGTCCGTTCTTCGAGTAGCCGCCGCCGGTGTAGACGGCGTTCTCCGCCTCGTACGTCCCGCGCCAGCTCACCGAGGGTGTGTCGGGGGCGGCGCCGTGGCCGCCGGGGGAGAGGATGACCTGGTACGCCGACATCTCGTTCATGCCGGTCATGGGGAGGGTTACGCTGCCGTCCGCGCCGACCTTCAGCTCCTCGTCGGCCAGGCGGAGCGGCTGGGCCGAGTCACCGACCTGGCCGGTCCAGGGGATCTCCTGCACGGTGGCGTGCACGGTCTTCCCGAAGAGCCCGGGGTCGATGTTCTCGAAGACGATGTCCGCGTCCCCGCTCTTGCCGCCGAAGAGAGTCCGGGACTGCCGCTTGTCCTCGTCGACGGTGGCCAGGCCCTGGAGGGTGTACTGCTCGTTGGGGTGCGGGGCGGTCACGCGAACGGTGTGACCGGACAGCTGGCCGTAGGCGTTGAACAGCCACCACTGGCCGTTTCCCCGGTTGGCCTCCACGGCCGAGTCGTTGAGGTTGCCGTCGATGTTCCAGTACGCCAGATCGGCGTCGATCTTGGACTCCTCGATGGCGGAGGCCCACTGCACCATCTGGCCGGGGACGGAGAGGTGGTAGTTGTGCCCGTACTCGTTGACGTTGACGGGCAGCGGGCCGATCCCGACGTCCTTCTCCATCTGCCGGTACCTGGCCACGTTCGTGCGGACCGCGGCGGGGCTGGAGAGCTCGTGCCAGGTCATCACGTCCGGGACCACGTCGTTGGCCTTGGCGTACGCCAGGAAGCCCTTGACCTGGTCGTAGAGGACGCTGGTGTTGGGGCCGGCGACGCGGGCGTCCGGATCGAGGTCCTTGATGAGGCGGTAGACCTCTTTCCAGGCCGCGAAGTAGTACTGCGGGTCGTCCAGCCAGGAGACCTTGTTGTAGCTCCACTCTCCCGTCCCGAACATGTTCCCCTCGGGCTCGTTGAAGGGGACGAAGACGACGTGGTCCTTGTAGTCGCCCATGGTCAGGACCTGCCGGACCTGTTTGCGGATCCTCTCCTTGAAGTCGGCGAGCCGCGCCGGACCGTCCGCGCCCGGCCACTGGTAGGGAAAACCGCGGTAGATGTCGGTCATGTAGACGTAGACGTCCCTGCCGCCCGAGTCCACGAAGGACGGCAGGATCTCCAGGGCGTCCGCCCCGGGATGCTGGGGGCCGTCCTGTGCCTTCGTCGACACCGTGCGGACGTGCATGCCTTCGAGGACGTTGCGGCTCGGCACACCGTCGCCGTAGACGCCGTACAGCGAGCCGGACGCACCGCCGTGGAAGGCACCGGTGTCGTCGGCGAGGTCGACGGTGAGCCGCTCGGGTTCCGCCGCACGGACCGTCGTACCGCCGGCCGCGCTTGTTCTGCTGCGGATACGCATGGGTCTGCGGATACGTCGCAACTGAGGTCTCCGTGGGGTGATACGGCCCTGGAATCGAACCGGTTCGATGACCGTGGAGCCGGCTCGGCCTGGAACAGCAAGGTCCGTACCGGGGTCAGTCGAGGGTTTGTGCGGCTGTGTCGAACCGGTTCGCCGGAAGCTAGCACCGCCGGAAAAGGGGCAGCAATACCCGGAGCGCAGAAAGTAGCCGGTTTCCCGGAAGTCCGCGCCAGGCATTGACAGCGGCTTCCGCCGCTCCTAACTTCCCTTCACGCGAACCGGTTCGACAGACGGCTCGCTTTCGAACCGGTTCGACCAAGGAGTGCCGTGAACATCGGTGAGATCGCCAAGCGGGCCGGTGTCTCGCGGAGCACCGTGTCCTACGCTCTGAGCGGCAAGCGCTCGGTCTCCGAGGAGACCCGCCGCAAGATCCAGCAGGTCATCGACGAACTGGGCTACATCCCCAATGCGAGCGCCCGCGCCCTGGCCAACGGCCGGACCAGCACGATCGGTCTGGTCTTCCCGCCAGCCGGCAGCCACTACACCGGCATGCAGCTGGACTTCATCGGCAGCGTGGTGGAGGCCGCGGCGGCCTACGACTACGACGTGCTGCTCTCGCCGAGCGGTGTGGACAGCGACCGCTCGTTCCAGCGACTGCTGGCGGAGCGGCGGGTCGACGGCGCGATCCTCATGGAGATCAGGCTCCAGGACGACCGCGTCGACCATCTCGTGGAAGCCGACTTCCCCGCCGTGTGCATCGGCCGCACCGCACATCCGGAGGGCGACTGGTGGGTCGGACTCGACCACACCGCGCTCGTGGAGGCGTGCGTCCACCACCTCGCCGACCTGGGACACACCCATGTCGCCTTCGTGAACCGGCCCGAGCACCTGCTGCGGTCCGGCTACGAGTCCGCGCACCGGGGCCTCGAAGGATTCAACAAGGCCGCGGCGGAGCGCGGGCTGACCACGCGCACCTACACCTGCGGCGACGACGCCGCCTCCGGCCAGGGGTGCCTGGAGCGGATCCTCCAGGACGACCCGGCCACCACAGGCCTGGTCACCCTCAACGAGGCGGCGCTCGGCGGGCTCTACCGAGGCCTCGCCGTGGCGGGCCGCCATGTGCCGCGCGACTTCTCCGTCACCGGGGTCGTGGCCGGCCGGTGGGCGGAGACGGTGACCCCGCAGCTCACCGCGGCCGACGTGCCGGCCGAGCAGATGGGCCGCCTCGCCGTGGACCTGCTCGTCGAGCGGCTCGATCACCCCGACGCCGCACCGCGCCACCACCTCCTGACCCCGCCCATCTCCCTGCGTGCCAGCACCGGACCCGCCCACGGGCGTACCACCCGCGACTGACACCTGGACCGTTCTTCTCTTCCGGCGGCCGTCGCGACCGGACTGCCGTCCTTCACCGGCGTGCCGTCCTTCACCGGCCCTGCCCGGCCGGGCTCTCTCCACACCCGCAGCTTCGGCACCCCCTTGCCGAAAACACAAAGGAACGCATCATGAACAGACCCACCGGACGGCGGCTGACCGCCGCGGCCCTGACCGTCGTCGCCCTCGCCGCCACGACCACCGCCTGCTCGTCCGGCGGGAACTCGTCCGCGAAGGGCGGCAGCGGCACCTTCACCGTCTGGGACCCCTACCCGCAGTTCACCGCGGGTTCGGCGTGGGCGAAGCTGCTCGACGGCTGCGGCACCGAGGCCGGTGTGAAGATCAAGCGGACCGCGTTCGACACCAGTGACCTGGCGAACAAGGCACTGCTCGCGGCGCAGCAGAACAACTCCCCGGACGTGCTGATCGTCGACAATCCGGTGGTGTCGACCCTGGCGGAGGCGGGAGTCCTCACCACGACGGCCGACAACAAGCTGGACACCTCGAAGGCCGACCCGAACCTGCTCGCGGCCGGTCAGGCGGGCGGCAAGACGTACGGCACGCCGATCGGCGCGAACACCCTCGCCCTGTACTACAACAAGGCGGTGCTGAAGAAGGCCGGGGTGGACATCTCCTCGGTCAAGGACTGGAAGTCGCTGACTGCGGCGCTGGCGAAGGCCAAGGCGGCGGGCAAGAAGGGCATCACCTTCTCCGCGATCGGCACCGAGGAGGGCAGCTTCCAGTTCCTGCCCTGGTTCTGGGGCGCCGGCGCGAACCTCACCGAACTCGACTCCGCGCAAGGCGTGTCGGCCCTGTCCCTGTGGAAGGACTGGCTGGGGAGCGGTTACGCCCCCAACTCGGTCCTCAACAACACCCAGACCACCAGCTGGCAGGAGTTCGCCACCGGCGACTACGCCTTCGCCGAGAACGGTACCTGGCAGCTCGCCAACGCCGAGAAGGCCGGCTTCGACTACGGGGTCCTGCCCATCCCCGGCGCCACCGGCGGCACCGCCGCGGCACCGACCGGCGGGGAGTTCGTCACCGTCCCGGTCCAGGGCGACACGGGCCGCTACGCCACCTCCCGAAAGCTCGTGTCCTGCCTCACCAGCACCCAGAACCTGCTCGAAACCGACACGACCCTCTCCTACGTGGCCCCCACCGCCGCCGTACAGGACAAGCAGGTCGCGTCCGACGCCAAGCTGAAGCCCTGGGTCGAGGCGGTCAAGGCCGCCAAGGGGCGCACCAGCGACGACCTCGGCACCAAGTACCCCAAGATCTCGGAGCAGATGTGGAAGGCGGTGCAGTCCGCTCTCAGCGGCGCCGCGTCACCGAAGAGCGCGCTGGCATCGGCGCAGGCCGCGGTCAAGTGACGTGAGCCCGATGAAGCAGACGACGCATCCGCCGGAGCGTCGGCCGGTGCAGGACGGGGGCCGCACGGCCCCCGCAGGCCCGCGGCCGGACCGTTCCGCACCCCCGCGGCGCCCCCGTTCACCGCAATGGGCGGCCTGGGCCTTCCTCACCCCGGTCACCCTCTACCTCGGCCTCTTCTACGCCTATCCCCTCTACCGCAACCTCGACCTGAGCCTGCGTCACTACACCGTCCGCTCCTTCGTCCAGGGAGACGCGCCCTTCGCGGGCCTCGACAACTACCGCACCGTCTTCGACGACCCCACCTTCGGCCCCGCGCTCACCCACACCGTGGTCTTCACCGCCGTGTGCCTGTTCTTCCAGTACGCCCTCGGACTGGCTCTCGCGGTCTTCTTCAACCAGAACTTCCGGCTCTCGGCGACCCTGCGCGCGCTGTTCCTCGTCCCGTGGCTGCTGCCGCTGATCGTGTCGGCGTCCACCTGGTCGTGGATGCTCAACAGCGACTCCGGAGTCGTCAACGCCGTCCTGCACGCCGTCGGCATCGCGCCGGTGAACTGGCTCACCTCACCGTCGTGGTCCCTGGCCTCGGTGATCATCGCCAACGTCTGGATCGGCATCCCGTTCAACCTGGTCGTGCTGTACAGCGGCCTCCAGTCCATCCCCGCGAGCCTGCACGAGGCGGCCGCGCTGGACGGGGCCGGCGCCTGGCGGCGGTTCTGGCACATCACCTTCCCGCTGCTGCGCCCGGTCTCCGCCGTCACCTTGCTGCTGGGCCTCGTCTACACGCTCAAGGTCTTCGACATCATCTGGATCATGACCAAGGGCGGCCCGGCCGACTCGTCCACCACCTTCGCCACCTGGTCCTACCGGCTCGGCTTCGGCAATCTGCTGCCCGCCTTCGGCCCCGGTGCGGCCGTCGGCAACCTCCTCGTCGCCGCGGCCGTGGTCTTCGGCCTGCTGTATCTGAGGGTCCAGCGGAAGCAGGCACTGTCATGACGCGCCGGTCACCCTGGAAGACCGCCCTTGGCGTCGTCCTCACCGCGCTCATGCTCTTCCCGGTCTACTGGATGCTCAACGTGTCCTTCACCCGGGACCAGGACATGCGCAAGAGCCCACCCGACCTCTTCCCGGTACACGGCACGCTGGAGGGCTACCGGGCCGTCCTCGACGACCAGCTTCCCTACCTCGGCGTCAGTCTCGTGATCGGTCTCGGCACCGTGGTGCTCACCGTGGCCCTGGCCGCGCCCGCCGGCTACGCACTCGCCAAACTGCGCCCGCGCGGCGGCGGCGTGCTCAGCTTCCTCTTCCTGGTCGCCCAGATGATCCCGGGGATCATCATGGCGATGGGCTTCTACGCCATCTACCTCAGCCTCGGCCTGCTCCAGTCCGTGCCAGGGCTGATCGTCGCCGACTCCACGCTGGCCGTGCCCTTCGCCGTGCTGATCTTCACCGCGTTCATGTCCGGCATCCCCGGCGAGCTCCTCCAGGCGGCAAAGACGGACGGCGCCGGCCCCGCGCGCACCTTCTGGTCCATCGTCCTGCCCATGAGCCGCAACGCCATCGTCACGGTGTCGCTGTTCGCGTTCCTGTGGTCCTGGTCCGACTTCGTCTTCGCCAGCACCCTCGACGGCGGCGGCGCCCACGAGCCGATCACCCTCGGCATCTACCACTACATCGGCAACAACAACCAGCAGTGGAACGCCATCATGGCCACCGCCGTCGTCGCCTCCCTGCCCGCGACGGTCATCCTCGTCCTCGCCCAGCGTTACGTCGCCGCAGGCGTGACCGCCGGAGCCGTGAAGGACTGACCGCCGTCACCCGCGTCCCCGTCCAGCTCCGGTGACACCCCCTCTCGAAGAATCGAGTAGTTCTGCATGCCCGACGCCCGGCCCGGCCCGGCCTTCTCCCTCGACGACATCCCGTTCAGTACGCACGGCTCCTGGTTCGGCATCTCGCCCGTACTGGCGGAGAAGCAGCGTTCCGACGACCTTCACCTCGTGTCCCACCAGAACGGCATGCACGCTGTCCTGCAGTTCGTCCCTGTGCATCCCACGTCCCTGCAACGGTACGAGGCCCGCGCGACGGCCATCCCGAGTCTGCTCACCTGGACGACACGCGAGGGACGACAGATCGGTCTCGCCTACGAGTCGCCTCACACCGTACGTGTGCGGGGGACCGGTGCGGGCCTGCGTATCAGCGCGGCGGCGGAGACACTGACACCGTTCTCGGGCACATATTTCTTCCGCGACCCCGTGGACGGAGGGTATGTCTTCACCTCGTACGAGACGGGCCGCCGCTATCGGGTCACCGTGCTGTCCGGGACCGTCGGTGAGGTACGCGGGAGCCAGGCCCTGGGGCGCACCGAACGCGGTCTCACCGTCACCGCGGAGGCGGGCGGTACGTGGGAGGCGGCGATCGAAGAACTCGACACCGCGCGTGCCCCCTACACCACAGGAGCGACGTTCGACGAGGTTGTGGCCACGGCCGAGCGGAGCTTCGCGGGCTTCGTCGACGCGGTGGCACCCTGGCGCTCCGCCGAGACCCCGGCCGCCGAACTCGCCGCGTACGTCCTGTGGTCGGCGACGGTCGAGCCGGCCGGCCTGGTCACCCGGCACGCGACGCTCATGTCCAAGCACTGGATGGACAAGGTCTGGAGCTGGGACCACTGCTTCAACGCCCTTGCCCTGGCACCGGGAGCACCTGCCCTCGCCTGGGACCAGTACCTTCTGCCGTTCGACCACCAGGACGCGAGCGGGGCCCTGCCCGACTCGGTGACCCACTCGGAGGTCCTCTACAACTTCGTCAAGCCGCCCATCCACGGCTGGAGTCTGGGCCGGTTGCGACGACGGCTTCCCCGACCCCCCGGCCGCACCGAACTGGCCGACACCTACGAGAAGCTGACGCGCTGGACGACATTCTGGCTCTCCGCACGCCGCGCACCCCGCGCCACCCTGCCCCACTACCAGCACGGCAACGACAGCGGCTGGGACAACGCGACCACCTTCGATCCGGAACGCGTCGTGGTCACCGCCGATCTCGCGGCATTCCTCGCGCTTCAACTCCGCGAACTCGCGGCCCTCGCGACAGAACTCGGCCGGGCGGACGACGCCGTTGAGTGGACCGGTGCCGCGGAGACGGTCCAGGCGGCCATGCTCGACGAGCTCTGGACAGGAGAGCGCTTCGTCGCGCGCGGCGCCGACAGCGGTGACACCTGGGTGAGCTCCAGCCTGCTCGACCTGATGCCCATCGCTCTCGGCGAGTACCTGCCGGATGACGTTGCCAAGAGCCTGGCCGCGCGGATCGAGACCCACCTGACCCCGTACGGACTGGCCACCGAACTGCCCACCTCGCCGCACTACCGCCCGGACGGCTACTGGCGCGGACCGATCTGGGCCCCCGCCACCGTCCTGATCGAGGACGGCCTGCGCCGCAGTGGCCACCACCGGCTCGCCGACGAGATCGGCGCCCGCTTCCGGGCCCTGTGTGAGACGCACGGTTTCGCGGAGAACTTCGACGCCCTGACCGGCACAGGCCTGAGAGACCGCGCGTACACCTGGACCGCCGCAGCGTACCTTCTGCTCGCCGAGGGCCACACACGCCGGGAGACCCCGGCCGATTAGCTGATCATTTCGGAATGCGGTGCGTGGTGGCCTCGAACGGAGCCAATTGCGTCCCGGCGGAGGTGTCGATGACTTTGAGATC
The DNA here is from genome assembly GCF_003814875.1 of Streptomyces sp. Ag109_O5-1. Taxonomy (GTDB): domain Bacteria; phylum Actinomycetota; class Actinomycetes; order Streptomycetales; family Streptomycetaceae; genus Streptomyces; species Streptomyces sasae. Next base: position 1,553,637 of record NZ_RKQF01000001.1, on the reverse strand, counting down.
GTCAGTCAGGACGCGCGCTCCGAAGTCGAACCACACATGGCAGTTCGGGCACAGGCGCAAGAGGTTCTCCGTGGTGTCAGGGAGTCCCGCACGATCGCCAGGATCTTGCGGTGGTCGCCGGGCAACGCGTCCTCGTCGGCCGCGTCGCTGCGGCGCGGTGCGGGATGAGCAGCACCGCCCCGTCCGGCCACCGTCGCGGATACCGGAGCTACTGCTTCGGCGTCGGCCCGGGCCTACACGGCCAAGCGGTTCAGCACTCCTTCCGCGATCGCCAGTTCGTCCCGCTCGGCGAGTGGTGATCCACAGCCGCTCCTGCGTCTCCGCAGCCCCCGATCTCATCGCGTGCCGACCTGCCGGCGGATCGCGGGCGGGGGTCGGTCGCGGGCGCAGCCGAACCCGGCAGACCACCGGAACGGGACCTGACCGATAGGTACTTGGCAAGCGTAAGGTCAGGACTTCCAGCGGACCGGCAGTTGACGTGGGCCGCGGATGAGCATGCCGTGGCGCCACGTCAGGGCGGCCGGGTGGGCGTCGAGGGCGAGGTCGGGGAAGCGCTCCAGCAGGGCCCGGATCGCGATCCGGGCCTCCATGCGGGCGAGCGGCGCTCCGAGGCAGTAATGGATGCCGTGGCCGAAGGCGACATGACCGCCCGCGGGCCGCCGGACGTCGAAGCGGCCCGGGTCGGGGAAGCGGGCCGGGTCGTGGTTCGCGTCCGCCAGAGCCACGAGGACCAGTTCACCACCGCCGGGGATGTCCGTGGCGCCGATCTTGACCGGCTCGGTGGTGAACCTGAACGTCGGCGTCTCCACCGGCCCGTCGTAGCGCAGCATCTCCTCCACTGCGTTGTCCATCAGCGTCATGTCCTCGCGAAGCGCGGCGAGTTGGTCGGGATGGGTCAGCAGCGCCAGCACGCCGTTGGAGATCAGGTTGACGGTGGTCTCATGTCCCGCGACCAGCAGCAGCCAGGCGGTGCCCCGCAGTTCGTCCTCGGAGAGCCGGTCGCCGTCCTCGTCGGTCGCCCGGATCAGTGCGCTCATCAGGTCCTGACCCGGCGTCAGGCGCTTGCGCTCCAGTAACTCGGCGAGGTAGGTGGCCGCCTCACCGGTCGCCGCCAGCCGCGCGTCCGGGTCCGGGTCGGTGAGTATCGTGCCGGTCCAGGCGCGGAACGCGGCCCTGTCCAGCATCGGGACGCCGAGCAGCTCGCAGATCACCGAGATGGGCAGCGGGAACGAGAGTGCCTCGACCAGATCGGCCCGCCCTTCCGGAAGCGCCGTCATCGCGTCGAGCAACTCGTCGGTGATCTGCCGCACGCGTGGGGCGAGCTGCTCGATCCGGCGGGGAGTGAACTCGCGGACGACCAGCTTGCGCAGCCGCTCATGGTCCGGTGGGTCGGAGTTGAGCATGTGTGGCCCCGCAGATGGACTGGGGAGCGGAAAGGAGGGTGAGGCGTTCTTCCACTGCTTGGACAACCGCGGATCCACGAGCGCGGCCCGGCCGGCCTCGTACCCGACGACGAGCCAGGCCTCCGTACCCTCCGGGATCCGTACCTTGTGCACAGGGCCGCGCTCACGCAGCGCCGCGTAAACCGGATACGGATCGCGGACGAAGTCCTCGCCCATCGCCACCAGATCGATCACCTCGGCCGGCATCGCCCACCCCGTCTCCCGGTTCGCTTCGACGCTAGCAGTGGGCGGCGCTTCGGCGAAGGACGCATCCAGCCGCACCGGGCGGGAAACAATCGGTACGACGCGGACGACGAAGAGGAGCACGCCGACCGCGATGAGCGTGAAGATCACGGCGGCAGCGGGATGAGAGTGCCGATCCCCTCGCGGCATGGGGAGTTCCGGCCAGCCGGGTGACCCTTGTACCCGGAGCCATCCTTGCGTCATCACGACCGTATCGTCGGTGGTCAACTCATCCCTCGGACACCAACACTGGCGATCCGGTGATGAGGGAGCGAGCTCCCGGATCCGCTGGGCGTCGAGCGGAGCTGGTCTCCGCGGTGATCGCTGCGGAGCCCGCGAGGGCGAGCGCACATGGCAGGGCCCGGCGCGGGGTCGGTACGGCCGACGCCGGAACTCCGACCGGGAAGTGACACCTGAGGACAGACATGACCGTCTTGGCCGAGGTCGTCGAGCGGGCGCACGGAGGGCGGCATCGGCGCGGCCCTGGTGCTGCTCCTGCTGGCGCTGCTCTCCCTGGGTGTGCCGTGGTACCTGGCGAAGAGGAAGAGCCTTGGCGTGGGAATCGGGGTGAGCCTGATCCCGCTCGGCCTCACGCCGGCGTCCATCGGCACGCTGCTCTCCGGGATCGGGTTCGGCTGACACGTCGGCACCGGCGACCAGTCGGCCCCCGAAACGCGAAACACCCCAAGGTCGAACGTGGACAGCTGAACGTGTCCGGGTCCCGGCCGGGGTTTTCCGTTCCGGGGTGATCCGGTTGCTTCTCGATATCGCGACGCCTGGTTTACTCTTCAACTATAAGGGTCGTCGTGAGGAGGCCGCGCCATGACGGAACTCGGCCTGGATGACACGGTCGGCATCCTGCGGCAGCCCGGTGTGCGGGCGCGACACAGCAGCTCAGGGCTCGGATGGGAGCGGCTGTACCTCTCCGCGCAGGTGGAGCAGCCCTACCGCGCGGCGTTCGATCCGGCCCCCACCCATGTGCTGATCCTGCACCTCAGCGGCCCCGTCACCGTACGGCGGGGGCAGGGTGGGGACAGGCGGTCACGGACGATTCCGGCCGGTGGGCTCTTCCTGCAGCCGGCCGGCCGGAGGCTCGCCGTCGAGCTCCGCGGGCGGCTGGACACGATCCACGCCTACCTCACGGACGACGCTCTGCGCGAGGCGAACGGTGGCCGGCCCGTGGAGCTGACCGAGGAGCTCGGGGCCAGCGATCCACTCGCCGAGCAGCTCATGCTCGCGCTGGAGGGCACGCTCCGCTCCTGGGAACCATCGGCCCGCACGTACATCGACCAGCTGACCGGGATGCTCGCCGCGCAGCTCGTACGCCGTCATGGCGTCGGAACGACCACACCCCCGCCCGTCCGGTCCGGCCTGTCCGACCGGCAGCTCGCCGCCGTCCGAGAGCTCATGGAGCAGCGCCTCGCCGAGCCGCTGCCGATCGCGGACCTCGCCGCCTCGGCCGCGCTGAGTTCGAGCCAGTTCACTCGGGGGTTCCGGGCGAGCACCGGCCAGTCGCCGCACCAGTTCCTGCTCCGCCTGCGGCTGGACGCCGCGTGCCGGCTGCTGCGCACCGGCTCCACCCCGATCGCGGAGGTGGCCGCCGCCTGCGGGTTCTCCCACCAGGAGCACCTCACCCGGGTGATGCGCGCCCGGCTGGGCACCACCCCGGCCGCGCTGCGCCGGTCCGGCTGAGGAGCCCTCACGGTCACGGCTCAGCGTTCCAGCACCAGGGCCAGTGCCTGGCCCACCCCGATGCACAGCGCCGCCAGGCCCGTGCCGCTGCCCGCGGCGGCCAGCTGGTGTGCCACAGCTCCCGTGATACGGGCGCCCGACGCACCGAGCGGGTGACCGATGGCGATGGCGCCGCCGCGCGGGTTCACCACCTCCGGGTCGAGTTCCGGCAGCGCGGCCAGGCAGGCCAGCGCCTGGGCCGCGTAGGCCTCGTTCAGCTCGACCGTGTGCAGATCGCCGGGGGCCACCGCCGCCTTGGCCAGCACCTTGCGGATGGCGTCGACCGGGCCGAGTCCGAAGTACTGCGGTTCGATGCCCGTCACCGCCGCCGCCCGGATCCGGGCCAGGGGCTCGCGCCCGATCGCCGCGAGGCCGTCCGCGTCGGCGAGCAGCAGCGCGGCCGCCCCGTCGTTGAGCGGGGAGGCGTTGCCGGCCGTGATCGTGCCGTCCGCCGTGAAGGCCGGCTTGAGCCGGGCGAGCGCCTCCAGCGAGGTGTCGTCCCGGATGCCTTCGTCGCGGTCCAGGGCCACCCCCTCGACGGGCACGACCTCTCCCGCGTACCTGCCCTCGTGCCAGGCGCGGGCGGCGTTGCGGTGGCTGGCCAGGGCGAACTCGTCCTGAGCGGCTCGGGTGACGGCGTACTTGGCGCCGACGAGCTCGGCGCTCTCGCCGAGCGGGATCGTCCACTCCGCGGGCATCCGCGGGTTCACCATCCGCCAGCCGAGCGTCGTCGAGTACAGCTGCTGATCCTTCACAGGGAAGGCCCGCTCCGGCTTCGGCAGCACCCAGGGCGCGCGGCTCATCGACTCGACACCGCCCGCCACCGCGATGGACGCGTCGCCGAGCGCGATGGCGCGGGCCGCCTGGATGACGGCCTCCATACCGGATCCGCAGAGCCGGTTGACCGTGGCGCCGGGCACGGTGACCGGGAGTCCGGCGAGCAGGACGGCCATGCGGGCGACATCGCGGTTCTCCTCGCCCGCGCCGTTGGCGTTGCCGAGCAGCACATCGTCGATGCGGGCGGGGTCCAGGCCGGGGCTGCGGCCCACCAGGGCGCGCAGCACTCCGGCGGCGAGGTCGTCCGGTCGTACGCCGGCCAGGGCACCGCCGTAGCGGCCGACGGGGGTACGGACGGCGTCGACGACGTACACGTCACGGGGTTGCTCGATCATGGGTTGCTCCCGGCAACTTGCTCATGAGGGATGGCCAGGGGTGCGTGGGCCGCTACCTGGGCGGCGGTCACGCCCGGTGCGGTCTCGACCAGGTCGAGACCGTGCGGGGTCACGTCGAGGACGCACAGGTCGGTGATGATCCGGTCCACGCAGCCACGGCCCGTGAGCGGCAGGGTGCACTCCTGGACGATCTTGGAATTGCCGTCCTTCGTCAGGTGCTCCATGAGCACGACGACCCGGCCGACGCCGTGGACGAGGTCCATCGCACCGCCCATCCCCTTGATCATCTTCCCGGGGACCGCCCAGTTGGCGAGGTCCCCGCGGACCGAGACCTGGAGTGCGCCCAGGACGGCGGTGTCGATGTGGCCGCCGCGGATCATGCCGAAGGAGAGCGAGGAGTCGAAGAACGACGCTCCCGGCCGTACGGTCACGGTCTCCTTGCCCGCGTTGATGAGGTCGGCGTCGACCTCGTCGGGCGCCGGGTACGGACCGACGCCGAGCAGCCCGTTCTCCGAGTGCAGGACGACACCGAGCAGCCCGTTCTCCGAGTGCAGGACGACACCGACGTCCGGCGGCAGGAAGTCGGCCACCCGGGTGGGCAGCCCGATGCCCAGGTTGACGTAGTCGCCGTCTTTCAGCTCGCTCGCGGCGCGCGCCGCCATCTCGTCCCTGCTCCGGCTCATCGCTCGCGCACCGTCCTCTTCTCGATTCCCTTGTCGGCCGCCTGCTCGGGGGTCAGCGCCACGACAAGCTGCACGAACACCCCGGCAGATGGATCTCGTCGGGGTCCAGAACGCCCGGCTCGACCAGCTCCTCCACCTCGGCGATCGTGACGCGCCCGGCCATGGCGGCCGGCGGGTTGAAGTTGCGCGCCGGGCGGCGGAAGACGAGGTTGCCGTGGCGGTCCCCGCGCGCCGCTCTGACCAGCGCGTAGTCCGTGGTGATGGCGTATTCCAGGATGTGGTCCACGCCGTCGAAGCTGCGGACCTCCTTGGGCGGCGAAGCCACGGCCACGGACCCGTCCGCGGCGTAGCGCCACGGCAGTCCGCCCTCGGCGACCTGGGTGCCGACGCCGGCCGGGGTGTAGAAGGCCGGGATCCCGGCGCCGCCCGCCCGCAGCCGCTCGGCGAGCGTGCCCTGCGGCGTCAGCTCCACCTCCAGCTCGCCCGCCAGGTACTGGCGGGCGAACTCCTTGTTCTCGCCGATGTACGACCCCGTGACCCGGGCGATGCGGCCCGCGGCCAGCAGGATGCCGAGGCCACGGTGTCGACGCCGCAGTTGTTCGACACGATGGCAAGGCCGCTCGCCCCGCTCTCGTGCAGGGCGCCGATGAGCACCTCGGGCACGCCGCTCAGCCCGAAACCGCCGACGGCGAACGACCGTCCGTCCGTCACGTCCGCCAGGGCCTGCGCGGCCGTGGCCACCACCTTGTCCATCTTGGTTCTCTCCTAGCGGGCCAGCACCCGGCGCAGTGCGCCGAGCAGCTCGTCCTGGGCCGACTGCGCGGCCTCGGGGGCGGTGGCACGGCGCCAGGCGATGTAGCCGTCGGGGCGCACGAGCAGCACGCCGTCCTCGGCGATCTCGCTGACCCGGCTCCATTCGCCGTACGCGTCACGGAAGTTGCCGTCACCGATGCGCACCACCCGCAGCGGCACGCCGAGTTCTGCCCGGCACGCGGTCGCGGCGGTGTCCCAGACGCCGCCCGACAGACCGGTCAGCACGGTGAAGGTGCCGTCGCCCACGACGTCCAGCGTGGACAGACGCTCACCGTCGGCGTCGACGAGCCACGCGTGCGGCAGTTTCGCGCCGGGCCGGGTCGTCGGCCGGGCCGTCAACTCCTGGTCCTGCTCCCAGACTTCGGCGGGGCTGTCGTCGGGCAGCACCGCGGAGGAGACGTAACGCTGGTTCATCTCGACGCCGTGCGCGTTGAACTCGTAGTTCTTGAGCTGGATCGCCTCTTCGAGCCGGCGCCGCTTCTTGGCACCCTCGGGAGTCGGCGCGTCCAGCGCCGCGAGCCCGTCGGCGATGGCCGCCTCGTCACCGCCACCGCCGATGCCGAGCACATCGAAGATCGGACCGAACTGGTCGCGGCTGAGGTTGGCCCGCTCGACGATCTGCCGCCCGACGGGGGCCCGTTCGGCGGAGTAGGTGTCGAGAAGTTCGCGGCCGGCCTCGCCGCGTATCACCATCGCGAGCTTCCACGCGAGGTTGTACGCGTCCTGGACGGAGGTGTTGGAGCCGAGTCCGTTGGACGGCGGGTGACGGTGCACCGCGTCGCCCGCGCAGAAGACCCTCCCGGACGAATACTCCGAGGCGTAGCTGTGGTTGACGGTCCACAGCGAGGTCGACGTGATCTCCACCGGCAGCTCGGGGGCGCCGATCAGGTCGCGCACGATCTGCCGGGCCGCCTCCTCGTCCACCTGCGGCGGCGGCTGCTCGATGTCGTACCCCCACACCAGCAGCCACTCGTTCCACGGCCGGACCATGCGCACCAGACCCATGCCGATGCCGCCGGTCTCGGCGCCGGGCTGCATCACCCAGTACAGGACGCTCGGCCGGTGGGCGCAGTACCGGGTGAGGTCGGCCTTGAAGACGATGTTCATGCTGCCGGCCTTGGCCATGCGGCCGTCGAAGGGGAGGCCGAGCTGTTCCGCGACCGCGCTGCGCCCACCGTCCGCGCCGATCAGGTAGCGGGCGCGTACGGTGAACTCGTCGCCGCGCACCCGGTCGCGCAGCAGCGCGGTGACGCCGTCGGCGTCCTGCGTGAAACTGACGAACTCGGTGTCGAAGCGGACCTTGGCCCCCCGGGCCGCCGCGTTGTTCACCAGGATCGGCTCAAGGTAGGTCTGCGGCAGGTCGATCATCTCGCAGGGGCTCTTCGACGCGTACTCGGTGGCCGTCGCTGGCCCCGTGCCCCAGCTGCGGATGCGGCCGATCTCCGGCCCGGTCAGCGACGTGCACAGCACCGTGTCGCCCATGAGGTGGGACGGGCTGCCGACGGCCAGCGCCTCGGATTCCACTCCGAGGTCGCGCAGCACCTCCATGGTGCGCTGGTTGGTGATGTGTGCCCGCGGTGTGTTCGCCAGCCAGCCGTACTTCGTCACGAGCAGGGTGCGGACACCATAGGTGGCCAGCAGCAGTGCGGCGGAGCCCCCGGCGGGGCCGCTGCCGACGACGAGGACGTCGGTGTCGTACATGTCGTGTGCCTCGGTCGTGGTCATGGGCGGGTGCTCCTCGGTCATCCGGCCAGGGGGGCGAGACGGAAGGTGTATTCGAGCCGGCGCCACTCGCCGTCGACCTGGCGGCCGTCGGGGGTGGGGCCGGCCTGCGGCGCGAAGTCGACGATGAGTTCGTCCTTGACGCCGAAGACGGTGTCGCTGTCCATGTAGGCGCCGCCTGACACGAACAGCTGCGTGATGAGTCGGCGGTGGCCCGGCGCGTCGAACATGAAGTGCAGGTGGGGCGCGCGGTAGGGGTGGCGCCCGATCGCGTCGAGCATCTGCCCGACCGGCCCGTCTCCCGGGATCGGGTACTCCGAGGGCAGGATGGACCAGAACGCGATCCGTCCCTCGGCGTCGGTGCGCAGTCGGCCGCGCAGCACCGGCCCGTCCAGTTCCGGGAGTTGGACGTCGTAGAAGCCGTCCGCGTTGGACTGCCACACGTCCACGACCGCGTCCTTGACGGGCTCGCCGGCGGTGTCCGTGACCCGCGCGTCCACCCAGAGCGGCACGCCGGGCAGTCCTGCGGAGATGTCCCCGCCGTGGGCGGTCTCGGGCGGGCCCTCCACATAGAAGGGACCGAGCACCGCCGACGGAGTGGTGTCGGGCGTACGGGAGTTGGTGAGCAGATCCACGGCGCTGGAGACGCCGAGGGTGTCCGACAGCAGCACGAACTCCTGGCGGGTCGGGCTGCACATCTGGCCGGTGCGGGTCAGGAAGTCGATGGCGTACTGCCACTCGTCCTCGGTGACGTCATTGGCGGCGACGAAGGTGTGCAGATGCCGGACCAGGTCGCTCAGCAGGGTGCGCACGCGCGGGTCGGAAGCCTGCTCGAAGCTCGCCACGACCCGCTCGGTGAGACGGGCCAGCCGGGCCTGCGTGGAGGGGGGACCCTCGGGGCGACGCCCGTGCCAGGCGCCGGCCAGCAGCTCCGCGATGCCCTCGCGGGTCAGCTCACGCGGGTTCGGGTACGGCGTGGAGGCGGCCAGCTCCGCAGCGCGGGGCAGCGCGGACTCCGGCATGCCCAGGTCGCGCAGCGAGGTGGGGCCGCCCAGGGAGGCGACCAGGTCGTACACGCCGCTGGGGGCGTCGGGCACGCCCAGCGCGTCGGCGATGCGGCGCATCACACCGGGCACCGCGGGCGCGTTGTAGGCCATGGCGTGCGGCAGGACGACGGTGTGCGTCTCGGCATGCGGCAGCCCGAAGCTTCCGCCGAGGGTGTGGCAGAGCTTGTGGTGCAGGCCCATCCCCACGGTGGCAAGACAGGTACCGGCGAGCCAGGCCGCGTGCAGCAGGTCGGCGCGCGCCTCCTGGTCGGCCGGGTCGGCCGCGAGCCGGGGCAGCGCCCGGGCGATGCGGGAGATCGCGTCGAGGGCCTGCCCGTCGGTGATCGGGTTCGCGTCGGCCGAGTACAGGGCCTCGACGGCGTGGGCGAGCGCGTTGACGCCGCTCGTGACCGTCAGGGGCAGCGGCAGGGTGAGGGTGAAGTCGATGTCGTAGACGACGGTCTCGGGCAGGATGTCCGGAGACGACCTGGTGACCTTGCGCCCGTCCCGGGTCTCGCCGAGGACGGGGGTCACCTCGGAGCCGGCGTACGTGGTCGGCAGGATCACCTGCGGCAGCCCCGTGCGCAGTGCCAGCGCCTTCGACAGACCCGTGGTCGAACCGCCCCCGACGGCGACGATGCAGTCCGCGGCGGCCTCTTTGAGCACGTCGAGGGCGCGCTGGGTCACCTCCACCGGGGTGTGCATGGCCGCGCCGCCGAACTCGGCCACGAGAAGGCCGCCGAGCGCCTGGCGAACCCGCGCGGAGGCCGCGGCAAGGGGCCCGCTGGACAACAGCAGCACCCGGGAGCAGCCGAGCCGCTCGACCTCCTCGCCGAGGCGCCCGACGGTGCCGGCACCGAAGACCACCCGCGCGGGGTGGGATGTGTAGACGAACGTCCGCATGAACTCTGCCTCCGCGTGTCATCGGGTCGCGTCGGTCTCTTGTGCCACCGAGTATGCGAATGACATCCGCGTGAATTCCTGCACGATCCGGGCGCTCCACTGCACGAAACGCGCATGTGTGCTGGGCCGGACCGCCGGGGGAGCGGTCGTCTCATCCGGCGTGTGCATCACACTGCGTGTCGGGGCGGCACGGAAGTGCCGACGGGGCCTGACCGGGTTGGCGGACCGGTCAGCCGGACGTCGCCTCTCCCGGCTGTGGCCGAGCAGCCGGGACGGCACGCACGCCCCACAGGTGTCAACCGGCAGAAGACGTGGGGGCGTTGCAGATGCCGCCCGCACTTCCCGGGATCGCCGTTGGCGTCGTGCAGTGTGCGCATGGCATCGGCGAGCGTGCCCAGACCGTCGCGTCCGAGGGGGGTGAGGACGCGGGCACGCAGGATCTCCGTCACCGCCTGGGAGACGGCCCGCGCGGTGTCCTTGCCCTGGTCGGTCAGTTCGAGCTACGTAAGGCGTCGGTCCTCGTCCGCCCGACATGCGCCGGGTCAGACCGGCCGCGCAGAGTCGGTCGGCAACCTTGGTGAACCCGCCGCTGGACATGCGGGCCTCGTACGCGAGGCGTGTCATCGGCATCCGGTGCTTGGGGGCGGCGAGCAGGCGTACCAGCACCTCTGCGGAGCCTTGGCGGAGGTTGAAGCGCTCGGCCAGCTCGCTGGCGAGTACGTCCTGAGTGGCGTGGAAACCCTGCATGACCAGCATCCACCAGTCGAGCAGCCCACGGTCGACGCCCGGGGTACCCCCTCGGCCGTCGCCACTGTCGGCGGTGGGCATGTCCCTCACCCTGCTCATGCTCTGATTTCCGGGCGAACCTGCCGCGCGACTGTGCCCGCCTGTTCGTGCGCGCGGTGACCTGCGAGTCCAGCGGGCGGGCGTCAGGCGAGCTCGCGTGCCGGATATGCCCGCTGGGCATGGTGAAGGGCGCGTGCGTCTACCGCATCGCGCACCAGAGGGCGGGGCGGATGTTCACCAACCCCACCGCTCCTTCGCTCGTCGGTCCCTTCGTCTCCATCGGGTGCGCATCGTCCCGCTCTCCAACGCCGCTCACCGCCCTGAATGCAGGTCGGGGCCCACTTCAGGCCGGGTTGGGATCGGTCCGCAGACGGTGGCGGACGCGGCTGGCACACCGACAGCGCGGACTCTGCGCTGGGCATGCTCGACCCGGTGGAGTACGAACTTCGCACCCCGCCGGTAGCCTGAAACCAAGCAACTCGACTCCACCCGACTCAGGACAGTCCGGAGCCTGGGGGCGCACAGGGCCGACCACCAAGTAGTCCTCCCCCTGCGCGTCGGTCACCCGGCAGGATCGAGCACGACCGGAAGTTCCGCGAGGCCGCGGAAGGCCGGGAAGGGAACCTCCAGCCACAGTGTTTCCGCGCGAGGGTCGGCCAGAGTCATCCTCGGGAACCTGTCGAACAGGGCGGTGAGCGCCAGCTGCGTCACCAGCCGGGCCAGCGGGGCTCCCAGGCAGTAGTGGCTGCCGTGCCCGAACCCCAGATGCGCGTCCTGCGCGTTGCCCGGACGCATCACGTTCAACTCGTCCGGGGCGTCGAACTTCAGCGGATCGCGGTTGGCCGAACTGAGCGCGACCTGGACCAGGGCGCCCTTGGGAATCCGGGTCCCGCCGTACTCCACGTCCTCGGTCGCGTAACGGAACGTCCCGCTCTCCACGGAGCCGTCGTAGCGCACCAGTTCCTCGACCGCGGCACGCATCAGCTCCCCGTTCTCCCGCACGGCGCGCAGTTGTTCGGGATGGGACAGGAGATGACGCACGGCGTTGCCGATCAGGTACGCGGTCGTCTTGTGACCCGCGAACATCAGCAGGAACGCAGTGGAGACCAGCTCGTTCCCGGTCAGCCCGCCGTCGTCGTCCCGGACCGCGGTGAGCGCGCTCAGGAGATCGTCACCCGGACGCCTCCGCTTGGCGGCGATGAGATCCGAGAAGTACGCGTGCAGCTCCTCCTCCGCCCTCTGCTGGGCCTTCTTGGCCTCCTCGTTGAATCCGCTCTGAGCCACCGCGGAGGACAGGTTCTGCATCCGTGACCGTTCCCGGGGCGGTACACCCAGCAGATCGCAGATCACGATGATCGGTAGCGGGAACGCGAAGACCGGCAACAGGTCGAAGGGCTCCCGGGTCGGGCACTCGTCGAGCAGGCCCCGGACGATGTCCTGGATCTTCGGCCGCAGAGCCTCCACCCGCCGTGGGGTGAACGCGGAGCTGACCAGCCGGCGCAGCCGCGTGTGCTTGGGCCCGTCGGAGTTGAGCATGTTGTCGTCCAGCGCGACGGACGAATCACCGAAGATCCTCCGGTAGGCGTCCATGGCCCCGTACATGTCCTTGCTCAACCGCGGATCCGCCAGGGCGGCCCGCGCGTCCTCGTACCGGGTGATCAGATACGTCTCGTTGCCGTGCGGCGGTCTCATGGGGCAGACCGGGGCCGCGTCGCGGAGATGGGCGTAGACCGGGTGAGGGTCCCGCCGGAACTCCGGGGTGCAGCGTTCGGCCGCGGTGACGGCCTCTTGCGTGGTGGTCACGGACGACTCCTGAGGTCGAAGACGGCCTCGGCGTTGCCACCGAGGACGAGCTGCTGCGATGCCCTGTCGACCGGCAGCTTCTCGATCATGCGGATCTGCTCCTCCAGCGGCACGGCCAAGGGCGGGGAGTCGGTACCGAACAGCATCCGCTCGGGCCCCAGCACCTCCGCGTTCAGGCTCAGATGCGCCGGACTGCACGGGCTCGTGTCGACGTACATGCGCTGGAGCGCGGCGACCGGGTCGGCCGCCGGTCTCCGCCCCGCCGGCGGGGCGGAGGCCGCCTCGGGCCGGCCGGAGGGCGATGCGGCCCCGGCCCAGTGCCGGGGGCGCGCCGCCGTCTGCAGGCGCTCCGGCAGCAGCGCCATCGCGCCGCCGCCGGTCGCGCCGATCAGCCGTAGATCCGGGTACTTGTCCAGCCATCCCGCGAAGGCGATCATGGCCATGCCCATGGTGACGTCGCCGAACCGGCCGATCTGCTCGACGAAGCCGATCTCGTCGACCCGTTCCGTGCCGACCGGTTCGGCGGGGGCGTGTACCAGGACCGGAACTCCCGCCTCCGCGGCCAGCGCGAAGAAGGAGTCGGCGCGCGGGGAGCCGAGCAGCTCCCCGTGGACGCTGGACGTGGTGATCAGACCGACGAAGGCCGGGTCCTCCAAGGTCTCCCGCACCCCATCGAGGTGATCGTCGTCACCGAACGGGTTGGCGTACACATAGCCGCGCAATTGGTCGGGGAACCTGGCGATCAGCCCCGACATCCAGGCGTGGAAACTGCGCAGCCGGTCTCGTGGTTGCGCGTAGTTGTCCACGCCCGGTACCCGCGCCATGGCTCCGGCGCCGACGGGGCTGCCGATGATGGTGAGGTCGATGCCGGCCTCGGCGCGAGCGGCGAGCATGCCGTCGACGTCGGTCAGGCTCGGGGGCATGGGGAAGCGTTTGGCCGCCTCCGGCGGGGAGAGATGCCCGTGGATGTCGATGATCACGTGTCGCTACCCGGTTTCGGTGTGAGTGCGCGGGTGACCGCGGCACAGTCCTGGTCGCCCAGTCCCTGCTCGGTGGCATGGACGTGGGTCTCTGCCGCGGCGGTCGCCAGCGGCAGACTCAGGCCGACTGCCGCCGCCTGCTTGGTAGCGAGCATGAGGTCCTTCGCCATCAGCCGCAGCCGGAAGTCCGGCTCTTCGAAGCGACCGGAACCCAGGCGCCTCGACTTGAATGCCATGACCGGAGAGGCGAAGCCGCTGCCCGCGATGGTCTTGAGGACCAGCTGCCGGTCGAGGCCGCAGGCGGTCGCCAGTTCGGTGACCTCGGCCAGGGCCTGCACCTCGATGCCCATCAGGAGGTTGAGGCAGATTTTCATCCGCATGCCGGAACCGAGTGCGCCCAGATGGACGACCTCCTTGCCCAGCGCCTCCAGCAGCGGGCGGCAGGCGTCGAACGTCTGCTCCTCGCCGCCGACGAAGAGCCGGAGCTCGCCGTCACGGGCATGGTCGCGGTTGCCGAGCATGCCGACGTCCACGACCGAGGGGATGTCCCCGGCGATCTGGAGGACCTCTTCGGGGGAGACGGTGCTGGCGCAGATGAGGACCCCGGGGTAGGAGCCCTTGGACAGGACGCCGTCCGGTCCGCGCAGCAGGGAGCCGAGGGCTTCGCCGTCGGCGACGACGCAGATGGCGGCGCTCGTGCCCTCGACGGCGTCGGCCGGGTGTGCGGCGACGAAGGCGCCTGCCTCGGCAAGCGGTTCGGCCCGCTCCGCGGTACGGTTCCAGACCCGGACCTGTATTCCCCGGTCCAGGAGGCGGGTGGCCAGGCCGGCGCCCATCGTGCCGAGCCCGAGTACGGCGACGGGGCCGTTGGCGGTGCGCGTCATGACGTCACTCCCTTGGTCTCCTTGACGACCCGGAACCGCAGCGACTGCGTCGAGTCGACCCACTCGCGCAGCGGAGCCACCAGTGCGCGGTGCTCCGCGCTCTGCTGCCAGGCGAAGAAGTGCTCGGCCGTCTGCCACTCGCTGGTGATGACCCACTGCCGGGAGTCGTCCACGGGTGCTCCCAGCCTCTCGACGATGTGGCCGGGGGTCCGGGCGACGGACTTGCGGAGCTGGTCGTACAGATCCAGGAACCCCTGCTCGCCGCCCTCGATCACTCGGACGGTGAAGACGACGCTCAGCTTGTCGGCCGGCCGTCCGTTGTTCCTCGTGCCCATGTCTCCTCCTGAGGGTGAGATCCGGCAGGACACGACTTCCACGGCCTCATGCCCCCCGTGCGGACGCAACTCCGAATGGGGCACGGGCCAATGGGGACAAGGGGACAACGGTCCGTGATTGCTCTGTACGGGTGAGTGACGAGGCGGTGCGTTTTGGCCGACTACCGGGCTCAAATGGCCGCACTCGAATGGGGGTCTGCAACCCCCGGTGCGTGTCGGGAGATCGGGGCCCCTCTGGGATCGGCAACCGCCCGCGGGAGCTGGACGAGTGGGGCCGCTACCCGGCGTGCGAGCGGTTCCCGGCCTCGAAGGGTTGTTCCTTGTCACGGAGGCGCCGGGCTCGGACCGGCAGACGAAGAACCTGCTGATGCCGTACTCGCCGCAGGTACAGAGATCGCGACCAGCGCCCTGACGCCGCAGGCGGCGGCCGAGATGGTCGGCTGCCGCCCGGCGGAAGGGATTCAGGTTCCTCTGCGTGGAGTGACGCGGTGTCAGCCGGTCGCGCCGCCCGAGACCCATTCGTTCCAGGCCATGTTCCAGTCGTTGAGGCCGTTGTCCGGGGCCAGCGCGGTCTTGTCCTCGGAGTTCTTGACGATCACGACGTCGCCGGGCATCGAGTTGTCGAAGAACCACGCGGCGGGCTGCTTGCCGTCGCCGCCGCCCTTGACGTCGTTCAGGCCTATGCAGCCGTGGCTGGTGTTGGCCTTGCCGAAGACCGAGTCGGCCGCCCAGTAGTTGCCGTGGATGAACGTGCCCGAGGCGGTCAGGCGCATGGCGTGCGGTACGTCGTCGATGTCGTACGCGGGCTTGCCGTCCTTCATGAGGCCGACGCTCGCACCGTTCATGTGGGTCTGCTCGAACTTCTCGGAGATGACCATCTGACCGTTGTGCGTCGGGTGCTCCGGGCTGCCGGACGAGACCGGGATGGTCCTGATCGTCTTGCCGTCCCGTACGACGGTCATCTGCTTCGTCCTGGCGTCGACCGTGCTGATCTGGCTCCGGCCGATCTTGAACGTGACCGTCTTCTGGATGCCGTGGCGGGTGAGCTTGACAGTGACGGTGGAGCCGGGCGTCCAGTAGCTCTCGGGGCGGAAGTCCAGCCGGGCGTCGTTGAACCAGTGACCGACGACCCGCTGCCCGCTGCTGGTGCTGACCTGGATCTCCGACTCCACGGCGGCCTTGTCGCCGATCGCCTTGTCGAAGCTGACCGTCACCGGCATGCCCACACCGACGGTCGAGCCGTCCTCGGGGGAGAGGTGCCCGATGAAGTCGTTGGCCGGGGAGACCGTGGTGATCGTGGCGTTCGCGGTGACGGAGCGGCCCTTGGCGTCCTCGGCCTCTGCGGCGACCTGGTATCTGGTGGCCCGCTCCAGCGGGCCGTTCGGCTTCCAGGACGTGCCGTCCGCGGACAGGGTGCCCGGAATCTCGGCGCCGGTCGCGACGGCGGTCATGGTCACCTTGGTGAGCGTGCCGTTGCTGACCGTGACGTTGACGGGGTCGTTGATTCCGACGCCGTAGGCACCTTGTCCGGGCGTGATCTTTATTCGGGCGTCGGAAGCGTCCTGGGTGCCCGCCTGAGCTCCCCGCGCGTGCGATGTCGGCTGATTCCCGGCGGCGTCGCCGCCGGTGGCGGCGTTGCTGGTACCTCCGAGGGCCGTGAGTGCGAGTACGCCGCCGAGCACGCCGGTCATGGCCATCAGTCCGGTGTGTCGCTTACTTAGCGCGATCAAACGCTTCTCCCATGCCGCTGGTCGTTGAAATCTCCGGAGCTGTTCACCGGAGGGGTGACAATTTGGATTAAAGAACTATTTTTAACCATTGATCTGCCCTGAAGGGAGTGAATTGTGGCGAATTCCACGCGTCGCGAGAGCTCCCCCCAGGCTCTGCTAGGCGGCCGGATGGCGCGTGGCCGATCTGCTTTCGCCGCTCGGCGCGGGCCATGGTGGGGACGCTGCGATGGGCGTGGTGCCCTTGCCGCTGCATCGCCGCGCGTTTGCAGGCGAGCATCACAGGGCCATACGAATGATTCACCGGCTCCGCAGGGTGAACGACGGCACGGTGTGCCCCGGGTCGACGGTCGGCAGCCGCTCGCGACCCTACGTTGACCCGTGTGACGCTGAGTTACGCCTTTGTGAACCTGAAGCCCGGGGTGGGAAAGACGACCAGCGCAGTCTGGTTGGCCCACGCACTTCACGAGTCGGGTGTTCCACCGCTGCTGGTCGACAGCGACCCCGCTTCCTCCGCGCTGCGCTGGAGTGAATTGGCAGGTGGCTTCCCGTTTCCTGTGGTCGCTCTGCCGGTGGGCGACGTGCACCGGCGCGTGAACGACTTCCTGGGCGACCGGCAGGCCGTCGTGTTCGACGCTCCGCAGATGGAGGACCACGCGCACATCACCCGCAGCATCATGAGATACGCAAGCGAATGGATCGTGCCGGTGACTCCGGCTCCCATCGAGCTCGATCGCATGGCGCCCATCGGTGGCGAGATGGGCGACGTACAGTCCCTGCGCGCCCACCCGGCCCACGCCGCCGTCCTGCTGAACCGAACGAACCGGGCCGACGCCACGCGGACCGGTCCCGACGCCGACGCCCGCGAAGCTCTCACCGAGCGGGGCTTCGACGTGCTGTCCACCCACATTCCGCGGCTCGACCTGTACGCCCAGTCATTCGGAAGTCCGGTGGTGGCCAAAGGATCGGCGTACAAGGACCTCGCAGAAGAACTCGTCAAGCGACAGGACAAGACATGAATCAGCGCAAGGACACCTACCGGGCCGCATTGCAGCGCGGACCCGACGCCGTCCTGCCGCGTCCCGTCAAAGTCGCTCGGCTGCACACCCGATACGTGCGGGTGACCATCGAGTTCGACACCGGCCTGCCGCGTGACCTCGTGCAATGGGCAGAGGCACCGGTCTCCGCGATGATGCGGGCCGGCGCCGCCGCCCTGCGACCCCTGCGAGGTGCGTCGGGACCCGGGTGACGCAGTCGTACAAGCCTTCCCGGGCCCCGGTGGGCAGACGAATCAGCGCAGGCCGGCGAAGAGGTCGTTCTCGGGCGTGGCCGCGCCGGTGGTGTCCTGGACACGTACGAAGGTCTCGACGCCCATCAACTCGGTGAACCTCTCCCGGCCCATCTTGAGGAAGAAGATGTTCTCGCCCTGGCTGGCGTGCGCGGCCAGCGCATCGTACTTCTGGCCGCCGAACGCGGTGGTGTCCACCCAGGCGGTGATTTCCTCGTCGGGGAGTCCGATCTCTGCGATGGCGGCGGCCTCAGCGGGGTCCGGCTCCGGTACGTCCGCACCGAACTCGCGCATGGTCTCCCCGAACCGTCGCATCATCGAGTGTGGTGCCGTCGTCCAGTACACCTTCGGTGTCGGCGCGGTCATCTTCAGTGCTGCCATCGTGATGCGGTTGGCCTGGATGTGGTCGGGGTGGCCGTAGAAGCCGTTTTCGTCGTAGGTGATGACCACGTCGGGTCGATAGCGCCGCAGGAGTTCCGCGAGTCGGGCAGCGCCCTCCTCCACGGGTGTCTGCCAGAAGGATCCGGGGGCGTCGTTGGCCGGCCAGCCCATCATTCCGGAGTCGGCGTAGTCCAGCGTCTCCAAATGACTGATCTTCAGGATGTCGCAGCTCGCCTCGAGTTCTTGACGCCGCATCAAGGCGACGGCTGCCGGATCGTGCCCCGGATCGCCAGGCTTGACGCCCCCCGGCCCGTCACCGCAACCGCCGTCGGTACACGTCACGAGGACCGTGCGAATGCCCTCCGCGGCGTACCGCGCGAGGACGCCTCCCGTTCCGGTGGCCTCGTCGTCGGGGTGGGCGTGTACCGCCATGAGCGTCAACGGCCGGTCGTTCATGAAACAGTCCTCCTGCGTGATAGGGCCTCGGTCCGAGTCCGCGGCCGGTACATGAGCGGGCGCCCCTCGACAGCAGATCATCGGGGGCACCGCGGACCCGAGGGCCCCGGATCACGTCGGAGAGGATGATCTGTCGGTCTCCGTCTTCCCCGCCCGCGCGACGCCGGTCCCTCGGCCGGTGCAACAGAGCCGGCCGCACCTGCTGTTCCCGCCGCACACGGGAACACCGGAACTGTTGCTCGGTGAGCCGCCGGCTGCTCGCGCCGGTGCCCGCAGCGACGATCCCTTGTACCGCCGCGGTGCCGGCTCAGGATGACACCGCGGAGGCGCGCTACGCCGCAGCCCTTCACCAACGGAGTGCTGGTCGGGAGCGATCCCGGCCAGCACTTTCTGCACTCAGTGATCTGCGGCTCTCACCGTTGGAACGCCGACAGTCCGTTCGGGGTGCCGTTGCCGGTGGGGGCGTCGTAGCCCGGAACCGCTGTGCAGAGGTAGTCGCCGTCGCAGGTGCCGTTGGAGCCGGCCGCCACGTCGTTGAGGCTCGCCGCACCGGCGGAGTACAGGCGCGAGGCGTCGGGGAAGGCGGCGGGGTCACCGGCGAGTGCGATGACTCCGGCCAAGAACGGCGCCGATGCACTGGTGCCCCCCACGACCGTCCAGCCACCGCTGCCCCTGGGCACGGAGGTGACGTAGACGGCGAGGCCGGTGTCGGGGTCGGCGACGGCGGACACGTCCGCGATCGTGCGGCCGGGGCAGTCGGTGTCCTGCTGCCAGGCCGGCTTGTCGACCCAGGCCGAGCAGCCGCTGCCCGACCCGGCCCAGGCGGACTCCTGCCAGCCGCGGTCGTTGTCGGCACGGGTGAGCGAGGTGCCCCCCACCGCGATGACGTTGGAGTACGCCGCCGGGAAGGCCGGGACGGTGTAGCCGGAGTCGCCGGAAGAGGCGACCACCGCCACGCCGGGGTGGCTGTAGTCCTTGGCGAAGGCGGTCGTGCCGTGCGCTTCGGTGCCGCCGTAGCTGTTGGACACCTCGGTGGCGCCCAGGGCGACGGAGGTGTCCACCGCGGCGGCCAGGTCCGCCATCTCGGGTTCGTCGGCCTCGACGAGCAGGATGTGGCACCGGGGGCAGGCGGCGGAGGCCATCTCCAGGTCGAGCGCCGTTTCGGTGGCCCAGCCGCTGGCGGCGCCGGATTGCGGCAGGGGAGCGGTGGCGCCGCGCTGGTCGACCTTGCGGAAGCAGCCGTTGTCCGTGGTGCACGGGGGCAGTCCGTAAGTCGTGCGGTAGACCGCGAGGTCGGCCTCGGCGGTCGGATCGTCGTAGGCGTCGACCAGGGCGATGGTCTGGCCCTCGCCGCCGGCCGACGGCAGACGGTAGGCCGAGCGCAGGTCGGCCGGGCCGTAGCCCTCCGGGAGGTCCGTCGCAGCGGTGCTCACACCGGTGCGGACCTTGGCGGCCCCGGCCGGTCCGCGAACACCCAGGCCGCCGTGGACGTCGGTGCGTACGAGGGCCAAGCACCGGGCATGCCCGGCGGGAGCGGTGCCGCAGGCGCGTTCGACATGCGGCTGCGCCGTGGTGCCGCCGGCCGCCTGGGCGGTGCCGACGGCGGGCATGGCGAGGGCCGCGAGCAGGGCGGTCACGGCGGCCCGGGTGGTGCGCAGCAGGCGGCTTGTGTGTATCCGGCGGGTGGTCATCCGGGGATCGTTCTCCTGGTTCTCCTGATGGGGGGCGGGCGCGGTCATGACGTGGTGGCGGCGACGGTGTAGGCGTGCGTGACGGTCTCGGTGAGCGCGTTGCCGTCCGCGTCGGCGGCGGTGACGCGGATCGCCGGACTGGTGCCGCGTGCGGAGTCCGGGTTGGTCCAGCGGGCCCGGTAGTGGCCCTTGGAACCGTGCAGGACCGTGTTCTGCCAGGTCTGGCCGCCGTCGAAGGAGACCTGCACCGCGGCGGAGGTGATCGCCGCCCGTGAACCGGCCCCGCCGACGGTCACGTGACCGATGGTCAGACCCATGCTCTGGGCGGTCCGGTGACTGGTGTTCTCGTCGTCCGCGGCCAGGTGGAAGCGCGCGGTGAGCAGCGGCAGGACCTGGCAGGGCGTGGTCGGCGACTGCCCTTCGCAGGTGAACGGGGCCGGCAGGAGGGAGTCGGTGTCACTCGCCGTAGGCAGGCCGAAGGTCAGCTCGGTGTGGGCGGTGGTGGACTGGCTGAGGGTGGTGTCGCCTGAGAAGTCCTGGTCGGCGACCATGCGGTAGCGGGCGTCGGACGCCGTCTGGCCGTCGACGTAGACGGCCGTGTTGCCGGGCCTGTCGTCCAGGAGCGTGCCGTCTCGGTACAGCTGGGCGTGGAAGGCGTGCGGCTGTTCGTCGTAGACGCTGATGTCACCGTTGTGGTCCGGCTCGCTGTCGGTCGCGGTGAGGAAGACCAGCAGCTTGCCGTCCGCGAGGCAGGCTGCGCAGTCCGAGCCGCCGAACGGACCGCTCGTGTACTGGCCAAGGCCCAGGCCGATCGGACCGCGGGCCCAGTCCTGGGTGTAGGTGCGGCCCGGGGCGAAGGTGCGGTTGCCCGAGTTGAAGGCGAGGCTCGTGCCGGGGAAGGACTGCTGGACCCAGATCCCGCCGTTGTTGCTGCTCAGGTAGTCGGTGACGCGGGCGGGCATGGTCTGTGTCACGGCCGCGGAGAAGGCGGCCGGGAGTCCGGAGCCGAGTTCGCCGCTGGTGATGATGCCGTCCGGGGAGGCCGCCGGGTCGCGGACGTAGCGTTCCCGGACGGTGGCGAGCTGCCTGCCGGTAACCGTGATCCGCTGGTCGGCCGCCACTTGGTCGGACAGGTGCCCGGTGAGGTCGTAGCGGTAGGGGTCGGTGGTGTCCGTGCCGTGGCCCGACCACTGGGTGAAGTAGGCGACCTTGCCGGTCGTGGCGGCCGGCTGGGGGTTGACGTAGACGGGGGTGGCGTCGGTGGAGACCGCCGAGGCGGTGGGGGCCGCGTCGATCGAGCCGTCGGCGGCGTCGGTACGACCCCAGGTGGCGGCGACGTAGTCGGCGGTGGCCGGGCGTGGCGTGACGGCGGCGACCTGGGCGGTGGCCGTGCGGGCGTCCAGGTCCGCGGTGGTCGCGCCGGTCACGTCGAGGTCGGTCAGGGTGACCAGGGACTGCGCGGTGACGTTGCCGGAGGCGTCGAAGTCGACCACCGGCGCGGCCAGGCTGTAGTGGCCGGACGGCACGGCCACCTTCTCGATGCCGTCGTCCATCGGGAGGACCGCGGTCATCATGGTGGCGTTGTCGGTGTCGGTCACCAGGACCTGACCGTTGACTCCGGCGCCGGACCGGTCCTCCGCCGTGATCTGGAGGATGTTGAGCCTGTACTTGGCCGTCGCGCGGCTCTCGGCAGGCGTATTGGTGGTCGCGCCGCTCCGGCCGACGGAGGCCACTCCCGCGAACAGCGGAGTGCTGCCCGGCCTGTGGCCGACGCGGACGTCGGTGGCGATCCGCTGCTTCAGCAGCCGCGCCAGCTTCCTGCCGGACGATGCCGTGGCATACCCGCGGGCGGAGACGCCGTGTGCGGTCGAGCCGCTGGTGGACGTCAGGGTCAGCCCAGCAGGGGTGCTCGGCTTCGCGCCCTTGGCGAAGGACACGGTCACCGGGACGCGGTCGGTCGTCGACGCAGCCTTGGCCGGTGCGGTCACGTCGAACAGGGAGAGGTCCAGTTGCCTGCCGACGTACGGCTGGGCCACAGCCGGGATCACATAGCGGTCACCCGAAGCGTCCTGGAACGACAGGAACGCACCGCTGCCGGCGGCGTGCGAGGCCGGGCGTACGGCGAGTATGCGCGGCTGCCCGGCCGCCGTCGTGGTGACCGTGACCTGATCGCCCGTCACCAGCGTGACGGTCCGGGTGGCGGATGCTTCTGCGGCTGCCTTGCCCGGCAGGGCTGGGGCTTCCTGAGCGGCGAGCGCCGGAGCGCCCAGCGCGGCCGTGGCGGTCACCACGACTCCCAGGGCCAGGGCCCCGGTGGCGAGGGCCCCGGTGGCGAGGGGGCCGCGCGACCGGCGGGCAGCGGCTGCCCGGGCGGTGGCGGACAACCTGCGGGACAACTTGTGGGACAGCCTGCGGTACAACAGGGTCGATCTCACTCATGGCTCCTTGGGTGGGTGACTTCCGGCGGGGACGGTGCGAGCGCGGCCATGCCGGGCAGCCGGGCAGCCGGGCAGCCGGGACGGCCGGTGCGGGAACCGCGCGGGCGCCGGGTTCCGAGCAGTGGGTCAGGGGGCGGCCGGGCCGGTGATGAGCAGACCGTGGCCGTCGTAGGGCCAGCCGTTGATCACACAGCCGTGCAGGCCCTTGATCTGCTGCATCATCACCGGTGCGGGCTTGCCGGGACCGGGGCAGCCGACGTGGTTGTGGCCCAGTCGGTGGCCGACTTCATGGTTGACGGCCAGTGCGTGGTAGAGGCCGGGTTCGCCTCTGTAGTACTGGGTGAGCAGCAGCCAGCGTTTGACGTTGATGACCACGTCGTCACCGCCGCTGCAGTTGACCCAACCTCCGGTGTCCAGGCCGTACTTGGCGCACAGGGTGTCCGTGGTGCCGGGCGAGGCGAGATGGACGGTGAAGTCCACCGGGCCGCTGGCTACGCGCTGGAAGGACCACGCGCCGCCCGCCGCCCAGCCGCGCTTGGTGTCGTCGAGCACGGTGTCGACCTGTCTCGCGAACTTCCCGGGGTCCTGGCCAAGACCGCCCTCGACATCGACCGCGTAACGCAGCAACTTGCCGGTGCCGAAGACCTTGGTGCCGCCGGCGGCCCGGGTGAAGTCGCCGTTGCCGCGCTCGGGGAACCACGTCGACGACGAGGCGGACGACGACACGGAGGGCGGTGCGGACGACGACGCGGAGGGCGACGGCGGGTGCGTCGACGGAGAGGGCGCCGCGGGGTGTGAGGTGGTGTGCACCGGTGTGACGGCAGGCGTCGGTGTGTCGACTGCTGTGTGCGGGACGCCGGCACCGGAGGGGGTGCTGGTGTGCATCGCGATGCCGGTGCACACCAGGAACGCGGCAACGGCGCTCAGCCCCAGCACGCCGTTGCGGTGGGTATGTCGCCGGCGCCGCCGGGCATGGGACCGGGACCGGCGCCGGGACGTGGCGTGGGCTGCCGGACGCAGGGCTGGGTTGTTCTCGGACATGGGCGGCTGTGTGGTCACGGCCGATCAGACTGGCCTGGCAATGTGATCGAACTCCGCCGGGAATATGACCGAACCGCAACAGCCTCGGCTATGTGATCATCGTGTAACAGTGACGCGGGCGACCGGTGACCGCCACTGATACTGAGCGCATGGCTCGTGTCCTCCTCGTCGAAGACGACCCCGCTGTCCGCGAAGGCGCCCGGCTGGCCTTGCGCCGTCAGGGGCAGGACGTCGCTGCGGCGGCGACCGGGGAGGAGGGGCTGGACCAGCTTCGGTCGTTCCGGCCGGATGTCGTGGTGCTGGATCTGATGCTGCCCGGGATGAGCGGGCTGGAGGTGTGCCGCCGGATCCGCGCGGACAGCCAGGTGCCGATCATCATGGTGACCGCCAGGGGCGACGACGTGGACATCGTGGTCGGACTCGAGACCGGAGCGGACGACTATGTGGTCAAACCCGTTCAGGCCCGGGTCCTGGAGGCGAGGATCCGGGCCGTGCTGCGCCGCGTCGAGCAGGGGCCGTCCCCTGACGGCGGCGTCCCGGTGGTCGAGACGTACGGCGAGCTCTGCATCGACCGCGCGGGGCTCACCGTCACCTGCCGAGGCGCCGCGGTCCCGCTGGCCCCGTCCGAACTGCGGCTGCTGCTGACCCTGTCCGCCTCCCCCGGCCGGGTGTTCAGCCGCCAGCAGCTCCTGGAGGCCGTCTGGGAGCACAGCTACCACGGCGACGCCCGGCTGGTGGACGCCTGCGTCAAACGGCTGCGGACCAAGCTGGGCGAGCCCTCGCGCCACCCGCGCCACATCGAGACCGTCCGGGGCTTCGGCTACCGGTTCCACAACCCGCGGTGACGGCGCCGTCGTCCCCTCGCACGCCGCCGCCCCGCCGGCGACAGCGCCTTCCGCTGGTGGGCGGCCTGCGTGTCAGACTGGTGGTGGCCTTCGGGCTGGTGGCCGTCGTCGCCGCCCTGTCCACGGGAGCCCTGACGTTCCGTCAGGCCCGCACCGGCATCCTCCAGCAGAGCCAGGACACCGTCATCCGCCTGCTGCGCGACCGGGTCGACTCCCTCGCGCCCGGCCTGGTCCTCCCGCCCGACCGACAGGGCCTGGAGTCGTTCGCGACCCAGGTCGCCCAGGGTGATCCCTCAGGGAAGTGGCGGGTGCTGGTCACCTATCGAGGCCTGAGTGCCACATCGGTACCCGAGGACCCGTTCGACGAGCTGACGCCCGCCCTGCGGACCGCGGCGAACACCCATACGCCGACCGTCTTCCAGCGGGTGACGACCGACGGCCGCGCCGCCCTGGTCGTCGGCATGCCGGTCATGTTCGCCTCGGCGCACGACGACCGCAGGGCGTCCGGGTTCACGGTCTTCCTGACGGTGCCTCAGACGGGGGAAACCGCCTCCGTCCAGGCCCTGGTCACTTCCATGGGGCGGGCCACCGTACCTGCGGTGGCTCTGGCCGTGCTGCTCGCCCTGTTCGCTGCCCGGGGGGTGCTGCGGCCGGTACGGGAGCTGCGCCGGGCCACCCGGCACATCGCCGAGGGCCGGCTCGACACCCGCCTGGCCGTCCAGGGCTCGGACGAACTGGCCGACCTGTCCCACACCTTCAACGAGACCGCCGCCGCCCTGGAGGAATCCATCGCCGAACTGCGCCGCATGGAGGCGAAGGCCCGTCGCTTCGCCGCGGACGTCTCCCACGAATTGCGCACTCCGCTCGCGGCCATGTCGGTCGTCACCGACATCCTCGACGAGGACGCCGCCGGGCTCGACCCGGACACCGCCTCCGCCGTCCGGCTGATCAGCGGGGAAACCGCCCATCTGGTACGGCTGGTGGAGGACCTCATGGAGATCTCCCGCTTCGATGCCGGCGCCTCCACCTTGCACCTGGACGAGATCGACCTCGCAGAGTCGCTCCAGCGCACTCTCCTGTCCAGGGCCTGGGAGGATTCCGTGGCCACGCTGCTGCCACCCCCCGGGGCGCTGCGCGGCCGGGTCGACCCCCGTCGCCTCGATGTGATCGTCGCCAACCTGATCGGGAACGCCCTGCGCCACGGGGCGCCTCCGATACAGCTCTCCTTGCACGGACACCAGCGGCCCGCACCGGGCGGTGCGCAGCAGTGGGCGGTGATCGAGGTGCTGGACAGCGGGCCCGGTGTCCCCGAGAGCGTCCTGCCGCATATCTTCGACCGCTTCTACAAGTCCGACACCGCCCGCACCCGAACGGAAGGCAGCGGCCTGGGCCTTGCGATCACCGCGGAGAACGTGCACCTCCACGGTGGCACCATCCGCGCGGCCAACCACCCCGGTGGCGGAGCCCTCCTCACCGTCGAACTCCCGCTGCCGGAGCCCGCGGAGGAGGGCCGGTCATGAGACGGTTGATGCTGCTCGCCGCTGCCCTGCTGTTGTCCGGCTGCGGAATCCCCGCCACCGGCGTGATCGAGTCCGGCGACCCGGCCACCGGTGTACGGTCCACGGCGCTGCTCTACTTCATCACCGACGACCGCCTGGTCCCCGTGGGCCGTGAGGTCACCGACCCGGCCGACGTACGCGCGGCCGTGGAAACCCTGCTCACCGGCCCGGACATGCGGGACCGGCTGCGCGGCCTGACGACAGCGCTCAGCCGGGTCCCCGCTCCGGCGATCAGCACGAACGGCGCCGAGGTGTCGGTCCAGCTGTCCGCGGGCACGGAGTCGCTGCCGCCGATCGCCGTCCGGCAACTGATCTGTACGGCCGCCGCGGCACGCATGACCGACGACCCGGACACGGTGGCGACAGGGGTGACCGTGGTGGTGACCGGACCGGGCGGCCGGCGCACGCAAGGCACCAGCCGCGGCTGCCCCACCCTCGCAGCCGCCCGGCCCGTCGCCTCGCCCACCGGGACCCCGGGGCAGTAGCCCACCCGGGCTCCAGTACCTCAGCCGGCCGGGTGCACGGTCGCCTGGTACGTCAGGATCTCGGTGCCGTTGCCTTCGTCGCCCCTCCCGACTTCTCTGGGGAAGTGAGGCTGTCGTAGTGGTGTGCACCTCGGGTTTGTGCAGCTCAGCCACTCGTGGTCGAACTCTAGCTAGTGCAACAGCTGTGGTGCTATCGCTGGTTGGAGTGTCTCTGAGAGGGCTGTACGTGGCTTGATGTCTGTATTGCCCTGTCGGCTGGAGCAGGCAGGCTGCTCGGAGGGCCGCCGGGCGGCTATGCCGCGGCTGGGCGAACAATCCTTGCTGAGTCCTGGGTGACCTGGGTGATGGCTGCCTCGATATCGAAGGCTGTGGAGCGTAGTTCGACGCCGGGGCCCAGGAGCGCCCAGTGGACGCCGGCCC
Organism: Streptomyces sp. Ag109_O5-1; assembly: GCF_003814875.1. Lineage (GTDB taxonomy): Bacteria > Actinomycetota > Actinomycetes > Streptomycetales > Streptomycetaceae > Streptomyces > Streptomyces sasae. Next base: position 1,526,763 of record NZ_RKQF01000001.1, on the reverse strand, counting down.
GTCCGTAGGGCATGCCGATGCTGCCGGGGTTGATCACAAGTCGGCCGTGGGCGAGGCGGACGAACGGCATGTGTGTGTGCCCGCAGACCACCGTGCGAATGCCGGTGTCAAGCCCGCTGAGGACTTCTCGCCAACGGTCGAGGCGTGAGTCGACCAGAACGACCTCTTCGTCGTCCCGAGGGGTGGCGTGACAGAACAGCACCTTTCCCAGGCCGCGTACTGGCAGAGAGCGCCGCCGCGTCATCGGCCTGCGCTTCCACGGTGTCCGGGGTCTGGCCAATGGAGCTTGCGACGCCTGTATTGTCGAACAGAATGACCGGACGGTTCGCGGCCAGTCCGTCCGTCACCGCAGGATCCCAGTGATCCATGCCGCCACGGAAATGCTGCAGGAACACCAGCGGTGTGCCGGTCTCGGCGCCGAAGCGCCGGTAGGCGTACCGAATCCCGTTCGCCGTGACGAACCGCGTCGGAGCCGTCACATGGGAGAGAGGCGGTGTGTGAGTCGGTCGGGTCGTCGTCTTCGGCTCCTACTTCATCAGCCGCACGGGAGAACCCGCCTGGAACGCGGCGATGTCCTCGACGGAGTCCTGATAGAAAATCTCGTACAAGTCGCGGTTCACGTATCCGACGTGCCCCGTGAGCAGCGCGTTCGGCAGCGCCCGCAACGGGTGGTCCGCGGGTAGCGGCTCGGTGTCGTACACGTCGAGGGCGGCTGCTCGGATCGCGCCCTCACGCAGGATGTCGATCAGGGCGACCTCGTCGACGACCGGTCCGCGTGAGGTGTTGACCAGGAGGGCCGAGGGCTTCATCGACCGGAGTTCCGCCGCGCCGACCAGCCCGCGTGTTTGCTTGCTGAGCAGTACGTGGATCGAGAGCACATCGCTTTCGGTGAAGAGTCGCTCCTTCGTCACCGCCCGCACGCCGTGCTCGGCGGCGGTTTCGGGGGTCAGGTTCCGACTCCATGCGATGGTGTCCATTCCGAAGGCCTGTCCGATCCGTGCCACTCCGGAGCCGACGCGACCGAGGCCCAGAATGCCGAGAGTCCTGCCGTGCAGCCCCTCGCCGACCGATACCTGCCAGCCGCCGGCGCGCAGCGACTCCGCCTCGACGACCAGGTTTCTCGTGGCACCGAGGATCAGCGCCCAGGTGTGCTCGATGGTGGGGTGGGACTCATAGCGGGTCCCGCACACCGTGATGCCGAGTCTGTGGGCGGCCGTAAGGTCGATGGCGGCATTGGCCGGGCCGGTGCTGACCAGGAGCCGAAGGTCGGGCAGCCGCTCCAGGACCTCGGCCGGGAATCGCGTGCGCTCCCGCATGGCCACGAGCACGTCGAACCCGGCGAGGCTACGGACCACCTCGTCGGCATCGGCGAACGGCTCGGTGAAAACGACGACCTCGGCAACGAGCGATCCCCAGTCGGCCAGGCTCGTCGCGACGTTCTGATAGTCGTCGAGGATCGCGATCTTCATGCGGGTGGCCATGTCGGCAACCTCCGTATTTCGTCGAGGTGATGCGCCTGTCTTCGCGGGGTGGCGACGCGGCGTGGCTCAGGCGAGCAGGCCCAGGGCGCTGTACCAAAGGGGTCCCGGGTTGAGCCGGTCACCGTGGAGCTTCGACATCTCCTCGAAGAACTCCAGCGGCTCCGGCTTGCCGGCCAGGAGTCGGATCGCGTCGCGCAGGTACTGCCGGGTCTCGTCCAGGATCTTCGGGTCGTCGGGCAGGTCTGCCTTCTTGTGGCCGGCGACCACGTGGCGCGGATCGAGTGCGGCGAGCCGGTCGATGCCGTCCAGCCACGCCTGAAGGCCGCCGTCACCGCCTTCGAGCATCATCAGGTGCACGCCGTTGTAGACCACGTCCCCGGCGACGACGAGACCGATCGACGGCACGTGCAGGACGCTGGAGTCGTCGGTGTCGGTGTGACCGGTCTCGACGGCCCGGAGGACTTGGCCCTCCAGCCGGAATCCCTCGGTCGGCACGGGCACGGCGAGGACCGGGGTGTTCTCCGGGACCCCGGGGAAGGTCTTCGCGAACCCCTTGTCCTTGCTCTCCAGTTGGCTGCGCATCTGCCGGATGGTGCCCTCGGTGGCGTACACCACGCTGTCGGCGTCGCCGAACCGTTCCAGCAGCGTCGCGGTGCCGAACCAGTGGTCGGGGTGGCCGTGGGTGACGTAGACGTACGCCAGACGCTTCCCTGAGCGCGCCAAGCCCTCGGCGACCTGCGCGATCTGGGTGTGAGCCAGCGGCGGGTCCACCAGGACCGCGTCGCGTTCTCCGGTGATCAGGGTGGATGAGATCGGCGAGGACACGATCCCGTCGCCGTTCGGCAGCTGAAGATCGATCTTCCGGGGAACGCCGTCAGAGACGAGGACTTCGTAGGACAGTTCGGGCATCGCGATACTTCTCTCGTGGCGGGGGCTGCCCCTCACCGAACGCGCGAATGAGCGGCGGTTTGCCTGGCGAGGGTGAGCACTATTGATCAGTGGATCTACATCCCACGGTGGAAACCCGTGGCGCGCGTTGCCGGCGTGCACGCGGTGGTCTGGAGAGTTCCGGCAGGTCAGGCCAGGCGCCGGGTTGTCATCGTCCCCGGCGGAATGGCCCTGATGCCGCTTCGAACGCCCTGCTACGGCTCGGCTCGCGTCCGCGTGGGACCCGCGACGGTGCGAGTTCCTCCGGAGATCGTCATGACCGGGCCACCTTGAGCAGGGTCTTTCCGCCGCGGACGACCTGCTCGATCGCCGTATGGATGTCATCGAGGTCGAACACGGCACCTGGCGGAACGAACAGGGCTCCGCTCGCGACCAGGGGCGCGGCCTCGCGGATGACGGGGAGCACCTTTGTCGCGTAGTCGAAATGGCCGGCGAAGAATCCGTGTACCGTCGCGCGCTTGCCGATCAGGGTCAGTGCGTCGACGGACATCGGCTGCCCGGTCGCCGAGGCGTAGCTGACGAGCGCACCGCCCTCGGACAGCAGGTCGAGCAGGCGGGCGGGAGCGTCGCCGCCCACCGAGTCGACGGCGAGCCCGACCCGGGCATCGCCGATCGCTGTGCGAACCTCTTCGACCGCCGTCGCGCCGTCGAGGCGGACGATGTCCGCGCCGGCCGCGGTCAGTTCGGCGAACACGGACTCGTCCCGGACGAAGTTGATCGTCCGGAATCCGCGGGCCTTCGCCAGGGCGATCAGGGAACGTCCGACGCCGGAGTTCGCGGCGTTCTGCACGATCCAGTCCCCGGGCCTCAGGTCGGCGTATTCGCTCAGGATCAGACCGGCCGTGGGCGGATTGATGCCCAGCATCGACAACTGCTCGACGCTGCCTTCCGGCAGTCGGAACAGCCCGTCGGCGGGCAGCAGCAGCCGCTCGCGCCAGGCACCGGCGAGCAGCGGCAGAACCACCAGGTCGCCCGCCGCGAGCGTGTCGACGCCGGGGCCCGCCTCGACAACCCGGCCGACACCCTCGCTGCCGAGGACCAGCGGGAGCGGTGGCCGCCCGAGCTCGCCCCTGACGAGCTTGAGGTCGTGCAGGTTCAGCGGTGAGAACTCGACCGCGACCTTGACCTCGCCGGCGCCGGGAGCGTTCGGCTCCTGGAGATCGACGACGCGTACGACGTCCTCCGGCTTTCCGAACTGGGTGATCTGGATGGCACGCATAGGGACTCCCGGTGAGAGGCGGCGAGATCTTCGCCGCAGTCAAACTGCACATTTTGCTTATGTCCGCCGCGGTATGTCCGTCGTCGGACGAGAGGGGGGAATGTCAGCGCCGCACGTACGGTGCGTCCGCCCTGGGGATCAGGTCCAGCGCCTGCCGGGCCGTCTGCCGGAGCGTCGTGGCGTCGACACCCGCCTTGGCCATGTTGTCGATGCCCCTGACCACGCTCAGCAGCAGATATCCCAGGGCCGTGGCGTCGGCGTGCTCGGCCACTTCTCCCGCGTCCTGGGCGTCGCGTATTGCGGACGCGAGGGCGTCGGCGAGATCCTCGAAGGCGCGACGGGCCGTGCCCGCCACCGTGTCGTCCTCTCCGGCGCGGTCCGCGGTGGCCTTGGTGAGGAAGCATCCCCGGCGGGGCGACTCGGTCGCGAAGGCGTCGGCGAGTGAGACGACGTAGTGCTCCAGACGGGCCATCGGCGAGGTGAGCACCGCGTCCGGGCCCTCCCGCAGCTCCTCGCGGGCCTGGGCGACGATGCCCTGGCAGTAGTCGGAGAAGACGCGCACATACAGGGCGTTCTTGTTGCCGAACGCCTTGTAGATGCTGCCCTTGCCCAGGCCGGTCGCATCCATGAGGTCATAGGTGGACGTGCCGTCGAATCCGGTGGTCCAGAACCGGTCGCGGACGACATCAAGCACGGTGGTCTCGTCGAAGCCTCGTTTTCGCCCCATTACCTCACGATACCTCATTGTGGTCCAGGTGGACCACAAAGGTCGGCAACCCAGCCCTCATGCCGGCACGGAGGGATCGCCTGACGCTCCTCGCTTTGTTGACTGACTGGACCACTTCATGTTTCCGTTGTGGTCCAGTCGGTCAACAAAGCCGTGTCGGTCGGCAACCCTGTGGAGGACTGATGGCTCAGAGCCGAACGAAGACGGAGACGGAGCGGAACAAGGCCGCCGTCCTCGAATTCCTGACGACCGCGTTCAACTCGAAGGACTTCACCGCGCTGGACCGGTACCTGCACCCCGACTACCTCCAGCACAACCCGTTCATCCCGCCGGACAGGGCCGGGCTGCGCACGTTCATCGCGGAGCTGCCCGACGCCGGCCGGTACGAGCCGGGAGCGATCATCGCCGAAGGAGACCTGGTCATGATCCACGGCAGGTACTCCGGCAGCACCGAGACGCCCCTCCTGGCGGTCGACATCTTCCGCTTCGAGGAGGGCCTGGTGGTGGAGCACTGGGACGTCCTGCAGGACGAAGTGCCCGCGAAGGACACGGTGGCGGGCAACCACATGTTCACCGACCCGCAGGCCGGCCGGGCCTGAGGCACCGGACCGGCGAGGCAGGCGGCACGCCCCGCGCGGGCCATGACGGCGAGGGGCTCGACCCTCGCCGTGCCGGGCCGGCGGACGCCGTGCCGGTCCACTGTGGGCCACCGGCACGCGGAGGCATCATGAACATCGATCAGAATGAGGATTCGCTTTGACCACCTTGCTGGATCTTGTTGTCGAGGCCCATGGCGGCCTGGACCAGTGGCGACAGGCGCGCACGATCCGCGCCCGCGGGGCCATCGGCGGCGTCCTGTGGGACCTCCGCGGCCGGCCGGGCATCCTCGCCACGGCGGACATGGCGGCCGATGTGCAGCAGCAGCGCTTGGTGTTCGAAGGCTTCACCGGCCCGGACCTGCGGGGCGTCTTCACCCCCGAGCGCGTCACGATCGAGCGGAGGGACGGAGAGGTCGTCGCTGAGCGCACCTCTCCACGGGATGCCTTCACCTCCCAGGACCAGGACACCCCCTGGGACGATCTCCACGTGCTGTACTTCGCGGGCTACGCCATGTGGAACTACCTCACCGCCCCCTACCTGCTGACGCTCCCCGGCGTGGTGGTGGAGGAACTGGAGCCCTGGACCGAGGCCGGCCGGGATCTGCGACGGCTGCGGGCGACGTTCCCCGACACCCTCGCGACCCACGCCACAGAGCAGATCTTCCACTACGACGCCGCAGGCCTGCTGCGACGCCATGACTACGCTGCCGAGGTGCTCGGCAGCCCGCCGGCGGCGCATCTGTCGGAGAAGCACGAGACCGTGTCGGGGCTGGTCTTCCCGACCCACCGCTACGTGCTGCCCCTTGCGGCGGACGGGCGGGTCCTGCCGGAGCCGAAGCTGATCACCATCGACCTGAACGAGATCTCTGTCGCCTGACCACGCCACGGGACCGTTCGGCGCCGCCCTCTCGCGAAGACGGCCGGGCCGGGGTGCTCCACAACCCCCGGCCCAACTCCAACGACCGGCGGGGGCGGGCTGGATGCTCGCGCGGGACCTGGCGGCGATCACCCTGCTCGATGTCTACCAGGCGACGCCGTCGACTTCCCCTGATCGGGGCGTTCCGCGCCCATCAATGCAACAGCAATAGTTACGTCAAGAAATTGGAGAATCTCATGGGACAGCTGGACGGCAAGACCGCCCTTGTCACCGGCGCCTCCAGCGGCATAGGCCTGGCGATCGCCCGCCGTTTCGCCGCCGAGGGCGCGACCGTCTACCTGACCGGCCGCCGCAAGGACGCGCTGGACGCAGCCGTCGCGCAGGTCGGCGCCCGAGGCATCGCCATCCAGGGCGATGCCTCGGACCTCGGCGACCTCGACCGGCTCTTCGCCGAGATCGCGAACCGCAGCGGCTGCCTGGACATTGTGGTGGCCAACGCCGGGGTCGCGGACTACAGCCCGCTCGGCGCGATCACCGAGGAGGAGTACGACCGTACTACCTCGATCAATATCAAGGGCACGGTCTTCACCGTCCAAAAGGCGCTGCCGCTGCTGACGGCCGGCGCCTCGGTGCTGCTGCTCTCCTCCAGCTCGGCCCTGCGGGCGCGCCCGGGCCTGGGCGTCTACGCCGCGACCAAGGCCGCGATCCGCAGCCTCGCCCGCACCTGGGCCGCCGAGCTGGCCGGCCGCGGGATCCGCGTCAACACCCTTACCCCAGGCCCTGTCGAGACCCCGGGCCTTGACGAGCTCCACGCCGCTTCCCCGCACAGCGATCAGCCCACCGCGGCCGAGCCCGCCCCACCGACCCCGTTCGGCCGCGTCGGCCGTCCCGACGAGGTCGCCGCCACCGCCCTCTACCTGGCCAGCGACCAAAGCAGTTTCACCACCGGCGCGGAACTGTTCGTCGACGGCGGAGCCACACAGCTCTAGGCGCCAAATCGCGGACGCATCCGATACCCCAGGGCGTCTGAGCCGCGTACTTGCGACCGTCGCCAGAGCAACGGATTCGGCACAACGACACAGCAGGGAGTGAGTCATGAAGAGCCGAATTCGGGTTCGCACCGGTCGACCTTGGCGCGCCGCGTGAAGACGGGGCGCTCATTCAGCTCGGCGGGCCGCTGAGCTGCAAGCACTTCCTGTTCCAGGGCTGAGGCCCGACCGACACCTGATGCAAACGAAGAGACAAAGGACAAGGACCGATGACAACAGATACTCAGACCTCGCGGACCGTGGCCAAGAAGTTCGTGGAGCGCCTCGCAAAGCATGACCCCGACGGCATCCAGGAACTGTTCGCCGAGGAGATCGACTGGCACGTCCCCGGCAGTGACGCGCTGCCCTGGACCGGGCGCCGTACCCGCCGGGAGGAGGTCGCACCGTACTTCACCACGATGTGGTCGCACTTCGCGCACGACAAGAGCAAGGCCGTACTGGAGCGCATCATCGTCGACGGTGGTGACGTGGCGCTGCTGGCGGTCTTCACACACACCGTCGCGGCCAATGGCAAGGAGTTCAGCACACCGACGGCCATGCACCTGGCGGTCGAGGACGGCCGGATCGTTCGCATGCACCAGTACGAGGACACCCTGACCGTCGCCGAGGCGTTCAACGCCAGCTGAGCAAAGAGTACTCAAGGGTCCCGCGGCCCGGATCCCGCGCGGCCGGACATGCACATCCGAAGGAGCAAGTAACGTGACCACCCCTGTCGTTTCCATCGCCTACCACTCCGGCTTCGGCCACACCTCCGTCCTCGCCGAGGCCGTCCGCGATGGGGTGACCACCGCCGGCGCCACCGCCCACCTGATCAACGTCGAGGAGATCTCCGAGGAGCAGTGGAACCTGCTCGACGCCTCGGACGCGATCATCTTCGGCTCGCCCACCTACATGGGCACCGCCTCCGCCGTCTTCCACGCCTTCGCCGAGGCCAGCTCCAAGCGCTGGTTCAACCAGGTGTGGAAGGACAAGATCGCCGCAGGTTTCACCAACTCCGCGGGCAAGAGCGGCGACAAGCTCAACACCCTGCAGTACTTCACCGTGCTCGCCGCGCAGCACCACATGCACTGGGTCGGCCTCGGCCTGATGCCCGGCTGGAACACCTCCACGGCGTCCGAGAACGACCTCAACCGCCTCGGCTTCTTCCTCGGCGCCGCCGCCCAGAGCAACCAGGACCAGGGAGCCGAGGGCATACACAAGGCCGATATCGCCACCGCCGCCGAACTCGGCAAGCGCGTCGTCGAGGTCGCCCGCGTCTACGCCGCAGGCCGCACCGCCCTCGCCGCCTGAGCGACCGACGCCGGGACGGATGCGCGGCCCGGACGACGAGGGTGGTGCCCGGCAAGGCGCACCGGCAACTGCTCCGGACCGGGCAGCAGCACCACAGACTCGCGATCAGCGACGCGCAGCGACGCCATCATGAGGCGGTCACCGGCCCTGATCAACGGAACCGTGGTTGGCGCTGAGATTGATCTTGAGCGATGGCGCTCTTCGGTACACCCCCCGGCTCCGACGCGGGCTCAATGGAGCGGGCACAGTGTCGCCGGTCGGGCGCCTGTCCATGGGTGAGTGGGGCTGCCGCATGGACAGGCGTGACCGTGGGCCTCACGCCGCTTCGAGGAAGGGGTAGTCGGTGTAGCCCTCGGCGCCCGGCCCGTAGAACAGTTCCGGCCGCGGCTCGTTCTCCGGGTGGCCGCCCTGCCAGCGCTCGACCAGGTCGGGGTTGGCGATGAGGGCCCGGCCCACGACCACGGCGTCGGCGTGGCCGGCCTCGATCTGCTGGAGCGCCTGCTCGCGGGTGGTCTGCCCCCCGAAGGGGCCGTTGTTGACGATCAGCTTGCCGTCGAAGCGCCGGCGCAGCTCCTGCACCAGGTCGCCGCCCGGCTCGGTGTGCAGAACGGAGAGGTAGGCCAGGCCCAGCGGGCGCAGTTGGTCGAGCAGGGTGCCGTAGGTGGCCAGGACGTCGTCCCGGTCGGTCTCGAAGACGTCCCCGAGGACGATCTCCGGCGAGATCCGCAGCCCGACCCGCTCGGCGCCGACGGCCTGGGCGACCGCGGTGACGACCTCGACGACGAAGCGGGCGCGGTTGTGCGGCGAGCCGCCGTATCCATCGGTGCGCTGGTTGGCCGCCGGGGAGAGGAACTGGTGGAGCAGGTAGCCGTTGGCGCCGTGGATTTCCACGCCGTCCGCTCCCGCCTCGATGGTTCGGCGGGCCGCGGTGACGAAGTCCTCCAGGGCTGCACGGATCTCTGCGGTGGTCATCGCTTCCGGTACGGGGTAGGGCTGCTCGCCCTTCTCGGTGAACGTCTTGTTGTCGATGGCGATCGCGCTGGGGGCGAGTATGCGTCGGCCGCCGTTGATGTCGGGGTGGGTGCCGCGGCCGGCGTGCATGATCTGCAGGACGATGCGGCCGCCCTCGGCGTGCACCGCCTCGAACACCCGCTGCCAGCCGGCCGCCTGCTCGTCGGTGGCGATGCCCGGCTCACCGACATACCCCTGCGACGCGTGGTCGGGGTAGGTGCCCTCGGTGATGATCAGCCCGACGCTCGCCCGCTGCCGGTAGTACTCGACCATCAGGTCCCCGGGGATGCCGGAGGAACCGGCCCGGACCCGGGTCAGCGGTGCCATGACGATGCGGTTGGCGAGCTCGATCTTCCCGAGAGAGACGGGGGAGAAAAGTGACGGGACGGGCGAAACTTCTGAAGTGTTGACAGGCATGGTTTTCTTTCTTTCTGCAACAGGGAGGGAAACGGGATGAAGGTCTGCGACGCAGGGGTCCACGCTGTCCCGGCGAAGGCGCGGATGCGGTCCTCGGGCAGGCGCGGGCCCGCTGACGGTGACGCGGTTCCAGGACCGCGATCGGGGTGTGGGTGGTGTCGGCGGCGAACGCGGTGAGAACCGCATGCCGGAGCAGGGGTATTCGCTCCTTGCGCACGATCAGCAGTCAGCCAGGCGACGAAGTCATGGGTGCCGCCGCCGGCGCCGGTACGGATCGGCGTCGGCACCCCGCGCCGCGACCGACTCCCTCGACGCGCCCCCGCGAAGAGGACCGATACCCGGCTTCACCTGGAACCCGCTTTGGGCGGTGGCGGGAACAGCGCTCTCAGCGCTCCTGATTCTCACCGGCCTGAGGCACTTGCACCGGCCGATCGCCGTCGGACAGCCTGGTGCACGAAAGCGCGAGGCTAGCTGAGCGGGACGTCCGCGACACCCTTGAGGTGGCTGAACGTCTCCAGGGAGTACCGGCCGTGGTAGCGGCCCATGCCGCTTTCGCCGACGCCACCGAACGGCAGGCCGGTCATGAGCAGTTGCATCACCGGCTGGCCCCAGGCGACGCCGCCGGAGGACGTCTCGTTCAACAGGCGCGACTTGGTGGCCTCGGACTCGGTGAAGGCGTAGAGCGCGAGGGGCTTGTCGCGTTCGTTGATGAAGGCGATGGCGGCATCAAGGTCTTCGACTTCGACGACGGCGAGGATCGGACCGAAGATCTCCTCCTGCATGACCGGCGATGCGGGGTCGACATCGGTGAGCACGGTCGGTGCGATGAACAGGTCGTCGCGGTCGTGCCGGCCTCCCACCGCCGCCCGGCCGGAGTCCAGCAGACGCGTGAGCCGGTCGAAGTGCCGCTCGTTGATGATCCGGCCGAAGCCGGCTGAGGCCTGCGGGCTGGTGCCGAACTGGGCTTCGACCGCCGCGCGAAGGGCGGGGACCAGGGCGGCGGCGGTGGCAGGATCGGCCAGCACGTAGTCGGGGGCTATGCACTGCTGCCCCGCGTTGCCGAACTTGGCGCCGACCAGCCGCTTCGCGGTCTCGTCCACGTCGGCGTCGGGCGCCACGAAGACCGGCGACTTGCCCCCGAGTTCGAGCGTGACCGGGGTGAGGTGTTTGGCTGCCGCGGCCATGACGATCCGGCCGACCGTGCCATTGCCGGTGTAGAAGATGTGGTCGAAACGCTGCGCCAGGAGGGCCGTGGTCTCCTCGGCGCCCCCCTCGACCACCGAGAGCACGTCAGGGTCGAAGTACTCGCGCAGGAGGCGTGAAGCGACCGCCGAGGTGTGCACCGAGATCTCGCTCGGCTTGGCCACCACGGTGTTCCCGGCGGCCAGGGCGCCGATGATGGGGTCGATGAGAAGGTGCAGCGGGAAATTCCACGGAGCGATCACCAGGACCACCCCGAGCGGGTCGTACGTGGTGTAGGCCGTTGTCGTGGGACCGAAGTGGGCGGGAACCTCCACCGGGCGGGGCTGAAGCCAGCTCTCGAGATTCGCCAGCGTCTCGTCAATGTCGGCGACGGTGAAGTCGATCTCCTGCATCTTCGCCTCGGCGGCGTTCTTCCTCAGATCCGCCCAGAGCGCTTCGATCAGCTCCTGCTCGTTCTCCACCAGCAGGGCCCGCAGCCGCCGCAGCTGGTCGACGCGCCAGTCCAGTGGGCGGGTGACGCCGGTGTTGAACGTCGTACGAAGACGGCCGACCACCTCCGCAACCGTTTCCGTCTGGTGGGTCCTCGACTCGGTCCCCTGTGTTGCGGTCATGGGGTGTGCTCCGTTCTTGATGCAAGCCACGCCCCGGCTGCCTTCCAGCCGGGCACAGTGGCCAGCGTGCTGGACGATCCGGTATTCACCCAGGTCACGGCTTTGTGTACATCCGCTGTGCCTACCACTGACTGGTGCAGGCTGGTGTGCGTCCGACCGGGGATACTCGAGGCATGGACGAATACCCCGAACCGGTGCACGAGCCCGCCGACGGCGCTCTGGACCCGCGTGCCGAGCTCAGTGAGTTCTTGCGCACCCGGCGGGCCCGGCTGAAGCCGGAGGACGTGGGCCTGCCGGACTTCGGGCGGCACCGGCGGGTGCCGGGGCTGCGCCGCGAGGAGCTGGCGCAACTGGCCGGGGTGTCGGTGGGGTACTACACCCGCCTGGAGCAGGGCAACGGGCGGCACGTGTCGGCGGAGGTCCTCGACGCCATCGCCCGCGCGCTCAGGCTGAGCGACGCCGAGCACGCCCACCTCACACACCTGGCGAAGCCGAAACAGCACAAGAAGAAGCCGGCCGGCCGCACCCAGCAGGTGCGGGGCCCCCTGCGGACGCTGCTGGACACCATGGAAGGCGGCCCGGCGATCCTCGTGGGACGGCGCTCGGACATACTCGCCTGGAACCGGATGGCCGCGGCGGTCTTCGGCGACTGGGCCGAGCTGCCCGCGCACGAGCGGAACTGGGCACGACTGGTGTTCCTCAGGCCCGAGTACCGCGACCTGTTCGTGGACTGGGAGCAAAAAGCGAACGACGTCGTCTCTCAGCTGCGCATGGACGCCGGCTCCCATCCAGGCGACCCCCGGCTGTCCGCGCTCGTGGGCGAACTCTCCGTGAAGAGCGAGGAGTTCAGGCGACTGTGGGCCGCCCACGACGTCAAGGACAAGTGCCACGGCATCCAGCGCCTGCACCACCCGCTCGTCGGCGAACTCGACCTCCGCCTCGAGTCGTTCCACCTGGCCGACGACCACGAACAGACACTGGCGACCTACCACGCCGAACCCGGTTCCCCCTCCGCGGAGGCACTACGACTGCTGGCCAGCTGGGGCACCGACGCGACAAGGGCGAGAGCCGGGATGCCGTCGGCACGCACGGCTTGATGAACAGTTGATCATCGGTAGTTGACTGCGTGCCTCGGCCCCGGCACGCGCTGTCTCGCCAGCCCCCGTCGAAGCGTCGGCATCCCGCGCACCCTCGGAACCGCCCGCTACCGCCGCACCCGCAGCTCCTCCGTCCGTCGCGCCAGTCACACCGGCCTCGCGCGAACCACGGAAAACCGAAGTACGTGCGCAGATCCCGGGCTGACTGGCTGACTACAGCTTTGGCCAGCTGCCCAACGCGAGGTTCGCGACCTGCAGCAGCTCAGGGCGGGAACTACCACTCGCAGCCTGGACGGCAATCCCATTGGCGACTGTTCTCAGGTAGAGCGCAAGGAGATGAGGATCTGTGGAAGGCGGAAGGTCACCGGCGTCCACCGCCTGTTGAAACCGGCGCGTCAAGTGGGCTATCCCCTCCTCGCGCCATGCGATGAGCGCGTCTCGGACTGGGCGGCTCTCATCCCCGGTAGCCAACGCGCCGTGCACGCCAAGACAGCCCGTGGGCAATCCCGGCATGGTTGCCGCCTCGACCGTCCCGTGGAGCACAGCAGTAGCCACTGCTGCGCTCGTGGGCTCTGCCAGAGCTCGAGCGAAGTAGGCGGTCAAGCCCTCGGTGTACCGCTCCAGCGCCTTGTAGAAGAGGTCTTCTTTGCTGCCGAACGCCCTGTACAGGCTGGGGCGGCTGATACCCATCCCTTCGGTGAGGTCGTCAAGGCTGGCGCCCTCGAAACCCTTTGACCAGAACACCAGGACTGCACGATCGAGTGCCTCGTCGATGTCGAACGCGCGAGGCCTGCCAGGAGGGACCGGTTTTGGCGAGGTCATTTCTTCATCCTACTCCTTCGGTACCGATCGGTACGGATGTGCTACGGTGTTTCGTACCGATCAGTACGCTATACAGAGAGGTGGAACCGTGTCACAGACCGTACTCATCACTGGCGGAACCTCAGGCATCGGCTTGAGCCTCGCGCAATCCTTCGTGGAGCTCGGGGCGTCTGTCGTCGTGTGCGGACGTTCGCAGGCTGCACTTGACCGATTCGCGCAGGCACACCCGCAGGCGCTGGCCGTGCGAGCCGATGTGACGGACGCAGCTGACCGGGCAGCGTTGCTGCAAGCAGTCGCTGATCGCTTTGGGCGTCTGGACGTGTTGGTCAACAACGCCGGTACGTTCGAGGAACGAGACTATGCAGCCGGCAAGAACCCCAATGCGACTCTCGATGCCGAGGTGGCGCTGAACCTCACCGCCCCCATCCACTTGACGGGTGAAGTGCTCGAGCGGTGGCCAGAGCCAGACGCGATCGTATTCATCACCTCGGGGTTCGCTCTGGTCTCGCCCACTCGCGCGCCTACCCACGGCGCGGTGAAGGCCGGCCTGCACGGCTTTGCGGACGGCTTGCGCCGTCAACTCGCCCCGCAGGGCACCCATGTCCTCGAGGTCCTCCCACCGTCCACGGACACACCCATGAACGCCGAAGCCACGGGGAAGAAACTGACTCCCGCACAGGTAGCGGCGGTCACGATGAAGGCTCTTCGGGGACGGCGGAACATGGCATTCCCCGGCCAGACGAAAGTCATGCCCGCCATGCTGCGCATCGCGCCGGGCACACTACGACGCGTCGTCGCCGGGCTCTGACCCCAGAGAAATCCTTCCCCCGGCAACACCTCACCGAGTGGGCCGAGTGGGCTCCCGTCTCCCGCGAAGCCGAAGGCAAGCAGCCGATTCGGCCTAGGGCCAATGCGGTGACTCTGTTGGCCGCCGCCGCGATCGCCGCCCCGGTGTCCGAGGCCCGAACCGCCATCGACAGCCTCGACGCCGCTTCGGGCCTCGCCCGCCCCGACTCGCGCTGAAGCGTCCCAGGATGAGCGGCCTGCCGGCGTTCGACGCCGTCGTTGCGGACCAGGTCGAATTCCTGACCCGCCACCTCCTGAACAACTGACCGGCCCGTTCCGGATTGAAAGGATTCCCCATGCCCAAATTCCCCCTCCACCTGGTTCCTTCCCGCAGAGCACTGACGACCGGGCGCTTCATCGTCGCGGCCACCCACTTGTTCACCCCGCGGCTGGCCACGCGGGCTTTCCAGCTCACGGCCAGCGGTACCCCCGCGATCCCTTATTCGCGGATGTTCGCGATCCGCAACGCAGCTCTCGGGCTTGGACTGCAACGGATGGACAGTTTCACCCGGCCCCAACAGCAGCAGTTTCTTGCGGTGAACATCGTCATGGACTCGGTCGATGCCGCCGCTTTCCTGGCTGCGGGCCTGCGGCGCGACGTCAGCCGTACCTCGGCCATGCTGTCCGCCGCCGTGGCTCTTTCTGCGGTGGTAGCCGGTACCACGGCCCTCATCGAGCACAAGCAAGCGGCCGCCCAAGAAACGGAGCCAACAGCGACGGCGCCATCGAACAGCGACTGGAAGTGACCGCACCGGCGTGGCACCGCAGCTGATCCACCGCACCGCCTCCATTGGCTGGAGGCCGCCGAGGACGGGTTGGCGGTCTCTGTCGAGTTCAGCATCGGGCAGATGAGGTTCTGGCGAAGACGTGGACGACGGTGCCCGGTGCCGTCGACGGTGAGGGCGGCCGGCTTCCCCCCGACGGGGCCGGCCGGGTCACCGGCTGCTCGCACTGGTGGCGATCGCGGGGAGGACGGCGAGAGCGAGGATGCCGCCGGTGAGGGCGAGGACGGGGTAGCCGGAGGCGGAGACGACAAGGCCGGAGCTGAAGCCCCCGGTGGCGCCGGCGATGGCGATGGAGACGTCGGCCATGCCCTGGTTCTCGGCGCGGGTGGCCAGCAGCACGGCATCGATGATCATCGCGGTGCCGGAGACGAGGCCCAGGTTCCACCCCAGCCGCGGCAGCGGTGATTTGATTCCGGCGGCGAGGAGGGTGAGGCCGGAGGCTGCGGCTATCGGTGTACGGCCGTACCGGTCGACGAGCCAGCCGGTCAGCGGGGAGGGTGAGGCCGGAGGCTGCGGCTATCGGTGTACGGCCGTACCGGTCGACGAGCCAGCCGGTCAGCGGGGAGGGCAATACAGACAGCCATCAAAACCCCAGAGAAGCCCGTTCCACTCGTAGAAGTGGCGTGAGCCCCAGCAGCCTTCACCAGGTCACGGGAAGCTCGCTGACGCCACCGGTGAGGGTGGTGCGCAGCTTGAGTTCGCCGACCTCCTTCGCGAGTCGCAGACCGGGCAGCCGGCCGGCCAGGGTGGCGAACACGATGCGCAGTTCCGTGCGGGCCAGGCTGGCTCCGATGCAGAAGTGCGCGCCGTGGCCGAATCCGAGATGGTTCCGCTCCGGACGGTCGGGGTCGAAGGTCTCGGCGTGGGTGTAGACGGACGCGTCGCGGTTGGCCGAGTTGATCGAAAGGATCACGGCGTCGCCGCGCCGGACGGTGACTCCGTCGACGACGACGTCGGTGTGGGCGTAGCGCAGCAGACCGAGGTCACCGGGCGCGCCCAGGCGCATGATCTCTTCGACGGTGGCGTTGACCCGGCCTGCGGGGTCGGCGGTCATTGCCCGCCACTGGTCGGGGCGGGTGAGCAGGAAGAGCGTGCCCAGGCCGATGCGGTTGACGGTGGTCTCGTGCCCGGCGAACAGCAGCCCGACGCAGAGCCGGATCATCTCGGCGTAGTCGAAGTCCTCGTCGGCTTCCTGGGCGCGTGCGAGGTCGGAGATGACGTCCTCGCCCGGCCGGGAGCGTTTGGCCTCGGCGAGACCGATCATGTAGTCGTTGAACTCGTCCCGCGCCCGGTGGGCTGCCGCGTCGCCGATGGCGTGATTCGCCATGCGCTCCGACAGCGAGGCGAAGTGTTCGCGGTCGCTCTCGGGTGCTCCGAGCAGTCGGCAGATGACGGCGACCGGCACCGGGAAGGCCAGTCCGGTATACAGGTCGACCACCCCGTCGGGCGCGGCGGCCCGTTCGGCGAGCATCTGGTCGATACAGCCGTCCACCAGATGCCGCACGTGATCGGAGAGCATCATCATGCGCCTGGCCGAGAAGGCCGGGGTCAGTAGTCGGCGCATTCGTGTGTGGTCGGCCTCCTCCGTGGCGTAGTTGCCCGAGGGGCCCTCCTGCACCGCGGCGGTCGTGATGCGGGACGCCCGTTCCGGCTCGGGATGGGAGCGGCCGAACCGTTTGTCGCTGAGGAGGTCGCGCACCTCCTCGAAACGGGTGACCAGCCAGGCCGGGTCCCCGGCCGGTGTGGTGACCGGCGTGATCGGCGCCTCGCGGCGCAGCACCTCGTACAGAGGCGCGAGATCGAGCACGTTCGGTCGTGCGAAAGGTAGTTGTGAAGGCTCGGCGGCAACGTTCATGGTCCTCCTCCTGGACCTCGGAACGCGATCTTCCGGCAGTTCGACCGTAGCACTTTATTGTCAGTGACTGCCAATAATGATTTCGGCCAGTCGCCCGGCGCAGGCATGCTTGGATCGCCCGATGGAGGACGTGACGGTGGAAAGCGGTCCGATAGCCCCCCGCCGTGGGCGGCCCCCGGTGAGTGACCGGCAACGGCAACGGCAGCGCCTCGACATCTCCCGCCATGCGGTCCGGCTGTTCGCCGAGCAGGGCGTGGCCGCCACCTCCGGTGCGCAGATCGCGCGGGCGGCCGGAGTCTCGGAACGCACGCTGTGGCGCTGCTTCTCCACCAAGGAGAGCTGCGTGGAGCCGCTGCTCACCGAGTCGATCGGTGCCTTCCGGGCGGTCCTGTACGCCTGGCCGCCCGAAGTCGGCCTGACAGAGCACCTGCGCGCCTCATACCGGCCCGCACTCGCCTCGCCGTCCGGCGGGGACACCGAGGCAGTGCTCGCCGTGATCCGGATGACGCAGGACGAACCCGGGCTGCGAGCCGCCTATCTGATGCTCCGGGAGCGCGCGGAGGAGACGTTCACCGAAGTGCTCGCCGAACGCACGGGCAGACCCGTCGACGCGCTCGACGTCCGTGTGCAGGCTGCCGCCATGAGCGCCGTACTCAAGGTGGCGACCGATGATTTCGCCCAGGCGGTGGCCGGGCAGGGCATCACCCCCGAAGCGCTGCGCCGGCACCGTGAACAGCTCGCCGACGCGCTCGGCGTCGTCACTCGGGGGCCGCAGGAGGGCGGTTGGGACGCCTGCGGTGACAGTGTGGCAGGACATGTTGCCGAGGCGCCGTAACTTCCGCAAGGAATCCCGCGGTTGAGCACTGTGTCCGGCCGGGGTCGGCATCCGTCCGTGAACTTCGCAATCAAAAAGTCCTGTGGGCCTCGTTGACATGTCGCAAGCACACACGTTTCACTCAACACTCGTGCATGGCAACGTTGTCAGGCCGTGGAAGCGACCGGAACCGTTGCCTGTCGCCGGCATTCCGGTGTTTTTCGGCGCGCCGACACCTGATGTGCGAAGCACGAACTGCTGCGGAGGCAACCGATGGTGAGACCCCGACGTTCAGCCGCACCACCCGACCGCGCGAGATTCCGCCGACGCCTCGCCGTGATCTGCGTCCTGGGCATGGCAGTCCTTCCGCTTCCGGCGATCGGAAGCGCCCAGGCCGCGAGCACCGCGACGCCGCCCCTGGTGAAGGACCCCGCGTCCGTCGTCAACCCCCTCATCGGCACCTCCGGTGCGGTGGACACCTTCCCCGGCCCCGACATGCCGGCCGGCATGGTGCAGTGGGGGCCCGACACGACGCCCGACCGTCCCGACGGCGGCGGCTACGAGTACAACGACAAGAAGGTCTCCGGCTTCAGCCTCACCCACGTGTCCGGACCCGGCTGCCCCGTCGCGGGCGACCTGCCCGTCCTGCCCGTGACCGGCGCCCTGTCGGGCGACCTCGGCACCACGTCCGTCGGCTTCAGCCACGCCGACGAGCAGGCCGGTATCGGCGCGTACAAGGTCACCGACGCGAACGGGGTCAGGACCGAACTGACCGACACCACCCGCGCCGGGCTGGGCACCTTCACCTTCCCCGCCGGTCAGCAGGCGAACCTGCTGTTCAAGCTCAGCGGGGGCGCCACCCAGGTGGACGGCACCCGCGTCCAGGTGGTGAACAGCAAGGAGATCAGCGGCGCGATCGACAGCGGTCACTTCTGCGGCGCGAGCAACAGGTACACACTGCACTTCGACATCAAGTTCGACCGGCCGTTCACGGCGAGCGGCACCTGGGTCGGCAGCACCATCAACCCCGACGCGACGTCACTGAAGGCGGGAAAGGTCCGGCCGGCTCCGCAGAAGTCCGGGTCGGCGCCGCTGAAGGAACAGCACTTCACCGTCCCGGCGAAGCCGTCCCCGACGATCCACGGGAGTGGAGCCAAGGCCTCCGGCACGTCCTCGTCCGCACCGAGCGCCACGGCCGCCCAGCCTCCCACCACCGGTGCGAACGGCATGTACCTGACCTTCGACACCTCCGCCGACCCCAAGGTGACGGCCAAGGTCGGTATCTCGTACACGAGTGACGCCAACGCGGCGGGCAACCTCAACGCCGAGATCAGGAACTGGAACATCGGCGCCGTCGAGCAGGCGAACCACGACGCCTGGAACGCCGTACTGAAGAAAATCCAGGTGGGCGGCGGCTCCGCGGACCAGCAGACGCAGTTCTACACCGCGCTCTACCACGCGCTGCTGCACCCGAACGTCTTCTCGGACGACAACGGCCAGTACATGGGCATGGACAACCAGGTCCACAAACTGGCCAAGGGCCAGCAGGCCCAGTACGCCAACTACTCCGGCTGGGACACCTACCGCTCCCAGACCCAGCTGATGGCGATGGCCGAGCCCAAGGTCGCGAGCGACGTCGTCACCTCGATGCTCAACGGCTACGACCAGACGGGCCTGCTTCCCAAGTGGGCCTCGAACAACGGCGAGAGCTATGTGATGGTCGGTGACCCGGCCGCCGGCATCATCACCGACGCCTACGCCTTCGGCGCGCGAGGCTTCGACACGGGCAAGGCCCTCGCGGCCCTCCAGCACGAGGCGACCGTCCCGAACAACGACCGCCCGGGCGAGTCCGTGCGGGACGCCAAGGGCTATCTCCCGCTGGACGAGAACGACTACGGCTGCTGCAACTTCTACGGCCCGGTCTCCACCCAGCTGGAGTACGACTCCGCCGACTACGCCGTCGCAGCCTTCGCCAAGTCCCTGGGGAAGACGGCCGTCTACGAGAAGTTCGCCACCCGCGCCCAGGACTGGATGAACGTCTTCGACCCGCAGACCGGTTACATGCACGGCAAGAACAAGGACGGCCAGTTCGTGGGCGGTTTCGCCCCCGGCACCTCCAACGGGTTCGTGGAGGGCACCTCCGCCCAGTACACCCCCATGGTCCCGTTCAACCTGAAGCAGCTCATCCAGGCACGCGGCGGTGCCAAGGCGTACTCGTCCTACCTGGACAGCCTGCTCGACGACATCACCCGTCCCGGCAGCACCGACGCCGACCTGAGCAACGAACCCAGCGTGGAGATCCCCTGGGAGTACGACTACACCGGCCAGCCCTGGAAGACCCAGGCGGCCGTCCGCGCGGCCCAGCAGGACCTGTACTTCAACGCCCCGGTCGGCTCGTTCGGCAACGACGACCTCGGTGCCATGAGCTCCTGGTACGTCTGGTCCGAGCTCGGCATGTACCCGGAGACCCCGGGCACGGACACCCTGGTGCTCGGCAGCCCGGCGTTCCCGGTGGCCCAGGTGAGCCTCGACGGCGGCAAGGCGGTGCGGATCAACGCGCCGCAGGCCGCGCCCGACGCGCCGTACGTGCAGTCGCTGAACGTCAAGGGCAAGGCGTGGAACACCTCCTGGCTGACGTACCAGCAGTTCAAGGGAGCGGGCACGCTCGACTACACGCTCGGCACCCAGCCGAACACCTCCTGGGCCTCCGGCCCGTCGGCGGTGCCGCCGTCGGACACCACGGGCGGCGGCCGGGTGCTGGCCGCGACCGGTCCCTCCGGCGACGGTCTGGTCCTCCAGCCCGGCGCGGCCGGTGACGCCACCCTCGACCTGACCAACCTCGGCAGTGCGGCCGTCACGGTCGACTGGAAGGCGACGGCGCCCTCCGGCGTCACACTGGACACGACGTCCGGCTCGCTGACCGTCCCCGCCTCGGGCAGCGCCGAGGCGAAGGTCCACGTCACGGCCGGCACGGACGAGGGGAGCTTCCCGGTCACCTTCGCCCTGACCGACCACAGCACCGGTGCGGCACTGCCCGGGGCGACCCTCCGCGTGGCCGTCGCCAAGGCCGGCGCACTGTGGCCGTACGACACCAACGAGGGCATCTACCCCGACGGCACCGGCTTCTCGGGCGGCTTCGACGACGGCGGCTGGGCGTACTCGCAGAGCGCGCTGTCGGCGGCCGGCGTCACCAGCGGCTCCACCCTCACGGTCGACGGCATCTCCTACCCCTGGCCGACGGTGACGTCCGGTCAGCCGGACAACCTGGAGATGGCCGGCCAGACCATCCCGATGCCGGCCGGCACCTCGGGCGCGTCGCTGGGTCTGCTGGGCGCGGCGGCCAACGCGCCGACCGACGGCAGCGGGGTCTCGGGCACGGTGACCGTCACCTACACCGACGGCACCACCTCGAAGGCGACGGTCGGCTTCTCGGACTGGACGCTCAACGGCGGCTCCAGGCAGCCGATGGCGGGTGACACGACGGCCGTCACCACGGCCTACCGGAACACGGGCAGCGGGGGCCGTGACGGCGTGAAGACCTACGTCTTCGCCACGAAGGTCCCGCTGGACCCGTCCAAGCAGGTGGCCTCGGTCACGCTGCCGGTGACCGGTTCGTCGGGTACCGACCACCTGTTCGCCTACGGCTTCGGTCAGTAACGGACGGATGAGCAGGGCCGGTTCCCGGGTGCACGCCCGGGAACCGGCCCTGCTCCGTGCCGATGCGGTACCTCAGCTCAGGCTGAAGTCGTCGGCGTGGACGTCGGACTGGCCGTACCAGCCGTGGACGAAGACGGTGACCGTTCCGCTGCTGCCGGTGGTGAAGCTCACCGTCAGCTGGTTCCAGCTCGTGTTGTTCGACCAGGTGCTCGCACTGGCGCCGCCCGAGACTCCGATGTACGCGTACGGTCCCTGCACCCAACCGCTCAGTGTGTAGGTGTGATTGGGGGACAGGGTGACGGTCTGGTCGCATTCTCCGGTGCTGCTGGAGCTCGGGGTGACCTGAAGGCTGTGGCTGCCGCTGTGGACCGGGCTGGACACCACCGAGCTGCCGCCCGTGCAGGTCCAAGGGCTCGGACTGCCGGTCTCGAAGCCTGCGTTGGTCAGCGAACCCCCGCCGCCTCCGCTGCCGCTGGTGGTGACGGTGAGCGTGTAGGTCGCGCTGTGGCTGCCGCTCGATGCGGTGCCGGTGACGGTGATCGGATAGCTGCCCGCGGCCACGGACGTGCCGACGGTCGCGGTCAGTGTCGAACTGCCGCCGGACGTCACGGAGGTGGGGCTGAAGGAGACGCTCACACCGGAGGGCGCGCCGGAGGCGGAGAGGCTGACGGATTCCGCGCTGCCGGCGGTGACGGCGGTGGAGACGGTCGCTGTCGCCGAACCGCCCTGGGCCGCCGAGGCGCTGCCCGGGGACAGGGCGAGGGAGAAGTCGGTGGTGGTGCCTCCGCCGCCGCCCGAACTGCCCTCGTAGGGCACGAAGGCGTCGGTGAACGCGAGACTGTTCTGGCTGATCTCACTGCAGGTGGACAGCGAGTTGGCGCTGCCGCTGCACGGCTGGTCCCGGTTGGCCGACCAGAATGCCAGCCGCCCGACGCCGTTCTGCGCGGCGAAGCTCTCCACCGTCTGGGCGTCCGCGAGCGTGAAGGTGGAGCCGTCGTCGTTCTTGCCGATCATCGGGGTGATCCCGAGGTTGGCGTAGGTGTAGCCGGAGTCGACGGACTGCATCTGCGCGAGCGTGGCCCGGGCCGCGGAGAGGGCGGCCTGGCCCATCTCGGTGCCGGTGCCGGCGTAGTAGTCCATGGTCATGATGTTGACCACGTCGATCTTGATGCCCGCGTTCTTCGCGGCCTTGAGGATGTTGACACCGTCGCCGGTCAGCCCGCTCGTCAGCACCGGCAGGGTCATGGAGAACTGCAGGTTCGGGTTGGACGCCTTGAGGTCCTTCATCGCCTGCATCTGACGGGCCGCGGCCGCGGTGTCCGCGATCGCGGCGCCCTCGACGTCGAAGTCGAGCCGGGTGACGCCGTAGTCGTTGATGATGGCCTGGTATCCGGCGTCGATGCTGCTCTGGGTGGAGCACGTCCAGGCGAGCGGCTCGCCGCTGGCTCCGCCGGAGGAGACGATGACGGACGCGCCCTCGGACTTCGCCTTGGCGATCTCGGGGTCGGTGTAGGAGTCGTTGCCGATGGGGAGCGTGTCGCCCCAGATCTGGGTGCAGCCCTCGCCGAGCACGAAGGCCGCGGTGTAGGCCTTGAGCCCGTGTCCGGTGACGGCGGTGTCGAGCAGTCCTTCCTGACTGTTCGACATGTCGACGTAGGGAGCCACGGAGTAGACGCTGCCCGCCGCGGCGCTGCCGTCGGGGGCCAGCGCGACGGCGACGCCGGTGGCCGTGAGCGCGAGGGCACACGCGGAAGCCGCGAATCTCGCCAGGTGCATGACATTGGCCCTTTCGGGATGCCCATCAGGGGGGGCCGGTGCGGTTGGTACATACCAAAGCGCCGTGAGCCTTCTCCGTCAAGAGGACTAGACCAACTGGATCCGAACGGGTCGTCGTGGCCAACTCCCCGCGCATGGGCGGCGGTCCGGGTTGTCGACGACCGGAGCGCCCTCGCCGTGCGGCTTCCTGGGGCGAGGGTCGTTCACCGCGGCCGACGGCCACGACTTGAGCCGGGCCGCACGGGCGTCCGCTACTTTCCGACCAGTCGGTCGGTGCCTCAGGCGGAAGGTTCCGTCACGGTGGACTCGCCCCGGCGGAGGGTGGCCACGGCCGCCCACACGATCGCCACCAGGGGGATGGCACCCGAGATGATCACCTGCCCCCGGCTGGAGATCAGACTGTTCGGGGTGCCCAGCAGATAGCCGAGGCCGATACAACTGCGGGACAGTGCCTGGAAACAGGCCCAGGCGCTGCC
Organism: Streptomyces sp. Ag109_O5-1; assembly: GCF_003814875.1. GTDB lineage: Bacteria > Actinomycetota > Actinomycetes > Streptomycetales > Streptomycetaceae > Streptomyces > Streptomyces sasae. Next base: position 1,503,203 of record NZ_RKQF01000001.1, on the reverse strand, counting down.
GTGCACCTCGGCCGGTACGTGCGCGTGCACCGCGTTGCGCAGGCCGACGTTGCAGGCGCCGTTGCCGAAGCCTCCCATGAGGAACAGCGGGAACATCACCGCGGCGACCGGGACGAGGCCGGCGAGGAGCAGACCGAGGCCGATGCCCGAGACACCGCCGAGGATCAGCGCGGTGTGCCGGTCGCTCCACCCCGCACGGCCCGCGAGCAGCGCGCCCGGAATGGATCCCAGGGCCCAGGTCGCCAGGAAGAGGCCGAAGACGGTGTCGTTGCCGTCGGCCACGCCTCGCAGGTAGTAGACGCCCGCGACGCCCTCGATGCTGGTGGCCAGCATCGCCGCCGCCAGCGCCGGCATCAGCGTGCCCACGACCGGGGCGTCGCGCAGCGCACGGTAACCGTCCGCGAGCTTCGTGGCGGGGCGACGGCCGATCGCCACGTCCACACTGCGCGGCACCGCCAGCATCGTGCAGCCGGCGAGCACCAGGAAGGAGACGGCGTCGGCGGCCAGCAGTGCGGCGGTGCCCCACAGGGAGTTCAGGAAACCGGCCAGGGGCGGCCCGACCAGTCCCGCGACGGACAGGCCCGCCGTCAGCAGACTGTTGGCCCGTCCGGTGTGCTGCTCCCCGGCGACGACGGGCAGCATCTTGAACCCGGCGGCCACCGAGGCCACTCCGGCCAGGGCCGACAGCGCGATCAGCGCCACCTTCGCATGGAATCCGTCGGCCGCGGTGGCCGCGCCCAGGGACAGTGACTGGACCAGCAGCGCCCACAGGCACACCGCGCGAGCGCTGAACCGGTCCACCACGGAACCGATCAACGGCGCCGCTAGCACCGTCGGGATGAGCTCGGCGAGCAGTACCTCGGTCACCCCGAAGCGGATGTTCCCGTCCGCCGCGTGCAGCACCAGCCCCAGAGAGGCGAGGGTGTCACCGAGACGGGAGAAGATCGTCCCCGCGATGAGCACCTGCGCGGCGACCGGCATCGCGGCACCCCGGCGCAGCGCGGCGAACGGCGCTCTCCGCGTCCTTTGCGTGTCCAATCGAGTCCAATCCGTCCGCCTGCCGGTCCCATTCGGCCTGCCCGCGCATCAGATTAGGCCTGCTGGTGAAGTGGCAGAGCGTCCATCGGCCACCGGGAAGTACCGCATCCCGGCCATTGCGCGCCCCGCCGGAACCCGAGGCGGGATCCTAATTTCTCAGCCATGAGCAGCACTTCACGGAATGTCCACGTATGTTCCACAGTAACTCCGGCTGCGCTGTGATGAGAAGACGCACTCCATGCTTCACCCGGGAAGATGTGCATCCGGGGCGTACCGGACGTCCATTCCCGGGGCGGGGGTCCCGGTGAAGGAGATGGGCGCCCCGATGTCCGGCTGGGAGCCGTAAAGCGTGTTTTTCGGCCAATCGCTGGAGTTGCGGCGGTCTCGACCGGTGAACTGCCCCCTCTCCGGCCGTCGATCCGGAAAGCGCGTTCAGGGCCCGTGGAGTTATCGGGGCCGGCCGGATGAATGTCCGGAAAATGTCGGGACAACGTGCCGTCGTATTCCCCGAGGGGCGGAGAAAAGGGAACGAACCGGCATCTCAGGGAAGGGTGTGTCACCTGGTCGGAAAACCGGGTGCCGGGCCCCCGGCCTGCTGTCTACACTCGCCAGGTATCACGCACCGTAGCCGTGGAACGCGGTTCCGGTGCTTTGTCGTGACGAGTTCGGACGAATGAGGGGAGAGGGCTGTGCGTGACCGTGCCGCTGTCGTCTCCCCGTGCTCCCGCTACGAGGTGATCCTCGTGTCCTCGGCCCTCCGGTGCCCGCTGCGCGGCCGGTACCGGACTCCGTGACACGCGACGGCCTCAACAACTCCCGGCATATGCCAGCCTTTTGACGTGCCGTCAGTCGCGTCCGGCGAACTTCGCCGCACGGGGAATTGCGCTGCCCATTCCGGAACCGTCCGGGAACCGCAATCGAAAGGCATCGGGCCATGCGCACCGAACTCCACCCGAACTCCGTCAACCCCCTTGCCGTCGTTCGTAACCTGGGCATCCTCGCCCACGTCGACGCCGGAAAGACCACCGTCACCGAACGCATCCTCTTCGCCACCGGCACCATCCACAAACGCGGCGAGGTCCACGACGGCACCACCGTCACGGATTTCGACTCCCAGGAACGCGACCGCGGCATCACCATCTTCGCCGCGGCCGTCAGCTGCGCCTGGGACGGCCACCGCGTCAACCTCATCGACACCCCCGGCCACGTCGACTTCGCCGACGAGGTCGAACGCTCCCTGCGCGTCCTCGACGGCGCGATCGCCGTGTTCGACGCGGTCGCCGGCGTGGAGCCGCAGAGCGAGTCGGTGTGGCGGCAGGCCGACCGGCACGGCGTGCCCAGGATCGCCTTCGTGAACAAGCTGGACCGCGCGGGCGCCGACCTCGACAGAGCCGTCGAGTCGATCCGCACCCGGCTGCACCCGGCCCCGCTCGTCGTCCAGTTGCCCATCGGCACGGAGGACGGCTTCACCGGCGTCGTGGACCTCGTGCGCATGCGTGCCCTGGTCTGGCCGGACGGCGGTGGTACGGCGGTGGCGGGGCCGGTGCCCGCTTCCCTCAGGGAGGAGGCGGAACGCCGGCGGCACGCGCTGGAGGAGACGGTGGCCGGGCTGCACCCGGCCGCGCTGGAGGAGTTCTGTGCGCCACCCGGCAGGCTGTCCACCGGCACACTGGTCACCGCTCTGCGCGAGCTCACCCTGACCGGCGACGGCGTCGTCGTCCTGTGCGGCTCCGCGTACCGCAACCGGGGCGTCGAGCCGCTCCTCGACGCGGTGGTGGCCTATCTGCCCTCGCCGCTCGACGTGCCCGCCGTACGCGGCACCCACCAGGGCGCCGAGGAGCGGCGGACCGCCGACCCCGAAGGGCCGTTCGCGGCCCTCGCGTTCAAAGTGACCGCGACCGCCACCGGACGCCTCACCCATGTCCGCGTCTACTCGGGCACGATCGAGAAGGGAGACACCGTGTGGGACCCGGCCACCCGGCGCACCGAGCGCGTCGCCCGCATCCTCCGCGTCATGGCCGACCGGCACGAACCTCTCGACCGGGCGGTGGCCGGTGACATCGTCGCGGTGGTGGGACTGAAGTCGGCGCGTCCCGGCGCCACGCTGTGCGCTCCGGGCGCCCCGTTGCTCCTGGAACCGCCCGTCGCCCCGGACCCGGTGGTGTCCGTCGCCGTCGAGGCCCGTCGCCGTACCGACACCGACCGGCTCGCCCAGGCGCTGGCCCGGCTCGTCGAGGAGGACCCCTCGCTGGTGGTGCGCACCGACGCCGAGACCGGGCAGACGGTGCTGTCCGGGATGGGTGAACTGCATCTGGAGGTCGCGGTGGAGAAGGTCCGCCGGGACGGCGGTCCCGAGCTCACGGTGGGCCGGCCGCGCGTCGCCCTGCGGGAGACCGTGGTCCGCGGGGTCACGGGGTTCGTCCACCGGCATGTCCACCAGACCGGCGGCGCGGGGCAGTTCGCGCATGTCGTCCTGGACGTCGAACCCCTGGGGCACGAGGCCGGCTTCGAGTTCCGGTCGGCCGTCGTCGGCGGCCGTGTGCCGCAGGAGTACGTCCGCGCGGTCGAGGCCGGCTGCCGGGACGCCCTCACCGAGGGCCCCCTCGGCGGGCACCCGGTCACCGGGCTGCGGGTCACCCTCACGGACGGGTCGACGCATGTGAAGGACTCCTCGGACACGGCGTTCCGCACGGCCGGGAAGCTCGGACTCCGCGAAGCCCTGCGCGCCTGCGCGACGGTCCTCCTGGAGCCGGTCGCCGAGGTCACGGTCACCGTGCCCGAGGACGCGGTGGGCGGCGTGCTCGGCGACCTGGCCGCCCGGCGCGGCCGGGTCACCGGCTCCGCCAGCCGGGGCGGGGCCGCGGTCCTGACCGCCACCGTGCCGCTGGCCGAACTCTTCGGCTACGCGACCCGGCTGCGCGGCCGCACCCAGGGCCGCGGCACCTTCACCACCCGCCCGTCCGGCTACGCCCCGGCACCGCAGGCGGCGACCGCGAGCTGACACCGGAGCGGAGCGGGACGGCGGTGGTGCCGGGGACGGGGACCGGGGGCCGGGGACAACTCCCCGGCCCCCGTGACCTACGGGGCCGACCTGCCCGGCGCCGTGGGTCGCGTCTAGCCGACCGCTGTGGCGGGCAGGCTGCTCGTGGGCGTGGGTGATGGTCCGTCTGGTGTGGTCAGTACGGCCCGCCGCCGTCGTGGGGAGCAGCCCGCTCACCACCGCCGGTGACGCCGCCGTGCGGAGCGGCTCGCCCCCTCGCCGTACGCGGCGACCCGCCCGCCCCGGCTGCCGACGGACCGTCGAAACGCAACCGTTGTGGAACGGCGCTCCGCCCCGCTTTGGCCAGGTCACCCGGCTCCGGCCCAGGTCACGCCGCCGGGCGCGGCCGTACCGTCGTCCCGGAACCGGTCGCTCCTGCGCCCGCCTGCACGGATACCCGTGCCGGATCCCTTGACGAGCCACTGTTCGGAGGATTAACTCACGTCCTAAATTAAGCCATGAGGGGCTTCGGGAGCCGAACGGCGGTCCGGTCTTCGCCAGCGCGGGGCCGGCGGCCTTCGCGAAGCCCTCTCGGGGTTCTCGACTCCCGGAAAGGCACAGCTGGAGCCATGCGCAGCATCCGAGCCGCGGCCGTAGGCGCCGTCACCATGTCTCTCGCCCTCGCGGCCACGGCCTGCGGTGGCGGTTCGTCCACCGGCGGCGGGTCCAACGACTCCCCGAAGACGCTCACCTACTGGGCCTCCAACCAGGGCGCCAGCATCGAGGTCGACAAGAAGGTGCTCCAGCCGGAACTCGAGAAGTTCCAGAAGCAGACCGGTATCAAGGTCAAGCTGGAGGTCGTGCCCTGGTCGGACCTGCTCAACCGGATCCTGACCGCGACCACTTCGGGCCAGGGCCCCGACGTGCTGAACATCGGCAACACCTGGAGCGCCTCGCTGCAGGCGACGGGCGCGCTGCTGCCCTGGGACGCCAAGAACTTCGCCAAGATCGGCGGCAAGGACCGGTTCGTCGACTCCGCGCTCGGCTCCACGGGCGCCGAGGGCAAGGACCCGACGGCCGTACCGCTGTACTCGATGGCGTACGCGCTCTACTACAACAAGAAGATCTTCGCCGACGCCGGTATCTCGCAGCCCCCGGCCACCTGGGCCGAGTTGATCGCCGACGGCAAGAAGATATCGGCGAAGGGCAAGTCGGTGCTCGGCGCCGAGGGCGGCAACGTCTCGGAGAACATCCACCACACTTTCGTCTTCGCCAAGCAGAACGGCGGCGACTTCTTCACCGCCGACGGCAAGCCGGACTTCACCAACGACAAGGTCGTCGCCGGGGTCAAGCAGTACGTCGACCTGATGGCCAAGGACAAGGTCATCCCGACCGGCGACGCCGAGTACGCGCAGAACCAGTCGGTGAGCGACTTCGCCAAGGGCAAGCAGGCCATGCTGCTGTGGCAGTCGGCGTCCGCCAACCTCAAGTCGCAGGGCATGAGCGACAGCGACTACGGCATCGCCCCGGTGCCCGTGCAGTCCGGCACCCCCGGCACCGGCACCCAGGTCAACTCGATGGTCGCCGGCATCAACCTGGCGGTCTTCAAGAACACCAAGAACCTCGACGGCGCCACCAAGTTCGTGAAGTTCATGACCAGCGACGACGAGCAGAAGATCCTCAACACCGCCTACAGCTCCATCCCGCCGGTCAAGACCGCCCAGGGGGACGCGGCCTTCAACACCCCCGCCAACTCCGTCCTGAAGAACACCCTCGCCACCAGCGCCGCGGCCCTGCCCCAGGTGGCCTCCGAGTCCCAGTTCGAGACGACCGTCGGTACGGCCGTGAAGAACCTGTTCGCCGATGTGGCCGCCGGACACGCCATCACCACCGACTCCGTGAAGGCCGAGCTGGAGAAGGCCCAGCAGCAGATGCCGGCGGCCTGAACGAGATGACGACCACCACCACCGCTGTGCAAGAACCGGCGCGGGTGAACTCCCCCGGGGCGGCGGGCGGCTCGGGCCGCCGCCCCGGGCGGATCCGCCGTGTCGGACTGCCCTACCTGCTGCTCCTGCCCGCCCTGCTGCTCGAACTCCTCGTCCATCTCGTGCCGATGGTCATCGGCGTCGTGATGAGCTTCAAGGAGCTCACCCAGTTCTACATCCGCGACTGGGGCACCGCCCCGTGGTCCGGTTTCGACAACTACAAGGTGTCGGTCGACTTCGACGCCCCGGTCGGCAAAGCCCTGTTGCACTCCTTCTTCGTCACCGTCGGCTTCACCCTGCTGTCCGTCGGCCTGTGCTGGCTGATCGGCACCGCGGCCGCGGTGTTCATGCAGGACAACTTCCGCGGCCGCGGCCTGCTGCGCGCCCTGTTCCTGGTGCCGTACGCGCTGCCGGTCTACGCGGCCGTCATCACCTGGGTGTTCATGTTCCAGCACGACAACGGCCTGGTGAACCACGTCCTGCACGACCAGTTGCACCTCACCGACAAACCGTCCTTCTGGCTGATCGGCGACAACAGCTTCTGGGCGCTGCTCATCGTGTCCGTGTGGAAGGGCTGGCCCTTCGCCTTCCTCATCGTGATGGCCGGACTCCAGAACATCCCGAGGGAGTTGTACGAGGCGGCCGCCCTGGACGGCGCCGGCCTGTGGCAGCAGATCCGCCGGATCACCCTGCCGTCGCTGCGCCCGGTCAACCAGGTGCTGATCCTGGTCCTGTTCCTCTGGACGTTCAACGACTTCAACACGCCGTACGTGCTGTTCGGCAAGTCCGCCCCGGAGGCCGCCGACCTCATCTCGGTCCACATCTACCAGGCCTCGTTCGTCACCTGGAACTTCGGCACCGGCTCGGCCATGTCCGTGCTCCTGCTGCTCTTCCTGCTGGTGGTGACCGGCGTGTACCTGGTGTTCACCTCGCGCGGACGGAGGACTGCGGATGTCTAGCCCGTCCAGTTCGCCGATGGCCCCGCCGCGGTCCTTCCTCTGGTCCCGGCGGATCTTCCTCACGCTGCTCACCGGGTTCGTGCTGATCCCCGTGTACGTGATGGTCTCCAGCTCGCTCAAGCCCCTCGCGGACGTCACCGGCAAGTTCCGCTGGCTGCCGAGCGGGCTGACCGTCCGCCCGTACATCGACATCTGGTCGACGGTCCCGCTCGCGAAGTACTTCGTGAACTCGCTGATCGTGTCAGTCTCGGCGACCGTCTGCTCGGTGGTCGTCGCGGTCTTCGCCGCCTACGCGGTCAGCCGCTACGACTTCCGCGGCAAGCGGGTCTTCACGGTCACCGTGCTGTCCACGCAGATGTTCCCGGGCATCCTCTTCCTGCTCCCGCTCTTCCTCCTCTACGTCAACATCGGCAACGCCACCGGTATCGCCCTGTTCGGCTCCCGCGGCGGCCTGATCCTCACCTACCTGACGTTCTCGCTGCCGTTCTCGATCTGGATGCTGATCGGGTATCTGGACTCCGTGCCGCGGGACCTGGACGAGGCGGCGCTGGTGGACGGCTGCGGACCGCTCGGCGCACTGTTCAGGATCGTGGTCCCGGCCGCGATCCCCGGCATCGTCGCGGTCGCCGTCTACGCCTTCATGACCGCCTGGGGCGAGGTCCTCTTCGCCTCCGTCATGACCAACGACACCACCCGCACCCTCGCCGTCGGCCTCCAGGGCTACTCCACGCTCAACGACGTGTACTGGAACCAGATCATGGCTGCCTCGCTGGTGGTGAGCGTCCCCGTGGTGGCCGGGTTCCTGCTCCTCCAGCGCTATCTCGTCACCGGACTGACGGCGGGCGCCGTCAAGTGAACCCGCCCGCGTCCGAAGGCTTTTGCGAAGCCCGTTCCGAAGGGACCTACGTGACCATCGACCTCGCCGCACTCCCGCACGACTTCCTGTGGGGCACGGCAACTGCGGCGTACCAGATCGAGGGAGCCGTCGCCGAGGACGGCCGCTCACCCTCCATCTGGGACACCTTCTCGCACACCCGGGGGAAGATCGCGAACGACGACAACGGCGACGTCGCCTGCGACCACTACCACCGCTGGCGCGAGGACATCGACCTGATGCGCCAACTCGGCGCCAGCGCCTACCGGTTGTCGATCGCCTGGCCGCGGGTGCTGCCCGGCGGCGACGGCCCGGTCAACGCCAAGGGCCTCGACTTCTACGACGAGTTGATCGACGGCCTGCTGGCGGCCGGCATCACCCCGTCGGTCACCCTCTACCACTGGGACCTGCCCCAGGCCCTCCAGGACCGGGGCGGCTGGCCCGAGCGGGCGACCGCCGAGCACTTCGCCTCGTACGCCTCCGTCGTCGCCGAGCGCCTCGGCGACCGCGTCCACCACTGGACCACCCTCAACGAGCCCTCCTGCTCGGCCTGGATCGGCCACCTGGAGGGCAAGATGGCGCCCGGCTGGACCGACCTCACGGCCGCCGTCCGCGCCTCCTACCACCTGCTCCTCGGCCACGGTCTCGCCGCCCAGGCGATCCGCGCCGCCGCGCCCGGCGCCCAGGTCGGCATCGTCAACAACCTCTCCACCGTCTTCGCCGCGACGGACCGTCCCGAGGACGCGGCCGCCGCCCACCGCCATGACGGGCACGTCAACCGCTGGTGGCTGGACCCGGTGCACGGTCGCGGCTTCCCGGCCGACATGGTCGAGACGTACGGCGTCGAACTCCCAGAGCACCCGGGCGACCTGGAGACCATCGCCACCCCGCTGGACTGGCTGGGTCTGAACTACTACTTCCCGGCGTACATCGAGGACGACCCGAACGGCCCCGCGCCCTACGCCCGTTCCGTCTACCGCTCCGGCGTCCCGCGTACCGGCATGGACTGGGAGATCGACGCGAGCGGCATCGAGACACTGCTGCTGCGCCTCACGAACGAGTACGGAGCCCGCAAGCTCTACGTCACCGAGAACGGCTCCGCCTACCCCGACGTGGTCCGCCCCGACGGCACGATCGACGACCCCGAGCGCCAGGAGTACCTGGCCGGGCATCTCGCCGCCTGCGCCTCGGCGGCCCGCAAGGGCGCCCCGCTGGCCGGCTACTTCGCCTGGTCGCTGCTGGACAACTTCGAGTGGGCGTACGGCTACGAGAAGCGCTTCGGCCTGGTCCACGTCGACTACCGCACCCAGGTCCGCACCATCAAGGGCAGCGGCCGCCGGTACGCGGACATCATCCGCGACCACCGGGGGCAGGCCCGCCGGGCGGCCTGACACGGACCGCGGTGGGCGCGGACCAGGGGAGTGCCGCGCCCACCGCACCTTCGACCGTCGTACGTACGAGCGACGACACGCACCGTTCCAGGTGCGCGGTGCGTACGCTGCGTCAGCGTACGAGGGCGATATGTGGACGGTACGTGGATCCTGCCGTCACTCTGGGTCAGTTGAGCGCGGGGAGTGGAGTGCGCACGTACCTGGAGGTGGCCGCGGATGACGAACGGTGTGGACGAGAGTGACGGCGACGACCTGACGGGCTGCGAGGCGGAGCGCGAGCCCGATCCCTCCGACAGCCTGCGGACCTTCGGGGCCGTCGTCCATGCCCTGCGGGAGCACGCCGGGTACAGCAGGGCCGAGTTCGCCGATCTGGTGCGGTACTCCAAACACACGGTCGCCTCCGTGGAGCTGGGGAGGCGGATGCCGGACCGGGCGTTGGTGGAGCGGGCCGAGGAAGTGCTGGGCAACACCGGGGCGTTACGGAAGGCGGCTCAGTTCCTGACCCGGGGCGACAAGGGGTTGGCCGTCTGGTTCCGGCGGTGGGCCCGGCTGGAGCGGATCGCGGTCAGCCTGTGCACGTACGAGTGCAGGCTGGTGCCGGGCCTGCTGCAGTCGGACGGATACGCGCGGGCCGTGTTCGACGGCACCATTCCGGTGGTCACCGACGAGGGGCTGGAGAACCTGCTCGACGTACGGATGAAGCGGCAGCGCATCCTGTACGAGCGGCCGACGGTGCCGTTCAGCTTCATCGTCGAGGAACACGTGTTCCTGCGGCGGTTCGGGGGCTCGGAGCGGATGCGCGAGATGTACGACCATGTGCTGGAGCGGGCCGCTCTGCGCAACGTGACGCTGCAGATCGTGCCGTTGGAGGCGGGGTTGCACGCGTGTCTGGACGGACCGGTGCAGCTCTTGGAGACGCCGGAGGGGCGGCGCTTCGCCTACTCCGAAGGGCAGCAGAACGGGCGGCTGATCGGTGATGTGAAAGAGGTGAGCCTTCTCCAGCAGCGCTATGACACACTGCGCTCGCAGGCCCTCAACCCCAAAGAATCGCAGGGCCTGTTGGAGCGACTGCGAGGAGAACTATGAGCACGACGGAACTCGCCTGGTTCAAGTCCAGCCACAGCGGTAGCCAGGGGGACAGCTGTATCGAGGTCGCTGTCACCGAGCAGGCCGTCTGCGTACGGGACTCCAAGGACGTGTCCCGACCGCACTTCGCCGTGTGCCGGGACGGCTGGACGGAGTTCGTGGCGTTCGTGGCCGGGGCCTGATCCTCGCGGCACCCGTGAGGTCGGCGCGTCGCGCAGGCGGGGGCCGGTCACCCGGGCTGTGAGCCCGTTTCCAGGCCGGTCCGCGTGACCGCCAGGACGTTCACGCGTTCGGGTGATGGATTCTGGTTCGGGAGCTCCGTGGCGATGTGAGTCGTTTGGATTCGTGAGTCGTTTGGATTCGTGCGGGCAAGCGGAGACGGGCTCCACCCGTCCTCGTCTCACAGCGAACCGCAACCGTCGCACGGGAAAACCCCAGCCATGAGTGAACGGGGCGTCCGTGCTCCGCGTATCCCCCCACCGTGGGAGGATCGCTCACCATGAGTGCGTCACCGGCGGTACGGAGCCTGCGCGCCGCGGTGTTCGCCGCGGTGTGTGTGCTGCTGGCTGCCGCCGGCCACGGCCTCGCCATGGGGGACATGCCGCCGCTGTGGGCCGATGCGGCGGGGTTCGTCGCCGTGTTCGCCCTGGGGCGCGCCCTCGCGGGGCGTGAGCGGGGGCTGCCGGAGATCGGCGCCGGGATGCTGCTCACCCAGGCCGGTCTGCACTTCGGCTTCGACGCGGCGCGTGCGGTCTCGCCCACTCCGGCGTACTCCATGAGCATGACCCACATGCGGATGCACGGTCAGGGCATGGCCGGTATGGCTCAGCAGTCGCACACCATGACCGCGCACGCCACCGTCGCCCACGTCCTCGCCGCCCTGGTCGCCTCCTGGTGGCTGCGGTGCGGTGAGGCCGCGCTGTGGTCGCTGCTGCGTCGCGCGGCCGCCCTCGTCCCCGGACTGGCGGCCTGGTGGCGCGACGCCCCGCTGCCCGCGACGGCCGGCAGCCGCCTCACCGCGCCGGCCCGCCCCGTCCGCCCCCGGCTGCTCGCCCTGCGCCATGCGGTGAGCCGGCGTGGCCCCCCGAGCTCGATCCCGTACAGGGTCCAACACCCGTAACAGCCTCTCACTCACTTCTTTCGTACGGAGATCCGCTCACTCATGTCTGTGACTCGCCTCACCCTGCGCCGTGCCGGCACCGTCACCGCGCTCACCGCCGTGTCCGTCCTCGTCGCCGCCGGTGTCGCCGCCGCGCATGTCACCGTCCACCCCGAGAGCTACGCCAAGGGCGCCACCGACGGTGTGCTCACCTTCCGCGTGCCCAACGAGGAGGACACCGCCTCGACCACCAAGGTCCAGGTCTACCTGCCCACCGACCACCCGGTCCTGGGCGTCCTCGTCACCCCGCAGGACGGCTGGACCGCCAAGGTGACCACCACCAAGCTCAAGACGCCCGTGAAGACCGACGACGGCACGATCACCGAGGCCGTCTCCGAGGTCACCTGGACCGGCGGCAAGATCGGCGCCGGCCAGTACGAGGACTTCAACATCGCCTTCGGGCAACTCCCGGAGGACACCGACCAGCTGACCTTCAAGACCCTGCAGACCTACTCCGACGGCAAGGTCGTCCGCTGGATCGAGGAGCCCCAGAGCGGCGGCGACGAGCCGGAGGACCCGGCGCCGACGCTCAAGCTGACGGCGGGCGACGCGTCCGCCGCGTCGGCCGCGCCGGCGGCGAAGAGCAGTGAGAAGGCGGCGACCGCCTCCGCCGGCACCAGCGACTCCACCGCCCGGGGCCTCGGCATCGCGGGCCTGGTCGTCGGCGCCCTGGGCCTGGCCGCGGCCGCGTTCGCCTTCGTACGGACGCGAGGCGCCCGGTCGTAGACAGGCGCCCGCGGGCAAACCGAAGGGGGCCCGGACCGATTCCTCGGTCCGGGCCCCCTTCGGCTGTCCTCGGCGTCCTCGGCTCAGCGCACCGCCAGCTCCAGCATCTCCAGCTCCTCGACGGGAAGCTGCACATGCTCCGCCTGCGCTGCCTCCGGTGCAGCCACCCGCGAGTTGCACCACAGCCACACCACGTCCCGCCCGAACGACCACAGCAGCGAGCCCAGCGCCAGCAGCACCACGCCCAGGTTGGCCAGGTACGGCAGCAGGTCCGAGCCCGCCAGCAACAGGCAGACGCCCTGCATCGCGGCGACCGTCTTGCGGGCCATGGAGTGCGGCAGCTGGGCGTTCAGCCAGGGTGCGGCCTTCGCGGCCGCGACGAACGCGTAGCGCATCCCGCCGATCAGCAGCACCCACGGGCCGAGCTGCATCGACACGTACACGCTCAGCACCAGGATCAGGAACGCGTCGACCTCCATGTCGAAGCGGGCGCCCAGCGCGGTCGACGTACCCGTGCGGCGGGCCACCTTGCCGTCGACACCGTCGAGGATCAGGGCCACGGCCGTCAGGCCGACCAGCAGGGTGACCGGCGGGGAGCTCTCGAAGGAGTCGGCGACCAGGGCCGTCACACCGCCGACCAGGATCGCGCGGCCGAGGGTGACCCGGTTGGCGGGGCCGAAGGAGCGGGGGCGGGTGCGGTGCAGGGCCCGGGAGAGCACCGCCCAGGTGGCTATCGCGAACGCGAGACCCGTCAGCCAGCCGGCCGGCCCCATGCCGATCGCCGAGCCCAGCAGGGCCAGCAACAGGATCTGTACGCCCGCTCCCACAGCGGTCTCCTGCTGGACCAGCCTGGCTTCGTAAGTGTTGTTCAGGGCCACCGCACGTCCTCCGGCCGAGTGACAGAGTCGATCAACGCCGCGTACTGTGCGCGGCCTGTGCACTTCTCGCTGTGCACATCTCCGTACGTGAACCACTTCCCGATCGTTCAGGAGGATGCCGATGAACTCCTCGGCCCGCGCGTTCTGGCTCCGCTCCCCGGGCCACGGAGAGCTGCGTGACGTCACCCTCACGGGACCCGGCGAGGGCGAGGTCCTGGTGCGCTCGCTCTACTCGGGAGTCAGCAGGGGCACCGAGACACTGGTGTTCCGCGGCGGGGTACCGGAGAGCCAACACGCCGTGATGCGGGCGCCGTTCCAGGAGGGCGAGTTCCCCGGACCGGTGAAGTACGGCTACCTCAACGTCGGCGTCGTGGAGGACGGCCCCGATGCGCTGATCGGGCGTACGGTCTTCTGTCTCTATCCGCATCAGACGCGTTACGTCGTTCCGGTGAACGCGGTGACGGTGGTACCGGAGCGCGTACCCCCGGCGCGCGCGGTACTCGCGGGCACCGTGGAGACCGCCGTGAACGCCCTCTGGGACGCCGCGCCCCTGGTCGGCGACCGGATCGCGGTGATCGGCGGCGGCATGGTCGGCTGCTCGGTCGCCGCCCTCCTCGCCCGCTTCCCCGGCGTACGGCTCCAGCTGGTCGACGCCGACCCGGCCCGCGCAAAGACCGCCGAGGCCCTCGGTATCGGCTTCGCGGCCCCCGAGGACGCCCTCGGCGACTGCGACCTGGTCGTCCACGCCAGCGCCACCGAACAGGGCCTCACCCGCGCCCTGGAACTCCTCGCGCCCGAGGGCACCGTCCTCGAACTGAGCTGGTACGGCGACCGGCGCATCGCCCTCCCGCTCGGCGAGGCCTTCCACTCCCGCCGCCTCACCGTGCGCAGCAGCCAGGTCGGCACCGTCTCCCCGGCCGCGCGGGCCGGCCGCAGCTACGCCGACCGGCTCGCCCTGGCCCTGGACCTGCTCGCCGATCCCGCGATGGACGCCCTCATCACCGGGGAGAGCGCGTTCGAAGAGCTGCCTGAGGTGCTCCCGAAACTCGCCTCCGGGGAGATCCCCGCCCTCTGTCACCGGGTCCGCTACGGGCACATCGGCTGACGCGACGTCCAATGCGGGCCGCCAAGAGGTCCTGACCTGAGAAAAGAGTGAGAGTGGACTGAACACGGGGAAGCCAAGAGCCGTATTAAGGGCATCCCCCGGCAGGGATCAGCCGAGGGACCAGACGCGCCGCACCTGGAGGGTCGTCCGTTGTTCAGCATCACCGTCCGCGATCACATCATGATCGCCCACAGTTTCCGCGGCGAGGTGTTCGGGCCCGCGCAGCGACTGCACGGCGCCACGTTCCTCGTGGACGCCACCTTCCGCCGTGAGCAGCTGGACGACGACAACATCGTCGTCGACATCGGCCTCGCCACCCAGGAACTCGGCGCCGTGGTCAGCGAGCTGAACTACCGAAACCTGGACAACGAGCCCGACTTCGCCGGGATCAACACGTCCACGGAGTTCCTCGCCAAGGTCATCGCGGACCGGCTCGCCGAGCGGATCGAGAAGGGCGCCCTGGGCGAGGGCGCCAGGGGCCTCGCCGGACTGACCGTCACCCTCCACGAGTCGCATGTCGCCTGGGCGAGTTACGAGCGTGCCCTGTGACCGACATGGCCATCGACCGGAAACCGGCCGCCCTCACCTTCGTGCCCGCGCAGCGCGCGGCCACCGCCGACACCGAAGCCCCGGCGAACATCGGGATCCTCCCCATGTCCCTGCGCAACGTGCACTTCGTCATGCCGGGCGGTGTCGACGACCCGGCCCAGCCGAGCGGCGGCAACGCCTACGACCGGCGGGTCTGCCTGGACCTGCCCGGCTTCGGCTGGCAGGTCACCCGGCACATCGTGGCCGGCTCCTGGCCGCGCCCCGAGCAGGCCGCCCGCGACACCCTCGCCCGGACCCTGCGGGAACTGCCCGACGGCGCGGTCGTCCTGCTGGACGGCCTGGTCGCCTGCGGGGTCCCCGAGATCGTCGTACCGGAGGCCGAACGGCTGCGGCTCGCGGTCCTCGTGCACCTCCCGCTCGGCGACGAGACCGGGCTCGACGCGGCGGTGGCCGCCGACCTGGACGCCCGCGAGCGCGCGGTGCTGCGCGCCGTGCCCGCCGTGATCGCGACCAGCGACTGGGCGGTACGACGGCTGGTCTCGCACCACGGCCTCGCCCCCGACCGGGTCCATGTCGCCGCCCCCGGCGCCGACATCGCCCCGCTGGCCAGCGGCACCGACGGGGTCTCGCACCTGGTGTGCGTCGCCGCCGTCACCCCGCGCAAGGGCCAGCACCGGCTGGTCGAGGCCCTCGCCGCGGTCCGGGACCTGCCGTGGACCTGCACCTGCGTCGGCGGGCTCGGCCAGGACCCCGAGTACGTCGCCCATCTGCGGTCGCTCATCGCGAAGCACGGGCTGACCGACCGGCTGCACCTCGCGGGTCCCCGCTCCGGCGCCGAACTCGACGCCAGCTACGCGGCCGCCGACCTGATGGTCCTCACCTCGTACGCCGAGACCTACGGCATGGCGGTCACCGAGGCCCTCGCCCGGGGCATCCCGGTGCTCGCCACCGACGTCGGCGGACTGCCCGAGGCGCTCGGCCGCGCCCCCGACGGCGGGGTGCCCGGCATCCTCGTCCCGCCGGAGAACCCCGCCGCGCTCGCCGTCGAACTGCGGGGCTGGTTCGGCGAGGCGGACGTACGCCGTCGCCTCAAGGCCGCCGCGCGCGGCCGGCGGGCGGCGCTCGACGGCTGGGCGGCCACCGCCCGCAGTCTGGCCGGAGTCCTGCTGCGGCTCCCCGACGAACCCAGGAGGGCGGCATGACCAGCGAGGCGACGACCACTACGACCGCTACTCCGGTCGGCGCGGTCCCCGCGCAGCCGGGGCCGAGGGATGTTACGGATGCAGGAGTGGGACGAGAACGCGAACACATGCCTTCCGAGGTGATCCCCGGGGCCGGTCCCGTCGTACGTGCGGGCGAGCGGGCCACCGTGCGGCTGCGCGAGTCCGGACCCGAGGAGCCGCCCCGCTACGCCCCCGAGTGGCTGGAGCTGCGCGAGAGCGCGGACGCGACCGCCCGCGCGAACGATCTGCTGGACCCGCTGCGGATCCGGCTCGCCAACCTGCCAGGCAAGGCGGGCGGTCTGGTCGTGCACGACCTCGGCTGCGGTACCGGCTCCATGGGCCGCTGGCTGGCCCCCCGGCTGGACGGCGCCCAGCACTGGATCCTGCACGACCGCGACCCCTACCTGCTGCACTTCGCCGCCGTCGCCTCGCCCCGCGCCGCCGCCGACGGCAGCCGGGTCACGGTGGAGACCCGGCGCGGTGACGTCGCCCGGCTCACCCCCGACGCGCTCATAGGCGCCTCGCTGGTGACCGCCTCCGCCCTCCTCGACGTGCTCACTCAGGAGGAGGTCGACACCCTCGCCGAGGCCTGCGCCGGGGCCGGCTGCCCCGCGCTGCTCACCCTGTCCGTCGCCGGCCGCGTCGACCTCACCCCGGCCCACCCGCTGGACAAGGAGATCACCGAGGCGTTCAACGCCCACCAGCGGCGCGGCGGGATGCTCGGCCCGGACGCGATCACCGCCGCCTGCGAGGCGTTCTCCGACCGGGGCGCCACCGTGAAGGTGCACCCCAGCCCCTGGCGGCTCGGCCCCGACGAGAAGGCGCTCACCGAGCAGTGGCTGCGGGGCTGGGTCGGCGCCGCCGTCGAGGAGCGTCCCGAACTGGCCGAGCGTGCCGAGGCCTACCTGGCGGAGCGGCTCGCCGCCAACGAGGCCGGCGAACTGCGGGTCCTCCTGCACCACAGCGACCTGCTGGCGCTCGCCCGGCCCACCGGAGGCTCCTCGTGACCACCCCCACCCTGGTCCGGGAGACCCCGGCGGTCGCCCCGGTGAGCGTGCCCCGGCGTCTCGGCTTCCGCGCCGTCCGCACCCACCTGGGCACGGTCGCCGGAGCCGCCATCATCGGTGTGCTGCTGTGGCGGCTCGGCACCGGCGTCTTCCTCGACGGACTGCGCCGCATCGACACCCCGACCCTGGTGCTCGGCCTGGTGATCGGCGCGATCACGACCGTACTGAGCGCCTGGCGCTGGCAGTTGGTGGCCCGGGGTCTCAACCTGCGGCTGCCCCTCGGGCCCGCCGTCGGCGACTACTACCGGGCGCTGTTCCTCAACGCGGCGCTGCCCGGCGGGGTGCTCGGCGATGTGCACCGGGCGGTGCGGCACGGGCAGAGCGAGGGCGACGTCGGCCGCGGGGTCCGCGCGGTCGTCCTCGAACGGACAGCGGGGCAGATCGCGTTGACGGTGTTCGGGGTGAGCGCGCTGCTGATCCTGCCCTCGCCGGTCCGCGCCGACGTGCGCAGCTTCGCCCCGCTGGTGGCCGCCGGTGTGGCGGGCCCCTGCGCGGTCCTGGTCGCCGTGCGGATGAACAAGGCCCCGGGCAAGCGCGGCGGGGCCCTGCGCTCGACCCTCGCCGAGGCCCGCCGTGCGCTGCTGTCGCGGGAGAACGGGCCGGGTGTCGCCCTGTCCTCGGGGGTCATCCTCGCCGGGCACGTCGGCATGTTCGTGGTCTCCGCCCGGGTCGCCGGCTCCGCCGCGTCGGTGGCGGCGCTGACGCCGATCGCGGTCCTGGCCCTGGTCGCGATGGGCCTGCCGCTGAACGTCGGCGGCTGGGGCCCTCGCGAGGGCGTCACCGCCTGGGCGTTCGCCGCGGCGGGCCTCGGCGCGGACACCGGGCTCGCCACCGCCGTCGTCTACGGCGTCCTCAGCTTCGTGGCGGCCCTGCCCGGTCTGGTGGTCCTGGTCGTGCGCTGGTATGCCGGACTGCGCTACTCCCGCTCGGCGGTGAGCAGTTCGAAAACCGCGCCGAAGGAATCGGCGAGGGCGGCGAGGAGTTCCTTCCCCTTTTCCGCCGAACCCAGGGAAGGGCGACCGATGACGCCCGACTCGGTATAGGCGGACATTCCCAGGGTGAGGAGATGACGACGGTCGTCAGCGGTGAAATCGGCGGACTCGTGACCAGGGCGGACCAATTCGGGATGAGCGTGCAGCAGAATGGAGGTCTCGATTTCTCCGGCATGCATGTCCGTGAGTGCGGAGGTCTCCACCCCGGCCCGCTCCAGCGCCGTCTCCCAGTCCTCCGCGGCCGGGTACAGCGCCAGCCGCTCGCCGCGCGCGGACGCCTCCTGCACGACGTTGCCGAGCACGTAGTTGCCGCCGTGGCCGTTGACCACGACCAGCGCCTCGACGCCCGAGCGGCGCAGCGAGTCGGCGATGTCGTTCACCACCGCGTGCAGGGTCACCGACGAGATGCTGACGGTCCCCGGCCAGGCCGCGTGCTCGTGCGAGCAGGACATCGTCACCGGCGGCAGGAGCTGCACCGGGAACGCGGCGGCGATCTCCCGGGCGACGGCGCAGGCGACAAGGGTGTCCGTCGCGAGCGGAAGGTAGGGGCCGTGCTGTTCGAAGCTCCCGACGGGAAGGACGGCGACCTGTGTTGAAACGCCCGCCCCCCTGGTCCGTACCTCTTCCGTAGTGTCCGTCGGCAACAGACCGTATGCCGCCGTACGCGCGCCCGAACCACTCATCTTTTCACGGCCTTTCGTCTCTGCTTAGGAATCAGATCATGACAGAAAACATCGGCGTACTCGGCACGAAGTCCGCACGGCGTTCGGGCGTGGAACGCGTCGTGAATGCACCGCTGCCCACCGTGTACGGGAAATTCCAGGCGATCGGCTACCTGGACCACGACCGCGGCGACGAGCAAGTGGCCCTCGTCTACGGGGACATCGACAGCGACGGGGTGCTGACCCGGCTGCACTCGGAGTGCCTGACCGGGGACGCGTTCGGCTCCCAGCACTGCGAGTGCGGCGACCAGCTGGCCGCGGCGCTGCGCGCGGTCGTCGCCGAAGGCAGCGGCATCGTCGTCTACCTGCGCGGCCACGAGGGCCGCGGCATCGGACTGCTCGCCAAGCTGCGCGCGATGGCCCTGCAGGCGGAGGGACTGGACACGGTCGAGGCGAACCTCGCGCTCGGACTGCCCGTCGACGCCCGCGACTACGGGGTCGCCGCCGGCATCCTGCGCGACCTCGGGGTGAGTTCGGTACGCCTGATGTCCAACAACCCGCGCAAGCGCGAGTCCCTGGTACAGCACGGCATAGAGGTTGCCGAAACGGTCCCGCTGCTGATCGAGCCGTGCGAGAACAACATCACCTACCTGCGGACCAAGCGCGAGCGCCTGGACCATGTGCTGCCCCACCTGGACGCGGTGGCGCACTGGTCGTGAGGTACCGGGCGGCTCCCCGGGGAAGGATCGGGGGAGACCGACAGGAGGTACACGCGTGAATCTTCGGGCCCAGGTCGTGATCATCGGCGGCGGGGTGATGGGTACCAGCATCGCCTACCACCTCGCGAGCGCGGGCGTCCGCGACGTCGTCCTCGTCGAACGCGACGAGCTCGCCGCCGGATCCACCTCGAAGGCCGCGGGCGGAGTGCGCGCCCAGTTCTCCGACGAGCTCAACATCCAGCTGGGCGCGCGCAGCTTAGAGGCCTTCGCCCGCTTCGGGCAGGAGATCGGGTACGACATCGGGCTGCGCCGCGTCGGCTACCTCTTCCTGCTCTCCACCCCCGAGGAGGTCGCCTCCTTCGAGGCGGGGATCCGGCTGCAGAACCACCTCGGCGTGCCCAGCCGGATGCTCACCCCCCAAGAGGCGGCCCGGCTCTCCCCGTTGATCGCCACCGAAGGACTGCTGGCCGCCGCGTACTCCCCGGACGACGGCCACTGCACTCCGGAGTCCGTCGTGCACGGCTACGCGGCCGCCGCCCGCGCCCACGGCGCCCGCGTGCTGCGCCGCACCGAGGTCACCGGCATCGAGCGGGACGGCCCCTATGTCACCGCCGTGCACACCACCCTCGGCCGGATCGCCACCGAGACGGTGGTCTGCGCGGCCGGGCCCTGGTCGAGGGCGGTCGGTGCGATGGCCGGCGTCGACTTACCGGTGCAGCCGCTACGCCGCCAGATCGCGGTCACCGAACCGGTCCCGGGACTGCCGCCGACGCTCCCCATGACCATCGACTTCACCACCAGCCTCTACTTCCACGCCGAGGGCCCGGGCCTGCTGCTCGGCATGTCCGACCCCGACGAGCGGCCGGGCTTCGCCACCGACACCCACGACCGCTGGATCCCCCGCCTGTACGAGGCGATGCAGCGACGCGCCCCCGCCCTGCTCGATCTGCGCCGCACCGGCGGCTGGGCCGGTCTGTACGAGAACACTCCCGACCACAACGCCCTGATCGGCGAGGCCGCTTCGGTCTCCCGGTTCCTGTACGCCACCGGGTTCTCCGGACACGGCTTCCTCCAGGGCCCGGCCGTCGGCGAGGTGATCCGCGATCTGTACCTGGACCGCGCCCCCTTCCTGGACGTCCGTCCCCTGAGCGCCGGCCGGTTCGCGGCCGACGCCCCACGCCCGGAGGGCAATCTGGTCTGAGGCCGGCGGCTCAGTCCTGGATCGTCTCGTGGACCAGCCGGCGCAGGTCCGGGAAGACCTTCAGGGTCTTGGGCCGCACCTGGGTGTGGAACTGCACGGTCAGGTCGTGGGCGGGATCGACCCAGAACGCGGTGGTGGCGGCCCCGGTCCAGCCGTAGGCGCCGGCACTGCTCGGCGCGAGGGTACGGGCCGGGTCGATCACCACGGAGACGCCCAGGCCGAAGCCGAGGCCGTCGTTGCCGGGCTCCTGGTGGGCGGGGGCGCCGAAGGCACGCAGGTCGGTACCGCCGGGCAGATGGTTGCTGGACAGCAGGCCGACCGAGGCGGGGGAGAGGAGCCGGACGCCGTCCAGCTCGCCGCCCCGGCGCAGCATCTCCATGAAACGGTGGTAGTCGTACGCCGTCGCGGCGAGGCCGCCGCTGCCGGACAGGAAGCGGGGGCGGCCGCGCAACGGCAGCCCGGGGATCGCCTCGATGGCGCCGCCCTCCGTCTCGCCGTACAACTCCGAAAGCCGGTCGGCCTGTTCGGGGACGATGTGCAGGCCCGCGTCCGGCATGCCGAGCGGGCGGAAGATCCGGTCCGCGAAGAACTCGTCGAGCCTCTGCCCGGAGACCACCTCGATGACCCGGCTGAGCACGTTGAAGCCGACGGAGTAGTTCCACCGGGTGCCCGGCTCGAACTGGAGGGGCATGCGCGCGTACACCGCCATCGTCTCGGCGAGGTCCGCGCCGGACGGCACCGAGAACTCCAGGCCCGCCTCCCGGTAGAGGGCGTCCACGGGGTGCGTGTGGTAGAAGGCGAAGGTCAACCCGGCGGTGTGGGTGAGCAGATGACGGATCAGGATCGGGCCGTCGGCCGGCCTGGTCACGGTGTCGGCGCCCGAACCCGACACATACACCCGGGGACTGGCGAACTCCGGGAGGAAGCGGTCGACCGGGTCGTCCAGCGACAGCAGGCCGTCCTCGGCCAGCAGCAGTATCGCCACCGCGGTGACCGGCTTGGTCATGGAGTAGACGCGCCAGATGGTGTCCGGCTCGACCGGCAGCCCCGCCGCGCGGTCGCGGTGGCCGTGGGAGGTGAGGTGGGCGACCCGGCCGCCGCGCGCCACGGCCACCAGGTAGCCGGGCAGGCGCCCTTCGTCGACGTAGTGGGCGAAGTGCTGGTCGAGGCGGTCCAGCGCCTTCACGTCCAGCCCGACCTCACTGGGGTCGACTTCCTGTCGCAGGTGTGCCATCGCTCTCCTCCGGTCGTGTCGTCCGCGGTGCGGTCCGACCTCGGACCTCATCGTCGCGCAGGAATAGGGGAACGGTCCCGCTCATCCGTGTGTGGTGTGACGGACGCTATAGAAGAGGCGCCGGGCAGCGAACGTGCGAGCGCCACGCCGAACACGGCCAAAGCGGCCAGCACGAGCAGCGGTACCACGGTCCCGGAGCCCAGCAGCGCGCCCGCCACGGCCACCCCGAGCGCGGGACCGACGTTCAGCGCGGTCTGCTGCGACCCGCCCGCCACTCCGGCCGACCCGGCGTCCGCCTGCCGTACGACGACATGGGTCGCCGCCACCATCACCGTCCCGAACCCGGCGCCCAGCAGCGCGAATCCGCCGTACAGGGCGGGGCCGGCCGAGGGCCGGGTCAGCAGCAGGACGCCGAGCGCGAGGAGCGCCATCGCCGAGGCGACGGTACGGCGCGGGCCGAGGCGGCGCAGGAGTACGGGGCACCCGGCGGCGGACGCCACCATCAGCACCGCCAGCGGCAGACTGCGCAGCGCGCTGGCGAACGGGTCGAGGCCGAGGGTGCGCTGGAGGACGTACACGCCGACGAAGAGCGTGCCGAACAGGGCCGCCGACGCGGCGACCAGGATGCCCAGGGCCGCCCCGACCGCCGGGACCGTGATCAACCCGGGCGGCAGCAGCGGGCTCGGCGTCCGCCGCTCGTGCCGTACGAACGCCACCCCGGCGACCACGGCCACCCCGAGGCTCACCGGCGCACCGGTGACCAGCCCGTGCACCAGCCCGGCCAGCGTCACCGCGAGCAGCACCGCCCCCGGCACGTCCAGCGGCGTCCGGACCACCGGCTCCCGTTCCTCCTCCCGACCGGCCAGCGCGAGCATCCCGAAGAGCGCCGTCGGCAGCACATGGAGGAAGAAGACCGCCCGCCAGCCCAGCCCCGTCACCAACGCCCCGCCGAGCAACGGCCCCGCGGCGGCCGCCAGTCCGACGGCCGCGGTCCGCAGGGCCAGCGGCCTGGCGAGCCCGTCCGGCGGATACGCGGTCCGGAGCATGCCGAGCGTGGCCGGTTGCAGCAGCGCCCCGAACACCCCCTGCACCACCCGCAGTCCGATCACCCAGCCGACGCCCGGCGCGAGGCCGATGCCCGCGGAGGCGGCACCGAAGCCGAGCATTCCGAGCCCGAACATCCGCCGCTGCCCGTACCGGTCGCCGAGCCGCCCGGCGAACACCAGCAGGCTCGCCACCGCGATGAGATAGGCGGTACTGGTCCACTGCACCTCGGCGAAGGAGGCACCCAACTCCCTCTGCAGGGTGGGCTGCGCGACCGTGAGGACGGTCCCGTCCAGCGCGACGACCACGGCGCCCGCCACACTGCTCGCCAGCGTCAGCCGCCGGTTCACCGTCCGGCCTCCGGCCCGAGATGCGCGTCCAGCGCGGCCCGCAACAGTGGCCCGAAGTCATCGGAGCCGGTGGCGAGTTGGAGACTGCCCCAGTTCCACAGCTGGGCGATGCCGTGCAGGTTCGCCCACAGGGCGCCCGCGACCAGCCGCGCGTCCACGCCGGGCCGGGCCCGGCCGACCAGGTCGGCGAGCAGCCCGAACAACGGCAGGCTGGTCTCCCGCAGCAGCAAGCGACCGCTCTCCAGCAGGTCGTGACGGAACATCAACTCGTACATGCCCGTGTTGTCCCGCGCGAACTCCAGGTACACCCGTGCCAGTGCGGCGACTTTCGCGCCCGGTGCCGCCTCGCCGTCGCCCAGCGCCGCCTCCGAGCGCACGGCCAGCTCGGTGAAGCCCCGGCGTGCGATGGCCGAGAGCAGTTCGAGATGGGTGGGGAAGTAGCGGCGCGGCGCCCCGTGCGAGACCCCCGCGCGGCGGGCGATCTCCCGCAGGGTCAGCGCCTGGGCGCCCTCGGCGGCCACCAACGCCACGCCGACGTCGACCAGCCGGTCCCGCAGACCTGTGTCGGATTCTGCCATGGACGCTGTCTACCAGCCGGCGGTAGACAGTGTCTACCGCCTTGCCCGGAAGGGAATGCCGGACGGCCGCGGCGGGGTTCTCCCCTGTATGACCCAGGACACTCTTCTGAAGCTGCTCGCCGAAGGCCACGCCGGGGTGCTGGTCACCCTCAAGAGCGACGGCCGCCCCCAGCTGTCCAATGTCAACCACGCCTACTACCCCGACGAGCGGACCGTGCGCGTCTCGATCACCGACGACCGCGCGAAGACCCGCAACCTGCGCCGCGACCCCCGCGCCTCCTACCACGTCACCAGCCCCGACCGCTGGGCCTACACGGTCGCCGAGGGCACCGCCGAACTGTCACCGGTTGCCCAGGACCCGTACGACGAGACCGTCGAGGAACTCGTCCGCCTCTACCGTGACGTCCAGGGTGAGCACCCCGACTGGGACGACTACCGCGCCGCGATGGTCCGCGACCGGCGGCTGGTGCTGCGGCTCCGCGTCGAGCGGGCGTACGGCATTCCGCGCGCGTAGGCCCGAGGCGTACGGGCCCCGGTCGGGTGCGCGGAGTGGTGTCAGTAGATGCTCCGCTTCTGGTTGCCCGCGCCGGAGCAGCCCCACAGTTGCAGCTGGGCGCCGTTGTCGGTCGCCACGTCGGTGACGTCGACACACTTGTCGGCCTGGACGTTGACCAGGTAGTTCGCCGCGGTGAGCCGGAACCGCTGTGCCCCGGAACCGTCGCAGCCGACGAGGCGGATCGCCGCGCCGTCCTCCCGCGAGCCCCCGGCGACGG
The DNA here is from genome assembly GCF_003814875.1 of Streptomyces sp. Ag109_O5-1. GTDB lineage: Bacteria > Actinomycetota > Actinomycetes > Streptomycetales > Streptomycetaceae > Streptomyces > Streptomyces sasae. The sequence continues at coordinate 1,478,630 of NZ_RKQF01000001.1, read as the reverse complement.
TCATGCACTTGCCGAGGCTGCGTACGGTGCCGTCGCCGAAGAACGTCCACTTCTTCCCGTCAACCGGTTTCTGTCCGTGGACGTGACTCCGCACGACGACGGTTCCCGGCCCGGGCGCGTGGACAGCAAGCGCCCCCGCAACCGGCTCTCTTCCGGGCGAATTTCGCCATTGAACGCGGCAGCGCGGCGAGGTGGCAACGCGGCGCACCGGGACGCCGGGGCGCTGCACCGCCGCCGTGCGGACCCGGCCTAGGGCCTGCGGTCCAGGGCGATCGGCCGATGGCCGCGCGATCGCCGGATGCCTAGGCTGCTGAGCAGGAAACGGCAGCTCAGGAAGAGGTCGTGATGTCCGTCGACGGTCGTAGTCACATCCGGATCGCCCGGCCCTCCCGGGACCTGGCGGCGGCCGAGCGGTTCTGGGTGCAGGGGCTCGGGCTCGGTGTGGTGTGGCGGGCCGAGGGCGGGGCGGAACCCGGGGAGCACGACCTGTTGATGGTGGGCCGGCCGGACGCCGGCTGGCATCTGGAACTGGTCCACGAGCCCGCCCGGCCCGTCGAGCCCCGGCCCACCGAGGAGGACCTGCTGGTCGTCTATCTCGACGGTCCGGTGCCGGAGGAACTGGTCGCCCGGCTGGAGGAGCACGGCGGCAGGCGGGTGCCGTCGCCCAACCCGTACTGGAACCGGTGGGGCGTCACCGTCGAGGACCCGGACGGATACCGGCTCGTGCTCTGCGAGCGCGGCTGGTCCAACGCGTAGCGCCCGGTGCTTGCCGCCGCGCTCTCCCGGGGCTAGCCTCCGCGCGTGATCAATGGGGCACATGTGGTGATCTACACGCGTGACGCAGAGGCGGACCGTGCTTTCCTCCGGGACGTGCTGGGCTGGCCGCACATCGACGCCGGACACGGCTGGCTCATCTTCCGGCTGCCGCCGGCCGAGGTGGCCTGTCATCCGGCCGACGGCGAGCCGTCGCACGAACTGATGCTGATGTGCGACGACCTGGATGCGACGGTCGCCGAACTCACCGCAAAAGGCGTGGTGTTCAGCCGACCCGTCCAGGTCGCGGCGTGGGGCCGGGTGACGGGCCTCCGGTTGCCGGGCGGAGGCGAGGTCGCCTTGTACGAGCCACGTCACGAGCGCGCCTGACACCGGTCTCCTCTCGCACCCAGGCCTCCAGGCAGTGCGTGAACTCGGCTGCTCTGTCAGGCCAGTTGAAGTGGGCGAGGGCTGCTTCGCGGCCGCGCTGGGCGGCGGTGTGACGCAGGATCGCGTCGGCGCTCAGCCGTCGTACCGCCTCCGCCGCCGCGCGTGGATCCTCGTACGGGACGACGAGACCGCAGCCGTGCCGCTCCACCATGTCGGCCGCCAGCGGGGTGGGCGTGGTGACGACCGGGACGCCGTGGGCCATGTACTCGACGATCTTGGTGGGCCGTGAGTGCCGGTAGTTGGGCTGGTCGTGGAGGAGGGAGAGCCCGGCCAGGGCGCCGGGGAACAGGGCGAGCGCGCGGTCGTTGGGCAGGAAGCCGTGCCAGCGCAGGACGCCGTCCCGGTCGGCCGTGGTGAGTGCCTCCCGGACGTCGGGGTCGGCCGCTCCGGCCACCTCGATGCGTATGCCGGGCCCCAGGTGCCGGGCGGTCTCGATCAGGTCCAGGGCACCGCGGGCCCGCGACAGATGGCCGACGTAGACGACGTGTCCGGTGCCCGGCGGTTCGGGCGCCTGGACGGGCGCGGTCGTGAAGTTCGGCACCACCGGGTGGGTGCGGCTAAAGCGCTCCTGGTAGGCGTCCTCGGCCAGCAGCAGCCGCAGATGGCGTTCGGCCAGCCGCTCGGCCGCCCGTACGCCGAGGCGCAGCGGCGGTCTGAGCGCCCGCGGCACCCAGCGTTTCATGGTGAGCGCCGCCGCGGTGTCCTCGTGGACGTCCCACACGACCACCGGCCCCGTCCCGGACCGCCGCCAGCGGCGCAGGGTGCCGGGCAGGGCCAGGAGCAGTTCCGGGTCGTGGAGGAGGATCAGGTCCGCCTCGTGGCCGCGCCGGGCCAGCAGGGCGCGGGCCGCGCCCACCGCCGTACGCCGGCTGCGGCCGGTCGCCCGGGGCAGGTCGATCCCTTCGAGGTCGGGGCGGGGGCGTACCGCACGGGCCGAGAACGGCGCCGCGTACACGACCCGGTGCCCGCGGTCCCGCAGCGCACCGATCTGCCGGTGCAGGATGCGTGCGTCCTCGGGGTGGTGGACAACGGTGACGACGAGTATCCGCATCTGAGCGCCTTTCGACTCCGCCGCCCGGAGCCTGCCGACTCCGGGCGGCGGAAGGGGAGTTGCCGCAGAGATCGCCTAGAGCACCTCGACACCGGGCCGGAAGATCCGCCCCCGGGTGTCGAAGAGCAGGCGGGCCTCGTCGCCGAGGGCCGGCAGGTCGTAGGCGGAGTGGTCCTGGAGCAGGATCGTCAGGTCGTGCGAGCGTGCGGCGGCCGTGACGTCGGTGACCCGCGGCACGGCCTCGCCGTCCACGAACCAGGCGGGCACGAACGGGTCGTGGAAGGCGATCTCGGCCTCCCGCTCCCGCAGCAGCCGGGCCACCGGCACCGCCGGCGCCTCCCGCTGGTCGGCGACGTCCGGCTTGTAGGTGACGCCGAGCAGCAGCACCCGGGAGCCGTGCAGCGCGCGGCCCTCGTGGTTGAGCAGGTCCTGGGCGCGCCGGACGACGTACAGCGGCATGTGCGCGTTGATCTCCCGGGCGAGTTCGACGAACCGGAACTCGTAGCCGATCGAACGCACCTTGTAGGAAAGGTAGTTGGGGTCGATGGGGATGCAGTGGCCGCCCACCCCGGCGCCCGGCCGGAAGGCCTGGAAGCCGAACGGCTTCGTCCCGGCGCAGCGGATCGCGTCCCATACGTCGACGCGCAGCTCACGGCAGAGGATGGCGAGTTCGTTGACGAGGGCGATGTTGACGTGCCGGTAGGTGTTCTCCAGAAGCTTGGCCATCTCGGCTTCCCGGGTGCCCTTGGCCTGGATGACGGTGTCGACGAACTTGCCGTAGAAGGCCGCCGCGCGGGCCGCGCAGGCCGGGGTCCAGCCGCCGACCACCTTCGGTGTCCCGCGCAGCCCGTGTGTGGTGTTGCCGGGGTCGATGCGCTCCGGTGAGAAGGCCAGCGCGAAGTCCGCACCGGCCCGCAGCCCCGACTCCTCCAGGAGTGGTTTGACCACTTCCTCGGTGGTGCCGGGATAGGTGGTCGACTCGAGGACGACGAGCTGTCCGCGGCGCAGTCCGCCCGCCACCGTCGTCGTGGCGGAGGTCACCGCGCGCAGGTCGGGGCCGCCGTCCTCGCCGAGCGGGGTCGGCACGCAGATCACGATCGTCTGCGCACGGGTCAGACAGGCGCTGTCCGTGTACGCGGTGAACCCGGCCGCCCGCATCCGGGCGACGTCCTCGTCGGACACGTCGCCCACATGGGAGTGCCCGGCGTTGAGGCCCTCGACGACTCGTGGGTCCAGGTCGAGCCCCGCCACTCTCAGGCCCACCGCCGATGCCTCCCGCGCGAGCGGAAGCCCGACGTAACCCAGCCCGATGACGGCCAGCTCGAAGCCGTCGATCTGTTCTTCGTCCCCGAGCGATTCGCTCAATTCCCCGAGCGGTACGGCCTTTTCGACCTGCATAGGGATTCACTCCGCCCTCGACGGCAGACGCCGTACGGATCCGAAGGGCCCGGAGGACACGGTTCCGGGCGAGGGGCCTCAGACACATCCGAGAGCGCGATACGCCTCCCGGGTCGTGGCAGCGACCCTTTTCCAGGTGCGGTCACGCGCTACCAGAGCGCGGGCGGACGCTCCCCATTCATGCCGCCGTTTTCGACTGTAGAGCAATACTTCGAGAGCTTCTGCCCAAGCTTGTGGGCATTCGGGAGTGATCAGGTGTCCGTTCACCTCGGGTTGCACGAGTTCCCGCAGCGCTGTGAGATCACTGGCCGCCACGGGAAGACCGCTCGCCATCGCTTCGACCGGCTTGAGCGGGGTGACCAGACGGCAGACCCGTTCGTCGGTGCGCGGTACCGCGAAGACGTCCAGAACGGCGTGGTAGGAGCGCACTTGGCGGTGCGGCACCCATCCGGTGAAGAGCGCGGTGCCGTCGTCGAGACCGAGCCGTCCGGCGAGCGCCTGGAGCGCCGCGCGCTCGGGTCCCTCACCGACGATCAGCAGCCGCAGCGGGACACCCCGACGGCGCAGCTCGGCACCCGCATGGAGCAATGTGCCGATTCCCTCGTGTGGAGTAAGGCTGCTCACGGTGCCCACCACATAGTCGTCGGCCGCGATGCCGAGCCGGGTGCGCAGTTCCGCCCCGTCCGGGGGCGGGGCGAGGAAGGTGTCGTCGACCGCGTTGGGCACGATCAGGACCCGTTCCTCGGGTACCCCGCGGCCCACGATCTCGGCCTTCATCGCCGTGCCCAGCGTCAGCACCAGATCGGCCCGGCGCATGCAGTACGTCTCCAGGGCGCGCCGGGCGCGGTAGGTCTCGTCGTCCGGGCCGCGCCCCGCCGCCTGGGTCAGCCAGGTCTCCTCCAGAAAGCCCCGCACCTCGTAGACCACGGGCAGCCCGTAGGTCTCCCGCAGGGCGAGCGCCACCCGCCCGTTGGCGTGGTCGGTGGCCGCGTGCAGCACGGCCGGCCGCAGCCGCTCCACCAGGCGTCCGGCCAGTTCGGCGTTGCGGGCGAGCACCGCGCCCTGCCGGTACGGCAGTACGGGCGGCAGCAGCCGGTGCTGCGGCACCCCGTTCACGATCTGCAGCGGACGGGCGTCCAGGACGCCCTGCGCCACCGGGAACCCGATCCGGGTCACCACGTGCGGATCGAGCCCGGCCGCCCGCTGCGCCTCGGCGAGGGCCTGGGTGCGCACGGTGTAACCGGCGTGCTTGAACGGCAGCCCGTTGGTGACCACATGGAGCACCCGGCCCGGCTCGGGCCGCACGGGCCGCCCGGTCGGCGCCGGAACCCGGGCCGCGGACGGCGTGGCGGCCGGCCCGGCCGTACGGGCCCGGGCGGCGAGCCGCCGCTCGACGCCTTCCAGCCCGCGCCGCACCCGCCCCGGCAGCAGCCGTACGCCGAGCAGCGCGGCCCGCGCGGGGTCGTGCCGCAACTCGCCCCATGCGACCGATGCGGCCAAGCTGAGTGCACGGGGGATGCGACGCGGCTGGTGCCGGGACGGACGTCGGGCCATGTCGCCAAGGTAGGCCGACAGAGCGGAGAACGTACGACATGAACGGCCGCGTACTCCACGTCGTAGGGACCAGACCGAACTTCGTGAAGGCCGCGCCCGTCGTCGCCGCACTGCGCGCGAGCGGGCACGACCAGGTCCTGGTGCACACCGGTCAGCACTACGACGAACGGATGTCACACGTCTTCTTCCGGGAGCTGGGACTGCCCGCCCCCGACACCGACCTCGGCGTCGGCTCCGGCAGCCACGCCCGGCAGACCGCCGACCTGCTGGTGGCCCTGGAGGGCGAGCTGCTCACCCGCGCCCCGGCCCTGGTCGTCGTGTACGGCGATGTGAACTCCACGCTGGCCGCGGCCCTGGTCGCCGCCAAGCTCGGCATCCCGGTGGCCCATGTCGAGGCCGGGCTGCGCAGCTTCGACATGACGATGCCGGAGGAGGTCAACCGGCGCCTGGTCGACCAGCTGGCCGAGCTGCTCTTCGCCACCAGCCCCGAAGCCGTCGGCCACCTCGCCCGTGAGGGCGTCGACCCGGCCCGGGTGCACTTCGTCGGCAACCCCATGATCGACACCCTGCTCACCCATCTGGAGCATTTCGACCCGGTCGCCGCCCGCACCGCCCACGGACTGCCCGCGCGGTACGGCGTGGTCACCCTGCACCGCCCTGCCAACGTCGACGACCCCGAGGCGGCCGCGGCCGCCGCCCGTGCCCTCACCGAGGCCGCGACCCACCTCGACCTCGCCGTGCCCCTGCACCCGCGCGGCCGGGAGGCACTGCGCAGGGCGGGCCTCGCCGACGCGCCCGGTGTCCACCTCCTCGAACCGCTCGGCTACGTCGAGTTCATGGGCCTGGTCCGCGGGGCCGCCGCCGTGATCACGGACTCGGGCGGGGTCCAGGAGGAGACCACCGTGCTCGGCGTCCCCTGTCTGACGCTGCGCACCACGACCGAACGCCCGGTCACCGTCACCCACGGCACCAACCGCCTGGTCCGGCACGGCGAACTCGTGCCCGCCCTGCGCAAGGTCCTGGACGGCCGAGCCGCGCCCGGCCCCGACGGGCCGCCGCTGTGGGACGGCAAGGCAGGTCCCCGCATCGCCCGTGTGCTCACCGACTGGCTGGAGCGCCATGACTGACGCCCCGCGCGCCTATGAAGCCCCGCGCACCTACGACGCCGCACGCGCCGGCGAAGCCCCGCGCCCCCGTGATGCCCCGCGCGCGTATGGCGCAGCACGCGCCTACGACGCCCCGCGCCTCCACGGACCACCCCGCGCCCACGACGCCACCCACACCTACGACGCCCCCCGTACCTACTGGGACACCCGGCACCGCGAACGCGACGACCTCGCCTCCGGCGGTCACATCGGCCTGGACCGCCCCGGCAACGAGATCTTCTACGCGGTACGGCTCGGCCAGCTCCTCACTCTGATCGGCGACCTGTCCAGCCCCGTCTCCCCGCTGTTCGTGCTCGACGCGGGCTGCGGCAAGGGGCACTTCGCCCGCTCCCTCGCCCGCTGCGGCCACCACGTCGACGCCTTCGACGCCAGCGAGGAGGCCGTCACCTACGCCCGCGCCGAGGGCGGCGGCCCCCGCTACGGCGTCTCCGCCCTCGACGAGTGGCGCAGCCCCTGGCTCTACGACGTCGTGCTCTGCGTGGACGTCCTCTTCCACGTCCTGGACGACGCGGAGTGGGCGGCGAGCCTGCGCAACCTCGCCTCCCTCGTCCGGATCACCGGCCGGCTGATCGTCACCGACGAGGACACCCAGGAGCCCGTCCCGCGCGGCGACTACATCCTGCACCGCCCGACAGCCGCCTACCTCAGGGAGCTTGAGCCCCTCGGCCTGGGCCACACCCTCTTCCGGCCCTACGGCTTCCGCGAGAACCGGGTCGGCTTCCATGTCTTCACGAGGACCCGCTGATGCGTCTGACCGATCTGCTCCACCCGCACCTGGACGAGGTCACCTCCGTCGTGGACGCGACGAGCGGCAGCCTGCGTCTTGACCCGTATCTGCACCTCCCGCCGGGCGTCACGCCGACCCGGCACGAACAGCCCGTCGGCGAAGGGGAGCTGCTGCTCCTCTGCCACGGCCCCGACCCCGCGCTGCACGGCGACGAGGCGGGCTGTCTCGCCGCGCTGGAACGCATGCGGCCCGGCGGCCGCGGCCTGATCGTCTTCGGCCACCCCGGGACCGACCTGCCCTACCACCGCCTCCTCGACGCCCTGGTGGCCCACCGCTGCCAGGTGCTGCACGCCGCCTCGCTCGGCTACACGCATCTGCACGCCGGCGCGGTGTTCGCATGCACCGAGGAACTCCTGCCGCCCCACGACTGGTTCGGCCGCCCGCTGCCGGCCGACGGTTTCGCCACGGCCCTCAGGATCGCCGACGAGTACGTCCTCGCCGACTTCGTCTCCCGCTCCCAGCGGGCCCGGCTGATCGACCTGGAACGCGCCGCCGAGGAGACCGCCCGCGCACTGGAGACCGCCCGCGAGGACGGTCTCGCCGAGCGCCTGGCCGCCGCCGTACGCGACAAGGACCAGCTGGCGGCCGCCCTGCGCGGGGCCCGGGACCGGGTCGACGTCCTTGAGACACGGGTGGCCATGCTGGAGGGCTCCACCTCGCTGCGGGTGGGCAAGGCGCTGGTGTCGGCGGCCCGTTCGCCGCGGCGCGGCGCGGTCCGGCTGCCCGGGGAACTGTACGGGCTGTGGCGGCGGCGGAAGGGCGGCCAGGGCCGGACCTCCGGCTCCCCGGCCCCCGCCCCGGCCCCGGAGACGGGGGCCGACGACCGCTTCCATCTCTCCCACCGCGCCCTGTCCGTCGCGCCCCGGGACCGGCTGGTGATCACCGGCGTGCTGAGCGACCGCACCGCCGAGGACTTCGCGGCGGACGCCGTGGTGAGCCGCGTACTGCCGCACGACGGACGGCTGCTGGTCGAACGCACCGACCCGGACGTCTTCCTCGTCCAGCTCAGCGCGTGCACGGACGAGCACGGCCCCTGGGCGCTCACCGGCACCGCACTCGCCCCCGACCTCGACCGCACGCTCGCCGAACTGATCGGCCAGGCAAGGGCGTCGGGCCGTACGGCCGTGCTGTGGCGGGACGGCCCGGCAACGGGCGCCCCCGGTCTCTCCCGATTTCCGTGGGACGCGGTCCTCGACGGCGACACCGGGGTACGGCTCGCCCGGCTGGACCCCGTCACCGACGGCCGGGACCGGATCCGGGACGCCTTCCAGCAGGACAGCACCCGGGTACGGCTCGCCATGCTCGCCGAACTGGTGGGCGCCCCCGACCCGTTGGACGCCCGCCGGATCGCCGTACTGGCCGCGCCTCGGGACGCCACCGACGTCGCCCGGCTCGTCGCCCAGACCCTCGGCCAGCAGCACCGGCCCGCCGAGGTGGTCGTCGCCGACCCCGCGGGCCTCGCCCTCGACGAACTCACCGCCGCCTCCGTCACCGTCCACGCCGGACCGCCCACCGCGCCCTGGGTCGCCGACTGGACGGATCTGACCGAGGACCGCCCGGACACCCTGCTGCTCGACCTGCTCTGTGCCCAGGAGTTCTCGGGCGCGGACGCGGTGGGCCACACCCCGGCCGCCGACGACTACGCCTTCGTACCGACCCTGCGCCCCCTGCTCGTACGCCGGTCCCTGCTCGACTCCGGCGCCCCGCCGGACACCTGGTCACGCGCCGGGCACCGCCTGTTCGCCGTGCGTGGAAAGGAGCCGTCATGACCCGCACCCCCAGGGCGCTCGTCTACGGCGACGTCGACCTCAACCTCATCGACGGCTCCGCCGTCTGGGCCCAGTCGACGGTCCAGGCGCTGTCCCGGGCGGGCTGCCGGACCCGTCTGGTCCTCAAGGCCCCGGAGGCGACAGGGAGGTTGACCGATCCGCTGGCCGGACTGCCCGGCGTCACAGTGGTGCGCCCCTACGAGGAACACCTCGTCCCGGGCCAGGGCGCACACCCGCTCTCGCCCTTTCAGGCCTCGCAGTTGCTGGCCCGCCTCGATACGGAGGAGCCCTGCGACCTCCTGGTGCTGCGCGGCCGCCGGCTGGTACGCCAGGTCGTCGCCGACGGCGCCTTCGAGGGTCGGATCTGGGCCTACCTCACCGACATCCCGCAGTCCCCGGCCGAGATGACCGAACAGGCCCGTACCGACCTCGCCCGCATCGCCGCCGCCTCCCGTCAACTCCTCTGTCAGACAGAGGAGTTGCGCTGCTTCCTGGAGGCCTGGGTGCCGGAGGCCTGCGGCCGGTCCGTGCTCAGCCCGCCCGCCGTACCCGAACCCGGCTTCCCGGTCCCGGGGCGGAACGGCCGCCCGCACGATCCCCTGCGTCTCGTGTACACCGGCAAGTTCGCACCCCGCTGGAACACCCTGCCCATGACCCGGCTGCCCGCGCTGCTCGCCGAGCGCGGGGTGCGCACCGAACTCCACACCGTCGGCGACAAGATCCACAAGGATGCCGCGCACCCCGGCTTCGAGACGGCCATGGCCGAGGCGCTGCGCACCACGCCCGAGGTCGTCCACCACGGCGGTGTGCCGCGCGAGGAGGCCATGCGCATCGCCGCCGGCTGCGACCTCGGCCTCGGCTGGCGCGACGCCTCCCTCGACGCCAGTCTCGAACTCTCCACCAAGGTCCTGGAGTTCGGTGCCCTCGGTCTGCCGGTCGTCCTCAACCGCACTCCGGCGCACGAGGCGTTGCTCGGCGGCGACTACCCGCTGTTCGTACCGGGCGGCGCGGCCCTCTTCGACGCGGCGGACGCCGTCGCCCTGGCCGTACACGATCCCGGGGCCAGGCAGCTCGCCGCCGACCGGTGCGCGGCGGCCGCCCGGCAGTACACCATGGAGGCAGCCGCGACCCGCTGGCGCGCCCACCTCGACCGCGCCTTCCCCTCCGCACCCGCCGCCGTCACCACCCGCGCGCGTCCGCTGCGGGTCGGAGTCGCGGGCCACGACCTGAAGTTCCTCACCCGGCTGCTCGACCACTTCCGCGCGCTGCCCGGCCTGGAGGTCCGGGTCGACGAGTGGCCCGCGCTCGCCCGGCACGATCCGGCCGCGAGCCGTGAACTCGCCGGCTGGGCCGATGTGGTGGTCGTCGAGTGGTGCGGCCCGGCGGCCGTCTGGTACAGCCGCCACAAGCGGCGCGGCAGCAGGCTGATCGTGCGCCTGCACCGTTTCGAACTCGACGCCGGCTATCCCCGGCAGGTCGACATCGACGCCGTCGACCGGGTGGTGTGCGTCAGCCCCTACTACGCCCGCAGCACCCATGAGCGCACCGGCTGGCCCGCCGCGAAGATCACCACGATCGGGAACTGGGTCGACGTCGACCAGTTCGACCGGCCCAAGGCGCCCGGCGCCCGCCACCGCCTCGGCATGATCGGCATCGCGCCCAGCCGCAAACGCCTCGACCTCGGCCTCGACGTCCTGGAAGCGCTCCGCGCCCATGACCGGCGCTGGCATCTCTCGGTCAAGTCCAAGCCGCCGTGGGAGTACTGGTGGATCTGGAACAAGCCCGAGGAGCGCGCACACTACGAGGAGGTCCTGCGCCGGATGCAGACCTCGCCGCTGCTCGAAGGGGCCGTGGTCTTCGACCGGTTCGGCCCTGATGTGCCGGGCTGGCTGCGCCGCGTCGGCCATGTGCTGTCCACCAGCGACGACGAGAGCTTCCACCTCGCCCCGGCCGAGGGCATGGCCTCCGGCGCCGTACCCGCGCTGCTGCCGTGGCCGGGCGCGGACGAGATCTACGACCGGCGCTGGATCCACGGCACCCCCGAGGCGATGGCCGAGGCGATCGCCGGGCTCGCCGAGCAGGAGGACTGGCAGGCGGCCGGGGAAACGGCCCGCGGGCAGGTGCGGGAGGGGTTCTCGCTGGACCGGGTGGCGAAGGACTGGACGGAGCTGCTGGTGTCCGGCTGAGGACGGGCGGGCCCCCGGAGCCTTGTCCACCGGCTCCGGGGGGACCCGCGCGGGACTCAGGCCGACACCGCCTCCGGCTGTGCCGCCTCCGCCCCCGGCCGCTCGCCGAGCAGTTCGGTCGGCACCGCGTGGGTCTCCCGTGCCGTCAGCGCGGCGATCACCGGCGGTACGCACAGCGCGGCCGTGAACAGGGCCACCGCCGACCAGTCGTCGCCACCAGGACCCGCGATCCGCGCCGCGAACGTCACCGCGAACCCGGCGACCGCGAAGCCGATCTGGGTGCCGATCGCCATGCCCGACAGCCGTACCCGGGTCGAGAACATCTCGCCGTAGAACGACGGCCAGACGCCGTTCGCCGCGCTGTAGACGACACCGAAGGCGACCACACCGAGCAGCATGATCAGCGGGTAGGAGCCGGTGGAGATCGCCCACAGGTAGCCGGACATCGCCACCGCGCTGCCCACCGCGCCGATCAGGTACACCGGGCGCCGGCCGATCCGGTCCGACAGCGTCGCCCACGCCGGGATCGCGCCCAGCGCCACCAGGTTCGCCAGCGCGCCCACCCACAGCATCGACGTCTTGGACATCCCGACCGAGTCGCTCGTCGCGTACGCCAGCGCCCACACCGTGAAGATCGTGCTCACCGAGGCGATCACCGCGCCCCCGATCACCCGCAGCACATCCGCCCAGTGGTGCCGCAGCAGCGTCACCAGCGGCAGCCGTACGACCCCCTCGGTCGCCGCCTGCCGGGCGAACGCCGGAGTCTCCTGGAGCCGGCGCCGGATCACCCAGCCGGCCACGGCCACCACCACGCTCAGCCAGAACGGCACCCGCCAGCCCCAGGACAGCAGTTGGTCCTCGGGCAGCTGCGAGACCGCGATGAACACGAGGGTGGCGATCAGCTGGCCGCCCTGGGTGCCGCCGAGCGTGAAACTGGTGAAGAAGCCGCGTCGGCCCGGCGGTGCGTGTTCCAGACTCATCGAACTGGCGCTGGCCTGCTCACCGGCCGCCGAGATGCCCTGCAGCACCCGGCACAGCACCAGCAGCACCGGGGCGAGGCCGCCCACCTGGGCACGGGTCGGCAGACAGCCGATCAGGAACGTCGACAGACCCATCAGCAGCAGCGTGAAGACCATGATCTTCTTACGGCCGATCCGGTCCCCGAAGTGCCCGAGGAACAACGCGCCGACCGGCCGCGCCGCGTACGCGACACCGAAGGTGGCCAGCGAGAGCAGGGTCGCGTTGGCCGGGTCCGAATCGTCGAAGAAGACCTTCGGGAAGACCAGCGCGGCAGCGCTGCCGTAGATGAAGAAGTCGTAGTACTCCAGGGCGCTGCCGATCCAGGCGGCCAGCGCGGCCTTCCTCGGCTGGCCACCGGGTGGAACGGCGGTGGCGGCGGACTGCGCGGGGACGGACACGGCGGTGCTCCTTCGGGGAACTCCAACGTAGGCGGAGTGAGCGGCGGGGGAGAAGGCCGGATCCCAGGGATGACGGGGTCGGCGGACCAGGGGCCGGTGCTAATTAACCCACTGGGTAGTTAGTCGCGATGGGTACGGATGTTGCGCCCGCGTTTCCCCGCTGTCAAGAGGTCGCGCCGGAAGCTCCGGCACGGCGGTCAGTCCGCCGCGCGCTCCGCGGTGAGGTAGGCGATCACCATGTCGCCGAGCATCGTCCGGTAGTGCTCGCGCTGCGCCGGGGCCACCAGGTCACGGCCGAACAGGGCGCCGAAGGTCGCCCGGTTCGCCACCCGGAAGAAGCAGAAGGAGCTGATCATCGCGTGCAGGTCGACGGCGTCCACGTCCGCCGTGAACAGGCCGGACTCCTGGCCCTGGCCGAGGATCCGGCGGATCACCTCAAGGGCCGGCGAGCCGATCCGGCCCAGCTTCTCGGAGGCCGCGATGTGCTCGGCGCCGTGGATGTTCTCGATGCTGACCAGGCGGATGAAGTCCGGGTGCTGCTCGTGGTGGTCGAAGGTCAGCTCCGCGAGCCGGCGGATCGCCGCGACCGGGTCCAGATGCTCCACGTCCAGCTGCTGCTCGGCCTCCCGGATCACGCCGTACGCGCGCTCCAGCACCGCCGTGAACAGCTGCTCCTTGCCGCCGAAGTAGTAGTAGATCATCCGCTTCGTGGTGCGGGTGCGGGCCGCGATCTCGTCCACGCGCGCACCGTCGTAACCGGCTCGCGCGAACTCCCGCGTGGCCACGTCGAGGATCTCGGCCTGGGTGCGGGCGGCGTCACGGATCCGCCCGTTGGTCTGTGCCGGTTCGTCGACGCTGGTCATCGGGTTCCTATCGGGTGCCTTCGCAGGGGTGGCCGGTGCGGAGATTCTAGAAGCCCCCGCCGGAGGCGTTCTCGGAGAGGTCTTCCCTTGTCGCGGTCTCCGGTGTTATAGCTAACGTACTAGTTCGTACATTAGCGATGCCGCTCGGGAGGGCCACGTGGCCAAGGACTCGTATCTCGTCGGACTGATCGGCTCCGGCATCGGCCCGTCGCTCAGCCCGGCCCTGCACGAGCGCGAGGCCGACCGGCAGGGGCTGCGGTACCTGTACCGGCTGATCGACATCGACGTGCTCGGCGTGGCGCCGGAGGCCGTGGGCGATCTGGTCCGGGCGGCGCGGGATCTCGGCTTCGACGGGCTGAACATCACGCATCCGTGCAAGCAGCTGGTCATCGAGCACCTGGACGCGCTCGCCCCGCAGGCCGAGGCGCTCGGCGCGGTCAACACGGTCGTCTTCGAGGAGGGCGGGCGGGCCGTCGGCCACAACACGGACGTGACCGGGTTCGCGGCGTCGTTCGCGCGCGGGCTGCGGGACGCTCCGCTGGAGCGGGTCGTACAGCTCGGCGCCGGGGGCGCGGGGGCCGCGGTGGCACATGCGACGCTCACGTTGGGGGCGGAGCGGGTCACCGTCGTGGACGCGCTCGCCGACCGGGCCGCGGATCTCGCGGGTTCCCTGAACCGGCACTTCGGCGCGGGGCGCGCGGTCGCCGCGACGCCGGACCGGTTGCCGGCGTTGCTCGCGGGCGCCGACGGGCTGGTGCATGCGACGCCGACGGGGATGGCCGCGCATCCGGGGCTGCCGTTGCCCGCGGAGCTGCTGCATGCCGGGCTGTGGGTGGCCGAGGTGGTGTACCGGCCGCTGGAGACGGAACTGGTGCGGACCGCTCGGGCGTTGGGGTGTGCCGTGCTGGACGGGGGCGGTATGGCCGTGTTCCAGGCTGCGGATGCGTTTCGGTTGTTCACGGGGCTGGAGCCCGACAGTGGTCGGATGCTGGCCGACATCGCGGAGTTGGGCGAGAAGTCGGCGGGGCAGGTCGTGTGATCGGCGCGGGCCGGTTGTGGCTGGTCGCGCCCACGCGGCGGTAGCCGCAAATCGATACAGCCCCGCGCCCCTGAAAGACGGGGCGCTGTACACCCCTAAGGAAAAAGGTCATGCGTACTTCCATCGCCACCGTCTCGCTCAGTGGATCTCTCACCGAGAAGCTCACCGCGGCCTCCCGGGCCGGGTTCGACGGGGTCGAGATCTTCGAGAACGATCTGCTGGCGAGTCCGTTGTCGCCCCGTGAGATCCGTGCCCGCTGTGCCGATCTCGGGCTCAGTATCGATCTCTACCAGCCGATGCGGGACATCGAAGCCGTGCCGGAGGAGGAGTTCGCGCGCAATCTGCGGCGCGCTCGGCACAAGTTCGAGCTGATGCGGGAGCTGGGGGCCGACACAGTCCTCGTCTGCTCGTCCGTCTCCCCGCTCGCCCTCGACGACGACGCTCTCGCCGCCGAGCAGCTGTCGCGACTGGCCGATCTGGCGGGCGAGTTCGGCATCCGCGTCGCCTACGAGGCGCTCGCCTGGGGTCGGCATGTGAGCACGTACGACCATGCCTGGCGGATCGTCGAGGCGGCCGGTCACCCCGCCCTCGGGACCTGCCTCGACAGCTTTCACATCCTCTCCCGGGGGTCCGACCCCAAGGGCATCGAGGACATACCCGGAGAGAAGATCTTCTTCCTCCAGCTGGCCGACGCCCCGCTGCTCGCCATGGACGTCCTCCAGTGGAGCCGTCACCACCGGTGCTTCCCGGGGCAGGGCGGATTCGATGTCGCCGGGCTGGTGCGGCACGTGCTGCGTGCGGGGTACGCCGGGCCGTTCTCGCTCGAAGTCTTCAACGACGTCTTCCGGCAGGCCGAGGCCGGGCCGACCGCCGTCGATGCGCACCGTTCGCTGCTGGTGCTCCAAGAGGCCGTCGGCGTGGGGGAGTTGCCCGCGCCGGTCGTGCCGACGGGTGTCGCGTTCGCCGAACTCGTCACCCCGGACGCCGAACCCGTCGCGGCACTGCTCGGCGCCCTCGGCCTGGCCCGGACCGCCCGCCATCGGAGCAAGCCCGTCGACCTCTGGGAGCGGGGCGAGGCCCGGATTCTGGTCAACACCGGTCCCGCCGCCCGCCGCGACGGCACCCAACTCGCCGCGATCGGACTGGAGTCGCCGGATCCGCGGGCCGCCGCTCGTCGCGCCGAGGCCCTGCTCGCCCCCGTGCTGCCCCGACGCCGCGCCCCCGAGGACGCCCCACTCGACGCGGTCGCCGCACCCGACGGCACGGAACTCTTCTTCTGCGCCACCGCCCGCCGACCCGAACTCCCCGACTGGCGCGCCGACTTCACCGAAGTGCCGCACACCCCCGCGCCCGGCCCGGCGCACATCGACCACCTCGCGCTCACCCAGCCCTGGCACCAGTACGACGAGGCGGCCCTCTTCCACCGCAGCGTCCTCGGCCTGCACGCCCAGGACAGCGTGGATGTCGCCGACCCCTACGGGCTGCAGCGCTCCCGTGCCGTCACCAACGCCGACGGCAGCGTCCGGATCGCCCTAGGTGTCGGCGCCGCCCCGACCGACGACACCCTGCACGCCCAGCACATCGCCCTCGCCACCGGCGACGTGGTCACCGCGGCCCGTGCCTTCCGCGCGGCCGGCGGCACCCTGCTGCCCATCCCCGCCAACTACTACGACGACCTGGCCGCCCGCCACGAGTTCGCCGACGGTGAGCTGGAGACGTACCGCGAACTCGGCATCCTCTACGACCGGGACGCGGGCGGGGTCTTCCGGCACTGCTACACACGGACGGTCGGCCGGGTGTTCTTCGAGCTGGTCGAGCGGGATCCCGGGTACCGCGGCTACGGCGCCCAGAACGCGCCGGTGCGACTCGCGGCCCAGCATGCCGGGCGGCCGGCCCGCTGAGCCGGCGGTCAGTCGCGCCGACTGTCCCCCGGCCCCCCGGTCCGCCGAGCCGTTGTGCCGTTGTGCCGCGGGTGAGCATGCGGTGAGAAGCCGGTGAGACACAGGCGGGATTCAGGATTCTTACAGCTTTCACGACCCACACTCACGAAGATCCTGAATGTTCCTTGGCATTCCGGAAGTGACGTTCGTGGAAGTCCAGTCGTCCTACAGGTCGTAGAAGTCCGGGGCGTTCTGGAAGTCCTGGATACCCGGGAGTCCTGGAGGCCGTCCCCGATGCCGAGCCCTGTCAGCGCCGAGCCGCTCGTCCGTGTCGAGGGGCCACGGCCACCGACCCCGGCGCGGACCCGCACCGAGCGCTACGAGCTTCCGCTCCTCGCCGGTATCGCCGCCGTCGCCGCGCTGTTCTTCTGCTGGGGCATCTGGCACAGCGCCTACCACGCCTTCTACGCGAGCGCGGTCCGCAGCATGACCGACAACCCGGTGGCCTTCCTCTACGGCTCCTTCGACCCGGCGAACTCCATCACCCTGGACAAGCTGCCCGGCTTCCTGTGGCCGCAGGCCCTGTCGGCGCTGGTCTTCGGCTTCCACCCGTGGTCCCTGGTGATCCCGCAGGCCCTGGAGGGCGTGGCCTCGGTGGTCCTGCTGCACGTGGTGGTACGGCGCTGGGCCGGCGCCCCGGCCGGGCTGCTGGCCGCCGCCTTCCTCACACTCACCCCGGTGACCGTGGGCCTGGGCCGTTCGGTGACCGAGGACGCGCCGTTCGTCCTGCTGTTGCTGCTGGCCGCCGAGGCCACCCAACGGGCCACCGCCAAGGCCCGGTTGCGCACCCTCGTCCTCGCGGGCTTCTGGGTCGGGGTGGCCTTCCAGTGCAAGATGCTGGAGGCGTGGGCGGTGCTGCCCGCACTGGCCGTGACCTATCTGGTGGCCGCGCCCACCACCCTGCGCCGCCGGATCCGGGACCTCGCCGTGTCCGGCGCGGTCATGCTGGCGGTGTCCCTGTCCTGGATGCTGGTCGCCGGCCTCACCCCCGCCACAGCCCGCCCCTACCTCGACGGTACGACCAACAACTCGCCGTTCGCCCTGGTCGTCGGCTACAACTTTCTGACCCGTTTCCACGCGCTGGGCGTCGACGCGGCCGGCACCGGAAGCATCGTCACCGACCAGGCCGCACCGCACGGACACGGGCACGGCACGCCGGGCATGGGGGACAGCGTCTGGAAGATGTTCAGCCCCGGGCTCGCCACCCAGACGGGCTGGCTGTACCCGCTGGCGGCCCTGGGCCTGGCGGCGGGAGCGCTGATGCTGTGGCGCCGCCGGGTGCCGCGCACCGACCCGATCCTGGCCGGGTACCTGCTGTGGGGTGTCTGGCTGGTCACGTTCTTCCTGGTCTTCAGCTTCGGCAGCGTGACCGGACACACCTACTACATGGGTGTGGTGGCGGTCGGCCTGTCGGCCCTGGCCGCGGCGGCCGTGACCCGGGTCCGGCGGCGCATCGTGCTGTGCGCGGTACTCGCCGTCAACGTCGCCTGGTGCGCGGCCCTCACCCTCCACTACCCGCGCTTCTTCGCCTGGTCGGTCGGCGTCGCCGTGGCCCTGGCCCTGCCGGCGCTGGTCGTGTTCAGCGTCGGCGGGCCGCGTCCGCGCAGGACCGCCCTTGCCGTCGCCCTCGCCGCCGTCCTGATCGCCCCCACCGTGTGGTCCGCGTCCGCGATGTCCCTGCGCTACAACCAGCCCGGCGGCTTCGGCAAGATCGGCCCGACCAGCACCCCCACCCGCAACCCCGCCGACGCCCTGGACCCGGCCCAGCAGCGCGTCCTCGCCTACCTCGACGCCCACCGCGACGGCGCCCGCTACCTGGCCGCCGTACCCCGCTGGCAGATGGCGGCGCCCTACATCCTCTCGGACAACGCGTCGATCCTGCCGCTGGGCGGCTTCACCACCCAGGTGCCCTACCCGTCGGCCACGGCCTTCCACCACCTGATCGACACCGGCCGGCTCCGCTACCTCGTGCTGGCCTCCACCGACCTCACCCACCGAGCCGGGAAAGCCCGGAACGTGCGAGGGACCCGAGGCACCCGGGGTGCCGACACACCGGACCGGGCCCTCGTCCGCTGGGCCGTCGGCCACTGCTCGCCGGTGCGCATCTGGCCGTACACGCTGTACCGCTGCGGGAGCGCCGCGCACGGCGGCTGAGCCGCGCGAAGGCCCCGGACCAAGCGGGGTCCGGGGCCTTCGCGCTCGTACGGTTCAGCCGATGTCGGAGAAGACGAAGGAGAACTCCGCCGGTCCGGCGTGCAGTTGGTACTGCGGCAGGACACCAGGACCGCAGGACTGAGAGCCGATGCCGTGCTGGCCGTGGTCCAGGTTGATCCACACCGTGTCCCCCGGGGTGAGGTCCGTGCGGTGGGCGGCCGCGTCCAGCTGTTCGGTGGTCCAGCGGCGGGCCGTGAACCAGAACTCCGGGTCGCCCTCGATCCGCAGGCCGCCGATCTCCGCCCAACGGACGTCCGCGCGGGCGCCGTTCTCCTGCGGACGGACATACGGAGTCTGCATGTCGTCCACAGTCGACTCCCAACGGCTGACCAGGGAGGCAGACTTCGTGTCCGGGTAGGCCTCCTCGGGCCCGCCGCCGAACCACCGCACACGGTCGGCCGACGACAGCCCGAAGCGGATGCCGAGCCGGGGCAGCGGAACCGTCCAGTCGCCGTCGGGGGACACGGAGACGGTGAGCCCGAGGCGGTCGCCGTCCGAGGTCCAGCGGTAGACCGTCGCCAGCCCGAACTCCCAGGCGGCGGGGGCCACCCGGGTGCGCACGGTCAGCGCGTCCCCGGCCGGCTCCACCGCGTCCAGGCGGTGCCGCATCCGGTGCAGACCGAACTTGCGCCACAGTGCGCCGTAGCGGAGGTCACTCTGCCAGGCGGCGCCGTCGTCGTTGTCGGTGGTCGCCCGCCAGACATCCAGCCGCAGACCGGTCACGTCCACCGAGCCGATGCTCCGCAGCGCGCCGCTGCGGGCGTCGAAGACGGCCGGTCCGAGCGTGATCAGCCCCTCGCCGGACACCGGCCCGCCGGTCGCGGCGAACGGTGGCGACTGCCGTGCGGCGACGGGGAGTTGCCCCCAGGCCACGACATGCCCCTGTGGTCCCCAGGCGGTGTCGGCCGCCAGCAGCGCCCGCACCGTCCACCCGGTCTCGCCGCCGCCCGTGGCGGCGGGCGGCTCCGGCAGCTTGACGTCCGCCGACTCGCCGGGCGCCAGCGCCGGCACGGCCAGGCTGCCCGACTCGATGGTCTCGCCGTCGAACTGGTACGACCACTCGAAGGCCAGCGCGGAAAGATCGGCGAAGTCCTGCTTGTTGGTGACCCGGACCGTGGTGCCGTCGCCCTCGATGCCGACGGGCTCGATCACCTTCTTGTACTCGACGAGGCCGGGGGAGGGCCGCCGGTCGGGGAAGACCAGTCCGTCGCAGACGAAGTTCCCGTCGTGCAGTTCCTCGCCGAAGTCGCCGCCGTACGCGTACTCGTAGCGGTTGTCCTCGATGCCGTGGTCGATCCATTCCCAGATGAAGCCGCCTTGGAGCCGGTCGTAGGACTCGAAGATCCGCTGGTAGTCGGCGAGGCCGCCGGGGCCGTTGCCCATGGCGTGGCCGTACTCGCAGAGAATGAAGGGGAGTTGGCGCCGCTTGTGGGTGCCACCGTCCAGGCCCCGGCCGATCCGCTCGACCTCGGCGTGGTCGGCGTACATCCGTGAGTACACATCGGTGTCACGGCAGTCGATGTCACCCTCGTAGTGCACCAGGCGCGAGGAGTCCCGGCCGTGGATCCACTCGGCCATGGCGG
The DNA here is from genome assembly GCF_003814875.1 of Streptomyces sp. Ag109_O5-1. Classification (GTDB taxonomy): domain Bacteria; phylum Actinomycetota; class Actinomycetes; order Streptomycetales; family Streptomycetaceae; genus Streptomyces; species Streptomyces sasae. The sequence continues at coordinate 1,458,459 of NZ_RKQF01000001.1, read as the reverse complement.
TCAGGCCCCGTCCGGTGCCGGCCTCGTTGCCCAGCGACCAGATCACCACCGACGGGTGGTTCTTGTCCCGCTCGACCATCCGGGCGGCCCGGTCCAGCAGGGCCGGGGTCCAGCGGTCATCGTCGACCGGGTTGTCCCGCCACGCCTGCTCGGTGAAGCCGTGGGTCTCCAGGTCGCACTCGTCGATCACCCACAGGCCGTACTCGTCGCACAGGTCCAGGAAGTCCGGGTGCGGCGGATAGTGCGAGGTGCGCACGGCGTTGATGTTGTGCCGCTTCATCAGCAGCACGTCCTCGCGCATGGTCTCCAGATCGAGGGCGCGGCCCTTCTCCGGGTGCCACTCGTGCCGGTTGACGCCCTTGAAGAGGATCGCTCTGCCGTTGACCTTGATCAGGCCGTCGGCCAACTCCACCGTGCGGAAGCCGATCCGCAGGGGGACGCGCTCGCCCTCGGTGACCAGGACCCCGTCGTACAGCTTCGGGGTCTCGGCGGTCCACGCCTCGACCGTGACGGTCACCGGCTCGCCGGTGGCGACATCGATGTCCAGGGCGGGCACGGACACCCGCCCGTCGACGTCGGAGTCGACGCGCAGGGTGCCCTGGCCGGTGGTGTGGTCGTAGGAGGCGTGCACGAAGAAGTCGAGGACGCTGCCCACGGGGCGGTGCAGCATGGTCACGTCACGGAAGATGCCGGGCAGCCACCACTGGTCCTGGTCCTCCAGGTAGGAGCCGGCCGACCACTGGTGGACCCGGACGGCGAGGACGTTCCCGGCCGGCTTCAGGAGATGGCCGACCGCGAACTCGTGCGGCAGCCGGGAGCCCTTGAACTCGCCGATGTCCGTGCCGTTCAGCCAGACCCGGGCGCAGGACTCGACCCCGTCGAAGCGCAGGATCGCACCGCCCTCCGTGAGGTCCCAGCCGTCCGGCAGGTCGAAGAACCGCAGATGGTCTCCGGTGGGGTTCTCGGTCGGCACCCGCGGCGGGTCGACCGGGAACGGGTAGAGGTGGTTCGTGTAGACCGGTGCGCCCTGGCCCTGGAGCACCCAGTGGCCCGGGACCGAGACCTCCGCCCAGCCGCCGGCGTCGTACCCCGGCGCGGCGAACGCGTCGTCCTCGGCGTCCGCCGTCGGCGACAGCCGGAACCGCCAACTGCCGTTCAGCGACAGGGACTCGGCATCCGAGTGTGGGTACCGGGCGCGCGGCGGCAGGGCGCCCGAACCCGGTGAGACGTCCTCGACGTAGTCGGTGGCGGAGGTGCGGAAAGACATCGGTCTCCAGGTCGTGAGTGTGCGGCGTCAGCCCTTGATGCCGGTCTGCGCGATCCCCTGGACCAGCCAGCGCTGGAGGAAGAGGAAGACGAACACCAGGGGCAGGATGGAGATGGCGGTGGCCATGAAGATCAGGTGGAAGTTCACGGTCTGGTTGGTCATGAACGAGGAGAGCGCGACCTGCACGGTCCAGGCGTTCGGGTCCTGGCCGATGACCAGCGGCCACAGGAAGGCGTTCCAGCCGCTGATGAACGTGATCGTGGCTATCGCCGCGAAGAAGTTCAGCGAGTTGGGGACGACGATCCGCCAGTACGCGCCCCAGTAGCCGAGCCCGTCCACGCGTGCCGCCTCCTCCAGTTCCTTGGGGAATCCCAGGAAGTACTGCCGGAAAAGGAAGCAGGTGAAACCACTGAACAGACCCGGGACGATCATGCCGCGGTAGGTGTCGATCCAGCCGAGGGACGAGACCAGCACGAAGCTGGGCACGAAGGTGACGGCCGTGGGGACCATCAGAGTCGCCAGAACGGCGTAGAAGACCTTGTTGGCGTGCTTGTAGGGGATGCGGGCGAGACCGTATCCCGCCATGGAGCAGAACAGCAGGGTGCCGACGGTGCTCAGGACGGCGATCACCGTGGAGTTCCACATGGAGTGGGCGAACTCGACGGTGGGGTCGTCGAAGAGCTCGGAGATGTTGCCCCACTGGAAGGAGGGCAGCAGCTTCCAGTTCTCGCCCGTGATCTCCGGGTCGGTGGAGAGAGCGTTGCGGAAGATCAGGTAGAAGGGGATGAGGAAGAGGAACGCGGCGACACTGACGGCGATGTACAGACCGGTGTTGCCGAGGACGCCTGAGCCCTTCTTGCGGTCCCTGCGGACCTGCGGTGTGGCGACGGTCACTTTTCCTCCCCTCCGCCGAAGCCCATGATCTTGCCCTGGGCCAGGGTGACGATGCAGATCAGTACGGACAGGATGACCGCGCCCGCGCTGCCGGCACCGTAGTCCTGGTCGGTGCCGAGGGCCGTCTTGTACAGCTCCATGAGCGGTGTCTGCGCCCAGGTCGCCTTGGTCCCGATGATGTTGAAGAACTCGTCGAACGCCTGGTACGCGGCGATGAGCAGCAGCAGGATCACCGCGGTGGAGGTGGCGCGCAGCTGGGGCAGCGTGATGTACCGGAAGGTCTGCCAGCCCCGCTTGGCGCCGTCGATGGAGGCGGCCTCGTACAGCTCCGGCGGGATGTTCTGCAGCGCCGCCAGGAACAGGATCATGTAGAAGCCGGCCTGGATCCATAGCCGCAGCGTCACGATGACCAGCCAGTACCAGGGCGGGCTCGGGTTGGATATCCAGGACATGCTGTCCACGCCGAACCAGCTCATGACGGTGTTCGCCAGGCCGAACCGGACACCGTTGAAGATGGACATCTTCCAGATCAGCGCCGCGGCCACGTAGGAGACGGCGGTGGGCAGGAAGAACACCGACCGGAAGAACGCCCGCATGAAGCGCAGCTGGTTCACCAGCAGCGCGAGACCCAGCGACAGCGCCCAGGTGGTCGGCACGATGAACGCGGCGAACACGGTGAACGTGACCAGCGAGGCGGGGAAGTTGCTGTTGGTCAGGATCTGCTTGTAGTTGTCGAAGCCGATGAAATGGCTCGGCGTGACGGTGTACCGGGCGTCGAAGAAGCTGAGCCAGAAGCTCCAGACGATCGGCACGAAGACGAAGATCACCAGGCCGATGAGGAACGGCCCGGTGAAGAGCCAGAAGTTGAGCGTCGGGTTGCCCCGCAGGCCCCGCCGCGGCCGGGCCGGGGAGGCCTTGGCCGGGGCGGGCCGGGCGACCCCGCGGGTGGTGGTGGTCGACATGTCGTGGACTTCCCGGCGCCTATCCGAACAGTTTCTTGAGCTCGACATTGACCTTCTTGTCGCAGGCGTCGAGCGCGGCCTCGGGGTCTCCGTTCTTGCGCACGGAGGAGGCGATCACATCGTTGAAGGCGGTGATCATGGTCTGGTCGAAGCCGATGTTGTCGAAGTGGCCGTAGTCGGTGAAGAGCTTGACGCCCTCAGCGGGCAGGCCCGACTTCAGCTTGGTGGCCGACTGGGCTATCGAGGTACGCGGCGGGATGTGGAAGCCGTACGAGGTGGCCCAGTCCTCCTGATACTGCTTCTGGTCGATCCACAGCCACTTGACGTACTCCTTGGCCGCGTCGACGTTCTTGCCCTTGGCGTTGACGAAGATCGACCAGCCGCCGTTGTATACGGACAGCTTGCCCGCGCTGCCGATCTTCGGGAACGGGAAGATGCCGAGGTCGTCGCCGAGGGCCTGCTGCATGGCCGGCATGGACCACATGCCGCCCCACTGGATGGCGCACAGGCCCTGGTTGAGCGAGGAGGGGTCCCAGAAGTCGGTCGGGGCGTCGAGGAGTACGTTGCCGCTGGTGAACAGGGTCCTGAGCTTCTTCAGGCCCTCGATGACGCCCGGGGTGTGGTAGGCGATCTGGTTCTTCGCGTCGAGGGTGTCGGCGCCGGCCGACCAGATCAGGGTGTTCTGGATCGCGGTGAAGTCGTTGCCGAGGAAGACGCCCTTGACCTTGCTCGTGGTGAGCTTGGCGGCGGCCTCGATCAGCTCGTCGAGCGTGGTCGGGACGTCGACCTTGGCCTTCTCCAGCATCGACTTGCGGTAGTAGAAGAACTGCGGGTCGTCGATCATCCGGATCCCGTAGATCTTCCCGTCGACCGTGTGGGAGTTGATGTCGTTCGGGTTGAAGTCGTCCTTGACCGGGTCGATGATGTCGCTCAGGTCCGCCACCTGGCCACTCTTGACGAGCTGCAGCTGCGGGTGGAACTCGAAGACGTCGGGGGCCTTCTTGGTGAGCAGGGCCGCGAACAGCGCGGACTCGAAGTTGTTGCCCGTGATCCAGCTGGTGCTCACGTCGGCCTTCTTGTAGGCCGCCGCGTACCGCTTGAGGGCCTGCTCGGTGCCCGCCTCGCCGTAGGCGTGGAAGTACTGGGTGAGCTGCGGACCCGAACCGGACCCGCCGGATCCGCCGCGGCCGTTGTTGCCGCCGCACGCGGCCAGCGTGCCCGCGGCGGCCATGCCCGCGGCCGCCCGGAAGATGGACCGGCGGGACCAGTTGTTGTTGCTCATTGCCGACATGCTGACGTCCTTGTCTGTCGAGTGCGGCTGCGGCCCTGCGGCCGTGCGAGGCCCTGAAAACCCCGGGGAGCCAGATGGCTGAAATTGCGTTGCGGTGCGGGACGTTAACCTTCGGCTAACACTTCGGCAAGAGGTTGGACGAAGTCTGCGCGAAACGTTGTACCCGGTTCGGAATGGCGAACAGATGGGAGAGCAGGGCGAGTTGAGGGCCGCCGGGTCAGGGGTGACCGACGGCCCTCGGTCTGTACGGGAGTTGTGCGTCTACTGTCGGGACCAGGCCTCGTTGGGGCCGCCGTTGCAGCTGTAGAGGATCACTTGGCTGTCGTCGGCGGTAGCCTGTCCGCTGACGTCCAGGCACTTGCCGGACGCCTCGCTGAGGATCTGGCCGTTGGCGTTCAGCAGCCAGCGTTGGCTCGCGTCCCCGGTGTAGTCGGCGGCGGTCGTCAGGCCGGAACTCGTCACCGTCAGATAGCCGTTCGCGCCCTTCAGGGCGCCCTTCGCGTCGTACGACCAGGACTGGTCCTCGCCGACCGTGCAGGTGGCGATGGCGGCCCCGGAGGTGCCGGCGGTCAGGCACTTGCCGGACTGCTTGCCCACCAGCGCCCCGGTCACGGCCGAACTCGCGTGGCCCTTCTGGTCGAAGACGTACGTCGTGATCGAGCGGGCCGCGAGGGTGGCGGAGACCGTCCCCGAACTCACCGACGGTTTCCGGACCTTGGCCCAGTCCTCGGTGGCCGAGGTCCGTACGGCCTGGGCGGCCCGCACCGGTGTCCCGCTGTTGAAGTGCAGGCTCAGCGGGGTGTCGGTGGTGTTCTGGTTGTTGACCACGACCACCCACTTGCCGTTCCGGTCGTAGGCCGACACCTCGACGCCGTCCGGCGCCCCGGTCACGTTGTGGGCGACCGAGCCCGGCCTGACGAACTTGCTGTACTGGCCGAGCGCGTAGTAGCGCTTGGTGAAGTACAGCGTCTGGTTGCCGTTCGTCGCGTAGTCGGGGTCGTAGTAGATCAGGCCGTCGTTCCAGCCGTCGTCGTTCCTCGCGGTCGGGTCGCTGCCGTACCCGCTGGCGAGCGCCACCCACCACTGGAAGGCCGAGTCATGGGCGCTCGCGAAGTCCTTGTAGATGATCCTCGACATCAGCAGGGCGTTGTCGATGGTCGGGTCGTACTCCTGGTTCCAGCCCGTGGAGCCCTTGCCGAAGCAGCAGATCTCCGACGCCCAGGACGGCTTGCCGACCGACGTGGCCGTCTCGTAGACATTGCCGAGCTGGCCGTCGGTGGGGTTGTTGTACGTGTGGTGGGCGAGCTTGGACACGTACTGCGCGGTGTCCGGCTGCGAGATCCACTGCGGTAGCTCGGAGACGAACTGGGTGGTCTTGCTGGACTCGTCGGCGATGATCGACGTCTTCTGGTGCCGGGCCCGCTGCTCGGCGCCCAGCGCCCGCACGATGTCGTCGCGTTGGTCGACCGTGACCTGCATGCCCTCCTGGCCGCAGTCCCCGAAGTCGTTGTCCGGCTCGTTGAAGGGGCTGATGTAGTCCAGCTTCACGCCCTTGCGGGCGAAGTGGTCGGTGACATCGGCTATGTACTTGGCGAAGTCCGACTCACTGCCCGCCTTCAACTGGCCGCCGCAGCTCTGCCCGATGGTGGTCAGCTGGGCAGGCGCGCTGTTGACGAAGCCGATCAGGTCCTTGACGCCGTACTTCGCGGCGTACCTGAGGAAGGTCTGACCGCCCTTGTCCTTGCTCCAGTCGTAGGAGCCGTCGGAGTCCAGGAAGTCCTCGGCGGCCCGGGCCGGGGTGGTGACCGCGACCCCGCCGCCGCCGATGTTGTAGCGGTACGAACTGAGGTCCAGGCCCTGCTCGGAGAAGAGCAGCTTCGCCACCCGGGCCTGGACCTTGGGGTCGAAGTGCTGCAGGTCGTTGACCCACCAGGCGCCCGAGGCGCCGATGTCGTCGATGGTCTGGGCGGCGTGCGGCGATACCTCGGCGGTCGTGGTGGCCGCCGTGTCGGTCTCGGCGGCGTTCGCGGGCGGGGAGCTGATCAGGGCCCCGGTGACCGCCAGCGTGGCCGCGGTCGTGGCGAGGACCGATCTCCTGGTGCGCGTCAAAACGGCATCCCTTCCGTCGTCATACGGGCGGTGCGGTACGGCTCCTTGCGGTGGTGAAGGTGCGTCTCGGTGTCCTCTGGCCCACCGACTGCAGGGCGCCCTCCAGCGCGAACGTGGCCGCGCCCAGGCACACCGGGTCGGTGGGGATGGGGGAGAGGACGATCTCGGTGGCCGCGAACGGCCTTCTGAGCGCGTGCCGCCGGACGGCCTCGCGCACTTCGTCGAGCAGCGGTGCGCCCAGCTTCCTGGCGACCCAGCTGCTGAGCACGACCACTTCGGGGTTGTAGAGGTTCACCAGGTCCGAGATGCCCGCGCCCAGGTAACGGGCCGTGTCACGGACGACCTTGACGGCCACCGGCTCGCCCGTGGCCACCCCCCGGGCCAGGGCGGCGATGGTGGCGGTCTGGTCCTCCGGGTGCAACAGCGTGCTGCGCGGGCTGAGCTCACGCAGGTTGAGCATGATGCCCGGCGCACCGACGTATGTCTCCACGCACCCGTGGTTGCCGCAGTGGCACAGCCGGCCGTCGAGGACGAGCGTCGTGTGCCCCCATTCCCCGGCGCTGTTGCTCACCCCCCGGTACAGGCCGCCGGCCAGGACCAGCCCGGCCCCGACCCCGGTCCCGAGGTTCACCACCACGGCGTCCTCGCGCCCGCGCGCGGCCCCGAACCACAGCTCGGCCACCGCACTCGCCCGCAGCGGGTTGTCCAGGTACAGCGGGTAGGCGATGTGTTCGGAGAGCAGATCCAGCAACGGCACGTCGTGCCAGTCCCAGTTGGGCGCGTACTCGGCGATCCCGGTGTCCCGGTCGACCTGGCCGGGCACGCTCACCCCGACGCCGAGGACCCGCGCCCCCTCGACACCGGCCTGCGCCACCACCGAGCCGACGGCCGTGGCGACATGACCGACCGCCTGCTCGGGCCGGTGCTCCCCGGGGCGCATGTCCTCCTCGGCCCGGGCCAGCACGTTCAGCCCCAGGTCGAACAGCTCCACCCGGACGTACGTCTCCGCCATGTCGACGCCGATCAGCGCGCCGCCCGCCGCGTTCACGGCCACGAGACCCCGGGGGCGGCCCCCCGCGGAGTCCTCGAAGCCGACCTCCGTGATCATCCGGAGGTCGAGCAGCTCGCCGACCAGCGTGGCGACCGTGGCCACGCTCAGTCCGGTGGCGGCGGCCAGCGTCTGCCGGGAGGTGGGGGACTGGGCGATGATCTGGCGCAGCACCTCGTAGCGGTTCGCGGTGCGGATGTCTCGCGATGTGCGCTTCACGCAGCTGCCCCTCCCGTCCCGTCACGACCGGCCATCCCGTCACGACCGGGCCGGGGCGTACGACGGCACCGGCGCGGCGTCAGGCTATGGGCTTCACAGGACTTTCGACAAGGGGTTAGGAAAGGGGCCGTAGAAACTCTCCGCGGCAGGCGATTGGTATACCTGCCGTTCCGGCCGGGGCCCAATACGTCGTAACGGCCCGCCAGTTGTCACTGGCGGGCCGTTACGGGGCCGATCACGGCAGGCGTTCCACCGATCAGGGCAGCCGGTTCCACTCGGTGATCACGGGCCACCCGTGTTCCATGGACAGCCGGCTGACCGTCCCGGTCGCCAGCTGGAACAGGCGCCCCTCGGCCGGCGGCAGCCCCAGCCGGCGGGCCGTCAGGACGCGCAGAAAGTGGGCGTGGGCCACGAGGACCACATCGCCGTCGTCGCGGGCGAGCGCGGCGTCCAGCTTGGCGAGCACCCGGTCGGCCCGGGCGCCGATCTGCTCCGGCGACTCGCCGGGGTGGCCCTCCGCGCCGGGCGGGACGCCGTCGGTCCACAGGTACCAGTCGGGGCGGGAGCGGTGGATCTGGGCCGTGGTGATGCCCTCGTAGCCGCCGTAGTCCCATTCGTGCAGGTCGGGGTCGGGTACGGCCCCGGTGAGACCGGCCAGTTCGGCCGTGCGTATCGCGCGGCCCAGCGGGCTGGCCAGTACCAGTGCGTAGGTCCGGCCGGTGAGCAGCGGGGCGAGGGACTTGGCCTGTTCCTCACCGTGCTGGGTGAGGGGCAGGTCGGTCCAGCTGGTGTGCTGGCCCGACAGGCTCCACTCCGTCTCACCGTGGCGGACCAGGAGAAGGTCCCCCATGGCGGACTACTCCTTCGACTCGACGGCGTGGCCGCCGAACTGGTTGCGCAGCGCCGCGATCATCTTCATCTGCGGGGAGTCGTCCTGGCGGGACGCGAACCGCGCGAAGAGGGAGGCGGTGATGGCCGGCAGCGGCACCGCGTTGTCGATGGCCGCCTCGACGGTCCAGCGGCCCTCGCCGGAGTCCTGTGCGAACCCCTTCAGCTTGTCGAGGTGCTCGTCGTCGTCCAGGGCGTTGACCGCGAGGTCAAGGAGCCAGGAGCGAATAACGGTCCCTTCCTGCCAGGAGCGGAAGACCTCGCGGACGTTGTCCACGGACTTGACCTTCTCCAGGAGCTCCCAGCCCTCGGCGTAGGCCTGCATCATGGCGTACTCGATGCCGTTGTGGACCATCTTGGAGAAGTGCCCGGCGCCGACCTTGCCGGCGTGGACATAGCCGTACGGGCCTTCCGGCTTGAGCGCCTCGAAGATCGGCTGGAGCCGCTCGACGTGCTGCTTGTCGCCGCCGACCATCAGGGCGTAGCCGTTCTGCAGACCCCACACACCGCCGGAGACACCGGCGTCGACGAAGCCGATGCCCTTGATGGCGAGCTCGGCGGCGTGCTTCTCGTCGTCCGTCCAGCGCGAGTTGCCGCCGTCGACGACCGTGTCGCCCTCGGACAGCAGGTCCTTGAGCTCGTCGACGACGGACTGGGTGGCGTGGCCCGCCGGGACCATCACCCACACCACGCGCGGGGCGTCGAGCTTCTCGACCAGTTCTTCCAGGGACTTCACGTCGGAGACGTCGGGGTTGCGGTCGTAACCGATGACGGTGTGGCCTGCGCGGCGGATCCGCTCGCGCATGTTGCCGCCCATCTTGCCGAGACCGATCAGTCCGATCTGCATGACAGTCACTTTGCGTGGTCCATTCGTGTGGTGTAAGTTACGAAGCTCAGCGTGTGATAGCAAGCACGCTGCCGGGCAGGTTTCGACCCGGCTGGCGCTGATCACGTAAGACCTGGCGGAATGCTGTTTCCACTGGGCTGTGAGAGTCAGGAATCACCCTCGTTCGCGAGAGTGAGGATTCAATTCCTGAGTGTGCGGTACGCGGCCACGAGCCCGGCGGTGGAGGGATCCAGGCCGGGCACGTCGGCACCCCCGGTCAGGGCGGGCTCGATGCGCTTGGCGAGCACCTTGCCCAGCTCCACGCCCCACTGGTCGAAGGAGTCGATGTTCCAGACGGCGCCCTGGACGAACACCTTGTGCTCGTAGAGCGCGATCAGCTGGCCGAGCACGGACGGGGTCAGCTCGCGGGCCAGGATCGTGGTGGTCGGGTGGTTGCCCCGGAAGGTGCGGTGCGCGACCTGCTCCTCGGCCACGCCCTCCGCGCGGACCTCCTCCGCCGTCTTGCCGAAGGCCAGTGCCTGCGTCTGGGCGAAGAAGTTCGCCATCAACAGGTCGTGCTGCCCCCTGAGTCCAGCGCTCAGCTCGGCGACCGGCTCGGCGAAGCCGATGAAGTCCGCCGGGATCAGCTTGGTGCCCTGGTGGATCAACTGGTAGTAGGCATGCTGGCCGTTGGTGCCGGGTGTGCCCCACACCACGGGACCGGTCTGCCAGTCCACCGGATGCCCGTCGCGGTCCACCGACTTGCCGTTGGACTCCATGTCCAGCTGCTGGAGATACGCCGTGAACTTGGACAGGTAGTGGCTGTACGGGAGTACCGCGTGCGACTGGGCGTCGAAGAAGTTGCCGTACCAGATCCCCAGCAGGCCGAGGAGCAGGGGCGCGTTGGACTCGGCGGGGGCGGTGCGGAAGTGCTCGTCGACCAGGTGGAAGCCGTCGAGCATCTCGCGGAAGCGGTCCGGGCCGATGGCGATCATCAGGGAGAGGCCGATCGCCGAGTCGTAGGAGTAACGGCCGCCGACCCAGTCCCAGAACTCGAACATGTTGGCCGTGTCGATGCCGAAGTCCGACACCTTCTCGGAGTTCGTGGAGAGGGCCACGAAGTGCTTGGCGACCGCCTTGTCCTCGCCGTCCAGCCCGTCGAGCAGCCACCGGCGCGCGGAGGTGGCGTTGGTGATCGTCTCGATCGTCGTGAAGGTCTTGGACGCGACGATGAAGAGGGTCTCCGCCGGGTCCAGGTCCCGGGTCGCCTCGTGCAGGTCGGCGCCGTCCACGTTCGACACGAAACGGAACGTCAACTCCCGTGCCGTGAAGGCGCGGAGGGCCTCGTACGCCATCGCGGGACCGAGGTCGGAGCCGCCGATGCCGATGTTGACGACGTTCTTGATGCGCTTGCCGGTGTGACCGGTCCACTCGCCCGAGCGGACCCGGTCGGCGAAGTCGCCCATCCTGTCGAGGACCGCGTGCACCGCCGGCACGACGTTCTCGCCGTCCACCTCGACCACCGCGTCCCGAGGGGCGCGCAGCGCGGTGTGCAGGACCGCCCGCCGCTCGGTGATGTTGATCCTCTCGCCCCGGAACATGGCGTCCCGCAGCCCGAACACGTCGGTGGCGGTGGCCAGTTCCTGGAGCAGGGCGAGGGTCTCGTCCGTGATCAGGTGCTTGCTGTAGTCGATGTGGAGGTCGCCGACGCGTACGACGTACCGCTCGGCGCGCGCCGGGTCCGCCGCGAACAGCTCACGAAGGACCGGCCGGCCCTCGGCGCGGTGGTCCTCCAGGGCGGTCCACTCGGGCCGCCGGGTGAGCCGGGGGGTGTCAGACATGGGAGACGGTCTCCTTGTCGCTGCCCTCGCCGCGCAGGGCGATGGCGTACATCTCGTCGGCGTCGAGGCGGCGGAGCTCCTCGGCGATGAGTTCGGAGGTGGCGCGGACCTTGAGGGCGAGGGTGCGCGGCGGCTGGCCCGGCAGGGTCAGGCTGGCGAGGGGACCCTCGGGGCGGTCGATGACGATCTCGCCGGTGGCGGTGCCCAGCCGGACGGCCGTGACGACCGGGCCGGGCGAGACCACGCGGTCCACCTTGACCTTCAGGCGGGCCTCCAGCCAGCGGGCGAGGAGTTCGGCGCTCGGGTTGTCCGCCTCGGCCTCGACGGCGGCCGAGGTCACCTTGGCCCGCGCCTGGTCGAGGGCGGCCGCCAGCATGGACCGCCACAGGGTGAGCCGGGTCCAGGCGAGGTCGGTGTCGCCGGGCGCGTAGCTGCGGGCGCGAGTCTCCAGGACCTGCATCGGCCGCTCGACCGCGTACAGGTCGGTGATCCGGCGCTGGGCGAGCGCGCCCAGCGGGTCCTTGGACGGGGTCTCGGGGGCCTCCACCGGCCACCACACGACCACCGGGGCGTCCGGCAGCAGCAGCGGCAGGACCACCGAGTCGGCGTGGTCGGAGACATCGCCGTACGTCCGCAGCACGACCGTCTCGCCGGTGCCGGCCTCGGAGCCGACCCGGACCTCCGCGTCCAGGCGGGAGGTGGTGCGGTCGCGCAGGGTGCGGGCGTGCCGCTTGATGACGACCAGGGTGCGCGAGGGGTGCTCGTGCGAGGCCTCCTCGGCCGCCTTGATCGAGTCGTAGGCGTTCTCCTCGTCCGTGACGATCACCATCGTCAGGACCATGCCCACGGCAGGGGTTCCGATGGCGCGGCGACCCTGCACCAGCGCCTTGTTGATCTTGCTTGCCGTGGTGTCGGTCAGGTCGATCTTCATGGCCTGCGCCAGCTCCGTCCGTCTCGTGCGAGCATCTCGTCGGCTTCCTTCGGTCCCCAGCTGCCCGACTCGTACTGTGCGGGCTTGCCATGCTTCGCCCAGTACGTCTCGATCGGGTCGAGGATCTTCCAGGACTCTTCCACTTCCTGGTGACGGGGGAACAAATTGGCGTCGCCGAGCAGCACATCCAGGATGAGCCGCTCGTACGCCTCAGGGCTGGACTCCGTGAACGACTCGCCGTACGCGAAGTCCATCGTCACGTCCCGGATCTCCATCGAGGTACCCGGCACCTTGGAGCCGAACCGTACGGTCATGCCCTCGTCGGGCTGGACGCGGATGACGATCGCGTTGGAGCCGAGCTCCTCGGTCGCCGTCGAGTCGAACGGTGAGTGCGGGGCCCGCTTGAAGACGACCGCGATCTCGGTGACCCGGCGGCCCAGCCGCTTGCCGGTGCGCAGGTAGAAGGGGACGCCCGCCCAACGGCGGTTGTCGATGCCCAGCTTGACGGCCGCGTAGGTGTCGGTCTTCGACTTCGGGTCGATGCCGTCCTCTTCGAGGTAGCCGATGACCTTCTCGCCGCCCTGCCAGCCGGCCGCGTACTGCCCGCGCACGGTGTGCCTGCCCAGCTCCTCCGGCAGCCGCACCGACTTGAGGACCTTCAGCTTCTCGGTGAGCAGCGCGTCCGCGTCGAACGCGATCGGCTCCTCCATGGCGGTCAGCGCCATCAGCTGGAGCAGGTGGTTCTGGATGACGTCACGGGCCGAGCCGATGCCGTCGTAGTAGCCCGCACGACCGCCGATGCCGATGTCCTCGGCCATGGTGATCTGCACGTGGTCGACGTACGACCGGTTCCAGATCGGCTCGTACATCTGGTTGGCGAAGCGCAGCGCCAGGATGTTCTGGACGGTCTCCTTGCCCAGGTAGTGGTCGATCCGGAACACCTGGTCCGGGTCGAACACGTCGTGCACGACCGCGTTGAGGTCCTGCGCGGAGGCCAGGTCGTGGCCGAAAGGCTTCTCGATGACCGCCCGGCGCCAGGACCCGGCGGGCGGGGCGGCCAGGCCGACCTTCTTCAGCTGCTGGACGACCTTGGGGAAGAACTTCGGCGGCACGGAGAGGTAGAAGGCGAAGTTGCCGCCGGTGCCCCGGGAGCTGTCCAGTTCGTCGACGGCCGCCTTCAGCTGCTTGAACGCGGTGTCGTCGTCGAAGTCGCCGGGGATGAACCGCATGCCCTCGGCGAGCTGCTGCCAGACCTCCTCACGGAACGGGGTCCGGGAGTGCTCGCGTACCGCGTCGTGGACGACCTGCGCGAAGTCCTGGTCCTCCCAGTCCCGGCGGGCGAAGCCGACGAGCGAGAAACCCGGCGGCAGCAGCCCGCGGTTGGCCAGGTCGTAGACGGCCGGCATCAGCTTCTTGCGGGACAGGTCACCGGTCACACCGAAGATGACCAGGCCCGACGGGCCCGCGACTCTCGGCAGCCGCCGGTCGCGCGCGTCGCGCAACGGATTGTCCCAGTCGGCCACGGGCACCACCGGCACCCGCACCTCCTTGGCGGTCTCGCTCATTACGCCTCAACTCCCTTGCTGTCCAGGGACTTCGTGACGGCGTCCAGCAGCTCCTGCCAGGCCACCTCGAACTTGGCGACGCCCTCGTCCTCAAGCTTGCCCACGACCTCGTCGTAGGAGATACCGAGCTTCTCGACGGCCGCAAGGTCGGCGCGGGCCTGCGCGTAGCCGCCGGTCACCGTGTCGCCGTGGATGTCGCCGTGGTCGGCGGTCGCGTTCAGCGTCGCCTCCGGCATGGTGTTGACCGTGCCCGGCGCGACCAGCTCGTCGACGTACAGGGTGTCCTTGTACGCCGGGTCCTTGACGCCGGTGGAGGCCCACAGGGGGCGCTGCCGGTTCGCGCCCGCGGACTCCAGGGCGCTCCAGCGGTCGCCGGCGAAGACCTCTTCGTACGCCTCGTAGGCGAGCCGTGCGTTCGCCAGTGCGGCCTTCCCCTTCAGCGCGAGCGCCTCGTCGGTGCCGAGGACGGTCAGCCGCTTGTCGATCTCGCTGTCGACGCGGGAGACGAAGAAGGAGGCCACGGAGTGGATCGTGGCGAGGTCCAGGCCCTTGGCGGCGGCCTGCTCCAGGCCGGCCAGGTAGGCGGCCATGACCTCGCGGTAGCGCTCCAGGGAGAAGATCAGCGTGACGTTGACGCTGATGCCCTGGGCGATGACCTCGGTGATCGCGGGGAGACCGGCCTGGGTGGCCGGGATCTTGATCAGCACGTTGGGGCGGTCCACGAGCCAGGCGAGCTGCTTGGCCTCCGCGACGGTGGCGACGGTGTCGTGGGCGAGGCGGGGGTCGACCTCGATGGAGACACGGCCGTCCGCGCCATGTGACGCATCGTATACGGAATGCAGAATATCGGCGGCGGCCCGCACATCGGCGGTCGTCATCATCCGCACGGCCTCGTCGACCGTGACACCCCGCACGGCGAGGTCGGCGAGCTGCTCCTCGTACCCCTCACCCGAGCCGATGGCGGCCTGGAAGATCGAGGGGTTGGTGGTGACGCCCACGACGTTCTTCGTGGCGACCAGCTCGGCGAGGTTGCCGGTGCTGATCCGCTTGCGCGACAGGTCGTCCAGCCAGATGGAGACGCCCTCGTCGGAGAGGCTCTTCAGTGCTCCCGCGGTGGCGGTTGCTTCGGTCACAGTGATCATCTTCCTCTTCTGGAACTCTTCTGGCTCTTCTTGCGTGCGGATCAGGCGGTACGGGCGGCGGCGAGGGACGCGTGGGCCTGTGCGGCCACGTTCCCGGCGGTGAAGCCGAACTCGGCGAACAGGGTCCCGGCGTCGGCGGAGGCACCGAAGTGCTCCAGGGAGACGATCCGGCCGGCGTCGCCCACGAAGCGGTACCAGGTCAGGCCGATCCCGGCCTCCACGGCGACCCGCGCCTTCACGGCCGGCGGCAGCACGCTCTCGCGGTACTCGCGGGGCTGCTCCTCGAACCACTCCACGGACGGCATCGACACCACCCGGGTGCCGATCCCCTCGGCCTCCAGGAGGTCACGCGCCTCGACGGCGAGGTGCACCTCGGAACCGGTGGCGATGACGATCACCTCGGGGGTCTCGGTGGACGACTCGCGCAGCACATAACCGCCCTTGGCCGCGTCCGGGTTCGGTGCGTACGTCGGCACGCCCTGGCGGGTCAGCGCGAGTCCGTGCGGGGCGGGGTGCGTGGCGTGCCTCTTCAGGATCTCGGCCCAGGCCGTCGCGGTCTCGTTGGCGTCGGCCGGGCGGACGACGTTCAGACCCGGGATGGCGCGCAGCGCGGCCAGGTGCTCTACCGGCTGGTGGGTGGGGCCGTCCTCGCCGAGACCGACGGAGTCGTGCGTCCAGACGTAGGTCACGGGGAGCTGCATGAGCGCCGACATCCGGACGGCGTTGCGCATGTAGTCGGAGAACACCAGGAAGGTGCCGCCGTAGATCCGGGTGTTGCCGTGCAGGGCGATGCCGTTCATCTCGGCGGCCATCGAGAACTCGCGGATGCCGAAGTGGACGGTACGGCCGTACGGGTTCGCCTCGGGCAGCGGGTTGCCCTTCGGCAGGAAGGAGGAGGTCTTGTCGATGGTGGTGTTGTTGGAGCCCGCGAGGTCGGCGGAGCCGCCCCACAGCTCCGGCAGCACCGGGCCGAGCGCCTGCAGGACCTTGCCGGAGGCGGCCCGGGTGGCGACGGACTTTCCTTCCTCGAACACGGGCAGCGCGTCCTCCCAGCCCTCGGGGAGCTGCCCGGCGACGACCCGGTCGAAGAGCTCGGCGTGCGCCGGCTGTGCGGTGCGCCATTCGGCGATCCGCTTGTCCCAGGCCGCGTGGTCCTCGGCACCCCGGTCCAGGGCGCGGCGGGCGTGGGCCAGCACCTCGTCGGCGACCTCGAAGGACTGCTCCGGGTCGAAGCCGAGGACGCGCTTGGTGGCGGCGATCTCGTCCGCGCCGAGCGCGGAGCCGTGGGAGGCCTCGGTGTTCTGCGCGTTCGGGGCGGGCCACGCGATGATCGTGCGCATGGCGATGATCGAGGGGCGTTCGGTCTCGGCCTGGGCTGCCTTCAGGGCTGCGTACAAGGCGTGAACATCGACATCACCCTCGGTGGTCGGCTCGATGCGCTGGGTGTGCCAGCCGTAGGCCTCGTACCGCTTCAGCACGTCCTCGGAGAAGGCGGTGGCCGTGTCGCCCTCGATGGAGATGTGGTTGTCGTCGTAGACGAAGACCAGGTTGCCGAGCTTCTGGTGGCCGGCCAGCGAGGAGGCCTCGGCGGAGACGCCCTCCTCCAGGTCGCCGTCGGAGACGATCGCCCAGATCGTGTGGTCGAAGGGGGAGGTGCCCTCGGGGGCCTCGGGGTCGAAGAGGCCGCGCTCGTAGCGGGCGGCCATCGCCATGCCGACGGCGTTGGCGACGCCCTGGCCGAGGGGTCCCGTGGTGGTCTCGACCCCGGCCGTGTGGCCGTACTCCGGGTGGCCCGGCGTCTTCGAACCGTGCGTCCGGAAGGCCTTGAGGTCGTCCAGCTCCAGCTCGTACCCGGCGAGGAACAGCTGGGTGTAGAGGGTCAGCGAGGTGTGTCCGGGGGAGAGGACGAAGCGGTCACGGCCGGTCCACTCCGGGTCGGCCGGGTCGTGCCGCATCACCTTCTGGAAGATCGTGTACGCGGCCGGGGCCAGGCTCATCGCGGTGCCGGGATGCCCGTTGCCGACCTGCTGTACGGCGTCGGCCGCGAGGAGGCGCGCGGTGTCCACGGCACGCCGGTCGAGGTCGGTCCACTCGAAGCCGTCTGATGTCTGCGTGCTCATCTTCAAGAAGTCCTCGTTCGAAGCGTTCTGGCTGGCCTGACGCGTTCAAAACTAAAAGTCGGACTTTTGAGAAGGAAGGTCGGAGTGTGTCAGCCTGTGGTGAAAGTGGGACACGGATCTTCGACAGGGACGGCACGAGAAGGACATGGCGGACAGAACGCCCGAAGGGGCAGGCGACGGTGACGGGATCAGAACCTTCCCGTTCCCGGTGGATCTGAGCGTCGGCGGTGTCGGCGTACAGGTCGGGCCGATGGGGAACGGGCGTCGCTGGCATGCCGCGGACGCCCCGCTGGAGCGCGTCCACCGCATCGACTTCCACGTGGTCATGCTCTTCACCGAAGGGCCTGTCCGCCACATGATCGACTTCGCCGAGTACGAGGCGCGGGCCGGCGACCTGCTGTGGATCCGCCCCGGTCAGGTGCATCGCTTCTCACGGACCTGCGAGTACCGGGGAACCGTGCTGGCCATGCAGCCCGGATTCCTGCCGAGGGCGATCGTGGAGGCGACCGGGCTCTACCGCTACGACCTGCCGCCGCTGCTCCGCCCCGACCCTGCCCAACTCGCCGCGCTCCAGGCGTCCCTGGCGAACCTGCGGCGTGAGTACGAGGACACCGAGACCCTCCCGCCGAGTCTGCACACCTCGGTGCTGCGGCACTCCCTCACCGCGCTGCTGCTGCGGCTCGCCCATCTCGCGGCCAGCTCGGCGGAGGCGGCCCGCCGCCAGTCCGACACCACGTTCACCCTTTTCAGGGACGCGGTGGAGAAGGACTTCGCGACGAACCACAGCGTCAGCGCCTACGCCGACGCGCTCGGCTACTCCCGCCGCACCCTGGTCCGCGCCGTGCGCGCCGCGACCGGGGAGACCCCCAAGGGTTTCATCGACAAGCGGGTCGTCCTGGAGGCCAAACGCCTCCTCGCCCACACGGACCTGCCCATCGGCCGCGTCGGCGCCGCGGTCGGCTTCCCCGACGCGGCGAACTTCTCCAAGTTCTTCCATCTGCACACCGGGCAGACACCGGTGACCTTCCGCGCGGAACTGCGCTAGCGCGACGGCGGCACCGGGTTGCCGGGCCGATCGGCCTGCGTTGGCCTGCGTCTTCGGGGCGTCGAGACGGCGTCCACCCCGGGGATGCCCTTCCGGGGTGGCGGACGGCTCGTCCGGGATTCGTGTGGACGGGGACGCAGCCGGTGGGGGCGCCGTCGCTGGGCGTGGTGCGGCCGGACGTCGACACGGCCTGGGTGCGGCACCCCTGGTCGTCATGCGGCAGACCCTGTCATGGGCGTGCGGGTGACGGGCGCGGTGCGGCCTCGACCCGGTGGGCCCGGGGTCTGCGTGGAGCTGTGATCTGTGCGGTCGGAGCGTCGGCGCCCGTCCGGTGTGAGGATCCGGCGGGCGCGGCCGGCCCGGCCTGTACGTCGGCTCCGCCCCGGTTCTTTGGCGGGGCGGTGCGCCGACGGCTGCCAGGGACCCGGTCAGTACGCGGAGTTGACGTTGTCGATGGAGCCGTAGCGGTGGGCGGCGTAGTTGGCGGCCGCGGTGATGTTCGCAACCGGGTCGGTGACGCTGTGCGCGGTGCCGGCCACGTGGTAGGCGTTGAAGGTGGGGTCGATGACCTGCAGCAGGCCCTTGGAGGGGGTGCCCTGCTTGGCGTTGACGTCCCAGTTGTTCTGGGCGGTCGGGTTGCCGCCGGACTCGCGCATGATGTTGCGCTTCAGGCCCTCGTAGCTGCCCGGGATGCCCTTGGCCTTCATGATCTGCAGGGACTGCTTGATCCAGCCGTCGAGGTTGTTGGCGGAGCCGGACTTCTGGGTGTGGCTGCTGTTGGAGGAGGCCGTGACCGCACTGGACACGTGCGCCTGCGTCATCTCGGCTGCCTGGGCGTTCGCCGGCATCAGGGTGAGGGCGGCGGCCGCGGCACCGGTGGTGGCGATGCCGGTGAGGGCGATGGTGCGAAGGCGGGCGATGCGGGTGCGAGTGGTCATGGTCATGTGAAAGGAATCCTCCGGTGGGGGACATCGTCGGTGTCGGCTGCGGTCGACGGCCTGCGTGGTGCGGGCCGCGGGCTGCGGTCGAGAGTGGGCGGACCTGGCGGTGATCCGTTCGGTCCATCGCCCGTCTCCCGGCGACGACAGCAATGGTTAGCGGCGGGAGGGCTGGGGCGCAATGATGTGACGTACTACCCTACTTAGGAGAAATGCCCGAAATGATGGGTATTGGGGAACTTACTTCCTGTTCGGAGTGTTCCGTTCCTACGATGCCGGATAGGATGTGATCTGGCTCCTATGGGTGGCGTCACGCCTACGGGCCCTCGCAGGGCCGTTTTTCGCGGCTGAGACCGAGCCGAAAACCGAGCGCCGGACGCCGCCCGGCGGAAGTTCCAGCGCGGGCGGGGACGAGGCGGTCGGCGAACCGGGCCCGCCGGACGCGCCTGGCGCATGGCGCGGGGCGAGGGCTCGGTCGGCACCGGCCTGACCGTGTCGACCCGCTCGGTGAGAGGCCGCGGCCGGAGTGCGCGGTGACACCTTCTCGCGCGCGGCGCCCCCTCTATATGCATGGCGGCCGGCGGTCCGGCGGCGTGCGGGTGCCCCGCGAGCACTCTGTCCGCGGGGCACCCTCCAGGCCTTCCGGGCCGGTGTCAGTGACCGAAGTCGAACCAGTTCACGTTCACGAAGTCCGCCGACTGGCCGCTGCTGAAGGTGAGGTACACGTCGTGCGTGCCCGTCACCGAGCTGATGTTGGCCGGGACCGTCGTCCAGTTCTGCCAGCCGCCGGTGCTGGCCACCGAGAAGCTGCCGATCGGGGTGTTGGAGGGGCTGTCGAGCCGGACCTGGACCAGGCCGCTCACCCCGGAGGCCGCGCCGCTCGCCACCCTCGCATAGAACTGGGTGGCCGCCGTGGGGCCGAAGTCCACCCCCTTGTAGAGCGCCCAGTCACCGTTGGCGATGTAGCCGATGTCCTGGCCGCCGCCGGTGTCCGTGGTGGTCTCGGCGGTGACACCGGACTGGCTGTCGTACGACTCGGCCTGGATCGCGCTGTACGCGCCCCGGCTGCCGCTCGGCGGGGTGGTGGTACCGCTCCCACTGGCCGACAGCACCTGGACGTAGTCCACGACCATCGGGTGGCCGGACTCGGTGGCGCTGGTGGGGCCGCCGCCGAACGCGTCCGGGAAGCCGCCGCCCATCGCCACGTTCAGGATGACGAAGAAGCCGTGGTTCGTGGCGTTCGCCCAGGTGGTGGCGTCGACCTGGCCGGCGGTCACCGTCTGGTAGTTGACGCCGTCCACGTAGAAGCGGATCGCCTCGGGGCTCACCGAGCGGTCCCACTCCATCGTGTAGGTGTGGAAGCCGGACTGGCAGGTGGTGTTGGGGCAGGCGGTCGAATTGCCCAGGCCGGTCGTCTCGTTGCAGGGGCCGCCCGGGTTGGTGCCGCAGTGCATGGTCGCCCAGACCTTGTCCAGGCCCTGCACGTTCTCCATGATGTCCAGCTCGCCGACGCTCGGCCAGTTCTGGTAGTTGCCCCGGTAGGGCGCGCCCAGCATCCAGAACGCCGGCCAGTAGCCGTAGGCGGCGGTGCCGGTGACGTTCGGCATCTGGATGCGGGCCTCGACGCGCAGCTTGCCGCCGGCCGGGGGCTGGAAGTCGGTACGGGTGGTCTCGATCCGGCCCGAGGTCCAGTTGCCGGACGAGTCCCGGACCGGGGTGATCTTCAGGTCGCCGCTGCCGTCCAGGGCGACGTTGGTGGTGCTGGAGGTCATCGTCTCGACCTCGCCGGTGCCCCAGTTGGCGGCTCCTCCGGGGTACGAGGTCCCGGTGTCGTACTGCCAGTTGGAGCTGTCGACGCCGGTGCCCGCGGCGCCGTTGAAGTCGTCCAGGAAGACCTGGCTCCAGCCGGACGGCACGCTGGGCGCCGAGGCGTTGGCGGGAAGGGTCGCGGTCGTGGCGGCCGCGACCGCCAGGCCCATGGTGGCGAACGCGGCGATCAGCGCGCGACGGAACGAACGCCGCCGTCTGTGATCCGCAGGAGGTATACCGGAGGTTTCACTCATGGGGGTGCCTCTCGGGTACGGAGTGGGGGTGCGCGGGTTGCCTTCGAGAGCGCCAGGACTGGCTGAGAGCGCTCTCAAAGTGGGCCCAATGTGCTCTCCGCGCCTGCGGCCGTCAAGAGTTAAAACAAAGAAACTCCTTGTATCCCACGGGAGTTCACACGCTGAAGGCGCCCGGGTGTCAGACCGCGCTGCCGGCCTTCCAGTCCGACCAGGACAGGTTCCAGCCGTTGAGGCCGTTGGACGCCTCCACGGTCTTCTCGCCGGAGTTCTTGACGATCACCACATCGCCGATCATCGAGCTCTCGTAGAACTTGTAGCCGGCGACCGAGGAGTCGCTCGCGCCCTTGGCGTCGTGCAGGCCGACGCAGCCGTGGCTGGTGTTCTCGTTGCCGAAGACCGAGGTGGAGGCCCAGTAGTTGCCGTGCACGAAGGTGCCGGAGGTGGTCAGGCGCTGGGCGTGCGGGACGTCGGAGATGTCGTACTCGTCGCCGAGGCCGACCGTGGACGACTCCATCCGGGTCTGCTTGAAGCGCTCGCTGATCACCATGATCCCGGACCAGGTGGTGTGCTGGGCGTTGCCGCCGGAGACCGGGTAGCTGGCGTAGGCGGCGCCGTCCCGCTTCACGACCATCTGCTTGGTGGACAGGTCGACCGTGCTGATCTGCTCCCGGCCGATGTGGAAGGTGACGTCCTTGGACTGCACGCCGTAGACGCCGTCCTGGCCCTCGACGTCCTTCAGCCGCAGGCTCAGCGTGATCTTGGTGCCCTTCGCCCAGTACGTCTCCGGACGGAAGTCGAGCCGGGTGTCGCTGAACCAGTGCCCGACGATCTCCACCTCCGGCTCGGCGGTCACGGTGATCGCCTTCTGGACGGCCGCACGGTCCTTGACGGCATGCGTGAAGTTGATCGACACCGGCATGCCCACGCCGGATGTGGAGTCCGCCTCGGGTGTGAAGTAGCCGACGAACGTCTCGCCGGGGGACTTCGTGGTGAAGGTCGCCACGGTCTCGTCGGTCGCGCCCTCGGCCTTCGCGGTCACCGTGTACTTCGTGCCCGAGTACGGGTTCTTCGCCGACGTCCACTTCGTCTTCGCGGCGTTGAAGGCGCCCGACAGCGTCGAGCCGTCGTTGCCCGCGACCGTCACGGAGGCCAGCGTGCCGTCGGCCACCGTCACCTCGACCGGGCTGCCGAAGTCGGCCTTTTTGGTGCCGGAGACGGGCGTGACCGTGATCGTCGCCTTCCTGGCCGCGGACTTGGCAGAGGCCGTCGCGCCCTTCCCGTCCGTCGGGGCCGAGGCCGAGGCGTCGGCGGAGGAACTGCATCCGGCCAGCGCCGCCCCCGCGGGCACCGCGCCGAGAGCGGCGAGGCTCCCGCGCCGGGACCACCTCCCCGACTGCCGTCCGGACCGGTTCGATATGTGCTGGACGCCCACGCCACGCCTTCCTGACTTGTTCACCTGTGTCAGGGCATCCTGCGCTGGTTGTATGGGGGGTTCCTTTGAATCACGGGGGTGATCCCTGAGATTCGGATGAGGAGCCGGGCGGTCACGCTGCGGAGCGGGGGGAATCCCCCGCCGGGCCGGGGGTGAGTCGGCCGGAACCCGGGTTGTCCCCGCCCGTGTTCGTGAACAGAGTATGAACGCCCGACCGGCGGCCTGAGTTTCCGGTGAGTTCCCCCCCTCCCGGGAAGGCTTCCCCATGTATCCGATCGGAATAGCAGAGAAGCAGCAGGCCGACCCCCGCCGGAGGTATTCCGTGACCGACGTCCGCAAGCGGCACAGTGTGGCCATCGTGGGAGCAGGAGCGGCGGGCGCACTCACCGCCGTCCAGCTCTGCGAGACGGCGCACCGCCGCCGGACCGCCCTCGACCTCGTCCTGATCGACCCGGCCCCGGAGGCCGGCCGGGGCACCGCCTATGCCACCCGCGACCCCCGGCACCGCCTCAACGTGCCCGCCGGCAACATGAGCGCCTACCCGGACGACCCCGGACACTTCGTCCGCTGGCTGTGCCGGCACGGCGAACCCACCGTCACCGGCACCGACTTCGCCACCCGCTACCGCTACGGCGCCTACCTCGCCGACACCCTCGGCCAGGCCCTCGTCCGCGCCCACGGCACGGTCGCCGTACGCCGGCTGCGTACACGCGCGCAGAGCTGTACCGGCACCCCCGACGGACGGGTGGAACTCCACCTCGCCGACGGGGGACACCTGCTCGCGGACGGCGCGGTCCTTGCCACCGGACCGGCGGGCGCCACCGCCGGCTGGGCCCCGCCCGCCCTGCGCACCTCGCCCCGCTTCATCGCCGCCCCGTGGTCTCCGGGCGCCCTGGACGCGGTACGGGAGAGCCCCGACGACGTCCTCCTGGTCGGCACCGGCCTGACCGCCGTCGACCTCGCCCTCACCCTCGACCGCCCCGGCCGCACCCTGCACGCCCTCTCCCGCAGCGGACTGCTGCCGCAGCCGCACGCCCTCGGCCCGGCCGGCGCCATGCCCGCCCCGGAGGGCCTCGACGACACCTCGCTGGGCCGGCTGCGCCGCGCGGTCTACCGCCATGTCAGCCGCTCCGTACGCACCCACGGCGACTGGCGCCCCGGCCTGGACAGCCTCCGCCCGCACACCGCACGCCTGTGGCGCAGCCTCACCCCCGAGGAGCGCGAGGAGTTCCTGGCCCGTGAGGGCGCCCTGTGGAACACCCACCGCCACCGGATGGCCCCCGCCACCGCCGAACACGTCTCCCGCGCCCGCACCGCACGCCGGCTGCACGTCCACACCGGTACGGTCCTCCGCGCCACCGAATCCGAAGACGGCTCCCTCGCAGTCGAGTTGTCCAACGGGCAGGTGACGCGGGTCGGTTGGGTCATCGACTGCACGGGACCGGGCCGGAGCCTCGACTCACCCCTGTGGCAGGCCCTGTTCGGCTCCGGCCTCGCCGTCCCCGGCCCGCTCGGCATGGGCGCCGCCACCCGCGACGGACAGCTCCTCGACGCCCGGGGCCGGGCCGAGGCTCCCCTGTTCACGCTCGGCGCCCCACGCCGCGGCGAGCTGTGGGAGACCACCGCCATCCCGGAAATCCGCGTCCAGGCAGCCGAGTTGGCCCAGCGGCTGCTGCCCCTGCCGCGCCGGGGGCGGGGCTCCCGGCGGCCCGTCGACGGTCACGGTCTGCCCCTCTCCACCCACGCCGAGGCGGCCGCCGCCTACCGCAGCGGTCTCGGCCGGGTCCTCAAGGTGCGCTCCGGTGCCGAGGACGCCTTCGCCCGCGCGGTCGCCCTCGACCCCGGCTTCGCCCTCGGCCACGCGGCCCTCGCCCTGCTGGGCCACGAGTGCGCCGCCGCCGTCGACGTGCCCCGCGCCCTCGCCGACGCCCAGCGCGCGGCCCGCGAGCGCTCCGACGAACGGGAGCGGTCCTTCGTGGCGGTGGTCACGCGCCGGGTGACCGGCGACGACGGGGACGAGGCGCTCGTACGGCATCTGCGCGAGCACCCCGGGGACGCGCTGGCGCTCGCCGCGGCCGTGCCGACCATCGCGTTCTCCGGGGTGAGCGACCTGCACGACGACGACGCCCTCGGGCTGCTGGAACTGACCTCGCCCGCGTACGACGGCCACTGGTTCCACACCTCGCTGCTGGCCTTCCTGCGCCAGGAGGAGGGACGGCTGTACGAGGCGGGGGAGCTGGCCCACCGCGCGCTGGCCGCGGAGCCCGCCTCCGGGCACGCGGTGCACGCCCTGGCCCACGTCCACTACGAGTCCGGGGCGCACCGGGCGGGCCGGGACTGGCTCGACGGGTGGGTGTCCGGCCGCGGGCGGGGCGCGGTGCACCGGGCGCACTTCTCCTGGCACATCGCCCTGCACGAACTCGCCCTCGACGACCCGGCCGCCGTACGCCGCCGCTGGTTCACCCAGCTCGCGCCGGGCCGGGTGCGCGGGCTGCGGGCCCTGGTCGACTCCGGTTCGCTGCTGTGGCGGGCCCGGCTCAGCGACAGCTGGGACGGGGAACTGCCGACGGCGGACGTACTGGACTCGGTGGCCAGGGAGGTGCTGGAGCGGCCCGCCACCGCGTTCACCGCGCTGCACGCGGCCGTCGCTCTCACCGCCGCCGGGGACCTGCCGGCGCTGCACCGGCTGCGCGACCACGCGGCCGGCGCCGATCCCGTGCAGCGGGAGGTGATCGCACCGCTGTGCGAGGCCCTCGCCGCGCTGGTCGAGGAGCGCTTCCATGAGGCGGCCCGGGGACTCGACGCGCTGCTGCCGGTGCTGCGCCGGGTCGGCGGCAGCGCGGCCCAACGGGAGGTCGTCGAGGAGACGTTGCTGTACGCCCTCGTCGCGGCCGGGCGCTGCGACGCCGCCCGGCGCCTCCTGGACACCCGGCTGGACCGCAAACCCGCGCCACGGGACCGGCGGTTGCGGGCGGCGCTGCCCTCCTGAGCCGACGGCGCGGTCCCGCGAGCGCCGGCGACCGGCACGGACGAACCGACGGCCGGAAGCCGCACCCCTGGGTGAAGGGGTGCGGCTTCCGTTTGTGATCATTCTGATGTCATGGAGAGGGAACCTCAGACCCCGAGATTCCCTCGTCACGAGACGAACCCATTTGTCGAAACAGAGTGTTCACAGTGTGAGCATGGTCCTGGACGGACGGCAGCGATCACCATCTGTCCAGCAGCACGCACCGCCGTCACCCCGGGGGATCCGTATGCCCAGCCGCCGCCGTTTCCTCACCGGGGCCGTCGCCGCGCCCGCCGCGCTCGCCGCGGCCACGGCATGCGAGGACGGGGACCAGGCGCAGTCCGCCCGGCAGGCCCGGCACACCGTCAAGCCCGCTGCCGCGGCATCCGCCGCGCAGAGCCCGTCCGACCGGCTCAACTTCGTGGTGATCCTCGCCGACGACCTCGGCTACGGCGAACTCGGCTCCTATGGCCAGCAGCTGATGCACACCCCGCGCCTGGACGCCCTCGCCGCCGAGGGCCTGCGCTTCACCCAGGCCTACGCGGCCGCCCCGGTGTGCGCGCCCTCGCGCTGCTCGCTGCTCACCGGCCTGCACAGCGGGCACGCGACCGTGCGGAACAACCCTTTCGGACCGGGCGGCCAGGGCGCCCTCACCGACAAGGACTTCACCTTCGCCGAGGCGCTCAGGGCGCTCGGCTACCGCACCGCCCCCGGGGCGCGGCCGCCGCGACCCGCCTGGACCCCGGCGAACACCTCACGACGCACTGGCAGGTCACCCGCCCCCAGGTCTCCACCGCCACCACGCTCACCTGCCGGGGCACGGCCCACCACGGGGACGACGAGGTGACGTACACGGCGACCGCGACGGCCGGCTGACGGAACGTCTCCGTCGGGGCCCCGATTCGATCACGTGTCGGAAACGGGTCCCGTCGGCCGTTGTATTGGGGGGCAGCCTGGGGGCATGGGGGACGACAGACTGCGGGACCATCGGCTGGAGCGGGCCGTGCGACGCGATGATCCGCACCTGCGGCCACCGGACGAGGCGGCCCGGGGGAGTTCGCTCGGGAGGGGCGGTGTCGCGGGCTGTCTGTGGAACGGCTGCCTGGTCGTGCTGGTGACCGCCCTGCTGATGGTGATCGGTGCCTGGGCATGGCTCGGTGCCATCGGCCCCGCCCACTACCGCAGCCAGGCCCGCGCCGACCTGCGGGCCTCCGTCACCGAGTCGGCGTCCCGGCTGCGGAGGTCCGCGGCGGACGGCACCCTGCTCTACCGGGAGATCGACCAGGACGTGACCGGCGCCCCGTACCGGCCCCGTGCGTGGGTGCGCAGGCAGGGCGACACCGTCACCGTGACCGCACGGATCACGGGCGTCGCACCGGCCGTCCTCTTCGGCGACACCGAGGCCGGCGGCTGCTACGAGTTCCGGGTCCGGCCGCCGGAGGTGTCGGTCCGGCAGCTCTCCGACAAAGGCTGCAACGGCACGCCCGACGAGACGTCCCGGCTGTCGGCCGGGACCGCCGCCCACGTGGTCGCCGCACTGCGCTCCGCCTACCGCCGCGCCGGACCGGAAGCGGCGTACGACGACCCGGTGTGGCGGAGCCGGGGCATCGAACTCGCGATGCGGGATCTCGATCTCTCGGGAGGCCGGCTGGTGGTCCGCGCCTGGCTGATGACCAACGAGTGGCCGCTGGGGCGGGACTGCTACGAGTTCCGCGCCCAGGCCGGGTCCGTGACCGCCGAGAAGCTCACCCCCGGACCCTGTTACAGCGCTCTCTGACCCCGGACGTGCGCCGGCACCGCCCACCACTGGTCCGGCCGGTCCACGACCGGAGCATCCGGACCGGTCTCGAGATACCGCGCGAGACGCAGCAGATACGCCGAGATGCCCGCCGCGCCCTGCATCCACGACGTGCCCGGCGGCAGCAGCGGGGGATCGTTGCGGTGCTCCAGGAACCGCCAGTAGGCACCCGCCCCGTCCGTGATCGCCCGCTCCACCAGCGCGTCGCCCATCCGCACCGCCCCGCCGGACAGCGTGTCCGCACGGGGCGTCCCCGCGCAGTCCTGTGCCGCGTCCAGGAGGATGTCCCCGACCCCCGCCGTGCCGCAGCAGCGGCCGTCGTTGTCCCAGAACCCGGGACGCAGCCGCTCCGGGATTCCCGAGGCGAGGGTCGAGGCCAGACAGCGCTGCCGCAGCGCGGCCACCTCGTGGCCCGCCACCTCCTCGACCCCCGCGTGCGTCAGCGCGGCGAACAGGTGCGAGGTGCCGGCCGGGCCGTGGCACCAGGTGTACGTGACCGGTTCCACCTCGCGCTTCGACGGCGGAATCGTGTGCGGGACGATGAAGCCGCCGTCCGCCAGCGAGCCCATGGACAACACGTGCCGGGCTCCTTCCACGGCGGCCGTGACGAAGTCCTCGCGGTGCAGCGTCGCGCCCGCCACCGCCAGGGCGGCGGACACCCCGGCGGCACCGTGCGAGTAGTTCGGGCACCGCCACTCCGTGCTCGGCGAGATCCCCCAGTCCAGGCCCGCCTCGGTCCTGTCGGCCATCCGCAGCAGGGCTTCGCCGCCGGTCGTCGCGATCGGTTCCGCGTACTCTCCGCCCGCCCAGACGGCCGTCATGACCACGCCCGCGACGCCCATGATGATGTCGGTCAGGGGCGCGTCGGAGTCCGGTACGAACGTGGTGGTGGTCCGCCAGCCCTCGGGGGTCGCGAGCCCGGCGAGCCGCCGCAGCACGACCGCCTCGCTGCCCGGTTCGAGGAGCCGCAGTGCCGTGGCGTGGCCCGCCAGGCCGATGTAGAGGGAGGGTTCGGCCACGACGGGGGCCTGCGCCGACAGGCGGCGCACGATGCCGGCCGCCAGAGTCTGTTCCCGCTCGCTGAGCGTCCGGTACCGCGCGATCTCCGCCAGCACCGGGGCCAGCCCCGCGATGCCCGCGTACAGCGAGTCCCGGTCCTCCCCGGGTGCGAGATCCTGGGCCTCCTCCTCGGCCACCGTCTCCGGCAGCCAGGGCCCCTCGTCCTCCCGTACCTGGTCCAGCACCCATGACCAGGCGGCCTCGCCCAGTTCCCGATACACCTCGCTCGCCGTCACCCGGCCACGCTACACGGCCCGGTCCGTCCGCTCCGGCTGCCAGCCCAGCGCCCGCGAGATGCCCCGCGCGGCCAGCCGCACCGCCGGGACCAACGCCGGTACCTGGGCGTCGGCCTGGGGCACCACCACCGAGACGGCCGCGGCCACCTGCCCCGTGGCCCCGCGCACCGCAGCCGCCACCGACAGCGCGTCGTCGGTGACCTGACGGCTGCTCACTGCCACACCCGTGCGCCGCACTTCGGCCAGTGAACGGCGCAACCTGGCCGGATCCGTGATGGTGTACGGCGTGAAGCACGCCAACGGCCCAGCGCAGTACTCCTGTTGGAAGGCGGGCGTCTCGTGTGCGAGCAGCGCCAGCCCCACCCCCGTCGCGTGCAGCGGCCAGCGGGCGCCCACCCGGATGTGCACCCCCACCGCCGAACGCCCCGACAGCCACTCGATGTAGACGACCTCGGACCCGTCCCGCACCGCCAACTGCACGTTCTCGTGGGTCGCTTCGTACAGGTCCTCCAGGTACGGCAGCGCGATCTGGCGCAGCGCGAGACCCCGAGGTGCCAGCGCGGCCAGCTCCCAGAGCCGCAGCCCCACGTGGTACAGGCCGTCGGTGTCCCGCTCCAGCGCGCCCCACTCGGTGAGCGCGCCGACCAGCCGGTGCGCAGTGGTCAGGGAGAGCCCGGCCCGGCGGCTGATGTCGGTGAGGCTCAGCGCCGGATGTCCGTGGTCGAAGGCGGCCAGGACCGCGAGCAGCCGGTCGGGCGCGGAGCGGGCGGCGGCCGTCATGGCCGGTCGGCGACGCGCAGCAGCAGGTCGTGCAGCGCCTGGCGTTCGGCGGGGTCGAGCGGGCCCAGCAGGTCGTTCGTCACCCGCTGGCCCGCCTCGTCGGTGTCCCGCAGGAACTCCCGGCCGGCCTCGGTCAGGACGACGATCCGGCTGCGGCGGTCGTCGGGGGAGGGGCGCCGCTCGGCGAAGCCCAGCTTCTCCAGGTCGTCGACCAAGCCGACGATCGCGCTCGGGTCGTAGCCGAGCCGGGTGCTCAGCTCCCGCTGCAGCGCGCCCTCCGCGGTGGCGAGGAAACGCAGCACCGCGTAGTGGCGCAGCCGCACTCCCGACTCCTGCAGGAACGTGTTGAACAACTGCCCCGAGCGCAGACCGAGGCGGTACAGCAGGTAACCGGTGTCCGCGTGCAGCCCGCGCATCCACGGTTCGTCCGCGTCGATCGAGGCCGGGTTCTCGGATTGCTGGCGGGTGATGGCGGTCTCCCTGGTACGGGCCCCGGGCGGTGGGGCGGTCTGTGGCACGCATTCCAGCATGGCGCACCCGTTGGATGACAACAACTATTGACGTCAACAATTATTGCTCTTAGCTTCGATCTCGGAGTCGCAACCGTCGTTGCGCAGTCGTAACCGTCGTTCGTGAAGGGACACCGCCCGTGCCCACCATCGATCTCACCGGCAAGGCCGCCGTCGTCACCGGCAGCGGCCGGGGTCTCGGCCTCGCCTACGCCCATGCCCTCGCCGCCCACGGCGTCTCCGTGGTCGTCAACGACGTGGACGAGGCCGTCGCCGAGCAGGCCGTGAAGTCCATCACCGAGGCCGGCGGCACCGCCGTCGCCGAGGTGGTCCCGGTCGGCACCGCCGAGGCCGCCGACCGGCTCGTGAACAGGGCGGTCCAGGAGTTCGGCCGCCTCGATGCCCTGGTCACCAACGCGGGCATCCTGCGCGACAAGGTGCTCTGGAAGATGACCGACGACGACTTCGACGCGGTGATCGCCACCCACCTCAAGGGCACCTTCACCTGCGCCCGCGCCGCCGCCGTGCGGATGCGCGAGCAGGGCGAGGGCGGCACCCTGATCCTGGTCGGCTCCCCGGCCGGCCAGCGCGGCAACTTCGGCCAGACCAACTACGCGGCCGCCAAGGCGGGCATCGCCGCCATGGCCCGCACCTGGTCGATGGAGCTGGGCCGGGCGAACATCACCGTCAACGCGATCGTCCCGGTGGCCGCCACCGCGATGACCGAGACCATCCCCGCCTTCGCCCCCTACGTCGAGGCGATGAAGAACGGCGAGCCGCTCCCGGACTTCCTGCGCAAGGGCGAGGGCTTCGGCACCCCCGAGGACTGCGCGGCCCTCGTCCCCTTCCTCGCCTCGGAGGCCGCCCGCGGAATCACCGGCCAGGCCATCGGCATCGGCGGCGACAAGGTGGCACTCTGGTCGCACCCCCAGGAGATCCGGGCGGCCTACGCCGACGGCGGCTGGACCCCGGACACCCTGGCCGACGCCTTCCCCACCTCGGTCGGCGCCGAACTCCAGACCGTGGGCATCCCCGCGCCCAAGCTCCCGGAGGCGTGATGGACATCGAGGCACTGACGGCGATCGACGTCCACACCCACGCCGAGATCTCCTCCAAGGGCCACTCCTCCCTCGACGACGACCTGCACGACGCCTCCTCCGCCTACTTCAAGGTCGAGGGCAAGCGGAAGCCGACCATCGAGGAGACCGCCGCCTACTACCGCGAGCGGAACATGGCGGCCGTGATCTTCACGGTGGACGCCGAGTCCGCCACCGGCACCGCACCGGTCCCCAACGAGGAGGTCGCCGAAGCCGCGGCCGCCAACTCCGACGTGCTGATCCCCTTCGCCTCCATCGACCCCTTCCGCGGCAAGGCCGGCATCAGGCAGGCCCGCCGTCTGGTCGAGGAGTACGGGGTGAAGGGCTTCAAGTTCCACCCCAGCATCCAGGGGTTCTTCCCGAACGACCGCGCCGTGGCGTACGGCCTCTACGAGGTGATCGAGGAGACGGGCACCATCGCCCTCTTCCACACCGGCCAGACCGGCATCGGCGCCGGCGTCCCGGGCGGCGGCGGCATCCGTCTCAAGTACTCGAACCCGCTGCACGTCGACGACGTGTCCGCCGACTTCCCGCACCTCAAGATCATCCTGGCGCACCCCTCCTTCCCCTGGCAGGACGAGGCCCTCGCCGTCGCCACCCACAAGCCGGGCGTGCACATCGACCTGTCCGGCTGGTCGCCGAAGTACTTCCCGCCGCAGCTGGTGCAGTACGCCAACACACTGCTCAAGGACAAGGTGCTGTTCGGCTCGGACTTCCCCGTCCTCACCCCCGACCGGTGGCTCGCCGACTTCGCGAAGCTGCCGATCAAGGACGAGGCACGGCCGAAGATCCTCAAGGAGAA
The DNA here is from genome assembly GCF_003814875.1 of Streptomyces sp. Ag109_O5-1. GTDB lineage: Bacteria > Actinomycetota > Actinomycetes > Streptomycetales > Streptomycetaceae > Streptomyces > Streptomyces sasae. The sequence continues at coordinate 1,426,590 of NZ_RKQF01000001.1, read as the reverse complement.
CGCCGCCCGTCTGCTCGGGCTGACCAAGCCATAAGGGGCCGCAGATGCGCAACGAGGGACTGGGCTCATGGCCTGCACGCCGGGCCCGCAAGACCCCGCACCGCACGGCGCTGGTGCACGGTGACCGGTCGACCGACTACCGCACCCTGCACAACCGCACCACCCGCCTTGCCCACGCCCTGCGGGCGGGGGGCATCCGCCGCGGCGACCGCATCGCCTACCTCGGCCCCAACCACCCCGCCTACCTGGAGACCCTGTTCGCGGCCGGTATCCTCGGCGCGGTCTTCGTCCCGCTCAACACCCGCCTGGCGGGCCCCGAGATCGCCTACCAGCTCGCCGACTCCGGCGCCAAGGCCCTCCTCTACGGCCCCTCGCACGCCGGCCTGGTGGCGGGCCTGCCCGGCACCACCGACGTCCGGACGTACGTCGAGGTGGGCGCCGAGTACGAGGAGTTGCTGGAGTCGGCGGCCGACGACCCGATGGACGAACCCGTCACCCCCGACGACACCTGCATCATCATGTACACCTCGGGGACGACCGGCCGCCCCAAGGGTGCGATGCTCACCCACGCCAACCTGACCTGGAACGCGATCAACGTCCTGGTCGACACCGACCTGATCGCCGACGAACGCGCCCTGGTCTCCGCCCCGTTGTTCCACACGGCGGGCCTGAACATGCTCACCCTCCCGGTCCTCCTCAAGGGCGGCACCTGTGTCCTGGTCGAGTCCTTCGACCCGGAAGCCACCTTCGACCTGATCGAACGGCACCGGATCACCTTCATGTTCGGGGTCCCGACGATGTTCGACCAGATCGCCCGGCACCCCCGCTGGGCGGCCGCCGACCTCTCCTCCCTCCGCATCCTCACCTGCGGCGGCTCCCCGGTCCCCACCCCGCTGATCGCGGCCTACCAGGAACGGGGACTGACCTTCCTGCAGGGCTACGGCATGACCGAGGCCTCGCCCGGCACCCTCTTCCTCGACGCCGAGCACGCGATCGGCAAGGCGGGCTCGGCGGGCGTACCGCACTTCTTCAGCGACGTACGGGTGGTACGGCCCGACCTGAGCGCGGTCGACGTCGGCGAACCCGGCGAGGTGGTGGTCCGCGGGCCCCATGTCATGCCCGGCTACTGGGGGTTGCCTGAGGAGACGGCGGCCTCCTTCACGGACGGCTGGTTCCGCAGCGGGGACGCGGCCCGGGTCGACGAGGACGGCTATGTGTTCATCGTCGACCGCCTCAAGGACATGATCATTTCCGGTGGCGAGAACATCTACCCCGCCGAGATCGAGGACCTGCTCCTCACCCACCCGGACATCGTCGAGTGCGCGGTCATCGGCGTCCCGGACGACAAGTGGGGCGAGGTGCCGCGCGCGGTGGTCGTCCCGCGCGAGGGCGCGGTTCTCGACCCGGACGAGGTGCTGGCCTCCCTGGCAGGACGCCTCGCCAAGTACAAGCTCCCCAAGACCCTGGTGCTCGCGGACGAACTCCCGCGCACCGCCTCCGGAAAACTCCTCAAGTCCCGCGTGCGCAAGCGCTACGGCTCCGGTTCCGGTTCCTAGACAACTCCTGGACAACTCCCAGACAAGGAAAACGACATGAGCGTCACCGTCAACGGCCTCGACGAACTGAAGAAGCTCGCGGGCAGCGACCTGGGCAGCAGCGACTGGATCGAGGTCACCCAGGACCGCATCGACACCTTCGCCGACGCGACCGGCGACCACCAGTGGATCCACGTCGACCCCGAGCGCGCGGCGAAGGGCCCCTTCGGCGCCCCGATCGCCCACGGCTACCTCACCCTGTCCCTCTTCATCCCCCTGTTCACCGAACTCCTGGACGTCCAGGGCGTCACCACGAAGGTCAACTACGGCCTGAACAAGGTCCGTTTCCCCTCCCCGGTGAAGGTCGGCTCCCGCATCCGCCTGACCGCCCGCCTCACGGAGGTCGAGGACGTACCCGGCGGGGTTCAGATCGCCGTCGACGGGACGATCGAGATCGAGGGCGCCACGAAGCCGGCGGCGGTGCTGCAGAGTCTGTCGCGATTTTACGTCTGACGGGCGGTCGGCGCCTGTTCCCCGCTACGCTGACGAGCGACCACCTGCTCCACCGGCCGCATGCCGTCCACCTCCGGCCGCACCGTCACCCGAGCGGAGTCACACCGACAACAGGCGTCTCACCAGTGACCTGGGAAAATGGATATGCCGTGGCTGAAACGCCTCCATTGCGCCTCGGCCACCGGTAGCGTTCTGCCATAAACACTCCCTTCCCCGAGTCACCGGCGAAGGGCGTTCACCTCTGCCCTTCCGGGCAGCCCTTCCGACAGGGAACGCCGTGACCAATCCAGTAAGCCTCGCTGCAAGAACCGTGCAGCCGGTGGTCGCCGTCGAGTCTTTCGGGCCTGCGCTGCGTCTCGACGCCCCACGCGCTCCGAAGAGCGTCCGAGGAGTGCGCCGGGCCCTCTCGGCCACCCGGGTTCACAAGGAGGCAGGGGTCACGTTCAACTCGTCCATCTGACGAATCGACCAGCTTGTCGTGACCGGTCCGCTCGTTCCACTGCGGCAGCTCGTGCTCAAGGTGCACAGCAGGTGTGATCTGGCCTGTCGGCACTGTTACGTGTACGAACACGCCGACCAGAGTTGGAGTTCCCGGCCCAGGGTGATCTCGGACGAGGTCGTCTCCCGGGCGGCACTCCGGCTGGCCGAGCATGCCCGGAACCACGAACTCGCCTCCGTTCAGGTGATCCTGCACGGAGGCGAGCCCCTGCTCGCCGGACCGGCACGCTTACGGCACGTCTGCCACGCGCTGCGTACCGCTCTGCACGGCGTGTCCGAACTTGATCTGCGCATCCACACCAACGGCGTCCAACTGAGTGAACGCTACCTCGATCTGTTCGCCGAGTTCGGCGTCCGGGTGGGCGTCTCCCTGGACGGAGACCGGGCGGCCAACGACCGCCACCGGCTGTTCGCCGACGGCCGCAGCAGCCACGACAAGGTACTCAAGGCGATCGGTCTGTTGAACGGGGACCGCTACCGTCACCTGTTCGCAGGCATCCTGTGCACCATCGACGTACGCAACGATCCTGCCGCCGTCTATGACGCGTTGGCCGCCACAGCAGCCCCCCGGATCGACTTCCTGCTTCCGCACGCCACCTGGGACGCACCGCCGCTGCGTCCCGACGGTGCGTCCACCCCGTACGCCGACTGGCTGCTGGCCGTCCACGACCGCTGGAACGCCCAGGGCCGCCCTATGCCGGTACGGTTGTTCGACTCCGTGATCAGCACGCTCGGCGGCGGCCCGGGCCTCACCGAGTCGATGGGGCTGGAGTCGGCCGACGTCGTCGTGATCGAGACCGACGGAACCTACGAACAGGCCGACTCCCTGAAGACCGCCTACGACGGGGCACCCGTGACCGGTATGGACGTCTTCCGGCACACGCTCGACGAAGTGGCCCGGCATCCCGGCATGACGGCCCGGCAGCACGGAGCGGACGACCTGGCCGAGCAGTGCCGTACCTGCCCCGTGGTGCGTTCGTGCGGCGGCGGCCTGTTCGCCCACCGCTACCGCGGCGACGGAACCGGATTCGCCAACCCCTCGGTCTTCTGCGCGGACCTGGAGGAACTGGTCCGCGGACTCGACGCCCGCACCGGTGCCGGAGCCGACCGTCCGGTCGACGGCTTCGACGCACTGGCCGACGGCACCGACGACGGAACGGCCCTGCGGGCGCTGGCCCGGGTCAGGCAGGCCGTCACCCGTGAACTGCTGAGCACGCTCAACGAGGAACAGCTCTCGCGGGAACGCGAGTTGTGGGACCCGGCGTGGGAACTCGCCCTCGACCTGGGGCGCAGCGACGGCACCTTCACGCAAGCCCTCCTCTCCCACCCCTACACGCGGACCTGGGCCGCACGCTGTCTCGACGACAGGGCCCTGCCGGGGGACCTCGCCTGCCTCGTGGCGGCCGTCGCCCTGCCCGCCGGACTCGTCGAGAGCGTCAGGGTTCCGGTGCGCTCCGGCCTCGTCCACCTGCCGGGACTGGGACGACTTCGCGTCCGAACAGGGCTCACCGCCATCGACCTGACGTATTCTCGGTTCTCCGGACCGGCCCCGGACTGGGAGCCCCTGCGGTCGGTCCGAGCCGAAGGGATGGACGTCGTCATCGACGACGTCGACCCCCACCGGGACTGCTTCGGCGGTCCGGTCTCCGGGCGGCTGACGGACGAGGAGGCCGAGCAGTGGCGACATGTCCTGCCACAGTCCTGGGCGTCGATCCGCAAGGCCCTGCCCGGGACGGCATCGGCGATGGCACAGGGCCTGCGCGTCATCACCCCTCTCACAGGCCGCGTCGACCCCCGCGCCGGCACGCCCGGAGGAGGCTTCGCCGCGCTGGGACTCCACCTCGACTGCGACCCGGTACGGGTCGCGCGCGACCTCGTGCGCGGATTCCGGCTCGGTCTGCTGGACGTCCTGCTCGACGAATGCGACCTCTACGACGAGGCGGACGCCCGCACGGGCAGGCTGCTCGCCGACACCTACGCGAGAGCGGCCACCGACGCCCTGCGACACAACCCGGAATCAGGCCGCCGTACCCGCGCGCAATGGCAGGAGCTGGCCTCGGCCGCCTCACTGACCGCGCTCGGGCGGCGGTTCGTCGACGGCATGGGCCGAAGTCTGTGACGGTCCACCGCTCGCTCCGCGCGGGCCTCGGGGCGCTGGGCGTGCGGAGCGGGGACACCCTGCTCGTGCACGCCTCCCTGCGCAGGATCGGCGCCCCGCCCGACACGGTCCTGGCGGCCCTGCTCGAACTCCTCGGCCCGCACGGCACGTTGGTCGTGCCCGCCTTCACCGCGGGCAACTCCGACACCTCACGGACCTATCTCGCCCGCACCCGTGGCATGACCGAGCGTCAGCGGGCCGCCCACCGAAGGCGTATGCCGGCGTTCGACCCGGAGCGCACACCGTCCGAGGACATGGGCGTGCTCGCCGAGGCCGTACGGTGCGGCCCGGGAGCCGCTCGCAGCGCGCATCCGCAGACCTCGTTCGCCGCCGTGGGCCGCCGGGCCGCCGAACTGCTCGCGGACCACGACGAGGAGTGCCACCTGGGGGAACGCTCGCCACTGGCCCGGCTCTACGACGCCGGCGCCCGGGTGCTGTTCCTCGGCGTCGGCTACGAGGTCTGCAGCGCCTTCCATCTCGCCGAATACCGGGTCGGCGACGCCCCCTGGCGTGAGTACAGCTGTGCGGTCCTGCGCGACGGCGAGCGGCGCTGGATCTCCTACAAGGACATCGAACTCGACGACCACGACTTCGGGACCCTGGGCGCCGCCTTCGAGGCCGAGGACGCCGAGCGTGCCGACCCGTTCGTACGGCACGGGCGGCTCGGCGGCACACGCACCCGGTTGTTCCCGCTGGCGCCCGCCGTCGATTTCGCCGTCCGATGGCTGGCCGAAAATCGACCCCACGGCGTTTCCGTGGACCCGTCACAAACTGCTGCACGGTTCCTACACTGAGTGTCCGCGCCCTGCGAGACGGGGACGGGGGCGGGATCGGGGGGTCGCGTGGTGTGGTCGGAGCCAAGAGGGTCGGAAGCCTCCGGCCCCTATTTCTTCCTCAGTTACGCCCACACCCCGGGGGACGGCGACGACGACTCCGATCCCGACCTGTGGGTGCACCGTCTCTTCCGCGACCTGTCCGGTCACATACGGCACATGACCACGGTGTCGGGCAGCGACGCGGGGTTCATGGACCGAAACCTGCGCACGGGGCAGAACTGGCCCGACGAAATCGCCCAGTCGCTCACCGGATGCCGGGTGTTCGTGCCGCTGTACTCACCCCGCTACTTCATCAGCCCGTGGTGCGGCAGGGAATGGACGGTATTCGGCCGACGCCACGCGGAGTTCGTGGACAAGGGGGAAGCCGGCACACCGAGCGCGGTGGTACCGGCCATCTGGTCGCCCGTTCCGGACCGCCAACTTCCCGAGACCGTACGGGACATGCAGTACACCCATCCCGATCTGGGCAACCGCTACCGGACGTTCGGGCTCTACGGACTGATCAAGGTCAACTCCTTTCGGGCGGACTACCAGCGCGCGGTGCTGCAACTGGCCCGCCGTATCGTCGAGGTGGGCGAGAGCATCGCCGTGGAACCCGGTGACGGCACCCATCTCGAGTCGGCGCACGACGCCTTCGCGTCACCGCGGGCAGTGCGCTCGACCGCGAGCCGCACGCTCCGGATCAGTGTGGCGGCGGGCTCGCAGGACCGGCTGCCCGAAGGACGCAGCCCCGACTGCTACGGTTCTTCGCCGCTCGCATGGAACCCCTATCACCCCGAGTCCGACCAACCGCTGGTCAGGACGGCCGAGGCGGTCGCGGGACGTCTCGACTACCGTCCCGTCGTACAGGAATTCGACCACGACTCCGAGCCCGCCGACGGCCCCGAGATCCTGCTCCTGGACCGCTGGGTGCTGCGCGACCCCGGCCACCGCGAGCGTTTGAAGGTGTTCGACGCGGACAGCACGCGGCCCACCGGACTGGTCGTCCCGTGGAACGAGGCGGATCCCGACAGCCATGGCGTCCAGCACGAACTGGCCGCCGAGGTGGAGTCCGCCATGCCGCTGCGGACCAGCAGGCAGCGCCTGGCGGGCAGATCCGCGGCACTGGGCATCCCCGACCACCGCACCTTCAACCAACTGCTGCCGGAGGTCGTCACCTGGGCCTCCAAGGAGTACCTGCGTACTGCCGCCGCCCATCCGCCGTCCGGCACGGGCACCGAACGATTCAGGGTCGGCGATTCCGGCAGTCACGCCGGTCGGCCACCGCAACACCGTCGCAACGCCGAGGAGGGAAACCGCGATGAGCAGCCCTGACCGACCGGACAGCCATGACGGCCGCATCGTGACGTTCTACTCGTTCAAGGGCGGCACCGGCCGGACCATGGCACTCGCCAACACCGCCTGGATCCTTGCCGCCAACGGCAAACGCGTCCTCGTCGTCGACTGGGACCTGGAAGCCCCCGGGCTGCATCGCTTCTTCCACCCGTTCCTCGACCCGGCCACACTCGGCGCCACCACCGGAGTCATCGATCTGCTCACCGAGTACGCCTGGGCGGCCACCGACCCCGAAGCCGAAGAGGGCAAGCCGCGGGCCGCCGACTGGCACCGTGACTACGCCCGCATCCAGCGGCACGCCGTCTCCCTCAACTGGCCGTTCCCCGAGCCCGGCACGCTCGACCTGGTCTCCGCCGGACGGCAGAACCGCGACTACTCGGCCGTCGTGAACTCCTTCGACTGGGACAACTTCTACGACCGGCTCGGCGGCGGCCTGTTCTTCGACGCGCTGCGCGACGACATGCGGGAGAACTACGACTACGTCCTCATCGACAGCCGCACCGGCCTCTCCGACATCGCCGACATCTGCACCGCCCACCTGCCGGACGTGCTGGTGGACTGCTTCACCCTCAGCGACCAGAGCATCGACGGGGCGTCTCTGGTCGCCCACGACATCGCGGAACGCTTCCGCAGCCGCCGGATACGCATCCTGCCCGTGCCCATGCGCGTCGACGAGGGCGAGAAGGTGAAGGCGGACGCGGGCCGCTCCCTGGCCCGGGCGAAGTTCGACGGATTCCCCTCCGACATGTCCGAGGAGGAACGGGCAGCCTACTGGGGGGCGGTCGAGGTCCCGTACCGCCCCTTCTACGCCTACGAGGAGACGCTGGCCACCTTCGGTGACAAGAGCGGCAGCAGCCCGAACTCCCTGCTGTCGGCCTTCGAACGGCTCACCGGGGTGATCAGCGACCAGGCTGTCACGACGCTGCCCCGCATGGACGAGGAGACCCGCCAGCGGGTCAACAAGGACTTCACCCGGACCAGCACGCCGCTCCCGGCCGACCTGGTCGTCAGCTATGTCTCCGAGGACCGGATGTGGGCCGACTGGATCGCCTCGGCGCTGTCCCGCACGGGCTTCAGGGTCGTACTGAAGTACGTCGGCTGCGAGGACGACGGCGCCGAGAAACCGGCCGACCGCACCGTCGTCGTGATGTCCCAGGCGTACCAGCGCTCCGCGCGCGCCCTCCAGGTGTGGGAGGCGGCGGCCGGCGGCTCCCACACCGGCCGGCGCCAGGTGGTCGCGGTCCGGGTCGGCGACTTCCGCCCCTCGTCGGCGTTCAGCGAGTCGGCGGCGTCAGCGGACACCGTTCGCATCCTGGAGCAGAGCGATACCTCCGCGCTGCTCAGGGCGCTCGGCAAACCGGCCCTGGCCAGGGAGGCGTCCGACCAGGACACGCCGGCCGAGGTCCGCTTCCCGGGCGGAGCCGCCCGGATCTGGAACGCCTCGCAGCGCAACACCAACTTCACCGGCCGCAGCGCACTCCTCGAACGACTGCGTGACGGGCTCACCGGCGGCGGCTCCGGCAACTCCCCGGCCACATACGCCCTGTACGGCCTCGGCGGTGTCGGCAAGACACAGATCGCACTGGAGTACGCCCACCGGTTCGCCGCGGACTACGACGTAGTGTGGTGGATCCCCTCGGAGAAGAACGAGTTCGTCGTCTCGGCCCTGGCGCCCCTGGCGGCCAAGCTGGGCCTGCGGGTCGGAGAGGACGCGGCGCAGGTCGCCCAGGACGTCCGCGACCATCTGCGGCAGTCGAGTCCGGCGCTGCGCTGGCTGCTGGTGTTCGACAACGCCGACGGAGAGCCGAACGAGTTCCGCAAACACTTCCCCGACGGCAGGGGACACATCCTGGTCACCTCCCGCGACCAGACCTGGCTGCAGATCTCCGACGCTATCGAGATCGACCCGTTCCTGCGCGAGGAGAGCATCGAGCACCTGCTGCGCCGGGCCGCGGGCCTCACCCCGCAGGAGGCCGACCGGGTCGCCGAAGCCGTCGGTGACCTGCCCCTCGCACTCGACCAGGCGGGCGCCTGGCTCGCGGAGACCGGCACGCGCGTCGACACCTACCTCGCGGAACTGGAGGAACAGACCGAGCGGGTACTGTCGCTGAGCCGGCCGACGGACTACCCGGAACCGGTCGGAGCCATCTGGAACGTCTCCATCCAACGGCTGAAGGAACGTTCCCCGGCCGCCGTCCGTCTGCTCCAGCTCTGCGCCTTCTTCGCCGCCGAGCCGATCTCCCTGGACAACCTGGTCTACGGCGACGAGATGACCCGCGTGCTCGCCGAGGACGACCCCTCGCTCCAGGAGAAGATGGTCCTCGGCCAGGTGATCCGCGAGATCGGCCGGTTCGCCCTCGCCAAGATCGACCGCGCGGCGGGCACGATGCAGGTGCACCGCCTGGTCCAGGCCGTGATCCGCGACCAGCTCACACCACGCGCGCAGGAGGACGCCCAGCACATCGTGCACCGCGTCCTCGCCGGCGCCCGGCCCCCGGGCGAGGAGCCCATCGACGACCCCAAGTACCAGCCCGTCTTCGAGGCGATCTGGCCGCACCTGGAGGCCTCCGAGGCGAGTACCTGCGACGAGCCCGGGACCCGGCAACTGCTCATCGACCGCCTTCGCTACCTGTGGAAGCGCGGCGACCTCGACCGGGCCAACGCCTTCGGCGCGGAACTGCACGCCCTGTGGGAGCGCCAACTGGCGCGCAGCCGCGCGCGCGTCGCGCAGCTCGAACGGGAGAAGGCCGACGGCGGTGCGGCGCCGGGCCCAGGGGCCGGCGGCAGCGGCGACGCGCGGGCGCCGCGCACGCTCGCCGAGGAGCGACGCTACGCGGCCAACCTCCAGACCCAGCTGCTGTACCTGCAGTTCCACATGACCAATGTGCTGCGTTCGCTCGGCAAGTACGTGGAGGCCGCGGACCTGGGCGACCGGACCCTGACCCGGCAGCGCGAGGTGCTGCTCCCGGGGCATCCGCACATCCTCATGACGGCCAGCGCCCTGGCCACGGACCTCGGCAGCATCGGCCGGTTCGACGACGCTCTGGAGACGGCCACGGAGGCGTACGTCGGCTTCCGCGAGAGCTTCGGCGACGACCACCCGCGCACGCTCTCCGCCAACAACAACCGGGCCTGGTGCCTTCGGCTGCTCGGCCGCTACGGCGAGGCCCGCGACGTCGACGAGGAGGTCTACCAGCAGCGTCGCGAAGGGCTGGGCGCCGCCCACCCGTACACCCTGCTCAGCGTGCTCAACCTGGGCCGCGATCTGCGCGAGGTCGGTGAGTACGAGGAGTCGATCACGCTGCTGCGCTCGGGCCTGCAGACGTACATGGGCCTGTTCGGCGAGGCCCACCCGGACACCCTGCGGATGGCCAAGTGCCTGGCCGTGTCGCTGCGCAAGGCCGGGCAGGTGGACGAGGCACGCGCTCTGACCCAGCAGACCCGCGAGCACTACCGGCTGCGCGGCACGCCCCCGGCCACCCCGGACGTGCTGGACTGCACCCTGAACTACGCGACGGACCTGTACGCCACCGGCGCCCGCGACGAGGCGCTGAAACTGGCGCAGAGCACCGTACGGCAGTACCGGACGGCGCCCGGCGAGCGGCATCCGGCCACCCTGGCCGCCGTGAACAACCTCGGCATCTTCCTGCGCGGGGCGGGGGAGGCCGGCCGGGCCCGGACCCTGCTGGAGAAGAACTTCGCCATGCTGCGGGACGCGCTCGGCGACCAGCACCCGTACACGCTGTCCTGCGCGGTCAACTTCGCCAACACTCTGGCCGAGCTGGGGGGCCTGCGGGAGACCGAGGAACTGGAGCGCAAGGCCATCGCCGGGTTCCAGGCGGTCCTCGGCCCCGATCACCCGGACACCGTCGTCTCACGCGTCAACCTGTCGGTGACCCTGCGGGCCCTGGGCCGGATCCCCGAGGCGGACCAGCTCCAGTCGGGTGCAGAGGCGGACCTCGCCCACAGCCTCGGGGAGGACCATCCGCACACGGTGACCGTGCGCGAGGGCAAGCGCATCCACCGGGACCTGGAACCGCTGACGGTCTGACCGGAAGGGCGGCCTGGCCGGCCGGACCTCAGACGTTGTCGACGCCCAGCCGGGACCGCCCGCCCAGCAGCCAGGTCATGACCTGCGGCAGGACGCGCAGCGACGCGAAGTGCGCGGCCCTGGGATGCAGGACGGCCGTGCCTCCCGGAATGCGGTCGGCCAGCCACCTCGTGTGGCTGGCCGGCGAGAACACGTCCTGTTCGCCGTGCCAGAGCAGCACCGGTGCGGAGATCGAGGCCAGTGAGAAGCCCCAGGGACGGCAGAAGGACAGCGCGTCGTCGACCCATCCGTCGGCGGACACACTCAGCGCCTCGCGGTAGTTGCGCATGAGCATGGCCCGGATCCCGGCATCGGCCACCACCCGGAGGTCGGACTCCGTCAGTTCCCAGCGCAGTTGGGCCAGCAGCTTGCGTGGATCGGCCTGAATGTCGAGGGAACGTTTTCGCAGACTGGCCGCGAGCTGTTCGGGTCCGGCCAGGGCCTGGGAGTACTCGTTGATGTTGGAGGCCGCCATGCCGGCGAACCAGTCGAGTCCCTCGGCGTCGTGCGGTGCCAGGCTCACCAGCACCGCGACCCGGGTGACCCGGTCGGGCAGCAGGGCGGCGCAGGCCAGGGCGTGCGGTCCGCCGCCGGAGCGGCCCACCACGGAGAAGCGTTCGACACCGAGGAAGTCGGCGATGGCGGCGATGTCGGCGGCCACGTGGGACACCAGGCGGCCGGGCAGCCGGTCGGAGGGGCCGTAGCCGGGCCGGTCGTAGGTGATCAGCCGGACCCGCTGGTGGTAGAGCAGCATCGGCCGGGGTGCCGGGCCGAGCCTGCTTCCGGGGGTGCCGTGCAGCAGGAACACCGGTGAGCCCTTCGGATCACCGGTGACCTCGACCGCTAATCGCCGTCCGTCCCCCGTGGACACCTCTTTGTGCATCCGCGGCCTCCCCTCGAGAGCCCCCGCCCGCTACGGCATGCCTCGTGCTCGTGCAACGGCCATTCCCCATGGTGACCCAGATCATCCGGGTGTGCGGAGTTTTGGCGATATCGCAGAGGCGGGGGCGGAGGAGAGCCGCCAGGATGACGATCCGTCAGGAACCGGCCACGTCGACGAAGATCGGGTTCGAGTAGAACCAGGTGTCCGCCCATGGGTCGCCGTTGCCCGGCTCGTGCGGGATCGGGCCGTGCGGGTCGATCGACGCGCCAAGGTAGCCGGTGCCGTTCCGCTTGCCGTCGCTGCCGCGCAGGCGGACGTAGAAGGACTCGTCGCCAGCGGTGATCGGGATGCGCAGCGTGTAGGTGCCCTTGCGGTCGCTGACGTCCTTGGACTGGACGACCTTCGTGTCGGGCGCCCGCCAGGTGTCGCGGTCGGCGACCGGGCCGCGCACCGCACCCCGGATCACGTCGACGTGCGCCAACTGGGGCAGGATGCCCTGGGCGTTGGCCCGGGACGCGGTCGTCACCGTCACGTACAGGGTGATCCGCTCGCCCTTGCGGACGCGCAGCCGCCCGCCCAGGGTGACGCCGTTGCCGTGGTCGCAGTCCCGCTTCAGCCGGACGTCGAGGCCGTCGAGGAGGTGGCCGTGGTCCAGCCAGACCCGGCCCGCGCGCAGGCCCGCCATCACCGCACGGTAGCCGTAGCGGGTCACACCGACGTGCGTGCGGCTGAACTCGCCCGGCCAGAAGTCGCTGCCGGGCTGCGGGGTGTCGGTGTTCACCGGGTCGGGCAGCTTGCCGGTGTTGTCGAAGTTCTGGCCGGCCGGCCAGTCGCCGTTCTTCCAGGTGTCGAAGACCGTGCGGTGGTTGTCGGAGTTGGTGGTGATCGTGAAGAGACGGCCCTCCGACAGCATCGCGTCCCACAGACCGCCGACCGTCGCCGTCGCCCAGTCGAAGCCGCCGTACGTCAGGTACGCGTCCGCCGGGTAGCCCGCCCAGGACTGTGCGGAGGGCTTGTTCTCGTACTCGCCGCGGATGGACGTGGTGCCGCGCCAGCCGGGGATCGCGGCACCCTGGGCGCCGGGCGCGCCCTCCATGCCGATCATGATCTCGGAGGCCGCGTCCCGCCAGTTGCGCATCTCGTGCGGGGAGTCGATGCCGAGGCGCAGCGGGTGGTTGGCGAGGACGAGGACGTCGTCGACGTAGCCGGTGCGGCGCTGCTCGGCCAGCCACTGGATGGCCTTGACGGCGTGGGCCTCGTTGCGGGCGGTGTTCGCGCCGTCCGCGGAGCCGTCGGTGTAGCCGAGCAGCTTGCCGTCGTAGGCCAGCTCGAACTGGGTGAGCAGGTCGGTCTCGTTCGGGCCGGGCGCGGCGAAGACCGTGCAGTGCTCGGCGGCCGGGATGTACCACTCCAGGCCCTGGAAGATCAGCTGACGCGGGTTCGCGGCACGGGCCTTGAGGATCTCCGCGTGCTCCAGCTTCGCGCCGTAGTAGGCGTGCCCGAAGTTGGAGTGCTCGTTGAACACCATCCAGTCCAGGCCGTACTTCGCGGCGGCCTGGGCCTGCTGGGAGAACGTGTACTTGGCGTCGTGGCTGTACACGGAGTGGACGTGGTGGTCGCCGACCAGGTAGGCGAGGCGCGGGTCCTCGCCGCCCAGACCGCGCTGCGCGGGCGCGGCGAACGCCGGGGTCGTCGCCGACCCGAGCGCGAACGCGGCGCCGAACAGGCCCGCACGGCGCAGAAGCTGACGTCTCGACACACCCTGGGCGTCGAGTTCGGCGGGGGCGACGGCGGGGTCGGCCCAGGTGGGGAGCTGCTGCTCGGTCATGAAAGTGGTGATCCTCGTGACGGGGGTCAGTGGGTCATGAAGGAGGAGACGGGCAGCGCCCGCGAGACGATCCGGACGTCGCCGAGGCGGCCGTGCAGGATCTGGTCGATCTTGTCCGCGTACTCGTAGCCGCCGAGCAGCCAGGACTTCCCGGACGAGGCGATGCCGATCGCGGGGGCGTGCGGGTTGCGGGCCACCGGGCAGCCCTGGACGTACAAGACCGTGTGCCGGCCGTCGTTGACCACGGCCACGTGCCACCAGATCTCGGGGTCGGTCTCGTCACCCCAGTTGGTGGCCAGCTGCTGCTGGTTGAGCGGGTGCACCGCCCACTGCGGGCCGGGACCGTCGGAGAGGGAGAGGGTCGCGAGGGGCTCGTCGGGGTCGTCGGTCACCGTGCCGACCGAGCCGTTGCGGCCGGTGCGGCTGACCAGGCCGGACCAGGCGTTGTGCGAGGCGTCCCAGTCGGCGGGCAGCCGGTAGAACGCCTCGATGGTGTAACCGTCCTTGAAGGTCGCCGAGTTGAGCGGCGCACCGTCGACGGTCTTCAGGTACGCACCCTTCAGCGGGGACTTGTACCCCGTGAACTCCAGGCTGCCGTGGCCCGGTTGGTCCGGGTGGTGGTCCGCCGACCAGCCGAGGGTGCCGCCGCCCACCGAGACCACGGTGAGGTCGTTGCCGTTGCCGGACAGGTCGCGGACCGTTCCGGAGACCGCCGAGTCGAACCGCCAGTAGGCGGCCGTGCCCCGGACCAGCAGCTGCGACGCGGGGCGCGCCGGGCGGACCGGCACCGGGTCGAAGCCGGCGAAGCGGTCGGCGAAGTCGATGTCGACGGAGAAGCGGTCCGCGTCGCCGCTGAGCTCCATCTCCTGTCGCTCCAGCTCGTTGAGGCCCTTCGCGGCCCGGCCGAGGATCCACGGCGAGACCGTCTCCACGTCGATGACGTCGCGGTCCAGGTCGAAGTGGTAGAGGCGGATCATCGCCGCGCCGCCGAAGTAGCGGTTCTGGTAGTTCGTCAGATGCAGGTGCACCTCGTTGCCGGCCGCGTTCTTGCGGGTGGCGCGGCGGGCCGGCCAGTAGTGGCCGTTGAGGGTGAGGAAGATCTGGTCGTGCTCGTCGATCAGCTGGTCCCACAGCTGCTGCCCGTACGACGACAACTCGTCGTCGTCCACGACCAGTTCGTGCGTGGTGAGGATGACGGGCGCCTTCGGGTGCCGGGCGATGACGTCCTTCGCCCAGGTGTACCCCTTCGCCGACAGCCGCCAGTCCAGCGCCAGCACCAGCCACTCCCGCCCGGCCGCCCGGAACAGGTGGTAGGTGTTGTAGCCGTCCGAAGAGGCGCCCCCGAACGTCGGCTTGCCCTGGAAGCGCTGCGGTCCGAAGGCGTCCAGGTACGGCGTCGAGCCGCGCTGGTCGTCCGTGGACGACCGGATGTCGTGGTTGCCGGCCAGCACGCTGTAGCCGACCCCGTGCCGGTCGAGGATCCCGAACGCCTTGCTGATCGCGGCGAACTCCTCCTCGGCACCGTTCTGGGTGAGGTCGCCGAGGTGGGACAGGAAGACGATGTTCTCGTCGGACTCGCCGCCCTGCTCCAGGAGATAGCGCAGTGAGGCCTCGATCGGCGCCGGGTTGATGCTCGGCCCGTCGAAGAGGTACTGGGTGTCGGGCATCACCGCGAGGGTGAAGCGCCGGCTCTCCGGGTCGGGCCGCCGGCCGGACCCGGAGGACGACGCCTCGGCGACGGCCGGCAGGGCCACCCCCGCGGTGGCGGCGGCGCCCAGCAGCGCGGTGGCCCTGAGGAAGTTGCGTCTTCCGGCTCCGGCCTGCGCGGCCTCGCCCTGAGGGTGGTCATGCGAAGTACACACGTGTGCTCCGTGAGTGTGCAGAAGTGGCAGCGAAGGGCGTGGGGGGATCTCAGAGGACGCGCAGGGTCCAGCTCCAGCGGTGGATGCCCGGTGCGACGAGGTAGGAGGGGAAGGTGTCGGGACCGCACGAGGCCGTACCGAGACCCCGGTGTGCGGCGTCGAGGTGGACCACACAGCCGGCCCGCGGCACGAGTTCGTCGTGGTGCGTGACGGCGGTGAGGTCCTCGGCGCGGTAGCGGGTGACGGAGACCTGGCGGGGCTCGTCGAGCTCGACCGCGAGCCCGGTGGCGTCGGGCGCCGACAGCGTGAACCGCCGTACGCCGTGCCGGCCGCCGTTCTCCTGCGGCCGGAGATAGGGGGTGAACAACTCGTCCACGGGCAGGGAGTGGTGGCCGACCGGGGCTCCGGCGGCACGGTCCGGGTACGACTCCCAGGGACCCTGACCGAACCACTCCAGCAGATCGGGTCCGGCCACCGTCTCGAAGACCGAGCCGACCCGGGCCACGTCGTGGAACTCCTGGGGGAGTTCGGCCGACTCGTCGACCCGGACCCCGCCCTCGACCGGCGTGAACTCCTGCCGGTGCCGTACGACCCCGACGGTGCCGGCGTACTCCGCGAGCACGGTCACCAGGTCGCGATCCCGGCGCACGGAGACCACCTTGCGCACCAGCCGGTCCAGGCCCCAGGCGCGCCAGCGCGGCGCGATCCCGCCCAGCTCGTCGTTGTCGGTGGGCGCCCGCCACAACGACAGCGTCGGCCCGGCCGTCAGCAGCGGGTGCAGCAGCAGCCCCTCGCCGTCCACCTCGACGGCCGGTCCCACGGCAACCCGCTCACGCGGTGCGTCCGCCGCCCGGAGCCGGATCTGCGGTGCGCATACCTCCGTACCGGCCGGCGCCCACGCCTGATCCTCGGCGACCGTCACCCGCAACGTCAGCCACGCCTCCCCGCCGTCCGCGGGCACCGCGAACGGCAGCGGTACGGCCGCGGTCTCACCGGGCCGCAGATCGGGCAGGACCGCCGGGCCGGTCAGGGTACGGCCGTCGGCCAGCGCCAGCTCCCAGGTGCCCGTCAGCCAGTCCAGGCCGCGGAAGTGCTGGTGGTTGGCGAGCACGACGCCCTCGTGCCTGAAGCACCGGATGCGGACCGGCGCCGCGATCTCCCGGTGCTCGTACATCGCGGGCTTGGGGGTGCGGTCGGGGAAGACGATCCCGTCCGCGACGAACGCCCCGTCGTGCAGGGCCTCGCCGAAGTCGCCGCCGTACGCCCAGCGGTGGCCGGGCGCGGCGACACCGTTGTCATACAGTCCGGCGCCCGTGCGCCCGACCGGTCTTCCGTCGCTCACCCGCTGGAGAATTCCGTGGTCCCAGAACTCCCAGATGAACCCGCCCTGAAGCCCCGGAGTGGACTCGATGGCGGCCCAGTGGTCGGCCAGCGTGCCGTTGCTGTTGCCCATCGCATGGGAGTACTCGCACTGGATCAGCGGCTTGGTCTGCTCACCGGACAGCGCGTGCGCCACACAGTCCTCCAGCGCCGCGTACATCGGGCAGGCGATGTCGGAGGCCACGTCCGGGTCCGCCCAGCCGAGCTTGGCCGCTCCCTCGTACTGGAGGGGCCGGGTCGGGTCGTGCCGCCGCACCCAGCCCGCCGCCGCGTCGTGGTTGGCGCCGTAGTCGGACTCGTTGCCCAGCGACCAGATGATGATCGAGGGGTGGTTCTTGTCGCGCAGCACCATCCGTGACACACGGTCCACGAAGGAGTTCAGGTAGCACGGGTCGTCGGCGATCTCGTGCGCGTGGTCGTGCGACTCGATGTCCGCCTCGTCGACCACGTAGAAGCCCAGTTCGTCCGCGAGGTCGTAGAGCGTCGGATCGTTCGGGTAGTGCGAGGTGCGGATCGCGTTGAAACCGAACCGCTTCAGCACCACCAGGTCCGCGCGCATGTCGTCGTACGACACCGTCCGCCCGGTGAGGGGGTGGAAGTCGTGCCGGTTCACACCGCGGATGAAGACGCGTTCGCCGTTGACCAGCAGGTCCCGGCCGACGATCGCCACGTCCCGGAACCCGATGCGGTGGTGCGACGCGTCGGCGACCGTGCCGTCCGCGCGGTGCAGCCGGACGGTCAGCCCGTACAGTTCGGGCTCCTCCGCGTTCCAGGTGCGCACCTCGGGCACGACGGCGTGGATACGGGCCTCGCCGAGGAAGTCGGAGACCCGGTCGTCCTCGGTGTTGAGCCGGTCGAACTCGGCGTCCTGCGCGAGGGGTTCGCCGTCCAGATCGCCGGTGACGTACCAGCCCTCGGGCAGCGCCCGGTCGCCCGCAGCGTTCCGCACCAGACAGTCCACCCGCAGCTCGCCGTCCCGGCGCGCCCGTACGGTCACGTCCGCGAGATACAGCGGATCCGTGGCGTACAGCAGCACGGAACGGGTGATCCCGCCGTGCCACCAGTGGTCCTGGTCCTCGATGTGCGTCGCGTCCGACCACTTGACGACGGTCAGCCGCAGGACCGACCGCCCGCCGGGGCGGACGACGCCGGTCAGGTCGAACTCGGCCGCCAGGTGGGAGTCCTTGGAGATACCGACCGGCCGCCCGTCGACGTGCACGAGGAGCACGCTCTCCGCAGCGCCGACCTGGAGCACGACGCGCCGCCCGGCCCACTCGGCGGGGACGTCGAGTTCACGCTCGTAGACCCCCGTCGGATTGACGGACGGCACCTGCGGAGGGAACTCCCGGAACGGCATGGTGACGTTCGTGTACTGCGGCAGGTCGTCCGTGTCCTGCACGGTCCAGGCACCCGGGACGAACGCCGTGGACCAGGAGCCGCCGACCGGCGCGTCCGGAGCGGGCAGCAACTGGAAGCGCCAGTCGCCGTCCAGGGGGAGTCCTCCGGTGCGCCGGTCGACGGCGTTCATGGGGAGCCGCCCCCAGGAGGTCACTTCGGGTGCCTCCCAGGGGCGGAGGGCGATCAGGGGGTCGGTGGGAAGTTCGTCGGTCATGACCATTCCGAAGTCGGTGTGGTGGGGCTTGGCAGGACCCGTCCCGCCAGGCCCCAGGCGGGGTCGACGGGGATGCCGAGCCGGTCCAGGACGGTGGGGGCGATGTCGACGAGACGGGGGGTGTCGAGCAGGGTGCCCGCGGCGGGCCCGCCGGGCTCGGCCAGGATCACGAAGACCTCGCGTTCGGCGCGGGTGTCGCCGCCGTGGCCGCCGGCGTCCAGGTGACCGTGGTCGGTGGTGACCAGTACGGTCCACCGCTCGCCGGAGCCCCGGGCGTCGATCGCCGCCAGCAGCCGCCCGAGGTGGGTGTCCTGGGCGAGGAGGGCGTGGTCGTAGGCGGGGGAGAGGGGGCCGGTGGCGTGGCCGGCCTCGTCGGTCGCGCCGAAGTACACGAACAGCAGGTCCGGGTCGTGTTCGGTGAGCCAGCGGGCGGCGGTGCGGGCGACGAGATCGTCCGCGGTCGCGTAGCCGTCGCTCTCGCCGTCGTAGTGCACACGGCGGCCGACGGCCGGGCCCAGGACGCCGCGGTGCACCAGCTCCGGCCAGGACACGGCGGCCGCGGTGCGCAGACCGGGGCGGGCGACGGCCGCGCGGCTGAGGAAGTCGGGGTGACGGGTGAAGTCGGCACCGGCGAAGTCGTTCCCGGTCACCCCGTGCCGGTCGGGCCACACCCCGGTCAGCACGCTCGACCAGCCGGGCCCGGAGTCGGTGTACGCCATGCTGGTCGACGGCCCGTCCGGGGCCTGGCCGTCCGCCTCGCCGTACGGCAGCAGGCTGGTGCCGTGTGCGCCCGTGGCCATCAGGCCGTGCAGGACGGGCGCGTGGGCAGGCGAGCGATGCGAGATGGGGGTCCCCCCGGCCGGAGGCTGCGGGAGGGGCAGCCGGTCGCGGCGCAGCCCGTCCATGCCCACCACGAGCACTTTGCCGTGCGCGGTGCCGCCCCGGCCGGGGGGCACGGCACGGCGCCGGGCGAACGGCAGGCGGGCGGAGGGTCCCGCACCCTCCGCTGCCCGCGTCCGCCCGGCGTCGGCGTCCGTCACCGGATCCCTCCTCTGTCTCACACGTGTGTCTCACACGGGGCGCGGGTCAGGTGCCCTGCACCGCGCCCTCGGTGGCGCCCGCGATGAAACCGCGGGCGAAGATGGCGAAGACCAGCACCAGCGGCAGGGACGCCATCAGCACACCGGCCATGACCATGCTGTAGTCGGTGGTGTGGCCGACGTTGAGCTGGGCGAGCTCCACCTGGAGGGTCACATGGTCGGGGTTGGTGAGCACGATGAGCGGCCAGACGTAGTCGTTCCAGGCACCGACGAAGGCGTAGATGGCGAGGAAGGACAGCGCGGGCCTGATCATCGGCAGCGCGATGTTCCAGTACTGGCGGAAGAACCCGGCACCGTCGATGCGCGCGGCGTCGAGGAGTTCGTCGGGCACGCCGTTCTCGATGTACTGGCGCAGCCAGAAGATGCCGAAGGCGTTGGCCAGGGCGGGCGGGACCAGCGCCTTGAGCATGCCGACCCAGCCGATGTTCGACATGAGGATGAACTGCGGCAGGATCGCCAGCTGCAGCGGCAGCATCATGAACAGCAGCAGCGTGCCGAAGAGCACCTTGCGGCCCGGGAAGTCGAACTTGGCGAAGGTGAAGGCCGCCAGCGAGTCGATGAACAGCACCAGGACGGTGGTGACGGTCGCGACGATGACCGTGTTGAGCATCGACCCGAAGAAATCGATGGTGTTCAGCACGTGCCGGATGTTCTCCAGCAGGTGTGAGCCGAAGGTGAACTTCGGCGGGCTCTTGTAGATGTCCTGGGTGGTGTTGGTCGCCATGACGATCGTCCACACGAACGGGAAGACCGAGAGCAGGACGGCCGCCATGAGGATGATGTGCGCGGTCAGGCCCTTGGGGCGGCGCAGCCGCCTCGCGCGCGGGGCCGGCCGCGTCGGGTCGGCTGTCGTCGGGCCGGCTGTCGGGTCGGATGTGGTCACGGCTTCCTCCCTCGTTGGGTGATGCGCCAGTTGACGGCGACGAGGACGATGATCAGCAGGAAGAAGGCCCACACGATGGCCGCGCCGTAGCCGTAGTCGTTGTTGAGGAAGGCCGACTGGTAGAAGTACAGCAGCGTGGTCAGACCGGCCTGTCCCGGGCCGCCGAGGTTCGCGTTGGCGGCGTTGTTGGCGAACAGGACCTGGGGTTCGCTGAAGCTCTGCAGACCGTTGATCGTCGAGATGATGACGGTGAACAGGATGATCGGCCGCATGATCGGGACGGTGATCTGGAAGAACGTGCGGACCGGGCCGGCGCCGTCCATCTTCGCCGCCTCGTAGATCGAGGTCGGGATCGCCTGGAGACCGGCCAGGTAGATGATCATGTTGTAGCCGGTCCACATCCAGGTCATCAGCAGCGAGATGACCACCTTGATCAGCCACGGGTTGCTCAGCCACGGCACCGGCGAGATGCCCACCGTGCCCAGGATCGCGTTGACCAGACCGAAGTTGTTGCTGAACACCGCGCCGAAGAAGATCGCCACGGCGACGATCGAGGTGACGTTCGGTACGTAGAGGGCGATCCGGTAGAAGCCCTTGAAGCGGCGCACCGAGTGCAGCAGCGTCGCGAGCACCAGGGCGCCCAGCAGGGTGGGCACCGTGGACAGCACCCAGATCACCAGGGTGTTGCGGATCGACAGCCAGAAGACCGGGTCCGACCACAGGAACCGGAATTGCTGCAGGCCCACGAACTGCATGTCGCCGAGGCCGTCCCAGCGCTGGAAGGCCAGGTACAGGGAGTAGAAGACCGGGAAGAAGGAGAACGCGGCGAAGATCAGGTAGAAGGGCGAGATCGCCAGGTACTGCCGCCAGTACGACAGCAGCCCGCGCCGCCGGGGCCGTGCGGTGGTGCCCGCGGGCGTGGCGCGCCGCGGGCGGAACCGGGCCGGGCCCGGCCCGCCGCGGTGTTCGGGCACCGCGGCGGGACCGGTCACCGGAGGTGACGTCACCTCAGTTCACCCCCTGGCGCCGGGCGATCTGCTTGGCCTGGCTGACCGCGTCCTTCCAGGCGTCGTCGGGCTTCTTGCCCTTGGCCTCGATGTTGGTCAGCTCCGTCTTGTAGGGAGCCATGACGGCGGCGTCGGCCGGGGCCTCGTAGCTGTCCGGGACGGCCTTGGCGGCCGGTCCGAAGACCTCGATGATCTTCTGCCCGCCGAAGAAGGCGTCGGGGCCCGTCATGGCCGGCATCGTGTACGCGGCCGGGGCGGCGGGGAAGATGGCGGCGTCGGTGAACCCGCGGGCGTCGTTGGCCGGGCTGAGGATCCAGCTGATGATCTTGAAGGCCTCTTCGGGGTTCCG
The DNA here is from genome assembly GCF_003814875.1 of Streptomyces sp. Ag109_O5-1. Classification (GTDB taxonomy): domain Bacteria; phylum Actinomycetota; class Actinomycetes; order Streptomycetales; family Streptomycetaceae; genus Streptomyces; species Streptomyces sasae. The sequence goes on along the minus strand of NZ_RKQF01000001.1, from coordinate 1,404,721 downwards.
GCACTGCTTGGGCAGGGCCAGGTAGGAGCCGCCCTGGTTGGCCGGTCCGACGGGCATCGCACACACCCGCCACTTGCCCTTCGTCTGCGGGGCCGCCTGCTCGATGTCCAGCGCGTGCCAGGCGGCGCCGAGCTCGGTGAGGAGGTTCTTGCCGACGGCGGCGTTCCAGGAGTTGTCGTTGATCTTGGCGTCGAGGCCCAGGGTGTAGGGGCGCACCGACGTGGTCCACGCGGCGCGGATGTGGTCCTGGTCCCCGATGAAGTGGTTGTTCTTGTCGATGAACCGCTGGGTGCCCTGGCCGACGGTCATGTCGAACACGGAGCCGATGTTGTTGACCAGGAAGGTGCCGGGGTTCTTCTTCTGCAGCTCGGTGCCGAGCGTGAAGTAGTCGTCCCAGGTCGTGACCAGCGCGGCGACCTTGGCGGGGTCGGTGGCCACGCCGGCCTTGGCGAACAGGTCCTCGCGGTAGAAGAGCGCGGTGGGGCCGATGTCGATCGGGAAGCCGATCTGCTTGCCGTCGGAGGTCTGGGCGAGCTTGGTCTTCCAGCCCAGGTACTGCGAGGAGAGCTTCTTGAAGCCCAGGTCGTTCAGGTCGAGGAAGCGGGAGGCGTTGGGCAGGAAGGAGGCTATGTCCTCGCCCTTGATGCCCGTGATGTCGGGCACGGAGGAGCCGCCCGCGGCGAGCGTGGTGGTGAGCTTCTGCTTGAAGTCGCCGCCGATGGAGGCGGCGGTCAGCTTGACCGAACCGCTGAAGTGGGTCTTCGCCTCCGCGACCACCTTGTCGCTGAGCGCACCGCCCCAGTACCACAGGGTGAGGTTCTTGCCGTTCTTGGTGCCGCCCGATCCTGAGCCGCCGCATGCGACGGTCAGACCGGACGCGGCCGCGGTGAGCGCGGCGGCCTGGAGGAAGCCTCTACGTGAAAGGTCCACGGGTCACTCCTGTTGTTCCTGTTCGTGGTACTGAGGGGCGTAGTGGTGTCGGGCGTGGGCTGTGGATCGGGTGCGGGTCAGTGCTGCGGGGCGGGCGGGGTGACGGGGGCGTGGTGCACGGGCGGACCCACGTCGGCCGGGATGCGGTCGGCCAGGAAGCCGTACGCGCGCCGCAGTTCGGGATCGGTCTGTGAGCGCCACCAGCGGTCGACGCCGTACCAGCCGGGGGCCGCGAGCGCCCCGCCGTGCCGCTGGACGGAGAGCCCGGCCGCGAGCACCGCGAACCTGAGCCGTTCGGCCAGCGGCCAGCCGCCGAGCGAGGCCGCGACGAAGCTCGCGCCGAACACGTCCCCGGCGCCGGTGGCGTCCAGCACGTCGACGGCCAGGGCCGGGACCTCCGCGTACTCGCCGGTGGTCTGGTCGACGGCCAGCGCGCCGTCCCCGCCGCGCGTCACCACCGCGACCGGGACCAGCTCGGCGAGCGTGCCGAGCGCGGCCCGCGCGCTGTCGGTGCGGGTGTAGGCCATGGCCTCGGTCTCGTTCGGGAGGAAGGCATGGCACAGGGCGAGCTGGTCGAGGAGGTCGCGGGACCATTCCTGGGTGGGGTCCCAGCCGACGTCCGCGTAGACGCGGGTGCCGTTCGCGGCCGCCTTGGCGATCCACTCGCGCGGCTCGGCCTCGATGTGCACCAGCGCCGTACGCGCCTCGGGCGGGTCGCCCATCAGCACGTCCTGCGAGTACGGCGGTTCCTGGCCGTGGGTGACCAGGGCGCGGTCCTGACCGTGGGCGAGGGCGACGGTGACGGGGGTGGGCCAGCCGTCCGCGACGCGGGAGAGCGAGAGGTCGACGCCCTCTTGGCCGGCCAGGACCTCGCGGCAGTAGGCGCCGTAGAAGTCGTCGCCGAAGACCGTGGCCAGCGAGGTGCGCAGGCCGAACCGCGCCGCGGCCACCGCGAGGTTCGCGATGCCGCCGGGGCCGCAGCCCATACCGGACGTCCAGATCTCCTCGCCCGGCGTCGGCGGCTTCCCGAGGCCGGTGAGGACGAGGTCGTAGAAGAGCAGCCCGGTCAGCAGCACATCGGGCCTGTCGTCGTCCACGCGCACACCCTCTCGTCAAAACTCGTCATTTTGATGACGGGAATCGTGCGCTGATCCGTGGGATTGGTCAATACCCGAGCAGAAGTGAGCATGGATTTGATTGAAGATGACGAGTAGTGTTCGCCGTGTGCTGGCAGAACGACGACATCAACTCATCCTGCGGGCCCTGCGCTCCGGCGGGCCCGCCGCTGTGACCGACCTCTCCGAACAGCTGGGCGTGAGCCCGGCCACGATCAGGCGTGACCTGGTCAAGCTGGAGGAGGACGGGCTGCTCACCCGGGTGCACGGCGGAGCGGTCGTGGAGGAGGGCGACCAGCCCTTCGCCGAGGTCGCCGAGGTGCGGGTGGCCGAGAAGGACGCCATCGCCGCGCACGCCGCGTCGATGGTCGCCGACGGCCAGTCGGTGCTCCTGGACATCGGTACCACCGCCTACCGGCTGGCCCGCCAGCTGCACGGCCGCCGCCTCACCGTGATCACCAGCAACCTGGTGGTCTACGAGGAGCTCGCCGACGACGAGGGCATAGAGCTGGTGCTGCTCGGCGGCATGCTCCGCCGCGAGTACCGCTCCCTGGTCGGCTTCCTCACCGAGGACAACCTGCGCCAGCTGCACGCGGACTGGCTGTTCCTCGGCACCAGCGGGGTGCGTCCGGGCGGCCAGGTGATGGACACGACGGTCGTCGAGGTGCCGGTCAAGCGCGCCATGATCAAGGCGAGCGACAAGGTCGTCCTGCTCGCCGACGCGGCGAAGTTCCCGGGTACGGGCATGGCGAAGGTCTGTGGTCCCGAGGACCTGGACGTGGTGGTGACGAACGCGTCGGTCGACCCGGCGACCCGGTCCGCCCTGGAGGAGGCCGGTGTCGACGTGGTCCTGGCAGGAAAGGCTCTAGCGTGAAACTGACGATTCTTGGCGGCGGCGGATTCCGTGTGCCGCTCGTGTACGGCGCACTGCTGGCGGACCGGGCCGAAGGGCGGGTCACCGAGGTCGTGCTGCACGATCTTGACCACGGCCGGCTCTCCGCGGTCGCCCGGGTCCTGGCCGAACAGGCCGCGGACGTGCCCGACGCGCCGACCGTGACCGCCACCACCGACCTGGACGAGGCCCTCACCGGCGCCGACTTCGTCTTCTCCGCGATCCGCGTCGGCGGCCTGGAGGGCCGGGCCGACGACGAACGGGTGGCCCTCGCCGAGGGCGTCCTCGGCCAGGAGACCGTCGGCGCGGGCGGCATCGCCTACGGGCTGCGGACCGTGCCCGTCGCCGTCGACATCGCCCGGCGGGTGGCCCGGCTCGCCCCCGACGCCTGGGTCATCAACTTCACCAACCCGGCCGGCCTCGTCACCGAGGCCATGTCCCGCCACCTCGGCGACCGCGTCATCGGCATCTGCGACTCCCCGGTCGGCCTCGGCCGCCGGATCGCCCGGGTGCTCGGCGCGAACCCGAAGGAGGCCTGGATCGACTACGTCGGCCTCAACCACCTCGGCTGGGTGCGCGGCCTGCACATCGCGGGCCGCGACGAGCTCCCGCGCCTGCTCGCCGACCCCGACCTGCTCGGCTCCTTCGAGGAGGGCAAGCTCTTCGGCGTCGACTGGCTGCAGTCCCTCGGGGCGATCCCGAACGAGTACCTGCACTACTACTACTTCAACCGCGAGGCCGTCCGCGCCTACCAGCAGGCCGAGAAGACCCGCGGTGCCTTCCTGCGCGACCAGCAGGCGCACTTCTACGAGGCGGTCACGGAGCCGGGTGCGAAGGCCCTGGACGTCTGGGACCGCACCCGCGCCGAGCGCGAGGCCACCTACATGGCCGAGAACCGGGAGACGGCCGGCGCCGGCGAGCGCGACGCCGACGACCTGTCCGGCGGCTACGAGAAGGTCGCCCTGGCCCTGATGCGGGCGATCGCCCGCGACGAACGCACCACCCTGATCCTCAACGTCCGCAACCGCGACACCCTCTCGGCGCTCGACGGCGAGGCCGTCATCGAGGTGCCCTGCCTGGTCGACGCCAACGGCGCCCACCCGGTCGCCGTCGCCCCGCTGCCCGACCACGCCACCGGTCTTGTCTGCGCGGTCAAGGCCGTGGAGCGCGAGGTGCTCGCCGCGGCCGAGTCCGGATCCCGCACGACGGCGGTGAAGGCGTTCGCGCTGCACCCGCTGGTCGACTCGGTGAACGTGGCCCGTCGGCTGGTGGAGGGGTACACCTCGGTCCACCCCGGCCTGGGTTATCTAAAGTAGACGTCAGCGGATCGGAAAGCGCTTTCTCACCCTCTTCTGGAGACTTCCATGCACGACGAACGCCGCCGGATCGAGGAGCGCGTAGAGCGCCTCCAGAACCAGCGCATCAAGCCCGCGATCTACGCGGCCACCGTCCCCTTCGAGGTCGCCGCCTGGCAGGCCCCCGGGGAGCCGGTCCCCTTCGAGGAGGCCGCGGCCGCCCCCTATGAGCCGTTCGCCATGGACACCCCATGGGGCCCGCCCTGGGGCACCACCTGGTTCCGGATGCACGGCGAGGTGCCCGCGGAGTTCGCGGGCCGCCGGGTCGAGGCTGTCATCGACCTCGGGTTCGTGGGCGACTGGCCCGGCAACCAGGCCGAGGCCCTGGTGCACCTGACCGACGGGACCCCGCTGAAGGCGGTCAACCCGCTCAACCAGTACGTGCGGATCGCCGACCCGGCGACCGGCGGCGAGGTGATCGACTACCTGGTCGAGGCCGCCTCCAACCCCGACATCCTCGCCAACGACTTCCGCGAGCCCACGCCCCTCGGCGATGTCCTGACGGCCGGCGACAAGCCGCTCTACACCTTCAAGCGCGCCGACATCGCCGTCCTCGACGAGGACGTCTGGCACCTCGACCTCGACATCCAGGTGCTGCGCGAGCTGATGCTGGAGCTCGGCGAGCACGACCCGCGCCGGCACGAGATCGCGCACGCCCTCGACCACGCGATGGACCTGCTGGACTTGGACGACATCTCCGGCTCGGCCGCCGCCGTCCGCGAGGCCCTGAAGCCCGCGCTGTCGAAGCCCGCGCACGCCAGCGCGCACGTCATCTCCGGCGTCGGCCACGCGCACATCGACTCGGCCTGGCTGTGGCCGATCCGCGAGACCAAGCGCAAGACGTCCCGGACCTTCTCCAACGTGACATCGTTGGCGGACGAGTACGAGGAGTTCATCTTCGCCTGCTCGCAGGCCCAGCAGTACGAGTGGGTGCGCGACAACTACCCGCAGGTCTGGGCCCGGATCCAGGAGTCCGTGAAGAAGGGCCAGTGGGCCCCGGTCGGCGGCATGTGGGTCGAGTCCGACGGCAATCTCCCCGGCGGCGAGGCGATCGCCCGCCAGCTCGTGCACGGCAAGCGGTTCTTCATCGAGCACTTCGGGATCGAGACCAAGGGCGTCTGGCTGCCGGACTCCTTCGGCTACAATGCGGCCTACCCGCAGCTCGCCAAGCTGGCCGGCAACGAGTGGTTCCTCACCCAGAAGATCTCCTGGAACCAGACCAACAAGTTCCCCCACCACACCTTCTGGTGGGAGGGCATCGACGGCACCCGGATCTTCACGCACTTCCCGCCGGTCGACACCTACAACGCCCGCTTCAGCGGCGAGGAGATGTCCCGCGCGGTCCGCAACTACGCCGAGAAGGGCGCCGCGACCCGCTCGCTGGCCCCGTTCGGCTGGGGCGACGGCGGTGGCGGCCCCACCCGCGAGATCATGGAGCGTGCCCGCCGCCTGAAGGACCTGGAGGGCTCGCCGCGCGTCGAGGTCGAGCACCCGGACGCCTTCTTCGCCAAGGCCCGCGCCGAGTACGAGGACGCCCCGGTCTGGGTCGGCGAGCTCTACCTGGAGCTGCACCGCGCCACCTACACCTCCCAGGCCCGCACCAAGCAGGGCAACCGGCGCAGCGAGCACAAGCTGCGCGAGGCCGAGCTGTGGGCGACCACGGCCGCCCTGCACGCGCCCGGCTACAGCTACCCGCACGAGAAGCTGGACCGGCTCTGGAAGACGGTCCTGCTGCACCAGTTCCACGACATCCTGCCGGGCTCCTCGATCGCCTGGGTGCACCGCGAGGCCGAGGCCGAGTACGCGCGCGTCGCCGAGGAACTGGAGGTCCTGACCGCCGAGGCGGTCACCGCGCTGGGCGGCGGCACCTCCCGGGTCTTCAACACCAGCCCCTACGACCGCGCGGAGGTCGTCCGCGACGGCGCGGGCACCCCGGTGTACGTCGAGGTCCCCGCGAGCGGCAGCGCCCCGCTGACGGGCGGCGCCGGGACTCCGCAGCCGGTGACCGTCACCGGCCGGGTCATCGACAACGGCCTGGTGCGCGTGGAGATCGCGGAGGACGGCACGCTGTCGTCCGTGTACGACCTCCGGGCGGCCCGCGAGGTCCTCGCCGACCAGGGCAACCTGCTCCGGCTGCACACCGACCTCCCGAACTACTGGGACGCCTGGGACGTCGACAAGCACTACAAGAACCGCTACACGGACCTCCTCGACCCCTCCGAGATCACGGTCGTCGACGAGGACCCGCTGCTCGGCTCGGTCCGGGTCACCCGTCCGTTCGGCAACGGCTCGACGATCGTCCAGACGATCACCGTGCGCGCCGGCAGCCCCCGGATCGACTTCGAGACGGACATCGACTGGCACGAGGCCGAGAAGTTCCTCAAGGCCGGCTTCCCGGTGGACATCCGGGCCGCGCACTCCTCCGCCGAGATCCAGTTCGGCCACGTCCAGCGGCCCACCCACACCAACACCAGCTGGGAGGCGGCCCGCTTCGAGGTCTCCGGCCACCGCTGGGTGCACCTCGCCGAGCCCGGCTACGGCGTCGCCGTCATCAACGACTCGACCTACGGCCACGACGTCTCCCGCACGGTCCGCGAGGACGGCGGCACGACCACCACGGTCCGCCTCTCCCTGGTCCGCGCCCCGCGCGTCCCGGACCCGGGCGCCGACCAGGGCCGCCACCGCTTCACCTACTCCCTGCTGCCCGGCGCGAGCATCGAGGACGCGGTCGAGGCCGGCTACGCCCTCAACCTCCCGCTCCGGGTGGCCGATTCGGCGGGCGAGCCGCAGCCGGTCGTCTCGGTGGACGGTGCGGGCGTGACCGTCGAGGCGATCAAGCTCGCCGACGACGCTTCCGGCGATGTCGTGGTCCGGCTCTACGAGTCCCGGGGCGGTCGCGCCCAGGGCGTCCTGCGCACCGGCTTCCCGCTCGCGGGCGCCCAGGTGACCGACTTGCTGGAGCGCCCCCTGGAGGACGCGGCCACCGACGGCGACACCGTCGCGGTGGAGCTGCGCCCCTTCCAGATCCTCACCCTCCGGCTGCGGAGGGGCTGACCGTATGGCGATGCAACCCTGGTTCACCGACGCCAAGTTGGGGATCTTCGTGCACTGGGGCATCTACGCCGTGGACGGCGTCCAGGAGTCCTGGTCCTTCTATGACGACATCGTGCCGCACGAGCAGTACATGTCCCAGTTGGGCCGGTTCACCGGCGCCGCGTACGACCCGAGGGCGTGGGCGGACCTGTTCGCCCGCGCCGGCGCGAAGTACGCCGTGCTGACGAGCCGTCACCATGACGGTGTGGCCCTGTGGGACACGGAGTACGGCGACCTCAACCTCGGCAAGGACTACCTCGGCCCCTATGCCGAGGCCCTGCGCGAGAAGGGGCTGAAGGTCGGTCTCTACTACTCGCACTCCGACTGGAACCACCCCGACTACGCCTCCACCCGCAAGCCCGGCCGCCCGCCGGAGCAGGAGGACAACCGCTACTCCGAGGTGGCGGCCGAGGACGAGGACCTGGCCGCCTGGGAACGCTTCATCGTCTACCGGGACGGCCAGACAAGGGAGTTGGCGTCCCGCTTCCGGCCGGACCTGATGTGGTTCGACGGGGAGTGGGACCGCAGTGAGGAGCAGTGGCGGATCCCCGAACTCGCCGCGCTGATCCGCTCGTACGTCCCGCACGTCGTCTTCAACGCGCGGATGCTCAGCGAGGGGGACTACGCGACCCCCGAGCAGGGCGCCCCCGTGGTGCCCCCGGAGGGCCCCTGGGAACTCTGCCTGACGATCAACGACTCGTGGGGCTACCAGCACCACGACCACAACCACAAGTCACTGGCCCAGCTGATCCGCTACTTCACCGAGACCATCGGCGGTGGTGGCAACCTGCTGCTGGACGTCGGCCCCATGGAGGACGGCACCATCCCCCAGCCGCAGGTGGAGCGCCTTGAGGGGCTGGGGGAGTGGATCCGCAAGCATGAAGAAGCGGTGTACGGGACCGTCCGCGGGCTGCCCGCCGGGCACCACTACGGCCCCAGCACGCTCTCCGCGGACCGTCGTACCCTCTACCTCACCCTGTTCGACGCCCCGCGCGCCGAGATCGGTGTCCGCGGCCTCGCCACGAAGGTCACCAAGGTGACCGTGCTCGGCACCGGCACCGAACTCGGCCACCGGGTGGTCGGCGGACTGCACGAGGCGGTGGGCGTGCTGTGGATCGACCCGCCGGCCGAGGCCGACCTCGACCCGTACGCCACCGTGCTCGCCGTCGAACTCGACGGGGAGCTGGAGCTGTACCGGGGATCCGGCCGGTTCTGAGGTTCTTCGGCCACAAAAGCCGGAGATTCTCATATGAAGAATTAAGAGATCGGTAAGTGCACAGGTCACGGCGGCTTTTCGGGCCGCCGTGACCCTGTTGGTTCGCCTCTTGGACACCTTGAGTTCGCTTGGCACCCCTGGGATGCGTGACGGCAGGGACGAGAGGGAGGCATCACCGTGCGAGACCCGCGAATGTCAGCGATCGCCAAGGGGCTCAAGCGCCGCGGACGGCTCATGGCACAGGCGGTGAGCCCGTCGCGCAGGACCCTGGACGGGATCCCGACGCAGCGCCCGGTCGGGCAGGAGCAGCCCTCCGGCGGCTATGTGGCCCCGCTCGCCCCGCGCCTGGTGCAGTCCCCGGTCTTCGTCCTCTCCTCGGTGCGCTCCGGCTCCACCCTCCTGCGGGTGCTGCTGAACAGCCACAGCCGTATCCGCGCCCCGCACGAGATGCATCTGCGCACGGTCCACGTCCGGATGTCCCGGGAGTTCACGGCGGACGCCATGAAGGAACTCGCCCTGGACAAGGACGAGTTGGAGCACGTCCTGTGGGACCGCGTGCTGCACCTCGAACTCTCCCGCAGCGGCAAGGACGTCATCGTCGACAAGACCCCGCCGAACACCCTCATGTGGCCCCGGCTGCACCGATGTTGGCCCGAGGCCCGGTTCGTCCTGCTGCTGCGCCACCCCGGCGCCGTCATCCAGTCCCTGACCAGCCGCCGCGCCGAACCCGACCACGACCAGATCCGCGGCGAGGTCCTGGGCTACGCCGAGAAGCTGGAAGAGGCCCGGCAGCAGCTCCCCGGCGCCCATGTGATCACCTATGAGGACCTGACCGCCGAACCGGAGCAGGTCACCCGTGGCCTGTGCGAGTACCTCGGTGTCCCCTGGGAGAGCGGCATGCTCGAGTACGGCACCAAGGACCACGGCACCTTCCGCCCCAAGCTCGGCGACTGGAGCGAGGAGATCAGGTCCGGCCGTATCCAGGCCGCCCGGCAGGCCGACCCCGGCGCCGAACTCCCGCCCCGGCTGGCGGAGATAGCGAAGGCGTGGGGGTACCCCGTCTAGGCACCCCCACGCCGTTCGGTCGCTGCCCGCTCGGCCGGTCAGACCGGAAGCCCGGTCAGCCGGTGAAACCGGCCGCTCGCTCAGCCGGTGAAGCCGGCCGTGATCGAGGTGAACTGCCAGTTGTTCTGGCTGATCCCGGAGCAGTTGCTCACCACGCCGCCGCCCGCGCAGCCGCGGTCCCGGTTGACCGCCCAGAACGCGAGCCGGGCGATGTGGTGCGAGTTCCCCCAGTCACGGATCTGGGTCCAGATCGCCGGGGTCGTGGTCTCCTGCTGGTCGGACAGCCCGTTCATGCCGGAGATCCCGATGTGCGCGTAGGCCGTCGCGTCGTCCCAGCCGAACGTGGACTTCAGCTTGGTCTTCAGCCCCTCGGCCGCGGCGACGGTGTTGCCGTACATGTCGGAGCCGCCGCCGAAGTCGAACGGCATGATCGTGAAGACGTCGATGCCGGCGCCGATCGACTGAGCCTGCTCGATCAGCCTGTTGCCGTAGTACGTCGGCCCGGTGGTGGACGTCCCGAAGGTGACGATCGTCTTCAGACCGGGGTTGTTGGCCTTGACCGTCTTCAGGGCGGTCAGGATCTTCGCCTGCACGGCCTCGTTCTCGAACTCGTCCGTGTTCTCGATGTCCATGTCGACGGATTTGAGACCGTAGGCGTCGATCACCTTCTGGATCGCTCCGGCCAGCGCGCTCGCGGAGGAGCAGTTGGCGCCGAGCTTGCTGCCCTGCCAGCCGCCGAACGACGGGGTGATGTCACCGCCGGCCGCCCGGATCTGGTTGATCGCGGTCTGGTCGACGCCACCGGTGAGTGCCCTGCTGCCGTCCCAGGCCGGGGTGCAGCCGCCCGAGTCGAGCACGAAGGCCATGGTGAAGTTCTTGATGCCGGTCGCGCTCATCACGGTGGACGGGCTCGGCGGATCACCCCAGCCCTCGAAGAGGTAGGGCGCGGCCTGCTTGAAGCCGGTGCCGCCGCCGCTGCCCGCGTTCGTGGTCACGGACACGGCGTTGGAGGCCGCCGAGACGTTCCCGGCCGCGTCCCGTGCCTTCACCGTGAAGGTGTACGCCGTGCTGGCCGCCAGCCCGCTCACCGTGGCGGTGGTCCCGGAGACGCTCGCCACCTGGCTCGACCCGCTGTAGATGTCGTACGCCGTCACCCCGACGTTGTCCGTCGCGGCCGACCAGGACAGGGAGACGCTCGACGAGGTCTTCCCGGTGGAGGTGAGGTTCGTGGGTGCGGTGGGCGCCTGTGTGTCCGAGCTGCCGCCGGGCCCGTCGAGGCTGATGTCGTCGGCGTAGTACGGCCCCTGGGCGTACCACCCGTGGACATAGATCTGGGCGCTGGTCTGCGAGGCGCCGGTGGTGAAGGAGACGCTCAGCTGGCTGTACTGGGACGGCGAGGTGGTCCAGGTGGAGGTGCCGCCGGTCACCCCGAGATAGACGTACGAGCCGCGGACCCAGCCGCTCAGCGAGTACGTCGTGTTGGGCTGCACGGCGACGGTCTGGGTGCACTGGGCGGTGTCACTGGAGCTCACGGCCCCCGCAAGGGCCTTGGAGCCACCGTGCACGGGGGAGGACACGACCGAGCCGAGGTTCCCGGAGCATGACCAGGGCGAGAGACTCCCCGACTCGAAGCCGGGGTTGGACAGGACGTTGGCCGCCTGCGCGGTACCGGGCAGCGCGATCGCCCCGGCGAGCGCGAGTGCGGCGGACCCGAGCAGGGCGAGTATCCGATGTCTGGAACGTCTGAGTGAGTTGCGCACACGATCTCCCTGAAGGAATGGGGGTGTTCGGGAGTGCACGAACGTGCGAGGGGGTGCGCAACAAAGTTGGTATGGACCAATCCGCGTGTCAAGAAGACGAACGAGAATTGGTCCATACCGGTGAGGTGAGGCGCCCGAAAGGGGCGCGGGGAACTGCGCGACCAGCCACAGTGGACCCGCAGTCGGCCGACAATCTAGAGCGGCAACACCGCAGCCGCAGCGTCAACCGACTCCACTTCCACGGGCAACGCCGGCGCCAACACAACGTCGACCTCCTCCCGCGCCACCGGCACGGACGGCAGTACGGGCCGCGGCCCCGAAACCACCGCGTAGTCCTGCCCCAGGAACGGCGGCTCGATCACCCCCGGGTCCTCGCCCAGCGCCAACTGCACCGCGGCCCAGGGCGCGTTGACGCCGCACAGGGACAGCTGGTGCAACCCGCCCGCGGGCCGCGTGTTGACGTCGAGCAGGACCGGCTCGTCGCCGTACATCCGGAACTGGATGTTGGACAGGTAGTGCAGCCCGAAGCCCTCGGCGATGATCCGCGCCGGCTCCAGCCACCGCTCGTCGAGGGTGAAACCGCGCCGGCGGCCCTTCTTCGTACGGCCCACGGCCAGCCGGACCAGGTTGTCGGGACCGGTGAGGCAGTCCACGGACACCTCAGGTTCCTCCAGACGGGGCATCACCAGCCAGTCCACCGGGTGATCGGCCTGCTGCAGCGCGTTGACGACCAGGTCGAGCTGGACGTACGGCCCGGGGAACCCGCCGAGGTGGAAGAGCGAGAAGGGGGCGCGTGTGATCACCCGGAAGCCCACCCCGCCCGCACCGGCCGCGGGCTTGAAGCACGCCTTGTGCCCGTCGGCCTCCAACTTCTCGACCGCGTCGACCAGTTCGTCCGCCGTACGGACCCGCCACCACGGCGGCACCGGCACGCCGACCGCGGCGACCGCCTCGTACGCGGTCGCCTTGTCCTCGAAGACCGCGGTCCCCTCCGGCGTCGGCGCCAGCAGGGCCGTGCCGACCGCCTCGAAGTCGGCGCGGTGGGCGACGATCGCCGACTGGTGCAGCCGGGGCACGAAGACATCGATGCCACGGCGCTGGCACTGGTCGAGGGCGTACTCGACGTAGGCGGCCGGGGACAGACCCTCCGGCTCCAGGTCGGCGGTGTCGGCGGCGGCCAGCACGGGGGAGTCCGCGTCACCGTGCGTCGCATGGATCTCGACCGCCCGGTCGCTGGGATTTTTCCGCAACTGATCCATGAAGAACACGTTCTCCGCGTACGTGCGGTTGAGCCAGACGCGTACGCGAGAGCGCATTAATGCCGCCTTTCGGGGTTTTCGGGCAGGGGTCAGCGGGCCCGTGCCCGGGCAGGGTGGTTGGAGGGTCACCAAACCGCCCTGGTCGAAGGGAAGTTCGTGGCGGTGGTGTTGGGGGGATCATACGGCTTTCAAGGGGCCCCGCGTGCAACGCCAGTGTTACGGATTTCCCCGGAGTGTCCACGCGCGTTTTCCTGCGCCGTCCCTGCCGGTTTCCTTGACTGGCCGGTGACGGGCATACGCCCGGTCGGCCGGGTCCCCTTGTTCGCCGTGCCCGTGGTGTGCTGTGGTGGGTGGAGACGACATGATCGGAAGGGGTACGGGGTGGAGTCCACGGCCGGTGCCGGGCGGTTGCTGGCCATCAGTGACCTGCACATCACGTACCCGGAGAACCGCGAGCTCGTCGGGAAAATGCGACCGGAAACGGACCAGGACTGGCTGATCGTCGCCGGTGACATCGCGGAGACCGTCGCCGACATCCGCTGGACCCTCGAAACCCTGGCCGGCCGCTTCCGCAAGGTGCTGTGGGCACCCGGCAACCACGACCTGTGGACCCACCCCAAGGACCCGGTCACCCTGCGCGGCGTCGCCCGCTACGAGCACCTCGTCGAGCTCTGCCGGGAACTGGGCGTGGTCAGCCCCGAGGACCCCTACCCGGTCTGGGAGGGCCCGGGCGGCCCGGTCGTCGTAGCACCGCTGTTCCTGCTGTACGACTACTCCTTCCTGCCGGCCGGCTGCGCCACCAAGGAGGAAGGCCTCGCCTACGCGCACGGCACCGGCGTCGTCTGCAACGACGAGTACCTGCTGCACCCCGACCCCTATCCGACCCGCGAGGCCTGGTGCCGGGCCCGGGTCGAGGCCACCGAGCGTCGGCTCGCCGAGCTGCCCGAGGACCTGCCGACCGTGCTGGCGGGCCACTACCCGCTGGACCGGCACCCCACGGACGTGCTCTGGTACCCGGAGTTCGCCATGTGGTGCGGCACCACACTCACCGCCGACTGGCACCGCAGATTCCGCGTCGACACCATGGTCTACGGTCATCTGCACATCCCCCGCACCACCTGGCACGAAGGCGTCCGCTTCGAAGAAGTCTCCGTGGGATACCCCCGCGAGTGGCGCAAGCGCTCCCGGCCGCCGGGCGAACTGCGCCGCATACTGCCGATGGAGGTCGGAACCGGTGATCGAGGAGCTGCTCCCGGACTCGGTGGTGGTCGTGGAGATGCTCGGTGACGAGACGATCCGCGAGGCCCCGCTCTACCCCGAGGAGGAGGCGATCGTCGCGCGGGCCGTGCCCAAGCGGCGCCGCGAGTTCGCCGCCGTGCGCGCCTGCGCCCGCAGCGCCATGGAGAAGCTGGGGGTCCCGCCACAGCCGGTCGTGAGCGGCGAGCGGGGCGCACCGCGCTGGCCGGACGGGCTGATCGGCAGCATGACCCACTGCGAGGGCTACTGTTCCGCCGCCCTGGCCCGCGCCGCCGACCTGGCGTCGATCGGTATCGACGCCGAACCGCAGGGCCCGCTGCCCGAGGGCGTCGGCGAGTCCGTGCTGCTGCCCTCGGAGCAGGAGCGGCTGGGCCGCCTGGCGGCGGAGCGGCCCGAGGTGCACTGGGACCGCCTGCTGTTCAGTGCCAAGGAATCCGTCTACAAGGCGTGGTTCCCCCTCACCGGGAAGTGGCTGGACTTCATGGAGGCCGACATCGAGCTCTTCCCGGAGCCCGGTGAACGGCCGCGCGGCACGCTGCGCGCCCGCCTCCTGGTCCCCGGCCCGACGGTCGGCGGGCGGCAGCTGGAGGTCTTCGAGGGCCGCTGGGGCGCGGGGTACGGCATGCTGGCCTCGGCCGTGGTGGTGCCGCACCCCTGACCGCCCCCGTCGGCTCAGACGGGCGGGCACCAGTCGTGCAGCAACCGGAAGAACGCCTCCTCGTTGCCCGCCAGGCCCGCTCGGGTCAGGGCCTCCTCGGCCTCGGCGAGCACGGCCGGTGGTACGAGCGGGGGCCGGTCTTCGCCGGGTGGTCCGTCGAAGGCCGCGCGCACCGTGTGCAGCAGCCGCAGATAGGCCTGGACGGCGGTGCGCTCATGGTCGGTCAGTACAGCGGTGGGCATGGGTCGGCTCTCCCCGTCGGTCGTCGCGGTCACACGCCCGTGCGGCGCGGGCCCACCGCGTGTGCGGTGCGCACCCTCCAGCTTGCCGCGCGCCACTGACAACGCCGTCCGGCCACACCTCGGTTCCCCCGCTCAGCCGACGCGCAACCGCGCCGCGAGCCCCCTGAGGGAACGTCTCTTCGCCGTTCCGGCAACGGAATCCGGCCCGGCCGGGTCACTTCCCCGGATAGCCGAGCGATGCCTCGATACGCCCCGCGACGTCGTGCCGCCGTACCGGCCCGCGCAGGGCCGAACCGGCGAGCCAGGTCCGGCACTTGCTGGCCAGCAGCAGCCCGAAGGTCTCCGCGTCCCGCTCCTCGGCCCGGACGCAGCGGGTGCGGGCGGCGACCCGCAGCACGGCTGCCTGGACCGCGGCCTGCTCGCCGCCCGTCCCCTCGGCGAGGAGCCGCGCGGCCACCCCGACCCCCTCGACGTCATGGCCGTGGTGCCCGGCGTGCATGTGCCACAGTTCGTGGCCGAGGATCACCAACTGGTGATCGGGAGCGGTGCGTTCCTCGACGACGACCAGGTCGCTGTCGGCCAGGTCGAGCCAGAGTCCGCTGGCCGTGCCGGGCGGGAAGACGGCCGTACGGAACAGCACGGGACGGCCGCGGCGGCGGCCCATCGCGTCGCACAGCGCCCGGTACAGCTCCTGGGGCGGGGCGGGCGCGGGCAGGGTCAGCTCCCCGACCAGCTCACCGCTCAGCCGGCGCATGTCCCTGCCGATGCCCACTGTTCTCCCTCAGCTCAGCTCACGACTCGGGCCGCTTGACGCTCTCCAGGAGCATGTCCAGCCATTCGGCGACCTTGTCCCGGTGCTGGTCGGTGGGCAGCTGGGCGGCCCGCCAGGCGATCCCGCGCACCCCGTGGTCCTGCAGCAGCCGCTCCAGGGGGTCCTCGGCGGCCCCGGCCGCGGCCCGCTCCCGGTCGGCCAGCTTCTGCAGCAGCTCCTGCTCGACCCGCTGGAGGGCGCCCGCAAGGGCCTCCGGGTCCTCCGCGGTGAGGAAGCCGGCGTGCACCCGGAAGAACCGCTGGAGGGCGTCGCAGTGCTCCATCGTCGGCCGCCGGTCGCCGTTGAGCAGCGCGCCGGCCTGCTGCCGGGACATGCCCGCGCCGTCGGCGATCTCCTGTTGGGTGTGTTTCCGGCCATTGGGCTTGAGGCGGGTGCGGCGCAGCAGGTCCAGGCGCTGCAGGAAGCGCGCCTGGACGTCCGGCTCGCCCGCGGGCCGGCCGCTCAGCAGGGCCCGCACCACGGACTCGGGGACACCGGAGGCATAGGAGAGCCGCCCGACGTCGAAGACGTCGGCATGCCGTACCCCGAGCCGGTCGGCGAGCGCGGTGACGCGGGCGACGTCGGCCGGCAGCTGGGCGGTCGCCGTGGCGCCCGGATCCTTGTAGCCATCCGTCACCGACAGAACTCCTGTGTCTCTCAGGGGAAGCAGGGACTTCTCACAAGTCGTGAACTCACGGGAGATTAGCGGGTCGTTCGAACTCACATCCAGGTCTCGCCACAACTGTGGCCAATTTCGGCCGTCAACAGGCATGAAATGCCACGATAGTTGACATGACTCCAGGTGGAGCAGCAGGATCACATCGCCGCGAGAAGGCCGCATAGGCAAGAGGGGTGACCTCCCGATGGCATATCAGGCAGGTGGGCGGCGGCCGGCGCCGCGGCCCGTCCCCGAGAGTCCTGAGGTCCAGGCGTATCTCCAGGACTACGCGTTGCTGCTGGACGCGGTCCCCTTCCCGTCCCTGGTCGTGGACCACCGCTGGGACGTCGTGCTGGCCAACGGCGCGTTCGGGACACTTTTCCGCGCGGTCGCCCCGCACCCCACCGCCATGCCGGGGGACAACTTCCTCCGCTTCGTCCTCTTCCACCCGGACGCCGGCTCGGTGCTCGGCGCGCACGAGGCCGGTTGGTGCCTGCCGCTGCTCGCACACTTCAAGACCACTCTGGAACGGTACGGCCACGACCCCGAACTCCAGTCGATCCGCCGGGAGATCGCCCAGGACCCCATCATGGAGGCCGCCTTCCGGCAGGGGCTGCCGCACTGGCTGCGCGCGGTCGGCGAGGACGGCGCTCAGCTCGACGGTGCCGTCCGCCCGCTGCGCCACCCGGACCCGCTGCTGGGCGCCACCGAGTGCCGGGTCGTCGGCGAGACCCCCAAGACCCTTCAGGACCTGGGCTACGCGCGTTACACCCTGGTACTGCGCGCCACCCCACGGCCCGTGGCCACCCCCCGCCGCTCCCGCAGGCCCGGCGGCCTGGGCGCCCATCTGACCGTCGTTCCGGCCCCCGGAGCCTGACCCGGCACCGCCGGCGTTCAGGTCGCCGACGGCGCCGGGCCGGACGTCGGCTTCATCCCCGTTCCGGGGCCACGACCAGGACGAGCGGCACGCCTCGGCAGGGCACCAGCCGGGTCCCGTCGAAGACGCCCGGCCGTCCGCTCTCCAGGACGGCCGCGAAGTCCGGCCCCCTGGTCAGGGATCCGGCCAGATGTGCCGGGTCCGCCGACGCCGCCACCCGGCCGCGGGCGTTGACCAGCCGGGCGGGCCCGGGCAGCTCCCGCAGCAGGGGCAGCGCGGCCGCCTCGAAGTGCCGCAGATACACATCGGCCGCGGCCACGCCCAGAAAGCGCCCGCCCACCTCCACCGGCGCGGACAGGGTGAGGCTGTACTCGTCCGAGCAGAGGTAGTCGACGTACGGCCCGGCCACCGCCCGCCGTCCGGTGTCCCGGGGCAGCGCGAACCAATCCCAGTGCGTGTAGTCCGAGTAGGCCGACGACCGCGGATCGAGGTCGAGGAGCAGAGGCCGTACGTCTCCCTGGGCGTCGGTCTGCCACCACTCCAGCCAGGCCGGGACGTCGGCCAGCAGGCCGGGCGCGGCCACGAAGCCGACGCCGGAGACCAGTTCCTGCCGGGTCAGGCGCAGATGGAGCCCGGGGCGCAGTGCGGCGAGATCGGCGGTCACGGGCCGGCGGCCCTCGGCGGCGACCCGGGCCAGTAGCGCGGCCGTGTCGGCACGGGTCTGCGCGACGGCGTCGAACACCGCCTCCAGGGCACGGCCGACCCGCGCGGCGACGTACTCCTCGGTGTCGGCGCCGGCGTCCAGTGTCGTGTTCGCCGGACCGGAGGGGGCGGTGCTGCGGCTCATGCTGCCCTCCAGCGGACGGGGGACCGGGCGCGGCGCGGCTAAAGGGCCAGACGCAGGGCGATGAGCCGCGCCGTCGAGTCCCGTACGCACCGCTCGGCCAGCTCCCTGGCCGATTGGTGCGCCCCATCCTGCACGGCCGAGATTACGGACCGGTGACGGTCCGCCACCTCTTCACGATATTCGTCGTCGCCGAGCACAAGGCAGAGCAGCGCCCCGACCTCCGTCTGGAGCGCGACCTGTTCCCGGGTGAGCCGTGCCGACTGCGCCGCGGCGGCCAGCTCCACATGGAAACGGCCGTACACCCGGCTGCGCGCCGCCGCGTCCGGCGCCTTGCACAGTTCCTCGGTGGTGCGCCTGAGCTGGTCGAGGTCGTGGTCCTCGGTGCGCTCGGCAGCGAGGTGGGCGGCCGTGCCGGACAGGGCCGCCCAGTGATCGCCGAGGTCGCGCAGCTCCTCCGAGCTCCAGCCGCGCAGGCGTTCCCTGAGCCGCTCCGCACCGGGAAGCTCGGGGAGGGAGACGAAACTGCCGCCGCCGCGGCCCCGGCGGGTGACGACCAGGCCCTGCTGGCGCAGTGCCATCAGCGCCTCCCGCAGGGTCACCGTGGACACCCCCAGCTGTCCGGCCAGCTCCGTCTCGCCGGGCAGCTGCTCCCCGTCGGCGAGCAGGCCGAGCTCGATGGCATCGCCGATCCGGCGCACGACCGCGTCGACCCGGGCGCCGCTGTCCACCGGGGCGAAGACGGCCTTTCGGGCGCCGCCGTCCGTCTGCTGCTGTCTCACGGCCCACCACCCTATGCGTTGACCCAAGCTTTACCTCAGAAGGGTCTTGAGCTCTGAACTATGACTTCATATCTTTCCGGTCACCAGGTGCAACGCAAGAAAGCGGCAGAAAGGTTCCCGCCCATGGAGGCCAGCGCGATCCGGTTGCGGGATCTGCGGAAGTCGTTCGGTGACACGACCGCCGTGACCGGAGTCGACCTGGAGATCCGCGACGGCGAGTTCTTCTCCATGCTCGGCCCGTCCGGCTCCGGCAAGACCACCGTCCTGCGGATGATCGCCGGCTTCGAGACCCCCACCTCGGGCGTGATCGAACTCGCCGGACAGGACGTCACGGGCCGCGCCCCCTTCGAACGGGACGTGCACACCGTCTTCCAGGACTACGCCCTGTTCCCGCACATGAGTGTCGAGCAGAACGTCGCCTACTCCCTCAAGGTCCGCGGCGTCCCCAAGGCCGAACGCCTGGTCCGCGCCCGCAAAGCGCTCGCCGAGGTCCGCCTGGACGGCTACGGCGGCCGCCGCCCCTCCCAGCTCTCCGGCGGCCAGCGCCAGCGCGTCGCCCTGGCCCGCGCCCTCGTCGGACGCCCCCGCGTCCTGCTCCTCGACGAACCCCTCGGCGCCCTCGACCTCAAACTGCGCGAACAGATGCAGATCGAACTCAAGGCCCTGCAGCGCGAGGTGGGCATCACCTTCGTCTTCGTCACCCACGACCAGGAGGAGGCCCTGACGATGAGCGACCGCGTCGCCGTCTTCCACCAGGGCCGCATCGAACAGGTCGGCACCCCCGCCGAGATCTACGAACGCCCCGCCACCGCGTTCGTCGCCTCCTTCGTCGGCACCTCCAACCTGCTCACCGGCGACACCGCCCGCCGGGTGCTCGGCCAGGACGGCACCCACAGCATCCGGCCCGAGAAGATCCGGGTCCTCGAGGAGAGCGCCGACCCGGACGGGGAAGGACACGCCGACGCCGTCGGCACCGTCGCCGAGGTCGTCTATCTCGGCGACGCCACCCGCTTCCTGGTCGACCTGGACGGCGGCGGCCGGCTCACCGCGCTCCAGCAGAACCTCGACACCTCCGCCGACGACGTCGCCGCCTACCGCGGCACCCGCGTCCGGCTGCGCTGGCAGCGCCGGCACACCGTCCACGTCCCCGACTGATCCGCCGTCCCTCGCCTCCGGATCCGCCGTCCCTCACGTATGGAGTACGTCGTGCGCCTCAACCGTCCCCTCGCCTCGGCAGCCGCGGCCGCCCTGCTGCTGGCCGCCACCGCCTGCGGCTCCTCCGGCTCCGGCGCCTCGACCGGGCTCAACCCGCCCGACCTCAAGCCGCTCGCCAAGCTCGGCAAGTCCGAGGGCGAGGTCAACCTGATCGCCTGGGCCGGCTATGTCGAGGACGGGTCCGACGACCCCAAGGTCGACTGGGTCACCGACTTCGAGAAGCAGACCGGCTGCCAGGTCCACTCCAAGGTCGCCGCCAGCTCCGACGAGATGGTCAAACTGATGAAGACCGGCGAGTACGACGCGGTCTCCGCCTCCGGCGACGCCTCCCTGCGCCTGATCGCCTCCGGCGACGCCGCCCCCGTCAACACCAAGCTCGTACCGAACTACAAGGACATCTTCAGCGGCCTGAAGAACGGCGCCTGGAACTCCGTCAAGGGCCAGATGTACGGCATCCCGCACGGCCGCGGCGCCAACCTGCTGATGTATAACACCCAGAAGGTCAGCCCCGCACCCACCTCCTGGTCCGCCGTCTTCGACGACGCGGCGAAGTACAAGGGCCATGTGACGGCGTACGACTCGCCGATCTACATCGCCGACGCGGCCCTGTACCTCAAGGCCACCAAGCCCGAGTTGAAGATCAAGGACCCCTACGCGCTCGACCAGAAGCAGTTCGACGCGGCCGTCGCCCTGCTGAAGCAGCAGAACGCGGACATCGGCGAGTACTGGAGCGACTACCTCAAGGAGATCTCCGCCTTCAAGAGCGGCGACTCCGTCATCGGCACCAGCTGGCAGGTCATCGCCAACCTCGCCGCCGGCGAGGGCGCCAAGGTCAAGGCCTTCGTGCCCAAGGAGGGTTCGACCGGCTGGTCCGACACCTGGATGGTCTCCGCCAAGGCCAAGCACCCCGACTGCGCCTACCAGTGGCTGAACTGGATCGTCTCCCCGAAGGTCAACGCCGAGGTCGCCGAGTACTTCGGCGAGGCCCCGGCCAACGCCAAGGCCTGCGCCCTGACCGCCGACAAGAACTTCTGCACGACCTACCACGCGGCCGACGAGAGCTACTGGAAGAACATCGCCTTCTGGAACACGCCCATCGAGCAGTGCCTGGACGGCCGCACCGACGTCAAGTGCGTGCCGTACGCCAAGTGGGTGCAGGCCTGGACCGAGATCAAGGGCTGAGCCATGACCGTGCTCACCCGGACCGCGGGGGCGCTGCACCGGCGCCCCCGGCTCCGCCTCGCCCTGCTGCTGACCGCCCCGCTGCTGTGGCTGGCCGTGCTCTACCTCGGCTCCCTGGCCGTCCTGTTCGTCTCGGCGTTCTGGACGACGGACTCCTTCACCTCGGAAGTCGTCAAGGTCTGGTCGACCGACAACTTCCACGAGCTGTTCACCACACCGGTGTTCCGGCAGGTCATCCTGCGCAGCGTCGGCGTCGCCCTCGCGGTGACCGCCCTGTGCGCGGTGATCGCCTTCCCGGTCGCCTTCTACACGGCGAGGGTGGCCAGGCCGAGCCGGCGCCCGCTCCTCGTGGTCGCCATCCTCACCCCGCTGTGGGCGAGTTACCTGGTCAAGGTGTACGCATGGCGGCTGATCCTCTCCGAGGGCGGCCTCGCCGACTGGATGCTGAAGCCGTTCGGGCTCAGCGGACCCGGCTTCGGGCTGCCGGCGACCGTGCTCACGCTGACATACCTGTGGCTGCCGTACATGATCCTGCCGATCCACACCGCGCTGGAGCAGTTGCCGGACAACCTGCTCGACGCGTCGGCGGACCTGGGCGCCCGCGCCTGGCGGACCTTCCGGTCCGTGGTCCTGCCGATGGTGCTGCCGTCGGTGGCCGCCGGATCGGTGTTCACCTTCTCGCTCAGCCTCGGCGACTACATCACCGTGCAGATCGTCGGCGGCAAGTCCCAGCTCATCGGCAACCTCGTCTACGCCAACATCGAACTCAACCTGCCCATGGCCGCCGCGCTCGCCACCGTCCCGGTCGTCGTCATCGTGCTGTACCTGCTGGCGATGCGGCGCACGGGGGCGCTGAGCAGCCTCTGACGACGGGTGCTACGTCACATGCCACTCTCCCGGTCCGCCCGTATCGCCCTCCGCGTCGCCGCCGCCCTCGGCTTCGCCGTCATCTACGTGCCGCTGCTCCTGGTCCTCGTCAACTCCCTCAACCCCGACCGCAGCGCGAGCTGGCCGCCGCCCGGCCTGACCACCCGCTGGTGGACGGTCGCCTGGCACAGCTCCGGCGCCCGCGACGCACTGTGGACCTCGGTCAAGGCCGGGCTCGGCGCCACCGCGATCGCACTGGTGCTGGGCACACTGGCCGCCTTCGCCGTCGCCCGGTACCGCTTCTTCGGCCGCGACGCGCTCTCCTTCGTGGTCGTGCTGCCGATCGCGCTGCCCGGCATCGTCACCGGCATCGCCCTCAACTCGGCGTTCAGCACGGTCCTGCAGCCGCTCGGCGTCGGACTCGGCCTGTTCACCGTGGTCGTCGGACACGCCACCTTCTGCGTCGTGATCGTCTTCAACAACGTCGTCGCCCGGCTGCGCCGCACCTCCGGCAGCTACGAGGAGGCGGCAGCCGACCTCGGCGCGGACACCTTCCGCGCCTTCGTCGACGTCACCTTCCCGCTGGTGCGCTCGGCGCTGCTCGCGGGCGGACTGCTCGCCTTCGCGCTCTCCTTCGACGAGATCGTGGTGACGACGTTCACCGCGGGACCGGGGGTGCAGACCCTGCCCCTGTGGATCTTCGACAACATGACCCGGCCCCAACAGGCGCCGGTGGTGAACGTGGTGGCGGCGGTCCTGGTCCTGCTGTCCGTCGTTCCGATCTACGTCGCCCAACGCCTGTCCGCGGACACGGCCACGGCAAGCCGGGTCTGACCGGGGCGACCCGGGAAGCCACGTCCTGACGAACACCCAAGCCGGATATCGGGGCACCTCCCGAACCCGAACCCGAAGGAGTCCCCGCATGTCGACGAGCCCTCCGCCCACCGCCGTAGAACCCGTCGAACCCGTCGGGCAGGACGCGGCGGATGCCGCGCAACTGGCCGCTCTCGGCTACCGGCAGCAGCTGACGCGCGCGCTCGGCCTGTGGCAGAACTTCTCGGTCGGTTTCACCTACCTCTCTCCTCTCGTCGGCGTGTACTCGCTGTTCGGCTACGGCCTGGCCACCGGCGGCCCGGTGTTCTTCTGGTCGATTCCGATCGTCCTGATCGGCCAGGGGCTGGTCATGCTGACATTCGCCGAGGCCTCGTCGCAGTACCCGATCGCCGGCGGCATCTACCAGTGGACCAAGCGGCTCGTCGGCCCGCGGTACGCCTGGTTGTCCGGCTGGATGTACACCTGGGCGTTGCTGATCACCATCACCTCGGTCGCCTTCCCGATCGCGGGGTACGCCGGACCGCTCCTCGGCTACCCGGTGAACCACGCCACGACGGTCCTGACCGCGGTGGTCGTCATCGTGCTCTGCGGCGCCGTCAACCTCGCCGGAGTCAGACGGCTGGCGTTCGCCGCCACCGCCGGTGTGGTCGCCGAGGTCGTCGGCACCGTCGTCCTCGGTCTGTACCTGCTGTTCTTCCACCGCCACCAGGGCATCTCCGTCATCGGCCACAACCTCGGGGCCGGCGGCTCCGGCGGCCAGGTCGGCGCCTTCCTGGCCGCGACGCTGTTCAGCGTGTGGATCTTCTTCGGATTCGAGGCGTGCGGCGACATCGCCGAAGAGGTCAAGGACCCGTCCAGGAAGATCCCCCGGGCGATGAGCATGACCCTCGCCGTGGGCGGCCTGGCCACCGTCATCCTGACGCTCGGTCTGCTGCTGGCCGTCCCCGACATGGGCGCCGTGCTCAGCGGCAAGGACACCAACCCGATCGGCACGATCCTCGACGCCTCGCTCGGTACCGTGGGCGCCAAGTTCGCCCTCGCCCTGATCGTGCTCGGCTTCATCTCCTGCGTCCTCGCCATCCAGGCGGCCGCGACCCGCCTGGTCTACTCCTTCGCCCGGGACGGCGTCATCGCCGGCTCGCGCGCGTTCTCCACGATCCACCCCACGTTCCACATGCCGCCCGGCGCGATCGCGGTCGCCACCGTCGTCCCGGCCGGAATCACCCTGTTGCCCTCCGCGTCCGTGGCCCGCATCATCACCTTCGCCGTCGTCGGCATCTACCTGGGCTTCCAGAGCGTCGTGCTCGCCTCTGCGATCGCCCGGGCCCGCGGCTGGCAGCCGTCGGGAGCCTTCCGCCTGGGCCGCTGGGGCTGGGCGGTCAACCTGCTGGGCCTGGTCTACGGCGTGACCGCGATCATCGTGCTCAGCATCAAGACACCGGCCAACGGCACGGGATTCTTCGACCGCTGGCTCGTCCCCATCTCGGTCGGCATCGTCCTCGGAGCGGGAATTCTCTACCTGCTCATCGCGCGCCCCCGCGAGCACATCCGCGACGACGCCCGCGTGCCCACACAGGCGGCGGAGCCGGTTGCCACGGGCACCGAGCCCACCGAGCCCACCGAGTCCGCGTAACGACAGCCCCACCCCGCCCCCGACGGTGACCGGCACGGCCGGCAGCCTCCTCGCTGCCGGCCGCTCCGCGTGTGCCGTTGCGGCACCATGAGTCCGTTGGTTTACGCAAAAGGCTTGCGTTACTTGCGCTAGTCTTGCGGTTATGACGCGACGACTTGCGGAAGTGGCCAAGAAGGTCGGGGTCAGTGAGGCCACGGTCAGCCGGGTGCTCAACGGCAAACCCGGGGTCTCCGAGGCCACCCGGCAGGCGGTGCTCTCCGCCCTGGACGTCCTCGGCTACGAGCGGCCCACCCAGCTGCGCGGTGAGCGCGCCCGGCTCGTCGGTCTGGTCCTGCCCGAGCTGCAGAACCCCATCTTCCCGGCGTTCGCCGAGGTCATCGGCGGCGCGCTGGCCCAGCTCGGGCTCACCCCGGTGCTGTGCACACAGACCAAGGGCGGGGTCTCCGAGGCGGACTACGTGGAGCTGCTGCTGCAACAGCAGGTCTCCGGCGTGGTGTTCGCCGGCGGGCTGTACGCCCAGGCCGACGCGCCGCACGACCACTACCGGCTGCTCGCCGACCGCAACATCCCGGTGGTGCTGGTCAACGCGGCCATCGAGCACCTCGGCTTCCCCGGCGTCTCCTGCGACGACGCGGTGGCGGTGGAGCAGGCCTGGCGGCACCTCGCCTCCCTCGGCCACGAGCGGATCGGTCTCGTCCTCGGCCCCGCCGACCACATGCCGTCGGCCCGCAAGCTGGCCGCCGCGCGCACCATGGGCGACCTTCCGGACGCGCACGTCGCCCGGGCCATGTTCTCGATCGAGGGCGGTCACGCGGCCGCCACCCGGCTCATCGACCGGGGTGTCACCGGCATCATCTGCGCCAGCGATCCGCTTGCGCTCGGGGCGATCAGGGCGGCCCGCCGCAAGGGCATGGACGTCCCGTCGCGGGTGTCGGTCGTCGGTTACGACGACTCCGCGTTCATGAACTGCACCGAACCCCCGCTGACCACCGTCCGCCAGCCCATCGAGGCCATGGGCAGGGCGGCCGTGGAGCTGCTGAACGCGCAGATCAACGGCAGCGCCGTGGCCCGCGACGAACTGCTCTTCGAACCCGAACTGGTGGTCCGCGGCTCCACCGCGCAAGCACCCCGCGACTGAGAAACAAGGAGAGACAAGGAGAGACAAGGAGATCCACGGAGGCATTCAAGAGATCCAGCTGGCTGTCGAATAATTACAGATTCTGCGCGACATCTTGCGGACGTATGGCGCCGGTGCTTGAGTGTGCGACGCCCACCGGTCCCGGTGCGGCGCCCAACGCTCCTGTTCTGGGGGGTCCACCGATGTCCAGCACCGGGTTCCGCCGTGCTCTCGTCGCGATCGGCGTCTGCTCGTCCCTAGCGCTCTCCGCCTCGGCCTGCGGGTCGGGTGACGACGACGCGGGGAGCGGCAAGACGAAGATCACCGTCAACTGCGAGCCGCCGAAGAGCGCCAAGGTCGACCGGTCGTTCTTCGAGCAGGACATCGCCGCCTTCGAGAAGAAGAACCCGGACATCGACGTCGTCGCGCACGACGCGTTCCCCTGCCAGGACCCGAAGACCTTCGACGCCAAGCTCGCCGGCGGCCAGATGGAGGACGTCTTCTACACGTACTTCACCGACGCCAAGCACGTCGTGAACATCAACCAGGCCGCCGATCTCACGCCGTACCTCAAGGATCTGAAGAGCTACGACACCATCCAGAAGCAGCTGCGCGACATCTACACCGTCGACGGCAAGGTCTACGGCATCCCGCGCACCGGCTACTCCATGGGCCTGATCTACAACCGCAAGCTCTTCCAGCAGGCCGGCCTCGACCCCGACCAGCCCCCGACGTCCTGGGACGAGGTCCGCGCCGACGCCAAGAAGATCGCCGCACTCGGCAACGGCACCGTCGGATACGCCGACTACAGCGCCCAGAACCAGGGCGGCTGGCACTTCACCGCCGAGCTGTACTCGCAGGGCGGCGACGTGGTGTCGGCGGACGGCAGGACGGCGGCCGTGGACACCTCCGAGGGGCATGCCGTCCTGCAGAACCTGCACGACATGCGCTGGACCGACAACTCGATGGGCAGCAAGCAGCTGCTGATCATCAACGACGTGCAGCAGATGATGGGTTCGGGCAAGCTCGGCATGTACCTCTCCGCCCCGGACAACATCCCGATCCTGGTCAAGGAGAAGGGCGGCAACTACGACGACCTCGCCCTCGGCCCGATGCCCGGCGGCAAGGCCACGCTCATCGGCGGCGACGGCTACATGTTCAACAAGAAGGACACCCCCGCCCAGATCCACGCCGGCCTCAAGTGGCTGGACTCCATGTTCCTCACCCCGGGCGACGGCTTCCTCGGCGACTACGCCCGCGCCAAGCAGAACAACGCCCCGGTCGGCCTGCCCGAGCCGCGGCTGTTCACCGGCACCGCCGACGCCAAGGACCAGCAGGTCAAGAAGGCCAACGCCAACGTCCCGGTGAAGAACTACCAGGCGTTCCTGGACGGCAACCAGTCCCTGCAGATGAAGATCGAGCCGCCGGACGCCCAGCAGATCTACTCCGTCCTCGACGGCACCGTCTCCGCCGTCCTCACCAAGAAGGACGCCGACATCGACCAGCTCCTCAAGGACGCCAACGACAAGATCGACGGCATCCTGGCCCGGGGCTGACCACCATGACCAAGACGGCCGAGCGCCGGCCTTCCCCCGCGGCGGTCGGCGCCCGACAGGTCCCGGCGCCGCCCCCGGCAGGGGACCGGAGGCGGCGCCGGCTGCTCGACCAGGCCCGCGCCTACGGCTTCCTGCTCGGCGGACTGATCTGCTTCGCCCTGTTCTCCTGGTACCCGGCGATCCGCGCGGTCGTGATCGCCTTCCAGAAGTACACGCCCGGCTCGTCCCCCGAATGGGTCGGCACCGCCAACTTCACCCGGGTCCTGCACGACCCCGAGTTCTCGGCGGCCTGGCGCAACACCCTCACCTTCACGCTGCTGGCCCTGCTGATCGGCTTCGCGATCCCCTTCGTCCTCGCCCTGGTCCTCAACGAACTGCGGCACGCGAAGGCGTTCTTCCGGGTCGTGGTCTATCTGCCGGTGATGATCCCGCCGGTGGTCAGCGCCCTGCTGTGGAAGTGGTTCTACGACCCCGGAGCCGGCCTCGCCAACGAGACCCTGCGCTTCCTGCACCTGCCCACCTCGAACTGGTCCAACGGCGCCGACACCGCGCTCGTCTCCCTGGTGATCGTCGCCACTTGGGCGAACATGGGCGGCACCGTCCTGATCTACCTGGCCGCCCTCCAGTCCATCCCCGGCGAGCTGTACGAGGCCGCCGAACTCGACGGAGCCAATCTTCTGCAGCGCATCCGGCATGTGACGATCCCTCAGACCAGGTTCGTCATCCTCATGCTGATGCTCCTTCAGATCATCGCCACCATGCAGGTGTTCACCGAACCGTTCGTGATCACGGGGGGCGGCCCGGAGAACGCCACGGTCACCGTGCTCTACCTCATCTACAAGTACGCCTTCCTCTACAACGACTTCGGCGGTGCCTGCGCGCTCAGCGTGATGCTCCTGGTGCTGCTCGGCATCTTCTCCGCCGGTTACCTGCGGCTGACCCGATCCGGGGAGGACGGATGAGCAGCGCCACCCGCACCCTGATCTCCCCTGCGACGCTGGCCCGCCCGCGCGGCAAGGCGATCTACTGGACCGTCTTCACCGGAGTCGTCGTCCTCTTCGCGCTCGCCTTCCTCTTCCCCGTGTACTGGATGGTGACCGGCGCGATGAAGTCCCCGGACGAGGTCGCCCAGACCCCGCCCACCCTGATCCCGAAGCACCTGCACATCTCCGGCTACACCGACGCCTGGGACCTGATGCAGCTCCCGCAGCACCTGTGGAACACGGTGGTGCAGGCCGCCGGCGCCTGGGCCTTCCAGCTGGTGTTCTGCACGGCGGCCGCCTACGCCCTGTCGAAGCTGAGACCGGCCTTCGGCAAGGTGATCCTCGGCGGCATCCTGGCCACCCTGATGGTCCCGGCCCAGGCCCTGGTCGTCCCCAAGTACCTGACCGCCGCCGACCTGCCCTTCATCCACACCAGCCTGCTCAACGACCCGCTCGGCATCTGGCTGCCGGCCGTCGCCAACGCCTTCAACCTGTATCTGCTGAAGCGGTTCTTCGACCAGCTGCCGCAGGACGTCCTGGAGGCCGCAGAGATCGACGGCGCCGGAAAGCTGCGCATCCTGTGGTCGGTCGTCCTGCCCATGTCGCGGCCGGTCCTCGGGGTCGTCTCGATCTTCGCCCTGGTCGCGGTCTGGCAGGACTTCCTGTGGCCGCTGATGGTCTTCTCCGACACCGACAAGCAGCCCATCAGCGTGGCCCTGGTCCAGCTGTCGCAGAACATCCAGCTCACCGTGCTCATCGCCGCGATGGTGATCGCCAGCATCCCGATGGTCGCGATGTTCCTCGTCTTCCAGCGGCACATCATCGCGGGGATCAGCGCGGGCAGCACCAAGGGCTGACGCCCTTCCTTCGACAGAAAGGCACGCACCGTGGGACAGCCCAGCCATGCCCCGAAGGGCCACGAGGACCGCGAGGACCGCGACTGGTGGCGGTCGGCCGTCATCTACCAGGTGTACGTCCGCAGCTTCGCCGACGGCGACGGAGACGGCACCGGAGACCTCGCGGGCGTCCGCGCCAAGCTGCCGTACCTCGCCGGACTCGGCGTGGACGCACTCTGGTTCAGCCCCTGGTACCCGTCACCGATGAAGGACGGCGGCTACGACGTCGCCGACTACCGGGCCATCGACCCGGTCTTCGGCACCCTCGCCGAGGCCGAGAAACTCATCGCGGAGGCGCGCGAGCTGGGCATCCGGACGATCGTCGACATCGTCCCCAACCATGTCTCCGACCAGCACTCCTGGTTCCGGGCGGCGTCGGCGGCGGGCCCGGGCAGTCCCGAGCGCGAGCTGTTCCACTTCCGGCCGGGGCGCGGCGCGAACGGCGAACTCCCGCCCAACGACTGGCCGTCCCAGTTCGTCGGCTCCACCGAACCCGTCTGGACCCGGCTTCCCGACGGCGAGTGGTACCTCCACCTCTTCACCCCCGAACAGCCCGACCTCAACTGGGCCCACCCCGCCGTCCGCCAGGAGCACGAGGACATCCTGAGGTTCTGGTTCGAGCGGGGCGTCGCCGGCGTCCGCATCGACTCGGCCGCCCTGCTCGCCAAGGACCCCGACCTGCCCGACCTCGCCACCCACCCGGAGCCGCACCCCTTCGTCGACCGCGACGAACTCCATGACGTCTACCGCTCCTGGCGCGAGGTCGCCGACGTCTACGCCGGTGTCTTCGTCGGCGAGGTATGGCTCCCCGACACCGAACGTTTCGCCCGCTACCTGCGCCCCGACGAACTCCACACCGCCTTCAACTTCTCCTTCCTCTCCTGCCCCTGGGACGCGAACCGGCTGCGGACGTCGATCGACACCACCCTCGCGGAACACGCGCCGGTCGGCGCCCCCGCCACCTGGGTGCTGTGCAACCACGACGTGACCCGCACGGTCACCCGGTACGGCCGTGAGGACACCGCCTTCGACTTCGCCGCCAAAGCCTTCGGCACCCCGACGGACCTGGAGCTGGGCACACGCCGGGCCCGCGCGGCCGCCCTGCTGTCCCTGGCCCTGCCCGGCGCGGTGTACATCTACCAGGGGGAGGAGCTGGGGCTGCCGGAGGCCGAGATCCCGGTGGACCGCATCCAGGATCCGATGTACTTCCGGTCCGGCGGCACCGACCCCGGCCGCGACGGCTGCCGGGTGCCACTGCCCTGGGCGGCCGATCTGCCGTATGCGGGATTCGGTTCACAGGCGGAGCCCTGGCTGCCGCAGCCGGCCGGCTGGGCCTCGTATGCGGTCGACCGTCAGCAGGACGACGCCGGCTCCATGCTGACCCTCTACCGGCGGGCGATCGCCCTGCGCCCCGTCTTCGGCCACGGCCCGCTGACCTGGCTGCCCGCCCCCGAAGGCGTCCTCGCCTTCACCCGCGCCGCTGGCGTGACCTGCGTGGTCAACCTCGCGCCCGCCCCCGCTGAACTCCCCGACCACACTCGACTCCTGCTGACCAGCGGCCCGTTGGACGACGAAGGCCGTCTTCCGCAGGACACGGCGGCCTGGCTGCTGAGCTGAACCGCCGGCGCGCATCCCGCTGTCCCCGAGCACCCCCCACCAGGAAGGGATCGGCACATGCACAGCACCATGGTCAGATCTGTCAGGAGCATGCCATCCGTGGCCGCGGTGGTGGCTCTCGCCGCCGGCATGCTCGTCGCCATCGCCGCCGCCGCCCATGCGGCGGCGGGCGCCAGTGTGCCCTTCACCTCGGTCGAGGCGGAGTCGGCGACCACCACCGGCACCAGGATCGGCCTTGCGCAACCAGGGCGACGACTCCCTCGCCATGTGGTCGCTGTACTCGCCCGACACCAACTCCAGCTTCTCGAACAACACCATCTCCCAGCCGAACCTCGCCAACGGCATCGCGATCTACGGCGGCACGGACATCTCCGTGAAGAACAACCTGATCTCCGACACCGACGCCCTCGGCAGCGGCATCGCCATCTCCAACCAGAAGTTCCTCGACCCCTTCAACCCGCTGGCCGGCACCATCACGGTCGACGGCAACACGCTCGTCCGCACCGGCGCGATGAACCCCAACTGGAACCATCCGATGGGCGCGTTGCGCGTCGACTCGTACGACAGCGCCATCAACGCCACCGTCAGCATCACCAACACGACGATCACCGACAGCCCGTACAGCGCCTTCGAGTTCGTCTCCGGCGGCGGGCAGGGCTACCCGGTCCGCAACGTCACCGTGGACGGGGCGATCGTGCGGAACACCGGGACGGTCGTGGTCCAGGCCGAGGCCCAGGGCGCTGCGACCCTCCGCAACGTCACCGCCACGAGTGTGGGCGCGGCCGGCATCTACAACTGCCCCTACCCCTCCAACTCCGGCCCCTTCGCGCTCACCGACGGGGGCGGCAACTCCGGGTGGTCCAGCACCTGGTCGGACTGCTCGACCTGGCCGACGCCGGGGCAGGGCAATCCCGACCCGGACCCGGGCCGCAACCTCGCCAAGGGCCGCCCGGCCACCGCCACCGGCTCGCAGGACGTCTACACGCCCGGCAAGGCCGTCGACGGCGACGCGAACAGCTACTGGGAGTCGGCCAACAACGCGTTCCCGCAGTCGCTGACCGTGGACCTCGGCTCCTCCTACGCGGTCCGCCGGCTGGTGCTGAAACTGCCCCCGCTCTCGGCCTGGAACGCACGCACCCAGACCATCACCGTGCTGGGCAGCACCGACGGCTCCAGCTACTCGACGGTCGTGGGTGCCACGGGCTACCGCTTCGACCCGGCCACCGGCAACACCGTCACCGTCGCCCTGCCCGGCTCCACCAGCCTGCGCTATCTGCGGCTCACCGTCAGCGCCAACGACGGCTGGCCGGCCGGGCAGTTCAGTGAGGTGGAGGCGTATCTGACGTCGTGACCCCCGGCTCCCGGGGAACCCCGCGCTTCGCCGCCTGGATCTGCTCGTACACATGGGTCCGCAGCTCGGCGAAGCGCGGGGCGACCCGGGTGTGCAACTGGTCCCGCCGGTCCGGCAGATCGACCTTCAGCTGCTCCTGGACGACGGTGGGGGAGGCGGACAGGACGATCACCCGCTGGCCCAGATAGACCGCCTCGTCGATGTCGTGGGTGACGAACAGGATCGTGATCCCGCGTTCCCGCCACAGACCGAGGTCCAGGTCCTCCAGGTCGGCCCTGGTCTGGGCGTCGACGGCGGCGAACGGCTCGTCCATGAGGAGGACCCGGGGCTCGTAGGCGAGGGCACGCGCGATCGCCACCCGCTGTTGCATACCGCCCGAGAGCTGCCAGGGGTAGGCGCCGGCGGCGTCCGCGAGACCGACCGAGCGGAGCGCGTCCGTGACCAGTTCCTTTCGCCGCTCGCGCGTCAAGTCCTTCTGTTTCAGCGGGAGTTCGATGTTCGCGGCGACCCGCATCCAGGGGAACAGGCTGCGGCCGTACTCCTGGAAGACGAACGCCATCCCGGGCGGTGGCCCGGTCACCCTCCGGCCCTCCAGGAGGACTTCGCCGCCGGTCGGGATGAGCAGTCCGCCCATGCACTTGAGAAGAGTGGTCTTGCCGCAGCCCGACGGGCCGACCAGACAGACGAGTTCGCCCGCCTCCACGGTGAAAGTGAGGTCCCGTACCGCCTCGACCCGGCGGCCGGACCCCTCGTAGACCTTGTTCAGGCCGGGTACGTCGAGCATGACCCGCCCCTCCACGATGCTCACCGAACTGCACCTTGTCCGGATCGCCGCCCGCCTTGCGGACCGACTCGCGTACGGCGGTCTCATTGATGTTCTTCAGCGTGTTGACGGCGACCTTCTTGCCCTCCAGCTGTCTCGGCGAGGTGATGCTGCTGCCCTTCTTCACGACGAGCCCGCCGAAGTCCTTGCCCGCGACGCCCGTCGAGGCCACGCCGTTGGCGATCGCCTGCACCGGCACGCCGTTGGACCGGGCGATCATCAGCGAGGTCACATTGGAGAACCCGAACTGGAACTGACCACTTGTCACACCCGGCACGATGGCCGCACCGCCCTGCGCGAGCGTCATCGACAGCGCCAGACCGCGCTTGCCGAAGAAGCCCTCCTTCTGGCCGAGATAGAGGGGGGCCACATCGACGATGGGGATGATTCCCACCTTGACGGTGGTGGTGCCGCCCGACGAGGGCGAGGTGGACGACGAGCCCCCGGAGGAGCCGCAGGGCCGCCGTGGCGAGCAGAAAGATGCCGGTCGCTAGACCGGCGAGCAGACGACGCATGGCTCCTCCTGTGCAGACAACGGTGTTCCGACAGGCTGTGCGCTGTGCGCACAATGGCGCTCGGTTGGTGCTCAGCGGGAAGGTAGAACCGGCTGGACGACCCGGTCAATGGGTTTAGCTGACAAAATTGTTGACAGTTATCGAACCGCGCTCTCACCGTGTTCTCGGCCTGTGTCGGACCGGGGAGGCGCCGATGTCCAGTGATGCCCGCGCACCGTACTTCGTCAGGTCCTTCGAGCGCGGCCTGGCCGTCATCCGCGCCTTCGACGCCGAGCATCCGGCGCGCACGCTCAGCGAGGTGGCCCGCGCCTGCGACCTGCCCCGCGCCGCCGCCCGCCGCCTGCTGCGCACTCTCGCCGACCTGGGCTACGTGCACTCGGACGGCCGCCGCTTCCGCCTCACCCCGCGCGTCCTGGAGCTCGGCCACGCCTATCTCTCCGGCCTCGACTTGCCGAGCCTTGCGCAGCCGCATCTGGAGCAACTCGTAGCGGTGGCGGGGGAGTCGGCCGCGCTCTGCATCCTGGACGGCGACGCCGTCGTGTGCGTCGCCCGGGTCCCGGCCCGGCAGGTGATGGCGGCGACGATCGCAGTGGGAGCCCGCTTTCCGGCCCACGACACAGCGGCGGGCCGGGTGTTGCCGGCGCGGGCGTCGGAGTCCCCCTCGTCCCACGCCAGGGTGATACGGCGTCAGGGGTACGCGATCCTCGACGGCGACCCGGAGAGCGGGGTCAGAACGCTGGCCGCCCCGGTACGGGACCGGAGCGGCCGGGTGGTGGCCGGGGTGACGCTCGCGATGCACTCCGGCCGGACCTCCGCTGCGAGGGCCCGCCGCGAGCTGCTGCCGCGCCTGCGGGCGGCCGTGGCGGCGATCGAGGCGGACCTGCGGATCACAGATCGAGCACCAGACGCTCCCCCCGGCAACGCGACACACAGATGAGCATGGTCTCCCCGGCCGCCCGCTCCTCCTCGGTGAGCACCGAGTCCCGGTGGTCCGGGGTGCCTTCGAGGACATCGGTCTCACAGGTGCCGCAGGTGCCCTCGGTGCAGGAGAAGAGCACCTCGACCCCGGCGGCCCGGACGGTGTCGAGCACGGAGACGCCGGGTGCGACGGTGAGACTACGGCCGCTCTGCGCGAGAACGACCTCGAACTCCCGCTCCCCGCCTGCCTGTTGCTCCTTGGGCTGGAACCTTTCGACCCGCAGCACGCCCGCCGGACAGCGGGCCTCCACCGCGTCCAGCAACGGCCCCGGACCACAGCAGTAGACCAGCGTGCCGTCCGGGACGACGTCCAGTACCGGGCCGAGATCCAGCAGCCCGGTCTCGTCCTGCGGGGCGACGGTGATCCGCTCCCCGCCGTACCGCGCCAACTCGTCGGTGAACGCCATGGACTGCCGGGTCCGTCCGCCGTACAGCAGGGTCCACTCGGCGCCCGCGGCCTCGGCGGCGGCGAGCATCGGCAGGACCGGGGTGATCCCGATGCCGCCCGCGACGAACCGGTAGCGGGACGCCGGTTCGAGACGGAAGTGGTTGCGCGGCCCGCGCACCCGCACCTTGTCCCCGACGCCCAACTGCTCGTGGACGTAGGCGGATCCGCCCCGCCCGTCGGGCTCCCGGAGCACCGCGATCCGCCAGGCGGTACGGTCCCCGGGGTCCCCGCAGAGCGAGTACTGCCGCTCCAGCTCCGGCCCGAGCAGGACGTCGAGATGCGCCCCCGGCTCCCAGCCCGGAAGCTCTTCGCCGAGGGGGTGCCGAAGGGTGAGGGCGAGGACACCGTCGGCCGCCGACACCCTTTCGCTGACGATCAGTTCGGCCTCGTACGTGCTCATGCGGTGCTCTCCGGGGGCTGGTGTCCTTCGGGGTGGCCGAGCATCCACTCCCACATCTCGACCGGGTCCTGGGCGGTGTGCTCGGCCCCGCAGTGACAGGTGCCGTGCAGCACGTCGGTGCCCGGCAGCCAGTCGATGCGGTAGACCTCGCCGGTCGGTGTGCTCACAGGACCTTCTCCACGGGCTTGTCGCCCTCCTCGACCAGCCGGGCGAGGATACGGCGGGCGGCGAGACCGCCGGTGTCGATGTTGATGCTGAGCTCCTGGTAGCCGGCACGCTCCGAACCCAGGGTCCGCTGCAGGAGGTTGAGGGCGTCCACGTCCTGCATGACCACCGTGTGGTTGTTGCCCCGCAGGAACTCGGTGACCTCGGCGTCATCCGTCGCCCAGTCCCGGGAGACCATCCAGAAGTCGTACACCTTGCCGTCCGAGGATGGGGTGATCGCATAGGTGATCTCGGTGTGGAAGCCGTTCGGGTCGCTGCCGTCGGCCTCCGGCACCACACCGACCGGCGCGATCCGGCTGTGCAGCAGATACAGGCACGGCGCGTGGTACTCGATGTCCTGCCAGCGGGTGATCCGGCCCTCGATCCCGGTCGAACGGGCGTAGAACGGCGGGCACTCGGCGTCGTCCATGTGCCGGCTCACCCGCACGATCCCCGCGCCCTCGTCGACCTCGGTCGTGATGGGCGTCTCGGCGACCTCGGGCGTGCCGATGTAGCCGCCGTGCAGATAGGTCTCGTGGGAGAGGTCGAGGAGGTTGTCGACGAGGAGGCCGTAGTCGGCGTCGATCGGCTCCATGCCCCGGACGGTCGTCCAGCCGGGGGCGTCGAGGTGACGCGCGCGCGGGATGGACTGCGGGTCGGCGAGCGCCGGGTCGCCGATCCACACCCACACCAGGGAGTCCTGCTCGACGACCGGGTAGGAGGCGACGCGGGCGGTACGCGGGATGCGTTTCTGCCCCGGCACATACACACACGCGCCGGTCCGGTCGTAGGTGAACCCGTGGTACCCGCACACGATCCGGTCCCCGTCGAGCCCGCTCTCCGACAGCGGGTAACGGCGGTGCACACAGCGGTCGTTGAGGGCGACGGGCGCACCGTCCTCCTCGGCCCGGTAGAACACGAGCGGTTCCCCGAGCACCGTCCGCCCGAGCAACTCCCGCCCCACCTCATGACTGTAGGCGGCGACGTACCACTGGTTCCTGGCGAAGGCGGTCGTGTGAGGCATGGGGTTCCCGTCCCTGTCGGCGGGGCTCCGTCGCCCCGCGTGCCGTGGTTGGAATCAGGGTCGTGAGGCTTGTGTCGGCTCGGCAAGGTGGCTTCTGTCAGGCGGAAGGACTTCTGTAAAGAGGCTGGTCAGAGCCCTGTTCTGTCAGCCCCTAGTCGCCAGAGTAGGTGGCCCGGGTGGTGCTGCTGTTCGGTTCGCGCTTGGGTTGGCCGGAGAGGGCGACGGCGAGTGCGACTACTCACTGCGTAGCGTTAATCGCCCAAACACGTCCGCTTAATTGCGAATGTGATACCCATCTGTTGATGGATGCCCGATACAGCGGCAAGAATCATCATCACTGCAGCTCAACTACTGATCGTTTTGGAGTCTGGGGTTCTCGGGTCGAATCCGGCTCGAATCCGCACCCTTTTAGGCTGTTGAGCGTGTCGCCGCTGGTCAGGGTGGTGTGAGGTCACGTGCTGGTTCGCCTCGCGTACGGGGACGGCGCGACGAGCAGTCGGACCGATGAGCCGCTGAAGAGGCGCTGAGTGGCTGTGGTCGGCTGCCAGGGGCAGGGGGCTCACCAGCGGATTCTTCGCTGGTGGTGCACGCCTTTCGTGGTCATGTCCTGCGGACATGTCTTCAGGCGGGGCGGCTGACGTGCGACGGCCGGGGAATGGCGGTTCCTGGCCGAGCCCGACCTGCCGGGCGGCAGGGGCCATCCAGGAGACGGGTGGTAGGCGGGTGGCGTGGCCGAGGCCCCGCCGCCTCGCGAGGTGCAGCCGGCGCTCTCGCAACATCCGGTACGCTGCTGCGGATCCCGGTCACCGCCACCGGAGCCCCGGGCCGGATCCACACCGTGACCAGCGGCCTCACCGGCGTCGGCGACTTCAACTTTCTCAACGACCGCACCGACGTGGTGTTCGCCGCGCAGAACGGCCTCAACCAGGTCGCGGTCGTCCATCCCGACGGGGCCACCGAGACCGCCCTGACCGCGTCGGACGGCCTCGCTTCACCCACCTCCGTGGCGGTACGCGGAAACCGGCTCTACATCACCGACGCCGGTTTCGCCGAGCCCCACGACGCGAAGGTGCAGCGCGGAACGATCAACCCCGCCGTACTGAACTGAGGCCCGGCCTCCTGAACCTGCCGCCGCCGGGACCGGCAGCAGTGCCTCCCCCGGATTCCGGCAACCAGGTGCAGCCGAATCGAATGATCACACTGAACGGCCGGAAGTGACCGGGATGCGATCGAAGATGGTGCTCGTGCAGCTCTACCCGGCCGCTCCTTCAGGGGCCGGCCGACCCCGCGGGCGTCGATCCGGGCCAGACTCTTCGCGCTGCCCGACGAGACCGCGGCGCGCACCGGCCACGGCGACTTCCTGGTGAGGATGAGTTTCCGTAAAGGCCGAGCCCAGGGGGAGGGACAGCCGTTGGGGTGGCAGCTTCGCAGGCCGGCGCCCACCGGGCCCACTGAATCACCCGACGTTGCCAGGCGGGGTTGTCGCGCCAAGTGCGGGGCCTTGTCCGGCGTCGGTGGACGTCTCAGAACATCGCCTGGATGATCCCCACGGTGCGCGCCAGGTGCGGCTCGGAGCGGTCCGCGCGGTGGGCGACGGCCAGCTCCACGCGGGCGTCGGCGCCGGCCAGCGGCAGATAGGTGACGCCGTCGAGCGCCAACGCGGTCACGGGCTCGGGCACGACCGCGACGCCGAGGCCGCCGGCCACGAGCGTGACCAGCGTCGAGGTCTCGCCGACCTCGTGGCGGATGCGCGGCTCGACACCGGCGTCGCGCAGAAGGCCCAGCACCACGTCGTACATCACCGACCGGCGGTCGGCGGAGTGCACGATCAGGTCGGCACGGGCGAGGTCCGCTGCCCGCAGGCGTTTCCGGCGGGCGAGGGGGTGGTCGACCGGTACGGCGACGACGAGCCGGTCCCGGCGCAGAGTGTGCACGGTGAGGGAGAGGTCGGCCGCCGGAGGACGCAGCAGGGCGACGTCGATCGCGCCGGTGCGCAGCGCGTCGGCCTGGTCGGGCGCGAGCATCTCGCCGCGGAAGGAGAAGTCGACGCCGGGAAGCTCCTCCGTGAGCCGCCGCGAGAGTGCGGGCAGGAGGCTGTACGTCGCCGAGCCCACGCATCCGATCGCGAGGTGGCCCACCGAGCCGGCGGCGACGAGCCGTGCGTGGTGGGCGGCCTCGTCGACGTCGGCGAGGATCGCGCGCGCCCGCTCGAGGTAGGCCCGGCCGGCCTCGGTGAGGTCGACCCGGCGTGTGGTGCGGTGGAGCAGCTCGACGCCGAGCTCGGTCTCGAGCTGGCGGATCTGCTGGGAGAGCGGCGGCTGGGCCATGTGGAGCCGCTCGGCGGCGCGACCGAAGTGGCGCTCCTCGGCCACCGCCACGAAGTACCGCAGGTGACGCAGATCCATATGTCTTCCATATCAATCGGCTCGAATATGCGTACTTCAGAATATCGTGGCCCGGGATTAGCGTCGCTGCCATGAGTGCTTTCCTCTACGCCGCGTCACGCACGCCGTTCGGCCGCTTCAACGGCGCGCTGGCCGGGGTGCGCCCCGACGACCTCGCCGCCGCCGCGATCACCTCGACGCTCGCCCGGGTGCCGGACCTCGACCCCGTCGCGATCGACGACGTGGTGTGGGGCAACGCCAACGGCGCCGGCGAGGAGAACCGCAACGTCGGCCGCATGGCGGCGCTGCTCGCCGGTCTTCCGGTGAGCGTGCCCGGCACCACGGTCAACCGGCTGTGCGGGTCGAGCCTCGACGCGGCGATGACGGCCAGTCGCACGATCGAGTCCGGGGACGCCGAGGTGGTGCTGACCGGCGGCGTGGAGTCCATGACGCGAGCGCCGTGGGTGCTGCCGAAGTCGGCGAAACCGTTCCCGGCCGGCGACGTCACCGCGGTCTCCACCACGCTCGGCTGGCGGCTGGTCAACCCGCGGATGCCGAAGGAGTGGACGGTCAGCCTCGGCGAGGCCAACGAACAGCTCCAGGAGCGCTTCGGGATCTCCCGCGAACGGCAGGACGAGTTCGCCGCCCGATCCCACCAACTCGCCCACACCGCATGGGAGTCGGGCTTCTACGATGACCTGGTGGTGCCGGTCGAGGGCGTCGACCTCGCCCGCGACGAGGGCATCCGGGCCGGATCCACGCCGGAGGTCCTGGCCGGGCTGCGGCCGGTCTTCCGTACGGCGGAGCAGGGCGGAACCATCACCGCGGGCAACGCCAGCCCCCTCAACGACGGCGCCTCCGCGGTGCTGCTGGGCAGCGAGAAGGCCGCGGCCGTGATCGGGGCCGACCCGATCGCCCGTATCGCCGGCCGCGGCGTGATGGCGCTGGAGCCGCAGGCCTTCGGCTACGCCCCGGTCGAGGCCGCCAACCGTGCACTGGCCCGGGCCGGGATCGGCTGGGACCAGGTGGGCGCGGTCGAGCTCAACGAGGCCTTCGCCGTGCAGTCGCTCGCCTGCGTCGACACGTGGAAGATCGACCCCGCCATCGTCAACCAGAAGGGCGGCGCCATCGCGATCGGACATCCGCTGGGCGCCTCGGGCGGCCGGATCCTCGCCACGCTGGCCAAGGTGCTGCGCGAGACGGGACAGCGCTACGGCGTCGCCGCGATCTGCATAGGAGTCGGTCAGGGCCTGGCCGTCGTACTCGAGAACTGCGCTGTCACGGGGGCGGACCGATGAGCCGCGCGGAGATCCTCGAAAGCACCGACGCCGCCGTCGCCGGGATCGAGGACGGCTCAACGATCCTCGTCGGAGGCTTCGGCCTGGCCGGGATGCCGTTCGATCTGATCGACGCGCTCATCCGGCAGGGCGCGAAGGACCTCACGATCGTGTCCAACAACGCCGGCAACGGTGATGTCGGGCTGGCCGCGCTGCTGGCCGCGGGCCGGGTGCGCAAGGTGGTGTGCTCCTTCCCACGCCAGGCCGACTCCTGGGTCTTCGACGGCCTCTACCGCGCGGGGAAGATCGAACTCGAGGTGGTGCCGCAGGGCAACCTCGCCGAGCGGATGCGCGCGGCCGGTGCCGGTATCGGCGCCTTCTACTGCCCGACCGCGGTCGGCACACCGCTGGCCGAGGGGAAGGAGGAACGGGAGATCGACGGCCGGAAGTACCTGCTGGAGTACCCCATCAAGGGGGACTACGCGCTGATCGGTGCGCACATCGCGGACGTGATGGGCAACCTCGTCTACCGGAAGACCGCCCGCAACTTCGGACCGGTCATGGCCACGGCCGCGACGACGACCATCGTCCAGGTCGACGAAGTCGTCGAGCCCGGCAAGCTCGACCCCGAGGCCGTCGTCACCCCGTCCATCTACGTCGACAGGGTCGTCCAGGTCGAGGCCCGTCACTACACCGTGCAGGGGGCACGATGACCATCACGCGAAGCGATCAGGTGCGCGCCGACCACCGGCTCTCGATGGATGAACTGGCCGCCGTCATCGCACGTGACATCCCGGCCGGTTCCTTCGTCAACCTCGGCATCGGGCAGCCCACCAAGATCGCCGACCATCTGCCGGCCGGCTCCGGGGTGGTGCTGCACACCGAGAACGGCATGCTCAACATGGGCCCGAAGGCCGAGGGCGACGCGGTCGACCCCGACCTGACCAACGCCGGCAAGGTCCCGGTGACCGAGCTGCCCGGGGCGGCGTACTTCCACCACGCCGACTCCTTCGCGATGATGCGCGGCGGGCACCTCGATGTCTGCGTCCTGGGGGCCTACCAGGTCGCCTTCGACGGCGACCTCGCCAACTGGACCACCGGCAAGCCCGAGGACATCCCAGCCGTCGGGGGCGCCATGGACCTCGCCATCGGCGCGAAGGACGTCTACGTGATGATGACGCTCTTCACCCGCTCCGGTGAACCGAAACTCGTGGAGCGGTGCACCTACCCGCTCACGGGTGTCGGCTGCGTGAGCCGCGTCTACACCGACCACGGCGTCTTCGACGTCGGCCCCGACGGCGTACGGATCCGGGAGACCTACGGCGTCAACGCTCACGAACTCGCGGAGCGACTCGGCATCCAACTGTCGTAGACCGCTTCCTTGCCGCACCGCCCGGACTGTGCCGCGTTCCGGCGGAAGGCGGCCACCTGGCTGGCCGACCGGCCCCGCTCTCTCGGCCGCTGAACAGCGTCAACCAGGTCGGGGTCGTCCACTCCGACGGGACCACCGAGACCGTCCTGACCGCCTTGCTCCGCCCACCTCGGTCGCGGTACGCGGAAACCCGGCTCCGCCGTACTGGACTGAGGTCCTGTTCCGGGGGCCCGCGAGTGTCGGGCGGGGTCGTCGCACCCTGGCCCTTGTCACGTGCCGCGAACGGTGGACAACGCCGAGCGGCAACCGGACAGCGCGTCGGCACGAGACGCCCGGAGGGACGATGAGGCGCACGATGCCGTGAGTCGGAGGTGAGTCACGGGGGTGGCAGCGGAGCGCGGCCGCCGGCCGGCAAAACCGGACGGCCCGCCGGGCGAGCCGGGGGCCGTCAGGGTGTCTCGGGTCAGGAGCCGGAGTCCGGGGTCAGGAGCCCCCGCCCCCGTGTCCGTGCGAGTCGCTCTTGATGCGGATACCTAGGGACTTCGCGAGCTCGTGGTTCTGCGCGTGGTCGATCGAGCGGAACAGCAGTTCGTGCTTGCCGTCGCCGCGCACCTTGATCCGTGAGGTGTACTTCTTCCAGCCCTTGCCGTCGAGGTCGTACTCGGTCCTGGCCACACCGGACAGGTCGTCCGTGGCGGTGAGGGTGACGGTGACGTTCGAGTGGTAGACACCGTGGCTGTCGGGGCGCGGGGTCGTCCTGGCCCTGGTGACCGGAGGCGTGGTGTCCAGCGGTTCGTTCATCGCCTCGTCGGCCGGAGTCATCTCGTCCTCCAAGGTCGGCGCCGGCATGGTGCCCGAGGAACTGGTGCCGATGGAGCCGGCACGGAGCAGGAGGTTGCTCCAGTCGTCCCAGCCGGTGAGCGTGGTGCGCGCTCCGTCGTTGTTGACGTCGTAGCCGACCAGACCCGTGATCTGGCCGTCGCAGTTCCAGTCGACCTGCTTGTCCGCCGCGGGAACGGTGACGAAGGAGCCGCCCCCTGCCTGGTTCGGACAGTAGTGCTTCAGGTCGTAGTTCCCGCTGCTGGTCGGATACGACCTCTCGTCGAGGCTGTTCTCGTCGAGTGCGGTGCTCTGACGGGAGAAGTCCATCGTTCCGGTGGTGGACCCGGAGGTGAGGCCCATCTGGTACAGGTAGTTCATCACGCTGAAGTACTGCGGCTTGTGGTTGACGTCGTTGTTCCCGCCGTGCTCCAGGTTGAGGTTGTGGCCCAACTCGTGCATGAACGTACCGGCCTGCTCGGAGACGGTGCCCACCTGATTGGTGAAGCTGCCCAGGCTGACGATGAGGTCACTGCCCGGGGTGGGGGCGATACCGCTGGAGGTGCTGCCGGACTCCAGGTTGTGTGCCGAGATGGCGTAGTGGAAGATCGGCGCCCGACCGGTGCTGGTGAAGCCTCCGGCCTCCGTCTTGATCGTGTTGAACGCATTCCACTGGTAGCGGCCGTTGACCGAGGTTCCCAGGTTCTTCGTCTCGGGGAGTTTTCGGGCCGTGCTCAGGGTTCCCCACGTCTTGTTGGTCGCGAAGTCGAGGATGCTGTCCGGCCCGGCGTCCACGTGCAGGTTGATGCCGGTGCTCGGCGAGTGGCGGCGGTACGGCGAGTTCGCGAAGGCGTTGACCACCCGCTTGATCGCGTCGGCCGAGAGGGCGTGGCTGTGTGTCGTGTCCGCCATCCAGTCCACCTGGACGAAGATGTCCGGCTTGTTGACGCTGGCCCCCATCGCCGGCAGGTCGATGAACTTCAGGCCGGGCCCGGGCTGGGTGTGGGCGCTGCCGTCGGCCGGGTTGATGTAGACACCGTTCGTCTTCCAGCTGTCGGGGATTCCGTCGCAGGTCCTGGAGCTGCAGTCGAAGGTGAAGTCGACGGTCGGGTCGAGACCCTGTCCACCGCTGTGGCTGACCACGTAGCTGGACGGTGCCGACTCGGTGTAGCTCGCCGTACCAACCAGGGGGGCGTTCCACCCGATGT
Source organism: Streptomyces sp. Ag109_O5-1 (assembly GCF_003814875.1). GTDB lineage: Bacteria > Actinomycetota > Actinomycetes > Streptomycetales > Streptomycetaceae > Streptomyces > Streptomyces sasae. The sequence continues at coordinate 1,361,204 of NZ_RKQF01000001.1, read as the reverse complement.
TCACCCGCCCGGACTCCCGGGCGATGTTGAATGCCACGGTCCCCACGTTGCCGCTGGGGTCGTTGCACGCGTTGAGGGTCCAGGTGGCGGTGGCGCCCGCGTCGATACGGTCCGGCAGGGTGGCGGGGCACCCGTTGTACCTGTTCGAGCCCAGGGTCAGGTCGCGGTCGCTGTTGTTGGTGAACCTCACGGTCAGGAGGGAACCCGAACGCAGCGCGGCGGCGGCCGGTGTGCCGGCTGCCGCCAGAGTGACCAGTACCAAGGTCAGTATGCCCAGGACCGCGAGCCTGCCGGAGTGGGACAGGCCTGTGCTGTCGGCTCTTCTCCCGACAGCACCGATATGACGCTGTGTGTTCATGGCCGCACGGTATGGTGACGCCCGGTTTCCACCCCGCGTGACGCGACGCGTGGTCACTCCACTGGCCGGGCGCAGGGCCGGGGCATCGACGTGGTCGTGCAGCGGGCTCCAGGACGGAGGTTTCGGCGGTCCGGTTCGCGGGGAGCGCACCTCCCGTTGCGGCTCAGTCCATCCCGCCGAAGACGTCCTGGTCGCAGTCGATGACCGAGCCGGTCACCACACCGCTGCGGTCGGAGAGCAGGAAGACGACGAAGTCCGCGATCTCGTCGACCTGGCCGAGTTTGTCCATCGGCTGGGCCGCGGCGGCCTTCTCGCGCCAGTCGTCGCCCGCGCCGTGAAAGGGGCGCTGGGTCGCGTCCTCGCCCTCGGTGTCCGTCCAGCCGATGTTCAGGACGTTGATCCGGATGCGGTCCCAGCGGTGGGCGTGCGCGGAGTTGACGGTCAGTCCCGCCAGTCCGGCCTTGGCGGTGGTGCCGGGTGCCTCGCGGCCGTTCATGGCGGCCACCGCGGCCTGCATCGAGAAGACGAGAAGAACGGCGCCCGCAGGTTGACCGCGATGTGCCGGTCGAACAGCTCCGGCGTGGTGTCCAGGAGCGAGGACGAACCCGGTGCCGCGGGCCTCATGTACGCGGGGTTCGGCATCGCCAGTGCGCTGGCCGGCGCGGCCTGCGCACTGCCGATGCCGGGGCGGTTCACCCTGCGGGCCCGCTACGTCGTCTTCGCCGCGGCACTCTTCGCGGGCATGCTCGTCCTGGCCGGCGGCACCCGGCTCGTGTCCGTCCCCGCGGCCGTCGCCCTGGCGGGCTTCACCGTCGCGCCCTACATGATCAGCCTGTACGCCCTCACCGAACGGCTCGCCCCCGCCGAACGCGCCGCCGTCGCCATGACCGTCCTGTGCGCGGGCGGCCCCCTCGGCACCGCCGCCGGGCAGGCCGCCTCCGGCGGCCTCGCCCAGACCCACGGTGCCGACGGCGCCCTCCTGGTGACCCTCACCGCAGCAGGCGGTGCCCTCCTGCTCGCGGTGTCGGCCGTCCTGGCCGACCGCAACCGCACCATCTGGATCATCGACCGGGCTCCTGCACGTCCCGCGCTCCCGGAAACAGCGGACGCCGTCTGACCGACGGCGGAGCCGGCCGGGGACCACCGCTGTCGGTGAGCGGTTCGGCCCCGGCCGGCCTGATCGGTTGCGCGCTCGTGGCAGGGAGATCAGGCGGTCGTCGCGCTCGGCGGGATCCGGGTGGTCAGACCGTCGTCCTTGGTGAGGGCGAGGCGCCGGCCGCAGGCGCCCGTGAGGCGAAGTCGTACGGGGCCCAGTCGGTGACCCGGCGGTATCCGAGGCGCTGGTAGAGGGCGTTGCTGGTGCGGTTGCCCGCGTCCGTGTACAGCACGACCTCCGTGGCGCCCCCGGCCAGCGCGGCGCGGCTCACCTCCGCGGTCACGGCGGCGGCATAGCCACGGCCGCGGAGACGGGCCGGGGTGTAGACCGGGTCCACCCGGACCATGCCGGCGATCATCGGGTTCACGCCGGCCATGGAGACGGGGGTGCCGTCCGGGGTCTCCCAGAAGGTGTAGCTCTTCTCGGCGAACCGGGTGCCGGCCCAGGTACCGGCGTCGATGGTGACGGTCTCGCCGAGGTCCGCGGCGAGTTCACGGCACCAGCGCATGAGGTGCTCGTGGTCGTGCTCGCCCACGCGGCGGCCATGTCCGTCCGGGTGCGGCTCCGGCGGGGTGAGGGTGTCCAGACGGTAGAGGTGCATCCGGACGCGGAGTGTGGGCGTCGCGCCGGTGTGCCGCTGCCAGGCCTCGGCGAACGCGGTGGCGGTGTCGTGGTCCGCGGTGACGCCGGCGAGGGTGTGGCCGAGGCCGGTGAGCCAGGCGGCGAGGGTGTCGGCCTGGGCGGGGGAGAGCGGGGTGAGGGTCAGCCGGTGGCTCGGCGGGCGGTAGAAGATCGCCTGGGTGCCGCCGTCCGATTCCAGTCGGCCGAAGAGAACGGTTCCGGGAGTGAACGCGCCCGGCTGGGTCCGCCACTTCTCCATCGTGGTCAGCGGTGTGTTGTGCAGGACGGGGCGCGAGCGGAGGAAGTCTCCGGCGTGGGCGAGGAAATCGTCGATGTCTTCGGTGAGGTACCAGGCATCCGGGCGCATGCTGCATGATCCCGAACTGACGCGCATCCGGGTAGCCGTTGCGGGAAGAGCAGTCGTGATCAGGCCGCGGCCGCGCGCAGTTGCTGGCCGGGGCGAACCGTGTTGGGCCGACTCCTGCCGTTCGTCGTGCAGTTGGGAAGGAGGTCAGCTCAGGCTGTCCCGGCCCGCTGGTGCGGTGCTCGGCCGCGCGCGGACGTCGGGCCGCGCCGCGCCGCGGGGCGGCCGTTCTCCCGCCGCCGCGCCCCGCATACTGAGCGAGGAGGAAACCACCCTGGCGCACAACGGCGGTTCGGCGATGCCGACATGGCCCCGGGGCGACTTCGACCTGCCGACTGCCGGCCGGCTTTGTCGTCGGGCAGGAGCCCGACGTACTGGACCGACGTGCGGTCAGCGGCGGGTGGTGTCGATGATCAGGTAGGGGGCGAGGCCGGACCCGGCGGGGCGGTCGGAGTCCGGCAGGGCCGGGGTGTCCGTGGCAGGCGCGGGGAATCCCGCCCCGGTGAGCAGCGCGCGGTACGCGGACAGCGGACGGTAGTAGCAGGCGGTGGTGACGGAAGTGCCGTCGAGCTGGCGCAGCACCGTGGGCACGGGGTCGCCTTCGGAGTACGACGCGCCCTCGTCGCCGAACCGGAGCGTGGCGAACCGCTCTCCCACGGCGTCCGGGTTGAGGTCGGCGAGGACATAGGGGGCGCTCGGCCGGAGCACCCGGTGGATCTCGGCGGTCAGCGCGGCCAGCCGGGTGTCGTCGGGGTCGGTGCAGTAGACCAGGCAGCAGACGGCCGCGTCGATGCTGCCGTCCGGGATCCAGGCCAGCGAACGGCCGTCGAAGAGGCGGTAGTCGACGCGCGGATCGGCGCGGTCGGCGCGGGCGATGTCCAGTATGTGCGCCGAGGGATCGACACCCTGCACCGACCAGCCGCGCGCCTGGGCCAACTCCAGGGCCAGGGCACCGGTGCCGCAGCCCACGTCGAGGACGGTCGCGCCGGGCCCCCGGGGAACGCCTACGCGGTCCAGGACCGCAGGGAAGATCAGCTGCCGGGCCAGCCTCATGTCACGGTTGCGGTAGGCGGCCGCGGCCGCGGGGGTGTCCCAGGCGAGCGCCTGCGGCCGGTCGGAAGCGGTCATGGCCCAGAGTCTCGTGGCCGTGCCCGGCTCCCACCAGTCCCTCGACCGGGCAGTCCCCCGATCGGGCGATCATGGGAACCGGAGGACGACGGCCCGGCCGGTCACTGCGCGGCGGCGGCCTCCTGGGCGATCCGCTCGAACTGGGCGCCCATCGCCTCGGACAGCGCCTGGGCGGCCGACAGAGGGCGCACCATCACCGTGAACTCGTCGATCTTCCCGTTCTCGTCGAAGTGCAGGAAGTCGCAGCCCTGGAGCTTCCTGCCGGCCACGGTCGCCGTGAAGACGAAGGCATGGTCCCGGCCGTCGGGGTTCGCGATCTCCCGGACGTAGACGAAGTCCTCGAACACCCGGGACACTGCGCGCAGGATCGCGGCGGTGATCGCCTTGCCCGGATACGGCTTGAACGCGACCGGGCTGGTGAAGACGACGTCGTCGGCCAGCAGGGCGGCCACGGCGTCCATGTCGTCGCTCTCGACGGCCTTGCGGAAGGGGTGCATGGGGTCCACCTCACCTATTCAAAAAGTTGAGTAATTTCGCATGCTAGCGTGTCCCCATGGCTCTGCGGAATGCGGTGATGGCCGCCCTCCTGGAGGGAGAGGCCTCCGGGTACGACCTCGCGAAGGGATTCGACGCGACGGTCGCCAACTTCTGGACGGCGACGCCCCAGCAGCTCTACCGCGAACTGGACCGCATGGAGGCGGACGGACTGGTCGCCGCCCGCGTGGTCGAGCAGGAACGCAGGCCCAACAAGCGGCTGTTCTCGCTGACCGACGCCGGCCGTGAGGCGGTACGCGCTCATACGGCCGAGCCCCCTGGCCGGCCTGCGGTGGTCCGCGACGAGCTGCTGGTCAAGGTGCAGTGCGCGGACGCCGGTGACATCGAGGCGGTCCGGACGGCCGTCGCCGAACGCATGGAGTGGGCCGCCGCCAAACTCGCCCGCTACGAACGGATCAGGCAGCGCCTTCTCGCCGGCCGCTCCGAGGAGGCGTACTTCGCCGAGGCGGACCGCATCGGCCCGTATCTCACCCTGCTGCGCGGGATGTCCTTCGAGCGGGAGAACCTCCAGTGGGGGGACCTGGCCCTGCGCAGACTGGAGCAGCGAGCCGCTACGAACAGTCAACAAAGTGAATAGGCAAGCGCGCGAGGCGCCCGAATCGTCGGGCGCCCCGCGGCCGGGTCCGGATCAGCAGGTGGCGACCCCCGGCAGCCAGGCCGGGCCCTTGATGTAGATGTTCGTCATCCACGCGCCGTTGGTCAGCTTGGACCAGGCGTCGTTGGTGTAGCCCTCGGCCGTGACCGTCTGGGCGTGGGTCTGGCAGACCACGTTGACCGTCGTCGGCTGGGCGAAGTAGTCGACGACACCGGCGTTCACATTGGGCTCGCTGTGCGTGCGCACGCCCGTGCCCCAGGTCTGGAACGCCGTGCTGCCCCCGCTCGGCGGCGGCGGGTTGTCGCCGCCGCAGTCCGGGATGCCGGGCAGTTCGGCCGGGCCCTTGATGTAGATGTTGGTCATCCAGGAACCGTCGGCGAGCTTGGCCCAGATGTCGTTGGTGTAGCCCTCGGCGGTCACCTCCTCCGCGTGCTCCTGGCACTGGACGGAGACCTGGGTGGGACCGGCGAAGGTGTCGACGACCGAGGCGTGCACGCTCGGCGTGGAGTGTGTGTGCACCCCGGTGCCCCAGGTCTCGAACGTCGAACCGCCGTTCGCCGGCGGCGGCACCGGTGTGCCGGTCGGGTTGATGCGGATCGCGCCCGCGTAGTCGCCGCCCGTGCGCACCGGCGTCACCCTGATGTGGGTGCCGGACTCGTAGGCCTCGACCATCTGCCCCGCGCCCAGGTACATGGCGACATGGTGGATGTACCCGCTGCCCCAGAACATCAGGTCACCCGGGACCAGGGGAGCGGTGCCCTGGCCCGCCGAGAAGCGGGCCGAGGCCTGCGGGCTGTGGTACTGGTCGTCGGCCGTGCCGTTGAGCAGGTCGCGGCCGGTCGCCCGGTAGTACGCGTACCGCATCAGGCCCGAGCAGTCGAAGCCCTTGCGCTCGTTGTCGTGCAGGCTGTCGGGGTCGGAGCCGTCGTAGTAGCCGTACGTGGCACCGGGCGTGGCGCCGTGGCCGCCGCCCCAGCTGTACCAGACGCCGATCTGGGAGCAGGCCGCGTTCACGGCCGCCTCCGCGGTCGCCGAGGCGCCGGAGGCCAGCACACCGCAGGCGGCGTCCTGGGCGGCGGCCGGGGTGGTGACGGCCCGGGCGGTGGTGGCATGCGCGGTGGCGGACAGGAGCGGGACCGTGGCGAGAGCCGCGGCGACGGCGACAGCCCTGGCAGGTGTGGTGATTCTCAAGGTGCACATCCTTCGTTGACATGTAGCCATGTGTGGCGGGGGTCCGATGACCGACCGGGTGCCGCGTCCCACCCCCGTCGGGACGCGGCACCCGGAACTCAACCGGCCAGTGCCGCCCGCATCTTGGCCAGCGCCCGCATCCGGTTGCGCTGCACGGTGCCGCGATGGGCGCCGAGCCGTTCCCCGGCCGTGTCGTGGGTGAGCCCCTCCAGGTCGACGAGGATCACCGCGGCCGCCTCCTTCGGCGAGAGCACGCTCAGCAGCGCGAGGGCGGTGGCCGAGGCCTCGTACGAGCCGAGCCCGCCGTCCCAGCCCGCCTCGGGCAGCCGGTCGGTGGTCCGCTCCCGGCGGGATGGGTGCAGCCAGGAGTCGCGCAGCAGGTTCAGCGCGACCGTGCAGGTGTAGGCGTACGGATGCTGCTGGTGCGTCAGATTCCGGGCGCGGGCCCGCCGGGACAGCCGCAGATACGTCTCCTGCAGCAGGTCGTCCGCGTCATGCGGATTGCCGGTCAGGGCGAGCAGCCGTCTGCGCAGTCTGGGCATGTCGGCGGTGAAAGCGGCGTCGAAGTCTCCCGGGCTGATGTGGTCCCGGGCCGCCTCGCGCGGATCCTGCGTACATGTGCCGCCGTGGCTTTCCATGGTCGTCCCCCGCTGGTCGTCCGTGGTGTGAGGGATCCGTTGTATGAGGGATCCGTGGGGTGAGAAGGATCCGGTCCGCTGGTCAGACGGTCCGGACAGGTGCGGCGGCGGGCCCGTAGCGGGCGGCCGGCGCCCCGCTCAGCAGGGCCCAGTACCGGTCGCCGTAGGACCAGTGCCACCACTCGGTCGGGTAGTTGACGAAGCCGGCCGTGGTCAGCGCCCGGTCCATCAACTCCCGGTTGGCGCGGGCCTCGACGCCGATGCCCGGTGCCCCGGTACGGCAGGCACCGTCGCTCTCCTCCGGGGTGGCGTTGACCGCCGTGCCCAGCGGCAGCTCGGTGCCGTCCGCGGTGCACAGGGTCAGGTCCACGGCCCCGCCGCTGACATGGGGCGCCACCTCCGGCGGGGAGATGTAGGCGCTGGCCAGCTCACGGATGCGGTCCGGTCCGGCGCCGGGGTGGGCCGCCCGCATGATCGCCGCGTACTGCTCGAAATAACGGCGCTGCAGATCGGGCGGCCGGTATCCCTCGACCACCAGGAACCGGAGTCCGTCGGGCAGCAGCGACTGCGCCTCCAGGAGCCGGCGCAGCGCACCCGAGCGCAGATGGGCGTAGCTGCCGTCGGCGTCGGCCTGGCGGGTGTCCACCCGCAGTCCGGGCGTCCCGCGCAGATCGACCAGCGGTTCGCCGCACTCCTGCTCGGCGACCGCGGCGACCCGGGAGTCGGAGAGCGTGATGATGTCCGTCACGCAGACAACAGTGCCCGGCCCCCCTGCAACTGCGCTGCAGGTTCCCTGCAAGCGCCCCACCAGGGCTTCTGCAGACCCGCCCGGTCACGACGACTTGCGGTTCGCCCGGCTGCCCAGGGCGGCTGGCGGTCTGCCCACCTGCCCACGGCGACTTGCGGTCTGCTGGTCCGGTCACGGCGGCTCGCGGTCCTTCCGCCCGGTCACGGCGGCTCGCGGTCTGCTTGCCGGTCCACGACCGCTCTCGGTTTGCCCGTCCGTCCTCGACCACTCGCGGTCCGCCCGCTCGATTACGGCGGCTCCTCGTCCGTCCGCTCCCACGCCTCGCGCCCGCCCACCGACCGGAAGACCTCCAGCGCCTCCGACCGGGCCGCTCGCGCGGTCTGGGTGTCGCCGTCCGCCGTCCACACCGCGGCCAGGTCCCACATCGTGCGGGCCCGCCACAAGGGCAGCCCCAACTCGGCCCAGAGGGCGGCCGCGTGCTCCAGCGGTGCCCGGGCCGCGTCGGTGTCCCCGGCCGCCAGCCTCAGCTCCCCGAGCGTGCGCAGCACCAGCGCCTCCCCGAACCGGTCCTGCCGCTCCCGGGCCACCTCCAGACACCGCACCAGCCGCCGTCCCGCCTCCTCGGTCCGACCCGTGCGCAACTCCACTTTGGCCAGCGACTGTTCGGTGTACATCGCGCCGAAGGTGTCATGCAGGGCGGTGAAGAGGCGCAGCGCCTCGTGCAACTGCTGTTCGGCCTCGGCGTACCGGCCCTCGGCCCGGTCGCACAGGGCGAGGGAGCGCAGGGTGAGCCCCTCGCCGTGCCGGTCGCCGGCGGCACGGTACAGATCGAGGCCCCGGGCCAGGGCCTCCCGGGCCGCGGCCCCGCGCCCCTGCTCGCGGTGCACATACCCGATGCCGTACAGCACCCGCGCCCGGGCGCCGGCCTCGCCGTCGTCGCCGTACCGCTCCAGAGCGGCCTCCAGCAGCTCCAACGCCTCGGCATAGCGGGCCTGTTCACGGCGGGCGGTGCCCATCCCGGCCAGCGCCTGCGCCGCCCCGTCCGGAACCTGCTCCCCGAAAAGCCGCAGCGCGTCCGCGAAGTAGGCGTACGACTCCTCGAACCGGTCCTGTTCGTAGCGGAGTTGGCCGAGGCCGGTGAACAGCCAGGCCTCGCCCTCGACGTCCCCGCTGCGCCGCACCGCCGCCATGGCCGCCGTGTGCGAGTGGGACCAGGCGTCGAACTGGTTGTACAGCGCGGCCGAACTCGCTATCAGCGCCCCGGCGAGATCCCGGGCGGCCCGGGTCATGCCGTGGTCGGCGCAGTGTGTCACGGCGGCCAGCAGCCCGGCCTGTTCGGCGGCGAACCAGGCCGCCGGCCGGGCGAGCAGCGCCTCCTCGGTCTCCGGGTCCAGCGGGCGCACGGCGGCCGGTTCGGGGAAGTGCCGGGCCGCGCCGCCGGGGCCGCGGGCGGCGGCCTTCCGGGCGAGGTCCAGCCAGCAGCCGACCAGACGCAGCACGGCCGCAGCGCGTTCCTCGGCGCTCTCCTCGGCAAGACAGCGTTCGCGGGCGTGTTCCCGGGCGAGGTCGTGGATGCGGTAGCGGGCCACGCCGGTGCCGTCCACGCCGAGCACATCGATGAAGTGGCAGTCCACCAGCCGCTCGACGGCCTCCTCGGCCTCCTCGGTCCCTATGCCGAGCAGGGGAGCGGCGACCCAGGCCGCGAAGTCGGGCAGGTCCAGCAGGGCGAGACGGCGCAGTGCCCGGCGCTCCTGCGGGTCGAGGTCGGCGTAGCCGAGCTCCAGGCTGGTGCGCAACTCCAGGTCCCCGGCGCTGAGTTCGTTGAGCCGGCGGCGTTCGTCGCGCAACCGTCCGGCGAGCCGGCCCGGCGCCCAGTGCGGGCGGGCGGCGAGCCGGGCACCGGCGATGCGCACCGCGAGCGGCAGCCGCCCGCACAGGGCGACGATCTCGGCGGCCTGCTCGGGCTCCGCTCCCGTCCGCCCCTCGCCGGCCACCCGGCGCAGCAGTTCGAGGGCCTCGGCCTCGTCCGGTACGGCGAGGTCCAGATGGGCGGCGCCTTCGAGGGCCACCAGTCGGCGGCGGCTGGTCACCAGCACCGCCGAACCGGGGCCGGGCGGCAGCAGAGGCCGGACGTGTGCCTCACCGGCCGCGTTGTCCAGGACGATCAGGACCCGGCGATGTCCGATGTGGGTGCGGTACAGGCCGGTCAGCTCCTCGACCCCGGAGGGCAGCGTGTCCGGGGCGACGCCCATCGCGCGCAGCAGCCGGGCGAGCGCGTCGGCCGGCTCCAGCGGCGTGGTGTCGGCGGCCCTGAGGTCCACGAACAGACGCCCGTCCGGGAAGAGTTCGGCGGTGCGATGGCCGACGTGCACGGCGAGGGCCGTCTTGCCCATGCCGGAGCGCCCGGAGATCACCCCGATCGGGGGTGCGGTCCGGCCGGTGTCGCCGACGCCGCGCAGCAGCTCGGTGGCCCACTTGACCTGCCCGGCACGGCCCACGAAGTCGGCGATGTCCGGCGGCAGATGGGAGGGTGCGGGCGGGGGAGCCCCGTTCCTCGGGGCGGGTACCGGTACGGGCCGTGCGGTCGGCACGGGCACCGGCCGGGCGGGCTGCCCGGTTCCCAGCACACCCGTGTCATGGGTCAGCACGGCCTGGTGCACCGCCCGCAGCTCCGGCCCCGGGTCGATGCCCAGCTCGTCGCGGAGCACCGCGCGGCCCTCCTGGTAGACGCGCAGCGCGTCGGAGACCCGGCCGGTGCGGAACAGGGCGGTCATCAGCTGGCCGCGCGGCCGCTCCCGCAGCGGATGCGCGGCCACATGGGCCAGCAGCGGCGCGATCGTGTCGTCGGCCCGGTCCAGCTCCAGGGCCAGCCCGAAGGACTCCTCCTCCGCCACCAGCCGCAGCTCCGCGAGACGGGCCGCCTCGATCCGCGCGAACGACTGGCCGAGCCCCTCCATGGCCTCCCGGCCCCGCCACAGCCCGAGCGCCTCGGCCAGCACCGACGCGGCCTCCTCCGTACGCCCCAAGGACCTCCCGGCCGCGAGGAGTTCCTCGAAGCGGCGGGCGTCGACCCGGTCCGGGGCGAGGTCGGCGAGGTATCCCGGGGCCCGGGTCCGGATCAGCTCGGTCGTGCCGACCCGGGCCAGTGCCCGTCGTACGGCGGAGACATGGGTGGCGACCAGGGCGCCCGCGGTGGCCGGGGCCTCCTCGTCCCAGACGAGGTCCACCAGGCGTTCGGTGGAGACGATCTCACCCAGGTGCACCACGAGCGAGGCGAGGACGGCGAGGGGTCTGGAGCCGCCGAGCGGGGCCCGCCGGCCTCCCTCCCAGACCTCCACCGGGCCGAGCAGGCGTACTTCGAACATCGATCCCCGATCGCCGCTCCCAGCGGATGCCGACAACGATATCGGCGGCCACCGTCAGGGCAGGCCGAGAGCCGGGCCGTCATGTCCGGAACCCGTCCGGCCGACCGGCCCGACACAACCGCCGCGACGCCCGCCGTACCGAACGGAGCCGGGGCCCGCCGGTGCCTGGGGAGCCGTTCTCCCTCCTGTCGCAGTTGGCTGGTTTCTGTGGGTGGCCATAGCGGCCCCTGTGCGGGAGACGGCCGGCCGCCGGCTCTCGTATGACCGCGTACCCGGATCCGCCGCGAAATCCGTCGCGTCCGAAGTTGCCCGCGACCGGGTGTCATACGAACGCCCCTCCGATGGCGTCAACGGGCCGTAAGCACCGAGCCGTTCGCCGTCGCCCAGGGAGTCGCCCGATGAAGCGCACCGCCTTCCGTCGAAAGACCGCGCGGCTGAGCGCTGTCGCCGCCGTGGCCGCGCTCGCCCTCGCCGGCTGCTCCCGGGCGTCCGGCGACGGCTCGGCCCCTACCGCCGCGCACCGGGTCCGGGACCTCACCTACGCGGAGGACCTGCGGATCTCGGACGCCGAACAGACCCTGGTCGCCCGGTGCATGGCCCGCCGCGGGTTCCGCTACTGGACGGACCGCCCGCTGAGCCTGGCCGAGAGCAGGCCGCTCGGCTACGTCCAGGACGACGTGCGCTGGGCCCGTACCTACGGATACGGCAGCAGGATCACCGCGAAGGAGGACCGCGCCCGGCTGCACAACCCCAACAGCGCCTACCGCACGGGCCTCACGGCGACCCGGAAGGCCGCGTACGACACCGCGCTCGACGGCGGCCGGCAGGCCGAGCTGCTGCGCACCGACGTCCCCGGCGGGGGCAAGGTCAGCAAGCAGACCGGCGGCTGCGACGCCGAGGCGGAGCGGCAGCTGTACGGCGACCCGCAGACCTGGTTCCGGCTCGACACCACGGCGAGCAACCTGCGCCCGCTCTACGTCGGCAAGCTGCTGCACGACCAGCGGTTCACCGCCGCCGTGCACGCGTGGTCGGCCTGCATGAAGCGGGCCGGCCACCCCTACCCGGACCCCGGCGCCGCGCGGCAGGCCACCCGGGAGCACCCGGCGAACCAGACCCGGGCCGGGGAGGTCCGGAGCTTCGCCGCCGAGACCCGGATCGCGGTCGCCGACGCCACCTGCGCCCGCGAGGTCTCCCTCAGGTCCGTGGGCCAGGACCGCGAGGCCCACTATCTGGCCCAGCTGGACGGCGAGTACGGCGCCCGGCTGGACGCCTACCGGCAGGTGCGCCTGAAGGCGCTGGAGCGCGCCGAGCGGATCGTGCCCGCCCGCACCTGACACCTGCCGGAACCCCATGACTCCGCGGCGCTCGCCGCGGCCCTCTCCCACACCGACCGCCTCCGACGAGGCAGAACGGGAATTCATCATGCGCAAAATGACCCTCGCCCTCACCACGCTGGCCCTCGCGGCCGTCGGTTTCGCCCTGCCGGTGAACGCCCAGGCATCCGCCGGCTGCAACGCGCAGTGGCCGGGCCGCGACGGCAATGTGCGGGCCTGGAAGGACTGGGACTGCGCGGGCGGCCTGCTCGGCGTCACCGCGGGCAACGACGCCAACTGGGCCGACGGCTCCGGCGGTTTCCAGGGCGTCGGCAACGTCGCCTCCTCCGTGATGAACAGCGGCTACGTCGGCGGCAAGGACGTCGTGGCCTTCTACTACTACGCCAACTACTCGGGCGGCTACGGCTGCCTCAAGCCGGGCGAGCTCTACGTGGACGACCTCACCCGTGACCACTTCACGGACGGCCACTCCATGAACGACAACATCCTGTCCCACCAGTGGGTGACGGAGAGCGCCTGCGCCGCGGGCTCCTTCATCAGCTGACACCCCGGCCGACCGGTCACGGCCGAGGTCGTCCCCTCGTCCGTGACCGGGTCCGCCCGCCTCCTTACCGACCGCCTACCTCGCGTACCTCCGAGATTCACATCCGCGCCACCAGACCCTTCCCTGACGTTCGGTGCCCTTGGAACACTCGCTCCCGCGCACTGTCCGCCCTGTTCCGGCCATCCGTACGTCAGGATGAGAGGTCGTTCACCCATGACCGAAGTAAACCGGCGCCGATTCCTTCAACTCGCGGGCGCCACCACGGCGTTCACGGCGCTCTCCAGCAGCATCGAGCGCGCCGCCGCGCTCCCCGCGAACCACCGCACGGGGTCGATCGAGGATGTCGAGCACATAGTCGTCCTGATGCAGGAGAACCGTTCGTTCGACCACTATTTCGGTACCCTCAGAGGTGTCCGCGGCTTCGGCGACCCGCGTCCGGTCACCCAGAACAACAAGTCCGTGTGGAACCAGTCGAACGGTACGAAGGACATCCTGCCCTTCCACCCGGACGCCGACGACCTGGGCCTCGCCTTCATCCAGGACCTCCCGCACGGCTGGAGCGACACGCACAACGCCGTCAACGGCGGCAAGTACGACAAGTGGGTGCCGGCCAAGGGCTCCACGACCATGGCGTACCTGAACCGGGACGACATCCCGTTCCATTACGCGCTCGCCGACGCCTTCACCGTCTGCGACGCCTACCACTGCTCGTTCATGGGCTCCACCGACCCGAACCGCTACTACATGTGGACGGGTTACACGGGCAACGACGGCCAGGGCGGCGGCCCGGTCCTCGGCAACGACGAGGCCGGCTACAGCTGGACGACCTACCCGGAGCGCCTGGAGAAGGCGGGCGTCTCCTGGAAGATCTACCAGGACGTCGGCGACGGCCTGGACGCGGCCGGCGGCTGGGGCTGGATCCAGGACGCCTACCGCGGCAACTACGGCGACAACTCGCTGCTCTACTTCAAGCAGTACCAGAACGCCAAGCCCGGCGACCCGCTGTACGACAAGGCCCGCACCGGCACCGACGCCACCAAGGGCGAGGGCTTCTTCGACCAGCTGAAGGCCGACGTCAAGGCCGGCAAGCTGCCGCAGATCTCCTGGGTCGTCGCCCCCGAGGCCTTCACCGAGCACCCCAACTGGCCCGCCAACTACGGCGCCTGGTACGTCTCGCAGGTCCTCGACGCGCTCACCGCCGACCCCGAGGTGTGGGCGAAGACGGCCGTGTTCATCACGTACGACGAGAATGACGGCTTCTTCGACCACCTGATCCCGCCGTTCCCGCCGGCCTCCGCCGCACAGGGCAAGTCCACGGTCGATCCGAGCCTGGACCTCTTCAAGGGCGACGCGAGCCACGCGGCCGGTGCCTACGGCCTCGGCCAGCGCGTCCCGATGATCGTCGTCTCCCCGTGGAGCAAGGGCGGTTACGTCTGCTCCGAGACGCTCGACCACACCTCGATCATCCGGTTCATGGAGAACCGCTTCGGCGTCCACGAGCCGAACATCTCGCCCTGGCGGCGCGCCGTCAGCGGTGACCTGACGGCCGCGTTCGACTTCTCCCGCAAGGACACCAAGCCGGTGGCGCTGCCCGCCACGGACGGCTACCAGCCGCCGGACAAGAACCGCCACCCCGACTACGTGCCCACCCCGCCGGCCAACCCGGTCCTGCCCAGGCAGGAGCGCGGCTCGCGGCCCACCCGGCCGCTCAAGTACGCCCCGGTGGTGGACGGTTCGCTGGACGCGGCGACCGGTAGGTTCACGCTCGCCTTCGCGTCGGGTGCGCACGCCGGCGCAGCCTTCCTGGTCACCTCCAACAACCGCACCGACGGCCCCTGGAGCTACACCACCGAGGCCGGCAAGTCCGTCTCCGACACCTGGAACACGGCGTACTCGAACGGCTCGTACGACCTGACCGTGCACGGCCCGAACGGCTTCCTGCGCACCTTCCAGGGTCCCGGCAAGGTGGCGGGCCCCGAGGTCACGGCGCGCCCCGTCGGCGACGACATCGAGCTCACCCTCGCCAACAAGGGCTCCGGCACGGTGAAGCTGACGCTGGCGAACGGGTACGGCGGCAAGCCGTGCACGGTCACCGTGCGGGCCGGGGCGACCGTGAAGCACACCGTCGACCTCGCGCACAGCCGTCGTTGGTACGACGTGACCGTCACCTCCGACGCCGACAAGTCCTTTGTGCGGCGGTTCGCCGGACATGTCGAGAACGGCCGTCCGGGCGTCAGCGACCCGGCGATCAGCACCGACTGACGGGGCGGTGAGGGCGCATCGTGCGGGCTGATCAGGTGCCGGTCACATCGGGGTAGTGTGCCCCGGTGACGACGCAATCGAACACTCCTGAAGGCTGGTACCCCGATCCGCACGGTGCGCCCCAGACGCTCCGGTACTGGGACGGCGCCCAGTGGACCGACCACACGAATCAGCAGGGCGCGGTGCCGGGGCAGGCCGCCCCGGCCGCAGACCCCCGCGTGCAGCGGCAGGTGCAGCAGCAGGCCGGGGTCGCGGGCGGGGGTGCCGGCGGCGGCACCCTGTTCACCGAGCCGGTGCTGGTGGTGAACCAGAAGGCCAAGCTGATCGAGCTGACCAACGAGTACAAGGTCATGGACCAGAACGGCCGGGAGCTCGGCTCGGTGGTCGAGGTCGATCAGAGCGCGCTGAAGAAGATCGCGCGGTTCGTCTCCAGTCTCGACCAGTTCATGACGCACAAGCTGGAGATCAGGGACGCCCACGGGCAGCCGCAGCTGGTGCTGACCCGGCCCGCGAAGGTCTTCAAGTCCCGGGTGGTCGTGACGCGTCCGGACGGTTCGCCGGTCGGTGAGATCGTCCAGCAGAACATGATCGGGAAGATCAACTTCGCGATGAACGCGGGCGGCCAGAAGGTCGGTGCGATCAAGGCGGAGAACTGGCGGGCGTGGAACTTCGCGGTCGTCGACCACGCGGACAACGAGGTGGCCCGCATCACGAAGACGTGGGAGGGGCTCGCGAAGACGATGTTCACGACCGCCGACAACTACGTCCTGCAGATTCACCACCAGTTGCCGGAGCCGCTGCGGAGTCTGGTGGTGGCGACGGCGCTGACCGTCGACACGGCGCTGAAGCAGGATTCGCGGGGGCTGGGCTGAGTAGTCCCCTACGGGGGTACGGCCTCGGCGGCCGGCGTTCGCGGCGAGGCCGCGGGGGCCGGCCGCCGGCGTTTCGGGGTGTTCGCCGGTGCCGGGTGTCGATCAACGCCTTGTGGGGGCGGGATCGGTTGTCGCGCGGCTGCAGGTGCGTGGGGGCTGGTCGCGCCCACGCGGCGGTAGCCGCATATTCAATACAGCCCCGCGCCCCTTTCGGGGCGCTTCTCAGTGTGCCGTGAGGTGGCCGGGTTCTTGCTTCTGCTGGGGGAGCAGCGCCTGCTGTGCCGCTATCCTCGCCTCCTCCAGGGCCAGTACCGCCGCCACCGGGTGTTCCTCGTCCGGGGCGAGTTCGATGGGTCGTGCCGCCGGGGTCACCCGGGTCAGCAGGACCACGCCCCACGACGCCAGGCCGGCGCCCGCCAGCGCGAGCAGGATTCCGGCCGCGCCGCCGTGCAGTCCCTGGCCCAGCAGTGTCAGGCCGATCACCGCAGCCGCCACCGGGTTGGAGAGGGTGACCACCGCCAGGGGGGCGCCCAGGCCGCCTCGGTAGGCCGTCTGGGAGAGCAGCAGGCCGCCGACCGCGAACGCGGCGACCAGCAGCGCCACCACGATCACCTCGGTGCTGAGGGCCGGGCCCGAACGCTCCGTCGCCGCCACCGTCACCGTCTGGGTGAGGGCGGACGCGACGCCCGAGGCGAAGCCGGACGCGGTGGCGTGGCGCAGGCCCGGCCGGGCGCCGGGACGGGAGAGGGTGCCGATCAGAACGGCCGTCGTACCGGCGACCGCGAGGGCCTCGGGGAGGCTCAGGATCTTGTGGGGCGCCGGGCCCGAGGCCGTGATCAGGAGGGCGCCGAGGCCGAGCAGGGTGAGGGCCGTGCCACGCCACTCCGTCGCGCTGACCCGGCGGCCGGCCACCCGCGCGCCCATCGGTACGGCCGCGACCAGGGTGAGGGCGCCCAGCGGCTGTACGAGGGTGAGGGGGCCGTACTTGAGGGCGACGACGTGCAGCAGGGCCGCGCCGGCGTTCAGGCCGACCGCCGCCCACCAGGCGCCGCTGCCGAGCAGGCGGAGCAGGCCCGCGCCGGAGTTCTTCGAGGCGAGGCGCTCCTGTGCGACAGCGGCGGCCGCGTAGGCGGCGGCCGAGACCAGGGAGAGCAGGACGGCGACCAGGGCGGCGGCGCTCATCGGGCCGCCCCCACCAGTGCGGGCTCTTCCACGGTGAGACCCCGGGTGCCGCGTCCGGCCGTGGTGGTCGTGCGGTGCGGCGGGTGGATCAGGGCGAGGGCGGTGCCCAGCATCGCGGTGGCGATGATCGCGTCCAGCCAGTAGTGGTTGGCGGTGCCGACGATCACGAGGAGGGTGATCGCGGGATGCAGCAGCCAGAGCCAGCGCCAGCGGGCCCGGGTGGCGACGATCAGGCCGATCGCCACCATCAGGGCCCAGCCGAAGTGCAGTGAGGGCATCGCCGCGAACTGGTTGGAGAGGTGGTCGCTGGACGGCGGGCCGTAGACGGACGGGCCGTACACGTGCGCGGTGTCGATCAGGCCGGTCGCGGCCAGCATCCGCGGCGGTGCCAGCGGGAACGTGAAGGGCAGCACCAGGGCGGCGGCCGTGACCACGGCGAGGACCCGGCGGGCCCAGACGTAGTGCGCGGGCCGCCGCAGGTACAGCCAGACCAGGAAGGCCAGCGTGGCCGGGAAATGAACCGTGGCGTAGTAGGTGTTGGCCAGATGGACGAGGGTGTCGCCGTGCAGCAGTGCGGACTGCACGGAGACCTCCGAGGGCAGATGCAGCGTCCTTTCCAGGTCCCAGATCCGGTGGGCGTTGTGCATGGCCTCGGCGGTGTGGCCGGTGGCGAGCTGCCGCCCGAACTTGTAGACGAGGAAGAGCCCCGCGACGAGCAGGAGCTCACGGACGAGCGGCGGCCGGGCTATGGCGCCCGGCTCCGCTTCTGCCGGCTCGGACTGGGATCTCATCCCAGGCCCCCTCACTGACGGTGGTGCTGTGCCGGGTCCGGACGGTGGCCCGGACTCGCCGATACTCATCGATACGGAAGAGTACCGATACGCCACTGTACCGATACGGCCGAGTACCGGTACAGTGGCGTATCGATAGACGTAGGCCACACTGGTTGTAGGTTTCCGCCCCGGCCGAACGGCGGGCGGTGCGGAAGTGATCCGCAAGTGATGTGCGAGTGAGGAGAAGGGCACATGACGTCGCAGGCCGCAGACGGACCGGAGACGGTCGCCGCCTCGCGCCGCTCCAAGATCACGCCGGAGCGTGAGCGGGAGTTCTTCGACGCCGTGCTCGAACAGATCCGTGAGTGCGGCTATGACTCCGTGACCATGGACGGGGTCGCCGCCAGCACCCGGTGCAGCAAGTCCACGCTCTACCGGCAGTGGAAGACCAAGCCGCAGTTCGTCGCGGCCGCGCTGCGCGCCAACCGCCGGGTACGCTTCGTCGGTATCGACACCGGGTCCCTCGCCGAGGACCTGCGCGAGGTCGCGCGGGCCGCGGGTGACTGGTCGCACAAGGACACCAAGACGCTCCAGGCGCTGGGGCAGGCGGTCACCTCGGACGAGGAACTGGCGAAGGCGCTGCGCGAGGCGCTCGTCGAACCCGAGATCGCCGCGCTCCAGGACATCCTGCGCCGCGGGGTCGAGCGCGGCGAGGTGCCCGAGGGCCATGCCGCGCTGGACTACGTGCCCGCCATGATGTTCGGCGTCCTGCGGGTACGGCCGGTACTCACCGGCGAGTACGCGGACGCCGGCTATCTCGTCCGCTTCGTGGAGGCCGTCGTGCTGCCCGCACTCGGACTCACCTGAGACCCAGGCCGCCGTCCGTGGGATGACTGGACGGTGACCTGCTCGCGCCGCACCGTGGGGACGGGGGCGGCGCGCACCCCCCGGCCGGGTGGGGCTCCCCTTTGAGCGGAGGGGCGCTCCACCCGGCCGAACAGTATCGGCGGGCGGTCAGGTGTCCTGTCCGTTGCCGCTGCCGGAGGACACCTTGATGCCGGCGGTGATCGTGTCGATGACCGACTCCTTCTGACCGACGTCCACGCCGAACCGGACCACCACGATCTGCTGGGCGTTCGCGGGCGAGGGGAAGGCCAGCGACTCGACATAGCCGTCGGCGCCCTTGCTGGTCACCGCCTTCCAGCGGACCAGATAGCCCTTCTGCCCGGCCACGGTGACCGCCTTGGAGGCCAGCACCTCGTGCGAGGTGATCGCGCCGTAGGTCGTGCCGCCGTACGACTCCTTCGCGTTCGCCGCGATGTCCGCCTTGGCGACCTCCTCGGCCGTGCTGCCCGAGGTGCCCAGCGCCAGCGCGGGCGCCGAGTAGGCGCCACCGGCGGTGCAGGTCTGCGAGGTGTTGCCCGGGCACTTGTAGGAGTTGTCGGAGGTGACCGCGGCGCCGAGGGTGGTCGCCTGCCCGGTCCAGCCGTCCGGCACCGGCATGCTGATGGCGCTGACGGCGTCCGACACCGTGCCGCCGCCCTTGATCTTCGGCGCCTCGGACTGGTTCGGCTCCGGCGACGCACCGCCCCCGGAGCCGCCCGAGCCCGAACTCCCGCCGGAGCCCGAGCTGCCGCCCGACCCGCCGAACGGGAAGCCCTGTCCGCCGTTCTGCCCCTCCTGACCGCCCTGGCCGAAACCGCCCTGGCCGCCCGAGCCCTGCTGCGCGGCCTGGCCGCCGTTGTCACTGCCGTTGCCGGTGAGTGCGTACACGCCCACCCCGATGGCGGCCAGCACCGCCGCGGCGACACCGACGGCTATCCCGGTGCGCAGCCCGCGTCGGCCGGCCGGTGGCGATGCGAGGTACTCCGGGTATCCCGGATACCCCGGCTGGGCCTGGTACGCCGGGTAGGCCGGGTAGGCCCCGTCGGCCGACGGCTGCGGCGGGGGACCCCAGTCGGCGGCCGACCCGGCGGGGCGGGTCTGCTCGGTCCAGGCCTTGCCGTCCCACCAGCGCTCGGTGGCCGGTCCGTCACTTGTCTGCCCGGGGTCGGGGTACCACCCGGGAGGAGTCACCTGCGTCATGCCCCCACCGTATGAGGCATCGGTGAAAGTCGGATGAGAGGATCCGGCAACTTTCGGATGAGAGCATCGGCACGGTTCATCGGGTGAAGGCATCTGAGGCTCATTCGATCCGCATCCGCGTCGGCGGACCCGCGGCCGGAGGGGGAAGCCGCAGCCCGTCCCGGCCCGGGGTCAGCGAGCCCAGCACGCTCGGATGCCGGGCGCCGGTGGCGGCCGGGACGGTCCCCGCGAGGCCGTGCGCGGTGAGAAAGCCGAGGACCGCGAAGGCGTACGCCTCCTTCGCCGCCGCGGGCAAACCGAGATCGTCGGAGACACGGACCGGGATTCCCGGCAACTCGGTCCGGAGCACCGTCATCAGCACCGGGTTCCGGGTGCCGCCGCCCGACACGATCACCTCCGTCGCCCCCGCGCCCCGCACCGCGTCCGCCACCGTCCGGGCCGTGAGCAGGGTGAGAGTCGCCAGCGCGTCCTCGGCGGACAGGCCTTCGGGCGCTCGCCAGTACCCGGCGTGGAACAGCTCCTTGCCGGTCGTCTTGGGCGCGGACAGCGCGTAGTACGGCTCCGCCAGCAGCTCTTCGAGCAGCGCCGCGTCCGGGCGGCCGCGTGCCGCCAGCGCCCCGTCCACGTCGTACGCCGCCCGCCCGCCCGTGAACTCCCGGGCCGCGGCGTCCATCAGCGCACACCCCGGCCCGGTGTCGAAGGCCGTGCCGTCCGGAGCGGTGAGGTTGGCGATCCCGCCGATGTTCAGCGCCACCGGGGTACCCGGCCGCCCCCGCAGCCACAGCAGGTCGAGCAGACTCACCAGGGGAGCGCCCTGGCCCCCGGCGGCCACGTCCCTCGGCCGGAAGTCGGCGACCACCGGCAGCCCGGTCGCCTCCGCGATCCACGCCGGCTGCCCCAGTTGCAGAGTGCCGTACACCCGGCCGCGCTCCGCCCAGTGGTAGACCGTCTGCCCGTGCGAGGCCACCAACTCGGCCCGCCTGCCGCACAGTTCACGGTCGGCCCGGACGGCCGCCGACGCGAACGCCTGCCCGATCCGGTTGTCCAGCAGACACACCCGCGCCAGTGGCACGGCAGCCGGCGGCAGCGCCGTCGCGAGGGACTCCCGCAGCTCCTCGTCGTACGGCGTGCTCACCATCCCCAGCGGCTTCAGCAGCAGCGTGTCGCCGGCCAGGCGCAACTCGGCGGCCGCCGCGTCCACCGCGTCGTGCGACGTCCCGGACATCAGACCGATCACCAGCACTTGTTCAACCCGCCTTCCACCGCGGCGCCGGCCCGAGCAGCGCGAGCACGCTGACCGCGCAGGTCGCCGCCGCGTAGTAGCCGGGAACGTCCAGATTCCCGGTGCGCTTCACCGCCTCCGTGATGATGAGCCCCGCACAGCCCGAGAACACGGCATTGGACAGGGCGTAGGCGAGTCCGAGGCCGGTGCAGCGCGCCCGCGCCGGGAACATCTCCGCCAGCATCGCCGGCCCCGGCCCGGCCAGCAGCCCCACCACCGCGCCCGCCCCGCACAGGGCCGCATCCTTCACTCCGGTCGAAACCCCGCTGTCCTGGAGGAGGTTGAGCAGCGGCACGGCCAGCACGACCACGAGACCGGCACCCGTCAGCATCACCGGCCGGCGCCCCACCCGGTCGCTCAGCACTCCCGCCGGCAGGATCGCCGCCGCGAAACCCACGTTCGCCAGCACGGTCGCCAGCAGCGCCTCCCGGAAACCGGTGTGCAGCGAGGTCTGCAGGTACGACGGCAGCACCACCAGGAAGGTGTACCCGGCCGCCGACCAGCCCATCACCCGTCCGGCGGCCAGCGCGATCGCCCACACCGACACCCGCTCGGCCCGCACACCGCGTTCCCGGAACTCCGGAGTCTCGTCCAGCCCGACCCGCAGCCACAGCGCCAGCGCGCCCAGGGGCAGAGCCAGCAGGAACGGCAACCGCCAGCCCCAGTCCGCGAACTGATGTGCAGTCATGACACCCGAAAGGCCCACGGCCATGCCCGCCCCGCCCAGCAGCCCCAGCGCCACGGTGAACGACTGCCACGCCCCGTACAGTCCCCGTCGCCCCGGCGGTGCGAGCTCGGTCAGCATCGCCACCGCCCCGCCGAACTCGCCGCCCGCCGACAGCCCCTGAATCACCCTCAGGAACGTCAGCAGCCAGGGCGCGAGCGCACCGGCCTGCGCGTAGGTCGGCAGCAGGCCGATCAGTGTGGTGGCGGCCGTCATCAGCGCGACCACCAGGACCAGCACCGGCCGCCGCCCGAGCCGGTCGGCCAGCCGGCCGAACAGGGCCGCGCCCAGCGGACGGAAGAAGAACGCCAGCCCGAACGAGGCGTAGGTGCGCACCAGCCCCTCGGCCGCACTTCCGCCCGCCGGGGTGAAGAACCGCTCGGCGACGACCGTCGCCAGGTAGCCGTAGACACCGAACTCGTACCACTCGATGAAATTGCCGATCGACCCCGCCGCCAGCGCCCGGAACGACCGGTTCCGCTCTTTGGCTGCGCGATCTTCGAAAATCAGGTTCATTTTCCTGCCCGTTGACGGTCCGTTCACTCCACGGCGGCAGGTCGGGGCCGTCCCGCGTCGCCCCGCCGCACCCACTTTCACCCGTCATGGCAACAGGTGCCCTGACCGGCCTCCGGACAGCCAACAGGACGGCTAGGCTCGTGGTCTGTACGTCGTTCGGGCGACTTGGGGAGGTAACGGGATGACGGAGGAACAGCCCCCGGCGGGCGCCTCTGCTCCCCTCTGGGAGCGCGACGCGGAGATCGCCACCATCACCCAGGCGCTCGACGTCCTCTGCGCCGACCGGTCCACCTCCGGAAACCTGCTGGTCCTGCGCGGGGAGGCCGGGCTCGGCAAGACCGCCCTGCTGGCCGAGACCCGCCGTATCGCCGAGCGCCGCGGCTGCACCGTCTGGTCCACCCGCGGCGGCGAGACCCTGCGCAGCGTCCCCTTCAACGTGGTACGCCAGCTCCTCCAGCCCGCCCTGGTCTCCCTGCTGCCCGAGGAGGCCCGCGAATACCTAGGCGACTGGTACGACATCGCCGGCCCCGCCCTCGGCATCACCGACCCCGGAGACCGCCAGGCCGACCCGCAGGGCGTCTGCGACGGCCTGGTCGTCGCCGTCCGCCGGCTCGCCAAGCGCGACTGGCCGTTGGTGCTGCTGATCGACGACGCGCACTGGGCCGACCAGGAGACCCTCGCCTGGCTCGCCGCCTTCGTCGAGCGCCTCGACGACCTGCCCGTCCTGGTCCTGGTCGCCCGCCGGCCCGGCGAGGTCAGCGGCGACAGCGCCCGCTACCTCGACGCCGTGGCCGCCGCGGCCGGCAACCCCGTCCACAGCCTCGGCGCCCTCACCCCGGACGCCACCGCCGGACTCACCCGCGCCACCCTCGGCGCACACGCCGACGCCCCGTTCTGCCGCGAGGTCTGGGCCGTCACCGGCGGCAACCCCTACGAGACCGTCGAACTCCTCGCCAAGGTCCAGGACAGCGAGGTCGAACCCGTCGAGGCCCGGGCCGGCGAACTGCGCGCCCTCAACCGGTCGGCCCGCGGCGGCGGACTCGTCACCCGCCTCGAAGGCCTCGGCATCGACGCCACCCGGTTCGCCTGGGCCGCCGCCATCCTCGGCACCGGCATCTCCGTCGACCTCGTCGCCCAGCTCGCCACCATGACCGTCGACGACGCCGAGCGGTGCGCCGAACTGCTGCGCACCGCCCGCATCCTCACCGAACCCGACCCGGCCGCCTCCCACGCCCACACAGGTGACCTGGAATTCGTCCACCCGCTGATCGCCACCGCCGTCTACAACTCCATCCCGCCCGCGATGTGCACCGCCATGCACGGCATCGCCGCGCAGATCGTCATCGACGACGGCCGGGGCATCGCCGAGGCTTCCCGACATCTGCTGAAGGTGCACCCGGACGACGACGAGGAACTCGTCCAGCAACTGCGCGACGCGGCCAAGGAACACCTCGCCGTCGGCGCCCCCGACGCGGCCCGCCGCTGCCTCGAACGCGCCTTGCGCGAACCGCCCGTACCCGACGTCCACGCGCGCGTGCTCTACGAACTGGGCTGCGCCACCCTGCTCACCAAGCCCGCCGTCACCATCGACCATCTGCAGAGCGCGCTCGGCATGCCCGGCCTCGGCGGCGCCGAACGCGTCGACGCCGTCTTCCGCCTCTCCCAGGCCCTCCTCCACAACGACCAGCTGGAGGAAGCCGTCCGCACGGTCGAGGCGGAGGCCGCCCGGCACGAGGAAGGGCCCGCGAAACTCCGGCTCCAGGCCGTCCAGTTCATGTGGGAGGGCATCGCGGGCGAGGCCGTCTCCCCGCGCCGCTCCGAACGGCTCGCCGCGCTCGCCGCCACCTGCACCGGCCGGGACAACTCCGAGCGCGCCCTGCTCATGCTGCGCGGCTTCGACCTGCTCATCCAGGGCGAGAGCGCCGAGGAGGTCGTCGAACTCTGCGACCGCGCCCTCGTCAACGGCCGGCTCGCACCCGGACTCGGCTGGACCGACAGCGAGTGGGGCATCGAACTCCTGCTGATGCTCGCCAACTCCTACGTCTACACCGACCGCCTCGACCGCGCGGAGAGCCTCTACAACGAGGCCCTGCGCGCCTACGAGTCCGCCGGCTGGAGCGGCGGCCACCTCGCCCTCGCCCATGCCTACGTCGGTCTCGGCCACCGCAGGCGCGGCCGGCTGCGGGACGCGGAGATCTCCCTGCGGGAGTCCTTGCGGATCGCCGAGCGGGTCGGCCGGCGGCTGCCCCTGTACTGGACCGCGACCTGCAACCTCGTCGACACGCTGCTCGCCCGCGGCCATGTCCAGCAGGCCTGGGAGACGGCCGAGCAGTACGGCTTCGCACCGCCGTACCCCTCCACGATCGTGATGCCCGACCCGCGGTCCGTGCGCGGCCGGCTGCTGCTCGCCGTCGGCCGTACGAAGGAGGCCGTCAACGAGCTGGAGGCGGCGGAGAAGGCCGCCGCCGCGCGCGGTCACTTCAACCCCGTGGTCGTGCCCTGGGCGCTCGACCTCGCCCGGGCCCTCGCGGGCGAGGACCCGGCACGGGCCGCGCAACTGGCGGCGGACGCGCGGCGGCAGGCGGAGCGGTTCGGCACGGACACGGCGATCGGCGAGGCGCTGAGGTGCGCGGCCGCGCTGGAGACCGGGCAGCGGCAGGTACGGCTGGCCTCGCAGGCGGTGGCCTATCTGGAGTCCTCGCCCTGCCAGTACGAGCATGCGGCGGCTCGGGTGGAGTACGGGATCGCTGCGCGGTCGGTGGCCGAGCTGAACAGGGGGCTTTCGCTGGCTCGGTCCTGCGGGGCGGACGGGTTGGTTGCTCAGGCTCGGGAGGTGCTGGATACGGGTAGGGGGTTGCGCTGACGGGTGCGTTGCGGGGCGCGGGTAACCCCAGCGCCCCTGAAAGAAGGTGCGCTAGAGCGCCAGGAGTTGATCAGTTACCGCTGACAGGCGTTTCTGTACGTCCTTGTCGTACGTCGCCTCGTGCGCTCGCGCCTTGCTCGTGCCGTCGAAATAGCCGCCCGTTCCCAAGTCCTGTGTCGCCAGGGCCAGGACGCCCGGTGCGCCGTCCGCCACCGTGCTCCAGGGAGCCACCCCGCCCTCCCGCACCATCGCCGTGTCCATGAAGGTCGCGGGGTGCAGGACGTTCACCGCGACGCCCGTGCCCGCCAACTCCTCCGCGAGAGCGAACGTGTGGGCCGCCAGGGCGAACTTCGCCCGGCAGTATGCCGCGA
The DNA here is from genome assembly GCF_003814875.1 of Streptomyces sp. Ag109_O5-1. Lineage (GTDB taxonomy): Bacteria > Actinomycetota > Actinomycetes > Streptomycetales > Streptomycetaceae > Streptomyces > Streptomyces sasae. Next base: position 1,335,677 of record NZ_RKQF01000001.1, on the reverse strand, counting down.
AGCCCTGGTAGCCCCGCGTGAACTCGGGGTCGGCGAGGTCGAGGGGTTCCTGGCCCGCCGAGCCCACGTTGACGATCCGGCCCGGGGCGTTGGTGCGCAGTACCGGGAGCAGGGCGCGGGTCAGGGCCACCGGGGCCAAGTAGTTGACGGCGAGGCGGAGTTCGTGGCCGTCGGTGCTCAGTTCGCGGCCGGAGCCGGGCGTACCGGCGCCGATGCCCGCGTTGTTGATCAGTACGTCCAGGTCGGGATGCGCGTCGGCGACATGCGCGCCCAGTTCGCGGACCTGTGCCAGCGAGGCCAGGTCCGCGACGAAGCCCTCGGCGTCGCCCTCGGTGCGCAACTCCGCCACCAGTTGTTCGGTGCGGCCGGGGTCGCGGCCGTGTGCGAGGACGACATGGCCGGAGCGGACCAGTTCGAAGGCGACGTACCGGCCGAGCCCGGAGGTCGCGCCGGTGATCAGGATGGTCGACATGCCCCCACCGTAGGCACAGTGCCCTCTTCTGTGCCTGTCCCCGGTGGGGTCACCCTTCGTCTTCCGCCAGCACCCGCTGGGCCGCCGCGAACGCCGAGTTCGCTGCCGGGACCCCGCAGTACACGGCCGTCTGCAGCAGTACCGCGCCGATCTCCTCCGGGGTGAGCCCGTTGCGCCGGGCCGCCCGCACATGCATGGCCAGCTCCTCGTAGTGGCCGTGGGCGACCAGCGCGGTGAGGGTGATCATGCTGCGCTCGCGGCGGGAGAGCGTGGGGTCGGTCCAGATCTCGCCCCAGGCGTAGCGCGAGATGAAGTCCTGGAAGCGGGCCGTGAAAGGCGTCTGGCGGGCCTGCGCCCGGTCGACGTGGGCGTCGCCCAGCACTTCGCGGCGGACCGCCATGCCTCGCTTGGCGCCACCGTCCAGGTGGGAGCGGAGCGCGGTGAGGACGGCTTCCGGGCACTGCGCGGGCGCCAGGTGAGAGGCGCCCGGCAGCTCGACCAGCGTGGACGCCGGCACCGCGTCCGCGATCTCCCGCAGATGCGGGGGCGGGGTCGCGGGGTCCTGACGGCCCGCGATCAGCAGGGTGCGTACGGCGATCTCGCCGAGCCGGTCGCGCAGGTCGAAGGCGGCCAGCGCGTCACAGCAGGCGGCGTACGCCTCCGGGTCTGCCGTCCGCTGGTCCTCTACCAGCCGGGGCACGGTGAAGCCGGGCGTGAACCAGCGGCTGCCCGCGTTCTCCGCCAGCCACTCCACGCCCTCCCGGCGTACCCGTTCGGCCCGCTCCACCCAGGGCCTGGAGCCGTTGAAGTGGGCCGAGGAGCAGATCACGGCCAGGCTGTCGAGCCGGTCCGGGTGGTGGACGGCGAGGTGCAGCCCCACGGCCCCGCCCAGTGAGACACCCGCGTACGCGAACCGGTCGATGCCCAGCGAGTCGGCGAGCGCGAGCACCAGGTCGGCGAGGTCACCGACGGTCGCGCCCGCCTTGATCAGATCGGGTGCCGAACCGCCGTGCCCCGGCAGGTTCCAGCGCACCACCCGGTGCGCGATGGACAGTTCGGGCGCGACGGCGTCCCACAGCGCGTACGAGGTGCCGAGCGAGGGCCCGAGCAGCAGCGGGGGAGTGGAAGTCGGACCCTCGGCACGGTGGTTGAGGAGGTTCTCGGTCAACGTCGCTCCAGTGCACGGTCGGTGAGGGCACCGGCGGAGCCGGTGTAGCGGGCGGGGTCGGTGAGGTCGTCGAGGTCGACGTCCTGGCCGGCATCTTTCAACTCGGGCTCCTCGGCGAGGAGTTCGCGCAGGGTGCGGTGCTCGCTGTGGGTGCGGCGGGCGAGCCCGGTGAGCAGCTCCTTCGCACGGGCCCGGCCGAGCACGGGAGCCAGCTCGGCGGACAGCCGTTCCGACACGATCAACCCGTTGGTGAGGCCGAGGTGGTGTCGCATCACCTCCGGGTGCACCTGGAGCCCCTCCGCCAGTTCCGCCGTGTCCCGGGCCGCGCCTCCGACGGTCCGCAGCAGGTCGCGCAGCGGCTCCCACTCGGCGTGCCAGGCCCCGGCCGGCCGCTCGTCCTCCGCCACCAGCGAGCCGTACAGGACGGCCGCGAGCTGCGGGGCCCGCCGGGCGGCGGCCGCGACGAGCGTGGAGCGCACGGGGTTCGCCTTGTGCGGCATGGCCGACGAACCGCCCCCGCTGCCCTCGGAGAGCTCACCGATCTCGGTACGGGACAGGGTCAGCACGTCCACTGCGATCTTGCCAAGGGCCCCGGCCGTGAAGGCGAGGCACCCGGCGAGATCGGCGATCGGCGTGCGCAGGGTGTGCCAGGGCAGGAGCGGGGCGGCGAGGCCGAGTTCGCGGGCGTAGGCCTCGGGCAGCGCGGCGGGGTCCGTGGCGCCGTACGCCCCGAAGGCAGCCAGCGTTCCTGCCGCGCCCGCGAGTTGGACGGGCAGCGAGTCGCGTACCCGTGCCGTGCGGTCCCGGGCGTCCAGGACCAGCGAACGCCAGCCGGCCGCCTTCAGCCCGAACGTGGTCGGTACGGCGTGCTGGGTGAGCGTGCGTCCGGGCACCGGCGTGTCGCGGTGCTCGGCGGCCAGCCGGGCCAGCGCCCGCTCGGTACATCCGAGGTCGGCGAGCACGAGGTCCAGTGTGCGGGCGGCGACCAGCATCGTCGCCGTGTCCATGATGTCCTGGCTGGTCGCACCCCGGTGGACGTACGGCCCGTACTCCGCGCCGACCGCCTTCGTCAGATCGGCGACCAGCGGGATGACCGGGTTGCCGCCGGCGCGGGCGCGCTCCGCGAGGGCGCCGATGTCGAGGCGGCCGGGGTCGGCCGCCTCGGCCACGGCCGCCGCGGCCTCGGCGGGGACCAGCCCGACCGCCGCCTGGGCGCGGGTGAGGGCCGCCTCCGCGTCGAGCAGCGCCCGCAGATAGGCGCCGTCGCTCGTCGCGGACGCGGCGGGGGAACCGGACCACCCGGGGGCGAGCAGTCCGGCCTCACCGCCGCCGTACTCCACTGCTGTCACTGGAACTCCAGGAAGACCGTCTCGCCTTCGCCCTGAAGGCGGATGTCGAAACGGTAGGTCCCCCGGCCCTCGTCGGCGGCGATCAGCGTGTCGCGTCGCTCGCCCACCCGGGTGAGCAGCGGGTCGGCGGCGAGCGCGGCGTCGTCGCCCGGCAGGTAGATCCGGGTGAACAGGTGCACCAGCAGGCCGCGCGCGAATACGCACACACTGAGGTACGGCGCGCTGCCGCCGCGGGCGCCGGGCCGCAGCGTCCGCGCGTACCAGTGTCCGTCGGTGTCCGTCTGGATCCGGCCCCAGCCGGTGAACTCCACGCCGTTGCGGCCGAGGTAGTCGCCGGTCGCCGGGTCGCGCCGGATCGAACCGTCGGTCGTGGAGACGTTCCCGTCGGGATCGGCGCCCCACAGCTCCACGAACGCGTCGGGCAGCGGGTTGCCCTCGCCGTCCAGGATGTACCCGTGGACCGTGACCGTGGCCGGGTGCCCCAGGGGCGCGATCTCCTCGCCGCCGCGGAACGGCAGCGCGTACCCGTAGAAGGGACCGACCGTGTGCGAGGGGGTGGGCAGCACGCTCTCCGGGCTGCTCGTGTCGATCTTCGTCATGGCAGGTCAGCGTCCTTCTTCGAGCCAGGTGGCGTGCGGGCCGTCCAGCACGATGTCCCAGTGGTAGCCCATCGAGAACTCGGGTACGGACAGGCTGTGGTCGTAGGTCGCGACCAGCCGCTGCCGGGCCGCGTCGTCCGTCACCGACTGGATGATCGGGTCGTACGGGAACAGCGGGTCGCTCGGGAAGTACATCTGCGTCACCAGCCGTTGCGTGAACGCCGAACCGAACATCGAGAAGTGGATGTGCGCCGGACGCCAGGCGTTGAGATGGTTGCGCCAGGGGTAGGGGCCCGGCTGGATGGTGGTGAACCGGTAGCCGCCGTCGGCGTCGGTGATCGTACGGCCCACACCCGTGAAGTTCGGGTCCAGCGGGGCGTCGTGCTGCTCACGCTGGTGGGCGTAGCGGCCGGCCGAGTTGGCCTGCCAGATCTCTATGAGCTGGCCCCGGACCGGCCGGCCGGCCCGGTCGAGGAGCCGCCCGGAGACGGTGATCCGCTCACCGATCGGTTCACCGTGGTGCTGCCGGGTCAGATCATTGTCTATCCCGGTGATGTCCCGTTCCCCGAAAGCGGGGGAGTGCAGCTCCACCAGCTCGGGGTCCTTGCTGGTGTCGATGGCGACCAGGGGCTGCTTGGGGTGCCGGAGGACGGAGGAACGGTAGGGGACGTAGTCCCGCCGGGGATGGTGCTCGACGGGGGCACCTTCGGCGACACGCTTTTCATAGGCGGCGTGCTCGGCGGCGATTTCGAGGTCGATGTCAGCTTGGGTGAGAGTCATAAGAAGTCCTAGGTGAAGCGCCCCTGTTTTCAGGGGCGTGGGGCTCTAGCGATACGCGGCTCCGCCGCGTGGGCGCGACCAGCCACGACGCACCCGCAGGTGCTGAACCGGCCGTCTACCGTTCAAGAACGAGCGCGAGCCCTTGCCCGACGCCGATGCACAGCGTGGCGACACCGGTACCGCTTCCACGCCGCGCCAGCTGATGAGCCACCGTCCCCGCCAGCCGAGCCCCCGACGCACCCAGCGGATGCCCCAACGCGATGGCTCCACCCTGCGGATTGAGAATCGACGGGTCGAACTCGGGCCACTCGGCGACACATCCGAGCACCTGCGCCGCGAACGCCTCGTTGAGTTCGAGGACGTCGAGGTCGTCGAAGGTCTTGCCCGCCTTGGCCAGCGCGCGGTTGACGGCCTCTACGGGAGCGAGCCCGAAGTAGTCGGGGTCCAGCGCGTGCACACCGGTCGCGGAGACCCGGGCCAGGGGTTCCCGCCCGATCGCCTTCAGCCCCTCCTCGTCGGTCAGCAGCAAGGCCGCCGCACCGTCGTTGAGCGGCGACGCGTTCCCCGCGGTCACCGTCCCGCCCTCGGTACGGAAGGACGGCTTGAGCCTGGCCATCGCGGCGAGAGAGGCATCCGGCCGTACGCACTCGTCCGCGCCGAAGGCGACCGCCTCACCCTTGCGCTGCGGAATCGACACCGGCGCCAACTCGGCGTCGAACAAGCCCTGTTGCTGAGCTTCAGAGGCTTTCTGGTGGGAGGCGAGGGCGAACTCGTCCTGCTGCTCGCGGCTGATCTTGTGCTTGTCGGCGATGCGTTCCGCCGACTCGCCCAGCGGGATGGTCCACTGCGGGTCCATCTTCGGGTTGACCATCCGCCAGCCCAGCGTGGTCGAGTACAGCTCGGCATTGCCGGCGGGGAACGGCCGGTCGCTCTTGGGCAGGACATACGGTGCCCGGGTCATCGACTCCACCCCGCCGGCCACGGCGATGGAGGCATCCCCGACCGCGATCACGCGGGCCGCCTGGATGACCGCCTCAAGGCCGGAGGCGCACAGCCGGTTGACCGTGACGCCCGGCACGGACGTCGGCAGGCCCGCCAGCAGCGCGGCCATCCGGCCGACGTTGCGGTTCTCCTCGCCGGCGCCGTTGGCGTTGCCGAAGTAGACGTCCTCGATCCGGGCCGGGTCCAAATCGGGGGTGCGGGCGAGGAGTTCGCGGATGGCGTGGGCGGCCAGGTCGTCCGGGCGCACTGAAGCGAGACCGCCGTTGTAACGGCCGATCGGCGTCCGTACCGCGTCGACGATGTACACCGTGTTCACAGCAGATCCTCCGGGACAGCGAGCTTCGCGTCGGTCTTGGCGACGATCTCCTCCACGCCGACCCCGGGCGCGGTCTCGACCAGCACCAGGCCGTCGTCGGTCACGTCGATCACGCCGAGGTCGGTGATGATCCGGTCGACGCAGGCCTTGCCGGTCAGCGGCAGCGCACACTGCTCGAGGATCTTCGGCGCGCCGTCCTTCGCGGTGTGCGTCATGACCACGATGACGGTGCGGGCGCCATGGACGAGGTCCATCGCCCCGCCGATCCCGGTGACCAGCTTCCCGGGAATCGCCCAGTTCGCCAGGTCACCACCCGCGGAGACCTGCATCGCCCCGAGCACGGCGACGTCGATGTGCCCGCCGCGGATCATCGAGAACGACAGCGCCGAGTCGAAGAACGAGGCGCCCGGCAGGACCGTGACGGTCTCCTTGCCGGCGTTGATCAGGTCCGGGTCGACGGCGTCCTCGGTGGGGTAGGGGCCGGTGCCCAGGATGCCGTTCTCCGACTCCAGGATCACCTCCACGCCCTCCGGCAGGTAGTTCGGGATCAGGGTCGGCAGCCCGATCCCGAGGTTGACGTACTGCCCGTCCTGAAGTTCGCGGGCCGCCCGTGCGGCCATCTCCTGGCGCGTCCAGGCCATCAGCTGCTCACCGTCCGCTGCTCGATCTTCTTGTCCGCCGCCTGCTCCGGGGTCAGCGCCACCACCCGCTGCACGAAGATGCCCGGCAGGTGCACCGCGTCCGGGTCGATCTCTCCAGGTTCCACCAGTTCCTCGACCTCGGCGATCGTGACCTTGCCGGCCATCGCCGCGAGCGGGTTGAAATTGCGGGTGGACTTGCTGAACACCAGGTTCCCGTGCCGGTCGCCCCGGGCCGCACGCACCAGCGCGAAGTCGGTGCGGATGCCGCGCTCAAGGACGTACTCGGTGCCGTCGAACTCCCGCACCTCCTTCGCGGGCGACGCCAGCGCGACCCCGCCCTGGCCGTCGTAACGCCACGGCAGCCCGCCCTCGGCGACCTGCGTGCCCACCCCGGCCGGGGTGTAGAACGCCGGGATCCCCGCACCCCCGGCCCGCAGCCGCTCCGCCAGCGTGCCCTGCGGGATCAGCTCCAGCTCCAGCTCGCCCCCCAGGTACTGGCGGGCGAACTCCTTGTTGCCACCGATGTACGAGCCCGTCACCCGGGTGATCCGGCCCGCCGCGAGCAGCACCGCAAGACCGGTCTCCATCGCCCCGCAGTTGTTGGAGACCACCGACAGACCGCCGACACCCCGCTCGTACAACGCCCCGATCAGCGCGTTCGGGACACCGCTCAGCCCGAAACCACCCACCGCCAGCGACGCGCCGTCCGGTACATCGGCCACCGCCTCCCCGGCCGTGGCGACCACCTTGTCCATGTGTGCAGCCCCATCTCTTCCTGGCGCCCGGGTGACGCTCTCGGCGTCCAATTAATCAGGGCACTGAGTATTTCAGCGAGATATCCTTCACGCTGCCACTGGCGTCGCCACACGTCAAGAGCTGCGGCGATGGTAGACGAGTGCACAGACAGGCTGGTCGTCTGCGGGTATCGTTCAGTACACCAACGAATTCGGACCATGGGAGTGCGTATGGCCGCGGTGGATCTCACCACCCACCCCGGGCACCTGGCCCGGCGGCTTCAGCAGGCCCACTACCTGCTGTGGAACACGATGGTCTCGGAGGAGATCACCTCGCCGCAGTTCGCCGTCCTGAACGCGCTCGTCGCCGAGCCGGGGCTGGACCAGCGCACGGTGGGGGAGCGGGTGGGGCTGGACCGGTCGACCATCGCCGAGGTGATCAGCCGGCTCGGCAGGCGCGGGCTGCTCGACAAGGTGCGCGATCCGCAGGACGGCCGTCGCTTCCTGCTGCGCCTCACCGACGACGGGCTGCGCACCCATCGCAAGCTCGCCGTGCGGACCGCCCGGATGAACCAGGTCTTCCTGGCCCCGCTCTCGGCCGGGGAACAGGCCCAGTTCTTCGAGCTGATCCGCCGGGTGTCGGACGCGGCGGAGGGGCTGCGCAATCCGACGGAGCCCCTCGTCCCGCAGGCCCCGCAGGCCCCGCAGGCCCCGCTCGCGCAGGCCTAGCCGGGCGCCTAGGCCTGCGCGAACACCACCCACACCTGCCCGTCGGCGAAGTTCACCGGGCTGCCGCCGGCGCCGGTGAATGTCGTACCCTCCGTGGCCGCCCGCCGTGCCCACGTGGCCTCGAACGACCGCCCGTCCCGCAGCACTTCGGCCTTCCCCGAGCCCACCGTCTGCGTGAACGGCGTGTGGTTGCCGAGCACGTCGTGATACTTCGACGTGGTCACCCGCACGTGCTGCACCACGACCGTGGCGGGCGCCGGCCGGTCACCGTCCGTCGTCCGGGCCGGGGTGCCGTCCATCGACACCAGCCAGCCGTGCCGGTCGGCGGACCAGGTGAAGGTGAAGCGGGCCGCCGGGTAGCGCACGGTGCGCGAGGCGGTGACGGTGCCGCCGGCCGGGGCCGGGCCGTAGCGGAAGCCGGTGGTGAGCGCGGCCTTGCCGGGCGCCCCGTCCACCAGCCTTGCCGGGCGCAGATACAGGTTGTGCGGGGCCGGTCTGCCGCTGCCCCGGTAGAAGGCGCCGGGCGCCTCGTCAGGGGTCTTTGGCCGCAGCGGAGCCTTGTCGATCAGTGGCAGCAGTCTGCTCTGGGCGCCGGAGAACGCGAGCGTCGGCCGGTCGAACTGGCGCAGCAGTTCCAGGTCGGACTCGCGGGCGCTGCGGACCGGTCCGACGGCCTCGGGGAGCTTGGTGGCGTACACCGCCATCAGCCGGCTGAGCCCGCCCTCCACCTGCTCCGCGTACACCACGTCCGCCGCGTCCAGCCCGGTCTGGGGGCGGGCCGCGCCGACGTTGTCGATCTTCACGGCCAGTACCGAGCCGGTACCGGCGGTGCTCTGCCCGCTCGGGCTCGGGGTGCCGTGCGGTGCGCGGCCGTCGTCCGACGTGCCGTGCCGGGTGCAGCCCGCGGTGAGGGAGACCGTCATCAGGGCCGCGGCCAGCGCCGCTGTCAGCGCGGTCCGGCGCGTCGGCGCCCTGTACCGTATGCCCACGGTTGCCACCCCCGTTCGCCCCTTTGAGATTGTGTGCTCATCGGTTCATCGGTGGCCATAGGGAGGGACTACGACCCCAGGATCCGCGTGAGGTCGTAGCGCACCGGTTCCTCCAGTTGCGCGTAGGTACAGCTCTCCGGCGTGCGGTCCGGGCGCCAGCGGCGGAAGCGGGCCGTGTGCCGGAACCGCGCCCCGTTCTCCATGTGGTCGTAGGCCACCTCGGCCACCCGCTCCGGCCGCAGCGGCACCCAGGACAGGTCCTTCTTGCCCGACCAGCGGCTCGGCGCCCCGGGGAGCCTGGCCGACTCATGGGCGGTCTCCTCCGTCCAGGCCGCCCAGGGATGCCCGGAGGCGTCGGCCATGCGCAGCGGCTCCAGTTCCTCGATCAGCTCCGCCCGCCGCTTCATCGGGAACGCGGCCGACACTCCGACGTGCTGGAGGGCGCCCCGGTCGTCGTACAGGCCCAGCAGCAGTGAGCCCACCACCGGGCCGCTCTTGTGGAAGCGGTAGCCCGCCACCACGACATCGGCCGTCCGCTCGTGCTTGACCTTGAACATGGCGCGCTCGTTCTGTCGATAGCGCAGGGTGAGCGGCTTCGCGATGACCCCGTCGAGGCCCGCCCCCTCGTACTCCTCGAACCACTGCCGGGCCACCTCGACATCGGTGGTCGCGGGTGCCAGGTGCACGGGTGGGGTCACTCCGGTCAGGGCCCTGGTGAGCAGGGCGCGGCGGTCGGTGAGCGGGACGTCGAGGAGCGACTCGTCGTCCAGTGCGAGCAGGTCGAAGGCGACGAAGGAAGCAGGGGTCCGCTCGGCCAGCGTGCGCACCCGGGAGTCCGCCGGATGGATCCGCTCGGTCAGCGCGTCGAAGTCCAGCCGGCCCTCCCGGGCGATCACGATCTCCCCGTCCAGCACGCACCGTTTTGGCACCCGCTGCTTCAGAGCCGCCACCAGCTCGGGAAAGTACCTGGTCAGCGGCTTCCCGGTGCGGCTGCCGAGCTCCACCTCGGCGCCGTCCCGGAACACGATCGCGCGGAAGCCGTCCCACTTCGCCTCGTACTGCATGTCCGGCGGGATCGTCGCCACCGACTTGGCGAGCATCGGCTTCACGGGCGGCATCACCGGCAGCTCCATGCGTCCGACTCTACGAGCGGTCCCGGGCGCCCGCCCGTCGCGGAAGCCGCCGTCCCGGGGACGCCTGTTGATCACAACCTGGACACAGGGGCCGCACAGCGCCCGCCCGGCTCGGATGATGCTCCTCGACCACGAACGCACCACGGGGGAACATCCATGCGCATCCGCACGACCGTCGCCGCTGCCCTGCTGCTGGTCGGCGCCACGGCCTGTACCGGCGGCGGTGCCGTCGACGGCGAGGCGTCCAGTCCCGCGCCCACGTCCACGACCGCCGCCAAGGCGCTCACGCTCGGGTCCGGCCGGCACTGGAAGGACATCGACGGCGACGGCAGTTACATCGCCGCCACGACCGCGGCCCTCACCTACACCCAGCCCGTGAAGGGCGTGCACCTCCCCGACGGCCTCGCCGACTTCCCCGACCCCGAGTGGGCCGTACTGGAGGTCAGGACGTGCGCCGACGCCGACAGCACCAATGTCATCGTCGCCCAGTCCCCCTGGACGCTCCGCCTCGCGGACGGCACCCGGGTCAAGCCGCTGGGGCTCAGCGGATACGGCGTACCGGCCCCGGCCTATCCCGTCTCGGGTGCGGCCGTGGGACCGGGCGACTGCCTGCGCGGGAAGCTCACGTTCGGCCTGGCCAGGGGGAGCCGTCCCGACCGGATCGTCTACGACGTCGAAGGCCGGCCCGCCGTCACCTGGGCCGTGCCCCGGAGCTGAGAAGCGGCGGCCGCAGGCCGATATGCGGGGTGGGGGCCGTGCGCCTACCGTGGCCGCATGGGCAACGCGGTGGAACTGGAGGTGGCCGGCCGCACCGTACGGCTGTCCAGCCCAGACAAGGTCTTCTTCCCGGAGCGCGGTTTCACCAAGCTGGACGTCGCCCGCTACTACGCGGCCGTCGCCCCCGGCATCCTGCGCGCCCTGCGCGACCGGCCCACCACCCTCCAGCGCTACCCGGACGGCGTCGACGGCGAGTGGTTCTACCAGAAGCGCGCCCCCAAGGGCATGCCCGACTGGATCCCGACCGCCCACATCACCTTCCCCAGCGGCCGCACCGCCGACGAGATGTGCCCCACCGAGGAGGCCGCGGTGGTGTGGGCCGCCCAGTACGGCACGCTCACCTTCCACCCCTGGCCGGTGCGCCGCGATGACGTCGACCGGCCCGACGAACTCCGCATCGACCTCGATCCCCAGCCCGGCACCGACTTCGGCGACGCCGTCCGTGCCGCCCACGAACTGCGCGCCGTCCTTGAAGAGTTCGGCGGGCTGCGCGGCTGGCCCAAGACCTCCGGCGGCCGCGGTCTGCATGTCTTCGTGCCCATCGAACCCCGCTGGACCTTCACCCAGGTCAGGCGCGCCGCCATCGCGGTGGGCCGCGAACTGGAGCGGCGGATGCCCGACCGGGTGACGATCAAGTGGTGGAAGGAGGAACGCGGTGAGCGCATCTTCGTCGACTACAACCAGACGGCGCGCGACCGCACCATCGCCTCCGCCTACTCCCTGCGGCCCCGCCCGAACGCCCCCGTCTCCGCGCCGCTGCGCTGGGAGGAGGTCGACGACGTGCGGCCGGAGGACTTCGACCTGGTCACGATGCCCGCCCGGTTCGCCGAAGTCGGCGATGTGCACGCCGACATGGACGGCCATGCCCACTCCCTCGACGCGCTCCTGGAGCTCGCCCGCCGTGACGAGCAGGAACACGGTCTCGGGGACCTGCCGTATCCGCCCGAGTACCCCAAGATGCCGGGCGAGCCGAAACGCGTCCAGCCCAGCCGGGCCAAGCCCGAACAGTCCTCCTGACGGCGGGACTTCGCCGTTGGGCGGGTGAGCGGACCATGGCTCCGCGGTCCGCGGCCCCCTACATGCGTGAGCGCTCCCATCACCCCGTTCGACCGGAGCTATCCTGATCGCCAGCCGCCGATGAGGAGGGCCGAAGTGTCCGAGGCAGTGTCGCGCCCCACGCTGGAGGCCGTGGCCGCACGCGCCGGGGTGTCCCGGGCCACCGTGTCACGGGTGGTCAACGGCGGGGACGGGGTGCGCGAACCCCTCGTCGAGCGGGTCCGGCAGGCCGTCGAGGAACTCGGCTACGTCCCCAACCAGGCGGCCCGCAGCCTGGTGACCAAACGGCACGACGCCGTCGCCGTGGTCATCGCCGAACCCGAGACCCGGATCTTCACCGACCCCTTCTTCGCCCTCCAACTACGCGGCATCAGCAAGGAGTTGACCGCCCACGACAACCAACTCGTACTGCTGCTCACCGAGGGACGGGACGACCATACGCGCGTGGCCCGCTATCTCGCCGGCGGCCATGTCGACGGCGCACTCGTCTTCTCCCTGCACCTCGACGACCCGCTGCCCGGTCTGATCGAGGGCGCCGGAGTCCCCACCGTGTTCGGCGGACGGCCCGGCTGGAGCGACGGCTCGAACAGCGCCGTCTACGTCGACTGCGACAACCGGGGCGGCGCCCAGGACGCCGTACGGCATCTCGTGGGCCTCGGCCGGAGGCGGATCGCGCACATCACCGGACCCCTCGACCAGACGTCGGCGGCCGACCGCCTCCAGGGCTACCGGGACGTCATGGGGGAGCCCGATCCGCGCCTGGTCGTCCTGAGCGACTTCACCGTGGGCGGCGGCGAACGCGCGATGGGCGAACTCCTCGACCGCTGCCCGGACGTGGACGCCGTCTTCGCCGCCAACGACCTCACCGCGCTCGGCGCCCTGCGCGTCCTGCGCGAGCGCGGCCGCCGGGTGCCCGAGGACGTGGCCGTGATCGGCTTCGACGACGTGCTGCCGGTCACCGAGCAGAGCGCGCCGTCACTGACGACGGTCCGTCAGGACATAGAGGAGATGGGCCGGTTGATGGCACGACTGCTGCTGCGCGCCCTGACCCGCGGCAAGCCGGCGACGGGCGCGCCATCCAGTCTCATCCTGCCCACGACACTGGTACGACGCGCTTCCGCCTGACCCCTGCCCGGCTCAACTCTGCTGCGGCTCGCCTCTGATCACCGCGAAGCGGGCGCCGTACGGGTCGGCCAGCTTGGCCATGCGGCCCACGCCTTCCAGCGTCGTGGCCGGCATCCGCACCCTGCCGCCCGTCTGCTGGGCCTTCTCGACCACCGCGTCCGGGTCCTCGACCTCGAAGTACGGCAGCCAGTACGCGCCCGCCTGTGCCTCGGCCGGGTCCTCGGCCAGCGGGACCATCCCGCCGAACATCGACTCGTCGCCGCCGTCCGCCGGGTTGACACAGGTGTAGGTGCCACCGGGGAAGGGGACTCCGGAGGTCTCCAGGCCGAGCACCTTGTGGTAGAAAGCGGCGGCCAACGCGATGTCCGGGGTGTACAGCTCGACCCAGCACAGCGAACCCGGATCGCCCGCCACGTCGACGCCCTTGGTCAGCGCGGGCTGCCAGATACCGAAGGGCACGCCCGCCTGGTCGGCGAGGATCGCCAGACGGCCCTGGCCCATCACGTCCATCGGCTGGGCGAGGACGCTGCCGTGCGCCTGCTCGGCGAGCTTGGCGGTGGCCTGCGCGTCCTCGCTCTGGAAGTACACGCTCCAGGACGGCGGACCCTGCTCGGGGGTGGTCTGCATACCACCGGCGACGGTTTTGCCGTCCAGTTGGAAGAATCCGTAACCGCCGGCGTCGGGCCCCGCCGACTGGAACTGCCAGCCGAAGAGACCGTTGTAGAAGGAGGTGGCGCCGTCGATCTCGGGGGTGCCGAGGTCGATCCAGTTGGGTGCGCCGTTGACGAAACGGGTGGTGAGCATCTTCGCCCTCCTCGGAAGGGGGTCGCGTTCTCTGCTCCGCCGAGTCTTCCACCGCCCGCCGACAATCGCTGCCGTACCACGCGCACCCGCACCGGTTACCGTGGGTTACTGGACGCACCCGCCGTGTTTTGAATCCGTTGCGCGCGCCGCCGTGCGCAGGCGGGGCGCGGACGCGCATCATCGAGACTGCCGTGGTGTGCCGCCGCCGCGTTGAGCAGGCGTTGAGCGAACGTTTTTCGCCGCACGGCACGATCCTGGCCATGTACTTCGACACCATCACCCCGCCCCGCACGCCCGTCCCGGCCTGGCAGGCGCAGGCGCTGTGCGCGCAGACCGGGGCGGACTTCTTCTTTCCCGAGCCCGGCAGCTCGGTACGCGAGGCGAAGCGCATCTGCGGTATGTGCGAGATGCGTTCGGCCTGCCTGGAGTACGCGATGGACAACGACGAACGCTTCGGCGTCTGGGGCGGCCTGTCCGAGAAGGAACGCCTAGAACTCCGGCGCGCGTCCCGCTGAACCACATCCGTCCCGGGAAAACGTGTACGACCGCACGCCCTCACCAGGTTAGGATCCGGGCGCGCGGCCGGACGTAGCGCAGAGGCAGGCGCACGCCTTGGCAAGGCGGACACACCGGTTCGAATCCGGTCGTCCGGGCCGTGTGACGAGGTCCCGTAGAGCAGAGGCAGACTCGCCACCCTGTCAAGGTGGATACGCCGGTTCGAATCCGGCCGGGACCGCGGTACGGCGGACACGGGGCGGGACGGATGAGCGTGGCGATCACCGAGGCGGAACTGGCCGCCTTCCATGAAGTCGTGGGGAAGCTGCGGGCACTGCCTGTCGACGACCCGGTGCGGCTGCGCGCCGAGCAGGTCGCCGCCTCCTTCGCCCGCGACGGACGACTGCGCCGCCGCCGGACGCGCAGCAGCGAGGTGTCCACGGCCGACGCCGCCGCGATGGCCGCGACCGCGACCGGCGCCCTGGACCGCCGCGAGGACGCGCCCCTCGCCGTGCCCGGTGCCGGAGGCGTCTTCCACAAGCCGCGCACCTGCTACGTCTGCAAGTCGCCCTATCGGCAGGTCGACACCTTCTACCACCGACTCTGTCCCGACTGCGCCACCGACAACACCGCCCGCCGGGCCCTGAGCACCGACCTCGGCGGCCGCCGCGTGCTGCTCACCGGCGGCAGAGTGAAGATCGGCTTCCAGCTGGCGCTGATGATGCTGCGCGACGGCGCCGAAGTCCTGCTCACCTCGCGTTTCCCGCATGACACCCGGCGCCGCTTCGAGGCCGCGCCGGGCAGCGCCAAGTGGCTGGACCGCCTCACCGTCCTCGCCGTCGACCTGCGCGACCCGCGCCAAGTGCTGGGACTCTGCGAGGAGTTGCGGCAGGAGGGCGAGCCTCTGGACATCCTCGTCAACAACGCGGCCCAGACCGTACGCCGGCCGCCCGAGTCCTACGCCCTGCTGGCCTCCGGTGAACGCGACGCACTGCCTCCGGGCACCCGGCAGGCCCCCGGATTCACGCCGATGCGCATGCTGGAGAGCGGAGCCGCGTCCCTGCCCGTCGCGCTGCGGGAGGCCGACGAGGCCGGGCTGCTGCCCGACCCCTCGCCCGAGAACTCCTGGTCGGCCCGGCTCGGCGAGCTCGACCCCGCCGAGGTCCTGGAGACCCAGCTCGTCAACGCCCTCGCCCCGGCCCTGCTGTGCGACCGGCTGCTGCCGCTGCTGCTCGCCTCCCCGCACCCCCGCCGCTATGTCGTCAACGTGACCGCAGTCGAGGGCCGGTTCGCCGTCCGCAACAAGATGGCAGGCCATCCGCACACCAACATGGCCAAGGCCGCCCTCAACATGCTCACCCGCACCAGCGCGGCCGAACTCGCCGAGCAGGGCGTCCACATGTGCGCCGTCGACACCGGCTGGATCACCGACGAGAACCCGGCCCCGAAGAAGGCCCGGATGGCCGGTGCCGGCTTCCGCACGCCCCTGGACATCGTTGACGGGGCGGCCCGCGTCTACGACCCGATCGTGCGCGGCGAGGCGGGCGACCCGGTGTCCGGGGTGTTCCTGAAGGACTACCGGGAGGCGGCGTGGTGAGCGCGGACCGACCGTGGGAGACCTTCGCCGGGGTACCGCGCGTCGCCCCGCGCCCGGCCGCCGAACTCGCCCCGCTGCTGGACTGGTTGCGGGCCGGACGCCCGGCCGGGGAGCGGCTGGACTTCACCGCCGGCACCGCCCTGCCCGACGGCCGGCTCGACCTGTGCAAGCAGGGCGTCGGCGCGGCGGGCGCCGCCCTGATCGCCGAGGCGCTGGCCGAAGGCCCCGCTCCGGTACGGCACCTGCTGCTCGGCACGGACGCGCTGGGTGACGAGGGCGCCGAAGCCGTGGCCGGTTCCGGCGCCGAGGTGGAGACGCTCTACCTCGGCTGCAACGGCATCACGGCGGGCGGCGCCTGCCGGATCGCCGACCAGTTGCGCGCCTCACCGCAGGTCGTCACCGGCGTCTGGCTCAAGCGCAACCCGCTGGGCGGCGGGGGCGGCCGGGCGGCCGCCGAACTGATCGAATCCGCCCGCTCCCTGCGCACCCTCGACCTCGTCCAGACCGGGCTGGACCCGGCCGGAGCGGCTGTCCTGGCCGACGCGCTGCTGGCGGCGGCCGGCAACGGGCGCCGTATCGAGCGGCTCTTCGCCGGCGGCAACCCGCTGGGCGAGGCCGGTGCGCGGGCGCTGGCGGCCGTGGTCGCCCAGGGAGCGGTCGATGAACTGTACGTGTCCGCCGCGCGGTTGGGTGACGAGGGCGCGCTGTTGCTGGCCGACGCGCTGGACCGGGCGCCGTACGGGCACCTCGCCCGGCTGTCCGTCGCCAGCAACGGCATCGGGCCGTCGGCCGCCGCCCGCCTGGTGACAGCGGCGGCCTCGGCGGGCGTCACCCTGCTCGACCTCGGGAGGGTCCGCGCGGCGGCCGTGCTCGCGGCGCCCGACAACCGGGTGGACCTGGCCGCGGCCGACGCCATCGGCCGGGCCCTCGCCGGTGCCGAACACCGCCTCGCTCATCTCGTCCTGACCCACACCGGCATGCGCAGCCGCGAGGCCCACCGCCTCCTCGACCACGCGGCCGACGCCGCAACCGCTACCCGTTACCGCCTCGGCACCGGCATCGCCGCCAGCGTCAAGCGCCGCCTGGCCGATCTCAGCGCCCACATCCCGGCACCGGCGGTCCCGGCCGATGTGGCCGCCGTACGCAGTGTTCACCGGACGGCACCGCAGGAGCCCTGACGGTCAGCGCCTGCGGGTCTCCATGAACACCTCCGACCAGTACCGCTGCTGCCGCTCCGAGGCCCCCACCAGGTAGGTCGCGCGCAGCTTGGCGGGGAGCAGCGACACCAGCCGGATCACCACCGCCCGATGCCTCTTCAGCTGGGACAGCTCGGCGTTGGCGAGGATCTGGTGGACCACGTCGCTGTCGTCACCGCCCTCGTCGGACAGCGCGGCCGCCCGGCGCAGCCGGGTCTCCCAGGCGTCGACGTCCCGGGCCAGCTCGCGCAGACCGGTGACGGGGCGCCCCTTGAAGCGGTCGATCAGGGCGGTCAGCGGCACCGGCGCGTACTCGCCGTCGCCGAGGTAGACCGTGCCCATCTCCAGCGGCAGCCCCTTGCGGTGCAGCTTGATCAGCCGCTCCAGGGTCCGCTTGGTGATCCAGGCGCGTCCCTCGTCGTCGATGTCGTGCTTCCACCACTCCAGGACCGTCTCGGCGTCCCGGCCGTACTTCGCGAGCAGCCACTCGTTGGCCGGGATGTCCTCGGGATCGACCGTGAGCGAGGCCGTGAAACGGGTCGCCTGGGCGATGTTGTTCCGCGACACCAGCAGCTTGCGGCCCAGGTGGTACGGCGGGTTCTGCACGGCTATCTGCGCCCTCAGGTGCTCGATCCGCCGCCCCGCCAGCGACCACTCCTGGGTGACCTCCATCAGCTTGGCGAACGCGGCCTTGTCCTTGGGCCGGTTGTACTCGTCCCAGACGATCGCCTTGGGCTCCGGACCCGTGAAGGGCGCGGCCAGCAGGTTGTCCAGGGTGCCGTCCGGGGAGGGGACCGGCGCGCACAGGTCCTCGACGTTCGTCACCGGCAGGGAGAAGTAGAGCGGGTCCCGGCCGAGGCCTTCGCGCAGGGTCTCCCGCACCAGCTCCGTCTTGCCGCAGCCCGGCGGTCCCTGGAGCAGCACCGTCCAGCGGTTGCGCAGGGCCGCCCGCACCACCTGCCGCACCGGGTCCGCGATCGTCGCCGGATTGGCCACACCGATGCTCGCGGCGATCCGGTCGAGAATCTCGGCCGTGCGGTTCTGGCCCGGTCTGCCGTCCGGGCCCGGTTCGGCGAGCCGCAGCCGCTGGCCGTCGACCAGAGGCAGGCCCCAGCGCAACGGCAAGCCCTCGCGCGCGTTGGCCAGGACGTGGTCGATGGTGCGCGGGGAGAGCAGTTCGCGCAGGGCGGGGGAGAGCGACGCCCACAGGGAGAACACCGGACGCAGGTCCCACGGGCGGTACCTGGCCGCGAGATGCCGGCGCCAGGAGGTGTCGTTCGCCGTGATCCGCATCGTCACCATGCGGTCTAGGAGCGCCAGATCCCCACGGCGCGCCGAGGTCTCCGTCAGTGACTCGTTGTCGGTGAGGAACACGCCGACGCAGCCCAGGGCGCGCAGATCGTGCTCGCCCAGCGACCAGTTGCAGGCGATCTGCATCAGCTGCGACTGGATCGTGTCGCCCGCCTGCAGTGAGTCGTCGATGAGCAGCACGAACGGCCGGCCCGGCCTGAGCCGGCTCATCACCAGCTGGCGCAGCACCAGTTCACCCGTGCGCGGGTCCCTGACCGGCGCGTTGACCAGCAGGTCGTCCGGGGTCAGGTTCGCCGCCGGCACGTACACCAGTGTGGTGTCCGGGTGGGCGCGGGCGATGTGCGAGAAGAACGTCGCCGTCTTTCCGATGCCGTGCTCGCCGAAGATCTGCCCCGTCTGCCCCATGTCGATCATCGCGTCGATGAAGGACTCCAGCCGGGACGCCTCCGCCGGTTTCCCGCCCTCGGTGGTTGTGGTCTCTGCCTCTGTGGTCATCTACCGCGATCCTGTGGTGACGCGATGGCAGTCCATCGCGGGTGTGTGCGTATCGGGCCAGTCGTTGCCGCCGTCCGTTATCAGCCAGATCCACTTCTCCGGCTCGGCCGGTGTGATCGGCGGTGCGTAGCCGTCGGTCAGGACGACGACCGCGTCCGGGGTCACCTCGCAGCGCCGGCCCGCCACCTCGGTACGGCCCTCCACGTAGTCCGCGACCACCTGGAAGCTGGTGCCACCACCGCCGTACACCCTCTCGCCGGGCCGGAACGGCATCACCACGGCGTCGAAGGACAGCCAGTGCGCCTCCACCCCGTCGATCCGGCCGACCAGCCGGGTGAGCCAGTCGATCACCTGGTCCGGCATCGACCCCGAGGTGTCGTAGGCGATGACGAGCACCTTGTCCCGCACCGGGCCGTGCCGCGCGAGCATCGGGTCCTGTCCCAGGGCGGCGAGCAGGGCGCCGCGCTTCTTCGGGTACACCAGGCGCTCGCCGTCGCGCAGCCGGGAACCCAGCACGTCGACCAGCCAGCGCTGCCACCAGTCGACGGTCCGGGTGCGGGTGGTCTCGCCGCGCAGCACCCCCGCGCCCAGGTTTCCCCAGAGCTTCGCGGCCCGCGCCGAACCCTCCTCCGTACGGCTCATGAGGTCGAGCAGCTCACGCTCGGCGCCCGCGTGTCCGCGCCGGGCCGCCAGCAGGGAGTTGAGCAGTGCGGACGAGGTCACCGCGTCGACCGTCTCCTGGTCGGCGGGGACCAGGCCGGCCACCAGATGCGGGCACAGCGGCGGTGGCACCGGCGGATCGCACATGCGCTTCAGCTCGCCGTAGATCCGCATGTCCGTCTCGATGAACACCTCGAAGGCGAGTGGCTCCAGGCCGTGCGCGGTCAGGTCCTGCCGGTAGGCGTCGTGCACCCGGCGCGGATCGACGCCCGTCGGCCGGCCGTCCAGCAGGGGCAGCGCCTCGCGGCCGAGGCGGACCAGGGCCACATGGTTGATGGCGACCTCGGCGGCCAGCATGAACACCGGGTCCTCGCGCAGCTCGGCGTCGGCCAGGAGATGGCGGTGCACCAGATGCCGGGCCTCGTGGAACAGCACGAACTTCACGCCGTCCAGGCCGAGTGCGACGAAAAAGTCCGGGTTGTACAGCAGCAGACAGGTGCCGTCGCCCGACGCCACCACGGCCGCCGTGTCCACCGCCGTCGTCGGGATCTGGTGCGGGCACTTCGAGTACAGCCACGAGGCCACCGCGGACTCGGTCAGCCCGAAGTCCAGCAGCGCGGCCTCCTTCAGCCGCCGCGCCTCGGCCACCACCGCCGGATCCGCCGGCCGGTATGCCTCAAGTGCCTTGCGATCGGACAGATCGGCCACCAGAGGGCGTGGCCGCCCCCGCTCTCCGTACGCCATGTGCAGTCCCCCGCCGCGCGGTTCCCCCAGTGCTTCATTGGTACCAGCCGGCACTGACAACGGGCCAAGGCATTACGATCTGCCGCAAGGGCGGGGCCGTAGCGCAGAGGCAGGCGCACCGGTCTCCAGAACCAGAACACGCCGGTTCGAATCCGGCCGCCCCGCCCCCCTGAGAGACAGCCCCGGAGCCGCGGGGGTATGGCGGTTGCCGGCCCAGGCCGCCGGCGTCGAAACCCGGCACACGTCCGTCTTCCCACTCCAGGAGCCCCGGAGCCGTGTCGCAGGCGGAAGGCATGCGGGCGGCTCGTTCACGGGGCACGCTGGAAGAAGAGCGACGTGGCGATGGGAGGAGCTCCCATGGGACACACGGAACAGCGGTCCGCCACCACGACCCGGGCCGAGAAGCCCGTCAGCACCGGGGGTGTCTTCTTCTCCTTCGCCCCGTGGATCATCTTCGGTGTCGTCGCCGCCCCCAGCACCTGGCAGTACGCGGCACTGGCCGCGCTGATCGCCGCGGTCGTGCTCTCCGGCAGGGACATGCTCCGGGGCCGGTACTTCCTCCTCGACATGGTCGGCATCGTGTTCTTCGCCGTGCTCTGCGTGCTCGCGCTCGCCCTGCACCGCCATGAACTGATCTGGCTGGAGACGTATGCCCAGGTCGTCTCCAACACGGTGGTGGCCGTCGTGGCCCTCGGCTCCCTGCTCTCCGACCCCTTCACCGCGCAGTACGCCCGCCAGTCGGTACCGCGCGAGTTCTGGGCCTCGCCCGTCTTCGCACACGTCAACAAGGTGCTGACCGTGGCCTGGGGCGTGGTCTTCGCGCTGATGGCCCTGTCCACCTGGCTGGCCATCAGGCTGCCGGGGCAGAGCGACTGGTTCAACTGGGTCGTCCCCGTCGCCCTGCTGGTCTGGGCGGTGAAGTTCACCGAGCGCTATCCGGAGCAGTACAAGCAGCGGGCCGCCCGGCAACGGGTCGCCTAGGCGATCGCCCCCGCTGTCACGACCAGTTCCCCCACCGTGCCGTGGAAGGTGCCGATCAGCTGGGCCAGCACCGCCCAGGCCTCCTCGCGGTCGCCCAGGTGATCTCGGACCAGGGGGCGCAGGGCGGCTTCCGCCTCGGCCGACCGGCTCGGGAACATCACGTGTCCCATCGACAGCACCTTCAGCACGTCCAGGGCGGGGCCGTGATCCAAGGCGTACTCGGCGGGGCCGTCCAGGATTCCCGCCTGGCGGACCCGGAAGTCGAACTTGCGGTGGGTGCCGAACTGGGCGCGCAGCGAGGGCGGACAGTCCGGGCGGATCGAGAGGGCCCAACGGACGTAACCGGGCAGGGAGTTCTCGCGGTCCGCCTCGGCGACGGTCTGCCAGTGCTCGCGCCGGTAGACCATGGAGGTGGCCTCCCGCGCGGCGGCCATGGAGGCCGACTCGCGCAGGGCCGGGACCAGCCCGATGCGGGCGACCCGGTCCGGGACCTGCGGTGCCTCGTAGTCGTCACGCAGGACCGGGTCGACCTCCACCGCGAGCAGCCGGCCAGGGCCGAACGGCACCCCGTCCAGGATGGCCCGCCGCAGCGCAGTGTCCCGGTCGGGAAGGAGGCGCCAGACGACGGCGTTGAGATCCGGGTCGTCCTCCTGGAGCATCCACAGCACCACGGAGGACGGCAACGCCGGCAGGCTCCAGGGGAGTCTGCGCCGGGCCTCTCGGAGGTCCTCCGGCGCCGGGAGGGGCAGGCCGACACGCGCGCGTACCCGGTCGGCGTCCGCGGAGTCGATCAGGTCCAGCAGGAAGCCGACCGCCCGGTCGGAGGTGTTGTCAGCACGCATGCGCGCATGATGCCGCAGGCCACCGACAGGGCGCACGGAAAATCCGCACGCCCCGGTACGCCCCGGCTGAGGGAACCGGTCTCGGAGCGCCCCCGCCGGGGCAGTGCGCCCCGGCACGCCCCGCGCGAGGGTGCGTTTCAGAGCGCCCCACAGCGTGCGCGTTACTCGCAGCGCCCCGTCGCGCGGTCCGTCAGGCGCCGGCGCGCGCCGCCATCCGTGCCTTGCGCGCGGCCAGTTTCTCGTCGAACTTCGACGCCTCCGCGTTGAGCCCGCCCATGAACAGCCCGAGTTCCTCCTGCGCCTGCAGACCCTCCGGGCCGAGGCCGTCGATCTCCAGGACCTTCAGGTGGCGCAGCACCGGCTGCAGCACGTCGTCGTGGTGGATGCGCAGATTGTAGACCTCGCCGATCGCCATCTGCGCGGCGGCCCGCTCGAAGCCGGGGATGCCGTGACCGGGCATGCGGAAGTCGACCACGACGTCCCGCACCGCCTGCATGGTCAGGTCGGGGGCGAGCTCGAAGGCCGCCTTGAGCAGGTTCCGGTAGAAGACCATGTGCAGGTTCTCGTCGGTCGCGATGCGCGACAGCATGCGGTCGCAGACCGGATCGCCGGACTGGTGGCCGGTGTTGCGGTGCGAGATGCGGGTCGCGAGCTCCTGGAAGGCGACGTAGGCGACCGAGTGCAGCATCGAGTGCCGGTTGTCGGACTCGAAGCCCTCGCTCATGTGCGACATCCGGAACGCCTCGAGCTTGTCCGGGTCGACCGCGCGGGAGGCGAGCAGGTAGTCGCGCATCACGATGCCGTGCCGGCCCTCTTCCGCGGTCCAGCGGTGCACCCAGGTGCCCCAGGCGCCGTCGCGGCCGAACAGCGAGGCGATCTCGTGGTGGTAGCTGGGCAGGTTGTCCTCGGTGAGGAGGTTCACCACCAGGGCGATCCGGCCGATCTCGGTGACCTTGGACTGCTCTTTGCCCCAGGCCTCGCCGTCCTCGAAGAAGCCGGGGAAGTTACGGGCGTCCGTCCAGGGCACGTACTCGTGCGGCATCCAGTCCTTGGCGACCTTGAGGTGGCGGTTCAGCTCCTGCTCGACCACTTCCTCCAGGGCGTACAGCAGCCGGGCGTCGGTCCAGGCGGACGAGCTGCCGAGATGGGGAGAAGTGATCGTCACGAGAACTCCAGGGGGACGCCGAACAGGGGGCTGTGAACGGGAGAAGGCCGGCGAGCGGTGCCGGAACCTACGTGATCGTAGGCTACGAATCCGTAGGTTACGAAGCCGTAGGTTAAGTGCGCTGTAAACACTGCTGATCAGGTACCGTGCGCAAGGCGAATCGGGACATGTCAAACAGTCATGGGACCCGCAGGTCCGGGGGCCGACCGGGTGAACCGGTCACCCGGTCAGACGTAGAGCTCCCGCAGCCGCACCGAGAGGCACGTCACACATCCCTCGAGCTTCTCGAACTCGGAGATGTCCACCGTGACCACCTCGTGGCCGAGATCGGCCAGCAGCTCCGCGGTCTTCGGGGCGCTCGCGGACATCAGCAGCTTGCCGCCGCCGAGCAGCACCACATGGGCGCCGGCGTCCTCGGGCACCGCCAGGAAGCCCGGGAACAGCGAGGGTCGGTCCACGTTCGGTATGTGCCCCAGAACCGTTCCGTCGGGAAGCGCGGTGACCGCCGACTTCAGGTGCAGCACCTTGCTCACCGGTACGGCGACCACGCGCGCGCCGAGCGGCTCGAACGCGGCCCGCAGCTGCTGCACCCCGGCCGCGTTGGTGCGCCCGCCCCGGCCGACGTAGATGGTGTCGCCGGCCTTCAGGACGTCACCGCCGTCCAGAGTGCCGGGCTCCCAGATCCAGTTCACCGAGCAGCCGAGGCGGGCCACCGCCTCCTCGACCCCGGCGGTCTCCGCACGCCGAGCCTCGGCGCCGGGCCGGGTGATCAGCGCCACGTTCTTGTACATGACGACCGTGTCCTCGACGAACACCGAGTCCGGGCAGTCGTCCTCGGGGTCGACCTCGATGGTCTCCCAGCCGTGCGTGCGCAGGCTCTCCGCGTACGCCTCCCACTGCTCCTGGGCGAGCTCGACGTCGACCTTCTCCCGCTCGATGTGCGTCACCAGGCCTTCGGCGAGGCGCGGGCTGGGGCGGCGGATGAGGGCCTTCTTGCTGGGCACGACAGGTCTCCGGGGTCGGGGGCGCGGTCCGGCGCCCGTTGTGGGGGCCCCGGACCGCCATCATGCAGGGCGGGCCGGTGCCGACAAAACCCCCGTTGTCAGGCTGTGCCCTCCCCGAGACGTGCCACCTCCTCCGGTGTGGTGCCGGTCAGCTCCCCGTCGGCCATCAGCAGCCACCGGGTGATCCCGATCGACTCCAGGAACGGCAGATCGTGACTGGCCACGATCAGGGCACCTTCGTACGACTCCAGGGCCGAGGTCAGCTGCCGCACGCTGGCCATGTCGAGGTTGTTCGTCGGCTCGTCCAGCATCAGCAGCTGTGGGGCGGGCTCGGCCAGCAGCAGCGCGGCGAGGGCCGCCCGGAAGCGTTCGCCGCCGGAGAGCGTGGCCGCCTTCTGGTCGGCGCGGGCGCCCCGGAAGAGGAAGCGGGCCAGCCGCGCCCGGACCCGGTTGTTGGTGGCGCCCGGCGCGAACCGGGCCACGTTCTCGGCGACGGACAGCTCCCCGTCGAGCACGTCCAGCCGCTGCGGCAGGAAACGCAACGGCACGTGCGTGTGAGCCGCCCCCGCGACCGGCGCCAGCTCCCCGGCGATCGTCCGCAGCAGCGTCGTCTTGCCCGAGCCGTTGCGCCCGATCAGCGCGATCCGCTCCGGCCCGCGCAGATCGACGATCCCCTTGACGTGTGAACCGTGGGCCAGTTCCAGGTTCTCCAGCGTGAGCACGTTCCGGCCCGGCGGCACGGCCGTGAACGGCAGCTCCACGCGGATCTCGTCGTCGTCCCGGACCGCCTCCACCGCCTCGTCCAGCCGTTCCCTCGCCTCGGCGAGCCGCTCCTCGTGCATGATGCGGTGCTTGCCCGCGGACTCCTGTGCCGCACGCCTGCGCGCCCCCATGACGATCTTCGGCTCGCGCTTCTGCTCGAACATCTTCTGCCCGTACCGCTTGCGCCGGGCCAGCTTGACCTGGGCGTCGGACAGTTCGCGCTTCTGCTTGCGGACATCGGACTCGGCGACCCGCACCATCCGCTCGGCCGCCTCCTGTTCGACGGCGAGGGCCTCCTCGTACGCCGAGAAGGTGCCGCCGTACCAGGTGACCTCCCCGGCGCGCAGATCGGCGATCTGGTCGACCAGGTCGAGGAGTTCGCGGTCGTGGCTGACCACGATCAGCACGCCCGGCCAGGACTCGACGGCCGCGTACAGCCGCCTGCGGGCGTACAGGTCGAGGTTGTTGGTGGGTTCGTCGAGCAGCAGCACGTCCGGCCGCCTCAGGAGCAGCGCGGCCAGCCGCAGCAGTACCGACTCGCCGCCGGAGACCTCGCCGACGGTCCGGTCCAGACCGATGTGGCCGAGGCCGAGTTCGCCGAGGGTGACCAGGGCGCGCTCCTCGACGTCCCAGTCGTCGCCGACCGTCTCGAAGTGCGCCTCCGACACGTCTCCCGCCTCGATGGCGTGCAGCGCGGCCCGCCGGGCGGCGATACCGAGTGCCTCGTCGACGCGCAGCGCGGTGTCCAGGGTGACGTTCTGCGGGAGGTGACCGACCTCGCCGGCGACCTTCACGGTGCCGTCGGCGGGGACGAGTTCACCGGCGACGATTTTCAACAGGGTGGATTTCCCCGATCCGTTGACGCCGACCAGGCCGGTGCGACCGGGGCCGAAGGCGACGTCGAGGCCCTCGAAGACGGGGGAGCCGTCGGGCCAGGCGAAGGACAGGGACGTACAGGTGACGGAAGAAGACATAAGGCGCCTCGCGGTTGCTTGCGGTGTCGGGGGGGGCAAACGCGTGTCGAGACACCACGAGGCAGCCGAAAGGGCCAGGAGAGATCCTGCGCCGGGGGGACGGCTCACACGCCGAGGTCGTACGCCACGGACACACCTCATGGGTGTGGCGCGGTGTCTCAGGACCTCAGACGAGCAACGTCCTTCTCCAATCGGCGACAACAGGACGTGGAACACCGTACGAGGGGGTTCGGCGAGGCGTCAACGCATTAAAAGCGGGGTCCGGCCGGAGCCCCACATGCATGTCGGATTCCTGCCAGTCACCGCCCCGCTCCGGCTGGTTGAGTCGTCCCCATGACGAACCACGACACCCTTCGCGACCGTGCCCTCGCCTTCCGCGCCCTGCACATCCCCGGCACCCCGCTGGTCCTCCCGAACGCCTGGGACGTCACCAGCGCCCGTATCGTCGAGGACGCGGGCGCCGCCGCCGTCGCGACCACCAGCGCGGGACTGTCCTGGGCGCTCGGCTCGGCGGACGGGGACCGGCTGGACCGCGACCGGGCGCTCGCCGCCGTCGCACGTATCGCCGAAGTCGTCGAGGTACCGGTGAGCGCGGACGTCGAGACGGGCTACGGCAAGGACCCGGCGGCCGTCGGCGACACGATGCGCGCCGTGATCGAGGCAGGCGCGGTCGGGGTGAACATCGAGGACGCCCTGTACGAGGCCGGAACGGGACCGCTGCGTCCCGTCGCCGAACAGGCCGGCCGGATCAGCGCCGCCCGTGAGGCCGCCGATGCCGCGGGGGTGCCGGTTTTCGTCAACGCCCGGATCGACACCTTCCTGAGGGGTGCCGGGGGAGTGGACCTCACGCTGGAGCGGGCCGCCGCCTTCCTCGCCGCGGGCGCCGACGGGATCTTCGTCCCCGGGGCCGTCGACCCGAAGACCGTCGAACTCCTCGCCGAGGGGATCGACGCGCCGCTGAACGTGATGGCCGGCCCCGGCGCACCGCCGGTCGCGGAGCTGGCCTCGCTGGGCGTGGCCCGGGTGAGCGTCGGCTCGGCCGTCGCCCAGGCCGTCCACGCCGCGACCCGCCTCGCCGCACAGGAGCTGCTGGGTGCGGGGACGTACGACACGCTGGCGGGTGGCCTCGAATTCGGGGAGCTCAACCAGTTGATGGCCGGCCGCCGGAACATCTGAGCGGCGCGGGGGCGGGCGCCTAGCAGGCGTCGCGCATGAGCTCCGTCAGGTCGTGATCCAGATCCAGCTGGAGGTGTTCGAGGCCGACGGGCACCAGAGCGCCGGTCGCCTCCAGGAACCGGCGTATCTCACCGGTCAGCACATGGATGACGGCGGTGCCCTCGGGGGCGTGGAACTCCAGCACGGTCCGGTCGTAGCCGTACGGCCGCACCCGCACGTCCCCCTTGCCCTCCGGGGCGTGCAGGCCGGCCTCCAGCAGTTCCCGGGAGAACGTCCAGCAGACGTCGACGCCCTCCAGGGTGGCCGGGGCCGGGAAGGTCATACGGACGGCGAACGGGTCCTCGCGGTCGTAGCACAGGGTGGCGGGAATGCTCGGCATGCGCGGCGACGCCGCGACCAGGCGGGCCTCTACGGGCTGCTCTATGACGGTGGACAACGCCTTGCTCCCTCGTGATGGCTGTACGAATTTCCTGGCGTGTGAGACCTGGTACTGGAAGAGACGACGGAAGTCGCCGATCCGTGCACATGAAGAGCGGGTGACGTGTGTCACCGGAGGTATTCACACCATCGGCTTACTTCTGGTGGGACCGGTGGGCCCTCTGGACGCCACCGGGGGAGTGGGCTAGCTTCGCGCGCCATGAGGCGCTTGGGGAGCACGCGACGGGCAGGACGAATGGGACGTACAAGCCGCGTGGTGGCCGTGGGGGTGGCGTGCGGGGCGGCACTGGGGGCGCTGACCGTCGGCTCCGCACGGGCCGCGGCACAGGCACCGCACTGGGCACTCAAGGACACCGGCACGCCGGACGTGCGCTTCCGCGGCCTGGCCGCCGTCGACCGCGACACCGCCTGGCTGGCCGGTACCGCCGGTACCGTGCTGCGCACCACGGACGGCGGGACGAGCTGGCGGAACGTCTCCCCGCCGGGCGCGGGCGAACTGCAGTTCCGGGACGTCGAGGCGTTCGACGCGCGCCGCGCGGTGGTGCTGGCCATCGGCGAGGGCGAGGCGTCCCGCGTCTACCGCACCGACGACGGCGGGACGACCTGGACCGAGTCCTTCCGCAACACCGACCCGGCCGCGTTCTACGACTGCATGGCCTTCTTCGACCGCCGTCACGGCCTCGCCATGAGCGACCCGGTCGACGGGAAGTTCCGCATCCTGTCCACGAGTGACGGCGGCCGCTCCTGGCGGGTGCTGCCGGACACCGGCATGCCGCCCGCCCTGGAGGGCGAGGCGGGCTTCGCCGCGAGCGGCCAGTGCCTGGTCACCTCGGGGCCGAAGGACGCCTGGCTCGCCACCGGCGGCGGCGCGCACGCGCGCGTGCTGCACTCCACCGACCGCGGCCGCACCTGGACCGCCGCCGATACACCGATCCCGGCGGGCGACCCCGCCAAGGGCGTCTTCGCCCTCGCCTTCCGCGACCGCACCCACGGCCTCGCGGTCGGCGGCGACTACCGCGCCGACCAGCCCTCGCCGCAGGCGGCCGCGCTCACCCCCGACGGCGGCCGCAGCTGGCAGCCCGCCACGACCCCGCCGCCCGCCTACCGCTCCGGAGCCGCCTGGCTCCCGCACAGCCGCAGCACCGCCCTCGCCGTCGGCCCCACCGGCACCGACCTGACCACCGACGGCGGCCGTACCTGGCGGACCGTCGACACCGGCTCGTACGACACCGTGGCCTGCACACCCGACCTCAGCTGCTGGGCGGCCGGCGAGCAGGGGCGGGCGGCACGCCTGGAGCACTGACCCGCGGGTACCCGACGGCCGCACACCCACGAAGGGAGCGGTGGTCATGCCACGCGGATCCAGTCCCAAGCGGGAACGCCAGTACGAGCACATCAAGGACAGCGCGCTCGACCGGGGAGAGAGCGAGGCGCGCGCCGAGGAGATCGCCGCCCGGACCGTCAACAAGGAACGCGCCCGCTCCGGCGAGTCGAAGACCGCCAGTCGTACGTCGATCCAGGACATGCCGTCCGGTCGGCGAGGCGGCAAACGGTCCCACAGCGGTGCTCAGGGCCCGACCTACGACCAGCTCTACGAGGAGGCCAGGCAGCGCGGCATCCAGGGCCGCTCGGACATGAACAAGGCCCAGCTGCAACGTGCCCTGGACGACAGGAAGAGCTGACCCGGTCACTCGGCCGCGCCACGCGCGCGTGGCGAGCCGTACGCTCGGGGCCACCATGACGACCGTATGCGTACCCGCGGGCTGGCCCGCGACCGAGGAACAGGCCCTGGCCGTGCAGGACGAGCTGCGGGGGCGGGTGATCCTTGACGAGCCGGGTCCGGCGCCCGGCACCGGGCATGTCACGGGCGTCGACGTGGCCTACGACGACGAGCGGGACCTGGTCGCGGCGGCGGCCGTCGTGCTGGACGCGGCGAGCCTGGAGGTCGTCGCCGAGGCGACCGCCGTCGGTCGGGTCTCCTTCCCGTACGTGCCGGGACTGCTCGCCTTCCGCGAGATCCCCACCGTACGGGCCGCCCTGGACGCCCTGCCCTGCCCGCCGGGCCTGGTGGTCTGCGACGGCTACGGCCTCGCCCACCCGCGTCGCTTCGGCCTCGCCAGTCACCTCGGAGTCCTCACCGGCCTGCCCACGATCGGCGTCGCGAAGAACCCCTTCGCCTTCACGTACGACGACCCGGACGCCCCGCGCGGCAGCCACGCACCGCTGCTCGCCGGCGCCGAGGAGGTCGGCCGCGCCCTGCGCACCCGGCACGGCGTCAAGCCGGTGTTCGTCTCCGTCGGCCACCGGGTGAGCCTGGACAACGCCTGCGCCCACACCCTCGCGCTCACCCCGAAGTACCGGCTGCCGGAGACCACCCGCCGCGCGGACGCCCTGTGCCGCGCCGCGCTGCGTGAAGCTCAGGCCTGAGTAGCGATTCTGAGTACGAGTACGGATGCCGCCGTTACAGTCCGGCGGCAGGCTTGCCGCATGACCACACACCGTGCCTCCGAGTCCGTTGCCGCCTCCGCCCAGCCCGTCGAGCGCACGGTGACGGCCGCGCTGGTCCTCGCCGTGGTGGTGGGGTCCGGGTGGGTGGCCGGGATGCTCTACACCGTGATCCAGTGGCAGTCCTAGGCGGTCAGCGGATCGCCGCCACCCGGAACCCGATCCCGGCCGCGCGCAGCCGCTCGGTCAGCGCGTCGCCCATCGCCTGGGCCGTGGTGACCTGGCCGGCCGTCGGCGGCAGGTCGTCGAAGGCCAGCGACAGCGCCGACTCGGCGAACATCTTCGCCGTCTCGCCGTAGCCGGGGTCGCCGCCCGAGACCTCCGTGAACACGCGCCGTCCGCCGCCCTCGCCGACGAACCGGACCGTGAACCAGCTGCGGGCCCGCTTCTCCGCGCTCGGCCCGTCCCCGGGCTTCAGACGGTCCGACAGCCAGCGCCGGGCGGGCGGCACCTGGGCGGCCGCGGCCACCGCGGCGACGGCCGCGACCCCGCCGAGCGCGACCGGCAGACGGTCGACGGCCGCGTAGTGCCGGTAGCGGAAGTCGGGGCCGTAGTGGTCCAGCGCCTTCGCCGAACGGCGCACGATCTGCGCGTCGATCGTGGGCAGCGGCAGCGCCCAGGCGCCGACCTCGGGCGCGAAACGCGGGGCGCCCGTCGGAGCGCTCGCCCGCCGGCTCATCAGCCGGGGCTCGTGCCGGGCGCGGTCCCGGGCGGCGGCGAACATCTGCCGGGGGCGCGCGAACTGGTCCAGCGCGGAGGCGAAGGTGCCGCCGGAGAAGGTCGCGTCGGCGGTCACGAAGCCGTCCACGGTCAGCGGTACGCCCTCCGGCAGCTGCCGGACCGTGAAGTAGGCGCCCAGGTCGTGCGGGATCGAGTCGAAGCCGCACGCGTGCACCAGGCGGGCGCCCGTCTCACGCGCGCGTGCGTCGTGCCGCACGTACGTCAGGTCCACGAACTCGGGCTCACCGCACAGGTCCAGATAGTCCGCCCCGGTGTCCGCGCAGGCCGCGACCAGGTCCTCGCCGTAACGGCCGTAGGGGCCGACCGTCGTGGCCACCACGCGCGCGTGCTCGGCAAGGGCGCGGACCGTGGCGGGCTCCGCGACGTCGGCGCGCAGCAGCCCGACCTCCGCGCCGCCCGGCAGCCGCTCGCGCAGCTCTTCGAGCCTGCGCGCGTCCCGGGCCGCGATCGCCCAGCGCAGGCCCTCGGGAGCGTGCTCGGCGAGGTACTCGGCGGTGAGCGCGCCGACGAAGCCGGTGGCTCCGAAAAGCACGATGTCGTACGGACGGTCCGTTCTCAGCCTGCTCATGACACCTCTCGGTCCTGCAACCCGCGCCGTTGTCGGTGGCTGAGGCTAGCGTGAGGAGTGCGGACGCACCCCCACCGGGTATCTTGACTAAGCGCTTGCTCGTCTACTCTTGTGTCCAGTGGAACGTGTTCTTAACATCGTTGGTGTTACATCAGTTGTGTCACATGACTGGGGGCGGCATGACCACGGCAGGGACGCCAGGACACGGCCCGCTCTCCGGTGTGCGCGTGGTCGAGCTGGCCGGTATCGGACCGGGCCCGTTCGCCGCGATGCTCCTCGCCGACCTGGGCGCCGACGTGGTCCGCGTCGACCGGCCCGGCGGCCACGGACTCGCGATCGACCCGGCGTACGACGTCACCAACCGCAACAAGCGCTCCGTGCTCGTCGACCTGAAGTCCCCGGACGGTCCCGCCCGCGTCCTCGACCTCGCCGAACGCGCCGACATCCTGATCGAGGGCTACCGCCCCGGCGTCGCCGAGCGCCTCGGCGTCGGCCCCGAGGACTGCCACGCCCGCAACCCCCGCCTGGTCTACGGCCGGATGACCGGCTGGGGCCAGGAGGGGCCCCTCGCGCACCGCGCAGGCCACGACATCGCCTACATCGCCCTCACCGGCACCCTCGGCATGATCGGCCGCCCCGACGAACCCCCGGCCGTCCCCGCCAACCTCCTCGGGGACTACGCGGGCGGCTCCCTCTACCTCGTCGTCGGCGTCCTCGCCGCGCTCCACCACGCGCGCGCGACCGGCACCGGCCAGGTCGTGGACGCCGCCATCGTGGACGGCACCGCGCACCTGGCCGCGATGATCCACGGCATGGTCGCCGCAGGCGGCTGGCACGACCGGCGCGCCGCCAACCTGCTGGACGGCGGCTGTCCGTACTACGGCACCTACGAGACCGCCGACGGCGGCTACATGGCGGTCGGCGCCCTGGAGCCGCAGTTCTACGCAGAGTTCCTTCAGCTGCTGGGCGACCTCGACGACCTGGCCGACGCCCGCAAGGACTGGACCCGCTGGGGCGAGCTGCGCGAGCGGGTCGCTGCCCGCTTCAAGTCCCGCACCCGGGCCGAGTGGACGGCCGTCTTCGAGGGCTCCGACGCCTGCGTGGCCCCTGTGCTGTCCCTCCGGGAGGCCCCGCACCACCCCCATCTGGCCGCCCGCGGCACCTTCACCGACCACGGCGGCATCACCCAGCCCGCCCCCGCCCCCCGCTTCTCCGCGACCCCCACGGCCGTGCGCACCGCCCCCGCGCAGCCGGGCGCGGACACCACCGGCGTGGCCCGCGACTGGGACGTACCCGCACTGCTCGACGACCACGACAAGGACCCCACCTGATGGAGCTCTCCACCTTCCTCGACTACGCGGGCGACCCGCGGGCCGCGGCCGACCGGGCGGCCGCACTGGAACCGGCGGGCCTCGACGCGGTCTGGGTCGCCGAGGCCTACGGCTTCGACTCGCCCACCCTCATGGGCTACCTGGCCGCCCGTACCGAGCGGATGAAGATCGGCTCCGCGATCCTCAACGTCTACTCCCGCACCCCCGCCCTGATCGCCCAGACGGCCGCCGGTCTCGACATGGTCTCCGGCGGCCGCGCGATCATCGGGCTGGGCGCCTCCGGCCCGCAGGTCGTCGAGGGCTGGCACGGGAAGGCGTACGACAAGCCGCTCGGCCGTACCCGCGAGACGATCGAGCTGACCCGGCGCATCCTGCGCCGCGAGGTCATCGACCACCACGGCATCACCGACATGCCCCGCCCCGGCGGCCTCGGCAAGCCCCTGAAGATCCTCACCA
The DNA here is from genome assembly GCF_003814875.1 of Streptomyces sp. Ag109_O5-1. Taxonomy (GTDB): domain Bacteria; phylum Actinomycetota; class Actinomycetes; order Streptomycetales; family Streptomycetaceae; genus Streptomyces; species Streptomyces sasae. Next base: position 1,302,562 of record NZ_RKQF01000001.1, on the reverse strand, counting down.
AGCCGGTGCGCGCCGAGGTCCCGCTCTACGTCGCCTCGCTGGGCCCGGCCAACGTCCGGATGACCGCCGAGATCGCCGACGGCTGGCTGCCCATCTTCTTCATCCCCGAGCGGGCCCATGAGGTCTGGGGGACCCCGCTGGCGGAGGGCGCCGCCCGCCGTGACCCGGCCCTCGGACCGCTGGGGATCGTCGCGGGCGGCCCGCTCGCCATCGGCGACGACGCGGCCGCCGCCCGCGACCTGGTCCGCCCCAAGATCGCCCTGTACGTCGGAGGCATGGGCGCCCCCGGCAAGAACTTCTACAACGACCTCGCCGTCGCCTACGGCTACGAGAAGGAGGCCCGGCTCATCCAGGAGCTGTACCTCTCCGGCCGCAAGAAGGAGGCCGAGGCGGCCGTACCCGACGAGTTCTGCGAGCTCATATCCCTGTGCGGCCCCGAGGGCTACGTCCGCGACCGCATCGAGGCCTACCGCGAGGCTGGCGTGACCATGCTCGACATCACCCCCGTCGGCCCGGACCCGGCCCGCCTGGTCGAGACCGTCAAGAACTGGCTCTGACCCCCTACCGCGTAAAAACCCTCGTTGAAAGGCTTGTCAGTGAGCACCGAAGCGTACGTGTACGACGCGATCCGCACCCCGCGCGGCCGCGGCAAGGCGAACGGCGCCCTGCACGGCACGAAGCCCATCGACCTGGTCGTCGGTCTCATCCACGAGACCCAGGGCCGTTTCCCGGACCTCGACCCGGCCGCCATCGACGACATCGTTCTCGGCGTGGTCGGCCCGGTCGGCGACCAGGGCTCCGACATCGCGCGGATCGCCGCGATCGCCGCCGGACTGCCCGACACGGTGGCCGGCGTCCAGGAGAACCGCTTCTGTGCGTCCGGCCTGGAAGCCGTCAACATGGCCGCCGCCAAGGTCCGTTCCGGCTTCGAGGACCTGGTCCTCGCCGGTGGCGTCGAGTCGATGTCCCGAGTGCCGATGGCCTCGGACGGCGGCGCCTGGTTCAACGACCCGATGACCAACCTGGCCGTCAACTTCGTGCCGCAGGGCATCGGCGCCGACCTGATCGCCACCATCGAGGGCTTCTCCCGGCGTGACGTCGACGAGTACGCCGCGCTCTCCCAGGAGCGCGCGGCGACGGCCGTCAAGGAGGGCCGCTTCGACCGCTCCGTGGTCCCCGTGAAGGACCGCGCCGGCCTCACCGTCCTCGACCACGACGAGCACCTGCGCCCCGGCACCACCGCCGACTCGCTCGCCAAGCTCAAGCCGTCCTTCGCCGACATCGGCGAACTGGGCGGGTTCGACGCGGTCGCCCTGCAGAAGTACCACTGGGTCGAGAAGATCGACCACGTCCACCACGCGGGCAACTCCTCCGGCATCGTCGACGGCGCCTCCCTGGTCGCCATCGGCTCCAAGGAGATCGGTGAGCGCTACGGCCTCACCCCCCGCGCGCGGATCGTCTCGGCCGCCGTCTCCGGCTCCGAGCCGACCATCATGCTCACCGGCCCCGCCCCCGCCACCCGCAAGGCCCTCGCCAAGGCCGGTCTGACCATCGACGACATCGACCTCGTCGAGATCAACGAGGCGTTCGCGGCGGTCGTGCTGCGCTTCGTGAAGGACATGGGCCTGTCCCTGGACAAGGTCAACGTCAACGGCGGCGCCATCGCCCTCGGCCACCCCCTCGGCGCCACCGGCGCGATGATCCTCGGCTCGCTCGTCGACGAACTGGAGCGCCAGGACAAGCGCTACGGCCTCGCCACGCTGTGCGTGGGCGGCGGCATGGGCATCGCCACCATCGTCGAGCGCGTCTGAAATCCCCGCGGAACCAAGAGACTTCACGGAGACACGAGCCATGACCGAGAGCACCACCATCCGCTGGGAACAGGACGACACCGGTGTCGTCACTCTCGTCCTCGACGATCCCAACCAGTCCGCCAACACCATGAACGCGGCCTTCGTCGAGTCCATCGCCGCCATCGCCGACCGCCTGGAGGCCGAGAAGGACTCGGTCCGGGGCGTCATCTTCACCTCCGCCAAGAAGACCTTCTTCGCCGGCGGCGACCTGCGCGACCTCATCCGGGTCACCCCCGAGACCGCCCAGGACCTCTTCGACGGCGGCCTCGCCATCAAGCGCAACCTGCGCCGCATCGAGACCCTCGGCAAGCCCGTCGTCGCCGCCATCAACGGCGCGGCCCTGGGCGGTGGTTACGAGCTCGCCCTCGCCTGCCACCACCGGGTCGCCCTCGACACCCCCGGCACCAAGATCGGCTGCCCCGAGGTCACCCTCGGCCTGCTCCCCGGCGGCGGCGGAGTCGTCCGCACCGTACGTCTCCTCGGCATCGCCGACGCCCTGCTGAAGGTCCTCCTCCAGGGCACTCAGTACAACGCCACGCGCGCGCTGCAGAACGGCCTGATCCACGAGGTCGCCGCGACCCCGGACGAACTGCTGGCCAAGGCCCGCGCGTTCATCGACGCCAACCCCGAGTCGCAGCAGCCCTGGGACAAGCCGGGCTACCGGATCCCCGGCGGCACGCCCGCCAACCCCAAGTTCGCCGCCAACCTGCCCGCGTTCCCGGCCACCCTGCGCAAGCAGACCAACAACGCCCCCTACCCGGCGCCGCGCCGCATCCTCGCCGCCGCTGTCGAGGGCAGCCAGGTCGACTTCGAGACCGCCCAGGTCATCGAGGCCCGCTACTTCGTGGAGCTGGCCGCCGGGCAGATCTCGAAGAACATGATCCAGGCGTTCTTCTTCGACCTCCAGGCCGTCAACTCCGGCGCCAACCGCCCCAAGGGCGTCGAGCCCCGCAAGGTCACCAAGGTCGCCGTCCTCGGCGCGGGCATGATGGGCGCCGGCATCGCCTACTCGTGCGCCCGCGCGGGCATCGACGTCGTCCTCAAGGACGTCTCGGCCGAGGCCGCCCAGAAGGGCAAGGGCTACTCCGAGAAGCTGTGCGCCAAGGCCGTGGCCAAGGGCCGTACCAGCCAGGAGAAGGCCGACGCGCTGCTCGCCCGGATCACGCCCACCGGGGACCCGCAGGACCTGGCCGGCTGCGACGCCGTCATCGAGGCCGTCTTCGAGGACACCGCCCTCAAGCACAAGGTCTTCCAGGAGATCGAGTCCGTCGTCGCCCCCGACGCGCTGCTCTGCTCCAACACCTCCACCCTGCCCATCACCGCCCTCGCCGAGGGCGTCGAGCGGCAGACCGACTTCATCGGACTGCACTTCTTCTCGCCCGTCGACAAGATGCCGCTCGTCGAGATCATCAAGGGCGAGCGCACCGGCGACGAGGCCCTCGCCCGCGCCTTCGACCTGGTCCGGCAGATCAACAAGACGCCGATCGTCGTCAACGACTCGCGCGGCTTCTTCACCTCCCGGGTGATCGGCCACTTCATCAACGAGGGCGTCGCCATGGTCGGCGAGGGCATCGAGCCCGCCTCGGTCGAGCAGGCGGCGGCCCAGGCCGGCTACCCGGCCAAGGTGCTCTCCCTGATGGACGAGCTGACGCTCACCCTGCCGCAGAAGATCCGCCGGGAGTCCAAGCTGGCCGTCGAGGAGGCCGGCGGCACCTGGCAGGCGCACCCGGCAGAGGCCGTCATCGACCGCATGGTCGACGAGTTCGGGCGGCCCGGGCGCAGCGGCGGAGCCGGCTTCTACGACTACGCCGAGGACGGCAGCCGCGCCGCCCTGTGGCCCGGCCTGCGCGAGCACTTCACCGAGCCCGGCCACGAGATCCCGTTCCGGGACATGCAGGAGCGGATGCTCTTCTCCGAGGCGCTGGACACCGTGCGCCTCCTGGAGGAGGGCGTCCTGACCTCGGTCGCCGACGCCAACATCGGATCGATCTTCGGCATCGGGTTCCCCGGCTGGACCGGCGGTGTGCTCCAGTACGTCAACGGCTACGACGCCTACGGCGGGGCGGAGGCCGGGCTGCCCGGCTTCGTGGCACGCGCGCGTGAGCTCGCGGAGACCTACGGCGAGCGGTTCACCCCGCCCGCGCTGCTGGTCGAGAAGGCGGAGAAGGGGGAGACCTTCACCGACGCGCGCTGAGCCGAGCGCGTCACCCGGCCGACCGGCCTGTGTCGTTGAGCGACACGCCGGGCTTGCTCCCGGGGGAGGCGGAACCGGACGCTGACCGAACCGGTCCCGGTCCCGCCCCCCGGAGGAGTCCCCATGGGATACCGCCCCGCCCTCGCCCTGCTGGAGATCCTGCGCAGCGAGGGCGTGGACCGGATCTTCGGCAACCCCGGCACGACCGAACTGCCGTTCCTGGCCCCCCTGCCGGAGGCCGCCGACACCCCCGAGTACGTCCCCGGCGTGCACGAGGGCGCGGTCGTCTCGATGGCCGACGGCTACGCCCGCGGCACCGGCCGCCCCGCCTTCGTCAGCCTGCACATCGCCGCGGGCCTGGCCAACGGTCTCATCGGCCTGCCCAACGCGCGCCGCTCCCGCACCCCGCTGGTGGTCACGGCGGGCCAGCAGGACCGCCGCCACCTCCAGCAGGACCCCATGCTCTCCGGCGACCTGACCGGCCTCGCCCGCCCGGCGGCGAAAGCGGTGTACGACCTCCAGCATGCCCGCGACCTGCCGCTGGCCTCCCCACACTCACCGCATGCAGACGCGGACCGCACTGGTGGCCGGAGCGGCACAGGGCCTCGGGCAGCACTGCGGCATGTGACCGACGCGTTCGGCACCCTGCACGTCGTCGTCAACAACGCGGGCGTCTACCCGGCGCGCCCTTCGAGGAGACGACCGCCGAGGACTGGCGGCGGGTCATGCGCGTCAACCTGGAGGCGCCCTTCCTGGTGACCCGGGCCGCGCTGCCTCATCTCAGGGCGGCCGGATGGGGCCGCATCGTCAACATCGCGTCGGCGGCCGTGTTCACCGCACCACCCGACATGGTCCCCTACGTCGCCTCGAAGACCGGCCTGATCGGCTTCACCCGCGCGCTGGCCGCGGCCCTCGGGCCGTACGGCATCACCGTCAACGCGATCGCGCCCAGCATGGTGCGCACCGCCACCGCCGAGCGCACGGTCGGCGCGGACGGCGGCTTCGACCTCGGCCGCTCCCAGCAGGTCGTGCCGCGCACCCAGGAGACGGCCGACCAGGTCTCCACCCTGCTGTACGTGGTGGACGAGGGCAGCGGCTTCCTGACCGGGCAGACGCTCAACGTGTCAGGAGGGTCGGCCTTCCTCCGACTCCGGGCATGATTCCGGGAGCCATTGGTGGACCTCCGCCCTCAGGGAGCGCTGGAAGGTCGTCAGCAGGGCCTGCACGATCAGCGGCTGCATGTGTGCGGACAGGGACTTCACGTCCTCCTCGGCCCGCTCCGCCACCTCGGTCCGGAACAGCTGCGACAGCTCGTGGGCGGCGGCCCGCGAGTGCTCGGTCAGCACCGTGCGCGCCGCGAGGATCGCCTTCTCGGACAGCGGTACGTCGAGGAGCTGCACGGCGAGCCGGAGCAGGCCGGGGTCGATGCGGTAGGCGTCGCCTTCGGGCCGTACGACGTCCATGGCGACGAGCCGCTCGACGTCCTCCCCGTCCAGCGGCCGCCCGGCCCGCCGCCGCAGCTCCTGCGCCGTCACCGTCTCCTCGGCGTCCGGCGCCCAGGAGGCGACCACGGCCCGGTGGATCGCCAGGTCATGGTCGCTGAGGCCGGGCGGCAGCCGGTCCAGATAGCGCTCGATTGCCGCCAGCGTCATGCCCTGGTGCTGGAGTTCCTCGATGAGCGCCAGCCGGGCCAGGTGCTCCGGCCCGTAGTGGCCGACCCGGCGCGGGCCGATCACCGGCGGCGGGAGCAGCCCCTTGGTGCCGTAGAACCGGACCGTGCGGACCGTGGTGCCCGCCCGCGCGGCCAGTTCGTCGATCGTGAGCGCCGGCTCCCCGGAACCACTGTCGGTGTCGGTCGTCATGCGCAGCAGTATCGCTGTCACACCGGCACTGTGACACCTGCGGCTCACCCGAGACGGCTGGGCATCTGTTCGACAGATGTTCACCCGGATATCACGGTCATGACCTTGTGAGAAGTGCCGCTCTGTGACCTGTGCCATCGCATACTCCCTGGTCAGCGGGGGAAGGTGGGGCCTTGGTCTGTGCCCACCACCGAGCGCGCCGACCGAGTACGTCCGGACACCCGAGCGCGACCCGCTCGGGCGCACCAGAGAGTGGAACCACCTGTGAGCAAGGACGCCGTGAACACGGCACAGGCCGTCGCCACCCGGACCGACGCGGCCCAGGCGCCCGCGGACGCGGGCGACGCCGGCTACAGCAAGGACCTCAAGGCCCGCCACGTCAACATGATCGCCATCGGCGGCGCGATCGGCACCGGCCTCTTCCTGGGAGCCGGCGGACGCCTCCACAACGCCGGCCCGGCACTCGCCCTCGCCTACCTGGTCTGCGGAATCTTCGCCTTCTTCGTGGTCCGCGCCCTCGGCGAGCTGGTCCTGTACCGGCCCTCCTCCGGTTCCTTCGTGTCGTACGCGCGCGAGTTCCTCGGCGAGAAGGGCGCCTACGTCGCCGGCTGGATGTACTTCCTGAACTGGTCGACCACCGGCATCGCCGACATCACCGCGATCGCGCTCTACACGCACTACTGGTCCATGTTCACCAGCATCCCCCAGTGGACGCTGGCGCTGGTCGCCCTGGCCGTGGTCCTGGCGGTGAACCTGATCTCGGTGAAGATCTTCGGCGAGATGGAGTTCTGGTTCGCGATCATCAAGGTCGCGACCCTGGTCGGCTTCATGCTGATCGGCATCTTCCTGCTGGCCACCCAGCACAGGGTCGACGGCCACACCCCGGGCCTGAGCGCGATCGCCGACCACGGCGGCGTCTTCCCGCACGGCCTGATGCCGGTCGTCCTCGTCATGCAGGGCGTGATCTTCGCGTACGCGGCCCTGGAACTGGTTGGCGTCGCGGCCGGCGAGACCGCCGAGCCGGAGAAGGTCGTCCCGCGCGCGGTGAACTCGATCATGTGGCGTGTCGGCCTGTTCTACGTCGGCTCGGTCGTCCTGCTGGCCCTGCTCCTCCCCGGCTCGGTCTACTCGGCCGACGAGAGCCCCTTCGTCACGGTCCTCTCCAAGATCGGCGTCTCGGGTGCCGGTGACGTGATGAACCTGGTCGTCCTCACCGCCGCCATGTCCTCCCTGAACTCCGGCCTGTACTCCACGGGCCGCATCCTGCGCTCGATGGCGACGGCGGGCTCCGCCCCGAAGTTCACGGCCCGGATGAACCGCAGCCAGGTCCCCTACGGCGGCATCCTGCTGACCTGCGCGGTCTGCGTGCTCGGTGTCGGCCTGAACTACCTGATGCCGAGCCAGGCGTTCGAGATCGTGCTGAACGTCGCCTCCCTCGGCATCATCAGCACCTGGGTGATCATCATGCTCTGCCACCTGATCTTCGTCCGGCGCGCGAGGGCGGGCCTGCTGGAGCGCCCCGCGTTCCGCCTCCGCTTCAGCCCGTACACCGAGATCGCCACGGTCACCTTCCTGTTGGTCTGCCTCGGCATGATGTGGAACGACCCGGAGGTCGGCCGCAAGACCCTGCTGCTCATCCCCGTGATCGCGGCCCTGCTCGTGGCCGGCTGGTTCGGTGTCCGCCGCAGGGTCTCCGCGACGGCCGACCAGGAACTCTCCCAGCTGACGGAGTAGCAGGTCAGCGCCACTGTCAGTGGCATCGCCTACGGTGGCGTCATGTCGGAGAGTTCGGAGATCACTTACATCCGGGGTGACGCCACCGCGCCGTCGGGCAAGGGCGTCAAGGTGATCGCCCATGTCTGCAACGACCTGGGGGGCTGGGGAAAGGGTTTCGTCCTGGCGCTGTCGCGCCGCTGGCCGGAGCCGGAGAGGGAGTACCGCGCCTGGCACCGCGACCGCGCCAACAACGACTTCGCCCTGGGCGCGACCCAGCTGATCCGCGTCGACCGGTACATATGGGTGGCCAACATGATCGGCCAGCGCGGGACCAGGACGGGCAGCAAGGGCGTGCCGGTCCGCTACGAGGCCATCGACACAGCGCTGGCCGGCCTGGCCGACAAGGCCCTCGAACTCGGCGCGTCGGTCCACATGCCGCGGATAGGCTGCGGACTGGCCGGGGGCAAGTGGTCGCGCATCGAGCCGCTGATCAACGAGCGCCTGGTGTCCCGCAAAATCCCGGTCACCGTCTACGACCACGGCACCGAAGCGCCCCGTTAGGGGCGCGGGGCTGCGTTCAATTTGCGGCTCCGCCGCGTGGGCGCGACCAGCCACAACGGACCCGCAGCCCCCACACGACCGAACCCGGCAACCCCTTAGTGCACGTAGTTCGTAGCCTCGATCTGCTTCCAGGACTTCGGCTGAACAACGGCCCCCACGGCCTTCAACGCCGGCGTCGCCGGCTTCGTCGGCTCAAACAGCCACGCATCGAACAACGAGCCCAACGACTTCCCCGACACCCGCTCCGCATACGCCTCGAAGTCGGCAACGGAAGCGTTCCCGTACGCGTGCTCCTTCGGCCACCCCTTCAGGATCGCGAAGAACGCGTCGTCGCCGACCGCGTTCCGCAGCGCCTGCACGGCCAGCGCCCCCCGGTCGTACACGGCGATGTCGAACTGGTCGTCCGGACCCGGATCCCCCGGCTTGACCGTCCAGAACGCGTCGTCGGCCGGATGCGACGCGTACACGTAGTCGGCGAGCTCCTGCGTCGTGCCCTCGCCCTCGTGCTCGGACCACAACCACTGCGCGTACCGGGCGAACCCCTCGTTGATCCAGATGTCCTTCCAGCCCTTGAGGGAGACATCGTCGCCGTACCACTGGTGGGCCAGCTCGTGCACGACCACGGAGGTGTTGGAGCCGTTCGCGAACTGCTTCGGGCTGTAATAGACGCGGGTCTGCGTCTCCAGCGCGTACCCGGTGGTGGTGTTGGGCACATACCCGCCGGCCGAGCTGAAGGGGTACGGCCCGAAGTAGCCGGAGAGCCAGTCGACGAGTTCCCCGGTCCGCTCCACGCTCGCGCGGGCCGCCCCGTCGTTGTCGCCGAGGTCCTTGCTGTAGGCGTTGACGACCGGCACCCCGCCCTCGGAGGTACTCGTCGTGATGTCGAACTTCCCGACCGCCAAAGTGGCCAGATACGTCGCCTGCGGCTTGTTCTGCCGCCAGTTGTAGCGGGTCCAGCCGAGCTTCGAACTCGTCGACTGGAGCAGGCCGTTGGAGATGACCTGGGTGCCGTCGGGGACGGCCACCGAGACGTCGTACGTGGCCTTGTCCAAGGGATGGTCGTTGCTCGGGAACCACCACCAGGCGGACTCGGGCTCGTCCGCCGCGACCGCCCCGTCGGGTGTGCGGTGCCAGGTGTTGAAGCCGTACGCGCTCTTTGTCGACGGCACCCCGCTGTAGCGGACGACGACGGTGACCGGCGTGTCCTTCGCGAGCGGGGTCTTCGGTGTGATCACCAGCTCGTGCTGACCGGACGTGGCGAAGGCCGCCTGCGCGCCGTTGACCCGCACCTCGCTCACGTCCAGCAGGAAGTCCAGGTCGAAGCTGGACAGGTCCTGCGTGGTCCGCGCCAGGATCGTCGCCGTGCCCGCCAGCTCGTCGGTGGCCGGCTGGTACTGCAGCCGCAGGTCGTAGTGGGAGACGTCGTACCCGCCGTTGCCGTAGTACGGGTAGTAGGGGTCACCGATGCCCGGCGCGCCGGGGCTGTAGCTCGCGGCCGATGCCGGGATCGCCAGCAGGAGGGAGGCCGCCGCGAAGACACCCGGCGCGAGGATTCTGCGGTGCACGAGAACTCCAAGTCGGTAGGGGGCCGAGGCGCGCACCCGCCACACCGGGGCGGGGACGCCAAGTCGATGGAGCACGAAACTGTTCGCAGCCTATTCAGTCCCTGTGCTCCCTGGCCTGTCCATGGCCCCTGCTGTCACACGATCGCCATTCGGCCGCAATCAGCTCTGCCGGTCCCTCAGATGCCCCCTTCTGCACAGGAGTTGACCGAGGTAGCGTCCGCCGCATGCCGAAACGTACGCGCTTCACGATCTGGAGACCGTTCGCCCTCGCGGCCGTCGCCACCCTGATCGCCGCCTTCCTCACCCCCGCCGTGGCCCAGGCCGCCGGCGCCCCGCGCGAGAGCCGACCGGTCTACTCGTACGCGAACGCCATCCGCGAGGCCGTCTGGGTGGACACCGGGCTCGACTCCGACGGCGACGGGAAGACCGACCGGGTCGCCGCCGACATCGTCCGGCCCGCCGAACCCGCGGCGCAGGGCCGCAAGGTGCCGGTCATCATGGACGCCAGCCCCTACTACTCGTGCTGCGGCCGCGGCAACGAGAGCCAGCTGAAGACGTACGACGCGCGCGGCAACGTTGTCCAGATGCCGCTGTTCTACGACAACTACTTCGTGCCCCGCGGCTACGCCTTCGTCGGCGTCGACCTGGCCGGCACCAACCGCTCCGACGGCTGCGTCGACGTCGGCGGCCGCTCCGACATCCAGTCCGCAAAGGCCGTGGTCGACTGGCTGAACGGGCGTGCCAAGGCCTACAGCAGCCGCACCGGCACCACCACCGTCAAGGCGACCTGGACCAACGGCAGGACCGGCATGATCGGCAAGAGCTGGGACGGCACCATCGCCAACGGCGTAGCCGCCACCGGCGTCAAGGGCCTGAAGACGATCGTCCCGATCAGCGCGATCTCCTCGTGGTACGACTACTACTTCGCCCAGGGCGCCCCGCTGTACGACTCGGGGCCGGACTGGCTGGCGGGCGCCGTGGAGAGCGACGCGGCCCAGGCCAGGTGCAAGGCCGTGCAGCAGAAGCTCATCGACGGCGCTCCGCGCAGCGGGGACTGGACCGGCCTGTGGACCGAGCGCGACTACGTGAAGGACGCCTCCAAGGTCCGCGCCAGCGTGTTCCTCGTGCACGGCATGCAGGACCTCAACGTCCGCACCAAGCACTTCGGCCAGTGGTGGGACGCCCTCGCGAAGAACGGTGTGCAGCGCAAGATCTGGCTCTCCCAGACCGGGCACGTCGACCCCTTCGACTACCGGCGCGGCGCCTGGGTCGACACCCTGCACCGCTGGTTCGACCATGAACTCCTCGGCTACGACAACGGCATCGACCGCGAGCCGATGGCCGACATCGAACGCCACCCCGACCAGTGGGTGACCTCGTCGGTCTGGCCGCCGCGCGGCACGCAGACCACCACCCTGCGCCCGGCCGCCGGCCCCCTGCCCGGCGTCGGCTCCCTCGGCCTGCGCCGCACCTCCGGCACCGAGGCCTTCACCGACGACCCGAAGCAGAGCGAGACCGACTGGGCTGCCCAGATCGCCGCCTCCACACCGGACAAGGCCGGCTTCCTCACCGCGCCGCTCACCCACGACCTGCGCCTGTCCGGCTCCGCCAAGGTCACCGTCACCGCCACCCCGACCACCTCGACGGCCCACCTGACCGCCGTCCTGGTCGACCTCGGCCCGGACACCATCCGCGACTACGCCGACGACGCCGAGGGCATCACCACCCTCACCGACCGCACCTGCTGGGGCGAGAGCACGGCGGGTGACAGCGCCTGCTTCAAGGAGACGCAGGCCAAGACCAAGACCGTCGACTACACGGTGTTCAGCCGCGGCTGGGCCGACCTCGGCACCTACGCCGACCCCGGCAAGGGCGTTCCGCTCACCCCGGGCAAGGCCTACACGATCACCCTCGACCTGGCGGCCGCCGACCACGTCGTACCCAAGGGCCACCGGCTGGCGCTGATCGTTGCGGGCACGGACAAGGACCTCATCGATCCGCCGTCCAGTACTCCGACGCTCACCCTGGACCTGTCCGCCACGGCGGCCAGGGTCCCGCTGGTCGGCGGCGCGGCCGCGTTCGAACGCGCCACCTCCGGCAGCACCTGGACCGCTCCCCGGGCGAACACCCTGGACGGTGTCCGCACCCCGCGCACCGTCCAGCGCATCCCCGCGAGCTGATCCCCCTCAGGCGGCCGGGCCGGCATCCACCAGCCCGGCCGCCTCCCGGGCACATCCCCAGGCCACCGTGACCCCGGCCCCGCCGTGCCCGTAGTTGTGCACCAGCACCCGCCCGTCCGGCCGGAGTTCGCGCGCCAGCCGGACGGCGCTCCGGTACGGCCGCAGCCCCACCCGGTGCTCCAGCACCCGCGCCCCGGCGATCTCCGGCCGGACCGCCGCACACCGCGCCACGATCCCCGCCGCGATGTCCGGATCCGGTTCCGGGGACCAGGCGTCCTCCTCCGCCGTACCCCCGAGCAGCAGACCGCCGGGCTGCGGGAAGAAATACGCGGAGGCGCCCCCCTCGGCCTCGTCCTCGGACGTGTACCAGGTGGTGATCCCCGGGTTCTCCACCACGACCAGCTGCCCGCGCACCGGACGCACCGCCGGATCCGGAACCAGTGAACGGGCTCCGAGCCCCGTGCAGTTGACCACGACGGGCGCGGGCACCTCGGCCAGCCCGGTCACCACCCGCTCCTCGACCGTCCCGCCCGCCCTGCCCAACCGCTCCCGCAGCCAGGCCAGATGGACCGGCATGTCGATCAACGGCAGCCGCGCCGACAGACCTTCGTCCGTCTCGGCCAGCCCCGGCACCCGGGCCGCCCACGGACCCAGCGTGTCCAGCCGCAGACCGCCGTGTACGCCCTCGACCAGGCGTACGCCCGTCTGCTCCGGCCGGTCCGCCAGTTCCTCGTACACGACAAGGGAGGCGAGTGCCCATTTCCCGGCCAGCGCCTCCGGCTCGATGCGGTACGGCCACCACAGTGCACCGGCGACCGCCGAGGTCGTACGCCCGCCGGTCTCCCGCGCCCACACCCGCACCCGGCGCCCGGCCTCGGCCAGCACCACCGCCGTGGTCAGCCCGACGACCCCGGCGCCGACCACGATCACCTCGTCACTCAGCTCACGGTTCATGCAGGGACGCTAGCGGAATATGTCATGCCGCGCTCAGATCGTCCCGATCTGGGGATACTCACAGCATGTCTGCCGCATACGCGACCTTCGGCCTGGCCCCGGCGATGCGCGCCGGCGGCGTTCTCGCCGACGGCGGCTACCGGATCCACCGGGACTTCGTGGACTTCATCGTCGACGGACACCCGCTGCTGTTCCAGCTCTCCGACCTGGACGCCGTCTCCCCGCTCGCCTCCGACGTCCCGCCCGCGATCTTCACCGCCCAGGTCCGCAGCCTCTTACTGGAGTCCGGCGCACCGCTGCCCGGCGACCGCTACGTGATCTACGGCTGCCCCGAGTGCGAGGACCTGGCCTGCGGTGCGGTCACCGCGGTCATCGAGCAGGACGGTGACGACTACATCTGGCGGGACTTCGCCTGGCAGACCGCCGACCACGCCGACCTGGAACTCAACGGCTACCACGGCATCGGACCGTTCCGCTTCCACGGCACCGAGTACCGCGCCGCCCTCGGCGCCCTCCTCGAAGACAGCGGACCGGCGCCCGGCCGCCGCGTCCTGCTCATCGGCGCCCGCGTCGCCCTCCTCGCCAGACTGGCCGCCGCCCTGCGGACCATCGGCATCGGCGCCGACATCGCCCGCGACACCGAGGGCGTGCCCGCCGAGGAGCTGCGCGGCTACGGCGCCGTCGCCTTCGGCCCCACCGCCGGCGAGGCCGAGCGGGCCACCGTACGCCGGGCGTTCGAACAGGCGGGCCTTGAGGTCCCCTACGTCGACGGGCTCGCCCCGATCGTCCCCCTCCTCGTCGCCCAGGTCGAACACGCCCTCGACCGCAGCCCGCTCCCACAGCGCAGGCTGACCGGACTGGTCGCCGCCGACGGCGCGGCCGGCATCGAGATCAGCTCGCCCTGCCGGGTCCGCGTCACGGCGTACCGTCTCGACCTCCTCTCCCGCCCCCGCACCCATGAGCTCTTCGACGGCGTCCTGGAACCCGGTCACCACCACATCCCCCTGGACGGCAAGGCGGCCAGGGGCGGGTCCTTCGTGGTCGCCCGGACCTCCGGAAGCGTGCTGGTGGAGGCGGTGACGCGCTGACCTCCGGGCGCGCGGACATTAGGATCGGCGTTCTGATGACTGCCACCCTCGTCGTAAAGAACCTCGCCGCCGGGCACGGCGACCGCTCGCTCTTCTCCGGGCTCGACCTCGTCGTCGCGCCCGGAGACGTGATCGGTCTCGTCGGTGCCAACGGCGCGGGCAAGTCCACGCTGCTCCGGCTGCTCGCCGGACTCACCGCCCCCGAGCAGGGCGAACTGCGGCTCTCCCCGCCGACCGCGACTGTCGGCCATCTGCCCCAGGAGCCGGAGCGGCGGCCGGGGGAGACCGTCCGCGAGTTCCTCGCCCGGCGCACCGGCGTCGCCGAGGCCCAGCGCGTGATGGACGAGGCGACCCAGGCCCTGGTCGACGAGGCACCGGGCGCCGACGACGCCTACGCCGTCAGCCTGGAGCGCTGGCTCGACCTGGGCGGCGCCGACCTGGAGGAGCGCGCGGAGGAAACCGCCGACTCCCTGGGCCTGGCCGTGGACCTCGACCAGCCGATGACCTCCCTCTCCGGCGGCCAGGCCGCCCGCGCCGGCCTCGCGTCGCTGCTGCTGTCCCGCTACGACGTCTTCCTCCTCGACGAGCCCACCAACGACCTCGACCTGGACGGCCTGGAACGCCTCGAACGCTTCGTGACCGGTCTGCGCGCCGGCACGGTCGTCGTCAGCCACGACCGCGAGTTCCTCACCCGCACCGTCACCAAGGTCCTCGAACTCGACCTCGCCCAGGGGCAGATCAACCTCTACGGCGGCGGCTACGAGGCCTACCTGGAGGAACGGGACGTGGCCCGCCGGCACGCCCGCGACGACTACGAGGAGTACGCCGACAAACGCGCCGCCCTCCAGGACCGCGCGCAGATGCAGCGCTCCTGGATGGACAAGGGCGTCAAGAACGCCCGGCGCAAGGCGTCCAACGACAACGACAAGATCGGCCGCAAGTTCCGCAGCGAGGCCAGCGAGAAGCAGGCCGCCAAGGCCCGCCAGACCCAGCGCATGATCGAACGCCTGGACGTCGTCGAGGAGCCCCGCAAGGAGTGGGAGCTGCGCATGGAGATCGCGGCCGCCCCGCGCTCCGGCGCCGTGGTCGCCGCCTTGCGGGACGCGGAGGTACGGCGCGGGGACTTCACCTTCGGCCCGGTGTCCCTGCAGATCGACTGGGCGGACCGGGTCGCGGTCACCGGAGCGAACGGGGCGGGCAAGTCGACGCTGCTCGCCGCGATGCTGGGCCGGGTGGAGCTGGACTCCGGGCACGCCGCGCTCGGTCCGGGCGTGGTGGTCGGCGAGGTCGACCAGGCACGCAAGCTCTTCCACGGCACCGAGTCCCTGCTGGACGCGTTCTGCGCGGCCGTCCCGGACACCGAACCGGTCGAAGTCCGCACCCTGCTCGCCAAGTTCGGTCTCAAGCAGGACCACGTACTCCGGTCGGCGACCACGCTCTCCCCGGGCGAACGCACCCGCGCGGCCCTCGCGTTGCTCCAGGGCCGGGGCGTCAACCTCCTGGTCCTGGACGAGCCGACGAACCACCTCGACCTGCCCGCGATCGAGCAGTTGGAGTCCGCCCTCGACACCTACGAGGGCACGCTCCTCCTGGTGACCCACGACCGCCGCATGCTGGACGCGGTCCGGGTCACCCGCCGCCTGGAAGTAGCGGCGGGCAAGGTGACGGAACGCTGAAACCCCCTGTTGGGAAGCGCCCCTCCAGGGGCGCTGGGGGTACCCCCGGCCGAAGGCTGGGGGAGGAACTGCGCGACCGGCACCGAAGGCGCCGCACCCGCCCGACGGCCTTGTGAGGCACCCTCTCAGGTGCCGTCGGCCCACCAGACGTACGCTGCGATCATCGTTGGACACCTGCCAGGAGAGTGGCCATGAGCACATCGCCGAAGCGGCCGACCCTTCGGATCGTGAACGAACAAGACGTCCTCGCACAGCTGCGCGGAACCCAGGACCGCATCGCGGACGCGATCACCGCCTTCTCCGGGACCATGACGTTCGTGTACCTGCACGCCCTGTGGTTCACGGTCTGGATCGTCTGCAACGAGGGCGTGTTCGGCCCGGGCGCGGTCTGGGACCCGTACCCCTTCGGACTGCTCACCATGATCGTCAGCCTGGAGGCGATCTTCCTGTCGACCTTCGTGATGGTCAGTCAGAACCGGCAGGCCGCCCGCGAGAACGTCCGCGCCGACCTGGACTTCGAGACCAATGTGCGCTCGGAGGTGTGGTCCATCCACATGGGCCGGGCCCTCGGCGTCGACCCCGTGGAGGTCGAGCGCCGCGTCCAGGAACTGCTCGCGGAGAACCGCGCCCGGATGAACGGCAGCCCCCAGCCTGCCAAGGAGACGTGATCCGCCTGCCGTACCTGCAACCGCTCGCCCTGATCGGCCCGGGCTCCGCCCGCCGCGAGGTCGCCCGCCACGACCAGGCCCGCACCCGGGAGGCCGCGGCGGGCACCCGGCGCCCCGCCCTGCGCCCCGGCGGCCGGCCGAACCTCATGCACGACCTCGCCGCCGAGGTGCGCACGGCCTGCGACGTACCGGCCGCCAAGCCGGCCCCGCTCGCCCGGTTCACCTGGAAGAGCTTCCTGGGCCTGGCGGGCGCCTTCCTGGTGCTCCACCTCGTGCTGCCGCAGCTCGCCAACGCCCCGGCTGCTCGCCAACGCGGCCCCGGTCCCCGGCGGGCTGGGCGCGCTCGAAGCGGGCCTCATCGCGGGCCTGACCGCGCTCGGCGTGCCGGCCGGCGCCGCCACCTCGGCGGTCCTGGTCTACCGGCTGCTCACGTTCTGGCTGAACGTGCCGCTGGGCGCGGCCGCCCTCGGCTTCGTACAGTGACGCGGCTACGTGTGACACCCCTGGGGCGGCGGCCTCAGCGATAGCGAGGGGCGGCGACTCACGTCCGGTCGTCGGGGCCGGGATCGCCGCCCGCCGCCACCGTGGCCAGCCGGTCCGTGTAGTGCGTCCAGCCCTCCCGGTGCGCGTCACATGCCTCCTGGGAGGGCAGGCCACGGTGGACGAGCCGCAGGAGGGTGCCCCCGTCGACCGGCTCCAGGGTGATCTCGACCGTGGTGGAACCGGGCGGCACGGGCATCTCGTCCGCCACCCAGCCCCAGGTGAACACCAGCCGCTTGGGCGGGTCGATCTCGACGAAGCGGCCCTCCGCGACGTGCTCGCCGGTGACCCTGGTGCGATAGGCGCCCCCGGGCTCGAAGCTGAACTCGCCGTCCTCACCCATCCAGGACAGCCACCTGTCCCGGTCGGTGAAGAAGGAGAACACCGTCTCCGGGCGGGCGGCGATGGTCCGCTCCACGGTGACCGCGTTGTCGTTCACGAGTCCGTCCCTTCCGCGCGCTCCGCCGCCTCCGCGAGTTCGGCCAGCGTGTCCAGCTTGGTCTCCCACATGGACTGCAGATAGGCGGCCAGCGGTCCCAGCGCCTCCCGGTCGGCCCGGTAGAACCGTTTCTTGCCGTCCTGCCGCAGGGTGACCAGGCCGGAGTCGCGCAACACCCTGAGGTGCTGCGACACCGCGCCGAACGTGACGTCGAACCGCTCGGCGATCTCACCGGCGGACAGCTCGGCGTCCCACACCAGCCGCAGGATCTCGCGCCGCCGGGGCTCGGCGACCACCCGTACCGCATCCATGAAAGTCATTTTAGTCGCCACTTGAATTTGCCTGTGTGCGTGAGTCATTTTAGTGTGGGCTAAAATGAAGGTCGGGTCGACGGCCTTCACCCGTTGAGGAGACAGACATGAACACCACCCAGTACGACGCCCTGAGGTCCGGCATCCGGGAGTGTGCCGACGCCGTCACCGCCACGGTCGCCGGGGTCCGCGAAGAACTGCTCAGGGAACCCACTCCCTGCGCGAAGTTCACCGTCGCCGACCTGGTCGACCACCTCAACAGCACGCTGCTGACCGCCGAACGGGCCGCCCGCAGGCAAGCCCCGTCCGACCATGCGCCGGCCGGGTCGCCGAGCGCCCTTGTCGACGCGTTGGGCCGGACCGCGGACGTCTGGTCGGACGCCGCCGTCTACGAGGGGACCGCACAGTTCGGCGAGTGGGAGATGCCGGCCGTCGTCGTGGCCTCGATCACCTTGCAGGAACTCGCCGTGCACGGCTGGGACCTGGCCCGCGCGACGGGCCTGCCGTTCTCGCTCGGCGAGGACACCGGGCGGCTCGTGCTCGACGCGGTCGAGCAGATCGCCGAACAGGTCCGGGGCAACGGCGGCTACGGCCCGCCCGTCGCGGTACCGGCTGACGCCCCGGCCTTCCAGCGGGCACTGGGCGTCAGCGGACGGGATCCGGAGTGGAACGGCTGACCGGCCGGGAACGCCGGCTCACGCGGTGACGGGGGATGCTGCGGGTCAGGCGGTGACATCGAAGGGGGTGACTTCCACTTCCTGGTCACACGGGGCGATGGTCTTCGCGGGTGCCAGGGCCGGCGGCCTGGAGTCACCGGGCACCCGTATGCCGACCCCGTAGCCCTCCGAGGCCACCAGGTCGCGCGCCGTGCAGTCGGGCGGGCCAGGTGCCGAGGTGGCGGTGCGAGACCGGGTGCCAGAGGGGATGGCCGACAGGCTCGAAGCCGGCGGCTCGGCGGCGGTGGTCCCGGCGGGGTGCCGGGCTGCGGAGGTCGGCGTTGCCGCACCGCTGGGCCGTGCGCTCGTCTCGTGGCCGGCCCGCGTATCGGGGACGGAATAGTGAACCCCCGCATCGCAGGCCACGGTTGCGGCCATCAGCAGCCCGGCCACCAGAACCTGAATCCCACCCCGTATGTGCATGACACGGACGCTACGCATGATCACGGCGGACGCACAGCTACGACGGTGAGCCGACAAGCCCGTTTCGTCTTCCGTTCACCTGTCGCCCCGCCCGGCCTCCTCGGCCGCCCGCTCCACCCGGTTCCGATGCTCCGCCCAGGCATTCGCGTCGCCGGGCGCCATGTTGATGCCGTCGGGCCGCTGACCTGTCACCCCGTCGACGAGCTCACGGACGATGTCGGCGTGACCGGCGTGCCGCTGGCTCTCGGCGACCATGTGCGTGAGGACGCGGTGGAGGGTGATCTCCTTCGGCGGGTCGACGGGCAGGTGGCCGACCGCGTCGAGGGGCAGGGCCGCGATCGTCTCGTCGGAGTGGGCGCAGGCCCGCCGGTACACGTCCACGATCGCCGCACGCGTCTCGTCGGCTCGCGCCCACAGGTCCCCGTTGGGTTCGGCGTCACCGGTGAACCACAACGCCGGCGCCTCGGCGAAGGGCCGCCCGAAGGCCGCCCCGAAGTACCAGGCCTCGGCACCGGCGAGATGCTTGACGAGGCCCAGCAGATTGGTACCCGTGGGAGTCAGGGGCCGGCGTATGTCGTACTCGGACAGCCCTTCCAGCTTCCACAGCAGGACGTCACGGGCGTCCTGGAGATAGGTCCGAAGGTCGGCCTTGAAGTCGGATGGCGTCATGGGCCCAGTCTCCGGACCGACGGATCTTGAGTCCACGGAAATCCGGGGTGCGGGACAACGCCGGGCCCGGCCAGGAACCCAGGGGCGCTGGGGGAGGAACTGCGCGACCAGCCACAACGGCCCTGCAGTTCCCCGCCACCTCACAACCCCACGGCTGCCGCCGAACCCGTCACCTCTTGCCGTTCTTCGGATCCAGCAGCCCCGCCCGGCGCAACGCGTCAGCCATCGCACTGTTGGCCGGCGCCGGCGCCGCCCCCTGACGAGAGCCCCCGCCCCCGCCCTGGCGCTGTTGCTGCCGCTGCTGAGGCGGACGTCCGCCGCCACCCCGCTGCGGTCGGCGCTCCCCGCCGGAGGCCGGCGCTTCCGCCTCGTCGTCCAGACGGAGCGTCAGCGAGATGCGCTTGCGCGGGATGTCGACGTCGAGGACCTTCACCTTCACGATGTCGCCGGGCTTCACCACATCCCGCGGATCCTTCACGAACGTCTTCGACAGCGCGGAGACATGCGCCAGACCGTCCTGGTGGACACCGACGTCGATGAACGCTCCGAAGGCCGCCACGTTCGTCACGACGCCCTCCAGCACCATCCCGGGGGCCAGGTCGGAGATCTTCTCGACGCCCTCCCTGAACGTGGCCGTCTTGAACGCCGGACGCGGGTCGCGGCCCGGCTTCTCCAGCTCCTTGAGGATGTCGCCGACGGTCGGCAGACCGAACGTCTCGTCCACGAACTCCGCCGGCCTCAGCGAGCGCAGCACGCCCGTGTTGCCGATGAGCGCGGCCACTTCCTGGCCCGACGTCTTCACCATCCGCCGTACGACGGGGTACGCCTCCGGGTGGACGCTCGACGCGTCCAGCGGGTCGTCACCGCCGCGGATGCGGAGGAAGCCCGCGCACTGCTCGTAGGCCTTGGGGCCGAGCCGTGCCACGTTCTTGAGCTGGCCGCGGGAGGTGAACGGGCCGTTGGCGTCGCGATGGGCCACGATGTTCTCGGCGAGGCCGGAGGTGATGCCGGAGACCCGTGCGAGCAGCGGCGCGGAGGCGGTGTTGACGTCCACCCCGACACCGTTCACACAGTCCTCGACCACCGCGTCCAGCGAACGCGACAGCTTCACCTCGGACAGGTCGTGCTGGTACTGGCCGACACCGATCGACTTGGGGTCGATCTTCACCAGCTCCGCGAGGGGGTCCTGGAGCCGGCGGGCGATCGACACGGCGCCGCGCAGCGACACGTCCATGTCGGGCAGTTCCTGGGAGGCGAAGGCGGAAGCCGAGTACACGGAGGCGCCGGCCTCGGACACCATCACCTTGGTGAGCTTCAACTCCGGGTGCTTGGTGATGAGTTCACCGGCGAGCTTGTCGGTCTCGCGGGACGCCGTGCCGTTGCCGATCGCGACCAGGTCGACCGCGTGCTCCTTGGCGAGGCGGGCGAGCTTGGCGATCGCCTCGTCCCACTTGTTCGCCGGGACGTGCGGGTAGATGACGTCGGTGGCGACGACCTTGCCGGTGGCGTCGACCACGGCGACCTTCACGCCCGTACGGAAACCGGGGTCCAGTCCCAGCGTGGCGCGGGTGCCGGCCGGGGCGGCGAGGAGCAGGTCGCGCAGGTTCGCCGCGAAGACGTTGACAGCCTCGTCCTCGGCGGCGGTGCGCAGCCGCAGCCGCAGGTCGATCCCGAGGTGGACGAGGATCCGGGTGCGCCAGGCCCAGCGGACCGTGTCCGAGAGCCACTTGTCGGCGGGGCGCCCGCGGTCGGTGATCGCGAACTTGTGGGCGACGATGCCCTCGAACGAGGACGGCCCCTCGGTCGCCTCCTCCGGCTCCAGGACCAGGTCGAGGACCTCCTCCTTCTCGCCGCGCAGCATCGCCAGGATGCGGTGCGAAGGGAGGTCGGTGAAGGGCTCGGCGAAGTCGAAGTAGTCGGCGAACTTGGCACCCGCCTCCTCCTTGCCGTCCCGCACCTTCGCGGCGAGCCGGCCGCGCACCCACATGCGCTCGCGCAGCTCACCGATCAGGTCGGCGTCCTCGGAGAACCGCTCGGTGAGGATCGCGCGGGCGCCGTCCAGGGCGGCCTGCGGATCGGCGACCCCCTTGTCGGCGTCGACGAAGGCGGCGGCCGCCGCCAGCGGCTCCACCCCCGGATCCCCGAGCAGCCCCTCGGCCAGCGGCTCCAGGCCGGCCTCCCGCGCGATCTGCGCCTTGGTCCGCCGCTTCGGCTTGTACGGCAGGTAGATGTCCTCGAGCCGCGCCTTGGTCTCGGCGCCCCGGATCTGCGCCTCCAACTCGGCGGTGAGCTTGCCCTGCTCGCGCACCGACTCCAGGATCGCCGACCGCCGCTCCTCCAGCTCCCGCAGATAGCGCAGCCGCTCCTCGAGAGTGCGCAGTTGCGCGTCGTCGAGCATCTCGGTCGCTTCCTTGCGGTAGCGGGCGATGAAGGGCACCGTCGAACCGCCGTCGAGCAGCTCCACGGCAGCCTTGACCTGCCGCTCCCGTACGCCGAGCTCCTCGGCGATCCTGCCTTCGATGGACCCTACTGAGGACCCGGGTGTCGTCACGATCCCGTACCGCCTTCTCCACTGAGGTTGCGCGGCAATTGTGGCAGGTGACACCGACAACCGGGCCGCAGGGCGCCATTCCCGCGACACGACCGCGGGGCTGCGGTGCTGTGTGCCCACGGGGATGCGACGGCACTTGGTCCCAGGTCCGCACCACTGTGCGACCCCAGACGTTCGGTGCCGCCCGCCCACGGCTCTTCGCTACTGCATCTCGCCCGCACCCGCCATTTCACGCCGGCCCGCGTCCGCCATGCCGCGTCCGCCATGCCGCGTGCGCCCGCGTCCGCCATGTCGCGTCGGTCATGCGGCGTGCACCCGCCTCCGCCATGTCGCGTCCGCCCGCCTCCGCCACGACGCAACGCCCCGCGTCGGCCATGCCGCAACGCCCCATGTCTGCCGCACCACGGCGGCGCAGGCTCGCCATGCCGCGGCCGTGCGCGCTGGCCCTGCCACGGCGGCCCGGGCTCGCCACGCCACGGCGATGCGTGGTCTCCGAGCCGTGCGCCCCTCGGAATCCGAATCTCTTTCGAATGCGCCTCTTCTGAATCCGCCGCGACGGCGCTCAGCCCCCACGGCCGTATCCGGCGGTGCCGAACCGGGCTCAGGCCGCCGTTCTGCGACACCGGCGGCCGGTCGTGGGCAGGCCCGTCAGCTCCTTCCGATCAGATCTGCCGGGAACGCGCCCGCCGCCACCACGGTCCCCGCGAAACCGGCCGCCAGCTCGGTCAGCCGCGCCACCCCGTCGGCTCCGAGGTGCTCGTACGGCGCCCGGTCCAGCCGGTCGGTCTCCGCCTCGATCTCCGCCCGCAGGGCCACCCCCGCCCCGGTCAGCTCGCCCGCCGCGTCGAGCAGGCCGCGCTCGCGCAGCCGCTGTACCGCCGCGTCCCAGTCGTCCTGGCTCCAGCCGCGCGTGGCGAACACCCACTTCGGGGCCATGCCCTTGCCGGTCGCCGTGTGCGTCACCACCGCCTCCAGCCCGTCGAGACCGGCCGCGAGCAGCGACGCGAGATGCCCGTCGCCGCGGTGCTCGCGCAGCAGCGTGCCCGCGTACCAGTAGGCGAGGTGCGGCTCCTCCGGCACCGGAAGGTCCGCGTGGGCCGAGTACAGCGGGCGGCCGGAGCGGGAGCAGGCCTCGGTGGCCCGCAGTGCGAGCCGTGCCGCCTCGGCCATCTCGCCCGAGGCGACCGTGTCCGCGCCGAGCAGCCGCCGCATCGACGCGTCCACGGCACGCGCGCGTGCGGCGAGGACGTCCTGCGGGGACGCGATCTCCCAGACGGCCGGCACATGCCGGGCCACCAGCTCGTGCTTGTAGTTGTAGAACGTCGCCGTCACCGTGCCGGCTCCGACCGGCCCCAATGCGGCGGCCCGCACCGCGAAGTTGGCGGCCCGCCGGTGCGTGATCCCCAGCGCACCGAGCTCCTCGCTCAGTTCGGGGCTGAAGTAGTGGGTCGCGTGCAGCGAGTTGAGCATGGTGTGGCAGCGGCGGGCGGCGCGCGGCTCCAGGGCGGCGGTAGTCATGGCGAGCAGGCTACTGACTGGTCGGTACGGACTCCAGCGCCCGGTCCGTCATGGCGGAGGTCATGGCAGAAAAGGTGGGGAGCTCGTCATTGTGGCCATCCCCACACGCGCCGACAATCGATGGCATGGCGCAGCGAACCGTCCTCGTCGTCCTCTTCGACGGCGTCCAGAGCCTCGACGTCACCGGCCCCGTGGAGGTCTTCACGGGCGCCGAGAAACACACCCCGGGCAGCTACCGCATCCGGACGGCCTCCCTGGACGGCGCCGCCGTGCGCACCTCCAGCGGGCTCACCGTCGTACCGGACGCGGCCCTGAGCGAGGAGGCGTCCGACCCGTACACGCTCCTGGTCCCCGGCGGACAGGGGACCCGGCGAGCCGACCCGGAGCTGGTGGAGTGGCTGCGCGCGCACGGGCCGCACGCCGGGCGGCTCGTCTCCGTCTGCACCGGAGCCATCCTGCTCGCCGCCGCCGGCCTGCTCGACGGCCACCGGGTGACCACCCACTGGGCGTACTGCGACAAGCTGGCCCGCGACCACCCGGCCGTCGACGTCGACCCCGACCCGATCTACGTCCGGGACGGCCATGTCTCCACCTCGGCCGGCGTCACCTCCGGCATCGACCTCTCCCTCGCCCTCGTCGAGGAGGACCTGGGCCGGGACGCCGCGCTCGCCGTCGCCCGGCACCTGGTGGTGTTCCTGCGGAGACCCGGCAACCAGGCTCAGTTCAGCGCTCAGCTCGCCGCGCAGACGGCACAGCGCGAGCCGCTCCGGGATGTCCAGCAGTGGATCACCGAGCACCCGGACGGCGACCTCGGCGTCGAGGCCCTGGCCGTCCGGGCCGCGCTCTCGCCCCGCCACTTCGCCCGCGCCTTCCAGGCCGAGACCGGGACGACCCCCGGCCGGTACGTCGACCGGGTCCGCCTCGAACACGCCCGCCGGCTCCTGGAGGACACCGGCGACGGCGTCGAGGAGGTCTCCCGCGCCAGCGGCTACGGCACCCCCGAGGCGATGCGCCGCGCCTTCCTCAAGGCCCTCGGGACGAGCCCCGCCGAGTACCGGCGCAGGTTCCGCCCGGCAAGAGTCGTTCAACCCGGTTAGGAGAGCCATGCAGCTCGCGATCGTCCTCTTCGACCGTTTCACCGCCCTCGACGCCGTGGGGCCGTACGAGACCCTGGGGCGGCTCCCGGACTCCGAGGTCGTCTTCGTCGCCGAGCGGGCCGGCCCGGTCCGTACCGACAGAGGAACCCTCGCCCTGGTCGCCGACCGGACCCTGGCCGAGGTGCCGAGCCCCGACGTCGTGGTCGTCCCCGGCGGCCCCGGCCAGACCCCGCAGATGGAGAACACGGCGCTTCTGGACTGGATCCGCGCCGCCGACGCCACCAGCACCTGGACGACGTCCGTGTGCACCGGGTCCCTGCTGCTCGCCGCCGCGGGCCTGCTCAAAGGGCGCCGCGCGACCTCGCACTGGCTGGCCCTCGACGAACTGCGGAAGTACGGCGTCGAGGCGACGGGGGAGCGGGTGGTGACCGACGGCAAGTACGTCACCGCGGCCGGCGTCTCCTCCGGTATCGACATGGGGCTCACCCTGCTCGGCCGGATCTCCTCGGACGCCGTCGCCCAGACCGTGCAGCTCGGGATCGAGTACGACCCGCAGCCGCCCTACGACGCGGGGGCGCCGGAGAAGGCGCCCGCCGAGGTCGTCGAGCTGCTCCGCTCGAGGAGCCGGTTCATCCTCGGCCGGGGAGAGACCACGTGAACCGCGCCTGACGGCGCTCCAGGAAGGCGGCGACGCCCTCGGCGGTGTCGCCGCTGCCGTGCGCCTGCTCCGTCCAGTGGTCGTCCCGGTCGGTGCGGCCGTTCGCGAACTCCTTCGCGGCGGCCTGCGTCAGCTGCGAGCGTGCCACCAGGGTCGCGGTGAACTCGGCCACCCGCCCGTCCAGGTCGCCCTCGGGCAGCACCTCGTCGACCAGACCGGTGCGCAGCGCCCGCTCCGCGTCGATCAGCTCGGCGGAGAAGAGCAGGTACTTGGTGGTCGCCGGACCGACGAGGGAGACCAGGCGGCGGGTGGAGGAAGCCGGATACACGATGCCGAGCCTGGCCGGTGTCACCCCGAACAGCGCGCCCTCCTGCGCGAACCGCAGATCGCAGGCCGCGGCGAGCTGTGAGCCGCCGCCGACGCAGTGACCGCGCACCGCCGCGAGGGTCGGCTTGGGGAACGCGGCGAGGGCCTCCTCGGCGGCGACCGCGAGGCCCTGTGCGTCGGCGGGGGAGCCCTGGAGGGTGGAGATGTCGGCGCCGGCGCAGAAGGTGCCGCCTTCGCCGGTCAGCACGAGGGCCCGCACGGCGGGGTCGGCCGACAGATCGTCGAGGAGGGGCGGGAGGGCCCGCCACATCGCCGCGGTCATCGCGTTGCGTTTGGCCGGGTTGCTGATGACTACGGTGGCAACGGCGTCTTTGACCTGGTGGTCGAGGCGGGGCTCCATGTGCGGGATCGTATCGACGCCCGCGCTGCGGGGCCGCCACCGCGTCCCCGGGAAAGTTCTCATACCCGTACAACCCGAATAGTTCGCGAAGTCGGCATGGACGGGGGCAGGATGCGTCCCTCAACTGACGTTGTCATACGCCAATGGTCAGAACCGCTCGATAGTTGCTGACTTCTGGTCAGTCATCCGGTGCGGAGCCGGTCGTTACCAACACTCGACGTGTGGTGACAATCGAGCGCGAGGGTGGCGACCGGACGATGGAGAACCACGGGCGTGGGCACGACCCGCGTCCAGAGGCGGGCGGCGCGCCGCCGGATCCGCTGCCGTACGAAGGAGTCTGGCGGTTCACCGCCGCCGCCGTGGATGCCTCGGTCCCGCAGGCGCGCCGCGCCGTACGGGACCTGCTCCAGCGCCAGGGTGTCCCGGTCTCGGAGGACCTGGTGTACGGGCTGTTGCTGATCGTCTCCGAACTGGTCACCAACGCGGTCAAGCACGCGGCGCTGCTGTCGCCGATGCTCGCCGTGGAGGTCGCCGTCGGCGCCGAGTGGGTGCGGGTGTCGGTGGAGGACAACCACCCCTACCGCCCGACCGCCCTGGAGGCCGACCACGCGCAGCTCGGCGGCCGGGGGCTGCTGCTGGTCCGGGAGGTGGCCCGGGAGGCGGGCGGAGTCGTGGACGTGGAGCACACGTCGAGCGGCGGCAAGGTGATCTGGGCCGCCCTGCCGCTCAAACCCGCGGCGCTGCCGTGAGCTGACTCACCAGCCCGCGGACGGGCCAGTCAGCTCCCTGACCGCCGGGCGGGCCGCGTCCAGCACGGTCATGAACCAGGACGAGAAGGTGTCCCGGGCGTGCCGCTCGGTCAGCTCGGCGGCCGTCACGAAGGCGGTCGCCTCGACCTCGTCCGCGTCGGGTGCGAGGGGCGCCTGCACCATGCCGACGAACAGGTGGTTGAACTCCTGCTCGACCAGGCCGGAGGCCGGGTCCGGGTGGTTGTAGCGCACCGTGCCCGCCTCGGCGAGCAGCGACGGGGAGACCCCCAGCTCCTCGAAGGTGCGGCGGGCCGCCGCCGCGAAGGGGGCCTCGCCGGGGTAGGGGTGGCCGCAGCAGGTGTTGGACCACACACCGGGGGAGTGGTACTTGCCCAGCGCCCGCTGCTGGAGCAGCAGTCTGCCCTGTTCGTCGAAGAGGAAGACGGAGAACGCCCGGTGCAGCTGCCCGGGTGGCTGATGGGCGGCCAGCTTCTCCGCGGTGCCGATGGTCACACCCTTCTCGTCGACGAGTTCAAGCAAAATCGCGTCTGCGGTGCCCTCCGACGTGCTCTGCGTCGCGGTGGCAGGTGTGATCGGCATACCCATCCTTCGCCTCGGTCTTCGCACCCCAAGTCTGCCGTACGAATCCGACACTCCCGGCACTTCCCGGCACGGGCACGCCGGAAGGGGGGACCCGGTAGTTGATCGTGCCCTACGGGTGCGGCCGGGAACCGTCCGGGGGCCTCGAACACAAGGACGCCGGGGGAGTCCGGACCGATGCGTTCCAGGCCAGGGACGGGGCGCGGTCAGTGGCAGAGCCGGGCCTCGTGCTCCGCGTGGCCGCTCGGCTCCAGCTGGAAGGTGCAGTGCTCCACGTCGAAGTGATGCCCCAGGCAGCCCTGCAGCTCGTGCAGCATCTTCTCGTGGCCGATGGCGTTCAGCACGTCCGAGCGGACCACCACGTGCGCCGACAGCACCGGCATCCCCGAGGTGATCGTCCAGGCGTGCAGATCGTGCACGTCCTGGACGCCGTCCAGCGCCAGGATGTGCGTCCGCACCTCCGCCATGTCGACGTCCTTGGGCGCCGACTCCAGCAGGACGTCCAGGGTCTCCCGCAGCAGCTTCAGCGTCCTCGGCACGATCATCAGGCCGATGACCAGCGAGGCGATCGGGTCGGCCGCCTGCCAGCCGGTGGTCAGGATCACCGTGGCCGAGATCAGCACGGCCAGCGAGCCCAGCGCATCGGCCGCCACCTCCAGGAAGGCGGCGCGCACGTTCAGGCTCTCCGCCTGGCCGCGCACCAGCAGCGTGAGCGAGATCATGTTGGCGACCAGACCGATCAGACCGAACACGATCATCAGGCCGCCCCGGGTGTCCGCGGGCGTGAGGAACCGCTGGATCGCCTCGTAGAGCACATAGCCGCCGACCACGAGCAGCAGCATGCAGTTGGCCAGGGCGGCCAGGATCTCGGCGCGGGCGAAGCCGAAGGTGCGGTTGGTGCTCGCCGGCCGGTTGGCGAAGTGGATCGCCAGCAGGGCCATGCCGAGGCCCAGCGCGTCCGTCGCCATGTGGGCCGCGTCCGCGATCAGCGCCAGCGAGTCGGCCAGCAGCCCGCCGGTGATCTCGACCACCATCACCCCGAGGGTGATGGCGAGCGCCACCCGGAGCCGCCCGCGGTACGCCAGCGCGGCCGTGCCGGTGGGCGGCGCGTGGCTGTGCGTGTGGCCGTGGTCGTGCCCTGCCCCCATGAGATACGCCTCCTGTGTTCCGCCCGGGATCACAGTGAACTACGGGTGGGGGGTATCCGGCAACGCGGCACTGAACACCGTTGTCATGTGCCTTGACCTGCGGAAACGAAGCCCAGGTCAGGGCAGCCTCAGTTACCCCGTGTGAGTGAGGGTGCATCCCGGGTGGTCGGCTCGCACCCGTCGTGCGCCGACGCCCCGTGTCCCCGATGTCCGCTCTGTGGATGCGGGTTTGTGGGGCGGGGCCCGGATCACGGATGATGATCTCGGCAAAGGCCAAGGCAGGGTGGGTCGACCGTGCCGTAAACGGCCGGTGAACAAGCAATCCTCACCATCCGCTAACCTCTGCCGAATGCCGCCCGGGGGCCACCAGGCACATCGCGCCCCATCACGCAGGAGAAACCGGCGCCCGTGCGCCGCACCCAGGGAGTGAGTTTCGGTTGTCGACCGCCATCGTCACCGGTCAGCCGGTCCCCGGATCGCCACTGGAGAGCGATCTGCGGGCGCTCGGCTTCGAGGTGCTCACGGCCTTCGACGCCGCCGACACCGGGAACCTCCTCGCGGCGGTGCCCGCCGACCGGCGGGTGGCCGTCGTCGACGCCCGCTTCGTCGGCCATCTGCACGCCCTGCGCCTCGGTCTGACCGACCCGCGCTTCCCGCTCGCCGCGATCCCGGGCGCCGTCACCGCCCAGCCGGCCGGCCGCCAGGCCCTGAGCCGGGCGCTGGCCCGGGAGGCCTCCGCCGGCGGCGGCACCGACCTCGCGGTCGACGGCCTCGTCACCGCCCTGGACGCCGACGTCCACCGCCCCGAGCTGGGCAGCCTCGTCGCCGCCGTGCCCGCCGACCCGCAGGCCCGCAACGAGGCGCGGCAGGCCGTCGCGGCCGTCGACGACGAGGCCGTGCGCCTGAAGTCCGCAGTGAAGTCCCGTGACGGGTTCTTCACCACCTTCTTCATCAGCCCGTACTCGCGCTACATCGCCCGCTGGTGCGCCCGGCGCGGACTGACCCCCAACCAGGTCACCACCGCCTCCCTGCTCACCGCCCTGATCGCGGCGAGCTGCGCGGCCACCGGCACCCGCGCCGGGTTCGTCGCCGCCGGCGTGCTGCTGATCTGCTCGTTCGTCCTGGACTGCACGGACGGCCAGCTCGCCCGCTACTCCCTGCAGTACTCCACGCTCGGCGCCTGGCTGGACGCCACCTTCGACCGGGCCAAGGAGTACGCCTACTACGCCGGCCTCGCCCTCGGCGCGGCCCGCGGCGGCGACGACGTATGGGCCCTCGCTCTCGGCGCGATGATCCTGCAGACCTGCCGGCACGTGGTCGACTTCTCCTTCAACGAGGCCAACCACGACGCCACCGCCAACACCAGCCCCACCGCCGCCCTCTCCGACAAGCTCGACAGCGTCGGCTGGACGGTCTGGGTGCGCCGGATGATAGTGCTGCCCATCGGCGAACGGTGGGCACTCATAGCCGTCCTCACGGCGGCCACCACTCCGCGGATCACCTTCTACGTGCTGCTGATCGGCTGTGCCTTCGCCGCGACGTACACCACGGCCGGGCGGGTCCTGCGGTCCCTGACCCGCAAGGCGAGGCGCACCGACCGGGCGGCGCAGGCGCTGGCGGACCTGGCCGACAACGGCCCCCTCGCGGGATTCGTGTCCCGCACCAGGCGCGCCCCGCTCGGCTCCCCGCTCCTGCTGGCGCTCGCCGGAGTGGCGGTTCTCACCGTCTCCCTCTTCTCCGGGGTGACCTGGGCGCCGGTCGCGGGCGCATTCCTCTACGCCGTCGCCTCCGGCCGGGCCCTCGCCGCCCCGCTCAAGGGCGCCCTCGACTGGCTGGTCCCGCCCCTCTTCCGAGCCGCCGAGTACGGCACCGTCCTCGTCCTCGCAAGCAAAGCCGGGGTAAACGGAGCCCTTCCTGCGGCTTTCGGCCTGGTGGCCGCCGTCGCCTACCATCACTACGACACGGTGTACCGCATCCGCGGCAACGCCGGGGCGCCGCCCGCCTGGCTGGTACGTGCCATCGGGGGGCAGGAAGGGCGGACGCTGGTCGTCACCGTCCTGGCCGCGCTGCTCACCGCCGCGCAGTTCAAGGCCGCGCTCACGGTCCTCGCCGTGGCCGTGGCCGGGCTGGTGCTCGTCGAGAGCATCCGCTTCTGGGTGTCCGCAGGGGCGCCCGCCGTACACGACGAAGGAGAACCCGCATGATCGGCCTCGTGCTGGCGGCCGGCGCCGGACGGCGTCTGCGCCCCTACACCGACAGCCTGCCCAAGGCGCTGGTGCCGGTGGGGCCCGCCGGTATAGAGGACTCGATCACCGTTCTCGACCTGACCCTCGGCAACTTCGCCGAGATCGGCCTGACCGAGGTCGCGATCATCGTCGGCTACCGCAAGGAGGCCGTCTACGAACGCCAGGCGGCCCTGGAGGCCAAGTACGGCCTCAAGCTCACCCTCATCGACAACGACAAGGCCGAGGAGTGGAACAACGCCTACTCCCTGTGGTGCGGCCGTGACGCCCTCAAGGACGGCGTGATCCTCGCCAACGGCGACACCGTGCACCCGGTCTCCGTCGAGAAGACGCTGCTCGCCGCGCGCGGCGACGGCAAGAAGATCATTCTCGCGCTCGACACCGTGAAGTCCCTGGCCGACGAGGAGATGAAGGTCGTCGTCGACCCCGCCAAGGGCATGACGAAGATCACCAAGCTGATGGACCCCGCCGAGGCCACCGGCGAGTACATCGGCGTCACCCTCATCGAGGGCGACGCGGCCCCCGAACTCGCCGACGCGCTGAAGACGGTCTGGGAGACCGACCCGCAGCAGTTCTACGAGCACGGCTACCAGGAGCTGGTCAACCGCGGCTTCCGGATCGACGTCGCGCCGATCGGCGACCTCCGGTGGGTCGAGATCGACAACCACGACGATCTCGCCAGGGGACGGGAGATCGCGTGCCAGTACTGACCCGGCTGATCCCCTCGCCGGTCGTCGTGGACATCCGCCCGGGTGCCCTCGACGACCTCGCGAGCGTGCTCGCCGACGAACGCATCTCGCACTCGGGCCGGCTCGCCGTCGCCGTCAGCGGCGGCTCCGGCTCGAAGCTGCGCGAGCGTGTCTCGCCGAGCCTGCCCGGCGCCACCTGGTACGAGGTCGGCGGCGGCACCCTCGACGACGCGATCCGGCTGGCCGGTGACATCAAGGCCGGTCACTACGACGCGGTGGTCGGCCTCGGCGGCGGCAAGATCATCGACTGTGCGAAGTTCGCCGCCGCACGGGTCGGCCTGCCGCTGGTCGCGGTACCGACGAACCTCGCCCACGACGGCCTGTGCTCGCCGGTCGCCACCCTCGACAACGACGCGGGCCGCGGCTCCTACGGCGTGCCGAACCCGATCGCGGTCGTGATCGACCTCGACGTGATCCGGGAGGCCCCGGCGCGCTTCGTGCGCTCCGGCATCGGTGACGCCGTCTCCAACATCTCGGCGATCGCGGACTGGGAGCTGTCCCACCGCGTCAACGGCGAGAAGATCGACGGTCTGGCGGCCGCCATGGCCCGGCAGGCCGGCGAGGCGGTACTGCGCCACCCCGGCGGCATCGGCGACAACGACTTCCTCCAGGTCCTCGCCGAGGCCCTGGTGCTCAGCGGTATCGCCATGTCGGTGTCGGGCGACTCCCGCCCGTCCTCCGGCGCCTGCCACGAGATCAACCACGCCTTCGACCTGCTGTTCCCGAGGCGTGCCGCCAGCCATGGCGAGCAGTGCGGGCTCGGCGCGGCCTTCGCGATGTATCTGCGCGGAGCCCACGAGGAGTCCGCGTTCATGGCCGATGTGCTGCGCCGGCACGGACTGCCGGTGCTGCCGGAGGAGATCGGCTTCACCGTGGACGAGTTCGTCCGGGTCGTCGAGTTCGCCCCGGAGACCCGGCCCGGCCGCTACACCATCCTCGAACACCTCGAACTCAAGACCCACCAGATCAAGGACCTCTACGTCGACTATGTCAAGGCCATCGGTAGCTGAACTCCGTCCGGTCGTGCACCCCGCTGGGGTCAAGGACCGGCGCAGCGGTGAGCACTGGATGGGACGCCTCTACATGCGTGAGGTGTCCCTGCGGGTAGACCGCTACCTGGTGAACACCAGGGTCACGCCCAACCAGCTCACGTACCTGATGACCGTGTTCGGCGTACTCGCCTGCCCGGCCCTGATGGTGCCGGGCGTCTGGGGCGCCGTCCTCGGCGTGGTGTGCGTCCAGATGTACCTGCTGCTGGACTGCGTCGACGGCGAGGTGGCCCGCTGGAAGCAGCAGTACTCGCTGGGCGGGGTCTACCTCGACCGGGTCGGCGCCTACCTGACCGACGCGGCCGTCCTGGTCGGGCTCGGGCTGCGCGCCGCCGACCTGTTCGGCAGCGGCCGTATCGACTGGCTGTGGGCCTTCCTCGGCACCCTGGCCGCGCTCGGCGCGATCCTGATCAAGGCCGAGACCGACCTGGTCGGCGTCGCCCGCCACCAGGCCGGGCTGCCCGTGGTCAAGGAGGCCGCCGCCGAGATGCGGTCCTCCGGGATGGCGCTGGCCCGCCGGGCCGCCGCCGCGTTCAAGTTCCACCGGCTGATCCTCGGCATCGAGGCCTCGCTGCTGATCCTGGCCCTCGCCGTCGCCGACCACTTCCACGGCGACCTCTTCTGGACCAGGCTCGGCACCGCGGTGCTCGCCGGCATCGCGCTGCTGCAGACCCTGCTGCACCTGGTCTCCGTCCTCGCGTCGAGCAGGCTGCGGTGAGCGCCGGGCTGAAGGTCGGCGCGGTCGTCATCACCATGGGCAACCGCCCCGATGAGCTGCGCGCCCTCCTCGACTCGGTCGCCAAGCAGGACGGCGAGCGGGTCGAGGTGGTCGTCGTCGGCAACGGCTCGCCCGTCCCGGACGTCCCCGAGGGCGTCCGCACCCTGGAGCTGCCCGAGAACCTCGGGATCCCCGGCGGCCGCAACGTCGGCATAGAGGCATTCGGCCCCAGCGGCCGCGATGTCGACATATTGCTCTTCCTCGACGACGACGGTCTGCTCCCCGAGCACGACACCGCCGAGCTGTGCCGCGCGGCCTTCGCCACCGACCCGCAGCTCGGCATCATCAGCTTCCGCATCGCCGACCCGGACACCGGCGAGACCCAGCGCCGGCACGTGCCGAGGCTGCGGGCCTCCGACCCGATGCGCTCCTCCCGGGTCACCACCTTCCTCGGCGGTGCCAACGCCGTCCGCACCCAGGTCCTCGCCGAGGTCGGCGGCCTGCCGGACGAGTTCTTCTACGCCCATGAGGAGACCGACCTGGCCTGGCGCGCACTCGACGCCGGCTGGATGATCGACTACCGCTCCGACATGGTTCTGTTCCACCCCACGACCGCCCCTTCCCGGCACGCGGTCTACCACCGGATGGTCGCCCGCAACCGGGTCTGGCTGGCCCGCCGCAACCTGCCCGCCCCCCTGGTCCCCGTCTACCTCGGGGTGTGGATGCTGCTGACCCTGGTCCGGCGCCCCTCCCGGCCGGCCCTGCACGCCTGGTTCGCCGGCTTCCGTGAGGGCTGGACCACCCCGTGCGGACCCCGCCGCCCCATGCGCTGGCGGACCGTGTGGAAGCTCACGCGACTGGGCCGTCCCCCCGTGATCTGACAGGCTCGAAGGTGTCCGGCCGCGCGCGAAGGCGCGCGGCGACCCCCCGAAAACGTATCCCCCGGCGGATACGTGTCGCGCCCTGTAGCACAATTCCGTAAGACGATCGCAAGACCAACGTAAGACGAATCCGAAGACGGATCCGAGGACGAAGGCTTCCATCCTTGAGTGAGACAACGCATGACGGCGGTATCGCGCTGAGCGCGGTGCCGTCGCCCGACGAGGGCCTCACGGCGGCGCAGCTCGCCGCCAGGTACGGGCTCGCGGTGAGCGGCGCCCGGCCCTCGCTCGTCGAGTACGTACGCCAGCTCTGGGGGCGGCGCCACTTCATCCTGGCCTTCTCCCAGGCGAAGCTCACCGCCCAGTACAGCCAGGCCAAGCTCGGCCAGCTGTGGCAGGTGGCCACACCGCTGCTGAACGCGGCCGTGTACTACTTCATCTTCGGTGTCATCCTGCACGCCAGCCGCGGCATGTCCCAGGACGTCTACATCCCGTTCCTGGTCACCGGCGTCTTCACCTTCACCTTCACGCAGAGCTCGATCATGACGGGCGTCCGCGCGATCTCCGGAAACCTCGGTTTGGTGCGCGCGCTGCACTTCCCGCGCGCCTCGCTGCCGATCTCCTTCGCGCTCCAGCAGCTCCAGCAGCTGCTGTTCTCGATGATCGTCATGATCGCCGTGGTGGTCGGCTTCGGCAGCCGTCCGGGCCTGTCCTGGGTGCTGGTCGTCCCGATCCTGTTCCTGCTGTTCCTGTTCAACACCGGGCTGGCCCTGATCGTGGCCCGGATGGGCGCCAAGACGCCGGACCTCGCCCAGCTGCTGCCGTTCATCCTGCGCACCTGGATGTACATGTCCGGCGTGATGTTCTCGATCACCAAGATGATGGAGGGCCGGCCGGAGTGGGCCCGTCTGCTGCTGCAGGTGAACCCCGCCACCGTCTACATGGACCTGATGCGCTACGCGCTGATCGACGGCTACGGCGCCTCGAACCTTCCGCCGCACGTCTGGGCCGTCGCCCTCGCCTGGGCCCTGGTGATCTTCGTCGGCGGTTTCGTGTACTTCTGGAAGGCCGAGGAGCGGTACGGCCGTGGCTGAGCAGACCATAGGGGAGCAGACGATGGGAGAGCAGTCCATGGGGGAGCGCATCCCCACCGTCATCGCGGAGGACGTGCACATCGTCTACCGCGTCAACGGCGCCAAGACCGGCAAGGGCAGCGCGACCTCCGCCCTCAGCCGGATCGTCAGGCGCGGCGACGAGCGCGGCATCCGCAAGGTGCACGCGGTCCGGGGTGTCTCCTTCGTCGCCTACCGCGGCGAGGCCATCGGCCTGATCGGTTCCAACGGCTCCGGCAAGTCCACCCTGCTGCGCGCCATCGCCGGCCTGCTCCCCGCCGAGAAGGGCAGGGTCTACACCAACGGCCAGCCCTCGCTGCTCGGCGTCAACGCGGCCCTGATGAACGACCTCACCGGCGAGAAGAACGTCATCCTGGGCGGTCTCGCCATGGGGATGTCCCGCGAGCAGATCAAGGCCCGCTACCAGCAGATCGTCGACTTCTCCGGGATCAACGAGAAGGGCGACTTCATCACCCTGCCCATGCGCACCTACTCCTCCGGCATGGGCGCCCGGCTCCGCTTCTCCATCGCCGCCGCCAAGGACCATGACGTCCTCATGATCGACGAGGCGCTGGCCACCGGTGACGCGGCCTTCCGCAGGCGCTCCGAGGCCCGTATCCGCGAACTGCGCGAGCACGCGGGCACGGTGTTCCTGGTCAGCCACAACAACAACTCGATCCGCGACACCTGCGAACGCGTGCTGTGGCTGGAGCGCGGCGAACTGCGCATGGACGGCCCGACCGAAGAGGTGCTCAAGGAGTACGAGAAGTTCACGGGGAAGTAGCTCGCGCGTTCACGGGCGAGCAGCCGTTATTGTCCGGGGTCCCGCCGCAACTTTTTCGGCGGGACCCCGCGTCTGCAAAGGAAACGTCAACTCCGCCTCGCCTTAGGAATCTTGACGCCAATCGGTGTGTTGTTGTGATCTGCGGGACACCCCGACGAACCTCGATGCGTTGTACAACGTAAGCTGTACCGGTCCCGGAAAGCGGCAAGTGGGGCGATAATGCGCGACACCCTCTGCCGGGCCGCCCCGTGGATTGCAGGGCGGCGTGTCCGAAATAGTGTGTATTGGGTCGGCAGTGTAGAACGGGAGATGTGACGGCAATGGCTACGGAAACTCCCCAGCTCAACGCAGGCCGCGCCGTCCCCGCCCCGGGCAGCGAACGGTGACGGCGACCACCTCGGCGCCCGTCGGCGACCCGGAGCGCGGCACCCTGGACAAGGCCGCCGACGAGAACTTCCCGGTGGCACCCTTCTTCCTGCCGAAGGCCTGGCGTGACGACCTGATGGCGGTGTACGGCTTCGCCCGCCTCGTCGACGACATCGGCGACGGCGACCTGGCCCCCGGCGGCGCCGACGCCCGGCTGCTCGGGGTGTCCGACGCGGAGGCCGAGGACCGCCTGGTCCTCCTCGACGCCTTCGAGGCCGACCTGCGCCGGGTCTTCGACGCCACCCCGCACCACCCCCTGCTGCGCCGTCTGCAGCCCACGGTCCGCCGCCGGGTGCTGACCCCCGAGCCGTTCCTCGGGCTGATCGCCGCCAACCGCCAGGACCAGCTCGTCAAGCGGTACGAGACCTACGACGACCTGCTCGCCTACTGCGAGCTGTCCGCCAACCCCGTCGGCCGCCTGGTCCTCGCCGTCACCGGCACCTCGACCCCCGAGCGGATCCGCCTCTCCGACGCGATCTGCACGGCGCTCCAGATCGTCGAACACCTCCAGGACGTGGCCGAGGACCTCGGCCGCGACCGGATCTATCTGCCCGCCGAGGACATGAAGCGCTTTCACGTCCAGGAGGCGGATCTCGCCAGGAAAACCGCGGGCGCTTCGGTGCGTGCACTGGTTGCATATGAAGCACAACGCGCCCGTGATCTCCTGAATGAAGGCGCCCCCCTTGTGGGTAGCGTCCACGGCAGGTTGAAGTTGCTGCTCGCGGGGTTCGTGGCGGGGGGAAGGGCGGCGGTCCATGCGATCGCCGCCGCCGAATACGACGTACTTCCAGGCCCGCCCAAGCCCGGCAAGGGCCGGTTGCTGCGTGAGGCGGGCGTGACTCTGCGAGGAGAGGGGTGATCCGGACCGTGGACTCTCCCACACCTGTGTCCGCACCGGTACTCGCCGCCTACAGCTACTGCGAGACCGTCACCGGACAGCAGGCACGGAACTTCGCCTACGGCATCAGGCTGCTGCCGGCGCCCAAGCGACGCGCCATGTCGGCGCTCTACGCCTTCTCCCGGCGCGTCGACGACATCGGCGACGGCGCGCTGGCCGACGACGTGAAGGTGGCCCGCCTGGAGGACACCCGGGCGCTGCTCGCCCGGGTCCAGGACGGTGCGGTCGCCGAGGACGACACCGACCCGGTCGCGGTCGCCCTCGCGCACGCCGCTCAGGCCTTCCCGATCCCGCTGGGCGGCCTGGACGAGCTGATCGACGGCGTGCTGATGGACGTACGCGGCGAGACCTACGAGACCTGGGACGACCTCAAGGTCTACTGCCGCTGTGTGGCCGGTGCCATCGGCCGGCTCTCGCTCGGTGTGTTCGGCACGGAACCGGGGGCGCGCGGCGCCGAGCGCGCGCCGGAGTATGCCGACACGCTCGGGCTCGCGCTCCAGCTCACCAACATCCTCAGGGACGTCCGCGAGGACGCCGGGAACGGCCGTACCTATCTGCCCTCCGACGACCTCGCCAAGTTCGGCTGTGCGGGCGGTTTCCATGGGTCGACCCCGCCGGAGGGCTCCGACTTCGCGGGTCTGGTGCACTTCGAAGTGCGGCGCGCCCGTGCCCTTTTCGCCGAGGGCTACCGGCTGCTGCCCATGCTCGACCGGCGCAGCGGCGCCTGCGTCGCCGCCATGGCCGGCATCTACCGCCGTCTGCTCGACCGCATCGAGCGCGAACCGGAGGCGGTGCTGCGCGGCCGGGTCTCGCTGCCCGGACGCGAGAAGGCGTACGTCGCCGCACGCGGCCTGTCCGGCATCGACACCCGTCGGCACACCTCCCGGCTGACCGTCAGGAGGCGCGCCTGATGGACAATGTGGGCCAAGGTGACTCCGCCGGAGAAAAACGGCAGGCAACCCTCCGCGGCGGGCCGGCGTCCCTGACTGCGACGGTCTGCCGTGCCCCGTTCCACAGGGGCGGCGGGCAGGCAGGGGAGGGCGCACGATGACCGACGGCACGCGATCCGAACGGACGCACGACGACATCCCGTCCGGGCGCACGGCCGTGGTGATCGGTGGCGGCCTGGCCGGCATCACTGCCGCGCTCGCGCTCGCCGACGCGGGGGTCCGCGTCACCCTTCTCGAAGGCAGGCCGCGGCTCGGCGGGCTCGCCTTCTCCTTCCAGCGCGGCGACCTGACCGTGGACAACGGCCAGCACGTGTACCTGCGTTGCTGCACCGCCTACCGCTGGTTCCTCGACCGCATCGAGGGCGCGGAGCTGGCACCGCTGCAGAACCGCCTCGACGTGCCCGTGCTCGATCTCGCCAAGCCGGAGGGACGGCGCCTGGGCAGGCTTCGCCGCGACCCGCTGCCCGTGCCCCTGCATCTGGGGCGCAGCCTGGCCGTCTATCCGCACCTCTCGCTCGCCGAGCGGGCCAAGATCGGGCGTGCCGCGCTCGCGCTCAGGGGGCTCGACCTCGCCGATCCGAGCCTGGACGCACAGGACTTCGGCAGCTGGCTGGCCGCCCACGGCCAGTCGGCGCGTGCCGTCGAGGCCCTGTGGGACCTGGTCGGGGTCGCCACCCTCAACGCGGTCGCGGGCGACGCCTCGCTGGGGCTCGCCGCGATGGTGTTCAAGACCGGTCTGCTGTCCGACCCGGGCGCGGCCGACATCGGCTGGGCCCATGTGCCGCTGGGCGAACTGCACGACCGGCTCGCCCGCAAGGCGCTCGACTCCGCGGGCGTGCGTACCGAGGTCCGTACACGCGTCACCTCCGTCTCCACTAACGAGAACGGGAGCTGGAACGTTCAGGTTCCCGGCGAGACGCTCACCGCCGACGCCGTCGTGCTCGCCGTCGCCCAGCGCGAGGCCCACGACCTGCTGCCCGCCGGCGCCCTGGACGCCCCGGAGAACCTGCTGGACATCGGCACCGCGCCGATCCTCAACGTCCATGTGGTCTACGACCGTACGGTGCTCACCAAGCCGTTCTTCGCGGCCCTCGGCACCCCGGTCCAGTGGGTGTTCGACCGCACCCACGCCTCCGGGCTGCGCGAGGGCCAGTACCTCGCGCTCTCCCAGTCCGCCGCCCAGGACGAGATCGACGCACCCGTGGCCGAACTGCGCGAGCGGTATCTGCCCGAGCTGGAGCGGCTGCTGCCCGCCGCGCGCGGCGCCGAGGTGAAGGACTTCTTCGTGACCCGGGAGCGCACCGCGACGTTCGCCCCCACCCCCGGCGTCGGGCGGCTGCGGCCCGGCGCCCGCACCAAGGCCCCCGGCCTGTACCTGGCCGGAGCGTGGACCGCCACCGGGTGGCCCGCGACCATGGAGAGTGCGGTCCGCAGCGGTGTGAGCGCGGCGGACGCCGCGCTGGGCACCCTGGGCCGGCCCCGCCCCCGTCACCTCTTCGAGTTCGAGGAGGCGGCGTGACGCTCGATCAGCAGGCGGCAGGCCCCCGCACCCCCGGTACCGCAACAAGAGGAGAAACTGTGCCCACTGTGCCCCCGGCCGAGACGGCTGCCGACGCGGTGGACGTGACCGCGCTCCTGGAGCGCGGCCGGACCCTTGCCACACCGGTACTGCGGGCGGCCGTCGACCGCCTGGCACCTCCCATGGACACCGTTGCCGCCTACCACTTCGGCTGGATCGACGCCGAGGGCAACCCCGCCGACGGCGACGGCGGAAAAGCGGTGCGCCCCGCTCTCGCCGTGCTCTCGGCCGAGGTCACCGGTGCCGCCCCCGAGGTCGGCATCCCCGGCGCCGTCGCCGTCGAACTCGTCCACAACTTCTCCCTGCTGCACGACGACCTGATGGACGGCGACGAACAGCGCCGCCACCGTGACACCGTCTGGAAGGTGCACGGACCCGCCCAGGCCATCCTGGTCGGCGACGCCCTGTTCGCCCTCGCCAACGAGATCCTCCTCGAACTCGGCACCGTCGAGGCCGGCCGCGCCACCCGGCGGCTCACCACCGCCACCCGCGCCCTGATCGACGGCCAGGCCCAGGACATCTCCTACGAACACCGCGATCGGGTCAGCGTCGAGGAGTGCCTGGAGATGGAGGGCAACAAGACCGGCGCCCTGCTCGCCGCCTCCAGCTCCATCGGCGCGGTGCTCGGCGGCGCCGACGACCGCACCGCCGACACCCTGGAGAAGTACGGCTACCACCTCGGCCTCGCCTTCCAGGCCGTCGACGACCTGCTCGGCATCTGGGGCGACCCGGACGCCACCGGCAAGCAGACCTGGAGCGACCTGCGCCAGCGCAAGAAGTCCCTGCCGGTCGTCGCCGCGCTCGCGGCGGGCGGGTCCGCCTCCGAGCGGCTCGGCGAGATCCTCGCCGCCGACGCCAAGAGCAGCGACTTCGAGAACTTCTCCGAGGAGGAGTTCGCCGCCCGCGCCGCCCTGATCGAGGAGGCCGGCGGCCGGGAGTGGACCGCCGAGGAGGCCCGCCGTCAGCACGCCATCGCCGTCGAGGCCCTGCACGCCGTCGACATGCCCGACCCGGTGAGGGCGCGGTTCACGGCGCTCGCCGACTTCGTCGTCGTACGAAAGAGATGATCACTATCGGTCGAATAGCCCTCGCGTAGTCGCCGGCCGGTGCGAGCGCGCAGCCAGCACCGGCCGACGGCGGACCCACAGCAGAACGATTTCGTACGACTGCACGAAGGGGAAGCCATGACAGCGACGACCGACGGAAGCACCGGGGCCACCGTTCCGCCCCGGGCCGACTCGGCCACCACCGACCACACCACGCCCGGGACGGCCGGGGTACAAGAAGCCGCCGAACGCGCCGTGCGGCGCGCCACCGACCATCTGCTGGCCCGCCAGGACGCGCAGGGCTGGTGGAAGGGCGTCCTGGAGACCAACGTCACCATGGACGCCGAGGATCTGCTGCTCCGTCAGTTTCTGGGCATCCGCGACGAGTCGACGACGGCCGCCGCCGCGCTCTTCATCCGCGGCGAGCAGCGCGAGGACGGCACCTGGGCCACCTTCTACGGCGGCCCGGGCGAACTCTCCGCCACCATCGAGGCGTACGTCGCCCTGCGGCTGGCCGGGGACGCCCCGGACGCACCCCACATGGCGAAGGCGTCGGCCTGGATCCGCGAGCGCGGCGGGATCGCCTCGGCCCGGGTGTTCACCCGGATCTGGCTGGCCCTGTTCGGCTGGTGGAAGTGGGAGGACCTGCCCGAACTCCCCCCGGAACTTTTGTACTTCCCCAAGTGGTTCCCGCTCAGCATCTACAACTTCGGCCAGTGGGCCCGGCAGACGATCGTGCCGCTCACCGTCGTCTCGGCCAAACGCCCGGTGCGCCCCGCTCCCTTCCCGCTGGACGAGCTCCACACCGACCCGGCCGACCCCAACCCGCCGCAGCCCCTCGCCCCGGTGGCCAGCTGGGAGGGCGTCTTCCAGCGCCTCGACAAGGTCGTCCGCGGCTACCGCAAGGTCGCGCTGCGCCGGCTGCGCGGCTCCGCCCTGAACTCGGCCGCCCGCTGGATCGTCGAACGCCAGGAGAACGACGGCGCCTGGGGCGGTATCCAGCCCCCGGCCGTCTACTCGGTGATCGCCCTGTACCTGCTGGGCTACGACCTCGAACACCCCGTGCTGCGCGCCGGGCTCGAGTCGCTGGATCGTTACGCCGTGTGGCGCGAGGACGGCGCCCGGATGATCGAGGCCTGCCAGTCGCCCGTGTGGGACACCTGCCTGGCGACCATCGCGCTGGCCGACGCCGGGCTGCCCGCCGACCACCCGCAACTCGTCAAAGCCGCCGACTGGATGCTCGGTGAGCAGGTCGTCCGGCCCGGCGACTGGGCCGTGAAGCGCCCCCAACTCCCGCCGGGAGGCTGGGCGTTCGAGTTCCACAACGACAACTACCCCGACATCGACGACACCGCTGAGGTCGTCCTCGCGCTGCGCCGGGTCAGGCACCACGACCCCGAGCGCATGGAGAATGCCATCGGGCGCGGGGTGCGCTGGAACCTCGGTATGCAGTCGAAGAACGGGGCCTGGGGCGCCTTCGACGTCGACAACACCAGCCCGTTCCCCAACCGGCTGCCGTTCTGCGACTTCGGCGAGGTCATCGACCCGCCCTCGGCCGACGTCACCGCGCACGTCGTGGAGATGCTCGCCTTCGAGGGCATGTCCCACGACCCGCGCACCCGGCGCGGCATCGAGTGGCTGCTCGCCGAACAGGAGCCGAACGGCTCCTGGTTCGGGCGCTGGGGCGTCAACTACGTCTACGGCACCGGATCCGTGGTACCCGCCCTCACCGCGGCCGGACTGCCCGCCTCGCACCCGGCGATCCGGCGCGCGGTGACCTGGCTGGAGAACGTCCAGAACGACGACGGCGGCTGGGGCGAGGACCTGCGCTCCTACAAGCACGTCGGCGAATGGAGCGGTCGCGGTGCCTCCACCGCCTCCCAGACGGCGTGGGCGCTGATGGCGCTCCTGGCGGCGAGGGAGAAGGACTCCAAGGCCGTCGAGCGGGGTGTGCAGTGGCTCGCCGATACGCAGGCCGAGGACGGCTCCTGGGACGAGCCGTACTTCACCGGCACCGGCTTCCCCTGGGACTTCTCCATCAACTACCACCTCTACCGGCAGGTCTTCCCGCTCACCGCGCTCGGCCGCTACGTCCACGGCGAGCCCACGCCCAAGGCCGAGAGGAGCTGAATTGAGCACCACGCCCGCTCCGGCCCCGCTGCTGATCGCCTGCGCGCTCGGCATCGAGCACCTCGCCCTGCGCGCCGGCGAACGCGGGGGCGCGGACGGGCCGGTCACCGTACTGCGTACGGGCATGGGGCCCAAGGCGGCGGAACGGTCCGTCACCCGGGTCCTCGCCGATCCGGCGCTCGCCGCTGCCGCCGTGCTGGCCACCGGCTTCTGTGCCGGACTCGCCCCCGGGATGCACCCCGGCGACCTGGTGGTCGCCGAGGAGACCCGGGACCCGCGCGGCAACGTGCCCTGCGTCGGCACCGAACTCCTCGTCAAGGAACTGGTGCGGACCCTGCCCGGCCGCACCGTCCACACCGGTCCCCTCACCGGCTCCGATCACGTCGTCCGAGGTCACGAACGATCAGATCTGCTCGCGACCGGCGCAATCGCGGTCGACATGGAGTCGGCGGCCACGCTCCTGAGCGCCGTACGCACGGGCGAGCGCCCTGTTGCGGCTGTACGGGTGGTCGTGGACGCTCCTGAACATGAACTCGTCCGGATCGGCACGGTGCGCGGTGGAATATCGGCTTTCCGCGTACTTCGATCCGTTCTTCCAGCTTTCTTCGAATGGCACCGTTCTTTGCTGCTCCCTCGGAGGTGAGCCAGATGGCCATGCCGCTGCGCCAGTCGATCA
Source organism: Streptomyces sp. Ag109_O5-1 (assembly GCF_003814875.1). GTDB lineage: Bacteria > Actinomycetota > Actinomycetes > Streptomycetales > Streptomycetaceae > Streptomyces > Streptomyces sasae. The sequence goes on along the minus strand of NZ_RKQF01000001.1, from coordinate 1,258,858 downwards.
AGGTCGCTACCTACTTGGCTGAACAGAAGCTTCGCAAGCGGGACAAGTTCCCGCTGATCGTGGAGCTGGAACCGCTCTTCGCGTGCAACCTGAAATGCGAGGGCTGCGGGAAGATCCAGCACCCCGCCGGAGTGCTGAAGCAGCGTATGCCCGTCGCGCAGGCCGTCGGGGCGGTGCTGGAGTCCGGTGCGCCGATGGTGTCCATCGCGGGCGGCGAACCCCTGATGCACCCTCAGATCGACGAGATCGTGCGGCAGTTGGTGGCGAAGCGGAAGTACGTCTTCCTCTGCACCAACGCCATGCTGCTGCGCAAGAAGATGGACAAGTTCACGCCCTCGCCCTACTTCGCCTTCGCGGTGCACATCGACGGACTGCGCGAGCGGCACGACGAGTCCGTTGCGAAGGAAGGCGTGTTCGACGAGGCGGTGGCGGCCATCAAGGAGGCCAAGCGGCGCGGCTTCCGGGTGACCACCAACTCGACCTTCTTCAACACGGACACCCCGCAGACCATCGTCGAGGTGCTCAACTTCCTCAACGACGACCTCAAGGTCGACGAGATGATGATCTCGCCCGCCTACGCCTACGAGAAGGCACCCGACCAGGAGCACTTCCTGGGCGTGGAGCAGACTCGCGAGCTGTTCAAGAAGGCCTTCGCCGGCGGCAACCGGAAGAAGTGGCGGCTCAACCACTCCCCGCTCTTCCTGGACTTCCTGGAGGGCAAGGTCGACTTCCCGTGCACGGCCTGGGCGATCCCCAACTACTCGCTCTTCGGCTGGCAGCGCCCCTGCTACCTGATGAGCGACGGGTACGTGCCGACGTACCGCGAACTCATCGAGAAGACCGACTGGGACAAGTACGGCCGTGGCAAGGACCCGCGCTGCGCCAACTGCATGGCGCACTGCGGCTACGAGCCCACCGCCGTCCTCGCCACCATGGGGTCGCTCAAGGAGTCGCTGCGCGCCATGCGCGAGACGGTCTCCGGGAACCGGGAGTGACGGCATGACCGCCATCTCCCTGGGCCTCCCCGGGGTCCCGGCCCGCCCCGTCGCCGAGCGGCGCCCGTCCCGGCAGATCCAGGTCGGACCGGTGCCGGTCGGCGGCGGCGCCCCGGTGTCCGTGCAGTCGATGACCACCACCCGCACCTCGGACATCGGTGCCACCCTCCAGCAGATCGCCGAACTCACCGCGTCCGGCTGCCAGATCGTCCGGGTCGCCTGCCCCACGCAGGACGACGCGGACGCCCTGGCGACCATCGCGCGCAAGTCCCAGATCCCGGTGATCGCGGACATCCACTTCCAGCCGAAGTACGTGTTCGCGGCGATCGAGGCCGGCTGCGCGGCGGTTCGCGTGAACCCCGGCAACATCAAGAAGTTCGACGACCAGGTGCGGGAGATCGCACGAGCCGCCAAGGACCACGGCACCCCGATCCGCATCGGGGTCAACGCGGGCTCGCTCGACCGGCGGCTCCTGGAGAAGTACGGCAAGGCCACCCCGGAGGCGCTCGTCGAGAGCGCTCTGTGGGAGGCCTCGCTCTTCGAGGAGCACGACTTCCGGGACATCAAGATATCGGTCAAGCACAACGACCCGGTCGTGATGATCGAGGCGTACCGGCAGCTCGCCGCCCAGTGCGACTACCCGCTGCACCTCGGCGTCACCGAGGCGGGCCCGGCCTTCCAGGGCACGGTCAAGTCGGCGGTGGCCTTCGGCGCGCTGCTCTCGCAGGGCATCGGCGACACCATCCGGGTCTCGCTGTCCGCCCCGCCCGCCGAGGAGGTCAAGGTCGGCATCCAGATCCTGGAGTCGCTGAACCTGCGGCAGCGGCGCCTGGAGATCGTCTCCTGCCCGTCCTGCGGGCGGGCCCAGGTCGACGTCTACAAGCTGGCGGACGAGGTGACGGCAGGCCTGGAGGGCATGGAGGTGCCGCTCCGCGTCGCCGTCATGGGATGCGTGGTCAACGGCCCCGGCGAAGCACGGGAGGCCGACCTGGGGGTCGCTTCCGGCAACGGCAAGGGCCAGATCTTCGTCAAGGGCGAGGTCGTCAAGACCGTGCCCGAGTCGAAGATCGTGGAGACCCTCATCGAGGAAGCGATGAAGATCGCCGAGCAGATGGAGCAGGACGGCGCCGGGTCCGGAGCACCCGCCGTCACCGTGAGCTGAACAGCACGGACCGAGAGGGGGCCGAGCGTGACGATTCTGGAGAAGATCCGGGGACCACGCGACCTGAAGGCGCTGTCCGAGGCGGAACTCGGTGAACTGTCCGAAGAAATACGCGAGTTCCTGGTGCACGCGGTCGCCAGGACCGGCGGTCACCTCGGCCCCAACCTGGGTGTCGTCGAGTTGACCGTCGCACTGCACCGGGTCTTCGAGTCCCCGGTGGACCGCATCCTCTGGGACACCGGCCACCAGAGCTATGTCCACAAGCTGCTGACCGGCCGTCAGGACTTCTCCAAGCTGCGCGGCAAGGGCGGCCTGTCCGGATACCCCTCGCGCGAGGAGTCCGAGCACGACGTCATCGAGAACAGCCACGCCTCCACCGCGCTCGGCTGGGCCGACGGCCTCGCCAAGGCCCGCCAGGTGCAGGGGGAGAAGGGCCATGTCGTCGCGGTCATCGGCGACGGCGCGCTGACCGGCGGAATGGCCTGGGAGGCGCTCAACAACATCGCGGCCGCCAAGGACCGGCCGCTGATCATCGTCGTCAACGACAACGAGCGGTCCTACGCCCCCACCATCGGCGGCCTCGCCAACCATCTGGCGACCCTGCGGACGACCGACAGCTACGAGAAGGTGCTGGCCTGGGGCAAGGACGTACTCCTGCGCACCCCGATCGTCGGCAACACCATCTACGAGTCCCTGCACGGCGCCAAGAAGGGCTTCAAGGACGCCTTCGCCCCGCAGGGCATGTTCGAGGACCTGGGCCTCAAGTACGTCGGCCCGATCGACGGCCACGACATCAAGGCGGTCGAGTCGGCGCTGCGGCGCGCGAAACGCTTCCACGGGCCGGTCCTCGTGCACTGCCTCACCGAGAAGGGCCGCGGCTACGAGCCCGCGCTCGCCCACGAGGAGGACCACTTCCACACCGTCGGCGTGATGGACCCGCTCACCTGCGAGCCGCTCGCGCCGTCCAACGGCCCTTCCTGGACCTCGGTGTTCGGCGACGAGATCGTCCGGATCGGCGAGGAGCGGGACGACGTCGTGGCGATCACCGCGGCCATGCTGCACCCGGTCGGCCTCGGCAGGTTCGCCGAGCGCTTCCCCGACCGGGTCTGGGACGTCGGCATCGCCGAACAGCACGCGGCGGTCTCCGCGGCGGGCCTGGCGACCGGGGGGCTGCACCCCGTCGTCGCCGTCTACGCCACGTTCCTCAACCGTGCCTTCGACCAGTTGCTGATGGACGTGGCACTGCACCGCTGCGGGGTGACGTTCGTCCTGGACCGGGCGGGTGTCACGGGCGTCGACGGCGCCTCTCACAACGGCATGTGGGACATGTCGTTCCTCCAGGTCGTGCCCGGCCTCCGGATCGCCGCCCCACGCGACGCCGAACAGCTGCGCCTCCAACTGCGCGAGGCGGTCGCCGTCGACGACGCGCCGACGCTGGTGCGCTTCCCGAAGGAGTCGGTGGGGCCGGAGATCCCGGCGGTCGACCGGTTCGGCGGGGTGGACGTGCTGCGTGGCGACACGGACGCGCAGGTGCTGCTGGTCGCGGTCGGGGTGATGGCGCCGGTCTGCCTCCAGGCCGCCGAGCTGCTCTCTGCTCGGGGTATCGACTGCACCGTCGTGGACCCCCGTTGGGTGAAGCCCGTGGACCCGGCGCTGCCCGTCCTGGCCGCCCGGCACGAGCTGGTGGCCGTGGTCGAGGACAACAGCCGGGCGGCCGGCGTCGGCGCGGCGGTGTCGCTGGCGCTCGGCGACGCGGAAGTGGACGTGCCGGTACGGCGGTTCGGGATTCCGGAGCAGTTCCTGGAGCATGCCAAGCGGGGGGAGGTGCTGGCCGACATCGGGCTGACGCCGGTGGAGATCGCGGGGCGCATCGGGGCGAGCCTCGCGGGGCGGGGGGCCGACGCCGAGGGGGGTGCCGCGGGGGGTCGTGTGGCGGGTGCGGCGCCGTCCGGGCTGGTCGCGCAGTTCCTCCCCCAGCCTTCGGCCGGGGGTACCCCCAGCGCCCTGCGGGGCGCCACAGCCGAGGGCGCTGTCACCGATGGCGTCAGCAAGGAGAAACAATGAGCGAGGAGTTCGACCTCGGCGCGCTGCTGGCCGAGCGCGGAGCCGAGCGCTACGAGCTGCATGCGAAGTACCTCAACCACCAGCTCCCGCGCATGCTGCACACCATCGGCTTCGACAAGGTCTACGAGCGGGCCGAGGGCGCCCACTTCTGGGACGCGGACGGCAACGACTACCTGGACATGCTCGCCGGGTTCGGGGTGATGGGCCTGGGCCGCCACCACCCCGTCGTCCGCAGGGCCCTGCACGACGTCCTGGACGCGCAGCTCGCCGACCTCACCCGCTTCGACTGCCAGCCGCTGCCCGGCCTGCTCGCCGAACGGCTCCTCGCGCACAGCCCGCACCTGGACCGGGTGTTCTTCGGCAACAGCGGTACCGAGTCGGTCGAGACGGCGCTGAAGTTCGCCCGCTTCGCCACCGGCCGACCCCGCGTCCTCTACTGCGACCACGCCTTCCACGGCCTGACCACGGGCTCGCTGTCGGTCAACGGCGAGAACGGCTTCCGGGACGGCTTCGCCCCCCTCCTGCCCGACACGGCCGTTCCCCTCGGCGACCTGGACGCGCTCGCCCGGGAGCTCAAGAAGGGCGATGTCGCCGCCCTGATCGTCGAGCCGATCCAGGGAAAGGGCGTCCACGAGGCCCCGCCCGGCTATCTGCGCGCCGCCCAGGAACTGCTGCACCGGCACAAGGCGCTGCTCATCGCCGACGAGGTGCAGACCGGCCTCGGCCGCACCGGCGACTTCTACGCCTACCAGCACGAGGAGGGCGTGGAGCCGGACCTGGTGTGCGTGGCGAAGGCGCTGTCCGGCGGGTACGTCCCGGTCGGCGCCACCCTCGGCAAGGACTGGATCTTCAAGAAGGTCTACTCGTCCATGGACCGCGTCCTGGTCCACTCGGCGAGCTTCGGCGCCAACGCCCAGGCCATGGCGGCCGGCCTCGCCGTCCTCTCCGTCATGGAGAACGACCAGATCGTCGCCAACGCCCGGGCCGTGGGGGAACAGCTCAAGTCCCGGCTCAGCGCGCTGACCGACAAGTACGAGCTGCTCGCCGACGTACGCGGCCGGGGCCTGATGATCGGCATCGAGTTCGGCAGGCCGAGCTCGCTCAAGCTGCGCAGCCGCTGGACCATGCTCCAGGCCGCCCGCAAGGGCCTGTTCGCCCAGATGGTCGTCGTGCCGCTGCTGCAACGCCACCGGATCCTCACCCAGGTCTCCGGCGACCACCTGGAGGTGATCAAGCTCATCCCGCCGCTGATCGTCGACGACACGGACGTCGACCGCTTCGTGGACGCCTTCACGGACGTGATGGACGACGCCCACAGCGGCGGCGGCCTGATGTGGGACTTCGGCAAGACCCTGATCAAACAGGCGGTGGCGAACCGCTGACGACCCCTACCGCCCGCCGCCGAGGGCACGGCGCACGAAGCCGGGCTTCTTGGCGGGCGGGTGCGCGGGCGGGGTCTCCTAGCCGGTCTCGGAGATCTCGAAGACGGCGCGGCCACTGTCCTCCCGCGAGTGGACGGGAACCCGGCTGCGGCAGATCTCCGCCGCCCTGGACAGTGCTGCCACGATGGCTCGCCCTCGTTTTTGTCTCCGAGGCAATAAATTTGCCGCTGAGGCAATTTCCCGGCTCAATAGAACCATGAACGCCTCAGACCCGGCGCCCCCCGCCGGTCCCGGCGACGATCTGCCCGCCGTCGCCCCGCAGCTGCGCTCCCTGCGCCGCCGTGCCGGCCTCACCCTGGAGGCCGCCGCGCGGGACGCCGGGCTGTCGCCCGCGCATCTGTCCCGGCTGGAGACCGGGCAGCGGCAGCCCTCGCTGCCGATGCTGCTCGCGCTCGCACGTGTCTACGGTACGACGGTCTCGGACCTGTTGGGGGAGACCGTCGCCGGCCGGGACGCGATCGTGCGCGCCGGTGACATGGAGCCGACCCGGGCGGGCGGCTGGACGTACTGGCAGGCCGGTGCGTCCGGCCGGGCGATGCAGTCGCTGCGCGTCCGGGTGCCCCACGGCTCACAGGGCGACATCGTGCGCGTGCATCCCGGAGAGGAGTGGCTGTACGTCCTGCAGGGACGGCTGCGACTGCGCCTCGGCGACACCACGCACGTACTCGCACCCGGCGACAGCGCGCACTTCGATTCGCTGACCCCGCACCGCCTCGCCGCCGAGGACCACGACGGGGTCGAGCTCCTGTTCGTCCACACCCTGCTGCAGAGTCCCACGGCCGCGCTGTGCCTGGGACCGATCACTGGAGAGATGCCGTGAGCAACATCGAGGAGAAGTTCCCCCGGGCCCTGTGGGTCCGGCTGATCATCTACATCGCCGTCGGCCACGTCTTCGCCGCGTTCCTCTACCTGCTGTTCGCCGTCGGCGGCAAGGGCTGAGCCCGGGCCCCGGCCCCGGACGCGGCCTCAGTCGAGAAGGCGCTCGCGCAACCGCTCCCGGGTCTCGGGGGCGAGCCCGAGACCCTGCTCCAGGTACGTGTCGACGTCGCCCCATGTCCCCGCGATGCTCTCGAAGGCCGCCGTCAGGTACTCCGCGCGGGCGTCGAAGAGCGGGCTGAGCAGCTCCATCACCTCGGGGCTGTACACGCTCTCCCCGCTACCGCTGCGCCGCACCTTGTAGCGGCGGTGCTTGGCGTTGGACTCCAGGTAGTCGGCGAGGATCGCGTCCCGGTCCACGCCCACCGCGAGCAGCGTCACGGCTATGGAGATACCCGCCCGGTCCTTGCCGGCCGCGCAGTGCATCAGCGCCGGGACGCTGTCCTCGGCGATCGCGTGCAGCACGCGCGAGTGCTCGTCGGTGCGCTCCTTGACGATCGTGCGGTACGAGTTGACCATGCGGTCCGCGGCCCTGCCGTCGCCCAGGAGCCCGCGCAGCTGCTCGATGTCACCCTCGCGGACCATCTTCCAGAACTCGGCGCCGTGCGCCGGGTCGGTCAGCGGCAGGTTCATGTTCCGCACGCCGGGGAGCTCGACGTCCGGGCCCTCCAGCTTCTGGTCGGCCGCGTTGCGGAAGTCGAAGATCGTGTGCAGGCCCAGGGAGGCGAGGAACTCCGCGTCCTGCTCCGTCGCGTGCGCGAGATGCCCGCTGCGGAACAGCACGCCCGGCCGCACCCGCCGCCCGTCCGCCGTCGGCAGGCCGCCCACGTCACGGAAGTTGCGCACACCGGCCAGCTCGGGCTCGGTCGACGGGACCTGCTGCGTCACGGGGGGCTCCTCCCGGCCGGCCCCGTCGGCGCTGCTCGTCGACGGGCACTGGCTCGACCATACGACATCGGTTTCCAGGGGCAATGAGTTGTCCACAGGCGTTGCCTCAGGGGCCCATGGCCTTGATGATGTTGGTGATTGAGTGGATCTGTTGGCCCCTGTGTGAGGTTTCTACGATGACGATGGTGGACATCGCCGAAAACGGTCGTACCTGGCTCCTGTCGGGCCCCGAGAGCAGCTACGCGCTGCATCTCACGGAGGCCGACGAGCTGCTCCACCTGCACTGGGGGCCCAGAATCGGGCTCGCCGACGCCGAGGCCCTCAGCACTCAGGCGCTGCCCGGCTACTGGCCCTTCGAGTCCCCGCTGGACGGCCGCGAGGAGTACCCCGTCGAGGGCGGTCCCCGCTTCGTGCGTCCCGCGCTGTCCGTGCGTACCGAGGAGCGCCGCGGCACCGAGTGGACCTTCGAGTCGTACGAGACCCAGGACGACGAGCTCCGGCTGCGTTTCCGGGACGACGGGATCCTCATCACCCTGCACTACCGGATGCGCGACGACGTGGTCGAGCGCTGGGTGACCGTCGACAACCAGGGGCACGGGCGCGTGGAGCTGCTGCGTGCCGACCCGGCCGCCTGGACGCTGCCCGACCGCGAGGGCTGGCGGCTCTCGCAGCTGCACGGCCGCTGGGCCGCCGAGTCCCGGCTCACCCAGGCCCCGCTCACCTACGGCGAGAAGGTCATCGGCAGCCGCCGCGGCCACACCGGCCACCAGCACCTGCCCTGGGTCGCCCTCGACACGGACGCCACCGAGGAGCGCGGCGAGGTCTGGGGCTGCGCCCTCGGCTGGTCCGGCTCCTGGCGGATCGCCGTCGCCCAGCTGCCGGACGCGCGCGTGCAGATCACCGGCGGCGCCGGCTACGACGACTCCGGCCTGCTGATGCTGGCCGAGGGGGAGTCGTACACCAGCCCGGTCTTCGCGGGCCTGTGGAGCGACGGCGGCTTCGGCGGGGCCAGCCGCGCCTGGCACGCCTACCAGCGGGCGTACATCATCCCGGACGCCGACCGCGACCGGCCGGTGCTGTTCAACTCCTGGGAGGCCACCACCTTCGACATCTCCGAGGAGCAGCAGGCCACCCTCGCCCGGCGGGCCGCCGCCATCGGTGTCGAGCTCTTCGTGGTCGACGACGGCTGGTTCGGCGCCCGCACCAGCGACCGCGCCGGCCTCGGCGACTGGACGCCCAACCCGGACCGCTTCCCGAAGGGCCTCAAGCCCCTGGCCGACTATGTGCACGCCCTCGGCATGCAGTTCGGCATCTGGGTCGAGCCCGAGATGGTCAACGCGGACAGCGACCTGTACCGCGCGCACCCCGACTGGATCCAGTACCAAGAGGGGCGAAAGCGGACGGAGCTCCGCAATCAGCTTGTGCTCAACCTCGCACGCGAGGACGTCCAGGAGTACCTCTGGGGGCAGCTGGACACCCTGCTGTCCAGCGCCCCGATCGACTACGTCAAGTGGGACTTCAACCGCTGCTTCACCGACGCGGGCTGGCCCGGCGAGCCCTACCCGCAGCGCCTCTGGGTCGACCACGTACGCGGACTGTACGCCCTGCTCGACCGGATCCGCGCGGCCCACCCGAACGTGGCCATCGAGTCCTGCTCCGGCGGTGGCGGCCGGATCGACCTCGGCATCATGACCCGTACCGACGAGGTGTGGACCTCCGACAACACCGACCCGCTGGACCGGCTCGCCATCCAGCACGGCTTCAGCCAGATCCACCCTGCCCGGGTGATGTCCGCCTGGGTCACCGACAGCCCGAACCACCAGCTCAACGGCCGGGTCAGCTCGCTCCGTTTCCGTTTCGTCAGCTCCATGGCGGGTGCGCTCGGCGTCGGCGGCGACCTCTCGCAGTGGACCGAGGAGGAGCTCGCCGAGGCCGGCCGCTGGGTGGAGCTCTACAAGGAGATCCGGCCCCTGGTGCAGCGCGGCGACCAGTTCCGGCTGCGGCCGCCGACCGGCGGGCTCAGCGCCGTGCAGTACACGCTCGGCGACGAGACCGTCGTCCTCGCCTGGCTCCAGGCGCAGAGCTACGGCGAGCCGGTGCCGGCGCTGCGGCTGCAGGGCCTCGACCCCGCAGCGTCGTACGAATGCCGCGAAACCGGCGAAGTGCACCGAGGTGCCGTGCTGTTGCACCACGGGCTGCGGGTCGGCCTGAAGGGTGACCTGGATGCGAAGGTAATCCATCTTCGTCGTATCTGACCCTTCTGTCCTAATTAGCACTTTCAGTACAACTCGGCCTGAAATAAGGGGACGTGGTGTGACGTGCGTGAGGAGCGTCATATTCGTGACCGTCCGTCGCGCGTCATGTTCACGTAATTCGCGAGCTTTTCAGGGGAATCGAAAAACGCGCGCGGGCGGAATTCACGGAGGGTGACCGGGAATTCCCGTAACGGATCAAGTGGAACTCCGACAGCGGGAACCGGTCCCTTGTCCGCGTGCGTCCTGCTCGCTTACGTTCGCCGCACATCCGGACGGAACGCCGAATCCTGCCGCCGTCCGGAGTCCCCACACACTCACCCGTGCCCGGCAGGAGCGGGGGACCCACCAGGTAAGACCGCCTGTTCCGGTTCCCGGGACGGCTAGGGGTGTAGTCACGTCTTTTTGCGTGGCCGGGCAGCTCCAGCCCGAACCCGACAGCTCACCTCGCAGGCGTCGGAGAGGAATGCGCCATGCCCGCGAAGGGTAAGCACCGCCGCCCCAAGAGCCAGCGTTTCACCCGCTCCATAGCCGTCGCCGGAACCGGTGGCGCCGCGCTGGCTCTGCCGCTCATGGGGGCCACCGGCGCTCATGCGGCCACTGTGCAGTCCGTGTCCGAAAAGGCCGCGCAGTCGCTTCCGACCGTCGAGAAGACGGCTGTGAAGAGGGCGGCTGTGAAGAAGTCCGCCGCCGCGTATTCCGGGCACCGCAGCTACACCGTGGTCTCCGGCGACTGGCTTGCGAAGATCGCCCGCGAGCAGCACGTCAGCGGTGGCTGGCACCGGCTCTACGCCGACAACCGGCAGGCCGTCGGCGACAACCCCTCGCTGATCCACCCCGGCCTCAAGCTCACGCTCGGCGGCCGCCACACCGTGACGCCGGACACCTCGACCTCGGACTCCCGCTCCGGGGAACAGTCCGACTCGCAGTCGTCCGGCGCCGCTTCGTCGTCCTCCTCGGCCGCCACGACCGCCGCCGGCTTCGCCCTTCCGGTCTCCGGCGCCACCCTCGGCACCGGCTACCACGTCGCCGGCAGCATGTGGTCCAGCGGCTACCACACGGGCGTCGACTTCGTCGTCCCGAGCGGCACCCCGGTCAAGGCCGTCGGTGCGGGCACGGTCGTCACGGCCGGCTGGGGCGGCGCCTACGGCAACCAGGTCGTCATCAGGCTCGCCGACGGCCACTACGCGCAGTACGGCCACCTCTCCGCCCTCTCCGTCTCGGTCGGCCAGACCGTGACCGCGGGCCAGCGGATCGGCCTCTCCGGTGCCACCGGCAACGTGACCGGCCCGCACCTCCACTTCGAGATCCGGACCACCCCCGACTACGGCTCGGACGTGGACCCGGTCGCCTACCTCCGCGCGAAGGGCCTCGCCGTCGGCTGACGCCGGCGCCGCTCCTGGCCCGACACGCACTCCGAAGGCCGGACCCCCGATCCCCGGGTCCGGCCTTCGGTGCGTTGCTTACCTGTGGCGGATGTGTCCGGGGCATCGACAGCGAGGGCGGTGAGGCAGCACAGTGACCTCCGTAGCTGCAAGCGCTTTCTGCCGCTCCTTCGCCGTGCCGCACCGGAAGGAACCCGTCGTATGACGACCACTCGCCGAGCCTTCGGAGTCCTGGCCGCCGGAACCGCCCTCGCGGCCCTCGCTCCCGCCGCACCCGCGACCGCCGCCCCGCACCATGGTCTGATCGCCGCCGACGACTTCCGCCACGGCCTCGGCCAGTGGTTCGTGGAGTTGGAACAGGGCGGCACGGTCACCGCGGCGCGCGGGACGCTGGAGGTCGATGTGCCCGCCGGCGCGACCGTCTGGTTCCGGCGCCGGCTCGAAGGGCCGTACGTCCTGGAGTACACCGCGACCCCGGTGTCGGCCGGCGGCGCCGACGACCGCGTCTCCGACCTCAACAACTTCTGGAACGCCACCGATGTGCGCTCCCCGGACGACCTGTTCGCCACCTCTCGCACCGGCGCGCTCGCCGACTACGACTACCTGAAGACCTATTACGTCGGCTTCGGCGCCAACTACAACACCACCACCCGGCTGCGCCGCTATGTCGGCGAGCCCGGCGTCCGGCCGCTGATCTACGACTACACCGAGCCGCTGCTCGTCGCGAACCGGCCCAACCGCGTCCGGATCGTCTCCGACGGCCGGACCGTACGGTGGTGGAACAACGGCCGGCTGGTGTTCGACTACACCGACCCGGGGCCGTATACGAGTGGGCACTTCGCGTTCCGGACCACCTGGAGCCATTTTCGGATCAGCGACTTCCGAGTCTGGCGATCAAACCGTCAACGCCGGTGATCAGAGCCTTATTCCAGGCTTGGCAAAGTATTTAAAAGTGTCTTATCTCACCGATCGTCAACCCCTTATTACGGTCGCGTAGGTCACAGCCGAAGGTGAATCATGGTCCGATGTGGCAGACGATTCGAAGAGTGACAATGCATCAGTGATCGGGTCGTACGTGGCGCTGGGGGACAGCTTCACCGAGGGCGTCGGCGACCCAGGACCCGACGGGGCGTTCGTGGGCTGGGCCGACCGGTTCGCGGTACTGCTGTCGGACCGGCGGCCCGAGGGCGACTTCGAGTACTCCAACCTGGCCGTGCGCGGGAAGCTGCTCGACCAGATCGTGGCGGACCAGGTGCCGCAGGCCCTGGAACTCGCCCCGGATCTGGTCTCCTTCTGTGCGGGCGGCAACGACATCATCCGCCCCGGGACCGACCCGGACGAGGTGGCCGAGCGGTTCGAGCGGGCCGTGGTCCGACTGACCGAGGCCGTCGGCACGGTCATGGTGACCACCGGATTCGACACCCGGGACGTGCCCGTCCTCAAGCACATGCGCGGCAAGATCGCCACGTACAACGGACATGTCCGGGCCATCGCCGACCGGTACGGCTGTCCGGTCCTGGATCTGTGGTCCCTCAAGACCGTGCAGGACCGGCGGGCCTGGGACGACGACCGGCTGCATCTCTCGCCCGAGGGGCACACGCGCGTGGCGCTGCGCGCCGGTCAGGTGCTCGGCGTCGAGGTACCGGCCGACCCGGACCAGCCGTGGCCGGCGCTGCCGCCCCGCGGCACCCTGGAGGTCCGCCGCGACGATGTGCACTGGGCCCGTGAGTACCTGGTCCCGTGGATCGGGCGGCGGCTGCGCGGCGAGTCGTCGGGCGACCATGTGACGGCCAAGGGGGCGCTCTCCCCGGACGACATCAAGATGCGGATCGCCGCCGTGGCCTGAGGCGGGTAAGGGGCGGCCTCCTTGCGGGCCGTCCCTTACTGCTCCTCGGGCAGCCCCAGTTCGCGTGCCAGCGCCTCGTCCACCCACTCCTGTGCCCGGGAGCGCGGTACGGAGCCCGGGTAGGACGTGAGCTGGACGGCCAGCCCGTCGAGCAGCGCGGTGAGCCGCAGGGCCGCGGCCGCCGGGTCGGGGCACCGGAACTCGCCGGCGGCCACCCCCTCGGCGATGACCTCGGCGATCGCCGCCTTCCACTGCTGGTCCAGGCCCCTGGTGACATCCCGCAGCGCGGGCTCGCGCAGTGCCACCGCCCAGCCCTCGATCCACAGCCGCCAGCCCTTGGCCTGCCCGGTCGGCGCGTACCAGCGCACCGCCGCCCGCAGCCGGCGCGACGCCGACGTACGGCGGCCCAGCAGCTTGCGCAGATGCGTCAGGTCGTCCTCGGCGGCACGGGCGAAGGCGGCGGCGACCAGCTTCTCCTTCGTCGAGAAGTGGTACAGCACCAGCGCGTTGCTCACGCCGAGGGCCGACGCGACATCGGCGATCCGTACCGCCGCCACGCCCCGCGCCTCGATCTGTTCGATGGCGGCCCGCAGCAGTTCCTCGCGCCGCTCGGCCACACTCAACCGCACTCTCGCCACGCGGTCACCCTAATCGGTTGTCATACCGCCCGCGTCGCCGTCTCGGCCCAGCGGCAGCCGCATGAGCGTCAGGTCCAGCCAGCGGTCGAACTTGGTGCCCACCTCCCGGACCGTGCCGACGTGCTCGAAACCGAACCGCTCGTGCAGCCGGACGGACGCGGTGTTCTCCGCCTCGATGCCCGCGATCACGACATGGTGTCCCGCCTCACGCGCCGAGGCGATGAGGGCGGCCAGCAGCGCGGAGCCGATACCCAGTCCCTGCCGGCCCTCGCGGACGTAGACCGAGTCCTCCACCGTGTGCCGGTAGCCGGTCAGCTCCCGCCACGGGCCGTAGGCCGCGAACCCGGCCACCTCGCCCGCCACTTCGGCCACCAGCGCAGAGCCCCGTCCGAGGTGCGCGGCGAACCACACCGCTGCCTCGGCGGGGGACTGCGGGGTGTCGGTCCACAGGGCCGTCGAGTGCTCGATCGCGTGGTTGCGGATCGCGCGGACCGCCTCCGCGTCACCGGGGCGGGCCGGGCGGACCGTCACCACATCGCTTCTCTCGTATATTGGATTCATGTCCAACATAGTAGATCCTCCGGTTGACCCCCTGGTGGCACGGATCGCGGCCCGTGTCCGCACTGAACGGGAGCGTCGCCGCTGGACCCTGGCCCAGCTCGCGGACGCCTCCGGTGTCTCCCCGGCGATGATCAGCCGGATCGAGCGCGGCGAGAGCAGCCCGACCGCCGTCGTCCTCGGCAAGCTCTCCGCCGCCTTCCAGCTCAGCGTCGCCTCGCTGCTCGCCCTCGCCGAAGGTGTGCCGGAGGAGACCGAGGCACCGGTGGGGGTACGGCGCGGCGCCGACGCGGCCGAGTGGCGCGACCCCGGCACCGGCTACCGGCGCCGCCAGATCACCGGCCCGCGCTTCCCCACGGAGATCGCCGAGATCAGGCTGCCCGCCGGCGCCCGGGTGCCGTACCCGGCCGCCGCCTTCGCCTTCGTACGACAGCTCGTCTGGGTCCTGGACGGCCGCCTCACCTTCCACGACGGCGAGACGGTCCACGAACTCGACGCCGGTGACACCATCGAACTCGGCGCGCCGGCCGAGCGCGTCTTCGCCAACACGACCGACGCCGAGTGCCGTTACGCCGTAGTCCTCAGCCGCGACACCCGGCCGTGAGCCAGCCGCTGCCCCGGGGCGGCACGCTCCTGCTGGCCGTCATCGCCGGGACGGCGATAGCCAACAACTACTCCGTCCAGCCCGCGCTCGCCGCGGTCGCCGCCGACCTGGGCGTGCCTCTCTCCGTGATCGGCCTGGTGCCCACCGCCGCGCTCACCGGCTGCATGACCGGCTTCGCCCTGCTGCTCCCGCTCACCGACCACCTCGCCCCCAACCGCCTGCTCACCGCCCAGCTCACCGCACTGGCCGCCGCCCTCACCCTCGCCGCCGCCGCGCGCGGCCCCGTGCTCCTCCTGGCCGCCTACCTGCTGATAGGCGCCGCGGCCAGTGTCGCGGCACAGGCCGGTAACATCGCCGGCCGGCACGCTCCGCCGGGCCGCGGCGGAACCGGCGTCGCCGTCGTGGCCGCCGGCATGTCGGCCGGCATCCTGCTCAGCAGACTGGCCGGAGGCGCCCTCACCGACGCTCTCGGCTGGCGCCGGATGCTCCTCGTCTTCGCGGCCCTCGCCCTGCTCGGCGCGCTCGCCGCCGCCACGCTCCTGCCCCGGCAGCGGCCGCACACCGACAGCGGCTACCGCGCCACCCTCAAGGCACTTCCGCCGCTGCTCCTGCACCAGCCGGGGCTGCGCCGCGCGGTCGCCACCGGCGGGCTCTGGTACTTCGCCTTCAACCTCGTCTGGATCGCCCTCACCCTTGTCCTGGCCCAGCCGCCGCACTCCCTCGGTCCGACCGCCATCGGCCTCTACAGCCTGGCCGGACTCCTCGGCTTCGCCGCGCTCCCGTTCGCCGGGCGCCTCACCGACCGGTACGGCCCGCACACCGTGATCACCGCCGCCATGCTTGCCGCCGCGGCCGGCACGGCCCTGCTGGCCACCGGCCTGGGCACCCCGCCGGTCACCGCCCTCGGACTCGCCCTCTTCGACGCCGGCTGCTTCGCCGCCCAGGCCGCCAACCAGAGCCGCGTCATCGCCCTCGACCCCGCCCGCTCCGGCAGCCTCAGCAGCATCTACCTGGCGGTGTACTTCACCGTCGGCGCCCTCGGTACGGCCGTCGCCGCACCCCTGCTCGACGCCGTCGGCTGGCAGAGCACCGCCCTCACGGCGCTGAGCGCGTCGCTTCTCGCCGCTGTCCTGGGGCGCCGCTGAGCGCCCCTGCGGTCACCGGTACCAGCCGAACCGCTCCGCGATCACCGGCAGCCGGTCGGTCACCAGGGCGTGGGCGGCGGCACGCGGGGTCGTGCCGTCGCCGTCCGCGCGGTCCAGCATCAGCTCCACCAGGGCCCGCATCGAGCGGCGGGTGTGGGCGAACGCCTCGTCGGCGTCCGGGCCGATGTCGCCGAAGAGGGTCCACCACCACCAGGCGTTGGTCCCCGAGTTGACCACCACGTCCGGCAGCACGGTCACCCCGCGCGCGGCGAGCCGTTCCTCCGCCTCGGGCAGCACCGGCATGTTGGCCGCCTCCACGATCCAGCGGGCGGTGACCCGGTGCTCGTTGGCCGCGTCGATCGCGTACGACACCGCCGCCGGCACCAGCACCTCCGCGTCGGCGGCCAGCCAGGCGTCGCCCGGCAGCTCGAGATCGCCGGGGCGCAGCACCGCACGGTCGACGGTGCCGTACGTGTCCCGCGCGCGCAGCAGCGCCTCCACGTCCAGGCCCGCCGGGTTGGCGACCGTGCCCTTGACGTCGGCGACGGCCACGACCGTCAGCCCCGCGCGGGCGAGGAACCGCGCCGTGGCCCCGCCCATGGTGCCCAGCCCCTGTACGGCGACCCGTGTCCCCGCATACGGGACCCCGGCCCGGTCCAGGGCCGTGAGCGCCGACTCGGCCACCCCGCAGCCGCCGGCCAGCTCGTCGAGACCGATCCCGTCGACCTCGACCGCGAAGGCGTCGGCCAGCCGTCGCCGGGCGGCCGTCTCGTCGTCCAGCAGCGGATACACGGCCTGGACGGACGAGACCAGCCCAGCCTCGGCGGCCGCCCGGTCCACCAGGTCCTGGGTGAGCCCGAGGTCCTCGCCGGTGGTCCAGAAGCTCTCGATGTACGGCCGCATGGCGCGCAGGTAGCGCACGAGGAGCGCATACGATCCCGGGTCCTGCGGATCGCAGTCGATGCCGCCCTTGGCGCCGCCCAGGGGGATGTAGCGGCCCGCGGGGTTGTAGTGCAGGGCCTCCTTCATCGTCATGCCGCGCGCGAGCCCGGTGACCTCCTCCAGCGTGCAGCCCGGCCGCATCCGCAGACCGCCGCTGGCCACACCGCGCACCAGCCGGTCGACGACCAGGAAGCCCTGGCGGCCGGTGACGTGGTCGGTCCAGACGAGGGACATCAGGGGAGCGGCCATGGTGGCTCCTGCGAGGGGTGTGTGGCGGGGTATTACTGAACAGTGGGTCAGTATTCGGAGGGGAATGGTCCGGTGTCAACGCCGGTTGTCCGAGGGGCCGACCATAATGGAGAACCTCGGCAATACCACTGGAGGTACCGTGACCGGTTCGAGTTCCCTGAGCGCCGGGCTCCGAGCGCTGCGGCCCGCTGCCTTCGGCGCGGACCCCGGCGGCGAGCGCCTGGCCCGCATCCAGGGCTCACCGCACTTCAAGGACGGTGTCTTCCAGAACCCCGGGGGCACCGCCCGTACCCGGCCCTCGGGCTCGATGCTGGAGTTCGCGAAACTCTACTTCGACAAGGAGCAGCGACCCCGCCGCGCCCCCAGAGGCACCATCCCGGTTCATGCCACGACCGTGGCCGACCTCGCCCGCCCCGCGGCGAGCGGGCTGCGGGTGACGTGGACGGGGCACTCCAGCGTGCTCGCCGAGATCGACGGGCACCGCGTGCTGTTCGACCCCGTCTGGGGCGAGCGCTGTTCCCCGTTCCCGTTCGCCGGGCCCAAGCGGCTGCACCCGGTACCGCTGCCGCTGGCCGCGCTCGGCCCGGTCGACGTGGTGGTCATCTCGCACGACCACTACGACCACCTCGACCTGCCCACCATCAAGGCGCTGGCCGGCACGGACACCCTGTTCGCCGTGCCGCTCGGCGTCGGCGCCCACCTCGAACAGTGGGGCGTCCCCGCCGACCGGCTGCGTGAGCTGGACTGGCACGAGGAGACCAGGGTCGGCGGACTGACCCTGACGGCCACCCCCGCCCGCCACTTCTGCGGCCGCGGGCTGCGCAACACCCAGCACACCCTCTGGGCCTCCTGGGTCGTCGCGGGCGAGGAGCACCGGATCTACCACAGCGGTGACACCGGCTACTTCGAGGGCTTCAAGGACATCGGCGCCGACCACGGGCCGTTCGACCTGACGATGATCCAGATCGGCGCGTACAGCGACTTCTGGCCGGACATACACATGACACCCGAGGAGGGTGTGCGCGCCCACCTCGACCTGCAGGGCGGCGGCCCGCACGGGGTGCTGCTGCCGATCCACTGGGGCACCTTCAACCTCGCCCCGCACGCCTGGGCCGAGCCGGGGGAGTGGACGAAGGACGCGGGCGACGAGGCGGGCCAGGCGGTGGCGCTGCCGCGTCCCGGTGAGCCCTTCGAGGCGTCCGGGAAACTGCCCGCCGACCGGTGGTGGCGTGAGGCGTCGGCACCGATCGCCCGGCCGTGGCGCCGCACCGTCCAGCCGCGGAGCGAGGCCGGGCCGGAGACCCTCGACCTCGCCGGCGGAGCGGTGACGCCGGAGGCGGACGATCTTGTGAAGTAAGGGCGCCGCCGTTGTGGCGGTGCCGTGAAATTGGCGTGCATGCCCCTGCACAACCTGGGCAGGGGCATGGGCATGAGCCATGCACATATGCCAACCCCTGCTTTTTTACCGGGACTTGAGCTGTCCCGGCGCTTCTACACCGAGGCCGTACGTTCGCTGCTGGAGGAGGCCGCCCCCGGGATACCCCACACGGCGGCCCGGATCGGCCCGGGCTCCGAAGTCCTCGGCTACGACACCGAACGCTCCGCCGACCACGAATGGGGGCCGCGCCTCCAGCTCTTCCTCCACCCCCACGACGTGCCGCGCCATGCCGCCCGTATCCGGCACATGCTCGCCCAGCATCTCCCGAAGACCTTCCACGGCTGGCCCACGCACTTCGCCGCCACGGGGGACCCGGACGTCCGGGTCATGCAGATCACCGACGGCCCGGTGCACCACCGTGTCGAGGTGACCGCCGTCTCCTCCTGGTTCCGCGCCGCACTCGGCTTCGACCCGGCCTCCGGCGTCACCCCGGCACAGTGGCTCGCCACCCCCACCCAGCTCCTCGCCGAGGTCACCGGCGGCGCCGTCTTCCACGACGGCCTCCACACCCTCACCCCGGCACGGACCGCACTGCGCTGGTACCCCCATGACCTCTGGCTCCATGTCCTCGCCTGCCAGTGGCGGCGCATCGCCCAGAAGGAGGCCTTCGTCGGCCGCTGCGGCGAGGTCGGCGACGAACTGGGCTCCGCCGTCGAGGCCGGCCGTCTGGTCCGCGACCTCATGCGGCTCTGCCTGCTCATGAACCGGCGCTACCCGCCCTACGGCAAATGGCTCGGCAGCGCCTTCGCCCGTACCCCCGCGGCCCCTCGGCTCACCTCTGTCCTCACCTCCGTGCTCGCCGCAACGGACTGGCACGTACGTGAGCGGCACCTGGTCCACGCCTACGGGATCGTCGCCCATCTGCACAACGAACTGGAGCTCACCGACCGCGTCGACGCCGCCACGCGCCCCTACCACTCCAGACCCTTCCAGGTGCTGCGCGCCGACCGCTTCACCCGTGCCCTCACCGCCCGCATCAAGGACCCGGACCTGCGCGATTTGGCGACGGTCGGCGCGGTGGACCAGTTCATCGACAGCACGGACGTCCTCAGCGACCCGGACCTGACCCGGGCCGCGACCGACGCGGTGACGGGTATCGACGCGGTGACGGGCATCGACGTCCACGACGGCGACCCCTGCGGGACGGCGAACGGCGGCCGAGGCCACCGACATCACTCTGGGTGATGTTTTGGGGGGTGATCGGGAGGTCGTGTGGGCCGTGCGGGTGTCCTGCCGGGACGGCCAGGGCGCACGGACGGGCGGTTGGCGCGCGGGTTGAGAGCATCGGGCGCCCCGGCCCTCGCCTTCAATGTGCGACCGTTTTTGAGCAGGTCGGACCGGACGAGGGCGGTTCGAGGGCGAGATGCCGAGGGGGTTATCGGTCTTTCGTACGACGGCTCATACCAGAGCGGGACCATCTCCGGGTGACTTTGTCAACTGCCCACCGCACATGATGCCTTGGCGACTACTGTGAGTGTCCGTCGGACGACGCGGGGCCGAATTCTTTTGCGGTCCCCTCGGCCGGCACCGCGATGGCGCATGCCCACCTCGCGCGGCCCGCGCGAGAAATCCAGGCCCGACGGACCAGTACGAGGACGCAGATGTCTCACCTCCGTGCACCGGCCGCCCGTGCCGACCGCCGTGAGGGCGGCCGGCACGGACGTCCGGTCGCCCGCCCCGTTCCCGCGCTGCCCGAGACCCACATACGGCCTCAGCTGATGCGCCTCGCCGTGCTGCCGCCGGTCGCGGTGGCGCTCAGCGGCTGCGCGGCCGTCCTGTTCACCGTCCGCTCCACCGGGGCACGGCCCAGCCTCACCCTGCTGGCCGTGCTCGCCGGAGCGGTCTCGGTGACGGCCGCGGGCATCGTGATCGCCGCCGTGGCCGCGGGCCGGGCCGCCCGCTCGGTCAGCGACCGCGTCGCCGGGCTGCGCCGCAACGCCGCCCGCGGCGAGGCCGATCTGCTCGCCCTCGTCGACGCGCTGCGCCGCGGCGACACCCCGCCCCAGCGCAAGCCGCGCGGCGGACCGCCCGCGGACGCCGACGACTTCGAACTGCTCGCCGCCGACCTCTCCCGCGCGCACGACGGCGCCGTCACCGCCGTCGTGCAGGCCGCCCAGCTCTCCAGCCAGGCCGGCAGCGAACAGAAGCTGGAGGTCTTCGTCAACCTGGCGCGGCGGCTTCAGTCTCTCGTGCACCGGGAAATCTCGATCCTCGACGAACTGGAGAACGAGATCGAGGACCCGGACCTCCTCAAGGGCCTCTTCCACGTCGACCACCTGGCCACCCGCATCCGGCGACACGCCGAGAACCTCGCCGTGCTCGGCGGCGCCGTCTCCCGGCGGCAGTGGAGCAACCCGGTCTCCATGACCGAGGTGCTGCGCTCCGCCATCGCCGAGGTCGAGCAGTACTCCCGGGTCAAACTCGTCCCCCCGATCGACGGCGAACTGCGCGGCCACGCCGTAGCCGACGTCATCCACCTCCTCGCCGAACTCGTCGAGAACGCCACCGTGTTCTCCGCCCCGCACACCCAGGTGCTGCTCCGCGCCAACCTCGTCACCTCCGGCCTCGCGGTCGAGGTCGAGGACCGCGGACTCGGCATGCCGGTCGGCGAACAGTCCAAGATGAACGCCCTGCTAGCCGACCCCGACCAGGTCAACGTGGCCAGCCTGCTGGCCGACGGCCGCATCGGCCTCTTCGTCGTCTCCCAGCTGGCCCGCCGCCACGGCATCAACGTCCGCCTCCAGACCAACATCTACGGCGGCGTCCAGGCCGTCCTCGTCGTCCCTCAGGGCCTGCTCGGTACGGCACCGGGCACGTCCGGGGCCGTACCGCAGCCGCGTGACCCGGGGGCGGTTGCCGGAGCACCGGGGGCGCCGGGGGGCGGGGCCGCCGCGCCGTCCCACGACACCGGGGCACTGGACGGCCTCCGGGGCGGAGCCGCCGGCCCCGACGCGGACAGCGGCGAGCAGGGAGCCGCTCCCGCCGGCCGGCGGCCCGCACAGCAGAGCGGTCCGGCCACACCCGCCGCCGGTGGGCGGCGACGACACGCACAGCACGGAGGCGCACCCGCGCCGCTTCCGGTGCGCGGCGCCCAGGAGAGCCGGGCCAACCCCGCCGAGGCGCTGCCCGGCATCCGGCCCGAGGACCGGCCGGTGGTCGCCGAACACGCGGGCAACGCACCCGTCCCGCGCGTCGGCGCCGTTCGCGGCACCATGGGCAAACCCCAACTGCCGCGCCGCCGCGCCCAGGAGCACATCGTCCCCCAGCTCCGCGGCGGCCCGGCACCCCGCCAGGACAACGAGACCCCGGTCGGACACGACCCCGGCCTGATGGCCGCCTTCCAACGCGGCATCGGCCTCGCCGAGGCCCAACAACACCTGGAGGCCGACCAGACGGAGCCGGCAGCCGCCGAGCCCATGAACGGGGCACATGGTGAGTCCCGCTACACCGGGCTGGCCGGTATGGGCCTGGCCGACATGGCCCCCCACGACATGAGGGCAGCCGGCCCGGGTATCGACGAGGCGACCAGCACATCCCATGCCACCCATGCGGATGCCACGCACATGGAGACCGCACACATGGGCGTGGCCCACAGGGACGCTCCCCGTGTGGATGGCGGGCACATAGTCCCGGACTACACGATCCCAGACCAGTCGCCCCCGGGCGGATCGACCCTGGGCCGGTCCGCCCTGGATCCCCTCGCACCGGAGCACATGGGCCCGGAGCACATGGGGCCGGAGTACCGGGCCGCGCAGCACACGGGTCCGGACCTGATCCCAGACCACCACACCACGGACCACCTGGCCTCAGACCCTATGGCCTCCGCATATGCGAGCCAGGCACACAGGGACCCGGCCGACCCCCACTCGCACCCCCAGCCCCACACCCTCGCACCATCCCCCTCCCCGGCCCTGCGCCAGGTGCACACCTCCGACTACACCCACCGGCCCGACGGGAGCGCCCCGGCCGGATGACCAGCACCGTTTCCACCTCCACCCCCACCCCCAGCGCTCCCGCAGACCTTCGTAACTCAAGGAGTCGATCCACCATGGCGAGCGATGCGCCGACCGCCCAGGTATCCGACCTCGACTGGCTGATGAGCGGCCTAGTGCAGCGCGTACCGCACACCACCAGCGCGGTGCTCCTGTCCTGCGACGGGCTGGTGAAGTCCGTCCACGGCCTCGACCCGGACAGCGCCGACCACATGGCCGCGCTCGCCTCCGGCCTGTACTCGCTCGGCCGCAGCGCGGGCGTCCGGTTCGGCGACGGCGGGGACGTCCGCCAGGTCGTCGTCGAACTCGACTCGACGCTGCTGTTCGTCACCACCGCCGGCTCCGGCACCTGCCTCGCCGTACTGGCCGGCCGGGAGGCCGACGCCGCCGTCCTCGGCTACGAGATGGCGATGCTGGTGAAGAGCGTCCGCCCGTACCTCGTCACCGCGCCCCGACAGCACGCCGTCGAACCCACGGCGATGAGGCCTTGAGGGTGGCCGCAGCCGGCGACGGGCCGTGGCTGGACGACGCGGCCGGACGCCTGGTGCGCCCGTTCACGATCAGCAACGGCCGCACCGAGCCCAGCATCGCCCTCGACCTGATGTCGCAGGTGATGGCCACGGGGTCCGTGCCCCTCGGTTACCTCGGCCCCGAGCACGCGCAGGCGCTCGATCTGTGCCGCGCACCCGTCTCGGTCGCCGAGATCGCGGCGCACCTCAAGCTGCCGGCCGTGGTCACCAAGGTGCTGCTCTCCGACCTCGTCGACTGCGGGGCGCTGACCGCCAAGCCCCCCGTCTTCCACCACAACCCCACTGACCGGTCCCTTCTGGAGGCAGTGCTCGATGGACTACGACGACAGCTCTGACCCCTTCCCCACCGCGCTGAAAATCCTGGTGGCCGGTGGGTTCGGGGTCGGCAAGACCACCTTCGTGGGCGCGGTCAGCGAGATCGCGCCGTTGTCCACGGAGGAACTCCTCACCACGGTCAGCGCCGCGACCGACAACCTCGACGGGATCGAGAACAAGGTCGAGACGACCGTGGCGATGGACTTCGGCCGCATCACCCTGGACGCGGAACACGTGCTCTACCTGTTCGGCACGCCCGGACAGGAGCGGTTCTGGTTCATGTGGGACGAGCTGTCCGAGGGCGCGCTCGGCGCGGTCATCCTCGCCGACACCCGCCGCCTGGAGGACTGCTTCGCGGCCGTCGACTTCTTCGAGGAGCGCGGCCTGGGCTTCATCGTCGCCATCAACGAGTTCGACGGCTCCTACCGCTACGACCCCGAGGAGGTGCGCGCCGCCATCGACCTCGACCCGGAGATCCCGGTGGTCCGCTGTGACGCCCGTATCTCCAGCTCCGGCGTCCAGACCCTGCTCACCCTCGTCCGTCATCTCATCGCCCACGCCCCGGTCTCCGCACCGAGCCACGGCGCCCACATGTGAACCTCACACACCCCACACGGAGCCCGTATATGACCCACGTCCACAGCGACGGAGCCTGCCCATGAGGTACGACCCGGCGCGCCCGGCCGGTCGTCTGCTCCTCACGCCGGAGGACAAGGAGGCGCCCGTGCGCATCCGGCGCCTCGGCCAACTCCGCCTGGGCGAACATCCCGACCCCGAGCTCGACGCCTACGCCGACCGGCTCGCCGAGGCCGCCCGGACGCCGTACGCCATGGTCAACTTCATCGACGAGAACCGGCAGTTCTTCGCCGGCCTGCACCTGCCGGCCGTGGCGCCCGTGGTGAAGCCCGACGGCAGTACGCCGGTGCTGGGCCGGGAGCTGGC
The DNA here is from genome assembly GCF_003814875.1 of Streptomyces sp. Ag109_O5-1. Classification (GTDB taxonomy): domain Bacteria; phylum Actinomycetota; class Actinomycetes; order Streptomycetales; family Streptomycetaceae; genus Streptomyces; species Streptomyces sasae. The sequence continues at coordinate 1,234,595 of NZ_RKQF01000001.1, read as the reverse complement.
CCGCGACCATGGTTTCTGCCCCCATGTGGTGGTCCGCCGCAAGGCGCTGGTCCTGGAGGACGTCAGCGACTACCCGCGGTTCGCGGGCAACCCGGTCGTCGACGAGTTCGGTATTCGTTCCTATCTGGGCGCCCCGCTCATCGACAGCACGGGAACGGTGCTCGGCACGGTGTGCGTGGTCGACGTGGAGCCGCGGCCCTGGGGCCGGCCTGGTCTGGAGACCATCAAGTCCTCGGCGGCGGAGCTGGTGGCCCGTATCGAGCGACGCGAGGCCGACGGTCTCCCGCTGCTGTGAAGAGGGGACAGCCAATCGGCCCGGTAGCGGTCCGGTCGCCGGCGCGGACCCCCGGACACATCAAGCCCTCCCAGGCACCCGGCGGAGCCCCGCGCGTCCCCGGCCGTACTGCACCCGGCCGTCGGCCGGACGGGCGAAGCGGAAGGCATCCTCGACACGGTGCCCTGCCCGGGTCCCCCGCCTCCACCAGGACTTTCAGCGTCCAAGATCAGGCGTGAAGCGGAGCTGTGGCGGCGCTTAAGAAAACCTCGATGGACCTGAGGTGCCCGGGTACGGCAGATTGCTGTGCGATTCCACCCCCCATGCCCGGCCGCGGGCCGCTTCGGCGTGCCCGCGGCCGGGACCTCACGCACAGGAGCCGTAGCGTTGAAGGCGCTGGTCAAGGAGAAGGCGGAACCCGGGCTGTGGCTCGCTGACGTGCCGGAGCCCGCGGTCGGACCGGGTGACGTACTGATCAAGGTGCTGCGCACCGGCATCTGCGGCACCGATCTGCACATCCGTGCCTGGGACGGCTGGGCCCAGCAGGCCGTCACCACCCCGCTGGTGGTCGGGCACGAGTTCGTCGGCGAGGTCGTCGGGACCGGCCGCGATGTCGCGGATGTCAAGGTCGGCGACCGGGTCAGCGGCGAGGGACACCTCGTCTGCGGCAAGTGCCGCAACTGCCAGGCCGGGCGGCGCCACCTGTGCCGGGCCACGGTCGGCCTCGGCGTCGGCCGCGACGGCGCGTTCGCCGAGTACGTGGTGCTGCCCGCCACCAATGTGTGGGTGCACCGGGTCCCCGTCGAGCTCGACGTGGCCGCGATCTTCGACCCGTTCGGCAACGCCGTGCACACCGCCCTCACCTTCCCGCTCGTCGGCGAGGACGTCCTGATCACGGGGGCCGGCCCGATCGGCCTGATGGCGGCCGCCGTGGCCCGGCACGCGGGTGCGCGCCACGTCGTGATCACCGACGTCAGCGAGGAACGCCTCGACCTCGCCCGCAAGATCGGCGTGAGCCTCGCCCTGAACGTGTCGCAGGCGCAGATCGCCGACGGACAGCGGGAACTGGGCCTGCGCGAGGGCTTCGACATCGGCCTGGAGATGTCCGGCCGCCCCGAGGCGATGCGGGACATGATCGCCAACATGACGCACGGCGGCCGTATCGCCATGCTCGGCCTGCCCGCCCAGGAGTTCCCCGTCGACTGGGCCCGGATCGTCACCTCGATGATCACCGTCAAGGGCATCTACGGCCGGGAGATGTTCGAGACCTGGTATGCCATGTCGGTGCTGCTGGAAGGCGGCCTTGACCTCGCACCCGTGATCACCGGCCGCTACGGGTACCGCGACTTCGAGGCGGCGTTCGCCGACGCGGCGAGCGGCCGCGGCGGCAAGGTCATCCTCGACTGGACCATCTGAATCCGGACCCTCCGAATCTCCTTAGGGACTGATGATGTTCGACTCCGTGCGCGACGACCTGCGCGCCACCCTCGACGAGATCCGCGCCGCCGGACTGCACAAGCCGGAGCGCGTGATCGGCACGCCGCAGTCCGCGACCGTCGCCGTGACCGCCGGCGGCCGCCCCGGCGAGGTCCTCAACTTCTGCGCCAACAACTACCTGGGCCTCGCCGACCACCCCGAGGTGGTCACCGCCGCCCACGAGGCGCTGGACCGTTGGGGCTACGGCATGGCCTCCGTCCGCTTCATCTGCGGCACCCAGGAGGTCCACAAGGAACTGGAGGCCCGCCTCTCCGCATTCCTCGGCCAGGAGGACACGATCCTCTACTCCTCCTGCTTCGACGCCAACGGCGGAGTCTTCGAGACCCTGCTCGGCGAGGAGGACGCGGTGATCTCCGACGCCCTCAACCACGCCTCGATCATCGACGGCATCCGTCTCTCCAAGGCCCGCCGCATGCGTTACGCCAACCGTGACCTGGCCGACCTGGAACGGCAGTTGAAGGAGGCGCAGACCGCCCGGCGCAGGCTGGTCGTCACCGACGGGGTCTTCTCCATGGACGGTTATGTCGCGCCGCTCGGCGAGATCTGCGACCTCGCCGACCGCTACGACGCGATGGTCATGGTCGACGACTCGCACGCCGTCGGCTTCGTCGGCCCGTCCGGCCGCGGCACCCCCGAGCTGCACGACGTCATGGACCGCGTCGACATCGTCACCGGCACCCTCGGCAAGGCCCTCGGCGGGGCCTCCGGCGGCTATGTCGCGGCCCGCGCCGAGATCGTCGCCCTGCTCCGCCAGCGCTCCCGCCCGTACCTCTTCTCCAACACCCTCGCCCCGGTGATCGCGGCGGCCTCGCTCAAGGTGCTCGACCTGCTGGAGTCGGCCGACGACCTGCGCGTCCGGCTCGCCGAGAACACCGCCCTGTTCCGCCGCCGGATGACCGAGGAGGGCTTCGACATCCTCCCGGGCGACCACGCCATCGCCCCCGTGATGATCGGCGACGCGGCACAGGCGTCCCGGATGGCCGAGCTGCTGCTGGAGCGGGGCGTCTATGTGATCGGCTTCTCGTACCCGGTGGTCCCGCAGGGCCAGGCCCGGATCCGCGTACAGCTGTCCGCGGCGCACTCGACGGCCGACGTCGACCGGGCGGTCGACGCCTTCATCGCTGCCCGGACGGAACTGACCGGCTGAGCAGGACCGGACCGTCGGCCGGGACCGGCGGGCTGGACGACCCGGGTCGGATCGGTGGGCTGGGCAGGACCGGCGGGCTGACCGGCACCGGCGGGCCGGGTGGGGTCGGCCGGGGTCGGGTCGGTGGACTGGGTAGGACCGGCGGGCTGACCGGCACCGGCAGCCCGTATGGGACCGGTGGGCTGACCGGCACCGGCGGGCCGAGTGGGACCGGTCGGGTGGGTGGCCCCGACATATTGCAATAATCAACCCCATGATCGAGGCGCGGCGGCTCCACATCCTCCGTGCGGTGGCCGACCACCGCACGGTGACGGCGGCTGCCGCCGCGCTGTATCTGACGCCCTCGGCGGTCTCCCAGCAGCTGGCCGCCCTGGAGCAGGAGACCGGCCACCGCCTGGTCGAACGCGGCGCGAAGGGCGTACGGCTGACCCCGGCCGGCGAGATCCTGCTCGGCCACACCAACGCGGTCCTCGCCCAGCTGGAGCGCGCCGAGGCCGAGTTGGCCGCCTACAGCTCCGGCGAGGCCGGCACGGTCACCGTCGCCGCCTTCGCGACCGGCATCGCGCAGGTGGTCGCCCCCGCCGTGGCCCGTCTCGCCCGCACCGCACCCGGCATACGGATCCGCGTCCAGGACGCCGAGGGCGACGCCAGCCTTCCGATGGTCCTGGACCGGCAGGTCGATGTCGCGGTCGCCGTCGAGTACCGGGGTGCCCCGCCCGCCGACGACCCCAGGCTCACCCACGCGCCCCTGTACGCCGAGCCCTTCGACGCGGTCGTCCCGCTCCGCCACCGACTGGCGGAGTCCGCCGAAGTCCCCCTCGCCGAGCTCGCCAAGGACACCTGGATCGGCCCGTACCCCGGCAACCCCTGCCACGACGTGGTCGTCCTGGCCTGCGAGAGCGCCGGCTTCCAGCCCCGCCTCGAACACTCCTCCGACGACTTCCGTGCCGTGGTGGCCCTGGCCGCGGCCGATGCGGGCGTGGCGCTCGTCCCGCGCTCGGCGCTGCGCGGTATGGATCTGACCGGCGTGGTCGTACGCCCCGTCGACGGCGTCGCCCCGACCCGCCGTGTCTTCGCGGCCGTACGGCGCGGAGCCGAGGACCACCCGCTGATCCGTCCGGTGCTGGAGGCGCTGGGCGAGGCGGCCCGGCCGTGAGCCGTCCTTAACACGCACGTCTCACATCAGGGATATCGTCCCGGATATGAGACATGAAGACGTCGTCGTTCCCGACCCCGTCGATGCCCGTCTCGGTAGCCGCCTCGCCGAACTGCGGGCCGAACACGGCTGGTCCCTGGGCGAGTTGGCGGACCGCAGCGGGGTGAGCAGGTCCACCCTGTCCCGGGCCGAACGGGCCGAGACCAGCCCCACGGCCGCACTCCTCAACCGGCTCTGCAACGTCTACGGCCGGACCATGTCCCAGCTGCTCAGCGAGGTCGAGGCGGAACCCGCCCCCGTGCTGCGCGCGGCCGAACAGCAGGTGTGGGAGGACCGCGCCTCCGGTTTCGTACGGCGGTCCGTGTCGCCGCCGCACGGCGGACTGCGCGGCGAGCTCGTCGAGGGCCGGCTCGCGGCGGGCGCGGACATCGCCTACGACCGGCCGCCCGTACCCGGCCTGGAGCAGCACATCTGGGTCCTCGACGGGAGGATCGCCGTGACCGCGCAGGACGTCGAGCATCTCCTGGACGTCGGTGACTGTCTGCGGCTGCGGGTGTGGGGGCCGACGCGGTTCCGGTGTGCCGGGACGGGGGAGGCGCGGTATGTGCTGGTGGTGGTGCGGCCGTGAGGGCACTGCGCCTGAGCGTGGAGCAACTGTCGGACCGGGTGGGGGAGTTGGCGGAGCTGCTGGCCGACACCGTGAGCGGCGGGGCGTCCATCGGTTTCCTCGTGCCCTTCGACCAGGCGCAGGCCGTCGCCTGGTGGGAGGGACGGGTGGCCGCCGTCGCCGCCGGACACCTCGCCGTCTGGGCTGCCCTGGACGGCCGTGACCGGGTGGTCGGGACCGTCGGCCTCGCCTTCGCCTTCCCCGGTAAACCCAACAGCCGGCACCGCGCCGAGCTGGTGAAACTGATGGTCCACCGGGATGCCCGCGGCCAGGGCGTCGGACGCGCGCTGCTGACCGTCGCGGAGGAGGCCGCGGCCGCCGCCGGGATCACCCTGCTCCACCTCGACACCGAGACGGACAGTCCCGCCGAGCACCTCTACCGCACGGCCGGCTGGACCCGTGCCGGGGTGATTCCCGACTACGCGGCCGACCCCGCCGGGCTGCTCCGCCCGACGACCCTGTACTACAAGCAGGTCGGAGCTCTGACCTGCTGACTGTCAGTGGCAGGGACTACGGTTCGTGGCATGCCGGAAGCCGAAGACGTACGCCGTGTCGCCCTGTCCCTGCCGGACACCACCGAAAAGACCGCCTGGAGCATGCCCACCTTCCGGGTCGCCGGGAAGATGTTCGCCACACTGCCCGAGGACGAGACCTCCATCGCCGTGCGCTGTCCCAAGGAGGAACGCGACGAACTGGTGCTCGCCGAGCCCGGCAAGTTCTGGATCGCCGACCACGAGGCCCAGTTCGCCTGGGTCCGGGTGCGGCTCGCCGAGCTGGAGGACGAGGCCGAACTGAGGGACATCCTTGCCGACTCCTGGAGACAGGCGGCGCCGCCCCGGCTCCTGGACTCCTACCCGGAGCTGGGGCTGCCGGACGAGAGCTGATCCCGCCGACACCGGCAGCGTGCCGATCACGCCGGGAGCGGCACTGTACCCGTCACACCCGCATCGGCACCGTCACGAACCGGCTGATCCGCTCCCGCAGGCTTCCCGCGTCCAGACCGTGCGCGGCCACATGCTCCTCGACCGTGCCGTAGCGCCGCAGTTCGTGCCGTCCCACGCCCAGCCCGAGCACCCGGTGCGGCACGTCGGCGAGCGCCTCGCTCACGGCGGCCGTGGAGGTCCCCGCCAGATACGGCTCGACCAGCACGACGTCGGTACCCGCGGACCCGGTGGCCCGGCGCAGCGCGGCCGCGTCGAAGGGTCGTACGGTTGTCGCGTACAGGACGGTGGCGTCCAGGCCATCGGTGGCCTCCAGGACGGCGTCCAGCATCGGTCCGACGGCGACGATCACACCGGCGCGGCCCTCGCGGATTGTGTGGAAGCGCCGCCCGTCGACCGGCAGCGGCCGCCGGTTCGACTGCAGGGAGAGACGCACGTACACCTTGTCGTCGCCCGCGGCGACCGCGTGCCGCAGCAGCGTCTCCGCCTCGTCGGGATGCCCGGGCACATGCACGGTCCAGCCGTCCAGGGTGTCCAGCAGGGCCACATCGCCGGGCGCCATGTGTGTGTAGCCGCCGGCCGGCCAGTCGAAGGAGGCGGCCGCGCTGACCAGCACCGCGCCGGCGTCCTGGTGGCCGAGGTCCAGCTTGACCTGCTCGAAGGGCCGCTCGACGAGGAAGCTGGCGAAGGTGTGCACGACCGGCCGCAGCCCGGTCAGCGCGAGCCCGGCCGCCGCCCCGACCAGGAGCTGCTCGCGGATGCCGACGTTGATCACCCGGTCGGGGTGACGGCGCCGCGCCTCCTCCAGGGTGGCCGCGCCGATCTCGGCGAGAACGACCGCGACCCGCGGGTCCTCGTCGAGAAGCCGGGAGACGACGGGGACGAAACGGTCACGCATGGTGTCCATGGAGATGACTGCCTTTCTGGCGTCGTGGGGCTGTGGTCAGGCCGACTTGGGTTCGACGCGGGCGACCACCACATGCGGGCGGCCCGGATGCGGGGCGGTGAACGCGGCGTACAGCGCCTCGTGGTCACGGCCGTCGACGGTCACCGCCGACCAGCCGGCCGCCCCGAAGCGGGCGGCGATCCCGCCGGGCCGGGCGTGCCGGGCCGAGGAGTTGTCGACGACGACGGTGTGCAGCCGCTCCAGCCCGGCGGGCCCGGCGAAGGCGATCGCCTCGTGGTTGCTGCCCTCGTCCAGTTCGGCGTCCCCGATCAGCACCCACACCCGCGGCTCGTCCAGCCCCTGGATGCGCAGCCCCAGGGCCTCCCCGACAGCGATCGGCAGCCCGTGCCCCAGCGAGCCGCTGCCGATCTCGGCGCCCGGGACGAGGGTCCGGTCGGGGTGGTGGCCGAGCGGGGAGTCGTACGAGCCGAAGCCCGGCAGCCACTTCTCGGGCACGAAGCCCTTGGCGGCGAGCACCGCGTAGTACGCCATCGGCCCGTGCCCCTTGCTGAGCAGGAACCGGTCCCGGGCCGGATCGTCGAACCGGCCGGGCGTGACCCGGAGCACCCGGTCGTAGAGCACCCACAGCACGTCGAGCGTGGAGGTGGCTGCCGGGCCGTGCTTCTCGTCGCCGGTCATGAGGCTCATCAGGGCGGGCAGAGCGGCGTAGGTGTCCATGGGGTGCTCGGTGATCGTCATACCGACGATCGTGCAACCTCGACCAAACTTGAGGTCAAGCCGTCGCTCCGCCCCATGTAAAAGGCGTGCGCGACCACCTGACGGAGTGCGGTATTGTTTCCTTGCACGTTTCGATCAGGGAAACCCCAGGTCAAACGGCACCGGGACGTGGCGCAGCTTGGTAGCGCACTTGACTGGGGGTCAAGGGGTCGCAGGTTCAAATCCTGTCGTCCCGACTTTACGAAGTCGCAGGTCAGGGGCCATTTCAGAGGAGATCTGAAGTGGCCCTTTGATCATTCTTGGGGACCGCTTGGGGACCAGTGCACTTTGAAGGGGCTGTGGCGCACCTTGACCCAGTCAAGGTGCGCCACAGATGGCAGGCCGGTGGCGCGGGTACATGCTCTGACCTGTGACTTTCTAGTGCGTCCCGGACAGATGATGGCGGCGGGGCCCGTCTCGTGGAGTGGCCGTCGGTACACCACTCCATCGGACGTGACCGGGGCGGGGGTGCGCCGGGTACCAGGGATCCGTGATGCTTCGGACCTCCCGTAGGGCGGCCTCGGCCCGCAGGGTCTGGACGCTCACCGTATCCCCGGTGAAAGCGTCCATTGCAGGTCCCCCGAGTCAGGGAGATCTGCCACGTCTTGAGGACACCGTTGTCCGCGAGGTCGTGTAGAACCAGAGATAGGCCGTGCTCGGGCATGCCGCGGTCGTGCACGACCCGGTCGTATTCACGCAGTCCCGCTCCCGAGTCCGGATCGCTGTACGCCGCGAGATACACGCCCAGCAGCTGCAGCCTGGGCTCTGTCACGCGCGTCCGCGCGAGGCTCCCACGCCGCAATGCTCAGTCGGCAGCGTGCTTTCGATCGGGGCGGGCGGGGGCCTGGGCCAGATGTCCCGAGCGCTGGCACAAGTGTCTACTCCTCCAACTGGGCCGAGGTATCGGAGACGTTGGCCTGGGAACCAGTGGTTGGTGCACGGATCTGCGTTGAAGCGTCGGCCACACGCGAGGACAGGCTCACCCAGTTCCGGCTCGCCCTGGTCTTGGGGTGGCTGAGGTAGAGCCGGTTGTTGTTGACGGCCGTGAGGTTCCAGCGCACCAGCAAGGTCTTCTCCGGAAGGCGGACGTCTGTCCAGTGGAGGCCGAGGGCCTCGCCGCGGCGCATGCCGGTGCCGAGCAGCAGCTCGAACAGGTCGGCAGTTGATCGCCGTAGTGGGTGTGGTTGTGGCACAGGAACGCGGCCGCCTGGGTGGGGTTCCAGCAGATCCGCTTCTGAGCCGCCGGCCGCGACAGCAACCCGTGCCGGCACGGGTTGTCCGCGATCAGCCGCGCGCGCATCGCGGAGCCGAGCGCGCTGGAGAGGGTGGCGCCTATCCGGTAGACGGTTGTGCGCCCCGGCCGCGAGCGAGTTCGGCCTCCTGCCAGGCGACGATGTGCCGCGGGCGAAGATCCTGGACCGCGACGCCTCCGAAGGAGGGGATGAGATCGGAGCGGACGTAGTCGCGGTAGCGGACGAACGTGGTGGGCTTGAGTGACTCCTCCTTGGTGCGGATCCACTCGCTCAGGTAGGCGCCGAGGGTGAGGTCCTCATCGCCATACAGGCCCGTATGCTCGCAGGTCAGGGCGTGCTCCAGGGCGGCGTGAGCGGACTGTGCTACCGCACCCCCATCGAGTACGAACTACTCTCACAAGACACCACCCACGCTGCCAGTTAGCCACCGCAGCTGGAACCCAAACCGTGGGGCAGGCCAAGCTGTCACCCGATCGTGCGGCAGACCCCCCGCTTCATCACCCTGGCCCGCCGCGGCGACACTTCGCCCCCCGGCGTTCGCCGCTGCTTCGGACTCGCTCTCCGCGCTCGAGCGCTGGGTCGAAGGAGGGCAGGCTCCTACGAACCCGATCGTGATCGATACGGCCCAGGACCGCACTCGTCCACTTGTGAGTATCCGGATTGGCCCAGGTATCGAGCCGGCGATCCGGACAGCGCGTCGAGCTTCGTCTGCACGCGCTGACACCGGCCCGCCGGCACGGGCATCCGTGCGTTTCGTGTGGACCTCTGGAGCGGCCGGTGCCCGGATGCCGTCGTAGGCGTGGGCCCCGGCCGCTCGTGAAGGTCACCTGAGGCCGAAGGCCCGGTTGATGGTCTGCCGGACACCGCCGCCGTTTCGCTGCTCGGCCGTGACACGGATGGACACGTAGGTCGCCCGGGCCGGGGCGTGGAGCCGGGTCCGCCATGAGCCCCGGTCGTCCTTCAGGACTTGCCGGTGCCAGGAGGCGCCGTCGTCGTACGACACCTCCAGTGCGACCGCTGTGACGGCGTCCTTCGCGGCGTCGCTTCCGACCACGACGGGGTCGACCGAGAAGTCCGAGGGGCGTGCCGCACGCCCCCTGCCGTCCAGGTCCGTTCCGTAGTCGAGTTGGGCCAGAGGGATGGCCTGATCATCGACGCTGCCGGAGACGAACGTCCACTCCGTGTGCGTGGTCGAGGAGTAGGGGGTCAGGTCGGTGTTCCCCTGCGTGTCGGCGACGAGCCGGTACGACAGCTTTTGGGGTGCGAGGTCGCCGACCCCGAAGTCGGGCCGCGGGCCGTTCCGCATCAGGAGCCTGTCGCCCTGGTAGAGCGCGAAGCTCCGGGACATCAGGCCCGTGTCACCGCTGTGGGCGGACCCCCCGTCGCCGAATCCCGCGAGTGTGCCGCCCATGGCGTCTCCGACACGGTGCGGGACCTCGAAGCTGAGCATCCGCGGCCGGGTGACGGGGCCGAACCAGTGCTCGCCGTGGACGCTGCGCGGCCGGTAGCTCGTGATGTCGGTGAAGGTCGCCCATCCGTCGATGGACGCGTACTGCTGCCATTTGACGCCGTTTTTGGCGGAGACCCAGTCGGTGCGGTGCCGGGTAGCCACCGGTTCCCGCGGGAAGGGAGGAACGCGCGTTCCCCCGTACACGGAGTAGGGGTAGGCGGCAGGCCAGTATTCGTACGACGGGCTGTCTTCCCGGCTCTCGAGGATCTGCTTGCCGGCGGGCGCGGAGAAGGTGTTGTCGATGCGGGCGAGGCTGCCGGGGTCCGTGTCCGGCGAGGGGTCCTGCGGCACTCCTCCCCGATGATAGTCGGCCAGGTCGTACAGGTACGCCGGTGCGGGATGGGCTTCGACTGCCAGACCGGTCCCCCTCTTTCCGGTGGCTGTGAGGGTGCGGATCAGGCGTTCTCCGTCGTCCTGGGCGACCGAGGCGACCGGGAGCGGGCCGGGTGTCCTCTGGTCCGGATCGCCGTACCAGTCGTACCCACGGCCGTTGCCCTCGTTGACGACGAGGAGCATGGCCGCCGACGCCGCATGCGCCGCGGCCGCCTGGTCTGCCGGCGTCACCTCGTCACTGCGGCGGACGACGACGGCTTTGCCGCGGGCGTGCAGGCCGGTGTAGTCGGCGGGCGCGCCGTTGCCGGCGAAGACCGCGTCCACGTGTGTGGAGCCGTCGTGGAACGACGCGGATCCCGGCTGAACCAGCAATGCGTCATCCAGACGGTGCCCGTCGTAGGTGATGTTCAGCGGCGTCTGCTTGGCGCGGATCCTGGTGGTGAAGACGAAGCAGCCCTGGGTCACCTCGCCCTTGCTGGGAAGCGCCCAGAGGCTGTCGTACGCGGGTGAGGGCATGAGGATCTCGTGCAGCGCCCGGTCGTCGGCGGGCGTCGGCAGGCTGGAGGTGAAGGAACGGTAGAGGTCGATCCTGGCGGTGGTGACCGAAGTCGGCTTGGGCGTGGCCACCTTGATCCGGCGGATGCGTGACGCGTCCAGGTCGACGTTCATGTCGGACGTCAGCTTCAGCTCGGGAGCGGCGAGTACGGCGTATCCCAGGGAGTGCGGTCCGTTGCGGCCCGTCACGTCCAAGGTGGAGACGACGGTGTAGGAGCCGGGGGCCAAGCGGCTGGTGAGAGTGCCGTTCGGGACCCACATGATCGTGGTCTTCCCGTCGGCTCCCGTGATCTCGACGTCGCCGCTGACGGGCTTGCCCGCCCGGTCCTTGAGGTGAACCGTCAGACCGTACTTCTCGGACTCGACGGACAGGCCCGCGGCGGTGTGCACGGTGCCGCCCGCGAAGCCGGCGGTGACCTGGGCGGCGTACTGTCCCGGCCGCAGCCCCCGGGGATCTGCCACGAGGGTCACCGTCGAGGTTCCGCGCGCCGGCACCGTGACCCGGTCGGCCGCGAGGGTGAACACCCCTGCGGGCGTGTCTGCGCGGTCCACCTGGAGGCGCAGGGTGACCGGGTGCCCGGTCGTGTTGGTGTAGGTGATCTGCCGCTTCACCGGCTTCGGCTTCCGGTCCTTCGACCAGGGGACGAGCCCTGCGTCGACAGACCCGCTCGCGACGACCTGGTCCTGCAGGTAGGCGGCGCCCACGTCGAGTCGGCCGGTGCCGGCCTGGTAGGGGCTGTAGCCGGGGGTTCGGGCGCTGGTGCTCATCAGGGCGTCCTTGATCCGCCGGCCGGTCCAGGTCGGATGCTTCTGGGCCAGCAGCACCGCTGCCCCGGCGGCATGCGGTGCGGCCATCGAAGTGCCGCTGTCCGTACGGTAGTAGCCTTCGCCCGAGCTCATCAGCTGCGAGCGGGCGGCCAGTACGTCCACCCCCGGAGCGGTGAGGTCGGGCTTGAGAGCGTCGTCGTTCATCCGCGGTCCCGCGCTGGAGAAGTCCGCGAGGTGGTCGGCGGCGTCCACCGCACCGACGGTGAGGGCGGCGTCCGCCGTTCCCGGTGCGCTGACGCTGTACGGGTTGTTCCCGGAGTTGCCCGCGGCGATGACGAAGAGGGCGCCGGTCTCCGCACTGAGCTGGTCGACCGCTTGACTCAGCGGGTCGTCCTGGGTGTGCCACGCCGGCGTGCCCAGGCTCATGTTGATGACCTTGGCGTGCTCGGTCCGTGCCGCCCACTCCATGCCGGCGATGATGCCCGATATGGGGCCCGATCCGCTGTCGTCCAGGACCTTGCCGACTATCAGGTCTGCGCCGGGGGCGACTCCGCGTTCCTTGCCGCCGGAGGCGGCTCCCGTTCCGGCCACCGTGGACGCGGTGTGCGTCCCATGTCCGTTGCGGTCGGCGACGTCCTCTCCCTCGACGAAGCTACGGGCCCCCACGATGCGGCCGGCCAGATCCGGATGTGTGGCGTCCACGCCCGTGTCGAGCACCGCCACCCGGACGCCCGCGCCGGTCGCCCCCGCTTTCCACGCCGCGGGGGCGCCTATCTGCGCCGTGGTGTCCGCGAGGTCCGCCCGCGCCCTGCCGTCGAGCCACACCTTGTCGACACCCGCCGCGAAGGAGGGTCCGGTCGTTCCGCCGGAAGCCGCGTCGATCCTCCCCGCCGTCCGCAGGGCGGCCCGTCCGCCGTCGCCGGTCAGGGCGTCCCAGAAGACGGGTGCCGTCGACCGCCGAGCCTCGACGGCCTCTCCGTGGACGGACGGGAGAGCCAGGGTCGTTCTCGCTCCCGGCAGCGGACCGTCGGACCGCAGCCGCCCGCCGGGGGCACCGCTCCCGGCCGGAGCGTGCGTGACGATCAACGGGAGGGCGCTCATGTGGGCGTCGTCGTAACCCTGGGCTGTCAACTGGGTGATGTCGAAGAGCTGCTTGTCGAGCCGTCCCGCCGCGATGTAGGGCATGGCGCTGTCGGGATACACGAAGGTGTCCCGGCCCTCGACCACGACGCGCGCCGAGGCGTCCGCTCCCGTCACGCCTGAGACGCCGTCCACCGACACCGATCCGTCAGGCTCCTGAATCGCCGTCACCCTGTCGCCGGTGATCAGCGTCACCGTGACCGGCAGGCCCCGCGTTCCGGGGGACCCGTCGCCGACGGCGTGCGGGGCCGGACGAGGAGTCGCTCCGTGGGCCGTCCCGGGGGCGGTCAGCGCGGCGGCGAGGACTGCCGCCGCCCAAGCGCCCGATTTTCGCGTGAACAGAGAATGCACACTCACTCCTGGATCACTGATGGGCCGAATCTGATCATCGGCACAAGGAAAAGCAAGTAATTGAAATCTGGATTACCTGGCTGTCGCGTGTGTGGACACGCGCAGGGCCGAGGCTCCTACGGCAGCTGGACCAGAGCAGTTGGGGACGACGCGGCGGCCGCCGGATCTGGCATCGTCACGGACGCGCCCGAGAAACCGGTCCCCGTCCGTGACCGGACGGGGAGTCAGGACCTGCCTGAGTCCGGCGGCTGCCATCGCGCCCGCGATGACGTCAGACACGTGGCCGCCGGTACGGCGGGACCTCGCGGGCGCGGGCACCGGTGTGCGTCTCGGGCCGGGGCGGGGCCGTGCTCCCGCCCCGGCGTGTCCTGGAAGCGGCGTCGTCCGCTCGAAGGGCGAGGGCCCGTCGGGGGTTTCGCAACTCGCCCTGGTTCGGACGTCAGTAGGAGAACTGCTCCAGCCCCGTGCCCCAGCCGTTCACGACCCACCCCGTGCGGGCGTGCGGATCCAGGAAGAGTCCCTGGCGGCCGGTGAACTCGAAGTTGGAGCCGGCGACGGTGGAGATCACGAGGTTGGCCACCGCGTGGCGCGCCAGCACCTCGCCGGTCGCCGGGTTCAGCACCGTGATCTCGCTCATGGCGTTGTTGTCGGTCTCGACTTCGCTCTCGTAGAGGCTCGCCTCCACGGCGACCTGGTGGGTGCTGTCCAGGGTCGGCCAGACCGGGCCGCGGGTGCCGGTGTCGACCGTGGCGGACGGCGTGAGCGTCTTCTGGTCGGCGGTCAGCCAGGTGCTGGTGGGGAAATCGCCGCCCTCGGGATTGGGCTGGGCGGCGCCGACGGCGGCGTAGACCTTGTCGCCCCGGCCGTCGGGCAGCAACGCCGAGACGCACTGCGGCAGCGAGGTGACGGGGGTGACGGTGCCGGTGCCGAAGTCCACGCCGACCGCGCCGTAGGAGACGCGGCCGCCCAGACACGGTCCCATCGTTCCGGCGGTGGCGACGAACACCTCGCCGGTGGAGGCGTCCACCGAGACGTTGTTGTAGGAGCGGTACAGGTTGTTCGGGTTGAGCGCCAGCGACTTACCGACCTGTCCGGTACTCATGTCGACCGGCCAGACCCGGCTGAGGCCGCTGTCCGGCTCGTAGGTGGTGACCAGGCCGCGGTGACGGGCCGTGTCCACGGTGCCGCCCTCAAGGTAGGCGGTGCCGCTGATCAGGTCGGAGAGCGCGGTGATCTTCACCGGGGCGCCGGTCGCGGGGTTCTCCACGTCGATCCGGGCGTCCGAACCGGCGAACGGGGTGTGGATGATCAGGGCGTGGCCGCTGGCCGGGTCGGTACCGAGCACCTCCTGCATCGTCTGCCCGTCGGTGGACTCGGCGAAGGAGTCACCGGCGGTGCCGGTGGTGAGGTCGTAGCCGGTGGTGGCGGAACGGTCCAGGTGGTACACCTCGTCGCCGCCCGTCAGGGTGAAGGTGTCGGTGGAGACCAGCGCCTTGCCGCCGGAGACGGTGAAGCTCTCCACGGTGCCGGGGACCTGGTCGCCGTCGCGGTACTGCAGGAAGGACGTCGGGGACGCCTGGCCGATCGGCGAGCCGTGCCGGGTGGCGAGCACCCGCACCGGGTACTGCAGCCCGGTCGGCAGCTTGAGCGCCGACAGGTCCAGTACGGTGTGGCCCTTCACCGCGGGCAGCCTGACGGTGAGCGTGGACGGATGGTTGAAGCCGTCGTCGTCGCGGCGGCTGCCGTTCTGGTTGGTGACCGTGTTCAGCGAGCCGTACAGCGTGGGGCCGGGCGACATCACCTCGAACTCGGCGCCGTCCGCGCCGTGCACACCGGTCGCGTCCCAGTTCACGGTCACCCTCGGCGCGCTACGGGCGGTGTCGGCGGCGTGCGCACGGGTGTGGCCCTGCGTGGTCAGCAGCGGGGCATCGGGCCGTTCGTCGGCGGCAGGCCCGATGCGCAGGGCGCGGAAGTCGCCGTAGACGGGGAGCACTCCGTAGAGATCGGCCTGCCGGATGCCGACGCCGTAGAGTCCGGCGCCGCCCGCGGTGAAGGCGGAGGCGGGGATCGTCACGGTGCCCCTGGTCCGGGTGAGCGGCGTGGACCACTGGACGTTGAAGTCGTCCACCGCAGCGCTGGGGGAGTAGTGGCCGACGGAGGAGAGCACCAGGCGCGGGCTGTCCGCGCCGCGGAGGCCGGTGAGGTCATAGGAGACGCTGACGGACCGGCCGAGCGGGGCAGTACCGGCGGCCGCCGGGGCGAGCGCCTGGGCGTAGGTGCCGTCGCCGGCGAGGAAGGTCAGACGCTGCGAGAGTTCGCCGACCACCTTGCCGCCCCGCAGCGCCTGGAAGGTGACGGGCACGCTGCGGGTGGTGTCGGAGGCGAGCGGCAGCCCGGCGGCGCCCAGCAGCTGGGCGGGCATGAGGCGCAGGCTCGGCGTCCTGGCGGTGAACACGCCCTTGTCGCCGACCCTGACCCGGTAGGTCAGGCCACTGAGATCCCCGGTCATGTCCAGGCCGAGCGTGATCGGCGAGACGGCGTTCTGGCCGGTCGGCATCCCGTTGCCGTCCGCGGGCCCTGCCAGGTCGATCGCCGTGGGGTCGGTGGACTCGGTGAAGGCGGTCCCGTACTGCGTGGGCAGCAGCTGCCGCTGGGCCACCGAGAGCCGCACGGGCCGGGGCGCGATGCGGTAGGTCTTGGCGAGGACCCTTTCCACGGCGCGGGTCACGTCGAGCTGGGTTCCCATGGTGAGCGGCTGATCGGCCTGCGGGGGCTGTGCGATGGAGTTGCCCGTGGAGACGAGCAGGTCGCGGACCTGGCGCGGGGTCAGGCTCTGGTGGGTGGCCTTGGCGGCCTGAAGCACGTCGGCCACCGCGGCGGCGATCTCAGGGGCTGAGGCAGAGGTGCCGCCGTTCAGCACGACCTCCACATCCTGCGCCTTGCAGGGGCTGGAAGTGCAGACGTGCATGAGGGACGGCAGGTCGTCACCGGGAGCGGCGAGGTCGATGCGGGTGCCGAAACCGGACGAGTAGGCGGCCGAACCGTTGTAGCGGGTCGTCGGGTAGACGCCCTGCCGGGTGTCGGCGGAGCTCAGTGTGTCGTCGGTGGTGGTGGCACCGGCCGCGATGACACCGCTGTCGACCACCTTCGAGGGCGTGCTGGTGGGCTCCACGTCGTCGATGTCGGTCTGGGCGCTCGCCTTGGTGGTGGTGTCGGTGGGGGTGCTGCCGCCGTCGGGGCCGACGGAGACGGGCAGGGCGAGCCGGGTGCCGTCGTTGGAGGAGACGACCACGGCGATGCCGGACTTCACGATGGAGGCCAGGGTGGCCCGGATCGTCGGGTCGTCCTCCAGGTAGCGGCCGGGGAAGCCGATCTGCTCGTCGGTGCCGAAACCGAGGCTGGCGGTGATGACGTCCGGCCGGGGCTTCTGGTTCGCGGCGGCCTTCAGCGCGGCGGTGATGCCCTCGTAGCTGGCCTCCTGCGGCACGACGAGACGGTACTGGGCGCCGGGGGCTATGCCGAGCAGGTCGGTGGCGCCGCTGCCGGTGGCGCCGGGGCGCTGCCGGTCGTGCGGGAGCGGGGCCATCATCGAGAAGTCGAGGAGCACCTCGCCGAGGTTCGGATCCTGCCCCTCGGTCGAGCCGAGGGGGTTCAACTTGCCCTCGTTGTCAGCCGTGTAGGTGGGGATGAGCGGCATCGACGGCTCGTCGAGGTAGCGCCGGCCGTTCTTGACGACGGTGGTGGGACCGTACACCCGTACGTAGTCGTCGCCGCCGTCGGCCATCGACTGGTCGGTGAGATCGCCGATGGAGACGTTGGTGACGATCTGTCCGGCGCCGGGCAGGGCGTGCAGGTAGGCGGCCGCGTCAGCGAAGGCGCCGGCGGCATCCACGCCCTGGGCGTTGAGGTAGGACTGGAAGGACGTGCTGAGGCCGTCGTTGGCGGGCAGGCCGGTGGCCGGGCCGGGCTGGGGAGCCCTGCGGGCGTCCTGCCGCAGCGCCGCCTTCGCCGCGGCGGGCAGCTTCACGGGGCCGGTGTTCATCGGCTGTACGGGTGCCTGCTGCGCGGCGGCGCCCTGCTTCGTGCCGAGGGTGTAGGAGGCACCGCGGGCGGCCGCGGCGCGGGCGGTGAGCGCGGTGGTGGAGGGGGTGATCGTGGCCCCGAGTCCGGTGCGGCCGGCCGAGCGCGGCACCGGGAAGGCGCGGGTGCGGCCCTGCGGGTCGGTGAGGGTGCCGGTGCCGTCGTCGGCCCAGACCACCTTCGAGCCGTCCGCGAGCGTCAGGCTGTGGTGCGCGGGCGCGGGCGGTGCGGGGGCGCCGGCGGGCGCGGCGACGGCTGGGCCGGCCGCCACCAGGGGGACCAGCAGGGCCAGCGCGGCGGCTGCCTGTCTTACGTGTCGGTGCATCAACATGCTCCTTGCGCGCGGGGACTTCGGGGCGGCGCGGGTGCGGGTCTGCCCGGCGGGGGCAGCTCCTGCCGGTTCCCGCCGCCGCGAAACGCCTGGCCGATCGGGTTGGTGTGGCGGTGTACCGGGGTGCGCGGCAGGGAGTTGCTGATCACCTTGGGACGGGTGTGCCGACGGGGACAAGGAAATGCCGGTGCGGCTGAGCGCAGTTGCACTTTCGCGCGACGCGGCAGCGGTCTGCCGGACGATAGTTGGCCCAGGAATGATGTGGTTGGGGCAGGTTTACGGACCCGGTCGTGACGGCGTGGGAACGCTCCCTCGCCGGTCCGGAGCGCGCGGTACGGGGTTAAGATCACCCCAATTTCACCCGGCGAACGACAGCAGGGGCCGCCCGATGGCCGCGGAGCCGCAGATCCCGCAGGTGCCCTGGAGTGGCCTGGGGTTGCCGCCGCTGGCCGGGCGAGTCCTGGAGTACCTGGTCGCGCACCCGGAGACGGCCCCCGCCGAGGCGGCGGCGGCCCTGGGCGCGTCGACGTCCGATGCCGCCCAGGCCCTTCGGCTGCTGGAGTCCGAACTGCTCGCCGTCCGCGCCAGTGGACACGCGGACCGCTGGAGCGCCAGCCCGCCACGCCCGGCGCTCGGCAGCCTCCTGGCCCGCCGCCGCGAGGAGCTGGCGAGTCTGGAGACCCACGCCGAGCTGCTGCACGAGATGCACATCTCGGTGACCAACCACCGTTTCGCTTCGGACCAGTTCGAGATCCTCGACACCGAGGAACGGGTCACCGCTCGCTACGCCCATCAGCTGAGAGCGGCCCGGCGCGAGGTGCTGCACCTGGTGATGCCGCCGTACGTGGCGGCGGTCGACGGGGTGCCGGACAGGCTGGCCGTACAGGCGGCGGCGATCCGCACGGGGGTCCGCTTCCGGTCGGTGTACGACAGCGACACCCTCACCGACGAGATATCGCTGGAGACCGTGCGGCGCGGCGTGGAGATCGGTGGCGAGGTGCGACTGTCCAGCGGCCTGCCGATGAAGCTGGTGATCTTCGACGGCACCACCGCGATCATGCCTCTGCGGCGGGAAGACGCGGCGGCCGGCTCACTGCTGGTGCACTCCCCGACGCTGCTGCACGTGCTGGCAGCGCTGTTCGAGAGCCTGTGGGCGCACGGGGTGCCCTGGGGACAGGAGGGACGCCCAGTGCCGCCGGCGCCCGCCTCCGACACGCCGAACCCGCGGGCACGCGAGGTCCTGCGGCTGCTCTCGGTCGGCATGAAGCAGGATTCGATCGCCCGCACGCTGGGGGTGAGCCGGCGCACCGTGCAGAAGGACATCAGCGACATCGGCACGGCGTTGGGTGCGCGCAACCACTTCCAGATCGCGCTGCTCGCCCAGGAGCGCGGCTGGCTGACTCCGCGCCGGTGACCGTAGACCTTCGTGGAGCCGCCCGTCCGGGCAGTCAGGGAGGCGGCGGCAGCGGACATCCCCCACCCGGTGACGACCGCGCCACCTCACCGAACTGGTCGCCTCGGTCACCCGCCCCGTGCGCCAGCTCATCGGATTCACCCGTGCCGACCTTGCTGGCCGCGAGTTCCCTGTCGTCGAACTCTAGGTCCAGAAGTCCACTGACCACCACATCGGTCTGGCTGAGGCCCCGCTGCGCCAGGACCACGGCGAGGTCGGTGGCGTTCGCGTCCACGACCTCGACCGCCGGAGGGAGCGCGGCCAGGCGCTGTGCGAACCGCGGATTGACCTCGACCGCGATGTAACGACCGCGTCCCGCGAGGCGCCGCTGGAGTGCGTGGGTGAAGGCGCCGGTGCCCGGGCCGAGTTCCACGACGACCGGGGAGCCGGCTCGGGGCACCACTGCTGTCGCCACCCTGGCCAGCGCCGGACTGCTCGGCGTGATCGCGCCGACCGTCAATGGATGCCGCGCCCGGCCCGCGGGACGCGGACGTGCGCTCGACGCCCGGACAGGCGGCGAAGGCGAAGTCGCAGGTGCCGGTGTGGCGTGAGGGACTGGCCTGGTCGGTGCTGTCGGTGGACTATCAGCGCATCCTTGAGGCCCTGGCGGACCGGCACCGGCTCCGTCAAGGGCCGCTGACCTGCGAGGAGTTGGCCACCTTGTTCGGCCTGGACGCGGTGCCGGCCAAGGTGGAGGCGCTGCGGTCGAAGGCGAAACGCCTGGTCGCGCGGGGCTGGTTGGCCGAGCGGCAGCCGGGCCGGCCTGGACTACGTGGTCACTGTTCTGTTCGACGACTTCTGCAACGCAGACGATCCCGCGCCGTGGCTGGGTAAGAGCCTGCGGACGGAGGAGGAAGTCGCGCTCATGAAGGAGTTGGGCAAGGTCTACTCGACCGTGCAGGAAGAAGTAGGTCGTGGTGCCCCGGACGAGGTCTATCTAGACGCTTCAGCCTGGGGCACCGTGATCGCAGTCGCGGGCAGGTTGGCTCAGGTGATGGTCACCAATGACCTCCAGGCTGCGGCACTCCTGCATGAACAGCTCAACCTTCCTCCGCACCGGAAGCCCGCTGAAGGTGCATCGACGGCTGAGTGAGGATGCGAGTGCGGAGGAGACCGAACGAGGCTCGGCCATACATAGCCCTCTTGAGCGTTTTAACCCTATTTACGTGTCCCTCGACGACCCCGGAGCTCCAGGGCAGGGTGAGTCCGGCGGTGACGGCGTCGAGGTCCTGGCGGAGGAAGCCGGCGAAGCCCTTCATGGGCTTTGGTGCGTCATGTTCGGCCTGCGGGATCCACTCCAGCAGGAGGTATCCGCGCTGGTGGCGGACCAGTTCGGCGAACGCCCTAGCGAGGTCGCAGGCCCGGGTGATGTCCGGGCAGGCGAGACGAACCTGATGGAGGCGCTCGTTTTGGCTGTCGGTGTGGGTCTCACGGGGCCGGAGGTGACCTTGCGCGGGCTGGGGATGTCTGCCCGGACCGGTTCTGCGGTGCCCGCGCGCAGGGCGGCGAGGTGTTTGCGGACGACCTGGCGGCTGCCCCGGTAACCGCGGGCCTGGATCTCCAGGAGCAGCCGGGTGCCGCTGACCTGGCCCTGCGCCTCGGTGAAGCGGGCGCTGAGGTATGCCTTGAACGGCTCCAGGACACCGTCGGGGCGGCGTTCGCGAGCGGAGGCGAGCAGCTGGTCGAGGTTGGTCTCGCGGAAGCGGCGGACGGTCTTGCGGTCGCGGTTAAAGGCGTCGGGCGATCGCGCTGATCGTCCAGCGCTTCTCCAGCAGGCGGTGGATGTCCTCGTAGCGGTGGCGGGTGCGCTCGATGATCTGTGTGCGGGGCAGTTCCGTGGGCGGTAACAGCATCGGGGTCACCTCGGGCACTTCGGCCGCCGACTCCTCCTCGGCTCGTTTGCGAAGGCAGTCGCGGTGCTGGTGGCAGGTCTTCTCCACCGCGGCGGACAGGTTCTGTAACAGGTGCCATCTATCGGCGACTTCGGGCGTTGGGGGCGGCTTCCCTGACCGCCTTGGTGTAGGCGGTCGCCCGGTCCCGGCAGATGATCTCCGCGCCGGGATGGTCCTTGAGCCAGGCCGCGAACGTCTCGGAGGTACGGTCGGGCAGTACGTCCACGACCCGGCCGGCCTCGACGCCGACGTCGACCAGCACGGTGCCGTAGGTACAGCCTTTGCGGAAGGCGAACTCGTCCACCCCCAGCACTCGCGGGGCACGGTCCGGCACTGCCGGCGCCGTCAGCAGCCTGAGCAGCCACGTCCGGCCCGCGGTCAGCCGCAGGCGGCGGCACAGCCGTGCGGCGGGACGGCCGCCCAGCTCGATCGCGATCGACCGCAGCCAGCCCGCCAGCCCAGTGCTGGAACGGCGGTACCGGTGCTTCACACCCCCGGTCACACACCGGGTGCCGTCTCACTGCATGCCCCGGAACTGGGCACGGTGTTCACGGGCGACACCCTGTTCGCCGGCGGCCCCGGGGCAACCGGGCGGTCGTACTCCCACTTCCCGGCCGTCATCCGCTCCATCCGGGACCGGCTGCCGGTCCTGCCGCCCGAGACAGTGGTCCGCACCGGCCACGGCGAGTCGACCGCCATCGGCACCGAAGCCCTGCATCTCCAGAGTGGATCGACCGAGGCTACTGAGACCCCCCGCACGCTTCGTTCTGCGTCCGGGGCCATCGCATGCTGTGCGCCCGCGCTCTCAGTGGGCGTTTGATGTTGATTTGCACCGACCGTTTTGCAGCACTTTGCCTGACTTTATTGCCAATGTCATGGCATGAAATACCTGGAAGATCTCTACTGGTAGGGGTCTTCCATCCCATTGCTAAACCAGACGGAACTTGAGCGGCACGTGCGAACCAAACGGGCGGTCCGATCGCCACCTCGGAGCGCGCGAATGCGCTCCTACAGGTCAAAGCCTCACGAAAGCCGCAGACCTTAAAGTGGACACATCCTTACCAATCATCACTAAACGCCCACTCAGAGGGCGTCAGCTAGCACGCGGTGTTGCCGTCTGCACCGTAGCCACGCCCTCCATTGTGCTGTCAGAAGCTGTGTCTGAGCCGTTCATGTCATATCGAACGGAGGGTGCTGTACGGCGTCTACGAGTCGGGCAACGGCATGAACCACCTGGACCCGCTGTTGCCGCGACGGACCGCAACACGGCTACCCACAGCCTCGCGGAGTTTCTGCGCAAGGATCCTCCACGCCTCGCTGCGGCGAGCCGAACCGAGGCGACACGGGTCGTCCGCCTCCCTCAGCCGGATGCCCTGCGGTCGGACACCTGTGACCCGTTCGGCCATGTCTGCGTCACGGATGCCGGTCGGCTTCGCCCGTCGCGTTCTGGACGGTGAGGAGCCGTACCCGTGAACCGTCACCGACGGCGCGCCAACGGTGGGGAGTTCCGCCAGGGTAGTAGATGCTGTCTCCCGGTCCGAGGACGTGGAGACGGGGCCCCTCCGCGGTCTGCAGGTCGATCTCGATCTCGCCGGCCACGACGTAGACGAACTCGTCACCAGGGTGGTCGTAGTACTCGTCGAACCGCTCCCCGACCCCGGTGTACTCCACGGGGTGGGCGGAGTAGGAGGGGGCCCCGAGCATGCGCGCCGTGCCGCCACGGTTGGCCACGGGCAGGCCCTCGCCCGAGCGCACCAGGTGGACGGAGCCGGCCGAGGTGCCGGGATGCTGCACCGCCGCCACGGTCATGAGTGCCTGCTGGGTGGTGCCGAGGGCGCGGGCGATGCGGTGCAGCGATGACATGCTCGGGCGGGTCAGCCCCCGCTCCAGCTGGCTGAGGAACGGGTGGGAGAGCGTGGCGCGCTCGGCCAGCTGGACGAGGGTCAGGCCCCGCTCCTTGCGCAACTTGCGGATCGCGCTGCCGAGTTCGGCGCGCAGAAACGCGTCCGTGTCCCCGGTGGCGGGCGACGTGCTGCGGGCGGGTTGGGCTGCCATGGCAGGAATCCTAAGGGGCGAGGTCGGCGGGCCGTTAAAGGTCCCGGAGGCGGCCAGGGAGAGATTTTACGCCGGTGAAACACCGAGGTCCTAGCCTCAATGTTGATGGCACGAACATTCTAGGTGTCGTCGAGTTCCACCGAGTCCATCGAGTCGCACGGGTCGTACGTGCCTCCTCGTCCCGCCCAGTTCCAAGGGAGCCCCCATGGCCGCGGCCACCTCCGACCGTTTTGTCGCCTGCCCGCCGGACTCCGCCTTCCTGGACGCCATGGCCGCTCTGGCCGGGGGTGTCTGTGTCGTCACCGCCCTGACCTCCGAGGGGCGCCCGGTCGGCTTCACCAGCACCGCCGTGATGAGTCTGAGCCGCGAACCGCAACTGCTGGCCATCGGGGTGGGCCGCGGCGGCCGTTCGCTGCCCGCGCTGCTCGGCGGCCGCAGGTTCGCGCTGAACATCCTGCACTCCGGCGGCGAGCACGTCTCCCGGCGCTTCGCCGACCGCACCGCCGACCGGTTCGCGGACCTGGAGTGGTCGGCCGAGGAGTGCGGCGGGCTGCCGCTGCTGCTCGCGCACAGCTCGTACACGGTGCTGTGCCGCGTCGTACGTGACCTCCCGGCCGGGGACCACCACCTGATCGTCGCGGCCGTCGAGGACGTGGTGACCGGAACCGGCGGACCGACCGCGCTCGTGCACCATGACCGCCGCTACCACGCGCTCGGTGCCGCGTGAGCGGCCCCGACTGGTTCCAGGTCGCCGAGACCGGCCCGGGTGCCTTCGTGATCGGCGAGCCCGGCCACGTCAACAGCTACCTCCTGCTCGGCGACGAAACGGCCCTGCTCTACGACACGGGAATGGGCATCGCCGACATCGGCGAGCAGGTGCGGCGGCTGACCAGGCTGCCGCTGCTGGTCGTCAACTCGCACCATCACTTCGACCACCGCGGCGGCAACGCCTCCCTGGCCGCGTACGCCGAGGACATCGCCGTACACGCCGACGGAGCCGCCCTGCACACGACTCCGGCCCCGTACGAGTGGCTGGAGGCGTACGGGCACCTCGCGCACGACCTGCGCAAGCGGTACGAGGAGTTCCACGCCCTGGACGCCGGCGGTTTCTTCCTGACGGACTCCCGCGTCGAGGTGCGGCCGGTCCCCGACCTGGCCCACTGGCGCGTCGAAGCCGTACGCCCGACCCGCCTGCTGCAGGAAGGAGACGTCCTCGGCCTGGGCGGCCGGAGCCTGAAGGTCCTCCACACCCCCGGGCACTCTCCGGACGGCATCTGCCTGTGGGAGCCGGAGACCGGGCTGCTGCTGGCCGGGGACACGCTGATCAGCGGTACCTTCTTCGCCCATGTGCCGGGCGCCGACGTCGCCGCCTTCGCCGGCTCGACACGCCGCCTCGCGGAGTTGCCCGTCACCACCGCGCTGCTCGGCCACAACCTGCGGCACCGGGAGTCGGCGGACTTCGTGGGCCGGGTCGCCGAGGCGTTCGCGGCCGTACGGGACGGCCGCACCCTCCCGTACGCCTCCACCGACATGTTCGGCGTCCCCGTACGCCGTCATGACTTCGACGGTTTCGCGGTGCTCACCGCGCCGCACGGAACGGACCGCTGACATGCCGCCTCTGCTGCTACGCGGCGCGCGGCTGCCCGACGGAGACGTCCGTGACCTCCTGCTCGACCCGGACAGCGGTCTCGTCGCCCGGGTCGCCCCACCCGGCCTGCTTCCCCCCGGCCCCCAGGAACTCGACCTGACCGGGTATCTGCTCCTGCCCGCCCCCGCGGAACCGCATGCCCACCTGGACAAGGCCCTGACCTGGGACCTGGCGGGCGCCCTGCCCGGAGACCTGCCCTCGGCCGTCACCGCCTGGCGCGCGTACGCCGCGCGGGTCACCGAGGAGGACGTGTTCCAGCGCGCCGGGCGGGCCGTCGACGAGCTCTGTGCGAACGGTGTGACGGCCGTCAGGACCCACGTGGATCTCCTGACGGACGACGGCAGTCACAGCACCGGTGATCCGCTGCGCGGCCTGCGCGCCCTTCTCCGGCTGCGCAGCCAGCTCCGGGGGCGGGTACGGCTCCAGATCGCCGTCCTGCACATCGACGCCCCGGACGAGCTGCTGCACCAGGCGCTCGACCTCGGCGCGGACCTGCTGGGCGGCTGCCCCCACCTGTCCGCCCACCCGGCCGCGTCCGTGGAACGCACCCTGCGCATCGCCGCGGAGCACCATGTCGGGGTCGACCTGCATGCGGACGAGACCCTCGATCCGGGTGCGGGGGACCTGCGCCTGCTCGCCCGTGCCGTGCGGAAGCGTGGCTTCGTCCCGGGCGTCACCGCGAGTCACTGCGTCAGCCTGGGCGCGGTGGAACCGGACGAGGCGGCGCGTACGGCCAAGGAGGTCGCGGCCGCCGGGATCGGCGTGGTCGCCCTCCCGCTCACGAACCTCTACCTCCAGGGCCGCGGCCACCCGTCGTCCACCCCGCGCGGCCTCACCGCCGTACGCGCGCTGCTGGACGCCGGCGTGAAGGTCGCGGCCGGTGCTGACAACATCAGGGACCCGTTCAACCCCGTGGGCCGCGCGGATCCTCTGGAGACCGCGTCCCTGCTGGTCACGGCCGGTCATCTCGCCCCGGACGAGGCACTGCACGCGGTCACCGCGGGCGCCCGCGCCGTCCTCGGCCTGCCTGCGGCAGGACCGTGCGAGGGCGCTGTCGCCGATCTTCTGGCGGTGCGTGCGCAGACCGTGTCGGAGGTGCTCGGCGCGTCCTGTCCCGAGCGGCTCGTCTTCGCCGGCGGGCGGCTGGTCAGCCGTACGTCGGTGGTCCGCGAACTCTACTGAGACCGGCCCACCGCCCGGTCCTGACGAATGGATACCGCCGTGACACTGGCCGGAAATAATCAATGTTCATGCTATCAACATTCCGTACTGTGGCACTGAAGGGAGCTGATGTGCCGACCATCGCCGAAGAGACGCTCGACGCGACGCTGCGATTCGAGAGCGTCGACAAACACTTCGCCAACGGGACCACCGCCCTGACCGGCCTCGAACTCTCCATCGCCATAGGTGAGTTCGTCGCCGTCGTCGGCCCCTCGGGCTGCGGCAAATCCACCCTGCTCCGCCTCGCCTCCGGCCTGGACACCGCTTCCGGCGGCACCGTCCACGCCCCCACCGACTCGGTCGGCTACGTGTTCCAGGACCCGACCCTGCTGCCCTGGCGTACCGTCCTCGCCAACGTCGAACTCCCCGCGGAACTCACCGGAACCCCGAAGGCCGAACGGCGCGAGCGGGCGCTGGACGCCCTTCGGCTGGTCGGCCTTGAGGGCTTCGAGAAGCAGTTGCCGGGGCAGTTGTCCGGAGGCATGCGGATGCGCGTGTCCCTGGCCCGGGCCCTCATGACCCGGCCCTCGCTGTTCCTCCTCGACGAACCGTTCGGCGCCCTCGACGAGATGACCCGCCTGCGCATGCAGGAGGAACTCCAGCGCATCTACGCCGAGACCGGCTTCGCCGCCCTGTTCATCACCCACTCGGTGACCGAAGCCGTCTTCCTGGCCGGCCGGGTCGTCGTGATGTCGGCACGCCCCGGGCGGATCACCGCCTCCTTCGACGTCCCCTTCCCCCATCCCCGCCCGGCCGAGCTGCGTTACGACCCCGAGTTCGGCCGAATCGCCGGCGAGGTCTCCGCGGCACTGCGTGGAGGGTTCCAGTGAGCGCCGACATCACCGCCCCGGCCGAAGTGGCCGTAACGGCATCGGAGTTGACGAAGACCGCGCGGCAGGCCCGCCCGCGCCGGATCCGGCCCGCCACCGTGCTCACCCCGCTCGGCTCGCTCGGCGCGGCCATCGGCGTCTGGTACGCCGCGAGCTATCTGCTGCTCAGCCCCGACCGGCGCTTCCTCGTCCCGCCCCCGCAGCAGGTGCTGACCGTGTCCTTCCTCGACTGGACCCATCTGCAGCCGATGCTCCAGGCCCTGTGGCTCACGGCGCAGGTCGCGCTCGTCGGGCTGCTCATCGCCTCCGTGCTGGGGGTGACGGCGGCGGTGCTGATGAGCAGGGCCCGCTGGCTGGAGCGCTCGCTGTACCCGTACGCGGTCGTCCTGCAGACCGTGCCGATCCTCGCGATCGTGCCGCTGATCGGCCTCTGGTTCGGCTTCGGCTTCACCAGCCGGGTGGTCGTCTGTGTCCTGATCGCCCTCTTCCCGATGATCGCCAACACCTTGTTCGGCATCCAGTCGGTCGACCGTGCCCACCACGACCTGTTCACCCTCCAGCGGGCCAGCCAGTGGGCCCGGCTGCGCAAGCTCGAACTGCCCGCCGCCCTCCCCTCGGTCTTCACCGGTCTGCGCACCTCGTCCGGCCTGTCCGTGATCGGTGCGATCGTCGGCGACATGTTCTTCAAGCAGGGCGAACCCGGCATCGGCACCCTGCTCGACGTCTACCGCTCCCGGTTGCAGTCCGAGGACCTGTTCGCCGCGATCATCCTCGCCTCGCTCTTCGGCGTCGTGGTCTTCGCCGTCTTCACCCTCGTGGCGCGACTCGCCGTGGGCTCCTGGCACGCCTCGGCCGATCGGCCGTAGGCCGCCCCCGCCTTTCCCTCGTCCCCGCCCGTCCGTCAGGGAGTTCAGTCATGCCCTCTTGCGCCAGACGCGCCGCCATCGC
Organism: Streptomyces sp. Ag109_O5-1; assembly: GCF_003814875.1. Taxonomy (GTDB): domain Bacteria; phylum Actinomycetota; class Actinomycetes; order Streptomycetales; family Streptomycetaceae; genus Streptomyces; species Streptomyces sasae. Next base: position 1,206,882 of record NZ_RKQF01000001.1, on the reverse strand, counting down.
GGGCGTTTCCTCAGCAATCGCCCTGGTATCGGTCACCGCCTGTGGCGGTGGCTCCACGGCCTCCACCGGCTCCGCCGACAAGCTCCAGGCGGCTCCCGCCGCGCAGAACCTGGCCGGCGTCTGCCCCAAGACGGTCGTCGTCCAGGTCGACTGGGAGCCCGAGGCCGAACACGGCCCCCTCTACAACCTCGTCGGCCCCGGCTACACCGTCGACAGCGACAAGAAGCGGATCACCGGACCGCTGGTCATCGGCGGCAAGGACACCGGCGTCGACATCCAGATCCGGGCCGGCGGCTCCGCCATCGGCTACCAGACCGTCCCCTCGCAGATGTACGTCGACAAGAGCATCACCCTCGGCACGGTCACCACCGACGTGGCGATCACGGCGTCCGCCAAGCAGCCGGTCACGGCCGTCGCGGCACTGATGAAGAAGAGCCCGCAGGTCCTGATGTGGGACCCCGCCACCCACCCCGACTGGAAGACGATCGCGGACATCGGAAAGTCGAACGCGAAGGTCGTCTACGTCAACGGCAGCACCTACGCCTCGCTGCTGGTCTCCAAAGGCCTGATCAAGAAGAGCCAGCTGGACGGGAGTTACGACGGCGCGCCCGCCCGCTTCGTGTCCAACCCGGGCATCGCCCAGCAGGGCTTCGCCACCGCCGAGCCGTACATCTACCAGCACGAGGTGTCGGCCTGGAAGAAGCCGATCAGGTACCAGCTCCTCGCGGACGTCGGCTACAACGTCTACCCCGAAGCCCTCTCGGTGCGCAGCGGCGAGTTGACGTCCCTCAGCCCCTGCCTGAAGAAGCTCGTCCCCGTCCTGCAGCAGTCGGCCGCCGACTTCGCGGCCAAGCCGTCGGCGACCGTCAAGCTCATCGCCGACCTGGTCCAGCAGTACAACACCGGCTGGGTCTACTCCGAGGGCACCGGCACCTTCGCCGCGAAGCAGATGGTCAAGCTCGGCATCCTCGGCAACGAGGCCGACGGAAGCGTCGGGAGCTTCGACACCAAGCGCGTCGCCTCCGCCCTGAAGACCTTCACCCCCCTCGTCGAGCAGAGCGGCGCCAAGGTCAAGGCGGGACTGACCGCACAGGACCTGGCGACCGACGAGTTCATCGACCCCTCGATAGGACTGAAGTGATGACGACCGCGAACCTGACCGCACTCACCGAACTCGTCCCCGACGGACGGGCTCCGGGCATGACGGAACGCCGGCCCACGCCAGGCATCGAGGAATTCTGCGCCGAGGCCATCGAACTCCTCGGCACCGACGGGGTGATCCGTGACCTGGCGGCACGGGAGAAGGCCTCCTGCGACTGGGCGCACATGTCGCCGATCCTGTCCGCGCGCCTTCCCGCCGGACACGCCGAGGCCGTCGTGCGCCCCTCCGCGCACGACCAGATCCCGGGCATCCTGGCCCTGGCCCACCGCCACCGCATCCCCCTCACCCCGCGTGGCAAGGGCACCGGCAACTACGGCCAGGCGATCCCGCTCCACGACGGTGCCGTGCTCGACCTCACCGGCTGCGGCCGGATCCTCGACGCCGGCGACGGCTGGATCCGCGCCGAGGCCGGGGCGAGGATGTCCGACCTCGAAGGCCACGCCCGCACCCTCGGCCAGGAGTTGTGGATGTTCCCGTCCACCTTCGGCACCACGGTCGGCGGTTTCCTCTCCGGCGGAAGCGGCGGCACCGGCTCTCTCGTGCACAAGACCAACAGCGACGGTTTCGTGCAGGAGTTGACGGTGGTGCCCTGCACGGCGGACGCCGAGCCCTTCACCGTCCGGGACGCGGAGGCACTGCCGTACATCCACGCCTACGGCACCACCGGGATCATCGCCACCGCGACCGTACGGCTCCAGCGGGCCCGCACCTGGACCGGCCTGTTCGCGGCCTTCGCCGACTGGGCGTCCGCCACCGCCGCGCTGTCGGCGCTCGTACGCCTCGAACCGGCACCGCGCCTGGCCTCGCTGGACGAGGCCGGCCTCGTGGGGGTCTACCGGCCCGACCCGGCGCTGGACCCGACGGCCCTGAGTGTGCGCGCGATCATCGAGGAGGAGGCCGTCGACGAGGCACGGGCGATCGTCCAGTCGCACGGCGGCAGCGTCCTCGACATCCGGCCCGCACCGGACGGCCCCGCGCTGATCAGCTCGATGTCCTTCAACCACCCCACCTACCACCTGATGAAGGCCGAGGACGGCTGGTTCCACCTGGAGATCGGCGGCGACGTCCTGCTTGGCGACACCACCGAGATCCGGAAGGTCTTCCCGGACACCCTGCTCCACCTGGAGGGCATGCGCTCCGGCACGGTCGGCATGCTCATGGCCCGCTACCAGGACGAACAGACCGTCTACGACGGCATCGCCGCCCTTCAGGCGCTGGGCGTCCGTGTGCACAGCCCGCACAACTGGTACGTCGACCGCCGCCTTGACCTCGTACGGGAGACGGCCCGTACCGTCGACCCGCTCGGTCTGCTCAACCCCGGCAAGATCCCCGCCGCTTCCGAGGAGACGCCGTGACCTTCACCCGGTTCATCGACCTCAGCGGCCCGGAGATCGAGCGGTTCGGCGAGGACACCGTCGCCGTGCTGCCGGTCGGCGCGATCGAGCAGCACGGGCCCCATCTGCCCGTCGCCACCGACTACTACATGGCCGAGGCGGTCGCCGAGGGCGCCGCCCGGCTCGCGGGGGAGAGCTGCGACATCACGCTGCTGCCGGGCCTCGCCTACACCAAGTCCGACGAACACGCCTGGTCCCCGGGCACGCTGTGGCTCAGCGCCCGCACCCTGCTGTCCGTCCTCGACGACCTCGGCCGCTCCCTGGCCGCAGGCCCCGTACGCAGACTGGCCTTCCTCAACGCGCACGGCGGCAACAGCGCCCTGCTCGGCGTCGCCCTGCGCGAACTGCGCACCCGCCACGGCCTGCGCACCTTCCTGCTGCACGCGTCCCTCCCCGCCGACCAGGGCGGCACGTCCCCGGCCGCGGAGTTCGGGATGGGCGTGCACGGCGGACTCAAGGAAACCGCCGCCATGCTCCACCTCCACCCGGACCTGGTGGACATGACACAGGCGCGCCGCAGCGTCCCCGAACATCTCACCTCGTACGAGCACATCGGCTTCGGCAAGCCGGTGTCCTTCGGCTGGACCAGCGACGACTTCGCCACCGGCAACGGCCTCATCGGCGATCCCACGGGAGCCACGCCCGAACTCGGCCGCAAGCTCGTCGACGCGTCCGTCTCGGCGGCCGCCGCCGCGTTGCGCGAATGCGCGCGCTTCCTGCCCGACCGCCCCTTGACCTCCTGAGAGAGCCCGCGATGACCGACGCCCCGCTGCACACCCCGCTGCGTGACATCACCGCCCACCACATCACCGCCGGCGACACCGTCAAGCTCGCCGTGCTCACCGGCCCCCGGGACGGCTCGCCCACCACCGTCGTCTTCGAGGTCTGGGAACCGGGCGGCGCCCAGCCCCTCAACTGGCACCCCGAGTCCGTCGAGACGTTCGTCGTGCTCGCCGGCCACGGCCGCGCCGCCAGCGACGAGCACGAACGCGACCTCGCCCCCGGCGACGTACTGGTTCTGCCCGCCGGGTCCAAACACCGCATCGTCAACACGTCCGCCACCGATCGCCTTTACACCCTCACCGTCATGTCCCCCGACGAAGGCTTCGCCGACCTCATCGAACGCGGGCCGGTGACGACGCTGGACGAGCCGGACCTGGCCGTCCTGCGAGCGGGAACGCCGTGAACGCGGACCTCCTCGCCGCCTTCTGGGCATACGAACAAGCCCTCGCCGTCAACGACCTGACCGGCCTGGACCACTGGTTCCTGGACGCACCGGACACCCTGCGCGCCGAGGGCGACACCGTGCTGGTGGGCCACGCCGCCATCGCCGGCTTCCGGCGGGGGAGGGGCGGGGCTCCGGCGCGGGTCGTGGAGCGGGTACACGTGGTCCGGCCGGCCGCGCGGGTCGCGGTCGTCACCGCCGAGACCCGGCGGCAGGACGGGGGGCGCGGACTCCAGACCCAGGTGTGGCGGCACACCGACGCCGGGTGGCGGATCGCCGCCGCGCACGTGAGCGCCGTATCCGCGCCGGCGCCGGACGACCGCCCTGACCCGGCGGTGTGGCGGGTGGCCGACGGGCCGCTCGTGGCGTCCAGCGGACAGGGCCCGCTGTCCCATGTCCGCCTCGCGGTGAAGGACCTGTTCGCGGTGGCGGGACAGCGCGTCGGCGCGGGCAACCCCGCCTGGCTGGCCGAGGCCCGCCCGGAAACCGCTCACGCCGACGCCGTACGGCGGCTGCTCGACGCGGGCGCCGAACTCACCGGCATCGCCCAGACCGACGAACTCGCCTTCAGCCTCGCCGGCACCAACCCGCACTACGGCACCCCCGCCAACCCCGCCGCACCCGGCCGGATCACCGGCGGCTCCAGCAGCGGCCCTGCCGCCGCCGTGGCCCGCGGCTGGGCGGACCTGGGGCTGGCCACCGACACCGCCGGCTCGATCCGTGTGCCCGCCTCCTACTGCGGCCTGTACGGCTGGCGGCCCACCCACGGCGCCACCCCCGACGGGGGCCTGCTGGCGCTGGCCCCCTCCTTCGACACCGCCGGACTCCTGGCCCACGACCCCGTCCTGCTGCGGACGGCGGCCGAGGCGCTGCTGACGCCGGGCGACACCACCGCGCCGATCACCCAATGCATGGTGGACGAGGAACTGGTGCCGCTCGCGGAACCCGAGGTCCGAGCCTCCTTCGAGGCCGCCTGCCGGGCACTGACCCTGCGTACGGCGCTGCCCCTGGCGCCTGCCCGCACCGGAGCCGCCGAACACCTGGAGGAGTGGTTCGCCGCCTTCCGCACAGTCCAGGCCGCCGAAGCCTGGGAGCAGCACGGCGCGTGGATCACCCGTCACCCGGGCGCGCTCGCCCCGGACGTCGCGGCACGCTTCGAGAACGGACGCCGGGTGAGCGCGGCCGAGCGGGCGCGGGCGGAACAGGTCCTGTCCGACGCGCGGAAGGCGCTGGACGCCGTACTTCCGCCCGGGACCGCCCTGCTGCTGCCCGCCACGAGTGGCCCCGCCCCTCTCGCCGACGCGCCGCCCGAGGAGGTGGAGGCCGTCCGTGCCGCCACCCTCCGGCTGACCTGCCTCGCCTCCCTGGCCGGACTCCCGGCGGTCGTCGCCCCGCTGCTGCGGGTGCGCTCGCTGCCCGTGGGCCTGTGCGTGCTGGGCGCCCGGGGCACCGACCGAGCCCTGCTGGACTTCGTCACCGATTCGAGGAACCCCGCGCATGCCTGAGGCCCACGGCCTGATCGGGCCCAACTCCCGCAACGCCTGGCGGGCGCACGGCAAGACCGTCGTACTGGCCCGCCCCCACCGCGACCCGCACCCCGTCACCGTCGAGGCACTGCCACAGGCCGTGACCGCCGACCTTGCCGCGACCGCGCTGATCGTCGTCGACATGCAGAACGACTTCTGCTCGCCCGACGGCTGGCTCGCCTCCATCGGCGTGGACGTGGCCCCCGCGCGCGCCCCCGTCCCCGTCATCGCCGGCCTGCTGCCTCCGCTGCGCGCCGCGGGCGTCCCCGTCATCTGGCTCAACTGGGGCAACCGCCCCGACCGGGCCAACCTCCCGCCCGGCGTCCTGCACGTCTACGACCCGGACGGCACCGGCGGCGGCATCGGCGCCCCGCTCCCGGGCGGCAGGGTACTGGAGCAGGGCAGCCCCTCGGCCGCGATCGTCGCCGAACTGGAGACCGCGGACGGCGACCTCCATGTCTCCAAGTACCGGATGAGCGGCTTCCAGGACACCGAACTGGACAGCGTGTTGCGCAACCTGCGGGTCGACACCGTGCTGTTCGCCGGCGTCAACGCCGACCAGTGCGTCCTGGCCACCCTCATGGACGCCGCGAACCTCGGCTACGACGTCGTCATGGTCCAGGACGCGGTGGCCACCACCTCGCCCGCGTACTGCATGGACGCCACCCTCTACAACGTCCGCCAGTGCTTCGGATTCACCCTCACCGCCGGGGCCCTGCGGGAGGCCCTGAAGTGAAGCTCCTCCAACCCGGACTCGGCCCCCTGGACGGTGACCACTACCTGGCCGCCGACCCGTCCCGGGTGCACTGGGGCCTGCTGCCCAACGCCACCGCCGAACCGGCGCTGACCGTCCGCTCGGGCGAGACCGTCACCTTCGACACCATCAGCCACGAGGGCATCCTCGAAGACCAGGGCCGCGATCCGGCCGCCTTCTTCGGGGCGGCCGGTATCGCCGCGAACGGCCTGCTTAACGACGCGGTCGAACTGGCCGCCTCCGCACGCGAACACCTGCCGCAGACACATGGCCCGCACGTCGTCACCGGACCCGTGGCACTGCACGACGCACGGCCCGGTGACGTACTGGAGGTCGAAGTCCTGACCCTGCTCCGCCGGGCTCCCTACGGGGTGATCAGCAACCGGCACGGCAAGGGCGCCCTCCCCGGCGAATATCCGCAGACCCCCCAGGGCGAGCCGGCCAGCATCATCGCGACCGTCGGAGACGACGGCCGGGGCCGGCTCCCGGTCGGCGACGGCCGCCAACTCGGCTTCTCTCTCCGCCCCTTCCTCGGCATCATGGGCGTCGCCCCGGCCACCGAATCCCCCGTTCACTCCGTCCCGCCCGGCCCGCACGGCGGGAACATCGACGTCCGCCACCTCGGCACCGGCGCCCGGCTCTTCCTCCCCGTCCAGGTCCCCGGGGCCCTCTTCTACGTCGGCGACCCGCACTTCTCCCAGGGCGACGGCGAAGTCGCCCTCACCGCCTTCGAGGCCCCCCTGCGCGCCACCCTCCGCCTCACGCTCCACACGGACCCGGCCACCCGCTCTCTGGCCGCCCGGCTGCGCGCACCGTTCGCGGAAACGCCGTCCGAGCACATCGTGCTGGGCCTCGACCGCGACCTCGACGAGGCCCTGCGCAACGCTGTACGCGACGCACTCACCCTCCTCACCCACCGGTTCGCCGTCCCCGGCCCCGTCGGCCTGGCCTACCTCAGCGCGGCCGCCGACTTCCACGTCTCCCAGGTGGTCGACACCGTCAAGGGCGTCCACGGCCGCATCTCCAAGGCGGACCTGATGTGCTGAGCCGTTGTCGTCCGAGGGCTGACCACGGGCCGGCAAGGACGAACCAACCGGCGGGCGGGCGCATGGCCGCGATCACGTCGCTGGGCACATCCATGAGGGCAGACCATTGCTACCGGTAAGAGCGTGGCGTAAGAAGTTGAGCGTTGTACATATTGAGCTCCGTCTGTCGGTCGACATGGAAGAACGGATGGCGCAGGGTTCACCCCATGTCTGTTCCTTCCTCGATGCTGTTGCCGATCGGTTACCGCAGTCGATCGGCTACCACTGCTGACGCCCACGCAGTTCACCGTTTGGTCACAGCGTGCGAGTACGAGCTGTACGGCCGTGCAGTGACTGGCTCCGATCGCATCGCCGCTGATCTCAGCTTGCCTGGCCTGAAGCTCAAGTCCGACACGGTGCTCGTGCCCGACTCTGCGGGAGGGCTGGCCGGCTGGGGGTGGGTGAAGGGCCGGCGGGCTACGGTCCACGTGCACCCCGATCACCGGGGGCGGGGCCTTGGAAGTTCGCTGCTCGCCTGGGCCGAGGCGCGGGCCCGGCAGCTGGGAAGCAATTCGCTTGCCCAGACGGTCTCCGACAGCGATCACGCGGCCGGCGCGCTCCTGCGGTCCAGTGGGTACCGCCGGCTTGTCACTGAGTGGCTGCTGGAGATCGCGATGCCTGTCGAACCAGAGGTGCCTGAGCCGCAGGGCGGTATCACGGTCCGGTTGTTTCGGCCCGGTGACGAGCAAGCGGCATACCAGGTCACCGAGGACGCGTTCGACGAGTGGCAGCAGCGGCGAAAGACCTACGCGGAATGGGCCCGGCATACCGTCGAACGAGCAACGTTCGCCCCTGCGGCATCACCGGTCGCGTTTGCTGGCGATCAGATGGTCGGCGCGGTGCTGTCGCTGGACGTCCCGGGCAACGACGAAGGGTACGTCGAGCGCGTCGCGGTACGACGCGACCACCGCAACCGAGGGATCGCTCGCATGCTGCTGCAGGCAGCGTTCCACGCCTTCTACCGGCAAGGGAAGCAGACCTGCACGCTGTGGACGCACTCGAACACCGGTGCGCTGTCGCTGTACGAGCGGATTGGCATGACGGTCCAGCGCAGTTCCACGGTCTATAGCAAGGCGCTCACCACCGGGTAGCCGAAGCCGGCTGGTTTTATGGTGGCGCCATGGAGGAGGGGGTGCCCCGGCTGAGACTGATCGTACTCGCAGCCGACGACTCCGGGCCGCGACTGTGTCGCGGATGCGGTGGTCCGCTGATGCCGACGGCGAGGGCGACGGCGGTGTTCTGTTCGTCCTCTTGCCGGTCGAGGCATGGGCGGCGGATGCGGCGTGTGCGGTCGAGGACCGAGGCGGTGAAGGCCGACGTGACGTCCAGTTGCCCGGAGTGTGGGGCGTCGTGGACGGTGGGGGTCGAGCATCCTGCCTCAGCAACGTACTGCTCTCCCGCGTGCCGTAAACGAGCCTGGCATACGCGGCGCGCACGGTCCGGCGAGTCGTGAGCCTGCGCGTCTGATGGAAGCTGGGCCGCTTCGGGCGCCGGGCCGATACGCCCTTCTCTGTCGGGCGAGGCGGTCGGATGGTGCGAAGTGACGAATGCCCAGGGCGAGTTGACGGCAAGGTCAGGTGCCGCACCCGGGGCTCGTGGGGGGGCGTCCGGATGACCGGGATGGTCGGCAGTGTGACCCGGCAGCGCTACGACGAGCTGGTCAAGCAGGGGCGGGACTGGGTCGAGACGATGAGCGGTGTCCAGTGGCAGCTTGGGGACGCTGGCCTGGAGATCGAGCCGATGCGCTCCTACGGGGGCACGAACCCGTCGGGGAGCGAGGAGTTGTTCACCGTCAGCGAGGCGATCCGGATGTTCGCCGAGGACATCGGCCTGGCCTATTCGACCGTCCGGAACTACCGGTGGGTGGCCTCGCGCTGGCCGAAGGAATGCCGGCGGGCGTGTGTCTCCCACACCATCCACAAGATCCTCTCCTCCATCCCCGAGGAGCAGGAACGGTTCGAGGCGGTCGACAACCCCCGCCCAACCCGCGCGGCGGGCCCGCGCGCTGGACGCATGACAGCGCGAAGCGGATCGTCGGCTGGAAGGTCGACACCCCCGAGAGCGTCCAGGAGAAGGTGGACGCGATCCACGAACTGGCCGCCGATGACCAGGTGGCCGCGCGGGTGGCCACCGACTTCCTGCGCCGCCCCGCCGTCGCCTCGAAGGCCATGGCCGACGACACGGCCAGGCATGCCGTGAATGAGGCGCAGTTCGACCAGTTCCGCCAGCAGGTCCAGTACGGGCAGGAAGGAAGCCGCGCCGCAGCTGGACCAGCTGCGGCAGATGGCGCACAACACCCAGTTCATGGACCTGGTCGCGGCCTGCACTCAGTTCACTGTCACCGCCGGAAGGATCGTGCCGAACCTGCGCGGCGAGCACTACGACGACGGCGAGCGGGAGACGATCGGGCGGGGACTTGCGCGGGTGCGGGCGTCGGCCGACTGGATCGAGAACGCGGTCACCCGCGGCGAGGTCGACCTCGACGAGCAGCTTCAGAAGCTGCTGAAGGGCTCGGGCGAGTAGCGATGGGGCGGGGCGTTCCCGCTCACGTCCACGCTGAAGCCGTCCTGTCCGCCCTGATGGAGGCTCGTCCCGCCGGTCTGACGACCGTCCAGCTGACGGCGGCCACCGAGCGCACTCGTGCGCAGGTCCACACCGGGCTCGCCCACCTGCGCCAGGTCGCCGCGGCGAAGGGGCTCCCGCCGGTGACCTGGGACAAGACGTGGGGTTACGGAATGCTGGAGGACGCGCCGGAGGTCTGGATCGGCAACGAGCGGGCGTTCTTCGAGTCGGTCCACCACCGGGTGGAGAACTTCATCGCCGGGATCCTACTGCCGCACCAGAAGAAGAAGCCTGACGATCCCTGCATCCGCACGGTCATGGCGCAGATGGGCGCGATCGAGTCCACCCTGCACCTTCTCGCCAACCTGGAGTGAACCCCCTGGAAAGGCGACGGGCCGCGACCGCTCCGCAGTTGGCTCCCCTTCAGGTCGCGGCCCGGCACCCCGTCATGCTGCTGCCCCGATACCGCTACCCCTCCGACACCAGCGACCTCGAATGGGCCCTCCTGGAACGGCTCCTGCCCACCCCCGCCTGCCAGACCTCCAAGGGCGGGGCCCCGGAGAAGTGGCCCCGACGGCGCGTCGTCGACGCGATCCGCTATATCACCGATAACGGGGCGAAGCGGCGTGCTGCCCTACTCCTGGGGGTCAAGGGGGCGCAGGTTCAAATCCTGTCGTCCCGACCAGCTTTGATGCAGGTCGGAGGCCGTTCTCTCGTTTGCGGGAGGGCGGCTTTTCGTGTTCTGAGAGGGCTGGTGGTCGCAGTATGGTCGCAGGCCGGAGTTGGGGCCGGTCTGCGGTGGCGCTGAAGGGCGGCGGTGTGAGGGAGCGCAGTCGGTTGAGGGCCTTGCGGAGCCGGTGGATGTGGTCGCGCGGTGATCGCAGCCGCGCCAGCGGGGCCCGGCGGTCGGCCTGCCGGGTGAGGTGGCTGTAGATGTTGGCCGTGGTCGACAGAGTGGAGCGGCGCAGGGTCTTGGAGACCACGGTGAGCGGCACGCCGCGGTGATGGTGAGGGTGGCGGCCAGGTGCCGCAGATCGTGAACGGTCACTCGGGGAACGTCGGCTTCCTCGGACAGTTGCCGGAGCCGGTCGAGGACGGAGTGCGGTCGCGGCGGCCGGCCGTCGGGTCGGCAGAAGACGAGTCCGGCGAACGGATCGCCTGGGCATCTGTGGGTGCGGTCTGTGGCGCGGGCCCGGCGTCGGAGAGCGGACGCGACGCGGGGTGAGATGGCCACCCAGTTCTTGCTGGAGAGGGTCTTGGGTGCGGTGATCACGAGGTGGTTGGTGTCGATCGCGGAGAGCGTGCACCGCACGTAGAGAACGCGCTCGGTCAGGTGGACGTCGTCCCAGTGCAGGCCGAGCGCCTCGCCCTTGCGCAGGCCGGAGCCGATGAGGAACTCGAACAGGTCGGCCATGTCCGGGTCGGCCTGGTGGCAGTGCCGGAGGAAGCGGACCGCCTCGTCGGCGGTCCAGATCCGGCGTTCCGGCGCGAGCGGTCGGCGCAGGGCCGGTGGGCTGGCGGGGTTGTGGGCGAGGCGGTGCTGGCGGACGGCATCCCCCAGTGCGCTGGAGCACCGGTAGAGGGTGGTGCGGCCGCGGCCGGCGGCGAGCCGGCCGGTGACGAAGGCGCTGATGTGCCGGTGCCGGAGGTCGTCCAGGCGGAGGCTGCCGAAGGCGGGGACGAGATCGTTGTGGACGTAGTCCCGGTAGCGGGCCATGGTCGTCGGCTTGAGCGCCGGTGCCTTCGCCGCCAGCCAGGTGTTCAGGTAGCCGGCGACGGTCTGGTTCGGGTCGGCGTTGAACCCGCCCGCCTCACCCTCCAGGAACGTCCGCAGCGCTGCCTCGGCGCCGTCGGGGCTGGTGAAGCCACCGCGCCGGACGGTCGTCCGCCGGTGGTGCGGGGCGGGGATGTCGACGGCGAACGTCCACGGCAGCCCGCCAGCAGCAGGCAGGCGAACAGGACGGGGACGGGCGGCACGAGATCGCACGGCATGGTTGCCAGAACGCAGGCCGATCCCGTCAGAAGACGGGTGGAGGCTGAGCAGATGCTCCCCCACCCCGGTGCCGTGTTTCGGCAGCACGGCACGGGGCCAGGCCGGCATGGGGTCGTGCCTGGCCCCGGCGGGTCAGTTCTGGAGCTGCCAGTGCTGGTTCGCACCGCCCGTGCAGTTCCACAGCTGGACTTTCGTCCCGTTCACGGTCCCCTGGCCGTTGGCGTCCAGGCAGAGCCCCGACTGCGCTGCGGTGATCGTGCCGTCGGGATTGACGTTCCATTGCTGGTCCGGCTGCCCGGTGCAGTCCCAGATCGCCGCGGGGGTGCCGTTGCCCGCGGACTGGCCGACGCCCAGGCACTTGTTGCCGTAGACCGTCAGCTGCTTTCCGGTGGCGTATGTCCACCGTTGGTTGGAGCCGCCGTTGCAGTCCCACAGTTGTGCCTGCGTGCCGTTGGCCGTCGTGGAGTTGTTGATGTCGAGGCAGCGCCCCGACTGCTGCCCGACGATCTCCTGGTTGCCGGAGGGCGGTGGCGGCGGCTGGTTCGAGCCGAACTGCGTGAAGAACTGCCACACGGCTGCCGACGTCCAGGTGCGCCAGCCGTCACCGGTGGAACCGTCTATGGGACCGGGGTCATGGCCCGCTCCGTCGAACGCGGCCCAGACGACGGGGTATCCGGACCGGCATCCGGAGTAGGTGGTGATGATGTGCGTCAGGCTTCCGTAGGCCGGCTCGGGCGGGTTCTGCGCGGTGCAGCCGTTCGTCCGGACGAAGGTGTCGCGCAGTTCCCGTCCCGACGCGATGGGCAGCACGTTGTCCCTGAGGCCGTGCAGACCCATGTAGGCGATGGGCTGATTGCCGCCGTTGCACCCGCTGAGGTTCGCGCCGGAGTAGACCGCGACCGCACGGAAGACCGTCGCCCGGGAGCAGGCGAGGGCGTAGGACATCGCACCGCCGTAGCTGAAGCCGGCGGAGAACAACTGGGTGGTGTCGACGCACAGACCTGCTTCCAGCTGGCTGACCATGGCGTCGACGAAGGCCACGTCCTGGCCGCCGGGGTTGGCCCAGCCGTTGCCGTTGCCCTGGGGGGCGACGAAGATCGTGCCGTTGTTCGCGTTGTCCGCCAGGCGCCGCAGGCCGTAGTAGGACCAGTTGTACCCGTCCGTTCCGCCCGAATCGACGTCGCCTGCCGTGCCGCCCCGCCAGTGGAAGCCGAAGATCAGCCGGTAGGGGTGGTTGTTGTCGTACCCGGCGGGGACGCGCAGGATGTAACTGCGTGTCTGGCCGCCGCTCTGGATCGTGTGGGTGCCGCTGGTCAGGGCCGGGGCCTTGCCGCAGCCGGCGGTCGCCTGGAGGGCGCCGGTGGTCGTGGCCGACGCGGGCGTCCCGAGGCCGCTGCTGAACGAGGAGCCCGCAGCCGACAGGACGAGAAGTAACGCAGCCGCGATGGACGTCAAGAATGGTGTGCGTTTCATGCACTCCTTCTTCCGTGGTGGGGGGAGGGGTGGACAGGGCGCGTCGGTCGCCGGGGCGGTCACACGCCGGTGATGGTCCATGCGTTGTTGGTGCTGGAGTTCGGCGTCCACAGCACCGCGGTCGAGCCCACCGCGGTGCTGCCGCTGCCGTCGAGCGCGGTGCCGGTGCCGCGGTTGACGATCTGGTAGCGGTCACCGCCGACGCCGACCAGCGACCACTGCTGGTTGTTGCCGCCGTTCCACGTCTCCTGCCGGGCGGGAGCGCCGTTGGCGGAGTTGCCCCAGCTGTCGGCGGCCATGCCGTTGGCGCGGTTGATGATGCGGTAGTAGCCGTTGCCGAGGTCGATCAGCTGCCACTGCAGGTTGGCGCTGCCGTCGTAGTTCCACTGCTTGAGGTTGGAACCGGAGACGACATTGCCCCCGCTGTCGAGCACCAGCCCGCTGGTCACGTTGGCGATCTTCACCCAGGTCGTCGAGCCGCCCGGTGCGCCCAGGACGGGAATCTCGCCGGAGAAGGTGAGCTTGACCGTGTACGCCAGTGCGCTGAACGGCGGGTTCGACGAGGGCATGGCCAGGTGCAGGCCGGTGCCGTCCTGCGTCGGGGTGGGCAGGTTGAGGTAGGTGCCGGTGGTGTTGTTCAGCAGTTGGGCGCCGGTCAGGCTGCTGAGGTTGATCCGGTTGGAGTTCAGCGTCGTGATGGTCGTGGTACCGCCCTGCCAGCCCAGCGTGGTGGCGTAGAGCACCTTGTTGTCCTGGCTGCGGGTGAACCGGATGTCCTTCGGAGTGCCGGCCACCGGGCCGCTGAACGAGCCTCCGCCCATCGGCGTGGGGCCCTCGCCGTAACTGGTCCAGGAGCGGGTGCCGTAGACCGCCTCTCCGAAGCGGCCGAGCCAGTCCCCCATGGCGAGCAGGATCGACTGCTGTCCGGAGGGGATGGTGCCGTCGGCCATCGGGGCGATGTTCAGCAGCATGGTGCCGCCCTTGCTGACGCGGTCGATCAGCGAGTGCAGCAGTGCCTGCGTCGAGTAGTAGCCGATGCCCGCCGTGTAGCACCAGCTGGAGGAGGAGATGCTGTCGTCGGTCAGCCAGTACGGGGTGAGCAGTCCTGCCGGGCCGCCGCGCTCGAAGTCGAAGACCTCGCCCTTGTTGTCGAGGCCGTCCTTGTAGGTCGCGGCCACGTCCTTGTTCCAGGAGACGGCCTGGTTGTAGTAGTGCGCGAGGAACTGGAGCCGGTAGGACTCCTGCACCAGGTTCAGGTCGAAGTCCTGCCAGAGCAGGTCGGGCTGGTAGGTGTCGATGACCTCGACCAGTTTGTCGTACCAGAGCTTGTTCTCCGCGGCCGAGCCCTGCTGGCCGAAAAGGATGCGCAGGGCCGGGTCCGACTGCGACGGCACGTGGTCGTAGTAGCCGTTGAAGTGGTAGGCGTGGTGCAGGGACGCCATGAACTTCAGGCCCTGCCCGCGGATGGCCTGCGCGTGCAGCCCCACCAGGTCGAGTCCTGGGCCGTGCCGGACGGAGTTCCACGGGTTGGCGCGGCTGTTCCACATGGAGAAGCCGTCGTGGTGCTCGGCGACCGGTCCTGCGAACCGCGCGCCCGCGGCCTTGAACAGCCGCGCCCAGGCGTCCGGGTCCCAGTGGCCGCCCTGCGAGGCGAGCTTGGGGGCGAACTGCACGAAGTTGCCCGCCTTGTCGCGGGCTCCGTCGATGAAGTTGTTGTACGGCCATGCCGAGGGGTCGCCGTAGGTGTCGATGTGGTGCCGGTTCTCGGCCGAGCCGCCCACGTACATGTTGCGCGGGTACCACTCGTTGCCGAACGCGGGGACGCTGAAGACGCCCCAGTGGTAGTAGATGCCGAACTTGGCGTCCTTGAACCAGGCCGGAGCCGGGGGGTGCTGGTCCACGGAGGACCAGCTCGCGGTGTAGCTCGCGGGGCCGTCGGTCGCGGCGGCCTCGGGGGCGAACCGCAGCAGGCCGAGGACCGTGGCCGCGCCGGTCGCCGCCAGCAGCCGGCGCCGGCTGATCGGATGGGGGGAGGAGGTCATGCGGGCCTCTCAGCATCATTGACGGGGTGGGTGGTCTCGGATCTCAGCGGTCACCGGATCAGTTGCGCGCCCACTTCTGGTTGCTGCCGCCGCTGCAGGTCCACAGCTCCAGCAGGGTGCCGTTGGCCGTTCCCGCGCCGGTGGCGTCCAGGCACAGGCCGGACTGGGCACCGGTGATCGTTCCGTCGGCGTTGAGCGTCCACTTCTGGTTGCTGCCGCCGTCGCAGGTCCAGATGTCGACCTTGGTGCCGGGACTGGTGCCGCCGCCCGAGGCGTCCAGGCAGGCGCTGCCGTAGACCCGCAGTTCACCGGCCGAGGTGCTCGTCCACTGCTGGTTGCTGCCGCCGTTGCAGTCCCACAGCTCCACCTGGGTGCCGGACGTCTGCGACTGGTTCGGCACGTCCACGCACCGGCCGGAGGCGGCCCCGACGATCGCGGCGGTCGTGCCGCCGCCGGGTCCGCCGCTGCCGGGGGTGAGGGACAGGTTGTCGAACTGTGCCGTCTCGCCCTGACTGGTCGCGTAGCCCGCCTGACCGCCGGCCCAGGTGCGGTCGCTGACGGAACCGACCGTGGAACCGTCGACGACGGCGGTCAGGGTGGTGCCGGAGAAGGTCAGCGCCAGGGTGTGCCACCGGTTGGTGCCCAGCGCCGCGGTATTGCCGTGGGCGAGGGTGGAGACGTTGCCGTTGGTGTTGGAGTTCAGGATCGACCAGGCACCTGTGTCGCTGACCCGCAGGTGGTAGGCGTTCAGTCCTCCGGTGCTGCTGTAGTCCTGCCCGCCCGCGCGCCCTATCAGCTCGGCGTATCCCGGCTGTTCGAGCAGCACGTCGGACGAGACGGTGTAGTTGCTCCAGCCGGTGTCACCGAGCAGGGCGTGCGGGTCGGACAGTGCGTCCCAGGTGATCGGTTTCTGCGGGCTCATCTGGCGCACGCACTTGCCGCTGCGGCCACCGCCGCAGCCCGCCACCTCGAAGGCGCCCTGCCAGTCCATGAGGTACTTCGCCTCGGTGCCGGTGGCGTAGCCGTCGAAGGAGTCGCTGTACGGCATGCTCATCGTGCCCTGGGCGGGGCCGGTGGCGGTGCCCTTGCCCTGGCCGGTCGTGGTGGTCAGGGTGTAGACGTGATGGGGCTGCACGGTCAGGCTGAAGCCGCCGCCGGACGGGGTGATGTCCGTGGTGTGCACGAAGTAGTCGGCCGGGTTGCCGGAGTTGACGTCGGTCGACCAGACGTGGACGGCTGCGGTGGACAGCCCTCCGGTGACGTCGAAGTTCAGCGTCTGGGCGCTGCCGGCGTCCATGGTCTCGATGACCGTGGACCAGTCGGAGTTGTTCGGGGACTTCAGCGAGACGTAGCTGCCGTTGTTCCGGTTGCCGCCGATGTAGCCGCTGGAGGCGTCGAGGTACTTCCAGCCCGGGGCCGTGAACTGGCTGGTGTGCGCCATCACCCAGGTGTTCTTGCCGATCGCGTAGTGGCCGGACCACGGCTGCGAGGCCAGGGCGAGGCCCATGGTGGGATACGGCAGGTTGGGCGTGATCGCCGCGACCACCGGCCAGTTGAGATACGCGGTCATCCGGCCGTCGATGTATCCGCGGTTGATACCGCGGGCCATGGCCGGCGCTCCCGCGTTGTAGTCGTCCGAGCCGTTCTCGCTCGCCCACAGCGACTTTCCGGACGACGTGGCGGCCGACGGCACCGAGCAGTTGGACTGGGAGGAGCGGTAGCCGCAGGGGTAGTGCGTGCCGATGACGTTCACCGCGGCGGCGAACGCCGGGTTGGAGTCGACGTCGCCCGCCACGTTCCAGTCCGAGTCGGCCGCTACGATCTTGATGCTGCCGTAGCCGTTGGAATTGAGCGCGCTGCGCAGTTGCTCGTACCAGGAGATGTTGTAGCCGCGCTCGTTCCAGCCGCCGAGGTAGTCGATGGTGAGGCCGTGCTGCTTGGCGCAACCCAGCCATGAGACCAGGTAGTTGACCATGTCGGTGGACCAGAAGTTCCCGCCGCCGATCCAGCCGGGGGCGCCCCAGGCGAGGCCGTACAGCTTGATGTCCGGGTTGCGGGCCTTGGCCTGCTCCATCAGCCACCATTCGTAGCCGCGGTCGCAGTTCAGGTCGGAGCGGGCGTGCTGGTGGCTGGGCTCGGCTCCCGAGGTGGAGTTGGTGTCTCCGCCGATCTCGGCCTTGAGGATCTGCAGGGAGGCTCCGTAGCCGGGCCGGAAGAGGTAGTCGAGGATCTGGCCGCGCTGGGGCTCGGGGTAGTCGATCAGGAGTCTGCTGTTGCCGCCTCCGCCGCTGATCGCGCCGACGCCGTCGAAGGTCCGTCCGCCGGACGCGCCGTTGACGGTGATGGAGGTGGCGGCATGGGCCGTAGCGGCGGCCGTGCCGACGAGGCCGCCGGCGGCCAGGACGAGGCCCGCGAGCACGGCCGTCGAGGCGCGCAGGCGCCGTAACAGCCGTCTGAATGCTGACACGGTGGGGTTCCTTTCGCAGGTCGGTGGGGTTCGCGGTCCGCGTCGGGGGTGCGGTATCAGCGGACGGCGAAGTCCTGGTTGGTGCCCGGCGCGTTCTTGCACTGCCACTGGTCCAGCTGCTGGCCCGCATTGCCGCCGGCGCCGTAGACGTCCAGGCACAGACCGCTGTTGCGGTTCTGGAAGGCGTAGGTGCCGTCGGACTGGCGCACGGGCAGCCAGAGGGCGGCCGCCGCCGTGCCGGGGGCCTGCTGGACGATGTCCGGGGTGCCTGCCGCCGTGGAGCTGCCGGCGACCGCCACGTCCTGGCCGGAGCTCTGGGCGCGCAGTTCGCCGTAGCCGTCCGAGGCCGGCACGAACCGGAACTGCTGGTTGCTCTGCCCGCCGCAGGTCCACTGGTCGATCGCGGCGCCCGCGGTGCCGGAGTTGCCGTACACGTCCAGGCACAACTGGTCGCTTGCGAACACGAGTTGGTGGTAGCCGTCCGGGAAGCCCCCGCCGCCGGACGATGCCGGGGTCAGATAGACGGCGAAGGCGTCGTGCGAGGCCTGGAACGTGAACGGCACGGTGACCGAGCCGCCCGAGGCGCTCAGGTTCTGGTCGTACACGGTCTGCGGCGCACCCAGCGGCGCCTGGTCCGGGATGCGGTGCACGGTGACGTGGACGCTGCCGGCGTTCGTCAGCCAGGGGACGGACGACAGTCCGCTGAAGGTCACGGATGCGGCGCCGGTGTAGCCGTTGGAGTCGCCGATGACGGCCACCGCGCGCCCGGCGGCGGAGTCCTCGGAGGCCGCGATGGCCGTCGAGCCGACCTGGCCGGAGGTGTCGACGAGGGTGCCGGTCATGTCGGCGTAGTCCCGAAGCGCCCACCAGTTGCCGGTCGGCTGCCAGCTGCCCCCGCTCTGGGTGAGGACTCCCGTCAGGTTGGGGGTGACGCAGCATACCCAGTTGCCGCGCATCGCGTTGGCGTACCCGGACTGTGCGAACCGTGCCAGGTACCACGCGGTCACCCCGGCGGTCTGCCGGTCGGCCGGCTGGTACTCGTTGGCGGACAGCGGCCGCGGACCGATACCCGCCGCGCTGAGGGAACTGTTGAGTGCCTGCGCGACGGTGACGGGGTCGTCGACATCGCCCTCGTCGTGGTTGGTGATCATGTCCGGCACCGTCCCGGCCGCCTTCACGTGGGCGAGCCAGGTCTGCCACTCACCCGGGTTGCGCTGCGGGGTGAACGCGAGGGACGGTCCCACGATCTGCGCGCCGGGGGCGATGCGCCGGATCTCCCGGTAGGCGGTGTCCCACATCTGGAAGTACTGGGCGCTGTTGACACCGCGGGTCCAGAAGTAGGAGATGTCGGGCTCGTTCCAGATGTCGTAGGAGAATTTCAGTCCCGACGCTTGGAGCGCTCCCACGGTGGAGTCGATGAAGCTGATCCAGTTCGCGCAGTTGCCGTTGTCGCACGGGTATGTCGTGTTGGACGGCTGGCCGCCGTTCGCGCCGTAGATGTCACTGACGAGCACCTGGTACTGCGCGTGGTACGGCGGCTGGGTCAGCCGTTTCGCCTGCGCGATGATCGAGTCGACGTCGGCCCGACTGGCCGCACCGTACTGGTAGTTGTCCTTGATCCAGCCGCCGGAGAACCAGCCCCCGCCGCGGAACGCGTTGATCCCCAGCGGCTGGATGAACTGGTCCACAGGTTGGCTGCCGTCCTGGGTGAAGCCGTAGAGAAACCCCTCACCCACACCGGTCGACGGGCCTCGCGTCGACGCCAGATTCACGCTCAGCGCCTCGCCCGCGGCGGCACGGCTCCCGGCGGCCGACAGCAGCTGCAGCACGAACGCCAACACGACGCCGACGGTGAGCAGCACACGGCGGCCCCTCGCTCGCGTCCTCATACGGACCTCCTATGGGCCGGCGGTTCAGCGATAAAGCGATACAGTGATTCGTCGGGTCAGCTCAGCGACCACTTCTGGTTGGATCCGCCGTTGCAGGTCCACAGCTGTACGAGGCTGCCGTTGGCGGTGGCGGCGCCGGTCACGTCCAGACACAGGCCGGACTGGGCACTGGTGACCGTGCCGTTGGCGCTGAGGTTCCACTGCTGGTTGGTCTGGCCGTTGCAGGGCCAGGTGATGACCTTCGTGCCCGGGCTGGTGCCCTTGTCGTAGGCGTCCAGGCACAGTTGGCTGCTGCCGGAGTACACGGTGAGCTGGTGGGACGCGGTCGCGGTCCACGTCTGGTTCACCGCGCCGTTGCAGTCCCAGATCTGCGGCTGCGTACCCGCTGTCGTGGATGCGCCCGGCACGTCGAGACACTTGGCCGCACCCACCGCGTGCACGGCACCTGTCGTGCCACTACCGCTTCCCGACCCGTAGTTGGCGGCGGTGATGGCGGCCTGGACCGCGTTCTCGGTGGCGCCGGACGGATAGCCGGCCGTGATCGCGCCTTCGAAGAACTCGCCCACGCCGTTGGGACTGTTGTCGCCCCCGGTGCCGAGCAGGACCGAACTGTCGACCTTCATCGGTGAGTAGCCGTTCGGCAGGGGACCGGAGAAGGTGGTGGTCAGGCCGCCGCCGCTGCCGTTGCCGTATTTGAGGGTGAAGTTGCTGGTGCCGTTGTTCTTCAGCCATGCGCTGACGAACGGATAGTGCACACCGGGGTTGTTCGGGTCCTTGTTGGAGCCGGTGTTGGTGTGGAACATGCCGTTCTCCAGGTCGGCCTCGACCCACGGGCCGCTGCCGGTGCAGCCGTTGAACCAGCAGGCATTGCCCCAGTAGATGGCGTTCATGGTGGCGTTGCCGGTGTCGGTGTGGGAGTTCTCGCCGCTGCCGTAGTCGAAGCAGCACCACTGGTTGGTGTAGTTCGACGAGGTCACCATGTAGATGCCCTCGGGCTGGGAGCCGGTGGGCACGCCGCTCGCGTGGTCGAGACGGTAACCGACACCCGGGGTGACCTTGACACCGAACACCTGGTGGCCGCCCGCGGTCACCGGCAGGGCCATGGCGTCGGCCCCGACGTCGGATCCGTTCGGACCCGGGCCCTTCCAGTAGCCGCCCCAGGAGATCGGCATGTCGTTGTGCTTGGCGGTCTGGTCGTAGATTTTCGTGATCGTGCACGAGGTGCCCGCGCAGAACGACACCTGGGAGGCGGCGTCGGCGTACCCGCCCGCGGCGAGCACTCCGACGTCGCGGTAGCTGTGGTCGGAGGACCGCTGGATCTGGTACAGCGGCCCGTTGTACGCCGCGAAGAGTGCCCTGGTGGTGGCGTGCGCCGTCACGCACGGCGTGCCGCCCGCCGCGTAGAGGTCGCACGGAAGCGATGCGTCCGCCGCGGGCGCGGCTGCGTGGACGCCGGCAGGTGTGCCGGTCCGCGCGGAGGTGGCGAACGAGGGTGTCCCGAGCGCGGCCAGGGCCATCGCCAGGGCGATCAGGAGCACGGCCGGGAAACGCCTTCGGCGGCGATCGGTTGCTGATCCGGGCAAGAAGACCTCCTGAGTGGCGGTGCCGCCGTACGGCGGCACCGAAGCTGCCGGTGGCCGCGGGGAGGACGGGGTCATCCCAGCGTCCACCGCTGGCTGCTGCCGCCGTTGCATGTCCACAGCTGGGCGAGGGTTCCGTCAGCCGTGGCCCCGTCGGTGACGTCCAGGCACAGGCCGGACTGGGCGCCGGTGATCGTGCCGTCGGAGTTGAGCGTCCACTGCTGGTTGCGCTGGCCGTTGCAGGACCAGATCTCCACCTTCGTGCCCGGCGTGGTCTGGTTGTTGTACGCGTCGAGACACATCTGGCCGCTGCCTGAGTAGACGGTGAGCTGGTCGGTGCCGGTGTGCGTCCAGGTCTGGTTGGCGCCGCCGTTGCAACTCCAGATCTCCACCTGGGTGCCCGCGGTCGTGGTGGAGTTCGGTACGTCCAGGCACTTGCCCGCGCCGACCGCGTGCAGCGGGCCGGTCACGCTGGTGCCGCCGCCACCGCTGGTGCCGCCCGCGACCCGGTACATGACCGTGCCGTGCGCCGGTACCGAGGCGCTGATGGTTCCGGAGGTGGTCGAGGACGCGCCCGACCACAGGTCGGTGAGGGTGTAGGCGGACGCCCCGGTCTTCCCGACCGCTGCCGCGGTGGTGGTGATGGTCGCCGTGGAGCCCGTCTCGTTGAACAGCGCCACCGACACGTCCCCGTTGGCCAGCGGCTTGGCCAGCACGTCCAGGCCGCCCGAGGAGGACACCATGGTCCCCTGCTTGCCGAGGGAGTCCTGGTCGACCGCGATCACCCGGGAGTTGGTCAGGACGGACAGGGTGTCGGCGCTGGCCGAGGGGATGTTGGTGCCCGCGATCAGCGGCGCGGCCATCTCTGCCCAGAGACTGAACTCACTGCGGCTCTCGGTGGCCGTCATCGAGCCGTTGCCGACCTCGAGCATGTCCGGGTCGTTCCAGTGGCCGGGGCCCGCGTAGGAGGCCAGGCCCACGTTGCTGTGGAAGATCGACAGCATGCTGGAGAAGGTCGGGCTGATGTCCCCGGTGGTGCGCCAGCTGTTGCCCACGTCCGCGCCCCAGGTCCACACGTTCTCCTGGCCCCAGTTGCACAGGCTGTACAGGATCGGCCGTCCGGTGGCCGCCAGGGCGTCCCGCATCGCCGTGTACCGGGTCCGCGCCGGCACACCGGTGTTGTTGCAGTTGTCGTACTTCAGGTAGTCCACGCCCCACGCCGCGAACGACTGCGCGTCCGTGGTCTCGTGGCCCAGGCTGCCCGGGTATCCCGCACAGGTCGCGGTGCCCGCGTCCTCGTAGATCCCCAGCTTCAGCCCCAGCGAGTGCACGTAGTCCGCGGTGCCCTTGATGCCGTCGGGGAACTTCGCCGGGTCCGGCACCAGGTGGCCGCCGGAGTCCCGGCTGTGGGTCATCCAGCAGTCGTCGATGTTGACGTACGCATAGCCGGCCGCCTGCATGCCGTTGGTGTGCATCGCCTGGGCGGTGGACTTGATCAGCGACTCGGAGACGTTGCAGCCGTACGCGTTCCAGTCGTTGAAGCCCATCTGCGGGGTCGGCGCGAGCCCGTTGCCGAGTGCGGCGGCGGGCTGCGCCGTGCCGAGGGAGAGGAGGGGAGCGGTCGCGGTGAGCAGCACGGCCGAGAAGGCGAGCGCCAGGGTTCTGCGCAGGGAACGTAGCGGGGGCAGCGACCGAGGACGCCTGGCTCTCACAGTGCTCGTGGGCATAAGACATCGACTCCTGGGGCGAGGTGGGGAGCTGGGTGCGGGTCAGCGATAGCCGGCGGCGGTGATGTTGGCCTGCACCGCGTTGTCGGCCGCGTCGGAGGGGTAGCCGGCGACCATGGCTCCCTCGTAGAAGGTGCCGGCGCTCAGGTTGGCGCCGCCGCCGGGCTTGCAGCAGTCGCCGCCGCTGCCCAGCACGATGGCCCCTTGTTTCTTCATGGGGCTGTATCCGCCGGGCAACCCGCCGTCCCACAGGGTGGTCAGGGCGCCGGACTGGGCGTTGCCGCCCTTGAGGGCGAACCGCGACGTGCCGTTGTTCTTCAGCATCGCGGTGACGAACTTGCTCGAAAACGCCCGCTGGTTGGGGTTCCAGGACTGGCTGCCGCCGGGGTACAGGCCCCATTCGAGATCGGCCTGCACCCAGGGGCCGCTGCCCGAACAGCCGCCGAACCAGCACTGGGTGCCGAAGTTGATCGCGTCCATCGCCCCGGCGGCGTCGGCCTTCCTGGTCGTCTCGCTGTTGCCGTAGTCGAAGCAGCAGCCGTTGTTGACGTGAGTGCCGCTGGTCACCATGTACGCCCCTTCGGGTGCGGCACCGGTCGGTACGCCCGTCAGATGGCCGTCCCGCCAGTAGCTGTTGCCGGGGTTGATGTACAGCGAGTACGCCTTGCTGCCGCCGGCCGTCAGCGACTCGGACGTCGCCTTCGCCGGACTGCTCTGACTCGACCCCGGGACCTGGGCCGATCCCTGGTACCACAGGTCGTTGCCGTGCCCGGACTGGTCGCGGACGACCGTGATCACGCACGAGGTGCCCGCGCAGAACGCGTCCTGCGCCGCCGCGTCGGCGAAGCCGCCCGCCGCCAGGACGCCGATGTCCCTGGTGGCGTTGTCCGAGGTGCGCCTGACCTGGTAGAGGGAACCGTTGTACGAACCGTAGAGCGCCCGCACGGTGCTGTGCGCGGCCACGCACGGCGTACCGCCCGCGGCGTAGATGTCGCACGGGCCCGCCCCACCGGTCGGAGGCGGCGGTGCCGACGTGGTCCACTTCTGGTTGCTCTGGCCGTTGCAGGTCCACAGGATGACCGCGGTGCCGTCGGCCGTTCCCGCCCCGCTCACGTCCAGGCAGAATCCGGAGGCGACGCCGGTGACGGACCCGTCGGAGTTCTGTCGCCAGACCTGGGTCGCCCGCCCGTCGCACCCCCGGATGACCACCGGGGCTCCGGGAGCCGTCCGGGTGTCGTAGGCGTCCACGCACCGGGTGCCGTTCATCGTCCTCAGCTCACCCGCCGCCGTGAACTCGAACGCCTGGTTGGCCTGGTCGTTGCAGTCCCAGACCTCCAGCCCCGTGCCCGGCGTGTCGACGTTGCCCTTGACGTCCAGGCACCGCCCCGACGCCGAACTCACCAGGGCTGCCGCGGACGTCGGCGCCGACCAGGTCGGCGCGGTCGCCAGCAACATGGCCAGCAGCGCCATCACGGATACGGCGGCCGCGGCCGGTAAGCGTGACGCACGAGCCGCGGGGCTGCGGTGCGGAGCGGATGGAGGCTGCATTCTGTGTCCTCGGATATGCGGGGGAAGGAGGGGACGGAGAGTGCCGTGCACGCACAGGGAACACTCAGACATCCCATGTCGCATAGTGATCCCACAGGGCTATGGCGCTGTCAATAGAAGTTTCCGGGCCTTTCAGGGGGTGATCCATCCCATGTTTGTCCTGGTCGGGCCGCTCTGAGGGCAGCCGAAACCTGCGTCCGGCGGCGACCGCAGTGCCGGGCGCAGGCGTTCGTCGGGGGATCAGGTGCGAGCGCTGGGTGTCGATCGCCTCACCTGAAGTTCCAGTGCTGGTTGGCGCCGCCGTTGGAGTCCCAGACCTGGACGGGGCTCCCGTTGGCGCTCTGCCCCGCGGGGACCTCCAGCGCGCGGCCGGAGGCCACGTTGATCAGGGTGTACGAACCGTCGCCGTTCTGGGTGGCCCGCCAGTGCTGGTTCGCACCGCCGTTGTTGTCCCAGATCGTCATCCGCGTGCCGTTGCCGGTCTGGCCACCGGGCTCGTCCAGCACCCGCCCACTGGCGATGGTGGTCAGCGTGTACGAGCCGTCGCTGTTCTGGTTCGCCCGCCACTGCTGGTTCGCGGCGCTCCCGTTGGCGTCCCAGACCTGCACCGGCGTGCCGTTCCCGGTCTGCCCGCTCGGCACGTCCAGCACCCGCCCCGCGGAGGCCACGCTCACCTGGTACACCTGGCCCGAGACGATGCCGCCGCCAGGGTTCCCCGAACCGCCGCCGCCCAGCGCGGACAGGACCGCGTCGTAGGCGGGCTTCTTGTTGCCGTTGTTGTCGAACAGCAGCGGGTTCTCCCCGCTGCGCCAGGAGTCGCTGTCCCGGATGCCCCACACGGTGATGCCGGTGCAACGGGCCACGTTCATGCACGCCTTGACGGTGTTGGCGTATGCCGTCGGTGACGCCTGGGCGATGTCCAGCTCGGTGATCTGGACGTCCACGCCAAGGGCGGCGAAGTTCGACAGCGTGGTCTGGAAGCTCGACGGCGGACCGCCGGTGCCGAAGTGGGACTGGAAGCCGACGCAGTCGATGGGCACGCCCCGGGACTTGAAGTCGCGCACCATGTTGTAGACGCCCTGGGTCTTGGCGTCGCTCCAGTTCTCGATGTTGTAGTCGTTGTAGCAGAGCTTGGCCGCCGGGTCGGCCGTCCGCGCGGTGCGGAACGCCTCCTCGATGAAGCCGTTGCCCAGCACGTCCTGGAACACCGAACTGCGGTGCTGGCCGCTGCCGTTGTCGGCGAACGCCTCGTTGACCACGTCCCAGGCGTAGATCTTGCCCTTGAAGTGGTTCATCTCGGTGGTGATGTGGTTGTCCATCACACCGCGCAGGGTGTTCGCGTCCCTGATGGAGCTGACCCAGGACGGGAGTTGGGAGTGCCAGACGAGGGTGTGCCCGCGCATCCTCTGTCCGTGCGCGGCGGCGTGGCCGACGATCTGGTCGCCGGGCCCGAAGTTGAAGTTGCCGCGGGACGGTTCGGTGGTGTCCCACTTCATCTCGTTCTCCGGGGTGATCATGTTGAATTCCCGGTCGAGAATCGTGGAGTACGTCGAGTCGCCGAGCTTGGCGGCGGGCACGGCCGTGCCGAAGTAGCGCCCGCTGTCGGCCGCCGCCGCGCCCAGCGTGCCGGAGGCCGCGTGGGCGGCGGGGCTCCCCGGGCCGGCCAGGGCCAGAGCCGTGCCGGTAGTCAGTCCGGCGGCCAGGGCCAGGACCTTGCGCAGACGGGGCCCTTCGTTGAGCCAGGACATGATGAATCAATCTCCTTGTGGGTGGGGGGAGTTGAGACACCGACCACGAGTCGGTGCCGATAATCGAGTCGGGTCAGCGCGGCGTGAAGTCCTGGTTGCTGCCGGCCGTGTTCTTGCAGGGCCATTGGTCGAGCTGCTGGCCGAGGTTGCTGCCGCCGCCGTAGACGTCCAGGCACAGGCCGCTGTTCTGGTTCTGGAAGGAGTACGAGCCGTCGGACTGCTGCACCGGCAGCCATAGAGCGCCGGCCGCTCCGCTCGGGGCCTGCTGCACGATGTCGGGCGTACCGGCGGTCGTGGAACCGCCCGACACCGCCACGACCAGCCCGGAGTTCTGCGCCTGCAACTGCCCGTAACCGCCGGCGCCCGGCACGAACTGGAACTGCTGGTTGCTCTGCCCGTTGCAGGTCCACTGGTCGATCGCGGCGCCCGCGCTGCCGGAGTTGCCGTACACGTCCAGACACAGACTGCCGCTGCCGATCGCCAGCTGGTGGTAGCCGGTGGGGAAGCCACCACCGCCGCCCGAGGACTGGACGCCCGCCTGCTGGATGACCTGCTGCGCGCCCGACGGCCAATTGGTGCCGCTGACCTGGACGTTGCCGGTGAGGACGTTGTTGTGCGGAGGACCCGTGGCCACGTATGTGTTGCCGCCGTTGTACCAGTTGCCGGAGAACGTGCTGTCGTCGGTGTGGTTGTTGGCGTTGGCGTTGGTGAGCGCCCAGTTGCCGGCGTCCTGCACCACGTTGTTCGACACCGTCAGATACCGGGAGCCCTCGTCGAGGTACAGCGCGGTGGTGCGGTGGTTGTCGTACATGTAGTTGTCGGAGATCACCGAGCCGGGGTTCGCCGACAGGTTGTAGATGCTGCCGCCGTCGAACATCGCGTTCTTGGTGCCGAAGATCAGGTTGTGGGAGACGGTGTTGTTCTTCAGCGTCGTCGGGGTGCTGTAGACGGGCTGGTAGTTGTACGTGCCCCGGTTCACGTAGTCCTGGCTGCCGCCCGGGTCGTTGGCGCCCCAGCCCCACCCGATGTCGATGCCGTCGTAGGGCAGGTGGTCGCACTGGTTGTGGGTGATGGTGGCGTTGGTGACGTACGTGGACAGGATCGCGGCGGTCTCCTTGTAGTCGGTGCCCACGCCGCTGACCTTGTTGTTGCTGATGGTGATGTTCTGGTTGGTCATCTGCGGGTTGCCGGGGTGGTGCGCGTCCGGCTGGATCCCGCCGACCTGGATACCGCTGCCGGCGGTGTCGGTGAACGTGTTGCCGGTGATGGTGACGCCGTTCGCGCCGAGTCCGGTGCCGGAGGCGTTGGCGACACCGTCGTTGCCCACGCCGAGCCCGGCCTGTCCGAGCTCGGAGAACGTGTTGCCGGAGAAGGTGATGCCGGTGGCGGCCGAGACCTGGACGGCCGCGGGCATCTGCGCCCAGTGATTGCGCGTGGCCTCGAACTGCGTGCATCCCGACTTGCAGGTGCTCAGCCAGTTGGCGGGCATCGCGTAGGTGCCGGTGATGTGCGCGCCGCTCTGCTGGTCAGCGTAGCCGTCGGGTCCGCTGGGTCCGAGCCAGGAGGTTCCCGTGAACCGGATGCCGCTGAAGCCCAGACCGGCCACCGGTGAGCCGTAGCTGCCGCTGATGCCGAGCAGGCTCTGCAACCGGGGCAGTTCGACGTCGAGGCTGTTCGGGTTCTGCCCCGGCTGGGCCCGGTAGTACAGGTCGCCGGTGGACGAGTCGAGGTACCACTGTCCGGACTGCTGGAGGAATGCGTAGTTGTTCTCCAGGTACATCGTCCCGCCGGCGAACGGCGCGTTGATGGTGTCGTAGCCCCAGGAGTTGTTGTTCCACGCGGGCTGCTGCATGGTGACGGTCCTGCCGCTGATCGACTGGACCGGTGCGTAGCGGTCGGTGAAGGAGTTGAGGCTCTCGACTTCCATGTGGTTCTGGTCCGAGAGGCCGGCCAGGTAGTCGAGGGAGGAGTCGGTGACGGTCAGGCCGGTCTGGGTGAAGGTGAAGGCGGAGCGGGGCACCTGGATGGCCGCTCGCGATGCTTCCCTGCCGTTCACGTACAGCTGGCGCGTGTTCACGCCGGTGCCGACGTGGGCCGACCAGATGTTCTTCGCCTGAGCATGTACCTGCCAACCCGTTATCTGCTGGGCGCCGGTCACGACCGGCTGCTGCCCGGACATGGCCTGGTAGGTGATGGTGTGGCCGTTCTGGCCGCCGTCGTCGGAGCCGAAGGCAAGTGGCTTGGTCAGCCGGTAGGTGCCACCGGCCAGGTGGACGACGACGTCCGAGTCGGCCGAGAGCCGGTGCGCGGGCTGCTCTGCCTGATCGATGGTGGCGAACGGCTGCCCGGCGGTGCCGTTTCCGCCGGGAGCCGCATCCGGCGCCACGTACAGGTCGGCCGCCGCAGCCAGGTGCTCTGCCGGTACCGCGTACGCGACCCCGGCGGTGGCCGGGCTGCCGGCGAGTAGGGCGAGCAGAGCTGTGGGGGCGGCCCACAGGCCGCGGAGCGCTCCGGCTCTGAGCATGGTCATCCTCCGGTGGTGGCGCGTCTGGTGCCGGGTGGCCCGTGGCCGGCGGTGTGCCCGGCCACGGGCCGGAGCCGGTCAGGTCAGGTCAGGTCAGGTCAGGTCAGTTGAGGCTCCACTGCTGATTGGACCCGCCGTTGCACGGCCAGAGTTCCGCCAGGGCGCCGTTGGCCGTGGAGGCGCCGGTGACGTCGAGGCAGAGCCCGGACTGGGTGCCGGTGACTTTGCCGTCGGCGTTCACCTGCCATTGCTGGTTGGCGCCGCCGTTGCACGGCCAGGTCACCACCTTGGTACCGGCGGACGTCTGGTTGTCGTACGCGTCCAGGCACATCTGGCTGCTGCCGCTGTACACGGTCAGCTGGTTGGAGGACGTACGGGTCCAGGTCTGGTTGGCCCCGCCGCTGCAGTCCCAGATCTGCAGCTGCGTGCCGGCCGTGGTCGACGAGTTGGGCACGTCCAGGCACTTGCCGGCGCCGACCGCGTGCAGCGCGCCGGTGCCCGTCCCGCCGGAGGAGTTGCTGTATCCGGCCGCGGTGATGTTGGCCTGGACGGCGTTCTCGGTGGCGTCCGACGGGTAGCCGGAGGTCATCACGCCTTCGTAGAAGGTGCCTTGGGCGCCCTTGCTGTTGTCGCCGCCGGTGCCCAGGATGATGGCCCCCTGCTTGCGCATCGGGTTGTAGCCGGAGACGTTGGGACGCGGACCGTCGTAGAAGGTGGACAGGCCACCGGACTGCGCGTCGCCGCCGCGGATCGCCCAGTGGTTCGCCCCGCCCTTGATGATGGCGGTCGTGTAGCGGTGGTTGATGGTCGGATCGCCCGCGTTGTAGTGCTGATTGACCCCGGAGAAGAGGCCGTTCTCCAGGTCGGCCATGATCCAGGGGCCGTTGCCGCTGCCGTAGCCCCAGACCTTGATGTTGCCGAAGTAGATGGCCTCCATGGTGCCGTTGCCGTCGTCGTTGCTGTCCGTCTCGGCGTTGCCGTAGTCGAAGCAGCAGCCGCCGTTGTAGTGCGTGCCGTCGAGGATCGCGTACATGCCCTCGGGGTTGTCCCCGGTGGCGATGCCGTTGGTGTGGTTGTTGCGGTAGCCCGTGCCGGGTGCCACGAAGACGCCGTAGGCCTTGTGACCGCCCACCGTGGTGGGCGCGGCGGTCGCGTTCGCGAGGTTGTCGGGGCCGCCCGCCGCACCGCCGCCGGGTGCCTGGGTGAGGTTGTTCCCACGGCCCGACTGGTCGTAGATGATCGTGATCAGGCAGGTCGTCCCCGAGCAGAACGAGTCCTGGGCGGCGGCGTCGGCGTACCCGCCCGCGCTCAGGACGCCGATGTTGCGGGTGGTGTTGTCCGAGGCACGGCGCACCTGGTAGAGCGGCCCGTTGTACGAGGCGTACAGGGCTCGCGTGGTGCTGTGCGCCGCCACGCAGGGCGTCCCGCCTGCCGCATAGATGTCGCAGGGTCCGGACGTGGCGGCTCGGGCCGTGCCGGCCGTGGCGGTGGCGCCGGCCAGAGCTCCCGCGACGAGCGCGGCCGCGGCCCCCGCCCGGGCGAACGACTTCCACCGGGAGAGGGCCGGCGAAGGAACGTGCGCCTGAGACGGCGCGTTCCCGGGCCTGCCACGGTGTCGTACCGTCGCGAGTAACCGCGCGACGCCACCACGCCCGGACGACAGGTGGCGTCTTGTACGTGTGCTTCCCATCTGAACTCCCTACCGTGCCGTCGCAACCCGCTCGGGTTGTGGTGCAGTGGGATTGCGGAGAGGTTTCGGGGGGAGACGGTGCTCCCGGTCTCGCGGGGCTGTCACGGGTGTGAAGCCCTCTGCCGCCAACCCCTGTTGCCGAATCGATTCGACTGCTGATTCCCGCGGTGCGCAAGCTCTCTGCGTGCTCGAAAAGTTGCGGTGTGGCGGCAGCGGTACGACGGTGTGGCCGACTGCCGCTCGGGCGATGAGGCAGTCGCGGATGTGTCCGGCTCCGGAGTCCGGATCGCTCGGCTGACCCGCCATCATGCCGGTGAGCAGGGATACAGCCCAACAGACGGGCCACCGAGCGCCGGTTCGCAGGACACCGTCCGAAGCGGTCGGACTTCGGCTGTCACGTCGGCCCCGCACTCGCCGCGCGGCACACCGTCGACCCCACGCATCGCCGGTCGTGGCCTCCCGTCGAAGCGCTTGCGTCGAACCGGTTCGCTCAATTTCCTCCGGTATTTCGTGAGATCTGGAACGTATGCCGTTCAGGAAGCCGGGTGCCGTTCCCGCGGACTCACGGCACTGGAGCGCTCCGCGTCCTTCATCCGCCCTGGCCCGTCACGGTGCGCAGGCCAACTGCGGGGTGCCGCTGGGCACGAGGGGCTCGCCCGGCACCATGCCCGGCGAGTCCTCGGCGGCGGCTGCGCCCCCGTTCGCGCGGCTCACTGCGGCTCGCTGTGGCGGACTCGTCACCCTCGCGCCGCACAGCTTTGGCGAAGTGCCGCCGAAGACTCGGAAGACGCGAACCGGCCGCCGCCCGATCACGGCTGTCACGACTCCGCCGACCATGCCGTCGGCAGCCGGACCGACAACTTTTTCGGTGTACCCGCATATCTGATAATCCATCAGTTACTTGCGGGCGGCGTGTGGGGGAGCTGTGCCAGGCCGGGCCCCGAGGGAGCAGATCGGTCACGGAAGGCTCGGAGCGAAAGGGTCGTTCCCCTCCACTGACTGTCAGAGTTGGAAGTGGCTCCCTCGACAACTGGAAGGCGGTGCGCAAGGCGGTGAGGCTGCTCGACGGAGGCCCGAGCGCACAGGCCCCTTTACTCGGCCGAGTACGCTGAACGCTGACCTCGAAGAACGACCCGTCGCACGCCGCTCACGGACCACCCAACTGGGGGTCAAGGGGTCGCAGGTTCACATCCGGTCGTCCCGACGGTGCGAAGGGTCTTCGCGGGCGGTTGCCCGCGGGGCCCTTTTTCGCGTTCCCGGAAGAGGCCTGACGTGGGCGGAGCGATGGAACGCCGCCGGGAGCCGTCCGGCCGGTTCCTTATGTTCCGCGGACATCGAGCCGGAGTACTCTGACGAGTGAGAGTTTGAACTCTCAAACATTCGCTCATCGGAGAACGTCATGCGCGTCGCGATCACCGGATCCACCGGACTCATCGGTTCCGCCCTCACCCGCTCCCTCCTCGCCGACGGCCACCAGGTGCTGCGGCTGACCCGCGGCCGGACCGCGTCCCGGCCGGCCGACGGCAGTGAATCCGCGCCCTGGGAGCCCGGCAGCCGGCTGGACCCCGCCGTCCTGGACGATGTCGACGCCGTGGTCCACCTCGCCGGCGCCGGGGTCGGCGACCGGCGCTGGAGCGAGACGTACAAGCAGGAGATCCGGCTCAGCCGGCTCCAGGGGACGCGGACCGTCGCCGAGGCGTGCGCCGAGGCCGCCCGGCCGCCCCGCGTGCTGGTCTCCGCCTCCGCCACCGGCTACTACGGCGACACCGGCGAGCGTGTCGTCACGGAGTCCGACCCGGTCGGGGACGACTTCCTCGCCTCCGTCTGCGTCGCCTGGGAGTCCGCCGCCGCACCGGCCGAGCGGGCCGGTGTCCGGGTCGTCCATCCGCGTACCGGTCTCGTGGTCTCCGCCGACGGCGGCGCCTGGGGCAAGCTGTTCCCGCTGTTCCGGTTCGGCCTCGGCGGCCGGCTCGGCTCCGGCGACCAGTACTGGCCCTTCATCTCGCTGCCCGACCACATCGCCGCGCTGCGCTATGCGATCGACCACGACGACATCGCCGGACCGCTCAACTTCACCGCCCCGGAACCGCTGACCAACCGTGAGATCACCCGCGCGATGGGCCGGATCCTGCACCGGCCCACCCTCGCCGCCGTCCCCGCCTTCGCGCTGAAGGCCGTCCTCGGCGAGTTCGCCGACGGCATCACCGGCAGCTGCCGCGCCGTCCCCGCCGGCCTGCAGAAGGCGGGCTTCACCTTCCGTCAGCCCGGCATCGACGAGGCTCTGCGCGCCGCCCTGTCCAAGGATCAGCCGACCGAGTCCGCCACCCCCGAAGCCCCATCGGAGGCCACTCCCGAAGCCGCATTGGAGGCCACGCCCGAGGTCACCCGCGAGGCGCCCCCCGGCGACGCAAGGACCGCCGCGAGCGCGGAGCCCGGCTCGATCCGGTAGTTGTCGCCCATCACCATCCGGTGCGCCGTGAGGATGTGGTCGCGGGTGGCGGCCGCCGCGGCCTCCGGATCCCGGCGCTCGCAGGCTTCCAGGATCGCCGCGTGGTGGTGCCCCGCCGGGCTGTGCCGCAGATCGAAGTGCATCCGGATGCGCTCGGCCTGGCCGGCGAGGCTCTCGATCTCGCGCAGCAGCACCGAGGACCCCGCCCGCTGGTAAAGGGCCATGTGGAAGCGGCGGTTGAGCTCGTTGAAGTCCCGCTGCGCATGGGCGCCCGCAAGGGCCGCATCCAGCCGCTCGTGCGCGTCACGCATCGCGGCGAGATCCTCCTCCCGCAGCCTCGGTACGGCGATCCGGGCGGCCAGCGTCTCCAGGTGGATCCGCAGCGCGGCCACCTCCTCGGCGAGCCCCAGATCCACGTCGGCCACCACCACACCCCGGTAGGGGAGCCGTCGTACCAGACCGGCGCTGTCCAGCTGGAGGATCGCCTCGCGGACCGGGGTCCGGCTCAGGCCCAGGCTCGCGGCGATCTCCGTGGGGTCGAGCCGGTCCCCGGGGGCCAGTTCGCCGGACACGATGCGCTCCTGCAGGTGCTCGAACACCAGGTCAGCGGCGCGCCGCTGGATGCTGGGCATATCCACCCGCTCCTTCGTTCTTCCCTCATCGACTCCGGACAACTTAGCGTCACGGCCTTGTCCCTACAGAATATCCAATGTTCAATGTCCAGCACATTGGATGCTCGGCAGTCTCGTATGCCTGCCGTACACCCCCGACGGAGTACCCGTGACGATCTTTCTCACCGATGCCGACGTCCGAGCGGCCTTCGGCTGGCCCGAGGCCGTCGCCGCCCTGCGTGCCGCCTACTCCGCGCCACCGGACGAGGCCCGCTTCCCGCCGCGCACGATGGCCCGCGGCGAGGGCCTGTGGCTGCGCACGCTCTGCGGGGTGCCCGGCGACGGCGCCCCGATGGGCGCCAAGCTGATCGCCGCCTCCCCGCGGAACCGGCGCGCCTCGTACCTGATCCCCCTCTTCGACCAGGAGACGGTCGAACTGCTCGCGCTCCTCGACGGCAACGCGATCACCGGCTTCCGTACGGCGGCCACCTCGGCGCTCGCCGCCGACGCGCTCGCCCCCGCCGGCCCCCTGAAGGCCGGTGTGATCGGCTCCGGCTTCGAGGCCCAGCACCACGTCCGTGCGCTCGCCGCGGTCCGCGAGCTCTCCTCGGTCACCGTGTTCAGCCCCAACCCGGCCAGCCGCACCCGCTTCACGGAGCGGCTCGCCGACCTGGGCGTGCCGTTGTACCAGGCGGACAGCGCCGAGGCCGCTGTCGAAGGTGCCGGTCTGGTGCTCTGCGCGGCCCGTTCCCGGGGCGAACGGCCGACCCTGCGTGAGGTGCGGGCGGGCACCACCGTCGTCTCGATCGGCTCCACGCTGCCCGAGCAGCGTGAGCTGGGCACGGAGGTGATGGCGCGGGCGGCCCTGATCGTCGCCGACCAGGTCCACGAAGTGGCCCACGAGACCGGTGATCTGATCGCCGCGAAGGAGGCGGGTGCCGACTTCGCGGGGAAGCTGGTCGGGCTCGCTGACGTCATCTCCGGGCGGACGCCAGGGCGTTCGGATCCGGACGCGATCGTCGTCTACAAGTCCGTCGGCTCGGCCGTCCAGGACCTCGCGGTCGCCGCGATGTGCGTCCGCCGGGCCGCCGGACTCTCCCTCGGCACCGAACTGCCGGTCACCATCACCCCGGTCGCGAAGTGAGGACCTCCGTGCGCAGCGAACTCGACGATCCGTCCCTGCTGAAGAACGCCGCCTACGTCGACGGCAAGTGGCTGACGGCCCCGGACACCTTCGCCGTACACGACCCGGCCACGGGCGAGGTACTGGCCCGGGTTCCTTTCCTGGACCGCGCGCAGACCGCGGCCGCCATCGACGCGGCGCACCGCGCCCTGCCCTCCTGGCGGGCCCTGTCCGCCAAGGAGCGGTCACGGATCCTGCGCCGCTGGTACGACCTGGTCACCGCGCACGCCGAGGACCTGGCCCGGCTGATCGTCCTGGAGGAGGGCAAGCCGTTCGCGGAGGCGCTCGGTGAAGTCGCCTACGCGGCCTCCTTCCTGGAGTGGTTCGCCGAGGAGGCCAAGCGGGTGCGCGGGGACGTGATGGCGGCGCCCGAGGCCTCGCGGCGGATCGTCGTCCTCAAGGAGCCGGTCGGCGTCTGCGCCGCGATCACGCCCTGGAACTTCCCAGCCGCGATGATCACCCGCAAGGCGGGCCCCGCCCTCGCCGCCGGCTGCACCATGGTCCTCAAGCCCGCCGAGCAGACCCCGCTGACCGCCCTCGCCCTCGCCGAACTGGCCGAGCGCGCAGGGGTTCCCGCCGGTGTCTTCAACGTGCTCACCGGCGACCCCCGCGAGATCGGCCCCGAGCTGACCGCCAACCCCCTGGTCCGGAAGATCACGTTCACCGGCTCCACCGAGGTCGGCCGGCTGCTGCTCGCCCAGTCGGCGGCGACCGTGAAGCGGACCTCCATGGAACTGGGCGGCAACGCACCCGTCCTGGTCTTCGACGACGCCGACCTCGACCTCGCGGTGGCCGGCGTGCTCGCGGCCAAGTACCGCAACACCGGGCAGGCCTGCATCAGCGCCAACCGGGTCTACGTCCAGGACGGTGTGTACGACGAGTTCGCCGCGAAGCTCGCCGAGAAGGTCGCCGGGCTCGCCGTCGGGGACGGGTTCGAGGACGGCGTGCAGCAGGGGCCGCTGATCGACGAGGACGCCGTGGCCAAGGTGGAGGCCCATGTGGCCGACGCGGTCGGACAGGGCGCCGAGGTGCTGCAGGGCGGGCGGCGGCACGCGCGCGGCGGGCTGTTCTACGAACCGACCGTCCTCACCGGCGTCACCGCCGCCATGGCCGTGACCCGCGAGGAGACCTTCGGCCCCGTCACCCCGCTGATCCGCTTCACCGGCGAACAGGACGCGGTCCGCGCCGCCAACGACACCGAATTCGGCCTCGCCGCCTACCTGTTCGCCCGGGACGCCGAACGCGTCTGGCGGGTCGGCGCCGCCCTGGAGGCGGGCATGGTCGGCGTCAACACCGGACTCATCTCGAACGAGATCGCGCCCTTCGGAGGCGTCAAGCAGTCCGGGACCGGCCGCGAGGGCTCGGTCTACGGCATCGAGGAATTCCTGGAACTCAAGTACCTCGCCTGGGAAGGCGCCGGCACCCCGAAGCTCTGAAAGGACCGCACGGACATGGCCCGTTACACCCGCGCCGAAGCCCGCGAATGGGCGCGTGAGAACCTCGTCGGCGTCGTCAACTGCACCATCCCGTCCTTCACGGGCGACCTCAGGCACATCAACGAGAAGGCGATCCGGCACGACACCCGGCTCGCGATCGAGCACGGCTTCATGGGCACCCTCGGTGTCTCGGAGGTCGCCATCCAGCTCCCCGAGTACCTGGACTTCCTCCGCATCATCAAGGACGAGGCCGGTGGGAGTTTCCTCCTCACCCACCACGCCGGCTGGGGCACGCTGGAGCAGAACATCGAGGCGGTCAAGGGCGCGGAGGAAGCCGGCGCCGAGCTGGTGCTGCTGTCGTACCCGCCGAACTTCTACCCGGAGTCCGAGCAGGACGTCTACGACTACACCAAGGCCGTCTGCGACGCGACGGACCTGGCCGTCATGCTCTTCCCCATGTACCTGTGGGGCTTCAGCCCCCGCATCCACCCCTCCGACATCCCCCTCCGGCTGCTCCGGCGGCTCATCGACGACTGCCCCAACATCGCCGCGATCAAGGCCGAGGGCGGCTTCCCGAGCATCCAGAGCGTCATCGAGTGCCACCGGCACTTCGGCGACGAGGTGGTCATCTCCATGCCGATCGAGGGCGAGCTGATCCCGCTCTCCCAGATCATGCCGCTCCAGTTCTCGGCCACCAGCGACCACGAGTACTACGGCCCGATGATCCCGCGCGCCTTCCAGCTGGTGCGGGAGGGAAAGTACGACGACGCGGCCGACCTCTACTGGCAGCTGCACCCGGCCCGCAAGATCAAGTCCGGGCTGGCCCCGGCCCTGCACGGCGGTGCGTTCATCAACCGGCAGGCCTGGAAGTTCCAGGGCTGGCTCCAGGGCTACAACGGCGGCCCGCTGCGCCAGCCCACCCAGCGCATCCACGACGCCCAGATGACCGCCCTGCGCAAGGGCCTCGTCGACGCCGGACTGGAACCGAGCATGGACCCGTTCCGCGAGTTCTTCGTGGGCCGCAACCCCGCGTAGCGCTGCGCGTGGAGAGCCGCTGCCGGCTGCGGGGTCCGTCCGCCGACTGCGGGTCCGTCGTGGCTGGTCGCGCAGTTTCTCGCGCCCCTCCAGCGCGCTGTCGTTAACCTGTCGTTATGTGCCCGAACCGCCTGCAAGGGGCCGAATCCGAGTCGTCCCCGGCCGTGGGGGCGCGGGCGACGACGCTGGCGTTCGCCCTTCGGCAGGCGGTGGCGAGTGCCGGGGGACTGGGTGGTCTGGTGCACCTGTGGGACCCCGGCACGGCCCGGCTGACCCTGGACGCGGTGGACGGCATCGCCGCCGGGGCCGCGCGGGCCTGGGCGGAGCTTCGCGAGGAGCAGGACGCGCCGCCCGCCCGTGCCCTGCGGCGCGGTGTCCTCGTCCGGGTGGACGGCGACTGCCTGGGGACGGGCGCGACCGGCACGGTGGCGGTGCCGCTCGTCGGTACCGCAGGACCGGTCGGCGCGCTCTCGGTACTGCTGGCCGGTCCCGGCGGTCCCGACGACGTACAGCTGTCGTTTCTGCACGCGGTGGCGTCCTGGACCGCCGAGCGCCTGGAGCGCTCCGCCGGGCGGCCGCCGCGCCGGGAGCCGGGACCCGGTCACGAGCGGACGGTCCGCGCCGTGGAGCTGACCGCGGCGCTCGCCGAGGCCGTGACCGTCCAGGACGTCGTACGCGCCGTCGCCGAGCACGTCCTGTCGCCCTTCGGCGCCGATGGACTGATCGTCTCCATCTACGAGGACGGCCGGCTGACCAGGGTCGGCGAGGTCGGCTACCCGCTGGACTACCTGAAGCGGTTCGAGGGCTCGCTCAACGCCATCGCCGGTATGCCCGTCACCGACGTGCTGCGGACCCGCAGGCCGCAGTTCCTGGAGTCGCCCGCCCAGATCTACGAGCGCTATCCCGCCGTCACCGACAAGATCATGATGGGGACCTCGCCCAAGATGGCGTGGGCCTTCCTGCCGCTGGTCGCCTCCGGGCGGGCCGTCGGGGTGTCGATCCTGTCCTACAACAAGCCGCGCGTCTTCAGCGAGGAGGACCGCACCCTCCTGACCGCACTCAGCGCCCTGGTCGGCCAGGCGCTGGAGCGGGCCCGCCTCTACGACCTGGAGCATGCCCTTGCCCAGGAACTGCAGAGCGCCCTGCTGCCGCAGACACTGCCGCGGCTGCCCGCCGCCGTCGCGGCCGCACGCTATCTGCCGGCGGGCCGGGGCGAGCAGGTGGGCGGCGACTGGTTCGACGTGATCCCGCTCTCCGCCGACCGGATCGCCATGGTGATCGGCGACGTGATGGGCCACGGGATCGCCGAGGCGGCCACCATGGGCCGGCTGCGCACCGCCGTACGCACCCTCGCCGACCTCGACATGGCCCCTGACGAACTGCTCGGCCATCTCAACGACCTGGTCAGCGAGCTGGGCGAGGACTTCTACGCCACCTGCCTGTACGCCGTCTACGACCCGGTCGGCCGCTCCTGCAGCTACTCCCTCGCCGGCCATCCGCCCCCGGTGTTCGTGTACCCCGACGGCACCGTGCACAGCCCCGTCCTGAGCCCCGATCCGCCGCTCGGCGCCGCCACCCCGCCGTTCGCCGTGCACGAGCTGCCGGTTCCCGACGGGAGTCTGGTCGTCCTGTGCACCGACGGGCTCATCGAGTCCGCCGTCCAGGACGCCGAGCAGGGACTGTCCCAGTTGCTGCGCGTCCTGTCCGAGGCCGCCGTCGGACCGGCCCGTTTCTCCGGCGCCGACCAGGAGGAGGACGTCCGGGGCATCGAGGAGCTGTGCGACACGGTCGTCACGGCCCTGCTGCCCGACCGGGGGCAGACCACCGACGACGCGGCCCTGCTCATCGCCCACACCCGGGCCATGCCCGCCGACGACGTCGCCTCCTTCGGCCTGGCGGACGACCCGAGGGCCGCGGGCCAGGCCCGTGAGATCGTCCGCGACCAGCTCTCCCACTGGGGCCTGGACGATCTGTCGATGACCACCGAACTCCTGGTGAGCGAGCTGGTCGGCAACGTCATCCGGCACGGCAAGGGCCCCATGCGGCTCCGGCTGCTGCGCAGCCGCATCCTCACCTGCGAGGTCTACGACGGCAGCCTCAGCACCCCGCGCATCCGCCACGCCACCTACACCGACGAGGGCGGCCGCGGCCTCCAGCTGGTCGCCGCCCTGTCCCGGCGCTGGGGAGCCCGCTACCTGCGCGACGCGAAGTGCATCTGGACGGAGCAGGACATCCCCAACGGCATCGCGGAACGGGTCGGCACCGCTTCCTGAGGAGCGGCCTGCCCACCGTCAGCGCGCGTACCGCGCCCGTACGATCTTCGGGTAGCGGGCGGTGAACACCGCGGGGACGACGAAGCCGAGCACTTGGAAGGCCACCTTGAGCCCGGTGCCGGCCCCGGCCGCCCCGCAGGCCGTGAGCGCGATCGCGGTGACGGTGAAGGCGGCGGCCCAGGCCGCCGTGATGACCACGTTGACGCGCAGGAACACCGGGTTGTCCCAGAGCTCTTCGGGCGTCGAGCGACGCGCGATGCCCAGCGTGAACGGCCGCCCGAGCGGCAGGGTGGCCCAGGCGGTCACCGCCAGCCAGGCGAAGGACAGCGCCCCGCCGTAGTGCGAGACCGAGGAGTCCGGTGCCACGAAGGCGACCGCCGTCAGGACGGCGAAGAACGCGGCCGTGCTCATCTCCAGGATCAGCGCGTCCCTGGCCGTCCCCGCCCGCAGGTTGACCGCGATCAGCGCCAGGCCGGTGAGGAGCCCGGCGAGGGCGCTCCACTGCCAGCCGAGCGGGGAGAGGCAGGCGTAGACGATCCAGGGGGCGAAGCCGCGCAGGTAGTGCATGGACAGACCCCTCCGAAGGGTGCCGAGGACCGTGACCCGCAAGGTGGATATTCCATCACTGACATGTCGAAGCTAAGATGTCTTACCGAACCTGTCAATGTTGGATTTACTGTGGAGGCATGAGCCTTCGCCACGCACTTCTCGGACTCCTGGCCGACCGGCCCGCCAGCGGCTACGACCTGCTGAAGCTGTTCGACACCTCGCTCGCCCACGTCTGGCCGGCCACCCAGAGCCAGCTCTACGGGGAACTGAACCGGCTCGCGGAGGCCGGGCTGGTCGACGTCTCGGCCGAGGGGCCGCGCCGGCGCAAGGAGTACACGGTCACCGAGGAGGGGCTCAAGGAGCTGCGGGCGTGGCTGGTCGCGCCGACACAGCAGCAGCCGCAGCGCAGCGAACTGCTGCTCAAGGTGTTTTTCTTCGACCTGGCGACGGACGAGCAGGCCCGCGCGGTCCTGGCCGAGCGGGAGCAGCGGGCCACGGCCTACCACGAGCGGCTCATGGAGCTGAGAACCGCGCTGGAGGACGAGGAGGGGCCGTTCACCTCCAACGGCCTGATCGCCCTCGAATACGGCCTGCGCCGGGCCGAGATGGAGTGGGAGTGGGCCCGCTGGGCCGCCGAACAGCTCGGGTGAGAACCGTCGGCGGCCCGCCGGCCGTGCGTCAGTTCACGAACCCCACATGGGCCAGGGCCTGCTTCAGCAGTACCCCGTGGCCGCCGGGCATCTCACTCTGCACGGCCTCCAGCATGGCCTCCTGCGGGCTGAACCACACCAGGTCCAGCGCGTCCTGCCGGGGCCGGCAGTCACCGGTCACCGGCACGATGTAGGCCAGCGACACCGCGTGCTGACGCGGGTCGTGGTACGGGGTGACGCCCAGCGTCGGGAAGTACTCCGCCACCGTGAACGGCTGCAGGGAGGCCGGCACCCGGGGCAGCGCGACCGGGCCGAGGTCCTTCTCCAGATGGCGCAGCAGCGCGTCGCGGACCCGCTCGTGGTGCAGGACACGGCCGGAGACGAGGGTCCGGCTGACCGTTCCGTCCGGGCCGATGCGGAGCAGCAGCCCGATGCTGGTGACTTCGCCGCTGTCGTCGACACGCACGGGCACGGCCTCCACGTACAGGATCGGCATGCGGGCGCGAGCCATCTCCAGCTCGTCGGAGGACAGCCAACCGGGCGTGGTATCGGTCATGTCAGACATTGCTTGATCATACTTTCCGGGCGGGGCGCGCTCAGTCGCGGCCGGGGTCGGATGCGGGAAGTCCGTAGAGGCGACGGGCGTTGTCGCGTCCTGTCCAGGCGGCGATCCGCACCGCGTCG
The DNA here is from genome assembly GCF_003814875.1 of Streptomyces sp. Ag109_O5-1. Classification (GTDB taxonomy): domain Bacteria; phylum Actinomycetota; class Actinomycetes; order Streptomycetales; family Streptomycetaceae; genus Streptomyces; species Streptomyces sasae. The sequence goes on along the minus strand of NZ_RKQF01000001.1, from coordinate 1,165,623 downwards.
GTCGGGCTCAGTTCGTCGGCGTCCACCCGGTCCTGGAGCAACCTGGCCAGACCCTGCCGGAAGGCCAGCGCGCCGAGATGGTGGAACTCAGCAACACCATAGGCGTCCGAGCTGTACAGCAGTTTGCGAAACGGAGTGATCTCCATCGCCTCCGCCAGCACCGCCCCCGCCCGGGCCGGGCCCACGAAGTGCAGGGCGAGCCCCACGTCGAGGTGGACGTGCTCGAAAACCGTTGCCAGATAGGCGGCCTGGCGCTGGTACGGCCAGCAGTGCAGCAGCAGCACCGGGACGGTGCCGGCGGTCATCCGCAGCCAGTCGGTGAGCAGGGCCGGGTCCGCGTGGTGGATCCGCAGGTCCGAGTCCCCGAAACCGGCGTGGAGTTGGAGCGGCAGCCCGAGGGTGACGGCGGTCCACAGCAGATGGCGTATCAGCACGGGGTCGGTGAGCCTGCCGCCGCCGGCCGCCAGCCACAGCGCGGCCGCCCGGGTCACCTCGGCGTACGTCGGCCGCGCCGGGTCCAGGGCGAAACCGGTGCGATAGGCGGCGACCGACTTGACCGCGACCACCCCGGGGCGTCGTACGGCCTCCTCGGCCGCGGCCCGGAAGGCGCCCGCGTACTCGCCCGCCTCGACGCCCCGCGCGGCCACCGCCTCGGCGATGCTCTCGAGGCGTACGACCTCGTACGCGACGCCACCCGCGGCGTCCGCGAGCTCGGCGGGGGAGGTGACCGGGTGCGGGGCGTAGCCGGTGTCCACACAGAAACTCTCCGCGTGCGCGGCCGTCAGGAACCGGCGGTTGACCTCCTGCCAGCCCAGTTCCGCCCGGCGCGCCAGGTACTCGGCGGCAGGGGCGTGCCGGGGCAGGTCCAGCAGGGGCGCGCAGTGCCGTCGTACGGCGATGCCGACCGGGCTGTCGAACGGCGACACGCCCGGCCAGGCCTCCCCCTCGGTCAGCAGCGACTCGAACTCCGGCCCGGTGAGGTCGGCGGTGACCGCCCCGTGGCAGTGGTGGTCCACGAGCGGCAGCGCGTCGAGGGCCTCCCTGACGGTCCCCGCCATCAGTACTTCCAGCGGTAGGCCGCCGCCACCCCGGCGTCGTCGAGCCCGGCGACGGCCGCCGTCTCGCCCTCCCGCACGGCGATCACCGCGTCCGCGAGGATCGGGCCCAGTGCAGTGCGCAGCACCTCGTCCTTGCGGAAGGCCTCCACGGCCTGCGGCAGCGAGGCCGGCAGCCGCCGTACACCGCGGGCCACCGCTTCGTCGGGGATCAGCCGGGCCGGGTCGTCTGCGACCTCCTCGGGCAGCGGGGCGGCCGAGGTGAGCCCGTCCAGTCCGGCGGCGATGGCGCAGCCGAGGGCCAGATACGGGTTGGCGGCCAGGTCGACCGGCTTGATCTCCAGGTTGGCGTCCTGGCGCTGGTGGCCGGCCGTGCCGGTGACGATCCGGATGCCGGTCTCCCGGGTCTCCCGGCCCCAGGCCGTGAACACCCCTGCCCACTGAGAGGGTTTGAGTCTCAGATAGCTGGCCGGGCTCGGCGCGGTCACTGCCGTCAGCGCGGGCAGATGCGTCAGCAGCCCGGCCACGAACGATTCCGCCTCGCCCGTCATGCCGTACCGGCCGTCGCCCCCGGCGTGCAGATTGACCCCGTCGCGCCAGGCGGAGAGATGGATGTGGCCGCCGTTGCCGACGCCCCGCTCGGCGACGGCCGGGGCGAAGGAGGCCCGCAGACCGTGCCGGTGCGAGACCGCGCGGATGGTCTGCCGTACCAGCACGCTCTGGTCGGCCGCCGCCACCGGGTCCAGGGCGTCGGTGGACACCTCGAACTGGCCCGGGGCGTACTCGGGGTGGAGCTGGGCGACCGGCACCTCCTGCTTCTCGAAGGCCGCGAGCAGGTCGGCGGCGTAGTCGCTCAGCTCGACCTGCCGGGTGGCGCCGTAGGCCGGGCCGGAGGCCGCCGGGGCGAACTCGTCGGCCGGCGCGGCGGCCCGGCCGACCGCCCACTCGACCTCGATACCCGCCTTGAAGGTGAGACCGTGCCGGTCCTCGGCGCCGGCGACGATCCGGCGCAGGAAGGTACGGCTGCACCCCGGGTGCCGGTCGCCTTCCTGGGTGATCCGGTCGACGGGGGCCCAGGCCCAGCCGGGCTGCCCGGCCAGCACCACCAGCCGGTCCAGGTCGGGGTAGAGACGCAGGTCGCCGTCGGGCGAGCCGAGGGCGTCGGTGCGTACGATCGCGTCGTTCGCCAGGAAGGTGTCGAACACCGGGGACATGCCGACGCCCCAGGCCACCGCGGGCTGGAGCCGCTGCCAGGGGACCGCCTTCACCCTGCAGATCCCGGCGGTGTCCACATAGGCCAGCACGATCCCGCGCACGCCCTGTGCGGACAGCTCATGGGCGAGGGCATGGGCCCGGGCGAGATCACCGGGGCGCCCGCCGGGCACGGGGTCGACAGGGGGTGGCATACGACGTCCTCCTCGGCGGCTCGACGGGCTCGGATGCGCGCGTCCCGGTCAGGGTTTCACGGCGACCGCGCCGAACTGCGGTACCGGCGCCGGGGAGTCGGTACCGGCGCGCCACTTCGAGCACGGCACGAGCCCCGGCTCCAGCAGCTCCAACCCGTCCAGGAACCCGGCGATCTCGGCGTGGGTCCGGGCGGTGACCGGCGGGGTGGCGTGGTCGTTCCAGAACCGCACCGCCTCGATGTTGCCCTGCCCGCCCGCCTCCGCGTCGACCGTCGGGTGGGTGAGGACGAGGAAGCTCCCGGAGGGGACCGCGGCCATGATCCGCCGTACCACCGCACGGGCCGTGTCCGTGTCGAGGACGAAGTTGAGGATGCCCAGCATCATCACCGCGACCGGGCGGGTGAGGTCCAGCGTCCCGGCGGCCCGCCGCACGATCGTGTCCGGGTCGTGGACATCGGCGTCCACGTAATCGGTGACGCCCTCCGGGGAGCTGGTCAGCAGCGTGCGGGCGTACATCAGCACCATCGGGTCGTTGTCGACGTACACGATCCGTGACTCGGGAGCGACCCCCTGCGCGATCTCGTGCGTGTTCTCGACCGTCGGCAGCCCGGTGCCGATGTCCAGAAACTGCCGCACCCCGTGCCCGTCCGCGAGCAGCCGCACCGCCCGGCCGAGGAAGGCCCGGTCCGCGCGGGCCACCTCCCTGATCACCGGCAGCATCCCGGCGACCTGCTCGCCGACCCGCTGGTCGGCCGTGTAGTTGTCCCGGCCGCCGATCCAGTAGTTCCACACCCGCGCGCCGTTCGCCACGGACGCCGCCGGCCCCGCCGGCCCGATGCCGCTCACGTCCGCCGTCCTTCCCCCGCCACAACGCCGTTGGCCGACATCGTGCCGTCCGGTGATCGCGCTGTCGCAGGAATCCCGACGGCCGTTTCGGATACGCAGGGTGCCAGTCACTGTGCCCCGGGTGCTGGTGTCCGTGCGCCTGGTGTCCGTTCGTCCGGGCCGTGTTCAGGGCCTGACCAACCGGTCCTGCTCGACGGGGGGAGTGCCGTCGTGCCAGGGCAGCGGCTTGCCGAAGCGGACCAGTTCGCCGTAGAGGGCGGGGTCGACATGCTCGGCGAGGAGCAGGTCGAGTACGGCGCGGGCGGCTTCGGCGGGGGACTGGGCCTGGCTGTAGTCGCTGAACCAGGGCCGGGAGGTGGCGGTGTCGACCATGCCCGGACAGACGGACGCGATCAGGGTGCCGGAGGCCAGGTCCCGGTCCCGGCGTTCGGCGGCGACCGCGCGGACGGCGGCGACCTGGGCGACCTTCGACGGCACGTTCAGCCAGACCGGCCAGCCCGCCTCGGTGGCCGTGCCCCGGTGGACGGCGCTGCGCCAGGACTCGACGGCGTACTCGACCTGGTCGAGGCTCGCGCCGTCGAACAGAGGGTGCAGCCGCGGGTCGAGGTGGCCGAGGGTGCCGAGGGAGCTGGCGACGACGAGCAGCCTGCCGCCCGGGCGCAGGACCGGTCCGAAGGAGCGCAGGATCGCGTGGGTGGCGGTGTTGGAGACGTCGATGAACTCGTCGGCCCGCGCCGACTGCGACTCGTCGGGCAGTACGCGGGCCACGGCGTTGGAGACGACGATGTCCACCCCTCCGTACCGGGCGCGGAGTTCGTCGGCGAGGCGGGCGACGGCGTCGGTGTCGGTGACGTCCAGGACCCGGCCCTCGACCCGGGCGCGGGTGCCGGGCAGCCCGGCGACGTCGGCGGCGGCGTCCGACACGCGCCGCTGGTCGCGACCGGTGAGCAGGACCAGGTCGGCCGGGTGCATCCGGGCGGCGAGGCCTTCGACGAGGGCGCGGCCGAGTCCTTGGTTGGCACCGGTCACGAGGGCGATACGGGAAGCGTTCATGGACTCCACGCTAGGAACGCCCCACCCATGAGTCCAACGAAAGTCACGCACAGCTGGTATGCGTGAACGTCATGGACTTCAACGATGTCTCACTGACCGCCCTGCGGGTCTTCCGCGCGGTGGCCGAACGGGGGACCTTCACCGCGGCCGCTGCCGCGCTGGGGTACACCCAGTCGGCGGTGTCCCGGCAGATCGCCGCGATCGAGCGGGCGGCCGGCGCGGAGCTGCTGGAGCGGCGGCGCGAGGGGGTGCGGCTCACCGCGGCCGGCCGGGTCGTCATGCGGCGCGCCACGGTCGTCCTCGACGAGATCGAGGCGACGGCGCGCGAACTGTCCGGGCTGCCCGAACCGGGCGGGACGGTACGGCTGGGCTGGTTCCCCACCGCCGGCGCCGTACTCGTGCCCCGGGCCCTCACCGCCCTGCGCCGGACCGACCCCGGACTGCGAGTGGTCGGCCGGGAGGGCACCACCCCGGCACTCGTGCGCGCGCTGCGCGCCGGCAGCCTGGACCTGGCCCTGCTCGCGTCGGCACCGCCCTTCCGGCCGCCGGACGCCGAGTCACCCGCGCTGGTGCTCCAGACCCTCACCGAACATGCCCTGTGCCTGGCGCTGCCGGCCGTCCATCCTCTCGCCCGCGGGGACTTCGTCGACGTGGCCGACCTGCGCGGGCAGCGCTGGATCGCCGGCTCCGCCTCCGGCGAGGACCGGCTGATGGGGGTGTGGCCCGGCCTGGACGAGCGGCCGGAGATCGCCCATGTCGCCCGCGACTGGCTGGCCAGGCTCCAGCTGGTCGCCGCGGGCTGCGGCCTGACGACCGTGCCGCCCGCCATCGCCTCGGCCGCGCCGCCGGGCGTCCGGATCCTGCCCGTCCGCGGCGGGCCCCAGGAACAGCGACGCCAGCTGCTGGCCAGGCTGCCCGGCCCGCCGGCCGAGGCGGTCACCCGGGTGGCGGCCGCCCTGCGCGCGACGGCGCTCGACAGCGACGTAACGGGGCCCTGAGACGAATCCCCGCCCCTTCCCTCGGGACAACCAGCGAGACGGTACTTACACCCTTGCCATGTCAGGACATAGCATCGGTCCCCGCATGAACACGATGACGCTCTGGCACATATCCGGCTGGGAGTTCGCCGCCCTGGCCCTCGCCGCGCTGCTGGTCGGTTTCTCGAAGACCGCCGTCAGCGGGGCCAACACCGTAAGCCTCGCCATCTTCGCTGCGGTCCTTCCGGCCCGCGCCTCCACCGGCGTCCTGCTCCCGCTGCTCATCGTGGGCGACGTGCTGGCCGTGGCGACCTACCGCAGGCACGCCCACTGGCCCACCCTGTGGCGGCTCTTCCCGGCGGTCGCGGTCGGCGTGCTGATCGGCACGCTGTTCCTGGTGTGGGCCGACGACGGTGTCGTACGGACCTCGATCGGCGCGATCCTGCTGCTCATGGCGGGCGTCACGGTGTGGCGCCGCCGCAGGGCCGACAGCGCCGACGACGACCCGGACGCGGTCACCACGCGGGCGGGCCGGGCGAAGGCCGGTTCGTACGGTGTGCTCGGCGGCTTCACCACGATGGTCGCCAACGCGGGCGGCCCGGTGATGTCGATGTACCTGCTGTCGGCCGGCTTCCGGAAACTCGGCTTCCTCGGTACCTCGGCGTTCTTCTTCATGATCGTGAACATCTCGAAGGTGCCCTTCAGCGTCGGCCTCGGCCTGATCGACGGCAACTCGCTGCTGCTCGACGCGGTGCTCGCGGTGTTCGTGGTCCCCGGCGCGCTCATCGGCCGCTGGGCGGTGAACCGGATCAACCAGCGGCTGTTCGAGCAGCTGGTGATCGCCGCGACGATCGTCGGCGGCCTCCAGCTGCTCCTGCGCTAGCCGGCCGTCCCGCCGTCCAGTCGGTTCAGCAACCCGGGAAGCTCGGCGAACGAGTCCAGCACATGATCGGGCGTGCCGCTCGCCCGGTCCAGCGTGTCCGGCCGGAACTTCCCGGTCCTGACCAGCACCCCGGTGATGCCGAGGCGCTGTGCCGCGAGGACGTCCGACTCGACGTCGTCCCCGATCATCAGCGCCTCCCCGGCGTCCACCCCGAGCCGCCCGAGCGCCGCCTCGAAGAAGGCCCGCGACGGCTTCCCGGTCACCTCGGCCTCGACCCCCGCGGCCGCCTCGAGCCCCGTCAGGAACGCCCCCGCGTCCAGTTGCAGCCCCGCGTCGGTACGCCAGTACAGGTTCCGGTGCATGGCGACGAGCCGCGCACCCTGCTGCACCTGCCCGAACGCCCGGTTCAGCGCGTCGTACCCGAACTCCGGCCCGGCACCACCGAGCAGCACGACATCGGGTACGACCGTGTCGTCGTCCGCCGCCACGAGGGTGACCCCGGCCAGGTCCTCCCGGACGTCCCCGCTGTTGAGCAGCGCGCACCGGGCACCGGCGAGGTGGGCGGCAGTCGCGGCGGGCGCGGTCAGGATGTCCTCGGCGGTCACCGGGAAGCCGGCCGCCACCAGCGTGTCCGCGATCGAGGCGCGGGTCCGGGACGTCGTGTTGGTCACCAGCGCGATACCGAACCCGGCCTCGCGGATCGCCCGCAGCGCCCCGGCCGCGCCGGGCAGCGGACGCCAGGACACGGTGAGCACCCCGTCGATGTCGATCAGCACCCCACGCACGGAAGCCATGCCTGGACAATAACCGCGCGGCAGCGGCGGAGCCGGGAATGCGACGGCGGGAGGCGGTGTTACAGCCATCGTGATTGACATGCTCGGGTCAGTAACCCCGGGTATGGGTGAAGGGAGGACCTCATGGCACGCAGCACCGCGCGTCCCGTCGTCAGGCTGAAGTCGACGGCCGGGACCGGTGTCACGTATGTGACCCGCAAGAACCGCCGGAACGACCCCGACCGGCTGGTCCTGCGCAAGTACGACCCCGTGGCCGGCGCGCACGTCGACTTCCGCGAAGAGCGCTGACCCACCGAGAACGACCGGGCCCGAGCCCATCGGGCAAGGGCCCCAGGAGGGAAACCCCATGAAGTCCCGCATTCATCCCGACACCCGGCTCGTCGTCTTCCGCGACCGCGCCGCGGACACCGCGTTCCTGACGCGCTCCACCGCGGACTCGTCCCGGACGGTCGAGTGGGAGGACGGCAACACCTACCCGGTGATCGACGTCGAGATCTCGTCCGCGTCGCACCCCTTCTACACCGGCAGGGCGCGGGTGCTGGACAGCGCCGGCCGGGTGGAGCGTTTCGAGCGCCGCTACGGCCGTACCGCCGCCGTCCGCGGCTGACGCGACCCGGCGGCCGACGACACGAGGAGGACAGAACGATGAAGGTGCGCAACTCCCTGCGCTCGCTGAAGGCCAAGCCCGGCGCCCAGGTGGTCCGCCGACGCGGCGTGGTCTACGTGATCAACAAGAAGGACCCCCGCTTCAAGGCCCGCCAGGGCTGACGGGGACCCACCCCAGGACGGCCGCCCGGCACCCCGCCGGGCGGCCGTCCCGCGTCCCGGCCACTGGGCGCAACCCCGTACGCTCGCCCCATGTCCCCGCACGTCCTGATCCTCGGCGGTACCGCCGAGGCCCGCGAACTGGCCGCCGAGCTCGCCGCGCACCCCGGTGTGCGCGTGACGACCTCCTTGGCGGGACGCGTCTCACGGCCGGGCGCGCTGGCGGGGGACGTGCGCGTCGGAGGCTTCGGAGGGGCGGCGGGGCTGGCGGAGTGGCTGCGGGAGGAGTGCGCGGACGCCCTCGTCGACGCCACGCACCCCTTCGCCGAGACGATCACCGCGAACGCGGCGCGGGCCGCGGCGGAGACCGGCGTCCCGGCCGTGGTGCTGCGCCGCCCGGGCTGGCGGCCGGGCCCGGAGGACCGCTGGCACCCGGTCGCCTCCCTCGCCGAGGCGGCCGGCCTGCTGCCGAGCTTCGGCCCCCGGGTCTTCCTGACCACGGGACGCATGGGCCTGTCCGCCTTCGCCCATCTGACGGACCACCACTTCGTCGTCCGGTCCGTGGAGGCCCCGGAGCCGCCCATGCCGCCGCACACCGAAGTGCTGCTGGCACGCGGCCCGTTCACCGTGGCCGACGAGACCGAACTGCTGCAGGAGAACCTGATCGACGTCCTGGTCACGAAGGACAGCGGGGGAGTGGCGACGGCCGCCAAGCTGACCGCCGCACGTCGACTGGGGCTGCCCGTCGTCGTCGTACGGAGGCCGCCGCTGCCGGACGGAGTGACCGCGGTGCCGGATGCGGCGGGCGTACTGGAGTGGCTGGGGCTCGGCTCCGCGTGATCGCCGAGCTCCTCGGCCCCGCCGACGGCGCGCGGCACCTCGACACGGCTCTCGGCGCTCTCGGCCCAGCTGGCGGGCGAGCAGGGGCGGCTTCCGGCCGGCGTAGGGAGCGGGCCCGCCGTGCGCGCGAGGCTCAGGCCGCCCTGGCGGCCGGCACCAGCGCCTCGGTCGGTTCGGACAGGCCGTCGGTCAGGTCCTCGACCAGCAGTCGTTTGGTTCCTCGGTCACGGTCACGAGGTCACTGTCACACCAGTGGGCTAACCCCTGCCCACCCGGGAGCACCGCCTGAGTGGGAGTCAGCTTTCCCTCGGACCCTCGGGGTGGCGGCGCAGCAGATACGTGTCCATGATCCAGCCCTTGCGCTCCCGCGCCTCGGCCCGCAGCCGCTCGATGCGCGGACCGGCCTCGGCGATCGGTCCGGAGACCAGGATCTCGTCCGGGGTGCCCAGATAGGCGCCCCAGTAGATATCGATGTCCTGGTCCGCGTACCGCCTGAAGGCCTGGTGCGCGTCCAGCATCACGACCACGTCGTCCACCCCGTCCGGCAGCCCCTCGGCCAGCCGCCGCCCGGTGGTGATCTGCACCGGGCGGGCCACCCGGTTCAGCCCCGTGCGATGCCGGGCCACCAGCGCCGACACACTGCTGATCCCGGGCACCACGTCGTACCCGAAGGACACCGTGCCCCCGGCCAGTACCTCCTCCAGGATCGCCAGCGTGCTGTCGTACAACGACGGGTCGCCCCACACCAGGAACGCGCCGGTCTGCTCCTCGCCCAGCTCCTCGCGGATCAGCCGCTCGTAGATGCCCGCGCGGGCGCTGCGCCAGTCATCGACGGCCGGCGAGTACGCGCCGCCGCTCGCGGCCCGGTCCCGCTCCGGATCCCGTGCCTCGACCAACCGGTAGCCGCCGTCCGGTATGTGCGTGTCCAGCATGTCCCGGCGCAGCCGGGTCAGGTCGCTCTTGACCTCGCCCTTGTCGAGGAGGAAGAACACGTCCGTGTCCCGCAGCGCCCGGACGGCCTGGAGGGTGAGCTGGTCGGGGTCGCCCGCGCCGATACCGATGACATGAATCTTTCGCACGCCCCGAGTCTGCCCCATGCCACTGACAGCGGGTCACCCCGGTGCTACGGGGCGCCGCGCAGCCGGGGCGCCTCGGCCGCGGCCTCGATGCCCACGGCACCGTCCTCCACCCGCCCGGCCAGCTCCCGCGCCCACCCCGCGAGCCCGCCGACATCCATCCCGTAGGGCCGCCGCACCCCGCTGCCGGCCGCCCACTCCTCGACCGCGCCCGCACCGCGCCGCAGCAGCCGCGCCCCGCCGGGCACGTTCCCCCGGGCCGAGTGCGTGAGCCCCACGGCGAGCTGGGCCAGCCCCCGCCACAGCGTCCGCTCGTCCTCGGGCCCCGACTTCCAAGCGTCCTCGAACACCTCGTGCGCGTGGAAGGGCTTGCCGGCGTCCAACAGCGCCTGGGCCTCGACGACCGTCTGCTCCGGGGTCCGTACGACCCCTTCCGGCTGCCGCTCGACGCCCGGCGCGCCGTACGGCAGCGGCCGCCCCAGCCCGTCCCGCGGCCGGGCGCTGCGCGCGCGCCCCTCGGTGTCCCGGTCCCGTGCACCTGCGCCCGTGTCTCCCATACGACCGATTCTCCCGCGTTCCCACGCCCCGCCCCCCACGCCCTCTTTCGGCACGCCCGGCAACGTGGGGTAAAGTGCTGTTCGCGCGATCACGCGGTCCACCGTGAGTGAGCGCATCGGGACGTGGCGCAGCTTGGTAGCGCACTTGACTGGGGGTCAAGGGGTCGCAGGTTCAAATCCTGTCGTCCCGACTGGAGACAGTCGCAGGTCAGGGGCCGTTTCAGAGGAGATCTGAAGCGGTCCCTTGATTATTCCTGGGGACCGCTTGGGGACCAGTTCACGTTGAAGGGGCTGTGGCGCACCTTGACCCGGTCAAAGTGCGCCACAGATGACAGGCCGGTGGCGCGGATACATGGTTTGACCTGTGATTTTCTAGTGCGTCCCGGACAGATGATGGCGGCGGGGCCCGTCTAGTGGAATGGCCGTCGGTACACCACTTCATCGAACGTGACCTCCCGGAGGCTGGCAGCTATCGACGTCTGGCATCGCGCTGGCTTGGCCCTGAGGCAGCGTGTGGCACGGATGTCGATGGGCCTGCTGACTCGTGCCAATTACGGCTGTTGAACCCTAATGCCGCCCGTTGATGCAGCCGGACGGCCCAATAAGGTCCAGGGCGCCCCCAGCGGCGATGAGGTTCCCTGCGGCATGTGCATGCATGGTCTGCGAACTTCACCGTGCCGGTGGCCTCGACGTCGGTCAGTGGCGGAGCAGGTCGTCGGCGCCGACTGTCAAGTAGGTCTCGGGAGTGGAGGCTTCAAGGGTCGACGTGGACGAGTGCGGCTTGGGCCAGCGTGAGACAGGGGCCATCCGGCACCTAGAGGGCCGTCCGGGGGGTCGGGCACAACTCGGCTGAGAGGATGCCCGCGTTGCGGTATAGCTCGCGCCCTGGACGCAGGGACCGGCGGACGGCCGAGGCGCGAGGTTCGTCGCCACCGTCTGGTGGGAAGTGCCGCTTTGTGCCGACCAGTCCGCTGCTGGGCTTCCTCTGTGCCTCCATCTTGGACGCGTACCCGGAGGTTCTGGCCGACCCAGCGTCTACGGCTGCGTGGTACTTCGAACCGATAGCGGTTACGACGCCTCGTCGCTGGAATCGTCAGTCGGTCCGCGGCACGGCCTCGACCAGACTGATCTGATGGATCTTTCGCCGACGCGGGCTGCAGTGGACATCGACGACGTCCCCTACCCGGAACCGGTCCTTGAGCTCGGGGTTCGCTGCGCGTGAGAACATCGGCCGGCTCCACTGGTCGACCTCGAAGGACCAGGCTTTCCGCGTCGCCGGGTCCTCGATGGAGCAGCAGTAGTGCGTGATGTCCGTGTACGGGTCGTCGTAGTGGGTGTCGTAGTCCCAGCGTGAGATGACGGCACCGCGAAAGCTCGCCTCGTCGGGAACGGCCAGGACCCGACGGCGGGCCGGCAGCCACAAACCCCACAGCAGTACGCCGGCGAGCAACGGAGCGGTGTCCCATTCCCAGGCCAACGCCGGGCGGTGCGCGGTCAGGGTCACCGCGACCAGGGCGCCAAAGGCGGCGCACACGGCCAGGGCCAGCAGCACGAGCTGCCACAGGTGTCCCCAGCGCGGGGTGTCCAGCGGCCCGGCGTCCACGACGTGCCACGATCTGCCGTACGCGGACCAGATCCGCTGCGGCTCGCGCACGGGAAGCGCCGATTCGGGACCAGCCGCTCCCACTTGGCGTTTGGGCAGCCGATGCTCTCCAGCGCGGTCGTGGGTCCGCCACTCGCGCGCGGCCTGCCGTCCGGCGGCCGTCAACCTGGGCCCGGATTCGAGCGGGACGTCTGACAGTCGCACCAGCCCCAACAGGCTGAGCACGAGGACCGCTTTGAGAATGATCCGCATCCACTCGGGACTGAACGAAACGCCGGCCCACAGGGCGCCGAACCAGGCCGCGAGGGCCGCACCCCGATACAGCAGCGTCACGTACTTGTTCCGGGCCGACCGTATGAGGCCAAGAGCGGTCGCCTCGTTGCGGACGCTGTTCTGAAAGCCGCGCCACCATACCCAGAACTCGTCGCCGTCGCCCGGCCCGAGGGCGCCTATCGGCACGCGGTCCACACCGCTTCGGCAGCGCCGGCGGATCCGTTCGACCATCAGTTCCTCGACGGGCCGCACCGGTGCCGAGTCGGCGGTCTGCGGGACGATCCGTACGGTCACCGTACCGTCGGCTTTCTCTTCACCCTGCAGTCGGCCCGTGCGGACCATTTCCAGGGCGGTGGTCTCGATGCCCTTCGGAGTTGTCTCGCCGTCTCCCATCAGCAGGTTCACCACACCGGCGGTCAACATTCGATATTTCATACGCCCCCCAGAAATGTGACCGAGACGACTGTAGATGCTCTTGGGGATCACCGCATCGGGGAAAACACGCGGCCGAGGCATCGTCGAAGCTGATGTCCGAGCTGAGAGCCACGCGATGTTCACCGCTGCCCTGTTGAAACAACGGGCTCAGCGGTGCGTGGATCTGTGCGGCGATTCAGCTGCGCGGGCGCGCTGTCGCCCTCCTGCGCTCCAACGGGACCAGCGTCTCGGCCAGGCCACTGGCGAGACTCCGTCAGGTCGGGGGCCCCCGTTACTGTTGGGCCGCCTGCGCAGGTGCGCAGTTGAGGGGCTTCGAAGGGGGGGGCACCAGGTATGTCAGAGGGGTTGGCCCAGTGGGGGCCAGAGCTTTTCTTGACGCGGGAACGAGAGCTACGTCGCGGCCTGGCACCCGAGAACGACATGGGAAGGGACATCGCTCAAGGGGGGTTCGAGCCCTGCCTGCTGACCCTTCTGCGGCTGTCGGTCGGCAGGCACTCGAGCACCGGTCTCACCAGTGGGTGGTTCCCGAGGGCGCTTGCCCGCACCGGCCACCTCGTCCGTGCGGCTGAGCTGGCGTACACGATCAGTGACGAGCTCAAGCAGGGTACGGAACTACTGGCGCTGGTGCAGGCCGCGGCGGGCGCGGGAGACCTGGGCGGCGCTCAGGCGCTGGCCGAGTCGATTCCCCTACGGCAGGTGCGGGACCAGGCACTGGTCGCCCTCGTGCCGGCGTGGGCCCGTGCCGGTGAGCGTGACCGGGCCGTCGCTCTGGCGGAGAGGATCCGCTACCCGCACAACTGGGCGTGGGTCTGGGCCCTGTTGGCGAAGGCGGTGGCGGACAGCGGCGACATCGATGAGGCGCTCAGGTTCGCCGCTCGCGCCGACGACGTGGTGAGTTCTTACGCCGCCGACGGGACGGAACAGGTGCTCGCCCTCCTCGTGGAGGTGGCCGTCGCCAGCGGCGACCATGACCGAGCCGCTGCACTTGCCGACCGCGTGGAGGACATCACCCGCTCCCGCAACTCGACAGGGTGGTCCCAGCCACGGCCCCTGGCGGCGGTGTTGGCCCGCGAGGCGCTGGCGGGAGACCTTCACCGGCTCGATGCTCTCCTGCGCACCCGGCCCGGACCGGCCGTCGGCGCCGGGGGCACGGTATGCGGGTGGGCGCTCGGCGAAGCCGCCGAACAGGACATGGTGGTCCCGGAAGGAGACCTGGACGAGGCCGCCGTTCGCCCGTTCCCTCCCGGATCCCCGCTCGACGCCTGGGACATGGCCTGTGTGCTGGACGCGGTCGTTCACAGCGCCGACCAGGACGTGGTCCTGGCCCTTGCCGACCGGGCCGAGACACTGCTCGAGACCGGCGACGGCCGTGATCACGACATTCTGCTGAGGTCCGTGACGCTCCTGCTGGCCAGGCACGGGCAGGTCGAGCGGGCCATGGCCCTCGCCGGCCGTCTCGACCCCGATCTGTCCGTGGCGCGGCAGGCGGACGTCGTCGGGGAACTGGCCCGGTCCGGTGACACGGGCGGTGCCGAGGCTCTCGCCCACACGATCAACGACCGCAGGGCACAGGACAGGGCGCTGATCGAAGTGGTCCGGGAGCTGGCCCGGCGTGGCGATCCAGGCTGGGCCGAGGCTCTCGTTCACTCGATCAACGACCGCTGGGCGCAGGGCGAGGCACTGGTCGCGGTCGTCCGGGAGACGGCCCGGCACGGCGATCACGCCCGGGCCGAGGCTCTCACCCGCTCGATCGCCCACCGCGCGACACGAGCCCGCGCCCTGGCCGCACTCGTGGAGTTGTCCGAGCCGTCCCACGCCCGCAGGCTCGCCGCGCAGGTCGTGATGGTTGCGGGCGACTGGGATCCTGTTCTGCCGGTCCTGGAGCGGATCGTCCCCCGTTCCGTGGCAGTGGTCGCCGATCGGATGATGAGCTGATCCGGGGCAGCCTCCTGATTGTCAGTGCTGCCTGCGAGACTCGTTCCATGATTCCCAAGCTGCCCCTGCACAGCCCTCGTTGGCTTGACCTCGACGGTGTGAAGGTCGAAGAGGTGAAAGCACTCCTGGAGCAGTTGTCCTCCGCGGCTGCCACCGGGAGCGACGATGGATGGAGGCAGACCTGGACGTACCTGGCCGGCGGCCTGATGGACGACGGGACCGTCTTCGACGGGGCCTATGCCGCTCTGCCGCATCTCGTCGAGGCGGCAGCGGCCCTGCCTCCGGGACAGACCGCGGACTTCTGGGTGGACTTGGGATGCATCGTGACCGCGGAGGACAGGCCCCCCGTCCCGGCCGATCTCGAGACGGGGTTCGGCGCCGCACTGCGTCTGGCCGAGCGGGCGGCCATCCGAAGCCTCCTTGCCGCCGATACCACCCCGCGGGTCTGCGCCCACCTCGTGCTCGCCTGCGTGGCCTTCGCCGGCCACCACATGGGCGAAGCGCTGTGGCGGTTCCCCGATCCCCGGGAAGGTGACCTCCTGCTGATATGTCCCGAGTGCGGGAGCGATACCGAGATCCCCGACTTCTTCGTGGACCCGGCACGTCCGCCCGCCGAGGCTCCGGGACGCCCTGATCCCGCCCATGTCAGGCAGGGAGGACATCCCTGGGGCGAGGTCGCTGCCGCCCTGCGGGAGGAGGCAGTGGGCGAGGAGTGGGAGCCCTTCCTGCGGGCGGCACGCGACGTCGCGGTGGCAGGGGTACCCCCCGAAACACCGGGACAGGCCGTCCTGTGTCTGGTCGTCGGCATGGTCGCCGTCGGGGGCACCCCGCAACAGGACGCAAGGGAGTTGGCCCGCCAACTGATGGCGCTCACCGGAGACTTCCGCTGCTGGGACTGCGAGCAGACGTGGACGATCGCCGACGGCCTGGCGGAGAACCCGGACGGTGCGAGCCCCCGGCACCGCCCGACGGAGGCGCGGGCGGACTCCGACGAGTCGGCCGCCATGGTGGAGTCGACGGCGCCCGGACGAACAGGTGAAGCGGCGACTCGGTTCCGGCAGGACGGGAACGCGGTGCTCGCGGCCGACGGCACCCCCTGGGGCCGTATCTCGGTGTTCTCCGATGTGCCGGTGTTCGCCGATTCGGCGCCCGGTTCATCCGGGGGTGTCAACGCGCTGGCGGTGGTCTCCCGCCCGGGTCGGCCGACGCTCGTGGCCGGCGCCGGGGACAGGGCCGTGGTGTGCCTGTGGGACGTGGCCGACGCCCGGCTCGTCCATGCCCCGCTGCCAGGACACCGTGACCGTATCCGCTCCATGACGGCCCTGCCCCTGCCCGACGGCCGCGTCCTTCTGGCGAGCGGAGGCGACACCGGGACGATCGCCCTGTGGAACCCCGTCACCGGGCAGCCGGTCCGCGAACCGGCCGGGGACTCGCCTGGCGGGGTGACCGGAATGTGTACCGCGATCGTCCCCGACGGCCGCACCCTGCTCGTCACCGCCACCCCCCGAGGCGCGGTCCGGCTGTGGGATCCGGACACCGGTGAGTGCGTCGGGCGCCTCAACCCCTATGGCAGTCCGATCCAGTCGATCGCCGCGGTCCCGATCTCCGCCGACCACACACTGATCGCGGCCGCGGATACCGGGGGCCGCCTTCATATGTGGGACCCTGCCGTCGAGGACCCCTGGCAACGCGGCGCGGCCGTGCAGTTGAGCGCCCGTGCCCTCGCCGATGCCGACCACCGGGTGGCAGCCGTGGCGGCTGTGCCCACACCCGACCGAACCATGTTGGCCACTGGGGACAACCAGGGCGTGGTCATGCTGTGGGACCTTGCCACCGGTGCCCCGGTCGGCGACGGTCTGCCCGCCTCGACAGGCACCGGGGGCCTGCCGGTCATCACCGCCTCCACCCTGCACGGCGGCCACACGGTCCTGGTCACCGGCACCCGTCACGGTCACCGGCTGCGGGTATGGGAACCGGAGACCGGCGCGGTGGGGCACATCGCCCTGGATGTGGTGCTCACCTGTCTGGCCACCGCGGGTCCGGACCTGATCGTCGGGCACGACCGCGGGGTCCTGAGCCTCCCGCTCACCAGACGATGAACGCGTTCAGCCGAGACCCGTCTCACCCCGTCGCGCGGAGCCTCGGGACGGATGCCGAGAACCCGCGCGACGTGCGCGATAGGCCGGTGCCTGTGGCCCGAACCTCGCGGATACCGCCCCCCCGCGCGGCTCGTCCGGCCACGGACGGGATGGGCGGGCACGCCGCGCTGCCATCGGCTGTGGACGCCGTCCCGCGGCGCCGGGCCGGGAGTTCACCGCCCGTGCGGCGTCCAACTCTCCGGCCGGTCCGCGTTGTCCCATCGATCCGTCGTAGCCGTCTCGCGTCGGCTTCGACCGTAAGGGGACCCGAGAGTTGCGAGGCCGGGCGAGGCCAACGGCCTGTAGGAACACGCGGATTCACGGTTGCGCTGCCCAAAAGCGACATGTCGGGGTTCGTTTCATTGCCGGCTTGCGCGGTCTGGTCGCGCACAAGGGCGCCGGGTGAACGCGGAAGGCCAACGATGCCTGGGCAGGGGGAGCGATGACTGGTGTCGACGTCGGCGACAGAACGCTGTGGAAGGTACCCGGCGGGGGCATTCCCTACCGGACGCCGGCCATAGCCGACGGCGCCGTCTATGTCCTTGATGATCTCTTCGATCTGGTGGCGGTCGACGCGGACACCGGACAGCGACGCTGGACACTGCCCAACGACTCCCCGATCGAGGCATCGCCGGTGGTCGGCACCGGCGTTGTGTACTTCGCCGACAGCGCCGGCCCTCTGAGATCTCTACCGAACCCGGCGGTTCACCCCTCGCTCTGCGCGCACCTCCGCTATGCGATAGGCGATGCGATGCAGACCGGACTCGTGCAGCGCGTCGCAGACCTGTGCGACGTCGGCTCGGCTGGCCGCCCATTGGATGACCGAGGCCAGGTCGGCTTCCTCGCCGTAGGTGAGCAGGTCGCGGCAGGGTGAATCACTGGATCGCTTCGCAGGCCGTGGTCATCGCGACCGGGACCTCCGCCACCGGGCACCGCGAGATCCTCCGTGTGGTGGTCGGCGACAGCGAATCGAAGCCGTTCTGGACTCGGCAGTGTCGGGGGCCGGGACCGGGCAGACGGCTTACGGAGTCGTAGTCGACGAGTATGCCCCAGGGAGAAGATGTCGCCCTCGGGGAGACGGTACCTGTGCGGCAGCGTCCAGCCGGTGGACCTAGCCATGGCGTCGACACGTTTCAGGGAGCGTCTGGCGGCAGAGCTATGACCGTCGGTGGGGACCAGCTGGGGACCACACAGTGTGCGCGATGGCGTACGAGGGATCCTGCTTCGCACATCATGCGTCCTGATTAGATCCGTTCTATCCAGAAAATTACCCTTGCCCCTTACTCCTGGGGGTCAAGGGGTCGCAGGTTCAAATCCTGTCGTCCCGACTTTGCGAAGTCGTAGGTCAGGGCCGGTTTCGGAGACATCCGGAACCGGCCCTTGATCGTTCTTGGGGACCGGTGTCCTCGATGCACGGAGCGCGCTGAAGTGTGCGGGGAGCGCCGTCCCGTTGCGTGGCATCGCGCAGGACGCCTCTGCCGCCGGACGGCCGGACGGTCTGGGACGCGCCCCCTGCCGTTCGCCTGCTCAGATGTGGAGTGATTCGGCGAAGACCTCGCGTGCCGCCGTGACGAGTCCGGCCAGGTCGCCGCCGTCCGCTCGGTCTCTCCGCCAGATCAGGACCGTGTTCAGGGTCGGCTTGAAATCCGTGATCGGCAGGACCGTCGTATTCTCCATCACGTAACCGCGCATGGGATTGTCCGGATTGAGGATGGAGAAATAGAAGGCCATTCCGCTGGAAACCAGCTCTGCGATACCCCCGTAATCGGAATCGGTCAGTTTGATGCGTTTTCTGATGCCCCGGGCGGACATCTCGCCGTCGAGCTGGTCGAAGTAGGCGGACCTGATCTCGTGCGGTGCGACGATGAAGGCCAGGTCGCCGAGGTCCGCGAGGGCCAGGGAGTCCCGGCCGGCGAACTGGTCGGCGGGTACCACCGCCCCCAGCCGCTCGGACATGACGTGCAGTAGGCCCAGTGCCGGATCGCTGACCGGCATCCGGGCCAGCGCGAGCGCGAGCCTGCCTTCGTGCACGCCGCCGACCAGCGCCTTGGTGGTACCGGGCCAGCGCAGGAGTTCGCACCAGTCGGCGGCACGCTCGGTGAGGTCCGATACACGTTCCCGCAGACGGGGGTGGAGTCCGGCGGGGATGCCCATGAACACCGTGGCGCGCCCCGACCGCGTCGCCTCGCGCAGTCGCCAGGGGATGGAGTTGAACTGCTCCAGTACGTCCCGGGCGAGGGGGAGCAGCGCCTCGCCCGCCGGTGTGAGCGTGACGCTGTGGGTGTCACGCTCGAACAGCCGCCTGTCCAGCTCCCGTTCCAGGTCCCTGATCCGCTGGCTGAGTGGTGAGGTGGCCATGTGCAGTCCGCGGGCCGCCGCAGAGAAGTTCAGCTCCTCGGCAACCGCGACAAAATACCGCAGATGCAACATATCCACGTCTATACGTTAACCCGATCAGCGGCCGGTCCGGAGGGGTTGTCGGCGGGCGCGGGGCTCGGGACGTCAGCTCGGCACGACCCCGCGCACATGGACGGCACCCGTCGCGCGCAGTCTGCCGGCCGGGGGTGCCGATGTGGTCGGGGACCGCCCGTCCGTCAGGCCGTCGGGGCGCCGCGCAGGGCTGTCAGAGCCGGGCCGTACATGCCCTCCTTGATGGCGCCGAGGGTGCCCGCGTCCTTGCCCGCCTGGGACCGGGCGATCTCCACGGCGGTCGAGAGCACCGCGTCCTCGGCCACCGCGTGGTCGATGATGCCCACGGTCGCGGCGTCCGTGCCGCCGTACCGTCGGCCGGTGACCATGGCCTCGTGCGCCGTCTGCGGTGTCAGCCGGGACTGGATCAGTGCCGACATGCCGGCGGTGAAGGGGATCTTGATGTCGGACTCGGGCAGACACCAGAAGCCGCGGTCCATCCGCATCACCCGGAAGTCGTGCGCGAGGGAGAACATCGCGCCGGCGGCGAAGGTGTGTCCCTGGAGGGCAGCGACGGTGATCATCGGCAGGGCCAGTACGCGGGCGAACAGGGCGTGGACCGTGTCGACGTAGGCCGCATGATGGTCGGCGTGGGCGGTCAGCCACTCCAGGTCCAGGCCGTTGGAGTAGAACTTGCCCGTCGCGGCGGTCACCAGCGCTCGGGGAGCGTCGGCCTTCTCCACCTCGTCCAGGGCGGCGTTGACGGACGCGAGCCAGTCGGGGTGGAAGCGGTTCTCGCCGTCTCCGAGGTCGAGCACGAAGACGGAGTCATGACGGTCGAGGGTAGGCATGTGCGCTCCAGGGGGCTGGGGGCGGTGAGGTGTGGTGTGGTGGGTTGGTGGGTTCTGGTACATGTGGGGACCGGTTGCCGGACCGGACCGGGCCCGTCAGGCGCCGCTCGCCTCGGCCGTGCCCGGGATCGTACCCGCGGCACGCAGTTCGGTGATCTCCCGCGGGGCGAAGCCCAGTTCGGCCAGGATCTCGTCGTTGTGCTCGCCGAGGTCCGGTGCTCGTCCGGCCGCGACCTTCGGTACCCCGCGGAGGTTGACCGGGCTGTTGACGGTGTACTCCAGCCCGGTGACCCCGTGCAGGGGCACGACGATGTCGTTCGCGCGAAGCTGTGGGTCCTGTGCCGCCTCCTCCGGCGTCTGGATGAGGCTGTAGGTGATGCGCTCGCGGGCCAGCGCGTCCTGCCAGTGGCTGAAGGGCCGCGAGCGGAACACCTCGTCGAGGAGGCCGCTCAGCGCGGCGGCGTTCTCCGAGCGCCCCTCGATGTCGGCGAATCGGGGGTCCTCGACCAGTTCCGGGTGGCCGATGGCGCGGGTGAGCCCCGGCCACTGCTGGCCCGAGGTGGCCAGCATGAACCACTCCCCGTCCCCGGTCCGGTAGGGGTTGGTCAGCGCGTTCACCGGCGCGCTCCTGTCGTGCAGTTCGAACGGCGTGCCCTTGGCGAGCGCCCCGGCGACGAGGGTTCCCGTCGCCCACACCCCCGTGGCCAGCAGTGAGGTTCCGACGCTGGTGCCCTGCCCGGTGACCGCGCGGCGGTACAGCGCGGTCACGATCGCCCCGTAGATCGCGACCGCCGAGGTGTAGTCGCCGCTGCCCCAGACGGGCACGGTCGGCGGGGCTTCGGCGTCACGGGTGGAGGCCAGCAGGCCGCTGCGCGACCAGAAGGCGGTGAGGTCGAAGCCGGGCTGCCGGGCGTCGGGACCTGCGTCGCCGAAGCCGGTGATGTCGGCGTAGACGACCTGCGGGTTCCAGCCCGCGACCTCCTCGTAGCCGAGGTGCAGCTTCTCGCGGGTGCCGTGCGGGAAGTTGGTGATCACCACGTCGGCCCACTCGACGAGCCGCTTCAGGACTTCGACGGCGGCGGGCGACTTCAGGTCCACCACCATGCCGCGCTTGTTGCGATTGGCCAGGTGCCATCCGTAGTTGGCCTCCGCCCGCGGGCTCGGTGGCACGAAGCTCAGCCGCCGCTGCGGATCGCCCGGCCCGGGCGGCTCGAGCTTGATGACGTCGGCGCCGAAGTCGGAGAGCATGGTCGCCGCGGCCGGTCCGGCGATGTAGGTGGACGCGTCGAGGACCTTCAGACCGGTGAAGACGGATGCGGATGCGGATGCGGGCGCGGGTGCGTGTTCGGTGGTCATCGCCGTCAGCCCACGAACGCGCTCTGGCCGGTGATGGCCTTGCCGACGATGAGGGTCTGCATCTGGTGCGTCCCCTCGTAGGAGTAGAGGGCCTCCGCGTCGGAGAAGAACCGCGCGATGTCGTTGTCCAGGAGGATGCCGTTGCCGCCGAAGAGTTCGCGGCTCCAGGCGACGACCTCCCGCATACGGGCCGCGACGAACTCCTTGGCCAGCGCCGACTGTTCGTCACGGAAGATGCCCTGGTCCTGCAGCCGGGCGAGCTGTACCAACAGGCCCCAGGACGCGGTGATGTTGCCGACGCTCTTGACCAACAGGTCCTGCACCATCTGGAACTTGGCGATCGGACGCCCGAACGCGACGCGCTGCTTGGCGTACTCCAGGGCGAGTTCGTAGGCGCCGATCATGACGCCCAGTGCCTGCCAGGCGACCCCGCTGCGGGTCTGGCGCAGTATCTCGCCGACGTCCCGGAAGCCCTTGATGTTCTTCAGCCGGTCGGCTTCGGGAACCTTCACGTCGGTCAGGGTGATCTCGGCGTTCTGCACGATCCGCAGCGCGATCTTGCCCTCGATCTTCACCGGTTTGAAGCCCGGGGTGTCCTTCTCGACTACGAAGGCCTTGACCTTGTTGTCCTCGACGTCCCGCGCGAAGACCACGACGTGGTCGGCGAAGGTGGCGTTCCCGATCCACTTCTTGGCACCGTTGAGCGTCCAGGTGTCGCCCTCGCGCCTGGCGGTGGTGCGCATGCCGCCCGAGACGTCGGAGCCGCCGTCGGGTTCGGTCAGGGCGAACGCCCCGATCTTGTCCATGGTGGCCATGGCGGGCAGGAACCTGTCGCGCTGCTCCTGGTCGCCGCCGTAGTAGATGGAGTAGAAGCCCAGCCCGTTGTGCACGCCGAAGAAGGTGGCGGACGAGGCGTCGACGCGGCCCAGTTCCATCGCCAGCATGCCGCCCAGCAGGTGGCTGATGGCGGGCAGGTGCTCGCCGTAGCCCTCGTAACCCAGGGCGATCAGGCCGCTGTGGCGGAACTTGTCGATCAGCTCCTCGGGCAGTTCGCCCTTGCCCCAGTACTCGTTCACCAGCGGCTTGACCTCGTCCCGCATGAAGGTACGGGCCTTGAGCAGAATCTTGTACTCCTCCTCGGACAGCAGCGACTCGTAGTCGTAGAAGTCCGCGGTCAGACGGTCCTCGACAGGGGTCGCGGAGGTCACGGGGGTGGGGGTCTCGGCGGTCATGTCAGTTCTCCTTCTGGTTGCGGCGGACGTCCGCCAGGGTGGAAAGCACGGCGAGCTGCGCGCGGTCGCGGGCCTCGGCGAGATCGGCATACGGGGTGGCGGCATACGCCTTCTCCACCGCCCGGATGACCCGCTCCCGGTCCTGCGGGTCCTGCGAGGGCTCGCCGAGGTCCAGCTGCTGCATGGTCGAGCCGATGTGTTCGGCGATATGGCGGTAGCCGCTGGGGCCGCCGCCGAGGAAGGGACCGACGGTCGCGTAGCGGATGCCGAGCGAGTGGGTGACGGTGGCCAGGTCCTCGGGGGTGATGACGCCCTGCTGGACGAGGTGGACCGCCTGCCGGTTGAGCGCGTTCTGCAGCCGGTTGCCGACGAAGCCGGGGACCTCCTGGCGTTCGACGACCGGTGTGCGGCCGACGGAGGTGTAGAAGGCGACGGCGCACCGCACGGCCTCCGCGGTGGTGTGCTCGCCGGGTGCCACCTCGACGAGGGGCAGCAGGTGCGGGGGGTTGAAGGGGTGCCCGATCAGGATGCGGCCGGCGTCCTCGATCTCCGTCGTGAAGACGGACGAGGGGATCGCCGACGACGAACTGAGCAGCAGCGCGTGTCCCGGAGCCTCCCTGACCAGGCGGGCGAACAGTTCCTTCTTGAACTCGACGCGCTCGGGCCCGTTCTCCTGGACGACGTCCGCGTCGCGCACGGCCTCGGTGATGTCGGCGGCGAGATGCACGCGGTCGGTGAGACCGTCGGTGTCCAGGCCCTGGGCGGCCAGGTGCGGCCCGAAGACGGCCAGCGCCTCGGCAGTCGCCTCCGCCAGGTCGGGGCGGGGATCGCTCACACGGACGGTCAGGCCGTGTGCGGCGAACAGCGCCGTCCAGGACAGTCCGATGGTGCCCGCTCCGATCACGGCGACGGTACGGAACTGGTCGGTCACTGCGTTTCTCCCTTCAGGCCAGGTGGCCGTCAGGTCGGGTGGTCGAAGACAGATCTCGGTGCGGACCAGCTCCTGGACGGCGATCACGCGGGAATTCGGGATTCAGTGACCGGACCGCGTGGCTCGCCGTCCTGACACAGAACCTAGAGAAGGTCGACGGAAAACGGAATTATCAAGATGGGAAAGGCGGTGTGACCGTACTAGTCACACCGAATTCCGAATCCGCCGCCGGTGGTTTGTCGGAGGCGTTATCGAAAGCCTTTTCCGAAAATTCGCGCCGCGAATTCCATTCCCGGGAGCGGGCTTCCTCGTGGTGGCGTGCGGGCACAAGGATCGTGGATGCGGGAGATGAGCCGAGGCAGGAACGGATACGCCGAGCGGATCGGCCTCTGTTCGTTCCTCGGGCATTCGCGTCTGCGGTTGCGCCTGGTGCCCGTAACGTGGGACCGCCGGTCGGTCAAGCCGGCTTCGGCGTTGTCACCGAGGCGGTTCCGTCCCGGACTGTTCGCTCACCATGTACCGCGCGTACCAGTCCGGCCAGTCCGGGTCCTCCGTGCCGGTGCGGGCCTCGTGCTCGCCGTGCGCCGCGGCCGCCCGGCGCAGAGCTCCCGCCAGGTCCTTGGCCGATGCGAACGAGGTGCTCGCGGGGTCCAGTCGCCCCGGCAGCCTGGAGGTGACCTCCTGAAGCAGCCAGCCGTTGCCGTCCGGGTCACCGAAGGACAGGAACGAGCCGTAGCTGCCGCGCTTCGGGTCCGGACCGGACACCCGGGCATCGGTGCCGGCGTGGTGGAAGACGCCACCCGCGTCGTGGAACACCTCGCTCGGGTCGGCGCCGTTCCGCGTCAGTTCGTCGTGGGCGGCCTCGATGTCGGTGACGACCAGGTGCAGGCCCTGGGCCGAGCCGGGGGCCTGGTCGGTGACCGACGTACCGAAGATGACCGACGCCGGGGAACCCGGTGGCGTCACCTGTACCACCCGGAAGTCGCCGTCGGAGGCGGCGATGTCCGCGTCGAGCCGCCACCCCAGCTTCGTGTAAAAGCCCTTGGCCCGGTCCACGTCCGACACCGGCACCACGACCACTTCGAGTTTCATGTCCATTGCTCGCGTCTTTCGTCCCGGAGGGAATGAGGGGGGTGGCGGATGCCGGTGAGGGGCGGATCCGGGCACGGGCCGTCAATGCGCGACGAGTTGCTGACCGCCGTCGATGTCGTAAGTGGCGCCGGTCAGAGCGTCGTTGGCCATGATGTGCAGGGCGAGGGCGGCGACGTCCGCCGCAGTGACCACCCGTCCGATGGGCAGCTTCTTCCTCAACTCCTCGCGCCGTGCTTCCAGTCGGTCCCCCAGGAGAGCGGCCGACAGCGGGGTGTCGACGAACCCGGCCGCGATGAGGTTGACCCGGACCGGGGCGACCTCCAGAGCCAGGTCGGCGGTCAGCGCCGGCAGTGCCGCGGTGAGGGCACCCGCCACCGCCATGCCGGGCGCGGGCCGCCGGCCGCCGGTGCCGCCGATGAACAACAGCGTTCCCCCCGCCCTGACCTTGCGGCGGCCCGCCCGCGCCACCGCCAGCATCATCGCGATGCGCCCGCCGAAGTCCCGGGCGGCGTCGGTCAGGTCGAGTTCGTCGAGCGGGGTGTACGTCGGGCTGCCCGCCGTGACCAGCACATGATCGACCGGGCTCGGCAATTCTCCGAGGAAGCGCTCCACCCGACCGGTGTCGAAGGCGTCGAACACGGCCGTGCTCCGCGGGTTCAGTTCGTCCGCGGCCTGCTGCAGACGACCGGCGTCACGTGCCACGAGCACCACCTCGCCGCCGTCCGCCCGCACCTGCCGCGCGGTCTCCAGACCCATCCCCGCGCTGCCTCCCACCACCACGACCGTCTGCCCGGCCAGGGCGCCACGCGTTGCGCCGGTTCCTGTCTCCGTCCCGCTCACGGAAGGTCACCACCGTCCGGATCGTGGCCCCCGCCGCTTCCTTCGCCCGGGACCACAACCTGCCGTCCTCGAAGGAGGAAGCCGTTGTGCAGGGCGACGCCCGGAAGGGCTGTTTCTGCGGAGGCGCAGCCCGACGCCCGCCGGGGCGCCCGCCGCCGGGCCCTCGACCGCCGGCCGCCGACTCCGAAACCTCAGTCTGTCACTCACCAGGTCGAACAGCATCCCGACGCCCGCAGCCGCCAGCCCGCGAGTACCGGCCCGCCGGGTTGCCACTCGCCCACCGACGGGGGACGTTCGAGGGGAAGAGCCGGACGGCCACCAGGTCGTAGCGCGCCGATGTATCCGTCGTAGGCGGAGTGTCCTCATGCGTTCCCGGTGGACGGGGGAGCGTTGTAGGCCTCGCCCCGGACCTGTGGCCGCGAGACCGCCACATCGGCGGGCCAGGAGGCGGTGACGGTCCCGGCCGCCGAGTTGCTCCGGGTCTCCCAGGTGATGACGACCCGGTCGAACGGCACCTCGGACCCCAGGTCGACCCGGATCCGTTGGTCGTCCTGGTGGGCGGACGACCAACGGGTGCCCGGGTCACCGTCGGTGGCGTTGCCCGGTCCTCGTGAGGAGTCGTCGACGGAGGACGCGGTGGCCGTCCGGCGCAGGGCCAGATCGGTGTCCGGTGCCGAACTGTCCAGCACCGCAAGGCTCCACATCAACGGTCAGCTCGGCCGTGCCGGTGTCGGGCAGTTCGGTGCCCACCCGGGGGCCGCCGAGTATCGCCGCCCCGGTGACAACGTTGCCGAACACTGCCCCCGGGAGGTGGACCTGTCAAGAGTCTGTGCACAGCTCTGCCCTGCTTCTATTAAATTAGTAATTATTCTTGACACGGTTTCGGCCTCGGGTCACAGTCTTCGCCGTGACGTCGTAGGCCGCTTGCCCCAGAGCGGTACGCGTCTCGATCTCCTGCTTCCCCATCCCTGGGAGACGTACGTGACTTTGCACCCGCCCGCACCCAGCCCACGGCACCACCGGTTCACCCGGGGCGCCCTCGCGGCCGCGATCGCGGTGGTCCTGGCCGCCACCGTGACCCCCGACGCCGTCGCGGAGACGGCCGCCGACCAGGGCGCGCCCGACTACTACGACAGCGGTCTCGCGCCCACGCCCTACATGGGCTGGAACACCTACTACGGCCTCGGCGCGCCCACCGAGAAGGAGGTCCGCTCCGTCGCCGACAAGCTGGTCAGCAGCGGTCTGCGCGACGCCGGCTACGACATCGTGTGGCTGGACGGCGGCTGGCAGGCCGACAACCCCCGTGATGCGCAGGGGCGGTTGACGGCCAATCCGGAGCGCTTCCCCTCCGGCATCCCGGCGCTCGTGTCCTATCTGCACAAGCGAGGGCTGCGGGCCGGTATCTACACCGACGGCGGCACCTACGACGGCGGCAAGAGCTGCGGCCTCGGCAGCCGTGGGTACTACGACCAGGACGCACGGCAGTTCGCGAACTGGAAGATCGACGCCGTCAAGGTCGACTTCCTCTGCGGGATCGGCGCGAAGCTCGATCCGGGACCCGCGTTCAAGGAGTTCAGCGACGCGGTCGCCAAGTCCGGCCGCAGGATGCTGCTCAACCTCTGCAACCCGCTCACCGACGACTGGGGCCTGCCGCACACCCCCGAGCAGGACGCCCACAACACCTACGTCTACGGCCCGGCGATCGCCGACTCCTGGCGCACCGGCACCGACATCGCCTGGGGCACCCCGAGCCCCGGCGAGTGGCCGAACATCCTGCGCAACATGGACGCCAATGCCTGGCACCCCGAGGCGCAGGGTCCCGGCCACTACAACGACCCCGACTACCTCATCCCCATGCGGAAGATGACCGACGGGACGTACGAGCTCACGCAGGAGGAGTCCACCACCCAGTTCGTGATGTGGGCCGAGATGGGCTCCCCGCTGATGCTGGGGTCCGACCCGCGGACACTGTCCGACCCGATGCTCGCCACGCTCCGCAACCCCGAGATCATCGCCGTCGACCAGGACCCCCTCGCCGTCCAGGGGGTACGGGTGGCGACCGACTCCGTCGGCGACGTCTACAGCAAGGTCCTCCAGGGACACGGCCGGCGCGCGGTCGTCCTGCTCAACCGCTCCGACCACCCGGCCGAGCGCACCGTGCAGTTCGCCGACACCGGCCTCGGCGGCCCGGTGCGCGTCCGTGACCTGCGGGCGCGTGCCGACCGGGGCACGCACACCGGGTCGTACACCGTGGAGGTCCCGGCGCACGGCACCGCGTTCCTGAAGCTGACCGGCGCCGACGCCCTGCCGGGGACGGACCTGGGCGTGACGGCCACGGCGAGCCCCGCCGTGACGAGCGACGGCTCCGCCTTCTTCCGGGGGCCGCACGGCTCGCTCGTCGAGAGCACCGGCGGCAGGACGAAGGACCTAGGTGGTCCCGCGTACGGCGGGATCCTCGGCCAGCCCGCCGCCTACGCCTCCGCCGGCGGCCGGATCGACGTCTTCGTGCGCGGCGCCGACTCGCGGGCCTACCGGCGGGTCTTCGCCGACGGTCGCTGGGGTCAATGGCGGTCTCTGGGCGGTGAGTTGACGGACGCCCCGTCCGTGGCCCTCACCGACCCCGCCCACTGGACGCTGTTCGTGCGCGGCGCCGACGGCACGGTCGTGCAGCGTGGTCCGGCCTCCGAGTGGTCATCGCTCGGCGCGCCCGGTGACCGGACGACGTACGGCCGCCCGTCCGCCGTCGTCGACGCGCAGGGGCGCGTCCATGTCGCCGTACGCACCGCCGCCGACGACGTGTGGACCCGGACGCGGGACACGTCGGGGGAGTGGTCGGCGTGGACGTCGGTCGGCGGGACCGTCAGCGGCAGCCCGACGCTGGTCGCCGCCGGGGACGCGGTGCTGCTCTATGTGCGCGCCGCCGACTACACGCTCTGGCAGCAGCGGTACGCCGACGGCGCCTGGCAGGGCTGGAGCAAGCGGCAGGAGTTCCCGAGCGCCGCGTTCGACGGATCGCTCGGCGCGGTCGCCGGCCCGGACGGAGCCGTCGACGCGGTGTTCCGCGGAGTCGACGGCCATGTGTACCGGACCCAATTCAAGTGAACGAGGAATCCATCATGGCCAACCTTCAGCCCAGCCGACGCCGGTTCCTCGCCGGGCTCGGTGCCGCCGGGACGGCGGCGATGCTCAGCGGCTGTGTCACCTCCACCTCCACCGGCAAGACCTCCTCGACGGGCCCGGTGACCCTCCAGTCCAACCTGTCCGCCCCGCAGGCCAAGACCGCGATGGAGGACCTGGTCGCGGCGTACGGCAAGAAGGGGTCCGGCAAGGCCAGCCTCAACACCGTCGCCGCCGAGACCTTCCGCACCCAACTGCCGACCTACCTCACCTCGGCCAACCCGCCGGACGTGCTCACCTGGTACCCCGGCTCGGTCGCGGACGCCTACGCCAAGAAGAACCTGCTGCTCGACCTCGACGAGGTGTGGAGTTCCTCGCCCGACCTCAAGAAGTACAGCAAGGCGCTGAACTCGCTCTGCACCTCCAGCGCCGGCAAGAAGGTCTTCGTGCCCGCCACCTACTACTGGTGGGGCATGTTCTACCGGAAGTCCAACTTCGCCAAGTGGGGCATCACCAAACTCCCCGAGAGCTGGGACGACTTCCTCGCCCTGTGCGACAAGCTCAAGAGCAAGGGCGTCGCCCCGATCGGGCTCGGCGCCGGCGGCAACACCCCCTGGGTGGCGTCGGCCTGGTTCGACTACCTCGACATCCGGATCAACGGCGCCCAGTACCACCGCGAACTCCTCGCCGGGAAGCACCGGTTCGACGACCCCGAGGTGCGCAAGGTCTTCGACCGCTGGCAGGAGGTGCTGCCGTACTTCGACCCGAACGGCGTCGCCATCCCCTTCCAGGACGCCACCACCGCCCTGCTGGGCGGCAAGACCGGCATGATGCTCATCGGCACCTTCTTCGCCGACGCGGCGCCCAAGAGCGCCCTGGACGACATCGACTTCTTCCGCTTCCCGGTCATCGACTCCAAGGTGCCGCTCGCCGAAGAGGCCCCGGTGGACGGCTACTTCGCCAGCGCCCGCTCCGGCCGCAGCAAGCAGGTCCACGACCTGATGAGCTACCTCGCCACCGCCGAGGCCCAGGAGATCTACATCAAGGGTTCCTCCGGCACCGTCCTGCCCTGCAACCCGGACGCCAAGGACGCCGGGACCGCGCTCGTGAAGAAGGGCCGCGCACACGTGGCCTCGGCCACAGAGATCACCCAGTTCTTCAACCGTGACTCCAGCGACGCCCTCCAGCCCACCGCGGACACCGCGCTGACCAAGTTCCTGGCCAAGCCCAAGCAGGTCGCCAGCATCCTCACCGACTGGCAGCGCGATGCCCAGAAGATCTGGAACGCCTGACGTGGCCGTGCTGACCGCCCCCGACCGGAAGAAGTCCCCGGTCCGCCTGCCCGTGAGCGGCAGGCGGGCCCGGGGGCCCCGGCGCACCCCGCATCTCATCCTCGCCTTCGTCCTGGTCCCGCTCCTCGCCGAGGCCGTGTGGGTGTTCTGGCCCGCGCTCCAGGGCTTCTACCTCGCCCTCACCAGGTGGGACGGCGTCTCCCCGCCGCAGTTCATCGGGTTCGGCAACTTCCGGGAGATGGCCCACGACGACGTCTTCCGCAGCGCGCTCGGGCACACCGTGCTCTGGCTGGTCCTCTTCGGCGGCCTGTCCGCCGTGCTGGGCCTCGCCGCCGCACTGCTGCTCCAGCAGGAGCGGCGCGGGGTCGGCTTCTACCGGGCCGCGCTGTTCCTGCCGGTCGTCTTCTCGCTGGTCGCCACCGCCCTCGTCTGGCAGGCGATCTACCAGCCCGACGGCGTCCTCAACCGGCTGTTGCAGGGCGTCGGCCTCGGCAGCCTCCAGCACGCCTGGCTCGCCGACCAGGACACCGCCCTGTACGCGGTGATCGTGCCCGCGCTGTGGCGCCAGATCGGCTATGTCATGGTCCTGTACCTGGCCGGCCTCAAGGGCATCGACCCCGCGCTCTACGAGGCCGCCAAGGTCGACGGCGCGAGCGCCCTGCAGCGCCTCCGGCACGTCACCCTGCCCCAACTGCGCAGTGTCAACGCGGTCGTTCTGTCCGTCATCATCATCGACTCGCTGCGCTCCTTCGACGTCGTCTGGTCGCTGACCCGCGGCGGCCCCTACCACTCGTCCGAGCTGCTGAGCACCTACATGTACTCGACCGCCTTCCAGTCCCTGCGCCTCGGCTACGGCTCCGCCCTGGCCGTCGTCATCTTCGTGCTGGCCTTCGGGGTCATCGCCTCCTACCTCGTCCGCGCGTTCCGGGAGGCCGACTGATGTCCGCCGACTCCACGGCCCTGCGCCGCAGGCGGGCCGCGACCGCCGGATTCCACCTGGGCGCGGGCGCGTTGGCCGCCCTGTGGCTGCTGCCCATCGCCCTGGTCCTGGTGACCAGCCTGCGCACCTTCGACGACATCGCCGGCCATGGCCTGGGCAGTTGGCCGCACTCCTTCACGCTGTCCAACTTCGGCCAGGCCTGGACCGACGGCGGCCAGCAGCAGGCCATGATCAACAGCCTGCTCGTCACCGTCCCCTGCGTCCTGGTGACCCTCGCCCTCGCCGCCATGGCAGCGTTCGCCCTCAGCCGCTACGAACTTCCCTTCCGGCGCGCCCTGTTGCTGCTCATGCTCGGCGGCAACCTGCTCCCGCCGCAGATCCTGCTCATCCCGGTGTCCAAGCTCAGCGAGGTGATGGGCGTCTACGACACCCTGCCCGCGCTCATCGGGGTGCAGATCGGCTTCGGCGTCGGCTTCTACGTCTTCGTCCTGCACGGGTTCATGCGGTCCATCCCGGTGGAGATCCAGCAGGCGGCGGTCGTCGACGGCGCCGGGCCGTGGCAGATCTTCTGGCGGATCATCCTCCCGCTGACCCGCCCCGCCCTGGCCGCCCTCAGCGCCCTGTCCTTCACCTGGATCTTCAACGACCTGCTCTGGGCGATCACCGTCCTGCGCAGCGACTCCAAGATGCCGATCACGGCCGCCCTCATCGGGCTCCAGGGCCAGTACGTGTCGAACTGGAACGTGATCGCCGCCGGGTCGGTCATCGCCGCCGCGCCCACGGTCGCCGTGTTCCTCCGCTTCCAACGGCACTTCGTGGCCGGACTCAACCTCGGGGCGGTCAAGTGACCCACCAGCGCTGGACCTTGCGGACGGCGAACACGAGCTACACCGTCCGGCTCTCCCCGGACGGCCCCTGGGCCGAGCTCGACGCCTGGGGACCGCTCGGCGCCGAGGACGGGCCGTCCGCCCTGGACTGGTCCCATCGCACCCACTTCATCACCCCCGCCGACGCGGCTCCGGCCGAGTATCTGCCCTACGGGCTGCGGCCGTTCACCGGTTCCGAGGTGGTGGCCTCACGCCCGGACGGCGACGAGCGCGGCATGTGGTGGGAGTTCGAGAGCGCCGAAGCGTCCGCAGGGGCCCTGCGCCTCGCCTTCACCGACGCGGTGATCGGTCTGCGGACGGTCCTCTGCTACGGGACCGTGCCGGGCACCGACGTGATCCTGCGCTGGACCGAGTTCACCGCGTCGGAAGAAGTCCGCCTGGAGCGGCTCGACTCGGCCGCCGTGAACATCCCGGTCACCGGCCCGGCCCGGCTGACGTACCTCACCGGCCAGTGGTCGCAGGAGTTCCAGCACACCCGGATCGACCTGTCGAGAGGCACGTTCAGCATCGGCAGCCTCCAGGGCGCTCCCGGGCACGCGTACGCGCCCTGGCTGGCCGTCCAGGACGGGGACGCCCCGGCCGCGTACGGCGTCTCCCTCGAATGGCCGGGCAACTGGCACGTCACGGCGGAGGCCGAGCCGGGCGGCGCCGTGCGCGTCCGCGCCGGACGGGTCCCGCACGAGGGCCTCGTCCTGCTGGCCCCCGGCGAGACCCTGGCGACTCCCCGCCTCGCCTGCGCCTTCAGCCCGGACGGGCTCGACGGCCTGTCCCGGGTCTGGCACTGCTACGAGCGTCACCTCGCCGGCGAGCGGCTGCACCGTCCCCGCAAGGTGCTCTACAACTCCTGGGAGGCCACCGGCTTCGACGTCGACGCGGCCGGCCAGCTGGAGCTGGCCAAGGCGGCCGCGGACCTCGGCGCCGAGCTGTTCGTCGTGGACGACGGCTGGTTCACCGGCCGCGCCGACGACACCGGGGGACTGGGCGACTGGTACCCGGACCCGGCGGCGTTCCCGCGGGGCTTCGGTCAATTCGTCGAGGACGTCCGGGCGTTCGGGCTCGACTTCGGCCTGTGGGTCGAGCCGGAGGCGGTCAGCCCCGGCAGCCGGCTGCACACCGAACACCCCGACTGGGCCTACCGTATCGACGGCCGCCCAGCCCGGCTCGTCCGCAACCAGCTGCTCCTCGACCTGGGCCGGACCGACGTCCAGGACTTCGTCATCGGCACCCTCGACCGGCTGCTCACCGACTACGCGATCAGCTATCTCAAGTGGGACATGAACCGGCCGCCCACCGAGCGCGGCCGCCCCGGCGCCGGTCCCGTCGACCTGGACGCCGAGCACGTCGCCGGATACCTGCGCGTCCTCGACCACCTGCGCACCGCCCACCCGGACGTCACCGTCGAGGGCTGCGCCGGCGGCGGCGGGCGCGTCGACCTCGCGACCATCGCCCGCACCGACGTCGTCTGGCCCAGCGACAACACCGCGCCCCTGGACCGGCTGCGCATCCAGCACGGCTTTTTGCACGCCCACGCGCCCCATGTGATGAGCTCCTGGGTCACCGACGCCCCCGGCATCTTCGACCGACGGGAGCGCAGCCTCGCCTTCCGCTTCGTCAACGCCATGTGCGGAGTCCTCGGCATCGGCGCCGACCTGCGCGCCTGGACGCCGGAGCAGCGGACCGAGGCCGCCCGCTGGACCGCCCGCTACAAGGAGGTCCGGGACGTCGTCCACCACGGCGAGGCCCGGCTGCTCGGGACACCGGACGACACCACCTGCGGTGTGCAGTACGACGCCGGGGACCGCACGGTCGTCGCCGCGCTCAGCACCGGCCGCCTGGACGGGGCACCCCTGCTGCCCGGCCGCCCCGACCGCCTGCGGCTGTGCGGCCTGGACCCGGCGGCCCGCTACCGGGACACGGCGACCGGAACCTCGTACAGCGGAGCCCATCTGCTGCACTACGGCCTGCCGTTCGCCTGGAGCGCAGAGCGCGACGCGGACCTGGTGGTGCTGACCCGCCTGTAGGCCGCATATGTTTCCAGCAGCTGACCAGCCAAGGAGTCCGATGGACCAGTCCGTACGACGGTACGGTGCCCGCTTCACCGGCCGTACCGCCGTGGTGACCGGTGCCGCATCCGGTATCGGAGCCGCCACCGCCGAACGCCTCGCCCGCGAGGGCGCCGCCGTCGTGCTCGCCGACCTGGCGGACGAGCGCGGCCAGGCCGTGGTGGACGGGATCACGAAGGACGGCGGCCGGGCCGCGTACGTGCACGCTGATGTCGCCGAGGAGGACGACTGGGCGCGGATCGTCACCGCCGCCCACGCCTTCGGCCCGGTCGACGTGCTCGTCAGCAACGCCTACACCGTCGACGTCGTACCCGCCCACGAGATGTCCCTGCCGTCCTGGCAGCGGCAGCTCGCCGTCAACCTCACCGGCGCCTTCCTCGGCTTCAAGGCGGTGCTGGCCGACCTGCGCGCCCGCCGCGGCGCCGCGCTGCTCACCTCGTCGGTGCACGCCCACGCGGGCATCCCCGGCCACCCCGCCTACGCCGCCGCCAAGGGCGGACTGCTCTCCCTGTGCGGGCAGCTCGCCGTCGAGTACGGGCCCGAGGTGCGCGTCAACGCGGTGCTGCCCGGGCCGATCCTCACCGGGGCCTGGGACCGGGTGCCGCCCGAGGAACGGGAACGCAGCGTCGCCGGCACCGCCGCCCGCCGGTTCGGCACCCCCGAGGAGGTGGCCGCGGCGATCGCGTTCCTCTGCGCCGACGAGGCCTCCTACATCACCGGCTCCGGTCTGCTGGTGGACGGTGGCTGGAGCGTCGTGAAGGCCTCCGCATGATGCCCTTTGAACAGAAAGGCTGTACGACATGACGCCCTACGCCCGCCGCGGTGTGCACGGCCAGACCGTGGAGGCCCTGGCGCGCCGCATCCTGGGCGGTGAGATCCCCGAGGGGGCCACGCTCGACCTGGTGGCGCTCCAGAGCGAACTCGACGTCAGCCTCACCGCCCTGCGCGAGTCCCTCAAGGTGCTCGCCGCCAAGGGCATGGTCGACGCCCGCCAGAAGCGCGGCACCTTCGTGCGGGCCCGCGCGGACTGGAACCTGCTCGACGCCGACGTGCTGCGCTGGCAGTTCGAGGGCGGTCGTACGACCGACGCCGACCGGTCGCTGCTGCACAACCTCGCCGAGGTCCGCGCCATCATCGAACCGGCCGCCGTACGGCTCGCCGCCGAGCGCCGCACCGACACGGACCTGGTGGCCCTGGAGGAGGCGCTGGACGCGATGGGGCGGCCCGAGACCGACCCGGGCCACGCCGTCGACGCCGACCTCGCCTTCCACCGCGCCCTGCTCGCCGCCACCCACAACGAGCTGCTCGAACGCATGGAGATGGTGATCGAGTCGGGGCTCGCCCACCGCGACCGCATAGTGCACAGCTCCCCGCACAGCGAGGACCCCGTCCCCGCGCACCGAGCCGTCCTGGACGCGGTGCGCGACGGCGACCCCCGCGCGGCCGAGGCCGCCATGCGCGCCCTGCTCGCCCAGGCCGGCCGCGACCTGGCCCGGCTGGACGGCCCGGACGACGGCACGACCGGTCCGGACGGGACGACAGGCACCGACGACGACACGAAAGGCAGCGGCGACAAGTGAAGATCGACCGCATAGAGACCTTCCTCGTCCCGCCGCGCTGGCTGTTCTGCCGCGTCGAGACCGACGAGGGAGTGGTCGGCTGGGGCGAACCCGTCGTCGAGGGACGGGCGGAGATCGTCCGCGCGGCGGTCGACGTCCTCGCCGAGTACCTGGTGGGCCAGGACCCGTTGCGCATCCAGGACCACTGGCAGGTGCTCACCAAGGGCGGCTTCTACCGGGGCGGCCCCGTCCTGTCGAGTGCCGTCGCCGGGCTCGACCAGGCCCTGTGGGACATCGCGGGCAAGACGTACGGCGCGCCCGTGCACGCCCTGCTGGGCGGTCCCGTGCGCGACCGGGTCCGGGTCTACGCCTGGGTGGGCGGTGACGAACCCGCCCAGCTCACCGAGCAGATAGCCGCCCAGGTGGAGGCGGGCTTCACCGCGGTGAAGATGAACGCCGCCGGGGCCACCTCGCCGATCACCACGCCGGCGGAGACCGCGTCCGTGGTCGCCCGGGTGAGCGCCGCCCGGGACGCCCTGGGCCCCGGCCGCGATGTCGCCGTCGACTTCCACGGCCGCTTCACCGCCGCGAGCGCCCGCCGCGTCCTCACCGAACTCGCCGCGCTGCACCCGCTGTTCGTGGAGGAACCCGTCCTCCCCGAACAGGGGCATCTGCTGCCGGGACTGGTCACGGCGAGTTCCGTCCCGTTGGCCACCGGTGAACGCCTGTACTCCCGCGGCGACTTCCTGCCCGTCCTCGCCGCCGGTATCGCGGTCGCCCAGCCGGACCTGTCCCACGCGGGCGGCATCTCCGAGGTGCACCGCATCGCCTCGCTCGCCGAGACCTACGGCGCCCAGCTCGCCCCGCACTGCCCGCTCGGGCCCATCGCACTGGCGGCCAGCCTCCAAGTCGCCTTCGCCACACCGAACTTCCTGATCCAGGAGCAGAGCCGGGGCATCCACTACAACAAGGACGCCGACCTCCTCTCCTACCTTGTCGACCCCGAACCCTTCCGCTTCGTCGACGGCCACGCACGGCGCGGAGACGCCCCCGGGCTCGGCATCACCGTCGACGAGACGGCCGTACGCGCGGCCGACCGGGCGGGGCACAGCTGGCGCAACCCGGTGTGGCGGCACGCCGACGGCTCCTTCGCGGAGTGGTGACCATGCCACTCGACGTCGTGACCGACCTCTTACGCGGCGGCCGTTGGACCTCGCTGCGGCACGGCGGACGCGAATGGCTGTGGCGGCGCGAGAGCCCCGAACGCGACGGCGTGGCACCGCGGGACGCGTTCGTGGACGCGGGGGGACTGGAGGAGTGCGTGCCCACCGTGCGCGGCACCCCGGACCACGGGGACGCCTGGTCCCGCGCCTGGACGCGGGAGAGCGACGGAGAGAGCGTCCGCTGCGACGACTTCACCATGACCCGCACCCTGCGCACCACGCCCGACGGCGTCGAAGCCGCTTACGTGCTGACGGCCGAGCCCGGTTTCCGCTTCCTCTGGGCCGCCCACGCCCTGCTGGACCTCTCCGAGGAAGCCCTTTTGAAGGCCCCGAAGGGTGCGCCCACCCGGCTCTTCCCGGAGGCGGCGCCCCTGTTGGGCCACCCCTGGCCGGACGGCGCCCCCTGGGTGGAAGGTGTCTGGCCCGCACCCCTCGGACTGCGTCTGGACCGGTTCGGACCCGACGACGGTACGGCGGTCGGGGCCGTGGTGGCGGGCGGCCGGTGCTGTGTGCACGACGGCGACGACCGGCTCGCCCTGGCCGTGGCGGCGGAGGGGCAGCCGCTGTCCGTCGCCCTCTGGCGCAACCTCGGCGGCTTCCCCGCCGGCCGGCCCTATCGCAGTACGGGCGTCGAGCCCATGCTCGGCCGCGTCTTCGACCTCGCGGAGGCGGGCCCGGACGACGCGGCCCGCGTTCCCGCCTCGGGCGAGGTCCGCTGGCGGCTCACCGTGAGCACCCACTGCCACTGCCCCTGAGGAACGGGGCAACCGAGGAGCCAACGCCCCGAGGACCCAAGTATCCAAGGAAGGAGCCCTGTTCATGGACCTGCGAGCCGCCCTCGCCTCCCGCCGACTGCTCGCCATCGTGCGCGGCGGTGACCCGGACGCCGCCCTGCGCACCGTGCTGACGCTGGCCGAGGAGGGCATCGAACTGATCGAGGTGTCACTGAGCGGCGCGGACGCGCTCGGCGTCCTCGCCCGGGCCCGCAAGGAGCTGGGGCCCGACCGGCCGCTGGGCGCCGGCACAGTGCTGACCGCCGCCGACGCGCACGCCGCCCACCGCGCGGGCGCCACCTTCGCGGTCACCCCCGGCCTCGGCGCCGGCGTCGACACCGCGGTGGGGCTGCGCATGCCGGTCCTGGCGGGCGTGCTGACCCCCACCGACGTCATCGCCGCACAGGCCCGTGGCGCGGCCGCCCTGAAGCTCTTCCCCGCCGCCGAGGCCGGGGGAGAGGGGTATCTGAAGGCGCTGCGCGGCCCGTTCCCCGACACCGCGTTCGTCCCGGTGGGCGGCGTCGACGTCGACGCCGCCCGCGCCTACCTGACCGCCGGTGCGACCGCTGTCGGTGTCGGCTCGCCCCTGGTCGGCGACGCCGCCGACGGCGGCAGCATCGCCGGCCTGCGCGACCGGGCCCGCGCGTTCCGGGCCGCCGTACGGACGGAAGGACAGGCATGACCGCGCCCTGGCGTCCGGCCCCGGGACGCGTCGTCTGCGTGGGCGAGACCATGGCGGCCCTCGCCCCCGACCCGCCCCGGCCGCTGGCGGACGCCGAACACCTGCGCGTGTCCATCGCGGGCGCGGAGTCCAACGTGGCCATGTACCTCGCGGACCACGGCGTTCCCGCCGTCTGGATCTCGGCCCTCGGCGACGATCCGCTGGGCCACCGGGTGCGCGCCGCGGTCGCCGCCGCCGGGGTCGACGTCACCCATGTGCGCACCGACCCGCACCGGCCCACCGGTCTCCTCCTCAAGAACCCCGGCCGCACCGGAACCCGCGTCCACTACTACCGGACCGGCTCGGCGGCCGCGGCCCTCGGCCCCGACCTCCTCGACGCCGAACCGCTGCGCTCGGCCGCCCTTCTGCACATCACCGGCATCACCCCCGCCCTCTCCCCGTCGTGCCGCGACCTGGTGACCCGGGCCCTCGCCACTGCGCACACCCGACGCCCCTACGCCATCAGCTTCGACGTCAACCACCGGGCCGCCCTGTGGCCGGACGGCACCGCACCGGCGGTGCTGCGGGACCTCGCCGACCGGGCCGACATCGTTTTCGTCGGCCTCGACGAGGCACAGGCGTTGTGGGGCGCCGACCTGACCGTCACCGGTCTGCGGCACCTGCTGCCCGGCCCGCGGATCCTCGTCGTCAAGGACGGCGCCCGGGCCGCGACGGCCGTCACCGGGAACGGCGTGTGCACCGTGCCCGCGCTGCCCACGACGGTGGTGGAACCCGTCGGGGCCGGCGACGCGTTCGCGGCGGGCTTCCTGACGGGGCTCCTGCGCGGGGAGACCACCACACGCGCGCTCCGGCTCGGCCACCTCACCGCGGTCTCCGCGCTCAAGGTCACGGGAGACCACGGGCCGCTGCCCGACCCGGCGGACATCGAACGGCTCCTCGCCCTGACGGCCCCGGACTGGGCACGGCACCAGGGCGGACGGACGGATCGAGGCGCTGCCATGGCATCGGGGGGCGGGCCTGGAGCATGCGATTCCGGATACAAGTTCGGACGGTAACCGCCGCCCAGAAAAACACGTGGACTCAGTGACCGTCGTCACGGCACACTTCCCTTTCCTGACCTGCCGATTCCAGGCCGCCGCGGACATGCGACGGCCGACTCGGCATGCCGTACGACGACTACACAGGGTTGATATGACATCCTCAGTCGATTTACCTGCGACCGGACCACGGCAGGGCGCGGTCCTGCTCGCGCTTCGTTTCTACGGACGGGAGCTGGCCCGGCTCAAGCGGTTCACACTGCCCGCACTGCTGCTGCCCGCGCTCGGCAACATCGGAATCAACTACCTGGCACCGCTGGTCGTGGCCAAGCTGGTCGGCCGGATCGCCGACGGCCACGGCCTGGGCCTCGGCACCACACTGCCGTACGTCCTCGGCTTCGCCGGTGTCCTGCTGCTGGCGGAGGCGCTCTGGCGGATCGGTCTGCACTGCCTGAACCGCCTGGACGCGCTCGGCATCGAGCAGTTGTACGTCATCGGCATGGACGAACTGTTCGCCAAGGACGCCGCGTTCTTCCACGACAACTTCGCCGGATCGCTCACCAAGCGGGTGCTGAGCTTCGCCACCCGCTTCGAGGAGTTCGGCGACACGCTCACCTTCAACATCGTCGGCAGCTTCGTACCGCTCGCCTTCGGCTCGGTCGTGCTGTGGCGCTACGAACCGCTGCTGGTCGTCGGGCTGCTGACGATGATCACGATCACCGGTGCGTGCGTCGTCCCGCTGATCCGCCACCGGCAGCGGCTGGTCGCCCAGCGGGAGGAGGCCATCGCCCGGGTGTCGGGGCATGTCGCCGACAGCCTGATGAACATGGACACGGTCCGGGCGTTCGCGGCCGAGGAGCGGGAGGCCGCCGAGCACCGGTCGCGGGTCGCCGAGTCACGGCGGCGCCAGCTGCGCTCCTGGGACTACGGCAACCTGCGCATCGACACGTTCGTCGCGCCGATGTCCGTGGCGACCAATGCGCTGGGGCTGCTGCTCGCCGTCGCGCTGGCCGGTGGCGGGCACCGCGTGGAGGCGGTCGTGGTCGCCTTCACGTACTACTCCAACGCGACCCGGATCATGTTCGAGTTCAACCAGATCTACCGGCGCATGGAGAGCTCCATGACGGAGGCGGCCCAGTTCACCGAGCTGCTCCTGGACCCGCCGTCCGTGCTCGACCCGGAGGTTCCGGAACCGCTCGCGCCACAGGCCGCCGGTGTCCGCTTCGAGAAGGTCTCCTTCACCCACTCGGGTGCGAAGCCCTTGTTCGAGGGGCTCGAACTGGATGTACCCAGCGGGTCGAAGTTCGGGTTCGTCGGCCGCTCGGGCGGCGGCAAGACCACGCTGACCCGGCTGCTGCTGCGGATGACGGACATCGACGGCGGCCGGATCACCGTCGGCGGCCAGGACATCAGCAGGCTGCGCCAGGCCGACCTGCGCAGCCAGATCGCCTACGTCCCGCAGGACCCGGCGATGTTCCACCGCACCCTGCGGGACAACATCGCCTTCGCCAGGCCCGACGCCACCGACGCCGAGATCCGGCTGGCCGCCGAGGCCGCGCACGTCACGGAGTTCGCCGACACGCTGCCGGACGGCTTCGCCACCATGGTCGGTGAACGCGGCATCAAGCTCTCCGGCGGCCAGCGCCAGCGGGTCGCCCTCGCCCGCGCGATCCTCCGGGACGCCCCGATCCTGCTCCTCGACGAGGCGACCAGCGCGCTGGACTCGGAGAGCGAGATCCTCGTCCAGGAGGCGCTGTGGCGGCTCATGGAGGGGCGCACGGCACTGGTGGTGGCACACCGGCTGAGCACGGTCGCCTCCATGGACCGGCTGGTGGTCCTGGACCGAGGCCGGATCGTCGAGCAGGGCACGCACCACGAACTGCTCGCCGCGGAGGGCGCGTACGCCAAGCTGTGGCAGCACCAGTCGGGTGGGTTCCTCGACGAGGGGCCGCAGCCTGCCGAAGTGCACTAGGCGCTCCACCGGGGGAGCCGGGGGCGCGTTGTCGGCCGGCTGCGGCGCCGTCGTGGCTTGTCGCGCAGTTCCTCCCCCAGCCTTCGGCCGGGGGTACCCCCAGCGCCCCTTCGGGGGCGCGCTGCCGAGCCGTGCCCGATTTTGCTCGGTCTGCTCGGAAGACGCCTGCCGGGTGCGGGTGGGTGGTAGACAGGTGATCATGAGTGACCTGTCTGCCACCGCCCGCCCGGGCGGCATCCGATGACCGCCGGTGTCGACACCCCCGACCGCCGGGGCCGCACCGGCCTGGACCGCACCGGCCTGGACCTGACCGGCAATCCGCGTGTGAAGGTCCGGGAGGTGAAACTGCTGTCCAGCAACTGGTACGTCGAGCGGGCCACCACCTTCGACTACCAGCACGCCGACGGCACCTGGCACACCGAGGAGCGCGAGACCCACGACCGCGGCAACGGCGCCACACTGCTCCTCTACGACGCCGGCCGCGAAACCGTCCTCCTCACCCGCCAGTTCCGCTTCCCGGTGTATGTCAACGGCCACCCCGACGGCATGCTGATCGAGACCCCGGCGGGACTCCTGGACGACGAGGCCGAGCACCCGGAGCACGCGGTCCGCCGGGAGGTCGTCGAGGAGACCGGCCACACCGTCGGCGAGGTCCAGCACGTCTTCGACGTCTACATGAGCCCCGGCTCGGTCACGGAGAAGATCTCGTTCTACGCCGCGTCCTACGGCCCCTCGACCCGCACCCACGAGGGCGGCGGCCTGGACGAGGAGGGCGAGGACATCGAGATCCTCGAACTTCCCTTCCGGCGCGCCCTGGAGATGATCCGCACCGGCGAGATCGCCGACGCCAAGACGATCATGCTGCTGCAGTGGGCGGCCCTGGAAGGCCCGTTCGCCCGCCGGTGATCCGGTCAACGCCCTTGACCTGAAGCGCACTTCAAGCTGAAGACTCCCGAGCGTGCACCCGAACCCCGGGTGCGCGAACGGAGGAGACGGCATGAAGTACCGCACCATCGGCACCGACCCGAAGACCCGCCGCGACGTCAGCGTCCTCGCGCTCGGCGCCATGCTCTTCGGCTCCCGCACCGACGAGAAGGCCTCCTTCGCAGTCCTCGACCGCTATGTCGAGGCCGGCGGGAACTTCATCGACACGTCCGACAACTACGCCTTCTGGGAGGACGGGAGCCAGGGCGGCCAGAGCGAGGAACTGCTCGGCCGCTGGCGGCGCAGCCGGGGCGTCGGCGACGAGATCGTCATCGCCACCAAGCTCGGCGCCCGCCCCCTCGCCCCCGGCACGAGCTACACCGACAACCCGGAAGGCCTGTCCGCGAAGGTGATCCGGGAGTCGGCCGAGCGCAGCCGCGAACGCCTCGGCGTCGAGAAACTCGATCTGCTGTACGCCCACATAGAGGACCCCACCGTCCCGCTCCGCGAGACCGTCGAGGGCTTCGCCGCACTCGTCGAAGAGGGCATCGTCGGCCTGCTCGGTGCCAGCAACCACGCCGTCTGGCGGCTGGAACGCGCCCGCGCCCTGGCCGCCGCGGCGGGCCTGCCCGGCTACGAGGTGCTCCAGTACCAGCACAGCTATCTGCGCCCGCGCACCGACATCCCCGACGACCTGTTCCCCGACGGCAGCCTCGGCGGTACCGACGCCCAGCTCCGCAGCTATCTGCGCGCGGAGCCGGACCTCACCCTGGTCGCCTACTCACCGCTGCTCAAGGGCGCCTACACCAACCCCGCCAGGGAACTGCCCGCCGACTACGACCACCCCGGCACCCCGGCCCGCCGCACCGTCCTCGGCGATGTGGCCCGGGAGACCGGTGCGACCCTCAACCAGGTCGTGCTCGCCTGGCAGTTGGGCGGGCCGCTGCCGGTCGTCCCGCTGGCCGGGGCGTCCTCCGTGGCCCAGCTGGGCGAGAACCTCGCCGCCGTGGACCTGGAGCTGACGCCCGGCCAGCGGGCCCGCCTGGACGCGGCTCACTGACCGCACCGTCACCGGCGGCTACTGACCGCGCGGCTCCCGTACGACGGCGATGTCGCCCGGCGCCACGGTGACCGTGCCGTCGGCCGGCTTGCCGGACAGCAGCTCCACCGAGCCCGGCGCGACCGGGAGTTCGGCGCCCTGACCCACGTGGTCGATCACGAACACGTAGTCCGCGTCAGCACCGCGCCGCCGGGCCACCTCCACGCCCGCCGGGGCGGTGCGGACCGCGGCCACGCCCGCCTCGGCGCGGATCCGGTCGAGCAGCCCCGCCAGGGTGTCCGCGTCCGGCAGCGTCGCCACGTACCAGGCCGCGCCCGAGCCGTAGCCGTGCCGGGTCACCGCGGGTACCCCGGCGAGCGGGCCGTCGGCGTACGACGTCACCGCCTCGGCGCCCTCCAGCCGCACCCGCTCCGACCAGAGCGACCCGGTGCCGCCCTCGCTCAGCGCCACCCGCTGTTCGGGCAGCAGCGGGAACAGTTCGTCCGTGAACACGCCCAGCAGCTCCCGGAAGGCGCCCGGGTAACCGCCCAGCCGTACATGGCAGTTCTCGTCCACAGCGCCGCTGTGGAAGCCGATGACGAGGCTGCCGCCGGCCTCCGTGAAGGCCGCCAGGTTCGCCGCGCCCGTGTCGTCCACGAGGTACAGGTTCGGGGCCAGCACTGCCTTGTACGCCGACAGGTCCGCGTCCGGGCGGACGAAGTCCACGGCCACCCCGGCCCGCCACAGCGGCTCGTACCAGGAGCGGACCACGTCCAGGTAGCGCAGTTGCTCCGTCGGCTGGGAGGGCAGCTCCACCGCCCAACGGGCGTTCCAGTCCCAGACGATGGCGACCTCGGCCGTGCCGGTGCTGCCGCGTACCTCCGCCAACGCCCGCAGGTCCGCACCCAGTCGGACCACGTCACGCCAGATCTGGCTGTCCGTGCCCGCGTGCGGCAGCATCGCCGAGTGCCACTGCTCGGCACCCGCCTTCGCCGCCCG
Organism: Streptomyces sp. Ag109_O5-1; assembly: GCF_003814875.1. Taxonomy (GTDB): domain Bacteria; phylum Actinomycetota; class Actinomycetes; order Streptomycetales; family Streptomycetaceae; genus Streptomyces; species Streptomyces sasae. The sequence continues at coordinate 1,121,769 of NZ_RKQF01000001.1, read as the reverse complement.
CCACTGGAAGTAGGCGATGCCGTCCGCGCCGTGCGCCACATGTGCGAGCGCGTTGCGACGCAACTCCCCGGGGTTCTTGGCCCGGTTGACGGGCTGCCAGTTGACGGCGCCCGTCGAGTGCTCCATCAGCAGCCACGGGCCGCCCGCCAGCGACCGCATCAGATCGCCGCTCAGCGCGACGTCGATCTGCGACTCGGGGTCGGCCGACATCAGGTAGTGGTCGTTGGCCACCACGTCCAACTCGGGCGCCCAGCGCCAGTAGTCGAGGGCGTCGAAGTTGTACATCACCATGAAGTTGGTGGTGGCGGGAATGGTGGGGGCCGCCTCCCGGAGGACGTCACGCTCCGCCTTGTACAGCGACAGCAGTTCGTCCGAGCAGAAGCGCCGCCAGTCCAGCTGGTGCGTCGGGTTGGGTACGGCGCCGGTCGCGCGGGGCGGCAGGATCTCGTCCCAGTCGTAGTACCACTGGCTCCAGAAGGTGGTGCCCCAGGCGTGGTTGAGGGCGGCCAGGTCGTCCCCGTACCGGGCGCGGAGCCAGACACGGAAGGAGGCCGCGCTGGTGTCGCAGTAGCAGGCCGCGTTGTGGCAGCCGTACTCGTTGTGGACGTGCCACATCTTCACGGCCGGGTGGCTCGCGTACCGCTCCGCGATAGCGCCCGCGATCCTGAGCGCGGCCTCGCGGTAGGCGGGGCTGCTCGGGCAGAACGTCTGGCGGCTGCCGTACGACAGGGTGCGGCCGTCGTGGTCCACCGGAAGCGCCTGGGGGTGGGCGCGGAAGAACCAGGCCGGGGGAGCGGCCGTGGGGGTGGCGAGGTCGGCGGCGATGCCGTTCTCGTGGAGCAGGTCGAGGATCCGGTCCATGCGCGAGAAGTCGTAGACACCCTCGGAGGGCTCCATGAGCGCCCACGAGAAGATGCCGACGCTCACCATGTTCACGCCCGCCTCGCGCATCAGGCGGACGTCCTCGTCCCACACCTCCTCGGGCCACTGCTCGGGGTTGTAGTCGCCGCCGTAGGCGATGCCCGGGACGGAGAGGCTTCGGTCGCTCATCGGTCAGCTCCGGTCAGAAGGCGGCGGGTCGTCTCCACGCCCCACTGGTCGAGGGAGAGCAGGCGGTCGCTGGAGGCGACCAGACCGCCGACGGCCTCCACATGGGCCGCCCAGCGGGCGCGGGTCTCCACGGCGGGGCGGGCCATCAGGCAGTCGGGGTCGTTGGTCCAGAGGCGGTTGTGCTGCCACTGGCGGCCGGCACCGGTGAACTCCGCCGGGTCCTGGCCGGGTTGGCTGTAGTCGTCGGCCTCGGAGCGGCGGTGCGGGGCCGTGTCGGGGCTGACCCGCATCGCGTCGAACAGGCCGATCGAGGGGAGGATCGGCGCGCCGCAGCCGAGGAGGTAGGCGTCCGCGCCGATCGCCTCCCGGATCAGGGCGATGCCGAGCCGGTAGGCGGTGAGCGCGTCGGCGCCCGAGTGCCGAACGCCGTCCAGCGCGCCCGCGTAGAGGAAGTCGACCTTGAAGTAGTCGTAGCCCTCGGTGCGCAGCGTCGCGAAGACGTCGGTGAGGTAGGCCGCGGCGGCCGGGTGGGTGGTGTCCAGGACGTACAGGTCGTGACCCCAGTTGCGGCCCGCGTGCAGCGGGCCGCCCTCGGGGTCGCGGACCAGCCAGGCCGGGTACTTCGCGGCGAGCTCGCTCGCCGGGTCGACCAGGAAGGGCGCCGTCCAGATGCCCGCCCGGCGGCCACGGGCCCGGATGGCGTCCGCGATGCCCTGCCGGGACCGGAAGCGGCCGGAGAGCGTCAACCAGTCGCCCAGCGCCTTCTGGTAGCCGTCGTCGATCTGCACCACGTCGATCGGCAGGTCGAGGGTGTCCATCGCACGGAGGTTCTCGTGGATGTCGTCCTCGGTGACGGCCGTGAAGTACTCGTACCAGGAGCACCAGACCGTGGGCGCCGGGCGGGGTGCCGGCAGGGCCAGGGAACCGGCCCAGTCGGCCAGCACGGCCTGGACGTCCGTGCCCGTCCACTCCTTGACCGTGCCGTCCGCCGTCACCTCCGCGACACCGCCCGCGATGGTGAGGCGGATCGACGGCACCTCGTGCAACGGGTCCGTCGCCGCCCAGAGCCGGACCGGGGAGCCGTCGCCCGGGTCGAGCGCCAGCAGGCCCTCGCCCTGGAAGGCCCCGGCGGGCACACTGCGGCCCGGGCGGTAGCACACGGTCGCCCAGTTGTCGTTCGTCGGGCGGTGGGGCGAGGCGCCGAGGGCGTAGGAGCCGCTCGGCGACCAGGACTGCCAGCCCTCCTCGTGGACACGGGCGGAGCGCGTGTCCACGGGCACGGAGGCGACCGGGGTGAACGGGTTGTGCACGGGGTTCTCTTTCACGGGAGGCCGAGTGCGTGCGCACCCGGCCGGGTGGAGCCGGATCAGCCCTTCGCGGAGCCCAGGGTCAGACCGCTGACGAACTGCTTCTGGAGCACGAAGTACACGATCAGCGTCGGGATCGCGGTGAGCAGCGAACCGGCGGCGACCAGGTTCGGGTCGGTGAAGTACTGGCCGGAGAGGTTGTTCAGCGCCGAGGTGATCGGCATGTTCTCACCGGTCGAGATCAGCACCAGCGCCCAGAAGAAGTCGTTGTAGATCCAGATCGACAACAGGGTCGCCAGGGCCGCCATAGCCGGCTTGCACAGCGGCAGCGTGATCTGCCAGTACAGCCGCCACACCGACGCACCGTCCACCAGCGCGGCCTCGGTCAGCTCGTGCGGCAGCGACCGCATGTAGTTGCTGAGCACGAACGCGCAGAACCCGGACTGGAACGCCACATGGATCAGCACCAGGCCGAGCGCCGAGTCGTACAGCTTGCCGCTCGCGGTGATCCCCGGCAGGTTCGTCAGCAGGTACATCCGGTACAGCGGGGTGATGATGACCTGCTGCGGCAGCAGGTTGCCCGCGGTGAACACCAGCAGCAGGAACAGGTTGATCCGGAAGTCGAAGCGGCTGACGTAGAACGCGACCATCGACGACAGGAACAGCGTGAGCAGCACGGCCGGGACCGCGATGATCAGCGTGTTGCCGAAGTAGTGCGTCATGTCCGACTGCGTGAACGCGTTCTTGAAGTTGTCGAAGTTCAGCGTGTGCGGCCAGGACAGGTAGCCACGCGCGCTGGTCTCGCTGTACGGGCGCATGGCCGAGAAGATCGCCCACAGCAGCGGGGCCAGCCACGCCAGGGCCGTACCGGCCAGGAACACGTGCAGCAGGACGCGGGCCGGGCGGATCGGGGTGCGCTGCTTGGCCAGCGCGCTCACGGTGCTCATGCGCGCCGCTCCTTCCGGAAGGTCGCGATCAGGTAGGGAATGATCACGATCAGGGAGATGAACAGCAGCACCACCGCGATGGCCGAGCCGTAACCGATGCGGCTGGACTCGCCGATGATGTTGTTGGTCACCAGGATGGAGAGCAACTCGGTGCCCTGGGCGCCCTTGTTGAAGACGAAGACGAGGTCGAACGCGCGCAGCGCCTCGATGATCGTGACGACCAGGACGACCGTGTTGGTCGGGCGCAGCGTCGGGAAGATGACGCTCTTGAACGTCTGCCACTCGTTGGCGCCGTCGAGGGCCGAGGCCTCCCGCAGCGACGGGTCGACGCTCTTCAGGCCGGCCAGGTACAGGATCATCATGTAGCCGGTGTGCCGCCAGGACGCGGCGATCAGCACGGCCCACAGGTTGAGCTTCGGGTCACCGATCCAGTCGATGTAGTGGCCCGGCTTGTTGGCGCCGATGATGCTGTTGATCAGGCCCGTGTCCGGGTTGTAGATCAGCTGCCAGACGAACCCGATACACGCCAGGGAGATGACGACCGGGAGGAAGAACGCGGTCTGGTAGACCCGGCTGAACCGGATCTTCTTGTCCAGCTGCACGGCCAGGAACAGGCCGAACGGGGTCGGGATCAGGATGAGGACGACGAACCAGATGACGTTGTGCTGGACGGCCGGCCAGAACTGCGGGTTGTCGGTGAAGAGCTGATGGAAGTTGTCGAACCCGACCCACTTGATGGAGTCGAAGCCGATGCCGTCCCAGGAGGTGAAGGCGAGGAGGATAGAGGCCAGGGCGGTCACCCAGACCAGGACTACATGCAGGATCGTCGGCACGCCCGCCATGAAGGCGAGCGTGATCCGGTCACGGCGGGTCAGCAGGCGCTTGTGCCCCTGCTGGATCCGCTTCTTTTCGGACGCGCGCCCAGGAGGCGGCACGGCGGCCGCCTCCTGGGACTTCGTGGGGGTGTCGGTGGTCATTCAGCAGCTCACTGGGAGGCGAAGATGGTCTTCTTCTGCCGCTCGATGGACGAGAGCAGGTTGTCGATCCCCTTGGGGTCCTGCAGGAACTTCTGCAGTCCGGGCTGCATCACCGTGGAGGTGAAGTCCGGGCGGGAGTCGCGGTCCATGAACTGGGTGAGGTTCTTGGCGCCGCTGATCATCGTGTACGCCTTCTTCTGCAGCGCAGTGTACGACGAGGTGTCGGCCTTGCTGGAGGCGGCTACCACGCTGGAGTCGGCCTTGAGGTAGATCGACTCGGCCTCGGGGGTGCCGAGGTACTCCATCAGCTTCAGAACACCGTCGTGGTTCTTCGGGGACTTGCTGACCATGAAGCCGTCGGTGGGGGCCTCGACGGTGTCCTGCCCGAACGCGGAGTTGATCTCCGGGAAGGCGAAGAAGTCGAGGTCGTCCAGGTCGGCCTTGTTGGTGAACTGCTGGGCCACGAAGGAGCCGAGGACGTACATGCCGGCCTTCTTGGACACCAGGGTCTGGGCGGCGTCCTGCCAGGTGCGGCCCATGAAGCCGTCCTGGTGGTAGGGGAGGATCTCGGCCCAGTGGTCGAAGACGGCCTTGACCTTGGGGTCGGTCCACGCCTCCTTGCCCGCCATCAGGGACTTGTGGAAGTCGTAGCCGTTGAGGCGGAAGTTGATCTGGTCGAAGGTGCCCATCGCCGGCCAGGCGTCCTTGTCGCCGAACGCGATCGGGACCAGGCCGTCGCTCTTCATCTTCTTGCACAGGGTGACGAACGCGTCCCAGGTGGTGGGGACTTCGTAGCCCTTGGCCTGGAAGACGCTCTTGCGGTAGAAGATCGCCCACGGGTACGTGTACAGCGGGACGAAGTAGTACTTGCCGTCCTCGCCCTTGCTGAGCTGCTTCATCGCGTCGGGGAAGTTGTCCCCGATCTTCGCCCACACGTCGTCGATCGGCGAGGCCAGGTTCTTGGCCGCGAAGAACTGCATGCGGTAGCCGGCGAACCAGGTGAACACGTCGTCCGGCGTGCCCTGCAGGTAGGAGTTGATCTGCTCCTGGAAGGTGTTGTGGTCCTTCGTGTTCACGTCGACCTTGATGCCGGACTGCTTGGTGAAGGCCGCGTAGATCTCCGCGAAGGCCTTCTTCGGCACGGCGTCGGACGAGTTGGAGCCGAGGCTGACGGTCTTCGGGTCGGAGGAGGACCCGCTGCTGCCGCAGGCGGAGAGCAGGGGTATGCCGGCACCGGCGAGGAGGGCGGCCGAACCGGCCCCGCGCAGGACGTTACGGCGGCTCGGACCCGGCAGGTGAAGACCGGACGGGGAGATGCGCATGGCGGCTCCTGAGTAACAGGGTTCGGCAAGGGGAAGAGTTGATCTTCGAAAGGTCCCGAAACCGATCAGAAACCAACTCGGCCGAACATCGTGGGCGCAATAACAGCCGCTTGTCCGCTCATGCGTCAATAGCCTGCGTCTCTCTCGCCCGTCTCTTGCCCGAAACGTAATCGACATGGTTGCCTGCCGGTTTGTTGAACAAAGCGGGACGACGGAGCCTCCGCGGGACAAACTCCGTGGGGGCTCGTGTGCGGGCGTGTTGGTTTCGTGGTCGGGACCAGCGGCTAAACCCGCAGCGACCGCACCGGCACGGGCCGTTCGCTACCCCCGGACCAGCAGCTGGAAGTCGAAGGCGTACCGCGACGCCCGGTAGACATGGCTGCCGTACTCCACCGGCCGCCCGGTGTCGTCGTAGGCCGTCCGTTGCATGGTGAGCAGGGCGGCGCCCTCCTTCTCGTCCAGCCGCCCGGCCTCCGCGGCGGTGGCGCTGCGGGCGCCCACGGTCTGCCGGGCGCTGTGCAGGGTGATGCCGGCCGTGCGCATCATCCGGTACAGGCCGGTCGACTCCAGGCGTTCCGTGTCGAGTTCCAGCAGGGCGGCGGGCAGGTAGTTGCACAGGAACGCCACCGGCTGGCCATGAGTGCTGCGCAGCCGTTCCAGGACGACCACCTCCGCGCCCTCCGCGATGCCCAGGGCGGCGGCCACCTCGGCGCTCGCAGGGATCCGTTCGTTGCGCAGCACCTCGGTGGTCGGCCCCTGTCCGGCCGACTCCAGGTCGTCGTAGAGGCTGCTCAGTTCCAGCGGGCGCTTGACCTGGCTGTGCACCACCTGGGTGCCCACGCCCCGGCGGCGCACCAACAGCCCCTTGTCGACGAGGGACTGGATGGCCTGGCGGACCGTGGGCCGGGACAGGCCGAGCCGCACCGACAGGTCGATCTCGTTGCCGAGGAGGTTCCCGGGGGCGAGCACACCGTGCTCAATGGCCTCCTCCAGCTGCTGGGCGAGCTGGTAGTAGAGCGGTACCGGACTGCCGCGGTCCAGGGCGAAGTCCAGGGTGTCGAGCGCCGAGACGGTCGCGGCGCGGGCGGAATCACCGGTTCGGGCCACCGGGACACCTCCTTCCGGGGGTCGGGGGTTCGTGGGGGGTCAGAGATGGCGACGGCGCCCGGCGAGCTGCCGGTCGTAGTCCTCGCGGGCGTGCACGGCGGCCTCGCGGGAGGCGGTCTCGGCGACCGGCACGTCCCACCAGGCCTCGGCCGGGGGAGCGGTGGGCGCCGGGTCCGTCTCCACGTACACACAGGTCGGCCGGTCGCTCGCGCGGGCCGCGGAGAGGGCCTCGCGCAGCTCGCGCACGGTCTTGGCACGCAGCACCTCCATGCCGAGGCTCGCCGCGTTGGCGGCGAGGTCGACCGGCAGCGGCGCCCCGCTGAAGGTGCCGTCGGCGGAGCGGTAGCGGTAGGCGGTGCCGAACCGCTCGCCGCCGACCGTCTCGGAGAGGCCGCCGATGGAGGCGTAGCCGTGGTTCTGGATCAGGACCAGGTTGACGGGCAGGCCCTCCTGGACGGCCGTGACGATCTCGGTCGGCATCATCAGATAGGTGCCGTCGCCGACCAGCGACCAGACCGCCACGTCCGGGGCCGCCTGCTGGACGCCGATGCCGGCCGGGATCTCGTAGCCCATGCAGGAGTAGCCGTACTCCAGGTGGTACTGGCGCGGCGAGCGGGCCCGCCAGAGCTTGTGCAGGTCGCCCGGGAGCGAGCCGGCCGCGTTGATGACAACGTCGTCATCGCCGACCACCGCGTCCAGGGCGCCGAGCACCTGCGTCTGGGTCGGTACGGCGTCCTCGTCGTCCGCGCGGTAGGCGGCCTCGACGACCGCCTCCCAACGCTCCTTGCCGGCCCGGTACTCGGCCTCGTAGGCCGCGGCCACGCGGTGCCCGGCGAGCGCCTCCGCAAGCGTCTCCAGAGCCGTCCGCGCGTCCGCCACCACCGTGCTCGCGGCCTGCTTGTGGGCGTCGAAGCCGGTGATGTTCACGTTGAGGAAGCGGACGTCCGGGTTCTGGAAGAGGGTCCCGGAGGCCGTGGTGAAGTCCGTGTACCGGGTGCCGACGCCGATGACCAGGTCGGCGGTGCGGGCCAGGTCGTCGGCGACGGCCGTCCCGGTGTGCCCGATCCCGCCCAGGTCGGCGGGGTGGTCGTGGCGCAGCGAGCCCTTGCCCGCCTGGGTCGAGGCGACGGGGATGCCCGTGGCCTCCACAAGGGCCCTCAGGGCGCCTTCCGCGCGGCTGTGGTGGACTCCGCCGCCCGCGACGATCAACGGCCGCTGAGCGGCCTTCACGGCGCGTACGGCGTCCGCCAGCTCCACCGGGTCGGGGGCGGGCCGCCGTACCCGCCAGACGCGTTCGGCGAAGAACTCCTCCGGCCAGTCGTACGCCTCCGCCTGGACGTCCTGGGGGAGGGCCAGGGTGACCGCGCCGGTCTCTGCCGGGTCGGCCAGGACCCGCATGGCGTTCAGCGCGGACGGGATCAGCGCCTCGGGGCGGGTGATCCGGTCGAAGTAACGGGAGACCGGGCGCAGGGTGTCGTTGACCGAGACGTCGAACTCGGTCGGGTGCTCCAGCTGCTGCAGCAGCGGGTCGGGCGCGTGGCTCGCGAAGTAGTCGCCGGGCAGGAGGAGGACCGGCAGCCGGTTGATGGTGGCCAGGGCCGCGCCGGTCACCAGGTTGGTGGCGCCCGGGCCGATGGAGGTGGTCACCGCCTGCGCCGAGAGCCGGTCCAGCTGGCGGGCGTGGCCGACCGCCGCGTGCACCATCGACTGCTCGTTGCGCCCCTGGTGGTACGGCATGACGTCGCCGTACTCCAGGAGCGCCTGGCCGATCCCGGCGACGTTCCCGTGGCCGAAGATGCCCCAGGTGCCGGCGATCAGCCGGTGCCGGACGCCGTCGCGCTCGGTGTACTGGGCGGACAGAAACCGCACCAGTGCCTGGGCGACGGTCAGGCGGGTGGTCGGCTGGCTCATGCGGGACCTCATTCGGACGGGGTGGTGTAAAGGGGCAGGCGCGGGTCGACCGGCTGCTCGGGCCAGGTCGCGCGGATCCGGGCGTGGTCCGGGTGGTCGCTGATCCGCCGGACCCGTTCGGGGTCCGGTCCCGCCATGACGTTCAGGCAGTACATGTGGTGGTTCGGGGCCGCGATCGACGGGCCGTGCCAGCCGTCCGGGACCAGGACCACGTCGCCGTCGCGGACCTCGGCCAGCGCGTCGGTGTTCCTGCCCCGGCCGGACGGCGAGACCCTGTGGTACCCCAGGCCGGGGCCGCCCTCGTGGTCCGTGAACTCGAAATAGTAGATCTCCTCCAGGGCCGACTCCGCCCCGGGACGGTACTCGTCGTGCTTGTGCGGCGGGAACGACGACCAGTTGCCGCCCGGCGTCAGCACCTCCACCGCGATCAGCCGGTCGCAGCCGAAACCGTCCGCCGCGCCGAAGCCGTTGACCTGACGGGAGCAGGCGCCCCTCCCGCGCAGCTCCACCGGCACCGAGGCGGCCGTCCCGTAGCGGGCGGGCAGCCGGCGGGCGCGGCGCGCCCCGCAGAGCGCGAACCGGCCGCCGTCGGGCGAGGTGACCGTCGTACGGCCGTCGCGCGGAACGTACGCGAAGTCGCTGACCGCGGCGAAGACGCTGTCCCTGCCGTGCAGTCGGAAGGTGTCGCGGCCGAACTCGTCGGCGCTGGCCACCGTGCAGCCGCCGGCCAGCGGCAGGACGAGCCACTCGCTCTCGCCGGTGGCGAAGGTGTGCGAGCCGCCCGGCGCCAGTTCGAGGACCCGCAGGGCCGAGAAGCCCCAGCCCTTCGCGCGCGCCAGGGGTACGCCCGGCGGGAGCGGGTAGGAAACGCCTGCGGTACGGCCCGTCGCGACGACGTCGAAGGCGCGTGCTTCCGACTCGGTCATGCGAGCCTCCTTGAGGTGGGCTGATGCCCCTCAGGTGTAGATCGGGGCAGGTCGCGCTGTCAATGGTTTGTACTTACATTCGGACCTGAATGTGAAATGATGTCTTAACAAAGTATTGACAGCGGGCCGCGCAGGGACTTGTATCCCGTCCCAGCGCACAGCATCGATCCGGACCGGCCCTTTCCGGCCCGGGTCCACGGATCCCCGTGATCCCACTTTTCCTCCCGTCGCACAGTGAGGTGCAGGAACGATGGACCGCTCATCCCTTAACCGTTCGCGGAAACTGGCCCCCTTCGTGGCCGTGGCCGCGGCGGCCGCCCTGACCCTCGCCGGCTGCTCCAGCAGCTCCGGAGGAAAGAAGTCCGAGGAAGGCGGTGCGGCGGCCTCCGCGGGCAAGGCGAGCACCCCCCGGATGACGGTCGCGCTGGTCACCCACCAGTCGCCCGGTGACACCTTCTGGGACATCGTCCGCAAGGGTGCCGAGGCCGCCGCGGCCAAGGACAACATCAAGCTCGTCTACTCCGCCGACCCCAGCGCCGCCAACCAGGCCAACCTGGTGCAGAACGCGATCGACCAGAAGGTCGACGGGATCGCCGTCACCCTCGCCAAGCCCGACGCGCTCAAGGACGTCATCGGCAAGGCGACCGCTGCCAACATCCCCGTCGTCGGGCTCAACTCCGGTGTGAGCGACTGGAAGAAGCTCGGCCTCATGGAGTTCTTCGGCCAGGACGAGACGGTGGCGGGCGAGGCGCTCGGCAACCGGCTGAACACGGAGGGCGCCAAGAAGGTCGTCTGTGTCATCCAGGAGCAGGGCAACGTGGGCCTCACGCAGCGGTGCGACGGGGTGAAGAAGACGTTCTCGGGAACGACGGAGACCCTGTACGTCAACGGTACGGACGCCCCTTCGGTCAAGTCCACGATCACCGCCAAGCTCAAGCAGGACAGCGCCATCGACCATGTGGTCACGCTCGGCGCCCCGATCGCGCTGATCGCGGTCCAGTCGGTGTCCGACGCGGGCAGCAAGGCGAAGATCGCCACCTTCGACCTGAACAAGGACCTGACCGGCGCCATCAGCAAGGGGACCATCGAGTTCGCCGTGGACCAGCAGCCCTATCTGCAGGGCTACCTGGCCGTCGACTCGCTGTGGCTCTACAAGAACAACGGCAACTACATGGGCGGCGGTGAGCAGCCGGTCCTGACCGGTCCGGCCTTCGTCGACAAGTCCAACGTCGACAAGGTCGCGCAGTTCGCCGCGAAGGGCACTCGGTGATCGACATGAGTCAGCAGGCACAGTCGGCGGTGGCGACACCGCCGGCTCCCGGCCCGAAGGAGAAGGACGGCCGCACCGCGCAGCGGCCCCTCGCACTGCGGCTGCTCGCCCGCCCCGAGGTGGGCGTCTTCCTCGGTGCCGTCGCCGTGTACGTCTTCTTCCTGGTCGCCGCGCCGCCGGTGCGCGAGGCCAGCTCGATGGCGAACGTCCTCTACCAGTCGTCGACCATCGGCATCATGGCCATTCCGGTCGCCCTGCTGATGATCGGCGGGGAGTTCGACCTGTCGGCCGGTGTCGCGGTGATCACCTCGGCGCTGACCGCGAGCATGCTTGCCTACCAGCTGTCCATGAACGTGTGGGTGGGCGTGATCGCCGCGCTCGTGGTGTCGCTCGCCATCGGGTTCCTCAACGGCTGGCTGGTGGTCAAGACCGGACTGCCCAGCTTCCTGATCACCCTGGGCAGCTTCCTGATCCTCCAGGGCGTCAACCTCGCGGTGACCAAGCTGGTCACCGGCAACGTCGCCACCGACGACATCAGCAACATGGACGGCTTCAACCAGGTCAAGGACATCTTCGCCTCGACCTTCACCATCGGCGGCGTCGATGTGAAGATCACCATCATCTGGTGGCTGGTCTTCGCGGCGATCGCCACCTGGGTCCTGCTGCGCACCAAGTACGGCAACTGGATCTTCGCGGTGGGCGGCAACAAGGACAGCGCCCGTGCGGTCGGTGTCCCGGTGAACTTCACCAAGATCTCGCTGTTCATGCTGGTCGGTTTCGGCGCCTGGTTCGTCGGCATGCACCAGTTGTTCTCCTTCAACACCGTGCAGTCCGGCGAGGGCGTCGGCCAGGAGCTGATCTACATCTCCGCCGCGGTCATCGGCGGCTGCCTCCTGACCGGTGGTGCCGGCTCGGCGATCGGCCCGGTCTTCGGTGCCTTCATGTTCGGCATGGTGCAGCAGGGCATCGTGTACGCGGGCTGGAACCCCGACTGGTTCAAGGCCTTCCTCGGCGTCATGCTCCTCGGCGCCGTCCTCATCAATCTGTGGGTCCAGCGCACTGCGACCAGGAGGTGACCCGATGACAGACAACGCGAACGGAACACACGGTGCCATCCTCCAGGACAAGGCGCCCAACGACGGCGGCGCGATCGTCGAGCTGCGCGGTACGGGCAAGTCGTACGGCAACGTCCGGGCCCTGCACGGCGTCGACCTCAAGGTCTTCCCCAGCCACGTGACCTGTGTACTCGGCGACAACGGCGCCGGCAAGTCCACCCTGATCAAGATCATCTCGGGGCTGCACCAGCACACCGAGGGCGACCTCCTCGTCGACGGCGACCCGGTTCGCTTCTCCAGCCCCCGCGACGCCCTCGACAAAGGCATCGCCACCGTCTACCAGGACCTCGCCACCGTCCCCCTGATGCCGGTGTGGCGCAACTTCTTCCTCGGCTCCGAGATGACCAAGGGCCCCTGGCCCGTCCGCCGTCTCGACATCGCCAAGATGAAGGAGACCGCCGACCGCGAACTGCGCAACATGGGCATCATCCTGGACGATCTCGAGCGGCCCATCGGCACCCTCTCGGGCGGTCAGCGCCAGTGCGTGGCGATCGCCCGCGCCGTCTACTTCGGGGCCCGCGTCCTGATCCTGGACGAGCCCACCGCCGCCCTGGGGGTGAAGCAGTCCGGTGTGGTGCTGAAGTACGTGGCCGCGGCCCGCGATCGCGGCCTCGGCGTCATCTTCATCACCCACAACCCGCACCACGCCTACATGGTCGGCGACCACTTCAGCGTGCTGCGCCTCGGCACCCTCGAACTGAGCGCCGACCGCAGCGAGGTCGGCCTCGAAGAGCTCACCAACCACATGGCGGGCGGCGCCGAACTCGCCGCGCTCAAGCACGAACTGGCGCAGGTCCGCGGTGTCGACACCGAGGAGCTTCCCGAGGAGGACGACCTCACCGCACCCGTCGCGACCGCTCCGGAAGGGAAGTCCTGACCCATGGCGAACCCGCTCGACCGCATCCGGGTCGGCTCGGCCCCCGACTCCTGGGGCGTCTGGTTCCCCGACGACCCCCAGCAGGTCCCCTGGGAACGCTTCCTCGACGAGGTCGCCGAGGCCGGCTACTCCTGGATCGAACTCGGCCCCTACGGCTACCTCCCCAGTGACCCGGCCCGTCTGACCGACGAGATCGCCAAGCGCGACCTCAAGGTCTCGGCCGGCACGGTCTTCACGGGCCTGCACCGCGGCCCCGCCGTCTGGGAGTCCACCTGGGAGCACGTCAGCCAGGTCGCCGCGCTCACCCAGGCGACGGGCGCCAAGCACCTGGTCGTCATCCCCTCCTTCTGGCGCGACGACAAGACCGCCGAGATCCTGGAGTCGCCGGAGCTGACCGGCGAACAGTGGGCCCACCTCACCAAGGGCATGGAGCGGCTCGGCCACGAGGTGAAGGAGACGTACGGCCTGGACATCGTCGTCCACCCGCACGCCGACACCCACATCGACACCGAGGAGCACGTCGAGCACTTCCTCGACTCGACCGACTCGGACCTGGTCAACCTCTGCCTGGACACCGGCCACTACGCCTACTGCGGCGGCGACAGCGTCAAGCTGATCGAGACCTACGGCGAGCGGATCGGCTACCTCCACCTCAAGCAGGTGGACCCGGCGATCCTGGCCGACGTCCAGGCCAAGGGCACCCCGTTCGGGCCCGCCGTGGCCCAGGGCGTGATGTGCGAACCGCCCGCCGGCGTACCGGAGCTGGGACCGGTGCTGGAGGCGGCGCAGAACCTGGGCGTCGACCTGTTCGCGATCGTCGAGCAGGACATGTACCCCTGCGAGCCGGACAGGCCGCTGCCCATCGCGGTGCGCACCCGGAAGTTCCTGCGGTCCTGCGGCGCCTGACTGCCGCATCCCGGGGACCGCGCGGAGAGATCCGCGCGGTCCCGCGCGCCCCGGCGGGTCGGGAACACCCGCCGGGGCGCGCGCGTTCTCCGGGTACCAGCGATCACGTCCGTTGCGACGGGGAGGCGAACATGACCACTCACGAGGAGCCGGCGGCCGAGGCGGTACAGCGCAAGGAGCGTTTCGGCGCGCTGCCCGAGCGGATACGGCCTGAGGACATGGTCGAGACCAGGCCGGCGATCCAGCACGACCCGGACCGGGACGCCTACGACCCGGACGAGTTCGCGGTCCGCTACGGCCTCTGAGACACCGGGACCCGGGCGAGCTCGCGGTCCGTGCTACGCCCTTTGAGCCTCCGGGGCACGGCCGAGCCCGCAGGTCCGTGCCACACCCCCTTGAACCATGAGGAAAAGGGCGACGGGGCGGTGCTCCCGGACCGCGTGCTCGGTCCCGGTGCCCCGCCCCGCCGCCGTGCGCGGTGTCAGGCTCCGCGCACCTCTGCGATCGTCACCGGACGGTGCTCGTGCAGAGACAGCGTGCAGGCCTCGGCGATCCAGCCGGCCTCCAGGGCGTCCTCGACCGTGCAGGGGGAGGGCCGGTCACCGGCGACGACCTCGGTGAACGCGGTGAGTTCGGCGCGGTAGGCGGCGGTGAAGCGGTCCATGAAGAAGTCGTGCGGGGTGCCCGCAGGGAAGGTCACACCGGGCTCGACCGAGCGCAGCGGGAGCTTGTCCTCCAGGCCGACGGCGATGGAGTCCTGGAAGCCGTGGATCTCCATGCGGACGTCGTAACCCCGCGCGTTGTGGCGTGAGTTGGAGACCACCGCGATGGTGCCGTCGTCCAGGGTGAGGATCGCGCCGGTGGTGTCGGCGTCGCCCGCCTCCTTGATGTAGTCGGCCCCCCGGTTGCCGCCGACCGCGTACACCTCGGTGACCTCACGGCCTGTCACCCACCGGATGATGTCGAAGTCGTGCACGGAACAGTCCCGGAAGATGCCACCGGACACGGCGACGTAGGCGGCCGGCGGCGGGGCCGGGTCGAGGGTGGTGGAGCGCACGGTGTGCAGCTTGCCCAGCTCGCCGCTCTGCACCGCGGCCCGGGCGGCCACGAAGCCCGCGTCGAAGCGGCGGTTGTAGCCGATCTGGATCGGCACGCCCTTGCCCTGGACGGCCTTGAGGACCTCGACACCGTCACTCATGTGCTTGGCGACGGGCTTCTCGCAGAAGACGGGGATCCCGGCCTCGACACCGGCCAGGATCAGAGCGGGGTGGGCGTCGGTCGCGGCGGCCACGACGATGCCGTCCACACCGGCGGCGAGCAGCGCCTCCGGCGAGTCCACGACCTCGGCGCCGAACTTCTCGGCGGCGGCCTTGGCGGCATCCGCGAACGGGTCGGTGAAGACCAGCGAGTCGACGGTGTCGAGCCCGGAGAGGGTCTCGGCGTGAAAGGCACCGATGCGGCCGAGACCGAGGATTCCAATACGCATGGGCGTGTTACTCCTTGATGTGAATGCACCCCGTCGGGGGCGCGGGGCTGTGTCGATATGCGGCTACGGCCGCTTGGGTGCGACCACGTCGGCGACCGCCGTACGCATCGCGAAGAACGGCACCGCGACGTCTTTTCTCAGCTCTCGCGCCGGGCGGCGGCGGCCCGCAGTTCGTCCCGCAGCACCCGCGGCAACAGGCCCTCGCGCAGCGCCCGCCGTACGAGGTCCGCCTGCGAGGGCGGGGCCATGCCGTCGACCGGCGGATCGCTGTCGAGGTTGGTCGGGAACGGGTAGCCCTCCGCGCTCGCGGCGATGACATGCTCCAGCCACGCCTCGGACGCCCCCTCCGAGCGGCGCCGGCGCAGCACCGGGTAGACGGCGTTGGCCACCGCCTCCCGATCCACGCTCTCCATGGCCCGCCCGAAGGCCGAGGACACCTGGAGCAGGTTGGCCATCCGGCGCACGTCGAGGGTCCGGTTGGTGCCGGCCGCGTGGAACACCGCGGGGTTGAAGAACACCGCGTCGCCCTTCGCCAGCGGCACCTGCACATGGTTGGCCTTGAAGTAGTCCCGGAACTCCGGCCGCCGCCAGGCCAGATAGCCCGGCTCGTAGGTCTGCGAGTACGGCAGGTACATGGTCGGCCCCGACTCCACCGGCATGTCGCAGTGGGCGACCGCGCCCTGCAGGGTGAGCACGGGGGAGAGGCGGTGCACATGCGCCGGGTAGGCCGCGGCGGTCTCGTCGGAGAGGAAGCCGAGGTGGTAGTCGCGGTGCGGGAGCTGGGCGGCGCCGCCCGGGTTGACCACGTTGATCTGCGAGGTGATCTGGTAGCCGGGGCCCAGCCAGGCATGGGAGACCAGGGCCACGATGTCGTTGGCGTAGTAGTCGGCGAACGCCTCGGGGTCGTAGAGCGCGGCCTTCTCCAGGGCGTTCCACACCCGTTCGTTGGCACCCGGCTTCGCGAAGTGGTCGCCCGCCCCGGCGCCCGACTCGTTCTGCTCCGAGATCAGCGCCCCGAACACCGCCGTGGCCCGGTCGACCACCTTCGGGTCGGGGAACGCGCCCCTGAAGACGACCACACCGGGGCCGTCGGTCAGGGCGCGCACGAGTTCGGTCCGCACCTCGTGGGGCGCGTCGGTGATGCGCAGCCGCTCACTGTCGTAGACGAGGACGTTGCCCTCGACCGCCGAGGCGTACGGGTAGGCGCCCGGGTCGGTGGTCCGCTCGACCAGCGCACGGAAGGTGTCGAGGTCGCAGTCCTGCGGCGACAGCCAGGGGCGGCCCTGTTCGGCTGCGAGGGACATCGGCGTCCTTCTTTCGGTCGCGGTCGCGATCCCCGTCGCGGTCGCGGTCGGGGGCACGGTCGCCGTCACGGGTGCGGCACGGCTCTGTCATTCTTGTCAGTACAAACCCCTCGAACAACCAGCAGCAGTCCATCAAAAACCCCTCAAGGAGCCAGGCTGTGGGCCATCCCTTCCCGATCCGTGAAATCGCACGTCAGGCAGGGCTGAGCGAGGCCACCGTGGACCGCGTGCTGAACGGCCGGGGCGGGGTGCGGGAGAGCACCGAGCGGGAGGTGCGGCAGGCGATCGCCGATCTGGACCGGCAGCGCACCCAGGTTCGGCTGGTGGGCCGCACCTTCATGGTCGACATCGTGATGCAGGCGCCGGAGCGGTTCACCACGGCCGTGCGCGGCGCGCTGGAGGCCGAGCTGCCGTCGCTGCATCCGGCCGTGGTCCGCTCCCGGTTCCACTTCCGGGAGACCGGGCCGGTGGAGGAACTGGTGCGGACGCTGGACCGGATAGCCCGCCGGGGCTCGCAAGGGGTGATCCTCAAGGCGCCGGACGTGCCCGAGGTCACCGCCGCCGTCGGGCGCCTGCGCTCGGCGGAGATCCCGGTCGTCACCCTGGTCACCGACCTGCCCGCGAGCGGCCGGCTTGCCTATGTCGGCAGCGACAACCGCGCCACCGGCGCCACCGCGGCCTATCTGATGGGGCAGTGGCTCGGCGACCGGCCCGGCAATGTCCTCACCAGCCTGAGCAGCGGCTTCTTCCGCAACGAGGAGGAGCGCGAGATGGGCTTCCGCAGCGTCATGCGGGCCACCCATCCCGAGCGCACCCTGGTCGAGATCACGGAAGGGCAGGGCCTGGACGCCACCCAGTACGACCTGGTCCGCGCCGCCCTCGAACGCGATCCGGAGATCCGCGCCGTCTACTCGATCGGCGGCGGCAACATCGCGACCCTGCGCGCCTTCGCCGAACTGGGCCGGGAGTGCGCGGTCTTCATCGCCCACGACCTCGACCACGACAACACCCGCCTGCTGCGCGAGCACCGCCTGTCCGCCGTCCTCCACCACGACCTGCGCCAGGACATGCGCGAGGCCTGCCACCTGGTGATGCGCGCCCAGGGTGCGCTGCCCCCGGCGGGACCGACCCTGCCGTCGGCGATCCAGGTGGTCACGCCGTACAACATGCCCACCTCGACGGTGCGCTGAGCCGGGCCCCGCTGAGGGACCGGTTCTCACAGATTGATCGAGTACGCCTTGCGCAGCGTCTCGTGCACCGTCCACGTCGTACGGTCGCCCGCGCGCAGCACGGCCATGTCCCCGGGGCCCACACCGAACGTCGCCCCGCCCTCGACCTCGATCGTCGCCGAGCCGCTGACCACCACGAACAGCTCGTCCGCCTCGGTGTCGGTGACCACCCCCGGCGTGATCTGCCAGATCCCGCGGATCTGCTTCCCGTCGGCCGACTCCCAGACCACCTTGCCGGTGACCTCGGGCGTTCCGGAGACGATCTGCGCCGGGTCGAGCGGGTCGGGTTCGAGCTCGGCGTCGGGGATGTGGAGAGCGAAGCTGTGCGTCGTCATACGGCGACCCTAGCGAGCCCGACGGCCGCCGGGATGTGTACAGGGTGTGGGGCATCGGGCCTGGTGGGAGGACACTTCGTCGGGCCGCGCGGAGTGGCGGGCGGACCGGGTCCAGGTGATCGTGGAGGGCATGGCCGACTCCACGGCGACCGTCGCCCAGCCCCGCGCGCACGACACCCGCGAGGCCGTCCTGTTCGGCGGGGTCTACGGCGCCGTGCTGGCCTGCTCGATGGTCGCCGCCCTCACCCAGTACGGCCACACCTCCGCCGCCAGCCGCCGCTACGACGCCGTCTGGCTCGTGGTCACCGCCTGCGCGTCCGCCCTGGCCCACGGCTACGCCCACTACATCGCCGAACGCGCCCCGCACCGGCGCTGGGACGTGCTGCGCACCCTGGCCGACGAGTGGCCGCTGGTCGTGGCCGTCCTGCCCACGGTGTTCCTGCTGGCGGGCGCCGGCTGGGGCTGGTGGCCGCCGAAGGGCGTCGAGTACCCGGCGTTCGTCCTGAACATCGTGATCCTGTTCGGCCTCGGCATCGTCACCGCCCGCTGGTCGGCGCGGAGTTGGCTCGCCGCCGTCCTGATCGGCATGGTGGACGCGATGCTCGGGGTGATCGTGGTGGTGGCCAACGCGCTCATCAAGTAGACACGGGTCCGGACACGGTTCCAGACCCGCGCCGGGGTCCGGTTCCGGACACGGTTCCGGGCCCGGGTCCGGATCCGGTTCATTGAACGGTAAACGGGTTTACGATCACTCAAGGTCACTGTTCCTCCGGGCAAGGAGCCGGCATGACAACCGAAGACGCGGTCACCGCGCAGGCCGTCGACAGCCTCCACGGCACCGACGACCCCCGGCTGCGCGAACTGCTCACCGCGCTGATCCGCCATCTGCACGCGTTCGCGAGCGAGACCCGGCTGACGCAGCGCGAGTGGGAGGCCGCGATCGCGTTCCTCACCGCGACCGGACAGACCTGCACCGACACCCGGCAGGAGTTCATCCTGCTCTCCGACGTGCTGGGCCTGTCGATGCTGGTCGAGACGGTCAACGGGCAGAGCGAGCCGGACCGTACGGAGTCGACGGTACTCGGCCCCTTCCATATGACCGAGTCCCCGGTCCGTGCTCTCGGCGACACCATCGACCTGGTCGGCGACGGCGAGCCCTGTGTGGTCACCGGTGTCGTCCGCTCCGCCGACGGCACCCCGCTGCCCGGCGCGGTCCTGGACGTCTGGCAGGCCGACCCGCACGGCTTCTACGACGTCCAGCAGCCCGACGTGCAGCCTCCCGGAAACGGCCGCGGCCTGTTCACGGCGGACGACGAAGGCCGCTTCCGGTTCCGTACCTGCGTGCCCAGCGCCTACCCGATCCCCACCGACGGTCCGGTGGGCACCCTGCTGAAGGCCACCGGACGGCATCCCTACCGCCCCGCCCACATCCACTTCATCGTCTCGGCCGAGGGACACACGCCGGTCACCACGCACATCTTCGTCGCCGGCGGCGAATACCTGGACTCCGACGCGGTCTTCGCGGTGAAGGAAAGCCTGGTGAAGGACTTCACCCCGACCGACGAACCGTCCCTGGCCAGGGAGTTCGGCGTGCCGAACCCGTTCCGGCACGCCCGCTTCGACCTCGTACTGGAGCGGTCGTGAACCCCTTCGATTTCGTTTACGAGACGAGGCCCGCCCGGGTCGTCTTCCGGCCCGGTGCCGCGCTCACCGCGACCGCCGAGGAGGCCCGGCACCTGGGTCTGCGGCGGCTGCTGGTGCTCAGCGGCGAGCGGGGCGCGGACACCGCCCGGGCGGTCGCCGACTCGCTCGGCCCGGCCTGCGCGGGCCTGCACACCGGGGCCCGGATGCACGTCCCCGTGGAGGTCGCCGACCGGGGCGTGGAGGCGGCCCGGGCGGCGGGCGCCGACGGCTGTGTGGCCGTCGGCGGCGGCTCGGCCATCGGCCTCGGCAAGGCGATCGCCCTGCGCACCGGCCTCCCGCTGATCGCCGTGCCCTCGACCTACGCGGGCTCCGAGATGACCCCGGTCTGGGGCCTGACCGAGCACGGCGCCAAACGCACCGGCCGCGACCCCGTCGTCCTGCCGCGCAGTGTCGTCTACGACCCCGAGCTCACCCTCTCCCTGCCCGTCCCGCTCTCGGTGACCAGCGGGATCAACGCCCTCGCCCACGCCGTCGAGGCGCTGTACGCCCCCGACGGCTCGCCGCTGGTCGCGCTGATGGCCGAGGAGGGCGTACGCGCGATGGCCGGGGCACTCCCCGAGGTCGCCGCCGCCCCGGACTCGGTACCGGCCCGCTCCCGCGCCCTGTACGGCGCCTGGCTGTGCGGGGCCTGCCTCGGCGCCACCACCATGGGCCTGCACCACAAGCTGTGCCATGTCCTCGGCGGCACGTTCGGGCTTCCGCACGCCGAGACCCACACGGTCGTGCTGCCGTATGTGCTTGCCTTCAACGCGGTGGCTGTTCCGGAGGCGGCGGCGACGGTGGCGCGTGCACTGGGGGCGGACGACGCGCCCGGCGCCTTGCAGGAGCTGGCGGGTTGTCTCGGCGCACCCCGGTCGCTGGCCGAACTCGGCCTGAAGGAGGCCGACTTGGCGGTGGCCGCGGGGCAGGTCGCGGGGCAGGCGTATGCGAATCCCAGGCCGGTGACGACCGGGGATGCGTTGAGGGTGCTTCGGGCCGCGTACGAAGGGAGAGAGGTTCGGGAGAGGGGATGAACGGTGAGTGGTGACCTGCGGGCCGGCGGGGGCTGGTCGCGCCCACGCGCCGGAGCCGCAGGCCGAGACCAGCCCCGCGCCCCTGAGGGGGCGCTTACCGCAGCGTTCGTACGCCGTCCAGGGCGATGCCCATCACCCGGTCGCGCTGGGCGTCGTCCTCGAAAGCTGTCGCCGTGATTCCGGAGACCATCCGCAGCAGGTCGCCGATCTCCATGTCGGTGCGGACCACGCCCGCCTTCTGGGCTCTTTCCAGGAGCGGGCCGCCGGCCGCGTACATCGAGTCCCGGCAGGCCGAGAAGATCTCCGACTCGTCGTTGAGCGCCTCCCGCACCGCCCGCTTGGTGACCATGTAGCCGGTGAAGCGGTCCAGCCAGGACGTCAGCGCCTCCCACGGCTCACGTTCGGACAGTTCCACGGCCGCCCGGCACAGCGCGTTGACCTCGTCCGCGTAGACGCTCTCGAAGAGATCGCGGCGGGTGGGGAAGTTCCGGTACAGGGTGCCGATCCCGACCCCCGCGCGGCGGGCGACGTCCTCCAGGGAGGCGTCCGCGCCGTGCTCGGCGAATGCCTCGCGGGCGGCCGCGATCAGCGCGTCGTAGTTGCGGGCCGCGTCCTTACGGTGCGGCCGCCGGGACGCGACGATCTCACTGACGGGGAACGTGGTGTCCGTCATTGCTGCCTCCCGTGCGACAGAGATGAACCGGAGGGATTCCTCAACTTCGGTTGAAGCGGAGGCTTGCCTCCAGTAGAGTGGAGGAGTACCTCCACTTTAGCAGTGCGGAGCGGCGACGCCATGGCCGGACGCGGCCCGGTACCGGCCCTCCCGCACGCACCCGGACATCTCTCATCTCCCTCCGTTCCGATGCCGGAGAGGCTCCTTCATGCCCCGGAAGTCCACCCGCCTCACCTTCGCGGTCCTCGCGACCGGTGCCGGCGTGTTCTCCATGCTCCAGTCACTGGTCGCGCCGGCCCTGCCGACGGTCCAGCACGCCCTGCACACCTCGCAGTCCACCGCGACCTGGGTGATGACGGCCTATCTGCTGTCCGCCTCGGTCTTCACCCCGATACTCGGCCGCGCCGGTGACCTGATCGGCAAGAAACGCACCCTCGTCGCCGTCCTGGTGACCGTCCTGGCCGGCTGTCTCCTCGCCGCGCTCGCGCCGAACATCGGCGTGCTGATCGTCGCCCGGGTGGTCCAGGGCGTCGGCGGCGCCCTGTTCCCGCTCTCCTTCGGCATCATCCGGGACGAGTTCGCCCCGGCCGAGGTCAGCGGCAGCATCAGCAACCTCTCCGCGGTGATCGCGGCCGGCGGTGGTGTCGGCATCGTGGCCGCCGGTCCGATCGTCTCGGCGCTCGACTACCGCTGGCTGTTCTGGATCCCGGTCGCCGTGGTCGCCGCGACCGTCGTCATCGCCGCCCGCTACGTCCCCGAGTCGCCCAAGAGGGCCGAGGGCAGCGTCAGTTGGCTCGGTGCCGGGCTGCTCTCCGCCTGGCTGGTGGCACTGCTGCTGCCGCTGAGCCAGGCCGGACGATGGGGCTGGGGCTCGGCCAAGGTGCTCGGCCTGTTCGCCACCGCCGTCGTCCTGTTCGCCGTCTGGCTGCTGACCGAGTCCCGCTCCGCCACCCCGCTGATCGACCTGCGCGTGATGCGGCTGCCGTCCGTCTGGACCACCAACGCGGCCGCCCTGCTCTTCGGCGCCGGCATGTACGCGATCTGGTCCTTCCTCCCCGGCTTCGTCCAGACTCCCGGCTCGGCAGGCTACGGCTTCGGCGCCACCGTCACCGAGTCCGGCCTGCTCATGCTGCCGATGCTCATCGCCATGTTCGGCTCGGGCATCCTCGGCGGCCGCCTCGAACCCCGCGTCGGCGCCAAGGCGCAGCTCACCGCGGGCGCCGCACTCGGCGCGCTGGCCTGCGGCTTCCTCACCCTCTGGCACGACGAGCGGTGGCAGATCGGCGTCGTCGCGGGCCTGTTCGGCCTCGGTATCGGCCTCGCCTTCGCCTCGATGGCCAACCTCATCGTCGGCAGCGTCCCGCCCGAGCAGACCGGTGCCGCGACCGGTATGAACGCCAACATCCGCACCATCGGCGGCTCCATCGGCGCCGCGCTCACCAGCGTCCTGGTCACCGGCCGGCTCCAGCCCTCCGGACTGCCGTACGCCTCCGGCTACACCCACGCCTGGGCCCTGCTCACCCTGTTCTGCCTGACCGCCGCCGGCGCCGCGCTCCTCGTCCCGGTCCGCCGCGCGACCCGCGTCACCGGCCCGGTCACGGAGCCGTCGGCACCGGCACCCGCGCGCGTGCGGTAGTGTTGACCTGCGTGATCACGCGGAAACCACCGCGTGACTCCGCAGCGGGACGTGGCGCAGCTTGGTAGCGCACTTGACTGGGGGTCAAGGGGTCGCAGGTTCAAATCCTGTCGTCCCGACTTGTGAAAGTCGCAGGTCAGGGGGTCATTCCGGAGGATTCCGGGATGACCCCCTGACTCTTTTCCGCTCCGGTCGCGCCAATGGCTGCGGGAGCACGTCGAATGGCGGCGGAGCACCGATTCTCCGCGAGCACTCCCTGAATTCGCCCGGGTGCCCCGGATATCGCGGGAAGACGTCCTTTCTCTCTCCTCCGTGGGTCGCTGATTTCGGCGCGGCCGACTCCGGTGCATGATGGCGACCGAAGATCCGGAATTTCCGTCGGACACGGAACGCCGGCGAAAGGGAGACCGGGATGCATTCGCGCTTCGCACGGAGGCGGTCCGCGACCGGATCCTCCCTCGCCGCGCTCGTCCTGGCGTCGGGTTGAGGCGGCAGTGCGCAGGACGATGTGCACGTCCACGCGTCGCCGGCGTCGTCCAGGTCGGCCGCGGTCTCCCCGTCATCGGCCCTCACCGGCCCGGCCACGGCCGCACTGCGGGACCCGGAGCAACTGGTGAGCGAGAACGGACTGCTGAAGACGCATGTCGTCGTCGAGCGGAAGAAGGTCGAACTCGCGGGCCGGCGGCTGTGGGCCCTGACCTACAACGGTCGGTTCATGCCGTCCACCCTGCGCATCAAACCCGGAGGCCGAATGGAGATCATATTCGAGAACCGGCTGGACAAGCAGACGAACCTCCATGTGCACGGAATGCACGTCTCGCCGTCGGGGAGTTCGGACGACATCTTCCTGAGCATCTCCCCGGGCCAGACGTACCACTACGCCTACCAATTCCCCTGGAGCCTCGAACCCGGCATCTACTGGTACCACCCGCACGCTCTCCGCGGCCCAGACCGGCGGCGGGATGTCCGGCATCATCGTCGTGGACGGACTGGACAAGTACCTGCCGCCCGAGCTGCGCCACACCACCGAACACGTCCTCGCGCTCAAGGACTTCCAGATCGTCCGCGACGAGATCAAGACACGTGCTGCAGATCGACAGACAGCCGGGCGGGACCGGCGTACGTGGGGGAGAGCCGCAGGACCGGACGTAGCGTGAGTCCGTCAACGTAGGCCCGCACACCGGGAGTCCAGGATGGCCCGCTCCGAAGCCCGCGTCACCACCGACCGCCCCGCCCGTTACGCCAAGCAACTCGCCTCACACCTCGGCCGCCGTGCACGGACCAGCTGGGACGAGGAGAGCGGCCTCGGCACCATCGCCTTCGACAACGGCGGCACCGGCACCCTCACCGCCGGCGAGGGCGCGCTGCTGCTCGCGGTGGAGGCGGACGCCGAGCACCTCGACCTCCTGGAGGCTGTCGTCGGCCGGCACCTGGTGCGCTTCGGCGCCCGCGACGAACTCCTCGTCGAATGGCACCGCGACAACGGCGACCCGGGCACCACCCAGCGCAACGCCGAGGACCCGATGCCCCACTAGTCGGAGTCAGTCGAACTGGCTCGGCAGGGGTGCCGGGGTCTTGCCGGACAGGACGTCCTTGAGGCGCTGTGCGCCGTTCTGCAGGGCCAGCACGGTGCTGTCGTGATCGACGCCGGACAGGCCGCCGTTGGTGACCGCGGCCCCGGAGGCGCCGACGCGGAACACCGTGACGTCCAGGGTGGTCTTGGCGGGCTGCCCGTTCGAGGTGCCCTGGACGGTGACCGTGAGCGCCGCCAGCGCGTCGCCCACCTTCGGCGGCTCCTTGTACTCGACGACCTGCACGGTGCGCGGGCTGCCGTCGGCGGCGGTCGCGGTGAACTGGTTGCACTTCTCCGGCAGGGACTTCAGCCAGTCCAGTGTGGCGTTCAGGTTGGCCGAGCCGTAGTCACCGACCTGGTACAGCAGCCGGGAGTCCTCCGAGGTGAACCCGCGCAGGCCCGAGGCTCCGGTGGTACGGCCGAGGAGGCTGTCGGAGTAGAGCCCGTCGAGCAGCCGCTGGCAGTCGGCGGCATCGGCCTTGGCGGTGAGGAACTGCGCCACGTCGACCTTGCCGACCAGCATCGTGTTGCGCCAGGTGGCGGCGTCGTTGGCCAGTTGCCAGTCGTCCTCGATGTCGGCCGGCGTGATCAGCGCGGCCTGCGCGCCCGCCCCCGTGAGGGCGGGGGTCGCGGACGGGGCGGGGGAGCGCTCGGCGGCCGGTGAGACGGTCGAGGCTTCGGGGGTGCCGCTCTCGTCCGCACAGGCCGCCGTGGCGAGCAGGGTCCCCGCCGCCAGGGCCGAGGCGAGAACACGCGCGGGTCGGGACGGACGGGTCATCGCGACTGCCTCCTCGGGAACGCGGTACGTCACTCCGGGGAAGGCGCTGGCGCGTCCCGCCACGAGAGAACGTCGGTACGTCCCTCCACGCCACCATCCGGCACGACCGCCGACCACCCGCACGTGTCATTCGGGTGAGGCGGTGAGGCGGTGAGGCGGTGAGGCGGTGAGGCGGTGACCGGGGCCCGTGAGCGTCATGAACCGGGAGCCGTGATCCGTACCCTGCGGCTGCCGCAGCGCGGGCACACCGCGTCGGCGAGCGGCGACCGTACGGCCCGGCCCGCCTCGTCGACGTACTCCAGGGTGCTCTGCAGGTCCGGGTCGGCGATCGGGTCGGTGAAGAAGACCGCCTGGAAGACGGCCTCCCAGACCTTGCCGCAGCTCCCGCAGGCGAACACGAAGGTCTCGGGCACGGCACCGGGCACCGGCCCGGGACCCGGGGGCTCGGTCATCGGATCCGGCTCCTGTCGCTCGGCCTGCGCCTCCAGCGGACAGCCCCGCCCGGCAGACGGCAAGTCGGCGCCGGGTGTCCCAGGCGTGGACGCCCTCTTGACGCCGGGCGGAGGCCGATCGACACTCCAGATGGGAATCCTAGTGAAAAGGTAGGGAAAGATGGGTCGCCTGCGGACGGTCACCGGCAGACAGCGCCGTGAGAGCCGTACGTCCTGCCCGGCCCCCCTGCTCACCTCCCGCCTGCACATCGATCTGCTCCGTGTCTGCAGCGCCATCAGCCGCAGAGGCTGAGCGCCCGCCCTCAGCCGTACGGGCCGAGCGCCCACCCACCGACGAACGCTTCCGCCGCGCGTACGTCCGCGCGCCCGCACCCGGGGAGACGCATGTCCATCACTCCGCTCGCCGCCATCCCGTCCGTCCGTACCGCCCCGGCCTTCCGGGGACGCATCGGCCAGGACGCGCGCAGCGGCCACTACGCAGTGCCGCGCCGCTACCGGCTCCACCTCGCCACCGCCTGCCCCGACGGGCTCCGCATCGCCGTCGGCCACAGCCTCCTGGCCCTGGACGACTGTTGTCCGGTCACCTTCCTGCCCGCCGTCCCCGACTGTCCCGACGGCAGTCACGCGGCTCTGCGCCCGCTGTACGAGGCGAGCGCCCACCGCTACTCCGGGCCGGCCCTCGCGCCCGTGCTCAGCGACGACTGGTCCGGGCGGATCGTCAGCACCCACGGCCGCGACATCCTGCGCGACCTGGACCGTCACTTCGGCGACGGCGTCACCCGGATCTATCCGTGCGGCGCCGAAGCGGAGATCGAGGCCGTCGAGCGGCTGTGCTCGCAGGGCATCGAGCAGGCGGCGCAGCGCGCCGGCCGCGAGGGCGGCGACCCGGCGGCGCTCGACGTCCTGCTCACCACGCTCGACGAGCTGGAGCGCCGGCTGACCGGCGTGGAGTTCCTGGTGGGCGGTCAACTCACCGCCGCTGACGTGGAGTTGTGGGTCGCGCTGGTGCAACTCGACACCGTGCACCGCAACCACCTGGACGCCTCCGCCGTGCACCGCATCGCCGACCATTCCGCGCTGTGGGCCTACGCCCGGCGGCTGGCCGCGCACCCCGCCTTCGGTGTCCACCTCGACCTCGACGGCATCTCCCGCCGCCACCAGGGCCGTTGCCAGGGCCTGGAAGCCGCCGGCGCGGCCGTCCAGATCCTGGACTGGACAGGGCATGCGGCGGACACTTCCCGCAGGTGAGAGCGGCCCGAACCGTTCCACCAACCGGACAGCCGTTGACATTCGTTCGGGCGGATGACTTACTTACGGCCAGAACGGTCAAGAGCGTCAGCATCAAGCCCTGGCTTGCTGACCGGCAACCCTCGCTTCGCGGTGGGGTGCCCCAGGTGACGACCCGACCGGATGACGACGTTCGGTAAGCGCGAGGCCCTTCGGGCCATCCCGACAGTGACAGGTGGCGGACATGTACGCAGCTCCCAGGACGGCCCGGCGCCGCCCCCAGGGCTGCGTACAGCCGTACCCGAGCCCGCTGGTCGCCGACCGTGCCGTCGACCTGCTCCGCGTCAACAGTGCCCTGTGTAGCGCGTGTACCGCACCGGGCTGTGCCCGCTGTCGGGTCTGACCAGGCCTTTTCGCCCAGCACCCGCAGCTTCGCGTCTCAGCGTTCCTGACCCAGACACCGGCCGTCCGGTGTGACGCCGTCCGCCCAGCCCCCGTGTCCCGCGCGCCCCCGCAGCACCGAGCCGTGCCCGAACACGGTCCGGTGCCGCGTCACCGGCCGTGGGATCCGGGGTGTCCGACTCCGCCGGAGCCCGCCATGAGTGAACCCCCAGGCGCCACCATCGCCGCCCCCGAGACACCTCCCACTGACAAACCGTCAAAACCCCTCGCAGCACAGCGGGTCACCCCGCTGCGCAGACCGGGACGGTGGATCGCCACCGCCGTCGTCCTGGTACTGGCCGCCCAGTTCGTGCACGGACTGGTGACCAACCCCTTCTACCAGTGGGACCGCTGGGGCTACTGGTTCCTGCGGCCGACCATCCTCGACGGACTGGTCATCACCCTCGAAGTCACCGCCTACAGCGCGGTGCTGGGCCTCCTCGGCGGCATCCTGCTGGCCCTGGCCCGGCTCTCGAAGAGCCCGGTGCTGCGCGCGGTCAGCTGGACGTACGTCTGGGCGCTGCGCTCCATCCCGCTCATCGTGGTGCTGCTCTTCCTCTACAACTTCAGCGCCCTGTACAGGACGTTGAGCGTCGGTGTCCCGTTCGGCCCGGCCTTCTTCTCCTTCGACGAGTCGAAGCTCGCCACCGACATGGTCATCGCCGTCATCGGCCTCAGCCTCAACGAGGCGGCCTACGCGGCCGAGGTGGTCCGCGGCGGCATCCTCTCCGTGGACCAGGGCCAGCACGAGGCGGCCGCCGCGCTCGGCCTGCCCAAGGGCTACCAGTTCCGGAAGATAGTCTTCCCGCAGGCCCTCAGGTCGATCATCCCGAACTACGTCAACCAGCTCATCGGTCTGATCAAGAGCACCTCGCTGGTCTTCTACGTCTCGCTGCTCGACCTCTTCGGCACCGCGCAGAGCATGGGCTCCACCTACCCCGGCGACATCGTGCCGCTGCTGCTGGTGGTCACCGCCTGGTACCTGATCCTCACCAGCGTCGTCTCGGTGATCCAGTTCTACGTCGAGCGCTACTACGCCCGGGGCGCCACCCGCTCCCTGCCGCCGACGCCCCTGCAGAAACTGCGGGCCGGCCTCACCGACCTGCGCGCCCGCATCCGCCGGGAGGCCGCCGTATGAGCACCATCGACACCCTGGGGACGGCCCCCGCCGCCCTGGAGATCCACGACGTCCACAAGTGGTACGGCGCCCACCGCGTCCTCGACGGCGTCGACCTGACCATCCGCCCCGGCGAGGTCACCGTCGTCATCGGCCCGTCCGGCTCCGGCAAGTCCACTCTCCTCAGGGTCATCAACCACCTGGAGAAGCCCGAGATCGGCTATGTCAGCATCAACGACGAGCTGATCGGGGTGAAGCGGCAGGGCGAGAGGCTCAAGGAGCTGAGCGAGCGCGCCATCCTGGCCCAGCGCGGCCGGATCGGCTTCGTCTTCCAGAACTTCAACCTCTTCCCGCACCTGACCGCGCTGGACAACGTGGCCGCGGCCCCCGTCGCCACCGGAAAGCTGACCAAGCCCGAAGCCCAGGCACTGGCCAAGGAACTCCTCGAACGCGTCGGCCTCGGCGAACGCGTCGGCGCCTACCCCCGCCAGCTGTCCGGCGGCCAGCAGCAGCGTGTCGCCATCGCCCGCGCCCTCGCCCTGCGCCCCGGCGTCATCCTCTTCGACGAGCCCACCTCCGCCCTGGACCCCGAGCTCGTCGGCGAAGTCCTCTCCGTCATCAAGGACCTGGCCACCAGCGGCACCACGCTCGTCATCGTCACCCACGAGATCGGCTTCGCCCGCGAGATCGCCGACCGGGTCGTCTTCATCGACGGCGGCAGGATCGTCGAACAGGGCCCGCCCTCCGAGGTCCTCGACAAGCCACAGCACGAGCGGACCAGGGACTTCCTCAGCAAGGTCCTCTGAATCAAGGTCCTGTGACGCAAGGCGCTCCGGCCTCCGGCCGCACCCCTCGACTTCCCCCCACGCCCTCACCCTCATCACCGGCACCGACAAGGAACGGCCATGTCTACCCACTTCACCCGACGCAGCCTGATCAGAGGCATCACCGCGGCGACCGCCGTCGCCTCCCTCGCCACCGGGCTCGCCGCCTGCGGTGGCAACAGCGACGCGGCCACCACCACCGGCACCGCCAAGTCCGGCGAGGTCGTCGTCGGCCAGGTGTCCAACGGCGCCGCCACCCAGACCACCATCAAGGTCTCCGAGGTCAAGTCCATCAGCGCCGAACTGCCCGCCGCCGTCAGGAAGAGCGGCAAGCTGGAGATCGGCATCGGCGCCCTGCCCGCCGGCTTCCCGCCGCTGGCCTTCACCGGCAGCGACCAGAAGACCCTCACCGGCTCCGAGCCCGACCTCGGCCGACTGGTCGCCGCGGTCCTCGGACTCGAGCCCGAGGTCCAGAACTCCACCTGGGAGAACCTCTTCGTCGGCATCGACAGCGGCAAGGTCGACGTGGCCTTCTCCAACGTCACCGACACCGAGGAGCGCAAGAAGAAGTACGAGTTCGCGTCCTACCGGCAGGACAACCTCGCCTTCCTCGTGCCGAAGAAGAGCACCTGGAACTTCGACGGCAACTACGAGAACCTCGCCGGCAAGACGATCGCCGTCGGCTCCGGCACCAACCAGGAGAAGATCCTCCTGGAGTGGAAGGCGAAGCTCGCCAAGGAGGGCAAGAAGCTCAACGTCAAGTACTTCCAGGACAGCAACAGCACCTACCTGGCCGTGTCCAGCGGCAAGGTCGACGCCTCCTTCGGCCCCAACCCCGGCTTCGCCTACCACAACCGCCAGACCGCGAACACGCCCAACGCCACCCGCACCGCGGGCACCTACTCCGGCGCGGGTGCGAGCCTCCAGGGCCTGATCGCGGCCACCGCGAAGAAGGACAGCGGCCTCGCCAAGCCCCTTGCGGACGCCATCAACTATCTGATCAAGAACGGTCAGTACGCCGAGTGGCTCAAGGCGTACAACCTCTCCAACGAGGCTGTCGCCAAGTCCGAGGTCAACCCGCCCGGGCTGCCGCTAGACAACTCCTGACCCGCCGTGCGCAGGGGATCCCGCCGCTGCCCCGCGGCAGGGTCCCCGAGCGCGGTACACCGCAGCGCCGCACCCCGGAGACCGTCACCGATGTCCGTCACCCGCATCGAAGCCCCCTCCTCCTCCCACGTCCTCGACAACCCCGCCTGGGCCGCCCTCACCGGCCCGCACGCCCACCTGGCCGAGCGAAGCGAGATGGGGGTCCCCCCGGCCGAAGGCCGGGGGAGGGTCGGCATGGCCGCCCGCTACCCCGCCGACGTGGCCCGCTTCCACGCGGTCGCCGACGCCGGCGACCTCCGGGCCTGGGCCGACCTGGCATCCCTCGTCGGCCCCGGCGGCACCGCCGCGCTGCGGGGCGTGACCGAAGCACCCGACGGCTGGGAGATCCTCCGCATCGGCAACGGCGTCCAACTCGTCGGCACCGGCCTGCGCGCCGAGCCCGACCCCGAAGCCGTACGACTCGGCCCCGAGGACGTGCCCGAGATCCTCGACCTGGTCGCCCGCACCGAGCCCGGCCCCTATCTGCCGCGCACCATCGACATGGGTACCTACCTGGGTATCCGGCACCGCGGCAGGCTGATCGCCCTGGCCGGGGAACGGCTGCACCCGCCCGGCTGGACCGAGATCAGCGCCGTGTGCACCGACCCCGGCCACCGCGGCCGGGGGCTGGCAACCCGCCTCGTCCGCGCGGTCGCGGCCGGCATCAAGGAGCGCGGCGAGCAGCCCTTCCTGCACGCCAGGGCCGACAACGCCGACGCGATCCGGCTGTACGAGTCGATCGGCTTCACCCTGCGCCGCCGCACGGTCTTCGCGCTCGTACGGCACACCGGAACCACCGTCCCGCGAGAGCCCGTCGCAACCACCGTCCCGCGAGAGCCCGTCGCAACCACCGTCCCGCGAGAACCCGTCGCAACCACCGTCCGGCAAGAGCCCGTCGCAACCACCGGCCGGCAAAAGCCCACCGCGGCCGCCGCCCCGGAAGAAACGGAACAGCCGTGCCGTTGAACCCGTCGACGGCAGAAGACGACCGGGCGGAGGCACGGCACATGACACGTGTACTCCGCTCCGCCCGCCTCCACTCCCGGCCCCATATCGACCTCCAGCGCGTGGCCGGCGCGCTCTGTAGTGCCTGACCCGGTACCCCCAGCCGCGCCCTCCCCGGTCGGCGTGCCCACGTACGGATCTTCAGGAAGGCACCTCCGTGTCCTCAGCACCCCCTTCTCCCCTGCACCTCGCCGTCGCCCTCGACGGCACCGGCTGGCACCCCGCCTCCTGGCGCGAGCCGGTCGCCCGCCCCCGTGAGCTGTTCACCGCCGGATACTGGGCCGACCTGGTCGCCGAGGCCGAGCGGGGGCTCCTCGACTTCGTCACCATCGAGGACGGCCTCGGCCTGCAGTCCTCGCACTACGGCGAGCTGGACGGCCGCACCGACCAGGTCCGCGGCCGCCTGGACGCCGTCCTGATCGCCTCCCGCATCGCACCCCTGTCCAGTCACATAGGCCTGGTGCCGACGGTCATCGCCACCCACACGGAGCCGTTCCACATCTCCAAGGCGATCGCCACACTCGACTACGTCAGCACCGGCCGCGCCGGGGTCCGGGTGCAGATCTCCGCCCGTCCGCACGAGGCGGACCACTTCGGCCGGCGCACGTTCCCGCCGATCTCCCTGACGGAACTGCGCACCCCGGCCGGCCAGGAACGGCTCGCCGAGCACTTCGACGAGGCCGCCGACCACATCGAGGCCGTGCGCCGCCTCTGGGACAGCTGGGAGGACGACGCCGAGATCCGGGACGCGGCGACCGGGCGCTTCATCGACCGCGACAAGCTGCACTACATCGACTTCGAGGGCGGCAAGTTCAGCGTCAAGGGCCCCTCCATCACCCCGCGCCCGCCGCAGGGGCAGCCGCTCGTCACCGCCCTCGGCCACCAGACCGTCCCCTACCGGCTGATCGCCCGCCAGGCCGACGTCGGCTACGTCACCCCGCACGACACCGCCGACGCCCGCGCGATCGTCGCCGAGATCCGCGCCGAACAGGAGGCCGCCGGACGGGCCGGCGACACCGTGCATGTCTTCGGCGACCTCGTGGTCTTCCTCGACGACGACCCGGCCACGGCCGCCGCCCGCAAGGACCGTCTCGACGCCCTCGACGGCGGCGCGCTGACCAGCGACGCCCGGATCTTCACCGGCACGGCCGGCCAACTCGCAGACCTCCTGGCGGAGTTCGCGGCGGAGGGGCTGTCCGGCTTCCGGCTGCGGCCCGCCGTCCTCGGCCACGACCTGCCGCGCATCACCCAGGACGTGGTCCCCGAACTCCAGCGCCGCGGCCGCTTCCGGACCGCCTACGAGGCTGACACCCTGCGCGGACTCCTCGGGCTCTCCCGCCCCGCCAACCGCTACGCCGCCGCCCTCGCCTGAGCCGGAAGGACCGCACACCGTCATGAGCAAGCCGCTGAAGCAGATCCACCTGGCCGCGCACTTCCCGGGTGTCAACAACACCACGGTGTGGAGCGACCCGGCCGCCGGCAGCCACATCGAGTTCAGCTCCTTCGCGCACTTCGCGAGGACCGCCGAACGCGCCAAGTTCGACTTCCTGTTCCTCGCCGAGGGCCTGCGGCTGCGCGAACAGGGCGGGAAAATATACGACTTGGACGTCGTCGGCCGCCCCGACACCTTCACCGTCCTCGCCGCGCTGGCCGCCGTCACCGAGCACCTCGGCCTGACCGGCACCATCAACTCCACCTTCAACGAGCCCTACGAGGTGGCCCGTCAGTTCGCCAGCCTCGACCACCTCTCCGCCGGCCGGGCCGCCTGGAACGTGGTCACCTCCTGGGACGCCTTCACCGGCGAGAACTTCCGGCGCGGCGGCTTCCTGCCGCAGGAGGAGCGCTACTCCCGCGCCAAGGAGTTCCTCACCACCGCGAACGAGCTCTTCGACTCCTGGCACGGCGACGAGATCCTCGCCGACCAGGCCACCGGCACCTTCCTGCGGGACGCCGGGGCCGGCTCCTTCGTGCACAAGGGCGACCAGTTCGACATCCACGGCCAGTTCAACGTGCCGCGCTCGCCGCAGGGCCGCCCGGTGATCTTCCAGGCCGGCGAGTCCGACGAGGGCCGCGAGTTCGCCGCCTCCAGTGCCGACGCGATCTTCAGCCGGTACGCCACCCTCGACGCCGGCCAGGCCTTCTACACGGACGTGAAGTCCCGCCTCGCCAAGTACGGCCGGGCGCCCGGCGACCTGCTGATCCTGCCCGCCGCCAGCTTCGTCCTCGGCGACACCGACGAGGAGGCGGAGGAGATCGCCCACCAGGTGCGCCGGCAGCAGGTCAGCGGCGCGACGGCCCTCAAGCACCTGGAGTTCGTCTGGAACCGGGACCTGTCGGCCTACGACCCGGAAGGCCCGCTGCCGGACGTCGATCCGCTGGTGGCCGAGGAGCACATCTCCCGGGGCCGGGCCCAGGTCAGGATGTACCGCGACCCCGTCGCCATCGCCCGGGAGTGGCGGGGGCTGGCCGAGGCCAACAAGTGGTCCATCCGCGACCTGGTGATCAACACCGGCAACCGGCAGACCTTCGTCGGCTCCCCGGCCACGGTGGCCAGGACGATCAACGACTTCGTTCAGGCGGACGTCGCCGACGGCTTCATCCTGGTCCCGCACATCACCCCCGGCGGCCTCGACGCCTTCGCCGACACGGTCGTACCGCTGCTCCAGGAGCAGGGTGTGTTCCGCACCGAGTACGAAGGCACCACCCTCCGCGGCCATCTCGGCCTCGCCCACCCCGACGAGAAGCGCAGCGAACGGGCCGCGTCATGAAGTTCCTGGCGATCACTCTGATCGTGCACCGCCCGGATCCGCTCACCGGCGTCCGGAAGCCGACCCACGACCGGTTCCGGGAAGTGCTCGACAACGCCGTGCTCGCCGAGGAGCTGGGCTTCGACGGCTTCGGGGTGGGGGAGCGGCACGAGCGGCCGTTCATCTCCTCCTCCCCGACCGTCGTCCTCAGCCATGTCGCCGCCCTGACCCGGCGCATCCGCCTCTTCACCGCCGTCACCACGCTCAGCCTGCTCGACCCGGTCCGTGCCTACGAGGACTACGCGACCCTCGACCACCTCTCCGACGGCCGGCTGGACCTGATCATCGGCAAGGGCAACGGCACCGCCCAGCGCGAGCTGTTCCACGTCACCCCCGAGGACCAGTGGGACCGCAACGCCGAGAGCTACGAGGTGTTCCGGCGGCTCTGGCGCGAGGACAGGGTGACGGCACGGACCCGGTTCCGGCCGGAGCTGACGGACGCAGAGGTCTGGCCGCGCCCCTACCAGCGGCCGGTCCGGGTCTGGCACGGCAGCGCGACCAGCAAGGAGTCCGTGGACCTCGCCGCCCGCTACGGCGACCCGCTGTTCTCCGCCAACGTCACCAACCCCATAGAGCCGTACGCCGAGTTGATCCGGTACTACCGCGAACGCTGGGAGCACTACGGCCACGACCCGGCGGACATCGCCGTCGGCGCGGGCACGGCGGGCCTCTACGTGACGCCGACCTCGCAGGAGGCGCTGGAGGTGTACCGGCCGATCTTCGAGAGCAACCTCGCGTTCCAGAAGAAGGCCGGTCTGCCGGTGGTCTTCGAGACGGTCGAGGACTTCGTCGAGCGCAGCTCGGCCCTGATCGGCAGCCCGCAGCAGGTCGTCGACAAGGTCCACCGCTACCACGAGCAGTTCGGGCACACCGTCCTGCATCTGCATGCGGACGCTGGCGGACTGACGGATGCCCGGCACCGCGACTCCCTGGAGCTGTTCCAGTCAGCGGTCGCGCCCGTGCTCCGCGCGGAGATCCCGGACCCGCCGTTCGCCTGGGCCCCCGTGCTGCGGGCCGCCGAGGAGCCCGCGCATGTCTGACATCCCCCTCGGCGTCCTCGACCTGGTGCCGATACCGAGCGGCGCCACCGCCGCCGACGCCCTGCGCAACTCCATCGAACTCGCCCGGCGGGCCGAGGAGTTCGGCTACGCCCGCTACTGGTTCGCCGAGCACCACCTCAACCCGGGCGTCGCCGGCACGTCCCCCGCGGTCGTCCTCGCGCTGACCGCGGCCGCGACCTCCACCATCCGGCTCGGCTCCGGCGCCGTACAACTCGGCCACCGCACCGCGCTGTCCACGGTCGAGGAGTTCGGCCTGGTCGACGCCCTGCATCCGGGCCGCCTCGACCTGGGCCTGGGCCGCTCCGGCGGCCGTCCGCCGGGGGCGAAGACGCCCTCGGCGGCGACGGCGACCCCCGTGGTCGACGGCCGGGCACCGAACGGCCTGCTGATCCCGCCCCGCTTCTCCTTCGCCCGCCTCCTCGGCTCACCGCGCATCGCGCTGCAGCGCAGACTGCTCCTGCTCCCGAACGCCGAGTCCCAGGAGTACGCCGAGCAGATCGACGACATCCTCGCGCTGCTCGCCGGCACCTACCGCACCGAGGACGGCGTCGAGGCCCATGTCGTGCCCGGGGAGGGAGCCGACGTCGAGCTGTGGATCCTGGGCAGCAGCGGCGGCGAGAGCGCCGAGGCCGCGGGCGTCCGGGGCCTGCGCTTCGCCGCCAACTACCACGTCAGCCCGGCCACCGTCCTGGAGGCGGTGGACGGCTACCGGTCCTTCTTCCAGCCCTCCGACCACCTCGACAAGCCGTACGTCAGCGTCTCCGCGGATGTCGTGGTCGCCGAGGACGAGGCCACCGCCCGCGAACTCGCCACCGGCTACGGCCCCTGGGTCCGCAGCATCCGCACGGCCGAGGGCGCCATCCCCTTCCCCACCCCCGAGGAGGCCCGCGCCCACGTCTGGACGGCCGAGGACCGCGAACTCGTCCAGGACCGCCTTGACACTCAGTTCGTCGGCACCCCGCAGCAGGTCGCCGACCGGCTGGAACAGCTCCAGGAGGCCACCGGCGCCGACGAGTTGCTCATCACGACGATCACCCACGGCCAACACGACCGCGTCCGTTCGTACGAACTCCTCGCCGAGGAGTGGGCGCGGCGCTGACCTCCGGTCAGACCTCCGCCGCGACCAGCTCCAGCAGCCCGCGCCCCGCCCGCCCCGAGAACCACTCGGCGTGCCCGACGTAGTACTCGTACGCCAGCCGGGTGTTCTCGGCCGAGCGGGTCACGCCGTGGAAGTAGTCCAGTTCGGAGAGCGCGAACTCGGCGTGGACCAGCGGGAGCAGGGCGGGCAGTGCCGCCGACTCGGCCGCTGAGAGGGGGCGGACCGACTGGTAACCGTGCAGCAGCGCCACCGCGTCCCGCTCCCGCACCGGGCGGTCGGGGGCCAGCCACTGCACCGTGTTGCGTTCCAGTGCGGTGGCCAGGTCGTGCACGGCGGTCGTGCGGTCGCTCATGCCGAAGTCCAGGACCGTGGAGACCTCGCCGTCCTCGCCCCACAGGAGATTGGAGGCGTGCCAGTCGTTGTGGGTCCACTGGGGTGTCAGGCCGGAGAGGTGGGGAGCCAGCCGCTCGTGCAGCGGGAGCAGGACGCGTGCGGTGTCCTCGCGCCAGGGAAGGTCCGCCAATGCCGCGGCCAGGTGCGGTCGTTCGGAGACGTACCCGTCCAGCGCCGACCAGGGGTCCCGGGCGGCGAACACCGTGAAGGAGGCCACCAGCGGGCGCGGCGACCGGCCCGGCGCGGTGAAGCCCTCCGCCGCCAGGTGCAGCCGGGCCAGCGCCTCGCCCGCCGCCCGGGCGTGGGCCGGTCCCGCGAAGGGCGACCAGGACAGGGCGTCCCGGTACAGGTCGGTGCCGGTCCCGGCCGAGTGCACCTCGTAGGTCCACTCGCCGCGTCCCACCGCGTCCAGCACCTCCACCACCGGCGCCCCGCGCTCGCGCAGATGGCGCAGGAAGGCGTGTTCCTCGGCCAGGCCTTCCAGGGTGCGTACGGAGACATGGTGCCGCTTCACGAACAGGCGCCGCCCGTCCCGCTCCACGACGGCCGCCGCCGACAGCGGGCGCGGGCTGCGCCACAGCACCCGCGCCGGACCCACCACATCCATGACCTCGTCGCCGGTCAGCGCCGGCCAGTCCGGCTCGACCAGGTCGGTGCCCAGACCGTGGGCGAGATGCGCGCTCACGGTGCCGTCACCGCCGTCGTGCCGCGCAGGGCCTCCAGGACCCGGCGTTCCACGGCCGCGAACTCCGGTGCGGTGAAGTCCCGTTCGCCGTGCGGCAACGGGACCTCCACCCGGTCGACCACCGTGGCCGGGCGCGGCGACAGCACGTGGACGGTGTCGGCGAGCAGCACCGCCTCCCGGATGTCATGGGTCACCAGGACGACCGTCCAGCGGTGGCGCTGCCACATCCCGGCCAGCCACAGCTGCATCTCCGTGCGGGTCAGCGAGTCCAGCGCGCCGAACGGCTCGTCGAGCAGCAGCACCGGCCGCTCCAGGACCACCGTGCGCAGCAGCGCGGCCCGTTGCCGCATACCCCCGCTGAGCTCGGACGGATACGCCCGCTGGAAGCCGTCGAGCCCGAAGTCGGCGAAGAGCGCCCCGGCCCGCGCCCGCGCCTCCTTCTTCCGCACTCCCTGTGCCTCCAGGCCCAGCGCCGTGTTGTCCAGCACGGTCCGCCACGGGAACAGCAGGTCCTTCTGCGGCATGTAGGCGACCTTGCCGGAGGCCACCCCGGCCGGCTCGCCCTCCACCAGAACCTGCCCGGAGGTGGGCCGGTCAAGGCCCGACACCAAGTTGAACAAGGTGCTCTTGCCGCTGCCGCTCGGCCCGATGACGGCCGCGAACTCACCAGGCTCCACGGCGAGTTCCAGATCCCGCAGGACGTCGAGCGTTCCGAAGGACTTGCTCACGCCCTGCACCCGCAGCCCGCTCACGACCGCCGCTCCTTCCGCTCCCAGGGCAGCACCAGCCGCTGCACCAGATACGTCGCACCGAACAGCGCCACGCTCAGCGCGGCCGTCACCGCCACCGCCGCGAACACCAGATCCGTCCGGAACGCGGTCTTCTGCGCCTGCATATAGATCCCGAGCCCCGACTCGGCGCCCGCGTACTCCGCGAACACCGCGCCGACCACCGCGTAGGTGATGCTCACCCGCAGTCCGGTGAAGAAGTACGGCATCGCTCCCGGCACCCGCACCAGCCGGAACGTCCGCCACCGTCCCGCCCCCAGGGACCGCAGCAGCCGCATCGCCGCCCGGTCGGTCGCCGCGAACCCGGCGGCCAGGTTGGCGGCCAGCGGAAAGAACGTCGTCAGCGTCACCACCAGCATCTTCGGCAGCAGCCCGAATCCGAACCAGATGATCAGCAGCGGCGCCACGGCGACGACCGGGATCGTCTGCGAGGCGACCAGCAGGGGGTACAGGCCCCGGCGGGCGGCGGACGAGAAGTCCAGCACCACCGCCACCAGCCAGGCCGCCGCGAACGACAGCGCGAAGCCCAGCAGCGTCTCCTGCAGCGTGGGCAGCGTCTGGGCCCACAGGTCGGCCCGGTTCGCCCAGCCCTGCGCCAGGACCCGGGCGGGGGAGGGGAGCGTGGTCGGATCGACGCCGGCCGTCGTGACGTACAGCTGCCAGCCGCCGACCAGCACGGCGAGCACCAGCAAGGGCGGCCACAACGACCGCAGCACGGGCCTCACTTGGCTTCCGGAAGGTAGGCGTCGGTGAAGAACGCGGAGGTGTCCGGCGCCTTCGTCAGCTTCTTGCCGTTCGCGTCGACGAGCAGCCCGGCGCCGTACTCGAAGTCGGCGAAGGCCTTCCACCGGGAGGCGCTCTGGGTGCCGATCGTGCCGTCGGCGCCCTTGTAGTACTCCTTGGCCAGCAGCTGCGAACTCTCCTTTACCAGACGTGTGTTGGTGAGCACGCTCTTGTTGGCGGCGATGAGGAGATCGGCGGCCCGGTCGGGGTGGTCGGCCGCGTAGCGGTACCCCTTGTCGACGGCCGCGAGGAACTTCCGCGCCACCGCCGGGTTCTTCTTCAGGAACTGGTCGGAGGACGCGATCAGCGTGGAGTAGATCGCCGGGAAGCCGTAGTCGGAGAGCTGGAAGTCCTTGAGTGGCTTGCCGCTGAGCTTCGCCTCCAGGCCCTCCCAGGTCGGCATCGGCATCGCGAAGTCCGCCTTGCCCGCGTAGAGCGCCGCGTAGGCGGAGGTGTTGAGGGTGATCTGTTTGAAGTCGCCCTTGCCGCCCGCGTTCTCGATGACCTTCTGGAGCAGCGGCTTCTCGTAGGGGGCGCCGAAACCGGCGTACGTCCTGCCGTCCAGGTCCTTCGGCGAGGTGATGTCGCTGCGGTCGGCGCGCACGGACACGGTGACGTCCGTCTTCTGGGTGACGGCGTAGACCGAGGTGATGTCCTGGCCGGCCGCGCGGGCGGTGGTGACGCCCTCCTGGTAGGAGATGCCGAAGTCGGCCTTGTGGGCGGCGATCAGGGTCTCGGGCGCGGTCGAGCCGTAGGGGACGATCTTCAGGTCGATGCCGGCGTCCTTGAACCAGCCCTTCGCCTGGGCGACGTAGATGCCGGTGTGGTTGGTGTTCGGGGTCCAGTCCAGGGCCAGGGTGACGGTCGTGGTGCCGTCCTTGGCGGCGGCCGTGGAGTCGGCGTCGGCCGAGCAGGCGGTGGTGACGGCGAGGAGCGCGGTGGCGGTCAGGGCCGGCAGGGCGGTGCGGCGGAG
Organism: Streptomyces sp. Ag109_O5-1; assembly: GCF_003814875.1. Taxonomy (GTDB): domain Bacteria; phylum Actinomycetota; class Actinomycetes; order Streptomycetales; family Streptomycetaceae; genus Streptomyces; species Streptomyces sasae. The sequence continues at coordinate 1,081,522 of NZ_RKQF01000001.1, read as the reverse complement.
CATGCGGAAAGTCCTTCGTGCGGAGGGGAGTCGGGCTGCGAGGGCGGTCAGGCCCGACACAGCGCGCTGTCCACCCGCTTGAAGTCGACGGCGAGGCGCCGCGTCAGCAGGGTCACGCGGCCACGTCCAGCAGGCCGTTGGTGAAGGAGCGGTCCCAGCCCGTGTCGTGTGCGATGGCGCCGTGCTCGGCGAGCCAGTGCGCGTAGGGACCCATGCGGTCCGCGTCGATCACACCCCAGCGGCCTTCTGCGTCCGTCCAGGTGGGGGCCACCAGGGCGAGCGAGCGGGCGATGAGAGGCCTCGGGAAGTAGGGGATGACCCGCTCCAGCAACTCCAGTGCGGCAGCCTGCTCCTGGGCGGCCGACGCATAGCCGCGGGCGGTGGCCGTCAGGAAGTCCCGTACCACGGAGGGGTGTTCGTCGAGCAGCCGCTCACTCGTGCCGAGCAGATAGCTGTGGTAGCGGGGCGCGCCGATCTCGTCCACCGGCCAGGTCACCCGCCGGTCCTCCGGCAGTTCGCCGCGCAAGGCGTCCCAGGACCAGTAGTTGCCGAACGTCGCGTCCGCCTCGCCCGCCTCGATGTCGTCCACGGTCAGCTCCCGGGCGCCGGCGTCGACGGTGATCACCGCGTCCGGATCGCCGCCGTCCGTCGCGACCAGGTGACGGACCATGGCCCGCCCGCGCGGGGTCGGGTTGTAGGCGAGCCGGCGGCCGGCCAGATCACGCGGCCGGGTGATGCCGGTGGACCTCGTGGTCTGCACCGCCTCCAGCCCGCGGTGGTTGACCGCGGCCACGGCGATCAGCCGCTGGCCGTGCAGTGCCCGCCGGGCGAGCAGCCGGTTCGGTGGGAAGATCCCGAAGTCCACCTCGCCCCGGGACAGGTACTCCAGCGTGTCCCCGCGCCCCGGGTCCTGCACCACCAGCTCGACGTCCAGGCCCGCCTCGGCGTACCAGCGGCGGGCGCGGGCGACATAGAGACCGGCGGAGTTCGGCCAGGGATGGAAATAGTCGAGCATGACACGTATATGCGACATGGGTACTCCGAAGGCGGCGCGCACAGGTGCGGAGGAACGAGCGAAGGGGAAGCGAGGAGGGAGGGGAGGGACGGTCAGCGGGACCGGCGACAGCACAGGTGACAACAACAGGAGCGGGCAGCGCGGTGGAACACCGTGGGCTGCGGCTCGACTGCTGTGGACACGTGAACTCCTACGCGGGGCGCAAAGCGCTGCTGGTGCGGTCGGCGTCCCCATGGGGACCGCGCCCGCGCTGCGGCGAACGGATCCCAGACGCCCTCTCAGCCCGGTCGGGGAGGGGCTCCCGCGTAGATGGCCGAAACCATAACCGCAGCTCCCGGATGCTGTGCAAGCCAGGTCCGGAATGTGGGACGGCGCTGACCGGTCACCGAGATGACCAGGTCGCGGGCGTACGATCGGCCGCCATGACCTCCCTGCTGCCCGGCCCCCTGGTCGACGACTCCTGGCTCGCGGCCCACCTGGACGACCCACGGCTGGTCGTCCTCGACGCCACCGCGCTGCTGCCCTCGCCCCGCCACGACGGCGACCACCGCTCCGCGAGCGGCCGCGCGGGCTGGGCCGAACGCCATGTCCCCGGCGCGCACCATGCCGACCTGGCAGGAGAGCTCTCCGACCCCGAGGCGCCCTACCACTTCGCCGTACCGGCACCGGAGGCGCTCGCCGCGGCGCTGGCCCGGCTGAGCGTGGGGGAGGGCAGCGAGGTCGTCGTCTACGACACCGGAGGCGGTATCTGGGCGGCCCGGCTGTGGTGGATGCTGCGCGCGATCTCGGTCCCGGCCGCGGTGCTGGACGGGGGCCTGGCCGCCTGGGAGGCGGCGGGGCGGCCCCTGGCCGCGGGCGATGCCGAGCCGGAGCCCGCCGCCGTGCCGGTGACACCGGTGCCGCGACCCGAACTCTGGTCCGGGATCGAGGAGGTGGCCGCGATCGGGCGGGGCGAGCGGCCGGGCGTACTGGTGTGTGCGCTGCCGACGGGCGGGTACGACGGTTCGGCGCCGACGCGCTACAGCCGGCGGGGGCACATTCCGGGGAGCGTCAGCCTGCCCGGGCGGGGGCTGCTGGATGACACCGGGCGGGTGCTGCCGCGTACCCGACTCGGCGAAAAGGCAGGGGCGTTGAGCGCTGCCACGCCGGTCGTTCTCTACTGCGGCGGGGGGATCTCGGCGGCGGGGGCGGCGCTGGCGCTGACCGTGCTCGGCCGTGAGGACGTGTCGGTGTACGACGGTTCACTGGAGGAGTGGTCCAAGGACCCTGCGCGGCCACTGGAGTTGGGCGGGTGAGGGTGAGGCGGTGAGTTGTCGGGTGCGGGTGCGTGGGGGCTGGTCGCGCCCACGCGGCGGAGCCGCATATCGACACAGTCCCGCGCCCCTGAGCAGGCGGCCGTGCCGTCGCTGCCCAGCCGACGGCGCTGCCGCGCGGACGTCTCCCTCCCCCGAAGGTGGCGTCCGCGCGGCTGCTTCCCCCGGCGCCGGACAGTGGTCCGACCACCCGCGTCGCGGTCGTGCCGGTGTCACCAGCACATGACCGCGGTCTCCCCCGACCCCCATGTCGAATGGAGACGGACGCGGACGAAATAGCGGCGGCCCTTGACGAGCCTGACCCTGAGCCTGGCGTTGTGCGGGGTACCCCCGTCGTCGTGGCCGGCGAGGTAGCGCGGTTCCCCGTCGCGCTCCTCGAAGACCACGACGACGGAGTCGCTCTCCCCGAAGGCGCCCACGCTGTAGACGCGGGTCTCCGGCGGCTCCACGGCGAAGTCGGCCTGCTCGCCCGTGCCGAGACCCAGCGGCACCGAGCGGAACGGCACCAGCGCGGCCGGGCTGCCGGCGGGCGGATACCAGCGGAGCACGAACTCCTTGTCCGCCGGGGACAGCGAGCCCGGCGGGTACAGCCCGTTGTGGTACTGCTCCGGTTCCAGGATCAGCCCCGGGCCGAAGGGGTACTGCATCACGGACTGCGGGTCCCACACCGCGCCGTTGGCCTCGGACGGGTCGAGCGTGCGCAGGATGTTGAAGTGCGTCTTGTCCCGGCTCCAGTGGTTCGGCGGGCCGAAGAGGTCGGTGTAGACCGCCTCGTCGTCCCAGTGGAGGCCGGCGAACGGGCTCTGGTGCTCGTGCCGCATGCCGAGCGCGTGCCCGATCTCGTGCAGCGCCGTCCAGCGGCCGCCGGGCTCCGTCAGGTCCCAGCCCAGGTTCATCGTGCGCTCGCCGAGCCCGACCGAGAGCGCGTCCCGGCCCACCGCCGACCAGGATCCGTCGCCCAGCTGGAAGCCGATCCGCAGCTCGGCCTCGCACCGGTCGAAGACCTCGGTGAACGTCACCCCGATGCCGAGGTCCTGCCACTCCCGGAAGCTCTCCCGCACCACGTCCAGCTGTTCCTTGGCGCCGGCCCACGGCACCAGGCGGGTCTCCGCGGTCCCCGGGACCGGGATCACCGAGGCGTCGGTGTCGGCGTCGAAGAAGTAGTAGTGCAGTGCCGTGCCGTTGACCCACATCCGCCGCCCGCCGACCAGCGCACTCAGCCGCTCGGCGGACAGTCCCGGCGCGAATGCCGGGGCCGGCTGCCGCGGAAGCGAGCAGTAGCGTCGGGTCATGCGTTCAGACTGCCGTTCCACCCGGCCGGGCGCCTGAGTCGGAAGCTACTCAAGTCCACCTGTATCAGAGCTGAGCAACCCGACTCATACTCACGTGACGACTTACGAACGGGACGCGAGAAACCTCGAACTGCCCTGGCCGTTCACCGGCCGGGAGGAGGAACTGGAGCTGGTGCGGCGGGCGTCGGTCGCCGGACGGCAGGGCGTCGTGGTGACCGGACCGGTGGGCAGTGGCAAGACCCGGCTGATCACCGAGGCCGTGCGGGGCGCCGACTGCGCCCGGGTGACCGGCACCCCCGAGACCAGCTCCCTCCCGTTCGCGGCGTTCGCGCACCTGCTCACCGACGGGGTCTCGCTGCCCGGCGCGGTCCGCCACCTGTCCGGCGTACGGCTCCTCGTCGTCGACGACGCCCACCTCCTCGACGAGGCCTCCGCCGCCCTCGTCCACCAGCTCGCCGTGCACGGCCGCACCCGGCTCGTGGTGGCCGCCGCCGACACGGCTCCCGTCCCCGGCGCCGTGTCCCGGCTGTGGACCGGGGAACTCCTCACCCACCTCGCCCTGGAGCCGCTGCCGTACGACGAGACGGACCGGCTCCTCGCCGGCGGCGGCCTGGACCCGCTCACCGTGCGCCGGCTGCACCGGGTGTCCCGGGGCGATCTGCGGCTGCTGCGCGAACTGCTCGGCACTCTGCGCGAGTCCGGCCGGCTGACCCGGGTCCCGGACACGGGCGAGTGGGCGTGGCGCGGCCCGCTGCCGCTCACCGCGACCGTTCGGGACCGGATCGCGCCCCTGCTGGACCGGCCGGCCCCCGGCGAGTACGACACCCTGGAACACCTCGCCTTCGCCGAGCCCCTGCCGCAGCACCTCGACGACGGCCTCGACCTAGGGATCCTCGAACGGCTGGAGACGGACGGCCTGATCCACGTCGACGGCCAGGGCGCCGTCCGTCTCGCCCACCCCCTGCTCGGGCCCGCGCTGCGCGCCCGCGCGGGGCGGCTCCGGGCCCGGCGGCTGGCCCGCACCCCCGACCAGTGCGAGCCGGCCCTGAAGGAGGAACAGGAGCAACTGGAGGTACGGATCGAGCAGTTGGACGTACGGGAGGCGCCGGCCCCGGTGGGGGAGTGGCTGGCTGCGGAAGGCCTGCCCGTACCGGCCGGGTACGCGGCCGTGCGTGCCCGGTACTCGCGGCTTCGGGGGGAGCTGCGAGAGGCGGCGGCATGGGCGAGGGAGGGACTGCGGACGGCGCCGGGCGACGCCTCCTGCAGTACCGAACTCGCCCGCGCCGCCGCCGAGTCGGGGGAGGGTGCCGTAGTGCGCGAGGACGGGGGTCTTGCGCACTACGGCACCGTACGGCTCGGCGAGTCCGCCGGGGCCGCGGGGCGGCCGTCCGGCGTGCTCGCACTGCACGCGGAGGCCCTCGCCCGCGGTGACGGACCCGGCCTCGACCGGGCCGCCGAGGCACTCGCCGAGCGCGGGCTGCTGCTGTTCGCCGCCGAGGCCCACGCCCAGGCGGTCCGCGCCCATCGTGACCCGCGGGCCGCCCGGATGTCCCGCACCCGCGCGGTCGCCCTCGCCCGCCGCTGCCAGGGCGCCCGCACCCCGGCCCTGTCCGGCCTGGTCCTCGGTGAACTCACCGCCCGCCAGCGCCAGATCGTCACCCTCGCCGCCGCGGGCCTCAGCAACCGCCAGATCGCCGAGCAACTGACCCTGTCCGTACGGACGGTGGGCAACCACCTCTACAGCGCGTACACCCGCCTCGGAGCAGGCGACCGGGCCGCGCTGCCATGGCTGGTGGAGCAACCGGACGCGCAGTCGGCATGAGCCGAGGCGCTCAGGCCGCCCCGAACGCCGCGAACGCCCACCCGGTCGCCTGGTGGACCGCGTCGCCCGGCAGGGCGGCCCGGGCGTCCCGCAACGCCTCCGCCAACGACAGTCCGGCGCCCAGCCCCTTGTGCAACGCCAGCATCAACGGCACCACCGCCGCGTCGTTGACGGGCGCGCTGCTCGCCACCACCCCGGCCGTGCCCAGCGGCAGCAACGCCGTGACCAGGCCGAGGAGTTCGTCGGCACCGACCGACGCGAGCCGGGCCGTGTCGCAGCTGGAGAGGATGATCCGGTACGGGCTGCGGTCCAGGCGCTCGAAATCGTGCACGATCAGCGGACCGTCGGCCATGTGCAGCGAGGAGAAGAGCGGGCTGTCCGCGCGGAAGCTGCCGTGCGCCGCGATGTGGGCGAGCGCCGCCCCGTCCAACTCGCGCAGAACGCGGGGGACTTGGGCGTCATCGTGCTCCAGGACCGTGGCCGTCGCGTAGTGGCCGGCCACCTCGGGCACCTCCGCGCCCCCGGTGGCCAGCTCCGGCCCGCGGACCAGCACATGCCGGCCACCCGGCGGCGGCTCGGTCTCCCGGGCCCGCAGCCAGCTCCCCGCCGACGGCGACACACTGAGCACCCGCTCCCGCAGCGAGGGCAGCAGGGCCCAGGTGACCCGGTGCAGCACCCCCGGCGGCACGACGATCACCGGCCCGGACCCGAGATGCGCGGCGGCCCCGCCCAGCAGCAGCTCCTCGAGCCGCCGCCCGGCGGCCTCCACGACCGGCAGCCGCCCCTCCGCCCCCGGATGCGCCAGCCGCCGCAGTCCCGCCTGGACATGCTCGGCCTCGTTGACCGCCTCCGCCAGCAGACCCCCCTCGAAGCGCCGCACCCGGCCCTGGCCGCACAGCAGGATGTGCACCCGGCCGTCCAGGACGGCGAGTTCGACCAGACGCGCATCACCCAGCCGGTCCAGGAGACGGGCCGGGTCGAACCGGTCACCCTCCCCCGGGGCGTCGCCGCTGGTGTGGTGGGTACGGGAACGGATCTCCCGCTCCAGACGCCGCTGTTCGCGCTCCAGGGCGGGCACCGGCCGGCCCTGCCGGCGGGCGTCCGCCGCACGGGCCGCGATCTCGCGGAACGCGGTCAGGGAGGAGAGCAGAACCGGGTCGGCGGGCGGCCGGGTCGGGGGAGCGGACAGCACCGTGGCCCGCCAGCGCTCGCTCCACTCCAGCAGCCGGCGCGGGCCGCCGTGCGCGAGGCTCGCCTGCTGGGCCAGCGCGGCCAGCTCCGCGCCCTGCGCGGTGGCCCGGGCCCGCAACTCCGAGGCGCCCAGGGTCATCCGGTGGTCGTCGAGCACGTCCAGCCCACGCCGGCAGGCCTCCAGGACACCACGCCGGGAACCCGCCGCCCGGGCACGCAGGGCCTGAGCAGCCCAGCCGGTCATCCGGGCCAGCGGCGGCCCGCCGTGCCTGCTGCGCGCCGCCACCGCCAGATGCCGTTCCGCATCGGCCGTCCAGCCCAGCGACAGCGCGATCCGCCCCGCGAGCAGCGAGGCCTCCGGCGCGGCCGGCGCACCGAAGGCCGCCAGCTCGTCGGCGACCGCCGCCGCGTCCTGCACCAGCCGCCCCGAAGCGGCCCCGCCCGCCACCCGCGCCTCGATCAGCACCAGCCGGGCATGCGTCTCCCACCAGGTCCGCCGCTGCCCCGAGAACAGCCGTACGGCGACGGCGGCGCGGGCGATCGCGGTCTGAGCGTCCCCGGTCGACAGCGCGGACCGGGCGGCGGTCAGCAGCAGTTCGGCCTTGCGGGTGGACTGCCCGCCGATCCGGTCCAGGGTCGCGATCGCCGCGTCCGCCTCGGCCAGCGCCTCCGGGGCCAGCCCGGCCGCCATCAGCACGTCACAGCGCGCGATGTACAGCATGAACGAGGGGGTGCCCAGCTCGTCGTACCGTTCCTTGGCCTCGGCCAGCAGCCGCAGCGCCGCCGGGATGTCGCCGGACCGGTACGCGGCCAGGCCCCGGTTCTCGACGGCCACCGCCTTGTCGTGCTCCTGGCCCGTCGTCTCCCACAGCAGCTCCGCCGCCGTGAAGTCCGCGTCGGCCCGCTCCACCGCGCCCATCGCCAGATGCACGGTGGCCCGCACGCTCAGCGCCCGCGCCGTCCAGATGACGTCGTCGGCCTGCCGCAGCACCGGTATCGCCCGCCGCAGGTCCTCCAGGGCCTCCTTGTGCCGGCCCAGCACCCATCCGGCGAACGCCCGCCGGTACAGCACCCGCGCCCGGGTGTGCCCGTTGCCCCGGGCCACCCCGCGGTCCAGCGCGTCCAGCCCCTGCCGCGTGCGCCCCGCGTGCACCAGGGCAACTCCGAGGGCGGCGAGAACGTCCGCCTCCCGCTCCGCCGAGTCCGCGCGGGCCGCGAAGTCCCGGGCACGCCGCAGATGGTCGAGGGCCACGGCAAGGTCCCCGAAGTCCCGCTGCCAGATGCCGATGACCTGGTGGGCGACGGACGCGTCCAGCGGCGACGGATCGGACCGCAGGACGCGCTCCGCCCGCGCCAGGGCCTCGCCGGGGGCGGCGAACACCATCGGCAGGAGTTCCGTAACCGAATCGCTTCGCGCAGTCACCCCTCGGATGGTAGTGGCCTGGGCATACATGCCCCACAGGTTTGACGCTGTATCAAGCGGCGGCTTCGCGAGTCTGACTGAAGAACGCCGCTTCCGGGGGAGGAGACAGGCCATGGCACCGCAGCGATTCCACGAGCAGTTCGATCAGATCCAGCGCTCCATGCCGGACGTACCACTGGCGATGGGGCCGGACGACGCCGCAGAGTTCCTGTACGAGAAGGGGGTGGTCCTCGCCCGCGACGGTGAGGAGGCCAGGGTCGTCGAGGACAGCGTGCGCGCCCACTTCACCGCCACCACCGGCCTGGTCGCCGACCATGTGCGCAGGGCGGGACCGGAGACCAACCGCACCGGGGTCACGCGCATCCAGGTGGGCGACCCGAGCCACGGCGACCGCACCGGGGACCGCGCCGTCGGGCACGCGCTGCGCGCCCTGCGGGAGGCCGAGGGCCGCGCCGGGCGCCGCCTGGTCAGCCGCAACCACATCGTCTCCACCACGGGGAACGCCAACTCCTGCAACCCCTGCGAACCGCTCCCCGCCCTGCTCACCCAGACCCCCAACCCCCAGGCCGTGCAGGGGAGTCACGACCCGGACACCGCCGTCAGCGTCCTGGTGATGGACACCGGTCTGGTCCACGACTACCGCTCCTACCCCCTCCTCGCCCGCGTCCAGGGCGACCCGCAGATCGCCGAGACCGACGCCGACGGCATCCTCCAGCAGTACGTCGGCCACGGCACGTTCATCGCCGGACTCATCGCCGCTCTCGCGCCCAACACCGACATCACCGTCACCAACACCCTGAACGACGCGGGCGCCATCCTGGAGTCCGAGTTCGGCGCCAAGCTCTTCGAGGCGGTCGACCAGCACGGCTGGCCGGACATCATCAGCCTCTCCGCCGGCACCTCGAACGGCAGCCCCGACGGACTGCTCGCCGTCGAGGCCTTCATGGACGCCCTGCGCGACCGGTCCACCCTGCTCGTCGCCGCCGCCGGCAACAACGGCAGCGCCACCAACTTCTGGCCCGCCGCCTGCGCCGACCTGCCCGGCTACGAGAACACCGTCCTCTCGGTCGGCGCGCTGCGCAGCGACGGCGAGTACGGCGCCTGCTTCACCAACCACGGCAGCTGGGTCAAGGTCTACGCCCCCGGCGAGCAGCTCATCGGCGCCATGGCCGGCTTCGACGCACCCGTGCCGTACGTGTACCAGCACACCACCTACGACGCCTGCCGGTTCGGCTTCACCTACGCCTGCACCTGCCAGTACCCACGCCACACCGGCGTGTTGACCGACACCGGGACGACCGGCCCCGGCAAACCGGACCAAGTGATGTTCGAAGGGTTCGCACAGTGGAGCGGAACATCGTTCGCCACCCCCATCGTCGCCGGCCTCGTCGCCGACCGGATGACCACGACCAAGGAGGCCGACCCGCGCGCGGCACGCGCCCAACTCCTCCAGGACATCACGGATTACGCCGAGGTACGCGGCACCCCGGTACCTGCGCTCCGCCCGGCGACCTGGCAGCCGGTCCCCGTCGTCCGGCTGGCACCCATGGCATGAGTTCCGGAACACTCCCCTCCACGGCGTACGATGACTTGCCGTACACGAGGGGTGGGACCGTGGACCGAGCAGAGGTCGGCGCGCTGGTCCAGTGCGCCGTCGACGGCGACGCGGCGGCCTGGAAGGCGCTCGTGGAAGGGCTGAGCCCACTGGTGTGGTCAGTGGTGCGCGCACACCGGCTCTCCGACGCCGACGGGCACGAGGTGTACCAGACCGTCTGGTTCCGGTTCGCCCAGCACCTGGGCCGCATCCGGGAACCCGAGAAGGCGGGCTCCTGGCTGGCCAGCACCGCACGCAACGAGTGCCTCAAGGTCATCAGGAGCCTGACCCGGCTGCTGCCGACCGACGACCCGCAGGTCCTCGACCGGGTCAGCGAGGACCGTACGCCCGAACAGTCCTTGATCGACGCGGAGGACGCCGCCGCCGAGGCCGAGCAGATCCGGCTGTTGTGGCAGGAGTTCGAGGAACTCGGCGACCGGTGCAGGCAGTTGCTCCGTGTCCTGATGGCCTCGCCGCCGCCCAGTTATGTCGAGGTGTCCGTGGCACTGGGCATCGCGGTGGGCAGTATCGGCCCGCTGCGCCAGCGCTGTCTGCGCCGGCTGCGGGCCCGGCTCGACGCTAGGGGAACGGTGTGAACGCCATGGACACGGGCGACGACGAGGGCTTCGACGGCACCGAGTTCGCCGAGATCGACGAGTTCGATGCCGACGCGCTGGAGGAGGAACTGCGCCGGGCGGCCGCCGTCCTCGACCCGCTCCCGGCCGACCTGCTCCAACTGGCCATGGACGCCTACGTCCTGCACGACCTGGACGCCCGGATCGCCGAACTCACCTTCGACTCCCTGGTGGACGCCATCCCGGTCAGAGGGGCCGAGGCCCCGCCCCGGATGCTGACGTTCCAGGCGGGCGGGCTCACCGTGGACGTCGAGGTCACCGGCGACGGACTGCTCGGCCAGGTGCTGCCCCCGCAGTCGGCGCGCATCGAGGTACTCGGCGGCCCGGCGGCGGTGCAGCCGCTCACGGTCGACGGCATGGGCCGCTTCGCCAGTCAGACCCCGCCCACGGGGCCGTTCGCGCTGCGGCTGCGGACCGGTGAGGACGTGATCGTCACGGAGTGGCTGCGGGCGTGAGGCGCCGTCACCATGTGACCGGCAGCGTCAGCGGCCCCCGGACCATCGTCTTGCGGCGCCACTCCACCTCCTCCGCCGGCACCGCGAGCCGCAGCCCCGGCAGCCGGTCGAGAAGGGTGTCGACCAGCAACTCGGTCTGCAGCCGGGCGAGTACCGCGCCCGTGCAGTAGTGCGGGCCGTTGCCGAAGGCGAGATGCGGGTTCGGGTCGCGGTCGGGGACGATGCGGTCCGGGTCGGGGAAGACGGCCGGGTCGCGGTTGGCGGCGAGATAGGAGACGTATACCGGATCGCCGGCCGCGATCCGGGTGCCGTCGCCCAACTCGACGTCCTCCAGGGCGATCCGGGCGAGCCCGACCGTGCTGCGGTGCGGGATCCAGCGCAGCAGCTCGTCGAGGACCGGCACGCGCTCCACCGGCCGGTCGCGCATCCACGCCATCAGCTCCGGCCGGGTGAGCAACAGGTACAGCATCTGGCCGCAGTTGTGGGTGACCGCCTCGCCGCCGATCTGCAGCGGACCGGCCAGCCCCACGGCCTCTTCCTCGCCGATCTCGCCCCGGGCCACGGCACCCCCGAGCAGCGAGTACACGTCGTCACCGGTGCAGTCGGCACGCGCGCGTACGGTCTCGGTGATCCACCCGTACAGGCCCCGCTTGGCCGTGTCGGCGGCCTCGACGCCGCCCGAGGTGGAGATGATCTGCCGGGTCCAGGCGTGCACCCGCTCCCGGTCGGACTCCGGCACCCCCATCACCTCGCTGACCACGATGATCGGGAACGGCTCCAGCACCCGCCCGATCAGATCCGCGGGCGGCCCGTCCCGTACGACCCCGTCCACCAGTCGGTCGAGGATCTCCTGCGCCCGGGGCCGCAGCCGCTTCATCGCGCCCATCGTGAAGGCACCGGCGACCGGCTTGCGCAGCCGGTTGTGGTCGGGCTGGTCGGCCCAGGCCAGCGAGCCCGGGCGGGGCTGGAAGTGCGGGGCGAGCCGCGTCACCTGCCGCCGGGTGACCTCGTCCCGGCTGAACCTCGCGTCGTTGGTGACGAGCCTGACGTCCTCGTACCGGGTGGCCAGCCACGCCCAGCCCTCGCCGAACGGCAGCCGGATCCGCGTCACCGGACCCTCCGCCATCAGGGCGGCGAGGACCGGGTCGAACTCCGTCCCCTCCAGGTCGAGCGCCGGCCAGTCCCGTACCGGCCCCGCGGCCCCGCAGCCGGGCGCGGCCGGCTCCGCCGTGACGGGCGCGAGTATCTCCGTGGTGACGGGCTTGACCGGCTCGGCCGTCGCGGGCGTGGTGATGTCCGTCGTCATGGATCCACCCTCGTACGGCCCTCACCCGGTGTCCTGCGGGAATGCTCCAGGAGGGGGCACGGGGGAGGTCAGCGGCCGACGGAGTCCACGAGCCCGGCGAGGGCGGTGGCGAGCCGGTCGACTCCGGGCCCGGCCGGGCCACCGGGCTCGGCCATGTACAGATCCCGCCGGATCTCCACCATCAGCGCGCCGACCCGTGCGTCCGTCCCGTAGAACTCCAACGGCACATAGGTCCCGCTGAACGGGCTGTCCAGCCCGGTCTCCCCGCACCCCGCGAACGCCTTCCGCGCCGCCTCGGCCAGCCCGGCCGGCGTGTGGAAGCGGTCCGTGCCCAGACACACCGGCGGCCGCGGTCCCGCTCCGTGCAGCTCGTAGGGCAGCGCCCGGCTCGGATAGGAGTGCACGTCGATCACCACAGCCCGCCCGGTCGCGGCCAGCCGCCCGGCGACGGCCTCCGTCATCGCCCGCGCGTACGGCCGGAAGTACCGCGCGACCAACGGCCCGGGATCCACGCCCTCCTGCCGCAGCACGTCCCGGTGCGTGGTCCGCGTGTACACGGCCCCCATCCCGACCGCGAGCATCTCCTCCCGCTCGTCCGGGAACCGCTCGGGATCGACGACCAGCCGGGACAGCCGGTTGACGAACCGCCAGGGGGTGACTCCCGCGCGTTCTGCCGCGGCCTCGGCGAGCTCCGCCGTGTGCGCGTCCGTGATGTGGTCCAGCTCCCGCTCCAGCGCGGCATCGTCGAGCTCGATGCCCGCCCTGACATCGGCCGGGATCGTCCGCGCCGAGTGCGGTACATGCAGGATCACGGGCGACTCGCCGGCGCCGGGGAGGAGTTCGTACGACGGCTGGGACACGGGCGGCTCCGGGGCGTTGTCAGTGGCAGGGTGCAGGATCAAGGTGTCACATCGACGACCGACGAGGGCGGGGCGCTCACCATGCCGATCAGCAATCCCCGGATCACCGGGCACGCCTTCCTGGCGGAGCTGTACGAGGACGACTACTTCCCCGGCCGCGTGGTGGACCGGGGCAGGGCGATCCTCGTCCGGCTCTGCGAGCGCATCGAGGCCGAGAGCCCGGCCGACCTGCCCACGCTCTACGCCCTGACGCACGCGGCCACCGAGGAGTTCAACGCCCTGGAGGCCGAGTTCGAGGCGGCCGGCAGCGAGATCGAGACCGTGGCCCGGGAGGAGATAGGCGGGGACTTCTGGGTCATCGCCCGGGCGTACGGCTTCGAGGACGCGGAGCCCGAGGAGCTGATCGCGCCGCGCGAGTGGTGAGCCGTCAGCCGAGCAGCTCCGCCACCAGCGCGCCCACCTGCGCGGTCTCGATCAGGAAGCCGTCGTGGCCGTACGGCGACTCGATCAGCCGGAGCCGGTCGGCGGACGGGATCAGCGCGGCCAGCTCCGACTGCTGGGCAGGGGGATAGAGACGGTCGGAGTCGACGCCCGCGACCAGCGTGCGGGCCGTGACCCGGCCGAGGGCGGCGCGCACCCCGCCCCGGCCGCGGCCGACGTCATGGGCGTTCATCGCCTGCGACAGCACCACGTAACTGCCCGCGTCGAAGCGCCGTACCAGCTTGGCGGCGTGGTGGTCGAGATACGACTCGACCTGGTAGCGGCCGCCGGTGAAGGGGGCCTCGCCCGCCTGCGGTGTCCGGCCGAAGCGGATCGCGAGCTCGGGCTCGCTGCGGTAGGTGACATGGGCGATCCGGCGGGCCAGGCCCAGGCCGGCGTGCGGGGCGCGTCCGGTGCCGTGGTAGTCGCCGCCGTGCCAGTCGGGATCGGCGCGGATCGCGCCGAGCTGGGCGTTCGTCCACGCGATCTGCTCGGCGCTGGCCGCCGCCGTCGTGGCGAGCAGCAGCAGGGCCCCGACCCGCTCCGGGTACGACACCGCCCACTCCACGGCCCGCATCCCGCCCATGGAGCCGCCGACGACCAGCGCCCACCGCCCGATGCCCAGCGCGTCGGCGAGCCCGGCCTCGGCCGCGACCTGGTCGCGCTGGGTCAGGAAGGGGAAGGCACCGCCCCAGGGCAGACGGCCCTCGGCACGCGGGGAGGCCGGTCCCGTGCTGCCCTGGCAGCCGCCCAGGACGTTCGGGGCGACGACGAACCAGCGGTCGGTGTCCAGCGCCAGGCCAGGCCCGACCAGCCCGTCCCACCAGCCCGGGGTCGGATGCCCCGGTCCGGCGGGCCCGGCGACATGGCTGTCACCGGTGAGCGCGTGCAGCACCAGCACGGCGTTGGAGGCGTCGGGGGCGAGCCGGCCCCAGGTCTCGAACGCCAGCCGTACGCCGGGCAGTTCGCCGCCGGCCTCCAGCGGAAGCGGCTGGTGAGTGACATACCACCGGCGGCGGCCCGGCGGATCCCCCTCCCGCCAGCCCCCGTGGGCCGGCGGAAGGGGAACCCCTGCGTGCGGTACGGCGTTCAGGACGCGGCACCCTTGGCCGCGCGGAAACCGGCCTCCAGGTCGGCCTTGAGATCGGCGAGGTTCTCGATGCCGACCGACAGCCGCACCAGGCCCGGCGCGGTCCCGGTCGCCGTCAACTGCTCCTCGTCCAGCTGGCTGTGGGTGGTGGACGCCGGGTGGATGATCAGGCTGCGGACGTCACCGATGTTGGCGAGATGGCTGAACAGCTCGACCGCGTCCACGAACCGCTTGCCCGCCTCGATACCGTCCCGCAGTTCGAAGGAGACGATCGCGCCGGCGCCGTTCGGCAGGTACTTCCGCCCCGCCTCGTACCAGCGGCTGGACGGCAGGCCCGGATAGTGGACTGCGGCGACCTCGTCGCGCTGCTCCAGCCACTCGGCGAGGGCCTGGGCATTGGCCGAGTGCCGCTCCAGGCGCAGGCTCAGCGTCTCCACGCCCTGCAGCAGCAGGAACGCGGAGTGCGGGGAGAGTGCGGGGCCGAGGTCGCGCAGCAGCTGCACCCGCAGCTTGATGGCGTACGCGCCGGGGCCGAGGGCCGGCCAGTACCGCAGGCCGTGGTAGCTGGGGTCGGGCTCGGTGAAGTCGGGGAAGCGGTCGGAGTGCGCGCCGAAGTCGAAGCTGCCGCCGTCGACGACCACCCCCGCGATCGCCGTCCCGTGCCCGCCGAGGAACTTGGTCGCCGAGTGCACGACGATGTCCGCGCCGTGCTCGAGAGGCCGCAGCAGGTACGGCGTCGGGACCGTGTTGTCCACGATCAGCGGCACGCCCGCCGCGTGGGCCACGTCCGCGACCGCCCGTACGTCGAGGACGTTGCCGCGCGGGTTGCCCAGCGTCTCCGCGAACAGCGCCCTGGTGTTCGGCCGGATCGCCGCCCGCCAGGCCTCGGCGTCGTCCGGGTCGTCCACGAAGGACACCTCGATGCCGAACCTCGGCAGCGTGTGCCGGAACAGGTTGTACGTGCCGCCGTAGAGGGACGTGCTCGACACGATGTGGTCGCCCGCGCCGGCCAGCGTGAGGATAGCCAGGGTCTCCGCGGCCTGCCCGGACGACAGTGCCACCGCCGCGACCCCGCCCTCCAGCGAGGCGACCCGCTGCTCGAAGACGTCCTGGGTGGGGTTGTGGATGCGGGTGTAGATGTTGCCGGGCTCGGCGAGCGAGAACAGGTCGGCGGCGTGCTGCGTGTCCCGGAACACGAACGACGTCGTCTGGTAGATCGGCGTCGCCCGGGCGCCGGTCGTCGGGTCCGGTACGGCCCCGGCGTGGATCTGCCGGGTCTCGAACGACCAGGCCGGGGTGTCGGATCCGGCCTGCGTCTCCTCGGGCGTGTGACCGGCGGTGACGGAGTCGATGGGCTGGCTCATGGTGCTGCTCCTCGTGCGGGAAGGCATGACGGCGTGCGCGCAGGGGCGCGCGTCGGCACAACGGAGGGACGGGGTCGGGCCGGAGCGTCAGCTCACGGCAGGACAACCCATGGTGGTGACACGCACGAAGTCCACGTGGCGTCGGCTCACAAGCACCGTCATGCGCTGAGCGAACCACAGCGGATCCGGACGGACCAGACACCTGGCGCGCGTGACATGCAGACTTCACGAACGGGATACACACCGCCCGCCGCGGTGCCGGCGGGACGGGGCCGGACATGGCTCCGCCCCGGCGGGCGGGGTGCCTGCCGGGGCGGAGACTTCAAGAGGGGCCCAGGGAGCCCTGAGGCGTCAGAGCGCCGCGAGCGCCGCGTTCCAGGTGGCCGACGGGCGCATGACCGCGTCCGCCTTGGCCTTCTCGGGCTGGTAGTAGCCGCCGATGTCGGCCGGGGAGCCCTGGACGGCGAGCAGCTCGTCGACGATCGTCTGCTCGTTGGCGGAGAGCGTCTCGGCGAGCGAGGCGAACGCCTTGGCGAGCTCGGCGTCGTCGGTCTGCTTGGCCAGCTCCTGCGCCCAGTACAGGGACAGGTAGAAGTGGCTGCCGCGGTTGTCGATGCCGCCGACGCGACGGGTCGGGGACTTGTCCTCGTTGAGGAAGGTCGCCGTGGCGCGGTCGAGGGTGTCGGCCAGCACCTTGGCGCGGGCGTTGCCGGTGAAGTCGGCGTACTGCTCGAAGGAGGGGACGAGCGCGAAGAACTCGCCGAGCGAGTCCCAGCGCAGGTAGTTCTCCTTGACCAGCTGCTGGACGTGCTTCGGCGCGGAGCCGCCGGCGCCCGTCTCGAACAGGCCGCCGCCCGCCATCAGCGGGACGACCGACAGCATCTTGGCGCTGGTGCCCAGCTCCAGGATCGGGAAGAGGTCGGTCAGGTAGTCGCGCAGCACGTTGCCGGTGACGGAGATGGTGTTCTCGCCGCGGCGGATGCGCTCGACCGACAGCTTGGTGGCCTCGATCGGGGAGAGGATCCGGATGTCCAGGCCCTCGGTGTCGTGCTCGGGCAGGTACTGCTGGACCTTGGCGATCAGCTGCGCGTCGTGGGCGCGGCCCTCGTCCAGCCAGAAGACGGCCGGGTCGCCGGTGGCGCGGGCGCGGGTGACGGCGAGCTTCACCCAGTCCTTGATCGGCGCGTCCTTGGTCTGGCAGGCGCGGAAGATGTCACCGGTGGCGACCGGCTGCTCGATCACGACGTTGCCGGCCGCGTCGACCAGGCGGACCGTGCCGGCGGTGGCGATCTCGAAGGTCTTGTCGTGGGAGCCGTACTCCTCGGCCTTCTGCGCCATCAGGCCCACGTTCGGGACGGAGCCCATGGTGGACGGGTCGAAGGCGCCGTGGGCGCGGCAGTCCTCGATCACGGCCTGGTAGACACCGGCGTAGGAGGAGTCCGGGATCACCGCGAGGGTGTCGGCCTCCTGGCCGTCCGGGCCCCACATGTGGCCGGAGGTGCGGATCATGGCCGGCATCGAGGCGTCGACGATGACGTCGGACGGCACGTGCAGGTTGGTGATGCCCTTGTCGGAGTCGACCATCGCGAGGGCCGGGCCCTCGGCGATCTCGGCGTCGAAGGAGGCCTTGATCTCGGCGCCCTCGGGCAGGTTCTCCAGGCCCTTGAGGATGCCGCCCAGACCGTCGTTCGGGGAAAGGCCGGCCGCCTTGAGGGTCTCGCCGTACTTCGCGAACGTCTTCGGGAAGAATGCGCGCACCACGTGACCGAAGATGATCGGGTCGGAGACCTTCATCATCGTGGCCTTCAGGTGCACGGAGAACAGGACGTCCTCCTGCTTGGCGCGGGCGATCTGTGCGGCCAGGAAGTCGTTGAGCTGCGCGACGTGCAGCACGGAGGCGTCGACGACCTCGCCCGCGAGGACCGGTACGGACTCCCTGAGGACGGTGGTGGTGCCGTCCTCGGCGACCAGCTCGATCTTCAGCGCGCCGGCCTCGGAGATCACCGCGGACTTCTCGGTGGAGCGGAAGTCGTTCTCGCCCATGGTCGCCACGTTGGTCTTGGACTCGGGGGTCCAGGCGCCCATGCGGTGCGGGTGGGTCTTGGCGTAGTTCTTGACCGAGGCGGGGGCGCGGCGGTCCGAGTTGCCCTCACGCAGGACCGGGTTCACGGCGGAACCCTTGACCTTGTCGTAGCGGGCGCGGATCTCGCGCTCCTCGTCGGTCTTCGGGTCGTCCGGGTAGTCCGGCAGCGCGTAGCCCTTGCCCTGGAGCTCGGCGACGGCGGCCTTCAGCTGCGGGATCGACGCCGAGATGTTCGGCAGCTTGACGATGTTGGCCTCGGGCGTCTTCGCCAGGTCGCCCAGCTCGGCCAGCGCGTCGGGGATGCGCTGGTCCTCGTTCAGGTACTCCGGGAAGTGGGCGATGATGCGTCCGGCCAGCGAGATGTCGCGGGTGTCCACGGCGACACCGGCCTGCGAGGCGTACGCCTGGACCACCGGCAGGAACGAATGCGTCGCCAGGGCCGGGGCCTCGTCTGTGTAGGTGTAGATGATGGTCGAGTCAGTCACCGGGTGCTCCGCTCCACGTCTGCAACATTGCTCGACATCAAGATATCTCGTGATCGACCCGGGCTCGACAGGGGTCCGCGACTCGGAAGATCCGATTTTCAGACTTTGCTTTCGAAGTCCGGGCAACCGGATCCTTCGCAACGGTGGTCATGACAAGCGAGCGACCATCGACCGGCGGCCGGAGTGACCACCCGGCCGCCCGAGCGAAAGCGGACCATGAGATATCGCACCAGAGTGACGGCCCCGGCGGCCGCCCTGCTCGGCACGGCGACCGTCCTGGCCACGGGGGCCCCGGCCCTTGCGCGTCCCTTCTCCGCGGGGGAGAAAAGCGGCGACGCGAGGGCCGGGGGCGACACACCGGCCCCGGGCCCGGAGACCCTCGGCGACCCCGTCTACCCGGCCCTCGGCAACGACGGCTACCGGGTCCTCGCCTACGACCTCGATCTCGCCTACGACGGCACGACCCGCCTGGTCGACGCCACCGCGACCCTGCGCATCCGCACCACCCAGGACCTGTCCCGGCTCTCCCTGGACGCCCTCGGACTGGATATATCCGCCGTGCGTGTCGACGGCTGCGACGCCGCCTACGAGCAGGCGGACGAGAAGCTGCGGATCACGCCCGCCCGCCCCCTGCGGGCGGACGACGACATCACCGTGTGCGTGGCGTACGGCGCCGACCCGCGCCGCACCCTTGCGCACACCGCCTGGGTGCCCACCCCGGACGGCTTCGCGATCTGCCCGCAGCCGAACTCCGCGCACACCGTCTTCCCGTGCAACGACCACCCCTCGGACAAGGCGGACCTCACTGTCCGCATCACCGTCCCGAGCGGTGTGCGGGGCGTCGCGAACGGGCTGCTGACCTGCACCGAGACCCTCTCCGACGGCCGGACGGCGTACTCGTACCGCTCCCGCTCGCCGATCGCCACGGAACTCGTCCAGATCACCGTCGGCGACTACGTGGTCAAGGACCGGCAGGGTCCGCACGGCCTGCCGCTGCGGGACGTCGTCCCCACGGCCCGGGCCGCCGCCCTGGAACCGGCGCTCGCCCTCACCGCGGGCCAGGTGAGCTGGCTGGGGGACCGGCTCGGCATGGCCTTCCCGTTCGAGACGTACGGCCTGCTGCCCTGCAACTCCGACGACCCGAACGCCTTCGACTTCACCGGCCTGGAGACCCAGACCCTCACCCTCTACAAGCCGAACTTCCTGCTCCAGGCAGAGCCCAAGATCGGCTCGCACATGATGCACGAGCTGGTCCACTCGTACTTCGGCAACATGGTCAGCCCCGCCACCTGGGCCGACCTCTGGCTGAACGAGGGCCACGCCGACTTCTACGGGCTGCTCTACCGCTACGAGCGCGGCTGGCCGGACTCCCTGGGCCTCACCACCATGGAGGCCCGGATGAAGGACACCTACGCCCGCGGCGACCAGTGGCGCCACGACTCGGGCCCGGTGGCCGCCCCGAACGAGGTCGACCTCTTCGACAGCCAGCGCTACCTCGGCGGCGTCCTGGTCCTGTACGCCTTCCGCGAGCTGGTCGGCGAGGACGCCTTCCACGCGGTCGAGCGCACCTTCCTGGAGCGCTTCCGGTACCGCTCGGCCTCGACGGCCGACTACATCGCGGTGGCCACGGAGGTCACCGGCCAGGACCGGTCGGGCTTCCTCCGTGACTGGCTCTACGGCACGACGACCCCGCGGATGCCGGGCCACCCGGACTGGACGGTCACCCCCGTGACCCAGAGCCTGGCCACCCCGCACAGCCTGCGAGGCGGCCACCACCACGACAACTCGGCCACGCTGTAGGCGATTCGGCAGGGGACTAGTCGGTGTGCGGCAGGCCGGACGGCACGTCGTCCGCCACACGCTGCTGCGGAATCACCACGGCTCCCTGCTGGAGCGCCACCGTACGGGCCGGCGCCGGGATGCGGATGCCCTCGTCGCGGTAGCGGCGGTGCAGGCGCTTGATGAACTCGTGCTTGATCCGGAACTGGTCGCTGAACTCGCCGACGCCCAGGATCACCGTGAAGCCGATCCGGGAGTCGCCGAAGGTGTGGAAGCGGATGGCCGGATCGTGGTCCGGGACCGCGCCGGTGATCTCCTTCATCGTCTCGGCGATGACCTCGGTCGTGACCCGCTCGACGTGGTCCAGGTCGCTGTCGTAACTGACACCCACCTGCACCAGGACCGTCAGCTGCTGCTCCGGACGCGTGTAGTTGGTCATGTTCGTCTTCGCCAGCTGGCCGTTGGGGATGACCACCAGGTTGTTGGAGAGCTGGCGGACCGTCGTCTGGCGCCAGTTGATGTCCACCACATAGCCCTCCTCACCGCTGCTCAGCTGGATGTAGTCACCCGGCTGGACGGTCTTGGACGCGAGGATGTGGATGCCCGCGAAGAGGTTCGCCAGGGTGTCCTGGAGGGCGAGCGCGACCGCCAGACCGCCCACGCCCAGGGCGGTGAGCATGGGCGCTATGGAGATGCCCAGCGTCTGCAGCACCACCAGGAAACCGATCGCCATGACCAGCACCCGGGTGATGTTCACGAAGATCGTGGCCGAACCGGCGACCCCGGAGCGGGACTGGGTGACCGACTGCACCAGGCCCGCGATCACCCGCGCCGCCGACACCGTCACCGCGAAGATCAGCACCACCTGGAGACACTGGTTGGTGTGGTGCTGGACCGTCTTGGTCAGCGGCAGCACAGCCGCGGCCGCGGCCGCGCCGGCCGTGATCGCCGCCCAGGGGACCACCGTGCGCAGCGCGTCCACGATGACGTCGTCACCGCTCCAACGGGTCCGCTTCGCGTGCTTGGCCAGCCAGCGCAGCATCCCGCGCGACAGAAAGGCCAGCAACAGACCCGCCGCCAGCGCGATTCCGGCCAGGACCAGGTCATCGACGGTGAGACCTCGGTTCACCGTTACCTCCATTCGATTGTGCAACCGCTCATCCTGCCGTATCCGCACGGAGGTTCGTACCGGGCGCCGGACCGCCCGGACTGTGCCCGACCTGTCAACTTGCCGTCTACGCCCTGAAGTGCACCCGGCTGCGCCACCTGGACCGTCGCGCCCGGCTCACGTCCTACCTGCGCGAGCGCCTCGCCCACGACCCGCCGCCGGTGCCGCTGCCCGCGCTGCTCACCGAGCGGGAGCGGGCGTACTACCTTCAGGGCACCTTCTTCAACACGGCCGTGGTGCAGATGTCCGAGGCCATGGCCCACCTGCTGCTCGCCCTCGCCACCCACCCGCAGGTGCAGGAACGACTGAGGTCGAAGGAAGGCCCCGACTACCTCGACCACGTCATCGACGAGACCCTCCAGCACTTCCCGCTGTTCGGCGTCGCGCACCGGATCACCACGGACGAGATTCCGCGCGACGGCCGTCCCGCCATCCCCACGGGCTCGGTCCTGCTCTTCAACTACCCCGAGTACCAGGGCTCGGGCACCACCGAGGCCGGACGCTTCGACCTCGACCGCCGGCTGTCGAAGGACACCCGGCCCACCGCCTCCATCCCGTTCGGCGTCACCGCCGACCGGCCCTGCCCGGCCCGCGGTTTCGCCGTACTGACCATGCGGGTCGCGGCCGAGGAGGTGCTGCGGCGGTTCCGGCTGGAGTCGTCCGCCGAGCACACCCGCTCGCTGCCCAGCCGCGGCCCCTGCCTGCTGGTCCCGCGCGTGGCCGGCGCATCGTTCCGGCCGGGCCTACGGCTACGACTACGGTACCCGGCTCCTCGGCACCGTCGTGGTGCTGTTCTGCGCCGCCTGGTTCACCGACACCATCGACCTGTACGCGGTGTCCGGGGCGTTCTGCGTGGGCATGGCCATGCCCCGGGGCGAGGTGGCCGAACGCCTGGTGCGGACGACCCAGTCGGTGACCCAGGTGGTCTTCGTCCCGATGTTCTTCACCTACTCCGGCCTCAACACCCGCTTCGACGTGTTCGCCGACCGCGCCGTGCCGGCGTTCGGCGTGGCGGCCGTGGTGCTGGCCGTGGCCGGCAAGTTCGGCGGCTGCTGGGCGGCGGCCCGCCTGAAGGGCGAACCGCCGTCGGTGGCGGTCCGCGTCGGCGCGCTGATGAACGCCCGCGGACTCATGCAGCTCATCGCTCTGAACGTCGGCCTGGCCGCCGGCATCGTCAGCGACGCCCTGTTCTCCGCCCTGGTGCTCGTGGCCCTGGTGACCACGGTGATGACCGCTCCCGTGCTCTCCTGGCTCGACCGGCGGGACGCGGCCGGGGCCCGGACCGGACCGGCGACGGAGCAGGGCCAGGAGGTGGTCCGTATCTGACTCGAACTCCCCTGGAATCGCGCCCGGTTGACGCAGCCTGCCGCCCGGCGGCAGGCTGTCGCGAGTGATCGCCAGGGGAGGCTCGATGACAGGTCCGGTGCTCGCCGTCGACCAGGGCACGTCCGGTACCAAGGCCCTGGTGATCTGCCCCGAACGGGGCGTCATCGGCACCGGATTCGCCGCCGTACGGCCCCGGAACCTCCCCGGCGGCCTGGTGGAGGCGGACCCCGGGGAGCTGTACGACTCGGTGCTCGTCGCCGGCCGCCGCGCCCTCGCCGAGGCAGGTGAACGCGTGACCGCACTGGGCCTCGCCAACCAGGGCGAGACCGTGCTCGCCTGGGACCCCGGTACCGGGCGCCCGCTCACCGACGCGATCGTCTGGCAGGACCGCCGCGCCGAGAGCGTCTGCGCCGAACTCGCCGAGCATTCCGACGAGTTACGTGCCCTCACCGGCCTCCCGCTCGACCCCTACTTCGCCGCACCCAAGATGGCCTGGATCCGCCGCCACCTCACCACCCGGGGAGTGGTCACCACCACCGACGCCTGGCTGGTCCACCGGCTCACCGGCGCTTACGTCACCGACGCCGCCACCGCCGGCCGTACCCAACTCCTCGACCTGGACCGGGTCCAGTGGTCTCCCCGGGCCCTCGACCTCTACGGACTCTCCGCCGAAGACCTTCCCGAGATCGTCGACAACGCCCAACTCGTGGGGACGACGAAGGAGTTCGGGGACGAGATCCCGCTCACCGGCCTCGCCGTGGACCAGCAGGCCGCCCTCCTCGCCCAGCGCATCACCGCTCCGGGCGGCGCCAAGTGCACCTACGGCACCGGGGCGTTCCTGCTCGCGCACACCGGCGACACCCCCCGGCACGGCACCTCCGGCCTGGTCAGCTGTGTCGCCTGGCGCCTCGCCGGGACGACCGACTACTGCCTGGACGGCCAGGTGTACACGGCCGCCTCCGCCGTCCGCTGGCTCACCGGCATCGGTGTCATCTCCGGGCCCGGTGACCTCGACCGGGTGGGCGGCACCGTCCCCGACGCGGGCGGGGTCACCTTCGTCCCCGCGCTGGCCGGGCTCGCCGCCCCCTGGTGGCGCGGCGACCTGCGCGGCTCGCTCACCGGCCTCGGCCTCGACACCGGCCCCGGGCATCTGGTGCGCGCCCTCTGCGAGGGCCTGGCCGCCCAGGTGGTGGAGCTCGCCGAAGCCGCCGGCACCGACCTGGGCGCCCCGCTCACCGTCCTGCGCGTCGACGGCGGCCTGACCCGCTCGTCCCTCCTCATGCAGACCCAGGCCGACCTGCTGCAACGCCCCGTCGAGGTGTCCACCCTGCCGGACGCCACCGCCCTCGGCGTCGGCGCCCTCGCCCACCTCGGCGCCGACCCCGTCGACTTCCTGCCGGACGGCAGACCGGCCGCCGTCTACGAACCCCGGATCTCCGCCACCGAGGCCGCCGACCGCCTCGGCACCTTCCGCGCGGCCGTCGGCAGGCTCCTCGAAGGAGCGCCGGCATGACGGTCACCACCGAAGGGCCGCTGCCCTCCGGCCCGTACGACGTGACGGTCGTCGGCGCCGGAGTGGTCGGCAGCGCGATCGCCCGCGAACTCGCCCGCCACCCGCACCTCGAGGTCG
Source organism: Streptomyces sp. Ag109_O5-1 (assembly GCF_003814875.1). Classification (GTDB taxonomy): domain Bacteria; phylum Actinomycetota; class Actinomycetes; order Streptomycetales; family Streptomycetaceae; genus Streptomyces; species Streptomyces sasae. The sequence continues at coordinate 1,057,211 of NZ_RKQF01000001.1, read as the reverse complement.
CCCTGCTGGAGGCCCAGGACGACGTCGGCCAGGGCACCTCCAAGGCCAACACCGCCATCCTGCACACCGGTTTCGACGCCCACCCCGGCACCCTGGAGGCCCGCCTGGTCCGCGAGGGCTCCCGGCTTCTCACCGCCTACGCGGCCGCGTCCGGCATCCCGGTCGAGCCGGTCGGCGCCCTGCTGGTCGCCTGGGACGCGGAACAACTGGCCGCGCTGCCACAGCTGACGGCGAAGGCCGTACGCAACGGCCGCCGCGACACCCGCCAGTTGGACGCGAGCGAGCTGTACGCCCGCGAACCCCGCCTCGGCCCGGGCGCGCTCGGTGCCCTGCACGTCCCCGGCGAGAGCATCGTCTGCCCCTGGAGCACCACCCTCGCCTACGCCACCCAGGCGGTCCGGGGCGGCGTCGACCTCCACCTCAACTCCCGGGTGGAGCAGGCGAGTCGACGCGAGGGCGTGCACACCCTGACCACCACACGCGGCCCGCTGCACACCCGCCACCTGGTCAACGCGGCCGGCCTGCACGCCGACACCCTCGACCGGCTCCTGGGCCACCGCGCCTTCACCGTCACCCCGCGCCGGGGCCAGCTGATCGTCTACGACAAGCTCGCCCGCGACCTGGTCCGGCACATCCTCCTTCCGGTGCCCACCGCCCTCGGCAAGGGCGTCCTGGTCGCCCCCACGGTCTACGGCAACGTCCTGCTGGGCCCCACCGCCGAGGACCTGGACGACAGGACCGCCACCCAGTCGACCGCCGAGGGACTGGCGGCGCTGCGCGCGCAGGGCCGCCGCATCCTGCCCGGCCTCGTCGACGAGGAGGTCACCGCCGTCTACGCCGGGCTGCGCGCGGCCACCGAGCACGACGACTACCGCATCTCCGCCCACCCCGGCCAGGGATACGTCACCGTCGGCGGCATCCGCTCCACGGGCCTCACCGCCTCGCTTGCCATCGCCGCCCATGTCACCGGTCTGCTGCGGGACTCGGGGCTGGGCCTGAAGGACCCCGTCGATCTGGAACCGGTCACCATGCCGAACCTCGGCGAGGCCTTCCCCCGGCCCTACCGGCAAGGCGGTGACGTCATCGTCTGCCACTGCGAGCGCGTGACCCTCGGCGAGATCCGGGCCGCCCTGGCCGGGACGATCCCGCCGCACAGCCCGGCGGGTCTGCGCCGCCGCACCAGGGCCGGGGCGGGACGCTGCCAGGGCTTCCACTGCGGGGCCGCCGTAAGCGACTTGTTCGAGAGGGCCGGGACGACACGATGACCGCCGACCGCCGGGACCACGCGATGACCGCCGAAGGCGGAGACCACGTGCCGAGCGTCGAAGGCCGGGACCACGTGCCGAGCGTCGACCGCCGGGAGGACACGGCTACCGCCGACCGCCAGGTCGACGTCCTCGTCGTGGGTGCCGGGCCCGCCGGGCTCGCGGCCGCCGCCCGGCTCGCCGCCGCCGGAGCCGGCCGGGTGGAAGTGCTGGAGCGGGAACAGCAGGCCGGGGGAGTGCCACGGCACTGCGTCCACCGCGGATTCGGCACCTGGACACGGCCGTTGACCGGACCCGCGTACGCCCGGCTGCTCGTCGAGGCGGCCGGACGCGCGGGAGCGGTGGTCCGTACCGGGGTCACCGTCCTGGACTGGGCCGGCCCGCTCTCCCTCGCCACCGTCGGCGAGCGGGGCCCGGAGACTCTCACCGCGCGGGCGGTGGTGCTCGCCACCGGCGCCCGCGAACGCCCCCGCGCCGCACGGCTGGTCCCGGGCACCCGGCCCGCCGGGGTCCGCACCGGCGGAGAGCTGCAGCAGGCGGTGCACCGCTACCGGCAGCCGATCGGCACCCGGGCGGTGGTGGTCGGCGCCGAGGACGTCTCGTACGCGGCCGCCGCGACCGCGCGGGCCGGGGGCGCCGAGGTCGTCGCGATGGTCACCGACCGGCCACGCGCCGCCTCGGCCGGAGCAGCTCTGGACGCCCGGCTCCGTTCCCGTATCCCGCTGCTCACCCGTACGACGGTCACCGAGATCCTCGGCCACGGCCGGCTGTCCGGCGTCCGGATCCGGCACGAGGACGGGCGTACGGGGGTGCTCGCCTGCGACACGGTCGTCTTCACCGGGAACTTCGTCGCCGAGGACGAACTCGCCCGCCGGGCCCGGATCACGTTCACCCGGGGGCCGTACACCGACCGCCCGGGTGTCTTCGCCGCCGGCGGTCTGCGGCAGCCCGGTCAGGACACCCGCACAGCGACCCGGGAGGGCGCCCGGGCCGGGCGGGCGGTGCTGGAGTGGCTGATCAGCCGCCCGTGAAGGAGCCGTGCCGCCCCGCGCCCGCCGCGAATCGCGCCGCGCCTTCCAGGCCTTGCGCCAGCACGCCCATGCCATGACGGATCTCGGCGCCCATCGCCGCCGGCTCGTCGAGCCCCTCCTGGTCCAGCACCGACGCCCGGTCACTGCGCAGACAGGCCTGTGGGAAGCCGGCGACGGACTCGGCCAGTTCCTCCGCGGCCTCGCGGGAACGGCCGGCCGGGACGACCCGGTTGGCCAGGCCCATCTCGTAGGCCTCGGCGGCCGCGACCGGGCGGCCGGTGAGGATCATGTCCATGGCCCGGCTGGTGCCGATCAGCCGGGGGAGCCGTACCGTGCCGCCGTCGATCAGCGGTACGCCCCAGCGGCGGCAGAAGACGCCGAACACCGCGTCCTCCTCGGCGACCCGCAGATCGCACCAAAGGGCCAGCTCCAGGCCCCCCGCCACGGCGTGCCCGGCGATCGCGGCGATCACCGGCTTGGACAGCCGCAGCCGGGTCGGACCCATCGGGCCGTCACCGTCCTCCGCCACCCGGTTGCGGTGCTCGCCGCCCATGGCCTTGAGGTCCGCGCCCGCGCAGAACGTGCCGCCCTCGCCCCACAGCACCGCCACCCGGGCCTCGTCGTCCGCCTCGAACTCCCGGAAGGCGGCGACCAGTCGGGCCGCCGTCGGACCGTCCACCGCGTTGCGCACCTCGGGCCGGGAGAGGACGACCGTCGTGACATGACCCTTGCGTTCCAGACGGACCGGCATGAGTTTCCTTCCGTAGGAAGGCCACCCCGCGTCAGATGACCTTCAGCCGCACCAGCGCCCCCAGTGTCAGCGCTCCCGGCAGCAACGGCACCCACACGGTGATGATCCGGTACGCGAGGACGACGGCCGTGGCCACCGCCACCGGGGCGCCCGCGGCCACCAGTGCCACGATCAGTGCCGCCTCCACGGAACCCAGACCGCCCGGCGTGGGGATCAGAGCGACGGCGACCGTGGCCGCCAGGTACGCCAGCGCCATGTGCGTGGGCGGCACCGACAGGCCCAGCGCCTGCCCCACCGCCACCAGACCGAGGGCCTGGAGCGCGGGGAAGGCCAGCGAGCCGCCCCACAGCGCCAGCGCCCGGGACGGACGGGTGTGCACCGAGCGGGCCTCGCTCAGGGCGGTGCGCACGAAGCGGAACACGGGCTCGCGCACCCGTCGTACGAGAAACAGCACGGCCACCGCCACGGCCGCCAGCGCGCCCACGACGGCCAGGAGCGGTCCCACGTCCCCCTGGGGGAGCAGGCCGTCGAGCCGCAGCGCGTCGGGGAAGGCGAAGAACAGCGCGGCCATCAGGCTCACCCGGGCCACCGACTCGGCGAGCAGGTACAGGGCCAGCGCGGCCGAGGAGGTGGCGAGCGGCACCCCGCACACGGTCATGAACCGCAGGTTGACCGCGCCCGAGCCCAGCCCCGTCGGCAGCAGGTGGTTGGCCGAGCCCGCCGCGAGCTGCGTCGCCAGCAGCCGCCAGCGGGGCAGTTGCTGGACCACCGCGCCCTGCCGGGTGAAGGCCGCCGCCACCCAGGTCAGACAGGTGGCGCCGCCCGCCGCCAGCAGCCAGGGCCAGGAGGCGGCGCGCAGATGCCCGAAGCCCTCGACGAGGACCTGCCGGTGCTGCACCGCGATGACCGCGACCAGCACGAGCGGGATCAGGGTGAGCATGTGCCGCACGGGGATGCGGCGGGCGAGCCGGGGGAGTCGGCTCTCACGGAAGTCGGGGATTCTTACCGCTGTCACACCGGGAGAGGTTTTCCGCGCAGACCCAACGGCGGGTGGCGGAAGAGGAGACACGGGATGACGGCCTGGAAGCGGCTGAGGGGGGAGCTCCAGCTGGTGTTTCACGGGGCCGGGCGGGGCCTTCCGACGGCTCATCGGGTCCTTCGTACGGGCGGACGGCGCGCGGACATTGACCTCAACGAACCTTGAGGTTCTACGTTCTTCTCCATGAGTATGGAGACCACCGCCTGGATGCAGCTGCACAGCGTGATGACCGCCCAGCAGGAGCGGCGCCCCTTCGACCGGGCCACGCTGCGCCGCATCGCCGCCTTCGCCCGCCCGCACCGCGCGGGCATAATCCGTTTCGTCCTGCTCGGGGTGGTCACCGCCCTGCTCGCCGTCGCCACCCCCGTCCTCGCCGGCCATGTCGTCGACGCGATCGTGTCGGGGCACGACACCGGCACGGTCGTACGGCTTTCGCTGCTGATCGCGCTCGTCGCGGTCGTGGAGGCGGCCCTCGGGGTGCTCGGGCGGCGGCTCTCGGCGACGCTCGGGGAGGGACTCATCCTCGACCTGCGAACGGCTGTGTTCGATCATGTGCAGCGCATGCCCGTCGCGTTCTTCACACGCACTCGTACGGGAGCGCTGGTCAGTCGTCTCAACAACGACGTCATCGGCGCCCAGCGCGCCTTCGCGGGCACCCTGTCCGGCGTGGTCAGCAACCTGGTCACGCTGGTGCTCACGCTCGCGGTGATGCTCACCCTGTCCTGGCAGATCACCCTTCTCGCGCTGGTGCTGCTGCCGGTGTTCGTGGTGCCCGCCCGCCGGATGGGCGGCCGGATGGCCCGCATGCAGCGCGAGGCCGCCGCGCTCAACGCCGACATGGGCACCCGCATGACCGAGCGGTTCTCCGCTCCCGGCGCCACCCTGATCAAGCTCTTCGGCCGCCCCGAGGAGGAGTCGGCGGAGTTCACGGCGCGCGCCGCCCGGGTCCGGGACATCGGTGTGCGCACCGCCACCGCCCAGTCGGTGTTCATGACCGCGCTGACCCTGGTCTCCTCGCTGGCCCTCGCCCTGGTCTACGGCCTCGGCGGCTGGTTCGCCCTGCGCGGCACCCTGGCGGCGGGCGCCGTCGTCTCCCTCGCCCTGCTGCTGACCCGCCTGTACGCCCCGCTCACCGCGCTCGCCGGGGCCCGCGTCGAGGTGATGAGCGCACTGGTCAGCTTCGAGCGGGTCTTCGAAGTGCTCGACCTGTTGCCCCTGATCGAGGAGAAGCCGGACGCCCGCGAGGTCCCCGAGGGCCCGGTGGCCGTCGAGTTCGAGGACGTCCGTTTCGCCTACCCGGCCGCGGACCAGGTCTCCCTCGCCTCCCTGGAGGAGGTCGCCGTCCTCGACTCGCGCGGCGGCGCCGAGGTCCTGCACGGCATCTCCTTCCGCGCCGAACCCGGTCAGACCGTCGCCCTGGTGGGCTCCTCCGGCGCCGGCAAGTCCACCATCGCGCAACTGCTGCCGCGGCTGTACGACGTGGACGAGGGCGCCGTCCGTATCGGTGGCGTCGACGTCCGCGACCTGACCGCCGGTTCGCTGCGCGCCACCCTCGGCATGGTCACCCAGGACGGCCACCTCTTCCACGACACCGTCCGCGCCAACCTGCTCCTCGCCCGACCGGCCGCCACGGACGAGGAGTTGTGGGAGGCCCTCGGCCGCGCCCGCCTCGACGAGGTCGTACGGTCGCTGCCCGACGGGCTGGACACGGTTGTCGGCGAGCGCGGCTACCGGCTGTCCGGCGGCGAGCGTCAGCGGATGACCATCGCCCGGCTGCTGCTGGCCCGCCAGCGGGTGGTCATCCTCGACGAGGCCACCGCCCATCTCGACAACACCTCGGAGGCGGCCGTCCAGGAGGCCCTGGCCGAGGCGCTGGAGGGGCGTACGGCGGTGGTCATCGCCCACCGGCTCTCCACCGTCCGGGCCGCCGACCAGATCCTGGTGGTCGAGGCCGGACAGATCGTGGAACACGGCACCCACGAGGAACTCCTCGCGGCGGACGGCCGGTACGCCGAACTGCACCGCACCCAGTTCACGGCGGTGGCGACACCCTGACCGGGGAGTTCATGTACGCGTCACATTTTTCTGTGATTCCGCACGGGGGAGCGCTCCCCCACTTGACGGCAGTGGTCCGGACCTTTAGCTTCACGCCTTAAACAAAGCCTCACGGATGTGCTCAACGCCCGGTGACAACACCGGCGTTGAGCACATACCGAGTGGCATCCCCCCGCGTGAAAGGCCACCCCCGCAATGGCCAGACCTCTGCCCGCGGCTGTAGCCATAGCCGCCCTGACCGTATCGGCCGGTCTGCTCACCGCCGTTCCCGCGCAGGCCGACACCGGCACCATCACCGGCCTCGCCGGCAAGTGCCTCGACGTCGCTGGCGCCAACTCCGCCGACGGCACCGCCGTCCAGCTCTACGACTGCAACGGCACCTCGGCCCAGCAGTGGACCGTCGGCAGCGACGGCACCATCCGCGCCCTCGGCAAGTGCCTCGACGTGACCGGCAATTCGACCGCCGACGGCGCCAAGCTGCAGCTGTGGAGCTGTAGCGGCGGCGCCAACCAGCAGTGGACGGTCACCTCCGCGCACGACATCGTCAACCCCCAGGCGAACAAGTGCATGGACGTCACGGACAACAACTCCGCGAACGCCACCCGGATTCAGATCTGGAGCTGCGGCGGCGGCGCCAACCAGAAGTGGACCGCGCCCGCGGCCGGCGGCGGGACCACCCCGTCCTCGCCGATGGCCGTGGCGCCGTACCTGTACAACGGCTGGGGCGACCCGCCGAGCCCGACCACCATCACCAACGCGACCGGCGTGAAGTACTACACGCTCGCGTTCGTCCTCAGCAACGGCTACTGCAACCCGCAGTGGGACGGCAGCCGGGCGCTGACCGGCGGCGTCGACCAGAGCACCATCAACACCGTGCGTGCCAACGGCGGTGACGTCATCCCGTCGTTCGGCGGCTACAGCGGCAACAAGCTGGAGAGCTCCTGCTCCAGCGCGGGCGAGCTGGCGGCGGCCTACCAGAAGGTCATCAACGCCTATGGCGGGCTCAGAGCCATAGACATCGACCTGGAGGCCGACGCCTACAGCAGCGCCACCGTGCAGCAGCGGGTCGTGGACGCGCTGAAGACCGTGAAGGCCAACAACTCCGGCCTGAAGGTGTACATCACCATCGGCACCGGCCAGAGCGGCCCCGACACCAGTCTGATCAACCGGGCCGCGTCCTCCGGACTGAGCGTCGACGCCTGGGCCATCATGCCCTTCGACTTCGGCGGCGCCGGGCAGAACATGGGCAACCTCACCACCCAGGCGGCCGAGGGGCTCAAGAACGCGCTGAAGAACGCGTACGGCTACAGCGACGACACGGCCTACCGGGACATGGGCATCTCGTCCATGAACGGCATCACCGACAACAACGAGACCGTCACGGTCGCCGACTTCCGGACCATCCTCGCCTACGCCCAGCAGCACCACCTGGCCCGCCTCACCTTCTGGTCCGCCAACCGCGACCGACCCTGCACCGGCGGCTCCGCCGACAGCTGCTCCGGCGTGAGCCAGTCGAACTGGGACTACACGCGCGTCTTCGCCGGGTACACGGGCTGACCCCCCCACCTCGCTCGCACTCCTCGTACTTCTCGTCCTTAGGAGAACCCGTGCTTCGCCTTCCCCGGCGGCGCAGACCAACGGCCGCCGCTGCGGTGGCCGTTGTCGCCGCCTCCCTGCTGACCGCGGCGGGCGCCTCCTCGCCCGCGTCCGCCGCCACGCTGCCCACCGGCAACGTCACGCTGCTCAACGCGGCGAGCGGCAGGTGCGTGGACGCCAAGGCGGCCGCCACCGCCGACGGCACCGTCGTCCAGCAGTACACCTGCAACAACACCACCGCCCAGCAGTGGAGTTTCACCTCCACCAGCGACGGCTACGTCCGGATCAACAACGGCAACAACGCGAACGAGGTCCTGGACGTCACCGGCGTCTCCACGGCCGACGGCGCGACCGTGCAGCTGTGGACCTACGGCGGCGGCAACAACCAACAGTGGCTGCCGGTCGACGACGGCGGCGGCGCCTACCACTTCGTCAACCGCAACAGCGGCAAGTGCCTCGACGACCCGAGCGCCTCGACCGCCGACAGCGTGCAGTTCGTGCAGTACACCTGCAACGGCACCAACGCCCAGCGTTTCCAGGTCGTCCCGGTCACCCAGTCCAGCAACCCGGACCTCGGCTCCAACGTGGTCATCTTCGACCCGTCGATGTCGGCCTCGACGATCCAGAGCAAGCTGGACTCGATCTTCTCGCAGCAGGAGACGAACCAGTTCGGCTCCCAGCGCTACGCCGTGATGTTCAAGCCCGGTGCCTACAGCGCCGACGTCAACGTCGGCTTCTACACCCAGGTCCTCGGTCTCGGTCTGTCGCCCGACGCGGTCTCCATCAACGGCGCGGTGCACGCGGAGGCCGATTGGTTCCAGGGCAACGCCACGCAGAACTTCTGGCGCGGCGCGGAGAACCTCTCCGTCAACCCGACCGGCGGCAGCGACCGTTGGGCGGTCTCGCAGGCATCGGCCTACCGCCGGATGCATCTGCGGGGCGGCCTCGCCCTGGACGACGGCGGCTGGTCCAGCGGCGGTCTGATCGCCGACAGCCAGATCAACGGGCAGGTCAACTCCGGCACCCAGCAGCAGTGGCTGACCCGCAACTCACAGCTCGGCAGCTGGACCGGCTCCAACTGGAACATGGTCTTCGTCGGCAGCACGGGCGTCCCGTCCACCAGCTTCCCCAGCCCGCCGTACACCACGGTGGCGCAGAGCCCGGTGACCCGTGAGAAGCCGTTCCTGTACGTCGACGGCTCCGGCAACTATCTGGTGTTCGTGCCGTCGGCGCGCTCCAACTCCACCGGCACCAGCTGGAGTTCGGGTTCCGCCGCCGGCACCTCACTCTCCCTGGACAGCTTCTACGTCGTGAAGCCGGGGGCGACCGCCTCCCAGATCAACGCGGCCCTCACGGCGGGCAAGAACCTCCTGGTCACCCCCGGTGTCTACCACCTCGACCAGACCCTGCAGATCAACCGCGCCGGCACCGTGGTACTCGGCCTCGGCCTCGCCACCTTCGTCCCGGACAACGGCATCACCGCCATGAAGGTCGCCGACGTCGACGGCGTCCAGATCGCGGGCCTGCTCTTCGACGCCGGTACCACCAACTCCTCAACCCTGGTGGAGGTCGGCCCCAGCGGCTCCTCGGCCTCGCACGCGGCCGACCCGACCTCGCTGCACGACGTGTACTTCCGCGTCGGCGGCGCGGGCGTCGGCAAGGCCACCGCTGGCCTGGTCGTCAACAGCGACAACGTCATCGGCGACCACATGTGGATCTGGCGCGCCGACCACGGCAGCGGAGTCGGCTGGACCAGCAACACCGCCGACACCGGCCTGGTCGTCAACGGCGACAACGTCACCATGTACGGCCTGTTCGTCGAGCACTTCCAGAAGTACCAGACGATCTGGAACGGCAACGGCGGCCGCACGTACTTCTACCAGAACGAGATGCCGTACGACCCGCCCAACCAGGCGGCCTGGATGAACGGCTCGACCCAGGGCTACGCGGCCTACAAGGTCGCCGACTCGGTCACCAGCCACCAGGCGTACGGCCTCGGCAGCTACTGCTACTTCAACGTCAACCCGAGCGTGGTCGCCGCGCACGCCATCGAGGCACCGAACAACTCGAACGTGCGCTTCACCGACATGGTGACGGTCTCCCTCGGCGGCACCGGCACCATCACCCACGTCATCAACAACTCCGCAGGCCCGTCGAACTCGTCGACCAACGTGGCGGACCTGACCTCCTACCCGTGACCGGACGCGGGTGGCCCGGCGGACACGCCGGGCCACCCACGGCCGCTCGCGGTGACCGCAGGTGTGGGACGGCGTGACCTGGGTACTGCGGAAAAGCAGGAGTACGGGCTCTCCGGAAATCAGGCACGTCATGGGCAGCGACATCCAGCGCCCCGGAACCACCCTCCGGGCCGACGGCGAACCCCCCGCCGCATCGTCGATGCAGCGGGGGACGTGATCCCGTGAGGTCCTTCGACCACGTCCATGCCCGCTCAGTCGAGGAGGCCGTCCAGGCCTTCACCGCCCGCCCCGGTGCCCGCCCCGCTCTGATCCGCCGGGGACCCAGCCGCCTTCGGCGACGCCGTCCAGCACGCGACCGGCGTCCGCTTCCGCACGCGGCCGCCGGCCCCGGACCGGGTCCTCACCGCTTCGAACGCACGGTGACCTTCGCGGCGGGGGAGCGGCGTTCGTCGACGGCACGGTGACCGCCGCGCAGCGCGGAGGCCACGGCGGATACCAGGGCCATGCCCGCGGCCACGCCGAAGACGATGCCCAGGCCGTGGTGGAAGGGACCGGAGACCAGCTGGGGGAAGAAGGTGTGGCCGGTCAGGACGGACCGCTGGGCGCTGCTCACCCGGCCGAGGACGCCCTCGGAGGCGAGCAGGTGCTCGACGGGGTTGTTGCCGAGGAACGTCGCGAACAGCGTGCTGACCGGCGGCAGTGACGCGGCGTGCGCGGCGGACTGGGCCGGCACGCCGTGCGCCACGAGCCCGTTCTTCAGGGTCTCCGGGAGGGAGGACGCGAGCCCGGAGACCATCAGCGAGAAGAACACCCCGATGGACAGGGCCGTACCGGAGTTCTGGAAGGTCGAGCGCATGCCCGAGGCGACGCCCCGGTACTCGGCCGGCACGCTGCCCATGATGGAGGACGTGTTCGGCGCGGAGAACATGCCCTGGCCCAGGCCGTTGAGCAGCAGCAGCGCCGCGAACAGCCCGTAGTCGAAGTCGACGGGCAGCGCCAGCAGCCCCAGGAAGGACGCCATGACCACGACCAGCCCCGCCGTGGAGAAGAACCGGGCGCCGAACCGGTCCGACAGATAGCCGGAGACCGGACCCGCGACGAGGAAACCGAGGGTGAGCGGCAGCATGAAGATGCCGGCCCACAGCGGGGTGTCCGCGAAGTCGTAGCCGTGCAGCGGGAGCCAGATGCCCTGCAGCCAGATGATGAGCATGAACTGCAGCCCGCCGCGCGCGATCGCGGTCAGCAGGGCGGCCACATTGCCGGCCGCGAACGCCCGGTTCCTGAAGAGGGCCAGGTCGAACATGGGTTCGGCGACCCGGGTCTCGATGACACAGAAGGCCAGCAGCAGGACGACACCGCCGGTCAGGCCGGCGAGCACCCACGGGTTGCCCCAGCCGGTGGCGCTGTCGCCGTAGGGCTGGATGCCGTAGGTGATGCCGGCCAGCAGGATGCCGGCACCCGCCGCGAAGGTGAGGTTGCCCAGCCAGTCGATCCGGCCCGGCCGGCCCGTCGAGGTCTCCCGCAGGCTCAGGTACGACCACACGGTCCCGGTGATGCTGACCGGGACGCTCACCCAGAACACCGCCCGCCAGTCGACGGCGGCGAGCAGACCGCCCGCGAGCAGACCGAGGAACTGGCCGGCCAGCGCCGTGATCTGGTTGATGCCCAGCGCCATGCCGCGCTGCCGGGCCGGGAACGCGTCGGTGAGGATCGCGGCCGAGTTGGCGGTGAGCATGGACCCGCCGAAGGCCTGCACGATTCGCCAGAGGATCAGCCACAGGGCACCCGCCCCCGCCCGGAACGGATCGAGCGACAGCGCGACCGAGGCACACGCGAAGATCAGGAAGCCCAGGTTGTAGATCTTCACCCGCCCGAACATGTCGCCGAGCCGCCCGAGGACGACGACCAGCACGGCGGAGACCAGCAGGTACCCCAGGATCATCCAGAGCAGATAGCCGATGTTGCCGGGCGCGAGCGGATCGAGGCCGATGCCGCGGAAGATCGCCGGCAGCGAGATGATCACGATCGACGCGTCCATCGTGGCGATCAGCACGCCGAGGGTGGTGTTCGACAGCGCGACCCACTTGTAGCCCGGCCCCACCGGGGTGTCCTGGCGGCGGGCCGAGCGCGGGGAGCCGGGCCGCGGGCGCGCGCTCACAGCCGTTCCGCCAACCGGTCGAGGAGCGGAAGGGCCGCCGCGAGCGTCGCGCGCTCCTCGGCGGAGAACTCGTCGAGGGCGGCCGCGAGCCGCTGGACCGATTCGGTGCGCCGCTCGGCGAGCATGGCCCGCCCGTCCTCGGTGACGGCCACGATGCTCCGCCGCCCGTCCCTGGCATCGCGGGTACGCCGGACCAGCCCGCGCTGTTCGAGCCCGGCGAGGGTGCTCGCCATGGCCTGCGGCCGTACCCGCTCCATCTCGGCGAGGGACGTCGGGGAGTCGGGCCCGTCGGCGGCGAGCCGCGCGAGCACGGACACCCCCGAGAGCGACACGTCCCCCACGGCGTGCGCCTGTCGCAGTCGCCGCGTCATACGGCCCACCGCGAGCCGGAGATCGGACGCGAGCCGCGTGACACCGCTCAGACCACTGGTGCCGCCGTCGGCGGCTATGTCTGTCCTCACATCTACTAACACTAGATTTATCAGTCTGAACTGCTCAACCGGTCATTAGTAAATACTTCCGAACTGAGGGCACGCCACAGGACCGAGGGCACGCCAGGCGTCTCCTCCGTCCCCCGGCCCTGGCTGCCCTGGGATCGCCGCACCATGGTCGACATATGCGTCCTCAGGCCCCCTGAAGGTCGCGGTACTGGCCGCGTACCAGCTGGTCCGGCCCGTGAGCGAAGCGCTCACCGCCCTCACCCTGCTCGCCGCCGGCGACGCGGAAGGCGCCCGGGAGGTGTACGCCGAGCGCATCCCCCTGCGCCGCGACTTCTCCTTCTCCATACGGGCGACGCTGCGGGCCGCCCTTGTCGTCGCCCTCGACGACCGGGCCGAAGCCGCCCGGCTCCATCCGCCGCTGCTGCCCCTCCGGGACGAGGTGGCCGGGGCCGCGAGCCTCTGCGTCGCCCTGCGGCCCGTGGCACAGTCCCTCGGGGAACTCGCCGCGCTCCCCGGCCGCGGGAACGAGGCCCGGGAGCACTTCGAACAGGCCGAGCGCGTGGCCGGCCTGTGGAACTCCCGGAACTGGGCCGACACCGCCCGGGCCTCCTGGCCGCCCTCAGGGACGCACCCGTGGGCGCCGGCGACGGATACCCCCTCCCTCCCGGACCCGGAGCTCAGGCGACGACCGCCGCGCGGACGCACAGCACGTCCGGCAGATGGGAGGCCAGCTGACGCCAGCTGTCGCCGTCGTCCGCCGAGGCGAACACCTCGCCGTTGCGATTGCCGAAGTACACCCCGGCCGGGTCCGCGTCGTCCGTGCAGAGCGCGTCGCGCAGCACCGTGCCGTAGTGGTCCTCCGGGGGCAGCCCCGCCGACAGCGGATCCCAGGTACGGCCCGCGTCGGCCGTGCGGAACACCCGGCACCGGCGCTGGGCGGGCACTCGGTCCGCGTCCGCGTTGATCGGGAAGACGTACGCCGTCCCCGCGCGGTGCGGATGGGCGGCCGCCGCGAAACCGAACGTGGACGGCAGGCCGGCGCCGATGTCGGTCCAGTGCGCGCCCGCGTCGTCGCTCCGGTACACCCCCCAGTGGTTCTGCAGGTACAGCCGGTCCGGACTGCCCGCGTCCTGGGCGATCTTGTGCACGCACTGGCCGAACTCCGGGTTCGGGTCCGGCAGGAAGACCGCGGAGACACCGCGGTTGGACGGTGCCCAGCTCGCGCCGCCGTCGGTGGTGCGGAACACGCCGGCCGTCGACACGGCCACCGTCACCGCCTCGGGGTCGCGCCGGTCGGTGACGACGGTGTGCAGCCCCTCACCGCCGCCGCCCGGCACCCACTTGTCGCGCGTGGGGTGCTCCCACAGCGGCCGGACCAGGCCGAAGCTCTCCCCGCGGTCCTCGGAGCGGTACAGCGCGGCCGGTTCCGTGCCCGCGTACACGACGTCCGGTTCGGCGGCGGCCGGGTGCAGCTGCCAGACCCGCTCCAGCGAGGCGCGGGTGTCCTTGGGGAACTTGACGGCGGGCCGGGCCGGTTCGGTCCAGGTGCGGCCCAGGTCGTCGGAGTGGAACACCGACGGCCCCCAGTGCGCGCTGTCGCCGCCCGCCAGCAACCGGGGCCGCTCGCCCCGGGTGTCGACGGCCACCGAGTAGATCGCCTGCGCGTTGAAGCAGGGACTCTCGTCGAACTCCCAGGCGCCACCTCGCCGCCGCCCCAGGAACAGGCCTTTGCGGGTTCCCACGGCGAGCAGTACCTCGGTCATGCCGATCACCTCCATGACGTCTTCGTCACAGCCGTCGCTCCGAACAGCCGTCGCTCCGATATCGGCCAGTCTGCACCCCGCCACTGACAGCCACCCCCGTGTTCGTGTCGGCGCAGGTCGGAACCGTCGTGTCGGCCGGTCGAACGAGGGGGCGGAACGCGTTCCGGAAGACGCCTGCGCGAGCGGGGTCGGTCGTGCGACCGTCGACTCGGAGGTTCGCCGTGAGCAACGGGGCGGCCTCTCCCGTATGGGAGGGCGGTCCGGGCTGTCCGTGCGCGCGTGAGGAGGATGCCTTTGAAGGCGTTCCGTGGTCCGAAGGTCTGGTTGTGGCGCTGGCGGAGCAACCCGCTGAAGCGCCGGGCCGACACGGTGGAGGCCTGGGTGCTGCTCGGCGCCTGGCTGTTCACCTTCCTGGCCGGGGTGCTCGCCGGGCTCGCGGCGGCCCGGTCGGTCGAGGACGGACTGGCCCGCGAGCGCGTCGACTGGCACCCTGTCGTGGCCCATGTCGTGGACAAGGCACCGGGGGTGTCCGGGGCGCACTCCCAATCCCCCGGTGGTGAGCGGGTCTGGGCGAGGGTGGGCTGGACCGTCGCCGACGGCTCCGCGCACAGCGGCCAGGCCCGGGTCGCGGCCGGCAGCAAGGTCGGTACCCCGGTCACCGTCTGGACGGACCCGCAGGGCCACCTCGTCACCCGGCCGGCCACCGCCTCCGAGGCCCACCTCAGGTCCGCGCTCATCGGCGGCCTGGTCGGGCTGAGCGCGGCCGCCGTCCCGTTCGTCGCCGGGCTCGTCGTGCGCGGCCGGCTGGAGCGGCGGCGGATGGACCGCTGGGACGCGGAGTGGGCACGGCTCGGTCCGCAGTGGGGCCGGATGACCGGCTGACGACCGGGCGAGGGCGGCGCTGCCCGGTTCGACGGTCACCGACTCGCCAGCGCCGTCCGGCAGTCGGCGAGCAGCCGCTCGTCCTGGGCGATGTCGTGGCTGCCGTACCCGCCCGGCCGCGCCGTGTGCCGTCGGGCGGCGGCGAGTTCGGCCGTCACCAGGTCGTGCAGCGCAGCGCCCGCCGGGCCCAGTGCGGCCAGGTATCCGGCGATCGCGCCGCGCGTGTACGGGTTCTGCGACCAGGCGGACCGGAACACCGGCAGCACGGGCTCCGGATCGCCCTCGATCCGCCACAACGCCTGTGCCGCCGCGACCCGTTCCCACACCCTGCCCGATCCGGCCAGCTCGTGCAGCGCGGGCAGCGCGTCCCGCGCGGCGGCTCCCAGCCGCCCCAGCTGTTCGGCCGCCGTCCGGGCACTGCGGCTGCGGCCGAGCGTCAACTCCCGTATCAGCACCGGCAGTACGACGTCCACGTCACCCTCCGCGGACCACAGGGCCCCCGCCGCCACGGCCGCGTGCCGGGTGTCCAGGAGCCGGCGCAGGACCGGCGCCGCCGCCCGGGCGGCCGTCCCCAGAGCGTCGAGCGTGCGTACCGCCTGCCCGACGAGGGCGTCCCGGGCGCCCAGCCCGGCCGGTGCGCCGCGCAGCAGCCGCAGCACCTCGGGCACCGCCGCGGTGTCCTGGAGCGCGGTGAGCGCCGTCAGCAGCGGAGCGGCGAGTTCGGCGGCCTCCGGCGAGTCCAGCGGGACCCGGCCGAGTCGACGCCGCAGCGCGGGGGCGAGCGGGGCGGCCGCCCGGCCCAGCCGGACCACCTCGAAGCCCAGGCCGCCGGGCACCACCGACCCCGCCAGCAACTGGGCCAGGACCGGCACCGCGCGCCGGTCACCGCTTCTGGCAAGCGCCTTGAGCGGGCCGCCCAGCGAGGGTCTGCCGCGCTCCCAGGCGTGCACCCACAGGTCGGGCCGGGCGATCACCAGCGCGTGCAACTCGTCGGCGGCGGGCGCGGCCACCCCGAACAGCTCCGCGAGCACCGAGACCGCCGCGTCGCGCAACCGGTCCTCTTCGCAGCACAGTTGAGCGCCGATCAGGGCGACGGGCGCGCTGAAGTCCGCCCGCCACTCACGGAACAGCCCCGCCGACATCCACACGGCGTTGCAGCGGTCCATCGCGTCCGGGCTGTTCAACTGGCCCACGAGCAGGGCGATCCGGTCGGTCACCCGGTCGTCCAGCGCCCGGTGCAGGGTGCGCAGCAGATACGAACCCTCCTCGTCCGACGGCCGCAGCCGCCGTATCCGGCCGACGAGGGTGTCCGCGTCGGTCCGGTCCGGACCCGCGGCGCGCCGCCCGGACCGGTCCCTGAGCAGCCGGATCACCGTCGGCACCAGGTCGTCGGGCAGCCGCTCCGGCGCACAGAGGGCCAGCTGACCGAGCGCGGCGAGCCGAATCCCCGGGGCGTACGGCGGCTCGCTCTGCGCGGCCAGCAGGTCCACCGCCCCCGCCGCCTGAGCCGGACGGTCCTGTACGAAAAGGCCGAGGGCCGCGGTCAGGGCAGGCAGCACCCGCTCGTCACGCTCGACCGCGATGCGCCGGCGCAACACCTCCAGCACGCGGGCCGGTTCGTCGAGGAACCGGACCAGCGCCCCGGCCGCCGCCCGCCGCACCCCGGGGCACGCGTCGTCGGCCAGCGGTACGAACGCCTCGGCACCCGCGCGAACGGCGGCCCGCGCCAGGGGACCCGCACTCTCCGCGCCGATGCTGACCAGCAGTTCGACCACGGCGGCCCGGTCCTGCACCTCCGTACGGGACGCCAGCGCGAACAGGAACGGGACGCAGGCCAGCGTCGAGTCGTACACATTCCCCTGGTGGTGCACCGAGCCGTACAACTCGTCGAGCGCGACCTCCCGTTCGGCCGCGTCCGCCGAAGCGAGTCCCCGCAGCAGACCGGGTACGTCCGCCGCGCTGCCGTGAGCGTGCCGCAGCGAGGCCCAGTCGACCTCGTCGATCCCCGTGAACACGTTGTCCTCCCCAGGCGAGTACCACCTGTTCCGGAGTCTTCACCATGGCACTGACAACAATGCGGAATCGGACGGCGACCGTGTGCGATCCGCCGGCGGTCACCGGCAGGCGCGGCCCCGGGAGGGATCAATTCCCGCCAGGCAGCGCCCGCTCCAGGATCGCGTCGAGCCCGGTGCCGGCGGGCAGCGTGCCGAACGCGTGCCCCCAGTCGCCGCCGAGCCGGGTCGCGCAGAAGGCGTCGGCGACGGCGGCCGGGGCGTACCGGACCAGCAGCGAGGCCTGAAGCGCCAGCGCCATCCGCTCGACCAGCCGCCGGGCGCTCACCTGGTCGGCCTCGGCCAGCTCGCTCCTGAGCCCGGTCACGGTGGCGTCCAGCCGGGCGTGCGCCCCGCGCGCGAGCGCGAGTTCGCCGAACAGGGCGTCGGCGGCGCCGGGTTCCCGGGCGAGCGCACGCAGCACATCGAGCGCGTTGACGTTCCCCGAGCCCTCCCAGATCGACAGCAGTGGCGCCTCACGGTAGTGGCGGGGCATACCGGAGTCCTCGACGTACCCGTTGCCGCCCAGGCACTCCAGGGCCTCCGCGGTGAAGGCGGGCCCGCGCTTGGTGACCCAGTACTTGCCCACCGCGGTCGCGATCCGCCTGAAGGCCCGCTCCTGCTCGTCCCCGCGCACCGCGCGGTCGGCCGCCCCGGCCAGCCGCAGTGTGAGCGTGGTCGCGGCCTCCGACTCCAGCGCGAGATCGGCCAGGACGTTGCGCATCAGCGGCTGGTCGACCAGCCGGGCGCCGAACGCGCTGCGATGGCGCACATGATGACCGGCCTCGACCAGCGTCTTGCGCATCAGGGTCGCCGAGTTCATCACACAGTCCAGCCGGGTGCAGTTGACCATCTCGATGATGGTCTTCACACCCCGCCCCTCCGGGCCGACCAGCCAGGCCACGGTCCCGTCGAACTCGGGCTCGGAGGACGCGTTCGACCGGTTGCCGAGCTTGTCCTTCAGCCGCTGGATGCGGAACGCATTACGGCTGCCGTCCGGCAGCACACGCGGGACGAGGAAGCACGACAGTCCGCCCGGAGCCTGCGCGAGCACCAGGAAGACGTCGCACATCGGCGCCGAGGTGAACCACTTGTGCCCGCGCAGGGTGTAGACGCCGGGCTCGGCGGTGGGCGTGGCGGCCGTCGTGTTCGTCCGCACGTCCGAACCGCCCTGCTTCTCGGTCATGCCCATCCCGGCGAGCAGCCCGGGCTTCTCGGCCGGAACTCGCAACCCGGGCTCGTAGACCCTGCTGGTCAGCAGTGGTTCGTACACCTTGGCGAGCTCCGGCTGGGCGCGCAGCGCGGGGACGGCCGCGTATGTCATCGACGTGGGGCAGCCATGGCCGGATTCGGTGTGTCCCCACACCAGCCCGCCCGCCGTCCGCGCGACATGGGCACCGGGCCTGTCGTCCGTCCAGGGCGCCCCCGCCAGTCCCTCGGCGACCGCCACCCGCATCAGGTGGTGCCAGCTGGGGTGGAAGTCGACCTCGTCGACCCGGTTGCCGTACCGGTCGTGCGTCCGCAGCTCGGGCTCGTGCCGGTTGGCCAGCTCGCCCCACTCCTGCGCCTCCGCGCTCCCGGCCCGCGCCCCGAGCCGCCGGATGCCCTCCTCGGCCCACTCGGCCCCCTCCCGGCGCAGCCCTTCGAGCAGGGCCGGGTCGTCGGAGGCGTCGTAGGGGGCGAGCGGCGGCGCCTGATTGGTGACCTCGTGGGTGGCGTACTGCGGCTGCGGAAGCGCGACGGTGGAGTCCATGCTCCCATGTTGCACTCTTCGTACGGCCGCAGCAATATTGCAATACCGACCCGCACGTACAGTACGTGACCATGCGCATGAACGTGTCCGCCGAGCCCGCCGACGTCGACCTGCGGCCACTGTCCGCCCGGTCGGTCGTGCTGAGCCTGCTGCTGGGCACGCATCCGCCGGAGCTTCCGGTGAAGGACCTGATCCGGCTCGTCGAGCCCTTCGGGGTCGGCGGCTCCACGCTCCGGGCCGCGCTCAGCCGTATGACGGCGTCCGGCGACCTCCGCCGCACCGACGACGCCGTCTACGGCCTCAGTGACCGGCTGCTGGCCCGCCAGCGCCGCCAGGACGAGGCGGTACGACCGTGCACCCGCGCGTGGCACGGCGACTGGGAGATGCTGGTCATCACGGCGACGGGCCGCGGCCCCGCCGAACGGGCCGACCTGCGCACCCGCCTGACCGCCCTCCGCCTCGCCGAACTCCGCGAGGGCGTCTGGCTCCGCCCGGCGAACCTGACCCGCCCGCTCCCCGCCGGCCTGACGGACCTCGCCCAGTCCTACACGGCCCGCCCGGACCGCCCCGCACCCGAACTGGCCGCCGCCCTCTGGCCGTTGACCGCCTGGTCCGCCACCGCCCGCGCCCTGCTGACCCGGGCGGCCGAATCCCGCCTCGCGGCCGACCGTCTCACCGTCTTCGCGGCGGCCGTACGCCATCTGCTGGCCGACCCCGTCCTGCCGCCGGAACTCCTGCCGCCTGACTGGCCGGGCGACGAACTGCGCGCCGCGTACGCGGGTTACCGGGCGCAACTGGGTGGAGCCGGCGAAGGGTGAGCGCCTGTCTTCCGGGAACGGGAGCGCCAGCCTTTCACCGGAGCCTTCGCGGTGTCACACGTCCTTGCAGGCCTTGGCCTTGAACTCCGCCATGGGGACGGTGACTTCGTGCTCGTCACCGTTTTCGGAGAACGTGTCGTAGCGGACCTTTCCCGGGGCGAGCCGGTTCCGGTCGCGCGGAGTGAAGGTGACGTCGCCCGACGACCAGGAGTTGTCCTTGGTCCAGCCGTACAGGCTGTACGTGGTCCCGGCCTTGAGCGGAGCGAGGGGTCTGGTCGCGGTCCAGCCGGCCGCGGGAGTGTCGAGAGTCCAGGTCGTGACACCGGTCTTGAGGGAGCGGTCGGCGGTCCATGAACCGACCGTCACCTCCTTGTCCATGTCATCGCTGTCGACGTACAGGGTCGCGCCGTCGATCCGATGTCCGCAGACCATCATGACGCCGAGCAGATGGCCGTCGGTGGTCACGGAGATGCCGGCGACGGCGTCGATCGGAACCGTGCACCCCGAGGCCGTGCCCAGGGCCGTAACGACCGCGGCGGCGCCGGCGAGGCGCCGGAACGACGGCCGCGAAGTGAGTGAAGTGATCGACCGCATGCCCAGCCCCCGTCCGGGGCGCGCGTGGGCCCCTGCCCCGGATGCTAGGGACGAAGGGCGCGGGGCGGCGGCTTCGCCGCCCACCCGTTGTGGGCTCGTTGCCGCCTCGTAGTGGGCCGGCCGGAACGCGGGCCGATGCCGGGCCGCCACCCCGTGGAGGTGACGGCCCCGCCGGTCCCGGCTCACTTGTAGGTGATGTCCGAGCTGGAGTACTTGCAGTAGGTCCCGTCCGCGCCGGAGCCGTTCGTCGTGGGCTCCGCCCCCGTGTTGTTGCCGATGTACTTCTGGCACGGCACGAGCTTCTTGCTGCTGTCCCCGACGATCGTGATGTTCTTCAGCGTCGCGCTGTCGCCGTAGTTGGTGTTGATGCCGACCAGTGCGCTGCCCTTGTAGGTCGCCTCGACGGTGTTGAGGTTGATCGTGCGCTTGTACTGCGTCTTGCAGTTGCCGCACGAGCGGACCAGCTTGCCGAAGGTCTGCACCGCGAAGCCGGACACATTGAGCGTGCCGGCGCCGTTGAACTGGAAGACCTTGTCGCTGGCCTCCTTCGCGCCGCCGCCGGAGACGGTGTACACGTTGGACGACGAGGAGCCCTTGAACGTCGCCGCGTCCTCGCCGACGTCCTCCCACCACACGTTCTGCAGGGTGCAGCTGCCCTCGCAGTGGATGCCGTCCGCGGCGGGGGCGCCGATGATGACGTTCTTCAGGACCGTGCCGGCCGCCAGGTCGAGGATCGGGTCCTGGTCCTCGCTCTGGCCGCTGGTGCCCAGGTCACCGCTGCCGTACAGGCGCAACATCCCGTAGTCCTTGGTGCCCGACAGTTTGATGGTCGCGGTGACGGCCTGGCTGCCGCTGGCGGTCGGCCAGGTGGCCGCGTCCGCCGGAGCCCCGTTGGTCATGATCATGCCAATTGAAAGCCCCAGGGCGGCCAGTCCGCCCATCAGTGCTCGTGAAGTCATGTCCCGTATGCCTTCTTTCGAGTGGGGGGTCGTTCCGGCGTCCATCGGTTGGTCGAATCCGTGAACAAGATGCGGCTATGTGAACGCCTGGTGCGAGCATCTGCCCGAATGGGCCCGCCTTCGAGTCCCTCGGTCACGGTGCTGAACGGAACGTAGGGTGAAAGCGCTTTCTAGTCAATGCCCCGCACAGGATCCGTTCCGGTCGCCGGGCGAGGCTCCATGGGGCTCTCGAAGTGCCGTGGGAGCGCTTCCATGCAAGCCATGTCCATGCCACGATGAACCGGCCGGCGCCTGACCACGACTCCGCCGCCGCCCTTTGTCAGGAGGCCCCGTGAAGCCGCAGCCCAGCCGAACGCAGCTCGCCACGCTCCTCGGCACCTGTGTCCTCGTTCTCACCCTGGTGGTGACCGCGACGGCCCTCACCGCGCTGGTCCGCGGTCCGGGGCAGGGCACCGCACACACCGCCCAGGGCCGTCACTGGGTGAACACCTGGACCGGAATGCCCCAGCTCACCGAGGTCGGCAATCTGCCGCCCGCACCCTTCACGGGGGAGAAGTCGGTCCTCGCCGACACCACGCTGCGCCAGACCGTCCGGGTGACCACCGGCGGTCATCGTCTGAGGCTGCGCTTCTCCAACGCCTACGGCGACGCCCCGCTCCCGCTCACCTCGGTGACCGTGGCGCAACCGGAGGGCGGACGGGCGGGCGCCGGCGCGATCGTCCCCGGCAGCCTGCACCGGGTGACCTTCTCGGGGCGGGCCGCGACCCTCGTCCCCGTCGGCGCCCAGGTCGTGTCCGATCCCGTGGACTTCGAGCTGGCCCCCGGCTCCAACCTCACCGTCACGGCGTACACCGCCCAGGGCCAGCCAGATCTGGCGCTCACCTCGCACCCGGGCTCGCGCACCACGTCGTACCTCGTCAACGGCGACCACACCGAGGACCCGGACCTCGCGGGTGCCACCCATGTCGACCACTGGTACCTGCTGAGCGACGTCGAGGTGTTCGCCCCGGCCGAGACCCGGGCCGTGGCCGTGCTCGGCGACTCCCTCACCGACGGCCGGGGTTCCACGACCAACGGCAACGACCGCTGGCCCGACCAGTTCTTCGACCGTCTGCAGTCCCGCCGGGCCACCTCCGGCATCGCGGTCCTCAACCAGGCGGCCGGCGGCAACCGGGTCCTCAACGACGGTCTCGGCCCGAACGTCCTGGCCCGCCTCGACCGGGACGTCCTCTCCCGGAGCGGAGTCTCCTGGCTGATCGTCTTCGAGGGCGTCAACGACATCGGCACCGCCGCCGCCACCCCGGACGCCCAGCGCGCCGTCGCCGACGACCTGATCGCCGCCTACCAGCAGATCGTCGTCCGCGCCCACGCCCAGGGCATCCGCGTCTACGGCGCCACCCTGCTGCCCTTCGGCGGCAACGCCTACGCCGACGGCGCGGGCGTGCGGGAGGCGGCCCGGCAGCGGGTCAACGCCTGGATCCGCGGGCCCGGCCACTTCGACGCGGTGATCGACTTCGACCGGGTGGTACGGGATCCGGCCGAGCCGAGCAGGCTGCAGGCCGGTCTCCAGGTGGGGGACTGGCTGCACCTCAACCCGACCGGGTACGGGGCGCTGGCGGCGGCGGTGCCGACGGACCTGTTCGGAGAGAAGTGAGCGAAGTGAACGAAGCGGGAGAAGCGGGAGAAGCGGGCTAGGCGGGCTCGGCCCCGGTCGGCACGCTCTCCGGGGCTGGACCCGCCTTCGCGGGGAAGTGGTTGAAGAGCAGGTTGAGCACGACGGCCGTCAGACAGCCCGCGCTGATCCCGCTGTTCATCACCGTCTGGAACCAGTCCGGGAACTTCGCGTAGACCGTCGGCACGCCCACCGGCAGCACACCGACCGCCACCGAGACGGCCACCACCGTCAGGTTGTTGTTGCCCTTGAAGTCGACGGTCGCGAGCGTGCGCAGGCCGCTCGCCGCGACCGTTCCGAACATCACCAGGCCCGCGCCGCCCAGCACCGGAGCCGGGACCGCCGCGACCACCGCGCCCAGCTTGGGCAGCAGGCCCAGGAGCACCAGGATGCCGCCGGCCGTCGCGACCACCCAGCGGCTGCGCACCCGGGTCATGCCGACCAGGCCCACGTTCTGCGCGTACGCCGTGTACGGGAAGGTGTTGAAGACGCCTCCCAGGACGGTCGAGAGGCCGTCGGCGCGCAGACCGTCGGAGAGGGAACGCGGCTCGACCTTCCGGCCGGTCATCTCGCCGACCGCGATCAGGTCACCCGTCGTCTCGGTCATCGTCACCAGCGCCACCACCAGCATGGACACGATCGCCGACGCCCTGAACGTCGGCGTCCCGAAGTGGAACGGCGTGCTGACGCCCAGCCAGTCGGCATCCCCGACCCCGCTGAAGTCGGTGAACCCGAAGGGCACCGCGACCGCGAGGCCCACCGCGATACCGATCAGGACCGCGATCCGGGCGAGGTAGGCGGGCGCGAACCGCTGCACGCCGATCACCACCGCCAGCACGAAGGCGGCCAGCGCCAGGTTCTTCGGCTCCCCGAAGTCCTTCGAACCGACGCCGCCCGCTGCCCAGTTGCCCGCGACCGGCAGCAGCGAGACCCCGATGATCAGGATCACCGTGCCGGTGACCAGGGGCGGGAAGAAGCGCAGCAGTCTGCCGAAGACGGGTGCGAGCAGCATGATCGCCAGGCCCGCGACGATCACCGAGCCGTAGATCGCGGGCAGTCCGCCGCCCGTCGTACCGATGAGGACCATCGGCGACACCGCCGCGAACGTACAGCCCTGCATGATCGGCAGCCGGACGCCGAAGCGCCAGAAGCCGACGCACTGGATCAGCGTCGCGATGCCGCACACCAGCAGGTCGGCGGTGATCAGATACGCCAGGTCGGCCGGCGACAGCTTCATCGCGCCGCCCACGATCAGCGGGACGGCGACGGCACCCGCGTACATCGCGAGCACGTGCTGCAGACCGAAGGCGGCCAACTGCCGTACGGGTGGGACCTCGTCGACGGGATGGACGGGGGCGGTGGTCGTGGCCATGGGGACTCCAGAGCGGGGACGACATCCGGACAGCACGAGACCGTAAGCGGCTTGAACAGTTTGTTGATTTCCACGGTGTTGCCGACAGGTGTCATGCCCATCCGGTGGCGGACGACTCCGCTACGGCCCGGTCCGCTCCGCTACGACACCGTCTGCGCCGCCTCCAGCAGGGAGTCCCAGTCGGCCAGCTTGACCACGCTCCGGCCGAGCCGGGCGCCCAGTGCGGCCTCGGCCCGCTCGATCGCCTGCCACCCCGTCCACTGCACCGGCTCGATGCCCGCCGCACGCAGTTCGGCGACCGGATCCTCCGGCACCTGCCTGCGCAGCAGTACGGGCGCGTCCTCCAGGAGGGAGAGCACCGTCTCCTTGGCGTCGGGCCGGTTGGAGCCGATGACGCCGGTCGGGCCGCGCTTGATCCAGCCGGCCACGTACTCGCCGGGCGCGCTGAAGCATCCCTCCACGATCCGGCCCGCCGCGTGCGGCACGGTGCCGGTCTCCTCGTCGAACGGGAGCCCGTCCAGCGGAACTCCGCGATAGCCCACCGAACGCAGCACCAACTGCGCCTCGACGGTCTCGTACCGCCCGGTGCCGCGCACCCCGCCCCGCCCGTCCGGCTCCGTCCGCTCGAAGAGCACCGCGCCCACCCGCCCGCCGTCGTCGAGGAGTTCGACCGGGCGCAGGAAGAAGCGCAACCAGATGCTGCGGCCGGCGCCCCGGCCGCCGGCGCCGCCCCAGCCGCGCAGCACCTCGACGTTGCGGCGCTGGACGGCGGGCAGCGCGGACGGGTCGGCATAGCCCGGGTCGAGCGCCAACTCGTCCGGATCCACCAGGACTTCGGTGTCCGGCAGGCCGCCCAGCTCGCGCAGCTCCTTGGTGGTGAAACGGGCCTGGGAGGGGCCGCGCCGGCCCACCACGTGCACATCTCTTATCCCGCTCGCGGCGAGCGCGGTCAGGGCCGCCTGCGGCATGTCGGTCGGGCTCAGCTCCGCCGCGCCCCGGGCCAGCATCCGGGCCACGTCCACCGCCACGTTGCCGACGCCGATGACCACGGCCGAGCGGGCGTCGCGCACGAACCCGGCGTCGACGGCGTCCGGATGCGCGCTGTACCAGGCCACGAAATCGGTCGCCGACCAGCAGCCCGGCAGCTCCTCGCCCGGGATGCCGAGACGCCGGTCGCTCGCGGCGCCGAAGCAGTACACCACCGCGTGGTACAGCTGCCGCAGCCGCTCCACCGGGAGTTCGCCCGGACCGCTGCCGACCCTGACCCCGCCGAGGAACCGCACCCGCTCGTGCTCCAGGACCGTGCGCAGATTCCCCTGCAGCGATTTGATCTTCTCGTGGTCCGGGGCGACTCCGTACCGCACCAGTCCGTACGGGCACGGCAACCGGTCCAGGACGTCCACGGAAACCGTGGGGTCGAGCTGGACCAGGTTCTGGGCGGTGTAGCACCCGCTCGGCCCGGAGCCGACGACGGCGACACGCAACACGGGGGGACTCCTTGCCCGAGGGGCTGGTGGCTCCAGCATCCCACCGGCCCGGCCGCGTCGACAGGGGCCGCAGGGGTGACGCGGACATGTGTCCGCTCATACGTATGGTGATCGTTCGATCACCATACGTATGAGCTGTGAGTGGCCTCTTGTGCGACCGGGCACAGCCGCCGCCACGTCAAGCACGCTGCAGGCTAAGGCCGTTCGGACTCGGTGCGGTCCTCGGTGGCGAAGAAGCGGGACAGGTCCTTGCGCTCGGCCACGGGCGCGGACTCCGGCGGCACGCCCAGCTGCCAGTCGAGCCCGTAACGCTCGAACAACTCCGCCCGCAGCACCGGGACCGGCATCGGCACACCCGGCACCAGCGCCGCGTACACCGCCCCCATCAGCAGGGCGCGCAGCATCGGGTAGTCGGCCGTGACCTCGTGCGAGCCGTACCGGGCGACGGTGTCGCCCAGCAGCTCGGCGAGCCGGCGCTGCTCCGGGCACTGCACGAAGCCCTCCGCCTGGAGCAGCCCGGCCATGTGCTGGCGCATCAGCACCGGCCGCTCCTGGGCGAGCCCCAGGATGGAGTCGATGGCCCGGGCCAGCCGCTCCCGGCCGTCCTCGGTGCGCGGCTCCTGCTCCAGTGCCTCCTGCAGCGTGCTCCACATCAGCCGGTGCACGGCGGACTGGACCAGCTGACGCTTGCCCGGGAAGTAGTACGACACGAGTCCGCGCGCCGAACCAGCCCGGTCGGCGATGGCGCCCAGCGTGGTGGCCTCGAAGCCGTGCTCGTCGACCAGCTCGACCGCGGCCTGGAGAAGCCGTTCCCGGGAACGCCTGCGCAACTCTTCATTGACCGATGCGCTGCGCGGGGACATGCTGGAACTCCTGCGTTGACTGGCTGCCAGCCAACTATAATCGACGCAGCGGGCACCGCCCTGCGCGGGGCCTGTTCAGGGCTGCCGTCCGTCCGGGGCGACACGGGGGAGCGTCTCGGGCGGACGGCGCGGCAGATCAGACCTGCGTGGGCGTGGCCGGTCGGCGGGCCACGCCCACCAGGTCCAGCACCGGCAGCAGCGCGTCCGGCCGCTCGGTCACCGGCAGATGGCCGACGAAGTGGACCCGGCAGCCGAGCGCCGCCGCCCCGCCGTCGGCGGGTTTGCTGTCCCCGACCATCACCGTCTCGGCCGGCTCCGCCCCGAGCGCCTCCAGGGCGACCGTGAAGAGCCGCGGGTCCGGCTTCTGGACACCGTGTTCGTACGACAGGACGTACGCGTCCACATAGGCGTCGAGCCCGTGCTCGCGGAAGACCGGGCGCAGATCCCAGCCGATGTTGCTGACCACGCCGACCCCGATGCCGTGCGCGCGCAGCGTGCGCAGCACCTCGGCGGCGTCCGGGTACGGCGTCCAGGCCCGCGGGGTCATGTGCCGCTCGTACAGCGCGTCGTGCAGCGCGGGGTCCGGCAGCGGCACCCGCCGGGACAGCCCGGTGTACGCGGCCCGGTGCAGTTCCGCGCTCTCGTCCCGCACCGCCCACACCCCGGCGAGTTCCTCGGGCACCTCGACGGGGTTCGCCCCGCCGGGCTGCGCCCCGGCCACCTCCAGCGCCCGCGCGGCCGCCGCCGACTCCACCTCGGACAGCCGTACCCCGGCCTCGGCGAGCACCGCCCGCAGCCAGGAATCGGTGGACTCGATACGGAAGAGAGTCCCGGAGAAGTCGAAGAGCACGGCAGCCATGCGCCGGACTTTACCCGGGGCCGTCCGGCGCATGGCCGCCGTCGTGGTGGGTCAGTTCAGCGGGGCGGGGCCCGGAGTGCCGTAGAACGTGATCGCCGACCAGCCGCGGGAGGCGGCGAAGTCGTTGAGCAGTTGGGCGACGTCCAGGGGCTCGATCCGGCTCGCCGAGGGCCCGCCTTCGGTATGGACCATGAACTTGACCGCCACGAAGGCGTCACTGCCGTTCATCCCGAGTATCCGAGCAGGGACCGTCTGGAAATGCTGGACAAAGCACCCCCTCCTTCGGCGGTCCGGCGGGAGTCTCCCGCGACCGCCCCGTGATCGTGGGCAGCGGTGACGGCTTTCCGGCCCTGAACGAGATCGTCCACTAGTGGGGGTGTCCCCGGCGGCCCGGCTCCCACTCGTACACCAGCACCGCCAGCGCCACCACCAGGGCCCCGAGCAGCCAGCCGCCGAGTACGTCCGAGGGCCAGTGGACGCCGAGCCAGATCCGGGTCAGGCCGACTCCTATGACCGACACCGCGGCGGCGATCAGGGCCGTACGCCACAGTGCGCGCCCGGTCCCGCAGCGGTGCAGGAGCCACAGCAGCAGGCCGCAGACCACGGTCGCCGTCATGGCGTGCCCGGAGGGGAAGGCGGCGTACGCGGCCGAGTCGACCGGGTCGGACCAGACCGGGCGGGGGCGGTCCACGGCCACCTTGAGGGACTGCTGGGCGGCCGTGCCCAGCGCACAGGTCAGGGCCAGCCACAGGGCGGTCCACCACGCCGAGTGCCGCCACACCAGCCACACCGCGACCGCCGCGCACAGCAGCCGCATGGTCAGCGGGTCCCAGACCCGGTCCGTCAGGATGCGCAGGACATGGGTGGTGTGGTGGTCCGCCACGGCCCAGCGATGGGTGGTGCCGGCGATGCCCTCGTCCAGCGCCACCAGGGGAGGCCACTCGCCGGCGACGAGAGCGAGCAGCAGCGCCGAGGACAGGGCGAGGACGGCGGTCGCGAGAAGCGGGGCGGGGCGGTCGCTGGGCGGGGGGCGCATGACGTGATCTTTGCCGAATCATTGCTCGGAGGGCAATTCCTCATGGCCGGTGAGGCTTTACCCGAGTGCGCGCAGGCCGGGTACGAGTGCCACCAGCACCGGGATCACCGGGACCAGGGCGGCGGTCGCGGTCAGGCGCAGCCGGTGCCGTGCGGGCAGGCGGTCCGGGGCGGTGAGCAACCGGTCGACGCGTTGCGGGACATGGGCGTGCGGGGTCGGGCCGGGGCCGAACACGCCCCGGTCCTCGTTGAGTTCGACCAGGGCGAGTGCGGTGGTGAGGCGGCCGTGGCGCCGGGAGGCCATGTCGTCCGCGGCCAGTTCGACCAGCCGGTGCATCTCGTCGCGGAACGCGGCGAACACCGGGATCTGCGGGAACCCGCCGGCCAGTGCGGCCGAACAGTGCAGCAGCCAGTCGTGCCGAGCCTGCGCGTGCCCCTGCTCATGGGCGAGCACCGCGTCCAGCTGACGCCCCTTCAGACGGCGCAACGCGGCCGTGGTCACGACGAGTCGAGGAGCCGATCCGGACAGCCACCAGGCATCGGCGCGCTCGCCCTCGAGGACGACGAGACGGCCGTTCGCCGGTTCCTCGCCGGGCAACAGCGGTGCACGGACCAGGAGTTCGGCCCTGCGCTGCCGCCGTCCGGACCTGGCGCGCAGGATCTCGCGCACCAGCATCGCCCCGCTCCACAGCCCGGCGCCGGCGAGGACCACTGCGGTCGTCGCCGCCCACGGGCCGGGCGTACCGAGCCCGTAGGCGTCCATCACCCCGCTCGGAGCGGTTGCGAACACATGCCCTCGCACCGCCTGCCAGGCCGCCGCCGCGCTCAGTGTCATCGACAGCGCGCAGCACAGCAGCACGGTCGCCACCACGCACTGCCATGCCCACAGGGTGACCACCGGCTCCCGGTCCGTCCAGTCGGCTCGGGCGAGGAACCGGGGGCCGACCAGTGCGGTCAAGGCGCCGAGCAGCAACAGTGCCACAGGGACCATCATGGCCAGCACCCTATGAGCGGCGGACCGCCCGGGGGTACAGCCCATTGCGCCAAAGTGACGCAGGCAACGTTTGCGCCGCGAGTGACGTCACTTCGTCACAGCGCCAGCAGCATCGTCACCATGCCGATGCCCATCGACAGCCTGCACGCCCGCGCCAGTTCGGGCCGGTCGCCCCACCGGACCGCGCCGGTCCCCGCGGCCGTCACCGCGGCCGGAACCAGCCGCGCGCCGGACACGAGGACATAGCCGGCGAAGTAGAGGACCAACGGGCCGGTCACCAGCGGCACTCCGGCGCCGCCGTGGTGGTGGGCACCGGGCGAGGCGGCCATCACCACCGCCATGTAGACCATCGCCGCCGCCCCCACCAGATGGTGCAGATGGTGCGGGCTGCTGCGGGCGCTCCACAGCGCGCGCAGCGCGGCCCCGCCGAACACCGCCGCGTAGATCGGCCATGCCCAGACCGGCGGTGTGAAAACGGTCGCGGGCACGGCCATCGCGGCCATGCCGAACCCCATCAGCGCCTCGCCGCCCGCGGCGCGCCGCTGTTCCTCGACGTTGCTGCGCATCCGCAGCAGGCAGTAGGCCCCGGTCGCCGCGCACAGCGCGACCAGCAGCCAGCCGGGCGAAGCCGGTCCGTGCACGCGCACCTCCCCGCTCGACGTCGCATCGATGGATGCGATGCCCCGGCCGTACGGCGCGCACGCGAGCGCAAGGATGTACACGGGGAGCACTCGGCGGAGCACAGCCTGTGAGCAGGGCTGTTCGGGAATGTTTTACGAGTAAAACACATGCTAAATTGATGGGTATGAGCACCGCACCCGCCACGACCACCCGACGTCTGCCCCTCGCCGGTCTGCTGCGCCTCGGCCGGCCCTCCGACATCTGGTTCAAGCCCGCGTTCAGCGTGGTCGCCGCGGTCGCCCCGCCCAATCTGACCCTGCTGGCCCTCGGCCGCCTCGACCTGGCGACGTACACGATGGCCGGATCGCTGTGCGCCCTCTACGGCCACAACCGCCCCTACCCGGCCCGCGCCCGCACACTGGCCGGCGTGATCCTCGGCATGGTCGCCGGACTCGCCCTCGCCCTGACCGTCGCCTCGCTCACCACGAACGCGGTCGTCCTGGTCACCGTCGGCGCCCTCATGGCCGCCGTGCAGAAGGCGCTCTGCGACGCCACCCGTGTCGGCCCGCCCGGGAACGTGGTCCTCGCCTTCATCAGCTCCGCCTCCCTGTTCGTCCCGCAGACCTTCGGCCAGGTCCCCGGTCACGTCGCACTGGCGCTGGCGGCGGGTGCCTGGGCCTGGCTGGTCGGCATGGCACCCGGACTGCTGCGCCCGCACGGCCCCGAACGCCGGGCCACCGCCCACGCCCTGAAGGCCACCGCCGCCCACGTCGACACCCGCGGTACCGCGGACGGTCACGCCCGCACCCGTGCCACCGCGGCCGCCGCCGTACAGGCCGCCTGGCAGTCCCTGCTCGCCACCGGCGCCCGCACCGACCGCACCCGCCGCGCCCTCGAACACCTCGTCGTCCGCGCCGAGGTCGCCCTCGCCGCCCCCGCCGACGCGGACCCGGCACTGCTGCGCGGCTGGGCCCGCGCCCTGCACGGCACCGGACGCGTCCCGCGGGTGGCCGGTGCCGACGACGAACTCCTCGGCATCGACGCCGAACTCGCGGCAGCACAGCGCCCGTTGTGGCACCGGCTCGGCCTGCTGTCGCCACTCGCCGCCCGCACCGCGCTCGGCTGCGCCCTCGCCGGATACGCCTCCCTCGCCCTCGGTGTCGGCCGCCCCTACTGGGCGCTGGTCACCGCCGCCTCCCTCTACCAGGCCAATGTCACCCTCACCTGGAGTCGGGGCGTCCAGCGCGTCGTCGGCAACCTCCTCGGCGTCCTGGTCTTCGCCGCCGTGGTACCGCTCGCCCATCTGCACCCGGCCGCCCTGGTGTTGTGCTGCCTCGCCTTCAACTTCGGCGCCGAGGCGCTGATCGGCCGCAACTACTGGCTCGGCAGCGTCTGCGTCACCCCGATGGCCCTGCTCGTCACCGAGTTCGCCCGCACCCAGGACGCCGGGCAGCTGGTCGCCGAGCGGGTCGTGGACACCCTGGTCGGCGCACTCGTCGGCTTCGCCACCGCGGTCGTCGTCACCAACCGCCGGGCCGGCGACCGCATCGAGCACTCCCTGACCGCCGTCGAACGGGCCCGCGAACAGGCGGCCCGAGTGCTCGCCGGGCCGCAGCCGGACCCGCGCGCCCTGGAGTCCGCCCGCCGCACCCTGGCCGCCGCCCTCGCCGAACTGCGCGCCACGGCCGACGCCGCGTCCGGCGAGTGGTGGCAACGCGCGCTGCCCCAGGAGCGGGTCGTGCTCGCCGAGCAGTCCGGACACCGTACGCTCGCCGCGACGGTACGACGCCAGGGACCGCACACCTGGGACCACGCGAGGACAACGGAGGACGTACGGCCATGACGGCGACCAACGGACGACCGGCGGCCGACGGCGAAACGGGGGAAGACGCGGGGAGAGCCGACACGGTCGCCGCCGTCGTCCGGCAGTGGCGGACCGTCCATCCCGACCTGGACACCGGGCCCATGGAGGTCATCGGCCGGATCAACCGCTGCGCCGCCCTGCTCCAGCAGGCCGAGGACGCCCCGCTGCGCCGGGCCGGCCTCAGCCGCCCCGAGTTCGACCTGCTGGGCGCGTTGCGCCGCACCGGCCATGAGCTGACCCCGAGCGAGCTCGCCAAGGAGACCTTCTCCTCCGGCGCCGCCGTCACCAAGCGCCTCAAACAGCTCACCGAGCGGGGCCTGGTCGAACGCCGCGGCGACGCCCGCGACCGGCGCGTCGCCCACCTCCGCCTCACCGACGCGGGTCGGGACCTCGTCGACGGCATCCTGCCCGAGCAACTCGCCTACGAGACGGCAGTGTTGTCCGTCCTGGCCCCGCAGGGCCAGGGTGAACTGGCCGGTCTGCTCGCCGAGTTGCTGGGCCGGCTGGAGGGCAGGATGGGCGCGCTGCGGGCCTGAGGCCCCCATGTGGTGGGTCCGCTCAGCTCTCGCCGTCCGCCCCGGATCCACCGAACACCGCAGCCGGCGGGCCGACCGGTACGGCGATGCGCGATCCGCCCGGCATCCGCATCGGCACGCACCGTTCCTCGCGAGGGATCTCTCCTCCGAACACCGGACCCGCCACTGACCGCGGCCACCGGGAAACCGACGGCGCTAGATCCCCGGCCGGTACCGGATCGGATGGTCGGCCGGCACCTCCACCAGGACGATCCTGGTCCCGTCCGGATCGGCGATCCACATCTCGACCAGCCCCCACGGCTCCTTCACCGGCGCCCGCACGATCTCGACGCCCTTCGCCAGCAGTTCCTCGTGCGCCGCCGCGACGTCCGCGACCTGCAGCCAGAGCTGGACGGCCGGCGGGGCAGGGGTCTCCGAGCGCCCGGAGACCTCCAGGAAGCCGCCGCCGAGGAAGTAGACCGTCCCGCGCTCGGCACCGGTACCGAACTCGCGGTAGACGGCGAGGCCGAGCCGTTCGCCGTAGAAGGCGCGGGAGCGCTCGGGGTCGGTGGGGTGGAGAAGGGTCCGGCTGCTCAGTACGTGCACCATGCAACCGGAGCGTAGTGCCAGGCGGGCCGGTGTGCCCGGCACCCGGAACGGGAGGGCGCCACGCGGCGTTAGGCTCGTCCCCGGCTCATGCAGTGCCCGAGATCGGAGAACCCGCACATGGAGAACGCCGCCGCCTCGCTGACCTTCCGGGACGCCACCGACGCCGACGTGGACGTGCTCGTCGCGCTGGTCGAGTCGGCGTACCGGGGCGACTCCAGCCGGGTCGGCTGGACCACCGAGGCGGACATCCTGGAGGGGCAGCGGACCGACCCGGAAGGTGTCCTCGAAGTGATCAAGGCGCCGGACGGCACCCTGCTGACCGTCGAGCGGGACGGCCGGGTCGTCGCCTGCTGCCAGCTCGAACACCGCGGCACCCACGCCTACTTCGGCATGTTCGCGGTCAGCCCCGTCCTGCAGGGCGCCGGCCTCGGCAAGGCCGTCATCGCCGAGGCGGAGCGCCGGGCCCGGGAGGACTGGGGCGCCACCGAGATGCACATGACCGTGATCTCGGTGCGGGACGACCTGATCGCCTGGTACGAGCGGCGCGGCTACCGCCGTACGGGAAGGATGACCCCGTTCCCGTACGGCGAGGAGCGCTTCGGCATCCCGCAGCGGGCCGACCTGCAGTTCGAGCTGCTGGTCAAGCCGCTGGTGTGACGTTCGCGCGTGCGGTCACGCGGTGAAGCGGGCGGTGCGCTTGATCTCCGGGTAGTCGGTCGTCGCGCCGTCCAGCTGCAGGGCGCGCACCAGCCGCAGCTGGTCCTGGGTGTTCACCACCCAGGCGATGACCCGCAGATCGGCCTTGCGGGCCTGCTCGACGACCTCCAGGGTGAGCCGCCGGATGTTGAGGCAGAGGGTCGCCGCCCCCGCCTCCTGGGCCCGCTCGACCACGTCCGGGCCGTACCGGCTGGCGATCAGCGCGGTGCGCACGCCCGGCACCAGCCGGGCGATCTCGGCGACGGCCTCGTCGTGGAACGAGGACACCTCCACCCGGGACACCAGGTCCCGGCGCTGCATCACCTCGGCCAGCGCGCGGGCCGCCGCCACGTCCTTGATCTCGGCCTGGAGAGGTGTCTTCACCGCGTCCAGGACTTCCTCGAACACCGGCACCCGCTCACCGCGGCCCGCGTCCAGGGTGCGCAGCTCCTCCAGGGTCTTCTCGGTGATCGGGCCGGTGCCGTCGGTCGTGCGGTCCACCTCCGCGTCGTGCATGACGACCAGGGCGCCGTCCTTGCTGAGGTGCAGATCGAGTTCGATCAGGTCGAGGCCGGCCTGCTGGGCGGCGACGAAGGAACGGAGGGTGTTCTCGGGCTCGACGCCCATGACTCCGCGGTGACCGATGGTAAGGAAGTTCAAGATTCAACTCGCTTCCGTCGACGGCGGCGGTGGGGGCACGCGCGCGGACCGTGCGACGGACGTCGCTGTCCACGCGGCTGGGCGCAGCCTAATGGCCGTCCGTCGTGATGAACCCGTACGTACACGGGGGGATTGGTGTGCCGGGCGCGCGGTGGCTGGCCCGTGCCCCGGTCGGCGGTCACCCGGGGGTGGGCGCGTCCCGCCGTGCATTGACCGGCCGGATCCGTGCGGTCCCCGGGACCTGACACCCCGTCACCGGCCGCAGTGGATGTGAGCGCATTCACGGTTTCGAACAGGAAAAAGCGCGGTGAAGACGGGATGCCGCAGGATAATTTCCTGAGGGCCCCCTTGCTGGGAGAAACCTCGTATGCATACGGTGTCCTTACGGAAGTATCTCCCGTGGAGGATGGGTCATGACGGAAATTCTTGTGCAGGTGGGTTCGGAGGAGCAGGTTCCTCCCGTGACCAGGGTGGTCGAGCACCCGGCATGGCCCGTGCTCAAGGAATCCGTGGAGCGGATCCGGCCATGGCAGTCCAAGGACGGGTCGATCGACTTCGACGCCGCGGACGCCCCCGCACGCGCCGACGCCGCGCGTGCCGTCGACGCCGCGATCGGTGCCGTCGAGACGCTGTCCCCACTGCTCCCGCACGATGCCGACTACCACCGGTCGCTCGTCGCCGACCTGCGGCGCTGGGCCGACGCCGGCTTCCAGGTGCCCGACTTCCTCGACTCGCTGCTGGCCTTCCAGCCCGCCGCGAGCCGCGCGGACGGCCTCCAGCACCTGGTCGTCTTCCCGATGTACACCCAGAACGGCAACCCGGACCGCAACCTGGAGGCGGTCGTGCTGCGCATGGTCTGGCCGGAGTGGCTGGCCGAGCTGGAGCGCACCCGCTACGACAACCCGCTGTTCTGCGGCATCAAGTTCGAGGACTTCACGGCCGGGTACGACACCAACTCCGCCGTCCTCTTCCCGGAGACCATCGCCGTTCGCGAGGCGCCGGAACGATTCTCCTGGGGCGGTATCTTCTGCGACCGCGAGGCCGCCCGCTTCCGCCGGGTCACCGACGCGGCCGTCGGCATACTGGGCCTGAACCTGCCCGAGGACATCGCCGCGATGGTCCACGACCAGAAGCGCTGCGAGGAGGCCTTCGTGCTGTGGGACATGGTCCACGACCGCACCCACAGCCACGGCGACCTGCCGTTCGACCCGTTCATGATCAAGCAGCGCCAGCCGTTCTGGATGTACGGCCTGGAGGAGCTGCGCTGCGACCTCACCGCCTTCAAGGAGGCCGTGAAGCTGGCGGCCGACGGCGTCCCGCAGGCCCGTGACGTGCAGTACGCGGTGCTCTTCGACCGCATGTTCCGCTTCCCGGTCACCGGCGACCGCGTCCGCAACTACGACGGGCTCGGCGGCCAGCTGCTCTTCGCCTACCTGCACAAGCACGACGTGGTCCGCTGGACCGACAACAAGCTCGCCATCGACTGGGAGCGCGCCCCGCAGGTCACCAACCAGCTGTGCGCCGAGATCGAGAAGCTCTACAAGGACGGCATCGACCGCCCGAAGCTCGTCCACTGGTTCGCCGGGTACGAGCTGGTCGCCACCTACCTCGCCCCGCACCCCGGCTCCAAGTGGGCCAAGGGTCCCGACGCCCTCGACCTGACCCTGCCGCCGCGCAGGCTCGTGGACGACGTGCTTCCGGACGAGTTTCCGCTGAGCATGTTCTACGAGGCCCTGTCCAAGAAACTGAAGAACGTGATCGCCGAGACCAAGGGCATCACTGCGGACAGCGCCGAGCCGGTCGCGGCGTGAGCGACCGGCATCGGAACACGGCTCAAGAGGGGAACGACATGGTGGGCAACGGGGCTCTCAGCGGTGCGGTGATCGCAGTGGCGGGCGCGGGCGGACCCGCAGGGCGTGCGACGCTGCTGCGGCTGGCCGAGGCCGGCGCGACCGTCGTCGGGGCGGACAACGATCCGCAGCGGCTGTCGGAGGCGGTGGACGCGGCCCGCTACGCCTCCGGCGGCGCGACGGTCACCGGGGACACGGTCGATCTGCTCGACCTCCAGTCCACCCGGGACTGGGCCACGCACGTCGAGAAGGACTTCGGCCGCGTGGACGGTCTCGTGCACCTCGTCGGCGGCTGGCGTGGCAGCGAGACCTTCACCAAGACCAGCCTGGACGACTGGGACTTCCTGGAGCTGCTGCTGGTCAAGACCGTGCAGCACACCTCCCTCGCCTTCCACGAGGCGCTGCAGCGCAGCGAGCGCGGCCGGTACGTCCTGATCAGCGCCTCCGCCGCGAGCAAGCCCACCGCAGGCAACGCCGCGTACGCCGCGGGCAAGGCCGCCGCCGAGGCGTGGACGCTCGCCCTGGCCGACTACTTCCGCAAGGCCGGGGGCCCCGAGGGCCCGACCTCCGCCGCTGCCATCCTGGTGGTCAAGGCGTTGGTCCACGACGCGATGCGCGCCGAGCGGCCCAACGCGAAGTTCGCGGGCTTCACCGACGTCAAGGACCTGGCCGAGGCCATCGAGGGCGTCTGGCACAAGCCCGCCACCGAAGTGAACGGAAACCGTCTGTGGCTGACCGAGAAGCCGTGAACCCCCCGAAGACCGACGCGCGTCGCCACCACGACCCGCAGGTCCGCGGTTTCGCCAGTGACAACTACGCCGGAGCCCACCCCGAGGTGCTCGCCGCCCTGGCCCTCGCCAACGGCGGCCACCAGGTGGCCTACGGCGAGGACGAGTACACCGAGAACCTCCAGCGGATCATCCGCGGCCACTTCGGGGCGAGCGCGGAGGCCTTCCCGGTCTTCAACGGCACCGGGGCGAACGTCGTCGCGCTCCAGGCGGTCACCGACCGCTGGGGCGCGGTGATCTGCGCCGAGAGCGCGCACATCAACGTCGACGAGGGCGGTGCCCCCGAACGCATGGGCGGCCTCAAGCTGCTCACCGTGCCCACCCCGGACGGCAAGCTCACCCCGGAGCTGATCGACCGGCAGGCGTACGGCTGGGACGACGAGCACCGCGCGATGCCGCAGGTGGTGTCCATCACCCAGAGCACCGAGCTCGGCACCCTCTACACGCCGGACGAGATCCGCGCGATCTGCGAGCACGCCCATGCGCACGGCATGAAGGTGCACCTGGACGGCTCCCGGATAGCCAACGCGGCGGCCTCCCTGGACGTGCCGATGCGCACCTTCACCAACGCCGTCGGCGTCGACATCCTCTCCCTGGGCGGCACCAAGAACGGCGCCGTCTTCGGCGAGGCGGTCGTGGTGATCAACCAGGACGCCGTCAGCCACATGAAGCACCTGCGCAAGCTGTCCATGCAGCTCGCCTCCAAGATGCGCTTCGTCTCGGTGCAGCTGGAGGCCCTGCTGGCCAAGGACCTGTGGCTGCGCAACGCCCGGCACGCCAACGAGATGGCCCAGCGACTCGCCGAGGGCGTCCGTGCCGTGCACGGCGTGGAGATCCTGTACCCGGTGCAGGCCAACGGCGTCTTCGCCCGGCTCCCGCACGACGTGAGCCTGCGCCTGCAGAAGCGGTTCCGGTTCTACTTCTGGGACGAGGCCGCCGGGGACGTGCGCTGGATGTGCGCCTTCGACACGACCGAGGAGGACGTGGACGCGTTCGTGGCGGCGCTCAAGGAGGAGATGGCGCGCTAGCCTCCTTCGATGCATAGATATGCGGTCTCCTGAAAAGTCATTGACTCTCGGGTGATCGCATTCCTATGCTCTGCGGACATGGAGCCGATCCAGAACACCGCCGACCTGTCCGCGTACTTGGCCGCCGACGAGGCCATCGACCATCACCATCCCGTGGTCCGGGAGACGGCCGCCCGGCTGGCCGCGGAGGCCGCCGACTCGTATGCCTATGCGCAGGCCGCCTATGAATTCGTGCGGGACGTCATCCCGCACTCCCAGGACTCCGGCGACCTGCGCGTCACCTGGCGCGCCTCGGACGTGCTGGAGCGGCGCACCGGCATCTGCTATGCCAAGGCTCACGCCCTCGCCGCCCTGCTGCGCGCCGAGGACATCCCCACCGCCCTGTGCTACCAGCGGCTGACGCACGACGACGGCGACGGTCACGCGGTGCACGGCCTGGTCGCCGTCCGTTTCAACGGCGCCTGGCACCGGCAGGACCCGCGCGGCAACAGGCCGGGCGTCGACGCCCGGTTCTCCCTCGACGGCGAGCGGCTGGCCTTCGTTCCCGATCCGGAGTCCAGTGAGATGGACTACCCGGTCCTGTATGCTGAACCTCACCCGGTCGTGCTCGGCGTGTTGAAAGCGGCGCCCGACCGTCCGTACCTCTGGAAGACGCTCCCCACCGCACTCTGAGGCAGACAGATGACTCTCACGCTCACCGTGTCCGACGAGGTGCGCGCCCTCGTCCCCGGCTTCACGCATGTCGCGATCGAGGCCCATGGACTGGTCAACGGGCCCAGCACCGAGGAGAGTTCGGCGCTCCTCGACGACGCGGCGCGTCGTCTCGCCGTACGACTCGACGGGCGCGCCCCGCACGAGGACCCGCACATGGCCGCCTGGCGTGCCGCCTACACGGCCTTCGGTTCCAAGCCGTCCCGCACGCGCAACTCCGCCGAGGCGCTGGCCAAGCGGGCCCTCGCGGACGGCGGTCTGCCCCGTATCAACCTGCTCGTGGACCTCTACAACGCCATCAGCGTCGCCCACCTGATCCCGGTCGGCGGCGAGGACCTCGATCTCATCCAGGGCGGGATGCGCCTGGTCCGGGCCACGGGCGAGGAGGACTTCGTGACCGTGGCCGGCGGCGAGGAGAGCGTCGAGCACCCGGATGCCGGCGAGATCGTGTGGTGCGACGACGCCGGAGTCACCTGCCGGCGCTGGAACTGGCGCCAGGGCCCCCGCACCCGCCTCACCGAGGACACGACCTCGGCCGTCTTCCTGCTGGAGAGCCTCGCCCCGATGCCGGTCGCGGAGGCCGAGGCGGCGGGCGCCGAACTTGCCGAACTCCTGGAGAAGTTCAGCCCGGGTGCCCGCATCGACGTGCGCGCACCCGAGACCGCGAGCTGAGGCCGGGGCCGGGGCTCAGATGGCCTCGGCCGCCTTCAGCTGCTCCTGCGTGGGCGCGGTACCGCCCAGGTGGGCGGGAAGCCACCAGGTGTCCGTCGTGTCCTTCGGGCGGGCCGGGTAGGCGCGCTGGGCGGCGTCCAGGAGATCCTGCACCCGCTCGCGCAGCCGACGGGTGATGGCTCCCGCGTACTGGTCGCGGGGTGCCTCGACCGGCTCGCCGACCCGGATGGTGATGGGGAGGTGGTTGCGCTTGAAGTTGCGCGGCTGGCCCTTGGTCCAGATGCGCTGGGTGCCCCACAGCGCCATCGGGATCAGCGGGACGCCGGCCTCCTGGGCGAGGCGCGCGGCGCCCGACTTGAAGCTCTTCAGCGTGAACGACTGGGAGATCGTGGCCTCCGGGAAGACGCCCACGATCTCACCCGACCTCAGCGAGTCCAGCGCGTGCTGGTACGCCGTCTCGCCCTGCGCGCGGTCCACCGGGATGTGCTTCATCCCGCGCATCAGCGGACCGGAGATTCGGTGCCGGAACACCGACTCCTTCGCCATGAACCGCACCAGGCGCTTCTGCGGAAGCGCCGCCAGACCGTCGAAGACGAAGTCCAGGTAGCTGATGTGATTGCTCACCAGCACGGCACCGCCCGAGCGGGGGATGTTCTCCGACCCCTGGCAGTCGATCTTCAGGTCCCAGACCTTGAACAGTGTCTTGGCGAAACCGATGACGGGACGGTAGACCAACTCGGCCATGGGCGGGGCGGACCCTTTCTGCTCTGCCTGGGAAAGGGGCTCCCGGCGGGAAAGTTACGCAGCCGTAGGTTTACGGCGTCTCGCAGATCGTGCCCGAAGAACGGACGGGGAGCCAGCCCTGGTGCCCCGGTGTGGCGAGATCCTCGTCACGTCGTCCCATGATCCACCTCGGATTTTTAACCCGCCTTTACTCCGCGCGTACCGCCAGTCGCCGTAGGAGCAGGAACATCTCGCACCCCAGGCAGTACCCGAACGCGGAGTTGAGGAACGCCGCGGCGAGCGCGAGCCCCGTCGCCGCGAGGCCCAGCCATCCGGGACCCAGCGTGAACCCGACCAGCCCCAGTCCCGCGAACACCAGTCCCACGGCCTGGGCGAACCGCGGGGGTTCCGGTGGCTCGAAC
Source organism: Streptomyces sp. Ag109_O5-1 (assembly GCF_003814875.1). Taxonomy (GTDB): domain Bacteria; phylum Actinomycetota; class Actinomycetes; order Streptomycetales; family Streptomycetaceae; genus Streptomyces; species Streptomyces sasae. The sequence goes on along the minus strand of NZ_RKQF01000001.1, from coordinate 1,016,417 downwards.
TCCGTCGGGGGAGCGAGGCGGGGCCGTACGGCGGTCCGGAACAGCCAGCCGTACGGCGAACGGCTCACACCCGCGGCCGCACCGAACGCGAACACGAGTGTCTGCCAGGCGAGGAGCCAGGGGCTCCGGGTGATGAGCGCGGCGGCCAGTACGACCGTCGTCACGGCCGCCGCGAATCGCGGCCCACGTGCGTCGATGTCCATGAACCAAGGATTCCGCCCCGAAGCCCGGCAGGGGAGTCGGGAATCTTTGCAGTCTCGTGAACGCTTGCCGGGGCGGCGGGCTGCCTCATGGAAGCTTGGGCGGGTGATGACCGGACTGGTGGTGTGCGTGGCGGTGTTCGCGGCGGCGAGCGTCTACGGAGTGCTGCACAAGCGGCGGAGCGGGAGGGTACGGGTGCGCGGGCGGGACGACGGCAAGCGGCTCGGGGCAGCCGAACTCGGCGGCGAACTGGGCGAACGGGCCACACTGGTGCAGTTCTCCAGCGCCTTCTGCGCGCCCTGCCGGGCCACCCGGCGGGTACTGGCCGAGGTTGCCGGGATGGTCCCCGGCGTGACCCATGTCGAGATCGACGCGGAGGCCCGTCTGGAGCTCGTCCGCGAACTGGAGATCCTCAAGACGCCCACCGTGCTGGTGCTCGACGCCGACGGCAGGGTGGTGCGCCGCGCCACCGGGCAGCCCCGCAAGGCGGACGTCATCGCGGCGCTGGGAGAGGCGGTTTGACGGCTGTGTCAATGACGGTGAGCCATCTCCCATATGCCGGAACGTACTTGACTGGGCGCACCACCTATCGTCAGCCTGACCGTATGCCTCATGAACTCCTTCTCTTCGGGCGGGTCCACGTGGACCTGGCCCGCACCGCGAGCGCGCGCTGTCCGGGTCGCTGAGCAGCCCCGGACCCGAAGACCGCCTCCCGCAGAAGGACAACTCCATGACGGCCACGCCCGGCCTCGGCACCACTCAGCTCGCCTCTCCCGAACTGCTCCGCTCCGCCTTCCGGCGGCACGCGGCCGGCGTCGCGGTGATCACCGCGCGCGGCGCCGACGGCCCGGTCGGCTTCACCGCCACCTCTCTGACCTCCGTCTCCGCCGAGCCCCCGATGCTCTCCTTCGGTGTCGGCACGGGTGCCTCCAGCTGGCCCGCGATATCGACCGCCGAGCACATCGGCGTCCACATCCTCGGCGAGCACCAGGCCGAGCTCGCGGCCACCTTTGCGCGCAGCGGCGCCGACCGCTTCGGGGCCCCCACCGACTGGCGCGAAGGCCATGCGGGCGTCCCGGTCCTCGACGACGTGCTGGTCTGGCTGGTGTGCCGGGTCGTCGCACGCGTCCCCGCCGGGGACCACCGCATCGTGCTGGCCGAGGTCGTCCTCGGCGACCCCTCCGGCGCCGGCCGGCCGCTCCTCTACCACCAGGGCGGGTTCAACGGCCTGCGGGATTGATCACGCGCCCCTCGTTCTGCGAACGCGTCGAGTTCCGGTTACGCTGCGTTGCGAAGGTCACAGTTCAAAGCGCTTGCTTAGCGGGCACGAACTGGCTGTACTGGTGAGTAATATTTCGTTCGGAGCGCGCGGCCGCCCCGACCGGGATGAGCCGCTTGAGGCGCCTATGCTGCCTGCAAGAGGCAGCCCAGAAAAGACGATGCAGTAGGAGAGCCGGCGTGAGCCTGAGGATCGTTGTCACTGTCAAGTACGTGCCCGACGCCACTGGCGACCGGCACTTCGCCGATGACCTGACCGTCGACCGTGACGACGTGGACGGTCTGCTCTCCGAGCTGGACGAGTACGCGGTCGAACAGGCGCTGCAGATCTCGGAGAACTCGGACGACGACGTCGAGGTCACCGTGCTGACCGTCGGTCCCGAGGACGCAAAGGACGCGCTGCGCAAGGCGCTGTCGATGGGCGCGGACAAGGCGATCCACGTCGAGGACGACGACCTGCACGGCACCGACGCCATCGGCACCTCGCTGGTGCTGGCGAAGGCGATCGAGAAGGCCGGCTTCGACCTGGTCGTCTCCGGCATGGCCTCCACCGACGGCACCGCCGGTGTGGTCCCGGCCCTGCTGGCCGAGCGTCTGGGCATCCCGCAGGTCACCCTGCTCTCCGAGGTCTCGGTCGAGGACGGCACCGTCAAGGGCCGCCGTGACGGCGACGCCGCCAGCGAGCAGCTGGAGGCCTCCCTGCCGGCCGTGGTCTCCGTGACCGACCAGTCGGGTGAGGCCCGTTACCCGTCCTTCAAGGGCATCATGGCGGCCAAGAAGAAGCCGGTGGAGTCCTGGGACCTGTCCGACCTCGACATCGAGGCGGAGGAGGTCGGCCTGGAGGGCGCCTGGACCAAGGTCGAGGACGCCGCGGCGCGTCCGGCCCGTACGGCCGGCACGATCGTCAAGGACGAGGGCGAGGGCGGCAAGCAGCTCGCTGAGTTCCTCGCGGGCCAGAAGTTCATCTGAGCCCAGCAGTCGCCGACCGCCCCTCAACTTTTCCAAGCAGGAGAGCAATCCCATGGCTGAAGTCCTCGTCTACGTCGACCACGTGGACGGTGCCGTCCGCAAGCCCACCCTGGAGCTGCTGACGCTGGCCCGCCGCATCGGCGAGCCCGTCGCCGTCGCGCTGGGCAACGGCGCCGCCGACACCGCCGCCGCGCTCGCCGAGCACGGCGCGGTGAAGGTCCTCACCCACGACGCGTCCGAGTACGCCGACTACCTGGTCGTGCCGAAGGTCGACGCACTGCAGGCCGCCGTCGAGGCCGTCTCCCCGGCCGCCGTGCTGGTCCCCTCCTCCGCCGAGGGCAAGGAGATCGCCGCCCGTCTGGCGCTGCGCATCGGTTCCGGCATCATCACCGATGCCGTCGACCTGGAGGCCGGGGACGAGGGCCCGGTGGCCACGCAGTCGGTGTTCGCCGCGTCCTTCACCACCAAGTCCCGCGTGTCCAAGGGCACCCCGGTCATCACGGTCAAGCCCAACTCGGCTGCCGTGGAGGCCGCCGCGGCCGCCGGTGCGGTCGAGGCGCTCGCCGTGACCTTCTCGGCCGCGGCGACCGGCACGAAGGTCACCGCCCGCACCGCCCGTGAGTCCACGGGCCGCCCGGAGCTGACCGAGGCCGCGATCGTGGTCTCCGGCGGCCGTGGCGTCAACGGCGCCGAGAACTTCGCGATCATCGAGGCCCTCGCCGACTCCCTCGGTGCGGCCGTCGGCGCCTCGCGTGCCGCGGTGGACGCGGGCTGGTACCCGCACACCAACCAGGTGGGCCAGACCGGCAAGTCCGTCTCCCCGCAGCTGTACATCGCCAATGGCATCTCCGGCGCGATCCAGCACCGCGCGGGCATGCAGACCTCGAAGACGATCGTGGCGGTCAACAAGGACGCCGAGGCCCCGATCTTCGAGCTGGTCGACTTCGGTGTGGTCGGCGACCTCTTCGACGTCGTCCCGCAGCTCACCGACGAGGTCAAGGCCCGCAAGGGCTGATCGCCGCCCGGCTGCCCGAGGCCCCCGTGACCGACACCGGTCACGGGGGCCTTGCCGTGTCGGCGCCGGCGCGTGTCAGCGCAGGCTGAGGGAGACCTGCACGGGCAGGTGGTCGCTCGGGAACTGACCATGCGTCGAGAAGGTGTCGATGGTCGCCTGATGTGTGGTCACCCCCGGCGAGGTCAGGATCCAGTCGATACGGTCGCCGTTGCGCTTGAGCCGGTGGAAGCCGTGGAACGTCGCGTACAGAGTGCTGCGACGCTCCGCCGCGTCCCAGGCGTCGACGAGACCCGAGCCCACCAGTGTGGTGTAGGCCGCGTTCTTGTGCGCGGCGGCGTTGAAGTCGCCGGTCACCACGACCGGCAGCGCGGGGTCGAACTCGGCGATCCGCTGGGTGAGCAGGCTGGCGCTGCGCTCGCGCGCGTACTGGCTCCGCTGGTCGAAGTGGGTGTTGGCGACGTAGAACTCCCGGCCGTCGTCGGCGAGATCGCGGAAGCGGACCCAGGTGACGATGCGCGGGAAGGCGGCGTGCCAGGTGTTGGAGCGGATGACCTCCGGGGTGTCGGAGAGCCAGAAGGTGTAGTGCTCGACCGGGGCCAGGCGCCGGACGTCGTAGTAGATGGCGGTGGACTCGTCCCGGCTGCCGCCCTCGCGGCCGGTGCCGATCCAGTCGTAGTGCGGTCCGAGGTCGGCCTCGATGTCGAGCAGTTGCTGGTAGAGGCCCTCCTGGGTGCCGATGACCTGGGGGTGCGCGCGGCGCAGCAGTTCGCGCATCACGGGTCTGCGGTCGCTCCAGCTGTTGGGTTCGGCGGTGCTCGCGTACCGCAGGTTGTAGGTCATGACGTCGAGCCGGGGCGCCCTACGCGGCGGGGCCGAGGGGGCCGCCCGGCCGGCCCGCAGGGTGGCGGACGGGGTGGAGGAGGCGGACGAGACGGAGATGGCGCTGGAGAGGGGCACGGTGACCGCCGCGGCCAGGAGGACCTGCAGGCCCAGACGGCGGGTGACTCGGCGCTGGTTCGGCACGGAGGCTCCTTCGGTGGCGACGGCCGGACGAGTCGTGCGGGAGGCGAGTCCTGCGCAGAGAGTGTGCTACCCCGGTGTGTGATGAACGTGAACATGCCCAGATGGGGGCGTGTCGTCCCGTGGACATGGTGTTGACCGTCCCGAAGATGCCCGGATAACTTCATTCAACGGATTGTTGATTCCGTACAGTGGAAAACAGGAGGGTCTGGGATGGGTCAGGGCCAGCAGGAGAAGGTGGCGACGAGCCTCGCCGGTGCCGTCAGCGAGGAGATCAGCGCCTCCCTCGCCCCGGTCGACGCCGAGCTGGAACGCCGCTACCCGGGCGACCCCGGCACCCGTCAGCCCGTCCACACCGTCTACGTCCCCGGCGACGCCTTCGCCGCCGACACCGTCCGCTCCTGGGGTGACCGGGCCCTCGCCGCCCTCGACGAACACGCCCCCGACGCCGCCTCCTTCGCCGCCGTCCTCGGCCTGCCCGACGACCTCGCCGAACCCGTCCACTCCCGCGTCCGCGCCAAACTGGAGCGCGAGCCGATCGAAGACCTGCGCGTCGACTTCGAGGACGGCTACGGCCCCCGCCCCGACGCCGAGGAGGACGAGACCGCCGCCCGCGCGGCGCGGCTGATCGCCGAGGCCTACGCGACCGGTACGGCGGCGCCGTACATGGGCATCCGGATGAAGTGCATGGAGGCCGCGGTGCGCGACCGGGGCATCCGCACCCTCGACATCTTCCTCACCGGGCTGATGGCCAACGGCGGACTGCCCGACGGACTGGCGCTGACCCTGCCGAAGGTGACCTACCCCGAGCAGGTGAGCGCCTTCGTGCGGCTCCTGGAGGCTTTCGAGAAGGCGCACGGCCTGGTGCCCGGCCGGATCGGGTTCGAGATCCAGATCGAGACCAGCCAGGCCGTCCTCGCCACCGACGGCACCGCCACCGTCGCCCGGATGATCCAGGCCGCCGAGGGCCGCGCCACCGGACTGCACTACGGCACCTTCGACTACAGCGCCTGCCTCGGTGTCTCCGCCGCCTACCAGTCGAGCGACCACCCGGCCGCCGACCATGCCAAGGCGGTCATGCAGGTCGCCGCCGCGGGCACCGGTGTACGGGTGTCGGACGGCTCCACCAACGTGCTGCCGGTCGGCCCGACGGCCCAGGTGCACGACGCCTGGCGGCTGCACTACGGCCTCACCCGTCGCGCCCTGGCCCGCGCCTACTACCAGGGCTGGGACATGCACCCCGGCCACATCCCGACCCGTTACGCGGCCGTCTTCGCCTTCTACCGCGAGGGTTTCGAGCAGGCGGCCGCCCGCCTTGCCCGCTACGCCGACCGGGCCGGCGGTGACGTCATGGACGAGCCCGCCACGGCCAAGGCCCTCAGCGGCTATCTGCTGCGCGGCCTGGACTGCGGCGCCCTCGACATGCCCGAGGTGGCCCGGCTGACCGGTCTGACCCGGGCCGGTCTGGAGGGCTTCGCGGCGCCTCGGCGCGGCGGCCTCACGGCCTCCGGCAACTAGCTCGTCGCGGCCAAGTCACAGCTTTCTCGGGCTACTTGAACCGTCCCTGTCACCGACCCGTACTCTGGTGCGCCATTGGCAGATGTGTGTCAGGAGCGGGGATTTGGTGTCGGGTTCGTACGGACAGGGTGACGGGACCGGTCGCCTGCTGGCCGGGAGATACCGGGTGACGGCCCGGCTCGGGCGCGGGGGCATGGGTGTGGTGTGGCGGGCGGTCGACGAGGTCCTCGGCCGCGAGGTAGCCGTCAAGGAACTGCGTGCCTATACGGACAGCGCCGGACCCGAACTGGCCGATCTGCGGATGCGGATGCAGCGCGAGGCACGGGCCGCCGCGCGGGTGCGCCATCCCGGCGTGATCGTCGTGCACGACATCGCCGAGGTGGAGGGCAGGCCGCTCATCGTCATGGAGCTGGTCGACGGCCCCTCCCTGGACGACGTGCTGCGCGAGCGCGGCACCCTCGTCCCGCGGGAGGCGGCCCGGGTCGGCGCCGAGGTCATGGAGGCCCTGGCCGCGGCCCACCGGGTCGGTGTCCTGCACCGCGATGTCAAGCCCGGCAACATCCTGCTGGACCGCTCGGGCCGCGTCGTCCTCACCGACTTCGGTATCGCCACCATGGACGACCCCGGCGACGGCGCCGCCACCCATCTGACCCACAGCGGCGAACTCGTCGGCTCGCTCGACTACCTGGCCCCCGAGCGGGCCAGGGGCGCGGACCCCGGCCCGGCCTCCGACATCTGGGCGCTCGGCGCCGCCCTGTACGCGGCCGTGGAGGGCGCCTCGCCCTTCCGCCGGACGTCCACGTTCTTGACGCTCACCGCGATCATCGACGAGCCCCTCCCCGAGCCCCGCCGGGCCGGCTCGCTCGCCCCCGTCCTCCAGCGCCTGATGGACAAGCGGCCCGACTCCCGGCCGGGGGCCGAGGAGGCCTGCGAGCTGCTGCGGGCCGTGGCCCGGGAACCGGTCGCGGACGTGCCGACGACGACTCTGCGAAAGCGTGCTGGGGCGGCGCCCGAACCCGGGGTGCCCGGGGTGGTCGTTCCGGGATCCGGACCTGCCCAGGGATCCGCCGAGGGGCCCGGCCGGGAGGCCTTCGCCGAGGAGTCCGCGGAACAGCTTGCCGAGCAGCTCGCGGAGGAGCCGCTCAACGGGCCTGTCGAGGGGCCCGCCGCGTTGTCCGGCGAGGGGCCCGCCGAGGGCCCCCGCCGACGGCCTGCCGAGGCGCTGGCCGAGGGGCCGGTCGAGAGGCGCGGTGAGGTGCCTGCGGAGGGGCACGCCGAGGTGCCTGTCGAGAGGTCTCCTTCCGGGGTCGGCCAGGTGTTCGCCCAGGTGGCGGAGGCCCAGACAGTCGGCCCGGTGTTCGGTCCCGCGCCTGCCCACGGTTTAGGCACCGAACCCGGACCCGGTGATCCTGACGGCCCGCCGAGAGTCACCGAGGCCCGCCCCCGTCGCGTCGGACGCCAGGCCGGGCGGCTCGCCGCGGTTGCCGTCGGCGTCGTCCTTGCGACGATCGGACTGACCGTCGCCCTGCTGAACGACAAGGGCCACCCGGCGAAGCCGGACGCGGCCCCGGCTCCCTCGACTCCGGCGGGCGTCTCGGAGAGCGCCCGCGGCACCGGGGCCGGGCAATCGGCCGAGGCGAATGCCGTGGGACAGGGCGAGGAGACGAGCACCGCTCCGACCGGCGACCCCACGCCCCCCGAGGCCGGCGGACCGAGGGCCTCCTCCTCCGCCTCGGCCCCGGGGAGGGCCTCCAGTCCCAGCCCGTCCACCGTCTCGGGTACGCCGGCCGCCACGGCCACGCCCACTGCCACCCCCGTCTGCCTGTCCACCGGCGCCGGCACGTACACCTGCCAGGTGCAGAGCGCCGCCAAGTCCTATACCGCCGACGGCACGAAGGCCGGCAAAGTCCACCCGGGCGCCCACGACTTCTACTGCCAGGTCGACGCGGGCCGCCGGGCCACCCACGGCACACGGACCAACGTCTGGTGGGCCAGGACCGACGACGACAACGGCAACACCGGTGTGTACATCAGTGACGTCTACATCGAGGGCGGCGACAACGACGAGCCGGTCCCCGGGCTTCCCGTCTGCTGACCGCCGACGTACCGCTCCAGGCCCGAGGCGACCGCCCACCTCCGCTCGGCGAACAGCCGGGTGCCCTCCCGGCACAGCACCGCGTCGGCCCGCGCCCGTGTGCAGAACTCCTCGGGAGCGACGCCGAAAAGTTCCCTCAACTCGGCGGATTCGGCGAGGAGTTCGGTGAGCAGGGCACGCTCGCCGGGGTGGCGGCGGGGCGTGCCCGTGCCGTCGTGCAGGACGCCGTGCCGGTTGACGTACGCGTGGACGCCGGGGAGCGTCGTGCCGTCCGCGAGGTCGACGCGTACGTCCGGCGCGGGCAGCCAGGCGCGGCCGAAGTTGCCGTCGGGCAGCGGTACGCCCTCGCTCGCGTCGATCACCTCCAACTGCCGCCCGTCCAGCCAGACGACGAACAACTCCCTTACCGTCGCAGGGGATTCGACCGGGGACGCGGAGACATAGCCGAGGCGGCTGACATGCGCGGAGACGCCCACGTCGAGCCCGGTCACCCGGGTGCGCACCATGGGAATCGGCCCGCTCACCCCGAACTCCGCCATCTTGTGCAGGAGTTGGGCGGGCGAGGCGTTGGAGCCGACCGCGAGGACCGGTACCCGGCCGTCGTCGTACACCAGCCGGTCCAGCGGCGACAGCCGGTCGCCGTCGAGGAGGGCGGAATCGGCCGGCCAGGCGCCGGGGTAGGTCAGCGGATGATCGCGCGGTGCCTTGTCGAGGCCGAGTTCCGTGAGCGTACGGCCCGTCACGGGCGGCTCAGTCCGCCGGCGGCAGCTCGCCCGAGCCGCGGGTGACCAGCCGGGTCGGCAGCTCGATCCGCTCCGGCGCCATCAGCGTGCCGTCCAGCTGGCGGAAGAGCCGCTCGGCGGCCGTACGGCCGAGCAGGGCCGAGTCCTGGGCGACGACGGTGAGCCCCGGGTGCAGTAGATCGGCGAGTTCGATGTCGTCGAAGCCGACGAGCGCGACCGGGCGGTGCTGCTCGGCCAGTACCCGGATCACGGTGACGGTGACGCGGTTGTTGCCCGCGAAGACAGCGGTGACCGGCGCCGGGCCGGACAGCATCTCCTCGGCGGCCCGGCGCACCCGCTCCGGGTCCGTCATGCCGAGCGAGGTCCATGCGCCGTCCACGTCTATCCCCGCGTCCTCCATCGCCGCCAGATAGCCCCGCAGGCGTTCCGCCGCCGTGTGGATACGGGGCATGTCGCCGATGAACCCGATCCGGCGGTGCCCGTGCGCGATCAGATGGGCGACGCCGTCGCGGGCACCGCCGTAGTTGTCGGAGAGCACCACATCGGCGTCGATCTTCCCGGCCGGGCGGTCCACGAACACCGTGGCCACGCCCGCGCGTATCTCCGGCTCCAGATAGCGGTGGTCGTCGCCGGCCGGGATCACCACCAGCCCGTCCACCCGCCGCGCGCAGAGCGCCAGCGCCAACTCCTGCTCCCGGTCCGGGTCCTCCGCGCTGGAACCGTTGATCAGCAGCGCGCCATGGGCCCGGGCCACCTCCTCGACCGCACGGCTCAACGGGCCGTAGAACGGGTCGGCGAGGTCCTCCAGGACGAGACCGATGCTCGCGGTACGGCCCTTGCGCAGCACCCGCGCGCTGTCGTTGCGGCGGAAGCCCAGCGCGTCGATCGCCTCCTGGACCCGGCGTTCGGTGTCCGGGGTCACCCCGGGCTCGCCGTTGACCACCCGGGACACCGTCTTGAGGCCTACGCCGGCCCGCGCTGCCACGTCCTTCATCGTCGGCCGGGTCCCGTAACGGGAGCCGGGAAGGCGGTCTGCGCGGCGGGAGGTCTCGGGCACGATGCGGCGTCCTGTCCTGTCGTCCACGGGGGATGCAAAGGTCCATGGGTCTGTATGAGGATGTGGCGTCGAGCATAGAGCCTGGACAACGTTGTCAGATGCGAGGGAGACTGTCCACCGCAATCTCCGGCCTGCGCCCCCACCGCTTGACCGGCTCATGCCTTCACTCGGCTACTCATGGTTGACGGGGAGATCTGACTCTGATGCACACCGACCTCGTGGCGGCCCTCGACATCGGCGGCACCAAGATCGCCGGCGCACTGGTGGACGGTCACGGACGGATCCAGGCGCGCGCCCAGCGCGCGACGCCCGCCCAGCAGGACGGCGAGACGGTCATGGGGGCCGTCGAGGAGGTGGTCGGCGAACTCGCCGCTTCACCCCTGTGGGAACGTGCCGGCTCGCTCGGCATCGGCAGCGCGGGCCCGGTGGACGCGTCCGCAGGCACCGTGAGCCCGGTCAACGTACCGGGCTGGCGGGACTTCCCGCTCGTCGAGCGGGTGCGGGCGGCCACCGGCGGGCTGCCGGTCGAGCTGATCGGCGACGGCGTCGCCATCACGGCCGCCGAGCACTGGCAGGGCGCGGCCCGCGGCCACGACAACGCGCTGTGCATGGTGGTGTCGACGGGCGTCGGCGGCGGCCTGGTGCTCGGCGGCAAGCTGCACCCGGGCCCCACGGGCAATGCGGGCCACATCGGCCATATCAGCGTGGACCTCGACGGGGACTCGTGTCCGTGCGGGTCGCGCGGCTGTGTGGAGCGCATCGCGAGCGGGCCCAACATCGCCCGTCGGGCGCTGGAGGGCGGCTGGCGGCCGGGGCCGGACGGCGACACCTCGGCGGCGGCGGTGGCGGCCGCGGCACGGGCCGGCGACCCGGTCGCGACGGCGTCCTTCGAGCGGGCCGCGCAGGCGCTCGCGGCCGGGATCGCGGCCACCGCGACCCTGGTCGAGATCGACATCGCGGTGATCGGCGGGGGCGTGGGCAAGGCGGGGGACATCCTCTTCACGCCGCTGCGCAAGGCCCTCACCGACTACGCGACGCTCTCCTTCGTCCAGCGCCTGACGGTCGTGCCCGCCCAGATGGGCACGGACGCGGGCCTGGTGGGCGCCGCGGCGGCCGCGCTGGCCCGCAGGCCGGACGCGACCGCCGCGGGGGTCTGAGGGGCGCCCCGGGGTCCGGCAGCGGGGCGGAGGGCGTCGCGGGAACGTTCAAGCCCGGCCGGCCTGGGTTCAGGTCCGGCCGGCCGGGCTCGTTCGGGGCCCCGCCGCGCTCTGGGCGGGTGATCCGCGAGCTCTCGGCAGGTGATCCGCGAGCTGTCAGCAGGTGATCCGCGCGTCCGCCCAGTCCGCGTGGTCGGAGGTGATGCCGTTCCCGCCGTCGGTGACGACCAGCCGGACCACCTCGGCGCCGGAGACATCGGCCGTGAGCGGCCGGGCGGGCATGTCGGTGGTCAGTACACCGGTCGAGGCGACCTTTGTGCCGTCCGCCCAGACCTCGAAGGCGACGGACCCGGCGGCGGCTTCCTCGTCGTCCACCCCGACGTCGGCGGTGACCTTCTGGCACGCCTTCCCGGTGTAGTACGCGATGTCGCTCGGGGCATGGGTGCCGAGCCCCTTGGCGTACACCGTCGCGCCGATGGTGATCGGATGCCCGTCGCCGGCGTTGTACTCGCCGTTGCTGGTGTCGCGCTCGACCGGCCCCCAGCCGTTGCTGCTCGACAGCCAGGGCAGGTCGCTGAGATAGGAACTCCCGGCGGGCGGAGGGTCGGCGACGGTCATCGTGACGGTCATCGCGTGTTCGGTGCGCACCCCGGTCGGCGACCGATAACTCGCCTTGAGATTCAGGTCGTACGACCCCCTCGGCGTCCCCTCGGGCGCGGTCACCCGCCAACTCGTGCGCAGGGAACGCCCGGTCGGCAGTGCGGCGGCCTTCGCCGGCGAGGTCGCCCTGACGGTCCAGCCTTCGGGGCCGGTGAGCGAGACGGAGACCTTCTCCGCCGTGGTGCGGCCCAGGTCGGTGACCGACGTGGTGACTGCGGCCGCCTTGCCGGGCTCGACGAACTGGCTCCCGTTCAGGCCGAGTTCGACGGCCGGCGGGTTCGCCGCCCAGCGCCGGTCGGTGGCGATCCGCACCAGGACCGTGCCATGGGCCGGGACGATCGCGGAGACGGTGCCCGCGGTGTTGTAGCTCCGGTGCTGCCACAGGTCGCGCAGGGTGTAGGCGGGGGCCTTCGGCAGGCCGACCGCCGTCACGGACGTCGCGATGCGCTGGGGCGAGTCGGACTCGTTGAAGAGGGCGACCGCGCGGCTGCCGTCCTGCATCTCCTTGGCGACGACCCAGCGCCCGTACTCCGAGGAGACCACCGTGCCCTGCTTGCCCAGCGGGTCCTGGTCGACGGCGATGACCTCCTTGTTGTCCAGGATGTCGAAGGTCGCCGGGGAGGCCTTGCGCAGGTCGGTGCCGATCAGGAGGGGCGCGGCCATGACCGACCACATCGAGAAGTGCGAGCGGTACTCGGTGTCGGTCATGCCGCCGTTGCCGACCTCCAGCATGTCCGGGTCGTTCCAGTGCCCGGGACCGGCGTAGGGCGCGAGCGGCAGGTTCTGCTTGAGGATCGACACCATCGAGCCCCAGCTGTCACTGATGTCCCCGGTGGTCCGCCAGAGTTGCCCGACGCCGGTGGCCCACTCCCAGGGCTTGTTCTCGCCCCATTCGCAGATGCTGAAGACGATGGGCCGTCCGGTCGCCTTCAGGGCGTCCCGCATGGTGAGGTAGCGCTGCTTGGCGTCCACGCCCTGGTTGTTGCAGTTGTCGTACTTGAGGTAGTCCACGCCCCAGTCGGCGAACTGCCGTGCGTCGCTGTACTCGTGGCCGAGCGCGCCCGGGAAGCCTGCGTCGTTGCAGGTCTTGGTGCCCGCGCTGGTGTAGATGCCGAGCTTCAGCCCCTTGGAGTGCACGTAGTCGGCAACTGCCTTGATCCCGTCGGGGAACCGGGCCGGGTCCGGGACCAGCTTGCCGTCCGCGTCCCGTTCGGGCAGCGCCCAGCAGTCGTCGAGGTTGACGTACTGGTACCCGGCGGCCTTGAGGCCCTTGGCCACGAAGAGGTCCGCGATCCCCTCGACCATGGCCGCATCGAAGTCCGCGGAGCAGTGCGTGGAGTTCCAGTTGTTGAAGCCCATCGGCGGAGTGAGGGCGAGTCCGTCGCCGGGGGTGGCGGAGCCGGTTCCTCCGGCCGCGGCGGGTGCGGCGAGGCCTGCCGTACACAGCAGTGCGGCGGCCAGTGCTCCGACCACTCTTCGGCGGATTGTGCGGGCATGGGGGCGACGCATCGTTACGTTCCTCCGACTCGCGACCTGGATGACGCCATGTACGCGCCATCGCTCTGCGCGATTACGGTAGGACGTGTCGGAGTCTGTTGGAAAGAGATCGGTCGCGATCGTTCGGCATCTCGACCCGGACTGGCCTGGTCTGGACCGGAGAGGTGCAGGTCATCCGATGTCCTGCCCGTCCGGGCAGAATTCGTGGACAACCTCGATCGTGCCGACGATGTGCGCGTTGAACTCGTCCAGCTCCTCGGCCGGCACCCACAGCTCCAGGATCGTGCTGCCCCCGGCCTGCCGGACCGGATAGTGTCCGGCGAACTCCGCGTCGACCTCGAAGCGGGTCACGAAGCCCGCGCCGTCGTGCTTGACGTTCCAGTCCCGGGCGATCCTGATCGCGTAGTCCTCGTTCAGTACCGGGTAGAAGATCGGCTGTTCGGGCAGCCGCGGCGGCCAGGCGCGCCACTGCAGCTCCCGGACCAGTGCGAGTTCCACTGGGCCGGTGGGGCGCCAGAGGGTCGTGGTCGGTCGTGGGCTGGTCATGGTGGCGTACGGCTTCCTGTGCGGGCCGGACCGCGGGCGGCGGCCGGTCGGGAGGCCCGACGCTACCGATGGCGCGACCGCCCGGGCCACCGGGATTCGGCGCCGGGGTGCTGTGTCGCTCCCCTCGCGGCTTCGGCCGTGATTCTGTTGCCGGTTCGGCCATGACCCTGTCGAGGGTTCGGCGGTGACCCTGTCGTGGGTTCGGCCGTGACCCCGGGCCGTTCGGGCAGTTGAAAGGGGCATGAAGAAGCGCAGCATGCTCGCCATCGCCAGTCTGGCCACCGGATTCGTCGTGGCCGCCATCACCCCGTCCCACGCCGCCGGCCACGACGGCCCGCTCGGGGATCTGAACGTGTCGGACGCCCTGGACCACGCCCACCACATCGTGAGCCAGGACAGCTTCCAGGCCGACGAGGGCCTGTTGGGGCAGGAGTAGCCCGGCCGGGCCCGTGTGAGCGGCGGTGCCGGTGTTCCCCCGAGGAGACACCGGCACTGCGGCTGCGCGCCCTCAACGCGAACTGGTTTCCGTGGCAGTGTGGAGCGGGCAAGCCACAGGGGGCCAACAGAAGAGGGGGAGTCCGTGATCGTCTGGGTCAACGGCGCGTTCGGTGCGGGGAAGACCACCACCGCACGTGAACTGATCGAACTGATCCCGAACAGCACGTTCTTCGACCCCGAGGTCATCGGCGGCGCACTGACACACCTGCTGCCGGCCAAGCACCTCGCCGAGGTCGGCGACTTCCAGGATCTGCCGATCTGGCGACGACTGGTGATCGACACGGCGGCCGCGATGCTCGCCGAGCTGGGCGGGACCCTGGTGGTGCCCATGACCCTGCTGCGCCAGGAGTACCGCGACGAGATCTTCGGCGGCCTCGCGGCCCGCCGGATCACCGTCCGGCATCTGTGTCTCACCCCGGCCGAAACGATCCTGCGCGAGCGAATAGCGGGGCGGGAGATCCCGGCCGACCTGCCCGACGGCGAGATACGCGTCCGGCAGTGGTGCTACGACCAGATCGAGCCCTACCGCACCGCCCTCGCCTCCTGGATCAGCGCCGACGCCCATCTCGTCGACACCAGCGCGCTCACTCCTTACGAGACGGCGGTGCGGATCGCGGAGGCGGTCGGGAGCGGCGAGGCGGCGGTATGCGACATAGTGCAGACCCCCGACCCCACCGCCGAGACCATCGCCGCAGGCGTCCTCCTCTTCGACGAACAGGACCGCGTCCTGCTCGTCGACCCCACCTACAAGGCCGGCTGGGAGTTCCCCGGCGGTGTCGTCGAGCCCGGCGAGGCCCCCGCACGGGCGGGCGTGCGCGAGGTCGAGGAGGAGACCGGGATACGGCTGGAGGAGCTGCCGCGGCTGCTCGTCGTCGACTGGGAGCAGCCCGCCCCGCCCCGTTTCGGCGGCCTGCGGCTGCTCTTCGACGGCGGCCTGCTGGACTCCGCCGAGGCGGGGCGGCTGGTGCTGCCGGGACCCGAACTGCGCGACTGGCGCTTCGTCACCGAGCAGGAGGCCGCCGAGATGCTGCCCCCGGTCCGCTACGAACGGCTGCGCTGGGCGCTGCGCGCCCGTGAACGCGGCGCCGCGCTCTATCTGGAAGCCGGTGTCCCGGTCGGTTGACATGGCTTGACTGACTGTCAAGTCTCCCCCATCCCAGTGGGGTTGGTGGGGACTTTGGCATTTTGGGGGCGTGTGTAGAGGACTTTGCCCGGGGCGGGGGATTCCTAGGGCTGAGCGAGGGGGAATTGAAGCCGTCCCGGTATGAACAAGAACGTGAAGGAGGTACACAAACGCTCTACCGTCGGTGCGCAGCTCAACTTCCTTGCGGCCGCTGGCCGCCGTGCACAGGCCGGACATCCTCCGGTCGAAGGAGGGACATGCGCGCGCACTCTTCGGCCCTCACAAGGGGACTCGCACTGACCGCCGGGCTCGTCCTGGCGCTCGCCGCCTGCAGCAGCGGGGGAGGCGGCGGGGGCAGCGGCAGCAAGGGCACCTCGGCCGGTCTCACGTCCTGCTCCACCCAGGGCAAGGCCGACACCTGCAACTCCGGTGCCACCAAGACCGGCGGCACGTTCACCTATGTCATCGAGAAGAACGTCCAGCAGTGGAACGTTCAGGACACCAACGGCAACACCTTCGAGAACGCCGAGGCGCTGAGCCCCGTGCTGCCCCAGGTCTACATCCCGCAGCCGGACTTCACCGTCAAACTCAACACCGACCTGATGGCCTCGGCGACCCAGACGAGCGCCAGCCCGCAGACCCTCGTCTACAAGATCAACCCCAAGGCGTCCTGGAACGACGGCACCGCGATCACCGCCGACGACTTCGTCTACTACTGGCGCACCAACGACGGCAAGGATTGTCCGCCGCCGCCCGCCAGCGACTCCACCCAGACCAAGGGCTGTCTGCCGCAGAGCACCGCCGGCTACGACCGGATCAAGTCGGTCACCGGCTCCGACGGCGGCAAGACCGTCACCGTGGTGATGGCCAAGCCGTACTCGGACTGGAAGTCCCTGTTCGGCGCGGGCTATCCGCTGTATCCGGCGCACGTCGCCGAGAAGCTCTCCGGTGCCACGGCCGGTGACGCGGCACACATGACGGCCGCCCAGATGACCCAGGGCTGGCAGTACTTCCAGAAGACCCCGCCCACCAAGTACGCGACCGCGGGCCCGTACAAGATGACCGAGTGGGTCGACAACGACCACGCCACCTACGAGCCGGACCCGAAGTGGACGGGGCAGAAGGCCACCCTGCAAAGGCTGATCTTCAAGGTGATCTCGGACGCCACCCAGGAGCCGATCGCGTTGCGCAACAACGAGGTCCAGGGCATCTACCCGCAGCCCGAGGTCGACCTCGTCAACCAGGTCAAAGCCATCCCCAACGTCACCTACACCATCGGCAACGGGCTGACCTGGGAGCACTTCGACCTCAACCTGCACAACCCGGTGCTCGGCAAGTATCTGGCCTTGCGGCAGGCGATGTTCACGGCCATCAACGTCAAGGACATCATGGCCAAGACGGTCGCCCAGTTCGATCCCAGCGTGAAGCAGCTCGGCAACCACAACTACGTGCCCGGACAGGCCGGTTACCAGGACGTGGTGAGCGCCAGCGGCCAGGGCTCGGGTGACCTCACCAAGGCCAAGAAGTACCTCACCGACGCCAAGTTCACCGGAGTCGGCACCGCGCTGAAGACCCCGGACGGCAAGACCGTCGGACCCTTCAACTGCCGCTACACAACCGGCAACCAGATCCGGCAGAGCGAGTGCCAGATCCTGCAGAGCGACCTCGCCAACCTCGGTATCAAGGTCACGATCAAACCGATCGGCGCCGCCGACCTCGGCACGGTCCTGTCCGGCCACCAGTACGACATCATCGTCTTCGCCTGGGTCGCCTCACCGTTCCCGATCAGCGGCGCCCAGCAGAACTGGTCCACCGGGGGCGGCGGCAACTTCGGCGGCTACAGCAACAAGCAGGTCGACTCCCTGATCAGCCAGGCCATCGGCGAAACGGACGCGACCAAGGCCGCCGCCATGCTCAACCAGGCCGACCAGATCATGGTGAACGACGCCTACGTGCTGCCGCTGTACCAGAAGCCCACCTTCCTCGCGGTACAGACCCGGTTCGTGAACATGCGCAACAACTCCACCAACGTCGGACCTCCGTACAACGTCGGCGAGTGGGGTCTCAAGAAGTAACCCTCCCTGGGACCCAGTCGGATCCGATTCCCGGCCCCGGTGACCCCGGGGCCGGGCCTCCTCGAGAGAAGACCGCATGCTCGCCTACGCCGTGCGCCGCATCCTCGTCTCGATACCCGTCCTGATCGTCTCGACGTTCATCGTGTTCCTGGTCGTCGTCAACTCGGGCGACCCGGTGGCCAATTTCGCCACCTCACGGCAGCCCGCGCCCAGCAAGGCAGCCGTGGCCGCCTTCGCCCGCCACATCCACGCCGACCAACCGGCGGTGGAGCGCTACTGGAACTGGATCACCGGTGTCCTGCACGGTGACTGGGGCCCGTCCGTCCAGGCCAACCTCGACATCGGGCACGACCTGTTCACCCGCTTCCGGGTCACCGTCACCCTGGTCGCCGCGGCCATGCTGCTCGCCCTGGTGATGTCCGTCGTCTTCGGCGTGTTCAGCGCGATCCGCCAGTACAGCGCCGCCGACTACACCATCACCTTCTTCGGCTTCCTGTTCCTCGCCATGCCCGTCTTCTGGTTCGCGGTGCTGCTCAAGCAGGCCGGAATCTGGTTCAACCAGGAGACCGGCAGCCAGTTCCTCGGCACCATCGGCGAGAAGTCGCCGTACCTCGACGTGGACACCACCTGGAACGAGTTCACCGACCGCATCGGCCATCTCATCCTGCCCACCATCACGCTCGCACTCGTCTCCTTCGCTTCCTGGACCCGCTACACCCGCGCCTCCATGCTCGAGGTCATGGACAGCGACTACGTCCGCCTCGCCCGTGCCAAGGGGCTCAGGCGCGGCAAGGTGCTGACCCGGCACGCGCTGCGCACCGCGCTGATCCCGCTCGCCACGGTCACCGCCCTCGACATCGCGATCATCCTCGGCGGCGCGGTCATCACGGAGACGATCTTCCAGTGGCACGGCATGGGCGAGATGCTCGTCCAGGCCGCCACCACCCTCGACGTCTACCGGACCATGGCCTGGCTGCTGCTGTCCGCCGTCGTCGTCATCGTCTTCAACCTCTTCGCAGACCTCCTGTACGCCGTACTCGACCCGAGGATCCGCTATGACTGACATCGGGGCACTCGGGCCGACAGGCACCCAACCGGCGGAAACGGACCACGAGTTCACCGTCGTGCAGCGCAGCCAGACCCAACTCGTCCTGCGCCGCTTCGTGCGCCACCGGGCAGCGATGATCAGTCTGGTCGTCTTCGTGCTGATCGTGCTGTGGGCGTTCATCGGCCCGCACTTCTGGCACTACTCGTACGCCAAGTTCACCCCCGACAACTCCCAACCACCGTCCTGGAAACACCCGTTCGGCACCGACTCGTCCGGGTACGACGCCTACGCCCAGGTGATGCGCGGCACCCAGACCTCACTGAAGATCGCCATCCTGATCGCGCTCGGCTCCACCCTGGTCGGCTCGGTGTGGGGAGCGGTGGCGGGCTTCTACCGGGGGTTCGTCGACGCGCTCATGATGCGCATCGCCGATCTGGTGCTGACGCTCCCGCTGTTCGCGATCGCGCTGGTCATCTCCTCGCGCAGCGGCGGCTCCTGGTACTGGATCGCGGTGGTGATCGCAGGACTGACCTGGGCGTACGTGTCGCGGGTGGTGCGCTCGTCGGTGCTGTCGCTGCGGGAGAAGGAGTTCGTGGAGGCCGCCCGGGCACTCGGAGCGTCGGACACCCGGATCATCTTCCGGCATCTGCTGCCCAACGCGCTCGGCCCGATCATCGTCAATGCCACGATCCTGGTCGCCACCGGCATCCTCACCGAGACCGCCCTGTCCTTCCTGGGCTTCGGTGTCCAACCCCCGGACACCTCCCTCGGGTTGCTGGTCGCCCAGGCGCAGACGGCGGTCGACACCCGGCCCTGGCTCTTCTACATCCCCGGCGCCTTCATCATCGCCATCGCCCTCACCATCAACTTCATCGGCGACGGGTTGCGCGACGCCTTCGACCCCCGGCAGCAAAGGGTGCGACAGTGACGGCCACCGACACAGGCAACGGCAACGGCGCGAGCGACGGCGTCAGCAAGGGCGTCGACCGGGTGGTGGGCAGGGGCGAGGAGTCCGGGGCCGTGCTCGAGGTCGAGGACCTGAGCGTGGAGTTCCCCACCGAGGACGGTGTCGTACGGGCCGTACGCGGCGTCGGCTACCGGCTGGAGCGCGGCGAGGCGCTGGGCATCGTCGGCGAGTCCGGCTCCGGCAAGTCGGTCACCGCGCTGGCCGTGATGGGGCTGCTGCCCGGCTCGGCCCGGGTACGCGGCTCCGTGCGGTTCGACGGCACCGAACTGCTCGGCATGTCCGACGGCCGGCTGTCCGACGTACGGGGCAGCGGCATCGCCATGGTCTTCCAGGACCCGATGACCTCCCTCAACCCCGTCTACACGGTCGGCTACCAGATCACCGAGACCCTGCTCAGACACAACCCCCGGCTCGGCAAACGCCCGGCCCGCGAACGCGCCGTGGAACTCCTCGGCACGGTCGGCATACCGAGCCCCGAACGGCGCGTCGACAGCTATCCGCACGAACTTTCCGGCGGTATGCGCCAGCGGGTCGTCATCGCCATCGCGATCGCCAACGACCCGGACGTGATCATCGCCGACGAGCCCACCACCGCCCTCGACGTCACCGTCCAGGCCCAGATCCTGGAGGCCCTGGAGGCCGCCCGCGCCGAGACCGGGGCCGCGCTGGTCCTGATCACCCACGACCTCGGGGTGGTCGCCGGGCACACCGACCGGGTCGCCGTCATGTACGCGGGACGGATCGTGGAGACCGGCTCGGTCGAGGACATCTTCTACACCCCGCGCATGCCCTACACCCTCGGCCTGCTCGGCTCCCTGCCCCGCCTCGACCGCGAGGAGGACCGCCTGACCCCCATCACCGGCTCCCCGCCCTCGCTGCTCAACCTGCCACCGGGCTGCCCCTTCGCCCCCCGCTGCCCGATGCGCCGGGAGCCCTGCGACACCACGGAACCGGCCCTGCGCCCGGCCGGATCCGACGCCCACCGCAGCGCCTGCCACTTCGCCGACGAACTCGTCGACACGGCGGCCGGCGAGGTCTTCGACGCCGTCGGCGCCGACACCGAGGCCCTGGCCCGGTTCGCCGACCTGGAGGACGATGCCCGATGACCGCTCCACTGCCCCCGCTGCCCGGCCACGGCGGCACCGGGGAACCCGTCCTCCAGGTCCGCGACCTCGTCAAACACTTCCCGGTGATGTCGAAGGGCGTCGTCCGCCGCCGGATCGGTGATGTGCACGCCGTCTGCGGGGTCTCCTTCGACCTGCACGAGAACGAGACCCTCGGTCTGGTCGGCGAGTCCGGCTCCGGAAAGACGACGATCTCCCGCACCCTGCTCCGCCTGGAGAACGCCACCTCCGGCACGGTCCGCTACCGGGACCACGACCTCACCACGCTGAGCAGACATCAGATGCGGCCCCTGCGACGTGAGTTGCAGATCGTCTTCCAGGACCCGTACGCATCCCTCGACCCCCGGCTCTCCGTCCACGAGATCGTCGCCGAACCCCTGCGCATCCACGGCCGCTACGGCCCCGGCGCGGGCGACGAGGTACGCGAACTGCTCCGGCTCGTCGGCCTCAACCCCGAGCACGGCAACCGCTTCGCGCACGAGTTCTCCGGCGGCCAGCGCCAACGCATCGGCATCGCACGGGCGTTGGCGCTGCGCCCCAAGGTGATCGTGCTGGACGAGCCGGTCTCCGCGCTGGACGTGTCCATCCAGGCGGGCGTCCTGAACCTGCTCATGGACCTCCAGTCCGAACTCGGCCTGTCCTTCCTCTTCGTGGCCCACGACCTCTCCGTCATGCGCCATGTCGCCAGCCGGGTCGCGGTGATGTACCTGGGCCGCCTGGTCGAGATCGCCCCCGCCCGGCAGCTGTTCGCCCGCCCCGCGCACCCCTACACCCAGGCCCTCGTCTCCGCGATCCCGCTGCCCGACCCGCGCAAGGAACGCGCCCGGAAACGGATCACCGTCCAGGGCGACGTCCCGAGCCCGGTCCGCCCGCCCAGCGGCTGCCGCTTCCGCACCCGCTGCCCCAAGTTCGCCGGGCAGCTCACGGACAGCGAACGCACCGCCTGCGTCGAACAGGTACCGGACCTGGTCGACCGGGGCGGCGGCAACCCGGTCGCCTGCCACTACGCGGAGAGCGTGCAGCTGCTGTAGCCGTCCGGGTACGGAAACGGCGTCAGCCGGCTCTCCTGGCCCAGCCGCCGGAAGAAGTCCTCCATGCCCAAGGTGAGCGGGGCGTGCCGGACCACCAACTCGGCGGCGCCCCGGGGGATCCCCTCGGGCCGCCGCCCGTCGGCGCAGGCCCGCACGAACTCCGTCCGCTCCTCACCCCGGTACCCGTACAGGGCGGTGACGAGCCAGATCACCAGGTGGTAGGAGGTGTACGCGCGGTCGTAGTGCCGATGCCGGTCGAAGAAGTCCCGCTCGTCGGGCGTGAGTCGGAAACGGGAGCTGAGTGAGAGCCCGAAGTCGGTGAGGTACAGCTCCCGGCCGTCGGTGAGGATGTTGCGGAAGTGGGCATCCAGATGCAGGAGCTGCCGTGTGTGGAGGAAGGACGTCAATTCCTCCAGTTGCCGCGCCACTCGGGCGCAGGCCGCATCCGCCCGGTCCGTGCGCAGCTCGGCGTCCAGCCAGTCGTGCAGGGTGGACGGGAAGTGCTCCAGGAACAGGGTCATGCTCGCGGAGGCGTCCCGAAGACCCTCGATGCGGTCACGCAGGCCCGTTGAGCCGCCCCAATAGGCCACCGCCTTCTCGACGTCCGCGAGTTCGTCGGGCAGCGGGTGGGCCGTGTCCGGCAGCACCCGCCAGTGGTGGAGCAGCGGGAAGCCGGGGAAGCGCCCGGTCAGTACCCAGTTCGTCGTCTCCGTGTGCGCGGCCAGCTCCCGCCAGGCGTTGAATCCAGGGCCGCAGACGGCACCCATGCCGTAGTGGCAGTAAGGCGGCAGGCCGTAGAGGTTCGCGGTGGAGCGGACGTGCAGCGGGCCCCGCTCCCGGTCGGTCAGGGGGATCCGCTTCACGAACACCGCGCTGCCGTCCACCGTGATCCGGACGGCTCTGCCGCCGACCCCCGTGCCCAGCGACTCGCCCGCCGCGACCAGCTCGGCCAGCTCGACGTCGCTCAGCAGGGCCAGGGAGGTCGCGATGTCGGCGTGGGCGGTGATACGGCGCGTGGTCTCGGTCATGCCTCCATGGTCACCGCGGCGGTTTGTAGGTGTCCGCGGATTTACCCAGCACGTGTGATGCGTTCGCGGTCACCGGATCGCCATGGCCGAAGCACGCCACCTGCGTCTCCAGGGCGGCCAACCGGCGGAAGGAGGCGACGGCCCGCGCCCGGTCGAGGTTGAACACTCCGAGCATCGCCGAACCGGTGACCGGTGCGGCGGCCACCGCGTCCCCGGTGAACAGCACGCTGTGCGAAGGGAGATGGAGTGCGATGCTGCCGTCCGTGTGACCCGGGACATGGATGACCCGGGCCCCGTCGCCGAAGTCCAGGACGTCACCGTCGCGGACTTCGGTGATCTCGTCCGGGGGTACCGGATCCCCGACGGGCAGCTGCTTCGCCACCTCGGCATGGATCGGACGCTCCCACTCCTCGAACACCGGCGGCGGGCCTGGGCGTTCACCCCGGATCACCGGGGCCTCCAGCCGGTGGGCCAGCACCTCGGCTCCGCTGAGAGCGGCGAACTCGGCGGCTCCGCCGACGTGATCCTCGTGGAAATGGGTGAGGACGATCCGTCGTACGGCCGAAGGAGACCGCCCCAGCGCGGTGAGCGCGGCGGCGATCGGCCTGCCCGAGCCGAGCGGGCCGGCGTCGATCAGCGTCGAGGCGCCGGTGTCCGGGTCGTGCCAGAGGTACGCCTGGCCCACCGGGAAGCGCAGCAGATGCAGCCGGGGGAGGAGCTCGACGACGTCCATGCCCAGACCGTAGAAGGACCCCCGCCCCGGGGACGAGGGTCCTTCGCCGTCGGCAGAGCGGTTCAGCCGGCCGCGTACGTCCGGCCGCCGCTCACCTCAGCCGGCCGCGTAGTTCCGTAGGAACAGCGCCTCCGCCACCGACAGCCGCTCCAGCTCCTCGGGGGAGACGCTCTCGTCGACCGCGTGGATCTGCGCCTCCGGCTCGCTGAGGCCGATCAGCAGGATCTCCGCCTGCGGGTAGAGGCTCGCGAGGGTGTTGCACAGCGGGATGGAGCCGCCCTGACCGGCGTACTGCATCGTCTCGCCCGGGTAGGCGACCGCCATCGCTTCGGCCATCGCCTGGTACGCCGGGCTGCTGGTGTCGGCGCGGAACGGCTGGCCCTGGCCGACCGGCTCCGTGCTCACCCGGGCACCCCACGGCGTGTGCGCCTCCAGGTGGGCCTGGAGCAGCTTGCTCGCCTCGGCCGCGTCCACACCCGGCGGCACCCGGAGGCTGACCAGGGCGCGGGCGCCCGCCTGCACCGACGGGGTGGCGCCGACCACCGGCGGGCAGTCGATGCCGAGCACCGTGACCGCCGGACGGGCCCAGATGCGGTCCGCGACCGAGCCGTCACCGATCAGCTCGACGCCGTCCAGCACCTTCGCGTCCTTGCGGAACTGCTCCTCGTCGTACTCCAGCCCCTCCCAGCCCGTCTCCGGCGCGAGCCCGTCGACCGTCGTCGAGCCGTCCGCGGCGCGCAGCGAGTCCAGGACACGGATCAGCGCGGCCAGGGCGTCCGGGGCGGCGCCACCGAACTGCCCGGAGTGCAGATTGCCCTGAAGCGTGTCGATCTGGACGCGTACCAGGGTCATTCCGCGCAGGGTCGTGGTCACGGTCGGCAGCCCGACGCGGAAGTTGCCCGCGTCGCCGATGACGATCGTGTCCGCCTTCAGCAGCTCGGGGTGCTGCTCGGCGTACCGCTCCAGACCGCCGGTGCCCATCTCCTCCGAGCCCTCGGTGATCACCTTGACGTGGACCGGGACACCGCCGTTCGCCTTCAGCGCACGCAACGCCAGCAGGTGCATGATCACACCGCCCTTGCAGTCGGCGGCACCGCGCCCGTACCAGCGGCCGTCGCGCTCGGTCAGCTCGAACGGCGGGGTGGTCCAGGCGGTCTCGTCCAGCGGCGGCTGCACATCGTAGTGCGCGTAGAGCAGGACCGTCTTGGCGCCCTCCGGCCCGGGCAGGTAGCCGTACACCGACTGTGTGCCGTCCGGGGTGTCCAGTACGGCGACGTCCACGAAGTCCTCGGCGCGCAGGGCGTCGGCGACCCAGTTCGCGGCGCCCTCGCTCTCGCTCTTCGGGAACTGGGCGAAGTCGGCCACCGACTTGAAGGCCACCAGCTCGGCGAGCTCCGCCTGCGCCCTGGGCAGCAGGGCGGCGACGGTCTCGGCGACCGGATTGGACGACATGGGCACGCTCCTCGTGGGTGCGACGTTCAACTGGTGAGTACATGGATCCTCCCACAGCGGCCTGCGGCGATCTCCGCCGTAGGATGCGGGGGGACAGGTGACAGGTGTCGGCTTATGGACGGACAGGACCTGACCTACGGCTTGAACGGGCAGGACCTGACCTACGGCTTGATACGGCTTCTACGGCTTGATCGGAGCAGCGGACCATCGTGAGCGGCGAGAATTCTTCGGCGGACGACGTGCAGGCGGACGGCGTGCAGCAGGTGTGGGACGTCGTCGTGGTGGGCGCGGGACCCGCGGGGGCCTCGGCCGCCTATGCGGCGGCGGTCGCGGGACGGCGTGTGCTGTTGCTGGAGAAGGCCGAACTCCCCCGCTACAAGACCTGCGGCGGCGGCATCATCGGCCCCTCGCGCGACGCGCTGCCGCCCGGCTTCGAGCTGCCCCTCAAGGACCGGGTGCACGCGGTCACGTTCTCCAACAACGGACGGTTCACCCGTACCCGCCGCTCCAAGCAGATGATGTTCGGGCTGATCAACCGGCCCGAGTTCGACCAGCAGCTGGTCGAGCACGCCCAGAAGGCGGGCGCCGAACTGCGTACGGGTGCCGCCGTGCAGCGCGTCGAGCAGCACGGCTCGGCCGTCCCGGACCGGCGCACGGTCGCCGTCGTCCTCCAGGGCGGCGAGACCCTGCTGGCCCGCGCGGTGGTCGGCGCCGACGGCAGCGCCAGCCGGATAGGCGCCCACGTCGGGGTGAAGGTCGACCAGGTGGACCTCGGCCTGGAGGCGGAGATCCCGGTGCCGGAGACGGTCGCCGAGGACTGGAAGGGGCGCGTCCTCATCGACTGGGGTCCGATGCCCGGCAGTTACGGCTGGGTCTTCCCCAAGGGGGACACCCTCACCGTCGGCGTGATCTCGGCACGCGGCGAAGGTGCCGCGACCAAGCGCTACTTGGAGGACTTCATCGCCCGGCTCGGCCTCGCCGGCTTCGAACCGAGCATCTCCTCCGGCCACTTGACCCGCTGCCGGGCCGACGACTCGCCGCTCTCCCGCGGCCGGGTGCTGGTCTGCGGCGACGCGGCGGGCCTCCTCGAACCCTGGACCCGTGAAGGCATCTCCTTCGCGCTGCGCTCGGGACGGCTCGCGGGGGAGTGGGCGGTGCGGATCGCCGAGGCCCACGACGCCGTGGACACCCGCCGTCAGGCGCTGAACTACGCCTTCGCCATCAAGGCGGGCCTCGGCGTCGAGATGAGCGTCGGCAAGCGGATGCTGGCGGCGTTCGAGCGCCGGCCCGGACTGTTCCACGCGGCCCTGACCGGCTTCCGCCCCGCCTGGCGTGCGTTCAAGGAGATCACCCAGGGCAGGACCACCCTCGGTGAACTCATCCGCTCCCACCCGCTGGCCCAGCGCGCCCTCACGGCGTTCGACCCGCGCCCGGCGGCGACGGAGAACCCGCCCGCCGACGACACCGCCGACGAGGACGCCGTCACTTCGTGACGGTGACCCGGAAGACGGGGTGGTCGGCCCCGGCCGCGACGAGTTCCTCGTCGGAGGACCCGGCCGTCACCCCGGGGAAGTACTGCTTGACCTCCCAGCCCCACTTCTCCAGGTAGGTCCGCAGCACCGGGAGCTTCTCGGCGTCGGGCAGCTCCACCACGGTGAACTCCCGCACCTTCCGCCCCACCCGAAGCTCCCCGCCGCCCGCGACGCGCATGTTCCGCACCCACTGGGAGTTGCCGCGCGCCGAGACCAGGTACTGGGTGCCGTCATGCGTGTGCGGGTTGACGGGGACGCGCTGCATCTTGCCGGACTTGCGGCCGCGCACGGACAGCTCCGCGCTGCCGGCCAGGCTGAGCCCGTGCCGGGCGAGCCAGCCGACGATGCTGTTCATACGGACGGCCATCGGGGTGGCTTGGGCGTAGTACGGCTGCGGCTGAGGCTGTGACGACGACATGGTGACCCCCATTTGACTGAGAGAGCAGTGCTCTCGCTTGAACAGCAGTGTGGGGGAGATTGGTGATCCACTGCAAGAGCAGTGCTCTCTTTTTTGAGCGATGCACCGACTTGTGTGCGGTGCTCGCACATGTGAGCGCCGATCCAAAGCAAGTGCAGCGCTCCAAATCGTGTGCACCGATCTGCGAACATGGCAAACTGCTCCCCATGACCACCCCCCAGGGCGCCCGCGCGCGAGCCAGGATGGAAGTCACCGCGGCCATCAAGGACGAGGCGCGCAGACAGCTCGCCGCCGAAGGGGCCGCCAAGCTGTCCCTTCGGGCGGTCGCACGCGAACTCGGCATGGTCTCCTCGGCGCTCTACCGCTACTTCCCCAGCCGCGACGACCTGCTCACCGCGCTGATCATCGACGCCTACGACTCCCTCGGCGAGGCCGCCGAGACCGCCCACGCCGCCGCCGTCGACGCCGCCCCCGCGCAGCGCTGGGTCGCCGTGTGCGAGGCGGTGCGCGGCTGGGCGCTGGCACACCCGCACGAGTACGCGCTGATCTACGGTTCGCCGGTGCCCGGCTACTCGGCGCCGGACACGACCATCCCGCCGGCCGCCCGGGTCGCCCTCGTGCTGATCGGTATCGTGCGCGAGGCGTTCGACCGGCGCGGTCTGGCCCGTACCCCCGTACCCGCCGAACTGGCGCCCGAGGCCCGCCGGATGGCCGCCGAGCTGATGCCCGGCCTCCCGTCGGAGGTGGCCGTGGCGATGACCGCGGCCTGGGCGCAGCTGTTCGGGCTGGTCGGGTTCGAGCTGTTCGGCCAGTTCAAGGGTGTCGTGGAGGACCGGGAGCGGTTCTTCCGGCACGCCGCCGCCCAGCTCGCCCACGGAGTGGGGCTGGTCTTTCCGTAACGGGGCCGGGCGGGCGGCCCCGCCGGCTGTCGGCCCGCCACCTTCGGCCCGTTACCCTCAGCCCGTCACCTTGTCCAGGAACGCGTCCAGGTTCTTCACGGTCCGCCGTATCTTCTCCTCCAGCGTCAGCGACTCCGGCATGCGCCCGCCCATGCCCGCGTCCCGCTTGCCTCGCACGTACAGCGAACAGGCGAGGTCGCTGCAGAGGTAGGCGCCCACGGAGTTGCCCTGCTGCCCGGCCTTGCCCGCCTTCGCGGCCACCATCAGCGAGACACCGCCGGTGTGTGTGGTCAGGCAGATCGAGCACATGCTGCGCCGGGTCTGCCAGGAGGAGGCGCTCGGGCAGCGCAGCGCCACGGCCCGGGCGTGACCGTCCCGTTCGGTCACCAGGTAGGCGCGGTCCGGTGCCTGTGGATCGCGCCAGCCGAAGTAGTCCAGGTCGTCCCACGGTCGTTCGTCCAGGTCGTGCGGGATGGTCAGGCGCTTCGCCGCGCCCTTGGTGCAGTTCACGAACGCGGCACGGATCTCCTGCTCACTCAGCTGTCGCATACACAGCACGCTAATTTGCCTAAAGGTTTTAGGCAAATACATAATCGACTCAGGCAAGCGGTGAAGCGGAGGAGCGGCTGTGGCGCGAGCGGGACTGAGCACGGAGCGGCTGGTCCGGGCGGGAGCCGAACTCGCCGACGAGGTCGGCTTCGACCAGGTGACCGTCTCGGCGCTGGCCAGACGGTTCGATGTGAAGGTCGCGAGCCTGTACTCGCACGTGAAGAGCTCCCAGGACCTCAGGACTCGGATCGCCCTGCTGGCGCTGGAGGAACTCGCCGACCGGGCCGCCGACGCGCTGGCCGGCCGGGCCGGCCGGGACGCCCTCGTCGCCTTCGCCGGCGCGTACCGCGACTACGCCCGCGCACACCCCGGCCGCTACACGGCGGCCCGGCTGCGCCTGGACCCGGAGACGGCGGCGGCAAGCGCCGGTGTCCGGCACGCGCAGATGACCCGGGCGATCCTGCGCGGCTACGACCTGACCGAACCGGACGAGACCCACGCCGTCCGGATGCTCGGCAGCGTCTTCCACGGCTACGTCGACCTGGAACTGAGCGGGGGCTTCAGCCACAGCGCCCCCGACAGCCAGGAGTCCTGGACCCGCATCCTCGACGCCCTGGACGCCCTCCTGCGCACCTGGCCCCGCACCTGAACCCCCGTATCCGCAAGCTCCCGAGGCAGAGGCGATGAGCACCGACCACCGCGACCCCCGCTGGACCACCACCCCGATCACCCCCGGCCTCCTGCGCGGAGCCCTCGATCTGGAGCGCACGGAGCACGGCATCCTGCCGCACCGGCTCCCGGCCCGGGCCCGCGCCCAGTGCGCCGACCCGCAACTCGCCATGGTCGAGTCCCAGCCCTCCGGCGTACGACTGGTGTTCCGCACCCGCGCCACCGCCGTGGAACTGGACACCCTGCCCACCAAGCGGCTCTACGTCGGTGCCCCGCCCCGCCCGGACGGGGTCTACGACCTGCTCGTCGACGGCGCCCTGACCGGTCAGGGTGTGGTGACCGGCGGCAGGGTCCAGGTCATCGACATGAGTGCCGGGACGACGGAGCTGCGCCCGGGCCCGGTCGGCACCCTCCGCTTCACCGGCCTGCCCGCGGCGGACA
This sequence comes from Streptomyces sp. Ag109_O5-1, assembly GCF_003814875.1. GTDB lineage: Bacteria > Actinomycetota > Actinomycetes > Streptomycetales > Streptomycetaceae > Streptomyces > Streptomyces sasae. The sequence continues at coordinate 987,074 of NZ_RKQF01000001.1, read as the reverse complement.
AGGACGTCGAGATCTGGCTGCCGCACAACGAGACCACCGAACTGGTCGCGCTGCGCACCGACGCCCCGCTCGCGGCCGTTCCCGACCGCGGCCGCAAGGTCTGGATCCACCACGGGAGTTCCATCAGCCACGGCTCCGACGCCGCGAGCCCCACCAGTATCTGGCCCGCCCTCGCGGCCTCGCTCGCCGGAGTGGAGCTGGTCAACCTGGGGCTGGGCGGCAGCGCCCTGCTCGACCCGTTCACCGCCCGCGCCGTACGGGACACCCCCGCCGACCTGATCAGCCTGAAACTCGGCATCAACGTCGTCAACGCCGACCTGATGCGGCTGCGGGCCTTCGGCCCCGCCGTCCACGGTTTCCTCGACACCGTCCGCGAGGGGCACCCGGAGACTCCGCTGCTGGTCGTGTCGCCGATTCTGTGCCCCATCCACGAGGACACGCCCGGCCCCACCGCCATGGACCTGAGCGCCTTCGGCGAGGGCCGGCTCACCTTCACGGCCGCCGGCGACCCGGCCGACCGCGCGAACGGCAAGCTCACCCTGGCCGTCATCCGGGACGAACTGGCGCGGATCGTCGCCCAGCGCTCGGCCGAGGACCCGCACCTCCACTACCTCGACGGCCGTGCCCTCTACGGCGAGGCCGACGCCGCCGAACTCCCGCTGCCCGACCAGCTCCACCCGGACGCGGCCACCCACCGTCGTATCGGCGAACGCTTCGCCGGGCTGTCCTTCGCGGCGGGCGGGGCGTTCGCGGTCACCGGCCGCTGAGCCGGCGGGCACCTCACTGCGCCGAGGCGCCGGTCGCCCCGTCCCCGCTGTCCGGGATCAGTACGACCTTCCCCGCGACGGTCCCCGACTCGGCGAGCCGCAGGGCCTCGGCCGCCCGGGTGAGGGGCAGCCGGGCGGCGATGCGCGCGGAGACCTCGCCACGCTGGAGGGCCCGGAACACCTGGGTGAGGTCGGCGCCGAGCCGGGCCCGGAAACGGTCCTTGTTCAGGGCGCGGCCCGCCCAGACGTTGAAGAAGTACGCGCGCCGGCCGTTGGGCAGCGCGTTCCACAGCCACACCCGGCCGAGGATCTTCAGCACGGGCAACTGCTTGGAGCCCGAGTCGTCCCGGGTGGTGGCGCTGCCGTACGCGACGAGGGTGCCGCCCGGCGCGAGGAGCCGCCAGGAGTCGACGACGCTGCGGCCGCCGAGGTGGTCGAAGACGGCGTCGACACCGCCGGGCGCCAGTTCGCGGACCCGCGCCGGAACGTCCTCGGCGCGGTAGTCGACCGGGGTCGCGCCCAGTTCCCGCAGCGCGTCGTGGTGGCGGGCGGAGGCGGTGCCGATCACCCGCAGACCTGCCGCGCGGGCGAGCTGGACGAGGACTGTGCCGACCCCGCCGTTGGCGCCGTGCACCAGGATCGTGCCGCCCTCGCGCACCCTGGCCCTGCGGTGCAGCATCTGCCAGGCCGTGATGCCGTTGACCACCAGCGTCTCGGCCTCCGCCGCGCCGACCCCGGCGGGCACCTCCACGGCATCGGCCGCGTCCAGCACCACGTGAGTGGCCCAGCCGCCGACCTTCACCAGCGACGCCACCCGCTTGCCGATGAGCTCCGGCGCGACACCCTCGCCGGCCGTGAGCACCGTGCCGACCAGGTCGTAGCCGGGGACGAAGGGGAAGGGCGGCTGGTCGTAGTAGCGGGCGCGGCGCATCTGCTGCTCCGCGAAGGAGACGCCGGTGGCCTCCATCCGGACGACGATCTGCCCGGGACCCGGGGCCGGGATCTCCCGGCGCCGGATCCGCAGCCCCTCCGGCTCCACGACGCCCGGCAGGACGATCTCGACGAGCTGGGCGCTGCCGGCGGTTCCTGCGGCTCCGGCGATTCCTGCAGTTCCCATGACGACCTCCGTGTGTAGATGCATTCGCAAGCGGGAGAGCTACTCGCTTGCGTTAGAAGCTATAACTAACATGACTCCTACTTTCGATGGTGTCAAGCTCTTGTGGCGGGGGCCGTCATTGCGACCGTTAGAGCTGCTCTCGTGAGTGATAGGTTGAAACAACCCTGAAGCTCGGGAAGCCCGGGAGCCCCGGGAACCCGGAGACCCAGGAACTCAGAAGCTCGGCAGGTCAGGGCGAGAGGAGTGTGAAGGTCATGGCGGCAGACGCGGTGAGCCCCCGTGAGCGATACCGGAGCCAGGTGCGGGCGGACATCAAGGCACGCGCCTGGGCGCAGCTGGCCAAGTCCGGCGCGTCGGGCCTGTCCCTGAACGCGATCGCCAAGGAACTGGGCATGAGCGGCCCCGCTCTCTACCGTTACTTCGGCAGCCGCGACGAGCTGATCACCGAACTGATCCGGGACGCCTACCGCGGCCTGGCCGACACCTTCCGTGCCGCCGCGGACTCCGGTGCCGGTATCGAGGGCCTTGCCCACGCCCTGCGCCGCTGGGCGCTGGAGGACCCCCAGCGGTACTTCCTCGTCTACGGGACCCCGGTCCCCGGCTATCACGCGCCGGACGACATCACCTCGATCGCCCAGGAGATCATGGCGGCCCTGCTCGACGTCTGCGCGGCGGCCGAGCCCGAGGCGCCGGCGCCGGCCTCCGCAGGATTCACCGCGCACCTCTCCCAGCACCGCCGATGGGCCGGAGACCACCCCGCGACGCCGGGGGTGCTGCGCCGGGCGCTGGCGTTCTGGACCCGGATGCACGGCGTGCTCTCCCTCGAACTCGCCGGGCACTTCACGGGCATGGGCTTCGACCAGGACCGGCTGTTCGACGCCGAGGTGGCGGAGCTGGCGTCCGGCCGCTGACCAGGAGTGGCGGTCTACTCCCCGGGGAGTACGCGTGATCACCTCGCCGGGCTGACGCCCGCCCGGGCCGACGCCGTCTAGCGTGGCGGGCATGGACGAGCAGCGCGTACGGGAGCGCGGCCCCGCACAGTGGTGGCGCTACGGGCCGCCGTGGTGGCACCGCGCCGACCACGGTGGCACCGAGCCGTCGCGCTCCCGCCTGCCGTGGCGCTCCACCGTGGTGCTCACTGTCCTGGTGCTGGTGGGCTCGAACTTCGCCGCCCACCAGCAGCCGCACCGCGAACACCTCGACATGCAGGCCCGCCTGCTGCTCCTGGCCACCTGTGTCCTGCTGCTGTGGCGGCACCGGCACCCGGTGCCGGTGGCGTTCGGCACGGCGGGGCTCGCCCTGGTCTACCTCGCCGCCGGATACCCCTACGGACCGATCTTCGCGGCCGTCGCCGTGGCCTGTTTCAGCGCGATCGTCGCCGGGCACCGCCGGGCCGCCTGGGCGGCCGTCGGGATGCTGTGGGCCGGCCACCTGCTGATCTCGCTCTGGCTGTACCGCCTGCTGCCGCCACCGGACGACGGGGGCGCGAACCTCGGCCTGGAGATGATCATCGCCACCTGGGTGCTGATCATCGTCTCCGTGGCGGAGCTGGCCCGGGTCCGGCGGGAGCAGTGGGCGCGGGAGCGGGCCGACCGCGCGCAGGCCGCCCGGCGGCGGGCGGACGAGGAACGGCTGCGCATCGCCCGCGAGTTGCACGACGTCCTCGCCCACAGCATTTCCGTCATCAACGTCCAGGCCGGCATGGGCCTCGCCCTCCTGGACTCCGACCCGGAACAGGCCCGGGCAGCGCTCACCACCATCAAGGCCGCCAGCAAGGAGGCGCTCGGCGAGGTCCGCCAGGTGCTCGACACCCTGCGCGCCCCGGGAGACGCCCCGCGCACACCGGCGCCCGGCCTCGGGCGGCTGCCGGAACTGGTCGAACAGGCGGCGAGCGCCGGGCTCACGGTGACGGTGGCGGGGGAGCCGCCGCGGCTGCCGCCCGGCGCCGACCTGGCCGCCTTCCGGATCGTGCAGGAGGCGCTCACCAATGTCGTACGGCACTCGGGTTCGCGGCACGCGCGCGTGCTGCTCGAACCCGGCGGCGGGGAGCTGCGGTTGCGGATCGACGACGACGGGCCCGCGACCGGCGCGGACGCGGGCGGCAGCGGGAACGGGCTGGCCGGGATGCGGGAGCGGGCGGCCGCGCTGGGTGGCACGATCGAGGCGGGACCGCGCGCCGACGGGGGCTTCAGGGTGCTCGCCGTACTGCCGGTGGACGACAGGGAGGACCGATGATCCGGGTACTGCTCGCCGACGACCAGTCGCTGGTGCGGGCGGGTTTCCGGGCGCTGCTCGACGCCCAGCCGGACATCGAGGTGGCAGGGGAGGCGGCCGACGGCGAGGAGGCGGTGCGCAAGGTACGGGAACTGCGCCCCGACGTCGTCCTGATGGACATCCGGATGCCGCAGCTCGACGGCCTGGCGGCGACCCGCCGTATCACCGGGGAGGAGGAACTGGCGGACGTCAGGGTGGTGATGCTGACGACGTTCGAGCTGGACGAGTACGTCTTCGAGGCGATCCGCTCCGGTGCCTCCGGCTTCCTGGTCAAGGACACCGAACCGGAGGAACTGGTGCGCGCCGTCAGGGCGGTGGTGGACGGCGACGCGTTGCTGTCGCCGGGGGTGACGCGGCGGCTGATCGCGGAGTTCGCCGCACGTTCCAAGGAGCCGGCCGCCGCGGATGCCCTCGCCCGGCTCACCGAGCGGGAGCGGGAGGTGATGGCCCTGGTCGGCATCGGCCTGTCCAACGAGGAGATCGCCCGCCGCCTGGTGGTCAGCCCCCTCACCGCCAAGACCCATGTGAGCCGCACGATGGTCAAGCTGGGCGCCCGTGACCGGGCCCAACTGGTCGTCCTGGCCTATGAGTCGGGGCTGGTGCGGCCGGGCTGGCTGGGCTGAGACGAGTGCCGGAAGCGGACGAGCACGCTGACGACCCGGGCGAGGAACAGCACGGCGGCGAGCACCGTCCCCACAAGGGGCAGAACGCGCTCAAGACCGGCGGGCAGCCGGAACAGCAGCGCCGGGCCGGCCACCGCCCCGAAGACGACCGCCGCCGCGAACACCGCACTGCACAGCGCGTAGCCGATCTCGACGGTGATCGCGTCCCGCTCGGCCTGACCGCGCCGTCCCCCGTGACTCTCCATCCCGTCAGTCTCACAGCCGTGCGCCCGGCGGAGCAACAAGGCCCCGCCGGGCGCACGTTCGCAGGCGTCCCCCTCAGTCGCGCACGGACACGCGCTCCGCCTTTAGGGAGGTGGACTTGGCGATCACGACGGTCTGCTGCTGCGGACGCCGGGTGCGCAGTCCCGGCAGCGTGATCAGCAGACCGGCGAGGGCCACACCCGTGACCACCATGAAGCCCGGACGGTAGCTGTCGAGCACCGCCTGCGCCGTCGCATGGGCGGGCGCACCGGCCGTGACCACGGCGGTGACGATCGCCAGGAAGATCGCGCCGCCCACCTGCACCGAGGTGTTGAGAAGGCCGGAGACCATGCCCTGCTCGTGGTCGTCGACGCCGTTGGTGGCCTGGATGTTGAGCGAGGGGAAGACCAACGCGCAGGCCGCGCCGATGAGCAGCATCGACGGCAGGATCACCGCCGCGTAGACCGGGGTGAGGTCGACGCGCAGGAACAGGGCGTATCCGAGGACCATCAGCGCGAAGCCGGCCGCTATCAGCCGCTGGGTGCCGAAGCGGTCCACGATCGCCCCGACCTTGGTCGACGACACCGCCACCAGCGCGCCCGCCGGCAGGAAGGCCAGCGCGGTGTGCAGCGCGGACCAGCCGAGCAGCGACTGCATGTAGAGGGTGGTCAGGAACTGGAAACCGACGTACGAGCCGAAGAAGGCGACCGCGCCGAGCTGGGCGCGGATCTGGTTGCCCGAGCGCAGCACGCCGAGGCGGACGAGCGGGCCCAGGGAGCGGCGCTCGACCCGGACGAAGACGGTCAGCAGGACGGCGACCGCGAGGAACGACAGCAGGGTGCGGGCCGACGCCCAGCCGACCTGCGGAGCCTCCACCACCGTGAACACCAGCAGCAGCATCGAGGCGGTGCCGAGGACGGCGCCGGGGATGTCGTAGCCGTTGTGGTCGCGTTCGCGGGAGCTGCGGGGCAGCAGCTTCAGGCCGGCGAGGAGCGCGATCAGGGCGATCGGGGCGGGCAGCAGCATGGTGAAGCGCCAGCTGGCCTCGGTGAGCAGGCCGGACAGCACCAGGCCCATGGAGAAGCCGGTGGCCGCGCAGGTGGTGTAGATGGAGAGGGCGCGGTTGCGCAGCGGGCCCTCCGGGAACGTGGTGGTGATGATCGAGAGGCCGGCCGGAGCGGTGAAGGCCGCGCTCAGGCCCTTGATGAACCGGCTGGCGATCAGCAGCGGGCCCGAGTCGACCAGGCCGCCGAGCAGCGAGGCGAGTGCGAAGACGCCGAGGGCCACAAGGAACACCTGGCGCCGGCCGAGCAGGTCGGCCGTACGGCCGCCGAGCAGGAGCAGGCCGCCGTAGCCCAGGATGTAGCCACTGACGATCCATTGCAGGGTCGAGGTCGACAGCTGCAGGTCGGAGCCGATCGACGGCAGGGCTACGCCGACCATCGACACGTCCAGGGCGTCCAGGAACATCGCGGCGCAGAGCACCAGCAGAGTGCCCCAGAGGCGGGGAGTCCAGCGTCCCTCTGAAGCGGGGGCGGTGAGCGGAGAGGTCATGCCCAAGACACTACATGCACCTGCATTGAATGCAAATGCATTTAATTACGATGCAACAAACTCGATTCTCTGCTACGGTGCCGGGATGGCGGCGAACAAGCCCGAACAGGCGCTCGTGGAGCAGTGGCGGGACATTCTGGCGCTGCACGCCCGCACCCAGTGCGAGCTCGACCGCGCCCTGCACGGCCACGGCCTGTGCGCCAGCGACTTCGAGGTTCTCGACCTGCTCTCCGACGGCCGGGCGGCGGACGACGCCTGCAGCTACCGCGTCCAGGAGATCGCCGAGCGCGTGCACCTCAGCCAGAGCGCGCTGTCCAGGCTGATCGCCCGGCTGGAGAAGGACGGCCTGGTCGAGCGGGCCATGTGCCCGGAGGACCGGCGGGGTGTCCGGGTGGCGCTCACCGGAAAGGGTCGCACGCTGCACGGCGAGGTGCTGCCGGTGCAGCGCGCGGTGCTGACCCGGATGCTGGCGAGCTGAACCACCCGGTCAGCTCGCCCGGTCAGCTCGCCCGGTCAGATCTCGCCCGGTCAGATCTCGCCCGGTCGGGTTCCGGCGGTGAGATCCCGGCCGGTCAGATTCCGGACTTCGTACGCCACAGTTCGGCCAGTTCGGGATCGCCGGTCACCCTCGGCACGGGCACCCGGTTCCACAGCGCCAGATACAACCGGTCGGCGGGACCGGCGAGTTCGGTGATCGCCTCGCAGGCTGCGCCGAGCTCCGTCACGGGTGGCTCGGGTGACAGCCGTACGGTCCAGGTGGCGTCCGCGTCCAGGGTGCGCACCCGCAGCACCCGCGGGATCCCGGTGCGCAGTCGGCTGCGTGGGCGGGCGTGGAAGCCGCGCAGCAGTTCGTCGATGCCGTCGACCGCGAAGTCCGTGCCGATCGGGGAGGCCGGGCCGCCGCGCGCCGCCTCGGCGTCGTACCGGTGGACGGTCGTCTCATGGGCCTGCCGGCGGGCCCAGAAGGCCAGTGGCGAGGAGGCCGGGGCCGGGTGCACGGTCCAGCACTCCACGTTCCGCGGTGCGGTGGCCAGGGTGTCGACGAGGTCACGGTGCCCGTCCCGGTACCAACTGATCAGCTCGGTACCTTCGAGGGCCGGCGGGTCCGGGAAGGGGTGGCGTCCGGGGTGGGCGTCGGTGACGACACCGGCCGCCCAGCGGTGGATCGTGCCCGTGTGCCGCAGCAGGTCGCGCACCTGCCAGCCCGGGCAGGTCGGCACGTCGGCGTCGAGCCCCGCCGCCAGGGCGGCCGCGGCCAGCGCCCCGCCCTCCCGGTCCAGGATCCGAAGGAACTCGGCAGTCTCCATGCCGTGAGTCTGCCCGATGCCGCCGTCACCGGCGCAGCAGGAAACCCACCGTGTACCCCAGGGCGTTGACCGCCCAGTGCAGGGCCATCGGCGCCAGCAGCGAACCGCTGCGGTCGCGCAGCCAGCACAGCAGACAGCCCGCCGCGGCGGTGAACAGCACGGCTCCGATGTCCACCAGGACCGCCCCGGCGGCCGAGTGCCCGAAGAGAGAACCGAGCGTCGGCTTGTCCCTGCCGAGGTTCAGCGACGGCAGGATGTGCCAGAGACCGAAGAGGACGGAGGAGAGGACGGCGGCCGTCGTCGCCGTGCGCAGCCGGCGCAGCAGCGCGAGCAGGACGCCGCGGAACGCGATCTCCTCCAGCAGTACCGTCCCCACGGGCACCGCGACCAGCACCTCGAAGGCGATCCCCGAGCCGTCCAGCGCATTGGTCCGCTGATCCTCGAACAGCTCGCGGGTGACCGGGAGAAGGGCCGCGCACAGATAGACCGCCGCGACGATCCCGATCAGGGTGACGGCCCAACGCGCCCCGTTCGCAAGGGTGTTCGCGCCCAGCCCCAGCTCCTGCCAGCTGCCCCCGGCCCAGAACAGCAGCGCCACCAGGACGGCCGAGGCGACCACCGTGGTGAGCAGGATCCAGGACGGGGCCCAGCGGTTGTTCAGCAGGTTCACCAGCACCAGCACGGCCACCGCGGCCACCAGTGCCGTCCGGGTGGGGAGCAGGGGAAGCGGCATCTCCGGGCCGGGCGGGTCAGAACTCGACCGGGTCGCGCACCGGCGGGCAGGTCATGCTGTACCCGCCGCCGCGCCCCCGGCCCGGTTCGGCGCCGACGATGGTGACGACCTCGATCCCCGCCTCGCGGAGCAGGGAGTTGGTCTGGGTGCGGCGGTCGTAGGTGACGACCACGCCCGGCTCCGGCGCGACCGCGTTGTTGCCGCTGTCCCACTGCTGCCGCTCGGCGGCGTGGACGTCACCGCCGGTCTCCACCACGCGCGGCTCCGGCAGCCCCCGCGCCTTGGCGACCACGTCGCCGAACGCGGCCGGGCCCTCGTTCGTCGGCGACCGCAGCCTGGGCATCCCAGCGACGACGACGTGCTTGGCCGCCCCGTTGTCACAGGTGTACGCACGGCGTCCAGGGCCGCCCGCCGCAGCGCGAGCGACTGGAAGACCAGGGCCGGCATCAGCATGCCCGTGCCCGCGATCACCCAGGCGATCGACCCGCCCGCGACTCCGGTCTCCTCGGCGAAGCGGCGCGGCAGCGAGAACACGCCGGCGCCGACCATCCAGCCGACCGCCATCGCGGTCGGCGTGGACAGCATCAGTCCGGCCGCAGGCGGCGTGGAGCGGGGACTCTCGGTCGTCTGGGCCTGGGCCATGCCCACCACGATGGAATGTCCCATGACGCTCTGCACCATTTGTTCGGCCGAGCGGGGTGACCGGAGGGATCTTCGGGATGCGACAGCAGGTGCGGTGGCCGATCGTGGTCCCGAGGTGGCCAAGTGAGTGTTGCGGGCAGGGCGCTGAAGCGTACGAGGGACTGGGCACGCGGGGCGGCGGAGCGGGTGCGCCGGCACGCGGGCCCCGACCGGGTGGTCCGGCGACGGCCGTGCCCGGGCGGGATGGCCGTGTCGGTCCTGTGCTACTGCCTGTCCCTCACCCCGTCCCTGCTCCCGCGCTCCTGGTGGCTCCAGGGACTCGCCGCCGGCGTCTCGGCGGCCTTCGGCTACGCCGTCGGCGCCGTACTGCAGACATTCGCCCGGTTCCTGCTCCGCTGGGCCGGCGTCCGTATCCGCCCGCACGTCCGCAGGGTCACAGGGGCCGCTCTGGGGGTGCTCGGGGTCGCCGCGATCGTCACCGTCACCGCCTGGAGCGTCCGCTGGGAGGGCCAGGTCCGCCGGGCGGTGACCCTGCCCCCGCAGGTGGTCTGGTGGCAGTGGGCACTCGTCCCGCTCGTGGCCGCGCTCGTCGGAGCACTGCTGGTCCTGATCGCCCGTACGGTACGGCTCGGCACCCGCATCGTCGCCCGTGCGTTCGACGCTCTGATCCCGCGCCCCGTCGCGTACGCCACCGGAGTCGTCCTCGTCGCCTTCGTGATCGTCGGAGTCGTCCAGGGCTTCCTGCTGAACGCGGCACTGGACGCGATCGAGAGCGGCGCGTCCCTCGCCGACAAGGGCACCGGCGAGGGCGTCCACCAGCCCGGCCTGCGCACCCTCTCCGGCAGCCCCGCGTCCGCCGCCCACTGGGACACCCTGGGCGCCCAGGGCCGCAACTTCGTCGGTACGGCAACCACCCGCGCCGACATCACCGCGTTCACCGGCCGCCCGGCCGAGGATCCGGTACGCGTCTACGTCGGTCTGCGCTCCGCCGCCACCCTCGACGAGCGCGCCGCCCTCGCCGTACGCGAACTCGAACGCACCGGCGGCTTCTCCCGCCGGATCCTCGCCGTCATGGGCACCACCGGCACCGGCTGGATCAACGGCCAGGGCAGCAAGCCCCTGGAGTACATGTGGGGCGGCGACACCGCCGAGGTCGCCATGCAGTACTCCTACCTGCCCAGTTGGGTCTCCGCGCTCACCGAGGACGAGGCCGCCGACACCGGACGGGCCCTCTTCGGCGCGGTCTACGACAAGTGGCGCACCCTCCCCGCCGGCTCGCGCCCCCGGCTCCTCGTCTACGGCGAGAGCCTCGGCTCCTTCTCCATGGAGTCCGCCCTCGACGGCTCCCTGGCCAGGCTCACCAAGGAGACCGACGGGGCGCTGTTCGTCGGGCCCACCTACGACAACCCTCTCTGGAAGACGCTCACCGCGCGGCGCCGGCCGGGCAGCCCCGAGTGGCGCCCGGTGGTCGACGACGGCGCGAACGTGCGCTTCGCACAGGTGCCGAAGGATTACGCCATCCCCGCGGCACCCTGGGGAGAACCCCGGGCCGTCTACCTCCAGAACGGTTCCGACCCGGTCGTCTGGTGGTCCCCCGATCTGACCCTCCACCGACCGGACTGGCTGGACCGCCCGCGCGCCCGGGACGTGTCACCGGCGATGCAGTGGTATCCGCTGCTGACGTTCTGGCAGGTGGCGTGCGATCTGGCCGGGGCGGACAGTGTGCCGGACGGCTTCGGGCACCGGTACGGGACGATGCCGACGACCGCGTGGGCGCAGATCACGCGCCCGCCGGGGTGGAGCGAGGCCGACACGGTGCGGCTGGCCGGGGTGCTGGAGTCGGTGCCGGAACCGGGGTTGCTGGACTGAGACCGGCAGCCATGCCCCGGTCGCGCGGTTCCCCGCGCGCTTTCAGGCTGCTCGCCCGGTCGTCGCGCCGATCAGTGCGGCCAATGCCGCCAGTACCGCGACGCTCGTCAACGCCGTCGGCAGTGACGTCCAGGCCGCCATGAAGCCGATCGCCGGCGGGCCCAGCAGCATGCCGCCGTAGCCCAGGGTGGACGCCGTCGCGACGCCCGACGGGCCCGCCAGCGCTCCCGCCCGCTCCACGGCCACCGGGAACAGGTTGGCCAGGCCCAGGCCGGTCACCGCGAAGCCGAGCAGAGTCGCCCACACCCAGGGCGCGAGGGAGCCGAGCACCATCCCGGCCGCCGCCGTGCCACCACCGAGGATCACGGTCCTGGACCGGCCGAACCGCTCCAGCAGTCGCGTCCCGCTCGCCCGGCCGGCCGTCATGGCCAGCGCGAAACACGTGTAACCGGCCGCGGCGACACCAGCGGACGCATCCAGATCCTGCCGCAGATGCAGCGCGCCCCAGTCGGCCATCGCCCCCTCGCCGTACGCCGTGCACAGGGCGATCAGGCCGAACACGACGACGCGCCGGCGGGTGGGCGCGTCCAGGCGGCGCCGGCCGCTGCCGGCGGGCTGCTCGGGGTGCGGGACCGGGACGTCGTACCGCAGGAGCGTACGGCCGGCGACCGCCGTGACCAGCAGGCCGATCACGGTGAGGGCGAGGAGGTGGCGGGTGGGGGAGAGGGAAGCGGCGACCAGGCCGCCGAGGCCCGCGCCGATCATGCCGCCCAGGCTGAACGCCGCGTGGAAGGTCGGCATGATCGGTCGGCGGAGGGCGGCGACCAGATCGACGGCCGCGCTGTTGAAGGCGACGTTCAGGCCGCCGTATGCGGCGCCGAACACGAGCAGGACCGCGCCGAGTGTCGGCACCGAGTGGGTGAGCGGCGGCAGGGCGACGCTCAGTGACAGCAGGATCGCGCAGGCCACTGTCACGGGGTGGCTTCCGTACCGGCGGCAGAGCCGGCCCGTGAGCGTCATTGTGATCACCGCGCCGGCCGAGACGCCGAGCAGAGCCAGTCCCAGTGCGCCGACCGAGGCGTGGGTCTGGTGCTTGATGTCGGGGATCCGGACCACCCAGCCCGCGAAGACGAAGCCGTCCATGGCGAAGAACGCGGTGATGGCGACACGGAGACGGGTGAGTACGAGGGAACTACCCGGCACGACGTTGTGCAAACGGGTTTTGTTTATTGGCGGCACAAATTCAGGCTAGGTGAGACGGAAGACCGGGGCAAGGGCGTGTGCCGCGCGCTCGACAGCCGGGATTCGCAGTACCGGTGAGGGTGAACGACGCCGCGGACGATCGGCTGGAGACGCTGCCGGCGGGAAACCTGCCGCACCCGGCGGTGCGGCGTTCGGCGGCTCGGCTGCGGCCGACCGCTTCGAGGCGATCGGCCGGGCCTGCCCCCCGCAGGTGTCGCAGCGGGTGATCCGGCGCCGGCGACGCACGGTGGCCGGGGCGTACCGCCGGCACCGGCGAGCGCCATGGTCCCCACGGCAGGCTGCGTGACGTTGCGCACTCGACAGTTGGCCGCGTGGGCGAGCACGGTGGACGGTGCACACGTCCAGATGGCCGCCAACTCCCTTTGCGCGCAACACTTCTGGATATCCGCCGGCTACCCCGGCTGCAGCCCGGCCCCAGAGCTTCGGATCAGGGAGGACGTTCGCTCGGGGAGGCGGGTGGCGCACCGGCTCGCCCCTGACCGGCGTGCCGCCGCCCGCCCGGGAGGCCGCGCGAATCTCGTGTTCGCGCGGCATCGACCTGCCGGCCGCCTGGGCGACCGGACGACCGCGGTGCTCGGCCGCAAGCCGGAGATCGTCCGCAAAGACCCCGGCCCGAGGGGCTTCCCGGTGCAGCCGAAGCGGTGGCCACCAGGCATGGACGGACGCGACAGGCGAGAGCTCTGCGTCACCCGAATGCCGTAGTCGCGCGGCGTACCCGGACCGGTGGGCGGCACCGTAGAGGTGTCGGGGGCGCGAGGGCCCAGGGACGACGACCGAGGCGGTTCGCGTGGCGGACGAGACGGCCGGGACGGCGACGAACGGGAACGCAGCGGCTGCCGGTCGTCCGAGGACCTGTCTGGTGACTGGTGCCAGCGGCTATATCGGTGGGCGGCTGGTGCCGGAACTGCTGGACGCCGGGTACCGGGTGCGCTGCCTGGTACGCACACCCCGGAAGCTGCGTGACCAGCCATGGGCAGGGCGGGTGGAGGTCATACAGGGCGATGTCACCGACGCGGGCTCGGTGGCGCCGGCGATGGCGGGTGCCGATGTCGCCTACTACCTGGTGCACGCACTCGGCGCCGGCCGCGACTTCGAACGTACCGACCGCCAGGCGGCCCGGGTGTTCGGCGAGCAGGCCCGCAGGGCCGGCGTCGGCCGCCTGATCTACCTGGGCGGGCTGACCCCGGCCGGCGTGCCCGAGCGGGAACTGTCGCCGCACCTGCGCTCCCGCGCCGAAGTGGGGCATATCCTCCTCGGCTCGGGCGTGCCGACGGCCGTGCTGCGGGCCGCTGTCATCATCGGTTCCGGCTCGGCCAGCTTCGAGATGCTGCGCTACCTGACCGAGCGGCTGCCGGTGATGATCACGCCGCGTTGGGTGCACACCCACATCCAGCCGATCGCCGTACGGGACGTGCTGCGCGTCCTGGTGGGATGCGCCGGCCTGCCGCCCGACGTCAGCCGTGCCTTCGACATCGGCGGCCCCGAAGTGCTCACTTACCTTGAGATGATGCAACGGTACGCCGCCGTCGCCGGACTGCCCCGGCGGCTCATCGTGCCCGTGCCGGTACTCACGCCGGGCCTGTCCAGTCAGTGGGTCGGCCTGGTGACCCCCGTACCGGCCTCCATCGCCCGCCCGTTGACGGAGTCGCTGCGCCACGAGGTGGTGTGCCGGGAACAGGACATCGAGCGGTACGTGCCCAGCCCGCCGGGCCACCCGGTCGGTTTCGACCGCGCCGTCGCCCTCGCGTTGCAGCGTGTGCGGGACGCCCAGGTCGCCACTCGCTGGTCCTCCGCCTCCGTGCCGGGCGCTCCCAGCGGGCCGCTGCCCACCGACCCGGAGTGGGCCGGCGGCAGCCTCTACACCGACGTGCGCCAACGCCACGCCGATGTGGCTCCCGAGGCGCTGTGGGATGTGGTCGAGAGCATCGGCGGCGAGAACGGTTGGTACTCCTTCCCGCTGGCCTGGGCGGTGCGCGGCTGGCTCGACCGCCTCGTCGGCGGGGTGGGCCTGCGCCGGGGACGACGTGACGCGCGGCGACTGCGGGTCGGTGACTCGCTGGACTTCTGGCGGGTGGAGGAGATCGAACGAGGCCGGCTGCTGCGACTGCGCGCCGAGATGCGGCTGCCCGGCCTGGCCTGGCTGGAGATGTGTGTCGACGAGGAGGGGGCCGGGGGCGCGCGCTACCGGCAGCGGGCCCTGTTCCACCCGCACGGACTGCTCGGCCAGCTCTACTGGTGGAGCGTGTCGCCATTTCACGCGATCGTCTTCGGCGGCATGGCGCGCAACATCGTCCGCGCCGCCGGACGCACGCAGAAGCGGGGCACCGGCAGCAAGCGACGGGCCTGAAGACCTACGACGCTCTTGTCGGGCACTCGATCGTGCCGGGCTCGGTCGACCCCGCCTGGCAACGCCGGGCCCGGTCGACCCCGCCTGGCAACTTTGTGCCGTGCCGTGCCGACCGCCGACGCCCCCCCCGCAACACCTGCACGGGCGACTCCGGCAGCCCGGTCTCGTCGCGTACACGGTATGGGGTCTGCTCGCCTGGGGCCCCGGTTGCCGTATCGACGACGTGGGCGTCCATGTACGCGGTCCCGCGCTCAGAACCTGGGTGGAATGGCCGGGACAGTCGGCTGAAGACGTCGACGGTATGCCGTTCACCCATCGAGCAGCGCCTCCATCCGGGTTGTCCCGTCCCGGGTACGGATGACCGGCGGCGGCCGGTGCGCACTGTGCACCGGTCTCGGGGCCGTGGCGGTTTCCCCGGGGAGGACGTCGGAGCAGGTGTCACTTGTGGTCACGGAGGAAGTCGGCGATCCCCGCGCGGGTGGGGTAGTTCGGCAGCGGTGCCGGTTCGCCCAGGAGGAACGCGGTGATGACAGCGGCGGCTCGGTCGTTGTTGTCGTCCAGGCCGTTCCAGAGGTGATGCCCGACTCCGGGCAGGTACTGCGTGCGCCGGATCGCGGGGTCGTCGGCGAGGACGGCGGTCTCCCACTGGCGTACCTGGGAGGAACACTCGGCGATCATCAGCATGGCGGGCGTCTTCGAGTGCCGCAGCCGCAGGGCGATGGCGGGGGAGTCCTTCACCGTCTGCTGGATGCGGAGGCTGGCGGCGGCGCTGAAGGAGAAGTTCTGGGGCGTGTCTTCGGCCGGGATGCGGTGCGCGTCACGCGCGCAGTAGGCGGAAGCGGTGTCGCTGCCGAGGTCGGCGGCCGTGAACGCGTTGTCGCCTTCGGCCTGTCCGATCAGTCCGGTGCCGGGGCTGAGGAGTCCGAGCCGCATGAGGCCGAATGCCACGGCGTACCGGGGGAGGCGCGTTGACCGCGGGCCGCGCGGGCTCGGTGCGAGCCCGCGCGCGGACGGGCGTCCCCTCTGTCCGGTGATCCTCGCTGTGGGACCGTCCATCGGGCCGGGCTCGGCGATGACGGCCCGGTGAATGCGGGCGCTGACCGCGGGGTCGGCCAGGGCTCGGGTGAGCACGACCGCGCCGGACGAGAAGCCGAGGACGTCGACCGCGCCCTTGCCCAGGCGGTGGACGAAGGCGTTGAGATCACGGACCGATCTGGAGATCGAGTACCGGTCCATGGGGAGCAGGCCGCTGCGTCCGCCGCCGGCCTGTTCGTAGGCGTAGACGTCGAAGCCCCGGCTCGCCAGAAGCCGCAGGAACCGATGGTCGAGCACCGAGATGCCGCGGACCGGCCCCCCGTTGAGGTACACGAGCGGGACCGGGTGCCGGCTGCCGGGGTTCGTGGGCGCGTAGTGGTACACCGCTACCCGGCTGCCCGTGGTCAGGCTCCAGTGCTGGGTGGCGACGAAGGGCAGGGCGGGCGGGTACTGCCGGGCCGTGGGCACGGTCGGGAGGCAGACCGCCGCCGTCAGCGCCGCCGCGGCGAGCACCGGCACGAACGGTACGAGGCGCACCTTCCGTGCGCGGCGACGGCTCCGCCACACCGCGGCGGCACAGGCGACGCCGAGGGCCGTCAGCCAGGCGACGAGCCCCGAGCCGGCCCCGTCCGTGAGGACGATCAGTAGGAGAAAGACAACAACCTGCGCCACGAGGGCAGTTGGTGCCAGCAGTAAGTGCCCGGTGCGGCGGGCGAGGCGTATGGCGAATCCGGCCATGATGGTCTCCCGAGTTTCGGAACGCTGTTTCAAAACGACGTTATCAGAAGAGGTAGGCTTCCTGTCATGGGCAGACCGAGGACCAACGACGACGCCGTCAAGGAGAGGCTCGTGGTGTGTGCGACCGAGATGATGGCCACCGGTTCACGGGAGTCGGTCACCGTGCGCGCCGTGGCGGTTGCCGCCGGCACCTCGACAACGGCGGTGTACTCCCTGTTCGGCGGCAAGGACGGCCTGATCGCAGCGGTACGTGACAGGGCTGTCGCCGGCCTGTTCCAGGATCTGTCGGCGGTGCCGAACTCCGCGGATCCCCTCGCCGACCTCTATGCCCTGGCCGTCGCGTACCGGCGGTGGGGCTGTGGGCACCGCCACCTGTACACGGTGCTGTTCGGCGGGGCGCAATCCTTCGATCCGTCGGGCGCGGTCGGCACCCGTGACCCCGTCCGGCCGCTCGTCGCGGCGATCGACCGGGCCGTGGCCGGGTCCGTGCTCACCGGCGAATCGGCGTCGATCGCCCTCTCGTTGTGGGTCACCCTGCACGGCCTTGTGACACTCGAACTGGCCGAAGCTCTCGACGCCCCGACGGCGGAGGCCGCATTCCGGTCGGTGATTCACGCCGCCCTGCGGGGCTGGGCGACCCCCGCGGCCTTCCAGAGCCTTCGGCGGGCCGAACTCGCTCCCTGACGGGGCGGGCACAACGGCCCGGCACGGGGGCGGAGTTGCGGATTTCGTCCGCGGAGAAGGGCCCGCTTATGATCTTGATCATGACTGTGCAGAATTCCGACAAGACGCTTTCCCGCAAGCAGCGGCTCCAGGAGAAGCAGCGTCGCCAGCTGACGGTGGTCGACACCGTGGACAAGGCCGAGGTCAAGGTTCGCAAGGCGGAGGCCGAGCTGGCCGTGGCCGTCGCCGAGGCGGTGCAGGTGTTCGGCGACGAGCGAGCCGCGTCCGAAGGGCTGGACATGCCCGTCGAGACCATACGTCGGTTCGTGGTCATCGCGGCGAAGGTAGCGGCCGACGCGGACGCGTCCGACGCCGCCGACAGGGACTGAGGAAGCCGGAGTCGCGGGCCTGCCCGCCACCTTCGTCCGTTCCCCCTGCGGTCCGGCCTGCGCTCAGCGGCTCAGCCGCGGTCCTGCTCCCGGCGCCCGGTGATGGCCGTGAGGTAGCCGCGCAGCATGACCTTGGCCTCGTCGAGGAGGGCCGTGTCGCCCTCGGCATCGCGGCGGAAGGCCTCCTGGGCCAGCGCGTCGGCGGTCAGGACGGCGGCGTGGCAGGCCCGGCCGAGCGCGTCCGTGTCGGCGGCGACACCGAGGGCGAGGAGTATCCGGCGGACCCCGTCGGCCATCCGGCGCTTGTGCTCACGGTCCGCCTCCCGGGTCCGGTCGGTCAGCCCGCTGCCGAACCACAGGGCCCGGAAGCCGTGTTCGGTGCGGTACAGCGCGGCGTAGGCGTCGATGAGCACGCCGACCGGGTCGGGCCAGCGCTCGACGGCCGCCGCTCGGACGAATGCGTCCATCACGGCTTCGAGTTGGGTGAAGTAGCCGGCCGCCAGCGCGTCGATGATCGCGTCCCGGTCCGGCAGGTACTGGTACAGCGAACCGACCGAGACCCCGGCCTTTGCCGCGACCCGGGTCGTGGTCAGGGCCCCGACGCCCTCGGCGACGAGCACTCGCTCCGCCGCTTTCAACACCATCGCCAACCGGGCCTTGCTGCGCGCCTGTTGGGGAGTCCGGCGCAGCACGACCCCGGTCTCGTCGGCGGTCGGCTCGCTCACGGACGGCTCCTGAATCTGAACGTGACTTTGTTTCACGTCTACGTTACGGTCGCGGCCATGACGGACTCAAGTTCCGCGCTGGTTCAGGAGCGGGCCGCGGTCGCGGACGCGTGTCGTCGGCTGGGAGCGGCGGGACTTCTCATCGGTACGGCGGGAAACGTCAGCGTGCGGGTGGGGGACCGGGTCGCAGTCACCGCGACCGGAGCGGTGCTCGCCCAACTCACCGCAGGCCAGGTGACGGTGGTCGACCTGGACGGAGAGACCGTCGCCGGGACGCTGCAGCCGACCTCCGAACTCGACCTGCATCTGGGGGTCTACCGGCGCTACGGCGCCGGCGCGGTCGTGCACACCCACGCGCCGATGGCCACCGCCCTCTCCTGCGTCCTTGGCGAACTGCCCTGCATCCACTACCAGTTGCTAGCCCTCGGCGGCACCGTGCGGGTCGCGCCGTACGCCACCTTCGGCACCCCGGACCTCGCCGAGTCGGTACTCGCCGCGCTCGACGGCCGCAGCGCCGCCCTGATGGCCAACCACGGATCGGTCACCGTCGGGCCGACCCTCGACAAGGCCGTCGAGAACGCCTTGTTGCTCGAATGGGCCTGCGGTGTCTACCAGCACGCGGCGGCCCTCGGAAAACCCCGCGTCCTGGACGAGCGGCAGCAACTCGCCGTGATCGAGGCCGCGATCGCACGGAACTACGGCACCACCCAACCCCTGCAGGAGGGCAAGGCATGAGAGTCGTCACGATGGGCGTACACGTGCTGGACGTGCTGGTACGGCCGGTCGACGCGATACCCGAGGGGCAGGGCGCCACCCTGGTCGAGGACATCAGGATGACGGCCGCCGGGACCGCCGGCGGAACCGCGCTGACCCTGGCCAAACTAGGCGCCACCGTGCAGAGCGCCGGGGCCGTCGGTGCCGACGCCACCGGCGACATGCTGGTGCACCTGCTCGCCAAGGCGGGGATCGGCACCGAGTTCCTGGTGCGCCGCATCGACACCGGCACCTCGGCGAGCGTGCTGCCCATCCGCTCCAGCGGCGACCGGCCCTCCCTCCATCTGCTGGGCGCCAACGTCACCTACGGCCTCGACGACGTGCCCTGGGACGCCCTCGCCGAAGCCGATCACCTCCACCTCGGCGGACCGGAGTTGATCGGCGTCGACGTCGCCGCGCGGATCCTGCACTTCGCCAAGGAGCACGGTGCGACGACCTCCGTGGATCTGCTCGCGCCCGGTGTGTTCGGCAGTTTCGAGCAGATCGCGGCGGCGCTGCCCCATATCGACCACCTGCTCCCCAACGACGACCAGGTGCTGGGGTTCTCCGAGGAGGACGACCTGGTGGTCGGCGCGAAGAAGCTGATCGACGCCGGGGCCGGGCTGGTCGCCGTCACACGCGGTGGCGACGGCGCGCTCCTGGTCACCGCCGAGGGCACCGAGGCCGTCCCCGCGTTCGAGGTCGACGTCGTGGACACCACGGGCTGCGGCGACGCCTTCTCCGCCGGCTTCGTCCACGGCATCGGGCTGGGCCGCACCCCGCAGGAGTCCGCCGTTCTCGGCAACGCCGTGGCCGCACTGGTCGCCCAGGGCCTCGGCAGCGACCACGGGGACTTCGACCTCGCGGCCGCCGACGCGTTCGCGGCCACGGCCATCAGACGTGCCTGAAAGGTGACATCGGCCACGGCTGTCCCGGACGCCCGAGTGGTACCTTCCGTCCCCCGAACCGCTGAAGTCCTGCGGATATTCACTCGCCCCCTGAGTCTGTGTTCGGACAGAGTCCGGCAACAGCTCGGTTAATAACTGCTCGCTAGTTGGTTACCGGAGAGTGAGCGGGTCATGATGGCTCCATGACGTTGGCCTTGCGCGCACTGGCGCAACTGGCGACCTGGCCCGACCTGACCCCGGCCGTACCGAGCTGCGGCCTGGGGCAGGCGGTGAGTTCGGCGCAGGGCGAGATCGCGCACTTCCACTCGGAGCGCGATGTGGACCTGCGTCTCACCGACCGCGCCATCCGGCATTTCGCCAAGGACCTCAGGGGCACCGGAGCGATCCGGATCGTCCCGGGCTCGCAGTGGGTGACGATACGACTCGACGCCGCGAGCGACGTCGACCTGCTGCTGACCCTGGTGAGCGTCGCCCTCCAGGCCCAGCAGAGCTGGCCCGACCCGGCCGACCGGCCCGTGTTCGGCTGCAACGACCAGCGGGGCGCGGGGTTCGTCAGCGCGGACACCAGCGGGTACTGACAACAGGGGGCCGCGGCCGGGTCACACGGTCATGACCCGGATCCCCGCCTCCTCGAACCGCCGTACCGTCTCCGGCGCCGCCGCCGTGTCCGTCACCAGCGTGTCCACCAGCTCCGCCGCGCAGATCCGGGCGAACGCCCGCCCGCCCAGCTTGCTGGAGTCCGCGGCGACGACCACCCGGGCCGCGCGCTCGCACAGCAGCCGGTTGATCGCGGCCTCCGCCTCGTCGTGAGCCGCCGCCCCATGGGCGACGTCGAAGGCGACCACCCCGAGCACCGCCACGTCGAGGGTGATCTGTCCCAGCACCCCGTCGGCGAGCGGTCCGATCAGCTCGTACGACTGCGGGCGCGCCACCCCGCCCGTCACCACGATCTTGAACTGGGGCCGTACCGCGAGCTCGTTGGCGATGTTGAGGGCGTTCGTCACGACCGTCAGCGCCGGCGTGCCGGTGGCGAGGTCGCCCCGCACGGCGAGAGCGCGGGCCACCTCCGTCGTGGTCGTACCGCCCGTCAGTCCCACCGCCTCGCCCGGTGCGACCAGTTCCGCGACCGCCTTGGCGATCCGCTGCTTCTCGGAGGCCCGCCGGGCCGTCTTGTAGCGCAACGGCAGCTCGTACGACACTCCGTGCACCACCGCCCCGCCGCGGGTGCGCACCAGCATCTGCTGCTCGGCGAGCTGGTCGAGGTCCCGGCGGATCGTCGCCGCCGACACCGCCAGCTCGGCCGCCGCCTCCTCGACATCGAGGCGGCCGCGCTCGACGAGCAGCTCGAGCAGCGCCTTCCAGCGGGCGTCGCGCGACATCCGCCGCCTCCGTTCTTCGATCTTCCGGTGACCCTAGCGCACTCGGCTTTCAGCGGAATGCTTGATTGTGATTGAAACTCGGCTCTATCTTGCAATAACAATCACTGGGAGGGGAGGTGGTGGTATGTCACACATCACTCAGGAGCTGAACAGCCAGCCCGACTGCTGGATACGCGCCGCCCAGGAAGCCCACCGGCACACAGAGGCGTTGCCGCTGCCGGGCGAGCGGGTCGCGATCGTCGGATGCGGCACCTCGTACTTCATGGCCCAGGCGGCGGCCGTACTGCGCGAGGGCGCGGGGCACGGCGAGACGGACGCCTTCGCCGCCTCGGAGTTCCCGCGCACCCGGTCGTACGACCGGGTGCTCGCCCTCACCCGGTCCGGCACCACCACCGAAGTAATCGACCTGCTGGGGCAGTTGAAGGGAAATGTGCGCACGGCGGCGATCACCGCCGACCCCGGCACCCCCGTCATGCGGGCCGCCGACGACCTCGTCGTCCTGGACTTCGCGGACGAACGCTCCGTCGTGCAGACCCGGTTCGCGACCACCGCGCTCACCCTCCTCCGCGCCCACCTCGGCCTGCACACCGACGCCGTGGTCGCCGACGCCCGCACCGCGCTGTCGACCCCCCTGCCCCAAGGGCTCGTCGAGTGCACGCAGTTCACCTTCCTCGGGCGCGGCTGGACCGTCGGACTCGCCGCCGAGGCGGCTCTGAAGATGCGCGAGGCCTCGCTGTCCTGGACCGAGGCCTACCCGGCGATGGAGTACCGGCACGGCCCGATCAGCATCACCACCCGCTCCACCGCGACCTGGATGTTCGGCCCGGCCCCCGCCGGACTCGCCGAACAGGTGAGCGCCACCGGGGGGCTGTGGGTCGAAGGGATCCTGGACCCGCTCGCTGAACTCGTCCGCGCCCAGCGCCTCGCGGTCGCCGTCGCCGCCGCCCGGGACCTCGATCCCGACCAGCCGCGTCATCTCACCCGCTCGGTGATCCTCGTCCCGTCCGGCCAGGAGTGACCGTGCCCCTCGCAGCCACCGGCGAACTGCTGATCCGGGCCGCCGAAGCCCGCTCCGCCGTCGCCGCGTTCAACATCATCACCCTGGAACACGTGGAGGCCGTCGTCACCGGCGCCGAGGCGGCCGGGGCGCCCGTGGTGCTCCAGGTCAGCGAGAACGCCGTCAAGTTCCGCTACGGACGGCTCCTCCCGCTGGCCCGCGCCGCCACCGCCGCCGCTGAACGGGCCGGTGTCCCCGTCGCGTTGCACCTCGACCACGTCCAGAGCGACGACCTGCTCCGCCAGGCGCCCGGCGCCGGCTTCGGCTCCGTGATGTACGACGCGTCCCGGCTGCCGTACGCGGAGAACCTCGCCGCGACCGCGGCCGCCGTGGACTGGGCACACACCCAAGGCCTGTGGATCGAGGCCGAGTTGGGGCAGGTCGCCGGCAAGGACGGCCGTCCGCCGCTGGACGCGCACGCACCCGGCGCCCGTACCGACCCCGACGAGGCACGGGCCTTCGTCGCCGGCACCGGAGTCGACGCGCTCGCCGTGGCGATCGGCAGCGCGCACGCCATGACCACCCGCACCGCGGCCCTCGACCACGACCTGCTCCGGCGACTGTCGACCGCCGTACCCGTACCGCTCGTCCTGCACGGCTCCTCAGGAGTCCCGGACGACGGCCTGGTCGCGGCGGTCGCCGGAGGGATCGCCAAGGTCAACGTCGGTACGGCGCTCAACATGGCGATGACCCGTTCGATCCGTCGTTTCCTCGCGGACCACCCCGAAGCCGTGGACTCCCGCAAGTGCCTCAGCGTCGGCAGGGAGGCGATGGCCCGGGAGGTGACGCGGATCATCACCGTACTCACCCGCGGGACTCCCCCCGACTGACCCGCGGACTGCCTCCGACTGACCGGCGGGACTACCCCCGCTTGACCGCCTTCAGCACCACGAACTTCGGGTCACTGGCGACCAGCCGGCTGTTGCCGAACAGCCGGCGCAGCGTCACGTGATAGCCCAGGTGCCGGTTGCCGACCACCCACAGTTCGCCGCCCGGCCGCAGCGCCCGCTTCGCCCCGGCGAACATCCGCCACGCCGTCGCGTCGGTGGTCGCCTGGTGGGAGTGGAACGGCGGGTTGTTCAGCACCACGTCCACGCTCCCGTCCGCGACCCCGGCCAGCCCGTCCCCGACCCGGAACTCGGCATGCCCAGGCACCCCGTTGGCCTTGTAGGTGGCCTCCGCCGAGGCCACCGCCTGGAACGACTCGTCGACGAACAGCACCTCGGCCGTCGGATCCGCCAGCGCCACCGCCGTACCGACCACCCCGTTGCCGCACCCCAAATCCACGATCCGCCGCCTGCCCTCGGGCAGATGCGCCAGGAAGAACCGCGTACCGATGTCAAGCCGGTCGGCGCAGAAGACCCCCGCGTGGTTGACGACCGTACGCCCGGAGACCGCGCCGATACCGTCCGGGAGCGCGTAGCTGTACGGCCATGGGTTCGGCGGCCGCTCCAGCTCCGGGTCCGGCGTGCAGTGGATCAGCCGCGCCTTCTGCTCGGCCAGCGAGGTCCGGGTCGGCCCGAGGATCCGCTCGAACAGCTGGAGCGTCGAGGTGTGGATCTCCTTCACCATGCCGGTGCCGATCACGACCGTGCCGGCATGTACGGCGGGAGCCAGCCGCAGCAACTGGTCCTCAAGGAGCGCCAGGCTCTTCGGCACCCGCACCAGCAGCACGTCCACCCGCTCCGGCGGCGGATCCTGGGTGGTGAGCAGCTGTACCGCACCCGGCTCGACACCCGCGCGCGCCAGATTCGCCCGGGTAGCCTCCTGGCTCAGATACGAGTCGGTGATCTGTGCCGGCCGGTGCTCCGCCAACGCCGTGACCAGCGCGCCCCAGCGGTCGCCCAGCACCACGACCGTGCCGGACAGCCCGATCCGCTCCCGGTCGAGATACCGCAGCAGGTACGCGTCGGAGGCGTCCCAGGCACGCAGCCGGTCGCGCGGATCCTCCGGGAAGCGGGACAGTTCGAACTCGCCCCACGCAGTCGTCATACGGTCGCTCATCGTGCGTCCAGGCTAGCCGAACCCCAGCTCAGACCCGGTCGGGCAGGATGGGGGCATGGAGGATGAGCTGTTCCCGAGGGCGTGCGCCCGCATCGCGCCGGGCGCCGTGCACGTCCCCGGCTGGCTGGACGCGGAGCAGCAGCGCGCGCTGCTGACCGCCTGCCGCGACTGGGCCCGGCCCCCGGCCGGCCTGCGTACGGTCCGCACACCGGGAGGCGGCACCATGACCGCCCGCCAGGTCTGCCTGGGCTGGCACTGGTACCCGTACGCCTACGCCCGCACGGTCACCGACGGCGACGGCAGCCCCGTGAAGCCGTTCCCGGCCTGGCTGGACGAACTGGGCCGCCGCGCGGTGACCGAGGCGCTGGGCCCGGAGGCGGTCGGCGGATTGTCGTACGACATCGCACTGATCAACTTCTACGACGCCGACGCCCGGATGGGCATGCACCGGGACGCCGACGAGAAGTCGGACGCGCCGGTGGTGTCACTGAGTCTGGGGGACACGTGTGTGTTCCGTTTCGGGAACACGGAGAGCAGGACCAAGCCCTACAGGGACGTGGAGCTGCGCTCGGGAGACCTGTTCGTGTTCGGGGGAGAGTCCCGGCTCGCGTATCACGGGGTGCCGAAGGTGTACCCGGGCACGGGACCGGCGGAGCTGGGCCTGACGGGCCGCTTGAACGTCACGCTGAGAGTGAGCGGCTTTGAAGGAGCCGTGCTCGGAGCGCCCCGTTAGGGGCGCGGGGAACCGCGCGACCGGCCACGACGCACCCGCACCGTTCAAGACCACGGATCATGGCAGACTCCCTCTCATGAGCGGCAAGGCGCACCCCCGGCCGGCGGGGGAAGGGACCACCTCGAAACCCCGGTTGGACAGAGGACGCGGCGCACTCGGCCCCGCACTGGAACTCGTGCACACCGGCCGGGCCCCCACCCGCGCGGTCCTCACCGCGGAACTCGGCGTCACCCGGGCCACCGCCGGCGCCGTCGCCGCCGAACTGGAGGCGCTCGGCCTGATCAGGGTCGACGCGCACCCGGGCGCCGCGGCCGGGTCGCAAGGCCGCCCCTCGCACCGCCTCGAGGTCGCCGAGAACGGCCCGGTCGTGCTCGCCGCACAGGTCCACGCGGACGGTTTCCGCGCGGCGCTGGTCGGCCTGGGCGGCCGTATCGTCGCGACGGCGCCCGGCTGCGAGACGGTCGACGCCGATCCGGCGAAGGTGCTGGGCTCGGTGGTGGAGGCCGGCGCCGACCTGCTGCAGACCACCGGCCGCCGCTGCGTCGGCGCCGGTCTCGCCGTGCCGTCCGCCGTCGCCGAACCGGAGGGCCTCGCCCTCAACCCCCTGCACCTGGCCTGGCCGGTGGGCGCGCCGGTGCGCCGCATCTTCGCGGAGTGTGTGCGCGCGGCCGGGATCACCGGTCCTGCGTTCGCGGGCAACGACGTGAACCTGGCCGCGCTCGCCGAGCACCGGCACGGCGCGGGCCGGGGCGCCCGGGACCTGCTGTGCGTGGCCACCGGGCACCGGGGCGTCGGCGGTGCGCTGGTCCTCGACGGCCGCCTGCACACGGGGAGTTCGGGCCTGGCCCTGGAGGTCGGCCACCTCACGGTCAACCCCGAGGGCCGCCCCTGCCACTGCGGCAGCCGGGGCTGTCTGGACGTCGAGGCGGATCCGCTGGCGCTGCTCATCGAGGCGGGCCGTGCGCCCGGCCCCGAGGTGTCGCTGCTCCGACAGGCCGAGGACCTGGTCCGCGACCACTACGGCGACCCGACCGTCCGCAGGGCCACCGAGGCCCTCATCGACCGGCTCGGCCTGGGCCTGGCCGGACTGGTCAACATCCTCAACCCCGACCGGATCATCCTCGGCGGCCTGCACCGCACCCTCCTGGACGCCGACCCGGAGCGGCTGCGCGCGGTCGTCGCCGACCGCAGCCTGTGGGGGCAGAGCGGCGGCGTACCGATCCTGCCGTGCACGCTCAGCCACAACAGCCTGGTGGGGGCGGCCGAGTTGGCCTGGCAGCCGGTCCTGGACGACCCGCTGGGGGCGCTGCAGTAGGCCAACGGCCCACCTCCACAGGCCATCTCGCCCGCCTCCGTAGGCCAATGGCCCACCGCCCACAGGCCAACGACCCACCACCCGCGGGCCAACGGTCTACCACCGTGCCGTCAGGCTCCACAGCGCCGCCACCAACGGCCGCCGCAGGTCGGCGCGGCGGATGCACAGACCGATGGGGAACGGCTCCGGCGCCGGGTCGGCCGGGAGCGCCGCGATCCGCTCCTGCACCGCGCTGTGCTCCAGCACGATCCGGGGCACCATCCCCGTGCCACAGCCCAGCGTGACCAGGGCCAACAGCGCTTCGTGGCCGTCCGGTTCACAGGCGAGGTCCGGGACCGTGCCCCGGGTGCGGAACCAGCGGTCGGCCGCCTCGCGCACCAGGCCCTGCTGCGGGAGCACGAACGGGCCGTCCAGCCCGGGGTCCGGGCGGTCGCGCGCGGTGACCAGGACCAGGTCGGTGACCGCCACCGTCCGGCCGACCAGCGGTTCCGGCAGCCGTGCCGGGATGCAGTTTCGCCGTGCACGCCGACCCGGACGGCCGGGCCACCGACCTCGCCCCGGCTGGTCGGTCGCGCTCGGGGCGCCGTACACCTTCCGCACCACGCTGGAGAGCGAGTACCGCTCCGACATCGTCGGCGAGCGCGCCATCCTGCTCGGCGCCGTGCACGACATCGTCGAGAGCCTGTACAGCCACTACCGGCTGGCCGGTGACGACGCGGTGACGGCGTACGAGCAGTCCTGCGAGAACGTGACCGGGCCGATCGCCCGGACGATCTCGCGGGCGGGGCTCCGGGCCGTCCGGGAGGACCTCGACACGACCGCACGCGAGGTCTTCGACCGGGCGCACACGGCGACCTACGGGCCTGCCCGCGAGATCGTCGCCGAGATCTACGACGAGGTCGCCGACGGCTCCGGACTGCGCAGCGTGATCCTCGCCGAACGGCGGCTCGGAAAGCGGGAGATGAGCCGGATCGGCGGTTCGCCGATGTGGGCGGCGGGGAAGCGGGTCCGCGCCCGGCGGGCCGAACGGGAGCTGCCCGTCGATCCGTTCGCCGCCGGCGTGTTCGTGGCCACGATGACGGCGCAGGTCGACGAGTTCGCCGAGCGCGGCCACTCGTGGTCCGAGATCGTCAACGAGTCCGTCATCGAGGCGGTCGACTCGCTGCTGCCGTACATGCACGCCCGCGATGTCGCCCACATGGTCGACGACTGCTCCCGCACGGCCCGCCTCGGCACCCGCCGCTGGGGCCCGCGCTTCCCGGCCGCCTATGAGCAGATCGCCTTCCCCGTCTCCGAACTCCCCGCTGACAGCGCGCTGCTGACCGCCTTCGACACCCACCCGGCCCACGAGGCCCTGGCCGCAGCCGCGAAGCTCCGCCCGTCGGTCGACATCTTTGTGGCCTGACGCCTCCGGCGACTAGCGCCACTCGACGGCGAACGCCCGGGCCGGGTTGTGGATCAGGATGCGCTCGACGTGCTCGGCACCCAGCTCCGCCACCAGCCGCGGGCGCACCCGCCGCAGCAGGTACGGCATCCCGGGCCCGCCGTCCACCGACCGTGCCCCGGCCACCACGGTGTCCCCGCCGAGCAGCAGCCGGTCCCCGAACCCGGCCTCGGCCAGGGCGCGTACGGCCTCTGGCATCCGCCAGTCGGTGGCGTGGTTGGCGCGCGACGGCCCGTCGAAGGCCAGCCAGCAGCCGGAGGCGGCGGCCTCACGGTGGACGGCCGGGTCGGGGGAGCGGTTGAGGTGGCCGAGGACCACCCGGTCACCGGGGACTCCCAACTCTCCGCACAGCAGGTCGAGTACGTCCAGTGCGCCGGTGCCCAGCTCCAGGTGGACGGCGATCGGCGCACCGGTGGCCCGGTGCGCCTCGGCCGCCGCGGTCATCGTCCAGCGGGCATGTGCGTCGAGGCCGTGGAAGCCCCCTGCCACCTTGATCAGACCGGCGCGTACCCCCGAGGTGCCGATGCCCCGGGTCAGCTCGTCGACGAGGACCTCGGCGAGTCTCCCGCGCAGCCCGTCGAGCAACTCCGGGGCGTAGTGTGCGGCTTGGTGCAGTCCGGTCGCGCAGACCAGGTGTACCCCGGTGGCCCGGGAGAGCAGCGGCAGGTCGGCGGCCCGCCGGCCCATCCCGTACGGCGTCCACTGCACGACGGCAGTCCCACCCGCCGCCCGGAACGCCGCCGACTCCGCCCGTGCGGCGGCCGCGTCGTTCAGCTCCCGGCCCGGGAGCTGTGGGCTGCGGAGGAAGAGGTGGTCGTGCGCGTCGCACACACCCAGGTCCTCGGGCCGGACATCACCGAGGACCGTACGGACACTGCTCACCACTGCTGCCCGCGCGGCAGCCGGTCCCGGCCGGGCGCCGACATGTGCAGCACCTGGAACACGTCCCCCTCGGCCTTCGGTGTGTCATGCGTCCAGAGGGAGAAGCGGACCAGTTCCCAGCGGCCGGTGTCCACGGCGGCCGCCGCCAGCACGGCACCGTCCTCGTCCGCGATCCGCCGTGTCTCCAGCACCGCGCCTGCCATCAGCTCGCAGAGCTCGATCCCCTCGGCCAGCGGCTCGCGCCGCCGCACCGCGAAGGCCGCGGGAGCGCCGGCTGCGGCGCCCTCCTCGTACGCCAGCCCCGACCACTGCCGTACCGAAGGCCGCCCGAAGTCGTTCACGAGTCCCTGGAAGGCGCTTCCCCAGAGGAAGCGGTTCATGCCCTCCACGGTGTTCCAGAGGTAGAACGGGGCGTACTGGTTGACGGGCGAGCCGTGCACACCGCGCTCGCGCAGCAGAAATGTCTTGAAGCCGAGGCCGTCCCAGTCGTCGAGCAGATGCCCGACGCGGGCCACCCGGTCACGGATGATGCCGGTGTCGTAGTCGGCGGGGAGCGTCAATTCGTACTGCAGGGCGTGCATGTCGCGTCAACTCCTCAGCAGGGACAGCAGTCCGCGCACGCCGGTGTCGAAGGCGGCCGGTGAGCCGGAGGCGCGGGCGAGGACGTAGCCGCCCTGGACGGTCGCGAGGACGGTCGCGGCGATCTCCTCGCCGTCCACCTGGGTCCCGAACTGCCCCTGTTCCTTGCCCTCTTTGACGATCCCGGCGATCAGCTCCCGGATCTGGTCCAGCGTCTCGTCGACCGGCGCCCGCAGTTCGTCGCTCGCGACGATGTCCGGGTCCATGGTCAGCCGGCCGATCGGACAGCCGCGCAGCACATCGCGCTCGCGCCGCAGATACGCCTCGATCCGCTCGTAGGGCGTGCCGGGCACGGTGAGTACTTCCTCGGCGGTGGCCAGCAGTTCCTCGGCGGTCCGGCGGATCGCGGCCAGCGCGAGGTCCTGCTTGCCCTTGAAGTGGTGGTACATGCTGCCCTGGCCGGCGCCGGAACGCTCCAGGATCGCCTTCGGGCTCGTACCGACGTAACCGCGCTCCCACAGCAGCTCACGCGTGGACTCGATCAACCGCTCCGACGTGCTCATGCAACCACTGTACATACTAGTAGTTACAGAACGCCAGTGCTTCGGGGAGCAGTGCGCCCACCGTCGCGTACTCCCCGGGAGGTACGGCCACTGCCGCCGGCCGCACGACGACCCGGACCCCTTCCCGCGGCCAGGCTCGGAGGTATCGCACAGAACCTTTCCGATGGAGGAGTCGAACCGAGATGCAGACCCTGGCGAACTGGGACGGCGGGCCCGGCCCGTGGATCCTGTTCCTCCCGCTGATCTGGGCGGCCGTGGTGGTCGGCGCCGTCACCTTTCTGCGGCGCACAGTCCGGCGCGGGCGCGGCGGCACCTGGCGCCCGATGGACGCCGGACGCCCGGCCGGCGACTCGCCGCTCGCGGTCCTCGGCCGCCGTTTCGCCTCCGGCGAGATCGACGAGGACGAGTACTGGCGGCGGCTGTCCGTCCTGGAGGAGCAGTTCGGCCGCATCGGCAAGGGCGGTGCGGCATGACCACGACGACAGCGGTACGGGCCGCGGCCCGGGTCGTGGGGGCCGTGAAGGTGTACGGGGGCGGCGACACCGCCGTACACGCCCTGGACGGCGTGGACGTGGCGTTCCCGGAAGGACGCTTCACCGCGATCATGGGCCCGTCGGGCTCCGGCAAGTCCACCCTGATGCACTGTGCGGCCGGCCTCGACACCCTCACCTCCGGCGCCGCCTACGTCGGTGACACCGAGCTGGGTTCGCTCGACGACCGGCGGCTGACGCTGCTGCGCCGGGACCGGATCGGCTTTGTCTTCCAGGCGTTCAACCTGGTGCCGACGCTGACCGTCGCGGAGAACATCACCCTGCCGCTCGACCTGGCGGGCGGGCGCGGCGACCCGGAGTGGATCGACGCGCTCGTCGACGTCGTCGGGCTGCGCGACCGGCTGCGCCACCGCCCCTGCGAACTCTCCGGCGGCCAGCAGCAACGCGTCGCCGTGGCACGGGCGTTCGCGGGCCGCCCGGAGGTCGTCTTCGCCGACGAGCCCACCGGCAACCTCGACTCCCGCTCCGGCGCCGAGGTCCTCGGCCTGCTCGGCGACGCCGTACGGCGGACGGGCCGCACGGTCGTCATGGTCACCCACGACCCGGTGGCCGCCGCCCACGCCGACGAGGTGGTCTTCCTCGCCGACGGGCGCTTGGTCGACCGGATGCAGTCCCCGACGGCCGACACGGTCCTGGACCGGATGAAGGCCTTCGAGGTGCGGTCATGAACGCCTCCGTACGGCTGAGTCTGTCCTCCCTGCGCGCCCACCGGCGCCGGTTCGCCGGCACCTTCGTCGCCGTCTTCCTCGGGGTCGCCTTCCTGGCCGGCACCCTGGTCATGGGCGACACGCTCAGGGCCAGCTTCGACTCCATGTTCGGCGAGGCCACCAGCGGCACGGACGCCGTGGTGCGCGGCGCCGACGCCATCACCACTCCCGGTGAGGCGCAGGGGATACGACAGCCGGTCCCCACCTCGTTGGTGAACGCCATCGAGCGGGTGCCCGGTGTCGCGGCCGCCGCCCCGAACATCCAGGGCGCGGGTCAGCTGGTCGGCGCCGACGGCGAGCCCATCGGCGGACAGGGACCGCCCACCCTGGCCGGCAACTGGATCACCGACCCGAAGCTCAACTCCTACCGACTCGCCGAGGGCCGCGCCCCCGCCAGGTCCGGGGAGGTCGTGGTCAACCGGGGTGCCGCGAAGAAGGGCGGACTGAAGATCGGCGACACCACCGTCCTGCGCACCCCCGACCCGGTCAAGGTGACCATCGTCGGCCTCGCGACCTTCGGCGGCGAGGACGGCATGGCCCAGGTGACCTTCACCGGCATGACCCGTGCCGACGCCGAGAAGTACCTCACCGCGAAGCCCGGCGAAGCGGCGGGCATCCTGGTGCGAGCCGGTCCCGGCGTCGGCCAGCAGGAACTGGTCCACCGGCTGACTCCCGTGCTCCCCAAGGGAGTCGAGGCCATCACCGGTCAGGAGTCGGCGCAGGAGAACACCGACATGATCTCCAGCCAGTTCCTGACCGTCTTCACGACCTTCCTGCTGGTCTTCTCGGGCGTCGCCATGCTGGTCGCGACCTTCTCCATCCACAACACCTTCGCGATCGTCGTCGCCCAACGCACCCGTGAGAACGCCCTGTTGCGGGCTCTCGGCGCCTCCCGTCGCCAGGTGAGCGCGTCCGCCCTGGCAGAGGCGAGCGTCGTGGCGGTCGCCGCGTCCGCCGCCGGACTCGCGGGCGGGATCGGGATCGCGGCCGGGCTGCAGGCGCTCTTCCCGGCGATCGGATTCCCTTTCCCTGACGGCGACTTGGTGATCAAGACGCTCTCGATGGCCCTCCCGCTCGTGGTCGGTGTCGTCGTCTGTCTGGGCTCTGCCCTGCTGCCCGCCGTACGCGCCGGACGCACCGCTCCGCTGGCCGCCCTGCGTGAGACGGCAGTCGACGCCTCCGGCGCCTCGCGCGGTCGCGCCGTCATCGGGGCGGGCCTCGGCGCCCTGGCCGTCGCCCTCGCACTCACCGGCGTCCTGGTCTCACCATCCGTCTGGCCGGCGGGCCTCGGCGCCCTGCTGGCCCTGGTCTCCTTCGTGATCCTGGGACCGGTCGCCGCCACCACGGCAGTACGACTCCTCGGCGGCCCCCTGGACCGGCTGCGCGGAGTGAGCGGCGCCCTCGCCCGGCGCAACGCGCTGCGCAGCCCCAGGCGGACCGCCGCCACCGCGAGCGCGCTGATGATCGGTGTCGCCGTCGTCTCGCTGTTCACCGTGTTCGGCGCTTCCCTGAAGGCCACCATGGACCAGACTGTCTCCCGGTCCTTCGCCGGTGACCTCGCCGTCAGCAACCCGTCCTTCGGCGCGGGCGGCAGCGGACTCAGCCCCCGGCTGGCCCCGGCGATCCAGCGACTGCCGGAGGTGGACACCGCCGTCGGACTCGGCCGCGGGGTCGCCGAAGTCGACGGCAGGGGACGGGCGCTGACCGTCACCGACCCGGCAGCCCTCGCCCGCACCTTCGACCTCGGCACCGTCCAGGGCTCACTGGCCCGGCTCGGCACCGACGGCATCGCCATCACCCGGACGGAGGCCGACCGGCTGCACCTGCACACCGGCGACACCGCCCGACTCGCCTTCACCGACGGCAAGAAGGAGGACTTCACCGTCCGCGCGGTCTACGGCAGGTCCGAACTTGCCGGCGACTACGTCATCACCCGCGCCGCCTGGGCCCCGCACCGCATCCAGGACTCCGACACCCTGGTGGCGGTCACCCTCAAGTCCGGGGTGAGCGCGGACGCGGGCCGGGCGGCGGTGACGAAGGTGGCCGCGGAGTACGGCAACCCGCAGGTCCAGACCCGCGACGACTACGCCCGGTCCTCGGCCGGCGGCATCGACATGATGCTCACCCTCGTCTACGCGCTGCTCGCCCTCGCCGTGCTCATCGCCCTGCTCGGCATCGCCAACACGCTGACCCTGGCCCTGCACGAACGCACCCGGGAACTGGGCCTGTTGCGTGCCGTCGGCCAGACCCGCGCCCAACTGCGGGCCATGGTCCGCTGGGAGTCGGTCCTGGTCGCCGCCTTCGGCACGACCGGCGGCCTCGGCCTCGGCGCCTTCCTCGGCTGGGTGCTGGTGAAGGCCTCCGACGGCGCGAGCGACACCGCGTTCGCCTTCGCCGTCCCACCGGCCCGACTCGCGGTCGTGGCTCTGGTCGGGCTGGCGGCCGGCGCCCTGGCGGGCCTGCGTCCGGCCCGGCGGGCGGCACGCCTCGACGTGCTGCGGGCGATAGCCATGGAGTAGCGCCGGGGGAGAGGACTCACCGCCCGCTCAACTGGCGACAGCCGAGCGGGCGGGAGCGTGTGCGGCGGCCGGGGCCCCCGCCGTCACGTGCGCGGCGACGGGGGCGCCGACGGTCGCATGGGCGGTGGCGGGAACCCCGGCCCCCGCGTGTGCGGGAGCCGGCGCAGCCGCGGCCACGGCCGTGTGTACGGGAGGGGAGGCGGTCACGGGTTCCGCCCCGACGATCCGGCGGGGTGCCGGTTCGGCCGTACGGCGCGCCGGGCGGGCCGCCTTCGGCGCGGCAGCCTTCGCCGGCAGGGTGAACCACACGACCTTGCCGTCGTCGTGCGGCCGTACCCCCAGCTCTCGCTGACCGCGGCCACCATCGCCAGGCCGCGCCCGCAGGTGGCCATCGGTGCGACGTCCGTGCCGTCCTCCACCACCGGGAGGCGCGGATCGTGGTCGCGCACCGACACCGTGAGCCGGTCGAGCTGGAGCTCGATCTCCACGGTGCAGTTCTTGTCGGGCTGGGCGTGCCGGTGGACGTTGGTCAGCAACTCCGTGACACCGAGCGCGGCCCGGTCGATGAGCGGGTCCAGACGCCAGTAGCGCAACTGCGCAGATACGATTCTGCGGACCTGGCCGATCCGCGAGGGCAAAGCTTGGAGCTCCACCGAGCAGTGTCTGCTTGGGTGTTCGATCACGACTGCGACTCCCCGACGTGAGGTCCGGAAGAACACGAAGAACGAATCCAGCAGGGTGCCGCCGTCCATGGGGCCGCCTGCTGTCGTGGCCGGCGGGCTGGTTCGCAGCGTTGTCGCCGGTAAACCCAGAGTGACGTGAGACAAGCGTGACCCAGTGCGTACGGTCCCGCAACTCGCCGTGATTCAGCGGTCACGCCCTGCGGCTCGCCGTACCGCCTCGATGAAGCGGCTCGCCGCGGGCGGCCCGGGCTCGCCCGGCGCCGGGTCGTGGTCACCGAGGGTGAGTGAGTAGCGCTGGCCGTTGAGGTCGGCCAGGGCCCGGTCCTCCGACGCGAACCACGGCCTGGAGGCCCGTACCGCCTGCACGGGCGCACTGTCGATCTCGCTGCCGTAGCTCGTCAGCAGTTGCAGCCTGCCGTCGCTTATCCGGACCTGCCCGGCCCGGGTGAGGGAACGCAGGCGCTTGTCGATCCGCACGCCCATGGCCGTGAATTCCGGCTCCGCCATCCTGCCCCGCCCCTTTTCGAGTACCTAGGTCGCCGGTCCGGGTGCTTGTGGCTCCGGCCCGCGCGCTCCGGCTCGTGTCGTGATCCAGTGTGCGCCCCCGTTCGGGACATCCGTCCCGTCCGGGGGCAGTCTGCCCGCCCTCGGCGAGGAGCACCAGTACACGCGGGCCGGTGGGCAGGGGGCGCTCGGAGCACTCGCGAGAATGCGCCCCCGAAGGGTTCGCGCCAGTGGTTCCTCGTGTTCCCCAGGGCTGCCTTTGAGGCGCCCAAAGATGCGTTTATGCAGGTGAGAAGCGTGTGGAAGGTGTTTATGATCGATGCGACGGCCGCGTTCCCGACGCCGTCGGCGTGCAGCGTTAGGAGTCCCGCCGTGAGCACCACCCCGCAGATCCGCACCGGCGCCACCCTGGACGTCGACCGCAGCGACACGCCGTACCGCGACTGGCTCAAAGAGGCCGTCCGCAAGGTCCAGGCCGACGCGAACCGCTCGGCGGACACCCATCTGCTGCGCTTCCCGCTGCCCGAGGCCTGGGGCATCGACCTCTACCTCAAGGACGAGTCGACCCATCCCACAGGCAGCCTCAAGCACCGGCTCGCCCGCTCGCTCTTCCTCTACGGCCTGTGCAACGGCTGGATCCGGCCGGGCCGCCCCGTGATCGAGGCGTCCAGCGGCTCGACGGCCGTCTCCGAGGCGTACTTCGCCAAACTGATCGGTGTGCCCTTCATCGCCGTGATGCCGCGCACGACCAGCGCCGAGAAGTGCCGGCTCATCGAATTCCACGGCGGGCAGTGCCACTTCGTGGACGACTCCCGGAAAATGTACGAGGAGTCCGCGCGCCTCGCGGTGGAGACCGGCGGCCACTACATGGACCAGTTCACCTACGCCGAACGGGCCACGGACTGGCGGGGCAACAACAACATCGCCGAATCCATCTTCCGCCAGCTGCAGTTGGAGCGGTTCCCGGAACCGGCGTGGATCGTCGCCACGGCGGGAACCGGTGGCACCTCGGCGACCCTCGCGCGGTACGTCCACTACACCCAGCGCGACACGCGGATCTGTGTCGCCGACCCGGAGAACTCCTGCTTCTTCGAGGGCTGGACCACCGGTGATCCCGACGTCACATGCGACTGCGGGTCCCGCATCGAGGGCATCGGGCGGCCGCGGATGGAACCGAGCTTCGTGCCGGGGGCGGTCGACCGGATGATGAAGGTGCCGGATGCGGCGAGCGTGGCGGCGGTCCGGGCGCTGGAGCGGGCGATCGGACGGAAGGCCGGGGGGTCCACCGGGACGGGGTTGTGGAGTGCGCTGAAGATCGTCTCGGAAATGGTCGCCGCCGGGCGCACGGGGAGCGTGGTGACACTGCTGTGCGATCCCGGGGACCGGTATCTGGACAAGTACTACTCGGATTCATGGCTGGAAGAGCAGGGGCTGGACATCGCGCCGTACGCGGCGGCGATCGACTCGCTGCTGGAGACGGGTGTCTGGCCCGGCTGAGCCGCTACCGCGAAAGACGCCGGTCCAGTTCGGTGACCGCGCCCCGGAAGGCCCGGCCAAGCCCCGCGCGTGCCACCCTGACCGCGAGACGGAACGGTGCCGTGCCGTCCACCGCGAAGGTCCACTGCACGCGTGTACCGCTGCCGGACGGCACGAGCCGCCACTCCTCGGCGATGGCGTGCGCGCCCGGAGCGTTGGTCAGGTCGACCCGGTAGGCGTACACCTCGGCCTCCTTGGCCGCGATGATCGTCTCGCGGAAACGCCCGCCGCCCTTGAGCCGGATGGCGCGCCCGGCGCCGTCGTCGACGGACTCGGCGTGCGTCACCGCGGCGAACCACTCCGCCCAGCCGGGCACGTCGTCGTTGAGCGCGTGGAAGACCCGCTCGGGTGGCGCGGACATCTCCTGCGCGAAGACCAGACGGACGGGCGCGGTCTCGACGAAGTCGAGTCCCACAGGGCGCAGTCGGCGTGTCATGGACGAGAACCCCCTTGGCCGAGAAGGCGGTTGATCGGCCTCGCCACGATAGCTGACGGTCCGTCAGCTGTCTGTACCCTCAGTCGGTCTCGCCCGCCACCACCAGGCGGCGCAGGTGCTCGGAGATCTCCGCGCGGGCGTCGCCGGGCAGTCCGGCGTCGGTGACCAGCGTGTCGACCTGCTCCAGCTCGGCGAACGAACTCAGGCCCACGGTGCCCCACTTGGTGTGGTCGGCGACCACCACGACCCGCCGGGCCGAGTGCACCAGACGGCGGTTGGTCTCCGCCTCCGCGAGGTTCGGAGTGGAGAGGCCGGCCTCGACCGATATGCCGTGCACGCCGAGGAAGAGCAGATCGAAGTGGAGGGCCGCGATCGCCTGGTCGGCCACCGGGCCCACCAGGGAGTCCGACGGCGTGCGCACCCCGCCGGTCAGGACCACCGTCGCCGCGCCCTGGCGCTGCCCGGAGACGCGCTGTGCCGCGTGGAAGACGTCCGCGACCCGCACCGAGTTCGTCACCACGGTCAGGTCGGGGACCTCCAGGAGCTGATGGGCCAGCGCATAGGTCGTCGTACCGCCGGACAGGGCGATCGCCGTACCCGGCACGACCAGCTCGGCGGCGGCCCTGGCGATGTCCTCCTTGGCGGTCAGCTCCAGCCCCGACTTGGCCTCGAACCCCGGCTCGTGGGTGCTCGCCTCGACCACCGGCACCGCGCCGCCGTGCACCTTCTCCAGCACGCCCTGCCGGGCCAGCGCGTCCAGGTCCCGGCGCACTGTCATGTCCGACACGCCGAGCTTGCGGGTCAGCTCGTTGACCCGTACGCCGCCCCGGCGCCGGACCTCGTCCAGGATCAGGGCGCGGCGCTGCTCCGCGAGGAGGTTCTGGTTCTCGCTCACGTACGCTCCGGTCCTCTCGACTCAAGCCGTCCGACACGCCCTGCATACCGGCTCCGACCAGGACATTCCATCCGGCCCCGGTGCGCGGGCGCCCCATCCTTTCACGGGACCACGCCGGTTGCGCTACTCCCTGTGTCGGTGCGCACATGTCATTCGGTCACCACGTGTCGCACCAGGGGTCACACACATAGGGGAGATTCCGTGACGAGTGGTGTGCGTCACACCGGAATCGGCGATCCTGAAACCCGCACGGACACAGACCATTCGGCGCGTCACGGGGGAAGTGCGAGAAGAGTGGAACGCGCGCAGGAACGCACCGCCGACGACTTCGCCGAGCGGCCGACAGGGGCGCGGGGGACCGCACCTGCCGAACCCCCCGGCGCCACGGCACCGGCCGAACCCGCTGGGCGGGACCCGGTTGCGGGGGCGGAATCGGCTGGGCGAGCCGTGGCCACGAGGGTCGAGGCATCCGAGCCGGGAGCAGCTACAGGGTCGGAATCGCCAGAGCGAGCTGCGGCTGCGAGGGCCGAACCGGCTGGGCGGGTCCCGGTTGCGAGGATCGAAGCGGCTGGGCGAGCCGTGGCTGCGTCGGCCGAGGCGTCAGAGCGGGCAGGAGCCACGGGGACCGCGACGGCCGCGCGGCCCACGGTCACGGCGACCGGCGCGGCCGAGCGGACGGTCGCGCCGGAGATCGACCTCGAACTGCTGGTGCACGGTGTCGGCGGGACCACGCCCGAGAAGATGCTCGACGATCCGCGCACGGTGCGGATCACCGGCGACGACACCGCCGCCGTCTTCCGGCGTGCCGAGGACGTGGACGCCGAGTCCCGGCCCGGCGACTACCGCGACCGGCCGGTGCCCGAGGCGTACGTCTGGTGCAACCTCACCTCCGGCAACGCCTCCCGCGCCCTGTGGCTGTTGCTCCTGCCCTTCATGGTGGTCAACCTCGCCCACTGGATGCGCCCCGCCGCCCAGGACCGCCCGCGCACCGTGCGCTTCTACGGCCTGCTGGTCCGGCTCGCCGGGCTCACCCTGACCGTGCTGCTCGTCGCGGCCGCCTGCGAGGTAGCCCTGGACCTGACCGCCTGGCAGTGCGCGGGTGTCACCGCCTGCGCCGGCCGCCACACCTGGCTCGGCTTCCTCTCGCCGGCCGGCTCCGACGGCGGCTGGTGGAGCACCCCCGGGCGCCGGCTCGCCCTGGCCGCCCTGGTCCCCACCGCGCTGACGGGCCTGCTCTGGTATCTCTCGCACCGCACCTGGAGCGCCTACGAATCCACCCGACCCCTGGTCCACGACCCCGAGCCCGGCCACACCTCCCTCGGCAGCCCCGGCTTCTGGTATGGGCGCCGACTGGTGGCCCGGCTGCGCGCCGCCCACACCGCCGCGGGCCTGCTCACCGTCGCGGCCGCGGTCCTCTCACCCGCGGCCGCCTTCGACCGCAGGCCGGGCGGACCCGCCGTACTGGACGCGCTCGGGTGGCTGCTGACCGGTGCCCTGGTCACCGGGACCGTGGCCGTGGTGTGGGTGGTCTGCCGCCGGGGACGCAGCGAGAACCTCCTCGACCAGGAGCTCGACCGCCGTCTCGTACGACGCCTGCCGCTGGGCTCGCTCGCCCTGCTGGTGCTGGTCGTGCTCTACGCCGGCTGGTCCCGGCCGGGGTGGCACTCCGTGGGACGGCTCGCCGGGGACACGACCTTCGGCGGCCTGGCCCTGGCCCAGGGCGTCCTGGTGATCGTCCTCGGGGCCGTCGCCCGCGACCTGCACCGCCGGCTCCCCGATCCGCGCGCCGCCATGCGCGGTCTCGGCGGGCCCGCGGTCGCGCTGCTCGCCTGTGCGCTGGGCGGGGTCATCTCGGGCGGGGTCGCCCAGCGGGTCTCCGACTGGCTGGACGGCACCGGAACCTCCATCGCCGGGCCGCCGGTACTGCTGACCTGGCAGGCGTCGGTGATCCCGCCGGTGCTGGTGGTGCTGCTGGCCGCCGTCGCCTGGCTGTCCTGGCGCACCTCGCGGATCAGCCGCGCCGACCGGGCCGGGGTCGACCGGGACCACCCCGGGGAGCCCGC
The DNA here is from genome assembly GCF_003814875.1 of Streptomyces sp. Ag109_O5-1. Classification (GTDB taxonomy): domain Bacteria; phylum Actinomycetota; class Actinomycetes; order Streptomycetales; family Streptomycetaceae; genus Streptomyces; species Streptomyces sasae. The sequence continues at coordinate 947,274 of NZ_RKQF01000001.1, read as the reverse complement.
GGACGCGGCCCGTACCCGCCGTATCGCCCGGGTCCGCGCCATGGCAGCCCTCACCGACCGGACACCGTTCGTCGTCACCGTGCTGTGCGCCGCCACGCTCGTCCTGGGCGCCGGGGCACTGGTGGGCGCGCTGGCCACCGGGGAGACCCCGGACGCGGCGGCCGACCGGACGTACGCCCTGGTGCACGGCGCGGCCGAGGCCTCGCAGGCGCTCGGCTCCTGGCTGGTCGGGCTCGGCTTCATCCTCTTCGTCACCTGGGGCCGACGCGCCTACAAGGACGCCTCCGCCCGGCGCACCATCGGCATCCTCTGGGACGTCGGCACCTTCTGGCCGCGCGCCGCCCACCCCTTCGCCCCGCCCTGCTACGCCGAGCGCGCGGTGCCCGACCTGACCTGGCGCATGGACACCTGGACCCGCCGCACCGGCGGCCGGCTGGTCATCTCCGGCCACTCCCAGGGCAGCGTCCTCGCTGCCGCGGCGGCCTGGCAGCTGACCCCGGCGGTGCGCGGACGGGTCGCCCTGCTGACGTACGGCTCTCCGCTCGAGCGCCTGTACGGCCGCTGGTTCCCCGCCCACTTCGGCCCGGCCGAACTGGGCTCCCTGCACCGCGAGGTCGCCTGCTGGCGCAACCTCTACCGGCTCACCGACCCCATCGGCGGCCCCGTCCTGATCTCCGACGGCGACGGCCCCGAGGTCGACCACACACCCCTGAAGGACCCCGTCGCCTACGGACGCACCCCGGCGCACCCGCTCCCCGCCCCGATCCTCGGCCACTCCGACTACCAGGCCGACCCGGTCTTCGCCGAGGAACGCGAACGGCTGCTGGCGCGGCTGCGCCCGGACCTGCCCGGGCAGCGGCCGCAACCGGCGGGCTGATCAGGCGAGTTCCGGCAGATCCTCGGCGTACAGCAGGGTCAGGTCGTCGGTCGTCGGGTCGGCGAGCTGGGCGACCCGGCTCGCGTGCCGCTCGACCATCGCCTCGAAGGTCTGCCGGGCGGTACGCCCGTTGCCGAACGCGGGGCCCTTCGGGAGCGCCGTGAAGTACTTCAGCAGGCCCTCGGACGCGCCCGGCGCCAGCCGGTACTCGTGCTCGTCGGCCTGCTGCTCCACGATCCTCAGCAGTTCGTCGGGGCCGTAGTCGCTGAAGGTGATGGTCCGGGAGAAACGGGACGCCACGCCGGGGTTGACCGAGAGGAAGCGCTCCATCTCCTCCGTGTAGCCGGCGACGATCACCACCACGGCGTCCCGGTGGTCCTCCATCAGCTTCACCAGGGTGTCGATGGCCTCCTTGCCGAAGTCACGCCCGGCGTCCTCCGGCGACAGCGCGTACGCCTCGTCGATGAACAGCACACCGCCGTGCGCCCGCTGGAAGGCTTCCTGGGTGCGGATCGCCGTGGAGCCGATGTGCTCGCCGACCAGGTCGACCCGGGACACCTCGACCAGATGCCCCTTCTCCAGCACCCCGAGGGAGGCGAGGATCTCGCCGTAGAGCCGGGCGACCGTCGTCTTGCCGGTGCCCGGGGAGCCCGTGAACACCAGGTGCCGCTTGACCGAGGCCGCCTTCAGACCGGCCTGCTGACGGCGCCGGCCGACCTCGATCATGTCGGTCAGCGCACGGACCTCGCGCTTGACGCTGTCCAGGCCCACCAGCGCGTCCAGTTCACCGAGCACGGCCTTGGAGGTCCGGGCCGGCTCCTCGGGCGCGGCGGGGGTGAGCAGGGGTTCCTGCTCGGTGGTGCGCTGCCCGGGGATCGCCCCCAGCAGCCCGGGGGAGTGGGCCGTGGTCTGTACGGCCGTCTCGTGCGCCGCGGGCGGCCGCAGGCTGCCGCTCTCGTCGCTGGTGCAGTCCTCCACCACCGGGCCGGTACCGGCGTCCGGGCCGCCGTCCGCGAACTCGTAACCCCCGCGCGCGCACCGCTCCGTACGGCACTTGCGCAACGTCGTACGGCAGCCGTCGAGCACATGGAAGCCGTAGCCGCCGCTGCCGGTGACCCGGCAGTTCAGGAAGCTGCCCCGCCCGCCCGCCGATACATAGAAGCCGGCCTCCGCCGGGGAGGTCACCGTGCAGCGCTCGATCGTGGGGTCGGCGCCCTTGGTGACGATCACTCCGGTCTGGGTGCCGTCCACCGTGCAGTTGTTGAGGGTGCCGCCGCTGCCGTGGTCGCGGAACCAGGCGCCGGTGGCCGCCTCCCGGATCCGGCAGTCGTCCAGCTGTGCGGTCGCCCCGTCGCTCACCGACACCGCCGTGTTGCGGACCTGGGAGAGGTCGCTGTCGACGACATCCGCGCGGGAGCCCCGGTCCAGCACGAACAGCGCGTCCGGCACGTCGTGCACCCGGCAGGACTCCAGGACTGCGGTGGCGCCGTCGCTCACCCACACCGCCGGATAGTCGCCCGTGCTGTCGAAGATCTCGCACTGGTTGGCGTCCACCCGGGTGCCCGGGTCCCACACCGACAGGCCGTTGCGCCCGAACTGACGCACTGTCGTCCGGGTCAGCGTGAGCACCGAGCGGGAGCGCAGGTCGACCGCGTTCTCCGGGATGTCGTGGATACGGCAGTCGGCGAGGGTGAGCACCGCATCCGTGTCGAGGGTGACGCCGTCGGCCGTGGTGCGGTGCACATCGCAGTCGGTGAGGTGCGCCGTGGCCCGCCCGGTGACCTGCACCCCCGAGCCGCGCACCTCGTAGATCTCGCACCCCACCGCTTCCAGCGCGGAGTTCTCCCCGGTGGCCGTCAGACCGGTGCCCGAGGCGTGGTGCACCCTGCAGCGCTCGAACCGGGGATGGGCGCCGCCGCGTACCGCCACGCCCGCCTGACCGGCCGATACGACCTCGCACTCCTCGAACACCCCACCGCCGCCGTCGAGTACGGCGATGCCGATTCCGGCCGGGTTGTCCACGGTGCACCGCCGCACGGTCGGCCGCGCTCCGCCGCGCACCTCGATCCCGGAGGCGGACCGGGTGACGATCCGCACGTCCAGCAGCTCGGGTGTGCCCTCCTCGACGAGCAGCGCGGGCGCGGCCGCGTCCTGGCCCTCGACATGCAGGTCCTGTACGACCGCCGAGGCCCGCACGGTCAGCGGCACCCCGTCCGCGGGTGCGATCCGCACCGAGCCGGGCGAGCCCTCCGGGCCGCGCAATGTCACCGCGCGCTGGACGACGAGGTTCTCCCGGTAGGTGCCGGGGGCGACCGTGAGGACGTCGCCGTCGGCGGCGGCCTCCAGGGCGGCGGCGAGCGAAGCGTACTCACCCGTGCGGCGCCGCCACCGCGATGTGCCGGTGTGCGTCACCTGGACCGTGCCCTGTGCCATGGCGTTGCCGTGCCCCCACCTCGTCGTACAGATCGCTCGCTTGCCTTCGGGGCGCCACCTCGGAGGGTGTCGCGCCCTGCGGTTCGCTCGCGCGCGGGTCGATGCCGAATGCCCTTCGGCCGGTCCACCGTAGCGTGCGCCGAGGTGGTGGATCGACCAGAGACGGAAAGGCCGTCAGCTGCCCGTGCCTGCCTTGCCCCAGTCCGGGCCCGCCCGCTCCCAGGCCTGGTCCCAGCGTGCGTACCTGCGACGGACCATACGCCAGACGATCATCCGTCTGCCGCCCTCGACCAGACCCGTGGTGAGCAGCGCCGCCCCGAACCCGGCCAGTACGGCGTGCGTCGTCGCCGTCGCGGAGTCCAGCGGGCGGGCGGTTATGAGCCCGTGCCGGTCGGTCCAGACGCCGAAGTGGTCGCCCTTGTGCGGGGACTGGAGGGTCGTCAGGGCCGGGCCGTGCCGGTGGGTGCCGTCCGGTGCGGTCCAGTCGGCGAGGACACGGCTGCGGGTGTCGTGGGCGCTGGTGGCGTCCGGGTCGGGCTCCACCAGGGGACCGCCCAGTTTCCGTACGACCGTGGCGGTGACGAGACTCCGGTCGTGGTGCTGCTGCCGGACCGACTCCTGGAGCGTGTTCTGGGCGGCGGCGCCCACGAGCGAGCCGAGCACGGGCGCGGCCACCACGGTCAACAGCAGCGCCGCCAGGGCCAGCCAGGCCTCGACCAGGTCGGTCGCGCGGCGCAGCGGATTGCGCCGCCAGCGCCACAGGCCGCGGATCGCTCGCACCGTCCACCACCCCTTCCCGCTCCGTGATAACCCCCGCCCGAGCCGTTCACCCGAGCCCTCGGCCGAAGAGAGAGCGAAATCACCCCCGGCCGGGACTCTCGTGAACTTCCCACGACCCCCAACGACCGGGCCGCGGGCTTCGGTTCCCACCGACAGACGGAGATCCCCCGACCGCCGGACAAGGGCGGGTCCGGCGACGGGAGGTGGGGAGGGCGGCTCGGGCGAGGACGAAGTGAGCCAGGGCGCCTTGTGCGACGGCGGGCTGAGGGGGAGGCGGCTCGGGGAGGCCGTTCGCACGATGGCTCGCTCGGGTGGAGACGAGCCGGGCGTGAACGCCTCGTGCGCCGGTGGGCCGGGCGAGGGGGTCGCTCGGGAAGGGCGGTCGGACGATGGCGCCTCGGGCGAGGCCCGCCGACGCGATCGCCGCTGGGGCGAGGACGTCCTGTGCCGGTGCGGCTGGTACGACCGAGGGCCGGGGGCGGATCGGCGGGATCGCTCGGGCGACGAAGGCTCGGACAGCGGCGCGCACGGCGGGGGCGGTCTGCCTGCAGACAGTCATGTTGACGAGCGCCCGGCCGGAGGCCGTGGGTGACGTGCGCCTGACCGGGCGGCGGCCGTCAGGGCTGGGTCGGCTCGCGCGAGGCCGCCTCGGTCCGGGACCTCAGCCGAGGATGCGCACCGGGTCCCCGACCCGGATCGTGCCGGGGGAGCGTGGTACCAGGTTCTGGCCGAAGACCAGCTGATTGGCGAACCTGCGATGCCGTGCGAGCGTGCGCAGCGGCTCCTTGCCGCGCTCGGCGGTGACCTGGTCGGTCGTGGTCACGACGCACCGTCCGCACATCTTCGTCACCCGGAACTCGACCTCGCCGATGGCGATTCGCGTCCAGTCGTCCTCCGCCCAGGCCTCCGTGCCCCGCACGACCACGTTCGGCCGGAAGCGGTTCATGGGAAGCGGGCCCTCCTGGGCACGATCACCCTGCGCGATGAGGGCGTTGAGGGCGTCGAGCGAGGCCTGCGTCGTGACCAGCAGGGGGTAGCCGTCGGCGAAGCTCACGGTCTCGCCCGGCAGCGCGTGGCCCGGATCGATCGGGCGGCGGACGGCGGGATCGTCCATGTGGGCGAGGCGGACCTCGGCCCCGAGATAGTCGCCGCACCAGGCATGCGCGGCCTCCGCCGCGAGGACCGCCTGCACCTTCGTACCGAAGATCTCCACCGGCACTGTGGCCCCCGGCTCCGGGACAGGCACGGTCAGGGGCTCGCGCCCGGGCGCGGACAGCCGTATACCGCCGCCGGACAACAGCTCGGCGGCGGCCAGTGCAAGGCGCGGCTCCTCGCGCTGGGTGACGACCTTTCCCCCGTCGTCGATCAGAACCCAGCGTCGGTCACCGGCCAGCCCCCAGGGCTCCACGACGGCCTGCCGGGGCGAGAAGCCCCGGAACGCCTTGACCGGGTGGACGTGAATCGACTGCAGTTCGGCAATCCCCATGACGCCATCGTGCCAGGCCGCACGGACATCCGGGGGAGCCGGTCAGTAGCCGCGGTACTGCTGCTGTTGCTGGTTGTTGTACGGGTCCTGGTACGGGGCCGACTGCGCGGGGCGCGGAGCCGCCGGACGCATCGCCTCGTACCCCGTGCCGCCCATCATCGGGCGCGGCGGCTGCGGCTGGGGCTGCTGCGCGGGGTAGCCGCGCGGTCCCGTCGCCTGCTGGGGGATGTACGCCGTGGGCGCCTGCTGCAGCGGCGCGGGCTGGTGCATCTGCTGCGGGTAGCCGTAGCCCGGGGCCGGCTGGGAGGGTCCCGCCGGGAGGGCGGGCAGTGCCGACGGCAGCGCGGGCAGGTTGCTGAGGCTGCTGCCCGTGTCGTAGGCGGGAGGGACCCGGATCGGGGCGATCTGCGGGGTGCCTCGCTCGGCCACGAGGGAGTCGTAGATCGGGGTGTCCGGGAAGGAGGCGGAGTAGTAGCCGCCGCCATAGGTGGAGCGGGGGGAGGTCATGGCACATAAGTTAAGCCCACGATGTGCTGGTTGGGGAGACCGATAAGAGGGTTGTTTTCCGTGTCGGCAGTGACGCCGGATCCCCAATCCGAGCGAACTCGGCAAAAAAGGACGACAATCAGCGTTCTGATCGTGTAAAGGCAGAGTTCCGGGCTGGTTACCAGGGGTTGGACGGGGATCTTCCTGTGCCACTCGTGGGAGTTCACTGTCCCCGGGAATAGGTTGTGAGGGTAGGGATGACCTGGGGCTGCCGGGGCGTGCCCGGCATGCCGACACGTGATGGGGGGCGGACATGTCAATGTCGAAAGGATCGAATACGCCGGTGCCGACCACGGCGCTGCGTGTCGAATTGGGCTGGCACTCCGGCCCGGGTGTCCCCGACGCGGACGCCTCGGCACTGCTCCTGGTAGCCGGGAAAGTGCGCTCCGACGGCGACTTCGTCTTCTACAACCAGCCGGCGCACGCCTCCGGCGCGGTCCGGCACGAGGGCAAGCGGCGCTCCGGCGACCGGGTCACCGACACCCTTTTCGTCGACCTCGCGCGCGTGGAGGCCCCGATCGAGCGGATCGTCCTCGCGGCCTCCGCCGACGGCGGAACGTTCGGGCAGGTCCCCGGCCTCTACATCGAGGTCCGGGATGCGGCGGACGAGAGCACGGTCGCCCGGTTCGAGAGCACGGGCGCCACAGTGGAAACCGCTTTCGTGCTCGGTGAGTTGTACCGCCGCCAGGGCGGCTGGAAGTTCCGCGCCGTGGGACAGGGCTACAGCAGCGGGCTCGAAGGACTCGCCACCGACTTCGGGATCACGGTGGACGAACCACAGCACCAGGCGCCGCCCGCCCCGGTTCCGGCGCCCGCCCCGGTGGCGGTGCCCCCCGCCGCCCCGCCGCCCCCGGCCGGCCTCCCCTTCCCCCCGCGCGCTACGCCGACCTCCGGCGGCCTGCCCGTCCCGCCCCCGCCGCCCCCGTCGACCGCCCCGGCAGCGCCCGTACGGCTGTCCAAGGTGACGCTCACCAAGGCGGCGCCCTCCGTCTCCCTGGCCAAACAGGGCGGCACCTCCGGCGCCCTGCGTGTCAACCTCAACTGGCAGGTCCGCAAGCAGTTCCAGGGCTGGGGCGGCCGGCACGGCGGGGCCGACCTCGATCTCGACCTGTGCGCCCTGTACGAGCTCGCCGACGGCCGCAAGGGCGTCGTGCAGGCGCTGGGCAACGCCTTCGGCTCCCTCGGCCGGCCGCCGTACATCCACCTCGACGGCGACGACCGCACCGGTGCCGTGGCGAGCGGGGAGAACCTCACCGTCAATCTCGACCACAAACGGGACTTCCGGCGCATCCTGGTCTTCGTGACGATCTACCAGGGCGCCACGTCCTTCGCCGACCTGCACGCCACCGTCACCCTCCAGCCGCAGCACGGCGCCGCGATCGACTTCTCCCTGGACGAGTGCACGGTCCCCTCGACCGTGTGCGCCCTCGCCCTGATCACCAGCACCGGCGGCGACCTCGTCGTGCAGCGCGAGGCGCGTTACCTGGTCCCGGAGCGCGGGGTGAGCCCGCAGCGGACCGTCGACCGCGCCTACGGCTGGGGCATGAACTGGACACCCGGACGTAAATGACGGCGGGGGACACGGCGGGGAACGAGGTCAGCCCTCGTCGCCCACCGTGTCGGGACGCGCGTACGTACGCCCCTTCCAGGCCGCCCCGCGCCCGCGGTAGTGCTGCACCGCCGAGTCGACCGTCATCAGGAGGTAGAGGAACGCGGTGAACGGCAGCAGCGGCGCGAGCCACAGGGGCTGCCGGTAGTAGTGGAGCATCGGCACATATGTCGCCGCCATCACGAGCCAGGCCGCCCCGCCGACGATCGCCGCCGGCGCGCTGCCGGTGACCGCTCCCGACACCACCGCCGCCGGGGGCACCAGGTACACGAGCGCGAGACCGGCGACCGTACCGAGGAGCAGCAGCGGGTTGTGCCGCAGCTGTGCGTACGCGCTGCGGGAGACCATCCGCCACAGGTCGTGCAGCCGTGGATAGGGACGCACGCTGTCCACGTGGTCGGCGAGCCCCAGCCAGACGTGGCCTCCGGCGCCCTTCACCGCGCGGGCCAGCGCCACGTCGTCGATCACCGCATGCCGGATCGCATCCGGGATGCGTGCCTTCTCCGCCGTGTCGGCACGCAGCAGGACACAGCCGCCCGCCGCTGCCGCCGTACGCGAGCCCTTGCGGCCGATCCGCCGGAACGGGTACAGCTGCGCGAAGAAGTAGACGAACGCGGGGACCACGAGCCGTTCCCACAGGCTCTCCACCCGCAGCCGGGCCATCTGCGACACCACGTCGAAACCCCCGGTACGCGCGGCCGCCACCAGCAGCCGCAGGCTGTCGGGCTCGTGCGCGATGTCCGCGTCCGTCAGCAGCAGGTACTCGGGGCCACGCGCGCGTGCCAGACCGATGCCGTGCCGTACCGCCCACAGTTTGCCGGTCCAGCCCGCCGGCGGCTCACCGGGCGAGTCCACGGTCAGCGGCAGCCCGCCGTACCGCACGGCCAGTCGCCGGGCCAGCTCCCCGGTGCCGTCGGTGCTGCCGTCGTCGACCAGGAACACCTCGGCCCGGCCGGGGTAGTCCTGCGCCAGCAACGACGGCAGACTCAGTGGCAGTACGGCGGCCTCGTCCCGGGCCGGGACCACCACGCACACATCCGGCCATTCTCCGGGATCGCGCCGGTGCGGGAGCCGGACATCGGTGCGCCAGAAGAAACCCTGGCCGAGCAGCAGCCACAGCCAGGCGGCGAGGGATACGGCGGCGGTCCACACGATGGCGCTCACGCGCGAAGTCTGCCCCACCGGACCTGCTCCCAAGGGGCCATCGTCTATCGTGGCCGAGTGAAGATCGCGCTCATGGACTCCGGAATCGGCCTGCTGGCGGCCTCCGCCGCGGTGCGGCGGCTTCGCCCCGACGCGGATCTCGTCCTCTCCTTCGATCCCGAGGGCATGCCCTGGGGACCCCGCACCCCCGAGGACCTCACCTCGCGCGCCCTGGCCGTCGCCGAGGCCGCGGCCGCCCGCCGGCCCGAGGCCCTGATCGTCGGCTGCAACACGGCGACCGTGCACTCCCTGCCCGCCCTGCGCGCCCACCTGGAACCCGGCATCCCCGTCATCGGCACGGTCCCGGCGATCAAACCGGCCGCGGCCGGCGGGGGTCCCTTCGCGATCTGGGCGACCCCGGCCACCACGGGGAGCGCCTACCAGCGAGGCCTCATCGAGGACTTCGCCGTCGGTGTGCCGGTCACCGAGGTGCCCTGCTGGGGCCTCGCCGAGGCCGTGGAGCACGCCGACCAGGCGGCCATCGACGCCGCCGTCACCGCGGCGGCCGAACTCACGCCGGACGATGTGACGACCGTAGTCCTCGGCTGCACCCACTACGAACTCCTGACGGAACGTATCCGCGCCGCCGTCCAGCGCCCCGGTGCCGCGCCCCTCGTCCTGCACGGCTCCGCAGGCGCGGTGGCTGCCCAGGCGCTGCGCCGGATCGGCGCCCGGCCCGCCCCCGACGCACCGGCCACCGGCACGGTGACGGTGCTGCTCAACGGCCGCGAGGGCGAGCTGCCCGAGCCCGCGCTGACCTATGCCGAGGGCCGCCTGCTGCGGACGGTCAGCCCCGCCGCGTCCCAGTGAACCCCGCGGGGCCCTCGGTACCCCCGATGTGAGCAGTCACCCTCCGCGACGCGGTACCCGCGCAGCGAAACCTGAGTAATCTCGTAGTCATGAGGGACCACCCCCACGACCGCTCCCCGGACGAGGACTCCTCACACCCCGACGTCTGGACCGGGCGCGCCACCAACCGGGTCCAGTGGCTGCTGGCACTGGTCGGCGCGGCCTGCATGGCGCTCGGCATCGAACTGGCCGTGGACTCAGCCTGGACCTCCGGCGTCGCTCCGCTGGTGATGTCGGTGGTGGGCTGTATCGCCGCCGGGCTGCTGGTCCTCTTCGGCACCCTCGCCTTCGTGCACGTCGATCTGAGACTCGACAAGGAGTGCCTCGAAATCCGTTGCGGTCATATAGGAGTACCGCGCCGCCGAATTCCGCTCTCCCAGGTGGTAGGCGCGGACTTCACCCCGCAGATCACCCCGCGCCACTGGGGCGGCTGGGGCTACCGCTGGCGCCCCGAGAAGGGCACCGCCGTCGTGGTCCGCAGGGGCGAAGGCATCGTCCTGCGCCTGTGGGACGGCCACACCTTCACGATCACCGTGGACAACGCCGAGTCGGCGGTCCATGTCATCAGGGAACGCCTGCGGACGATCACACCAGGTACGGCGCACTGACACAGGCCGCTGCGGTGTGTGGCGCGACCATATGTGCCCCCGTATCCGTGCTTGGGCATCTGTGCCTGAGCGCATGTGCGGGGCATCTGCGCCTGAGCACATGTGCCGGGAGACATCTCAGCTCTGTGGGACACCCGCTGCCCATGGGCGTGCCGTCGCCAGGCCCGCCAGCAGACCGGCCCCCACTGATACGGTCGTGAAACTCAGCGCGTCGCCCACCGCGGCGATCGCGGCCAGCGCCGTCAGCGCCGCGCCCGCCGTCAGTGCGACCGGTGTCGAGCGGGGTGAGCGCCACAGGGCGTACAGGAGCCAGCAGAACGCGGTGACCAGCAGCAGCACACCGGCCAAGCCCTGCTCCGTCGCCTGCTGGAGCGGCGCGGAGTGCGGCTTGCCGTCGGGCAGCAGGGCCTCGGACGCGGTTCCGCTCAGCTCACCGAAACGGCCCGGTCCGACACCAAGGGAGATGTTTTGACGGGTGAGATGCACCGCGTCCCGCCACAGCCGGACGCGGTGCTCGGTGAGAGGGCCTTCCAGGGCAGAAGCGAGGCCGGCGGGCAGAGCGTTCGCGGCGACCGCCCACACCGTGCCGGTCACCAGCGCGGCCGTCAGGGCCAGCCCCGCGATGCCCGGACCGCGGTGACGCATCCGGCCGGCCGCGAGCGAGCACAGCAGTACGGCGGCACTGGCCGCGCACCCGGGCACCGAGCCCATGACCGCCCCGGCCACCGCGATGCCGACGGCCAGCATCCCCAGCCCGAAGCGCAGTGCCGGAACCGGCGTCGCCCAGGCGGCGCAGCACGCGCTGCCCGTCGCGAGGGCGAGCAGCGCGGCGACGGCACCGGCATGGCCGAGCGGAGTCGTGAACTGGGGACCGGGCGCCACATGGGGCATCGCCACAGCGAGTCCCAGCCCGGCCAGCGCTCCGACGCAGGGCGCGACCACCGGCAGCAGTGCCCCGGACATCCGGCCGGCGGCATAGCCCGCGGCCACGGCGAGCACCGCCAGCAGCACACCCTCGGGCCGTGCGTCGCGCCCGGCCGCCGAGATCAGCGGCCACACGGCACACGCCCCGAGCACCACGACGCCCACCGCGTCAGAAACGTTTCGTCTGTCGATGTCCGCTTCCGTACCGGCAGCGGACGTCATCCCGGTCGACCCCACCGTCGCCCCCCGTACCCGGTCCCCCGACCTGAGGCGGGTCCCGCCACCCGCCTCGGCACACCGTAACCGCTGATGCCCACTTTGTGGACGACTTGAGCGGGAACGGTGCGATTCCTGCATGACGAGACCGTGCTGTCGGCCGCAAGGTCAACCGCCGTACACTCCCGGAGTGACCGTCACCGCAACTTCCGTGGACCAGTCGGACCAGCTCACGCCGCGCCCCGCGCCCAGCGCACGCGGCCTGCGCCTGCTCCGCCGCCTGGTCCCGGCCGCCGCCTCCGCGCTCTGCGGAGTGCTGCTGTACGTCAGCTTCCCGCCCCGCACCCTGTGGTGGCTGGCCCTGCCGGCCTTCGCCGGATTCGGATGGGTGCTGCGCGGCCGCAGCTGGAAGGCGGCCCTCGGCCTCGGCTATGTCTTCGGCCTCGGCTTCCTGCTCCCCCTGCTGGTGTGGACCGGCGTCGAGGTCGGCCCCGGGCCCTGGCTCGCACTGGTGGCCATCGAGGCGATCTTCATCGCGCTGGTCGGCGTCGGAGTCGCCGCCGTCTCCAAGCTGCCCGCCTGGCCTGTGTGGGCGGCCGCCATATGGATCGCGGGGGAGGCGGCACGCGCGCGTGTGCCCTTCCGCGGCTTCCCCTGGGGCAAGATCGCCTTCGGTCAGGCGGACGGTGTCTTTCTGCCGCTCGCCGCGGTGGGCGGCACCCCGGTGCTCGGCTTCGGTGTCGTCCTGTGCGGATTCGGTCTCTACGAAGTCGGGCGCCTCGTCGTCGAGGGGCGCCGGACGCGTGAGATCCGGCGCGGTGCGGCAGCCGCGGCCCTGCTGAGCGTGGCCGTCCCCGTCGTGGGCGCGGTTGCCGCACAGGCGCTGGTGAGCGACAAGGCGGAAGACGGTTCGGTCACCGTCGCGGTCATCCAGGGCAACGTGCCGCGGGCCGGCCTCGATTTCGCGTCCCAGCGGCAGGCCGTGCTCGACTACCACGTCAAGGAGACGCTGAAGCTCGCCGCCGACGTCAAGGCGGGCAAGGCGGCCAAGCCCGACTTCGTGCTCTGGCCGGAGAACTCCTCCGACGTCGACCCGTTCGCCGACGCCGACGCGGCCGCCGTCATCGACCAGGCCTCCAAGGCGATGGGCGTGCCCATCTCGGTCGGCGGGGTCGTCGAACGGGGCGGCAAGCTCCTCAACGAGCAGATCCTGTGGGACCCGGTCAAGGGCCCGACGGCGACCTACGACAAGCGGCAGATCCAGCCCTTCGGCGAGTACCTCCCGCTGCGCGGTCTGGTCGGCGCGATCAACAAGAACTGGACCAGCATGGTCCGCCAGGACTTCAGCCGGGGCACCAAGCCCGGCGTGTTCGACATCGACGGCACCAAGGTCGGCCTGGCCACCTGCTACGAGGCCGCCTTCGACTGGGACGTGCGGGACACCGTCACCCACGGCGCCGAGATGATCTCCGTACCGAGCAACAATGCCACCTTCGACCGCAGCGAGATGACCTACCAGCAGCTCGCCATGTCCCGTATCCGCGCGGTGGAGCACAGCCGGACCGTGACCGTGCCGGTGACCAGCGGTGTCAGCGCGATCATCATGCCGGACGGGAAGATCACCCAGAGGACCGGCATGTTCGTGCCCGCCTACCTGGTCCAGAAGGTCCCGCTGCGCACCTCCGAGACGCCCGCGACCAAGCTGGGCATCCTGCCCGAGATCGCCCTGGTGCTGGTCGCCGCGGGTGGCGTCGGCTGGGCGATCGGGGCCGGAGTGCGCGGTCGGCGCGCCGGCGACGCGTAGCCGTACACCCGCCGTACGCCCCGTGGTACCGGTCGGTCCGGGGGAACCGGCCCGTTAGGGTCGGTTCCATGGCGACTCCTGACTTCATCCGCGAGATCCGGGCCTCCGCCGGCCACCAGTTGCTGTGGCTTCCCGGGATCACCGCCATCGTCTTCGACGACGAGGGCAGAGTGCTGCTGGGCAGGCGCACGGACACCCGCAAGTGGTCGGTCATCGGCGGCATCCCGGAGCCGGGGGAGCAGCCTGCGGTCTGCGCCGTGCGGGAGGTCTACGAGGAGACGGCGGTGCGCTGTGTCGCCGAGCGGGTGGTCCTCGTCCAGGCGCTGAACCCGGTCACCTACCCGAACGGCGACCTCTGCCAGTACATGGACATCACCTTCCGCTGCCGGGCCGTCGGCGGCGAGGCACGCGTCAACGACGACGAGTCGCTGGACGTGGCCTGGTTCGACGTGGACGCCCTGCCCGAGATGAACGAGTTCGGCCTCTTCCGGATCAAGCAGGCCATGTCGGATGCACCCACATGGTTTGACGCTACGACTCTAAGCTGAAGTATGTGGACCGGCCCTATGCGATCCGAGGGGAGGGCCGCCTAGGGTCGGCTTATGAGTTCGCTCGGCGCCGTCCCCGGTCCCCACGCCCCCGCCCTCGACCTCCAGGGCCGCACCGCCCTGGTCACCGGTGCCGCCGGTGGTATCGGCCGTGCCTGCGCCCTGCGCCTCGCGGCCGCGGGCGCCCGGGTCAGAGCCGTCGACCGGGACGCGGCGGGGCTGGCCGAGCTCGTGGAGCAGGCGAGGCGGGCGCCGGACCCGGCGGGCGGTGCCGTCGAGCCTTACGTCGTCGACCTCACCGACCTGGACGCGGCCGAACACGCGGCAGCCGGCACCGACGTCCTCGTCAACAACGCGGGCATCCAACTGGTCCGCCCCATCGAGGACTTCCCGCCGGACGTCTTCCACACCGTACTCACCGTGATGCTGGAGGCACCCTTTCGGCTCATCCGGGGTGCCCTGCCCCATATGTACGAGCAAGGTTGGGGGCGGATCGTGAATGTGTCCTCCGTCCATGGGCTGCGCGCCTCCGTCTATAAGTCGGCCTATGTGGCCGCCAAACACGGTCTGGAGGGACTGTCCAAGACGGCCGCCCTGGAAGGTGCACCCCATGGGGTGACCTCTAACTGTGTGAACCCCGGCTATGTGCGCACCCCACTGGTCGAGAAGCAGCTCGCCGACCAGGCCCGGGCCCACGGCATCCCCGAGGAGCGGGTGCTGTCCGAGGTCCTCCTGACCGACAGCGCCGTGAAACGGCTCGTCGAACCGGCGGAGGTCGCCGAGGCCGTGGCCTATCTCTGCGGCCCCCAGGCATCCTTCGTCACGGGCACCTCGCTGGTGCTCGACGGCGGCTGGACGGCCCACTGAACAGCTCATTTGAACAGCTCATTGAACGGCAGGACAGCTGTCGGTGCGCGAGTTCTCCACAGGCCCGACAGGTCGGAGGCACGATGCGGAATCCTGTGACCATGTCTCGCGATCACGTGCAGTCCGCCATGAGGCCGGCCCCGGCAGCAGCGGCCGGCGCCCTCGACGAGGGCGCCGCCAAGGCGCCCGCGGACGCGGAGCTGCCCTACCTCGAACTGCTGGCCAGAGGCGCCTCGGCGGAGACGTACGAACAGCCGGTGCTGGTCGCCCGTGCCGAGGACCGGGCGCCGGAGCGGATCGCCGCGCTGGAGCGGGCCAAGCTCCTCGCCCTGCGGGTCCGCACCGAGCTGGAGGGCAGACGGCGGCGCGAGGCGGAGCTGTCCGCACTGTTCGAGACCGCCCACGACCTGGCAGGCCTGCGGGACGTGGACGCCGTGCTGCAGGCGATCGTCCAGCGCGCCCGCTCGCTGCTCGGCACCGACGTCGCCTACCTGAGCCTCAACGACCCGGCGCGCGGTGACACCTATATGCGGGTCACCGAGGGGTCGGTTGCCGCCCGCTTCCAGCAACTGCGGCTCGGCATGGGGGAGGGGCTGGGCGGACTCGTCGCACAGACCGCGCGGCCGTACGTCACCGACGACTACTTCAAGGACGACCGCTTCCAGCACACGCTCACCATCGACTCCGGTGTGCGCGACGAGGGCCTGGTCGCCATCCTCGGGGTGCCGCTCATGCTCGGGCCGCACGTCATCGGCGTGCTGTTCGCGGCGGACCGGCGGGCACGCGTCTTCGAACGCGAACAGATCGCGCTGCTCGGCTCCTTCGCCGCGCTCGCGGCAGCCGCCATCGACACGGCGAACCTGCTCACCGAGACCCGCTCGGCCATGGCCGGACTGGAGCGCGCCAACGAGATCATCAAGGACCGCAGCGCGGTCATCGAACGTGCCTCGGACGTCCACGACCGGCTTGCCGAACTCGTGCTGCGCGGCGGCGGAGTCCATGACGTGGCCGCCGCCGTCTCCCAGATCCTCGACGGCACGGTCGAGTTCACCGACACCGCCGACACACGGTCGCTGGAGACATCCCGCACGGAAGGGCACGCGGTCCGGCACCGGACCGACTGGATCGCCGCCGTCGCCGCGGGCGGCGAACTGCTCGGCGCGCTGGTGCTGCGCGGCCATCCGGAACTCGACCCCGTCGACCAGCGCACCCTGGAGCGCGCCGCCATGGTCACCTCGCTGCTCCTGCTGGCCCGCCGCTCCGCGGCCGAGGCCGAACAGCGCGTGCGCGGCGAACTGCTCGACGACCTGCTCGACGCCCGGGACCGTGATCCACGCCAACTGCGCGACCGCGCCGCCCGGTTGCACGCCGATCTCGACGCCACCCACGTCGTCCTCGCCGCCCGGCTGGAGGGCCCGGCAGCCGGCGCGGAGGACGCGGCGGCCGCCCGCCGCCGGCTGTGGTCGGCCGCCACCCACCTCGCCACCACCCGCCATGGCCTGGCCGCCGCCCGCGACGGCGGCACCGTCCTGCTACTGCCCCTGGACCCCGGCGACACCGCCACTGACGTGGCCCGGCGCACCGCCCGCCACCTCGGCACCGCCGTCCATCAGCCGGTGACCGTCGGCGCCTCCGGGCCCCTCGCGGACCTCGCCGCCCACCCCGACACGGTGGCCGCCGGGTACACCGAGGGCCGCCGCTGCCTCGACGCGCTGAACCTCCTCGGCCGGGGCGGAGACGGCGCCGCCGCCGAGGACTTCGGCTTCCTCGGCCTGCTGCTCGCGGGCGAACGGGACGTCACCGGATTCGTCGAACGCACCATCGGCCCGGTCGTCGCCTACGACGAACGACGCGGCACGGAACTGCTGCGCACTCTCGACGCGTACTTCGCCTCGGGGATGAGCCCGGCCCGCACGAAGGACGAACTCCACGTCCACGTCAACACGGTGGCCCAGCGGCTGGAACGCGTGGCCCGCCTCCTCGGCGACGACTGGCAGAGCCCCGCCCGCGCCCTGGAAGCCCAACTGGCCCTGCGCCTGCACCGATTGGGTGCACAGCCGGAACGCCGCTGATCCCGCCCGGGACCAGCGGCGCACGCTCAGACGGTGTGTGCGTCCCTGCTGCTCGCCGTGGCCGAGGGCGGCGCGCCGTCGTCGGCCAGGTCCCGCTGCCGGGTCTCCTTCGCCACGGCCAACGCGACCAGGGTGAGCAGGGACGCCGCGATCACATACAGGGCGATCGGGGTCGAGCTGCCGTAGTCGGACAGCAGCGCGGTGGCGATGAGCGGGGCCGGTGCCCCGGCGGCGACGGAGGCGAACTGGGCGCCGACGGAGGCACCGGAGTAGCGCATCCGGGTCGCGAACATCTCCGAGAAGAAGGCGGCCTGGGGCGCGTACATGGCGCCGTGCAGGACCAGGCCGACGGTCACCGCCAGCACCAGGTACCAGAACGTCCCGGTGTCGGCCAGGGCGAAGAACGGGAACATCCACATTCCGATCCCGGCCGCGCCCAGCAGATAGACGGGCCGCCGCCCGACCCGGTCCGACAGCGCGCCCCAGGCCGGGATCACGGCGAAGTGGACGGCGGAGCCGATCAGTACGGCGTTCAGGGCGGTCTGCTTGGAGACGCCGGCGGACGTGGTGGCGTAAACGAGGATGAAGGCGGTGATGACGTAGTAACTGATGTTCTCCGCCATGCGCGCGCCCATCGCGATCAGCACATCGCGCCAGTGGTGCCGCAACACCGAGACCAGCGGCGACTGTTCGGCGTCCCCGGCGTCGCGCCGGGCCTCGGCCTGCGCCAACGCCTGCCGGAACACAGGCGATTCGTCGACCGAGAGACGGATCCACAGACCGACGACGACCAGGACACCGGAGAGCAGGAACGGAATCCGCCAGCCCCAGGCGGCGAACGCGTCGTCCGACAGTACGGCGGTGAGCAGCGACAGCACACCGGTCGCCAGGAGTTGCCCGGCGGGCGCACCGGTCTGCGGCCAGGACGCCCAGAAGCCGCGTCGGCGCGCGTCACCGTGCTCGGACACCAACAGGACGGCGCCGCCCCACTCACCACCGAGAGCGAATCCCTGGACGAGGCGCAGGAGAGTCAGCAGAACAGGTGCCGCGCTGCCGACCGTCGCGTGCGTCGGCAGCAGCCCGATCCCGAAGGTCGCCCCGCCCATCAACAGCAGACTCAGCACGAGCAGCCGCTTGCGCCCGAGCCGGTCCCCGTAGTGCCCGAACACCAGGGCCCCGAGCGGCCGGGCGGCGAACCCGACCGCGTACGTCAGGAACGACAGCAGCGTGCCGACGAGCGGGTCGGAGTCGGGAAAGAACAGCCTGTTGAAGACGAGGGCGGCCGCGGAGCCGTACAGGAAGAAGTCGTACCACTCGATGGTGGTGCCGATGAGGCTTGCCGCGACGATGCGGGGGAGGTTCGGCGGAGCGAGCGGAGAACTTGCCGGTGACGACATCGGCACCACTTCCTGGCGTTCGACGGGGACGTTTCTGTGTCGCCACACCGTAGGAAGGCGCAGGTCAGAGGCGTATGTGCTGGGACACCATACTTCTGGGCGTGGGAGTGCGTGCGGCAACCATGGAGGTGGTGCCGGGCCTCCGCGGTGGCCGCCTCAACGGGGGCGAGGGGTGCTGTCCGAGTTGCGGTGTTCGGGCATGATTCGGTGGTGCCGCAGCGACTCCCGTGCTGGTTCGGTGCTGACTGAAAGCCCACGTCATCACCCGTTCTCACCTCTCCCGTGCCGACTTGCTGCTCACTACGCAGCGTAGAAGGCCGACATGGGACGCAGATCGGGCGTCCTCGAACTGCCCCGCGTCGGAAGGAGCACCGGACGTCGGGCACCTCGAGCACGGTCGCGTCTGCCCCATGTCGGGGCAAGACCCATTCGCCGTCACCGGCAGTGCCGTTCACGGAGTCACCCCTGCGCGTTGGCGGGGACCGACGGCCAGGACAACTAGGTCGTGAAGTCGTCTGCCAAGATGCTCTGACCTGCGGCGGTGCTTTCAATGCCGACTCCGACCCGCGTGGATGACCCTTTCAGGCTCCTTCAGGATCGTGCCTCGTAACGCAACCCATCCTCCCCACGCGCTCCGTGCGGCGGCTCGTACTCCCGAGATCCTCCCCGGGATGGATGCCGGATGGTGATCGCCGGACGTGTTCTGGAAGGCCCGCCGACCAGGTGCGCCGATCACGCTTCGTGGTCCATGGCGGAACGGAGGACGCTGGTGTACGGCCGCAGGGACTACGCCCGTACACCATGGGCGTGCCCGCATGGTCGGTTGTCCCGGAAGAGACACCGTGGAGCCCTATGACCGCGTTGGGCGGCTGCGTGCTGCTGCGGCTGGGCGGCAACCATGATCCCTGCGCCTGAGGGCAACAATATGATCCCTGCGCCTGAGGGCAACAAGTGGTGCACGGTGGGGCAACCGGTCGCGTGGCGTTCCCCCTAGCGTGAGCGAGTCCCCATCCACCTCATTCATCCGAGCGAGGAAGCACGCGCATGCCGTACATCACCGTGGGCCAGGAGAACTCCACCACCATCGACCTCTACTACGAGGACCACGGAGCCGGTCAGCCGGTCGTGCTCATCCACGGCTTCCCACTGGACGGCCATTCCTGGGAGCGGCAGAGTGCTGTGCTGCTCGACGCCGGCTACCGCGTCATCACTTACGACCGTCGCGGTTTCGGGCAGTCCAGCCAGCCGACGACCGGCTACGACTACGACACCTTCGCGGCCGACCTGAACACCCTGATGGAAACCCTCGACCTGCGGGACGCCGTGCTGGTCGGGTTCTCGATGGGGACCGGTGAGGTTGCCCGGTACGTGTCCGCCTATGGCTCTGCCCGGGTGGCCAAGGTCGCCTTCCTGGCTTCGCTGGAGCCCTGCCTGCTCAAGAACGACGACAACCCGGGCGGCGTCGCCCCGAAGGAGTTCTTCGACGGTGTCGTCGCGGCGGTGAAGGCGGACCGTTACGCGTACTACACGGCCTTCTACCAGGACTTCTACAACCTGGACGAGAACCTCGGCACCAGGATCAGCGAGGAGGCCGTCCGCAACAGCTGGAACGTTGCCGCGGGAGGCGGGTTCTACGGTGCGGCTGCCGCGCCGTCGACCTGGTACACCGACTTCCGGGCCGACATCCCGGCCATTGACGTACCCGCCCTCATCCTGCACGGCACGGGCGACCGCATCCTGCCCGTCGAGGGGACCGCGCGGCCGTTCCACAAGGCCCTCCCGTCCGCCGACTACGTGGAGATCGAGGGCGCTCCGCACGGCCTGCTCTGGACCCACGCCGAGGAGGTCAACAGGGCACTCCTCGCCTTCCTGAGGAAGTGATCCCACGGAGCCGGGCTGCCAGTCGAGGGCGGCCCGGCTCTTCTGACCGCATAAGACCCTGCCCTGTGACCAGCCAGGGAACGGATGCGGCCACGAAGATCGTCGAGAGGAAGCACGGCATGCTCACCGACACGATCGGCCTCACCCTTGCTGTGACCGTCACCGTCGTCGGCCTCTCGGGGAACGCCGCGCATAACGGACGAGTCGACTCCCACCTGGCGATGAGCTCACTAGGGCATCAAGGGCAATCTGCCTGCTTCAAACGCCCTCGCAGAGCATGGCCGAACAACCGCTCCCAAGCACAGGAAACTCCCGCGGGCCCAGAGAAGACGTCAGCCTCGGGAAGGGCGCCCGGCAACGGGGGGCGCCGCCGGACCGGTCGCGTCAGCGGATGAGGTCATGCGGTCGCGCTGCAACGCCTCCCCCAAACGAGTAAGCGCTGTACCCAGGTCCTTCCACTCGTCCTCGGCGAACACCTCGTGGTCGTAGTCCTCGATCAACTGGGTTGCCCGCTCAAGCACCTTCACACCACGGTCTGTCAGCTCTATCACCGCTGCGCGGCCCTGCCCACCGCTCCCGACGGTGGCGACGTATCCGTCAGAGATCAGCGCGTCGATGATCGGATGCAGGCTCTGCACTTTGATCCCCGCTCTCCGCGCCAATGCGCTGAACGATATGCCCGGATCACGTCGCAGGTGCCCCAAGAGGCCCAGGCGTCGCAGGGACAGGCCGATGCCCTTCAGTGAGTCCTCTACTCGTCCTTCCAGAAAACGCCCCTGGAGGATCATGATCATCGTTGGACCCAGTGGGTATCGCGCCGAGTCGGCGTCCCCTGCGTCTGCCATCCACGTCTTCCTTCCCTGGCCATGTCGGAGCACTCCCACCGTATCGGACCAAACAGGTCGGCTTTGTGGCCTCGTCTCCTCAAGGACGCTTCACCGACGTGCCGCCACGAGTACAGGTCTCATCTCATGGCACATCCATCGCGCTACCTGTGGAAGATGGAGAGTCGACGGTCGACACAACCCATCGTGACGGAGCGCTGCTCGGCGGGGCCTGGGCGCCGAAGGAACAGGCTCGTCGTGTGCGGGTGCGTGACAGGTGTCGTCGCGCTTGAGGGTGGGTCGTCCGGTTCCGGGGCTTCACGGTTGGCCCGGGGGACGGTCTGCTGGAAAGCGCGGGCGGGCGCGAGTCGTACCCGAGCGATCTGCCGGATGAGGCATGGGATCCGGGCAGAAGGAAGCGGAGCTGATCGGCTCCGAGAGGGGGTCCTCCCGGGGCCATGAATTCCAGGGTTGACGAGTCTACGCCGGGGTGCCGGACGCTCCTGGGCGGAGGATCTCCGACGGGGTGCGGCCGGCGAGGGTGCGCGCCGTGCGGGTGAGGTGTGCCTGGTCGGCGAAGCCCGCGAAAGCAGCCGCGGCGGCCGCGGACTCAGCCGGTAGTTCGGTCATGGCGGTCCGCAGCTTGGCCCACAGGCGTAGCCGCGGGAGCGGGATACCCACCCAGTCGCGGACGAGGGTGCGCAACCGCGGCTGGGAGAGCCCGACCTGGGCGGCGACCGCGCCGATCGTGGCGGTGGACCCGGGGCGGGTGATCTCCCGCACCGCGTGGGCGACCCTGGAATCGAGCGGGGCGCCCGCTCCGGCGAGGGCCGTGAGCTCGGCACGGGCCGCGTCCAGGTCGGCGCCGCGGCCGGGATGGTCGAGGGCCGCGAGCACGCGGTGGGCCGCGGTCTCGTTCAGGCGGGTCGGGTCGGTGCCGAGCGCCAGCTCCCACGGGTCCAGGAAGAGGGCAACGTAAGCCGACG
Source organism: Streptomyces sp. Ag109_O5-1 (assembly GCF_003814875.1). Classification (GTDB taxonomy): domain Bacteria; phylum Actinomycetota; class Actinomycetes; order Streptomycetales; family Streptomycetaceae; genus Streptomyces; species Streptomyces sasae. The sequence goes on along the minus strand of NZ_RKQF01000001.1, from coordinate 925,364 downwards.
AGACGGCGCAGGTGTGTGCCAGTTGCGGCGGCACGATCACGCCGGCTGCGGTGAGGGTGCGGTTACCGTTGTAGCCGACCTCGACACCGCCGCCGAGCGCGAGCACGATCTTCCACGCCGGGTGCCGGTGGGGGCGTACCCGAAAGGCGCCGGACTCGGCGAACATCGTCGCCGCCGGGCCGGATGCGAAGTGGAGGCGGCGATCGTTTCGTTCAAGCGTCCACACCTGGGTCGGCGGCACTGTCATGACATGAATTCTATTGTGGCCGTCGCCTTGGCGGTCTTCCTGGTTGTCAACGGCGCCGCGCACTTCGTGCGTCCGGACTACGTCCGCCGGTTGGTCCCTTCCTGGCTGGGTTGCGCACGAATGCTCGTCGCTGTGGGCGGGGTTGCGCTGATCGCCGACAGTGTTCTCCTCCTCGTACCGCGGAGCCGAGCGGCGGGCGGGTGGATCGCCGCGGCGATGATCTCGGTCTTCGTCGTCGCGCATCTCGATGGGCTGGCCCGGGTGGCGGCTGAGCGGCCGTGCCGTGCCCGCGGGTTGGCGAGTGCGACCGTCAAGGTGCTTTTCAACTTTGCCTACATCGGTTGGGCCGTCGCTGTGGCGACGACGGTGTGAGCCACCAAGGCCTGGCCGAACACGCGCAGAACAGCCACTCAAGTCGCCCTTGCGTCAGCACCGCGCACTGCCGCGTGATGTTGACCAGGTGCCTTGTCGGCGGCGTATCGGTAGAGCGGCCAGCCGTTATAAGTGACGACGTGACTGCCGGCGGAGTTGGGCAGCTTGCCCAAGAGCGTTACGTCAACGCCGGCTGTGCAGCCGACGAGTGTGGCGGCGATGCCTATAGCTGTGACAACCGGCCGGTGCGGCAGAGTTTCAGCTGAATCGGTGTTTCACGAGTGTATCGATGGCCACTGCGGCGAACAGCAATGCAAGATATGCATTCGATACCACAAACATCCGCATTGGTCGCGCGGCGGCTTCCGCTCGACGGGCAGCGGCTTGGAGTCGAAGACCTTCCCCTACGAACCACGCTCCACCGACCACGGCCACCGTTGCGTAGGTCCAACTCATTCCTGCAACAGGAATGAGGAGAAGGGAAGCCGTGGCGGTCGCGACGGCATACGCAATCACTCTCTTGGCCACGTGCTCGATTCCGTGGATTGCGCCGAGCATGGGGACGCCGACACGACGGTAGTCCTCGCCGTACTTGACTGACAGAGGCCAATAATGAGCCGGGGTCCAAAAGAAGATCACTAGAAAAAGTATTACCGCTGGCCATGACACGGTCCCTGTCGCTGATGCCCAGCCGATGACTACAGGGAAGCAGCCCGCGATGCCGCCCCACACGATGTTCTGCTCAGTGCGGCGCTTGAGGAGAATTGTGTACACGACTACATACCATAGAATCGCGCAGACGGACAGTGCAGCGGCCAAGTAATTCACAAGGCACCAGAACCAGACCGTCGAGGAGACGGCCAGGATCCAGGCGAAGAGCAATCCAGACCGCGGTGCCACCTCTCCGGTCACCAAAGGGCGACCGGATGTGCGTCTCATCTGGGCATCCATGTCTCGGTCCAGGTACATATTGAAGGCCGATGCGCTGCCCGAGCTTGCCGCTCCACCCATGAGTGTCGCCACGATGAGCGGCAAATTCGGCGGACCGCCATGAGCCAAAATCATGGTCGGCACAGTCGTGACAAGCAGGAGTTCCATAACTCGCGGCTTCGTCATGACAGCGTAGGCGCGGACGCGTAGAAAGCTTCTGTATGTAATTGAGTCTGACTGATCGCGCCTGAGAGGGGGTGCGAGTTGTTCGCTCCGCTCTTCTGAGTTTCGGTCCTTGGTGCGCACGCTGATTTGTCGAGCGTCTCCGCCGCTCACGACGGCCTCCCTTTCCGGCGTAGGGCGGCAAGCCTCCCGGCGACTCCGCATCGGCTCTCGATCTGCGCCACTTGCAGTCTAACTGCAAGTCTTGAGGCGGCTTGAACGGGGGTCGATGATCCCTGCTGTCACGGCCAACAGGCAGAGACTGCTCGTACAGCGCGGCTACGCGGTCCCCAACGGTCCGAGGAACGCCGCGATGAGGCCGCCGTACATGACGATCGACAGCGACCGCCCCTTGCGGCCGTCGGGCGCGAGGTCGGCGGCCAGGTAGCGGATGTAGCCACCTGTGGAGCGGTACGCGCCGAGCAGGCCGAGCCTGTGATCAGGGTGAGCGGCAGGGGTGCCAGGAGCGGGATGGGCGCCAGGCGGAGTCCGGCGAGAGAGGTGAGGGTCAGGTCGACGCTCACCGCTCCGTAGTAGATCGTCTGCGGCGTGGCCAGCCGAGCGGGTGTGGTTGGAGCGGGGTTGCCGTTGATGGCTCAAGGAGAGTGGCCGCCCGGCCCTCCAGGGCGCTCCGGCTGCTGACTGGGGGCTGCGGTCATCGCTGGTTGGGGACTTGTCGGCGGAGTGTTCCTCGGGCTGCTGACAGCGAGTTGGGCCGCCGGGCGGGGATCGCCGCGCAGAGTGCCCAGGCCACCGTCCGCCAGCTTGAGGAACGGGGGGTCGTCGAGCGGCGCACCGAAGCAGGTCGCGGCCGCACCGCCGAGCTCCCCATCACCGAAGGCGGCATGCGACTGCCGGCCGCCGGCCAGGATGCTTACGCCGCGGCCGACGCGGGCCTTGAGAGCGCACTCGGCCCTGATGCCTGCCGCCATCTCACCGGCTTGCTGCTCCAGGCGCTCTCCGCTCGCGCTGTCTGACCCTCGCGCACGACCGGCGGCGAGCCGTTGACCGGACTCTTTGTGGTTGAGACGAAGTACTCGGGCGGTCCAAGGCCGTCTCGGGCGGCGCGGATGCGAGTGCAGGGAACCGTAGGCGCTCGACCGTCGACAGGTCGGCCAAGGGGGTGTGAACCACCCCGGGTTCGGTAGAGATCTCGGACTGTGGTTGTGAGGGTTTGATCAACTCGGTCTTGTACAGGCCGATGGTCGACTCCGTCAGGGCCGTGCCTGAAGCCGGCGCCGTCGCCGGTCTTCGGGGTGACGGTGGCCCGACCGGAGATGACGGCACGGGCTGCGGCCCGCGCCGGCGGTTCCCGGTCAAGGAGTCGGAACCGTCCGGTCGGAGAACGCGGCCCGATACTCGGAGGGCGACACGTCGAGGATTCTCCGAAAATGCAGGCGGAGGTTGGATCCGGTGCCCAGTCCGACGCGCTCGGCGATCTGGTCGACCGGGAGTTTCGTGGTTTCCAGGAGCGCTCGGGCAGCGTCGACTCGGGCGCGCAGGACCCACTGCAGCGGCGTGTCGCCGGTCTCCTCGGCGAAGCGGCGCATGAAGGTGCGCAGCGACATCCGCGCATGCGTCGCGAGATCGGTGACTGCGAGCGGTTCGTGGAGGCGTGTCAGCGCCCATTCTCGGGTCGCCGCGAGCGTATCGCCCTGCGGTGCCGGGCTGCTTCGGGGAAGGTACTGGGCCTGGCCGCCGCTCCGATAGGGCGCCGTCACCAGGCGGCGGGCGATGTCGTTGGCCACGCTCACGCCGAGGTCGCGCCGGACGATGTGAAGGCACAGGTCGATGCCCGCCGCGACACCGGCCGATGTGAGGACCGAACCCTCATCGACGAACAGGACATTGGGCTCCACCAGGATGTCCGGATGGCGCAGCGCCAGCATTTCCGCTGCGTCCCAATGTGTTGTCGCGCGCCGTCCTTCCAGTAGACCCGCGTCGGCCAGGGCGAACGCGCCGTAGCAGATCGATGCGATGCGGGCTCCTCTTGCATGTGCCCTTTGAAGCGCTTCGTGCACCGCGGTCGGGATCGGTCGGCCAACCGGCGCGTAGCCGGGGACGATGATGGTGTCCGCGCCGTCCAGCGCGTCGAGACCCTGCGGCACCGTGTACCCGAAACCCTCACTGGAGGGCACCGTTCCCGCGGCGACGCCGCACACCGTCAGCTCGTACGGGAGTCCGTCACGCGGGTGGAACACCTGGGTCGGGATGCCGACGTCGAGCGGGAGCGCCCCATCCAGTACAAGCACCATCACCCGGTGCGAACTCATCGTCGTCCATCTCCTCGGCTCGCGTCGGTCCATCCCCTGCGGCAGAATCCTCGCACATATTGGCATTCTTGCCACTGGAGGGTGTCGTCCCGCCGCTCGACACTGAGTGGGCCGTCCAGTCGGGTTCGGTCCTATGTCGAGTGGATAGGAAGTTCGTTCCATGCCGCGTCCAACGGTTCCGCCGGTCGTCGCCTTCGTCTCCTCGTCTGTCGCGTTCATGACAGTGATGGCTGCCGCGGGAGCACCGAGCGCCCTGCTTGTCGTCTACCAGCAGCACTGGCATTTTCCCGACAGCGAGCTGACGATCGCGTTCGCGATCTACGCCCTCGCGCTTCTCCTCGCGCTCCTCGTCATCGGTTCCCTGTCGGATCGAATCGGTCGCCGTCCGGTACTCATCGCGGCCCTCGCACTCCAGGCGGTCGCGATGGTGGTGTTCCTGTTCGCCCCGGACATCGGCGTCATCATCGTCGCGAGGGCGCTGCAGGGCTTCGCGACGGGAGCGGCCACGAGCGCGTTCAGCGCCTACATCTCCGAGGTCGCACCAGTGGCGCAGAAGAAGCTCGCAGCACTGGTCGTGAGCATCGCGTCCGTGGCCGGTCTCGGCATCGGTGTCGTCCTCACCGGAATCGCCATCCAGTTCGCGGTAGCACCCGCCGCGGTCGTGTTCGGAGCCGCACTCGCGATCATCGTCATCGCCATCGTCGTCACGGCGGCCTCGCCTGAGACGGTCGGTGAGCGTCAAGGGATCGGCGATGTCCTCGTGCTGCGCATCGGCGTTCCGTCCGCGGCCCGGACCGCGTTCGCTCGCACTGTCCCGGGGACGATCGGGATCTGGATGTCGGCAGGGCTGGTCCTCGGCCTCGGGTCGTCGATCGTCCATCAAGCCCTGCACATCACCGGTGGAGCCGCCCTCGGCCTGGTAGTCGCCGCCCAGCCCCTGGCTGCGGCCGTCTCCGCGCTCGTACTCGGCCCGCTGATGCCGCCCCGGCGGTTCATGCTCGCCGGATATGTTGCCGTCCTCGCCGGTGTGTCGTTGGAGGCGTGCTCGTTCGCGGCGGGCCTCGCATCGCTCATCATCTGCGGCGCGATCGTCACTGGCCTCGGCTTCGGCGCCGTCTTTTCCAGTACGCTCGGGATCCTTGTTCCGCTGACGCGAGCGCAGGAGCGGGCGAAGCTGTTCTCCGCCGTCTATGTCGTCGCCTATCTCGCCTATGGCGTCCCTACCATCGTGGCCGGCTTCCTCAGTGATGCCATCGGTTTGGTGCCCGCAGCAATCATCTACGCCGCCGCAACAGTCGCCGTAACAGCCGCTGGACTGATCGTCTCGCTCACCCGGACGGGATCGATGTCTAGGGACGTTCTGCCCGGCGGTACGCAAGAAGCACGAGAGCACGACGTGCGAGCGTCCACATCGAGCGCGGCCTAGGGCTGGCCTCGCGGTGCAGAACATCCTGCTCGACCTACTGGTCCCGCTGGGCCGTGCGCTCGGCGACCTCCTGGGCCTCGCCGACCCGGACGGCCCCCTGCAGCGAGCGGTGACCTCGCGGCCGGTGAGGATCCTGACGTCCCCGTTGGTCAGTTCGCTGTCCGTGCTTGCGTCCGAGCTGACGATCTACTTCACGCCGTACTTCTCTGCGGCGCTGCAGGGTGGCCTGGTGCTGCAGTTGATGCATACCCAACTGCTCCTGACCGGCTGCCTGTTCATCGTGCCGATACTCACCCGCCAGGAGATGCTCCCACGCTGGTGCACCTACCCGGTCAGGGCGGCGCTGGTCTTCTTCGACGGACTCTTCGACTCGTTTCCGGGCATCGCCGTCATGACCAGCGGCACCCTTGTCGCAGGGAACTGGTACCGCGCCCACCCCCGAACCTGGGGTCCCACCCTGGAGTTCGACCAGATGCTCGGCGGCGGCCTGATGCTGATGCTGGCGGAACTGGTCGCCTTCCCCTTCTTGATCGCGGTGTTCTTGCAGTGGTGGCGCTGGGAGCGGAACAAGACCGCCGAGCTGGACGCGCGCCTCGACCGCGAGCTCACCCCCGTTGCCGATCCGGTCCGGACCGGGCCGCGCCAACCACCGGGCTGGCCGCTCTCACGCCCGCGCCGGAAGCCGCGTCGGCCGGCGGCGCAGCCGGGACCCCGCAGGCTCCGGAGCGGTTCCGCCCCTGGTGGGAGACCGACGAGGGCGAGGTGGGCCAGCGTATGCGCCGATGAAAGGGCCGTTTACGGGCCGGCCAACACTCGTAGGCTCGACTCAGTCGGCGCCGGATCCGTGCACGGCCTGTTCCCAGAGGGTCAGTCCCACGCGGAGGAGTTCGCGCACGACCGCGGTCTCCTCGTCCGTCCAGGCTGCGTCGCCGGCGGTCGGTTCGAGGGCGTCACCGCCGAAGATCTTTTCGTAGGCGCTGTTGTGGATCGATCCTTGCGAGGGAAGAGGTGGGCCGGCCTTCAGACTGTGGGAGAGGTCTTCGAAGAAGTTCCAGGCGTTCAACAGCAGTCCTGCCGAGACCGAGTCAAGATCGGCACGCTCGACCCATCGACGTACGACGCCCAGATCGAGTGTGGCTCCGCCGTCCCGGACGAGATTCCAGTCGTTGCGATCACAGTATTCCTGGAGCGGCTCGAGGTCGTGGAACGTGAGGAGTCTTCCGAGTTGGTCAACGGCGAGCTCATCGGGGGCATCGCCCTCTCCGGGCCGCCAGATCAGCGTCAGTTCCCCTCTCCCGGTCGCGATTTGGTATGGATAGCAGTCAGCCATGCGAGGTCTCCCCGGTGCCGCGGCGGCACTCGCCGCGTGGGTCATCCTGCCTGCAATGGTCGCCGTGCGGTGACTTCGGCTCAGGTGGAGCTGTGAGGTGCGGAGCCGGCGGGCCCGGGGCCACCACAGATCACCGAGGGTGCGATGATCTGGCGGGCTTTCGACGGTTCTCCGCCTCGAATGCATGGACGGCGGCCGGGCTGATCTCGTAGGCGTGGTGCCGGATGACAAGACCACGGCACCCATGCAGCTCGGCTGCTCCCTCCCGACCTCAGCGGCGATCGCCGCCCACGTGAAGCCTGCCCGCCGGGCTGCGGCCACCGCGTCGATCTCCGCCAACTCGGGTCGAGGATCGCCTCGTTCGCCTTGCAGACCTTGACCAGGGCGGCCGCTTCGTTCTTCTCCCTGCGTTCATCCACGGGGCAGGGCCGGCCCTTCGTGTGGGTGGCCCATCCAGGGGCGTCGGGTGTGGCTTTCGATCCTCCGCCGCTTGTGGCTTCCGCCGATTGGCTGCCCGGCGCCTCACGACGACTCGTCAGCCCGTCGATCGCCGCCTTGAAGCTCGGGTACGGGTTCGCGGGGACCCGCACACGCCCCCGCATACGCCTCGCGGCCGGGAAGTACACGCCGGAAGTGAGCCACGGCGTGTTACGGTACTCAGTACCACATGGAACTCGATACCAAGGGGTCTGTCATGGACAGCCGGACCATCGTGTTGACCGGAGTGACCCGCGGTTTCGGCCGCGAGGCCGTCGAGTTGCTGATCCGAGAACGGCCCCAGGATCATTACGTCGTGCTGGTTCGCCGCGGCGGCGAACGCCTCGCTGCGGAACTGGCCGAGGCCACCGGTGCTTCCGGGGTCACAGGCGTGGGGTGTGACCTCGCTTCGCTCGCCGAGATCAGGCGGGCGGTGGGGGAGATTCTGCGTGGGCTCGACACCGGGTACCTGCCGTCGCTCGGCGGCTATCTCGGCAACGCCGGCCTGACGGTCACGACGACCGGGAAACTCACCACGGACGGTTACGAGATGACCTTCGGGGTCAATGTGCTGTCCCACTACCTGCTCGTCAGGGAGCTGCTGCCCCGGTTCACCGGTCCCGGCTGGATCGTGCTCACTTCGAGCGACTGCCACTTCGGGCAGTTCCGCTACACGCTCGGCGCCACGCCGCCGCCGCGCTGGGAGACGCCGGAACGACTGGCCACGCCTCGTGCCGGTGGCGCGCGGGAGGCCGGGCGGGCGTACGCGACCAGCAAACTCGGCGTCATCTACCTGACCCACGCGCTGGCCCGCCGCCTGCCCGAGAGCGTCGGCGTCTACTCCTACAACCCGGCGCTCGTCGCGGGCACCGACTTCTTCCGCCATGCCCCGGGGCCCGTGCGGGGCGTGCTCAACGGATTCTTCCAGCTTCAGCGGTTCCTCGGCCGGGGCATGACGCCGCAGCAGGCGGGCGCCCGGCTCACTGAGACGATCCTGACCGGGCTGACCGCCCGGACCGGGTCCTACCTCGATCGCGGCCGCAACGTTCCGTCGTCGCCTGAGTCGCACGACGAGGCCCGCGAGGAGGAGCTGTGGCGCGGGGCCGCCCGCCTCGTCGACGCTGACCGCGGGGCGGGAAGGGCGGATATCCTGGCCGAATGAGCGCGAACAAGTCTCCGGTGGAGTCATTGCGGGACCGCAAACGCCGCCAGACCCGGGAACGGATCATCGAGACGGCCTTCGCGCTCTTCATGGAGCGGGGGTTCGATGTCGTCACCGTGGACGAGATCGCCCAGCGGGCCGAGATCGGCCGCACCACCTTCTTCCGCTACTTCGGCGACAAGCAGGAAGTCGTCTTCTCCACCGAGGACGACTTCGTGCGCGCGCTCACCGCGGCCATGCGCGATGCGCCCACCGAGCCGCTCCAGGATCTCGCGCAGGCACTGGCCGCATCTCGGCGGCTGCTGCTCGTGATCTGCACCGAGGCCGCCCGCAACCCCGGCCACTACGCGGTCTACCACCGTCTGGTCAAGCAGCACCCCGAGCTCGAAGACCGCCACACCCGCAAGACCCGGCATTACGCCGACCTCCTTGAGAAGTACCTGATCGACCACGGCACCCCGCCGGCCACTGCCGTCCTCGCCGCCCAGTTGACCCTCGCCTGCTACCAGGCGGCGTGGCGCCTCGGCAGCCACGACGCGACGGCGGTGCTCCGCGAGGCGAATGACGCCTTCGACCTCCTGCTGGGCACCACCGCCGCATAACCGGCGGACCGGCCTTCGCTCAGCCGGGACATGCACCACCTCGCAGCGGGCTCGACCACCGATCCAGCACTCAGGCAGCTACCGTTCCGCGACCGCCGCTTGAAGGGCGAGGGCGTCCATGCCGCCGTGCTCGGCGTCGCACATCTGCACAACCTGCTCCAGGCCGCGAAGCCCACCAACGCGGCCCAAGCACCACCAACGGGCCTTACGTCAAAGGTCGTTTACGGGACAGCCTTTAGGGCGTGGATGGGACGGCGGAGGGCACCGGGGACGGGACGGTGGAGGTAGGGGTGGCGGTGGGGCTGGAATGTTGTGCGGGCGGTGCCGGGCGGGGGCGGTCCGGGGTGTCGGAGGACAGCACGAGGATGACGGCGGCTGCGGCCGCCGCGGTGGCGGCTGCGGCAACGTACAGCACCCGCCGAATCCTGCGCGTGCCCCAGGTACTTCCGGCAGGCGGGCGGGCCGGTGACAGATCGTGGGCGCTGATGAGCTGCCCGCGCGCTTCCAGCGCAGCGCGCAGCCGTTCCTCGATCGGTGCCCGAGCACTCATCGGTCCACCTCCAAGAGTTTTTCCAGTGTGGCAAGCGCGCGGCTCGCGGTCGACTTGACGGTGCCACGGGACACGCCGAGGGTCTCGGCGATCTGCGCCTCGGTCAGGTCGGACCAGTAACGCAGGACCAGTACCTCGCGCTGGCGCGCGGTGAGCTGCGCCAGCGCGTCGAAGACCTGCCGGTGCTCCTCGGCGAGCAGCAGCAGCTCGTCGACCGGCGCCCCCGGACCCTGGTACGGCGGGGTGTACGCGCGCGCGGTGCGCCGCCGACGCAGCACCGAGCGGGCGGCGTTGACCACCGCGGTGTGGAGGTAGGCATGCGCGTCGTGGAGGTCGTCCAGCCGTTCGCCGTGCCGACGGCAGACGGCGGCGAAGGCATCCTGGACGACGTCCTCGGCGGTGTGCAGGTCGTCCACCAGGAAGACCGCCAGCCGGACCATGTCGAGCCGCCGGGTCCGGTACAGGTCGGCGAGTGTGGGGGAGTCTTCCTCGCTGTCCCGGTCGGCCACCGAACGCAGATGCCGGAACCGTCGGCCGGGGAGCGGTGCGCCCGACGCCGGAGTGGAGGAGGTGGTCCCGGCGCGGCGCAGTAGCCGGGCCCACCAGGGCAGGGCAAGGGTGAGCTGCATCGTCCTCGTTCATATCAGGGGTACGGCGGGGCCGGCTCCTGTCCGGCCCCGCCACGCCTATGGTCGGCGGCTCAGCGGCTGGTGTTGCCCGGGTAGGGCTTGCCGTTCGCGTCGCCCGGGACCGGGGTCGGGTCGGTGTCGGTGGAGGTGTGCTTCCCCGGGGTGGAGGGCACGGCAGACGGGTAGGGCTTGCCGTTCGCGTCGCCTGGGACCGGGGTCGGGTCGGTGTCGGTGGAGGTGTGCTTCCCCGGGGTGGAGGGCACGGCAGACGGGTAGGGCTTGCCGTTCGCGTCGCCCGGGACCGGGGTCGGGTCGGTGTCGGTGGAGGTGTGCTTCCCCGGGGCGGAAGGCACGGGCTTCGGGTCGACCGTCGCCGACTTGGCCGGGTGCGCGTGGCCGGCGGTGGCCGCCTGAGCGGCGATGCCGCCGCCCACCACCAGGGCGAGACCGGCAGTCGACCCCAGCACCCAGGTGCGGAGGGAACGGTTTGACTTCTTGGCGCGGACGTGGCGCATAGGAAACGACTCCATAGAGTTCATGGACAACGCTGACAGGTCAGGCAGCACCGGGACTGAAAATCCCGTCCCGGAAACCGCCTTTCACCCCACCAGACGTGCGGCCCCACCCGAGGTTGTCGCGATCCGAAAAAAAATCCGCAGCCTTCGTGGGGCCAGTCGGCCGTCTCCTCGTCATGGGCATCGCGGCCCCGTGCGTGATGCCTACTGTGCTTGAACTCGGGCTGTCGTGGGCGGAAGTGACAGCCCGGTTCCGGCGAGGCACCCGTCGATCAGGCTGGGGCGGTATCGGATCGCTCTCAGACCGCGGCGGATGGTCGGGCTCAGCTGATCGGTCGTGGTGAAGGCGGTGTTGAACAGTCAGCCGCGCCGCAGCACGGACCAGATGCCCTCCAGCGGGTTGAGGTCCGGTGCGTAGGAGGGCAGTTGGTGGACGGTCAGAGCCAGTCCCGACCGGCGATGAGCAGGTAGCGGTAGTCGGTCCAGGCGAAGCTCGGCGACGGGACCGTGTCTCGCGTGCCCGATGACGCCGCCATTGCCGCCTTCACCGACTCCCTCACCGATACGGTCGGCGCATGGGGGGGAGTGGCCTGTCCGCAGCGTCTGGACACGATCGAACGGGTTCTGTTCACTCTCGGGGCGAGGTGGCGTTCGAAGGCGGGCAGCTTCGTGGTACGTGACGACCTGCTTGCCGTCCCACATGATCGTCTGTGTGGCCGTGGCAGACGTCGAGGTACTGGTTCCTGACGATCTTTCCGTCCTCGCCGCGCGGCCCGTAGATCCCGAAGCCGTCGATGGCGTATCCCACGAGCGGCGAGTGCCGGGAGCGGCTCGCGGTCACGGGCCCGCGGGAAGCCGTCTTACCGAAGCAGGTCTGTGAGGGGCCGTGGTAGTGGTACTGCGTCTCGTACGGGTGGCCCCAGCAGCGGTCGAGGGGCAGGGCCGCGTTCGGGTCGACCGGGCGGCCCTCCGCGTCGGTGGCCGCCTCCAGGTGGAAGGTGCCGCCCGCCGGCGCCATCCCGGTCGTGAGCTGGGAGATACACGTGGGCGTCGCCCGGGCGACCGGGTCGCGGGGAACAGTGACGTCGAGATTCCATGGCTTGATGGGGATCGCGGCGGCGTTGGGGTACCCGGGCGAGGGAATCTCCGCGTAGTACTTGTGGGCGGGAGTGCCCTTCTGCACGGGGAAGCGCCCGGTGGAGTGCCCCGGGGCCTCCGGGCTGATGACGTCGGCGTCGAGGCCGTCGATGGCCTGGACGCTGTCGCCGGATTCGGCGCAGCACATGTGGGTGTGGATCTGGGTGCCGGGACGGACCCCGCTGGTGGTGGGCCGGATAGCCTCCGTTGCCCACGCCAGACACGAGGCGCGGTCGGCGGCGCGCAGTGGCTGTGTCTCGCGCACTGCGGGTTCGTCGACCTGGATGACCGAAGTACCGGACCTCTCCAGGTCGTTGACCTCGTCGCGCAGGGCGAGGACGACCTGGCGGGCGGTGTCGCCGAGGGGTTGGTCGTCGCGGATGAAGGACCAGGCGAGCATGGTCACGGGGCCGCTGAGCGGTGGTGGCCGACCCGGTGCGCGCAGTGCCCAGCAGGTTCTGCGTGTGTTGGTGGTGCAGCGTGTCTGTGCCTCTGGTCGTGCAAACGCCAGATGCTGGGGAGGTGGCCAGGTGTTCGATGCCGGGGTGCTGAAGGCAAGACGTCTCGACTGTCTCGGCGAACTCGGCCGGCAGCAAGGCGGGGGTTTCCAGGCGATCTGCTGCTGGTTCCGGGCGGCGTCCGCCGAGGGAGATGGGTGTGTTGCTCGCGCCGTGTCCGTGACGTGAGAGGGGTCACAGCCTGAATTCGAGGGGGCCCTCATGTTAGCCTCGATGTATGAGCCAGCAGCACGTCCTGTCCGCGTCCCAGGGGCCGGCCAAGCCGCTGCGCCGCGATGCGCAGCGCAACAGGGACGCGATCGTGGCCGCCGCCCGCAAGGCCTTCGCCGAACAGGGGCTGGACGCTTCCCTGGAGGGTGTTGCCCGCGAGGCGGGCGTCGCGATCGGGACGCTCTACCGGCACTTCCCCCGCAGGCTCGACCTGGTCGAGGTGCTGTTCACCGCGAAGTTCACGGATCTGCTGGACGCCGCCGAGGAGGCCGCGGCCATGGACGACGCCTGGGACGGGTTCTGCCACTACCTGGAAAAGCTCTGCGAACTGCTGGCCTGTGACCGTGCCTTCAACGACCTGGTGTCGGCCCGGCTGCCGATCCATGCGCTCAGCAGGGGATTGTTCGAGCGCACGGAAGAACGGGCCGCTCAGATCTTCCGCAACGCCCAGGAGCAGGGTGTCCTCCGCGACGATGTCACCCCGGAAGACCTCGCTTTCGTGGTCTGGTCCCAGGCCGGGATCATCCGGGCCACACGTGCCGTCGCTCCCAACGCCTGGCGCCGCCACCTTCACCTGATGCTCGACGCCTTCCGTGCCCAGTGCGCCCACGAGCTGCCAGAGCCGCCGCTGACCCCCGAGCAGGTCGATCAGACCCTCACCACTCTCGAGTGCCCCGAAGAGGAATGCCGCGAGTGCGACGAGGGGGCATGAGCCCCGGCAGGTGAGGCCGCCGGGCAACGGGAGATGCCGGGCAACGGGACACACATGGTGAGCCCGGTGCCGCCGTCGGCATCGGGCTCACTCAGGCCTGCGAGGGTGTCGCCGTCCGGGGGACGCGTTCAGCTTTCCGCCAGCAGCTGTGTCAGCTCGGCGTCCAGGTCGAGCCGACTGGATTCGGTCCCCGGCGCGACCGCGGACCACGTCTCGCGCAGGAAGGATTCCACGCCCTGTGCGGGGAACGCGAGCAGGGCCGATCCCGCGGGTGCGTGGAGAGCGATGTACACCACCTCGCGTCCCGAGCCGACGGCCGGCCACATGCGGACGTCTCCGTGTCCGGTGTGCTCCCTCAGGGCCTGAGTCATCATGTCGCGACTGAAGAACCACTCGACCGCTGCTCCCTCGCCCAGGGGCTGGAAGACGGCGCGGACGGCATAGGGGTCATCCGCTTCGTACCGCAGTGCCGCATGCATCGGCACCGCCAGGTCGTGTGACACGACAAACTGCACGGGCAGCTCGTGCGCCACGGTTCTGACCGATCTCACTGTCCCTCGCTCCCATGTCCTGCTCGCCCGGTACTGCGCTCGCTCTCCGTGCGCTTCGACGCACGGTTCGGCGAGGATGCGACTTCATCGGCCCGGGGCTGATGCCGGATCGGCGCGCGGTCGGCTTCGTACGGTCGGCTTGACGAGTCGCAACGACGCAGTCCCCGGGCATGCCGTTGCAGCTCGTCAAACCGACCGTGATGACCTGCGGCCGCATCACCGCTGCTGCAGGTACCACGCGACCTGGTCCAGGTACCAGCGGTCGCCGCCGACGCCGTACCACGTCGTCGCCTCGTCCCAACGGTGCCCGTCCCAGACGTACAGGTGGCGACCGTCCCGACGCTCTTCCCCTGCGCGGTAGCGGTACCGGTCGTCGTGGTGACCGCTCTGGTGTCCGTCCGCACGGTGAGTGGCGCGATCGCTGCCGGAAGCGAAGGCGGCACTTGAGTACTGTGCGTGCTGCACGGGTTCCGAGGCGGTCGCCGCCGATGCCGAGCCGCCGGCTCCGAGAAGGGCTCCGCCGGCCAGTGTCGTAGAAGCAACAGCGATCGAGGCGCGCCTGATCCACTTGTTCATGGTCGTTTCCTTGTGATGTGGGGCGGTTCCGCCGACGTGGCGGCCGCTGTCATGTCCGTGTTGTGCGTCCCGGGGATTCCGGATCAGCCGGGTGCCGAGCTGTGCGGGACATCCGGAGGGGGTCCTCATGTTCGGCGCGATCCACCGTACCCGAGGGGGGCCTCATGTTTACGGTGAAGCCCATCACAGCACGTCGGAAAGGGGCGGCCGGCCCAGGCAGCACGAAAACGAGCGAGATGGCGAGCCGGAACCTGCGGGGCCGCAGTGGCACTGATCCGAATATCCGGGTCGCCGATCCGGATGGTCGGGAAGGGGCCGGGCTCGGTGATCGTGGTCGAGCCGCACAGCCCGATGGCGCAGTCGGGCACGGCTCAGGCACTCAACGGGGCAAACGGCGACGCGGACTCTGCCTGTGCCGCCGGGCGGCTGGTGTTCGTCAGGGTGATCCGGGGTGCGGGCCGTCCACCGGCCTGTCGTGCGCTGTGCCGGCGGACCCGGTGTCCGAGAGTGCGGCGAGGAGCCGCAGTTTCTCGTCGCTGTCGCTGTCCTTGTCGGGGTAGTAGACGACGAGGATGACGTCGTCGACGGGGAGTTTGTCGCGGTGGAGGCGTAGTTCACCGACGACGGGATGGTGGAGTGTGGCGGTGCCTCCGTCGAGGCCGCGTATGTCGTGGCGGGCCCACAGGGTGCGGAACCGCTGGCTGGACAAGGCGAGTTCGCCGACGAGTTCGACGAACCGGGGGTTGTCGGTGTCGTCCCCGACGGTGGTGCGAAGGGCGGCGACGAAGTCGGCGGTGGCCTTGGTCCAATCCTGGTGGAAGGCCCGTTCCTCG
This sequence comes from Streptomyces sp. Ag109_O5-1, assembly GCF_003814875.1. Taxonomy (GTDB): domain Bacteria; phylum Actinomycetota; class Actinomycetes; order Streptomycetales; family Streptomycetaceae; genus Streptomyces; species Streptomyces sasae. Next base: position 910,092 of record NZ_RKQF01000001.1, on the reverse strand, counting down.
GGATCGAGGAGGAGGGAACGGAGCCGGTTCTGTCCGGGCCGCAGGCGGGGGGAGAGTGCGACGGCCATGGCGTTGGAGGCCAGCACGTCGAACGCGCGTCCTTCGACGAACGCGGGGATCTGAAGGTGGGCGAGCAGCTCGTACACGCGCGCCGGTACCTGCTCGGGCCGCTTGCGGCGCGGCGCCCTGGGGCGTGCCGCGGCCAGGCCGAGCAGATACGTCCGTTCGATGTCGTCGAGGTGCAGGACGCGCGCGAGTGATTCGAGGACCTGGGGTGAGGGGTTCTTGTCACGGCCCCGTTCCAGGCGCAGGTAGTAGTCGGGGCTGATTCCGGCGAGCAGGGCGACTTCCTCACGGCGCAGGCCGGGCACGCGGCGGTTGCCGCCGGGCGGGATTCCCGCCTGCGCCGGGGAGACCAGCTCACGCCGGGCACGGAGGTAGCTGCCGAGCCGGTTGCCGGATTCCTCGTCCTTCATACCGACACCGTAATGCGGTGCGGGTGCCTCAGCGGGGGCCCTGACAGGACCAGGGAAGACGGGGGACCTGCAACGGCCGGTGGATTCCGCCAAGACTGCGGTGACATCGTTTCGAGAAGGGAAGATCTCGTGGACCTCTCCAACCGCACCGTTCTCGTCGTCGGCGGAACCTCGGGTATCGGGCGGGAGCTGGCCCGCCGGTTCGCCGCGGCGGGAAGCACCGTCGCCGTCGGCGGCCGCAGCCCGCAGGCACTCGCGGCACTCGCCGAAGAAGGCTTCGGCACGTTCGCCGTCGACGTCACCGACGACGCCTCTGTCACGTCCGCCCGTGACGCCGTGCTCGCCCGGTACCCAGAACTGGACACCGTCGTGACCATGTCGGGCGTCATGCTCCTGGAGGACCTGCGCGACCCCGCGCACTTCGAGGCGGCGTTGACGACGATCGACACCAACCTGGTCGGCACCGTCCGGGTCGTCGACGCCTTCACGCCCCACCTGGTCCGGCGGGGCGCCGGCACCTTCGTCACCGTCACCTCCGGCATCGCCTTCCTGCCGTTCCCGCCCATGCCCAGCTACGCCGCCTCGAAGGCCGCGGTGCACGCCTACTCCGAGGCACTGCGTGTGCAACTCGACGGCACCGGTGTCGGCGTCGTCGAGCTCGTCCCCCCGGCCGTCGCCACCGCAGGCCAGGAGAAGGTGAACCCGCACGCGCTGCCCCTCGACGACTTCACCACCGAGGTCATGCACCTGCTCTCACAGGACCCCACCCCTGACGAGATTCTGGTCGAGCGGGTGCTTGTGCACCGCTGGGCCGAGCGCGACGGCACGTACGACGACCTCGTCGCACAGCGTTCCCAGGCCCTGGCCATGCTCCCCGGGCGCCAAGGCTGACCCACTTACCGCTTACTCACTCACCCGCTCACCTGGCTTTGCGTACGAGCTCTGGACCGTTCCCCGGGACGCCGACGCGCGACGCCGGGCCCCGGCCGGCGCGACCCGACGCCCGAGGCCGAGGAGGCGTCATCTCGTAAAACCCGTCAGCTCGTCAGGATCGCGTTCGCGACGACTCCGAGGAGGTGATCGGCGCGTGGTGCGAGGGAGGGTTGGTCGGCGAGCCAGGCGAGCGCCGCGATCAGCGCGAACAGGTCGGTGCCGTCGATGTCGGTCCGTGCGGTGCCGGCGGTCTGGGCGCGGGTGAGGAGGCAGGTGCCGGCTGCGCGCATGGTGACGCACGAGGCGTGGAGTGCGGACTCGGGGTCCTCGATGGCGGCCGCCATCAGCTCCGTCACGCCCCTGTATTCGTGTGCGACGGCGACGCAGTCGTGCAGCCAGGAGACGAGGGCGTCTTCGGGTGAGCGGGACGCTTCGAGTTCGCCCGCCCGTGCCGTCAGCTCGTCGAAGCTCGTGCGGAGCAGGGCGTCGAGCAGTGCCTCGCGGGTGGGGAAGTGGCGGAGCAGGGTGGCGAGTCCCATGTCGGCCCTGCGTGCGATGTCGCGCAGTGATGCCTCGGTGCCCTGCTCGGTGATCACGGTGCCCGCGACTGCGAGCAGGTGGTCGCGGTTCTTTCTTGCGTCGGCCCGCATCTGCCCCTCACTCCTGGCTATCCGGAGCGGTGGTTCGGTTGACGATCCGGATCAGTGGTTCATATATTCGGATCAGTGGTCCGGATAACCGGATCGCTGATCCACTAAGCGTACCTCCAGGCAGAGGCAGGAGAGAACGATGCCAGCACGCACGATGAAGGCGATCCGGCTGCATGAGCACGGTGGCCCTGAGGTTCTCGGTTACGACGAGGTGGCGGTTCCGGAGCCGGGGCCGGGTGAGGTGCTCGTCCGCGTCCACGCGGTCGGCGTCAATCCTCCGGACTGGTACCTGCGCGACGGGCTGAGCAACATTCCCCCGGAGGTGCGGCCGAAGTTCGACCTGCCCGTCATCCCGGGGACGGATGTGTCGGGCGTCGTCGAGGCCGTCGCCGCGGACGCGCAGGGCTTCTCGGTCGGCGACGAGGTCTTCGGGCTCCTCCGCTTTCCCAGCTTCGACGGCCGGGCGTATGCGCAGTACGTGGCCGCACCCGCGTCGGACCTCGCACGCAAGCCGGCCGGTATCGATCATGTGCACGCCGCCGGGGCGCCCATGTCCCTGCTGACGGCGTGGCAGTTCCTGATCGAGCTCGGACACGATCACCCCTCGCCCTTCCAGGAGGCGCGGCACCGCCCGGTGGCCCTCGACGCCGGTACGACGGTGCTGGTCAACGGGGCCGCGGGCGGCGTGGGGCACTTCGCACTGCAGCTGGCGAAGTGGAAGGGCGCCCATGTCATCGCGGTGGCGTCGGGCGCGCACGAGGCGTTCCTGCGCGAGCTGGGCGCCGACGAGTTCATCGACTACACCGAGAGCCGTCCCGAGGAACTCGTGAATGGCGTGGACCTGGTCCTCGATGCCGTCGGCGGCCGAGAGAGCAGCCGTTTCCTGCGCACGCTCAAGCGCGGCGGTGCCCTGTTCCCGGTGTTCTTCGGTGAGTACGACGAGGAGGAGACCGCGAAGCTGGGTGTCACGGTCTCGGGCACCCAGGTCCACTCGCACGGCCCGCAGCTCGCCGAAGTGGGCCGCCTGCTGGACGCGGGCACGGTTCGTGTCGCGATCGACAGCACGTTTCCGCTCGCGGACGCCCGCGCAGCGCACGAGCGCGCCTCCCGTGGGCACATCCAGGGCAAGATCGTACTCACCGTCGCCTAGGAACGAACGCCCCGTTCCACCTACGCGTCCGGCGGTCCCCCTCGGGTACGAGTGCCCGCCAGAACGTCCATGCGGAGACCTTGAGGGCACCTCCGGCGGCCAGGCGGCCGCGACGCCCCGCAGCGGCGAGCCGAACCGGCCCCTTCGGTTGCGCGGTTCGGCTCGGTTCGCCGCAGGAAATCACCGAGACGGACGCATCGCGGACGCCCGACGGCGGAGTACCTGACATGAGCGGCATGTGCTGCGCCCTCGACCGAGTGCTGCGCGGCCGTTTCCACCGACCGCGCCCCGACTTTCACCCGACAACCGAACCACGCGAGGTTCGACACGACGACATGTGCGCCCGACGGTTGGGGAAGCAGCTACCTCGACGCAACGCCTGCGGCGGCACGTCTCGGGGCAGGGGCGGAGCCCGCCGGGGAGACCCGGGTGGCGGCGACACCGGGCACGGTGAGGCAGTTGACGGCGCTCGGGTACGAGGTCGTGGTGGAGAAGGGCGCGTTGCGGGGGTGGCCCCGGGCGGCGATGGCATGTGCCGGGTGAGCAGAGCCCCGGTGCCGGGCGGGTTGAGCGCGGCCGTCACCCGAAAAGCCGAACGCAGCACGAGTGGCAGCACTGCGGTCGCTTTCGGACAGTAGGAACCATGAACCGTCACCGACGCCCACATCGGCGGGCCCCGTGGATCGCGGGCGGTGCAGCCGTGCTCATCTTCGGCGGCATCGGTATCTGGGCGTTGGTGACGCATGAGCACGGCACGCCCCGGCCGACGCCGTCGGCCATCACACTGCCCACGCCTCCCCGAACGCCGCAGCCCACCCCGACACCGTCCAGCAGCCCTCCCCAGCAACCGACACCGCCCAGCAAACGACCCCGGCCGACACAGGGCACGACGACAGCGGCCTCGCCGCCCCCACCGAAGCCGAGGCCGAAGCCGAAGCCGACTCCGGCGCAGTCCGCGGCAGCCAAGCCGCCGGCGATGACCCCACCGACATCCACACCGGTGCCCCCGGTGCCCCCGGTGCCCCCGGTGACATCGAGCTCGCCTCCGAGTTCACCCTCGGCACAGTCCCCGACGTCGCTTCCGAGCTCGCCGTCGGCACGGCCCCTGACGTCGCTTCCGAGACCGTCCCCGTCGGCACAAGCCTCGACGGCCCCTCCCAGACCACCGTCGACACCGACACCGACACCGACACCGTCACCGTCACCGTCACCGTCACCGACACAGCCACCGGCGCCGCCATTGCCACTGTCACCGCCGCCGACACTGTCGACACCGTCACCGCCATTGGCACCGTCGACACGGTGGTACACGAGCCAGGCGGCCACTGCTGCTGCCGGGCGCATGGCGGCCGCCGGGGTGGTCGGTGACTCCGCCTGCTCTCTGTCGGCCTTCGGCCAGCCGGATCCGGCGCTGATCCCGAGCGGCCTCACGTCGGTGGGCACCGGACGGGCCGGCAACTACTGGTGCCTGATCTGGAACCGGGACCCGTGACGGCAGTTGGCCGGCATCAGATCCACATGCACGGCTGCAGCCGGCCTGTCCACTCCCTTTGTCTTCGCAACTGGGCTGCCTGACCTGGGCGTCCACCAAACGCATATTCGGAGCGAGGGAGTCTGGAGGAGCCAGCTGCGCACGATCTTCACAAGGGAGCGTGCGCGATGTCTCCACCCAGAAGGGGGGTGCGGTGAGCACGGCAACCGGTCCTCCAACAGCAAGGCCGCCGGCCCCGTCGGCCGCGTTGTCCGGGGCCTCGGTCACGTGGGACGCGGTGGCGCCGATGACGACGGCGAGCTCGACCTCCTAGTCCACGTTGCCCTTTGGCGGACGGACCGTGGTGTAAGGGCCGGTGAGCCCCCGGCCGGTTCGACGGCCGGGGGTGCGGCTCCAGTGGCGGGTGGGAGCGGTCAGCTGCTCTGGTCCGCGAGGGTTTTGAGGTCGGTCACGGTGTAGGCGAGGTCGAAGTGGAATCCCCTGCCCACGCGCTGGATGGACAGGTCGGCCAGTTCCTCGCCGCGGGCGGGGAGGAAGGCGAGGTCGGCGGTGCCGACCCAGGCGTCGCTGATCGCGGTGTTGTCCAGGACGGACATGACCAGTTCGTGGACGGCGGGCTTGTCGTGCAGCCCGGCGGCCAGCCGGGGGAAGTGCCGCAGGTTGACCACCGGCCGGTTCATCAGGACGGCCGGGTCGGGGACCGGCTGCTGAAGGGTGATCCTCGCTTCGGCGATGCGCTGTCCGGCGGCGGAGGCGGTGGCGCCGAACTGCCCGCCCGGGCCGAGGACAGGAGTGCCGGGTCCGCCGACGGAGTAGGCGCGCGTCTGGTGGACGGTGCCGAGCTTCTTGGGGAAGCCCTGGACCCAGCCGCGCGCCATGGCGGAGTCGTTGTCGACGTAGATGTACGGGCACCAGGCCACCGGTGTGTCGTTGTAGCGGGCGTCCAGGGTGACCAGGAACTCGCGGTACTGCGAGCGCGCGGGGTCCAGGTACTCGAGGTCCGTGGCGGAGTACTGCCAGTCGACGAACATCGCGACACCGCGCCCGGCGGAGTCCGGATCGGGGGTCAGGCCCTCGGGCAGGGCCGCCGCAGCGGCCGACGGCTCGGCGAAGAACTCCACACCCACCACGGTGCCGGCGTAGTGCCAGGGCGGTGTGGGCGCCAGGTTCGCTGTGCCACGGGGAGACAGGGGAACGGTGTAGCCCTTCATGTGACGTCCTTGGGGGAGAGACGGAAGGAAACGATACGTATCGTTTCGTCAACGCTCTGACCGTAGCACGCCTTGACCCGGAAACGAGACGATACGTATCGTTTGCTCATGGCTTCTGTCTTTTCCTCGCCCCAGGCATCCGGTGGGCCGCGCTCCCTCGCGAAGATCCTCGACGCGGCACGGGGCGTGCTGTCGGAGCACGGCTATCCGGCGCTGACCATCGAGGCCGTCGCCGCGGCCGCGGGCGTCGGCAAGTCGACCATCTACCGCTGGTGGCCGAACAAGGAGGCGCTCGTCGCCGACGCGCTCGCCGAGGTCTTCCGCGCCGACGACATCCCCGACCTGGGCGACACCCATGCCGAGCTGCGCTACGCCGTCGACATGACCATCGACAACTATGCGAACGAGGACATCGCCGCCTCGCTGCCCGCACTCGCCGCCGGTCTTCTTCCCCACCCCGAACTCATGAGCCGGTTCCGGGAGGCCTTCCTGTTCCGCAAGCGCGAGAACATCGCCGTCGCGCTGCGCCGCGCCGTCCGGCGGGGCGATCTGCCCGACGACCTCGACACGGACCTCGTCCAGGACATCTGGGCCGGGACCATCCTCTACCGGCGGCTCATGACCGGCTCCCCCCTCGACGCCGACCTCGCGGAACACCTCGTCCGCCTCGTCACCGACAAGCCTGCGCGGCGCGCCGGCGGCTGAAAGAGCCGCCTCAAGAAGCTCTCGGTGTCACCGAGTTCACGATGGCCTCCCCTCCCCGAGGTTGCACTCCCGTTGTCTTCCGCCAGTGCCGACGACAACGGAGCCTCGCTCATCGTGTCGTTCGCCCGCGGTATGGGCGAAAAGTGGACGAATGTCAAGTAGACGGCCATGACGGTGTCTTGACCGCAGCCTCCTGGATCAGGCAGGTTTGAGACACTTCACGTCATCCGTGGGCTTGCTGGGAAAGCTGTGTGCTATGGGCGCCTACCTGTGTCCTCCGGTCGTACTGCACGGCGAACACGCCGTGGAGACAAGCCAGATCCTGGCGGAGGTGCGGAGGCGGCACCCACAGGCACCGTGGCTGTCGCGGATCGACGGCATCGCCGCGAGTACGGGGATCGCCTCGCGTGGCTGGATGCTGCCGCTGAAGACGGCTGCCGCGCCCGGCAGCGGGAGCGGCCTGCGAACTCCCGGCGCCGGTCAGGCTCGTGAGGCGCTGGCCGGCCGCGGGTTCACCGGCGAGGAGGTGAACCGCGTGATCGCCGCACTGGAGGCGATACCGGCGCCGCAGACCATCCAGGAGCGCACCGCGCCGGCCTGGGCGGCCGTGCAGACGTACGGGGAGCATGCGGCGCGTGGGGCCCTTCGAGCCGCCGGACTGGAAACCGCCGACGTCGACTGTCTGATCACCAGTCACTCCACCACCCCGGCCCTGCCGGGGCTGGACCTGTCCCTGCTCAACCGCCTTCCGCTCCGTGACGACGTGCTGCTGCTGCCCGCCACCCAGTGGGCCTGTATCGCCGGTACCCGATCGCTGGCGCTGGCGGCCGACCTGGTCGCCGCGGACCCGGACCGGGTGGTGCTGGTGGTGATATCGGAGGCGTTGAGCACGACCTACCAGCCTGCCGACGACACCCTGGAATCGCTGATCGTCCGGCTGCTGTTCGCGGACACCGCCGTCGCCGTGGTGGTCACAGGGCACCCGAGGACGGAGTCCGTCCTGAGGCTGGACGCGGTCTGGCACCACACACTGCTCGGCACCACGGACCTGCACCGGCTGGAAACCCGGGCCGACGGCACTCACTTCGTGATGGACCGTCGTGGGCCGCGTGCCGTCCAGCAGACGGTCGCCGCGATGTGGGAGTGGCTGCGCGTACGCCACCAGGACGACCGGCACCCCTGGCATCCCGATCTGCTGCTCGCGCATCCCGGTGGGACGCGGGTGCTGGAGTACATGGAACAGACGATGCCCGACGCGTGGCCCACGGGGCTGCTGCACTACAGCCGGGACAGCTACGCCACGGGCAACCGCGGCGGCGCCGCCGTGCTCGACATCCTGCGGCGCGCGCACGACGCCGGCCAGAAGTCGGGCAGCCGCACCCTGCTGTACGCGGCCGCGCCCGGACTGACGGCCACGGCCGTGGAAGGGGAGTGGCTGTAACCGGAAGCACGCCACCGCCCCGCGCATCCGGGCTCTGTCCCGGTCTCGTCTCCGGGCTCTGTTCCGGTCTTGTCGCGGCGCGGGCGTCATGCCTCCAGTTCCGCCCACACCGCCTTGCCGGTCTCGGTCCACCGCACCCCCCAGCGGATGGTGAGCTTGTGGACGACGTGCAGACCCCGCCCGCTGTCGTCGAGCAGCCCACCGCGGTGCAGGCGCGGCCGGCCGTTGCCGGCGTCGCCGACCTCGCACGACAGCAGACTCCCGCTCTTCACCAGCCGCACCGTGACCGGCCCGGCGCCGAACCGGACGGCGTTGGTGACCAGTTCGCTGATCACCAGCAGCGCACTGTCCCGGGCCTGGCCGCCGATGTGCCAGCGCTGCAGGAGGGGGGAGGCCAGGGCGCGGGTGCGGGCGGCGGTGTCGTCGCGGGCGGGCAGATGCCAGGTGGCGGTGTCCCGGCCGCGGCGGCCTGTCATCCGGGCGAGCAGCAGGGTCACATCGTCCCGCAGATGCCCTGGCGGGGTCAGACCGGCGACGACGCGACGCGCGGCCTGTTGCAGATCGTCCCAGGGATGCACCTCGCGCACCGCGTCCGTCAGCCGGCCGATGCCCTCGTCGATCGAGGCCGCCGGATCCTCCACCAGGCCGTCGGTGTAGAGGACGAGGAGCGAGCCGGGCGGGGCGGCGAACTCCTGGACGTCGAACGGCTCCCGTACGACGAACTCGGCTCCCAGCGCCGGGTGTGGTTGCGCCGCGACCGTCTTGGCGGACCCGTCGGGATGGACCAGGACCGGGGGCAGATGCCCGGCGTTGGAGATCGCCACCCGGTGGTCGACCGGATCGTAGACCGCGATGCAGCACGTCGAGCCCAGCGCGCTGTAACCGGCCGCCAGGCCCGCGTCCGTGTCGTCCAGCAGCGTCACCGTCTCGTCCAGACGCTCCAGCACCTCTCCGGGGCCCAGCCCCGCCGACAGCAGCGCGCGGGCCTCCATGCTCAGCTGGCCCATGGCCGCCGCGGCCCCCAGACCGTGCCCCACCACGTCACCGACCACCAGCGCGGTACGGTCACCCGGCAGCGGAAAGCTGTTCACCCAGTCACCGCCGACGCCCGCACTGTCGGGGGTGGTGGGCTCGTAGACGCTGGCGACCTCGATGGTGTCGCTGCCCGCCCGAGGCAGCAGCCGGCGCTGCAGCGCCAGCACCTGGGCGTGCTCACGCTGATGCTGGCGGGCCAGGTCCACATGACGGGCGGTCTTCGCCACGAGTTCCTGCAGGTCGAGCAGCTCGCCTTCGCTGAAGAGGCGATCCGGCCGCCGCCAGACCTCCGTCACGCCCAGGACGACGGCCCCCGGTGCGCCTTCGGGCCCTTCCACGACCAGCGGGATGCAGGCGACACTCACCGGCCGGTCGCCGGGCACCATCGCGCGCACCAGGTGCGGATCGGCGAGAGTCTGCTCGATCGCCTCACGGTCGGACATGACAATGGCCCGGGGAACGTCGTCACGCATCACCGCACCGGCCAGCAGACGGCTCGCCTCACGGGGAAGGTTGTCCCCGGGGGTCAGGTACCCCTCGGGCCAGGCCCGGTCGGGCGCCAGGGCCGCGCGCCGCAGCCGGATGCGCTCGTGCGTCTGTTCGGTGACCGCCTCGCCCGTCCACACGGCGTAGTCGAGGTCCACGGCGGCCACGTCCCCCCACGCCAGCAGGGACTGGGCCAGGGACTGCGCGGTCTCCCCGATGTCCAGCGACATCCCGATCGCGGTGGCGGAGGCGTACAGGTGCAGCCGCTTGGCCATCGCGATCAGGGAGACCGTCAGGCCTTGCTGCGGTGGCGCGGCGGGCAGGATGCTCATCGAGACCAGCAGCTCGGTGCCGTCGTCCCGCCGCAGGCTCTGGACCCGGGCGACGTGCGCCTCTGCGGTGTCCAGAACTCTCCGGAGCCGTTGCGTCACCGTCGGGACGTCCCCGGGCGGCAGCAGGTCGACGAACGCGGACCCGGGCGCGACACTCACCCCCGCGAAAGGCGCGGCGTCCAGGTTGCAGCCGGTGATCCTCAGCTCCCGGTCGAGGTTGACCACCCCGAGGATCTGTTCCTCGTCCTCGCTCTCCTCGCCGGCGCCCCAGGGCCGGCGCGCGTGGTAGCCCACCGACGGAGCGGCACGGCCTGCGGCCGCCGTCGTTCCGGCCCTCGGGATGTAATCCGCCAGGGCCCCGCTCACCATGTCGTACGGCGAAGCGGAGGAAGAGGAGGGAGAGGAGGGCGTGGGATCCATGCGCCTCACACAGTTCGTTGACTCCGGCGCGCGCCGGAAGACGTTCCCGAGTTCATGCGGTCGAGCCCCGAGATCCCTCACCGCACATCTCATGAGTAGCACAAATACCCTGCTCGCCGAAGGGGTGAAGGCTGCTGGAACGGCGTGGGCCATGACGTCTGCACCTGCATTCGATCACGGGATCGGAGACGTGACGCGCCGTGAGTTGTCGGGCGGGGCGGTAGGTTTCCGGGGGCCGGACCGCAGGAATATGTGGTGACTGAACGTGCCGAGTCAAACACTTTCGGTTTCCTTCGGTCGGGCCGCTGTCCGCATGCTGCGATAAACTATGACAAAAGTTTCAGTGGCCGGTAGGTCGGTTCTCATGGACCTCAACACCATCACCGAAGTGGTCCGGCGACCGCCCGGGCGACCGGGCACCGAATGGCGCGAGGGCGACGCCTGGCTCGCCGGCGGAACATGGCTCTACTCCACCGAGCAGCCGGACCTGCGGCGGCTGATCGACCTGACGGCGTTGCGCTGGGAGCCTCTGGTCGTGACGGAGGTGGCCCTGGAGATCGGCGCCACCTGCACCATCCATGACCTGTACGCCTTCCCCTGGCCGCAGGAGTGGACCGCCGGGATTCTCTTCCGGCAGAGCTGTGAGGCGTTCCTGTCCTCGTTCAAGGTCTGGAACGCGGCGACCGTCGGCGGCAACATCTGCATGTCCCTGCCGGCCGGCCCGATGATCACGCTGACGGTCGCGATGGAGGCGCGGTACGAACTGTGGGCGGCCGACGGCTCCATACGCTTCGTCGACGCCCTCGACTTCGTCACGGGCGACCACCGCAACATCCTCGCCCCCGGGGAGATCCTCCGGCGCATCGTCGTCCCGCGCCACGCGCTGCGCAGACGCACCGCACACCGTCGCTTCACGCTGACCCGGCTCGGCCGTTCGACGGTGTTCCTCGTCGGCACCCAACGGCCGGGCGGGGGCGACCTGTTGCTCACCGTCACCGCCGGCACCACACGGCCGGTCCGGATCGCCTTCGACCGCCTGCCCGATGCCCGGACCGTGCGGCGGCACATCGACGCGGTGCCCGACGACGTCTGGTTCGCCGATCCCAACGGGACCCCCGACCACCGTCGCCATCTGACCCGGCACTTCGCCGAGGAGATCCGCCGCGAACTCACGGCTGGGGACCTGGCATGAGCTACCTCGTGAACGGCAGGGGATTCGACCGGGAACCGGCTCCCGGCCAGTGCCTGCGCACCTTCCTGCGCGAACTCGGCCACTTCGGCGTCAAGAAGGGATGCGACGCGGGCGACTGCGGCGCCTGCACAGTGTGGCTGGACGGCGCACCGGTGCACAGCTGCATCACCCCCGCGTTCCGTGCCGACGGCCGTGAGGTGACCACGATCGAGGGCCTCGGACGGCCCGGCGCCCCGCATCCCATGCAACGGCAGTTCGAGGACGCCCCCGGATTCCAGTGCGGTTTCTGCACCGCAGGGATGATCATGACGTCGGCGACCTTCACCGAGGAACAGAAGGCCGACCTGCCACGGGCGTTGAAGGGCAACCTCTGCCGCTGCACCGGATACCGGGCGATCGAGGACGCCGTGAAGGGGGTCGGCGCGGTGGAGACGGCGGCACCGGGCAAGGCCGTCGGGACGAGCGTCGGCGCGCCTGCGGGCCACGACGTGGTCACCGGGCATGCCGAGTTCACCCTGGACACCCACATCGACGGCATGCTGCACCTCAAGGTGCTGCACTCGCCCCACGCACACGCCCGGATCCGCTCGATCGACAAGAGCGCCGCCCTCGCGGTGCCCGGCGTGCACCGCGTCTACACCTGGCAGGACGTACCCCGCAGACGCTTCACCACGGCGATCCACACCGACCACCTGGTCGACCCGGACGACACCTGCATCCTCGACGACACGGTCCGCTTCGCCGGCCAGCGCGTCGCCGCGGTCCTGGCGGACACCGTCGGTGCGGCCGAGGAGGGCTGCCGTCGTCTCGTCGTCGAGTACGACGTGCTGCCGGCGGTGTTCGACCCCGAGGCCGCGATGGCCGACGGCGCACCTCAACTGCACGGCTCCCACGATCCGTTCGTCCGCGACCCCGCCCACAACATCCTGATCGAACTCCACTCGCACATCGGCGATGTCGACGAGGGGTTCGCCGCGGCCGACGTGATCCACGAAGGCACGTACTTCTCCCCGCGGGTGCAGCACGCGCATCTGGAGACCCACGGTGCCATCGCCTGGATGCAGGACGGCCGGCTGAACGTCCGCACCAGTTCGCAGTCACCGTCGATCGCGAAGGTCAAACTGGAGTACCTGTTCGCGCTCCGCCCGGACCAGGTGAGGGTGTTCTGCAAGCGCGTCGGCGGCGGATTCGGCGGGAAGCAGGACGTGATCGCGGAGGACCTGGTCGCGCTCGCCACCCTGGACACCGGGCGGCCCGCCTGCCTGGAGTACACCCGCGAGGAGGAGTTCACCACGGCCTCCCCGCGGCATCCGATGACCCTGACCGTCAGACTCGGCGCGAAGGCCGACGGAACGCTCACCGCGTTCCAGATGCGCAACGTGTCGAACACCGGCGCGTACGGCAACCACGGCGGCGAGACGCTGTACGCGGGCGGCGCCGCCGTCATGATCTACCGCTGCCCCAACAAGAAGTACGACGCGTACTCCGTCTACACGAACACCGTGCCGAGCGGGGCGCTGCGCGGCTACGGCATGACACAGCCGGCGTTCGCCGTGGAGTCGGCGATGGACGAACTGGCCCGCGCCCTGCACATCGACCCGCTGGAACTGCGCCGACGCAACATCGTGCGGCCGGGCGACCCCCTGGTCGCCCTGCACGACGGCCCCGACGACGTGGTCTTCACCGAGGACGGGCTCGCCGAGTGCATCGACCTGGTGGGCGACGCCCTGGCCCGTACGGCCGGCCCGCCGTCCCTGGGCCCCCAGTGGCTCGTCGGTGTCGGCGTCGCGAGTTCCCTGCACGAGACCGCGCCCCCGACCGAACACCTCTCCGAGGCCTGGGTCACCCTGGGCGACGATCTCATCTACGAACTCGCCGTCGGGACCGTCGAGTTCGGAGAGGGAACCTCCACCGCGCATGTCCAGATCGCGGCCGACCAGCTGGGTACGACGCCGTCCCGGATCCGTCTGGTGCAGTCCGACACCGACCGCACGGGATTCGACACCGGCGCCTTCGCGAGCGCGGGCCTCTTCGTGGCGGGCAACGCGGTCCAGCGGGCGGCGGGCGCCGTACGCGACCGCATCCTGGAGTTCGCCGCCAGACAGACCGGCGTCCATGTCGTGCTGTGCACGATGGACGACGACGGTGTCCGCTGCGGGGACCGGCGGGTGTCGCTGGCCGAACTCGTCGCGTCGGCCCGCAAGCGCGGCATCCGTTTTACTGCCGCGCGCAAGGCGTACGGCTCGCCCCGGAGCGTCACCTCAAACACCCAGGGGTTCCGGGTCGCCGTGCACCGTGTGACCGGTGAGATACGGATCCTGTACAGCGTGCAGGCGGCCGACGCCGGAGTGATCATCAACCCGGCGCAGGTCCGGGGACAGATCGAGGGCGGTGTCGCCCAGGGGATCGGCTTCGCGCTGACCGAGAACCACCACGTCGACGGCAACGGCGTCATGGTCAACCCGAACCTCCGCAACTACCGCATCCCCACCTACGCCGACATCCCCCGCACCGAGGTGCTGCTGGTGGGCTCGGCGGACTCGGTGGGTCCCGTGCGGGCGAAGGGGATGGCGGAGTGCTGCATCAACCCGGTCGCCCCCGCGCTGGCGAACGCGGTGCATGACGCGACGGGCGTCCGCTTCCGCGCCCTGCCGCTGACCCCGGAACGCATCTACGGCCGGCTCCCCGCGGAGCAGTCGGTGTCGGCAGGCTGAGCCATCATGAACGCCGAACGGAACATCGCCGCCGCGGCGACGGCGATCATCGGCCAGAAGGTCCTGCCCGGGATGGAGCGGCAGTTCGAGTCCTGGCAGGAGGATCTCAACACCGCTGCCTCCTACTACCCCGGTTTCCTCGGCGCCGAGGTCTCCCCGCCGACCCGGCTGCAGACCGACTGGGTGGTCGTGTACCGGTTCGACTCGGTGGCTCATCTGCAGGCGTGGATCAACAGCGCGACCAGGCAGACGTATCTCGACGTCGGCGCCAGGTATTTCGACGGTCCGGCGACCCAGCAGGTGGTCAGCAGCGGCACCCAGTCACTGGATCCGCTGGTCACCGTGGTGGTCACACACCGCGTCCATCCGAACCAGGTCGACGACTTCCTCGACTGGCAGCACCGCATGGTCGAGGAGGAGAGCAGGTTCGAGGGGTTTCGCGGGACCGAGCTCTTCCGCCCCGTCGAGGGACTCCAGGAGGAGTGGACCACGCTGTACCGCTACGACAGCGCCGAGCACCTCGACGCCTGGCTCACATCGCCTCAACGGCAGGAGGTGCTGGCCGAGGGCAAGAAATTCAGCGACTTCGACCTGCGTACGATCGACAACTCGTTCGGCAGCTGGTTCGCCTTCGAGGGCAACGGCAAGGAGACACCACCGCCGCCCTCCGAGACCAGGACCTCCCTCGCCATCTGGGTCGGCCTCTACCCGACCGTCGTCCTGCTGACCCTCGCGCTGTCCCCGCTGCACCTGCCGCTCTGGATCGGTCTGCTCGTGGGCAACCTGCTGTCGAGTTTCATCATGAGTTTCCTGACCATGCCCTACTACGTGAACCCGCTGCTCGGGCGGTGGCTGCGGCCGCCGCCGGAGGAACCCGCGAGGGCCAACCTGCGTGGCCTCGGCATCGTCGTGGCGGCACTGGCCTGCTGGGCCGTCGTCTTCTACTTCGTCACCGTCCGAATCTGGACCCTGCCCTGACCGGCGACACCGACCCGCAACCAGTATGTCCAGGAGCCGGTGGCCCGCCGTTGCTCTGTCGTTTGCGCAAGTCCGGAACCGTTAGACTCGCGACTCCCCGCCGCGAGCGTCATCGCTCGGTGACGGACCGTGAACGGCGGGCCTTCGAGCATCGGGGGATGCGTGACGGGTCCTGGACGGCCGCTGCCGGAGTTGAACGCGGTGTTCGAGCGGATGCTGGATCGGGCCCTGGGGCTCGAACAGGTCGCCGAGGCGATCGGCGGGGGCGTCGGTCCGCTCGGCTGTGAGGAGTTGCGAGACCGGGCGCTGCGGGCGCGAGCGGCCATCGTGGCGTTCGCGGACATCGAGTACCGCGCCTATCTCGAAACCCTGGCCGCGGCCCGCGAGGGCGGGCCGCCGGCCACCGGACCGCCGGGTGCGGCCGCGAAACCGTCCGCGCTCCCGGTGCTCCGGTGGCGGGTGCCGGCGGTGACCGGGCTGGTGCTGCTGCTGTCCGGATTCGCCGCGCATTGCTACGGCGGCCGCCCCCATGCCGGGGTCGGCCTGGTCGCCGCCGGGCTGCTGGTCGAGGCGATCGCCGTCGGAGCGGCCGTCGGCGATGCCGTGCGGGTCTCGGTGGCGGCGGCCCGGGGCCGCCCCGAAGCCGAGCGCGATACGCCCCCGGATGCGACCGGGGCCCGGCTGACCTGGGAACTGGCTCTGCTGGAGCGGGGGATGGTCCCGTTCCTCCTCGGGCGCATCGAGGAGGAACGGATGGTGCAACGGGGCGAGCGCGTCGCGCGTTAGTCCTTCCGGATGGAAACGGCGGTCCGGATGGAAACGGCGGTCGTTACAGCGGTGTGGCCGCGCGGAGGAGCAACAGCAGGGTGACGGCCGAGTTGGCGGAGAACATGGCCGACAGTGCGGCGCCGGCGGTGGCGGTCCACAGGGCGAGTCCGGCGGTGGTGAACGGGGACGGCCAGTCGCGCAGGGCGGGCGGCGGGCCGAGCAGGGCCGCGACCCGGCGGGGGAGCGGCCCCGGTGCGGCCAGGCCGGCGAGTGTGGGGGCGGGGGTGCCGCGGGAGACGAGGGCGGCCGTGCCGATCGCCCGGGCGACGGTTCTGCGGCTGCCCACGGTCTGTGCCGCCTCCTCGTCCGCCCAGCGTTCCGCGGTGTAGGCGACGGCGGTCCGCAGGGGCAGCAGGAACGGGTTGGCGCGGGCGGCGAGCCGGACGGACAGCAGATGGCGGTGGTGCCGGGCGGTGAGATGGGCGCGCTCGTGTGCGAACAGGGCGCGGCGCTCGCGGGAGGTGAGGCGGGCGAGCATCGCCGTGGACACCACGATGCGGTCGCGCGGGCCGCCGGGCAGCGCGTAGGCGTAGGGCTGGGCGTCCGGCAGGACCGCGACCTGGGAACGCGGCAGGCCTTCGAGGGCCTGATGGGCCCGTCGCCGCACCCGGCGGTGGCGCGCCAGCGCGCGTGCGCAGCCGGCCAGGACCGCGAGGAGCGCCGGGATGGCCGCTTTCCCGGCGATCTCGTGCCGCGGCACGCTCTCGCGCACTTCGGGGTCCGACCAGCCGTCCGGGAGCGGGTTGCCGGGCAGTTGTGCGGTGCCCACCACCATCAGCAGGGCCAGGCACACCGTGCTGCACAGGGCCATGACGGTGGCGACCGTGGTGAGCAGCACGGTCGCGGTGCGCGGATGGAGACGCTGTTCGGCCAGGCGGGCGATCGGCCACGCGGTCAGGGGCAGGACGAGCGGCAGAAGGACGAAGATGCCCACGGACGTGCTCAGTCCTCCCCGTCCGCGTCGCGCAACAGCCTGCGCAGCAACTGCTCGTCGTCCTTCGGCAGGGTCGTGATGAAACTGGCCAGCACGGCCTGCCGGTCCTGTTCGCCGTCCAGGACCCGGCGCATCTTCAGCGCGGCGAGACCCGCCCCGTCCGCGGCCGGCGTCCAGAGGCACGAACGGCCCTCCCGCCTGCGGGTGACGGCGTCCTTCGCCAGCAGGCGGGCCAGCACCGTCATCACGGTGGTGTAGGCGAGGTCGGCGGCCAGCCGCTCGCGCACCCAGCCCGCGGTCACCGGACCCCCGGCGGTGTGCAGTGCGGTCAGCACCTGGGTCTCCAGCGCACCTTGCGCCCTGCGCCGACCACGCTGATCCACCTCGACCACGCGCCCCCTCCCGTTTCCGGCCGGTCCCCGCCTCGTTGCTCGTGCCGGGGAGTGCCACATCGTACAAAGCGGTGTCCGTGCCCTGGGCGATTAGGGCGACGAGTGCCTTGCCGCTGCGGTCTGTCCCGGCGCGGCGGCACGCGTCGAGCGCCCGAGGTTGTAAGTTGCTTGTTTGCGCAACCCAAGGCACAGTCATGCGGGTTGGCGAGAACCCCCGGGCAGCCGGCGAACTGGAAGGAGCTCGGCCGCATTGATCGCGAGAGACACGGAAAGCCGTCGCGGAGGGCGCGTATGAGCACGTCCCTGGCCAAGGGCGGCAACGTCTCACTGAGCGGGCGGGCTCCCGGGCTGACGGCCGTGACGGTGGGGCTGGGCTGGCAGGCGGACACGGGCTACGACCTGGACGCCAGTGCCCTGCTGTGCGATGCCTCCGGCAGGGTGCCGTCCGACGACTGCTTCGTCTTCTTCAACAACCCGAGCAGCCCGGAGGGATCGGTCCGCCGTATCGCCGGCGGCAGCCCCGTCGGCGGCGACGACCAGCAGATCCTGGTCGACCTCGACCGGGTCCCCGGCCAGGTCGAGAAGATCGTCTTCCCGGTATCGCTCTACGAGGGCGCTGCCCGCGGCCAGAGTTTCGGACAGGTGCACCGCGCCCACATCCGCGTCCTCGACCGGGACTCGGGAGCCGAACTGGCCCGCTACGACCTCACGTCCGGCCGGCTCTCCGGCGAGACCGCGCTGGTCTTCGGCGAGTTGTACCGGCACGGCGCCGAGTGGAAGTTCCGCGCGGTCGGCCAGGGCTATGCCTCCGGACTCGCGGGCATCGCCGCCGACTACGGCGTGGACGTCCTGCGCGGGACGGGGTCCGGCCCGGCCGACCCCGGCGCTCCCGCTCCTGTGCCACCCGTGCCCCCTGCCCTCACCGTCGTCCCGCCACCGCCGCTTCCGCCGGCCTTCGCCCCCGCACCAGAGTCCATCGGGAGTCCCGCCATGACCTGTTTCTTCGACCCGGCCCACGGCCCCGGCCAGACGACCGTCACCTGGTCCCCGCAGTGGGGTGTGCCGCGCCCGGTCCAGGCCTGCCCCGGATGTGCCCAGCGGGTGCAGACCACACCGCCGCCGTTCTATACACCGCCCCAGCAGGGCTATCCGCAGCAGGGTTATCCCCAGCAGTACGGCTACGGGCAGCCGTACGGGGACCACCACGACCACGGTCAACACCAGGAGGGCGGACGCCGGTTCGGTGCCGGTGCGCTGATCGGTGCCGGCGCGGCCGGTCTGATCGGCGGCGCGCTGCTGAACGAGGCGTTCGACGACGACGAACCCGACGTGACCGTCAACAACTACTACGAGGACTGACGGGCCGGGCGGCTACACTGGGTCGCCGTACGGGTGTTGATCGTGACGCGCCGTGACAGCAGAGGGAGGGGCGGGCCGTGGCGGGGAAGGCCGGTGGCGTCGAGGATCCCTCGGCAGAGGTACTGACGGACGCGGCAGCGGTGTTCGGACTGCTCGCGTCCTCGGCCCGGCTGCACCTCATGTGGGCGCTGGCCCAGGGCGAGAGCGATGTCACGCATCTGGCCGACCGGGTGGGCGGCGCGCTGCCCGCCATCAGCCAGCACCTGGCCAAGCTGAAACTCGCCGGACTGGTGCAGGCCCGCCGGGAAGGGCGGCGGCAGATCTACTACATCGACGACCCGGACATCGTGACCGTGGTACGGGTCATGGTCGGCCAGCTGACCGCGCGTTCGCATCAAGTCCCGGCGCCGGCACGCCGGTTGCACGGGACCGGTGGCTGAGACCACTGCGGCCTCGGGGCAGGGTGCCGAGAACCCCGGCCCCATGGTCGTACCGGCCCCCGGAGCCCGCGGAACAGGGCCGGGGGCCGGCGTGCCGACGCTGCTCGCGGTGCTGCGACGCCTGGACAGCGGTCCACGCGGCCTGACGGAGGCCCAGGCCGAGGAGCGGCTGGCCCGCTTCGGCGAGAACACGGTGCCGGCCGCCCACGAGGCGCCCTGGCCAAGACTGTTCGTCCGCAGCCTACGGGATCCCTTCACCGCGGTGCTGGGGTGCCTCGGGCTGGTGTCGGCGGCGGTCTCCGCCTGGGGACGGCGTCGGTGATCCTGCTGCTGGCCGTCTTCGCCGCGCGGGGCGTCACCGTGAAGGTGCTCACCGGCGACCATCCGGGGACCGCCGCCCGGGCCTGCCGTGATCTGGGCATCCCCGTGGCCGGGGACCAGGTGCTCGCCGCCGGCCGCGTCGACGGCCTCACCGACGCCGAACTCACCGCCCTGGCCCGCCGTACGGCCGTCTTCGCCCGCTGCACCCCCGAACACAAGGCCCGGATCACCCGGGCCCTGCAATCCGACGGGCACACCGTCGGCTTCCTCGGCGACGGCGTCAACGACCTGCCCGCCCTGCGCGCCGCCGACGTGGGCATCGCCCCGCGCGAGGCCGCCGACGTGGCCCGCGAAGCCGCCGACGTGGTGCTGGCGGAGAAGGACCTCACCGCGATCGCCCACGCCGTCGCCGCCGGCCGGCACGCGAGCGGCAACATCGCCACCTATCTGCGCATCACCCTCTCCTCCAACCTGGGCAATGTCATCGCCATGCTCTGCACGGGCCTGCTCCTGCCGATGCTGCCGGCCCAGGTCCTCACCCAGAACCTGTGCTTCGACGCGGCCCAGCTCGCCTTCGCCCATGACCGTCCGCACCCGTCGGTGCTGCGTCGGCCCACGGTGCTCAGACCTGGTGATCTGCTGCGCTTCATCACCGGTTTCGGTGTTCTCAACGCCGCGGCGGACCTGGCCACTTTCGGGGTCCTGGCGCTCGCCCTGCACGGTCTGGGGACGGCCGCGGAGCCGGCGTTCCACTCCGGCTGGTTCACGGAGAACCTGCTCACCCAGGCCCTGGTGATGCTCCTGCTGCGGCTCGGCCGGACCGGCGCGGAGGGCCGTCGGCCCGGTCCCGTGGCCCAGGCCGCGGCGGCGCTGGCCGTGATCGGGCTGCTGCTGCCGCCGTCCCCGCTCGGGCCGCCGCTCGGTCTGACGGCGCTGCCCGCGGTCTACTACCCGTTGCTCACGGCCGTGCTCGCGCTCTACACCGCCGGGCTCCTGGCCGCCCGGGCATGCCGAGGGCGCCGGGAGGCCAGCTGGTGAGCCGGAGTCCACTCGGACACAAGGCCGCCTCACACAGTTCTTAGTCCGGGTGCGGTAGAAGAGAGCAGGATCAGGGTGGGAGAAAGGGCGATAAATGTCCGATTCCCGGACATCGAAACACCGGCGCTGGCTCTCCGTGGCGGTCCTCGCCCTCGCGCTGTACGTCATCGTCCGGGCGGTGCACTCCCAGCAGGGCGCCGCTCCTCCTCCGGCCGGGGCCCCGACGGCCACTCCGTCCCCGTCGGCCGACGCCTCGACCTCCGCCGCCTCCCGGGCCACCGGAGCGCCCGCCCCGTCCGCCTCCCCGGCCCCTTCGTACGATCCCGCCGACTACGCCGCCCAGGTGCGCACCCGGGCGCGGCAGGCCGGCGTCAGCGCCCGGCTGCTGATGGCGATCCTCTACAACGAGGCGTACAAACCGCACGATCCAGCCTTCGAACGGGCCTGGCAGAAGCTCAAGCCGGACGCGGCCTTCGGCATCGCCAACATGCACCGAGCCACCTTCGACGAGGTCAGGAAGGGGCGGGACTTCGCGAACCGGAGCTGGGAGGACCTGCCCGAGGACCGGGGCCTGGCCATCGAGGCCGAAGCCTGGTACCTGCACGACCTGTCCGCACAACTTCCCGCCACCTGGCCCGCCTCGTACACCAGGAACGACCTGCTGGCCCTCGGCTACAACACGGGCCCGGCCAACATGCTCGCCTTCGCCCGCGGCGCCACCCCCGGCAGCCAGGCCCGGACCTACCTCGACGAACTGCACGCCGACTGGGCCAGGGCCGGGAGGGCCGTGGGGGCGGCCTGACCGAGTATGCGCCCACTGGGACTTGCGATATTGCGCAATAATGGAAGTGAGTGGGGCAGGGTTCTGAGGTCGGGGGAGGAAGGCGTGCATGCCGCACGGGGACATGAGGCGAGTGCGTGACACGAATCTGCGGCTGGGTGCCGCTCTGGCCGAGGTCGAGGGACTCTATTCGGCGCTGCTGAGAACGGCGTCATCCCGGCGCCGCCGACAGCTCCAGGCGGAACTGTCACGGGCCGCCGGCCGGCTCGCCGAACTGGCCGCGGTGTCGAAGGCGCGGCCCGAGGGTGGCTCGGGGCGGCGTTCGCGCTGGGGTCGGCGCCGGGTTCTGGCCGAACGCGGCGCGGCGTGGATCACCGCGAGATACGGGCGTGAGACGCGCTGAGGCCTGAGGGGGCGTTCGGAGGGTTCGCCTCCGCCCGCCCCGCCCCCGTCACGGCCGCCAGGCGCACTGACCCGCCGGCGGGACCGTCAGGGGCTGGCGATGTCGAAGCCGTACCGCAGTGGCTCGCTGTCCACCGCGTAGTCGCGGCGGTACACGTACACCGCTTCCGCCCGCACTCCGTCCGGTGCGGTCTCCAGCCGGCAGGGGTACGTCACCTGGATCACCCGCGGCCGGTCGAGGACCTTCATCCGCAGGCCGTCCGCAGGGCCTCCGTCGAGCACCGCGGTCTCCCATCCCGTCACGTCGGCCGTCTCCTCGTTCGATGGTTGTCTGGACTCCTCAATACTTTAGAGGTTGCGCAATTGTAAGGACCATGAGGTTCGCCGGGGCCATGTCCCGGGGCGGAGGGGGTCGCGCCCGAGGGTGCCGGTGAACCTACAGCGGGGCCGGTGAGGATGCGCCCGCTATCAGCAGGCGGGGATTTCCGGTGCCGTCGGCGGGGACGCTCCACAGGTCGGTGGTCTTGACGTTGCCACTGGTCGGCAGAGCGTAGGCGACCGTGCGGTTGTCGAGCCACGTGGCCTGGTCGTCGACGCTGTGGCGTTCGGCCAGCGGTGTCTCGCGCAGGGTGCGCAGGTCGAGGACGTACTCGTGCCAGAGGTCGGTACGGGACAGCACCCGCTTCTTGAAGGCGACCCGGGTCCCGTCGGGGGAGAGCGAGGGGCACTCCACGTTCTCCACCCGCGTGGTGACGGTGCGCCGGGACAGTGAACCCCGCACCAGATAGGTCTTGTCGGCGGTGTTGAGGGTGGCGTAGAAGGTGTCGTCGTCGGAGGCGAAGGTGACGCCCCAGAAGTTGATGTCCGAGGCGTGGTAGGACTCGCCGTCCTTGATGACGGAGAAGGTCTCCAGGCTCGGCGTCAACCGCATGGTGCGGGTGTCCAGGATCGAGGTGCGGGTGGAGAAGAAGGCCGAGGAGTAGGACTCGCCGGAGACGAAGACGGTCCAGGCGACGAACCGGCCGCTGGGCGAGACCCGGGCCCGGCTGGGAGTGCCCGCGAGCGGGAAGGTGCGCTTGGTGCGCAGGTCGGCGTCGAGGAGCAGGGCACGGTTGCTCTGCTTGAGGACTCCGGGGTTGGACTGGAGACAGACGCCGGTGCCGGCCGCCGCGTAGAAGCGGGCGCACTTCAGGGACGAGGCGGTGCGCGAGCCGTCCGGGTCCGTCGACGGGACCGAGGCGACCGCGGTGCGGTGCGGGCCGGGGGCCGCGTTGACGAACATCACGCGGCTCTTCTGGCCGAGCGAAAGCCTGCCCGCGCTGACCGTGGGGTAGCCCGCGTGCGGCTGGTTCGCCCGGTCCGCCCGGTCGGCGGCGTGCAGGACCACGCCGGTGCCCACGCCCGCGAGCACCAGGACCGCCGCGACGAGTACGAGCAGACGGCGGCGCATGGATGTCATCTGGTTCCCCTGGTTCCCCGTGGTGTGCGGTGTGGCCTTCGGCCCGGCGTCCGGTGTGGGCGTGGTGGTCATCGGTGCCCGCCCGCCGGGCGCAGCACCATGCCCGCGACGGCCGCGCAGCAGAGCAGGCCGACCGCCGAACCGGCCAGCGCCGGTCCGTCGCCCCACATCGTCCAAGCGGCGCCGAAGGCCAGCGAGCAGCAGAACCTGGCCAGCGCCTGGCTGGTGCCGACGATCGCGAGACCGCTGGCGCGCAGCTGCTCGGGCACGACGGCGGAGAGGGCGGCCGGGAGCACCCCGTCGGTCGCCGCGTAGAACGTGCCGTGCAGGGCGAGGACGAGGGGGACGGCCGCCGGAACCGCGGGCGCCCACAGGAGGAGGGCGTAGGCGGTGAGCAGCGCCGCGTGTCCGGCGAGGAACACTGTGCGCCGTCCGATGCGGTCGGCGAGCGAGCCGACGGGCACGGCCAGCAGCAGGAACACCACCGCGGTGCCCAGCGGCAGCAGCGTGAACCACTGCTCGCCGACGCCGGCCCGCCGCTGCAGGAGCAGATAGACGAAGGCGTCGCTGACGGTGGTCAGGCCGAGCAGCGCGGCACAGCCGGCGAGCGCGCGCAGCCGGGGGATGCGCAGCAGCGCGAGCGCTTCGCGCAGGCGGACGGGCGGTTTGGCGTCCGGCCCGATCTCTTCCTCGGCCCGGGACTCCTTCTCCGCGGCCCGGTTCTCCTTCGCCTTGCCGGGCACGAACAGCACCAGCACCAGGACGCCCAGCGCGGCGACACACGCGCTCACGCCGAACACCGCGTCGTAACCGTCGGCCGCCGCGCGCAGGATGAGGAAGGCCGCGAGGGGGCCGAGCATCGCGCCGGTGGTGTCCATCGCGCGGTGCACGCCGAAGGCGCGGCCCTGGTTCCCGGCCGGGGTGGACAGGGAGATCATCGCGTCGCGCGGGGCGGTGCGCAGGCCCTTGCCGGTCCGCTCCAGGGCGAGGACCGTACCGAGCGTGCCGATGCTGCCGGCGAACAGGAGCAGCGGCTTGCACAGCGCGGACAGGCCGTAGCCGAGCCCGGCCAGCAGCTTGTGATTGCGGATGCGGTCGGCGAGGTGGCCGCCGGTGAGCTGGACCAGGGCGCTGACGCCGTTGTAGACGCCGTCGAGGGTGCCGAAGCCCAGCGGGCTGAAGCCGAGCGTGGTGACGAGGTAGAGCGGCAGGACGGCGGTGACCATCTCCGAGGAGATGTCGGTGATCAGGCTGACCGTGCCCAGCACCAGCACGACCGGGGCGACCCCGCGCCCCGGCCCGCGTCTTCGGGCCTGGCCGGGGTCCGCCTGGGCGGGCTGGGAGCGGTCGGTGAGATACAAGACAGGAACTCCAGGTGCGGTGCGGTCAGTTCTGCCGGCTGCTCTCGTCCCGTAGCCAGGTGCCGAAGTCCTGTGCGCGGATGGCCTTTTCGGCCTTTCTGCGAGCGGCGAGCGCCGCCGCGACGAAGACCACGAGAGGCACCAAGAGCTTCGGTTCGCCGCGGAGCATCGCCTTCAGGTCGGCCTTGCCGGTGCGCGCCGAGGCGCCTTCCGGCCCCTGGTGCTGCTCGACCTGAGCGGTGGAGACCGCGGCCCTCACCCTGCGTTTGATCAAGTCCTGCCAGGTGCGGGGCGGTTGGATCTCCACGCGGGCCGTGTCGACCACGCGGCGTTCCTCCGGCGTGAACGCGAGGGACGCGGCGAGGTCGTCCGCCATCAGCGGCGGCAGCGCGGCGATCCGGGCGTGCCCGGCCTTGGAGACCGCGATGACACCCCGGCCGAACAGCCCTTCGCGTACGGCGGGCAGCCGCTGCCAGACCTGATAGTAGGCGCGCACCCGCCAGGAGCAGGCGGCCAGCGGGATCCGCCGTTCGGGGGCGGTGGCGAGGACGCCCGAGGTCTCGTCGTCCAGGGGCTCCGTCAGGGCCCGCACGTCGGCGTTCGTGATCACGACGTCGGCGTCCACATAGAGGCGCGGGAAGCCGTGCGCGTGATCGTCACCGGCCCGCAGCGCGGCGTGCTTGGAGGGCACGGGTATCTCCACCACGCGCACGCGCGGGCCGCGGGCGGCCGCGATCCGGGCGGTGTCGTCCGTGCAGCCGTTGCACACCACCACGATGTCGGTGCCGGTGTCGTCCGCGGGGTCCTCGTGGTCCCCGGGAGCGGAATCGGCCAACAGTGAGTCGAGGAGCCGGCCGATGACTCGGGCCTCGTTGTGGGCCGGGATCACGATGCTGGTCACGGGGGCAGTATGCCGTCGGCGTCACTATTGCGACATGTGTTTCGTCCAACTGTTCCCGAGACTGCGCCGGGTGGTCTAGATTGATGGCCGCCGGACCGGTTTGGGTGGGGAACTCGTTCTTGACTGCACGTCACGGACCGGCAGTTGAACGGATCTGAACAATCGGAAGAACCAGTACGTACCAGCATGCCGGGGGGCATGAGGCGGTTGGGGAACCGCTGAAGCTCCCTCGCTTTCCAGTGCCGCTGTGACAGGGCACCTCGGTCAGGGCTAGCCGCGCATGTGGTGGGGGGCGCATGACCATTGAGGTCACGCATGAGCAATCGGTTGTGGAACGCAGAAATCCCCATGGCCGCCGAAGACGTTGGGAACGGAAGTACCGCATCGTCCTACTGGTCGCGGACGGCCTCGCCGCCGTCGCCGCGGCCTTCCTGATCCACGCGGCGTACGGCCGCTGGGCGGTGGCCCTGGTGCTGCCCCCGACCTGGATCGTGGCCATGCTGGTCCACCGTTCCTACGACCGCAGCACGCTGGGGCTGGGGACCGAGGAGTACCGGCGGGTGCTCCGTGGGGCCGTCGCGCTGCCGGCGCTGGCCGCCCTCGCGTACTGGCTGTTCACCCGGGATTCGGACCTCCTCCATGACATGATCATGGCGGCTGCGCCCGCTGCCGTGATAGCCCTCGCGATCCGGTACACGCTGCGCCGCCGGCTGCACCGGCGCTGGGCCCGCAGCCGGGACGGGAGCGCGACGCTCCTGGTCGGGCCGTCGCACGGCATCGTGGAGCTGGTCGCGGTGCTCAGACGCGGCGGCACCCCGAAACTCCAGGCCGCCGGAGTGTGCCTGACCGACCCCGAGAACGCCCCGCAGATACGCAAGTTGGGGCTCCCCGCTCTCGGTGGCGTCGGCGGCATGAACGACGTCGTCCGGGCCCTCGGCATCAACACCGTGGTGGTGCTGCCCGCGCCCGAGTTCGACGCCTCCGTCCTGCGCCGGATGTCCTGGACCGCGGCCGTGCAGGGCGTCGACTTCCTGCTGGCCCCCGTGCTGACCGATGTCGCCGCCGCCCGGCTGGCGGTACGGCCCACCAACGGGGTGCCGCTGGTGCGGATCAAGCCGCCGAACCTCTCCCGGGTCTCGCGGCTGCCCAAGGAACTGCTGGATCGTTGCCTCGCGGCGCTGCTGCTCCTCCTCCTGGCGCTGCCTATGCTGCTGATCGCCCTGGTCGTCCGGCTGGACAGCAGCGGCCCGGCCCTGTTCCGGCAGCAGCGGGTGGGCCGGTACGGCGACCACTTCACCATGCTGAAGTTCCGCACCATGCGGCCCGACTCCGAGGCCCTGCGCGCGGAGTTGGAGCACCTCAACCAGAACAGCGACGGTCTGCTGTTCAAGGTGAAGGAGGACCCGCGGATCACCCGGGTCGGCGCGTTCCTGCGCCGCAGCTCGCTCGACGAACTCCCGCAGCTCTTCAACGTCGTCAAGGGACACATGTCGCTCGTCGGCCCTCGCCCGCCGCTGCCCGAGGAGGTCGAGGAGTACACGCCGGACATCAAGCGCCGGCTGCTGGTCAAGCCCGGCCTCACCGGACTGTGGCAGGTCAGCGGACGCTCCGACCTGCCCTGGGACGAGGCGGTCCGGCTCGATCTCGGATACGTGGACAACTGGTCGATGGGCCTTGACCTGTCGATCCTGGCGCGCACCGGGGCCGTGGTGGTGCGCGGAACGGGGGCCTACTGATGGACCACAGGAAGAGGAAGACAGTGACGCAGGAGCCGTTGGGAGTCGCGGTCGTCGGGGCCGGTTACTGGGGTCCCAACCTCGTACGCAACTTCCAGGCCAGCGACCGCTTCCGGCTGCGCTGGCTGTGCGACCTCGACGTGGACCGGGCCCGGCGGGTCCTCGGCGGCTACTCGACGGTCGAGGCCACCGCGGACTACGCGGCCGTCCTCGCCGACCCGACCGTCGCCGCCGTCGCCGTGGCCACGCCCGCCGGCACCCACCTCGACATCGCCCTGGCCGCCCTGCGCGCCGGAAAGCACGTCCTCGTGGAGAAACCCCTCGCGGCGACCTACGCCGACGGGATGCGCCTGGTCACCGAGGCCGAGGAGCGCGGCCTCACCCTGATGTGCGACCACACCTACTGCTACACCCCCGCGGTGGGCCGGATCCGCGAGCTGGTCCGCTCCGGCGAACTCGGCGAGGTCCACTTCGTCGACTCGGTCCGCATCAACCTCGGGCTCGTCCAGAAGGACATCGACGTGCTGTGGGACCTCGCCCCGCACGACCTGTCGATCCTCGACTTCATCCTCCCGGCGGGCGTCGAACCGGTCGCCGTCGCCGCCCACGGAGCCGACCCGATCGGCGCCGGACAGGCCTGCATCGCCTATCTGACGCTGCAGCTCAACACCGGTGCCATCGCTCACGTGCACGTCAACTGGCTCTCCCCGACCAAGGTGCGGACCACCATGGTGGGCGGCTCCAAGCGCACCCTGCTCTGGGACGACCTCAACCCCCTGCAGCGGGTCTCGGTCTACGACCGGGGCGTGGACATGGCCGCACCGCAGGAGATCGGCGCCGACGAGCGCCGGGAGATGCTCATCTCGTACCGCTCCGGGGACATGGTCGCGCCCGCGATCGGCGAGAAGGAAGCGCTGCGCAGCATGGTCGACGAATTCGGCGACGCGATCGGACAGGGCCGGGCGCCGCTCACCGACGGCCGCGCGGGCCTCAGGGTCCTGGACATCCTTGAGGCGGCGTCGCGAAGCCTTGAGTTCAAGGGCGCGGTCGTCGGCCTGCGCGCCGGCCGTTGAGCAACCAAACCACTGAGAGGGCACAGCAGTTGAGCAGCGTACGAGGAAAGAAGATCCTGGTCACCGGGGGAGCCGGCACCATCGGCTCCAATCTGGTCGACCTCCTGGCCGAGGGCGGCGCCCGCGAGATCGTCGTACTCGACAACTTCGTGCGCGGGCGGCGGGCCAACCTCGCCCAGGCCCTGCCCAGCGGTGCCGTGGAGATCGTCGAGGGCGACGTCCGGGACGCCGACACGGTACGGAAGGTCACCGAGGGCGCCGACCTGGTGTTCCACCTCGCCGCGATCCGCATCACCCAGTGCGCCGAGGAGCCCCGGCTCGCCAACGAGGTCCTGGTCGACGGCACCTTCAACGTCCTGGAGGCGGCGGCCGCGGCCGGGGTCGCCAAGGTGGTCGCCTCGTCCTCGGCGTCCGTCTACGGCATGGCCGAGGTCTTCCCGACGACCGAGCGCCACCACCCGTACAACAACGACACCTTCTACGGTGCCGCGAAGGCCTTCAACGAGGGCATGCTGCGCAGCTTCCACGCCATGTACGGCCTGGACTACGTGGCCCTGCGCTACTTCAATGTCTACGGCCCCCGGATGGACATCCACGGCCTGTACACCGAGGTGCTCATCCGCTGGATGGAGCGCATCGAGGCGGGCGAGCCGCCGCTGATCCTCGGCGACGGCACCCAGACCATGGACTTCGTCGACGTCCGCGACATCGCCAGGGCCAACGTCCTGGCCGCCGAATCGGACCTCACCGACGAGGTGTTCAACATCGCCAGCGGTACGGAGACCTCCCTCAAGGAGCTCGCCGAGGGCCTGCTGGAGGCGATGGGTGCCGAAGGGCTGGAACCCGAGCACGGGCCCGCCCGCACCGTGAACGCGGTGGTCCGCCGGCTCGCGGACACCTCGCAGGCCGCCGAACGGCTCGGCTTCACGGCCGAGATCGACCTGCGCACCGGACTGCGCGACCTGGTCGAGTGGTGGCGCGCGGAGCGGGAGGCGGCCAAGTGAGCACCGACCGCATCCCGGTGATGATCCCCTGGCTCGGCGAGGAGGAGGCCCAGGCCGCCTCCGACGCCGTCCTGTCCGGGTGGGTCGCCCAGGGCCCCAGGGTCGCCGCCTTCGAGAAGGCCTTCGCCGAGCGGGTGGGCGCCGAGCACGCCGTCGCCGTCAGCTCCTGCACCACCGCCCTGCACCTGTCCCTGGTCGCGCTGGGCATCGGCCCCGGCGACGAGGTGGTGGTGCCCTCGCTGTCGTTCATCGCCACCGCCAACGCCGTACGGTACGTCGGTGCCGAGCCGGTGTTCGCCGATGTCGACCCGGCCACCGGCAACCTGACCCCGGCCACGGTGGACGCGGTCCGCACCGCCCGCACCGAGGCCGTGCTCGCCGTCCACCAGGGCGGTGTCCCGGCCGATGTGCACGCCCTCCGGGCCGCCTGCGCCGACTGGGACCTGTCTCTGGTCGAGGATGCGGCCTGCGCCATCGGCTCCACGGTCGGCGGCAAGCCGGTCGGCCACGGCGCGCTGCTCGCCGCCTGGTCCTTCCACCCCCGCAAGCTCGTCACCACGGGCGAGGGCGGCATGATCACCACCGACGACGCCGAGTGGGCGGCCCGGCTGCGCCGGCTGCGCGAGCACGGTATGAACGCCTCGGCCGCGGACCGCCACGCCAGCAACAAGCCGGTCCTGGAGAGCTACTTGGAAGTCGGCTTCAACTACCGGATGACGGATGTCCAGGCCGCCATCGGCCTGGTCCAGCTCGGCAAGCTCGACGCGATGATCGCCCGTCGCCGCGAACTGGCGGCCCGCTACGACGCGTTGCTGCGGGACGTTTCCGGCCTCACCCCCGTCGGCGACCCCGCGCACGGGCAGAGCAACTTCCAGTCGTACTGGGTGCTGCTGGACGAGGACTTCCCGGTCGGCCGGGACGACCTGCTCGCCGCGCTCTCCGAGGCGGGCGTCTCCGCCCGGCGCGGGATCATGGCCGCGCACCTCGAACCCGCCTACGCGGACCACCCCCACGCACCGCTCCCGGTCACCGAGCGCCTCACCCGCGACTCGCTGATCCTGCCCCTGTTCCACACGATGACCGAGGCGCAGCAGGACCGCGTCGTGACGGCACTGCGCGAACAGGCCCGAAGATGAACGAACTTGTGATCATCGGCGCCGGCGGCTTCGCCAGGGAGACGGCACAGGCGGTCCAGGACGCGGGCGAGTTCAAGCTGCTCGGGCACCTCGACGACAAACCTGACCTGCACGGCACCGAGGTGGACGGCGTGCCGGTCCTCGGCGGCTGCGACCTGGTCCACGAGCTGACCGACGCCGGCGTGGTGATCTGTGTGGGCAACCCCCGGGACTACGCGGCCCGCGCCCGTCTGGTCCACAGGTTCGGCCTTCCCGCGGAGCGCTACGCCACCGTGATCCACCCGACGGCCTCGGCCTCGCGGACATCGGAGGTCGGTCCCGGCTCGGTCCTGCTCGCGCACTGTGTGCTGACCGCCGCCGTGCGGGTCGGCGCGCATGTCGCCGTGATGCCGCATGTGGTCCTCACCCATGACGACGTGGTCGAGGACTACGCCACCCTCGCCTCCGGCGTCCGCCTGGGCGGGGGAGCGCGGCTGGCACAGGGCGCCTACGTCGGCTCCGGGGCGCTGGTCAGGGAAGGTACGACGGTCGGCGCCTGGTCGCTGGTCGGGATGGGGAGCGCCGTGCTCGGCGATGTACCGCCGGGCGAGGTCTGGGTGGGGAGCCCGGCCCGACGGCTGCGCGCGGCGGACGAGCCCGCGCTGGAACAACTGGCGACACGAACAGTGGGGGGACCGCTGACATGAACCGGATTCCACTCGTGGACCTCAAGGCGGCCCACGAGGAGGTCGCCGACGAGGTACGGGCCGGATTCGAAAGGATCCTGGCCGACACCGCGTTCGTCGGCGGCGAGGAAGTGCGCTGCTTCGAGCGCGAGTACGCGCAGTTCGGCGGTGTCGCGCACTGCGTGGGCGTCGCCAACGGCACCGACGCCGTCGAACTCGCCCTGCGCGCGAGCGGGGTCGGGGTCGGCGACGAGGTCGTGGTGCCCGCCAACACCTTCATCGCCACGGTCGGCGCGGTGGCCAGGATCGGGGCGCGCCCGGTCCTCGCGGACTGCCTGCCTGACAGCCACCTGCTCGACCCGCAGGCCGCACTGGACGCGGTCGGCCCGGCCACCCGCGCGGTCGTCCCCGTCCACCTCTACGGGCAGTTGGCCGACGTCACGGCGCTGACCGACCGACTCCCGGACCGGGTACGGGTCGTCGAGGACGCCGCGCAGTGCCAGGGCGCGACCCGCGACGGCCGTACCCCCGGCAGCGGCTCCATCGCGGCCACCAGTTTCTACCCGGGCAAGAACCTCGGCGCCTACGGCGACGCGGGCGCGGTGCTCACCGACGACGAGGAACGCGCCGGCCTGGTGCGCGCGATCGCCAACCACGGCGGGGTCGCCAAGTACCGCCACGACGTGCCCGGGTTCAACAGCCGCCTGGACGGCCTGCAGGCCGTCGTCCTGCGGGCGAAGCTGTCGCGGCTCGCGGACGGCAACGCGGCCCGCCGGGCGGCCGCGGCCCGCTACGACGCGATGCTCGCCGACCTGGCGACCGCGGGCCGGGTCGTGCTCCCGGCCACGGCACCCGGCAACGTCCACGTCTGGCACCTGTACGTCGTCCAGGTCGCCGGTGCCGACCGGGACGACATCGTCGGCAAACTCAACGCCGAGGGAATCGGCGCCGGGGTGCACTATCCCGCCCCGGTCCACCTGACACCGGCCTACCGCCAACTCGGGTACGGCCGGGGCGACTTCCCGAACGCCGAGAAGGCGACGGACCGGATCCTGTCGCTGCCGCTCTACCCGCAGATCACCCCTGACCAGCAGCAGCGCGTCGTGAACACGCTTGCCGACGCGATCCGCGGCTGATCGACACCCGCTTCAAGCGCCACCCCCCGCATCACCTCGACCCCACGGGTCGGCCCTGCACAGCACCGCTGAGAGGTACTCATGAGAAAATGGAGCAGACGGATCCGGGGCGGGCGCCTCGCCGTCGTAGTGGCATTGATATTGGCGGTGCTCCCGCTGGCCGGGTCCGCGCAGGCGGCGTCCGATCCGTGCGGGTCGGGTTCGAACCCGATCGTGTGCGAGAACTCCAAGACAGGCAGCCCCAAGACCGACTGGTTCTCGCCCAACGCCTACGGTGACATCAAGGGCTTCACCACCAAGGAGAGCGTCCGGGCCGGGGACACCGTCCAGTTCAAGGTCCAGTCGCCGGTCTCGTACAACATCCAGATCTACCGGCTCGGCTGGTACGGCGGCGACGGCGCCCGCCAGATGTCGACCGCGGCCCAGGCGGCCGTGACGTATCCGGCCAACTACAACTCCAAGCCCGCCAGTTGTACGACCAAGAGCACGACCGGCCTGGTCGACTGCGGCAACTGGCCGGTGACCGCGACCTGGACCGTGCCCAGCGACGCCGTGTCCGGCCTGTACATCGCGAACCTCACGCAGACCGACGGCGACGGCCTGATGCCGTACCCGTTCGTCGTCCGCAACGACTCCAGCACGGCCAACATCGTCGTACAGACCAGCGACCAGACGTGGCAGGCGTACAACGACTACGGCGGCCAGGACCTGTACGGAGGCACCGGACCCGCGCCCGACGGCCGTGCCTACGAGGTCAGCTACAACCGGCCGCTGGACATCGGCGGCGACAATGGCATCTACGGCTCCGAGTACATGATGCTGTCCTGGCTGGAGCGCAACGGCTACGACGTCACCTACACGTCCGGCGTGGACGTGTCGTCGTCGAGCGGCGCCACCCAGCTGGAGAAGCACAAGGTGTACATGTCGTCCGGGCATGACGAGTACTGGACGCAGAGCCAGTACTCCAACGTCCTGGCGGCCAGGAAGGCCGGCGTACGGGAGGCCTTCTTCAGCGGCAACGAGGTCTTCTGGAAGACCCGGCTCGCCCCGAGCATCGACGGCACCAGCACGGCCGACCGCACCCTGGTCTGCTACAAGATGACCAAGATGGCGCAGGGCAACGGCATCGCCGACCCCAGCGGCGTCTGGACCGGCACCTGGATGGACCCGGCCAGCACCAACTACGGCCAGTCCTACCAGCCGCCGAACACCCTCACGGGCTCCATGTTCACGGTGAACGGCTACCGCAGCGACGCCATCACGGTCCCCGGCTCGTACGGCAAGAACCGCATCTGGCGCAACACCTCCATCGCGAGCCTCGGCTCCAGCCAGACCGCGACCTTCCCGACGGGCACGCTCGGCTACGAGTGGGACAGCGACATCGACAACAGCACCAGACCCGCCGGAGCCATCGACGTGTCGTCCACGACGGTCGACATCGAGGACGGCAAGCTCCGCCAGGACTGGGGCAACATCTACGGCAACGGCACGGCGACCCACAACCTCGTCGAGTTCCGCGACCAGGACTCCGGGGCCCTGGTGTTCGGGTCGGGGACAGTGCAGTGGTCGTGGGGCCTGACCAACGTCCCCACCTACAACCCCGACGACACGGTGGTCACCGAGGACTCCCGCATGCAGCAGGCGACGGTGAACATCCTCGCCGACATGGGCGTCCAGCCGCTGACCCTGCAGAGCAACCTCGTCGCCGCCTCGGCCTCCACCGACACCACCGGACCGACGATCACCGTGACGAGCCCGGCCTCCGGGGTCACCGTCCCGGCGCTGAAGGCGGTCACCATCAAGGGCACCGCCACCGACTCCGGCGGGGTGGTCGCCCGCGTCGAGGTGTCCACGGACGGCGGTACGACCTGGAACGCCGCCACCGGTCTGACGTCCTGGAGCTACAGCTGGACCCCGACCACCCCGGGCTCGGCGTCCATCAAGGTCCGCGCGGTCGACGACAGCGTCAACATCGGCGCCGTCACCACCGTCCCGGTGACCGTCGGCCCCCAGGCCTGCCCGTGCACCATCTGGCCGGCCTCGGCCGTGCCCGGCACCGTCAACGCCGGCGACGGCGGCTCGCTGGAGCTCGGCGTCAAGTTCCGTACCACCGTGGCCGGTTCGGTCACCGGCGTGCGCTTCTACAAGTCGCCCGCCAACACCGGCACACACACCGGCAGCCTGTGGACCGCCTCCGGTACCCGACTGGCCACCGGCACCTTCACCGACGAGACGGCCTCCGGCTGGCAGCAGCTGAACTTCGCCACCCCGGTGACCGTCAAGGCCAACACCACCTATGTCGCCTCGTACTTCGCCCCCAACGGCGGATACTCCTACGACACCACCCTCGCCTCCAGCGGAGCCGGCCTGGCCCCGCTGACCGCGCTCCAGACCGGTGTCGACGGCGGCAACGGCGTCTACCACTACGGTTCGACCAGCGCCTTCCCGTCCTCGCAGTCCTCGGGCAGCAACTACTGGGTCGACGTGGTGCTCGACACCTCGGCGGCCAGCACGACCCCGCCCACCGTCTCCTCGCTCTCCCCGACGTCCGGGGCGACCGACGCGTCGATCACGGCGCCGGTGTCGGCCACCTTCAGCTCGGCCCTCGACACCGACAGCGTGACGTTCACCGTGAAGGACGCGGACGGCAACACCGTGCCCGGAGCCGTGACCTTCCCCGCGTCGAACAAGGCGACCTTCACACCGTCGACGGAACTGGACCTGCACACCACGTACACGGCGTCCGTCCAGGCCTCCGACGTGTGGGGCAACGCCATGACGGCCCCGGTGACCTGGTCGTTCACCACCAGTTCCACACCGCCCGCGGTCACCTGCCCGTGCTCGCTGTGGGGTTCCTCCACCACACCCGCCACGACCGACATGACCGCCGACCCCAACTCCGTGGAGCTGGGCACCCGGTTCACGTCCTCGGCGGCCGGCTGGGTCACCGGAGTCACCTTCTACAAGGGCACCGGCAACACGGGCACCCACACCGGCAGCCTGTGGACCGACGACGGCACACTGCTCGCCAGCGGCACCTTCACCAACGAGACGGCCTCCGGCTGGCAGACGCTGACCTTCGCCACCCCGGTGGCGATCACCGCCGACACCGCCTACGTCGTCTCCTACCACGCGCCGAACGGCAACTACGCGGTGGACGGCGGCTACTTCGCGGCGGCCCACAAGTCCTATCCGCTCACCGCCACGGCCGACACCACCACGCACCACAACGGGCTCTACAAGTACGGCAGCGGCTCGGCCTTCCCCAACGGTTCCTACGGATCCTCGAACTACTGGGTGGGCCCCGTCTTCACCGCCGACGACCCGAGCGCGTCCCTGGCGGCGTCGGTCGCCGCCTCGGAGGTGACCGCGTCCTCGGTGGCGCACACCGCCGACGCGGCGAGCGCCCTCGTCCTGGACGTGCCCGCCAAGGCCGCGGTGGCGTCCGTGGATGCGACCGTGACCGTCCTGGACGGATCCCAGGCCGCCAGGAAGCTCCATGTCACGGCCGTCGTCTCCTACAACCGGGCGACCCACAGGGCCACCGTGCACCTGTCCGCCCCGTTGCCGGACGGCACCCGGTTCAAGGTCACGGTCACGGCGAAGGACAAGCACCGCGACACGGTGAAGTCCGACAGCTGGACCCTGACCAGCAAGACCACCTTCAAGAAGAAGAAAAAGAACTGATCCGTCCCACACACCGTCGGTGGTCCGCGCCCAGGCGGGCGCGGACCACCGACGGGGATTGGCTTCCCCACCGATGTCCAGCGTCAGTGTTGTGATCCCCTGCTACAAGTACGGCCATTTCCTCGCCGACTGCGTGAGCAGCGTCCTGGACGAGCAGGACGGCGTTGACGTCCGGGTCCTCATCATCGACGACGCCTCGCCCGACAACTCGGCGGAGGCCGCACTCAAGCTGGCCGCCGCCGACCCGCGGATCGAGGTCCTCGTCCACGAGACCAACAAGGGCCATATCGCCACCTACAACGAAGGCCTCCTGGAATGGGCCGACGGCGACTACGTGGCCCTCCTGTCCGCCGACGACCGGCTGGTCCCGGGCGCCCTGGTCCGGGCGGCCGAACTCCTGGACGCCCACCCCGAGGCCGGGTTCGCCTACGGGCGCCCGCTGCGCTTCCAGCACGGCGGCCCGCTGCCCAAGGCCCGCACGCAGAGCACCGGTTCGGTCGTCTACCCCGGCCAGTGGTGGCTGGAGCGCCGCTTCCGCGAGGGCACCGGCTGTATCACCTCACCCGAGGTCGTCGTCCGCACCGACCTCCAGCGCAAGGTCGGCGGCTACGACCCCGCCCTGCCGCACGCCGGCGACATCGAGATGTGGATGCGGCTCGCCGCCCACGCCGACGTCGGCTACATCCGCGGCGCAGACCAGGCCTTCTACCGCGTCCACGGCAACAACATGTCCACCGTCGACTTCGGCGGCCAGCTCGACGACCTGCGCCAGCGCCTGGTCGCCTTCGACTCGGTGCTCGCCAAGTGCGGGGACCGGCTGCCCCACGCCGACCGCCTGGCCGAGCAGGTCCACACCCGCCTGGCCCGCTACGCCCTGCGCCGGGCCTACCGGGCCTACGACCGGGGCCGTACCGGAGTCGTCCCGGTCGACGAATGCGTGGCGTTCGCCGAGGAGTGCCTGCCGGGCTGTGCGACGCTGCCCGAGTACCGCGCGCTACGGCTGCGCAGACGGATCGGGCCGAGGACGATGCCGTATCTGCAGCCCCTGGTGTGGTCGGCCGTGGCCGAGCGCGGCCGGGAGTGGCTGTGGTGGGAGTCCTGGAAGCGCCGCGGCATCTGATGCGTGATCAGTTCAGCGGCTCAGCCCGCCACCGCGACCCCGTCGGCGTGGCGGACCGGGTCCGAAAGGCCGGCCAGGGGGTCTTTCCTCCTCCCGCGGCGCAGCGCGTACTGGTCGAACCAGAGCGCGCCCAGGATCCCGGCGAGGGCCCCCAGCAGCGCCGTACCGGCCAGGGCGCGGGTTCTGGTGCCCTGCACCGGGGCGGCGCTCGGCGCGACCAGGACGGATGCGCTGATCCGCGATCCGGGGGCGATCCCCTCGGCGTCCTGCAGGTCCGTCACATGCTTGGTGTAGACCTCGACGACCCGGCCGACCGCGGTGTCGGCCGCCACGGCGTCGCCCCGCTGTGCCTGCACCTGCACCGAGGGGATCAGATAGCGCGGCGTCGCGCTCGTTCCGCTGTTGCGCGGGATCAGCTGGTATGTCCCGTGCACGCCGACGGCGTCCAGTTCCCTGCGCCCGGCGGGCGACTCCAGTTGCTGGATGACCCCGTACGAGAGGGTGGCGAGCGGCGGCTGGAGGTTCGTCAGCTGGTTCGGCTGGTTCCCCGTCACCGGCGGTTTGAGGACGACCACCGCCGAACTCAGGAACTGCGGGGCGGGATGCAGCACCTTGTAGGCTCCGGCGGCCGTCAGCGCGAGCGCGAGCAGCAGTACGTACCAGCGGCGGAGCAGCGCTTCGGCGACGTCACGAGGCGACACAGGGATTCCTTCCGTCTTCGTCGATCCTCGCAGGCGCCGGGGCGAACCGCCACCAAAAGGGAGTTCTCATGAGCCTCGCCGACATTTTGGCGATCATGCGCAGGCGTTGGTACTTCATGGTGCCCCTCACCCTGCTCAGTCTGCTCGCGGGCGGATACCTGTACCGCACCATCCCGGTGTCCTACCAGTCGCAGAGCTCCGTCACGCTCCTCGACTCCACCGCGATCGCCGACATGGCGCCGACCTTCGGCAACCCCCTGTCGAACGCGGGCGGTTCGCTGGTCGTCACGGCCGACGTGCTGATCAGAACGCTCCAGTCGAGCGACTCGGCCAAGGAACTGAGCTCCCGCGGCGTCACGGACCAGTACACGGTCGGATTCGCGCCGCAGGCGGACAGCCCGCTGCTCTCCCTGAGCGTCACCGGCACCGACCGGGAGAACGTCCTCCGGGAGACCACCACCCTCACCGACTTCGCCGGGGAGCAGCTGAAGGCACTGCAGGCCGCCTCCAAGGTGCCGAAGGGGTACGTGGTGCAGACGGCGCCGGTCGTCCTGCCGCAGACCCCGGTCTCGCAGTCGAAGAGCCGGTACCAGAACGTCGCCGCGGTCCTCATCGCCGGGATGGTCAGCGCGTTCCTGCTGTCCATCCTCGCCGAGGGCGTCGCGGTGGTCCGCCGCCGGGGCCGCGCCGTCGCCGGATACGTGCCCCGGCGCCACCGCGCCGACCCCCCTGAGCGGCCCAAGGGCCTGCTGGTGCGCCGGCTGGACGCCACGACGATCCTCACCGGCTATCTGGTGCTGGCCTACTTCATCCCGTCGAACCTCACCCTGCCCGCGCTGGGCGGAGTCGGCACCCCCGCCAACGTCTTCGCCCTGCTGGGACTGCTCTGGTACCTCGCGACCTGGCTGGGCGGCCGCGTCCTGCCGGCCGAGGGCACCAGGCTGCCGCGCGTGGTGATGTGCGTGCTCGCCGCGGCGGTCCTGCTGTCCTACCTCGCGGACGCGACCCGGGAGAGCTCGCACGAGGAGGTCCTCGGGGCCGACCGGGGTCTCATCGGGCTCGGCGTGTGGGTGGCGCTCGTCGTGCTGACATCGGCCGGCATCCAGGAGCGCAGCCGGCTGGACACCCTGATGCGCCGGCTCGTCGTCCTGGGCACGGTGGTCGCCCTGATCGGCTACTACGACTTCTTCGCCGCGACCAACATCGCCGACTCCATCCACATCCCCGGACTGCAGTCGAGCACCGCCGGGATCAGCGCCATGGACCGCGGCTCGTTCACCCGGCCGCGCTCCACCACCGCACACCCGCTGGAGTTCGGCGGGATGCTCGCCATCCTGGTCCCCTTCGCCGTCCACCAGGCCTTCGACCCGGTACGCCGGCACGCCGGCGCGCTGCGCCGCTGGGGGCCGGTGGCGATCATGGCGGGCGCGCTGCCGCTGACGGTGTCCCGGACGTCCATCATCGGCGCCTTCATCGTGATCCTGGTGATGGTGCCCCGCTGGAAGCCGCAGCGGCGCTGGGCCGCGATCGGCATCGTCCTGGGCTCGGTGGCCGGCTTCAAGGTGATCATCCCGGGGCTGATCGGAACCATCACCAACCTGTTCGCCACCTTCCTGTCCAACTCCGACAGCAGCACCCAGGCCCGCACCGTGAAGTACAGCGCGATCGTCCCCTACCTCAGCGAACACCCATGGTTCGGGCGGGGGTTCGGCACCTTCACCCCCGACCTGTACTTCTTCACGGACAACCAGTACATGCTGACCCTGGCGGAGATGGGCGCCGCGGGCATGGTCGCGCTGCTCGCCCTGTTCGTCACCGGGATCCACCAGGGCGGTGCCATCCGCCGGCTCGCCCGCACCGAGTCGGACCGGGAACTCGGGCAGGCCTTCCTCGCCTCGGCCCTGGTCGCCCTGGTCATCAGCGCCACCTTCGACGCCCTCAGCTTCCCCATGTACGCCGGGATGTTCTTCCTGACCCTGGGCGCAGGCGGCAGCTACCTCGGCTTCATCCGCCGCGAGGCCGCCGCCCCTGTCCCGGCCCCTCGCCAGGCAACCGAAGACAAGAAGTCGCCCGAACTCGTGGAGTCCCGATGAGCACCGTCGCCGTCATCGTCGTCACCTGGAACAGCGCCTCGGTGCTCGCCGGGTTCCTCGCCGCGCTGCCCGACGGCATGGCAGGTCTCGACTACCGACTGGTCGTCGCGGACAACGACTCCGCCGACGACACCGTCGAGCTGCTCCGGACGCTGGCCCCGGCCGCCACCGTCGTCGAGACCGGCCACAACGCCGGGTACGCGGCCGGGATCAACGCGGCACTGGCCGCGACCGAGGGCTGCGAAACCGTGCTGATCTGCAATCCCGACATCCGGATGCGGCAGGGCTGCGCCAAACGCCTGGTCGACAGCCTCGGGGACGGAGTCGGGATCGCCGTACCTCTCCTCTACGAAGAGGGCAGTGACACACCCCACCACTCACTGCGCCGCGAGTCGAGCGTCCTGCGGGCACTCGGCGAGGCCGTCATCGGCAACACCAGGGCCGGGCGCTTCCCGGCCCTGAGTGAACTCGTCACCGACCCCGCCGCCTACCGGCGGCCCACCCGCGCCGACTGGGCGACCGGCGCGCTGATGGCCGTATCGGGGGACTGCCTGGCCGCCTGCGGCCCGTGGGACGAGTCCTTCTTCCTCTACTCGGAGGAGACCGAGTACTGCCTGCGCGCCCGGGACCGGGGCTACGCCACCCAGCTGGAGCCCACGGCCGAGGCCGTCCACCTGGGAGGCGACTCCCAGGTGTCCCCCCGCCTCTGGACCCTCCTCACCCTCAACCGCGTCCGCCTCTACCGCCGCCGCCACGGCCCCCTGGCAACGGCCGCCTTCCGCACGGCCGTTCTGCTCCGCGAAACCTCACGAGCAGCACTGGGCCGCCCGGCCAGCAGAGCGGCAGCGGCAGCCTTGGCCCGACCGGGCCGGTTGCTCACGACGCCGGGCCCCTGAAGCGCCCCTTCAGGGGCGCGGGGCTGTATCGATATGCGGCTCCGCCGCGTGGGCGCGACCAGCCACGACGCAGCCGCAGCCGGTCGGCGGCAGATCGCGGCACCCCCTTAGTCCGAACTCCGCGGCCTGCACACCATGGCAACGAAGTCGTGCCCCACCTCCGGCAAGGCAGCGTCCTCCACAGCGAAGCACCGCTCCAGGAGCGCCAGCGTCTCCGGCTCCTGGTCACGGAAGTTGTGCGCGATCCCGGAGAACGCGATGTGCAACACCGTCCCCCCGTACGGTCGTTCCTCGACGACGTCGAACTCGCGCCGCAGCCCCGGCAGCAGCGCCGCCGCGTCGACCGCCTCCGACGGGTCGTCCAGCACCATCGACAACCTGCTGGGCCGCACGACGCGGTGCTTGATCCGGCCGTCGGCCAGCCGCCGCCGCTCCTCGGGGAGCTGGGCGAGCAGCATGTTCGCCGCGTCCAGTTGGGCGTCGGTCCACTGGAACCGGGTGGGGCCGACGAACTCGTCGATCACGAACGTCCCGCCGGGCTCGATCAGTTGGGCGAGCCGCGGCAGCGTCTCGTCGAGGTTGTCGAAGTGGTGCAGTGACTGCAGCCCCAGCAGTACGTCGAAGCGCTCACCGTCGGCGGTCATCCGGTTGACGTCGGTGACCCGGAAGCGCAGGACGTCGGCGAGCCCGTCCTCCGCGGCGGCGCGGGTGGCGAAGTCGATCCGCTCCGGCGCGACGTCCACGCCCTCCAGGAGGGAGAACGCGCCGGTCTTCGCCCAGAGCAACTCGTTGCCGCCGGTGCCGCACCCCAGCGACAGACCGCGCAGATCGGTGCGCGGCGCGAAGTGCTTGGCGGCCACGTACTGCGGGAACGACGTGTCCGCATCGCCGGTCATCAACAGGTTCCAGCGCTTGATGACCGCCGGGATCGCCCACCACTCGGTCAGCGACGGGTCGACCTGGGACCAGTGCTGGACCACGCGCGCACCGCCCCGCACCCGCAGCTTGGCCAGCACCGGGTCGAGGTCCAGCTTCCGCACCTTGCGCAGCAGCCGGTCCGCGTCATGTCTGTTGACCAGGTTGTTCAGCATGCCGACTCCGTTCTCACGGCGATGAGCGATTTCGGGGCACCGAGGAACCGCTCGCTGAGGAGCTCCGACCGGGGGAACAGGTAGCGCATCTCGGTGCGGGTCAGCAGCTCGATGTTGATCACGGCGTTCATCGCCGACTCCGGGCTGTCCGGGCGGCTGTGCACGAGTGGCCAGTGCTGTACCAGGCGTGCCCTCGCGGACAGGGGCAGGAACTGGAAGCCGGGTGCCACGAAGTGCGGCTCGACGGGGAAGTAGCGGTACGGCGTCTGGATCCAGTGCAGCGGCGCCAGTTGCTCCACGGCGGCGACGAACTTCTGCCGCTGGCTGTGGCCGCCCACGTGCTCGATGGTCGAGTTGGAGAACACCAGGTCGTAGCCGCCCTTGGCGCTCAGTTCGGCGGCGACCGCCGGGTCGGTGACGTCGGCGTTCTCCGCGGTGATCCAGTCGGGCAGCTCGGCGGGGTGTGCCTCCAGGTTGATCAGGTGGACGTGTTTGGCGCGCACCGGCGCCCGCAGCCACATCTCGGCCGTGCCGCCCAGGTCCACCACGCTCATGTTCTCGATGCCGGGGAAGCAGCGCCGGAACCGTTCCCAGCGGGCGATGCGGAGTCGTTCGCCGAGCGAGCCCGGAGCGTCGACGAATTTGTTCCTGAGGGCGCGGGATCGTGGCACG
Organism: Streptomyces sp. Ag109_O5-1; assembly: GCF_003814875.1. Classification (GTDB taxonomy): domain Bacteria; phylum Actinomycetota; class Actinomycetes; order Streptomycetales; family Streptomycetaceae; genus Streptomyces; species Streptomyces sasae. Next base: position 867,651 of record NZ_RKQF01000001.1, on the reverse strand, counting down.
GGATCAACCACCTGTGGTCGGAGCGGAAGGGAAGCTGAGCCCTCAACTGGGCTGTCGCCATTGGGTGTAGAAGCTGGCCGGGTTCATCAGGTACCGGACCGTGGGGTGCGGCACGTGCAGCACCCGGTGCGTGCGGCCATACCGGCGGATCAGCTCCCAGTCCTCCCGGGGCAGCACCTCCGGGGTCCGGCGCAGACGGCTGAAGTGCAGGGAGCGGGTACGGCGGGCGACGAAGGCGTTGGTGTCCAGGAAGGCTTCGCGGGCGGCGCGGCGCCGGTCGTAGGGCACCGACAGGACGTCGTTCTCGCTGCCGTCGGGCAGGACGCGGCGCAGCGCCGTGTAGACGCCGTCGGGTCCGCCGGGGGACTCCAGGACCGCCAACGCCCGTGCCAGATGGTCGGGTTCCCACAGGTTGTCGTCGTCCAGGAACGCCACGTACGTCGAGCGGGTGAGGCGGATGCCCACGTTGCGCACGACGCCCGCCACACCGGTGTTGCTCGCGAGCGAGACGGCGAACAGCCGCGGGTCGGCGGGGAGTCCGGGCAGTCCGGCGCCGTCGTCGACCACGATGACGACCTGGTCGCGGACGGTCTGGTCCAGGGCCGAGCGCACCGCGGCACACAGCGCCTCGGGACGCCGGTGAGTGGCGATCACCGTGGCGACCAGCGCCGTGGGTGGCGACTTCAGGCCGGCGGCCAGCCGTCGGGCCTCGGCGTTCTCGGTCCGGCGCAGCCGCACCGCCGTCGGGGCCAGCAGGACCTTGTTCCTGGCCTCGAAGAGCACCAGCCAGCCGAACAACGCCTTGAGCACCGTCCAGGGCGCCCGCGCGACACGGCGCGTCATGCCGCCGCTCACGAGGACGGCTCCGGGGTGATCGGGCGGCCGTCGGACATCCGGTTGTTCCGCCACTCGTTCCCGGCGCCCCCGGCGTTCCAGTGGGCGACCACGCCGTAGCCGCCGGAGGCGGGGTGGTACTGCGACGAGAAGACGTTGTTCGTGACCTTGATGTCGGTGGCGCCCGTGTCACCGCCGTAGAGGGCGTAGGCGCCGCCGGCTATCCAGTTGCCGTCGACGGTGACGTTGCGGACGACACCGGTGTCCGCGAACAGGCCGATGCTTCCCGAGGCCCCCTGCTTGAGGCTCGTCGGGTTCAGCAGCGTGTTGTGGCGGATGATCAGCTGCCCGGTGTTGCCGCCGCCGCTGATCACCGCGTTGGTGTGCTGCCACTCGCCGCCCTGGTTGACGAACGGGACGATGTCGTGGACGTAGTTGTCGTGGATGATCCCCTGGCCCATGGACAGGGCGTCGCCGAACACGGAGACGTCGCACCAGCCCACCTCGACGGAACTGCCCCCCATGTTCGACACCGCGTAGTCCACCCCGCCGTTGTCCGGTCCCTTGCCGGGCACGGCGGTGATGGTGGAGTGCAGGACCCGCAGCCCGTGGTAGCCGGCGCGCAGGTTGACGCCCCACCAGCTGTCCGAGGTGATCTTCGTGTCGATCACGGTGACGTCGTTCGCGTAGATGTCGAGCGAGCCGGTGATGTCCCAGCCCCGGATGACCGTCCCGTCGGTACGGACGGCCAGGTAGCCGGTCTTGTGGGGCTTGAGCGGGATACGGGGGCCGGTGGTGCGGGTGTCGGGGAAGCCGCAGGCGCCGGGCGAGGTGCAGGCGGCCCGGGACGAGGGTTTCCCGGACGTGCTGCTCGTGCCGCCGGCCGTCGCGGTGGGCTGCGCCGTCGTGGACGAGGTGGCGGAGGGGGTCGCCGTCGTCTCGCCGGGCGTGGTCGGCGGATCGCTGCCCGTGGGCGCCGAGGACCCGCTCGCGGGGCAGGTCAGCGCGGAGTCCGGGCAGTCCGGCAGCGCGGACTTGTCCGACCCCGAGCAGGCCGTCCCCAGGACCGCCAGCAGGGCGGCGAGCAGCGGCCACACGAGCGCGCTCCGGCCGGTACGCCGTGACATCGGGCTCACCTCATGTCCTGTCGGCCGACGCCCCGCAGGAAGTCGAGGCTGGGCAGCACGCACACCACGTATCCGGCCAGGGCCACGGTGGTGATGGCGAGGAGCGCGAGCCGCCCGTCGCCGAGCAGGCGCTCCATACCGAGGATGACGACGGCCATCACGGCCCCGCCGAGGAACGGCCACGCGCAGGCCCGTGCGATCCGGCCGAGGCCGATGCCGCCACGGCGGAGGGCGATCAGGAAGACCGGCACCACCAGACCGCCGGCGACCAGGACATGGCCCTGGGACACTCCCACGATCCCGTTCAGACGGGCGGCGAGGAGAAGCACCGGGACCAGGGCCACCAGCCACAGGCCCTGCACCAGGAAGAGCGAGCGGCGCTGTCCTACCGCGACCAGGCAGTCGTAGGCGAGTTCACTGCCGATCCGGATCAGGCCGAGAGCCATCAGCCAGGGCAGCGCCGCGGCGGCGGGGGTCCACTGGCTGCCGTAGATCAGCCGGATGGCCGGCTCCGCGAGACCGGCCAGCAGCACGCACAGCGGGACGGTGCCGGTGATCACCACACCCAGGGCACGGCTGAAACCCTGGGCGAGCGCCTGCGGTGAGGCGGCCAGCCGGGAGAACCCGGCGAAGGAGACCCGGCGGGCGGCCTCGGAGATGATCCGCACGGGCCAGCCGGAGATGTTGAAGGCGAGCACGTAGAACCCCAGCGCGACGTTGCCGAGCGTCGCGCCCACCACCATCGTGTCGACGTTGACCACCGCGAGGGCCAGCATGCTCGCCCCCGCCAGCGGCAGCCCGAACCTCAGCAGCGCCCGGGCCTGCCCGGGGTCCCAGCCGAACTTCAGGGTGCCCGGGGCCGCCAGCGCGCAGCCGATCAGCGTGACGACGTTCCCGACGACCGCGCCCCAGGCGAAGCTCATCGCGCCCCGGCCCTCGAAGGCCAGTACCAGCGTCACCGCCGTGCCGAGCACGAAGTTGAGCCCGTCGATGACCATCCGCCTGCCCTGGGCGAACTCACGGGTGAGAAAGCCGCCGGGGACCTGCGCCACCCCGTCGATCACCACGCACAGACACATCACCCGCAGGACGTTCGCGGCGTCGGGCGAGCCGAGCAGGCCGGCCACCGTCGGCGCGGCAGCGAACAGCGCCACGTACAGCAGACCGCTGGAGAGGGTGCTGAGGGTCAGCACGGTCGGCGCGAACCGCCGTGCGTCCCCCTCCCAGCGCACGATGGCCAGGCCCACGCCCAGCTCGTTCGCGGACAGCAGGACGAGCAGCACGGTCTGGGCGATGCCGTACACGCCCCATTCCGCGGGGCCCAGGGCGAAACGCGCCAGCACGATGCCGGTCGCGAAGTTGCCCAGGCGCAGGACGACGGTGTTGATCAGACTCCACCGGGCCGCGGAACGCACCTTGCGGCCGAGGGAGGAGGGAGCAGCGGGAGGTACTACGGGGTCGGGAGGAGCGGGTGCGTCGCTCGTCTCACCGGTCCCGCTGTCCGGTGCGCGGGCGATGTCCATGAGTCGACTCCTCGTCGAGCGGCTCTGCGGCGGATGCCACGGCCATGGCGTGCCGTGGTGCGTCGGGCTCTGCGGCGGCGGCCCCGGCCCCGGAGGACTGCGACCAGCGGGGCGGCTGCCGGAGGGCGAGCGTCTCCTCCACGACCGATTCCCCGGCCGAGCGGACGGGGCCGGCCGCCTCTGCCGGCTCCGCCTCGGCCTCCTCCGCCGGTCCGGCGGGCCCGGCGGCCGGCTCGGGCGTGTGCGCGGACCTCTTGCGGGCCTCGACGTAGAAGGCCGCGGCCAGGGTGAGCACCAGCCCGAGGCCCCCCGCCATGATCATGTACTCGAGCCGGGTCTTGGTCTGTGCCACCGGGTTCTGCGGCGGCACGATCGTCGTCATCCGGATCATGGCCTTCGGTGCGACGGACTGCTCCTTCTGGAACTGGTCCAGCCGTTCCTTGGCGTACGCGGTCAGGGTCTTGTCCGAGGACAGGACGGAGGCCTTGTCGGTGCCGGTGACGGTGAGCCACATCAGCGGCCCCTGCGCGTTGTCGGCGAGCTTGGCCGCGAACGTGCCCTTGGCGCCACGGGCCTTGAGATCCCGCAGCGAGTCGTCCGAGTTCAGGTTGCGGGCCAGGCTGTCGGCCATGCCGGTGAGCGAGGTCTGGGTGCTGAGGAAGGGATTGCCGTCGTAAGCCTGGGTGGCCTTCTGGGAGTTCAGCAGCACCACCGTGCTCTGCGACTGGTAGGTGACCGGGACCAGCACGATCACGGCGGCGATCAGGCCGGCGGTCAGCAGCAGTCCCGGCAACAGCACGTACCAGCGCCTGCGCATGACCCGGAAGATCTCAGCGAGATCCATGACGGTCCCCCCTCGCGACCAAACGTTCGACGAGCATAAGTTGCAAGCGGATCATATGGGGAACGTTCGGTCCTCGGTGGGCTGAGTGGTGGACTGGTCCGTGGGCTGGTCGGTCGGTCTCGGCCGGGTGCTCGCGGTGCCTCCCGCCAGCAGCACCTCGGCGATACGGTCGCTCGCGCGGCCGTCCCAGAGGTCGGGCCGGCGTGGGGCGGGCGGCCGGTCCAGTACCGCGTTCACGGTGGCGGTGATCCGCGCCGGATCCCGCCCCGCCAGCACGTTCGTGCCCTGCTCCACGGTGACGGGCCGTTCGGTGTTGTCCCGCAGGGTCACGCACGGCACGCCCAGCGCGGTGGTCTCCTCCTGCACCCCGCCGGAGTCGGTGAGCACGACGCGCGCGGAGTCCTGCAGGGCGATGAAGTCCAGATAACCTGCGGGCGGTACGAGCCGGACGCCCCCGGGGACGCCGATCTCGGCCAGCCGTCCGGCCGCGCGCGGATGCACGGGCAGCACGAGCGGAAGGCGGCCGGCGATCTCGCCCAGGGCCTTGAGCAGTCCGGTGAGGACCTCCGGGTCGTCCACGTTGGCGGGCCGGTGCAGCGTGACCAGACCGAACTCGCCCTTGGCCAGGCCGAATCGGCCCAGGACGTCCGAGGCCCGGGCCCGCTCCAGGTTGGCCAGCAGCGTGTCGATCATGACGTTGCCGACCAGGTGGATCTGGTCCTCCCGGTACCCCTCCGCGCGCAGGTTGTCGACGGCGTCGGGGGAGGGGGCCAGCAGATAGTCGCTGACCCGGTCGGTGGCGACCCGGTTGACCTCCTCCGGCATGCTCCAGTCGCGGCTGCGCAGCCCGGCCTCCACATGGGCCAGCAGCGGCCCGGCCTTGGCGGTCACCAGGGCGCAGGCCAGCGTGGAGTTGATGTCGCCGACCACGACCACCACGTCCGGGGACACCTCGTCGAGGAGCGGCTCGAACGCGGTCATCACGCGTCCGGTCTGCTCGGCGTGGCTGCCGGAGCCGACCCCGAGGAAGCGGTCCGGCGGGCGGATGCCGAGGTCGGCGAAGAACACGTCGTTCATCGCCGGGTCGTAGTGCTGGCCGGTGTGGACGAGGAGCACCTCGGCGCCGCGGCGCTCCAGGGCGTCCATCACCGGTTTGATCTTCATGTAGTTGGGGCGTGCCCCGGCCACACAGACGACTCGCATGGTTCAGAGCACCTCGATGGTGGGTCCGGACGGCAGCCGGCGGCGGCAGTCCAGGACGAAGGGGGCGTGTTCGGCGACGAGTTCGTAGTCGAAGCCGTCGTGGTCGGTGAGCAGGACCACCACGTCGGCGTCCGCCAGCTCCCGCTGCGTCGGTTCGACCCGCACCAGCCGGGAGTCCACCGGCAGGCTCTCGACGACGTGCGGGTCGGCCGCCCTGACCTGGGCGCCCATGTCGAGCAGCAGTTGGGAGATGCGCAGGGCGGGCGACTCACGGGCGTCGCCGGTGTTCTTCTTGTACGCCAGACCGAGCAGCAGGATCCGGGAGCCGTTCACGGAACGGCGCCGCTCGTTGAACAGGTCGCTGATCCGGCGTGTCACGTACTCGGGCATGTGGCTGTTGATGTCGTTGGCCAGCTCCACGAACCGGAAGCTCTGGCCGAGTTCGCGCTGCACCCGCCAGGACAGGTACGAGGGGTCGATCGGCAGGCAGTGGCCGCCGACGCCCGGTCCGGGCGTGAACTTCATGAAGCCGAAGGGCTTGGAGGAGGCGGCGTCGATGGCCTGCCAGACGTCGATGTCCAGGTGGTGGGCGAACATCGCGATCTCGTTGACCAGCGCGATGTTCACATGCCGGAAGGTGTTCTCCAGCAGCTTGGCGAGCTCGGCCTCCTTGGGCGAGCTCACCGGCACGGTGGTGTCGACGAGTTGGGCGTAGAAGCTCTGAACGGCCTTCAGGGAGGCCTCGTTGACGCCGGAGACGACCTTCGGGGTCTCCTTGAAGCCCCACACCGTGTTGCCCGGGTCGATCCGCTCCGGGCTGTAGCCGAGGTGGAAGTCCGAGCCCGCGGTGAGGCCCGAGCCCTCTTCCAGGATCGGCGCGAACAGCTCCTGGGTGGTGCCGGGATAGGTCGTCGACTCCAGGACGACCGTGGCTCCCGGGCGCAGGTAGCGGGCGAGGGTGACCGCCGACTCCCTGATGTAGCGGAGGTCGGGGGTGCCCTCGTGCAGCGGGGTGGGGACGGTCACCACGGCCACGTCGAAACCGCCGCAGTCGCGGGCCGATTCGGTCGGGCGGTACGAGCCGTTGTCCAGCGCCGCCCGGATCCGCTCGGAGGAGACGTCCTCGACGAAGGACTCACCGGCGGCGAGGCTCTTGATCCGCCGGGTGTCGACGTCGTAGCCGATCACCTCGTGCCCGACCTCGGCGGCGCGAATCGCCAGCGGCAGGCCGACATATCCCTGTCCGACCACGACGACGCGCATCAGCGGCTCCTGTTCGTGGAAGCGGTCGACGCAGAGGAAGCGGCGGCCGACGGGGTGGGCCGGACGAACTCGCGCGCCGTCATGAGAAGGAAGGAGGCGTTGGTGGTGAGGTAACGGCGGCCCAGGCGGCGCGGCTCCTGCAGCGCGCGGTAGAGCCACTCCAGACCCAGCCGCTGCCAGGATTCGGGGGCCCGCTTGGTGACACCGGCCAGGATGTCGAAGGAGCCGCCGACGCCGTGCACGACCGAGGCGCCGGTGCGGGTGCCGTAGGCGGCGGTGAAGATCTCCTTCTTCGGCGAGGTCATGCCGAGGAACAGCATCTGCGCGCCGCTCCGGGCGATACCGTCGGCGATCTCCGCCTGCTCGGAGTCGTCGAAGTAGCCGTTCCGGCTGCCGGCCACCTTCAGACCGGGGAAGCGGTCGGCCACCCGCAGCAGCATCCGCTCCAGCACCTCCTCCTCGGCGCCGAGGAAGTACACCGGGATGCCGGAGGTCTCCGCCTCGGCCAGCAGCCGCAGGAACAGGTCGATCCCCGCGACCCGTTCCGGCAGCGGGGCGCGCAGCACGCGGCCCGCCCAGACCACGGCCTGCCCGTCGGCGAGGACCAGATCACAGCCGGACACGGCCTTGGCGAGCCGGTCGTCCCGCCGCATGTTCACCAGCTTCGCGGCGTTGACCACACCGATCTCCAGCGGGCTGCCGTCCCGCACCGCCGCCAGGCAGCGCGCCACGGTCTCGTCCATGGTCAGCGGGTCCAGCTCGACCCCGAACAGCGTCTGTCTTCCGGTCATTTCCGGCCCCCCTGCCAGGCGTAGAGCATCCAGCCGAACTCGTACGGCCGGCATTCGCGGTCCACGGACAGCGGGCGGTACACCCGGTCCAGGGCCGTCAGCCGCAGGCCCGGCGCGACCCGGGTGGACAGACCCCGGGCGGCGCGTACGGCCTTCTTCGGGTCGCCCCGGTAGACCTTGCGCCAGGTGGCGCCGAGTTCGTCGAGGACCATCGGTTCGCGGTGCTCCGAGCCCGCCAGTTCGGGTACGTCCGTCATCCAGCGCAGGCCCCGGCGGATCGCCGCGCCGAAGCCGCTGCCGCCGGCGTCGGCGAGGTCGAACAGGGCGGTCGGCGCCATCGCGTGCTGGTGGACGCTGTAGACGGGGTAGCCCTCCACGACACCGCCGGTGCGCGCGTCGTAGTGCCACCACCACTGCCCGCCGTCGCCCTGCAGCTCGCAGATGCGGGCCGCGCACGCCTCCGCCGCGGCCAGCGCCTCCGGATCGCCCTCACCGTCGCCGCTGGCATGGGCGCGGGCCAGGGCCTGGAGCGGGTACGTCTGGTCGGCGAAGCAGCTGACATGGGCCCGGTACCAGGACACCAGGCCCGGTCCGGTCGCGTGCGGGAACAGCGGGCTGTCGCCGATCCGGGCCCGCAGAAGCCGGTCGCGCGCTGCGGTGAAACGTCTCTCCACATCGACCGTGGAGCGGGCCGCCGCAAGGGCGGACAGCACCCAGGCGGCCTCGACCGTGTACTGCGGCCGGCCCGGCACGTCCAGCGCCTCGACCCGTCCGAGGGCGTCGGAGAGTTTGGGGTGTTCGGTCTCGGCGGCGGCCCAGGCGATCAGCGCCGCGTCCCCGAGGTTGGTCACCGCGGGCAGCGACTCGACCAGGAGTCCCGCGAACTCCTGTGCCGTGTGCCCGCCGAGCACCGCGCGCTGGCGGTCCTCGGGCAGGTACTGGGCGCCCAGCACGGTGATGGCCGCGTAGCGGGTGCTGATCCCGCGCCGCTCCAGGGTCCAGGAGCCGTCGGGTTCCTGGTGCCCGGCCATGGTGAAGGCGAAGGCCTCGCCACCCGGGAGCAGCATCGACGGCAGCCCCGACTCGGCTACCGCGAGGAGCCGTTGGGCCAGCGCGAACAGCGGCGGGTCCTCATGACCGAGCGCCGCCAGACGTGTGGTGGTCATCGTTTGGGCACACCAACCCCCCTGTGGGTCCTTTTCGTGCGCAGACTTGAGAGCGCCGCGGCGCCGACGGCCGGGCGGAACAGATCAAGGCAGAAGTCAGCCGTCGGAGCGGGTGTCGCTCCTGGCTGCAGGCATAGGTGTCCCCACCACCCGTAACCCCCCCTGGGCACTCATGGCTTGTGTGCTCATTGTGCTTGGTCTGCACAGTTCGCGCACATGTTATGCCTGCAGATGTTCGAGGAATTGCCTTTTGAGGGAAACAGCTGAAAACAGCTGTCATGCGTGTTCGGTGAGTTCCCCGTCCTTCTCGTCGTACAGCGCGCCCGTCTCGGGGCACTCCCACGCGCCCGGCTCGCCCTCCCGCTCGACCAGGCGTACGCCGGCCCGCCCCACCCAGCCGATCCGGCGCGCCGGCACACCGGCCACGAGCGCGAAGTCCGGCACGTCCCGGGTCACCACGGCACCCGCGGCGACCAGCGCCCAGCGGCCGACGCGCACCGGCGCCACACACACCGAACGGGCGCCCAGCGAGGCACCCTCGGCGACCACCACGGCCACGGCCTCCCAGTCGCCGCCGCGCTTCAGCTTGCCCTGCGGATCCACCGAGCGCGGGAAGTAGTCGTTGGTGAGTACCGCCGCCGGGCCGACGAACACCCCGTCACCGAGCACCGCGGGTTCGTAGACCAGAGCGTAGTTCTGGAGCTTGACGTTGTCGCCGATCCGCACCCCCGGGCCGACATAGGCTCCCCGGCCCACGATGCAGGCGCTGCCGAGCCGGGCGTCCTCCCGGATCTGGGCCAGGTCCCAGACCGTCGTACCGTCACCGATCGTGGCCGTCCCGTCGACCTGGGCGGTCGGCTGCACCTTGAAGTTCACCGTGTGAAACCTTTCTTCTCGTCATTCGTCCCGTCCGTGTCGTGCCCCACGATCAGTGCGCCGCACGTTTCCTCATGACGCGATCTGCACCTTGCTGTGGTCGCCGAGGACGAACCGGTGGGCGGCGGGCTTGCGGGGCGCGGGAGTGACCTCGACGTTGCGGCCGATGAGGGAGGCCTCCACCCGCCGGACACCGCTCATCGAGGAGTCGCGCAACATGATCGAGTACTCGATCTCGCTGTCCTCGATACGGCAGTCGCCGGCGATCGACGTGAACGGGCCGACGTACGAGTCGGTGATCACGGTGTTGGCGCCGACGACCACCGGACCGACGATCCGGCTGCCGGTCACCTTCGCCCCGGGCTCGATCCGTACTCGGCCGATGATCTCGCTGTCGTCGTCCACCGTGCCGTCGATCCGGCGCTCCAGGGACTCCAGCACCGAGCGGTTGACCTCCAGCATGTCGGTGACGTTCCCGGTGTCCTTCCAGTACCCGGAGATCGTCGTGGACCGCACATCGCGTCCGGCGTCGATCAGCCACTGGATGGCGTCCGTGATCTCCAGCTCACCACGCCCGGACGGCTCGATCGCGCGTACGGCCTCATGGATGACCGGGCTGAACAGATACACGCCCACCAGCGCCAGTTCGCTCTTGGGGCGGGCGGGCTTCTCCTCCAGGCCGATCACCCGGCCCGCCGTGTCCAGTTCGGCCACGCCGAACGCGGTCGGGTTCGGCACCTTGGTCAACAGGATCCGGGCGTGCGGCCGTTCGGAGCGGAACGCGTCGACCAGCGCCGTGATGCCACCGACGACGAAGTTGTCACCGAGGTACATCACGAAGTCGTCGTCGCCCAGGAACTCACGGGCGATCAGCACCGCATGGGCCAGCCCCAGAGGTGCTGCCTGCGAAATGTAGGTGACGTCGAGACCGAACGCGGAACCGTCGCCGACCGCCTCCCGGATCTCCCCGGCGGTGTCCCCGACGACGATCCCGACCTCGGTGACGCCCGCCTCGGCGATCGCCTCCAGACCGTAGAACAGCACCGGCTTGTTCGCGACGGGTACGAGTTGCTTCGCCGAGGTATGGGTTATGGGGCGCAATCGGGTACCTGAGCCACCAGACAACAAAAGTGCCTTCATGCGCATCACCCTACTTATGCCGGACGCACAGGCGGGCCGATTCCGTGGACCGGGACGGTCGGCCTGCCCTGTCTGTCGTGGGCGGCCACGGCGGACCGGTGGAAAGGAACGTCGGACCGGTGGAAAGGAACGTCGGACCGGTGGAAAGGAATGACGGACCGGTGGAAATGAGGCGAGCGGAGAAAATCGCCACTGTGGCCACGAGGTGAAGAGGGGGCAGGGTGAGGCGGTGAGGAGGTTTTGCCCGGGGGCCGCGGATGCGCCTTCCGGGGAGACGTACGAGCCGTGCGTCTTGCCCGTACCGGATGTCCGGCGCACGCTGGTGGCATGAGCGTTCACGAGAGCCCCACGCTCATCATGTCCGTGCAGCGTGCCTTCCGTCTGCTGGAGGCGGTGAGCGCGCACGAGAACGGCGCGCCGGCGAAGCTGCTCGCCCGTGAGACCGGGCTGCCCCTGGCGACCGCCTACCACCTGCTGCGGACGCTGGTCCACGACGGATACCTGCGGAAACTGGACGACGGCGGCTTCGTCCTCGGCGATAAGCTGCAGACGCTGCACACCGCGGGCCAGGCACAGGCGCTGCTCAGCCGGGTCCGGCCCACCCTCGTCGCACTGCGCGACGAGCTGGCCACCGCCACCTACCTCACCTTCTACGAGGGGGGCGAGATCAGCGTCGCCGAGATCGTCGACGGCCCCCGTACGCCCCGGGTCGACCTCTGGGTGGGATTCGAGGACGCGGGACACGCCACCGCGCTCGGCAAGTCCGTGCTGCGCGAACTGGACGAGGACGCCCGCCGCGACTACCTCTCCCGGCACCACCTCGCCGACCTGACGCCACGGACCATCACCAACCTCCAGGAACTGCTCCGCAGGCTCGACTCCTCCCCGCTGGCCCCGGCGGTCACGGACCTCGAGGAGTACTCGCTCGGCACGGTGTGCGTCGCCGTGCCCATCTACCGCGGTGACGTCCTCGGCTCGCTGGGTGTCTCCCTCCCGGTGGAACGGATCTCCCGGCTCCAGGAGATCCGGGACCGGCTGATCCCCACCGCCGACCGCGTCACCAGAGGCCTCTCGCTCACTATCTGAAAATCCGCTCCTTGTGGCGTACTGACCGAACCCCGTTTCCTGGATGAAACGGACAAGTCGGGAGTACCCCCCGTACAGGCGAGGATTGCGGACAGTAATGATGAGCCAGGCCCGAGACCACGGTGGCGACCACTGGCCGTTGTGGCCGTTCACGAAGCGAGCGGCAGGCCGGGGAGCGTCGGCCTCCCGGCGCGCCGCCGCCCAGCTGGCCGCCGGAGTTCCCGTGGTGCCCGTCCTGGTCGTCTCCGGCGTCGTGATCGTGGACGCCCTGGGCGGCTCGGGGATGTTCTGGCTGCCGTTGCTGGCGGCCGGGCCGGCCCTGGCCGCCAGCACCAACGGCGCCCGGGGTGTCCTGTGCGTCGGCTTCCTGGCCGCGGTGCTGGGCGCGACGCTGGGCACCAGGCACGGGGTGCCGGGGCGCCAGCTGGCGGTCGTCCTCTCGTCCCTGCTGGCCGTCACGCTGGCGAGCGCCCTGGCCAGCGCACTGCGCTCCCGCCGGGAACGCGTGCTCGCCGCCGTCCGCTCGGTCGCCGAAGCCGCCCAGCACGCGGTTCTGAAGCCCATCCCGCAGACCGTGGGCCCCTTCCGGGTGGCGGTCCGCTACAGCGCCGCGGCGGCGGAGGCCCGGATCGGCGGTGACTTCTACGCCCTGGTGCCCACCCCGCACGGGGTGCGGCTGATCGTCGGCGACGTGCGCGGCAAGGGACTGACGGCCGTGGGGACCACTGCACTCGTCCTCGGTGTCTTCCGTGAGGCCGTCTACGACGAGCCCGACCTCCTCGCCGTCGTCGGCAGGATCGAGCGGAGCCTGGCGCGCAACCTCGGTCCCGACGACTTCGTCACCGCGGTGGTCGTCGGACACCCGCGTGCGGGGGAGCTGGAAGTGGTCAACTGCGGACACGCGGCTCCCCTGCTGATATCCGCCTCGGGAGACGTCGCCGCGGTCGAACCCACCCGTCCGGCTCCGCCGCTGGGCCTGCGCGCCCTCGTCGGCGAGCCCCCCTGCCTGGAGATCCTGCCGTTCTCCGACGGCGATCAGCTGCTGCTCTACACCGACGGTGTCACCGAGGCCCGCGACCGGGCCCGCGAGTTCTACCCGCTGGCCGACGGCGTGGCACGCCATGTGTCCGACGAGCCGGAACACGTCCTCTCCGCCGTCCATGACGAACTGCTGGCGCATGTGGGAGGCCGGCTGCACGACGACGCGGCGCTGCTCCTGCTTCGTATGCAGGCCACGGACGAAGCGGTCGCGTCCGAGTCGGTCGGGATCGAATCGGTGCCGCGGGATTCGGGGAGCCGTGCCGACCGGGGTTCCGTCCCCGTGGTGTCGCGCTCCCGGTCCGCCGCGGGCGGCCCGGAGGGTGGCAGGCGGTCAGCCGAGCGGAACGGCGTCGCGTTCCCGTCGCCTCATCAGCCCGCAGTCCAGTAGCCCGCCCGTTTCACGCCGCGCATCAGCCGGCCGTCCAGCAGCCCGCCGTTTCACCTCGCGACTCATACCGCGACGAGGTCGGCCCACCGGGTGAAGCCGCCGGGGCGGACGCGTATGCCGTGCCGAGTCGCCAGCGCGTGGACGATCTCCTCGCCCCGGCCGTGCTCGTCGGGGTCGATACCCTCGGGCGCCTGCCCCGCGGTACGTGCGGGACCCGCGTCGGTGACCTCGATGTGCAGGGTGCCGAAACCGGCGTCCCGGATCCACGAAAGCCGCAGCACCGCGGGGGGCAGGGCATGCACGATCGCGTTCGTGAGCAGCTCCGACACCACCAGCAGAGCGTCCTCGACGATCTCCGGGGACACCTTCCAGGCGGCCAGGGCCGCGCCCGCCCGTCGACGCACGTCCGAGACGGCACCGGCAACGGGCGGCATCGGGAAGACGTGTTCGTATGCCTCCCGCACCAGGGTGTTGAGCTCTACCGTCATCTCGTGTCTCCAGGGGTGAGCGTTATCGGCCCCGCATCATGCGCCGCGGCGCACTGCCGGACCACGTAGCACGCTAAGGAGCCGTATCGGGTCGGTCAATGAACGTAGGTCGGCATTACCGAACGCTGCTGTCCCGCCCCGCGTGTCCCACCGTTCACCTCGCACGGCGAACCGTCTCCAGGGGTAATAAGCTCGCTTCATGGCCGGTCCGGTCCAGTCGATCGAACGGGCGGCCGCGATTCTGCGCCTGCTCGCCGGTGGGCCTCGCCGACTCGGGCTCGGGGAGGTGGCGGCCTCCCTCGGGCTGGCCAAGGGAACGGCCCACGGCATTCTGCGCACGCTCCAGCACGTGGATTTCGTGGAGCAGGACGCGACCACCGGGAAGTACCAGCTCGGAGCCGCCCTGCTGCATCTCGGCACGAGCTATCTCGACGTCAACGAACTGCGGTCCCGGTCCATCAACTGGGCCGACGCCCTGGCCGCCCGCAGCGGGGAGGCGGTGCGCCTGGGCACCCCCCTGGAAGGCATGGTCCTGGTCGTCCACCACGTGTTCCGGCCGGACGACTCCCTCCAGACCCTGGACGTGGGTTCGCTGCTGCCCCTGCACGCCTCCTCTCTGGGCAAGGTGCTGCTCGCCTACGGGACCGCGCCGCTGGAGCCCGCGCTGGAAGCGGGCCTCGACGAGTACACCCGGCACACCCTGGTCACCCGCGAGCAGCTCACCCGGGCGCTCGCCGAGGTGCGGGAACAGGGCTGGGCCGCCGAGGTACAGGAGATGAGCATGGGCGAGGCCGGGCTCGCGGTGCCGATCCGAGGACATGGCGGCCTTGTCGTCGGTGCCATCGGGCTGTCCGGGCCGGTCGAGCGGGTCTGCGACAGCCAGGGCCGGCCCCGGCCCACCCTGATCACGCTGATACGCGAGGCCGCACGGGCGATCTCCCGAGACCTGGGCGCCGCCCGTTGGTAAATCGCCCCGGCCCCCGGCCCCCGTGCTCGCTTCGCGACCCATCGGAAGGCGGACCCGATCATGGTGGAACGGTATGTGATGTCCATCGATCAGGGCACCAATTCCACCCGATGCATCCTGTTCGACCGGGGTGGGCGGCTGGTGTCCGTCGCGCAGCGGGAGCACCAGCAGCACTTCCCCAGGCCCGGCTGGGTCGAACACGACGCCGTCGAGATCTGGCAGAACCTGCGGCGCGTCGTGGCCGAGGCCCTGTCCGGAGCCGGTGCGGCCGTCGACACGGGGCAGGTCGCCGCCATCGGCCTGGCCAACCAGCGGGAGACGACGGTGCTCTGGGACCCGCGTACCGGCACCCCGCTGGGCCGGGCGCTCGTCTGGCAGGACATCCGCACGGCGCCCCTGGTCGAGGAGCTCAGACAGCGGCCCGGAGAGGAGTTCTTTCTCGACCGCTGCGGTCTGCCGCCCTCCACCTACTTCTCGGCCCTGCGGATCCGCTGGCTGTTCGACCACGTCAAAGGCCTGGAACAGCGCGCTCGGGACGGCGAGGTGCTGTTCGGCACGATGGAGAGCTGGCTGATCTGGAACCTCACCGGTGGTGCGGACGGCGGTCTGCACATGACCGACGCCACCAACGCCAGCCGCACCATGCTGATGAACATCCACACGCTCACCTGGGACGAGGAACTCCTGGCGTTCTTCGGCGTCCCCCGTCCGATGCTCCCCGAGATCAGGTCCAACGCGGAGACCTACGGCGAGGCCCGCGCGGTGCTCCCCGGCGTACCCATCACCGCCGCACTCGGCGACCAGCAGGCGGCCCTCTTCGGCCAGACCTGCTTCTCCCCGGGCGAGGCCAAGTGCACGTACGGAACGGGCAGCTTTCTGCTGCTCAACACCGGCACCGACGTCGTACGGTCCCGGCACGGACTGCTCACCACGGTCGCCTACAAGATCGGCGACCGGGACCCGGTCTACGCCCTGGAGGGGTCGATAGCCGTCACCGGCGCACTGGTCCAGTGGTTCCGCGACCGGCTGGGGCTGATCAACAGCGCGCCGGAGATCGAGACGCTCGCACGGACCGTCGAGGACAACGGTGGCTGCTACATCGTGCCCGCCTTCTCCGGCCTGTTCGCACCCCGCTGGCGCAGCGACGCACGCGGCGTCATCGTCGGTCTGACCTCCTACATCACCAGCGGACACCTGGCCCGGGCGGTCCTGGAGGCCACGGGCTGGCAGACACGTGAGGTCGTCGATGCCATGAACGCCGACTCCTCGGTGGCGCTGAAGGAGCTGAAGGTGGACGGCGGCATGACGGCGGACAATCTTCTGATGCAGTTCGTCGCCGATGTCCTCGACGTGCCCGTGGTACGGCCGATGGTCTCCGAGACGGTCTCCCTGGGCGCCGGCTACGCCGCCGGGCTCGCCGCCGGTTACTGGCCGGACCTGGAGGTCCTGCGCCGCAACTGGCACCCGGCCGCCCGCTGGCTGCCCGCGATGGACCCCGCCCACCGGGACGCGGAGTACGACAACTGGCTACGGGCCGTCGAACGGTCCCTGGGCTGGATCAAGCCGCCCGGGCCTTCCTGACCGCGCGGCCGGGAACACGTCGTGGATGAATGCCCTTTCTGTCTCCTGTTTCCCGAAAGTGTTTTCCGTCCGTGTTTCCCGAAAGCCGATGGGTGCGCCCCCTTTCCATTTCCATGGCCTTTCCATTTCCCTCCGGCTTTGTGCCGAACGGGTGGAAGCCGGGTGGGAGGGGCCTTACCGACGCGAAGGCCGCCGCGTTCGCTCAGGACCGCCGTGGGACCGTCCCGCCCAGGTCGCGCGCCCGGCGTACGAACGTCTCGTGCAGGTCCCGCGCGGCCTGCGGCACGGACTCGGACCGCCGGCGCTGGAGCATCAGCACCACCTCGGTGCCGTCCCCGGCCAGCGGCCGGCACACGATCCTCCCGTCGCGCTCCAGCGGGTCCCCGACCACACTGAAGTCCGGCAGGACCGTCGCCCCGAGCCCCTCCGCGACCATCAGCTTGCCCATCTCCGCACCGTCGGTCGAGTAGGAGAAGGCGGGAGCCCGGCCCGCCAGCAGTCGGTGCACATAGCGGTGCATCACATAGCCCGTGCGCATGGCGACCAGCGGCACGGTGAGCAGGTCGTCGGCCGACACCTCGGCCCGGCCGGCGAGCGGACTGTCCGGTCGCAGACACACCACCGGCCGCCCGCGCAGCAGTTCGGCGGCCTCGAAGCCGACGGGCACGTCGTCGCCGTCGAGATGGTTCACCAGGCCCAGGTCGAAACCCCCTTCGGCCAGCCCCCGCTGGATCTCCGTCTGCTGCGCGCCCACCACCTCGACCTGGGTGACCGGGTGGGCGGCCCGGAAGTCCCGCAGCACCGGGATGAGCAGCGGCACGGTCGCCGCGTTGACCGTGCCGACGCGCACCATCCGGCTGATGCGGTGCTGCTCACCGGCGGCCGCCCGCAGCCGGTCCACTGCCTCCAGCACATCGACGATCCGCGGCAGCAGCTCCTGCCCGGCCGCGCTCATCGTCGCCCCGGTGCGCTTGCGCTCCAGCAGGTCGACGCCCAGCTCCCGCTCCAGGTTCCGTACGGTCTCGCTCAACGCGGGCTGTGACAGGCGCAGTTCGTCGGCCGCCCGGCGCAGCGAGCCGAGCCGGGTCACGGCCGCTATGTATTCCAGCTGTTCGGTCCGCACCCCCGCAGAATGCGCGGCCATTCGGGGCGCGTTCAAGGGTTTCCCTGTCACACGTTCGTGAATTCCCATGGTCCGCGATACGAGAACGGTCGGGTTTTCCTTGACGGCCCTCGACACCGACTGCGACCATCGACGGCATGAAGATGCGACTGGACCTCACGCGGCGACGCCACGTCGACCTCGCACGCGTCTCCAGCGCCTCCTGTTGCGCCGCGGCCTGATCACCACTCCACGATCCGCCGCGCTCTCCTCCTTTCTCCTCCTTCCTTTTCCCGCCTGAATTCACCGCGCCCGCGCCCGTGCGTGCGCCGCGCGCCCCTGAATTCCGGCGTGCCCGAAGAAACCGCAACAGGAGTTCCGCATGCCCGCCGCGCCCGTGAAATTCGCCTACTGGGTCCCCAACGTCAGCGGAGGACTCGTCACCAGCAAGATCGAGCAACGCACCGACTGGGGGTACGACTACAACCGCGAACTCGCCGTCCTCGCCGAGAACAACGGCTTCGAGTACGCCCTCAGCCAGGTCCGCTACATGGCCAGCTACGGCGCCGAGTTCCAGCACGAGTCGACCAGCTTCAGCCTCGCCCTGCTGCTCGCCACCGAGCGCCTGAAGGTCATCGCCGCCGTCCACCCCGGACTGTGGCATCCCGGCGTCCTCGCCAAACTCGGTGCCACCGCCGACCACCTGTCGAACGGCCGCTTCGCCGTGAACGTCGTCTCCGGCTGGTTCAAGGGCGAGTTCACCGCGCTCGGCGAGCCCTGGCTGGAGCACGACGAGCGGTACCGGCGGGCCGAGGAGTTCATCCGCGCCCTGCGCCAGATCTGGACCGAGGACCACACCGAACTCGCCGGTGACTTCTACAGGTTGCGGGACTTCTCCCTCAAGCCCAAGCCGCTCAGCACCCCCGAACGGCCGCACCCGGAGATCTTCCAGGGCGGCAACTCCACCGCCGCCCGGGCCATGGCCGGCCGGGTCTCCGACTGGTACTTCTCCAACGGCAAGGACTTCGACGGGGTGACCGAGCAGATCGACGACGTCCGCAAGTCCGCCGCCGAAGCGGGCCGCAGGGCACCGAAGTTCGGCCTCAACGGCTTCCTGATCGCCCGGGACACCGAGGCCGAGGCCCGCGGCACCCTCCGCGAGATCATCGCCAAGGCCGACAGCGAGGCTGTCGAGGGCTTCGGCGCCGCCGTCAAGCAGGCAGGCCGGTCCGCCGCCGACGGCAAGGGCATGTGGCAGGACTCCACCTTCGAGGACCTCGTCCAGTACAACGACGGCTTCCGCACCGGCCTGATCGGCACCCCGGAGCAGATCGCGGAGCGCATCGTCGCCTACAAGAAGCTCGGCGTCGACCTCTTCCTGCTCGGCTTCCTGCACTACCACGAGGAGGTCGAGTACTTCGGCAGGCGTGTGCTGCCCCTGGTCCGGGAGCTGGAGGCCCGGTCGGCCGACAGCGAGTCCGAGTCCGCCTGACCGTCCCCTTCCCGTCGGCGCCCGCATTTCACGGGCGCCCGGCCCACCAGAAAGAGGCAGTTCCATGGCCACCGTCCTGTCCGTCTCCGGCAGCCCCTCCGCCTCCTCCCGCACCGGCCGTCTGCTGCGCCACCTGGACCGGCGGCTCGCCGCCCAGGGCCATGAGGTGATCCCGCTCGACGTCCGGACGATCCCCGCCGAGGCGTTGCTGGGCGCGGACTTCCGGCACCCGGCGATCGTCGAGGCGACGGAGCTGTTCGCCCGCGCCGACGGGGTCGTGGTCGGCACCCCGGTCTACAAGGCGTCGTACTCCGGTGTCCTCAAGGCGCTGCTGGACCTGCTCCCGCAGTACGCCCTCACCGGCAAGACCGTGCTCCCGCTGGCCACCGGCGGCTCCGTCGCACACGTCCTGGCCATCGACTACGCGCTGCGCCCGGTCCTGAACTCAATGGGCGCCGCGCACATAGTCCAAGGCTGGTTCACCCTCGACAAGGACATCACCGTACGTGAGGACGGCACGCTGGCCCTCGCGCCGGCTGCCGCCGAGGCCCTTGTCCCGGTCGTCGACCAGTTCTCGGCCGCGCTCGCCGGACGGGCGCCCGTCCTGGCCGCGGCGGGCTGAACCGATGACCGCACATGTCATCGCCGACGCCACGGAGGCGATCGCCGTCGCCACCGCCCTGGCCGACGAATTCCGCGCCGGGGCCGCCGAACGCGACGCGGAACGCAGGCTGCCCCGGGCCGAGTTGGACCGGCTGTCGGCCTCGGGGCTGCTCGCCGTGACCGTGCCCGCCGAGCACGGCGGCGCCGACATCGGCGCCCAGGCCCTCGCGGAGATCTTCCGGCTGCTGGGCTCGGCCGACGGCAGCCTCGCCCAGATACCGCAGAGCCACTTCGTGTACGTGAACGTGATCCGCCGTCAGGGAACCGAGGAACAGCGGAAGTTCTTCTTCGCCGAGCTGCTCGCGGGCGGCCGGTTCGGCAACGCGCAGTCCGAGGCGGGCACGCAACACGTCCAGGACATCCGGACCCGCCTGGAGCGCCTCGGCGACGGCTCGTACCTGCTGAACGGGGTCAAGCACTACTCCACCGGCGCCCTCTTCGCCGACTGGATCCCGGTCCTGGCGCGTGCCGAGGGCGACACCCTGCAGGTGGCGTACGTCCCCCGGGACGCGCCCGGCCTCACGGTCGTCGACGACTGGGACGGCATGGGGCAGCGTACGACCGCCAGCGGCACGGTCCGGCTGGACGGTGTCCGCGTCCCCGCCGACCGGGTGCTGCCGCACCACCTGACCTTCCAGGGGCCCCAACTCCATGGTGCGATGGCCCAGTTGCTGCACGCCGCCATCGACGTGGGGATCGCCCGGGGAGCGCTGGCGGAGGCGGCGGAGTTCGTACGGACCAGGAGCCGGCCCTGGTTCGAGAGCGGGGCGGAGACCGCCGCCGAGGACCCGCTGCTCATCCAGCGGTTCGGTGAACTCGCCCTGCGGGTACGGGCGGCCGAGGCGCTGTTGCGTGAGGCCGGCCGCCAGGTCGACGCGGCCGGCGCCGCCCTCGCCGACGAGACGGCCGCCGAGGCGTCCATCGCCGTGGCCGCCGCGAAGGTGACGGCGGCCGAGGCGGCCGTCGAGGTCGCCGGGGCGCTGTTCGAAGTGTCCGGCACCCGCTCGGCCCTCAACTCCCTGAACCTGCACCGGCATTGGCGGGACGCCCGCACCCACACCCTGCACGATCCGGCCCGCTGGAAGATCCAGCACATCGGCCGGTACGTGCTCAGCGGCACCCTGCCGCCCCGCCACGGTCTGCTCTGACGGACACCCACGAACGGAGAACCCCTCGTGTCCCTCACCTTCCACTGGTTCCTGCCCACCAACGGGGACAGCCGCCATGTCGTCGGCGGCGGCCACGGCACCCCTGCCACCGTCTCCGGCCGGGACCGGCCGCCGACGGTCGCCTATCTGAGCCAGATCGCCAAGGCGGCGGAGGACCTCGGTTTCGTGGGGGCGCTCACGCCCACCGGCGCCTGGTGCGAGGACGCCTGGCTGACCACGGCCATGGTCAGTCAGCACACCGAGCGGCTGAAGTTCCTGGTCGCCTTCCGGCCGGGCTTCGTCTCGCCCACGCTCGCCGCGCAGATGGCGTCCACGTTCCAGCGGCAGAGCGGGGGACGGCTGCTGCTCAATGTCGTCACCGGGGGCGAGAGCCATGAGCAGCGGGCCTACGGGGACTTCCTCGACAAGGACGCGCGGTATCGCCGTACCGGTGAATTCCTCGAAGTCGTACGGGGGTTGTGGGAGGGCAGGACCGTCGACCTGGAGGGGGAGCACCTCCGGGTCGAGGACGCCAGGCTGGCCCGGCTGCCGGATCCGGTGCCCGAGGTGTACTTCGGGGGATCCTCGCCGATCGCGGGGGAGGTCGCGGCCCGGTATGTCGACGTGTATCTGACCTGGGGCGAGCCGCCGGCCCAGGTCGCGGAGAAGATCGCCTGGATCCGGAGGCTGGCGGCCAAGGAGGGCCGGACCCTGCGGTTCGGGATCCGGCTGCATGTCATCACCCGCGACACCTCCGAGCAGGCCTGGGCCGAGGCGAACCGGCTCCTTGACGGGTTCGACCCGCAGACCGTCGAGTCCGTTCAGGCGGGGCTGGGGCGGAGCGAGTCCGAGGGGCAGCAGCGGATGCTCGCGCTGCACGGCGGCCGACGGGACGCGCTGGAGATCCATCCCAACCTCTGGGCGGGTATCGGGCTGGTGCGGGGCGGGGCGGGTACCGCCCTGGTCGGCTCGCACGACGAGGTCGCCGCGCGGATCAGGGAGTACGCGGCGCTCGGGATCGAGGAGTTCGTGCTGTCCGGGTATCCGCACCTGGAGGAGGCGTACTGGTTCGGGGAAGGAGTGCTGCCCCGGCTGGCCGCGGCGGGGGTGTGGCGGCACCCCTTCGCCAGGGGCGGTGTCCCGTCGGCACAGGTGCCCTTCGCGTCCTGATCAGGCGGCGTCCTCGGCCCGCTCCTCGGCGGCCGCCCGCGCGCCGAGCACCGTGCGGCCGCGGTCGGACTCGGGGAAGCGGTCCAGCATCGCGCGCAGTTCTCCGGCGTCGGCGTTGGCGCCGAACGGCTCGGTGCCCGGTTCCAGCCGCATCCCCTCGGCGAGCGGACCTGCCGGGACTGCGTCGAAGCCGAGAGCGTCGACGAGGCGGGCGACGGTGGCGAGGCCGTCCGGATCGTCGCCGGCGATCGCGATCGCCTTGCGTCCCGGCGTCCCCGCGGGCCGGGCCCCGTCCTCCAGGTCGTGGTAGCCCATGTGGTTGAACGCCTTGATCACACGTGATCCGGGCAGATACGCCTGCACGGTCTCGCTGGACGAGGTGAGCGGGTCGGTGAGGTCGTCGCGGATGCCGTCGACCTCCCACCAGTAGTTCATCGCGTCGATGACGAGCTTGCCGCGCAGCGCTTCGGCGGGGACGCTGCGGTACCTGCCGAGCGGCAGCGCCAGGACGACGACGTCCGCCTCCGTCGCGGCCTGCTCGGCGGTGACCGGGACGGCGCCGGGGGTGAGGACCTCGACGGTGAGGGCGATCCGGTCGGGGGCGCCGGATCCGGCGATCAGGACGCGGTAGCCGGCGGCCACCGCGAGCCGTGCCAGCACGGTGCCGACCTTCCCCGCGCCCAGGATGCCGACGGTGCGCACGGCGGTGGTCTCCATGTCTTCTCCGTTCATGGCGTCAGTCCGCGAGGAGTTCGCGGACCATCGGGATCACCTTGGTGCCGTACAGCTCGACGGCGCGCAGCCGACCGCTGATCGGCTGGGACCCGCTGGTGTAGATGAGGTCGAACCGGCCGACGCCGAGCGCCTTGACCGCGCGGGCCATCTTGCGGGCGACCGTCTCGGGGGAGCCGATGTAGAGGGAGCCGTGCTCGATCTCGGCCTCGTACTCCGCCTTGCGGATCGGCGGCCAGCCCCGCTGCGCGCCGATGCGGTCCCGGATGACCCGGTAGTACGGCCAGTGCAGCTCGCGGGCCTCCTCGTCGGTGTCGGCGATGAAGCCCGGCGAGTGCATCCCGACCGGATGAGCGGTCGTGCCGAACTGGTCGGCGGCGCGCCGGTAGAGGTCGATGTAGGGCGCGAACCGCTCCGGGGAGCCGCCGATGATGGCGATCATGAGCGGGAAGCCGTAGCGCGCGGTGCGGATGACGGACTGGGGTGTGCCGCCGACCCCGACCCAGGTGGTCAGGTGCCCCGACTCGGTCTTGGGGAAGACGTCCGCGCCGTCGAGCGGCGCCCGCTTGGTGCCGCTCCAGGTGACCGGCTTCTCCTCCAGCAGCTTGGCGAACAGCTCGATCTTCTCCTCGAACAGCACGTCGTAATCGCTCAGGTCGTAGCCGAAGAGGGGGAACGACTCGGTGAAGGAGCCGCGCCCGAGGATGACCTCGGCGCGGCCGTTGGAGAGCGCGTCCACGGTGGCGAAGCGCTGGAAGACCCGGACCGGGTCGTCAGAGCTCAGCACGGTCACACCGGAGGCCAGCCGGATGCGCTCGGTCCGCGTGGCGATGCCGGCGAGGACGGTCTCCGGGGTCGAGATCGCGAACTCCGGGCGGTGGTGTTCCCCGAGGGCGATGGCGTCGACGCCGGTCTCCTCGGCGAGCACGGCCTCGTCGACGACCTGCCGGATGGCCCGCGCGTCGGACACCGGGTTTCCCGAGTCGTCCTGCGGCACATCGCCGAACGTGTCCAGACCGAAGACGAGATCAGACATGGATGGGCTCCTTCGCAAGCAGTTGCCGCACCAGCGGGGCGACCTCGCGGCCCAGCAGCTCGATGCTGCGGGCCCGGGCCTCGCGGGGCAGGTTCATGACGTCGTACTTGAGGTCGAAACGGCTGAGGTGCAGGTTGCGGGCGGTCGCGGCGATCTTGCGGGCGACGGTCTCGGGCGATCCGACGAACAGCGCGCCCGTCTCGACCTCCCACAGATAGCGCTCCCGGGTCGGCTGGTAGAAGCCGCGTTCCGCCGCGAGTTGGGCCACGACCGGCTGCCAGTACGTCCACCAGGTCTCGACCGCCTCCTCGTCGGTGTCCGCGACGATCCCGAGGGAGTGCTGGGCGACCGGCCGCCGGGCGTGCCCGAACTGTGCGAGTGCGCGGTGGTAGAGCTCGACATGGCCGGCGAAGCGCTGCGGGCGCCCGCCGATGATGGCGAGCATCAGCGGCAGATCGTAACGGGCCGCGCGGAGCACGGAGTTGGGGCTGCCGCCCACACCGATCCAGGTGGGGAGGCCACCGGCCGGCATCCGGGGATGCAGCCGCTGCTCCACGAGCGGCGGCCGGAACCGCCCCGACCAGGTCACCGTCTCCTCGCGCTGCAGACGCATGAACAGGTCGAGCTTCTCCTCGAAGAGCTCCTCGTAGTCGGCGAGGTCGTAGCCGAACAGCGGGAACGAGTCGGTGGCCGACGCCCGTCCGAGCACGAGCTCGGCACGGCCGTTCGAGACGGCGTCCAGGGTGGCGAACTCGGTGTACAGCCGCACCGGGTCGTTCGTGCTCAGCACGGTCACCGCGGTGCCGAGCCGGATGCGGCGCGTCGCGGTGGCGATTGCGGCGAGCAGGACCGGGGTGGCGCTGTCGTTGTGGCCCCGGCGGTAGTGCTCGCCGATGCTGAACACGTCGAGCCCCACGGATTCCGCGAGCCTCGCCTCCTCGACGAGCAGGCGCACGGTCTCGGCGTCGCTCAGCGGGCCGTCGGCACCGGTCGCGACCTCCCCGAACGAGTTGAGCCCCAGTTCGAGTCCCTCGGCGGTCATGAGTCCCTCCTGCCGCGCCCTCCGGCCGTGGACGACACGGCCGACGGTTGGTTGACGCGTCAATCATCACCCCGATATGATTGACGTGTCAACTATGACGGGAGGGGCGGCACGATGGCAGCGCGACGGAAGGACTACCCCACCGCTGATGAACTGCGGATCTGGCGGGACTTCATCGAGACGACGGAAGCGCTCCGCTCCGAGCTCTCCTCACGTCTGCAGCGCGAGAGTGCCCTGTCGTCGGGCGACTACGCCGTGCTCCTCGCGTTGCGCGAAGCCGAAGGGAGGCGGCTGCGTTCTTCCGAACTCGCCGTCCAGGTCGGTTGGGAGCGCAGCCGTCTCTCGCACCAGATCGGGCGCATGGAGCGGCGCGGGCTGCTCCGGCGCGAGGAGTGCGCCACCGACAGCCGGGGCGCCGAGGTGGTGCTCACACCCGAGGGCGCGGAGGCCTTCCGGAACGCGTCCCTTCCTCACCTGCGCGCCGTACGGGAACTGTTCGTGTCCGCGCTCACCCCGGACCAGCTCGCCGCGGCGGAACAGATCGCCACGGCACTGGGGAGCCGTCTGAAGGCACCACGCGACACATGACCCTCAGGGCAGCACCGCGCGTGCGATGCCCGTGAGGTTGCCCTGTGCGGCGAGGATCTCCTTGCGGTCCGAACCGTCCAGGCCGGCCGCGTAGACGCTGCCGCCCAGGTCGGTCGCGTACATGTGCCGGCCGTCCGGGTCGAGGGCGATGCCGATGCCCTCCATCAGATGGGTCAGGAGGATCTCGGACGTCCACTCTCCGCCCGGCGGGTCCATCGGCGAGCGGTTCACGGTGTTGCCCCGCGGCGGGTCCCCGCGATCCGTCCAGTACAGCATGTGCCCGTCGAGGTCGAGTTCCAGGTCGATCGGTTCCGGCAGCCCGTCGAAGAGCACCTCGATGTCGTCGCGCCCGGCCGCTGTCTGCCCGGCCGGCAGGTCGATCCCGGCCCGCAGGATCTTTCCGAGACCCGCGTCGCTGGGACCCTTCTGGGTCCAGTAGAGGTGGCCGCCGACGGGGTCGACGGCGACGCCCACGCACCACTTCGTCTCGTCGCGGCGGTCGTCGTCCCCCTCCCCGGTCTGCACGAGGGTCTCGACGCCGGAGCCGTCGAGGTCGCAGCGCATCACGCGCATGCCCTCGCGGTCGCACCAGTACAGCTTTTGGTCGGTGGCCTCGAAGTGGAGCTGCTTCGGGGTGTGCGTGACGCCGTCCGGGACGATGGTCGTCCGGTTGCCGCCGTCCAGGTCGACGCGCTCGATCGAGCCGTCGTTCTCCGGGGGAATCCCCATGTTCGTCCAGTAGACGTGCCCGGCGGCGACGTCGACGGCGACCCCGTCGGGGATCCTGCAGCCGGTGACCAGGACGTTCTTGTCGGAGCCGTCGGAGTTCACGGAGAAGAGCCGGCCACCGCCGCTGGCCTCCAGCACGAACAGTCTTACCTGGTCGTGGGGCACGGTCACGGCGCTCGCGGAGCCGGCCGTGTCGTGCCGGGCGCGGACGGCCAGCAAGGCCGAGAGCATCTCGTCGCGCCCGGCGGCCAGCTCGTCGACCGAGTGGCCGTTCGCCTCCCGGAGCACACCGCTGACGATCGTCTCCGCGAGTTCGGGCGTGAAGTCGGGGGTGCGCAGGTCCTTCCAGGACGCGACCATCAGGGGCATCAGGGTGTCCATGAAGTGCTGGATGCCGCCCTCGCCCCCGCCCAGGTGCCACAGCAGATGGGGGCCCATGACACCCCAGCGCAGCCCCGGCCCCCAGGAGACCGCGTCGTCGGAGTCGGCCACGTCGAGCACGCCCTCCTGGACCAGGTAGACGACCTCGCGGTACAGCGCGACCTGGATGCGGTTGGCGACATGCCCGGGCAGCTCCTTCTTCAGATGGATCGGCTTCTTCCCGACCGACGCGTAGAAGGACATGACGTCCCGGACCGTCTCCGGGGCCGTCCTCGTGCCGCCGACGACCTCGACCAGCGGGATGATGTGCGGAGGGTTGAAGGGGTGGCCGATGACGGTCCGTTCCGGGCGCCGGCACCCGGCCTGGATCTCGCTCATCGTGATGCCCGACGAACTCGACGCGATGATCGAGTCCGGTGGTGTCGCGTCGTCGAGGTCGGCGAACAACTTGACCTTCAGCTCTGGGCGTTCGGGCGCGTTCTCCTGCACGAAGTCGGCGTCCGCGACGGCCTGACGCATGTCGGCGGTGAAGCCCAGACGCTCCTGCGAAGCGCCGGGAGCCAGCCCGATGGAGGCGGCCGCGTCCCATGCCGCCGCCACGTACGACCGCAGGGCCGCTTCCGCGGTGGGCGAGGGATCGGTCGCCGTGACGTCGAAGCCACGGACGAGATAGTGCGTCGCCCAGCTGGCACCGATGGTGCCGGTCCCGACGATCGCCACGCGGTGGACGGGCCTGTGCGATGTCATGGCTGATCACTGCTCCTGAAGTCGGCCACGGGTGGCGGGGGAGGGAACGACGGCCACAGCTCAAGCCTCGGCCGGCAGGGAAACCGGCGCATCGGGCTGCGCGCCCAGGATTCGAGCGCGTCCTTGGTACCGCGGTACAGGGCACCCGGCCGGTACCCGGCCCGGCACTGCAGGGCACCCCGCTCGGCGAAGCGCCGTGTCGGCGGGCGCGGAGAGCGCCTCACCGGCCGATTGGTACAAGGGCACCAAATCGGCGGACAATGTGGTGTTCCGCGCCCAGTGGTTCTGCCCCCGCGCCCTCCTAGCGTCGTTCGCACCGACCCCATCGGATCCCCGATCGGAAGGAACGGCACATGAAGGCGACACACGGCGCAGCGGTCGGCCGGGACCACGCTGTCGCGAGCCCCGACGGGAACTCGTCCGGGGTGGAGCCGCCCGTTCTGGGCGGACCGGAGTTCTCCGACTACTTCCTTCTGGACAACCTGCTCACCGACGAACAGCGCGCGCTCAAGAAGAAGGTCCGCGAGTTCATGGACCAGGAGGTCATACCGATCATCAACCCGTACTGGGAGCGGGCGGAGTTCCCCTTCGAGCTGGTGCCCAAGCTGGCGCAGCTGAACATCGCGGGCTTCCAGATCGAGGGGTACGGCTGCCCGGGGATGAGCAATGTGACGGCCGGCCTGGTCATCCTCGAACTGGCCCGGGGCGATCTGAGCGTCTCGACGTTCACCGGCGTCCAGTCGGCCCTGGCCATGATGTCGATCGCCCTGCATGGCTCGGAGGAGCAGAAGCAGCGCTTCCTCCCGCCGATGGCACGGCTGGAGAAGATCGGCGCCTTCGGCCTGACCGAGCCCACGCACGGCTCGGACGTGGTCAAACTGGAGACGACCGCGCGCAAGGACGGCGACTCCTACGTCATCAACGGTTACAAGAGATGGATCGGCAACGCCTCGTTCGCCGACTACACGATCATCTGGGCCCGTGGCGACGACGGGCACGTGGGCGGCTATGTCGTCGAGAAGGGCATGCCCGGGTTCGAATGCACGGTCATCAAGGGCAAGACGGCGCTGCGCTGTGTGCAGAACGCACAGATCTCCCTCACCGACGTCCGGGTGCCCGCCGACAACCGGCTGGCGAACGCCCAGACTTTCCGCGACACCGAGAAGGTCCTGCTGGCCTCGCGGTTCTGCGTCGCCTGGGAGTCGCTCGGCGCCGCCATCGCCGGTTACGAGACCGCCCTGGCCCACGCCAAGCAGCGCAGGCAGTTCGGGATGCCCCTGGCCGCCTTCCAGCTCATCCAGTACCGGCTCTCCCGGATGCTCGCGGACATCACCGACATGCTGTGCATGCAGTTCCGGCTCAGCCAGTTGCTGGACGAGGGCGACTACTCGATGCCCCGGGTCTCACTCGCCAAGATGCACTACACCGAACGGGCCCGGGCCATCCTCGCCGACGCCCGCGACATGCTCGGCGGCAACGGGATCGTTCTCGACTACCACGTGGCCCGGCACCTGTGCGACATCGAGGCCATCGACACCTACGAGGGCACCGACACCGTGCAGGCACTGATCGTCGGCCGTGACATCACCGGCTTCAACGCCTTCGTGCCCGTGGCGCCCAGCCAGCACTGACCGCAGGACGAGGAGTCGTCATGAGCAGCACGCCCCTCCTGCAGGGACTGCACGTCGTCGATCTCGCGAGCTTCATCGCGGGGCCCGCCGCGGCCACCATCCTCGGTGACTTCGGCGCCGACGTCGTCAAGGTGGAACCACCGGGCGTGGGCGATGCCTACCGTTCGCTCAGCCGCATGCCACCGAACCCCCGGGTCGAGGGGGTCAACTACCCCTGGCAGCTGGACAACCGCAACAAGCGCAGCATCGCGCTCAACCTGAAGTCGCCAGGCGCCCGCACCGTGGTCGAACGACTGGTGACCTGGGCGGACGTGCTGGTGACCAACTTCCCGCCGCGCACCCGCGCCAAGCTGGGCCTGGACTACGACGACCTGGCCTCCCTCAACCCGCGACTGGTCTACGCCGATGTCACCGGCTTCGGCGAGGAGGGGCCGGACGCGAACCTGCCCGGGTTCGACGTGACCGCCTTCTGGGCCCGCAGCGGCCTGATGGACGTGACACGTCAGCACGACGCGCCGCCGGCGATCAACGCGTTCGGATCGGGCGACCACCCGACGGCGATCACCCTGTTCGCCGGGATCATGACCGCGCTGTACCGGCGGGAGAAGACCGGCGAGGGCGCACGGGTGACCGCCTCACTGGTGGCCGAGGGTGCCTGGTCGGCGGGCATGTGGCTGCAGGCCGTCCTGGTCGGAGGAAAGGCCCCCCGCCCGCTCGACCGGACCGATCCGCCGAACGCGCTGGCCAACACCTACCGCACCGCGGACGACCGCTGGCTGATGCTGGCCTTCGCCAACGAGGACAAGCAGGTCCCGCTGTTCCTCGAAGCCATCGGCCACCCCGAGGCCGCCCAGAACCCGCGCTACGCCGACTCGCAGAGCCGCCGTGCCCATGCCGCGGAGATCGCCGGCCTGCTGGACAAGACGTTCGCGGCCCGGCCGCTGGCCGAGTGGCGCCAGGTGCTCGACGCCGCGGGCCTCACCTACGGGGTCGCCCAGACGATCGAGGAGTTCGCCCACGACCCCCAGCTCGTGGCCAACAAGATCCTCGTGCCGATTGACGACGGCAGCGCGGAGCCGCACCTGACCATCGACAGCCCCGTGCGGCTGGACCAGGAGCAGAAGGTCCGTCCGCGCCCGGCCCCCGACCTGGGCGAACACACCGAGGCGGTGCTCCGCGACATCGGGTTCGACGCCGCCGGGGTCGAGGAACTGCGCACCGCCGGTGCCGTCGCCTGAAGTCGTCCGAAGCCACAGTGAAGGGAGACACGTCATGACCACGGGCATGAACACACCGACCGTACGGACCGAGGAGATCGACGGCATCTTCGTCATCACCATCGACCGGCCGGCCGCCCGCAACGCCATAGACGGGGCCACCGCACGGGCCCTCGCGGCCGCCATCGACACACTGGAGGCCCGTGACGACCTCAGGGTCGGCATCCTCACCGGTGCCGGCGGCGTCTTCAGCGCCGGCATGGACCTGAAGGCCTTCGCGGCCGGGGACAAACCCATCGTCGGCGCACGGGGCTTCGCCGGTATCACCCGCGCCCGGATCACGACCCCGCTCATCGCCGCCGTCGAGGGCTACGCGCTGGGCGGCGGCACCGAGATGGCGCTCGCCTGCGACATGATCGTGGCCGCACGCGACGCCACCTTCGGGCAGACCGAGGTCCGCTACGGTATCGTGCCGCCCGAAGGCGGCATGGTACGTCTGCCGGAACGCATCCCGCACAACATCGCGCTCGAACTCCTCCTCACCGGCGGGAAGCTGCCCGCCGAGCGCGCGGAGCGGTTCGGTCTGGTCAACGAGCTGACGGAACCGGGCCAGGCACTGACGAGGGCCCTGGAGCTGGCCAGCAGCATCGCGCTCAACGCACCCCTGGCCGTCGAGGCGGTGAAGCGTGTCGTCAACGAGCGGCGGGCCTTCAGCGACCAGGACGCCTTCACCGACCAGGACCTGATCGCCGAACCGGTACTGGCCTCCCACGACGCCCAGGAGGGCGCCCACGCCTTCGCGGAGCACCGCCAGCCGCACTGGCAGGGCAACTGACGGCGTCAGGCCGGCTCGGTGCGCAGAAGGGTCGAGCCGAGGTACCGGACGGCCCGCAGCGCTATCTCGAGATCGGTGTGGCCTGCCTGGACCGGGCGGCCCATGATCTCCTCGGCTTTCCGGATGCGGTACTGGACGGTGTTCTTGTGCAGGATCTGGGCGCTGGCGGTCGCGGTGTAACTGCAGCCGTGGTCGAGGAATATCAGGGCCGTCTCCCGCAGCCGCGCGCTGTTCTCGTCGTCGACGGCCAGCGGACCCAGGGCGCTCCAGACCCACGACCGCATGTCGTCGATGTTCGTGGCCATCAGGGCTATGGGGGCGACGGTGGAGAAGTCGGTGAATCGAGGAATGGGATCCGCCGCCGCGGCGAGTTCCTGTGTGCGCAGTGCCTGCCGGTGACTGGAGCGGAATCCCTCGATTCCGTACCCCACGTCCCCGGCGCACACATGTACCGAGGAATCGCTGTTCTCAAGGGCGTTCGACAGTTGTTCCAGGGGTGCGTCGGTGTGTGAGCCGAGCGGCAGCCAGATCCAGGACAGAATCGCGTCCCGGGGAACGAAGAGCGGCCTCGCGGAACAGGAGATCCGATGGGCCAACTCGTCCGCGGTCCGGTGCAGCCGGGCGATTCCCTCGCCCCCGTCCGTCAGCGTGGGCAACCAGGCCACCAGCCCCAGGTGGTGCTGACGCAGACGGTAACCGAGCGACGGCTCGACCCGGTTGAGGTCGACATCGTCCTCGGCGAGCACGTCCCGCACCCGCGCGGCACGCGCCGCGGTCTGGCTGAGCAGCCAGTTGTCGCGTTCGTGCTGGTAGACCAGGATGGCGTGCTCGGTGACCCGGTCGATGTAACCGAAGCTCACCCTCAGCATGCGCCGGCTGGTCGCGGTGTGCAGGTCGTCGTCGGCGTTCTCGCGGTTGAGTTCGTCCAGGCACCACTGCAGAAAACGCCAGTGCCCCAGCCGGTAGGCCCTGACCATCGCGCTGAGGGGGATACCCCGCTGGGCCAGCCTCCTGGCGTATTCCAGAGCGGCCGCCGGCCCCTCGATCTTCTCCAGCGGAATGTCGTTCTCGAATACGTGCAGCAATGTGGCGACGTTTTCCGCGATGCTGGCCTGCAGGATTTTCACGACGGTCGAGTCGCCCCGCAGCTCCGGGATCTCGGCAAGAACATACTCACCGATGTCACGGCTGACGTCCGGGAGGCGTGACCCTACGTTCTCCGCGACCACGGAAAGTTGCTTCACGGCATCGGGACGCTCCGCAGCCATAGAGGGAATCCTACAGTGTGCCTCGTAATCCCTCTGCTTTGGTCCGATGGCACCAATTCCCGGGGGAAGGTCGTATTGAGCGTCCAGTGGCCGTTCCGCGGTCCAGGCCTAGCCTCTTACCCGGTCACGACGGAAAGGAGCGGACATGAACCTCGCATCCCACCTGGTGAGCAGCGCCCGGACGTATCCGGACCGCCTCGCGCTCCGCCTGGGGGACGCCGCCGTCTCCTACCGGGAGCTCGACGAGCTCAGCGCCCGCACGGCCGGACTGCTCCGGGAGCGCGGTGTGCGGCCAGGCGACCGGGTCGCGCTCATGCTGCCCAACGTGCCGGAGTTCGCCCTCGTGTACTACGGCGTCCTGCGGGCCGGTGGCGTCGTGGTCCCGATGAACCCCCTGCTGAAGGCCCGCGAGATCGACTACTACCTCGACGACTCAGGGGCCCGGCTGCTGTTCGCCTGGCACGACTTCGCCGACGAGGCACACGAAGGCGCACGGCGGGCGGACGCGGAGGCGGTCGTCGTCGGTCCCGGCGCCTTCGACGAACTGCTGCGGTCCGCAACGCCGTTGGACGAACCGACGGTGCGTCAGCCGGACGACACCGCGGTCGTGCTCTACACCTCGGGTACCACCGGTCGGCCCAAGGGCGCCGAACTGACCCACGCCAACCTCGCCCAGAACTGCCACATCGCGGCCACCGAAGTGTTCCGGCTCACCCCCGACGACGTGATCTTCGGCGGACTGCCCCTGTTCCACGCCTTCGGGCAGACCTGCACCCTCAACGCCGCCGTGACCTCCGGCGCGTGCCTCACGCTGCTGCCGCGTTTCGACGCGGCCAAGGCGCTCGCCGTCGTCGAGAAGCACGGGGTCACCGTCTTCGCCGGGGTGCCGACGGTGTACAGCAGGCTCGTGCGCCAGCCCGGCAAGGAGGCCTACGACGTCTCCCGGCTGCGCGCGTGCCTCGCCGGCGGCGCGGCGATGCCGGTCCAGGTGCAGCAGGACTTCCGGACCGCGTTCGGCTGCGCCGTACTCGAAGGCTACGGACTCTCGGAGACCTCGCCCGTCGTCTCGGTCAACACCCTGCAGGCCGGGCCCAGGCCCGGTTCGGTCGGCATCCCGATCCCGGGTGTCCAGGTGCGGCTGGTCGACAACGGCACGGAGGTACCGCAGGGGGAGACCGGCGAGATCACGGTCCGCGGGCACAACGTGATGAAGCGCTACTGGAAGCGCCCCGAGGAGACCGCTGCCGCCATCCGGGACGGCTGGTTCCACACCGGCGACCTCGGCCGGGTGGACCGGGACGGCTACCTCTGGATCGTCGGACGGAAGAAGGACGTGATCATCCGGGGCGGGTACAACGTGTACCCCCGCGAGGTCGAGGAAGTGCTGTACGAGCACCCGGCCGTTGCCGATGCCGCGGTCATCGGCATTCCCGACCCCGATCTCGGCGAGGAGGTCGGCGCGGCGGTGGTGCTCCGGCCGGGGGCCCGGACGACGGCCGAGGAACTCCGTGAGTACGTCAAGGGCCAGGTCGCTGCCTACAAGTACCCGCGAAAGGTGTGGATCGCGGACACCCTGCCCAAGGGGCCCACCGGCAAGATCCTCAAGACGGAGATCGTGCCGCCGTCCGGCCTCGGCCGGCGGTGAGCCGGGCGACAGGCGCCGGCCGAACCGATCGAGGCCCTCCGGATGATCTGCTCGGTGTCCGTGCCGGATCCACCCCGAGGGCGGTGAAGGGCGAACTCACGCTCTCCGGCGGGTGGGTGACAGGTCATCACCGGAGTGCGGTGATTCACATCGGCCAGGCCGGCCGCGTGCCCGACGGACATGGCGCGACGCCCTCCCTATCGGCCCCAGGTGATCCGGCCCGGGGGCGGCCCGGGCTCATCGACCGCCGTGACCTGCTCGCCGCCCTGGACGCGTACCGCCTGGAGGAGGCGCAGGCGCACCTGGAGGTCGCCCGGTCGTACGCCGCCACGGCACCGGCCCGACTGCCGGCACCGGCTGCGCACGGCCGTCGCGTTCCCTGGACCTGCTGCCCTGTCGATCCACGTCGAGCTCGTCGCCGTGGACCATGGACGCCGCGGGCGGCGCCCGCGCGACGGCGACCTGCCCATCCGGGCCGGTACGGCCCCGGCACCCGTCCGACGTCGCAGAGGGAGTGAGACGTGAGGGTCGCGGATCACATGAAGGGACAAGTGATCCGAGGGGGACCGCGCGGCACGCGACCCGGTGCCCGGACCGGCGGTTCCGGCCCGCCGACCGCCGTGTCCCGGCTGGTACGCTCCCGAAATGACCACCCCCGACACATCGCGGCCGGCCGACGAGCATGCCGACCTGTGGCTCACACCGGCCGAACTGGCCTCATGGATGTCGGTGGTGCGGCTGATCACCCGGCTTCCCTGGGCCCTGGACGCCCAGTTGCAGCGGGACGCGGACCTCAGCATGGTCGAGTACATGGCCATGGCCATGCTGGCCGAGGCGCCCGAGTGGACCCTGCGGATGAGCACCCTCGCGGAGGAGACCAACTCATCGCTGTCCCGACTGTCGCACCTGGTGAAGCGGCTGGAGAAGCGCGGTTACGTCCGGCGTGAACCGGACCCGGCCGACGGGCGGTTCACCAACGCCATCCTGCTGCCCGAGGGCATGCGGAAACTGGAGTCGGCCGCGCCCGCGCATGTGGCCAACGTCCGTCACCTCGTCGTGGACAACCTGTCTCCCGAACGGCTCCGCCGGCTCGGCCAGGATGCCGAGCGCATCCTCCAGCGCGTCGACTCGCCGGTGCGCTGAGCGCATCACGACGACTTGAACATTACGGCGATCCACGCGGTCCGGTAGCAGACCGCGGGCGGCTGCTGCCCGCGTCCCGCGTCCCCGAGTTCCTTCAGCAGCAGGGTCAGCGTGGCGAGGCGCTCGGGGCCGAGCAGCTCCTCGATCCAGCGGCTCGTCTCCCTGGCCTGCTCGCGGCCCAGTGCCGCGTGCTCGTGCCCGGCGGGGGTCAGGGCGATCAGCTGGCGACGGCAGTTGAGTTCCTACGAGCGGATCGCCCGGTCAGGCGGTGGCCGCGCCGGCGGCCCGCCTGATGAAGGCGGCCACCTCGGCCGGCTTGGAGACGTAGACGGTGTGGCTGCCGCCGGTCTCGGTCACCGTCGCGCCGGCCCGCTCGGCCATGGTGCGCTGGACCGGCGGCGGGATCATACGGTCGTCGGTGGCGACCAGGTAGAAGCTGGGCCTGGTGCGCCAGGCGGGCCGGGTGACTGTCCCGCCGAGGGCTTCCAGACCCCACGGCACCTGGGAGTCGGCCAGGAACCGGGCCTCCTCGTCCGGCAGGTCCCCGGCGAAGGAGGCGCCGAACTTCTTCCGGTCCAGGAAGAGGAACCCCTCCCGCGGGGGGCAGGATCGGCGGCACGGGGGCGCCAGGCGCGGGGTCGGCGATCAGGGTGTTCACGGACTCGTCCTTGTCGGGCGCGAACGCCGCGATGTACACGAGCGGGCTCACCTCGTCGTGGTTGCCC
The DNA here is from genome assembly GCF_003814875.1 of Streptomyces sp. Ag109_O5-1. Lineage (GTDB taxonomy): Bacteria > Actinomycetota > Actinomycetes > Streptomycetales > Streptomycetaceae > Streptomyces > Streptomyces sasae. The sequence goes on along the minus strand of NZ_RKQF01000001.1, from coordinate 832,039 downwards.
GCCTCGGGGATCACCGGGCCACCGTAGGAGTGGCCGACCAGCACGGTCGGGCCGTCCTGCGCGTCGAGGGCCATCCTGGTCGCGGCGACGTCGCCGGCCAGCGAGAGCGTGGGGTTCTGTACGACGGTGACGCGGTAGCCGTCGGCGCGCAGCACGTCGTACACGCCCTTTTAGTTTGATCCGTCGACGAATCCGCCGTGGACGAGGATGACGTTCTGTGCTTCGGGGACGATGCTCATGATGTCTTTGCTCCTTCCTGGGGTGGGTGCTCGGGCGTGCGGGACGGCGGTCGTCGTGGGGGGCCGACGCGACGGGGCACCGGGGTACGGACGTCAGCCCCTGGGACTCCAGCAGGCGCCGCTGGGCCCGCTCCGGGTACACCTTCGTGAAGACGATCGGGGCGGCGAGGCCGATGACATGGGCGCTGATGCCCACCCACACCGGGGCGTTCACCGCGTTGCCGATGGCCAGGACGACGGCGATGAAGGTGAAGCCGGCCCCCCAGGCGCTGGTGATGTAGTTGTTGACCTGGACGAACTCCGGCATGTCCCAGTACTCGCGCGGGTCTGGCGCTTGGCGATGCCCAGCGTGAAGGGGCGGCGGATCGCCAGCGAGCCCCAGGCGGTGGCGGCCGGCCAGACGAACGAGATGACGTCGGAGTGTGCTGGAGCGACTACTCCGGGTCCGCGACGGAGACGGCGCCGGTCACGACGAAGTCACGATGGTGCCGGCCTCCAGGATCAGCGCGTCGAGGTCGACGCCCCGACGGCGGTCCTGGAGCAGGAGCAGCAGACCCGAGACGACACCGCTGACCGCACCCCAGCGCCAGTCGACGAAGCCCGACGCGACACCGGCGACGATCCAGGGGGCGAAGCCGCGTAGATAAGCCACAAAACCCATTGAGTGTTCCTTGCTGAATGGATTGGACGGCCTCGGAAGGGGGTTGCTCCGTTGCTCCGCGACCGTTCGGTGAACCGACGCGGACTAGATGCACGGGGCGCGCCAAAGTTCGAGGATGGAGGTGCGGCCCTCGTCACATCTGGGTTTCGGTGATCGCGCAACGGCCCTGTGCCTGGGCCGTGTTCATCGTCTCGGGCGCGGGGCAGCCCTGCCTTGCCACGCCGTCCGAACGCAGACGGGCGGCCGCTCCGATCGCATCACGCGATCGGAGCGGCCGCCCGCGGCGGTCGGGTCAGCCCTCGATCCACCCGTGGTTCTTCGCGAACTGGGCCAGTGCGCCCCGGACCCGCACGATCTCCTCGGCGGTGAGCGTGGGCGCCGAGGCCAGCAGCGTCTCGGTGACCTCGCGGGTGAACTCGTCCGCGCTGAGCAGGTCGCACAGCGAGTCGTCGTCCGGGCCGAGCGTCCGTACGTCGGCGCCCCGGGCGAGCCGGACGCCGGAGGCCTTCGGGCCGCGCTCACCGCTCTCGATCTCGAACTCCACCGCGACACCGGGGCGGACGTACGACTCCGACATCTGCATGTCGTTCACATGCAGGAAGACGTCCTCTCCGCCACCGTCCGGGGCGATGAACCCGTACCCGCGCGAGCTGTCGAACCGCACCACACGACCGGTAACCATGTGAAACCCCCAACCAAACCGGACCACCTGCCCGGACACCTGGACCAGATGGTAGTCAAGACGGTCCCGGACGGGCGACACCGGCCTGAGGCACGTCCTTCTCGTGCCGGGAACTCGGTGCGCGGGCACGGAAGTTGATCTGTAAAGTTGTCGCCGGCCGTCGGTGTGCCAAGGGGTGCCGGAGCGGTCGTCGAGATGGGAGCGCACGTGACGCAGGACGGCACCGGGGCCGTGGAGATCGACACCAGCAAGCCGCATCCCGCGCGGATCTACGACTACCTGCTGGGCGGCAAGGACAACTACGAGGTGGACCGCAAGGCCGGCGACCAGCTCGGCACCCTCGCGCCCGAGGTGTACGCCTCCGTGAAGGCCAACCGAGCGTTCCTGCAGCGCGCGGTCCGCTACGTCGTCGAGAACGGCGTCCGCCAGATCCTCGACGTCGGCACCGGGCTGCCCACCTCGCCGAACGTGCACGAGGTCGCCCAGACCGTGGCGCCGGACGTGCGCGTGGCGTATGTCGACAACGACCCGATCGTGAAGGCGCACGCGGACGCACTGCTCAGCCGGGCGGGCACGACCAGCATCATTCTCGCCGACCTGCGCGATCCGCAGTCGATCCTGGACCATCCTGAGGTCCGCCGGGTCATCGACTTCGGCCGGCCGGTCGCGCTGTTCCTCGTCGCCATCCTCCACTTCATCCCCGACACGGACGAGCCCGAGCGGATCGTGGCCACCCTGCGCGACGCGCTCCCGGACGGCAGCTTCCTGGTGCTCTCGCACGCGACGAGCGACTTCGTCGGCGACCGAACCGAGGCCCAGGCCGTCTACAACAACGCGACCGCCACCATGAACCTGCGCTCCCGGGACCGGGTCGAGCGGTTCTTCGAGGGGTTCGACCTGGTCGAACCGGGTGTGCTCCAGGTGCCGTTCTGGCGCCCGGACGCCACCCCGCCGGCCGGATCCGAGGAGCTCGGCTTCTACTGCGGAGTGGCCGTCAAGAAGAGCTGAACGCCGGGGTGCCCGAGTCCGGCTAGGTCCTGTCGTCAAATTCCCGTCGTCGCCCGGAGGGCGGCTCCGCGGCGTCAGGTGCGTGCTCTGGGGGTCCCCCCGGCCGAAGGCTGGGGGAGTGCCGGGCCCTGACCCTCGTACTGGATGTACTTGGGTCTGGGCCCGGTGCGGCGACAGTGCGTGCATGGCGTCGCGGGGCAGGCGGGAATTTGACGACAGGGCCTAGGGCACCCCCAGTTCGAACAACGCGTATCCCGCGTACGAGCCCGAGGCCAGTGCCGCGATGCCCAGCACCAGGCACTGGCAGGGCAGGCTGACGCGGCGCAGTGCGACCGCGAGCGGGACGAACAGCGGGAACGCCGGCAGCAGATAGCGGGACACGTTCGCGAAGTACTGCTGGCTGCCCAGCACCAGAGCCAGGGTGAGCACCGTGTGGACGACCAGCACCGCCGGCGGCCGCAGCCGGAACAGCAGTGGCAGCAGTGCGAGGTCCAGCAGCACGACACCGACCCCGATGACGTCCGCGAAGGGGAGCGCGAAGAGATACGAGAAGTGGCCCACGGGGACTGACGTCAGGACGTCCAGGGTCTGCTTGCCGTAGTCGAACTCGTGCCCCCACGCGCCCGACTGGAGCTTGAAGTAGCCGCCGTAGTCGCCCATGCGGTGGCCCACCCAGCCCAGATAGCCGAGCAGGCCCAGCGGGGCCACGAGCATGGCGGTCAGCGGACGCGCGGCACCGTCCTCGCGGCGGCGCAGCGCGAGCAGGGCGGCCAGGGCCAGCGCGGCGATCAGCGCGGCGGCGGTGGGGCGGTTGAGACCGGCCGCGAAGGTCAGCACACCGGCGGTGAGCCAGCGGCGGGTCAGCACGGCGTACAGGGCCCAGGCGGCGAGGGCCACGTACAGCGAGTCGGAGTACACCGCCCACTCCACGCCGGAGCCCGGCCACACGGCCCACAGCCCGGCCGCCGCCAGCCCCGCCCGCCGGCCCGCGAACCAGGCGGCGACGGCGAAGACGCCCAGCGCCGCCGCGAACGAGGCCACGACCGACACCAGCAGTCCGGCACCGAACGGACCGAGTCCCGTGACCTCCATCGCCAGCCGCATCAGCGCCGGGTAGAGCGGGAAGAACGCGGCCGAGTTGCCCTGCAGATCGATCATGCCGGTGGCGCCGGGTACCGGAACCAGCTGCGGGTGGTAGCCGTGCAGTGCGATCTGCTGGTACCACCAGCCGTCCCAGGTGCCCAGCACGTCCCAGGTGTGCGCGCCGCCCCCGAAGCGCGGATGCTTCTTGCGGAAGTCCCCGGCCGAGTCCAGCAGATACATGAAGGAGCCGAAGCCGATCAGCTTCAGGATGCCGTACATCGCGAGTGCCGGGCCGTAGCGGCGGACGCGCCGCCGGAAGCCGGGCGCCTTCGGAAGCCGGGTGCCGGGAACCGCCGGCAGGGCGGCCGGGGGCGTGATCTCCACGGGTGTGGTCATGAGGCCGCGGACCCCGTCCGGTTCCGCCCGAACGCCGACGCCAGCACGAGGGACAGCCGGGCGGCGGCCAGTACGGCGAGTTCGGCGCGGAGCCCGGCGCCGGGCACCGTGTGCCGCAGGGCGGCGAGCGAACCGGCGGTGAGGGCCAGCCGGGTGGCCAGGGCGGGCAGCGGAAGCAGACCGAAGACCGTCTGCCCGGCCACCCAACAGATGAGCAGGGCAAGCGCGTTGGCCACCTGCGCGTCGGCGGCCGGGCGCAGCGCCGCATACAGCAGGAGCTGCGCGAGAGCCGTCACGGCCGCCGGAACCGCCAACCTCCCCGGTCGCCGCGGCAGCACGCCCCGGGCCAGCGCCCGTCCGAGCCGCGCGATGCCGCGCAGGTCGGCGAGGGCCGTGGAGACGAGCGCGACCCGGCTGTCCGGGTCGTCCACCCAGTCGACCGGCACTTCGTGGATCCGCAGCCCGGCCCGCTCCGCGACCACCAGCAACTCGGTGTCGAAGAACCACTCGGAGTCCCGCACCAGCGGCAGCAGTTGTCCGGCGGCCTCCCGTCGTACGGCCTTGAACCCGCACTGCGCGTCCGAGAAGCCCACCGAGAGGGTGCAGCGCAGCAGGATGTTGTAGCAGCGGGAGACGATCTCCCGTCTGGGGCCGCGCACCACCCGGGAGCCGGGCGCCAGCCGGGTGCCGATGGCGAGGTCGCAGTGGCCCGAGAGCAGCGGGGCGACGAGCGGCAGCAGCGCCGTGAGCCCGGTCGACAGGTCCACGTCGAGATAGGCGACGACGGGCGCCGACGATCTCGACCAGGCGGCCCGCAGCGCCCGGCCGCGCCCCTTCTCGGCCAGCCGTATCCACTCCACCTCGGGCAGTTCGTCGGCCAGCCGGGCCGCGATGAGGGGAGTGGTGTCGGTGCTGGCGTTGTCGGCGACGGTGATCCGGAAGGGGTACGGGAACGACTCCCGCAGATGGGCGTGGAGCCGTCGAACGCTCGGCTCGAGGTCCGTCTCCTCGTTGAACACCGGGACGGCCAGGTCCAGGACCGGTTCGCCGTCGTGCCGCGCCGGGGGCGGCTGGGGAGCCGGCACCGGAAGCGTGGCCTGCGGAGGTTTCATGGTGTTTTTTCGCATTCGTACTCTTTCTCGGGGCGCGCCGAAGGCGCACCCGGCGATGGGGTGGATGGCGGGGGAACCGCTCGCTAGCCGGCCGAGCCGGCCGCTGCCGACGCGCCGCCCGACGGGTCGGCCCCCTCGGTCACGGGCGCCGACGGCGGCGAGGTGGTGGCGCTCGAACCCCCGGAGGGGCTCCCGGACGCGCCCCTCGACGTGCCCTTCGTCGTACCGGTGTCGGGGGTCGACGTCGCGGACGGGGGTGCCGAGGAGGAAGCCGGACCGCTGCTCGTGGCCGTCGGCGTGGCGGGCGGCGCGGTGGTGCCGGTGGGCGGTGGCGCCGAGGTCGTGGCCCCGGAGGACGGGACGGTGGGGGAAGGGCCCGGCCCCGGGGCCGTACTCGTGCTCGGGCCGGGGCTGGTCGCGGGCCACGGGTGTGGCGCGCCGGGCTCGTCACGGGTGCCGGAATGGGGCCACAGGAAGAGACCGAGGCCCAGCCCCGCCACCGCGAGAACACCGCCGGCCGCCCGCTGTGCCGCCCGGACGCGCCGCCGCGCCTGCACACCGGCCCGCAGCCGGTCCCGGTGCCGCGGCTCGAAAGCCGTCGACCCCCGGTCGTCGTGCATCAACTGCGTCAACTGCCGCTCGAAGTGATCCATGGCTTCTCCCTCACCTCACCGGCTCGATGGCGTCGGACAACAGCTCACGCAGCCGGGCCACACCGCGCGCCGCGTGCGACCGGGCGGTGCCCACCGGGCACCCCAGCACCTCCGCGACCTGCCGGTCGGGCAGGTCCTGGTAGTAGCGCAGGACGACCGCGGCCCGCTGGCGCGGGGTCAGCAGCGCGAGCGCCGCCTCCAGACGCGACCGCTCGGCGACGATCGCCGACATGTCGCCGGCCGCCGCGACCTCCGGCAGCTCCTCCACGGGACGCTCGCCCCACCAGCGCCGCCGGGCCGAGCGGGCGGCCGCGCGGGCGAGGACCTTGCGGACGTACGCCTCCGGCGCCTCGTCGGCGATCTTCGGCCAGACGAACCACAACTTGACCAAGGACTCCTGCAACAAGTCCTCGGCCCGATGCCGATCGCCACCGGTGAGCAGACGGGCAAGATGGAACAACCCCGACCAACGGGCCGCCACGAACTCGTCGTACTCAACGGCCCGAGCCTGCTCCATTCCCACGGTCCCCGCTCTCCCCGGCTGCCTACACCTGGGAAAAGACTCTGGGACCCGCAGAACGCTGCACTTGATCAAGGTGATCCGCGTCACGTGCGGGCCCGGTCCGTAATTGCGTGGCCGAACGCGGCGGGCGCGCCGTATGCTCCCCGCGATGACCACTCACTCCGATGACAGATCGGGGGTCCCGTCCGCGCAAGGTGATTGCTGATGGGCACTCATATCGCGAACGAGGACACCCGCCTCTCCCGCTGGCAGCGCGTGCGCGAGTTCGCCGTGCCGCCCACCATGATCGAGACCGCGACCGCCCGCCGGAACGCCGGGGACTGGGCCGGGGCCTGTGCCGCCGCCCATGTCGACGTCGATCTCGACCTCGGCGCCCTGACGCGCACCTGGGGCCGGGACATGAGGGACCGGATCCGTGCCGACCTGCGCCGGCTCGCCCCCGACCTGCTGCGCTGGCACCTGCCGAGGATCGCCCCCGACGGGCTGCTGCGCCCCGGACTGACCATGCCGCTCGCCCGTTACGACGCCGGGACCCGTTCCGATGCCGGGAAAGGCGCCCTGCACCTCGTGGTGCGGACACCGCCGGCCTGGGCGGACGCCGGACAGCGGATCAGCCTCGCGCTCTGGGACGGCACACTGGGCGAGCCCGCCGCCCGGGAGCATCCGCATCCACACCCCAGCCGCCGGTTCCGGTTCGACCTGCACCGCCATCTCTGGGACGCCGGCGCCGCCGGTGAACTGCGGACCCGTTCGGGCGCCGACCAACAGCCGGGCGCCGAACCGTCGTTGTGCGCCACGGGCCGATGGGCGGACGAGGCCCGGATCGTGCTCCGCGCCGAAGGGCGTCAGAGCGGAACGGTCACCGTGCGGCTGGGCGGGCGGCAGCGGATCGCGCTGCACCTCGCGGCCGACGGAACGACGAGCACCGGCCGGGACACGGACACCGGCGCGCTGCCCGTCCTGCCCGACGCGGCCACCTGGACCCTCCCCGACCTGGAGCTGCTGCGCGCCGGGCTGATCGACGCGGACCGGCTGCATCCGCTGGTCGCCGCCGCGCTCGTCCCCGGGTATCTCCCGTCCGGTCGGGCGGTGCGTCCCGACCCGGCCGGGCAGGCACGCCTGGTGGACTGCCGGGGCGCCCGGCACCGGATCGGCATGGTCGACGGGGTGCTGTCCCCGCTGGACCACTCCCCGGACCAACTGCGGCGCGAGGAACTGCTGGTGGCGCTCGGCGGCCCGCCGCTGCCCTGCCTGCGGGTCATCGACGAGGCACACCGCCGTCCCGACTGCCTCACCGGAGTCCGGGAACGCCTCGACCACGGGGACATGGCCGGCGCACTCGCCGTCGTCGAAGAACTGCTGGGGCCCGAAGCCGTGCTGCGCGACGGCCCGTTGCGGGACGAACTGGAGGCGGCGGCGCGACGGCGCGTCGCCTACGGCCTCTACCGGGCGGGTCTCGCCGGATCCCGCAACGGGCCCGTCCGGGCCCGGCGACAGCGGCGCAGCCGCCGCCTCCGCGACCCACGCCCGGGCCCACGCCCCGCCACCTGGCGCTGACACGGATCTGCTGCTGACGTACCTCCACTGCTGACACTGCTGACACTGCTGACGCACATCTGCTGCTGAAGCCCGCTCGCTGCCGATGTGCATCCGCTGCCGACGCGCATCCACAACTGACGCACCTTCGCTGCCGACACGCATCCTCCGCTGATGTCCCCCCTCGCGGCCGCCACCCGGTGCCGACGCCCGCCTGCCCTCCCACACCAAGGTGATCAGACATGCCCCTGCGTACCGCTGCCCAACTCGATGTCGCCGACGAGCTGTTGACGCTGCTCGGCGACTCCACCACCGAACCCCGCCCCGACACCCAGCTGGAGGCGCTCACCCTCTCCGTCGCGGCCGACCTGCCCGTCCTGCTGTGGGGCGAGCCCGGGATCGGCAAGACCGCGGCGCTCACCCGGCTGGCCGAGGCGCTCGACCTGCCGCTGACCACGGTGATCGCCAGCGTGCACGAGCCGTCCGACTTCTCCGGGCTGCCCGTCGTAGGGGACGACCCCGCCGTCCAGGGTGTCCCGATGGCCCCGCCGGACTGGGCGGTGCGGCTGGTGAAGGCCGGCCGGGGCCTGCTGTTCCTCGACGAACTGTCCACCGCGCCACCGGCCGTGCAGGCCGCCCTCCTCCGGCTGGTCCTGGAGCGTCGCGTGGGTGCCCTCAGGCTGCCGCCCGGCGTACGGATCGTGGCCGCCGCCAACCCGCGCGGGTCGGCGGCCGACGGCTGGGAGCTGAGCCCGCCGCTGGCCAACCGCTTCGTGCACCTCCAGTGGTCCCATGACCACGAGGTCGTCGTGCGCGGCCTCGGCGGCACCTGGCCCCGGGCCACCCTGCCCCGGCTCGATCCGGACCGGCTGCCCGCCGCCGTGGACTTCGCGCGCCGCGCGGTGTGCGGCCTGCTCGCCACCCGCCCCGCCCTCGTGCACCGGCTGCCCAGCGGCGAGATGCGGCGCGGCGGCGCCTGGCCGTCGCCCCGCAGCTGGGACATGACGCTGCGCCTGGTCGCCTTCGCACACGCCGCCGGCTCCTCCAGGGACGTGCTCTCCCTACTGGTCCGCGGCACGGTCGGCGACGGGCCGGGGCTCGAACTGCTGGCGAGCGTGGACCTGATGGAACTCCCGGACCCCGAGACACTGCTCGCCGCCCCGGACACGGCCGACCTGCCCGAGCGCGGCGATCTGCGCCAGGCCGTGCTCGACGGTGTGGTCGCCGCGGTCCGCGAACGGCCGGACCGGTCCCGCTGGGACGCGGCCTGGGCGCTGCTGGTGCGGGCGCTGGACACCGGAGCCCCCGACCTGGTGGTGGTCCCGGCCACCACCCTGGCCTCGCTCCGCCGGGACGACTGGGAGGTCCCGGCCGCCGTGGAACGCCTCGCCGGAGTCGTGTCCGTGTCCCGCCGGGCCGACCGGGCGGCGGAGCGTGCCGCCGCGAAGGCAGGCCGATGAAGGCGGAAACGGCTGCGTCGACGAACGCGGAACCGACCGGGACCAGGAACGCGGAACCGACCGGGTCACTGGACCTCGACAAGCTCTACGCCGCCCGGCTGCAGGCCGCCCGGGCCCGGCCGTACCTCGCGACGGCCCTGTTCGCCCTGCACGTCGTGGAGTCCCGGCAGGTGCCGACCATGGCCGTCGACCGGCACTGGCGGTGCTACGTCTCGCCCACGTTCGTGGACCTGATGCCGGAGGAGGACTTGGCCGGGGTGTGGGTCCACGAGGTGTCGCACCTGCTGCGCGACCACCACGCGCGCAGCGACCGGGTCGCCAGGGAACGCGGGCTGACCGGCCCCGGAGAACGGCTGCGCATGAACATCGCGGCGGACCTGGAGATCAACGACGACGTGTACGGCGACGGGCTGGTCACGCCCCGAGGCGCCGTCCGGCCGATCATGCTGCAACTGCCCGAAGGCGAGCTGATGGAGGACTACCTGCGCCTGTTCCGGCTCGGACCGCTGACGCAGAGCCTCACCTGGCTCGACTGCGGCAGCGGCGCCGACGGCCGCGACCGGGAGTGGGACCTGGGCCCGGACGGCGCCCACGGCCTCAGCGATCAGGAGCGGGACGGCGTCCGGTTCCGGGTGGCGCAGGCCATCACCGGCCGGCCGGGCGACTCCCCGGCGGGCTGGCGGCGCTGGGCGGAGGAGGCCTTCCATCCGCCCCAGCCGTGGCGGGAGCTGCTGGGCGCGGCGGTCCGCTCGGCGGCCTCGGCCGCGGGCGCCGGCGACGACTACACCTACGGCCGTCCGTCGCGCCGCTCGGCCGGCCTGCCCGGGGTGGTCCTGCCGAGCCTGCGCCGCCGCCCGCCCCGGGTCTCCGTCGTCATCGACACCTCCGGCTCGGTCAGCGACGCCGAACTGGGCACGGCCCTGCTGGAGGTGGCCGCCATCGCCCGAGCCGTCGGCGGCCGCCGGGACCTGGTCAGCGTGCTGTCCTGCGACGCGGCCGCCCGGACCGTGCAGCCGCTGTGCCGCGCGGAGGGCATCGCGCTGATGGGCGGCGGCGGTACGGATCTGCGGGCGGGCTTCGCCCGGGCGCTGCGGGCGAGCCCGGCACCGGACGTCGTGGTGGTCCTGACCGACGGCCAGACACCCTGGCCCGGGACGCAGCCGTCCTGCCGGACGGTGGTGGGACTGTTCCCCCGGCGGCACTCGGGCACCTCGTGGCACGAGAACGACCCCGACTACGTACCGGACGCACCGCCGGCGTGGGCGAGGGTGGTCGAGCTCGGCTGAACGGCCACGGCGGTTCGGGCGGTTCCGGCGGAACCGGCGCCGGGGGTCCGATCGACTCCGCGGCCGCATCTGGACATTGAGTCCAGGTGGTAGACAATAAGTCCAGACGGTCGACGGTGAACGGCCGGGGCCGCACCGTAGTGATCCACGCGCATCCGGCGCCGACGGCGCCCAGAACGGAGGACGAAGATGACCGACACCCCGCCCGTGACCCTCCAGGACGTGCACGACGCGGCCGCGCGGATCAAGGGGGTCGCCCACCGCACTCCCGTGCTGCGCTCGCGCACCCTGGACGAACTGGTGGGCGCCGAGGTCTTCTTGAAGTGCGAGAACCTCCAGCGCATCGGCGCCTTCAAGTTCCGGGGTGCCTACAACGCCGTGTCCCGGCTGCCGGCCGAGCAGTTGGCCAAGGGTGTCGCCGCCTACTCCTCCGGCAACCACGCCCAGGCCGTCGCGCTCGCCGCCCGCGAACTGGGCACCACCGCAGTGATCCTGATGCCCGAGGACACCCCGCGCTCCAAGCTGGAGGCGACGGCCGGATACGGCGCGGAGATCGTGACGTACGACCGCTACACCGGCGATCGGGAGGCGATCGGCAAGGCCCTCGCGGCGGATCGCGGACTCGCCCTCGTTCCGCCGTACGAGCATCCGCACGTGATCGCGGGACAGGGCACGGCCGCCCTGGAACTCATCGAGGAAGTCGGCGAGTTGGATGCCCTGATGGTGCCGGTCGGGGGCGGCGGTCTGATCGCGGGCAGCGCCACGGCCGCGAAGGGGCTGCTGCCCGGGATCCGGGTCGTCGGGGTCGAGCCGGAGGCCGGGGACGACACCAGGCGGTCCCTGGCGGCGGGCCGCCGGGTGTCCATCGAGGTGCCCCGCACCATCGCCGACGGTCAGGCGGCCGACATCCCCGGCGAGCTCACCTTCTCCGTCAACCGGCGCCTGGTGGACGACATCTCGCTGGTCACCGACGACCAGATCCGGGACGCCATGCGGTTCGCCTTCGAGCGGATGAAGACCGTCGTGGAGCCGAGCGGCGCCAGCGGACTGGCCGCACTGCTCGCTCACCGTGTGACGCCGCTGCCGCGCCGGATCGGGGTCATCCTGTCCGGCGGCAACGTGGGCGCGGAGCGGTTCGCCGAGATCGTCGCCGGCTGACGGGCCGAGGTGAAGGTGGCAGGAGGCCGCCGGACGCGCCCTCCTGCCGGGCGTTGGGCTCAGCAGTCACGGAACTCCGGCGACTGGTTGAGGATCTGCGAGCGCGCCGAGGTGAAGCGGGTGTGCGTCTCCCCGCCCCGGGCCTCGGGCGGGAACACCGCGACCCGGTGGCAGTTCTGGAACGCGAGGGCGATCCCGAAGTGCCGCTCCAGGCTGCTGCGGATCGCGTCGGAGGACAGCGCCCGCAGCAGCTGCCCGCGCTCCCTCTCCGACGCCGGCGGGGTCTGGTTGTCGGCGAACTCGGCGTTGCCGTCCCGCAGTTCGACTGCCAGCCGGGCGATGAGGTCGTACGCGTACGGCAGTGAGGTGCGGACGGTTTCCACGAAGTCCTCCTCCCGCACCGCGCCGTTCTCGGCTTCGGCGAGCAGCTGCGGGGAGACGTCGAGCGACATGTCTGGGTGTCCTGTTCTGTTGGCAGGGGGTTGTGTGATTCGTATGAGAGGAGATCGGGATCTCAGGCGAAGGCGGCCAGGGCCGCCGGCCCGTGCCGGAAGTCCGGGTCGACCTGGGCGGCCAGGTCCTGGCCCGTGGCCGCGTCGGCCCAGGCGGTGGCGTTGCGGAGATGGAACTCCACGGCATGCCGCTGGAAGGCGTCCCAGTCCTTGCCCCGTGCGTCCACGGCCGTCCGCAGCCGGTCCAGGGCCCGGGAGTTGTGCGCCTCCAGCTCGCCGTCGCCCCGGCCCTGTTCCTGGGCGCGGACGTACGCCGACAGCTCACAGTGCGTCAGCAGGTCCTCGCCCACCCGCTCACGCAGGAAGGCGAGGTCGTCCGCGCCGGTGACCTTGTTGCCGACCACGGCGACCGGGATCCCGAACTCGGCCGCGTGGTCCCGGTACTGGCGGTACACGGACAGGCTCTTGCGGGTCGGCTCGACCACCAGGAACGTCATGTCGAAGCGGGTGAACAGACCGGAGGCGAAGGCGTCGGCGCCCGCCGTCATGTCGACGACGACGTACTCGCCGGGGCCGTCCACCAGATGGTTGAGGTAGAGCTCCACCGCGCCGAGCTTGGAGTGGTAACAGGCCACCCCGAGGTCGCTCTCCGCGAACGCCCCGGTGACCATCGTGGGCACCCCGCCGACCTCCTGGACGTGGGGGGAGTGCACCTCGTCGTCCCCGAGCAGGCGCAGCAGCCGTGAGCCGCGCCCCGGCGGGGTCGTCTTGACCATGGCCGCCCGGGACGCGATCCGGGGGTTCGTGCCGCGCAGGTAGTCCTTGATCTCACCGGTCCGCGAGCTCAGCGCGGGCGCGGTGAACAGTTCGTCCTCGGCGAGGCCGAGGGCGTGGGCCAGGTGCTGGTTGATGTCGCCGTCGATCGCTACGACCGGCGCGCCGGAGCGTGCCAGGCGGCGGGCGAAGAGGGCCGACAGGGTCGTCTTGCCGCTGCCGCCCTTGCCGACGAAAGCCACACGCATCGTCAGCCGTCCCTCCTTTTGAAAATGGATTTCATGATCATAGATTGGAGGGGGGTGACAGCGGTGTCAAATCCTGTTGGGCCGACCGGGGCGCCGCCCGGCTCCCGCCTGATCAATTCGCCTTGACCCCCGACACGTGCCGACCTAGCCTCCAGCCAACACACCTGGACAGATGGGTCGACGATGGCGGACACACGGGAACCCGGCAGACAGCTCCAGGTCGAGACGCACGGGCTCGACGTGATCGGCGACGCCGAGCGCAAGGGCACCCCGCGCACCCTGTTCTGGCCCTGGTTCGGCGCGAACGTCTCGGTGCTGGGCCTGAGCTACGGCGCCTTCGCGCTCGGCTTCGGAATCTCCTTCTGGCAGGCCCTCGCCGCCGGAGTCGTCGGCATCATCGCCTCGTTCCTCCTCTGCGGCTTCATCGCGGTCGCCGGGAAGCGCGGCTCGGCACCCACGATGGTGCTCAGCCGCGCCGCGTACGGCGTGCGGGGCAACCGGCTGCCGTCGGTCGTCTCCTGGGTCCTCACCGTCGGCTGGGAGACCGTCCTCATCGCCCTCGCGACGATGGCCACCGCGACCGTCTTCACCCGGCTCGGCTGGGGCGGCGGCACCGAGACCAAGGTGGTCGCCCTGGTCGTGGTCTGCGCCCTGACCGTGGCCGGCGGTGTGACGGGCTTCGACCTGATCATGCGGCTGCAGACGGTGATCACGGTGGTGACCGGCGTCCTCACGGTCGTCTACGTCGTGCTGGTCGCCGACCACATCCACTGGGCCACGGTGAGCGCGATCCCGTCCGGCTCCGCCCAGGAGTTCATCGGCGCGCTGGTCTTCATGATGACCGGCTTCGGCCTCGGCTGGGTCAACGCGGCCGCCGACTACTCCCGCTACCTGCCCCGCACGTCCTCCAGCCGGGGCGTGATCGGCTGGACCACCCTCGGCGGCTCGGCCGCCCCGCTGCTCCTGCTGGTCTTCGGCCTCCTGCTCGCGGGCTCTTCCGCACCCCTGGACAAGGCGATCGCGGCGGACCCCATCGGCGCGCTGACGACCATCCTCCCCACCTGGTTCCTGGTCCCCTTCGCCGTGGTCGCCGTCCTCGGCCTGGTCGGCGGCGCGGTCCTGGACATCTACTCCTCGGGCCTCGCCCTGCTCTCCGCGGGTCTGCCCGTGCCCCGCTACCTCGCCGCCCTGGTGGACGGCGTCCTGATGATCGCGGGTTCGATCTACATCGTCTTCTTCGCCGACGACTTCCTCGGCCAGTTCATGGGCTTCCTCACCACGCTCGGCGTCCCCATCGCCGCCTGGTGCGGCATCATGCTCGCCGACCTTGCGCTGCGCCGCCGCGACTACGACGACGCCGGCCTCTACCGCACCGCCGGCCGCTACGGCGACGTACCGCCGCTGCCCCTGCTCCTCACCCTCGCCGCCACCGCCCTCGGCTGGGGCCTGGTCACCAACACCGCCGCGAGCTGGCTCACCTGGCAGGGCTATCTCCTCGGCCCGCTCGGCCTCGGCGGCAAGTCCGGCGCCTGGGCGTACGCCAACCTCGGCGTCCTGGCCGCCCTGGCGCTCGGCTTCCTCGGCACCCTGGTCCTGGCCCGCGGCCGGGTCCACACCCAGGAAACCGAGATCCCGAGCGCCCCGGCGACGACCGCATGACCACCCCGCCCGGCCTCCTGGCCGTCATCGACATGCAGCACGTCTTCGCCGACCCCGCCGGCCCCTGGGCGGCCCCGCGCTACCCCGAGGCGGCGGCAGGCGTACGACGGCTGCTCCCGGCCTTCGCGCACCGCACGGTCTTCACCCGCTTCGTCGCCCCGGCCCATCCCGCCGGAGCGTGGCAGGCCTACTACGACCGGTGGCCCTTCGCGCTCCAGCCCCCGGACGCCGGACTCTGGCGGCTCACCGACGAGTTCGCCGACCGGGCCGAAGTCGTCCTGGACGCCCCGACGTTCGGCAAGTGGACCCCCGAACTCGCCGCCCGCACCGCCCCGCACGGCCGCCTGGTCCTGACCGGCGTCAGCACCGACTGCTGCGTCCTGTCCACCGCACTGCCGGCGGCCGACGCCGGAATCGAGGTCCTGGTCGTCGCCGACGCCTGCGCGGGCGCCGACGACGACTCCCACACGAAGGCACTCCAACTGCTGGACCTGTACCGCCCCCTGATCCGGGTGACGACCGTGACCGAACTGCTGGGCCGGTGACAGCCCCTAGTCCCGGCGGGACACCTCCACGTTCTCCAGGATGCCGAGGGCGTCGGGAACCAGGACGGCGGCCGAGTAGTAGGTGCTGACCAGGTAGGAGATGACCGCCTGCTCGTTGATCCCCATGAAGCGGACGTTCAGGCCCGGCTCCACCTCGTCCGGCAGGCCCGTCTGGAAGAGGCCGACCACGCCCTGGTTCTCCTCGCCGGCCCGCATCGCGATGATCGAGGAGGTGCGGGCCTCGCTGACCGGGATCTTGCCGCAGGGGAGCAGGGGGACCCCGCGCCAGGCGGGGAGATGGTGACCGTTGACGTCGATACTGCCGAAGTACAGCCCCCGTTTGTTGCACTCCCGGCCGAACGCGGCGATCGCCCGGGGATGGGCGAACAGATGCGTGGTGTCCCGCCGCATGCTGAGGAGTTCGTCCAGGTCGTCCGGGGTCGGCGGGCCCGCGTGAGTGGAGATCCGCTGGTCGTAGTCGGCGTTGTGGAGCAGCCCGAAGTCCCGGTTGTTGACCAGCTCGTGCTCCTGACGTTCCCGCAACGCCTGTACAGTGAGCCTGAGTTGCTGCTCGGTCTGGTTCATCGGCTTGTTGTAGAGATCGGCGACCCGGGAGTGGACCCGCAACACGGTCTGGGCGACGCTCAGTTCGTACTCGCGTGGATCGATTTCGTAGTCCACGAAGGTGTGCGGGATGTCCGGCTCGCCGACATGGCCCGCGCTGAGCTCGATCTCGGCCTCGCCGAAGGCGTTCGTCCCGCGGTGCCCGTCCAGCCCGGCCAGTTCCACATGCGCCCGCAGGTCGGCGTGCCGGTCCGCCACCTCCTGGTACGCCGTGTGCGGCAGTGCCAGCACGGTGGTGGCCGTCGCCGCACGCGCCGTGAAGTCCCAGGCGCCGTCGAGACCGGCGAGCACCTGACCGCCGAACGTGTCACCGTCCGCGAGCAGCCCGACGACCGCCTCGTCGCCGTACGGGCCCTCGCCGATCTGCTCCACCTTGCCGTGCGCGATCAGATACACATGGTCGGCCGGACGCCCGGCCGAGACGATCACCTGCCCCGGCGCGTAGTCCCGCTGCTCGAACCGCGCCGCCAGCGCCTGCAGGGCGGTGCCGTCCTCGAAGCCGCGCAGCAGCGGCAGTTCACCCAGCTCGGCGGGGACCACGCTGACCTGCGCCCCGGTCCGCACGAAGGTCACCCGGCCGTCGCCGACCAGATACGACAGCCGGCGGTTGACGCGATACGTGCCGCCCGGCACGTTCACCCACGGCAGCGTGCGGGTCAGCCACCGTGAGCTGATCTCCTGCATCTGGGGTTCGGACTTGGTCGTCGTCGTCAGGTTCCGTGCCGCGGCGGTACCGAGGCTCTGCTGCTCCCGCTCCTCGGCGCCCGCCGCGGGCGCCGTACCGGTCTCGACCGACATCGCTTTCCTTCTCTCGTGTCGCACGGGTGACGGGGTAAATACGGACCGTCACCTTCCGCGGCTACCCCTACCCCTGTCCCCACGCGGCGAGTGATGCCACGGCACAGAGCGCGAAGCACGTGCCACGGGGAACTGCCTCCGCACCACCCCTGGTTCCGCCATCGCCACCCGGTTGGCGGTTTCCGGTCGGGACGTCCGCCGTGCGCGCCGTGTTCAATCGCCCTATCGCGTCGGCAAACCCGGCAGACACGGCCCCGGCCGCCAGGAGGCACCGTGATCGCAGCTCCCGAACCCGGTCTCAGCGCACGCGACATGGTCGAACGGGCCGTGGCGCTGCGGTCCGCCCTGCGCGAACGCCAGGCGGAGACCGAACAGTTGACGCACTACCCGAAGACCACCCACGAGGACTTCCTGCGGGCCGGCTTCTACCGGATCCTCCAGCCGCGCCGCTACGGCGGCTACGAGTTCGGCCTGCCGGTGTTCCTGCGCGTGGTCACCGAGACCGCCCGCGGCTGCCCCTCCACCGGCTGGGCGCTGTCCCTCACCGCCGCCCATGTCCTCCAGGTCGCCAGTGTCTTCGGGGCACGGGCACAGGACGAGATCTTCGGCCCCGACGGCGACTTCCGCGCCGCCTCCACGGTCGCCCCGGTCGGCATCGCCCGCCCGGACGGCACTGGACACGTCGTCCTCGACGGCACCTGGCCGTACTCCTCGGGCGCCCCCTACTCCACGCACTACGTCGGCCAGACCCTGACCGCCCCGGAGAAACCCGGCGACCCGCCCGGCCCGCCGGTGCTGTTCGTCGCCCCGCGCCCGGCCTGGACGGTCGTCGACGACTGGCACGGCGTGCTCGGCCTGCGCGGCAGCGGCTCCAACAGCGTCCGCCTCGACCAGGCCCGCATCCCCGAGTACCTCACGCTCCGGGCGACCCTGCTGGACCTGCCCGTCGAGGGCGGCTCGACCGGATCCGCGCTGCACGGCAACCCGATGTACGCCGGGCGCGCGCCGAGCTTCTTCCACTCCGAACTGGCCGCCGTCATGATCGGCATCGCGTACGCGGCCGCCGACGAGTACGCCCGGATCCTCCCCACCCGCCCGCTGACCCTGGACCCCGGCCGCACCCGCGCCGGACTCGACGACTACCAGCGCCACCTCGGCGAGGCACTCGGCATGATCGGCACCGCGGAGGCCGCCCTCAGGCGCACCGCCGAGGACTGGATGGAGACCTGCCACCGCAACGCCGTCGGCGACGCTCCCTTCACCACCGCCGAGGACAACCGCCTCGCCCTCACCTTCCTGAACGCCGGCCGCCTGGCCTGGGACGTCCTCCAGCGGATCCTCTTCCGCACCGCGGGCTCGCGGCACGCCCGCGACGGCGAGCGGATGCAGCGCTACTTCCGCGACGCGGCGACGTACTGGACCCATGTCGGCCCGAGCATGGCCGAACCGCTCGCCCACCGCGTCGGACGCGACCGCTTGGGCCTGCCCTCGGACGACATCCCGCTGATCCCCTGAAAGCCCTGGTGATCGGGCGCATGCCCCGGCCACGACCGGGTACGCGTGCCGTGGCCGTCCGGCACCCTGCCGGTTCCGGCCTGTACCGCCACCGCTACCTGGGGACCTGCCATGGAGACACCCGCACACGACGACTTCCCGACGCCGGCCCAGCGGGCGCTCGACACGCTGGCCGTGAACGCCGAGGACCGTACCGCGCTGGACACCCTCGCACACAGCGACGTGCTGGTGCCGGTGCCCGACGACGCCGCGGAGACGGCCGACCCCTCGATGATCGCGCTGCCCGTCCTGGAACGGCCCGACGGCGATCCGGTCGTCCCGGTGTTCACCTCGGAGGGAGAGCTGACCGGCCTGCTGCCGACGGTCTCCCGCTACCGCATGGTGCCGCTCGGCGCGCTCGCCTCGCAGTGGCCCGACGAGAACCTCTCCCTCGCCATCGACGGCAGTTCGGCGCACGCGCTCACCCTCACCTCGGAGGGCGTGCGCACACTGCTGGCCCGGCCGGCGGGCTGACGAAGGGTTCCGGTCACCGCGAGACCGCCGTGCGGGCCAGAATGGCGCCATGGAATGGATCTCCGGGGTGGCCGGAGGACTGGTACTCGTCCTGGTCCTGCGCAGCATCCTGCGCACACTCGTGGTCCCCCGGGGCCTGTACTCCCTGCTGGTGTACCGGCTCTGGTGGGGCCTGCGCCGGGTGCTCTGCCTCTTCGCGCACCGGGGCGGCTACCGGTCCATCGACCGCGCCCAGACCTGGCTCGCCCCGCTGATGCTGATCGGCATGCTCGCCGCCTGGCTGGGCGGGGCGTTCCTCGGCTTCGGGCTGCTGCTGTACTCCTTCTCCCCGCTGTCCTGGAGCACCGCGTTCCGGGAGGCGGGCTCCAGCCTGTTCACCCTCGGCTTCGCCAGCGGCGCCCGGCTGCGGCTGTCCGTGCTCGACTTCGTGGCCGCCGCCACCGGCCCCGTCGTCATCGCCCTGCAGATCGCCTACCTGCCCACGCTGTACGCCGCCTACAACCGCCGCGAACTGGAGGTCACCCTCCTCCAGTCCCGGGCCGGCGAGCCCGCCTGGGGGCCGGAGATCCTCGCCCGGCAGTGGCTGGTCGACACCGAGACCGCGCTGCCCGAGCTGTACCGGGCCTGGGAGCGGCTGGCCGCGGACATGGGGGAGAGCCACGCCACCTATCCCGTCCTGCTGGCGTTCCGCTCGCCCCGCCCCTACCGCAGCTGGCTGGTCGGCCTGATCGCCGTCATGGACGCGGCGGCCATGCAGCTCGCCCTCGCCCCGGCCACCGCGCCGCCGGCGGCCCGTCTGGTGCTGCGGGCCGGCTTCACCGCACTGCGCGACATCGCCGCCTCCGTACGGGCGACCTTCGACACCGACCCCGCATCGGACGCCCCCATCGACCTGACCTACGCGGAGTTCGAGGCGGCCGTGGCCATGCTGGAGCAGACGGGCTTCCGGGCCGAACGCAGTACCGAGGAGGCCTGGCCGCACTTCCACGGCTGGCGGGTCAACTACGAGGCCGTCGCCTACGAACTGTGCCGCCGCTGCGACGCCGTACCGGCGCTGTGGACCGGCCCCCGCGACTTCCCGTCGCAGCCGATCCCACCGCTGCGCCCCACGGACCGGCAGCCTCCCGCAGGACGGCCGGAAGTTCCCCCCACTCGCGGGTAGCGCGGCGCATCCTGAGGGAAGATCCCATCAGGGGCCGGGGAGACCGAGAGGGGCGGATCGTCGTGAGGGTCGTCCTGCTGGGCACCGCAGCCGGTGGCGGGTTCCCGCAGTGGAACTGCGCCTGCGCGCTGTGCGCCGCCGCCCGGGACGGCAAACTGCCCTCCCGTACCCAGGAGTGCGTGGCCCTGACCGGCAACGGCCGGGACTGGTGGCTGCTCAACGCCTCCCCGGACATCCGCGCCCAGCTCACCGCCACCGCCGCGCTGTGGCCCGGACCGGGTCCCCGGGAGACCCCGCTGCGCGGAGTGCTGCTCACCGACGCCGAGGCCGACCACGTCACCGGCCTGACCGTGCTGCACGGGGCACCGGACCTCAAGGTCTACGCGGCCCCGCCGGTGCTGGAGATCCTGGCCCCGGCCCGGGGCGCCCTCGACCGCTACACCCCCTGGGAGTGGGCCGACAGCCTGGCCGACGGCGGGTTCGTGCTGGCCGGCGGGCTGGTCGTCACCGCCCATCCGGTGAGCGCCATGGCCCCGAAGTACGTACCGGCGGCGCTCGCCGGGGCCGACGGCCGCTGGGTCACGGCGTACCGGGTCGAGGACCTGGCCACCGGGGGAGTCCTGCTCTACGCACCCTGCGTCGGCGCCTGGAGCGACGTGCTCGACGACCTGTGCGCGGAGGCCGACTGCGTCCTGCTGGACGGCACCTTCTTCACCGCCGACGAGATGGGCACCGCGGTCCGCTCCGGTCCCGGCCAGGCGACGATGGGCCGTCTCCCGGTCTCCGGCCCGCACGGCAGCCTGGCCGCGCTGGCCAGGCACCCGCGCACCCGCCGGATCTACACCCACCTCAACAACACGAACCCCCTGGTCGACCCGGCCTCCCGGGCCCGCGCCCGGGTGGCCGAGGAGGGGGTGGAAGTCCTCCCGGACGGCATCGAGTTCCTGCTCTAGCCGCCCGCCACGTCAGCGGACGTCAGCCGACCGGACCCGCCAGCGTCCGCTCCAGCACCGCCCGCTGCAACGGCCGTACCTCGGCGTGCAGCGCGCGCCCCTTCGCCGTGAGCGCCACCCACACGCCCCGCCGGTCCTCGACACACACCGACCGCTCCACCAGGCCGTCCTTCTCCAGCCTCCCGATCAGCCGGGACAGCGCGCTCTGGCTCAGATGGACCCGTCCCACCAGGTTCTGCACCCGGCAGTGGTCGCCCTCGGCGGGAGACTCGGTGGCCAGCAGATCGAGCACCTCGAAATCGCTCGCGCCCAGCCCGTGCGGATGGAGCGCCCGGTCGATCTCGCACATCGTGCGCGCGTGCACCGACAGGATGTCCCGCCACTGTTCCTCGAGCCGGGCCTCGGCCGTCTTGACTGCCATACCCGCACCGTAGCACCGTTTCAGCCAACTGTTGAGTGTGCAACTAGTGCGGGTGCAAGCAGTCGTACGACGGTCAGGCCACCGGGTCCTGGAGCAGTCCCACCATGTTGCCGTCGGCGTCCTTCACCGAGGCGACAAGACGGCCGTTACCGACGTCCCGTGCGTCCTGGACCAGCTCGGCACCGGCCTCCACCAGCGCCGCGAGCCGCTCCCGCAGATCGGTGACGTGCCAGAACGGCGTCGGCCCGGTCAGCCCCTGGGCGTGCCCGTTCGGGTCGAGACCGACATCCTGCCCGGCGGCCTTGTACCCGATGTAGTACGGCGTGTCGGCGTACGGCTCCACGCCCAGCAGCGCCCCGAACACGGCCTTGGCCCGCTCCGCGTCCTTCACGGGGTAGATGATCGTCTGCACGCCTGCGCTCATGGGACGTTCTCCTTCTGGGATGAGTGACCCGACGGGTTCCTCGCCGGTGATCCCACGCTAGGCCGGGGAAGCCCACCGAGGCTTCTCCGATCCTGACCGGTCCAGCGCCCCAAACGGGCGCGGGGAACTGCGCGGCCGGCCACGACGCGGCCGCAGACGACCGACGGCATATCACGGCACCCCCAGCGGAGCGCTCACGCAGAATCGCGGACCACCAGTTCCGTCGGCAGGATCACCGCCGCCGGATCCTCCCCGCCGATCTGCGCCAGCAGCAACCGCACCATCTCCGCGCTGATCCGGTCGTACGGCTGACGGATCGTGGTCAGGGCGGGGACAGCCTCCGTCGCCGCGACCGAGTCGTCGAAACCGCCGACAGCGATGTCATCCGGCACCCGCCGGCCCGCCCGGTGCAGCGCCGCCAGGGCACCCTGCGCCATCAGGTCGGAGGCCACGAACAAGGCGTCCATGTCAGGGGCCTGCGCCAGCAGCCGCTCGGCGCCCGCCTCGCCGCTGGCCCGGCTGTAGTCGCCGGAGACGACGAGCCCCTCGTCGGACTCGGCGCCCGCCTCGGTGAGCACCTCCCGGTAGCCGGCGAGGCGGTCGACACCGCCAGGGGTGTCCAGCGGACCGGTGATCATGCCGATCCGGCGGCGGCCCGTGTCCAGCAGATGGCGGACCATGTCCCGGGCGCCGTCCCGGTCGTCCGCCGCCACGTAACTCACCTTGGAGCCGGGGCCCATGGGCTTGCCGCACTGCACGAGGGGCACCCCCGCCTCGCGCAGCTCCTCGGCGACGCGGTCGCCGGAGTGGCTGGAGACCAGCAGCACCCCGTCGACGTGCCCGGCGGTGATGTACCGCGTTATCCGCCGCCGTTCGTCCTTCGTGCCCGCCAGCATCAGCAGCAGCGGGATGTCGTGCCCGGCCAGTGCCTGGGTGCAACCGCTGAGCAGCACATTGAAGTTGGGGTCCTCGAAGAACCGCTCCTGGGGCTCGGTCAGCAGGAAGCCGATGGAGTCCGAACGCCCGGTGATCAGCGACCGGGCGTGCCGGTTCACGACGTACCCGGTCCGGCGGATGGCGTCGTTGACCGCCTCCTGCGCGGCGGGACTGACGTAGTGCCCGCCGTTGAGCACACGCGAGACGGTGCCCCGTGAGACGCCCGCTTCGCGCGCCACGTCGTGGATCGTCGGCGGTCTGCGCCGGCCCCCCGTACTGCTGCTGCTCATGGTCATGACTTTACGGCCCCGGACAGCAGGTCAAGGCTCCAGAAGCGCTGAATGACCAGGAAGAGCGCGATGAGTGGCAGGACGGCCAGGAACGCGCCGGTGATCACCAGGGTGTAGAGCGCCGGTTGGCTGTTGCCCTGCTGGAGCAGCGTGAACAGGCCCAGGGTGATCGGGAACTTCTCGTCGTCGCTGAGCATGATGTACGGCAGCAGGAAGTTGTTCCACACGGCCACGAACTGGAACAGGAACACCGTCACCATGCCGGGGATCATCATCGGCATGGCGATCCGCGTGAAGATCCGCCACTCGCTCGCTCCGTCCATCCGCCCTGCCTCCACCACGTCGGCAGGTACGGCCGCGGCCGCGTAGACGCGTGAGAGGTAGACACCGTACGGGGAGAGGATCTGCGGCAGCAGCACGGACAGGTAGGAGTCCGTGAGACCGGCCTTGGCCATCAGCAGGTACTGCGGGATGGCCAGGATGATCGGGGGCATCAGCACACCCGCGAGCAGCACGTTGAAGATCGCCTCGCGGCCCTTGAAGCGGTACGTCGCCAGGGCGTAGCCGCTGAAGGCCGAGACGCCCGTCGACAGCAGGGCGCCCAGGCCGGCGTACAGGGCGGAGTTGCCCATCCACTTCCAGTAGACGCCGTCGCGGTAGGCGTTGAGATCCTTGAGGTTGCCCATCAGGCCGGTGCCGGGCAGGAAGGTGAACGTGGAGAACAGTTCGCTGCCGGACTTGGTGGACGCGATCACCACCCAGGCGACCGGGAGGAGCGTGTAGACCGCGCCGAGCAGCAGAGTGATCGTCGGGATCAGGGCGATACGGCGGCGCAGCGGCGGGCCCTGAGCGGTACCCGGTGTCGTACCCGCCGCCGGGGCTGCCTTGCGGACGGCA
This sequence comes from Streptomyces sp. Ag109_O5-1, assembly GCF_003814875.1. Lineage (GTDB taxonomy): Bacteria > Actinomycetota > Actinomycetes > Streptomycetales > Streptomycetaceae > Streptomyces > Streptomyces sasae. The sequence continues at coordinate 808,031 of NZ_RKQF01000001.1, read as the reverse complement.
AGAGAACTCACTGTGCTGCCTCCTGCTTGTTGCGGCGGTTCGCGGCCCGCAGGAACCCGAAGGACAGCACCAGCGTGGCGATGGCGATCAGGGTCGCCTCGGCCGCCGCCGAGTAGATGTCCCCCTTGGCGAAGGCGTCCACATAGACCTTCATCAGCGGGCTCCAGGTGGTGCTGACCGAGTTGGTGAGGGGCTTGAGGGTCATCGGCTCGTTGAACACCTGGAGCGTCGCGATGATCGAGAAGAAGAAGGTCAGCACCAGCGAGGGCGCCACCATCGGGATCTTGATCCGCAGGGCGATCTGCAGCGGGGAGGCGCCGTCCAGCTTCGCCGCCTCGTACACCTCGGCCGGGATGGACCTGAGCGAGGTGTAGATGACGATCATGTTGAAACCGGTACCGCCCCAGATCGCGATGTTGGACAGGGCCAGGTACAGCGGTCCGCCGCTCAGCAGGTCGGGTTGTGGCAGGTGCAGCTTGTCGAGCAGGTAGTAGAAGGGGCTGACGGCCGGCAGGTACAGGAAGCCCCACAGCAGCGCGGCCACGACGCCGGGAATGGCATATGGCAGGAAGATCGCGAGCCGGGTGAACGGGGTGAGGCGGACCCGCTCGGAGTCGAGCATCAGGGCGAACAGGAGGGCGAGGCCGAGCATCACCGGGACGACGATGCAGCCGTAGCCGAGGACACGCAGCGCACCGTCGTAGAACTCGTTGTCGGTGAGGGCGTCCTTGTAGTTCTCCAGGCCGGCCCAGACCTCCGTGCGGGCGCCCGCGCCCAGGCCGAGGCCGGAGACGTGCACCTTGCGGAAGCTGAGCCAGACCGCGTACCCGATGGGCAGCACGAAGAACAGCGAGAAGAGGGTAGTGGCGGGGATGAGGAAGGCGTACGGGGCCCCCTTGACCCCGTACGACCTCCGGCGTGCGGGGCTGGTCACTGAGAGACCTCGAAGCCCTGCTTCTTCATGTCGGCGAGCGTGGTGTCCTGCATGGTGTTCAGGGCGGTCACGAAGTCCGACTTGTTCTTGGCGGCGGTGCCGAACGCGTCGTTGAAGGTCGTGTAGGCGACGTTCACGTTCGGGCCCCACGCGGAGGCCGCCGTGGTCTTCGCGATCTCGGCGGCCTTGGTGTAGAAGTCCGCCTGGTTCGAGAAGTAGGCCGGGGGGTTGGAGAAGGCACCGCTCAGCTGGGCGGAGGTGGAGGCGGGGTAGATTCCGCCCTCCTTGGCCATCGTGTCGAGCGCGTCACCGTTGGTGTTCAGCCAGGCCGCGAACTTGGCTGCGGCCGCCTGGTGCTTGGAGTCGGTGGTGACGGCCGTCGAGGAGCCGCCCCAGCTTCCGGTGACGTCCTCGTTCGCGGACCACTGGGGGAGCGGGGCCATGGCCCACTTGCCCTTGGCGGACGGCGCGGCCGTGGTCAGCACGCCCGGCGCCCACACCGCGGAGACCCAGGCGATCTGCTTGCCCGTGTCGAGCGCCTTGTTCCAGGCCGGGGTGTACATCGGCTGGTTGTCGATGGCGCCCTCCTTGACCAGGCCGCCCCAGAACTTGGCGACCTTCTGGGTGGCCGCGTCGTTGATGCCGACCTTCCACTTGTTGCCGGAGGTGGTCCACCACTTGGCGCCGGCCTGCTGGGCCAGGCCCGCGAAGAGGCCGGCGTCGTTGGCGGAGAACGTGGTCAGGTCGACGTCGGGCGCCTTCTTCTTCAGCGCGCGGGCGGTCTCGGCGAACTGGTCCCAGGTGGTGGGGACCGTCAGGCCGTACTTCTTGAAGAGGTCCGCGCGGTAGTAGAACATCAGCGGGCCGATGTCCTGGGGCACCGCGTACACCGCGTCCGTGCCCAGCGTGACCTGGCCCCAGACGCCGTCGGCGAACTTGCTCTTGGCGTCGCCGATCTCCTTCGAGATGTCGGCGACGGCGCCGTTGCTGACCAGTGTCGGCAGCGCCTGGTACTCGGCCTGGACCAGGTCGGGGCCGGTCTTCGCCTTGTGCGCGGTGAGGATCTTGGTGACCAGCGTGTCGCCGGAGGCCTGCTTCTTGAAGGTGACCGTGATCTGGTCCTTCTTGCCCGGACCCTTGTTCCACAGGTCGACGACCTTGTCCATGCCCGGTGCCCAGCTCCAGAACGTCAGGTTGACCGGACCGGAGTCGGCCTTGCTGTCGTCGGACGAGCCGCAGGCGGCGAGGGCGGTGGCGCCGAGGGCTATGGCGATGGTGGATGCCACGAGGCGAGCGCGCTTCGTGTTGGGCATGGATCTCTCCCCTGACCTGGGTCCCCGCCCGTGGCGGGAACCTGCCATGCAGATGAATGTGTGAGCTTTCCGGAGAGCGCAGACCCGGATTCTCGCCCGTCGCGAGTCCGTGCCCTGCTCTGTGAGCGTTCACAGTAGAGAAACATCCCGGACACTTGTCAATGGTTGTTGCTGTGCGGTTATGTTGGGCTCACGCCGCCAATCATGTCTGTGCACGTTCCCAAATGATCGACTCAACGGGAGAGATCCATGCCGGAGACCACCCCCAAGGGCCTCACCAGGCTCGCCTTCGGTGGGGACTACAACCCCGAGCAGTGGCCGGAAAACGTCTGGCAGGAGGACGTCCGGCTGATGCGCGAGGCCGGCGTCACGATGGTGAGCGTCGGGATCTTCTCCTGGGCCCTGCTGGAGCCGGCGCGGGGGGAGTACGACTTCGGCTGGCTCGACCGGATCCTCGGCCTGCTGCACGAGAACGGCATCCGCGTCGACCTCGGCACGCCCACGGTCGTACCGCCCGCCTGGTTCTACCGGGCGCACCCCGAGGCCCTGCCGGTCACCGCCGAGGGCGTCCGCTACGAGTTCGGCTCGCGCGGCGCCATCTGCCACTCCAACGCCGACTACCGCGCGGCCGCCGCGGCGATCACCACCAGACTCGCCGAGCGCTACGGCGACCACCCGGCCCTCGCGATGTGGCACGTCCACAACGAGTACGGCGTCCCGGTCTCGGCCTGCTACTGCGACTCCTGCGCCGCCCACTTCCGCCGCTGGCTGGCGGACACGTACGGCACGGTCGACGGGGTCAACGAGGCCTGGGGCACGGCCTTCTGGGGCCAGCACTACACGGACCTGGGGCAGATCAACCCGCCGCGCGCCACCCCGACGGTCGTCAACCCGGGCCAGGCCCTGGACTACAAGCGGTTCGCCGACGCCACCATCCGCGAGAACTTCCGCATGGAGCGGGACATCCTGCACCGCCTCTCGCCCGGCGTCCCGGTGACCACCAACTTCATGACCGCCCTCAGCCAGTGCGACTCCATGGACTACTGGGCCTGGGGCCGCGAGGTCGATCTGGTCACCAACGACCACTACCTGATCACCGACGGCCGCCGTACCCACGTCAACCTCGCGATGGCGGCCGACCTCACCCGTTCCGTCGCCGCCGGCGCCCCCTGGCTCCTCCTGGAGCACTCCACCTCGGGCGTCAACTGGCAGCCCCGCAATCCCGCCAAGGCCCCCGGCCAGATGGCCCGCAACTCCCTCGCCCACGTGGCCCGCGGCTCCGACGGCGCGATGTTCTTCCAGTGGCGCCAGTCCCGGCGCGGCGCCGAGAAGTTCCACTCGGCGATGCTCCCGCACGGCGGCACCGAGACCCGGGTGTGGCGCGAGGTCGTCGAACTCGGCGCGTCCCTCGACTCGTTGGCCCAGATCCGGGGCACCCGCACCCAGGCCGACGTGGCGGTCCTCTGGGACTGGCAGTCCTGGTGGGCGCAGAACCTGCAGTGGCGCCCCAGCGAGGACCACGACCCGCGCGAGCGCGCCGACGCCTTCTACGAGACCCTCTACGACCGCCACCTCACCGTCGACTTCGCCCACCCTGAAAGCGACTTGTCGGCCTATCCCCTTGTCGTCGTACCGGCTCTGTACCTGATGACGGAGGCGGCCGGGGACAACCTCAGGGAGTACGTCGAGAACGGCGGCACGCTGGTCGTCTCGTACTTCTCCGGGATCGTCGACGAGCACGACGCCGTCCACGAGGGCGCCTACCCGGGAACCCTGCGCGAGGTCCTCGGCCTCACCGTGGAGGAGTTCTCGCCGCTGCTGAAGGACCAGCGGGTGCGCCTCACCGGCCCCGACGGATCCGAGCTGACCGGTGACGTGTGGACCGAGTTCGTCGTGCCGGCCGGCGCCGAGACCGTCTGGACGTACGCTGACGGCCTGACCGCGGGCCGCCCGGCGGTCACCCGGCACCAGCTGGGGGAGGGCACCGCCTGGTACGTGTCCACCCGGCTCGACGCGCAGGGCCTGGACGCCCTGCTCGGCCGGGCCGCCGAGGACGCCCGGATCGCCCCCCGTGCCGACCTTCCCCGCGATGTCGAGGTCGTCCGCCGCACCGGAGAGGCGGGCTCCTGCACCTTCCTGTTCGCGATCAACCACACCGCCACCGACGCCAAGGTGCCCCTGGAGGCACACGGCACCGAACTGCTGACGGGCGAGCGCGCCGCGGGCCATCTGGCGGTCCCGGCGGGTGCCGTGCGGGTCGTACGACTCGACGGCTGAGCCCGGTCGCGGTGTCGCGGACCGGTCGCCGCGCCCGGGTCCGCCGAGACTCCCCTCCGTCCGCGCGTGCCACGAGAGCCGCGGGCGGAGGGGCACTCCTCCGGCCCCACCGGAGGAACCCCCTCCCCAGTCACGTCGAAGGGACGACGGACGATGATGTTCCATCCCAGACGCACCATCAGAGCCCTGCTGCTGCCGCTCGCGGCCGGGCTCGCCCTGATCACCCTGCCCGTCCAGTCCGCCCAGGCGGCGAGCACGCTCACCAACGGCGGCTTCGAGTCGGATGGCGCGGGTGTGGCCAGCCCCGCCGGCTGGTCGGAGTACGGCGACACGGGCGCCTCGTACACCGAGTCCGGTGGCCACAGCGGCAGTTACCGCCTGACCCACTACTCGGCCTCCGCCTACAAGGTGGAGACGTACCAGTACCTGTCGGGGCTGACCAACGGCAACTACACGCTCACCGCCTGGGTCCGCTCCAGCGGCGGCCAGAACTCCGCCTACATATCCCTGAAGAACTGCGGCAGTTCGGAGCAGAGGACCGAACTGCCGGTCTCCACCAGCAGCTGGGTCCGGATCGTCACCTCGATCGCGGTCACCAACAACCAGTGCACGGTCAGCATCAACTCCGACGCCAACGCGGGCAACTGGATCAACGTCGACGACCTGACCTTCGCGTCCGGTTCGACGGGCCTGTCCATCAAGGGCGCCGACATCTCGTCACTCGCCAAGAGCGAGGCCAAGGGCGGTGTCTACAAGACCAGCTCCGGCACCACCGGGGACGCGGTCACCATCCTCAAGAACGCCGGGATGAACTACGCGCGCCTGAAGGTCTGGGTCAACCCGGCCGACGGCTACAACGACAAGGCGCATGTGCTGGCCATGGCCAAGCGCATCAAGGCGGCCGGCATGAAGCTGCTGGTCGACTTCCACTACTCGGACACCTGGGCCGACCCGGGCGCCCAGACCAAGCCCGCCGCCTGGGCGAACGACTCCTACAGCCAGCTGAAGACCGATGTGTACAACCACACGTACGACGTCCTCGACGCGCTGAAGTCCCAGGGCACCACAGCCGACATGGTCCAGATCGGCAACGAGATCAACGGCGGCATGCTCTGGTCCGAGGGCTCCACGAGCAACTGGTCGCAGCTCGCCGGGCTGATCAACTCCGGCTACAGCGCGGCCAAGGCGGTCTCCTCCGGCACCCAGGTCGCCCTGCACCTGGCCAACGCGGGCGACGACGCCACGGTCCGCTGGTGGTTCGACAACGCCAAGACCTACGGCATCAACTACGACGTGATCGGGCTGTCGTACTACGGCTACTGGCACGGCTCGCTGGCCGCCGCCCAGACCACCCTGGACGACGTGGCGTCACGCTACGGCAAGCCGGTCTTCGTCGCCGAGACGGCCTACCCGTTCACCCTCGCCCAGGACGACTCGCTGGAGAACCAGATCGACACCACCAGCGAACTGGTCACCGGCTACCCGGCCACCGCAGCCGGCCAGCTGGCCTGGATGAACGCCGTGGCGAACATCGTCGAGGCCGTCCCGAACGGCCGCGGGCTCGGCGTCTTCTACTGGGAGGCGACCTGGACCGCCGTCACCGGAAACGGCTGGGATCCGACCGACGCCGGCTCCGGCAACGGCTGGGAGAACCAGGCCCTGTTCGGCTACGACGACAAGGCGCTGTCCTCCATGGCCTGGTTCAGCCACCGCTGAACCACCACTGACGGGGGCCCGGCCGTAAGGGGACGGTCGGGCCCCTCAGCCCTGCCCGCGGCAAGTTGCGGAGGCAAGTTCCCCACCGGCCGATCTCGTACGGCCGTACGGTCTCGGACAACGGTCCCCGAGTCCCTGACGTGGGGGCTTCGGCTGCGCGACAGTGGGAAAAACGAACTACGAGGAGGCAGGGGACGGAGGCCGGTCGGATGCTGAGGAACGCAAAGGGCGTAAGCCGCCTGGAGATTCTGGACTGGCTCAAGGATCCGGCGGCCCACTTCCCGCCCCAGCGTCACGCGGACCTCGTCGAGGACGGTGTCACCGTCCGGGCCGTCGCCGCCAAGCTCGGTGTCTCCCGCAAGGTCGCCGGCACCCATCTGAGCCTGCTGACCCGCCTCGGCCTGCTGCGCACCAAGCGCATCCGGCACCGTACCTACTACCGGCGCGACGAGATCCGGATCGCCGAGGTGGCCAGGATGTTCGAGAAGGGCTGGTGAGACCGGTTCCGCCTGACAGTATGGGATCCATGGACCGTCCCGAGCGTCTTTTCCCCCTCCACTACGTCGCCGTCGGCGGCCGCGGCCCGGAGGACGTGGTGACGGATCCGGAAGGCCGGGTCCTGACTGGCGTCGCGGACGGCCGCATCCTGCGTCTGGACGACCTCGGTGACCCGGACACCGCCAGGGTGCGGGTGCTCGCCGAGACCGGCGGCCGCCCGCTGGGCCTGGAACTCCTCCCGGACGGCGACCTGCTGGTCTGCGACGCGGAGCGCGGTCTGCTGCGCGTCGGCCTCACCGACGGAGTCGTGCGCGTGCTCGCCGACTCCGTTGCGGGGGAGCGGCTCGGGTTCGCGAGCAACGTGGTCGCCCTGCCCGACGGCACGGTGTACTTCACCGAGTCGAGCCGCCGCTTCCCCCTCGACCACTGGATCGGCGACATCGTCGAGCACAGCGGCACCGGCCGCCTGCTGCGCCTCGCCCCCGGCGCGACGGAGCCCGAAGTGGCCTGCGACGGGCTCCAGTTCGCCAACGGACTGGCCGTGAGCGGCGACGGCACCTTCCTGATCGTCGCCGAGACCGGCGCGTACCGACTCACCCGCTACTGGCTCAACGGCCCGCGCACCGGCCGCGCCGAGTTCTTCGCGGAGCTCCCCGGGATGCCGGACAACATGTGGCGGGACGGCGACCTCACCTGGGTCGCACTCGCCGGCCCCCGCAACCCGGCGCTCGACGTCCTGCACCGCACCCCGCCCGCCGTCCGCAGGGCGGCCGCGCGCGCCGCCGTGCACGCCCCCTACCGGCCCGTCGGCACCGTCGCCGTCGTGGCCCTCGACGACCACGGCAGGGTCGTCCACCACCTCGCGCGCCGGCACTCCGGCTTCCGCATGGTCACCAGCGTCTGCCGGACCGGCCGCCACCTGGTCCTCGGCAGTGTCTGGGAGCCCGGCATCGCGGTCTGCGCGGCCCCCACCGCGAAGTGACCGGCGGGTACGCCCGGCGGTAGCCTGTTGCCCCCGTCGGAGCGGTGCCGAACCCCGTCGGGGTGGTGCCGAACAGGAGACGTACGACCGATGACAGCCCCGGAAGCCGAGAGCCTCCGTGTCCAGCCGGCCCCGCGCCGCCGGTCCGAGTGGCGTACCCAGGCACCGGTCGTCTCGGTGGTCGCCGCCGGCGGCGCGATCGGCGCCGTGGCCCGCTACGCACTCGCCCTGGCCCTGCCCACGGCCGCCGGGGGATTCCCCTGGGCGACCTTCTGGACGAACGTCGTCGGCTGTGCGGTGATCGGCGCGTTCCTGGTGCTGATCACCGAAGGACTCCCCGCGCACCGCCTGGTCCGCCCCTTCTTCGGCACCGGCGTCCTCGGCGGCTTCACCACCTTCTCCACCTACGCCGTCGACATCCAGAAACTGGTCGACCACGGCCGCCCCGCCACGGGCCTGGCCTATCTCGCCGCGACCCTGTGCGCGGCCATGGCGGCGGTGTGGTGCGCGGCCACCGCGACCCGCCGTGTCCTCACCCGGAGGCAGCGATGACGAGACTGACCGGCCGCGCCCTGCGCCTGACCGTCTACATCGGCGAGGACGACATCTGGCACCACAAGCCCCTCTACACCGAGATCGTGCACCGCGCCCACACGGCCGGCCTCGCGGGCGCCAGCGTCTTCCGGGGCATCGAGGGCTTCGGCGCCTCCTCCCGCATCCACACCGCCCGGCTGCTGTCGCTCAGCGAGGACCTGCCGGTGGCGGTCGTGATCGTGGACACAGAGGAGCGGGTCCGGGACTTCCTGCCGCAGCTCGACGAACTGGTGACCGAGGGCCTCGTCACCCTCGACGACTGCGAGGTCATCAGGTACGTCGGCCGCACGGACGACACGACCAAAACGGACGCGGAAGGTAAGAAGTCGTTGTGAACTGGCTGTTGGTCGTGCTCGGCGCCGTCGTCGGTGCCCCGCTCCGCTACCTCACCGACCGTGCCGTCCAGGCCAGGCACGACTCCGTCTTCCCCTGGGGCACCTTCGTGGTCAACGTCACCGGCTGCCTGATCCTGGGCCTGCTCACCGGCGCGGCCTCGGCGGGCGCCGCCGGCCCGCATCTCCAGTTGCTCCTCGGGACCGGGCTGTGCGGGGCGCTGACGACGTACTCGACGTTCTCGTACGAGACCCTCAGGCTGACCGAGACCGGCGCCGGGCTCTACGCTGCCGCCAACGTCGTCGCGAGCCTCGTGGCGGGACTCGGGGCGGCCTTCGCAGGAGTCGCGATTGCCCAGGCCCTCTGGGCCTAGAACTTGCCTCATACCCGGCCGTTGTAAGACTGTCTACAGCACTGTCGACCAAACTCTGCAGAACTGGATCCCATGAGCGCCATCTCCGTCGGTCAAGCCGTCGTCCTCGGTGTCGTCGAGGGGGTGACCGAGTTCCTCCCCGTGTCCTCCACCGGCCACCTCAAGATCACCGAGGGGCTCATGAACATCCCCGTCGACGACAAGTCCGTCGTCGGGTTCTCCGCCGTCATCCAGGTGGGCGCCATCGCCGCCGTGCTCGTGTACTTCTTCAAGGACATCAAGCGGATCGTCACCGCCTGGGGCCGCGGTCTGGCCAACAAGGAGGAGCGCTACCACCACGACTACAAGTTCGCCTGGTGGGTCATCTACTCGACGATCCCGATCGTCCTGGTGGGCCTGGCGGCGAAGCCGCTGATCGACGGTGCGCTCGGTTCCCTCTGGGTGGTCGGCGGCTCGCTGATCGTCGGCTCCGGTGTGATGTGGTGCGCGGACCAGATGGGCCGCCACAAGCGCGGTGAGGACGACACCTCGTTCAAGGACGCGATGCTGGTCGGCTGCTCCCAGATCCTCGCCCTGCTCTTCCCCGGTTTCTCCCGCTCCGGCGCCACCATGTCCACCGCGCTCATCCTGGACCTGGACCGCGTCGCCGCCACCCGGCTCTCCTTCTTCCTCGGCATCCCGGCCCTGACCGGCGCCGGTATCTACGAGCTCAAGGACGCCCTCGGCGCGGGCGTCGGCGCCGCCCCGCTGGCGGTCGGCACGATCGTCTCCTTCGTGGTCGCCTACGGCTCCATCGCCTGGCTGCTGAAGTTCGTGGCGAAGCACTCCTTCAACGCCTTCGTGATCTACCGGATCGTGATCGGCCTGGCGGTCTTCGGCCTCCTCGCCACGGGCACCATCAACGCCTGACCTGCCACCGCTGCACCGGTCCGGTCCGTCCTCGCACCACCACGGGGTGTGATGCCTGCACATTCAGGCGTCGCACCCCGTGAATGTTTCCTTTCCCGAAACCTTGACAGTCTCCTCCCGCAACCCGGAACATCTCACCCGTGAACCTGTCAGACAGCCCGACAGCCGGACAGCCCCCACGGCGTGTGAGCGCCATGGAGGCGGTGCTGGCGCACCTGCGCGGTGCCATCGAGCGCGGCGAGTACGCCATAGGCGACAAGCTCCCCTCCGAGGCGGAGCTCTGCCGCACCCTGGAGATCAGCAGGCCCGTCCTGCGCGAGGCCCTGCGGGCCCTGCAGACGATGGGCCTGACCGTCTCCAAGACCGGCAAGGGCACCTTCGTCGTCGCGAACGCCGTCGAGGACCCCACCTTCGGCGACTACGCGGCGAGCGACCTGCTCGAAGTGCGCCGGCACATCGAGATCCCGGTCGCCGGGTACGCGGCGCTGCGCCGCACCCCGGAGAACCTGGACCACCTGGCCCATCTGCTCGACCGCATGGAGCGGGAGACGGACACCACCGCGTGGGTCGCGATGGACACCCTCTTCCACCTCGCCGTGGCCGAGGCCGCCCAGAACCCGGTCTTCCGCCGGGTCATCGAGGAGATCCGGGACGCACTGGCGCGTCAGTCGGCCTTCCTCAACGAGCTGGGCGGCCGCCGGGAGCAGTCCAACCGGGAGCACCGGGCCATCGTCGAAGCACTGATCGACGGTTCCGAACCCGACGCCGTGGAGGCCATGAGCCACCACCTCGACCGCGTCGAGACGACCCTCACCCACATCGTGCGCCCCGCGCGCACGGACAAGCACCAGGAAGGCGGAACCGAGGCGTGAGCGAACAGCACCTCAAAGACGAGACGCGCCCCTCGTCCCGTCACGTCGACGCCGGAGACCACGGCTACAGCAAGTCGCTGAAGCACCGGCACGTCAACATGATCGCCATCGGCGGTGCCATCGGCACCGGCCTCTTCCTCGGCGCCGGCGGCCGCCTCGCCGACGCCGGCCCCTCCCTCTTCGTCGCGTACGCGGTCTGCGGCATCTTCGCGTTCCTCGTCGTACGCGCCCTCGGCGAACTCGTGCTCTACCGCCCCTCCTCCGGCGCCTTCGTCTCGTACGCCCGTGAGTTCCTGGGCGAGAAGGGCGCGTACACCGCGGGCTGGATGTACTTCCTGAACTGGGCGACCACCGGCATCGCCGACATCACCGCGGTCGCCACCTACACCCACTACTGGGGCATGTTCTCCGACATCCCGCAGTGGGTGATCGCCCTGATAGCCCTCGCCGTGGTCCTCACCGTGAACCTGATCTCGGTGAAGATCTTCGGCGAACTGGAGTTCTGGTTCGCGATCGTCAAGGTCAGCGCACTGGTGATCTTCATGGTCATCGGCATCTTTCTGCTGGTCACCCAGCACCCCGTCGACGGCACCACCCCCGGCCCGTCCCTGATCACCGACAACGGCGGCATCTTCCCCAACGGCCTGCTGCCCATGCTGCTGATCATCCAGGGCGTCGTCTTCGCCTACGCCTCGGTCGAGCTGGTCGGCGTCGCCGCCGGTGAGACGGAGAACCCCGAGAAGATCATGCCCAAGGCGATCAACTCGATCATGTGGCGCGTGGGCCTGTTCTACGTCGGCTCGGTCATCCTGCTGTCGATGCTGCTGCCCTGGAACAAGTACACGGCGGGCCAGAGCCCCTTCGTCACCGTGCTCTCCCACATCGGCGTCCCGGCGGCCGGCGGTGTGATGAACCTGGTCGTCCTCACCGCGGCCATGTCCTCGCTCAACTCCGGCCTCTACTCCACCGGCCGCATCCTGCGCTCCATGGCCGTCAACGGCTCCGCCCCGAAGTTCACCGCGAAGATGAGCCGCACCCAGGTGCCGTACGGCGGGATCCTGCTCACCAGCGGTATCTGTGTCCTCGGCGTGGGCCTCAACTTCGTCGTCCCCGCCGACGCGTTCGAGATCGTCCTCAACTTCGCGGCGATCGGCATCATCGCCACCTGGGGCATGATCATGCTCTGCCACCTGCTCTTCTGGCGGAAGACCCAGAACGGCGAACTCACCCGCCCCGGCTACCGACTGCCGGGCTCCCCCTGGACCGAGATCGTGACGCTGGCGTTCCTCGCCTCCGTCCTGGTCCTGATGTACGCCGACGGCGGCGCCGGACGCACCACCGTGCTCTGTGTGCCGCTGATCGTCGCAGCGCTCGTCGCCGGCTGGTACGCCATCCGCCGCCGCGTGGCGCGCCCGTCCGCCGGAACCGGCGCGTGAACCGCGAACCGGTCCGTCCCGACTCACCCGAGACCAGGAAGTGATGTACAGCAGTTCCCCCGCGGACGCACCCATCGTCCGTGAACCCCTCCACGCCCCCGTCGCCCACCTCATACGCGACGGGGTCGTCGAGGGCATCCACTACGGTTCCGTCGCCGTCCTCGGCGCCGACGGAGAGGTCCAGTTCCAGCTCGGCGACATCGAGGCCGCGTTCTACCCGCGCTCGGCCCTCAAGCCCGTCCAGGCCGTGGCCATGCTGCGGGCCGGGCTGCCCCTCGACGGCGACCTGCTCTCGCTGGCCGCCGCCAGCCACTCCGGCGAGGAACGCCACCTCGCCGGGACCCGGCGCATGCTCGAACTCGCCGGACTGGCGGAGGACGACCTGCGCAACGTGCCCGACATGCCGTACGACCCGGTCGTGCGGGACACCTGGGTGCGGGAGGGCCGGCTGCCGTCGAGGCTCGCCCAGAACTGCTCCGGCAAGCACGCGGCGATGCTGTGGACAGCCAAGCTGAACGGCTGGTCGCTGGACGACTACCTCGATCCGGCCCATCCGCTCCAGCAGGCGATCGCCGAGATCGTCGAGGACCTGACCGGGCAGCGGATCGCCCGTACGTCGGTGGACGGCTGCGGTGCGCCGCTGTTCTCCATCTCCCTGCACGGGCTGGCCCGCGCGGTGTCGCGGATCGTCGCCGCCGCGCCGGGTACGCCCGAGGCTCGGGTCGCCGACGCGATGCGCGAGCACGCCGAGATGGCGTCCGGTGCCGGGCGTGACGTGGCCGCGCTGATGCGGGCCGTGCCGGGGCTGCTCGCCAAGGACGGCTTCGAGGGCGTCGAGGTCGCGGCGCTGCCGGACGGGCGGGCCGTGGCCGTGAAGATCGCCGACGGGGCGAACCGGGCGCGGGTGCCGGTGGCCGCGGCGGCGTTGGCGCGGGCCGGAGTTGCTCCGGAGCTGCTGACCGAGTTCGCCGGTGAGGCGCTGCTCGGGGGTGGGCGGCCGGTCGGGTGTGTGCGGCCTGTCCGGTCGCTGGAGCCGGTTTCGGCTCCGGCCTGCGCGTAGTGGGGTGGGCCGACTTGTCGGTCGGCGGCTGCGGGTCCGTTGTGGCTGGTCGCGTAGTTCCTCCCCCAGCCTTCGGCCGGGGGTACCCCCAGCGCCCCTGACGGGGCGCTTCAGTGCCGTGCCTTGAAAAACAACTCCCTCCGAAAGAGGAATTCCTACCCTCATGACCACCACTCTCGTCACCCGTAGCGAACACGATCTGCTCGGCGACCGTGACGTGCCCGTCGACGCGTACTGGGGTGTGCACACCCTGCGTGCCACGGAGAACTTCCCCATCACCGGCAAGCCGATCTCCGCCTACCCGCATCTGATCGACGCCCTCGCCGCCGTCAAGGAGGCCGCCGCCCTCGCCAACGAGGAACTGGGGCTGCTGGCGCCCGCGAAGGCCGCCGCCATCGTCACCGCCTGCCGGGAGATCCGGGACGGCAAGCTGCACGACCAGTTCGTCGTCGACGTCATCCAGGGCGGCGCCGGCACCTCGACGAACATGAACGCCAACGAGGTCGTGGCGAACCGGGCGCTGGAGCTGCTCGGGCACGAGAAGGGGCAGTACGAGTACCTGCACCCCAACGAGGACGTCAACCTCGGTCAGTCCACCAACGACGTCTACCCGACCGCCGTCAAGATCGCGACCGTCTTCGCGGTGCGCGGTCTGCTCCGGGCGATGGCCGTGCTGCAGGACTCCTTCGGGCGCAAGGCCGTCGAGTTCCGTGACGTCCTGAAGATGGGCCGCACGCAGTTGCAGGACGCGGTGCCCATGACGCTCGGGCAGGAGTTCTCCACCTTCGCCGTCATGCTCGACGAGGACCGCAGCCGGCTCGCCGAGGCCGTCGAGCTGATCCACGAGATCAACCTCGGCGCCACCGCCATCGGCACCGGCCTCAACGCGCCCGCCGGATACGCCGAGTCGGCCCGCCGCCACCTCGCCGAGATCACCGGGCTGCCCCTGGTCACCGCCGCCAACCTGGTCGAGGCGACCCAGGACTGCGGGGCCTTCGTCCAGATGTCCGGCGTCCTCAAGCGGATCGCGGTCAAGCTGAGCAAGAGCTGCAACGACCTGCGGCTGCTGTCGTCCGGGCCGCGTGCGGGGCTCGGCGAGATCAACCTGCCGCCGGTGCAGGCCGGTTCCTCGATCATGCCCGGCAAGGTCAACCCGGTCATCCCCGAGGTCGTCAACCAGGTCGCCTTCGAGGTCATCGGCAACGACGTCGCCATCACCATGGCCGCCGAGGCCGGACAGCTCCAGCTCAACGCGTTCGAGCCGATCATTCTGCACTCCCTTTCGGAGAGCATCACGCACTTGCGGAACGCCTGCCTGACGCTGGCCGAGCGGTGCGTCGACGGCATCACCGCCAACACCGACGTGCTGCGCGCCACCGTCGAGAACTCCATCGGTCTGGTCACCGCCCTCAACCCGTACATCGGGTACACGGCGGCCACCGACATCGCCAAGGAGGCCCTCGTCACCGGCCGCGGTGTGGCCGAACTCGTCCTGGAGAAGGGCCTGTTGCCCGCCGAACGGCTCGCGGCCCTGCTGCGCCCCGAGGTCGTCGCCGGCAGCGGGTCGCCCCTCGCCTGACCTGCGAGTACCCACCAGGACCGGCATGGAGGCACAATGGTGATCATGACAATGTCGTCGTCCCCCGCCTTCCTGCCGGTCCTGGAGCGCATCGCCGAGGAGATAGGCCGCACGCCCGGCCGCGGCCGCCCCGCCGACTACATCCCGGCCCTCGCCGCCTGCGATCCGCGCAGCTTCGGCATGGCGGTCGCCGAACTGGACGGCACGGTCTACGGCGTGGGGGAGTGGCGGCAGCCGTTCTCCACGCAGTCCATCACCAAGGTCTTCACCCTCGCCCTGGACCTCTCCCGCGAGGGCGACGAACTCTGGGAACACGTCGGCCGTGAACCCTCCGGCAACCCGTTCAACTCCCTGGTCCAGCTGGAGTACGAGCAGGGCATCCCGCGCAACCCCTTCATCAACGCCGGCGCCCTCGTCGTCACCGACCGCCTCCAGACCCGTACCGGGGACGCCGCCGGGGAACTGCTCTCCTTCCTGCGCGCCGAGAGCGGCAACGCCTCCCTGGACTTCGACAAGGAGGTGGCCGCCTCGGAGTCCCAGCACGGCGACCGCAACGCCGCGCTGGCCCACTTCATGGCCTCCTACGGCAACATCGACAACGACATCCCGGTCCTGCTCGACCAGTACTTCCGCCAGTGCTCGGTGGCCGCCTCCTGCGCCGACCTCGCCCTGGCGACCACGTTCCTGGCCCGCCACGGCATCCGCGCCGACGGCACCCGCCTGCTGACCAGAAGCCAGGCGAAGCAGGTCAACGCGGTGATGCTGACCTGCGGCACGTACGACGCGGCGGGCGACTTCGCGTACCGGGTGGGCCTGCCGGGAAAGAGCGGGGTGGGCGGCGGCATCATCGCCGTGGTGCCGGGCCGTTGTGCGATCTGCGTGTGGAGCCCGGGGCTGGATGAAAGGGGCAACTCGGTGGCGGGAGTGGCGGCGCTGGACCGCTTCACCACTTTGACAGGCCTGTCGGTGTTCTAGCGCCCTGACGGGGCGCTGGGGGTACCCCCGGCCGAAGGCTGGGGGAGGAACTGCGCGACCAGCCCCCACCCACCCGCACCCGACAACGCAGCCACCCCCCACAGGTAACAGCCAGGCCGCCCCCAGGAAAACACCCCGTCGCTTTCCGGCCACCCACCATTGACACGCTGACCCAGTGTTGGCCATGGCTTTCCCCGTCGATCTACGCCGCTGCCAGGTTCTGGGACTGGCAGGCACCGCCTTCCTCGCGCTGGGAGGTGAGACCGCCGGCGCCCTGCCCGTGGAGGATCTGCTCGCACCCAGCCCCGTACAGGCGGCGTTCGGCCTGGTCGGTGTCTACTTCGGCGTCGTACTGCTGATAGCGGCGTGGCTGCTGCTCGGCCGCCTCGTGCGCAGCGCAGCGCCACCCACCCCGCGACAGCTGCTGCTGGTCCTCGCCGTCTGGGCGGCCCCGCTGCTGCTCGCGCCGCCGCTGTTCAGCCGGGACGTCTACAGCTACCTCGCCCAGGGCGCGATGGTGGACGCGCACATGGACGTCTACACGTCCGGCCCCGCCCAGCTCGGCGGTCCGCTGGCCGACGAGGTCGCGCCGGTGTGGCAGAACACCGCCGCCCCGTACGGCCCCGCCTTCATGGGGATGGCCTCGCTGCTGTCCGGGCTGACCCGGGGCGAACTCCCGGCCGGCCTCTTCGGGATGCGCCTGGTGGCCCTGTTCGGCGTCGGCCTGATGGCGGCCGCACTGCCCCGGCTCGCCCGGCACAGCGGCGCCGACCCGGCCGCCGCGCTCTGGCTCGGCGCCCTCAACCCGCTCGTGCTGCTGCACCTGGTCGCCGGCGCCCACAACGACGCGATCATGCTCGGACTGCTCGGCCTCGGCCTGGTCGCGGCGCTGGGCCGCTGGCCGATCCTCGGAGCCGTGCTCGTCACGCTCGCGGCGCTGGTGAAGGCGCCCGCCGCGCTGGGCCTGCTGGCCGTGATCGTCGTACAGACGCGCAAGGGCCGCAGCCCGGTACGCGCCACTCTCATCACGGCGGCCGCGTCCGGGGCCACGACGGTGGTCGCGACCGCAGTCGCCGGAACCGGGTACGGGTGGATAAGGGCGCTCGACACGCCCGTCTCCCCGCACAACTGGGCGCTCAGCAGCCTGCTCGGCCGGGCCACCGGCGCGCTGCTCGAACACCTCGGCAGCGGCCTGGCGCCGCTGGCCGTCCCGGCCTGGCATCTGCTCGGGCTCGCGCTGACCGCCGTGACCGTGCTGCTGATATGGGTCCGGCTGCGGCCCCGCCCGGTCTACGCCCTGGGGCTGAGCCTGGCCGCGGTGGCCGCGTTCGGCCCGGCGATCCGGCCCTGGTACGCGATCTGGGGCCTGTTCCTGATAGCGGCCGCCGCACCCAGCACCTCGGTACGGCACCGGGTGGCCGCCGTCACCGGGGTGCTCGCCCTCGCCGTGCTGCCCAGCGGCGGACCCGCTGACGTCGGCCAGTTGGTTCTCGCCGTCTCCGGCGGGGTGCTCGGGGTGGTCGTGCTCTGGCAGGCCCACCAGGCCGCGCAGGCCCCGGCCGTGGGACGTACGGCATGAGCGGACCGCGTACCGACCGGGGGAGGCTGCTGCTCGTCCTGGTCCTCGTCGCCGCCGTGACCGTGTTCACGGCCACCGTGCCGCTGCTGCGCGACTGGTTCGACCTGCGCGTGTACTACGGCACCGTGCACACCTGGGTGCACCACGGCGGGCGGATCTACGACTACCGGGTGCCCGGGACGGCCTACGGGTTCACCTATCCGCCGTTCGCCGCGCTCGGCATGCTGCCCATGGCGCTGGTGGGGCTGCACCTGGCCATCGCCGTCTCGCTGGTGCTGAACCTGGCCGCGCTGGCCTTCGTGCTGCGGATCCTGGCCGGGCCGGGCTGGCGGCGGTGGGGCTGGTACCGCTGGGCCCTGACCCTGTGCGCGCTGGCGCTGTTCGAGCCCTTGCGGGACACCTTCAGCTTCGGCCAGGTGAACGTGATACTGCTCGCCCTGGTGCTGGTGGACTGCTGTCTGCTGCGCAGCGGGCGGGGCCGCTGGGCAGGGGCCGGGATCGGGCTGGCCGCCGCGGTCAAGCTCACGCCTGCGCTGTTCATCGGCATGCTGCTGCTCGCGCGTAGGTGGCGGGCGGCGGCGACGGCCACGGCGGTGGCGCTCGCCGCCACCGGTCTCGCCGCCTGGGCCGACCCGAAGGCGTCCCGCTTCTACTGGACGCAGGCGCTCTGGGACACCAGCAGGGTCGGCCGGCTCGACTATGTGTCGAACCAGTCGCTGCAGGGTGTACTGGCCCGGCTCGGGCATCCGGACAAGCCGCTGTGGGCGACGGCGGTGCTGCTCACCCTCGCCGTGTGGGCGTGGCGGACCCACAAGGCCCTGGCGGCCGGGGACTGGACGGCCGCGTTCGCGCTCACCGGTCTCGCCGCCTGCCTGGTCAGCCCGATCACCTGGGTGCACCATCTGGTGTGGGTGCTGCCGTCGTTCGCGATCCTGGCCCGTGCGGGGTACCCGCGGATCGCGGGCGCCCTCTACGCGGTCATGTGCACCAGTGTGGTGTGGCTCTGGTTCGACGACGCGTCCGGCATCGACGGGTTCCTCGGCAGCAACCTCTACACCTGGATCACGCTGGGCCTGCTGCTCCGGCTGCCGACCGGTCAGTCCCGCGGGGACCTGTCGGAGCGGTCGCCCTTGAGCCGCATCGCCAGAGCCACGGCCCCCGCGCCGAGACCCGCGAAGGCCGCGGCGATGGCGCTGTCCGACCAGCCGGAGTCGTCCTCGGGCGCGGTGGCCGCCGCCATCGGCGCGGTGCTCGGTCCCGGCCGGGGGGCGGGCCGCAGAGCGTCCAGCGAACCCACCGGATCCACCCGCCCGGCCGCGCCGAAGCCCCAGTCGAGCAGCTGACGGGCCTCGTCGTACACGCCGCCGTCCTGGGGGTTCATCACCGTCACGACGAGGGTGCGCCCGCCCCGCCGGGCGGCGGCGACGAGGGTGTTGCCGGCGTTGCTGGTGTAGCCGTTCTTGATCCCGATCAGGCCGGGGTAGCGCGGCACACCGTCCTCGCCGGTCAGCAGCCGGTTGGTGTTCTCGATGCCGAACGTCCAGCCGTCGCCGGCCGGGAAGCGGGCCTCGGCGGTGGAGCAGTACCGGGCGAAGTCGCGATTGCGCAGCCCGGCCCGGCCGAACACCGCCAGGTCGAACGCCGAGGAGACCTGCCCCGGCGCGTCATAGCCGTCGGGGGACTCGACATGGGTGTCGAGGGCGCCCAGGGACCGGGCCTCGGTCTGCATCCGGGTGACGGTGCGGTCCCAGCCCCCGTTGAGGGCGGCGAGGACGTGCACGGCGTCGTTGCCGGAGCTCAGGAAGACCCCGCGCCACAGGTCGGACACCCGGTAGGTGTGCCCCTCCTCGACACCGACCAGGCTGCTGCCCTCGGCGACGTCCGCCAACTCCGCGGCCTTCACCCGGTGTTCCATACCGGCCGGCAGGACGGGCAGCACGGTGAGCGCGAACAGGGTCTTCAGCGTGCTGGCCGGCGGCAGCCTGAGGTGCGCCTCGTTCGCCGCCAGCACCTGGCCGCTGTCCGCGTCGGCGACCAGCCAGGACAGCGCGGAGACGTCCGGTACCGCGGGTGCCCCGAGGTGCGGACGCACCTGGGTGCCGGAGCGGTAGAGCAGCGACGGCCCCGGCACCACCGCCCTCGGGGGCGGAGCCGGATCCAGCGCCCCCGTGGTGGCGGCGGCCGTACCGGGCGTCAGCGCCAGCAGGCCCGCCAGACAGAGGGAGCAGGCCGACACCGCCACTCGACGAGGGAAGTGGTCAGAGAATCCGAACGTCATATGATCAACGTAGGAACGGGGGCGGTGTACGGCGCGCTGCCCGGGCCGGTAGGACTACGTGAGCAACCCGGATGCCGCACGCACGGCCCGGGCGTCAGCCCGCCGGCAGCGTCGGCTGGACGCGCCGCAGGAAGGTGGCGTTGTCCGGCGTCTCGCGCATCCGCTGCAGCAGCGTCTCCAGACCGCCCGAGGTGCCCTCCCGGCTCTGCAGGGCCCGGCGCAGTCCGCGTACGGCGGTCAACTCGGCCGGGGTGAGCAGAAGTTCCTCGCGGCGGGTACCGGAGGGGGCGATGTCCAGGGCGGGGAAGACCCGCCGGGAGGCCAGTTCGCGGTCCAGTCGCAGCTCCATGTTGCCGGTGCTCTTCAGCTCCTCGAAGAAGTAGCCGTCGGCCCGGGAGCCGGTGTCCACCAGGGCGGTGGCCAGGATGGTGAGCGAGCCGCCCTCCTCGGCCTTGCGGGCGGCGCCGAAGAACCGCTTGGGGCCGAGCAGCGCACCGGCGTCTACACCGCCGCTGAGGGTACGGCCGTTGGAGGCGGCCGCGTTGTTGTGGGCCCGGCAGAGCCGGGTCAGGGAGTCCAGGAGGATGACGACGTCCTGGCCGTCCTCGACGAGCCGCTTGGCCCGCTCGACGACGAGTTCGGCCAGCGCGATGTGCTCCTTGGCGGGCCGGTCGAAGGTGGAGGCGTACACCTCGCCCTGCACGGAGCGCCGCATGTCGGTGACTTCCTCGGGGCGCTCGTCGAGCAGCAGTACCATCAGACGGCACTCCGGGTGGTTGCCGGCGACGGCGGCCGCGAGCTGCTGGAGCAGCACGGTCTTGCCGGTCTTCGGCGGGGCCACGATCAGGCCGCGCTGTCCCTTGCCGACCGGCGCGAACAGGTCGGCGATCCGTCCGGCGAGACCGGAGGCCGGGTGTTCGAGGCGGATCCGCTCGTGCGGGTGCAGCGGGGTCAGGTCACGGAAGTGGCGGCGGCCGCGCAGGTCTTCGGGCGTACGGCCGTTGACGCGCGTGACCTCGGTCAGCGCGCGCTGGTCGCCCCGGACGCCCTCGACGAGGTCGCCCTTGCGCAGGCCGTGACGGCGGATCAGTGCGGGGGAGACCTGGGGGTCGCCGGGGGAGGACAGGCAGCCAGGGGCCCGCAGCTGCCCCTTCCCGCCCGCGTCGATGTCGAGGACACCGGTGACGGGCCGGGTGGCGTTCCGGGCCTGCTGCTGTACGGGGGGTTCGAGTGTGGTGGTCATGAAGGGTGGTCCTTTCGCGGACGGAAGACATGAAGGAACGAGGGAGTGGGCCGCGAGCGGGAGGGCATGTGCGCATGCCTCCGTGCGGCGGGAACGACACCTCGGGAGCCGTTGTCGACGGCGGAGAAGTCCTGGTCGCGAGGTGGAGCTGAGAAGCCGGCGGGCCGGTCGGCAGGCGACGGGCGGTACGGCTGAAAGGAGTGGAACCGGCACTCGGCGCCCGACAGGGGCGGCCACAGGTGCTGATCGCACTATACCCAGGGTTCCGTGCCGGTCAACATGACGCCGGTCACGGATATTCCCGACCCTCGGCCCGGCGGGCTCATGTGCGCCTAGGATCTGCGATGCCCGCGTCGTACGGCTGTCAAGGAGCCCCCGGTGGAGACCCCGCCCCTGCCGAACCGTCCGGCCCCCGCCGGCGGCTGCCCGCACGCTGAGAACGCCGGGCTGCTGGCGCGCGGTGCCGTGACGCCGGTCGTGCTGCCGGGCGGCATCGAGGGCATGGCCGTCCTCGGGCACGAGGCGCTCAAGGAGTTTCTCCAGCTGCCCGAAGCCGCCAAGAACGTACGGCACTTCACCGCACTGGGAGAGGGCCGGATCCCCGCGGGATGGCCGCTGCTGACCTTCGCCACCGTGCGGGGCATGACCACCGCAGACGGGGACGACCACCGCAGACTGCGGGGACTGGTCAGCCGGGCGTTCACACCCCGCCGGGTGGCCGAACTGCGCCCCTGGATCGAGGAGTTGACCGACGCGCTCCTCGACGATCTGGAGCGGGCCGCTGTCGAGGGCGGTGGGGTCGCCGATCTGCGGCGGCACTTCGCGCTGCCGCTGCCCATGGAGGTGATCTGCGAACTCCTGGGCGTGGACGCCGAGTTCCGGCACCGGCTGCACCATCTGTCCAGCCAGGTCGTGGCCACCGACATCGAACCCGGCGCCGCCGTCGCCGCCAACCGGGAGCTGGTCGCCGTACTCGCCGCCGTCGCCGCCGCCCGCGCCGAGCGGCCCGGCCACGACCTCACCAGCGCCCTGATCGCCGCCCGGGACGAGGACGGGGACCGGCTCGGGCAGGAGGAGCTCATCGGCACCCTGGTGTTGATGATCATCGCCGGGCACGAGACCACGCTCAACCTCATCACCAACGCGGTCCGCGCCCTGTGCGGCCACCGCGACCAGCTCGCACTCGTCCGGAAGGGGGAGGCGGACTGGGCGGACGTGGTGGAGGAGACCCTGCGCTGGGATGCCCCGGTCAGCTACTTCCCGTTCCGGTACCCCGTGCGGGACCTGACCGTCGACGGCACGGTGATCCCCGCGGGCACCCCGGTTCTGGCCGGCTACTCCGCCGCCGGGCGCGACCCGGCCGCGCACGGCCCGGACGCCGGCCGGTTCGACGTCACCCGGCCCGCCCGCCCCGACGCCGTACGCCATCTCTCCCTCGGCCACGGCGCCCACTACTGCCTGGGCGCCCCGCTGGCCCGTCTGGAGGCCACGGTCGCCCTGGAGCGGCTCTTCGACCGCTTCCCCGCCCTGGACCTCGCCGTGCCCGAGGACCGCCTCGCCCCGCTCGCAGGGTTCGTCGGCAACAGCGTCCAGGCCCTTCCGGTGCGGCTGAGCACCTGAGGCGCATACCAGCCATACGAACCCCCGATGCCCTTTCCCCGGTGCCTTTCTTGTTCTGGGCAAAGGCCGTACCTACGCTGCCAGGACCGCACTCGGGCGGCATGGGACAAGGGGCTTCGCAATCATGGGTCGATTGGCCGGAAAAATCGCTTTCATCAGTGGAACGGGGGCCGGAATCGGCCGGGCCGCGGCACAGGTGTTCGCGGCCGAGGGCGCCACCGTATTCGGCTGCGACATCGACGAGGAGAGCGCGGCGGAAACCGTGGAACTCGTCGAGAAGTCCGGCGGCGTCATGCGTTCGCTGGCCCCGGTCGACCTTTCCACCGAGGCCGGGGCCCGGGAATGGATCGAGGCCGGGATCGACGCGTTCGGCGGGATCGACATCCTCTACAACAACGCCTCCGCTCTGCGGAACGGCCCCTTCGAGACGATGCCGGCGGCCGACTGGTACTTCACCATCAAGAACGAGCTGGACATCCCCTACTTCTGCACCCAGGCCGCCTGGCCGCACCTGATCGCGCGCGGCGGCGGCGCCGTCCTGAACGTCGCCTCCGTGGCTGCCGAGCGCGGCGCGCTGTTCATGCCGATGGTGCCGCACGGCGCCGCCAAGGGCGGGGTCCTCGCGATGACCAAGCACCTGTGCGCGGCCGGTGCCCCGCACCACATCCGCGTCAACAGCATCGCCCCCGGCATGACCCGGACCTCCGCCACCGCGCCCTTCCTCGACGACCCGGACGGACCGAAGGCCCAGCTGGAGGCACGGATCCCGGTCGGCCGGGTCGGGCAGCCGGAGGACATCGCGCGCGCCGCGGCCTTCCTCTGCTCCGACGAGGCGGCCTTCGTCAACGGCGCCAACCTCATGGTCGACGGCGGCGACAGCGCGATGGCGGGCTGAGCGGGCATGCACGCACGACTCGACCACGTGGGCCTGAACGTACGCGACCTGCCCGCCCAACTCGCCTGGTACCGGACGGTCTTCGGACTGGAGACCGTCTTCGAGTTCCATCTCGACGGCCCCGGACTGACCGGTGTCGTCCTGGAACACCCGCACGGCTGGCGCATCGAACTGCTCGCCAGGCCCGGGTCCGCACCCGGCCTCAGGGCACCCGACCCGATGACCGCCGTCCTCACCGAGGGATACGGGCACTTCGCGGTCACCACCCCCGAACTCGACCCCGTCTACACCGCGTTGAAGACCCATGGAGCGAGCGAGGTCCTCGCCCCCGGTCCGTCCCCCGAACCGGGGGTGCGGATGGCCTGGGTCAAGGACCCGGAGGGAAATCTCATCGAACTCATAGAACGCGGCGAAACCGAAGAGCGCGGCACCACTGACAATCCCTGAGACGGAGTACGGAATGACCAACGCCGTGAAGAAGCTGGACGTGGGCACGCTCATAGCCTGTTGTCTGGCGGTTGCCGCCGCGCAGCTCTGCATTACCGTCCCCTCGCCCATCAACGGGGAAATCCAGGCCGCATTCGGGGCGTCCGGATCCCAAGTCGCCTGGGTCACCTCCGCGTTCATCCTCCCCACCGCGATCCTGGAACTGAATTTCGGTGTCCTGGGCGACCTGTTCGGCCGTAAGCGGCTGCTGGTCCTCGGCGGATTCGTGCTGGCGCTCGGTGAACTCCTCAACGCCACCTCCCAGAACATCACCATGCTCTGGATCGGCCAGGCCCTCGCCGGTGTCGGCGCCGCCGCCCTTTTCCCGAGCTCCCTCGCCGTGATCGCGGCCGCGACGCCCGACGAGAAGGACCGCGCCAAGGCGGTCTCGACCTGGGCGCTGAGCATCTCCCTCGCCTCTGCCGTCGGCCCGCTGTCCTCCGGCGTCCTTGCCACCGTCGCCGACTTCCGCTGGGCGTTCGTCCCGCCGGTCGTCCTCGGCATCGCGGTCGGCATCGCCGGCTGGGTGCTGGTCACCGACTCCAGGGCGCCCGAGGGCCGTGCCCTGGACTGGCCCGGCCAGATCACCGTCGCCGTCGGCCTCACCGCCCTGCTGTGGGGCATCATCGAGGGCGGCGACCGCGGCTGGAGCAGCCCCTCGATCGTCCTCGCGCTGGTCCTGGCCGCGGTGGCCCTGGCAGGGTTCGTGTTCGCCGAGAAGCGCGCCGTGTCCCCGATGTTCAACCTGGACCTGCTGAGGATCCCGTCGTTCGCGGCGGCCGCCGTGGTCGCCCTCACCGGGATGTTCGGCTTCATCGGCACGGCCTACGTCGTCTCCATCCGGCTCGGCGCGGTGATGCACCTCAGCGCCCTGCGCGCCGGTATGCCCTTCGTGATCCTCCAGCTGATCCCGCTGCTGCTCGCCCCGGTACTGAGCAGGATGCTGACCCGCGTCGAGCCGCGCCGGCTGCTGATGGGCGGCCTGCTGCCGATGGCGGCCGGCCAGTTCTGGATCGCCGCGCTGCCGATCACCACCACCTCCCTCGCCGCCTTCATCGGCCCGGTGCTGCTGCTCGGCGTCGGCTTCATCTGCGTGGTCTCCTCGCTGACGTCGGCCGCCGTGAACGCGGTGCCGATCGAGATGACCGGCATGGCGAGCGGCGCGACCAGCCTGGTCCGCGAGTTCGGTCAGGGCCTCGGCCCGGCCGTGATCAGCACGGTCGCGATGAGCGCGGCCTCCTCCGCGCTGGCCGGCAAGCTGAGCGGCGCCGACGCCGGCATGGAGGCGGCGGCCGGTCCCCTGGCGGTGGTCAACGCGGGCAGCGACAGTGCCAGGGCCGCCGCGCAGGACGCCCTCGCCCACGGCATGTCCCTGGGCGTGGTGATCTGCGGCTGCGCCTCGCTGCTCGGCGCCGTGGTCACCCTCCTCCTGGTCCGCGGGAACACCGCCCGGGTGACTGCGGGGGCGCCGGTGCAGACCGTGTCCGCCTGATCCTCGACCCACCGAACAGAAGGCCGGGGCCGCTGCTCCGGCCTTCCGCCGTGCCGGGCGTACGGCGGTTCAGCCCGACCTTGCGAGGAAACTCGCCCGCAGGCCTGCCGGTGCGAGTCGGCCGACGAACTCCGGGACCACCGCCGCGGCGTTCGGTGACGTGACGGTGAAGCGCTGCGCGAGTCGCGAGGTGGCCAGGGTGAGCTGGCGCATGGCCAGCGCCGAACCCAGGCAGACCCGTGGTCCGGCACCGAACGGAAGGTAGGCCGGCCCCGGAGCCTGCTGCCCGTCCGACCACCGGGCGGGGTCGAACTCGTCCGGCCGCCGCCACCACCGCGGATCCCGGTGGATCAGGTAGGGATTGAGCAGTACGTCGTCACCGGGGCCGAGCGACCAGTCGCCCAGGAAGGTCGCGGCGCCGGCCGTGCGGGTCATCAACCACGCGGGCGGACACAGGCGCAGCGTTTCGCGGACCACGGCCTCGGCCAGCGGGAGCCGTGCCGCCGACGACGGGGCGCCACCGCCCGTCGGCCCGTCCGCCTCGTCGCGCAGGTCACCGGCGAGCCGGGGGCGGCGGGCGAGTTCCCACACGATCGAGGAGAGCGCGGCGGCGGGCACGCCGTGGCCGCCCATGAGGATGCTGTGGAGCGTCGACGCCACGGTCTCGTCGGGCATGGCCGGATCGGTGTGGAGCAGAAACCCGAGCAGGTCGTTCCCGGGCGCCCGGGAACCCGACGCGCGCCGCTGTCGGACGATCGCGGTCAGCGTGCCGATCAGGCGTCGATAGGCGCGGAAGAACTGACGGTGGCGGGGGATCGGCAGCCACGAGGGGAACTCGTAGGACGAGTCCGTGAACGGCTGGGTGGCGCGGATGATCTCGTGGAGCAGCCCGGGGACGCCGGTGGAGTCCGCGCCGAAGCAGTACTCGGCGATCGCCCGGGCGGTGAACGTCCGCATGACGGGGAGCACGTCGACCGCACGGTCGGCACCGTCGGCCATGACCGCGTCGAGGATCTCGACGGTCCGGCCGTCGGACGCGGCCGCCGCCGCGCGGCCGATCCCCGGCCATGCGGTACGGCGTGCGGCCATCCAGGCGGTGGCCTGAGCGGCGGCCTGGTCGAGATCCCGCCGCATGTCGAAGGGCGCGAGTTCTGTCACGAAGTCGTCGCCGGTGCGGACGAGCACCTCGTGGGTGAGGTCCGGATCGATCACGAACACGGTCTGTTCGTCGAAGGAGAAGACGTCACCGTACTCGCGGTGGCAGCGACGCAGGAATCCGATCCGGTCGGCCTCGTACTCGCGGGTGTTGCCCGTCAGCCAGTGCCCGCGCGGGCCCGGCGGCCGGCTGAGCGTTTCGCGCTGTGCCATCCGGCCTCCCCAGTGGATCGCAGGACCCCGCGTGCGGGATCCTGCGAACGGCGTTTCCACCGATTCCGGTGGATGTGGCCTTCTGCGGAGCGGTGTCGGGCTACCGGAGCTGGTAGGGCCAGTAGGGGTAACGTCCGCTGACCCGCTTCCGGCCGACCAGGCGAGCTACCAGGCGCCGTGTCCGTTTCATGAACACCCCCATGCCATATGGGCGAATATTTGTCCGATCGTGGCACGGCGGCTCACAAGCGGCAATATGCCGGTGGGGTTTTCCCCGCAAGCCGCCGAAAAACTCACGCCAAGTCAGTCGACCGGTGTCGGCGGATGTCCGCAATCCATAACAGTCCTGGCCCGGACGGGACTTGATGTCGGGTTATGCCTTATCTTCACGACATGTCCACGCCACCGGAGCAGCCCCCTTCCCCTCCGCAGCAACCCGTCCCAGCCCCGCAGGACGCCGACGCCTCCCAGTCGGCGCCCGCGCCGCAGCCGCCCGCCGTGCCGCCGCAGCCGACCGCGTACCCGTATCCGAACCCGCAGTCGCCGCCGCCACAGAACCCCTACGCCCAGCCGACCCTCGTCAACCAGCCTGCGCAGCCGATGCCGCAGCCGCAGCCGATGCCGCAGTCGGCCAACCCCTATGCCCCGCAGCCCGGTTACGGCTACCCGCCCGTCACCGCTCCGCCGTCGGGCGGCACGAACACGGCCGCACGGGCCGTGCTGTGGGCCGCGGTGGGCGCGGTGGTCGCCTCCGCGGCCTGGGCCGCCGGCGTTTTTCTGACCGGGGGTTTCGGGGACAAGGCGGATCTGCGCGGCTACACGGCGCCCGCGAACCTCTGCTCCGGCGCGGACTACTCGTCGTTCAAGGAGGAGTACCCCGTCGACGACTCGTCCCCGACGAAGAACGCCATGAAGGACCCGGCCCTGGACGAGAGCGTCTGCAGTCTCAGCCTCAAGAAGACCGGGTCCAGCTACGCGGACGCCTATCTCTCCATACAGGTCGACCTGCACAAGAAGACCAACCCGGGACCGGAGTTCACCGCCACCTGGAAGAACTACGGCGACAGCCACACCGATTACGACGTGACCCCCGTGCAGGGCATCGGCGACGAGGCCTACCTGGTCACCCAGGACACCAGCAACGGCTCCACCACCAGCGGCTCGCGCTACGCCACCCTCGCGGTGCGGGACGGCTGGATGACGTACACCATGTACTACAGCGCGTACCTGTCCTCGTACGAGAGCGACACCAACCCGCCCACGCTCGAGGAGGTGACGGGCTGGCTGAAGTCGGACACCAAGGCCACCCTGCAACAGCTCAAGGGCTGACGCTCAGTCCTGGTCGAGTGCGTTGGTGATCGCCTTCACCGGGCCGTGCGAGGAGTAGCCGCCGTCGACGGTGATCTCCGCGCCGTTGACGTACGACGCCTCGTCGGACAGGAGATAGACGACGAGCGGGGCCACCTCGTCGACCGTGCCGGGGCGGCCCTGGGGTGTCATGGCGAGGTGGGCGGCGACGAACACCGGGTTGGCGGTCGCCATCAGCGGGGTCTCGATGTATCCGGGGTGGACGATGTTGGTCCGGATGCCGCGCGGGGCCAGCTCCAGGGCCGCCACCTTCGACAGCCCCCGCAGCGCCCACTTGCTGGTCGTGTACGCGACGGCGTGGTGCGCGGTGAGCCCGGCGACCGAGCCGACGTTCACGATCGAGGAGCCGGCCGGCATCAGCGGGGCCAGGGCCTGGATGCCGAGCAGGGCGCCGGTGGTGTTCACGGCGAAGGCCCGGTTCCAGTCGGCGAGCCCGACCTCGCCGAGCCGGGCCCGCATCGGGATGCCCGCGTTGTTCACCAGGCCGTGCACGACGTCCAGGGAGTCCGCGAGCAACGCCCAGTCCTCGGCCGAGGTCACGTCCAGGTGGACGTAGCGGACGTCGAGGCCGTCGGCGCGCAGGGACGCGGCGAGCTTCTCCCCGGCCTCGTCCAGCACATCGGTCGCGATCACCGTGGCACCCTCCCGGGCGGCCGCGGCCGCCTCCGCGGCCCCCTGGCCCTGTGCGGCTCCGGTGACGACGACGGTACGGCCGGCCAGGCGCGTGCGGCTCACGGCTTCCACGGTTTCCTCCACGGGGGCGTGCGGGATGTTCTCCCGTCCACGCTAGGAAGCCGCGGACAGCTCCGGAAACGCGCTCTCGGGATGGGTGGCATCCGCCTTGGCGATTTCGATCGGGGCATCCTGGCTCAGCGCCGTCCCGACCTTGCGGACCGTGTCCCGCAGCCAGCGGTGCGCCGGGTCGCCGTGCCGGTTGTGATGCCAGTACATGGCCTCCACCAGCGGCACATCCGGGAACGGCGCCGGTACGACCGCACAGCGCGCGAAGTCCTCGTAGCGCCGCGCCAGCCGCTCCGGGACCATCGCCACCAGGTCCGTGCCGCTCACCAGGAACGGCAGCACGCTGAAGCCCGGCGTGCTGACCTGCACCTTCGGGGAGATCCCGAGGGTCTCCAGCTGTCGCTCGGCCGGGGTGTGGCTCTTGCCGATGGCGCAGGCCGCGTGCGGCATCTCCGCCAGGTCGCGCAGGGAGAGCCGGCCGTCCACCAGACGCGGGTTGGCCGGGTCGACGATGCACACGAACCGGTCGTGCATCACGGCCTCGCTGACCCCGGGCAGCTGATAGCCGAGCGGCACGATCATCAGGTCGTGACAGCGCAGATGCGTCTCGGTCTCCAGCTGCCCGTCGATGATCGGGTGGAAGTCGATCCGGATGCCCGGCGCCTCGGCGGCGATGACCCGCAGCAGCGGCTCCACGAACACCGTCATCACATAGTCCGACATCACCACGGAGAACCGCTGGCGGCTGCGCCCCGGGTCGAAGTGCCGGGTCAGCGACAGCGCCTCCTCGGCCTTCTGCAGCGACCCCTGGACGACCGGCAGCAGCCGCTCCGCGAGCGGCGTCAGCTCGTACTCCCGGCCCACCCGGATCAGCAGCTCGTCGTTGAAGTGCCGGCGCAGCCGCGCCAGCGAGCCGCTCATCGCGGACTGGCTGGTGGACAGCCGTACACCCGCGTGGGTGACGTTCTTCTCCTCGAGGAGTGCCTCCAGTGCCACCAGAAGATTGAGATCGATCGCTCCGAGACCCACGGATGTCCCCTTCCGGCCGGCCACGTCTTTGAAGCTTCGGTGAAACGCGAGGTTAACGAGCGGATGCCGGTCGAGGAAGGGGGTCGGCCACACTCTCAGGAAGATGTGATGACAGCCATTAGAGCCCCGGATACACGCAGGTGGGGGGCGCGCGTGACACACAGGCCCCCCATGGGTTCGCATGTTAGGGACGGGGCGTACGACCCCTCTTGCGGGCTCGTGGAAGGTACGCGTCCGCCCGTCCGGGCACGATCTTGTTGGACACCGTGCCGATTCCCTCGACGGTCAGCGTCACCTCGTCCCCGGGCTTCAGCGGGGGCGGCGTGCGTTCCCCGACGCGGCCCCAGAACTCCGCCAGCGCACCCCAGCCGCAGGTGCCCGACCCGAGGATGTCGCCCGGGTGCACCCAGGCGTCCCGGCTGGCGTAGGCGATCATCTCCTCGAAGGTCCAGGAGACGTTGGCGAGGGTGTCCCGGCCGATCAGCTCGCCGTTCAGGGCGACCGTCATCTCCAGGTCCAGGAAGCCGTCCGGATCCCGCCGGTCCTCCACCTCGTCGGCGGTGACCAGGCAGGGACCCAGCGTGTTCGCGAAGTCCTTGCCCTTGGAGAAGCCCAGGCCGAGGTTCTTCTCCGGCTTCTGCAGATCCCGCGCCGACCAGTCGTTGAAGACCAGGTAACCGATGATGTGGTCCCTTGCCTGCTCCGGGGTGAGGTCCCGGCCGCGGCGGCCGATGACCGCGCCGACCTCCAGCTCGAAGTCGAGCACCGAGCAGCCCGCCGGGATCGGCACGTCGTCATGGGCGCCGTAGGCCGCGTGCGGGTTGGTGAAATAGAAGTTGGGCGCCCGGTACCACTCCTCGGGTACGTGCTCAAGGCCGTCCAGCGACTTCGAGACACCCTCGATGTGGGCCTCGAACCCGACGAAGTCCCGGATGGACGGCGGCTTGAGCGGCGGCAGCAGCCGCACCTGATCGACCGTCAACTCACCTGCACCGCTCAGAGCTTCGATACCGGCCGCATACAGCACCCCGTCCTCGATGAGCGCGAGCAGGGTCACACCTTCGGGCAGCGGGTGGATCACCCCGTCCCGCACCACGCCGGCGCGCTCCCCGCCCTCGTACTCGTATGTCGCGAAACGCATGGCTGCTCAACTCTCCCAGTGGTTGGTGTTGGTGACGGTCCCGGCGCTCAGATAGCCGGCGAAGACGCCCTTGGGGTCCCGGGCGGCCCGGATCTCGTTCAGCCGCCGCCACTGCTCGTCCCCCATGAACCTCAACTGCCGTACGGTGAAGTCGGAGTCGCCCAGGTACTGGCCCGCGGTCACCGGCTGCATCGCCGCCATCGCGTCGTCCAGCCAGGCGCGCAGCTCCGCGTCCCGGGCGGGGTCGTCGTGCACGACATAGGTGGCGCAGTAGATCTCCGACTGCATGGAGAAGGCCATGTCCGGGAGTTCGCGCAGTGGCGCCATCGAGAACCAGATGGTGAAGGTCTGCCGGGTCGGCTGCTCGGTGAACGCCTTGCGGACGGCCGGGACGACCTCCTCCGCCGGCCCGGTCAGCCAGGCGTTGTCGACGAGGTAGCGATGGCCCTCCGGGTTGGCGAGCCGCTGGTTGCGGAGCTCCTCGGCGAGGGTGGTGGGCTCGGCCTCGATGCGGAACAGGGCCCGGTCGGCGTACGGGTTGGCGTGCAGCGGCGCGAGCGCCTCGGCGGCCTCCTCCGGTGTGTCCGTCATCGAGACACCCGTGACCAGCAGCACCGGTCCGTCGAGGTCCGGCGGGGTCTGGGTGAGCGCGACGATCTCCACCAGGTCGGAGACCGTGTGGTGCGTGTCGTGCAGCCAGGTCATGACCTTGTCGAAGAGGTCCAGCGGGTAGGCGTGCACGGTGTGCGCCAGGTGCTTGGGCAGCGGGCGGGTGCGCAGATGGAAGCGGGTGACGACACCGAAGAAGCCGGGGCCGGCGCCGCGCGCCGCCCAGAACAGGTCACTGTTCTGGCTCTCGTCGGCGCGGACCAGTTCGCCGTCCGCGGTGACCACGTCGATCGCGACGACGTTCTCCGCCGCCCAGCCCCAGCCACGCGCGTTCCAGCCCTGCCCGCCCTGCAGCAGGAAGCCGCCGATGCCCACCGAGGGACAGTGCCCGCCGTTGAAGAAACGCCCGAACCCGCCGAGATACGGGTTGAGTTCGTCGCCGCCCTTGACGCCGGGCGTCGCGGTCACGATCCGGGTGCTCTCGTCGTACGACAGCTCGTGGAAGGCGCCGAGGTCGATCAGCAGCGCGTCCCGGCGTACCGACCAGGCGGCCCAGCTGTGCCCGCCGGAACGGACTGCGACCTGCCAGCCGCGCTCCAGGGCCAGCCGTACGCCTTCGACGACGTCCTGTTCGGTGACCGCCTCGAGTACGGCGGCGGGGGTGCGGTCGGCCGGGCGGCGGGCGTTGAAGACCCGGCCGAGACAGGCCTCCTCGAAGCCCTCGTCGCCGGGGAGGTGGAGGGTGCCGGAGAAACGGTTCGTGTTCACTTGGGGGCTCACTTGGCTGCTCGGGTACGACACGGCGGACGGCTCATTTGACGGCGATGGGACTGACGGGGGCACCCGAGGCGCCGGCGACCGGCAGGGGCGCCGCGACCAGCAGGAACTCGTGCACACCGTCGGCGGCGCAGTCCTCCGCGAGGGCCTCCAGGTCCCACATCTCGCCCAGTGGCAGGCCCATGTCGGCGACGGCGATCCGGTGCAGCGGGGACCTGGCCGGCCCGGCGAACTCGTGGGGCCGTACTTCCAGGCCGCAGGTGTCGGTGGCGATGGCCGCGATCTCCGTGCGGTGCAGCCATCCGAGGGTGGTGAAGGACAGGCCGGGCGCGTCCCCGGCCGCGTACCCGCCCCACTCGCCGAGCCGCCGCACCCGGCCCAGCTGACCGGTGCGGACGAGCACGATGTCACCCCGCCGCACACCCGAAGTGGCACCTTGGGACTCGACGGTGACGCGCAGATGCTCCTCCGTGATCGCGAAGCCGTCCGGGAGTTCGCCCCGCGCGTCCCCCACGGCCCGCCCGACGTCCAGGAGCACACCGCGGCCGGTGAAGGCTTCCCGCATGTGCTCCATGCCGGTCACCGACTCGCCGTCGCCGCCGACGAGGGTGCACGGACGGCCGTTCCCCGCCCGTCCGTCGTCGTGGACGCGGCCCAGCCCGCCCCACTGCGTGCACGCCCGCAGCGGCATCAGGACAGGGTCGCCGTCGCCGCCGAAGCCGTGCGGGAAGCCCTGCGGGCCGGACCCGTCGAACTCCTGGGCCAGCGAGAAGGAGCGGCCGCGCCGGACCAGACTCGCGGCGTGCGCGCGGATCGCGTCGTCGATGAAGTTGAGCGTGCCCAGCACGTCGTCCGCACCCCAGCGGCCCCGGTTCCGGTAGGCAGTACGGGCCTTGATGAGCTCTTCCTCGACGGGACCGAGATGTGTCGGGGGCATCACGCGCGTCCTTTCAGCAGCAGATCGAGAGCGTTGCCCCCGGCGATCGCGTCCCGCGCGGCCGGATCCAGGCCGGCCGCGTCCAGGCGGGCCACCGGATCGGTCACCCCCATGTCGAAGGGGTGGTCGGTGCCCAGCACCACCCGGTCCGCGCCCACCTCCTCGACCAGATGGCGCAGTGCGCGCGGAGTGTAGACGAGCGCGTCGAACCACATCCGCCGCAGATAGGAGCTGGGCGGCGCGGCGCAGCCGCGCGCGTCCGGCCGTACCTCCCAGGCGTGGTCGGAGCGCCCGATGTACGTCGGCAGATAGCCGCCGCCGTGCGCGGCCACCAGCTTCAGCCGCGGGAAGCGGTCCAGGACCCCGGTGAAGATCAGATGGGAGAGCGCGACCGTGGTCTCGGTGGGCTGACCGACCGTGTTGCCCAGGTAGTTCGAGGCCAGCCGCTCGCCGAGCGAGCAGCCCCAGGGGTGGACGAAGACGACCGCGCTCAGTTGCTCCGCCTTCGCCCAGACCTCGTCGTGCGCGGGGTCGGCCAGTTCACGGCCCTCGACGGTGGTGGAGACGCTGATGCCGTACAGGCCCAGCTCGGTGACCGCCGTGTCCAGCAGGGCGACCGCCAGGTCCGGGTGCTGGAGCGGTACCGTGCCGAGGCCGTGAAGCCGCTCGGGTGCGGCGGCGCAGTGCCCGGCGACCGCCTCGTTGACGGTACGGGCCAGCCGCACGGCCGGATCGGGCTCGGCCCAGTAGTGGTGCATGGGCATGGGGCCCACCACCTGGATGTCCACGCTCATCGCGTCGAGGTCGGCGAGGCGGGCCTCGACGTCCGTCAACTTCCCTGCCAGCCGCTGCAGTTGCGCCCGGTTGGCGGCCAGCGACGCGGGGGAGTGGGCGCGCTGCTCGGCGGCCAGCTCCGCCGCGAAGCCCGCGCTGCCCGCCACCAGGGCGTCGGCCGCGGGCACCGCGAGATGGCCGTGGAAGTCGACGACGGGCGTGCTCATGCGGCCGCCGTCAGCGAGGAGAGCGTCTCCGACATGATCCGCGCCGGGTCGGCGCCCGGGGTCTCCGGGTGGATCTCCCACTCGGCGAGCTGGAGGGAGTTGTCCAGCACCATCCGGACGCGCGGCAGTCGCCGTGCCATGAACCGCTCCAGCGCCTTGTCCACCGGCTCGTCGGCGGTGACCAGCTCGGCCAGCAGCACCGCGTCCTCCATGCACATCGCGGCGCCCTGTGCGATCAGCGGCGGACACGCGTGCGCCGCGTCACCGATCACCATCGTCCGGCCCCGGTGCCAGTCCTCGTCGACCAGCACCGCCTCGATCCACCGGTAGTCGACCGCCGTGTCGTCGGGCAGTGAGGCGAGTACCTTCCCCCAGGTGCCGCCGTACCCGGCGCCACGCTCACGCATCAGGTCCAGCGAGGCGCGCGGGCCGATCAGCGAGGCGTCCAGGTTCTCGTCGAGGAGGTAGGCGTAGCACTGGTCCTCGGAGATCGGGCTGTAGCCGGCCTTGTAGCGAGGGCCGCCGTAGTACACCTCGGCGCAGTCCATCTCGGCGGGCCGCCGGGCCACCACCCGGAAGATCGACATACCGACCGGGCGCGGCTTGGCCTCGATCCCGATGAGCGAGCGCATCGCCGAGTTGATGCCGTCGGCGCCCACCACCAGGTCGTAGCGGCCGGTGGAACCGTCGGTGAAGGTGACGTCCACATGGTCGGCCGACTGGTCCAGTTCGCGCACGCTCAGGCCGAGGCGGACGGTGACACCGTGCGCGTACACCGCGTCGCACAGGGCGTTCTGCAGGTCCGAGCGGAGCGCCCCCGCCGTCGAGGGCAGGTCCTCGCCACCGGTGTGCGGGGTCTGCAGCTCGGTCATCAGACCGCCGTCGGCCCGGCGCAGCCGCAGGTGGTCGAACGGCACCGCCCGGGCCAGCACCCGGTCCAGCACCCCGACCGAACGCAGCGCCTTGAGCGCGTTGCCCTGGATGGTGATGCCATGGCCCACCCCGAACCACTGGGGCGAGATCTCGACGAGCTCCGCCTCGACACCGCGCTGGGCGAGGGCGAGACACAGCACGCTTCCGGTGATGCCGCCGCCGACGACGAGCACCTTGTTCACGGGCATGGGCGATCCTTGCGAAAGTAGAAAGACAGGCAGAAAGACAGACAGTGGGGTCCCGGCAGCTGTCAGCCGGTGAAACGGGGGCCCAGCTCGTGGTAGTGCTCGACGGCCGGCGGGGCGGCGAAGAACGGGCCGACCAGGGCCCGCCAGCGGGCGAACCGCTCCGACTCCCGGAACCCGACCGTGTGCGCCTCGACCGAATCCCAGCCGACCAGCAGGAGAAACGTCCGCGGCCGCTCGTCGCAGCGCAGCAGCTCGGCCCAGCGGAACCCGTCGGCCTCGGCGAGCACCTCACGGGCCTTGCCGAAGACCTCTTCGAAATCCGCTTCCCGGCCTTCCTCGACGGTCAGCCCGGCATGCTCGACTACCACGGTGTGCTCCTCGGGTTCGGGGTGGCATCGAGCCTGATCGGCGGTCCGTGCAGGGTCAACGGATCCAGTCATCGGGAAGGGGGACGTCATCCATCCCCGACGGCGATGGAGCCGCCCGCCCGGTGGAACCGCATCCGCGCAGGCAGGGGCTGAGACCGCAGGCGATGGCAGGCATCGCGAACGGCCATTTCCGCCGACCGCGTGCGATGCCTAGCGTCGAAGGCGAG
Organism: Streptomyces sp. Ag109_O5-1; assembly: GCF_003814875.1. Classification (GTDB taxonomy): domain Bacteria; phylum Actinomycetota; class Actinomycetes; order Streptomycetales; family Streptomycetaceae; genus Streptomyces; species Streptomyces sasae. The sequence continues at coordinate 771,900 of NZ_RKQF01000001.1, read as the reverse complement.
CCCCCATCCGTACGAGGAGAGCCGCCCGTGCCCGAACCTTCCCCCTCCCATGCCGGACCCTTCGCGCTCGGCACCTTCCACGGCGGCGCAGCCGCCTTCCCCGGCCTGGTCGCCGGCCCGCGGGTCCGCGACCTCTCCGACCAGGCCGGGTCGGTGCGCGAACTGTTCGAGGACTGGGACACCTGGCTGCCCCGGCTGCACGAGCTGGCCGCCTCCGCCGACGGCACCTGGCACGACCTGGCGGACCTGCGGGTCCTGACACCGATCGAGCCGGGCCAGATCCTGCAGAGCGGCGCCAACTACCGCAAGCACGTGGTCGACATCGTCGCCAGCGAGAAGGCGAGCGTGCACGGCGCCACCCCCGAGGAGGCCCGCGCCGACGCCGAGAAGATGATGGACGAGCGTATCCGCAACGGCGTCCCGTACATCTTCCTCGGCTCCCCGCGCGCCCTGTGCGGACCGTACGACGACATCGTGCTGCCCGCGCTCGGCGAACAGCACGACTGGGAGCTCGAACTCGCCCTGGTCATAGGGAAGCCGGGCAAGGACATCCCGGCCGAGGAGGCGATGTCCCACGTCGCCGCCTACACGATCAGCAACGACCTGACGACCCGCGACCGGCTGTACCGGCCCGACCTCAAGGCCATCGGCACCGACTGGTTCACCGCCAAGAACGCCGACACCTTCCTGCCGACCGGGCCCTTCCTGGTCCCCGCGGACTTCGTCGGCGACCCGGGCGACCTGCGGATCACCCTGCGGCACAACGGAGTTGTCCGCCAGGACGAGTCCACCAAGGACATGATCTTCGGCATCCCGCGGCTGATCGCCTACGCCTCCACGACCACCACCCTGCGCCCGGGCGACCTGCTGCTCACCGGCTCCCCGGCCGGCAACGGCGCGCACTGGGGGGTCTTCCTCAAGCCCGGGGACGTGATCGACGCCGAGATCACCGGCCTCGGCCGGCAGCGCAACACCGTCAGGAGCCACGCATGAGCTTCCAGCCCATCACCCATCTGCGCCATGTCGACCTGGCCGTACCGGACTTCGACACCCAGCGCGCCTTCTACGGCACCACCTGGGGCCTGACCGAGGTCGCGGGCGACAGTGGTATCGCGTTCTTCGCCGCCGAGGGCAGCCCCGAGCAGTACATCGTCCGCATCCGCAAGGACGAGCGCAAGCGCATGGACCTCGTCGCCTTCGGTGCCGTCTCGGCCCAGGCGGTGGACGAGCTGGCGGTGCGGCTCGGCCGGGCCGGGGTGCAGATCATCCACGAGCCCAGGGTGCTGGACACCCCCGGCGGAGGCTACGGTCTGCGGTTCTTCGACCCCGACGGGCGGGTCGTGGAAGTCTCGGCGGACGTCGCCACCCGCGCCCACCGCAAGGTCGAGGAGCGCGAGGCCATCCCGGTACGGCTCTCGCACTGTGTGGTCAACTCCCAGGACCCGGAGGGGCTGCGGGACTTCTACATCCAGCACCTGGGCTTTCGCCTGACCGACACCCTGTACTCCACGCACATGGGTGACCTCATGTACTTCCTTCGATGCAGCCCGTTGCACCACTCCTTCGCCATCGCGCGCGGCCCCCATGTGTCGCTGCACCACGCCTCGTTCGAGATGCGCGGGGTGGAGGAGTACATGCGCGGCACCGGGCGTGCGCTGCGGGCCGGGACCCGGCTCACCTGGGGCCCGGGACGGCACCTGGCGGGCGACAACACGTTCTCCTACTTCCACGACCCGCACGGCAACACCGTCGAGTACACGACCGAACTCGCCGTCCTGGAAGAGGACCTGTGGCACCCGGGCCGGCACGACGTGGCCGATCCGATGACACAGGACCAGTGGGGCACCGCCGACCCGATGAGCGAGTCGGTCGCCAAGGAGCAGTTCAACGACCCCGACGTGCTCTTCGAAGCACCCCCCGTCTGATCCTTTGAGCCGAACACTCCCCAGAAAGGCCGCAGTTGTGGCAGAGATCCTGAAGCAGGCCGTGCCCAAGGCCGAGGTGGCCGCCTCCCTCGACCAGGTGCGTCAGACGGTGACGGGCGTCATCGCGGACATCCGCGAACGCGGGGACGCGGCCGTCCGCGAGTACTCCGAGAAGTTCGACAAGTGGAGCCCCGACTCCTTCCGGCTGAGCGCCGAGGAGGTCGAGAAGATCGTCGCCTCGGTACCCCAGCAGGTCATCGACGACATCACGTTCGTCCAGGAGCAGGTCCGTAACTTCGCCCGCCACCAGCTGGACTCCATGGGCGAGTTCGAGGTCGAGACGCTGCCCGGCGTGAAGCTCGGGCAGAAGCACATCCCGGTGCAGGCGACCGGCGCCTACATCCCCGGCGGCCGCTACCCGCTCACCGCCTCCGCCCACATGACCATCGTCACCGCCAAGGTGGCCGGCGTACCGCGCGTGGTCGCCTGCACCCCGCCGATCCACGGCGAGATCCCCGCCGCCACCGTCGCCGCCATGCACCTCGCGGGCGCCGACGAGATCTGGCTGCTCGGCGGCGTCCAGGCGGTCGCTGCGATGGCCGTGGGCACCGACACCATGGAGCCGGTCAACCTGATCGCCGGACCTGGCAACGCCTATGTCGCCGAGGCCAAGCGCCAGCTCTTCGGGGAGATCGGCATCGACCTGTTCGCCGGACCCACCGAGATCCTGCTCCTCGCCGACGACCAGGCGGACCCGTTCGTCTGCGCGGTCGACCTGCTCTCCCAGGCCGAGCACGGCCCGGACTCCCCGGCGGTTCTCATCACCACCTCCCGCGAGGTGGCCGAGAAGACCATCGCGGAGGTCGACCGAATCCTCCCCTCCATGCCCACCCGCGACTACGCGGAGCCGGCCTGGCGCAACCACGGCCAGGTGCATGTCGTCGACTCGATCGACGAACTGTACGAACTCGCCGACTCGTTCGCCTTCGAGCATGTCGAGGTGCTCACCGCCGAACCGCGCCTCGCCCTGGAGAAGATGACCCAGTACGGGGCGCTGTTCCTCGGCGAGGGCACCTGTGTGTCGTTCGGCGACAAGGTCATCGGAACCAACCATGTGCTGCCCACACGTGGTGCCGCCCGCTACACCGGCGGCCTGTGGGTGGGGAAGTACCTCAAGACCGTCACCTACCAGGAGGTCACCGACACCGGGTCGCAGGCCCTGCTCGGGCGGCTGTGCGGACGCGCCTCCCGGGTCGAGCTGTTCGAGGGGCACGCCCGCTCCGGTGACGTACGGGCCGCCAAGGCCGCCGGCGACGAGCTGCCGTGGAACCACGCATGACCCTTGAGGGGCGTACGGCACTGGTCACCGGCGGGGGCGGCCCGCTCGGCCGGGCCTTCGCGCTGGCGCTCGCGGACGCCGGGGCTCGGGTGCTCCTGGTCGGCCGGAACGAGCAGGCCCTCGCGGAGGCCGCGGCCAAGGTGGGCGAAGCGGCCCGCACGGCCGTGTGCGACGTCTCCGACCCCGCGTCCGTGCGCGCCCTGGCCGACGGACTCGCCGACGAGGACGTGTCGTTGCTCGTCAACAACGCCGGGGTCGCGGGACCGGTCCGGCCGCTCGTCGACATCGAACCCGACGAGTGGGACGACGTGTTCGCCGCCAACGTACGCGGCGTCTACCTCATGTGCCGGGCCTTCCTGCCGGCCATGCTGGCCGCCGGACGCGGCGACATCGTCAACGTCGCCTCCGTCAGCGGCAAGCGACCGCTGCTCAACCGCACGCCGTACACCGCCTCCAAGATGGCGCTGATCGGCCTCACGCGGACGCTGGCCGGCGAGGTCGGCCCGCGGGGGGTCAGCGTCAACTCCCTTTCCCCCGGCCCGGTGCGCGGTCCGCGGATGGACCGCAACTTCCGGCTGACCGCCGAACTCACCGGCTGCACCGTCGAGGAGGCGGAGCGGGACTTCGCGTCCCGGGCCGCGCTCGGCCGGCTGGTGGAGGAGGACGAAGTCGCGCAGGCGCTCGTCGCGATGCTCGCGATGCCCGGACTCTGCGGGGCGGACATCGACCTGTCGGCGGGGATGATCGCACCGGCGTAGCACACATACCCGCGGAGAACACGTACCCGTGTAGAACACATACAGGGACACGGCGAGGCGGACGGCATGCGGGCCGTCCGCCTCGCCGTCGTGCGTGCGCACCGACACCGACTGTGGCGACTCTGTGTAATCGCCATGAAGTGGGCCACACGATCGAAGCCATCGGGTTCCGGGATGCGTGTGTGCGAGGCCTGTCCCTGATTTCCCGGGGCTGATTCACTCCCACCTCAGCACCTCAGGTGCCTTCGCCGCCGAGGTCCCGACCGGCGGCCAGTAACTCTGCGCGACGGCGCACTCCACCCGTGGAAAGGCCTGCAATGACGCTGACATCCCGACGTTCGTTCCTGATCGCCGGTTCCGCCACCGCAGCGGCCGTGCTCGTTCCGGTCGCCGCCTCCGGCACCGCCACCGCCGCGCCGAAGGCATCGGGCAAGACGATCTCCGTCGCCGCGGGGGAGACCTACGAACTCGCCGCGACCACCCAGGTCGGCCAACTGACGATCGGCACCGGCGGCAAGATCGTCGCCCCGTCCGGGTACGACATCAGCCTGACCGTCGACGGAGTGGAGACCGGCCAGCTGCTCACCGAGACCGGCGGCACCGCGACCCTCATCCAGGCCGGCACCTACCGCGGTGACGTCGTCCTGACGGTCGCCGAGTCCAACGACGTCACCTACCAGACGCTGACCTTCCCGTTCCGGCAGGCGCTGTATGTCGGCTCCGACGGCGTCGACTCCGCGAAGTCCGTGCTCTCCGCCGTACGCGGCGGCAAGGTCACCGACGCGGCCGCCCGGAACGTGTCGATCACCTCCACCGGTGAGTGTTTCAACGGCGTCTACGTCGAGAGCGGCAGCTACACCCTCCAGGGCGCCACCATCTCCCTGACCGGCAACGGCCGTTCGGACTTCGCCGGGTACGGCGCGGCCGTGGTCGGCGACGGCTCCTCGACCAAGCTGGTCGTGGACGGGGCCCGGGTCAGCAACAAGGGCGTGGTCCGTACGACGGTCATCGCCGACAACGGCGCCAACGTCCTCGTCAAGGACTCCTTCCTGCGCGCCCGCAACGGCGTCCTGCCCTCCGACTACCAGGCCACCGTCGAGACCCCCTACATGGAGTCGGTGCCCTGGATGCTGGGCCTGGACGGCAACGTCCGCGCGACCAACCTGATCGGCAAGAACAGCATCGCCACCTACCTCAACTCGACCGTGTTCTCCGAGACCTGGGGCGCCCTGTCGGTCGAGGGCGGCAGCGGCCTGAAGCTGACCTCGATCAACAGCCACGTCGGCAACACCGGCGACTACGGCTACGGCACCTACGCCATCGGCGACGCCACCGTCCGCGTCCTCGGCTCCCGCTTCGACGTCGGCTCCTACGCGACGATCATCGCCGGGCCGGCCGCCGTCGTGCACTACGGCGACAGCACCCGCGACGCCGTCGCCGCCCTCAACACCGAGCTGTCACTCGGCCTGTCCAACGCCGAGCTCAAGAGCATCCCGGAGCGCAACACCGTCGTGAACTCCGGCCACTTCGGCTACATGTTCTTCGGCGCCGGACAGCTCACCCTGGACGGCGGCACCGTCATCAACTCCGAGCGGGCCACCTTCCTGAACAAGGGCCAGCAGACCACCATCAAGGTCGACGGCTCCAAGGGCGCGCGGCTCAACCCGCGCGACGGGATCATCCTGCAGATGATCGAGCTGGACGACCCGGGCCCGGTCCCCGTCAACGGCAAGATGATGAACGTCGGCGTCTACACCGAGCCCACCACCGACCCCACGAAGAACTCCTCCTTCGACGTCACCGCCGTCCACTCCAACGACGGTGCCGCCACCTTCAGCTCCATCAGGCTGAAGGGCGACTTCTACAACGGCATGCGCAACGGCAAGAACATGGTTCTCACCTTCGAGGGCTCCGGCGTCGAGGGCGTCATCTCGGCGACCAAGGCCAAGCACCGGGTGTCCTCGATCGACTCGTCCACCTTCTACGAGCTCGGCATCGTCACCAACACCGTGCAGGCCGCCGTCAACAACGGTGTGGTCGTCCAGCTGAACAGCGGCTCGACCTGGACGGTCACCGGGACGTCGTACCTGACCAGCCTCACCCTCGCCGCCGACGCCGCCGTGAAGGCGCCGCGCGGCAGGACCGTGAAGCTTACGGTCGACGGCACCGAGACGGCGATCACCGCCGGCTCCACCTACACGGGTGCCCTCACGCTCACCGTGGCGTGACAGCCGGTGCCGTGGCTGTGAGACCCGGCGTCATGGTGTGAGACCCGGCATCGTGCCGTGAGTCCCGGCCGGAGGCGCGGTCCCGTACGCGGGCCGCGCCTGCGCCGTGTCCGGCGCCGGAGGCTCCCGTAAGCTGGCCGGATGTTCAGCCCCGAAGGCCCGAGCCTCCGTGAACTCGCCGTCCAGGCCCTGTCCTCGGTCGAGCGCGGCTACGACCTGCTGGCCCCCAAGTTCGACCACTCCCCCTTCCGGACGCCGGACTCGGTGCTGGAGGCGGTCGCGAAGGCGCTCACCCCGCTCGGCCCGTTCGAGGCCGGCCTCGACCTGTGCTGCGGCACCGGAGCCGGTCTGGACGTGCTGGCCCAGGTGTGCGGCGGCCGCGTCACCGGCGTCGACTTCAGCGCCGGCATGCTCGACGTCGCCCGCCGCCTGCCCCTGCCCGACGGGCCGGACGTCACCTGGGTACAGGCCGACGCCCGGGCGCTGCCGTTGGGGCCCGCCTTCGACCTGGTCGTCAGCTTCGGGGCGTTCGGGCACTTCCTGCCCCGCGAGCTGCCCGGCCTCCTCGGCCAGGTCCACTCGGTACTGCGGCCCGGCGGCACCTTCGCCTTCCCGGTGCTCGCCCCGCCCCGCCCCACCGGCCTCGGCTTCTGGATGCTGCTCGGCTTCGACGCCGTGATGCGGGTGCGCAACGCGCTGTGGCGGCCGCCGTTCGTCATGTACTACCGGGCCTTCCGACTCGGCGATGTGCTGCGGGAGTCGGCGCGGGCGGGGTTCGCGACGGACCTGTACGAGCTGCCCGAGTTCGGCGAGCGCGACGACGGCAGCCCGCGCGCCCGGCTGGTCGTGGCCCGGAAGGTCACTTCGCCGCCGGCACCGTGAACTCGTAGACCAGCGTGTCCTGCCGGGCGTCCACCACCAGGTCGGTGATCTCCAGCGGGCGTGCGTACTGGTCGTGCACCCGGCGGGTCACCCGGACCGAGGCCGCGTCCGCGACCTGCGTGATCGAGTCCCGGTGGTGCAGGGTCAGGCCCGCCTTGCGCATCCACTCGTAGGCCCGGCGCAGCTGCGCCGCGGCGGCTCCGTCGGCCCGTCCCCGGTAGCGGCCCAGTTCCTCGACCTCGGTCAGGGCGACGGCCGAGAAGGAGGTCACGGCAGTGCGCAGGGCGTGGCCGTCGGGGGAGGCGGACTCGTAGCGGTGCACCAGGGTCGGCCGGTGCGGGGCGAGGCCCAGCGCCGCCGCATGCTCGGGCGGCGGCTCCTCCCAGGTCACGGTGGCCCGGTCGACCGCGCCGTGGTCCGTGGTGCCGGCGCCCACCGGGAACGCCAGGGAGACCGGGCTCTCGACCGGACGGCCGCGCAGGGTCGCATGGCTGCCCCGCCGGTCGGTCGCGACCAGACCGCTCCGGCGCAGCACCTCCAGCGCCTGCCGGACGGTCTCCCTGCTGACCCCGAAGTGCCGTGCCAACTGTCGTTCCGCCGGCAGCCGTTCGCCCGGCGGGACGGTGCCGTCGCGGAGCTCGCCGAGCAGCAGCGTCGCGATCCGCCAGTACAGGGGCTGCTCTTCGCTCTCGGAGTGGGCGTGCTGGGTGGTGCGGGCCATGCCGCGCCTCCTGTGTGTGACAAGGGCCGGCCACCGGGGCCGTGGGCAGGCGGATGACGCCTGCCGACGGGCCTCGATGACAAGACGTAGCCGTGCGGGTTCGTTGCGCGACCACATCTAGCATTGGTCTAAACCACGAGGGAAGGGCGGTCGGCGGGTTCGGCCGAAACCGGGCGGGCCTCGGCGGAACTCACAGGCTCGCGTAGACGGCGTCGACCAGGGCCGTCTTGCGCGGATCGTCGGCGATCCGCCCTCCCATCCGGTTCATCACATACCCGAGCGACACCCCCGCCTCCGGGTCGGCCAGCCCGCAGGAACCGCCGAAACCGTCGTGCCCGAACGCCCGTGGATTCGGCCCGTACGAGCCGTTCGCCCCGCTCAGCCACAGCCCCAGCCCGACCTCGGTCTCGTGCTCGAACCCCGCCCCGAGCACCAGGTCACGGCAGCTGCCCTGCCCCTCGCGCACCCGCTCCGCCGCCTCGGGCGACAGCACGCGCCGGCCGCCGTACTCGCCCCGGCCCGCGAACACGCCGTACAGCGCCGCCACCGCGCGGGCCGTGCCGTGCCCGTTGGCCGCCGGGATCTCGGCCGCCCGCCACTCCGGGGTGTTCGCCTGCGCCGCGCCCGCCGGCGGATTGCCCAGGGCCGCGATCGCCACGGGCGTCAACTGGCTGAAGATCGCAGCTTGTTCACTCTCCGACCTGACCTGCGGATGCACCAGCTCCGCCGCCCGCCCGGACTCCTTCTCCGGCAGTCCGACCGTGAAGTCGATCCCCAGTGGACCGGTCACCTCCCGCTCCAGGAACGCCCCCGGCAGCAGCCCCGACACCCGACGCACCACCTCGCCGACCAGGAAACCGTAGGTCAGCGCGTGGTACCCGGACTGCGTACCCGGCTCCCACCAGGGCTCCGTCGCCGCCAGCCGCGCGGTCGTCAACTCCCAGTCGTACAGGTCCTGGAACGAGTGCGGCTCCCGCAGACCGGCCAGCCCGGCCCGGTGCGAGAGGAGATGGCGGACCAGCACCCGCTCCTTGCCGGCCGCCGCGAACTCGGGCCAGTAGTCGGCCACCGGCGCGTCGAGGTCGAGCAGTCCGCGGTCCGCCAGGATGTGCGCGCACAGCGCCACCGGGCCCTTGGTGGTCGACCAGACGTTGACCACGGTGTCCCGCTCCCACGGCCGGGTGTGCGCCGGGTCCGCCCAGCCGCCCCACAGGTCCACGACCGTCTCGCCGCCGACCGTCACCGCGACGGCGGCACCCAGTTCCTCCCGGTCGCGGAAGTTCTCCTCGAATGCCTCCCGCACCGCCGCGAAACGCGGTTCGCAGACGCCGTGGACCTGGGGTTCGTGCTCGGACATGCGCCCTCCGTCGTACGCCGGAAAACCCGGACCGCGACGCTGCGGCCCTGGTCTCCCGAACGTACCGACTGGTCGGACTGGAGGGAAGGCCGACGGGAAAAGAGGTTCCCGGACGAACCGTTCGGCCGTCTCGCGGTGTCCCTGTCCTCCGTCGCCTCAGGCGTACGAGCCGAGCCAGCGCACCTTCGCCGCCTCGTGGTACGGGCCGCCGCCCTCGTGGTCGTTGAAGTCGTACACCTCGATCGCCTTGTCGTCGTGCGCCCAGGAGTTGTAGGCCGCGAAGACCGTGGACGGCGGGCAGGTCTGGTCCTCCAGGGCCGCCGAGAACAGCGCCGGAGCCCGGCCACGCGCCGCGAAGTGCACACCGTCGAAGTAGGAGAGGGTGCGCTGCACGTCCGCCGAGCGGCCGCGGTGCGTCTTGAGGAACAGGCCGATCTCCCGGTACGGGTGACGGTCCGTCAGGGTGGTGGCGCGTGGGAAGTCGCACAGGAAGGGCACGTCCGGGGCGACAGCGACCAGGTCCGGGACCAGACCGCCGACCGCGATGGTGATCCCGCCGCCCTGGCTGGCACCGAGCGCCACGGTCCGTGCCGCGTCGGTCAGCGGATGCGAGCGGGCCGCCTCGACCGCGCGCACCGCGTCCGTGTACACCCGCCGGTAGTAGTAGTTCTCGGGCGCGTCGACACCCCGCGTCATGAAGCCGGGGTACGCCGGCGCTCCGCCCACCGGGTCGGCGGTGCCGCCGCCACCGCCCCAGGCGCTGCCCTGGCCCCGGGTGTCCATCACGAAGTGCGCCCGGCCGGTCGACGCCCACAGCAGGTTCTCGTGCGGCAGCCCGCGGCCGCCGCCGTAGCCGATGAACTCCACGACCAGCGGCAGCGGTTCGGTGCTGCCGGCCGGAAGCCGCAGCCAGCCCTTGACCGGGTGGCCGCCGAACCCGGCGAACGTCACGTCGTACACCTCGACCGTGGACAGCCCGGTGTCGACCGGCTCGAAGCGGGCGTCCAGATCGTGCTCGCGGGCCTCCTGGAGGGTCTTGGACCAGAAGGCGTCGAAGTCCTCGGGCGCCACCGACGTGCTGCGGTGTTCACGGAGTTCGTCGAGAGGGAGGTCGAACAGGGCCATCGACAACCGCCTTTGCGAAGGGTAGGTGCGGATGATCACACCGTACGTGGGTGGTCCGACGACTCGCCAGGCCCGTGCACCGCCGGCCTCCGTGGTGACCTCCTGCCGTCCGCTCTTGATCTGCTGTCGATCCGCTGGTCAAGACGGCCGGGCGGCTCGTCGTGGACGGCGGACGGGAGATCGCGGGCGCCGGGCGGCCACAGCGGGTGGTCGGGTCACCCAGGTCGCGCCCCGGGCTGTCTCAGGCACGCCCGCGGGTCCAGTCCGGGCCGGTGCGCGCCCATTCCTGCTCCCACTCGGCGAGCCGGTGGCGCAGCGCGACCCGGCGGACGACGCCGTGCCCGAGCAGCACCACGGCCGCCGCGCCGCTCGCCCCGCAGATGCCCACGGTGACCGCGTGCTGCCAGACGGCGACCTCGGTGGGCGGCGGGGCGACACCGTGCCCCTGACGGTCGAACCACACGTCCACCACGTCACCGGTCCGGGTCCCCGCCGGCACCCGGGCCGGGGCCGTCCGTGCCCCCTTGCCGGGTTCGCTCCAGCGGACGTCCACCTGGTAGGCGTGCTCCCGGTCGCCGCCCTGCACCGACGGCAGCTGCTCCGGAATGCTGCCGACGACCACGGCCCGGACCCTGTGCCGTTCCGCCCGCTCGACCGTGGCGACCGCCCGCGCCTGATCATGGGCCCACAGGCCCACCAATGCCCCGGCCAGGGGCGCACCCACGCACAGCAGGACCGCGACGACCAGCGCGGTCCACGCCTCGACCACGTCCGAACTGCGCCGCAGCGGGTTCTGCCGCCAGCGCCAGCCACGCATCCGGGTACGCATGTCGACCTCCTCGCCGCAACGGGAGCCGAAGGGCCGGACAGCCGGTCCGCAGCTCCCAGCGTGCCCCCGCCTGCACGCGAGCGTCCACTTCGAAGTGGTACCCCGTACGGAGCAGCCGGCTCACCTGCCGAGGTCACGGAGGCGGAAACGCCCGAAGCACACCTTCCGGCGCGCGCCGCACACCCGGCCCGGCGCCCCGCGGTACCCGGACCGCACGCCCCGGGGCGGGTCGTCCGGAGGACCCGCGCTCAGCCGAACCGCTCGATGCGGATCCGGTCCACCGGCTGGCCCGCCGCCACCAGCAGCCGCGAGGCATGCTCCGCGAAACCGTTGGAACCGCACACATAGGCCTCCCACCCACCGGCCGGCTGCTCGGCCAGGAGCGGGGCCACATGTGCGGCGGCCATACGTCCCACCGGCACACCCTCCGGCGCGGTCCGGGTGAACACCGCCGTGGTCTCCGCACCCAGCTCCCGCGCGTAGATCAGCTCCTCGGGAGACCGCGCCGACACCACCAGGCGCAGCGGCACGTCCAGGGCCCGGGCCCGGTGGTGCCGGACCATCGACATCAGCGGTACGACCCCGGAACCGGCGCCGACCAGCAGCGCGGGCCGGTCGCCGGGCCAGGCGAAGAAGCCGCTCAACGGGCCGCGCACCTCGACGGTGTCACCGGGCCGGGCCACCGTGTGGAACCAGCCGGAGACCTCGCCGCCCTCGACATGGTCGAGGGTCAGCTCGATGCGCCCGGAGTCGTCCGGAGCGGAGGCGAGGGAGTAGTGCCGCTGGGCCGCGTAGCCGTCCCCGGCGGTCAGCCGCAGCATCAGGTGCTGCCCGGGCAGATGTCCCGCCCAGGCCGGCACCGCGAACCGGAAGGTCGCCGAGTGCGGGGTCTCGCGGCGGATCTCGGTGAGGGTGGCCGTCTGCCACACCGCGGCGGCCCGGGTGCTGACCGCGATGCGCGCGGGCACCGCGAAGCGAGTCGGGGGAGCGAAGCCCCCGGCGGTGGTGGTCTCAGTCACCGGAGTACCTCTGCTCCTCCCAGGGGTTGCCCCGTGCGTGGTAGCCGTTCTGCTCCCAGAAGCCGGGCTCGTCGTGGTCGAGGAGGGTGATCCCCGCGATCCACTTCGCGCTCTTCCAGAAGTACAGGTGCGGCACCAGCAGCCGGGCCGGCCCGCCGTGCTCGGCGGGCAGCGGCTCGCCCTCGTACTCGAAGGCGATCCAGGCCCGGCCGCCGGTGAGGTCCGCGAGCGGCAGGTTGGTGGTGTAACCCGTGTGCGAATAGGCGACGGCATGGGTCGCGGACACATGTGGCCGGACCACATTGAAAAACGCGTCCAAGGAGACGCCCCCGAACCGCACCCCGAACTTCGACCAGCTGGTCACACAGTGGATGTCACCCTCGTACGCCGACGCGGGAAGCGCGTGCGCCGCGGCCCAGTCCCAGGTGCGCGGCTCGGCCACCAGCCCGTCGATCCGGAACGACCAGTCGGCGGGCGCCAGCTCCGGCGTCACCTCGGCGGAGAGCACCGGCCAGTCCTCGCCCGCGTCGTACTGGCCCGGTGGCAGTCCGGGATTGTCGATGCGGGGACGGCCGGTGAAGCCTCGGGTGACGTTCATGCTTCAACCGTACGATGTCCGATCGGGTGCTCCGGCCCAGGTCAGGACCCCGATCATTGCAGCCGTGTGAACGATCCGCGGGCGCGGGAATAGCGGCCGTGCGCTCGTCCTTGCCGCTGAGTGCCGCTACCGGGACACCGGCGACAGCACCAGAGAGCGAGGAAACACGATGCCCAAGGCATACGTCTACACCAGGCACGGCGGGCCCGAGACCGAGGCCTTCGCCGAGGTGGCCCGGCCCGGCCCCGGACCCGGTGAGCTGCTGATCGCGGTGCGTGCGGCGGGGGTCAACCCCGTGGACTGGAAGCTGCGCAACGGACTGCGCCGCCCGGGCGAGGGCGAGGCGCGTTTCCCGGTCGTCCTCGGCAGCGAGGCCGCCGGAGTCGTCGAGGAGATCGGCGAGGGCGTGACCGGGTTCGCGGTCGGCGACGAGGTCTTCGGCAACACGCCCGCCGGCGCTTTCGCCGAGTACGCCCTGCTGCCTGCGGCCGTGACCGCGCGCAAGCCCGCCGCGCTGTCCTTCACCGACGCCGCCACCCTGCCGGTCGCCGCGGCCACCGCCTACGACGGCGTACGCCAGCTCGACCTGCCCGAGGGCGCGACCCTGCTGGTCGTGGGCGCCGGCGGCGGGGTCGGCGCGGCGGCCGTGCAGATCGCCCGCGCCTGGGGGCTGCGGGTCGTGGGCGTGGCGAGCGAGGCCAAGAAGGACTTCGTCGAGTCGCTCGGCGCCGTCCACGTGGCCTCCGGTCCCGACCTCGCCGAGCGGGTGCGGGCCGCCGCTCCCGAGGGCGTGGACGGCGTCTACGACCTGGTCGGCGGAGAGGTGCTCGCCGAGGCGGCCACGCTGCTCGCGGACCGCACCAGGCTGATCACCGCCGGAGCCACGCCGCAGGCCGTCGCCGCGCTGGGCGGCAGCCGGGTCGAGCGGGCCCGTACCGCCGCGGTCCTGGACGAGGTGGCCGAACTGGTCGTGGGCGGTGAACTCGACCCGCATGTCTCGCAGACCTTCCCGCTCGACCGGGCCGGCCAGGCGCTGCGCGCGGTCGAGGACGGGCACACCCGCGGCAAGATCGTGATCGAGGTCGGGATATGAGCCTCCCCGGCCCCCGCGAGGGCGACGGCACCGTCCCGCACATCCTGGACAACCCCGCCCTCGCCTCGCTCACCGGCCCGCACGCCCAATTCGCCGAGCGGCGCGGCCGCATCCTGCGCTACCCGGTCGACGTCTCCCCGTGGCTGGCCCTGCCCGACGAGCCCGACGCCCGTGACTGGGCGGACCTCGCCGCCCTCGCCGGGCCCGGCGAGGAGGTCGGGCTGCCCGGCTACCGAGGGGAACTCCCGGACGGCTGGGAGCTCACGATGGACATCGCGGGAGTGCAGCTGGTGGACGAGGGCATGGAGGCCGTCCCGGAGCCGTCCGCCGTCCGCCTCGGCCCCGCCGACGTGCCCGAGATACTCGACCTGATCGAGCGCACCCGGCCCGGCCCCTTCCTGCCCCGCACCATCGACATGGGCACCTACCTGGGCATCCGCCGCGACGGCCGGCTGATCGCGATGGCGGGGGAGCGGCTGCACCCGCCGGGCTGGACCGAGATCAGCGCGGTCTGCACCGACCCGGCGTACCGCGGCGAGGGCCTCGCGACCCGGCTCATCCGCGCGGTCGCGTACGGCATCCGGGAACGCGGCGAGACCCCGTTCCTGCACACCGGCGCCGAGAACACCACCGCGATCCGGCTGTACGAGTCCCTCGGTTTCCGCCTGCGCCGCCGTACCGCCTTCCTCGCGGCCCGGGTGCCGCAGGCGCTCGGTCAGTCCTCGCCGGTGCCCGTCGACGTCCCGGCGTTGTAGCGCTCCAGGTAGCCGGCGAACCTGACCAGGTCCTCCTCCGCCCACTGAGCCAGCCGCTCCCGGAAGGCGGCCCGGCGGCTGCGGGTCACCTGGGCCAGGATCTCCTCCCCGGCCTCCGTCAGATGCAGCACCTGGACCCGGTGGTCCTCCGGGTCCAGGCGCCGCTCGATCAGGCCCGACCGCTCCAGCGCCGCCACCTGCCGGCTGACCGTCGACTTGTCCAGCGCGTAGTGCGCGGCCAGGTCGGTCGCCCGGCAGCCGCCGCGCTCCTCCAGATGTCCGAGGAGCGTGTAGGACACCAGCGACAGCTCGGGGTGCATACGCCCGGCCGACGCCCTGGCCCGCCGCGCGAAGGTCGTCATCTCGCGCTGGATGGTCTCGACGGCTGTCTCCGTGGGTGTCACGGGAATACCTCCTCCGACGGTCTAGTTGTATAGTACAACTTGAGTCTGAGTTGTATAAGCCAACCAGTTTCCCCCGAAGGTGCTTCGGGAGAACCGGAAGATCTGGAGGTCGTACGCGATGAGGTCACCGGCACTGCGCCATGTGCTCACGCACCTGATCACCCCGCTGCTGATGTGCCTGGGCATGGGGCTGGCCTACATGGGCGCGTTCGTCCACCCGGAGCCGAACCACCTGCCCGTGGCCGTGGTCGGCGCCGGACCGAAGGCGAAGGTGTTCGCGCAGACCATCAAGGACACCGCCGGTGACAAGCTCGACGTCCGTACCGTGCCCACCCGCGCCGAGGCCGTGGACCTGCTCAAGGCCCGCAGCGTGACCGGCGCCTATGTGCCGAGCACCAGGACACCGGAACTGCTCGTCGCGAGCGCCGCCTCCGACATGGGCGCCACCGCCGTCGAGAAGGTCTTCACCCCGGTCGCCGCCGAGGAGGGCCTCCCGCTCAAGGTCACCGACGTGGCCGAACCCGTCGCCGACGACCCCACAGGACAGGGCCTGTTCTTCCTGCTCATCGCGGTCAGTATCGGCTCCTACGCCTCGGTCGCCGCCCTCGGCGCGGCCGGCGGCACACTCCCCATGCGGATCCGCGCCCTGCTGGCGCTCGGCGTCTCCGCCGTCGTCGGCAGCATCGGCGCGCTGCTCGCCGGACCGGTGTTCCACCTCGCCCACCACGACCTGGCCGGCGTCTGGGGCATGGCCTGGCTCTACTCGGCGGGCATCCTGCTCATCGGCGTCGGCCTGCACACCTTCCTCAAGCGGTGGACCACGCTGACCATGATGGTGCTCTTCGTGATGCTCAACTTCACCAGCTCCGGAGGGTTGTTCCGCCCCGAGCTGCAGAACGGCTTCTTCGGCACCCTGCACGCCTTCTGGAACGGCGCCGGTTTCGTCGAAGGCGCGCGCAGCCTCCTGTACTTCGGCAGCGACGGCCTGAGCCGGAACGTGTGGACCCTCGTGGTCTGGCTGCTGGCCGGCCTCGCGGTCACCGCGATCGCGGCGGCGTACGAGCGGGCCAAGGCGGCCCAGGCCCCGGTCTCGGCCCCGACGGCGTCCGTGGCCGTACCCGAGTCGCCGGCCGAACTCGCCGAGGAGGCCGAGGAGGAGACCCAGGAGACGGTCGGCGTCTGACGGCCGGCGACCGGCGGTCCGGACTGCGGATAGGCTCGCGGCGATGACTTCACTCTCCGACACCACCGCTGTCGTCTCCGCGCTGCGCGCCGCGGGCTGCGTCTTCGCCGAGGACGAGGCGGAGCTGATCCTCGCCACCGCCCGCACCCCGGACGAACTGGCCGCGATGGTCGACCGGCGCGCCAGTGGCCGGCCCCTCGAACACGTCCTCGGCTGGGCCGGGTTCCACGGGCTGCGGGTGCTCGTGGAACCCGGCGTGTTCGTGCCCCGCCGCCGCACCGAGTTCCTGGTCGACCAGGCCCTCGCCCAGGCCCCCGGAGCGTCCGTCGTCGTCGACCTGTGCTGCGGCTCCGGTGCGGTGGGCGCGGCCCTCGCCGCCGCCCTCGGCGACGTCGAACTGCACGCCGCCGACATCGACCCGGCCGCGGTCGGCTGTGCCCGCCGCAACATCGCCCCCTACGGGGGCCACGCCCACGCCGGCGACCTGTTCGACGCCCTGCCCGCCACCCTGCGCGGCCGGATCGGGATCCTCGCGGCCAACGTGCCGTACGTCCCCAGCGGCGAGGTCGGGCTGCTGCCCGCCGAGGCCCGCGACCACGAGCCGCTGGTCGCCCTCGACGGCGGCGGCGACGGGCTCGACGTGCTGCGCAGGGTCGCCGCCGGAGCGCCCCAGTGGCTGGCGCCGGGCGGCTGCGTCCTCGTCGAGACGAGCGAACGTCAGGCCGACGGCGCCGTCGAGGCCTTCAGCCGCGCAGGCCTGGCCACCCGGCTCGCGGTGTCGCAGGAGCTGTACGCCAACGTCGTGATCGGCGTACGGCCCTAGGTGCTGCTGCCCGGCGGATCACGCCGCGGACCGGGAGGCCCACCCTCCCCCCTCCCCCGGAGGGGCTACCGCGAGTGGCGTTGCCGCCGGTCGCCGATGTGGCCGCCCGGCGGTCGGCCCCAAGGCCCCCACGACCCCGCTCACCTCGGCCGGCAGTCACCGCGTCCTGCGCCCCGCTCCGCCGGAGGGCCCTAGGTGGTGGCCCCGCTGCCCGAGGGGCCGGGGGACGGGGAGCGGTCGCCGGGGCGCTGCCAGGGGCCGCCCCGGTCGTGCATACCGCCCCGGCCCATGCCCGTGAAGTCGCCCGAGAACGCGCCCGACGCGGTCAGCTTGCCGTCATTCCCGCGGATGCCGACCAGCAACGCCTTCGCGTCCTTCTTCAGCGAGCCGGCATCCCCGCGCACCTTGACGCCCGAGCCCACGGTCCACGTCCACGACATACCGTCGTCGCTCTTCACCGTGACCTGGTCACCGGCCACCTTCTCCACCGTGCCCCGCTGCCAGACCCGTACGACGTACTTGCCGGTGTCCGGGTCCTTGACCGTCGCCTCGCCGTGCACGCCCATGCCGCCCATCCCGAACCAGCCGTGCCCGGGGCCGTGCCCGTCCGGGGACGAAGGCGCCGACGGCGCACCGGAGGCCGCTGGCGGGGTGGCGGGGGCGCCGCCGCCGGAACCGGCGGCGAACGCCACCGTCCCGCCGAGGGCCAGCGCCCCGGCCACGAAGGCCACGGTCACCGCACGGGTGCGGAGGGACTGCCGGCGCCAGCGGTCGCGCAGCGGCGCGCCCGGTTCGCGGTCCGGCCCCGGCCCCGCCAGCACCTCCCACTCCGGGGCGGCCTGCGGAGGACGGTCGGGCATCGGCGGGATCGAGGGGTCTGTTCCGTCGCCGGCGCGGCGGTGTTCCTGCTCGGGTTCGTGCGTCACGGCTCGCTCCCATCGGCGAACGGCACGCGGCATCACGCGGCGCATGCCTCTGTGTGAAGTGTGAGAGCTCGCTGATAAGAACCTGGTAATCGGTCCCTGTGAATCCGATCGACCCGCGTTCGACGCACCCGGATCCGGTGCGCCGGCCACCGGTCCTCGCTGCTACGCCAGTTCCAGCGCCCGCGCGATGAGCAGCGCCACGTCGTCGTGGTTGTCCGGGTGGTGCAGCTCCCGCAGCAGCAGGTCGCAGGCCTCCTCCAGGGGGCGGCCGGGGTCGTCGAGGAGGTCCAGCAGCGCGTCCAGCCGCTCGTCCAGGGAGTGGCTGCGGGTCTCCACCAGACCGTCGGTGTAGAACACCAGCTCGTCGCCGGGTTCGAAGTCCACGGTCGTCGTGGCGAACGGGACCCCGCCCACGCCCAGCGGGACCCCGGTGGGAAGGTCGAGGAGTTCCGGCGGCCTGCCGGGGCGGACCCGGGCCGGGGGCAGATGGCCGGCGTTGGCGATCCGGCACTGGCGCAGCTGCGGGTCGTGGACGGCGTACACGCAGGTCGCGATGGAGTGGTCCAGACCCGAGGTGGTCTTGTCGAGGTGCTCCAGCAGGACCGCCGGGTCCAGGCCCAGGGAGGCCAGGGTGTTGGTCGCGGTACGCAGCCGGCCCATGGTCGCGGCCGCGTTGATACCGCTGCCCATCACATCGCCCACCACGAGCGCCGTCCGGCCGCCGTCCAGCGGGATCACGTCGAACCAGTCACCGCCCACCTCGACGGTCTCGCCCGCCGGCTGGTAGCGGGAGGCGACCTCCAGGCCGTTGGTGACCCTCGGGTGCGTCGGCAGCAGGCTGCGCTGCAGGGTCAGCGCGGTCGTGCGGGCGTTCTGGTACCAGCGGGCGTTGTCGATCTGCACGGCCGCCCGCGCCGCCAGTTCCCTGGCCAGCAGCAGATCGTCGTCGTCGAAGGACGCCGGATTGCGGGTGCGCTTGAGGTCGAGGGCGCCCAGCACCTCGCCGCGCGCGATCAGCGGTACCGCCAGATACGAGTGCACCCCGGCGCGGCCCAGCAGCACGGCGGCCTCGGGGGAGGCGGCGATCCTCGGCAGGTCCTCGTCCTTGACCTGCCGGACGACGACGGCCTCCCCGGTCCGTACGCACTCGGTGATCAGCCGGTCCGGCGCGTACCGGGCGACCGTGCCCGGCGTGTCGGCCGCCTGGACCGCGTCCGCCTCCTGCTCCGCACGCACGGCGAGGGCACGGATCAGCGCGGGCTCGGCCGGGCCGAGCGTGCTGTGGGGCCGGGCCTCCACGACCGCGTCCAGCAGCTCCACGGACGCCACGTCCG
This sequence comes from Streptomyces sp. Ag109_O5-1, assembly GCF_003814875.1. Lineage (GTDB taxonomy): Bacteria > Actinomycetota > Actinomycetes > Streptomycetales > Streptomycetaceae > Streptomyces > Streptomyces sasae. The sequence continues at coordinate 752,601 of NZ_RKQF01000001.1, read as the reverse complement.
CCAGCTCCGGCACGGCGACGTCGGCCAGCTCACGGGCGGTGCGGTCGAGGTCCAGGGTGGTGCCGATGCGGGCGGACGCGTCGGCGATGACGGCCAGCCGGCGGCGCGCGTTCTCGGCCTCGACACCGGCCCGGAACGCCTCGGTGATGTCCACCACCGAGGCCGCCACGCCCAGCACGTTGGTGAGGGCGTCCTCCAGCCGGTAGACCGACACCGACCAGATGTGCTCCTCGTCCGGGTCGGCCGGCGTACGGCCCACCGCGGACTCGTCGATGACCGGCTCGCCGGTCCGCAGCACCCGCAGGTAGGCCGACTCCAGGGTGTCGGCGTCCAGGGAGGGCAGTACCTCGCGGATCGTCCGCCCCACATGCTCCGCGGCCGGGACGCCGTTCATCCGCTCCATCGCCGGGTTGACCGACACGAACCGCAGATCCGTGTCGAGGACGGCCAGCCCGATCGGCGACTGCTTCACGATGCGCTCGGACAGCGCCACGTCCTGCTCCAGCCGGCGCACCGTCGACTGGTCGGCGGCGAGCCCCAGCGCGAACACGTCGCCGTTGTCGTCCATGAGCCGCATGTTGCGGAACTCCACCACATGGGTGGTGCCGTCCTTGTGGCGGATGGGGAAACCGCCCGCCCAGCTCTGCCCGGTGCGCATCACGTCCGAGAACAGCTTGCCGACCAGTTCGATGTGGCGTTCATCCACCATCAGCCGGGCGGCGTACTGCCCGAGCGCCTCGTGGGCCGGATAGCCGAACAGCTCCTCCGCCTGGGGGCTCCACAGCACGATGCGCCCCTTGGCGTCCAGCACGACCGAGGCCATGCCCAGGACGTCGAGCAGTCCGCCGGGCCGCACGGGCCCGCGTACCGGCTCCTCGCCCTCGGCCGCCGAAGCCTCGGCTGGACTCATTGCACGCACCGCCTTCGAACTTCCGTACGGCACGTCGTCCCCCGTGCCGACTCCCCATGTTCTATCGCGCTCACACCCGAATCTCCGACGCCGCCGCCGACTTTTCCACCATCTCTCAACACGACGGCATCCGTACGGCGAAGTGACCACGGAGGCGGCAGTGACGTGATTTCACCTTCCCGTCTCCGTCATTGGTCTGTACATGTCGACCGGGTCGGCGCCAGACTGGCCGGCGCACACACCTCCCACCCCCCAGTACCGAGGAGTAGGCTTCCATGCCCGCGTCCACCCGGCAACGTTGTCGCGCAGGCCTGACCGCCCTGATAGCCCTCGCCGCGACCTTCGCCCTGTCCACCGGTACGGCCTCCGCCGCCGACACCTGGACCGAGACCGGCTCCGACCGCGCCGACCCGCTCACCGAGAGCCAGGGCCTGACCTCGGTCGAGGTCCCGGCCAACAGTGCCAACCGGTACACCGGCATCGGCACCATCCCCGTCAGCGTCTCCAGCCGCGGCTGGAACCACGTCGGTGACCCCGACGAGTCCTACGACGGCTACTACGTCGAGCCGTACCAGGCGGACTCCGGGACCGCCAAGATGTACCGGGTGCAGGCCCCCGACGGCACCTGGTCGGAGTACACCCACACGCTCGCCTCCGGCGAGGCGCTCAACAACTCCTGGGACGCGATCTCGCCCGACAGCCAGTACATGCTCTCCGGCGAGTACGGCACGATGACCCGCTTCCTGGTCTTCCCGGCACCGGGCGCCAACAAGAGCACCTCGCCGTCCGCGAACCTCCCGCTGGCCTCCGTGGTGAACCTCGACCACGCCGTGCGCGACGTCCAGGGCTGCGACTTCACCGGCGCCACCACGCTGCTGTGCTCCTCCGACGACCCGGACGGCAGCCTCTTCGGCTACACCAAGCCGCTCCTGCAGATCGACCTGTCCGCCAAGCCCGGCACGGGCAACGTCACCGGTCATGTCACCGCCCTGCGCCAGCTCCCGCTGCGCAGCTCCTGCTCCGGCACCTACGAGGTCGAGGGCATCGACTACGACCGGCGCACCGGCACCCTGCGCGTCATCGTGATGTCGCCCGGCTTCTGCATCCTCACGGACAGCAAGACGTACAAGTTCACGCGGAGCTGACTCCTTCCGTGTGCGCCGGCGGGTGGTGCAGCGCCCGTGAATCGGTGCTTTTCTGTTGGCATGGCGCGGTTCGCGGGGGACCCGTGACACCGCGCCATCGTCATGAGAGGAGCGATCACGATGGTCCCTGAGCGACTGCACGAGGAACCCGTCTCCCTCGAGATCAGCGGCTGCAGCAAGGAGGACGCGCGGATCGTGTTCGACGCGCTGTGCCAGTGCTTCGAGTCCGACCGGGCCGCCGAGGACGTGCCACAACAGCTCCACGAGACCCGCCCGATGGTGTGGCTCGGCACGTTCGAGGTCACCGACGCCCACGAGTGCACCCCGCCGCCCCGGCTCACCGCCTCGGTCGAGGCTGACGCGCAGGGCGGCTACTGGGCGATCAGCCGGCTCCACACGACCCTCGACTCCCTGTTCGCCGTACGCAACCTGTCCTCCGCCTCGGGGGACCAGGAGAGGGAGCTGCATGTGCTGCTCGAAAGCCGGTGACCGGACTGTCCGAGAGCGGCGTGGTGTGTGACAAGCCACTGTGAGCCTTTGTGCAACTAGTTGCATAAACCGTGCGCGGTCCTCTACAACTACGGTGACGACACCGCGCACGGAGGCCCAGATGAGCCGTTACCCGCACCTGCTGAACCCGCTCGACCTGGGCTTCACCACGCTGCCCAACCGCGTGCTCATGGGCTCCATGCACGTGGGCCTGGAGGAGGCCGAGCGAGGCTTCGAGCGGATGGCGGAGTTCTACGCCGCCCGGGCGCGCGGCGGAGTGGGCCTCATCGTCACCGGCGGTATCGCCCCCAACGACGAGGGGCGGCCCTACGAGGGCGGCGCCAAGCTCACCACCGAGGAGGAGGCCGGGCAGCACCGCGCCATCACCGAGGCCGTGCACCGCGAGGGCGGCCGGATCGCCATGCAGATCCTGCACTTCGGCCGCTACGCCTACCACCGGGACCTGGTCGCCCCCAGCCCGCTGCAGGCCCCGATCAGCCCCTTCCCGCCCCGCGAGCTCACCGACGAGGCCGTCGAGCGGACCATCGACGACTACGCCCGCACCGCCCGCCTCGCCCGGCAGGCAGGCTACGACGGCGTCGAGATCATGGGCTCCGAGGGCTACCTGATCAACGAGTTCATCGCCGCCCCGACCAACCGGCGCACCGACCGCTGGGGCGGCTCGTACGAGAACCGGATGCGCTTCCCCGTCGAGATCGTCCGCAGGGTGCGCGAGGCCGTCGGCGACGACTTCATCATCGTCTACCGGCTCTCCATGCTGGACCTGGTCCCCGGCGGCTCCTCCCTCGACGAGGTGATCACCCTCGCCAAGGCCGTCGAGGCCGCCGGGGCGACCATCATCAACACCGGCATCGGCTGGCACGAGGCACGCATCCCCACCATCGCCACCTCCGTGCCGCGCGGCGCCTACACCTGGGTCACCAAGAAGCTGATGGGCGAGGTGTCCGTCCCGCTGGTCACCACCAACCGCATCAACACCCCCGAAGTCGCCGAGGAACTGCTCGCCGACGGCTACGCGGACATGGTGTCCATGGCCCGCCCGATGCTCGCCGACCCCGACTTCGTCGCCAAGGCGCAGGCCGGTACGCCCGAGGCCATCAACACCTGCATCGGCTGCAACCAGGCCTGCCTCGACCACACCTTCAGCGGGAAGATCACCTCCTGCCTGGTCAACCCGCGTGCCTGCCACGAGACCGAACTGGTCCTCGCCCCGACCCGGCTGCGCAAGCGCGTCGCGGTCGTCGGCGCCGGCCCGGCCGGCCTCGCCTGCGCGGTCTCCGCCGCCGAACGCGGCCACGACGTCACCCTGTTCGACGCCGCGAGCGAGATCGGCGGCCAGCTGAACGTGGCCCGCAAGGTCCCCGGCAAGCAGGAGTTCGACGAGACCCTGCGCTACTTCCGCCACCAGCTCGACGCCCACGGCGTCGACGTACGCCTGAACACCACCGTCGAACCCGAGGACGTGACCGGCTACGACGAGGTCGTCGTCGCCACCGGCGTCACCCCGCGCACCCCCGACATCCCGGGCGTCGACCACCCCCGCGTCCTCGGCTACCTCGACGTGCTGCGCGACGGCGCGCCCGTCGGCGACCGCGTCGCGATTCTCGGCGCCGGCGGCATCGGCTTCGACGTCGCCGAGTTCCTGACCGACGGCGGCGACAAGGCGAGCGAGGACCCGTCGACGTACTTCAAGCACTGGGGCGTCGACATGGACTACCAGGGCCCCGGCGGGCTCGCCGCCCCCGAGCGCCCCGCGCCCCCGCGCACCGTCCACCTCCTGCAGCGCAAGGAGAGCAAGGTCGGCGCCGGCCTCGGCAAGACCACCGGCTGGATCCACCGCACCGAGCTCAAGCACCGGGGCGTCACCATGGTCCCGGGCGTCCGCTACGACCGGATCGACGACGCCGGACTGCATGTCACCGTCGACGGGGAGAGCACCGTCCTGGAGGTCGACACCGTCGTGCTGTGCACCGGCCAGGAACCGCGCCGGGGCCTGTACGAGGAGCTGGTCGCCGCCGGCTGCAACGCGCACCTGATCGGCGGGGCCGACGTCGCCGCCGAACTGGACGCCAAGCGGGCCATCAAGCAGGGCACCGAGCTGGCCGCCGCCCTGTAGGGGCCGTCCCTAGGATGAGCCCATGTCACTCCCGCACGCGATCCTCACCGCCCTGCTCGAGAGACCGTCGTCGGGCCTTGAGCTGACCCGCAGGTTCGACAAGTCGATCGGCTACTTCTGGTCGGCGACGCACCAGCAGATCTACCGCGAGCTGGGACGACTGGAGGCCGAGGGCTACATCCGCGCACTGCCGGCCGAACAGCCGGCCCGCGGGCAGAAGAAGAGCTACGAGGTCCTGCCCGCGGGCCGCGCCGAACTGGCCCGCTGGACCGCCGCCTCCCAGGACCCGAAGCCCATCCGGGACGTGATGCTGCTGCGGCTGCGCGCGGCGGCGGTCGTCGGCACCGACGGACTCCAGGCCGACCTGCGCCGCCATCTGGAACTGCACCAGCGGCAGCTGGCCGAGTACGAGGAGATCCAGCGCCGCGACTTCCCGCCGGGCAAGGACGCCCCCGAGGACCGGCTCCGGCACCTGGTGCTGCGGGCCGGCATCGATCTGGAGACCTTCTGGACGCAGTGGCTCACCCACGCCCTCCAGGAGTTCGGGGAACTCCCCGAGGGGTCCTAGAGCCGGTAGGGCTTCGAGCGCTTGCGCAGGTACCAGCCCGTGGCGATGACGCCCGTACCGACCAGCGCCGCGCCGATGCCCAGCGTGAGCGGGCCGTAGTCGCGGGCGGCACCTCCCAGACCGCCCATCACGCCCCGGGCGGGCGCGGCCGGCCTGTTGGCGGACGAGGTCGTCGGAGGAGCGGGCACGGCGGGGGCGGCGGAGACGATCACCGACTGGGTGCCCGCCGTACCGCCGTTGGAACAGACGACGACCACCGTGTAGGTCCCGGGCGACACACCCGACCAGGCGGCCGACTGGCTCACGGTGGTGCCCGACAGGGCCACCTGCCGCCCCTGGGCGAACGAGGCCTGGCTGCTGTTGAGCAGCGAGGCGTTGCCCCAGCTGCCGTTGCTCTGGGTACAGGCGCTGGTGACCACCGAGACCGTGGTGCCGGTGGTGCTCACCGAGATGCCCGAGACCGCGTCGGACGGGCCGGCCAGCCAGGCCGGGAGCGCGGCGGCGGCCGCCAGGGTCAGGCCGGAGCGGAGGAGAAGTCGTGTAGTGCGCATTGGCTGCCCTCCGGCGGCACGGTTGGCGGAACGTCCCTTGCGCCGCCGAGGATCGGGAGACTCCCGTGCTGCCTCAGGTTCAGCGAAGACGGCCCCCGCCCGCCCCGCATCCGGAGGGCGACCGGTCAGGTGACGCGCTCCGCCGGACGGTCACGCGCGGGGCGGGTCACGATCCCGTCGGCACGGCCCGCTCCACCGACCACCCGCCCCAGGTCCCGTCGGGCAACCGCGCCCGCAGCCGCACATGGTGTACGACCCCATGGTCCCGTCCCACATAGAAGCTGTAGGCGGAGCGGCCTTTCGGTGGGGTGCCGCCCCACACCAGCGAGGTGGTCGCCGTGCCGTCGAGCCGGATCTGGTACTCCGTGACCACACCGTCCACGCGCGGCGGGTCCCAGGCCAGATCGAGGTAGTACGCGCCCGCCTCCGCGTGGCTCTTCGAGGTGAACCCGGTCGGCGCGGTGTCCCGGCCGTCGTCGCCGCCCGGCGTGGTCAGACGGACCGCCGAACTCGCCGGCGAGAGGTTGTCGGCGGCGTCCCCGGCCCGGACCGTGAACACATAGCGCGTGCCCGGCCGCAGCCCCGTCACCACGGTCGCGGTCTGGTTCCCGCCCACACTGTGGATCCGGGCGTCGCCCTGGTAGACGTCGTACGACAACACCGCCCGGTCGTCCGTCGAGGCGCTCCAGGACAGCTGCACCGCGCGACTGCCCACGGCCCGGCCGCTCGGGTGTGCCGGACGGGTCGGCGCCGAGCGGTCCGCCGCGAGCAGCGCCGGTGTCGTCGCCCGCACCCCGGGGCTGCCCGGGCCGAGGCTGCCGTCACCGCCCCGCGCCCGCACGGTGAACACATACACCGTGGACGGCCTGAGCCTGGTGACCTCCACCATGTGCTCCGAGCCGGGCACTTCACCGACCTTCGTGGTGCCGCGATATACCTCGTAGGCGCGGATCCCGGCACCGTCCGGCAGCGCGTTCCACATGACATGCACGCTGGTGGCGCTCCCGGCCGCCGCGGTGACCCCCGTCGGCGCGCCGGGCAGCCGCCCGCTGTCGCCGTCGGCGGTCCCGCCCCGGCCGCAGGACGTCACCGACAGCAGGACACAGACCACGACGACGGCTCGGCGCACGGTTCCGCCTCTCCGGGGACGGCAGCACGGCAATGGTCCGGACCAATATGGCCTGCCCGGCATGCGGACAGCAAGAGGGCCGTATTGCAGACGTCGGGCCGGAGTTACGTATGCTGAACGTACTGCGGCCGAACTTCCCGCGGGAGCAGGGAAGTTCGCGCCTGTGGCGCGGAACGCTGTCGTCGCTGATCCCGCGCCGACGCGGGCGGCCGGGGCGGCCTGGGCTGACACCGGCTCAGCGCCCCGGCCCCCGGCGGATTCTCACGGAGTGTCAGTTTCTTGCTCCGTACGGCCCTGTGGAGCCTCCGCTTGCTGGCCCGGGGGCCGGACCGGCACCAGATTGGGTGACTTCATGTCCCCCCACGGAGAGGGTCCCTCATCGTGCGTGTCCAGTTGCTGACGCTGGCCGCGGCCGGCGCCGCCCTGCTCGCCCCGACCACGTCGCCCATCCCCGTCGGCCCCCTCATGGCCCCCGGCGCACGGCACCGGATCACCGCCACCGACCTGCTGGACCAGGTCCGCGACTGCACCCAGGTGTCCAGGGGCCGCTACCGCACCGACGCCGGTACCGCCGCCACCGTCCCCGTGTGCGACACCGAGCAGGCCGTGTTCTGGAAGGCTGACCTCGACATCGACTGCGACGGCCGGCCCACCGCCCACTGCAACCGCGCCGCCGATCCGGCCTTCTCCGCCGCCACCGCCTACCGGCAGTCCGACGGCCGCCATCTCGACGCGGAGACGCTGCCCTACATCGTCGTACCCGCCCCCAGCGGCCGTTGGGACCACCGTGCGTCCGGTGTCCGGGGCGGTGCGGTCGGCGCCGTGATCTACAAGGGCCGGGTGCAGTACGCCGTCGTCGGCGACACGGGACCGCGCGACATCATCGGCGAGGCTTCCTACGCCACCGCCCAAGGCCTCGGAATCAACCCCGACCCGCGCGCCGGCGGGGTCCCCTCCGGAGTCACGTACATCGTCTTCAAGGACTCGGTGATCAAGCCGATCGAGGACCAGGCGGAGGCGGAGGCGGCGGGGGAGCGGCTGGCGGCACTGTTCACCGGGAGCGACTAGACCGGTCCCGGGCAGGGGCACCGGGCGGCCCGGCCGCCGACCGCGGGCCGGGAAGCACGCGACGCCGCCCGCGAGCCGGGGACGACCCGAGCCGTCCGCGACCCTCCGCCCGGCCCGGGAGAGACCACGGCATGCGCCCGAACGGGACGGCGTGTCCGGGACGGTCCCGGCGCTCACCCTCCGGACGTGGCTCCTCGCTCGGCCGCCGCGGCCGGCCGCCCGCGCGGCCCGCTCGACGGGTCCCGTGCGGGGAACCCTTCCCCGCCTCCGGTGGGCGGGCGCGGCTTCACGCGGCGATGCCTAGGGGTGCCTAGGGGGTGTCCGCCTTGGTCCACGAGTCGCCGCCGAGGAGGTACCAGTAGGCGGGCCGTCCGCCGCTGCCGCTGGTGCGGAAGGGGCGGCCCTGGTCGTCGATCCGGACCGTGCCGTGGCGGGCGCCGCTGGACCAGTTCAGTTCGAGATACCAACTCGTGTCGTACGCGGCGGCGTCGGCCCTGACGTAGAAGACCATCGGGTCGGACTCGCTCACCTTGATCGGGAAGCCGTGCTGCCCGTCCTTGGGCACCACTGCGGGACGGGCGGCGTCGAGGTCGATGCCGAAGGAGCCGGTCGACACCCCGCCGCCGCAGCCGACGCCCATGGTGTAGTCGGTCCAGGGGAGCGGCGCCCTCCTGCCGGTCGTGCGGACGGTCAGGCTGTCCAGGACCACGGTGCCCGCACCGGAGCCCTGCACGGTGAGCGTGACGTACTGCTCGGCCGCGGAGACGGCCCCCTCGGCCGCCACCCACGCGGGCGCGTCGTTCTCGACGGGCGGCGGGGCCACATGGTCCGGCGGTGCGTCGACCAGATAATGCTGGCTGCACTGGTCCTCCCAGCTGTACGGCCGGGTGTGCACCGTCAGAGGCACCCCGGTCGAGGTGTCCGCGCCGGTGGCCGACGGGGTCGTGCCGGCCGTGCCGCCGGGCGATGCCTTGGCGGTGTTCGTGGCCCGGTCCGTGGCAGAGGCGGAGGCTGCGACGGAGACAGAGGGCGAGGCGTGGGACGGAGACGCGGAACCGGTCCGGCCGTCCGTGCCGCGCCGAGCGCCGGCCGTGGCGGAGGCGGCCCCGGCCGACCGGTCCCGGCTGTCGTCGCCGCGTGACGGCAGGGTCGCGGTGAGCGCGACCACGCTCGCGACGGCGGCCACCGCGATCCCGGCGAGGACGGGCCCGCGGTTGCCGCGTCGTCCGGCGGAGGCGGCGGGCCTGCCGCCGGGGAGCAGGACAGGGCTGCCCGGAGCCGATTCGGCCGCCTCCGGCACCGGCGCAGGTTCCGCCGGGGACTCGGATCCCTCCGACGGCCCCCGAGCGGCACCCCGAGGAGTCTCCCGGGGTGCCTCAGCGGCAGCGGCAGCGGCAGCCGCAGTCGCAGTCGCTTTCGCGTCGTCGCCCGACGCCTTCGCGCCCGTCCGTCCCCGGTCCGCGTCCGCCAGCACCCAGCGTCGGTGCAGGTCGACGAGTTCCCCGGGCGACGCCTTGCACAGCCGGGCGAACCGCTCGACCGGCCCGTAGTCGGTGGGCACGGCGTCGCCGTTGCAGTAACGGTGCAGCGTCGACGCGCTCATGTGAAGTCGTCTGGCCAGCGTCCCGTAGCTGTGCCCGGAGCGGTCCTTCAACTCCCGCAGCAACTCGGCGAACGCGGCCCCGGCAGTGCCGTCCGACACCGTTCCTCCCACCCCCTGCCCTGTCCCCATGCACCGAAGACAGGTCCTCATGCTCCTGCGTCCCGGTCCGCCACGGGAGGTGGTGGCCGGGTCGCGGTACCGCACCGGTCGAGACCATCCAAGCATGAGGTCCGGGGAAACCCGCACACCAACCGATGCGCATCGGCTGGCAGTTCGGGGTTGACCCGGCCGACGGCGTGGTGACGGCCGTGGACTGTGCCGGTGTGGCCGTGACGAAGGAGACGTGCGAGGCGCAGGCCGGCCGGGCGGCCCGACGCCTCTCGGCCCTGACGGTCCGCAACCGGCCGAAGGGAGGGCGTTGGCGTCTACGTCGTCACCGACGACTCGTCACCCGTCAGCGACAGGACGGACCTGCCGGCACCGGACCCCGCACCCGTCCCGGCCGGCCCGCCTCGACTCAGACCGCCGCCCAGCCGTTGTCCACGGGCAGGATCGCGCCGTTGATGTTGCCGGCCGCGTCCGAGGCCAGGAAGACGATCGCCGCCGCCTGCTCCTCAGGCTCGGAGACCTGGCCCACGTTGCCGAAGTAGGGGCCGAGCGCGGCCGGACCGTGCGCGCCGTCCGCCAGGTCGATCTGGATGCCGGTCCTGGTGCCGCCGGGGGCGATCGCGTTGGCCCGGATGCCCTGGTTGCGGTACATCACCGCCAGGGACTTCGTCAGGCCGACGACGCCGTGCTTGGAGGCCGTGTAGGCCGCGCCCGCCGCGCTGCCGCGCAGGCCGGCCTCGGAGGCGGTGTTGACGATCGCGCCCCGGCCCGCCGCCAGCATGTGCGGCAGCACCGCCCGGGTCAGCAGGAACGGCGCGGTGAGGTTGACCCGGATCACCCGCTCCCACTCCGCGTCGCTCACCTCGCCCAGCGCCGACATGCGGTCCATGATCCCGGCGTTGTTCACCAGGACGTCCACCCCGCCGAACCGCTCCACGGTCGTCGCGACCACCCGGTCCACGACGGACTGCTCACTCAGGTCACCGGTGACGGCCACGGCCGTGCCGCCCGCCTCCTCGATCTCCGTCACCGTCGCGGCGGCGCCCTCGGCGTTGAGGTCGGCGACCACCACCCGGGCGCCCTCCCTCGCGAAGGCCAGGGCGGAGGCATGCCCGATGCCCGATCCTGCGCCGGTGACGATGACGGCGCGCCCGTCGAGTCCGCTGGCCATGTGGTGCTCCGATCTGGTGGTTCGAGGGCGCCCGGCGCCCGCTTCCGGTCACACCATACGACTTAATGTCGTCGAGTGACATAAAGTCGCCGGCAGAATCCACCGCCGTTTCGGAGAGAATCCCGGTGCAGCAGTCACCGACGCCGGAGGGACAGATGACCGCAGGGGGACGCACCGGACGGCCGCCCCTCACCGAGGAGCGCAAGGCCGAGATCAGACTGGAGATCGCCCGGGCCGCGGTGGACCTGTTCGTCGCCCAGGGGGTGGCCGCGACCACCGGGGAGCAGATCGGGCAGGCGGTGGGGGTCTCGGCGCGCACGGTGTGGCGCTACTTCCCGAGCAAGGAGGCCTGCGTACGACCGCTGTTCGCGGCCGGTATCGAGGTCGTCGCCGAGTGCCTGCGCGCGTGGCGGCCGGGCCAGGCGCTGGAGGAGGCGATCGGGGACGCCGTACCGACGGACAGCCGCCTGGCGCACAGCCCGGACCGCGCCACCATGGGCGCCTTGGTCCGGCTGACCCGCGACGAACCGGGCCTGCGCGCGGAATGGCTGCAGTCCTACGACGAGGCCGAACCGGCGTTCGCCCGCGCCCTGGCCGAACGGGCCGGACTCCCCGCCGACGATCTGCGGCCCACCATCCAGGCGGCCATGCTCAACGCGGCCCTGCGTGCGGCCGCCGAGCACTACGCCTGGCGCGTCGCCGACGGGACCACGGACCCCGCCACGGCCGAGGCCGAACTCACGGCGACCATGCGCTCGGCCCTCGCGGTCGTGGCGGGCGGGCTGTCCTAAGGGGTTCTCGTAGGGGGTTCCAGGGGGTTCAGACCTTGCGGTAGGTGTACGCCTCGGCGGCCGCCGACTCCACCGCGCCGAGGTCCGCCCCGGTGGCCGCCGTGACGACCGCGGCCACCGCGCCCTCGACGAACGGGGCGTCCACCAGGCGGGTGCCGTCCGGGAGTTCGTCGCCCTCGGCGAGCAGCGCCTTCACCGTGAGCACCGCGCTGCCCAGGTCGGTGAGGACGGCGACCCCGGCACCCCGGTCCACGGCCGCGGCCGCGGCGGCGATCAGCTCGGCGCTGGTGCCGATCCCGCCGCCCTCGGTACCGCCGGCGGCGGCGACCGGCACCGCCGTGGCCCCGCCCGCCAGCCCCTTGGCCAGCTCCGCGACGGACGCGGCGACCTCCGCGCTGTGCGACACCAGCACGATCCCGACCAGCTTGTCGTCACTCACCGGACGCCTCCTCCAGCCCCGCGATGAGCAGGGCCGACGAGGTGGCGCCCGGGTCCTGGTGGCCGATGCTGCGCTCGCCGAGGTAGCTGGCCCGGCCCTTGCGGGCCTGCAGCGGAATCGTCGCCTCGGCGCCCTGCTCGGCGGCGGCACGCGCCGCGCCGAACCCGTCGCCGAGTGCGTCCAGGGCCGGCACCAGGGCGTCGATCATCGTCTTGTCCCCGGGCGCGGCACCGCCGAGCGCCATCACCTTGTCCACCCCCGCCCGCAGCGCCTCGGCGAACTGTTCCTCGCCGACCTCGGCCGCGTCGCCGAGCGCCTTGCCGGTGCTGCGCAGCAGCGTCCCGTACAGCGGCCCGGACGCGCCGCCGACCGTCGAGATCAGCACACGTCCGGCGAGCGTCAGCACGGCCCCCGGGGTGTCGGGTGAGTCCTTCTCCAACGCGGCCGTGACCGCCTTGAACCCGCGCTGGAGGTTGCTGCCGTGGTCGGCGTCCCCGATGGGGGAGTCGAGGGCGGTGAGCCGCTCCGCCTCGCGGTCCACGGAGGTGGCGGTCGCCGCCATCCAGCGGCGGAAGAATTCGGCGTCGAGCACTGGATCTCCTTGCGTTGCGTACGGACGCGGGTCGGTGCTGTTCCCCGCTCACATCCCCCAGCGCAGGGCCGGCGTCTTCACCGGCGCGTCCCACAGCCGCAGCAGGTCCTCGTCGAGCTGGCAGAGGGTGACCGAGGCGCCGGCCATGTCCAGGGAGGTCACGTAGTTGCCGACCAGGGTGCGGGCCACGGTGACCCCGCGCTCGGCGAGCACGCGCTGGACCTCGGCGTTGAAGCCGTACAGCTCCAGCAGCGGGGTGGCACCCATGCCGTTGACCAGGACGAGTACCGGGTTGCGCGGTGGCATGTCCTCCAGGACGGCGTTTACGGAGAAGTCGGCGATCTCGCCGGAGGTCATCATGGCCCGCCGTTCGCGGCCCGGCTCACCATGGATGCCGATGCCCAACTCCAGCTCGCCCGGGGGCAGATCGAAGGTCGGGGTGCCCTTGGCCGGGGTCGTACAGGCGCTCAGTGCCACGCCGAAGCTGCGCGAGTTCTCGTTCACCTGCCGCCCGATGGCCTCCACCCGCTCCAACGGCTGCCCCTCGGCGGCCGCGGCGCCCGCGATCTTCTCCACGAACAGGGTGGCGCCGGTACCGCGGCGGCCGGCGGTGTAGAGGCTGTCGGTGACGGCCACGTCGTCGTTGACCAGGACTTTTCCGACCTGGATGCCCTCGTCCTCGGCGAGTTCGGCGGCCATGTCGAAGTTGAGCACGTCACCCGTGTAGTTCTTCACGATGAACAGCACACCGGCTCCGCTGTCCACGGCCGCGGCGGCCCGTGCCATCTGGTCGGGAACGGGAGAGGTGAACACCTCACCGGGGCAGGCCGCCGACAGCATCCCGGGACCGACGAACCCGCCGTGCAACGGCTCGTGCCCCGAACCCCCGCCCGAGACCAGCCCGACCTGACCGGCCACGGGGGCGTCCCGCCGTACGATCACCCGGTTCTCCACGTCCACGGTGAGATCGGGATGAGCGGCCGCGATGCCCCGCAGCGCATCCGCCACCACGGTTTCCGGAACGTTGATGAGCATCTTCATGGGTACCTCCCAGTGACATTAGCAGCCTAGCCCTTGGCCTGCGTCATCGCAGGTCAGAGCGGATGCGGGGGACTTCCGAACCAGGTGTTCGGTGACGGTCCGTAGCGGTCGGGGGCAGGTCGTGGCAGGGGTGATGCTGACTCGGTGCTGACGTCGATGACGGGTCGTCAGGCTCGCAGGGGGTGAGGTGGCCGGCAGGGTCGCGGGTGTCGCTGACGGCAGTATCGACCTTGTCGCCGCGAAGGTCACGTGGGCGGCGCGCGCGGACCCTGCCGAGGACCGAAGACGTCGGCAGTGCCGAGCACGGCATGACCGGATGCGTCAGATGGCCGGTTCGGGCCGTGGGTTCACGGTCTTGTGCAGCATGCTTTACGGAATCACACCCGACTATTGATCGTTTTTCGTATTGTCGGGTTACCTTCGGCGGATCAGGGGTCGGATGTCAGCTGAGGGACGGGAACTGTGGAGCGGTGCAGCAGTCGGGGCAGGTTGTACCGGTCGGTGACGGGGACGGCCGCAGTGGCCCTGGCCGTCGGCGGTTGTGGTGCGGGCGCGGTGGGCGGAACCGGTCACACGGCTCGCGCCTCGCAGTCCGCCGCACCGGGCGGCACCAGCAGAACCGCGCCGAAAAGTTCTGACGCCGCGGTCTGGCACAAGTGGGGCCTGACGCCTCTGTCCACCGCACCGCAGCCGCCGGCCGACAAGCCGGTGAAGCTCTCCGCCACCGGAACCGTTCCGGTCTTCACCCACATACCGACCGCGCAGAAGGTCGTCTTCATCACCGTGGACGACGGGCAGGAGAAGGATCCCAAGTTCATCGAGATGATGCGGGACTTGAGGATACCCATCACGATGTTCCTGATGAACGACGCCATCAAAGCGGACTACGCGTATTTCAAGCCGCTGCAGGCGCTGGGCAACCACATCCAGAACCACACCCTGCACCACCCCGTCATGAACACCATCCCGCTGGCCCGCCAGAAGGAAGAGGTGTGCGGCGACCAGAAGATCCTCACCAGGGAGTACGGCACCGCACCGCTGCTGTTCCGGCCGCCCTACGGCGCGTACAACAGCGACACCAGGATCGCGGTCGGCGAGTGCGGACCCCGAGCGATCGTGTGGTGGCGGGAGTCCATGCAGATTCGCAATATGCAGTACCAGACGGCGGACAAGAAGCTGCGCCCCGGAGACATCATCCTCGCCCACTTCCGCGGGCCGTCCGAGCTCAAGGGCGCCACGATGACGCGGATGTTCGCCAACCTGCTCCGGCGCATCCATGAGCAGGGGTTCGCCGTAGCCCGCTTGGAGGACTACATCCAGCCACCGGCCTGATGAATCCCCGGGCGACCGGCATTCTCTCCTCCCTGGTGAGGCGATCTTCCCGGGGGATCCCGCGAGCCGCGATGAGTTCCGCGGCGTCCGGCGGTCCTACTGCCGAACCGGTGACCGAGGAGGACTTCTCATGCGCAGGGTGACCTATTCGATGGGCGTCTCACTCGACGGCTATGTCGTCGGGCCGGACGGCGGCTTCGCCTGGGCGGCGCCGGACGCAGAGGTCTTCCGCTTCTGGATCGACGAGATCCGAGGGGTCGGCGTCCACCTGCTGGGACGACGGCTGTACGAGACGATGCTGTACTGGGAGACCGCCGACCAGGATCCGTCGCTCGGTGCCCCGGAACTCGAGTGGACCGCGCTCTGGAAGCGGCTCCCGAAGGTGGTGTTCTCCACCACGCTGTCAGAGGTGCAGGGAAATGCCCGGCCGGCCCGCGGAGGCCTCGCGGAGGAGATCGAGCGGTTGCGAGCCGAACCGGGGGAGGGGGAGATCGCGATCGGCGGCGCGACTCTCGCCGCAGAGGCGGCTGCGCTGGGCCTGATCGACGAGTACCGGACCGTGGTCTACCCGGTGCTGGTCGGCGGAGGCATCCCGTTCTTTCCCCGGCACGAGCGCCGGGTGGATCTGGAACTCGTGCAGACCCGCACCTTCGGCTCGGGAGTCGTCTACCTCTGCTACCGCGTGGCGAACCGGTGACCTGACGGGTTCACGGGGTCAGGTACGGAAGTAGTGTCCCTTCTCCAGGTCCTCCAGGAGACCCGGTCCCAGCGGGCGCCAGTCGAGGAGTTCGCGGGTGAGGGCGCTGGACGCGGGGAGGTCCTGGCCGATGAGGCCGGCCAGCCAGGTGAAGTGGGCCGGGGCGTCCTCGGGGGCGACCGGGGCCGTCGGGACGTCCAGATGACGGCCTATCACCTCCGCCACGGCGCGGATCTCGACGCCGTCGTCGGCGACCCCGTGCAGTACGGATCCGGCCGGTGCCCGCTCCACCGCGAGCCGGAACAGCCGGGCCGCGTCCAGGCGGTGGACGGCGGGCCAGCGGTTGGAGCCGTCACCGAGGTAGCCGGAGACGCCCGTGGCGCGGGCGAGGGCGACGAGGGACGCCATGAACCCGGCGTCCCCGTCACCGTGGCAGGTCGGTGACAGCCGGACCACCGACGAGCGCACGCCCCGCTCGGCCGCGGCCAGTACCGCCGTGGCGGTGGCCGCGCGCTCCGACAGCGCCGATCCGTCGGTCGTCGGCATGTCCCGTTCGGTCACCGTGCGCCCCGGTGTGAAGCCCATGAACCCGCCGGCGACCACCAGGGGGCGCCCGCTGCCCGCCAGCGCGTCGGCGAGAGTGTCGACGGCCCGGCGGTCGGCCTGCGCGGCGCCCGCGAAGTCGCCGGTGAAGGCGATGTCGTGCTTGAAGGCGAGATGGACCACGCCGTCCGACGCGGCGGCGGCCGTGCCGAGGACGTCGAGGTCGTCGATCGTGCCCCGGACCACACCGGCTCCGGCCCCGGAGAGTGCGGCGGCGGAGGCGTCGGAGCGGGCGAGGCCGGTGACCTCGTGCCCCGCGCCGAGGAGATCGGGGACGAGGGCGGAACCGAGCCAGCCGGAAGCGCCGGTGACGAAGATGCGCATGGGAGTACCTCAGACCACGAGTGGGTGTCGATGCCGTCGGGCGGCATCGAGTGATGTCAGTGACTGTCGTCATCGACGGTAGCACTGATGTCAGGGACTGTCATCGCGTAGGATCCGGCCATGGGTAGATGGGAGCCGAACACACGGGAGCGCCTGGCGCGGGCGGCGCTGGAACTGTTCGGCGAGCGCGGCTACGAACAGACCACGGTGGCGGAGATCGCCCGGCGGGCCGGACTCACCGAGCGCACCTACTTCCGGCACTACGCCGACAAGCGTGAGGTGCTGTTCGGCGGCTCGGAGGTGCTGCAGCAGGTGTTCACGACGGCGGTCGCCGAGGCGCCCCCGTCCGCCGTGCCGATCGACGTCGTGGCGGCGGGGCTGGAGGCGGTCGCGGCGGTGTTCCCGGAACGCGAGCACTCCCGGCAGCGGCAGTCCGTCGTGGGCTCGCACCCGGAACTCCAGGAACGCGAACTGATCAAACTCGCCACTCTCTGCACTTCGGTGACGGAAGCCCTGCGCGCCCGAGGCGTCCCGGACCCCGCCGCCGCCCTCGCCGCCGAGGCCGGGATCGCCGTCTTCAAGATCGGCTACGAACGCTGGATCGCCCCCGCCGAACAGCGCGAACTGGCCGACCTGCTCCGCGAGTCACTGACCGAACTGAAGGCCGTGGCGGCGGGGAGCTAGGCCCTGCCGTGGTGGGGCCCCGCCGCCGTAGCGGCGCCTCCTGCTCCAGGATCACGGCGGGGAGCGCGGCCTCCAGGACCTGGCCGCGCGGCAGGGACAGGACGAACTACCGTTCGATGATCTCCAGTGCGGTGCGGTGCGGTGCGGTGCGGTGCGGTGCAGTGCGGTGCACGTCGCGGCGAGGCATGTCGGCGTCCGGCAGACCGGCAGCAGCCGGCATTTCCTCGATGCCGACCGCCACCTCGCGGTCCCCCTGTATCCCGTCGTAGCCCCATGATCCGTCCAGGTGGAGGTTGAAGGCACACACGAGGCGATCGTCATGGAGACAGGAGAACTGGGGCGGTACCGGCTTGCCGTTCTCCTCTTCGAATTCCAGCTCGAAGACATGTGCGCCACCCCGGGAGACCGGTGCCTGCGATCCGAACTCCGCCTGCCAGCCGTCGTACTTGACCACGAAGACCCACTCGTCGATCTCTCCATGACGCAGGCCTGTCGCGGGGTAGGGACCCCAACTGTCGTCCTCCACGGCAGCGATCAGCTCCTTGGCGGTGAGACGGCCCAGGCTGCGGACCGTGCGCGCCGGGCCGAACACCGTCGAGGTGAGCCGAAACCAGCTCCTCGGCGTCCAGCCCTCGGGCGAGCACCACGCTGTAGCCGCCGAAGGCGATCGAACGGGGAGCGGCGAGCCATGCAATTCCGTCGGCCATGGCGCTCATCGTGGCGCACCCTTGCCGGGCGCGTCGCGAGAATCCACCGCCACCCTGCGCCGCAGCAGACGCCCTCGGCCCGCGTCCCGGCGGTGGTCGCGAACGTCTTGTTCGTGGCCGAACGCCCACTGTGTGACCCATCGGAACTGATGTACAAGTGAGGGCTGTGCGGCAACCGGTCGGCCCGTGCCGGGGAGGGCACAGTCGTCCGCCGAACCATGCTCGTTCAGACCGATCGTTTCAGGGGGGCATCATGCGCATACGTTTACGTGCCTGGACTCTGGTGGGCGCGGGCCTGCTGGCCGTGGGCGCCGGTCCGGCGTACGGGGCCGGCAGGCCGTCCGCGGAGCCGGCGGCGGGGTCCGTGCAGTACACCGTGCAGGACCTCGGTACCCTCGGCGGTACCCGCAGCGAGGCGACCGCCATCGACGGCCGTACGGTCGTCGGGAGTTCACTGACGAGCGGCGACGCCGCCGAACACGCCTTCGTCTACGACCTGCGCAGACACACCATGACCGATATCGGCACGCTGGGGGACTCCAGCCGGGCGACCGGCGTGGAGGGGGACCACGTCGTCGGGGAGTCGGACCTGTCCGCCGGTGGACCGGCTCATGGATTCGTCTACGACCTCCGGACCCGCCGGCTCGTCGACATCGGCACGCTCGGCGGCAGCAGCACCGACATCACCGGCCTCGACGGTGACACCGTGGTGGGGACGTCGTCGCTCTCCGGCGACGCGGTCACCCACGCGTTCGCGTACAGCCTGCGCACCCGGACCATGACCGATCTCGGCAGCCTCGCCGGCCCGTCGGGCGACAGCACCGCCGCAGCCGTCAGCGGTTCGCTCGTCGTGGGCGACTCCTCCCTGCCGGACACCCCTGCCGGCACGACGCACGGCTTCGCGTACAACCTGCGCACCCGCACGATGACCGACCTCGGCACCCTCGGCGGCAGCTCCAGCACAGCCAACGACATCAGCGGTTCCACCGTGGTCGGCCAGTCCCGGACGGCCGGCAACAGCATCTCCGGATACGCCTACGACCTGCGCACCGGTATCCGCACGGACCTGGGGTTCCACTTCCTGACCGCTCAGCTGATCAGCGGGAACACCGTGGTCGGCGGCGACAGCCTGCTCTCCAGCTCGTACGACCTCATCACGCACACGAGTGCCACGATCGGCTCCGGACGTGGTGTCACCGAAGTCAAGCAGATCAGAGGACACTTCGTGGTCGGCGACAACTTCGCCCCCAACTCCTTCGCCTTCGTCGCCCGCGTCGACAACGGCGACTTCACCTACCTGGCCTCCCTCGGCGGCCTCAACTCCGCCGCGACGCAGGTCGACCGCCACGGCGTCGTCGCAGGCAGCGCGGCACTTCCGCCCGCCGACCCGGTGTCTGTCAACGGGCCCTTCCACGCCGCCGTCTGGATACCGCACACGGTGGCGTAGGGGAGCGAGCCGGACATCGCCAACGGCCGAGAGTGCCCGCCGGTGCGGCCACCGTGCCGACGGGCGCTCATGATCGGCCGGAGCTACCATGTGAACGCATCCCGCGCCGGCCTCGCACCACGCCGTACCGCCCCCGGCACCCCCGTCGAACCGGCTCGGTCCGCCTCGTCTCCCAGCAGCCGGTCGACGCGGTCATCAGCGGCTTCGACGCCCATCCCGAGGTACGTCCCGGCAATTTCGTCGAGACCCGGGACGACAAGGGACAGCGCCTGGCCCGCGTTCCCGCCCGCGGGGCCTTCCGGGAGAGCGCCGAGGTCTTCCCGGAGGAGCATTCGCAGCCGATCACACGGGTCGACGTGGAGCCGCGCGGTGCCTTCACCGTGCTCCTGCCCGCACCGGAGGAGGCCGTCCAGGTCGCCGTGGTCCGCGCCGCACCCGCGGCCCCCGGGGCGCGGCTCGCGCCCGGCGGCGCGACGAGTCCGCCTCCCGGCGCCACGCAGGATGTCGACCTGGCCACCTTCCGGCTCGAGCGGTAGGGGGCCGGGATGACCACCTCCGACGGAACCGTCCAGGGCCGTACCCAGACCTTCGGATCCGCGCCGCGCAACCGGGCCTTCACCGTCGTACTGCTGGGCGACGGCTTCACCGCCGCGCAGCAGACCGATTTCAACACCGCCTGCAAGGACTTCGTCAACGCGCTGACCGCCACCGCGCCCTACGACGAACTCGCGCCGGCGATCAACATCTGGCGGGTCAACGTCACTTCCACCGACTCGGGAGCCGACGACCCGGCCGGCGCAGGCAGTACCGGCGCCACGGCCCGCACGTACTTCGACTCCACGTTCGGCGCGAACGGCATCCGGCGGCTGCTCGTGTGCAACAACTCGACGGTCCTCCAGACCGCCGCGGCCCAGGTGCCGGTGTTCTCCGCCGCCATCGTCGTGGTGAACTCCACCGTCTACGGCGGCAGCGGAGGCTCGGTCGGCACGTACTCCCTGGCGAGCGGCGCGACCGAGATCGCCATCCATGAGGCCGGGCACACGGCGTACGGGCTCGCGGACGAGTACCCGTACTACGCCGGCGGCAACGAGACCGGACACGACCACCATCCGGCCGGTGAGCCCTCCGAGCCGAACGTCACGCTGAACACCGACCGCACCACCCTGAAATGGGGCTGGGCGGTCGCCGCGAACACGGCCCTGCCCACGATGAGCAACCCGAACTGCGCGACCGTGGACTCACGGCCCAGCACGGTCCCCACCGGGACGGTCGGCACCTTCGAGGGCGCGCACTACTACCACTGCGGCGCCCACCGGCCCGAATACACCTGCAAGATGCCCGAGTTGGGCGTCCCGTTCTGCCGGGTGTGCCGACAGGTGATCTGGAACCGGATCGGCCCGCTCGCGACCCTGCCCGCCCGCGACCGCACGCCGATCAGCGTCGTCGCCCGCTACCCCGAGCACCTCGACGTCTTCGCCGCGGCGGCGGACGGGCGCACCATGTCCAACTGGTGGGACGCGACGGGCGGCTGGGCCGGATGGTTCCAGCTCGGCATCACCTGACCGCCCCCTCGGCGGTCAGCCCAGACAGATGACGAGCAGGCAGAGCTGCGAGGGCGCGGTCGCGGTCGCGGTCGGCGCGGGACTCGCCGTCGACGTCGATGTGCCGGTGGTGGCGGTGGCGGTGGGCGTGGCCGTCGGCTGCGATTGCGACTGCGCGGCAGTGCTGGCGGACGTGGTGGCGGCGGACTGCGGCTGGGCCGCGGACGTCGCCGTGGGCCGCGCCGAGGCACCGGTGTTCTGCCGGGGTGTCGAAGTGACCCGGGGCGTGCCCGCGGTCTGCTCGTGCGGGGCGTTCACCGCGGCCGTCCGTGCGGCGGGCGTGGAGTCGGGGGCCCGGTGCCGGCCGGTCGGCGTCGACACCGCCAGGGTGGGCTCGGTGGCCTGTTCTCCCGCCACCCCCATGGTCGTGTTGTCCGGGGCCGTGGCCGCCTGGGCCCGGTCCGTGGACTGCCGGTCCAGCGAGGCGACGGTCAGACCGCCGCCGACCAGGGCGACCGCGGTGGCCACCACGGCCCGGCGCTGGTTCTTCTTCCAGCGGGCCCGCTGGCGGCGGCGGGCCGCCCGGCCGAGCGGCGACGCCGCCGCAGCGGTGTCCGGGCCGTCGTAAGGGTCCTCGGCGTGCTCTTCGGCGTACGCGTCCGGGTCGTCGTGCCACGCGCTGTCGGCCGGGGCCTGCCAGACCGCCGCACCGGTCGCCACCGGGGCCGCGGTGGCGCGGGGCGCGATGTCCGGGGCGTAGGCGCCGCATCCGGGGCACGCCAGGGCGCCGTTGAGGTGCCGACGGCACGAGGAGCAGTAGTCCATCCGCGGTCTTCCTGACTCGACTGCGCCAGCGGCGTCCTGAGCCGTGGCCTGATCTCGTTCGCACGTGGGATCGAACGGCCAGAACGGTAGCGAGCCTTTGGCAAGGCAGTGTGCAGTCTGTGTGTCGCTTCTGCACAGATGCCGTCGGCGTTCCGCGCAGGCCGGCGGCCGATCGCGTCGATACCATTGCGGGAACAGCGAGTTGGGGGTGTCCGGGGTGGAAGCGTTGATGGGCATGGTGCTCTCGGCCGTCGGCACGGTCGCCTCGGGTGCCCTGTCCGGGGCGGGCGGTGAGGCCGGCAGACGGACCTCCGAGCGGCTGTACGACCTGCTCAGCCGCGGCCGTGCGGCCACTGGGAGCGGTCCGGGCCCGGCCGCGCTGCCGGTCACCGAGTCCGAGCGGACGGCCGCCGCCTCGCGACTGCTCGAACTCGCCCGTACCTCACCGGAGTTCGCCCGCGAGGTGACGGAGTGGGCCCGGGAGGCGTCGTTGCTGGCGCCACGCACGGTGCCGGCCGTGGCGCACGCCGCCTCCCGGCCGCGGATGCTGCCCCCGGCGACGGCGGCGTTCACCGACCGCGAGGAGGTACTCGCCTGGCTCGGGGCGCTGCTGGACGAGGAGGGCCCCGCGCCCGGTGCGCCGACGATCGCCGTGCTCACCGGGCCGGGCGGCATGGGCAAG
This sequence comes from Streptomyces sp. Ag109_O5-1, assembly GCF_003814875.1. Lineage (GTDB taxonomy): Bacteria > Actinomycetota > Actinomycetes > Streptomycetales > Streptomycetaceae > Streptomyces > Streptomyces sasae. The sequence goes on along the minus strand of NZ_RKQF01000001.1, from coordinate 730,017 downwards.
ACCGCCACCGCCGTCCGCGGCGCGATCGAACTGCTGGACCGGTTCCCCGACGGCGCCCTGTTCGCCGACCTGGAAGGCGCCTCCGCCAGTACCGCACTCCCGCCCTCCGACGTGCTCGCGCGCTTCCTGGAGCGGCTCGGGGTGCCGCCGGCCATGGTGCCGGGCGACGAGGCACGGCAGCGGGATTTGTACCGCGACTGCACGGCAGGCCGGCGCCTGATCGTTGTACTGGACAACGCCCATGACGATGCCCAGGTGATCCCCTTGCTCCCGGCCTCGTCGGAGTGCCTGGTCCTGGTGACGAGCCGGCACCGGCCGGGGCGGCTCGTGGCCGGCCACGGGGCCCGGACGCTGTCGCTCGGACCCTTGTCCACCGAGGATTCCGTCACCCTGATCAGACGGGTCGCCGGCCGTGACCGCCAGGCCGCCCCGGACGCGGTCGTCCGGGCCGTGGCCGAGGGCACCGGCGGGGTTCCGCTCGCGGTGTGCACCACGGGTGCCGGACTGGCCGTCCGGGAACACCTGACCTGGGAACGGGTCGCACAGCAGCTCTCCGGCCGGAGCCACAGCCACGACCACGGAGGTGCCGCCATCGGAGCACCGGCCCCCGATGCCCCGGCCGATCCCGTCCGTCTGGTCCAGGACGTCGCGTACGGCGAACTGACCTCCGAGAGCCGGGCGTTCTACCGTGCGATCGCGGTGTGGCCCTGGCCGACCGTGACCGTGACGTGCGCAGCCCGTGCGGCGGAGGTCGGCGAGGACGAGGCACGGGCCGCGCTGGAGCGGCTGGCCCGGGTGCATCTGCTGGACGAGGTCGGAGAGGAACGCTACCGGTTCCACGACCTGACCCGGGCCCACGCCCACGGGCTCGCGGCCGCCGAGGACGGCCACGGCCGGATGGCCGCCACGGTCCGCCGGGTGGCGGCCGCGCAGCTGCGTTTCGCGGCGGCGGCGGACTTCAGGGTCATGCCGCTGCGCTGGCGGCTCGGCCCCGCCTATCGGGGACTCGTCCTGCCGGAACACCGCGACCCCGCGGACGGCAGGCGTGCGCTGGCTGAACTGCGGCAGGAACGGGAGAACCTCGCGGCCGTCGTCCGGGCCGCCGCACACCACGGATTCGACGACCTCGTATGGCAGTTGTGCGAGGCCATGTGGGGTCTGCACCTGATGCTCGGCTTCCATGCGCAGTGGATCGACACCCACCTGCTCGGCGTCGAGGCCGCCCGGCGCAGCGCGGCGGAGTTCGGCGACCCGCGCGCCGTGGGCCGGATGTGGACCCAGCTCGCCTTCGGCCACATGGGGGCGGGCCGGGCGGAAGACGCCGCCGGGGCACTCGCGAACGCCAGGGCCGCGGACCGGGCCTGCGGGCACCACCGGGGCGAGGCCACCGCCGTCGAGGCGCTCGGACTGCTCCACCTCAAGCAGTGGGAGTTCGCGGCGGCCCAGCGGTGCTTCGAGGAGGCACAGGAGATCCTCGGCCGTATCGGTCCGGACGCGGACGGACGGGCCGACGTGCCGCGTGCCACGGCCCTGCTGGAACACCACATCGGCCGGGCCCTGACCAGGCAGCGCCACTTCACCGCCGCCGTCGCCCGGCTGAACGACGCCCTCGCGCGGTTCCGCCGGCTGCCCGGCGGCGACCCCTACAACGCGGGACGCGTCTACATGAGCCTGGGCGACGCACACCTGGACGCGCAGGACGCCGAGCAGGCCCGTGTCTGCCTGGACGAGGCCGTCAAGGTCATGACCGAGGCGGGTGCGGGACTGCAGCTCGCGGACGCCCTCGACGCGCGGTCCCGGTGCCTGCGCCGTCTGGGACGCCCGGCCGAGGAGGCGGCGGATCTCCGGGCCGCCGCCGCGTGCTACGAGGAGCACGGCGACCGGATCGGACTCGAAAGGGTGCGGACGCGGCTCGCCGGGGTACAGGCGTGACAGACCGGATCAGGATGCGGCCGGGTCCACCACCTCGACCCTGACACGGTGCGCCGTGCTCCCCGTGCGGATGCTGATCCCCGCCCCGGCCGCCGCCAGGTCCCGGCCGCTCGTGAGCCAGGCATGGAGCGCGGAGGCGTAGGCGGCCGGATCACACAGGTCGGGCCGCCCGTCGGGGGCCGGCGCGGCCGACAGCCGTACGAGGTCCCCCTCGCGGGTGCGCACGACACAGCGGTCCGGTCCGTCGACGTAGGCGACCAGCCCGCAGAACGGGTACCGGTCGAGCGCCTCCGCCGTCCACGCGGCCGGCGGGCCCAGCCGGGGATCGTCCTCGGGCGCGCGTCGTACGACGATGTCGGCGACGCGCAGCCGGCCGGTGTCCCGGGTCTCCTCGTCGACGAGCGTGTGCGCCGATTCGACCCCCACCGCGAGCTCCTCCGCGGGGTCGGGCTCGCCGCCGACCACCGCGTACCGGCCGAGGGCGACGGCCGGCGGATCGTCGCCGATGCCGCCGGCCAGTACGCGCACCGGGGCGGTCCGGCGGGCCGGGCGGAAGGGCGGCAGAGGGAGCGGGTCGAGCAGCGCCGGGTGCGCCGGCTCCGGGATGTCCATGAGGCCGTAGAACAGGCGCCGGAGCAGTACCGCGGATTCCTCCGGTGCCGAACTGGTCAGCTCCGCCAGGTCCTTGGAGCGGGTGGGGTCGTGCGAGGCGATCACGCGGTCGATCTGGGCGCGGAGGGTGCCTCGGCGGACCAGACGGGGAGCGGTGCGGCCCAGGGCGGCGACGGGCGAGAGCGGGTCGAGGTCCTCCTGCGGGAACGCCCCGAGCAGGACGGGCACCCCGATGGACGCCGCGTAGTAGGTGACGCTCGAATGGTCCCCGAGGACACAGTCGGCGGCGATCAGGGCCTGCCGCCACTCGGCCAGGGGAGGGATCGCGTCGAGGCCGGCCCGCCGTGCGTTGTCCAGCCAGGCGCGGACCTGCCCGGGCCCGTGGCCGTACCAGATGTTGGGATGCAGGACCGCGACGCTCCGGTACTCGTCGGCGGGCAACTCCGCCGCCAGCCGGGACAGCAGCCAGGGGAGCAGATCGGCCGACTCCGCACTTCCGGAGCCGCCGAACAGGGAGCGCGGTGCCCAGGTCGAACTGACGACGATCAGCCGCTGACCCGGACCCACACCGAGCGCACGGCGGAAGCGGTCACGGTCGGGGAGCGCGGCGAGGATACGGTCGTAGCACGGGTCCCCAGCGAGGACGGCGGTGGGCGCAGCCGCCGGACAGGCCGCACGCAGGCGCGCCAGCTGCTCGGGGTGCGAGAGGACGGTGGCCGTCGCGAGCGGACGCCCGTTCTCCAACAACCATTCCGGCGACAGCCCGAAGACCGGCGTCGGGTGTCGGGTGTCGGGTGACGGGTGACGGGTGACGGGTGACGGGTGACGCCAGTCTCTTATTGTATCCAACACCGTGTGAAAGTATGGCCAACTTGCCCTGTATTGAACCCAGTTCGCCACCGTAGCTCGCGGCGATCGCCAGGTCGAACTCCGTGTCCTTGGCCTGTTCCCAGGGGAGCACCGGCAGGCCTGCCTCGGCCAGCAGTTCGGGTACTCCCGCAAGGAACGGCGACGATCCCGTGCAGGTGGCGAACATCTGCACACGAACATCGCTGTGGAACAAGGGGAGTACGTCCAGCAGACGCGTCGCGGACGTGACGTTGTGCACGATGAACAGGACCCGCCGGCAGCCTGTACGCGTGACCCACCGCTCCGCCTCCGCACCCACCGGCACCCGCAGCCGTGCTGCCCCACCTGTCACCGCCGGCTCGTCCCCCTGCTTCGACCGAGTACTCCGTCACTGCCGTCGTAACCGATGCTATCGGTGTGCCCGACGGGGAAACGCGCAGGTGGGCGCGGACCAGTGGCCGCCGCGCCCACCCGCCCGGGAGCGGTTACGCGGTGACGAGGACGCGTACGTCCCACGGACCGAGGTCCAGTGCCGTGCCCACGGGGAGGGACGTGCCGTCGAGAACGTCGGTGAGGCGCACCGGGACGGGGACGCTCGCGGGCTCCCAGCTCCAGTTGTGGACGATATGGACGCGGCGCCCGTCGGGTGACGTGCCGGTCGTTGCGGTGACGGTGGCGGGGAGGTCCCGCCAGCCGTGGGCCGGGGACGGCGCCAGCCACTCGGCCAGCGTCCGGGCGAGGTCCCGGCCGGGCACCGTACCGACGCAGGTCACCCGGCCCGCGCCGTGACGCCGGGTGGTGACGGCGGGCCAGCGGCCGAAGTGCGGGTGGTCGTAGGCGACGAGTACCTCGGCGTCGGTGACGGTCAGCCCGTCCGCCCAGCGGGTCGCCGTGGCACCTTCGGGGAGGCGGAGCGGGCCGCCGGGCACGGACCGTACCGGCAGCTCCCGCACCAGATTGCTGAATTCGTCGTACGACACCCCGGCCGCGTCCGTGAGGCGGCCGGGGGCCGGTTCGGTGCGGGCCCGGGCCTCGTGGTCGGCGTAGCCGGTGCGCGGGCCGAGGACCAGATGGCCGCCGGCGTGCGCGTAGGCCGCGAACCGGTCGAGGGTGGTGTCGGCGGCGAGGTACAGCGCCGGGACGACCAGGACCGGGTGCCGGCGGACCATCTCCTGCGGTGTGAGGCCCGCCTGTTCGCCGGCCGGATCGTGCAGTTGGCGGGCGTGGACGATGCGTACTTGGCGGCCGGCGTCGAAGGCGCCCCGGTAGAAGGGGTCGAAGATGCCGTCGTAGGCGGCCGGGTCGGGCTCGCCGTCGGGCCTGGCCAACGGCGGGTACTTCTGCATCAGCCACTTGCTCGGTGTGGAGTACACCATCGTGACGTCCGCGTCCGGTTCCAGACCGGCGACGAGGGCACCGGCAGTCTCGAACTCCCCTCCCAACCGCGCCAGTTCGGCATAGGTGCGGCCGGGCCGGCCGGTGTGGGGCAGGATGCCGCCCCAGTAGGTCTCCGCGCCGAAGTGCAGGGTGTGCCAGTGCCAGTACTCGATCATGCGGGCCCCGCGCCCGACCAGCGCCCAGGCGGCCTGGCGCCACTGACCGTCGTAGGCGGGCCGGTTGTCCCAAGGGAAGCCGATGGAACCGGCGTTGGTCTCGGTGACCAGGAAGGGCGCCTGCCGGGAGGAGTACATCCAGTCGGCGGTCCGGCGGAGTGCCCACACACCGGTGGTCTTCCACTGCTGCTCGTGGTCGTCCGGGGTGGGGTCCGGCAGCAGGAGCCCGTCCTGCATGGCGTAGTACGGGTTGCCGGCGGCGATGTCGAGACGGTCGGTGAGCTCGTCGTCCTCGACCGCCGGGCGGGTGTAGGAGATGCAGGTGGTGACGAACTGCTCGGGGCCGGCGTACTCGCGGACGATGTCCGCCTGCCAGCCGATGAACTCGGTGACCTGGCGGGCCTGGAACTCCCGCCAGGCGACGTCGTACTGGGGCTGCACGTTGCCGTCCGGGGTCCACAGGTCGGCCCAGGTGGACAGCCGGTGGGACCAGTACACCAGGCCCCACTCGCGGTTCAGGGTCTCGACGTCACCGTACTTTTCCCGCAGATGGTCGACGAACCGCTCGAACACGCCCCGGTTGTGCAGGAGTTCGTTTCCCGGTTCGTTGTCGACCTGGAAGCCGACGACCGCGGGGTGGCCGGCGTAGCGGGCGACGATGCGGCGGACGACCCGTTCGGCGTGGAACCGGAAGGCCGGGTGTGTGAAGTCCACCTCCTGCCGGGCGCCCCAGCCGATCCGCTCACCGGTGCGCCGCTCGCCGGTGATCTCCGGGTACTGGCGGGCCAGCCACGGCGGGACGGCGTACGTCGGGGTGCCCAGGACCACGGAGATCCCGCGTTCGTGGGCGCCGTCCAGCACCGGCTGCAGCCAGTCCAGGTCGAACCGCCCGTTCTCCGGCTCCCAGGTCGACCAGACCGACTCGCCGACCCGGATCACGGTGACATGCGCGTCGGCCATCAGGTCGAGGTCGGTCTTGAGGCGTTCGGCGGGACGGTCGGTGCCATAGGGGGGCCGGTACTCGTGGTAGTACGCGGCACCGAACAGGACACGGGCAGGCAGAGCCGCCATGAAGGAGACCTCCGAGAGAGAGTGGGGGAGTTACTGCTTGACGCCGCCGGCCGCGAGCCCGCTCTGCCAGTACCGCTGGAGCAGCAGGAAGGCCGCGACCAGCGGGACGATCGAGATCAGCGAGCCGGTCACGACCAGCGCGAGCATGTCGCTGCTCGCCCCGGCCCCGCCGTTCTGGGCCTGGTCGGCCCACCTCGCGAGGCCGACCGTGATCGGGTAGAGGCTGGGGTCGTTGAGCATGATCAGCGGCAGGAAGTAGTTGTTCCAGGTCGCCACGAGGGTGAACAGCAGGACCGTCACCAGGCCGGGGCCCAGCAGCCTGAGGGCGATCCGGAAGAAGATCCGGGCCTCCCCGGCTCCGTCGATGCGCGCGGCCTCCAGGAGGCTGTCCGGGACGGCGTCCGCCGCGTAGATGCGCATCAGGTAGAGGCCGAACGGGTTGACCAGGGACGGCAGGATGACCGCCCACGGGGTGTTGACCAGGCCCGCCTTGGCGAAGAGCAGATAGGTCGGGATCGCCAGCGCGGTGGTCGGGATCATGACGGCGCCGAGGACCAGGTTGAAGGCGAGCCGGTCGCCGCGGAAACGGAACTTGGCGAAGCCGTACCCGCCCGCGGTGGCGAGCAGCGCGGCGCCGACCGCGCTGACGCCGGCGTACAGGACCGTGTTGAGGAGCCAGTGCACGAAGACGCCGTCGTCCTGGGTGAAGGTCGCCTTGACGTTCGCCAGGAGCTGGGGAGCGTGGGAGAACCACAGGCCGAAGGTGTTGAACAGGTCCTGGGTGCTCTTGGTCGAGGCGATGAGCAGCCAGCACAGCGGGAGCAGGAAGTAGGCGAGGGCCGCCAGCATGGCGATCGTCAACGGAGTGCTGCGGCGGGCGCGGGGCCTTCGGGTGCGGGCGGGGCGGGCCTGTTCCGGGGGTGCCGGTACGGCCGTGGCCGTCGGGGTGGTGGTCGTCATGTGGTCCTCCTGCCGCTGCGGTTCGCGGTGAGCAGGACGGCGTAGGAGGCGACCACGATGACGAGACCGATGAGGAACGACACCGTCGCCGCGTAGTTGACCTGCTGGCCGGTGAACGCGAGGGAGTAGGCGTACAGGTTGGCGGTGTAGGAGCTGCTGATGACGTCCGGGGCGATCTTCATCAGCAGGTTGGGTTCGTTGAACAGCTGGAAGCTGCCGATCACGGAGAAGAGCAGGGTGAGCAGGAGCGCCGGCCGCAGCGCGGGCAGTTTCACCGACCAGGCGATGCGCCAGGCGCCGGCACCGTCCACCGCCGCGGCCTCGTACAGCTCCTGTGGGATCGTGCGCAGGGCCGCGTACAGGATGATCATGTTGTAGCCGACGAACTCCCAGGTCACGATGTTCGCAAGGCTGCCGAGCATCCAGCCGCCGCTGAGAAAGTGCGGGGCGGGCAGATCGAGTTTCCGGCTCAGCTGGGCGAACGGGCCGAAGTCCGGCCCGTAGAGATAGCCCCACATCAGCGCGGCGACCACGCTGGGCACGGCGTACGGCACGAAGATGCCCAGCCGGATCACCCGCGCCAGCCGCAGCAGACCACTGTCGAGTGCGAGGGCGAACAGCAGCGCGAGCAGCAGCATCACCGGCACCTGGATCACGAAGAACAGCGTCACCCGGCCTACTCCGTGCAGGAGTTGGGGATCGCCCAGGGCCTGGGTGTAGTTGTCGAGGCCGACGAACACCGTCCCGCCGATCAGGCGGCTCTGGAACAGGCTGAGATAGGCGGCGTAGCCGAGCGGGGCGAGAAAGAGCAGCAGGAAGAGCGTCAGGAACGGGGCGACGAACAGCGGCCCGGCCGCCCGCTGACGGCGGGTGCCGGCCATCTCAACTCCCCTTGACCGTGAAGCCCTGGCTCTTGGCGTACGTCGTCAGCCGCGACTGCCAACTGCCCAGAGCGCGCACGGTGTCGGTGTGGTCCGCGAGGGACTTGCCGACCGTCTCGGTCCAGTCGGTCGCCGCCTGGTCGAGGAACGGTGGCCACTGGAAAGAGGAGTTGACCGTGGAGCTGATGTCGGCGAAGACCTGGTTGACCTTCTGGCCGCCGTAGAACGACGGGGCGTCCCCGGTGAACGACGCATCCGTGAGCAGCGCCTTGGTGGCGGGGAAGAAGAACTGCCCGGTGGCGAACATCCTCGCGCTGTCCGGGTCGCTGTTGAGGAACTGTGCGAACACGGCCGCGGCGATGGGGTTCTTGGTGGAGCGGACGACCGCGGTGGTGGAGCCGCCCCAGTTGCCCGAGCTGGGCTTGGCGGCGTCCCACTGCGGCAGCGGGGCCGCCCGCCACTTGCCCGCCGTGGCCTTGGCCGAGCCGGACAGGAACACCGGGCCCCAGGCGGCGGTGATCCAGGCGGCGTACTTGCCCTTGTTGAGGGCCGCGTACCAGGAGTCGGTGAAGTCCGGCTCGACGCCGATGACCCCTTCCTTCGCGAGCCCGCCCCAGTAGGCGCCGAGCTTCTGCGAGACGGTGTCGTCGACGCTGATGGTGATGTCGCTCTTGCCGGAGGTGACATAGGGCTTGGCACCCGCCTGCCAGAGCAGTCCGTGCCAGGCGGCGACCTGGTTGGCGGCGAGGTTGGTCAGGTAGACGTCCGGGTCCGCCTTGTGGAGCTTGCGCGCGGCGGCCGCGAACTCGTCCCAGGTTCCTGGGACTTCGATGCCGTGCTTCTCGAAGATGTCGTGCCGGTACAGCATGCCCATCGGTCCGGTGTCCTGCGGTATCGCCCAGATCTCACCGCCGCTGCCGCTGACCTGGCCCCAGGTCCAGTCGACGAACATGGACTTGAGCGCCGAGGCGCCGTACGGCCGCAGATCCAGCAGGCTGTTGGTGATGGTGAAGGTCGGTAGGGCCTGGTACTCGATCTGGACCATGTCCGGTGCCCCGCTGCCGGCCTTCAGGGCCGTACGCAGCTTGGTGTACTGAGGCGTGCCCTGACCGGCGTTGACGATCTTGACCTTGACGGCCGGGTACTTCTTCTCGAAGAGCGCGACCTCCTTGGCGATGTTCGGAACCCACGTCCAGAACGTCAGCTCGGTCGGGGTCTTCATGGCCTTGTCGATGTCGGCCTGGCCGACGGGCTTGGTCGAGGCGGAGGAGCCGCCGGAGTCACCGCCGCCGCACGCGGTGAGGGCGGCGCCGAGCGACAGGGCGCCGGTGGTGGCGAGGAAGAGCCGGCGGCTCATGGAGGAAGGGCTGGACGCGGAGGTGATTCTGGGCATGGTGAACTCCCGCCGATGGCGAAGTTGGCGGCACGCCTGGCGAGGGCGTGCGGTGCTGAGGAGGGGGAGAAGCGAGTGCGGGCGCACAGGCCCGACTCGGGCCCACTGGGGTCAGGGGCGGCTCTGGGGCGCCGGTACGATGGAGGCGCGCGCAGGGGTGGGTGCGTGATCAGTCCCGCGGCCGTACGGCACGAGTACGGCGGCTGGTGCGGGGATCACGTGACAGCCGTGAGCTGTCGTCGTACGGGCTGAGCGGTGGGTCAGTCGGCTGCGGGCACACCTCCTTTCGCGGCATCCGGTGTAGTGCCGTGCCGGCCACGAGCCGATCGCGGTGGTGGCGCGGTCGAGGCGCGGACGATCAGGTCGACCGGCGGGCCGCTCGACGGCAGGGGATCCGCCACCGGGTTCTCGATGGCGTGCACCAGGCGCTTGAGGCCCTCCTGCGCGACGGCGTCGAAGGGCTGACGCACCGTGGTGAGCGGGGGAGTCACATAGGCGGCGACCGGGATGTCGTCGAAGCCGACCACGCTGACGTCCCCCGGCACCCGCCGGCCGGCCTCCGTCAGGGCCCGGATCAGACCGATCGCCATGTCGTCGTTGGCGGAGAAGACCGCGGTGACCCGGTCGTCCGCGGCGAACCTCTGTCCCGCCGCGTACCCGGACGCGGCCGACCAGTCGCCCTCGACGACCGCGGGTACCTCCCTGTCCTGTGAGGTCAAGGCGGCCTGCCAGCCTGCCAGGCGGTCCCGGGCGGCGTACCAGCGCTGCGGTCCGGCGAGGTGATGGACCGTCGCATGGCCGAGGGCCAGCAGGTGTTCGGTGGCGGTCCGGGCCATCAGGTCCGCCCCGTCCCCCGCGGTCAGCACGGTGGGCGCGGTGACCGGGGGCGGTGGGCCCATCACGAGGACCGGAACGTCGATCTGCAGAGGGACGTCCTCGCCGTCCGTCTGTTCGTCGATGGGTTCGGAGATGACGATGCCGTCCACGCCCTGGTCGAGGAGCGAGTCCACGGCACCGGAGATGCCCGCCGGGTCGCCCTCCACCGTGTTGACCACGCGCAGGGCGTAGCCCGTGTCGCGGACGACCCGCTCGACGCCCATGAGCAGCGAGGCGGGGCCGTACAGGGCCGTGCCCAGCGTCACCACGCCGATCGAGCGGGTGCGTCCGGAGGCCAGCGCCCGGGCGGCGTTGTTGCGCCGGTAGCCGAGCTGTTCCGCGGCGTGGAGAACGCGTCGGCGCACGTCCTCGGAGACATAGGGCTCGTCGTTGAAGACCCTGGAGACGGTCTTCTGCGAGACACCGGCCAGCCGGGCCACGTCCACACTGCGCGGCGCGGCGGTGCTCCTGCCGCGTCCCGTCCCTGGTGTCATGGCGTCTCCCGGTGACCGCTTGATCTAGGGCAATCATGTCATGCGGCGTCCGGCTGACTGCGCTGTCATGTCTGCGTAGTCATGTCTACGCAGTCAGAGGGCGGACGTCAAGGGTCCGGACACCGGTTGTGCGGGCGGGCCCGCCTACCGAAACCGCAGTAGCCCCTGCCCGGTCCGCAGCACGTCCTGCTCGATCCGCAGTACGACCCCACGCGGGCCCGTACTGCGCTTCGAGTCCCCCGGTTGCCAACAGTGGGACGACGACGGGCAGGCGCTGCCCGGAGAGCCTGGACCGGTATCGAAGACCGGCAGGAGGCAGGGCATCGGATGAGGATTCGAACAGGGTTCGGGCTGGCGGCGGTCGCCTCGTGCGTCACGCTCGCCGCCGTCGTGACCGTCGGCAGGGACGGCGGTGGCGGTGCCGCGTCGCGGGTCCCGCCGCCGAAAGGGCCGTACGTCGCGCTCGGCGACTCCTACACAGCCGGCCCGGAGATCCCCGGCCGGCACGGGCGGCCCGCGGGCTGCAAGCGTTCCGACCGGAACTACCCCGCGCTGGTCGCCGCCGGACTCGGCCTGCGGGCGGCCGAGTTCCGGGACGTCAGCTGCAGCGGGGCCGTCGTGGCCGATCTGTCCGCGCCGCAGTCGACGGACCATGGCGTCAACCCCGCACAACTGTCGGCCCTGAGCACCGCCACGCGGCTGGTCACCCTCGGAATCGGCGGCAACGACATCGGCTTCGGCTCCCTGATCACGACCTGCGTCCGGAGCGGCGTCAAGTACCAGCTGGAGAAGCGGATCGGGGACGGCACCGCCGACCGGGCACCGTGCCGCAGTCGGTACGTGTCCGGCGGCACCGACGAGGTCGAGGGGAGGATCAGGACGGCGGGCGGGCGGCTGGCCGGCGTGCTGCGCGACATCGAGCGCCGCGCACCCGAGGCCCGGATCTACGTCGTCGGCTATCCGGCGATCCTGCCCGCCGAGGGAACCGACTGCACGGCGATGGGCCTGGCCCCGGGTGATGTGGGCTTCCTGCGGGAGAAGGAACGGCAGCTCAACGCCGTACTCCGGGACACGGCACGGGCCGCCGGTGCCGGCTACGTCGACACCTACGCGCCCTCCACGGGCCGTGACGCCTGCGCGGACCCCGGCGTGCGCTGGGTCGAGCCGCTGGTTCCGGCGGCACCGGCAGCCCCGGCGCACCCCAACGAGCGCGGCGAACGCGGTATGGCCGAGGCGGTGCTCCGCGAGGTCGGGGCGGCGGACTGAGGCGGCCCTCACGTCGTACCGGCGCAGGACCGGCGACCCGGACGCGTACTGCGGTTTCAGTAGTCCGTCCTGCGGATTCAGTAGCCGGCAGTGCCAGCAGCCGCACGACGACGAGGGGGCCCTCGCCGCGACAGCCTGGGTGACCAAGCGAGATCGGATGTGGAGTTCCCTGACGTGGCTACTTTTCTGTATCGACTGGGCCGGCTGGCCGCTCGGCGGCGCGGGTACGTCGCCCTGCTCTGGGTGGCCGTCCTGGCCGCCGTAGGACTCGGCGCGCTGCAGGCGCCGGGCGCCTCCGACGAGGGGTTCTCGACGCCGGGCATCGAGTCCCAGAAGGCGTACGACCTGATGCAGGAGCGGTTCCCCGGCGCGGCCGCCGACGGCGCCACCGCGCGGGTCGTCTTCGTCGCCCCGCACGGGAAGAAGGTCACCGCCACCGCGAACAAGAAGGCGATCGAGGAGACGGTGCGGGCCCTGGGCGAGGGCACCCAGGTGGCCGGCGTCGCGGACCCCTTCACCGCGAAGGCGGTCAGCAAGGACGGCTCCACGGCCTACGCCACCGTCACCTACAAGGTGAAGTCCTCGGACATCACCGACGCCACCCGGACGGCGCTGGAGGACGCCGCCGGCCAGGCACGCGACGCGGGCCTCACGGTCGAGGCCGGCGGTTCCGCCATGGACAGCGGCGCTGGAGCCGGCGGTGCCGCCGAGGTCATCGGCATCGCGGTGGCGGCCGTCGTACTGCTGATCACCTTCGGTTCCCTGGCGGCCGCCGGGCTGCCGCTGCTGACCGCGATCCTCGGCGTCGGCCTCAGCATGTTCACGATCACCCTGCTGTCCCACACCCTCGGCCTGTCCACCAGCACCGGCACCCTGGCGATGATGCTGGGCCTCGCCGTGGGCATCGACTACGCCCTCTTCGTCGTCTCCCGCTACCGGGAGGAACGCGCCCACGGGCACGCCCCGGAGGAGGCGGCCGGCCTCGCGGTCGGTACGGCGGGCTCGGCGGTGGTCTTCGCGGGCCTCACCGTGATCATCGCCCTGGCGGGACTGGCCGTCGTCGGCATCCCGATGCTGACCAAGATGGGGCTGACCGCCGCCGGTGCCGTGGTCGTCGCCGTGGTCGTCGCGCTGACCGCCGTCCCCGCCCTGCTCGGGTTCTGGCCGAACGCCGTGCTGGCGGGCGCCGTGCGCAAGGGAGCAGGCCGCCGCAGGCTCTTCCGTTCCAGGAAGGCGGCACCCGCGGCCGACAACCGGGGCACCCGCTGGGCCCGCTTCGTGCTGCGCCGCCCGGTGCCCGTGCTGCTCCTCGGCGTCGTGGGCCTCGGCGCCCTCGCCGTCCCGATGACCCAGTTGCAGCTCGGCATGCCGGGAGACGAGGCCAAGTCCACGTCCACCACCGAGCGCCGCGCCTACGACGCCCTCGCCGAGGGCTTCGGCCCCGGCTTCAACGGCCCGCTGACCATCGTCGTGGACGCCCGGGGCGCCGGCGACGCAAAGGACGCGGTCGGCACGATCGGCGAGAAGATCGCCGGCACCCGGGGAATCGTCGCGGTCTCCCGGCCGCACTTCAACAAGGCCGGCGACACGGCGGTGTTCACCGCCACACCGTCCACCAGCCCCACCGACGACCGGACCAAGACCCTCGTCAAGACGATCCGCGGCGAACGCCCGGCCGTGGAGTCGGCGACCGGCGCGATCTTCGAGGTCACCGGCAGCACCGCGATGAACATCGACATCGCCGGCAAGGTCCAGTCCGCGCTGGTGCCCTACCTCGTCACCGTCGTCGGTCTCGCCGTCGTCCTGCTGCTGGTGGTCTTCCGGTCCCTGCTCGTCCCCCTCAAGGCGGCCCTCGGCTTCCTGCTCTCGGTCCTCGCGGCCCTCGGCGCGGTCGTCCTGGTCTTCCAGCAGGGGCACGCGGCCGGACTGTTCGGGGTGGACCAGACCGGGCCGATCATGAGCCTGATGCCGATCTTCCTGGTGGGCATCGTGTTCGGCCTGGCCATGGACTACGAGGTCTTCCTCGTCTCCCGGATGCGGGAGTCGTACGTCCATGGCGAATCGGCGAAGGAGGCGGTGGTCTCCGGGTTCCGGCACAGCGCCCGGGTCGTCGTGGCCGCCGCCCTGATCATGATCGCGGTCTTCTCCGGGTTCATCGGCGAGAGCGACTCCATGATCAAGATGATCGGGTTCGGCCTGGCCACCGCCGTACTCCTGGACGCCTTCGTTGTGCGGATGGCGATCGTGCCGGCGGTCCTCGCCCTGCTCGGGGACCGGGCCTGGTGGCTGCCGAAGTGGCTGGACCGGCTGCTGCCCAGGGTGGACATCGAGGGCGAGGCCCTCAGCCGGCGCCCGGCCGCGGCGGCGGCCGGCGACCCGGATCCGACCGCGGGCGAGCCGGTCGAGGCACGCGTCTGACCGCTCCCTCCAGCCCCTGCGGGCCGCCCGTGGCGCAGGTCATGGGCGACCCGCAGGGGCGTTCCACCGCGCACGTCGTCCACGATGGACCCAGGCCCACCGACCGGAGAGAGACATGACCACCAGCTTGGAGCGCGGGAGTGGGCGCTTCCGCCGCGTGATGGACGTGGCCACGGCGCTGGCGCTGCTCGGCTGTGTGACCCTCGGCGCCATGCTCCGTTTCCCCGGTTTCGACCAACCGCGGGAGCAGTGGCCCGCCATCGCCCTCGCGGCCGTCACCTGCCTCGCCCTGCTGCAGGCGCGCGATCACCCGCGCGCCGCCGCCACCGTGGCCATGGGCTGCGCGGCGGCCACCTTCGCCCAGGGCTATCTGCCCACCCCCCTGCTGCTGGCCCCCCTCATGCTGGCCCTGTACTGGGTGGCCGCCCGGACCGACCGGTGGACCGCACGGATGTCCGGTCTGGCGGCCATGACCGTGGTGGTGATCACCGCCATGCTCGACAACCCCACGACCGACATGCTGCTGCTGCGCACGGTCGGCCCCGTCCTGTGGCTGCTGCTGCCCATCGTCGGCGGCAGCAGGGCGCGGCTGCGCGCGGCCTACCTGGAGTCCGTGCAGGCCAGGGCCGTGTACGCCGAACGCACCCGCGAGGAGGAGGCCCGGCTGCGGGTCGCCGAGGAGCGGCTGCGGATCGCCCGTGAGCTGCACGACGTCGTCGCCCACCACATGGCCGTCGCCAACGCCCAGGCCGGCACCGCCCGCCACCTTGCACCCACCCGGCCCGAGCAGGCCCAGAAGCTGCTCGACGAACTGACGGTCACCACGTCCTCCGCACTGATCGAACTCCGGGCCACGGTCGGGGTGCTGCGGCAGTCCGGCGACCGCGACGGCGAGTCCCTGGAGCCCCCACCCGGCCTCGACCGGCTGCCCGAACTGGTCTCGACGTATGCGAGCGCCGGTCTCGACGTCACCGTCACCACGGACGGCGAACCCCGTCCCCTGTCCCCGGGCGTGGACCTGACGGCGTACCGGATCATCCAGGAAGCCCTCACCAACGTCACCAAGCACGGCGCCGGCCGGGACGCCGCCGTCCGGCTCACCTACGGCCGGTCCCGGCTGCTCATCTCGGTCACCAACGACGGCACCCCCGCCGCCCCGGCAGCCGACAGCGGCTACGGCCTCATGGGCATGCGCGAGCGGGCCCACTCCGTCGGTGGTGACCTGCGGGCCGGACCCCGTCCCGAGGGCGGCTTCGAAGTCAGCACCGCCCTGCCTCTGCACTCCCTCGCACCGGAAGAACTGGAGGCCGCCCCGTGAGCATCCGCGTCCTGCTCGCCGACGACCAGGCCCTGCTGCGCGGCACGTTCCGGCTGCTGATCGACTCCTGCGCGGACCTGGAGGTGGTCGCCGAGGCCGCCGACGGCCAGGAGGCGGTGGACCTCGCCCGCACCCACCGCCCCGACGTCGTCCTGATGGACATCCGCATGCCCGGCACGGACGGCCTGGCCGCCACCGCCGCCATCTGCGCCGACCCCGAGCTGTCCGGCACCCGAGTCCTCGTCCTCACCATGTACGAGACCGACGAGTACGTGGCCCAGGCGCTGCGCGTCGGTGCCAGTGGTTTCCTCGGCAAGTACGTCACCACCGACACCCTCCTCGCCGGCATCCGCACCGTCGCCGCCGGAGAGGCCCTCCTCTCACCGGGCGCCACCCGCGCCCTCATCGCCCGCTTCCTGGCCGGCCCGGCCCCCGGCGCCCTGCTGGTGCCTCCGGAGCGCCTCGACGACCTCACCCCCCGCGAACGGGAGGTCACCGCGCTCGCCGCCCGCGGCAGGTCCAACGACGAGATCGCCGGGGAGCTCGTCCTGAGCGTGCTGACCGTGCGCAGCCACATCCAGCGCGCCCTGACGAAACTCGGCGCCCGCGACCGCGCCCAGCTCGTCGTGATCGCCTACCAGACCGGACTCGTGCGCCCCGAGACCCGGCGGGCCGTCTGACGGGAGGGCCGGGGAGGGCCGGGGAGGGCCGGGGTGGACCGGGGAGGACGCGGGTGGACCGGGGAGGACGCGGGTGGACCCGGGAGGACCGAAGGCACACCGCGGTCGGCGAGCAGATCGAGGGCTGATACAACTATCTCCGTGCCTCACATCACCGTCGACCACTCCCCGCGCCTCTCCGACCTCCTCGACCTGCGGGCCTTCGCGGCGGAACTGCACCGGACGGTGCTCGACGGCAGCGGTTCGGCGGGTACGTGCAAGACGTTGTTCCGGGAGGCGGCCGCGGCCCATGTGGGGCATCGGCACGGCGGCGAGGCGGCCTTCGTGCATGTGGAGGTGGGGCTGCTCCCCGGGCGCTCCGAGGGACTCAAGGCCCAACTGTCCGAGGACGTGCTGGCCCTGCTGGAGAAACACCTGAGCATGAGCACGACGGATGCGGTGATCTGCTCCGTGCAGGTCCGCGACCTGGCCGGCTCCTACCGCCTGCGGACCTTCTGAACGCACTCGTCCCTTCTGAACGCACTCACCGAGGACCGACGTCCCGCCTCACCAGCCGCGGGCGGCCGCACGGAGGTGTTCGCGGACGCGGGCGACATCCGGGTTGGTGTCGGAACCCGGCCGCTGGACCAGGAAGAGGGTGTTCAGCGGGGGCTCCTCCGGTTCGTGGAGCCGGACCAGGCGGCCGGAGTCCAGGTACTCCTGGCAGAGCGAACGGGGCAGCACGCTGTAGCCGGCGCCGGCGTTGACCGCCGACAGCACGGCGTAGAGGTTCGGCACGCTGACCGCGGCCCGGGCGGTGAGCTGCCTGCCGAAGACCGTCCGCCAGTAGCGCCGCACGATCGGCAGGTCCGCCGCGTACGTGACCAGCGGGACCTCGCGAAGGGCGGTGCACACGTCGTCGCCGGCGGCCCGTTCGGCCCATCCGGGGCTCGCGACGAGGACGTACTCCTCGTCGGCCAGCGGCGTCGACGCAAGTGATCCGCCGCGGGGCCGGCGTGTCGCGATCACCAGGTCGTGCCGTCCCGAGCGCAGCTCCTCCAGCAGGGGCTCGGGGAGCCCCTGGGCGACCCGCAGCCGGACGCCGTCGGCGATCAGCGGGACCAGGGCGGGCAGCACCCGGACGCACAGCAGCTCCGAGGGACCCGCGAGGTGCACCGGCGCGGTCCGCCCGGCGAGCGGACCGCTGCCGCCTTCGAGCGAGGCGAGCGCGTCGAGGGGCTCCGCGACCTGACCGGCCAGCTCGTCGGCGAGCGGAGTGGGTTCGACCCCGCGCGGCAGCCGCGTGAACAACTCCCGTCCCGTCTGCTGCTCCAGCGACCGGATCTGCGCGGTCACGGTCGGCTGTGAGAGCCCCAGCAGCGGAGCCGCCGCCGTGAAGGAGCCGGAACGGTAGACGGCCAGGAAGGTGCGCAGCAGGTTCAGGTCGGCATGCGACGGAAGCTGCCGGCCGAGGCTCTCCGCCGCACCGACGGCGGGGTTCTGCATGGGGGCCAGCGTACCCGCCGCAGATATCGGACTCCTGATGGGAGAGATCGACGCTCCTATTGGTGTTCCGATGGGAGCGGGACCTACCGTCGAGGACGTCGCCGAGCGGTTACAGAAGCTCTTCCGACGCCGGACCCCACCGTAAGGACCTCCCTTGACCACCCAGAACGCGATCAACTGGCCCGAGCGGTATCTGCCCGGCACCGGCGACAACTTCGGCTCCAACGAGGTCGTCGTCAGCGGCGTCACCGTCGGCCGGGTCTGGCGCTACCTCACGGACACCTCCACCTGGGAGTCGTACTACGACAACGTCGCCGACATCTCCTTCCCGCAGGGCGGCCCCAGACTGAAGGACGGGGACGTCTTCAGCTTCGGCACCTTCGGCTTTCCGCCCCTCGACGCCCGTGGCGTCGAGTACCAGGAGCCCGCGGACGGTGTGCCGGGCCGCCTCTCCTGGACGGCGAAGCAGGACGGCGGGCCCGAGGAGCGGCTCGACGTGCTGCACGCCTGGCTCGTCGAGGACCTGCCCGGCGGCCGGGTGCGCGTCCTCACCCAGGAGACCCAGCTCGGCGAACCGGCCGCGGCCCTGGCCCAGGAGCGCCCCAACCCCATGCTCAATGGGCATCAGGCCTGGCTGGACGGCCTGATCCACGCCGCCTCCGGACGCCTCGGCACCGACGCCTGAATCCGTCCGTCCGGCTCGGCCCGTACAGTGCCGGTGGTCCCCACCCGCCCCACGACGACCGGGAGTCACGACGATGACGCAAGCGACCGACGCCCCGCGGTCCGGGGAGATCGGCTTCGTCGGACTGGGCGTCATGGGGCAGCCCATGGCGCTCAACCTCGCCAGGGCCGGTGTCCCGCTCGTCGTGTGGAACCGGACGGCCGAGCGGTCGGAGCCGCTGCGCGCGGCCGGGGCCAGGGTCGCGGCGAGCGTCGACGAGGTCTTCGCACGCGCGCGTGTCGTGATCGTCATGCTCGTCGACGAGGCGGTGACGGACGCGGTGCTCGGCCGGGGCGGCCCGGCGTTCGGGAAACTGGTCGACGGCCGGGTCCTCGTGTCGACGGGGTCGACGGCACCGGAGTACGCGCGCGGGCTCGCCGCCGACGTGCTCGCCGCCGGCGGCCGTTTCGTCGAGGCGCCGGTCTCCGGGTCGCGCAAGCCGGCCGAGGCGGGCGAACTGGTCGCCATGCTCGGCGGTGACCCCGACACAGTGGAAGAGGTACGGCCACTGCTCGCCCCGATGTGCCGGGAGACCGTCCACTGCGGTCCGGCCGGGTCGGGCGTGCTGATGAAACTGGCCGTGAACCTCTATCTGACGACGACGATCGCGGCGCTGGCCGAGGCCGTTCACTTCGCCGGGCGGCAGGGCCTGGACCTGGAGACCTTCCGGGCCGTCGTCGACTCCGGTCAGCTGGGCAGTGGCATCACCCGGGTCAAGGTCCCGATGCTCGCCGCGCACGACTTCACGGTCCAGGCCGCCACCTCGGACGCGTACGCCAGTACCCGTCTCATCGCCGACGCGGCCCGCGCGGCCGGTATCGCCACCCCGCTCCTCGACCTGAGCAGCGGCCTCTACGGCGAGAGCGTCCGGCTGGGCAACGGCCGCCTCGACATGTCCTCGGTCCTCACCGCGATCGAGGCCCGGACCGACACCGCTCCGGAGCCGCCCCGCACGGACGCTGCACCGGGGCCGGCCGCCGGCTAGGTTCCGGGGCGTACGGGTGTCGGTGAGCACAGGCACGACGGTGGGCTCACGATCGCGCGGGTTGATCGGCGATCAGCAGGGTGGTGCCGGCGGGACGGAAGCCCAGGCGTGCGTAGATGCGGGCGACGGCGTCGTCCGCATAGGCCAGGAAGACCGTGCTCACCCCGTGGTCGCGAGCGTGGCCGACCAGGGCCGTGGTGACAGCGGCGGCCAGGCCCCGGCGGCGGGCGCTGGGGAGGGTGCCGATACCGCCGATCTCGGTGGTGCCCTTCGCCGGGTGGTAGTGGCCCACGGCCAGCGGAGTGCCGTCCGAGGAGAGGGCGGCGACGAGCGTCTTGTGTCCGGCGCGGATGACGGGGCGGACCGCTGCCACGGTGCCGTCCTCGATCAGTTCCCGGGCCACCACCGACAGTTCCCCGGGGCCCGTCGATCCCACCGCGGTGCCCTCCTCGGCGAAGGCCAGGCGGGGCAGGGCGAGGGCAGCGGGCAACGCGGGATCGTCAGCCGTCAGCGCACGGAGCGTCACCCCGTCGGACAACGGCCGCTGATCCACCGGACGGTCACGGTCCAGGACCATCAGCGGGCGTTCCGCCACCGGCAGGCCGACGGCCTCGATACGGGCGCGCAGCGTCGGCGCCACCTCGGCCAGCCACTCGAAAGCCGTCGGCACACCGAGTTCCCGCTGGCGGGCCCGCACCCGGGCGATGTCGGTGTCGGCCAGGGCAGCGGATCCCCCGGCGGTGGGTCGAGCATGGCTGGGACCGCCGTAGTACGGGGCACCCGGCTTGTTCCGCACGAACAGCCGTAAGGAACCGAAGTCTTCGGCATCGGAGAACAGCAACGGCACGGTGGCGTAGTACTGCTCGATACGGTCACGCAGCGAATCGCTCATGTGCCGCATCCGACCACGGGTGCATGGCGCACCGCACCCGAGATTCCCCGCCGGTGGCCACGCGCACGGGGCGCTTGCCACGCCGTGCGATGTGAATTCTCGGTCAACCCATTATCCGGTTTTCCGGAAGAATGGGCGGAGGTGTTGGTGAAAGTGAAATTCCTTAATTGCTGTCGGCTGTCCTGGCTGTCATTTTCCGGGAGTCACCCGGCCCGCGATACCGCATGCGCACAGTGGCCTGATAGGTCATCCGGGCGGCTTCGTACGAGAACGGCGGCGCCGGGCTTGCGGAGCGTTCCGGAGTGTCCGATGCTCGACCCATCGCCGTTCAACGGAACGGATGGGCAGTTCGGCAGATATCCAGGAACGATCGCGGTGCGAAACTCGGGTACGGCCGGGCCGTGAACCGACGAGCCGGAGGCGAAAGAGTCGCCTGCCGTTCGACTCCCTGCGCGAAGCCCTGCCGGACTAGGAGTTGGAAATGCGAAGGACGCGCTGGAGGCGTTTTGCCGTCATTCTGACCCCGAGTGTCGCCGTCGCGGCTGCCCTGACCACGGCCGTGGCTCAGGGCGCTCTCGCGGCATCGTTCTTCATCTCCGGTGACACATTCAAGATCGCCGCAGACTCCCTGACGGGTAGGGGCATGAGTATCTACGGCATGGTGAACGTGACACGACAGGGCAAGCTCGTGCCGGTCGCCGTCACCGGTGTGAGGTCCGCGAGGATCGACGCACTGTGTCTGTCGGTCCTCTTTCCGATCCCCGTACTGGGCCCCTACACCCTGCGACTGACCGGCGACCACGACCGTCCCGCCACCGCGCAGAACATGTTCTTCGACGTCAGCCTGCTCAAGGCCGCCGAAGCGGAACTGAACAACCTGGACATCGGCGTCGCCGCCGGATCGCTCACCTCGGGCGAAGTGTCCCCCGGTGACCGGCACTCGAAATTCTTCGATCCGGACAGCGTCGCGATGCAGGGCACGTCCGTCAAACTGAACAATCTCCGCGTCAAAAGTGTCGCGGCTTCCCTGGGCTCTCTCGACCTGCCCGGTGCACAGCTGTCATTGAGGTCGGGCGTCGACGAATGTTTCTGACGCCCCGTGTCCGTCCCGGCTCTCCCCACCGGCCGTTCCCACCGGCCTGTTCCGGCACACCAGAAGACTAGTGAGCCCTCCTGCATGAGAAACCCGACCGTGCCGGCCCAGTGGCATGACGCCCTCTCCCGTACGGGACGGAGATTCCGCATCTGGCGCGACACACGCCCCTTCTGGGCGGGCCTGAGCACTCTGTCAGCGGGGCTGCCGATCATGTACTTCCCCTACGCCCACCTGACGTGGGGCAGTGTCACTTTGGCGCTGTCCACCACCGCCGGGGCCGCGTCACTGGTCATCGGCATCCTCCTCGTCGTTCTCGGCCTCCTTCTGTGGTTTCAGCACAACGCGCGCATCTTCGCGGGAATCGCCGCGATCCTGCTGTCCTTGATCGCCTTGCCGCTCGCCAACTTCGGTGGCCTTTTCCTCGGTACGCTGCCCGGCCTGATCGGCGGCTCCCTCGCCTGCGCCTGGGCGGCGGACGGCAGCGCCTCCTCGCACGGGAATCCTGTGGCGACCGGCCATGAGGCCGCCACGGCCGGGCACGACGGCCCGACTCTCTTCCCGGCAGCACCCGAGGACGGCGGACAGCATGCCCGGTGACCGCTCCGGCGTCCCGCCCCGCGACGCCATGCCGGCCGCGATGAGCACGCTCATGGCACCCACCTTGAGAACACGCGCCGCATTTCCCGGGGTTCCCCGCCCGGTCGGGCACCTGTTGCTGCTGGGCTCGCTGCCTGTCGCGCTCCTGGCGATCGCGGCCGTGCCGCCGACAACGGGGCCTGCGACGGCAGGCCACTCAGTACCGAGCGCACATCAGAACGTCACGTCCGCAACGGACGCCGGGCAGGTTCCCTGTCCGTCCCGGAGCCGCTCCGAGGCCGGGCCCGCGGGGCAGCCGGCAACGACACCCCTGCCCCCGGAACCGGGCACGGACCACCCCCGACAGACGAACGCACCACTCCTGCCCGGTCAACGAGGCGACACCCCGACGTCGCAGACACAGGCCCCGCCCGCCGTCGGCCCGCACCCGGCACCTCGTCGTCGCGCCGCGGACGACACGACCGCTTCCCCCGCCGACAAGCCCTCCCACTCTCCCTCCTGCTGCCGCACGGGTCCGCCGCACGAGCGGGACCGGGTGTCCACCGCCCCCGGACGGCCTGCGTCCCCCCGCCGCGGCGACCGCATCCTCCGCACCCCCGCGCCCTCGACCGGCGTTACTCCGGTTCTCGCGGCCGAGGGCACCTGGACCCTCACCTCGCGGCGGCTCGTGCTCCGTGACGCACAGTTCCAGGGAGTGGTCACCGTCAGGACCGCGGCGGGAGCGAAGCGACTGCTCAAGTTCAGGGTCCGCTCGCTGCAAGCGGCCGACCTCGACCTGACGGTCCGAAGAGGGCGCTCCACCTGGCACCTGAAGGCGGGCGCCGGCACCATCACCGGGAGCCCGACGACGCTGTACACGGAAAAACTGGTCGGCAGAGCCATCGGCCTGGGCCGCCGGACGGCCGTGCCCCGCCGACGGGTCGTCATCAGCCCGAGCTCCGTTCCGCACTGGCTCACCGCCCGGGCTCCGGCGGCCCGGAACGCCCGCCGTCGAACGGTCACCATCGAGGGGGCCGTCCTCTACCGGATCCGTCTGACCGGCGGAAGCCTGAAGATGCCGAGGCCACGCCTCACGACGACGTAGCCGCACGCCACCATCACCGACCCGGCTTCGCCGTGGGCGCCGGCCGGGGCGCCGGGGGATCTAGCATCACCCCATGCGCTTACGACGGAGTCATGACAAGGCGGCGGCGCTGCTCGCCGCCCTTCCCCGCGCCCCCCGGGCCGACACGTACCCGATGCCGGCCGTGCCCCACGGCTGGTACGCAGTGCTCCGCTCCGCCGAACTGCGCCAGGGCGAGGTCGTCAGCCTGCACTACTTCGGCCGGGCGCTGATCGCCTTCCGCGGAACCGACGGGCAGGCGGCCGTGCGGGACGCCCACTGCCCCCACTACGGCGCACACCTGGGTGCCGGCGGGAAGGTCGTCGACGGCACGGTGGAGTGCCCCTTCCACGGCTGGCGGTTCGCGGCCGACGGCCGCTGCGTCGAGGCGCCGTTCGCCGTCCGCACCCCCAAGGTCTCCCTCGGCGGCCTCCCGGTGCGCGAGCACAGCGGTCTCGTCTTCGTGTACGCCGGACCTGGCGCCCCGGCCTGGGAGGTCCCCGAGATCCCGGAGACCACCTCCCGCGAGTTCGCCTCTCCCGTCGACGACACCTGCCGGGCCCGCATCCACATCCAGGAGATGCGCGAGAACATCGTCGACGAGTCCCACTTCCACTTCATCCACGGCCAGGCCGAACCCCCCGTCCAGGACTGGCGGGTGGACGGCCCGTTCGCCGAGGTGCGCGGCCGGATCCGGCGGCGGGTCCTCGGCCGGGACATCGACAACACCTTCGACGCCTTCATGTACGGCCCCGGTGTGATGGTCGTCCGCACCCACGGCCCGGTCCTCTCCGTGACCGCCGTGGCCCTCAGCACCCCCGTCGACGACCGCACCAGCGAACTCCGCATGCTCTACTACCTGCGCAAACCGGCCCGCGCCCGGTTCCTGGCCCCGGCGCTCAAACTCGTCTTCCGCGCGGAAGCCCTCGGCGAGGTCCGTGAGGAGGTCCACATCTGGGACCACAAGATCCACCAGCCCCGCCCGGTCCTCCTCCCTCACGAACAGGGCATACGCCAACTACGCCGCTGGTACGCCCAGTTCTATCCACCACAGACACCCCCGGGCGCTCCCGCCGCCGACCACCCCGCGCGTCCGGGTTCGGCTCATGACGCGGAAGGGGCCGGTGCGGCCGGCGCAGCGCAATCCCGGTCACCCGGCGCTGGGCTCCTCGTAGGGGATGCGGTTCAAGTGCAGGACCTTCCCCAGGGCACCCCATTCGTCGCCGCCGAGTTTGGTGAGCGGACGCAGCAGTCCGCCGTCGGGGCGACCGCCGACAAGGCAGTCCTCGTCGATGGCGGCATGGAGCACCCGTCCGAAGACCAGGGTTGAGTTGCCCACGCGCAGCGTGGTGCGCGATCGGCACTCCAACGCCACATAGGCGGCGGCGACTCCGGGCGGGCGTACGCACCTGCTGGCTTCGCGCTCGATGCCCGCGATGTCGAATTCGCTGACCGAGCGGGGGAAGTCGGTGGCAGCGGCGTTGATCTGCCGCAGGAGCGGTTCGGACGAGAAGTTCACGACGAACTCCCCGGTGTCCTCGACGTTGCGCAGCGAGTCCTTCCGGCCGATCGAGGTGAACTGGACGATCGGGGGATCGGTACTGGCGATGCTGAAGAAGGAGTGCGGTGCCAGGTTCTCGGTGAGCCCGTCGGGAGTGATCGTGGACACCCAGGCGATGGGCCTCGGAATGACGACCGATGTCAGGAACCTGTAGAAGTCCGCGCTGCTCGTCGCCTCGGGAGCGTATTCCACACGCATGACTGCCTCTCAGGGACTGTCGCGGCCGATGCTCGCGCCGCCGGCGGCGCGCCCCGCGCGGTATCAGTGGACCTGTGCGGCGTCGGGCGTCCGGGTGCGGGGCTGTTCGGCCGGTTTCGGGGGAGCGGGCAGCCCTCGGCTCACCAGGTCCACGGCCTCGGTCACCAGGGTGACCACGTCCGGTCCGGAGTCCGGCTCCCAGCAGCTGATGGCCGCCTGCTGGGCCGCGAAGACCGCGGCGGCGGTCGTCCGCACATAGAGGTGGCACTCCGGCAGGCCGGTGCGTGCCGCCACCGCCCGGGTCACCGCGTCCTCCACGGCGCGGTTGGTCAGGGTGATCCGGGGAGCGAGCTCCGGACGTTCACGCAGCAGGAGCACACGCTCCAGCCAGATCCTGCCGGTGGCGAGCTCGCTGAGCCGTGCGACGAAGACCGCCCTGATCGCTTCCAGCGGTGTTTCCTGCGGAGGGCGGGCGGTGATCCGCTCCTCGATCAACGCGGGTGTCCCCTCCTCCAGCATGAAGGCGGCCTCGTCCTTGGAGGAGAAGTAATTGAAGAAGGTGCGGGGGGAGACCCCGGCATCGGCGCAGATGCTCTCCACCGTGACGGCTTCCGGGCCGTGAAGGCGGAAGAGGGCCACCGCGGAACTCTGCAGCGCCCGGTGCGTCGCCCGTTTCTTGCGCTCGCGCAGCCCGTCGGGGCGGTCGCTCTCCATGGTCTCGTCGCACCTCCGTGAGCCGGTGGCCGGATGATTACTACAGTACTGCAAAAATGCAGTCCTGCAAGAATCTATTACGATGGGCCCCCGGGCCGCATGCCGGACGAGTTCCGTTCCGGTCGCCCCTGGCGGAATGGAGCACTCGTGGCGGAACGTGCGGAACGATCCAAGGGCGGTCGAGGATCCGGCGCTGGAGACGCCCAGGCCCGCCGCGCTCCCGGTGCACGCCCACCACTTCGGCGAACCGGTGCCGGTCCTCTACGGCCGGGTCCAGGACCGCGAGGGGCGACCGGTCCGTGGTGCGGCGGTGACCGTCATCGACGGACGGGGGCGTCAACTGGTGCGCAGCGTGACCGACGGCACCGGTGAGTACGCCGTGACCGGTCTCCCCGAGGGGCACCTCAGCATCGTGGTCTCGGCGTCCGGCCTGCACCCGATGGTGCACCAGACGCTGTTGCAGACCGGGATGACGGCCAGGGCGGACTTCGCCCTGCACGGCATGCCGCAGGGGCGCCACGCGAGACCGGAGCACATGGCCAACGCGCAGTCGTGACCGCCCGTGGGACCGGACCGTCTCGGCCGCGCCGCTCAGTCCAGCACGCTCAGCGCGCCGGACACGGCGCTCTCCAGGAAGGCCCGGTCGACACGAGCCTTGCCCACGACACGCATCCCCTGGATGAAGGTGGTGAGGAACCTGGCCAACTCCGCCGGGTCCTTGCCGGCCGACAGGTCCCCACGCGCCTGCGCCCTCTCCAACGCGCCGGCGATCGTGCCCTCCACCAGCCGCAGGGTCCCGCCGACCCGGTCCACGGTCGCGGAGTCGGCGGAACGCTCCGTGGCCGCATTGACCAGGAAGCAGCCGCGTTCCGGCTCGCGCAGGTCCGCCTCCGCCATGGCGTGGAGCGCGGTGCGCAGTGCGGATCGCACATCGGTGGCCGACTCCAGCGCGGCGATCAAGGCGCCTGCGTCGCGGGAGCAGTACCTCTCCAGCGCCCGGGCGTACAGCTTCTCCTTGGAGCCGAAGGCGGCGTACAGACTGCCGCTGCCGATGCCGAGTTCGGCGGTGAGGTCCTGCAGAGAGGTCGCGGCGTACCCCCGGCGCCAGAACAGGTTCATCGCACGGTCGATGGCCTGGTCCGTGTCGAACTCCCGGGGGCGTGCCATGGGCGCCAAGCTAATGGTTATGGACTGAAGCATCAAGAACGGCGCGGCCCCCGCCCCCGGCTCGCGGTTCTTCCGAGGGCCCGGTTTCTCGCCGATGGGCGCGGTGGAGGCGTCGACCGCGGCCGTGGTCCGCGGGGTGCGGTGCTCGGCCGGGGGGAGAGAGACGCCGGGCTGCCCGGCCGGACGCGGAACCGTATGGCCCGCCTTCCAGTCATCCGACTGAAGCCCGGCGCGGCGACCGCGTCCGACGATGGACGGACGATTCCGGCCTTGAGGTGAGGCTCTGCCGGCGGCATGGATGCCCGTCGCGGCACCGGTGCCGGGGAAGCGGCGTGACCGGCCGCGGTGCTCGTCAGGGCACCGTGACGGAAGGAGTGAGCCATGGTTGCCTCGCACCGCCCGCTCGTCCCGTACTGGGACTGGCAGCGCCACGCGCTCTGCCGGGGCATGGACATCTCCCTGTTCTACTCTCCGTCGGGGGAGCGCGGTGAGCGAAGGCGTGCCCGGGAGGAGAAGGCTCGGGCGGTCTGCATGAACTGTCCGGTGCGTGAGGACTGCGCACGGACCGCCCTGCACAGGGGTGAGCAGTACGGGATGTGGGGCGGCCTCACGGAACAGGAGCGCCAGGAGGCCTGGACCCGGCGCCAGGGCCGGCCCATGCGGGCCGCCTGACGCGGACCTGTGACGCCCGGGCCTCGTGCGCGGCACGGGGCTCGGGCTGGGGCACCACGCGGTCCACGACCGGGGTCGGGCGGCCCTTCCCGATCAGGCCGGTGACGGACCGCGGGCCGGACCGGTGCGGTTCGACGACGAAGAACACGCCGCGTGCCCGAGCGTGTCGCGTAACGTGAAGCGGTATGAAGGTCGCCGTCTCCTCCGACATGGACGAACCTGTCGCGCGCCTCCTCGTCGAGGAACTGCTCCGCCGCGGCCACGAGGTGCGCACGTACGGCGCGCTGGAACCCGGGGCCGACCCGCGGTGGGCGGTCTGCTCGGAGGAAGCCGCTCAGGACGTGGCCGCCGGCACCGCCGACCAGGCGGTCGTGTGCTGCTGGACCGGCACCGGCGCCTCGATCGCCGCGAACAAGGTGCCCGGCGTGCGCGCCGCACTGTGCGCGGACGCCTACACCGCCGACGGCGCCTGCCGCTGGAACGACGCCAACGTCCTCGCCCTCAGCCTGCGCCTGACCTCGCCGCCGGTGCTCAAGGAGATCCTCGACGCCTGGTTCGCTGCCACGCCGAGCCAGGACGCCGGGGATCTCGGGAATATGGCCCACGTCGGGCGCCTCGACGCGGGCCGGGGGACTGTCTAGAGGTCAGTGGGCGCCGAGGCCGCCGCCGCCGAACGAGCCGCTGGATCCTTTGCTCCAGCGTGGCCGGTCCTTGGACGCGCTCGGCCTGGTCTGCTGGTTGCTCAGCTCGTACGGGGTGAGCGGACGACCGCCCTTGGGGATCCGGGGGATCTCCTCCGACTCCCGGTTCTCCAGGACCTCGTGCACCGCGCCTTCCGGAGGCAGGTGGGGCTGTTCCTCCGGACGCGGCCGGTCGGACTCGCGGTACTTGACCCGGTTGCCCAGCCAGAAGCCCCCGGCCAGCATCGCCAGCACGGCCACGGCCACCACGAAGAGCGCGAGACTCATCAGGCCGCTGGGAGCGGCCAGCTGCATCGATACCGTATTCATAGAAAGGGGATACCCCGCCCAGAACGGTATGAACCGGACACTCTTGGTGTGTGGTCGCTGACGGCGGGTGACCCGGAAGGGCCCACTGGGCGCCCGGAACGCCCGCAACGCGCGGCCGCAAGGGTGTTTGCCGCATCCGCTACCGGCTACCCGGGCCGGGTGGCACAGCAGATGTCCCAGCGGGAGCTGTACGGGTTTCTCGAAGACCGGTTCGAATGTGCTCGGGCCTGCGCGGAGTGCGCCCGGGTCTGTGCGCTGCGCATGAGCACCCTGGACCCGGACGCCGGGGCGGAGTGCGAACAGGTGCGGCGCACCGGCATCGTGTGCTCCGAGGTGTGCGAGGCGACCTGCAGAGCGCTGACGGAGGGCAACGAACAGGACGCGGACATTCTGCGGATACAGCTCGAATGGTGCCGGGTGATCTGCCTCCACTGTGCCCAGGCCTTCGGATCCCGCCCCGAGACCGAGAAGGGCGCGGCATCCTGCCGGGCGTGTGCCGCTGCGTGCACCGACTTCATCGCGGCACTCGCCTGAGCCCCGGGACCGGCCGGGACACGCCGGTGGCGGCCCGGCGTGAGAGACGGACGTGGGGGATCAGCCCCGGGCGGGTGTCAGTTCGGCGAGCAGCAGGGTCCGGTCGTCCGCGCCGGCCGGGTCGGAGGGGGCGTCCAGCAGGTGCCGGCAGAGCGCGGGCAGTACGTCCTCGTCCTCGGCGTCCGGGAACCCGGCGGCAGCCGCGTCCAGGGTGCCCGCGAGGCGGGCGATCTGATGGTCGATGTCCGCGTCGCGGGACTCGACCAGGCCGTCGCTGTAGAGCACCAGCAGAGCCTGCGCCGGCACGGTGAGTTCGGTCGCCTCGTAGCGGCCCGTGCCCAGCCCCAGGGGCAGGCCCGCCTCGGCCAGCTGGACCGGTGCCGCCCTGCCGTCGGGCCCGCGCAGCAGCGGGGGCGGGTGCCCCGCTCCCACCAGGGTGCAGATGCCCTGCCGGGCGTCCCACTCGGCGTAGATGCAGGTGGCGAACGAGGCTCCGGGAGTCTCGCAGGCGAGCGCGTCGAGCCGTCGTACGAGCTCGGCCGCCGGGATGTCGAAACCGGCCAGCGTCCGCACGGCGGTGCGGAGTTGGAGCATCGCGACGGCGGACTCCGGGCCGTGGCCCATGGCGTCCCCGACGATCAGGCTGACCCGGTCGCCCGGCCGCCGCAGCACGTCGTACCAGTCGCCGCCGATGACGGTGTCCGGCCCGGCCGACAGCGAACCGTGGGCGACCCGGCAGCCCTCGAACCGCTGGAGCGTGCCGGTGGGCAGGCTGTTGCGGATGGCGAGCGTGGTGCGCCGCTCGTGCTCGTACCGGCGGGCGTTGTCCAGGGCCACGGAGGCCCGCGCCGCCAGCGCCTCGACGGCCGTCACCTCGGCGGGCAGGAACGGCGCCCGGTCCGGCCCGCGGGTGCAGGCGACGAACCCGATCGTCACCTCCCGCAGCCGTAGCGGTACGACGAGGAAGGAAGCCGTGCGCAGCAGTTCGTCGATGCGTATGTCGCCGCCGCCGGAGGCGCGCAGCCGCTCGGAGGTGTGCGCGTCCATGGCGTCGAGCAACTGTGCCTGTCCGGAGGTGAGCGCGCGGGCGTACGGCGTCCCGCGCGGGAAGACGATCACCTCGCCGGCCGGCAGCACGCCCTCCCAGTCCTCGCGCGCGTCCGACCCCACGCGCAGTGCCAGCCGGTGCGCCTCGATCCGGGGCGGGTCGGGGTTGGCGGGCGCGTGCTCGCCGCGACGCCAGCGCTCCAGCAGATAGACCGATGCCGCGTCGGCGAGCGCGGGCGCCAGCGCGTGCACGAACTGGGTACCGGTCAGCCGCAGGTCGAGCGCGGAGCCGATGGCGTCGGCGGCCGGGGAGAGGAGCGTCCGGCGCGACACGGGCCGGGCGGCCGGGGGTGCCCCATATGAGGGCGGAGCACCGAGGGTGCGGCGCGGTTCGTTCCGCAGGGCGTTGCCTTTCGGGCGTGGGGGGACACTGCTGCACGACGGTTCAGCGGGACGCCGCGCGGCGGCTGACAACTATATGATGATGACGCGTCAAAATCCGTGCATCGAAAGGATGTTGTGGTGTCCGACAGCGCAGGTCCCCTCTCCTCGGCCCAGCCCGACAAGGCGAGCGTTGCCCGGATGTACGACGCCATGCTGGGCGGAGAGCACAACTTCGCCATAGACCGGGAGGCGGTGGCCGCCGTCACGGCCATCGTCCCGCAGGTGCGCACCCTGGCCCGCGCCAACCGTGACTTCCTCGGCCGGGCGGTGCGCTTCCTCGTCGAGTCCGGGGTGCGGCAGTTCATCGACCTCGGCTCGGGCATCCCCACCCAGGGCAACGTCCACGAGGTGGCGCAGGCGGTGAGTCCGGGAGCCCGGGTGGTGTACGTCGACAACGACCCCGTGGCCGTGGCGCACAGCGCGTCCCTGTTGTCCGGCAACCCGGACGCGGACATCGTCGACGCCGACATCCGACGGCCGGCCGACATCCTCGGCTCACCGCGGGTGGGCAAACTGATCGACTTCGATCAGCCCGTCGCCGTACTCATGAACGCGATCCTGCACTTCGTCACGGACGAGGAGAACCCGGCCGGTGTCGTCACCGCGTTCCGGGACGCCCTGCCCGAGGGCAGCTGGCTGGCGATGTCCCATGCGACGAACCAGGACCGCCCCGACACGGCCGCCGCGGTGGGGAAGCTGTACCGGTCCCGGGCCACCTCCCCGGTGACCGCCCGCTCCTACGACGAGATCCTCTCCTTCTTCACCGGATTCGACCTCGTGGAACCGGGCCTGGTCCACATCCCGCTGTGGCGCCCGGCCCCGGGCCAGGAACTCCCGGACGATCCGTCGGAGTTCCAGGGGTACGTGGGAGTGGGCCGCAAGAACGCGTAGCCGGCGGCCGGGAGCACGTCCCGCACAACGCGGTGCGTCCCGGCCCGTCGACCGAGCGGGCCGACGGACCGGGACGACAGGCAGGAGTGAGCGGCCTGTCGGAGGCCGCTCACCGCGGCGTCAGACGATGAACGTGGGCTGTGCTTCGACGCCCGGCAGGCTGCGGCCGTAGATCTCCCGGCCCAGGTCGCGCCAGATCCGCTGGAGCGGGCCGGCCAGAGCGAAGGCGCTCGCACCGGACACCGAGACGAGCCGGTCCACCGCCTCGCGGCTGCGGATCGCCGCGACGGCCGTGTCCATACGCACCCTGGCCCGCTCCGCCACGGTGAGCTGCCGGCCTCGGCGGCGGCATGGTCCAGGTCGTCCGCGGCCCGGTAGGCGTGCAGCTGCGCGGTGTCGACGAGGGAAGCGGCGTCGGCGACGGCGAGCTGCACGCTCGGCAAGTCGGCGAGGCGCTCGTACACGGTCAGGGACATCGGCTTGCGGGCCGCGGTGGCGAGGGCCAGGTCCAGGGCGGCCCGGGCGATGCCGAGCATCGGGGCCACGACCGTGAGGGCGAGCATCGAGGCGACCACGACCGCGTTCCGGGGCTCGCCCTCGTGGCGGCCGCCATAGGCGCCGGCCAGGACATCGCCCATGTCGAGCGTCCGGTGGGCCGGGCGAGACCGTCATGGCCCGGGTCCGCCGCGCCGACTCGAAGGCGCCCGCCGTGAACTCGACCGCCCCGGCAGTCCGTACGCCGTCGCCGGCGTCGCGGCACGCTGGCAGTTCGCCGACGTCGGCCACTTCCGCCGGGCTTGTCGCGCCGCGTACGGACACGCCCCGGGACGACGGGGAGCCGAGGAGACCTGACACGGCCGCCGGGGCGTGGTGGGTGCGGCGCGGTCGGTGTTGTCGGAGGTGGGGTGCGGTGTGATCGGTGTAGTCGGGGTGCCGGAGGCGCGGCGGGAACTGGTGCGGGAGCACATTGCCAGGGTGCACGGTGTTGTCGGGGGTGAGGTGCGCCCTGGTCGGTGCCGGCGGGGTGGCGTGCGGCCCGCTCGGTGTCGTCGAGGGCGGGGAACGGCGCGGTCGTGGTCGTCGTCTGTCTAGGGTGTGGGGCATGGACGCCAGTACAACGCCTCCCGCCCCGGACGTCGTTGACCCCGCGGAGCTGCTCGCCGACCCGTATGCCGTGTACACCCGGCTCCGGGAGGCCGGGCCCGTGCACCGCGTCGCCGGGACCGACGGGCTGCCGGCCTGGCTGGTGACCCGGTACGAGGACGTGCGCCAGGCCCTCGCCGACCCGCGGCTCTCCCTCGACAAGGTCCACGCGAAATCCGGCGGCTACCGCGGGTTCGCGCTGCCGCCCGCACTGGACGCCAACCTGCTGAACATGGACCCGCCGGACCACACCCGCGTCCGGCGCCTGGTGTCCCAGGCGTTCACCCCACGCCGTATCGCCCTGTTGCGCGAACCGGTCCGGCGGACCGCCGACACGCTGCTCGACGCCGTCGCACTCCTCGGCCGGACCGACCTGATCGCCGCCTACGCCGCGCCGCTGCCCGTCGCCGTGATCTGCGAACTGCTGGGCGTGGCAGAGGCGGACCGGCCGGACTTCCGGTCCTGGACCGACACCCTCGTCATCCCCGACCCGGCGCATCCGGAGCGGGCCAAGGAGGCCGTCGGGGCGCTGCTCGCGTTCTTCGCCCGGCTGCTCGCCGGCAAGCGCGCCGAGCCCGCCGACGACCTTCTCTCCGCCATGATCGCCGTACGGGACGAGGAAGACCGGCTCACCGAGGACGAGTTGATGTCCCTGGCCTTCCTCATCCTGTTCGCCGGGTACGAGAACACCGTCCACCTCATCGGCAACGCCACCCTGGCGCTGCTCCTGAACCCCTCCCAACTGGCCGCGCTGCGCGCCGATCCCGCCCGGATCGGAGCGGCCGTGGAGGAACTGGCCCGCTACGACGGCCCCGCCCCGCTCGCCATCCGCCGCTTCCCCACGCAGGACGTCACCATCGGCGGGGTCATCGTCCCGGCAGGAGAGACCGTGCTGCTGTCCCTGGCGGCCGCCCACCGCGACCCGCGCCGCTTCCCCGAGCCCGACCGGCTGGACATCGGCCGTGACGCCACCGGGCACCTGGCGCTGGGCCACGGCATCCACTACTGCCTCGGTGCCCCGCTCGCCCGCCTGGAGACCGAGATCGCCCTCGCCACGCTCCTGGAACGCCTGCCTGACCTGGAACTCGACGTCCCCGTCGAAGAGTTGGACTGGCGTCCGTCGATGCGCACCCGCGGGCTCCGCGCCCTTCCCGTGCGTTATTGAGGGGCCGTCCCGTCGTCAGACGGCGGCCAGCGGCTTGGCGACCGGCGCGGGCACGGGCCGGCCGGGGTGGAGTTGCCTGGTGACCTCCGTCAGGTCCGCGATGAACATGCCCGCGAGTTCGGCGGTGAATCCGGTGCGGACCACCAGACGCAGCACGGAGACGTCCTGGCAGGGCGCGGGGAAGGTGTAGGCGGGCAGATGCCAGCCCCGGGCGCGCATCGCCTGGGAGATGTCGAAGACCGTCGGGCCCTCGGTGCCGGGGGCCAGGCGGAAGGCGAAGGCGGGCAGTTCGGAGCCGTCTGTGACCAGCTCGTAGGGCGGGATCCCCTGGATGCGGGTGGCGAGGGCACGGGCCGTCGTACGGCTCTGGACGGCCAGTTTCCGCAGCCCGTCGAAGCCGTACCGCAGGAAGCTGTAGTACTGCGCGACGACGTGTGCGCCCGGACGGGAGAAGTTCAGGGTGAAGCTGGGGGAGCGGCCGCCCAGGTAGTCGACCTCGAAGACCAGGTCGTCGGGGAGGGCTTCGGCGTCACGCCACAGGGCCCAGCCCAGTCCGGGGAACACATGCCCGTACTTGTGCCCCGAGGTGTTGATGGAGGCGACGCGTTCGAGCTGGAAGTCCCACATCAGGCCCGGGTCGAGGAAGGGTGCCACCATGGCGCCGGACGCGCCGTCGACGTGCACGGGGATGTCGGTGCCGGTGGCGGCCTGGTAGCCGTCCAGGGCCATGCAGATGTCGGCGACGGGCTCGTAGGAGCCGTCGAAGGTGGAGCCGAGGACGGTCACGACACCGATGGTGTTGTCGTCGCAGTACGCGGTGAGCATGTCGGGCGTGAGGTGGTAGCGGCCTGGCTCCATCGGGACGTATCGCGGCTCCACCTCGAAGTAGTTGGCGAACTTCTTCCAGCACACCTGGACGTTCGCGCCCATCACGAGGTTCGGACGCCCGGTGTCCTTGCCCTGGGCCCGCCGGCGGTCCTGCCAGCGGCGCTTGAGCGCGAGGCCGCCCAGCATGGCCGCCTCGCTGGAGCCGGTGGTGGAGCAGCCGCGGACCCGCTCCGGACGCGGCGCGTGCCAGAGCCTGGCGAGCATCCGCACACAGCGCTCCTCCATCGCGGTGATCTGCGGGTACTCGGCGCGGTCCGCGAGGTTCTTCTCCGCGGTCTCCGCCATCAACTGCCGTGCCTCCGGCTCCATCCAGGTCGTCACGAAGGTGGCGAGGTTGAGCCGGGCGTTGCCGTCGAGCATCAGCTCGTCGCGTACCCGCCGCAGGATCAGGTCGGGCGACGACGCCGACTCCGGCAGCTCGTCGACCGGCAGCAGGAGGTCGGTGGCGGCGGGAGTGGTCAGGGTGTCGAACTCGGTCACGGGCATGACGTCGGTATTCGGGATGGGCATGCGTGCCTCGGTGCTTTCTGGTGCGTGTGGCCCCCGTGCACTTCGACGCTAGATCGCCGCGCGGTCCGACATGTCTGCCGATTACACCGATCCGGTGACCGGTTTGCGCACTGATGAACTGAATTTTCCCTCGCGTATACGGGCCCGTGCTGCGCCGTGGACTTCGGGGAGCCGGCGGCCCGGTCGTGCGTCGATGCCTGGCATCGCGGATGCGTATTTCCGCCGCACCGCAGGGTTGCCTAGCGTGACATGAGTTCCGGGTCGACTCAATGACCTGGAGGAGTCCCGGGGAAGTCCCGGAAGAATCCCGGAAGAATCCCGGAAGAGGAGCGCCTTCATGAGCCAGCCGCCGCGCCGGATCGTCACCGGTCACGACGAGACGGGCGTCTCCGTGTTCCTCTCCGACGGTCCGCCGCCCGTCGTCCGTACCGCTCCCGACGGCGCCGCCTTCTACGAGATGTGGAACACCGACTCCGTACCGGCGGCCATCGCGGCCGACGAGCCCGAGCCGACGGAGCGCGACCTGACCGTGCCGCCCGCCCCGGGCGGCACCAAGATCCGCGTCAACGAGTTCCCGCCGGGCTGTGTCTCCCCGACGCACCGGACCCAGACCGTGGACTACGGCATCGTCCTGGACGGCGAGGTCGTCCTCGTCCTGGACGACTCCGAGCGGGTGCTGCGCGCCGGGGACGTGGTGATCCAGCGCGGCACCGACCACCGCTGGGAGAACCGGACCGACACGGTGGCCCGGATGGCGTTCATCCTCGTGGACGGTGTCTTCAGCGAACCCCTGCTGAAGGTACTGGGTACCGAGGTGCTCGGCTCCCTGCTCGGCAGCCCGCTGGCCACCGAGCAGTGACACCCACGGATCCGTCCGCGGGCGGGCGGCTGGCGGGCAAGGTGGCCCTGATCTCGGGAACGGCCCGTGGCCAGGGCTGGGCGGCCGCGCTGCGCTTCGCGGCCGAGGGAGCCCCGCACGGCGTCCGCGCCAACTGCATCACCCTCGACCACGCCCGGCTCACCGGCGCGCTCGGCGGCTTCATGCTCTGGAACACCCTGCCGTTCCGCGAGGGGATCGACACGGTCAAGGTCGACGGCGGCGCGGTGACCGCCGAGTCCGGCGACCTCTTCTACGTCACCAACACCGAGTCCGACATCACCGTCAGCTACGGCGCCCGGCTCGTGCACCCGGAAGGTGCCCTGGTCGACGCGGACAAGGCGAGCGTCGTCCGCTTCGCCGGTGAACATGTCCGCCTCCACGGCGACATCAAGGCAAGCTCCGACAGCTCCGTCACCGCCACCCTCGAGGACGGCGCGGCCCTCACCGGCACGATCCCCACGCCCCGCTGGCGCTCGACCCCGGCGGCCACTGGACCGTGACCGGCGACTCGGCCCTCGCCTCGCTCACCGGCGCGGAGATCCACGGCGACCGGGTCACCGGCATCACCGGCAACGGCCACACCGTCACCTACGACGCCTCCCTGGCCGCCAACAGCGCCCTGGGCGGCCTCACCTACCGACTGGCGGGCGGCGGCGTCCTGACCCCGGCGTCCTGACTCCGGCATCCTGGGAGAGGCGCGTGAACCGGCCCGTCGCCGACGCCGGACCGGTTCACGCACCCGCACCGCCATTCCCAATTTCTGGAACACGTTCTACGGTGTGCGCCGTCAGGACCGCCCTTGGGGAGCCTGGAGGCGCCGTGCACCTCGACCACACACCCGAGCAGCAGCGGCTGCGCACCGAACTGCGTGCCTACTTCGCCGGCCTGGTGCCGGACAACGCCTACGCCCGCTATGCCGACCCGGCCGCGCAGAAACGCTTCTACCGTGAGACCGTGCGGCGCCTCGGCACGGACGGCTGGCTCGGCGTGGGCTGGCCGAAGGAGTACGGCGGGCGCGGTCTGACCGCGATGGAACAGTTCATCTTCTTCGACGAGGCCGCCCAGGCGGGCGTACCGCTTCCGCTGATGGCGCTGAACACGGTCGGCCCGACGATCATGCGGTACGGCACGGACGAGCAGAAGTCGTACTTCCTGCCCCGCATCCTCTCCGGCGAGATCGACTTCGCCATCGGCTACAGCGAGCCCGACGCCGGCACCGACCTCGCAGCCCTCAGGACCAGGGCCGTACGCGACGGCGAGGTCTACCTGGTCAACGGCCAGAAGATCTGGACGACGAACGGCGACACGGCCGACTGGGTCTGGCTGGCCACCCGCACCGACCCCGGGGCCCCGCCCCACAAGGGCATCACCATGCTCCTGGTGCCGACCTCCGACCCCGGCTACTCCTGCACGGTGATCAACACCCTCGCCTCGCACGACACCACCGCCAGCTACTACGAGAACATCCGCGTCCCCGTCTCCCGGCGGGTCGGCGAGGAGAACCAGGGCTGGCGGCTGATCACCAATCAGCTCAACCACGAACGGGTCACCCTCGCCGCACACGGCACCATGGCGATCCGCGCCCTGCACGACGTGCAGCGCTGGGCCATGGAGACCAAGCTCGCCGACGGCCGCCGGGTGGTCGACCTGCCCTGGGTGCGCCGCCGCCTCGCACAGACCCACACCCGCCTCGACGCCATGAAACTGCTGAACTGGCAGATGGTGACCGCCGTCCAGGAGGGCACCCTCACCCCGCAGGACGCCTCCGCCGTCAAGGTCTACGGCTCCGAGGCCCGCCGCGACGCCTACGCCTGGCTGATGGAGATCGCCGGCGCGGCGGGCCCGCTGAAGGAGGGTTCGGCCGGCGCGGTCCTCCACGGCGACCTGGAACGCGGCTACCGCTCGGCGGTCATCTTCACCTTCGGCGGCGGCAACAACGAGATCCAGCGGGAGATCATCTCCTGGATCGGACTGGGGATGCCGCGGGTACGGCGTTAGTCTGCGGTCATGGGCGGCGACCCCGGGCTGTTCACCCCGGCTTCCGTGACCTGGCAGATGCATGGTGACCCCATGATGTGGGTCGCCGGTGTCCGAGCGCTGTATCTCCAGGCCCTGCACCCCCGCGCGGTGCGCGGGGTGATGGAGAACTCGGACTTCCGGCGGGACGCCTGGGGCCGGCTGATGCGGACCGCGAACTTCGTCGGTACGACGACCTACGGCACCGCCGAGGCCGCCGAGCGGGCCGGAGCCCGCATCCGGAAGATCCACTGCATGCTGGGCGCGACCGACCCGGACTCCGGCGAGCGGTACGGAGTGGACGAACCCGAGCTGCTGCTGTGGGTGCACTGCGCCGAGATCGACTCCTATCTGCAGGTCGTCCGCCGCTCCGGCTTCCCGCTCACCGACGCCCAGGCCGACCGCTACATCGCCGAACACCGCGTCAGCGCCCGCCTGGTGGGCCTCGACCCGGCCGCCGTACCGGGCGGCCAGGAGGAGATGGCCGTCTACTTCGAGGAGGTACGGCCCCGACTCGCCGCCGGAGCCGACGCGCGCGCGGTGGACGACTTCCTGCTCCGCCCGCCGACGCACCCGCTCCTGATACCGGCGCGCGAGGTGCTGTGGCGGCGCGTGGCCCGGCTGGCGTACGCCTCACTGCCGCCGTACGCCCACGAGCTGTACGGCAGATCCGCCCCCGAACCCGCCGTCGTCACCCGCCGACTGCGGGCCACCGGCACCCTGCTGCGCTGTGTTCCCGCACGTCTGCGCTGGCAACTCCCGCCCAAACACATCCTGTGCGCCATGGCGAGGCTCGGCCCCGACGCGCGCCCGGCGCCGTACAAAGTCGGGCTATAGGGCGCCATAATGGACGAGCCGGGGGTGTGCGGCACGGCGCGGCCACACTGTGGCGGTGACCCCCGGGGGAGCGCGGGGCTGGAGGCGACGGGGGGCGGCGGCGCGCGATGGCTGACAACAGGCTGGTCCAGGGGCGGTACCGGCTGCTCGATCTGATCGGGCGGGGCGGGATGGGCGAGGTGTGGCGGGCCCGCGACGAGTCCCTCGGCCGGCAGGTCGCCGTGAAGTGCCTCAAGCCGCTCGGCCCGCACCACGACCAGACCTTCACCCGTGTGCTGCGGGAGCGGTTCCGCCGCGAGGCGAGAGTGGCCGCCTCCCTGTCCCATCGCGGGGTCACCGTCGTCCATGACTTCGGCGAGCACGACGGCATCCTCTTCCTGGTGATGGAACTGCTCAGCGGCCGCAACCTCAGCCAGCTCCTGGAGGAGAACAAGCACCATCCGCTGCCCGTCGGCGACGTCGTCGACATCGCCGAGCAGGTCGCCGCCGCCCTCGCCTACACCCACCGGCAGGGTGTCGTGCACCGGGACCTGAAACCGGCCAACATCATGCGGCTCACCGACGGCACGGTGAAGCTCTGCGACTTCGGCATCGCCCGCCTCGGCCACGACATCGGCTTCACCTCCCGGCTGACCGGCACCGGCATCGCCATGGGCACCCCGCACTACATGTCCCCCGAACAGATCGGCGGCACCGAGGTCGACCAGCGCAGCGACCTGTACTCGCTGGGCTGTGTGCTGTACGAGATCGCCACCGGGTCACCGCCGTTCGACCTCGGTGACGCCTGGGCGATCCTCGTCGGCCACCGCGACACCCCACCCGCCCCACCCCGCGACCACCGCCCCGAACTGCCCGGCTGGTTCGAGAAGGTCGTGCTCGACCTGCTGGCGAAACGGCCGGACCAACGCCCGTACGACGCGAGTGAGTTGGGGCGCCGGATCACCCTCGGGCGTACCACGCCCACCTACGTCCCCACCGTCGTCACCGCGCAGCCCCGGCTCCGGCCCGCGGAACCGGCGTCCCGCGAGGCCCGGCTGCCCTCCTGGACCCGGGGCATGTCCACCGGCCACAAGGCGACGGGCGCCGTCCTGCGCGCCACCCCGCCCGACCCGGGTGCCGGGCTCACCGGAGAGTGGATCACCCGCCCGGCCGCCGCCGCCGAACCCCTGCCCGAGCGCACCGCTCCCTCCCCGGAGACCGTCACCGCCCTCGCCGGCCGCCACAACGCCGGGCTCAGCCTCGGCCGCCTCGGACGCTGGGCCGAGGCCGGAGAGGTGCACCGCGGTGTCGCCGCCGAACGCGCCCGGCTCCTCGGCCCGGACCACCCCGACACCCTGGCCAGCCGCTACGAGATCGCCTTCACCTTGAGCCGCACCGGCCGCGCCGCCGACGCCCTGCGCGAGTACACCGAGGTCGCCCGCGCCAGAGCGCGCGTGCTCGGCGCCGACCACCCGGAAACCCTCGCCGCCCGCCAGGAAATGGCCTATGTCCTGGGTCAGTTGGGCCGCCACTTCGATGCTCACCAGGTGTACGCGGCCGTACTCGCCGTCCGGCAGCGGCTGATGGGCCCGGACCATCCGGACACCCTGCGCTGCCGTCACAACCTCGCCTTCAACCTCAGCAGGCTCGGCCGCCTGGAGGACTCGTACCGGATGGCCCACGACGTGGCCGTCGCCCGCGCCCGGGTCCTCGGCCCACAGCACCCCGACACCCTGGTCACCCGCTACGAAGTCGCCTACGCGCTCGGTCAGCTGGGACGCTGGGAGGAGGCCCTGGGCACCTACCGGGAGGTCGCCGAGGCCCGCGCCCGCGCCCTCGGCCCCGACCATCCGGACACCCTCGCCGCCCGCTACGAGGTCGGCATCAGCCTCGGCCGCCTCGGCCGCAGCACGGAGGCACTCGCCCTCTACCGCACTCTGATCGACGACCGTACCCGCGTCCAGGGCCCCGCCCACCCCGAGACCCTGCGCGCCCGCCACGGCCTCGGCGTCAACCTCGGCCGGCTCGGCCGCTGGGAGGAGGCCCTCGCGGAGTCCCGGGACGTGTGCGCCATCCGTGCACGGGTCCTGGGCGCCGACCACCCCGACACACTGGTCAGCCGACGCGAGGTCGCGGTGAGCCTGGGCTGGCTGGGCCGCTGGCCGGACGCACTGACCGAGTACCGCCGGGTGGCGACGGCCCGCGAGAGGGTCCTGGGCGCGGACCATCCGGACACCCTCGCCAGCCGCAACGACGAGGCACACTGCCTGGAGCAGTTGGGGCGGGGTGCGGAGGCGGTGGAGCTGTATCGACGTGTGGCTGTACTGCGACAGCAGCGGGCTTCTGGCGGACGTCAGTGAAGCGAGCGCCCCGTAAGGGGGCGCGGGGCTGTGGCATGTGCGGCTCCGCCGCGTGGGCGCGATCAACCACATACGGCCCGCGCTTTCCGAACGGCGCTCTCCGGCACGCCTCTTACCCACCTAGATCATCATGTGTTACGAAGAACCATGCCCCCTGCCACCGAAGCCCCCCGCACCTACGACGCCGTCATCGTCGGCGGCGGCCACAACGGCCTCGTCGCGGCCGCCTATCTGGCCAGGGCAGGCCGCTCCGTACTCGTGTTGGAGCGGCTCGGCCGGACCGGCGGCGCCGCCGTCTCGACCCGCCCTTTCGCCGGTGTCGACGCGCGGCTGTCGCGCTACTCCTACCTGGTCAGCCTGTTGCCACGGAAGATCGTCCGCGACCTCGGGCTGGACTTCCGCGTCCGCGGCCGCACCATCTCGTCGTACACCCCGGTGGAGCGCGACGGCCGGCCGACCGGACTGCTGGTCGGCGGCGGCGAGCGGCGCATCCGCGAGGCCTTCGAACGGCTGACCGGGGGCAAGGCGGAGTACCAGGCGTGGCGGCGGTTCTACGCCATGACCGGCAAGGTCGCCGAGCGAGTCTTCCCGACCCTCACCGAGCCGCTGCCCTCGCGCGAGGAACTGCGCCGCCGTATCGACGACGAGGAGGCGTGGCGGGCGCTGTTCGAGGAGCCGATCGGGGTCGCGATCGAGAAGAACTTCACGGACGACCTGGTGCGCGGGGTCGTCCTCACGGACGCCCTGATCGGCACCTTCGCCACCGCCCACGACGCCTCGCTGCGCCAGAACCGCTGCTTCCTCTACCACGTCATCGGCGGCGGCACCGGCGCCTGGGACGTACCGGTCGGCGGCATGGGCGCCCTCACCGACGCGCTGGCCGCGGCCGCGCGCTCGGCGGGCGCGGAGATCGCCACCGGGCACGAGGCGGTACGGATCGAGACGGACGGCCGCAGCGCCGAGGTCACCTACCGCACGGCCGACGGAGAGGGCGTCGCCGTCGCCCGGCACGTCCTGGTCAACGCCTCCCCGCAGGAACTCGCCGTGCTCACCGGCGATCCGGCTCCGGAGCCCGCCGAGGGCGCCCAGCTCAAGGTGAACATGCTGCTGAAGCGGCTGCCCAGGCTGCGCGACACCGCCGTCGACCCGCGCGAGGCGTTCTCCGGCACCTTCCACATCGCCGAGGGCTACGGCCAACTGGCCACCGCCCACGCCGAGGCCTCGGCCGGCCGGCTCCCCACCGCCCCGCCCGCGGAGATCTACTGCCACTCCCTGACCGACCCCACGATCCTCGGCCGTGACCTGGTCGCCCGCGGCTACCAGACCCTCACCCTCTTCGGCCTGCACACCCCCGCGCGGCTCTTCGCCGCCGACAACGACGCCGTACGCACGGAGCTCCTCAAGTCCACCCTCGCCCAACTCGACGCCCACCTCGCCGAGCCGCTGGCCGACTGCCTCGCCCTCGACGCCGACGGCCGCCCCTGCATCGAGGCGAAGACCCCCCTGGACCTCGAACACGACCTCCGTCTCCCCGGCGGCAACATCTTCCACCGCGACCTCTCCTGGCCCTACGCCCAGGAGGCCACCGGCCGCTGGGGCGTCGAAACCCCCCACGCCAACGTCCTGCTGTGCGGGGCGGGCGCGGTGCGCGGGGGAGGGGTGAGCGGGGTACCGGGGCACAACGCCGCGATGGCGGTGCTGGAGCGGGAGTGACGGGCAACTCGGCTTCCCCGCCCGGGAGTCCGGGGGACCGGGCCGCCTCGGTCCAGGACTTCTACGACCGGCTCGCGCCCGACTGCCACCTGATCTGCCCCGACTGGGACGCCGGCATGGCTCGCCAGGCCACCGCGCTCTCCGCCCTGCCGGGGCCGGGGCCGGGGGTCAGGCGGGTCGCCGGGCCAGAAATCTGACGGAGCATCAGAAAAGCTCTTCCGTCGGCCGCTCGGCTGCGGCATTCTGCGCGCATGCAGACGGAGCTGAGCAAGACCCTGGGAGTCGAGCACGCCGTCTTCGGCTTCACGCCGTTTCCCGCCGTGGCCGCGGCCATCAGCCGGGCCGGCGGCTTCGGAGTGCTCGGCGCGGTCCGCTACACCGCCCCCGGCGACCTCAAACGCGACCTCGACTGGATCGAGGCGCATGTCGACGGCAAGCCGTACGGGCTCGATGTCGTCATGCCCGCCAAGAAGGTCGAGGGCGTCAGCGAGGCCGACGTCGAGGCGATGATCCCGGAAGGGCACCGGCAGTTCGTCCGGGACACCCTCGCCAAGTACGGTGTGCCCGAGCTCGCCGAGGGCGAGGCGTCCGGGTGGCGCATCACCGGGTGGATGGAACAGGTCGCGCGCACCCAGCTCGACGTCGCCTTCGGCTACCCGATCCGGCTGCTCGCCAACGCCCTCGGCTCCCCGCCCGCCGATGTCATCGCCCGCGCCCACGACCAAAACGTCCTCGTCGCCGCGCTCGCGGGCAGCGCCCGGCACGCCGTGAAGCACAAGGACGCGGGCATCGACATCGTGGTGGCGCAGGGCTACGAGGCGGGCGGGCACACCGGTGAGATCGCCACGATGGTCCTCACGCCGGAGGTCGTCGACGCCGTCGCCCCGCTGCCCGTGCTGGCGGCGGGCGGGATCGGCAGCGGGCAGCAGGCGGCGGCCGCGCTCGCCCTCGGCGCCCAGGGCGTCTGGCTGGGCTCCCTGTGGCTGACCTGCACCGAGGCCGACGTCTCCGCACCCGCCGTGACCCGCAAACTGCTCGCTGCCGGCTCCGGCGACACCGTCCGCTCCCGCGCCCTGACCGGGAAGCCCGCCCGACAGCTGCGCACCGAATGGACCGACGCCTGGGACGCCCCGGACGGCCCCGGCACCCTCCCCATGCCGCTGCAGGGCCTGCTCGTCGCCGAGGCCCTCACCCGCATCCAGAAGTACGAGGTCGAGCCCCTGCTCGGCACCCCCGTCGGCCAGATCGTCGGCCGTATGACCGGCGAACGCAGCGTCCAGGCCGTCTTCGACGACCTCACCCGCGGCTTCGAGCAGGCCGTCGACCGCATCAACCGCATCGCCGGAAGGAGCGGCAAGTGACCAGCACGCCCCCCGCCGGATTCTGGGCCCAGGCCACCCTGGACCCCGACCGCACGGTGCTCATCGCCCCCGACGGCGAGGAGTGGACCGCCGGACGCCTGCTCGCGGCCACCAACCGCCTCGTCCACGGACTGCGCGCCGCCGGGCTGGAACGCGGCGACGCCTTCGCGGTCGTCCTGCCCAACAGCGTCGAGTTCTTCACCGCCTACCTGGCCGCCAGCCAGGCCGGCTTCTACCTCGTCCCCGTCAACCACCACTTCGTCGGCCCGGAGATCGGCTGGATCGTCGCCGACTCGGGGGCGAAGGTCCTCATCGCCCACGAACGGTTCGCGGGCCCGGCCCGGCACGCCGCCGACGAGGCCGGCCTCCCGGCCACCCACCGGTACGCGATCGGCGAGGTCGAAGGCTTCCGGCCGTACACCGAACTCCTCGACGGACAAACCGAGTCCGCGCCCGCCGACCGCGAGCTCGGCTGGGTCATGAACTACACCTCCGGTACGACGGGACGCCCCCGCGGCATCCGCCGCCCGCTGCC
The DNA here is from genome assembly GCF_003814875.1 of Streptomyces sp. Ag109_O5-1. GTDB lineage: Bacteria > Actinomycetota > Actinomycetes > Streptomycetales > Streptomycetaceae > Streptomyces > Streptomyces sasae. The sequence continues at coordinate 685,208 of NZ_RKQF01000001.1, read as the reverse complement.
CGGGAAGCTTCCCGAGGAGGCCTATCTCGGTGGCTTCCTCGGCATCTTCGGCATCCGGCCGTTCGGCGGCAACGTCCACCTCGTCTGCTCACCGCTCTACCACACGGCCGTACTGCAGTTCGCGGGAGCGTCACTCCACATAGGCCACCGCCTGGTCCTGATGGACAAGTGGACCCCAGAGGAGATGCTCCGCCTGATCGACGCACACAAGTGCACCCACACCCATATGGTCCCGACCCAGTTCCACCGTCTGCTCGCCCTCCCCGAGGATGTGCGCGCACGCTATGACGTCTCCTCCATGCGACACGCCATCCATGGCGCTGCACCCTGCCCGGACCACGTCAAGCGGGCGATGCTCGACTGGTGGGGCCCCAGTGTGGAGGAGTACTACGCGGCCAGTGAGGGCGGCGGCGCCTTCGCCACCGCCGAGGACTGGCTGAAGAAGCCCGGCACGGTCGGCAAGGCCTGGCCCATCAGCGAACTCGCGGTCTTCGACGACGACGGCCACCGGCTGCCGCCCGGCGAACTCGGCACCGTCTACATGAAGATGAACACCGGCGGCTTCTCCTACCACAAGGACGAGGCCAAGACGGAGAAGAACCGCATCGGCGACTTCTTCACCGTCGGCGACCTCGGCTACCTCGACGAGGACGGCTACCTCTTCCTCCGCGACCGCAAGATCGACATGATCATCTCGGGTGGGGTCAACATCTACCCCGCCGAGATCGAGTCCGCGCTCCTCGCCCACCCCGCCGTCGCCGACGCAGCCGCCTTCGGCATCCCGCACGACGACTGGGGCGAGGAGGTCAAGGCTGTGGTCGAACCCGCCCCCGGACACGAGCCGGGGCCGGACCTCGCCGCCGCCCTGCTCGCGCACTGCGCCGAGCGGCTGGCGGGGTACAAATGCCCCAAGACCGTCGACTTCATCACCGAGATGCCCCGCGACCCCAACGGCAAGCTGTACAAGCGGCGGCTGCGGGACCCCTACTGGCAGGGGCGCACCCGGCCGGTGTGACCACGTCCCGCGTCCTCAGGGACGCGGGCGATGACGGGTCTCCAGGAACCCGGCGAGGCCGGCGGCGTCCGTGCCGATCTTGCGATAGACACGGGACAGCAACTGCCGTACCCCCTGCTCGGTGAGGTGCAGCTCCTTGGCGACCACCGCCACCGGGAGCCCCTGGACGGTCAGTTCGGCGGTGCGGAGTTCCGGCGCGGTCAGCGTGTCCGCCTGCACATAACGCAGCGGCAGCGGACGCAGCCCGGCCGCCGAGAGCTCCTCCCTGGCCCGGGCTGCAAGGGCCTCGGCGCCGCAGTGGACGGCTCCTTCCAGGCCCTGGTAGAGCCGGTCGGCGGCCTCCTGCAGCCGGCCGTTGCGGGACAGCGCGGCGCCGTGGCCGATCTGGGCGCAGGCGAGCTCATAGGCGGCCGGGGACTGTTCCAGGTGGCCTACGGCCTCCGCGTACAGGTCGACCGCGGCCGTCCCACCGGTCACCTCGGCGAGCGTGTGCAGGGCCTGGCCGATGGTGGCGGCGGCGCCGAAGTCCCGGGCCCGCCGCACGGCGTCCTGGGCGTGCCCGACCGCCTCGTCCCGGGCGGTCGGGGCGAGCGCGGAGGCGAGCCGCAGCTGCCACGGGCACCAGGCCGGATTGCGCCAGCCCCGCCCGTCCAGCCACTCCCCGACCGCGGCCAGCAGCCGGGCCGCCTCGGCATGACGGCCCTCCGCGAGGAGGAGTTCGGCGTAGACGGTGCGGGGGTCGGGGTAGATGACGGTGTTGAGGGCCGTCTCGTCGAAGTGGTGCTCGTCGGCGAGTGAGCGCGCCTCTGTGACACGCCCGCGGGCCAGCAGGGTCTTGATGAGGATGCTCACGCCGAACCACTCGGCGGCCACGACCCCGTCCACCTTGTCGGCGATGCGCAGACCCTCCCGTACGGCGTTCTCGGCTTCGGCGAGCCAGCCACGGCGGTAGCGGATGTAACCGGCGATGGTCTGGCCGAAGGCCAGGTGGGAGCCGTGCCACCCCTTGGCCAGGCATTCGGCGATACCTTGGTTGAACAGCTCCTCGGCCCGTTGTGGCTGGTCGCCGTACATGAAGACCAGGGCGACGGAAAGCGGTACCTCGAATCCCCGGTTCTCGTCGGTCCAGCTCATACCACCGCGCAGGGCCTTCTCGGCGTACGCGAGGGCGGTCTGCCTCGGTTCGCCGCGTATGGCGGCGTCCCAGGCCCGCAGCCCCAGGATGTAGCGCTCCTCCAGACTACGGCCGGGCAACTGCTCGGCCAGACGCGCCAGCGTCCGAGAACGGGCCGGGGAGTCGCGATCGTCGGAACGCACCATGCTCCAGACGAACTGATCGGCCTGCATGCGGAGTTTGACGCGAGGATTCGTGGCCTTCCGCGCCTCTTCGGCGGCCACGGCCACGGCCTCGGCCAACTTGTCGGTATGGGCCAGAGCCGTCGTCAGCCGGTAGACGACGGAGGCCCGCAGCTCGGGGTCGACGTCGGGCTGTGCCAGCGCCTGGCGCAGATGTCTCACCGTGGCGGTGGGCTCGATCAGGAACGTGGCACACGCGAGTTCGTGAAGGACCGCGGCATGGTCCTCGGGCAGAGGCGGCTCCTGCAGCGCGCGGGCCAGCAGCCGCCGGGCCGCGTCGGTGGCCCCGGCACGCAGGTATTCGCGAGCGGCCTCGCGCAGACAGGCGACCGTTTCGGGACGGTCCTCGCACGGGACCTCCAGCAGATGCCGCGCGGCTGCGGTGGGGCCGTACCCCGCGGTCAGGAGCGCCTGTGCGGCGGTGTTGTGCAAACCGGTCCGGAAACCCGTGCGGATGGACCGGTAGATCGTCGTGGCGATGAGCGGGTGTACGAATTCGAGCTCGCCCTCGGGGCCGTGGCCGTTGGCCAGGATCCGGGCCGCGCGCAACTTCTCGGTCGCCTCGGCGACGGCCTCGTCGCCGAGCACCGAGATGGTCGCCGCGAGTTGCGGCGAGAAGGGCGAACCAAGCACAGCAGCGGTGTGCGCGAAGCGGACGGTCGCGGTTCCGAGCCGTTCCAGACGCTCGATCAGCCCCGGGCCCTTGATCGCCGCGGCAAGCTCGCGCATCGCCGGCAGGTCGTCGTCGGTGCCGATCAGCCTCCGCTCGGCGAGTCCGATGGCGAGCTCCACCGCCTCGAAGGGGCTCCCTCCGGTGGCCGACCAGCATTCCTTGCAGAACCGGTCCTCCGCCGCCTCGCCGATCTCGTTCCTGACGATCTGCGCCACTCCCTCGGTGGTGAGCAGAGCCAGGTTGTGGGGGCGGTCCCCATGGTCGCCCATGAACGCACGGAGTCCGCCGGCCTCGGCGGGCAGCTCGTCGGGCCGGTAGGTGACCACGATCAGCAGGGGAAGGTCGTCGACGCGCGGTGCGAAGGAGGCGAGCCAGGTCAGTGACTCGGCGTCCGTCCAGTGCAGGTCGTCCACGAGCAGGACGACGGGAGCCTTCTTCACCGTGAGGCGCGTCATGACCCAGTCGAGACCTTCGCGCACACCGGTCGGATCCGGTGCGGGGGCGGGTCCCTTCGCCTCGAGACTGAGCACGCCGGCGACGGTGTCGTACCAACTTCCCAGGAAGGCGTGGAGCTCCGCCTCGTCCATCCTCGCCAGTGACGGCTGCATCAACTGGCGTACCACGCGGAACGCCGAACCCTGTTCCGCCTCGCCGCCACGGCCCGACAGCACGGTGAATCCGTGTGCCGCGGCCCGGGCACGTGCTTCCGTGACGAGTGCTGTCTTGCCCAATCCGGCCGACCCGGTGAAGGCGAGCAGTCCCTTGCGCCTTGCTCGCGACGTGCCGTCCGCGGTGCGTCGCAGCTCCTGGAACGCGGCATCGAGGGCATGGAGTTCCCCCCGGCGCTCGATCAACGTCTCCTGGTCCGTGATCGGTTGCCGCAGCTCCGTTGCCATGAGCCGTACCGCTTTCTGTCGTTCGGCCTACGGGACAGCCGAGCGTACGCCCCGTCGAGGTGCGATAGGCCGGATTGAGCACTATAGGGTGAATCAGAAACTGACAGATGGGAGAATGCCTGCTCGCTGGGTACGAGGACCTGGATGGACACCTCCGGTGGAGGTTTACTGCGGAGTCCTTATGGCACGGCAGGTATTGAGGTCACGTCCGAGTAGCGCGGCACGGTGCGGGACCACTGGTAGCACCCGTGGATCCAGCCGATCATGCCTTCGATGTAACCAACACCGGCGGCGCTCAACTCCGGTTCGATGGTCCGGTACAGCCTCAGGAACTCTTCGATCGTGCCGTTGACCCGCTGGACGGCCAGGAAGACGGCAGCCTGGAGAGAGCACTGGTGTTCGCGTTGATAGGCCAGGGCCAGGTTGATCATTTCGCCCGCACGCTGTTCCTTCACCGCGGAGAACAGGTCGGCCGTCCACACGGCCGCGTCGGCCGACAGCCGGGTGAGCCGCTCCATGGCGGGGTGGTGGAGTTCGGCAAGGGGTATCTCGTGCGGCTGGGCGGCCTCGTACAACGGGTAGAACGGCTCGACTCCGGCGGTCAGTGACCGTATGGAGGTGCAGTCGCCCGGCCGCAAGGGGAAGGGCTGCGCCTGCGCCACCGCTTCGTACAGCAGGCCGTGCACGTATTCACGGCTCTTCCAGGCCCAGCGCGCGGCCTGTGCGGGTGTGCACCGTTCCCGGACCTGCCGGTGGAGGTCGGCCAGGGCCGCTCCGAGCGGGGTGCTGGGCGGCCGGTCGTCCCGCAGGATCGCGACGCTCTCGCACAGCATCGGTATCAGCCTGCCGGGAGAGTAGCGCCCGACGTCCTCCGCACGGTCGTCGAAGACGAACTGATAGGCGATCTGATTGGCCACGATCTGGAGGAGCCCGGAGTCGACGGCGGCGCTGGTGCAGGACGCGAGCTCGGCGGGGCGGGTACGCGCGATCATCGTCGCCACGCCCGGTTCGTCGGTCAGCCCCCACACCCTCAGCCACGCGTCGACACCGGCCGCGGCCTCGGATTCATGAGGGTTGCGGGCGAACGGGAACGGCATGGTGAGGTGGGTGTCGATCAGATCCCTGAGATCGGAGACCTGGGATGCGTCCAGGACGCCGACGGCGCTTTCCTCATGTGTTGTCGACAACGTGATCACCTGCCGTTCGGGGGTGTGAAGTGCCATGCGTGGGACGGGCTTCGCAGACCATGACCAGTGATCGCGGCCCCAGGGTGATCGCGGGCCGCGGTGTCCGTTCGACGTACCCGGGCAGATGGCGCAGGCGCCGGCGCCCGGCGATGGTCGCGAGCGCCAGGGTGGCCTCCACCATGGCGAACTCGTCGCCGACGCATTTGCGGTTGCCCGCGGAGAACGGCATCATCGCGCGGCGCTGTCCGGCGGTGAGCCGCCCGGGCGACCAGCGGTCGGGGTCGAAGCGCTCGGGATCGGGGAACGAGGCCGGATCGTGGTGCAGGAGGTAGGGGCTGTAGAGCACGGTGGCTCCCTCGGGCAGCCGGCGCCCGGCGAGTTCCGTCTCCCTGGTGGTGACGCGGGTGAAGAGCCAGCCGGGCGACGAGTGACGCAGCGTCTCGGAGACGACGGACCGGGTGTAGCCGAGGTGCGGCAGATCGGCGGGGCCGGGCCGGCGGCCGTCGGCGAGGACGGTGTCCAGTTCGGCGTGCAGCCGGCGCTCGGCCTCCGGATGGCGGGCCAGCAGGCTGAACGCCGAGGCCAGGCACAGCGCCGTGGTCTCGGCGCCCGCCAGCAGCAGCGTGATCAGGTGGTCGTGGATCTCCTGGTCCGTGACCGCCGTCGGGCCGCTGTCGCCGCGCGCCGCCGCCAGCAGTGTTCCCAGTACGTCGTCTCGGTCGTTGCGGTCCTCGCCCCGGCGGCGCTCGGCGATCGCCGTGTCGATGACGGCGTGCAGGCGGGCGAGGGCGCGCCGGTAGCGGCGGTTGGCGGGGGTGGGGAGGCGGAACAGGGCGTCGATCGGTACGACCGTGCGGACGAAGAGCCCGCGGACCACGTCGGAGAGACAGTTCCGCACCTCGGCGGCCGTCGCGTCGTCCAGCGAGTCGGAGAGCAGGACCCGGCTGATCACACGGGTCGTGAGGGTCATCATCGCCTCGGTGACGGGAACGGCCCGCCCCGTCCGCCACCCCTCGCACACCGCCTCGGCCTCCTCGGCGACGAGGTCCGTGTACACGGAGACGTGGGAGGAACGGAAGGCGGGCTGCAGCAGTCGGCGCTTTTCCCGGTGCGTCGCCTGGCGGCAGGTGACGAGTCCGTCGCCCATCAGGTTCCCCAGCCTGTCGTACAGCGGGCCCCCCTTGTCGAAGGTGTGCGGATCCATGAGCACCTCGTGGGCCAGCTCCGGGTGGCACACCATCCAGGCACGCTGGGGGCCCAGCCGTATCTCGACCAGATCTCCGTGCGCGGGCAAAGAATTCAGAAACGCCAGCGGCCGGCGGTATAAGGCGATACCGTGACCGAGGAGAGGGAATATGCCGGGAGCAGTACCTGTCGTCCACGTTCGTTTTTGTTCAGGCGCAGCACGGTGCATGGAAACCTCCTGCCCAGTGCGAGACGTGTCCTGCCCAGTTGAACGGCATTCGGTTTCCAGAAAGCCTTCTTCAAAGGGGCGCACGGGGGCACGGTGAAGCACATGTCGCATTCGGTGAGCGACCATTGATGCATATCGCATCGACTGTGATTTTCTCGTGCCCCATGAGTGTGGTCCCGCCCCACATGGCGCGGGACCACATAGGCTCAGTGTTCGTGCACTCGAACCGTTTTCAACGCGGGTGACGACAGGACGTCCTTCTCGCAGAACCGCGCGGTCCCCCATTTCTCGCCCGAGAACAGCGGGGTCTGGTCGCTGTAGTGGGGCGAGTTCGGGTTCGAGGACTGGGAGTACGTCAGCAGGGTGCGGGCCACGGGGCAGCGACTGCCGTCCCAGCCCACCGCCTGGATGTGGCTGGAGCCGAACGACACGTCGGTGTAGCCGCCCTGCGCCGCGTTCCACACCGGCTCTATCTTGTTCCACACACCGAGCGCCTCCGTGCCGCCCGGCACCGGGATCCGCTGGCCGTTCCGTATGACGAACTGGTGGTCGCCGAGCGCGGAGTTCAGCGGGATGCCCGCGGTGCGCAACTCGGCGACGGCGTCGGCGAGGGCCGTGGCGAAGCCGGGTGCCGCGGTGTCGAGCGTGTTCGGGGTGTGCACCGGGTCGGCCGCCGAGAACGGCACCTTCCAGAGCCGGGCGGGCGAGACCGCAGCTGTCAGCTTCCGCCAGAAACGGTCGAAGAGCAGAGCGCCGCGACTGCCGGTGTCCATGGTGCGGTCCCAGGCCGCGAGCACCGGGCAGGCCGCCGAGACGTCGACCGCCGTGCCGTCGCTGCCCGTTGCCGTCCCGCCCGGCAGCGCGGCGCACGCCTTCGCCGCGTCGGCCGCCGCCAGGGCACCGGCGGGCACCCGGTTCGCGAACTCCTGGTCCTGGAGGTCCCGGACGGTCAGCCCGCCCCGTTTCGCCATCTCCGCCACGTCCTCGACCGCACCCCGGGTCCGCAGCCCGCGTGGCGTCCCGACCGTGCCGAAGATCCGCTCGTACCCGGTCAGCGGCCGGTCCAGGTTGGTCAGCCAGGCGCTGTCGTTGGAGTTGGCGGGGTTGACCGCACGGCTGGACGAACTCGGCCGGGCCGCCGAGGAGGCCCGGATCACCCGCAAGAGGCGGCCCGCGAGGCGATCATGCACCGGTCCCCACAACCAGTTTGAGTCATATGACGGAAGCCGCCCGTTCTGGCCGCTCGCATCCTGAACAGGAACCAGACGCCCGCAGTAAGTCAGGTGGGCCCGGGGCCAGGGTGGGTCGCAACACCGCCCTCATCGCAAGGAGTGATGGACCGATGACCACGATGCAAGCTGTTCGAGCCCACAAGCGGGGCGGTCCGGAGCAGCTGGTGTACGAGAGCGCGCCACGTCCCGCACCGGCCGCGGGCGAGGTACTCGTATCCGTGCACGCCGCCTCCATCACCAACGGCGAACTCGCCTGGGACGCCACCTGGACCGACAGCTTCGACGGGACCGGCAGCGACCGGACACCGGTCGTTCCCTCGCACGAGGTCAGCGGAGTCGTGGCCGAACTCGGCTCGGCGGTTACCGGCCTCGCCGTGGGAGACGAGGTGTACGGGCTGATCCCGTTCACGCGTGACGGAGCAACTGCCGAGTACGTCACCGTTCCCGCGGACGCACTGGCAGCCAAGCCGTCCCGGCTGGACCATGCCGGTGCGGCGGCCGTCCCGCTGGCGGCCCTCACGGCCTGGCAGGCACTCGTCGGCCATGCCTCGCTGACGGCCGGGCAGCACGTCCTGGTCCACGGCGGGGCCGGGGGTGTCGGCTCCTTCGCCGTGCAGATCGCCGCAGCGCTCGGCGCGCGAGTGACGGCAACGGCTTCCGCACGAGACCGGGAATTCGTCGCACGGCTCGGCGCAGACCAGGTCATCGACTACGCAGGCGACCGCTTCGAGGACCGCGTGGACGGCGCCGACGTCGTGCTGGACACAGTCGGCGGCGACACACTGGCCCGCTCATGGGCGGTGCTGCGCCCGGGCGGCACCCTGATCAGTATCGTGCAGCCCCCGAATCCGGCTGACGCCGCCTCGCGCGGAGCACGCGGGGTGTTCTTCGTCGTCGAGCCGGACCGTACCGGTCTGGAGGCCGTCACCGAGCTGATCGACGACGGCGGCCTCACTCCGGTCGTGGACCGTGTCGTCCCCCTGTCCGAGACCCGTGCCGCCTACGAGGCCCTGCAGTCGGAGCATCCCCGCGGAAAGATCGTGATCCGGGTGAGCGAGGACAACAGCGTCGCCTGAATCGGGAGGTCCTGGGGCACAGGTACGACAGCCCGGTGACCCGTTACCCGTGCCTGTCACGTCCGCTGGGCAGCTGAGGTACAGAGCGGCGAGCGCCTCATCGCTGATGCACTCCAGCAGATCCTGCGGCCCCAGGCCGCTCTGAGTGCCGGCGGACGGCGGCGACATGCCCTACGGACGGCCGGTGTTCGGGAGACCGCCGAGGACGTGGTGTCGCTGACTTCCTGGAAGACCGGGGGTGTTCCGATCGCCGCAGGCCGTCGTACGGCCACGGCCCCGCCCCACGCTAACGTGTCCTGACCACCGGCGATGGCAACGTATGTGGCCGGGAGTGAACACGGACGGGACGGTGACAGGTGGCTCAGGGCGAGCATCGGCTCATCGGGCGACAGGAGGAGCTCGCGCGGTTGGAGCGGGTGCTGGCGGTTCCCACGCACCACGCGTTCGCCGTGCTGCGCGGCGAAGCCGGCACGGGCAAGAGCGCACTGCTTCAGGTAGCCGTGGCCCTGGCCGGCGAGGCGGGACTACGCATCGTGGGTGCCTCCGGTGTCGAGGCGGAGTCCGAACTGCCGTTCGCCGGCCTGCACCAGCTGCTCCTGCCGCTTCTTCCCTACGGTGCCCAACTCCCCGACGTATCGCGCGCGGTCCTGGAACAGGTCACGGGACTGCGCGCGGGGGCGGCTCCGGGCGTGGCGGAGGTCGCCGGCGCGATGCTCTCGCTCATCGCCGCGGCAGCGGACGATCGGCAACTCTTCTTCGCGGTCGACGATGCGCACTGGTTCGACAACGAAAGTGCCAGGGTCTGCACGTTCGTGATGCGCCGGGCCGGTGCGGTCGGAGGTCGGGGCGTCATCACCGTGCGGGCGGACGCACCGTCCGTGTTCGACGACGCCGGGCTCGAGGAGATCGAGGTCGGATCGCTGGGCAGACTGGAAGCGGCAGCGCTGCTGGAGCGCACCGGCGCCCATCTGGACCCGCTCACCCGTGAGCGCGTGCTGCACTGGGCCGAGGGCAACCCGCTGGCGTTGATCGAGCTGCCGAAGACGGCCGGGCGTGTGCCTGCGGCTCCCTCAGGGCAGGCATCGCCTCTGCCCCTCACGCGCCGCCTGGAGAGCCTGTACGGGAACCGGATCTCCGAACTGACGCCTTCCGCGCAGGAGGCCCTCCTGCTGGCCGCCCTCGACGGCCTGTCCTCCGTGGCCGGTCCCCGTCGCCCCGCGCTGGAACGGCGGTTGGGCGATGTCGACGAGGCGATCGGCCGCGGACTTCTGGTGATCGACCCGGTCACCGGCCAGCTCGGCTTCCGGCACCCGCTCGTGCGTTCCGCGGTCGTCCAGCTCGCCACGCCCAACCGCCGACGGGCGGCCCACGCCGAACTCGCCGCGCTCTATCCCGACGACCAGGAGCGGCGGGCGCGCCACCTCGCCGAGGCGACGGTGGACCCCGACGAGAAGGTCGCCGCGCTGCTGGAGCAAGCTGCTGAAACAGCGACCAGGCGAGGAGCCTCCTCCGTCGCGGTGAGCTGGCTGGAGCGGGCCGCGCAGCTCAGCGAGACGCCGGACCAGCGCTCCCGGCGGCTGGCGGAGGCGGCCTTCGTCGCCGGGCAGTCGGCCCAGCTCGAACGGGCGCAACAGCTGTCGGAGAGCGCGGGCACGGCCGATACCGACGTGATCATCGCCGAGTGCTACGCAGCCCTGTACCAGGACGGCGAAGTGCGCACCACGCATCGTAAGGTCGTCGCCGCCCTGGAACGACTGGACCCTGTCCGGGACAAGCCAACGATGGAGCGATTGATCAACCTCCTGCTGGTGATCTCCCTCTTCGCGGCCGACAGCGCCACCTGGACGATCACCGAGTCCTGTGTCGACCGTTTCTGCGACCCGGCCGATCCGACGGGTTCGGCCAGTCTCCTCTACCGGGACACGTGGGGTGACGTGGTCCGCCGGGGCGTGGGCGGCCTGGAACGCCTGCGCCGACAGTTCGTCCGGGCCACGTCCGACCGGCCGTGGGATGCCATGCGGCTGCTGGTCAGCGCCTACTATCTCGACACACTCGACGAGTTCCGCACCCTTCTGGCGCGCCTGGTTGCCAGGGAAGGAGAGGCGGGCGCCGCCGGAAACGCCATGACCCTGCTCCAGCTCGTGATGCTGGACCACATGGGGGCAGGCCGCTGGGCCGACGCCGAGCAGGCGGGCCGCCGCGGTCTGGAGATGACCGCCCGGCACGGCTACGCGCTCTTCGCCCATCAGTTCCGCGCCTTTCTCGCCATGGTCGCCGCCTGCCGCGGCGACAGCGACACGGCCGATGGTCACCGCAGGGCAGTGGAGGCCTGGGCCCGGCCACGCGGAATCGGCTACCTGACCCAGTACGCGGATGCCGTAGGCATGACGGCGGCACTGGCTCGCTCCGACTATGCGATCGCCTACCGCTTCGCGACCAACATCACGGCACCCGGCGAGTTCGCAGCCCACACCCAGCAGGCACCGCGCACCCTGCTGGATTTCGTCGAAGCGGCCGTACACAGCGGACACCTCGATCAGGCCCGCGCCCACGCGCAGACGGCCCTGGCCGCCGGGCTGCCCGCTCTCTCCCCCCGCCTGGCGCTCGTCACTGCGGCGGCACAGGCCATGACCGCACAAGACGACGCACCCAGCCTGTACGAGCACGCCCTCGCACTGCCGGGTGCCGCCCTGTTCCCGTTCGAGACTGCCCGCATCCGCCTCGCCTACGGTGAGCGACTGCGCCGTGACCACGAGACAAGGGCTGCGCGCGAGCAACTCGAGGAGGCCCTGCGCGTCCTCACCGACCTCGGCGCGCTCCCCTGGGCCGAGCGGGCCCGTGCGGAGCTCGCCGCCGCCGGTGCCGCATTCGGCGCGCGGGGCGAGGGATGGCAGTCGCTGACCGTGCAGGAGCGGCAGATCGCCCAGCTCGCGGCGACCGGCCTGACGAACAAGGAGATCGGCGCGAAGCTGTTCCTGTCACCCCGCACGGTCAGCTCCCACCTGTACCGCATCTTCCCCAAACTGGGCATCACCAGCCGCGCCGCGCTCCGCGACGCCCTCGACGCCGACACACGCGCCGCTCCGTCCGACGAGGTGTGACCTCGCCCGACGCCGTCCTGCGTCCAGACCCGCGCACCGCAGACGGTGCCGACCCGTTGAAGCGGCGCCACCGCAAGGTGCGGGAACGCCTGCCCTTGGCCCCTCAGGCCTGTCCCGACCCCACCATTTGCGTCATCTGACTGAGCCGACCGCGATGACGCTGACGGCACCTTGGAGAGCACCACAGGAGATCGCATCGGGCGGTCCTCCGGCGCAAGGAGGCTCTCATGACGGACCAGCGCACCCCCATCGTCCTGATCCACGGGCTGTGGCTGCACTCCTCCTCCTGGCACCCCTGGACGGAGCTGCTGCACGCCGAGGGATTCGCCCCCCTCGCCCCCGGCTGGCCCGGCGAACCGGACAACGTGCCCGACGCACGGTCGCGCCCGCAGGCCATGGCCGGAGCAGGCATCCACGACGTCACCGAGCACTACGCGTCGTTCATCAAGGCGCTGCCCGCCGAGCCTGTGCTGATCGGGCACTCCTTCGGCGGTCTGATCGCCCAGAAGCTCCTCGGTCTCGGACTCGGGCGGGCCGCCGTGGCCATCGACCCGGCGCCGATCAAGGGGGTCAAGCCCCTGCCGTTCACGCAACTGCGCTCGGCCTTCCCGGTTCTCCGTGACCCGGCCAACCGGTCACGTGCGGTTTCCCTCACGGCGGCGCAGTTCCGCTACGCGTTCGGCAACGCGATTCCGCAGCAGGAATCCGATGCCCTGTTCGAGGAATACTCCATCCCCGCCCCGGGGCGGCCCCTGTTCGAAGCGGCGTTCGCCAACTTCTCACGCAGGTCACCGGCCGCAGTCGTCACCGGCAACACCCGTCGCGGGCCCTTGCTGCTGATGTCGGGCCAGCGCGATCACACCGTGCCGGACATCGTCACCCGCGCCGCCTACAAGCTCTACGGCGACTCGACGGCGGCGACCGACCTCAAGCAGTTCCCGGACCGCGGCCACTCCCTGGTCGTCGACCAGGGCTGGCGGGCTGTCGCCGACTGCGCGCTCGGCTGGCTGGCTCGCCAGGGCATCACCGGCCAGTCCGCCACAGCCGGCCTCTGACCGCCGGCACCACTCCTTCTGTCCACCACCCACACGCATCGCACGAACAAGGAAGACCATCATGGATCTGCACCTGAAGGACAAGACCGTCGTCGTCACCGGCGCAAGCCGCGGCATCGGACTCGCCGTCACCCAGGCCTTCGTCGAGGAAGGCGCCCGCGTCGTGGCCGGCGCCCGTACCACCAGCCCCGAACTCGCCGAGCTGGCCGCCACCGGATCCGTGATCCCGGTGACCGCCGACCTGGCGACGGCGAGCGGTGTGGAAACGCTCATCGAGAGCGCTGTGGAACGGCTCGGCGGCATCGACGTCCTGGTCAACAACGTCGGCAAGGCCGAGCCGCGGCTGGGTGGCTTCGCCTCCGTCACCGACGAACAATGGTTGGAGACCCTGACCGTCAACCTGCTGAGCGCGGTGCGTGCCTCCCGCGCGGCTCTTCCCGCGCTGCTCGCCTCGCGCGGTTCCATCGTCACGATCAGCTCGGTCAACGCCTTCCTGCCCGACCCCGGCGTCATCGACTACACGGCCTCGAAGGCGGCCCTGACCAACTTTTCCAAGGCTCTGTCCAAGGAGGTGTCCCCGCTGGGCGTACGCGTCAACAGCGTCGCACCCGGTCCGGTGACCACCCCCCTGTGGATGGGGCCCGGGGGCATGGCCGACACCCTCGCGACCGCCATGGGCGTCGACCGGCAGGAGGCCGTGGACCAGATGATCGACGGTCTCGGTGGCTTCGCCACGGGTCGCTTCACCCGCCCCGACGAGGTCGCCGACCTCGTCCTGATGCTCGCGAGCGACCGCGCCGCCAACATCACCGGCGCCGACTTCACCATCGACGGCGGTCTCATCAAGACACTCTGATCAACCACCACACCGCCTGCGCCCGCTCCTCTCGCCCGGTGAGCGGGCCCAGGCGTGGCTCCGGCGCCCTGTCCGTCGAAATCCACGGTCGGCGAGGCATGCGTGCCCTGAGCCAGGCCGGCCCACCAGAAGGCCATCGGGGGGCCTTGTCCAGCAAGGGCCCGTTTTGGTCCCGAACAGCCTTGATCCATTGGCTCGCGAACCGGCCGTCTGCCGACTGCACTTGCTCATCGCTCGCGCACGGACCCGGAGTGGTGCTCGATCGACCTGCGCCCGACACGCGCTCGTGGCCTGTGACACGCTCAATCCGTGCCCGGGTTCGATACTGAACCTCATGCGCGTCGAATGCGACCCTGAGGCAATGAGCAGGACGGCCTTCTACAGGTTCCTGACATCAGCCGTCGTTCCACGGCCGATCGCCTGGGTCTCCACCGTCACATCGGACGGAACCACCGAGAACCTGGCCCCGCACTCCTTCTTCAGCATCGCCAGCACCGATCCTCCGATCGTCCAGTTCACCTCGATCGGCCGCAAGGACTCTCTGCGCAACGTCGAGGACACCGGGGAGTTCGTCGTCAACTTCTCTTCCGAACCGCTCCTTGGGCTGATCAACGCCACCGCCATCGACTTCCCTCGGGCAGTCAGCGAATTCGACACCGCGGGTGTCGAGCGCGAAGCCAGCAGGTGTGTGCGTCCGCCCAGAGTGGCCGCATCCCCTGTGGTCCTGGAGTGCCGTTCGCACACCACCTTGCGCATGGGCAACTCCACCCTGGTCTTCGGACGGGTGGTCCATGCCGCCGCGGACGAGGACTACATCGTCGATGACCGACCCAACAGCGAGTTGCTGCGCCCGCTCACCAAGCTCGGCGGCGACGAATGGGGCACTCTGGGCGAGGTTCTGCACTTGAGTCGCATCCCTTATGAGGAGCCCAGTTCCAACTGATCGAGGTCCGGGTGACGGCCGTTCAGGCGCCCGCTCGTGGGAGCTTTCCACGGTGGGCGACGTGGACGATGACCGTCGAGGCGGCGATCCTGTCGAGGCTGAAGATGGCTCCGATGCAGAACACGACCCAGACGGAGAGCATCACCATGCCGTCCCCGACGCCGTCGTTGTGGAAGTAGGCGAGGCCGTTGATGGCTCGCCCCCCGACGCCCGCGGGCATCACCGAGGCCAGCGGTTGCAGCCAGCCCGGCAGTCAGCCCGGCAGGAAGGACGGAGGCAAGACCCCGCCGCTCGTGGCGTTGCCCATCACCAGCGTGAAGATCGAGCCCAGCAGGACGCCGAGCGGACCGAAGATCGCGCCGAGGGGGGACCGGCGGGACACCGCGCCCGCGGGACGTCGATTGCGCCGAACGCTTCCATCGCGGTCCCGATCTGGCCCCCGCTACGGGAACCAGGCCGTGCGTGGCGGCAAGCGCCCCAGCGCGGTGCCGGGATTGCGGGCGCGGCGCCCTTCACCACGCGGGCTCCCTCGCCGGCAAAAGACCTGGCTTTCGCCAGGCCGATGCCGCGGCTGGCCCTGGTGACGACGACGCTTTCGTCCCGCAGATGCAGATGCATGAGCCACCCTTTACGGCGAGCCCACCGCCTGGCGGGCAACCGGAGTGAAACGGGCCCGTCAGTCCAGGGCGCGCATGGCGGCGTTGATCGCATCCTCGATGAACGCCTGCCCAGCCCGGGCTTTCCCCATCACCCGTAGACCCTGGATGAAGGTGGTGAGGAACCGGGCCAGTTCCCCGGAGCTCTTGTCCGCGGACAGCTCTCCGCGGGCCTTCGCCCGATCCAACGCGCCGGCGATCGTCGACTCCACCAGGCGCATGGTGGCCGTGACCCGGTCCGAGGTGACCGTGTCGCAGGGCCGTTCGGTGGCCGCGTTGACCAGCAGGCATCCGCGCTCGGGATCCCGGAGATCCGCTTGGGCCATGGCGGTCAGTGCCGCATGCAGGGCCGGCCGGATTTCAGGCGCGGACTCCAGGTGCGCAACGAGCGACCCGGCATTGGCTGAGCAGTAACGCTCCAGAGCGAGGGCATAGAGCCTCTCTTTGGAGCCGAACGCCGCATACAGGCTGCCGCTGCCGATGCCGAGCTCCGCAATAAGATCCTGCATCGAGGTCGCCGCGTAGCCGCGGCGCCAGAACAGGTCCATCGCGCGATCGACCGCCTGGTCGACGTCGAACTCCCGGGTTCGCGCCATGGAGTCACCATAGCCTTTTCTGGAATGGACGAGCAAGAATTCCGTGCATCCGCTTCCGTCTCCGACAGGCAAACCGCCATGGACACCTGCGACACAACAAGCCTGGCCCTCGAGGGGAGTGGGCATGCGGGCAGCGTTTGACGGAGGTGGGTCCACCATCGCAGCGGCGAACTCGATCGATGCGGTTGCCGTCAAGGGCACCCCTCCCGCGAAGCCGCTCCCTGTCCCGCGTTCCGGGCCGCGAAGGTGTCGGCCGTGTGCTGCACGACGGCCGGCGGCGCGGCAAGGCGGTCTATAGCGGTTCAGCCGCGACGAGTTGGCCGGGGGCTGGGCAATCTCGGCGCTACCGACCCCGGCCCGGTCCGTCACCCGGCGGCATTGCTAGACGATCACGGCGTGGTGAAGAGATCGTCGCCCGGGCTGCTCCGTGAGGCAGGACGCCGAGCCGAAGGGTGGTTGACCATTCAACAATTTGCCCCTACCTTGTGAGTATCCCTTCAGCGCCTGGAGCGGAGCGGTGCCCCGGTTGCACCCTGCCGCCGCCTTGTGTCGTTGGCCGTTCAAATTCTGGATTGAACAATCCATATGAAAGCGAGAAGAACCATGCATCTCCTCCACATTGACTCCAGCGCCCGTACTGCTGGCTCGCTCACCCGGCAGCTCTCCGCCGAATACGTCGCAGCCTGGCAGGCCAAGCACCCGCAGGGCACCGTCACTCATCGGGATGTGGCCCGGGACACCCCGAACCTCGTCAGCACGGACTGGATCACGGGCGTGTTCGGACCCGCGGAGGCCCACACTGCCGAGTCGAAGGAAGCTGTTGAGGCCTCGGAGGTCCTGATCCGGGAGGTCGAGGCTGCGGACGTCCTGGTGCTCGGTGTGCCCACGTACAACTTCGGCGTTCCCGCCTCCTTCAAGGCGTGGATCGACCAGGTCTGCATGGCCGGTCGCACCTTCGCCTACGACGAGAACGGCCCCCGCGGCCTGCTCTCCGGCAAGAAGGTCGTGGTTGTACGATCCAGTGGCAGCGACTTCGGCACGCCCGCCTCTGCTCCCATGGACTTCTACGGCCCCTACCTCCGGGGAGTCCTCGGCTTCCTCGGCATCACGGACGTGGAGTTCATCGCGGTCCACGGCAACACGCCTGAGCAGATCGAGGCCGCCGTGCGCAAGGGTTCCGTCGCCATCGCCGCCTCCCTGAGCGCTGCAGCGTGATGCGCGCCTAAGTCGCCCGCGGGCCTTCGCGAAGCGCGGTAGGGGCGGCACTCCGCCGCCCCTACCGCCGACCTCTGACCGCCAATTGAGATGGGCTGTCAGAGGGCGGCGCCGCCTCACTCGCACTTCAAACCGAACTTCAGGGCTCTGCGGCGGTGAGACCTTCCTTCGTGCGCTGACCGCACCACGATCACCCTCTCAGGACTCTTACTCGATCAGGCAACCTCGTTAATCGATAGGCAGACGGCCCCGGGACGGCGTCAGAGTCATACGGAGCCTGCGTGGAACGAGTGAACGTCTTCACCTCGCTGGTGCGAACCGGCGTCCCGGCCGCCGCCGGCTAGCTCGTCGCCGTCGTACTGCGTCACGGCTGCGACCTCGACCCCGGTCGCCGCCCTCGCGTACGACGACGTGTTCCGGCTGGCCCGGATCGGTTTCACCGTCCCCCTGCAGACAGCCGCCGACCTGGTCATCACCGCCAGCGGCATCCTGCCCACCGGCCCCGCCGACCTGGTCGGCGCGATCGGCAGGGCTGCCCTGTCCATCCCCTCGCAGCCCAGAGACTCCCGACGCTGCGAGGGGATGGACATCATCTGCCGCAGCAGCTCCCGCCCGGTGGCGGTGATGAAGTCCTCCAGCGTCTCCTGGGTGCAGGACATCATCGCCAGCCCGGAGAGGTGGGCAGAGCATCTCCTCCATGCGGGTGTGTGTGGCGGCAAAGCCACCCGCTTCGACGGGCTGCTGCGCGTAGGATGCCACCAGGTCTTCTTCCTTGCCCGGTCAGGTGGTTCAACCAGACCAGCAAGGAGAAGACCTTTCTGCGTACACCGCTTCACCCGCCCGTCGCGCTCCGCGCACGCGCCAGGGTGAACAGGCTCCAGGCGTCTGCACCACCCGCCCAGCGGCAGCGGCCTTCTTCACGTGGTGACGCACCCCCTCGACATTGCGTGCCGTCACCTCCGGACCCAGCCCCTCCACCACACCCTTGCACCGCACCGGGCCCGCATGGCCGGCGAGCACCCCAAGCACCCGCTCGGCGAACACCGCGGTCACGTCCTCCACCTGTGCCCGCCCACCGACGGACTCGACACGCGGACCGGGGACCTGGGCCGGGCAGAAGCGGCCGGGACGTGCACTCTCGATAGTTCGCCGACCACCTGACACGCCGTGGACAGTCGGGCCAGCCCCTCGTCGCAGCCCACCCGGGCCGCCTCTCCACGCCGGCCGATCAACCAGCCACCGCAAACGAGAAGACCGCCCCGACCGACACGTCGACGACAGCACCATCGCTCAAGAAGAAACGCCACCCTCACCGGCTGAGCACTGAGCCGGGGGGGCAAGCTCTGCGTCCGCCCGCTCACACCAGCACCCGCAGCGTGCGGCCTCAGTCGGACCAGTTGTCACAGGGCGTTCGTGGTGTCCTTGGCGGGTGCCACGGCCAAGTTCTCAGCTGGGCCTTCCGCCCTGGCCGACCTTGCTACCAGGTCGGCGACCAGGGCCAGTGCCAGAGCACCGGCTCCGATGGCGAACAGCAACTGGTGGTCCTCGCCGCTGTGGGCGAAGACGTAGGAGTAGGTGTAGCCCGCGAGCGCTTGGAAGAGTGCAAAGACCGTCGTGGCGCGTCCCCATGCGGCGCTCTGTTCCTGCGGGCGGCCCGGCAGGACCTGGTGGACCCGGCCCAGGACCACGGGGACGATCCCGGGCGGGAAGGTGCCGATGACAACGCTCAGGAAGCCCACGGCAACCGCGTTGTCCGTGGCGGAAATGAGCCCCACCGCGATGGCCTGGACGAGCACGACGATCCGCAGGGCCGGTCCGAATCCCAGGCGGTCGGCGAGAAGTCCGTAGGAGGCGGGTCCGGCGATGGCGCCGAGGCCGTAGAGGATCCAGAAGAAGGAGCCGACCCCGGCGCTCTCGCCAAGGCCGCGGGTGACGAAGTCGACGAGGAATTCCATGGTCGGCACCAGGCCGACGGCCAGCAGGGCGTACTGCCCGAAGACGATGTTCAGCCTCAGCCGGGCGCCGGGGGCCGGCTGGTCCGAGACCTGTGCCGCATGGGCGGCGGCCAGGGCTGCCCGGGGCCAGCCGTTCCAGCTGAACGCGGTGAGCATCGCGCACAGGAGGGCCAGGCCTGCCCAGGTCTGGCTCAGCCCGGCCCGGAGCAGCAGGGGGACGATCGTGCCCGAGGCTGCGATCCCAAGGCCCAGGCCCATGAAGATGGCTCCGCCGGCCAGTCCGCGGCGCTGTCCGGGGATGTGCGGCAGTACGGTGCCCGCGACGAGGACCATGATGGTGCCGCCGGCCAGACCCGAGGCCAGTCGCCAGGCGAAGAACCAGCCGACTGAGAGGGGCGCGGCGCAGGCCAGCAGGGCGATGCTGGCCAGCGCCATCATCCAGCGCAGCGCGCTGCGGTCGGAGATCCGCCGGGCGATGGGGCGGGCGAGCAGCGCGCCGATCAGGTAGCCGGCCAGGTTGGCCGCGCCGAGGTAGACGACGGCCGAGGACGTGAACCAGTGCGCGTCGATCAGGGAGGGCAGCAGTGGCGTGTAGGCGAAGCGCGCCAGCCCGATTCCCACGAAGCTTGCGCTCGCCCCAGCCGTGATGGCCCGCCACGGCGAGGGTCCCAAGTCGTGGGGGCTCCCAGGGCCGGAGAGAGGTGCGGTCGTCATACGTTCGGGTCCGTTCCGTATCGGGCGCTTCCCTGCAGGAACCAGGTGAGGGTCTCGGGGCCCGTCTCGCGCGCCCAGCGACGCCATGCCGCCATTCTTGACAGTGGCGTCATGTTTGGCAGGTTTGCATAGCTTGACGGTGTTGTCAAAAATGGATTAGGGTCGCGCCATGGTCGGACAGCGCCAATTCGATGAAAAGCAGACCCTGGACCGAGTCCTCGAGACCTTCTGGAACAAGGGTTACGGGGCGACATCCATGCAGGACCTGGCTACCGCCACGGGCGTACAGCGCGGATCGCTCTACAACGCGTACCGCGACAAAGAGACGTTGTTTCTGCGCGCCTTCCAGGGATACGCAGACCAGTTCCTGGCCGACGCCGTCGACGCGCTCGCACATCCGGATGCCGAGCAGGCGCTCCGCAGGTTCTTCGACTTCACCATCACGTCCATGACCGCGGGCACCCCCACACGGGGGTGCCTGACCACCAAGACGGCGACCGACGAAAGAGCGGACGGGGAGCGGATCCAAGCCGCACTGCGCAGCCTGCTCGACAACCTCGAGCGGGTCCTCCAGGAGCGCCTCTCCTTGGAGGATGCCACCGCCAGGCTTGTGATCCCGCCTGCCGAGGCGGCGAGAGTGGTGATCACCATGACCCGCGGCACCGTCGTCATGGAGCGCGTCTACCAGGACCCGGACCGACTGAGGGGCACAGCCGGATCGCTGATCTCCGCGCTGCTCGCACCGGTGCCGGTACGGTCCGGACCGGGGACCTGAGGAAGAACGCGCGACCGGGTCGCAGGGTCGGGTCCGCAGTAACCCGCGTTCACCGACCGGGACTTGATGCATCCGCGCTTGTTGCCGGCGCGGCAGTTGTCTGGCGCCTGCCAGACAGGGGGCGTGGCACCCTCGATCACGGCCAAGCGTCTCAGGCGCGGCTTCGGGTTCCGCTGCACCCGCCTCCGCCGCCTGACCGGCGCGCAGACCCGGGCCGGACTGCGGAACTTCGCTCACAACCTCACCGGATGACAGTTGTCGCTCGGCAAACGAGGACGGCAGCCCAAACCGGGCACCTCGCCGATCCGCTCGTCTCCGGGCCCCGCAAGTTGACGTGACCGGCGCAAATGCAGATCGAGCCTTCCCTGAGATGATCTTGGTCACTGTCAGCTGATCACCTCCCTTCCCTGATGGTTGATATTTTAACTATTGACATCAGGCGTCTTGCCTGTAGTCCGCCAAGCCCGTTTCCCAACCGAGGAGTACTAAGATGTCTCAGCCGTCCAACGCCGACACGATGACGCCCCGCGAGGTCGTCGAGGCCGTATACGAGGGCATGCTTCGGTCCGATCGCGACGCGCTGCAGAGCCTCATCGACCCCAGCATCAGAATCCGCGTGACCAAGGAGCTCGCCTACGGCGGCGACTACCAGGGCCCGTCCGGGTTTCTGGAGCTCTTCAAGAACACCTTCACGCTCATCAAGAGCCGGATCGAGATCGACCACATGTTCACGATCGGCGAGCACCAGGTGGTGGCGATCGGTCGCACCAGCGGCATCGGGCTTGGGAGCGGTCAGCACTTCGACGCGGAGATCGTTCACCTCTGGACGGTGAGGAACGGCAAACTCCTGAGCTTCGACGCGTTCGTCGAGGACGCGCCCATCACCGCGGCAATCAACGGGACGGCTACGGCGTAACGAGCTGGACCGGAAGTCGAACGTCGCCGCGGACGCCGTCCTCGTCCCTGTCGGCTGTACCGGGCAGACGCCGGAGCCCCTGCGGACGGCGCTGCTGCAGCCGTTGACGATCTCTGTCGGCCGGCCCAAGTCTCAGGGGGCTGAGCTAAGACGTCGACGGTGCCCGGCCGCGAGCCGCCGGCTCGCCCGGCCGGGATTCAGCGCACCCGCTCGGCAACCAGAACGCACGCGTCGTCCCCTGAGGCGTGGTAGTCCAGCTGATCCAGAAATGAGGTCGGACACTCGCGTGCGCGGCGCACCTGATCGGCGAGATCGTTCATCCCCTGGTCGATGCACTGTCCGCGTTTGAACATCCCGTCCGTGTACATGACCACCAAGTCGCCGGGGAGCAAGTTGCGAGTGGCGTGTTCATAGGTCGCACACGGAAAGGCTCCGAGCAGAGCGCCGCGTGGGTTGGGCAACGGTTCCACGCCGTACCGGTCGGCCAGAAGCATCGGGTGGTGACCGGCCCGTGCCCAGGTCAGGCAGCCGGTCGAGGGACGGTACCGAGCCACGACCGCGGTGGCGATCGACTCCGCGTGCCTCTGGGACAGCAATGCATTGAGTCTGGCCAGAACGGCGCCGGGAGTGTGGCCCTCGGCAGCGAACGCCGCCATTGCGTACCGCAGGTGAACCATCGCAGCCGCAGCGGACAAGCCGTGACCGACGGCGTCTCCGACCGCGAGTAGAAGGTCTCCGTCGGGCAGGGGCATCGACAGGTACCAGTCGCCACCGACGCGCAGCATCGGGTCGGCGCTCAGGCATCGCGCGGCCACCCGCATGCCGTCGACGTTGTTCGTGGTGTCGCGAGGGGGCTGGATCATCTGCTGGAGTTCTCGGGCCAGCTGACGCTGGTCGGCCGGTGCGAGCCGATGGGACGAGAACTCATACGGGTTGTTGGTCGGGTTCGTGGTCGTCTGGTTCGTGGTCATCGTGTCCCTGACGTCGGGCTGCGTTGAGGGGTGGCCGGTCTCGGTACGTTGAGGAGACTGGGCGGAGCGTGATCGGGCGGGCTTTCCGCTCGATGCGCCGGGGATGCGCAGGCGGTCCGCGATCAAGGTTGACCCTAGGATTCGGTCAACTGCCTCAGCTTGGGTCATCTGACTCAATCCGGTTTATCTGGTGCAATCAATGCCTCGTTGCCGCGACGTGTTGCTGCTGGTCCGGCGCAGCGCCCCTACGTGCCTCCGTCAGCGTCGGGCAACCAGGCCCATCCGTCAGGCAGCGCCAAGGCGAGAGGCCAGCTGGGCCCGTGAGGTGATGTCGAGTTTCGGGAAGATTCGGTAGAGATGCGACCCCACGGTCCGGGGTGAGAGATGCAGCCGCTGTCCAATTTCCCGGTTGGACAGGCCCTCGGCGGCAAGCCGGGCGATCCGGAGCTCCTGCGCCGACAGCGCGTCGCAGTCGGCGGCGCATGGGGCGGATGCGCGTTCGCCGGAGGCGCGCAACTCTGTGCGGGTCTGGTCGGCCCAGGACGTGGCCCCGATGAGGTCGAAGGTCGTCAGGGCGGCGCGCAATGGTGCCCGTGACTCGCAGACGCGTCGTTGGCGGCGCAGCCACCTGCCGTAGGCCAGCTCGATGCGTGCTCTGACCCAGGGCCAGCGGGTCAGGTTCTGTCCAAGGGCCGAGAGGTAGAGACATTCCGCGTCGGCTTCGTCAGCCAGGACCGCTCGGGCGTAGAGCAGGTGGACGTGCAGGATCGGGGAGGGTGTAATGGCGGCGACCTGCTCCAGTCCGGCTATCACACCCCGGGCGTCTTCCCGCCGATCGGTGTGGACGGCGGCCTCCGCCAGGAACATCACGCCGGAGAACAGTTCCCGCTGGTGATAGCTCGGATCCGCCGGGTCGAACAGGGGTAGCAGTTCCTCGTAGGCCTCGGCGTAGCGGCCTGTGCTGATCCACACACAGCCCCGGGCCAGTCGGGCGCACGCCAGCAGGTCGTTCAGACGACCGCGCTTGGCCGACTGCTCGGCCCTGGCGGCTAGAGCCAGAGCCTGTTCCGGCCTGCCGCGCAGCGCACGCCCCATCGCGTCGACAACGATGTTTCCGGTGGTCCAGATCGGCTGACCTGTCTCTTCCGCGAGGCGTCGCCCCTCCTCTGAGGCAGCGGCGGCGCGCTCCCAGTCTCCGATCGCGAGCCGGACCGGGGCCTGCATCCCGAGCACGTGATAAAGCAGTCCGAGGCGTCCCTGTTGACGGAGCTTGGTCTCGGCTCTGTCGAGGAAATCGGCGGCGCGTACGGAATCGCCGATTGCGTGCGCTGCCATTCCCAGCAGCCGTAGCGCGTCGGCGTCGTCAACGCTCTCCATGGTGACCCGGGAAAGCAGGTCGGCGACGGTTTCACCCTGCAGCACGGGTTCGGCGACCCCCAGTGCCGCAACATAACGCGGGTCGTCCTCGACTCCCGGGATGCTCTGGGTGACGGCGACCACGCGCGCGCGGGCGTCCGGGCCGGTATCGGCCCACCAGCAGCGCAGAGCAGCCCCCAACACCAGCTTGAGCGCGAGGTCGCAGTTGTCCGCTCGGGCCGACCGTTCGGCAATGTCGCAGAGCTCGAAGACGCGCGCCGCATCACCCGGCACGCCGTCGTTGAAGATCTCGCGGAGCCACTCCATCCGTGCCCGATCCAGCTGGGACAGTGAGTGGCGCGCCGCCGCCGTCAGCAACCGGTCGACCAGGTCGACGCTGCCCAAGCCGAATGCATGCTCGGCAGCCATGAGCAGTCTGCCGGCCCGCTTCGCGGGGTCGGTCGTCAGTTGCGCCGAC
Organism: Streptomyces sp. Ag109_O5-1; assembly: GCF_003814875.1. Classification (GTDB taxonomy): domain Bacteria; phylum Actinomycetota; class Actinomycetes; order Streptomycetales; family Streptomycetaceae; genus Streptomyces; species Streptomyces sasae. The sequence continues at coordinate 660,772 of NZ_RKQF01000001.1, read as the reverse complement.
CGTTCGAGGGCTTGAATGGCTGATGGCACCGAGCCGCGACGAAGAGCGATCGTGTGATTGGTCTCGAGTTCGTCCGCGATCTCGTCATCGGGGCCGACGATGGAGTGCGCCCGGTGCCAGGTGCGGCGGTAGGGCTCCTCGACGAGTACGGCTGCCAGCGCGGCGTTGGCCGCCTGTCGGCGGGCCACGGTTTCGGACTGCAGGACTGCAGACCGCACCAGTGGGTGCCTGAAGTGCACGTGCATTTCGTCGAAGCGCAGCAGACCGGCCGTCGTTGCTCTGTCCAGGGCGTCGACGGTCAGCCGCCGTCCGGCCAGCAAGGAGGCGGCAGTGAGGATCTCCGGCAACTCGTCGCCGTGATCAACCGCCGCGACGAGCAAGGAGTCACGGGTCGGTGCGGGCAGCTCTGCGATACGGCCTGCGAACGACCGCTCGAGCCGAGCGGTCAGGGGAAGGTACGGCGGAAGGAGTCCCAGAGCCTGCCCGCGTGTCGTCCGCCATGCGACCGGCAGTTCAACGAGTGCGAGCGGGTTGCCCATGGCCTCCTGGAGGATCCGTTCCCGGTCCGCGTGGCCCAGGTAGCCGGCACTCGCCGAGAGAACGCCCCGGGAAGACTCGTCGTCCAGCCCGAGTACATCCAGTACGGTCAGGCCTGCGGTGGTGAAGGGGCAGGCGTGGCCCTTGCGCACGGTACCGACGATGGCGATCGGCCCGCCGCTCACACGACGGGCAACGAACGTAAGCACCTCTTGGCTGGGCCGGTCGAGCCACTGCACATCATCAACCACCAGGAGCACGGGTTGCTGCGCCGCTACGTCCGCCAGAAGGTTCAACGCCGCCAGTGCAATCACAAAGGGTTCCGGTGGAGGCCCCTCCTCGTCACCGAAGGCCGCAGACAGGGCGTGCCGCTGCATGGCTGGCAAGGCACTGGCGGCACCGATGACCGGACGAAGCAGCTGATGCAGGCCGGCGAAGGGCAACGGCGCCTCGGCTTCCACCCCGACGGCTTCCAGGATCCGCAGCCCGGCGGCCCTGGCATGCTCCGCCGCAGCGCGCAACAGTGTCGTCTTCCCTATGCCAGCCTCACCCAGCATGACAATCACGTTCCCGTGATCCGCAGCGTGCTGGATGAACTCGGCCAGGAAGCGTGTCTCGTCGTTCCTGCCGAGGAGACCATTTGGGGCCACCTGTCGGCCACCCCCGGGTGAGACCGCGTCGCGGGGGGCGCACCGGGTGCAGGGGTCACGTTCAGCCAGCACACGATGAGCATACATTCACACGATTTGCGGTGTATTGCAGCTGTCCGTCCAGTTCGCGGCTGGGCATGATTCCAAGAGGTCGGTACGTGATTCAACGTCCGTTTCGCCCTTCCGGAAGGGGGGCGGGCCGGCCGCAGCGTCGCCAGGCGGTACGGCCGCGGCTGGGTGAACAAGCCCTGCTCGGTCTCGACCAGGATTCCGCGTTCGGTCAGCCGCTTGATGATCTCCTGTATCTCCGCACCCTCGATCGTCGCCACCCAACTGGAGCAGGTCGGCGCCGAACCCGGGCACAAGATCCTCGAAGCCGGCGCGGCCACCGGCTACAACGCCGCCCTCCTCGGCCATCTCGTAGCGCCCGGCGGCCACGTGTGGACCGTGGATGTCGACCAGGACCTCGTCGACGGAGCCCAGAAGAACCTCACCGAGGCCGGGGCCACGAACGTGACCGCCGTGCTGGGCGACGGCGCGGCAGGCCTTCCCGAGCACGCCCCCTATGACCGCATCCAGTTCACCGTCGGTGCCGGCGACGTCCCCGTGCGGATCCTCGACCAGCTCGCCCCCGGCGGACGCCTGGTCCTGCCGATGCGGATCCGCGGCAGCATCTCCCGCTCCTTCGCCTTCGAACGCGACGGCGACACCTGGAAGACCGTCTCGTGTGAGATGGCGACGTTCGTGCCCCTGCGTAAGGGGGTCTGCGACGACATCTACACCCTCGTGCCCCACGAGGGTGAGGGCAACGTGCGCCTGGAGACCTTCAGCGAACAGGAGGTGGACCGCGAAGCGATGCGCACCGTCCTGGACCAGCCGCAGACCACCGTCTACACCGGAGTCCGGTTCCGCAAGGGCGCCCCCTGGGAGTGGATGTACCTGTACCTGGCGTGCGTGCTGCCCAACGGCCTGTCCCGCATGCCCGGCTCCCGGCCCGGCTACGCCCCGAGCTTCGGCTGGGGGGCCATGGCCGCCCTCGACGGTGACACGCTCGCCTACCTGACCCAACGTGAAGGCGAGGACGAGCAGGGCAAGTTCTGGGAGGTCGGCGTTACCGGCCACGGCTCGCGCGCCGCCGAGCTCGCCGACCACGTCGTGACGGAGATCGGCGAGTGGCACCGCGGCTGGGGCAACGACGGGCCGGAGCCCGACTTCCGGATGGCCGTCGGCGACGCCCGCGACCGACTGACCGCGGCCGAGCCGCGCTTCGTGATCGACAAGGCCTACAGCCGTCTCGTCGTCGACTGGCCGCGCAAGGACTGAGCCGATGATCCCGCCGATAGCCAGCCGCATCCCGCTGGTCCGCCGTGCCAAGAAGCCCGCGCTACCGCTGGACGAATGCCTCACCCTCCTCAACCGGCTGACTGTCGCGCCCACAGGTGCGGCCCACCACGACCTGGTGGCCCGCACCTGCTCGGTCCTCAACTACGCCGCACTGATCGCCTCCGACGTCGGCATGCCCGCCCTCGCAGCCGACCTGTGCTGGAGGCAGCACGAGGTCTTCGCCGACGCCGGACAGCACACCGGCGACATCGCCGTGATGTCGCTCATGCCGATCATCAACATCTCCCGGCTGCTGACCCGCGAGGGCGACGGCGAAGCCGCCTACGACGTACTCACACGGCTCTACCGCGCCGCCCAGAAACGCGGCACCACCGAGATCCGCGGCCACACCATCGACCTGTCCACGCTGATCAACACCGACGCAGACCACCAGACCATCTGCAAGGAGCTGTGGGTCACCGTCCTCGTCGACGGCGCCAGGGCTCTGGCCCGCATCGGCCGCTGGACTGAAGCCGCCGACGCCATGACCGCACACCGCGGCATCGGCAACCGCCTCCTCGACGGACGCCAAATCAAGATCATGTCGCTGATGGAACGCGGCCTGATCCAGCAGGCCCGCGACACCATCGACTCCACCACCCCCACAGAACCGTGGGAAAACACCGTCGCGAGTCTTCTGCGCATCTGTTGCCGGCCCGCGACTTCACCCCCACGGCAGCCAGAGCTCGACCTTGCCCTGAAGGAAGCCCTCGCGCTGCTCACCCCGCCCGACCCCGAGACCGCCGCATTCCAGGCCCGCGTCGGACTGACCGCGCTCGAACTCGCCCGCGACCACACCAGCCACCACGACGCCCTCCTACCGCAAGCCGTCGCCGATGTGGCGAGCCTCGACGCCTACGCCGCCCGCGACGTCCTGGACCACCCCGCCGCGCCCTCCTGCCTGAGCGGTGAGCAGAGACGGCAACTCGACGCCGTACTCACCGCGTCAAGGCTCGGTGCAGGGAACCTCCCGCAAGCCCACATGCGCACCCTTACCGAAGCCGTGGACAAAGCCGAAGTCTCACTCCGCGGGCTTCTGTAGCCCCGCTCAGCATCGAGCAGGTCCACCGGATCACTGCAACCCCGGGGACTGTGCATTCGAAGGCTGAAATGCCTCCATGTACGCGGACTCGGCCCGGCTCGTAAGCATTGTCTGCCCGACATGCCCTCACCTCCGGGCCCATGTCCTTACTGACCTTGGCGTTATAGCGTCTGGGACGTCGTCGGAACTGGTGACAGGGTCCCTCTTGGCTGGTAGCTCGGATGTATGCGGTATCCGGACGGGGGCGGGCTGACCGCCGAGCGGCGCAAGCGTCGCGAAGAGGTACGCATGCGGGCCGCTGACCTCTTCGAGGAGGACGTAAAAGTCCCGTGCATCGCCCGGGAGTTACGGGTGAGTGAGAAGTCGGTCTACCAGAGGCGCCGTGCCTGGGCGTCGGGCGGGCGGGAAGCGCTGCGGTCCCAGGGACCCCCGGGCTACGACTGCCGACTCCGTCCCGGCCTGCAGGCCAAGCTCGCCGCCTGGCTGGAAGAAGGGCCGGCCGCGCACGGCTGGTCGGACGACCAGGTGTGGACCGCCGCACGGGTGCGCACGCTGACCGGGCGGAAGTTTCACCTCTCCTACAGCGCCTCCGGAGTCACCCCGCTGTTGCACCGGATGGGCTACAGCGTGCAGATGCCCGCCCGGCCCGCCGCCGAACGTGACGAGGACGCGATCACCGCATGGCGGGAGGCGACCTGGCAGGACGTAAAACCCTCCGGGCGGCGACCGGCGCGTTCGTCTGCTTCGAGGACGAAGCGGGCGTGACCGGCCGTCCGCCCAAGGGCCGCACCTGGGGCCGACGCGGCATCACCCCGAGAGTCAAGGTATCCGGCCGCAGCCGGGGACGGCTCTCGGCGGCCGGGCTGCTGTGCTACCGGCCCGGCCTGCCCGCCCGCCTGTGCTACCGGCTGCGTCGGCATACCGGCCGCAGGGGCGAGCGCCGCTCGCTCGGCGAAAGCGACTACATCCACCTGTTCGACGGTGCCCACCAACTGCTCAAGGCCCCGCTGATTGTGGTGTGGGACCGGCTGAGCACCCACATCTCCAAGACGATGAAGGCACTCGTGGCCGAGCGGGAATGGCTGACCGTCATCCTGCTGCCCGGGTATGCGCCCGAGCTCAACCCGGTCGAAGGCCTGTGGGCGCATATCAAGCGCAGCCTGGCCAACCTCGCCGCCCGCACCCTCAGCGAGCTGGAGACCCTCCTCCGCAGGCGTCTCAAGGCGCTGCAGTACCGGCACACCATCCTCGGCGGGTTCCTCGCCGGGACGGGCCTCGCCCTCGACAGACCGAACTGACCCTAAAACGCCAAGGTCAGTAATCACGCCTTGATCATGATCTTGGAGTTCTCCGCGTACGGGGCGTCCTTGAGGGTGGGCATGCGGGAGGGCCCGAAGATGCCGGGCTGGACGGCGTCGGCGTCACTGCCCGGCGCGCAGTCGGACCGCGAGCCGTCGAGGACTGCCAGCCCCGCCTGCGGATAGGTGATCCTGCCCAGGTCGGTGGAGCAGCGCGCCGCAAGGTCGTCGGTGATCCGGGGCAGCACCTGCGACTGGGTGTAGAGGGTGTACCCGGCGGAGTCCGCGGCGATCGTGTTCACCCACGGCAGCCCCTGGTGCCGGTCGAGGGAGGCGAGGACGTCCGCCGTGGAGCGCGCTCTGCCGAAGCCGAGCGAGGTGTCGGCGAACCGGAAGTTCGCGGCGTTGGGGTCGCTGGAGGCGTACGCCGTCGTGGTGGTCCAGGGCAGCGGCGGATCGCCGTCCGGGTCGGCGACCACCGGGCCGTACCGCGTCCACCCCTGGCTGCGGGTGACGGGAGCGCCGCCCTTGACCGCGGCCGTCACCGTCCGCCTGGTCATCCGCTCCGGTCTGCCGTCCACCAGATACACGGTGGGGTCGGACGGATCGAGCGTCAGCCGGGTCAGGTCGAAGGGGACACCGGTCGAGACGGTGTGGCTCCACGCCACACGTGAGTTGTAGCCGATGGCGATGGTCGGCGTGCCGAGCAGCGACGCCCCGGCGGCGTTCAGCTCGCCCGGGATGGTCTGCTGCGACTGCCAGAACCGGCGTCCGCCCTGCCACGGGTAGTGCGGATTGCCCAGCAGCAGACCACGGCCGTTCGCGGTGGTGGCACCGCTGAACGCGACCGCGTTCGATCCCATGTCGGCCGTGCCGGACCGCGCCTGTACGGCCCTGACCAGAGCCTCGGCGTCGGCACTCCGCCCGGGCGCCGTGGCGCCGGTGGGCGGCTTTGCCCCGGTGATCTCGTCCACGGCACCGCCCTGGCCGCCGAGCACGGAGAGGGCGTAGTAGCGGGTGGCCACGTCAAGCGTGCTGATGGGCCGCACCCAGGCGGCACCCCGGCAGGCCGGGTCGGTGATCCGGTTCCGCGCCAGCCAGGCGTCGTACCCGGCGGCGAAGCCCCGCATCAGGTCCTTCACCTGCCGGCTCGGGCCCAGCGGAGCCGGTTCGGCGAGCAGCTTCGCCACGGTGCCGGACCGGCGTACGCCACGGAAGTACAGGTCGCTGGAGAGGTTGTCGCCGGCCGAGGAGAGCGAGAAGTCGGTGGCCGCGGTCGGGCCGAGGAAACGCGAACGGTCGCCGCGTACGGTCAGGAAGCCGTCGGCGAGGGTGCAGACCTGGTCGGTGGCCTGCGCCCAGCCGGTGCCGAAGCCGAGGTCCGCGTCGTCCTTCGCGAGGATGTGCGGGATGCCGTACTCGGTGTAGCGGATGACGGCGGACAGACCGCCGTGCGACGGCTGGTCCTGATGGCTTCGCGACCCGGCCGCCGCGGTCGGTAACGCGGCCGATGCGGTGAGCAGCGCGACGGCTGTGACGAACAGCCGTCGCACACGGGTGGTGCGCATCCGTGCCTCCCAACGTCGTTGCGGGAAGAGGAAGTTGAGCGCGGGCGCGGGTGTGCGGTTCCGGTGGTGCTTGACCTGCCCCGCCCGGGGACCGAGGATCATGAGTCATGACGCAGGGACAGGGCAGCACGGTTGACGGGGTGCTGCGGCGCAGCGCCCGGCGTACCCCCGCGCGGGTGGCGGTGGAGTACGGCGAGCGCCGGTGGACGTACGAGGAACTCGACGACGCCGTCTCACGGGCGGCGACCGTCCTGCTCGACCAGGGCCTCGAACGCGGCGACCGGGTCGGCGCCTACGGCCACAACTCCGACGCCTACCTGATCGCTTTCCTCGCCTGCGCCCGGGCCGGCCTGGTGCACGTCCCCGTCAACCAGAACCTGACCGGCGACGACCTCGCGTACATCCTCGGCCAGTCGGGCAGCGCACTGGTGCTGGCCGACCCGGACCTCACCGGCCGACTTCCCGACGTGCCGAGGGTGTTGCCGCTGCGGGACGCCGACGGCTCGCTTCTCGCCCGACTCGCGGACGCGTTGCCGTACGACGGACCCGAACCGCGCACCGAGGAACTGGTCCAGCTGCTCTACACCTCGGGAACCACCGCGCTGCCCAAGGGCGCGATGATGACCCACCGGGCGCTGGTGCACGAGTACCTGAGCGCGATCGCCGCCCTCGACCTGAGCGCCGGGGACCGGCCCGCACACGCGCTGCCGCTCTACCACTCCGCCCAGATGCATGTGTTCCTGCTGCCGTACCTGGCGGTCGGGGCCACGAACATCATCCTGGACGGGCCCGACGGAGACACCCTCTTCGACCTGGTCGAGACCGGCCGTGTGGACAGCCTGTTCGCGCCGCCCACCGTGTGGATCGGGCTGTCCAACCGGCCCGACTTCGCGACCCGCGACCTGGGCGGGCTGCGCAAGGCGTACTACGGGGCGTCGGTCATGCCGGTACCGGTTCTTGAGCGGTTGCGTGAACGGCTCCCGGAACTCGCCCTGTTCAACTGTTTCGGGCAGAGCGAGATCGGGCCGCTGGCCACCGTGCTCGCGCCCGAGGAGCACAAGGGACGGCTGGACTCCTGCGGCCGTACCGTGCTGTTCGTCGAGGCACGCGTGGTCGGCGAGGACGGCCAGGACGTGCCCGACGGCACACCCGGTGAGATCGTCTACCGCTCACCGCAGCTGTGCGAGGGCTACTGGGAGAAGCCCGAGGAGACCGAAGAGGCCTTCCGGGACGGCTGGTTCCACTCCGGTGACCTCGCGGTGCGCGACGCCGACGGTTACTTCACGATCGTCGACCGGGTGAAGGACGTCATCAACTCCGGTGGTGTGCTGGTCGCTTCACGGCAGGTCGAGGACGCCCTCTACACCCATGAGGCGGTCGCCGAGGCCGCCGTGATCGGCCTGCCCGACGAGCAGTGGATCGAGATGGTCACGGCGGTCGTCGTGCCGCGCGGCGAGGCCGACGAGGCCCGGCTGATCGCCCATGTCAAGGAGACCCTGCCCGGCTTCAAGGCACCCAAGCGGGTCCTGTTCGTGGACGCCCTGCCCCGCAACGCCAGCGGGAAGATCCTCAAGCGCGAGCTGCGGGACCGGTTCAGCGCCTCCTCGTGAGGAGCCAAGAAGTCCGGTTCCATACCGTGTGCGGCTTCCGGTTCCACCTCCGCCGTTCACCGGGGGCGTGCACATAGCAGACATGCGCTGCTGCCTCCCCGTCCCCCTCGGCGCACTCGCGGGCATACCCGGCCCCAGCGAGGTGCTGCGCTCCGGTCTCCTGCTCGCCCCCGCCCTGCTCCGCTCCGCACTCCCCACCGCCCGCCCCCGGCACCCCCGATCCCTCGCCGCCGTCCACCTGGAACTGGTCACCCTCACCGAGGACCGTGCCGTCATCACCTGGCACACCGCCCAGCCCGGCACCGACGACGGCACCGGCCGTATGCTGCCCGCCGTCACCGAGGGCGAGGTCCGCTACGGCACCCATCCCGCCCGCCTCAACCGCACCGCGGGCGAGGACCGGCCCACCGCCCACCACCACATCGAGCTCACCGGCCTGGAACCCGGGCAGACGTACTACTACCAGGCCCACTCCAGGGGCGTGCCCGCCACACCCACCGCGCTGCACCTGGTGCGCGGCAACGCGGCCGGCACCTCCCGGCACGGCCTCGGCTCGCCCGGCGGCCCCTACTCCTTCACCACCCCACAGCCCCCACCCGGCCGCCACCTCCTGTCCCTCGGCCTCTGCAACGACCTGCACATCGGCGAGACCGTCGCCGGTCTGGTGGCCGGCGTCCCCTTCCTGCGCGGAGTGGCACAGCGGGCCGGGCTTGCCCCGTACCCCGAGCTCATGAGCGGCGCCGTGGTGGACGAGGCCCGCCGCCGTGGAGCCCAGCTGCTGCTGGCCGCCGGCGACATCTCCGCCGGCGGCGGACCGCGCGACCTGGCGGAGGCCAGACGCATCCTGGACGGCTTCGGCACCCATGCACGGGACTACTTCGTCGTACGGGGCAACCACGACCGGCGCGCGCGGGACGGCGACGCCTTCCACCGGGTGTTCGGCGGGCAGGACCGTCCCGGCTGGTTCGAGCACGACGTGGCCGGACTGCGGATCATCGGGCTCGACACCTACGACAAGCGCGGCAACGGCGGTGACGCCGGCGGCCTCGGCTCCGAGCAGCTGTCCTGGTTCCGGAGCCGCCTGCGCGCCCACAGGGAACAGCCCACCGTCGTCTTCGGACACCATCCGCTCACCGTCAGGGACGCCCTCTTCCCGGTGAGCCCCGGACAGCGACTGGGCCGCCGCCAGGCCCGCGCGATCCTGCGGGCTTATGCCGCCGCCCCGGGTGTGTTCCTCCACCATGTCGGCCACACCCATCGCAACAAGCGCACCCATGTGCCGCTCGCCCCGCAGGTGACCCTGCAGGAGGTCGGCGCCGCCAAGGAGTACCCGGGCGGATTCTTCCTGCTGCGGATCCACTCCGGCGGCTACGCGCTCAACTTCTTCCGGGCACGCGCCGCCGAGGCCCTGGAATGGAACGAGCGCAGCCGCCGGCAGGCCGGGGGACTGTGGCCCCACCACGCGCTCGGCCGCACCGTCGCCGACCGCAACAGCGTGACCGCCCGCGACCTGTCCGGCATCGGCCGCCTCGGGCCGCCGTCCGCGATGCCCCGTTCGCCCCAAGGGATGACAGGCAAGCCGAACCCGCCACCGGATGTGGCCCGGGGAACGGCACCTCCGTAGCTTGGGGGCATGTCGACCCTGTGGGAACTCATGCACGATTGCATCCCTGGCGACCACGCCCGCCAGGTCACCTCCCGCTACTACCTCGACCAGGCCATGCGCTCCCCGCGGGCACCGGACCGGGTGGTCGACCTCGGATGCGGACGGGGCACGTCGGCCGGGCTCTTCCGCAGACACGACTCCGCCGTGCGCTGGGTGGGCGTCGACATCCGCGACTCCCCGGAGGCCGCACAGCACCGGGCCGGAGCCGACACCGTGGTGCACTTCGACGGCGTCAACCTGCCGTTCCGCTCCGACACCGTGCCGCTGGTCTACTCGCACCAGGTCTTCGAGCACGTCGCCCGGCCCAGGGAACTGCTCGCGGAGGTGGGCAGAGTGCTGCGCCCGGGCGGGCTGTTCATCGGCAGCACCTCCCAGTTCGAGCCGTACCACTCCTTCAGCCTGTGGAACTACACGCCGTACGGATTCCGGGTGCTGGTCGAGGCGGCCGGGCTCGCCCTGGAGGAGATCCGGCCCTCGCTCGACGGCGTGACACTGATCATGCGTACCTACCACGGCACACGGATGCGGGAGTACGGCCGGTTCTGGCGCAAGGAGTCGCCGCTCAACACGGAGATCGACACCTGGGCACGCAAGGGAGGCCGCAAGACGGCCCTGGTGAACCTGCGCAAGCTCACGTTCTGCGGGCAGTTCGCGTTCCGGGTGCGCAAGCCGGGCCCGCCCGCCTGACGCCACGGCCACCCGCCCCGACGCCGGGGCCGCCGTCGAATTCCGTTGCGATTGCGCGTCACCGTCCCCGACGATCAGTCCCATGCCCACCTTCACCGCATCGGACGGGACCCGCCTCGCCTACCACGTCAGAGGCGAGGGCGAACCGCTCCTCGTGCTGCCGGGCGGGCCCATGCGCGCCTCCGCCTATCTCGGGGACCTCGGCGGACTGGCCGCCCGCCGTCGGCTGATCCTGCTCGACCTGCGGGGGACCGGCGACTCTGCGCCGCCCGCCGACCCGGCGTCGTACCGCTGCGACCGACTGGTCGACGACGTGGAGGTGTTGCGCGCCGACATAGGGCTCGACCACATGGACGTACTGGCGCACTCGGCGGGCGGCAGTCTGGCGATCCTGTACGCGGCGGCCCATCCGCACCGGGTACGGCGGCTCGCGCTGATCACCGGAAATCCCTCGGCCCTGGGCCTGCGGGCCACCCCGGAGGAGCGGCTCGCGGCGGCCCGGCTGCGGGCGGCGGAACCCTGGTACGAGGAGGCGTTCCCCCTGCTGGAGGCGTGGCTGACGGGCGCCGGGGACTTCGACGAGGCGTTCCTGCCCTTCTTCCACGGCCGTTGGGACGCCGTCGCCCAGGCCCATGTCGCGGCCACCGAGGAGCAGAGCAACTTCGAGGCGGGCGACCGCTACTTCGCCGATGGAGCCTTCACCCCGGACGCCACCCGGGCCGCCCTGCGCACCCTCACCGCCCCCGTCCTGGTGTACGCCGGGGAACTCGACGGCGGTCCGAGCCCCGAACTGGCCCGGCGCGCCGCCGAAGCCTTCCCGAACGCCGAGGTCACCGTCCAGCCCGGCGCCGCCCACTACCCCTGGCTGGACGACCCCGAGTGGTTCGTCCGCCGTACCGTCGAATTCCTCGACGGCTGAGCCGAGTTCAGGCCCGCGGTCCGAACGCCGTCAGGAAGCGGTCGCGGAACTCGTTCATCGCCCAGATCGGGGCGTCCCCGGCCGGCTTCATGCCCGGTGTCCAGCCCCAGCCGGCGACCCGGTCCAGGACCTTGGGGTCGCGGGCGACGATCGTGATCGGAACGTCCCTGCGCGGGCTGCCCGCCACGACCTCCGGGCGCGGCTGGTGGTCGCCGAGGAAGACGAGGACCGTGTCCTTGCCGGCGTAGCGCCGCATGAACCCGAACAGGCTGTGCAGGGAGTACTCGATGGAGGTCCGGTACTCGGTGCGCACCCGCTCGTTGTCCTTCCAGACCTCCGCCGGGTCCTTGCCCTCCTTCTCGATCCGCCCGAAGACCGAGCCGTCGCCCAGGCCATTCCAGTTGATCATGCGGGGCAGGGGCGCCCAGGGCTGGTGACTGGAGGCGAGGATGATCTCCGCCATGATCGGGCGCCGGTTCCTCTTCCCGTACTCCAGACGTTCGAAGGACTGAAGGGTGAACTGGTCCGGGACCGGCGTCCAGCTGAAGTACGGGCCGTGGTAACCGAGATGCGTGGAGTCGTAGCTGCGGTCGAGGCCGAAGAAACCGGCCTCCGGCCAGGCGGTGCGGACGCCCGGGACGATGCCGACCGTGCTCCACGCGCCGGTCTTCCGGAAGTACTTGGCCAGGGTCATCCGGTCGCCGGAGACGAGGTTGCGATAGCGCTGCTGGTTGTCGATCCACAGCCCGGACAGCAGCGTCGCATGGCACATCCAGCTGCCCGCCCCGATCACCGGGGACCGCAGCCAGCCGCTGCGCGCCTCGAACCCGGCCGCCCTGAGGGAGGCGCCGCCCTCCTTGAGTACCGCGCCGACCTGCGGCGCCATCGCCGGGTCCTCGATCGCCGTACGGCCGTAGCTCTCGACGAACGTGATGAGCACGTCCTTGCCGCGCAGGCCCGTCAGCAGCCGGTCCGGCGGGGACTTCGCGAAGGAGTCGACGGCGGCCTCCTGCCGGAAGACGCGTGCGTCCCTGAGCCCGGCGCGGACCGCGTGGAGGCGCTCGTGGACCAGCTGGGCGTCGAGCGTCGAGGCGACGGGGGCACCGCCGACCCGGAGACCGAAGACCGCACAGGTGACCCAGGCGACGGCCAGAACCAGGGTGGTACCGCCCGCGGGCGGGCGCCGCTGGGCCATCCGGTCGGCGAGCCGCACCATGGCGAGCGTGCTCAGGGCGAGCACGGCCACGACCAGGAGCACGGCCCCGGCGACGGCGAGCACCTGGCTGGTCCGGCCGAACGACTCGCGCACATAGTCCGCCGCGTCGTCCAGCAGGATCCAGTCCAGCACCAGGTCGAAGGGGCGCTGCAGCACCGAGTAGAAGCCCATGTCCAGGCACTTCACCAGCGTCAGCACCCCGAGCCCCGCGCCCGCCGTCACCGCCGTGACGCGCCGCGCCCGTCCGGGCAGCACCAGCAGCACGGCCGCCAGCGCGATCCCCTCGGCCGGGAGGCGCAGGAACGCCTTCGGCCCGAGCTGGTCGAGCTGGTTCGGCAGCAGCAGCGCGGCCAGCAGCAGGGCGGCGGCCAGCACCGTCGTCCCCACCGTGACGGTCCGGACGACACGCGGATGTCTCCGCGGCCGAGCAGGGGTGGGGTACGACACCGGAGGTCCTTCCATGCGGCTGTCGTGACTCTGTGTGCATGATCGATGCCATATCGTGCGCACAGAGTACGATCCCCACACCGTCCCTCCGGCGGTGGCACACCCACGCGTCCTACCGGTCGGCGACCGGTAGGACGGAGCCGGTGGCTCAGGTCCGCGGCCCGTACGCCGTCAGGAAGCGGTCGCGGAACTTGTCCATGGTCCACTCCGGGGCGTTGTCCGCGGGCTTGATCCCCTCCGTCCAGCCCCAGTCGGAGACCCGGTCCAGGACCTTCGGGTCGCGGGCGACGATGGTGACCGGCACGTCCCTGTTGGCGCTGCCGCGCGTGACCGTCGGGACGGGCTGGTGGTCGCCGAGGAAGACGAGGACGGTGTTGTCGTCGCCGTAGCGCTGCATCCACTGGGTCAGGCTGTCCAGGGAGTACTGGATCGCCTTGCGGTACTCGGTGCGCACGCGCTGCGCGCTCTTCCAGACCTCCGTGGGGTTGGTGCCCTCCTTCTTGATCTTGTAGAAGATCTTGCCGTTCCCGAGGTCCTTCCAGTCGATGATGTGAGCGATGGGGGACCAGGGGTTGTGGCTGGAGGCCAGGATGATCTCCGCCATGATCGGGTCGCGGTTCTTCTTCCCGTGCTCCAGCTTCTGGAAGGCCTCCAGGCTGAACTGGTCCGGCACCGGCGTCCAGCTGAAGTACGGGCCCTCGTAGCCGAGGTGCGTGGAGTCGTAGATGTGGTCGAGGCCGAAGTACTTGCCCTCGGGCCAGGCCGCGCGCACGCCCGGGACGATGCCGACCGTGCGCCAGGCGCCGGTCTTCTGGAAGTAGCTGGTGAGGGTCGCGCGGTCGCTGGTGGTCAGGGTCCGGTACCGCTCCTGGTTCTTGACCCACAGACCGGACAGGAACGTCGAGTGGGCGAGCCAGCTGCCGGCGCCCGTCACGGGCGACCTGAGCCAGCCGCTGCGCGCCGCGAAACCGGCCGCCTTGAGCCGGGCGTTCCCCTCGGCGAGCGTCGCGTCGATCTCCGGTGCCATCGCCGGATCGTCGATCGCCACCCGGCCGTAGCTCTCGATGAAGGTGAACATCACGTCCTTGCCGCGCAGCCCGGTCAGCAGTTGGTCGGACGGGGTCTGGGCGAACTTGTCGACGTGCATCTGCTGGGCGAAGACCTTGGCGTCCCCCAGCCCGTCACGGACGTACTGCACGCGGTGGGCGAGGAAGTCGCTGTAGCCCTTGGTCGCGAACGGGACACTGGCGAACTGCAGGCTCAGCGAGAAGCAGGTGATCCACACGGTGCCGAGGGCGAGCGTGGTGCCCGCCGCCACGGGGCGGTGCCGGGCCATGAGGTCGGCCAGCCGCAGCACCGCGAGCGCGCTCACCGCGATCACGGCGACGAGCAGGACGAGCACCCCGACCACCGCGAGCACCTCGCCGGCGCGCCCGAAGGAGTCCTTCATCCAGTCCGCCGCGTCGGTCAGCAGGGGCCAGTCGAAGACCAGGTCGAACGGCCGGGCCAGGGTCTGGTAGAAGCCCATGTCGACGAGCTTCAGGACGGTGGACAGCCCGAGGAACGCGCCCGCGACGACGGCCGCGATCCGCCGCGCCTTCATCGGCAGTGCGAGCAGCACGATCGCGAGGAAGATCGCCTCGACGGGAAGGCGGAGGACCGACTGCACGGTGAGCCGGTCGAGGCGGTCGGGCACGACGATCGCGACGATCACGAACGCACCGGCCAGGACACTGGTGCCCACCCGCACGGCGGCTGCGGTGCGGGGGTAACGACGGCGCCAGCCGAACCAGCCGGGCCGGCCGGATATGACGGCGTCGGCGGCGGGCCCGGTCTCGTCCCCGACCGCGGCGGGGTCCGCGTGCGACTCGGTCGCCTCGCCGGCCTCGGGGTCGGCCTCGGCGTCCGTGTCGGTGTCGGCCTTCGCGTCGGCCTCGGCGTCTGTGCCGGTGTCGGCCTTCGCGTCGGCCTTGGCGTCGGTCTCGGCCTTCACATCGGCGTCGTTCTCGGCCTCGGCCTCAGGGGCGGGGTCGTTCCCGGTGTCGGCCTTGGCCCCGGCCTTGGCACCGGTGTCGTTCCCGGTGTCGGCCTTGGCATCAGCGTCGGCGTCGGAGTCGTTCTCGGCCTCGGGCTTGGCGTCGGCGTCGGTCTCGGCGTCGGTGTCCTGGGGGCGGGCCCCTGCTGACGCGGGAGCCGGGGCTGTGTGTGGGGCGGCGGCCTCTGGGGTGCCTTCGTTGTCGGCGGCAGCGCTGTGCGGGGCGGTGGACTCCTCGGCCGCCGGGCCGCGTTCTTCGTCGCCGGTCGCCTCGTCCGCCGGCTCCTCCGCGCCGGAGTTCGTGCCCGAGCCGGCCTCTTCGGCCGCCTCGGGACCTCTCCCCGGCTCGTTCGTCCCGGCCTCGTCGACCGTCGGGCGTGCCTCCGCCTCGGTGTTCGACCCGGCGCCGGGTTCCGCTGTTGCGGCCGATGCTCCCTCCGTCCGGTCCGCGGCCGGCGCGTCCGCGTCCGTGTCCAGCAGTTGGCGAGGGGGCGGGAGGTGCGACACCCGTACGTCCTTCCATGCGAAGCCCGGTGATGGCACGGCAGACCGGACCCGCAGGCCAGGACCGCCAACCTCGCGTACGGCCCCGCGTAACCCCGCGTTCAACAGCCCAGGTCAACCGCGCGCAAAGAGTACGCCCGGCCGGTCCCGTGCTGCTCGCGCGGCCGCCCCTACCGGTCAGCGGCCACCGCCACCGCCCGCGCCCACCGGTAGTCCGCCTTCCCGCTCGGCGACCGCTGGACGGCCTCGGTGATCACCAGTTGACGGGGGACCTTGTACCCGGCCAGCCGGGTACGGCAGTGCGTCTGGACGTCGGAGAGGGAGAGCGGTGCCGCGCCCTCGCGCAACTGCACCACGGCCGCCACATGGTTGCCCCACTTGGCGTCCGGCACCCCGGCCACCAGTGCGTCGTAGACGTCCGGGTGCGACTTCAGCGCCTGCTCGACCTCCTCCGGATACACCTTCTCGCCCCCGGTGTTGATGCACTGCGAGCCCCGCCCGAGCACGGTCACCACGCCGTCCTCGTCGACGGTCGCCATGTCGCCGAGAAGGACCCAGCGGCGGCCGTCCTTCTCGAAGAAGGTCTCGGCGGTTTTCCCCGGGTCGTTGTAGTAGCCGAGCGGTACGTGTCCGCTCTGCGCGACCCGGCCGATCTCGCCCGTCGTCACCGGTTCATGGCTGGCCGGATCGACCACCTGGGTGCGGGAGTTGACCCGGACCCGGAACCCGCTGCCGGCCCCGGAGTCGTCGGTCGCGGTGCCGTTGAAGCCGGACTCGGAGGACCCGAAGTTGTTCAGCAGCATGGCGTTCGGGACGAGTTCGCTGAACTCGCGGCGGACGGTCTCGGAGAGGATCGCGCCCGAGGAGGAGACACTGAACATGGCGGAGCAGTCGGTGCCCTTCAGCGGCCCCCTCAGGGCGTCGATCAACGGACGCAGCATCGCGTCGCCGACCAGCGACATGCTGGTGACCCTCTCCTTCTCGACGGTCCGCAGCACTTCCTCGGGCACGAACTTGCGGTGGATCACCACCCGTTGCCCGAAGTTGAAGCCGATGAAGGAGGTGAGCGTCGACGTGCCGTGCATCAGCGGGGGAGTGGGGAAGAAGGTGATCCCGGTCCCGCCCGCCGCCACCCGCTCGGCCAGCTCCTCCGGCCGTTTCACCGGCTCACCGGTCGGTGCGCCGCCGCCCAGCCCGGCGAAGAACAGGTCCTCCTGACGCCACATCACACCCTTGGGCATTCCCGTGGTGCCGCCGGTGTAGATGATGAACTGGTCGTCGCCCGAGCGCGCCGGGAACCCGCGCCCGGGCGACCCGGCGGCCTCGGCCTCCGCGAAGGGCAGGGCCTTGAGTCCCGAAGCCGGCTCACCCACCCGCACCAGGTGCCGCAACTTCGGCGCCCTGGGCAGCGCCGCCGCCACCCGGTCGTCGAACTCCGCGTCGAAGACCAGCGCGACCAGGTCCGCGTCCCGGTAGAGGTACACCAACTCCTCTTCGACATAGCGGTAGTTGACGTTAACCGGCACGACCCGCGCCTTCAGGCAACCGAACACGGTCTGGAGGTACTCGACCCCGTTGTAGAGGTGCAGCCCGAGATGCTCGCCGGGGCGGATCCCGCTGTCGATCAGGTGATGGCCGATGCGGTTGGCGGCGGCGTCCAGCTCCGCGTAGGTCAGCCGGCGCTCCGCACCCGTGCCGGGGTGGTCGATGTACACGAGCGCCTCGCGGTCCGAGGCCACGTCGACGACCGACTCGAACAGATCGGCAAGGTTGTACTCCACCGCTCCTCCTGACCCCGGCAACCATGACGAAGAAAGGCGCAACTGTCGGTTCGCCGGTCATCAGAGCAAAGGGCGCGGCAAGTGGGAAGGGTTCGCGCGAAGAAATCTGACTGTCTGTCAGAAAACCCTTGAAGTGCCTCCCGCCCTACTGCAACCTGTTCTCGTTCTTTCAGAGGGGAGACGGTCCATGGGTGGGACGGAACACCTCACCGTGCGGCGCGAGGGCGCCACACTGGTGCTC
This sequence comes from Streptomyces sp. Ag109_O5-1, assembly GCF_003814875.1. Taxonomy (GTDB): domain Bacteria; phylum Actinomycetota; class Actinomycetes; order Streptomycetales; family Streptomycetaceae; genus Streptomyces; species Streptomyces sasae. The sequence goes on along the minus strand of NZ_RKQF01000001.1, from coordinate 643,188 downwards.
ACGCTCAACAGGCCCGAGGCCAAGAACGCGCTCTCGATCTCCATGCTCGTCGGTCTGTACGACGGCTGGATCGAGGCCGACGAGGACGACGGCATCCGCTCGATCGTGCTCACCGGGGCCGGGGGTGCCTTCTGCGCCGGGATGGACCTCAAGGCGCTGGCCGGGAAGGGCATGGAGGGGGAGCACCTGCGCGACCGGCTGAAGGCCGACCCGGATCTGCACTGGAAGGCGATGCTCCGCCACCATCGCCCGCGCAAACCGGTGATCGCCGCCGTCGAGGGGTACTGCGTCGCGGGCGGCACCGAGATCCTCCAGGGCACCGACATCCGGGTCGCGGGCGAGTCCGCGACGTTCGGCCTGTTCGAGGTCCGGCGGGGGCTGTTCCCGATCGGCGGCTCCACGGTCCGACTGCAACGCCAGATCCCGCGCACCCATGCGCTGGAGATGCTGCTGACCGGACGGCCGTACAGCGCGCGCGAGGCCGCCGACATCGGGCTGGTCGGGCATGTCGTCCCCGACGGTGGTGCGCTCGACAAGGCGCTGGAGATCGCCGAGCAGATCAACGCGTGCGGGCCGCTGGCGGTCGAGGCGGTCAAGGCGTCGGTGTACGAGACGGCGGAGATGACGGAGGCCGACGGGCTCGCTGCTGAGCTGAAGCGGGGGTGGCCGATCTTCGACACGGCGGACGCGAGGGAAGGAGCCCGTGCCTTCGCGGAGAAACGACCTGCTGTGTACGAGCGCGAGTGATGACCGGGGTGCGTCGGAGGCTGCGGGCCGCATGTGGCTGGTCGCGCCCACGCGGCGGAGCCGCATATGTCACAGCCCCGCGCCCCTGAAGGCGGGGCGCCACCCTCACCGACCTTAAGGAGGCCAGCCCGCTATGCCCGAAGTCCTCAAAGCCCCTCTTGTCGTCGAGTTCCCCTTCACCCGTTCCCTCGGCCCCGTCCAGAGCGCCTTTCTCACCGGGCTGCGCGAACGCGTCGTCCTCGGGGTGAAGACCGGCGACGGCCGTACCCTCGTCCCGCCCGTCGAGTACGACCCGGTCACCGCCGACGAGATCCGCGACCTCGTCGAGGTCGCCCCCACCGGCACGGTCACCACCTGGGCCTGGAACCACGAACCCCGCCGCGGCCAGCCCCTCGACACCCCGTTCGCCTGGGTCCTGGTCCGCCTCGACGGTGCCGACACCGCCCTGCTGCATGCCCTCGACGCACCCGCACCCGATGCCGTGCACACCGGCATGCGGGTCCGCATCCGCTGGGCCGAGGAGCGCACCGGCGCCATCACCGACATCGCCTGCTTCGAGCCCTACGAGGGTGAGGCGGTCGAACCCGGCGGGCACGACGGCGCGTTCGAGGACGCCGTCCACGGCATCGTCGCCCACGCCCGTCTCGACTACACCTACTCGCCCGGCCGCGCCCAGACCGCGTACATCAACGCCCTTTCGTCCCAGCGGACGTTCGGCGAGCGCTGCCCCTCCTGCCGGAAGGTGTACGTCCCGCCGAGGGGTGCGTGCCCCACATGCGGGGTGGCCACATCCGAACAGGTCGAGGTGGGACCCGCGGGCACGGTCACCACCTTCTGCATCGTCAACATCAAGGCGAAGAACCTCGACATCGAGGTGCCGTACGTCTACGCCCACATCGCCCTCGACGGCGCAGGCCTCGCCCTGCACGGCCGGATCGGCGGCATCCCCTACGACCAGGTGCGGATGGGGCTGCGGGTGGAGCCGGTGTGGACCGAGGGGGCCCGCTACCCCGACCACTACCGGCCCACCGGCGAACCCGATGCGGACTACGACATGTACAAGGAGCTGCTGTGATGCGTGACATAGCACTGGTCGCCTTCGCGCAGACCGACCACCGGCGCACCAGCGAGGAGCTCTCCGAGGTGGAGATGCTCATGCCGGTGCTGCACGACGTGCTCGGACAGACCGGCCTGAAGACCGCCGACATCGGCTTCACCTGCTCCGGCTCCAGCGACTACCTGGCCGGCCGCGCCTTCTCCTTCACCCTCGCCCTCGACGGCGTCGGCGCCTGGCCGCCGATCTCCGAGTCGCATGTCGAGATGGACGGCGCCTGGGCGCTGTACGAGGCCTGGACCAAGCTGCTCACCGGGGACGCCGACACCGCGCTCGTCTACTCCTACGGCAAGTCCTCACCCGGCTCGGTGCGGGACGTGCTGACGCGGCAGCTCGACCCCTACTACGTGGCCCCTCTCTGGCCGGACTCCGTCGCCCTCGCCGCGCTCCAGGCGCAGGCCCTCGTCGACGCGGGCGAGACCGACGAACCCGCGCTGGCCGCCGTCGGCGCCCGCAGCAGAGCGGACGCCGGCTCCAACCCCCATGCCCAGCTCAGGGGTTCGGTGGCGCAGGGGGACTACGTCGTACGTCCGCTCCGTACCGGTGACTGCCCGCCCATCGGGGACGGCGCCGCCGCCGTGATCCTCGCGGCGGGGGAGCGGGCCAGGGAACTGTGCGGCCGCCCGGCCTGGATCCGGGGCATCGACCACCGCATCGAGGCGCACAGCCTGGGCGTCCGGGACCTCACCGACTCGCCGTCGACCCGGCTCGCCGCCGAGAAGGCCGGTGCCTTCGATCGGCCCGTCGACACCGCCGAGTTGCACGCGCCGTTCAGCTCCCAGGAGGTCGTGCTGCGCAAGGCGCTCCGGCTCGGCGACGAGGTCCGCGTGAACCCGTCCGGCGGGGCCCTCGCCGCCAACCCGATCATGGCCGCCGGACTCATCCGCATCGGCGAGGCCGCCGCCCGTATCCACCGGGGCGAGTCCGACCGAGCCCTCGCCCACGCCACCTCCGGGCCCTGTCTGCAGCAGAACCTGGTCGCCGTACTCGAAGGGGATCCGCGATGAGCAAGGAGCCCGTGGCCGTCGTAGGGATCGGCCAGACCAAACACGTGGCGGCCCGGCGGGACGTGTCCATCGCGGGGCTCGTCCGCGAGGCCGCGCGACGCGCCCTCGACGACGCAGAGTTGGGCTGGGCCGACATCGACGCCGTCGTCATCGGCAAGGCGCCCGACTTCTTCGAGGGCGTGATGATGCCCGAGCTGTACCTGGCGGATGCGCTGGGGGCGGTGGGCAAACCCATGTTGCGGGTCCACACGGCGGGCTCGGTGGGCGGGTCGACCGCACTGGTCGCCGCCAACCTCGTCGCCTCCCGGGTCCACTCCACCGTGCTGACCCTCGCCTTCGAAAAGCAGTCCGAGTCCAACGCCATGTGGGGGCTGTCCCTGCCCATCCCCTTCCAGCAGCCGCTGCTGGCGGGCGCGGGCGGCTTCTTCGCGCCCCACGTGCGGGCCTACATGCGGCGCAGCGGCGCCCCCGACACGGTCGGCTCGCTCGTCGCCTACAAGGACCGGCGCAACGCGCTGAAGAACCCGTACGCCCACCTCCACGAGCACGGCATCACCCTGGAGAAGGTCCAGGCGTCCCCCATGCTGTGGGACCCCATCCGCTACTCGGAGACCTGCCCCTCCTCCGACGGCGCCTGCGCCATGGTCCTCACCGACCGGGCGGGAGCCGCGCGCTCCCCGAGGCCACCGGCCTGGATGCTGGGCGGTGCCATGCGCAGCGAGCCCACCCTGTTCGCCGGCAAGGACGCCGTGTCACCGCAGGCCGGCAAGGACTGCGCGGCGGACGTCTACCGGCAGGCCGCAATAGCCGACCCGCGCCGCGACATCGACGCCGTCGAGATGTATGTGCCGTTCTCCTGGTACGAGCCCATGTGGCTGGAGAACCTCGGCTTCGCCGAGGAGGGCGAGGGCTGGAAACTCACCGAATCGGGTGTCACCGAACTGGACGGGGACCTCCCCGTCAACATGTCGGGCGGAGTGCTCTCCACCAATCCGATCGGCGCCTCCGGGATGATCCGCTTCGCCGAGGCGGCCCTCCAGGTGCGCGGCCAAGCCGGAGAACACCAGGTGGACAGGGCCAGGAAGGTCCTCGGACACGCCTACGGCGGCGGTTCCCAGTTCTTCTCGATGTGGCTCGTCGGCGCCGCGGCCCCGGACTCCTGAAAGGACCGCTTCACGTGGCCTGTCGAGTGCCGGAACCGATCGCTAGGCTGGCCGCGGACGACGAGTCGGGAGGAGCACGGACGTGGCCGAGAGCACCATCCAGCAGCAGCCGGTACTGGGCTGGGACAAGCCGGAGCTGGACCTCAGCGGGGCCGAGTGGCAGTCCAGCAGCCGTGGCCTGGGGGATGTCCAGATCGCCTTTGTCGAGGGATTCATCGCGATGCGCAACAGCGGCCGCGCGGAGAGCCCTTCCCTGATCTTCACCCCCGCCGAATGGGGTGCCTTCGTGTCGGGGGCCCGGGAGGGCGAGTTCGATCTGACCTGAGTGTTTCCCCGGTTCCGCGGCAGAGTGGTGAACCGGGGGGTGTTCCACAAGGATTTCCGGACACGTGACCAGCAGCGCCCTTCCGGGGCCGCCGCCTGAGACAGGCTGGCCCCGGACAGGGAAGGTCGTATTCCGGAGGTGAGCAACGATGAGCACTGCGCCGGTCATCGCCGCGGTGGACGGTTCGGACGACAGCCTGCGCGCCCTGGACTGGGCCGCCGACGCGGCCCGGCGCAGGGCCGCGCCGCTGCGCGTGGTGCATGTACGCCAGTACGCCGCCTGGGGACAGCCGGACGTCCTGGTCGCCAGTGAAGACACCCCCGCGGGCGACCCCGTGCTCGACGAGGTCCGCGACCGGCTGCACGCCGGCGCCGGCGGACTGACCGTCGAGTACGTCGCCCTGGAGGGCGCTCCGGCCGCGCTCCTGCCCGAACTGGGCTCCGACGCCCAGCTGCTGGTGCTCGGCTCCAGGGGCCGCGGCGGCTTCGCCAGCCTCCTGCTCGGGTCCAACGGGATGACCGCCGCCCGCGACGCCCGCTGCCCGGTGGTCGTCGTACCCCGGCCCGGCCGCCAGGTCGACGACGGGTTTCCCGCCGGGCCCGGGCCGCGGGTCGTCGTCGGGCTGGACGTGGACAGCCCCGACGAGGCGACCCTCACCTTCGCCTTCGCGCAGGCCGCGTCGCGCGGTGCCCGGCTCCAGGCGATCGCGGCCTACCCCTGGCCGCTGCAGTCCTGGGTCGCGGCCGGGGAGACGGTCCCGCCGGTCATCGACCAGGACGAGGTCGAGCAGGAGACCCGCACCCTCGCCGAGGGCTTCCTGGCCCCGCATCTGAAGGATCACCCGAACGTGCGAGCCGACGCCCTCGCGCTGCCCGGCGACGCGGCCGGTCTGCTGGTCGCCGCCTCCAAAGGCGCCGAGCTGGTCGTCGTCGGCCGACACCGCCGGAGCCTGCTCGCCCCCGCCCGCATGCTGGGCTCCGTCACCCACGCCGTACTGCTGCACGCGGCCGCCCCGATCGCGGTGGTCCCGCCGACACCGTCCGAGGAGTGATGTCAAGGCCCTTGGGCCAGTAACCGACAGTAGGGAGCGGATCACCCGCGTGGGGCGTACGCTGAGCTGCCTGCAAGCCACGGTGCGCGCCCGCCCCCCGCGCTCGCGCATCACCGTGGCAGGGGGTGGTCATGGGACAGCGGGTCCTGCGGAACCGACGGACACTGTACGAACGCGAGAGTGAACTCACCGCCGTCGACGAGGCGTTGGAGGAACTCACCGGCCTGAGCGCGGACGGGACGGCACCGGCCGACCGGCCGCTGGGCGCGCTGCTCGCCTTCGCCGGCCGCGCCGGAATCGGCAAGACCACCCTGCTCGCCGAGGTCCGACGCCGGGCCGCCGCCCTGGGCTGCACGGTGCTCTCCGCACGCGGCGGCGACCAGGAACAGCGCGTCGCCTTCCACGTTGCCCGCCAGCTCCTGCAACCCCGCCTCGCCGGCGCACCCGAGGCCGAACTCCGCGCCTCACTGGGCAGTTGGTACGACATCGTCGGCCCCGCCCTCGGCCTGTGCGCCCCCACCGAGGGCGCCCCGCCCGACCAGCAGGGCCTGCGCGACGGCCTCGACTGGGTACTCACCCACCTCGCCGTGCGCCGCGCCCCGATGGTCCTCGCCCTCGACGACGCCCACTGGGCCGACCCCGAATCCCTCGGCTGGCTCGCCGCGTTCGCACCCCGCGCCGAGCAACTCCCGCTGCTCATCGTCGTCGCGTACCGTCCCGACGAACTCCCGGACCACGCCGAGTCGTTGCGCGGACTGCCCGGCCGGGCCGGCGGCCGCCCGCACGACCTCGAACCGCTCAGCGCCGACGCCGTCGCCGGCCTGGTACGCGAGAGCCTCGGCGAACACGCCGACGACGCCTTCTGCCACGAGTCCTGGGCCGTCACCTCCGGCAACCCCTTCGAGATCGTCGAACTGACCGCCAAGGTCCACGACCGGGGCCTGGACCCCACCGAGGCCGGCGCACCCCTGCTGCGCGACCTCGCCGCCGCCGTCAAGGGCAGCGGACTGATCGCCCGGCTCGAACGCCTCGGCCCCTCCGCCGTACGGTTCGCCTGGGCCTGCGCCGTCCTCGGCACCGAGATCCATCCCGCGCTCGCCGCCGCCGTCGCCGGTCTCGGCCACGAGGAGGCCGCCGACGCCGCTGACGCCCTGCGCGGCGCCCGCATCCTCACCGGGGCCGAGACCCTGGAGTTCGTCCACCCCCTGATCGCCACCGCCGTCTACCGGGCCATCCCGCCCGCCACCCGCGTCGCCCTGCACGGCCAGGCCGCCTGGTGCGTGATCGACGACGGGCAGGGCGCCACGGCCGCCGCCCGCCACCTCCTGGAGACCCACCCCGAGGGCGACGCCTGGGTCGTACAGCAGCTGCGCGCCGCGGCCGGCGAGACCCTCCGGGCCGGCGCCCCCGACACCGCCCGCAGCTACCTCGCCCGCGCCCTGCGCGAACCCCCGCCCGCCAGGGAACGCGCCGCCGTCCTCCACGAACTCGGCAGCGCCTCCCTGCTCACCGAACCCGCCACCACCGTCAACCATCTCCGCGCGGCCCTCCAGGAGCCCATCGCCGAGCCCGCCCTGCGCCACCACATCGTCTACCGGCTCTCCCAGGTCCTGGCCCACAGCGACCGCCTCGCCGAGGCTTCCGAGACCCTCGCCCACGAGATCCGGGTGACCGGCGACGCCCGGGTCCGGCTGCGGATGCTCTCGGAGCAGTTCATGTGGGACGCGTTCCGCGCCGACGAACCCGACCACCCCTCCCGCTCCCGCCGGCTGGCCAGGCTCGCCGACCGCCTGCACGGCCGCGACCTCACCGAGCGGTACATCATCGGCCTGCGCACCTGGGACGCGATCCAGCGCGGCGAACCCGCCGACGTCGCCCTCCACCACGCCGAACGCGCCCTCGCCGGCGGGCTCGGCTGGGCCGAGGCCGACCGCGGCTTCGAGGTGCCCGTCCTGGTCTCCCTTGCGTTCATGTACGCCGACCGGCCCGACCGCACCGAGGAACTCTTCGCCGCCGGGATCGCCGACTACGAACGCCAGGGCTGGCGCGGTGGGCACCTCTCCTTCGCCTACACGCTCCTCGGCTACGTCCGCTACCGGCGCGGCCGGCTCGCCGAGGCGGAGGACCTGGTCCGCTCCGGACTGCGCCTTGCCGAACGCGTCGGACCCGGCACCCCCGCCCACTGGTACGCCCTCGGCACCCTCATCCAGACCCTCATCGCCCGCGGCCGCACCGAGGAGGCCACCAGGCTGGCCGAGGACCACTCCTTCCGGGAGCCCTTCCCGGCGGCAGTCGTCTTCCCGGACGCCCAGACGGTCTACGGTGAACTGCTCCTCTCCCGTGGGCTCACCAAGGCCGCGGCGGCCGAGCTCTCCGCGGCCGGCCGCCGCCTCGAACCACGCGGCATCCGCAACCCCGCGTGGTGCCCCTGGCAGCTCCACCTGGCCCGGGCCGAAGCCCACGACGCACCGGAACGCGCCCTGACGACGGCCCTGGAAGCGGTGACCCGCGCCCGCCAGTTCGGAGCCCCGTCGACCATCGGCCAGGCGCTGCGCGCGGCGGCCGAGGTCTCGACGGGTTCGGCACGCGTGTCGTACCTGGAGGAGGCCGTGGCCCACCTGGACCGTTCCCCCGCGGCCTACGAACTGGCATGCGCGCTGGTGGCCCTGGGCACGGAACTCCACGACACCGCCCACCTCCGCAGGGGCCTCGAAACGGCCGAGAAGTGCGCGGCGGACGGCCTGGCGGCCCAGGCTCGCGCCGAACTGGCGGAGATGGAAAGGGCGTCGTTGTAGCGGGCGCCGGCACCGACACCCCAGAGGCGCGGAGAACCGCGCGACCAGCCCCCACGGCCCGCACCTCTCGAACAACCGTCACCCACCACGGCGACATCCGCCCGGCACGGCACCGCCGAACTCCACCGTCGTGGCCGAGCACCGTTGCGGCGGAGGAAAAGGGGACGGCGGTGGGGAAGGGAGCGCCGGTGGAGAAGGGGGGCGCTGGTGCGGAAGAGAGCGGCGGTGGAGAAGAGGGGGGCGTGGAGAAGAGGGGGCGTGGAGAAGAGAGCGGCGGTGGAGAAGAGGGGGGCGCCGGTAGAAAAGGGAGCGCTGGTGGAGAAGGGGGATGGCGGTGGAAGCGGGCGGGCCCACCCACACCCGGCGCTCACCCACACCGGCACTGATCCCCGCCCCACCACCCCGGCCCCGTACCATGGACCGCATGTCGTTCCTCCGTCGCCGCAGTGCCACTCCCGCCGGCCCCGAATTCGACGTACTGGCCATGGACCCGGGTGACTGGCCCGGCAACCTCGGCGCCGGGCTGTTGCCCGCCCCCGACGGCACCTGCCAGGGCGTTTTCCTGCGCTACGACCTCTTCGGCGGCCGCGGCCCCGCGATGATCATCGGTAATCTCCCCGAGGGCTCCCCGGCCCGCGAGGTGGAGGAGGGCGAGATCCCGTTCGAGGTCGGCCAGCTCCTCCTCGCGCTGGAGAACGACGAGGACGTCACCGTCGTGGGCACCGAGGACATGCCGGTCCTGCAGGGCGACAACCTGCTGATCGTGCGCCGGCTCAAGCTCTCCGAGAGCCGGATCTCCTGCGTCCAGTTCGACCGCAGCGACGGCGTCCTCGTGACCATCGCCGCCTGGGACCGCCCCATCACCGACGACCTGTACGCCCTGCTGAAGCCGCTCCCGGCGGAGCTTTTCCAGCAGGGCTGAGAAGGGCTACCTCCGGTGGTGCCGTCCGGCCTTCGAGGACGGCACCACATCCACGTCCGCCGCGCGGACGAACTCGACCCGGTGGCCGTACTGGATCTCGTAGTACATGTCCTTGCCGACCACGACCCGGTGCGAGCCGGTGTCGAAGGTGACCGCGTAGAAGTACTCGCCCGGCACCTCGTCACCGACCACGTACTGCTGGCCCGCGGGGATCGTGTACGGCAGCGGGGAGATCGACTGCGCCGGTACTCCGGAGGGGTAGGCGGCCGCCTCGGGATAGGCGCGGCCGTACACCAAAATGCCGGTCAGGCCCGCCTTGGGCGTGATCACCAGCCCGGCCGCGCTCACCGCCGTCGGTGCCGTCGCCGGGTTCTTGAACCAGGCCTTCTGCCCCAGGTACCAGATCGCCGTCCAGTCGCCCCAGGTGTCCGCCACCGCGTACTGCTGACCGGTGGAGGCCCGCGAGGAGAGATCGTTCACGTCGGTCGTCGGGGCCGTACCGAGGCCGATGTCCTTGATCAGGGCCGAGCTCTCGTCGTGGTCGGAGTACAGCCGTACCTCGTCGGAACCGTGCGCGGCACACGGCTGCCCCTTCGTGACACAGCCGGTGTACGCCGGCTGGTTCGTGGCGTAGTCCGGCAGGATCGTGACCAGGCCGCCCTTCTTGCCGGCCGTGCGCTTGAGGGGGTGGTCCAGCAGCTCGAAGTAGTGCCGCCAGTCCCAGTACGGGCCCGGATCGGTGTGCATCCCGGGGATCGTGGAGGTGGTCGGGCCGGGCACGGTGTCGTGGCCGAGGATGTGCTGCCGGTCCAGCGGGATGCCGTACTGCTCGGAGAGGTACTTCACCAGCCGGGCCGAGGACCGGTACATCGCCTCCGTGTACCAGGCGTCCGGCGAGGCGAGGAAGCCCTCGTGCTCGATGCCGATCGACTTGGAGTTGATGTACCAGTTGCCGGCATGCCAGGCCACGTCCTTCGCCTTGACATGCTGGGCGATCAGGCCGTCGGTCGAGCGGATGGTGTAGTTCCAGGACACATAGGTCGGGTCCTGGACCAGCTTGATCGTCGTGTCCCAGGAGCCCTCCGTGTCATGGATGACGATGTACTTGATGCTCTGGGAGGCCGGCCGGTCGCCGAGGTCGTGGTTGCCGTAGTCGTTGGTTCCGAACTGTGAGTACGGTGCCGGGATCCACTCGCACGACACCGTTGTCGGGCATTCGGTGTCGTTTGCCGCCACCGTGTGCAGCCCGGTGAGCTTCAGCTGCGCGGTGTCGGCCTTCAGGCCCGGCTGGGCGGCGAGCGCGACCAACTGTCCCTCGTCGGTGGTGCGCTCCTCGCCCGTGTGGAGGACGTCGAACACGTCGTTCGCGTACGCCGCCGCGGTCGCCGCGTCGTCGGCGCCGGAGAAGCGGGCGATCGCGCCGTACCAGTTGGCCGGATCGGCGCTGAGGGGCTCGCCCAGGCTCTTCTGCGCTGCCGCGAGCAGGGCGGCGCCGCCGGCGACGTTGGCCGTCGCGTCGGTGCGCAGCTCCGCGGCCGTGATGCCGGTCAGCTCGGCGGCCTTCGGAAGCGTCCTGAGACGGGCCGGGAGCGCGGACTCCGCCGGCACCTCGACACGGGGGTGCAGGGCGGGGCGGGCGCCGTCGCCGCGGGCGTCCTCGGTGCCGTCGGCGAAGTGCTCGGTCGCGGTGGCCAGCGCGGTGCGCGCGTCGGTCAGGTGCATCGGGCCGTAGCCGCCGGAGACGCTCGGCGCGCCGCCGTGCGTGTCCCAGCGGGACTGGAGATAGGAGACGGCCAGCAGAACGCTCTGCGGCACGTGGTACTCGGTGGCGGCGGACGCGAACGCGCGCTGGAGCAGCCCGGCGGCGGACTCGGTGGCGTTCGGGGGCGGAGCCGCGCCCAGCAACGGCAGCAACAGGGCCGCGGAGGCGACGGCACCGGCCGTCCTGCGCGTACGTCTGCCGCGGTGGGCGAATGCTGGCTCGGTGACGGGTCCTCGCAATGCGGCCTCCTGGGGCGTTTTGAGCGCGGCGGGGCGTGCGGGGCTGAGCGTGGCTCAGTGGTACCGGCTTGCCGACGATCCGTCAATCATGCCCAGAGGAGGGTGATTTCCTATGTCATACGATGATCGTGGGAGTTTCGCGCCGTAGGCGTCGGGCCCGCGTGGCCACACAAGAAATCCGCGGGGCGCTCATGCCCGGAGCGCACCGCGGATTCTCTGTCCCCGTCAGCGAGTGCCGACCGCCGCACGTACGGCCCGGCGGGCCAGCTGGCAGTCGTCGTGCAGCCGCCGGAGCAGCAGCCGCTGTTCCTCGCCGGTCGGCGCGGCGCCCGGGTGGGCCGTACCCGGTGCCGCCGGGGTCGCGTCGTGCATCGAACGCTGCACGGCGGTCTCGTACGTCCGGATCTCCCGGGTGAGGACCAGCATCAGGTTCACCAGGAAGGCGTCACGTGACGCGGGCCCCGCCGACTGCGCGATCTGGCTGATCTGACGGCGCGCCACCGGGGCGTCGCCGAGGACCGACCAGAGCGTCGCCAGGTCGTACCCCGGCAGATACCAGCCCGCGTGCTCCCAGTCCACCAGCACTGGACCGGCCGGTGACAACAGGATGTTCGAGAGCAGGGCGTCGCCGTGACAGAACTGGCCCATCCCCTGGCGTCCCGCCGCGACCGCGATGCCGTGCAGCAGCTTCTGCAGGTCACCCATGTCCCGGTCGGTGAGCAGACCCAGCTCGTGGTAGCGGGAGATCCGGGCCGCGTAGTCGACCGGGGCGTCGAAGGTGCCCGCCGGTGGCCGCCATGCGTTCAGCCGGCAGATCGCGCCCAGGGCGGCCCGGATGTCCGCCCGGGGCGGGGCCTCCACCGGATGGCGCTGCATCGCCGCCACCCGGCCGGGCATCCGCTCGATCACCAGTGTGCAGTTGTCCGGATCCGCCGCGATCAGCCTCGGCACCCGGATCGGCGGCCGGTGCCGGACGAACGAGCGGTATGCGGCTATTTCGTGGCGGGTCCGCTCCGCCCAGGCGGGGGAGTGGTCCAGTAGACACTTCGCCACGGCCGTGCTGCGCCCCGTCGTCCCGACGAGGATCACGGACCGCCCGGTGCGGCGCAGCACCTGCACCGGAGCGAACTCCGGGCAGATCCGGTGCACCGACGCGATGGCGGTGCGCAACTGCGCGCCCTGGGGGCCGGACAGGTCGAGTCTCCCGCTGAGGGGCTGGGTGCCGAGACCCGCGCCGCGCCGCTGCCGGCCCACGACCGGAACGGCGGCCCCCGTACGGGCGGGGTCGAGATAGGGTCCGCTGCCCGCCGGACGGGGGCGCAGCGGCCGGGGCGGGGCGGACACGGAGGACGATGCTGCGTACATGGGCGATACAGATCCCTTCGTGTACCTGCGGTGCCTGCCTGAGAAGTCCTGTGGAGAGGCTCTCGTGGCCAACCCGTCCCGGCCGCCCGGGCACACCCTGGGGAGTGTGCCCGTTCGGTGGCGACCGGGTCGGGGTGGCGCGTTCCTACCTGACACCCGTCGCCCAGTGGCACACCATCTGGCGCACCCTGGCGAACCGTGGCGAATAGTCGCCCGGCAACCGTCACGGGTCTACTGTCAACTCAGCCGAGAACCTGGGGGCTTGACGTGAGCGGACAACCCAACACCCGCCTCTCGGACCTGTTCGGCCTGGCCGGCTGGTCCAAAGGCGAACTCGCGAGGCTGGTCAACCGGCAGGCGGCGGCCATGGGCCACCCCCAGCTGTCGACCGACACCTCTCGGGTGCGGCGTTGGATCGACACGGGAGAGATCCCGCGCGATCCGGTGCCGCGGGTGCTGGCGGCCCTGTTCACCGAGCGTCTCGGCCGTGTCGTGACCATCGAGGACCTCGGTCTGGTACGGCACGGGCGTACGGGAAAACGGCCGGACGACGGGAACGTGGAACATCCCGACGGCATGCCGTGGGCGCCCGAACGAACCGCCGCGGTCCTCACCGAATTCACGGGAATGGACCTCATGCTCAACCGACGCGGCTTGGTGGGCGCGGGTGCCGCGCTCACCGCGGGATCCGTACTCAGCAGCGCCATGTACGACTGGCTGCACACCGACCCCACGCTCAAGGCCGACGCCCCCGTCCTCGACGACCCTCTGCACGCCGACCCCGCTGGGTTCGACCGCTATGAGGCCGCCCCCATCGGGTCCGAGGAGATCGAGGAACTGGAGCGCTCCGTCGAGGTGTTCCGCGCCTGGGACGCGGCCCGCGGCGGTGGGCTGCAGCGCAAGGCCGTGGTGGGACAGCTCAACGAAGTGGGCGGCATGCTCGCCTACCGCCACCCCGACCACCTCCAGCGGCGCCTGTGGGGCGTCGCCGCCAACCTCGCCGTCCTCGCGGGCTGGATGTCGCACGACGTCGGCCTGGAGCCCACGGCCCAGAAGTACTTCGTCATCGCCGCCCACGCGGCCCGTGAGGGCGGTGACCGGCCGCGTGCCGGGGAGGCGCTCTCACGGGCGGCTCGCCAGATGGTGCACCTCGGCCGGCCCGACGACGCGCTCGATCTGATGAAGCTCGCCAAGTCCGGTTCGGGCGACGAGGTGCTGCCGCGCACCAGGGCGATGCTGCACACCATCGAGGCCTGGGCACAGGCGTCGATGGGCAGGGGCCAGGCGATGCGCCGCACCCTCGGCCAGGCGGAGGACCTCTTCGTCTCCGACCGGGGCGACGTGCCGCCGCCGAGCTGGATGCAGATGTTCAAGGAAGAGGATCTGTACGGCATGCAGGCCCTGGCCTACCGCACCCTGGCCGAGCACGACCCGAGCGCGGCCACGCACGCCCAGCACTACGCGGAGAAGGCCCTGGCGCTGCGGGTCGACGGCCGGCAGCGGTCGAAGATCTTCGACTTCCTGTCCATGGCGTCCGCCTGCTTCATCGCGGACGACCCCGAACAGGCGGACCGATACGCTCGGTTGGCCCTGATGTCAATGGGGTCGAACTCGTCCCACCGCACCTGGGACCGGCTGCGCGAGATGTACCGGCTCACCGCCGAATACTCCAGCTATCCGAGGATCCAGGAACTGCGGGAGGAGATCCAGCTCGCCCTGCCCAAGCCCAAGAGCAGGGGCGGCAGCAACAGCGCACAGGCATAGGGGGCCCGTGCGCTCGACAAGCGCTGAACCGCCCGGCAAACGTTCCGGTCGTGCCGGCCGTCCGGCGATTCCGGCTGCCCTTATTCACTCACCTGGGCACTCACCCTGGCGATGAGCACGCAGGCCGCGTCCTCGCGCCCGTTCTCGCCGAACTCCTCGACCACCGCCCGTACGCAGTCCTGAGCGGTGCCTGCCGTCCCGAACCGCGGGGCCAGGCCGAGGAGGCAGTCCAGGGAGTCCGCTCCTTCCCCACTCTCGGTTTCGCCCGAGCGGGGGTACCCCCACCGCCCGGGCACCAGTCCGTCGGTGTGCAGCAGGAGCAGGTCGCCAGGTTCCAGGGTCACTTCGACCTGCCCGTAGCCGGCTCCCGAGGTGGCGCCGAGCAGTACACCGTCCGGCGCGCTCAGCACGCACCCCGTCCCGTCGCGGTACAGCAGCGGGGCGGGGTGTCCTGCCTGTGCCCAGGTCAGGGTGCGGGTGGCGGGCCGGTAGCGGCAGCAGACGGCGCTGCCCAGCGCGGGTTGCACGGTGGCGTCGAGTAACTGGTTGAGCAGGGACATGAGATGCCCCGGCTGGGCACCGGCCATCGCCATCCCGCGTACGGCGCCCAGCAGCATCGTCATGCCCGAGGTGACGCCGACACCGTGCCCGGTGAGATCGCCGACGCTCAGCAGCGTGTCACCGTCGGACAGCTCCAGCGCGTCGTACCAGCCGCCGCCGAGCAGGGTGTCGTTCCCGGACGGGAGATGGCGGGCGGCGAGCTCGAGCGTGCCCGGGCCCCGGTGCGGGAGCCGTAGCGCACCCCGCCCCGACGGGAGCACGGCCTCCTGCAGCTCGACGGCGAGCCGTTGCTCGGCCCGGGTCTGCCGGCGGTGGAGCTGCAGCGAGTCACGGCTCTCGCGCACCGTGCGCTGGCTGCGCCGCAGTTCGCTGACGTCCCGCAGCACGGCCCACATCGACGCGGTGCTGCCGTCGCCGCCGAGCACGGGCTCGCCCATCATGTGCACGGTCCGTACCCGCCCGTCGGGCCGTACGACGCGGAACTCGCCGTCGATCGGTCTGGCGTCGACCAGGCAGTCGGTGACCATCGCGGTCAGCCCGGGCCGGTCCTCGTCCAGTACCAGGGAAGGCAGTTCGTCGAGCGTGAGCGCGGGAGTGGCCGGGTCGCGGCCGAGGATCTGGTACAGCTCACCGGACCAACCCGCCTCGTCCGTCAGGAGGTTCCACTCCGCGCTGCCGACCCGGCTGAGCAGCGAGCCGTGCGGGACGCCGGCCGGCTCCGGGCGGAGCTCCGCCGGGGACCCACCGTCGTCGGCCGCGGCCGACAGCGGCGCCGGTCCGTCCCGAAGCTGGGCCAAGTGCTCGTCGAGGTCGTTGAGTTGATGCAGCGCCAGGTCGTACAGCGCCCGCTGCCACCGTTCCTGAGGGTCCGAACCGTCGCTCCGGGTGTCCCGTCGTACGGCGTCCACGTCGCCCTTGAGCCGTCGCGTCTGCGATATCAACGCCTCGACCGAGCCGCGTCCGGGCGGCTGGGCCGCGGGGCGGTCCGCGGAGACATGGGACGGCATGACGCACTCCGATGGGGACTGTACGGCCAAGGCGGACGGTGGGACCGGTTACGACTGTTGCACAGCCCGCGACGCCCTGTAAGGGATTTGGCAACACACGATACGGTGGTGCTTCTGGCATATGCCAGAGTCTTCACGGGCTGGTCGACCGCTATGAAAGACGTACGCGGCCGGGTGTGGCAAGTCGTAGGCGGACTACGCGACTTGGCTTACTTTTCGAGCTATTCGTGTCGCGCTCGGGCGACTGTTCGACGTGCTCGTGTTCGCAGTGTGGTGGTCTCGGCCAACCGTGGCAACTCTGTCCGGATTTCGCGTCATGCGAAGCGGCCGAACGGAGTCCTACAGGCATGGACATCACCTTCGAGCAACCCGCACGCGCGCGGCTGATCACCGCCGAGGACCAGGAGGTCCCGGTCCCCGCCACGCTCCGCTACACGTCCGGCGATCCGTTGGCCGTGTTCGTCGACTTCCCTGCCGAGGTCACCCTGGGCGGGGAGGAGGTCACCTGGACCTTCGCCCGCTCCCTGCTGGATCAGGGTATCGGTGCCCCGGCCGGGCGCGGGGACGTGCACATCTGGCCCTGCGGCCGGGGCCGTACGGCCGTTGAGTTCCACTCGCCGCACGGGCTGGCGCTGCTCCAGTTCGACACCCAGGCGCTGTTCCGCTTTCTGCAGCGCACCTACGAAGTCGTCTCCCCCGGGGAGGAGGACGTCGAGGCGGTCGTGGAGCGTGGCCTGAGCGCGCTGTTCGGGGGCGTGTGAGGCAGGCGGGGCGACCTGCCCGAACTTCGGCCTTTGTTCACTCCCGCCTCATCGCTTCGGCCCGGACTCCGATGACAGTCCTGGGCACCCTCTCGCGCGGTGTGTCACAGCGGCACACCGGTGACGAGGACGGGGCGAATGACACCGATCAGCCGAAGAGGCTTTGTGGGACTGGGCGCTTCCGTGGCGGCGGGCATGGCGGTGGGCGCCGCCGGCCCACGGCCGGTGGCCGCGGTCCGGAGCACGGCAGCCGCGGTGCAGAGCACGGCAGCCGCGGTGCAGAGCACGGCGACCGGCACGATCTCGGACGTCAGGCACGTGGTGATCCTCATGCAGGAGAACCGGAGTTTCGACCACTACTTCGGGCGCCTCAAGGGCGTCCGCGGCTTCGCCGACCGCAGCGGAATCACCCTCGGCGGCGGGTACCCGGTCTTCAACCAGCCCAACGGCTCCGGCCGGCAGTACCCGTGGAAGCTCAGCGCCACCCCCGGCGCGGCAGGCAAGGACGGCGAGACCCTCGCCCAGTGCAACGGCGACCTGCCGCACTCCTGGTCCTCCCAGCACTCCGCCTGGAACAAGGGCCGCCTCGACAACTGGGTCGCGGGCGTCGGCAACGTCCGGTCCCTCGGCTACCTGGACCGCACCGACATCCCCTTCCACTTCGCGCTCGCCGACAACTACACGATCTGCGACGCCTACTTCTGCTCCACCCTCAGCGCCACGGGCCCCAACCGCACCTATCTGTGGAGCGGCAAGGTCGACCCCGCCAGCTACGACGGCGGTGACGAGTCCGGCCTCACCTGGCAGAACTACGCCGAGGCGCTGCAGAACGCCGGAGTGACCTGGAAGGTCTACCAGAACGCCCAGGACAACTATGGGGACAACGGCTGCGCCTACTTCAAGAACTTCGCCGGCGCCAAGGCGGGCAACCCCCTCCACGACCGGGGCATGTCCTCCGTCCCGGCGGTGACCGGCTCCACCCCCGACGACATCGCCGCCGCCATCAGGGCCGACGTCGTCGCCGGCACCCTCCCGCAGGTCTCCTGGGTGGTCCCCAACCAGGCCTTCTCCGAACACCCCTACGCCCCGCCCGGCGACGGCGCGCACTTCGTCAACCTGGTCTACCAGGCCCTCGCCGCCGACCCCCACGTCTTCGACTCCACCGTCCTGTTCCTCAACTATGACGAGAACGACGGCTACTTCGACCACGTCCCGCCTCCCGCCCCGCCCGCCGGCACGGCCGGGGAGTTCCTGAACGGTGTGCCCTACGGCTTCGGCTTCCGCGTCCCGATGATCGTCGTCTCGCCCTGGACACGCGGCGGCTGGGTCTCCTCGGAGGTCTTCGAGCACACCTCGGTGCTGCGCTTCCTGGAGACCTGGACCGCGGCGCTGGGCACGCCCGCGAAGTGCCCCAACATCAGCGACTGGCGGCGCAGGGTCAGCGGCGACCTGACCGGTGTCTTCGACTTCGCCAACCCGGTCCGCGGCGCCGTCCCGCTGCCCGCCACCGGCGTCATCGGCATCGCCACCTGTGCCCCGCTGCCCAACCCGGTGCCCACCACCAACACCCTGCCCGCCCAGGAGACCGGCACCCGCCCGGCCCGCGCGTTGCCCTACCAGCCCAACGGCTACCTGGACCACCTGGAGTTCGGGACGGCCGGCGCGATCCGCGCCTGGTTCACCATGGCCAACCAGGGCACCCCGGCGACCCGGGCGGCGCACCTCTCCATCCACCCGGGCGCCTACCGGGACACCACCCCCTGGCAGTACACGGTCGACGCCGGGGGCACGGTCTCCGACTACTTCGACATCGGCACCGGGTACGGCGCCGGGAAGTACGACCTCACCATGGTCGGCCCCAACCGCTTCCTGCGCCGCTTCCAGGGCGACGCCACCAAGGCCGGCAAGTCGGCCGAGGTGAGCACCCGTTACGCCGTGGAGCCCGGTACCGGCAAGCTCGCCGTCTGGTTCAGGATGACCAACTCGGGCTCGGCGTCCGTGAAGTTCACCATCGCCTCGAACAACTACCGCACCGACGGGCCCTGGACGTACACCGTCGCGGCCGGTGCCGCCACCGAGGACTACTTCAACGCCGTGGCCCACCAGGACGGCTGGTACGACTTCACGGTGACGGTGGACTCCGACGCGACCTGGTCGCGCCGGTTCACCGGCCATCTGGAGACGGGCGCCGCGAGCATCAGCGGCTGACGTCCGCGTACAGGTCCGGGCGCGGGGCGAGTCCGACGGTCGTACGGCCGCCGGACTCCAGCGCCCGGACCCCGGCCTCGGCGACGACGGAGGACGCGTAGCCGTCCCAGACGCTGGGCCCGGTGACCCGGCCCTGCCGGGTGGCGTCGACCCAGGACTGCACCTCGCGGTCGTAGGCGTCGGCGAACCGCACCAGATAGTCCTGGGCCACCTCCTCGCGGGCGCCGCCGGCCGTGGTGACCAGCATGCCGCGGTCCTCGCCGATCCGGGCGCTGCCCCGTTCGCAGACGGCCTCGCAGCGCACCTGGTAGCCGAAGCCGCAGTTGACGAAGACCTCGACGTCGACGAGGGCGCCGCCGTCGGTCTCGAAGAGCACGAGCTGGGGGTCGAGCAGCCCCTCGGGAGCGCCCGAGGACGGCTGCGGCCGCAGCACGGTGACCGCGGTCAGCTCCTGGCCGAGCAGCCAGCGGGCCGCGTCGATCTCGTGCGAGACCGAGCTGTTCACCAGCATGGCACTGGTGAAGCCGGGCGGTGAGGAGACGTTGCGGTGGACGCAGTGCAGCATCAGCGGGCGGCCCAGGCCGCCGCCGTCCAGCAGGGACTTCAGACGCCGGTACTCGGCGTCGTAGCGGCGCATGAAACCGATCTGGGCCAGCCGCCGCCCGAGCCGGGCCTCGGCCTCCACCACCCGGAGCGCACCGGCGGAGTCCGGCACCATGGGCTTCTCGCACAGCACCGGCAGCCCGCGCTCGAAGGCCGCGAGCAGCGGCTCCTCGTGCGCCGGGCCGGGGGAGGCGATCAGCACGGCCTCGACACCGGGCGCGTCCAGCGCGGCCGACGGATCGGCGTGGACGGTGACGCCGTCCAGCCCCGCCACCGCCTCCTTGGCACGGTCGAGGTCGGGGTCGGCCACGGCAGCCACCCGCGCACCGCTCACCACCTGGTCGAGCCGTCGTATGTGGTCGGCGCCCATGTGTCCGGCACCCAGTACCGCAACGCCCAGCAGCTCAGCCACGCTCGCACTCCCTCTCAGCCGACGCCGACGATCACTGAGTAGCGTAGACGTCGGCCGAGAGCGGGCTCATCAGTAGCGCAGCACGCCGGCGATGCCGTTCTCGTCGCCCAGGGTGCCGTCCGGGACGAAGCGGACCTCGGCCCCGGTCTCCAGGCACTGCTCGACGATCTCGTCCACGATGTCGTCGCGGGAGTCGAGGTCGCCGCTCACGGCCGGGACCAGGTGGTCGCCGTCGTCGCGGACCGTGGTGCGGTAGTTCTCCTCGACGGCCAGCAGCCGGACGCGGCCCTCACGGGCGTTCTGCCAGACCTCGTCCACACCGGCCGCGAACGTCTTGTGACCGCGCGCGGATTCGAGCTCGCGGGTCACCGACGAGGTACTCCGGCGGGACTCCGCGTCGAGATGCGGCCGGATCGCCTGCCACACGGCCTCCGGACCGGCCTGCGCGAGCCCGCCGTGCCGCACGGGAGTGCTCTCCCTGGCGACGTTGCCGAGTTCGTCCCACAGGGCCAGGGCCGCCTGCTCGCCCGTGACGTAGAGCGGCCGTGGATCCTCGCGCAGCAGCGCGGCCATCGCGGTGTCGGCGTCCCGCAGGAAGTGCTTGGTGTCCTCGTCGCGGAAGGTGCTGGGCATGTCGCCGATCTGTTCCCGGCGCTCGGCGTCGAAGTTCTGCTGGCTGCGCGTCAGCGGGAACCCGCCGGCCCGGCTCTCGGTGACCCGGTCGACACCGCCGTTCCACAGCGTGATGCGGTCGGCCGACACCGACAGCACCCAGAACGGCCGCTCGGCCGCGTGCGCCGAGACCAGGTTCCGGGTCAGGAAGGTGTCCGAGAGCACCACGCGCTCGGGCACGCTGCGGGCCAGTGACCACACCTGGTGCTCGCCCGGCGCGGCGAAGATCACCAGACCGTCCTCGGCATGGGCCAGATCGACCTCGGCAAGGGCCCGGTCGAGCTGGTCGACGACATCGGAACGCCGCTCCCGGGTGACCGAGGGATCGGCTTCCAGTTGCTTCTTCGCCTCGGCCACGACATTGCGCAGCCGGACGGGATCCTGGGCGTTGTCCGGCTCGCGGCGGTGCGTCGGCGTCAGCACGGAGACGGCCGGGTAGGGACGCGGGCGGCGCAGCTCGGCGAGGGACGTTGGACTGAGTGCGTGCTCCATATCAGCACCATAGGGCCGATTCGCGACGGGGGCATTTGGGGTAATTCTCTTGCGAGTGGAGGAGGTGGCTGCGATGGCCCGGCTGACCGTGGACGACGGCGAGGTCGTCGTCCGTCTGAGCGGGCCGGAGATGCTGCTCGCCCACCGCCGCCGGGTGCGGGTGCCGCTCGCGCAGGTGCGCTCGGCCTCGGTGGAGCCCGACTGGTGGCGGGTGCTGCGCGGCGAGCCGCACCACGGCCACTGGCTCCCCGACCGGTTCTGCGTCGGCGCGTGGGAGTACCCCGGCGGCCGGGACTTCGTCGCCGTCCACGAACACGGCCCCGTCGTCCTGGTCGACCTGGCGAGGTCCGCGCCCTTCGCGCGGCTCGCGGTGTCCGACGACGACGCCGAGGCCGCCGTACAGGCCATCCGGCGCACTCTGTAACCCTGTTGAGGCCGACTTCCCGGTGACGGCGGGCGATGCGGCCGGTTACCGTACCCGGCAGTAACCGGATCGTGCCCCAGGAGGCCCCCATGCCGCAGCTCGAAGTCGACGGAGCGGCGCTGACGTACGACGACGAGGGGCCCCGTGACGGTGCTGCCGCGCCCCTGGTGTTCATCCACGGCTGGACCGCGAACCGGCACCGCTGGGACCACCAGATCGCACACTTCGCCGGGCATCGCCGGGTGATCCGCCTCGACCTGCGCGGCCACGGCGAGAGCACCGGGGCCGGCGTGCGGACGGTCGCCGAGCTGGCCCAGGACGTGGTCGCCCTCCTCGGCCATCTGGAGGTGGATCGTTTCGTCCCCGTCGGTCACTCCATGGGCGGCATGATCTCCCAGACCCTCGCGCTCGCCCACCCCGAGCGGGTCGAGCGGATGGTGCTGGTCAACTCCATCGGCCGGATGACATACAGCCGCGGCCGCGGTCTGCTGATGGCCGCCTCGACCCTGGTGCCGTACAAGATGTTCGTCGCCACCAACATCCAGCGGGCCTTCGCCCCCGGACATCCCCGCGAGGAGATACGCGAGTACATCCGCGCCTCCGCCGCCACCCCGCGCGAGGTCGTCATGACGCTGTACGGCGCCATGCGGGCCTTCGACGTCCTCGACAGGGCCGCTGAGATCACCGCCCCGACCCTGATGGTGCACGGTTACCACGACATCCAGCTGCCGGTGGGGCAGATGCTGCGGATGGCCAAGGCCTACCCGGACGCGGAGGTCCGGATCATCGACGCGGGACACGAGCTCCCGGTGGAGCGGCCGGCCGAGCTGACGGCGACGATCGACCGGTTCGTGTCGGTGAAGTGACGGCGAAGCGCCGGCGAAAGCGTGGTGCGAGGCGGCGACAGCGGCTGGTGACCGGCGCCGGGCGGAAAGCCCGGCGCCGGTTTGCTTGGGGAACTTTTTGCGCTTGGCCGGTTCCGGGCGGGCCGGGCCCGATGCGGAGCGCGGCCATGGCCCTCGCGCATGCAAAGCGCGGCCGAAAGAGTGAGGGGGATCGACCGTCCGTGTTACGTCCAGGTTGACCCGCCGGAGTCCCGGGCGCACGCTCGTTATATAGGTGCCGAATACAAGTGGTTAGCTCGGGCAATCGAACTCCCGATGGAAGCCCAGGTGACGTCCGCGCCCGGCCGACCGGCAGCAGGAGGTAACGCATGTGTGGCATCACCGGCTGGGTCTCCTTCGACCGTGATCTCACCACCGAGACGCGCGCATTGGATGCGATGACCGAGACCATGGCCTACCGCGGCCCCGACGACCGGGGCACCTGGAGCGAGGGGCCCGCCGCCCTCGGGCACCGCCGGCTCGCGATCATCGACCTGCCCGGCGGCCGCCAGCCCATGAGCGTGCGCACCCCGGACGGCTCCGTCGCGATGGTCTACTCCGGCGAGGCGTACAACTTCACCGAACTGCGCCGCCAACTCGCCGACCGCGGCCATGAGTTCACCACCGACTCCGACACCGAGGTGGTGCTGCACGGCTATCTGGAGTGGGGCGACACCGTCGCCGAGCGGCTCAACGGCATGTACGCCTTCGCCGTCTGGGACGGCCGCCACGACAAGCTCGTGATGATCCGCGACCGCATGGGCATCAAGCCCTTCTACATGTACCCGACCCCCGACGGCGTCCTGTTCGGCTCCGAACCCAAGGCGATCCTGGCGAACCCGCTGGTCCGTCCCAGGGTCGGCCTGGACGGCCTGCGCGAGCTGTTCACCATGGTCAAGACCCCCGGCAGCGCCGTATGGGAGGGCATGCGCGAGGTCGAGCCCGGCACGGTCGTCACCGTCGACCGCTCCGGTCTGCACACCCGCGTCTACTGGCGCCTGGAGACCCGCCCGCACCCCGACGACCGCGACACCACCGTCGCCACCGTCCGTGAGCTCCTCGACGACATCGTGCGCCGCCAGCTGGTCGCCGACGTGCCCCGCTGCACCCTGCTCTCCGGCGGCCTCGACTCCTCCGCGATGACCGCCCTGGCCGCCCGGCAGCTGGCCGCACAGGGCGAGAAGGTCCGCAGCTTCGCCGTCGACTTCGTCGGCCAGACCGACAACTTCGTCGCCGACGAACTGCGCGGCACCCCCGACACGCCCTTCGTGCACGACGTGGCGCGGCTCGCCCGCACCGACCACCAGGACATCGTCCTCGACTCGGGCAGCCTCGCCGACCCCGCCGTCCGCGAGCGGGTGATCCGGGCCCGCGACCTGCCGACCGGGTTCGGCGACATGGACGCCTCGCTCCTGCTGCTGTTCCGGGCCGTCCGCGACCAGTCCACCGTCGCGCTCTCCGGCGAGTCCGCCGACGAAGTGTTCGGCGGCTACCTGCAGTTCTTCGACGAACAGGCCCGCAACGCCGACACCTTTCCCTGGCTGGTCCAGTTCGCCCGGCACTTCGGCGACGACGCCGACGTACTGCGCGCGGACCTCGCCAAGAGCCTCGACCTGGAGTCGTACATCTCAGAGTCCTACCGCTCCGCCCTCACCGGCATCCGGCGCCTCGACGGCGAGAGCGACTTCGAGTACCGCATGCGCCGCATGAGCTATCTGCACCTCACCCGGTTCGTACGCATCCTGCTCGACCGCAAGGACCGGACGAGCATGGCCGTCGGCCTGGAGGTCCGGGTGCCGTTCTGCGACCACCGGCTCGTCGAGTACGTCTACAACGCCCCCTGGGCCCTCAAGTCCTTCGACGGCCGCGAGAAGACCCTGCTGCGGGAGGCCGCCAAGGACGTCCTCCCGCGGTCCGTGTACGACCGGGTCAAGAGCCCCTACCCGTCCACCCAGGACCCGGAGTACGGCCGCGCCCTCCAAGTGCAGGTCAAGGACCTGCTGGCCCGGCCGGACCACCGGGTCTTCGACATCGTCGACCGGGAGAAGGTGAATCGGGCCGCCCACCGGACCGGGCTGAGCACCCAGGCCGCCCGGCGCGGCCTGGAACGCACCCTCGACCTGGCCCACTGGCTCGACCTCTACACCCCCGAACTGACCCTCGCCTGAACCTCAGTCCGGCGAGTCGGTGACGGCGCCGCGGTCGTCGTCCGCCGGACAGGAGCTGCCGTCGGCCGGCAGCGTGCCGTACAACAGGAAGTCGTCGACCTTGCCGTGCACGCACCTGGAGGACGAGTACCCGGTGTGGCCGTCGCCCCTGTTGTCCAGCACCACGGCCGACGGCCCGAGCCGCTTCGCCGTCTCGATCGTCCAGGCGTACGGCGTCGCAGGGTCGCCGCGCGTGCCCACAAGGAGCATCCGCGCGGAGTCCACGTCCTTCACCTTGTCGCGGATGAAGTCCGTGCCGCGCGGCCGGCCGTAGCAGAGCATCACCTGGGTGAGCCGGAACCGGCCGAAGACCGGCGACGCCCGCTGGTACGCCTCGTCCAGCCGGGCGACGTCCCGGGTGAGCTGCTCGGCACTCGGCCGGTCCGGGTCGTCGGCGCAGTTGATCGCCATCAGCGCCGCCGACAGGTTGTCCGCGGGGATGTCCGCGCTGCCGACCAGGCCGCCGTGCCGTGGCGGCCCGAGCGGGACGGCGTAGCCGCCGGACGCGAAGTTCTGCACCCCCCGCGTGTCCCCGTCCTCGATCAGCGAGGCCAGCGCCCGTTCCAGCCGGGGCCACAGCTCCTTGCCGTACAGGCCCTGCCCGAGGGCACCCACCAGGTCCTGACCGGAGAAGGGGCCGCCGAAGTCCGACAGGACCGGGTGCCCGTCCAGCGAGCGCACCAGCCGGACGACGGCGTCCCCGGCCTTGCGCCGGTCCTGCCCGAACGGACATGCCACGTCGGTGACACACCAGTCCAGGAAGTCGTCCAGCGCCGTCTGCTGTCCGCGGGCACCCGCCATCCCCTGCTCGGCCGCCGACTCGGTCAGCGTGTCCACGCCGTCCAGCGCCATCCGGCCCACCTTGTCGGGGAACTGCGCCGCGTACACCGCGCCGAGCCTGGTGCCGTAGGAGAAACCCAGGTAGTTCAGCTTCTCGTCACCGAGGGCCTGGCGGATGACGTCCAGGTCCCGGGAGGCGTTCACGGTGCCTATGTGGGAGAGCACGGGGCCGGAGTGCGCGGCGCACCGGACCGTCAGCTGCTTCAGCGCCTTCAGCAGGGCCTGCGGACGGCCGGCGTCGGGGATGTCGTCCGTGCTTCCGTCGTCCGTGCTCCCGGCGTCGTCCGCGGCCCCGCCGGTGCCCTCTCCGCAGCTGACGGGGGAGGAGCGGCCGACCCCGCGCGGATCGAAGCCGACCACGTCGTAGCCGTTGGTCAGGCTCATGAAGTCCTTGCCGGCCAGCCCGAGCTGGCTGACGCCCGAGCCGCCGGGGCCGCCGAAGTTCAGCAGCACCGAGCCCCGTGACTTGCCGGTCGCCCGGTAGCGGGACAGCGCGAGGTCGATGGTGCCCTCGGCGGGTCTCGCGTAGTCGAGCGGGACGGTCACCTCGGCGCACTGCATGTCCTTGGGCAGCTCCACGTCCTTGCACACCGCCCACCGGGCCTTCTGCCGGTAGAACCGGGTCAGGTCCGGCTCACCGCCGCCGGCCGCCGCGGCCGGCGGCAGCCCCGCGCCGAGCAGGGTCAGGGCGACGGCTCCGGCTCCGGCACAGCGTCGCACGGCGGGCCGGGTTCGGGGATTGGCCGGCATCGAGGGCCTCCAGGGACGCTCCGTGACCGGGGCTTTCGATCACCATAAGCGGGCCCCGGGGAGCACGCCTCCCGGCGAGCGGACCGGACCGGGGCGCCGTACTGTGCCGCCGGCCCCCGCTCGGTCACCTGCTTCGGATCCCTTGCACAGTTTTGCTCCCGGTTCGACAACGGTGTCACTCGATGGGGTGAAAGAGGGACAAGCCATAACTCAGATGGTTCGTCTGCGTTTTAACCGTTGCGGGCGAGCGCCCGCAATCATGTCTGGAAGGCAGGGAACCTATGAAACGGGTTACCCGAAACGGTGTGATCGCCGTAGCCGCCGCCTCCGGGGCGATGGCCGTGGCGGTCCCGGCCTGGGCCGACTCCGGCGCGAACGGCATCGCGGCGGGTTCGCCCGGGGTGATCTCCGGCAACGGCATCCAGTTGCCGGTGCACGTCCCGGTGAACGTGTGCGGGAACACCGTGAACGTGGTGGGGCTGCTCAACCCGGCGGCCGGCAACACCTGTGTGAACAAGGGCGGCGGCGCTGCTCACGACACGTACGGCGACGGGTCCGCGCACGGCGACTCGGCCGTGTCCGATGGCTCGGCCACGTCCGGTGGCGCGTCCGCGCAGGGCGTCGAGAAGGACTCGCCCGGGGTGCTCTCCGGCAACGGCATCCAGTTGCCGGTACAGGTCCCGGTGAACGTGTGCGGGAACACCGTGAACGCGGCGGGGCTCCTCAACCCGGCGGCCGGCAACACCTGTGTGAACACCTCCGGCGACCACCCGAGTCCGCCGGAGACCCATGTCCCGCAGCCGCCCCCCGTGCAGCCGCCCCCCTCCCAGCCGCCCGCTCCCGAGCCGCCGGCCCCGGTCAAGACCCACCCCGGGCCGAAGACCCGGCCCCCCGCCGAACCGCCCACCACGTCCACCCTCGCCCACACCGGCACGGACCTCGCGGGTCCCGCCGTCGCGGGCAGCGCGGCACTCCTGCTCACCGGGACCGCCCTGCACCGGCGCTTCCGGCCCGGCCGGAAGCGCTGACCGGCAGCCGTGATAGCCGAGGCGGGGCGCCGCCGTTCTCATGGACAAGGCCCCACCGGACCCCGACCGGTGGGGCCTTCGCCATGTCCGGTTCCGGCAGACCCGGGCCGTGTCGGGTCAACGAGTTCCCGGAAACGGCTTGTTGAGCACGCCGGCGGCTTGATCCAGGCGTGGCGCCGCGCCCGGTGATCGGGAAGGATGCTGCGGGCGCGGTGCCGGTCGCCGCGCCGCCCGACCCAGCCACGCAAGGGAGCGCATCGATGACCTCTCCGGCCCCCGCGGACCTCGTCGTCACCCGGGCCACGCTCGACGACTGGCCGGTGATCAGCGGCTGGGCCGCGGACGAGGGCTGGAATCCGGGCGTGTCGGACGGCCCCGCCTTCTTCGCGCAGGACCCCGACGGGTTCTTCATCGGCCGTGTCAACGGGGAACCGGTCTCGGCGATCTCCGTCGTCAACTACGGCGCCGACTACGCCTTCCTGGGCTGCTACCTGGTCCGCCCCGACCTGCGCGGCCGCGGCCACGGGCTGACCACCTGGAAGACCGCCCTCGCCCACGCCGGCAACCGCACCGTGGGCCTGGACGGCGTGGTGGCCCAGCAGGACAACTACCGCCAGTCCGGCTTCGAACTCGCCTACCGCACGATACGGTTCACGGGCGCCGCGCCGGCCGTCGAGCCCCCGTCGGGCATCCGCCCGGTGCATCCCGCCGACGTCGCGGACATCACGGCGTACGACAGCGCCTGCTACCCGGCCGACCGGCCGCGCTTTCTCGCCGCCTGGCTGACCGGCACCGGTCACCAGGCGTTCGTACGCCACGACGGCGACCGCCTCACCGGCTACGGCGTGCTCCGCCCCGGCCGCGACACCCTGCGCATCGGCCCCCTCTTCGCCGACACCGCCGAGGACGCCCGCGCCCTGTTCGCCGCCCTCACCGCCGAGGCGGCCGGCGGTCAGGTCGCCATCGACGTGCCCGAGACCAGCGCGGCGGGTGTCGCCCTCGCCGAAGAGGCCGGATTCACCGCCTCGTTCGAGACCGCCCGCATGTACACCGGCCCGGTCCGCGACCACGCCCGCGAGCGGGTCTTCGGGGTCACGACACTCGAACTCGGCTGACCCTTCGTAAATGCGTTGCCGCCATGGGGCGGGGATGCTGAAGTGCCGGTATGGATCATCAAGCAGTGCTCGCCCTGTACGACCGTGACATGCGCGAGGGCGCCCGGCCCGACGGCCCCGGTGCCCGGGTGGAACGTGTCGGCGGGGTGGTGCGACAGGTCGCGGGCGCCGAAGGGTGGAACGCGGTCCTCTGGTCGGACCTGGACGAGACGACCGCGGATGGCGCGATCGCCGAGCAGATCGACCACTTCGGCGGGCTGGGCCTCGAGTTCGAGTGGAAGCTCTACGGTCATGATCTCCCGTGCGACCTCGGGGCGCGGCTCGTCGCGGCCGGGCTGCGGCCGGAGCCCAAGGAGACGCTGATGATCGCCGAGGCCGCCGGGCAGACCGTCGACAGGGCCGAACTTCCGGACGGCGTACGGGTGGTACCCGCCACGGACGCGGCAGGCGTCGATCTCGTGGTGGACGTCCACGAGAAGGCCTTCGGCACGGACGGGTCCCGGCTGCGGCACCGGTTGCTGGCGCAGCTGGCCGAGCGGCCCGACACCGTCGTGGCCGTCGTGGCGCTGGCCGGGGACGAGCCGGTGAGCGCCGCGCGTATGGAGCTGGTGCCGGGGACGCGGTTCGCCGGCCTGTGGGGCGGCGGCACGGTGGAGGGGTGGCGGGGGCGCGGGGTGTACCGCGCCCTGGTCGCTCACCGTGCGCGTGTCGCCGCGGACCACGGGTACCGGTATCTGCAGGTGGATGCGTTGCCGATGAGCCGGCCGATCCTGGAACGGCTCGGTTTCCATGCGCTGAGTACGACTACGCCGTACGTCTACGCGCCGTAGGCCGGCTGCGGGCCGGTTGTGGCTGGTCCCGCAGTTCCTCCCTCAGCCTTCGGCCGGGGGTACCCCCAGCGCCCCTGACGGGGCGCTGTGAAGTCACCGGCGTGATTTGGCGCGGTCCAGGGCCGACACGCCCACCGCCGCCAGTGCGATCTGGATGAACCACTCGATCCAGTCCGGGCCCTTCGTGTCAGCCACGCCGAAGCCCGCCGCGATCGCCGAGCCCAGCAGCGCCGCCACGATGCCGACGACGATCGTCCACAGCAGGCCGATGTGCTGGCGGCCGGGGACGACCAGGCGCCCCAGGACACCGATGATGGCGCCGATGACAATGGCACTGATGATGCCCGAGATCTCCATGTCCGCCCCTCTTCGTCGGTACCCCACTGCTGTCCAATCTGCCCGCTGAGACCGGAGCCAGTCCCGTCCGGTTGTTACGGCGGTTTTCTGTTCACCGACCGGACATGCCATGTACCTTTCAATGAGTTGACGCGTGTAGAAATCTCAAGCAGGTTCTACGCGCGCAGAGTTGGCGCCCGCACCGCCTCTACCCCACCCCTCATGGAGGTTCGCCGGATGCTTGGATCCAGCAGATCCCGCCACAGACTCACCACCGCCCTCGCCGGGTTCGCACTGCTCGCCACCGGAGCCGCCCTCCAGGTCGGCACCGGGGCCGCCCCCGCCCACGCCGCCACCACCTACCGCGTCCTGTTCGACGACGGCCACGCCGAGGAGGCAGGCAACGCGGACTGGATCATCTCCACCAGCAAGCCCGATCCGCTGGCCGAGGACTCCTCCCCGTCCTCGGAGACGGACTGGACGGGCGCGCTGTCGTCGTGGGGCGTGGACCTGCAGAAGACGGGCAGCTACAGCCTCAAGACCGCCACCAGCGCCCTCACATACGGCGGTTCGTCGACGACCGACCTGTCGAACTTCGACGCACTGGTCCTGCCCGAGCCCAACACGCTGTTCACGACCGCCGAGAAGACGGCCATCATGAACTTCGTGAACAACGGCGGCGGGCTGTTCATGATCTCCGACCACACCGGCGCCGACCGCAACAACGACGGCTACGACGCGGTCAAGATCCTCAACGACCTGATGACGAACAACAGCGTGGACTCGTCCGACCCGTTCGGCTTCTCCATCGACTCGCTCGACATCAGCTCCGGCTACCCGGCCGCGATCAGCGACAGCACCGACCCGGTGCTGAACGGCTCCTTCGGCACCGTCACCAAGAGCCTGATCGCCGACGGCACGACCGCCACCCTCAAGCCCTCCGACAACTCCAACGTCAAGGGTCTGGTGTACCGCAGCGGCTACTCCGGCAACACCGGCGCCTTCTTCCTCACCAGCACCTTCGGTAGCGGCCGCGTCGCCTTCTGGGGCGACAGCTCGCCGATCGACGACGGCACCGGCCAGTCCGGCAACACCCTGTACGACGGCTGGAACGACTCCGGCGCCACCAACGCGGCCCTCGCCCTGAACGCCACCGCCTGGCTGACCGGCGCGAGCAGCGGCAGCAGCGGAGGCGGCGGCGGTGGCGGCACCGGCACCTGCACCGCCGCCCAGCTCCTCGGCAACAACGGCTTCGAGTCCGGCAACACCACCTGGAGCGCCACCAGCGGTGTCATCACCAACTCCAGCAGCG
Organism: Streptomyces sp. Ag109_O5-1; assembly: GCF_003814875.1. Classification (GTDB taxonomy): domain Bacteria; phylum Actinomycetota; class Actinomycetes; order Streptomycetales; family Streptomycetaceae; genus Streptomyces; species Streptomyces sasae. The sequence goes on along the minus strand of NZ_RKQF01000001.1, from coordinate 612,492 downwards.
AGTCGGCCCGTACCGGCTCGTACTACGCCTGGCTGGACGGCTACGGCTCCTCCCACACCGACACGCTCTCCCAGTCGGTGACCATCCCGTCCGCCTGCACCACCGCCGCACTGAGCTTCTATCTGCACATCGACACGGCGGAGACCTCCACCAGCACGGCGTACGACACGCTCAAGGTCCAGGTCCTCAACAGCTCGGGCACCGTACTGAGCACCCTGGCGACCTACTCCAACCTCAACGCCGCCAGCGGCTACACCCAGCGCAGCTTCAGCCTGGCGAGCTACGCGGGCCAGACCGTGACGCTCAAGTTCACCGGCGCCGAGGGATCCACCCTGCAGACGTCCTTCGTGATCGACGACACGGCCCTCAACGTGAGCTGAGGGACCGGGGCCCGGCCGGATCTCTCGGCCGGGCCGTCCGCTCATCGTGCCGCGTACGTCCGCTCCCGCGCGTTCCAGCCGGAGACCCGCACTTGGGGCACTGAGCCGTGCAGGTCGGCGGTCCGGTAGGTGGCCGTCAGGGTCGCGGACTCGCCCGGCCACAGGCTGACCTCGTTGTCCGACCAGCGCACCGGCAGCACCGGCCTGCCCTGCGCGTCGACGAGATGGACGTCCGTCAGCAGGGACGGGGTCCTGCCCGTGCCCGTGTTGCGGATCGTGACCGTGGTCGTGGAGGTGCCGTCCGAGTCCGTCGTCGACGCCGACGCCGTCACCGGGACCTCGGCCATCGACGACAGCCCCGTCAGGTCCGCGTAGCCCGTCGTAGGTGTGTGGTACCAGTCGGACTTCGCCCAGTCGAGGGTGTCGGGCCTGGTGGAGAGCCAGTAGACGTTGCGGCTCACCTCCCTGCCGTCCGCGTCGGTCAGGACCAGCCGCGCCAGATACGTCGACGACAGCCCGCTCACCGACGCCGGCAGGGTGAGAGCGGTGGTGTGCGCTCCGCCGCCGGTGACGGAGAGGCCCGGGACGGTCCTGTCGTACAGCTGGGTGCCGTCCGGGTTGAACAACGTCGCCCGTGCGGTGAGCCCGGACGCCGGGGCGGGCCGGTTGCCGACCACCTCGACCGCGCGGTTGTCGTAGGAGTACTGGATGTGCAGGGGCTCGTTGGCCTTCTTCGCGCCGAAGTAGGCGCCGCCCTGGTCGAGGTAACGGTCCATCAGCTGCCAGTGCAGGGATGTCCAGCCGCTGTTGAACATCCAGTAGACGACCCCGGTGGACGGCTTGGAGGCGTCGGTCTGGTTGCGTCCGTACGCCTCGTACTGGGCGCGGACGTTCTCGTACTGGGCGAGCTGCGCCTTGCGGACGTAGTCGGTCAGGCCCGTCGGGGCGCCGTAGCGGCCGGTGAGCGCGGCGTCGTAGATCTTCAGGGTGCCGAAGGTCGCGGACGGAGAGCGGTGGTACTGCTTGGCGTCCGGGTCCTTCCAGAGGGTGTCGAGTTCGGCCGGGGTCATCATCCGGCGCAGGGTGTCGAGGGTGGGGATGTCCGGGCCCGCGCTGGTCTCGGAGTTGAAGCCGGCGGCGCCGCCCTCGCGCTTGGCGTACCAGTAGCCCGGCGGCACCCAGTCGTAGGGGCCGGTCATCTTCATGCCCGAACTGCCCAGCTGGGGAGCGGATTTGTCGGAGGCGGCGGGAACCACCGGGACGGCCCAGTCGGCGGCGCCCAGGGCGTCCAGATAGTTCTTCTCGATCTTCGCGTCGGGCGCGGCGTCGCTGCCGATCAGGAAGGAGACCACGCTCGGGTGGTCACGCAGCCGGGCGGCCTCGGCGGCCATCGAGGCCTGGGCGACCGGATAGTCGGCGGCGGTCCACTTCTGTCCGCTCTCGCTCGTGTTGACCTGCCCTTCCCACTTGTCGCAGCACTCCCAGCCGGGCAGGGTGAGGACGCCGAGGCGGTCGGCGAGGTCGAAGAACTCGTCGGGCTCGATGTGGCCTTCCAGCCGGATGGCGTTCAGGCCCAGGTCGAGGGCGTACTTCAGGCGGTCCTCGGCATAGGTGCGGTCCCAGCGCAGGAACTCGTCCGGTGACCAGCCGCCGCCCTTGATCAGCAGCCGGCGGCCGTTGATCGAGTACTGGCGGGCGCCGTCGGAGTTCAAGGGGGCCCGGACGTCCCGGACGCCGAAGCTCTCCTGGGTGGTGTCCGAGGCCGTGCCGGCGACGGACGCGGTGAGGTCGAGGTCGTAGAGCGGCTGGCCGCCCATGCCCGCCGGCCACCACACCTTCGGGGAGGTGAGGTGCAGACCGGGTGTGTCGGCGGGGGTGAAGGCGACGGTCCTCGTCTGGTGGGCGGCGAGCGGGACGGACCTGGTGAGCGTCACTCCGGCGACCGTGCCGGTGACCCCGGCGGTGACTGCCGTGTCCGAGTCGTTGCGGACCTGCGCCTTCACCGTCAGGTCGGCCGTCGCCAGGGACGGCACCGCGAGTTTCGTCACCACGTGCGCGTCGCGCAGCGCGACCGGGCCGCCGCGCCGGACCAGGACGTCACGGACGATGCCCATGTTCTGGTCGGGCGGCGGCTGGAGCCAGTCGAGCCAGCCCATGGTGAAGTTCTTGTTCGGATCGTTCGGCTGGATACGGAAGGCGACCGTGTTCGTCCCGGACCTCACCAGTGAGGTGACGTCCAGTTCGTGGTGGGTGTAGCCGCCGGTGACGTCGGCGGCCGTCGCGACCCGGTGGCCGTTGACGTACACGTCGGCCGCCGAGATCACCCCGCTGAAGTCCAGGTAGGTGCGCTGCGCGGTGTCCTGCACCGTGAAGTCGCTGCGGTACCACCACGGCACCTGGAAGGGGGACTTGGGGATCTTCTGCAGATTGGTGGAGACGAACGGGTCGTCGTACACCCCGTCGGCGAGGAGCGCGGCCAGGACCGTGGAGCGGGACCCGGCCTGATACCAGCCCTTCGCCGGATAGCCGGGGGAGGAGACCGCCGACGCGGAGTCGCCCACCTTCGCCGTCGACTGGATCGCGAAGCCCGACAGCGGGGTCTCGGACCCGGCGACCGACGGCACACGGGTGACCCGGGCGTGCCCGTGGGCCGGGTCGCGGGCACCGGCCCAGGCGCTGGTGTTGAGTGAACCGAGCAGGCCGAGGGTCACGGCGGCCGCGCCGAGGCGGTATCCGGGGGCGGGGCGAGGGAACACGATGGTCTCCAGGCTCGTAAAGTTAGGAAACTTTACTAACCTGGCTCAAGCTAGGGTCCCGAGAGGGACGTGTCAATCACCGTGGCGCCCGGGCGAGTTGGCGGCGCCGGAATCAGGAGGCGACCGACCGGCGCTCGAAGACCAGGTCACGGGCGGTCCCCAGGGCCGTGGCCACCGCGCCGAGCAGCACCGCGTCCTCACCCAGCCGGCTGGGCGCGAGCTTCGGGCGCAACGGGGTGAGAGTGCGCAGGTGATCCCGTACCGGGCGCAGCAGCAGATCGACGCTGTGGCCGACCCCGCCGCCCAGAACCACCAGGTCGGGGTCGAGCACGGCCGCGGCCGCCGCCACCGTGTGCGCGATCCGCTCGCCCTCGAGGCGTACCGCCTCGACAGCCGCCTGGTCACCTTGACGCGCCGCGTCGAACACGGACTTCGCGGTGAGCTGCCCGGTCATCCCGAGCCGCCGCGCCGTCTCCACCACGGCCACCCCCGACACGGCGTCCTCCAGCCGCTCCGGTTTCCGCTGCTGTCCGGGCCAGGGCAGGAACCCGATCTCCCCGGCGAGCCCATGAGCCCCGGTGAACGGCCGGCCCTCGCTGACCACCCCCATCCCCAGGCCGGTGCCGATCATGATGTACGCGAACAGCCGGCTGCCCGCACCGACGCCGTACGTGTACTCGCCCAGCGCCGCGAGATTGGCGTCGTTGTGCACCTCCAGCGGAACGCCCAGCTCCGCGCGCATCCGGTCGAACAGCCCCGCCCGGCCCCAGCCCGGCAGATGCATGGCGTACCGCACCCGCCGCTGCCGCTCGTCGTACACCCCGGGCGTGCCCACCACCCCGTGCACCACCGCGGCCGGGTCCACCCCCGAGTTCGCGACGACCTGTCGTGCGGTGCCGACCAGCAGGTCGGCCATGGCACCCGAGCCGCGGGCCCGGTTGCGCACGTCGGAGCGGGCGACCAGGGTGCCGTCCAGGTCGGCGACCGCCACCCGCAGCCAGCCGCGCCCGACGTCGATGCCGAGCGCGTATCCCGCCGCCGGGTCGGGTGCGTACAGCACGGCCGTGCGGCCGCGCTCCGGGGCATGGGTGCCGACCTCGTGGACCAGCCCCGCCGACTCCAGCGACGCCAGCGCACTCGACACGGTCGGCTTCGACAGCCCTGTCTCGCGGGCCAGTTGGGCCCGGGACGCGGAGCCGAGCGCGCGCAGCCGGTCCAGCAGCAGCCGCTCGTTGGTGCTGCGCAGGCGCTGCCGGCTCCAGGGCTGTTCCTGCTGCTCTACGACATCGCTGGCGGCCATCGGACCATTCTCACCGATTCCCGTCGCATACTTGACGCATCTAGTAAGGCTCCTTAACTTTATCGGCCATCCCGCCCTGTCGGCCGACGCCTGCTCCTCCTCGTTCTCCTTGTCCTTCTTGTCTTTTTCGTCCTCCTCGTCCTGCTCGCCCCGTCCCTGCCTCAGGAGCCCCGCCATGTCCGGTAGCCCTGGTAGTCCCGGTAGTCCCCTCGGTCCCGGTAGTCCGCCGTCCGAAGGCGGCTTCGTCCGGCGCGTCGGCCTGTTCCAGGCCACCGCCATCAACATGAGCCAGATGTGCGGCATCGGCCCGTTCGTGACCATCCCGTTGATGGTCGCCGCGTTCGGCGGCCCCCAGGCGGTGATCGGTTTCGTCGCGGGCGCGGTGCTCGCCCTCTGCGACGGCCTGGTCTGGGCCGAACTCGGCGCCGCGATGCCCGGGTCCGGCGGCAGTTACGTCTATCTGCGCCAGGCCTTCCAGTACCGCACCGGACGCCTGATGCCGTTCTTGTTCGTATGGACGGCGATGCTCTTCATCCCGCTGATCATGTCCACCGGCGTGGTCGGCTTCGTCCAGTACCTCGGCTACCTCGCCCCCGGCCTCGGCCAGACCTCCGGCGACCTGATCGGGCTCGGCGTCATCGCCCTGGTGGTGCTCCTGCTCTGGCGCGGTATCGAGCACATCGCCCGGATCACCGCCGTGATGTGGGCGGTGATGATCGCCTCGGTGCTGCTGGTGATCGTCGCCGCGGCGAGCGACTTCAGCCCGCACCTGGCCTTCACCTACCCTGCGCGCGCCTTCGACCTGACCAGCGACCACTTCTGGCTCGGCTTCGCCGCGGGCCTGACCATCGGCATCTACGACTACCTCGGCTACAACACCACCGCCTACATGGGCGCCGAGATCAAGGACCCCGGCCGCGTCCTGCCGCGTTCCATCCTCTTCTCGATCCTCGGCATCATGGCGATCTACCTGCTGCTCCAGATCGGCACCCTCGGTGTCATCGACTGGCACCGCATGACGAACCCGGCCGACATCGCGTCGACCTCCGTGGCCTCGGCGGTCCTCGAGAAGACCTGGGGCAAGGGGGCCGCCGACACGGTCACCGTCCTGATCCTGATCACGGCCTTCGCCTCGGTCTTCACCGGCCTGCTCGGCGGCTCCCGGGTGCCCTACGACGCGGCCCGCGACCGGGTCTTCTTCCGGCCGTACGAGAAGCTACACCCCAAGCACCGCTTCCCCATGCTGGGCCTCGCGACCATGGGCGTGATCACCGCCGTCGGCTTCCTGATCGGCCGTCACACCGACCTCGCCACGCTCATCCAACTCCTCACCACCGTGATGGTGATCGTCCAGGCGCTGGCCCAGATCGTGGCGCTCACGGTGCTGCGCCACCGGCAGCCGGAGCTGAAACGGCCCTACCGGATGTGGCTCTACCCCGTGCCGAGCATCCTCGCCTTCGCCGGCTGGTGCGTGATCTACGGCTACGCCGACAGGAACTCCCCGGGCCGCCATCCCATCGAGTGGTCCCTGGCCTGGCTCGCCCTCGGCTGCGTGGCGTTCCTCGTCTGGGCGCGGCTGGAGAAGGTGTGGCCGTTCGGGGAGAGGGAGATCGAGGAGGACTATCTGACACCCGAGAGCGCCGTGGCGGGGTGAATCCGGCGGTACGCACGTCAGCCTCATCCGGCGCGGTCGACTCCCGCCGGATGAGGCTTTGTGCATGACCGGGACCAGTGCATCTGGCTCCGCGAGGTCCTCGTCCGGCATCCGGGCACCGGACCGGCCGGAGTTGCCGCCGGACGTGTGGAGCTACTTTGAGGCGAGGGGCCGGAGACCGGGTGAGGCGAGGGGCCGGAGACCGGGTGAGGCGACGGGCCGGAGACCGGGTGAGGCGGCGGGCCGAGGGCCGGGCGTCGAAGTGGAGGCCGGCAGTGCTAGGTGTCACGGATGCGCAGCGTCAGCCCGCCGGTCAGGAGTGCCGCGGTGGCCCATCCGGCGGTCACGCCGAGGCCGGGCCAGGGGCCGATGGGCAGGCTGTGGATGTCGGTGGTGGCCTGGACGGCCAGCCCGGCGTCCATCGGCCCGATCCGCTGGAGCAGGCGCTGCCAGTGCGGATCGCCGATCGTCGCGGAGACGACGGGGAGCAGGTAGAGCAGGCCGAGGACGATTCCGATACCGGCCGCCGAATCCCGTACGACGGTGGCGACGCCGAGGCTGAGCAGGGCGATCAGGGTCAGGTAGAGGACCGATCCGAGGGCCGCACGGAGCGTGGGGCCCTCGGTCGGGGACAGGGGCGGATGGCCGGGGGCGGCCATGAAGGCACGGCCGGGCAGGAGAAGCCGCCCGGACGCCAGCGAGCCGAGAACCGCGACGGTCCCGGCCGCGGCCACGATCCCGGTGAGCGTGACGGCTTTGACCGCCAGGACGGTGGCGCGACGCGGCATCGCCGTCAGGGTCGTGCGGATCATGCCCGTGCCGTACTCACCCGCGACGACCAGTACGGCCAGGACGACGACCGGCGCCTGGCCCAGTTGGACGCCGACCAGGCTGAGCCTGGTCATGTCACCGCAGCCGGCGGACCCGCAGCTCACCACCGAGCACGCGCAGGCGCTCAGGGCCACGGTCAGCGCGACCGTACCGAGCAGCAGCCACAGCGGGCCGCTGACGGTCCGTGTCTTCGTCCATTCCGCGCGCAGGGCCTGTCTCATGCGTCCCTCCGCCGCAGAAGGAGGGCGGCGGTGGCCAGGCCCGCCACCGCGTAGCCGGCCAGGACCGTGAACCCGGCCCACGGGGCCAGCGGGTAATAGCCGTCGTACGGCGTGTAGTTGCTCGTGACCTGGTGATACCGCACAAGCGTCTGCTGTACGGCGAAGGCCGCGACCGGGGTCACCCGGGCCAGCCAGTTCGCCACGCTCGCGGGCATGAACGGGTTGGCGATCAGGACGTAGGGCAGTACGACGGCCACGGTCACCGTGGTCACCGCGCCGGCGCTGTGCCGGAAGAGAGTTCCGACGGAGAGGGCCAGCACCGAGGCGGTCGCGAGCAGCGCCGCCATCCCGAACTCCACCCGCAGTTCGGCCGAAGCCGTCACCGGGAAGACGTACACGCCGTGGGACCGGGCGAGCCGCTCGCCGAGCGGGACCGCGACGGCCGCTCCCGCCAGCCCGGCGACGAAGGTGACGCCTCCCAGCACCGCCGCCTTGGCCAGCAGCACCCGGCTCCGTGCGGGGGCGGCGGCGAGCGTCACGCGGATCAGGTTCTCCCGGTATTCCGTGGCGATGAACAGCGTCCCGACGACGACCACCACGATCAGCGCGGCGAACGTGCCGGTGAGGAGGTCGCCGAGGGTGCCACCGGTGGGCAGGGTCTCGCGAACGGCGGGTGCCATGTCGCCGGCGCCGGTCACCGTGAGACGGCCGGCGGCTCCCGTGAACGAACCCGATGTGTTGCGCGGGTACCCGGCGAAGGTGGGGGATTCGGGCCCCACCTGAGTGCCCGTCCAGTCACCACCGGCCCAGTTCCCCTGGCCCCGGAGATCCCCGAGGACGGCCGTGGACACACTGCCGCGGGTGCCCCTGCCGTCCACGGCGGGCGGGGACGCGACGAACAGCCCGCCCTGCACGGCCGGTCCGAGCCCGCTCGTGTGCACGGTGCCCACCTTGGTCCAGTGCGTGCCGTCGGCGGATGCGTAGCCGGTGATCGCGTCTCCCGAGCGGTCCAGCCGCAGCCGGCGGACGGTCGCGGCGGAGGCGGGGCCGGGAGGGCCGGCCGTGTCGTCGACGTAGTCGTTCTGCATCCGTATGCCGTGGCCGCCGGTCACCATGATCGCCGCATAGGGCGATCCCTGACGGGTGCTCTGCTTGATGACGAGCCCGGCCTTCGCCCATGGCACGGTGCCGGGTTCCAGGTCCGCCGGTCCGCTGGGGATGCTGCTGCTGAGCGCGGAGACGGAGACGGTCATACCGCCGTCTCCCGCCAGCGGCCGGTGCACGAAGTAGAAGCTGTCGGTGACCGGCTCGCCGCCCGGTCCGACCGGAACGGTCTGCGATCCTCTCTGATCGCTGCTGACCCCGGCCAGCACGGCCACCAGCACCGGCAACAGCGCCGCGACCACCGTGCCGATCACCCAGCCGCGGACGGTCCGGAACTTGGTCCACTCCGCGTGCACCAGTCGGGCGAAGCCGTTCGGCCCGGCCCACCTGCCGGAACGGGACGTCGCGACACCGGCGGTCACCGCGCCGCCTCCGTGGGCGTCATGGCGCGGAACTCGACCGCATCGCGGGTGAGTTCCAGGTAGACCTCCTCCAGTCCGGCACGGTGCGCCGACACCTCGGAGAACGGAACCGCGCTCTCACCGAGCAGCGTCACGATCCGGTCCGCGGGAAGGCCGGAGACGACCAGGGTGTCGCGGCCGCCGGCGCGGGTCACGGTCGCGCCGGCCTGTGTGAGCACCCTGGTCGCTGCCGTCCCGGCCGTGGTCCGCAGGTTCACCCGGTTCCCGGACACGGCCGCGATCAGCTCGGCCACACCCGCGTCGGCGACGGCCCTGCCCCGCCCGACGACGACGAGATGATCGGCCGTGTCCTGCACCTCGCTCATCAGGTGGCTGGACACCAGCACGGCGCGGCCCTCGGCGGCCAGCGACCGCAGGAAGCCGCGCATCCAGATGATGCCGTCGGGGTCCATGCCGTTGAACGGCTCGTCGAGCATGACGACCGGAGGGTCGCCCAGCAGGGCCGCGGCGATCCCGAGCCGCTGCCGCATACCGAGCGAGTAGCCGCCGGCCTTGCGCCGGGCCGCCGGGGCCAGGCCGGTCCGTTCGAGCACCTGGTCCACCCGGCGCGCGGCCAGGCCCTGCGAATGCGCCAGCCACAGCAGGTGGTTGCGGCCACTGCGGCCGGGGTGCAGTGCCGACGCGTCCAGCAGGGAACCGACATGGTTCAGCGGGTGCCGAAGACTGCGGTAGGGCTTCCCCTCGATGAGCGCGGTGCCCTCCGCCACCGCGTCCAGGCCGAGGATCACCCGCATGGTGGTGGACTTTCCGGCCCCGTTCGGCCCCACGAAGCCGGTCACCACCCCGGGACGGACGGAGAAGGACATGCCGTCGAGGGCCAGGGTCGCGCCGTACCGCTTGTGCAGTCCCGCGACGACGATCCCCGGGGCGCTCACCGCGGTGAGCCGACTGTTCGAAATGGACTCATGCCGACGGTTGTACGCGGCACCCGGTTCCGGCCCGGTCGCAGTGCTCGCGACCCGGCTGCGACCCATGGCCCGCGGCGCAACATCCGTTGTCCGGTTGCGACTCAGCGCCCGCGACCCGGCGTCCGCGGCCTGTCCGCGCCCCGGCGGCCGCGACCCGGCTGCGACCGGGGATCTGGCATCGTCGGGGCATGGCATCTCGACCCGACGGCCGGTCCGGCCGCCCTGTCCGTACGACGACCCGCGGTGAGCGGCGGTGAGGGTGCTCGTCGCCGAGGACTTCGAGATCCTCGCCCGCTCCCTCGGAACCGGCCTGCGCCGTGAAGGCATGGCCGTCGACGTCGTCCTGGACGGCACCGCCGCCCTCGACCGGCTGGCCGTCACCCGCTACGAGGTGGTGATCCTCGACCGCGACCTGCCCGGTGTCCACGGCGACGAGATCTGCCGGCGACTCGCCCACGGCCGGTGCGAGACCCGCGTACTGATGCTCACCGCCGCCGACACCGTCGAGGACCGGGTCCACGGGCTCGGCCTCGGCGCCGACGACTACCTGCCCAAGCCCTTCGCGTTCGCCGAACTGGTCGCCCGCGTCCGGGCGTTGGCTCGCCGCGCCACCCCGCCGCTGCCGCCCATCCTGGCCTACGGGGACATCACCCTCGATCCGGCCCGGCGCACCGTGTTCCGGGCCGGCCGGCGCCTGGAGTTGAGCCCCAAGGAGTTCGCCCTCCTCGAATGCCTGCTCGCCGCACCCGGACTGGTCGTCTCCGCCGAGGAGTTGCTCGAACGCGTCTGGGACGAGGCCGCGGACCCCTTCAGCAGCGCCGTGAAGCACACCATGCACCGGCTGCGGGCCAAGCTCGGCGACCCGCCCGTGATCGAGACCGTCCGCGAAGGCGGCTACCGGATCGGACCGTCATGACCGTCCTCCGGCAACTCTCCTTCCGCCGGCAGCCCGCCAGAAGGTCCCTGCAGACCCGGCTCGCCCTCGCCTACGCGACAGGCATCTACGCCGCCGGGGTCTTCGTGCTCCTCTGCGTCGCCGTCCCGCTCGCCGGCGTCCGGTCGGCGAAACCCAGCGGCGCCCCGGCACCGGGCGGGATCACCGGAACCGGGAACGGGATCAGCCCGGCCCTGCTCCTCACGGGATCCGCCGTGGCCCTGGTCGTACTGGTTCCCGTCGCCCTGGCTCTCGGCTGGTTCGTCGCCGGCCGGTTCCTGCGCCCGCTGCGCGCCATCACCGCCACCGCCAGGATCATCTCGGCCGGCGACCTCCACCGGCGCCTCGACCTCGGCGGGCCCGCGGACGAACTGACCGAGCTCGGCCAGACCCTCGACGACCTGTTCGCCCGCCTTCAAGCCTCCTTCGACGCCCAGCGCCACTTCGTCGCCAACGCCTCCCACGAGCTGCGCACCCCGCTCGCCGGCCTGCGCACCCTCCTCGAAGTCGCCCTCGCCGACCCCGATGCCGACGCCGGCACACTGCGCTCGGTCTGCCAGGAGGCCCTCGCCCTCGGCGGACACCAGGAACGGCTCGTCAAGGCGCTGCTGACCCTCGCCACCAGCGAGCGCGGGCTCTCCCGCCAGGACCCGCTGGATCTCGCCCAGGTGGCCGAAGGAGTGCTCGCGGCCCGCCGCGACCGGGCGGCGCAGCGCGGTATCGACCTCGCCGAACAGCTGACGCCCGCGGTGACGGTCGGCGACCGGGGACTGATCGAAAGTCTCGTCACCAACCTCGTCGACAACGCCATCCGCCACAACCACCCGGGCGGGCAGGTGGAGATCACCACTCGGAACGCGGGCACACAGGTGGCGTTCACGATCACCAACAGCGGGCCGGTCATCCCCGACGACCAAGTCCAGCGGCTCTTCCAGCCCTTCCGGAAACTGGCCCCCGACCGGCACGGCGAGGGCTACGGCCTCGGTCTCGCCATAGTCGACGCCGTCGCCCGGGCCCACCACGCCACCCTCATCACCGGCGCCCGCCCCGAAGGCGGCCTGTCCATCGCCGTACTGCTCCCGGGGCCGGGCACTCCTTGACATGCAGGCAGATACCTGCATAACTTTGAGTGTGGGATCAGAGGACGACAGTGGGACGGACAGGGTCTTCAAGGCGCTGGCCGACGACACGCGCAGACGGCTGCTCGACCGGCTGCACGAGCTGAACGGGCAGACGCTGGGCGAGCTGTGCGAGCACATCGCGATGACCCGGCAGTCGGTGACCCAGCACCTGGCCGTCCTGGAGGCCGCCAATCTGATCAGCACCGTGCGGCGAGGGCGGGAGAAGCTGCACTACCTGAACCCCGTGCCGCTCCACGAGATCCAGGAGCGGTGGATCGACAAGTTCGAGCGCCCGCGCCTGCGTGCGCTCGGCGACCTGAAGCGACGAGCCGAGGAAGCCATGGCCGACCAGCCCAGCTATGTCTACGTCACCTATATCGCCAGCACCCCGGAGAAGGTCTGGGACGCTCTCACGGACGCCGACCTGACCGCCGTCTACTGGGGCCACGCCAATGTCTCCGACTGGCGGCCCGGATCCCGCTGGGAGCACCGGCGCACCGACGGCTCCGGCATCGCCGACGTGGTCGGCACCGTCGTCGAGAGCGAGCGCCCGACGCGCCTGGTCGCCACCTGGGCCGCGCCCGAGAACGAGGGCGACCGGGAAAGGCACTCCCGGGTCACCTTCGACATCCGGCCGCACGCCGACATCGTCAAGCTCACCGTCACCCACGAGGACCTCAACGACGAGGGCGAACTGCGCGACGTGTCGTCCGGCTGGCCGGCTGTGCTGTCCAACCTGAAGTCCCTCATCGAGACCGGCAGCCCGCTTCCGCAGGAGCCCTGGCTGGTGCCCGGCCGCTGACCGTGCGACGGGGCCGGTCCGCCGTCACCGGACCGGCCCCGCGTCCTCCCTTCAGGGGGGCGCTCGGTGTGCCTACGTCATGGGCGTTCGCCTGGCCGTCGTGACGGCGCACAGCAGCCCGAGGCAGAGGGCGATGGCGCCGATGACGATGTTGTTGATGATGACGCCCTTGTCCGGGCTGCTGCCGACGATCCAGGGCGCGATGATCAGCCAGACACCCATGGCGCACATGGCCCAGCTCAGGCCGTACATGCGCTCCGGGGCCCTGGTGAATCCGAGTGCCAGCAGGCCGATGGCTATGCCCATGATCAGGTTGTGGGTCGTGAGTGCGGGCTGGCTCGCCGCGTAGTGGACGATCCACGGGGACGCCGCGCAGTACAGACCGAGCAGGAACACCGGTCCGTCCACGAGTGCCACATCGCGACCGCCGAGCATGCGGGCGTAGCGTTCCCGCATTTCGGTGACATCAGGGTGGCTTGTTATGTCACTTCTGCCGTGCGAGACGTTGGCCATGACTCGTCTCCTTTGACTTGCAGGCCTGACCGCGTCTGAAGCGTGCGGTATGCGCCGCTTACTATCATTCTGCTCTTATTTCCTCTTTATGTGTAGCTCTGCGCGTGGCTCTCAGGTGCGCTCAGCCGCGCTCCCGAGCCCGTCGGAAGCGGTCCAGACCGTCGGCCAGGTCGATGATCGGCTCCGGGTATCCGAGCGTCGCCCGGTCCGGGGCGGGCGCCTTCCACGGCTCATGGACCGCCGAGCCCGCCAGCCGCTCCAGCTCGGGTACCCAGCGCCGCACATACGCACCGTCGGGGTCGTACCGCTTCGCCTGGGCGAGCGGATTGAGGACGCGGTTGGGGCGGGTGTCCGTGCCGGTGCCCGCCACCCACTGCCAGTTCAGCTGGTTGTTGGCCACGTCCCCGTCGACCAGCAGCTCCAGGAAGTGCCGGGCGCCCACCCGCCAGTCGACGTACAGCGTCTTGGCCAGGAAGCTCGCCGTCAGCAGCCGGCCGCGGTTGTGCATCCAGCCCTCGTGGAGCAGCTGGCGCATCGCCGCGTCGACGACCGGATAGCCGGTACGGCCCGTGCGCCACGCTTCGATGTCCTCGGCGGCGGTCTGCTCGGTGCGCCAACGGTCGTGTTTCGTACGGTAGTCGGCCGTGGCCGCCGCCGGCCGTGCGGCGAGCACCTGCCGGTGGAAGTCCCGCCAGGCGAGCTGCCGTACGAACGCCTCGGCACCCGGGCCGCCCGCCCGCCGGGCCCTGTGCACCAGCTCGACGGGGGAGAGCGTGCCGAAGTGCAGATGCGGCGAGAGCCGGGAGGTCGCGTCCCCGGCCAGATCGTCATGGCGCTCCTCGTACGAGGCGATGCACGCCCGCAGCCAGGCCGCGAGCCGCCTGCGGCCCTCCGTCTCGCCCCCGGCGGCCAGGCCCCGCGAGACCCCGGACAGCCGGTCGCGGCCGGGCAGCGGCTCGGATCCGACGCCGTCCGGTACCCGTACCGTGCGTGGCGCGGCCACCGCATCCCGCAGCGGCTGCCGCGACCACTGCCGGAAGTACGGCGTGAACACCGCGTAGTGGTCCGACGCGGCAGGCGTCACCGCACCCGCCGGGACCGCCGCGGTCACCGCGTCGTGCACCTGCAGCCGCCGGCCGTCCGCCTCCAGGGCCCGCCGCAGCCGCTCCTCCCGGCGCTGCGCATGCCCGCTGACGTCCGCCGCCACATGCACCGCCTCGGCGTCCGCCTCGGCGGCCACCTTGCACACCTCCTCCACCAGGCCGCCGGAGCGCACCACCAGCCGGCCGCCGCGCTCGCGCAGCCCCGCGTCCAGGTCGCGCAGGCAGTCGGCGAGGAACGCCAGCCGGTTCGGCACGGCGAATCCGGCCCGGTCCACCGCAGGGTCCCGTACGAACAGCGGCACGATCTCGCGCGAGCCGTCGAGGGCCGCCCGCAGCGGCGGATGGTCGTGCAGGCGCAGATCGGCGGTGAACAGGACGACCGAGGCGTTCATGGTGCGACTCCGGGAGCGGTACGGAGGGGTACGAACCCCCACGCTCCCACTCCGCCGGGTCCGTGCCACGGACCGGCCACCGGCGCTCTTCCCGCGTTTCGGGCATGTCCGCGTCGATCCGGGGCAGCCGCAGGATACGACGGACACCGACCCGGGAGGTGACGGGCCACTATGGGCGCGAGGGTGCTGGAGCGATTTCCCGCCGGGGCTCCCCGGGGGTCCTGGCCTGCCGAGGAGTACGCGGCGAAGCGCCGTGCCGAGGGCGAGCCGGCGACCGTGGTGATGGACCTGAACACGGACGCCTTCCTGGTCGTGGTCTCGGGCCCGGACGACGACTGACCCCCCCGTAGGCCCGGTCGTACGCGCGTCAGCCGGACAGCGGCTGCTCGGCCCAGATGGTCTTGCCCCGTTCGCCGTACCGCGTCCCCCAGTTCTGGGCGAGCTGGGTGATGAGGTAGAGGCCGCGTCCGCCCTCGTCCGTGTCCTGGGCCCGCCGCACGTGCGGAGAGGTGCTGCTGCCGTCCGACACCTCGCAGATCAGGTTCCGGTCCCGGATCAGGCGCAGGGTGATCGGCTCGCCGCCGTAGCGCAGCGCGTTCGTCACCAGCTCGCTGACGATCAGCTCGGTGGTGAAGGACTCCTCCGCCAGCCCCCACGACGCCAGCTGCCGTGCCGTCAGCTCCCGCGCCCGGCCGACCATCCGGTCCTGCGTCTCGATCTCCCAGGTCACATACGAGTCCGGGGCCAGGCCGCTCACCCGGGCCACCAGCACGGCCACGTCGTCCTGGTGTCCCGGCGGCAGCAGCTCACGGACCAGCATGTCGCACACCTCCTGCGGTGCGGCCGACGCGGGGGTGCGGGAGAGGGCGCCGCGCAGCCGGCGCAGCCCGGTGTCGACGTCCTGCGTGCGTGACTCCAGCAGTCCGTCGGTGTAGAGGACCAGCAGATCCCCGTCGTCCAGGGCGATCTCACGCTCCTCGAACATGACACCGCCCAGGCCCAGGGGGGGACCGCCGGCCAGGTCGACGAAGTCGACAGCGCCGTCCGCCGACACCACCGCCAGGGGCGGATGACCGGCGCGGGCCAGCCGGCAGCGGCGCGACACCGGGTCGTACACCGCGTACAGACAGGTAGCTCCCGTCACCAGGGACACCTCGTCGCCGCGCTCGTCGAGGGCGCGGTTCATCTGGTCGTCCAGGTGGGTCAGGAGCTCGCCGGGGGAGAGATCGAGATCCGCGAGGGTGCGTACGGCGCCGCGCAGCCGGCCCATGACCACGGCCGACTGCAGACCGTGTCCGACCACGTCGCCCACCACCAGTGCCACCCGGGTACCGGACAGCGGGATCACGTCGAACCAGTCCCCGCCCAGCCCGGTGTGCTCGCTGGCCGGCTGATAGCTGGACGCCGTCCGGACCGCCGACGGCGACGGCAGTCGCTGGGGGAGCAGACTGCGCCGCAGGGTCCGTGCCGTCGTCCGCTCCCGGTGGTACCGGCTGGCGTTGTCGACGCACGCCGCCGTGCGGTTCACGATCTGCTCGGCCAGCAGCACGTCGTCGGGCTCGAACCGGCGGGGCGTGCGCGAGCGCATGAAGACCGCGGTGCCGAGCACGGCACCCCGGGCGAGCATGGGGACGAGAAGCCAGGAGTGGACGTCCGGCCCGCCGTCGCGCAGGGCGTCCGGACAGGCGGACAGCCGCTCGTCCGCGAGGAGGAGGGGCTCGCCCTTCTCCAGGGCTTCGAGGAACGGTGAGCCGGGCGCCGTCGCCGCCGTGTCGAGGTCGCCGACCGGCACGGTCACCGCCCCGGCCGGACCCGGGTCCGGCCCGCTGGCGGCGGCCCGGCGGAGCAGCGGGGTCGCCGGCTGCCCGTCCTCGCTCGGCTCGCCGGTGGCGAACACGGAGTCCAGCAGGTCGACCCGGCAGACGTCGGCGAACCGCGGCACCGCGACCTCGGCCAGTTCCCGGGCCGTCTGCCAGAGGTCCAGGGAGGTGCCGATACGCGCACCGGCCTCGTTCGCCAGGACCAGCCGCTCGCGCGAGCGCACCTGCTTGGTCACGTCGGAGACCACATGGGCCAGGGCGATCAGTGTTCCGGACGGGTCCCTGAGGGGCAGGATGGACTCCGACCACACGTACTCGAGCGGCGATCCCGGTACGGGGTGCCCGTCGACCTCGGTCCCGAGGAGCGCCTCGCCCGTCTCCAGTACCTGCCGCTGCCGTGCCTCCAGGGCGTCGAAGTCCAGCAGTCCGGGCGGCGCCATCTCACGCATCGTGTGCCCGGCGTACCCGGTCCGCCGGAACACCCCGGCACGGCGCTCCGTGAGGTTCTGGGCGATGAACCGCTGCCGTGTGTCGAAGAGGTCGATGTGGAAAGGGGTGTCGGTGAACAGCCCCTTGAGCAGGGCACGCCCGAACTCGTAGGTGCGGAACGTCCGCGCGCCGGCCGCCTGGACGAGCCACTGGCGTTCACCGTTCACCGAGGTGAGCGGGCGCGCCCAGACCTCGGCGTCCAGCGGTTGTCCGTCACGCCGCCGTAGTCTCACCGACGCCTGGCGCGCACCCTCCTTCCATCGCCGCAGGAGGTCCGCCGCGTCGGCGGTGCCGTGGAGCAGTTCGTCCGCGCGCCGGCCGAGGACGTCGCGCGCCGGACGGCCGAGCAGCCGCCGGGCGCCCGGTCCCCAGGCGACCACCCGGGCGTGGGCATCCAGCAGCGCCTCCGCCTCGCCCCCGGGATCCGGGAGCTCACCGCCGCCGCGGAAGGTGATGTCGCGCATCCTCACCTCGAGCACATCCGTGCCGGACTAGGGATGTGGGATGTATATGTCATTTTCGTAACAAATGATACCCGCGGACCCGGTGACCGCTCCGGCGCACCGGGCGACTGCCCGGCCCCGAGTGAGGATCGACAGCGCGACGGATTCTTGACCGCCGCTTCGGCCTCGGCGATGCTGTGTTGCGTTACACGAGATGCGTGCCGTATTGGGCAACATCTCGCCCTCTGTCAGCCGAGGAGTGGCCATGTCTCAGCAGGTCCGTGCTGTCGTCGCGCGGAGCAAGGGCGCCCCCGTCAGTCTGGAAACGATCGTCGTGCCCGATCCCGGGCCGGGCGAGGCGCTGGTCAAGATCGAGGCCTGCGGGGTCTGCCACACCGATCTGCACTACCGCGAGGGCGGGATCAGCGACGACTTCCCCTTCCTGCTGGGGCATGAGGCCGCGGGAGTGGTCGAGGCGGTCGGCGACGGGGTCACCGATGTGGCACCCGGCGACTTCGTGATCCTCAACTGGCGTGCCGTGTGCGGGAACTGCCGGGCCTGTCTGCGTGGACGGCCGTGGTACTGCTTCAACACCCACAACGCCAAGCAGAAGATGACCCTGACCGACGGCACGGAACTCTCCCCGGCCCTCGGGATCGGCGCCTTCGCGGAGAAGACGCTGGTCGCCGCCGGGCAGTGCACCAAGGTCGACCGTGCCGCGTCCGCGGCCGCCGCCGGACTGCTGGGCTGCGGGGTGATGGCCGGCCTGGGCGCCGCCATCAACACCGGCAACGTCGGGCGCGGGGACAGTGTCGCCGTCATCGGCTGCGGAGGCGTGGGCGCCGCGGCGATCCTCGGCTCGAGCCTGGCCGGCGCGGCGAAGATCGTCGCCGTGGACATCGACGACCGCAAGCTGGAGACGGCACGCAGGCTCGGCGCGACGCACACGGTCAACTCCAAGGAGACCGACGCGGTCGACGCGGTGCGCGAACTCACCGGCGGCTTCGGCGCCGACGTCGTCATCGAGGCGGTGGGCCGTCCGGAGACGTACAAGCAGGCCTTCTACGCCCGGGACCTCGCCGGCACGGTCGTCCTGGTCGGCGTTCCGACCCCCGAGATGAAGCTGGAACTGCCGCTCCTGGACGTCTTCGGCCGGGGCGGGGCGCTCAAGTCCTCCTGGTACGGCGACTGTCTGCCCTCCCGCGACTTCCCGATGCTCATCGACCTCTATCTGCAGGGCCGCCTCGACCTGGACGCCTTCGTCACCGAGACCATCGCCCTGGACGAGGTCGAGAAGGCCTTCGAACGCATGCACCACGGAGACGTCCTGCGCTCGGTGGTGATCCTGTGACGGGTGGCGCCCGCATCGAACACCTCGTCACCTCGGGGACGTTCTCGCTGGACGGCGGCACCTGGGACGTCGACAACAACGTGTGGATCGTGGGGGACGACGACGAGGCGGTCGTCATCGACGCCGCCCACGACGCCGAAGCGATCCTCGGGGCCCTCGGCGGACGCACCCTGCGCGCCATCGTGTGCACCCATGCGCACAACGACCACATCGACGCCGCGCCCGATCTCGCCGCCCGCACCGGCGCCCCGATCCTGCTGCACCCCGACGACCTGCCGCTGTGGAAGCAGACCCATCCCGACCGGCTGCCCGACGCCGAACTGGCCGACGGGCAGCGCATCGAGGTGGCGGGCACCGAGCTGACCGTGCTGCACACCCCGGGCCATGCCCCCGGAGCCGTCTGCCTGCACGCCCCGCACCTCTCCGCGCTCTTCAGCGGCGACACGCTGTTCGCCGGCGGGCCGGGGGCGACGGGGCGCTCGTACAGCGACTTCCCCACCATCGTCGAGTCGATCCGGGAACGCCTCCTCACACTCCCGGACGACACCTTCGTGCACACCGGACACGGGGAGACCACCACCATCGGCGCCGAGGCGCCGCATCTCCAGGAATGGCTCGACCGCGGTTTCTGACCGCCCCGCGACGCAGCGGCCCTGCCCCGGTGACACCACCGCGGCAGGGCCGCTGCGGCATCCGAAGAGACGCCGTTTCCCCTGTTCACCGGAGCTGTAGAGGGCAGTTCGGCGTGCCCGGGCGACCCCCGCCGCAGCCCGCGTAAACCGGCGGATGAACTCCTTGACAACGCTTCGGAGCGGCCCTCAAACTGGCGTTGCGCTAATCGCAATCCGTTTCGCTATACGCACCGAGGTGTCATGATGATTCCCGCGTGCCGTCTCGCGGATCTGCCGCGAGGCGAGGCCCATCGGCTCGACATCGAGCCGCCCGTGTCGGTGTTCCACACCGACGACGGCGAGCTCTTCGCCATCGACGACACCTGCACCCACCAGGACGCCTCGCTCGCCGACGGCTGGCTGGAGGGCTGCGAGGTGGAATGCCCCCTGCACGCCTCCAAGTTCGACCTCAGGACCGGTGCCGTGGACGCACCCCCGGCCAAGCTCCCGGTCCGCACCCACGAGGTCGTCGTCGAGGACGGCATGGTCCACGTCCGGCTCTCCGCCGACGCCCCCAACCTGCCGCCGTGCATCAGCGCCCGCCTCGCCGGAGGCGCCGCGTGAGGACCGTGGCCGTGGTGGGCGCCTCGCTGGCAGGGCTGTCGGCCGCGCGCTCGCTGCGGCAGCGCGGGTACGACGGCCGGCTGGTCGTCATCGGCGAGGAGTCCCACCGCCCTTACGACAGGCCGCCGTTGTCCAAGGAGTTCCTGGCCGGCACCATCGGCGAGGCGGACCTCGCGCTGGAGCGGGACGACGAGGAACTCCACGCGGAGTGGCTGCTCGGGGCCCGCGCCACCGGGCTCGACCGCACCGCGAGGGCGATCCGGCTCGCCGACGGCCGGGAGGTCCGCGCCGACGGCGTGGTCATCGCGACCGGCGCCGCCGCCCGCACCCTGCCCGGCGCCGAGGGCCTCGCCGGGGTCCATGTGCTGCGCACCCTCGACGACGCCCGCGCCCTGCGCGACGACCTCGCCCGGGGCGGCCGCCTGGTGGTGATCGGCGGCGGGTTCGTCGGCGCCGAGGTCGCCTCCACGGCGTACGCACTCGGCCTCGACGTGACCGTGATCGAGGCGGCGCCGACCCCGCTGGCCGGACCGCTCGGCGAGACCATGGGCGCCGTCGTCTCCGCCCTCCACACCGACCACGGCGTACGGCTGCTGTGCGGGGTGGGGGTCAAGGGGCTGAGCGGCGAGCGCCAGGTGGAGGCCGTACTGCTGGAGGACGGGCGCAGCGTGCCCGCCGACACCGTCGTCGTCGGCGTGGGCGCACGCCCCTGCGTCGACTGGCTCGAAGGCTCCGGCATCACGCTCGACAACGGCGTGAAGTGCGGCGCCGACGGACGCACCAGCCTGGCCGGGGTGGTCGCCGTCGGCGACTGCGCCAACTGGTACGACCCGCACACCGGCACCCACCGCAGGGTCGAGCACTGGACCGGCGCGCTGGAACGGCCGGCCGCCGCCGTCGCCGCCCTGCTCGCCCACGGCGCGACCGAACCCGGCGTCCCCAGGGCCCCGTACTTCTGGTCCGACCAGTACGGCGTGAAGATCCAGTTCGTCGGCCAGGCCGCCGGGGCCGACAGCGTGACGGTCGAGGAGGGCTCCACCGACGACCGCAGCTTCCTCGCCGTCTACCGGCGGGCGGGCCGGCAGGTCGCCGTGCTCGGCATGAACCAGCCGCGGCTGTTCACCCGCGCGCGCAAGCAGTTCGGCACCGCCGCGTCCTGACCCGGCGTCCGCGCCACCCCACCGATCCACGACGTTCTCCGAGGAGTGCACCGTGACCTCGACCAGCCTGCCGGACAGCCTGATCGCCACCCTCCCCGGTTCCGCCTACACGGACCCCGGGATCTTCGCCCAGGAGCAGGAGCGCATCTTCGAGACGATGTGGTTCTGCGTCGCCCGCGCCGCCGACCTGCCGAAGCCCGGCGCGTTCCGCACGGTCGACGTCGGCCGCGAGTCCATCCTCGTCACCCGGGCCCGGGACCACTCGATCCGCGCCTACTTCAACGTCTGCCGGCACCGCGGCGCCAAGCTCTGCACCGAGGAGACCGGCGAGGTCAGACGCGCCTTCCAGTGCCCTTACCACGCGTGGACCTACGACCTGGACGGCAAGCTGGTCGCGGCCCCCAACCTCACCAAGATGCCCGACGTCGGCCGCACCGAGTACGGCCTGGTGGGCGTGGCGGTGCGCGAATGGCTCGGCTATGTGTGGGTGTGCCTCGCCGAGAACCCGCCCTCCTTCGAGGAGGACGTGATCGGGGCGGCGGTCGAACGCCTCGGCGACGTCGAGTCGATCGAGCGCTACGGCGTCGAGAACCTCTCCGTCGGCAAGCGGATCGTCTACGACGTCAAGGCGAACTGGAAGCTCATCATCGAGAACTTCATGGAGTGCTACCACTGCGCCACCATCCACCCCGAACTCACCGAGGTGCTGCCCGAGTTCGCCGACGGCTACGCCGCCCAGTACTACGTGGGCCACGGCGCCGAGTTCGGCACGGACATCCAGGGCTTCACCGTCGACGGCTCCGAGGGCCTCGACCGCATCCCCGGAGTCTCCGAGGACCAGGACCGGCGCTACTACGCGATCACCGTCAAACCGCAGGTGTTCATCAACCTGGTGCCCGATCACGTGATCTTCCACCGGATGTACCCGGTGGCCGTCGACCGGACCATTGTCGAGTGCGACTGGCTGTATCTCCCGCACGTCGTGGAGAGCGGCAAGGACGTCAGCCGGTCCGTGGAGCTCTTCGACCGGGTCAACCGCCAGGACTTCGACGCCTGCGAGCGCACACAGCCCGGGATGAGCTCACGGCTGTACGCCAAGGGCGGGGTGCTGGTGCCCAGCGAGCACCACATCGGCGCCTTCCACGACTGGGTGCACGAGCGGCTCGGGACGCGGCAGCCGGAGTGACGCGGGAGAGGGACGCCCGTGGCCCGCGCGGGATGCGGACGCGGGCCCTACGGCGGTCGTCCTGCGGGCGCCAGGCCCCGGTACTGCTGGGCGCGGGTACTGATCAGCCCAGGTACCCCATGCGGTGGCTGATCTCCTCCGCGCCCTTGACCAGCACCGGAGCCAGCTCGTGCATACGCTCCTCGGTGAACCGGTAGGAGGGCCCGGAGGCGCTGATCGACGCGATGACCACGCCGTCCCGGTCGCGGATCGGCGCGGCCATGGCGTGCAGCCCGATCTCCAGCTCCTCCAGCGTCCAGGCGTACCCGCGCTCCCGGGCCTCGGCGAGGTTCTTCTCCAGCTTCGCCTTCGTGGAGATGGTGTGCGGGGTGAGCTTCTTCAGGCCGCCGTCCGAGATCAGCGCGGCGCGCTCCTTGGCGGGCAGATGGGCCAGCATGATCTTGCCGCTGGAGGTCGCGTGCAGCGGGGTCAGCTGGCCGACCCAGTTGTGCGCGGTGACGGCGGCCGTGCCCCGCACCTGGTACAGGTTGATCGCGTAGTGCTCCTGCATCACCGCGATGTTGACCGTCTCGCCGATCTCCTCGGCCAGCCGCTCGCACACCTGCCGGCCCTGCTGGGTGACGTCGATGCGTCCTGTGACGGCGCCGGCGAGGCGTACGATGCCGAAGCCGAGCATGTACTTGCCCCGCTCGCCCGACTGCTCCACGAGACCGCGCGCCTCCAGGGCGCCGAGCAGGCGGAACGCGGTCGACTTGTGAACATCGATCTCGGCGGCCACCTCGCTGACGCCCGCCTCGCCGCGTTGGGCGAGGATCTCCAGGACGCTGATGGCGCGGTCGACGGACTGCACGCCGCCAGAAGATGAGCCGTTCGTTTCGGTATCCGGACTGTAGTTGCTCATAGCGAAACTATACGCGCAGTAAACAACGCACTCCAAGTAACGCGATGTGAACAAAGATCTTACAAGTTGCGTTGTTCGCAACCTGGTGCGTATAGCGATACCCGTACTAGCATGCCGCGCACATCGACGGCGCGAGCGAGACGAGGCACCATGGCTCCCTTGCAGTACGACTTCGTCATCGTCGGCGGCGGATCGGCCGGCAGCGCACTGGCGAACCGGCTCTCGGCCGACCCCGGCAACCGGGTCCTGGTACTGGAGGCGGGCCGCCCCGACTACCCGTGGGACGTCTTCATCCACATGCCCGCGGCGCTGACCTATCCCATCGGCAGCCGGTTCTACGACTGGAAGTACGAGTCCGAGCCCGAGCCCCACATGGGCGGCCGCCGCGTCTACCACGCCCGCGGCAAGGTGCTCGGCGGCTCCAGCAGCATCAACGGCATGATCTTCCAGCGCGGCAACCCCATGGACTACGAGCGCTGGGCCGCCGACCCCGGCATGGAGACCTGGGACTACGCCCACTGCCTGCCGTACTTCCGCCGGATGGAGAACTGCCTGGCGGCCGACCCGGACGACGAGTTCCGCGGCCACGACGGCCCCCTCGTGCTGGAGCGCGGCCCGGCCGCCAACCCGCTCTTCTCCGCCTTCCTGAAGGCCACCGAGGAGGCGGGTTACGCGCCCACCGACGACGTCAACGGCTACCGGCAGGAGGGCTTCGCCAAGTTCGACCGCAACGTCCACCGCGGCCGGCGCCTGTCGGCGTCCAAGGCGTACCTCAAGCCCGCCCGCAAGCGCCCCAACCTCACCGTGAAGACCCGCGCCCTGGTCACCCGCGTCCTCTTCGAGGGCAAGAAGGCCGTCGGCGTCGAGTACCGGCGCGGCAAGGGCGCCCTCCAGCAGGTCCGTGCCAAGGAGGTCATCCTCTGCGGCGGCGCGATCAACTCCCCGCAGCTGCTCCAGCTCTCCGGCGTCGGCAACGCCGAGGAACTGCGCGCCCTCGGCATCGACGTCGTCCACGACCTGCCGGGCGTCGGCGAGAACCTCCAGGACCACCTGGAGGTGTACATCCAGTACGGCTGCAAGCAGCCCGTCTCGATGCAGCCGTACCTGGCGAAGTGGCGCGCCCCCTTCATCGGCCTGCAGTGGCTCTTCCGCAAGGGACCGGCCGCGACGAACCACTTCGAGGCCGGCGGCTTCTGCCGCAGCAACGAGGACGTGGACTACCCCAACCTGATGTTCCACTTCCTGCCCATCGCGGTCCGCTACGACGGCTCCGTGCCCGCCGGCGGCCACGGCTACCAGGTCCACGTCGGCCCCATGTACTCCGACGCCCTCGGCTCGGTGAAGATCAAGAGCAAGGACCCGAACGAACACCCGGCACTGCGCTTCAACTACCTCTCCACCGAACAGGACCGCCGGGAGTGGGTCGAGGCGGTCCGGGTCGCCCGCAACCTTCTCAACCAGCCGGCGCTGGCCCCCTACAACGACGGCGAGATCTCGCCCGGTCCGTCCGTGGCCACGGACGAGGAGATCCTCGACTGGGTCGCCAAGGACGGCGAGACCGCCCTGCACCCCTCCTGCACCTGCAAGATGGGCACCGACGAGATGTCCGTAGTCGACCCGACGAGCATGCGGGTGCACGGCGTGGACGGGCTGCGGGTCGTCGACGCGTCGGTGATGCCGTACGTCACCAACGGCAACATCTACGCACCGGTGATGATGATCGCCGAGAAGGCCGCCGACCTGATCCTCGGCAAGGAGCCGCTGGAGCCCTCCAAGGCCGTCTACTACCGGCACCGCGACGCCCAGAAACAGGCCGGGTAGCGGACATGGGGGCCGAGGCCCTGCGGGCGCTGCTCGCCCGCGTCCGCTACGAGGTGCTGCCGGCGAGGGCGACCGAGGAGAAGGTCCTGGCCCAGGTGCCCCGCGACGTCGTGGTCACGGTCACGGCGTCGCCGGCCAAGGGCCTGGAACCGACCCTCGCACTCACCGAACGGCTCACCGCGCACGGGTACCGGGTCGTCCCGCACGTCCCGGCACGGCTGCTGCGGGACGAAACCCACCTGAAGGACGTCACCGAGCGACTGCTCACGGCAGGCGTCGACGACGTCTTCGTCCCGGCGGGCGACGCCGATCCGCCCGCCGGGCCGTACGACGGGGCGCTGCCGGTGCTGCGCCGGCTGACCGAACTGGGCAGCCCCTTCGCCGGGACGGGCATCACCGGCTACCCGGAGAGCCATCCGCTCATCCACGACGACCTCACCATCCAGGCGATGTGGGACAAGCGGGCGCACGCCACGTACATCGTCAGCAACCTCTGCTTCGACGCGCGCGTGCTCGGCGACTGGATCACCCGGATCCGGGCCCGTGACGTCGTCCTGCCCGTATACATCGGCGTCGCCGGGCCCGTGCAGCGGGCCAAGCTGCTGGCCATGGCGACGAAGATCGGGGTGGGGGAGTCGACCCGCTTCCTCACCAGGCACACGTCCTGGTTCCTGCGCTTCGCGGCGCCCGGCGGCTACGACCCGGAACGGCTCCTCGCACGCGGCGCGGCGGCGTTCACCGGGCCGTCGGCGGGCGTGGCGGGCCTGCACCTGTTCACCTTCAACCAGGTCGCCGAGACGGAGCGATGGCGCCGCGCCCTGCTGGACCGGCTGGCTGACACCCCATGAGGGGGCGCCGATTCCGCGGCCGAATCGGGACCCGCGAACCCCTTGACGTGCATCAGTCCATTCGGCCAGGGTGTTCCACCACAAGCAATCCAATGCACAATGCGCAACGATTTCGGGCTCGAAGGGCGCGGCCGTGGCAGATCTGTACATGGATGGAAAATGGCGCGCCGCGGTGGCCGGCGGCCAGCGCGAGATCCGCTGTCCCGCGGACGGCGCACTCGTCGCGACGGTCTCGGAGGCCGGCCGCCCCGACACCGAGGCCGCGATCGCCGCGGCCCGGCGCGCGTTCGACGAGGGCCCCTGGCCGCACACCCCGGAGCGTGAGCGCGGCGCACTGCTGCTGCGCACCGCCGACATCATCGAGCGGGACGCCAAGGACTTCGCCCGCGCCGAGTCCCTGGACACGGGCAAGCGCCTGGTGGAGAGCGAGTACGACATCGCCGACGTCGTCTCCTGCTTCCGCTACTACGGCGGCATCGCCGGCACCAGCGCAGGACGCGTGGTCGACACCGGCCGCGACGACGCGCTCAGCCGGGTCACCTACGAACCCGTCGGCGTCTGCGGGCTGATCACCCCCTGGAACTACCCGCTGCTGCAAGCCTCCTGGAAGGTCGCCCCGGCGCTGCTCGCGGGCAACACGATCGTCCTCAAGCCCAGCGAGCTCACCCCCTCCACCTCGATCCTCCTGATGAAGGCCCTGGAGGAGGCCGGGCTACCTGCCGGCGCCGCCAACCTGGTGCTGGGCGCCGGAGCCGAGGCGGGCGCACCGCTGGCCGACCACCCGGAGGTCGACATGGTGTCCTTCACCGGCGGCCTGCACACCGGCCGGCACATCATGGCCACCGCCGCCGCCACGGTGAAGAAGGTCGCCCTCGAACTCGGCGGCAAGAACCCGAACGTGGTCTTCGCCGACGCCGACTTCGAGACCGCCGTGGACTTCGCGCTCACCGCCGTCTTCCTGCACTCCGGGCAGGTCTGCTCGGCCGGCGCCCGGCTGATCGTCGAGGACTCGATCCACGACGCCTTCGTCGACGAGGTCGTACGCCGCGCCCGGCTCATCCGTCTCGGCGGCCCCTTCGACCCCGAGGCCGAGACCGGCGCGCTGATCTCCGCACAGCACCGCGAGAAGGTCGAGGCGTACGTCGCCGCCGGGATCGCCGAGGGCGCCGTACTGCGCTGCGGCGGTACGCGCCCCGACGATCCCGCGCTGGCGAACGGCTTCTACTACCCGCCCACCGTCCTCGACGAGTGCCGGCAGGACATGCGCGTGGTGCACGAGGAGTCCTTCGGGCCCGTGCTCACCGTCGAACGCTTCCGCGACGAGGACGACGCCGTCCGCATCGCCAACGACACGGAGTACGGCCTCGCCGGTGCCGTCTGGACACAGGACGCGGGCAAGGCGCAGCGGGTCGCGCGCAGGCTGCGCCACGGCACCGTCTGGATCAACGACTACCACCCCTATGTGCCGCAAGCGGAATGGGGTGGCTTCGGGCACTCGGGCGTGGGCCGGGAGCTGGGACCGACCGGCCTGGACGAGTACCGAGAGCCCAAACACATCTGGCAGAACATCCAACCCCGGCCGCAGCGCTGGTTCAGCGGCTGACGCCGAAAAGAGGCCGATCATGACCCCAGCCACCGAGGTGTCGCAGCGGCGCGACACGTCCCAGGACCCTCAGGATCGCACCCCGGTCATCTCCGTGCGCCGGCTGTGGAAGGTGTTCGGACCCAAGGCCGACGAGGTGCCGGGATCCGAGGAACTGTGCGGGCTCACCCGCCGCGAACTCATGGACCGCACCGGCTGCACCGCCGCCGTACGGGACGTGAACTTCGAGGTGTCGAACGGCGAGGTCTTCGTCGTCATGGGCCTGTCCGGGTCCGGCAAGTCCACCCTGGTGCGATGTCTCACCCGGCTGATCGAACCCACCGCCGGCGAGATCGTCTTCGAGGGCGAGGACATCCGGGGCGCCGACGCCCGGCGGCTGCGCGAGCTGCGGCGCAGCAAGTTCTCCATGGTCTTCCAGCACTTCGGCCTGCTGCCGCACCGCAGGGTCGTCGACAACGTGGCGTTCGGCCTGGAGATCCGGGGCATGAGCAAGGCCGAACGCATGAAACGGGCGATGGAGACCGTCGAACTGGTGGGCCTCGCCGGCTACGAGAACTCCTACCCCGACCAGCTCTCCGGCGGTATGCAGCAGCGCGTCGGCCTCGCCCGCGCCCTGGCCGGCGACCCCGACGTCCTCTTCTTCGACGAGCCGTTCTCCGCGCTCGACCCGCTGATCCGCCGCGACATGCAGAGCGAGGTCATCCGCCTGCACCACGAGGTCGGCAAGACCATGGTGTTCATCACCCACGACCTCTCCGAGGCCCTCAAGCTGGGCGACCGCATCCTGATCATGCGGGACGGCAAGATGGTCCAGTGCGGCACCGGCGACGAACTCGTGGGCGCGCCGGCGGACGACTACGTCCGGGACTTCGTCAAGGACGTGCCGCGCGGCGACGTCCTCACCCTGCGCTGGATCATGCGCCCGCCGGCGGACGGCGACGAACTGGACGGGCCCGAGCTCGGCCCCGACGTCGTCGTGCGCGAGGCCACCCGGGCGGTGCTCGCCGCCGAGAAGCCGGTCAAGGTCGTCGAGAACGGCAAGCTGCTCGGCATCGTCGGCGACGAGGAGATCCTCTCCGTCGTCGCCGGACAGGAAGGCGGCGCCTGATGGCCGCCGTCGCCGACGCCACCGCGCCGGTCGCGTCCATACGGCAGAAGGTCAGCCGCCCGATGGTGGTGGCCGCGATCCTGGTCCTCTGGCTGCTGCTCTTCGCCGTGCTGCGCGGCCGACAGACGCTGACCCTGGCCGCGGCCGACCTGACCGGTCTGCACCGCTGGCTGAACGACGTCAACGACAGCATCGGCGCCAACCGCAACTCCAACCCGGTCTTCCTGTACTTCTTCAACGAGATCCGGCTGGTCATCGACAACCTGGTGACCTTCGTCCAGTCGCTTATCTCCCAGCCCAGCGGCTCCCGCCCAGTCCCGCAGATCGGCTGGCTCGGCGTCGTCGGACTCGTCGGCTACGTCTCCTGGGCCGTGGGCAACTGGCGGGTCGCGCTGCTGGCCGTGGCCGGCTTCACCTTCTTCGGGCTGCAGGGCCTGTGGCAGGAGAGCATGGACACCCTGGCGCTTACCCTGTCGGCGGTGCTCGTGGCGCTGGTCATCGGCATCCCGCTGGGCGTCTGGGCCGGGCTCTCCGACCGGGTCAACCGGATCATGACGCCCTTCCTGGACTTCATGCAGACGATGCCGACCTTCGTCTACCTCGCCCCGCTGACCCTGATCTTCCTCATCGGCGGCGCCTCCGCCGTGATCACCACGGTCATCTACGCGGCCCCGCCCGCCATCCGCATCACCGCGTACGCCATCCGCTCGGTCCCCGAGACCACCGTCGAGGCGGCCGACTCACTCGGCGCCACCCGCGCGCAGCAACTGGTGAAGGTGCTGCTGCCGATGTCGAAGCGCACGGTCGTCGTGGGGGTCAACCAGACCATCATGGCCGCCCTGGCCATGGTCACCATCGCGGCCCTGATCGACGCGCCCGGCCTCGGCAAGACCGTCGTCCAGGCTCTCCAGTCGCTCGACGTCGGCACCGCCTTCAACGCCGGCCTCGCCATCGTCGTCATGGCCATCGTGCTCGACCGGGTCACCACGGCGGCTGCCGTACGCACCGAGAGCCGCCGTACGGGCGAGGGCCGGTTCGCCAAGTGGCGCCGCCCGCTGCTGGGGGCGGGCGGGGTCGCGGCCCTCGTCCTGGTCTACCTGTCCCACACCTACGTCTGGGCGGCCGAGTTCCCCGGTGACGGCACCGTCGGCAGCCACATAGCGAGCGCTGCCGACACCACGTCCACGTGGCTGCAGGACCATCTCTTCGGCCTCACCAACGCCCTGCGGGACGCCGTCACCAACGGCCTGCTCAACCCCTTCCAGACCCTGCTCACCGACTCCCCGTGGTGGCTGGTCGGCGCTGTCCTGGTCGCGCTCGGCGCGGTCCTCGGCGGCCGGCGGGCCGGGGTGACGGCGGCCGTGTGTGTCGGGCTGCTGGTCGGTACCGGACTCTGGTCGGACAGCATGACCACCCTCGCCTCGACCGTCGTGGCCACGATCCTGACGATGCTGGCCGGCGTCGTCTTCGGCGTGTGGATGGGCCGCAGCACGCTGGCGGACCGGCTGATCCGGCCCACTCTGGACGCCGCGCAGGTCATGCCGCCGTTCGTCTATCTCGTGCCGTTCCTGGCGCTGTTCGGCGCCACCCGCTTCACCGCGATCATCGCGGGCGTCGTCTACGCGGCCCCCGTCGCCATCAAGATCATCGCGGACGGGGTGCGGAACGTGTCCGAGTCCACCGTGGAGGCGGCCACCTCGGCCGGGTGCAACTCCTGGCAGATCATCACCAAGGTCCAGCTGCCGATGGCACGCAGCGCCCTGACCCTCGCGACCAACCAGGGCCTGATCTACGTGCTGTCGATGGTTGTGTTGGGCGGCCTGGTTGGCGCAGGCGCTCTCGGCTACGACGTTGTGGCCGGTTTCTCGCAGGGCGAGCTGTACGGCAAGGGCCTGGCGGCAGGGCTCGCCATCGTACTGCTCGGAGTCATGTTCGACCGGATCACTCAGGCTGCGGCGCGACGCACCAGGGCATAAGGAGCGCGACACCATGTCAAGACACTGGCGAGCCGGCGCGGCCGGCCTGGCCGTCCTCGGCCTCACCCTCACGGCGTGCGGCGGTGCGAAGGTCGGCGACAGCTCCTCCGCGGGCTCGAAGAGCTCCGGGGGGAAGTGCGGCACTTTCAACCTGGCCGTCAACCCGTGGGTCGGCTACGAGGCGGACGCGGCGGTCGTCGCGTACGTCGCACAGCACGACCTCGGCTGCACGGTCAACAAGAAGGACCTGAAGGAGGAGATCGCCTGGCAGGGCTTCGGGACCGGCGAGGTCGACGCCGTCCTGGAGAACTGGGGCCACGACGACCTGAAGAAGAAGTACATCACCGGCCAGAAGACAGCCGTCGAGGCGGGCTCCACCGGCAACAAGGGCATCATCGGCTGGTACGTGCCGCCGTGGCTGGCCAAGGCGCACCCCGACATCACCAACTGGGAGAGCCTGAACAAGTACGCCGCCAACTTCAAGACGTCCGAGTCGGGCGGCAAGGGTCAACTCCTCGACGGCGACCCGTCGTACGTCACCAACGACGCCGCCCTGGTCACCAACCTGAAGCTGAACTTCAAGGTGGTGTACGCGGGCAGCGAGACCGCGCTCATCCAGGCCTTCCGCACGGCCGAGAAGAACAAGCAGTGGCTGATCGGCTACTTCTACGAACCGCAGTGGTTCCTGTCCGAGGTACCGCTGGTGAAGGTGAACCTGCCCAAGTACACGACGGGTTGCGACGCCGACGCGGCGAAGGTCGCCTGCGACTACCCCGTCTACGACCTGGACAAGATCGTCAGCACCAGCTTCGCCAAGTCGGACAGCCCGGCGTACAAGCTGGTGAAGAACTTCAACTGGACCAACGACGACCAGAACACCGTGGCCAAGTACATCGCCCAGGACAAGCTGTCGGACGACGCGGCGGCGAAGAAGTGGGTCGACGCCAACAAGGACAAGGTCGACGCCTGGCTGAAGTAGCCGAGAGCCGGCAGACGGCCGAACACGCCCGGTGGGCGGCGCGCAGCTGTGCGCCGCCCACCGGGCGTTGCCATTTCCAGGGCCCGTTCGCAGGGCTGTTCTCCGATGTCACCGCCCCCTTGACACCTCTCCTCGGGGACGGGCACATTGAGTTGCGCAACCTGAATCAAGTTGCGTACACAGCAACTGCACCGGTCTCAAGTTCGGAGGTTGGGCGATGGCGGGACCCCGAGTGGTCATCATCGGAGCGGGTGTCGTGGGGGCGGCCCTCGCGGACGAGATCTCCGCACGCGGCTGGACCGAGGTGACCGTGGTCGACCAGGGCCCCCTCCCGGCCACCGGGGGCTCCTCTTCGCACGCCCCGGGCCTGGTCTTCCAGACGAACCCCTCGAAGACCATGACGGAGCTGGCCCGGTACACCGTCGAGAAGTTCTGCTCCCTCGACGTCGACGGCAAGCCCTGCTTCCTCCAGGTCGGCGGCCTCGAAGTGGCCACCAGCCCCGAGCGCCTCGCCGAACTCCACCGCCGCCACGGCTGGATCACCGCCTGGGGCATCGAGGCCCGTCTGCTGACCCCCGACGAGTGCGTCGAGCAGCACCCGCTGGTCAACCGCGACCGGGTCCTCGGCGGCCTCCTGGTCCCCACCGACGGCCTCGCCAAGGCCGTCCTCGCCGTCGAGGCCCAGATCCGCCGGGCCACCGAGCGCGGCGTGCGCTTCCTCGCCCGCCACGAGGTCCTCGACGTCCGGCAGAGCGAGGGCCGCGTCACCGGCGTGCTGACCGACCAGGGCGAGCTCCCCGCCGACATCGTCGTGTGCTGCGCCGGCATCTGGGGCCCGAGGATCGCCCGCATGGTCGGCATGAACCTCCCGCTCACCCCGCTCGGCCACCAACTCGCCTGGACCGGCCCGGTCCCCGCCCTCGCCGGCCAGACCGAGGAGGCCGTCCGCCCGATCCTGCGCCACCAGGACGCCGACCTCTACTACCGCGACCGCTTCGACGGCATCGGCATCGGCTACTACGGCCACCGCCCCATGCCGATCTCCGCCGACGACATCCTCTCCGTCGACGAGGCCGAACAGATGCCCTCCGTCCTCAAGTTCACCGAGGAGGACTTCGAGGACGCCTGGACCGAGACGCAGTCCCTCCTCCCCGCGACCCGCGAGGCGAAGGTCGAGGAGGGCATCAACGGCCTGTTCTCCTTCACCACCGACGGCTACCCGCTGCTCGGCGAGTCCCCGGACGTCAAGGGCTTCTGGGTCGCAGAAGCCGTCTGGGTCACCCACTCCGCGGGCGTCGGCCGCGCGGTCGCCGAATGGCTGGTCGACGGCCACTGCTCTTCCTTCGACCTCCACGAGTGCGACGTCAACCGCTTCGAGCCGCACCAGCTCTCCCCGGAGTACGTCCTGGCCCGCGACTGCCAGAACTTCGTCGAGGTCTACGACATCCTCCACCCGCTCCAGCCGTCCGGGAAGCCGCGTCCGATCCGCACCAGCCCCTTCCACGCCCGCCAGCAGGAACACGGCGCGTTCTTCCTGGAGGCGAACGGCTGGGAGCGCCCGCAGTGGTACGAGGCCAACGCGGGCCTGGTCGAGGGCCGTTCGATCCCCACCCCCAACGACTGGGCCGCCCGCTACTGGTCCCCGATCGTCGGCGCCGAGGCCCAGGCCACCCGCGAGACCGTCGCGATGTACGACATGACTGCCCTCAAACGCCTGGAGGTGAGCGGCCCCGGCGCCGCCGACTTCCTGGAGGGCCTGGTCACCGGCAAGGTCGCCAAGTCCGTCGGCTCGGTGACGTACACGCTGCTCCTCGACCACGACGGCGGCATCCGCAGCGACATCACCGTCGCCCGCCTCGCCCGCGACCTCTTCCAGGTCGGCGCCAACGGCAACCTGGACCTCGACTGGTTCAGCCGTCACCTCCCGGCCGGGGGCACGGTCCAGGTCCGCGACATCACCCCCGGCACCTGCTGCATCGGCCTGTGGGGCCCCCTTGCACGCGAGGTCCTCCAGCCGCTCACCGACGAGGACTTCTCCAACGACGGCCTCAAGTACTTCCGCGCCAAGCGCGCCTACATCGGCTCGGTGCCGGTCACCGCGATGCGGCTGTCGTACGTCGGCGAACTCGGCTGGGAGCTGTACACCACCGCCGACCAGGGCCAGAAGCTCTGGGACACCCTGTGGCAGGCCGCCGAGCCGCTCGGCGGGATCGTCGCCGGCCGGGGCGCCTTCAACAGCCTCCGCCTGGAGAAGGGTTACCGCTCCTTCGGCACCGACATGACCTACGAGCACGACCCCTACGAGGCCGGTGTCGGCTTCGCCGTCAAGCTCGACAAGGGCGACTTCGTCGGCAAGGCGGCACTGGAGCGGCGCAAGGGCGAGGTACGGCGCCGGCTGAGCTGCCTGACCATCGACGACCCGCGGGCCGTCGTCATGGGCAAGGAGCCGGTGTACGACGGAGAGCGGGCCGTCGGCTACGTGACCAGCGCGGCGTACGGCTACACGGTCGGCAAGGGGATCGCTTACGCGTGGCTGCCGGCGGAGTTGGCGGTGCCGGGGACGGCGCTGCAGATCGGCTACTTCGACCAGCGGGTGGAGGCGGTCGTGGCCGAAGAGCCGTTGTTCGACCCGGCGATGACCCGGCTTCGTGGGTGAGTGTTTCGAGGAGAGTGCCGCGATCTGTCGTTGTTCGTCTGCGGCCGTTTCGTGGCCGGTCGCGCCCACGCGGCGGTAGCCGCACATCGATACAGCCCCGCGCCCCTGACGGGGCGCTGTGGTTCAGCTTCTCGGAAGGAGGACCGTCGGTGACCGCACAAGTGCTGGACGGGAAGGCGACCGCCGCCCTCATCCGTCGTGAACTCGCTGAACGTGTCGCCAAGTTGACCGCCGACGGCGGGCGTCCGCCGGGGCTCGGTACCGTGCTCGTCGGCGACGACCCCGGCAGTCACTCCTACGTCGCCGGCAAGCACCGGGACTGTGCGCAGGTCGGTATCGCCTCCCTGCGCCGGGAACTCCCCGCCGATGCCTCGCAACAACAGGTCGAGGACGTCGTCGACGCGCTCAACGCCGACCCGGACTGCACCGGCTACATCGTCCAACTGCCGCTTCCGCGCCACCTGGACGCCAACGCCGTGCTGGAGTGCATGGACCCGGCCAAGGACGCCGACGGACTGCACCCGGTCAACCTGGGGCGGCTCGTCCTCGGCGTCGACGCGCCCCTGCCCTGCACCCCACGCGGCATCGTCGAACTGCTCCGTCGCCATGAGGTGCCGATCGCCGGAGCGCGGGTCTGCGTGATCGGCCGGGGCATCACCGTCGGGCGGCCGATCGGGCTGCTCCTCACCCGCCGCTCCGAGAACGCCACCGTCACCCTCTGCCACACCGGCACCAAGGGCCTGGCCTGGCATGTCCGCGAGGCGGACATCGTCGTCGCGGCCGCCGGCTCGCCCGGACTCATCACCAAGGACATGCTGCGTCCCGGCGCGGCCGTCCTGGACGTCGGCATCACCCGCACCGAGCACGGCCTCGCGGGCGACGTCCACCCGGAGGCCGCTCAAGTCGCGGGCTGGGTGGCGCCCATGCCGGGAGGAGTGGGCCCCATGACCCGGGCGATGCTGCTCGCCAACGTCGTCGAGGCCGCCGAGAGGAACGCGGACCCCGCTCGAACCCGCTGAGCACGCCCCTGGCGGAGAACGGCCCCGAGCCCACGCCGTTCTCCGCCCGCGGAAAGCGGAAGTCTCAGCCCGGGCAGCCCATCCGGCGGCTGATCTCCTGCGCGCCTTCGAACAGCACGGGAGCCGGCTCATGTGGGCGGTCCTCGGCGAAGCGGATCGGAAGACGACCGTGCAGCGGCCGTTGACGAGCACGTGGGAAGCGGTGATTGCGGTCCTGGCCCCGGTGGGTCAGCGGGGTCGCTCGGCGAGTCGCTGCAGATGTGCCGTGCGTGATTCGCCGGTCTGGCCCTGGACCAGGAGGGAAAGGCCCTCCCTGGCGAGGCGTTGGGCGCGGTTGCCCACGGACATGGCGCGGCCGCCTCCGGAGACCACGGCCGCCGTCGTGGTCGTACGCATCAGCGTGAACGCCTCTTCCCGGAGCGCCAGGCGTTCCTCCGTATGCTCATGCGGCACCGGATGATCGGCCAGCGTGTAGGCCCGGTGCCGGATCCCCTCCAGGCGGAGTCGCAGCGGAGCGGCGTACTCCTCCTCCACCAGTTCCAGTGCCGCCGACGTGATGCCGAAGACCGCCGGGTTGGCGTTGCGGGTCTTCGGGCGGTCCGTCGCCGCCCAGTCCCCGAACGGCAGCCGGAGCGCCACCGCCTCCTCCGGCACCCGCAGGCCGTCCAGGCGCAGGGAGACCGTCCGGGAGGCGGTGAGCGCCGCCAGCCGCATCGGCTCCGACACGGCCAGGCCCGGCTGCTTGCGTGCCTCGGTGAAGGCGAACAGCGCCTCGTCGTCCTCGGTCACCCCGGCCAGCAGCATCACGTCGTTCAGGCCCCAGCCGGTGTACCAGGGGACCGTTCCCCGGAAGTGCCAGCCGTCCGCCTGCCGCCTCACCCGCACGGGGAGCCGCGGATACGAGCGCAGATGCGCGTACGCCACCCCGGAAAGCAGCTCACCGCGCGCCAGCGGGCCCAGCAGGCGTTCCCGCACCGGCAGTCCGGTCGCCGTCAGGGTCGTCACCGGCGTGTGGTGCTGCGTCTGCACGAACCAGGTCGAGCAGCACGCCCCGGCCAGGATCTCCGCGGTCTCGCGGACGACGGCCACGGGCGCCGCCGAGCCGCCGTACTCCACGGGCGCGTTCAATCCGAGCAGGCCCGAGTGCTTGATCGCCTCGATGTGGCTCGCCGGCACCCCGTCCTGGTCGACGCGTTCCGCGGCGGGGGAGAGCAGGCCGTCGGCGAGTTCCCGGGCGCGGGTGACGAGCGGATGTGCGGTGACGGTCATGGACAAGATTCTTTCGGTTTCCCCGGGTGAGGTGTCGATCCGGGGGTCTTCCGTTCGTGTAGAAGGCGAAGACACCCCCGATGACGTCCCATGACGACCGAGGAGAACATCATGAAGCACTACCTGCTCAGTGTGGTCCAGCCGGCCGACGGCACCCCGCCCTCGCCCGCCCGGCTCGCCGAGATCATGCGCGACGTCGACGCGTTCAACGACGAGCTGCGCGCCGCCGGCGCCTGGGTGTTCGCGGACGGTCTGCACGGCCCGCAGACGGCCACCGTGCTGCGGCCCAAGGACGGCGACGTGCTGATCACCGACGGGCCCTATGCCGAGGGCAAGGAATACCTGGGCGGGATCTGCCTGATCCGTGCGGAGGACCTGGACGCCGCCCTGGAGTGGGGCCGCAAGTGCGCCCTCGCCACCACCCTCCCCATCGAGGTGCGGCCCTTCATGGGGCAGCACTGATGGCGGACCCCGCCGACGTCGAGGCCGTCTTCCGTACCGAGTACGGGCGCGCGGTCTCGGTCCTGGTCCGCTTCCTCGGCGACATCGACCTCGCCGAGGAAGCGGTCCAGGACGCCTTCACCACGGCACTGGACAGGTGGCCGGAGAGCGGGGTGCCGCCCAGTCCGGCCGGCTGGATCATCACCACCGCCCGCAACCGCGCGCTCGACCGGCTGCGCCGCGAGTCCTCCCGGGACGCCCGGCACGCCGAGGCCGCCCGGCTGCACGCGCCCGTCCCACCGGCCGAGGAGGGCCCCGTGCGCGACGAACGGCTCCGTCTGATCTTCACCTGCTGCCATCCCGCGCTCGCCCTCCAGTCCCGGGTCGCCCTCACCCTGCGCCTGCTGGGCGGGCTCAGCACCGCCCGGATCGCCCGCGCCTTCCTGGTCCCCGAGGCCACCCTCGCGCAGCGCCTGGTGCGCGCCAAGGCCAAGATCCGTGACGCGGGCATCCCGTACCGGGTACCGAAGGACGCCGACCTGCCCGACCGGCTGAGCGGAGTACTGGCCGTCGTCTACCTGATCTTCAACGAGGGGTACGGCGGTGATCCCGCCCTGTGCGCCGAGGCCGTCCGGCTGGGACGGCTGCTGTACGGGCTGATGCCGGACGAGCCCGAGGTCGCCGGGCTGCTCGCGCTGATGCTGCTCGTCGAGGCCCGCCGGCCCGCCCGGGAGCCGGCCGACGGCGATCTGGTGGCGCTGCCCGAGCAGGACCGCGGCCGGTGGGACCGGGAACTGATCGAGGAGGGGCAGGACCTGGTCCGGCGGTGTCTGCGCCGCAACCGCCCCGGCCCGTACCAGATCCAGGCCGCGATCAACGCCGTACACAGCGACGCACCGACCGCCGGGGCCACCGACTGGGGACAGATCCTGCGGCTGTACGACCAGCTCACGGCCGTCGCCCCGAGCCCGGTCGTCGCGCTGAACCGGGCGGTCGCGGTGGCCGAGGTGCAGGGCCCGGGCCCGGCCCTGGAGCTGGTCGACGCGCTCGATCTCGACGGGTACCACGTGCTGCACGCCGTCCGCGCCGATCTGCTGCGCCGCCTCGGCCGGGACGCCGAGGCGGTGGCCGAGTACGACGCGGCCATCGGCCTCGCGGACAGCCTGCCCGAACGGGCACACCTCGCCCGGCGGCGGTCCGAACTCACCGGTTGAGCGGATGTGACCTTCGTCAAGCGACGTGGTTTCGATGCGCCGGAATTTACTTCGGCCCAAGAATGGTTGCAATATGCATCTTACTGTCGAGACCGCAGTCGGGCCGCATGGCCCGTGCGCACCACCAGCGAGGCATCCGTGAACCAGTCCACCCCCGAGCAGCCCGCCGACATCGTGGCCCGGCTGCGCGCCACCTTCCGCACCGGCCGCACCAAGCCCGTCGAGTGGCGCACCGGCCAGCTGCGCCGGCTGCGCGCCATGCTCACGGAACGCGGCGAGGAGCTGGCCGCCGCCCTCCACGCGGACCTGGGCAAGAGTTCCGGCGAGGCCTACCGCACGGAGATCGACTTCACCGTCCGGGAGATCGACCACACCCTGGACCACCTGGAGGAGTGGCTGCGCCCCGAGCCCGCCCCGGTCCCGGCGCACCTGGGCGCGGACGCGACCGCCTGGACGCAGTACGACCCGCTCGGCGTCGCCCTCGTCATCGCGCCGTGGAACTACCCGGCCCAGCTGCTGCTCTGCCCGCTGGCCGGTGCCCTCGCCGCCGGCAATGCGGTGGTCGTCAAGCCCAGCGAGCTGGCCCCGGCGACCTCGGCCGTGCTGGCCCGGCTGCTCCCGGCCTACCTCGACACCGACGTCGTCGCCGTCGTCGAGGGCGGTGTCCCGGAGACCACGGCCCTGCTCGCCGAGCGCTTCGACCACATCTTCTACACCGGCAACGGCGTGGTCGGCCGCATCGTCATGCGCGCCGCCGCAGAGCACCTCACCCCGGTCGCCCTCGAACTCGGCGGCAAGTCCCCGGCGTTCGTCGACCGCGACACCGACCTCGCGGTGGTTGCGGACCGGCTGGCGCGCGGCAAGTTCCTCAACGCCGGGCAGACCTGCGTGGCCCCCGACTACGTCCTGACCGACCCCGAGACGGCCGCCGCCCTGGAACCCGCCCTGGCCAAGGCGATCGAGGCGCTGTACGGAGCCGAGCCGAAGGAGTCCGGTGAGTACGGGCGGATCGTCAACGAGCGGCACTTCGACCGGCTCAGCGGACTGCTCGGCTCGGGCCGGGTGGCCGTCGGCGGCGACACCGACCGTGCGGCCAAGTACATCGCGCCCACCGTGCTCGCCGACGTCGACCCCGAGTCCCCGGTGATGCGGGAGGAGATCTTCGGCCCGATCCTGCCCGTCGTCACCGTCGCGGACCTGGACGACGCGATCGGGTTCATCAACGACCGCGACAAGCCGCTCGCCCTCTACGTCTTCAGCGAGTCCGCGGACACCCGGGAGCGGATCGCCGCCGAGACCTCCTCCGGCGGCCTGGGCCACGGCCTCCCGGTCGCCCATCTCACCGTCTCCGACCTGCCGTTCGGCGGGGTGGGGGAGAGCGGCATGGGCAGCTACCACGGCCGCTACTCCATCGAGACGTTCAGCCACCGCAAGGCGGTCCTGGCGAAGCCGCTGAGCTGATCTGCCGACACCCGCCGGGCCCGGCCGCGTTGTGACGCGACCGGGCCCGACGGGTGTCCGGAGCGGGTCCGACTTCTCTGTTTCCGACCGCAATTGAGAGAGTCCCGGATCGGGGGCCGGCACCCGAATGACTGGTCTACACCCTTGACTGGTACAGACCAAAGCAGTTGAGTGTGCCTCGCACCCCCCACCGCGGCCGCTCCCCCTTCCAGGGGTGCGGCCGTGCTCCGCAAAGGAGTTGATCCGTGTTGAGGCGCCGTATCGCCGCACTCCTGACCTCGCTCGCCATAGGCAGCTCCGTCCTGGTGCTCCAGGCGGCCCCCACGGCCTCCGCCGCCGGCTTCGTCGTCAGCGAGGCGCAGTTCAACCAGATGTTCCCGAACCGGAACTCCTTCTACGGCTACAGCGGTCTCACCGCCGCGCTCAGCGCCTACCCGGGCTTCGCCAACGCCGGCAGCGACACCGTCAAGAAGCAGGAGGCCGCCGCCTTCCTCGCCAACGTCAGCCACGAGACCGGCGGGCTGGTCCACATCGTCGAGCAGAACACCGCCAACTACCCGCACTACTGCGACTGGAGCCAGTGGTACGGCTGTCCCGCCGGACAGTCCGCCTACTACGGGCGCGGCCCCATCCAGCTCAGCTGGAACTTCAACTACAAGGCCGCCGGGGACGCGCTCGGCATCGGCCTGCTCGACAACCCCTGGCAGGTGCAGAATAACTCCGCCGTCGCCTGGAAGACCGGCCTGTGGTACTGACACACCCAGACCGGCCCCGGCACCATGACCGGCCACAACGCCATGGTCAACCAGGCCGGCTTCGGCCAGACCATCCGCAGCATCAACGGCTCCCTGGAGTGCGACGGCAAGAACCCCGCGCAGGTGCAGAGCCGGGTCAGCGCCTACCAGAGGTTCACCCAGATCCTCGGCGTTCCGACCGGCAACAACCTCTATTGCTGACCCCTGCGTCGAGGTCGTGTGCC
This sequence comes from Streptomyces sp. Ag109_O5-1, assembly GCF_003814875.1. Lineage (GTDB taxonomy): Bacteria > Actinomycetota > Actinomycetes > Streptomycetales > Streptomycetaceae > Streptomyces > Streptomyces sasae. Next base: position 572,032 of record NZ_RKQF01000001.1, on the reverse strand, counting down.
AGACTCCGCCGATGACCTCCGAAACGATCACCGCGGACGCCTCCGGCACCTGGAAACTCGGCGACCTGCCCGTCCACCGCCTCGGCTTCGGCGCGATGCGGCTGACGGGCAGCGCCGCCTTCCACCACGGCACCCCGAGCAACCGCGACCGCTCGATCGCCGTGCTGCGCAAGGCCGTTGAGCTCGGCGTGAACCACATCGACACGGCGGCCTTCTACTTCTCGGCCCTGCGCTCCGCCAACGAACTCATCAACACCGCGCTGTCCCCGTACTCCGACGACCTCGTGATCGTCACCAAGGTCGGCCCGTACCGGGACTACTCGGGGGAGTGGGGCACTCCCGCCCGGCCGGACCAGCTGCGCGGGCACGTCGAGGAGAACCTGCGCCAGCTCGGCCGCGACCACCTCGACGTCGTCAACCTCCGTCGGATGCGGCAGGACTCGATCGCCGAGCACTTCGGCGCTCTCGCCGAGCTGCGCGAGGCGGGCCTGATCCGGCACCTCGGCGTCTCCGACGTCGAACCGCGCCACCTCGACGAGGCGCTGGCCATCGCCCCCGTGGTGTGCGTGCAGAACCGCTGGGGACTCGACGCGACGAACCCGGTGACCGACGAAGTCGTCCGCATCTGTGGCGAACGCGGCATCGCCTTCGTGCCGTTCTTCGCCGTCGCGGGCGACGCCGGAGCGCACGGTGCCACCGACGACCACGACGACGAGGTCCTTGCCGTAGCCCGGGCGCACGACGCCTCCCCCGCCCAGATCCGCCTCGCCTGGACCCTGCACCAGGGCGCGCATGTCCTCGCCATCCCCGGTACCGGCAACCCCGACCATCTGACCGAGAATGTGGCGGCGGGCGCCGTCCGGCTCACCGACGAGGAGCTGACCCGGCTCGACGCCCTGCACACCGAGGCGGGCTGACCGCCTGGATCACACCACCCACGCCCCGTCCCGCATCAGGTGCCGGCCGCGCAGTTCGTGCTCCCCGTGCCAGGCCTGCACCGCATACGGCCGGATCCGGAAGAAGGCGTACGACGGGCTGTCCCCGCGCGGGTCCCAGCCCGTCTTCGCCCGCAGCGCCCCGGCCGCCGCCTCCGGCACGTCGGCCGGGGCGAAGACGGCCACCTCCCCGTCGAGCAGGACGACGTCGAGGGTGTCCCCGAGCGCGAGCCGGGCACGGCCGCCGTCCCGCAGATTGCGGCCGGTCGGACTGGTGATCCGGGTCGACAGCCACACCGCCTCCGTGTGCCAGACGAACCAGAGCGGCACGAGACACGGCAGCCCGGCGTCGTCGGCCGTGGCCACCCAGATGTCGGTCTCCCGCTCCAGCCGGGACAGCACGTCGTCCTTGCGCCGTTCGGCGGAACGGGGCGGGTCCGTGATCTTCATGGCCGCGAAACTACCGGCCGGGTCCGTCCCGCACCTCGGGCCCGCGCCCTAGGTCTCCAGTACCGGTCAGGGTGGGACATCTCATCCGCCGGCGACGGCGGCCCCTTCCATAATGGGCTGACGGGCGGTGGCCGCCACCCGGTTGACTACACTGCCGTAGACGGTCTGCCGGACTCGACGAAGAAGGGGTGAGGAACCTTCCATGGCCGACGCGAAGGACGAACGCAGGCCCGCCGGCGAACTCGAGGCGAGCGTGATGGCGGCGCTGTGGGCCGCCGGCGCGCCCCAGACCCCCGGACAGGTGCAGCGCAGCCTCGGCACGGACCTGGCCCGTACGACCGTGACGACGATCCTCACCCGTCTGCACGACAAGGGCGTGGTCCACCGGCACCGGCAGGGGCGCGGCTTCGCCTACGTCCCCGTCCAGGACGCACAGGGCCTGACCGCGAAGCGGATGCACAGCGAACTCGACCGGGACAGCGACCGGGAGACCGCGCTGGCCCGCTTCGTCGCCCAGCTCGGCCCCGACGACGAGCGCATCCTGCGCGAGCTGCTCGAAGCCGACGAGCAACCCGGTGGATGATGACCGCGCTGCTGATCCTGCCGCTCCTCGTGCCGTTCGCCCTGCCGGCGCTGGCCCGGCGGGCCCTCGACCGGCTGACGCCCGCGGTCGCGCTCTGGACGGTCACCGGCTCGGCCGTCGCCCTCGCGGGGTGCACCCTGGCCGCGCTCGGCGCGTTCGTCCTCACCGGGCTGCTCCAGCTGCCCTTCTTCGCCGCGCTGGGCGAGCTGATCCGGCCGCTGCACACCGCCTCCGACCGCTTCGTGCTGCCGCTGGCGGTCGTGTCGGTCGGCGGCCTCGCCGTGTGCGCCTGGACCTTCACGCGGTCGGCGCTGCGGCAGATCCGTGCGTTCCGTGCGGCCCGCACAGCGGCCGGGCGGGGGCCCGCCGCGGGTGACCTGTGCGTGGTCGACTCGCCGGGTGCGGACGCGTACGCGCTGCCCGGACGGCCGCACCGGATCGTGGTCACCACGGGGATGCTGCGCAGCCTGGACGGGGCCGAGCGGGAGGCGCTGTTCGCCCACGAACGGGCCCACAACGCCGGCGGTCACCATTACTTCCTCGCGGCGGCCGAGCTCGCCGCCCACTGCCATCCGGCGCTGGGGCGGGTGCGGGACGTCATCCGGCTGGCCGTGGAGCGGGTCGCCGACGAAGCCGCGGCGAGCGCGGTGGGGGACCGGCGGCTGACGGCCCGCGCGATCGCCCGGGCCGCGCTTGCGGGGCGGGGCGGGGGCGTCGAGCGGCCGGCGTTCGTGCCGGGGGCCGTGTCCGGGCCGGTGCCGCGGCGGGTCGAGGCGCTGCTGGCCGTGCCGGCGGCGGGGCGGCGGGCCGGGGCATGGGTCGCGGTGCTGCTTGCGGCCTGCGCCGCGGTGTCGTGTGTCGCTTCGGCGACCGGGGTGATCGACTTTCACCATCGGGTGGAGGTCGCGCAGGGGGAAGCGGAGCGATAGGGCGGGCGCCGTTCGAGGGTGCCGGTTTGCGGGGGCTGGTCGCGCAGTTCCTCCCCCAGCCTTCGGCTGGGGGTACCCCCAGCGCCCCTGACGGGGCGCTCCAGCCGTCGCTCGTTGAAGAGTCCCCTTGGGAAAAGTTGAACTGGCATCCGTTACGTTTTACGTATAACCTCTCCCGCTAACCGCCCCCACCGAAAGGCCCCCATGCGACGCGTCGCCCTGGTCACCCTCGTCGTCGGCGACTACGACGAGGCGATCCGCTTCTACACCGAGGCCCTGGGGTTCCGGCTGGTCGAGGACGAGCCCCGCCCGGACGGGTCCCGCTGGGTCGTCGTCGAACCCGGCGCGCAGGGCCATGGCACCGGACTGCTGCTCGCCCGGGCCAAGGACGGGGACCAGCGTGCCCGCGTCGGCGACCAGACCGGCGGGCGTGTCGGGTTCTTCCTGCACACCGACGACTTCGCCCGTGACCACGCCCGGATGGCCGCCGCCGGTGTGACCTTCCTGGAGGAGCCGCGGCACGAGCCGTACGGCACCGTCGCCGTCTTCCAGGACCTCTACGGCAACCGCTGGGACCTGCTCCAGCCCGCCGTCTGACCGAACACCCCGAACCAGTTGCCGAGGAAAGCTCCACCATGCTCGCTACGCGCGTAGACGCAGATCTGATCCGCCGCCTCCCCAAGGCTGTCCTGCACGACCACCTCGACGGCGGCCTGCGCCCCGCCACCCTTGTCGAGCTCGCGGCCGAGATCGGGCACACCCTGCCCACCACCGACCCCGACGAGCTGGCCGCCTGGTACTTCGACGCCGCCAGCTCCGGCGACCTGGTCCGCTACATAGCCACCTTCGAGCACACCCTCGCGGTGATGCAGACCGAGGAAGGGCTGCGGCGCGTCGCCGAGGAGTACGTCCTCGACCTCGCCGCCGACGGTGTCGTGTACGGCGAGGTGCGCTATGCGCCCGAGCTGAACGTCAAGGGCGGGCTGACGCTGAACGAGGTCGTGGAGGCCGTCCAGGAGGGCCTCGCGGCCGGTATGGCGAAGGCGGCCGCCGCCGGGACGCCCGTCCGCGTCGGGACCCTGCTCTGCGGCATGCGCATGTTCGACCGGGTCCGTGAGGCCGCCGAGCTGGCCGTGACCTACCGGGACGCCGGTGTCGTCGGCTTCGACATCGCCGGCGCCGAGGACGGCTACCCGGCCGTCGGCCACCTGGACGCCTTCGAGTACCTGCGCGGCGAGAGCGTGCCCTTCACCATCCACGCCGGTGAGGCGTTCGGGCTGCCCAGCATCCACCAGGCGGTCCAGGCGTGCGGCGCCCAGCGCATCGGACACGGCGTGCGGATCACCGAGGACATCGTCGACGGCAAGCTCGGCCGCCTCGCGAGCTGGGTGCGCGACCGGCGTATCGCCCTGGAGATGTGCCCCACCTCCAACCTCCAGACCGGCTGCGCCACCTCGATCGCCGAGCACCCGATCACCGCGCTGAAGGAGCTGGGCTTCCGGGTCACCCTCAACACCGACAACCGGCTGGTCTCGGGGACGACGATGACCCGGGAGATGTCCCTTCTCGTGGCGGAGGCGGGGTGGACCGTCGAGGACCTGCGCACGGTCACCGTGAACGCACTGAAGAGCGCGTTCATCCCGTTCGACGAGCGCAAGGCCCTCATCGAGGACGTCGTCCTGCCGGGCTACGCCTCCGCGCTCTGAAGCAGCCCCCGCAGATAGGCCGCCTGTCCGGCGTGCTGAAGATCGTCGGACAGGACGCTCACCAGCCGTACGCCCAGGGTGACCGGCGGATCCCAACGGACGTCCACGATCCGTTCGAGATCCGTCTCGGGGAGGTCGCGCAGCACCCTCAGGGTCTGCTCGTGCACCGCGTCGAAGTAGCCGGTCAGCAGGTCGACGGAGTCCACCGTGACCTTGGCGACCTGCTCGGAGGTGTGGCCGTACCCGTGGTCATGTGGCGGCAGGTCGAGGCCGAAACGCTTCTCCCAGCCGTGGGTGAGCCACACCTGGTCCAGGTCGAAGGCGTCGGCGATGTGGTCGTCCTGGATCCGGGTGAGGTGCCAGACCAGCCAGGTGACGGAGTTGGCGTCGGGGGCCGGGCGCCGGTTGAGCAGGTCGGGGTCGAGGCCGTCGAGGGCGGCATGGACTTCTTCCTGGATGCGGCCGAAGCCGTCGATGAGGATGTCCCTTGCATGCATGCGACCACGATCGCGCATCGCCGGTCGTCCTGCGTGCGGAATCCGGCATCTGTCGTCCGTGAGGAGACGACGGGCGCCGTTCGCGGGTGCGCGGATGCGACTCGCCCCGGGCCGGTACCGTGAGTGCCGCAGACCTCGGTGACGGATTGAGCGGGTGCGCATGCAGGTGATCAGGCGTGCCGTTGCCGGCGTTCTCCTGCTGTGCGGATCGTTGCTCTGCGCGCGGGAACTCCAGCGGCAGGCTTCCAGCCGCAGCGGGAGCAAGAGCCTGCTGGGGCTTGCGTTCGTCCTGTGCGCTGTCGGTGTGCTGATCAGCCAGGCATAGCCGAACACTCCCGAGCCGGTGTTCCACGGCAGCACCGGGCCGCAGGTCAGGGCTGTTGCGGCGGTGCAGTAGCCTGCCCGCGGAGGGATGCCATGTCCGCGTGGATCATGTTGGCTGCCGGCTGCCTGCTTCTCACCCTGGGTGTGCTGACCCTGACCGGCCGGGGAGCCGAGGCGCGCACGCGGTCACCCAGGGCCGGTTGGGGCTGGACGGCGATGGGCGGTGGCTTCGTCCTGGACGGAGGCCCCCGGCTCCTCGGCTTCTCTTCCGGAACGGCGATGGTTCTCTCCGCCGTCGCCGTGGGGCTCGTCGTGCTCGGTGCGGTGCTTCAGGTCCGCGGTGGGGTGTTCGCCAAGGCCCGTCGTGCCGGCGGCGGATGAGTGAGAGCGTCACCGAGAAGCCGGCCGCCTCACTCGGCCCCCGCGCGAGCCTCAGGAGGGACAGGCCCCGTCCGGGGGTGTTGCGAGGTCCCCGGTTTCGAGGAGGGTGATCAGTGCCCGGGCCGCGGGGCTGGTGGCCGTCTCGGGCGGCAGCAGGGCGACCGTCTGATAGGCGTCCTCGTCCGTGCCTTTCAGGGCGAGTGCCGTGAGCGAGGGCCGCTTGTGGCGGAAGTGCCGGGGTACGACGGCGATGCCGAGGTTCTCGTCGACCAGGTCGAGCAGGCTGTGCACATCGTTGACCTCCAGGGCGACCGTGCGCCGGGTGCCGGTCGAGGCGAAGGCCGCGTCGGTCGTGCGGCGCGGGCCCCAGTCCGGGTGGAAGTCGACGAACACCTCCCCGTCGAGGTCCTCCGGGGTCACGGCCGCGCCGGCCGTGGCGAGCCGGTGGCTGGGATGGCACAGCACGGTCATCGGCTCGCCGGTCAGGGACACCGAGCGCAGCTGGTCGGTGTCGTCCTGGGTGCGGTAGGCGAAGGCCAGGTCGAGCCGGCCCGCCGCCACCTCCTCGGCCAGCGCACCCGAACCCGCCTGCCGCAGCCGGATCTCCACATCCGGATGCCGGCGCCGGAACGCGGCCAGCAGCCCCGCCACATGCACCCCGGCGATGCACTGCTCGGTGCCCAGCGCCAGCGTCCCGCGCAGCACGCCCTGCACTGCCGCCACCGCCTCGTGCGCCGACCGCACCTGGGCCAGGATGCGCTCCGCCTCGCCGAGCAGCGCGCGGCCCGCCTCGGTGAGGGTCACCCGGCGGGTCGTCCGCACGAAGAGCGGAGCCCGCAGCTCGCGCTCCAGGGCGCGGATGGAGGCGGACAGGCCCGACTGGGACACCAGCAGCCGTTCGGCGGCCCGGGTGAAGTGCTGGTCCTCGGCGACCGCGACGAAGTGCTGGAGGTGGCGCAGTTCCATGATTGAGAAGCGTAGCCGCTCAATTCCATCGGATTCTTCTGTTGGACCGCTGCCCGCTGCTCGGGAAAGAGTGGCATTGGTAGATCTTGTGCCAACCCCTCTGGAGTCGCGTTGTACACCGCACACCCCGACCGCTACGCCGACATGCCGTACCGCCGCACCGGCCGCAGCGGCCTGAAGCTCCCCGCGCTGTCGCTCGGCCTGTGGCACAACTTCGGGCCCGACCGGCCCGTGACGACCCAGCGCGCCATCCTGCGCCGCGCCTTCGACCTCGGCGTCACCCACTTCGACCTGGCCAACAACTACGGCCCGCCGCCCGGCGCCGCCGAGTCAGCGTTCGGCGAGGCGCTCAGGGCCGACTTCGCGGCCTACCGGGACGAGCTGATCATCTCCACCAAGGCCGGCTATCTGATGTGGCCGGGCCCGTACGGCGAGTGGGGTTCGCGCAAGTACCTGATGTCGTCCCTCGACCAGTCCCTCAAGCGGATGGGCCTGGACTACGTCGACATCTTCTACTCGCACCGCCCGGACCCGGAGACTCCTCTGGAGGAGACGATGGGCGCCCTGCACTCGGCGGTCCAGCAGGGCAAGGCGCTCTACGTCGGCATCTCCAACTACTCGGCGGAGCAGACCCGGGAGGCCGCCCGCATCCTGGGTGATCTCGGCACCCCGCTGCTGATCCACCAGCCGCGCTACTCGATGCTCGACCGCCGCCCGGAGACCGAGGGTCTCCTCGACGCGCTGGACGAGCTCCAGGTCGGCTCCATCGTCTTCTCCCCGCTGGAGCAGGGCCTGCTGACCGGCCGCTACCTCGACGGCATCCCCGAGGGCTCCCGGGCCGCGAGCGACAGCCCGTTCCTGAACTCGGACGCGGTCACCGAGGACCTGGTCGGCAGGCTGCGCGCCCTCGACGAGATCGCCAAGGGCCGTGGTCAGACCCTGGCGCAGCTCGCGCTTTCCTGGGTGCTGCGCGGCGGCCGGGTGACCTCGGCGCTGATCGGTGCCAGCAGCCCGCAGCAGGTCGAGGACTGCGTCGGCGCCATCGGCAACCTCGGCTTCGACACCGAGGAACTGGCCCGGATCGACGAGATCGTCAACCCCTGAAGTGTCCGGTGGGGCGGACGCACACCGTGTCCGCCTGCCGGTCCTGAACCCGCGGTGGTCTCCAGGTCTTGTCCTCAGGAGACCACCGCGAGGGCGCGTATCCGTCGGCCGCCGGATCAGGACCCGGCCGGAACCCGGTCCAGGAAGCCCAGCACCTGCCGGATCCGGCCCTCCTCATTGAGCGTGACCACGTCAAATCCGGCCACCGGGGCCGAGCCGTCGGCCTCGTTCACCAGTTCCCAGCCGAAGCGGGCGGTGTCGTGGTGGCCGTCGACGGCCCCGAGCGGACGGAACACGAAACCCGGGAACTGCTCGTGCGCCGCCGCGATCACGGCCGTGATCTGGGCGTGTCCGCAGACATCCGCGAGCGGGTCGGTGTAGCCGCCCTCCGGAGCCCAGGCCTCGGCGACCGCCTTGCCCAGCGCCTCGGGCTCGGTGGCGTTCCAGGCCTCGAAGTAGCGGGCAGCGGCGGTCTGGTAACGGTCGGTGTTCACGGACATGGCGAATCAGCCTCCATCGAGGGTCGTCACTGCTGGTCAGGGGGTGGATCGCGGCTTGCGGCGATCCGTTGACACCACCATGCCCGGATCCGCGTGACGGGTCGATTACCCCTCGGGTAATGAAGGCTGGCCGGTACAGCTCGCGCATTTCGGCCAATTCGCGGGGGGAATATGCCAAGAGACTGGCCGGAAAGGTGTGGTGACAGTGTTTCGAAAGTGAACATACTCGAATCTCAGGAGCACTTCACCGCACAGGAGCCGCACGGAAACCGGCCCGCGACGGCACACCGGCGAGCTACGGGGGAGTGATCGTGCACGACGAATTCCTGTGCCACGTGACGGCATACGGCATCTGCGGCGGACAGCGCATCGGCGTACCGCTCGGCACCTACCGCGCGCCGACCCTGGCACTGGCGCTGTGGTGGTTACGGGACCGGGCGTCCTGGATCGCGGAGCGGCTCGACCCATTACCCGAGAACCCCAGATTCCCGCAAGGAGCGCTCGTCCCGGTCGGGGAGACCGTCTCCGACGTCCCGGGTCTGCTCCGCGCCTGGTGCGCCGACGTGGTCCGGCAGGAGCTGGTCGCCGACGAGCTGGCCGGCGGCCGCCTGGTGCGGATCGCCCTCCAGGACGACACCACCGAGTACGAACTGCTCGCCGAGTCCGTCGACGCCCTCCGTATGCAGCGCACCATCCCGGCACTCGTGGTACCCGTCGCCTGACGCATGACAGCCGCCGTCCGCGCGGAACACGGCCGGGCGCACAAGCAGGCAGATCGGTAGAATTCTGCCCATGGCGGAGTGGCCGGTCGCCTCGACCGCGCCCGAACTCGTCCTGGAGACCGACACCGGCTCCACGGTGATGAGCCCGGGCCGCGACTACCACGTCGGGCGTGACCCGTACAGCGACATCGTCATCGACGATGCCCGGGTCTCGTGGCACCACGCGGTGCTACGGCCCGAGGACGGCCACTGGACGCTGGCCGACGAGGACAGCACCAATGGCACCTACGCCGACGGCCGCCGCATCCGGGAGTGGGAGGTCGGACCCGGCACGGTGATCCGCTTCGGCAGTCCCGCCGACGGCCCGAGCGCCGTCCTGGTGGGCCGCGCACCACCCGCCCCGGACCGTCCCTCCGCCGTCTCGATGCCCAGCCGGACCGGCACCTTCCGGCAGCCCTCCTCGGTACGCCGGCTGCAGGCCCGCACGGTCCGCATCGGCCGCGCCGGAGACAACGACGTCGTCGTGGACGACCTGGTCGTCTCCCGCCACCACGCCGAACTGCGCGCCCACCCCGACGGCAGCTACGAGATCGTCGACCTCGACAGCCACAACGGCACCTTCCTCAACGGCCGCACCGTCACCCGCGCCCCCGTCGGCCCCCGGGACGTCGTGGGCATCGGCCACTCGGCGTTCTGCCTGGTCGACGGCCAGCTGCAGGAGTACGTCGACACCGGCGAGGTCTCCCTCGACGTCCAGGACCTCACCGTCACCGCCGGCCGCGACCGCAGGATCCTGCTGGACCACGTCGCCTTCCCGGTGGGCGAGAAATGCCTGCTCGCCGTCGTCGGACCGAGCGGCGCGGGCAAGTCCACGCTGCTCGGTGCCCTCACCGGACAGCGCCCCGCCGAACACGGCACCGTCCTGTACGACGGCCGCGACCTCTACCGCGACTACGCCGAGCTGCGCCAGCGCATCGGCCTGGTCCCGCAGGACGACATCCTGCATGTCCAGCTGACCGTGCGCAGTGCCCTCACCTACGCCGCCGAACTGCGTTTCCCCGAGGACACAGCGAAGGCCGAGCGCCGGGAACGGGTCGAGGAGGTCATCCGGGAACTCGGCCTCGAACAGCGCGCCGAGCAGCGCGTGCACAGCCTCTCCGGCGGGCAGCGCAAACGGGTGAGCGTCGCCCTGGAACTGCTGACCAAGCCGTCGCTGCTCTTCCTCGACGAGCCGACCTCGGGACTCGACCCCGGCATGGACCGTTCGGTGATGAACATGCTGCGCGGCCTCGCCGACGACGGCCGTACCGTCATCGTCGTCACCCACAGTGTGCTCAGCCTGGACGTCTGCGACCGGCTCCTCGTCCTTGCGCCGGGCGGCCGGACCGCCTACTTCGGGCCGCCCGGCGAAGCCCTCGCCTTCTTCGGGTTCGACGAGTGGCCCGAGGCCTTCGAGGCGTTCGAGCGGGACACCGACCGGGACTGGGCCGGGGAGTACCGCGCTTCGTCGTACCACCGGAAGTACATCGTGAACGCCAGCGCGCAGCCGGTGCTGCCGCGCAGCGGCCCGGTCGCCCCGGCCCCGCCGCCGCGACCGCGCAGCTGGGGCGCCCAGTTCTCCACACTGGTGCGCCGCTACACCGCCGCGCTCGCCGCCGACCGGACCTTCCTCGCCATCATGATCGCGCTGCCGTTCGTCATGGGCGCGATGGCCCGGGCCGTCGCCGGCAGCAGGCTCACCCTCGACACCGCGACCAACGTGCTGCTCATCCTGTGCGTGGGCGGCGTGCTGATCGGCGCGGCCAACGCCGTGCGCGAACTGGTCAAGGAACGCACCGTCTACCAGCGGGAGAGAGCCGTCGGCCTGCCCAGGTCGGCGTACGTGATGTCGAAGGTCGTCGTCCTCGGCACGATCACGGTCCTCCAGTCGATCGTGCTCACCCAGGTGGGCCTGGCCGGCGTCGCCCTCGACGCGCCCGGCGGCAAAGGGGTCCTGATGCCGCCCCTGCTGGAGATCACCGTCGCCGTGGCCGTGCTCTCCTTCACCGCGATGATGCTCGGCCTGCTGATCTCCGCGCTGGTCCGCAAGGAGGAGGTGACGATGCCGCTGCTGGTGCTGCTGACCATCGTCCAGGTCGTCTTCTGCGGGACCGTGCTGAAGGTGAACGGTGTGCCCGGAATCGAACAGATCGCCTGGCTGGTGCCCGCACGGTGGGCGCTCGCCGCCATGGCCGGCACCGTCGACCTGCACCGCATCGTGCCCGGCACCCTCACCGCGGACCCGCTCTTCCGGCACTCGGCGAGCGTGTGGCTGCGCAACATGGTCATGCTGGTCGTCCTGGCGCTCGTCTTCGGGCTGGTGCTGTCCCGGCTGCTGCGCCGGCACGAACCCGCCGTCATGCGGAAGTAGCCGACGCGGTCATGCGGAAGGAGGCGAGGCGATGACGACGACCACCCCGGGATTCCGGCCCACCCACGTCGTTCCGGCCGACGGCATGCCGGCCTGGGAGGCCCCTGACCCGGGCCGGCCCACCGTGCCCCTCGACCCGCTGCTGCCGGTGCAGCTCGTGGAACGACACGGTGACTGGGCCCACATCAGCTGCGCCAACGGCTGGGCCGCCTGGGTCGACGGCCGCTACCTCGTCGCCGTACCCCACGACCCGCCCCTCCCCGGCGGCCCGGCCACCGAGGCCACCGACCCGCGCCCCCTGCTGGCCCGCGCGCAGCACGCCCTCGCCGACTACCGGGCCGCCGTCGAGGACCTGGCGGGCGGCGGCCTCGACGGGGAGTCCTTCCGGGGCCGGACCCACGGGCTGCGCATCGGGGTGGTCGTCGACGGGGAGTCCATGTGGCTGTACGACCCGGCCCAGGGACGCTGGCTGTACGGCGACGGACGGCGGCTGTCGACATACGTCACCGACCGGCCGCAGCCGGGCCACGACGGCCCCGGTCACGATCCGACCCGGGTGGTCACCCCCGACGACAGGGCCTAGGCCGGCGTCACCTCGCCCGGCCGGTGCACCGGCCGGGCCGGCAGGGCGCCCAGGAATCCGGCGACCAGCCCCCACAGGGCGCCCAGGCCCACCGCCGTCCACAGCTCCGGGTCCAGCAGCAGTTGACCGGACAGGTTGCCGCCCAGGTCGCCGATGCCGAGCAGGGAGAGGCCGTAGTGGGCGGAGATCCGGCCGGTCAGACAGAGGGTCGGCATCGTCAGCGCGAGGGCGATCGCGAGATGCAGGGCGTGTTGCCAGGGGCGGATCCGGGCCGGGGACCGCACCGCCATCAGGAACGCCACCGCGAGCAGCAGCACCGCGGCCACCCCGGCGAGCCACCACCAGCGGCCGTCGTGGGCGGTGATCGTGCGCAGGTTCAGGGTCGAGACGTCCGGGGTGCGCAGCACCTCCGCGAGCACATGCGGCACCGGCAGGCCGAACGGGCCGTCGATCCTGCCGTGCCAGGTGGCGCCCAGGCCGAGTGTGAGGGCCAGCCACGCCAGGTTGGGCAGCCCGAGCAGGACCACCGCGAGGGTCTCCCTGCCATGCCCGCGCGTCACCATCACGACCAGCGCGGCCACCAGGGCCAGACCCACGTACGACAGCAGGAGCACGACCATCGCGTACGCCGCCGGGCGCACCGACGCCTGGAAGCGCAGCAGCCGCCCCGGCAGCGGCGCCCCGGGCGACACCAGCAGCGCCAGCAGCAGGATCCCGGCGAGCCACAGCAACCCGAGCACCACCGTCAACGGCACATCCGTCGTGAACCCCACCCTCGGGGAGGCGTCCAGCAGGCCGGTGAGGTCGCTGAGCGTGCCGCTGCCCACGTCCAAGGCGAAGGTGTGCCGGGCACCGAGAGCGAACCCGAGCAGCGCCAGCACCCACAGCGCCGCGATCCGGGCCGCCCACCCGGCCAGCTCCCGGGCACCGGCCACCGCCCGGTGCCGTAGCGGCCGCAGAAAGCCCCCGGCGACCGTCAGCGCTCCGACCAGCGTCACCGACAGCGGTACGACGGTCAGCCCGGCGTTGGTCCGGGCCAGATCGCCCGCGTTCCCCGACAGCTCGACGGTGCCGCCGACCGCCGTCACCACGGTCGCCAGCACCACCGGCAGGAACGCGCCCTTCGGCAGGTCCGACGCCCCCGCCGCCCACAGCCCCACGGCGGCCACCACGGCCATGGCGACCAGCGCCGCCACCACCGCGGCCAGGGCCGGCGGCCAGCCGTGCCGGGCCACGGACCGGCCGGCCGGCGCGGCCGCCGGCCGCGCGGAGGCGATTCGCGGGCTCACGCTGTCACGCTAAGCAACGCCCGGACACCCCGCCCGCCGAGTGGGCCGTACGCGTCGGCTTGCGGGCGGTACCGGACCGGCGCACATTGGGCTCGCTGTGCATTGAATGAGGCATTTATCGCAAATGCCGTTTAACGCAACGGGGAGATGAGCGAGTGAGCGTCGAACCGCCGTCGTCCGGCCGCCCCACCGGGCCTCCCTCCGGACCGCTGTCCGGGCCCTCCGGTCCCCCCGCCGGACCCCCCTCGCAGCCACCGGGCGGCGGTGGCCAGGGCGGAGGGCCGCACCGGCCGTGGTGGAGGTCCGCGCCCCGGATCGCGATGCTCACCACCGCGGTGGTGGTCGCCGCGGCCCTGGCCGTGGTCCTCACCCAGGCGGGCGGCGGCTCCGGCAAACACGGCGAGGTCTTCCTCCAGGCCGCGGACAGCGCCGGCCAGGACCCGTTCACCGAGTCCAGCGCCAAGAAGAGCTCCGTCGCACCGGTGACCCCCGCCCCGGCCGCGTCCGCGGCGCCGGCCGACCAGCTGCGCGGGGTGGACGGCGGGGCGCCCGGCCTCTACAGCGGCACCCGGTACACGAGCAGCTGCGACGTCGAGAAACAGATCAAGTACTTCCAGGACTCGCCCCCGCGCAACAAGGCGTTCGCCTCGCAGGCCGGCGTCCGGCCCGCCGCCGTCCCCGCCTACCTGCGCTCGCTCACCCCCGTACAGCTGCGCGCGGACACCCGGGTCACCAACCACGGCTACCGCGACGGCAGCACGACCGCCTACCAGTCCGTCCTCCAGACCGGCACCGCCGTCCTCGTCGACGGACACGGCATGCCCCGGGTGCGCTGCGCCTGCGGCAACCCGCTGACCCCGCCGGTCGCACAGCAGACCACCCCCACGACCATGGGCACCGCATGGCCGGCGTACCGGCCCTCGAACGTGGTCGTCGTCACACCCGCCGCGCAGGTCGTCGACGTCTTCGTCATCTTCGACCACGAGCACGACGACTGGTTCGGCCGCGACCGGGGCGACGGCACCGGGCGTCACGACCGCCCGGCGAAACCCCCGGCCGACCCGAACCCGATGTACCCGCCGCCCCAGCACGGCTGCCCGCCCACGCCAGGGCAGAGCGGCGCGTCCGGCACCACGCCGTGCCCGCCGACCTCCACCGGCCCGTCGCGGCCGTCCGGCCCCGGCACGGTGCCGAAGTCCCCGCCGCCGAACTCGCCGTCCGCACAGTCACCGGGCAAGTCACCCTCGTCCAAGTCACCGTCCTCCGGGTCCCCGCCTTCCGGGTCGCCGCCGGCGGAGTCCCCGAAGAGCGAGTCGCCGTCGGCCGAATCGCCGAACACCGAATCGCCGTCCACCGAGGGCCCGTCCTCCGCGCAGCCGGTGTCCCCGGCGTCGTCCGGTCCCCAGTCGTCGCCGTCCTCGCCCGGCGCGGTCTCCGAGGCGTCCCAGGAGCCCGCGGCCCCCGGTTCTCCGCAGGTGTGAGCCATGTGACGCCCTTGTGCGCGGTCCGCGAACATTCCCGGGGACTGCCGGACCGCAGTCGGGGTACGAGCATGGGTGCAACAGCGACCGGCCGGACCGGCCTCCGAGAGAGACACGCATGATCGAACACCTGGGCGGGGCAGTGATACCGACTGGCTTCGACGTACCCGTGGAGCCGCTGCGGCGGGCGGCGCACTACACCGGCGAACCCGGCTGCATCGCGGAGGCCCGCGACTTCGCGGCCCGCTTCCTGGAGCAGCTCAGGACCGAGTGGTGCGCCGCGATCGACCCCCGGGCCGACGGTGAGCTGCTGCTGGTCGTGAGCGAGCTGATCACCAACGCGGACCGGCACAGCAACGGCCCGTACATCCTCGAACTGGAGGGCACGGACAGCGCGGTCCTGGTCTCCGTGTACGACAGCAGCGCCGCCCTGCCCCGGCGCTTCCCCAGGGACCCCGAGCGGGTCGGCCGGCACGGTCTGGAGATAGTGCACGCCCTGGCCACCGAGGTCTCCGTGGAGCGGGTGCCGGTCGGCAAGCGGGTGCGCGCGCTGCTCCACCTCCCGCAGTGACACCCGTTCCCCCGGTGACCGCCGTTCCGACGGCGGCATGCCGCGGGCGCCGCCCCGCGCGCCGGTGCGGGGCGGCGCCCTGGGCCCGCCGTCAGGCGCAGCCGAGTTCGCCCAGCATCCCCTGGCGCAGGCGTGTGATGATCCGCTTGATCAGACGGGAGACATGCATCTGGGAGCAGCCGAGCCGCTCGCCGATCTCCGCCTGCGTGGCCTCCTCCACGAACCGCAGATGGATGATCTCCCGGTCGCGTGCGCTCAGTTCGGCCATGAGCGGGGCCAGCGACTGGAAGTCCTCGACGAGCCGCAGGCCGTCCTCCTCGACACCGATGAAGTCGGCCAGCACCGACTCGCCGTCCTCGGGGCCGTCCCCGGTGAGCGCGGCGTCCAGGGAGGAGGAGTTGTAGCCGTTGGAGGCGAGCTGCCCCTCGACCACCTCGTTCTCGGAGATGTTCATGAGCGTGGCGAGCTCCGCGACCGTCGGCTCCCG
This sequence comes from Streptomyces sp. Ag109_O5-1, assembly GCF_003814875.1. Taxonomy (GTDB): domain Bacteria; phylum Actinomycetota; class Actinomycetes; order Streptomycetales; family Streptomycetaceae; genus Streptomyces; species Streptomyces sasae. The sequence goes on along the minus strand of NZ_RKQF01000001.1, from coordinate 556,114 downwards.
GTCGAGCCGGCTGGAGAGCTCCTCACGGGCCTTGGCCAGCTCGACACGGAGTTCCTGGAGCCGGCGGGGTACGTGCACCGCCCAGGTGGTGTCGCGGAAGAACCGCTTGATCTCGCCGACGATGTACGGCAGCGCGAAGGAGGTGAACTCGACCTCGCGCGACAGTTCGAACCGGTCGATGGCCTTGATCAGGCCGATCATTCCGGTCTGGACGATGTCCTCCATGTCGTCGCCCCGGTTGCGGAACCGTCCGGCCGCGAACCGTACCAACGACATGTTCATCTCGATCAGCGTGTTCCGGGCGTACTGGAACTCGGGAGTGCCTTCTTCCAGCTCAGCGAGCCGTTGGAAGAACTGGCGGGACAATTCCCGTGCGTCACGCGGTGCGACGGTCTTCGGGTCCTCGATTCCTGGCAGTGCCCCCTCGGCTGTCCACTCCTCGGCGGGGTGCGCTGTGTCCACTGCTTCCGACCGGATCCCGGCGGTGTTCATGTGCCTCTCCCACGTAAGTCACGGTTCGGCGTCTGCCTCTTCGGCCTGTGCCGTTCCGGCCCTGTCCAGGTTTTGCGCTGGCCCGGGTACCCGGAATCGGACGTCCCATGCGTGCCTTGACGGTTCGGGTACCCGGGGTGACGCGGCGCATGCGTCCTGTCCCCCCGGGTGGCGGAAAACAGCCGCCGGCGTCGGTGACGGTTCGTGGCGCAGGACCTCAGTCCCCGACGCGCACGGCGGTGATCAGCTCGTGCCAGTAGCGCTTGGTGACCACACCGTCGTAGCGCGACTCGATCAGCTCGCGGATGTCCGCCAGCAGCCCGTTCCTGGCGGGCTCGGGGAGCGCGCGGTGGTTCGAGTACGTGAGGAGCACGTCCAGGTAGGTGCCGGCCGTGTACGTGATCTCCTGCGCGTGGCCGTGCACGGTGACGTCGGTGAAGTACGGGGAACCGGTGAACTCGCTCGTGTCGGTCGCGATGTCCGATTCCCGGGTCTGGCGCAGCCCGGGCGGCGTGGCCGGATCCCAGCGCTCGTAGCACTCCTGGACCTCGGCGAAGAAGTCCTCTGTGCCGCCCGCCACATGGTGGGTGGCGACCACGCCGAACAGTCCGCCGGGACGTAGCGCCCGGGCCGCCTTGGGCACCCGGACCGCCGGATCGATCCAGTGGAACGCGGTCGCGCAGACCACCGCGTCGAACGGCTCCGGCGGCAGCTCCCACTGTTCGAAGGCCGCGACCACCACGTCCGCTTCGGGAAACCCCGCCAGTCGCCGACGGGCCACGGCGGCCATCCGCGGGCCGATCTCCACGCCGGTGACCGAACAGCCGGACCCGGCCAGATCGACGGTGAGTTTGCCGGTGCCCGGGGCGATCTCCAGTACCCGTACGCCTGGCCCGGCCCCCGTGACCCGCACCAACTCCTCGATCAGGGAGGCCGGATAGCGGGGGCGCGCCCGCTCGTACAGCTCGGCGTCCTGGTCGAAGATGTTCCGCAACCCCGGCTCCGGTGTCATGAAGTCCAATGCGTCCACCCAAGGCAGAATGCCGATCCTGCGCTCCCGCGGGCCAATGCTTTTAGGCTGAGAGGGTGAGCAGCCAACCGCCGAACCACGCCCGCGTCGCCCCCGTCATCCCCCTGCGTCCGCAGGAGGCGGCCGCCGATCCCAGGGAGCCGCTCTGGCGCGACCTGGTCGGAGACGTCCTGCGCCGGGAGCGGCTGGACCAGGAACGCACCCTCAAGGACGTCGCCGATGCGGCCCGGATCTCCCTGCCGTATCTGTCGGAGATCGAGCGCGGCCGCAAGGAGGCCTCCTCGGAGGTCCTCGCGGCCGCGGCCCACGCACTCGGCCTCGACCTGGGCGGTCTGCTGTCCCTGGTCCAGAGCGAGTTCACCCGGAAGGCCGCCGTCGGCCGGCCGGTGCCGGGGCCCTACAACGGCCTGTGCCTGGTGGCCTGACGGCGGCTCAGGCTCCGCCCTCCTCCCGCAACTGCCGGAAGAACGCCCGGACATCGCCCACCAGCAGGTCCGGCTCCTCCATCGCCGCGAAGTGCCCGCCCCGGTCGAACTCCGTCCAGCGCACGATGTTCTCCGTGCGCTCGGCCCGGTGCCGCAGCGGACGCTGGATCTCGGCCGGGAACACGGCGAGGGCGGTCGGTGCCGTCGAAGGCTCGGCAGGCCTCGCGGTGCGGGGGCCGGTGGCATGCGCCCGCTCGTAGTACAGCCGGGCGGACGACGCGGCCGTGCCGGTCAGCCAGTACAGCATCACGTCGGTCAGGAGGCGGTCCCGGTCCACCGCCTCCTCCGGCAGCTCGTCGGAGTCCGTCCAGGCCTGGAACTTCTCGACGATCCAGGCGAGTTGCCCCACCGGTGAGTCCGTCAGCGCATACCCGAGCGTGTGCGGGCGGGTGCTCTGCAGGGCAGAGTACCCGGTGCCCTCCCTCGTCCATCGCTCCCAACGGTGCCATGACTCAAGGACGTCGGCCCGTTCCTCGGGGCCGAGCGCGGCCAGCTCCCCGTCCGTGGGCTCGGTGTTCTGCTGCGCGCCCGGCAGCAGATTGAGGTGCACACCGATGATCCGCCCGGGGTGGGCGCGGCCCAGCTCGCGGGAGATCATCGCGCCCCAGTCACCGCCCTGGGCGCCGAACCGCTCGTAGCCCAGCCGGTGCATCAGCTCGACCCAGGCGCCCGCGACCCGTCCCGCCTCCCAGCCGGGCTCGGCCGTCGGACCGGAGAAGCCGTAGCCGGGGATGCCGGGCAGCACCACATGGAAGGCGTCGGCCGGATCCCCACCGTGCGCCGCCGGGTCGGTGAGCGGCCCCACGATGTCCAGGAACTCCACGATGGAGCCCGGCCAGCCATGGGTGACGACCAGCGGGGTGGCGTCCGGCTCGGGGGAGCGGATGTGGGCGAAATGGACGTCGGCGCCGTCGATCGTGGTCATGAACTGAGGCCATGCGTTCAGCTGTGCCTCGGCGGCCCGCCAGTCGTACTCGTGCCGCCAGTACCGGGCCAGCTCCCGCAGATACGGCGTGGGAACGCCGTACGCCCAGCCGGCGCCGGGCAGCTCGGCCGGCCAGCGGGTGCGGTCCAGGCGGTCGTGCAGGTCGTCGAGGTCGCTCTGCGGGATCGAGATGCGGAAGGGACGGATACCTGACGAAGAGGTCATGGTCCGGATGGTAGGGGCGGCGACCGATGAGTTTCCCGGTGCGCGCCGGTCGGTACAGATGACCGCGTTCCACGCTCCAGGAGGTGTCCATGACCACCGACGGATTCACCACGTGTCTCTGGTTCGACGGGCAGGCCGAGGCGGCCGCTCACTACTACGTGTCGATCTTCAAGAACTCCAGCATCGGGAAGGTCGGCCGGTACAACGAGGCCGGACCGGGGGAGCCGGGTTCCGTGCTGGCCGTCGACTTCACGGCCAACGGACAGAAGTTCGTCGCCATCAACGGCGGCCCGCAGTTCAAGTTCAGCGAGGCGATCTCCTTCCAGATCTACTGCGACGGCCAGGAGGAGGTCGACCACTACTGGGCCAAGCTCACCGAGAACGGCGGCGAGCCCGGCCCCTGCGGCTGGCTCAAGGACAGGTACGGCGTGTCCTGGCAGGTCATCCCGGACGGGCTGATCGAGATGATCGGCGACGCCGACCCGGAGAAGGCCGCGCGCACCACCCGGGCCATGTACTCCATGGGCAAGCTGGACATCGCCGCGCTGCGCAAGGCGTATGCGGGGGAGTGAGCCGCCGTACGGGGACGGGGGGCGGTGTCCGCGGACACCGCCCCCTCGTGGAACCGCCGCCGGGTCAGACCCGGTCGGCCACGATCAGCAGATACTGGAAGCTGCCGTTCTTGTACGCGGTGAGGAAGGCGTCCTCGACCCCCGTCACCAGGTGCTCGGCCTGCTTGCGCAGTTCCCAGTAAGGGATCGTCGCCTGGGTGAGGTCCTCCACATGGACCGGCACCAGCCGGTTCTTCGCCATCGCCCGGAAGTACTCCGACCGCGGGTGGATGTCGCAGATGTAGTGCGCGTTGATCAGGGACACCTCGCGCGAGGCCTGCCCGTAGGTGTTGTTGTAGCAGCCGGTGATGGTGACGTAGCGGCCGCCGCGGCGCAGCAGCCGGGCGTGCTCGGCGAACAGCAGGTCCAGCTCGACGTACATCGTGGACTCGTTGTTCCACGAGGCGGCGTACGCGCCCGTCTCGAAGCCGGTGTCCAGCATGTTCCGGTGGTGGTAGCGGACCTTGTCGCCGACCTCCCGTTTGCGGGCCATGCCGTTGGCGAAGTCGGCCTGCTTGGCGGAGATGGTGACCCCGTCGGAGTGGCAGCCGTAGCGCAGGTTGGCCACGATGCTGCCGCCGCCCCGGCCGCAGCCGGCGTCGAAGACCCGGTCGGCCGGCGTGAGCGCGCCGAGGTGGGAGGCGAGCAGTTCGGCCTGGGCGTGTTCCAGGCGGTGCAGTTCACCGGTGATCCGCTCCTTGCGCAGAGCGGGGTCGGTCTCGTCGAGCACCGACCAGTCGGCCTCACCGATGCCGTAGTGGTGGTGGTACAGGTCGTCGATCTTTCCGAGTTCGAGGTTGACCGGGTTCTCCTCGGCGTTCCAGTAGTCCGCGACGCTGTTCTGGTACCTGGACTGGGTCGGCACCGGGGCTGACGTGGTGGTCTTCCGAGCGACAGGGGCGGTGGTCAACAGTTGCTCCTCGAAGTGGTTCTGACGGTGTTTCGGGTTGGTCGTGGGCTACCAGTAGTCGGGCAGGTGGTAGCGGTTGGTGTTGGTGGAGTGCCACTCGTGGTTGCCCGAGACCCAGGCGGCCAGGCTCTCCGCGTAGCGCGCGACGAGCGGCGAGGTGGCGGCCAGAGCGGCCGACTCCTCCTCGAAGGCCTCCATGATCCGGTTGTGGATGCCGACGGACTTCAGATAGGCCGCCTTCAGCCCGCGCCGGTCGTTGGCGGCCACCACCTGGGGCAGATTCAGGTGGTCCGGATCGCTCGCCAGCTCCTTGGTGAAGGAGTACAGGTCGTTGACGATGGTGGTGGCGTTGCAGGCCAGGGCCGTGATCCGCTGGATCTCCGGGCGGGCGTAGACCGGTTCGGGCAGCTCGTAGCCGTCCACCGCGTCGACGATCGACAGACAGGGCCGGAAGTTGTTGTACTGCCGCATCACCAGGTACTCCCAGACGCGCGGTGTGTACCCGGTCTCCATCCAGGCCGCCTCGCCGAGATAGCCGAGGTGCAGCCGGGCCATGTCATGTACGAACCGGTCGGTCTGGCTCGGTGTGGCGAAGGCGGTGAAGTCCGTGAGGGCGAAGTGGTACGAGCGCAGCGGACCGTCGGCCCTGATGCCCTCGCGCCACTCCTCCTCCAGCTCCGGGACGCCGTGGAAGGGGTCGAGCGCCGACTGGGCGATGATCAGCGGGCCGCCGAGCCCGCGCCGCGATCCGCCCCGCCCCTCGTCCTCCTCGCAGTAGCAGGAGTCCACGATGTTCTCGGCGAGCAGCAGCTTGCCGGCGGCGGTGAGGCGGTCCAGGTCGAGACCGCCGGGATGCTGGAGTACTACGGCCCGGCCGAACTGGAAGTCCGAGAAGTCTCCCTTCCAGGCCTCGGGGAACAGGTCGAGCTCACGGGCCCAGGTCTCCAGGCGGTCGTCCAGCTCGGCGGCCTTCGCCGGGTCGGCGGGCACGGCCGGCCGGTAGTGGAGTCCGGGGATCGCCCCGGTGCGCCTGGCCGGGCGCAGGCTCTGCGCGAGGTTCGGCGGCCCTGGCAGGACGTAGGAGGCGGTGGCTGTGCTCATGGATGTGCTCCAGGCCGTCAGTCGGCGGTGCGGCCGAGCTGGACGTTCTCCAGGATCCCGGCCGCGTCGGGGACCAGGATCGCCATCGAGTAATAGGCGGTGACCAGGTAGTTGACGACGGCCTGCTCGTTGATGCCCATGAAGCGCACGTTGAGGCCCGGCTGGAACTCCTCCGGGATGCCGGTCTGGTAGAGGCCCACGACACCCTGGTCGGCCTCGCCGGTGCGCAGCGCGATGATGCTGGTGGTGTGGTCGTCGCTGATCGGGATCTTGCTGCAGGGATAGATCGGGACCCCGCGCCAGGCCGGGATCTCGTGCCCGTCGACGTTCGCGCCGGCCGGCACCAGACCGCGCCGGTTGCACTGCCGGAAGAAGGCCGCGATCGCCTTGGGGTGGGCCAGGATCACCTTGGTCTTGCGGCGCATGGAGATCAGCTCGTCCATGTCGTCCGGGGTCGGCGGCCCGGTGAAGGAACTGATCCGCTGCCCGTAGTCGATGTTGTGCAGGAGCCCGAACTCCCGGTTGTTGACCAGCTCCCACTCCTGGCGCTCGCGGATCTCCTCGACCGTGAGGCGCAGCTGCTGCTGGGTCTGGTCCATCGGGTGGTTGTAGAGGTCGGCGACCCGGGAGTGCACCCGCAGCACGGTCTGGGTGAGCGACAGCTCGTACTCGCGCGGCGCGAGGTCGTAGTCCACGAAGCCGCCCTGCAGCGTCGGCTCGCCGCTGTGGCCCGCCTGCACCGGCACCTCGGCCTCGCCCTTGCGGTTCATCGGGAGGCGCTGCCGGTCCACGTAGGCCTGAAGATGGGCGCCCAGCGACGGGACCCGGTCCATGATCTCCTCGGCGACCGACCAGGGCAGTGCCAGCACCACCCCGGCGGTCTCCGCCCGGACCGAGGTGAGCCACAGCGGGTCGGTCTGGCCGACCGCCTCGTCGCCCATCTGGTCGCCGTCGGTGACGACCCCGACGACCTCCTCCTCGCCGTACTTGCCGGCCGCGTACCGGGTGAACCGGCCGTGCACCACCAGGTAGGTCTCGGTGACCGGCTGCCCGGCCTCGAACAGCACCTGCCCGGCGCGCACCTCGCGGGGCTGGAAACGGCCGGCGATATCGGTCAGCGCGTCCAGGTCGTCGTAACCGCGCAGGATCGGCAGTTCGGTGAGGGTCTGCGGGATGACCCGGATGTCGTTCCCGCCGTTCTGCTCGAAGCTCACCCGGCCGCGTCCGGTGCGCAGTTGGAGGCGCCGGTTGACCCGGTAGGTGCCGCCCCTGACGTCCACCCACGGCAGTGTCTTCAGCAGCCAGCGGGAGGTGATGGCCTGCATCTGCGGTTCGGACTTGGTGGTCGTGGCGAGCTGGCGTGCCGCCCGGGTGCTCAGACTGGTGAGCTGCCCGTCGACGGTCGGATCCGGCTCGGGCTCGTCGACGGCGGAACCGATGACGCTGTCCGGTGTGGACACATTCCCTCCAGCAGAGCGGTGAACACAGGTGACCCGAAAGGTCGGTGGTGTGCGAGGTGGTGGTGCGCACCGACAAGCCAAACAGCCCTGGTGATCTCCGGGTACGGCGCAAATGGGGCGGTTGTCTGCCTTGGTTGCGCAAACACGTTTCCCGGTGCGGAAAGGGGCGCGGCGCATGATCACGCGCCGGTCGCCCGCCCTTGTGCCCGGGCGGGCGGAGGATTGGATTCAGGAAAGGTCGTTCACCAGCACCGCAGCCCCGTCGAAGCGGCCGGCCTTGAGGTCTTGCAGGGCTTTCGGGGCTTCGGAGAGCGGATAGGTGTGGGTGGTCGCGTGCACTGCGTACCGCTCGGCGAGGTCCAGGAACTCCCGCCCGTCGGCACGGGTGTTCGAGGTGACACTGCGCAGCTCGCGTTCGTAAAACAGTTCGCGTTCGTAATTCATCGGGGGTACATCGCTGAGGTGGATGCCCGCGACCGCCAGCACCCCGCCGCGGTCCAGGGCGCGCAGCGCCACCGGGACCAGGTCACCGACCGGCGCGAACAGGATCGCGCTGTCCAGCGGCTCGGGCGGCTGCTCGTAGGCGTCCCGCGCCGAGGCCGCGCCGAGCTCCAGGGCCAGCCGCCGGGCCTCGGCACCCCGGGTCAGCACATGCACGGTCGCGCCCTGAGCAAGGGCCACCTGGGCGCAGAGATGCGCGCTGCCCCCGAAGCCGTACAGGCCGAGCCGGCCGCCCGGCGGGAGCGAGGCCCGGCGCAGCGCCCGGTAGCCGATGATCCCGGCGCACAGCAGCGGCGCGAGTGCCGTGTCGTCGAGGCCGCCGGGCAGCCGGTAGGCGAAGCCGGCCGGCACCGTGGTGTACTCCGCGTAACCGCCGTCGGCGTCCCAGCCGGTGTACTCCGAGTGCGGGCACAGGTTCTCCGCGCCCCGCCGGCAGTACCCGCACTCCCCGTCCGTGCGCCGCAGCCAGGCCACCCCGACCCGGTCGCCGACCGCGAAGCCCGCCACCTCGGCGCCCATGCCCGCGACCTCGCCGACCACCTCGTGCCCCGGTGTCACCCCGGCCCTGTGCACCGGCAGATCGCCCTCCGTGACATGCAGATCGGTACGGCACACCCCGCAGGCCCGCACCCGGACCAGCAGCTCGTCGGCCCCGGGCACCGGCACCGGCCGCTCCACGAGCCGGAGCAGATCCGCCTCCACCAGCGCGGGCCGTACCACCGACCATGCCCGCATCACGTCCGCCATACCGCGCCCCGTCCGCCGAAGGCCGTGGACCCCCTCCCAGTGTCCGCCGGAGTCCACCGTTCGGCGCGCGGGCGGACCGCCGGATGGCTAGCGTGAGGAACCGGGAGAATCCGCTCGATCGGAAGGGCCGCGGCCATGGCCGTACAACCTGAAGGCACCCCCTGTTGGACCGACGCGATGTTCAGCGACCTGGAGGGCGCCAAGACCTTCTACGGCGAGGTCCTCGGCTGGACGTTCGGCGAGTCGTCCTCCGAGTACGGCAGCTACACCCAGGCCTACTCGGACGGCAAGGCCGTCGCCGCCGTCGTACCGCCCATGCCCGGCCAGGAGGGGCAGTCGCAGTGGTGCCTGTACTTCGCCTCGCCGGACGCGGCGGCCGCCGCCGAGCGGATCCGGGAGCACGGCGGCGAGGTGCTGATGGAGCCGATGCAGGTCGGCGAGTTCGGCACGATGTGCCTGGCCCGGGAGCCCGGCGGCGCGGTGTTCGGCATCTGGCAGGGCGGTGTGCACGAGGGCTTCGAGGCGACGGCGGTGCCCGGCGCCTACTGCTGGGCGGAGGTCTTCACCCGTGAGCCCGAGAAGACCGACCCCTTCCTCGGCGCCCTCTTCCCCTACACGGCCAAGCAGATCGAGGACGACAACGTCGACTTCCGCATGTTCGACCTCGGCGAGCAGACCGTCCTCGGCCGGATGCGGATGACCGACGACTTCCCGCCCGAGGTGCCCTCCTACATCAACGTGTACTTCACCGTCGCCGACTGCGACGAGGCGGTCGCCAAGGCCACCAAGCTCGGCGCGGTGCTCCGCTTCGGTCCGATGAGCAGCCCCTTCGGCCGGTTCGCGGCGCTCAGCGATCCGCAGGGCGCCAACTTCTCGGTGATCGACATCACCACCACCGAGGGTGACATGTCCCAGGTCAAGGACGTCTGACCAGGGCGGATGCGGACCACGGCCGGGCACCCGGCCCGGCCGTGGCATGATCGGGCCCATGCGTGAAAGAGTGGTGGCCGCGTGCGACGGGGCTTCTAAGGGAAACCCGGGACCGGCAGGCTGGGCCTGGGTGGTGTCCGACGACGCGGCGACTCCGGCCCGCTGGGAGGCGGGCCCGCTCGGCAAGGCCACCAACAACGTGGCCGAACTGACCGCCCTGGAACGGCTGCTCGCGGCCACCGACCCGGACGTGCCCCTTGAGGTGCGGATGGACTCGCAGTACGCGATGAAGGCGGTCACCACCTGGCTGCCCGGCTGGAAGCGCAACGGCTGGAAGACATCCGCGGGCAAGCCGGTCGCCAACCAGGACCTGGTCGTCCGCATCGACGAACTCCTCGGCGGCCGCACCGTCGACTTCCGCTACGTCCCCGCCCACCAGGTCGACGGCGACCCGCTGAACGACTTCGCCGACCGCGCGGCCAGCCAGGCGGCGACGGTCCAGGAAGCCGCGGGCAGCGCCCTCGGCTCCCCGGTGCCGCCGCCGTCGCCCACGTCCGCCGCCTCCGGCGCGGCCCCGCGCCGCAAGGCGGCACCCCGCAAGACGGCGGCCGGCTCCTCCTCCCGCACCATCAAGGCCAAGTTCGCCGGCCGCTGTCTGTGCGGCCGCTCCTACGCGGCGGGCGAGTCCATCGCCAAGAACGGGCAGGGCTGGGGCCACCCGGAGTGCCGTACGGCACAGGCCTGATCAGGCCTCCAGGGTGTCGAACGTGTAGAACTTCGTGTGGTCGAGCAGATCGGCCGGCCGCACGTCGTTCCACGGCTTCATCGTCTCGTCCAGGTCCACCACGTCCGGTGTCCCGCCGCCCGGCACATAGGCCGCCCCGGGGTGCCGGCGCTGCCACCGGGCCCACAGCTTGTCGATGAAGGCGTGGTGCAGCCAGAACACCGGGTCGTTGGGGGAGACCCCGGTGGCCATCTGCCCGCCGACCCAGACATGGACCCGGTTGTGCAGATTGACCCCGCGCCAGCCCTCCAGATGGTTCCGGAAGCCGTCCGAGGCGCTGTTCCAGGGCGCCATGTCGTACGTCGCGATACCCAGCACGGAGTCGACCTCGGCCCGGGTGGGCAGCTCGCGCACACTCGTCCCGAGCGACCTGCGCAGATAAGTACGGCCGTCCACCCGGACGTTGAGCGGCCAGTTGCCGCTCGCCGCGGCGAACGGCCCGTCCGTCACCCGCCCGTCCGAGCTGCGTCCGGTGCCGCCCAGGAAGTCCGGCGCCCACAGCGAGGCACGCAGGGTGCGGTCGGCGCTCCAGTCCCAGTAGGGGAGGGCGACGTAGGGGTCCACCGACTGCAGCGCCTGCTCGAAGTCGAGCAGGAATCGGCGGTGCCAGGGCAGGAACGACGGCGAACGATGGCCCGTGCGTTCGGAGTCGTCGGTGTCGGACATGATGAAGGCGTTGTGCGTGCGGACGAAGTCGTCGTAACGCCCGCCGCGCTTCAGCTCGATGACGGCGGCGACGAACCGCCGCTTCTCGTCGGCGGTCAGAGCGGCTTGGTTCTTGCGTACGGTCATGTGCTTCGAGGCTCCGGAAGTCCTTGCGGGGGCGGTCAGTTGGCGGGGAACGGCAACAGCGCGGCGCCCTGCAGCTCGTCGACCGCGGCACGGGCGGCGGCGCGCGGGGTGGGCACCGGGTCGTAGTGACTGACCACGCTGATCCAGCTGCCGTCCGCGTTCCGCATCACGTGCAGCTCCACGCCGTCGACGAACACCGCGTATCCGGCGCCGTGTTCGTGGTGGTGACCGCCGTCCATGCCGCCCATGCCGCCCATGTCGTCGGACGGACGGCCCTGTATCCGGCGGCCCTTGTAGACCTCGTCGAAGGGTTCGAGGGATCCCCCGTGCCGGTGATCCGCTGCGGCGGCTCCGGGTGCGACGAGTGCCTGGGTGCCGGCCGTGGCGGCGATGGCGGCCGCCACGGTGAGCGCGTGACGGCGGGTGAGTTCGGGCATACGGATGCCTCCCGGGGTGGGTGCGGGTGATGACCCCGTATGCCTATCCGCCGGTTCCGGAGCGGGAGAAATCGCCCGGATCGGGTTGGCTACGATCAGGACAATTGACTACATGTCATACAAGATTGAACAAAGATGATCTTGCTGTCATGGTGCGCCCGCCGCTTCCCGGGCGGGAAGATCCGCGCTCGGGGCCGGGGTTTCCGGTGATCTTTTGCGGCGGTCCGCCGACCGGGTGGCGTGGCTCACGACGTCAAACTGGCGCGATTCGAAAACCCGGCCGGGCGTATGCGCGCTGCTACCCTGCGGTGCCAATTGACCACGTTCGGTGATTCTCAGGGGTGTGTGCGTGAAGGTCGTCTGCGTCGGAGGCGGGCCCGCCGGCCTGTATCTCGCGATCCTGCTCAAGCGGCAAAGCCCGTCCCACGCCATCACCGTCCACGAACGCAACCCCGAGGGCTCCACCTACGGCTGGGGCGTCACCTACTGGCGGGCCCTGCTCGACAGGCTGCACACCTACGACCCCGAGTCGGCCCGCGCCATCGAGGAGAGCTCGGTGCGCTGGCACCAGGGCGTCGCCCACGTCCGCGGTCAGGTCACCCGGCAGCCCGGCGATCCCGGCCACGGCATCGGCCGCCACCGCCTCCTGGAGATCCTCGCCGAGCGGGCCCGATCCCTCGGGGTGCGGCTGGAGTTCGAGGACGAGATCACGCACGGGAGCCTCCCCGAGGCCGACCTGGTCGTGGCGGCGGACGGCATCCACAGCGCCCTGCGCAGCCGGCACGGCGACGACTTCGGCACGCAGCTCACCGAGGGCCGCAACCACTACGTCTGGCTCGGCACCACCAGGGTCTTCGACTCCTTCACCTTCGCCTTCGCCGAGACGGGGCACGGCTGGATCTGGTGCTACGGCTACCCCTACGACGGCGCGCACAGCACCTGCGTCATCGAGTGCGCCCCCGAGACCCTGACCGGCCTCGGCCTGGACGCGATGGACGAGGGCGACCAACTGGGCCTGCTGGAGAAGCTGTTCGCCGACATCCTCGACGGCCATGCCCTGATCGGCGGTTCCTCGGCGGCCTGGCCCACCTTCCGCACCCTCACCAACCGCACCTGGCACCACGGCAACCTCGTCCTGCTCGGCGACGCCGCCCATACGACCCACTACTCCATCGGCGCCGGCACCACCCTCGCCCTGGAGGACGCCATGTGCCTCGCCGACGTCCTGCGCCGGCAGGGCGCCGTTCCCGAGGCTCTCGCCGCCTACGAGCGGCAGCGCAAGGCCGAACTGCTCTCCGCCCAGAGCGCCGCCCGCCTCAGTGCCCGGTGGTACGAGAGCCTGCCCCGCTATATCGACCTGCCCCCGCACCGTATGTTCGCCCTGCTCGGCCAGCGGCATTCGCCGCTGCTCCCGTACGTCCCGCCGCAGCTCTACTACGGCCTGGACAAGGCGGCGGGGCGGCTGGAGGTGCTGCGCCGGTTCAAGCGGTGGCTCGGACCGCGGGCGGCGCGGGCTCTGCACGTCCGGTCGTAGGCGTCGCACGGCGCGGGCCCGCGTTGGTGAAAGGGAATTCACCCGATAGGGTGAATTCGAATTCACCTCCTCATTCGTGTCGCCCACAGGAGTGCCGATGGACCAGCCCGCCCCGACAGCCGTCCCCGCGGGCCCGCCTGCCGAACCGCCCCGGCTGCGGCAGCGGCTGACCATCCCGGTACTGGCCTTCGGCGGGATCCTGATGGCCGTCATGCAGACGGTGGTCGTCCCCCTGCTGCCGGACCTGCCCCGGCTCACCCACTCCTCGGCCGGCGTCGTCTCCTGGACGGTCACGGCGACCCTGCTCTCCGGGGCCGTCCTCACCCCCGTGCTCGGCCGGGCCGGTGACATGTACGGAAAGCGCCGGGTACTCACCGGGGCCCTCGCCCTGATGACCGTCGGCTCGGTGATGTGCGCCCTGTCGTCTGACATCGCCGTGCTCATCGCCGCCCGCGCGCTCCAGGGCGCCGCCGCCTCCGTCGTACCGCTGTCGATCAGCATCCTGCGCGACGAGCTGCCGGCCGAGCGCCGGGGGTCGGCGGTGGCGCTGATGAGCTCCACCGTCGGCATCGGGGCCGCACTCGGCCTCCCGCTGGCCGCGCTGGTGGTGCAGTACTACGACTGGCACACCATGTTCTGGCTGACCAGCCTCCTCGGGGCACTCGGCGTGGCGGGCGCGTGGTGGGCGATCAGGGAGTCGCCGGTGCGCGAGCCGGGCCGGTTCGACGTGCTCGGCGCGCTCGGGCTGGCCGTCGGCCTGACGTGTCTGCTGCTCGGCGTCTCCCAGGGCGGCCAGTGGGGCTGGGCCAGCCCGCGCGTCCTGGCGCTGTTCGCCGCCGCGGTCCTCGTCCTGGTCCTGTGGTGGTGGCAGCAACTGCGGACCGAGCGGCCCCTGGTCGACCTGCACCTCGTCACCCGCCCCAGGGTCGGCCTGTCCCATGTCGCCGCCCTGCTGACGGGATTCGCCTTCTACGCCAACTCCCTGGTGACCGCCCAGCTGGTACAGGCGCCCAAGGCCACCGGCTACGGTCTCGGCCTGTCCATCGTGGCCACCGGTCTCTGCCTGCTGCCCGGTGGCGTCACCATGCTGCTGTTCTCCCCGGTCTCCGCCCGGATCTCGGCCTCCCGGGGCCCGCGCGTCACCCTCGCCCTCGGCGCCGCCGTCATCGCCTGCGGATACGTGGTGCGTATCGCCGACAGCCGCGACCTCTGGATGATCATCCTGGGCGCCACCGTCGTCGCCACCGGCACCACTCTCGCCTACTCCGCGCTGCCCACGCTGATCCTGCGGGCCGTCCCGGCGAGCCAGACCGCCTCCGCCAACGGCGTCAACGTCCTCATGCGCACCATCGGCCAGGCCACCTCCAGCGCCGCCGTGGCCGCCGTACTCACCCACCACACCAGCCTCGTCGGCGGCGCATCCATCCCCACGCTGCACGGCTACCTCCTGGCCTTCGCCATGGCCTGCGCCATCGCGCTCGCGGCCAGCGCGGCGGCCCTGTCCATACCCGGCGACAAGGCCCCGGACGACGCCCCGCGCGCCCAGGGCCGCACCCAGGGTGCCCGGGACGACGCGCTGGAGGGAGCATGAGTGCCGTGAGCACCCGAACCGGCACCGCCGCCGCGCCCGCCCGCCGGGACGCGGAGGCCACCAAGGCGGCCATCCTCAGGGCCGCCCGTCACCTTCTCGCCCGGCACGCCCACGCCGACATCACCCTCAAGGACGTCGCCGAACGCGCCGGCGTCAGCGCGCCGCTGATCCTCAAGTACTTCGGCAACAAGGACGGCCTGTTCGCCCGGGTGATGTCCTTCGACACCGACGCGGCCGCCCTCCTGGACGCCCCCCTGGACGAGCTCGGCCGCCACATGGTCCGGCACGTCCTGGAGAGCCAGCGCGACCGCGGCGCCGACCCGTTGCTGCGGATCGTCTTCGCACCCCTGCACGGCGACCACGGGGACGTACTGCGCGCCAACTTCCGCGCCCATGTGGTCGACGCCCTCGCCACCCGGCTCACCGGCCCCGACCCCGGTCTGCGCGCCGAACTCGCCGTCGCCCAGCTCATCGGCCTCGGCGTGATGTACGGCATCGCCCGCGGCCCACGCCTGCGCGACTCGGCGATCGCCGACATCGCAGACCGCTACGGCCCGGCACTCCAGACCCAGTTGACGCCCTGGACGAATGAGTCCGGTGTCGGGGCCCGTGGCTCAGGCGACGGTGGTCAGCGCTTTTTCGCGTCGGCTGCGGATGCTCAGGGCGATGACGGAGACAAGGAACCAGAAGGCACCGAAGGCCGAGTATCCGGCGACGGCGGACAGGCTGCTCGTCGCCGAGGCGGACATGGCAGCGAAGGAGGCACCGGCGAGGACGGACTGTCCACCGCTGATGACCATGGGCCACTGGGCACCGACGGTGCGTCGGCGCCGGATGGCCACGACGAGCTGGAGCGCTCCGGAAAGCAGGGCCCAGATGCCGAACACGAGCAGGGCCGTCCCGATGGTGAAGAAGACGGCGATGATCATCCCGACGGCGGTGGCGAGGCCGAGAGCCATGTTGGTGGTACCGACGCGGTCCGTGGAGCCGGTGCCGGCCATGCGGCGCTCGAGGACCGTGGCGATGACGTCCCACAAGGGGTAGATGACGAGCAGCACCGCCGCGATCACTGTGGGCCTGTCCGTCGACACGAGCGAGACCGAGGTCGTGACGACGAGTGCCACCCAGATCAGGGAGAAGGCGACTCGGATCAGGTGGAGCGACCGTAGCCCGGAGGTCGTGATCGTGCTCGTGCTCGTGCTCGTGCTCGTGCTCGAAGTCATGGTGATCTGAGTCATCGGGTGTCCCGTATGTGATCGTGATGGCCTGAGACGGTTGCCTCGACGAGGAGTCTCAGCGGCCTCGGGATGGGCCGTGTACTTCGAACGAAGTAGTTCTGACATCCACTTCGGATCGAATGAGTTTTGCCGTCTCCATGGCCCGGACCGGGCCGTCTACATCATTCGAAGTACACGGCTGCAGCACACGTCGACGAGAATCAGGGCATGGCCAAGTCGCAGAACAATCCGGACGGGCCCGTGGCACCCCTGTGGGTCCGCCGCCCCGAGGCGCTGCACGTCGTCGCCTATTCGGTGGCCGCGCTGGTGTTCACCGGCCAGATCGTGGCAGTGATCCTGCGAGGGTCGGATTGGCCGACGGCCCTCTCCGTGCTCCTCGCCGGTGGCGGTGTCGCCCTCTCATGGTGGATGCCGTGGGCGGGACTGGTCATGGCGAGCGCGGCGTCCTTCGCCGTCACAGCGGTGGGCCACGATCCCCTGTCGGTGTGGATGATGGCGGTGCTCGTGCTGTTCTCGGTCACCCTCAGGGGGAAGCAGCCGCTGGCCGGAACCGGCATCGTGGCGACGTTCTTCCTGGGGGCGTTCATGACGCTGGGAGGATTCCGTGGCGGCGCGATCGTGGGAGCCGCCGCACTCTTCTCAGCCGTAGCGGGAGGTGCGACAGGAGCCGCGCTGCGCATCCATCGAGAGCACTGGCGCACCTTGGAGGAACGGGCCGAAAGCGCCATCGCGACCCGCGAGATCGAAGCCACTCGACGGGTGACCGAGGAACGACTCCGCATCGCCCGGGACCTCCACGACGTCATCGGCCACCAGGTCGCGATGCTGAGCATGCATCTGGGCGCCGCGGAGATCGGGCTGCCCGAAGACGCCGAGTCCTCCCGGCAGGCCCTCGTCTCAGCCAGGTCCAGCGCTCGCACCGTCGTCGTCGAGACGCAACGGATCCTCGTGCTCCTCCGCCTCGGAGACGACATCTCCGACGACGAGGCGCTCCGGCCGACCCCGGCGCTCAGCGGCCTGGAAGGCCTTGTCGCCTCTTTCGAGAGCATCGGCCTCGACGTCCGGCCCTCCATCGACATCCCCGCCGGTTTCGTGGAGCCCAGCGTCGGCGTGACGGTCTACCGGGTCGTTCAGGAAGCACTCACGAATGCCTACCGGCATGGAGTGGGGGCGGCAACGGTGGATGTCCGCGAGCGTGACGGCAGGATCTGCGTCACCGTGGAGAACCGTGTCGGTCACTCACCGCGCGACTCCGGTTCCGGCAGCGGACTCGGACTGGTGGGGATGCGTGAACGCGTCGAGTCCTCCCATGGGCGGCTGACGATCGTCAGTGACAACGGGCGATTCCGGGTCCATGCGGAGTTCAGCCCCCTGGGAGCCGTCGTATGAACACGCGGATTCTGATCGTCGACGACCAGGACGAGATGAGGGCCGGCATCAAAGCGATGCTCCGGCTCGACCCCAGTCTCGTTGTTGCGGGTGATCTCTCCGACGGACTCCAGGCCGTCCCGTTTCTCCGGGACCACCCGGTCGACCTGGTCCTGATGGACATCCGGATGCCCGGCATCGACGGTGTCGAAGCCACCCGCCGGATCCGCAAAGAGCATCCACCCGAAAAGCTGCGGGTGATCGTGCTGACCACTTTTGACCAGGACGACATCGTTCTCGCCGCCCTTCGCGCGGGCGCCAACGGTTTCCTGAGCAAGACCGTGAGCCCCGCTGAACTCGTCGCCGGAATCACCGAGGTCGTTGGCGGTGGCGGTGCGCTGTCGGCCGCCGCGACGGCCGCGCTCATCGGTCACATGACCGACAGTCCGCCCCCGGTGATCGACCAGGAACTCCTGCGACGCTTCGACGCTCTGACACCCAGGGAGCGAGACGTGGTCATTCTCGTCGCGAGCGGTCTCGGCAACGACGAGATCGCGGCCCAGATGTCCGTGTCGCCGCTCACCGTGAAGACGCATGCGGTGCGGGCCATGACAAAGGTCGGCGCACGTGATCGAGCTCAACTCGTCTCGTTCACCTTCCGGGCTGGCCTCTACCCCTGAGCCTGCCGAGCAGACCCCCGAAACAGTCGCGCTGCGCCGGCGGCGGGCCTGGACCTGTACCTGCCGACGAGCAGTCGGCAGGCCCGCGTCCCACCGGCCCTGTTCAGCCGAGGCCGCGGCTTTCGGGCCATGCCGCCAGGTGAGCGGGGTGACTGTCTCCGGCCTGAGGCCGACGGCCAGGACGTAGGCAAGCCCGCGCTCGGACAGCGTGGTCCGCAGAGGGGCGTCGGTGCCGTAGATGGCGTCGGCCACCACGGTCGGAGGCCCCAGGCCCCAGCCTGCCGGCGTGTCGAGCATGCCCAGGGCAAGGCGCCACTCCTCGCGGTGTGTGATGTCCGCCGGGATGCGGGCTGGGCCCCGGCGAGCGGTGTCCGACGCCCAGTCCTCAGGCAGGAACAGCCGCCACTGCGGCGGCACCGGATCCCACGTCGACTGGTTCACGAACTGCTGCCGGTTCTGCTCATCGCCGTCCGGCAATCGCGAGGCCGTGACCAGCCCCCACCGCCCCGCAGATCTCAGCGACGCACAAGCACCCCATCCAGGAACCCGTTCCCGAAAACACCGTGCGGGTCAAGGCGATCGAGCGCATCGACCGCCGCATTCCACACCGCGCCCCCGAACGAACCCGGAATCCTCGTGCCGATCACCTCCTCGTCACTCCACACACCGGACTCGGTATAGGCCCACCCCTTGGACCACTCCACCCGAGTCCCCTCGAACCTCTCGAACAGAAACGTCTCCAACTCCCGCAGGAACGCCTCCGCACAAGGCGTCCCCGGCAACGTCAGCACATCCAGCCACACAGCCGTATCGGCGGCCCCACCCCCCGGCCGCAGCGCGGACAGCAACGGCACCTGGGCGCCGGCCACCCCGGCATCCCCCGGATCGTCCAGTCCCGTCACCCGTATCTCCACCGACCCGTTCACGGGGAACCGCCCCAACGCCGCGTAAGCAGTGAGTCGTTCGCGATAGAAGGAGGCGAACTCAGCCACCACCCGCTGTACTTCGGCGCGCTCGGTCAGCACCGCGTACCCGTTCGCGTTGATCCGCAGCGTCGTCGGCCTCACATACAGCAGTGTGTTCTTCGACGGCCCCCAGATGTCCGCGGACAGTGTCGTGACCAACCCGGCCGTGGCCACGTCCAGTTGCGCGTTGCCCAGTACCGGCGCCAGATACCAGGCCGCGTCGGACACCATCCGCCCCACCAGGTCGGCGACCACCGTCGGGACGTTGTCGGAGAACGGGTAGTTGTACGGCGAGGTGACGTGCCGCGAGGTCAGCGGCCTGGTCGGCGCGACGCTCCACTCCTTCAGCCACGGGTACTCGGTGAAGGCGAACCAGATCGCCTCGATGCGCCCGGACCGCCTGAGGAAGGTGTCGAGGGTCCGCCCGCCGGAACCGGGCGCCGCGAAGAGTTCGGCGGCCGGGATGTCGGTCCGGCTGACGCACCGCAGATCGCTGTCGGCCCCGACCCGCAGCACGACCTCGGTCACCAGGGTCCGGCCGAGGTGTGTGAGCAGGGCTGCGCAGTCCGCCTCGTCGCGGCGGAACGTCCGCAGGACATACGTCCCCGTGCCCTCGTCCCACACGACCGCCGTCAGCGACAGCACCAGATTGCTCAGCGAGCCGTAGGTGTGTCCGGACAGAGGCTCCTCCCCGTCGGCCGGTACGGCGGTGCCGTGCGCGTCGATCGCCAGTGCGCCGCCGAGCGTCAGGTCGCCGGGCGCGGGTGCGGCGGTGAGCCCGAGACCGTGGTCCTCCAGGAAGGTGAGCAGCGCTTCCAGGGTGACCCCGGTCCCCGCCCGTACCGCTGAGCCCCCCGAACCGGACTCCAGGGAGAGCCCCGTGAGATGTGTCGCGGTGTCGACGAGCAGCACCTTGTCGTCGGCCGTGGTCTTCTCCGTGACGGTCAGCGGCGACCACCCGTGCGAGGAGCCACGCGCGCGTACCCGCCGGGCGTTGCGCCAGGCCCAGTCGACGACCGCGAGCACCTCACCGGCGTCGGCCGGGGCACAGGCCCACAGCCCGTCCGCCGTGATCTCGCCGACCCAGTTGCGGTACGCGGACCGGTACAGGGCGACATCCGCCGGGAAGCCGGGCAGTTCGGCGGCGGCCACGGCCGGATCCGCCGCGAGCAGCACCGGGACGGCGGCCAGCGCCGCGGCCGACCGGAGGAAACCCCGACGGCTCCAGCCGTCGTCCCAGGACTTGTTGTTCGCTGAACCATCAGTCACGCCGACACGCTAGGTGCCCGGTTGACGCACAGCCGATTTCTGTCGAACACAATCACCCGTGTGAGTGAAGGATTCATAGGTGGGCGGGGTCGAACCGACCCGTGACAGCGTTGTCGGCGGCGGATGACACACTGACGCCATGGACGAACGCGTAATCGGCAGGTCGGGACAGCGGGCATCGGTCGTCGGCCTCGGCACATGGCAGCTCGGCGCCGACTGGGGCGACGTGGACGAGAAGGACGCCCACGCCGTCCTGGAGACGGCGGCCGAGTCGGGGGTGACCTTCTTCGACACCGCCGACGTGTACGGCGACGGACGCAGCGAGCAGACCATCGCCGGCTTCCTGAGCGGCAGGCCGGACCTGCATGTGCTGGTGGCCACCAAGATGGGCCGCCGGGTCGACCAGATCCCGGAGAACTACGTCCTGGACAACTTCCGAGCGTGGAACGACCGCTCGCGCCGCAACCTCGGCGTGGACCGCCTGGACCTGGTCCAGCTGCACTGCCCGCCGACCCCCGTCTACTCCTTGGACGAGGTGTACGACGCCCTCGACACGATGGTCGAGGAGGAGCGGATCGCGGCCTACGGCGTCAGCGTCGAGACCTGCGAGGAGGCGCTGACCGCGATCGCCCGCCCCGGTGTGGCGAGCGTGCAGATCATCCTCAACCCGTTCCGGATGAAGCCGCTGCGCGAGGTGCTCCCGGCGGCCCGGGAGGCCGGCGTCGGCATCATCGCGCGCGTGCCGCTCGCCTCCGGTCTGCTGTCCGGCAAGTACACCAAGGACACCGTCTTCGCGGCCGACGACCACCGCACCTACAACCGGCACGGCGAGGCCTTCGACCAGGGCGAGACCTTCTCCGGTGTGGACTACACGACGGGCGTCGAGGCCGCCGCCGAGTTCGCCGCCCTCGCCCCCGAGGGGTACACCCCGGCCCAGCTCGCCCTGCGCTGGATCATCGACCAGCCGGGTGTCACGACGGTGATCCCGGGCGCCCGCAACCCGGAGCAGGCCCGCGCCAACGCGGCCGCCGCCAAGCTCCCGGAGCTGTCCGCGGAGACGGTCACCGCGATCCGCGAGCTCTACGACCGCCGGATCAAGGACCAGGTCGAGAACCGCTGGTAGACCATCCGCCGGGAGCGGTACGCACACCACCGCTCCCGGCCGCCCAGCCCCTGCCCCCCGTTTGAACGATCTTCCGCGCGGTTACCCGCATCGCATGAGCGAGCCAGCGCGGCGGACCGGACGCGACGAGTCGGAGGAGGAGCGCGCCGACCGGATGTGGACCGAGCTCATCCAGGAGGTGCGGGTCGCGCAGACCGGTGTGCAGATCCTCTTCGGGTTCCTGCTCACCGTGGTCTTCCAGCAGAAGTACGCGGAGCTGTCCCACACCGACAAGACGATCTACATCGTCACCGTCGTCCTCGGCGCCTCCGCCACCGGCGCCCTCATCGGCCCGGTGTCCCTGCACCGGCTGGTCGCGGGCCGGAGGGTGAAGCCGCAGGCGGTCCGGCTCGCCGCCCGGCTGACCTCGGTCGGCCTGTTCCTGCTGCTGGCCACCATGACCGCCTCCCTGGTGCTGATCCTCCGGGTGGCCACCGACGGCAGCCTTGTCACCTGGGTGGTCGCGGTCGTCGTGGTCTGGTACCTGGTGTGCTGGTACGGCCTGCCGCTGTGGTCCCGGCGCCGTCACACCACCCGCTGAGCCGCCTCCAGCGCCCGCAGCTGACGGTCGTGCACCCTGCTGAGCAGCAGCAGTGACACCGTCGCGCCGATCAGCGCGCAGAACATGTCCCACTGGGTGTCCCACACATCGCCCTGAGTGGCCAGGAAGGCGTCCGCGCCGTGCCCGCCGATCTCTGCCGCCAGCCACTCCAGCAGCTCGAAGAACGCGCTGAACGCGAGGCACGCGCACACGGTCAGCGGGGCCAGCCAGCGGCTGCCGCGCAGCGGAGAGGTACGGGTGAGCAGCTCCCGGACCAGGATCGCCGGCACGAAACCCTGCATGAGGTGGCCGAAGCGGTCGTAGGGATTGCGGGCCAGGCCGAAGGTGTCACGCACCCAGTCGCCCACCGGCACCTCGGCATAGGTGTAGTGACCGCCGACGGCGAGCACCAGCGCATGCGCCGCGAGCAGCCCGGTCAGCAGTCCGGTGAGCGGGAAGCGCCGCCAGGTCAGCACCACCAGCGGCAGCCCGGCCAGCACCCACACCGTCTCCAGGAACCAGGTCGTACGGTCCCGGGCGCCCCACGCGGACACGGCCATGCCGGCCACGACCACTGCGGCGAGCGCGGCGGGCGGGACACGGCGCGCGACCCGGTGCGGAAAGGGGCGCGGGTCGGGGTGCACTGCGGTCATGGCGGACTCCTTCTCGTGGGAGCCCCATCGTGGCCGCAGCGCTCGGGCGGAACATGAGTACGGCTACTCAGCCGGTGGCGAGGATCTCCGCGAGTACGTCGTCCACGCGGACCTCTTCCCGGCCGGGCGGCACCGCCATGTACGTGTCGCTCAGGAAGGCGGCGAGCGCCGGAGCCCACACGAACACCACCGCATGGTGCCGCTCGCCGCCGGGCAGCCGATCGCCGAGGAAATCCATCCGCACTTCCCTCCAGCGCCCCTGCCGTACGGGACGCAGCCGTACGTCCCCGACCCCGACCGGCCCTCTCAGAGAGTCGTTCAGCATCTCCCGGTCCAGTCGCCACCGGGCGAGCACCCTGCCGTCCAGGGCGAACACCGCGGTAACGGCGAACGGGTCGTCGGCGTCGTACGCCAGATGGGCCAGGACGGGGCACCGGCCCGTCCCGTCCGCGCGGAGCTGTACCACGAGGGTCCTGTGCACGATGGGGTTCACGCGAGAGGCCTCCGAGAACGATCGGCTTGGTGCCCTCTAGTACCCCTCCCACGTGGAAAATGCTCAATCCGGAGTGGAATTGCCCCACGGGTCCTGGGAGACCGGCGCGATCCGCGGGGCCCGGCCGGCCTACGCGCCCTCCGTGCCCTTCGTACCGCGCAGCGCGGCCAGGCAGGAGCCGATGGCCTGCTGGAGGTCCTCCAGGCGCTGGACCATGTCGTCCTCGTAGAAGTCCTGGGCGTCGTCGAAGGTCAGTTCCTCGAACGCCTTGGTCGCCTTCTGCAGGCTGCTGTAGAACTTGGTGCGCTTCTCCTGGACACGCAGTTCCGGGTCCGCCTCGACCGCCTCGACGACCAGGTTCTTCATGGTGTCGTAGGCGTCGGCCGCCCACTCGCCGGTGTCCTCGTCCTCGTCCAGCTCGTCGAGGAGCGACAGATGGCGCTCCGCCTCCTGGCGCAGCTCGACGGGGGCGTCGACGGTCTGCCCGGCCGGGGTCTTGATCTGGCCGGACTCGGCGATCTGCCGGACGTAGCCGATGCGGTCGGCCGAGCGGCTCTCGGTGGCCACTGCCTTCTTGAGGTCGGCGGTGCGCACCACGTCCCGGGCCAGCACGGTCTGCAGGTCCGGGTCCTCCTTGATCCGGTCCAGGAGCGCGGAGCGGGCGGCGCGCGCGGTGGACGGGTCGGCGAGGATCGCGGCGCGCAGCGCGGTCGGGTTCTCCGCGACCTCCAGGGCCTTCGTGGGCCGGATGCCTTCGGCTTCGGCGGCCTCGGCGATGGCGGTGCCGCGCTCGGAGGTGGCGCTGTTGCGGGAGACGTAGTAGCTCAACCACACGTCGGAGTCAGGGAGTTCGACCTCCTGGCCCGGGGTCAGTGCCTCGAAGTGCGGGACCAGACCGTCGTCGGCCGCCCGGTCCCAGGCCTTGTAGTAGCGCATGACCCGCTCCGGGGAGCAGCCGGCCAGCTCGGCGAACTCCTTCGCCGACACCTTCGGGGTCTCCTCCGCGCCCTGTCCGCCCGGCCGCACACTGCGGGCCACCATCAGACCGAACGTCCAGCCCCCGGTCCGCACGTAGGCGCCGAACTCACGGGCGTCCCGCGCCACCAGGTCGGACAGGGGAGCCGGGGACTCGGTGGACGTCTCGGACGGGTCGATCGCTAGGGTCACGGAGGACACTCCTGAAGGCTGCCGGACTGCGTACGTACAGACCGGCAGCCTATATCGACCCATTGGCCGGGGTTTGCCACACCGTCGAAGACCGGCCGAGTGCGTCGCGCAGCGCCGGCGACAGCGTCTGCCACGCGCTCCGAGGCTCCCCGGCAGGCGCGCGGAGAACGGCCGGGCCCCCGAACGGCCCGCCCCCTACACCCGGAACGTGGCCAGGAACGTCTTCGTCGCCAGCTTGTCGGCGGCGTCGTCCCAGGCGGCGGCGGGTGTCGTGATGCGCAGCGAGAAACTGCGGCCGCCGCCGAGCAGGAAGCCGCGGCCGAAGGTGTGCACCCGGTCGGCGCCGGTTCCCGACAGCCACTCCATGTCGGCCCCCTTGTAGCCCTGGTAGGTGGTGGCCTCGATCTCGCCGACCCGCTGGTAGCCGGGCAGCTTCTCCAGCTGCGGCTCCACGTCGTCCCGCCAGACGGCGACCGGGTCGGGCCCCGCCTGGGTGCTGTAGGTGATCGCCAGGGTCCGCAGGTCGTCGCCGCCCGGACCGAACGTGATCCGGTAGGCGTCGCCCGCCCGCGAGGTGTCCAGGCGCTTCCAGCCCGTCGGGAGCGCCACGGAGAACCCCTCCGGGGCGGTGTACCGGTGGAAACCGGCCGGGAGGTATCCGGCCGTGGCCGTTGCCGACGCCGAGGGCGACGGGCTGGGACGGGGCGATGCCGACGTCCCGGACGGGGACGGGGACGCGCTCGACGTACCGCCCTTGCCGTCCGTGCTGTTGCCCGGGTCCGTGGCCGTCGCCGAGGCGGTCGGCGCCGACCCCGCCGTGTTGGCGCCCGGAAGCCCCTGGGTCGCGGCCAGCACCGCGACCGACACGGTCACCACGGCCAGCGCCGTCCCGCCGATCATGGTCGTCCGGCTCCACCCCGACGACCGGGCCGCCACATAGGCACCGCGCAGCCGGGACACGGGGGCCGGCTGCACCGTCGCGTCCGGGTCCTCGTCCAGGACACGTGTCAGCGCATCCCGTACCGCCGGCCGGGTCAGCCGTTCCCGGGAGTTCTTCCGCAGCAGCCCCTGTACCACCTGGGTCAGCGGCCCGGCGCGCAGCGGGGTGCGCAACGGCAGCCGGTCCACGCCTTTCAGCGTGGCGTCGGCCTTGCCCCGGTCCCGGAACGGCGGCCGCCCCTCGACCATCGTGTAGAGAATCGCGCCGAGCGCCCACAGATCGGCCGACGGCCCGATGCGCTCGTCCCGGGCCTGCTCCGGGGACGCGAACGACGGAGCGGTGACCCGGGGGGCCAGGGTGGCGCCCGCGAGACCGAACCCGGTGATCACGACCGGGCCCTTGTCCCGGACGAAGATCTGGCCGGGGCTGAGCTCGCCGTGCGTGTAGCCGTCGCCGTGCGCGGCCTCCAGCACGTCGAGCACCTCGAGGCCGATCCGGGCGGCCCGGATGTAGTTGAACGTGCTCTGGTGGGCGAGGAGTTCACTGAGCGGGGTGCCGTCGATCAGCTCCGTGACCGTCCACAGCGCGCCCGCCTCCTCGAAGGCGTCGATCACCATCGCGACCCGGCCGGGGCGCAGCGCGCTCATGACCTCGGAGGAGCGGAGGATGCGCGCGGTGGTCCGGCGCACGATGTCGTCGGTGAGGGCGCCGGGCAGCACGATCTGGGTCACCAGCCGCGGTCGCTCGGCCTGTATGTCCTCCGCGTACCAGCTGATGCGGTTCGGCTCGCGGTCGGCGACTTCGAGGAGCCGGTACCTTCCGGCGACCAACTCTTGTGCGGAGACATGCGCCTTGACCATCGTCATCCCTCGCTGAAACCCCTGCCTCGTCTTGACCAGAGGTACGCGGGGCGAGCCCGGGTTTGTTCAAAGAATCTGCAACTCCGGGCCCCTTCTTGCCTTTTATTCAACCGGCCTCAGTGGCCGTGGACTTGAGGAAAACGGCGTATGGCCGGGCTCCGACCTGTGGGTAACCGACGGTAAAAGCCCGGCTGCGGTCCGCTGGTCAGCCCAGCCCGAAGAGCTCGGTCCACTCGGCGATTTCCTGGTGTGTCACATTGCCCCCGCACACCACGAGCCCGATCCGCGCTCCGTCACCGACCCGCTCCAGCACCCGACGGGCGGCGGGGAGCAGACACCCGGCGGCCGGCTCGGTCCACACCTTGGCGTGCTCGGCGAACTCCAGACTGCCCCGCACGGCCTCCCGGTCGGGGACGACGAGGACCTCCTCCACCAGCGCCGACACATGGTCGTACGTCAGCTGCGACACGGACGGCGCGCTGAGCGTCGTCACGATGGACGACACCGCGACCGGCAGCGGCCCGCCCGCCCCGAGCGCCTCGGACATGGCCTGCGCGCCCTCCGTCTCCACACCCCACACCCGCACGTCCGGGCGCCGGGCGCGCAAGGCCGCCGCGACGCCCGCGATCAGGCCCCCGCCGCCGATGCTGACGATCACATCGGTGAGGCCCTCCGCGTCCTCGGCGAACTCCAGGCCCACCGTGCCCTGCCCGGCGATCACGACCGGGTCGTCGAACGGGTGCACCAGGGTGAGCCCTTCGTCCCGCAGCCGCGTCACCAGCTCGAACGCCGAACCCATCCCGTCGGTCAGCCGCACCGACGCCCCGGCCGCCTCGACCAGCCCGATCGACCGGGCGGGCGCCGTACGGGGCATGACCACCGTCGCCTTCACATGGAGGTCCGCGGCCATCACGGCGAGGGCGATGCCGTGATTGCCGCCGCTGACGGCCACCACGCCCGCCGCCCGCTCGGCCTCGCTCAGCGACAGCAGTTTCGCCGTGGCACCACGGGCCTTGAACGAGCCGGTGCGCTGGAGGAGTTCGAGCTTCGCCGTGACCGGGGCGCCGAGCAGCTCCGACAGACCGGGGCTGGGCACGGTGGGCGTGCGTACGACATGTCCGGCGATGAGCCGGGCCGCGGCTTCGATGTCCGAGATGCCGATCAAGGCGGTTCACCCTTCCGGCGCGGGGGGCGGGAAGCCGCGCCGTTCGCACCCTCACCCGATACGACGGCCCAGGTCAACCCGGTTTCAGAGATCCCGGCGCACCAGGAAACCGAGCAGGTCACGCAGCTCCGCCGACGCCGACGCCGGTGGAAGTCCGGCGAGCAGCGCCTCGGCCCGCGCGGTGTGCCGGCGCGCCTCTTCGAGCGCGGCCCTGCGCCCGCCCGCCTCCTCGATCAACGCGGCCGCCTCCGCCGTGCGCCCGGGCGTGTCGAGGAGCTCGGCGAGCTGCGGGCCCGCGGGGGAGCCGAGCGCGGCCAGGACGGGATACGTCTTCTTCCGCTCCCGCAGATCGCCGTGCACGGGCTTGCCGGTGACGGCAGGGTCGCCCCAGATCCCCAGCACGTCGTCGACCAGCTGGAACGCCACGCCGAGCTGCCGTCCGGCCCGGTCCAGCGCGTCCACCGTGGTCTCGGACGCCCCGCCGAGCGCGGCCCCCAGCGCGACGGCACACCCCAGCAGCGCCCCCGTCTTGTGCTCGGCCATCACCCGGTACTCCCGAGCCGACACACCGGTCCAGGGCCGCTCCGCGAACAGCAGGTCGTCCGCCTGCCCGCGCACCAGATCCGCCAGCGTGGCCGACAGCAGCCGTACGGCACCCGGTCCGCCCGGGGCGTCGGCCAGGGTCTGGACGGCGAGCGCGAACAGGGCGTCGCCGGCCAGGACCGCCGGTCCGGTGCCGTACGCCCGCCACACCGCCGGGCGGCGGCGCCGGGTGGCGTCGCCGTCCATGATGTCGTCGTGCAGCAGCGAGAAGGCGTGCACCAGCTCCACCGCGACCGCCGCCGGTACCCCGCGCTCCGCGGGCGCGCCGGCCGCCTCGGCGCCGAGCACCGCCAGCGCCTGCCGTACCCCCTTGCCGCCCGGGACGTCGGCGGGGGAGCCGCCGACCTCGCACCAGCCGAAGGAGTACGCGGCCATCTCACCGACCCAGGGATGCAGCCGCCCCACCGCCGTCTCCAGGGCGGGCCGCACCAGCTTCCGGCAGCGGGCGAGGACGTGCGGGGGAGCGGAGGCGGGCGCGAGCGCGGTCATCGGACGGCCTCCGCCCCGACGCCGAACTCCGCCTGGGCCCGGGTCACCATCTCCCGGGCGTGGCGCAGTCCGGAACGCTCCAGCACGCCCGCGAGGTCGGCCAGTTCGGCCGCCGTCTCGGTGCGGTCCCGGCCCAGGCGGGCCAGCGACTTGGCCAGCCCGAGCCGGGACAGGGCCGCGCCGCGCGGCTCGCTCATGGCCCGGAACTCCGAGAGTGCTGTGTCATACATCGCGCGCGCCTCGGCGTACCGCCCGGCCCGGTAGAGGACGTTGCCGCGCATCTTGTGGTTGTAGGCGAGCGCGCTGGACAGGTTCATCTCCCGGCAGGACGCCTCCGCCTCGGAGAGCAGTTCGAGCGCCCGCCCGGTGGCGCCGTCGCGCACCGACACGATGTCGGCGAGCCCGCGCAGCGCCCAGGCGTGCCCGCGCCGGTCCTCTGCCCGTGCCGCTATCTGCGCCGCCTCCTCGAACAGCGCGTACGCCGTGTCGTACGACCCGGTGTTGCGGTGCATCTGCGCGATGCCCTCCAGCGCCCACACCGTGTGCCGGGCCTCGCCGCGCCGCCGCGCCTCGGCGAGCAACTGCTCGTGCAGCCGCCCCACGGCCTCGTAGTCGCCCTGGATCCGGCCGGTCTCGGCGAGCCCGGCCAGTGAGTAGCCGCGGACGACGATGTCACCGCCCCGGTCGCCGAGTTCGGCCGCCAGCGCCAGCAGCCGCCTGGCGAGCGGGAACGTCCCGCGCTGCCGGGCCAGGGTGCCGCCGCTCCACAGCGCCCACGCCATCGCCCCGGTGTTCCCGGCGGCCCGGGCGGCGCGGTAGCTCGCCTTCCAGGCCCGGTCGGCCTCCTCCACCTGACCCAGCCGCCGGTGCGCCTCGGCGACGGCCAGTCCGCAGCGCGCCTGTTCGTCCCGGCTGCCGGACCGCTCGGCCTCCCGGAGCCGCTCGGTACCCTCGGCCAGCACGTCGACGAGCGACGAGTTCACGGACAGGGAGGTCAACGCGCCCTGGTACTCCGGGGCGAATGCCTTGCCGTACATACGTGCCTCTCTACGCGCGGCGCGTATACACCTCGTCTATACATGGCATGTATACACGGTGCGTATAGTGCGCCCGAAATATGCCCTGGCCGCGGGGGCCAGGGCTTCGCTGTTGTGAATCAAGACGTGGGTACAGCCACCGGGGTTGCCTGCGTGGTGTGGATCACCGGACGGGACGTCAGTGCTGCTGTGCCTTCTGCGGGGTCAGCTCGCTCGGCCGCACCACCACGAACCCCTCGCCCTGGAGCATCAGTTGGACCGCTTCGCCCGAACCGCCGCGCAGCATCGAGCCGATGGACTGCGAGCGGTGCAGCGAGGTCTGCAGCTGCGCGGTCCACCCCACCACCGCGTCCGTGTCCACGTACAGCGGAGTCTGCGGCGAGACCGGTATCACCAGCGGGTTGCCGTCACAGATCAGCCCGAGCTTGCCGTACCCGGTGAACACGCTGTTGAACAGACCGCCGCCGGCGATGCCGGAGCCCTTCACGGTCTTGATCTCGTACGACAGTGAGGCGTCGAAACACAGGACGTTGCGGCCGTTGACCGTGAACTGGTCGCCGGGCTCGACCTCGACGATGAAACAGTTCTGTGCCTCGTGCGCGAACCAGGCCTCGCCCTGGCCCTGTACGGACATCAGGGGCAGCCCCTCGCCGGTGACCGCGCGCTTGAGCATCCCGCCCACGCCCTGGCCCTTGCGCTCGAACTTCAGACTGCCGCGGTGCGCGATCATCGCGCCCTGACGGGCGTACATCTCGCCGTTCACCGCGTACTTGAGGCACTTCGCGTTCTCGACCGTCATGCCCGGCTCGACGGACGGCAGCACTATGTGCTCGCTGGAAAAGAGATCACCCTTCATGCCGGGCATGGTGTCCCGGACCGACCCGTTCCGCCAAGATCGCGGACGGTACCGGTTCAGGCACCGAACAGCTGGGTCCAGTAGGTACCCGCCCGGCCGCCGCCCGCGAAGCCGATGCCTATGTGGGTGAACTCCGGTTTGAGGATGTTGGCCCGGTGGCCGGGGCTGTTCATCCAGCCGTCCACCACCTCGGCGGCCGAGCGCTGGCCGCAGGCGATGTTCTCGCCGATGGTGCGCCGCCGGGAGCCCGCGGCGGCGGCCCGGTCCCAGGGCTGGGTGCCCTCGGGGGAGGTGTGCGAGTAGAAGTCTCGGGTCGCCATGTCCGTGCTGTACGCCTGCGCGGCCGTCGCCAGCTGCGGATCCACCGCGAGCGGCCGCAGCCCGGCCCGGGTGCGCTCCCCATTGGTGAGGTCGACGACCTCGGAACGTGTGCGGGCCAGTGCGGCCGGGGTGAGGGGTCTGGCCCACAGTGCGGTCCAGTAGGTGTCCCCGTCCCCCGGCCCGCGGACATGGGCCAGGCCGGCGTGGGTGAAGGCCGGGTCGAGCAGGGTGCGCCGGGCGTCCTCGGTGCGCAGGCAGTAGTCGACGAACTCGGCCGGGGTCCGGGGGCCGGAGACGAGGTGTTCGCCGACCGCGACATACGCGAAACCGGTGGCGCCGATCCGCTGGTGGACGGAGACGCCGTCGCGGCTCTCGGTGGCCAGCCGCCCGGCGTCGGCCATCGCGCCGGCGTGGGCGAGGGCGGCGGAGGTGAGCCGGGCGTCGGGGGCCACCGGTGGGCGACCGGCCCCGGCGCGGGCGGAGTTGACCAGACGCAGCAGGCCGTCCGGATCGGGGAGGGCGGTGGCCGGGGGACGGGGCGGTGTGGTCGCCGAGGGCCGGGGCGGCCCGGCCGCCGTGCGCTGCGCGGGGATGGCCGCGCGGAAACCGGACGAAGGCTGCTGGTCCTCGACGACATCGACACCGAAGTCCCGGGCCAGCCCGGCCAGTCCGTCCGCGTACCCCTGCCCGATCGCGCGCAGCTTCCAGCCGGTGGCCCGGTGGTATATCTCGGCGAGCAGCAGGAGCGTCTCGGTCTGCGGGCGCGACGGCGCGAAGCGGGCCACCGTACGGCCGAGACGGTCGGCGACGTGCAGTGCGGCGGCCGGGAGCCGGCCGAGCGGGGTGCCGGGCTCGGCGGCGGTGACCGCGAGGGTGACACGCTCGGCGCCGGTCCGCAGCAGGGCCGGTTCGACGGTCAGGGTGTCGCCGCGCAGCCGGACGCCGGGCGCGTCCGGCTGGTTGTAGAACACGAAGTCGGCGTCGCCGCCGACCTTGCCGCTCCCGTCGGTGATCAGTGCCGACAGGTCGAAGGGACCGGGCACCCGCAGCGTCAGCGCGCCGCCCGGAAGGGGCAGATTGCCCCCGGCGACCAGCTCGCTCATCGCGCCGCCTCTGCGAGGTCAGGGGCCGAACATCGCGCCCGGTGGGGGAGTCGCCGGTAGAACGTCCGGCCCGGGCGCGAGGTTCCCCCGGCGAGGCGAGGCGTCACTTCGAGGTGTCGCTCCGTGGCGTCACCGCGCGGCGCTCCCCCCAGCGCTACTGCTCCCGCGGCGCGGCCGGCGCCACGTCCTCCCGCTCGACCGGCGTGGCCGAGCTCCGTGTCACGGCCCGCTTGCCGCAGAACGCCGACTCCAGCGTGCCCGCCAGGGTGTTGAGCACCGCCGAGTTGTTGGAGGCGTTGGCGAGCGCGGTGAGGCTGCGCTTGCCGTCCTTGCTGGTGAAGGCGTACGTGTAGTAGCCCTGGACGGCGCCCGTGTGGCCGTACACCGAGATCCCGCAGGACAGGTCGCGGCGGCGCAGGCCCAGGCCGTAGGAGGTGGTGGAGTTGACGCGGCTGAAGCGCTCCATGTCGGCCAGACGCGCGGCCGAGGTCAGCTTTCCGCGGACCAGCGCCGAGTAGAAGGTGTCGAGGTCGCGGGCGGAGGAGATGATCGCGCCCGCGCTCTGCGCCCAGGACACCGTCTGGTCCGTCGCGTCGACCGGCTCGGCGCCCGCCTTGTCGGAGGTGAGGTAGCCGTTGGCGTGCTGTCCGGGGATCTTCGTGTCGGGGTGCACGTAGAAGGTGTCGCTCAGCCGCAGCGGCCGGAAGATGCGGTTCTCGTACTCGGTCTTCACGCTGTGCCCGGTGAGCTTCTCGATGAGCATGCCGGCGACCACGAAGTTGGTGTTGGAGTACGAGTAGGCGGCGCCCGGCGCGTTGGTGCGCGGCTTCGCCAGGGAGAGGTTCACCAGCTCGCGGTAGGTGAAGACCTTGTTCCGGACCGCCTCGAAGCCCGACACGCTGCTCGCGAACATGTCGTTGGTGTAGTCGTACAGACCGCTGCGGTGGCTCAGCACCTGCCGCACGGTGATGCGATCGTCCGGCAGCAGCCCCGGGAGATAGTGGTCGACCGAGGTGTCCAGGGCGAGCTTGTGCTCGTCCACCAGCTGCAGCAGGACGACGGCCGAGAAGGTCTTGGTGACACTGCCGACGCGGAACCGGTCGGCGGTCGTGAGGGCGCGTCCGGTGCTCCGGTCGGCGAGGCCGCGCGTGCTCCCGTAGACCTTCGTGCCGTCGTCGATCCGGGCCAGCGCGCCGGGCGCGCCCTGCGCCACCACCGAGTCCAGCACCGCGGCCAGCCCCGCGGTGTCGGGAGCCGGCAGGGCGGCCGCCGGCTGCGGCTCCGCTCCCGCCCTCCCGGGCGCCGCCTGGGCCGGGACCGTGAGCAGCGACAGCGCCACCGCCCCGAGTACCGCGCTTCTGCCCGCCATTGCCGAGACCACCATCCGGACCCTGCTCCTCTCTGCGCTGTTTCTGATGCGAGATGGGTCACATTCCGTTCAGGGAACCTTCTCGCATCCCGTCACATCTCCACAGTCGACGCACAGTTGGTCATCCCGCGATCACCATGCGGTGCGGTTTCGCAAAGTATTGCCACGAAAAGCAAGAAAAGCGACGAACCGCGCTTTACATGAACATGACTCGTCCGGAAGGGTTGCGGCCCGGGGCCCGACCAGCCCCCTTGGCGCCCGACAGCGCCATGCCGCACGGCGGTCGGTGACCTCGACCGCCGTCCGAACAAAGGAACCCTGATCAGTGCGTAGCGCGCACATACGCAGCGTGGCGGTCGCCGTCGCAGTGGTGGCGGTCGCCACGGGCCTGGCCGATACGGCCCTGGCCGGTCCCACCACGGGGGCACAGCAGACGGCCGCCGCCACCACGGCCGCGCAGGTGGTACAGGCGGCGCGGGCCGCGGCCTTCGCCCACGCCACGGCCACCGGTGTCGGCGCGGGCGACGAGCTCCAGCCACAGGACGTGATGATCGACCCCGAAGGGGCGCGCCATGTCCGCTTCGTCCGCACCCACCGGGGCATGCCGGTGCTCGGCGGCGACCTCGTCGTCCATCTTTCCCGTCGGTTGGCCTACACCGGTGTCACCCGCGCGGCCGACCACACCGTGAAGCCCGCCGTCACCGAGGCGAAGCTGACGGCCCGGCAGGCGGAGGAGAAGGCCGCCTCGGCCGCCGGTGGCGACGCCGGCACCGCACAGCTCGTGGTGGACGCCCGCGACGGCGCCGCCGCCCTCGCCTACCAGGTGCCGGTCGACGGCGACACCGGCTCCAGCACGGTCGTCGTGGACGCGCTCACCGGCAAGGTGCGCAGCAACACGCCGGACAGCGACCAGTTCCTGTCGCCCAAGGTGCTGAAGACCCTCCGCCGGCGCGGCGAGACCGTCGACCCGGCCACCGGCATCGGTGCACAGGCCGAAGCCTTCGCCGGCTCGTCCGTCTCCGCCGCCCCGCACTACCCGGTGACCGCGCACGGCTCCGGCAAGTCGCTCTTCGTCGGCAAGGTCGCGCTCACCACCACGCAGACCGCCCGCACGAGCTTCCTGCTCAAGGACCCCACCCGCTACGGCACCGAGACCCGGGACGCCAAGGGCAAGGAGACCGAGAGCTTCGCCCAGGGCACCAAGTTCACCAGCACCACCGACAGCTGGGGCAACGGCGCCACCACCAACAGGGGCAGCGCCGCCGCCGACGCCCAGTACGGCATCACCGAGACCCTGGACTTCTACAAGAAGACCTTCGGCCGCAAGGGCATCGCGAACAACTCCAAGCCCGCCCGCGCCATGGTCCACTGGGGCAACAAGGTCGGCAACGCCTTCTGGGACTCGACCTGCGGCTGCATGCTGTACGGCGACGGCGACGGCGACGAGATCAAGAAGCCGCTGGTCGTCCTCGACGTCACCGGCCATGAACTGACCCATGGCGTGGTGGACGCGACCGCCAAGCTCGAACCGACCCGGGTCGACAACGACGGCAACCAGTTCGGCGAGCCGGGCGCGCTCAACGAGTCGCTGGCCGACGTCTTCGGCTCCAACGTCGAGTTCTTCGCCAACAACCCGAAGAACCCGCCGAACTACCTCCTCGGCGAGAAGCTGGGCCTCGCGCAGAAGTTCCTGCGCCGCCTCGACCACCCCTCGCTCGACGTCCTCGAAGGCACGGTCGACTACTGGTCGCCCGCGGTGGAGGACGCGGAGGTGCACGCCGGCTCGGGCGTCTCCTCGCACGCCTTCTATCTGCTCGCCGAGGGCAGCGGCCGTAAGACCATCGGCGCCACCACCTACGACTCGCCGACCTACGACGGGTCCACGGTCACAGGCATCGGCCGCGCCAAGGCCACGGCGATCTTCTACCGCGCCCTGACCCGGTACATGGTCTCCTCGACCGACTTCCACGACGCGCGCATCGCGACGCTGAAGGCGGCAACGGACCTCTACGGCGCGAGCAGCGCCGAGTACCGGACGGTCGACCAGGCCTGGGCCGCGGTCAACGTCACCGCCGCCAACACGCCGGCCGCCCGCCGCTGACGGGCCCGCCGCACCGCTGATCCGGGTGCCCCGTCGGGGGGCCGGGCACCCGGATCAGACCCACTGCTCCGCCACCAGCTCGGCCACCGAGAACGCCGTGTCGCAGGACGGGCAGCGCCCCTGCCCGAAGACGTGGGTCAGCGCTTCGGCGACCGCCGGCTGCCCCGCCCGCACCGCCTCGCCATACAGCCGCGCACCGACCCCTGTCAGCCGGTCCGGCCGGGCGGGTGTCAGCTCGCCCCGGCCCGCCGTGGCCGCGTCCGCCCCGGGCCCGGTCACATAGTCCCCGGCGGACACGAACGTCCCGTACCGGCCGAACGCGACGAACAGCCCCTCCGTGCACTGCGGGCACTCCACCTCGTACTCCTCACTGTTCACCCCCTCCAGCGCCTCGGACCAGACCCCGGCCCCCTCGAAGGCCAGCACGGACTGGAGGAAGATCACGAACGAGGGTGCGGGGATCCCGGGATCCGTCAGCAACCCGCGCCCGACGGCGAGGAGTTCGCCGATCTCCCGCTCGTACACCTTGCGGCGCGGGTCCTCGGCGTACGCGGTGATCGCCCCCGCCAGCACCAGCGCATCGGCCGGCCCGCCGGGCGCCCGTCCGCACGCGATCTCCGCCAGCGTCGGCAGCGCGGCCCAACTCGCGTCGTACACCGAGCCCTGATGGCACAGCGCCGACCACAACTCGCTCCACACCGAGTCGTCCTCGGTGCCGCCGAGCCGGGCGAAGAGGCCGGGGATGTCGTCCGCCCGGCCATAGGCGTGGGTCAGCCGGTGCCAGTCGACCGTCGTCATACGGCGATTGTGCGACCCGGCACCGACAACGACGTATCTCGTGGCAACCTCCCCTGCACACCCGACATTTGAAGGCCACTGGAGCCTCACAGTCAACCTTCAGGTGATTCCTGTTTCTTTTATTGACAGCGGAAAATAAGCCACCTAAGTTCCCGGCCATGCGCTCCACCACCCGTGCTGAAACGTTTCCGGCCCACACGCCGGCCGTCTCGCAGATCTTCACCACGGTCCTGTCCCACGGCCCCCTCACCCGGCTGGAGGCGGCCCGCCGGGCCGGCCTGTCACCGGCGGCTGTGACCAAGGCCGTCCGGCCGCTGCTGGCGGCCGGGTACCTGGCAGAGGACGCCGACGGTGAGGCCCGGCCCGCCCTCGGGCGCCCCGCCAACCTGGTACGGGTCGACGGCGGACGCGCACTGTTCATCGGGGTCAAGGTGACCGGCGACGAGGTGATAGCGGTACTCACCGACCTGTGCTGCCGGATCCGTCTGGCCCGCCGGCTGCCGGTCACGGACCGTGCCGCCAGGGCCGTCCTGACCTCGATCGCCGAGCTGACCCGCGAACTGCGCTCCGAGGCCGAGGATTTCGGTGCCCCCGTCCTCGGCCTCGGTATCGCGATCTCCGGTGACGTGGACCGTGCGGAGGGTGCCGTCCGCTACTCGCCCTTCCTCGACTGGCGGGACGTCGCCCTCGCCGAACTCGCCGCCATGACCACGGGGTTGCCGGTCGTCGTCGACAACGACGTACGCGCCCTGACCGTCGCCGAGCAGTGGTTCGGCGCCGGGGTCGGGCTCTCCGACTTCGCGGTGGTCACCGTCGGCGCCGGCATCGGCTGCGGACTGGTGATCCACGGTCGGGTGGTGTCGGGCGCGCACGGGGTCGCGGGGGAGATCGGGCACGTGGCCATCGACCCGGCCGGGCCGCTCTGCCACTGCGGCAACCGCGGCTGTGTGGAGGCGATCGCCGGGGACGCCGCGATCGTCACCCGCATGCGGGAGGTGACGGGCCGTCAAGTCGTCGACTCCACCGAGGCCGTGGCCCTCGCCCACGAGGGCGTGCCCGGAGCGCGCGAGGTGTACGCCCGCGCGGGCGAGGCCATCGGCCGGGGCATCGCCACCGTCGCCAACCTCTTCGGCCCCGAACGCGTGATCATCTCCGGCGAGGGACTCGCCGCCTACGACCTGTTCGCCGAGCAGATCCTCGACTCGTTCACCGCGGCCGCCTTCGGCTCCGCCGCGCGGTGCGACGTACAGACCCGCCCACTCCCCTTCGAGGAGTGGGCGCGCGGGGCCGCGGCCGCCGCGATCCAGTCCTTCATCACCTCTTCTCCCACCCCAACGGGCAAGGGCTGAGCCGCCCGAGACCCTGAACCCAGGAGGGCCCATGCGGTCACCTTCACACTCCGTCCTGCCCGCGCGCGGGCTGAGAACCGTCCTCGTCATGGCACTCACCGCCGCCTTCGCGGCCGCCGTGCCCGCCGCCCAGGCCGACACGCCGGCTCCCATCGCCGCCAAGCCCTACATGGGCTGGTCGAGCTGGAGCATGCAGTCGTCGAAGTACCCGGGCCTGAACGACAAGGGCGACTACAGCTACCTCACCGAGGCGAACGTCCTCAAGCAGACCGACGCCATGGCGAGCAAGCTGAAGAAGTACGGCTACGACTACGTCAACATCGACGCCGGCTGGTGGATGGACTGGAACTGGAAGGAGGGCTACGACCAGTACGGCCGCCAGAAGGCCGACCCGGCCCGCTTCCCCAGCGGTATGAAGGCCGTCGCCGACCGCATCCACGCCAAGGGCCTCAAGGCCGGCATCTACCTCCCGGCCGGTCTGGAGAAGGGCGCGTACGGCGACGGGAAGACCCCGATCTGGAACGCGGACGGCTGCACCACCGCCGACATCGTCTACGGCGACCTGCGCACCACCAACGGCTGGGACAGCGCCTACAAGATCGACTTCGACAAGCCGTGCGCGCAGAAGTACATAGACTCCCAGGCCCGGATGCTCGCCGACTGGGGCTACGACTTCCTCAAGCTCGACGGCGTCGGCCCCGGCTCGGGCAAGAGCGGTGACCAGTACGACAACGTCGCCGACGTCGCCGCCTGGCACAAGGCGATCGCCGCCACCGGCCGCCCGATCCACCTGGAAGCCTCCTGGTCGCTGGACTACGGGCACGCCGCCGACTGGCAGAAGTACACCAACGGCTGGCGTATCGACACCGACGTCGAGTGCTACTGCAACACCCTTGTCACTTGGGAGAACTCGGTCAACGACCGCTGGGACGACACCCCGGCGTGGACCGGCAAGGCGGGCCCCGGCGGCTGGAACGACCTCGACTCCCTCGACGTCGGCAACGGCGCGATGGACGGCCTCACCAAGGCCGAGCGGCAGAGCTACGCCACGCTCTGGGCCGTCGCCAAGTCGCCCCTGTTCACCGGCGACGACATCACC
Organism: Streptomyces sp. Ag109_O5-1; assembly: GCF_003814875.1. Lineage (GTDB taxonomy): Bacteria > Actinomycetota > Actinomycetes > Streptomycetales > Streptomycetaceae > Streptomyces > Streptomyces sasae. The sequence continues at coordinate 517,933 of NZ_RKQF01000001.1, read as the reverse complement.
AAGCTCGACGACTACGGCGTCTCCCTGCTGACCAACCGCGAGGTCATCGGCATCGACCAGAGCGCCAACCCGCCGGCCCGCCCGATCACCCCGTCCGACCCGCAGCAGGTCTGGGCCGCGAAGAACGCCGACGGCACCTACACGGTCGCGCTGTTCAACCTCGCGGACTCGCCTTCGGCGGTCACCGCCGACTGGACGGCCCTCGGCTTCAGCGGCAAGGCGTCGGTCCGGGACCTGTGGAACCACGAGAGCCTCGGCAGCTTCCAGAACAAGATCACCGAGGCGCTGCCGGCGCACGGCTCGCGGCTGTTCACGGTGACGCCGAAGGGCGCCGCGCTGGCGTCCACCGGGTACGAGGCCGAGGCGAGCGGCAACACGCTCAGCGGCAACGCGTCCGTCGCCGGGTGCGACGCGTGCTCCGGGCAGAAGAAGGTCGGAAACCTGTACCAGGGCGGCAAGCTGACCATCAACAACGTGACGGTCGACAAGGCCGGTACGTACCTGGTGAAGGTCGCCTACATCAGCGGTGACTCCCGGTCCGCCACCATCTCCGCGAACTCCGGGGCCGGGACCAGCCACAAGTTCCCGTCGACCGGGGACTGGGGGACCGTCTCGACGGTGAGCGTGCCGGTGACCCTGAAGGCCGGTGCGAACACGATCACGTTCGACAGCGGGTCGGGGTACGCGCCGGACGTCGACCGGATCGACGTTCCGAAGTCACCTCGGTAAGTGCGTTGTTCGGGAACTGCGGGCCGGTGGGGGCCGGTTGCGCAGTTCCTCCCCCAGCCTTCGGCCGGGGGTGCCCCCAGCGCCCCTGACGGGGCGCGTTGTTCCCCGCCTGACTCCAAAGGAACCGGTCATGCAGAACAACCAGCCCAGCAGACGCAGTTTTCTCGCCCTCGCCGCGGCCACCGGAGCCCTCGCCGGGCTTCCCTCCTTCACCGCCTCCGCCGCCCCGCTGCGATCCTCCGAGCCGCTCAGCACGCCCCGGCACCAGCTCTGGTGGCAGGCGCCCGCCGGCGACGGGTCGATGATCGAACAGGGGCTGCCCGTCGGCAACGGCCGGCTCGGCGCCCTCGCGAGCAACGACTCGGGCCGTGAACTCCTTCTGATCACCGACGCCACCCTGTGGACCGGCGGTCTCAACGACACCCTCGACTCCGACGGCCAGTTCCCCTACGGCCGCGCCGACTTCGGCTCCCTCACCCTGCTCGCCCGGCTCACCGTCGAGATCCCCGACCACGACCTGGGCGCCGTCTCCGGCTACCGGCGCACCCTCGACCTCGACAACGGCGTGGTGACGGCGTCGTACGTGCGCTCCGGAGTGACCTACCGGCGGCAGATCTTCGCCAGCCGCCCCGACGACGTGATCGTGCTGCACTTCGGCCAGGACGGCGGCGGGCGCTACACCGGCTCGATCACCTTCGAGGGCACCCACGGGGAGACCGGCGGCACCGCCGAGTCGTTCGCCGGGTCGTTCGCCAACGGGCTGAAGTACGGCGCCGCCGTCAAGGCCTACGGCAGCGGCGGCAGCGTGCGCGTGAGCGGCTCCCGCATCACCTTCACCGACTGCCGGGAGCTGACCGTCGTACTGAGCGGCGGCACCGACTACGCACCGGACGCCGCCGCCCATTACCGCAACCCCTCCCTCGACCCGCTGGCCCTGGCCCGCACCAAGGTCAAGGCGGCCGCCCGGAACTCGGCGGACACCCTGCTGCGCACCCACGCGGCCGACCACCGGGCGCTGTTCGGGCAGTTCGACCTCTCCCTCGGCACCTCGACCGCGGACCAGCGCGGGCTCGACACCTGGGCCCGCATCCAGGCCCGCGCCGACACCGGCGACCCCGACCCCGAACTCGAGGCCGCCTACGCCCAGTTCGGCCGCTACCTGATGATCGCCGGCTCCCGCGACAGCCTGCCGATGGGCCTCCAGGGCATCTGGCTGGACGGCAACGACCCGGACTGGATGGGCGACTACCACACCGACATCAACATCCAGATGAACTACTGGATGGCCGACCGGCTGGGTCTCTCCCAGTGCTTCGACGCCTTCACCGACTACTGCGTCGACCAGCTCCCGTCCTGGACCGACACCACCCAGCGGCTCTTCCAGGACCCCCGCAACCGCTACCGCAACTCCCGAGGCAAGGTGGCCGGCTGGACCGTCGGCATCTCCACCAACCCCTTCGGCGGAGGCGGCTGGTGGTGGCACCCGGCCGGCAACGCCTGGCTGTGCCAGAGCCTGTGGGAGCACTACGAGTTCACCCGGTCCCGCGCCCACCTGGAGAAGATCTACCCGCTCCTCAAGGGCGCCTGCGAGTTCTGGGAGGCGCGGCTGCTCACCACCACCCTGGACAACGGCAAGGAGGTGCTGATCGCGGACAGCGACTGGTCGCCGGAGCAGGGGCCGCTGGACGCCAAGGGCATCACCTACGCCCAGGAACAGGTCTGGATCCTGTTCGGGAACTTCCGTACTGCAGCGGCCGAGCTGAAGAGAGATGCTGGATATGCCGCCACCATCGGCGGCCTGCGCGAACGCCTCTACCTGCCGGTGGTGAGCCCCAAGACCGGCTGGCTGGAGGAGTGGATGTCCCCGGACAACCTCGGCGAGACCACCCACCGCCACCTCTCGCCGCTGTTCAACCTCTTCCCCGGCGACCGGATCCGCCCCGACGGCTCGACCCCGGCCGACATCGTCAAGGGCGCCACCGCCCTGCTCACCGCCCGCGGCATGGACAGCTTCGGCTGGGCCAACGCCTGGCGCTCCCTGTGCTGGTCCCGGCTGAAGGACGCCGACAAGGCCTACCAGCTCGTCGTCCGCAACCTGCGCCCGTCCAGCAACGGCAGCAACGGCACCTCGCCGAACCTCTTCGACATCTACGAGGTCGAGCAGGGCCGCGGCATCTTCCAGATCGAGGCCAACTTCGGCACCCCGACCGCGATCCTGGAGATGCTGCTGTACTCCCGCCCCGGCCATCTGGAACTCCTGCCCGCCCTCCCGGATGCCTGGGCCGCCTCCGGCTCGGTCACCGGGGCCGGCGCGCGCGGCGGCTTCGTCGTCGACCTGCGCTGGCACGACGGCAAGCCGACCGAGGCCCGGATCCGCAGCGTCGGCGGCCGTACGACCACGGTCGTGTACGGCGGTAAGGCACGGACGGTCACGCTGAAGCCCGGCCAGTCCGTCACGCTGAAGGACTTCGCGCGGTGACCGGCCGGTTCTCGCGGGTACTGAGCCTCGCCGCCGTCCTACTGGCGACGATCGCCTGCCAGACCGGGGCCGCCCGGGCGGCCCTCATGTGGGAGCCCGCCTCCCAGGCCGCCGCGCCCGCCCGGCACGACGTCGTCACCTGGGGGGCCAGCGCCGACCAGATGGGAGAGGGCACCGCCGACCGCGGCTACCGGCTGGTAGTGCACACCAGTGCCGCCGGCAGTGGCGTGCGGGTGCGGCTCTCCAACGCGTTCGGTGACCGCCCGCTGACCCTGGACAGCGTCTACGCCGGCCTCCAGAGCCAGGGCGCCGCCCTCAAGCCGGGCAGCAACAAGCGGCTCACCTTCGACGGCGCCCGCACGGTCACCGTGCCGGCGGGCGCCACCGCGTGGAGCGACCCGCTGCCCGGCAACCTGCCCGCCGGCAGCAACCTGGTCGTCAGCCTGCACAGCCCGGACGCGGCAGGCCCGGGCACCGGCCACTGGATGGCCATGCAGACCTCCTACACCGACCAGGGCGACCACACCGCCGAGGCGAGCGCCGCCAACTGGACGGACACCACCGGCTCCTGGTGGTACCTGGACGCCGTCTCCGTACGGCCGTCCGACCCGGCCACCGGGGCCGTGGTGGCACTCGGCGACTCCATCACCGACGGCTGGGCGTCCACCACCGACCAGAACCGCCGCTGGCCCGACTACCTCGCCCGCCGGCTCCAGAAGGCGGACACCGAGGTCAAGGGCGTCGCCGACGAGGGCATCTCCGGCAACAAGGTCCTCGCGAACGGCGCCGGGCAGGCCGCCCTCAACCGGCTGGACCGCGACGTCCTGAGCCAGCCGGGCGTCCGTACCGTCTTCCTCTTCGAGGGGGTCAACGACATCAAGGCCCACACCGGGGTCACCGCGGCCGACCTGATCGCCGGGTACCGCGAGATAGTCCGGCGGGCGCACGCGGCCGGCAAGTGCGTGGTCGCCTCGACCGTCGGCCCGTTCGAGGGCTGGTCGGAATGGGACCCGGCGGGCGAGGCCGTCCGGCAGGAAGTGAACCGGTACATCCGCACCAGCGGAGAGTTCGACGGGATGGCCGACTTCGACCGGATCCTGCGCAGCCCCTACGACCAGGCCCGGATGCTGCCGTTCCTCGACGGCGGCGACCACATCCACCCCAACGACAAGGGGATGGCGGCCATGGCCGACTCCGTCGACCTGGCCGGCCTGAACTGCGACAACAGCTGAAGAACCGTCCTGATCACCCCTGGGCCGTCGGCTCCGGGGTGATCAGGGCCTCGCGATAGGCGATCGCCACCGCCTCCGTACGGCTCGCCGCGCCCAGCTTGGCGAGGATGTTGGAGACATGCACACTCGCCGTCTTGCCGGTGATGAACAGCGCCTCGCCGATCTGCCGGTTGCTGCGGCCGAGCGCCAGCAGCCGCAGCACCTCCTGCTCGCGGGCGGTGAGCGGTGAGACCCGGTCGGCCCGCGCGGGCCGGCGCACCAGTGAGTCCAGCCGCTCCAGCAGGGGCACCGCCCCCAGCGCCACCGCGGTCTCCCGCGCCGCGCCCGCCTGCTCCTCCGCCTCCGCGCGCCGGCCCTCGGCCAGCAGGGCCTCGGCGTACCGCAGCCGGACACGGGCCCGCTCGTACACATCGCCGTACGCGAACGCGGCCACCGTCTTCTCCCAGGCCGCCGCGTCCGGCCCCGACACAGCCAGGGTCCGCTCCGCCTCGGCGCGCGCCAGCCAGGCCTGCCCTTCCGGACCCTGCCGCGCGGCCGTGGTACGGGCCAGTTCCACCAACTCGTCGGCGACGTCCGGCCAACGGCTCCCGCCCTCGCTGCCGCGCAGTTCCACGGCCCGGTCCGCGACCGCCGCCAGCGCGAGCGCCGCCAGCCGCACCGTCACGTACGGCGCCCGGCCCGACTCGTCGGACAGCGTCGCGACGGCCGCCCGCATCCGCGCCACGGCCTCCTCCGCGTCACCCCGCAACGCGGCCGCGTCGGTGAGCACGATGCCCCCGACCAGCCGGCCCATCCAGTCGAAGGGCTCCCCGAGCAGCGCCCCGGCCCGCTCGACCACTGCCGACTCACCCCGGGCCAACGCGACGTACAGCGCGGGCCCCTTCGCGAATCCGGGCATCGGGTCGGCGCCGGCCGCGCGCACGCATTCGTCCCACTGCCCCAGCGTGTACAGCACCAGCAGCCGCAGATACCGCATCTCCGAGGCATAGGGAGAGGACGACAGCCCCGAACGCCGGGCCAGGTCCAGCCCCTCGGTGATCCACGGCAGGCACTCCTGGAACCCACCGGTCTCGAAGCAGCCGATGGCGAGACCGTACAGAGCCCGCATCTCCACCGGCGCGTCCCCGGCCGACCGGGCCAACTCCGTCGCCTCCCGCAGCAGTTCACGCGCCTTCCCGGTGCCGCGGCCGCCGCCTTCGAGACGGGCCAGGGAGATCAGCAGGTCGGCCCGGGCAGCGGTGGCGCCGATCCGCTCGGCGACCTCCAGGGCCTGCCGGGCGACCCGCAGCGCGGTGGCGTCGTCTCCGACCTGCCGGGCTGCCATCACATGGGTGGACGCCGCCCACACCCAGGTCCGCGACGGCGGGTCGGCGGGGATCATCGCCAGTGCCTCGCTGCTGTACGCGAACGCGGCCGCGAGGTTGTCGACGGTCATCAGGTTCCCGGCGAGCGTGTACCGCACCCGGGCGGCGAGTTCGGGATCCGCGTCCTGACCGGTGCCGGCCAGCGCGGACCGGGTCAGGGACACCGCCCGGTGCACCTCACCGGCGTGCGCGGCCGCCGCCGAGGCCCGCAGCGTCAACGTCACCGGGTCGAGCCCCTCACCCGAGGGCCGCCCGTCGGACTCCACCGTCGGCCACAGGTCCAGGGCCGCCTCCAGCTGCCGCAGCTCCTCCGCGGGCGCGCCCATCCGCCGCGCGTGATCGGCGGCCTCCAGCGACGCGGCCAGCGCCTCGGGCAGCTCGTGGCTCTCCCGGTAGTGGTGCGCCCGCTCCGCCGCCGTCTCCGCCCCGCCGCCACGGGCGGCGAGCAGCCTCGCGAACGTCCCGTGCAGCCGCGACCGCTGCCCGGGCAGCAGATCGGCATAGACCGCCTCACGCCCGAGGGCATGCCGGAAGGCGTAGGTGTCCCCGTCGCCCGGGGCGAGCAGCTGCCGCCCGACGGCCTCCCGCAGCGCCGACTCCAGCTCCTCCTCCGGAATCCCGACCGCGTCCCGCAGCAGATCGTGACCGACCCGGCGCCCGGCCACCGCGGCCGTCCGCAGCACCTGCTGGGCCGTCTCCGACAACTGCTCGACCCGGATGAGCAGCAGATCGGCGAGCCCGGTGGGCATGCCGTCCGCGTCGGCGGCGGCCACCAGTTCCTCGGTGTAGAAGGCGTTGCCCTCGGCCCGCTCCACGATGTCCCGCACGGTCGCCTCCGGCAGCGGCCGCTCCTCCAGCGCCCGCACCAGCCGTGCCACCTCGGCATCCGCCAACGGCCGCAACTCCAGGCGCTCCACGGCGGGCAGCCGCACCAGCTCGGCGAGCAACGGCCGCAGTGGGTGCCGCCGGTGCAGATCGTCCGCACGGTACGAAGCCAGCACCGCGAGCCGCCGGGGCAGCACACCCCGGCTCAGCAGAAAACGCAGCAGATCCCGGGAGGACTGGTCGGCCCAGTGCAGATCCTCCAGGACAAGCAGCAGGGGCACGGCCGCGGCGAGATCCGCGAACAGCCCCGCGACCCCCTCGAAGAGCCGCAGCCGGGCATCCGCGTCCCGCGAGGAGTCCGACGCGGCACCCAGGAGGCGGTCGACGACCGGATGCGCGGCGATTACGTCCGCATACTGCTCATCGGCGGCCAGCACCCCGAGGATCTCGGTGAAGGGCAGGTAAGGCAGCCCCACATCACCGAGATCGACACAGTGCCCGGCGACGACGGTGGCTCCGGCCGCGGCAGCCCGAACCGCGACCTCGTCGAGCAGCCGCGTCTTGCCGACCCCCGCGTCCCCGGCAAGCAAGAGGGCCTGCCCGCGCCCGCTCCGGGCACGCTCCAACACTTCGGCGAGGCGGCCCAGTTCTTCATCCCGCCCGATCAGAGGAGCATTAAACGATCTCTGCGACACGCCCACATCCTGACAAGGTCCAGCTGCAGAAACCAAGGGGCGCGGGGCTGTATCGATGTGCGGCTCCGCCGCGTGGCGCGACCAGCCACACTCAACCTGCAGCCGCCGCCATCACAGAACCCCCCGCCCCCTCAGGCGCTCAACCCCGCAACACCCGAGCCCAGTCCTCCGGCACCCGCTCCGCAGGACCCGGCACGGACTGATCCGCAGGATGACTCACCGGCGGCGCCAGCTCCGGCCCGGCCTCGAACAATTCGTCCGTCTCGTAATTCCAGAACCACCCCTCGCCCGGTTCGTAACTACGGATGATCGGATGCCCGCTGGCATGGAAATGCGCCGTCGCATGCTTCGCGGGCGAGTCGTCGCAACACCCGATGTGCCCGCACTGCGCACACCGCCGCAGATGGAACCACCAGCCACCCGCCTCGTCGCACTCCACACACCCGTCGCCGCTCGGCGCAACGTTCGGGTCGATCGCGGCGTCGCCACTCATACCGTCTCCACAATTGTCTCGGATGTCTCGGGTGTCTCGGCGGTCAGCGGAAGCAGCACCTGGAACCGGGTGTCGCCCGGCACCGACTCCACCCGCATGGTGCCGTGATGCTTGTTCACGACGATCCGCCAGGAGATGTCGAGGCCCAGCCCCGTCCCCTGGCCCACCGGCTTGGTGGTGAAGAACGGGTCGAAGATCCGGCCCTTGATCTCCGGTGCGATCCCGCTCCCGGTGTCCCGGAACTCGACCAGCAACTGGTCGTGGTCGAGCGCGGTCCGCACGGTCAGCGTGCCGCGTCCGCCGCCGTCCTCGCCCTTCATCGCGCAGACCGCGTTGTCGATGAGGTTGGTCCACACCTGGTTGAGCTCGGCGGGATAGGCAGGGACGGGCGGGACCGTACGGTCGTACTCCTTGACCACCTCGATGTTCTGTCCGGTCTTCGCGGACAGCATCAGCAGTGTGCTGTCGAGGAGTTCGTGCACGTCCACCACCCGGTAGGGCGCCCGGTCCAGCTGGCTGTACTGCTTGGCCGCGTCGACGAGGTTGGAGATCCGGGTCGTGGAGTCCTCGATCTCGTACATCAACAGCTCGGTCTCGATGGTGTAGTTGAGCCAGCCGACCGCGTTCGGCAGTATCTCCTCGTCCACGGCGGCGGCGACCTGCTCCAGCCAGTCGACGTCGAGCCCGGCCTGCACGAACGTCGGCGCGAGCTGCCAGCCGTTTTCCATGCCGTGGTCGTCGAGCCAGTCGGAGAGCGCGTCCTCGCGGTCCGAGGCCTCCAGCGGGCTGAGCGCCGGGGCCTTGGCGACCCGCTCGGCCGTGCGCTCCTGGATCTCGATCAGACCGGCCAACTGCTCCCGGGAGAACGGGCTTTCGGTGATGATCGCGAGCTTGTGCCGCATCTTCGCCACCCGCTCGCGCAGCGTGGAGGTGGCCCGTACCGCCGCCGCGGCCGGGTTGTTGAGCTCGTGGGTGAGCCCCGCGGACAACGAGCCGAGCGCCAGCAGCCGTTCGCGCTGCCCGATCGCCGCCTGGGTGCTCTTCGAACCGAAGAACAGGCCCTCCAGCAGATGGACGGCCATCGGGAACCAGTCCTGCATGATGTCCGCGAACGTGTCCGCCGGCAGCACGAAGAACCTCGTCGGCTCTGTCACCCGCATCGAGTTGTTGTAGATCTGCCGCACCCGGTCCCCGAGGTACGCCTGCATGGCGCCCGCGTACACCCCGGGCTGAGAGGTCCGGGTGACCTCGACGTCGTCGCCGGCGACCCGGCGGGAGAGCACCACGGTGCCCTCGATCATCACGTAGAAGCAGGTCGCCGGGTCACCCTCGGTGTAGACCGGACCCGGCTGGAACAGCTCCACCCGGCCCGCGGCGCACAGCCGCCCCAGCTGCTCCGGCTCCAGTTTCTCGAACAGGAACAGCGCGCCGACCTCCTGCGGGCTGCACGGCATCAGCTGCCCGCTCACGACTGCTCCAGGTACCGGTGGACGAGCATCACTGCCATGGCTCCTTCTCCGACGGCGGACGCGACACGCTTGGCGGACTCGGAGCGTGCGTCGCCCGCCACGAACACGCCGGGAATGCTGGTCTCCAGGTGGTACGGCGGCCGGTCCAGCTCCCAGCCGGCGGGCGGCCGTCCGTCTGCGGTCAGGTCGGGTCCGGCCAGGATGAACCCGCGTCCGTCGCGCAGCACGGTGTCGCCGAGCCAGTCGGTCAGCGGCGCCGCCCCGATGAACACGAACATCCACTGTGCCTCGACTTGTTCCCGGTCGCCGGTCTCCACATGGCGCAGGGTGAGATGCTCCAGGCGCCCGGCGCCGTGCGCCGCGTCGACCACCGTCTGGCTGCGCACCGAGATGTTCGGGGCCTCGTTGATCTGCTGGATCAGGTAGTACGACATCGAGGCGGACAGGTCGGCGCCCCGTACCAGCAGCGTCACCGACTTGGCGAACCGGGACAGGTACATGGCGGCCTGGCCGGCCGAATTGGCGCCGCCGACGATGTACACGTCCTGGCCCTGGCAGGCGGTCGCCTCGGTGAGCGCGGAGCCGTAGTAGACCCCGCAGCCGGTCAGGTCGAGACAGCCGTCCGCCTCCAGCTGCCGGTACTGCACACCGGTCGCCAGGATCACGCTGTGCGCCGCGACCGCCGAGCCGTCACTGAAGCGCACCACCCGCGCGCCCCCGGTGACCTCGAGTCCCGTGACCTCGCGCGCGGTCAGGATCTCCGCGCCGAACTTGGCGGCCTGCCGCCGGGCCCGGTCGGTGAGCTGGGCCCCCGACACCCCGTCCGGGAAACCCAGGTAGTTCTCGATGCGCGAGCTCTGCCCGGCCTGGCCGCCGGTCGCCGACCGCTCCACCAGCACGGTCCGCAGCCCCTCCGACGCCCCGTACACCGCCGCGCCGAGCCCTGCCGGGCCGCCGCCGATCACCACCAGGTCGTAGAAGTCCGCCGTCGGTGTCGTCGCGAGCCCCACGTGCGCGGCCAGCTCCGGAGCCTCCGGCTCGATCAGGGGCGTGCCGTCCGGCGTGATCACCAGCGGCAGCCGGTCCCCGTCGACCCCGGCCGCGGCCAGCAGCCGCTGTCCCTCGGGCTCCTCGACCGAGTACCAGCGGTACGGCACCTGGTTGCGGGCCAGGAACTCCCGCACGTCCGAGGACCGGGCCGACCAGCGGTGCCCGACGACCTTGGTGGCCGGTACCGGCTTGTAGTCGCTGGCCCGCCAGGCGTCCAGCAGGTCGTCGAGGACCGGGTAGAGCTTCTCCTCGGGCGGATCCCAGGGCTTGAGCAGATAGTGGTCCAGATCCACGACGTTGATCGCGTCGATCGCCGCGTTGGTGTCCGCGTACGCGGTGAGCAGCACCCGCCGCGCACCCGGATACACGTCCAGGGCCTGTTCCAGGAACTCGATGCCGTTCATCTGCGGCATCCGGTAGTCGGCCAGGATCACCGCCACCAGGTCGCCGCGCAGCTTCAGCTCCCGCAGCGCGTCCAGCGCCGATTCCCCGGACTCCGCGCGCACGATCCGGTAGGACGCCCCGTAACGGCGTCGCAGGTCCCGGGCGACGGCACGGGAGACCCCCGGGTCGTCGTCCACGGTCATGATTACACCTACGGTGGAACTGTTAGGAGGCATAGAACGACCGTACGGGACGGGGAGGGGCCATGGCGACGGCAACGGCGATCCGGACAGCACGTGAGTACCTGCGGGTCAGCAAGGGCAAGGGCAAGACCGCCCGCGCCCACCTCGCCCAAGACGGGCGCGGGCGGCGGCAGCAGAGACCGCCTGCAAAGAGGCGGCCCTCGAAGTCGAGAACCGCATGCTCCTGGAACAGAACGCCGCCCTGCAACGGACCCTTCACGAAGTTCAGAACGAGCTGCGCACGCTACGCGCCCACGAACTGGGCGCCCGCCTCCGCGAGGGCCTGAACGCCCGCTCGCTGCGCGACACGGAGATTCAGGAACTGCGCGAGCAACGAGACGCTGCACTCGCAGCCGGCCGCCAAGCAGAGACCGTCATGCAGGCACTCCGCAACGTCAACCGGCGACTGATGGTCGAGAACAGCCGGCTGATCGCCGCAGATGCTCCGGAACCAACCCGGACAGCCCCAGCCGCCCCCAAGCCGCCCGGCCCTTGAGAAGCCTGCTGCCGACCGACCTCTGACCGACACCCCGGCCGCCTCGAACCCGACGGACGGAGTCGGTACGAATCCGACCGCATGACCAGGTGAGGCCCCTCCAACGCTCCGGAGAGGCCGGCCCCACCGATATCAAGAACCACTGGTACACGCCCAGGTCACGGCCTCGAACTCCTGAAACCGAAGAACTCGGGCGGGCGGTCAAAACCGATCTTCATCTGCGACGGTCTCGCTGATGACCATCTCCACCGCGAGACCAACGGCGGACTGAAGGTCGTCGAGAGCTGGAACTCCGCCAACGAGATCTTCCACGACCGCGAGAGCGTCCTCACCGGTGCCGACCGCGAGCACGCCGAGGTCTCCATGCTCGCACTCCATCTCCTGCAATCGAGCCTGGTCCTGATCAACACCCAGTTTCTCCAGGCGGTCCTTCGCGACCCGCAGTGGGCCGGGAAGCTTACCGCCGCAGACTGGCGCGGGCTGTCCCTGCTGTTCTGGTCCCGCGTCAACCCGTACGCGATTTCATCTGGATGATGAACTCGCGTGGCGGCAGATCCGAATCGCCCACCCCGCGCGGGAGCGACGCCTCGCGCAGTGCCTCGGAGGGACCGGTGCGCCCGGCCCGCCAGGACGCGGCCAGCACCCCGCACAGGGCCACGAACAGGCCCGTCCAGAACGCCATGTGGTAGGGCCAGGTGTAGGCCCCCATGGTGAACCAGCGGGGCGCAAGGCTCTCGTCGACCGCCCACTCGGCGAGCTTCGGAGCCCCGTAGGAACCGAGCACACAGCCGGCGGCCGAGGCGAGCACACCGACCACGAGCGCCTCGTACACGACCATGCGGCGGATCTGGCCCGGGGTCGCCCCGGCGGTGCGCAGCAGCCCGAACTCACGGCGCCGCTGGGCCACCGCGAACGCGAAGGTCGAGGCCACCACCAACACCGACACGAACCCGGTGACGCCGCCGGCCGTGCCGAACACGGCGTTCATCGCGGTAAGGGCCTCGCTGTCCCGGTCGGGGTCGGGGTCGGCGTACCGCCGCGCGTTGCCGGTGAGGGCCTGGACGCCTTCGTTGCCGCGTACCGCCTCGCGCACGGCCGCCGCATCTGCGTCGACCACGAGCTGGAGGCTGCGCGGCGACAGTTCGGCAGCGCGGGCGTCGGTGTAGAACACAGCGTTCTCGAAGCCGAGCCCGCCCACGGTGCCGACGACGCGCACCGTGCCGCCGTCGGTCCGCACCCGGGCGCCCGGACGGGCCCAGTCACCGCTGACGACGACCTCGTCAGCGGCCTCGGGCGCGCGTCCCGCGTAGAGCTCGTACGGCGCGAAGGCCGCCGTGGACCAGGGGTGGCCCACCAGATCGGCGGGTCCGCCCTCGGCCCGCACGGCGAACGACCGGTCCTCGACGACGGTCCCGAGATCCCGCAGCTTCACGACCACGTCGTTCAGCACGGCACGCGGCTGCGCGAGCTTCTGGGTGCGGTCACCGATCGAGGTGGGCACCTCGAGGGTGTCCTGGCCCTTGACGACGACCGGCGCGGCGGCGAACCGCTCCGGCCCCCGGTCGGGAGCGTCCATCGAGGACGCCAGAGCCTGCCCCATCACGGCGATCAGCGCCACGCCCAGGGAGAGGGCGACGAAACTGCCGACGAAGGTAACCCAGCGGGTGCGCAGGGTGCCCAGCGTGGTGCTCAGCACGGCGCCGCCTCGAGCTTGGTCATGCGCGCCGCGATGTCCTCGGCGGAGGCGCCGATCAGCTCGCCGTTGACACGGCCGTCGACGAGGAAGACGACACGGTCGGCGTAGGAGGCGGCGACGGGGTCGTGGGTGACCATGATGATCGTCTGGCCGTCCCGGTCGACCATGCCGCGCAGCAGGGTCAGCACCTCGCGGCTGGTCTGCGAGTCGAGCGCGCCGGTCGGCTCGTCGCCGAACAGCACTTCGGGGCGGGTGATCAGTTGCGCGGGCCAGGGCAACCCGCTGCTGCTGGCCGCCGGACATCTCCGTCGGCCGGTGCCGCGCCCGGTCGCCGAGTCCGACCTGTTCGAGCACCTCGCGCACCTGGGCCTTCTTCGGGCGGCGGCCGGCCAGCCGCAGCGGCGGGGCCACGTTCTGCTCGGCGGTCAGCGAGGGCAGCCGGTCGAACGCCTGGAACACAAAGCCGATGCGCTCGCGGCGCAGCAGGGTCAGCTTGGTCTCGCTCAGGCCGGTCAGCTCGGTGTCGCCCACGGTGACCGAGCCCGACGTGGGCCGGTCCAGGCCCGCGGCGCACTGCAGCAGGGTCGACTTGCCGGACCCGGACGGGCCCATCACGGCGGTGAAGGTCCCCCTCGGGAAGGCGAGCGATACTTCGTCGAGGGCGGTGACGGACGTACCGCCCGAGCCGTACCGCCGGGTCACGGAGCGCAACCGGATCGCGTCGTTGCTCATATGTTCCCCCACCAGTACCTACTCCAGGGACTGGGTGAACAGGTCTGCGAGAGCGTCCAAGTGGCGGCGGCGGAACCGGGCGATCGAGCGGTAGTCCGGTGCCTGGTCGGCGGCCAGGAACCGGAATGCGACATCGTCCACGCACTTGCGCTCGATCGCCCGGGACGAGCGGACGCCGGTGGTGTAGCCGTAGATCAGCAGCCGCACCATCAGCCGCGGGTCGTAGGGCGGGTAGCCCCGCTTCTCGGTGTAGTCGGCCAGGACCGGTCCGAGGTCCAGCACGTCGTCGACCAGCTCGGCGACGAAGCGGGCCAGATGGTCCTGGGGTAGCCAGTCGTCCAGCGACGGCGGCAGCAGCAGGACCTGGTGCGGTCGAACGACCTGAATCGCTTGTCCACCGCCGCCGCACGACGTGGCGGCTGTTTGCCCTCGGCCGGCTCGACCTCGAACAGCCCCTCCTGATCACGCATACCGGGATCATCCCGCACAACTGATCACCAGACGCACGCGGGTTGTCGGTTACTGTGACTGAGCACGCTGGTTGGTTCTGGCTGCGGTTGCGTGACGGCTACGGACAAATGCGGATCCGCCGCGTAGCTGGACTGGCAGCACCTATCTGGGCGTATGCCAGAGTGCCGGTAGGCTCGACCAGCCGGGTTGACTCAGACGGACGTCGCCCTTGCCCGTGGGGGAGTTCATGACGCGCCCCATGGGGATGTGGGCTGCGGCTCTCAGTAACCGATGGTGAAGCGGCGCTGGACGAAGCGAGGCAGCTCCGCCTCATCGATCAAGGCGACCGCCGCGTCCTCCACCGAGATACGGCTGCGGCCGTCAGCGTCCAGGACCGGCTGGTCGCCGCCGATCCTGAAACGATCGGTGCGCTCGCCGGGAGCGATCTCCTCTGCGGGGCTGAAGTAGGTCCACAGCCGGTTCGAGGTTCGCAGGACGTTCAGGGCGTCGCGGTGACCACGTACCGCTGCGCCGTATTCGCGGGGCAGTCCAAGCTGGTCGAGGGCAGCGTGCAGCAACTCGTCGGAGTCTGCGCGCACCACGCCCGGTTCGATTTCGAGGCTTCCGGCCCCGCCGATCACGATGAGCCGGGTCTGTGGGTGGCTCTCCAGAGCCTTCAGCAGGGCCTGTGCCGCGGTGGCGTAGACGGTGGGGTCGGCGATCGAGCGCCGGACGGTGTCCTCGAAGTCCTTGGCCGCGTTGCCCGGCTGGAATCCGCTGATCAGGACGTCGAGTCCGGGCAGGACGCCGGCGATGCTCTTCGGGTCCAGGACGTCGACGCTCGTCCAGGTGATGTTGTCCCGACGCTCCTCGTGCTGCGCCTGAGCGGCGTCCCGGCTGAACGCCCTGATGTGGTGGCCCCGTTCGAGGGCCTCGGCGACGACCCTGCTGCCGATGGTGCCCGTGGCTCCGATGACTCCGATGTGCATGGTTCTCCCCTATGCATGCAAACGTGGGACGCCACCAGAGGTGACGACGTGAAGAAACTATACGCTGTGAAGTAAATTGACGCTGTAGAGTTCCTGTTGTGACAGTCACGGGAAGCAAGGGAAGACGCGCGCGGCTACGGGCCGAGACCACGGCCGAAATCAAGAAGGTGGCCCTCGCCTTGATGGCCTCGGGCGGCCCGGACGCCATCACACTGCGGGCCATCGCCCGCGAGATGGGCATGACCGCCAACGCGATCTATGGCTACTTTGCGACCCGGGACGACCTGGTCACCACGCTCATCAACGACGTGTACACCGCCCTGGCCGACGCCGTGGACGCCGCCTGGGAGGCCGCCCCCGCCACGGATCCCGCCATCCGCATCACAGCATGGGCCACCGCTTTCCGGACCTGGGCCGTGGTGAACCCCCAGGGCTTCCGGCTCATCTACGGCGACCCCGTCCCCGGCTACCACGCCCCCGAAGGCGGCCCCGCCCCAGATGCCGCACGCCGGGTCTGTACCGGACTCACCGCCCTCGCTGCAGCCGCATGGCCGCACACCCAGCATCTCTACGAGGACAGCGCCTTCGGCTGGTCCGACTTCGACCAAGGGCTCCTCGACAAGGTGCGGCCCGCGTTCCCCGACTTGCCGCCCGCAGCCGTCGCCCTGGCCCTGCGTATCTGGGGTCACCTGCACGGCTTGGTGTCACTGGAGGTCTACGGCCACATGCACACCCAGACCACCAACCCGGAGAAGCTCTTCGAGGAGGAACTCGTCCAGCTCGTGCAGATGCTGGGCGTCCCGCGCCGGAGTTGAACGCCCGAAGCACCGTCAGGCTCCCGAAACTACAGAATTGGGCATGCCCAAAGCGTGAGGGTGGAGACGTTCGTAGAGCTCTTACTCGCCGACCGGCGGGTCACAGTGCGTCAAGTGAGCATTATCGAGCGTGTGCTGGTGGTTGACGCAGCCGGGTGCGGTCCGCCAGGGCTGTGCCCGGATTGTGCTCAGCCCGTCACCCGTGTCCACAGTCGCTACTGGCGCCACGTCACTGATCTGCCCGTGGCTGGGCAGCGGATGGTCATTCGCCTTCAGGTCCGCCGGTTCCTGTGCGAGCACGCCGGGTGCCGACGCAGAACCGTTGTGGAGCAAGTCCGCGGACTGACCGAACCACATCGGCGCACCACGACGTCACTGCGCTCGGCGATGCGCGCGGTCGCCACGGAATTGGGCGGCCGTCCCGGCCAACGGCTCTGCCGACAACTGCTGCTGCATGGCGGTCGGACGGCACTGCTTCGCCTGCTCAAGGCGCCATCCGTACCGGATCGAGCGCCTCGGATATTGGGCATCGATGAGTTCGCCTTCCGCAAGGGGCGTACCTACGGGACGGTGCTCGTCGACATCGAGACCTCCCGCCCCGTAGACGTGCTGCCCCACCGGGACACCGCCACTGTCGCCGCCTGGCTGTGCGAGCACCCAGAGCGGAGATCATCTGCCGCGACCGTTCCATGATGTTCACCAAGGCCATCCAACAAGCCGCACCGCAGGCCCAGGAAGTAGCGGACAGATGGCACCTCCTTGAAAACCTCTCCTCCGCTGTGGAGAAGACCTGCCGCCGGCATCGCGACTGCCTCCGCACCCACGCCTCCTCGGGTGTGACCCAGATACGCGTAAAAGGGGCAATGAGTTGATCTTGAAGCCCTGAAAGCGTCCGGGCTCATTCGGTGCTGTCGGCGTCCTCGGCGAGGATGCGGTAGACGGTGGCGACCGAGGGCCGCTTGCCCTGATTCTTGCCCGAGGTGATGACTAGCTTTCGGGCGATCTCGGGGACGGGGACCCCGTTGGCCCGCAGGCTGCGGGCGTACGCGGCCATGTCGTCGTCGACAACCTTGGGGCGCCCGCCATGCCGGCCGCGCTCGCGGGCGGACGCCTGGCCCTCCAGGGACTTCTCCCGGATGTACTCGCGTTCGGACTCCGCCATGTCGGCGAAGAACGCGAACAGGGCGGCGCCGTGGCCGGACGGGTCGTACACCCCCTGAAGGGGGCCGGTGAGGAGTTCGAGCTGGATGTCGTGGTGGCGCAAGTCCTCGGCGATGGTCAGCAGCTCGGCGGCGCCGCGGCCGAGGCGCTTCATCTCGTGCACTGTGAAGATCACCCGCTGGTGCGGGACGGCCTTCTTGATGGTGCGGGCGAAGTCCATCGCCTTGACGAACTCCGGCCTCACCTTGACCCGGGTGCTGATCTTCTCCGAGAAGACCGGATCACAGCCCGCCTCTTCCGGGGCGTCGAGCTGGCTCTGGAGCTCTTGCTGAGCGGTACTGCAACGGGCGTACCCCACCCTCGTGGGCTTCGTCGCGGCCTCCGGCACTGCGGCCTCGATCGCGGGGCCCATCTCCCACGTGCGGCCAGGGCCGCGATCGGCAGGGGTGCGGACTTCGAGTTCGGCACGGAGCTGGGGGACGAGCATGAACCGCGGGGTGTGGTCCTCCTTGCCGCCGCGGGTGCGGCAGGTGCTTCCGGCGGGCACCTAACAGGTCGGACAGTCGGTGGCATGACGCGACGCCCGGCGCTGGTCGCCGCCGGTGGCCCGTCCGTGGTGGCCACGGCGACGTCGGCACACGCCCTGGTCGATGCGCTTGGCCGGCCGGCCGTGTTGCCGTGTCGAGATCAAGAACGGGTGCGGGCGGTCACCGGGAGCGGTAGGCGCGCTTGGACCGGCGACTCATTTCAGTGTTCTGGAACGCCACGCATTCCCAACGTCCGTCGCGGCGACGCAGTGTGAAGGTCTGGAACTTGTCCACATCGACCCGGCCGCCTTTGCCGATGCCGCCGACCGTGGTCACCACCGCCGTGGACTCGTCCGGCATTCGCACATCGATCGGCTTGACTGTCATGCGCGTGCCCTTCTGCCACCGGGTGAACACCTCGTGGTGTGTCTGCGCGATGGCGGCGCGCCCGAACATGGCATCTCCCATGAAGATCACGTATGAGGCGTCCTCGGCGAACTGCGCGGCATAACGCGTCGCGTCACCCGCGTTCCATGCCTGCTGGACCCGCTCAAGGAACTCCTCGACCGTGTCCCCGCTCTTGACCGTCATCATCGTCTCCCTTGGCGGGGCGCCCTGCAGGCGCCCAATCCGTTTCCACTGAAATTATTACAACCGAAACGGTATTGCAAGGCGCACCCCGTCACTGGATCGAACAACCAGGCCAGAGAGGCCCGATCACCACACCCGAGCGGGTCGCGCCCCGGATTCAACAGCGACGTTGGCATAGACGATCCCGAGCAGCCGACGCAGCTCAGCCTTGTCCTCCGCCGCCAGACCCGCAGTCAGCCGCCGCTCCGAGGCGCCCGCGAGCCCGATCAGCTTCTCCAGCTCCACCCGGCCCTCCTCCCGCAGGCGCACCAGCTTCACCCGGGCGTCACTCGGCGACTCGCGCCGCTCCACCAGGCCCCTCTCGATGAGCAGCGACAGCAGCCCGACCAAGCGGCTGGCCGGGATACCGAGTGAGGAGGCAAGCTGCTGCTGCGAATGTTCCCCGCCGTCACGCAGCCCGCGCAGCACGGCGAAATGCCGCGGATGCAAGTCCTCCTCGGCCAGGGTCGACTCAAATGCGAGAGCCGCCGCGTTGCCCACCGAAGCGATCAAGAAGCCGAGCGGCTCGTCCGCCCCGGCTCTCCACGTAGTAGGTCCCTTCCTCATTCGAGAAACGTAACAGCAGCTGACCGTTCCCATCGAAACAGCCCTCCGCAGCCCTGCAGCGGGAAACAGCCCCTGCTGCCAACCACCTCCGAAGTCATGTGCTGAAGACCAGTCACCCACAGGTCTTGACTATTACTCCAGCAGAATCCGCCACGGCCTGCTGCCCGCATCCGCGGCACGCACCGTGCCGCCTGCTCCCCGCCCGGCAGGTGAAGGGGTGCCGCAGGAGCTGCTGGCACTGCTCGAGTACCACTGCCGGCACATCAACGCCTACCTCGCCCGGGCCCGGAGCCTGGGCACCCAGCATGAGGACTGTATGGGCGGATGGCAGCGCCTGGTCCTGTACGCCCTGACCGACGCTCTCGCCCACAACCATCTCCTGGTCGGCGCGAGCGCCGCCCGCCGGCCGATCGCCCACGTCGCGAAAGGGTGGAGGCCGCGGTCTCGGCAAGCAGGCTACCGTCGCGGACGGCCGCGCAGTCGACGAAGCAGACGCCGTCGTCGAACGCTCTGCGCGCGGCGGTCGCCGCCTCCAGCGCGAGCCGGTCCCTACCGACCCCGCCGGGGCCCGTCAGTGTGAGCAGGCGCGAGTCGGCCATCCGCCGTCTGATCTCCGACAGCTCGTGCCGCCTTCCGACGAAGCTGCTGACCGGAACGGGGAGGTTCCCCGCTTCACCGTCAGGGGTGGACGACCGCATGCCACCTCCGTCGTCGCAGGTCCGCTGCCGTTCTACGCCACTGGAATGGTGCCCCGCAATCCGGGCACCCTCGCTGTTCTCGGCTCACGTGTGGTGGGCGGGGTCCGGCAGCGACTCCTGCCTCCCCGTCGTGGTAGAAGTTGTACCCCTGTGAAGCGGGCATTTCGCGGTGGCCGTGGCCTGGGCCGCCCCGCCGTTGACACTCCGCTCCGGAGCGTCCCGCACCCTGACGAGGTGCTGTTCCGGACGCGCCACCCACCTGGCGGTACGTCTGAGGGCGTCGCGAAGATGCCGTGGGGTCCCTTAAGGTTTCGTGATCCACTCCGCCATGAGGTCCAGGAGGGCGGCGTCTGACGGGCGCGGCCCTAGCTTGACTCTGTAGGGGATCTTGGAGTTTCGCGGTGCGGCAGCATGGTGAAGGGGCATGCTCGGGTAGTTCCGTTGACCGATGCAGCGGTCGAGGTGCCCGTTGTCCCTCCGCCCCCGTTCCGGTGAGCAGGTCCCGCCTCTGACTGCGCAGGTCGCGCGGGCGAGCAACCCGGACGGAACGGCGGCGATATGGGTGCGCGACCGCCTCGATGGGCTGTGGCGCGACGAGGACTTCGCCGACTGGTACCCGCGCGACGGGCGCCTGGGCCTCTCGCCCGCCCAACTGGCCACCGTCTGTGTGCTGCAGTTCCTGGTCGGCCTGTCGGACCGGCAGGCCGCCGAGGCGGTCCGCTGCCGCATCGACTTCAAGTACGCCATGGCCATGGAGCTGGACGACCCCGGCTTCCACCACAGCGTGCTGGCCGACTTCCGTGACCGTCTCACCGAGGGCGGCCGCGCCGACCGCCTCCTCGACCTCGCGCTGGCCCGCCTCAAGGAGGCCGGCCTGGTGCGCGAACGCACCACACAGCGCACCGACTCCACCCACGTGCTGGCCGCGGTGCGCGGCCTGACCCGCCCTGGAACTGATCACCGAGGCGGTCCGCGCCGCGTTGGCAGAGATCGCCGAACCGCCGGCCACCTGCCGGACGGACTGGTCGACGAGGACTGGGGGCGCCGCTACGGCCGGCCGCTTCGCCTGGGCAAGAACCCCACCAAGCCCAAGACCAGGATCCTCGCCACCGGCAACGACGCCGTCCTGCTCCTAGAGCACCTGCACCGAAACGGGGAAGGCCGGGCGTTCGGCCCCCGTGTCCAGGCCCTGCGCCAGATCATGGTGCAGAACTATCACCGTGACGCCGCAGGACGCCTGCTCTGGCGCCTGCCGAGGACGACGGACCGGGGCTGCCGCCCTCGTCCCGGGCGCGTGTGGGTGGGGATTCGGAAGGAGGCCGCGGTCCAGGCGAAGAGCCAGCAGCTCGTCCTGGTCGTCGGTGATCTTCGCGACGGCCTGGACGCGGGGCGCCCGGCGTCCCTCTCCACCCGCTGAGCCACCGCGGCCGGCGGCCGCGCGACGTCAGGACGCAGGCTGCCGCGGGGCCGGCTGATCAGGGCAATGGCTGCAGCCATCAGTGACGGCGCACATGTCGGTCTGTGGCTTGGCCTGGCGCCAGTCAGCCACGGGCCGACCCTCCGTGGCTGGTCAGAGACCGGGCAGCTCGAACCCGAGGGCGGCGAGGGCCTCCTCGGCGGCCTGCTGGTCCTGGTCGTAGGTGCCACCGGATATCCCCAGCCCTCCGACGTACTGGCCGTTCTCGATGATCGGGTAGCCGCCGCCGACGGCCATCACACGATGGTGGCCGCCCAGCGGCGCGATCTGCGGGTTGGCGAGCAAGTCGTTCCACGTGTGGGTGGGGATTCGGAAGGAGGCCGCGGTCCAGGCCTTGTCGAGGGCGACCTCGGCGGTGAGGAAGGGCGCGTCGTCGGCGCGGTCGAATGCCTTCAGATGTCCGCCCTGGTCGGTGACGGCGATGGACGCCGTGAAGCCGATCCGGGCAGCCGCGGCGTGTACCGCCGCGATGAGTGCGCCGGCGGCGGCCTGGGTGATGGACGAGGCGGGGGTCGACTTCTGGAGTGTCTCGGTGCTCATGATGGTTCCTTTGTTGCTGTTGCTGTTGCTGTTGCTGTTGCTGTTGCTGTTGCTGTTGCTGGTGCTGTGCGGTGCTGTGCGGTGGCGGATGAAGCGGCTGTGAGCCGGGTCATCGCAGGGGTGAGGCCGGGGTGGGGACCACACGGGTGACGACGGACTTCTCGGGGATCAGCAGGTCGTAGACGACCGGACCGATCTCGTTCTTCCAGCGGTCGTGCTCGTACACGGCCGCGTACAGGGCCTCGCTCTGGGCCTCGTCCTCGAATCGGCGAATCCATACGTAGCCGTCGTCGTCCTCGGCGTCGACGAAGGAGGCGGTTACGTCCATGCCCAGCGAGGCCTGGAACGGGATGACCACGTCCTCCATGTAGCGCACCCACTCCTCACGGCGCCCGGGCTGCGCCTGGTAGCGGCGGATCTCGTAGTACACGGTGCTGCTCCTGACTGTGTGCGGGGATGGTCAGTCGGTCACGGTGAGGACGACCTTGCCGCGGGTGCGGCCGGCCTGGACGTGGGCCTGGGCCGTGCCGACCTGCTCCAGCGGGAAGACGTCCTCTACCTCGACGGCGACCTCACCGGCGTCGATCAGGCCTGCGATCGTGGTCAGCGCGGGACCGTCCGGCTCGACCAGGTAGGGAGTGACCCGCACGCCGGCCGCCTCGGCGGCCTGGGCCAGGTCCGGGGAGACACCGGCCGGTACGGCGACCAGCAGGCCGCCCGGGCGCAGGACCTTCAGCGAGCGGGTGCTCGTGTTGTCGTGGGCGTCGCCCACCAGGTCGATGACGACGTCGATGTCCTTGGTGACGTCCTCGAAGCGGGTGGTGGTGTAGTCGATGGTCTCGTCGGCGCCGAGTTCCTTGAGCCAGGGGTGGCGGGCGGCGCTGGCGGTGGCGATCACGTGGGCGCCCAGGTGCCGGGCGAACTGGACCGCGAAGTGGCCCACTCCGCCGGCGGCGGCCGTGATCAGGACACGCTGGCCGGCCTGGACGTGGGCGGTGTCGACCACGGTCTGCCAGGCGGTCAGCGCCGCCAGCGGCACGGCGGCCGCGTGCGCGTGGTCGAGGGTGGCCGGCTTGCGGGCCCACTGGCGGGCCGGTGCGGTCACGTACTCTGCGTAGCCGCCGGCGGCGCGCGGGAACCACGGCATGCCGTACACCTCGTCGCCGACCTTCAGGGTGGTGACGCCGAAGCCGACCTCCTCGACGACGCCGGAGACGTCCCAGCCGAGGATCAGCGGGAGCGTCTGCAGCCCCGCCATTCCCTGACCCTCGCGGGTCTTCCAGTCCACCGGGTTGATCCCGGCGGCGTGCACCCGTACCAGCACCTCGGTCGGCAGCGGCTCGGGGCGCGTGACCTCCTCGACGGTCAGCACCTCCGCTCCGCCGAACTCGCTGATGGTGACTGCCCGCATGGTGTTCTCGCTCATGGTGTCCTCGCTCATGCCTGTCTTGCTCTTCCTTCAGCGGGGATTGCGTCCCCGCTACACAAAGAGTGGCGAGTGCCCGCCAGGGCGGGTGAGTGGCCGGAGGGCCACCTGTCGTACCATTCCAGCCATGTCGCATCGTGTCGCTGTTCTCGCCCTCGACGGAGTCCTGCCGCTGGATCTGGGCATCCCGGCCCGGGTGTTCAACGAGGCCCGTAAGCCGGACGGGACTCCTCTGTACTCCGTCGTCACCTTCTCCCTCGGCGGCCGGCCGGTGCGCACGCACGAGGACTACCGGATCGTCGTCGACCACGACGAGTCGGTGCTGGAGAGCGCGGACACCGTCGTCCTCGCCACTCAGGAGCCCGGCGAGGACCTGCTCGCGACCGGCGCGCTTCCCGGGGAACTCGCCGCGGCACTGGACCGGATCGGGCCGCAAACCCGCATCGTCAGCCTGTGCACCTCGGCCTTCCTGCTCGCGGCGGCCGGTCTGCTGGACGGCGGCCGGGCCACCACACACTGGACGCTGTGCGACGAACTGGCGCGGCTGTTCCCCGACATCGAGGTCGATCCGGACGTGCTGTTCGTCGACAACGGACGCATCCTTACGTCCGCCGGCGGAGCCGCCGGCATCGACCTGTGCCTGCACCTGGTCCGTCTGGACCACGGAGCGGCGGTGGCCTCGGCCGCCGCGCGGCGCTGCGTGGTGGCGCCATGGCGCGAGGGCGGCCAGGCGCAGTTCATCGAGCACCCGGTACCGCAGGACACCGACCGCTCCACCTCGGCGACCCGCCAGTGGGCGCTGGACCGGCTGGCCGAGCCGATCACACTGGAGGACATGGCCCGCCACGCGCACATGAGCGTCCGCACCTTCACCCGGCGCTTCCGCAGCGAGGTGGGCAGCAGCCCACTGAAGTGGCTGGCACAACGGCGGCTGGCGCACGCGCGCCTGCTGCTGGAATCCACCGACCTGACCGTCGCACGGATCGCCACCGTCTGCGGCTTCGGCGACCCCGTCGCCCTGCGCAAGCACTTCCACACGCACCTGGGCCTGTCACCACTGGCCTACCGCCACGCCCACAACGCACCGGAGCCTATGACGGCACAGTGACCACCCAGCCGGGCCATGGCCGCGACAACACCCCACCAATGAGAGGTGTGCAAGCTGAAGTTGCTGGTCACGGGGGTGGTGTGCGTGGGCATCGGGATGCTCGTGCTGGTCGCTGGCGCGTGACTTTGGTGAAGATCGGCGGTCATCGGGCGACTTCGTGGTTCGTGAGGACCAGCAGGGCCCTGACCAGGGCGGTCGCCCACTTCGGGTCGGTGCGGACCTTGCCGAGGACGCGCCAGATACCTCACGTTGCCAAGGTGTCAAGCTGCGGTGGCGAGTTCGGTGGGGAACGCGATTTGCTCATCGAACAACTCGCGCTTTTGCAGGCAGTGGTAGAGCTGGCCGAGCAAGCGGTTGGACAGGTTCCTGCGGGCTGCGGCGTTCCAGTCTCCGTGCTCGTCGCGACGGCGACGATAGTGGGCTTTGGCACCTGGTGATCCGTTCGGCGCGGCGAAGGCCCAGAGGTATCCGGCGTGGTTGAGCCGGTCGTTCTTCACCCAGCGGCGGGTGATGCTCGACTTCTTGCCGGAGGCGCGGGTGATCGGTGAGGAGCCGGCGTATGCCTTCAGGCCGCGGGCGTCAGCGAAGCGGGTGCGGTCGTCGCCGATTTCGGCGAGGATCCGGGCGGCGAGCTGGACGCCGAGGCCGGGGAAGCTTGTCAGGATCTCGGCGTCGGGGTGCTGAGGGAACGCTTCTTCCACCGCCTCGGCGAGCTGGTCGGCGGCAGTGCAAGCGGCGTCGAGCTGCATGAGGAGGGCGAGCATCTGCTTGCCGAGGGCGTCCTCGACGAGCGGTGGCTGGTGGGCCCACTTGGCGCGGAAGATGTTACGGAGGCGATCGGCCTCGGCTTCGATGCCGCGCTGGCGGCCGGCACGCTTGAGGGCCGCCTGCACCTGGGCGCGGGTCAGTTGCGCTGCCTGTGTCGAGGTCGGGGCGATCTTGAGGAGCTCACGGGTCTCGGGTCGGCACAGGCCGTTGGTCCAGGTGGCGAACGCGTTCAGGGCGGCCGGGTATGAGTTCCTGGCCCGCCACGAGGGTCCGGAGCTGACAGTGCGCGTCGGTCTGCTCACCGTCGAGGGGCGACGCCGTGCTGGTGAGCAACAACCCTTACCAAGTGGACGATCCGGCCGGGCTCGGCAGGCGCCCGCGGCTGGATGCCGGTCTGCTGGGTGTACTGGCCGCCAGGGCGGAGACCCCCGCCGAAACGGCGGCTCGGTTCCTCGGCGGGCAGACGCGCGGCCTGACCCGTCTCGCCACACCCGACGAGGTCGTCGTCCACGCGGATGTCCCGGCCGTACCCGTCGGCCTGGACGGCGAAGCCGTCACCCTGCCGACTCCCGTTCGGTGCTGGATCAGTCCCGGGGCACTGCGCGTACGGGTCCCCCGCCATCGGCCGGGCGCCACGCCCGCTGGGCGGACGCCTGACCAGTCCGTCATCGAGCGGCTGGCCTCGACGGTCGGCCGAGTCGTGCACAGCCGGCACGCCGGCTGACGGCGCCACGTGGTGCGCTGGGAAGCGGGTTCAGGAGAGGTGTTCCCGGACGGCCCGGCCGCCCCTTTGGGTGTTCGTCCCTTCCTCGGCCTTTCCTCGGCCTTTCCCCGGCCTTTCCTCGGCCTTTCCTCGGCGGAGGCCGCCGAGGCGGCGGATCCGCTTCGCCGGGCGGTTGCCGACCGGCCGCCGGCGCGTGCCGCCGCTCGGGGGGTCACCGTGCGACGGCGACGGAGGGCAGGTCCTGTTCGGCCCAGACGACCTTGCCGTTCGATGCGGAGCGGGAGCCCCACCTGCGTGACAGGCGAGCGATGAGGAAGAGGCCGCGGCCCCTCTCGTCGAGAGTGCTCGGATGCCGGGGGTGTGGGTGGCTGGTGCTGTTGTCGGAGACCTCGCAGGTCAGGACCTGGTGCTGGATGAGCCGGAGGCGGACCGGCCCGCTTCCGTAACGGAGGGCGTTGGTGACCAGCTCGCTGACGATCAGTTCCACGGTAGGCAGGAGATGCTCCAGCCGCCATGCGCCGAGCTGGCGGGCGGCCAGGTGCCGGGCGGTGCCGACGGCGGTCGGCTCGTTCGGCAGCTCCCAGGACGCGACCTGGGCCGATTGCAGCGCGCTGGTACGTACCAGGAGCAAGGTGACGTCGTCGGAGTGTGCCGAGGCCGGCAAGGTCTCCACCACGAGCGAGCACAGGTCCTCCAGCGACCGGCCGGACCGGGTCAAGGCCGCGCTCAGGCGCTGCAGGCCGATGTCGATGTCGTCGTCTCGGGACTCGACCAGGCCGTCGGTGTAGAAGGCGAGGACGCTTCCCTCGGGCAGTTCCAGTTCCACGGACTCGAAGGCGAGCACTCCGAGGCCGAGGCCGAGCGGGGCTCCGGCGGGCAGGTCGGGGAAGGTGACACAGCCCTCGGGGTCGACGATCGCGGGCGGGGGATGCCCGGCCCGCGCCATCGTGCACCGCCGGGTGACCGGGTCGTAAACGGCGTACAGACAGGTGGCGCCGACCACCGCGGGAGCCTGGTCGGCGCTCTCGTCGTCGACCTCGTTCTCGTCGTTCAGCCGGCGGACCGTGTCGTCGAGGTGCGCCAGCAGTTCGTCGGGGGGAAGTTCCAGGTCCGCGAGCGTGCGCACGGCGGTGCGCAGCCTGCCCATGGTCGCGGCGGCGTTGATGCCGTGTCCCACCACGTCGCCGACGACGAGGGCCACCCGGGCGCCGGACAGCTCGATCACGTCGAACCAGTCACCCCCCACCCCGTGGTCCGTGTCGGCCGGCACGTAGCGCGAGGCCACCTCCACGGCGGCGCCGCCCCGTACCCGGTGGGGGAGCAGGTCGCGCTGGAGCGTGAGGGCCGCGGTGCGCTCCCGCGCGTACTGCAGGGCGTTGTCCAGGCAGAGCGCGGCCCGGGTGACCAGCTCCTCGGCGAGCAGGAGGTCGTCCTCCTGGAACGGCGTCGGCTCCTCGGAACGGCCGAAGATCACCAGCCCCAGCACGCATCGCCGCGCGTGGACGGGGACGATCATCAACGAGTAGACCCCGCTGTCACGGACCTTCTGCGCCCGCGTCGGGTCCTGGTGGACCCACGGGCCGAGATGGGTGTCCATGTCCAGCACCGGGACCAGGCGTGACCTGCCCGTGCGCAGTACGTCGGCGAACGGCGAGGCGGGGTGGACGTGGATCAGCTCTTCGCGTACCCAGGGCAGCTCCAGCATGCCGAGCTCGACGGAGGCCAGACCCGCACGGCGCAGCGCAGGAGGGCGTCCGTTCGCCGTGCCGATCCGCGCCGAGGGCTCCAGGACGAGCGGAACCGACTCCACCAGGTCGACGAGGGCGTGGTCGGCCAGCAGGGGCACGGTGAGGTCGGCCAGTTCCTGCCCGGTCTGCAGGACGTCGAGGGTGCTGCCGATGCGCGTGCTGGCTTCGCTGAGGATGGCCTGGCGTTCGCGCGCTCGTCGGTTGCCGGTGACGTCCACGCTCATGGAGCAGACCCCCAGTGGCTTGCCGGCCGCGTCCTGGAAGCAGAAGAACGAGGCCGAGAAGACGTGCTCGCGGCGCCGGTCTGCGGGTGGCCACGCCCGGTACTCGTGGACCGTGCTGGTGCCGCTCTCCAGCACCCGCTGCATGACCACCTCAAGCGCTTCGGCCTCGAAGCCGGACAGCGAGTCCCGCAGCCGGCACCCGATCCGTTGGGCACGGGGAATGCCGTCGTGGAGTTCCATGGCGTCGTTCACCCACATGCAGCGCAGCTGCAGGTCGCGGACGACGATGCCGATCGGCGCGTGGGTGAGCAGAGACTCGCGAAGCGATCCGTTCAGCGATCCCGAGGAGAGCCCGCCTATGTCGGTCACGCATACCAGCCACCGGTGGCTTCCGTTCTCTCCCCACAGCAGTGAGACCCGCAGAGTCAAGGTGAGCGTGTGACCCTCGCGGTGGCGGACCGTGATGGTGCCGGACCAGCCGCCCTCGGCGCGGCACCGTTCCGCGAGCGCACTGGCCCTCGCGGCGTCCTGGCTGAACGGCAGTACCTGTGCCGCGGGCCGGCCCACGACCTCCCTGGCCGAGTACCCGACCAACTGCTGGGCGGCCTGCGTCCACCCGACCACCGTCCCCTCCTCATTGATCATGGCTATCGCCGCGTCGGGTGCCTCGTTCGGCTTCACCGGCTCGACGAGCTTCGATTGACTGGTGTTCATGGTTCATCCCTTCCTGCGCATGCATGGTGCGGACAGCGTTGGCATGCGGTGGGGTACGCCGATCCGCGGCACGGCAGTGGTGGCAGGCGAGCCGCGAGGTGTCGGATCAGGGCGTCGGCTCTCCTGTGGCATATCGGAGGCGCGGCGAATCGCCTATGTCATCCCTAAGAGTCATAAGCACGACATAGCTGTCTGTGTTAGGTTATTTCTGATGAAAGCATCACCCATGACGGCTTCATCGTCAAGATAACCACAGAATTGATTGAACGATCAGATCTGTAGGGCGGTCGCGGACAGGTCACCGCCGGGTGAGGAACGAAACGTCGGCCGTGGCGGCGGCCGGGCTCGTGGCCGCGAGGAAACATCCAGAGCTGTGCTATCTGGGGAGCGTGCTCGTGTCAGTTCCACCCGGCAATCGATTCGAACGCCGTCGTACCGAGACCCGGCAGGCACTCGTCCGCGCCGCGCGCGAGATCCTGGCCGAGTCCGGCGACACCAGCGCCAGCATCCGGGCCATCGCAGAGCGCGCGGACGTGGGGTTCGGCTCCTTCTACAATCACTTCGACTCCAAGCCGGAGCTGTTCGACGCGGCCGTGCACGACGCGATGGAGGAGTTCGCCCAGGCCATCGACGAGCGCCTGCACGGCGTCGACGATCCCGCCGAACGCCTCGCCGCGGGTCTGCGGCTCAGCGCACTCCTGGCCGAGTCGCACCCGGAGATCATGCGGATCCTGTGCCACAGCGAACTCGGCCGCATATGCGCCGGCAGTGGACTGGCCCCTCGCGCCAGGCGCGACATGGAACTGGGCATCGCCGCGGGCCGCTTCACGGTCCCCGACCCGGGCATTGCCCTGTCCGCGCTCAACGGCAGCCTGCTGGCGCTTCTGGAGCTGTGGTTCAGCAGGCCCGAGTCCGACGTCGAGCAGGCCGCGGGCACCATGGCCGAGATGCTCCTGCACATGCTCGGCCTCTCCCCGGAAGAGGCCCGCGAGGTCGCCCGCGGCCTCCTTCCCGCTGCCGCGTGACGGGGAACGACGTCGGCCCGCGCGCCCACGCACCGGCGGACCAGGTCCGGTAGATCCCGCTGCCCCTTCGGGACGGCCGCTGCTGTCAGGCACCAGTCCGCTGCGCCGGCACTCTGGGGGCGGTGGTCAGATCCACCCACGGCGAACCGCCTGCGCGCCGGCCTGGAACCGGCTCGTCGCCTCGAGGCGAGTGGTCAGGCCGGCGATCCGGCGACGCAGGGTGCGCTCGCTCAGGCCCAGTTGGCGCGCTATGGTCTCGTCCTTCAGCCCGGCATGGAGCAGGTGGAGCAGGGCGCGATCGTCCTCGCCGAGGTCGGGGTGGTCGTCCGCGGGTCGGGCCGTGCTGCCGAAGACGGGGGTGGCCTGCTGCCAGCTCGCCTCGAAGAGGTCGACGAGTGCGTCGCACAGCGGTGAGCGATGGACGAGCGCCGCCGTACTGCGCAGGTCGTCCGCGCCCGCGGTGAGCGGGATGATGGCGTCGCGGCGGTCGAACACCAGGAGCTTCAGCGGCACATGGGGCAGCACCCGGGCCTCTTCGCCGAGGAGCACGAAGCGCTGGAGCAGTTCCGCGCGCTCGGGGATGGCCAGCACCTGGCTCGAGTAGACCGCCCGTGCCCGTACGCCACGGGCCAGCAGGTCCTCCTCGGCCCGCAACGCGCTTGCGTCAGCTGTGAGATACGGCGGGGCGTCGAAGCACAGCACCTCGTGCTCGGCGCCCGCCATCAGCTCGGTCAGCCAGTCGGTGATCGCGGTCGGCCCCTCGATGATCTCCACCAGCCGACTCGGATCGGAGCTCAGCTTGCGCTCGTTGAACTCGGCGCCGTAGGCGTCCAGAGCCGCCTCCGCGCGCTCCAGTTCCAGACGGCGCGCGCGGATCAGGGCGGCGAGGCCGATGCGCGGGTCCAGCGGGGCGTAGCGGGTGGGCCGTCCCGCCGAGGGGACGGCGAGGCCCACGGCGACGAGTTCGTCCAGCATGCGGCGGGCCTGTGCCGTGCTGCAGGACTGATGCCTTGCCAGTTCGGTGGCCGTAACCGGCGGCGAAGCCAGTAGATGGCGGTACGTGCGCTCTGTCGGATCGTCGAGACCCACGGGTTCCAGCACAGGCTCGTCTCCCTTTTGCGATTCCCGGCCGAGGCGGCGTTCGGCTGCAACCGGCTTCCGGCCGTACCCGGCTCATGGCCGTACCCGGCTCATGGCCGCAACCGGCTCATGGCCGGTATCGGCCAGCCGTTCCTCACCCGCTGGGGCGGGTGTGCTGGAACAGTACCGGCATCCCCCGCAGGGCGGTTCACCAGTGCTCTTTGCGAGCCGGCCGCCCCGTTTCCCACCCGAGAGGTGCGTATCCATTGAGAACGCGTGGAACCGGCATACGCTCCGGCATGGTCGCCGCCGTGCTGGCGCTGGCTGCCGGCTTGCTGGTCACACCACCGGCGCAGGCAGCCCCACCGCAGGGCGCTCAGGGCATCCGGCTGACCGCCGCCGCGATCGAGAAACTCAGCAAGCGGTACGAACCCCGTATCGACGGCACGCCCGGTCAGGTCGCCGCCCAGGAGGGCCCCGCCGCTGCCGCTCCGGCGCTACCGGGCACCAAGCCCAGCGTGACGGCGGGCGCCACCAAGGACACGGGCACCACGCCCACCGCCCCCGGCTTCAAGCGGACCGGCCAGTGGGAGACCGGGCGGGGCTACGTCGAGAGCCTGCCGCTCGGCGGCACCAAGGACTGGGTGGCCGTCTACAGCGGCGGCACCGTCGCCCGTTACGACGCCCACGGCAAGCAGGTGTGGAACCGCGGGGCCACCTCCTTGTACAAGGACTGGCGGGTGACCCCCGACAACTGGTTCCAGCCCTACGACTACCTGCCGAACCTCTATGCCGGCTACAACCCCTTCCAGATGACGCCCACCGGTAGGCAGCCCTACGTCACGGGCGACTTCAACGGTGACGGCGTCAAGGACGTCGCCGTCGCCTACGCGGTGGGCGAGTATCCGTTCCGGCCGTTCTCCACGCCGGGTTCGAAGCTGGACTACGGCACCTTCGTCACCGTCCTGGACGGCCGTACCGGCAGCACGGCTTGGAGCAAGCTGCTGCCCGGCCTCGTCGGCAACATGCTGGCCCAGGACGGCAAGCTGGTCGTCGCCGGCTCCGCCGGCCCGGACTGGTCGGGCGACCCGGTGGCCGAACAGGGCGACAGCCGCAGCAACCTGACCGCCTACACCTTCAGCCGCGCCGCTCACGGCAAGCTCAGCGGGACCGCCGCCTGGACCTACTCGACGCACGCCCCCTGGGCGTACTGGGGCGATCTGACGTCCATGGGCGCCGGCCGGATCGCCGCGTCCTGGTCCGACACCCCCATGGACCTGGGCAGCCCGAGGCCCGCCGCCGGCAACGTGCTGGTCCTCGACACGTCCGACGGCAAGGTCGCCGCGCACGCCAAGACCCCCGGCTACCCGCGCATGCTGGTCAAGGACCCGGGCGCGGACCGCGTCCTGGTGGTCGAGCAGAACGACCCGTTCGACAAGGTGAGCTGGGACCTGACCGGGGTCGACGCCTACAGCGGCCGTCGCACGGTGATCACCTCGCGGGAGGGCAGCGTGCCGGAGGCCTTCCGGGTTCTGCCGAACGCGCACGGCCGGCAGGCCCGGTTCGCGGTCGCGGAGCTCGGCGTCAACGCCGACCTGACGGTCGGCCAGAGCACTGTCTCCGGCTGGGGCGCAAAGGGCCGCACCCTCTGGTCCTACACCAGCGCCTCCACGGTCGGCGGGTACAACGCTCCGACGATGCAGCTGGCCGCCGACGAGAAGGGCGGCGAGGTGTTCGCCTCGCTCTCCGACCCGGCCACGGCAAAGGCTGCCACCCCCGCAGGTCCGGAGCACACCCAGCTCGTCGGGCTGAACGCGGCGACCGGGCACCTCGACTGGCGGCGGCAGGGCGCCGTCGCCGGTGACACCATCACCCGTTACCAGGGCGGACTTCTCACCGTCGGCTATGACGACACCGCCTACGCCGTCGACCCCCGCACCGGCGGAATGCGGGCCATGCCCCTGGCCGGCGACCTCTATGCGGCCGTCGCCACCGACGTGAACGACGACGGGGTCAAGGACCTGATCACCGGTGGCAAGAGCCGTGGCGTCCTCGCCCTCGACGGCAAGTCCCTGAAGAAGGGGACGCCGACCATCCTGTGGCGGACCACGGTCGACAGCTCGGTGCACGTCCTGCGTCTGCTGCCGAACCCCGCCAGGCACGCGGCCGACGACTCCGTGGTGGCTGCGACCGACAGCGGCTTCGCCGTGCTGAACACGCACACCGGCAAGGTGCGCGCGAACGTGCGCACCGGCGGCTATGTCGCCTCGCTCACGGTCGTGGGCATCGGCCACGGCGGCTCCGAGATCGTCGTACCGGGCAGCAGCCTGAAGGCTTACACCCCGCAGGGCAGGACGCGGTGGACGTACCGGCCGAAGGGCACGGCGGGCAAGAACCTGGTCTTCTCCAGCGTCACCACGGACCACGCCGGACACCTGTTCTTCGAGTACGGCGGCACGCACCACGGCACCGGCCTGCCCACGGAGGCCACCGACCCCGCGCCGACGGCGGTCAGCCTGAACGCCGCCACCGGCACCCCCGACTGGACCAGGAAGGCGACCGGTTCCGGTGCCGTCGCCATCGTGCCGCTGGACCCGGCCCTGGCCGACCCGGACATCCCGGGTGCGCACGGGCATGGTGTCGCCTTCGCGTGGACCGGCGATTTCAGGACCTACCAGCACCTGGTCCAGATCCTGGACTCGCGCACCGGTGCGGTGCTGAAGAACTACTCCAGCCCCGGGACGTCGCAGGGTTTCGTCGCCTCCGAGAAGACCGGCCTGGTCGAGATGCGCGAGTTCAACGACTACGTCTACCCGGCGGACGGCGGCAAGCCCTACGACGTACCCACGTTCTTCGGCTTCCACTCCGGAGTGTTCGCCAAGTCCGTCGGCGGAACCGAAGCGTTCGTCGGCGCCTACCAGGGCCTGTGGTCCTACGACACCCCCTTCGCGGCCAACGACGGGTTCCTGCGCGAGAGCGCCGTGGACCCCGCGCTGGGAGCGAGCCACATCCAGACGGTCAAGCTGGGCGACGGGCCCGGTGACGACATGATCGGCCTTGCGCTCGACTGGCGGGCCCTGAACATCTCGGCCCAGTCGATCGGCGACGCTGTCAACGACATCGACTACTTCCCGCACGGCCTGACCACCTTCAAGCTGTCCGAGAAGGAGCCCACCCGCGTCCCGACGCCGCCGGCCGGCGGCACTTCGGCCGTGGCCCCGCAGGCTACCGCCGGGGCCGGTCAGCTGCGCGGCGGCAGCGTCCGCAGCGCGAGCCCGCTGCAGGACCTCGGTATGCCCATCGGGACCGCCTCGGTCCCGATCGAGATCCAGAAGACGGTGCCGACGGCCAGGAAGCTGAGCGTGGGCCAGGACAACGCGAGCGAGGTAGCCCCCGGCTACACCCCGCAGCAGATCCAGGCACGCCTGGGCCTGAAGGGTGACGGCACCGGTCAGACGATCGCGATCGTCGACGCCTACCACTACCCGACGGCGAAGGCGGACCTGAACCACTTCGCCGCGCACTTCGACCTGCCGCCGACCTGCGACTCGGTGAGCACGGGTACGGACTGCTTCGACTTCCGGCAGCTCTACGCCGACGGCACCCGGCCCGCGGTCGACGTCGGCTGGAACGAGGAGGAGGCGCTGGACATCGAGTGGGCGCACTCGGTGGCCCCGCACGCCAAGATCGTCCTGGTCGAGGGCGCGGACCCGACCATGGCCGCGCTGTCCCGGGCCGATGACGCGGCCGCGGCACTGCACCCGGCCGCCGTCAGCAACAGCTGGGGCGCGGGCGAGTTCTCCGAGGAGGCGTTCTACGACGGCCACTGCAGGCTGGCCGACTCGGTCTGCGTCCAGTCCACCGGGGACGGCGGCCACCCCGGCGGCTACTCCGCCACCAACCCGTACGCCCTGGCCATCGGGGGCACCAACCTCCAGCTGGACGCGGACGGCAACACGGTGAGCGAGACGGCGTGGAAGGGCACCGGTGGCGGCCTGAGCTACTTCGAGCCGCGCCCGGCCTACCAGGACGGCGTGCAGTCCTCGCCGCTGCGGGCCACGCCGGACGTCAGTTTCGTGGCCGACCCCGCCACCGGCGTGCCGGTCTACCTGACGACGACCAATCCCGACGGCACCACCAGCTCCCTGTGGGTGAAGGTGGGCGGCACCAGCCTGTCCGCCCCGATCTGGGGGGCGGTCATCGCCTCGGCCGACCAGCTCCGGGCCGCCGCGGGCAAGCCGCCCCTGGCCGCGGCCGGACCGGAAGGCGACACCGCGCACACCGACGTCTACGCGCTCGGCGGCACCTCCCTGCGGGACATCACCGCCGGTTCCAACGGGAAGTGCGGTGCCGAGTGCACGGCAGGTCCCGGCTACGACACCGTCACCGGCCTCGGCTCGCCCACCGCGGGAGTCGACGCGGCCCTCGCGGCCATGAAGTGACCCGACCGGAGGAAGCGCGACGGACGCCGCAGCCGTTCTGATCCACGTCCTCGGATGCGACTGGTGGCGATGTTCGCGCCGACCGCCCGGGTCGCCCACGCTCGTCGAGCGGTCACCGCCGACGGGCGAGGCGGCCCGGGCCCCCTCGGGGCGCCCCCGCCGAGCAGGTCCTCAACCCCGCGGCGGTCGACGATCCCGAACTGATTGCGTACTTCGCCCGGTTGGGCGCGGCGCGAGGCAGGCGACCGACAGACCCCGCCCTCGGCAGGCCCCAGTAGAGGCCGTCCAGGTTCCCGCGGCTGCCCCGCGTGCCCGTCGAGGACGCTCTCGCCTGGGCCTGACATCCGTCGCGGGCGCCGGTGCTCCGCCGAGCACCGGCGCCCGCGCGGCCGCTGCTGCCACCGCGGTCGCGGGGGAGGCGTAGGGCGGCATGGAGACTGCCGTAGGGGGCACGGAGACGACCGCATGATCCAGCTCACAGTGAGGCAAGTTGACTCATAGAGGGGTTGTGAGTCAATGTGTCTCACAGAGGTGGTCGCGGGGGTCCGCGCAAGGTCGGGTCCTGTGACTGCCGGCAGATGGCGTTCGTGCCAGCGCATGGGTGCACGAGTTCTTTTGGAGGAAACGATGACCGCGACGCTCACGAAGAAGGCGGGCAAGGGCCGGACCGACGGGGTCGTCTCCGAGCTGGCCACCTACTTCCACATCAAGCCCGGTCACGAGCAGGAGGTGCGGGCGGCGGTCGCGCGGTTCGTGGAGGAGCTGCGCCGCCAGGAGCCGGCGCGGACGATCAAGACGGGTCTGCGGGACACCCGGCATGTGGTCTTCGACGGCGGCCGGATGCTGCTGTGGGCCACCACGTTCGAGACGGAGTGGGACCCCTACGTCGACGACGCGATCCTGACGGTCGGCTTCGAGCACTTCGCGGACTGGCTGCAGCACACCACCGAGTGGGACGACCTGTTCGCGTGGGTGGAGGAGGCCGGCGGCATGTCGGCGCTGACCGACATGAGCCGCCCGGACTTCGAGGAGAACGTCCGCAACTCCACCGCCCGCCTGAAGAAGATCCTCCAGGACGGGCAGGAGCAGGCGGCCGCCTACTTCAACCCCCTCGGCACCCTCACCATGCCCCAGGTCGTCAGGGCCCAGGAACTCGACGCCGCCTTCCAGGAAGTCCTCGACGACCCCGCCGCCGAACAGGCCCTGGCCCACCCCGCCCTCAAGCCCCTCCTCGCCCGGGCCGCCGCCTGACACCCCCCTCACCCCCACACCCCCGGGAGGGAGCGCTCATCCCCGCCCCCTCCCGGGAGCACCGTCAACCAAGCGCAGGCGCCTTTGTGAATGTATTCACTTTCACAAACTTGGCTCTGTCGATTCCCCGGAGAGAGGGTGCACACGGCCATGACGCCCGACGCGATAGCCCGCTGGCAGTTCGCCGCCACCACCATCTACCACTATCTCTTCGTGCCGCTGACGATCAGCCTGGCCGGCCTCACCGCCGGTCTGGAGACGGCGTGGGTGCGCACGAGGCAGGAGAAGTACTTCCATGCCACCAGGTTCTGGGGGAAGCTCTTCCTGATCAACATGGTGATGGGCGTGGTCACCGGCCTGGTCCAGGAATTCCAGTTCGGCATGAACTGGTCGGCGTACTCCCGCTACGTGGGCGACGTCTTCGGCGTACCGCTGTCGATGGAGGCGATCGTCGCCTTCTTCTTCGAGTCCACCTTCATCGGGCTGTGGATGTTCGGCTGGGACAGGCTTCCCCGCCGTCTGCACCTCTTCTGCATCTGGATGGTGTCCCTCGGCACCGTGCTGTCGGCGTACTTCATCGTGGCGGCGAACTCGTGGATGCAGCACCCGGTCGGCTACCGGATGGACCACGGCCGGCCCCGGCTGACGAGTTTCTCCGAGGTGCTCCTGCAGCCCACGGCGGTGTTCGCCGCCCTGCACGCGCTCACGGCCGCCTTCGTCACCGGTGGAGCTCTCGTGACGGGCATCGCCGCCTGGCACCTGTGGCGCGCGAGGCGCACCCAGGCCCGGGGCGGTGTGGCGGAGGCGGGCCGGATCGGCGTCATGCGGACCTCCCTGCGGGTCGGTCTCGGAGTGCTGGCCGTGGCGGGCTTCGCCACCGTCCTCGACGCCGACGCGCTCGGCAAACTGATGATCGATCAGCAGCCGTTGAAGATGGCCGTCGGCGAGGGGCTGTGGAACACCGCGGCGAACGCCCCGTTCTCGCTGTTCGCCGTCCCGGACGTGGCCGGGCACCGGAACAGCGTCGGCATCGACGTCCCCCATGTGCTCTCGTTCCTCGCCCACGGCAACCCGCACACCCCCGTCACCGGGATCAACGATGCCGCGGCGGCCATGGCGGCGCGGTACGGCGGTGCGGCGGGGGACTACCTCCCCGACGTCCCGCTGGAGTACTGGTCCTACCGCTTCATGATCACGTTCGGCATGGCCTCCGTGGCCATCGGCGTGGCCGGGCTGTGGCTGACCCGCAACCGGCGCTGGATCGCCCCGGACTTCGTCACCCGGCCCGACGAGGTCCCGCACCTGATGCTGACGAAGCACCGGGCCCTCGGGCCGGCCCTGACCACGTGGGCCTGGCGCGCGGCCGTCTGGCCCCTGGGGTTCCCGCTGATCGCGAACTCCTTCGGATGGATCTTCACCGAGACGGGCCGTCAACCGTGGGTGGTCTACGGCCTGATGCGCACCTCGGACGCCGTGTCCCCGGGCGTGAGCGCGGGCGAGATGCTCACCACCTTGATCGGTTTCACCTTCCTCTACGGCATCCTCGCCGTCATCG
This sequence comes from Streptomyces sp. Ag109_O5-1, assembly GCF_003814875.1. Classification (GTDB taxonomy): domain Bacteria; phylum Actinomycetota; class Actinomycetes; order Streptomycetales; family Streptomycetaceae; genus Streptomyces; species Streptomyces sasae. The sequence goes on along the minus strand of NZ_RKQF01000001.1, from coordinate 480,128 downwards.
AGGTCAGGCTGATGGTCAAGTACGCCACCGCCGGGCCCCGGCTCGACGAGCAACCGCCCCGGCGTGATCCCCGGTTGCGCGGTCCGTCCTCCGCCGAGGACGACGACAAGATCCTCACGTTCGCCTACTGACCAGCCGTCAGGAATCCCGCCATGCACCTCCACGACTTCTGGTTCCTGCTCATCTCCTTCTTCTGGACGGGCTACTTCGTCCTGGAGGGCTTCGACTTCGGCGTCGGCGTGCTCACCAAGCTCCTCGCCCGTGACGAGCCTGAACGCCGCGTGCTGCTCAACACCATCGGCCCTGTCTGGGACGGCAACGAGGTCTGGATGATCGCGGCCGGCGCCGCGACCTTCGCCGCCTTCCCAGGCTGGTACGCCACCCTGTTCAGCGGCTTCGACCTGCTCATGTTCGCCGTCCTGGTCTGTCTGATCGTGCGGGCCGTGGGCTTCGAGTACCGAGCCAAACGGGACGGCGTCCGGTGGAAGCGCAACTGGGAGCACGCCATCTTCTGGTGTTCGCTGCTGGCGCCGCTGCTGTGGGGCCTGGTCTTCGCCAACGTCGTCCACGGCGTGGCCGTCGACCGGCGGCAGGTCTACACCGGCGGCCCGAGCGGCCTGTTCCACCCGTACGCGCTGCTCGGCGCGCTGACGCTGCCGGCGCTCTTCACCGCCCACGGCGCGGTGTTCGTCGCGCTCAAGACCGTCGGTGACATCCGCGAGCGGGCCCGCGCACTGGCCCTCAGGCTCGGTGCTCTGGCCGCCGTGCCCGCCGCGGCCTTCCTGGTATGGACGCAGACGGACCGCGGCAACGGCCGCAGCCTGGTGGCGGTGGTGGTCGCACTGGCCGCCTGGGGCGGCGCGCTCGCCTGCACCCGGGCCCGCCGCGAGGGGTGGGCGTTCACCTTCTCCGCCGCCACCGTGGCGGCTGCGTCGGCCGCCTTGTTCCTGACGCTCTATCCCGACGTCATGCCGTCCACGCTCGACCCGGCCTGGAGTCTGACCGTCACCAACGCCTCCTCCTCGGCGTACACCCTGGGGATCATGACGTGGGTGGGGGCCGTCTTCGCGCCGCTGGTCGTGGGCTATCAGGCCTGGACGTACTGGGTCTTCCGCAAGCGCATCGGCACCCGGCACATCCCGCCGGCCGACCCACCCGGGCGCGGCCCGGCCCCCACCCGCATCCAAGGAACCGCCATGTCCCTCGCTCCTGTCCCTGACAAACCGCGCGTTCTCATCGCCGGTGGCGGCTACGTCGGCCTCTACACCGCACTGCGCCTGCTGAAGAAGCTGCGCCGCAACGAGGCGACCGTCACCGTCGTGGACCCGCGGTCGTACATGACCTACCTGCCCTTCCTGCCAGAGGCGGCGGCCGGCAACGTGGCCCCGCGGAACCTGGTCGCTCCGCTGCGCTCCGTGCTGACCGGCGCGGAGGTGGTCACCGGCCACGTGATCTCCGTCGACCAGGCGGACAAGGTCGCCCACGTCCGCACCGCGGCGGGCGACGAGCTCCACCTGCCCTTCGCGCACCTGGTCGTCGCGCTCGGCTCGATCAGTCGCACGTTCCCGATCCCCGGCCTGGCCGAGCACGGCATCGGCATGAAGTCGGTCGAGGAGGCCGTCAGCCTGCGCAACCACGTCCTGGCCCAGCTGGACCGTGCCGACTCCACCGCGGACGAGGTGGTCAGGCGCAAGGCTCTGACCTTCGTCTTCGTCGGTGGCGGCTTCGCCGGTGTGGAGACCGTCGCGGAGGTCGAGGACATGGCCCGGGACGCGGCCCGTGCCTACCGCAACGTCAGCCGGGAGGACATGCGCTTCATCCTGGTCGAGGCCGCCGGTCGCATCCTGCCCGAGATGGGTGCGGACCTCGGTGTCTGGACCATGGAGAAGCTTCAGGCCCGGGGCGTCGAGGTGTACCTGGAAACCTCCATGGAGTCCTGCGTCGACCAGCACGTGGTCCTGGCGAACGGTGTGGTGGCGGACGCCTCCACCATCGTGTGGACGGCCGGGGTCCGCCCTCACCCCGCCCTGGCCCACTTCGGCCTGCCGCTCGGCCCCCGCGGCCACGTCGACACCCTCCCGACCTTGCAGGTCAGGGGCCTGGACCAGGTGTGGGCCGCGGGTGACAACGCCCAGGTGCCCGACCTGGCCGGCGAAGAGGGCGCGTGGTGCCCGCCCAACGCGCAGCACGCCGTACGCCAGGCCCCGGTGCTCGCGGACAACGTGCTCGCGGCCCTGCGCGGTCGTGCGCCCGGGGAGTACCGGCACAGGAACCTGGGCGCGGTCGCCGGCCTCGGCCTTCACAAGGGGGTCGCGATCCTCTTCGGCAAGGTCAAGCTCAAGGGGCGGCCGGCGTGGTGGTTCCGCCGCCTGTACCACGGCAGTCGCGTGCCGACGCTGAACCGCAAGATCCGTGTGTTCGTGGACTGGATCCTGGCCTCCCTCCTGAAGCGGGAGACCGTCGGGCTCATCGAACTGGAGCACCCGCGCGACCCGTTCACCGAAGCGGCCGCGCCGTCCCGCAGCCGTACCTGATTCCTTTTCCCCTTAGTTCGTCCTTGTCTGGAGGGCTGTCCCATGTCCCAGAACGCCGTCGCCGCCGCTCGCGGCGCTGAGGCCACACCCGAGAGCGTGTCCGCCGACCTGTCGCACCGGCGCCGCTGGTGGATCCTGCTGGTCATTTCCCTGTCCATGCTGATGGGCGTCCTGGACGGCAGCATCGTGAACATCGCCCTGCCGTCCGCCCAGCACGACCTCGGCTTCTCGGACGCCGACCGGCAGTGGGTGGTCACCGCCTACGCGCTGGCCTTCGGCAGCCTGCTGCTGCTCGGCGGCCGGATCGCGGACCTGGCCGGTCAGAAGGTGACCTTCCTGGTGGGTCTGGCCGGCTTCGCGGCCGCGTCCATGGTGGGAGGCGCGGCGAACGGTTTCGCCATGCTCGTCGTCGCGCGCGCCGTGCAGGGCCTGTTCGCCGCCCTGCTGGCCCCGTCCGCGCTGTCGATCCTGATGACGACCTTCACCGAGTCGCGCGAGCGGGCCAAGGCGTTCACCGTCGCCGGCTCGATCGCCGGGGCCGGCGGAGCCATCGGCCTGATCCTCGGTGGGGTGCTGACCCAGTATCTGGACTGGCGCTGGACCATGTACGTCAACGTGGTCTTCGCGGGGGTGGCGTTCGTCGGTGGCGCGGCTCTGCTGCACCGCACGCCGCGCGACACGTCCTCCAGGCTCGACGTCCTCGGCACTGTGCTGGTCTCCGTCGGCCTGTTCTGCCTGGTCTACGGGTTCTCCAACGCGGAGACGCACGGCTGGGGCGCACCGGCGACCTGGGGCATGCTGGCGGCCGGTGCCGTACTGGTGGCCGGCTTCGTGTGGTGGCAGACCAGGGCGGCGTATCCGCTGCTGCCCCTGCGCGTCCTGCTGGACCGCAACCGCGGTGCCTCCTTCGCCGCCCTCTTCGTCACCGGCGCGGGCATGTTCGGCGTGTTCCTGTTCCTCACCTACTACCTCCAGCAGAGCCTCGGCTACAGCGCCCTGAAGACGGGCTTCGCCTTCCTGCCCATGATCGTCGCGTCGTCGTCCGCCTCCGCCGTGGCCAACAACGTCCTGGTGCGGCGCATAGGTCCCAAGCCGGTGGTCCCACTGGGGATGGCCATCGCGGCCGCCGGCCTGGTGTGGATGACCACGCTGGACCTGGACAGCGGCTATGTCGCCCAAGTACTGCCCCAGTTGGTGCTCGTCGGCATCGGTCTGGGCACCGTCATCGCGCCCGCCATGAGCCTGGCCACCTCCGGGGTGGCCGCGGCCGATGCCGGCGTCGCGTCCGCCGCCGTCAACACCGTCCAGCAGGTCGGCGGCTCCATCGGCGTCGCCCTGCTCAGCACGATGGCATCCGATGCCGCCACCACCTACCTCTCCGGCCGCGACCCGAAGGAACCCGGCGTCCTGGCGCAGGCCGGTCTCGAGGGCTACTCCACCGCCTACTGGTGGTCGGCGGCCGTCTTCGTGGCCGGCCTGGTCGTGACCGTGCTGCTGTACCGCCGTGGCGTACCGCGGCACGACGAGAACGCCTCACCCGTCGTTCACATGTGACGCACGCCGCGCAGGTACTGCGGGCCCAGGGCTTCCGGCCTGGACCATTATGAGACAAGATGACTCATAGTGGTCGCCGTGAGACGCTTCGTCCCACAGAAAGGTGGAGTACGTGCGGGAGAGAACTGATCCGCGTCTGCTGCGCAGCCGCGAAGCCATGGTCGCGGCAGCCACTGAGTTGCTCACGGAAAGCGGCCTGGAGGCCGTGACGCATCAGGCGGTCGCCGCCCGCGCCGGCGTCGGCAGGGCCACGGTCTACCGGCACTGGCCCGGCCTGCTCGACCTTCGCCTGGCCGCGCTGGAATCCGGCATGCCGCCGCTGCCTCCGATGCCCGAGGAGCTCCGGACCGCCACGGGCGGCGATCCGCGGACGGAGCTCGTCCACCGTCTGAGCGTGCTCGCCGAGCGGTGGGACGACGAGCAGGCCGGTGCCGTCCTCGCGGCGATCCTCGGCGGGTCACGGCACGACGAAGGCATGCGCCGCCTCCGGGAATCACTGCTGGAACAGATCGCCGACGCCCTGCGCCCCGCGGTCGCCGCGGCCGTGGCGCGGGGACAGCTCCGGTCCGACGTCACCCCCGAGACCTTCGCCATGGCCACCGCGGGTCCCTTGTTCTTCGAGCGCTTTCTCGCCGGGAACCGCCTGGGGCGCGACACGGTGGAGACCGTTGTGGACGCGGCCCTGCGGGCCTGGGCCTAAGCACTCTCCGGCGCATCGTCTCCCGTGGCGCCGCCGGTGCCGGCCAGGCCCTGGGCCGTGACGGCGTCGCAGACCTGCTCGGCGGCGATGATGGTCGCCTCCCAGTCCGGGAGGCCGCGCTTCGGCGGGACGGCTTCGGCGTGGGCCTGGGCCGCCGCGCGCCGCGCATCGGCCAGGCGGCGGTAGGCGGCACGGCGCAGTGCCTGCCGACGGGCGGGTGTGGCGTTCGGCGCCAGGTCGCGATACCGGCGGACGGCGAGCAGGGCGGCGTCGGTCTGCGCCGCCGCCCAGTCGCCGGCGGAGTCGGGCCACACCACGAAGCTCGCCACCAGCACGATGACCGCGGCCAGGACGGTGTCCAGGACCCGGATGCCGTACAGCGGCCGGTGGTCTCCGAGCAGGTCGACGAGGACGAAGACGATCCCGGTCAGACCGGTGGTGGCGACGGCGTAGTGATGGCGGACCCCCACCGCCATGAGCGCGCCGAAGGCCGCTGCCGTTGCGATGAGCGCGTAGGGGGTGTCGCCGGTCAGCGCGGCCACCGCCCCGATCGCGGCCACACCGACGACCGTGCCGACGCAGCGGTGCACCGCCCGGCGCAGCACCGGGCCGAAGTCGGGCTTGTAGACGAAGGCCACGGTCATGGGCAGCCAGTAGCCCCGCGGGCCGTGCAGCAGCAGGGCGCTGACGTACGCGACGAGGACGCAGCCGGCGAGCAGTACGGCGTACCGCAGACGTACCGCCCGACCCGGCCGCGGGCGCGCCGGCAGCGAGAGGATCACGTCGGCGCCGGCTTCCGCGTCAGCCGTCTCGCTCAGCTCCAGCAGCGCTCGTACGGCGGGTGAGCGCCGGTCGCGTGCGAGTGCCGCCTTCTCGGCCGGCGCCGGGCCGTGCCCCGCGGACGCGTTCTTTCCAGGGGGAAGCAGGCCCCCGGCCATCCGCAGCGGGAGACCGGCCACGTCCGGTGGGAGGGGGCGCCCCTCCCACACGAGTGCCGACACCACCTCGCCGAGGCGCACGGCCAGGCGCAGGGCCTCGAGCAGCCGACGGGTGTCGGGGTCGTCCGGCCGATGGCGGGTCGCCCTCGCGAGATCGGCGGCCATGACGTCGTGCGCCTCATTGAGCGCCAGTGTCATCGAGCGCCGGGCGGCTTCGGCGTCCGGGGTTCCCACGGCCGCCAGCGCCGTGGCGGCGGCGCGGTACACGGCGCGTACGGAGTCCGTCTCGATCCGGTGCCGCCGCCACAGCCACGGGCTGGTGGACAAGACGGTGACCAGGAGCACCCCGGACAGCAGCGCGAGCGGCGGCTGCCACCAGGGTCCGGGTGCGGGGATGCCGCTGCCGATGGTGGTGCCGAGCAGCACGTGCATGCCGGCCACGGAACGAAGGGGGCCGTACAGACTGATCAGCCCCGCGAACAGGGCGGTGGCGGTCAGGCAGCCCGCCACCGCCGCGGTGTGCCCGCTGCGCAGCGCGAGTTCTCCGATGAGCAGGCCGACGGCACTGGCCAGCCCCACGGCCAGCAGTCGCCGCATGCGCAACCGGTAGGGGGACGAACTGTCCTGCCCCACTCCCCACAGGGCGCCGATCCCCGCGAACACGGCCGGAACCATGTGCCCCGTCCACACCCCGAGCAGGAGAGGAAGGGCCAGTGCGACGACACCGCGCAGGGTGGCGGCGAGCGGGAAGCCCGCACGCACCGTACGCATGGTCCGGCACAGCCGGGCGGTCGCAGCCGCCGGCGCACGGCGCGATCGCGAGGTGTGTGCTGAGGGTGCCATGGGAGCGGGTCCTGGTTCGGTGACGGTCGTGTTCGCTGCGGGCCCCACACTGCGCGCGTCGGTCCCGGCCCGCCTCAGGGCGGGATGAGGACGGTCGGCTTGCCTGTCCCAACGTAGACACAACCTTGGCGCGCCGGCGCCGGCGGGGGTGCTCGTGTTCGACGGGCACTCGGGGGCCGGAGCTGTGTGCGGGCTTCGCGGCGCATGTCCCTCCTCGTGCCGCGTCAGAGGTCCCTGGTGGTCCCGCCGGTCGTGGTCCGGCGGGCCCTGCCTCCGCCGCCGCGCATGTCGATGCCGGCCACGCGGCGAGCGTGGGCGAGCCGGCCGATCGGGCGCGAGGAGCGGTGCCGGCTGCCGCACGCCGCGTGTGAAGCGCCGCGGGGCCCTGTCCGGAGGACGCGGGATCGTCGATGTGCCGTCCGGTGGAGCATCCGGTCCGGGGGCCTCGCGAGCGCAGGCCCGGCATGCGAGCCAGCTCACAGTGAGACAAGTTGACTCATAGAGGGGTTGTGAGTCAATGTGTCTCACAGAGGTGGTCGCGGGGGTCCGCGCAAGGTCGGGTCCTGTGACTGCCGGCAGATGGCGTTCGTGCCAGCGCATGGGCGCACGAGTTCTTTTGGAGGAAACGATGACCGCGACGCTCACGAAGAAGGCGGGCAAGGGCCGGACCGACGGGGTCGTCTCCGAGCTGGCCACCTACTTCCACATCAAGCCCGGTCACGAGCAGGAGGTGCGGGCGGCGGTCGCGCGGTTCGTGGAGGAGCTGCGCCGCCAGGAGCCGGCGCGGACGATCAAGACGGGTCTGCGGGACACCCGGCATGTGGTCTTCGACGGCGGCCGGATGCTGCTGTGGGCCACCACGTTCGAGACGGAGTGGGACCCCTACGTCGACGACGCGATCCTGACGGTCGGCTTCGAGCACTTCGCGGACTGGCTGCAGCACACCACCGAGTGGGACGACCTGTTCGCGTGGGTGGAGGAGGCCGGCGGCATGTCGGCGCTGACCGACATGAGCCGCCCGGACTTCGAGGAGAACGTCCGCAACTCCACCGCCCGCCTGAAGAAGATCCTCCAGGACGGGCAGGAGCAGGCGGCCGCCTACTTCAACCCCCTCGGCACCCTCACCATGCCCCAGGTCGTCAGGGCCCAGGAACTCGACGCCGCCTTCCAGGAAGTCCTCGACGACCCCGCCGCCGAACAGGCCCTGGCCCACCCCGCCCTCAAGCCCCTCCTCGCCCGGGCCGCCGCCTGACACCCCCCACCCCCACACCCCCGGGAGGGAGCGCTCATCCCCGCCCCCTCCCGGGTGCCCACCGGGCGTGACCACCGCGCCCTCGTCACACAGTTCTGGAAGGCAACATGACCACGGCCAAGGGCAGCGCCCTGGAACTCGGCGACATACAGGCCGCCGCTCTCGAACCACGGCCGACGCCTTACGCGGGCTCCTACCTCGCCCTCCGCATCGACGAGCGCGGGCAGGGACGTGAGCTGCTGCGGCGGCTCACGCCGGCCCTCGACTCGGTCGCCACCTTCGACCCACGGCGACAGGTCTCGCTCGCGGTCGCGCTCAGTTTCCAGGGCCTGAGGGCCCTCGGAGTGCCCGAGGAATCGTTGGCCACCTTCCCCGAGGAGTTCCAGGAGGGCATGGCCGCGCGGGCGGCCGAGCTCGGGGACCTCGGGGACAGCGCCCCGGAGAACTGGGAGGGCCCGCTCGGGTCGGAGGACGTGCACGTCGTCCTCGCCGCCCTCGCCCCGGACGACGCCCGCCTGGAGACGATCGTCCTCCTGGTTCGCGACGCCCTGCGCGACCTGCCCGGCGTCGTCCCCGTGTGGCAGCAGGACGTGCACGTCGGGCCGGACGAGAAGGAACCGTTCGGCTTCCGGGACGGCATCGGCCAGCCGGCGATCGAGGGCACCGGGATCCCCGGCACCAACCCGCGCGAAGTCCCGGTCAAGGCGGGCGAGTTCGTCCTCGGGTACGAGGACGAGACCGGCGACGTGGCTCCCGTACCGCAGCCCGAGGCGCTTGGGCGCAACGGGACGTACGTGGTCTTCCGCAAACTGCACACCCGGGTGGCCGACTTCCGCCGGTACATCCACGAGCGCGCCGCCGACCGCGCCGAAGAGGAGCTGATCGCGGCCAAGTTCATCGGTCGCTGGCCCAGCGGCGCCCCGCTCGCACTCACGCCGGACAAGGACGATCCCGAACTCGGTGCCGACCCCGAGCGCAACAACGACTTCCTGTACGGCGACGACCCGCAGGGTCTCAAGTGCCCCGTCGGCGCGCACGCCCGGCGGATGAACCCGCGGGACGCGGTCGTCACCGGCGAGGTGTGCCTGCACCGCATGATCAGGCGCGGTACTACCTACGGTCCGCCCCTCCCTCCCGGAGTGCTGGAGGACGACGGCGCCGACCGCGGCATCATGTTCGCCTTCGTCGGAGCGCACCTCGCGCGGCAGTTCGAGTTCGTCCAGCGGCAGTGGGTGAACGACGGCAAGTTCATCGGAGCGCCCGACGAGAAGGACCCGCTGGTCGGCGGGAACGACGACGGCCGGTTCACCATGCCGCGCCGGCCGATCCGCCGCCGCTTCAAGGGGCTGCCGCCGTTCGTCGTCAACCGGGGTGGCGAGTACTGCTTCTTGCCCGGCCTGTCGGCGCTGCGCTGGATCGCCGACCTCGACACCTGACCTGCCCCACGAGCAGCACGAAAGGAACGTTTCTCATGGCTGACCACTTCTCCGGACCGCGTGCCATCACCGATCCCGCGTCCGACATCTGCGACGTCTACGCCTTCCCGAGCCCGGAGCGGCCGGGGAACCTGGTGCTCGTCCTCGACGTGCTCCCGGCCTCCGCCCCCACGGCCCTGTTCTCCGACGCGATCACCCACCGTTTCCGTGTCCGGCCCGTCACGTCCGTGACCGAGGGCGCCGCCCCGGCCTTCCACGTCGGCGAGGACGAGTACGTATTCGACTTCACCTTCGACGCCCCCCAGCAGCTCGACGGCACCGGCACCCGGGTGCAGACGGGCACGTGCCGGGCGCCGGGCGGCCGCACGGTCGCCTTCCAGGTCGGCAACGAGGTGCCCACCGAGGGCGAGGGCCTGAGGATCTTCGCCGGATCGCGGCTCGACCCGTTCTTCATCGACTTCCTGGGCGTGATCGCCACCGACATGACGGGGAAGCTGTCCCTCAGGCCGGAGGCCGACAACGTCCTCGCGGACCTGAACTGCCTGAGCATCGTCCTGGAGGTCGACGCCGCGGTGCTCGGCCCCGCCGCCGGCTCGCTGGTGGCGGTCGTCGGCGAGACCCTGACGGCCGGTGGTGCGCGCCCGCTCCGGCTGGAGCGCATGGGCCGGCCGGAGATCAAGAACGTGGTCCTGTCGAGCAGGAAGTACGACACCGTCAACCGCGATCTGGAGATCCGCGACCTCTACAACGAGGAAGACACCTTCGGCATCCGCCCCGACTACGAGGGGGCGTACCGCGCACGCTTCAACGCCAACCTGGCCTGGTTCGACGGCCTGGACGGCAAGACCGACTGGCCGCTGGACGAGCAGGGCGCCCACCCGCTGACCGACCTGCTGCTCGCGGACTTCCTCGTCGTCGACCTGGCCAAGCCCTTCTGCGAAGACGGCTGTTTCGAGATCGAGACCGCCCTGGCGGCCGGCCGGCCGCACACGACCTGCGGTGGCCGCTCGCTCAACGACGACATCGTGGACACCCTCTACACCCTGCTGGTGGGCGGCGTCGACGGCGAGCGGCTCAGCGACGGCGTCGACCGGGCGACCAAGCCGGCCACCCACACCTTCCCCTACCTCAACGCCCCCAACCCGACCCCGCCGGACCTGGGCGCCCGCCTGGCCGCGCTGATGCCTCCGCAGGAAGCGGCATGACCGGGGCGTCTCCGCAGACGTGCGAGCCGGTCACGACGAGCGGCACCATCGCCGTGACGAACCTGCACGGGCAGATCGACGGCCTGGCCGTACGGCTCGGCCGGACGGGTGCGGAGGGGGCACGGGGGGCCCGCGCGGCGGTGGCGGCTCATCTGGCGGTGGCCCAAGGGGCGGCCCTCATCGACCTCCTCAACCTCCGAGGCCACGTCCTCGGCCGCGTCGCCGACTACGAACAGGCCGCGCACCTCGCCGACCAGCTCGTCCAGCACGCCCCCGAGGACGCCATGGCCCTGCTCGCCCGGGCCAGGAGCCGGGCGACCCTGCACCACTTCGCCGAGGCCGCCGCCGACCTCGCCGCGGCGGACCGCGGCGGCGCGGACCAGGCCACCCTGGACGCGGAACGAGCCGTCATCCTGCAGGCCCTCGGTTGCCACACGGACGCCATGGCGCTGATCCACCGGGCGGAAGCGGGGCGGAGCCGCTTCACGACGGCCGGCGCGCTCGCCGTACTCCACGCGGAGTGCGGGCAGACCTCCGAGGCGGAGCGGCTGTTCGACCAGGCGCGACACCACTACCGGGGGACCTCGCCCTTCCCGCTCGCCCAGCTGGACTTCCGGCGCGGGGCGATGTGGCACCGCGAGGGCGATCTCGACGCGGCCCGCTCCTGCTACGAAGCGGCCCTGCGCCGGGTGCCCGGCTACGCGCCCGCCGTGGGCCACCTGGCCGAGATCGAGCTGTCGCGCGGCGCCTTTCACGCCGCGGTGACCCTCCTGCGCCCCCTCACCGGGACCAGCGACGACCCCGAGTACGCCGCCCACCTCGCGACGGCCCTGCACGCGGTCGGCCGGGCCGACAAGGCCGAGCAGTGGCGTGAGCGGGCGGCGGCGCGCTACGACGAACTGGTCCTGCGTCACCCGGAGGCCTACGCCGACCACGCGGCCGACTTCTGGCTCACCGTGGGGGCCGACGCCGACCGCGGGCTCGAACTGGCGCTGCAAAACCTCGCGTTCCGCCAGACAGCCCGAGCCCACGCCCTGTTCCAGCGCGCTGTCCTCGCGCAGAACTGGGTCGTGCCGGCCGCCCCCTAGCCGCCGGGCGGTGGCGGCCATGGGGCACCGACGGGGCCGGCCGGACGTCGGAGGGTGCCTTCGGCCGGCCCCGCCCCAGCAGACCGGGGGGAACCCAGCCCGGCCCGGCCCGGCGGTCGCGGCCCCGCTCTCTCGCCCCCCGGCAAGCCCCTCACCCGGCCGTGATCTCGCGGACGGCCACGGCCGTCCGAACCCGCAACCACTACCCAAGAAGGTTCGAACGATGGACACCATGCTGGCAGGACGCGTCCACCTGGACACGAAGAAGTTCCTCGTGGAGGAGATCCCGGTCCCCGAACCCGGACCGGGCGAGGTACTGATCGAGGTGAAGGCGGCCGGCGTGTGCCTCTCCGACCTGCACCTGATCGACGGCAGCATCTCACCGGTGCACCTGAAGTCCGACGTGCTCACCCTGGGGCACGAGATCTCCGGTGACGTCCACGCCCTCGGGCCCGGCCTCAAGCGCGGCCTCGCCGTCGGTACACGGGTCGCCCTGCAGGCGGGACAACCCTGCCGCGAGTGCGCCACCTGCGTCAGGGGCGGCAGGTGCACGTCGTTCCGCGGCCGCGGCGTCGACTACGACGGTGGCTGGTCCCAGTACACCGTCGCCCGGGAGGACACCGTCGTCCCCATCCCCGACGCGCTTCCCTTCGACCAGGCGGCGATCATCCCGGACGCCGTCTCCACCTCCTACGCGGCCCTCGTCGAGACCGTGCAGGTGCGTTCCGCACAGTCGGTGGGCATCTGGGGAGTCGGTGGCGTGGGGGCCCACGCGGTCCGGCTGGCCCGCATGATGGGCGCCTCACCGATCATCGCCGTCGACCCGCTGCCCGGTGCGCGCGAGCGCGCCCTCGCCTTCGGCGCCGACATCGCGCTCGACCCGACCGACCCCGGGTTCGCCGAAGCCGTGCTGCGGGCCACGGACGGCATGGGCCTGGACCACGCCTTCGACTTCGCGGGTGTTCCCCGGGTCCGGGAACAGGCGTCCCCCCTGCTCGGCGACCACGGCGCGCTGGTCCTGGTGGGTATCACCATGGAGCCGCTGACGATCTCGGAGAAGATGACGTTCAACCTGAAGAACAAGAAGGTGTACGGGCACTACGGGTCTTCGTTCGAGCACGTCTACGAGCTGATCCGGCTGGCCGGCAGCGGCCGTCTCGACCTGGCCCCGTCCATCACCGGCCACATCCCCCTGGCCGAGGCTTCCGAAGCGATCCACCGCCTGGAGCACAAGATCGGCGACCCGATCCGCCTCATCCTCGTTCCCTGACGACTCGACGGAGCACACGGGCGGGTCGGCCGCGCACTCTGCGGAGGCGTGCGGCCGGCGTCCCCACCACGGCCCACTCCACGGGCCAGCGGGCCTGTGAACAGCCGGAGCAGACGCTGGTCGTCCACTTCGACAGCAGCGAACGGCCGACGGGAGCGCAATCGGGAACGTGACCCGGGTCGGGGGTCGCTGATTCGACCATCAGGGCAAGTGGGGCCAGTGATACGCACGGTCGCTGGGCCGCCGATGGTGGGCCAGCCCGGGCTCGGGCTCCTGGACAGGGCCATGCCCCTCCAACCCGGCAGCATCGGCAGACCGGTTGGTCCTCACGGAAGCCGCAAGCGCCCAGAATGCAACCGTCGGCATCTGGCCACCGCCGTCCAGACTGAACCAGCAGGAACGCGTCGTGGCCATGAGACTGACCCGGAGCGTCGCCCAGGTCCGACCGTCGCTCGACTGGACTGCGGCGGATCCGACCACGCCAGCCCCGTTACCTTCTAGACGGCCCCGATCTTGGGGCTCCCGGCCTTCTGGCCCGGCATGACTTTTGCCCCCTGTCGACCATGACCCGGGGGGTGGTGTCACCGGGTCGGGAGGCGCCGGTAGATCGCTAATAGGGGCAGGAGCGCCGGCCCGCCGGCAACGCTCTTCGTAACGTGGTTGCCGGATGTCGGCGCCGTGCCTTGGCCGGGAAGACAAGACCCTCCCAGGAGGAGTGAAGTGATCGACATCCGCGACGTGGCCGTCTTCCTCGGCCTCGACGTCGGCAAGGGCGAACACCACGCCACGGGTCTCATGCCGGACGGTAGGAGCGTCGTCGACAAGCCGCTGCCGAACAGCGAGCCGAAGATACGGGCCATGCTCGACAAGCTCACGGCCAAGTACGGCCGGGTCCTGGTCGTCGTGGACCAGCCCGCCTCGATCGGTGCTCTGCCACTGGCCATCGCCCGCGACGCGGGCTGCGAGGTGGCGTATCTGCCGGGCCTGACGATGCGGCGGATCGCGGACCTCTATCCCGGTGAGGGCAAGACCGACGCCCGCGACGCGGCGATCATCGCGGACGCCGCCCGCACCATGCCCCACACGCTCCGATCGATCGAGCTCACGGACGAAACCATCGCCGAACTCCACATGATCGTCGGGTTCGACGACGACCTCGCGGGCGAGGTCACCCGGGTCGCGAACCGGCTCCGCGGCCTGCTCACCCAGATCCACCCGCACCTCGAACGGGTCCTGGGGCCACGCATCCAGCACCCGGCCGTGCTCACGCTGCTGGAACAGTTCGGCTCGCCCAAGGCGATCCGCAAGGCCGGAGGACGGCGCCTGATCACGCTGCTGCGGCCGAAGGCGCCCAGGATGGCCCAGCGGCTGGTCGAGGACATCTTCACCGCACTCGACGAGCAGACCGTCGTCGTCACGGGCACCGACGCGGCCGCGGTGATCGTGCCTAAGCTCGCGAAGAACCTGGCCGGCCTGCTCGACCAGCGCAAGGAACTGGCCTCGGACATCGAGGAGTTGCTCAAATCGCACCCTCTTTCCGAGCTCCTGACGTCGATGCCGGGGATAGGCGTCAGGACCGGAGCCAGGATCCTCATCGATGTCGGTGACGGCACCGCCTTCCCGACCGCGGGCCACCTCGCCGCCTATGCCGGGCTCGCTCCGGTGACCAGGCGGTCGGGGTCCTCGATCCGTGGCGAGAGCCCGTCCCGCAGAGGCAACAAGCACCTGAAACGGGCCTTCTTCCTCGCCGCGTTCGCCTCGCTGTCCGACCCGTCCTCCCGGGCCTACTACGAGCGGAAGAAGGCCGAGGGCAAGCGGCACAAGCAGGCCCTGATGTGTCTCGCACGCCGTCGCGTCGACGTGCTCTTCGCAATGCTCCGCGACGGCACGTTCTTCGAACCTCAAGCCACCCCCCAAGCCGCCTGAAACATCACCAATCAACCGACGCGCCCCTTGACGAAAGAGATAGGGGCACCCCCCGCAAACCGTCCACCGGGTCCGGCACCTGCCACGGCGCGCTACTTGTCGCGACCGGTCAGTTGGACACCTTCCTCCTCCTGGGAGCCGGTCCCTGGGACATCGCCCCGCTGATCCCCATCGTCCAAGAAGCCGGCGGCACCTTCAGTGACCTCGCAGGCCAGTACCGGACCGATACCGGAGCCGCCCTGTTCGCCCGCCCCGGACTCCACCAACAACTCCTGGACATCGCCGTGGCCACCAGATGAGTGATCCGGCCCGCGGATGCACGGTGGGTGGCCGCGGGGGCGGGCAACAAGCAGACGGCACTGGAGGTCATGATGGTGCGGTACCAACCTGACCCACATCTACACGAAACTCGGTATCCGTTCACGCAGTGAACTGGTCGCACAGTTCAGGGGCGACTGAGGCATGGACCGTGGGCACGAGGCTCCGTGGCCCAGGCAGCGGCTGGGAAAGTGTGGTCAGAAGGCGGCCGTGAGGGTGTCCAGACGTACCGGGGCCTGCGTGTGGGCTGTGATGGTCTCCGCGGTGACGCCGGGAGCGGTCTCGACCAGCGCGAGGCCGTCGTCGGTGATGTCGAGGACGCCGAGGTTGGTGATGATGCGGTGGACGCAGTGCTCGCCGGTGAGGGGCAGGGTGCACTCCGTCAGGATCTTCGGACTGCCGTCCTTGGCGGTGTGGTCCATGAGGACGATGACACGGCGGGCGCCTTGGACGAGGTCCATCGCGCCGCCCATGCCCTTGACCATCTTGCCGGGGATCATCCAGTTGGCCAGGTCGCCGCGTGCGGAGACCTGCATGGCGCCGAGGACTGCGGTGTCGATGTGGCCGCCGCGGATCATGCCGAACGACAGGGCGGAGTCGAAGAAGCTGGGGCCGGGCAGGACGGCGACGGTCTTGCGCGTCGCCGCCCGCGTAGTCACCCCGGCCCTCCCGCCGGACCTGGGTCAGCTGGCCGGTGCGCACGAGTGCCGGGTAGCGTTTCCGACGCGGGTGAGCCACGAAGGGTCGCGCATGCCGAAGTCGTCGCCGGTGATGGCGACGGTCCTGCGTCGCAGCTCGTCCAGCTTGAGGTCGCCGGCCACTCGGTGGTCAGGCTGTCGGGGTCGACGCCCGCGACGCGGAAGCGTCCGCCGGGCAGCGGCACGATCATCACCCCGCCCTGGGGGGTGTGGGCGCTGAACCCTGCCCCCGTGGACTTGGCCCGAGGCTCCTACTTCGTACTCAGGTGACCTCGGCTGCCGACGTGAGCGCAGTCCGCTGCCGTCCCCGATTCGATGCTCAGAACGTGAGCACCACTCGCCCTCGGAGGCCGCCTGCTTCAAGCAGTCGGTGCGCTTCGGGGGCCTGCTCGGCAGGCAGGGTCCGCGCGACCCGAGGGGTGAGGCTGCCCTTCTCCGCCAGTTCGCGCAGGCGGTCGAGCTTGGCGTGTTTGCGTGCGTACTGCGGCACAAAGGTGTTCCGGGTCTCGATGCCGCGTTGGGCGGGCACCTGGACGCCGCCGACCGATGATGCCACTCGGCCTCCGTCGCGTACCGCGCGGATGGCGAGGGAGGCGATGCCTGCGGTGTCGACGAGGCCGTCGACACCGTCGGGTATCTCCTTACGCACCAGCTCCGGGAAACCGGTACCTCGCAGCAGGACCACGTCGGCGCCGAGCTCCCTCACCAGCCGCTCGTCCTTCGGTGCCGCGTCGGCGATCACTCGGAAACCTTCTGCCTTGGCCAGCTGGACGGCGTAGCCGCCGACAGCGCCGGCTGCTCCCGTGACCGCCATGGTGGCGCCCGAGGGAAGGTGCAGCATGTCCAAAGCCATGCGTGCGGTCAGCCCGTTCATCGGCAGCGTGGCGGCCTTGACGGCGGTCGTGCCCGCCGGTATGCGGACCACCGACTCGGCGGGGACGATGAGGTGCTCGGCGTACGCTCCGTGTGTACCGGAGACGACCACGACGGCCATGACGCCGTCGCCGACCTGGAGGTCGGTGTCGGTTCCCTCGCCGATCTGCTCGACGACGCCGGCCGCGTCCATTCCCGGAACGTAGGGCGGCTCGGCGTCGGAGACGAAGGCGATTCCGCGGCGCACCAGCGTGTCGACGGGGTTGACCGTCGCCGCGCGTACCCGGATCCGTATCTCGCCCGGCCCGGCCTCGGGGACCGGAAGGTCCAGGACTCGCAGTACCTCGGGTCCGCCGAACGTAGTCAGTCCTATCGCCTTCATGGAAAGTCCTCCTCAGGGATGGGTCATTCGACCGCCGCGCCGCCGGACAGGCGGACCTCTTCGCTGTCGAGGGCGGCCTGGAGGCGGCGCAGTACGGTGTCGTCGATCCGGCGCTCGTCGCGGAGTCTGACGACGGTGGTGCGTTTGTTGGCGATGAGGGCCAGGCGCAGCGCGAGGTAGTCCTGGTGCTGGAGCACGGCGGGGTCGTCGTGGGCGCCCGCGCTCTTGGCCCGGGCGGATGCCAGGTGGGCCTCGTACTCCTGCCGAAGCCACTCGGTGATCTTCGGATCGCTCTGCAGGTCGGCGGCGAGCTGGGGCATCGCCTTGACGGCCTCTTCGATGGCGGTGGTCTCGGCGAGGTCGTGTTCCTCGTCGACCGATGTGTCGGGCGGCAGCTTCGCCCACCGCACCGCCACCGGCAGGAGCAGTCCCTGCACCACCAGCGTCACGAGGATGACGCCGGAGGTGACGAAGACGATGAAGCTGCGGTCGGGGAACGGCTCGCCCGAGTCGAGGGTCTGCGGGACCGAGAGCACCATGGCGAGTGAGACCGCGCCCCGGAATCCGGCCAGCCCGCTGACCACCCGGGTCCGGTGACTGACACGGAGCGTTCGTTGCTGGGGGCGGCGGTCTAGGGCGCGGACCAGGTAGGTGGAGGCGTACAGGAAAGCGAAGCGTACGGCGACGAGCACCACGCAGATGACACCGACCGCGATCAGCGCGTCCTGGAGGTCGGCGCGGCCCAGGTCGCGGACCGCGTACTGGAGTTCCACCCCGACCAGGACGAACAGGGCACTGTTGATGATGAAGGTGGCCAGTGGCCAGAACGCCAGTGCCTGCGTGCGGTGTTCGGCCTGGATGATGCGCGGGGCGACCTGGGACATGATCAGGCCGCTGACGACCACCGCGAGGACGCCGGAGGCTTCGATGAGTTCGGCCAGCAGGTACGCGGAGAAGGGCGCCAGGATCATGACGAGGTTCCCCAGCAGGGGATCGGTCAGGCGGCGTCGCAGGTTCATGTTGACCCACGCGACCGCCACCCCGACCGCGGCTCCACCGCCATAGGCGAGCAGGAACAGTCCGCCGACGTGCGGCATGCTCAGGTGTTCCTCGCCGACCGTGATGCCGGCGGCGAGACCGTAGACGACCAGGGCGGTGCCGTCGTTGACGAGGCTCTCCGCGCGCAGGATGGTGACCTGGCGGCGCGGCAGGGCGCGGGCGAGGACGCCTACCGCCGTCGCGTCCGTGGGCGCCATGGCCGCGCCGAGCACCCACGCCGGCCCCCAGGGCAGGCCTAGGGCATGCCCGGCCGCCGCGACGGCCCATGCGGTGAGGATGACGAGGACGGTGCTCAGCTGCAGGATGCCGCGCAGGTTGGTGCGGATCTCCCGCAGGGAGGTGGTCAGGCTCTCCCAGTACAGCAGCACCGGAAGGAAGAGCAACAGCACGACTTCCGGGGGAAGTTGTGCCTCCCGTACCGCCGGGATGAAGCCAGGGGCACGCCCGTCACGAGCAGGACGACGGGCGGAGCTATGCCCTGGCGCTGGCCCACGACGTTGCCCACCAGCACGGTCACGCCCAGGAGCACGACGAGTTCGAGACCGAGCAAGGTGCTTCTCCTGAAGGGGGAAAGAGTGCTGTTCAGCGGGGTACGAGCTTCAGAGTCGTGTCCCGCGAGGCCACCATGGGGTCGATGTAACCCGCGCCGTAGCGGCCGTACTTGGTGCGGTAGGCGGTGTCGATGCGGTCGTTGACGCCGGGGTCGGTGACCTCGACGAGGGTGACGTCCTTGTCGATGCCGCCGGAGCGGATACGGCCCTCGTGGCTGGCCCGGGCCGCCCGGTACCAGGCGTCGGCGCGGCCGCGGAAGGAGCGGACGTAGAGGTCGTCGCCGTCGCGGACGACCCAGATCGGCACGGGCGTGCGCGGCGTACCGTAACTGCGCGCGGGGGCCATCCGAAGTTCCTCGGCGTGCTCGATCCGGGTCAGTTCGTCGTTCGTCCAGCTCGTCATGGGTTTGCCTCCTTCACGACCGTGCGGCGGGTGAGCCCTCGCGGGCGGGAGCGCGGCCGGCGCAGCTCATGCCCACGAGGCGATCGGGTCAGGGCGTGAGGAGGGCCTTGATGGCGCGGCGTTCGTCCATCGCCTTGTAGCCCTCGGCGACCTGCTCCAGCGGCAGGGTGAGGTCGAAGACCTTGCCCGGGTCGATGTGACCGGACAGCACCAGGTCGATCAGCTCCGGCATGTAGCGGCGCACCGGGGCCGGGCCGCCGCGCAGGCCGACCTGGGAGAAGAACAGCTCCAGGCCGTCCACGGCCACCTCGTGCGGGATGCCGACGAAGCCGACGTTGCCGCCGGGGCGGGTGGCGTGCAGGGCCTGCCGCATGGACTCGGCGGTGCCGACGCACTCCAGGACCGAGTCGGCTCCGATGCCGTTCGTGAGGTCCTTGATCCGGGCGACGCCGTCCTCGCCGCGCTCGCTGACGATGTCGGTGGCGCCGAACTCGAGGGCGAGCTTCTGCCGGGACTCGTGCCGCGACATGGCGATGATCCGCTCCGCGCCGAGTTCCTTCGCGGCGATGACACCGCACAGGCCCACCGCCCCGTCACCGACCACGACGGCCGTCGAGCCCGGCTTGACCTCGGCGGCCAGCGCCGCCCACCAGCCGGTGCCCATCACGTCGGACACGGCCAGCAGGCTCGGCACCAGCTCGTCGGAGGGGTGCTCGTCGGTGGCCACCAGGGTGCCGTGGGCGTTGGGAATGCGTACGTACTCGGCCTGGCAGGTGCCCATGAACTCGCGGTTCAGACAGGAGGACTGCCAGCCCTTCTGGCAGTTCGCGCAGGTGTTGTCCGAGGTGGCGAAGGAACCGATCACGAACTGGCCCGGCTTGACGTTGGAGACCTCGCGGCCGACTTCCTCGACGATGCCGACGTACTCGTGCCCCATCGGGTGCGGATCACCGACCGGCTCCAGGCCGCGGTAGGGCCACAGGTCCGAGCCGCACACACAGGTGGCGACCGTGCGGATGATCGCGTCCGTCGGCTTGAGGATCTTGGGCTCGGGGGCGTCCTCCACCCGGATGTCACCGGGGGCGTGGATCACGGTTGCGCGCATGACTTTTCTCCTGATGCGTTTCTCGGGCTGCGGTGTCACTCGGACGTGACGGATTCGTCGACGATGGTCAAAGAGGTGTGCAGAAGCGCCGACGGCCTGTGAAAAACAATTATCGGTCTTTCACTCTGTCGCCGCCCGCATGGCCCGTACAGAGGAGAATTCCACCCCCGGAGAGATGTATCCAGGGACAAAACCTTCCTACCCAGCCGAGTGGCGGACAGCGCACACTGGCCAGTATGAACAGCAGCGTGCGCCGTAAGGAGCTGGGTCAATTCCTGAAGGCCTGTCGGGCCGAGCTCAGCCCCCGTACGGTCGGGCTGCCCGAAACCGACCGGCGCCGTCGCGTGGCCGGACTGCGCCGGGACGAGGTGGCCGTGCTGGCCGCCATCAGCACCGACTATTACACCCGCCTGGAGCAGGGCCGTATAGCCCCCTCCGCGTCCGTGCTGGCCGAGCTCGTCCGGGTCCTGCACCTCAGCGACGACCAGCGAGACCATCTGTTCGAGCTGGCCGGAAAGGAAGCCGGCCGGGCGCGGCGGCGAGCCCCGCAGAAGGCGCACCCCCGGCTGCGCACCGTGCTGAACGAGCTCAGCGTGGCCCCTGGTGTGATCCTGGGCCGGCATCTGGACATCCTGGCGTGGAACCCGATGGCCGCCGCTCTGTTCGGCACCGATTTCGCGAAGGTCCCCCAGCAGCAGCGCAACTACGTCCGGCTGCTCTTCACCGCCCCGGCCATGCGAACGCTGTACGCCGACTGGGAGGACTCCGCCCGCAACGCCGTGGCCGTGCTGCGGCAGCAGGCCGCGGCCTGCCCCGACGACCGGAGACTGGCCGACGTCGTCGGTGAGCTGTCGGTTCAGGACGACCAGTTCCGCCAGTGGTGGGGAGGTCGCCCTGTGGTGCCCCGGACCGGCGGCACCAAGGTGTTTGACCACCCTGTCGCCGGCGAACTCTCCCTCGCCTGGGACGCCCTCACCTGTGTGGCCGACCCCGATCAGCAGCTGATCGTCTGGAGCGCCGAACCCGACTCGCGTGCGTACGAGGGCCTGCGCTTCCTTTCCTCCTCGGTGGCGGCCACTGCCGTGAATTCTTGAAATCGGCAGGTGATTGTCGGCGTAAGCCAGGGATAACAAAGCCAGGGAGGAATCCTTCCTACCTTCGCTGTCGAATTCCGTGCCATGCTTCCAGAGCGCGATTCACGCAATCTTTTTCGAGGAGCAATACCCCCATGTCTGCCACCTCCCGTCCCACTGTCGCCGTCGCTTTCCATTCCGGCTACGGCCACACTGCCGTCATAGCCGAGGCCGTGGCGCGCGGCGCTGCGGAAGCCGGTGCCGAGGTGATCTCCATCCCCGTGGACACGATCACCGACGAGCAGTGGGCGCAGCTGGACGCCGCCGACGCCATCATCTTCGGTGCCCCCACCTACATGGGCACCGCCTCCGCCGCCTTCCACACCTTCGCCGAGACCAGCAGCAAGCGCTGGTACACCCAGACCTGGGCCGACAAGATCGCCGCCGGCTTCACCAACTCCGGTGCCAAGAACGGCGACAAGTCCTCGACCCTGGGCTACTTCTTCACCATGGCCGCCCAGCACGGCATGCACTGGGTCAGCCTCGGTGTGCAGCCGGGCTGGGCCTCCACCGAGGGCAGCGAGGACGACATCAACCGTCTGGGCTACTTCGTCGGTGCGGGCGCGCAGACTCCGGTCGATGCCGGCCCGGAGGCGGTCCACAAGTCGGACATCGCCACCGCCGAGGGCCTCGGTGCCCGCGTGGCGCAGCAGACCGCCTTCTTCCGCGCCGGCCGCGCCGCCCTCGCCGTCTGAACCCCAAGAACTCACCCGCAGCCTGACCCGCAAAGGAGCAGCACCATGTCCGACTCCCCGAACCTCGCTCTCGTCCGCCGGCTGTACGACTCCGGCATGGCCCCGGACGTGGTCGCCGAGGTCATCGACCCCGACATCGTCTGGGACATCACCCCTGGCTTCCCCTACGGCGGCCTCTACAGGACCTGGGCCAGCGTCGGGGCGGACTTCTTCGGCCGGCTCGCGCCGCGCTTCACCTCCTTCGGCGCGGTGGCCGAGGAGTTCTACGACACCGGTGAGCACGTCTTCGTCCGCGGCCACTACCACGCCGTGTCCAAGTCCGGCGAGGAGTCGGACGCGCGCTTCATCCACCTGTGGACGGTCGGCGGCGGCAAGCTCACCCACCTGATCCAGGCGGCCGACAGCCACGTCGTCCAGCAGGCCGCCAACAACTGACCGTTCGTACTCACTCCAGGGAGCACCCCATGGCGAAGATTCTCTTCCTCATCACCGCCGCCGATCACTGGACCCTGGCCGACGGGTTCGAGCAGCCGGCCGGTTTCTGGGCCGAGGAGGCCATCGGTCCGTACGGCGTCTTCAAGGAGGCCGGCTACGAGATCTCCGCGGCCACCCCGGGCGGCATCCCGCCGACCGCCGACCCGCTCAGCCTCACCCCGGACTTCAACGGTGGCGAGGAGGGCGCCGAGCGGATGAAGACGGCCCTGCACGAGGCCACCGAACTGGCGAACCCCGTCCGCATCGAGGACGTGAACATCGACGACTACGACGCCGTGTTCGTCCCCGGCGGCTGGGGCCCGATGGAGGACCTGTCCAACGACCCCGCGGCCGGCCAGCTGCTCAGCGACTGGCTTGCCTCCGGCAAGCTCGTGACGCTGGTCTGCCACGGCCCGGCCGCGTTGCTGTCCACCGTGGACGCCGACGGCAAGTCCCCGTTCGCCGGCTATCGCCTGACCGGTCTGTCCAACTCCGAGGAAATCCAGAACGGCCTCGCCGACCGGGCGAAGTGGCTGCTTCAGGACCGCCTCATCGCGGACGTGGGCACGGACTACCGCAAGGGCGAGGAGAACTTCGCCCCCCACATCGAGGTGGACCGCACCCTCATCACCGGCCAGAACCCCGCCTCGGCCGTCCCGCTCGCCCACGAAGTCGTCAAGACCCTCGGCTGACACCCCGCACCATCGCTCAAAGGCTCAAAGAAAGAGGTAATACCGATGGACAGCAACGCCACCCTTCCCAGCGTGGGTCAGACCTGGCAGGCGGACCTCGGCCCGGACAGCCCGCTCGGCCACTTCACGGTGGACATCACCTTCGACTCGCCGACCCAGGTCAGCTTCGAGGTGACGGGCGGCGCGATCAAGGGCCGGAAGCAGACGATGGAGTACACCACCACCCAGCTCCGCGACGGCCTCTACGTCGTGCGCTGGACCGAGCCCGACGCCGGCGACCACGTCACCCACATCGAGGACTACACCGAAGGCACCTGCATGGCCAGCTCCGTTATCGGAGGCCAATTCGTCCAGCTCCACGGGAAATGGACCCGCGTCCGCTGAACCCCTGGTGACGGGCACAGGCCGCGCGTCATCTTGAAGTGAGGACTTCCAGGGACAGATCTCTCCCCCTGACAACATTGTTCTCCGATGTCAGGGTGATGGCATGAACCGCGATCCTCACCGTCATGATCTGGGGGAATTCCTCAAGGCGCGCCGCGCCGAGCTCGACCCGGCCGCCGTCGGTCTGCCCGACGGCGGTTCGCGGCGTGTATCGGGCCTGCGCCGTGAGGAGGTCGCCGTGCTGGCGGCCATCAGCACCGACTACTACGCCCGTCTGGAACAGGGCCGTATCCAGCCGTCGCCGTCCGTGCTGGAGTCCCTGGCCCGGGTGCTGCGCCTGGACGAGGACCAGCGGGCCTATCTGTACGAGCTCGCGGCCAAGGAAGAATTCCGCCCGCCGCGTCGGCAGCCGCGCCTGAAAGCGCAGCCGCAGTTGCAGCGCATGCTCGACGACATGGCGCACACCCCCGCGTTCGTGATCGGTCCGCGCACCGAGATCGTCGCCTGGAACGCCATGGGTGCCGCCTTGGTCACCGACTTCGCGAAGATTCCGGAGAAGCAGCGTTACTACATCAGGCTGCTCATCACCGATCCGGCGATGCGCGAGCTGTACGCGGACTGGGAGGGCGTCACCCGGCTGGCCATCGCCCAGATGCGGATGCACAACACCAACAACCCCGGGGACAGGCAGCTCGCCGCCCTGGTGGGCGAACTCTCGGTCAGGGACGAGCAGTTCCGCCAGTGGTGGGCAGCCCACCACGTCGCCGTCCGGGACACCGGATCCAAGCATCTGCGCCACCCCGTCGTGGGGGACCTGCATCTCGACTGGAACGCCGTCACCTGGGCCGCCGACCCCGACCTGCAGATCATCGTCTGGACCGCCGAATCGGGCACCCCGACCCATGACAGCCTGCGCCTGCTGGCGTCCTGGGCAGCGGACCCCAGCCACTCGACCAGCGACAGCTCCGCCTGAGATCCCCTCGTGCAACCCACCCGTTCTGGGTGCCGATACCAATCGTGATGTCCCTGGCGACGCGTTCGCCCGCCGTCACGTCGCGCACGGCGAGGTGGCCTCCGCGCCCGTGCTGGCAAGGGCGCGGGCCGTCTCGGCGCCAAGGCCGCGAGGCGCCGGTGACTGACGCGGGCGTGGGGGGCGTCAGGGTGTGAGGATCCGGTCCTGTTCCACCGGGGGCGTGCCGTCGCGCCAGTCCAGGACCTTGCCGAAGCGGACCAACTCGCCGTAGAGGGCGGGATCGGCGGGCTCGGCGAAGACCAGGTCGAGTACGGCTTCGGCGGCCTGGGCCGGTGACTGGGCCTGGCTGTAGTCGCTGAACCACGGGCGGGAGGTGGCGGTGTCGACCATGCCAGGGCACACGGAGGCGATCCGGGTGCCAACCGCGAGGTCGTGTTCGCGGCGCTCGGCAGCGACCGCGTGAACGGCGGCGACCTGAGCCACCTTTGAGGGCACGTTTAGCCATACGGGCCAGCCCGCCTCCTGCGCGGTCCCGGTCTGGACGGCGCTGCGCCACCACTCGACAGCGGACTCGACCTGGTCGAGACTCGCGCCGTCGAACAGATGGTGCAGCCGGGGGTTGAGGTGCCCGAGTGTGCCCAGGGTGCTGGCCACAACGAGCAGCCGACCGCCCGGGCGCAGGACGGGGGCGAAGGAACGCAGGATCGCATGGGTCGCGGTGTTGGAAACGTCGATGAACTCGTCGGCCCGCTCGGCTTGTGACTCGTCGGGCAACAGCCGGGCCACGGCGTTGGACAGGACGATGTCGACCCCTCCGTGGCAGGTCTGCAGGTCCTCGGCGAGGGCGACGATGGCATCCTTGTCCGTGACGTCCAGGACGCGGCCCTCGACACGGGCTTGGGTGCCAGGCAGCCGTGTGACCTCGCGGGCGGCGGTGCCAGGCAGCCGTGTGACCTCGCGGGCGGCGTCCGTCACTCGTGATTGCGGCCAGTGAGCAGGACCAGGTCGTCCCGGTGCATACGGGCCGCCAGCCCTTCCACGAAGGCGCGGCCCAGTCCTTGATTGGCGCCCGTGGCGAGGGCGATTCGCGAGGTGTTCATGCAGACAACGCTAGGAACGTCGCCACCATGAGTCCAACGAAAGATCGGAAGGCCTAGCCTGCGCGTTTCACTTGCCGCGGTGTCCGGATCTTGAGCGAGAACGCGAAAGTGCCTTCTGAGCTGGGACGATGAGGCTTGTCTAAGGTCTCTGTCATCACAGCAGGAAGGCACTTTCTGCGTGCACACTACCGGGTCGCGCCCCAAGCTTGTCGTCTCGTCCGACGGGCGCGGGGTGGTCAGCCATGCCGGGTCCCGTCTGCTGGCCGATCTCGCCGATGCCACCGGCCTGACCGTCGCGTTCACCAACGCGCTGCGCCGACTGCGGCCTGGCGGGACGGGACACAGTCCGGGCAGGATCGCGGTGGATCTGGCGGTGATGCTCGCCGACGGCGGCGAGGCCATCACGGACCTGGCTCTACTGCGCGATCAGGCCGATGTGTTCGGTCCGGTGGCCTCCACTCCAACCGCCTGGCGGCTGCTGGCCGGTATCGATCCTGCCGCCCTCGCGGCACTGCGGGCGGCCCGCGCCGCCGCCCGCGAAGTCGCTTGGATGCAGGCCGCCGACACCGGCCCTGGGATACCCGCGGCCCACGCGGGCGGACGCGACCTTGCGGGCCTGGTCCTGGACATCGACGCCACACTCGTCACCTGCCACTCCGAAAAGGAGCAGGCGGCAGCCACCTATAAACGCGGCTTCGGCTACCACCCGCTGCTGTGCTTCCTGGACAACACCAAAGAAGCCCTGGCCGGAGTGCTGCGGCCGGGCAATGCCGGCGCCAACACCGCCGCCGATCACATCGCCGTCCTCGAGCAGGCCCTGGCCCAGATCCCCGACGCCCACCGCCACGGCACCGACATCCTCATCCGCACCGACAGCGCCGGAAGCGCCAAGGCATTCCTGCACCACATACGCGCCCTGCGCTCGCGCGGCATCCGGACGTTCTTCTCGGTCGGACATCCCGTCACCGAACCGGTCCGCCGCGCGATCCGCGCTCTGCCCGGGCGTGTCTGGCATCCCGCGCTGGAGCAGGACGGCTCCCTGCGCACCGGCGCGGCGGTCGCCGAGCGGACCGGCCTTGTGGACCTGGACGGCTACCCCGAGGGCACGCGGATCATCGTGCGGCGTGAGCGCCCGCATCCCGGCGCCCAGCTATCCCTGTTCGACCTCGACGAAGGCATGCGCCACCAGGTCTTCCTCACCGACACCCCCTACGGGGAAGGCTCATTGCAGCACCTGGAAGTACGCCACCGGGCGCACGCCCGCGTCGAGGACCGCATCCGCTGCGGCAAGACCACCGGCTTCGGCCGCTTCCCCTCCCGCCACTTCGCTATCAACCAAGCGTGGCTGGAGTTGTCTCTGACCGCCATCGACCTGCTCGCCTGGACGCGCACTCTGCTGCTGGAAGGCGAACTGGCCACCGCCGAGCCGAAGAAGCTCCGCTACCGGCTGCTGCACGCAGCTGCCCGCATCACCCGCGGCGGTCGCCGCCTGCACCTGCGGATCTCCGCGACCTGGCCCTGGCGAAAGGAGCTGACCAGCGCATTCGCCCGCCTCGCGGCCCTGCCACGGCCGGCCACCTGAACCGCGGCACCGCCCCTGACCACCCACGACCCTAGGAATTCTGGAGAACCCGACCCGCGCGTCGGGCCCCGGCCATGCCCACCCGGCCACGAGCAACCGAAACCACCGCTTCACCGTGACCCGACCAGCTCAGCCAGGCGAAGTGAAACGCGCAGGCTAACCTCGGCAAGCGCCGCTATCACCGCTTCCCGCGGTGTCGGAGTACGGAAAGGCCCGTACTCCGACAAGCCGTTCAGGCCGAGCACGGAGGCGGCCTGCTTGCGGACGATGGGCACGTCGGCGCAGTCGAGGGCGAAGTCCAGGCCCCGTCCGCCGGTGGCCGCGTTTCGCCTTGGCGGAAGCGTGGATTGCGGCGGTGGTCGCTGCGGGCGGTGGTGAGGTCTTCCAGGAACCCGGCCAGCCTGGGAACGGTCTGTGTGGCCACCCGTATGGCGGCCTCCTGACGTATGTGTTGGAGTTGATAAGGACCCTTTTGCGAGCAATCGGAAAGGTGGGGCCATGACGGAGGCGACGGACCACATCACCCAATTGACGGATCGGGCGAAGCACGCGCAAGAGCAAGTGCAAAGTGCCATCACCAAGAACCGGGAGCAGTTGTCGGCTGCGGTCGAACAGGCTCAGCAGGAGGCGGAACAGCAGGCAGAGGAACTCCGCCGTGAGGCAGCCGAACAGAAGGCCGCTGCCGCTGCGTCACTGGAAGAGGCAAGGAACAAATGGCAGGAGCATGTAGCGACGGCCAAGATCCGTTTCCAGGAGCGCAAGGCCGAGCATGACGTGAAGCGTGCCGAGCACAACGCGGAGGATGCTGAGGACTATGCGTCGTTCGCGATCGACTACGCCGCCTCGGCGATCCTGGAGGCGGAATCCGCTTCATTGGAAGCGTTGCTGGCCCGTGCGGAGGCCGAAGCCCTGGCCAGCAGATAGCCAGGCCGGGATTTGTGTGCACCGGCATGCACTGCGTGACCTCCCAGAGCCGCCCGGCCCCGCAGGCGGTGCGTGACCTGCAGGCTGCGGGTTCACGGTCGTCGAGCGGCCGAAGCCGACGATCCGTATGACTTTCGGCCGGCTCGGTCGGCCGGGGCCGTATTGTCTCCACAAACGCTGATGATCATGGTGGCCCTCTGTGCGGGCAGGCACTCCGGAAGCAAGCCCCACGGGACGTGCACGAACCGGTCAGTGATCAAGAACGACAGCTGCCCTGAGAGATTTTCAGGGCGGAACGGCCGGGGCAAACCTTGATGCCGACGCCATCGGATGTGTACCGCGACCTCGGGACCGTGAGGCTCACCGGCAGTGAGCGTCACCGCGAAGGTACCGCCGTGGCGAAGAAGATCGAACATACGGGTGCTCAGCGGTGGCGTCGGCGGGGGCGACGGGTGGGCTGTCCAGCTGGGCGGCAGAGTCGGAAGGAGTCTGCCCATGCGGATCGCCGTGGACCTGAATCGGTGCCAGGGATACGCACAATGCGTGTATTTGGCGCACGAGGTCTTCAGATTGACTGGCCAGGAAGGCCTTACCTACGAGCCGAACCCCGATGACGAGCGGCGCCTGCAGGTTGAGCGAGCCGCTGCGGCGTGTCCGGTGCAGGCGATCGTGATCGACCGCTTGGACGGCACGGAGGGGAGCGCGAAGTCATGACCGTGCGGGCAACGGTCGCAGAGCTGGTGCGGGAGTTCAGAGCCAACGGCCGGATCGTCATCGTCGGTGCGTCCCTGGCCGGACTGCGGGCCGCCGAAGCTCTGCGTGAGGAGGGCTTCACCGGGTCTCTGACCATCATCGGGGACGAGCCGTACGAGCCCTACGACCGTCCCCCGCTGTCCAAGCAGGTGCTCAAAGGCTGGGTGCCGGCCGGCCACACCAAGCTGCCCCGCCTGCGAGAAGTGAATGCGGAGTGGCGGCTCGGGGTGGCCGCCACCGGGTTGGACCGGGCCGCCAAGCAGGTGCACCTGGCCGACGGCGAGCAGATCCCGTACGACCGGTTGCTGATCGCCACGGGCACCCGGGCGCGACAGTGGCCGAACCCGGACGAGGCCGCCCTGGACGGGGTCTACACGCTGCGCTCGCGTGATGATGCCGCACAGCTGCAGAAGGCGCTGGCCGAGTCGCCGTCGCGGGTCATGGTCATCGGCGCCGGGTTCATCGGCTCGGAGGTGGCCTCCGTCTGCCGGGAACTCGATCTCCCGGTGACCGTCGTCGAGCGGGGCTCGACGCCGCTGGTCGGCGCGCTCGGCGGGGTGATCGGTGAGATCGCCGCGCAGATGCAGCGCGACCACGGCGTGGACCTGCGCTGCGGGCTGGGCGTGTCGTCACTGGAGGGCGACTCCGGCGGACACGTGCGGCGTGCCCATCTCTCGGATGGAGCCACCATCGACGTCGACGTGGTGGTGGCCTCGCTGGGGTCGATCCGCAACGTGGAATGGCTGGAGGGCGCCGGGCTGGCGTCCGGTTTCTGGGGCGTCGGTTGCGACGCCGGCGGTCGCGCCTTCGACATCAACGGCGTGATCACCGACAGCATCTACGTGGCAGGGGACGTGGCGCGCGCGCCCCACGTGCTGTACGAGTACCAGTTCCTCGCGATGGAGCACTGGGACAATGCCGTTCTCGGCGCCGAGGCCGCGGCCCACAACATGGTGAACCTCGAGCCCCACTACCGCCCGCATCTGTTGCTGCCCGGCTTCTGGTCCGGTCAGTTCGGCGTCAACATCAAGTCCGTCGGCGTGCCGCCTTTCGGCGACGAGATCGTCTTCACGCAGGGGTCCGTCAAGGAGCGCCACTTCGCCGCCGCCTACGGTCGCCGCGGCCGCATCGTCGCCGCCGTCACCTTCGATCACGGCAAGTGGCTGGAGTACTACGGGAAGCTGATCGAGCAATCGGGTCCGTTCCCGCCTCCGCCGCCGGGCTGGGACCAGCCCCCCGACATGAAGCCGATCCCGGCCGAGTTCCCGCAACCCGGCGTCCCGACGGCGATCCCTGACGTCGTCCTGACCGGCCACGACCCGAGCGAGCGGAGGGCCGAGTTCCGGTCTCGCCCTCGTTGACGCGCCCGCCGGATGGGCGTGCAAGCGGACAGCATCGACAGGAAGAAGGAGGGGAGCCTCGTGGTCGAGGAAACCCCCTGGCAGCAGGCCCTCCGCTACGCCAACCGCGCCAATCCGTACCCGTTCTACGCGGAACTCCGCAGGACACCGGTGGCGCGGCAGCCGGACGGCACCTATGTCGTCAGTACCTACCAAGAGATCGTCGCGCTGCTGCACGACCCCCGGGTCAGTTCGGATGTCAGGAAGCTCCCCGTCCCGGTTGCGGCCCCGGCCGAGGGCTCGGCGGAGGCCGAGCCGATCACGGAGGCGGTCATCTCTTTGGAGCCGAACATCATCACCCAGGATCCACCCGAGCACGATCGAGATCGCCGGATGATGACGCCGCGTTTCGTCGGTCCGCCCCATTCCCCTCACCTGATCTCCGACCTGGAACCCGAGATCCGCCGCATCGTGGACGGCCTTCTGGACAACATGCAGGGCAAGACCCGGTTCGATGCCGTCGACGAGTTCGCCTACCCCCTGCCGGTGACCGTGATCTGCAAGGTCCTGGGCGTGCCGCTGGAAGACGAGCCACGCTTCCACAGCTGGATCGAGACGGCCCTGGACGCTTTGGATTTCGGCCCCGAGGCTGCCTCCGAGGAGATGCAGAGCCGACTGGCCGGGGGTCGCCGGGCCGTGAAGGAGTTCGGGCAGTTCGCAGCTGAGCTGCTCGACCGGTACGCCCAACAGCCCGGCCCGGGCATGCTCTCGGCGTTGGTGAACGAGGACGGCCCGGAAGGGGGGATGTCCAAGGGCGTGCTCGTGAGCAATGCTTTGCTCCTGATCTTCGCCGGGCACGAAACCACGGTCAATCTCATCGCCCACAGCGTGCTCACCTTGCTGCGGCACCCCGACGCGCTCGAGAAGCTGCGCCGCCGGCCCGAGCTGATCGTGCCCGGGGTCGAGGAGTTGCTGCGCTTCGAGTCGTCGGTCCAGTTCTGGCACACCCGCTCCGCCGTGGAAGACATCGACATCGCAGGCACCACCATCCCGAAGGGCGCGCCGATCTTCCTGGCATACGGCTCGGCGAACCGCGACCCGAAGCGGTTCGCCAACCCCGACGAGCTTGACCTCGAACGCCGGGACAACCAGCACCTCGGGTTCAGCCAGGGTATCCACTTCTGCTTCGGCGCTCCGCTCGCGCGGCTCGAGGTCCAGGTCGCGGTCGGCGAGTTCGTCCGCCGGGTGGAAAACCCCCGGCTCGTAGAGGACCCACCGCCGTACCGCCACAACCAGATCTTCCGCGGCCCGCGCCATCTCCTGGTCGACATCGACGGGATCCGCGACTGACTCGGCATGCGTGAAGGATCGCTATGCGGGCTTTTCAGCTGGTCGGATGGCAGCAACCGCCCGAGCTGCGCGAGGTACCGGTGCCCGAGCCCGGGCCGGGGCAGGTCCTGGTGAAGGTCGGGGGTGCCGGTGCGTGTCACTCAGATCTGCACATCATGGAGGCACCCGGACCACCACCCGGGTTCGCCACGGGACTGCCCTTCACGCTCGGCCATGAGAATGCGGGATGGGTGGAGAAGCTGGGACCGGGTGTCACGGGGTTCGCGGCGGGAGACCCTGTGATGGTCTACGGCCCCTGGGGCTGTGGAGTGTGCGCCAACTGCCGGGAGGGCCGGGAGAACTACTGCCAGAAGGTCAGTGGTCAGGGCGGCGGTCTGGGAGGCGGTCACGACGGCGGAATGGCTGAGTACCTGCTGGTCCCGGCGGCGCGATTCCTGATTCCGCTGGGCACCCTCGACCCGTGCCAGGCCGCCCCGCTCAGCGACGCGGGGCTGACCAGCTATCACGCCGTCAAGCGATCGGTGCACCTGCTGGGGCCGGGATCGACCGCGGTGGTGATCGGGGTGGGCGGTCTGGGCCAGATGGCCATCCAGACGGTGCGAGCGCTCAGCGCGGCGACCACGGTCGTCGCCGTGGACACCGATGCCGGCAAGCTGGAGACCGCCCAGCGCATGGGCGCGGACGAGGTGCTCCTCTCGGGCGAGGAGGCGGTCACGCACATCAAGGACATGACGGGGCAGCAGGGCGCTCAGCTCGTGCTCGACATGGTCGGCATAGACCCGACTCTGCGGATGGCCGCTCAGGTGGCCAGGGTGCTTGGCCACGTGACCATCGTCGGTCTCGGCGGCGGAGCCCTGCCCGTCAACTTCTCGAGCCCGCCGCACGAGTGCTCGGTGGCCTCGCCCTACTGGGGCTCCCTTCCCGAACTGATGGAAGTGATCACCCTCGCCCAGCAGCAAAAGATCAAGATGCTGGTCGAGCACTTCCCCTTGGAACGCGCCCACGAGGCATACCAGCTCCTGCACGACGGCAAGATCCAAGGACGCGCCGTCATCACCCCCCACTCGTGAGTACTGTCATCAAGACGGCCGGGCTGGTGCCGTAGGCCGTAACTGTCGGAGGAAACGTCATGAACGCGTTCCGACCGGTGACAGCTGCGCGGCGGCCGTATCTGATCGTGAATCCCCGTTCGGGAGGCGGGAAGGCGAGCCGGTTCCGGATCGCGGAAAAGGCCCGTGCGTTGGGGGCTCAGGTTCTGCTGCTCGATCCTTCCCGGCCCCAGGACCTCGCGACTGTCGCGCGGCGCGCGGTGGATGACGGTGCGGATCTGCTGGGCGTGGCCGGCGGAGACGGCACGCAGGCACTTGTCGCCGGGGTTGCCGCAGAGGCGGGTCTTCCTTTCGTGGTCATTCCGGCCGGTACGCGCAACCACTTCGCGATGGACCTCGGCCTGGACCGTGACGACCCTTCGGCCGCGCTGGAGGCCCTCACGGACGGCGTCGAGCTGCGCGTGGATCTCGGGTTCGCCGACGGGCGGGTGTTCGTCAACAACGTGTCGTTCGGTGCCTATGCCGCCCTGGTGCAGGACCCGGCCTATCGGGACGACAAGATCGGCACCGTGGTGCGGATCCTCCCGGAATTCCTGGCCCGCCACGAGGGCCCGGAGCTGGTGGTACGCGCCGGGCTGCTCACTGTGGACCGGCCTGATGCCGTGCTGGTGAGCAACAACCCCTACCGGGTCGATGACCCGGCCGGGCTTGCCAGGCGTGCGCAGCTGGACTCCGGGCTCCTGGGGGTACTGGCCGCCAGGGCGGAGACGCCCGCCGAGACGGCCGCCCGGCTGCGAGGTGGACAGACGCACGGCCTGACCAATCTGGCCACCTCTGAAGAGGTTGTCGTCGATGCCGACGTCCCGTTCGTCCCCGTCGGACTGGACGGTGAAGCCGTCACCCTGGCGACTCCCGTGCGGTGCCGGATCAGTCCCCGAACGCTACGGGTATGGGTTCCCCGCCGTCGGCCGGGCGCCGCGCCCGCCGAGCGGCCGCCGGGCTGGGGCACCATCCGGCGGGTGGCCTCGGCTGTCGAGCGAACTGTTCACGGCCGTCATACCGGCTGACCGAAGCCGAACCGGGCAGACGCGCGGACTTCCCCGGTCACGACGTGTTCACACAGCGGTCACCACGTGTGCACACAGCGCGCGGCCCTGGCTGGCAACGCTCCGCGCAGCGCAGCACGTCCCAGACAGAACGGGCAGATGCGGAATCAGCCACGATCGTGGCGGACGACGGTGATCTGGGAGTGATGCCGAGCGGGCGGCGGACGCCGGAGCGAGCGTTGCCGCGGTCGTGCGGCTTTTCGCTGTTCGCCGCTGGCCGGCCGATCCGGCTCCGGAGATCAGGGCTGGGGGTGCGGACGGTGGAACAGGGCGC
The DNA here is from genome assembly GCF_003814875.1 of Streptomyces sp. Ag109_O5-1. GTDB lineage: Bacteria > Actinomycetota > Actinomycetes > Streptomycetales > Streptomycetaceae > Streptomyces > Streptomyces sasae. The sequence continues at coordinate 446,164 of NZ_RKQF01000001.1, read as the reverse complement.
GCCGCTGGGTGGCGGGGGCCGGCGGCCCGGCTGTCGCCCTCCGCCGATGTCCAGCCGTCACGGCAGCGCCGAAGCCCGCCTCAACAGACCTTCAGCAGGAGGAGGGCGGTGTCGTCGGCACGGTCTCCTGATGGCTGGGCGTGGGCGAGAAGTGTGTCGGCGATGTCGTCCAGCGAGCCGGTGGTTCTGGACAGCACGGCCGCGAGGTCGGTGAGGGCGGTTTCGAAGTCGGTGCCGGGCGTTTCGATGAGTCCGTCGGTGTAGAGGGCCAGGAGGGCGCCGGGACGCAGTGGGATGTCGGTTGTGGGGTACTCCGCCGTGGGGTCGACGCCCAGCAGCGGGCCCGGCGGCGCGGCCAGGATGTCGGTGTGCAGGTCGGGGTGGCGCAGCAGGGGCGGGCAGTGGCCCGCGGTGGCCAGCTGGCCACTGCGGTGGAATGAATCGATGTGCGCATACAGGCAGCTGGCGAGCAGGCCGGGGTCGAGGTCGTGGAACAAGTGGTTGGTACGGGCCAGGACCTCGCCTGCAGTGGCGCCGACGACGGCATAGGCGCGCACTGCGGTGCGCACCTCGCCCATCAGGCTGGCGGCGCTGACACCGTGGCCCTGCACATCTCCGATGACGGCGGCGGCCTCGGTGTCCGACAGGCGGATGAGGTCGTAGAAGTCTCCGCCCACCTCCATGCCGTGGCTGGCGGGCAGATAACGGGCGGCCACGTCGAGGCCGTACATCGTCGGCAGCGTACGGGGCAGCAGGCCGGCCTGGAGACCCTCCGCCAACTGGTGCTTGGCGTCGTACTGCCGGGCGCGGTCCACGGCTTGGGAGATCAGGGCACTGATGGCGGTGAGGGTGGCGCGCTCCTGCAACGTGAAGGAGTGGGGTTGCCGGTAGCCGACCACACAGACTCCGAGGTACTGGCTGGAGGCCATGAGCGACAGCCATGCCCATGCGCCCATGTCGTCGTCGATGGAGGCGCTCTCGGGATACGCCGCACGCAGCTCGTCCCGGTCGGCGAAGAAGGACGGAACCCCCTGGGGCAGCCCCCAGGACGGTGCGCCGGTGGTCAGCCCGGGGAGCGGGAGGTCGGAGGCAAGGGGGGCGTGGTCGACGAGGTCCACCAGCTCCGGGCTGAAGCCGTGGTGGCCGACGACTCGCACCCGGCCGGCCTCTGCGACCAGCAATGCGAAGGCGTGCGCGTTCAGGGAGACCAGAAGGTGGCTGGCCACCAGCTCCACGACCTCGTCGACGGACGCCGCCGCGGCCAAGCCGCCGGAGAGCTGCATCATGTGGTAATGGGCGTCCAGGCTGGCGGGGCCCGGCGCCGCCACGGTACCGAGGGCCAGTTCGTCCCGGCTGTCGGGAGCGCCGGCAGGAGCGGAGATACGCAGGCTGACACCGGTGCGGTCCGGGTATAGCTGGAGCAGCAGTTCTCTGCCGGTGCGGGGCTGTTTCACCGTGTAGGACGTCGGGAGCTGGCTCGCGAGTGCGGCCTTGTACCGCAGTCGGTAAGGCGCGGGAGCCAGCCACGGCACGGCTTCCCACACGCGGGCACCCAGCAGGTGCGGGATGCTCTCACCCAGAAGGTCGGCCGCAGTGTGGTCGGCGAAGGTGACCCGCTCCCTCACGTCAAGCCGGCAGGCCCCTTCGGGAAGAGCGGCTATGAAGTCAGCTGTGGCCTGAGGGTCAGCCGGTGTCGAGGGATGCGTGGGTGTCGGCGGCAGCAGACGTGCCGTGAGACCGGGCTGCAAGCAGTTCCCAGCCGCGGCGGCGTCCTGCAGGAGCACGGCGATGCAGCGGGCTGCGGTGGTGAACCGGCCGCGTGCGCGTGCATCCAGAGCGGACGATTTCTGAGAGAACAGCAGCAGCATGGCACCCCACACGCGGGAGCCTGCCACGATCGGCGTCGCCGCAACGGCGCCCACGAAGGGGAAGGTCAGGGCCAGCTGGGGATAGCGGCGGGCGAACTCTTCGCCGGAAGCGACCCACACCAGATGCCGCTGGAGTATCGCCTCTGCAAGGGGGCCGTCGGCTACGGCAGCCACCCGTAGACGTCGCAGCAGACCGACAAACCCGGTGGGCATCCCGAGGCTCGCATCCAGGACCAGGACTCCGCCGCCGGGCTCGAGCAGGAAGAACGCTCCCGCGTGCGCACCCGTACCAGCCACCGTCCGGGCCACTATCTGATCCAGCAGCTCCTGGACGGCAGCGGGCTGCAGGTCCTTGCCATTGGCCATCCGCTGCGCTCGCTTCGCGGAGTCGTGCGCCTCCTCTGCATGATAGGCGGGGCGGTGCGGGCCCGCTGCCCGCGGCGAGCGGTCCCCACTGGTACGTGACGGCGGGTTGCCGGTTCCAGACGATGTGGAACGGGGTCACCGGCAGGCCTCCGACCAACGGCATCAAGGACTACGACGTCTTCTGCTTCGAAAGCGGCGACCTCTCCTGGGAAGCAGAGGACGCCGTGATCAAGGCAGGTCAGGAGGTGTTCGCCGACCTGCCGGCCGAGGCGGAGATCCGCAACGAAGCCCGCAGCATCTCTGGCACGGTCGGCCGAGCCAGGCCAAGATGGACCCCCGTCGCAGCGGACCTGGGGCGGTCACCCACGCCGCGGTCGCCGAACGCTCCGATGACGGCCCGGCCACGGTCGGCCGCCACTGGCCGCAGCAGCATTTCCTTCCCGGCCACAGTCTGACCGACTCCGACAGCAGCGGGCGGGTCGTCGACACATTCGCCACGGCGAAGCCCGGGACCGTCTTCCCGCTCTAGTGCTCTGACCACGTAGGTTCGCCGGGATGGGTGTCCGAGCGGTTGGATGAGCGGTGACGTCCGATCCGATCGCTGGGGGTGGGGTGGCTGAGCCTGTCCGTGTGCGCAGGTTGACTGGCCAGGAGGGGCAGAGGCTGCAGCAGATCGTGCGCCGGGGCAGCACCAGCTCGGTGCGCTACCGGCGCGCGATGATGCTGTTGGCTCGGCCGGCGGGAACCGAGCCCCGGTGATCGCCCAGCTGGTGCAGGCCGACGATGACACCGTGGGCGATGTGATTCATCGGTTCAACGAGATCGGCCTGGCCTGCCTGGACCCTCAGCGGGCGGGAGGCCGTCCCCGCCTGCTCGCTCCTGACGACGAGGACTTCGTCATCCAGACGGCCACCACCCTGCCGCTGCCGAAAACCTCATCCATCCTGGTGGGAGGCGGTGTGGCGGCGAGCCGGGTACTGCGGGAACATGACCGACCGTGCTGCTGCGACTGACGTATCTCGCTGTGACGAACGCGTTCGCGATGCTGCGCCTGCTGCCTATGAGCGACCACGGCAAGGACATCGAGCCCCTTGCCCTGCGCCATCAGCTCATGGTGCTGGAACGCCAACTCGGCAAGGAGAGAGCACGGTTCGCTCCGGGCGACCGGGCGTTCCTGGCCGTGCTGCTGCACCGTCTCCCGCGTGGCGTGCTGCGCCAGGTGCGGCTGCTGGTGCCCGATACGGTGCTGCGGTGGCACCGCGACCTGCTCGCGCGCCGACACACGGCCCGTTCCCGGCGGGGCCGCCCGGGCCAGCCCCGCACTGTGCGCTCCGTCCGTGTCCTGGTGCTGCGTCTGGCCCGGGAGAATCCCGGTTGGGGCTACCGGAGAGTGCATGGCGAACTGCTCGTCCTGGGCGTGCGGGTGGCTGCTTCCACGGTATGGCAGATCCTGAATGGGGCCGGGATCGACCCCGCGTCCGAACGGAGTTCCAGCAGGTGGGGAGTTTCCTGCGTTCCCAGGCCGGCGCCCGTGTGGCGTGCGACTTCTTCGAGACGGTCACCCTGACCGGGGCGCGGCTGTACGTGTTCGCGGTGATCGAGCACGCGACCCGCCGGATCCGGGTCCTGGGCGCCGCGACGGCGCACCCGACCGCCTCCTGGGTGGTACAGGCCGCGAGGAATCTCGTCATGGACCTTGAGGAGTCGGGCTGCCGGGCACGGTTCCTGATCCGGGACCGGGACGGCACGTTCCCCGAGTTGTTTGACAGCGTCCTGGAAGACGCAGGGATCGAGGTCGTACCCAGCGGCATCCGTATGCCGCACATGAACTCGATCATGGAACGCTTGGTACAGGTCTGCAGACGGGAGTTCCTGGACCGAACGCTGATCTGGAACCAGCGCCTCCTCCACACCCTGCGCGAGTTCGAGGACTTCTACAACTCCCACAGGCCGCATCAGGGCATCACCGACACCCGCCCGCTGCAACCGCTCCCCACACCGATCACCGACCCGGACGCCGTCGCCCACCTCGACATACGACGACGCGACCGCCTCGGCGGAATCCTCCACGAGTACGAACATGCCTCGTGACCTGCACGGACGAGCTTTCCGGCAAGAGCAGCCTTATGTCAAGGGTCAGTGTCCACGGTCATGATGACGGTCCGTGCTGCGTCGGCAGCCTGTGCCATACGTCTCCCACCCCGAGCCGTTGGTTCCACGGGACGGCGGTCCCTCCTGGAGGAGCGCGCCCACCGCGCCGGTTCCCGCCCATCGTATGTTCGATCGCCCGCCTTCGCTCTTGTACGCCCGTGCCCACCTCGTACCCCGCAGTGCGGAAGACTGATCACGCACACGCGGAACCGACGAGGAGGCCGGTGCATGACACGCCCGATCACGGCAGGGGTCGACGGTACGGAGGAGGGCCTCGCCGCTCTGGACTGGGCGGCCCGGGAGGCGGTGCGCCGGGGGCTGCCGCTGAGAGTGGTGCATGCCTGGCGGTACGAGGAGCACGAGGCGCTCGGCGGTGACCGGGAGGCCCAGCGCGGGTGGGTGTCCGAGGGCGTGGCCGAGTCGGTCCGGGCCGTCACCGGGCGGCATCCGGACCTCTCGGTGGGTGTCGACGTCGTGGAGGGCGGCCCGGTCGAGGTGCTCGTCGACGCGGCGGCCGGATCCGAGCTGCTGGCGCTGGGCTCGCGCGGGCACGGGCGGGTCGTCGGGTTCCTGCTGGGCTCCGTCGGCCAGCAGGTGATCGCCGAGGCCGCCCGCCCGGTCGTGCTGGTGCGCGCCGGGGACCGGCCCACGGCGGAGGCCGCCGGCCGGGAGGTGGTCGTGGGCCAGCAGGGCGGGCCCGAGGACAGCGCGGCGGTGCTGGAGTTCGCGTTCCGGACGGCGGCGGCCCGCCGGGCCACGGTCCGGGTCGTCCGGGCCTGGACCCTGCCGCCGGTCTTCGCCTACAGCCCGGGGTCGATGAAGCTGCTGGACGAGGCCGGCGGTCTGGAACCCTACGAGAAGAAGGCGCTGGCCGAGGCGGTACGGCCGCTGCGGGAGCGGTTCCCGGACGTGCCGGTCGCCGAGCACGTGGAGATGGGCAGCGCCGGACAGGTGCTGCTGGCGGAGGCCGGGCGGGCCCAGCTGATGGTGGTCGGCCGGCGCGCCCACCGTACGGCCGTCGGCGCGCGCACAGGTTCGGTCGCGCACGGGGTGCTGCACCACGCCGACTGCCCGGTGGCCGTGGTGCCGCACGACTGACCCGCTTCAGGACCCACTCCCGGGCTCACCCCGGGCTCATTCCGGAGTGACCGGCTCCAGGGTCTCCCGTGCCTTCGGCAGCACGTTCTCGATGTAGTCCTCGACCGCCTTGTCCAGGCCTATGTCGTGCTGCGCCCGCTCGGACAGGTACCAGCGGTGTTCGAGCAGCTCGTGGTAGATCTCGGCCGGGTCCATGGATCCGCGCAGCTCCAGCGGTACGGCCCGCACGGTGGGGCGGAAGACGTCCCGCACCCACCGGTGGGCCAGCACCTCGGGGCGGGCGGCGAGGGGGTCGCCCGGGGCGTAGTCGTCCTGGGTGGCCATCCAGCTCTCCAGGTCGTTCAGCAGCCGCCGCGCCTGGTTCTCCTCGGCGTCCAGGCCGGTCAGCCGCAGCAGCTGGCGCTGGTGGTGGCCGGCGTCGACGACCTTCGGCACGAAGGTGACGGTGTCGCCGTTGGAGGAGTGTTCGATCTGCATCTCGGCCACGTCGAAGCCGAGGTCGTTGAGCCGCCGGATCCGGCGCTCGATGTAGTGGTACTTGCCCGCCGGATACACCGAGGTGCGGGTCAGCTCCTGCCACAGCTCGCCGTACCGGGTGCAGATCTCGAACCCGAACTCGATCGGGTCCAGCGACGGGTGCAGCGCCCCCGACGCCTCCAGGTCGAGCAGCTCCCCGCTGATGTTCACCCGGGCCAGATCGAGGTCGTACTCCCGCTGCCCGTTGCTCAGCTGCGCATGCAGGTCGCCGGTCTCGGCGTCCACCAGATACGCCGCGTAGGCGCCCGCGTCCCTCCGGAACAGCGTGTTGGACAGGGAGCAGTCGCCCCACGCGAACCCGGCCAGGTGCAGTCGTACGAGCAGCACGGCGAGGGCGTCCATCAGGCGGTGCATGGTGGCCGGGCGCATGGTCGTCTCGAACATCGAGCGGTACGGCATCGAGCCGCCCAGGTGCCGGGTGACCAGCACCGACTCCAGCGGGGCGCCCTCCGCGTCGGTCCGGCCCGTGATCACCGCGAGCGGGTCGACCGCGGGGATCGTGAGCCGGTCCAGGTCGCGCAGCAGCTCGTACTCGCGCAGCGCCGGGCGCTCCGCCAGCTCCTTCACCGCGATGACCTCGTCGCCCGCGCGGGCGTAGCGGACCACGTGCCGGGAGATACCGCGGGGGAGCGGCACGAGGTAGTCCTCGGGCCACTCCTCCAGCGGGACGTCCCAGGGGAGTTCGAGCAGGAGCGCGGGGTGCTCCGGGTTGGTGGCGCTGATCTGCAATGCCATGGCCCGAACCTTAGACGGCGCGTTCGCGGGCCTGCTGGGCGGCCGCCTTCACGGACCCCCGGTGCAGCGGCCCGTGGCCGGGCAGCAGCGCGTCGGCGTCGAGGGCCGCGATGAGGTCGAGCGAGGCCACGGCGCGGGCGCGCTCGTGGTGGAACATGTCGGGCAGCAGCTGCGGGCCCTGGATGCGCGAGGTGCGGTGGCCGCTGACCAGGGCGTCGCCGGAGATCACGACGCCGGCGTCGGGCAGGTGGTAGACGGTGTGCCCGTCGGTGTGGCCGGGGGTGTGCACCGGGACCGGCCGGCCCGGCAGGTCGAGGGGGCTGCCCTCGGCGACCGGGAACGCCTGGGGCGCGGTGACCGGGTGCTGCTCGGTGCCGCCGACCCTTATCACGTGCACCAGCCAGGGCACCACACCCGGCCGCCAGGCGTTCTTCAGCACGTCGCCGACCGCCACCTGCTGGAGGAAGTCCCGCCGCGCGTGCGGCACTTCGGCCTCGTGCAGATAGACCGGGGTGCCGTGCGCGTCGCGCAGGTACTCGGCCGAGCCGAGGTGGTCGTTGTGCGCGTGCGTGATCAGGACGGCCGTGACCGCCTCCGGTGAACTGCCCACCTCCGCCAAGGAGCCGAGCAGCCCCTCCCGGTCCCCGGGGTAGCCGGTGTCCACCAGGGTGACGGCGTCACCGTCCTTCAGGATCACCCAGTTGGTGTGGTGTCCGTGCACCAGATAGGTGCCCTTGCCGACTTCGTGTACCTCGGCCCGCATTGATCTCTCCGGCTCGCCCGTTGGTGCAGATCGAAACGGAGGACAGCCAACCACACGGAGCGGTGACCCCGTTGCCGGGCACCGGGGTCACCGCACCCCCTGCGGCCGGAACTGGACACTGATCCGCGGGCCGGCCGCACGCGCCGTCTTCGGCACGCAGTGCTCCCAGGTCCGCTGGCAGGAGCCGCCCATCACGATCAGATCCCCGTGTCCCAGCGGGCGCCGGACCGAGGGGCCGCCGCGCAGCGGGCGCAGCAGCAGATCGCGGGGTGCGCCCACGGAGAGGATCGCGACCATGGTGTCCTCTCGGGCGCCCCGGCCGATCCGGTCGCCGTGCCAGGCGACGCTGTCGCGGCCGTCGCGGTAGTAGCAGAGCCCGGCCGTGGTGAACGGCTCGCCCAGCTCGTCGGCGTAGTGCCGGGTGAGCGCGGTCCGGGCCTCGGTGAGGACGGGGTGCGGGAGCGGGTCGGCCGCGCCGTAGAAGGCGAGCAGCCGCGGTACGTCCACGACGTTGTCGTACATCTGCCGGCGCTCGGCGTGCCAGGGGACGTCCGCCGCCAGCTGTTCGAACAGCGCGTCGGCGCCGCTCAGCCAGCCGGGCAGCACGTCGATCCAGGCGCCGGAGCCCAGCTCGGTACGGCCGATGCCGTCGAGGGGGCCGAGCCGCAGCGCGTCGGTCTGGTCGAACAGGGAGCCCTGGAGGTGCGTGGCCATGAAGCCAGCGTACCCCCTAATCGAAAATATGTTCCCTTTGATCGCCGGCCATCGGAAGGCGTCGCGGGACTTTCGATACGTTCATGTATCCGATACATTTCTGTATCGAATGGAGGTCAGGACATGGCGGTGGACGGTGGGCCCCAGCGCGTGACCCGGCGCCGGGTGCAGACCCGGGCCCGGCTGCTGGACGCCGCGTTCACCGTGTTCGCCGCCAAGGGCTTCGGGCGGGTCTCCATCGAGGAGGTCTGCGAGGCCGCCGGGTTCAGCCGGGGCGCCTTCTACTCCAACTTCGCCACCCTCGACGAGCTGTTCTTCGCCCTCTACCGGGACCGCGCCGACCTGATCGCCCGGCAGGTCGCCGACGCGCTCGCCGGCGACGCACCCGACCTGGACGTGCCGGCTTCCGTGGACCGGGTGACCGACGTACTGCTCCTGGACGTGGACTGGCTGCTGGTGAAGAGCGACTTCCTGGTGCACGCCGCCCGGGACCCGGCCGTCGCCGAGGCCCTCCTCGACCACCGCGCCCGGCTGCGGCAGGCCATCGCCGACCGGCTCGCCCGGGCCCGCGGCCACACCCCGATCCCCGCGGTGCTCGGGGACGTCGACGGCGCCGCCCACGCGGTGGTCGCCGCGTACGACGGGGTCACCGTCCAACTGCTGCTCGACAAGGACGTGGACCGGGCCCGCGCCTGGCTCAAACAACTGCTCACCGCGCTGCTGACCGACGGCAGCACCCGATTCGGATAAGAAAGGCGTCGCCATGGACGCGGACGTCATCGTCGTCGGAGCCGGCCTCGCCGGCCTGGTCGCGGCGCACGAACTCACCAGCAGGGGCAGGCGCGTCGCCCTGGTCGACCAGGAGAACGCCGCCAACCTCGGCGGCCAGGCGTTCTGGTCCTTCGGCGGGCTCTTCCTCGTCGACTCGCCCGAGCAGCGCCGCCTCGGTATCAAGGACTCCTTCGACCTTGCCTGGAGCGACTGGCAGGGCAGCGCGCAGTTCGACCGCAAGGACGACGAGGACTCCTGGGCGGTGCGCTGGGCCCGTGCCTATGTCGAGTTCGCGGCGGGGGAGAAGCGGCCCTGGCTGCAGAGCCACGGCATCAGCCTGCTGCCGACCGTCGGCTGGGCCGAGCGCGGCGACCTGCGGGCCGACGGGCACGGGAACTCCGTCCCCCGCTTCCATGTCACCTGGGGCACCGGCACCGGTGTGGTCGAGCCCTTCGCCCGGTATGCCAAGCAGGCCGCCCGCGACGGACTGCTCACCTTCCACCATCGTCACCAGGTGGACGAACTCGTCATCGAGGACGGCGAGGCACGCGGGGTGCGCGGCACGGTCCTGGCCGCCGACGACTCACCGCGCGGGGTCGCCTCCAACCGCGACCGCATCGGCGACTTCGAGCTCACCGCCCAGGCCGTCGTCGTCACCACCGGTGGCATCGGCGCCAACCACGGCATCGTCCGCCGCTACTGGCCGGAACGTCTCGGCACACCCCCCGCCGAGATGGTCACCGGCGTCCCCGCCTACGTGGACGGCCGTATGCTCGACATCAGCGCCGAGGCCGGCGTCCGCCTGGTCAACCGCGACCGCATGTGGCACTACACCGAGGGCATCCAGAACTGGAACCCCATCTGGCCCGGCCACGGCATCCGCATCCTGCCCGGCCCGTCCTCGATCTGGCTCGACGCCCTGGGCCGCCGCCTCCCCGATCCCTGCCTGCCGGGCTACGACACCCTCAGCACCCTCAAGTACCTGCGCACCACCGAGGACATCGCCGGGTACGACCACTCCTGGTTCGTCCTCACCCGGAAGATCATCGAGAAGGAGTTCGCGCTCTCCGGTTCCGAGCAGAACCCCGACATCACCGCCAAGGACCGCAAGGCCGTGCTCCGTGACCGGCTGCTCGGCAAGGGCGCGCCCGGCCCGGTGCAGGCCTTCCTCGACAAGGGCGCGGACTTCGTGACCGCGAACTCCCTGGACCAGCTCGTCGAGAAGATGAACGGGCTCACCGACAAGGCGCTGCTCGACGCGGCCGAGGTGCGTCGCCAGATCGTCGCCCGCGACCTCCAGATCGGCAACTCCTACAGCAAGGACTCCCAGGTCCAGGGCATCCACAACGCCCGCCGCTACATCGGCGACCGCCTGGGCCGGGTCGCCACCCCGCACCGCATCCTCGACCCGGCGGCCGGCCCGCTGATCGGCGTCAAGCTGCACGTCCTCACCCGCAAGACCCTCGGCGGCATCCAGACCGACCTGGACTCCCGCGCCCTCGGCGCCGACGGCAAGCCGATCGGCGGGCTGTACGCGGCCGGCGAGGTGGCCGGCTTCGGCGGCGGCGGTGTGCACGGCTACAACGCGCTGGAGGGCACGTTCCTCGGCGGCTGCCTGTTCTCGGGGCGGGCGGCGGGCCGGGCCGCGGCGAAGCAGACGGCCAAGTAGACGGCGTGGCTCATTCCGTGAGGAGCCGCGCCAGCACACTGGCGTGGCTCTCCTCGGGCGTCCTCGACGCGGTGAGCAGCGTGACCTTGCGCTTCCGGACCGTCTTGCGCAGGCCGTCGAGGAGTTCGGCGGCCTCGGGAGCGTCCAGCTCCGCCTCGTAACGGCGGGTGAACTCCTCGTAGGACCCGCCCTCGTGGAACCAGCGGCGCAGCTCGTTCGACGGCGTCAGCCCCTTCGGCCACTCGTCGACGTGCGCGTGCTCCTTGGACATCCCGCGCGGCCACAGCCGGTCCACCAGGACCCGCACCCCGTCCGCCGGCTCGGGCGATTCGTAGATCCTGCGGACGCGCACGCTCACGGTCGGGCACCTCTCGGCTCGGTGACGGTGCGGCGAGCGTACGCGGCGGGCCCGCGGCAGCGGCCGCCGACGCGGCGCGACTTGACCTGAATGAGGGGCATGCCGCCGCGCCGCCGCGCCTAGTCTGTGGGCCTGCGATTGATCATCGTGTACCCCTTCAAGGAGCGAATGTGCAGGTTGCCAACAGCAGACGGACCGCGGTCCTCCGCCGCGACGCGGTCCTCGCCACCGTCCCGGTCGCCGTGGCGGCCCTGCTCGCCGCCGCCGGACCGGCCTCGGCGAGCACGATCGGAGCCTCGGGCGCGGGCGACCCCTACTTCCCGCTCAGCGGCAACGGCGGATACCACGTCAGCCACTACGACCTGACGCTGCGCTACGACATCTCCTCCCGCCACCTCGACGGCAAGGCCGTCCTCACAGCCCGTGCCACCGAGAAGCTCACCCGCTTCGACCTCGACCTCAACGGCCTGAAGGTCACCCGGGTGACGGTCGACGGACGGACGGCCCACTTCAGCCGCAGCGGACAGGAACTCGTCGTCACACCGTCGCGTGCGCTGGCGAAGGGCCGGGAGTTCCGGGTCGCCGTCAGCTACAACGGCACCCCCAAGCAGGTCACCGACCCGGACGGCTCGGCCGACGGCTGGATCGCCACCGACGACGGCGCGTTCGTCGCCGGGGAGCCGCAGGGCGCGATGACCTGGTTCCCGGCGAACAGCCACCCCAAGGACAAGTCGTCGTACGACTTCACCATCACCGTCCCCAAGGGGAGCACGGCCGTCGCCAACGGCGTCCTCCTCGGGCAGCACACGGCCCAGGGCCGGACGACCTTCCGCTGGCGGCAGAGCGAGCCGATGGCCGCCTATCTCGCCACCGCCACCGTCGGCAAGTTCAAGGTCGAGCAGTACACCACCCGGGACGGGATCAAGGTGTACAACGCGGTCGACCCGAGAGAGGCGAGCGGGTCGGCGGCCGTGCTGAAGAAGCTGCCGTCGGTGCTGGAGTGGGAGAGCAAGCTGTTCGGGCCGTACCCGTTCCGGTCCGCCGGGTCGATCGTCGACCACGCGCCGAGCGTCGGGTACGCGCTGGAGACCCAGGGCCGGCCGCTCTACGACTCCGCACCCGACCTGAGCACGCTCGTCCACGAGAACGCCCACCAGTGGTTCGGCGACTCCGTCTCGCTCACCGCCTGGAAGGACATCTGGCTCAACGAGGGCTTCGCGACGTACGCCGAGTGGCTCTACAGCGAGCAGCACGGCGGCGACAGCGCGCAGAAGGCGTTCGACGCGCTGTACGCCAAGCCGGCGAGCGACGAGTTGTGGGCGTACCCGCCGGGGGACCCCGGGAGCGGCGAGAACATCTTCGGCACACCGGTGTACGCGCGGGGCGCGATGGCGCTGCACGAGCTGCGGAAGGCCGTGGGGGACCAGGTGTTCTTCCGGATCCTGCGGGCCTGGGCGAGCGAGCACCGGTACGGGCACGGGACCACCGCGGAGTTTGTGAAGCTGGCCGAGGGGGAGTCGGGTAAGGACCTCGGCTCGCTGTTCCACACGTGGTTGTACGAGAAGGGCAAGCCGAACCAGGCCTGAATCCTGACCACTTCCTTACAAATCTCGGTCACCCTCGTTTCATGATCCAACGCAGAACCGCCGTCGCCCTCCTCGCCTCCCCCCTCCTGCTCTCCGGTTGCGGGGGAGGCGCCGAGGCCGCGCCGAGCCGGTCGGACGACGACCGGGCGGCGCGGACGACGGCTTCCCCCACACCCGAGAGCAGCCCGCAGGCCCAGGGCATACCGGGGCTCGGGCCCAGGACCACGGCCGCGATACCCGAGCGGGCGGAGCAGGTCGTCGTCGCCGGCGGGCGGGGCAAGGACTCCCCGCTCTCCACCGTCGTCCTGTACGAGCGGGACGACGACACCTGGCAGCCCGGCGCCAGTTGGCCCGCGCACAACGGCAGGGACGGCTGGAGCGAGCACCACCTCGCCGGAGATCTGCGCTCACCCGTCGGCGTCTACGGACTGACCGACGCCGGGGGCCTGCTCACCGACCCCGGGAGCAGGCTGCCCTACCACCAGTCCTACGGCTTCCGCTCGCCCGGTACCGGTTTCGAGGGCGAGCCGCTGGAGGGCTCCTTCGACTACGTCGTCGCCATCAACTACAACCGTCAGCCGGGCACTTCACCGCTCGACTGGACCCGGCCGATGGGCGCGAAGCGCGGCGGCGGGGTCTGGCTGCACGTCGACCACGGCGGGCCGACGCACGCGTGCGTCAGCGTCGCCAAGGCGCATATGAAGGAGCTGCTGCGCACTCTCGACCCGGACCGGCATCCGGTCGTCGTCATGGGATACGCCGACTGGCTCGCCCAGTAGGCGCTTAGGATCCGATCCCGTGTGCGCACATGTGCTGGTCGCCGAGGACGACGAGATGCAGGCCGAGCTGATCCGGCGGTCCCTGCTGGCCGAGGGCCATACCGCGACGGTGGTCCACGACGGGGCCGCGGCGCTGGACGCGGCCCGACGGCTGGGGCCCGACCTCGTCGTCCTCGACCTGATGCTCCCGGTGATCGACGGCTTCGGCGTGTGCCGGGTGCTGCGCGGCGGCGACCCGGAGATCCCGGTGCTGATGCTCACCGCCCGCTCCGACGAGGACGATGTGCTGCTCGGCCTGGAGCTGGGCGCCGACGACTACATGACCAAGCCGTACAGTCCGCGGGAGCTGATGGCCCGGATCCGGACGGTCCTGCGGCGCAGTGGGCGGGCCGCGGAGGTGCGGGAGGAACCCGCCGTGACCGCCGCCGGGATCAGCGTCGATCCCGTGCGGCACGAGGTGCGCTGTGACGGGGTGCCGGTGGAGGTGACCCCGGCCGAGTTCCAGATCCTGCTCGCCATGGCCGGGGAGCCGGACCGGGTGTTCACCCGGCGGCAGTTGCTGCAGTGCACCAGCGGATTCGACCGGGCCTCCACCGAACGGGCCGTCGACGTCCACGTCATGAACCTGCGCCGGAAGATCGAGGCCGATCCGCGGCGGCCGGTGCGACTGGTGACCGTGTTCGGGGTCGGCTACAAGCTGAGCGGCGGCCGGCCGTGAAGCCCCGGATACCGTGGCGCAAACGGCTGCTCGTGCGGCTGCTGTTCACCTCGGTGCTGATCGCCGTGTGCTCGGTGGCCGCCACCGCCTGGCTCGCGGTGACCACCACCACCAGCGCGCTGGAGGAGGAACAGGGGCAGGACCTCGCCGCCGACAACAGGATCCTCGCGCAGCTGAGCGGCTACGCGGCCGTCCATCCCGACTGGACCGGGGTCCGGCGCACGGTCCGGACGCTGGCCGCGAAGACCGGCCGCAGGATCGCGCTGACCACCGCCGACCGCACGCTGATCGCCGACTCGGCAGGCCAGGGCACCCCGTTGCCACCCCGGCCGGCCGCAGCCGTGGACCCCCTGCACACCGACACCTACACCGAACTCGGCGCCCAGCTCAGCGGCATCGACCCGCGTGCGGTGGGCCCGTTCCGGCTGACCGCGCCGGAGCGCGAGAAGCTGGACGCGGTCGCGAAGAAGGTGCAGGAGTGCTACGACCGCGTGGGTATCGGGGTCACCGTCCAGCACACCCCGAGCGGGCGGCCGCATGTCGTCGTCGACGACGAGAGGGACGCTCCCCTCGAAATCAAGATCGGGTGCGGCAACTTCTACGGCGAGTCGACGGCCGAGACGAGAGACGCGCTCGACTACCCGACCTCGACCGAGACCAAGGCGCTCACCGCGCTGACGGACCTGGCCCGCCCCTGCCTCCAGGCCAGGGACATGGACCTCGGCGGCCCGCTCTCCCTCACCTACGACACCACGGGACGCAACCCGGTCTCCGGCGGTTTCCTCGTCACCAAGAAGAGGACCGAGCGAGGGACGGACCAGAACGCGAAGAACTGCATCACCAACGCCCGGCGCATCCAGCTCGAACCGTATGTGGCCCCCGCCGCCGAACTCTTCCTCGGCATCGGCGACCAGGTCGCACCCCGCTTCGACATGTCCCGGGCCAACAAGACCAGGATCGTCGGCGCCGCTGGTCTGGTCCTCGCCGTCACGGTCGCCGTCACGGCGGTGGTCGCCACCCGTCTGGTACGACCGCTGCGCGCGCTGACCCTCGCCGCGCAGCAGCCGCCCGAACTGCACGTACGGGCGCCGGTGCGGACCCGGGACGAGACCGGGCTGCTGGCCGAGGCGTTCAACGACCTCACCGAGCGCCGGGAACGCCTGGAGGAGCAGCGCAAGGCGATGGTCAGCGACATCGCCCATGAACTGCGCAGCCCGCTCACCAACATCCGGGGCTGGCTGGAGGTCACCCGGGACGGTGTGGTCGACCCCGACCCGGCACTGCTGTCCTCGCTGCACGAGGAGGCACTGGTCCTGCAGCGGATCATCGACGACCTCCAGGACCTGGCGGCCGCCGACGCCGGCACCCTGCGTGTGCACCGTGAGCCGGTCCGCGCCGCCGACCTGCTCGACCAGGTCGCCGCCGCCCACCGGGTCGCCGCCGACGCGGCCGGGGTCACCCTGCTGACCGATCCCGACGGCAGCGCCTGGCTCGACGCCGACCCGGTGCGGATGCGGCAGGCACTGGGCAACCTGGTCTCCAACGCGATCCGGCACACCCCCGCCGACGGCACCGTCACACTGGCCGTCCGCCGGGACGGCGACGACGTCGTCCTCACCGTCACCGACACCGGGCAGGGCATCGCGCAGGAGGACCTGCCGCACGTCTTCGAACGGTTCTGGCGCGCGGAGAAGTCCCGCAGCCGGCGCACCGGGGGCAGCGGCCTGGGCCTGCCGATCGTGCGGCACCTGATGGCTGCCCACGACGGCACCGCCGAGGTACGGAGCGAACCCGGCAAGGGCGCCGAGTTCACCCTGCGGCTGCCGGGGGCGGCCGAGCCGGCCGACGTCAGCTGAACCGGCGCGCGGCCGGCTGCCGGCGCCGGGCCAGCAGCCGGCGCTCCGCCTCGGTCGTGCCGCCCCAGATGCCGACGGTCTGCTCGGTCTCCATCGCCCAGCGCAGGCACGGCTCCTGGGCCGGGCAGCGCTCACAGACGGCCTTCGCCCGCCGCGTCTGGTGCAGTGACGGGCCGGTCGTGCCGATCGGGAAGAAGAGGTCGGGGTCCTCGGCGCGGCATGCGGCGTGCTCTCGCCAGTCGTCCATCGAAGTCACCTGCCATCCAAGTCGACTCTGCCGTTTCGGGTGCGCGTTGCTCGGATCCGGGTCACCGCAGCGGGCGCGGTCGAAACGGCCAAGTCCCTTGGAATTCGCGGGCGGTCACTGCTCGCGCAGGCCCCAGGGGGAGCCGTACTCGGTCAGCAGGTCGAGGAACGGGCGGGCCGGGAACGCCTCCGGGCCGAGGACGCCCGAGCCCGACCACGCGTCGGTGGCCAGGAGTTCGAGGGCGACGACCGGATTGACGGCCGTCTGCCACACCACGGCCTGACAACCGTACTCCGTCATGGACGACTGGTTGTCGACCACGTGGTAGAGATACACCTCGCGCGGCCGCCCGTCCTTCGTCCCGCGCACCCAGGTGCCCGCGCAGGTCTTGCCGTGCATGCGCTCGCCCAGCGTCGCCGGGTCGGGGAGCGACGCGGCCACCACGTCCCGGGGCGAGACCGCGACCGGGCCGTCCGGGCCGGGCACGGCCACCGGGGCGGTGCTGTCCAGGCCCAGCAGGTGCAGCGTCTTCAGCGTCTCGATGAACTCCCGGCCCAGCCCGTACTTGAAGGTGACCCGCCGCGCGTCCACCCAGCGCGGCACCAGCAGCACCTCCTCGTGCTCCACATTGACGCACTCGACCGGCCCGATCCCCTCCGGGAAGTCGAACACCTCCGGCTCGCTGAACGGCTCGGTCGTGAACCAGCCACGCCCCTTCTCGTACACCACGGGCGGGTTGAGGCACTCCTCGATGGTGGTCCAGATGCTGAAGGAGGGCGCGAAGCCGTAGCCGTCGACCGTCAGGTTCGCGCCGTCGCGGATGCCGACCTCGTCGATCTCGTCGAAGAGCTCGTCGGCCGCGTACCGGGCGAACACGTCCGACAGACCGGGCTCCACCCCCATGCCCACCAGGGCGAGCGCACCCGCCTGCTCCCACTCCCCGGCCAGCGCGAACTGCTCGTCGCCCAGCTTGACCCCGCACTCCTCGTACGGCCGTCCGGGGTGCTGCCGGGAGAGCGACATCGCCATGTCGAGATAGGCCGCCCCGGCTTTGCGTGCGGCCCGGAACAGGGGCATCACGAAGCGCGGGTCGGTGGCGTTGAGCAGTACGTCGCAGCCGTGCCGGGCGAGCAGCGCGGCCACGGCCGCCTCGTCACCGGCGTCGACGCGCTCGGCGAGGAACCGGTCGTCACCGACGGCCGCCACGGCCGCCTCGGCCCGTGCCGGGTCGTAGTCGGCCACCACCATCGCCTCGAAGAACGGGCGGCGGGCCGCGATCCGGCTGACGGCGGTGCCCACACCACCGGCTCCCACGAGCAGTACACGCATGGCGAATCTCCTTCTCGAACAGAGTGCGAGGTCGAGTACGGGGCGCCTTGGCCGGAATCAAACGCCGGGCCGTCGCATAAGGTCAATGGCGTTGGCATAAGGACGGGTGCAGGGGAGCGGGCGATGCCCAAACAGGTCGTAACGGAGGACAGGCGGCGCCGGCGCCGTCCGACGCGCAGCGGCACCGTGCTGTCCGAGGAGCTGATCGTCGGGACGGCGCTGCGTCTGCTGCGCGAACACGGCAGCGCCGGCCTCACCGCCCGCCGCCTGGGGCTGGCCCTCGACTGCGACCCCAGCACCCTGTACCGCTACTTCCGGGGCATGGACGACCTGACCCTGGCGATCGGCGACGCGCTCATCGGCCAGGCGCTGTCCGGCTGGGCGCCGACGGGGGAGTGGCGGACCGACCTGCGCACGATCGGCCTGCGTATCCACGCGGAGTACCTGGCCCACCCGCAGGCGGCCCTGCTGACGGCGAACCGGGTGACGGGACGGGCCCATGAACTGGCAGCGGACGAGGCGGTCCTGGAGGTCCTGAGATCGGCAGGCTTCCCCCTGGCCGCGACCGTGCGCGTCTACCACGCCTTCATCGACCAGACCCTGGCCTTCGCCGCCCTGGACGCGGCGTCCCTGGCCCTGCCGAAGGACTTCCAGCGCGCGGACGAGGCGAAGTGGAGCTCGACGTACGCCCGGCTGCCCGCCACCACCCACCCGCGTATCGCGGAGGCGGCCCCTCTGCTGGCGAAACGCATGGTGACCAGCGCCTATCCGACGGCGTTGGAGATGCTCCTGGACAGCGCGGAACGCGGCTTGTGCAACGCCCCTGCGGCCGCATCCTGAGACAACCGGTTCGGCGGGGGCAGAAGTTGCTGGGATAGTGATCCTGCCATTGAAAGATGTAGCGACCACCAAGAAGACCAGGACACCAGGAACACCGTGGACACCAGCCAGAGCGGCACCCAGTCCGGCGCACAGCCCTCCGACGAGACCACGGCGGCCCCACCCCGGCGCGGCTGGCGCCGCTGGGCGATGGACACCCGTCCGCTGGCAGTCCCGGCCTACCGCCGGCTGTGGTCCTCGACGATCGTCACCTCGGTCGGCAGCCAGCTCACCGCGGTGGCCGTGCCCAAGCAGATCTACGACATCACCGGATCCTCGGCCTGGGTCGGCGCCGCGAGCCTGGCCGGGCTGCTGCCGCTGATCGTGTTCGCGCTGTGGGGCGGCGCGGTCGCCGACGCCATGGACCGCCGCAGGCTGCTACTGATCACCAACTGCGGCATAGCCCTCACCTCGCTGCTGTTCTGGCTCCAGGCCGTCACGGGGCTGGAGTCCGTGGCCGCGCTGATGGTGCTGCTCGCCCTGCAGCAGGCGTTCTGGGGGCTGAACGCCCCGGCCCGTACCGCCTCCATCGCCCGGCTCGTCCCGGAGGCACAGCTGCCCGCCGCCAACGCCCTCGGCTCGACGGTCATGCAGACCGGGCAGGTGGTCGGGCCGCTGCTCGCCGGTGCCCTGATCCCGGTCATCGGCCTGCCCGAGCTGTATCTGATCGACGCGCTGGCGCTGTGCGTGACGGTGTGGGCGGTCTACCGGCTGCCCGCCCTGCCACCGCTGGCGGGTGCCACGGGCCGCCGGGCCGGGGTACGGGAGATCGCGGAGGGGTTCCGCTACATCTCCATGCACAAGGTGCTGCTGCTGTCGTTCCTGGCCGACATCATCGCGATGGTCTTCGGCATGCCCCGCGCGCTGTTCCCGCAGCTGGCCGCACAGACCTACGGCTCCTACGGCGAGGGGCTCGCGCTCGGCCTGCTGTTCGCGGCGATCCCCGTCGGCGCGGTGCTCGGCGGACTCTTCTCGGGCACCTTCTCCCGGGCGCGCCGGCACGGCTGGATGGTGATCGGCGCGGTCGTCGGCTGGGGAGCCGCCATCGCCGGGTCCGGGCTGAGCCGCAACCTCTGGATCGCCGTGGCATTCCTGGCCGCCGCCGGGGTCGCCGACATGGTCTCGATGGTCTTCCGGGGCGCGATCCTGCTGTCCGCGGCCACCGACGAGATGCGCGGCCGGATGCAGGGGGTCTTCACGGTGGTGGTCGCGGGCGGCCCGCGCCTCGCCGACGTCCTGCACGGCACCATGGGGTCCGTGTTCGGGCCGCGCGCGGCCGTCGCGGGCGGTGGGCTGCTGGTCGTCGCCGTCATGCTGGCGCTGGCCGCCGCCGTCCCGGCCCTGCGCCGTTACCGCGTCTGAGCTCCGCACCCCTACACGGGCCGTCGTCCGGCGTACGCGTCCAGGAGTTTGCCCCGGGTGACCTCCAGCCGGCTGGCGAGGATCTCGGCGACCGTCCGCACCAGCGACAGCCCGAGCAGCGGGTCCTCCACGCTCAGCGCGAGCACGGCGGCGGCGTCGTACTCGTAGGCCCGCACCCGGCTGAAGGCCACCGCCCCGAAGTCCCAGGTGTAGGGCGGGAACAGCCACGACCAGCCGAGCAGGTCGCCGGCGCCCAGGCTGGCGACGGTGACCCGCTTGTGAGACGTCACCTCCTGGTCCAGGTTGACCGCCCCGGAGCGGATCACCCAGAAGCGGTCCGCCGTACCGCCCGCCTCGAAGATCCTGCTGTCCTCGGGGAAGGAGACCTCCTGGGCCAGTTCCATGAGGCGCTCGCGCTGCGCCTGGGGCAGGGCGGTCAGCAGTTTGATGGCTTTGGTCATGGCGCGGGGCTCCTCGCCGGCGAGGGTACGGGGCTTTCCCTATGCCCATTTCAGCCTCTGCCGTCGCGCCGGGCACCTCGAAGGGCCTGAGAATGGCCGGAGGAGGCGCGTCCGGGCGTTAAAAAGCCCTGGCTGGACGGGGGAGGCCAGCCAGGGCCGTCAAGAGGTGGCGCGGGAGGACCTTCCGTCGACTCCTCGACCACTTATGAGTGAACGGTAAACCATCCAGGGCTATTTCGCGTAGCAGGGAACAGGGTACGTGACCCGTTTCACTTTGGGGAAGCCCTCGCGGGCCATCGGCGTGTTTGACCGCGCTCTCACCGGTGAGCCGAACAAGGAGAGACCCGTACGGACAGACTCACGAAACCGAGCGGTCCACCAGCCAGGGGGCGAAAGGATGCGCGAGAAGTATCTGACCCGATCCGCAGTGGTACGACCCGAGTCCCACCTGCCGCCGCCGCCGCTGCGGCCGGCCGACGCCCGCAGAGCCGTACGCGGTGCGGTCGCCCGGCAGGCCCTGCCCTGTGCCTCTGCGGACCTGGCGGACGCCCTGCTCGTCACCTCGGAACTGGCCACCAACGCGATTCTGCACGGCGGTGGCATCACCGGTTTCGACGTCGACGTCGACGGCTGTGCGGTGCGCGTCTCCGTCAGCGACCGCAGTGACGAGGTACCGGTGGCCGTGCCCGCCGTGGACGAGGGCGGCCGCTGTCGCCCCGGCGGCCGGGGCTGGCCCATCGTCTGCCGGCTGGCCCGTGACGTGGAGGTCGCCGGACTGCCCCGCGGTGGCAAGCGGATCACCGCGGTCGTGCCCCTGAGGCCGTGCCCCTGACCCGAGCCGCGGGCCAAGTTCCCGCGGCGGTGTTTGCGCCGGGAGCGGAGGGGCAGGCGGACTGTCGTGCTTCGGACCGGAGGCGCGCGCCAGCGGGAACGGTCACCGACCGGCCCCCGGGCCCGGCAGAGCGGCCCGGGTGGTGCTCCCGCGGCGACCCTGACACCGCAGTTCGGGTCGAGTCCCGGAACCACGTTCCGGTGACGCCCTGAAACCCACAGTTCAGGAGCGATTCCGCATGCCCACCGACCTGTCGACCAGCCGTCCCCGCACGCCCGACCACACGACCCCGGCCGCGTCCCGGCGCAGCCACGACGACGCACCGGACACGGCAGCCCTCTTCGCCCGCCTGGCCGCCCTCGACGACGGCCCCGAGCGGCACGCCCTGCGCGACGAACTGGTCGCCGCCTGGCTGCCCATGGCCCACCGCATAGCCGGCCGCTTCCGGGACCGAGGCGAGTCCGTCGAGGACCTCCGCCAGGTCGCCGCGCTCGGCCTGGTCAAGGCCGTCGACCGCTACGACCCCGCACGGGGTGCCTTCGAGAGTTACGCCGTGCCCACCATCACCGGCGAGGTCAAGCGCCACTTCCGGGACCGGATGTGGGCGCTGCGCGTGCCGCGCCGGGTGCAGGAACTGCGCAACCGGGTGCGGGTGGCCCGCCGGGACCTCACACAGATCCCCGGCGCCCCCGAACCCGGCGTCGCCGACCTCGCCGCCCGCACCGGTCTGACCGAGGAGGAGGTCACCGCCGGCCTGGAGGCCCTGGAGAGCTTCAGCACCCTCTCTCTGGACGCCGAACTCTCCGTGGGTGAGGACGGTTACAGCCTCGCCGACACGCTCGGCGAGAGCGACACCTCCTACGACGTCGTCATCGACCGGGAGGCGGCCAAGGAAGGGCTGCGCAAACTGCCCGAGAGGGAGCGGGCCATCCTCTACATGCGCTTCTTCGAGGACATGACGCAGAGCCGGATCGCCGACCGCCTGGGCATCTCCCAGATGCACGTCTCCCGGCTCATCAGCCGCAGCTGCGCCCGGGTCCGGGCCGAGGCCATGAGCCGGTGACGCACCGTCAGCCGGCCCGGGACCGGACCGTCACCTCCAGCGGCCGGGCCAGGCCCGCCACCGCCTCGTCCAGGCGCTGCAGATGCCGCAGCACCCGGTCGGTCACCCGGCCGTAACGCGGGGCGCCCAGGGTGCCCGGCTTGAGCATCGCCGCGATGCTCGGGCCGGTCTCGATCCCGGGGGCGGGCTCCCGCTCGGCGACATGCGCGGCGATCGCCTCGATGTTGTGCACGATCCGCTCGCCCGCCCCGCGCAGCCGGGGATCCGCCGCGATCGCCGGATGGGTGGGCAGCAGCTCCGCCGTCGCCGCGAGGGACCGCGCGTGATAGGCGCACGTCTCCAGGAGCGCCACCACATAGCGCGCGGTGTCCCGGCGGGAGCGCAGCGGGGTGATCGGATGGGTCAGCGGCTGGACCGCCGCCGCCAGGTCGGCCAGCGCCTGGTCCAGGTCACGGGCCTTCTCCACCAGATCGGCAGGCGGTGCCCCGCTCAACTGGTCGGCCGAGGCCCGGGTGACCTCGGCCAGCCGGTCCAGTGTCGCGACGAGCAGTTCGTCGGTACGGCGGTCGGTGTGCACCGGCAGCACCACCGCGGCCGCGATCACCCCGCACACCGCGCCCAGCGCCGTCTCCTCGATTCGCAGCACCAGCACGTCCAGGCTGTAGGTGTTGAGCAGCGTGTAGAGCAGGCCCAGCATCGCCGTCACGAAGAACGACATCAGGGTGTACGACAGCGGCGCCGAGTAGAACATCGCGAAGACGAACAGCAGCACCAGCCCGAACGCCGTCCAGGTGTGGTGCCCGACAAGGCCTGCGAGCCCGATACCCGCCACGACGCCGAGGACCGTGCCCAGCAGCCGCCGGTAGCCCTTCACCAGGATCTCGCCGGTGGACGCGGTGTTGATGAACACGATCCAGCAGGTCAGCACCGCCCAGTACCAGCGCTGGGCGGACAGGAACTCGCCGCCGACGATGGCCAGCGACGAGCCCACCGCCACCTGCACCGCCGCCCGGGTGGTCGGCCGGCGCAGCCCGGTCTGCTCCTCCGCCTCCCGCTCGTCCTCCTCGGCGCCCTCGATGGCCGCGTCCTCGGCGTCCAGCTCCTCCCGGGACCGGGCGGTCGCCGGGGTGTCGTCGGACTCGTCCTGCGGCCCGTCCATCGCGATCCGCAGCCCCAGCACCGCCCGCGCGGTCTCGCCGACGCCCCGGAAGACGTCCTGGACGGCGGAGGAGGCGTCCGGCAGGTTCTCCTCCTCGCGGTAGCCGAGAAGCCGGTTGCGCAGCTGGGCGAACGCCGTCCCCGACCGCGGGCCGGCCGGCCGCAGCACCAGCAGCCGCAGCGCCTCCAGGTCCAGGCGCAGCCGCTCCAGCGACTCGTCCCCCACCGGCGCCGGCGCCGCCGACGGCAGGTGGGCGCCCGGCAGATGCAGGGTGAGGGTGTCCGCGCGCCGCTCACCACGCGCGGTGAGCAGCAGCAGTCCGAGCCGCTCGGCGGCGATCTCGGCGTCCGCGATCCGGCGCTGCACCAGCCGGGCCACCGCCTCGTCGGAGGTGCCGTCCGTGAGCCGCCCCTGGATCAGCAGCGCCGTCTCGTGCAGCCTCGCGGTCCTGACCCGGACCTCCTCCACCACCTTGTCCAGTTCGTCCGGTCCGGCGTCGAGCAGCTCGGCCTGCGCGGCCACCAGTTGCGCGAAGCGGGCCCGGAAGGCCCCCCGCAGCGCGTCGAGGATGCCTGCCGGGGTCTGCTGTACGAGCGCGAACCGGGCCAGCGCCGCGCAGCCGAACGCCACCGTGATCGCGAGGTACAGCCCCGGCAGCGCGGGCACGGTCGCGTGCACGAACAGCGAGACGAAATAGATCTGGAAGCCGATGAGACCCAGCGCCGTGCCCCGGTCGCCGAAGCGACGGCCGTACACGGCACAGAAGATGAGCGCCACGAAGAACAGGTCACCGATCACCACCCGGGAGTTGAGCAGTGCGCCCAGCGACATCGAGGCCAGCGCCGTCGGCAGGCCCAGCGCGAGCGTGGCGGCCTGCTGGGCGCGTTGCTTCTCGCGGATCGCGAAGGTGGCGACCATCGCGGTGATGGCCCCGGCCACCAGATGGGTCACGTCGGCCCGCAGCACGGCCAGGACGGCGAGGGTGAGCGCGATCGACGTGACCGTGCGCAGGCCGGCGGTGAGGCGGAGCAGCCCGGGATCGGACGCGGCGAGCCGCCCCCACAGCTCCGCCCGCACCGACCCCCCGGCCGCTCTCACTTTGGCGCGCCCTGTGTCACGCAGGGGCGCTGCCCGTTCCCTCTGCCCGCGCCCGGACCTGCTCCGGGGCCAGGTACGTGTCCGTGTACTCGAAGTCCTTCAGCCGGGCGGGCTTGCGGGACTGGAAGCCGGTACGGACGAAATCGTCGCCGGCCAGGGCGTTCAGCACCCAGTTGGTCGCCACCCTGACCTTGGCCACATTGGTGCGCAGCGCCGACCAGTGGTAGCCGCGGGCCACCGCCTGGGCGGCCAGTCCGCGCAGTTCGATGCCGAGCGGCTTGGAGACCGCGTCCTTGCCGCCGAGGTCCACCACGAGCCCCAGGTCCTTGTGCTCGTACGGGTGCAGCGGCTGGTTGCGCAGGGTCGCGATGACGTTGTCGGCGACGACCCTGCCCTGCCGCATGGCGTGCTGCGCGGTCGGCGGGCAGACCGCGCCCTCCTCGTCCTTCGCCCTGTCCGGTACGGCGGCCGCGTCGCCCAGCGCGAACACCCCGTCGTGGCCCGGCAGGGTCATCTCGGCGTTCACCGCGAGGCGCCCGCGGACCGTCTCGGCGCCCAGGGTGGCGATCAGCGGGCTGGCGACCACGCCGGCCGTCCAGATCAGGGTGTGGGTGGGCACCACGCGGCCGTCGGTGAAGGTGACCTCCTCGGGTCCCGCCTTCTCTATCGACACCCCCAGGGAGACGTCGATTCCGCGCCGGCGCAGGATCTCCTGGGCGCTGCGGCCGAGTTTGTCACCGAGCTCCGGCATCAGCTTCGGTGCGATGTCGATCAGATGCCACTTGATCAGCTTCGGGTCCAGGTTCGGATAGCGGTGCAGGGCCGCGTGTGTGAGCTTCTGCAGACAGGCCGCGGTCTCGGTGCCCGCGTATCCCCCGCCGACCACCACGAACTGCAGCCGCGCGGCCCGTTCGGCCGGGTCGGTGCTGGCGTCGGCCAGGTCGAGCTGGGAGATCACGTGGTCGCGGATGTAGGCGGCCTCGGCCAGCGTCTTCATCCCGAAGGCGTAATCGGTCAGCCCCGGGATGTCGAAGGTGCGGGTCACGCTGCCCGGGGCCAGGACGATGTAGTCGTACCGCTCGTTGATCAGCTGTTCGGTGATGGTGCGGACCACGCACACCTTGGACTTGAGGTCCACGCCGATCGCACCGCCCGGGATGATCCGGGTGCGGTACTTCTTGCTGCGGCGCAGCGAGACGGCGATCGACTGAGGGGTCAGCACACCCGAGGCGACCTGCGGCAGCAGCGGCAGATAGAGCTGGTAGGAAGTCGGCGACACCAGGGTGAGGTCGGCCTCGTCGGGGGCGAGTTTCCGCTCCAGGCGGCGCACACATCCCACTCCGGCGAAGCCGGCGCCCACCACCAGGATCCTGGGTCGTGTCACGGTGTCCATCCCTTTCCGCTGCTCCGGGCCGTCCGGCTCGACGCCGTTCGGATGCCCTGGAACGCTTGCTTCGCACCACATCGATCCCACCGTGCCCGACGCCGTTCCGCCAGCCGGGCGGAGCAGGCAGCCGAACGCGTGGGCTCCAGCATGCCCCTGGAACCACGGGGGAAACCGGCGGTCGCACATATATGCGCCGGATTTCCGTCCGGTACGAGGGCGCCCCACGGCGATCACGTACGCCAGTAGAGTGCCCGCCATGGCGCAGACCCAGCCCGGGACGGGCTTCCAGAAGCGGCACATCGACCCCGACCGCATGGCCCCGCTGGTGGGCGCCCTCGACTCCCAGGACACCAACCCGGGTGTACGGCGGCTGCGCGCCTGGGCCGAGGAGGCGCTGGCGGTGCGGCCCGGCGAGCGACTTCTCGACGTCGGCTCCGGAACCGGCTCGCAGACCCGGGTGCTGGCCGCCGCGGTCGGTCCGGACGGTGTCGCGATCGGCGTCGAACCCAACGCGGGACTGCGTGCGGTCGCCGAGGAACGCTCCGCGGACAGCCGGGCCCGGTTCACGGACGGCGACGCGCTCGCTCTGCCGCTGTCCGACGGCTCGATGGACGTCGTCTGGTGCGAACGGGTCCTCCAGCACCTCGCCGACCCCGACAAGGCGGTCGCCGAGATGGCCAGGGTGCTGCGCCCCGGCGGCCGCGTGGCACTCCTGGACACCGACTGGGCGACCACGATCCTGCACCCCGGCGACCCGGAGGTGGTGCGCGCCCTCACCTCGGCCGTCCTGAACGGCGCCAACCCCAGCTCGGGGCGCCGCCTGGTCGGCCAGCTCAGCGCGGCCGGGTTCGTGGTCGACGACCGCGGCTCGCAGGCCCTGCTCCAGGACCACCGCTCGGTCGCCTGGCCGGTGATCCGCATGCTCGGCGAGTCCGCGGTACGCTCCGGAGCCCTCAGCGAGGACCAGCGCGACGCCCTGTACGCCGAGCTCTCCGAGGCCGCCGAGCGGAGCGCGTTGCACATGTCGGTGACGATGTTCGGGGTGGTCGCGCACCGGCCCGGGTGAGCGCACCCGGCTCTCACCAGGGCAGGAACGCGTGCACGTCCTTGCCGTCCTCGGTGACGACCACGCTGACCTGGTCGCACAGGGTGTGCAGCAGATGCCAGCCGATACCGCCCCCGCCCCGGTGCGGACGGAAGGGCCGGGGCTCGGGCCGGACCCGGCTGGTGTCGTGCATCGTGATGTGCACACCGTCGTAGGTGCGGCGCATCCGCAGCGCGAAGGGCCCCGGCGCGTACTGGACGACGTTGGCAGCCAGCTCCGTCACGACCAGCAGGATGTCGTCCCAGCTCTCGGGGCTGGCGGGCGGCGAGGTGCGGGCGAGGTCGGCCAGGTAGCCGTCCGCGGCGAGCCGGGCACCGGTCACGCTGCGCAGTTCGCCCGGGAAGGCGGCCGTGCGCTCACACGTCTCCGCCCTCGGTCCGCTTTCCCGCCGTGGCCCGGTCGCCATCTCTTCTCCCGGCCCCGGGAAGGGGCTGTCGCCGCCGTCCTGGTCTTCCCGGCGAGTTCCCACGACGGGACACGATACGCGCGATCAGCTCACCGGAACACGTCGTCCGAGTCGTCCCAGTCGGCCGGCTCCGGGGGACCCTGCCGCCGTACCGCGTGGGTACGGGCCTGGTACATGGCGTCGATCTCGGCCGCGTAGTGGCGCTGTATGGCGTCCCGGCGCAGTTTCATCGACGGCGTCAGCATCCCGTTGCCCGGGGCGAACGGTTCCTGGATCACCCGGTAGACCCTGATCGACTCGGAGCGGGACACCACGCTGTTGGCGGACGCGATGGCCCGGGCTATCTCCTCGCGCAGCGCGTTCTCCTCACGCGCCTCACGCCCGGGCGAGTCGCCCGGCACCGCCAGCGCGCCCCGCCAGTGGGCCAGGAAGTCCGGGTCCAGGGTGATCAGCGCGCCCACACAGGGCCGGTCGTCGCCGACGACCACCGCCTGGTGCACCAGCGGGTGCATCCGCAGCCGTTGCTCCAGCGGGGCAGGGGCCACGCTCTTGCCGCTGCTGGTGATGATGATGTCCTTCTTGCGGCCCGTGATGGTCAGATAGCCCGCGGAGTCGAGCCGCCCGATGTCCCCGGTGGCCAGCCAGCCGCCGCGCAGCGCGGCCCGGGTCGCGTAGTCGTCACCGACGTACCCCTGGAACACGGACGGCCCGCGCACCAGGATCTCGCCGTCGTCGGCCACCTGGATCTGGGTGCCCGGCAGGGCCTGGCCGACCGTGCCCGACTTCTCGCGGCCCAGCGGCTGCATGGTGATCCCGCCGCTGGACTCGGTCAGGCCGTAGCCGTCGTGCACATAGATGCCGATGCCCTCGTAGAACAGGGTGAGTTCACGGCTGAGCGAGGAACCGCCGGACGTGGCCCGCTGCACCCGGCCACCGAGCACGGACCGCAGCCTGCGGTACACCGTCCGCTCGTACAGGGCGTGTTGCAGCCGCAGGTCGAAGCCCGGGCCCGCGCCGGTGCCGAGCCGCTGCCGTTCCTCGGCGGCGGCGAAGTCCCGGGCGGTCTCCGCGGCCCGGTCGAACAGGGCTCCCCGGCCCGACTGCTGGGCGGTGCGCAGGAACGTCTTGTACAGCTTCTCCAGCACCGACGGCACGGCGTACAGATAGGTCGGCCGGAAGGCGGCGAGCGCCGAGGCCAGCGCGGCCTCGGACATCTCCGGCTCGTGGCCCATCAGGACCCCGCCGCGCAGACACAGCACCATCACCATCAGGCCGTACACATGCGAGAACGGCAGGTAGGCCAGCACGGACGGTTGTTCGCCCGGCTGCGCGGCGGTGTGCCCCCAGCCCGCCAGCAGGGTGTCGCACGGGTACGCCAGCCCACGGTGGCTCAGCGCGCAGCCCAGCGGGCGGCCCGAGGTGCCGGAGGTGTAGGTGATGGCCGCCGTGGAGTCCGGCATCACGATCCGGCGCAGCGACTCCACCGTGGTCAGCGGGACATACAGGCCCTTCTGCACCAGATCGGCAACGGCCCCCGAGTCCAGCTGCCACACGTGCTTGAGCCCGGGAAGGCTCTCGCACACGGTCCCGACGGTCATCACCGCCAGCTCGTCCTCGACCACCACGGCCACGCAGCGGGCGTCCCGCAGGATCCACTCGACCTGGTCCCGGGAGGACGTCGGGTGGATCGGGACGACCTCGGCCCCCACCGACCACAGCGCGAGGCAGAACACCGTCCACTCGTAGCGCGTGCGCGCCATCATGGCCACCCGGTGCCCCGGCGATATCCCCGACGCGACCAACCCCTTGGCCAGGTCGACCACTTCGTCCCGCACCTCGACCGCCGTGACCACCTCCCAGCTCGCGGCGGCGGCGTCGGGCCGGCGCGCCAGCACCGGCAGGGTCGGGTTCCGGTCCGCCGTCTCGAAGATGCTGTCGGCGAGCCCGCCGGCCAGGGTCGAAGCGGTCGTCGGAGCGAGGGCGTAGTCGCGCATGCGCTGCTCCTGGATGTACGGAGGGTGACCCTCCCGATCGGTACTGTTGTCGACGCGGGTCGAATGTAGCCCAGGGGAGGGCGGCCCGTGTCAGGAACGGTCAACTCGTGTCCCACCGATGACATGAGATCAGCCCTGCGTACGGCGCACGCACTCGACCACGACGTCCCGCAGGCTGCCCGTGCGCTCCAGGAAGGATCGCTGTTGACGGGCGCCGCCGCCGCTGTGCAGCAGCTGTGCGAGGGCCTCCTCGACGCCGACCGCGTCACCGCTGGCGACGAGCGCGTCCGCCGTGTGCGCCAGCAGCGAACGCACCACGTCGACGGCGGGCCGGGGCCGCATGGTCACCGGATCGAGGAGGTCCTGGTCCAGGCCGGAGCGGGCGGCCTGCCAGGACGCCAGCCGGAGCATGCTCACGCTGTGGTCCAGCGGCGGCCGTCCCGCCCGCCAGTCCCGGGCAGCCGTCTCCACCAGGGCCCGGGCCAGCGTGGCGACCAGCACGGTGGTCTCCGCCCGCAGACAGACATCGGTCACCCGGATCTCCACCGTCGGGTAGTGCACGGCCAGCCGGGCGTCGAAGTACACCATCCCCATGTCCAGGATGACCCCGCTGGCCACCATGTCCGCGACCCGCCGCCGGTACCGCTCGGCCGACCCGAACAGCTCGGTCGGCCCCGCCGACGGGCCGCGCGACCACAGCCGGCTGCGGAAGCTGGCGTAACCGGTGTCCCGGCCCTGCCAGAACGGCGAGTTGGCGCTGAGCGCGCGCAGCACCGGGAGCCACGGCCGGAGGCGGTCGAGGACGGCGACGCCCTCCTCGTCGGACTCCACCGACACATGCACATGGCAGCCGCACACGAACTTGTCGAGCGTCGCGCTCCCGAACCGGCTCGCCATCCACCGGTACCGCTCGTGTGCGCTGAGCGCGGGAGTGACCGGCAGCGGGCAGGTGGCGAGCGCCGCCACCGCGCAGCCGATCTCCCCGGCGAGCCGGGCCGCCTCCTTGCGGCAGCGGACGATCTCGGCGCCGAGGTCCGCCATGTCCCACTGCGGACTGGTGGCGAGCTCCAGCATCTGCCCGAACAGCTCCTTCTGGAACACGGCCTGCCCGGGATCGTCCCGGGCGGCACGGTCGAGGAGATCGGCCGCCCTGGACATCGGCTCCCCGCTGTCCGGGTGGACCAGCAGGAGTTCTTCCTCCACTCCGACGGTACGCAGCACCGGGGACCGCCCTCCGTCCGGGCCGCGACCGGGCGCGGCGGGGTCTCTGAGAGCCTGTGTCACATCCCCGGCCGGGCATGTGGCACAGGCTCTCACCCCGTGCTGCCCGGACCGGGCCGCGGGAACACGTGACGGTGCCGTCGGCGGGCTACGGGGCGACGGGCTCCAGCCACACGGTGCCGAGCGGCGGCAGTGTGAGCCGCAGAGTGCCGTCGTCGGCGAGCAGCGGCCCCCGGCCGACGACGTCCCCGCCGCCGTAGCGAGCGCTGTCGGTGTTGAGGATCTCCCGCCAGACGGGCGTCCCCTTGGGCACGTTCAGACGGTAGCCGGGACGGACGACGGGGGAGAGGTTGGAGACCGCCAGCAACGGCCGGGCCTCGGCGTCGAACCTCAGGAAGGCGAAGACGTTGTCCTCGGCCGCGTCCCCCAGGACCCACTGGAAACCCGCCGGATCGGTGTCGCGCTGCCACAGGGCGGGGCGTGTGCGGTACACGGAGTTGAGATCACGGACAAGATCCCGCACGCCCCGGTGATCGGCCTCGGCGCCGTACTCCGGGTCGAGTAGCCACCAGTCGGGGCCGTCGGCCTCCGACCACTCGCCGCCCTGGGCGAACTCCTGCCCCATGAAGAGCAGTTGCTTGCCCGGATGGGCCCACATGAAGGCCAGATACGCGCGGTGGTCGGCACGCTGCTGCCACCAGTCGCCCGGCATCTTCGACACCAGGGACCGCTTCCCGTGCACCACTTCGTCGTGGGAGATGGGCAACACGTAGTTCTCGCTGTACGCGTAGACCATCGAGAAGGTCATCTCGTCGTGGTGGTACTTGCGGTGGACCGGCTCGTGCCGGATGTACTCCAGCGAGTCGTGCATCCAGCCCATGTTCCACTTCAGCCCGAACCCCAGACCGCCGCTGTCGGTCGGGCGGGTCACCCCGTCCCACGCGGTGGACTCCTCGGCGATGGTCACCACGCCCGGCGCCCGCCGGTACACGGTCGCGTTCATCTCTTGCAGGAACGCCACCGCGTCCAGGTCCTCGCGCCCGCCGAACACATTGGGCGTCCACTGCCCGGAGTCCCGTGAGTAGTCGAGGTAGAGCATCGAGGCGACCGCGTCCACCCGCAGGCCGTCGATGTGGAACTCCTCGCACCAGTACACGGCGTTGGCGACCAGGAAGTTGCGCACCTCCACCCGCCCGAGGTCGAACTCGTAGGTCCCCCAGTCCGGATGCTCGGCCCGCCGCTCGTCCCCGGGCTCGTACAACGGATCCCCGTCGAAGCGGGCCAGCGCCCAGTCGTCCTTGGGGAAGTGCGCCGGCACCCAGTCCATGATCACGCCGATCCCGGCCCGGTGCAGGGCATCGATCAGGTACCTGAAGTCGTCGGGGGTGCCGAGCCGGGAGGTCGGCGCGTAGAAGCCGGTGACCTGGTAGCCCCAGGAGCCGCCGAAGGGATGCTCCGCGACCGGCATGAACTCGACGTGGGTGAAACCGAGGTCGTCGACGTACGCGGGAAGTTCCTCGGCGAGTTGACGATAGGTCAGGCCCGGCCGCCAGGACGGCAGATGGATCTCGTACACCGAGAACGGCGCCTCGTGCACGGGGGTGTCGCCCCGGTGCGCCATCCACTCCCCGTCGTCCCACTCATGACGCGAGACCGTCACGACCGAGGCGGTCGCCGGCGGTACCTCCGTCCCCCGGGCCATCGGGTCGGCCTTGAGGAACCGGCCACCGTGCCGGGACGTGATCTCGAACTTGTACCGGGCACCCTCGCCCACGTCCGGCAGGAACAGCTCCCACACCCCGGCGGCGCCCAGCGAGCGCATCGGGTACTGCGTGCCGTTCCAGCACGTGAAGTCCCCCGCCACCCGCACCCCGCGGGCGTTGGGCGCCCACACCGTGAACCGTGTCCCCGGCACCCCGTCATGGGTCATCGGCTCGGCGCCGAGCGCCTTCCACAGCTGTTCGTGCCGCCCCTCACGGATCAGATGCAGGTCGAACTCGCCGAGCGCGGGCAGGAAGCGGTACGGGTCGTGGACCTCGTGCTCGCCGTCCTCGTACTCGACGAGGAGGGTGTACGACGGGACCTCGGCGTACGGCAGCACGGCCGCGAAGAGTCCGTCGCCCTCCGACGCCAGAGGGCTGCGCGCCCCGTCGACGAGCACACTCACGGCGCGGGCCTGCGGGCGCAGCGCGCGGACGAGGGTGCCGCCGTCCACCGGGTGGGCGCCCAGCAGGGCGTGCGGATCGTGGTGGGCGCCCGCGAGGAGGCGCTCACGGTCGGCGGGGTCCAGGGGCGGGGCCGTGGGCCGGGAGGGGCCGGAGGGCTCGGGGAGCGCGGAGTCACGCAGTGCCATCAGGTCAGCCTCCCCAGCGGGCGAGCCGCTCGATCGCGGCCATCGGAACCGGAAGCCAGGCCGGCCGGTGCCGGGCCTCGTACACCACCTCGTACACCGCGCGGTCCGTCTCTTGGGCCCGCAGCAGCGCGTGTTTCTTGCGCGGGTCCCAGCCCGCCCGGTCCGCGTAGCCCGCACAGTACGCCTCCCGGCAACGGCGCGCCCACTCCGGACGCCAGGGGCGGCGCTGCCGGGCCGCGTAGTCGAAGGACCGCAGCATGCCGGCCACATCGCGGACCGGCGACTGGTTGCCGCGCCGCTCGGCGAGCGGCCGGGACGGCTCGCCCTCGAAGTCGATGACGAACCACTCGCGGTCCGCCCACAGCACCTGCCCCAGATGGAGATCGCCGTGGATCCGCTGGACGGGCGGCCCGGAGTCGCAGGTGGCGAGCGCGTCGAAGGCACCGCGAAGCCCGGGTACGAACGGCCGCAGCGCCGGGACGGCGAGGGCGGCCGCGTCCAGCCGGGCGGACATCGCCTCCGCCGTACGGCCGTGCTCCTCGTGGACGGCGGACGGGAAGGCGGTGGCGAGCGCGAGATGCACGTCCGCGGTGGCCCGCCCCAACTCATGGGCCTCGGTGGCGAAGTCGTCCCCGGCCGCGAGCGCGCGCAGGGCCAGGGTCCAGCCGTCGGCCGCGTCGGGCAGGAAGGGCTGCAGCACCCCGAGGGTCGCGGGACTCGGCTCGGTGGTGCGGAACCAGGCCACCGGCGCCGGTACCCGCGCGCAGCCCTGCGCGGCCAGCGCGCCGGGCACCTCCAGATCCGGGTTGATGCCGGGCTGGATCCGGCGGAACACCTTCAGGATGTAGGAGTCGCCGTACACCAGCGAGGAGTTGGACTGCTCGGCGTCCAGCAACCGGGGCGCGAGTCCGCCGGGTATCCGCGCATCCGGGGCCGTCTCGAAGCGCAGCGGACCCACCGTGCCGGGGATCCGCAGCCGTTCCAGCAGCAGTTCGGCGGCGTGCGGGTCGTACAGGGCGTCGTACACCGCGAGCCCGGCCAGCGGACCCTCCTCGGCCCGGCCGATGTACGCCCGTTCCAGCCGGGGCGCGCGGTGTTCGCGCACGCCGAGCAGGAGTTGGTAGCAGTCGCCGGACGGGGAGGCGCCCCCGCCCTGGGAGTGGTCGGCGTGGACGAGCAGATGCAGACAGCCGGGGAAGAGCTCGGTCACGGACAGCACGGACAGATCAGTGACAGGCCGGTCCTTGCCCGCGAACCAGCGCTGCCGGGGCAGCCAGTCGCGCAGCAGCCCGCCCAGCGAGGCCAACGGCCGGTCGAGACCTGCCGCCGTGCTCCTGGGCAGGTCAACGGTCTTCACCATGGTGACGCGTCCTTTCCTCGGCTCCGCACGCTCAGCGCCGCCGGCCGATGTGGGAGGCGACCCGGGAGAGCCGGAACCAGTAGAAGCCGTGTCCCGCAAGGGTGAGCAGATACGGGAGTTCACCGATGGCGGGGAACCGCACCCCGCCGATCAGCTCCACCGGATGCCGGCCGTCGTAGACCCGCAGATCGAGCTCGGTGGGCTGGGCGAAGCGGGAGAAGTTGTGCACGCAGAGGACGAGGTCGTCCTCGTACTCCCGCAGGAACGCGATCACCGCCGGGTTGGAGGACTGCAGTTCGGTGTAGGACCCCAGTCCGAAGGCGGGATTCTGCTTGCGGATCTCGATCATCCGCCGGGTCCAGTGGAGCAGGGAGGACGGGGAGGACATGGACGCCTCGACGTTGGTGACCTGGTAGCCGTAGACCGGGTCCATGATGGTCGGCAGGTAGAGGCGTCCCGGGTCGCAGGTCGAGAAGCCGGCGTTGCGGTCCGGCGTCCACTGCATGGGGGTGCGGACGGCGTCCCGGTCACCGAGCCAGATGTTGTCGCCCATGCCGATCTCGTCGCCGTAGTAGAGGATCGGCGAGCCGGGGAGGGAGAGCAGGAGTGCGGTGAACAGCTCGATCTGGTTGCGGTCGTTGTCGAGAAGGGGCGCGAGGCGGCGGCGGATGCCGATGTTGGCGCGCATCCGCGGGTCCTTCGCGTACTCGGCCCACATGTAGTCGCGTTCCTCGTCGGTGACCATCTCCAGGGTCAGCTCGTCGTGATTGCGCAGGAAGATGCCCCACTGGCAGCCGGAGGGGATGGCGGGGGTCTTGGCGAGGATTTCCGAGACCGGGTAGCGGGACTCCCGGCGCACGGCCATGAAGATCCGCGGCATCACGGGGAAGTGAAATGCCATGTGGCACTCGTCCCCGCCCTTCTCGTAGTCGCCGAAGTAGTCGACCACGTCCTCCGGCCACTGGTTCGCCTCCGCCAGCAGCACAGTGTCCGGATACATCGCGTCGATCTCGCGGCGGACCCGCCTCAGGAACTCATGGGTGGGCGGCAGGTTCTCGCAGTTGGTGCCCTCCTCCGCGTACAGGTAGGGCACCGCGTCCAGCCGGAAGCCGTCGATGCCCAGGTCCAGCCAGAACCGGAGAGCCGCCAGGACCTCCTCCTGCACCGCCGGGTTCTCGTAGTTGAGGTCGGGCTGGTGGGAGAAGAAACGGTGGAAGTAGTACTGGCCGCGCACGGGGTCGAAGGTCCAGTTGGAGACCTCGGTGTCGACGAAGATGATCCGCGCGTCCTGGTACTGCTTGTCGTC
Organism: Streptomyces sp. Ag109_O5-1; assembly: GCF_003814875.1. Classification (GTDB taxonomy): domain Bacteria; phylum Actinomycetota; class Actinomycetes; order Streptomycetales; family Streptomycetaceae; genus Streptomyces; species Streptomyces sasae. Next base: position 410,633 of record NZ_RKQF01000001.1, on the reverse strand, counting down.
GTCGGCCCACATGTAGTAGTCGCCGTACGGCCCGTCGGGGTTCTTGCGGGACTCCTGGAACCACGGGTGCTGGTCGCTGGTGTGGTTGACGACGAAGTCGATGATGACGCGCATACCGCGCTGGTGGGCGGCGTCCACGAACTCCACGAAATCGGCGAGGTCACCGAACTCGGGGAGTACGGAGGTGTAGTCGGCGACGTCGTAACCGCCGTCTCGCAGCGGGGACTTGAAGAACGGGGGGAGCCAGAGACAGTCGACGCCCAGCCACTGCAGATAATCGAGCTTGGCTGTCAGGCCCTTGAGGTCGCCGATTCCGTCGCCGTCGCTGTCCTGGAAGGAGCGGACCAGGACCTCGTAGAAGACGGCGCGTTTGAACCAGTCCGGGTCCCGGTCCTTGGCAGGGGTGTCCTCGAAGGTGTCCGGGACGGGGTCGTTGACAGTCATGGCGCGCTGGGTCCTCCGTTCGCTGGGGTCGGTCGCCCTACCTGGAGCACATGCGCCGGCGTCCGGCCGGGCGTGAGGCGCACATAGTTGGTCCTGCCCCATGAGTAGGTCTCACCCGTCAGTTCGTCCCGCACGGACAGGGCGGAGTTCCAGTCCAGGCCGAGTCGCGGCATGTCCAACGAGACCGTCGCCTCCTGGGTGTGGTGCGGATCGAGGTTGACGACAACCACAACCGTGTCCGTCCCGGAGCGCTTGCTGTACGCGATCACGGAGTCGTTGTCCGTGTGGTGGAAGGTCAGGTTGCGCAGCTGCCGGAGCGCCGGATGGGCACGCCGGACGGTGTTGAGGCGGGTGACGAGGGGTGCGATGCCGTCCGTTTCGGCGCGTGCCCAGTCGCGGGGCTTGAGCTGGTACTTCTCGGAGTCGAGGTACTCCTCGCTGCCTTCCCTGAGCGGGGTGTTCTCGCAGAGTTCGTAGCCGCTGTAGATGCCCCAGGTGGGGGAGAGGGTGGCGGCGAGCACGGCGCGGGTCTCGAAGGCGGGGCGGCCACCGTGCTGCAGGTACTCGTGCAGGATGTCGGGGGTGTTGGCGAAGAAGTTCGGCCGCATCCAGGCGGCGGACTCGCCCGACAGCTCCGTGAGGTACTCGGTGAGTTCCTGCTTGGTGTTGCGCCAGGTGAAGTACGTGTACGACTGCTGGAAGCCGATCTGGGCGAGGGTGCGCATCATCGCGGGGCGGGTGAAGGCCTCGGCGAGGAAGATGACGTCCGGGTCGGCCGCGTTGATCTCCCCGATCACCCGCTCCCAGAAGACGACCGGTTTGGTGTGCGGGTTGTCGACGCGGAAGATCCGCACCCCGCAGGACATCCAGTGCCGCAGCACGCGGACGGTCTCGGCGACCAGGCCGTCCATGTCGGCGTCGAAGGCGATCGGGTAGATGTCCTGGTACTTCTTCGGCGGGTTCTCGGCGTAGGCGATGGTCCCGTCGGACCGGTGGTGGAACCACTCGGGGTACTTCTCCACCCACGGATGGTCCGGCGAGCACTGCAACGCGAAGTCCAGGGCGACTTCGAGGCCGTGCCCCTTCGCCTGCTCCACGAACCACTGGAAGTCCTCGACGGTGCCCAGGTCCGGATGGACCGCGTCGTGCCCGCCCTCGGGGGAGCCGATCGCCCAGGGCACGCCCACGTCGTCCGGCCCCGGGGTCAGGGTGTTGTTGCGGCCCTTGCGGAACGTGGTCCCGATCGGATGGATCGGCGGGAGGTAGACGACGTCGAAGCCCATGTCGGCGATCGGCTTCAGCCGCCGGGCGGCTGTCCGGAAAGTGCCGTGCGGCCGCTCGGGCGTGCCCTCGGAGCGCGGGAAGAACTCGTACCAGGAGCCGTACAGGGCCCGTTCGCGCTCCACGAGGAGCGGCAGCGGCTCGGAGGCGGTGACCAGTTCCCGCAGCGGATGCCGGACGAGGATCTCGTCCACCTCGGGGGCCAGCGCGCACGCCAGCCGTGTGGCGAGGGGCTGGCTGTCGTCGCCCAGGGCCCGTGCCGCCGCCAGCACCCGCTCGCGCTCGGGGCCTTCGGGAACCCCGGCGGCCGCGCGCTCGTACAGCTCCGCGCCCTCCTCCAGGACCAGACCGGTGTCGATGCCGGCCGGGATCTTCACCCGCGCGTGCTGCCGCCAGGTGGTCAGCGGGGCGCTCCAGGCCTCCACGTGAAACGTCCAGCGGCCCGTCGCGTCCGGGGTGACCTCGGCGCCCCAGCGGTCGGTACCGGGGACCGACTCCCGCATCGGCGTCCACGGACCGGGGCGGCCCTCGGGGTCGCACAGCACCACATTGGCGCCGACGGCGTCATGCCCCTCGCGGAAGACGGTCGCGGTGACCTCGAACGTCTCGCCCGGGACCGCCTTCGCCGGATGTCTCCCGCACTCCACGGCCGGCCGGACGTCGCGCACCGGAACACGGCCGATGGCCTCAGTCGCCTTCATGGGTCTCACCTCCGCCGTGCGTGGAGCCGGGCCCGGGGCCCGGCTCCACGGTCCGTGATGCGCCGGAAGACCGGTGTCTTCCCGCGGGGTCCGTCTTCGGGATCACTGCCTCGCGGAACTCCGGTCCGACGGCGGACCGCGGCGGACCTTCTCGCTCAGCTGGGCCCTGCCGCCCTGTTCCCGCAGATAGGTGACGAGGCTGGTGCGCAGATAGCGCTCGGCCGCGTCCACAGCCTCCCGGGCACAGCGCTTGCCCATCAGCACGCACAGCGTGTAGCCCGAGTCCTCGAAGGTGGAGCGCACCTCGCGGTCCTGCGGCGAGGCGAGCATCACTCGCTCCCACGCCCGGTAGCGCCGCAGCTGCCGGGCCACCTCGGCCTTCGCGGGTAGCAGCATGGCCGTGTCTTTCCTTCCGACGCTCTCGAGTGGGCACGTGTCCCCGACGTTCGGGGGAGCGTCCGGGCACGGAGAGGCACGGAGCCGTTACGGCGAATCGAGGCTTTCACTCATGGTGCACGTGTCATCACCGAGCGTCTTGTTGGATCTTCAACCACCCCGTGCGGCTCTCGTGTTGCACGAATGGCGTAGCGGCCCCACAGTGAAGGTGACTCAGGAGCGATCAACTGCTCACGCTGTGCGTCCGGAACGGATTTCCGGGTGGGTGAGGGGGAGCGGGAGCTTCGCCGGTGAGGAGCTAGCGACAATGAAGACCGCAGTGCCCTGCTACTACCACCTCGACGTGGAGGTGAGCCCGGAACGGGTCGGACAGGTCAGCCGTATCCTGGCCGCCCATCTCCGTTACTGGGATCTCGACAATCTCGTGGACCCCGTCTGCGGCGGCGCCGAACTGCTGCTGCATGCCATCGACCAGCACGCCACGGACAAGCACACGTCCATCGAGATGTGGTGGAACGGGCAGCACCTCATCACCGCGATCGGCGACGACGACCGCGATCTCCGCCCCGACCAGGATCTGCGCTCCTGCCTGGCGCACATCGCCGCCATGAGCGACGGCTGGGGCTGCTGTGCCTCGGACACCGGCAGCAAGATCATCTGGTTCTCGCAGCGGGCCCGGGCCGGCGAGCGCGTCCCGCTGGTCCCGACCGCGCCTGCGCCCAGCATCCGCCGGACGCTGCGGGTGCCCCGCGCCGCCCCGGTCGCCCAGTTGGCCGAACCCGCCGACGGGGTCCTGGCGGGCGCCCGGTGACGGCGAGGAAGTCCCGGAAAGGGGTGCCCGTGTGGAGCGGGCACCCCTACCCGTTGGGGGCCTCCTTCGACGGGCAGGGCACCAACTTCGCCCTGTTCAGCGAGGTCGCCGAGCACGTCGAACTGATCCTGGTGGACGACGCCGGGACCCGGCGGCCGGTGCCGATGAACGAGGTCGACGGCTTCGTTTGGCACGCCTATCTGCCCGGGGTCGGCCCCGGGCAGCGTTACGGCTACCGGGTCACCGGTCCCTGGGACCCGGACCTCGGCCACCGCTGCAATCCGGCGAAACTGCTCCTGGATCCGTACGCCCGGGCGGTCGACGGCCAGATCGACAACCATACGTCGTTGTACGAGCGCACCCCGGGCGGGCCGGCCCCCGGCGACAGCGCCGGGCACTCGATGCTCGGCGTGGTCACCGACCCCTACTTCGACTGGGGCGACGACCGGCCGCCTCTGCGGGCGTACTCCGACTCGGTGATCTACGAGGCCCATGTCCGCGGCCTCACCGCCACCCATCCGGAGGTACCCGAACGGCTCAGGGGCAGTTACGCCGGTCTCGCGCACCCGGCGGTCCTGGAGCATCTGACCGCGCTCGGCGTCACGGCGGTCGAGCTGATGCCGGTCCACCAGTTCGTGCAGGACGGCGTCCTCCAGGACCGGGGGCTGTCCAACTACTGGGGCTACAACACCATCGGGTTCTTCGCCCCGCACAACGCCTACGCCGCCTTCGGCAGCCGGGGCCAGCAGGTCAACGAGTTCAAGGCGATGGTGAAGGCGCTGCACGCGGCCGGGCTCGAAGTGATCCTCGACGTGGTCTACAACCACACCGCCGAGGGCAACGAGATGGGCCCCACGCTGTCCTTCCGGGGCATCGACAACGCCTCCTACTACCGCCTCGTCGACGGCGACTGGGCGCACTACTACGACACCACCGGCACCGGGAACAGCCTGCTGATGCGGCACCCGCATGTGCTCCAGCTGATCATGGACTCGCTGCGGTACTGGGTGACCGAGATGCATGTCGACGGCTTCCGCTTCGACCTCGCGGCCACGCTGGCGAGGCAGTTCCACGAGGTGGACCGTCTTTCGGCGTTCTTCGACCTGATCCAGCAGGACCCGGTCATCAGCCGCGTCAAGCTCATCGCCGAACCCTGGGACGTGGGGGAGGGCGGCTACCAGGTCGGCAACTTCCCGCCGCTGTGGTCGGAGTGGAACGGCCGCTACCGGGACGCCGTACGGGACTTCTGGCGGGCCGAACCGGGCTCGCTCGGCGAGTTCGCCTCCCGGCTCACCGGCTCCTCCGACCTGTACCAGCGCAGCGGGCGGCGGCCGCGGGCGAGCGTCAACTTCGTCACCGCGCACGACGGTTTCACGCTGCGCGACCTGGTGTCGTACAACGACAAGCACAACCAGGCCAACGGCGAGGGCAACCGGGACGGCGAGAGCCACAACCGGTCCTGGAACTGCGGCGCCGAGGGCGAGACCACCGACCCGGCCGTGCTCGAACTCAGGGCCCGCCAGCAGCGCAACTTCCTCGCCACGCTCCTGCTCTCGCAGGGCATCCCGATGATCGGCCACGGCGACGAACTCGGCCGCACCCAGCGCGGCAACAACAACGCCTACTGCCAGGACAACGAGGTCTCCTGGACCGACTGGGAGCTGACCGAGGAACAGCGGAGCCTCACCGACTTCACCCGGAACGTCATCGCACTGCGCGCCGCCCATCCCGTGCTGCGCCGACGCCGCTTCTTCCGCGGCGAGACCGCGACCCATGCCGGGCAGCCGCTGCCCGACCTGGTGTGGCTGCTGCCCGACGCCCGCGAGATGACCGACCGGGACTGGCAGCGCCCCGACGCCCACTCGGTCGGCGTCTTCCTCAACGGCGACGCCATCGCCGAACGCGACCCGTACGGGCGGCGCCTGGTCGACGACTCGTTCCTGCTGCTCCTCAACGGCTACTGGGAACCGGTCGACTTCTGCCTGCCCGACGACTCCTACGGCGAACGCTGGACCACCCTCATCGACACCGCCGAACCCGACGGCATCCCCTACGAACGCGAACGCAAGGCCGGTACCCGCCTGCGCGTCGAGGCCCGCAGCCTGGTCCTGCTGTCCCGGCCGTCCCGCGGCAACGACAAGCCGTCCCGAGGCAAGGACCGCAGGACTAGGGGAGGAGCGGGCGGGCGGTCACGGTGAACTGGGCTCCGTCCGGGTCGCGCAGGATCGCCTCCAGCTCCTGCTCCTCCAGGACGCTGCCGCCGTGTTTCTCGGCCGCCCGTGCGCACTCGCCCACGTCCGTGACCGCGAAGTGGACCTGCCAGTGCGGCCGTACCGACGGATCGGGCGCCGCCTCCACCGCGCCCGAGTCGATACGGGCCACGGCATCGCCCCGGCTGCGCAGCACGACCTCGCCGCCCTCGTACTCCACCTCGCAGCAGCCCTGTTTGTCGGAGGCCCAGCCGAGGACCTCGCCGTAGAAGATCGCCGAGTCGAAGGCGTTGCGGGTGTGCAGGCGGATGAAGGTCGGGGCGGCCCGGCGCCAGGTCTCCCAGTTGGAGACCAGTTCCCCCTCCCAGATGCCGAAGACGGCGCCGTCCCGGTCGGCGATCAGCGCCGCCCGGCCGGGCGGAAAGGACAGCGGCCCCACCGCCGGCGTGCCGCCACGCTCACGGGCCCGGGCGACGGACTCGTCCGCGTTCTGCACGGCGAAGTACGGCGTCCAGGCCACCGCCATCTGCCACATCGCGGCGACCGCGGCGATGCCCGCGACCGGCACCCCGTCCGCCAGGGCGATCCGGAAGTGGTCGCCGAGCCGGACGCTGCGCCATCGCCAGCCGAGCACGGCGCTGTAGAAATCCTCCGTGGCCTGGAGGTCGCGACTGGTCAGGCTCACCCAGCAGGGGGCCCCGAAGACCGAGTGCGTGGAGACGACGTCTCGCTTCTTCTTCGCGGGGCCGGGGGGAGGGGGAGGCATGTCGTTGTTCATGGCGCTCGTGTCCTGGTGTCGGGGCCGGCTGGGGAACCGGTCTGACACCAGTCTCCAACCGGAAGCGGCAGAAACGCCTGCCGAGTACCCCGGTGGCAGGGGGCCGGACGAGTGACACGATGGGGGGATGGGCGAAAGCGAGCCTGACAGGATTTTCCACCTCCAGGAAGAGGTCGACCAGCTCAAGGAAGCCGTCGCCTCCCATGCCGTGGTGGACCAGGCCATCGGGATGGTGGTCGCCCTCGGCCGGGTCACGCCCGACGAAGGGTGGGAGATCCTCAAGGAGGTCTCCCAGCACACCAACATCAAGCTGCGCAACGTCGCGGACCTCATCCTGGCCTGGGGGCGCACCGGCGGCATGCCCGACGAGATCCGCGCCGAACTGGCGGAAGCCCTGGAGCGGTACGGTCCGACCCAGATCCCCGGCGCGCCGCCCGTCGAGTGAGGCTCAGACCTCGGCCAGGAGTTCCTCGCGCAGTCGGTCGAAACAGGCGCTGAGCAGGCGGGACACATGCATCTGCGAGATGCCCAGCTGCTCTGCGATCCGGCTCTGCGTCATACCGCGGAAGAACCGCAGGTAGAGGATGAGCCGGTCACGCTCGGGCAGGCCCTGCAGACAGGGCTCCGCCGCGGTCCGGTCGACGATCAGGTCGTAGCCGGAGTCGTCGGCGCCGAGGGTGTCGCCGAGCACGTAACCGTCGCCGCCGGGCACCTCGGCGTCCAGCGAGAGCGCCGAGTAGCAGTCCAGCGCCTCCATCCCGGCGCGCACCTCGCTCTCGGTGAGCTGGGCGCGGGCGGCGATCTCGGCGACGGTGGGAGCGCGGCCCGGGGTGGTCTGACCGAGCTCCTTGAGGGCGACCCGGACCCGGTTGCGCAGCTCCTGGACCCGGCGCGGGACATGCAGGGTCCACATGTGGTCGCGGAAGTGGCGCTTGATCTCGCCGGTGATCGTCGGCACGGCGTACGCCTCGAAGGCCCGGCCACGCTCCGGGGCATAGTGGTCGACGGCCTTCACCAGTCCCAGTGCGGCGACCTGGTAGAGATCCTCCAGGGTCTCCCCGCGGCCGCGGAACCGTACGGCGATGCGCTCGGCCATCGGCAGCCAGAGCTCGACCAGTTCGTCCCGCAGCGCCCGGCGCTGCGGCCCCTCGGGCAGCTCGGCCAGTCGTACGAAGTCCTGGGCCGTGTCCGGGGCGTCGTCGTGCGGATGGGACCTGGGTTTGCAGGTGGTACGCATCGCGCGCACCTCCCTCAGCATGTGCTGGGTGGACTGACACCGTGGGAGGAACGCGCTCGGACCGTCGGGGGTCACGGGGCGGCCGGGCGGAAGCCGGCTCCCACGCATGTGCCTCCGGTCCGAAGCACTGATCTGCGAATGCCCTGAATAGGGTAAAGGGAAACAATTAACCCGAAAAGGTGAGATTGTTCTCATGTGGCCTACAGTCGCGGCCGGGGTCTCCCTTGACTCCCCCTTGAAGGAGATATCTCTGTAGCAGAGGTAATCTTCCAGGTGTGGAATCGCAGACCTTTCCGGAAGAGCTGGGCGACGCCCTTCTCGGCATCCAGCGGCTGATCCGCCGCCGCTTGCGCCGCGGGCTGGCGCTGCCCCGGCTGCGGGGCGCCGAGGTCGAGCTGCTGCGCCTGGTCGAGTCGCGGCCGGGGATCGGCATCTCGGACGCGGCCAAGGAGCTGTACCTGGCGAGCAACTCGGTGTCGACCCTGGTCAACCAGCTAGTCAAGGACGGCTACCTGCTGCGGGAGACCGACCCCGCCGATCGCCGTGCCGCCCGGCTGCTGCTGACCGAGGCCGCCGCCGAACGCCTCGCCGACTGGCAGCGGCGCCGCACGGAACTCGTCGCCGGCCGGGTCGCCCGGCTCGACGAGGCCGACCGGGAAGCGCTGAGAGCGGCGCTTCCGGCGCTGCGCAGGCTGGCCGTCACCCTGAACGAGGAGGCCGAGGAATCATGACGCCGGACACCACCGCAGTCGCCTGCACCGGGCTTTCGTACTCCTTCGGGGACACCAAGGCCGTCGACGGGCTCGACCTGACCGTCGGCGAGGGCGAGGTCTTCGGACTGCTGGGCCCCAACGGCGCCGGCAAGACCACCGCCATCCGCTGCATCACCACCCTGCTCCCCGTGCCCGCCGGAATGGTCCGCGTCTTCGACCACGACACCGGCAGGGACCGGATGGCCGTACGGCGGCTGCTCGGCTATGTCCCGCAGCAGCTGTCCGCCGACAGCGGGCTCACCGGACGCGAGAACGTCGCCCTGTTCGCCCGTGTCTTCGACGTCCCCCGGCGCGAACGCGCCGAACGGGTCGCCCAGGCGCTGGAGGCCGTCGACCTCGCCGACGCCGCCGACCGGCTCGCGGGCACCTACTCCGGCGGCATGGTCCGCCGTCTCGAACTGGCCCAGGCCCTGGTCAGCGCACCCCGGCTGCTGATCCTCGACGAGCCCACCATCGGCCTCGACCCGATCGCCCGCACCAGCGTGTGGGACCAGATCAACGCCGTACGCGAGGCCACCGGCATGACCGTCCTCGTCACCACCCACTACATGGACGAGGCCGACCAGCACTGCCACCGGGTCGGCCTGATGCACCGCGGCCGCATCCGCGCCCTCGGCACGCCCACCGAGCTCCGCCGGGGCCTGGCCGAACGCCAGGGCACCGACACCCTGCCCACCCTCGAAGACGTCTTCCGCGACGTGGCCGGCAGCGGCCTCGACGAGCAGTCAGGAGGATTCCGCGATGTCCGAAGCACCCGCCGCACCGCGAACCGCGTCGGCTGAGCACACGGGAGCGGCGTCCCTGCTGCTCACCCCGCCCAAGCCGCGCTCCGGCTGGCGGCTGCTGCCCGCCCGGGTCCTCGCCATGTGCGCCGTCGAGCTGCAGAAACTCCGCCACGACCGCACCGAGCTCTACACCCGGGCGATACAGCCCGCCCTCTGGCTGCTGATCTTCGGCCAGACCTTCACCCGGATCAAGGCGATACCCACCGGCGGCATCCCCTACATCGACTACCTCGCGCCGGGCATCATCGCCCAGTCCGCGATGTTCATCGCCATCTTCTACGGCATCCAGATCATCTGGGAACGCGACGCCGGCATCCTCAACAAGCTCCTCGTCACCCCGACCCCGCGCTCGGCACTCATCACCGGCAAGGCGTTCGCGGCCGGGGTGAAGTCCCTGATCCAGGCCGTCGTGGTGATCGTCATCGCCGCGATCCTCGGGGTCGCCCTCACCTGGAACCCGCTGAAACTGCTCGGGGTCGGCCTCGCCGTCGTCCTCGCCTCCGCCTTCTTCTCCTGCCTGTCGATGAGCATCGCGGGCATCGTCCTCAGCCGCGACCGGCTGATGGGCATCGGGCAGGCGATCACCATGCCCCTGTTCTTCGGCTCCAACGCCCTCTATCCCGTGGCGATCATGCCCGGCTGGCTCCAGGCGGTCAGCAAGGCCAACCCGCTGAGCTATCAGGTCGACGCCCTGCGCGGCCTGCTGCTCGGCACGCCCGCGCATCTCGCCCTCGACTTCGGTGTGCTGGCGGTCGCCGCGGCCCTCGGTATCACCGCCGCCTCCTCGCTGCTCGGCCGCCTGGCCCGCTGATCTTGCCGTGGGCGGCCGGCCGACGTGATGTGCGGCACGCGGGCACCACCCGCCCCGAAGACCCGGAGCGGGATAAGCCCTGCGCAACGCTTGATCAGCGATCAAAGCGGGCGAATCCCCTGGCCACAGCGCATTCCGCTCATTTGACAGTGCGCTGAGCGCACAGATAAACAGCGGGGGTCGAGAGGGGCATTGTGTACGAGCCGAACGTGGTCGGGGACTGGCACGAGTACGAGGAGCATGCCGGTCTGCGGGTCCGCGTCCACCGTCTGGAGGAGGCCGAGCCGCCCCGCGGCCGGGACGACGCCGCGGCCGGTCTGACGTACTTCAGCGCCCGGGTGACCATCGAGAACCGTGGCTCCCGCCATCACAGCGTCCAGCTGGAGGACGGCCAGATCGACGTCCGGGTCGGCCCCGACGGGGAGGGCGCGTTCATCGACTGGCGCAACTCCCAGTTCATCGAGGGCTTCGACGTCTACCCGCTGCGCCGCGCCACCGCCGTCCTCTACGCCGCCGGTCCGGAGGCCGCCCTGACCCAGGTGGACATCCAGGTCCATCTGCGCGTCGACGAGGAGTGGACCGAGCGCCGGCTGTGGGCGGGCGGCATCGGCGTACTGGAGTCGACCGCCGCCACCGCCTGCCAGGGCGCCGGACCGGGCAGCCTGGCCCACCAGGTGAGCGTCTTCCTCAAGGACCAGACGGAGCCCGGCTCCTCCGCCTGATGCGGACATCTGGAGCACGGCCGGAAACGGCGTTGCCCCCGTCCGGGACGACCGCTAACGTCGCTCGGGTGACTGCCGGGTCGGCCATGGGCCACGCACGAGTGAGGTTCCCGGCCTCGGCGTGAGCACGAGGCGGGCAAGAGGCCCGCCCCCCTTCTCCGTGTCTTTGCTCCCGGCGCCCGTGTGCGGCGCCGCACCACAGCGGATCCCGAGACCGGAGAACGTCACCGATGTCCCCTCACCCGCAGTACCCGCATGCATCCGAGCCGCCGGCGGCCGGTGTCCAGCTGAACCACACCGCCGTCTACGCGAGCGACCGGCAGCTGTCCGCCGAGTTCATCGCCGTGATCCTCGGTCTGAAGGCCGGCGCCCCGTTCGGGCCGTTCCTGCCCGTCGACCTCGGCAACGGGGTGACGCTCGACTACTACGAGAAGCGGGACGAGCCGATCCAGTCACAGCACTACGCGTTCCTCGTGCCGGACGAACAGTTCGACACGATGATCGCCCGGTTGGAGGTGCTCGGGGTCACCTACTACGCCGACCCCGCCCACTCCGAACCCGGCAGTATCAACCGGCTGTTCGGCGGTCGTGGCGCCTACTTCGACGACCCGGACGGCCACAACATGGAGATCATGACCCGGCCCTATGTCCGCCCGTAGCCGCCCTAGTGGGGGATCCCGTCGATGATCTCGCGGGCGCCCTGCCGCAGCAGCGCCACGGCGACCGAGGTGCCCAGCGTGGCCGGGTCGAGACGGCCCGCCCATTCGTGGGCGTTCAGCCGGGTCTTGCCGTCCGGGGTGAACACGCAGGCGCGCAGCGACAGTTCACCCGCGTGGTCGACACGGGCGTACCCGGCGATCGGGCTGTTGCAGTGTCCCTGGAGCACATGGAGGAACATCCGCTCGGCGGTGGCCTCCCGGTGGGTGTCCGGGTCACCGAGCCCGCTCACCGCGTCGATCAGCTCGCTGTCGCCCTCCCGGCACTGCAGCGCGAGGATGCCCGCGCCGATCGGCGGCATCATCGTCTCCGGGTCCAGCACCTCGCTGATGACGTCCGTACGGCCGATCCGCTCCAGGCCCGCCACCGCGAGCAGCAGCGCGTCCGCGTCCCCGGCGGCGAGCTTCTCCAGCCGGCGGTTGTCGTTGCCCCGGAACGGCACGCACTCCAGGTGCGGGTGGGTGGCGGCCAGCTGCGCGATCCGGCGGACCGAGGAGGTGCCGATCCGGGTGCCCGGCGGCAGCTGGTCCAGCGTCAGCCCGCCCGGGTGGACGAGGGCGTCACGGATGTCGTCCCGCTTCAGGAACGCCGCGAACATCGTCCCCGCGGGCAGCGGCCGGTCGGCCGGCACGTCCTTCACACAGTGCACGGCGAGATCGGCCTGGCCGGCCAGCAGCGCGGCGTCCACCTCCTTGGTGAACGCCCCCTTGCCCTCCACCTTGGACAGGTCGCCCAGCCACTTGTCACCGGTCGTCCTCACCGGGACGACCTCGGTGCGCACCTGAGGGTAGAGGGCGGCCAACTCGGCGCGGACACGGGCCACTTGGGCGAGGGCCATGGGCGAGTCGCGGGACACGATACGGATCAGCTCGGGCACCGACATGGCAGACACGATAGACCTTCCGGTCAACCGCGGATTCCGACATCCTGTCGGTCACGGAGCGGACCGGAGGGGCCGGAGCGGTTCCTTCGGCGGCCGGCGCAGCCGGCGTCGGCGCTGCAGAAGTCGTGGTCGCTCAGCGTGTCCCGCAGGCCGCAGGGTAGCCGTTCCGTCCGGTGGCGGCGGTGGGGAAGACGACGAACAGGGCGGTTCAGCCGTCGAATTCCGCTGGCAGGTCCGCCGCCGAATCCTCCGGCGCGAGGTCCGGACGCAGCCGCAGCCAGGACGGCTGGCGCAGCAGGCCCGCCCGGGTCCGGGTGCTGTAACCGAGCTCGCCCACCAGCCGGGGCAGCACCCAGTGCGCGCCCGTGACCGCCGGGACCGGGTCGAAGGGGCACACGCCGGTTTCGGCGGCCCGCAGCAGCGCGGCCAGTCCGGTCCGCTCCGCCTCGCTCCAGCCGGTACCCACCCCGCCGACGTACCGCAGCCGCCCGTCGGCGGAGCGCTGGCCCACCAGTACCGCGCCCGGCAGCCCGGTCAGCCGTCCCTTGCCCGGCAGCCAGCCGCCGACGATCACGTCCTCCGCCCGCATGTTCCGGATCTTGATCCAGGCGCGGGACCGCACCCCCGGTTCGTACACCGAGTCCAGCCGCTTGCACACCAGGCCCTCGAGGCCGTGCTCCCGGGTGGCCCGCAGCGCCTCGGCACCATGCCCGACGACCGCTCCCGGCGTCGACCAGTGGGCCCCGTCGAGAGCCAGTGCCTCGAGCCGTGCCCGCCGCTCCGCGTACGGCAATCTCAGCAGCGGGCCACCCTCCAGATGCAGTACGTCGAACAGCACCAGGTGGACCGGGACCCGGGACGCCAGCCGTGCCGCCCGCGCCGGGGCGTGGGCCAGCCCCATCCGGCCCTGCAGCAACTGGAAGTCGGCGCGCCCGCGTTCGTCGAGGGCCAGTACCTCGCCGTCCAGGATCGCCGGGACCCGGCCCAGCGCCCCGCCCAGCGCGCGCAGTTCGGGATAGGCTCCGGTGATCTCCGCACCGGACCGGGCGCGCAGCAGCACGCTTCCGTCGCCGGGCAGATACACGACCGCGCGCTGGCCGTCCTGCTTGGTCTCGTAGGCCCAGCGGGCGTCCTGCGCGGCGGACGGGAGCCTGCCGGCGGTGGCGAGCATGGGCGGGATCAGCGGCAGGGCGGTCACGCAGAAGATGTGGACCGGGCACGGCCGTCGCACGCGCCTTGCGGCGCCGGTTCCCCCGAACAGGCCTCAGTCGGCCCCGGCCGACGGAGGCTGCACCAGTCCCGACTGGTAGGCCATCACCACGAGTTGGGCGCGGTCACGGGCGTCCAGCTTGGTCATCGCCCGGTGGATGTGCGTGCGTACGGTCAGCGGGGACACGAACAGCTTTCCGGCGATCTCCTCGTTGGAACGGCCCTGTGCCGCGAGCGCCGTCACCTCGCGCTCGCGCGCGGTGAGCACCCGCAGCTGCTCAGGGGCGGCCAGCCGGGCGCCGGGTGCGGGCGCGGCCAGGAACCTGGTGATGAGGGTACGGGTCGCGGTGGGGGAGAGCAGCGACTCGCCGGCGGCGACCGTACGGATCCCGGCCAGCAGCGCCTCGGCCGTCACGTCCTTGCCCAGGAAGCCGCTGGCCCCGGAACGCAGTGCCTGCGCCACGTACTCGTCGACCTCGAACGTGGTGAGGATCAGCACCCGGACGCCGGACAGTTCCGGGTCGGCGCAGACGGCGGCCGTGGCGGCCAGCCCGTCGGTGCCGGGCATCCGGATGTCCATCAGCACGATGTCGGGCCGCAGCTCACGGGTGAGCGCGACCGCCTCGGCGCCGTCGGCGGCCTCGCCGACCACCTCCATGTCGTCGCAGGAGTCGATCAGGATCCGGAAGGTGGCCCGCAGCAGGGCCTGGTCGTCGGCGAGCAGCACGCGGATGGTCATGGTGTCCGTTCTTCTTCCGGTTCCGTGGTACTGGGGTGGTACAGCGGCAGCCGGGCGGTGACTTCGAAGCCGCCCCCGTCGCGGTGCCCGGCCGTGAAGGTACCGCCGACCGACTGTGCCCGTTCCCGCATCCCGATCAGCCCGAAACCGTGACCGGGGCCGGTCGCGGCCGGTGCGGTCACGGTGCCGTCGTCGGTGATCGTGAGGTCCAGACGGTCCGGGGACCAGCCGATACGGACGTACGCGGCCTCGGCCGAGGCGTGCTTGGCGACGTTGGTCAGCGCTTCCTGCACGATCCTGTACGCCGTCAGGTCCACGCCCGCCGTCAGCGGACGCGGGGTCCCCGCCACGGTGACGTGCACGGCGAGCCCCGCGGACGCACAGGCCGCGGTCAGCTTCGGCAGTTGTCCGAGGCCGGGGTTGGGGGCGAGGGGTGGATCGGGGTCGCCGGTCTGCCGCAGCAGCCCCACCGTCGCCTTCAGCTCGCGCAGCGCGGAGCCGGTCGTACCGGCGAGGCCCCGCAGGATCCCGTGCACCTGGTCGGGGTCGGTGCGCGAGAGGTGGGCCGCCGTGCCGGCCTGGGCGTTGGCCAGCGCAAGATGGTGGGCCACCACGTCGTGCAGCTCCCGGGCGATCCGCATCCGCTCCTCCGCGACCCGGTGCCGCAGCTCCTCCTCCCGGCTCCGCTCCGCGTACTCGGCCCGCGCCCGCACGGCCTCCACGTACGCACCCTGCAGGCGTACGGCGTTGCCCGCCACGACCGGCAGCAGCAGCCAGGCGGCCGGGCCGATCGTCTCCAGCGGCCAGGGGATGCCCACCGGGGCGAAGACCACGGCGGCGCTCACCACCAGCGCCAGACTGCCGAAGTAGTGACGGCGTGCGGTCGGCCGGTCGGTGTCGACCGCCAGCCGGTACAGCGCCAGCATCAGCGCGCCCAGCAGCAGCGGGGTGGGCAGATGCCCCAGCCCGGCGGCGGCCGCGGTGGCCGCCGCGCTGACGGCGACGACCGTGCGCGGCCGGGTGCGCTGCCAGAACAGGGCACCGCAGCCGACGGCGGCGAGCGCGATGGTGAGCCCGACGGCGTGCGGCTGGTCCTCGCCGCTCATGGTGATCTCGCTGCCGAACAGGAACGCGGCGAACAGCAGCACCGCGGCCATCGTGCCGACGGTGCGGGTGTGTTCTTCGGCGTAGCGCTGCCAGGGCATGCTCATCGGTCGCTCCGGTGGGTCTCCTGTGGCCATGGTCCGCGCGGGCGGGGAAAGACGGGCCCCGGTGCCGCCCGGCCCTCGCACGGGACGGACATCTTCGTATCCGCTGTGCCCGTGGACCCGACCAGGGTCCCCGTGGTCACCCCGCCGCGTCGTCGTGCGGCTGCCGACAATCGCGGCTACTGAGTACGCAGTACATGTGCCCCGGCCGCTCATCCCGGCGGCGGATCAGACGTTGTGCAGATACACCAGCACCGCCAGCACCCGGCGGTGTCCGCTGTCGCTCGGTGGCAGGCCCAGTTTCAGGAAGACGTTGCCGATGTGCTTGCTGACCGCGCGCTCGGTGACCACCAGCGTCCGGGCGATGGTCGTGTTGTCGAGCCCCTCCGCCATCAGCTTCAGCACCTCGCGCTCGCGCGGGGTGAGCGAGTCCAGCGGGGAGCCCTCGCGGCGCGTCATCAACTCCGTCACCACCTCCGGGTCCAGGGCGGTGCCGCCGCCCGCGACCCGCTCCAGTGCGTCGAGGAACTCGTCCACCCTGCCCACCCGGTCCTTCAGCAGGTACCCCACCCCGCTCGCCCCGCCACCCAGCAACTCGGCGGCGTACGACTCCTCGACGTACTGCGAGAGCACCAGCACCGGCAGTCCCGGGAGCCTACGGCGCGCCTCCAGCGCCGCGCGCAGGCCCTCGTCACGGAAGTCCGGCGGCATCCGCACATCGAGTACGGCCACGTCGGGGCGGTGCCGGAGGAGAGCCGGCAGGATCTCGGGACCGCTGCCGGCGACGGCGGCGACCTCGTGCCCGGCGGACGTCAGCAGCAGGACCAGGCCCTCCCGGAGCAGGGCGTGGTCCTCGGCGATCACCACACGCACGGCAGCTCCACCTCGATCACGGTCGGACCCCCCGGGGGGCTGGTCACGGTCGTCGTTCCGTCGAGCGCCGCGACCCGGCGGCGTATCCCGAGCAGTCCGGTGCCCCGCGACTCGTCGGCGCCGCCCTGCCCCTCGTCCCGCACCAGCACCAGCAGCCCGCGCGGCACCCGGGCCAGCCGCACCCCGGCCTCCGCCACCCCGCCGTACTTGGCCACGTTCGTCAGCGCCTCGGCCACCACGTAGTAGGCCGCGGCCTCCACGGCGGCGGGCGCCCGCGACCCGTCGGTGAGGCCGTCCAGGTGCACGGCCACCTCCAGACCGCTGCTCGCGGCCAGTGCCCGCACCGCCCCCGCCAGCCCCCGGTCGGTCAGGATCGGCGGATGGACGCCGCGCACCACGTGCCGCAGCTCGGTCAGCGCCTCCTCCGCCAGGTCCTGGGCCTGCGACAGCATGCTGCGGGCGGCCTCGGGGTCGGTGTCGTACGCCCGTCTCGCCAGACCGATCCGCATCGACAGGGAGACCAGCCGGGCCTGGGTGCCGTCGTGCAGATCGCGTTCGATACGGCGCAGTTCGGCACCGTGCGCGGCGATCGCGTCCGCCCGTGTCTCCGTCAGCTCCTCGACCCGCTCGGCCAGCCGGGCCTTCGGCGAGGGCGTGAGCAGGGCGGTGGACCAGGCCGCGTCCAGGTCGGCCAGCCGGCCGATCAACGGCAGGACGACCGCGGGCCGCCGCAGCAGACCGCACCGCACGCCGTCCACCACCAGGCCGGCCGGCCACAGCGGCACCATCAGCACGGGCAGCCAGCCGTACAGGTAGTACGCCGCCATCCAGCGGAGGTCGGTGAAGGTCCCCGGATCCCGTACGGCCGTCCTCACCCGCTCCCGCACGGTCCCGGTGAGCGGCCGATACGCCTCCGGGATCTCCCGGCCGGTCCACACAGCGGTCTGCTGCCGTTTCGCCCCGGCGATCCGCCGGATCAGCAGCACGGTCTCCGGCAGCAGAAAGGCACCGGCCACCGCGACCGTTCCGATCGCGGTGAGCAGGAGCACGGTGATGAAGAGGTACGACCCGAAGGCCGTCGCGGCGGCCAGGACGAGCCGGACAGTAGCCCGCCCGGCCTGCCGCAGGGCCGGGCCGAACCCGGGAAGCGGGCCGCCCGAGGGCATGGCCCGCTCCGCCGCGGGTCCCGGGGAACGGTTCACGTCCGCCGCTCAGCGCGCCGGCTCGGCCGAGGGCTCGGCGAGGACCGGAGCGGGCTCCGTGTCCGCCGGGCGACGGCCGGGCAGGAAGGAGGCGAGGACGAAGGCCAGGGCGGCCGCGCCCGCACCGATCGCCATGACGACCTTGAAACCGTTCTCGGACGGCAGGGTGTGGCCGCCGAGGCTGATGGTCATCTGGGACAGGATCACCCCGGCGAGGGCGCTGGCCACCGACGTGCCGATGGACCGCATCAGCGTGTTGAGGCTGTTCGCGGCGGCCGTCTCCGACGCCGGGACGGCACCCATGATCAGCGCGGGCATCGCGCCGTACGCGAAGCCGACACCGGCGCCGATGATGCAGGAGACCAGGATCAGGTGCCAGACCTCGGACATCAGGAGGATGTTGAGGCCGTAGCCAGCGCCGACGATCACCGCGCCGATCATCAGCGTGACCTTCGGGCCCCTGGACTTGGTGATCGCGGCGGAGACCGGGGCGAAGGCCATCATGACCAGACCCTGCGGAGCCATCACCAGGCCGACCGTCAGCATCGACTTGCCGAGGCCGTAGCCCGTCTGGGTCGGCAGCTGGAGCAGCTGCGGCAGCACCAGGGACATCGCGAACATCGAGAAGCCGAACGCGATCGAGGCGAGGTTGGTGAACAGCACCTGGCGGCGGACGGTGGTGCGCAGGTCGACCAGCGGCTGGGAGGTGCGCAGTTCGAAGAAGCCCCAGGCGGCGAGGACCACGACCGCGAGGGCGAACAGACCGAGCGTGGTGCCGCTCGCCCAGCCCCAGTCCGCACCCTTGGACACGGCAAGGAGCAGCGAGACCAGGCCGACCGCGAGACCGGCCGCGCCGACCGCGTCGAACCGGCCGCCCGAGCGCACCTTGGACTCCGGCACCAGCAGCATGACGAGCGCGAACGCCACGACACCGAGGGCGGCCGAGGTCCAGAACAGCACATGCCAGTTGAAGTGGTCCGCGATGAAGGCCGCGGACGGCAGACCCAGCGCGCCACCGACGCCCAGTGAGGCGCTCATCAGCGCGGTGGAACCCGCGAGCCGCTCCGGCGGCAGTTCGTCGCGCATGATGCTGATGCCCAGCGGGACCACGGCGGACGCCAGTCCCTGCAGGGTACGGCCGATGATCATCGGGACCAGCGAGTCGCTCAGCGCGGCCACCACCGAGCCGGAGACCAGCAGCACCAGGCTGATCAGCAGCATCAGCCGCTTGCCGAACATGTCGCCGATACGGCCGGCCATCGGGGTGGCCACGGCTGCGGCCAGCAGGGTCGCGGTCACCGCCCAGGCCGCGTTGGACGCGGAGGCGTTCAGGTACTTCGGCAGCTCCGGGACGATCGGGATCACCAGGGTCTGCATCAGCGAGACGGTGATACCGGCCAGGGCCAGCACCGCCACCACCGCGTTCGGATTCGGTCGCGCGGCGCTTGCGGACCCGGCGGGCCCGGCGGAGCCGACGGGCCGGACAGGGGCTTCGGACATGAGGGAAGGCCTCCGTAGGCAGGACAGGAGCGATCGATCAATGATTTAAGTCAGTCGCCTGACTTACTTTAATGGCAGGGCCCGGCGGCATCGCGTGGTGCCGCCGCGTAGGCTTTTTCGGCTGGACCTCGCCGCCCCGGGCGAGGCCCCGGTACGGCTCGCGGGACCGGCCGGTCCGGGTGGTGTGCGGTTCCGGAGCGGTGGTGGACATGGCGGGCAGGACGGCGCGGTCGGAGCAGGTCAGCGCGACGCGGGAGGCCATCCTGAGCGCGGCGGAGCGGCTGTTCGCCGAACAGGGCGTGTACGCCGTCTCCAACCGGCAGGTCGGCGAAGCCGCGGGCCAGGGCAACAACACGGCCGTCGGCTACCACTTCGGCACCAAGGCCGACCTCGTCCGCGCCGTGGCCGCCCGGCACTTCGACCGGATCGAGGAGATCAGGGTCCGGCTGCTGGCCGCGGTCGGCGACTCCGACGACGTACGGCACTGGGTGGACTGCCTGGTCCGCCCGATCACCGAACACCTCGCGAGCCTGGGCAGCCCCACCTGGTACGCCCGCTTCTGCGCCCAGGTGGCGACCGACCCGGCCCTCTACGAGATCATGATCGAGGAGTCCCTCGTCTCGCCGTCGCTGCGCGAGGCCGTGGCCGGACTCAACCGGCGGCTGCCGGAGCTGCCCGCCGAGGTCCGCGCCGAACGCGGTCAGATGGCCCGGACGCTGATCCTGCACACCTGCGCCGAGCGCGAGCGCGCCCTCGCCGAGGGCACCGCCACGCCACGTGCCACCTGGAGCGACGCGGCCACCGGACTCACCGACGCACTCCTGGGGCTGTGGCTGGCGCCCTTCACTCCTACGCATCGAAGGTGACGACGACCTTCTCCGCGGCGCCCGGCGTGAGCGCCAACTCGAAGGCGCGGTCCACCTCGGTGAACGGCACACGGTGGCTGATCAGCTTCGCGAACCGCTCGTGGTGCTCGACCAGTTCCGGGGTGACCTCGAAGATCTCGGTCGGGTAGCCCTGCGAGGCGACCAGGGTCAGCTCGCTGCGGAGCATCCCGCCGAGATCGACCTCGCCCTTCTTCTGTACGGCGACCATGACCAGCCTGGCGTGCCACTGGGCGTTGGCCACCACGGTGTCGAAGACGGCCGGGGCGCCGGCCGCGTCGAAGAAGACGTCGGTGCCGGGACGGGGCTGGCCCAGGGCGTTGGCGCTCTGCCCGTGCAGCTCGGTCAGCCGCGCGGTGACGTCCTCCTCGGCCGAGTTGATGACCGCGTCGGCGCCCACGGCCAGCGCCTTCTCCAGTCGAGCCGGGATCACGTCGGCGACGACGACGTGCCGCACGCCCCGCAGCTTCAGCCAGATCGCCGCGCCCAGCCCGATGGGCCCCGCGCCGAAGACCACCACCTTGTCGTCCGGCGCGGCCTCGGAGCGGTTGACGGCGTGCCGGGACACGGCCATCGGCTCGTTCAGGGAGGCGACCGCGAACGGCACGGTGTCCGGGAACACCGCGACGCTCCTGCCGACCTCGGCGTTCTCGATCAGCAGGTACTCGCTGAGGGCGCCGTACCGGCCGCCGCAGCCGATGATCCGGGTGGGCGCGTCCTGCGGGTTGACGACCACCCGGTCACCCACCTTCAGCCCGCTGACCTCGGCGCCGGCCTCGACGACCTCGCCGGCCGGCTCATGGCCCAGGGCCACCGGGACCAGTTCGCCGCCCAGGTGGGCGCGGGCGGGCATGCCGCCCATGTGCAGGAAGGTGACGTCGGTACCGCAGATGCCGCCCGCGCGGATCCTCAGCAGCACGTCCTTGGGGCCGGGCACGGGACGCTCGACGTCCACGACCTCGATGCGGCCGACGCCGCCGGTCTGTACGGACTTCATCGTGGCCATGGGTGACTCTCGCTTTCTGGGGGCCTTCCGGAGGCTTTCCGGAGGTGCCGGGGGTTCATGGGGAGGTGCAGCCGAGGAGGTGTCCCCGGGCCGGGTACCGGGCTGGGGGGAGTGAGCCGGTGCCCGGTCCGGGGACCGCGCCGGTCTCCGTCCCCACGGGGCCGGCGCCCGGGCCTGTCCGTCGGGCAGACCCTCGGGGCGGTCTCCGCTCAAGCCGACCCCGATTACTTGAGTTAGGCAAGCACATGTGGCTTACTTGAGTCAAGCAAGTGAATTGACCGCGCTTCGAACGAATGGGTCACCCCATGAACGGCAGCTCACCGGCACCCCAAGCGCTCGCCCGTGGCAGCGGGCAGCGGCTTCTGATCGCCGTCGGCGACCAGGACGCCGCCGAACTCCTGGCCACCACACTGGAGTTGGCGGGCTATCGGATCGGCGCGGCGGGCAGCGGCGCCCAGGTGGCCCGGCGGCTGGTGGAGCACCGGTTCGACCTGGTCGTCATCGACGCCGAACTCCCCGGCCTCGACGACTTAGGGCAGGGAGGCCGCCTCAAGCCCGCCTATCGGCCGCCCGTCCTCCTGCTGGCCGCCTGTGGCTCCCTGGCCCGGCTGGTGCCCGAACTCAGCGCCGGCGAGCGCGACTACGTCACCAAACCCGTCCGGCTTCCCGAGGTCCTCGCCCGTGTGAAGGTGCTGCTCCGGGACACGGACGCGGCCGCCCGGCCGGGAGGCGCGCTGCACCACGCGGACGTGGTCCTGGACGACGACACCTGCCGGGCCCGCCGGGGTGGCCGCACCCTCGACCTCACGCCCGCCGAGCACCGGCTGCTGCGCCACCTCCTCGTCAACGCCCGCATGGTGCTGTCCAAGGAGCAGATCAGCCGGTACGTCTGGGGCGAGTGCCGGGGCGACAACGCCATCGAGCAGCTGGTCTCCCGGCTGCGGCGCAAGGTCGACCGGCACGCACCCGCACTGATCCACACCCGGAGGGGCTTCGGCTACTGGCTGGGGGAGCTGTGAGTGCTTCGCAATGGAATCCCCAAGCAAACACGCGACCTGTCCCGCCGTTCGTCCGGGAACGGGTGGCGAGGTGCGGGAGCGTCGACCGCCGGGGCCGGATTCCGGTACTCCCCGGTTCGTCAACACACGTTTGCTGGAAGGGGGTTTGTGGTGTCCGTCATGGATGCGTCGTTCGCGGCAATGGCCCGGCCGTATGACCCGGGTCACGTCAGCTTGCCGTCAGGAAACCGACCGGCAGTCGTCAGCCCACTCTGTTTGCATGTGCTCATCGATACCTCGTACCCATCGTCCCGGCGCTCCGCCCCGAGCGGAGTCCCCACACCGAGGAGACAGAGATGGCCGACACCCTGACCGGCACCGGACCCGGCCCGGCCGAGCAGATCCCCGAGTTCCCGATGCCCCGGGCCGCAGGCTGTCCCTTCGACCCGCCCCCGGCCCTGACCGCCGCCCGGGAGGAGGGGCCCCTCACCAAGGTCAGACTCTGGGACGGCAAGGACTACTGGCTGCTCACCCGGTACGCGGACCAGCGCGCCGTACTGCTCGATCCTCGGGTCAGCGCCGACCTCACCCGGCCCGGATATCCGCTCCAGGCCCCCAGCAACGGCAAGAACAACATCAGCTTCATCCTCATGGACGACCCCGAGCACGCCCGGCTGCGACGCATGGTGACCGCGCCGTTCGCGATCAAACGCGTAGAGGCGCTGCGGCCGGCCGTGCAGACGATCGTCGACGACCTCATCGACGGGATGCTCGCCGGTCCGAAACCCGTCGACCTGGTCGAGGCGTTCGCGCTCCCGGTGCCCTCGCTCGTCATCTGCGCGCTGCTCGGAGTGCCGTACGACGACCACGACTTCTTCCAGGAGAACAGCAAGATCCTCATCAAGCGGGACGCGGCCATGGAGGAGCGCATGGCCGCCCACGGGAAGCTGATCGGCTATCTCGACGAGCTGATGGGCGAGAAGACGGCGCACCCCGGCGACGACTTGCTCTCCGGGCTCGTGACCCGGGTGGAATCCGGGGAACTGACCCGGTCCGACGCCGCCCAGATGGGCGTACTGCTGCTGCTCGCCGGGCACGAGACCACCGCCAACATGATCGCCCTCGGCACCCTCGCCCTCCTCGAACACCCGGAGCAGCTCGCCCTGTTGCGGGACACCGACGATTCCCGGCTGATCGCCTCCGCGGTGGAGGAACTGCTGCGTTACCTGACCATCGTGCACGGCGGCCGGCGCCGGGCGGTCCTCGCGGACATCGAGGTCGCCGGGCAGGTCATCCGGGCCGGCGAGGGCGTGATCATGCCGAACGACATCGCCAACCGCGACCCCGAGGCCTTCCCGGACCCCGACCGCCTCGACCTCACCCGCGACGCCCGCCGCCATGTCGCCTTCGGCTTCGGCGTCCACCAGTGCCTGGGCCAGCCGCTGGCCCGGATGGAACTCCAGGTCGTCTACGGCACCCTCTACCGCCGCATCCCGGGGCTCAGGCTCGCCGCCGGTGTCCCCGAACTGCCCTTCAAACACGACGGATCCGTGTACGGCGTCTACGAACTCCCCGTCACCTGGTGACCACACCCCCCCCATGAACAGCAAGGAGATTCGCCATGCGTGTCGAACTGGACGAACCCAAGTGCGTCGCATCAGGGCAGTGCGTGCTCGCCGCCCCCGAGGTGTTCGACCAGCGGGACGAGGACGGCATCGCCTTCGTCGTCGACGGGCAGCCCCCCGAGGACGTTCTCGACGCGGTCCGCGAGGCCGTGGCGATCTGCCCGGCCGCCGCGATCCGACTGGCCGAGCGGTGAGACGGATCGTGGTCGTCGGCGCCTCGGCCGCCGGGCTGGCGGCGGCCGAGACGCTGCGCCGCGAGGGCTACGACGGCACGCTCACCCTCGTCGGTGACGAACTCCATGTCCCGTACGACCGGCCGCCGTTGTCCAAGCAGGTGCTGTCGGCCGAGTGGCCTCCGGGCCGGGTGGTACTGCGAGCGCCGACCGAACTCGACGCCCTGGAAGTGCAGTTGCGGCTCGGGGTGGCCGCGAGCGGGCTCGACGTGGCGGACCGTACGGTGTGTCTGGCCGACGGCTCGGAAGTCCCGTACGACGGGCTGATCGTGGCCACGGGCGTACGGCCGCGGCGGCTGCCGGGGGAGGGCGCGCATGTGCTGCGCACTCTCGACGACGCGCTCACCCTCCGGGAGCGGATCGGGCCGGGACAGCGGCTGGTGGTGGTCGGCGCCGGGTTCCTCGGCGCCGAGGCCGCCGCCGTCGCCTGGAGGCTGGGCGCGCGGGTGACGCTGCTGGAACCGGCGCGGGTGCCGCTCGCGCACGTGGTCGGCGAGGAGGTGGGGCGGGTGCTGTCCCGGGCCCATCTGGAGCGGGGCGTGGACCTGCGGACCGGGGTCACGGTGGCCGAGGTGACCGAGGAGGGGGTGCGGCTCGCCGACGGGGAGGTGGTCGAGGCCGACGAGGTGCTGGTCGCCGTCGGTTCGCTGCCGAACGTCGAGTGGCTGGCCGGCAGTGGGCTCACCGTGGACGACGGGATCGTCTGCGACGAGTACTGCGAGGCGGCCCGGGATGCGTACGCGGCCGGGGACGTGGCCCGGTGGCACAACCCGTTGTTCGGCATGTCGATGCGTATCGAGCACCGGACGAACGCGGCGGAGCAGGGCATGGCCGCGGCGCGCAACCTCCTCAACCCCGGGGCGCGCAAGGCGTTCGCGCCGGTGCCGTACTTCTGGTCCGACCAGTACGAGATGAAGATCCAGGCGTACGGGTATCTGCGCGGGCACGAGGAAGTGCGCGTAGTGGAAGGGGAGTTGGAGGAGGGGCGGTTCGTGGCCGCCTATCGGACGGGAGAGCGGTTGAACGGGGTGCTTGCGGTGGGGATGCCACCGAAGGTGCTTCGGGGGTGGCGGCAGGGTGTTGCGGTGGGAGCGGCTTGGAAGGACGCCGTGGGCTGAGGGGATGGGACCGGTTGTGGGTGAGCTGCGGGCCGGTTGTGGCTGGTCGCGCAGTTCCCCGCGCCCCTTGGAGGCGCCTCAGTCAGCCCTTGTTGCGATGCTGACCGCGTTCGCGGCCACCACTGCCCCGATCGCCGCCCACTCCAGAACCCCCAGGCTCTGCCCCAGCATCACCCACCCCACCACGGCCGCCAGGACCGGGTTGACGCTCATGAACAGGCCGAAGGTCTGGGCCGGGACCTTGCGGAGGGTGAGGAGGTCGGCCAGGTACGGGACCGCCGATGACAGGACGCCCGCCGCCACCGCGCACAGCACGGCCCCGGCCGTCGGCGGGTGCCGTACCGCCAGCACGATCCCGACCGGCAGGAAGGTGAGCGCCGACACGGACGCGGCCGCCGCCGAACCCTGCGCCCCCGGGATCCGGCGGCCGACCACCCGGTTGAGCAGGATGTACGACGCCCAGCAGCAGGCGGCCACCAGGCCCAGTGCCATCCCCGCGTAGTCCGTCGACGGCTGCGGGCGCATCAGTACCACCACACCCGCCGCCGCCAGCACCGCGCACCCCGCGTCCAGCCGGCGGCGGGACGCGGCGAGGGCGATGGTGAGCGGGCCCAGGAACTCCAGGGTGACCGCCAGGCCCAGGCCTATCCGGTCGATCGCGGTGTACAGGGTGAGGTTCATCGTGCCGAGGACCACCGCCAGCAGCAGCACCGGCCACCACTGCGGCCAGGTGAAGGCGCGTGGACGCGGGCGGCCGACGGCCACGAGGACGAGGGCGGCCACGTACTGCCGTACCGCCACCACACCGAGCGGGCCGAGGACCGGGAAGGCCAGTGCGCCGATGGCCGCGCCGGTCTGGTTGGACAGACCGCTGCCGAACATGGCCGCCACGCCGGCCGGCCGCCCCGGCGCGGGGATCTTCGGGTCCGCGGGGGACACGGTCGTCGCGGGTCGTTGCAGGGCTCGTCGCATGACAGCAGAGTCCCGCCCGGCCGATGCTTGCGCATAATGCATGCGTTTCTGGATCTATACGCTTGGCGTATGAACGAGCTGGAGCTGCGGCAGCTGCGCTGTCTCGTCGCCATCGTCGACGAGGGCACCTTCACCGACGCGGCGATCGCCCTGGGGGTGTCCCAGGCGGCCGTGTCCCGCACCTTGGCGGGGCTCGAACGGGCCCTCGGTGTACGGCTGTTGCGGCGCACCTCGCGTGAGGTGACGCCGACGGCGACCGGACTGCGGGTGGTGGAGCGGGCCCGTCGGGTGCTGGGGGACGTCGCCGACCTGGTCCAGGAGGCCACCTCGGGGCACACCCGGCTGCGGATCGGCTACGCCTGGTCGGCGGTGGGGCGGCACACCGTCGCGTTCCAGCGTGGATGGAACGCGGCGCACCCCGGGATCGATCTGCATCTGATCCGCGTGAACTCGCCGTCCGCCGGGCTGAGTGAAGGGGCCTGTGACCTGACCGTCGTACGGCGGCCTCTCGACGACCGCCGCTTCGACACGGCCATCGTCGGCCTGGAACGGCGGCTGTGCGCGCTGGCCGCCGACGATCCCCTGGCCCGGCGCCGGTCCGTACGCCTCGCCGATCTGACCGGCCGGACCGTGATGACCGACCGGCGTACCGGTACGACCACTCCCGACCTGTGGCCGCCGGGGGCCCGTCCGGCCGTCGAGGAGATTCGCTCCGTAGACGACTGGCTCACCGAGATCGCCGCCGGACGCGGCATCGGTGTGACCGCGGAGTCGACCGCCCACCAGTATCCGCGGACCGGCATCGTCTACCGGCCGGTCCGGGACGCCGAACCGGTCGCGGTCCGGCTGGCCTGGTGGCGGGACGATCCGCACCCCGCCCACCAGGCCGTTCTCGAACTGCTCAGCGAGCTCTACCGCTCGGGCTGAGCGCGCGTGCGCCGGGCCGCATGCGCGGATCGCGGCGGCAATACGGCAGACAAAATTGTTGACAATCTTGTTTGGCTAGATTTAACGTTCGACAGGCACTCACTCAGGGAGGGCACGATGCCGAAAGAAGCCCGTCCGACCACCGGAGAGCAGGCCAAGCAGCATGCGCTCGCGCTGCTGCGGCAGGCGATCCTGCACGGCGAGATGGCCCCGGCCCAGCGGCTGGTGGAGAACGAGCTCGCCGAGGAGTTCGGTGTGACACGGGCCAGCATCCGTGCGGCACTGATCGATCTGGAGGCGCAGGGACTGGTGGAGCGGATCCGCAACCGCGGCTCGCGGGTGCGGGTGGTGACCGTGCAGGAAGCGGTCGCGATCACGGAGTGCCGCATGGTCCTGGAAGGACTGTGCGCGGCCAAGGCGGCCGTCGCGGCCAGCGACGAGCAGCTCACCGAGCTCGCGGACCTCGGGGCGGCCATGACCAAGGCCGTCGCCGACGGCGAACCGGTCACCTACTCCGAGCTCAACCACGAACTCCACGACAAGATCCGGGGCATCTCCGGCCAGCAGACCGCCGTGGAACTGCTGGAGCGGCTCAACGCCCAACTGGTCCGGCACCGCTTTCAGCTGGCGCTGCGCCCGGGGCGCCCGCAGCAATCCCTGAACGAGCATCTGGCGATGATCGAGGCGATCAGGGCCAGGGACCCGCAGGCGGCCGAAGCGGCCGTCCGCGCCCACCTCACGAGCGTGATCGACGCGCTGAGCGACTGACACAGCGCTTCGCATGACGTCCGGGGTGGGTGGGCGCACACCTGTCCACCAAGGAGATTTCTGCAATGACCCACGCCAACGCGCCCGCCGCCCCACCGCGATCCACCCTCGTCGTCACCGCGCACGCCGGGGACTTCGTGTGGCGGGCGGGTGGAGCCATCGCCCTGGCCGCGTCCCGGGGCGAGAAGGTCACCATCGCGTGTCTGACCTTCGGCGAGCGCGGCGAGTCCGCCAAGGCGTGGCGCGAGGGCAGGAACCTGGCGGAGATCAAGGCGATACGCCGGGAGGAGGCGGAGCGGGCCGCCGCCGCTCTCGGCGCCGGGGTCCGCTTCTTCGACGCCGGCGACTACCCGCTGGCCGCCTCCGCCGAGCTGACGGACCAGCTGGTCGCCGTCTACCGCGAGACCCAGCCCGACGTTGTGCTCACCCACCCCGTCGACGACCCCTACAACGGCGACCATCCGGCCGCCAACCGCATGGCCCTCCAGGCCCGGATCCTCGCCCAGGCCATCGGCTACCCGGGCGAGGGCGACATCATCGGCGCCCCGCCGGTCTTCTACTTCGAGCCGCACCAGCCCGAGATGAGCGGCTTCCGGCCCGAGGTGCTCCTCGACATCACCGAGGTCTGGGACGCCAAGCGCAAGGCGATGGAATGTCTCGGCGCCCAGCAGCACCTGTGGGCGTACTACACCGACCTCGCCGTCCGCCGGGGCGTCCAGCTCAGGCGGAACGCGGGTCCCAATCTGGGCCTGGCGCACAACACCATGGCCGAGGCGTTCATGCGCCCGTTCCCGCAGATCGCGAAGGAGCTGGCGTGAGCGGCGTGATCGTCACCGACCCGCCGAAGGCGGAGCTGAAGGACGTGGACGCGCTGGCCGGCTTCGGGGTGGCCACCGTGAGCGAGGCCATGGGGCGGACCGGACTGCTCGGTCCGGGAATCCGTCCCGTCCAGCAGGGTGTGCGCGTCGCGGGCACGGCCGTCACCGTGCTCAGCTGGCCCGGCGACAACCTCATGATCCACGCGGCCGTCGAGCAGTGCGGTGAGGGCGACATCCTGGTCGTCACCACCACCTCGCCCTGTACGGACGGGCTGTTCGGCGAGCTGTTCGCGACCGCCCTGAAGCAGCGCGGGGTGCGCGGTGTCGTCCTCAACACCGGCATCCGCGACACCCAGGAGCTGCGGGACATGGGCTTCGCCGCCTGGTCCCGGGCGGTCTCCTCGCAGGGCACGGTGAAGGCCACCGGCGGCTCGGTCAACGTGCCCATCGCCATCGACGGGCAGATGATCAACCCGGGTGACGTGATCCTCGCCGACGACGACGGTGTGGTGGTCGTACCCCGGCAGCGCGCCCGCGAGACCGTCGAGAAGTCCGAGGCCCGCGAGGCCAAGGAGGCCGCGACCCGCGCCGCCTTCATCGACGGCCAGCTGGGCCTCGACCGCTACGGACTGCGGGAGACCCTCCAGCGGCTCGGCGTCGAGTACAGGACGTACGAGGAGTACACGGAGCACGAGGAGCGCACCAAGTGACCGGGCCCGCGGAGGTGCGCTGCATGCTGATGCGCGGCGGCACCTCCAAGGGCGCCTACTTCCTGGCCGAGGACCTGCCCGCGGACCCCGCCACCCGCGACCGCCTGCTGCTGCTGGTGATGGGCAGCCCCGACCCGCGCCAGATCGACGGCTTGGGCGGGGCGCATCCCCTGACCAGCAAAGTGGCGGTCGTCTCACTGTCGGACGACCCGGAGGCGGACGTCGACTACCTCTTCCTCCAGGTCGCGGTCGACCGGCCGGAAGTGACCGACCGTCAGAACTGCGGGAACATTCTCGCCGGGGTCGGCCCGTTCGCCGTGGAGCGGGGGCTCGTGGCCCCCGGGGACGGCGAGACATCCGTACGGATCCGGATGCTCAACACGGGGGAGTCGGCCATCGCCACCTTCCCGACCCCGGGCGGGCGCGTCGACTACACCGGCGACGCGGAGATCTCCGGAGTGCCCGGCACGGCTGCTCCGGTGGTGATCGAGTTCCCGGCGGGGGAGAGCCCGTTGCTGCCCACCGGGAGCGTCCGCGACATCATCGCCGGAACTCCGGTGACCTGCGTCGACAACGGCATGCCGACCGTGCTCATCGCCGCGGGCGCCCTCGGCGTCACCGGGTACGAGGACCCCAAGGACCTGGAGGAGGACCTCGCGCTCGCCGACCGCCTGCACGAAATCCGGCTGGCTGCAGGGAAGTCGATGGGGCTCGGGGACGTGGAGACCGCCACCGTGCCCAAGCTCAGTCTGCTCGCCCCGCCCCGACACGGCGGCGTGGTCACCACCCGGACCTTCATCCCCGTCCGCTGCCACACCTCGATCGGCGTCCTGGGCGCCGCGAGTGTGGCCGCGGGCCTCAGGCTGCCCGGCGGTGTGGGGGAGGGAATCGCCCGGCTCCCGGACCACGGAGACCGCGTCCGGATCGAACACCCCACCGGATTCCTGGAGATCGATGTCAGCGTCGATCCCGGTTCCGGCGGCACCCCGCCGGCCGCCCGCCGCACCGCGGTCGTCCGCACCGCCCGCAAGATCTTCGACGGCACCGTCTTCCCCCGTGCGGTCGACACACCCCCCACACCCGCACGACCCCAAGGAGGCAACGATGGCCCCGCCCCTCGGTGACATCGCCCATATCGGCCACGCACAGCTGTTCACCCCGGACCTGGACGCCAGCGTCGCCTTCTTCACCGACTACCTCGGACTGACCGTCAACGGCCGGGACGGCGACACCGTCTATCTGCGCACCTTCGACGACTACGAGCACCACAGCCTGGTCCTCACCGCCCGCGACCGGCCCGGCCTCGGCCGCCTGGCCCTGCGCACCTCCAGCGAGGACGCCCTCCACCGCCGTGTCAAGGCGATCGAGGAGGCCGGCGGCACCGGCCACTGGACCGAGGACGAACCCGGACTCGGAAAGCTCTACATCACCACCGACCCGGACGGCCACGAACACGCCCTCTACTGGGAGAGCGAGTACTACCAGGCGCCCGAGGAGCTCAGGCCCGCCCTGAAGAACCAGCCGCAGGCCAAGCCCAACCGGGGCGTCGGCGTCCGCCGCCTGGATCACATCAACTTCCTGGCCGCCGACGTGCTCGCCAACGCCGAGTTCCAGGAACGGATCCTCGGGGCCCGCCCGACCGAGCAGATCCGCCTCGACACCGGGAAGATCGCGGCCCGCTGGCTGACCTTCACCGACAAGTCGTACGACGTCGTCTACACGTCCGACTGGACCGGCTCCACCGGCCGGCTGCACCACATCGCCTTCGCCACCGACACCCGCGAGGACGTGCTGCGTGCGGCCGATCTCGCCATCGACAGCGGGGTGTTCATCGAGACCGGCCCGCACAAGCACGCCATCCAGCAGACGTTCTTCCTGTACGTCTACGAGCCGGGCGGCAACCGCATCGAGCTCTGCAACCCGCTCACCCGGCTGGTGCTGGCGCCCGACTGGCCGCTGATCACCTGGACCGAGGCCGAGCGGGCCAAGGGGCAGGCCTGGGGCCTGAAGACGATCGAGTCCTTCCACACGCACGGGACACCACCCGTCGGCTGATCCGGTTTCGGCCATCAGGGGGTGCGCGACGCGCTGCTGTGCGTCACGCACCCCCCTTTGCCACCTGGACCTTTACGCAAGCGCAGGGCGGACCGGCCACTGTCTGGATTGTTGCTGAGATTGTTGACAAAAGCGTTGACGCTCCAGGATCCCGGTCCTTAGTGTCTAGCGCACCAAGGGTCAGCCGCACGAGCCGCGCGGCCCGCTCATTGATCCCCTCCAGGGAACGCCTCCTGGACGAGAGGAAACCAAAGATGTCCTCCTCACCCGCCCCGTCCGCCCGGGGCAGCAAGCTGGCGCTGCTGGTCGTCGGTCTGTGCTGGCTGGCCGTGCTTTTCGACGGCCTCGACATGTTCATCTACGGCTCGGTGCTGCCCCACCTGCTGGAGACCAAGACCTTCGGCCTCACCCCGGACCAGGCAGGCGACCTCGGCTCCTACGCCACCTTCGGCATGCTGGTGGGCGCACTGACCGCGGGCACGGTCGCGGACCGGATCGGCCGCAAGCAGCTGATGATCGGCTGTGTCACGCTGTTCTCGCTGGCCTCCGGCATCTGCGCGATATCGGGGAGCCTCGCGGTCTTCGGCCTTGGCCGCACCCTGGCCGGCGTCGGCCTCGGCGGGCTGCTGCCGACCGCGATCAGCATGGTCTCCGACTACGCGAAGGGCGGCCGGGCGGCACTCACCATCGGCCTGCTGATGACCGCGCACCACGCGGGCGGCATCCTCTCCGCGTACGTGGCCAAGTGGCTGATCGACCCGTTCGGCTGGCGCTCCGCCTTCTGGGTCTGCGTGCTCCCGCTGCTCTTCGTCCCCGTCCTGCTGAAGCTCCTGCCGGAGTCGCTGAGCTTCCTGGTCGCCAAGGGCCGCACCGAGGAGGCGGGCGCCCTGGCCGCGCGCTACGAGGTCGAACTGCCCGCCGTCGCCGCAAAGACGACGACCGCCGACCGCTGGGACGCGCTGCTCAACCTGTTCCGCGGTGGCGAGTGGCTGCAGACCCTGCTCTACTGGCTGGCCTCCTTCGGTGGTCTGCTGCTGGTCTACGGCGTCGCCACCTGGCTGCCCACCCTGATGCGCACCGAGGGCTACGAGCTGGCCAACGCCCTGACCTTCGTCGTCGTCTTCAACCTCGGCGGCATCGTGGGCATGCTGGTCGCCGGCCGCGCCGCCGACCGGTTCGGCGCCCCGCGCATCTCGGCGGTCTGGTTCGCCCTCACCGCCGTCGGTGTCTACCTGCTCAGCGTCCACATGCCGATGGGCGTGACCACGGTCGTCGTCTTCCTCACCGGTGTCTTCCTCAACAGCGCCCAGACGATGATCTACGCGACCGTCGCCATCCGCTCCACTCCGGACAACCGTGCCACCGCCGTCGGCTGGACCTCGGGCATGGGCCGCTTCGGCGCCGTCTTCGGCCCGTGGCTCGGCGGCCAGCTGCTCGCTGCGGGCAACGGCGACTGGGGCTTCACCGCCTTCGCGCTCGCCGGTGTCTCCTCGATGGTCTTCATCGGCATCGCCGCCCTGCGCTCGGCCAGGCAGCCGCAGGCCGGCAACGACCGGGAGGAACTGGTCGTCGCACACTGACCGGTACTCCCGACCGGTCCGGCGCCGCGCTCCTTCCACGGGCGCGGCGCCTTCTTGCCGCCTACTCGTCGTCCGGCTGCGCCTCCAGCCCCGTGCACGCCAACTGCCCCCCGACCTCCGCGCACGCCTCCACTCCCCGGGGTGTCGGTACCGCGAGCATCGGGCTGGTGTAGCCGACCGAGTCCTCGGCCGGATAGCTCGCGGAGAGCACGTTCTGCCCGGCCCGGACCGAGACCTCACGGGCGTGTGCGGTGTGCAGCCGCACCTCGGACCAGGCGGTGCCGCAGGTGGGGGACCAGCGCAGCCGGACGTCGTACGCGGTGTCGGTGACGGCGCTCTTGGTCTGTGCGTCCCGGGCGCATGCCGAGGTGTCCGGCAACTCGCCCTGGCAGGACCGGCCGTGGCAGCGCGGCGGA
Source organism: Streptomyces sp. Ag109_O5-1 (assembly GCF_003814875.1). Lineage (GTDB taxonomy): Bacteria > Actinomycetota > Actinomycetes > Streptomycetales > Streptomycetaceae > Streptomyces > Streptomyces sasae. Next base: position 377,243 of record NZ_RKQF01000001.1, on the reverse strand, counting down.
GCCGAGACCGGCTGGGCGCCCGGCGTGCCGCGCCGGTCCGACAGGGTCACGGCGGCCGCCGTGACCCCGGCCACGGCGAGCAGCACGAGCATGGTCAGCGGCAGCCGCCAACGCCGCCCCGACTGCGGCTGCGCCCGGGCCGGTTCGACGGCCGGCGGCGCCTCGACGGCCTCGCACAGCGCCAGCACGGCCGCCGGGTCGGCGCCCGCGAGCCGGGCCAGGGCCTCCACGGCCGGGCGCGGTGGCCGTTTGGCGCCGGAGAGATAGCGGTGCCAGGCGGACTTGCTGTACGGCGTGCGGGCGGCCAGCGCCGCCAGGCTCAGTCCCGTACGCTCCTTCAGTTCGCGCAGCTGCGCCGTGGCCGACTCGTCGGGTGGAGTGGTGCTCTCTCCTTCGGGGTGCCGCATGTCGCGTGCCTCGACTTCATAACGCTATGGGCGTTTCGCCCCTGTTGTCGGGATGGCTTCCCATGGAGACCGGGCCCGCAATCGGCGAACAGGTGTGTAGACGGTGAATCGGGGTGCATGTCGAAGGCCTGTTCGGGAACGCTTGGTTCCCGAACAGGCCTCTGTGGTCAGGGAGTACGGCGGGAGGGGGCCGTCAGCACCACGGAACGGCGCGGCCGACCCGGACGTAGCGGGAGGAGACGTAGCCCTTGTGGTGGGGGAGCCGGTACCAGGCGTGGTTGCCGCGCACCGAGCCGCCGTAGGTCTTGCACGTCAGTGGGATGAGCCGGTTGTTGTGACGGTGGCCGACCACGCGGTAGCGGGTGCCCGGGCCGGAGCGGACGTTCAGCCGGACGTGGTGCGTGGCCACCCGCCCCACGGTGCGGTACGTGCGGTGCGTGCGGTACGTGTAGTACCGGTGGTGGTGGCGGTGGACCACCGCCGGAGCGGGCAGGGTGGTGTAGTTGTAGAACTGCACGATTCCCTGCGGCGCGGGGATCGGGGCGGCGGCGCTCGCGGTGGCGGCCCCCGCCGTGGGCAGGAACGCCAACGCCGCGACCGTGGCCAGCAGGCCGCTCTTCAGGATCCGACGGGACATGGAAACCTCCGGCTGTCGTTCTCGTGACCACGAAGGGTGATCACGAATCGGAGGATTGCCGTGCCGAGCCGTCACCATGTCGTCCCCGCGTGCCCTGGGACGCGTGGGACGTCCCCGGGAACGCGCCCCAGGCCCGGGCGGTCCTCAGTGGGGTGTCACCGACGTTGCGGAACAAGTGAGGGACGCGGGACGGCGGTTCATTCGCGCCCCGCCAGGGGCGGGGGGAACTGCGCGACCTGCCACGGACCACGGTCGGCCGCCCGTGAACAGCACACCCCGGGCTCTCAGGCGTCCCGCCCCCGGACCGTGCGCACATGACGCGCGATCAGCGCATACACCTCACGTGCCTTCGCATCGTCCTTTCCGTCATAGCCGTGGTCCGCCCCGACGACCTCGTGGTGTTCCACCAACGCCCCCGCCGCCGCCAGCCGTGAGGCGTACCGCTCGCCCTCCGCCCTCAACAGGTCGTACTCGGCCGTGATCACCAGCGCCGGGGCGATCCCCGTCAGATCGGCCGTGTCCGAGGGATGCGCGGGGGAGACCAGCGGGTCGGCACGCCTCTTCCGCTCCGGCACATACGCCGAGTCGAACACCTCTGCCATCCAGGGCCGCAGCATCGGCTTGGCGACCGCGGCCCGCTTGTCCGCCGCGTTCGTCATCAGGTCCAGCGGCGGATAGTGCAGCACCTGGAGCGCGATCGAGGGCCCGCCCTCCGTCAGCGCCTGCCGGGCCACCGCCGCCGCGAGTCCACCGCCGGCGCTCTGTCCGCCCACGGTCGGCCGGGAACCGTCCCAGCCCTGCTCCGCCGCGTGCTCTGCGATCCACCGGACCACCTCGAAGGCCTGGCGGGCCGGGGCCGGGAAGGGGTGTTGCGGGGCGACGGCATAGTCGACGTTCACCACGACCACCCCCGCCTCGGCCGCGAGGCAGCGGCAGAGCGGGTCGTCGAGTTCGGTGAGCGACATGACGTAGCCACCGCCGTGGAAGTTGACGTGCACCGGGGGCGCGGGGTCCATGACGGCGGGAAGGTACACCGTGGCACGGGCCGGGGCGACGGACGTCGGGATGGTCAACTCCCGTACGTTGCGCGGGAGGTCCGGAAACCGGGCATGCGAGGAGGCGTCGGAGCCCGGGCCGTTCGGCCGCCTGCTCGCCAGGAGAGTGAGCTGCTGCAGGGTCTTCGCGCCGAGAGCGGCGATCGAAGGGCGGGCCAGGAGGGACATACGGCTCCGATCGGTGGACGCTGCGCGGTAGTGTGCGGGAACGCACGCACTAACTTACTTGAGTTACGCAACGATATGGTAAACTGGCCGGTATGTCCACAGAACCGCTGCCAGCCGTCCCCGCCGCCACCCCGGAAGTGGTGGAGATCGAGCGCGCCCTGACGCGCATCACCTATCTGAGCACCCGGGCCCGGCAGCACGAGCGGCTCATGGCCCTCGCGGGCGTCCCGCTGGACCGTGCCGCGGTGGCCCTGCTGCGCCAGGTCGCCGACTCCGAGCCGTTGCGCCCGGGGGAGCTCGCCCACCGGCTCGGCGTCGAGGCGTCCCATGTGACGCGTACGGTGCAGCAGCTCCAGAGGTCGGGCCATGTCACCCGGGTCCCCGACCCCGACGACCGCCGCGCCCAGCGGATCGAGCTCACCGACTCCGGCCGGGAGGCCGTCCACCGGGTCCGGGACGCCGGTGCCCGCGGCATGCAGTTGGCCCTGGGAGAGTGGCAGCCCGAGGAACTGCGGCAGCTGGCCGTGCTGTTCCACCGCATGGTCGACGACTTCCTGGCGTACGCGGTCGAGGACGAGCCGGGCCAGGAGACCGGCGAGACGGTGCCCTCGGCCCGAACCGTGTGAGCCGCCACGCCCCCGGCCCTCGAGCGGTACGCCCCGCCCGTCCGGGTCCGCTCGAATCGATCCCGCCGGACTTCTCTTCTGCATCTGTGCGGACCATGGCAACGCGCGTGGGCGACAATGAGGGCGGCGGCGGCCGTCTTCGCCGACGCCCGCCGGGACCCCGTGAGCCCGGGCGTCGGACCCCGCTGGTGGACGCCCGAGTCTTCGGTCTCAACTCGTCATCCCCGCAAGGCCCTTGGAGTCCCAACTCGACGCGTCCAACCCATTGACGTGCCATTGCCACCCCCTTACCTTCTGGTCGAAGTTCCGTACACAGTTCGGTATTCCGAACGCGATGGCCGCCGGAAGGGACTCCCCGTGATCCGCACCCGCCCTTGGCTCGTGCTTGTCGCGGCGCTGCTCGCCGTACTCGCGTCCTTCGTGACCACGCAGCCCGCAACGGCGGCCGTCGGCCGCCCGTTCACCAACCCGGTCAAGGCGCAGAAAGGCGCCGACCCCTGGGGACTACAAGCTGGGCCTGCTCGAACTCACCGGCACCGACCCGCTCGACCCCGCCTCCTGGGCCAAGTCGGCGTCCCCGGTCTTCCAGCGCAGTGACGCGGGCGGTGTGTACGGACCTGGCCACAACGGCTTCTTCAGCTCGCCGGACGGCACCGAGAACTGGATCGTCTACCACGCCAACAGGTCGTCGAGCGGCGACCCCGACCGCGTACACGCTGGTGAACCGCAACAGCGGCACGTGCCTTGACGTGGCGGACGGTGGCACCACCGACGGCGCCAACGTCCTCCAGTGGACCTGCACGGCGGCAGTAACCAGAAGTGGCTGGTGGAGGACCAGGGCAACGACACCAGCCACCTCGTCAACGTCGCCACCGGCAAGGTCCTGGACACCGCCGACTGCTCCACGGCCGACGGCGCCGACCTGCGCCAGTGGTCCTGGCTGAACAACAACTGCCAGCAGTGGCACCGCACTCCACGACCTGACCCTCACCAGCCACAACCGAGAGGAACCATCCGCACTGTGAGACGTCTCATCGGCCGGGCGCTGACCGCGGTCCTCGCCGTACTCGCCCTGATCCTGACCGCCACCCCCGCTCACACGGCCGTCCCCGCCTCTCCTGCCGTGACCTTCACCAACCCGATCGCCGAACGGCGGGCCGACCCGCAGATCTACAAGCACACCGACGGCTACTGCTACTTCACCGCCACCGTCCCCGAGTACGACCGCGTCGTGCTGCGCCGGGCCACCACCCTCCAGGGCCTGGCCACCGCCCCGGAGACCACCATCTGGACCAAGCACGCCAGCGGTGTCATGGGCTCCCACATCTGGGCGCCGGAGATCCACTACATCGACGGCAAGTGGTACGTGTACTTCGCCGCCGGATCCACCGGCGACGTCTGGGCGATCCGCATGTACGTCCTGGAGACCGACGCCGCCAACCCGCTCACCGGCACCTGGACCGAGAAGGGCCAGATCACCACCACCTGGGAGAGCTTCTCGCTCGACGCGACGACCTTCGTGGTGAACGGCGTGCGCTATCTGGCGTGGGCGCAGCACAACCCCTCCGAGGACAACAACACCAGCCTGTTCATCGCCAGGATGGCCAACCCCTGGACCATCAGCGGCACCCCGGTGGAGATCTCCCAGCCCACGCTCTCCTGGGAGACGATCGGCTACAAGGTCAACGAGGGCCCGGCCGTCGTCCAGCACGGCGGCAAGGTCTTCCTGACCTACTCCGCCAGCGCCACCGACGCCAACTACTGCCTCGGCATGCTCGCCGCGTCCGCGTCCTCGGACCTGCTCGACGCCGCCTCCTGGAGCAAGAGCCAGACGCCCGTCTTCAAGAGCGACGCCTCGACCTCGCAGTACGGGCCCGGACACAACTCGTTCACCGTCTCCGAGGACGGAAAGTCCGACATCCTCGTCTACCCGACCGCAGTTACAAGGACATCACCGGCGACCCGCTGAACGACCCCAACCGCCGCACCCGCCTGCAGAAGATCTACTGGAACGCCGACGGCACCCCCGACTTCGGCGTCCCGGTCGCCGACGGCGTCTCCCCGGTCCGTCTCTCCTCGTACAACTACCCGGACCGCTATATCCGCCACTACGACCTTCGCGCGAAGATCGAGGCGAACGTCACCAACCTCGCCGACTCCCAGTTCCGGATCGTCACCGGACTCGCCGGCACCGGCACGATCTCCCTGGAGTCGACCAACTACCCCGGCTACTACCTGCGCCACAACAACTTCGAGGTATGGGTGGAGAAGGGCGACGGCACCGCCACCTTCGACAGCGACGCCTCGTTCTACCAGCGGGCAGGCCTCGCCGACCCGTCCGGCGTCTCCCTGGAGTCGTACAACTACCCGGGCCGGTACATACGCCACTACAACAACCTGCTCTACGTCCGGACGATCGGCACCACGCTGGACCAGCAGGACGCCACCTACTACCTGGAGTAGGGGGCGACGCGGACCGGAGCCATACCGCCGGGTAATATCCGGCGCAGGTTGTCAGAGGAGGCGCCAGTGTCCCGGTCCGAACGTTCACCCCTGCTGCTGGCGGGACTGCTGGCCGCGGCCGGGGTCGCCCACTTCGCGGCGCCGAAGCAGTTCGACGCCACGATCCCCAGGGCGCTCCCGGGGCCGCCGAGGGCGTGGACGTACGGGAGCGGGGCCGTGGAACTGGCGCTGGCGGCGGGCATCGCCCTGCCGCGCAGCCGGGCGGTGGCGGCACGGGCCGCCGCCGCCTTCTTCGTCGGCGTCTTCCCGGCCAACGTGCAGATGGCCGTCGACTGGCAGAAGCGGCCCCAGCCGCTCAGAACCGCGGCCCTCGCCCGGCTGCCGCTCCAGATCCCCCTGGTGCTGTGGGCGCGCGGTGTCGCACGCAACGAGGAGGGCCGCTAGATGGCGGAATCCGTCGAGGTCGGAAGCACGGTCGAGGACTTCGCGCTGCCGGACGAGACCGGCACGACCCGGACGCTCACGGAGCTGCTGGCCGACGGGCCGGTCGTGCTCTTCTTCTACCCGGCCGCCCTGTCGGCGGGCTGCACCGCCGAGGCCTGCCACTTCAGGGATCTCGCCGCCGAGTTCGCGGCCGTCGGCGCCCGGCCCGTCGGCATCAGCGGGGACAGCGTGGAGCGCCAGCAGGAGTTCTCCGGGAAGCACACCCTCGGCATGCCGCTGCTCTCCGACGCCGACGGTGCCGTCCGGGAGCGGTTCGGCGTCAAGCGCGGCTTCTCGCTCGCCCCCACGAAACGGGCCACCTTCGTCATCGCCCAGGACCGCACCGTCCTGGAGGTCGTCCGCAGCGAACTCCGCATGAACACTCACGCGGACCGGGCACTGGCCGCGCTGCGCGGCCACCAGGGCTGAGCGGACCGCTCCCCGCGCTTGATGCCCCAGGACATAGGTTCCATCCTGGGGCGTATGGAGCGTGTCGCGGCCGCGGCGATCATCGATGCCCTGGGCAGGGTGACGGGGTGGAGCGAGGGCGCACGGACGGTCACCGGACGGACGGCCGAGGAGGTCGTGGGCCGGCCCGCCGCCGACCTTCTCGCCGACGAGGTCCCGGCGGCCGTGCTGGCCGCCCGCTCCGGGACCGTCGCCCTGCGCCATGCCGACGGGCGCCGGACGGAACTCGCCCTGACCGCCTGCCCGGTCCTCGGCCCCGAGGGCGAGACCACCGGATACGTGCTGACCGCCGACCCGCCCCGGCAGGCCGACCCCACCCTGGCCGGACAGGCGTTCCAGCAGGCCTCCATGTCCATGTCGGTCTTCGACACCCGCCAGCGCTACCTCCGCTCCAACGACGCGGCCTGCCATGTCATGGGCGTCCCCGAGGAGGCCCTGCTCGGCCGCTTCTTCCCGGACACCGTCGAGGAGGCCCCGTACAGCGAGGGGTTCCTGCGCCATCTGCGCCAGGTCGTCGAGACCGGCCGCCCCGTCCGCTACGAGAGCTTCACCGGCGCCCCGGCCTTCAACCGGGACCACGCCTGGAGCATCGAGATGTGGCCGCTGCGCGACCCCGCCGGCGAGCTCACCGCCGTCGCCCTCGCCGCCTTCGACAACACCGAGCAGTACCTGGCGCGGCTGCGGCTGGCCCTCCTCAACGAGGCCGCCACCGCCATCGGCACCACCCTGGACGTGGTGCGCACCGCCGAGGAACTCGTCGAACTCCTCGTCCCGAGACACGCCGACTTCGCCAGCGTCGACCTCCTCGACTGGGTCCTCGGCGCCGAGGAACTGCCGAGCATGCCGGAGGGCGACATCGAGCTGCGCCGCGTCGCCCACGGCTCCGCCACCGAGGGCACCCCCGAGGCCGCCGTACGGCTGGGAGAAACCGACGTGCTCCCGACGGCGTCACCGACGGCGCGGGCGCTGCGGGAACGGCGCGCGGTGGTCAGCCAGGCCGGCGAGCCCGAGTTCCGCCGCTGGATCGACGAGCGCAACGCCCGCGCGCCCGAGGGCCGTGCCCACCGCCGGGGCGTGCACTCCATGATCGCCGTACCCCTGCAGGCCCGGGGCATCCTGCTCGGCGTCGTCGTGGGCGCGCGGGTGCGCCACCCCGAGGAGTACGTCTTCGACGACACCGTCTTCGCCGAGGAACTCGCCAGCCGCGCCGCCGTCTGCATCGACAACGCCCGCCGGTTCGCCCGCGAGCGCTCCACCGCCCTCGCCCTCCAGCACAGCCTGCTGCCCAGCGGCCTGCCCGGCCAGGCCGCCGTCGAGGTCGCCCACCGCTATCTGCCCTGCGGATCGGTGGCCGGCATCGGCGGCGACTGGTTCGACGTGATACCGCTCTCCGGCAGCCGGGTCGGCCTGGTCGTCGGCGACGTCGTCGGGCACGGCATCCGCTCCTCCGCCACCATGGGGCGGCTGCGGACGGCCGTACGCACCCTCGCCGACGTGGACCTGCCTCCCGACGAGCTCCTCACCCACCTCGACGACCTGGTGACCCACCTCGCGGCGGACGGCCCCGGCGAGGAGGTCGCCGAACTGGGCGCCACCTGCCTGTACGCCGTCTACGATCCCGTCTCGCGGCATCTCGTGCTCGCCGCCGCCGGGCACCCGGCGCCCGCCCTCGTGCTGCCCGGTCGCGGCGCCGAGCTGATCCCCATGACCGCGGGCCCACCACCCGGCGTCGGCTCACTGCCCTTCGAGGCGACGGAGCTCGATCTGCCCGAGGGGGCCGTCGTCGCCCTTTACACGGACGGTCTGATCGAGGACCGGGACCGGGACGTCGACCGCGCCACCGAGGAGATGTGCCGCGCACTCGGCGCACCCGCCGACTCCCTGGAGGCCCTCGGCGACAACGTGCTCAAGGCCGTCCTGCCGGAACAGCCCTCCGACGACGTCGCCCTGCTCCTGGTCCGCACCCGGGCCCTCGGCGCCGACCGGGTCGCCACCTGGGACGTCCCTCCCGACCCGGCCCGGGTGGCCGACTTCCGGCAGGCGGCCACCGAGCGACTCGCCGACTGGGGGCTCGAAGAGGCCGCCTTCGTCACCGAACTCGTCGTCAGCGAACTCGTCACCAACGCCATCCGCTACGGCGAACCCCCCATCCGGCTACGGCTGATCCGCGACCGGGCGCTCATCTGCGAGGTCTTCGACGGCAGTTCGACCTCACCGCACCTGCGCCGGGCGCACGCCTACGACGAGGGCGGCCGCGGCCTGCTCCTCGTCGCCCAGCTCACCCAGCGCTGGGGCAGCCGGCAGACGGGCGGCGGCAAGACCATCTGGGCCGAACAGCCGCTGCCCGAAGGCCCGTTGCCGGTCACCGGGGAGTGACCCGGTCACTCGAAGTCGCAGCCCGGGTTCGGCACCGACTCGGAGTACGGCGAACCGTGCGGAAGGATGTACAGCACGTCGAGGACCAGGTCGGTGTCGCCCCGGTTGGCGCCCAGGTGCACATCGCCGGGCCCGCCGGACTCGTACACCGTGCTGCCCTTGTGGTAGACGCCGTCCTCCTTGCAGTCGGAGTGGAAGTGGCTGAGGGTGCCCTTCGCGACGTACCCGTAGACCGGGCCGTCGTGGTAGTGCCAGCCGGTGGTCTGGCCCGGCGGGACGGTGATCTCCCGCAGGACGTAGTCCGTGTCGCCGATGGTGGTGGTGCTGATCAACCTGCCCGTCACGCCGGGCCCGGCGGGAGTGGCGTGGGCGGTGCCACAGGTGAGCAGAGTGCCGACGGCCACCGCCCCTGTCAGGGCGGTACGAAGCGCGGTGCGCATGTGAGGTGTGCCTCCTGAGCGGAAGATCCAGTGCCGTCGCGAACATAGGCCGTCGTGAGGTGAGTTGGGGCCCAAATGGCCCAATCCGCGCGCAGTCCGCACCGCCGGGACGCGCCTCGGTCGACTCGCCGTCCGTTTCCGGACACCCTCGCCCGGAGAACCGGCCCTTTCGTACCCGGGCGGAGCCCCCTGGATCACTCCTCGCCGGCGTCCGCCGCGACCTGGGCGAGGGTACGGCCGGTGCGGACCGAGCGGGCCCGCCGGGGATCGGGCGTGCCGTGCCCGTCCGACCGCGCGGAGCCCTTCTTCACCAGCAGCCACGCGTCGTCGCCCTCACCGCCCCGGAAGCGCGTCAGGGCGTAGTCGCCGCGCAACTTGGCACCGTGCAGCCGGAAAGTCGCGTGCCCGCGCTCCAGCGACTCCGCGAAGCCGACCTGCCGTCCCCCGCGGTCATGGCTGAGGGGCTCGTACCAGCCGTGGTCCCAGACGATCACCGTGCCGCCGCCGTACTCGCCCTTCGGGATCACACCCTCGAAGTCCTCGTACTCCAGCGGATGGTCCTCGGTGGGCACGGCCAGTCGCTTGTCCCCGGGATCGGCCGACGGTCCCCTGGGGACCGACCAGGACCTCAGGACGTCGTCGACCTGCAACCGGAAGTCGAAGTGCAACCGGCGCGCGTCATGGATCTGCACCACGAACCGGGGCCGGTCGGCGGCCTCCCCCGACCGCCCCGACGGTTCCCGCGTCCGCCCGAAGTCCCGCTTGTCACGGTAGGTGCGCAACCGCTCGTCGGCAGCCACCCGCGGCTCCTCCCGTACGACGCCTCCCGGGGCCCCGCTCTCAGCCTGCGGTCTGCTGCCCGATCCCGTCCAGTTCGCAGACCGCGTCCTCGGGCAGCACCAGCGCGGCGGCCGCGATGTTCTCCCGCAGGTGCTCCGGCGAGGAGGTGCCCGGGATCAGCGCGATGTTCGGGGAGCGCTGCAGCAGCCAGGCCAGCGCCACCTGCTGCGCCGCGGCCCCGAGCCGCTCGGCGACCTTCGTCAGCGTCTCGGACTGCAGCGGGCTGAAACCGCCGAGCGGGAAGTACGGCACGAAGGCGATGTTCTGGGCTGCGGTCCGCTCGACCAGGGCGTCGTCCCGCCGGTTGGCCAGGTTGTACATGTTCTGGACGGTGACCACCGGCGCGATCCCCTGCGCCTCGGCCAGCTGCCGTGTGGAGGCCGTGCTCAGCCCCAGGTGCCGGATCAGACCCGCCTCGCGCAGCTCGGCCAGCGCGCCGAACTGGTCGGCGATCGGGTCCTCGTTCGGCGTGTCCATGTCTCCCAGACGCAGATTGACCACGTCCAGGGCCTCCACACCGAGGTTCCGCAGGTTGTCGTACACCTGCGCCTTCAGGTCCTCGGGGTGCCGCATCATGATCCAGTCGCCGTCGGCGGTGCGCCGGGCGCCCACCTTGGTGACGATGCGCAGGTCCTCCGGGTAGGGGCGCAGGGCCTCCCTGATGATCTCGTTGACGACCACGGGCCCGTAGAAGTCGGCGGTGTCGATGTGTGTGATGCCCGCCTCCACCGCGGCACGCAGCACCGCGACGGCCCGGGCACGGTCCTTCGGCGGCCCGAAGACATGGGGTCCTGCCAGCTGCATGGCGCCGTAACCGACGCGGGTCAGGGTCAGGCCGTCGGCCGGGGTCAGGGTTCCGGCGAGCTGTGCGGTCATGATGGGGTGCCTCTCACGGTCTTCCGGGGGCCACCGGTACGGCCCGGTGCCCCGTCCTCGTCGTCTTCGTTGTCTTCCTCGTCCAGCCTGCGCGGGTCGCGCGCGCCATGGCTAAGCCCCGGTGTTCCTGGGAGTGCGGGGACCAGGCACCGCACGGAGCCGGACCGTAGGGTGGGGGCGTGGACGGTTCGAACGCACTCGGTGAGTTCCTGCGGGCCCGCCGGGCGCTGGTCCGGCCCGCGGACGTGGGGCTGCCGGGCGGGGGGCTGCGCCGGGTGCCGGGGCTGCGCCGCGAGGAGGTCGCGATGCTCGCCGGCATCAGTTCCGACTACTACCTGCGGCTGGAGCAGGGCCGCGACCGCAACCCCTCCGTGCAGGTGCTGGAAGCCATCGCCGGCGTGCTCGGCCTGGACGCCGACGCCACCGCCCACCTCCTCGGCCTGGCCCAGGACCGCCCCGCCGGCGTGCGGCAGGCCAGGCGGGCCGGGGCATCGCACCGGCCCGAACAGGTGCCGGCCAGCATCCTGCAGCTCATCGACGGCTGGACCCGCAACCCCGCCTACGTCCAGAACCGCTACCGGGACTGCCTGGCCGCCAACGCGCTGTGCACCGCGCTGTCCCCGAACTACCGGCCCGGTGTCAACCTGATGCGGGCCGTCTTCCTCGACCCCGCGGAGCGGGAGCTGCGCCGCGACTGGGACGACCTCACCCGGGAGGGCGTGGCCACCCTGCGCGCCTACGCCGGAGGCGACACCGACGACCCGCACCTGCGCGACCTGGTCGGCGACCTCTCGCTGCACAGCGAACGCTTCCGCACCCTGTGGGCCCGGCACGAGGTGCGGCCCCTGCGCGGCCGGGTGAGCCACCTGACCCACCCGCTCGTCGGCGACCTGGAACTGCACTCGGACAAACTGACCATGGACGGCACCGACGGCCTCTCCCTCGTCGTCTTCCACGCCGAACCCGGCAGCCGCGACGCCGAGCTGCTCGACATCCTCGGGAGCCTCACCGCGACCGCGACCGCGACCGCGACCGCGACCGGGACCGGGACCGGGGCCGGGACGGGGCAGGAGGCTCCCCAGGAGCGCGTGGAGGAGTGACCGCTCAGAACTCCTCGTGGCTGTCCGGGTCGCCGCCCAGCCGCTGGGGGACCCGCTCCGAGATCGCCGCCATCTGGGCGGCACCCAGCCGGAACCCGAAGACGTCGAGGTTCGCGCGCTGCCGCCCGGCATCGGCCGACTTCGGGATCGCCACGGCGCCGAGCTGGACATGCCAGCGCAGGACCGCCTGCGCCGGTGTCACACCGAGCGCCTCCGCCACAGTGACGACGGCAGGGTCACGCAGCAGCCGGCCGTCCTGACCGAGCGGGCTCCAGCTCTCGGTGACGATGCCCTTCCCGGCGTGGAAGGCGCGCAACTCCTCCTGCGGGAACAGCGGATGCAGCTCCACCTGGTTCACCGACGGCAGCACCCCGGTCTCCTTCTCCAGCCGCGCCAGGTGCTCCTCGGTGAAGTTGGAGACGCCGATCGACCGCACGAGACCTTCCTCCCGCAGCTTGATCATCGCCTTCCACGAGTCGACGTACTTGCCGACCCGCGGGTTGGGCCAGTGGATCAGATACAGGTCCACGTACTCCAGCCCCAGCCGCTGCCGGGACTCCTCGAAGGAGGCGAGGGTCTCCTCGTAGCCGTGGTGGCGGCCCGGCAGCTTCGTCGTCACCACCACCTCGTCACGGGGGACGCCACTGCTTGTGACACCCCGGCCGACCCCGGTCTCGTTGCGGTAGTTCACCGCCGTGTCCACGAGCCGGTAACCGGCCTCGAGCGCGTGCCGAACGGCCTGCTCGGCCTGCGTGTCGTCCATCGGCCAGGTGCCCAGGCCGACGGCGGGAATCGTCGTGTCGTCGTTGAGCATGTACACCGGAATGCTTGTCACGATGGGACCTTCCCTCGACTGCGCCGTCCCTCCAGCGTCAGGGAAAAGGCGAGCGGTTGCGCGGCGTTGGGCGCAGAGTAGCCTGGACATGATCGACGCCACCCGATTCTGGAGGTAGGCGATGTTGATCCGATTCCTGCGGCGCCGTATGCCGCACGGCCTTTTCCTTCTCGGCAACGGCCGTCTGATCCGGGGTTTCAGCGGCGGTGACTACGACGGTCACGGATACCAGTCCTGACCCGCCTGCACCCGTGGAATGGGAGGAGGCGCGGTGGCTCAGGACACCGATGCCCTCGTGGCCATCACGCGAATCCTTTCACCTCATTGCCGCGTCACCCGATTGTCCGGCGGAGCGCTCATCGCCGACTGGAGAAGGACGCGCTTTCTGGGAATGTCGTCGCCCGACGTCCAGAAGTTCGCCGACGGAACCGCGGAGGAACGCGCGGAACTTCTCACCGCTCTCGTCCGAGCCGGATGCGCGACGCCCCGCCGAAAGGCGTATGCGGACGCCGAAATAGGGCTCTGGCTCCGCAGCGTGCACCTGCTGATCCGCACGCTGGGCTTCGGACGCGTCCTTCGGCTGCTGCCGTTGTCCGCTCCCGGCTACGCCCGCGCGGACACACCTCCCGCGCAGGACGTCGCACGGTTGAAACGAGCGGTCCAGACACACGGCCGCAGAAGCTGGATCGTCGACGACGACTGCAAGGCCGAGGCCGTGACGGCGTTCGTTCTGCTGCGGCGGTGCGGGTTCGAGGCCACGCTGCACGTCGGTGTCCGTGAGCACCCGTTCGCCCTGCACGCCTGGACGTCCGCGGCCGGACTGTGCATCCCGGCCGCCGATCCGCGAGGGCACGCCTTCACGCCGGTGCTCTCGATCGGCAGCGGAAGCGGGTGACATGGAAGCGCTCCGGCTCGAATGGTCCGGCGGTGCGGTGAAACTCCGGGCCGCCGAAGCCATGGTCCGACAGGGACTCGTGACGACGGTCTCCTCACCCGCCGGCACCGCGGCGGTCGTCGGCTGGGTCGGCTCGGTCCACGACCGCCTGGCGGGCGCGCACGCCCTACTCGACACCTTCGGCCGGCCGGGAGCCGAACCGCGGCTCCCGGCCGGTGACTTCGCCGCCGTCCTGGTGTACCGCGACCGCGTACTGCTGATGCGGGACGAGCAGGCGCGCATCCCGCTGTTCTTCAGAGAGTCCGGCGGCCGGGTGACCGCCGCGAGCACCTCGGCGCGCGGCCTGGGCGACGCCGAGGACCTGGATCCCCGTTACCTCTGCCGTTACCTGACCGGGAACATGGCCCAACCGCACTCGGAACTGAGCCCGTTCGCGGGCGTGCGCCGTGTCCTCGGCGCCGAGGTGGTGGAGCTCTCGGCCACCGGGGCGATGCGGGGCCGGCATGTGCACCGCACCACTCGGGAGGGGGGCTCGACGACGGACGGATCCCGCCCCAGCGAGGCCGGCCAGGACCTGCGGCGCGCCCTGGAACATGCCGTCGGCCGGCGCCTCGGCAGCATGACCGCATGCCATGTCTCGGGCGGCACCGACTCCACCAGCGTCGCGCTGCTCGCGGCCCGCCTGCTTGCTGCGCAAGAGAACCCCTCCGCGGACCTGGTCCTGCTCGCCGGGCGCTTCGGCGGGGGAGAGCTGGCCGGGGAGCGGCCGTACCTCGACGAGGCGGTCGAGGCGGTCCGCCGGCACGCGCCGGCGGCCCGTCCGCTGATCGTCGACGCGGACGACGTGGCAGACTTCGACGATTTCCGGCACCACGCGGGAGATCCGGACGAGCCGCACGCCCACGCCTTCCGCGCTCCGTTCTGGAGCAGACTGCATGCCGCGGCGGCGGACCTGGGCTGCGACACACTCCTGACCGGTTGCGGAGCCGATCCGGTCGTGGACGCGAACCCGCTGCACCTGCACCGGCTGGCCCGCTCCGGACAGCTCCGGGAACTGCGCAGGCAGGCACGCGCGCATGCGGCCGTCGGGCAACGGGGGGTACGGGAGATAGTCCGCGCACATGTCGTGCAGCCGACGCTGCCACTGGCCGCCGAACGGATCTCCAGGCTCACCCGTCGCGGAACGGTACTCGCAGGCCTCGGCAACTTCACCCGCCCGCCCTGGCTGCGCCCCGGATTCGCGCGGGCTCACGGCTACCGCGCGGCAAGCATCGCCGAGAGCCGCTTCATGTTCGGGAGCCGGCCGGAACAGTCCCTCTACGACGCGGCCAACTACCTCGCCGCTCCTGACCCGTTGTCCTGGCGCTACGCACCGCGGCACGGGTTCTTCCTCTCGCACCCCTTCCTCGACCCGGAGGTGATCACGACGATGCGGCACCGCTCCGCGGCAGCCGCGTTGCGAGCGGGCCGTCCGAAGGCGGTGCTGCGCGAGGCCATGGCGGATCTGCTCCCGCCCCGGATACACGACCGGGTGGCCAAGATCCCCTTCAACGACCTCTACGTCCGCGGCCTGCGGGCACACGGAGACGAACTCATCGACCTCTGCCGCTCCGCACGCCATCCGCTCACAGCCGAGATGTTCGACATCGACACCCTGTGCCGTGCGGTGCACGAGGCCCAACTGGGCCTGGGCGACTCGTACTCCTGGGACCGGATGAACGGCTCGCTGGCCCTGGTGGGGTGGCTGGAGAGGCTGGGGGACCGGCGTTCAGCGGCACCTGTGGTGGCCGTGCCGGTCATTGCCGGCTCTTGATGTCCCACAGGGTGCGTTCGATCGGGCCCGTCTGGATGGTGTCGACACCGTACCGGTCTTCCGTCGTTTTCTGGGACTCGTCCTTGCCCAGTGCCGTGATGGTTTCCAGAATGTCTGCGCCGTGCAGGCTGAACTGCCAATACACGGTTAGGTGCCGGGGGTTTCTCGTTTCGGCGTCAATGGCGTTGTTTTCTTGAAGGTCGGTCTCGTAGATGATGGAGTCGTAATTCTTCTGACGCTTCATCCATTCGGGCAGCTTGCCGCCAAGCCAGCTGTATTCCTTGGGGGCGGGCTTGAGTTGGTCCAGGGACACCCGGTCCGCGCGTGCGATGTGTGCGCTGGCATAGAAGGCCACTTGGTCGTACGGCGTGTTCATGGGCAGTTGCACGATGATTCGGGCGGTGACGATGTCGTTCGCTCCGATCGGTCCTCCGTAGGGCATCCATGGCTGGGCTTCCACCAGGTCACCCGGCTGGTGCATCTCTCTGCGGGACAGCGGGTTCGTCCGCTCGAATGTGGTCCACTGACTGGCTTCGGTCCGCCACTTCTGGCGGAGCTGGTCCGTCGGACTCAGCGGCACGCGTTGCGCCATGGCGTGGAATTCCGTGCCGAGCACGTTGAAACTCTCATTGCTGTGGTTCTCGAAGGAGATGGTGACCGGGATGGCGAATGAGTTGTGGCCCTTGCTCGTCACCGGACTGTCCATGCTGATCTTGATGATGGGCCTGACCTCGACTCGTGACGGCAGGTAGAGATTCTGGTAGCCGAAATTACCCACCGCGATGATGGTGGTGGCGATCAGCGCCGTGGCCACCCGCTTGGGGGCGGGAATCACGATCTTTGTCCGCCATACGACGAAGACGGCCCATGCCGAGCCCAAGGTGAGCGCACCGAAAAACGCCATCCAACGTCTTGAATCGGCATTGCTCAGCAGGTCGAAGAAAAGCGCCAAGTTGGTCAGTAGAGCCGCGAACGCGCCGAGCAGGGCTACCGGGCCGGAGTGGGGGAAAGTCCCGAACAGCCAGTGGTCCACGAGCGCGGCGGTACCCAGGAACGAGATGAAGGCGACCGCGACGAGCACCGCACCGGTGAGGCGACCGGGAAAGGTGAAGGCGCTGGTCAGGTCCCTGATACCGAAATAACCCAGCGCTGCGGTCGTGAGCAGGAGGACCAGCAGGACCGACACCAGGTACGCGTGCGACTGTCTGGAGTTCGCCAGAGCTTTTTGCGCCCGTTGACGCGAGGTGTCCCGCGAGTTCTTGCGAAGGTTCACGCGGCCACCTGCTGGTCTGTGCCGATGGTTTTCACGGGTGTCTCCTTCGCGGTTCACAGCGGACCAGACTCTCTGCGACCAGGGGTTTTCGAGATCATCGTCCGTGGTGATCCACCCGCTCGCCATCCACGTGCCTCCGGATGCAGGAGTGCCCGGTGCATCAGCGCGTCTCGTGCCGGGGTACTTCTCCAGTGGCCGGTACCGACGACCAGCGGAGCGTGTATGACGACGGGAAACAGCACAGGGAACCAGACGGTCGCGGTGAGCCCCGTCGCCGGGCACATCGGCGCCGAGATCACCGGGGTCGACCTCACCCAGGACCTCGACGACGCCGTGGTCGCGGTGATCCGGGAGGCCGTGCTGCGCTGGAAGGTCGTCTTCTTCCGGGGGCAGCGGCTGGACCATGCCGGGCATGTGGCCTTCGCCCGTCGGTTCGGTGAGCCGGTCGCCCTGGGGCGGCGCGGCAGCGCCTCACCCGCAGGCTTCCCCGAGGTGGAGACCACCGCCGACCGGCTGGAGCTGGGCGGACGGTTCGCGATGGAGCACGAGGAGTGGCTCCAGAGGCGCAGGCACACCCTGCTGCGCGGCTGGCACTGCGACCACGGCGCCCGGATCGACCCGCCGGCCGCGACGATCCTGCGCGCCGAGACCGTCCCGCCGTACGGCGGCGACACCACCTGGGCCAACCTCGCCGCCGCCTACGCCGGACTCTCCGAGCCCGTGCGCGCCTTCGTCGACGGACTGCGCGCCGAACACCGGCTCGGCGTCGGCTACCAGCCCCGCCCAGGCGACGACTCCTACCTCCGCCACCTGCTGGACCATCAGGTGGCCTCGGTGCACCCGCTGGTGCGTGTCCACCCGGAGACCGGCGAGCGGGTGCTGTACGTCAACGGCTACTACGTCGAGCAGATCGCCGACGTCTCCCGGCCGGAGAGCGCCGCTCTGCTGGAGATGCTCCTGGAACAGGCCGTACGGCCCGAGTACACGGTCCGCTTCCGCTGGGAGCCGGGCAGCGTCGCCTTCTGGGACAACCGGGCCACCATCCATCTCGCGCCCAGCGACAACGCCCACCTCGGCTTCCCCCGGGTCATGCACCGGGTGATGCTGCACGGCGAGGTGCCGGTCGGCGTGGACGGCAAGCCGTCGGAGCCGGTGACCGGCACGGAGGCGGGCCGCTGGTGACTCAGCCGGCGGACCCGGGGCGCCAGCCCAGCGCAGGGCCGAGGCGGGTCGCCATGTCCGTGAGGATCTGGACGTAGTCCTCGTGCTCGAACGTGAACGGCAGCGCGAAGGCCACCTCGTCCACCTCGCGGAACCCGGCGTGCGCGTGAAGCCGTTCGGCGAGCTCGGCCGAGGTGCCGACCAGGTCCGGTGCGAACAGCAGACGGCCCGGGCCCTGCGGGGCCGTGGTGCGGGCCAGGCGCCCCGCCGCGTACGCCCCGTACTTGGCACGCTGCTCGGGCGTGGCGGAGTCGGTGGGGATGACGACCAGGCCCTGGGAGACCCGGGCCGCGTCGCCGTCGGGGTGGTGGGCGCGGAACTCGCGGATGTGCGAGAGCTGGATCTCGGCGAAGTCGGTCGGGCCGTCCGGGTCCCCGGCCCTGACGACACTGCTGGTCAGGAAGTTCATCCCGTGCTCGCCCGCCCAGCGGGCCGAGCCCAGGCTGCCGCCGCCGTACCAGAGCCGCTGCCCGAGACCGGGGGACTGCGGCTGCACCCTGTCGGAGAACACCTCGATGCCCTCCACCCCGCTGAAGTCGGTGGCCGGCTTGCCGCGCACGAAGTCCAGCAGCCGGCGCACCCGCTCGTAGCTGAAGTCCTCGCTGTCGGCCGTGTCCGGGTAGAGGGCCTCCTTGACCTGCTCGTAGTGCATGGGCGGGCCCACGCTCACGCCGGGGTTGAGGCGGCCGCCGGACAGGATGTCGACGGTCGCCAGGTCCTCCGCGAGCCGCAGCGGGTTCTCCCAGCCCAGCGGGATCACCGCGGTGCCGAGTTCGATACGGCTCGTGCGCTGGGAGGCCGCCGCGAGGACGGCGATCGGGGACGAGATGCCGTACTGGAGGTGCCGATGGCGCACCCAGGCGCTGTCGAAGCCCAGGCGCTCGCCGAGTTCGATGATCTCCAGCGTGGACTCGTGGCCCCTGCCCGGATCCGCCCCGTCGAACAGGCCGATGGTGAGGAAGCCCAGTCTGCGCAGGGGGCGGGGGGTGGACGGCACGGGTCCTCCAGCGGTCGTACGTCAGTTCTGCCCCGATTGTGGCACCCGAACATTGCGGGAGTGTGATCAGCGCAGGGGGATGGTGATCTCGTCCTCGACCGGCGGGTCCAGCTCCTGCGGGCGGTTCCCGGTGGCGGCGAAGCAGCGCAGCCGTACGGCCTCCGGCGTGACGTCGAGGCGCAGGAAGCACTTGAAGAACGGCGGGGTGTAGCTGGGCGAGCCCGGTGAGAACAGCTGGGTGTAGATCTTCTTCACGGGCAGCCGGAAGCGCGGGGCGCTGTCCGGGCGGCTGCCGGTGCCGAGCAGGCTCGCGACCAGCCGGGTCCGACGGGTGACCCGGGTGTCCAGGCCGGGAGCGCGGCCGGGCCTGATGCCGAGGCGCTCGGCGATCACGGCCGTGGCCTCGGCCTCGGTGAGCGTGAAGAAGCGGCGCAGTCGCAGCCTGTGGCCGTACAGCCGGCTGTAGAAGGCGAGGGAGTCGCCGCGCAGCGGATAGCAGCGGAAGTCGTCCTCGGTGACGTTCGCGATCGAGACCGGGGGGATGGTGTGGGTGGCGTGCATGAAGGCACCGCCGCCGCCCGCGACCACGTACTGGATGGTGCGGCCGTCCACGTCCACGGGGTAGCGCTGGTAGTTGTGGATGTCGCCGCCGATCGCCGCCACGTAGTGGTGGGCCGGGTCGCGGACGATGTCGTCGACCGTGCCGCCGCCCTCGATGGAGCAGGGGTGGTGCTCGCCGTCCACGTACAGCGGGGAACCGGTGACCAGGATCTTCGGGCGGGGTCCCTGGGACACCTCACGGAGCCAGGCGCCCTGTTCGGCGTCGATCGTGCCGAGCAGACCGGTGTCGATGCCGACGATCCGGACCGGCCCGGCGTCGATGGCCCAGTAGGGGCCGGGCTGTACGGCCGCCTGCTCCTGAGTGGCACGCAACTTCCGTGCGTTTGCAAGGAGTTGCTCGTCCGTCGGGCGGGGACGGTGCCAGAGCAGGGCGCGCCACCACGCACCGGTCAGCGGGCGGGGCTTCGGCTCGGGCGGGAGTTGCGGGGCGTCGTCGCAGAAGACCCGCATGAACGCGCCGAGGTCCTCGTACCAGTCGTGGTTGCCGGGTATCGCGTAGATCGGCGCCGGATAGTCCTGGTAGGGGCGGAAGAACTTGGTGCCGTAGTCGTCGGTGGTTCCGACCGGATAGATCACGTCGCTCGCGATCACCGCGAAGTCGGTGTCCTGGCCCACCTTCAGAAAGCCCGGCACGACGGCGTACTGGGAGTCGTCGCCCTCACCGGTGTCGCCGATCACCATGAACGAGAAGCGGTCCGCCCCATGACGCCGGATCACCTTGTCGGCGGGTGCCCCGGCGGCCGCCCGCTGCGCCACCCAGCGGCTGCGGGTACGGCCGGTCGGGTCGCCGAACCAGGAGGCCAGCACGCCGTTGCGGGCGGCCCACATGGTCCTCGGGTTGAACCAGAAGATCTTCTCGACGTGCGCGGGCATCAGTTGCTTGTAGGCGCCGCGTTCGGCCGAGCCCCAGCCGGCGCCTTCTGCGGTATCGCGTGAGGAGTCAGACACCGGGGCACCGTAGCAACGGGGTCCTGTCGGAGACTTGGCGCCCCGGGACCCTTGGCGTGCCGGCCGCAACGACCGCACCCGTTCGTCCCGTTCGGCCCGTTCGAGACGCCCTTCACGTCGCAGGACGCGTCGATCTACGGTGAACGCGAGCCACGAGTTCCGGTGATCAAGCCCTGGCTGGCCGGACGGCAACCCTCGACGCAGTGGGGTGCCCCAGGTGACGGCTCGGCGGATCTCTTCGGTTTCTGCAAGTGCGTTCACAGTGGCCGCGACGACGGCCAGGACCTCAGGAGGACGGCGTGGCGACTTCCCTCGTGCTGTGCTCCCGGCGCCATGTGGATCTGCTGCTGGTCTCCAGATTTCTCTGTCACGGCTGGCCTCTCTCCCAGCAGTCCATTCCCGCGATCTCGCGCACGCGCCGTGCCCTCAGCCTTGAGCGGTTGCCACGGTGCGCGGTTGGCTCGCGCTCCCCTCGAAGCGGAAACAGAGATCCCTCATGGCCAGGCACAGCGACAGAACCCCCGGTTTGGCAGTGGTATCCCTCGGCGCGGCCGCCCTGTTGACCCTCACCGGCCGCACCAGCAGCAAGGACGGCAGCACGGCGGCCTCCGGCACCTCGCTCACCATCGGCACCACCGACCAGGTCACCAGCCTCGACCCGGCCGGCGCCTGGGACGCGGGCTCCGGGACGATCGAGAGCGAGGTGTACTCGACCCTCCTCAGCGTGAAGAACGGCTCGGCCGAGCCGACCCCCGACCTGGCCACGGCCATCAAGCTGACCGGGCCCAAGCAGTACACGGTCACCCTGAAGAAGGGCCTGAAGTTCGCCAACGGCCATGAACTGACCTCCTCCGACGTCAAGTTCAGCTTCGACCGGGAGCTGAGGATCGCCGACCAGAACGGCCCCTCCTCGCTGCTCTACAACCTCGGCTCGGTCGCCGCCTCGAACCCCACCACCGTCGTCTTCACCCTCAAGTCGGCCAACGCGGGCGCGCCGGAGGCAGCGCCGAGGGGCTCGACGGGAACCGCCCGGAGCTGCACACCGACCTGCCCCGGCTGCGGGCCGGCGGGGTCGGCGCCCAGTTCTGGTCGCGAGGCCGAACTCCGGGCGGCGCAGCCGCTCCGGCCGGCCGCCCGCTGAACACCCCCGCCCCGCCGTACGGCCGACAGAGCCCCCGCATGACCGGCGGCACCCCTCTTCCCGGACCTCGTCCAGTCACCCTTGACATGATCGGGGGCGGGCGACCTAGGGTGAAACGGTTCGTACCGGACGGGTGGAGGCCCTGATGAACGTACCTGGCACGGCACCGCGCGGTGCCGCCCTGGGCGCGCGCCTCGTCACCCGCCGGCACGTCGACTACTGCCGGACCGCCTCGGCCGTCTGTCCTTCCTCCTCCCACTGACCCTCGCGTCGGTGACCACGCGTCCCTGAACCGCGCCGGTCGGCACACCCCTGCCGGCGGCGGCCTCTCCACGTGTCCCGGAAGGATCCCGTATGTCCGCCCCTGCCCTGCGCCTCGCGTTGGAGGCCGACGGCGAAGGCGCCCACCCCGCCGCCTGGCGCCGCGCCGCGCACACCCCCGACGCACTGCTCACCCCGCGCCGGCTGACCCGCCTGGCCGCCGCCGCGGAGAACGCCGGGTTCACCCTGCTCACCCTGGAGGACGGCCTGCTGCCGCCCGGCAGTGGACCGGATCCCGTCGGGCGGATCGGCGCGGTCGAACGTGCGGCGTTCGTCGCCGCGGCCACCAGCACCCTCGCCGTCGCGCCGGTCGTCCCGCTCACCTACGCCGAACCCTTCCACGTCTCCTCCCAGTTGGCCTCGCTCGACCACATCGCCGCCGGCCGGACCGGGTGGATCGTGGGGGAGGAGACGGATCCGGCGGTCGCCCGGGCGTGGGGACGGGAAGTCGTCGGCGACGCCGCCGGGCGTACCCGCGAGTCCCGCGACGGCGTCGAGGTGGTACGCGCGCTGTGGGACTCCTGGGAGGACGACGCCGTCATCCGGTCCGTCGCCACCGGCCGCTACCTCGACCGCGAGCGCCTGCACTACATCGACTTCACCGGCGACACCTACGCGGTCAAGGGACCGGCCATCGTGCCCCGCCCGCCCCAGGGACAGCTCGTCGTCCTCGGCCGCCCCGGCGCCGTACCGCAGGAACAGCTCGACGTCGCCCTGGTCGACGGGCCCGACCTCACGGCCGTCCGCTCCGCCGCCCGGGCCATCACCGCGCCCCGCGTCCTCGCCGAGATCGAGGTCGCCCTCGACACTCCCGAGGCCACGGGCGCCGAGCGGGTCGCCGCGCTGGAACGGCACGCGCCCTGGCCGGACCACGGTCGGCTGCGGCACATCGGTCCGGCCGCTGAACTGGTCGCGCTGATCGAGGACTTGGCGGACAGCGTCGACGGCGTCCGGCTGCGTCCGCTCGTCCTCGACGAGGACCTGCCCGTGCTGTCCCGGCTGGTCCTGCCGGACCTCTTCGACCGCCGAGTCGCCGCCCGTCCGCTGCCCGGCACCACCCTGCGCAGCACCCTGGGCCTGGAACGCCCCGCCAACCGCTTCGCCGCCGCTGGCCCCCGCGAGGAGAACCGATGACCCGCACCGACCCCACCGACGTGCCCCGGCCGCACGCCCAGCTGCACTTCGGCGTGTTCTTCCAGGGCGTCAACCACTGGAC
Organism: Streptomyces sp. Ag109_O5-1; assembly: GCF_003814875.1. Classification (GTDB taxonomy): domain Bacteria; phylum Actinomycetota; class Actinomycetes; order Streptomycetales; family Streptomycetaceae; genus Streptomyces; species Streptomyces sasae. The sequence goes on along the minus strand of NZ_RKQF01000001.1, from coordinate 354,023 downwards.
GATCTGGTCCCACCCCGACAGCGGCTCCCAGATCGATCCCGCCTCCTACCGACGGGTCGCCCAGACGGCCGAACGCGGCCTGTTCGACGCCTTCTTCCTCGGCGAGGGACTCAGACTCCGGGAGGTCGACGGACAGATCCACGAACTCGACATCGCCGGCCGGCCGGACGCCATCACCCAGCTCGCCGCGCTCGCCGCCGTCACCGACCGGATCGGCCTGGTCTCCACCTCCAACACCACCTTCAACGAACCCGCCGACCTCGCCCGCCGCCTCTCCGGACTCGACCTGCTCTCCGGCGGCCGGGCCGGCTGGAACGTCGTCACCACCGACAACGCCTGGACCGGCGCCAACTTCCGGCGCGGCGGCTACCTCGACCACGCCGACCGCTACCGGCGCGCCGGGGAGTTCCTGGAGGTGGCCCGCGCGTTCTGGGACGGCTGGGCGGACGACGCGATCGCCCGGTCCACCGACGCCCCCGCCTGGTCCACACCCGGAGCCGTGCGCCAAGTCGCCCACAAGGGAACGCAGTTCGACGTCGAACTGACCCCGACCCTGCCGCGCAGCGCACAGGGCCACCCGGTGATCTTCCAGGCCGGCGACTCGGGCGAGGGGCGGGACTTCGCCGCCCGCAACGCCGACGTCATCTTCTCCGCCCACGGCAACGACTTCGACGACGCGCTTGCCTTCGCCGACGACGTCCGGCGCCGGTTGCGGGCCGCGGGGCGCCCCGATGACGACCTGCGCATCCTGCCGGGGACCGAGATCATCATCGGTGCCACCGAGGCCGAGGCCCAGGAGAAGAAGCGCTGGCTGCGCCTTCAACAGGTCACCCCGGCAACAGCGTTGAGCATCGCGGGACTGCTGTGGAACCGCGACCTGTCCGACCGCGACGCCGACGGGCCGCTGCCCGCCGAGGACCCCCTCGTCGAGGAGAACGACGGCTCCTTCGGCGCCCGCCGGATCGCCGACCCCCGCAAGGTGGCCGCCGAGTGGCGCCAGAAGGCGGAGGCCAACTGCTGGTCGCTGCGCGAGACCGTCATCGCCCTCGGCCCGCAGCGCGGCCATGTCGGCACCCCGTCCGGACTCGCCGACAAGTTCGCCCACTTCGTCCGCCACGGCGCAGTCGACGGCTTCAACATCACGCCGTACCTCATCCCCGACGGCCTCGACGACATCGTCGACCTGCTCGTCCCGGAACTCCAGGAACGGGGCGTCTACCGCACGGCCTACACCGGTACGACACTCCGTGAGCACCTGGGACTGCGCGCACCGCTCACCCACCGCGCCGCGCCCACGGAGGACCGGGCGGCGAGCTGAGCGGTCACCACTGGTAGGGATCCGTGGGGGTGCCGTACGGATCCGGGCCGCCGGGCCTGCGCCGGGCCCGCGAGCCGGGGCGGGTGGTACCGCCCGGCGCGGGCCGGTGAAGGTCGGTGCCGGACGGGCCGGGCCGGGCCGGACCCGAGGCACGGCTCGCGCGGACCGCGTCACTGCGGTAACGGTTCTGCGGTCCATGCGCACCCCGCCCACCCCGTCGGCCCGGCGCCTGCGCGGGCCCGGCCGGGGCCGGTCCGGCGGGCCCGCGCTTCCCGGCCGTCCGGCGGTTCCGGTCGCCCTCGCCCAGCACCAGCAGCGGGTCGAACATCACCACCACCCCGGCCAGCAGCAGGAAGACGGCCGGGCCGAGCAGCATGGGCAGCAGCAGCGAGGTCGGGGACGCGCTCGACCAGGCGGTGACGGACGCCGGGTGCACATCGACGCTCACCGCCGCCATCGCGGTGTAGTGCATGCCCGACACCGCCAGGCCCATCACCAGGCTGGCGCCGAGGCTCGCCGTGAAGCCCCGGATCGACACGGCCGCCCAGAGCGCGGCCGTCGCCGCCGCGATCGCGATCAGCACCGAGAGGACGACCGTGAGCCGGTCGTAGTGAATCGTTCCGTCAAAGCGGAGCGCGGCCATGCCCAGGTAGTGCATGGCCGCCACGCCGAGCCCGGTGATGACACCGGCCGTCCAGAGCGGTCCGGCGGTCGCGCCCCGGTAACCGACCGCGAAGACGCCGATGCCGACCACTACGATCGCCACCGCCAGGCTGAGCAGCGTCAGACCCACGTCGTAGCGGATCGTGGTCTCCTGGACATGGAAACCGATCATCGCGATGAAGTGCATCGTCCAGATGCCGCAGCCGATCGAGGCCGCCCCCAGCGCCAGCCAGCCGGGCTTCCACGACTGCCCGTTGTGGTAGAGCGACCGTACGATGCAGCGCAGCCCCAGGGCCCCGCCCAGACAGGCCATCAGATAGGCGGCCACTGGAGTGACCGCGCCGTAGTGGAACCCGCTTGTCGTGCCGTGCATATGTGTAACTCCCCCCAGAGTCACGGCTGTTGTGGGGAAAGTACTACGGGCCGGGGCGTGCCACGCGGTGTTCGCCAGGACTTCGGCCGTCTCCCCGGCACCATGGGCCGACGCTGCTGCCGTACGGGCCGGTGCCGGCCAGGGCGGGTTCAGGGGGCGACGATCTTGAGTGCGCTCATCCAGCCGTGCCCCTCGGGCCGTGTCTGCAGGGCCATGTGCAGCAACTGGATGCCCTCCAGCTCGCGGGCGTGGCGGAGGCCGCCGACGACCACCGGGTTGAGCCCGCCGGAGGAGGCCAGCTCGGCCACCTGGTCGCAGGCCGCCGCGTCGTCGCCCGCGATGAACACATCCAGCGGCAGCCCGCCGACCTCGCCGGCGACCAGGGCACCCGCGAACGTGGTGTTGAAGGCCTTCACCACCCGTGTGCCGGGTGCGGCGGCCGCCGCGATCTGCTGGGCGCCGGAGCTGTCCGCGGGCACCGTGAGCGAGTCGAGGGTCGAGAAGTCCACCGGGTTGGAGATGTCGACGACGGTCTTCCCGGCGAGCTGGTCCCCGTACTCGTGGACGACCTGCTTGGCCGCGTCGAACGGCACGGCGAGCACCACCACGTCCGCCCCGCCGACGGCGTCCGGCACGGCGGGCGCCACATCGGCCCCGGCCACCCGCTCGGCCAGGGCGTCGGAGAGTGTCGTGGCCTTGGCCGGATCCGTACCGATCAGCCGGACCGGGTGCCCGCCCGCCAGGGCGCGGGTGGCGATGCCGCCCGCCATGTTGCCTGTGCCGACGATGAAGACCCGCATGGGTGAGCCCTTTCCGTGGGGGTGGGAGCTGCCGACGATCGGGCCCGGCCGCGGGGGGGCGCTGCCCGCACATAAATAAGGATAAAGCGGTCACTGTGGTGTGGCTCGGGCTGGCCGGTCGGGTGAGCCGGCCCCTCAGGGGGCGGGAGGCCGAGTAGCCCGACCGGCGCCGGTCGCCGGTCGCCGGTCCGTCGGGCCGGCATCTTGCGGGCAAGCGGCGCTCGCCCGATGTGACCGGCGGAAGCGGGTGCGTGGGCCGATGGCGGGATCCGTGGCCCGGTCCCGCGGGCCGGACGCCGTCGTAGCGGCGACCGGCCGCGGGATAGCGTGGCGATCATGGCGGACTGGGAGATACGGCCGGCGTCGGGCGCGGACGTCGAGGCGGTGGCCGAACTGCGTGCCGTCGTCCTGCGGGGCGATCTGGAGCGGCTCGGGCGGTACGACCCGCAGCGGGTCCGGCAGCGGCTGCGCGACGGGTTCGTCGCCTCCCATACCCGGGTGATCGAGGTGGGCGGTGTCTTCGCCGGCTGTGTGGCGCTGCGGCCAGCCGAGGATGCTCACTGGCTGGAACACTTCTATCTCGCCCCGGACCTCCAGGGCGCCGGCATCGGCGCGGGCGTGCTGCGCGAGCTGCTGGCGCGGTGCGACCGCGACGGCCTCCGCGTCCGGCTGAACGTCCTGCAGGGCAGCGCGGCCCGACGGCTGTACGAGCGGCACGGGTTCATGGTGGAGGCCGAGGACCCGGTGGACGTGTTCATGGTGCGCCCGCCCGCCTCCTGAAGGCCGTACCGGCCCAACCGCCCCACGTTGCATAGGGAAAACCCTCGAATGGGCTCGACGTGGCTGACATGGGCGTGTCAAAACTGGACCGGCCTCCCCGTGCTTGGCGGCGACCTGGTCGTGCACACCCCGCCCGCCTCCCTCGTGGCGGGCTCCACCGTGACCCTGAAGTTCTCCGGCAATCGAGGACTCCTCGCTCCAGACCAGCTTCGTCGTCGACGACACCGCCGTGACGACCGGCTGACGTAAGACAGTCGAGCGGCCCGTGACCGGATTCCGGTCACGGGCCGCTTCGTTGCCCCGGTGTCAGCTCAGCGGGTCCAGGGTGAGGTACGCCTGCTGCGGGTTGCCGTCGTTGACCAGGGACTCCTGGTTGCCGACGTCGTCGAAGGCGAAGGCGTACGCCTTGCCGTCGGCCATCTGTGCGTGGATCTTGCGCGCGTAGTGGTTGGTGACCACGTCCTGGTAGAAGTCGGCCGTGTTGGTGTCCGGCTGGCTCGAACTGGTCAGCAGCGTCGACCGGTTGAAGCCCGCGCACAGGGTGCGGGAGATCGGGCCGCGCACCTGGTCGTTGGGCGCGTCGAGCAGGTTGTGGCAGCCGAAGATGCTGCTCGCGTCCGGCTTCTGGAAGCTGGTCACCACCGCCCCGGAGGAGTTGGTGAAGTTCATGACGTTCCCCGAGACCCGGCCGTAGTACTTGGTGTTGGGCTGGTCGGCGAACGGGGTGACGGTCAGCGTCGACGACGAGTACTTCGACCAGACCCGGTTGACGTAGTCGTCCATCACGGTCGACGCAAGCGCCCCCGTCTCCACGCCGTACAGCGGGGAGAGCGCGCGGAGCACGGCGCCGTCGGACCTGGTCTGGATCAGGTTGGCCCAGCCGCCGGGCTGTCCGCGCAGGGCGCTGAAGAACCCGTTGTAGCCGCCCGACTTGAGGTGCCCGGTGCTGGCCGTGCTGCCGTCGGAGCGCTTCACCCCGACCGCGTAGGGCACCGAGAACATGTCCACCTGGGTGCTGTTGATCCACAGCCCCGAGTCGTTCAGCGTGTACTCGGACCAGTTGAAGAGGATGTTGCGGTTGGGGTCGGTCGGGTTCTGCACGGCGGGCTGCACCAGACCGCCGGTGGTCAGCCTGAAGTCGAGCTTCTGGCCGTAGGAGAAGTAGATCCGGCCGGAGAACTTCGGGATCCGGATCGTCGTCGACTGGCCCGCCGCCGGGCCGGTGATCGAGGCGTCCGGCGCCGGGGTCGGCGGGTTGCCGCCGGCCGGCCAGGCATGGAAGGTGCCGTTCGCGTCGGCATAGCCCTGCTTCCCCGAGGAGAGCTGGGTGCCGAGATCGTAGATGTAGACCTGGTCGCTGCGGCCGGAGTTGTTGGAGATCTTCAACGGGATCGTGTCCGGTACGGCCGCGCCGGCCGGTGCCGGGGTGCCCAGCGCGAGCGCCCCGCCGATCAGTGCCGCCGTGGCCGCCAGGGGCAGCGTCCGGCGTGCGGTTCCTGTGCGCACTCTCCACCTCCGTGTGGGGTCGGGGTTGGTACGGAAATTGGTCCGGACCAATTCTGAGAGCGCTCTCAGCGTGGCGGCGGGGCGGGTGCATGTCAATGCGCGGGACGAAAGGAAGGGGCCCCCGCCGGTCGGCGAGGGCCCCGCGACGCGGACGCGATCGGCTCAGAACGTGCGCTTCAGCAGGCCGAGCAGGGCGTCCCAGTGCCGCTCGGCGGCCTCGGCGGAGTACGACGGGGTGTCGGCCTGGGTGTAGCCGTGCTCCGCGCCCCGGTAGATCTCGCACGTGTTGCGGACCCCGGCGGCGTCGAGCGCCTCCTGGAAGGTGTGGATCTGCTCCTCGGTCATCGACTGGTCCTGGTCCGCGAAGCCGAAGTACAGCTCGGCGGTGACGCGGTCGGCCAGCAGGTGCGGGCTGTCCGCGTCGTCGGTGACCATCCGGCCGCCGTGGAAGCCGCCCGCCGCCGCGACCCGGTCCGGGAACGCGGCCGCGGTCCGCATGGCGAGCCGGGCGCCCATGCAGTAACCGGTGATCGCGACCGGCCCGTCGGCCACCAGCGGGCTCTCGGCCAGCCAGTCCAGGTAGCCGGCCGAGTCCCGGTCGCTGAGTTCCGGCGTCAGCGACATCATGATCGGGAAGATGCGCTGCCAGATCGTCGGGTCCACGGAGGGGTCGATGAACTCGGGGAGGTCGATGACCGGCGTGCGGCCGTTGCGGTAGAAGACGTTCGGGACGAGCACCGTGTAGCCCTCGCCGGCGAGCCGGTCCGCCATCGACTTCAGGTGCGGGCGGATCCCGAAGGCATCCTGGTAGAAGAGAACGCCCGGGTGGGGGAGTCCGTCATCGGGACGGGCCAGGTAGGCGTCGGCGACACCGTCCTCGGTGGTGATGTCGACGTCGGTTCCCTGTACGGCGGTCATGGCGCAAGTGCCTCTCTGTGGAGTCGGCGTCGGGGTGGGGGACACCCGGCGCGGCATGTCCTGATCATCGTGGCACGCAAGGCCGGGAGAGCCGCTTCGGGGGAGCTGAAAGTGGTCACTCGAAGCGCGTGGTGTCGCCCGCGCCCCGGCGGACGATCTCCGCCTCGCCGCTGGAGAAGTCGATGACCGTGGTCGGCTCGGTGCCGCACTCCCCGGAGTCGACCACCGCGTCCACCTGATGGTCGAGGCGGTCCTTGATCTCCCAGCCCAGGGTCAGCGGCTCCTTCTCGTCCGGCAGCAGCAGGGTGCTGGACAGCAGCGGCTCACCCAGCTCCGCCAGCAGCGCCTGGGTGACCACATGGTCGGGGATGCGGACACCGACGGTCTTCTTCTTCGGGTGCAGCAGCTTGCGCGGCACCTCGCGGGTCGCCGGGAGGATGAAGGTGTAGCTGCCGGGGGTGGACGCCTTCACGGCCCGGAACACGTCGTTGTCGACGCGCACGAACTGGCCGAGCTGCGCGAAGTCCCGGCACATCAGCGTGAAGTGGTGCCGGTCGTCCAGGTGCCGGATACTGCGGATCCGGTCGATGCCGTCCCGGCTGCCGAGCTGGCAGCCCAGCGCGTAGCAGGAGTCGGTCGGGTATGCGATGAGGGACCCCGACCGCACCGAGTCGGCGATCTGGGAGATGCTGCGCGGCTGCGGGTTGTCGGGGTGCACATCGAAGTACTTCGCCATCCGCCGAGCTTATGCCGTACCGGCGCGTGTGCCACTCAGGCCCCGCACGCGCACCGCCCCACCCGCCCGGCCCGCCGGGACCGGCCTCGCCCGGAATCCGGCGCGGCCGGCGACCCGCCCAGGCCGACGGTCCCGGCCATGCGCGTCGCCCCAGGCCGGCAGCCCCCGAAGCCGCGCGCGGCCACCGCACGCCGGCAGCCCTGTGATCCGGGCGCGTTCCCCCAAGGCGGCCGCCCGTGGATCCGGGTGTCCGCACGGATGGCGGCGGCCCGTGGATCCGGGTGTCTTCGCCGAAGCCGGCAGCCCCCGACTCGGGTGCGTTCGCCGAAGGCGGCTGCCTCGTGATCCGGGAGCGTTCGCCCAGGTCAGCGGTTTCCGGAGGAGGAGGGATCCGTAGATGCCGACGTCTTCGAAATCCGTGTGCATACCTGTCGGATTCCGGGGCACCCGATCATCCAGCCACCCGGGGCCCTCCCCCCGGCTCCGGGTGAGGCGTTCTCCGCCGGCGGTCCGTCCCCCGTGGGCCGCCGGCGGAGTCGTACCCGGCGGGCGGTGACCGGGACCGGGCCGGGTTCATCGGGGCGTTCCTTCGTGGATACCCCGGCCTTCAGGCCGGGGAGGAAACGAAGCTCCTGCGGAGCAGGGCAGAGAAAGCCGGTTCGCCGCCAGGGCGGACCGGCGTCCGTTCCCACGAACCGGCAGATGGTCACAAGCTGACGTGATAATTTGTGAGCCATGACCACTCACGTGAAGCGGGCGTTCAAGTACCGCTTCTATCCGACTGACGCGCAGGCAGCCGAGCTGTCGCGCACGTTCGGATGTGTGCGGAAGGTCTACAACCTGGCCCTTGCGGCGCGCACGGAAGCGTGGACGAGGCAGGAGCGGGTGAACTACAACCAGACGTCGGCGATGCTGACGGCCTGGAAGAAGACCGAGGAACTCGCGTACCTCAACGAGGTCTCCGCCGTCCCGCTCCAGCAGGCCCTGCGGCACCTCCAGACGGCGTTCGCGAACTTCTTCGGCAAGCGGGCGAAGTACCCGCGTTTCAAGTCGCGGAAGAAGTCGCGGAAGTCGGCGGAGTACACCACCAGCGCGTTCCGGTTCCGGGACGGCAGGCTGACCCTGGCGAAGACGGCGGAGCCGCTCGACATCGTGTGGTCCCGTCCACTGCCCGAGGGGGCGTCGCCGTCCACCGTGACGGTGTCGCAGGACGCGGCCGGACGCTGGTACGTGTCCCTGCTGTGTGAGGACCCGTCCGTCCAGCCGCTTGCACCCGCAGACGCGGCCGTCGGTGTCGACGTCGGCCTCGGCCACCTGCTGACCCTCTCCACCGGGGAGAAGGTCTCCAACCCCCGGCACGAGCGGCGCGACCGAGCCCGCCTTGCCAAGGCGCAGCGCCGGCTTGCCCGCAAGGCCAGGGGTGACGGAGCGAACCGGGCCAAGGCGCGCCGGACGGTGGCCAGGGTCTACGCCCGCATCACCGACCGCAGGCGCGACCACCTGCACAAACTCACCACTCGTCTCGTTCGTGAAAACCAAACGATCGTGATCGAGGACCTCGCCGTTCGGAACATGGTGAAGAACGGCAGCCTGGCCCGCGCCATCAGCGACGCGGCCTGGTCGGATTTCCGGAGCATGCTGGAGTACAAGGCTCAGTGGTACGGCCGCGAAGTGATCGCGATCGACCGATGGTTCCCGTCCTCCAAGCTGTGCTCCGTCTGCGGCACCTTGCAGGACAAGATGCCGCTGCACGTCCGTGAGTGGACGTGCGACTGCGGGACGATCCACGACCGGGACGTGAACGCGGCGAAGAACATTCTGGCCGTCGGGCTGACGGCGTCTGTCTGTGGAGCTGGCGTGAGACCTCAACGGAGTACTCCGGGCGGGCAGTCGGCTGTGAAGCAGAAAACCCCACGGCGCGAGCCGTAGGAATCCCCCTCCTTCAGGAGGAGGAGGAAGTCAACGGGTAACGTCCGTAGACCGAGGCCGAAGCGAGGGACGAGGAGCACGGCGACATGGCAGGCCGAGCCGGCGAGGGCCCGCACCCCCCGACACCCGACGGCGACACCTGGGCCGCGCAACTTCTCGATCATCTGCGGCCCGGCGCCCGCGACCCGCGTCGGGTCGCCGCCTGGCTCGCCCGAGCCGTGCAGGCGTCCGTCCGCCTCCAGGACGGCGACGGCACCCTGCTCGCCGGCGACCCGATCCCCCTCGACGACGGCCTCGTGGCCGACGTGGTCGCCGGACGGATCTCCGCCGCCGCCGTCCAGGACGGCGACCGTCACCTCCGCCTGGTCGCCGTACGGGCCCCCGACCCGCGCCCGGCGGCCGCCGGACTGCTCGCCGTCGCCCGCGCGGCCCCCTTCGACCGGCGCGCCGCCGAGATCGTCACCCACACCGCCGGAGTCGTCGAACTCCTCCTGCGGGAAAGGGAGCTGACCGCCGCGGGACACCGGCTCCGGCGCGCCACCGCCGATCTGCGCCTGGCCATCCTGCAACTGCTGATGGTGGAGGACACCGTCTCCGCCCGCCGGGTCGCCGCCGGCCTGTGGCCCGGTCTCCTCGACACCGACAGCGCGTCCGTGTACATCGTCGAGGGGGACCCGGCGGAACGCGACGGGCTCGCCGAGGACTGCCTCGACATCACCCGCGGTCAGGCCCTGGTCGTGCGCTGCCCCGCGATGGACGGCCATGTCATCGTCGTCAGCCCCGCGCCCAAGGCGGGCGAGTGGCTGCGCTCGCTCGTCGACGGCCGCCCCGGCACCTTCCTCGGCGGCAGCGTCCAGCAGAGCCTCGCCCGCACCGCCACCGCCTACGGCCAGGCCGTCAGCGCCCTCGCCGTCGCCCACTTCCGCTCCGACCAGGCCGCCGTCTACGCCGAACGCACCCACCCGGAACGGCTGATGGACCCCGCCGCGCTGCACTCCTGGTCCACCGCCGTGCTGCGGCCGCTCGACACCCTGCCCCACCACATCCGGGCCGAACTCCTCGCCACCACTCGACTCGGCCTGGAGTTCACCGCCGTCAGCGCGGCCAAGGTCCTGGGCGTCAGCCGCAACACCGTCCGGGCCCGCATGGACCGCGTCGAGGCGCTGCTGGGCGCCGACTTCTCCGACCTCACCGTGCGTGCCACCGCCCATCTCGCCCTCAACACCCAGGCGGCCCGGACGGAAGACCTCACCGTCAGGGCACCACAGGTGTCCGGAGTACGGCTGGCCGACCTGCTGGCAGGGCCCGCGCTGCGTGCGTGGGCGCATGACCTCCTGGACCGTCTGACGCGGGACGGCCGGGACCTGCGCGGCACTCTGCGCGCCTGGATCGCCGCCGGCGGCAACTCCGAACGCGCCGCCCTGGACCTGGGCGTGCACGCCCAGACCGTCCGCGAACACGTACGGGGCGCCGAACCCGTCCTGGAGCGTCAACTGCTGGCCGCCGGCACCGACCTGTACGAGGTCGTCCTGGCCCACCTCGTCCTCGGGGACCTCGCCGCACCCGTCCTGCTCCGGCCGAATCCGGGCCAACCGGACTCACCTGTGCACGGGTGAGTCCTTCGCGTACCAGAACGGGCATCGGCGCGATACCCAACGGCCGGATCCGCACGTAAGTTCACGTTTCGCGGGGGCACGACCGGAACGGGGGACCGGTCGCCGCCCCCGCGACCCAGCACCCTCAGCTCCCGAGCAGCACCGGGATCTCCTGCCAGCCGATGGCGATGAACGACGGCACCTGGCGCAGTTCCTTCTCGCCGACCGCGAGCCGCAGCCCGGGGAAGCGTTCGAACAGCGCGGGCAGTGCGGCCAGCGCCTCCGCCCGGGCCAGCGGGGCGCCGATGCAGCGGTGCACCCCGATCCCGAACGCGAGATGGTCGTCGGCCCCGCGCGCCGCGTCGAACGCGCCCGCGTCCGGCCCGTAGCGCTCCGGATCCACACCCGCCGCCGCGAACGTGGTGATGATCGCGTCCCCGGCCGGAATGGTCACGCCCCCGACCTTCAGGTCGTTCACCGCGAACCGCAGCGGCAGCGAGGCGATCGACGGATGGACCCGCAGCGTCTCGTCGATCACCGTGTCCCAGCCGATCGTCCCGGAGCGCACCGCCGCCAGCTGCACCGGATGCGTCAGCAGGGCCACCACCGCGTTGCCGATCAGGTTGACCGTGGTCTCGAAACCGGCGCCGATCACCAACAGCAGTGTGTAGAGCAGCTCTTCGTCGCTGAGCCGGTCGCCGTCCTCGTCACGGACCCGGATCAGTTCCGTGGTCATGTCGTCGCCCGGGTGCTCCACCTTGTACGCGATCAGCCCGCCGAGGACCGTGCCGATCCGCTCCTGCACGAACGCGGCGTGCTCCGGGGTCGGGTCGGAGGTGTCCATGATGGCCGCGATCAGCTCGGCGGTGTCCGCCCGCATCTCCTCGGGCACACCGAACAGTTCGCAGATCATCCGCATGGGCAGCGGCTGTGCCAGCCCGGCCCGCAGGTCCACCACCGAGCCGTCGGCCCCCGCGGCCGCCACGGCGTCGAGCAGCTCCCCGGCGATCGCCGTGACCCGCGGCAGCATCGCCTCGGTACGGCGGTGCGTGAAGCTCGGCGCCACCAGCTTGCGCAGCCGGGTGTGGTCGGGGCCGTACGCGGAGAGCATGTTCACCACGCCGATCCAGCTCAGCACCCAGCCCCAGGAGGGGTGTTCGCCGATCTGAGGCCACAACCGCCAGTGCCGGCGCGGGTCCTTGCTCACTTGAGGATCGAGAATGAGCTCCTTGAGGACGTCGTAACCGGTCGGCGCCCAGGCGGGTATGCCGCCGGGCAGTTCGACGGGCACGACGGGGCCGAGGGCGCGTAACCGCGCGCTCTCCGCCGGGATGTCGGAGCCGAACGGGTCGAGGGCGATGCGGTCGGTGACGGTCACGACGACTCTCCAGGCTGGTCGGGGGTGCGGGGACTGAACCGGACGGGCAGGGACGTCAGCGAGCGGTGGAACGGGCCCGGCCGCCAGCTGAGCCGCTCGCGGGGCAGGACGGGATCGAGGTCGGGCAGCCACAGGGTGAGCCGTTCGATCGCCTCGGTCGCGATGAGCAGCGCGTGGTGCCGGACCGGGCAGGCGTGCGGGCCCGCCCCCCACGACAGGTGCGAGGCGTCCCCGGGCCGCCGGCCGGAGGTGACCTCCCGCTCGGCGAACAGCCCCACGGCACCGAAGGAGACGACCACCGGGATCGCCGGCCGGACCCACGCCCCGTGGAAGGAGACGGGCCGACGGGCGTAGTAGATGCCGTAGTTGGACAGCGGGGTCTCGTGGTGCAGTACCTCGATCACCGCGTCCATGACCGGGCGGGCGCCGCTGGTCAGCGTGGAGTAGTAGAGCGGGTTGCCGAGGATCCGGGAGAGCGCGTTGGACACCAGGTTGGTGGTCGGCTCGTAGCCCGCGCCGAGGGTGAGGAACACCTGCCAGGTGACCTCCTCCGGGGTCAGCTGCGCGGGATGGTCCAGGAGCATGCTCGGCAGGTCCTCGCCGCGCTCCTCGACCTTGGCCGCGATCAGCCGTAGCACGTAGTCGACGAAGTCCGCCTCGCCCTCGGCGGCCTGCGCGCCGCCCTCCATCATCTTCAGGAGGCCCTCGTTGAGCCGGTCGCCCTGGCTGTCCGGCAGCCCGAACAGGTTGTTGAACACCAGCGCCATCAGCGGCCGGGTGAAGTCGACGACCAGATCCGCCTCGCCCCGGGGCGCGAAACGGTCCACCAGGAGCCGTACCGCCCGGTGCACCAGCGAGCGCAGGTCGTGCGGCTCGATCAGGTCGAACACGTCGATGAGAGTGGCGCGGTAACGGATGTGCGCGTCGGCGTCGGAGAACAGGGCGTTGGGCCGCCAGCGCATCATGCCGAGCAGCGGGGAGTCCTCGGGGACGGTCGCCTCCCAGCCCCGCGGGTCGTGCGAGAAGGTCTCCACGTCCCGCAGCACGTCGAGGGCGGCGCGCCGCTCGGTGACCACGTACGCGGGCGTGCCCGGCGCGAGCTCCGCCCAGCCGACCGGCCCCTGGGCGCGCAGGGCCGCGTAGTAGCCGTGCGGGTTGCGGGCGAACCCGTCCTCCCACAGGCGTACCGGACCCGAGACGGTGAAGGACTGCTGCGCGGTCATCGGGCCTCCGCCGGCCGGTCGTCGATCAGATGCTGTACGAGGGCGAGCAGCGCGTCGACCGAGGAGTGCGCGTCACGCGCGTCACAGGTCACCATCGGGGTGCCCGGCTCCAGGTCCAGCGCGGCACGCAGCTGTTCACCCGTGTAGTGGTTGGGGGCGTCGGGGAAGGCGTTGAAGGCGACCGCGTACGGCAGCCCCGCCTCCTCCACCAGCCCGAGCACGTCGAACGACGCGTCGATCCGCCTGCTGTCGACCAGGACAAGGGCGCCGAGCGCCCCGTAGGAGATGTCCTCCCACAGCGTCCGGAACCGCTGCTGCCCCGGAGTGCCGAACAGGTACAGCACGATCCCGCCGGACAGGCTGATCCGCCCGAAGTCGATCGCGACGGTCGTCGTGTCCTTCTCCCGCACCCCGTCGAGGTCGTCGACATGGACCGAGGCCTCGGTGAGGTGTTCCTCGGTGTGCAGCGGGCGGATCTCCGACACCGAGTCGATCAGGGTCGTCTTGCCCACCCCGAACGGCCCCGTGACCAGGATCTTCACCAGGTCGCGGGCGGAGTCGGGGAGATGGGTGCCGCCCGCGCGGGGCAGCTCACCGGTGCTTGAGGGCGCGGAGGCCATCGGCCACTCTCTTCAGCAGGTCGGGGTCGAACCGTTCGGCGGGCGGGATCGGCGCGCGGGTCTGGACCAGGTCCCGGTCGACGAGGTCGGCGGCCAGCACCCGCACCGCGGAGAACGGCAGCCGCAGCAGCGCCGCCGCCTCCACCACGGTCAGCGCGCCGCCGGACAGCAGCTCCATCAGGGCCAGTTCGGCGGCGGGCAGACCGGCGGGCAGCGCGCTGCCGTCGCGGGTGAGCACCGTCAGCCGTTCCAGATGCGGACGACTGGGCCGGGCGACCCCGCCGGTCGACAGATACGCGGGGACCAGAGGACGGCCGCCGAGGCGGCCGGTCATGCCGGCGCGCCGCCGTCGGAGCCTCTGGGCGCGGCCGCCATCGCCTTCTCACCCACCCGGGCCACCTGCGAGTGCACCCGGTGTGCCAGCAGGTCCAGCCGCACCTCCGGGTCGCCGTAGGCCGCCACGCAGGTGCCGTGGTCGGTCGGCACGATCAGCACGTACCCGTGGTCCGACTCGATGACCACCTGCCGCACCTCGGCCCGGTCCCGGTCCGCGAACGCGGCGGCAGCGGCCCGGCAGGCGCCCTGCACGGTACTGGTGATCGCGGCCACCCGCTCGGCGGTCGCCTGGGACAGGGCGTCCGTGTAGCCGGTCGCGAGGCCGTCCCGGGTGAGCAGGACGGCGGCCAGTACATGCGGCACCTGCAGGATCGGTTCCAGCACCCATGCCGTCTCGCCCGCATCGCGGCTGCTCATCTGGCCGCTCCTCCTTCGTCGTCGGTCCGTTGGGGATCGGGCGCGCTCGCCCGCTTCGGGGTACGCGCCGCCGCGGTGCCGTACTGCAGGGCCGCCAGGGCGGCGGCCGCCTCCTCGGGACGGCGCACGGCGGACGGCGGCTGCGGCAGGCCGGAGGCGTCGGTACGGGTACGACGGCGCCGCTGCGGCAGACCGCCCAGGTCGCTCGTCTCGGGGTGACCCGGGGCGGCGGCGCGTTCGTGCTCGGCCCCGTGACCGGCCGCGGCGGGCACCGGTGCCACGGGTGCGGGTGCGGGTGCGGGTTTGGGTACGGGTTGGGGTGCAGGCACCGGTGCCGCGGGTGCCGGCGGCTCGGCGGTCGGCGTGCCGGACCCGGCCGGTTCGCGCCCCGGCTCCCTGCGTGCCGCGCGTTCCCTGGTCGAACGGGGCGCGCTGGCCGAGGGCGGCCGCTCCTGCGGGTCGATCCGGCCGAGCAGATGACTGTCCACCCGCAGCACCGCGCGCACCCCGCCGTACGGCGAGGGCGACGACACGTCGACGCTCAGGTCGAACTGGCGGGTGAGCTGGCCGATCGCGGCCAGGCCCATGCGCGGCGGGTCGCCCAGATCGGTCAGCAGGATGGGGTTGCTGCCCGCCACCAGCCGCTGGGCCCGGGCCCGTTCGTCCTGCGTCATGCCGAGACCCGCGTCGTCGACGGTGACGCACACCCCGTGGTGGACGTGCTCCAGATTGACGATGACGTCGGTGTCCGGCGCCGAGTGGCGCAGCGCGTTGTCCAGGAGCTCGGCGACGATGATGGCGGCCGGCTCGACCGCGTGGGACACCAGGGCGGTGCCCGGCTCCAGATGGTTGTGGACCCGGACCCGGTGGTAGCCCGCGAGCCGGGCCTGGCCGCCGGTCACCGCGTCCACCACATGGGACTCCTCGCGGGCCAGCCCCACCCAGGCCCCGCATACCACTGCGGCGACCTGCGCCCGACGCAGCGACTGCTCGTTCTCGTGGTCGAGCGCGAACAGCGTCTGCGCCAACTCGGGGTCGTCGTAGCGCTGTTCGAGCCCCCGCAGGGCGTCCTGGAGGCGGTACAGGGCGGCCTGGATCTCCCGGGTGGCGCCCCGGAGCCCGGCCTGTGCCGCAGCGTCGATCCGGACGCGCTGGGCCGTCAACTCCTCGCGCAGCGCGGTCAGTACGTACTCCAGCGCGATCCCGATGGGCGTCCCGGGCGTGTTCTGCCGTATCGGGCCGGGCACCCTGAGGTGCGGATGCGCCAACTGGGCCGCGGCCGCGGGCATCCTGCGGGCGGCGAGATGCTCGATCTCGGAGATGAACGCGCCCTCGGCACTCTCCAGCCGGTCGCGCAGCTCCGTGACTTCGGCCCGCAGCGCCGCCTTCTGACGCCGGGACCGCAGCAGGCTGCCGCCGAGGGCGAGCGCGGAGAGCGTTCCGGCGGCGAGACCACCGGCCACCAGTTCCGGTAATTCGATCATGGAATCGGTTTCCAGGGGAGTAGGGCAGCAGTGGGCAGGGGGAGCCCAGGGCCCTCCCATGTGGCGCTCGCAGCACAGTACACACCGTCATTGACCGGCCCCGCACGGTGAATCGTTACATCGCTTCGAATCCGCTCGGTGACTGTTCGCTTCTGTGTCAACTGTCGGAAATGCCGTGCGCGCGACGCGAGTTGGGTTCCGGCGTGTCGTGTGCGGTCAGTGGGCGGCGGGCTCCGCGGGCAGGTTGAACACATGGTCGGGGGAGATGATCCGGGTGATCGCCTGGCCGAAGACCGTGCTGGGCTCGATGGTCCCCCGGTAGTTGACGTCCGTGTTCAGCAGCACCGCCACGGTCGTCCGCGTCGACGGCAGATAGACGGTGAGGGCCTCGTAGCCCGGCAGCGAGCCGTTGTGCCCTATCCACCCCTGGACGTCGAAGATGCCGAGGCCGTAGCCGGTGCCCGGGATTCCCGTCGGGGGCGTCGTCAGCCGCTGCTTCTGGACGGCGGGACCGACCATGGTCGTGCCGTCGGGGAAGATCCCCGTGGCCGCCGTGCGCGCCCAGGCGTGCAGGTCGTCCAGGTCGGAGATCATCGCGCCGGCCGCCCAGGCCCAGGAGGTGTTCCAGCCGGCGGAGTCCTCGACCTTGCCGCTCGCGGTCTGGTCCGTGTAGCCCTGGGCGTGCGGGGTGGGGAACTCGTTCCCGACCGGGAACAGGGTGTGGTGCATGCCCGCCGGGTCGAGGATGTGCTGCCCGACGTACTGCCCGAGCGGCTGCCCGCTCTCCTTCTCGACGAGCAGGCCGAGCAGGATCAGGTTGGTGTTGGAGTAGGAGAACTTCTCCCCGGGCCGGAACAGCACCGGATGCCTGAAGGCGTAGCCGAGCAACTGCTGCGGGGTCATGGTGCGTTGCGGATCCGAGGTCAGCGCCTTGTAGAAGCCCTCGTCCGCGGAGTAGTTGAACAACCCGCTGCGCATCCCGGCCAGTTGACGCAGAGTGATCTCGTCGCCGTTGGGTACGCCGGAGATGTACCTGCCGATCGGATCGTCCAGGCTCAGCCTGCCCTGGTCGACCAGCTGCAGCAGCGCGGTCACGGTGAACATCTTGGTCTCGCTGCCGATCCGCATGTACAGGTCGGACGACATCGGCAGCCCGGTCGCCTTGTTCGCGACCCCGAACGAGCGAACGTAGTCGGTCTGACCGGGGGTCCAGACGCCGACGGTCACTCCGGGCACGTTCGCCTCGCGCATCACCTGCTGTACGGCCGCGTCGAGCCGGCGTGCCACGGCCGGAGTCATGGCACGGACGTCCGGGCTGCCGGACGGTGACGGGGTCGGTGCGGATGCGGCGAACGCGGCCGGTGCGGAGCCGGCCGCGGCGTGCGACGCCCCTCCTGCCAGTGGCGCGGTCACCGTCCCCAGTACGAGGGCGATCGCGGCCCCTCGGCGCAGCAAGACGGACGTGTGCGGCATGGGCTGACTCCGAGCACGTGAGGAGGAACGTGCGGTGGGGTCGGACGTAGGAACCCTGACTTCACAGGATCGGAAGCCTGACTTCACAGGATACGAGCGGGTGCCCTATGGCGCCCGCCGGCCGGTCGGCCGCCGGAATGCTTGTAGGACTGGCGGGAGGGCCGATCGGGCGACCCGCTCACCCGACCGGGTGGGCGGGGCGGAGGGTGCGCACCGTGGGGGCCTTCCGGGCGTTGCCCCGGCATGGACGGAACCTCCCTGACGCCCTGGCTCCCGGCCCGGCACCCCCGAGCCCTGCAGTCCCGCGAGCCGATCTACGCCCAGCTCGTCCGGGAGTGGCGGGCCCAGGGCCGTACCGTGCCGGCCGAACCGGAGAACCGGTGGGCGATGGTCCTGCTCCCGCCCCGCCGCTGACCTCGGCTATTCCTCGCAGATCGGCCGCAGCACCGCCAGCGTGCCGTTGGCCTCGCGCAGCGCCAGCTCCAGCGTGCCCGGGACATGCAGCGAGCCGCTGCCGTCCGGCGGCACCAGCCACTCCAGGAAGCGTGCGGGCCGGTACGGCGGCGGTACGGCGACCCAGGTGCCCTTCGTCGCGTAGCGCAGCCCGGAGCCGATCCAGCCGCCGGACGGATCGGGCGGCAGGAAGAAGCCGACCCGGCGTGCGGCGGTGTCCACCAGCGTCGGCCCCGGCACCGGCAGCGACGGCCGCCACAGCAGGTCCAGGGTGAGCAGCCCGAGCCGGTCCGGCACGGTCAGCACGTCCCAGAAACGGCCCGCCTCCAGCAGCGAGACACCCTCGCCGTGATCCCACTCCCACTTGCACGTCCGGGGGTCCGACGAGGCCGCCGCGAGCCATTCCACACCCTGCATCCACATCGTGTTCGTCATGCACTGCTCCGGGGTATCTCCGCTCACCTGTTTCGGACGCAGGGAACGATCGACACCGGGCACTTGGTGCGCTCGCACTCCAACCCGGCATATGCATGTTGGTAGATATTTCTAACTGGCGGAAGGGGTGGCGAACCCTGGCGTTTCAGGGCGTTTGTTCGAACACCGGGCGCCGGTGCGGCGAGCGGGCGGCGCGGTAGTTCCTCCCTTGGCGAGCCTGCGCTCCGCCGCACTCGAATCCGTCGCCGTGACAATCGATTCGATCGCTATCTCTTGATGCATGGCAGGTTTCGGTCGTACGCTCCGCTTATTCCGCTGCCACCGCTCCCGATCAGGGGTACTCCATGGACCGCACCCGACTGCACACCCTCCTGGCCCGGGAGAGCGCCGAGGCCGAGCGGCGAAATCCGCGCTCCCGAGCCGCATATGCCCGCGCCGACCATCTCTTCGGCCGGGTTCCCATGACGTGGATGAACAAGAACGCCGGAGCGTTCCCCCGGTACCTGGCGACCGCGCTCGGCGCCCGGGTCACCGACATCGACGGGCACGAGTACATCGACTTCTGCCTCGGCGACACCGGCGCGATGGCCGGGCACTCGCCGGCCGTCGTGACCGAGGCCGTGCACCGCCGGTTCGCCGAGCTGGGCGGGGCCACCGCGATGCTGCCGACCGAGGACGCGGAGTGGGTCGGTGCGGAGCTGACCCGCCGCTTCGGGCTCGCCCGCTGGAGCTTCTCGCTCACCGCGACCGACGCCAACCGCTGGGCCATCCGGCTCGCCCGCGCCGTCACCGGCAGGCCGAAGATCCTGGTCAACAGCTACAGCTACCACGGCAGCGTCGACGAGTCCCTGATCGTCGTCGGCCCCGACGGCAAGGGGGCACCGCGCCCCGGGAACGTCGGCGCGCCCTGTGACGTCACCCTGACCAGCCGAGTCGCCGAGTTCAACGACCTGGAGCAGCTGGAGCGCGAGCTCGCGCACGGCGACGTCGCCGCCGTCCTCATGGAACCCGCGCTCACCAACATCGGCATCGTCCTGCCCGAACCCGGCTACCTGGACGGCGTGCGGGCGCTGACCCGGCAGTACGGCACGCTGCTCATCAACGACGAGACGCACACCTTCTCCGCGGGCCCCGGCGGCTGCACCGCCGCCTGGGGGCTGGAACCCGATCTGCTGACCATCGGCAAGGCCATCGGCGGCGGCATCCCGGCCGGCGCCTACGGACTTTCCGCCGAGCTCGCCGAGCGGCTCCTCGCCCGCGCCGACCTGGACCTGGTGGACATGGGCGGGGTCGGCGGCACCCTCGCGGGCAACGCCCTCTCGGTCGCCGCGACCCGGGCCACCCTGGAGCATGTGCTCACCGGCGAGGCGTTCGCCCGCATGGACTCGCTCTCCGCACGCTTCGAGACCGGCGTCCGCACAGCCGTCGAGGCCCACGCCCTGCCCTGGTCGGTCAGCCGCCTGGGCGCCCGCACCGAGTACCGCTTCGTCTCCCCGGCCCCGCGCACCGGTACCGAGTCCGAGGCGGCCGCGGACACTGAGCTGGAGGACTTCCTGCACCTCTACCTCGCCAACCGGGGCATCCTCCTCACCCCGTTCCACAACATGGCCCTGATGTGCCCCGACACCACCGAACAGGACGTCGACACCCACACCGCGGTGTTCGCGGCCGCCCTGCTCGAACTGGCCGGCTGAGCGAGAGGGCGGGGCACATGGACGACATCGACCGGGCCATCCTGCGCGAACTCCAGACCGACGGCCGTATCGCCTACGCCGACCTCGGCCCGAAGGTCGGCCTGTCCGCCTCGGCGGCCCGGCAGCGGCTGCAGCGCCTGCTGGACTCGCGGGCCGTCCAGGTCGTCGGCGTCACCGACCCGATGGCCATGGGCGGCCAGGCGATGGCGCTGCTCGGCATCGCCGTGGACGGCGACCCCCGTGCCGTCGCCGACACCCTCGCCACCCACCCCGAGGTGGTCTACTCCGTCTTCACCTCGGGCGGTTTCGACCTGTTCGCGGAGGTGGTCACGCCCGGCCCGAAGGACCTGCTGGACTTCGTCAACGACGTGGTCCGGCCGGTCGAGGGCGTACGCGAGGTCCAGTCCTTCCCGTACTTCGGCATCCACACCCACCGCTTCCTCTGGGACGTGGGCTGAGGCCTCAGCGGATGGCGGGCGCCAGTACGAGCATGGTGGCGTCGTCGCGCACCTCGAAGTGCCCGGCGAGGTCCGCCCACACCAGTTCGGCGAGCGCGGCCGCGTCCGCGCCGGAGAACCCGGCCAGCCGCTCCGGAAGCGGATAGAAGTCTCCTGATCCGTCGCGTGCCTCCCAGACCCCGTCCGAGGCGAGGAACAGCCGGTCTCCCCGCCCCAGCTCCACCGTGACCTCCTTCGGCGGTTCCGCCCCCGCCAGCGCGAGCCCCAGCGGCGCCCCCGGCACGACGGCCAGCTCCTGGGCCCGCCCGTCCCGCAGCAGCACGGGCGCCGGATGACCGCAGGCCACCACCCGCACGGACCGCAGATCGGCGGAGAACTCCAGCAGCAGGGCCGTGGCGAACAGCTCCGCGTTCGGTACGCCGGCCGAGTCCACCGCCAGCCTGCGGTCCATCCGCGCCGCCACCGACTCCAGGTCCGGCTGGTCGAGGACGGCCTCCCGGAAGGCCCCCAGAAGCGACACCACCGTGGAGACGGCGGCCAGCCCGTGCCCCCGTACGTCCCCCATCACCGCCCGCACCCCGTACGGCCCGTTCCGCACGTCGAAGAAGTCGCCACCGACCAGCGTCCCGTGCTGCGCCGCCCGGTACAGACCCGCGCACCCCACCGTCCCGACCCGGTCCGGCAGCGGCGGCAGCACCGCTCGCTGCACCGCCTCGCCCACCGCCCGCTCGGTGACCAGCTGGGCGTCCCGGTGACTGCGCACGTAGGACACGAACACGCTCAGTACCGCGACGAACGTGACGGTGAGCAGATCGGTTTGGCCGGGTTGGTTCAGATGCGTGGCCGGCACGTTGAGCAGGAATACGACCAGACAGCCGAGCATCGCCGTCGCCAGCGGACCGTACGACAGGACGGCCAGCGGCGGTATGGCGCCGAGGAGGAACCCGAAGTCATGACCGTTGGGGCTGAGCAGCGTCGCCACGGTCACGCCTGCGAGCAGCACGACGGGCAGCACCCGGACCCACCGTGGCGGCGGCGCACCCTGCAGCCAGCCACGTCCGTCCCGGTAGCCACGCGACGACCAGCCGCGCACCGAAGTCACATCCCTAAGCTACGCCCGTGCCCGGACACCCGGCCTGCCCCGGTCTTGGAACGACCTGTCCCGATCTTGCAGTGCCGTCGCGGGAAAACCCGTGGACGCGGCCGGGCCGGGCCCCTAACGTACGAACGCACGCCCGAGACCGGACGGAAGGAGGCGAGTGCCGTGTTCATCACACCCATCCAGCGCTCCCTCCCCGTTTTCCGGGCGTGACAGGTCAGAACTGACCCGGGAGCGCGCCCCGCAGCACGCATCCCGGAGGATTCCGTGACCGATCCGGTCATCCGCACGCTCGACGACAGCACCGCTCAGCTGTTCGACGCCATGCCCGACCCGCTGTACATGCGCGAGAAGCACCAGCGCACCCGATTCCGTCCCGAGTGGCAGCGCGTCGCCCTGCGCGACGGACGGGTGGTCGCCCGCGCCGCCTGGTGGGGCAGGCCCGAGGACACCGAGCCGCTCCTGATCAACTGGTTCGACGTGGCCGAGGGCGAGGAGGAGGCCGGCGCCGAACTGCTGCGCAGCGCGCCCTGGCACACCGACGAGGTGGAACTCGACCTGCCCCCTGGCTGGCGCGACACAGCTGGGACGCGCACGGCCGCCGAGACCTGCTTCACCGCCGTCGGCAAGGCCGGCTACGAGCTCCTGGTGGAGCGCTACCTCTACCGATGGACGACACGGTGCGCCCTGCCCGAGCGGCCCGGCCGCCTGGTCTTCACCGCCGAACCTGACGACGCGGTGTTCTTCGACGCTCTGCGCCGTATCCACTCCGTCACCCTGGACGCCCACGCCCGCCGCGCCATCGCAAAGGGGGGAGTGGACCTGGCGGCCCAGGAGGAGCTGGACATCTTCCACTGGATGCCCTCGCCCCGTGAGTGGTGGCAGATCGCCCGCACGCCGGCGGGGGAGCCGGTCGGCATCCACATCCCCGCGCGCAACCCGGCGGGGCCGTGCATCGGGTTCATCGGTGTCCTGCCCGAGCAGCGCGGGCACGGCTACGCCTACGACCTGCTGGCGCAGTGCACGCACTTCCTCGTCGAACAGGGCGCCGAGTTCATCGCCGCCGCCACCGACCAGGGCAACTTCCCGATGGCCGGGCACTTCGCCAGGGCGGGTTACCCCGTGGTCCGGGAGCGGGTGAACTTCCGGGCCGCGGACGATGTCGGTGCCGGGTGACATGCTGACAGCGCGGTGACCGGCAGCGGAGGGGAGGGGACGGCACGGTGTTCGAGGGTGGTGTCTGGCAGGTGCGCGGCGGTCGGGAGGCGGTCGGCGAGATCGTCATCGACGAGGCCGACTTCCCCTGGCTGTCGGGCGGTTTCACCGCCGGACCCGGCTTCGCCGGCGTCCGGGACCTGTTCGCCCGGGAGCTGGTGCTGGCGGAGGACGAGGACTGGGAAGCGTGGGAGGAGGTGTCCATGCCGAGATCAGCCGCCGGGTCTCGCTGATCTCACCGGACGGCCCGGTCCCCGAGTTCCTGCTGCACATCGAGGGGAACCGGGCCTGGTTCAGATGGAGCGTCGAACCGTTTGCCGAAGCCGAAGCCGAAGCCGAAGCCGAAGCCGAAGCCGAAGCCGAAGCCGAAGCCGACGCCTAACCGACGTCCTTGCCCAGTACGGTCTCCGCTTCCGTGAGGATCTCGGTCACCCGCAGACCGAACGCGGCGTCGCAGGGGTGGGCGCGGCCCGTGTGCGCGGCGGTGAGCAGGGCGTCGGCGGCCCGGGCCAGGGCGGGGACCGCTCCTTCCGCACTCCTCGGCAGCAGCGTCACCCCCGCCTCGCCCCGCAGCTCCACATCGGCCCCGGCCGCCGCCGGGGGCGCGGTGAGGCTCAGCGTCACCGTACTCGACGCCCCGGTGGCATGCTCCAGGACGAGATGGACGGTGTCCGCCGGGCCGTGTACGGCGGCCGCCACCCGCCGTACGTCGCCCAGCACCGGCAGCAGCACGGACAGGGCGTGCGGACCCACGTCCCACAACGCGCCCTTCTCCCGCCGCCACGGCGACTCGGCGAACAGGCTGTCGCCGGTGAACACCGAGCCCAGCCACTGCGCCCGTGCCGTGAACCACCCGGCGGTGGAGGCCTGTTCACCGATCCACGCCTCCGGCTCCTGCTGGAACCGGGTGGTGAAGAACACCACCGAGGCGACCCGGGCCCGCTCGGCCGCCTCCACCACCGCCCGCCCCTCGGCGACACCGATCGCCAGCGGCTTGTCAAGGAGCAGATGCCGCCCCGCGTCCGCCGCCCGCACCGCCAGCTCCGCCTGTACGGCCGGCGGCAGCGCCACCGCCACCGCGTCGACGTCGGCGAACAGCGCGTCCACGTCGTCGTACACCCGGACGCCGTACTCCTTCGCCACCTCCGCCGCGGCCTCCGGGCGGCGGCCCCACACCCCGGCGAAGTCCAGCGAACCGTGCCCCGCCAGCGCGGGGGCGTACGCCGCCCGTGCCCAGGGACCGGTCCCCAGCAGTCCGATGCGCATCTCCCGTTCCTTTCTCCGTGCTCTGTTCCACACCGACGCCCAGTCCGTCAACGCGTCGTGCTCCGACCGCCGTTGACATACGACCGACCCTGCGCGGTGCCGGTCGCCAGCCAGTCGGCGATGGCCTCGGCGATGGGCTGCCCGGTGTCCATCTCGACGAACCCGAACTGGCCCGACTGGTTGCACTCCAGGAACCACCAGATGCCGTCGGCGTCCTCCGCGAAGTCGAAGGCACCGTAGGCCAGTTCGGCGTCCTTCATATACGTGAGAACAGCCTCGGCGACTCGCGGCGGCACGTCAGCCGCGAGCCAGGGAGAGACGGACGGGGCGAACCGGACGTCCACGTCGTCGGGATGGGCGTCCGGGTGCACCGGCTTGCGGGCGGCGAGCAGTGTGCCGCCGACCACGGTCAGCCGGATGTCGGCCCGCTTGGCGACCCGCCGCTGGAGCAGCGTGGGGCCGAACGCCACCGCCGCGAAGTCGGCGTCCGGCGCCACCCGGCTGGTCGGCACCGCCCGCGGCGGCTCCTGCGGATGCGCGCCCGACACCGGCTTCACCACCAGGTCCGGGAACCGCTCCGCGAACTCCCGGGCCGCCTGCGGAAACGTGGTGATCAGCGTCGCGGGCACGGCGAGCCCGCTGCGCTGCGCCAGCCGCAGTTGCCACGGCTTGTGCCGGGCCTGGCGGGCCGCGTCCGGATGGTTCATCCAGCGTGCGTCGGTCCCGCGCAGCATGCCGTACAGCGCCTGCGAGGACTCCTCGCTCAGCCAGTCGGACGGCTGGGCGGCCCGGGCGGCCGCGACTCCGGGCCTGCGCACCCAGACGGAGCGCAGGCCGTTCATGCTCACCAGGCGTCCGTTCACGGACAGATGCCCGCGGCTGACGCCCTGCACATACTCGCCCGACAGGGCCACACCACTGGTCAGATCGGCAGGATCGAGGCGGACGACGGGCACGGAGGCCTCGTGCAGCCGGAGGACCACCATGTCCGCCGTCACGTCCTCGTCAGTGGTCAGGATGAGCACGGTCATCGTCTGGGTCCGCGCTCAGTCGTCGAAGTGCGTCTTGGAGCCGGCGGTGGAGGTCGTCGTCCCCAGGGCTCTGAGCGTTGCGTGATCGGTGGCTGCGATCCGGCCATCGTGGAGAACGTTCAACTGCAGTCCGGAGTCATACGCGTACGGAGTGGTGACGTCCAACTGCACTGCGGGGCGTGCGTAGTTGAGCGCGAACGGTTGCATGGTCTCTCCCTGTTTCGTTCTTCCATGCACTTATACGATTCGAACGCGTGGTTGGTTTCCTTACTCTGCGTAATCTCAGCCCGAATTAAGAGCTTGTTAAGGAACTACCTGGGAACCAGCGGGGAATCGTCTCCGCACGTGGCCGATTTCACATGCTCGTCTGGCATGTGACGGAGTCAAATGCCCGCGATGGTCCGGGATGTCGCCAGAGCCTGTTCGGCGTAGCTCCGCCCGAAGAGCGTGGCGTGCACCAGTAGGGGAAAGAGCTGGTGCACACCGATGCGCTCAGACCAGCCGTCGGCCAGGGGAGTCGCCGCCTCGTAGCCCTCCAGGATCCGGTCCAGATACGGGCAGCCGAAGAGGCGGAGCATCGCGAGATCGGTCTCGCGGTGCCCGCCGTGCGCGGCCGGGTCGATCAGCCGGACCCGGCCGTCCGCGCCCCACAGGACGTTGCCGTTCCACAGGTCGCCATGCAGCCGGGCGGGCGGCTCGGCCGGCCCCGCGAGTTCCGGCAGCCGTTCACAGACCCGCTCGACCGCCGCGGCCTCGCCGGGACGCAGGGTCCCGTGGTCGACCGCAGTACGCAGATACGGCAGCACCCGCTGCTCGGCGTACCAGCGCGGCCAGTCGCCGCCCGGCTCGTTGCGCATCGGGGCGAGGCCGATCCAGGCGTCGCGCGGTCCGTCCGGCGGGGCCGCCCCGAACGCCGGTGCCCCCGAAGTGTGCAGGGCGGCCAGGGCGCTGCCGAAACGCTTCGCCGCCTCGGCGTCCGGCCGTCCGGCATGGACCAGCTCGGTCACCATCCACCGCTCGTCGTGCCCCAGCACCTTCGGCACCGCGACGGCCCCGGCGGCGGCCAGCCAGTGCAGCCCGGCCACCTCGGCCCGCACCGCGCTCGGGCCGTCGCCGCGCTTGACCATGACCGCGGGACCGCCCGCGAGCGTCACCTCGGCCAGGCTGCCCGACCGCGCCCGCTCGCCCGAGACCGGGCGCCCGGTGAGCCGGGCGGCCGCCGCGCCCGGCCCTTCGCCGTTGTCGACCATGGCACCCAGGGTAGGGGCCGACCGGGATCAGGAGCCCCAGGTGCCCTGGTCCACGGCGCAGTTCCACCCCGAGCCGTGCAGCTCGAACTTCACCTCGTACGCGCGGGTGTTCAGCAGATGCGTCTGCACCTTCACGCCGAGGCTGGTCTTCTTCTTCAGCGTCGTTGTGTACACCGACACCGTCTTCGACGTCCTGTGGGTGACCTTGCCGCCCTCGGCCGTGGCGCTGCCGAAACGGATGTTCTTGACGTCCGTCACAGTGAACGTGACCTTCTTGAAGCTCGTGCTCGCGCTCTTGTTCTTGACGGCGAAGTACAGGCCGCCGTCGGTCACCCAGCTGCTCGAGTTCACGTAGAAGCGGCTCGGGAAGACGATGTCGACAGGGCAGCCGGTGCTCTGTGGTGCCTCGGCCCGCGCGGACGCGCCGGTGGCCAGCCCCAGCTGAGCGGCGGTGACGATGCCGGCGGCGGCCAGGACTTCCAAAGACGGGCGCATGCGGTTCACTACGGTGATACCTCCCCCTTGTGGTACTGATCGGACTGCAGCGAAGAATCGCACCTCGCTCGTCCGAAAGCAGGTGAATTCCCGCCGGATTCCCCCGATGTGACGACGGGTTCCGCCCGCGCCCGGGCGATGGCACCGCGCTTACGGCCTACGCCCCGACCGTGACCTCCACTCCGAGTTGACGGAGGAAGCCATGGCGATCAAGCCGAGCGGAGCGGCTTTCCCTGTCGAAGGGACCGGGTCCAGGGGCAGGCCCTCGAACGGTGTGGTGAAAGGGCCTTGCACGGGGCGAAGTGCTCTCCTGCCCGGCTGTGGCCGACCCGGCCGTCCGGACGGGGAAGGCGAGGCGGTTCGGGGGCTCGAAGTGGCTCGGGAGGCATCATTGACATCACTGGTCCGTCAAATACCGTAGAACTCCGCACAGCATGTCGCACCGCTTTCGATATCTCGAACGACAGCCTGTGGGGCAGGGAACGGGACTCCCTCGCCCCACGCCCTCGACATGCGGAGGATCTCGTGACCCCACCCCTCGGCAGACGGGCCTTCCTCACCGCGGCTGCCACCGCCCTGACGCTGCCCGCCGGCGCCCTCGCCCAGGCCGCCCCGAACGAGCAGGTACGGCCCTTCCCGCTCACCGCCGTCAGGCTGCTGCCCGGCCCCTTCCTGGACAACCAGCGCCGCAACACCGCCTATCTGCGCTTCGTCGACATCGACCGGCTGCTGCACACCTTCCGGCTCAACGCCGGCCTGCCCAGCACCGCACAGCCCTGCGGCGGCTGGGAGGGCCCCACCGTCGAACTGCGCGGCCACTCCACCGGCCACCTGCTCTCTGGGCTCGCCCTCACCTACGCCAACACCGGCGACACCGCCCTGCGCGACAAGGGCGCCCGGCTGGTGGCCGCGCTTGCCGAGTGCCAGGCCGCGGCACCCGCCGCCGGCTACGCGGCGGGCTATCTGTCGGCGTTCCCCGAGACCTTCTTCGACCGGCTGGAGGCCGGAACCGGCGTCTGGGCGCCGTACTACACCCTGCACAAGATCATGGCGGGACTGGTCGAACAGCACCGGCTGGCCGGCAGCGGACAGGCCCTGGATGTCGTGCTGGGCATGGGGGAGTGGGTCGACCGGCGTACCGCGAAGCTGAGTCACGCACAGATGCAGCAGGTGCTGGAGACGGAGTTCGGCGGGATGAACGACGTGCTCGCCGACCTGCACGCCCTCACCGGCGACGCCCGCTGGCTGCGGGTCGCCGAGCGCTTCACGCACGCCCGGGTCTTCGACCCCCTCGCGGCCGGTGAGGACCGGCTCGCCGGGCTGCACGCCAACACCCAGATACCGAAGATGGTCGGCGCCATGCGGCTCTGGCAGGAGGGACTGGCCGACCGCTACCGCACGATCGCCGAGAACTTCTGGCGCATCGTCACCGAGCACCACTCGTATGTGATCGGCGGCAACAGCAACGGCGAGGCCTTCCACGAACCGGACGTCGTCGCGGGCCAGTTGAGCAACAGCACCTGCGAGAACTGCAACAGCTACAACATGCTCAAGCTGACCAGGCTGCTGCACCTGCAGACCCCGGACCGCACCGACCTCCTCGACCACTACGAACGCACCCTGTTCAACCAGATGCTCGGCGAACAGGACCCGGACTCCGCGCACGGCTTCAACATCTACTACACCGGTCTCGCCCCGGGCTCCTTCAAGCAGCAGCCCTCCTTCATGGGCACCGACCCGAACGCCTACTCCACCGACTACGACAACTTCTCCTGCGACCACGGCAGCGGCATGGAGACCCAGGCAAAGTTCGCCGACACCGTCTACACCCACGACGAACAGCGGCTGCTGGTCAACCTGTTCATCCCGTCCGAGGTGAAGTGGGCCGAGAAGAACATCACCTGGCGCCAGGAGACCGCCCTGCCCGACGCCTCCACCACCGTGCTGACCGTCACCGCCGGATCCGCCACCCACCAGCTCCTGGTCCGCATCCCCGGCTGGGCCACCGGCGCCCGAGTGAAGCTCAACGGCCGTACCCTGGCCCGACGTCCGGCGTCCGCATGCTGGTTGACCCTGGACCGCACCTGGCGCACCGGCGACCGTGTCGAGGTCTCCCTGCCCATGCGCACGACCGTCGAGGCCACCCCCGACGACCCCGACGTCAAGGCCGTCCTGCACGGACCGGTCGTCCTGGCCGGCGCATACGGTGACACGGCGAACCCCTGGCTGCCCCGCCTGGACCCTGACTCACTCCGGCAGACCTCGGCCGCCCCGCTGACCTTCACCGCCACCGCCGACGGCGAGAACGTCACCCTGCTGCCGATCGCCCGGGTCCACCACCAGCACTACACCGTCTACTGGCTCACCGGCCAACCCCCGCCCGCACCACCGGAGTTCACGGCCTGGTACCGCTTCGACGAGACCTTTGGCAGCACCGCGTCCGACGCCACCGGCAATGGCAGGTCCGCGACCCTGAGCGGCGGCGCGGCATGGACCACGGGCCATCTCGCCGGAGCCGTCGCCCTGGACGGTACCGACGGCCATGTCGCCCTCGCCGAGGACCTGCTGGCGGGCGCGTCCGCCTACTCCGTGACGACCTGGGTCAACCTCTCCGGACAGCCGGCCGACTGGAGCCGTGTCTTCGACTTCGGCACCGGGGTCACCGCCAACATGTTCCTCACCCCGCTCAGCGACGCCGGCACCCTCCGGTACGCCATCACCGCGGGCGGCGCCGGAGCCGAGCAGCGCATCGACGCCGATCCGCTGCCCAACGACCGCTGGGTGCATGTGGCCCTCACCTACGGCGCCGGAACGGCCGTCCTGTATGTCGACGGCCGGGAGACGGGCCGCAACACGGCGGTCACCGTCGAACCCCGTCACTTCGGCAACCACATCCGCGCCAACTACATCGGCCGCTCCCAGTACGCCGATCCGTACCTCAAGGTGTCCGTCGACGACTTCCGCGTCTACGGCAGGACCCTGACGCCGGCTGAGGTCACCGCCCTGGCCGAGATGGGCTGACGATGAGCCGACAGCGCAGCGGTGGGGTGACCCGACGGCAGGCCCTCGGGCTGGCAGCGGCGGCGGCGCTGGAGAGCGGTCTGCCGCCGTCGCAGGCCGCGGCGAGCGGCGGCGACATTCCGCGCGACCGGTCCTTCGACGAGAGCTGGCTCTTCCTGAGGGGCGACGCCGACGGCGCGGAGAGCCCGTCGTACGACGGCAGGGCCCTGGCCGTCCTGCACCCCGGCAAACAGCCAGGTCACATCACCCTCACAGCAACGGCGCCCGGACTGAGCCCCGCGACCCTCACCCTCCCGGTGAAGAACGGGAAATCCGAGTAACTCCCTTGTTACGCAAGGATTGACGCGCCCCATGCGTCCCTCTAGTTTCTGATCGGTTTCCCGAACTGTGTCCGAAATCCCAGACATTCCCCCTCGTCTGGAGCGCACATGAACGGCACCCCCCTGTCGCGCCGTCACTTCCTCGGCATGGCCGCGACCGTCCCCATCGCCGCCACCGGCGCCCTCGCCCTCGGTGCCGGCAGCGCACAGGCCGCCACCAACTCGGCCTATGTGATGTGCTACTTCACCGAGTCCCCGGACATGCTGGCCGCCAACTACGGCCTGCACCTGGCCGTCAGCACCGACGGCCTCCAGTGGACGCCGCTCAACCAGAACGCTCCCGTCGCCACCCCCACGGCGGGCTCCCTCGGGCTGCGCGACCCGTTCATCCTGCGCAAGCAGGACGGCACCTTCGTGGTCCTCGCCACCGACCTGAACGGCACCGACTGGACCTACGTCAGCCAGTACATCCACGTCTGGGACTCCACCGACCTGCGCACCTTCACCGGCTACCGGCGGGTGAAGCTGCACGACATGGACACCCACGCCTGGGCACCGGAGGCGTTCTGGGACGCGGGCCGCGGCGAGTACGGCGTCATCTACTCCGCCGTCAACTCCAGCGGTCACAACGTCATCATGATCAACTACACCAGCGACTTCATCACCGCCGGCGACCCCCGGGTCTTCTTCGACCCCGGCTACGACGTCATCGACGGTGATCTGGCCGTCGGTGTGAACGGCGTCAACTACCTCTACTTCAAGAAGAACTCGACCCTGGTCGGCGCCCGGTCCACCTCACTGGACCCGGGCAGCTTCACCCAGTTCAGCACGGCCGTCTCGCACAACGGCACCGAGGCCCCGGAACTGGTCAAGTCCCTCACGTCCAGCTCGACCTGGTATCTGTGGGGCGACACCTGGGACCCCAACGGCGTCTTCTACGCCTGGCAGACCAGTGATCTGTCCGCCGGCACCTGGACGGCCCTCGACCAGAAGATCTACACCCAGCCGCTGAACTCCAAGCACTGCGGCATCCAGCCGATCACCTCGACCGAGTACAACAACCTCGTCGCCAAGTGGGGCACCCCCGCCTGGAACCGGCTGAAGTCCTACAACTACCCGGCCCGGTACGTCCGGCACAGCAACTTCATCGGCCGGATCGACGAGTACGCCTTCGATCCGTACACCGACGGGATGTGGACGCTGGTCCCGGGCCTGGCCGACAGCAGCGGAGTGTCCTTCCAGTCGGTCAACTACCCGACCCGCTACCTGCGCCACTACAACTACCAGCTGCAGCTCGACGTGAACGACAGCACGACGTCGTTCGCCCAGGACGCCACGTTCTACCGGACTGCCGGCCTCGCCGACTCCTCGTGGTCGTCGTTCCGGTCGTACAACTACCCGACGCGCTACATCCGCCACTCCGACTACGTGCTGCGCATCGACCCCATCTCCACCAGCACGGACCAGGCCGACGCCACGTTCTACGTCGGCTACTGACGCGACCGCGGGCCCGTCATCCGGCGACTCGCCGGTGACGGGCCCGCTCCCGCCCGAATGGCGGTGCGCCCCCGGTCGGGATTGACCCAGCCGGGCGGTGTTGGGCGTGTCGCCACCCCGGATGGGCGGCCTGAATGGTGCCGGGCGTGGTGCTGGCTGACGGTGGTTCATGTCGGGGCCGGGTCGTTTCAGCTGATGGAGTATCGGCGCCCGGCCACGGCGGAAGGACACCGAGATGCGTTCTGCCCGCATGATCCTGGCGACGACGGCCGCCACGGCCGCCCTCGCCTTCTCCGCCCCCGCCGCCCAGGCCGCGGTGGCGGGGACCTGGGACGACGGAGCCCGTGACGACTCCTCCTCCTCCTACAGCAGCGACGACAGCAAGTTCGACCCCGAGTCCTACAAGGGCGACGACAGCGAGGGGTCGGAGGACCAGGGTGGCAAGGGGGACCAGGGAGGCAAGCAAGACCAAGGGGGCAAGGGGGACCAGGGCGGGAAGGGGCAGGGCGACGACAGCCAGGGCAAGAGCAGCTCGTGGGGTGACGACGAGGAGAGCGGCAAACCGCACGGCGGCATGCACACCGGCGGCGGCGGCCTCGCCACGCCCGGGGTCACGGCCGGCGGGCTGGCCGTCCTGGGCGTAGCGGCCAGCGGCGCCTACGCGCTGCGGCGCAGGAGAGTCCCGGGGCCCGTGTCCTGATGGGCATACGCGTACGGGGGCCGCGGCGTCGCCGGCGTTCGAGCCGTCGACGGCACCGCGGCCCCCGTTCCCGCCCAACCCGCTGCCGCGACCCAGAAAGGTGACCTCCGATGGCAGCTGGCGCCTCGTCCCTGAACTCCGACGAACCGAATACGGAAGACCCGAATACGCAGGCCCCGAATCCCGATGACCCGAACGGTCCCCAACGCGGCGGACTGCTGCCCGTGTGGGGCGTGGCCGTCGTGATGCTGGCCATGGCGCTGTTCGGCGGACACGGCAAGGCCTCCGACATCGCGGGCACCATGCCGGCCGAGAGCGCCGACGCCGCCCCCTCGGCCGATCCGCGCCGGACCGGCGAGGCGCTGCCCCGGTCCACACCGACCCGTCTGATCATCCCGAAGATCTCCGTCGACGCCCCCTTCACCACCCTCACCATCGGCTCCTCGGGTCAGCTCCAGCCCCCACCGGCCGACGACATCAACCTCGTCGGCTGGTACTCCAGGGGCGTCTCGCCCGGAGAGGCGGGCACCGCGATCATCGCCGGGCACGTCGACACCAAGATCTCGGCGGCCGTCTTCGCCCGGCTGGACGAACTCGGGCGCGGCGACCGGTTCACGGTGGACCGGGCCGACGGCACGAAGGCGGACTTCGTGGTCGACGACGCCGACACCTTCGCCAAGGACGACTTCCCCAGCGAACGCGTCTACGCGGACACCCGCCGCCCCG
Source organism: Streptomyces sp. Ag109_O5-1 (assembly GCF_003814875.1). Lineage (GTDB taxonomy): Bacteria > Actinomycetota > Actinomycetes > Streptomycetales > Streptomycetaceae > Streptomyces > Streptomyces sasae. Next base: position 320,814 of record NZ_RKQF01000001.1, on the reverse strand, counting down.
AGGTGCGCCTGATCACCTGCGCCGGCGACTACGACCACGACGTCAAGGACTACACGGAGAATCTGGTGGTCTTCGGCCACCTCGTCTGATATCGAACGCATGATCGCGTGTCGGACGGTACAGATTGAGCCACGGCCGGGGGTGGGCAGCCATGAGCGAGGTCATGATCGCCTTGGCGCCTCCCCCCCGTATCAGGGCGCCACGGCACCGGGGACATGCTCTCCATGCTGATGGCCGCCACCGACGAGTCGACGGGGCAGCCGCTGACCGAGGACCAGATCTGCTCCGAGATCCTCACGCCGGCCGTGGCGGCACCGGGACCACGGCGTCCGTCCTGTCTTGGGTCCTCGCCGAACTCGACGAGGTGCTCGGCGACCGCCCCGTGGCCTTCGAGGACGTCACCCGGCTGCCCTGCCCGGACCGCGTGATCAAGGGCGGCCGGGCGGTTCAGCCGCCCGTCGACTCCCGCACCACCAGGCGGAAGGGACCGGCGAACTCCTCCCGCTCCGGCCCGGACCCGGCCCGGTCGATACGTGACGCCAGCAGGGCGACCGCGCGCTCGGCCATCAGGTCGTGGTCCGGGTCGACGGTGGACAGCGAGGGCACGAGGTACGCGCTCTCGTCGACATTGTCGAAGCCGATCACCCTGACCTGCTCCGGCACCCGGACCCCGGCGTCGGCGAGGGCGCGCAGTACGCCCATGGCCACCGTGTCCGTCACACAGAACGCCCCGTCGAGGAGCAGCCCGTCCGCCAGCCGCTCCCGGAGCCGGCGGGCGGCATCCTGCATGGTGAGCGACTCGACGGTCACCACCAGTTCCGGATCCGCCGCCAGCCCCGCCTCCGTGAGCGCCCGCAGATACCCGGCGTGCCGCAGGCTCGACACATCGACCTCGCCGCCCAGCCGTCCGCACACGATGGCGATCCGCCGGCAGCCCCGCTCGACGAGATGGCGTGTCGCCGCCTCGGAGGCGGCCTCGTTCGGCATGGCGACATGGTCGACGGGGCCGCCGAAGATCCGCTCGCCCAGGATCACCACCGGATGGTCGACCTCCAGCGCCTGGACGTCCGCCGGGCCCATCCCGACCGTGCTGAGGATGAGGCCGTCGTAGAGCCGGTTGCGGGACAGAGCGAGGGCCGCCAGCTCGCTCTCCCGGCGGGCCCCGGTCTGCTCGATGCTGACCCGCAGGCCGTGCCGGTCGGCGGCCGCGATGATCGAGGCGGCCAGCCGGCCGTAGTACGGGCGGTTGATCTCCGGGACGGCCAGGCCGATCGTCCCGGTGCGGCCCTTGCGCAGATTGCGGGCGGCGACGTTGACCCGGTAGTCGAGCCGGGTCATCGCCTCCAGGACGCGGTCCCGGGTGGCCGGGCGGACGTTGGGATGGCCGTTGATCACATTGGAGACGGTCATCGCCGAGACTCCCGCCGCCCTCGCCACGTCCTGGATCGTCGTCACACTCACTCCCGGCTGCCGTCCTCGCCAAGACGATAGAGGGCGGCACCATGGGCGGGCAGCTCGGCCACCAGCCGGCGGCCGTCGTGGGCGGTGTCGGTGCGGGTCCAGACCTCCCGTATCCGGTCGCCGGGTCCGGCCCCGATCGACCCCAGCGGCACCTCGAACCGGCGCTCTTCGCCCGCCAGCGAGAACACGGCCGCGTACCGGGTGCGCCCGTCGGAGTCCCCGGCGGTCCACAGCACCAGGTCCCGCTCCCGCAGCACCTCCCGGTTGCCGGTGCTGTGCCACAGGACGTCGAGCGCCTCGTCGTTGGTGAGCAGTTCGATGGTCTCGGGCGGACTGGTGGGCAGGTCGCCGCCCATCATCAGTGGCGAGCGGGAGATCAGCCAGAGGGTGAGCAGGCTGACCTGCTCGGGGCGGGTGAGACGGGAGTGACGGTCCTCGCCGCGCTCCGCACGGATACCGATGCGGCCCAGCGGCAGCATGTCGGCGTCCGCCCAGCCACACGCGGCGGAGCCGCATGTCGATACTGCGCCCTGCCAGGGTGCCCAGCGGGCCATGCGCGCGAACTGCGCCTCGACGTCCTCCCACCGGTCCCACAGGTCGTCGCACACCCGCCACATGGTGGCGTGCTCCCGCAGATGGTCCAGGCGGGCCACCGACATGTCCGTGCCGGGGGAGAGGCTGAGCTCGATGGGCCGTCCGCTGTGCTCGATGGCCCGTGCGTAGGCGGCGATCTCCCGCTCGTGGTACGGGAAGAGCATGTCGTCGGCCTTGACGAAGTCGACGCCCCAGTCCGCGAACTGGGCGACCTGTGCGTCGTAGTAGGCCTGGGCGCCGGGGTGGTCGTGGTTCAGGCCGTAGTTGTCGGAGTTCCAGGGGCACACGGAGTCGGTGTCGGCCACGTCGGCGGCCGTGAAATCCGTCCCGAACACCGGGAGTTTCGCCTCCACGGCCCGTCGGGGGATGCCCCGCATGATGTGCAGCCCGAACCGCAGGCCCATGCCGTGCACCCGCTCGGCCAGCGGCCCGAACCCGGCCCCGGCCACGGCGGAGGGGAACCTGTTCGGGGCGGGGAGCTGGCGGCCGTGGTCGTCGAGGACGAGCGGTGCGTCCGGGTTGTAGCCGTGGGCGCGGGCCGTGGGCTCGTACCACTGGATGTCGACGACCACCGTGTCCCAGCCGTGCGGCAGCAGGTGCTCGCGCATGAACTCCGCGTTGGCGAGGACCTCCCCCTCGGTGACGGTGGTGCCGTAGCAGTCCCAGCTGTTCCAGCCCATCGGCGGACGCAGGTGCCGTGCGGGCAGCGGGCGTGCGGATCGGGTCATGTGCGCACTCCTGGGGTCAGCGCTGGTCGAGGGGGGCCTGGACGGTGACGAACGAGTGGGGCGGGAGGGTGAGCTTGAGGCCGTCGGCGGTGACGGTCACACCCTCGAAGGCCCGCGGCGCCACCGCCGTGGACGCCGCGGGTGTGTTGTGGTCCTGGAGCTTGTCGGCCGTCAGGATGCGGGCGGTCGGCTCACCGAGGGTGCCGCCGCGCAGGTCGAGGGTGATATCGGCGGGTTCCCCGGCGTCCAGGTTGCTCACCGATATCAGGACCTTGCCGTCCTTGACGCTGGCGGAGGCGGAGAGGGTGTCGAGTTCGGCGTCCCCGACGCGGCGGCGGGCGCCCTCGGCGCGCAGGTGCACCGGGAGCGAAGTCGCGTCCTGGTGGCCCTTGTTCATCTCGAAGACGTGGTACGTCGGGGTCAGGACCAGGGCGTCGCCGTCGGTGAGGAGCATGGCCTGGAGCACGTTGACGGTCTGGGCGATGTTGGCCATGTGCAGGCGCGCCGCGTGCTTGTGGAAGATGTCGAAGTGGGTGCTCGCCACCAGCGCGTCCCGCAGGGTGTTCTGCTGGAAGAGGAAGCCGGGGTCGGTGCCGGGCTCCACGTCCCACCAGGTGCCCCACTCGTCCAGCACCAGGCCGACCGTGCGGCCCGGGTCGTAGACGTCCATGACGGTGGAGTGGCCGGCGAGGATGCGGTCGATGCGGCGGGCCGACAGCATCGTGCGGTAGTAGTCCTCGGCGTCGAACTCCGTGGCGCTGCCCTTGGCCTCCCAGGGGCCCGCGAGGGTGTAGTAGTGGACGGACAGGCCCTGGAAGAAGTTCTTCGGGGTGGCCTCGCAGCCGAAGCAGCTGATCTGCTGCATCAGGGTCTCGGTCCACTTGTAGTCGGCGTCGGAGGCGCCCGACGCGATGCGGTAGAGCTTGTTGTCGCCGTGGTCGCGGCAGTAGGTGGCGTACTGGCGGGCCAGGTCGGCGGAGTACTCGGCGCGCATGTTGCCGCCGCAGCCCCAGGTCTCGTTGCCGATGCCCCAGTACTTCACCCGCCAGGGCTCCTCGCGGCCGTTCTCCTTGCGCAGCCGGACCATGGGGCTGTCGCCGTCCCGGGTGAGGTACTCGACCCACTCGCTCATCTCGCGGACGGTGCCCGAGCCGACGTTGCCGCTGATGTAGGGCTCGGCGCCGAGGAGTTCGCACAGGGCCATGAACTCGTGGGTGCCGAAGTGGTTGTTCTCCTCGACGTTGCCCCAGTGGGTGTTGACCATCCGGGGGCGCTGCTCGTGCGGGCCGATGCCGTCCCGCCAGTGGTACTCGTCGGCGAAGCAGCCGCCGGGCCAGCGGAGGTTGGGGATGTCCAGGGCGCGCAGGGCTTCCACGACGTCGAGGCGGATACCGCCCTCATTGGGGACGGGGGAGTCCTCGCCGACCCAGAAGCCGCCGTAGATGCAGTGTCCGAGGTGCTCGGCGAAGTGGCCGTAGAGATGGCGGCTGATCGTCGGGCCCTCGATGTCGAGGTTGATGATCGCGGTGGCGGTGGACACGGGTGCTCCTGTCGGGATCCGGTACAGCGGGGCAGCGGTAATCAAGAGATCCTTTGTATCGATAAAAACGTTGCCATCCGTTCCGGGGGAGCGTCAAGGGTGCGGTGCGGGCGGGAAGGCGGGGGGAAAGCGGGCGCGAAAAGCGGACGGCTCACCTCCCCTCTGAGGCAAGGGAGGTGAGCCGGGTGAGCGAGGAGATCAGACCGCCGGGGACGGGAACGTCGGGTACTCCACGCCCGAGACGTGCTGCACGACCCGGACCACCTGGCAGGAGTAGCCGAACTCGTTGTCGTACCAGAGGTAGAGGATCGCGTTGTCGCCCTCCACCTTCAGCGCGCCGGCGTCGACGATCGACGCGTGCCGCGAACCGATGAAGTCGCTGGAGACCGCGTCGGGAGCGGTGATGAAGTCGATCTGGCGCTTCAGCGGCGAGGTCAGCGACACCTCGCGGAGGTAGTCGAGGACCTCCTCTCGGGAGGCCTCGCGGGCCAGCTGGAGGTTGAGGATCGCGATCGACACGTCCGGCACCGGCACCCGGATCGAGCTGCCGGTGATCCGCGCCTTGAGGTCGGGCAGTGCCTTGGCGACGGCGGAGGCGGCACCCGTCTCGGTGATCACCATGTTGAGCGGCGCGGACCGGCCGCGACGCTCGGACTTGTGGTAGTTGTCCAGCAGGTTCTGGTCGTTGGTGAACGAGTGGACCGTCTCCACGTGCCCGCGCAGCACCCCGTACTCGTCGGCCATCGCCTTCAGCGGCGGCACGATCGCGTTGGTGGTGCAGGACGCGCAGGACAGGATCTGCTCGTCCGGCTTGATCGTGTCGTGGTTGACGCCGTGCACGATGTTCGGGACGTCGCCCTTGCCGGGCGCGGTCAGGACGACCTTCTCGATGCCCGGGCGCAGGTGGTTCGACAGGCCCTCGCGGTCGCGCCACTTGCCCGTGTTGTCGATGAGGATGGCGTCCCGGATGCCGTACTCCGTGTAGTCCACGGCGGACGGGTCGTCGGCGTAGATCACCTTGATCTCGTTGCCGTTGGCGAGGATCGTGCTGTTCTCCTCGTCGACGGTGATCGTGCCCTGGAACTGGCCGTGGATCGAATCGCGGCGCAGCAGCGAGGCGCGCTTGACGATGTCCTCGCCGCCGCCACCGCGCACCACGATGGCCCGCAGCCGGAGGCCGTTGCCGGAGCCGGACTTCTCGATGAGCAGCCGGGCGACCAGGCGGCCGATGCGGCCGAAGCCGTACAGGACGACGTCCCGCGGCTCCCGCTGCTCGATCTTGTTGGCGCCGGTGGCCCCGGCGACCGCCTCCGCGGTGAACGCCTCGACGCTCAGGCCCCGGTCGTCCGCCTTGTGGGTGGCGGCGAGCATGCCGATGTCGATCTGGGACGGGCCGAGGTCCAGTGTGGTGAGCGCCTGGAGGAAGGGCATCGTCTCGGTGACCGAGAGCTCGGCGCCGTCGATCTGGCGGGCGAAGCGGTGGGTCTTGAGGATGCTGACCACCGACTTGTTCACCAGGGAGCGGCTGTGGAGGAGGACCGTCACGTCCCGCTCCCGGTGCAGCTTCCCGATGATCGGGATCATCGACTCCGCGATCTCCTCGCGATTCTTCCAGTTGGTGAACGAGTCGTCGTTGACAGTCACAGATCCATCTCTCGATCGAGCTAGGTGGCGCTCATATGCTAAACCGGGGGGTGAATGATCGATCAAGGGGGTCCCTATGTGATGCGGGTCGCGTGGGTCTGAACCGGTGCGGAAGACCGCGAGAATCGCCGGTGTCGCGTTGCGCGACCGCTTCTCCCTGCCGATGGTCGGAACGTGAGCACGTCCTCCGTTCCGCGGCCCGAGTCGCCCGCGAAGTTCACTCCCGACCGCCCGGCGGTCGTCCGCCGCCCCCCTGCCGGCCTGCTGCCCGCCCTCGCGCTGTTCACGGCGGTGCGGCTCGCCGGGGTGGCCGTCGTCGTCGTGGCCAACCACGCCATGGGACACCCGCTGGTCAAGAACCTGGCCCACCTCTGGGACGCCCGCTGGTACCTGCACATCGCCGCGCACGGCTACGGGGACCTCATCACGATCACCCGCAGGGGAGCCGTACAGACCGACTGGGCGTTCTTCCCGCTCTACCCCGGGCTCGTGCGCGCCCTGACGACGGTCCTGCCGCTCACTCCGGGCAAGGCCGCACTGGCCGTCGCCTGGACCGCCGCCGTCGTCGCCGCGTGGGGCGTCTACCGGATCGGCGATCACCTGTACGGCCGATCCGTGGCCACCGCGCTCGTCGCCCTGTGGGCCGTACTCCCCCAGTCGGTCGAACTCACCGTCGCCTACACCGAGTCCCTCTTCTCCGCCCTCGCGGCCTGGTCCCTCTACTGCGTGCTCAGAGGCCGCTGGCTGTGGGCCGGCGTACTGGCCACGCTGGCGGGGCTCTCGCGTCCGAGCGGCTTCGCGGTCGCGGCGGCCGTGCTGGTCGCGGGCGCGTACGAAGCGGTACGGCGGCGCGGGCGCGTCCCGGCCGGGCTGTGGGCGGGATGTCTGCTGGCCCCGCTCGGCTGGCTCGGCTACGTCCTGTGGGTGGGGCAACGGACGGGCAGCCTGCTGCACGGCTACTTCAAGGTGCAGAGCGCCTGGGACTCCCGCTTCGACTTCGGCCGGGGATCCCTGCTCCTCCTCAAGAGCCTGCTGCTGCACGGCGGCGCCTTCGTCTACGCGGCGTCCCTGGTGATCGTCGCCGTGGGGATCCTGCTGTTCTGCCTGCTCTGTCTGGACCGGGCCCCGCTGGCCCTGGTGGTCTTCGCGGGCGTCCTGCTCCTGGTGGTCCTGGGCGGCTCGGGCTCCTTCTCCTCCAAGCCCCGCTTCCTGCTCCCCGCCTTCCCCCTGCTCATCCCCCTCGCCCAGGCCCTGGTCAGGAGCTGGCGCAGCCGACCGGCCCAGGCCGTGGTCGTCCTCGGCGCGCTCACCGCGGTCTCGATGCTGTTCGGGGCGTATGTCGTGGCGGTCGCCCGGTCACCCCTGTGACGGCCAGGTGTCCCTCAGGTCGGCGGCCACGTCGAGGAGCAGGTCCCGGAAGACGTCCGCCAGCGGGGTGAGGGCGGTGTCTGACCTGGTCACGGCGTGCAGGTCGCGGTGGAGCGGCGGGTCGGCGAGCGGGCGGTGCGTGGTGCCGGGGGCCCGGGTGAGGGCCAGCCGGGAGACGAGGGCGACGCCGATGCCGGTTCCGACGAGCGCCTGGGCGAGGTCGTACGAAGCCGTCTGGAAGCGGATCCGGGGAGTGAAACCGGCGCTGTTCGCCGCCCGGTCGAGCTGCTCGCGGGCGGCGTGTCCGGCCAGGATGGTCACCCAGGACTCGTCGCGGAGCTGCTCCAGGCGCAGGGGTGTGCCGGCGGGGGACCCGGTGACCAGCGGGTGGTCGTCGGGCAGGACGATGACCATCGGGTCCCGCAGCAGTGTGTGCACGGCGATGTGCGGGGAGGGTTCCGGGGGCAGGGCCCAGGAGGCGATCACCGCGACGTCGAGCTCGCCCGCCGCGACCCGTTCCACGCCGCGGTCGGACAGCAGGTCCTCCACCGACACGTCCGCCTGCGGACAGCGGTGGCGCAGCGCGGTCAGGGCAGGCGGGAGCAGATGCAGCCCGGCGGCCAGGAAGGCGCCGACCCGCAGGCGCAGCGACAGACGGCCGAGGAGCGCGGCGAGCCGCTCACCGGCCAGTTCCGTCTGCTCGTCGATGACCCGGCCGTGCTCCGCGAGCAGCGCCCCGGCCGGTGTGAGCGACGCCCCGCGCGGCCCGCGCACCACCAGCGGCGCGTTCCAGTCCCGCTCAGCCCGGGCCACCTGCTGGGTCACCGCGGCCGGGGTCACACCGAGGGCGTGGGCGGCGCCGGTCAGCGAGCCATGACGGTCGATCATGGCGAGCAGACGCAGCTGCCCGGGATCCGAGGTCATCACTAAAACATCTTAATGCTGACCTGCATAGCTCTAACTTCTCTTCACGCGCGGCCCGCGCCAGCCTGGTGACGGATCATCCACCCGCACCAGATCGTCCCCCCGCACCAGGAAGAAGGTCGGCCGCGCCGTGCCCATCCATCTGCCCCTCTTCGTGATCACCACCTGGCTGCTGGCCATGCTCCCGGGCGCCGGGCAGGCCCTCATGATCCGGCAGACCCTGGAGTTCGGCCCCCGGCCCGCCAGGGTCACGATCGCCAGCAACGCCACCGGACTGCTCGTCTGGTCGACCGCCGCCGCGGTGGGCCTCTCCGCGGTGCTCCTCGCCAACCCGCACGCCTATCTGCTGGTGCGGCTCGCGGGCGGAGCGGTGCTGCTGGTGCTGGGAGTCAACACCCTCAGGTCCGCGGCGAGGCAGTGCGCCCCCTCGGCCTCCGGCCCGGGGGCCACGACAGCGGGTCCCGCCGGACTCCGGGGTGCGTACGGCGCCGGACTCGGTACGGCGCTGGGCAACCCGAAAGCCGGTGTCTTCGCCGTCTCGGTGCTGCCCCAGTTCGTCACGACGGACGGTCCCGTGCTCCTGAGCACCATCGCGCTGGGTGCCCTCTGGGCCCTCGTCAACGTCTGCTGGTACCTGCTCTTCACCTGGGCCGTCGGTCGGGGCCGGGCCCTGGTGTCCCGCCCGGCGGTGCGGCGCGGGCTGAACATCGTCACCGGCGTGGTGCTGTGCGCACTGGGCGTCGCGGTGGCCGGGGGAGTCTGACCGGCCCGGGCGAAGACCGGTGGCGCCGAACACCACGACGTGTTCGGCGCCACCGAGGCTGTACGGCCGTCGGCCTAGCGGGGGTTGAAGACCACGCTGGCGAAGCGGACGCTCCCGGGCGCCGAGTGCCCGGGAGCGAGCCGGCGAGCGGTGCCCTTGCACTTCTGCTTGCTGTAGACGACGAGCGCCTTCTTCGTCGCGTTCTGCGGCCCGCGCGCCTCCTGCGCCATGTCGAGGCACTTGCGGTCCGGCGGGTTCTGGATGGCGTACGCCGTGCCCTTCGGCCCCACCCAGACGAACGAACCCTGGGCGGCGGACGCCGGACCCATGGTGATGACGGCTAGGGCGAGCCCGCCGAGAGTGACGGCGAGCGGACGGCTGAGACGCATCGTGATGTCCTTCGTGAGCGATGAAAACGGTGACGACGGGCACGGGGGAAACACCGAGGCCCGATGCCATCACACACCGTCACCACGTCCCGACGCCCCGTCGACACGGAAACGTCCCACGTCCGGGCGACAACCGTCGGCGTGTCGTGACGCTCAGGCCCGGCCCGGCACTCATACGAGTGCCATGACCAACGCGACCGCGACGGTGAGCGCCGACAGACCGACCATCGCGGTCCGCCACGGGAAGCCGGTAGGCGGGACCGGGACCGGGGTCGGGGGCGCCGGGTCGGGGGCGCTCTCAGCCAGATGGGGGCTGTCCAGCCAGTAGGCGTCGGACAACTGGACGAAGGAAGGGGTGTCGCTGAGGCCCATGCCTGTTTCAACGTCCCCGCCTCGGACGGGAGTCGGAGCGACCGGCGCCGTCACACCTTCGGGGCACCCGGCCCGCGAAGGATCACTCCGCGGGGTGGGCCGCGGCTTCGGGGAAGCCCGAACATCCTTGCGGGGACGGAACGTGCCCGGCTGTGCGGGTGACACATACGGCAAGCGATCGGTCGGCGATTCATTACGGGAATTCCGGGACCAAAGAGTAAGTTCCCGACCATTGCTGAGAAGGTGTCACCGGCAGACGGGGCAAGGCATGAGCACGGACGACCGCGGCGCGGTGACGACCGGGATCGCGCGGCTGCACGCGGCGCCCGGGCTCGCCGGGCCCGGCCGGTTCGGACTGGTGACCAACCACACCGGCGTCCTTCCCGACCTGCGCCCGGCCGCGCCCGCGCTGCTCGACGCCGGAGCCCGGCTGGCCGCCCTCTTCGGCCCCGAGCACGGACTGCACGGCACCGCCCGGGCCGGAGCGGGCGAGGCCGCCGGGACGGATCCCGACACCGGCCTCCCGGTGTACGACACCTACCGGTGCAGCGGTGAGCGGCTCGACAAAGTGCTGATCGACAGCGGCGTCGACGCCCTGGTGTACGACCTGCAGGACATCGGGGCCAGGTTCTACACCTACGTGTGGACCATGTTCGACCTCATGGTCTCGGCGGCCCGTACCGGCATCCGGTTCCTGGTCACCGACCGGCCCAACCCGCTCGGCGGACTCGTCTGCGAGGGCCCCCTGCTCGACCCGGTGTGGGCCAGTTTCGTCGGGCGCGCTCCGATCCCCGTCCGGCACGGCCTCACGTGCGGTGAACTCGCCCGGCACCTCAACTCCTCGGCCGTGCCCCGAGCGGCGGGCAGGGCCGCCGATCTGACGGTGATCGAGATGGCCGGCTGGCGGCGCGCCATGGACGCGGCGGCCACCGGCCTGCCGTGGATCGCGCCCTCGCCCAACATTCCGACGCCCGCCACGGCCGCCGTCTACCCGGGCACCTGCCTCTTCGAAGGGACGAACCTCTCGGAGGGCCGGGGCACCACACAGCCCTTCGAGATCGTCGGCGCCCCGTACATCGACGCCCGGTTCGCTCCCGCACTGGCCGAACTCGCCCTGCCCGGAGTGCACTTCCGTGATCTGCGGTACCGGCCGGCCTTCCACAAGCACGCCGGGCGGCCGCTGCGCGGGGTACAGCTCCACATCACCGACCGCGAGGCGTTCATGCCCGTACGCACCGCCGTCGCCATGCTCGCCATGCTACGGCGGCTCCACCCGGACGACTTCGCCTGGCACACCGCCGACGAGGGCGCCGAGGACACCGGCCACCGGCACTTCGTCGACCTGCTGTGGGGCTCCGACCGGTTGCGGCGCGCCGTGGACGCGGGCGACGACCTGCTGCCGCTCTGCGAACCGCCGGCCCCGCCCGGCCGGTGGGCCGGCGACGACGTCCTGCTCTACGCCTGAGACGTGCCGCACCACCTGCCGCGAGATCTGCCGCAAGCCCTGCCGCAAGATCTGCCGTACGCCCGGAAGGACGACCCCGCCGATGACCGACCGCACGACGACAACCCGGCCGGGGATCCGTGGCTTCCGCGCGGGCGACGGTCCGGGGGTGGTGGAGGCGTGGCGCCGGAGCGCGCCGGCCGATCCCATCACCCCGGACCGCTTCCGTTCCCTGGTGCTGCTCGACCCCAACTTCGACCCGGAGGGGCTGCGGATCGCCGTCGACGGTGACCGTGTCGTCGGTGCCGCCTACGCGGTGCGCCGGCTGACGCCGCTGGCCGGCACCGACCTGGAGCCGGAGCAGGGCTGGATCCCGTTCTTCTTCGTCGACCCGGCGGCCCGCGGACGCGGTCTCGGCCGACTGCTGCTGACCGAGGCCCTGGAGTGGCTGCGCGGCCACGGCCGTACCCGGGTGGACTTCTCCTCGTACACCCCGAACTACGTCTTTCCCGGTCTCGACGCCGAGGCGTACCCGGAGGCGGCCGGACTCCTCGACTCGCTGGGCTTTCGCACGCTGTACGAGGCGGCGGCGATGGACCGTGTGCTGACCGGCTACCGTTTCCCGGACGCCGTCGCCCGCCGCCTGGACGAACTGACCGCGCGGGGCTACCGGTTCGCCACCCCGTCCGACGACGACCTGGTCGATCTCCTCGCCCTCGCCGGGAGCCGTTTCGGCCCGGACTGGGCGTGCACGATCCGCGCGTGTCTGACGGCGGGCACACCGCTCGACCGAATCGTCACGGCCCGGGACCCCGAGCGCCGCATGGTCGGCTGGGCGATGCACGGCGCCTTCGACTCGGTGGACGAGAGGTTCGGCCCGATCGGGGTGCTGGAGGAGCTGCGCGGCACCGGACTCGGCGAAGTCCTCCTCCACCTGGTCCTGCAGCGGATGCGGGCCCTGCGCGCCCACTCCGCGTGGTTCCTGTGGACCGGCGCACAGTCCCCGGCCGGCCACCTGTACCGCAAGACCGGCTTCACCACGACCCGGGTGTTCCGCGTGCTGCGCCGGGAGACCGACCGGTGAAGCCGGCACTGAGCCGCCGTCACTTCGCGCTCGCGCTGCCCTCGGCGCTGCTCGTCTCCGGCTGCGCCGCACCGCACCGGGGCACCGGGCGGCCCAGGGACCCGATCGTCCTCACCCTGCTTTCCCACTACGCGAGCGGGGAGCTCAAGACCGCCCTGCAGGGCCCGGTCGACGAGTGGAACGCCCTGCACGACCGGGTCAAGGTGCAGACGAAAGCCGTCGAGTTCACGGACCTGCTGACCACGTTCATGGTCCGGCAGGCCGCGGGCCAGGGCGCCGACATCCTCCATCCCTACTGCCTCTGGAACGGCCAGCTCGTCCAGGCAGGCGTCCTGCGGCCCGCCCCGCCCGAGCACGCCGAGGAGATCAGGCGGGGCTACGGCACGGCCGCGGTCGGTTCCGCCACGGTCGACGGCAACGTCTACGGCTACCCCACCGAGATGCAGACCTACGCCCTCTACTACAACAAGCGGCTGCTGCGCGAGGCCGGCGTCGACCGCCCTCCGCGCACCTGGCGGGAGCTGGAGGACGCGGCGTACCGCACCGCAAGGCGGGACGGCTACGGCAACGCGCTGGTCCAGGGGTTCGGGCTGTCGACCTTCGACGACTCCACCACCGTCGGCCAGACCCTCGCGCTGCTCAACGCCGCCGGCGGGCGGTTCGTCTCGGCGGACGGCAGACGCACCGCCATCGACTCGCCGGCCGGCCGGGCCGTGTTCGATCTGGAGCGCCGCCTGGTCGCCAAGGGCGCGAGCGACCCCGGCGTCAACGTGTACAACGCGTTCGCGTCCGGGCAGGTCGCCATGGTGATCAGCGCCGGCTGGTGGACCGCGAACCTGAAGGCCCTGATGGGCAAGGGCTACCGTGACGTCGGCGTGGCGCCGGTGCCCCTCCCCGAGGCGGGCGGCAGGCGCGCCACCCTCTCCACCGGCTTCATGCTCGGGGTCAACACGGCCAGCGAATGCCCGCGCGAGGCCTGGGAGTTCCTGCGCTGGCTCAACACCGAGAAGGTGCGCGGCGCGACCCGGATGAGCGCACTGCAGGTGTCGGTCGGCTCCCTGACCGGCCGTGCCGACGACATGCGGACGCTCCTCGGCGCAGGCGGCGATCCCAATCTCCACCCTTTCCTGGACGCGCTGGCCTACGCGGTGCCGGAGCCGAACGTGCCCGGCGCACAGCAGGCCAAGTCGCTGCTCCGCAAGAACATCGAGGCGTTGTGGACCGGCCAGCAGTCGGTCGACGAGGCCCTGCGCACCACCCGCCGCCAGGTCGACCAGGAGGTGTCCCTGTCATGGTGAACGCCACCCTGGCACCGGAGGCGACCGAGCGGGCGGCGCGCGACAGGTCCGCCGCCGGCGTCCGCGGCCGTGCCCGGCACCGGCGCCGCCAGGCCGTCGTCGCCTACCTCTTCCTGGCGCCGACGCTGCTGTTCTACGCCGTCTTCCTCCTCCTGCCGCTCGGCTTCGCGCTCCTGCTGTCGATGTCCCGCTGGGCCGGGTTCGACCTCGGCGACATCGAGCCGGTCGGCCTGGACAACTTCGCCGGTCTGTTCGCGGACGGCTCGACGTTCCTGGCGCCGATCCTCACCAACACGCTGCTGTTCGCCCTCGGCACGGTGGTGCTCGCGCTCGCCGGCTCCGTGCTCGTCGCCACCTGCATCGACAAGCTCCGCTTCCAGGGCCTGTGGCGCACCCTGTACTTCCTGCCGATCGTCACGACCGTCGTCGCCGTCGGGAACGTCTGGAAGTACATGTACGAGCCGGGCGGCCTCGTCAACGGTGTCCTCAACACCCTCGGCCTCGGCTCGGTGGCGTTCCTCCAGGACCCGGACACCGCGCTGCCCGCGGTCGTGGTCGTGCAGGCCTGGGCGTCGGTCGGCTCGGCGATCCTCGTGCTGACCGCCGGGCTGAAGTCCATCCCCGAGTCGTACTACGAGGCCGCCGCGCTCGACGGGGCCGGAGCCGTCACCGTCTTCTGGAGGATCACCCTGCCGCTGCTGCGGCCGTCCCTGCTGTTCGTGTGCATCACCCAGTTCCTCACCGGACTGCAGTCGTTCGCGCTGATCATCGTGATGACCAGGGGCGGACCGGGCGACGCGACGAACGTGGCCGCGCTCGAGATGTACCGGCAGGCCTTCTCCTACGGCGACTGGGGCGCCGCGAGCGCCGCCGCCTTCGTGCTGTTCACGGTGGTCCTCGCGGTCACCCTGGTCCAGTTGTGGCTCTTCCGGCGCAAGGGGGAGGACGCGTGATCCGCCGCCGTTTCCCGTGGCTGTCGTACCTGCTGGTCGTCACCGGCGCCGTGCTCACGGTGGTGCCTTTCCTCGACATGGTGATGACGTCCTTCAAAGGACCCGACGAGGCCGGCACGCTGCCGTACCGCTTCCTGCCGAAGGCGTTCGACCTGTCCAACTACCGGGCGGCGATCCAGCAGCTCGATCTGCCGGTGCTCTTCCGCAACAGCGTCGTCGCCACGGCCTTGATCACCGGCTCGGTGCTGCTCACGTCGTCCCTCGCGGGCTACGCGCTCGCCAAACTCCGCTTCCCCGGACGGGACTTCGTCTTCCGTCTCGTCCTGTCGACGATGATGTTCCCGCCGTTCCTCTTTTTCATCCCGCACTTCCTGATCCTGGTGCACTGGCCGCTCGCGGGCGGCAACGACCTGCTCGGGCGCGGCGGCGCGGGCCTGACCGTGAGCATCGTGGCGCTCGCCATGCCGTTCCTGGTCAGCAGTTTCGGGATCTTCCTGACGCGCCAGTTCATGATCTCCATCCCCGACGAGGTCCTGGAGGCCGCGCGCATCGACGGCGCCGGGGAGTTCGCGGTGTGGTGGCGGATCGTCGTCCCGCAGACCAGGCCGGTCCTGGTCACGCTCGGCCTGCTGACCTTCGTCGACGCATGGAACGAGTACATCTGGGCGCTGCTGATCTCGACCGCGAACCCGGAGGTGATGACCCTGCCCGTCGGCATCCAGTTCCTGCAGGACTACGTCGATCCGACCCGCACGCTGCCCATCGTGATGGCCGGGCTGGTGCTGAGCATCCTGCCGGTCCTGGTCCTCTTCCTGCTGCTGCAGAAGCACTACATCCGGGGCGTCATGCTCAGCGGCCTCAAGTAGTCGCCGACTCTTGGTCTGAACCATTGACATGTACGTGAACCCGGGCCTTCAATGCAGCACACGTGTACATGTCACTCAGCGGTCACGCCCGAGGAAGGTCCTCGCATGATCACCCCCCACCCGTACATAGCCTGGCCCCGCACCCTGTTGAGACTCTTCGCCCTGGCCGCCGTGGTGCTCGGCCTGCTGTCCGGTCCCGCGCACAGCGCCCGCGCCGCCACCACCGTCAACGTGATCGCCTTCTACGACGGCACGTACGACGCGGCGCACATCAGCTTCGACCACGAGGCCAACAGCTGGTTCCCGCAGGCCGGCGCGGCGGGCGGCTTCACCTACACCGCGACCACCGACTGGAGCCGGCTCAACTCCGCGACCCTCGCGGGCTACCAGGTCGTCATGTTCCTCGACGACTACCCCCACACCGCGTCCCAACAGGCCGCGTTCCAGAGCTACATGGCGGGCGGCGGCGGCTTCATCGGCTTCCACGTCTCCGCGTACAACGACGACACCAGCGACTGGCCCTGGTACCACAACACGTTCCTCGGCACCGGCACCTTCAAGAGCAACACCTGGGGCCCCACCGAGGAGACCCTGCAGATCGACGACCCCTCGCACCCGGCGACCGCGAACCTGCCGTCCACCATCACGTCCTCGGTGAGCGAGTGGTACAGCTGGCAGAACGACCTGCGGCAGAACCCGGCCATCGACATCCTCGCCTCGATGGCCCCGTCCACCTTCCCGATCGGCACCGACCCCAACCAGACCTGGTACAGCGGCTACTACCCGATCGTCTGGTCCAACCGCAACTACAAGATGGTCTACAACAACTTCGGCCACAACGCGATGGACTACGCGACCAACACCACCCTGTCCTCGACGTTCGCGAGCGCCCAGCAGAACCAGCTCCTGCTCCAGGAGATCAAGTGGGCGTCCGGCCAGTCCGGCCCGGTCACCCCGCCCACGAGCGCCACAGGACCGATCCACGGCTACGGCGGCAAGTGCGTGGACGTCGCGGGCGCGAGCAGCACCAACGGCACCGCTGTACAGCTCTACGACTGCAACGGCACCACCGCGCAGAACTGGACCGTCGGCAGCTCCGGCACGCTCACCGCACTCGGCAAGTGCATGGACGTCACCGGGGCCGGCACCGCCGACGGCACCAAGGTGCAGCTCTACGACTGCAACGGCACCGCATCGCAGGTCTGGCAGGCGGGCTCGAACGGCTCTCTGGTCAACCCGCAGTCGGGCAAGTGCCTCGACGCCACCGGCCCCAGTTCGGCCAACGGCACCCGGCTGCAGATCTGGTCCTGCTCGGGAGCCGCCAACCAGAGCTGGACACTGCCGTCCTGAGACACCCGCTGACAGCCCGGCGCCCGGTCGGCAGAGTGATCAGGCGACGGAGATCGCCGCGAGGTCGATGGTGATGAGGACGGGCTCCGGCAGAACCTCACCGTTCGCGTCGATCGGCACGACATGACGGTGCGTCGGGCAGACCAGCCCCAGTTCGGTCACGTGCTTCTCGCAGAAGTGCGCGGCCGGCGGGCGGCCCAGCACTTCGGCGGCGTAGCCATGGCGTCGCAGCAGCCCGGCGTCGTCGTAGTGGCGGACGGCCTGGCCGGTGACCGCCCGGCCCACCTCGCCCGCGCCGAGTACGCCGATCGTGCTGTACGTGACCATGGTGCTCTTCCTTGTGCAGCGAGACTTACGCGCGATGGGGGTTGAAGTCCAGCAGGACCTTGCCGTGCCCACGCAGATACGCCAGGGCATCGGCGAAGTCCTCGGCCCTGTAGACGGGAGCGGAGGGCAGCGTCAGCTTCCCCTCGGCGACCAGTCGCGCGGACTCCGCGCCCAGGGCGGGATGCCGGGGCAGGTACTTGTCCTCGTACAGCCAGAACTCCGTCGTGGTGATGTTCTTCGCCCGCAGCACCAGCTGGTCGGGGGTGAACGGCGCACCGCTCATATAGCCGTAGACCACCAGCAGAGCGCCCTCGGTCCGCACAGCCAGCAGCAGCGAGGTCGCCGCTCCGCCGACCCCGTCGAGCCCCAGGAGCACCGGATCATCGCCGATGACCGCACGTGCACGCGCGGCCACGTCCGGGGTGTCGACCAGTACGAGATCCGCGCCCTCCCCGAGTTCGGCGATCCGCTGCTCCCGGCGGACGATGTTGACCGTACGAAGTCCGCGCTCCTCGGCGAAGGCGATGACGGAACGGCCGACCCCGCTGTTCGCCGCGTTCTGCACCAGCCACGAACCGGCGGGCAGCTGCCTCGCCTCCACGAGCAGCGCTCCGGTGGTGGGGTTGATGGTCAGCATCGCGGCCTGTTCGAGGCCGACGGACGGGTCGACGACGGTCAGCCGCGCGGCTGCTCTGACCAGGCGAAGGTGCCGAAGGGAAGCAGGACGGTGTCGCCGGGGCGGATCCGGGTGGCGTCCGGCCCGATGGCCAGGACCGTGCCGGCTCCCTCGTTGCCGATGACGCTGGGCAGCTCGGGCCGGACCGGATAGACGCCCTGCGCCAGCAGCAGGTCGTGGTGATCCAGCGGGGCGTACTCCACCTGGATCAGCGCCTGGCCCGCGGCGGGAGTCCCCGGCTCGGGGATGTCGACGACCTTCAGGCTCTGCTCGGGCTCCCCGAACTGCGTGAGCTGGATCGCGAGCATGTGACGCGTCTCCTTGCGCGGTGCGGACGGCGAACGGCCCCGCCGGCCCTCCCGGCTTCCCCGCCACGCAGACGCCTCCCGTGTACACAGCGTGCCGCCCGCCGCCCGATCCCACATCACGTGCCACGCGTGGTGGCGCCGCGTACCCGACCACGCGACCGCCGAGGACCGGGCGGGCCGGGGCGCGCCGCCGCCGTCAGGCGTAGTGGACGTCGCTCAAGTCGATACCGACCATGACATGGTCGTGGTCGGGACGCCCGTCGGGCCGGCGCAGATACGCTCGACGCCTGGTGGGGAACTTGATCCCGTCCGCCTCCTCGATGTCGTGGACGTACTGTGCGGCCGCGAAGCCGCCGGCGATGTCGACGTGGTAGTCATGGCGTCTGAGCAGGCCGTCGTCCCCGAAGTAGAAGTCCTGGGCGGTGCTGTGGCTCGCGATGTCGTCGGGGAAGGTGACCCGCAGATGGCGCCACCGCTCGGTCGGCGACTCGTCCCAGGGGTCGGCCTCCTCCACACCCATGCCCTTCATGACCGCGAAGAAGGGAGTGGTGAGGTAGGTCCACAGGGCGTAGCCGTTGAAATAGGCGCGGTCCAGCGGGTCCCAGGGAGTCTCCCGGGTGTGTCCCGTGAACGCCTTCCTCGGGTCGAGCCGTTCGGCCACGACCGTGCCGTCCGCGCGCTCGATCGCGATACGGCCCGCGGTGAAGTCTGTGTGCTGCCCGGGAGCCCCGAACGGGCTCACCGAGGCGTGTTCCTCGTGCAGGGCGACGGTCATCCGGCGCGGCTGGAGATCCTGGGGCAGGCCCTTGCCCGCGAACAGCTCTCCGTCGCTGACGATGGTGGCGGTGACGGCCGTGAACCGGTTCCACCGCTGCAGGCCGCCGTGGGCCTCGAGAACCTCTGAGAGTAGATCGGTCATGTTCTCCTCCAGATCGTCTGGTCCTCCGGATTCCGTGGAAACGTCCACGTGACTGCCGTCCCGTGGTGTCTGCAGGGTGTCACCCGATCTCGCCGAGCGCACCGACGATCATCCGCGCCACCTCGTCCGCGTGGGTCAGCGCGGTGGCGTGCGAGCCACCGGCGATCTCGGTGACAGTCGACCCCATCCGCTCGGCCGCGGCACGCTCCGCGTCCGGGTTGATCGCGTGGTCGGAGCCGGCGACCACGAACCAGCTCGGCAGCCTCTTCCAGCCCGGCTCGACCCCCAGGGGCTCACCGAACGCCACGTCGGTGGCCGGGCACTGGCTGACCGCGAGCACGGCGGCCTCGTCGTCCGGCAGGTCCGCGCAGAACACCGAGTGGAAGCGCTCCGGCTGGATGTAGACCTCCGTGCCGGTCTCCGCACCGCGCGGGAACGTGCGCGGCAGCAGGGAGCTGTCCAGTTCGGCGGGCGGGAAGGCCTCGTTCGAACCGAGCGTGGACACGCCCTGGTCGACCCCGAAGGAGGCGACGAAGACCAGCCCCTTGGCGTTCTCCGCCTTGGCCGACGCATAGGTGATCACTGGACCGCCGTACGAGTGGCCGACCAGCAGCACGGGGCCGTCGAGCTGGCTCACGACGCTCGCGATGTACTCACCGTCGGCGGTGAGACCCCGAAGCGGGTTCGCCGGCGCCACGGCCGCGACGCCCGCCGCGGCCAGCCGGGACACCGCGCGGGACCAGCTCGATGAGTCCGCGAACGCGCCGTGCACGAGAACCACGGTGGCCGGCGATGCGGGTGACGTCATGGTGGTTTCCTCTCGCTTCCCCGGCGGCCTCGGCCTTCGGCGCGGGCCCCCGGGCCGGGGTGTGGGCGGGCGCCACCGCGGGGGAGGGCGCCGTCACGACCACGCTCCGGCACCGGGGGCACGGCGGCATCCCGTGCGGCCCGTAGTCGGCGGCCGGTCCCATCACGTGCGCTCCGGCGCACGTGACCGCGCACCTACGGCGGTGCCGTAGACAAGGGGGCGCAGCCGGCCCCTTGAGGACGTCGAGGTCCTGGGCCGCTGGTGAGGACAGGGCGACGTCCGGTCGCCGACCGGTCACATGCCCTGGGCCGAGACGATGCGATCGCGCTGGGAAACCCGGAGGAGGGGGCGCGCACGGGCCCGGTCGCCGTATGGGCTGCGCGAGCTTCATCGCCTGCTCGGCCCGTTGCGGGGGGCGAGCGCGGAGCCGGGGCAACGGCCTACGAGCGGCCGAACAGCACGGCGCCGACCCGCATGCGCCGCCCGCGCGGGGCATCGGCCCGTCCGATCGCCGTGCTGGCAGGATGGCCGCATGGAACGTGTGCTTGGAATCGGTGGTTACTTCCTCAGGGCCGCAGATCCGGCGGCCCTCAGCGCGTGGTACCGCGACTGCCTGGGCCTCGACGCCGACGAGAACGGACTGTGGAGCCAGGAAGCCGGCCCGACGGTGTTCGCGACGTTCGAGTCCGAGACCGACTACTTCGGGTCCCGCGCCCAGCGGACCATGCTCAACTTCCGGGTCCGCGACCTGGACGCGATGCTCGCACAACTGCGCGCCAACGGGGCGGACGTGGCCGAAGAAGCGCAGGACATGGAAGGCGTCGGCCGATTCGGCTGGGTCACCGACCCCGAGGGCAACCGGATCGAACTGTGGCAGCCCGCCTGACATGCAACTGACTTACAGGGAAAGGGAGTTCATCGAGGCAACCTTTGAGCCTGAGGACCGCGAGTCGTAGTGGCAGGCCCCGCGGTCCCCCCGGTAAGGTCCTGACCCGGCACTGATGATCAGTGGTGGCACGACGCACACCGTCACATTTCCCGGTGGTCGGCGTCCTGGGCTGACGGTGGGGGCGGCGTGTGATGACGTTCGGCGAGATGCTGCGGGAGTTACGCCGGACCGCGGGGCTGACGCAGGAGGCGCTCGCCGAGGCCGCCGGGCTGTCGGCCAGGTCGATCAGGGACCTGGAGCGGGGCCGCCGGGAGCGGCCGCAGCGGCGCACGGTGGAGCTGCTGGTGTCGGCACTGGGGCTGGCCGACGCCGACGCTGCCGCGCTGCTGGCCGCCGGCCGTTCCGGCCGGCAGGGCGTTCCTCCGGCCGATGACGCTGCGACGGGACCAGGTCTGCTCGATCGTCGCAGCCAGCTGGCGGTACTCGCGCGCGCGGCCGGCGAGGCTCGGGCCGGCCGGGGCGCGGTGGTGCTGGTGCGGGCGAGCGCGGGGATGGGGAAGACCTCCCTGGTGGACACCTGGGCGGCGGCCGAGCAGTCGCGGGGCATAAGGGTGGTGCGGGGCAGCGGGGGAGAGCTGGAACAGGGCTTCGCCTTCTCCGTGCTCCGGCAGCTGGTCGAGCCGCTGCTCGGTCGAGCCGGTAGTGCCGGACGGGAGCGGCTGTTGTCGGGACCGGCGGAGCTGGCGTCGCACGCCCTGCTCGTGGCCGGAGCCGACGAGGGCGGAGGGCTGTCCCCCGAGGCGTCACAGGGCCTGCTGCACAGCCTGTACTGGCTGATGGTGCATGTCACGGATGACGGGCCGGTCGCGATGGTGGTCGACGACGTGCACTGGGCGGACGGCCCGTCCTTACGGTGGCTGGAGTACCTGGCGCGGCGTCTGCGCGGTCTGCCGTTGCTGCTGGTGCTGGCGGCACGGCCGGACAGCGGGACCCGGGCCGAGCCGTTGCTGGAGCGGATCGCCGCCCAGCCGGACTGCCTGACGGTCGGGCTGCCGGCGCTGGGCGCCGACAGCGTGGCCGGGCTGGTGCGGGCGAGTCTGGGCCAGGGCACCGAACCGCGGTTCGCCGCCGCCTGCGCAGAGGCGACCCAGGGCAACCCCCTGCTGCTGCGCGAGTTGCTGCGCACGCTCGCCGACAACGGGGTCAGGCCCGTCGGCGCCCAGGTACATCTGGTCGAGGAGTTCCGCGGCCGGATTCTGGCGGACACCGTGGTCAAGCGGCTGACGGGCCAGCCGGAGCCGACCCGGCGTCTGGTCGAGGCCCTGGCGGTGCTGGGGGACGGGGCCGACTGGCATCTCGTGGCCGAACTGGCGGAGTTGGGCGAGGCGCAGGCCCGGGAGCACGGCCGCCGGTTGCAGCGGATCGGTGTGCTGGCACCTGGTGAGGTCGCACGGTTCGAGCATCCCCTGGTCCGCGCCGCGATCGCCGAGACCGTCGTCGGACCGGTGGAGCTGGCCGCCGGACACGCACGGGCGGCCGAACTGCTGCGGCGCGAGGGGGCGGCCGGCGATCTGGTAGCCGCCCACCTGCTGCTGGCCGAACCGAGCGGTGAGGCCTGGCGGGTCGACACCCTGCGGCAGGCGGCGCGGGCCACGCGCGGCCGAGGTGCCCCGGAGATCACCGCGGCCTACCTCCGCCGGGCCCTGCGGGAGCCGATGACCGGCAAAGAACGCGGTCCGCTGCTGCTGGAGCTGGGCGAGGACGAGTTACAGCTCGATATCGGCGCCGCGCGGCATCATCTGACGCAGGCCTCCGCCGTGTTGACGGACCCGTACTCCCGCGCCCATGCGGCCTACCTGCTCGCCAACGCGCTGTTCCTCGGCCATGAGCACGCGGACGCCGTCGAGGTGCTCGCCCGAGCGGTGGAGGACTTGCGGCACGCCGACGACGGCACCGGGACGGCCCGTGAGGTGTCGTGGTTTCTGCAGGCCCAGATGCTCCTGATCGGTTATGACCAGCTGTCCACCCTCCCCGCTGCCCGGCGACTCGCAAGCCGGCTGTGGGATCACAAGCTGGCCGGTGACACCCCGGGTGAGTGCGCGGTCCTGGCCGCGCTGGCCGCCTCGGCCGCCAGTGCCGAGGTCACCAACAGCCTCCTCGACCGGGCCCTGCGCGGCGGACTGGCGGCCATGGACCAGTCACAGATGCTCGTGAGCCTGGCCGGGATGGCCTACATGACCACCGACCGCCTCGACGACGCAGCGGCGCGGTTCGACCAGATCGCCGACATCGGTGCGCGCTGGGGCATCTTCCTCATGGTGTCGTCGGCGATGATCTGGCGGCTCGGGGTCCGCGCGCGTCGGGGCCAACAGCTGGCGCTCACCCCGGACTTCGGACATCCCGCCGCCACGAGCGGCGAGGGCCTGGAGCCTCGGGCACGGCTGGGGCTGATGGTTCAGGTGGGTGAATCGCTGATCGAGCGGTGCGACCCGGCCGCGGCGGCACGGGTACTGACGCCGGACGCCGACACCGATCGGGCCGGCTGGCTGTGGCAGGGGCCGGTGGTCCTCGCACGCAGCCGGCTGTATGCCGGGCGGGGCAATCCGGCCGCTGCCCTCACGGTCCTGCTGGAGTACGGTGCACAGGAGAAGCGGACGCAGGTCGCGAACCTGGCCGGGGCGCCCTGGCGATCGCAGGCGGCGCGGCTGCACCTGGCGCTCGGACAGCGCACCGACGCGCTCCAGCTGGCCAACGAGGAACTGGAGTTGGCTCATCGCTGGGGCACCGAGCGAGTGATCGGCCTGGCGTCGTGTTGCTTGGGTGTCGTCATGGGCGGCTCCGAGGGGGAGGCTCTCCTGCGCGAGGCCGTCGCCATGCTGGAGCGGTCTCCGGCCCGCCTGGAACTGGCCCGGGCCCAGTACGAGCTGGGCGCCGCGCTGTCGCGCAAGGGAGAGGCCGACCAGGGCCGCCAAGTTCTCACCCAGGCCCTGGACCTCGCCGAGACCTGCGGCAGTGTCCTCCTGGCCGGCCGGGTACGCCGGATGCTGGCCGAGCTGGGGGCGCGTCCGAAAGCCGCGCCGACGGTGGCTCCGAGCCTGTCGCTGACCGAGCACCGGGTGGTGGAACTGGTCGGCGCCGGTCACAGTGACCGTCAGGTCGCCCAGGCCCTGCTGCTGACTCCGCAGGACGTGACCGGCATGCTGGAGCGAGTCGGCCGCACGCTGGGGGTGACCAGCAGGACGGAACTGGTGCGCCTGGCCGGAGCCGGCCACGCCCGGTAGGTGCCGCAGGGCCCGGACCTCCCGGTGCGAGAGGTCCGAGCTCTGCCGAGGCTCGCGGGCGGACAACCGGTGCGGCTCCCCTCTCGCACCCGCGCCGACGAGCCGGTTGCCGGAATTGCTCCCAAGGGCCGATGCCGTCGGCGCGGGCGCGCGGCATGCCGTACCGGTAGCTTGGCGGGACCTTTCAGCTCGCGATCGAGACCGTATTCCAGCTCTGGTCTTGCCTGGTCGGCTGGTCTTCGTCGGTGATGGTGAGGTACTTTCCCTGGCCGTTGTGAGCGTTCAGGTTGTAGCCCGAGTTGGGGTAGAAGAGCAGCGGAACGCCGAGGAGACCGCTCCCACCCGGACTCCCCCAAGCCCATTGCTCGTACTTGTTCGTCGAGTCGTACGGCATCAGGTCGACGGGATCGCCGTTGAAAGGCGCTGTGGGGTTATTGATGCCCAGGACCATGTCCTTTTTGGCGTTGTACAGGACCAAATCGCTGCCGGACCCGCTCTGCTGCCACACGCACAGGGGGTCAATGGTGAGGGTGAGCGGCTCGACGGTTGCCATGGTGCTGTTCGGGTCGGCACACAGCACCATGTGCTGGTTGGCGTTCGCGATCAGGAATGGGTTGGACAGGGGGACGGCGCCTGGTTCGCAGCGGCATGCGCGGCCGGCGCAGTGGCGAGGAAGGCTGCACTCACGGCGGCCACCGAGTAACGAAGCACCCGGGTGGAGCGGAGGACGGCGCGTAAGGATGACACGAAATACTCCTTCAGGGTTGTTTCGCGATATGTGTGTCAACACCGCATGATGCTGACATATCCGTACAGACGGATGGGCTGAAGTGCTGCTGGTCCGGTCACGGGGCAGGCCACCGGTTCGGATCGATGCCGCCAGGGCGCGGGTACGGCGTGGGCCCGCTCTCCTCAGCTCTTCGGGGTCAGCGTGTAGCGGACCGTCTGGGTCTGGATGAGCCCGTCGCGGAAGACGAAGGTGTCCACGCCGTGCTGAGCCCGGCTGGTGTCGGAGTCGGCGGACCACTCCAGGAAGAGGACATCGCCTTCGAAGGTCTGGATCGTCAGGTCCCACTTGGCGTGGGGGAGGTCGGCGAACAGCCGGGCGAAGCCCTCGCGGACTCCGTCCCGGCCGTGCCGGACGCCGTCCGGGGTGATGAAGGCCGCGTCGGGGGCGTAGTTCGCGACGATCCCGTCGAGGTCCTCGGCGAGGAGCGCCTTGCCGTGGCTCTGGAAGATCTCCTGCGGGGTCCGGGAACTGAGGTCGTTCACGGGCGGCACCTTCCTGTACTCGATGATGAGATGGCTGCTTGACCGCGTACAGCAGAACATCGGGACAGGCGGGGACACCAGGAAGAAGAACGGGACGGACTACCGGAAGATCTACCGGAACAAACCAGGAATGCGGGCGGGTCCCCGCACTCCCGGACGCGCGCCGCCGGCCGACTCAGCGGTTCGCCAAGGTGCGCCGGGCAGAGAGCCAGAGCGTGTAGGGGTTGTCCCGGTCGCCGTGGAGCTTCAGCATCTCGGTGACGATCCCTTGCGCGGTGTCCTGCTCGGCGGCGACGCGGGAGAATTCGCGCAGGTACTCCTTGCTCTGTTCGATCGTGTCGGGAGAGTCGGGCGCGCCCACGCGCTTGTGCCCTGAGATGACGGTCCTCGGATTCAGGGCCGCGACGGTGTCGAGGTTCGCGATCCATGCCTCCCGTGCCGTGGCGTCGGTGTAGGCGGTCATCATGTGGACCTGGTTGTAGACGAGGTCACCGGCGACCACGGCGCCGATCGACGGCGCGTGCACGATCGTCGAGTGTTCCGTGTCGGCCTGGCCGATGTCGATGATCCGCGGTGAGTGGCCTTAGAGGTCGACCGGGTCCGTGTCGAGGAGCTCCGGCAGCACGGGCTCGGCGGGAATCTCGCCGGGGAAGACCGTCTGCCAGTATGTTCGCAGCGCGTCGTCGGTGGCCTCGTGGCGGGCCCGCGCCAGGACCTCCTCGGTGGCCAGTCCGCGTGCCCCGGGGAATCGCTCCAGCAGCCTGGCGAGACCGACCCAGTGGTCGGAGTGGCCGTGCGTGACGAGGGCGCCGACGACCCGTTTGCCGAACCCCTCGACCCAGTCGGCCAGGGCGTCGACCTGGTCGTAGGTGATGAGCGTGTCGACCAGTACGGCGTCCCGCCCGCCGGAGATGAGCGTGCTGCTGCACGGTGACCACACCGGCCGTTCCCAGGGACGCCTGGCCGACCGGACCCGCGACCGGACGCATCGGGGCTACGTGGACGTCGACACTCAATCCGCTTTGACCGGCCATGCGGGGGCTCCTTTCCACCAATTCCAGCTGAGGGTCGCAGCGCGCGACCCTCGCTCCGGTCCGCGCCCGAGGAGCCCTCGAACCGCCGCTGCGACGTCACCTGCCGCGGATCTCAGCCTTCCGGGTACCGCCTCGGACGCCATCCCGTGATCTCCGTCGTGTCGTCGGTGGGCGTACCACGCGGACGAACATGCCGCCGATGTGCCGACGCGGGCCTGGCCGTGAGGCAGGCCCCGAAACACGGGGTGGCCGGCGTACGGCGCGCGCGGCGCACGATCCGGCTCGGTTCAGCCGGTCGGCCGCGTGCGTGTGGTGATCCCGGTGAGGATGAGGCCGATGCCGGCGAGGAACTCCGCCCGGTCGTCGTGCTCGCGCAGCCGGCCGGCGACGCTCCGGGTGAACGTGTACTCGTCGGGGTCGAGCCGGGACCATGCGGTCGCCACGGTGTCGAGGAACTCGGCGCGGTCCGTGCCCGGCTGGACGGTCCGCGCGTTGGCTGCGTTCTGGCCCGCCACTCCGAGAACGTAGTGCAGCAGCGCGGACGCCGCCGTGAACTGGTCGGCTTCGGGCACCCCGAGTGCCTGGACCTGGCGTCCGATGCCTTCGAAGATCCGCAGCAACGGTGACCGCGACGGCGTGCGGGCGAGTTCCGAGCCGACCCACGGGTGGGCGTCGATCGCGTCGAACAGGCCGAGGGCGAGCGCGCGGATCGCCTCCTGGGGAGTCGCGCGGCCGTCGTCACCGGCGACGGCCGCGCCGACGACAGTGGTGACGACGGAGTCGGTCGCGGCGTCCAGGAGCTCGGACTTGCCCGCGACATGCCAGTAGATCGCTCCGGGGCCGGTCGCCAGGCGCTCGGCCAGTGCGCGGAACGTCAGGCCGCCCTCGCCCACCGTATCGAGAAGTTCGACGGCGGCGCTGACGATGCGCTCCCGGGAGAGCGGTTCCTGCCGTCGCTCCGGACGACGTGTCCTGGTTGCCATCCCGCCATCCTAGAGCAGCCTGGAACGCCGTTCCAGGTTGACAAGGTCTGGAACACCGTTCCATGCTTCTGTCGTTGGAACGCCGTTCCAGGCAGGTTGCGCCGGGGCGGACACCCGGTGGTCCGCGATCAGGAAGGAAGCACCATGACCCCTCCCGTCACGATCATCGGCGCGGGGCTCGGAGGGCTGACGCTCGCCCGCGTTCTCCACGTCCACGGCATCCCGGCCACGGTCTACGAGGCGGAACCCTCGCCGACGGCGCGCTCGCAGGGAGGGATGCTCGACATCCACGACCACGACGGCCAAGCGGCCCTCAGGGCGGCAGGCCTGATCGAGGAGTTCCGCGGCCTCGTCCTGGAGGGCCGCGAGGCGCTACGGGTCATGAGCCCGGACGGAACCGTCCTGTTCGACGAACCCGACACCGGCGCGGGGGGCCGCCCCGAGGTGCAGCGCGGCGAGCTGCGCCGGATCCTGCTCGACTCGCTTCCCGCCGGTACCGTCCGGTGGGGGCACAAGGCGAGCGGTGTGCGGGCCCTGGGCGATGGTCGCCACGAGGTGACCTTCGGCGACGGCGCCACCGTCGTCACGAGCCTGCTGGTCGGCGCGGACGGCGCGTGGTCACGGGTCCGGCCGCTGCTCTCCGACGCGACGCCCGAGTACGTCGGCCTGTCGTTCGTCGAGACCTATCTGTTCGACGGCGACACCCGGCATCCCGCCAGTGCGAAGACGGTCGGCGGCGGGGCGCTGTTCGCGCTCGCGCCGGGGAAGGGGATCGGGGCGCACCGGGAGAGCGGCGGGAACCTGCACACTTATGTGGCACTGGCCAGGTCGCAGGACTGGTTCGCCGACGTCGACTTCGCCGATCCCGCGGTGGCCACCGCCCGGATCGCGGCGGAGTTCGCGGACTGGGCGCCGGAGCTCACCGCGTTGATCACCGACGGTGAGACCGTGCCCGTCCTGCGCCCCATCCACACCCTGCCCGACGGGCACCGGTGGGACCGGGTGCCCGGGGTGACCCTGCTGGGCGACGCCGCCCACCTCATGCGCCCGTCCGGCGAAGGCGCCAACCTGGCCATGTACGACGGCGCCGAACTCGGCAAGGCCCTCGCCGCGCACCCGTACGACACCGAGTCCGCGCTCACCGAGTACGAGCGGTCGCTGTTCCCCCGCAGCACCGAGGCCGCCTTCGAGGCCTCCCGGATCCACGAGATGTGCTACGGCGACAACGCCCCGCACGGCCTCGTCGACTTCTTCACCGGCGCCGGCGCCGCGACGGCCGGGTGAACCACGCCGGCTCCCGCCGACCGAGCCCCACCTCGATTCGGTGGGTCGGAACTCGTCTGGTCTGGTGAGCTGAATTCCGTCCGGTCCCAGTGGGCCGAATCCGGTCCGGTCCCAGTGGGCGGCATCCCGCCCGCTCTGCTGGGCCGGATGCCGCCCGGTGGGGTGGACCGGGGCCCTGCCCGCCGGTGGCGACCACCCGGGTCGCGCCCCGAACGGCAGTACGGGGCAGGGACCGCCACAGGCCGCTACAGACCACGCCAGACGTTGTCGAAAGCCGCGTCCTCGATCTCCCGTCGCTGCCGTACGGCGGCCAGCTCCGTCACCGCGCCGGTCACGGCGGCCACCACCGTGACGGTCGCGTCGGAGGCCTCACCCGCGAGGTCCTTGGGTGCCTCGTCCTGGATCCCCACGGCCGCCGCCAGCGAGGCGAGCACGGGCTCGCCCGACGTCCAGCGCTCGTGCGCGCGGGCCCGCTCCGGCGAGTCGGCCAGCTCCGTCCGCTCGGTCGGCAGCGGCAGCCAGCGCCTGCGCTGCCGGGCGACCGTGCCGTCCGCCTCCAGTACGGCGAGGTAGGCGGCGGACAGGCCACGCCCCCTGCGCCACAGCCAGTCCTCGACCGACTCGTACGGCGCCTCCCGGGTCAGCGCCGCCACCGCCTCGTCGAGGAGCCGGTCGCCGGTTCCGCCCTCGGGAGCGGGCACGATGAGTTCGTCGTCGAGGGTGACGGCCCCGGCGCCCAGCAGATCGACCAGTTCGGCTCCCGCGAGCGCCAGCGACAGGTCGCCCTGTTCGACGGGCCGGGCGGCGGCGTCGTACACGGTGACGATGAACAGGTCTCGCGGTGTGGTCATGTCGGACTCCCCAACAGAGATGGCGACGGAGGCATCACAGGCAACAGTGACGCGGACGAATACGATGCCCGGGACGGACGCCCCGCAGTCTCTCGCCCTTCACCCGCACCGGTCACCCCTCCCGCCCGTGCCGTACCACCATGTGCCGCGCGGCCGCGACCCGCAGCACGACGAGGGCGGGCGCGGGACCCGGCGGCGGTGATCCGCAGGGCCGGTGCAGCGCCGGTATGCGCGATAGGCTGCTTGGCGATCAGCAGGGTGCCGGCCGGAGGAGGGTGGACATGACAGCGGAAGCCGAGTCGTCGTCCGCCGTCGGCGTGGGCGGGCGGGACAGCCGTCTGGGCCCCCTGATCATCACCCTTTTCGGGCTGTACGCGCGCCGTGAGCACAACTGGCTCTCCGTGGCCTCCCTGATACGCCTGATGGCCGACCTCGGCGTGGAGGGGCAGGCCGTACGGTCCGCGGTCTCCCGGCTGAAGCGGCGCGGGGTGCTGCGCGGCGAGCGGCACGGGGGCGCCGCGGGGTACGCCGTCGCCGACGCAACCCTGGAGGTGCTCGAAGAAGGCGACATACGCATCTTCGAGCGGAACCGGGCCGCGGCCGACGACGGCTGGCTCGTCGTCGTGTTCTCCGTGCCCGAGTCCGAGCGCGACAAGCGCCACGCCCTGCGCACGGCCCTGACCCGTCTGGGCTTCGGCACCGCGGCCCCCGGTGTGTGGGTGGCCCCCGGCATCCTCGCCGACGAGACCCGCCGCACCCTGCAACGCCTCGAACTGACGCCGTACGTGGACATCTTCACCGGTGACCACTTCGCCTTCGGCGACCTGCGGGCGAAGGTCAGCGAGTGGTGGGACCTCGACGAGCTCACCGCGCTCTACGCGGACTTCCTGGAGCGGTACCAGCCGGTGAGCGAGCGCGCGGCCGCGGGCGGCATCGCCCCGCAGGAGGCGTTCGCGGTCTATCTGCCGATGCTCACCGAGTGGCGCCGGCTCCCGTACCGCGACCCCGGCCTGCCGCTGACCCTGCTGCCGGCGGGCTGGAAGGGCGACACCGCCGGCGCGCTGTTCGAACAACTCGACAAGGCGCTGCGCGAGCCCGCGCGCGCACACGCGCTGGCGGTCGTCCACACCTCCTAGGGTGCCTACGGCCTGACCAGCCGCTCGTCCGGGATCACGGCCACGCCGAGGATCTCGATCAGCGCCTCCGGCTGCCAGAGCGCGGTGCAGCCGATGCCCGCCATCGCCGGATAGACGGGCCCCGCGAGCTCCCGCCACAACCTGCCGATCTCCTTGCCGTGGGCCTGGTAGTCGGGGATGTCGGTGAGATAGATCGTCACGCTCACCAGGTCCGCCGGCTCACCGCCCGCCGCGCGCAGTGTGGTGAGCACATTGCCGAACGCCTGGCGGAACTGCTCCACGATCCCGCCCGGAACGATCTTCATATCGGCGTCGAGTGCGGTCTGGCCGCCCAGATGGAGCGTGTTGCCCGCGAGCGTTCCGTGCGAGTAACCGCTCGGGGCGGGCAGCTCGGGCGGGTTCACGGCGACGGGAGTCATGAGGCCTCCGGTTCGGTGGTGTCCGGCTCCGGCCGCACGGCCGGTCGTATTGACAATAAATGACGACCGTGAAAAATACGAGATAGAGCGTGGTCCTGTTCCGGGCCCGGGCGGGCCACGGAAGCCCGAGCGGGCCGTGGAGCCCGCGCAGGCCACGGAACCCGAGCAAGGCACGGAAACGGAGCCGATTCCATGGAGCCCGACCTCAGCAAGTACCGACTGGAGGGCGACAACGCGATGTACCGCCTGCCCAGCGGCATCGTCGCCCCCGTCGTGACCCGGGCCGGTCTGGAGGACGTGAACACCGCCGACTCGGGCGGCGCCGTCAGGGTGTCGGGTGTCAGCGCCCGGCACACCCCGGCGCGCCGCCTGTGGTACGGCAAGGTCAGCAACGAGCCGGGCTACCGCTCGGTCACCCACCACCACGGCGAGGCCGAGACCGGCGGCTACGTCCTGTCCGGCCGGGCCCGGATCTACTTCGGCGAGAAGTTCGAGGACTACGTCGACATGGAGGAGGGCGACTGGGTCTTCGTCCCGCCGTTCATGCCGCACGTCGAGTGCAACCTCTCCCGGACCAAGCCGCTGGTGTGGATGACCACCCGGACCCCGGAGAACATCGTGGTGAACCTGCCCGACGTGGCCGACACCGACCTGCGCGACTGGCTGAACCGATGAATGCCACCCCGGGCGCCCCCGCCGCCCCGACCTCCGCGATCGTCACCGCGGCCCTCACGCTGAAGCCCGCCCCGCCGGAGCACTTCGACCTCGCCTTCACGGCCACCACCCAGCCCTGCCCCTGGCCCAAGGCCTACGGCGGCGACCTCGTCGCCCAGGCCGCCGCCGCGGCGATGCGCTCGGTGACCGACGGCAAGTCCCTGCACTCCATGCACAGTTACTTCCTGCGCCCGGCCGACATCGGCGCCGAGGTCCGCTACGAGGTGGAGGTGCTGCGCGACGGCCGCGGCTACAGCACCCGCCAGGTGCGCGGTTACCAGAACGGCAAGGTGCTCTACGTCTGTCTCGCCAACTTCGCGGCGGGGGAGCCCGGTTCGTCCTTCCACACCGAGTTCGCCGAGGAGGTCCCCGGCCCCGAGGACCTGCCCAGCTCGGCCGAGTACCTCGCCGACCGCACCGGCGGCACCATGACCGCCGAGTCCAAGGCCTACTGGCGCGGCGGCCGCGGCTTCGACATGCGCCACGTACCCGGCCCCGTCTACCTCACCGTCGAGGGCGAACGCCGGCCCCACCAGGCCGTCTGGGTAAGGCCGTTCGACGCGCTGCGCCCCGTCGAGGGACTCACCGACGCCCAGCGCGACCTCGCCGCCCTCGCCTACGTCTGCGACTACACGATCCTCGAACCCGTCCTGCGGGTCCTCGACCTGGCCTGGGCCGACCCCGGCCTGGTCACCGCCAGCCTCGACCACGCCATGTGGTTCCACCGCCCCGGAGCGGTCGGCGACTGGCTCCTCTACCTCCAGGAAGCGGTGGCCGCCGACGCGGGCCGCGGACTGGGCACGGGTCGCTTCTTCACCCACGACCACCGCCACCTGGCCACCGTGGTCCAGGAAGGCATGATCCGCCCCGCCTGAGCCGTCCGCCGCACGCCGCCGGCGGGCTCCCGGAAGGAACCTCACGTTGGCTCTTCCGCTCTCACCCACCTCGCACGTGGACACCTTCGCCCGGGACCACCTCCCGCCCGCCGAACAGTGGCCCACCATCGAGTTCACCACACCCGAACTGACCTACCCGGCCCGTCTCAACGCGGCCGCCGAACTCATCGACGCGGCCGTCGAGCGCCACGGCCCGGACCGCCCGGCCCTGCGCACCCCTGCCGGGGACCTGTGGACCTACGGGGACCTGCGCACCCGCGCCAACCAGGTCGCCCAGGTCCTCACCGAGGACCTGGGCCTGGTCCCCGGGCAGCGGGTACTGCTGCGCGCGCCCAACAACCCCTGGGCGGTGGCCTGCTGGCTCGGCGTCCTCAAGGCCGGCGGGGTCGTGGTGACCACCATGGCCGCACTGCGCGCCCGCGAGATCGTCCCCATCGCCGAACGGACCCGGCCGTCCGTCGCCCTGGTCGACCACCGCTTCACCGAGGACGTCCGCACGGTCCGCGACACCGTGCTGCCCGACCTGCGCGTGGTCGAGTACGGCGGCACCGGCGCCCACGACCTGGCCGCCCGATGCGCCGCCAAGTCGGGCGAGTTCACCGACGTCGACACCGCCGCCGACGACGTGGCCCTGCTCGGCCCCACCTCCGGGAGCACCGGAGTCCCGAAGATCACCATGCACTTCCACCGGGACATCCTCTCCATCGACAACACCTTCGCCCGCCACATCCTGCGGCTGCGCCCTGACGACGTGGTCGCCTGCACCGCGCCGTTCGCCTTCACCTTCGGCCTCGGCATGCTGGTCGTCTTCCCGCTGCGGGCCGGCGCCTGCGCCCTGCTCACGGAGACGGCGACCCCTGCTCAACTCGCCGACCTCGTCGAGAAGCACGGCGTCACCGTCCTCGCCACTGCGCCCACCGCCTACAAGGCGATCACCCGCGACGGCAAGGAACACCAACTGGCCGGCCTGCGGGTCGGGGTGTCGGCAGGTGAGCACATACCGCTCACCACGTGGGAGGAGCTGCGCGACCGCATCGGCCTCAAGGTCATCGACGGCATCGGCGCGACCGAGCTGCTGCACATCTTCATCTCCGCGGCCGACGACGACATCAGGCCCGGCGCCACCGGCCGCCCGGTCCCGGGCTACCGCGCGACCATCCTCGGCTTCGACGGCGAGGAACTCGGCCCGGGGGAGCCAGGACGGCTCGGCGTCATCGGCCCGGTCGGCTGCCGCTACCTCGACGACAAGCGCCAGCGGGACTACGTCGTGGGCGGCTGGAACGTCACCGGCGACATCTTCCACCGCGACGAGGACGGCTACTTCTACTACCACGCCCGCAGCGACAACATGATCGTGTCCTCCGGGTACAACATCGGCGGTCCCGAGGTCGAGGCCGCCATCGACACCCACCCCGACGTCGTCGAGTCGGCCGTCGTGGCCCGCCCCGACCCCGAACGCGGCTCGGTCGTCTGCGCCTTCGTCGTGCTGCGCGAGGGCGTCACCGGGGACCCGGCCAAGGCCAAGGAGATCCAGGACCACGTCAAACAGGTCCTGGCGCCCTA
Source organism: Streptomyces sp. Ag109_O5-1 (assembly GCF_003814875.1). Lineage (GTDB taxonomy): Bacteria > Actinomycetota > Actinomycetes > Streptomycetales > Streptomycetaceae > Streptomyces > Streptomyces sasae. Next base: position 286,676 of record NZ_RKQF01000001.1, on the reverse strand, counting down.
CAAGTACCCGCGTGACGTCCGCTTCCACGACGTCCTGCCGCGCAACACCAGCGGAAAACTCCAGCGGTTCGCGCTCCGCAAGATCATCGAAGCAGAGCAGGTCGCGGAGCAGTGAGAGGAACTCCCTTGAAAATCGCGATCATCGGCGGTGGCCCGGGAGGTCTCTACCTCGCGGCCCTGATGAAGCAGTTGGACCCCGCCCACGAGATCACCGTGTGGGAGCGCAACGCCCCAGACGACACCTTCGGCTTCGGCGTCGTCTTCTCCGACGAGACCCTCGGCGGCATCGAGAACGCCGACACCGTCTTCTCCGAGGCGATGTCCCGCCGCTTCGCCCGCTGGACGGACATCGACATCCACTACCGGGGCGAGACCCACACCGTCGGCGGCCAGGGCTTCGCCGCCATGAGCCGCAAGGAACTCCTGCACCTCCTCCAGGAGCGCTGCCTCGAACTCGGCGTCGACCTGCGCTTCTCCACCCTCGCCCCCGACGTCGCCGAGCTGCGGGCGTCGTACGACCTGGTGGTGGGCGCGGACGGCGTCAACTCCGGTGTCCGCACGGCCCACGAGGACGTCTTCCGACCGCAGCTGGACCGGCGGCACAGCAAGTACATGTGGCTGGGCACCGACCGGGTCTTCGAGGCCTTCCAGTTCTTCGTCAAGGAGACCGAGTGGGGGGTCATGCAGGTCCACGGCTACCCTTACTCCGACGCAGGCTCGACGTTCATCGTGGAGATGCACGAGGACGTCTGGCGGCGGGCCGGCTTCGACGCCACCGAGGACGCGGTATTCGCGCCGGGTGTCTCCGACGAGCAGGCCGTGGCCCGGATCCGTGAGCTGTTCGCCGAGGAGCTGGGCGGCCACGAGGTGTTCGCGAACAACTCGAAGTGGCTGAACTTCACCACGGTCCGCAACCGGCACTGGCACCACGGCAACCTGGTCCTGATCGGCGACGCCGCCCACACCGCCCACTTCTCCATCGGCTCGGGCACCAAGCTGGCCATGGAGGACGCCCTCGCCCTCGCCGCCTGCCTGCACGAACACTCGGACGCGGAGAGCGCGTTGACGGCCTACGAGGCCGAACGGCGCCTGGTCGTGGAGTCCACCCAGCGGGCCGCACAGGCCTCGCTGGAGTGGTTCGAGCACATCGGCATGTACGTCCGCCAGGAGCCGGCCCAGTTCTGTTTCAACCTGCTCACCCGCTCGCGCCGTATCACCTACGACAACCTGCGCACCCGGGACCAGGAGTTCGCGGACCTCGTCGACGAGGCCTTCGCCGAGGCGCAGGGGCTGGGCACCAAAGCCCCCGCGATGTTCCAGCCGTTCCGCATCGGGCAGCTGGAGCTGAAGAACCGGGTGATCGTCTCCCCGATGGACATGTACTCCGCCGTCGACGGCGTCCCCGGCGACTTCCACCTGGTCCACCTCGGTTCCAAGGCCATGGGCGGGGCGGGGCTGGTGATGACGGAGATGGTGTGCGTCTCGCCCGAGGGCCGTATCACCCCCGGCTGCACCGGCCTGTGGAACGACGAGCAGCGCGACTCCTGGCGGCGCGTCGTCTCCTACGTCCACACCAACAGCACCGCCCGCATCGGCCTCCAGCTCGGCCACTCCGGCCGCAAGGGCTCCACCCGACTGATGTGGGAGGGCATCGACGAACCCCTCCCCGACGGCAACTGGGAGACCGTCGGCCCATCCGAGCTGCCGTACGGTCCCGGCCTGCCGGTACCCCGGGAGATCACCCGCGCCGACATGGACCGGATCACCGCCGAGTTCGTGGCGGCGGCCCGCCGAGGCGCCGAGGCGGGCTTCGATCTCCTCGAACTCCACTGCGCGCACGGCTACTTGTTGTCCTCGTTCCTGTCTCCGATCGCCAACCACCGCACCGACGAGTACGGCGGGTCCCTGGAGAACCGGCTGCGCTACCCGCTGGAGGTCTTCGACGCCGTCCGCGCCGCCTGGCCCGCCGGACGCCCCGTGATCGTGCGGATCTCCGCCACCGACTGGGTCCCCGACGGCAACACCGAGCACGACGCCGTCGAGATCGCCCGCGCCTTCATCGCCCACGGCGCCGCGGCCATCGACGTCTCCACCGGTCAGGTCACCAAGGACGAACAGCCCGCCTACGGCCGCTCCTACCAGACCCCGTTCGCGGACCGGATCCGCCACGAGGTCGCCGCCGCCAGCGGCACCGCCGTCATCGCGGTCGGCGCCATCGCCTCCTACGACGACGTCAACTCCATCCTCCTCGCCGGACGCGCCGACCTGTGCGCAGTCGGGCGTACGCACCTGTACGACCCGCACTGGACCCTGCACGCCGCCGCCGACCAGGAGTACCGGGGCGCCGCCGCCGAGTGGCCGGTGCAGTTCCGGGCCGGCCGGCGCAAGCCGCCCACCTCGCGCACCGACGCCGTACGCCCCCGCCTGTCGCTGCTCCGGGCGGACCAGGCGGGGGAGAACGTCCATCTGCGGTGGAAGCCCGCGGGGGAGGGACTACCGGTGGTGCGGTGACGTCAGGTAGTGCTGGCGGATCAGCTCCTTGCCGTAGTCGTTGCCGTTGGGCGTGCGGATGATGGAGTGCACGTGCATCTGGGTCGGGACGCCCTCGGTGCCGCCGTACGCGCCGCGCAGCGGGCCGGGTGCCTGGCAGTCGACCTCGACCCAGACCACCGGGCTGTGCACGCGGACGTAGAACGCGTCGTCGGCACCCGTACCACCGGCCCAGATCACGTAGGTGTCGTCGAGATGCGCCCGCACCTCCGCCATCCGCACCTTCGCCGCGTCGGCCTTGGCCCGGTCGACGAACGCCTCGACGATGCCGAGCAGTTTCTGCTTCTGGACGCGGGTGAGGACGTTGCCGCGGATGCCCTCGTACGCCTGGACCGCGTTGTCGGAGAAGGCCCCGGCCTTCATCGACTCGCTGGTCTTGGTGGCCGAGACGATCGCGACCGACTGCTGGTCCGCGGATAGGGAGTTGACGAAGGCGAGGCTCGCGAGGACCTCCTCGTGGCAGACGGTGACCGTCTCGCCGTCGATCTCCATGGAGGTCGGTTCGGAGCCCCAGAAGCAGGGGCTCATGACCACCTGGTCGCCGAGGACGAAGTAGTTGATCACGCAGTGGTGGCCGTCGAACTGGAAGCCCCACGGCTCGGTGGCGGACGGGGTGCCCATGAGGGTCCAGTAGTAGGCGTCCTCGTTGAACGAGGTGGTGTTGCCGATCGCCTCGCCGGCCGCCTGGTTGATCTTGCGGATCTTCTCCGTGGTCTTCAGGCCGTCCGCGCTCAGCGCCGACCTGAGCAGGGCCGTGCCCAGGTCCTTCTGCGTGTCGGTGAGATCCGCGAGCGACACGCCCTGCCGGGCGTAGGAGTCGACATTGCTCCACAGCCGCCACTCGGTGGAGTGGACCGTGAACTGGGTCGCGGACTTCTGGGTGTCGGTCAGACCGGTCAGGAAGGCGTTCGCGGCGTCGATGACGGGCGTGGTGTCGACCTTGGTGGAGTGGACGGTGAACAGGTCGTCGATCCGCTTGCCGTCCGTCGTCAGGCCGAAGAACTCCTCCGTCAGCGACTGGTTGCCCGGACCGCCGGCGCCGCCGCCCGGGCCGCCGCTCGGCGCGGCGCTGGGGGAGGGGCCGGCCGACGCGTCGGCCGTACCCGTGCCGTCGTCGGCGAGTGCCGTAAAGGCCCCTGCGCTGCCCATCGTCACCAGGGCGGTCGCCCCGGACGCGAAGAACACCTTGCGCATGAAGTTGCGGCCGCTCGCCTCGGTGCCCTCCGGTACCTGCTCGGGGCCCTCACCGGCGTCGATCTCGGGCATGCGGCTCCCTTCGTCATGGGCGCGTCCCTCGTGGACGGCCACCTGACGACCAGCCTGGTTCCTCCAACTGAGGCTGAACTGAAGTGAGTTGCTCATGAGAGCCCAGAAACGGCCGATGGCCTGGGATTATGTGAAGAAGCCGAGGGTTCAGGAAAGCTTCAGGGGGTCTGAGCGGCGGCGGTGGCGGCGAGGGGCAGGGTGACGGTGAATTCGGTGGTGCCCGGCGCACTGTCCACCCCGACCCGGCCGCCGTGCGCCTGGGTGATCGCGGCCGCGATGGCAAGGCCGAGCCCCGTCCCGCCCTCGGTACCGGGGGCGCGGGAGCGGGAGGCATCGCCGCGGGTGAAGCGTTCGAAGACCGCCGGCAGGAGATCGCCGGGAATGCCTGGACCGTCGTCGTGCACACGGATCGCGCAGTGCCCGTCCGCGGCCTCCACCGTGACGGTGATACGCGTCCCGGCGGGGGTGTGGGCCCGGGCGTTGGCGAGCAGGTTGGCCACCACCTGGTGCAGCCGGGACTGGTCGCCGAGCACCGTGGCGGGCGCGCCCAGGCGCAGCACCAGCTGCCAGTGGTGCTCGGCCCCGGCCGCCCGCGCGTCCCACACCGCGTCCCCGACCAGGGTCGCGAGGTTCACGTCGGCGGACTCCAGCGGTCTGCCCTCCTCCAGACGGGCGAGCAGCAGCAGGTCCTCGACCAGTCCCGTCATCCGCGCCGACTGGGCGGAGACCCGGCGCCAGGCCAGCTCCGGTTCGATCTTCCGGGTGTCCACGCCCATCAGCATCAGCTCGGCGTACCCGGCGATCGAGGCGAGCGGGGTGCGCAGCTCGTGGCTGGCGTCGGTGAGGAAGCGCCGCATGTGCTCCTCGGCGCGCTGGCGTTCGGACAGGGACCACTCCACGTGGTCGATCAGCCGGTTGAGCGCGACGCCGACCTGGCCGAGCTCGGTCCCCGGATCGGTGTCCGAGGCCGGTACCCGGGTGAGTCCGCTGACCTCGCCCCGGTCGAGCGGGGCACGGGAGACCTCGACGGCGGTGGTGGCGACCCGTCGGAGCGGCCGCAACTGCCGCCGGACCGCCACGGCCGACACCGAACCGGCCAGGACCAGCCCGGCCCCGGCGATGGCGGCCTCGACCACGACCAGGGAGTCGATCATGTCCTGCACACTGCCCACCGGCAGTCCGGCCAGCATGGCGGTGCCGTCCTCGGTGACGGCCGTCAGCCGGTAGGTGCCCAGGCCCGGGATCGTACGCGTGTGCAGGGTCCCGTCCGCCGGGATGCCGTTCAGGGCGGCGCTCTCGGCGGCGGTGAGGCTGCGCGGGCCGTCGTCGGTCACCACCTCCGCCGTGGCGATCGCCGTCCCGTTCATCACGGCCGCCAGGGTGCCCGTGTGCTGACCCCGTTCGTTGAGGAAACCGAGGCTCGCACCAGGCGGTCCGTGCTCCCGGCCGCCCTGGCTGTGTTCGGCGGCGTCGGTCACCCGCTGATCCAGGTCGCTCATCAGATAGACCCGCTGGACCGTCACCGTGGCGAGGGCCATCGCCGTACAGACCACCGCGAGGGTGAGCGAGTGGACCAGGACCATCCGGGCCCGCAGCGAGCGCCCGCGCAGCCGTGCCAGGGCCCGGCTGACGGCCGTCATGCCTCGTCGTCCGCGGCTCTGATGACATAGCCGGCGCCGCGCACGGTGTGGATCATCGGCCGACGCTCCTTGTCGATCTTCGCCCGCAGTCCGTAGACGTAGACCTCCACCAGGTTTCCGCCGCCGTCGAACGAGCTGTTCCACACGTGGTCGAGGATCTGCGTCTTGCTGAGCACCTGCCGGGGGTGGTTCATCAGGAACCGCAGCAGGTCGAACTCCTTGGCGGTCAGCGAGATCGGCGTGCCGCCGCGGCGCACCTCGCGGGTCCGCTCGCCCAGCACCAGGTCGCCGAGCACCCGCACCCCCTCGTCCCCGACGACGTCACCGGCTCCGGAGCGGCGCAGCAGCCCGCTCAGCCGGAGCATCACCTCGTCCAGGGAGAACGGCTTGGTCACATAGTCGTCGGCGCCGGAGGACAGCCCGTCGACGCGGTACTCCACCGCGTCCCGCGCGGTCAGCATCAGCACGGGCAGCCGGGCGTTCTCGTACCGCAGCCGGCGCAGCACCTGGATCCCGTCCAGGTCCGGCAGCATGCCGTCGAGGACGACAGCGTGCGGGCCGTACCTGCGGGCGGCGCGCAGGGCGCCGTAGCCGTCCTGCGCCACGTACGGCTGCCAGCCCGCCGCTGTCACGGCCACCGACAGCAGTTCGGTCAGCTCGGGTTCGTCGTCGACGATCAGCACACGGATCACGCCCGTCGCCGGTGTGAGGGTGTCAGACATGCCCCGATGCTCTCCCGGGGGGCTGTACGCGAGCTGTGGAGCGGCCCTCTCTGCGATCATGGTGGGGACACGACAACCGCAAGGAGGCCAGGTGTACGACGAGATCCCGGACACGGGCGGGCCCGGTACCGTCATCCTGCTGAACGGCACCTCCAGCTCCGGCAAGTCGAGCATCGCCGCCGAGCTGCTGCGCATCCTGGACGGCACCTGGTTCCACATGCCCGTCGACGCCTTCCATGCGATGCGCGGCGGCCAGGAGATGGCCGACGAGGACCTCCAGGCCGAGGTGGACCGCACCGCCAAGGGCTTCCACCGGGCCGTCGCCGGCATGGCCCGCGCGGGCAACAACGTCGTCGTCGACCATCCGCTCAGCAGGCGCTGGCGGCTCCTGGACCTGCTGGACCTGCTGACACCCCAGAAGACCCTGCTGGTCGGGGTGCGCTGCCCGCTCCCCGAACTGGAGCGGCGCGAGCGGCAGCGCGGTGACCGCCAGGTGGGCCTGGCGGCCATGCAGTACGACGCGGTCCACGCCCACGGGCTGCACGACATCGACGTGGACACCAGCGTCCACGGCCCGCGCGAGTGCGCCGGCCTCGTCCGGCAGGCCCTGCGGGACCTGGCGCGGCCCACGGCCTTCGAGACACTCCGCCGCGAGCTGCGCTGACAGCCCCTACGGCTCGCGGTGCTCGTGCGCCGCCCGCTCCAGCATCTCCGCCTCCGCCTCGGCGACGCGTGTCTCCTCCTCGACATCGATGGAGCGGGTCAGCCACCAGTACAGCAGCGCCGAGACCGGCAGCCCGATGAACAGGGAGATGTCCGCGCCGTCGAGGGCCTTGGCGGCGGGGCCGACGAACAGCGTGCCGACGGAGAAGAACGGGATCATGACGGCGAACCCGATCAGGTAGGAGACGATCCCCTGCCAGCCCCAGCGCCCGTAGATGCCGTTCGGCTTGAAGATCTCGGCGATCGCGTAGTGGCCCTTGCGCACCACGTAGTAGTCCATCAGGTTCACCGCGGTCCACGGGATGAACAGATAGAGCACCAGCAGCAGGAAGTTGTTGAAGTTCGCCAGGAAGTTGGACGTCGCGGCCAGCGCGCCGATCAGGGAGAGCACCGCCGTCAGGACGAGGGTGAGCAGGCGCACCCCCAGCGTCGGCCGTACCCGTTTGAACGAGTCGATGGCGCTGATCAGGGTGAGCGAACCGCCGTACATGTTCAGCGCGGTCACGGAGATCAGGCCCAGGGCGGAGAACAGCAGCACGACCGCGCCGAAGCCGTCGAAGATCTTGTCCCCGGCCGCGTTGATCGACGGGATCGTGTCGAAGTGGGTGCCCGCCCAGGCGGCCAGCAGCGTCCCGAGCACCATCAGCCAGATACCGCCGAGCGCCGAGCCGAAGTAGGTCCAGTAGAACGTCTTGCGGACCGTCACGTCCGGCGGCAGATAGCGAGAGTAGTCCGACACGTAGATGGCCCAGCTGATCTGGTAGCCGGCGACCACACCGAACTGGGCCAGGAACGGGGTGACCTTGAAGGCGCTCAGGTCGAAGGAGCCCGCCGGGTAGTGCAGGGTGACCAGGACACCGACGGTGAAGATCCCGAAGATGATCAGGAAGGTGTACGTCAGGACCTGCTCGGCCTTGTGGATGATGTCGTAGCCCACCAGCGCCACGACGAGTCCGATCACGGTGACGACGGCCACCCACAGCTTCACACTCCCGTGGAGCGTGGTGTGCAGGGCCTGACCGGCCAGGATGGTGTTGAACACGTTGAAGCCCGCGTACTGCACATACGCGAACAGCCACACCAGCAGCGCCCCGACATAGCCGAACTGCGGCCGCGACTGGATCATCTGCGGCAGGCCCAGCTGCGGTCCCTGCGCCGAGTGGAAGGCCATGAAGAACGTGCCGATCAGGGTGCCCGCGACGATCGCCAGCAGCGACCAGATCAGATTGCCGCCCTCCGTGATGCTGATCAGCCCCACGGCAAGGGTGGCGATCTGCGCGTTGGACATGAACCACAGCGGGCCCAGGTGCCACAGTTTGCCGTGCCGCTCGTCCAGCGGCACATAGTCGATGGACCTGACCTCCAGACCGCTCACTCGCGGTTCCGCCGATGTGCTCATGGCACCTCCCAGAGGCCAGGTCCGCCACTCTGATCACATTCTTCCCCCGGACAGGCCCGGATGAGGCATGCGGAATCTGTCTTTCGTGCAGCGGAAGATTTGCCTCGGTATCCGCCTCTGTTGCCCTGCTCACAAACCGGCCCCGTCGTGGCGGGCGTCACGTCGCCGTCCGGGCATTTTGTCTACGTTCGCAGTTCTGTGTCCCTTCGACCCGAACTGCCGAGGCGCCCGCCATGCTCAACCGAACCCTGTCCGTCGTGGCCATGGCGGTGACCCTGTTCGCCGGAGCCGCGCCCGCGGCCATGGCCGACAGCGCCGCAGACTCCACTTCGGGCGACTTCCGTGCCGCCGTGCAGGCGCAGGGCAAGGCGCGTGTCACGGCCGCCGTCCTCGACCTGGACGGCACGGGCCGGGAACCCGCGGTCTACGGCGACGACACCCCCTACGACACGGCGAGCATCGTCAAGGTCGACATCCTCGCCGCGCTGCTGCTCCACGCGCGGGACCACCAGCGCGAACTCACCGCACGGGAGAGCGCCCAGGCGGAGGTGATGATCCGCAACAGCGACAACGACGCGGCCAGCGCCCTGTGGCGGGCCATCGGCCGGGCCCCCGGCCTGGAGTCGGCGAACAGGCGGCTCGGACTGACCTCGACCACGGGCGGCCCTGACGGCAGGTGGGGGCTCACCCGGACCACGGCCAGTGACCAGATACGACTGCTGCGCGCGATCTTCGGCACTGGCTCCACGCCGCTGGACACCGCCTCCCGAAACCGTATCGGCACCCTGATGACGGAGATCGCCGCCGACCAGTCCTGGGGTGTCTCGGCCGCCGCGGACTCCGGCTGGGCACTGAAGAACGGCTGGCTCATGCGTACCGCCACCGGCCTGTGGGACATCAACAGCGTCGGACGCGTCACGGCCGGCGGCCACCACTACCTCGTCGCGGTCCTCTCCGACGGCAACGCGTCCATGCCGGACGGCGTGCACCTCGTCGAACGAGCCGCAGGCACGGCCGTCTCCACGACGGCGCCCCGCTGACCCCGTTGGCGCAGCACACCTCACCCGCCGCCTGAATTGCCCCTAATGTGCACTAGAGGCGACGGAGGCCAGCAGCGGGAGGTGCGGTGGCGGGTGCGGGCGGGCCGGCACGCGGGCGGGGCCGGGCACGTCCGGCCCGTGGCGTGGCGCCCGGCCGCCGGGCCGTCCGCGCGGTATGGATCCCCGAGCGGGCCCGCGATCCGCGTGCCGCCGCCTCCGTCAGCGCCGTCATCGTCCCCGCCCTGCGGATCGCCGCCGCCTACGCCTGGCGGCTCATCGTGGTCGGCATCCTCATCTACGGCGTCTTCATCATCCTGGGCCGCTTCCAGCTGATCGCCGTGGCCGTGTTCCTGGCCCTGGTCATCACCTCGGTGCTGCGACCGCTCGCCGACCTGCTCGGCCGGTGGCTGCCCAGACCGATCGCCGTGGCCGTGAGCCTGGTCGGCAGCATCTGCCTGTTCTTCGGGCTGCTGGCCCTGGTCGGCAACGCGGTCGCGGAGGAGTCGTCGACCCTGGCCGACGAGTTCCGCGGCGGCATCCACCGCATCGAGGTCTGGCTCCAGCGGCCGCCCTTCCGGCTCGGCCCGGGCGCCCTGTCGCATCTCCAGCAGCAGATCGTGGACTACATCCAGGCCCACCGCTCCAACCTGGCCGGCAGGGCGCTGAGCGGCTTCGGCACGCTCGTCGAACTGGTCACCGGGGGAGCGCTGGCGCTCTTCGCCTCGGTCTTCTTCATCCACTCCGGCGAACGGCTGTGGGCCTGGACGAGCCGGGAACTGCTTCCCGCCGGTGCCCGCCCCGCCTGGGACCGGACGGGCCGGGCGGCCTGGCGGACGTTCTCCGGATACACCCGCGGCATCATCATCGTGGCCGCCGTCAACGCCGTACTCGTCGGCATCGCCCTGTACGTGCTGCGGGTGCCGCTCGCGCTGCCGCTCACCCTGCTGGAGTTCTTCGCCGCGTTCATCCCGCTGGTCGGCTCACCGGTCGCGCTCGGCGTGGCCACCGTCGTGGCGCTGGCCGGGCGCGGACCGCTCACCGCCGTCGCCGTCCTCGTGCTGATCGTCGTCATCGGCCAGCTCGAAGGGCATGTGCTGCACCCCCTCGTGATGAGCTGGGCGGTACGCCTGCACCCCCTCGTCGTCGCCGTCTCCGTCATCGCGGGCAGCATCGTCGCGGGGGTGATCGGCGCCGTCGTGGCCGTGCCGTTCGTCTCCGTCGTCTGGGCGGTGGTGCGAGCCCTGCGCCCCGTGCCGCCCTGACGTCCGGGCCCCCGGGGCTCAGCCGTCCTTTCCGGGGCGGCGGCCCCGCTTCGGGGTACGGCGGGGCAGCTCGGAGGGCGCCGGCGGTCCGGACGGCGCGGACCTGCCGGACGGCGCCGGCATATCGGGTACGGCAGCGGCGGTCGGCGCGGCGGGGCGTCCGATGCCGTCGTCCCACGCCTCGTGGAGGCTGAACGGGTCGGCGGGCCCGTTCGCGAGCAGAGCCGCGAGCCCGGGCGTGGCGCGCGCCTTGAGCGCCGCCAGGGCCAGCGTGTCGGAGTCGGACTCCGCGCCGCTGCGCCAGGTGATGGTGCCCGGGAGCATCACGAGCGAGGTCGTACCGGACTCCGCGGAGGACGGCCGCAGCTGGACCCGGATGCCGTGCCGGTCGGCCAGCCTGCCGACCACGAACAGGCCCATGTGCTGGTAGACGTCGGCGTCGGCGGTCGGGGGATTCGCCAGCTTGTGGTTGATCAGCGCGAAGTCCTCGGGCATCAGCCCGATGCCCTGGTCATGGATCTCGATCATGATCCGGGTGTCGGGCAGCCGCGTCGCCGTGACACGGACCGTCGAGCGCGGCGAGGAGAACGCGGTGGCGTTCTCCAGGAGCTCGGCCAGCAGATGCACCAGGTCGGTGACGGCACGGCCGTGGATCTCGGCCTCCGGGATGCCCGCCAGCTCGATCCGCTCGTACTGCTCCACCTCGGAGGCCGCCGCCCGGATGACGTCGACGAGGGGGAGCGGTCGGTCCCACTGCTGGGTGGGCCGCTCGCCGCCGAGCACCAGGAGGTTCTCGCCGTTGCGGCGCACCCGCGTGGCCAGGTGGTCCAGCTTGAACAGGTTCGCCAGCTGCTCGGGGTCGGCCTCGCGGTCCTCCAGATCGGTGATCAGGGCGAGCTGGCGCTCGATCAGCGACTGGTTGCGGCGGGACAGGTTGGTGAAGATCGTGTTGACGTTGCCGCGCAGCAGGGCCTGCTCGGCGGCGAGCCGGACCGCCTCCCGGTGCACATGGTCGAAGGCGCGGGCCACTTCGCCGATCTCGTCCGTGCTGGTGATCGGGATCGGCGAGACCTTGGTGTCCACCTGGCCGGGCACGGCCTGGGACAGCTGGGTGATCACCGCCGGCAGCCGCTGCTCCGCGATCTCGATCGCCGACGCGCTCAGCCGGCGCATGCCCCGGCTCATCGAACGGGCCACCCACGCCGCGAGCAGGAACGCCACGAGTACGGCGCTCAGCGCGAGCGTGCCGTTGATGATCGCGTCCCGGCGCGCGTCACTCGCGATGCTCCGGGCGTTGGCGAGCGCCGTGTCGGTGAGATTGACCTCGATGCTCCGGTAGGCGTCGAAGGAGAGCGCGGACGCCGCGAAGAACGACTCCGGGGTGATGCCCTCGGCGGCCAGCTCCTCGGTCGGCTTACCGGTGGCGATCTCACTGAGCATCTTGGCCAGCTTCGGCGGCGTCACGAAAGCCTGCCCCGCCGCCTTGGCCTCCTCGGCGGCCTTGGCCGTCTGCGCCGCCCCCTTCTTCTGCGCGGCCGCCAGCGCCGTCTGCAACCGGGTCATGTCACCGGCGGTACCGGCGCCCGCGTACTCCTGGAGGCCCACCTGCTCCAGGTAGACGTACGAGCTGAACGAACCGAGCTGGTTCTGCAGTTCGCCCTCGCCGAGCGCGTCGCGGTCCTCGACCAGCAGATGCGTGCCGATCGAGCGCACCAGGGACTCGGCCGCCTGGGTCAGGGAGATGGCGTAGAGGGTGCGGCCGAAGCTCGCCTGGTTGTTGCTTCCGAAGCCCAGCTCGTTCGAGATCTCCATCAGCGGATGCTGGACGGCGTGATAGCTCTCCTCCGTCTGCACGCCCGACATCTTGGACGTGAACGCGGCGGCCCGCACGGTCGGCAGCTGCTTCTCGCCCGCCCGCACCAGCTCGATCCGCCGGAGGAGGCCCGCCGTCTTCGGCGCGCGGGCCACCGCCGCGTCGAACGCCTTGGCGTCGGCGTCGGTGACCTTGCGGGCCGCCAGCACGGCCGGTGCGTTCCGCTTGCCCTCCAGGAGCGGGATGACCGAGACGTCACGCTCGTTGATCGCGTCGCTGGCGTAGGCGTTCGCCGCCTGCACCAACTCCGCGACGCCTACAGCGTCGTTGGCGTCCTGGAGGGTGTCGATCGAGTTCTTCACCCGGATGCCGCCGAGCGCGAGGGCGACGAGCACCGGGATGAGCAGAATGGCCTGGAGGCGTCTCGCGACGCGCCAATTGCCGGTCAGGGGTCTGAGCTTGGACAAGACCGTCCCATTTCACAACAAGAATCGTGCGCGGGCTGTTCGCAGCCCGACGTTCAGTGGCCAATTTCTAACACCCAGCGATCGACTTCGACTGGTGTTTCGGTGAAGCGGTTTCTTCAAAGTGGTACAAAGCTCATCCAAAACCATCGATGGTCAACGCACGGATCGCCGGGCGCTTGGCTTGTTCCCGGCGATCCGTCCGACAGTCAGACAGCGAGCGCTTTCTCTAACGGCGTCCGCCGCGCTCCAGCGGGATCCTCTCGCCCGTCTCGATCGCGACCGGCAGCCGGTTCTCCGCCGGTGGCAGCGGGCAGGTGGCCAGGTCCGTGTAGGCGCAGGGCAGGTTGGCGGCGCGGTTGAAGTCGAGCGTGACCGCGCCCTCGCCGTCGGGCGCGGCGATCTGCAGGGAGCGGTTGGCCGCGTACGTCGTCACGCCGGAGGTCCGGTCGGTGAACAGCACCATCAGATCGCCCGGCGCCTTGCCGTTGAAGGCGGTGAGCCGGTACGCCGTGCCGGCCAGTTCGAACTCGACCTGGCCGGGGGAGTCGTAGACATGCTCCAGACCCTCGACCGCGGCGCCCACCGTCACCGCGCGCGGTGCGTCGAAGGGCAGGAAGCGGCCGGTGAGCACCCAGCGCGGGTCGGGTTCGTAGGCGGGCGTCCCGGTGAACGCCGTACGCAGCGCGTTGCCGGGGTGGCGGGGGCGCACGATGTCGTGTCCGCCGCGCTTGGCGACCTCGATCACCGTATCGCCCCAGCCGGCGTACACACTGGCGCGCTCGGCGAGGACTCCGAAGTCGTGGCGGCCGCGCACCGCATGCCCGTCGACGGTGATCTCCTCGTCCTCCGCCAGCTCGACCACCACCCCCTCCGCCGTGCTCGACCAGGCGCCCGGCGCGTCCTCGAACCGGGTGGGTTCCCCGTCCAGCCAGTGCAGGCCGGTGATGGCGAGGAACCCGTGCGGGCCCGCGAGCACCGCCTCCTTCTGCCGGTGCCACTCCTCCCACTCCTGGACGAAGCTCACCCGGTCGACGTCTTGGACGGTCATGTCGGCTCCTTCTCGCTGCATGGGTCGTACCTCGTACAACCGTCGCGCGGGCGCATGCCATCCGGAACCGGGAAGTGTTCACACGGCCGCAATGAGCGGGGCCCGCGCCACGGCCGCGTTCGCCCGGAAGTACGGCGGCCGTGCACGCACACCCCGGGTGCCGTCCGCGGAGAGCGAGCCGTTGCCCGACGTCCCAAGGGCCGGGATCACCGTGCGTGTTGGCCGGGGATGCCGTTGATACCGGGACGACAGGTGCACCAGTGTGTACGGTCATGGACCGCGACCGGAACAGCCGCTTTCGTCCGACCCGCCGTCAACTCCTCGCCGCCGCAGGCGCCGTACCCCTCGTGGGCGTGGCCCCAGCCGCCGTGGCGAGACCCCGTACCGACGCCCCCTCACTGGCATTCACCCGCGCCACCAACGGCGCGGCGACCCTCGCCCCTTCCGGCGACCGCCTGATCGCCGAGGCACAGGGCACCCTGTGGTCCCTGCCCCGCACCGGCGGCACGGCCCGCCCCCTCACCCCGGCCGGCCTGGAACCGGGCCGCCCCACCCACTCCCCGGACGGCGGGCTCATCGCCTTCTGCGCCTACCAGGACGGCGGATTCCACCTCTGGACCGTCCGCCCCGACGGCTCAGGCCTGCGGCAGCGGACCGACGGCCCCTGGGACGACCGCGGGCCCGCCTGGTCCCCCGACGGCACCCGGCTCGCCTTCGCCTCGGAACGCGCCGGCGACCCGGTCGACGGCAGCCCGTACCGCATCCACGTCCTCGACCTGAGCACCGGCCGGATCACCCGGGTGACCGGCCTCACCGGCCAGGACGGTCCCCTCCAGGACGGCCCGTGGGAGGACTACGACCCGACCTGGTCACCGGACGGCTCCGGCATCCTCTTCGTCCGCGCGAAGACGGTCTCCACCGCTACGGGCCCGGCCCTGGAGGCCCGCACCGTCGCGGAGGTCCCCGCCGACGGATCCGGCCCGGTCACCGTCCGGTACACCGAGACCGAGGCCGTCCAGGTCATGACGCCCACCCTCGCCGCCGACGGCCGCCTCGCCCACCTGCGCACCGTCGCCGCCCCGAACGCCTCCTGCACCCTCGCCGTCGACGGCCGCCCCGTCCCGGTCACCGGCGACATCGCCCCCGTGCCGCCGCGCTGGACATCTCAGGGGCACCTCCTGCTCACCGTCGACGGCGCCTTCACCCTCGTACGACCGGACAGCCCCGCACACCCGGAGACCATCCCCTTCGAGGGCGTGCTCCCCGTACAGCGGCCCCGCTACCGCACCAAGGAGTACGACCTCGGCGAGGCCCGCACCCGCCCTGTGCGGGGCATCCATCTGCCCGCGCTCTCGCCGGACGGCCGGCAGATCGCCTTCGCCGCCCTCAACTCACTGTGGCTGGCCAGCAGTTCGGGCGGCCAGCCGCCACGGCGACTGCACACGGCGGATCGCACCCGCTATGTCCTCGGCCCCACTTGGGCCCCCGACGGCGGGTCGGTGGTCTACGCCGACGACCGCGACGGGCTGCTCGGCGTCCACCGGCACGATCTCGCCACCGGCGAGGAGACCACGCTCGCCACCGGCGGCCGGGTGCACCCGGCGCTGTCGCCCGACGGACAGCGGCTCGCCTGCCTCGACCTCACGGGCCGGCTCCTCGTCCGCGACCTCGCGACCGGCACGGAACACGTCCTTGCGGCGGCGCTCGGCGGCGGCGGACTGCCCGGCCGCCCCAGCTGGTCGCCCGACGGCCGCCACCTCGCCCTGTGCGACCGCAACCGGCTCAACGCCCGCTTCCGTGAGGGCTACAACCTCGTCCGCGTCGTAGACACCACGACCGGCGCGGACCGCCTGCACGCCGTCGCACCCCATGTGTCGATCGCCGACCGCTACGACTCGGGGCCCGTCTGGTCGCCCGACGGCCGCTGGATGGCGGTGATCGTCGAGTCCGCGCTGTGCCTGCTGCCCGTCGGCCCCGACGGCACCCCGAACGGCGACCTGCGCACCCTCACCGACGAACCGGCCGACCACCCCTCCTGGTCGGCCGACTCCCGGACCCTGCTGTACCTCTCCGCCGGCCGGCTCCGGCTCGTCGGCGCCGACGGCGGCCCCGCCCGCACCGTCCGCGTCCCCCTCGACGCCACCGCACCCGCCCCCGCCGACCTGATCGTGCACGCCGGACAGCTGTGGGACGGCACCGGCGAGACCACCCGCGACGACGTCGACATCGTCGTCCGGGCGGGACGCGTCACGGCCGTCGAGTCCCACCGCTCCGGACGCCGGACCACCGGCCGCCTCGTCGACGCCTCGGTGTGCACCGTCACCCCCGGCCTGTGGGACACCCACACCCACCCCTGGCAGTCCACCTACGGCGGCCGCCAGACCGTCGGCCAGCTCACCTACGGCATCACCACCGCCGTGTCACTGGGCGGATTCGCCTACGAACAGGCCCGTGTCCGCGAGGCGGTGGCCGCCGGGCAGCTCGCCGGGCCGCGACTGCTCAGCACCGGTGAACTCCTCGACGGCGCACGGGTCGCCTACAGCATGGGCCGCGCCCACCGGACCCTGCCGGGGCTGCGCCGGTCACTGGAACGGGGCGCGGCGCTGGACTGGGACTTCGTCAAGACCTATGTGCGGGCGCCCGGTTGGGTGATGGCGGAGGCCGCCCGCTTCGCGCACGAGCGGCTCGGCGTCCGCTCCGGCAGTCATCTGCTCTCGCCCGGCGTCCAGCTCGGCCAGGACCTGACGACCCATCTCCAGGCCACCCAGCGCG
Organism: Streptomyces sp. Ag109_O5-1; assembly: GCF_003814875.1. Taxonomy (GTDB): domain Bacteria; phylum Actinomycetota; class Actinomycetes; order Streptomycetales; family Streptomycetaceae; genus Streptomyces; species Streptomyces sasae. Next base: position 269,974 of record NZ_RKQF01000001.1, on the reverse strand, counting down.
CCGAGTTCGGGCACGCCGTCACCGCTACTGGCCACGCCTACCAGGACGTCGTGGAGACCTACACCGCGCGCGGCGTGGGCTTCTCCATGATCGCCACACCCTTCACCTCGGTACCGCTCCTCGGCGCGGATCCCGCCCTCGCCGACGACCCCCGGGTCACCGCGGTGATGCCCCCGTGGGACACGGCCGTCGTCCGGCAGGGCGCCGGCGTACCGCCCACCGCGGCCCAACTCGCCACCCTGAGCACGGAGATCGACGTCTACCGGGGCATCCTGGACGCCGGCGGGATTGTCGCCCTCGGTACGGACCAGCCCCTCGTCCCCGTCGGCCTCGCCCTCCACCTCGGGCTGCGCGCCCTGCACCGCGGGGGTCTGTCCCCGGCCCAGGCTCTGCGCACGGCGACCGTCCTGCCCGCCCGCCTCTTCGGGGTCGACCGCGACCTCGGCACCGTCCGGGAGGGCATGCTCGCCGATCTGACCGTCGTCGACGGCGACCCGTTCACCGACTTCGCCGCCCTCGTCCGTACCGTGGCGGTCCTCAGAGGCGGAGTGCCGTACACCACCGCGGAGTTGACCGCCCCCTTCGAGACGGTGACCCGGCGCGCGGCGGCGGTCGAGCAGGACTGGCTGGAGGTGGGGCGGCTGATGCGCAGGGACGGGTGCTGCGACGGGCACTGAGCGCTTCGCTGGAGACGCCGTGATGTCCGTCGTTCGGCTGCGGCGCCGTTGTGGCTGGGCGCGCAGTTCCCCGCGCCCCTTCGGGGCGCCTCATGCTCGGGGCGCCTCATGGCAAGGGGCGGACGGTGAGGATCTGCGAGGCGTGGCCCACCGCGCCGTCGATGTCGTGCAGGACGGTGCTGGTGAGGCCCTGGCCGGTGGGTCCGAAGGTCACGCTGGTGTCCAGCCCCGTCCATGCGCCTCGCGGTTGCCGGTGGAGATGGACGGTCAGGTCGACGTTCGGGAACATCCACGTCCCGGGCGGCTGCCGGGCGGCGATGCCGTTGGCGGTGTCGACCAGCGCGAGATACGACGCGACGGGGCCGACCGGGACGCCGCCGACCAGTTCGAGCGGTGTGGAGATCCACGCGGTGGTACGGCCCGGGCGGGGCGGGGCCACCGGGCGGACGTCCACGGAGGCGACATAGCCGCCCGGCCAGACGTCGGAGATCCGCCATGCGGTGAGCGACTCCGGCGGGGTGAGCCGGTCCTCGGGTCCGCCCGCGACCGCGGTGGTGTCGAGCGCCGCCAGGAACCAGGCACGGGCCCGGACGACCGGGCGGCCGGCGATCCGTACGACCGCTTCGACGAGTTCGATGGTCCGGCCGGGCCGGACGGTCTCCACCCGGATCTCGCACTCGTCCAGGGCGAGGCGGCCGAGGATGTCGTAGCTGATCCGGGAGAGCAGCAGGCCCTCGTCCGGCCGGCCGGCCCGGTGGCGGTCTATGGCATGCGCGATGAGCCCGCCCAGCGGACTGAAGTGCTGTTCGTCCGGGTCCCACGCCCCGCTCGCGTGCTGCGTCGGCTTGTAGCGGTGGTCGTCGATGGCCTCGAAGTAACTGCCCCGGGGAACGGTCGGGCTGGGCAACGGTCGTGTCTCCTCGCGGTCGGTGCACTCACTGTCGCTGTACAGGCCAAGTTTCTCACCAGGCCGACGTACCCGACCGAGCGGGCGAGGTTCCGGCGCGGTCTGCTCACTCCGGGGGAGTGGGCGTGTCGGGCGAGCGGTACATCGCCTGGACGTCCAGCTCCAGCTGCACCGTCGGGCCGACCACCGCGATGCCGCGGGCCAGCATCGTCCGCCAGTTGAGGGTGTAGTCCTCCCGGTGCAGTTCGGCCGTGGCGAGCGCGGCGCAGCGCAGCTCCTCGCCGTAGCCGCCGTTGACCGTGCCCAGGTAGGTGGTGTCCAGGGAGACCGAGCGGCTGACGCCGTGCATCGTCAGGGTGCCCAGGAGGGTCCACTTGCTGCCGCCCCGGTAGGCGAAGCGGGTGCTGACGAAGTCGATGTACGGGTACCGCTCGACGTCCAGGAAGTCGCCCGAACGCAGATGGTTGTCCCTGGTGGTGTTCCCGGTGTTGATGCTCGACGCGTCGATCCGTACCCGGACGGTCGACTGGCTCATGTCCGGGGCGACGTTGATCGCGCCGTCGAACCGCTCGAAGCGGCCGTGGACGTGGGCCATGCCGACGTGCTTGGCGATGAAGCGGATCGCGGTGTGCGGCGGATCGAAGACCCAGCCGCCGGTCGGCGGCAGCGGCAGCTGCCGGGCCGGCTGCAGCCGGATGTGCGTCGGTGCAGGGCAGGCGTCGGCGACGATCTCGATGGTCTCGCGGTGCGGGTCCAGTCCCTCGGCGACGAACAGCATGCTGTAGCGCCCGGGCGGGAGGGCCGCCATGAAGAAGCCGAAGGGATCCGTAGTGCCGCGCGCGGCCACCTGGTGGGTGTCCAGGGCGGTGACCGTGACGTCCGCGCCGCCGAGCGGCTGGTCGACGGGGTCCAGGACGGTCCGTGCGACGCCGCCCGCACCGGGCGGGAGGGGCAGGGTGAGACCTGCGGTGCGGGCCGGGGCGTCCTTGGACCACCGGCGCCTGAGCAGCCCGAGGGCCATGCTGTTCACCTTTCGCGAGTGTCGGGAACCGAGGCGGCAAGGCCGCCGCCGGTACGGCCGTGCCGTGATCGGCCGGTCGGGTCAGTCACGGCCGAGGATCCGGCGCAGTGCCTGGGCCAGCAGTTCTTCCGCGTTCTGGGTGGCGGTCTGGTGCCGGAAGGCGACGTACCCGTCCGGGCGTACCAGCAGCGCGCCCGAGTCGGACACCTCGCTGAGCCGGGCCCAGTCGCCGTACGGGTCCTCGTACTCCTGCCCGGGGCCGATGACGACCGTGGCGATGTCGAGGTCCTGGGCCCGCGCCGCGCGCAGCCAGCCCTCACCCCCGATGCCGGTCAGCAGGGTGAACCGGCCCTTGCCGACGGTGTCCAGGGTGGACACGGTCCGGGTGCCCGAAGTGATCCAGGCATGCGGCAGCTTGGCGCCCGGCCGTGAGCTGGGCTGGTGGTACAGCTCCGGGTCGCGGGCGAACCCGGGGTCGGGGGTGCCGTCGGGGACGATCGCGGTCGATTCGTAGCGCTGGTTGAGGTCGACGCCGTGCGCGTTGAACTCGTACACCTTGTACGCGATCGCGTCCCGCAGCCGCGCCCGCTGCTTCTCGGCCGCCTCGGTGGGCTCCTTGCGGCCGGCGATGTTGGCCCACAACTGCTCGGGCGTCTGCGGCGCGAGACCGTCGAGCGCCTCGAAGACGGGGGCCGTCTCGCCGATCGACTTGTTGGCGCGGGTCACGATCTGCCTGCCGACGGGCGCGCGTTCGGCGGTGTAGGTGTCCAGCAGGCTCGGGTCCGCGGCGCCGTCGAGGACCAGCTTCAGCTTCCAGGCCAGGTTGTAGGAGTCCTGGACGGACGTGTTCGAGCCGAGCCCGTTGGACGGCGGGTGGCGGTGCACGGCGTCGCCGGCGCAGAAGACCCGGCCGTTGGAGTACGTCTCGGCGTACATCTCGTTCACCGTCCACGCCGAGGACGACTTCACGGTCACCGGGATCTCGTCGTCGCCTGTCAGCTGACGGACGATCGACTCCGCGTACTCGGTGGTGAGGTCGGGGGCGCCCGCCGTGACGTCGTACCCCCACACGATCAGCCACTCCGTCCACGGGCGGACGCACCGCACCAGGCCCGCGCCGATGCCGCCGACGGTCGCGCCCGGGGCCAGTACCCAGTACAGGGTGGAGGGGCGGTGCGCGGTGTACTTGCTCAGGTCGGCGTCGAAGACGATGTTGATGCTGCCCGCGACCCCCATCTGACCGCCCATCGGCAGCCCGGCGTCCTCCGCCACCTGCGAACGCCCGCCGTCCGCGCCGATGAGGTACTTGGCGCGGATCGTGTACTCGTCGCCGCGTACCCGGTCCTCGACGGTGACGGTCACGCCGTCCGCGTCCTGCGTGAACGACTTGTAGACGGTGCTGTAGCGGAAGACGGTGCCGCGGGCGACGGCCGCGTCCACCAGCACCGGCTCCATCAGGTGCTGCGGAATGTCACACATCGCGGTAGGGCTGGCCAGTTCGTGCGCCGCCTGCACCAGCGGCTCGTTGCCCCACGACCGCACCCGGCCCAGCTCCTCGCCGGCCAGACTGGTGCAGAACGTGGTGTTCCCCATCAGATGCTGCGGGGTTGCCTGGGCGAGGGCCTCCTGCTCGACGCCGAGGTCGCGCAGGACCTCCATCGTGCGCTGGTTGGTGATGTGGGCGCGCGGGGTGTCGGCGAGGCTCGCATAGCGGGTGACGACCATGTTCGGTACGCCGTAGGTGCTCAGGGCCAGGGCGGCGGAGGCGCCGGCCGGGCCGCTGCCCACGATCAGGACGTCGGTGACGACATCGGTGTGCACGGGGAACGCTCCGGAGGGGGAAAGGACGGAAACCGACCGTTCAAGATCATGAATCGGTCCGGGCGGCCATGGGTGTCTCAATCCGAGACACGCGGTGTACGGCGGAACCCGGCGGGGCACGCCGGTCGTTGCCCGTTCAACTGCTCCCGGTACGGTGAGGGGCGCCATGACCACCGCAGAGCATCCCCCCACGGCCGACCGGCACCTCTCGCCCCGCCCCGCCCTCGGCCGGCTGCGCCGGGCCCGCGCCCGCTTCCTCGCCGGCCACCCCCTTCCGGAGGACGTACCGGACGAGGTCGCCGCCGCCTGGCGCCGGGCCCGCTTCTACGGAGTACGGCACGACTTCGCAGGCCCCTTCCCCGCCCAGGCGCCCCGGTTGCCCGACCCGGCGCTGCTGGAGGCGGCCCGCCCGGTGCTGGACCGGGTGGGCCCGGTGCTCGACCACGAGCGGGTCACACTGGTCCTCACCGACGCCCGGCTGCGGGTGCAGTGGGCCAGGGGACACGCCCCGGACGAGGTGCTCTGCCCCGACCTCTCCGAGCAGCGGGTCGGTCCCAACAGCGCGGCCCTGGCCCTGCGTACCGGTCACCGCGCCGAGGTGCACGGGCCCGAGCACATCCTCGACGTGTGGCAGGAGGTCTCCGCGGTGAGCGTGCCGCTGCGGGCGCCCGGCGACGGCAGGCCGGTCGGCACGGTCACCGTGGCATCGGCCCTGTGCGGCGGCTGCTCCCCGCATCCGCAGGCGGGCCTGGCCGAGGCGACGGCCGCCGCGGTGGAGGCGGAACTGCGGGCGCACGCCCGTCTGCCGGAGCGGGCCCTGCTGGACGCCTACCTCGCCGCGTGCGAGGGACAGGACCGGCCGGTGGTGGCATTTGCCGGGCACAGCCGTCTGGTCAGCGACGCGGCGGGCCGGCTGCTGTCGACACGGGAGATCGAGGACCTGGAACGCGCCGTACACGCGGTGCTGCGACAGGACGGGTCCGGCACCGGGCTCCCGCACGGCGCCGAGGTCGAACCGGTTCGGCACCTGGGTGAGACCGTCGGCGCCGTCGCCGTACTCGACCCCAGGCGCGAGCGTGAACCCGCCACCCCGGCCGGGCGGTTGCCCATCGCACTGGCCGGGCAGTCGGTGCCCTGGCGGCACGCCACCGAGCGTGCGGCCGAACTGGCCGCCACCCATGCCCCGTTACTGCTCGTCGGTGAACGTGGCACCGGAAAGACCGCTCTGGCCCGCGAGCTGCTGAACGGGACCGACCCGCTCGTCGTCGACGCGGCCGAGGGCGGACTGCACGAGGCCCTGCCCGGCGGATCCCGCGGTCTGGTGCTGCGCCACGCCGAGCGACTGGCGCAGCCGGACGTGGCGGCGATCGTCGCCCTGCTCGAAACCCGGCCCACCACACCCCTGTTGGTCACCTACACACCCGGGGCGCCGCCCGGACCGTGTCTCCAGCGGCTCCTCGACACGCTGGCCGCCCGCTCCGTCACCCTGCCCGCGCTGCGTGAACGCACCGAGGACATCAGGGAGTTGCTCACCGCCGTGGCTCCGGCGTCCGTTCCCGGGCAGCCCCCGCTCACCTGGACGCTCGATGCCCGGCGGGCGCTGGAGCGGTACCCCTGGCCCGGCAACGTCACCGAACTCGCCCACGTCGTACGGTCATTGGCGCAGCGCCGCCGGACGACCGGGCCAGTACGGCGGGCCGAACTGCCCGATCCCGTACGCGAAGGGCCGGCGGGACGCCCGCTGAGCCCCATGGAGAACGCCGAACGCACCGCCATCCTGGAGGCCCTGCGCCGAAACGGCGGAAACAAGGCCCGCGCGGCAGCCGCCCTCGGCATCGGCCGCGCGACGCTCTACCGGAAACTGCGCACCTACGGCTCCCAAGCGTAGGTGGTCGGCGGCACCGCCCGGCCGCGCTGAGGATCAAGGACGCCGCCCGGGCCGTCGGTGACTCGCCGCAGGCCGGCATCGCGGCGACCTGTGGGCGCGAACGACTCCCGGTCCCGCACACGACCGTTCGGCACCCACACGCCGGACCGTCCCGCGGCGCATCCTCGGCCCGGGACACCTCGGCCGGCCGGCGGACCCGTCGTGACGGTTCCGCCGGCCGGCCGAGGTGTGGTCAGCGCTTGGTGTAGATGAAGCCGACCTTGTCGAGCTCGTCGCCGGAGCGGCCGTGGAAGCCGGCGATCTGCCAGCCCGACGGCGCGGTGCGGGTCACGCAGTCCGAGGTCGTCGTACCGCCCGCGAGGGTGTTGCCCAGGTTGGTGGTGAACTTGGCGTAGAAGATCCGCGTGTGGCTGTCCTTGACGCCCTCGCACAGGTACGCCGTGGTCACGTACTCGCTGCTGCCCAGCGTCAGTGAGGACGCGGTGCCGCCGGTACCTCCGTGGGTGAGCGTCGTACCGTCGGCGAGCGTGATGCCGACCTGGTCGACACGGGAGCCGGAGCGCAGCGAGATGCTGGTGGCGCGGGCTCCGGCGGCCACCTTGTCGATGTCCTGGTAGTAGTCGCCGTGCGGACCGCCGAACTGGTCGCTCAGCCGGAAGTTCGCGTTCTGGGACCAGGAGAAGCCGACCGTGATCGGGTCGTGGTCGGAGAGCATCAGCCCGTCGGAGGTGAGGAACTTCGCGTGCTCGTTGTTGTACGAGGTCGCGTTCAGGTTGACGACCTTGCTGCTGCGGTAGAGGACCTTGTCCACGACCTCGCAGGTGTTGGGCACGGTCGCCGCGGTGTCGTCGCAGACGAGCGCGTCGCTGCCCTTGGCCGGCGCGCTGCCGCCGCGGATCAGCTGCACCCAGGCGTCGGTGAGCCCGTTGTTCGAGGCGAACTCCGCGATGGTGTCGGCGGAGCGGGTGTAGCGGGTGTTGGTGTCACCCATCACCACGACCGCGTTGCCGGTCGAGTGGGTGCTGATGAAGGACGTCAGCTGGCTGAGGTTGTCGGCCCGGGAGGCCTCGTCACCGTCGTTCGTGCCCGCGTTGGTGTGCAGGTTGTAGAAGTCGACGTAGACGCCCTCGGCGAGCCGCTCGCGCATGAAGGTGAAGCCCTTCGGCGTGAGGCAGTCGCCGGAGTCGAGCTGGCAGGAGTTCCAGCCGTCCCGCTCGAAGTCATCCGTGTCCCAGGCGTAGTTGGAGACGGTGTTGAGGCCGCTGCCGATGCCCGCGCCACCGCTGGTCGCGGTGCGGTAGGGGTGGGTGTCGGTGGCGTACAGGTACGCGTGGTAGTTGAAGTCCTCCTGGACGTTGACGATGTCGTACGGCGCGATCCGCTTGCCGATCTCGGTGGTGCTGGTGTCGCGCGGAGTCGGCGCGCTCGACAGGCCTTCGGGGAGCCCGGCGACGTTGTACGTGAGCACGCTGAACGTGCCCCCGGCCGCCGCGGCCGGAGTGGCCGTCGCCGTGAGCCCGCCGAGAGCGGCGACCGCGGCCGCCAGGCAGGCAACGAGTCTGCGCATGGGGGTGTCTCCTATGGGGAGTGTGCGCTGAGAGGGGTGTGAGCATGCCAATGAGGCATGGCAAAACGTAGCGGCAAACGCTTTCTCCCGACCCCCTCTTGTTACTAACCAGTTTGGAAATTCCGCGTGACGCCCAGAAGATCGACTTCGGCCGGCGGGGTCCGATCGGGGGCTGACTGTTACTCACTTTCGGGTGAACGGGGCCCTGTTCGTCGATTGCTCCGTTGGTGGCCGAGCCCTTTGTTCATGGCGCGGAAGGGGCTGAGAAGCTGTCAAATCCTCCCATTCAACTAATAAATGGACGTTACATGCGAGAGTCATAGGAAAGCGAAGGATCCGTAATAGGCGCCGTGTGTCGCCCGGTCTGCGCGCGGCCGGGGCGCAGGGTGTGGCTGCGCGGCCGTCCGGTCGCCACCTCGCACCACACACCCCTCGTGGCCTGCGGCTTCGCCGGGGTGTGCTCGAACCCTGCAAAGGGGGACCTCGTGTCCGTTTCTGTCTCCGTGACCGCACGTCGTCTCGGTTCCGCCACCGCCGTGGCCGCCGCCCTGGTGGGCGCGCTGGCCCTGCCGGCCTCGGCCGCCGCCCCGTACCCCGCGCCGGAGCGCGGCACGGTCGTCATCAGCGCCGTGCAGCACGACGTACCGGGTCGTGCGGTGGTCTCCAACCGTGCTCTGAACCGGGAGTGGGTCGACGTCAGCAACACCTCCCGCCGGGATGTGAACCTGAGCGGCTGGACGCTGTCGGACGCCGAAGGTCACAGCTACACCTTCCGGCTCTACCGGCTGGAGGGCCGTGCCACGGTCCGTGTCCACACCGGGGAGGGCCGCGACACCGTGCGGGACCTGTACCAGGACCGCAGCCGCTCCGTGTGGAACCGGGACGCCGACAGCGCCACCCTGCGCAACGACCGCGGGCGTTACGTCGACTCCACCTCCTGGGGCCTGCACCACCGCCGCGACGTCGACGACCGGCACGCGTTCGGCCACCGCGGTGACGCGGACGACCGGCACGGGTTCGGTGACCGGCGTGACGGCGGTGACCGGCACGGGTTCGGTGACCGGCGTGAGGGCGGCGACCGGCACGGGTTCGACGACCGGCACGGGTTCGACGACCGGCACGGGTTCGGTGACCGGCGTGAGGACGGTGACCGGCACGGGTTCGGCCACCGCGGTGACGCGGACGACCGGCACGGGTTCGGTGACCGGCGTGACGGCGGTGACCGGCATGGCTTCGGCGACCGTCGTGACGGCGGTGACCGGCATGGCTTCGGTGACCGTCGTGAGGGTGGCGACCGGGGCGCCTTCGGGCATCACCAGCGCTGACGCGTGAAACCTTCGCCGCCGGACCCCTGGGAAGGGGCCGGCGGCGCACGTGTGTCCGGGCGGCGCCCGGTGTCAGCCTTGGACGACCGGCCCGCTCACCGTGGACGTGAAGACGATCTCGCCGTCCTGCACGCCGACGACATCGACGGTCGCCGTGCCGTCGCTGCTGGACGTCACCCCCGTCGTGTCGATCCAGCAGGGGCTGTCGAGTTCCACATAGCGGCTGAACGACGTGGACGTGCTCGCCGGTATCAGCGCACGGGGTGTCAGCCGGGCGCAGGCGGCCTGCCGGGCGCCCTCCATCAGGACCATGCCGGGCAGATGGTCGCCGTCGTGGTCGAACAGGATCGGATGGTTCAGATCCGGTGTCAGCAGCCAGCGGTTCGCCGTGCGGGTGGGCGTCAGCACCACGTCGGCAGGAGAGGTACGGCCCACCGCGGCCGGCGGCATCGGGTCGGACGTCACGACCGGGTCGGCCGAACTCGGCTGTTTTTCCGGCCGGTTGCCCCGCAGGCGCGCGTAGACGCCGGGTGTGACGATGGAGTACAGCCCCTCACCGTGGGCCACGGGTCTGCCGTCCCGGCGCAGGGCGAACCCGATGCCCATCCGGCGGGCGGACGCCCGGCCGCGCGGGGCGGCGTCCGGACATGTCACCTCAAGGTCGAAGTCGGTGGGGCGGGAGGTGATCCGCAGCTGCTCCAGATCGGTGTGGCAGCTGAGCGACCACAGCACGAAGTGATGGCCGAGCGGTACCTCGTGTTCCGCGTGTGTCACGAACATACCGGCCTGCCGAAACGTCTCTGCGGCCTGGAGCGGGTCATGACTCGAGCCATCGGCGCTGTTGAAGAATGTATGGGCGCGTGGCCACTGTCCGGTCAGGGAGAACCGCAGTCCGTCGTCCTGGGCGGTGCAGCCGGTGAGGAACACCTCGGCCAGGGACGCCCGGTGGACGTACTCCTTGGGCACCGTGGTGGTCAACCGGGGCAGTGCGGGCAGACCGACTCCGATCTCGCTGGTGGACACGCTCATCGACAACCCCCCGTCGGAACGCTCTACTTTGGCTTGAAGCCCTGTTCGCCGCCTATAAGATACGGACCTACCGGTTTTCTCGGGTCGGCCACAAGGTAAAGGATTCACCAAGCGTGGTTCGACTCGATCCATGCATGACTCCGCTCAGTGGTGGTTTGGCCAAGTATTTTCGCGCTCAATTACATCGAAGGCACGGCGAAAAGCGGACTAACTGGCGGATGTCGACGGCTGGTTATCGTCGGGTGGTGAGCAGGGCACGACTTCGCCAAAACCAGTCCAGCGGTTTCATTTGGCCAGGTTTCACAGGAGAGTTGGCGCCGCTACGGCCCTACCCGTGACGCCCCGGTCTCGACAGCCGCTGCATGATTGTTGACGGCCTGCGAGAGAGGGAGACCCGATGGAACCACTGCGCACCCTGCGCCTCGCCGCCGTCAACATCGACGGCGTCCTGCTCAACGACAGCTTCAGCCCCGTCCTGCACCGCCTCGTCCTCAGATACGGCGGTGAGTACACCCGGGACCTGGAGCAGCGGCTCTTCTCGCAGCCCCGGCTCGCGGCCGCCAGGGTGCTGCTGGAGGAGACGGGCGCCGGCGTGGGCGAGCAGGAGGCCATCGACGACTACTTCGCCGAACGCGAGCGCTACCTGCGCAGCCACCCCGTCCACACTCTCGACGGAGCCGAGGAACTCCTCCACCGGCTGCGCGCCCTGGGCCTCGACATCATCTGCTACGGCGGCCTCGACATGGGCCACTTCCGCCGTCATCTCGGCGCCTGGGAGCAGCTGTTCACCGCCCCGCACTACATCTGCACCGACGCCTTCCGCCCCGGCATCCGGGAGATCGTCCAGGACCACTTCGGCCTCGACCACCACCAGGTCCTCTTCATCGACGACGTGGCCCGCTTCGCCGGCCACGCCAAGGAGCTGAACGTGCCGTTCGTCGGCCACCCCAGTACCTTCGAACACGGCTACCAGCGCGAACTGATGCGCGAACTCGGCGTCCGGCACCTGGTCGGCGGCCTCGCCGAGATCGACGAGGAGCGCCTGCGCACCCTGGACCGCGAGGCCGGGCTCGGCACCGTCTGGGACCCGGCCGGCTCCCTCGCCGTCGCCCGTGAGGTGGTCAAGTGACCGCGGCCGAAGGAGCCGTGCTCGCGGGCCGGGTCGTCCTCGTCACCGGCGCCAGCAGCGGCATCGGGGCGGCCGCCGCCCGGGTGTTCGCCAGGCAGGGCGCCACCGTCGTCGTCACCGCCCGCCGCGAGGACCGACTGCGCGACCTCGCCGACGAGTTGCGTGCCGACGGTGCCGAGGCGAGCCACCGCACCCTGGATGTGCGAGACGGGGAAGAGGTGCGCAGGACGGTCGAGTTCACCGTCGAGCGGTACGGCCGTCTCGACGCCGCCTTCAACAACGCCGGCGTCGCGCTTCCCAGGACCCCGATGCACCTCATCGACGACGCGGACTACGAGCGGGTCACCGAGACCAATGTGCGAGGCGTGTGGAACTGCCTGCGCCACGAGATCACGGCGATGCTGGAGAGCGGCGGCGGCTCGATCGTCAACACCAGCAGCGTGGGCGGTCTGGTCGCCTCCTCGACGGCCGCCCCCTACATCGCCTCCAAGCACGCGGTGATCGGACTGACCAAGGCCGCCGCCGTCGAGTACGCCCCGCACCACATCCGGGTCAACGCCATCGCCCCCGGCCTGACCCGCTCCGAGATGATCGACGACTGGTTCGCCAGGTCGCCCGAGAACGAGGCACGGGCGTACCGTTCTGCTCCGCAGGCCCGCGCCGCGGATCCGGAGGAGGTCGCCGAGGCAGCCGCCTGGCTGTGCAGCGACAGGGCGAGCTTCGTCACGGGTGCGACACTTACCGTGGACGGAGGGCGCACCGCCTGGTGAACTGCCCGCCGGGGCACGCGCCGACGCTCCCGCGCCGGCGCTGCGCCGCCCGGCGCGGGACGGGCCGGGCGTCCGGCCCGTACGGCCGAAATACCGACCCCCGATTGGGGTAAGGTACGTCACGTCCGGTTTTGTTTTGACCGAGGAGGGGTCCCCATGGCGCGTCAGGAGCGTGCGATTCGGACCCGGCGTGCTGTTGTCGAGGCCGCCGCCGCGGTCTTCGCCGAGCGCGGCTACACGGCGGCGACGATCTCCGAGATCCTCGAACGGGCCGGAGTCACCAAGGGCGCCCTGTACTTCCACTTCGACTCCAAGGAATCCCTCGCGCGAGGCGTGATCAACGCCCAGATCAGCGACGACTACTGGGTGCCGCGCGAACTGAAGCTCCAGGAGTGGGTGGACATCGGCCTGACGCTGGCCCACCGGATCCCCAAGGAGGTCATCCTCCTCGCCGGCATACGGCTGTCCGCCGACATCCAGGGGCGTTCACTGTTCGGCAGCGCCTGGCCCGCCTGGACCGAGGTGGTGACGGAGAAGCTCGTGGAGGCCAAGGACCGCGGCGAGGTGCTGCCGCACGTCAACCCCCGCGAGACCGCGGAGTGCTTCCTCGGAGCCTGGATCGGGACCCAGTTCATGTCCGAGGTCGTCTCCGACTGGACGGACCTCAACGACCGCATCTCCGTCCTCTACAACCATGTCCTGCCGGCCATCGCCACCCCCGCGGCCCTGATCCGGCTGGACACCGCGCCCGACCGGGGCGCCCGCGTCGTCGAGGAAGTCGAACGCCGCCGGCTGGAAGCCCCGGTACCGGTGGACACCGAGGCCTGACCCGCCTCCGGCCGAACCATTCGTCCGGTCCGTCGTTCACCGAGGCGCTCGATCCACCCCAACCGGCCGCATTCGGCGACTGGTTCGTGCGTGCCGTGCTGTCCGGTTCCCGGCCTCGGTCAAGAGGGAACAAATCGACCGGCATGCCGTTGACAAACCGTCCGTGCCGTTTTTGACTCTGGGCCGGGAGTCGCCCCGGAGCACCCAAGCGGCGGACGAGCAGGGAGACGGCGTGGACATCGGCGTACTCGGCGCTCTCGTCGTGCGCGAGAACGGCATCTCCGTCACGCCGACCGCGCCCAAGCCCCGCCAGGTACTCGCCCCGCTCGCCCTGCACGCCGACCGGGCCGTGACCGTCGAGACGCTGACCGAGGAACTCTGGGGGCAACGGCCACCGCGCAGCGCGCGCCCCACCCTGCAGACGTACGTCATGCACCTGCGCGAGCTCATGGCCCCGGCGCTGCGACGGCCGGGCGACGGCGTGGACGCGCGCACCGCCAAGGAGGTCCTTCGTGCCGTACCCGGCGACTGTCTGCTCGACAGCGGTGAAGGGACCAGTGACATCCGGGAGTTCGAGCGGCTCGCCGAGACCGGATACCGGGCCATGGACGACGGGGACCACCATGAGGCCGCCCGGCTGCTCCGCACGGCGCTCGACCTGTGGACCGGGGCCGCCCTGGCCGACGTCGCCGCCGGGGAGCATCTGCGCACACACATCCGGGGACTGGAGGAGAGCCGGCTGTGCGCGCTGGACCGCCGTATCGAGGCCGATCTGCGGCTCGGCCGGCATCGTGAACTGATCGCCGAACTCACTGTCCTCGTCAGCCGTCACCCCACCCATGAGAGCCTGTGCGGCCAGCTCATGCTCGCCCTGCACCGCTCGGGCCGCAGCAGCGAGGCCCTGGGCGCCTACCAGCGACTGCGCACCACCCTCGTACGCGATCTGGGGCTCGAACCCTCGGCCGCGCTGGGCAGGGTGCGCCAGTCCATCCTGACCCCCGCGGACGACATCCAGGGCCCGTTCTCTCAGACCGGCTGACGGGCACGACCTCTGCGGAGCAGCACCGCGCACGCCGCCACGGTCAGCAGCCCGCCCGCCAGGAAGGTGTCCCGCACGCCGGCCGACGGCAGGATCAGACCCCCGAGAGCGGCACCCGCCGCGATACCGGCGTTGTAGCAACCGGAGTTCGCCGCCAGGGCGATGTCCGTGCGACCCGGCGCGCAGAGCAGCATCGCGTTCTGGGCGGCCATGAACACCGGCCCGAGCGCACCGCCCGTCAGGACCAGGAAAACCACTGCCGCCACCGGATGGGTGCCGACCGCGTACAGGCCGAGCATGCCCACCGCCTGGACGGCCACGGCGGTGCTCAGCGAGGAGTGCGGGAAGCGGTCCAGCAGCGCCCCGGTGACGGCCGTACCGGTCAGACACGCGACACCGAAGGCCACCAGCAGGGCGCTGACCGCACTCGGGGAGAATCCGCCCACCTCGCCCAGGAACTCCACCATGTAGGTGTATCCCGCGAACGCCCCGGTGGCGGACAGGGTCCCGGCCGCCAGCACCGTGACGAACCGGCGGGTGTCCGGACCGGTTCCGTAGGCGGCGGGCGCCTCCTGCGGACGCGACGTCGGCAGCAGCACGGCGATCGTCACCAGGGAGGCCAGCCCCAGAGCCGCCGGTACGGCGACCGGGGTCCGCCAGTCGGTGTGCCGGCCCAGCCAGGTCCCGGCGGGAACACCGAGTACGAGGGCGAGGGAACCGGCGACCGACAGCGCCCCGACCACCCGCCCACGGACCCGGGGTGCGAACAGTCCCACCGCGACCGGCCCCAGCACCGCCCAGAACAGCGCCTGGGCGAGCGCGGTCAGCAGCCGCGCTCCGAGCAGCAGCCAGTAGGAAGTGGCCAGTGCCGCGGCCGCACTGGACACGACCAGCGCGGCCAGCAGTCCCGTGAGGACATGGCGGCGGGGCACGGACCGGGTGACATGGGCGAGCGGCAGGGACGCGACGGCCACCGTCACGCCGTAGCCGGTGATCAGGAGACCGACCGCCGACAGTGACACCCGAAGGCTTGCGGAGATCACATCGAGGAGACCGACCGGCAGGTTCTCGGCGGTGTTGAAGGTGAAGGCGGCCAGCATCAGGGCCCCGAGCACCGCCGGCCCGCGCCACGGAGCCCGTCGCCGCGCGCGCAGGCGGTCGTCGCCCGTCGCCCGTCGCCCCTGCTCCGTGGCACCGCCCATGCGATCAGCTCAGCGGGCCCACCGGTCCCGCCGCAACCGATTTCCCTGCTCAGGAGGACCTGACGTGCCGGGCGATCCGGACGGCGGCGAACCGCGTACCCGCCACGAACCGCATCATCGGCCCGAACATCGGTGCCGCCAGCGACCCGGTGAAGTACAGGCCGGGCACCGAGGACTCGAACGTCCCCCGCAACGCGGGCGCCCTCGAACCCGGCACACACTCCACGGCACGCCGCAGGGCCGGGGACAGGAAGGGCAGGGCGTCCAGGTCCAGCCGGTAACCGGTGGCCGCCAGCACATGGTCGACGGTCAGGGACTCCCGCTCGCCCCCGGGACCGGCGACATCGAGACGCACTGCCGGCCCGGAGAGCATCGCACCGGTCACCCGGCGCGAGGTCCGCACCCGTACGACACCCTCCACCCGGTCCCGCAGCCACCAGCCGCCCGACGGACCGAGCGCCCGTCGGAACAGCAGCAGCCGGCCAGCCGCCGGAAACCACCGCACACTCCCCGGTGCCGCACAGACCGCGGCCAGGACCCAGCCCGTACCCAGCGGCGAGGCGGGCTTGGCCACCCGCTGCGACCAGGGCCGGCCCAGGTCCGGGGTCATACCCCACAGCACGTGCCGCTCACGCACCAGGACCTGCGCCTCGGCACCCGCCTCGTGCAGCAGCGCGGCGCTCTCCAGGGCGGACTGACCGCCGCCGACGACGGCCACCCGCCGCCCCGCGTACACCGACAGATCGGTGTGGTGGCTGGTGTGCGACACCGGTGCCCGGGGCCCCGGCCCCTCGGGCGCGAGCTGCCGCAACTCGTCCGGGACATGGGCGAGCCCGTTCAGACCGGTCGCCACCACGACGGCCGAGGCCGCCATCTCCTTTCCGTCGTCCAGCCGGACGACGAATCCGGACCCGGACTCGGGGCGCTCGACCGCCGTCACCCGGGTCGGCTCGACCTCACCGACGTACCGCTTCTGGAACCACTGGCCGTACCGTACGAAGACATCGCACGGGATCGGGGTCAGCTCGGTCAGCTCCGGCTCGCCGTGTTCGCGGCGGAAGTCCGCCAGCCGGCCGCCGGGCTCAGGCGCCGACAGGTCGGTGGCGGCCGGCGTCGATTTCAGGAACATCCCCGTGGCCATGGCATGCCGCCAACTGCCCATCACCTCACCGAAGACGCGGACCGGCAGCCCCGCCGCCCGCAGATGGGCGGCCACCGACAATCCGTACGGTCCGGCGCCGATCACCACGACCGGTGGTCGTCCGGCCCCGGCGAACGCCTGCTCCTGGGCAGGGCTCTGCCCCGGAAGCGACTGCGTCATGCAACCCTCCGCTGGTCTGCTCGCCGCCTTCCCCTGGGCGACGCGACACTGCGGGATGGCACGCCCGGCGTGACTCGGCCGTGCTCGTCCCCCCTCCGCGGCTGAGTCTGTCCCACCGGCCGGTACCGGGAAACGATAACGACGCACGTTGGCCAAAACTTGGTCGAATCATACGACAAGCGACGTCGACCATGTCATTGAAGTGCGTCAGAGGTCTGCCGGTGATCACGGATGCGATAGGAACGATCTACCGGTGGAGAGCGTGCGGCACTCCGTGGTACCGGCACCGCGGAACGGAAGAGGTACCGGCCCCGGGCCGTACCCTCGGCCATGCCCCGGGCCGTACCCTCGGCCATGATCCGGGCCGGTTCCGGCGTCCCGAAGTGCGGACGAGCCGGGCCCGCTGTCCGACCCGGTACGATCCGCTCGTGAACACCTACTGGCACGTCGTTCTGCCGCCGCTCTGCGCCTGACCGGGCGCACCCGCTGACGGCTTGAAACCACGCTCCCGGCCCGGCCCCGAGGCCGCCCGGAGTCTGTGTCGTGCGCCCGTTTCGAAACCAGTCCGCAGACGGTATTTCGACGACGGAAGTTCACGACTGTGCCGAACGACACCTCATCCAGGTCCTCCCGCTCTTCCCGGGCCCTCACCGGCGCGTCCCTCGCGCGCCCGCGCCCCCGCACCGCCGGCCCGCTCGCCGGGCCGCTCCCGATCCTCACGGCCGCCGTGCTGTGGGGCACCACCGGGACCGCCAGTTCCCTGGCCCCCGCCGGAACGCCGGCCGCCGCCATCGGTGCCGCCGGGCTGGTCCTCGGCGGTCTCCTGCTGTTCCTGACCGCACCCGGCGGCCGCTCCCTGCCCAGGACCTGTACCGGGGGAGAACGCCGGCTGCTCGTCCTGGGCGCCCTGGCGGTGGCCGGGTACCCGCTCACCTTCTACCCCGCCGTGGCGCGCACGGGTGTGGCCGTGGCCGCCGTGATCGCGCTCGGCGGCGCCCCCGTCTTCGCCGGCCTCCTCGCCTGGCTCACCCGCCGGTCCCGGCCCACCGCCCGCTGGACGACCGCGACCGCGGCGGCCGTCCTCGGCTGCACCGTGCTCGTCCTGGGGCCTGAGTTCGCCGGCGGCGCCCCCGTGGACCTCGTCGGGGTCCTGCTGGCGGGGCTCGCGGGACTGTCGTACGCCGTCTACGCCCTCGTCGGCGGCCGGCTCATCGCGCGGGGGCACGGCTCCGGCGCGGTGATGGGCGTGCTGTTCGGGGGAGCGGCCCTGCTCGTGCTGCCGGTACTGCTGTGGAGCGCGGGGCCGTGGCTGCTGACGGCACGCGGCGCGCTGGTCGTCCTGTACCTGGGAGCGGTCACCGCCTTCCTCTGCTACCGCCTCTTCGGATACGGCCTGCGGCACACCGCCGCCCAGACCGCGACGACCCTGACCCTGGTCGAACCGGCCGTGGCCGCCGTCCTCGGAGTCGTGGTCCTGGGTGAACGCCTGCCCGCCGTCTCCTGGTGCGGACTCGCGGTACTGGCCCTGGGGATCGTGTTCCTCGCCTTCCCGGCCGGCTTCAGCCGCCGGAAACGCTGACCTGGGACACGATGAAGTAACCGACCGGTTGGCCAGTTTCGGTACGGTTCTGGAGAGCCCGAGGCTTTGTGGCCCAACGGCCCTGTTCTGCAGGGAGGTTGGTGCCGTCCTGCCCTGTCGGCCGCGGAAACGGCCACGCCGTGCTGCCACTTCTCGTTTCTCCCGGGTGCGGCGGAGTCGTGCGGCCGTTCTCCGGCGGCTCGTTGGGAACGGTCCGGCAGTCGGTCTGTTGACAGACCGGTCGTGCTGTTTTCTACTGGCGTCGTGTCAGGAAAGAGGACCAGGGAGACGCGTGTGGACATCGGCCTGCTGGGTGCACTGGATGTGAGGGAGAGCGGGGTCTCCATCGCCCCGACCGCGCCGAAGCCCCGGCAGCTGCTGGCCCTGCTGGCACTGCGCGCCGACCAGGTGGTGCCCGTCCCGACCCTCATCGAGGAACTCTGGGCGGGCACCCCGCCGCGCAGCGCCCGCACCACCCTGCAGACCTATGTGCTCCAGCTCAGAGAGCTCATCGCGACGGCACTGCGCGAGGGCGCCGGCCGCGAGCACCCGGAAGCCGGGAACGCGGAGGACCCGGAAGCCAGGAACGCGAAGGACGTCCTGACGACCCTGCCGGGCGGCTACCTGCTCGCCTCCGGGGGCGGCACCAGCGACATCCGCGAGTTCGAGCGGCTCTCCGAACTGGGCTACCGCGCCATGGAGGACGAGAACTTCGCCTGCGCGTCCCGCACCCTGCGCCAGGCGCTGGACCTGTGGACCGCCACCCCCTTCGTCGACGTGCACACCGGCGCCCACCTGGCCATGGAGGCACGGCGCCTGGAGGAGAGCCGGCTGTGCGCCCTGGACCAGCGCATCGAGGCCGACCTGCGGCTCGGCCGGCACCGAGAACTGCTCGCCGAACTCACCGTCCTCACCAGCCGTTACCGCTCCCACGAGAACCTGCACGCGCAGTTCATGCTGGCCCTCCACCGCTCGGGCCGGCGCGGCGAGGCCCTCCACGTCTACCAGCAGTTGCGCACCCTCCTCGTCAGAGAGCTCGGACTGGAACCCTCGGCGCGGCTGCGCCGACTGCAGTACTCCATCCTCGCGGCCACCGCCGACGGCCCCGGCGCACCCCAGCAGTACGACGACCTGGCCGGGGTGTCCTGAACGCCCGTCCGCCGTCCCGGTCCCGGGCGGACCGGGCGGAGTGGGCCGACCGGGCGGAGTGGGGTCACCGCGGCCGGTGCCAGGGCGGTGGTCAGGTGATGGTCAGATGATGGTCAGGGCTGGAGCGGGACACACAGCACGGCGGCCGGGCCGGGCGTACTGCCCACGCGGGTCGTGAAGGCGACCCCGGCGAGGTACTCGTCGGCGTTGCACTGGCCTTTGTAGGCACCGGACGCGTAGTCGTCGCCCGCGCCGTCGGCGGGGCGGTTGTCGGACCGGTCGAACCACAGGGTCCGGCCACCGGTCCCCAGCGTCCGGCCGGCCGGCGCGCACAACGCCGCCGACACCCGCTCACCGCGCCGGCTGTACCCGATGACGAACTGGCCCGCCGGGCACTGGAACTTGGTGTAGCCGGACGCCCAGTCACCGCCCGCCGGGACGTACCGCTCGTCCGTGACGACCGTCTGGGTGCTGCCCGTGGCGCGCGGGTCGCCCGCCGTCGCGTCGGTGCACAGGCCGCGTCCGCCGGAGTGCGCGAGACCGATCAGCCGCAGCCCGTCCGGGCAGGCCGCCTTGTAGGCGCCCGAGTCCCAGTCGCCGCCCGCCCTGACGCGCAGGGACTCGACCTGGTCGCCGTGGTCCGTGGACAGCATGCGCCAGGTCGTCCCGGGCTCGACGTACCCGGTGCGGCCGGGGGTGTCCATGAGGTGGTTCCACGCGGTGGCCCGCCAGTCTCCCCCGTCGAGGAGGCCGTACCGTTGCCCGGAGGTGTCGTAGCGCAGCAGTGCCCAGTCGTCGTGGCCCTCCCAGCCCACCAGCGGCCAGTAGGCGAAGTCGGTGTCGTGGTCGGCGAAGTAGTCGGTGACGTTGCCGAACCAGGTGCGGGCGGCGGTGCCCGTCTCGTTCGCGCCGATGCCGAACTCGCTGACCCATACCGGCGCGGTGTAGTGCTTGCCCTCGGTCGTGACGAAGAACGCCTCGTCGGCGAGGGCCTGGTACAGCTGGTCGCGGCTCAGGTCCTGGTAGCGGGGGTCGCTGGTCTCGCCGATGCCGGTGGCACCGCTGTGGTGGGGGCCGGTGTAGCCGTAGAAGTGGGCCGAGTAGACCAGCTTGTGGGCGTCGACGAGGGTGTTGGAGAGGGTGCGGACGGGGGTGAGTACGGGGCGGCCGTGCGGGAGTCCGTCGACCGGCAGCCCCGTCCAGTTGATGCCCTCGATGACGATGAGGAGGTTCGGGTTCGCCTCGGTGAGGATGCGGTCGCCGGCGAGCTGGGCGGCCGCGTACCAGTCGTGGTCGTCGCCCAGGCCCCAGTTGGGGTCGTCCAGGACGTTCCGGCGTACCTCGTTGTATAGGTCGGCGCCGACGACACGGGGGTTCGCGGCGTACCGTCGGGCCATGAAGACCCAGTCGTCGGCCCACTGCCCGGTGGACTGGCTGGTGTTCCAGCGCTCGTTGCCGTCGATGGCGCAGCACCAACGGGAGGTGTTGGTGTGGTTGTTGAGGATGACGGCGAACCCGTCTCCGGTGAGGGCGGCCACGACGGCGTCGTAGACCTCCAGGGGTGTCTTCCCGCGCAACTGGGGATTGGCCGCGACGGCAGCGTCCGGCACCGGAGTCGTCGTGTGGATCATCTCGTTGGAGAACGGCAGCCGGATGCTGTTGATGCCCAACGCGTGGAAGTCCGCGCGGAGTTGGGAGAGGGTGGCGCGGTCCAGGCCGAGGGGGATGCCGTAGGAGTCCTGGCCGGCGTGGTGTTCGGCGGGGTCGGTGATGCTGCCGCTGCCGGTCCACGAGCCTTGCGCGCCGTCCCAGTTGGCGGCCTTCAGGCGGAAGCGGTTCCCGTCGGCGTCGACGATGTAGCGGCCCCGGGTGGACAGCGGCGGCTGCCAGGTGCCGCTGGCCGCGGCGACCGGTGCCGGCGCGGGGGACCGCGATCCGGCGGTCGTCGGGGCGGTGCCGACGAGAGCCAGCACCAGGAAGGTGACTGTCAGGTATATGACAATCTTGACCGGCTTCATGATCGGCATCAGCAGTCCTCCGGGCCGAACTCGCGTGGGGGCGAGGCACCTTATCAGCGTGGGTCTCAGCGCAGAAGTGGCTCCTGCGTCCCGCAGGCTTCGGCCGTCCAGCCGTCGAGGTCACGCTCGGGGTGCAGCAACCGCCTGATCGCGGCGGCGGAGGCGCGATGCCAGTCCCGGCTCCGGCGGAGCATCGCGTGGTCGCTGCCCCTGAGCAGCACCATCCCGGCCTCCGCGCCGGCGCCGCGGGCCTGCCGTACGTACGCGGCCGACTCGGCGGGCTCGGTCACCCGGTCCCGGTCGCCGTGCAGGACGAGGATCCTGGTCCCGGCGAGGTCGACCACGGGATCGCCCGGCGGGCACCAGGGTGCCAGGGCGAGCACTCCGCGCACCGAGGGGTCGCCCGCCGCGCGCAGCGCCGCCCGCCCGCCCATCGAGTGCCCGATCAGCACCACGGGCACGTCCCCGGCCAGCACGCGCAGTTCGTCCAGGGCGCGCAAGGTGTCCTGGAGCGGGTCGGCGCCCTCGTTCCAGCCCCGGTAGCGGTACCGGACATGTCCGATCAGCACCTCACGGGGCGAGGAGACCGACGCGGCGACGCCCAGGAAGGGGCGCATGCGCAGCGCCGCCGGCTGCCACGGGCGGGCGGCCTGCCGGCCCTTCTCCTGCCCGCCGTGCAGGACGAGCACCGCCCCACGGGCCCGGTCCCGGGGTGCGCGCCGCACCACCAGGGCGCTCCCGTCCGCCTCGACGGCCCGCCCGTCGCCCACCGCGTCCACGTCTGCCTCCTCCGGCGTGCTGCGTGCTGTCGCCATCAAACACTCCCGGAGGAATCCGCAGCCACCTCGGGTGCTGTGCCGCTTGTGCCGTTCACGTCAACATCAGCTAGGCTCCACGCGCGCACAGGGGATGCACAGCGGGGGTGGGGCATATGACCGAAGGTTCCAGCGCGTCCGAAGACCGCGGCAGACCGGTTCTTCAGGCGATCGCGGCGCTGGTGCTGGTCGTGGGTGTCATGGGCGGGCTGTGGGCCCAGCACAAGTTCGCCGCCCACAAGGACGCGAGCGGTCGACCGGCGGAGTGCTCGAACTCGGAGAACCACCTGCCGGCGCGTTATGTGTCCGGCGCCCGGTTGTGTACGGCCCTGAACCGCTCGGACCTCCCGGCCCTCCTGGGGACGCCGAAGGAGGAGATCGAGAGCGCGAACGGCAGCGGGGAGTGGATCACCCTCACCGGGGGCACGAAGATCGCCGCGCCCGAGGCGACCGTGTCGCTGGAGACGTACACCGTGAAGCTGTCGGCGTCGTACGACGACATATCGGTCGCCGAGACGGGCGAGCTGATGGGCGACGCGCGTAGGACGACGGTCCTCGGGCACCCCGCCGTCGTCTACTCCAGCCCGACCATCTCCATCAAGTTCAACCTCGGCGGCGGGAAGGCGCACACGGGCCCCGGCGGCACCGCGCGCTGCGTCCTGGTCTCGAAGCACCGCAAGGACGACGGCGACGGCTCGTTCGAGGTCGCCGTCTGGCGGCAGGACGATGTGCCTCCCGACGACACGGCGCTGTTGCGGGTCGCCGAACAGGTCCTGCAGACGGTCCCGGGATGGAGCGGGCACTGACGCGCCGACCTGCCGGCGGCCGCAACCGCCTCTCTCAACTCCTCACGGAGTGACGGTCGTCGTCACCGTCGGGGCGTCCGTGGCGGGCAGCGGCGGCAGTGCGGGCAGCGGCGGCAGTGCGGGCAGCGGCGGCAGTGCGGGCACGGCGTCGCCGAGCAGGCCGGTGGTCGTGTCGAGGACCGGGGCGAGCAGCCCGGTGGCGGCGCTCAGCACTCCGTCGAGGTCGAGCGAGAGCAGGGAGCTGAGCAGGCTGTCGACCGCTGACTCGATCGCGTTCACCAGGTCGTCCACGGGGTCGGCCGCGCGGGGCAGGGTCCGGTGCGCGCGGTCGGCGGAGCCGGAGTCCAGGTGCCTCAGCCGCTCCTGCAGGGTGCTGCGCCATTTCCGTACCGCCTGTGCGTAGGCGGCGGCCCGGGCCGGGTCGAGACGGGTGCCGTGTTCCCCGGCGAGGTTGGGCAGCGTGTCCAGGAGCGGGGCCAGGGCGTGGCCGTACCGTGTCGTGTCCGTCGCGTGGACGCGTTTCAGGAGCGTGGCGATGTCGGTGCCGGGCGGCACGGCCGTCTGCGTGGCACGGAGTCCCGACGCCTCCCGGCCGGCGTCGGCGGCGGTAGCGGTGGCGGCGGCCGGTCCGAGGACCAGGGCGGCACAGACCAGGGGGGAGACGAGAAGGCCGCGGGAGGCTGGGGCGCGCATGGGTTTCCTTTCGAGAACTGCTGTCCTTGGGCCCACCGTGGGAAGCGGCGCGGGGCACCGCAACCGGTCGCACACCGAAGGCTCTGCCCGTCGTACCGTCGCAAAGCCCCCGACCAGGATGTTTGCCTCGCCATGAGGCTCCTTCCGGGTGTCGGGTGGTGGTTCGCCCGTCAGGGTGGGGCCCGCACCGCACGGCCGGGATCGTGAGCGGGTTGCCGGTTGGCCGGATTTGGTTCGGCGTCGTGGCGGAGGTCCATAGGATCGCCCGCTGTGATCACTGCTGCCGTTCAACTCAACTCCGTCCGACGGGATTTCGCTCGACTGTGGCGCGCGTATGCGGTGAGCGCGGCGGGGACGGCCGTCAGCTCGGGCGCGCTGGCGCTGGTGGCGGTGATGGCGCTGCACGCCACGGCGTTCCAGGTCTCGCTGCTCGCCGCGCTGTCGGCGGTCGCCGGTGCCGCGCTCACCCTGCCTCTCGGCAGCCGGGTCGAGTTCCGCCGCAAGCGCCCGGTGATGGTCGCCGCGGACCTGGTGCGTTGCGTGGCCCTGGGCAGCGTGCCGGTGGCGGCCGCCCTGGGCGTGCTGTCGTTCGCGCAGTTGTGCGTCGTGGGTGTGGTGCAGGCGGCGGGAGTCATCGTGTTCTCCGCGGCGAGCACCGCGCATCTGAAGGGGCTCGTGGCGGCGGAGGACCGGGTCCGGGCCGCGGCCCGCTTCGAGACCACGGACTGGGTGAGCCAGAGCGCGGGCCCGCCGGTCGGCGGGCTGCTGATCGGGACCGTGGGAACGACGGTGACGCTGGCCGTGGACGCGGTCTCCTTCCTGCTCTCCGCCCTGGGCGTCCGCCGCCTGCGCACCCCCGAGCCGCCGCCCCCGGTCCGCCCGGAGTCTCCGGCCGGTGCCGAGGCCGCCACACGCCGGGGGAGTCTGGCGGAGGGCTGGCGGTACCTCCTCGGTCACCGCGGTCTCCGTCCCCTCTTCTTCAACTCGATGCTGTTCGGCGGGGCGGTGATGATGACGTCTCCGCTGATGACCGTGCTGATGCTGCGCGAGCTGCACTTCACCCCGTGGCAGTACGGCCTGGCACTGGGACTGCCCTGTCTCGGCGGCATCGTCGGCTCGCGCCTGACCGTGCCGCTCACCCGCCGGCTGGGCGCGGAACGTGTCCTGCTCCTGTTCGGGGTCCTGCGGACACCATGGCTGCTTCTGCTGCCCCTGGTGCCCTCCGGGCTCACCGGCCTGGCCGTGCTCGTCGCCATCGACACGGGGCTGCTGTGCGCGGCCGGGGTGTTCAACCCGTCCTTCGTCGCCTACCGGATGGCCGCCACGCCCGACCACGTCATGGCCCGGGTCGTGACGGCCTGGTCGGTGAGCTCGAGGGCGGTGCAGCCGGTGTTCATGCTCGCCGGAGGCCTCCTGGCCGAGTGGACCGGAGTGCGGGCCGCCCTCGCCGTGGCAGGCGTCCTCTGCCTCGCCAGCGCCGTCCTGCTGCCCTGGGGTCTCCGCGCCGCTGCCGCGCCCGTGCCCGCAAGACAAGAGTCCCGCCCCTGACGGACCGCGAACGCATCGCGCGTCGTGGACCGCGTGTCACCCGAGCGTGCGCCCTTGCACTCGGGCCGAGGGGGCATCCCTCTTGCATGTTCTATGGCATACAGCATAAGTTACCGAAACGTAGGTGTCGGGAAGGTGGTCCGGAGGCGGTCCGGCGGGAGGCGGTGGCGCGGTGAGCCCACGCAGGAGTGACAGCCGGGAGCGCATGGTTCGCGGTGCCGTGGACCTGCTCCGTGAGTACGGTGCCGGCGCCACCAGCATCGACCGGGTCCTCGCCCACAGCGGTGCGCCGCGCGGCTCCGTCTACCACCACTTTCCCGGGGGACGCGCACAGCTGATCGACGAGGCGGTGACGCTGTCCGGGGACTACATCGCGGAGATGATCGAAGCCGCCGGGGAGCTGCCGGACCCGCTGGAGGCGGTCGACTCGTTCTTCGTGCTGTGGCGGGGCCGGCTCGTGGACAGCGGCTTCCGGGTCGGCTGTCCGGTCGTCGCGGTCGCCGTGGAGACCAACGACGAGGCACCCCAGCTCGCCCGCTCCGCCGCGGCGGTGTTCGCGTGCTGGCGGGAGGCGCTGGCCGAGCTGCTCGTCCGCCACGGCCTGGCACCGGCCCGGAGCACCCGGCTGGCCTCCTTCGTCATCGCGGCCCTCGAAGGCGCCGTGATCATGTGCCGGGCCGAACAGAGCACCGCTCCGCTCGACGCGGCCGCCGCCGAGATCCGCGAGCTGCTTCTGCACACCTTCCGCGACGAGTGACGACCCACCCACAGGTCGACCAGTACCAGCACAGCAAGGAGCCACCCCGTGTCCACCACCGACCTCAGCGCCCTGTCCGGCCTCGAACTGATGCGCTGGATACAGACCGCGCGGCAGACGGACACCGCACCCCCCTCGATCGGCCGACTGCTCGGCATGCGCTTCGACGAAGTGGAGCACGGGCGCATGGTCATCTCACTCGACACCCGGCCCGACTTCGCCAACCCCCTGGGCACCGTCCACGGCGGCATCGGGGCCACCCTTCTGGACTCCGTCATGGGCTGCGCCGTGCACACGACCCTCCCGGCCGGCGTCGGCTACACGACTCTCGAACTCAAGGTCAACTACATCCGCGCCGCCCGCACGGGAGGCCAGACGCTCACGGCTGAGGGGAACGTCATCCACGTCGGCCGCAGCACCGCCACGGCCGAGGGAAGGGTTCTGGACGAGAACGGAAAGCTGATCGCCCACGCCACCACCACCTGCCTGATCCTCCGGCCGAGCGACGACTGAGGACTGAGGACTGAGGACTGGGGGCTGACGGCTGACGGCCGGGGACCTCAGGTGAGGGAAGCCGCCGTCCTGTTCACCGCGTCGTACCGCTGGCACGATCTCCGTCATGGTCGACGACGAGATCCAGGAGATCTTCGAACGGGCGGGCTGTGAAGGCGCGATGCTGGTCCGATCGGCGGCGGACGGCGCCGAGTTCGGGCTGCGTGCCGACGAACTCGTGGTCCCGGCCTCGGTCATCGGGGCCTTCCTTCGTGGATACCCCGGCCTTCAGGCCGGGGAGGAAACGAAGCTCCTGCGGAGCAGGGCAGAGAAAGCCGGTTCGCCGCCAGGGCGGACCGGCGTCCGTTCCCACGAACCGGCAGATGGTCACAAGCTGACGTGATAATTTGTGAGCCATGACCACTCACGTGAAGCGGGCGTTCAAGTACCGCTTCTATCCGACTGACGCGCAGGCAGCCGAGCTGTCGCGCACGTTCGGATGTGTGCGGAAGGTCTACAACCTGGCCCTTGCGGCGCGCACGGAAGCGTGGACGAGGCAGGAGCGGGTGAACTACAACCAGACGTCGGCGATGCTGACGGCCTGGAAGAAGACCGAGGAACTCGCGTACCTCAACGAGGTCTCCGCCGTCCCGCTCCAGCAGGCCCTGCGGCACCTCCAGACGGCGTTCGCGAACTTCTTCGGCAAGCGGGCGAAGTACCCGCGTTTCAAGTCGCGGAAGAAGTCGCGGAAGTCGGCGGAGTACACCACCAGCGCGTTCCGGTTCCGGGACGGCAGGCTGACCCTGGCGAAGACGGCGGAGCCGCTCGACATCGTGTGGTCCCGTCCACTGCCCGAGGGGGCGTCGCCGTCCACCGTGACGGTGTCGCAGGACGCGGCCGGACGCTGGTACGTGTCCCTGCTGTGTGAGGACCCGTCCGTCCAGCCGCTTGCACCCGCAGACGCGGCCGTCGGTGTCGACGTCGGCCTCGGCCACCTGCTGACCCTCTCCACCGGGGAGAAGGTCTCCAACCCCCGGCACGAGCGGCGCGACCGAGCCCGCCTTGCCAAGGCGCAGCGCCGGCTTGCCCGCAAGGCCAGGGGTGACGGAGCGAACCGGGCCAAGGCGCGCCGGACGGTGGCCAGGGTCTACGCCCGCATCACCGACCGCAGGCGCGACCACCTGCACAAACTCACCACTCGTCTCGTTCGTGAAAACCAAACGATCGTGATCGAGGACCTCGCCGTTCGGAACATGGTGAAGAACGGCAGCCTGGCCCGCGCCATCAGCGACGCGGCCTGGTCGGATTTCCGGAGCATGCTGGAGTACAAGGCTCAGTGGTACGGCCGCGAAGTGATCGCGATCGACCGATGGTTCCCGTCCTCCAAGCTGTGCTCCGTCTGCGGCACCTTGCAGGACAAGATGCCGCTGCACGTCCGTGAGTGGACGTGCGACTGCGGGACGATCCACGACCGGGACGTGAACGCGGCGAAGAACATTCTGGCCGTCGGGCTGACGGCGTCTGTCTGTGGAGCTGGTGTGAGACCTCAACGGAGTACTCCGGGCGGGCAGTCGGCTGTGAAGCAGAAAACCCCACGGCGCGAGCCGTAGGAATCCCCCTCCTTCAGGAGGGGGAAGAAGTCAACAAGGTGCTGGTCGCGTTGGAGGCGGAGACGCGCTTCGCCGACGGGAGCCTGGATCCTCGTGAGCGCGTGGCCCTCGGGGGCGCGGACCGGACGCCCGGACCGGTCGGCCTCTCCCTGTTCGAGGACGATGTGACCATGTCCTGGCGGGACATGGTCGTCCTCATGCTGACGATCAGCGACAACCCCTGCACGGACGCCCTGATACGCCGCCTCGGCACGGACGCCCTGAACGCGACGGCCCGGCGGCTCGGGTTGCACGACACGGTGATCCAGTCCGACCTGATGGACATGCTGGACTCGATGGGCCAGGACCTCGGACACACCGGCTGGCTGGACCTGCTCTCCTGGTCCGCCGACGCCTCGCCGGACGAATCGGCGCGGGTCGACGAGGCCCTTCCCACCACGCGCGCTCTCGACCCGGAGAAGGACACCCGCACCACACCGCGGGACATGGTCACGCTGCTCGGCGCGCTCTGGAGCGGACAGGCGGGCCCGGCCGCCGCCTGCGCCCGGGTACGCGCCGTCATGGCACGGCAGTTGACCAAGCACCGGATCGCCACCGGATTCCGGCCGCCCGCGCGCGTGGCCGCCAAGAGCGGGAGCCTCGTGGGCGTGGTGCGCAATGAGATCGGCGTCATCACCTGCCCGGACGACCGGCAGTACCTGGCGGCCGTCTTCACCAGGTCCCGGCCCGGCGCGGACGACTTCGCGATCAACACCGCCATCGGGACCGCCACCGCGTGTGCCGTCGCCCATCTGGAGGGCTGTCGGCAGCCCTCCGCCTGACCGGTCCGCCTTCTCCTACGCCTCCGGGACGCGGGCCAGGTCGTGTAGCCAGGCCTTCGCCGAGCTGTCGGACGGGGCGCGCCAGTCGCCGCGCGGGGAGAGGGAGCCGCCGGCCGAGACCTTCGGGCCGTTGGGCATGGCCGAGCGCTTGAACTGGGCGAAGGCGAAGAAGCGGCGGCAGAAGTACTCCAGCCAGTGCCGGATCTCCGCCAGGTCGTATGCCTTCCGGTCGGACTCGGGGAAGCCGGGCGGCCAGGCGCCCGCCTCACGGTCGTGCCAGGCGTGCCAGGCCAGGAAGGCGATCTTCGACGGCCGGAACCCGTGCCGCAGCACCTGGTAGAGGGTGAAGTCGTGCAGTGCGTACGGCCCGATCTTGGACTCGGTGGACTGGAGCTCCTCGCCGGGCACGAGTTCCGGGCTGATCTCCGTGTCCAGGATCGCGGCAAGGGTCTTGCCGGTCTCCGCGTCGAACTGCTCGCTGCTGATGACCCAGCGGATCAGATGCTGGATCAGCGTCTTCGGCACACCGGAGTTCACGTTGTAGTGGCTCATCTGGTCGCCGACGCCGTAGGTGCACCAGCCGAGCGCCAGCTCCGACAGGTCACCGGTGCCGAGCACGATGCCGCCGCGCTGGTTGGCGAGGCGGAACAGGTAGTCCGTGCGCAGCCCGGCCTGGACGTTCTCGAAGGTGATGTCGTACACCGGCTCGTCGGCCGCGAACGGGTGGCCCATCTCCTTCAGCATCAGCCGCGCCGTCGGCGTGATGTCCAGTTCGGCCGCGGTCACACCGAGCGAGCTCATCAGCCGGTGGGCGTTGCCCTTGGTGTGCTCGCCGGTGGCGAAGCCCGGCAGGGTGAAGGCCAGGATGTCGGTGCGCGGGCGGCCCATCCGGTCCATCGCACGCGCCGCGACGATCAGCGCGTGCGTGGAGTCGAGGCCGCCGGACACTCCGATGACCACCTTCGGGCCACCGATCGCCGAGAGCCGCTGCTGGAGCGCGGCGACCTGGATGTTGTACGCCTCGTAGCAGTCCAGGGCGAGCCGCTCGGCGTCGGCGGGTACGAACGGAAAGCGTTCGACCCGGCGGCGCAGGCCCAGATCGGTGTTCGGCGGGTCGAGCCGGAAGGGTACGGTCCGGAAGTCGCCGGTCCGGGACGCGTGCGTACGGCGGTTGTCGTCGAAGGAGCCCATCCGGGCCCGCTCCTGCCGCAGCAGGTCCAGATCCACGTCGGCCGCCGCGTACTGGTCGTCCAGCGGGAACCGGTCCGTCTCGGCCAGCAGCGCGCCGTTCTCGTAGATCATGGTCTGGCCGTCCCAGGACAGGTCCGTGGACGACTCGCCCAGACCGGCCGCGGCGTACACGTACGCGGCGAGGCAGCGCTGGGACGCCGAACGGCACAGCAGCTTCCGGTCCTCGGCCCGGCCGACCGTGATCGGGCTGCCAGAGAGGTTGACCAGCACGGTCGCCCCGGCCAGCGCGGCCTCCGCGCTCGGCGGCACCGGCACCCACATGTCCTCGCAGATCTCGGCGTGCAGCACGAGACCCGGGACGTCCTCCGCCTCGAACAGCAGGTCGACCCCGAACGGCACGTTCTCGCCGCCGATCCGGATGGTGCCACCCCGCTCGTCGTCGCCCGACGCGATCTGGCGCCGCTCGTAGAACTCCCGGTAGTTCGGCGGGTACGACTTGGGCGCGACACCGAGGATCCGGCCGCGGTGCACGAACACCGCGCAGTTGTAGATCCGGTTGCGATGGCGCAGCGGGGCGCCGACGACGAGGACCGGCAGCAGCCCGGCCGAACCGGCGGCCACCGTTGCGATCGCCTCCTCGACCTGGTCGAGCACGACGTCCTGGAGCAGCAGGTCCTCGATCGAGTAACCGGTCAGGCCGAGCTCGGGGAAGACGGCCACCGCGACCCCGTCCTCGGCGCAGCGGAGGGCCTGGCGCAGGACCGCCTCGGCGTTGGCGCGCGGGTCGGCGATGACGGTGTGGCCCGTGCACGCGGCGACACGCGCGAAGCCATGCTCATAGATCGACCAGAAGTTCAACGGGGTTTCCTCGGGAGAGACGGACACGGTGTGGATGCCGGACAGGGAGCGTCGCGCCGGACACGGGCACCCTCTCCTTCGACGGTCTGGCGACCTTCCTGCTCCATGAAGCATAGATCGCCAGGTGAGACATGGTGATCACGGGATTCGGCCGCGGGCTTCGACCGCGACACTCGACGCGGGGATCGTTGCCCCCTGTCGTCGGCGCGATCGCGTCACCGCCGGTGCGCTGACCAGGCTCGTCACCACACGGCGTCGGTTCCAGAAGGCGTGCGGCCGTCAGGCGGGCGGCAGGCCCCGGGCCTCGGCCCCGGCCGCGACGCGCTGGAAGGTGGCCTCGGGCCGGCGGGCCGGTGGGCGCTGGCGGGGCGGCTGGGTGGGGAGTTGGACGGAGTCCGGGCGGTCGGGCCGAGGCCGGGCGGGCGCCCCGGGTGGGCAGTTGGACGGAGGCCGGGCGGTCGGGCGGAGGCCGGGGGGTCGGGCCGGCAGTTGGACGGAGGTCGGCCGGGCAGCCGGGGGTCAGGTCGGCAGTCGGGCGGAGGCCGGGCGGGCGGCCGGGGGCGGTGCGGATGGTGCCCGGCCACTCCGGCGCGGTCTCACTTCCGGTACTCGTCCGGGGGGCCAGGGGTGACTGCCGGCTACCCGGTAGCCAAAGGGGGCGGTCCGGTACTGGCATGTCGCCGGGTTCGGGCCCGTGGTGCGCGGCCAGCGGGCCGCTGCGGCCGCCCGTGCCGGCTCCCGAGGGGTGTCGCGGGAGCGGCCGGCCGCGGACCCTGCGGCCGAAGGCACCGTGGTCGCGGCCGGCCGTCCCCGTCAGGGGCGGGAGTCCACTACGCGGCGGTACCACCCGCGTAGTCGCTGTTGAACGTGGTCTCGATGGTCGTGGCCACCGACTGCGCCACCCCGGTGCCGGTGAGGATGATGCCCAGCTCACGGTTGTTGGACAGCGAGTTGCTGCTGATGTTCATGGAGCCCGCCTCCACCTCCTGGGTGGACAGGCCGTAGTCGGCGACCATGGCCTTGGCGTGGATGTAGAAGCCGTTGGAGTCGGAGTAGCCGACCACCGTGCCGCCGGCGTCCTCGATCTCGGAGACCTCGCTGGAGTAGTCGCCCGGCGTCTCCAGGACCATCCGGACCTTCACCCCGGCCTCGGCTCTGGCCGCGATGGCGTCGACCACCGTGCTGTCGCTGAACTCCAGCTCCTCGACGTCGAGCGTCGTGGTCGCGGCGTTGATCACGGACAGCAGACGGCTGCGCGAGTCGGTGGGGGACCAGAGCAGGTGGTCGCCGTCGGTGGGGGTGACCGAGGTGCCGGCGTAGTCGGCGTTGAAGACCTTCTCGATCGCGGCGACGTCCCTGGTGTCGTCGGTGAACACGCCGTAGTCCCGGCCCGTCGAGTAGTACTGCGAGGTCAGGTTGCCGGTCAGGACAAGCGACTTGGTGGCGTCCACCGTGATCGTCTTCTGGTGCGTGTAGACGAAGCTGGACGAGGACCACACCACGCCGACACCCGCGTTCGTGAGGGAGGTGTAGGCGGAGTCGTTGGCGCTCTTGTGCTGGCGGTCCAGGACGACCCGCACGGTGACGCCCTTGTTCTCCAGGGCTATGAGGTCGTTGACGGCCGTGGTGTCCTCCAGCTCGTACATGGTCATGTCGAGGGAGCTGGTGGCCGAGTTGATGAAGTCGTAGATCGTGGGCTCGCTGCTGCTGAGCGAGAAGGCGAAGGCGGTGTAGCTCGCGGCGTTCGCGGGGACCGCGGTGGCGACCACGGCCGCACTGGCCGCGAGGGCGACTCCCGCGCGACCGAGAAGCTTCGACAGCATGCGTGACTCCTAGTCGAGTTGACGCTCACGTGGGGGGTGGGTGAGCGTGGGCATGACACCACGCGCGTAGACTGCCGAGGAAGACGGGCCGGGTGAACTCACAGTTACCGGTCGGCCGCACGGTCCGACATAGCGGACTCCGGGCAGGTGGGGGCCGGTTCATGGGCGTCCCGCGAGAACGCAAAATTTTCGTAGCCGGGCATGGCGGGGCAGGCTGTACCCGACCTCTGCCGTGCCCTGGCCTGCCCTGCCGTGCCTGGCGTCAGCGGTGGCCGAGGGCCTGGGAGATCTCACGGGCCGCGCCGACGACGAGCGGTGCGAGGACCCGGACGCGCTGCTCGTCCAGTTCGAAGGCCATCGACGAGATGCTGATGCCGCCGATCGGGGTGTTGCGGTAGTCGTACACGGTCGCCCCGATGCACCGGGTGGCCAGTTCGTTCTCCTCGTCGTCGATCGCGTAGCCGCGGCGCGCGATCTCCCTGAGGTGGCGCACCAGTTCCTCCGGGTCGTCGATGGTGTGCGAGGTCACGGCCGGTGTCCCAGCCCGTCGCAGGATCCCCCTGACCTCGTCCTCGGGCAGGGCCGCCAGCAGGGCCTTGCCGAAAACCGCGGCAAAGCCCGGCTGAAGGTCGCCCACGCACACGTGGCGGACGCACGCCGAGAGTTCCATCACCAGCTCCCCACGAAGCTGATCCGCGAGAACCAAGCGATCGGAGTGGAGGACCTGGCGGTCACAGGACTGGCGCGCACCAGGCTGGCCAAGAGCGTGCATGATGCGGGCTGGGCACAGTTCATCGGCATGCTGGACTCCACATCCGGGAGTGGACCTGTTCCGCGTGCGGCGCGGTCCATGACCGGGACCACAATGCCGCGAAGAACGTGACAACGGCCGCCGGACGGGCGGTCGCAGCCTGTGGAGCGCGGGTAAGACCAGGACCCGTTCCGGCGCAGCGCGGCGAAGCGGGAAGCCACGGATTCTCCCCCGACCCCCGCGCCGCGTAGCGGCGCAGCAGCGGACGAGGAGGCCAGAATCCCTGGGCTTCGGCCCGGGGAGCGAGCCAATACCGGCAGACCTCCGCGGCCACCGCCGGGTACCCGACGCCGCCCTCGACCAGGTGCACCCGTCGGGCATCACCCCGGCGCGCTCGGACGACTGCGAGGCCCTGGCCGACGACGGGAGCTGGAACCGCCGGTGACACCCCTCCCGCAAGGCGCCTTCGCGAAGCACTCGCGCAAGGTGGTCAAGCGTTCTTGAGCTGGACCCCCAGGCCGCCGTCGAGGAGGTCGAACGCCTGGCGGGCCGCTCGGACGGCCTCCGGGTAGCGGTCGTCGGCGGACCCGCCGTCCGCCAGCGCCTCGTAGTTCATGACGGCCAGCTGCCGCTGCACGACGATCACCTGGGCCGCCGCCAGGTGTGCGGTCAGCGGATCGACGCCGGTCTCCCGCAACGCCTCGTCCAGCGCCTCGATCCCGCGTGCGGTGTATCGCGTCAGGCGCGCCGCCAGGCTCTCCGTACCGAAGACCATCCTCATGAAGGCGACGATCTCGGGAGTGTCGTTCAGGCCGGTGTTCGGGTCCCGTCGCGCCAACGCGTCCAGCATCGCCTCCCGCAGCGCGTCCAGCGGCTGCTGACCCGCCGCGCGGGCGCGCACGATACGGGCCGCTTCGCTCTCGTGGTCGGCGAACCGGTGCAGGACGAGGTCCTCCTTGGTGGGGAAGTACGCGAAGAGGGTCCGCCGGGAGATCTCTGCCGCCTCCGCGATCTCGGTGATCGAGACCCGCGGGCACTTCAGCCAGTACCCCCGGACCGCCGGCGGCTACTTCAGCATCCTGCACCCCCTCGACGGCGACCGGTACCGGCTCATCTTCGGCAGGCTCTCCGGCGACGGGCCGGACCGCGAGGCACCCGTCACCGCGGAAGAGGTGCGCGAGGTGCTGCACGCCGTGTACGGCCGCGAGACCGAACTGGGCGAGCTGTGCGCGGCATCCCGGTTCAGTGACGCCGTCCGACAGGTCGAGCGCTACCGCGAGGGGCGGGTGTTCTTCGCCGGGGACGCGGCGCACATCCACGCGCCGATCGGCGGCCAGGGCGTGAACCTGGGCATCCAGGACGCGGTCAACCTGGGCTGGAAGCTGGCCGCAGAGGTACGCGGCTGGGCACCGGCCGGCCTGCTGGACACCTACCACGACGAGCGGCACCCGGTCGCTGCACGGGTGCTGGAGCACACCCGGGCCCAGGCCGTGCTCATGAATCCCGGCCAGGACGAGGAGGTCGCGGCGGTCCGGACCCTGACGACCGAACTGCTGCGCCTGCCCGACACCAACCGCTACCTCTCGGGAGTGATGTCCGGCCTCGACACCCAGTACCCCGGTGTCGGCCCCCGGATGATCGACCTGGAGCTGACCACCGAGTCCGGCCCGACCCTGGCGAGCGGGCTGATGCACTCTGGCCGGGGCCTGCTGCTCTCGCTCGACGGCAGGCAGCGGTCCGTGGGCCACCGGTCCGACCGGGTCGAGCACGTCGCGGCGAAAACCGACGAGGACGTGGCGGGCGCCGAGGCCCTGCTGGTCAGGCCCGACGGTTACGTCGCCTGGTCCACGACCGACGGCAGCCCCCTCGAAACGGCCCTCACCCGGTGGTTCGGCTGAGCCGGCGCCGGACGGGTCACGCCTCGGCCAGGCCCAGCTGACGCAGCATGCCCAGTTCGTCGCTGCTGCCCCAGCGCTCGACCAGCTTGCCGTCACTGTCGAAGCGGCTGATCTGCATGCCCCGGTAGCGCACCTTCCGGCCGGTCGCAGGCCGCCCCATCAGCGGCCCCAGATGCGTCCCACTGATCCGGTAGGCGAAGGCCAACTCGTCGTCGGT
Source organism: Streptomyces sp. Ag109_O5-1 (assembly GCF_003814875.1). Lineage (GTDB taxonomy): Bacteria > Actinomycetota > Actinomycetes > Streptomycetales > Streptomycetaceae > Streptomyces > Streptomyces sasae. The sequence goes on along the minus strand of NZ_RKQF01000001.1, from coordinate 234,424 downwards.
CGCCAGCAGATGCTCCACCTCGACCTGCAGGTCGGGGAAGGCCACGCGAAGATCGTTGAACATGGCCTTGTACCCGGCGGGCCCGGGGGCCTGCCCCGGGGCGGGGTCGTGATCGACGGAATCGGGCGCGATGATGTCGTCCAGCGCGTCGAGGTTCCCGGTTACGACGGCGTCACCGAAAGCGGTCTGTGCGGCGATGTTCGCTTGCTGCGCCATGGGCACTCCCGGGCGTGCGCGGGGCGCCGGCCCGTATGTCGGCTGGGAGGCCCGCACCTACGCCTTACACCGACCGTACATCGGTCGTCGGTACCCAGCAGGTCAGGCCTCTTCGACGGTCCGCCCCGGCATCGGCTCCGCGAGCGCGGCCCGCCACGCGGGCGCTCCGAAGGGGCCGGCGAAGTACTGCGTCTCGTGCACCACCTGCCGACCGGCGAACTCCATGACGCTCACCGAGTACGACGGCACTCCGTCGTACGTGATGACGCACTCGCTCACCCAGACCTGTGCGTGGCCGGTGATGCGCAGCACGGTGAAGTGCCGGTCGGCCGGGTGCCCGCCGCGTTGTGCCGCGATCGTCTCGCGGCCACGGAAACGCTCGCCCGACTGCGGGTAGTCCAGGATCGCGTCGGCGGCGTAGACGGCATGCTCGGCGGCGATGTCCCCGCGTTCCGACGCCCGCCAATGCTCCTCGATCGCGGCCCTGATCCCCGACTCGGCATCCATGGCACCGCCTTTCCCGGCAGTGCCAGCCTAACCACCCCCGGACGGGCGGGCACGTCGTGCCCGCACACGACCCCGTCAGGAATGGAGAAGCGTTCGCGTCGCTCCCCGGCTAGCGTGGCCGCCATCGACGGAGGCCTCGCGCAGCAGATGGAGTGGGTTTTGAGCATGGCGAGAAAGACCGAGACGCAGACGCCCGAGCCGCACGTGGCCGACAGCCACGGCCTGATCCGCGTGCACGGCGCGCGCGAGAACAACCTCAAGGACGTCAGCATCGAGATCCCCAAGCGCCGGCTGACCGTCTTCACCGGCGTCTCCGGCTCAGGCAAGAGCTCCCTGGTGTTCGACACCATCGCCGCCGAGTCCCAGCGGCTGATCAACGAGACCTACCCCGCCTTCGTCCAGGGCTTCATGCCGAACCTGGCCCGCCCCGAGGTCGACGTCCTCGACGGCCTCACCACCGCGATCATCGTCGACCAGCAGCGGATGGGCGGCGACCCCCGCTCCACCGTCGGCACCGCGACCGACGCCAACGCGCTGCTGCGGATCCTCTTCAGCCGCCTCGGCAAGCCGCACATCGGCTCGCCCAAGGCGTTCTCCTTCAACATCGCCTCCATCAGCGGAGCGGGCGCCGTCACGGTCGAACGCGCCGGACAGAAGGTCAAGGAGCGCCGCAGCTTCAGCATCACCGGCGGCATGTGCCCACGCTGCGAGGGCCGCGGCGCGGTCACCGACCTCGACCTCTCCCAGCTCTTCGACGAGACCCTGTCCCTCAACGAGGGCGCGATCACCGTCCCCGGCTACAAGGGCGGCGGCTGGAACTCCCGCCTCTACATCGAGTCCGGCTTCTTCGACCCGGACAAACCGATCAGCAAGTTCACCAAGAAGGAACTGCAGGACTTCCTGCACCGCGAGCCGACCCGGATGAAGATCGCGGGCATCAACATGACCTACGAAGGTCTGATCCCGCGCATCCAGAAGTCGATGCTCTCCAAGGACAAGGAGTCGATGCAGCCGCACATCCGCGAGTTCGTGGAGCGGGCGGTCACCTTCACCACCTGTCCCGACTGCGAGGGCACCCGACTCAGCGAAGGTGCCCGCTCCTCGAAGATCGAGGGGATCAGCATCGCCGACGCCTGCGCGATGCAGATCAGCGACCTGGCCGCCTGGGTCAGGGGCCTCGACGAGCCGTCGGTGGCACCGCTCCTCACCACGCTCGCGCACACCCTCGACTCGTTCGTGGAGATCGGCCTCGGCTATCTCTCCCTCGACCGTCCGGCCGGCACCCTCTCCGGCGGTGAGGCCCAGCGCACCAAGATGATCCGCCACCTCGGCTCCTCGCTCACCGACGTCACCTACGTCTTCGACGAGCCCACCACCGGCCTCCACCCCCACGACATCCAGCGCATGAACGGCCTGCTGCTGCGGCTGCGCGACAAGGGCAACACCGTGCTCGTGGTGGAGCACAAGCCGGAGGTCATCGCGATCGCCGACCACGTCGTCGACCTCGGCCCCGGCGCCGGCGCGGGCGGCGGCACCGTCTGCTTCGAGGGCACCGTCGAAGGCCTGCGGACCGGCGGCACCATCACCGGCCGCCACTTCGACGACCGGGCCTCCCTCAAGGAGAGCGTCCGCAAGCCCACCGGCGCCCTGGAGATCCGCGGCGCGTCGACCCACAACCTCCAGGGCGTCGACGTCGACATCCCCCTCGGGATACTGACCGTCGTCACCGGCGTCGCCGGCTCCGGCAAGAGTTCCCTGGTGCACGGCTCCATCCCGACGGGCTCGGGGGTGATCTCCGTCGACCAGGGCGCCATCCGCGGCTCCCGGCGCAGCAACCCGGCGACGTACACCGGACTCCTCGAACCGATCCGCAAGGCCTTCGCCAAGGAGAACGGCGTCAAGCCCGCCCTGTTCAGCTCCAACTCCGAGGGCGCCTGCCCCACCTGCAACGGCGCCGGCGTCGTCTACACCGACCTGGCGATGATGGCCGGCGTTGCCACCACCTGCGAGGAGTGCGACGGGAAGCGGTTCCAGGCGTCCGTCCTCGAATACCGCCTCGGCGGCCGCGACATCAGCGAGGTGCTGGCGATGCCGGTGACCGAGGCCGAGGAGTTCTTCGCCGCGGGCGAGGCGCACATCCCGGCCGCCCACCGCATCCTCCAGCGGCTCGCCGACGTCGGCCTCGGCTACCTCACCATCGGCCAGCCGCTCACCACCCTGTCCGGCGGCGAGCGCCAGCGCCTCAAGCTGGCCACACACATGGCCGACAAGGGCGGCGTCTACGTCCTGGACGAGCCGACCGCGGGCCTGCACCTCGCCGACGTCGAGCAACTCCTCGGCCTGCTCGACCGGTTGGTCGACTCCGGCAAGTCGGTCATCGTCGTCGAGCACCACCAGGCGGTCATGGCCCACGCCGACTGGATCATCGACCTCGGCCCCGGCGCCGGCCACGACGGCGGCCGGATCGTCTTCGAGGGCACCCCGGCCGACCTGGTCGCCGCCCGCGCCACCCTCACCGCCGAGCACCTCGCACAGTACGTCGGCGCCTGACCGCGCCTATTCGGACGCGGTGCGCAGGAACTCCTCCACCAGCGGCTCCTGCGCACCGCTCCGGCACACCAGCGAGAGCTCGACGATGTCGGCGTGGTCCGTGAACGGCCGGCTGACGGTCGAAGGACCGGCCGAGCGCACGGTCACCTCGGGCACGAGGGCGACCCCGAAACCGCAGTCCACCATGGCCAGTTGGGTCATGATCGAGTTGGCCAGACGGCGAACGCCGGGGGTGAACCGGGCCCGGCGGCAGGTGGCCGTCAGCTGGTCGTGACAGTCGGGCGACGCGTCCCGGCTGAGCCCCACCCACGGCTCGTCGGCGAACCGGGCCCGCTCCACCGGCCGCCCGCTCCCGCCCGACCAGCTTCCGGCACTCCACCGCGAACGCCCGCCCGGTCTCCGTGAGGGTGACATTCCGCCCGGTCCGGTCGAAGAGCCGTGCCCCGAGCTGCCGCTCCAGCTGGAGGATCGCCTGGCTCAGGCGGCGGCTGGGACATCCGCAGCTGCTCGGCGGCCCGGCCGAAGTGCGGGCGGCACAGTCGGCGACCTCCTCGGCGACGTCCCGCCCGGCGCGGTCGTGGTCGGCGCCAAGGGCGGCCGTACCGACGTCACCGTCTGGGGCGGCATCATGACCCAGGTCGCGGCCCATCGCGGCATTTTCGAGTCGATGGTCGACCTGTCCGACTACGGCGACCTGATGAACAAGTTTCTCGCGCTGCCCTTCCCGCGGATGTCATGTACGGCGTCGAGAAGGCGCACCTGTCCTACCTGCCCGAACTCGCCGAGCAGGGTGTCGAGTTGGCCTTGATCCCGCACAGCGGGCGCTGGCCGATGTACGCCAACCCGGTCGCGATGTGGGAGCGGATCGCCGACTTCCACGCCCGCGGGTCGACAGGGGACCGACAGGGCCGAAAGCTTGAGACTTCAAATGGGCTGGGCAACACTGGGCACTGCTTGAGGTTTCAAACGCACCCTGGCCGGGTGTGTTCGCAGTGCCATCCCCCTGGAGTTGTTGTGTCCGTTATCTGTGAGGCAGTCGCCGTCCGCCGTGGCCCGCTCGTCGTGGCGGGAGGAGTCATCGCCGCGATCGTGGTGGCCTCGATCGCCAACACGGTCATCTCGCTCATCGCCCTCGCCGCCGGCGCCCCGGACGGCTTCCAGCCGCTGAAGGCCGGGTCGTACATCTTCCTCACGGCGGTCGGCACCCTGACAGGCGCGCTCGGCTGGGCCATCGTGCGCAAGGTGTCGAAGGACCCCGAGGCCCTGGTGCGCTGGCTGGTGCCGGTCGTCGTGGTGGTGTCCTTCGTGCCCGACTTCCTCCTCTACGGCAACGGCGGCGCGATCGGCGTCGGCGCGCTTCTCCTGATGCACGTCGCGGTCGCGGTCGTCGTGGTGTTCGCCTACCGCAAGGTCATGCCGCTCTCGTAACGACGGCGAGGGGCGGGCAGGGGAGTTCCTGTCCGCCCCTGTCTTGCGTTCTTGTGTGTGCTGCACGGCTTTCAGCTGCTGAACCTGTGCCGTGGGAAGGCCGGAATGGGTTGGCCGGGCGGGCAGGCGACGCAGCGCGACGTTCGGTCCGCCGACGGCGTGGGCAAGGAGGTCGTCGCCGCCGGGCGTGCCGTCCTGGACGCGCTGGCCGCGGACTCCGGCCGGGCGTTCGCCTTCGCCTGGGAGGAGTTCCCCTGGGGCTGCGAGTACTACGAGCGCACCGGGAAAATGATGGACGAGGACGGACTCGACCGCCTCAAGGACTGCGACGCCATCTACTTCGGCGCGGTCGGCTGGCCCACCGTCCCCGACCACATCAGCCTGTGGGGACTGCGCCTGCGGATCTGCCAGAACTTCGACCAGTGGGCCAACGTCCGCCCCGTCCACTTCCTGCCGGGCGTCACCAGCCCCCTCCGCAAGGCCGACGACACCGCCCTCGACTGGGTCGTCGTCCGCGAGAACAGCGAGGGCGAGTACGCGGGCCTCGGCGGCCGCAACCTCTCCGCACGCGGCCAGGGCGGCGAAGTCGCCGTCCAGTCGGCCCTGTTCACCGAGGTCGGCTGCGAACGCATCATGCGCTTCGCCTTCGACCTGGCCCGCACCAGGACCCGGCGCAAGGTGTCGTCCGTGACGAAGAGCAACGCCCAGCAGTACGGCATGGTCCTGTGGGACGACGTCCTCAAGCGGGTCGCCCCCGACTATCCGGACGCGGAGACCGAGAGCGTGCTGGTCGACCTCATGTCCGCCAAGTTCGTACTGCGCCCCGAGGACCTGTCGGTCGTCGTCGCCTCGAACCTCAACGCGGGACATTCTCTCCGATCTCGGCAGCGCCCCGGCCTCGCCGCCAGCGCCGATCTCAACCCCGAGCGCCGCTTCCCGGGCATGTTCGAGCCGGTGCACGGCTCAGCGCCGGACATCGCGGGCCAGGGCCTCGCCGACCCGATCGGCGCGGTCGGCAGCGCGGCCCTGATGCTGGACCACCTCGGCCTGCCCGACCAGGCGGCCCGGCTGGAGAGGGCCATCGAGAAGACGACCGCCGCCGGCATCCGGACCCGCGACGTCGGTGGCACCGCGACGACTGAGGAAGTGACCAAAGCCCTCATAGACGCCCTCGACTGACGGGCAGCCTGTTCTGGCGCTCGCGGCAGGGGCCAGTGTCGGATCGGAGAGTTCCACAACCAGACCTGTCTGCTCGATACCCGTCATTCCTGCCTATGGCGACGATCACGCCATGAGTAGATCCTTCTGGTATCGGCAGTGCGTTCTTCGTAGCGGATCCCTCGGCTCGATGCAGCAGCGCACCAGCCGATCGGATGGGCCGGGATCGCCGGATCTCCCTATCGGCCCTCGGGGCGCGTTCGGGCGACCAGCCGGGTCTCGATGGTCCGCAGGGTTGAGATCACGGTGTCGATCTCGTCGGAATCAGTCACGGCTTCTTCGAGGAGGCGGCTCCAGACCGCGCGCAGCCGTTGCAGGTTTTCCTGTGCCTTCTCGGTGGGAAAGAGGAGCACCCGCCGCCCATCGTGCTGATCCGCGTCACGCCGGACCAGGCCTGCCTGCTCCAGGCGCCGCACCGCCCGGGCGAAGTTGCTCGAGATCAGCTGGGTGGCCTCGGCGGCCTCACCGGCCGTCGTGCCCGGGTGGCGGTCGATATAGCGCATCACCGCTCCCTCCAGCGGCGTTCCCGACTCGACTTCGCTCTCCTTCGACGCCCCGATGTGGCGGCCCACCGCCAGGATCAGGTCGGCGAGTTCGAACAGCCTCGCAGTCTGCTCCTCATTCATCTGTCCGAGCCTCCGTCACCGCCCCGATTGTTATCAGTTGACAGCTACTTTAGTCCGTGCGCTAGCTTGGCTGTCAATTGACAGGCATTGCCGGAACGAAGCTGCCGGCCGTGCCGCCCGACCGACCGAAGGGCGAAGACCATGACCCTCATCGCCATCGAAGAGCACTGGGTCACTCCGGACCTCACCACCGCACTCAAGGCCCTGCCGCGGCCGGACGAGAGCCTCGCCTTCAACGAGATGGGCGACCACCGACAGCGTCTGGAGGACCTGGGCGGGGATCGGATCGCCACGATGGACGCCCAAGGCATCGACATCTCGATCCTCGCCCTGACTCCGCCCGGAACCCACCCGCTCTCCCCGGGGCAGGCCCGGGACCTCAGCCGCGCCGCGAACGACACGGCCATCGCGGCCGTCGACAGGAATCCGACACGGTTCCGGGCGCTCTCGACCCTGCCCATGTCCTCTCCGGAGCACATCGTCGACGAGCTCGTGCGAGCCAAGAGCCTGGGCCACGTCGGCACGATGGTCTACGGTCGCGCCGGCGACCGCTTCCTCGACGACCCGGCCTACGACGAGTTCTTCGCCGCTGCGGCGGAGCTCGGCCAGCCGGTCTTCATCCACCCGCAGATCCCCTCGGACGCGGTGCGCGACGCCTCCTACCGGGGCTTCGGCGAGTTGACCGATCTCGCCCTGGCCACCTTCGGGTGGGGCTGGCACCTCGACACCGCGACCGCTGCGCTCCGGCTCATCCTGCGCGGCACATTCGACCGACACCCCGCACTGCAGATCGTGCTCGGCCACTGGGGCGAGATGCTGCTGTTCTGGCTCGACCGGGCCGACAGCCTCTCCCGCGTCGCCGACCTGCAACGGTCCGTCTCGCACTACATCCGGACGAACTTCCACATCACCGCCTCCGGCATGCTCAACCCGGCACTGCTCCAGCACGCCCTTGCGGTGACCACGATCGACCGGCTGATCTTCTCCACCGACTACCCGTTCCAGCACCCGACCCAGGACGAGATCAACTCATTCCTCGCGCACTTCGCTTCCGACGAGGACCGACACAAGTTCTCCTCCGCCAACGCGGCAGCGCTCTACGGCCTCGAACTCTGATCAAGGCGAACACCGCCCCTCTCCGGCTGCACGCGGCCACCGCCGCCTGCACATCCGCTGGGAACGACGCGACGACATCCACGAAGCCCTTCTCGGCCTCGCCACCTGGCTCATCGCCTACCGGCGCGTGCGGCGGCGCCTCTGCCGGGACCTTTCACAGGACACGTGCCAGGAAGGAACGGGTCCGTTGATGCTGAAGGTTGGACAGGACGTCGTCCGGGGTTCCCTCGCCAGGACGGCGTCAATGACGGTAGGCCAGGAAACTCCGAGCGCGGCGGCGATCCGGGCGATCGACATCCGGTCGATGACGACACTCTTCAACGCCCGCATCACCGCGCGTGCGCCGACCCGGGGCGCCACCGCTGAATTTCGTCCGGTGGCGTTCGGCTGCTCAGCCGCGGTCGTGGAGTGTGACCTGGTAGCCGTCGGGGTCGGCGAAGGTGAAGGTCCGGCCGAAGGGGCCGTCGATCGGTGCGGAGACGATGGTGTGACCGTCGGCGGCGAGCGCGTCGTGGATGGCCTGGACGTCGGTGGCGTGGAGCCAGATCGCGACACCGATGCCGGGCTGGGCGACGGATGCGAGGTCGGTGCCGGGAATGACGTCGCGGAGTGCGAACGCGATCGGCTTCGTCTCGAAGACGACGGCGTGCGGAGGTCCGGCCGGCGAGCGGACGAGGCCCAGGTACTGCTCGTAGAACGCCTGCGAAGCGTCGAGGTCGCGCACTTGGAGCGAGACGAAGTCGGGGCCGGTGGCGGGCATGGTGGCGCTCCTTCTTTCCGTGTCAGTTTTCTGACATGCGGCAAGCTATGTCAGAATGCTGACATGAGTCAAGAACGTGTCGGCGTCGACCTGGAGACGTCACTGGGCTACCTGCTCAAAGAAGCGTCGAGCGCCCTCCGCGCGGCCATGGAGGAAGTGCTGCGGCCGCTCGGGATGAGCGTGACGCACTACTCCTGCCTCGAGTTGCTGGCGCAACGGCCGGGCTTGTCGAACTCCGAGCTCGCGCGGGGCGCGTTCGTGACACGGCAGACGATGAACGTGCTGCTCCAAGCCCTGGAACGAGAGGGCTACGTGGCCAGGCCCGCGGAGGCACCCGTCGGGAAGGCGCTTCCCACGCGGCTCACGCCTCGCGGCCGACGAAGCCTCGAGAAGGCGAGCGCAGCCGTCCGGTCCGTCGAGGCCAGAATGCTGGCCGGCCTGACCGAGACCGAGCGGTCGGACGCGTTCCGGATCATGCAGAGCATGATCCGTTCCCTGCGCGGGGACGGCGAGGGTGCATAGCTCGTTCCGCGGCGCACGTCCGGTCGCGCTCGGACAGGACCTCGAAAACCGGCAGACCCCAACTACGTCCTCTACCGCGATGGGAGCAGGATCGTCACCGATCCCGCGAAGGGGCGCTGCGCACAGCGGCGCCGTCGGTGCGGAGCGAAGTCGTCGAGGATGTGCGCGAAACGCCCGTCGTTCCGCGGTCGCTTCGCCCGTTGCGGGTACCTCCTAGGACCGGCCTGCTGCGGCAGTCACAGCTTGTCGGCCTCCACGGCATCACGTCGGCAGGCTCAGCGGCGGGCGACCCCGACGCGCCACTGAGCGAAGTCCTCGAACCATTCGAGTGCGTCGCGCAGCCTGTGGTCAGGACCGACGGCGAACATCGAACTGAGCTCTCCGGCCGGCTCCACGTAGGGCCGGGGATCGTCGCCGCGCTTCGCCTCCCGCTCAAGTGCCGCAAGCTCCCGGTCGGTCATCGTCTCCAGCGGAATGATCAGGATCGGCTTTCCGCCCGTAGGGAGATCCGCGGGCGGCTCCGTGGGGACGCAGCGCCACTCGGCACCGGAGCTGCGGATCAGTGTCTCCCCGAGGTACCAGGCCGCGACCGACAGCAGCGGTCCTTCGGCGGCTGCCCTCGCCTCCTCCCAGGTGGCGAACCGCTCGCGGAGCAGCGCTTCGAGCCGGTCGAGGGAGTCGATCGTGAAGTCCCAGCCGCCCCCGTGCTCCTCGGCCCACAGAGGAAAGGCCTCCCGCTGTGCGGCAAGCCAGGTGTTCAGCCGGGGGTTGTCGGCCCACTCGGGCGTGTCGATCGGGTTCATGGGGCGAGCGTAAGGGGTGAACTGCCAGGAGCTGTAAGGATCCTGTGAGCAAGTGGGGTCGGCGTGTGACAGGCCGAGCAACTACGAGACGTCGTTGTTGCGGAGTTCCTACTCTGTGGCTCTTGGCGGCGCCACACATGTCACGGGGGCCCCTGGCGCCGCGAACCAGCCACCAACGGGGCTCCGTTGGAGAACTCACGTGACAACCGGAACCGACCCGACACCGATACCCCACCGCCGACGGCAGTGGCGGAACATCGCCCTCGCGCTCGCCTGCACCGGTGCCCTGACCATCACCGGCCTGGCGTCCCTGCAGGGCACCGCGTACGCGGCGAAAGGCAAGCGCTGCGACCGGATGTACCAGCTGAACGGCGACGAGTCCACCTCCCTGCCCTGGGACGAGGGCATCACCCAACGCAGTGTGAACGACTGGGACTCCTACGGCTTCTCCGCTCCGCGGCAGGCCCTGGACGGGCTCACCCTGCCGGACGACCCGGTCGAGCAGGCGAAGATCCTCGCCACGATCACCAAGCCGTACAAGAAGTACCCCGCGAACAGCCGTGAGCGGGTCCTGGCCCAGTACCGGGACTATCTGAGGAAGAACGCACAGTCCCGCAAGTACAGCACCTTCGCGGACTGGTTGCGCTACGCCTGGATCCAGCCGAACAACAACAACAAGCGCGGCAACGCCTTCGAGAAGAAGGCGGTCGGCGATCTGGGACTGATCGGGCCCGACTGGCTCTGCCAGGAGGACGTCCCCGTCCTGGACGAGAACGGCGACCCGGTGATCGAGGACGGCAAACCGCTGGTCCGCCGGTTCGACGCCGTCAACTACAAGACCAAGCAGTTCGTCGAGTTCAAGGCGGGCGGCGGCTACGACTCCAAGCAGAACCTTGCCAACGAGAAGTTCCTCGCGGACCCGCAGCGTCGCGACGCCCGGATCGTCTACGTCAACGGAGAAGAGAAGCAGAACTCCACCAAGAACTACCTCGACAGACTCGCCCAGCAGGCGGGCGACGATTCCGAGGGCCGCCCCCGGGTCGTCAGCTACGAGCACATCACCGAGGGCGAGCCGGAGTACAAGCCCGGCCCGTACACGGCGGCCGACCCGAACCTGAACACCGGGGAGGAGCCCGGGGGCGCGGCCTCCCAGGTCATCGACGGGTCCGAGGAGACACCGGGCGAGATGGCCGCCGAGCAGCAGCTCATCAGCGAGGAGGAGGGCGCGGACGAGGCGGTCCACGGTCCCGGCGGCGTCGACTTCTCCACCCTCCAACTCTCCTATGTCGGTAAGCCCGTTCGCGGCCAGGCCCTCGACTACGCCTACTCCGCGCGGCAGGTCGACGAGTCCGCGGGCCTGGGCTACGGCGGCAAGGAGAAGGCGCAGCTCATCTCCGACTCCTTCTTCACCTGGCTGGCACTGACTCCGGACAAGTTCTGGGTGAACCTCAACCCGGACCAGCCCGACCGCGTCATGGACCACACCTTCGGCAAGACCGACGCCGGCCGTGTGCTGCTCCAGGCCGACCTCCAGATGAAGCACGACTTCGCCAAGGACCTGGACCCGCGCCAGGGCATCGGACAACAGCTCATGGACGCGATCCGGCGTGCCGGCCTGCCCTGCGGCTCCGTCGAGCGCAACTGGATCGTGCCGAAGCCCGCCCAGGTCCGCGCCGACAGCAACGGCCTCTACATCCTGGCCGCCCCGCTTCAGGTCAACTCCGTTGCCGCGACGGTGAAGACACCGACCCCGAACAGCTGCGTCCTGTCGGCAGCCCAGCGCCTCACCTACCAGACGCTGGTACGGCAGTTCATCGTCCCGGACATCGAGCAGAAGATCAACACCACTCCGCAGTACGCGGATCTGCGCCGCGTCTACAGCGCCCGGGTCGCCGCCGAGTACGTCCGCGAGCAGGACCAGCAGCAGGCCACCCAGTACCGGTCGATCATCAACAGCAACAACGTGGCCAAGTGGCCGCTGAGGGGCGCCAACCGCACCTGGACCCCGCGCCAGACCTGGGAGGCGTACTACAAGTCCTTCACCCAGGGCGACTACAGCTACCCGTGCGGGCAGAAGGTCTGCGTGCTGGGTGGCGTCGACTTCTCCAAGGCGCCCAGACGCAACGTCTCCCGGGCCCAGTTCACCGTGCAGCACCGCAACCTGCCGCGTTCCACGAAGACGTCCGCGAGGGCGATGACCACCAGCGCGGACAACGCCCAGCTGCTCCTGTTGGGCGGCGGCAAACTGTCCGCGGGTGGCGGCGGCACCCCGACGCCGACCCCGACGGCCACCTCCACGGGCAAGCCGTCCGCGTCGCCGACGCACACTCCGTCCCCGGGCCACAGCACTCCGGCGCCCGGCACACCCGGGCCGTCCACTCCGCCGGAGGGGAGCGGCGGCGGGAACCAAGGCGGAGGCGGCGGCCTGGCAGCCACCGGCACCGAAGCCCTCACCCTCGCGGGCATCGCGGCAGCGCTACTGGCGGTTGGGGCGGCCCTGGTATGGCGCCGCCGACGGGGCATGCACAGCTGACCTGAGCTGCAGGCTCTTCCGTTCCGCCCCGCTGGTTTCGGCGACCCCGTCGGCGAATTCAAGGCGCGGCGCGACGTCGGCCTTCACGAACCTGGTAGGGGTCGTGAAGGCCGACGTGTGCTTCGGCAAGCGCCGTTGCAGTACTGGTTGTGGCTCGGTGGCGAAGGCATGCTCCGGGCCGAACCCGGCCTTCGCCATCCGGTCCCGGCACACTCACGGCGACGGCCATCGCGACCTCCCAGGTCTTCACCCACCTGGAGAATCTCGCGATGGCCGTTCCATGTCCCGCACCTCACCCGATCAACGTCCGCGGACCGGGCACAGGGACAAGAGCGAAGCTCAGCGCGCAGATTCCAGGACGCCCTGGAGAACCTTCGTGCGCTCCTCACCATGGTGGGTGTTGGTATCCGACATGTGGTCGAACGTCAGCACGCCGTCGGTGAAGGAGATCCCCGACGGGCTGAAGAACTCGCCGGTGTTCCGGATGACGACCTTCGACATCCCCTCGCGGAGCGCTTCCTTGCCCAGGTCGTCGGCCGCTACCGCGCTCAACGCGTCCACCAGCGGCTGGAAGTACACCTGGGGGAAGTATGCGGCGTACCTGTCGGCGTAGTCGGCGACGGCCAGCTCCTGCCACGCCACCTCGACCGGCACCTCGAAACCTGCCGCCTCGTCGATCCGCGACTTCCAGCCGGGGTAGTCGTCGTTCTTGAACCGCTCAACGCTGCGGGGTTCCGCCAGGCCCATCCGAACCGCCAAATCGTGTGTAATCCCCACTCTCGCGAGCGCAGCCGATCTTGACGTCCGTGAAACCACGTAGCTCTCCCGTAGCAGGTGAGTACGGGGAGTGTGAATCTGACGGCGGATCCGATGATCACGGGAGAGGCTCCTGTACCCGACGGGCAACTGGTCGCGATGCAGCCGGTGGGCGTGGCGTGTCAGCCACCGAGTACGCGCTTGTTTCCGTGTTTCCCCCGATGCGCACACGTTCGCTGTTGAGAGAACTCTTGACCCGGCCTTCCTGCTGCCCCGGACGGGCGCCGGGACACCCGCGGACAAGGACGGTTCAGTGCGCTCGCTCGACAACAACAGAAGCTCCGAATCGGAGAGCGGCCTCAGAGATGTCGTATGGCCCGCGTTCTTCTCTCACCGCCCCGCAGCCCGCATGGCCGCGCACGTCCTTGCGGGGCTCACCGTCGAATTCGTGTTTCTTCTGGCCTATGCCCGCTACTTCTGGGCCGGGTTGAACGACTCCGACCGCCCGACCGGCCACTGGTTCGATATCGGAGCCATAGTGGAGGGACTTGCTGTCTGTCTGGCGGTGCCGATGGTGTTGATGTTCTGCGCCTTGGTGGCCGGGCTCAGGGAGCACAGGGTGGCTCGGCGCCTGCTGACCGGGCTCGGCTGGGCAGCCGCGGCTGTGGTGAACCTGCTTGTGTCACTGCTGCTCATCCTCGGATCCGAGCAATTGTCCGAGGGCGCTTGCGCTGTGGCCTCGCGGCCCGTCCCCGGTGGTGTGGACCTGATGACAGCGGTGCTGCTCTGCGTCATGGCCGCCCTGGGCACCGGCGCGCTCATCAGCTGGTCCTGGTGGAGGATTGCGCGTCGCCTTGACCGCACGATCGGCGACGTGGCCCGGTATGCCGTGTGGCTCTCGGTCTTCTCGATCACAGCTTTCGTCCTGCTGGCCGGCCTGTTCGGCCACTTCGGCCCCCACCGCACCACCCTCTGCACACCATGACCCCGCTGCCTCGACAGCGTCCGGCCGGCAACCTGGCGCCGCCGGACCATTCGCCGGTCCCCGGACTGCTCTTCTGCGAGGCAAGAACCTGAGGAATGAAGTACGTTCGCTTCCCGCAGAGTGCGGGCTGAGTTCCCACCGTCGGGCGGTACGGCGTTCCTCTCGGACCACGTGGCGTCGTTCGCGAGGCGCGCCGTTGCCCGGACCGGCGCGGCGCCCAAGCCGGGCTACTTGCAAGGGTGATTCACCAGCGGTGCCGCCTTCCGGTCGACAGATTCGGCGGTGCGCTCCAGTCCGCCGGCCCAAGTGGTGTGCCGGCCGAGCCATCCGCTCGCCTCACAGTCCGCGGAACGGATCGAAGCGCTCACTGCCCCGCAGCCGCACGGCGCTGTCCAGTGCCACACGAAAACACCGTCGAGCTGCGGCCGCCGGCGACTCCGGATCTCCCGCAGCTCACCGTTCACGCCACAAGTCGGCCAACGTCATGGCCTAATATCCGAATCGATGACAAAGGGCGTGATCACTCGTGTGCACACCCATGGGAAGGGAGAGGATCACTTGCCCTCAAAGGATCCGGCCCATGAGAACGGCGCCGTTCTCGTCGGCAGACACTCGCAGGTCGAGTGTCTTTCCGCGGTCGTACAGAATCTGACCGGCGGCCGGGGAGCGGTCCTGGAGGTCACGGGTGAGCCGGGGATCGGCAAGACCGCCCTGCTCGGCCTGCTCGCCGAGCGGGCAGCCGGGGCAGGGGCACTGGTGGCGCGAGCCCACGCCGCGAGGGGTACGACCCACCCCGGCCAGGTCATCAGAGAGATGCTGGATGCCCTTGAGGTGCGGGATTGCCCGATTGCCCGGGAGCCCGGCGCCGGGGCGGGCACCGAGGTGCGGAGCGTACTGGGGCGCTGGGCGGCGCGGCGCGGCGGGGTGCTGGTCCTCGACAACCTGCAGCTGTGCGACGAGCAGTCCGCGAGGCTGATCGCGCAGCTCGTGCGGACACCCCCGCCCGGCCCGTTCGTCCTGGCGCTGGCGCACCGCCCGCGGCAGTCCAGCCCGGTACTGAGAGAGGCGCTCGAACACGGAGTCGAGACCGGCTCAGTCATCCGTCTGGCCCCGTCCTCCCTGGATCTCCAGGAGATATCCACCCTCCTCGGTCACGAGGGCTCACGCGCCGACACCACCTCCCGGCACGCCTTCTCCCACCCGGCGCGTGACCATGCGTACACCGAGTGGCGCGCCTCCCCGGCACCCGTGATCGACGGCACATACGCCGAGCAGTTGCACGCCGCTTCCGGCGGTAACCCGCGGATGCTGCGGATCCTGGTCGCGGCGCGGTGGGACCCTGACGAGTGGCCGCTCAGTGCCGGTCCGGACCGGGACGGCATGCTCCGGGAGGCCGTCCCCGTCGTCACCGAGCTGGCCTCCATCAGTGCTGACGCCGCGCTCTCGGTCCACGTCGCCGCCGTTCTCGGCGATCCCTTCCTGCCGGACGACGTCGCTGAGGTCTCCGCTCTCGGCCTGCAACCGACCCTCGGAGCGTTCACCGAACTCGTCGCAGCGGACCTGATACGGCCGCTGCCCTGGGGCAGCGGCTACGTCTTCCGGCACCCGGTGCTCGGCCACGTCGCCCTGGAACACGCTTCGCCGGCGCTGCGCGTCAACGCCCACAGACGTGCCCTGGAGCTGCTCACCACGCGAGGAGCATCGGCGTACCGGCGTGCCCGGCAGGCCGAGCACCTGGTGGGCGCGGGCAGAGCGGAGACCGGGCAGGTTCTGGTTGACGGGGCGGCGGAGGTGATGGCCAAGTCCCCGGCCGTCGCCGCCCGCTGGCTGCGCCTGGCGCTGGACCACCTGCCCGCCGGGGAGGGGACCAGCGCCTCCCGGGCCGTTCTGGTGCTCGACTGCTGCCGGGCTCTCAGTGCCGTTGGCCGGCTGCGGGAAGCCCGTTCCCTGGTGCACGAACTGCTCCGGCATCAGTCGGATCTCTCCGAGGACCTGCGGCTCAGCGCCTACGCCGTCTGCGGAGAGCTGGAGCGGTTGCTGGGCCGTCACCAGGAGGCCGATGCGGTGGTCCGGACGGCACTTGACCTCGTACCCCGCCCACTGCCCGTGCCGCTGCCGGCGCCGGCGGCCGAACTGATCACCGCGTACGGGCGCGTGCAGTTGTTCCGGGGCGCCTACGGCGAGGCACGTGACGTGGTCCGTGAGGCGGCGGAGGCTGCCGGAGCCACCGGCTCGGCGGTGCCCTACCTGCGGGCCCTGAGCGCCCTCGGGGACAGCCAGCTCGGGCTGCTGCCCGAGGCCGTCGCCGAGGTCACCGAGTGTGCGCGGATCGTGGACGCCCTGCCGGACGCCGCTGCCGTCACCATGCCCGACGTCCTGGCGATGCTCGGCTGCGCGGAGCTGTTCCAGGAGCGTTTCCATGACGCCTACCGGCACCTGGAACGAGGACTGCAGGCAACCACGGGTGCCACCCGGAGGTTCATCCGGATCAACCAACTGGTGGCTCTGTGCCATCTCGACCAGATGACGGGGCGTCTGGAGTCGCTCTGTCGCCGGGCCGGCGAGGCCGAGCTGCTCGCCCGGACGACCGGGGCCGACGAAGCTGCCGGGGTCGCCATGCTCCTGCGGGCGACGGGGCTGCTGTGGACCCGGTCACGGCGTGACACCGACAGGCTGCTCGAACTCGCCGGGGAAGGACTTTCCCTCGCCTTGCGCAAGCGGGGCTGGCGGGCAGCCGTAGCGGTCGGCCTGCACGCCCACGCCCAGTTCCTCGGCGGGGACCCGGCAGGCTGTGTGCGCACCCTCGTCGAGCAGGGCGGCCCGCAGCTACAGCGACTGCTGCGGGCCTGGCAGCCCTCTCTCCTGGCCCTCGCCTCCGTCGCGGCACTGCAATGCGGTGACATCGACGCAGCACGTGACTGGGCCCGGACAGGGGAGGACGCGGCCGAGGAGTTGGGGCTGCCGCTGCAACAGCAGCACGTGCGCAGAGCCCGGGCCGCGCTCCACGCCGCCGAGGGTGAACACCGTCTGGCGGCAGAGCTGTTCCACGAGGCCGCGGAATCGTTCCGTCGCGCCGGCCTGCCGGTGGAACACGCCTGGACCCTGGTGACCGGGGCGCCTTCGGTGCACGCGGCCCATGGCACCCAACAGGCGCTGGAGTGGCTCGACATGGCGGGAAAGGCCGCTCGGGCCTGTGGCGCTCAGCGGATCCTTGAAGAGGCGGCGAAGACCAGGGTCTCGCTGCCGGTAACCCGCGCCGCCACCGGTGCGGTGGCCGCAACGGTGCAGAACGAGAGTGCCCCGACGACCGTGGCCCTTCTCACCGAGCGAGAGCGGGAGATCGCGGAACTGGCGGCAGAGGGCAAACGCACCAAGGAGATCGCGGAGCAGCTCTTCGTCAGCACCAGGACGGTCGAATCCCATCTCGGACGCGTCTATCGCAAGCTCGACATCCCCTCCCGGGCGTCGTTGCCGCGCGCACTCGGCCGAGTGGTGCACCGCCCGACCGCCTGACCGGACGCTCCGGTCCCACCCGCCGTCGGCCGCCCCGTGGGGT
Source organism: Streptomyces sp. Ag109_O5-1 (assembly GCF_003814875.1). GTDB lineage: Bacteria > Actinomycetota > Actinomycetes > Streptomycetales > Streptomycetaceae > Streptomyces > Streptomyces sasae. The sequence goes on along the minus strand of NZ_RKQF01000001.1, from coordinate 216,848 downwards.
CGCCGCAGGGAGTCCCGGTGCAGTGCGACCGGTTCGCCGCCGGACGGAGAGCCGGCGCACCGCGGCAGCCGCCCGGATTAAGTGGTTTCACGGATGCCGATGGTGATCGCCGGCTGGAATCCTGACAGCGGCGCATCGCTCCGGCGGCTTTCCGTCGCTTTGCGTGGCATGGCACTCATGTCCGGAGGGTGCCCGACGCTGATCGTCGCCAGAGGAGGAACCCGGCGTGTCCACGATGAACGGCATCGGCACCAAGTTCCTGGGGTTCGGCAACCGCAACCGCGACGGCAGTCACTACGCCACCCAATGGTTCGTCGTCCTCGACCTGCCCGTTCTGCCGCTGCGGCGCTACCGGCTCACCGTCGGCGCCAGCACATACGTCCCCAGGGGCACCGGCAGTCAGACCCTGACCCGGTACGTCCTGCATGAGGAGACCCGTCTCGACAGCCGGGAGATCATGCGTACTTACCTGATCTGGTGGCTCTTGGGACCACTCGTGGTGGCAGGACCTGCGGCACTGCTGCTCTGGGCGATCAGCGGTAACCAGAGCGGCGGCTTCGGCTTCTGGGCCTTCTTTCTGGCCCTGTCCCTGGCCTGGGTCATGGGAGCGGCAACAGCCATGAGCAACTACGGCCGGCGGCGGCACGGACTTCCGAAGTAGGCGCCGCCGACATGAAACATCAGGAGGGACAGGGATGAGGACACGGCAGCATCGAGGGCTTCGAGGTGACAAAGGCCATCCAGAACTCGGCCAGTCGGCACATGGGTTCGCCGGCACGGGCGTCACGTCGGCCGCACCGTGCGCACCGTCGTGCGTGAACTGGGCTGATCGCCGAGCGTGAGTGGCTGACGGTGCTCCTGCTGCCCACCTACGCCTTGTCCGCAATCGGCTCAAACGCCTCCAGTACCGGCCAGACACCCTCGACGGCTTCATCACCGGAACTGGCCTCGCCCTCGACATCCCTGCATCTCCCTGACCGGATTCCGTCAGAAAATGCTGAGCACTCGGCCGGCCGTCAGGAGACGCTTGTGCGGTGAATGGTCAGGTGGCGTCGGCTCAAGAACCACCGTGCCTGACACCAAGTGGCAACGGATGCCTACGGCGAGACCTTCCGTTCGTCGGCCTTGAGACCGCGGAGTGTCCAAAGTCCGTACAGAGCCAGCAGCGGTTTGACGACCATCCACTCGCCAGGGCGGCAGCCATCCGCGCGCACCAGCCTCTCTGCAAGATCGTGGCGCTGCCGCCGCAAGTACGCGCGGGCCTTGAGCGCATGAGCCGGCTGAGAGGCGATCTTGATGCGGTCCACGTCGGGTGGACTACGGGACCGGTCGTGAGGCGCTGCTCAACGCGGCCGTCCGTGTGGTGGCCCAGGGTGGCCTGCGCAAGCTCACGTACCGTGCCGTCGCACAGGAGGCGGGTGTCACACACGGTCTGGTGGTGCACCACTTCGGTTCGCGCGACGCGTTGACCGAGGCGGCCCTCACCCATGCGGTGCGCACCAGTGCGAGCACCAGCGAGCTGGAACCGGGCACGGGCAACGCCGCGGACTTCGCGGCGGGGCTGTCGGACATGGTCATCCGCGAGCCGGACATGCAACTCTTCCAGTACGAGCTGATGCTCGAATCGCGGCGCAGGCCCGAGCTGCTCCCGAAGATCCGCGCGCTGTACAGCGAGTACTTCGAGGCCACGGAGCGGGAGTTGTCCCGCATCCTTCCCGAAGGAGCCGACCCTGCCCTGACCCGGCTTGTCTTCGCGGCGCTCGAAGGGCTGGTACTGCACCAGCTGGTCCTCGGCGAGCCGGAGGTCACCGAGGCCGCGCCCGCGCGGACGAGACCGCCCTCGACCACTACCGTGCCAACGCCCTCGCGTTGGGACGAGAGTTCGCAGCACGACATGCTCGGTGACGTCGGTGTTCCCGACGAGGCCAGGGGGTGCACACGGTCGGGGCGCTCGCCAACTTCCCCGTCACCGCCGAGACCCTCGCGACCAAGCCGCATCTGGTCAAGGGCCCTCACAGCGGTCGAGCGGGCCGCGGCCGTCACGAACGCCGAGGTGGGTGCGCTGGACGGCGACGTCGCCTGCACCGGCCTGGTCGCCGCGCTCAAGCCCTCGATCGGCTACTGGACCGCCTGTGCGGGCGCGATGGAGGCGCACCACACTGGCAGACCGGCACTCGATCGTTGGTCTCCCTGACCCACTTGGTGATGCTGATGATCAGCGGCCGCTGTCCTGAAAGTCAGGCCTTGGGCTTGAGAGTGCTTCCGGGGCGGAGGTTGCCTGCCTCGTCCAGGTCGTTCAGCACGGCCGGCAGGCCGACGCGCAGCATCTTCCGCCGTACGTGACCCAGGATCTGGGCCATCATCAGCCCGCCCGCACCTGTGAAGCCCGTGTGGTCATAGGTGAAGCGTGTTCCTGTGCCGTGGGGTTCGATGCGGTAGGCGACCTCGGTGGTCTCGCCGCCGCCGTGGTCGGTCCACGAGTAGCGCAGCAGCCGGGGTTGATCCGCCTCCAGTACGACGCAGTCGACGATGCCGCTCCAGCCGGGTTTGGGCCTGGCGATGAACTGGAACCGGGCGCCGACGGTGGTGGTGAACCCTTCCGGGCGTGCCCCGGCTCCGGTCGCGGTCCATAGCGGGATGAGCCCGGGGTCGGTGACGGCATGCCAGACCTTGGCGGGAGCGTGCGGGTAGTCGTGGACTATGTGGATGGCGCTCATGGGACTCCCGAAGCGATCGGACGAACGACAGAAAGTACAGCCACTAAAAATTTACAGTAGCAGTAATTATTCTGCTGCTGTACTACCCTGTCGCCATGAGCACGGTGGACTGGACGGCATGGCGCGCGCAGGCCGCGGAGCCCGGAGCGGAAGGGTTGCGGGAGCAGAAGAAGCGCCGGTTGCGGCAATGCCTGTCCGATACCGCGACCGAGATGTTCCTGGAGCGCGGCTTCGACGCCGTCCGTGTGTCAGAGATCGCCCAGGCATGCGGAGTCTCGGAGAAGACGGTCTTCAACCACTTCCCCACCAAGGAGTCGCTCATCCTGGACCGAGGCGAGGCCACAATGGCCGCCCTGCGTACCGGCCTGGCCGAACCGGATCGCTCTCCGGTCGAGGCGGCGCTATGGATCCTCTCCGACGAGTTGCGTGCCATGACCTCCTGGATCGCCGCGCAGGACGACCCCGTCCACGCCGCTGCCAAGATCAGGCGCTTCGGCGCGCTGACCAGGTCCGCGCCCTCGTTGAGGGCCTATCACCGGGATATGACCGACCGTCTCGTCACCGTCGCAGCCGAGGCGCTGGCCCAGCGCACCCGCTCAAGTCCGGACGACCCGGAACCGCAGATCGCGGCAACCGCCCTGCTCGGACTGTGGTCGATCCAGTTCCAAAGCCTTGGGCGACACCTGGACGGCGCTCGCACGCCGACAGAGATCCACGAGGCAGTGACTGCGGACGTCCGCCGCGCAGCCAAGCTCATCGACACCGGCCTGGCCTCGTTCGAAGGCGCCGCTCCGACCCGCTGACGCGCTCAGCCATCGGTCGCGTGAGCAGGGGAACCGGCGGGCCTTTCACTCACATCTTCCGTCCGACGGAATGCGCGGTGCCCGATATCTTGCTGACGCCTCGTTATCCGCCGGACGTGTGTCCTGCCAGAACAGCTGTTTTCTGCGAAGGGAATCCGAAAGATGGGCAAGAGCGACAACATCGTGGTGATCCGGGACGCGCAGGTGGTGGCGGCGGCACTGCGCGAGGCACTCGCCGGAGCCTCGGCCGAGACCCGCGCGGGCCTGGAACACGCGGTCGCCGTCGTCGAATCCACCGCCGCAGCCACCGCGAGTCGGCTGCGCGGCGACTGGGTCCGCGCCCGGCTGGCCGATGTCGGCTTCTCGGGAGACCTCACCTCTGCAGCGGCGGTGAAGGCGCTGCGGCAGGCCGAGCCGAAACTGAGCCTGCTGGCGGCGGTGCAATTGCGGAACGACGCGGTGGATCATCCGGCGTGATGCAAGGCGGGCTCGGCATCACGCCGTAGACGTGCCCGGGCCGTGCCCAACCTCCCCGCCCGCCTCGGCTGCGCTGCGCCGACAGGCACCGCCGAGCCCAAAGCGCTGTTCTTCACCGTCGGGTGGCTACCATGCGCAGAGTTGGTTCGTTGCGGAGCCTTATGAAGATGGTGACCAGAGCGGCAGCCTGAACGAGAGCGCAGGCCAGAATGACGTTGCTGAGGTGCGGTGGCGGGGTGAGTGCCACGAGGATGCCTGCCGCGGGGAAGGGCAGCAGCAGGAGGAGCATCGTCAGTGAGAGCGTGGCACCCAGTGCTGTGGTGGGGATGATCAGCGAGCGGACCGTGCGCAACACGACCGTGAGGCCGCCGTCTCCCGCCATGAAGATCGCTATCAGCACGGTGTAGGAGGCGTAGGACGGAGCCTGGGCAATGGCAAGGCACGCGGCGGAGGCGAGGGTCGCGGACACCATGCCCACCCCCCAGAGGTCGACTCGGCTCAGCACGAGCCGGCAGCACGTTATTGCCAGGAGGGTCGCCACGGCGGCGGCGGACCACATGGCTCCGACGTCGGCGGACGAGCGCCCGAAAGTCTCCACCACGATCACAGGGCTGGCGGACTGGAGCAGCCCGAGGGCGAGGTTGGAACAGGCCAGTCCCGCCACCAGCCAGCCCAGGGCGGGAAGTGTCAGCAAGGTACGCAGGCCCAGGCGCAGGGTGCTGTCACTTCCTGTGGCGCCGGCACGTGCGGCGCGGAGTGGAGTCGGCGGAGTCTGCAGCCCGAGCACGGCGGCGATCAAGGACACTGCGCTCAGACACCCGAGCATCCATCCCGGTCCGGCCAGGAGCAGGAAGCCGGCGAGCAGCGGACCGACGACCGCGGCGGTCTGGTCGATGCCGACGAGGACGGCCTGTACCCCATGAGGCCGGGCTTGGTCCCGCCGGGTGACGATCGCTCCGACGGCCTCGTTGGCAACGAAGCCGAACTGGGAGAGGGTGCCGGTGACGGCTGCCAGAGCCAGCACGACCACGGTCTCGGCAGTGCTCCGTGGAAGCATGAGAAGGGCGACCGCCGAGACCGCGACCACCATGGCCCGGGCGAGCGAGGCGATGAAGGAGACGATGGCCGCACCCCGGCGGTCCACCGCGTTGCCGGCGGGGACGAACGCCGCGATCCGCGGAGTCCACTCCAACGCGAACGCCAGGCCTGTCAAGGACGACGAACCGGTAATTGTCAGGACCAGGAGTGGCATGGCGTATGTCGCCATGGAAAATGCCAGCGCGTCACTCGCGCGCGGAGCATAGATGCGCCGAAAAAGACTGCCGGACGGAACGGCGGCATGCCGACCGACAGGCCGGTCCTCGTGCACGATGATGGCCACGAAAGGGGGAGGCTTTCGATGAGATGTAGCGGGGGAGGGCGAAGAGGGAGCCCGGTCACCTGCGTGGGAAATGCAGGTAGGGAAATGGGCCGGGCTGCGGCAGGTTCTCGTGATGGTTGTTCAAGGCAGTCCGTGGTGGCCCGGGTTGCATCTGCGCCCATCACGAGACGCACGAAGGGCACCTGGCCTCCGCTCTGAGAAAGGGAGAGGAACTGGCATGAGGGCAGCACCAGTTGACGGCTGAACTATACCGCTCTCAGGGGGATGTGGCGTATGCGGCGCAGGGGTCTCGCGGCGGAAAGCGTTATGCCCTTCTCCGGCCGGAAAGGTCCTGATTCAAAGATATGGGGCCTTATCAGGTCGATACCGGTCATCGCTCCTTCGTCCGTGCGGAGAATGCCGGCCGCCGGAAATTCCGCCAAGGCCAAACACCGTCGGCGGAGCTCGCAGCGGTCGTGGCGAACGACCAGGACGTGGTGACGTTCGAGCGTGTCCTGGGCGGGCTGGTCCGGCACGCCCGCCTCGACCGGGGCGCGCCGGCCCAGGCGCTGAAGCCGGTCATGCGCAGGCAGCCCCGCTCGGACATGGACTGCACCCAGTCCGACGTCTACGACGTGACCGCGGCGCTGCGGGGCGACGAGCCGAGGGAGCTCCACTTCACCGTCCGCCTCAAGTACCGCAGCGTCTCCCCGGCCGGGGAGACGCTGAAGGCGCGCCTGGCCGAGGCGATCGACATCAACGAGACCCACGCGCAGCCGTTCCTGCTCGCCGTGCCGACCGACTCCACCGGTGCGCTGGACGCCGCCGTACTCGTGCAGCGGATCTCGGTGCTCGACGGACACGGCGTCACGCCCGCGCCGGTCGACCTGGCACAGGCGCTGCTGCCCGTCTCCCCGACGGCGGACGAGAAGGTACTGGGTGCGGCCGGGCGACTCGGGTCCGACGCCGGGCAGCGGGTGGCGCGGTGGCTGCGCGAAGGCGGTCTGCCGCACTGGGACTGCGGGCCGCCGGACTGGTCCGACGCCCACTCGCACCGGCGCCCGACGGAGTGGCTGAGCCATGTACGCCCCGAGCCGGCCCCCGGTCCGCTGCTCCTTCCGGCCGCCGCGACCCGGATCGCGCCGCGCCAGGACCACGGCCTCAGCGACCCGATGGTCCCCTTCTGGCTCGCCCAATTGCCCCACCACCGAGACGTCGTGCTGGCCCGCGACTAGCCACCGGCGCGGATGGCGCCGGCGATGCGGGCGATGGCGGGGAAGGATGTCCTGGTCGTCCCGGATCCGCAATTCGATGAAGGCCCGATGCCGGAGGTCGGGCACCGGCGCGAACAACACCCCAGAGGGATCGTCGCCCGAATCGTTCGGCACGGACCATCGCTCTCCAGAACGTGGGACGTACGCCGTCGGGCGATGCGTTCCCCGCGGAAATCGAGGCGCCCGGAATCTGCTTCCTCGATCTGAACAGCACGGAAACAGTTACCAGTTGTGTCGAGACGACCTCATCGGCCTCGATCATCGACTCAATCGAGCCTTCCCGCACCAGGTCGTCGATGAGGTCCTGGACCGCCGAGATGCGGCGGGTCGGGCGCACCCCGGCCGCCTTGATGAGGACGACGTCGAGCGGCGGCGCGTCGTCGGTTTGAGCCCCACCGACTTGAACAAGCCGGCGAAATTAGCTGCTGTGCGGCAGGGGTGCGAGCAGTCGTACCGCTTTCGAACCGGGGAGAAGCTCTGGCCCGGTGCGGTCCTCGCGGCAAATGCGATTGCCGCCCCGTCCGTGCCCTGGGTATGGTCCGCCCATGTTCACAACGCCCCGCGTTTCTTAGCTCGGACACAAGCCTCGACGTCACCCTTGTGCCCTTGAGCTGTTACGGAGCGTAACGAACATGACCACCCTTCACAGTCCTGGCCTGTTCCGGAACCGGGACTTCTCGCTGCTGCTGAGCGGCCAACTGATCTCTGCCATCGGCAACCAGGCCGAGAGTATGGCCCTGCCGCTCATCGTCCTGGCCCTCACCGGGTCGGTCACCCAAGCCGGCTTCGTCCTCGGCCTCGGTACCCTCACCTTCTTGGTGTTCGGGCTGGTCGCGGGCGCCCTCGTCGACCGTTGGGACCGCAAGGCCACCATGATCTGGTGCGAGCTCGGTCGGACCGTGCTCGCCGGAGGCGTCGCTGTCGCGCTGTGGCTGGACAAGCTCACGATGCCTCAGCTCTACGCGACGACCGTACTCGCCGGGATCCTGACCACCCTCTTCCAGGTGGCGAACACCGCGGCGCTGCCCAACGTGGTCGGTCAGCGGCAGTTGTCCGCCGCACTCGGCTACTCACAGTCCGCCGGCAGCGCGGTGGGCGTCTTCGGGGCTTCGCTCGCCGGTGCACTCTATGCCGCCGGTCGGACCGTGCCCTTCGCCGTCAACGCGGTCTCCTTCGCCGTGTCCGCGGCGTCGCTCCGTCTTATGCGCGCCCGGTTCCAGTTGGACCGGCAGGACGCGCGGACATCCCGGCTCACCGCCGAAATCCGTGAGGGTCTCGGCTGGCTCTGGCGCCAGCCGGTCATTCGCTTCCTCACTCTGGTCTCGGCCGCGGACAAAGTCCGCTACGGCGCCGGGTATCTGCTGATCATCACCCTCGCCCGGCAACTCGGCGCCTCGTCCCTGTGGATAGGCGTCATCTTCAGCGGTGCGGCGGTCGGCGCCCTGGCGGGGGCGCTGGTCGCGGACTGGGCCGCGCGTCGCTTCCCACTCGGGAGGATCGCCGTGGTGATGTTGTGGTTGGAGGCGCTGATGTTCCCGCTGTACGCGCTCGCCCCCGACCCGCTGCTGCTGGCGGCGGTCGCGGCCGCTGAGTCGTTGGTGGCTCCGGTGTACGCGGTGGCCATGACCGCCCACCAACTGGCCATCACCCCGGATGAGTTGCGAGGCCGAACGACGAGCGCCGTCTCGACGCTCACGACGGGAGCTTTGTCGATCGGTGCGCTGGCAAGCGGCGCGCTGATCAGCACGCTCGGCGCCAAGCCCCTGGTCTGGCTCTGCGGAGCATGGCTGCTGGTCCTGGCCCTCCTCACCGCGGCCAACCGCACCGTGCGACAGGCACCGCCGGCAGGCGCGACCCCGCAACAGAAGGCCACCGGCACCGCCGAGACCGCGGATGTGGCCGGCTAGGAGCGTGGGACAGTTATGGGTAACTGGCCGGGGGCTGGATCGGGAGGTCGGTCGCAGTCGCCCGGCCTCGCTGTCAGGCGATGGTGGTGGCGAGCTCGGTGGCGAACGTGCCTGTGCCACAGACCAGTTGGCGGCCCCCCGAGTCGACCGGCGCCTGCTCGGGCTGGGTGCCGGAAGCCCATCCTCGCAAGGCATCGGCAGACGTAACCTCAGCGTGGGCGCCGAGGATCCCGGACGGCGACTCGATGTGCACGGCGCGGGCAAGGTGGCCGGAGATGATCAGCTGCCGCAGGAAAGCCGTTAACCTTCCCGAGTGCACTCGTATGAGGAACTGACGTCGCCAGAGCGTGAGTTGTGGAACGCATACCCCACTGGTCGCCTTGTGGACCTCCGTACGGGTGATTCGGAGGACAACCCTGAAAACGGGGATGTCTGGGACGCCGGCCGGACGATCCGTGCCACGGTCGTGGCCGCTCTGCTGCTCGGTGTACATCCGGGGCAGCCGGGGACTGCGCCGGCATTGAGGCTCAAGGGTGCCCGCATCAGCGGAGACCTCGATCTCAGTAGCGCTGAGATCAGGCATGGGCTGTGGTTCGACGAGTGCTGGTTCGACCGGGGCGTGAGCTTCTACGGAGCTGTGACCCGGACGATCGAGATCAAGGGCAGCCGTATTCCCGGTCTCGATTTGACCATGGCCCGTGTCGAGGGCCGCGTCTCGCTGAGAGGCACGGTTGTACGCGGCACACTGGCACTGATGAACGCTCGCGTTGCCGGCGAGTTGATTCTCAGCCGGGCGACCCTCTCGCACCCCGACGACTGGGCTCTTTTCGCCGGCGGACTTCTTGTGGAGGGCGGGGTCTTCTGCCGACGAACCACCGTGTACGGGGGGATGCGACTCCTGGGGGCGCACATTGCCGGTGGCCTCCACATGGAGCGAGCGCAGATTCACCACCCTGGCGCTGTCGCACTCCTCGCCGACAGTGCAACGGTGAGGACGTTGATGTTGTCCGATGCGTTCACGGCCCATGGGGCGATAAGTCTGCGCGGCGTGCAGATAGCGGATCAACTGAGCTTCGACGGTGCTGTCCTTGATGCTCCAGACATCGCGCTGGACTGCACGCAGATGCGCGTGGGCGTCTTCGTCTTCACCCCGGTCGCGCCGCCGTCCGGCCTGATCGACCTACAGGGAGCCCAGGTTGTGACCGTCCGCGATCGGGCGGATGCATGGCCGGGCACCGTGCGGTTGCAAGGGTTCACCTACGGTTCCCTGCACGAGGAGGACGGTTCCCGGACGAACTCCGTGGCATACCGGGTGTCTTGGATACGACGAGAGTCTGGCTTCGCCTCGCAGCCGTACGAGCAACTGGCGACGTGGTATCGGCAGATCGGCCGTGACGACGACGCCCGACGAGTACTGCTTGCCAAGCAACGCCACCGTAGGAGGACTCTGAGTCGCCCCGCACGCATGTGGGGGCACCTGCTGGACGCCACTGTCGGTTACGGGTACCGACCGTGGCTTGCCGGCGTGTGGCTTGCGGCGCTGGCCCTGCTCGGGACGATCGTCTTCAGTGCACATTCACCGAAACCGACCCAACCAGGCCAAGTGCCCCCGTTCAACGCCTTTGTCTACACGCTTGACCTGTTGATCCCCATTGGCGGTCTCGGCCAGCGCAGCGCCTGGTACTGGACGGGAGGAGCAACAGCATGGCTGGCCTATGCCCTCATCGCGGCCGGATGGCTGTTGACGACGGCGGCGCTCGCCGGGGTCTCACGAACACTGAACAAGAACTGACCGTGCTCGTCGCCGACGACGACCAGGGTGGCCGTCGGCAGCCGCAGGCTGTACCGGTAGGTCTGCGCCGAGCGGGTCGCACGCCGGCTCCGTCTGCCGAACACCTTCGACCTGGGCCGGGGAACGGGTGCACAGGGTGAGGGCTGCCGCGGGGCGGCGGCCCTCACCCTGCATGACGTACTCGGATAGGACGTACTCACAGAACGCGCACCGCACCCGTTGCCAGGCGGCCGGAGAGGTCCTGGACGACGACGCCTTAGTACTGCAATCACAGTTATGGGGTCTGGCCTCGGCGTTTGTAGTGGCTGTGGCGAGCGCGTGTCTGGCTGAGCCGTCTCCACCATGACCAGTGCAGATGGTGCGTCGGGGTGAGGTGTTGTGGGTGGAGGAGCAGTCCGATTAGGCGGCGGATCTCTGCGACGGACAGCGGTATCAGGCGGGTTTGTCCAAGATCGTTGCCCCCTTTGGCAGTTCCTGGGCGTGGATGGCGGTCAGTGCGGCGAGGGCGGCCATGGACAGGGTGATGTGCCGGTACCAGGCGTCGTAGCGGCGGACCTGGTAGTGGTCCAGGCCGCACTCGTTCTTTGCGGCCTGGAAGCATTCCTCGACCTGCCACCGGGCTCCGGCCACCCGGGCCAGGTCCCTCAGCCGTGTGCCGACCGGGCCGTAGCAGACGTAGTAGGCGATCTCGGTGGGATCGGTGAGGCTGCGGCGGGCCAGTACCCAGTGGCCGAAGCCGTTCTCCCACCAGATCCGGATCGGCACCCGGGCCCAGTCATAGAACCGCTGTCCATGGGCGCCGGCCCCTGCCGACACGCGTTTCCACGCCTGCCGCGGCAGGCCGGCCACCAGGGCATCGACCCGGACCTCCGCGCCCCGGGTGGTGATGACGGTGTCGTTGACCTTGGTCGCCAGCACGTGCGCGACCGCGCGCTGCTCCAGCCAGTACCGCAGTCGCTTGACCTGTCCGTATGCCTCGTCCGCGGTCACCCACGCGAACGGCACCTTCGCGTCCAGTGCCCGCTGGAGCATGGCCTGGAAGTGCTCGATCTTCGTAGCGAACGGCACATCGTCCGGGATGCCGGCAGCCCGGCACCGCACCCGGTCGTCCGTCCAGGACTTCGGCAGATACAACTCCCGATCGATCAACGCCCGCCCCCGCCGGGAGGCATAGGCGAGGAAGGTGCCAATCTGGGAGTTCTCCGTCCGCCCCGCAGTGCCGGAGTATTGCCTCTGCACGCCGGCCGACCTGGTGCCCTTCTTCAAGAACCCGGTGTCGTCACCGATCAGCACCGCGTCCTTGTCGCCGATGCTCTCCACGACGAAGTCCCGCACGTCATCGCGGACCCCATCAGCGTCCCAGTCAGCCTCGCCGAGCAGTCGCTGCATCCCGATCGGATGTGCCTCACCGGCTCGTTCCGCCAGCGACCAGCCATTCTTTCGCTCCAACGGCGCAATCAGCCCGGCCATGTACTCCAGCGCCCGGCCCCGCGGCTCCGAGCGGGCAAACCGCGCAGCGAACCGCGCGTGTAACCCCGACAACACCTCACGCCATGACTCGACTTGACACACACCAAGATCCACAGACACCAGGACACTCAATCACACCAGACCCATAACTGTGATTGCAGTACTAGCCGGGCCTGGCCGACTCGGGCGTCTGGATCGTCGACGCGGGCGGAGCCGCGGTGCTGCCGGGCTTCACCGACGCCCATGTGCACCCGATGGCCGCCGGTGTGCAGCTGCCGACGTGTGACCTCTCCCGTCTCCGGCACTTGCTCGACGAGTACCGGTCGGCCATCCGTGACCACGCCTATAGCCATCCCGAGCCGGGGCATGAGATCAGGAGCGTGCCCCGTCTGGCCCCTCGTGCCGGCCGGCGATGGGCAGGCCCGCCAGCAGCGCGCGTCGGCTGGCCCTGACATGCTCGCGCATGACGCGCTCGGCGCTGTCGCCGTCCTTCTCCATGATCAGCTCCAGGACGAGATGGTGCTCACGGTCCGACTGGATGGCGCGGCCCGGCTGGCTCAGGAATTCCGCCGCACACCGACACACGCTCCACGGCCCTGCTCACCGACGCGCTGGTCGTCGTCGGCCGTCACGACCTGCCCCACGACCCGTCGACCTGGACCGGGTTCGCCGCCCTGCCCCATGCCGTGATCTCCCGCCGCGGTCGCGTCCGCAGCCGCATCGACGACCTGCTGGAGGCCCGCAACCTCCGCAGACGCGTCGCATTCACCGTGCCCACCCTGGCCCTGGCGCTGCGGACCGTGGCGGACCACGACCTCGTCACGGTTGTTCCCGCGCTGCTCGGCGGCCAGGCGCTCCCGGCTCCGCTGCAGGCCTACCCCCTGCCCACCGACGCGCCGGCCGTCCCCGCCGTCCTGGCCTGGCACGTCCGCCACGACCGCGACGCCGCACACCGCTGGCTACGCATCCTGGTCAAGGACACCCTGACCGCGATCGGCGATACGGCGCGCCCGTGATCGTCCGCGCGGAGCACCCGCTGCTCTCTCCGGACGTCGACGGCGCGCTCCTGCGCTGTGCGGAGGCGAGGATTCCGACGAAATCGACCTCACGCTCGGGGTACTTTTTATGTGCTTTACGCGTTGTTTGTGCTGGCTGGATGTTGCCTGGCGGTGGTTGCACCGGGCGGTTCGGCCTCAACTGCCTCACTGGTAAGCGGCTTTGGGACTGACGCAGTGTCACGGTCCGACGTGACCCGGACCCGGCCCCGCCCCCGCGCCACTGTTCGCCGGTGGCGGCCGTGGCGGTGCAGTTTGAAGAGGGTGACCAGCGCGCCGGCCAGGACGCAGCACGCCGCGAGGCGCAGGCCGAGGTCGTAGCCCTCCAGGAACGCTCTGCGGGGATCCGCCCCGGCCCGCAGCCCGGAGCGCTCGCGGCGGGTGAGCACCACACCCACCAGGACCACGCCGAAGACCCCCGACACCTCGCGGGCAGCGCTGAGGAGACCGGTGGCCATGCCCGTACTGTCCTCCGGGACCCGGATGAGCGAACGCACCGTCAGAGGACCGGTGAGCGCCGAGCCCACTCCGATCAGCAGCAGCTCCGGCTGCACGTCCCAGTAGCCGGCCCGCAGCCCTGTCCGCGACACGTACAGCAGCCCGAGCGCCACCAGCCCCAGCCCCGCGGCGATCGACACATGCGCGCCCAGTGTCCGCGCGGCGCGCTCGGAGAGCGGGTGCACAGCAGCAGCGCACCCGCCAGCGGCAGGAAGGCGAGACCCGCCCTGGTCGGTGAGAAGCCGAGGACGCGCTGGAGGTAGAGAGTCGTGAAGAAGAAGACGCCGTTGACGCCGATGCCCCACAGCATCTGCGCGAGCACCCCGCCGGTGAGGAACCCGTCGCGCAGCAGCCGCAGGTCGACCAGCGGACGCTCGGCCATGGCCTCGACGACCACGAACACGCAGGCGGCGACGGCGGCGACACCCAGACAGAGGAGAACGGAGACGGCAGTGAATCCGTGCTCGCCGCCACGGACCAGACCGTAGGTGAGGAGGTACAACGACAGGACGGACCAGCACACGCCCGGCAGGTCCAGGCCGCGGCGCACGGGCCCCGTTGCACACGCCGGGACCGCCGGCACCAGCAGCAGCATCAGAAGGCCGAAGGGGACGTTCAGCGCGAACACCCACTCCCAGGACCACCGTTGGGTGACGAAACCGCCGACCACCGGGCCGAGCGCCAGCGCCACCGCGAGGGCCGCCGTCCACAGCCCTACGGCCGTGGACCGCCGGTGCGCCGGGAGGTCCGCCGCCACGACGGCCATCGAGGCCGGCACGACCAGCGCGGCACCCACCCCCTGCACCGTCCGCGCTGCGATGAGCATGCCCCCGCTGCCGGCGAGCGCCGCCGCGGCCGAGGCCGTCGTGAAGACCACGATCCCCGTGGCCACCACCGAGCGGCGGCCGAGCGGATCGGTCAGCCGTCCCGCCGGCAGCAGCAGGGCGCCGAAGCTGAGCACATAGCTGCTCGCCACCCACTCCAAGTCCGGTACCGACACACTCAGTTCACGCTGCACGGTCGGGAGGGCCACATTGACCACCGTGTTGTCGAGCGTCGTGACGAAACCGGTCAGCGCGAGCAGCGCCAGCAGCGCGGACAAGCGCGCACGTCCCACCCTCGCTCCCTTCACCGTGGATATGGCCGGCAGGTACCGGAGATTCTCGGGGGTGTCACGGCACCGTGGCTCTGCCCTGGAGCGACGAATGGAGACCGGTCTTTGTCACCGTGATGACAGAACCAACGGCTCAGTCATGGCTTCGCCGTTGGTGACAAGGAAGCCATCGGTTGCTGAGTTCTTGTGAGCATGGCCCCATGGCGCGGAACTCGCGGTCCTACCTTCCGGCTATGAACACGAGCCGCAGCAGAGGAACGACGTGGCGCAGCGCCGCTCTCGCCGTGCTGTTGACCACCGGGGGGCTCACCGCGGCCGCCCCGCAGGCGCAAGGGGCGGCCGCGCGGACCGAGACGGCCGTGGCGTCGTCGGGTCCGGTCGACGGCGTGAGCGAGTCGGTGGTGCGGGTGAAGGTGCCGCTGCCGGCCTCCTTCGGAGCCCGTCCGGCGGCGTGCGATTGGCTGTCGTACCTGCGCTACCGCGCCACCGACGGACCCACGGCCTCGGCCGACGCCGACCGGATCCTCGTCGCCCAGCCGGGGATCCTGGAAGGGGCCGGAGCGTTCGACAGCGTCGGCCGCAACACCGTGGCGCGCGCCGTCGCCCAGGGCCGGCACATCGAGTTCTGGGCACTGGACCGCCGCTCCAACTGCCTGGAGGACCACACCGGAACCGCCTCCGGCGACCAGCACACCGCCGTCGACTACTACTACCGCGGCATGCAGGTCGAGGGCCGCACCTTCGCCGGGTACGTCGGCAACGACCGGCTGGGGTGGGTGGCGAAGCTCGGCATCGAGCAGACCGTCCGGGACCAGTACGACCTGCTCACCGCCGAGCTGCCCGACCAGGGGCTGCGCAAGCGGAAGGTGCTGTGCGGCGGGCACTCGCTCGGCGGGGTGATCACCGGATACTTCGCCACCGCGGACTTCGACGGCGACCCCGCCACCACGGCCGACGCCGGATACAACCAGTGCGCCGGTTACTTCGCCCTCGACACCACCGTCTCCACCACGCTCGGCGACCTGAGCGGAAGCATGCCGGACGACACCAACCTGCCCGACGTGGGCCTCGGTTACGGTGTCGTGCAGGCCGGACTCGACAGCGGAGCACTGTCGCGCACGCTGTCCGCCCCGGTCCTGCTCAACCCCGAGACCATGAACCTGCTGGCCATCGCCGGCCTCGGCGCCGTACGGGATCCGGACGGCGAGGCCGACCTGCCGAGCTACCTGCCCTCCAACACGAACATCGAGGCGACCAACCGCTTCCTGTTCTCCAAGGACGCCGCCACCTTCCTCACCGGCTCACCCGCGGTGAAGGACTTCCGGCTCACCAACGCGGCGGTGCTCGGAGCACTCCCCCGTACGCCTTGCGCACCACCACGGTGACCTTCGGGACGGTCGCCTCGGCGTACGCGTACAGCAGCTTGGCACCGCGCCGGATGATCCCGGCCTGCCCCCTGGCGGACACCGGAGAGATAGCCGGGCACGTCGGCGAAGGTGAGCAGGGGGATGCCGAACGCGTCGCAGAAGCGCACGATGCGCGCCGCCTTCTCGGAGGCGTCGATGTCGAGGACACCGGCGGCGCGCAGCGGCTGGTTGGCGACGACGCCGACGGAACAGCCCTCGACGCGGGCCAGCGCGCAGATGATGTTCGGCGCGAACAGCTCCTGGACCTCCAGCAGTTCGCCGTCGTCGACGACCGCGCGCAGGATGTCACGCATGTCATAGGCCTGCCCGAGCCGGTCCGGGACGACGTGGTCGAGCTGTGCGCCGTCGGGAACGGACCCCGGCGGGGCGTACTGCGGGGGACGCTCCAGGTTGTTCGGGGGCAGGTACGACAGCAGGTCACGCACCGTCTCCAGGGCGTCCTCCTCGTCGGCGGCGAGGAAGTGGGCGTTGCCGTTGACGGTGTTGCTGGCCCGGGCGCCGCCCAGCTCCTCGGCGGTGGTGCGCTCACCGGTGACCGTCTCGATGACGTCGGGGCCGGTGACGAACATGTGCGAGGCGCCGTCCACCATCACGGTGAAGTCGGTGATGGCCGGGGAGTAGGCGGCTCCGCCCGCGCACGGGCCCAGGACGACCGAGATCTGCGGGATCACGCCGGACGCCTGCACGTTGCGGCGCACCAGCTCCGCGTAGAGGGCGAGGGAGGCGACGCCCTCCTGGATGCGGGCACCACCGCCGTCGTTGAGCCCGATGACCGGGCAGCCGGTCTTCAGGGCGAGGTCCATCAGCGCGACGGTCTTCTCCCCGAAGGACTCGCCCATGCTGCCGCCGAAGACCGTGGAGTCCTGGGCGAAGACGCAGACCGGGCGGCCGTCGACTGTGCCGTGTCCGGTGACCACCCCGTCGCCGTACGGCCGACGGGTGTCGTCGTCGGCGGTTCTGGCTCTGACGAACAGGCCGGTCTCGGTGAAGGAGCCCGGGTCCAGGAGCCGTTCGATCCGCTCCCGAGCGCCGAACTCCCCGCGTCTTCTCGGCCCGCCCGGAGCCACCGCCAGCGCCCGACGGGCGTCCAGGTCGGCGATGCGCTCGACTGTACGGTCGAACGCACGCGTAGGCGCCTGCTTCGCCCGTGATGTTGTCGCCTCTTGGGTCACTGCCACCTCCGAAGGGGCTTTCGAATATGGCAGCGGGGGAGGGCCGTTCGGGAAGATCGCTGTTCTCTTTGCGGGACTTGAGTCCCGAGAGGGTGGGATTGGTACCGACGTGACAAGGAGGCACCTGTGTGTGCCATGAGAACGGCGAGCCGCGGCCGGAGGTGACCGATTCCTCCTTCCCCGGACATGCGGGATTTGGAGATCATGCGAATTGCTTATGTTTCTGTTGTGGGATTGCTGTGGAATGGTGCGGCGATGTTCTGATTTGATGCCCCCGTGTCGCTGCACGAACTGCGTCTGACGGTGCTCGGTGAGGTCGGTGCCCAGTTCCGGGACCGGCCCCTGGAGCTGGGCGGGCGGCGGCAGCGTGCCGTGCTCGCCCTGCTGGTCGTCGCCCGGGGCTCCGTCGTCAGCCGCGACCGGTTGGTCGAAGGGGTCTGGGGCGGCACGCCGCCGGCCCGTGCCGCCGCCTCGCTGCACGCCCATGTCTCCCACCTGAGGCGCTGTCTCGAACCGGAGCGGCCGGCGAGAGCACGCGTCGGTGTCGTCGTCAGCGAGGGGGCGGGGTACGCGTTGCGGCTGCCCGACGACGCGGTGGACTCCTGGCGGTTCGAGGAGGCGCTGCGGTCCGCCTGTGTGCACTCCGAGCAGGGCCGCCCGTCGAAGGCGCTGTCCGTCCTGGAGTCCGGGCTCGCGCTGTGGCGGGGGCCGGCCTACGCGGAGTACGCCACCGAGCCCTGGGCCCGCCCGGAGTCGGCGCGCCTCGCCGGTCTGCGCGAGCTGGCCCGCGAACACCTGCTCGGCGCCCGCCTCGCCCTCGGAGAGGACGCCGTCCTCGTCCCCGAACTCGAATCCCTGGTCTCCGAGAACCCGCTGCGGGAGGAACGCTGGCGCCTCCTCGCCCTCGCCCTCTACCGCGCCCACCGCCAGGCCGACGCCCTGGAGACGCTCCGCCGCGGGAGGAAGGTGCTGCCGGCCGGATCGGGAGCCCCGGGCACGGCCCTGGGCGACCTGGAAGCCGGGATCCTGGCCCAGTCTCCCGCACTGGATGCCCCTTCCCGGCCCCGGGTGGGCATCGCCCCGGCGCCGGCCGGGACGTCCGACCCGCCGGGGGTGGGGCCGGGGCGCGGCCCCGCTGCACGGACCGACCTGCTCGTGGAGCGGGACCTCCAGATCGCCGAGCTGCGCGACAGCCTGCGCACGGCCATGGACGGCAGTCCCGGGGTCGTGCTGATCGAGGGCCCGGCCGGCATCGGCAAGAGCCGCCTGCTCGGCGAGGTCCGCGAACTGGCGGCCGGGGAACGGGTACTGACCCTGACCGCCAGGGGCAGCCAGCGGGAGAAGGACTACGGCTTCGGTGTCGTGCGCCAGTTGTTCGAGCGGGTGGTGAGCAACAGCCAGGAGGCGCTCTTCGCCGGGTCCGCCGCCGCGGCGGGCGCGGTCTTCGGAACGGTGCGAGGGCAGCAGCCGCAGAGTTTCGCGGTGCTCAACGGGCTCTGCGAGCTGACGCGGAGGCTGGTTTGGACCCGTGGGCCGCTGATGCTGGCCGTGGACGACCTGCAGTGGTGCGACAACGGCTCGGTACGGTTCCTGGCGTATCTGGCGAGCCGACTGGAAGGGCTGCCGGTGCTCGTCGCCCTCACGCTGCGAACGGGGGAGCCGCAGCAGGGTGAGGAGGTGCCGGGGACACTGATGGCCGGCCCCTGGGTGGTGCGGATAAGGCCCACACCGTTGACGGCGAGCGGTGTCGCCGGTCTTGTGCGCCGGACGCTCGGCGAAGAGCCGCAGGAGGAGTTCACGGCGGCCTGCCATCGCGCCACGGCCGGAAACCCGCTGCTGCTACGGCAGTTGCTGCGGGCACTGCACGCGCGCGGCACCCGGCCCGACGCCGCGCACAGCGAGGAGGTCGCGGAGACCGGGGCGCGGGCGGTGTCCGGGCTGGTGCTGGGCCGGCTCGCGCGGCTGCCCGAAGAGGCACGGGCCGCGGCGCAGGCGGTGGCCGTTCTGGGGGACGGGGCGGCAACGCTCGCCGAGGTGGCGGCGCTCATGGAGCGGCCGGAGGCGGAGGCGGCACAGGCGATCGCGCCGCTCGTCCACGCCGAGATCCTGACCGACGGCCAACCCCACGCATTTGTGCACCCCTTGGTCGGGGACGCCATCTACCGCGAACTGCCACCAGGGGAAAGGCAGTTGCGCCACGAACAGGCGGCTCGTGCGCTGTCCGACGCGGGCGCACCGCCCGAGCGTACGGCGGCCCAGCTGCTGCTCGCCCCGCATCGTGGCGACGAGGATGTCGTGGACATCCTCTGTACGGCGGCCCGCGAGGCCGTGGGCCGGGGCGCCGCCGACGCCGCCGCCACCTATCTCGCCCGTGTGCTCGACGAACCGCCTGCCCCCGAACACCGCCCCGAGGTGCTGCTCGAACTCGGGCGCGCCGAGATGCTCGGCAACGGCCCGGCCGCCGTGGAACACCTGCGCCAGGCCTACGACACGCTCACCGACCCCGGTCGCAGGGCGGTCGCGGCCCTGCTGCTCGCCCGCCTCCTGGTCTTCGCCGGCGGCCACGGCCAGGCCACCGAGTTCGCGCGCCGGGCGGCGGCGGGGCTGCCCGTCGAGCTGAGCGACGAACGGCAGGGGCTGCTGGCGCTGGAGCGCATCAGCGGCTTCATGCACGGCTTGGACCAGCGGCTCTGGCGCACCGCCGAGGACCCGGTCGTCGAGGGCGAGGGTCCCGGCGCCCGGATGCTTGCGGCCAACCTCGCCCGGGAGGCCGCGTCGGACGGCAGCGACCGGGTCAGGGCCGTCGAGTCGGCCCGTTTCGCCGTCGCCGACGGGGTGCTCCAGGCCGCCGGGGAGGAGATGCTCTGGTACACCGCCGCCATCGTGCTGCACCTCGCCGACGAGGAGGTCGGCGAGCTGTGGGACGCCGCCGTGGCCCGTGCCGTCGAGCGCGGCTCACTGTTCTCCGTGCTCGCCACCCACCTGTGGCGCGGCTTCACCCAGTGGAACCACGGGGACCTGGACGCGGCACGCCGGTCACTGGAGACCGCGGTCGGCCAGTCGGAGGTCTGGGGTCTCGCGCCGGGCGCCCCGCAGGGCCGCACCTTCCTGACCGCCGTCCTGCTGGATCTCGGCGACACCGCCGGGGCTCGGGCCTGCCTGGAGCGGATGCGCGGCTGGATCCGCGGTGCCGAGGGGCAGCGGCTGCTGGGGGAGAGCGAGGCACGGGTGCTGAACGCGGAGGGACGGTACGAGGAGGCGTTGTCCGCCCTCGACGACGTACGGCATCTCCAGCCCGCGGCGGCCAACCCCGCGTGGTGGCCGTGGTCGCTGCTGCGGGTGCGAGCGCTCGCGGGCGTCGGCCGGCGGGCCGAGGCGCTGGCTCTGGCCGAGGAGCAACTGACGGTCGCCCGCAGCTGGGGAGCGCCCAGCGCGCTCGGGCGGGTGTTGCGGACCGTCGGGCAGCTGCGCGGGACCGAGGGCGAGCCCCAGCTGCGCGAGGCGGTCGCCGTCCTCGCGCCCGGTCCGGCGCGCCTGGAGTACGCCCGCGCGCTGTACGCGCTCGCCGAGTACGCCCCGCAGGACGAGGCCGGCCCGCTGCTGAGCCGGGGCCGGAGCATCGCGCGGAAGTGTGGGGCGGCGGGTCTCGCGGAACACGGCCTCGCCAGGTGACCGTCATCAGAGCCGATGGTGCCCACGGCGGTTGCGACCAGGGTTCGTCGGCTGTGATCAGGAGCAGGCGTACGTGAAGCCGGCGGAAGCCGTCACCCGGTCCGGCGACAGCACTTCGAGGGTGGCGGTGGCCTTCATGGTGCCGCGGCCGTCGAAGCTCCAGCGGAGCACGACCGCCGAACTCCTGACGTTCCTGCCGACCGCCTGGTGCAGGACGGCAGAGGCCGTGCCGTCGCTGCGCTTCCAGCGGTAGTCGACGGTGCCGGGGCGGCCGTCCGTCCGCAGGACTCCGGTGACGACGACCGTCTTCGCACAGCGGCCGACCTCGGGCGCCGTGACCTTGGCGCCCAGCACGTGCAGTCCGGCCACCGTGCAGGACCGCATGCCCAGCACAACGGCCACGACGACCGCGACCACCACCAGCAGGAACCGCAGTTCGCGTCGCCACCACGGCCGAGGGCGCCGGGAGGTCACCCCGGACGGCACATCCGGTGTGACCGTGCCGCGCCAGATGCCCGTCGCGCGGTCCTCGGCCGTGTCCGCCGCACCGGGCACGCCGGGCCCGAAACGGGTCTCCCCCTCGGCCGCCTCCGCGTCCGGCGGCGGAAGGTGCAGGGTCGCGGCCGGATCCGCGGGCGGGAGAGTGACGTCGAGGTCGGGGGTGCCGGGGCCGGACGCCCGGTCGGTACCGGCGAACCGCAGTCGGGGGTCCTCGGAAGGTGTGCTCATCGGGGCGGGTCGCATTCCCAGGGTGCGGCGGTGGACTGGAAGGAACCGTTGCCGGAGTCGGCCGCGGGATCGGTGGTGACCCTGGCGCCGAGATAGGCGTAGCGCGTCGGGACGGGGAAGGCGTGGGTGTAGCGGCCCGAGGTCTGTGTCTTCCCCTCGGGCAGCGCGATCGGGTCGGTGGCGACGACGGTCCCGACCGCCCCGGCCGAGTCGCTTGCGTACCAGCTGAGGTAGAGCGTGCCGTCTGCGGCGCCGTCGGTCGTCACGCTGACGGAGGCCACGATGGTGCAGGTGGCCGAGGCCGCGCTCACCGCGTTGATCTGCACTGATTTGACGTCGAGGGTGGGTGCGGGAGTGGAGGTGCCGCCCCCGCTCGTGGTACCGCCGCCCGCCGTGCTCGTACCGCCGCCGGTCGTGGTCGTACCGCCACTGGTGGAGCCGCCGCCCGTCGTGGTCGTACCGCCCCCGGTGGAGCCGCCGCCGGTCGTGGTCGTACCGCCCCCGGAGGTGCTGCCGCCGGTGGTTCCGCTGCCACCAGTCGTGCCGGCACCGCCGCCCGTCGTGGTCGTCGCTCCTCCTGGGCCGGACGACCCGCCGGTCGTGCCGCCGAACCCTCCGCCCGCACTGGGCGAGGCACTGGCGTCCCCGGACGCCGATGCGGACGGCGACCCGGTCGCGGCGGACGGCGAGGAACCGTCCGTCGCCGAGGGACCCCCGTCCGGAGAACCGGCGGACTCACCGGGACCGGCCCCGTCGGTCGGGCTGCCCGACCCGGCACCGGCCCCGGCGCCGTTCGACGTGCGGTGTCCGCCGGTCACGCCCGTGGCGACCGCCGTCACCGCGAGCCCGCCGACCGCCAGCACGACCCCCGCCGTCAGCCCGGCGAGCAGTTTCCCGCTGCGGCCGCGCACCAGCCGGGCGCCCGGTCCGAGGGTGGTCGTGGCGAGGGCCGTGGTACCCGAGGCCGTATCGTCCGCCAGCGGGAAGAGAAGGAAGAGCAGGGCGGCGAGGGCGGCGAGTTCGCGTCGGCCGCGCTCCTCCCACTTCTCCCCGTACGCGCCCGTGGCGACGGCTTCGAGTTCCTCGACGAACACCGCGGCGCTCTCCGGGCGCTCCTCGGGCGTCTTGGCCAGGCCCCTGCGGATCAGCGGGCGCACCGGTTCGGGAGCCAGCTCGTCCGGGATCGGCGCCTCGATGTGCTGGATGGCCAGCTCGGCCAGCGTCTGGCCCGGGTAGGGCTTCATACCGGTCAGGCACTCGAAGAAGGTGGCCGTCGCCGCGTACACGTCGGTGGCCGGCCCGGCCACACCGCCGGTCCACTGCTCGGGTGCCATGTAGGTCGGGGTGCCCGAGGCGTTGGCGGCCATCCCGCTCGGCACGGCGATGCCGAAGTCCACCAGCTTGGAGGAACCGTCGGCGGCGACCAGGACGTTGTCCGGCTTGTAGTCGCGGTGCACGACCCCCGCCGCGTGGGCCGCCGCGAGGCCGAGCAGCGAGCCCTTGAGTACGACGAGCGCGGCCTCGGGGGCCGTGGCGCCGTGCTCGCGGAGCAGCTTGCGCAGCGGCACGCCGTCCACGAGCTCCATGACGATGGCGGCACCGCGCGGACTCTCGACATACTCGTACAACTGCACGACATGGGGGGAGCGGAGCTCGCCGAGCAGCCGGGCCTCGGCGCGGAAGATCTCGCGGAAGGCGGGATCGTCACGGAGCTTCTCGGCGAGGTACTTGATCGCCACCCGGGTGCCGGTGGTGTCGTGCGTGGCCAGGACCACCCGCCCGCTGGCCCCCGAGCCCAGCTGCTTGTTCTGTGTGTAGCCGGGGACGGTCCACGGGTCCCCGCCGCGTATCGCTTCGCTCATGTCCTTTGATCTCGGCCCCCGCAGGGGCCGCCCCCCGTTCGTGTTCCTGCGGTGCGCGCGCCTCGTGAGGCGGCTGCTTCGCCTGCGGCATGGACGATGCACCACGGGTCTTGCGAACCGCTTGCAAGCCGATCGCAAGTCGGGCGTCGGATTCTCCTCCCGACGGCCTGTCGTACGCCGGTCACACAGGGGGGAATCGGCGTACGACGCCGTCCCCGGAGTTGTCACCGCAGGTCACGGCATGCAGGGACCGCAGGGCACGGGTGTGCTCCAGGCGGCTCGGGCTGTCGGCCGCAAGAGCGAGCGCCTCCTGGAGTTCGGCCGCGCCGTCGAACCCGCGTGTCTCACCGAGCAGCCGCAGCACCCGGCCGACGGTGCCGGGCGCACCCCACCGACGGGCCATCACCAGTTGCTCCCGGGCGAGCCGTTCGGCCCGGCCCCGCTCACCCAGCCCGGTCAGCGCCCGTATCCGCAGCAGTTCCCCGTCCCACCACACCGGGTTCACCACCTCGGGCTGGAGCTGCCGTACGCCGTCCAGGGCGGCCAGCGCCTGCCCGTACCGGCCTTCGGCGATCAGCACGCGAGCCTCGCTCTCCGCGCGCAACCGGGCCCCTTCGGCCCCCGCGCTCCGTTGCCGCATGCGCTCCAGACAGGCGCGTGCCCCTGCGGTGTCCCCGAGGTCCAGCAGCACGCCTGTCAGGAAGGCCCGGCACTGCGGGGCGCCGGGCGTGACCCCCCACGCGCCGAACTGTTCGAGCGCGGTTCCGAGCGACCGGCGCGCCTGGACCAACTCGCCGTGCCGCCACTGCGTGAACCCTTTCCACAGATGCGCCGAGAGCGTCCCGATCAGCGACCCCCGCTGCTCGGCGTACGTCAGCGTCTCGTCCCACAGCAGCCTCACGTCCTCGCCGGCCAGGTGCAGCACAAGGCCGGCCGTGCACCAGGAAAGGATCTCCCCGCGGTGCAGCAGTACCCGTTCCGTCAGCGCGAAGCGGGCGGAGGCGATGGCCGCGGCGCGGTCGAGCCCCTGGACGGTGGCCTCCCTCGCGGCCTCGGCCGCGAGCATGCGGGCGCCCGGCCCGTCCCCGAGGGGAGACGGCGCCGGGACATCCGGGCCGTCGGTGCCCACGGTGTAGAGCCCGTGCGCGAAGGCGCCGAGCCGTGCCAGGGCCAGCAACCCCTGCCGCTCGTCGGCCGTACCGTCCGAGGTGACCTCCGAGGTGACCTCCGCGGTGACCTCCGCGGTGGCCTGCGTGGCGGGCGGGTACTCCGCCGCCGCCCGTGCCGCGAACTCGGCCGCCTCCCCGGGCCTGCCGGTGTAGATCAGCGTCTGGGCGAGCAGCCGCGCGGCGCCGAGGGCCGGCGGTGACGACTCGTACGCCTCCCGCAGATGCCGGGCCGCCGCCGGCCCGTCGACGAGCGCTTCGGCCCGGCCCAGTTCCAGCAGCACCGCGGGCCGGACGTCCCGCGTCGGTGGTTCGAGCAACGCTCGGGTGAGCAGGGTGGCGGCCGCGTCGTTGGCTCCGCGGGCGCTCGCGCGGGCCGCGGCCGTGCGCAGGACGTCCACCACCCACGGGTCGCCCCGGTAGGGCACCAGGAGCAGGTGCGCGGCGATCTGCTCGGGAGCCGCACCGGCACCGTCGAGGATCTTGGCCGCCCTTTCACGCAGGGCCGGAAGCTCCGGCTGCGGCACCGTCCGCAGCACGGCTTCCGCGGCCAGGGGATGGACGAAGGCCAACGGGTACTGGTCACGGACCACTTCCGCCCGCACCAGGACCGCCGTCGCCGAGGCCACGTCCCGCTCGGACAGCTCCGCGAAGGCGGCGACCGCCGGCAGCGAGGCTCCGCCGTCGAGGACCGCGATCGCCCGTACGACGTCCCCGGCGGCGGGCGGCAGCCGGTCCAGCCGGGCGAGCACGAGGTCGGAGACGGCACTGATACCGGCCTCCTCCACGACGCGCGGCTCTGTCACCTGCTCCACCGTCTCCAGCGCCCCGAGCATGTGTGCCAGCAGCAACGGCAGCCCCACCGACACCCGGTGACAGGCATGGACGACCTCCTTGTGCACAAGGTTGCCGAACTGCCGGCGTACGAGATGAGCGACGCCGGCCGCGCTGAGCGCCTCCGGCCGGATGTGCACCACCGTCGGATCCTGCGCGATGTCGGCGAGGACCTGCTCGTGCCCGGGCGGGGCGGGGGGTTCCCCGGTGCGCAGCGCGGTGACGACCAGGATGGGCAGAGCCTGGATGCGCGGCAGCAGATGGGCCAGGAAGCGCAGGGACGCCGTATCGCACGCCTCCAGGTCGTCCACGAGGAGGAGCAGGGGCCGTTGCGATGGTTCGTCGCCGGTGACCAGGCGCTCGGTGAGGCGGTAGAGCCCGTGCAGGACGTCGAACCCGTCCGGCCCATCGGAGACTTGCCCCTCGGAAACCGGCGTTGCCCCGGCCGCCGGCAGGCCGCCCTGCTCGGCGACCTCCGGGCCGAGCAACTGTCGTACGACGTCGTAGGGAGCACGCGGGAGAAGCGCCGCCCTTGCCATGCCTTCGGGACCGGCACCGACGCCACGGACCCGTACGCCCCACTCCGCGCCCAGCCGCCCCACCTCCGCCAGCAGCGCGCTCCGTCCGATCCCGGCAGGGCCCTGAACACACACCAGTCCGCCACGGCCCGCGACCGCCTCCGACAGACAGTGCCGTAGCTCCTCCAACTCGTGTTCTCGCTCGACGAGTCGGCCGAGCGCGGGGGAGGAGACCGAAGCAGGCGCGGAGTCAGGCGGCGGTGCGGGCGCGGCGAGGCGCGGTGCATGGGAGAGGACCTCGGCCTCGACGCCACGCAGCGCGGGACCCGGATCTATGCCCAACCGGTCGGCGAGAGTTTGGCGGGCGCGACGGAGGACCGAGAGGGCTTCGGCCTGGCCGTGCGCTCGGTAGTGAGCGAGGGCCAGCAAGGACCAGCGCTCCTCGCGCAGGGGTCGTGCATCGACGAGTTCCTCCGCCTCGTCGAGCAGTAGCAGTGTCTCGTCGTGCTTCCCGTGTTCCAGGTGGGCCGCCAGGCACCGTTCCCGTACCACCTCACGCAGTTCCGCGAGGCGCGCCGCCTCCGTCCGTGCCCAGGGCCCGTCCTCGAACCCGGTGAAGGCCTGCCCCCGCCAGAGGCCGAGAGCCTCGGTGAGCAGAGCGATCCTCTCCGCGGCCGACGGCATGGACCGGCCGGTCCGCTCCAGCAGCGCTTCGAACCGCCAGGCGTCGACCTCTTCCGGGGCGAGGCGGATCGCGTAACCGGCACCTTCCCGCACGATCACACTGCTGCGGGTGCCTGCCGTCCGGGCCGGTTCCAGTTCCCGCCGCAGCCGGGAGACGTACGCCTGCAGAGCACCGACCGCGCTCGGCGGCGGCTCCTCGTCCCACATGGCGTCGATCAGCCGGTCGCAGGTGACGACAGCGCCCCGTGCCAGCACCAACAGCGCGAACAGCGTACGTGGCCGGGGTCCGCCGAGGTTCAGGGGCCGTCCGTCGCGCGTCACGGTCAACTCACCGAGAACGCCGACCCGCAGCCCGGCGACCTCACGGCGGACCGGTTTTGGGGCGCTGGGTTTCGGCTCCTTTCCGCCAGCGTGCTTCATGGGGCCAATAATGCCCGGGATGTACCACCTGGGTGATGGCATCTGGCGTTCATCTGTGTCCGCCGCGGTACGTCGGCCATGGGAGACGCGCACAGGAGAGGTAGGTTTGGATCAAGGCTGGCAGTGATCTGCCGAAGACATGCATGCCGGGCTGGATCACGGGGAGTCCGACCAACTCGTCCGTCCGGCCGCGGCTCAGGGAACGGGGGACCCATGACGTGGTACCAGCAGATCGGATGAACGGGGAGTCGGGCTCTCCCTGAAGTAACGGCCGGAACGGCGCCGTTGTCCCGGCAGCGACCGCATGAAGTCCGCTGTCTCGGACCCGGATGCCGCCATGTTGAGGAAACATGCACATAACTCGAATGCGTAAGCTGCTGATGTCAGCCTGTGCGCTGGTCCTGCTGGCAACTGCCACGCCTGCCGTCGCCGACCCCCTTCTCTCGACCGCACCCTCCACGTCGGCGACACCCGCACCCGCAGCCGCCAATGTCCAAGCGGTCCAAGACGACCAGTGGACGAGCGAAGCCGCCGAGAAGTTCTGGACACCCAAGCGGATGGCCGCGGCCACACCGGACTCGCCTCGCTCGGAGGCGCCCGCAGGCTGGAAGCCCGCAGCCCGCCTGCCGGCCGCGGCAGCCGCCAAGAACGGCTACTACTTCGGAGGCGTTCCCACCGTCGGAACCTTCTTCCACTACACGAGGAATCCCGCCACCGACCAACTGGAGGGGCGCTTCTGCTCGGCGAGTGTCGTCGACAGCCCGCAGGGTAACGTCATCCTGACCGCCGCGCACTGCTCAGGCGGCAGCAAGGGCATGTTCGTGCCCCGCTATGACGGCCTGGCGACGAACCCCGCTCCCTACGGCCGGTTCCCGGTGCAGCAGTGGATCCGCGATTCCCGCTGGTACAAGGTGGGCGGCGAGCCCACCCGCGACGCCTACTCCGACCTGGACTACGCCTTCGCCAGGGTGGGCACGAACAGCAGGAACCAAAGCCTGCAGAAGGCCGTCGGCGCCGCCCTCAAGCTCGGCCAGGTCAACGGCGACTACACCCAGACCGTGACCGTGATCGGCTACCCGGGAAGCCACAACCCCCGCAACCGGCCGATCATCTGCCCCGGCGTCACGACCCGGCGGCTGCCCGGCTACCGGCAACTGCGCATGGACTGCGGCGGCTTCTACGGAGGCACCTCCGGAAGCCCCTGGATCACCGGCCTGAACACCAGGACCGGCAGCGGAACCGTGATCGGCGACCTCGGCGGCTACTACGGCGGCGGCCTGGAGAACAACAGCGACCGGATCTCCTTCGCCGTCACCTACGACAAGCGTGCCCTGGAGATCTACGCCGCCGCGAAGAACAACACCCCACCGCAGACATATCCGCGCGGCTACAGCATGTATCCCACCGGCGGCGGCCGGTGGACCGACGCCAGGAAGATGGCCTCCGGTGACTACAACGGCGACGGCAGGACCGACATGGTCGTGGTCTGGGGGAACGGCGAGGTCACCCTCTACGCCGGTGACGGCAACGGCGGCTTCTCCGGCGAGAGCAGGATCACGAAGTCCGACACCTGGAAGGACGCCAAGGTCATCGCCGGCGGTGACTTCACCGGCAGCGACTCCGCCGACCTCGTCGTGGTCTGGACGGACGGTGAGGTCACCCTCTACACCGGCGACGGCAGGGGCGGGTTCGCCGAGGAGACGCAGCTCCAGAAACCCAACGCCACCTGGCGGAACGCCAACCAGATCACGGCCGGACGTTTCAGCGACAACCAGCGGACCGACGACCTCATGGTCCGCTGGGGCGATGGGAAACTCTCCCTCTACACCGACGTCGACGGCCAGGACGTCCTCCACGAACACAGGCTCAGGGACCCCAATGACACCTGGAAGAAGGCGACGCTGCTCACCGCCGGCAACTTCACGGGCGGCTCCAACTGGGACGTGATGGTGCGCTGGTCGGACGGCGGAGTCTCGCTCTACCGCGACGCGGGCCCCTCCAGTGTGGGAACGGAAGTCCGGATGCCGCCCTCCGACCGACTGTGGACCCATGCCTCGGTCATGACCGCGGGCGCCTACACACCGGGCGATCCCGACGACCTCCTGGTGCGCTGGTCGGACGGTGAGACCGTCCTCTACACCGACACCTCCACCACCCTCGGTCATGAACACATGCTCGTACCGCCCAAGGCCGGCTGACCCCCTCTCAGGAAGGCGAGCTACGCGCGATGTACCTGCGTACTGCGGCGACCGTCCTCACCGTGACCGTCATCGGCCTGACGAGCTCTCCCACAGCCTCGGCGGCGGACGGTTCGGGCCTGAGCGTCAGCATCCGCGAAAACGACAGCGGCAGCACGGCAGGCGGCCCCCTGCAGCGGGGGGCGCCCGTCGTGGTCACGTCGGACGTCGACCTGACCTCCCTGGCGGCGGACGGCAACGGCAGCTTCGCCGTGGAGTCCCCGGCGTTCACCAAGGACGTCACGATGGAGATGGGGAAGAACAGCCTTGGGGAGGGCTATGGAACCATCAGCTGCGGCATCCGGCCGGGCAGCTACCCGGTCGACATCGCCGGACAGCACGGGAAATCCGCAGCGATCGGCAACCGGGGACACCTGACCATCACGGTCAAGGACGACAACGGCCGGTACTGCGAGCAGGGCGGCGGTTCCTCCGGCCGCACCGGCACTGTTGTCGCAGCCGCGGTCGTGGCCGGCGCGACGGTCACCGCCGCCGGCTACAAGGCCGTACGCCGCCGGCGGACCAGAAACATCTGACCGCGGCAATGACCGGGGGCCGCCTTCACCTCACGGCCCACCGACCCGCGCGCCTGAACTCGCCTCAGTGCGCCGCCGCGCGTCGTGGCTCGCCCGGTCGCAGGCGCGGCCTGCCCGCCAGCGTGGTCCACAGGTAGGGGGCCACGTCGTCCTCGGAGAGCTGGGCGATCATGTAGCGGACGCAGCGTTCGATCTTCACCCGCCACAGCCGCGCCGCCTCGTTTTCGTCCGCGTCGCGCAACGCGTCGTGCACGGCGGTGTCCTCGTCGGCGATCGTGTCGCAGGCCTGGCTGTAGTCCTTGTCCAGGACCGTGACGAACATCCGCAACCGGGCCGTGAGGCGCTCGAAAATATGGGCTGCCCGGGGGGAGGTCCGCGATAGGGGCGAGGGCGTCCTGGTAGCGGAGGTCGACCTCCCGGATGCGGAGGTGGTCGTTGTCGCGGGCGGCGGCGTGGACCTCCGCCAGTGCGGCCGAGGCCGGCGCGAGGTTCTCGGGGCCCAGCATGGCGATGCGGCGCATCAGGAGCGCACCGAGGCTGGCGCGCAGGGCGTAGAGGCCGAGGACGTCCTTCGCGGTGACGTCCGGGATCGCGGTCGCACCGCCGGGCGTCAGATCGAGTATGCCTTCCTCGGCCAGCCCCCGCAGCCCCGCGCGGATGACCCGGCGGGAGAGTCCGAGGCCGTGCGCGAGCGGGGCCTCCCGTCCCCGGTCGCCCGGCCAGTAGCCGTTCGCTCCGCCCATGCCCTTGACCACCTTGCCGGGGGTCATCCAGTTGGCCAGGTCGCCCTGCTCCGACACCTGCATGGCACCCAGCACCGCGGTGTCTATGTGGCCGCCGCGGATCATCCCGAAGGACAGCGCAGAGTCGAAGAAGGACGCGCCCGGCAGTACGGTCACGGTCCTTGCCCGCGTTGATGAGATCGGGGTCGACCTCGTGCTCGCGCGCGTAGGGGCCGGTGCCGAGGATGCTGTTCTCGGAGTGCAGGACGACATGGACGCCGGGCGGTAGGTGGCCGGGGATGAGCGTGAGCAGGCCGATGCCGAGGCCGACGTAGGAGCCGTCGGTGAGTTCGGCGGCGGCGCGGGCGGCCATCTGGTCGCGGGTCCAGCTCATGCGCGTACCGTCCTCTTCTCCATCTGCCTGGCGTCCGCCTGGTCCGCGGACAGCTCCGCCACCCGCTGGACGTACATGCCCGGCAGCTGCACCTCGTCCGGGTCCAGCTCGCCCGCCTCCACCAGTTCCTCGACCTCGGCCACGGTGATCCGTCCGGCCATGGCGGCCAGCGGGTTGAAGTTGGCGGCCGCGTCTTGCGGAAGACGAGGTTGCCGTGCCGGTCGCCGCGCCAGGCGCGGACGAGGGCGAAGTCGGTGGTGATGCCGTGCTCCAGGACGTAGCGGCGGTTCTGGAAGGGGCGGATCTCCTTCGCCGGGAAGGCGAGGGCCCACGATCCTCCCCCAGACTCCGTCTGGGAGGTGATGCCCGCGCCCCCGGCGCGCAGCCGCTCGGCGAGGTGCCCTGCGGCACCAGTTCCACCTCCAGCTCACCGGACAGGTACTGGCGGGCGAACTCCTTGTTCTCCCCGACGTACGAGCCGGTGACCCGGGCGATGCGGCCCGCGCCCAGCAGGACACCGAGCCCCTGCCCGTCCACACCGCAGTCGTTCGAGACGACCCGGAGACCGGTGGCGCCCTGGTCGTACAGAGCCCGGATCAGGACCGCCGGGATGCCGCTGAGACCGAAGCCGCCGACGGCCGGCGACACGCCGTCGGGAAGGTCGGCGACCGCCTCCGCGGCGCCCGGACAGACCTTGTCCATGAGGGCTTTTCTGTTATTGCTGTTCGTTCAGGAGCCGGCGCGTACGGCGTCCGAGAGGGACTTCATGCCGCCGTGCACCGTGAGCCCGCCGTCGACCGGGATCTCGGCGCCGGTGACGAAGGACGCCTCGTCGGAGAGGAGGAACACCACGAGCGGGGCGACCTCGTCGACGGTTCCGGTGCGGCCGAGCGGGGTCTCCCGGAGGTTCGCCTCGCGGAACGCGGGCGCGGCCGAGGCGGTCATCTCCGTCTCGATGAAGCCCGGCAGGACGGTGTTGACGCGGATACCGCGCGGGCCGAGTTCCATCGCGGCCGTCTTCGACAGGCCGCGCAGCGCCCACTTGCTGGCCGTGTACGCCACCGGGTAGTGGGCGGTGAGCGCTGCCGCCGAACCGACGTTCACGATCGACGCGCCGGGCCGCATCAGCGGTGCCAGGTACTGGATGCCGAGCAGCGGCCCGGTCACGTTGACCGCGTGGACGCGGGCCATGTCCGCGGGGCGTACGTCGTCGAGGCGGGCCCGCCAGGTGATGCCCGCGTTGTTGACCAGGCCGTGCACCTGTCCGTATGCCTCGTTCAGGTCGGCGGCCAGCTTCGCCCAGTCGTTCTCGCGGGTCACGTCGAGGCGGCGGCAGCCCGGCGCCTCGACGACATCGGTGGCAATCACCCGCGCGCCCTCCCGGGTCAGCGCCTCGGCCTCCGCCGCGCCCTGCCCGCCGGCCGCGCCGGTGACCACGACGACCTTGCCGAAGAGCCTCTTGGGGTGCAGGTCGTCGGTCACGGCCGCGCCCGGTCCCGGCGCCGGGCGACCGGCAGCGGCAGCGGCTCGGATCCGGTCACCACCGTGTTGGAGACGCTGCCGATGCCCTCCACAGTGAGCGTGACGGTGTCGCCCGGCTTGAGCGGCGGCGGGTCCTGCCGGCCCCGTACACCCCACAGCTCGGCCAGGCAGCCGCCGTTGCCGCAGGTTCCCGAGCCGAGGACGTCACCGGGGCGCACCCAGGTGCCCCGGGAGGCGTAGGCGACCATCTCCTCGAAGGTCCAGCTCATGTTGGACAGCAGGTCCTCGCCGACCACCTCGCCGTTGATCTCGGCGGTGAGCGCGAGCCGCAGGAAGCCGTCCTCGTCCCGGTATTTCTCGAACTCGTCGGCGGTGACCAGGTACGGGCCCAGCGTGGTGGCGGTGTCCTTGCCCTTGCAGGGGCCGAGGTTCACCTTCATCTCGGCGGACTGCAGGTCGCGCGCGGACCAGTCGTTGAAGACGGTGTAGCCGACGATGTGCTCACGGGCCTGCTCGGGGGTGAGGTCGCGGCCCTCCTTGCCGATCACGGCGGCGACTTCGAGCTCGAAGTCCAGCACGTGGGAGCCGGGCGGTACGGGGATGTCGTCGTGGGCGCCGTACACCGCGTAGGGGTTGGTGAAGTAGAAGGTCGGAGCCGCGTACCACTGCTCCGGCACGCCCGCGTTGCCGTCGATGGACCGCCGTACGCCCTCGACATGCTCCTCGAAGGTGACGAAGTCCCGCACGGTGGGCGGCTGGAGCGGCGGCAGCAGCCGCACCTCCGAGACATGCGGACCGGTCGGCACGTCGAGCATCGCCGCGCCCGCCTCCAGGAGTTCGGGCAGCCCCCCGCCCGCCGCGAGCAGCCCGGCCAGCGAGGTGACCCCGGGCAGCGGATACAGCGTGCCGTCCTCTTCGACGACGGCCACCTGGCGTCGGGAGCGGTACTCGTACGTGGCGAAACGCATGGGAGGTCCAGTTCGTGAGGAGAACGGGTGGAACGAGCCCGGGGACGCGGCGGGCAGTCAGGGCAGTGACAGGGAGTCGCCGCGCCCCCGGAGCAGAGGGGAGGAGCGGGACGGTCAGACCGGCGGGGCCACGAAGACACCGCGGTCGACGTCGTTGAACGACTCCTTGGCGACCAGTTCGTTCATCGGGTTGGCCGTGCCCCACTGGTCGGTGACCTCGGGCTTGGAGAAGTCGTAGACGCTCGGGTGCCAGGTGTCTTCGTCGAGGAGCTCCAACTCGGTCGTGTACTCGACCGTGTTGCCGTGCGGGTCGAGGAAGTACGTGAAGGTGTTGTCCCCCGCCATGTGCCGGCCCGGACCCCAGACCTTCTTGAAACCGGCCCGGATGACCCGGCCGGAGCCGCGCATGTACTCGTCGATGCCGCGCATCTCGAAGGAGACGTGGTGCAGCGAGGTGTGCGGGCCCTTCGCCAGTGCCATCGAGTGGTGCTGGTTGGAGATCCGCATGAAGTGCATGACCTCGCCCATGTGCGGCGAGCTCAGCGTGTCGGAGAGCCGGAAACCGAGGTGCTCTTCGTACCAGGCGCGCGTCTTGTCCAGGTCGGGGGAGTTGAGTACGACGTGCGAGAGCTTGACCGGGATCGACTCCTTCTCCTCGATCTTCCGGTGCCGGCGTACCTCGACATCCGCGGAGACCTCGATGGTCCGGCCGTCCACGTCGAAGAACCGGAAGCCGTAACCGCCTCCGGGAGTGTCGACCTTGCCCGGCTGTGAGATCAACTGAACGCCACCGGCGAGGAGTTGCTCGGCCAGGGTGTCGACGTCCGCGGCGGAGGCGGCACCGTACGACACCAGGTCGAGGCGCTTCTCGTCGGCCTTGCGCAGCCGGATCACGTACTGCTCGGGCGAACCCTCGGCGCCCAGGAAGGAGATGCCCGAGTCCTCGGCGACCTTGGTCAGACCCCAGACACCGGCGTAGAAGTCCAGCTGCTTGTCGTAGTCGGGCACGGCGAGGTCGACGTGCCGGAGGTGGGTGAGCAGACGGTTGCTCATGGGGGGTTCCTCCTCAGAACAATTCAGCAGTTCGGAACAGATCCAGCAGTTCAGAAAAGATTCAGCAGTGCGGCGGCGGTGCCGCCGCGCACGGCATGGAAGTCGGGGTCGGACAGGTCCGCCGCGCGCAGCGCGCCCAGCGGGTCCTCCGTGCCCATGTCGAAGGGGAAGTCGGAGCCGAGCAGCACCCGGTCGGCGCCGGAGACCCGGATCAACTCCCGCAGTACGTGCGGGTCGTGGACGAGGGAGTCGAAGTAGAGCTGCCTGAGGTAGCTGCTCGGCTCGCGTGCGCAGTCCTGCGCGTCGGGGCGGGCCCGCCAGGCGTGGTCGGAGCGGCCCAGGTGGGTGGGCAGATAGCCGCCGCCGTGCGCCGCGATCAGCTTCAGGCCCGGGTGGCGGTCCAGGACACCGGAGAAGATCAGGTGCGAGAGTGCGATGGCGTTCTCGGTGGGCTGGCCCACGGTGTTGGACAGGTACCACTGGTCCAGGCGCTCGTCGAGCGTGCAGCCGAACGGGTGCAGGAAGACCAGCGCCCCCGTGTCCTCCGCCCGCGCCCAGAAGGCCTCGTAAGCCGGGTCCGACAGCTCACGGCCGGGCGCGTGCGAGGAGATCTCAACCCCTCGCAGCCCCTGCTCCAGCGCGTCGTCGAGCAATGTCGGCGCCAACTCCGGGTGCTGGAGCGGGACAAGACCGAGACCGTACAGCCGGTCCGGCGCCTTCGCGCAGTGCTGCGCGGTGCCCTCGTTCGCCAACCGGCAGACCCGGTCAGCCAGTTGGGCGTCGGCCCAGTAGTGGTAGTGCGACGGGGAGGGGCTGACCAGCTGCACGTCCACGCCCTGCTCGTCCATCGCGGCCAGGCGCACGGCGACGTCCGTCAGCCGGGGCACCCGCTGCCCGACCATCGGCCCGTTCACGGCCAGGGCCGCCGGCCCGTTGCGCCGGGCGTCCAGGGCGCGGGCCTCCGCGAGCCCCGGCTGCCCGGCGACGGCCTCCTCCACGTGCGGGAGGAGGAGATGGGCGTGGACGTCGATCGTCGGTGTCGACCCGGGCTCGGTCACGGCAGTTCCTTGAGGGCGGTGAGCGTACGGAACATCAGCCCGGGCACGTCCGCGTCCCGCCGGCCCTCCAGCATCCAGTCGGTGAGCTGGCAGGAGGCGTCGACCACCATGGTGACCCGGGGCAGCCGCCGGGCGTGGTAGCCGGCGAGCACCCGGTCGAGGGACTCGGCGTCCCAGCCGTCGAGGCCGGTCAGCAGCTCGGCCAGGACCAGGACGTCCTCCAGGGCCATCGCGGCGCCCTGGGCGAAGGTGGGCGGGCAGGCGTGGGCGGCGTCGCCGACGAGCACCACCCGGCCGCGGTGCCACGGCCCCTCCACCAAGTGCCGGTCGAACCACGTGTAGTTGACGACCGAGGGATCGGTGAACGCCTCGCGCAGCTCCTTCCACGCGCCGCCGTAGCCCTCGCACAGCGACCGCATCTCGTCGGCGTACGAGGCCGGGTCGATGGTGGCGCGGTCGCGGGCCGGCTCGACGAGGTAGGTGTAGACCGTGTCCTCGCTGGTCGGGCAGTAGCCGGCTATGAAACAACGGCCGCCGTAGATCATCTCGGTGCGGTCCACACCGGCCGGGCGGGGCGCCGGGGCACGCCAGATGCCCATGCCGACCGACTTGGGCTCGTCGGTGATGCCGATCATCCGGCGGGTGGCGGAGTTCAGTCCGTCGGCGCCGACCACCAGGTCGTAACGGCGGCTCGTGCCGTCGGAGAAGGTGACGTCCACGCCCTTGTCGTCCTGCTCGAACGCGGTGACCGTGGTGCCGAGCCGGATGCCGGCGCCGCAGGAGCGCACCCGGTCGATCAGGTGCTGCTGGAGTTTGGGCCGCTGCATGCCGATGTGCGCGGGCAACTGGTCGCCGCCGGTACGGAGTTCCTCGTGGGCGTGGATCACGGTGCCGTCGGGGGCGAGGACCGCGACGCCGTTGGCGGCATACCCGTCCTTCTCGATCTCCTCGAAGACGCCGACCTCGCGCAGCACCCGCAGCGCGTTGCCCTGCAGGGTGATGCCGGAACCGGCCGAGGCCTTCCAGTCGGGGCTCGCCTCGACGAGATCGACGGCGATGCCGGCTCGGCGCAGCAGCACCGTCAGGGCGTTACCGGAGGTGCCCCCGCCGACGACGAGGACGGTAGGGGTGAGGCTGTCAGCCATGTCGGGGGGTACCTCCCGGGTTTGGGCCGCGCGACTTCGGGCGGCGTGGATGCGGCTCTTGCCCGCCGGTGCGGCGGGCCAGGGTGGAGACGGAGGTGCGGGCCGGATGCGCCGCTGCTGTCCGAGGAGGCGGCACATCCGGCGGCTGTGCGGAACTGGCGGAACTGGTGCAGCCGGGGGACTACTTGACGGCGACCGGGTTGACCGGTGAACCGACGGCGCCCGTGATGGGCAGCGGCGCGGCGGTCAGCCAGAACTCGTACACACCGTCGGCCGCGCAGTCTGCGGCGAGGGCGTCGAGGTCCCACATCTCGCCGATGAGCAGACCCATGTTGGGGATGGCGACCTGGTGCAGCGGCTGGAAGGCGTTCTCGAACTCGTTCGGCCGCACCTCGAACCCCCAGGTGTCGGTCGCGATCGCGGCGATCTCGGTGCCGTGCAGCCACCCGGCGGTGGTGAACGACAGCCCCGGCGCGGGCCCGCCCGCGTACTCGCCCCAGCCCTCCCGCCGGGCCCGGGCCAGCCGCCCGGTCCGCACGAGGACGATGTCCCCGCGGCCCACGGCCACCCCGTGCGCCGCGGCGGTCGCCGCCAGATGCTCCTCGGTGATGGCGAACCCGTCGGGCAACTCGCCCTCGGTACCAACCACTTGGCCCACATCGAGCAGCACTCCGCGTCCCGCGACGAACGGCGCCATGTGCTCGATGCCGGTGACGAGGTCGCCGTCCGAGGTCACGACCTTGGCCGCGTCCCGCCCGTTCCAGGCCTTGCCGTGGTCGAAGATGTGTCCGAGCCCGTCCCACTGGGTCGAGCACTGCAACGGCATCGCGATCACGTCGTCGGCGCCGCCGATGCCGTGCGGGAAGCCCTGGTTGCCGAGGGCCGCGTCGGTGCCGGTGTCCAGCATCGTGTGCACCGGGTTGGTGCGCCGGCGCCAGCCCTTCTGCGGACCGTCCATGTCGAAGGCCTGCGAGAGGGAGAAGCTGACACCCCGTCGCACCAGCGCGGCACCCTCGCGCCGCTTGGCCTCGTCCAGGAAGTTCAGGGTGCCGAGCACGTCGTCCTCGCCCCAACGCCCCCAGTTCGAGTACGCCTTGGCGGCCTCGGCGATCGCGCCCTCCGGGTCGTGCCGGTCCAGGCTCATTCCGTCCCCTCCGCGACACAGCGGGTGCGCTGCACGCCGAGCCCCGTGACGGAACCCTCCATCACGTCGCCGTCGCGCAGCAACCGCCCCCAGTGGATCCCGTTCCCGGCCGGGCTACCTGTCAACACCAGGTCCCCGGGCAGCAGTTGGGCCGTCTGCGAAATGTACGACACCAGTCGGGCGATCCCGAAGAGCATGTCCTTCGTCGACTCGTCCTGCATGGTGTCGCCGTTCAGCTTCAGCGTCACCCGCAGATCACCCGGGTCGGCGATCGACCCGGCCGGCACCAGCCACGGCCCGAGCGGCGTGAAACCGGGCGCGTTCTTGCAGCGCAGCCAGTCGGTGCCGATGGCCTTCATGTCCCGGCGGAAGACGGTCGCCCGGTCGGTGAGGTCGTTGGCGATCGTGTAGCCGGCGACGTGCTCCAGGGCCTCCTCGACCGACACCCGGTACGCCGGTTTGGCGATGACGGCCGCCAACTCCAGCTCCCAGTCCGGCTGCTGGGCCCACTCCGGGAGCACCACGTCGTCGTACGGCCCGGCGATCGTGGTCGGCAGACCGATGAACACGTACGGCAGGTCCTCGGCGGCCCGCCGGTCCATCACGGCGGCGATCTCCGCCCGCGCCTCCTCGACCGTGCGCGGGTCGTCGGGGGAGCGGTGGGCGACCTCCAGGTCGATCACGTGCTGCCGGTAGTTGGCACCGGACTGGAATATCTGCCGCGGCTCGATGGGCGCGTGCACCCGCAGCCCCTCCAGCGGCTGCCAGTCCAGCGTCACGTCGTCCGCCAGGGAGTGCAGTACGGGGAGGGTCTCCTCCCAGCGTTCGACCACGGCGCGCAGGCCGGTCGGCGTCCAGTCCAGCGCTCTGCTCAGGTCGAGCACCTGTTCCCGGGCCAGCAGGCCGGGGAACTGCTCCCGGGCCGGGGCGGAGAACGTGCCGAGCGCGAACGGGCCGACAGGTTGCGCGAGCATTGCCATCAGATTTCCTCCTGCGGGGTCGCGGTCTACTCTGGCCCTGACCGGCGAATCACGGAAATAGATCCTGTGGATGCGCCGAATCGACGACATGGATGGCTCTCGATTGGCTAGGCGGTACCCGGTGAACCTGTCCCGACTCGACCTCAATCTGGTCGTCGCCCTGCGGGCACTGCTGGAGGAACGCAATGTCACGCGGGCCGGCGAGCGCATCGGACTGAGCCAGCCGGCCATGAGCGCCGCACTGGCCAGATTGCGCCGCCATTTCGACGACGAATTGCTCGCCCGCACCGGCAACGCCTACGAGCTGACCCCGCTCGGCGCCTCCCTGCGCGACCGCAGCGCGACCGCCTGCGACCTGCTGGACCGGGTGTTCTCCAGCCAGCCCGACTTCGACCCGGCGGCGGAGACCCGTGAGTTCACGCTGCTCGCCTCCGACTACGGCGCGGCCGTCTTCGGTGCCCCGCTGGCCCGCGCCCTGCACCACGAGGCCCCCGGGGTGCGCCTCTCCTTCCGGCAGATACAGCCGAACGTCGAGGAGAACACCGCCACCACCCTCAGCACCATCGACGGCCTGCTGCTGCCGCACGGCATCATCGACGGCTTCCCCGCGGTCGACCTCTACCAGGACCGCTGGCTGTGCATGGTCGCCGACGACAACCCGGAGGTGGG
Organism: Streptomyces sp. Ag109_O5-1; assembly: GCF_003814875.1. GTDB lineage: Bacteria > Actinomycetota > Actinomycetes > Streptomycetales > Streptomycetaceae > Streptomyces > Streptomyces sasae. Next base: position 177,509 of record NZ_RKQF01000001.1, on the reverse strand, counting down.
CAACGCCCTGACCCTCGACAACCTGGCCGAACTGCCGTGGGCGGTGTACCAGCGCCCTTACGACGCGCCCGCCGCCCGCCAGCTCAGCATGCTCGGCATCAGCCCGCGGGTGGAGGTCTCCGTGCAGACCTTCCAACTGCTGCCGTACATGGTCGAGGGCACCCGCAGGGTGGCGATGATCCAGGAACGCCTGATCCGCAAGGTGGCACCCTCAGCCGTGGTACGCGTCCTGCCCTGCCCCTTCGAGGTGGTCCCGGTCCAGGAGGCGATGTGGTGGCACCCGGTGCACGCCCAGGACGCGGCCCACATGTGGCTGCGCAAGAAGGCGGCAGAGGTGGGCGAGACCTTGATGCCGGGCCGGAACTGAGTTCCGGCCCGGCATCAGCGCCCCCTCAGGGGCGCGGGGCTGTATCGACATGCGGGTCCGCCGCGTGGGCGCGACAAGCCACAACGGAGCCGCAGCCGCGAACCGGCCTGCTGAGGCTGGTGCTGAGGCGCCCCTCGCCCCTCAGGCCAACTGCTCCGGCAACGGCCGGGAATCCACCGCCCCCGCCCGCCGCCGCACGGCGAACACCCCACCCGCCACCAGCGCACAGGCAACGCCGAGCACACCCACCGCCCCGGCGAGCGTGCCCACCGCCGACTCCCCGGCCAGCAGCACCAGCGGGCACACGAACTCCCCGCCGAAGAACGCCGCCGTCCACAGCCCCGTGCCCCGCCCCCGGTCCTCGAACGACAGCCGCGACATCGCGCTGGTGAGCAGGGCCGGCAACAGCATCCCCGTACCGACGCAGTTGACGACCGCCCCGACGACCAGCAGCGGAGCGTTCCCCGCGAGGAACATCAGCCCGAACCCGACCGCGCAGACGGCGAGTACGGCCGGCAGCATCGGGTCGGGAGAGCGCTTGAGCCGCGCGAAGGTGATCGCACCGCCCATCGTGGCGGCACTCGCGATCGCAGTGGCCAGCCCGATCACACCGGTGTTCTTCACACCGAGGTCGTCGAGCAGGTACGACATCTCGACCGGGACGGTGTAGAAGACCATCGCGCCGAAGAAGGTGAGGGCACAGATCCCGGCCAACTGCCGCCAGGGGAAGGAGCGTCGGCTCGGGCCGGGTGCCTCCGTCACGGTCGTACCGGCAGCCGCCGAGCTCGGCAGCGCGGTGGCCATCAGCGGCGCGAGGACCAGGCTCACGCCGTACACCCAGAACGGCACGCGCCAGCCGGCCGACCCCGCGGCGCCGCCGAGCACGAAGAAGACGGTGGCCGAGGCGGACGCGCACATGGTCTGCAGGGCGAGGTACTTCACCCGCCGCTGCCCGGAGTAGTAGTCACCGATCAAAGTGGTGCAGCAGGTCATGATCGCCGCCTCGGCGACACCGACCAGCGCGCGGCTTGCGATGATCGCGCCGAGCGACTGCAGCCACAGCGGGGCGGTGCCGAACACGGCGTACAGCAGGGTCGCGACGACCAGCAGACGCTTGCGGCCCAGCCGGTCCACGATCACCCCGGCGAACGGGGCCAGCAGCGCCAGCGCCAGTGCCGGAACGGTCAGCGCGAGCGGCACCAGCGCCTTGGCGCCCGGGACGGCGGCGAAATAGTCCTGCATCTTCGGCAGGACGGGGGCGATCAGTACCGCGCCCAGGATCGGCAGACAGCTGCCCGCCATCAGCAGGGTCACCCGCAGCAGATGCGCGGGCCCCGACACGGCGACGGGTGACGGCGCGGCGTCATCCACCGCGACGGGGGACGGGGACACGGATCCGGGCATGGCGACTCCAGGGACGGCGAACGAACGGAGCGGGCATGCCGTCAGCGCATCGCTGGGGGCGCGCGGCATGCGGGGAGGAACCCGCGCACCGGCGGCTGGTCCGGACAGCGAGGTGCGGGGTACCGACGACTATGGGGCGTCCGGAACCCCGGTAGCCATCCCCCACGCGATCCGAATCGCATATCCGGCTCATCCACGCGATGGATGAGGACCTCATGGGGAAAAGTTTGAAGATTAAAACCGAAAGGTTACTATGGGATCATGACCGAGACGGCGCCACGCTGGCTGAATCCCGAGGAAAGACGGGCGTGGCTTGCCTACGTCCAGTTCTCCACCCACCTGTCCGACCAGCTGAACCGGCAGCTGCGGCGCGATGCGGGGGTGACCCACGCGGACTACACCCTGCTCGCCCACCTGTCCTCGGTCAAGGATCACAACCTGACCATGTCCGAGCTGGCCGAACGCCTGAAGATCACCCGAAGCCGCCTCACCCATGCCGTGACCCGTCTCCAGGAGTCCGGTTACGTCGAGCGGCGCGAGGACCCCGCCAACCGCCGCAACCAGCTGGCCGTCCTCACCCCGGCCGGCATGAGACTGCTGCAGCACGCGGCCCCCGGCCATGTCGAGGCGGTCCGCCGTGCGATCTTCGACGCCCTCACCCCCGAGCAGGTCACCCAGTTCGCCGCGATCGGCGAGGCGATCAACACCGCCCTTCAGCGCATGGACGCCGACAGCGACGACCAGGAGGCCCTGCCCTGGCGGCGACGGTAGGGCGGCGTCCGCCCACCGTGCGATGAGACCGCGCCGTCGCCGTGCTGAAAGGAACCGCCCGGCGCCGGACAGGACAGGGCGTGGAATCCATGACGGAACAGGAGACGCGCCGGCGGCAACGGGCGCGTTTCGAAGAACTGGCGCAGGTGGTGGCGCAACCGCTGCACCGGTATCTGCTGCGACGGACCGACGCCGACCTGGTCGACGACGTCCTGTCGGAGACCATGCTGGTGCTGTGGCGCCGTATCGACGACGTGCCCGGCCTCGGCACAGACGCCACGCCACGGCCCGATGACGTACTGCCGTGGTGCTACGGCGTCGCACGTGGCTGTCTGGCCAACGCCCACCGTGCCGACGGGCGCAGGCTCCGGCTGGTGGAGCGGCTGATACGGACCCGGCAGCACGAACCGGCGGACACCGCCGACCACGGCGACCTGCACGCCGCACTGGACGCCCTCGGGGAACTCGACCGCGAGGTGGTACGGCTGTGGGCGTGGGAGGAACTGGCGCCACGTCAGATCGCTGACGTGACCGGCCTGACCCCCAACGCGGTGAGCCTGCGGCTCCACCGGTCGAAGAAGAAACTCGCGAAACAGCTGGAGACGGGGCGAAAGAACACCGAACGGTCCGGACACAAGACGGATGAAGGAAGGAGCGGTCAGTGAACGACGACGAACTGCTGGCCCGGCTGAGGGCTGCGGATCCGGCACAGACCTCAAGTGCTCCGCCGCCCGACATCGACCGCCTTGTGGAGGCCGCCTTGACCATCGACACCACGCCCCGGCCCGAGACGACCACGACCGGCAGCACCACTCGCCCCGCGCCGGCCGCCGCAGGCCGCCGCCGTCTCTTCGGCCTCGCGGCGGCTGCCGCACTGCTCCTGGCCGGAGGAGGCATCGCCGCAGGAATCACGGCGGGCGGCGACAGCGCCCACCCGTCGGCATCCGCCCCGCTGACGCTCACCGTCGCCAGCGGTACCGCCGACACCAAGTGCATGGAACCCACACCCGATTCGCTGCGCGGATACCCGACGCTCTTCGGGGGAACGGCCACCTCCGTCAAGGGCTCCTCGGTCACCTTCCGTGTCGATCACTGGTTCCGCGGTGGTGACTCGAAGACCGTACGGCTCAACAGCGACCCCGATCAGCCGGAAACCCTCACGTTCACGGTGGGGGAGCACTACATCGTGGCCGCCACCAAGGACGGGACCGTCCCGCCGTGCGCCGCGAACATGGCCTCGGACGAAACCCTGAGCCGGTTCCGTCAGGCATCCGGACAGTAACCCCACGGGGCAGCCGTCTGCGGCGCGGCCGATCGGGGGCGATGCGGCGGCGCCGCGCCGCTAGGTTCACTTCCATCCCTTGTTCTTCGTAGGGAATCCCGGCCTTCGGGCCGGGCGGGAATGCGATCCTCGGCCCGGAGGCGCGGAGCGCTGGAGATTTCTGCTCTTTGGGGTGACGGTCAGGCTGGGCGCTGCTGGTTCTCGATGCACTCCTTGACGATGCTCAGTGGTGCGCCGCCGCAGGACCCCGCGAAGTAGGACGGGGACCAGAACACGGATCCGGTCCCGGTCCGGTTGGTCCGGCCGGTGTACTCCGCGCGCAGGTAGCGGGAGCTGACGCCCTTGAGGGAGTTGACGAGCTTGGACAGGGCGATTTTTGGGGGGTGTCCCTATGTGGTTGTCAAGCCGCAGCTGCGGCGGGAGCTGGCTCGGGATGCCGGTAGTGGGTGCCGTTGCGCAGCATCGCGTAGAGGACGTCGCAGCGTCGGCGGGCCAGGCAGATCAGCGCGGCGTTGTGCTTCTTGCCTTCGGCGCTGGGGACGGTGCAGATCCCGGCCCAGCGGCGCCGGAGCACCCAGCGGGTCCCACTGGCTTCGCCTCCTGCGAAGTGATCCGGGCCTGTCGCCGCGATCCGGCGACAGGCCCGGGTTAGGAGGCTTTCGCGGTTTTGCGCGCGGGCCTGTCATCGTGATCCGATGACAGGCCCGCGCGCCGATCTTCCGCGTGGACTTCGACGGCGGCTGCGGCTCGCTTGGCCGGCTCGGCCTGGCTCGGCCCGTCCGGTCGGCTCGGCTTACCCGACCCCGTCCGAACTCGGTCCAACCCGATCGGCCGGCCCGTCCGGTCGGTTCGCCCGTCTGAGCTCGGTCCAACCCGGCTGGCTCGGACCGTCAGGCCGGACACGTCCCGCTGACTCGGCGCGCTGGACTGATCGGTCTGTCGCGCGCGCCCGGTCTGCGCCGGGCACGAAGCCGCGCTCCCGTTCAGCTGATGGCGAGCGTGAGCTTCCCGCCGGGGTGACCGTCCTCGCTCTCGATCTGCGCGGCGGCCGCGTCCTCGAGCGGGTAGCTCTTGCCTTGCGCGATCCGGACCCCGCGGTCGGTGACCCAGCCGACGATCGCGGTCAGCACCTCCCGCGACTGCTCGGGACCCGAGTACGGGATCCCCAGCTCGTAGGCGGCCTCATCGGCGATGGTGACGATCCGGTCCTTCGTGCCCCGCAGCTTGACCGACCCGGGCAGCACCCCGTGCCCGGCGGCGTCGAACACGGCGTCCACCGGTCCCGGCGTGGCCTCGCGAACCCGCTTCTCCCAGCCGTCGCCGTAGAGGACGGGCACGACCCCCAGCGACTTCAGGTCGTCGAGGTTCCGGCTGCCGGCGGTGCCGATGACGGTAGCGCCCTGCGCGACGGCCACCTGCGCGGCGAAGCGCCCGACCGTGCCGCTGGCGCCGTGGACCAGCAGCGTCTCGCCTTCGCGGACCTCGAGCAGTCCGAGGACGCGAAGCGCGGTCTCGCCGGCGACCGGCAGCGCCGCCGTGTCTGCCCACGAAATGCCTGCGGGCTTGGGCGCGAGCGCCTTCGCCAGCGCGTACTCGGCGTAGCCGCCGGTCTCGGGCCAGCCGAACACCTCGTCGCCGACAGCGAACTCCGCGCCCTCGCCTGCGGCGTCGACGACGCCGGCCACTTCGAAACCGGGGGTGTGTGGGAAGGAAACCTGGAAGTTCTGCCGCTTGGAGCCGTTGCGGATCTTCCAGTCGAGAGGGTTGATCCCGGCGGCCCGGACGGCCAGCCGCACCTGCCCCGGGCCGGGTTCCGGCACCGGGACCTCGGACAGCTGCAGGACTTCCGGCCCGCCGTAGGCGGAGAAGGTGATCGCTCGCATGGGTTCTCTGCGTTCCTCGAGTTGTGACTTCGAATGTTGGCGGATGCGTTGCCGTGCCCAGAGCGCCGAGACCGTGGGCACGATCGCGGGGCGTTCATCGCGGCCGGAGGCTCAGGAACCAGCCACGTTCGTGGGCGCGGTCCAGCCGGTGGATCGGATCCACTCGGCCAGGTCCAGGGTGGCCGGCTCGATCGCCCGCACAACCGCAAGATCCGACGGGTGTTCCGCCGCCTTCGCGAACTGGCGGAACATCGCCCTGTCGAGGTCGCTGGGAAGCACGCTCAACGGGAGGGCCTCGTAATGTGCCGGGAGCCCGGCGCGCGCGCCGAACGCCGCGGCGATCTGAGGGCCCGTGAGCTCGTCGCCGACGAGCTCGACGGCTCCGCCGGGTGCCTCCGCGGTGTCGAGCAGGAGCGCGGCGGCGACCCGGCCGACGTCCCTGAGCGAGATCATCTTCAGGGCGACGTCCTCCGGCAGCGGCAGCCTCAGCACGATCTCTCCGTGCTCCAGGCTCGGTGCCATCTCCTCCATGAAGGGGGCCGGGCGAACCATCGTGGCCCTGAGGCCGGACTTCCTCAGGTGCTCCTCGATCGAGTGCTTCGAGTCGTGGTGCGGCACACCCCACTCCCGGTCCGCGCCGATGACCGAGTTGAACACGACGTGCGGGACGCGTGCCGCGACCGCCGCGTCGACGAGCGCGGTGCCGATGCGGATCTCCGTCTCGACCTCTTCGAGGCTGTTCGCCTCCGGGGTCATGAAGTAGAACCCCTCGACCGCCGTCAGCGCGGCGGCCAACGACGCCGGGTCGTCGGTCCGGATGGCCGCCAGCTCGACGCCGCGGGCGGCCAGCGCCTGAGCCCGGTCGGACTGCGGGTTGCGGACCAGGGCCCGCACCGGGGCCTTGTGATCCAGCAGCGCGTCGACCACGAGCCCGCCCTGTCGCCCCGTCGCGCCGAAGACTGCGCTCGTGCCGGTCGTCTGTGTGCTCATCGCTGCCACCCTTCACTAGCGGCCTCGACCTTGATCTTTTGTGACATGTCTCTACGGTGCGGTCTGCGGCGCCAGGCGCACCACCGGTATCACGCCAGGTTCTTCCGATAACCCGCCAGTGGCGGGTAGCCTCGATGGCGTGTCCGACTCCAGCGGCGAGCCGAGCTTCTGCACCGACGATGCGCCGTTGTCGGTGCCGCTGGCCCATGGCGCCGAGGTGGCCGCGCACTTCCACGACTACGGCCAGCTCCGCTACGCCGCGCGTGGGGCCCTGGTCACAGCGACCCAGGTGGGCACCTGGGTGGCGCCGGCCAGTCGGATCATGTGGGTGCCGCCCTTCGCGGTGCACAGCAGCAAGGCGTACGGCGAGACGGACATCCGGGTGCTGTCGCTGCCCGTGACGCTGACCGGACAGCTGCCGGCCGAGCCGTCGGTCTTCGTGGCGAGCGCGTTGCTGCGCGAGGCCTATCTGGCGCTGATGAGCGAGGGCGAGCCGCTGGAGAGCCCCCGTGCGCGGCTGCTGATCGACGTCGTACTCGCCGAGCTCGCCCGCGCCGCACAGGAGCCGCTGCGCCTCCCGGAGCCGAGCGACCGGCGTCTCAAGGCGGTCACCGACCTGCTCCACGTGGACCCAGCAAGCCCGGCGACCCTGGCCGAGCTGGGCCACCGCGCCGGCGCCAGCGAACGCACCCTGAGCCGACTGTTCGGCAGCGAGCTGTCGATGAGCTTCCACCAGTGGCGCACCCTGCTGCGCATCCAACGGGCGCTGATCGAGCTCAGCGACGGTGCCTCGGTCACCGCCACGGCGATCCGGCTGGGCTGGTCGAACCCCAGCAGCTTCATCGACGCCTTCACCGAGCTGGTCGGTCAGACACCCGGGGGCTATCGCTCGTCGGCTCGGTCCTCCGGCAGCTCCCATGGGTGAGAGGTTGGCGGGGTAGCCGTAGTTCCTGGCGGAACATCGGTAGCAGCGGAGCTCACGCTGGGGGGGTGTCCCAGTGGTTCTCAAGCCGCTGCTGGGGCAGGAGCGGCTTCGGGGTGGCGGTAGTGGGTGCCGTTGCGCAGCATCGCGTAGAGGACGTCGCAGCGTCGGCGGGCCAGGCAGATCAGCGCGGCGTTGTGCTTCTTGCCTTCGGCGCGTTTGCGGTCGTAGTAGGTCCTGCTGGTCGGGTCCGACAGGGCGGCGAACGCGGCGAGGAAGAACGCGTGTTTGAGCTTGCGGTTGCCGGTGCGGGCGGGGTGCTCGCCTTTGATGCTGGTGCCGGAGCTGCGGGTGACCGGGGCGATGCCGGCGTAGGCCGCGAGATGTCCGGAGCTGGCGAAGTTGGAGGCGTCGCCGATCTCGAGGAGGATGCGGGCTGCGGTCCTGACGCCGATGCCGGGCATCGAGGTCAGGACCCCGGCAAGAGGGGGTGCATCGAGTATCCCCTCGACCTGGGCGGCGACCTGTTTTCGTTGCTGGAGAACGGTTTTGAGGCTGTCCGCGAGTCGAGGCAGGACCGTGTCTGCGGCCGCGGTGCCGGGGACGGTGACGGTCTGCTCGCCGAGCGCGGTCATGATCGCCTCGACCAGTTTGTCGCCCATGCGAGGCGCGTGGACCTTGGCGATCGCGGTGAGTTTGCGGCGGCCGGCCTTGGCGATGCCGGTCGGTCCGCCGCAGCGGGACAGTATTTCCAGCACGGCCGGGTGGCTGATCTTGGGGCCGATGGCGTGCTCGAGGGTGGGGTGGGTGCCGGTGAGCAGGACGCGGATCCGGTTGCTGATCCGGGTAGCTTCGCCGGCCAGGTCGTCGTCGAACCCGACCAGCACCTCCAACTCGGCCAGGGCCTCGTCGCCGACATCGACCGGGCGCAGGGTGTGGGGCAGCGAGCGGGCGGCGTCGGCGATGACGAACGCATCCCGGGCATCGGTCTTCGCGCGGCCGGGGTAGAGGTCGGCGATGCGGCGCATGGCCAGGCCAGGCAGGTAGGCGACCTGGTGACCGGCCGCGCGAGCGACCGCGACGGGCAGCGCCCCGATCGTGGCCGGCTGGTCGACCACGACCAGCAGCGTTCCGTGCCGGGCGAGTTTGTCGAACAGGGCTCTCAGTTTGGGTTCGGTGTTGGGCAACGGGGCGTCATGCAGCCGCTTGCCGTCCGGGTCGAGGCCGACCGCGTGGTGGGCATCTTTGCCGACGTCCAGGCCGAGGAACACGCTGAAACTGCTGCTTATCCACCATGCCGTTCGCTCGTCGCGAGTGGTCACCGGGAGGGCATCGATGGCCGGCACCCACGTTACGACGAGACCTTCCAGTTGGTGGCCGTGTCCCTATCAGCGGTTCCTCGATGCCACCAGACCCGGTGACACCACCCCCCGGATCATGCCTTCGACTGGGGGCGTTAGTCATGCCGGGCCTGGCGACCACAGCTCCTTGAACAGGAACTACGAAAAAGGTAACGGGGGGTAGTGCACGAGCAGGTGGGCGTGATCGCCTTCGCCGTTGAACTCCCGCAGCTCCGCGCCGACGCTCTCGCACACGTCCCGCATGTTCTCCTCGCAGCGCGTCAGCATGTCGTCGTGGAAGACCTCACGCCGATATTTGGTGACGAACACCAAGTGTGCGTGGAGGTTATAGACGACGTGATTTCCCCGTCTGATATGGGGATCTGGTTACCAGTGTGGTGACATGGGTCAAGTGCACCAGGATCGAGAGGACTTGACCGGAGGGGGTGGGCTGGGTGATCCGTGCGTACAAGTTCCTCATGCGGCCCACCGTCCGGCAGGAGCAGGCGCTTGGCGAGATGCTGCGGGATCACTGTTCCCTCTACAACGGGGCGTTGCAGGAACGCCGCGATGCCTGGCGGCACGTCTCGCAGACCACCGTCAGGTACGGGATGCAGTCCACGCAGCTCAAGGAGATCCGGGCGTTCGACCCGGAGCGTCAGGGCCGCTGGTCGTTCAGTTCGCAGCAGGCCACCTTACGCCGTCTCGACAGGGCGTTCGCCGTTCTTCCGGCGGGTCAAGTCCGGTGAGACGCCCGGCTATCCGCGCTTTCGCGGGGTGAGCTGGTTCGACACGGTGGACTTCCCCAAGGACGGGGACGGCTGCCGGTGGAACTCCACCCCGCACGACCCCGTCACCCGCGTCCGCTTCCAGGGCGTGGGCCACGTCAGGGTCAACCAGCACCGCCCGGTGGCCGGCCACATCAAGACCGTGTCGGTCAAGCGCGAGGGCCGTAAGTGGTCCGTCGTGTTGACCGCCGAGCAGGACCAGCCCGAACCGCTGCCCGCGACCAGCTCCGTGGTCGGCATCGACCTGGGCATCGCGAACTTCCTGGCCGATTCGAACGGTGATTTCGTGCCCAGCCCGCGCCACGGCCGCATGGCTGCCGAGAAGCTTGAGGCGGCGCAGCAGGCCCGGTCCCGGTTCCCGCGCCGCAGGGCGAAGGACCGCACCGCCAACCACCAGCGGGCGGTGGAGAAGGTTGCCCAGCTGCACGGCAAGGTGCGCCGCCAGCGCCTCGACCACGCGCACAAGACCGCGCTCGGCCTGGTCCGCGCACACGATGTCATCGCGCACGAGGACCTCAAGATCCGCAACATGAGCAGGGCCCCCGCACCGAAGCCCGACCCCGACCAGGCAGGCTTGTTCCTGCCCAACGGGGCCGCGGCGAAAGCCGGGCTCAACCGTTCGATCGCTGATGCCGGTTGGGGGGTGTTCCTGACGATCCTGTACGCCAAGGCTGAAAGCGCCGGACGGGAAGTGATCGCCGTGGACCCCCGCAACACTTCCCGCTCCTGCCCCGAATGCGGGCACATCGCGAAGGAGAACCGGCCCGCACAGGAAAAGTTCCACTGCGTCTCGTGCGGCCACACCGCCCATGCCGACACAGTGGGAGCCATCAATGTTCTACGGGCCGGGCTGGTCCGTCGCGACGCCAACCCGGCGTAACGAGAAGCCCCCGGCTTCAGCCGAGGGAGAAGTCACGATGGTGGGAACCTCGGAAACCCGGCTGGTCGTGCTGCGTGGCAACAGTGCCTCGGGAAAGTCGTCCGTCGCGGCCGGACTCCGCGAGAAGTTCGGCCGCGGCCTGGCACTGGTCGGCCAGGACAACCTGCGGCGCACGGTGCTGCGCGAGCGCGACCGGCCCGGCGCTGCCAACATCGGGCTGATCGACCTGACCGCCCACTACGCCCTCGACGCCGGGTTCCACGTCGTGGTGGAGGGTGTCCTGTACGCCGACCACTACGGCGACATGCTCGCCCGGCTGCGAGCCGACCACCGCGGCCCGACCCTCGGCTACTACCTGGACGTGGCGTTCGAGGAGACCCTCGCCCGCCACGCCACCAAGCCCCAGGCGCACGAGTTCGGCGAGGCGGAGCTGCGCGCCTGGTACCGGGAACGCGATCTGCTGCCCGGCGGGGTGGAGACCGTCATCGGCGCCGACAGCACACTCACCGCGACGATCGACCGCGTCCTGCTGGACACCGGCCTGGCCCGCCTGCCCGCCCACGATCGCTGAGCGCCGTCCGCCCGGCGGACTCCGCCGACCCGGCAGGCCACGGGGCCGCAACGGTCCCGTGGCCTGCCTTCCGGCGGTGGTTGTGCGGTCAGGCGCTCTCGTGGCCCTCCGGGGCCAGCAGGATCGCCGTGTTGGTGCGGTGCGCCACGGCGTCGCTGACGCGCGGGTCGAACAGCGCCTCGACGGCACCCCGGTGGTGGGGGCTCAGGACGATGAGATCGGCAGCGAACTCCTCGGCCGTCTCGGAGATGGCCTGCGCGACCTGCGTGGTGAGACCCCGGACGAGGGTTCCCTCGGCCTTGACCCCCTTGTCGCGCAGGGCCGCCAGCGCCTCGTCGAGCACCGCCTTGGCCTCGGTGTCCTCCTCCAGGGGGACGATCGCGGCGATGGAGGCGGCGGAGGCGATGACGTGTATGACGTGGACCTCGGCGTTCGTCAGCTGTGCCAGCTCGCCGGCCAGCCGTACGGCGGAGTGGCGGGCGGGGCTGGGATCGACGGCGACGAGGATGCGCTGAAACACGGACACTCTTCTTCCCCTTCCAGGGGTCACGGAAGGTCTACTCGGTGATCAGGGACGCCGGGTCACGGCGTGGCGGGTCGGCGCGTCCGGCGCCGAACGAGTTCTTCCGGTCCCACCCTGTGATCATCTCACCGGTCACCCGCCCGGCGGACACCGGTCCGTGTAACAGCCACTGAACTGCCGGAATCCGGCCGGTATCGACCGGGCCGGGGAATGCCGGCCCTCCTCACCGGATGACGTTCATGAGGTGCGGCACGACGCGCGTCAGCCGGACGACGCCCCACAGGATCAGACCGGCGCCGAGCACCTCGGGCACCAGCCACCAGCCGGTGCGGACCGACTCCCCGAACAGGGTCACGCCCAGCAGCAGGCTCACCGCCGCGTCGCCGATCGTCAGCGCGGGCTGCGAGGCGACGAGCGGACCGGCCTGCAACGCGTTCTCCAGGAGCATCAGCGAACCGATGCCCGCGAGCGCGAAGCCGTAGGTCTGCCAGGTGGTGAGGAAGGCCGGCAGGCCCGCGTCGGCGAGGCGGCCGGTGGCCGACTTCATGAGGGCGGCCGTCAGCGCGTTGCCGATCGCGGCTCCCGCGGCCAGGGCCGCCGCGCGGAACAACGGTGACGAGGAGGACCTTACGAGCCGCACCGCGACCGTGACGGCGCCCAGAGTGAGAAAGAGAACGGGGAGCCAGCGGTGCATGGAGGCCTGCTGCCGGCCGCCCGACGGGGCCGCGGCGGCCAGGAGGAGGGCGAGACCGGTCACCACTCCCGCGATCGCCTGCCACCCCTGCGGGTTCAGCCGTCGATGCATCAGCGGCATGGCGATCAGCAGGGCGAACGGCAGTTCCAGCATGAACAGGGGCTGGACGAGTGCCATCGGCCCGTTGATCAGGGCGAGCGCCTGGAAGACGGCGGCACCCGTGACCCCGGCGATACCGATCGCCCAGACGGGCTGCCGCGCGAGAGTGAGCAGCAGGCGAAGCCCGCTCCGGCCGGGGACCGTGGACGCGGCCTTGCGCTGGAAGGCCGTGCCCGCCGCATTGCTGACGGCGCCCAGGACGGCGAAGAGCACGGCGAGCACCATCATGGGTCCAGCATGCCCTCACCGGGCCGCCCGCTGCGCCCCGGACGCGCGCAGGACCGCCGGCCACAACCGACGCTTGTATCCCTAGGGTGGCGGTATGGACCTCGACACCGTCCGGACCTTCCTCGCCGCCGCCGAATCGGGACAGTTCCAGACAGCTGCCGTCGATCTGGCGGTCACCCAGCAGGCCGTGTCCAAGCGCATCGCCGCGCTGGAGCGCGACCTCGGGGTACGGCTGTTCACCCGCACGCCGCGCGGCGCCGAGCTCACCATCGACGGGCAGGCGTTCCTGCCCCACGCGCGTGAGCTGCTGCGCGTCGCCGAACGCGCCGTCGCGTCCGTGCGCACCGGCCGCCGTCCGCTGCGCGTCGACGTGATCGCCTCGCGCGTCGCGCCGTCGGGCCTGATGCGCGGATTCCACCGAGCGCACCCCGAGATCGACCTCGATGTGGTGATGCTGTTCGACGTCGAGGCGGCCGTCGCCGCCATCCGGTCCGGTGCGATCGACGCGTCCTTCCGGGCCGTCGCCATGCCCGGCCGGCCCCTTCCCGAGGACATCGAGTCCGTCCGGGTGCTCGACGAGCCGCTCCAGCTGCTCACCGGCCCCGCCCACGTGCTGGCGGGCGCCCGCTCCGTGACCCTCGCCCAGCTCGTCGGGCACCGGATCTGGATGCCCGGCATCGTCCCCGGTACCGAGTGGGCCGCCTACTACGACGATCTCGTGGCCGAGTTCGGCCTCACCATCGAGGCGACCGGCCCCAACTTCGGCTCCGACGCACTCCTCGACACCGTCGCCGACACCCCGGCCCTGGCCACCTTCATGAGCGAGCAGACCCGCCTCGTCTGGCCTTCCGGCTACGGCCTGCGCCGCATCCCGGTCACCGACCCGACCCCCGTCTACCCGCACTCGCTGCTGTGGCACCGCGACAACCCCCACCCGGCGCTGGTCACCCTCCGTACCCACCTCGCCACCACGGCGGCCAGCCACGGTGAGGCCGGGACCTGGATGCCGGACTGGGTGATTCAGCGCTGAACGCCTCCGCTGTGCCGTTCGTCGCCGCATGGACGCTGGATGGTCCGGGCGGCGGATGCGGACTCGGCGGGGGCGCGGGACGTCCAGGAAACCGGCCGTGCCCCCGGGGCGGGACCGCTGCAGGCCGAACGGTTACCCGGCCCCGGTCGGCATCGCTGTCCCTGTTGTGTCGCACCCGTCCGCACTCGTGGGCCGCATGCATGAGCGGTTCGGTCGAGGCCATCGGCGGCCTGCTGGGTTCCGAAGCGGCGCAGCGGGCGTTCTCACCGTGGTGCATGGCCACTGCCGAGAACCTTCCCGAGGCCAGGCGTAGCGTGAAGTGACGGATTCGCAGCTGAACTCGTGCTGCGGCAAGGTCTTGGGGTCGCGCCTTGACAGACCGCGTGAGCCCAGAGTCCTCGCGTGCGGCACCGGCGAGGGCGCCGGCCTCAGCATCGCTCTGACGGGAGGCCCGCCGGGTTCCTCGCGGACCGAGAGACGGAAGGCCGCTCATGCCTCGATCCATGCGCGCGCTCATAGCCGTAGAGGCTGGTGAGCCCACCGATGTCCTGCGGCTGGAATCCCGGCCCGTTCCCACGCCGGACGCCGGTCAGGCATTGATCCGGGTGAAGGCGACCCCGGTTCACGCGAGTGATCTGCACGTGCTGCGCGGCCGCTACGGCTTCTCCCCGGAGTTTCCCGCTGTCGGCGGCAACATGGAGTGCGTGGGCCGTATCGCGGCCCTGGGCCCAGAAACCGAGGGGCTGAAGGTCGGCGAGCGCGTGGTGGCCGCTGCGGTCCCGGCTGTACCTGGCCCCCCTGTGGCCGGCACCTGGCAGGAGTACCTCGTCGCTGACACACACCGGCTCCTGTCGGTTCCCGACCAGCTGAGTGACTCCAGCGCCTGCCAACTCGCTGTCAATCCGTTGACCGCGCTGCTCCTCGTGACGCGCGAACTCGACGTACAGCCGGGCCGATGGCTGTTGCAGACGGCCGCGGGCTCCACCGTCGGCCGGCTTGTCATCCAACTGTCCCGGCACCTGGGGATTCGCACGATCAATGTCGTGCGGCGACGCGGTGCCGTCGAGGAGATCAAGGCGCTCGGCGCGGATGAGGTCATCTGCACCGAGGACGAAGACCTCGTGCAGCGTGTCGCTGAGACAGCAGGACCGGCCGGCGTGCGCAAGGCCATCGACTGCGTTGCGGGCCCCGTCGGCGCCCAAGTGTCCCAGGCACTGGCTCCGGGAGGAGAGCTGGTGGTCTACGGCGCGCTCTCCACCCACCGGCAGAGCGACCCTGCGGCACTGACGATCCCGCTGCAGGCACGCTCGGTCATCTACGAGACCAAAACGGTCCGGGGCTTCTGGCTGAACCGCTGGTTCGGCACCGCCTCACCCGAGACGGCTTTGCGCGCGCTGGCCCGGGTCCGAGGTCTCGTCGCCGATGAGGTGCTGAGCATTCCCCAAGGCCGGCCCTTCCCGCTCGAACGCTTCACAGAAGCCGTCGCTCTCGCCGAAGCACCCGCACACGGCACCAAGCCACTGTTCGTCTTCGAAGACGGCCGGGACGAGGACGACAGGTAGGAAGCAGCTCTGCCAGTGCGTCGGCAGTGCGGTCACGGCGCGCCAGGGCCGCCAGATGAAGCCCCTCGTTCGAGCAGGTCAGCGCCTGCGCCGGTGTTCTGGGGGCATTTGCCAAGTGCCGCGGCGCCCCGGGGCCGTGTGCTCCGGGCTTGATCGCGGTACGTCCCTCGGCATCAAGGTCAAGACACGCCTCGGCCCCGAGACCGGTGACGTGATCGGCTACAGCCTGGCCGCACCCGGCGACACCAACGCGGCCGGCGAACCGGTCTGGTACGGCGGCTCGAAACTCGCCCCCGACCTCTCCATCAACCGCATACGCGAACGCCTCCCTGACCAGGAAGTGGCTGACCACCCGCAGTATGTGGCGGACCCCGCCGAGCCGTGGCGGCACACCACCACCGCCATACAGGCGGCACGCACGGTCCTCGGCTCCGATGACGATGCCGCCGCCCAGGGCCACCTGGCCGCCTTCGGCGACGCCCTGTACAACATCGCCAGCGCCACTACCGGCCCACACCGGGCGGAACTACGAGCGGCGGCAATGGCGTTCAACCGCGCCCGCCGCTCCGCCACCCGCGCCGACCACCAGGCCGCCACCGCCCTGCGCAAGGCCGCCAAGGAACTCGCCCACGCCTCCAACGAGCCGGGCGGACTCGCCATCTCCCTGCTTTTCGCCACCGTGCACCTGGCCCGCGCCGCCGCCAAGTGGCACGAGCAACGCGGCCACGAACAGCAGGCCGCTGCGGCCGAAGAAGCCTTCCGCCACCTACAGGCGGGCTACCAGCAGGCCGCCACACCCGCCTTGGCGGACCTTGCCCACCGCGCACCACGAGCCGCAACCGCCAGCCGCTACGAGCAGGACGTTCGCGTGGCCCTCCCCGACCACGCCGACCGAATCCTCGCCGACCCCGCCTGGACCGCCCTGACCACCACCCTCGCCCACGCCGAGACCGCCGGCCACAGCCCCCGACGCCTCCTGGCCGAAGTGGGCACCCAGCGGGAACTCGACAGCGCCGAGCACCCCGCCGAGGTCCTCAACTGGCGCATCACGGCTCAGCCAAACCGGCGGACACAAGCGGCTCGCATGCGAAGTGCCACCAGCGGCTCCGCGGCTATGTCCGCCACGCCACACCCTCCGGCCACACCAGTGGCCATGAGGCCCGAAGAGCGCAGTCGACACCGCTGACCCCGGCTAGCGCAGAGCTGCTCACGTTGATTCCCCACTCGGCCGGTGGTCTACGTCCCCGATATAGCTCGAGTGGACGAGATGTCGCTCCGGTCGGCCTCGCACTCAGGTGAGGCCGACCGGCGAACAAGCTTCACGAGCAGTTCCACTCCTCGCTGGGCAGTGCGTGCCACAGGTCGAGCCAGTCGTGGAGCAGGAAGAGGGGGGCGGGTCAGGACGATGTCGCCGGCCCGCTGGGAGCGGATCGCCAGGCCGAGGTCGGCGAAGACCGGATCGCCAGCGACGCTGTACGCCAGGCTGCCGGGCCGTTTTGTGCAGTGGACGAGCCAGTCCTCCACGTGGGATGGTGCGCAGCCGGTCAGAGGGGCTGAGCTTGTTCCGCTTTGACGGACACCATCGGTGTGGTGGTCAGGCTGCGAGTGCAGTCTCGTATTCGGCGGGACTGCGGTAGCCGAGACTGCTGTGCAGACGGTGCAAGTTGTACCAGCCCTCGATGAAGTCGAAGATCGCGGTGCGGGCGGCGGCCCGGCTGGGCCAGGAGCTCGTGTCGAGCAACTCCCTCTTGATGGTGGCGAAGAACGACTCAGCGAGTGCGTTGTCCCAGCACTGTCCGGTGCGGCCGACCGACAGACGCACCCCCAACTGGTCCGCCAACGCGGCGAATTGCTGGCTGGTGTACTGACAGCCACGATCCGAGTGAAAGATCACCGGCCGGGTGGGACGGCGCTTTCGGCAGGCGGCCGTGAGGGCATCGGCGACCAGATCGGTCCGCAGGTGGTCGGCAGTCGCCCAGCCGACCACACGACGGGAGGCGATATCGATGACGGTAGCCAGGTAGAGCCAGCCCTCCTCCGTGGCGATGTAGGTGATGTCGCCGCACCAGCGGGCGTCCAGGCCGGCGGGGTCGGGCTGGAAGTCCCGGACGACGAGATCGGGCCGCAGGGCAGCTCGTGGATCGGGGATCGTCGTCAAGTGCCGTCGTCTTCGGTGCCGGCCCTGCAGGCCGGCAGCTCGCATCAGCCGTGCGACACGTCGGCGGCCGCATCCGGCGCCTGCCCGCTTGAGCACGGCATGGACGCGCGGGGCGCCGTAGGTTCCCCTCGAGCGCGTGTGAACGTCGGCGATCTGCTCCGCCAGTTCGGCGTCACGGACCGCGCGAAGACCAGGCTTGGCAGCGCGGCGGGCATAGAAGGCGGTCCGGGAGACCTTCAGCAGCTCACACGCTCGTTTGACACTGTGACCTGCACGCTTCTCCGCCTCGATGAACGGGTCCACCGTCACCGGGTCTCCTTCGCGAAGAAAGCCGTGGCCCGCTTGAGGATGTCGACGTCCTCACGCAGACGGCGGTTCTCCCGCCGCAGTGCGGCCAGTTCCTCGCGTTCACTGCTGGTCAGGCCGTCCCGCTCGCCCGCATCGACCTCGGCCTGCTTCACCCAGTCACGCACCGCGGTCTCGGTCAGATCGAAGTCCTTGGCGATCTGACCGACCGAGCGGTCACCGCGTCGGCACAGCTCGACGATCTCCGCCTTGAACTCCGGCGTGAACGAGCGACGAGGGCGAGGCTTCTTCTTCCCCATGCTCTCCATGATGGACATCCTCCCGGGGCTGAACCCCTGATCTCGGATGTCCGTCAAAGCGGATCAAGCCCAGGCTGCGCCCAGTCTCGCCTGGGGGCCGGTGAGGGCGTCTACGGCGACACACCCGAGGCGGCCGTCCTGGAAGAGGGCCCTGATCCCGCTTGGGTGTAGCTCCTTTCAAGGGACGGCCCTACCTGCATGAACTGCGGCTTGGCGCGCGACCGGGTGATCGAACCGGGTCTCCAGGAGGGCATCGCCGCGATCCGTGACTTCCAGGCAGTCGATCTTGATCCGGCCCCGAGCGTGACCTGGCGGTTTCGAAACGATCTATGCGGTGCTCAGCCCGGCCGGTCAGGCAAATGCCCAGCTCAGCCTGTCCCTTGAAAGGAGCTACACCCATCCCGCTTTGAGTGAAGTCGGCGTAGTTGAGCTGCTGGTCTTCGCCGCGGTGGGAGTAGGACGAGACGGCCGGTTCTTCGTCGAGGACGCGGGTGATCTCCTCCAAAGTCATCCCGAAGTGCAGGGGGGCCGACTCCTACGTACGGCGTGAACGTCCACTCGGCACGCTCCTCCTCCCGGGCGATCCGCCACGGGCCGCGGTACCCCGCCTCGCTTCCAGCGGCGGCCACGGGCGGCTCGGGTGCTGGCTCGTGCAGGGCGGCCGGTTCGGGCGCGGTCCGGTCCTCACGCCGGGCGGCCGAGTCGTTTCGGAGCCGCGGTGTCCTCGGGTTGCTCTTCCAGCCAGCGGATCGCCTGCTCCTGCTCCTGGCCGCCGAACGGGTCCTCCGCCAGCTCGCCTGCCCGGTCCAGGGCCGCGCGGCGCTCATTCTCCGCAGTGATGAGACCAGTGACATCCTCCCCCCAGGCAGCCAGCCGTTCCCGGGCGATCCACCGGTAGTACGAGTCCGCGCTCACGGCAAGGACCTCGCGAACAGCGGGCGCGTACCGGGGTACGGACGAGGCGAGGGCGGGGTCGGCCAGGAGCAGGGCGGTGGCCGCGAGCGCGGCCTCCTTCACCAGTGGATCGTCGGCGTCGCAGAAGTCCGCGATGCGGTCGTGGAGTATTGGCCTTGTCGTTCGGGCGGCGGCCAGATTCTGCGCCGTGCCGACGCCGTCCTCGACGTCCAGAACTGCGGGAACATGATCGATCGTGCTGCTGCGACTGGCCTACCTGGGTGTGACGAACGCGTTTGCCGTGCTGCGCTTGCTACCGATGAGTGACTGCGGCAAGGACGTGGAAATTCTGGCGCTGCGTCATCAGATCACGGTGCTGGAGCGGCAACTGGGCGGGGACAGGCCGCGGTTCGGGCCGAGCGACCGGGCGTTCCTGGCGGCATTGCTGCACCCACTTCCGCGCGATGCGCTGCTTCGGCTGCGGTTGCTTGTGCACCCTGACACGGTGCTGCGATGGCACCGCGACCTGGTCGCGCGCCACCACGCGTCCCGTTCCCGGCCGAAGCGCTCGGGCCGGCCACGCACCGTGCACTCCATCCGCGTCCTGGTGCTGCGCCTGACTCGGGAGAATCCCACGTGGGGCCACAGGAGGGTGCACGGCGAACTGCTCGTGCTCGGGATCAAGGTGGCCGCTTCCACGGTATGGGAGATCCTCAAGGAGGCCGGGATCGACCCCGCGCCCGAACGGAGCTCCAGCACCTGGGCCGACTTCTTGCGCTCCCAGGCCGACGCCCTGCTGGCCTGCGACTTCTTAGAAACGGTCACCCTGACCGGAGCGCGGCTGTACGTATTCGCCTCATCGAGCACGCCAACCGCCGGATCCGGATCCTCGGCGCCACCGCGCATCCGAGCGTCCTGGGTGACGCAGGCGGCGAAGAACCTCGTCATGGACCTCGAGGACGCCGGCTGCCGGGCACGCTACATAATCCGGGACCGGGACGGGAAGTTCCCCGAACTGTTCGACACCGTCCTCGCCGACGCGGGGAACCAGGTCGTGCTCAGCGGGGTCCGCATGCCGCGCATGAACTCCCTTATGGAGCGCTGGGTGCAGACCTGCCGCCGGGAGCTGTTGGACCGCACTCTCATCTGGGACCAGCGCCACCTCCTGCACGCGCTACGCCAGTTCGAGGAGTTCTACAACGACCACGGGCCCCACCAGGGCATCACCAACGCCCGGCCGCTCTTCGCCCTGCCCAAGCCAATCGACAACCCTGATCAAATGGCTCACCTCGACATATGCCGAACCGACCGACTCGGCGGCCTCCTCCACGAGTACAAACATGCGGCCTGAGCAGGGCGGATGAGGTTTTCGGCAGGGGCAACGTTCCGCTGAGGTGGCGGTCCTGCGGTCACCGGGGCGCCGACCGGCATGTGAAGCGTGCGGGAAGGCGATGATGTCGCCCTGTCCGGACAGGCCCAAGGACCTTCGACGGCCCCCGGAACACTCGGCGATATGCGTATGTGGACAGGCCTGTACCCCGGCCGGGCTGCCTGACCGGGGTACAGATTGACTGCTACTCAGATCGCTTACACGTAGGTGTAGTTCACCGAGTTGCTCGGACCGGAGGTGGTGTTGACGACGACGGGGACGACCCCGGCGGCGTGGGGCGGAGCCACGACCGTGACGTAGGTCCCGAAGGACTGCGAGACGATGGTGGCTGGAGTCCCGCCGAAGGTGACTCCGGTGACGCCGTTCAGGTTGGAACCCACGAGCAGGACGTTGCCACCGCCAGCCGTGGACCCGGAACTCGGAATCGCGGAGACCAGGGTCGGCGGGTTCGAGTTGGTCACCGTCTGGGTGACCACCGGCGAGGTGGATCCGTTGTGGTTGACGCTGCCCCCGTAGGTTGCGGTCAGGGTGTGGCTGCCGACACTCAGGCTGGAGGTGGTGAAGGAGGCCACCCCTCCGGAGAGCGAGGCGGTGCCGAGCAGGGTGGCACCGTCGAAGAAGGAGACGGTGCCGGTGGGAGTGCCCGCCCCCGGGGCGACGGCGGCGACGGTGGCGGTCAGGACCACCGACTGCCCGAAGGTCGACGGGTTGGGGGCCGAGGTGAGGGCCGTGGTGGTGTTGGCCTTGTTCACCGTTTGCGGGTCCGCGGGTGAGACGGACGAGTTGTGGTTGGGGCTTCCGCTGTAGGTGGCGGTCAACGAGTGGCTGCCGATGCCGAGCGTAGAGACAGACAGCGTGGCGACCCCTCCGGAGAGGGAGGCGGTGCCGAGCAGGGTGGCACCGTCGAAGAAGGAGACGGTGCCGGTGGGAGTGCCGGCTCCGGGCGCGACGCTGGCGACGGTGGCGGTGAGGGTTTTGGCTTGGCCGAACGCGGTCGGGTCGGGGGCCGAGGTGAGGGCGGTGGTGGTGTTGGCCTTGTTCACCGTCTGGGTGTCCACCGGTGACGTGGATCCGTTGTAGTTGGCGCTTCCGCTGTAGGTGGCGGTGAGGGGATGGCTGCCGACGGCGAGGTTGGAGACGGTGAGGGTGGCGACCCCGCCGATGAGGGGCGCGGAGCCCAGGGGGGTGGCGCCGTCGAAGAAGGAGACGGTGCCGGTGGGGGTCCCGGCTCCGGGGGCGACCGCGGTGATGGTGGCGGTCAGGACCTTCGGCTGGCCGAACGCGGTCGGGTCGGGGGCCGAGGTGAGGGCGGTGGTGGTGTTGGCCTTGTTCACCGTCTGGGTGTCCACCGGTGACGTGGATCCGTTGTAGTTGGCGCTTCCGCTGTAGGTGGCGGTGAGGGGATGGCTGCCGACGGCGAGGTTGGAGACGGTGAGGGTGGCGACCCCGCCGATGAGGGGCGCGGAGCCCAGGGGGGTGGCGCCGTCGAAGAAGGAGACGGTGCCGGTGGGGGTCCCGGATCCGGGGGCGACCGCGGTGATGGTGGCGGTCAGGACCTTGGCCTGGCCGAACGCGGTCGGGTCGGGGGCCGAGGTGAGGGCCGTGGCGGTGTTGGCCTTGTTCACCGTCTGCGGGTCCGCGGGTGAGACGGACGAGTTGTAGTTGGGGCTTCCGCTGTACGTGGCGGTCAACGAGTGGCTGCCGACGCTGAGGTTGGAGACGGTGAGGGTGGCGACCCCGCCGACGAGGGGCGCGGAGCCCAGGGGGGTGGCGCCGTCGAAGAAGGAGACGGTGCCGGTGGGGGTCCCGGATCCGGGGGCGACCGCGGTGACGGTGGCGGTCAGGACCTTGGCCTGGCCGAACACCGACGGGTCGGGGGCGGAGACCAGGGTGGTCGTGGTGTTCGCGGGGCTCACGGTCTGCGGGTCCACGGGTGACGTGGATCCGTTGTAGTTGGCGCTGCCGCTGTAGGTGGCGGTGAGGGGGTGGCTGCCGACGCTGAGGTTGGAGACGGTGAGGGTGGCGACCCCGCCGACCAGCGGGGCGCTGCCGAGCAGGGTGGCGCCGTCGAAGAAGGACACCGTCCCGTTCGGTGTGCCGCCCCCCGGCGGCATCACGCTCACGGTGGCGGTCAGGACCTTGGCCTGGCCGAACACCGACGGGTCGGGAGCCGAAGTGAGGGCCGTGGCGGTGTTGGCCTTGGCCACCGTCTGCGGGTCCACCGGTGAGGTCGAGCTGTTGTAGCTGGGGTTGCCGTTGTACGTCGCGGTCAGGGAGTGGGTGCCGACGCCGAGCGATGAGGTGGTGAAGGTCGCAACCCCTCCGGACAGAGGTGCGGTGCCGATCAGGGTGGCGCCGTCGAAGAAGGAGACGGTGCCGGTGGGGGTCCCGGCTCCGGGGGCGACCGCGGTGATGGTGGCGGTCAGGACCTTCGGCTGGCCGAACGCGGTCGGGTCGGGGGCCGAGGTGAGGGCGGTGGTGGTGTTGGCCTTGTTCACTGTCTGGGTGTCCACCGGTGACGTGGAGGTGTTGTAGTCGCCGCTTCCGCTGTAGGTGGCGGTGAGGGGGTGGCTGCCGACGGCGAGGTTGGAGACGGTGAGGGTGGCGACCCCGCCGATGAGGGGCGCGGAGCCCAGGGGGGTGGCGCCGTCGAAGAAGGAGACGGTGCCGGTGGGGGTCCCGGCTCCGGGGGCGACCGCGGTGATGGTGGCGGTCAGGACCTTGGCCTGGCCGAACACGGTCGGGTCGGGGGCCGAGGTGAGGGCCGTGGCGGTGTTGGCCTTGGCCACCGTCTGGGTGTCCACCGGTGACGTGGAGGTGTTGAAATCGGTGGTGCCGGCGTAGACCGCCGTCAGCGGATGGGCCCCGACGCTGAGGTTGGAGACGGTGAGGGTGGCGACCCCGCCGATGAGGGGCGCGGAGCCCAGGGGGGTGGCGCCGTCGAAGAAGGAGACGGTGCCGGTGGGGGTCCCGGCTCCGGGGGCGACCGCGGTGATGGTGGCGGTCAGGACCTTCGGCTGGCCGAACGCGGTCGGGTCGGGGGCCGAGGTGAGGGCGGTGGTGGTGTCGGCCTTGTTCACCGTCTGGGTGTCCACCGGTGACGTGGATCCGTTGTAGTTGGCGCTTCCGCTGTAGGTGGCGGTGAGGGGGTGGCTGCCGACGCTGAGGTTGGAGACGGTGAGGGTGGCGATGCCCCCGGACAGGAGGGCGGAGCCGATGGGGGTGGCGCCGTCGAAGAAGGTGACGGTACCGGTGGGGGTGCCGCCTCCGGGGGCGACGGCGCTGACTGCAGCCGTCAGGACCTTCGGCTGGCCCAGCACCGACGGGTCGGGGCTTGAGGTGAGGGCTGTGGTGGTGTTGGCGGCGATCACGGTTTGCGGGTCGACGAGTGAGGTCGAACCGTTGTGGTCGGGCCCACCGCTGTAGGTGGCGGTGAGGGGGTGGCTGCCGACGCTGAGGTTGGAGACGGTGAGGGTGGCGACCCCGCCGACGAGGGGCGCGGAGCCCAGGGGCGTGGCGCCGTCGAAGAAGGCGACCGTGCCGGTGGGCGTGCCGCCTCCGGGCAGAACCACGGTGACCGCGGCCGTGAGCACTTTCGATTCCCCGAACAGCGAGGGATCGGGGTTGGAGACGAGGGCCGTGAGGGTGTTGGCCTTGCTCACCGTCTGGATGTCCACCGGTGATGTCGAACCGGCGTGGGTGGGAGTAGCGGCGTAGACGGCGGTGAGGGGGTGGCTGCCGACGGCAAGGCTGGAGGTGGTGAGGGTGGCGACCCCGCCGACGAGGGGCGCGGAGCCGATGGGGGTGGCGCCGTCGAGGAAGGTGACGGTTCCGCTGGGGACTCCGGTGGAGGAGGTGACGGTGGCGATGAGGAGCTTCGGTTCGCCGAACACCGTGGGGTCGGGGGTCGAGGTGAGGGTTGTGGCGGTGGGGAACGGGGCGACGTCGAGCACGCTCACGGTGTTGTCGCTGTTGTTGGTGACATACGCGTGCAGCCCGTTGGGTGTGAACGCGACGCCGAAGGGGGAGGTGCCGACGGGGATGTCGAAGGCGATGGTGTTCGAGCCGATGTCGAGCACGCTGACGGTGTTGTCGGCGTTGTTGGTCACGTAGGCGAACGCATCGTCGGGAGTGATCGCGATGTTGGTGGGCGCGCCGCCGGCTGGGATGGTGTCGCTCACGGTGTTGGTGGCGGTGTCGATGACGCTGATGGTGTTGTCGCTGTTGTTGGTGACATAGGCCAGCGCATCGTCGGAGGTGATCGCGATTCCGGTGGGCCCGCTGCCGACGTTGATGGTGGTGATTTCCGTGTTGGTGGCGGTGTCGATGACGCTGACGGTGTTGGCACCGTTGTTGGTGGCGTAGGAGAACGCACCGGCAGGGCTGAACGCGACGCCGAACGGCGAACTGCCGACGTTGATGGTGGCGATGACGGCGTTGGTGGCGGTGTCGATGACGCTGACGGTGTCGTCGCCCTCGTTGGCGACGTGGGCGCGTGTTCCCGCGGAGTTGATGGCGATGCCGAAGGGGGCGGTGCCGACGCTGATGGTGTCGGTGACCGCGTTGGTCGCGGTGTCGATGACACTGACGCTGTCGGAGGCGACGTTGGTGACGTAGACGAACGCGCCGCCGGGGGTGACCGCGACGCCGAACGGCGAGCTGCCGACGTTGATGGTGGCGGTGACGGTGTTGGTGGCGGTGTCGATGACGCTGACGGTGTCGTCGCCCTCGTTGGCAACGTAGGCCAACGTGCCGGCGGAGTTGATGGCTACCCCGGTGGGGAAGTTGCCCACCGGTACGGTCGGATCGAGTAGCAGGGCAGCGGCGACACGGCGCGCTGTGTTCCGTCCGATGCCCAGTAGTTGACGCCACCTCGACTGAAAGGCCTTGGCCATGACGCACCCCTTGATCTTGCTCTGATCGTGGTGCGGGGTGCCTGCCTCACGCTCCGCGGGGTGTGGGCGAGCACACCGTTACGCGGGAGGCAAACCCTTCCAAGGGGTGCCCATCCGGCAGCGTCAGCTGCCCGTTAGAGCCGGAAACAGACGCCGGCCAGCTCCCCCGGGAAGGGATGGGCAACCCGCCGGGTCCAATAGCAGAAGTAACGCACCAACCCCTCGCGGCAGAACAGACATAGAACGCGAAGTTCACCCCAATGGGTTAATCGGGCGCACGGAATTCAGTCACAACGGACACGACCCACCATAGTGGCGGAGCGAATGCCGGAAGCCCCGAGCCGCCCCAGGTCCTGCCATCTGAACGCGGGAATTTCGTTGGTTTCCGTACTGACGGTCCGTAGCGCTGTGGTCAGAGTGTCGTCGTGACTGCGGGATTGGTCCGGGTGAGGCCGGCGAGTCGACTGAAGCCTGCTTTCGTGAGGGCACCCTCGTCGGCGCGGGCGTAGGCGCCCTCGGCGAGCCTGGCCACAGCCGCGATCCCGCCGCGCCCAGGGCTCCGGCTTCGGCTTCGGCTTCGGACACCAGGTACAAGCGGCGCTGCCGTTCGCCCAGATGCGGCAGCACCGCAGTGAACTTGTGTCCAGGCCGGCCGGTATCTCCTCCGGTATCGCCGCGGCAGTCCGCCTGCCATGTAGCACAGCGGAGTTGAGCCGAATCCGGCAGCAGTTTCCTTACGGCTCCCAAGTCGGCCTAAAAATCGGCGTAGTTGTTTGCGCGGCGGTATGTGGCCTGATCGCGTCGTCGGTGCGGAGCGGTTGATCGCGGAACGCCGGCGTGGTGCGCGCGTGAGGCCGGCGTCGGGGACGCGTCCGCGTGGCGATGGTGGACGGATCGGCCATCGGGAGCCCCGGCGACTCAACAGGCCAGGACGGCCGATGTGCGGCGTTCCCGGGGCTGCGGGAAGGCGCCCCGTCTGCCGCGTCGGCGACGCGGGGGAGAGCGGGGAGGCTATCTCGACATGATCACTCCCCTGACCTCTGCTTCATTTATACTACGACTACCCAGCAGGCATATGCATACGTCGCTGCTGTGATGAATGATCTACATCGGATCTTCAGAAAAAGTGGATGAATTCATGCGGAGCATGCGCATATTGAGCATTGTGAACTGGTAGCCGCGTCCGTACTTGGTTCGGGCCTCACGGCCCTGGCCAGGACGCGCCGCCGACGAGTGGCGCCAAGGCCACTCAGGGTGCCGGAGCCGGCAACAGCGCCACCCCGTTTTCGGGCGACGGCGTCCGTGGCTACCAGATCGTCACGCGATCCTTCCCCATCGCTCCCAACGGCGCGCCGCAGACGGTCCAGTGCCCCCTCCACAAGAAGGTCCTGGGGGGTGGAGTCCTGGTGCCGGTCGGTGTTGTCCAGGGCGGCTACCCGACCCCCGACGGAAGCGGCTGGGTGGGTGTCGGGTACTCCAACGGAACAGGCGGCGTCACCGTCTACGCCATCTGCGCCGACCGGTCGCGCTAGCGACCCTGCTGCGATCGTGGCCGTCGACCGGGATGTTCCGAGCCGCTCTCCGAGGCGGGCGGACTCGGAGCACGGCTGTGCCCCGATGTCGAAGGTCACTGGCTGCGTCTATGTCGACAACCTCCGGGGCGCGGCATGCGGCTTCGACCCGGTCGAGCGCGTCCGCCTCGGGGCTCGGTGGAGGGACATCCTGCGGATGCCCGTGGTGAAGCGGTAGTGCTCGCTCTTCATCAGTGGCGGGCTCGGTGTGGACACCACGCCGAGCCCGCCACTGTCTCCGCAGGTGCGGGAGGCCGGGCCGCGGCATCCTGCCATGCGGCCCGCAGTTGCTGACGGACGCGATGTCATCAGATCGTCTCGAGCACCCTTGCTCTCCCGGCCGCCGGGGACGCTCATGTGCCCCCTGGGATACTTCGGCATTGACCAGAGTTCCACGACCGCATTCATGGGTCTTGAGTGTCATACGCGCGTACCGCTGACTTGCTTGCTGACGCATCAAGGGCTGCGCGCGAAGCGCAGTCGACATTCCGCAAGCCGCTGGGCTTGACCCAGGTACCTAGATGCAAAGGCCGGCCCGCGCGGCAGCGGCGCACCGGGCTCTGTCAAGAGCCGTTCCAGATGTCCGGCCCGTAGGCCCGCGTGCCGTAATCCGCTGGGCTGCAGCCCTCTGCCGCGTACGCCACCAGCTCCGCTGGGTCGTACTGACGGTGCGCCGGAGTCCATGCGTCCCTGCCGCATTCCGCATGCCCGATTAACCCATTGAGGTGAACTTCGTGTTCTATGTCTGTTCTGCCGCGAGGGGTTGGTGCGTTACTTCTGCTATTGGACCCGGCGGGTTGCCCATCCCTTCCCGGGGGAGCTGGCCGGCGTCTGTTTCCGGCTCTAACGGGCAGCTGACGCTGCCGGATGGGCACCCCTTGGAAGGGTTTGCCTCCCGCGTAACGGTGTGCTCGCCCACACCCCGCGGAGCGTGAGGCAGGCACCCCGCACCACGATCAGAGCAAGATCAAGGGGTGCGTCATGGCCAAGGCCTTTCAGTCGAGGTGGCGTCAACTACTGGGCATCGGACGGAACACAGCGCGCCGTGTCGCCGCTGCCCTGCTGCTCGATCCGACCGTACCGGTGGGCAACTTCCCCACCGGAGTCGCGATCAACTCCGCCGGCACGTTGGCCTACGTTGCCAACGAGGGCGACGACAGCGTCAGTGTCATCGACACCGCCACCAACGCCGTCATCGCCACCATCAACGTCGGCAGTTCGCCGTTCGGCGTCGCGGTCACCCCTGACGGCGCGTTCGTCTACGTCACCAACGTCGCCTCCGACAGCGTCAGTGTCATCGACACCGCGACCAACGCGGTCACCGACACCGTCAGCGTCGGCATCTCGCCCTTCGGCATCGCCATCAACGCCGCGGGCACCCTTGCCTATGTCGCCAACGTCGGTGACAACACCGTCAGTGTGATCGACACCAGCACGAACACCGTCGTCACCGATATTCCCGTTGGTGCCAACCCGTTCGGTGTCGCGCTCACCCCTGACGGTGCGTTCGCCTATGTGACCAACAACGCCTCCGGTACTGTCAGCGTCGTCGACACCGCCACCAACGCGGAGATCGACACGATCGCCGTGGGCACCTCCCCCACCGGGGTCGCGATCACCTCCGACGGCGTGCTGGCCTATGTCACCAACAACAGCGACAACACCGTCAGCGCGATCGACATCGCCACCAACACGGTCAGCGACACCTTCGACGTCGGCTCCGCGCCCACCAGCGTCGCGTTCACTCCCGACGACGCGTTCGCCTATGTGACGAACAACGCCTCCGACACCGTCAGCGTCGTCATCACCGCCACCAACGACGTCACCTTCGACATCCCCGTCGGCTCAGGGCCCTTCGGAGTGGCGATCACTCCGGACGGCGAGCACGCCTATGTGACGAACAACGCCTCCGACACCGTCAGCGTCACCGACACCGTCCCCTTCCCGACCACCACCACCCTCACCTCGGCTCCCGACCCCTCGGCCTTCGGCGAAGCGAAGGTCCTCACGGCCACCGTCACCTCGTCCACCGGGACGCCCGACGGAACCGTCACCTTCCTCGACGGCGCCACCCCCCTCGGCACCGTCACCCTCGCCGGGGGAGTCGCCACCCTCACCACCTCCAGTCTCGCTGTCGGCAGCCACTCCCTCACCGCCGACTACGCCGGGAACGTCAACTTCAGCGTCTCGACGTCTGCGGCGGATATCCAGACGGTGAACGCCGCGGACACCGCAACGACCCTCACCTCGTCGCCGGATCCGTCGGTGTTCGGTGAGGCGAAGGTGCTGACGGCGACGGTGACGGCGGTTGCGCCGGGAAGCGGGACGCCGACGGGGTCGGTGTCCTTCCTGGACGGGGCGACCGTGATCGGTATCGGCACCCTGGACGGCGGCGGTGTGGCCACGTTCAGCACCTCCAGCTTGAGTGCGGGCACGCATTCACTGACTGCCGTCTACGCGGGTGACGGCAGTTTCAATGGTTCGACGTCGCCGGTGGACACGCAGACGGTGACTGCGGCGAACACGACCACGGCGCTGACGTCGTCGCCGGATCCGTCGGTGTTCGGTCAGGCGAAGGTGCTGACTGCGACCGTGACGGCTGTCGCGCCCGGGGCAGGTGTTCCGACGGGGACGGTGACGTTCTTCGACGGCATGACGTCGTTGGGGACGGGCACCCTGGACGGCAGTGGGGTGGCGACGCTGAGCGTCTCCAACCTGAGCGTGGGCGCACACTCGTTGACGGCCGGCTATGCCGGCACCGCCGACTACAACAGCTCGACCTCCGCGGTGGACTCCCAGACGGTGACTGCGGCGAACACGACCACGGCGCTGACGTCGTCGCCGGATCCGTCGGTGTTCGGTCAGGCGAAGGTGCTGACTGCGACCGTCTCGGCTGTCGCGCCCGGGGCAGGTGTTCCGACGGGGACGGTGACGTTCTTCGACGGCATGACGTCGTTGGGGACGGGCACGCTGAACGGCAGTGGGGTGGCGACGCTGAGCGTCTCCAACCTGAGCGTGGGCGCACACTCGTTGACGGCCGGCTATGCCGGCACCGCCGACTACAACAGCTCGACCTCCGCGGTGGACTCCCAGACGGTGACTGCGGCGAACACGACCACGGCGCTGACGTCGTCGCCGGATCCGTCGGTGTTCGGTCAGGCGAAGGTGCTGACTGCGACCGTCTCGGCTGTCGCGCCCGGGGCAGGTGTTCCGACGGGGACGGTGACGTTCTTCGACGGCATGACGTCGTTGGGGACGGGCACGCTGAACGGCAGTGGGGTGGCGACGCTGAGCGTCTCCAACCTGAGCGTGGGCGCACACTCGTTGACGGCCGGCTATGCCGGCACCGCCGACTACAACAGCTCGACCTCCGCGGTGGACTCCCAGACGGTGACTGCGGCGAACACGACCACGGCGCTGACGTCGTCGCCGGATCCGTCGGTGTTCGGTCAGGGGAAGGTGCTGACGGCGACCGTCTCGGCTGTCGCGCCCGGGGCAGGTGTTCCGACGGGGACGGTGACGTTCTTCGACGGCATGACGTCGTTGGGGACGGGCATCCTGGTCGGCAGTGGGGTGGCGACGCTGAGTGTCTCCAACCTGAGCGTGGGCAGTCATGCGTTGACCGCGGCCTACGGTGGGGACACCAGCTACAACGGTTCCACATCGCCCATCGACACGCAGACGGTGAATGCCGCGGACACTGCAACGGCGCTGACGTCGTCGCCGGATCCGTCGGTGTTCGGTGAGGCGAAGGTGCTGACGGCGACCGTCTCGGCTGTCGCGCCCGGGGCAGGTGTTCCGACGGGGACGGTGACGTTCTTCGACGGCATGACGTCGTTGGGGACCGGCATCCTGAACGGCAGTGGTGTGGCGACGCTGAGTGTCTCCAACCTGAGCGTGGGCAGTCATGCGTTGACCGCGGCCTACGGCGGGGACACCAGCTACAACGGTTCCACATCGCCCATCGACACGCAGACGGTGAATGCCGCGGACACGACCACGGCGCTGACGTCGTCGCCGGATCCGTCGGTGTTCGGCGAGACCAAGGTGCTGACTGCGACCGTGACGCCTGTCGCTCCTGGAACCGGTGTTCCGACGGGGACGGTGACGTTCTTCGACGGCATGACGTCGTTGGGGACCGGCACCCTGGACGGCAGTGGTGTGGCGACGCTGAGCGTCTCCAACCTGAGCGTGGGCACACATCCGTTGACCGCGGCCTACGGCGGGGACACCAGCTACAACGGTTCGACGTCGCCGGTGGACACGCAGACGGTGAATGCCGCGGACACCGCAACGGCGCTGACGTCGTCGCCGGATCCGTCGGTGTTCGGTGAGGCGAAGGTGCTGACGGCGACGGTGACGGCGGTTGCGCCGGGAAGCGGGACGCCGACGGGGTCGGTGTCCTTCCTGGACGGGGCGACCGTGATCGGTATCGGCACCCTGGACGGCGGCGGTGTGGCCACGTTCACCACCTCCAGCTTGAGTGCGGGCACGCATTCACTGACTGCCGTCTACGCGGGTGACGGCAGTTTCAATGGTTCGACGTCGCCGGTGGACACGCAGACGGTGAATGCGGCGAACACGACCACGGCGCTGACGTCGTCGCCGGATCCGTCGGTGTTCGGTGAGGCGAAGGTGCTGACGGCGACCGTCTCGGCTGTCGCGCCCGGGGCAGGTGTTCCGACGGGGACGGTGACGTTCTTCGACGGCATGACGTCGTTGGGGACGGGCACCCTGGACGGCAGTGGGGTGGCGACGCTGAGTGTCTCCAACCTGAGCGTGGGCAGTCATGCGTTGACCGCGGCCTACGGTGGGGACACCAGCTACAACGGTTCCACATCGCCCATCGACACGCAGACGGTGAATGCCGCGGACACTGCAACGGCGCTGACGTCGTCGCCGGATCCGTCGGTGTTCGGTGAGGCGAAGGTGCTGACGGCGACCGTCTCGGCTGTCGCGCCCGGGGCAGGTGTTCCGACGGGGACGGTGACGTTCTTCGACGGCATGACGTCGTTGGGGACCGGCATCCTGGACGGCAGTGGGGTGGCGACGCTGAGCGTCTCCAACCTGAGCGTGGGCACACATCCGTTGACCGCGGCCTACGGCGGGGACACCAGCTACAACGGTTCCACATCGCCCATCGACACGCAGACGGTGAACGCGGCGAACACGACCACGGCGCTGACGTCGTCGCCGGATCCGTCGGTGTTCGGCGAGACCAAGGTGCTGACTGCGACCGTGACGCCTGTCGCTCCTGGAACCGG
The DNA here is from genome assembly GCF_003814875.1 of Streptomyces sp. Ag109_O5-1. Taxonomy (GTDB): domain Bacteria; phylum Actinomycetota; class Actinomycetes; order Streptomycetales; family Streptomycetaceae; genus Streptomyces; species Streptomyces sasae. The sequence continues at coordinate 145,338 of NZ_RKQF01000001.1, read as the reverse complement.
TGTTCCGACGGGGACGGTGACGTTCTTCGACGGCATGACGTCGTTGGGGACCGGCACCCTGGACGGCAGTGGTGTGGCGACGCTGAGCGTCTCCAACCTGAGCGTGGGCACACATCCGTTGACCGCGGCCTACGGCGGGGACACCAGCTACAACGGTTCGACGTCGCCGGTGGACACGCAGACGGTGAATGCCGCGGACACCGCAACGGCGCTGACGTCGTCGCCGGATCCGTCGGTGTTCGGTGAGGCGAAGGTGCTGACGGCGACGGTGACGGCGGTTGCGCCGGGAAGCGGGACGCCGACGGGGTCGGTGTCCTTCCTGGACGGGGCGACCGTGATCGGTATCGGCACCCTGGACGGCGGCGGTGTGGCCACGTTCACCACCTCCAGCTTGAGTGCGGGCACGCATTCACTGACTGCCGTCTACGCGGGTGACGGCAGTTTCAATGGTTCGACGTCGCCGGTGGACACGCAGACGGTGAATGCGGCGAACACGACCACGGCGCTCACTTCGTCGCCGGATCCGTCGGTGTTCGGTGAGGCGAAGGTGCTGACGGCGACCGTCTCGGCTGTCGCGCCCGGGGCAGGTGTTCCGACGGGGACGGTGACGTTCTTCGACGGCATGACGTCGTTGGGGACGGGCACCCTGGACGGCAGTGGGGTGGCGACACTGAGCGTCTCCAACCTCAGCGTGGGCACACATCCGCTGACCGCGGCCTACGGTGGGGACACCAGCTACAACGGTTCGACATCGCCGACGGACACCCAGACGGTGAACGCCGCGGACACCACCACGGCCCTCACCTCGTCGCCAGATCCGTCGGTGTTCGGCCAGACCAAGGTGCTGACGGCGACCGTCTCGGCTGTCGCGCCCGGGGCAGGTGTTCCGACGGGGACGGTGACGTTCTTCGACGGCATGACGTCGTTGGGGACCGGCACCCTGGACGGCACCGGGGTGGCAACGCTGAGCGTCTCCAACCTCAGCGTGGGCACACATCCGCTGACCGCGACCTACGCCGGGGACACCAGCTACAACGGCTCCACATCGCCCATCGACACGCAGACCGTGAACGCCGCGGACACCGCAACGACACTGACGTCGTCGCCGGATCCGTCGGTGTTCGGTCAGGCGAAGGTACTGACGGCCACGGTCAGTCCAGTGGCCCCTGGCGGGGGTATCCCGACGGGGACGGTGACGTTCTTCGACGGCATGACGTCGTTGGGGACCGGCACCCTGGACGGCACCGGGGTGGCAACGCTGAGCGTCTCCAACCTCAGCGTGGGCACACATCCGCTGACCGCGACCTACGGCGGGGACAGCAGCTTCAATGGTTCGACATCGCCGGCGGACACCCAGACGGTGAACGCGGCGAACACGACCACGGCCCTCACCTCGTCGCCGGATCCGTCGGTGTTCGGTCAGGGGAAGGTACTGACGGCCACGGTCAGTCCAGTGGCCCCTGGCGGGGGTATCCCGACGGGGACGGTGACGTTCTTCGACGGCATGACGTCATTGGGGACCGGCACCCTGGACGGCAGCGGAGTGGCGACGCTGACTGTCTCCAACCTCAGCGTGGGCAGTCATGCGTTGACCGCGACCTACGGCGGGGACAGCAGCTTCAATGGTTCGACATCGCCGGCGGACACCCAGACGGTGAACGCCGCGAACACGACCACGACCCTCACCTCGTCGCCGGATCCGTCGGTGTTCGGTGAGGCGAAGGTGCTGACGGCGACGGTGACGGCGGTTGCGCCGGGAAGCGGGACGCCGACGGGGTCGGTGTCCTTCCTGGACGGGGCGACCGTGATCGGTATCGGCACCCTGGACGGCGGCGGTGTGGCCACGTTCACCACTTCGACGCTGGGGGCAGGGACTCATTCACTGACCGCTGTCTACGCGGGTGACGGCAGCTTCAATGGTTCGACGTCGCCGGTGGACACGCAGACGGTGAACGCGGCGAACACGACCACGGCCCTCACCTCGTCGCCGGATCCGTCGGTGTTCGGTCAGGGGAAGGTACTGACGGCCACGGTCAGTCCAGTGGCCCCAGGCGGGGGTATCCCGACGGGGACGGTGACGTTCTTCGACGGCATGACGTCATTGGGGACCGGCACGCTGAACGGCAGCGGAGTGGCGACGCTGACCGTCTCCAACCTCAGCGTGGGCAGTCACTCGCTGACCGCGACCTACGGCGGGGACAGCAGCTTCAATGGTTCGACATCGCCGGCGGACACCCAGACGGTGAACGCCGCGGACACCACCACGGCCCTCACCTCGTCGCCGGATCCGTCGGTGTTCGGCCAGACCAAGGTGCTGACGGCGACCGTCTCGGCTGTCGCGCCCGGGGCAGGTGTTCCGACGGGGACGGTGACGTTCTTCGACGGCATGACGTCGTTGGGGACCGGCACCCTGGACGGCACCGGGGTGGCAACGCTGAGCGTCTCCAACCTCAGCGTGGGCACACATCCGCTGACCGCGACCTACGGCGGGGACACCAGCTACAACGGCTCCACATCGCCGGCGGACACCCAGACGGTGAACACGGCGAACACCACCGCGACCCTGACGTCCAGTCCGGATCCGTCGGTGTTCGGCCAGACCAAGGTGCTGACTGCGACAGTGACGCCTGTCGCTCCTGGAACCGGTGTTCCGACGGGGACGGTGACGTTCTTCGACGGCATGACGTCGTTGGGGACGGGCACCCTGGACGGCAGTGGTGTGGCGACGCTGAGCGTCTCCAACCTCAGCGTGGGCACACATCCGCTGACCGCGGCCTACGGCGGGGACACCAGCCACAACGGCTCCACATCGCCCATCGACACGCAGACGGTGAACGCGGCGAACACGACCACGGCGCTCACCTCGTCGCCGGATCCGTCGGTGTTCGGCCAGACCAAGGTGCTGACTGCGACAGTGACGCCTGTCGCTCCTGGAACCGGTGTTCCGACGGGGACGGTGACGTTCTTCGACGGCATGACGTCGTTGGGGACCGGCACGCTGAACGGCAGTGGTGTGGCGACGCTGAGCGTCTCCAACCTCAGCGTGGGCACACATCCGCTGACCGCGGCCTACGGCGGGGACACCAGCCACAACGGCTCCACATCGCCGGTGGACACCCAGACGGTGAACAAGGCGAACACCACCACAGCCGTCAGTTCGTCGCCGAACCCGTCGGTATTCGGTCAGTCGGTCAACCTGACGGCCACCGTCGCCGTGGTGGCGCCGGGCGGTGGTGTCCCGGGCGGGACGGTCACCTTCTTCGTCGGTGGCATCCCGCAGACGCCCGCAGTGCCCCTGAACGGCAGTGGTGTGGCGACACTGTCCATCTCCACCCTGAGCGTGGGCACCCGCAGCGTCAGGGCCAGCTACAACGGCAGCGCCGGCTACAACACCTCAACTTCGCCCACGATCAGCCAGGTCGTGAGCAAGGCCAACACCAGCACGACCCTGACGTCGTCGCCGGATCCGTCGGTGTTCGGCCAGACGAAGGTGCTGACGGCGACCGTCTCCCCCGTGGCTCCAGGAGGAGGCACGCCCATCGGCACGGTCTCCTTCTTCGACGGCATGACGCTGCTCGGCACCGGCACCCTCTCCGGAGGCGTCGCGACCCTCAGCACTTCCGCCTTGGCCCTGGGTAGTCATTCACTGACTGCGACCTATGGCGGAAGTGCGAACTTCAACGGTTCGACGTCGCCCGTGGACACGCAGACGGTGAACCCCGCGAACACCACGACGGTCCTGACCTCGTCGCCCGACCCCTCGGTGCTGGGTCAGGCGAAGGTGCTGACGGCCACCGTCTCGGCCACAGCGCCGGGAGCCGGTACACCGTCCGGTACGGTCACATTCTTCGACGGCATGACGTCGTTGGGGACGGGCGCGTTGGACGGCAGTGGTGTGGCGACGCTTTCGGTCTCCAACCTCAGCGTGGGCAGCCATACGCTGACCGCGACCTACGGCGGAAGTGCGAACTTCAACGGTTCGACGTCGGCCGTCGACACCCAGACGGTGAACCCCGCCAACACCATGACGGCCCTGACCTCCAGTCCGGACCCGTCGGTGACCGGTCAGGCGAAGGTGCTGACGGCCACGGTGACGGCAGTGGCGCCGGGGACAGGCACGCCGTCCGGGTCGGTGACGTTCTTCGACGGCATGACGTCGTTGGGGACGGGCACCTTGGACGGCAGTGGTGTGGCGACGTTGAGTGTCTCCAACCTCAGCGTGGGCAATCACTCGCTGACCGCCGCCTACGGCGGTAGCGGGAGCTACAACGGTTCCACGTCGTCGGCGGACACCCAGACGGTGAACAAGGCGAACACCACCACAGCCGTCAGTTCGTCGCCGAACCCGTCGGTATTCGGTCAGTCGGTCAACCTGACGGCCACCGTCGCCGTGGTGGCGCCGGGCGGTGGTGTCCCGGGCGGGACGGTCACCTTCTTCATCGGTGGCATCCCGCAGACGCCCGCAGTGCCCCTGAACGGCAGTGGTGTGGCAACGCTGCCCATCTCCACCCTGAGCGTGGGCACCCGCAGCGTCAGGGCCAGCTACAACGGCAGCGCCGGCTACAACACCTCAACTTCGCCCACGATCAGCCAGGTCGTGAGCAAGGCCAACACCAGCACGACCCTGGTCTCGGCGCCCAACCCGTCGATGTCCGGCCAGTCCGTCACTCTGACGGCCACGGTCGCGCCGGTGGCTCCTGGCGGGGGTGTTCCGACGGGGTCGGTGTCCTTCCTCGACGGCATGACGTTGTTGGGGACCGGCACCCTCTCCGGAGGCGTCGCCACCTTCAGTACCTCCAGCCTGAGCGTGGGCAGTCATTCACTGACCGCGGCCTACGCAGGAAGCGGGAGCTACAACGGTTCGACGTCACCGGCGGTCACCCAGACCGTGAGCTGACGTCCTGAACGATCTGCGCCCCGGTCGGTCTCGTGTCGGCCGGGGCGCGGGCGTGCGCGCCGTCCTGCTCCGGTCCTTGCCGCACGGGCCGTGGCCCTGGGGCGACGGCCTCGTCGCGTGGACGTGGTCCAACCGGCTCCGCACGCCCATCAGCCCCCGCCGGGCGCTCCGGGCGGAGGCTGCGACGACCGGGTCTGGGCCGCCCGCAGGCGGACAGCGCTGCCAGGGGACGGGCAGCCCCGGGGGACGCTTCCGCGGACGCCGCAAGCCGGGCTCACCCTCTGGCCACCTGGCCACCAGACAAGAGAGGCGAGCCCGGGGCCGGTTGGTGTGCAGGGTCAGTTCGAGCAGCCCGGTACGCTGCCCAGAGGACGGCAGTTGTTGAGGGTGTTGTCCTTGACACTGACCCCGATCAGGGACAACGTGCCGGCACCATTGAAAATGCCACCGCCGTCGGGGGCCGAGTTGCCGGTGATGCTGCTGGCGATGATCGTGGTCTTCCCGCCGGCGGTGAGGACGCCTCCACCCACGCCATTGGGCGCCTTGTTCCCACTGATCGTGGTGCCGATCAGCGTCGCGACGCCTGGGCCGGTGGAGATACCTCCTCCCGTGCCCGCGGTGTTGTTGCGGATGGCGCCGCCGACCACGGTGAGGGTGCCGGCGTTGAGGATTCCGCCGCCGGGGCCGGGGGTATTCCCGCCGCTGACGTTGATGGCGGTGAGGCTGAGGGTGCCAGTGGGCGCGACGCCGAAGATGCGGAACTGGGCGGCGGCGTTCGCCGCGCGCGTGATCGTGGTGTTGAAGCCGACGATGCGGACGTTACCCACGATGTCCGGCAGTCCGTTCTGGGGGCTCGTCGGATCCACCGCGGTCAAGGTGTAGGTGCAGCCGGGCATGAGGGTGACGTCGCCGCCTCCGGGGGCAGTATTGGCCTGGGTGATGGCCGCCCGCAGAGCGGGGATGTTGTTGCAGGGGACGAGGGTGGCGGCGTCGGCCTGCGTGGGGATCAACGCGACGCTCAGGGCCAGGCCCGCAGCGGCGCACAGGCTGGTCAGCGTCAGAGGTGCTTTCATGGGGGCTTCCTCGGGTGTTGCGTGGGATGAGAAGGATCGCCACTATTCACCTCCAGTGATCCTTTGATCGCCTTGAGTGACTGCATGGCGCACCTCCAAAGAAACCTCCAGGGCGTGCGCCCTCGCCACGTGGGCACGCCATTCGGGTGGACGGTTCGGGTGCCGTGCGGCGGTTCCCGCGGGGGTGGGGCCGTAGGGAGGCGGCGTGGGTACCGCCCGGGCCTGTGTGGGTGCCGGCTGCGTGTGCCAACCACCATGAGACAGCCAACGTCCCTCGACTCCGACGGAGCCAAAGCCCGAAGGGCATATTGATCCGAAACGGTAGGCGTTATGGGTCATTGTTCCTTGTGTGAGTGGACTGGTGGGGGACGCAAGGCAGTTGTCGCCGTCGGCGCAGGAGGCCTTTCGGCTGCGCGCGGTGGCCGCGTTGGTGGCGGGCCGGACACGCGAGGATGCTGCCGCGGTGTTCCAGGTCTCGCTCAAGGCCGTGGACAAGTGGTGGGCGAAGTGGCTGGCAGGCGGGCGCGAGGCACTCATGGCCCAGCCGCGCGGGCGTCGGGTCGGCGAGCACCAGGTGCTCGATCGAGGCGAAGAAGCTCTCCGGCACTACGTCGGCCTTTACCGGCCAGAGCAGCATGGACGAGGTATCCGGCAAGCCAGGCGTCGCCCACTGGCCCGGCCGATTAATTCACCTACACGTCCCTGGAGTCCTAGTTCTAGTACCAATGCCGTGTAGTCAGGCGTGGGGCTGGTGTGTCAAGGCGTGCGGGTGGTGAGGACGTCGATGCTGACCGTGCCTTTGTAGCCGGTTCGGTCGACGATGCCTCTGGCGTTGTATCTCGAGATGGCGCGTTTGACGACGCGTGGCCGGGTGCGGATGCGTCGGTCGGGCATGAGGCCGGCCAGGACCCGACGGCCGATGGTGCCGACGAGGTCGACGGTTGTGCTGATGACGCCTGCGGCCTGAATGAGCAGGTCGCGGGCGGTGTTCAGGGCGATGGAGAAGCCGGCCCGATCGGGGTCGGTGCCTGGGCGGGCGGTGGTGGCGTCCGCCATGGCCAGGCGCAGGACCTGGTAGGTGATCAGTGTCGCGAAGACTTCCTGGGCGACGCCGGCAGGGGTTCGGGCACGCAGGACCCGGCCGCCGAGAATGGTGGACTTGATCTCCAGGTAGGAGGTCTCGACCTCCCACCGCTCGTGGTACGGCCTGATCAGCTCGCCTGCGGGGTGGGCGTGGGAACCGGTCAGAGTCGTGACCAGGCGGTAAGCGCCGGTGCGGCGCCCCTGAGAGGTGCTGACGGTGATTTCGCGGTCGATGACCCGGACGGGGACGGCTCCCAGCCTGGACAGGTAGGAGCCGTCGGGGAAACGTTCCAGGACCGGCGGTCTGCGGTGCTCTTTCACACGGACGAGGACGTGAGCGCCTGTCCGTGTGATCGACTCGACCAGGGCCTGGACGGCGAAGTTCCGGTCCAGCAGCACGATCATGCCCTCGTGCAGGCTGCGGACCAGGCGCGGGGCATAGGACGTATCTCCGTTCACGGTCGGCCCGAACACTGTCAATCCCCTCGAATCGTGGAGACCTTCCTATGCAGCCAGACCCTCACCGAGGATGGCCCAGTAGTCGTGTTCGTAGTCGATCGGGCTCTTGAAGCCGCACACGCTGTGTAGCCGACGGTTGTTGTAGAAGTCGGTGATCCAGGTCGCGATCCGGATCCGGGCGTCGACAGCCGCCGGTCCCCGCCAGGGTGGACCGCTTCGACGGTCGGGGGTCGGGCCCCCGGGGGCGTGGAACGATTTGCGTGGGGCACTCGATCGGGTGCTTCTTTCCCCGACTCCCGGTCGAGGAGTCGCACATGGGTACGGCTACGGCTATGAGTGTGGACGAACACAGCGGCCGGACGATCACCACCCGCGTTCCGGCCCGTCTGGACCGGCTCCCGTGGTCCCGCTGGCACTGGACGATCGTCATCGGCCTCGGCACGGTCTGGATCCTGGACGGCCTGGAGGTCACGGTCGTCGGCAACATCGCCGGTCGGCTGTCCGAACCGGGCAGCGGCCTCGCGATCTCCTCCGGCCAGGTCACCGGCACGGCCGCGGCACTGTATGTGGCCGGCGCCTGTGTCGGCGCGCTGTTCTGGGGCCGCCTGACCGACCGCCACGGCCGCAAGAAGCTCTTCATGATCACCCTGGCGGTGTACCTGTCCGCCACCGCCCTCACCTCGGTCTCCTTCGCCCCCTGGTGGTTCCTCGTCTGCCGCTTCCTGACCGGCTTCGGCATCGGCGGCGAGTACGCGGCGATCAACTCTGCGATCGACGAACTGATCCCGGCGCACTACCGCGGCCGCGTGGACCTGATCATCAACGGCAGCTTCTGGGTCGGCGCGATCGGCGGCTCACTGCTCTCGATCGTCGCCCTGAACACGGACTTCCTGCCGAAGAATGCGGGCTGGCGGCTGACCTTCGCACTCGGTGTCGTCCTCGGCCTGGTCATCCTCCTCGTGCGGCGGAACGTCCCGGAGAGCCCGCGCTGGCTGCTGATCCACGGCAGGGAGGAGGAGGCGGAGGAGATCGTCACGTCGATCGAGCGGCGGGTGGCGGCCGAGAAGGGCGAGCCGCTCCCCGAACCGGCGGGCGAACTGGTCGTCCACCAGCGCCGGAGCATCACGTTCGGCGAGATCGCCCGCACGGTCTTCCACGACTACCGGCCCCGGGCCGTCCTCGGTTTCTCCCTCTTCATCGGCCAGGCGTTCCTCTACAACGCGATCACCTTCGGCTTTGGCGCGATCCTCACGACCTTCTTCGACGTGCCGACCGGCCGCACGGGCTACTACTTCGTGGTCATCGCGGTGGGCAACTTCCTGGGCCCTCTGCTGCTGGGCAAGCTGTTCGACACGGTGGGCAGGAGGGTGATGATCTCGTCGACGTACCTCCTCTCGGGTCTGCTCCTCTTCCTTACGGCGTGGCTGTTCGGCCGGGGCGTGCTGTCGGCCGGGACGCTGACGGCGTGCTGGTGCGCGGTCCTGTTCTTCGCGTCGGCGGGTGCGTCCAGCGCGTACCTCACGGTGTCCGAGATCTTCCCGATGGAGACGCGGGCGATGTCGATCGCGTTCTTCTACGCGCTGGGCACGGCGGCGGGCGGCATCAGCGGCCCACTGCTCTTCGCCGGCCTCACGGGAACGGGCAAGGTGGCCGACACGGTGCTGGCGTTCCAGATCGGGGCGGGGCTGATGTGTGCGGCGGGGCTGGTGGCGGCGGCGCTGGCGGTGAACGCGGAGCGCAGGCCGCTGGAGGAGATCGCGACGCCGCTCACGGCTGCGCCGGGCGGGGCGACGAAGGCGCCGGTATAGGGAGTTCCCCGTGCCAACGGGACTGACTGTCCGGGGCGCACCGCTCCACGCCGAGCACTTCCTTGCGGCCGCTGCCATCGCGCTTGTGTACGGCTCCGGCCAGCCGCAGCAGCATGCCCCTGCCCACGCAGATGCCAACCGCTGCCGCCAGGCGGGCTGCTGCCCGACCGGGCTGCGTCACGGTCCTGGCTTCGAGGCGCATGCAGAGGCGTCCCTGTCGCCTTCTGGAGCGCTCCTGCGGTGGCGCAGCGCCCACAATGCGACGGGAGCCCCCGCCGCGACCAGCGCCGCAGCGAAACACAGACCGGCTTGGTAGCCGGAGAGAAAGGCACCCGAGCCATCGGCCCCGGCGGAGCCTGCGGCTTGTTCCACGAACGACACAATGGCGCCCACCAGGCCGATTCCGACGACTCCGGACGCCTCGCGGGCGGCGCTGAACAATCCGGCCGCGATTCCGGAAAGATGATTCGGCGAGGATTCCAGAGCGCGGGTGGTTAGGGGAACGGCCAGCGCAGAGCCGAAACCGATAAATGAAAGGCCGGGCAGAATATCAACGAGCTTTCCTCCCGAACTACCCAGCGTGACCATCAGCAACCCCAGGCCGACCAGGAGCAGACCCGCAGCGGAGATCCGGCCTTCTCCCCAGCGCCGCGCCATACGCGAAATGAATGGGATGGTGGCGATCAGGGAAAGGGCAACGGGCATGAATGTCAGACCGGCCTGCGTCGGGGCGAGGCCGAGGCCGTTCTGTAGAAATTGGGACGTGAAGAAATAGACTCCGCTCACGCTCAGACCCCACAGCAGTTGAGTAATGATTCCGCCGACGAAAGGGCGTTGCCGGAGGAGGGGGCGCAGCACGGTGTTCCGGCACGAAGTCAGTTCGTAGCACAGGCCGACGGCCGATGCGACGACGACGCCCCCTGACGCGGCGACAGGAAGGGCGTCGAAGCCCTGCTCAGGCCCTTCGATCAGGCAGTAGGCGAGGGCTGCCAGCGAGCAACAGGCCAACGCGATGACGCGGAGCGAGAGTGTGGCCGAGGCCGGGGACGTGGCACGGAGCGAGGGTTTGGGTCGGGGGACAAGAAAGCCGACGAGGAGACTCACACAACCCAGCGGTAGGTTCATGGCAAAAACGGACTCCCAGCCCAAGTGCTGTGTCATGACACCAGAGACCACAGGGCCGCAAGCCAGCGCTGACGCCAACGTGGCAGTGGTGGCGCTGAAGGCGGCATTGCGCACGTGAGGCGGCAGATCGTGCGACTGGACCGCCAGTGAGGCCGGCAGGATGAGCGCAGCGCCCACTCCCTGCAGCCCCCGGCAGGCGATCAGTGCCATCCCGGAGGACGCCGCACTGCACCCGACCGATGCGACGGTGAAGAGTGCGACACCGAGCGACAGAGTGGCATGCCGCCCGACGGTGTCCGAAAGATGCCCGCCCAGCAGCAGAAGGCTCGCAAGAGTGAGAGGGTAGATGGCCGCCACCCATTTGAGATCGGCTTCGCTCAACGCGAGTTCAGCCTGGATCTGAGGCAGTGTCACATTGACGACAGTGTTGTCCAACGCAGTCATGAAGGACGGCAGTAGTACGGCCACGAGGATGGCGAGGACACGTAGTCGGCTCACGGTACCTGCCTTGAGTAGCGCCGACAGTGGTAAGGGGCAGCCACGTTCCGCGAGCCCTTCTTCGTACTCTGCCCAGTGGGTGTGACAGGCGCGACTCCGGGGCGCCCTGATTACGGCATCCGGTGTGGGGAAAACGCCGCTCGTTTTCCGGTGGGTCGCCCGGACGGTACTTCCGGAGTGGCGCGGCCTCCACGGTGCCCCTATATGTATTGATGGTCACCACCACTGCCACCATGCATTGGGGATGGATGGCGAGCGGTGACATCCGTCGCCAATTCTCCGGAATGGCTGACGGCCGAGGGGCCCCGCTGCCTGTCGAGAACGAAGGTTCGGTGAATTCATGCTGAAAACCATGGAAGACACGATCAGTCATCATCTCACTCGGGCCGCGGAGCAGGCCCCCGCCGAAAATGCGTTTACTTTCGTGGACTTCAGTACCGTTCGCGAAGGAACCCCCGCCTCTCTGACGTGGCGCGAACTGGAGACGAGGGTCCGTACCCTCGCGGCGGTACTGCGTCACAGCGGTGCGGCCGGCGAGCGGGTGGCCCTCGTGGGGCCGCAGAACCTGGACTACGTCGTCGGCTTCCTCGCGGCCACGTGCGCCGGTGCGATCGCCGTTCCCCTGTTCCCCCCGACTCTGCCAGGCCATGCGGAGAAACTGGCCGCCGCGCTCGCCGACGCCGACCCGGTGCTCGCTCTCACCAGCCCCGACTCGCTTCCGGCCGCGGAGAAGTTCTGCGCCAACCAGGACGGCCTCCGCGTGCGTGTGTCCACCGAGGAGGACCTGCTCTCGGGCTCGGCGGCATGGGCCGAACCAGCGGACGGTGAGTATTCTCATCCGCGCGCCGAGGAGTGCGCCTACCTGCAGTACACCTCGGGCTCCACCCGCATGCCGTCCGGCGTGGAGATCACCCACGCCAACGTCTGCGCCAATGCACGCCAGGCGCTGAAGGCGTACGACATCCGAGCCGGGCGCAACTGCACCGTCGGCTGGCTTCCCCTGTACCACGACATGGGGCTCGTGCTGGCGATCGTGCTTCCCGTCGTCGGCAACGTCCACTCTGTGTTCATGGATCCGCTGGCCTTCGTCCAGCAGCCCGTCCGCTGGCTGCGGCTGCTCAGCGAACATCCGCGTGCGCTCACCGCCGCCCCCAACTTCGCGTACGACTACTGTGTGCGCCGCGTCACCGAGGAGGAGCGCGCAACGCTGTCGCTGGGGTCGGTGACCGCCATGATCAACGGCAGTGAACCCATCGCCGAGCAGACGCTCCAGCGGTTCCAGCAGGCCTTCGCCCCAGTCGGCGCGGTCCCCACGGCGATGCGTCCGTCCTACGGGCTGGCCGAGGCGACCGTGTTCGTATCTGCCTCACCGGCCGGTGAGGAACCGACCGTCACCTCCTTCGACCGCGACGCGCTGGCGGCCGGCACCGCCCGGCCGGCCGGGGGCACCGAGGAACAGGCCGTGAGCCGCCTGGTCGGCTGCGGGCGGCCCACCGACCAGGAGGCCGCCATCGTCGACCCGGTCAGCCTCGTCCGGCTGGAGGACGGGCGTGTGGGCGAGATCTGGCTGAGCGGCCCCAACATCGGACGCGGCTACTGGGGAAGGCCGGAACAGAGCGGGGCGACCTTCCGTGCCGCCCTCCACGGCGACAACCCGGGCGAGGGGACGCAGCACTGGTTGCGCACCGGAGACCTCGGGGTGTGGCACGACAACCACCTCTACATCACCGGTCGCCTCAAGGATCTCGTGATCATCGACGGGACCAATCACTATCCGCAGGACATCGAGCACACCGTCGAGAACGCCCACCCGGCGATCCGCCGCCATCACACCGCGGCGTTCTCCATCCCCACCGACGACGGAGAACGCCTGGTCGTCGTAGCCGAGCACGCCCGTGACCTCGCGGAACCCCACAGAGTCCGGGACGAGGTGACGCGCGCGGTACGTGCAGCGGTGTCCGCCGGTCATGCCATCGCGATGCACGACTTCGTCCTTGCCCAGCCCGGCACCGTACCCCACACCACCAGCGGGAAGGTCGCCCGCGGCGCTTGCCGTGAGCGTTACCTCCGGGGTGCCTGGTCCTCCGACACGCACGTGCAGAAGGAGACCGGCGACGTATGAACCAGCCAGGCGGACATCAGGAGCGGGTTGAGGACAACGCCGAGGCCTCCACTTCCATCATGGACGGCCGCTCCGGATCGGGCGCTGTCGAGCTGCGGAGCACACTGGTGCGGCTGGTGTCGGACATCAGCGGCATCTCGCCGGAACAACTCGACGACGGCCGGCCTCTGGCGGAGTACGGTCTCACCTCCCGCGACGCCGTCGGACTGACCGGCGAACTCGAGAAGATCCTGGACCGTTCACTGTCGGCCACGCTGCTGTGGGAGTACCCCACCATCGGACAACTCGTTGCCGCCCTGGTGAACGCCGGCCAGACCGATGCCGCGCAGTCGGACCGGCAGCCCCGTACGCCCGATGAGGCGGCCGCCACTGCCCGCATCGACGACGACGCCATCGCCGTCATCGGTATCGGGTGCCGTCTGCCCGGCAACGTGCACGGGCCGGACGCGTTCTGGGACCTGCTGATGGCGGGATCGGACGCGGTCGGCCAGGTGCCCGAGAAACGCTGGCCGAACTTCGCCGGCACGACGCCCGAGGTCACCGCCCTCATGGAAGCCACCACACGGTGGGGAGGCTTTCTCGACGACATCGAGGCGTTCGACGCCAAGTTCTTCGGCATCACGCCCCACGAGGCCGAAGTCATGGATCCTCAGCAACGGCTGCTGCTCGAAGTCGCCTGCGAGGCACTGGACCACGCGGGCGTACCCGCCCCCGCCCTGCAGACCACGTCCACCGGCGTCTTCGTCGGCCTGAGCGCCCTCGAATACGGGCATCTGACCACCTCGGACCCCGCGCGACTGACCGCGTGGACCGGCACCGGAGCCGCCGGCAGCATCGCCGCCAACCGCGTGTCCTATCTGCTCGATCTGCGCGGCCCCAGCATCACAGTCGACACCGCCTGTTCGTCGTCTCTCGTGGCCGTGCACCTGGCTTGCCGCAGCCTGCGCAGCGGGGAGTGCGACACGGCACTGGCCGCAGGAGTCAATCTCCTTCTGTCCCCGGCGGTCACGGCCTCGCTCGACCAGGCCGGCGCACTGGCCGCGGACGGCAGGTGCAAACCCTTCGACGCCGCGGCGGACGGATTCACCCGCAGTGAGGGCTGCGGCGTCGTCGTGCTCAAGCGGTTCGCCGACGCCCGGCGCGACGGCGACAGGGTGCTCGCCGTCATCAGGGGCACCGCGATAAACCAGGACGGGCGCTCGGCGGGTCTTATGGCACCCAACCCGGCGGCGCAGGAAGCGCTGCTGCGCGACGCTCTGCGCGACGCACGCGTCAACGCGACCGAACTCGATTACGTCGAGGCGCACGGGACCGGCACCCTTCTGGGAGACCCCATCGAGGGGAAGGCTCTCGGAGCGGTCGTCGGACGAGGCAGGCATCCCGACCAGCCACTGCTGATCGGATCGGTCAAAAGCAATCTGGGCCATCTCGAAGGCGCGGCCGGCATCATCGGCCTGATCAAGACGGCGCTGGCCCTGCATCACGGCAGCATCCCTGCCAGCTTGCACTACAACAGCCCCAACCCCCACATCGACTTCGACGAGTTGGGCCTGCGCGTGGTCACCGAACCGACCGCATGGCCCACCGCCGGGGATCGCCCGGCGCGCGCCGGTGTGTCGGCCTTCGGCTTCGGCGGTACGAACGCCCACGCCGTACTCGAGCAGGCGTCCCCGACCGGCGCGCATCCCACGCAGGCCGACGACGAAGAGGCCGGCCACCCGCACATCCTGGTGGTGTCAGCCCGTTCCTCGGACCGGCTCGCCGACGCGGCCGCGAGTCTGTCGCAATGGGTGGCAGCCGACGACGCGCCCGCCCTCACCGACATCGCCCACACGCTCGCCTCGCACCGCCGTGGCCCGTCCTGCGCCGCCGTCGTCGCACGGACCCGCTCCGACGCGGCTGCCGGGCTGGCCGCCTTGGCCCGGGGGGAGACGGTACCCGGCGTGGTGGCCGCGTGCACGGACGCACGAGCGGCGCAGTCGTTCACAGTGCAGCGACCGGTTTTCGTCTTCTCCGGTTACGGCTCACAGTGGGAAGGCATGGGGCGGCGCTTGTTGACCGACGACGCCGTCTTCGCCGCCCAGGTATCCGAGCTCGATACGCACTTCCTTGCGGAGACCGGCTCCTCCCTGACCGACATGCTGCTCATGGCCGATTTGGCCAAGACAGCGGACCGGATCCAGCCGCTGATCTTCGGAATCCAGCTGGCCCTGGCGCGGACCATGCAGGCCCACGGCGTGGAACCCGCCGCCGTCATCGGACACTCGATGGGCGAGGTCGCAGCCGCCGTGGTCGCCGGGGCTCTCGACGACCGAAACGGAGTGCGGGTCATCGTCCGCCGGTCGGCCCACCTCGCCGTCCTCGAAGCCACCCAGGCAGGCGCGATGGCCGCGGTGGAGCTGCCCGTAGAGTCCCGGACGGCCGTCCTCAGCCGCTTTCCCGGTGTCGAGGTCGCCGTTCACTCCTCGCCCCAACGCTGCACGGTGGCCGGCCCGGCCCAAGCGGTGCGCGACCTGGTGGAGGAGCTGACCGATCAGGACCGGCTCGCCCGACTGTTTGAGCTGGGCGGAGCCACCCATACAGCCTTGGTCGATCCCATCCTGGCGCCACTGAGCGAGGATCTTGCCGACCTGTGCCCGCACCCACCCGCCACACCCTGGTACAGCACAGTCCTCGATGATCCCCGCGCAGACGCGGCAGCCGACGCGAGCTACTGGTGCGCCAACGTGCGCCGCCCAGTGCTCCTGCAACAGGCGGTGACAGCGGCAGCCGAGGACGGCCACACCCTGTTCCTGGAGATCTCGCCCCACCCCATCGTCGTCGTCCCCCTTGCGGAGAGCCTCGACGCCACCCCTGCGGGGGACCAGGCACTGATCCTCCCGACCCTCCGCAAGAACACCGACGACGCCGTCCAGGCACGAGTCGCGCTGGCGCAGCTGCACTTCGCCGGCGTCCCGCTGAACCCTGGGCTGTGGCCCGCCGGTACGCGCACCGCACTGCCCACGCCCGCGTGGCGGCATGAACGGTTCTGGTTCCCCCGCTCCGCCCGATCGACCGAAGCCGGTGGCCATCCCCTGCTGGGGGTGCGCACCGACGACCCGAGAACCGGCGCGGTGTTGTGGCAGGGAGACGTCGGCACGAGCGCGCACGGCACTCGCGCCACGGTCCACGGCAGAGCGGTGCTGACCCTCGCCGAGGCAGCGGAGCTGATGATCGAAGCCGGCCTGGACCTATGGGCCCGGGAGGGCATCACCCACCTCGGCATCGAGGACCTGCGGATCCACCGGTGGCTCGCCATCTCCAGCAGCACCCCCCTGACCACGGTGTGGGAACCGGACTCCGGCACACACGGAACCATCACCCTCCACGCCCGTGGCGCCGAGACCGTTTGGCATTGCTACGCCTCGGCCCGCGTCACCCGTGCCCCGGAACTCCAGGGCGAGCCTCACCCCGAGCCGGAAACGAAGCCGACGCTCACCCGGCACTTCATGCCCGAGGACCACCGGTCCCCTCACCGGTCGTCCTACGCGCATGTCCTGGCCGCCATGCTGGAGGCGCAGCGTGCCGCGGACACACCGCCGGGCGGCGACCGCGCCGTCCAAGCCGCCGCACATAGCGTCCCGGTCGGCGTAGGGTCCCTGCTCGTCAAGGGGCCGGGCATCCTTGACACCGGCTACGACATCAGTTGCACGCCCGCCGGCGGCGCCGGCCCGACAGACGCGGACGTCGACCAGTGGCATGTCTCTGCCCGGGGCGACACGAGCGAGATCGTCGCCCGGTTCGTTCAGCTGAGGCCCGTCGAGCGGCAGGAAGTGCCGCGGTCCCTTGAGACGAGCACGTACGGTATCCAGTGGGAGAAGTCCACCGTTCCCCTGCCGTCGCTGCATCTGCGGCGTGCATTGCTCATCAGCGACGAACCGGACGCCACGGCCTCGCTCTCGGCAGCCCTGGAAGCCAGCGGTACCGACATCACGGCGACCGATACCCGGGACGACGCCTGCGACGCCGTACTGGACGCCTGGCTGGAGAGTCCGCAGGACGGTCAGAGCGCCGTAATCCTGCTCTTCCAGCAGGACGAACGCGACGACGACATGCGGTCACTGCACAGGGCGGCACAGTTGGCGCGCCGCCTGGCCGGCGCAGCGCACCGGCAACCGCCACGCCTGTGGATGGTCACCGTGCTGGCACAGGCTACGGGGTCCGGGGAACCAGGGACGCCGTCTCTCGCCTGCCTGCGTGGACTCGTCCGGGTTCTCGCGCTCGAACACCCCCAGCTGCGGGCCTCGCTGGTAGACATCGACAAACAGCCCGGAGCGCTCGACGACCTTGCCCGCGAACTCCTCGCGGGCAGCGACGCGGACGAGATCGCCTGGAGGTCCGGCACACGCCTCACCGCGCATCTCGCCCGGGCCGACCTCAGCGCACAGCGCAACGACACCGTGGCTTTCACCCGCCCCGACGGCGCGTACATCATCACCGGGGGCCTGACGGGACTGGGCCTGGCCACGGCGAGCCGGCTCGCCGAGCAGGGTGCCGGGCGCATCGTTCTCAACGGACGCCGTGCCCCGGGACCCGAGGCCCAGGCCGTCCTGGCCGAACTGCAGGAACGGGGGACATCCGTTGCCGTGGTCCAAGGGGACATCGCGGACCTCGACGTGGCCGCGAACCTGGTGCGTGCCGCGCTCGCCGACGGCCACACCCTGCGCGGCATCGCGCACTGTGCCGGCGTCCTGCACGACGGCGTGATCACCGACCTGGAACCGGCGGATATCGACACGGTGCTGCGGCCGAAAGCCGTAGGAGCCCGGAACATCGAGGCGGCTATCGCCGACCACGATCTGGACTGGTGGGTGATCTACAGTTCCGCCGCGGCACTGCTCGGCTCACCCGGACAGTCCGCCTATGCGGCTGCGAACGCCTGGCTCGACGCCGCGGCCCAGCGCCGCAGAGCCAGCGGCCTGCCCGCGACCTCCATCGCCTGGGGCCCCTGGGAGAACGTCGGCATGACCGCCGGGAACCAGGTGCTGGCGTTGGAGCCCATCCAGGTGAGCGAAGGAATGGACGTCCTGCAGGCACTCGTCACCCTGAACTGCGCGCACGTGGGCGTCGTCCACCTCGACGCGGAGCGCGTGCTGGAGGCGTTCCCCGGCCTGTCCGCCATCCCTTTCTTCTCCGGCGTCCTCGAAGACGGTTCACCCGGCGCCGACGACTGGGTCGGCCCACACGGCATCGGGGCTCTCGGCAGCTCCGCCGCAGACACGGTGTACACACGCCTGGTCAGAAGAACGGCGGCCATCATGGGATTCGCGGCCGCCGAGCTCGGCGAGACGGTCCCGCTGACCGACCTGGGCTTGGACTCCCTGGTGGCGGTACGCGTCCAGAACACGCTCCGCCAGGACTTCGGCGTCGACGTGCCCGCCTCCCGGTTGCTGCGCGGCGCCAGCCTGCGTGAAATCGGACGCGCGGTACTCGAACAACTCGGGTTGGACGCCACGGAGCCGGCGGCCGGTTCCCAGCCGGCGGCGTCCGAGGGCAATTGCCGGGCCGAGCCGTCCACACTCACGCTGCCGAGTGTCCTCAACCCCAGGGACGCTGCGGAGCGGTTGGTCGCGAGCTCCTGGGCCGAAGTCCTGCAGCAAGGGCCGAGGGACGTCCGGGAGGACTTCGTCACCGCCGGCGGAGACCGCGACGCCGCCGCAGCCATGGCGGACGTCATTCGTCGGCGCCTCGGCGACGACATCGAGTTGAGCCTGACGGCCGACGCCATCCTGGCCCAGCGCACCGTCGCAGCAGTCGCCGAACTGATCCGGCCCGTCGTCAACCGAACCGGTCGGTCGGCACTCACCACCCTGCGTCCCCCCCTCCCCGGGCCGGAACGGCCTCCGCTGTTCACCTTCCACCCCGCCGGTGGCCCGACCTCCGTCTACCTGCCACTGACGGGGCTGCTGCCGGCCGAGCAGCCCGTGTACGGCCTGGAACGCGTCGACGAGCTGAGCACCATGGAGGAGAAGGCGGCCCACTACCGCACACTCATCCGTGACATCCAGCCGGAAGGGCCCTACCACCTGCTCGGCTGGTCCTTCGGAGGGTGTCTCGCCTACGAAGTGGCGCTTCAATTGAGGGAAGCGGGACAGGACATCGGGTCTCTCGGGCTGATCGACACCGTCCTGCCCCCCGTCCTGCCGGAACCGGAATCACGGGAGTTCCTGCTCGAGCGTTTCGGTCGTTTCGCCGAATACATCGAGAAGACGTACGGGCACCGCCTCGACTTGCCCTACGAAGAGTTGGCGGCCACCCCGGACGATCAGCAGATCGACGTCGTCATGCGTCTGGTTGCTGAGGCGGGACTCGACATGAGCCCAGGGATCATGGAGCACCAACGGACCTCGTACATCGACGCCCGTGTCGGCGAACGGTATGTCCCCCGCCCCCAGGAGGGCCACGTAGTGCTCTATCGCGCCAAGCAACCGCAACAGCTCACCGCCGCTTTGGACCCGCGCTACCTCCGGCCGGACGCCGACCTCGGGTGGGCGCCGCTGTGCCCCACCCTCGAGATCGTCCCGGTCGACGGCGACCATCTGTCCGTCATCGACCCCCCGCACGTCCAGACCATCGCGCAGCACGTCACCCGGGCCATGGGGTGGCCCACCCGGTGATCGGCGCACCGTGCCTGTTCCGCAGGCTCACCTGTGGAACAGGCGCAGCCGCTTTTCACCTGCCAGAGCACGGCCTGCGAGCGGGTGATGCCGGGTCCGGTACCCCGCGAGCGCAGCTCGGCTGTACGGATCATTGCCCTTCGTTGAACGGAGTGTCTGCTGGTGGTAATCAGATCATTTCGTCATACTCCTGCCCGTGTGGGTCACTTTTCTGAAGTATGCGAAAAAGAGTTTGGTCTGCCTCTGGCTCGCCGCGGCTTTTCTCTCGACCGAGGCGCACGCGGCTGAGTGGAAACCGGACGCCTCTCCCTGGCCTCACCATGCGGAGGCCCGTGTCACTGGCATGAAAGTCATCGACAAGCGAATGCGCGATCTCATGGTCAGTTCTCCGGCGATGGGAATGTCCATTCCGGTCCGCATCATTCTTCCCGTGCACTGGAGGGAAAGGCCGGAAGCCACCTTTCCGGTTGTTTACTTGTTCCACGGCGGCGACGACGACTACACGTCCTGGACGCGGGAGACAGACGTGGAAGCGTTGGCGAAGGAATATGACGTGCTGGTCGTCATGCCGGACGCCGGAAGGAACGGTTACTACAGCGACTGGTTCGCCGGTGCTCCCCGCTGGGAAACCTTTCACACCCATGAACTCGTGCCGCTGATGGAAAAGAAGTTCCGTGCCAGCCACTCACGAGCTGTCATGGGACTGTCCATGGGGGGTTTCGGCGCGCTCAACTACGCGGCGCACAACCGGGGAATGTTCCGTTATGTGGCCTCAATGAGCTCTTACGTGGATCTGAACGACCTTGCCGTGCGCCTGGAACTCGCCTTTGGTACCGGGAAGGAGGGTATCGATATTAAAGACGTCTGGGGAGACCCGGTGAAGAACGTCGAAGTCTGGCAAGCCCACAATCCTGCTGCAATGCCGTGTGCCTTCCGTGGAATGCACGTCTATCTCTCCGCGGGCAGCAGCCAGTCCGGACCGCTGGACGGGGGACGCCCCGCCGATGTTTGGCTGGCGAGCGTGCTGGGCGAGGCACCGCTGTCGGGTCAGATCGAGAGATTCGCGTGGTCGCTCCGCTCTGCGGGCGTCGACGTCACGACGCATCTGTACACACCGGGGACGCATTCCTGGCCCTACTGGCAGGCGGAGTTGCACAGCATCTGGCCGTCGGTCATGAAGTCGATCGGGGCGTGATGTCATGCGGCAAGTGGCGATTTTCGCCGCGGGATCCCGCGGCGACGTCCAGCCCTGCCTGGCACTGGGGCGAGCACTGCTCCGTCGGGGCGACACTGTGAGGATCCTGGCCAGTCTCCGCTATCGGCGTCTGATCGCCGATGCGGGCCTGGATCTTCATCCCCTTCCGGTCGACCCGGTGGAGATCGTCGAGTCGGCCGAGGGCCAGGAACTCCTCGCCGGACGACGGAACCCGGTGGCGTTCATCCGGCATATGGACCGGGTCCTACGACCTCGCATGATGTCGATGCTTGAGGAGACGCAGGTCGGCACGAAGGGAGCCGACCTGGTTCTGGCACCAACCTTCAGCTTCCTCGGTCTTCACCTGAGCGAGTACCTCCAAGTCCCGCACGCCGTCATTCACTTCCAGCCGAGCCAGCCGACGAAGGTCTTCCCACACCCGTTCGCGCCGGCTGCCCGGATGCTGGGCGGCGTGGGTAACCGGCTCAGTTTCGGTGCCGTCGACCTCGGGTCCTGGATGGTGTTCCGGCGGTTCGTCAACGCATGGCGCCGGGAGAGTCTGGGCCTCCCGGAGTTGTCCCGGTCGGCCCCCTTCCGGCCGGTGCGCCAAGCCCCCGTGCTGTGTGCGTTCAGCCCCACCGTCGTGCCGCGGCCGTCCGACTGGGGACGGAACGTCCACGTCACCGGCTTCTGGCACCATGCGCAGCCACTGTGGACCCCCTCGCGACGACTGCTTGCCTTCCTGTCCGACGGCCCTCCACCCGTCTACGTCGGATTCGGCAGCATGAAAACCGGCGACCCCGAGGCGACCGACGCCCTCGTACGGACGGCCCTGCGTCGGGCGAACCTGCGTGGAGTGCTGCCGGGGGACCCCGCCACCAGCGAGGACGACATCCTCGTGGTCGGCGACACCCCCCACGACTGGTTGTTTCCCAGGATGGCCGCTGTCGTCCACCATGGCGGAGCCGGCACGACGGCCTCGGCACTGCGCGCCGGAAGACCCTCCCTGATCTGCCCGTTCTTCGGAGACCAGCCCTACTGGGCCGCACGGGTGCATGAACTCGGCGCGGGGCCCGCGCCGCTGCCGATCCGTAAGCTCACCGTTGCCGCCCTCGTCGATCGCCTGCACGCCCTCACCCGGCATGCCCCCTACACCGAGACCGCTCTCGGGCTCGGCCGGACCTTGGCAGCCGAGGACGGGGTTGCCCGGGCCTGTCAGGTCCTGGACAGGCTCGGAGTCGGCTCTGCGTGATCACGGCTGATCAGGACGTCCTGGAACGTTGCCGGTGCTGGGCTTGGGGACTTGCGCAGTTCCCGCTCGTTGACCTCGACGTCGATGTCCGATCGTGTCCCTCGGCGTGGTGTTGGCGATCAGCGGCTGGGAGTGCGCGGGCGTCTGCCCGGGGCGCACTTCCACGGGTGAGTACCGCTCCCTGAACAGGAGGCGGGCCATCGCGTAACTCTCCTTGGTGAACGCCCAGTTCAACCACGAGGAGTGCACGATGGCCCTGTCCCAGTCTGAGCTGATACGGCTGCTTGAGTCACTACGCTCGACCGACGGAATCGAACTCATCCGCGCCATCGCCGAGCGGATGGTGCA
The DNA here is from genome assembly GCF_003814875.1 of Streptomyces sp. Ag109_O5-1. GTDB lineage: Bacteria > Actinomycetota > Actinomycetes > Streptomycetales > Streptomycetaceae > Streptomyces > Streptomyces sasae. The sequence goes on along the minus strand of NZ_RKQF01000001.1, from coordinate 122,822 downwards.
GGAGCTGATCGAGGCCGAAGCGAGTGCCCACATCGGCGCGGAGTGGAACGAGCACACGCCGACACGGACCAACATCCGCAACGGGCACCGGGAGAAGGTACTGACCACGCTGGCCGGCGATCTCGACCTGGAGATCCCCAAAGTCCGCACCGGCAGCTTCTTCCCGTCCCTGCTGGAGCGCCGGCGCCGCATCGACCAGGCCCTCTACGCCGTCATCATGGAGGCATACGTGCACGGCGTCTCCACCCGCAGCGTGGATGACCTGGTCAAAGCCCTGGGCGGGGACAGCGGCATCTCGAAGTCGGAGGTCTCACGGATCTGCGCGACGCTGGATGAACCGCTGAGCGCGTTCCGCACCCGCCCGCTGGATCACGTCCGCTTCCCCTACGTCTACCTGGACGCGACCTACTGCAAGGCACGGGTGAACCACCAGATCGTCTCGCGGGCCGTCGTGGTCGCCACCGGCATCACCGAGGACGGCAACCGCGAGGTGCTGGGCCTGATGGTCGGAGACAGCGAGAGCGAGGCGTTCTGGAAGGAGTTCCTGCGCTCCCTGCGCGAACGCGGCCTGTCCGGGGTCCGCCTCGTCGTCACCGACCAGCACTCCGGTCTGGTCGCCGCGGTCCGCAAGGTCATGCTCGGCGCCGCCTGGCAGCGGTGCAGGGTTCATTTCCTGCGGAACGTCTTCAACGTGATCGACCGGGACTCCGGCGAAATGGTCGCCGCGACCATCCGCACCATCTTCACCCAGCCCACCGCCGAGCTGGTGCGCACCCAGCTCGACACCGTCGCCGACATGCTCGGCACCCAGTTTCCCAAGGTCAAAGCCATGCTGCTGGACGCGAAGGAGGATCTGACCGCGTTCGCGGACTTCCCGCCGAGGCACTGGAAGAAGATCCAGTCGACCAACCCGCTGGAACGGATCAACCGGGAGATCAAGCGCCGCACCGACGTCGTCCAGGTCTTCCCCAACGACGACGCGCTCTTGCGACTGGTCACCGCCGTGCTCTTCGAGATGCATGACGAATGGATCGCTTTCCCCCGCCGCTACCTGCCCGAAGGCAGCATGGACGAGCTCTACCGCGAACGCCCCGAAAGCGCCCCCGCGCTACCCAACAACCCGAACACGCCTACCGATTGATCGCCAACACCACGAAAAGGGACACCATCCGATGTCCTCGCGCTTGATGCCGAGTAGTTCTGCCCCGACCACGAGACAGGTCCCCGTTTCGTGCAGGTCGGCCAGGGGGCGAGACGGCCCTGACGCACGGCGCGACACCGGCGGCCTGAGGAACCGGTTCATCCGCTCGAAGAAGTCGTCGAACTCGGCTGCGATCGACTCGACCCAGCCCAGGGAGGGGAACGCACATTCCATGAGATGGCCGGGCCGGTGGTGTGCAGGGAGAGTCATCGCGGTTCACCTCCGCGAAACGATGGCATTACTGATCTTTTCGTAGGTTCGGTGGGGGTGTTGGCCGTGTGGGTGGGAGGCTGTCGGGGTGGCATATCAACCTTCCCCTTCGGTTGCCGGTTCCTCCCTTCCTCCCTTGTCGCGGCCTCAGTTGGCGGAGGCGCGTCGTGTTCGGGCAGTCGAGTTGTTCGAGGGCGGCGTCTCTCATGCGGAGATCGCGAGGGCGGTGGGGGTGTGTGCCGAGAGTGTGCGGCGGTGGCGGCGGGTGTGGGAGCAAGACGGTGCTTCGGGCCTGCGGAGGCGGGCAGCCACCGGACGCCCGCCGAAGCTGGACGACAGCCAGGTCGAGATGGTCCGGGCCGCGTTGGAGAAGGGTGCCCAGGTTCATGGTTTCGAGGCCGACCTGTGGACCCTGGAACGCGTCGGCGTGGTCGTCACCCGGGCAACGGGGGTGGTGTTGTCGAGGCGTCGGTGTGGCGGCTGCTGACCGGCCGGCTCGGATGGAGCCTGCAACGGCCTGAGCGGGGGGCGGTCGAGCGGGACGAGTCGGAGATTGCCCGCGGGTTCGCGCACGAGTGGCCGCGCATCAAAAAGGGGCCGTGAACACATGTGCCTGGATCGTCTTCCTCGACGAATCAGGAGTCTCCCTGCTTCCCCAGATCCGTCGTACCTACTCGCCCCGAGGGCGGACTCCGCTCCTGCGGCACCGCCTGAACTGGAAGCGCGCGTCGATGGCCGGAGCCTTGGGCTACCACTCCACCGACCGTGGTCGCGGGGCCTGCCTGTGCTTCCACCTCAAGCCCGGCAGCTACGACACCGCCGGACTCATCGAGGTCCTGGAGCAGATGAAGGTGTTCTACCGCGGCGAGCGAGTGGTTCTGGTCCGGGACGGTCTGTCCGCCCACTGGAGCCGAGCAATGCGGGCCTGGGTCACCGAACAGGACTGGCTCACCCTGGAGCGATTACCCGCCTACGCTCCCGAGCTGAACCCGGTGGAACTGCTGTGGTCCTCACTCAAGAAACGCGAACTCGCCAACCTCGCCGGCGACCACCTCGCCGATGTCGCCGACGCCACTCAGCAAGGCATCCACCGCATCAATGCCAACCCCCGACTGCCATGGTCATTCCTCGCCCATACCGGCCTGACCATCCACCCACCCCCCACCGAACTCACCATACGAGCGGTCGCACACCGTCGAGATCCATTACTGGGAAGGACTCATCAGTACGCAAATGAAAATATCAAACTCTTTGGGTGTCATGCGCTTCACCTGCGATCCAATAGTTTCATCACATCACCTTAGGCCATCCGGGTGTTCGCCTTCGGGTAAGTGTTGCCGCCATATGCCACACGGAGGATAACGATTACATCCAACGGTGGGCCCCGTCCTCTCCGGCGGAGTGGTCGTCCGTCTTCAACGCGCCGGCTTTGTGCCGGCCGCTGCATGGCGGCCTGCCACGATGGGCACCCCGCGAGAGGTGTTGGATCCGTCAGCCGGCGTCGGCCGGCGTCGGCTGACGTGTAGCTTCCGTACCCCGTCAAACGAAGCGAGTTGCCGAGACATGAAGTCCTGAACGTTATAGGTACTTATGCCGGCACCGGCCAGACGCTCGACGTAGATACTCGGGCTCTGCTCTTTCACGCCGCCTCCCGGATGGGAGATGACGACGGCCGGCAACCGCCCGCCGGTGTGGTCGTCGGGGGTGAAGAGAATCCCGGCGAGGGCGAGATGGTTGCTGGGGAAGGTGACGCTGGTCCTCATCTTTTTGCGGGCGACCTGCTCAAGCGCAGGGGACTGCGCAGTACGGCCCAGCGCAGAGCCGTACTGACCGCTCTCCAAGGTCATCCGCACTCCACGGCGGCCGAGCTCGAGACGCGTATCGGTGGGGGAGCGGACAAGGCCGAGGCCGGCGGACCCTCCGGACAGGGCCTGTACAACGTGCTCGAAGACCTGACGAAGGCGCAGCTCATCCGCTGCATCGAGCCCGCAGGTTCACCCGCCCGGTACGAACTGCGGGTCGGCGACAACCATCATCAACTCGTCTGCCGTCGATGCGGTCTGATCGAGGACGTCGACTGCAGCGTGGGCGCGGCAGCGTGCCTGAGCCCCGACGAGGACAAGGGCTTCGCCGTCGACGAGGCAGAAATCACCTGGTGGGGACTGTGTTCGGGGTGCCAGGAGGCCGTCGCTCGGCCATGAGAGGGCATGGGTACACGGTCCTCTACGAGGAGACGGCCCCCTGTCGTAAGGCCTGTCCATGATCCGACGACATCGCCGGCACGTCTCGGTGATACGCGGTGAAGGGAAAATGACGGTCTTGATGATGGCTAAATGATGGATCTGAGGGCTTCAACAACTCCCCTCGCGAACCTAGCGTTGCAAGCACGTAAACGGCCTGGCCGTTGGCCGTGCGACGGCTGACGCGTTCGCCACGGCCTTGCCCGGACGGTTTCCCGGAGGGAGGGGAGGGCGATGGCGTCCGTGGAGTTGCTGACCGGCGGTCGGCGGCGGACAGCCGGGGGAACCGGGCGGATCCGGGAGGTCAAGGCCCCGTTCGACGGCTCGGCGGTGGGTACCGTCGTTCTTGCCGGTCCCGAAGATGTCGAGTCGGCGCCGGTCGCTGCCGGGCAGGCGTCGGACCGGACGTGTTCGAGCCCGAGCCGGCCCTCTGACACCCGCTGTCCGACCACCCCGACGTCGTCCTCACCCCTCACCTGAGGGGCATGATGCAGCGCGCGATGAAGCCGACCTTCGTCGACGCGGCCCGAGGCGTCGCGGACGTCCTCGCGGGCCGACCGCCGACCGCGGTCGCCGACCCCGACCGGAACCACCGAAAGGCCATGGCATGACCACCCCACAGCTGAACCGGATCGCCGGCGCGCCCATCTCCTGGGGTGTGTGCGAAGTGCCCGGCTGGGGCTACCAGTTGACGCCCGACCGGGTCCTGAACGAGATGCGCGAGGTCGGTCTGGCCGCCACCGAGTTCGGCCCCGACGGCTTCCTGCCCGCCGCGCCGGACGCCATGGCCCAGGTCCTCGCCGACCACGACCTGCACGCCGTCGGCGGTTTCACCCCGCTGCTGCTGCACGTGCCCGGACACGACCCGCTGCCGGAGGCGGAACGGCTCCTGGAGGGCTACGCCTCCTCGAACGCCGAGGTCCTCGTCCTGTCGGCCGTCACCGGCCAGGACGGCTACGACTCCCGTCCGGAACTCGACGCCGACGGCTGGAAGCTGCTGCTGTCCAACCTCGACCGGCTGACCGCACTGGCCGCCGAGCGCGGTGTGCGTGCCGTCCTGCACCCGCACGTCGGCACGATGATCGAGAACGGCGACGAGGTCCGCCGCGTCCTGGAGCACTCGGCGATCTCCCTCTGCCTCGACACCGGCCACCTGCTCATCGGCGGCACCGACCCGGCCGAGCTGACCCGGCAGGCCCCGGAGCGGATCGCCCACACCCACATGAAGGACGTCGACGCCTCCCTCGCCGCCAAGGTCCAGTCCGGCCGCCTCACGTACACCGAGGCCGTCCGCGCGGGCATGTACCGCCCGCTGGGCGCCGGTGACGTCGACGTTGAGGCCATCGTCACCCACCTCAGCGCCCGCGGCTACGACGGCTGGTACGTCCTGGAACAGGACACCATCCTCACCGAGGAGCCGAAGGAAAAGGGACCGGTCGAGGACGTGTGGGAAAGCGCCGAACACCTGCGCTCGGTGCTGCGCAACACGGCGTCGTAAGGGCGAGGGCGGGTGCGGCGGCGCTCCGGCCGTATCGACAAGGGCCGTGAGCCACGGGCGGATCGAGGAAGCGGGAAAACATGACCACTGAGGACCTGCTGGCCACCTGCTGGACGACTGCGGGCGACGCCGCGCCCGGCCGTGCTGACGAACGCAGCCCGCTGAGCCTGCGGGAGCGCGCGGAGGCCGCGGCCGACGCCGGGTTCAAGGGCTTCGGCCTGCTGTACACGGACCTGGTGGAGGCCGAGCGCGGCTACGGGCTCGCGGGCATCCGCTCCCTCTTCGAGGACAACGGACTCACCCACATAGAACTGGAGCTCCTCACCGACTGGTGGGCCGACGGCCCCCGGCGTGCCGCGTCGGACGCCGTCCGCAGGGACCTCCTGAGGGCCGCCGAGGCACTTGGCGCACGCACTCTCAAGATCGGTCCCGATGTGACGGACGGCCCCTGGGACCCCGACGTCTGGGCCGAGGAGTTCGCCGCGCTGGCGGCACAGGCCGACGGAATCGGCGCCCGGCTCGGCATCGAGTTCCTGCCCTGGTCCAACATCAAGACCGTGCACGACGGACTGCGGCTCGTCGAGGCCGCGGGGCATCCGGCGGGCGGCCTCATCATCGACGCCTGGCACACCGAGCGGGCCGGCACACCGGCGGCCGAACTGGCCGAGGTCCCCGGCTCCCGCATCGTGGACGTGGAACTCGACGACGCCGACGCGCAGGTCATAGGCACCCTGTTCGAGGACACCGTCCGGCGCCGCCGCCTGTGCGGCGAGGGCACTTTCGACCTGCCGGGGATCATCGGCGCGCTCCGTAGGGCCGGTTGGTCCGGACCCTGGGGAGTGGAGATCCTCTCTGATACGCACAGGACACTCCCGGTCCGCGAGGCCGCCGACGCGGCATACCGCACCGCCGCGGCGCTGCTCGGGTAGAGGGGAGAAGGGGGTCTCCTCGTCGTCGAACTGCTTCAGCAGGCGCAGGCCGCCACTACGGTCGTCCGCGGCGGCCTGCGGTGTGGACGGTCCTACTTGTTGTCGATGCGTCCGCTCGGTTCGGGAGCCTCCATGAGCGCGGTCTGGGTCTCCTTCCACGCCGTGTCGTCGATCCCGAGGGCGCTGCGGAGGTAGGCCCATGAAGCCTCGCGGATCAGAGCGACGCGTTCGGGGCTCTCGTCCGTGGTGTCCTTGGCGTTGTAGGCGTGGATCCCACCGAGCGAGTGCTCGGCCCCAAACACGGTGAGCAGGCTTTGAGCCCCAGGGCTGTACTGGTACACGTCGGTGAACCAGTCGGGGCCGCGGGTCGAGAGCAGTGACTGGTCGTGGTCGCCCGCGATGACAAGGGTCGGTGTGGTCAGACGGTCGAAGTCGGGGTTCATGAAGGGGAAGTTCTCCGCGGCGAACGGCGTCAAGGTGTCGCCGCCGATGCCTGTCGTGGCGAGTAGCACACCGGCTTTCACGCGCGTGTCGGTCTTGTCGGGCCCGGGCTGCCCGTCCGCACCGACAACGCGGGCGCCTAGAAGCATGCTGACGGTCTGTCCGCCCCAGGAATGTCCGGCGACGGCAAGGCGGCTGCGGTCGATGCGGCCGCTGAGCCCTGGGATCGCGCCGACGATCCGGTCGAGTTCGTCGAGTACGCGTTCGACGTCCTGGACCCGGATGTGCCAGATGCCGGGGTGGCGCGGGTCGGTGGGAGCGATGCCGAGGCTGAGCGAATCGAGGAATGTGGGCTGTATGACGACGAAGCCGTTGGCGGCCCAGAAATCGACCAGCGGGTCGTACGAGGACATCGACTGGCCGAAGCCATGGGCGAGGACGACGATCGGCAGGTCGGTGCCGGTGACTGGCGCCGACACACGAACCTGCAGGTTGTCGCCGCGCTCCGGCGCCGGCAGGACCACCGGCTTGACGCTGATGATCGCCGAGTTCAAAGCAGGAACGGTGCCCTGGGCGACCGTTTCGGATGCTGGCATGTGACTGCCTTTCACTTGTGAAGAGTGGCGGATCCACGGGGATGCGTCGGCGGCGCAGATTCTGACGACGTGACCACCGGATGGGCTCCTAAACGGAACACTGTTCCGAATGTAAGCGGAACGGTGTCCCGATTGGCAAGTGCGGTCGTGGGACAGGAACACCAGTCAGTGAAGGCGACCGGTCGTCGTCGGCGACCCCGAACTCGGCCAAGCGCGCGGACGCCCGGAGGCGCTACGACGCGCTTCTGGCCATCCGGCTGCTGTTCTACGGATGCCGACGGCAGCCGCCGGACAGCTGTCGGCCTGGTGCCGCGTGGCTGACGAGGCCGGCCCCTGTGTGCGTACCTCGTGATCCCGTCGTACTTCCCGCCCTCTCGGCTCGCGAGGACCGAACGCGGCCGGACCGGGAAGCCGGCCGCCCGGTAGCACCCGTCGATCAGCCGCATCGTCGTCAGCGCGTCCTCGGCGTCGAGTGCCAGTGGCGCACCGTGCCGCAAGTGGGCTGCGAAGGCCTCCAGTTGGCAGGTGTACGACGACCGGCGGCCGAGTTCCTCGGTGCGCTCGCCGGCGGCCGTGCGCACCACCATCCGGTCGTCCAGGTGCGGCTGCACGTAGTTCAACGCCGTGGCCTCGCCGCGGGTGCCCACGACACGGCAGCTGATCTGCCACTCGTGGTGGCCCATGTGGCAGCGGGCGGTGCCGGTGGCGATGCCCGGGAACTCCAGGCCGGCGTAGAGCCACTCGTCGTCGTCCCCGGCCCCCGTGCGCCGTCCGCCGCGCGCGGCGGCCAGCGGCAGCGACCACCGTACGTCGTCGTCGGGCGGTGCCGGCATGGCGACCATGGTCTCGGCACGCCGGAGTTTGCCCAACTCCCCGCTGTCCAGCAGCTCGCGCAGGCACCGGGTGACCGGGTGGAACAGGTGGTGGAAGCCCTCCATGAACACCGTGCCGGCCCTGGCCGCAGCGTCGCGGACCTCGGCCGCCTCCTCGGCGTTGCTCGCGGACGGCTTCTCGGTGAGGACGTGTTTGCCGGCCTGGAGCGCGGCCAGGTTCCACGGCCCGTGCAGGCCGTTGGCGAGCGCAGCGAGATGGGGGTGCCCCCCGGACGGAGTCTGGGGGAGGGTTGTAGACGACCTCGATCTCCGGATCGGCGACCAGGTCGGCGTAGGAGGGGACCACCCGCTCCACGCCGTGCTCGGCGGCGAACGCCTCCGCCCGGACACGGTCCCGGGCGGGCCCCATGATGGAGAGTTCGGCGATCCGGGCCGCGCCCAGCACACCGATCCGCAGGGGCTCGTCCGTCATCCCTTGCACACCGCCTCCAGCCGTGCCGGCCGGTGGTCCACGGCTTCCCGCCCGGAGCGGGGACCGGCGTGGAACGCGCCGATGAGGCCCAGACCCGTCACGCCGGTAAGCATGCGCATCCTGCTCCTGAGTTCACGGGGTGGCTCAGTCCATTCCGCCGAAGACGTTCTGGTCCCAGTCGATGACCGAGCCGGTCACCACGCCGCTGCGGTCGGACAGCAGGAAGACGACGAAGTCCGCGATCTCGTCGACCTGTCCGAGCTTGCCCATGGGCTGGGCCGCGGCGGCTTTCTCGCGCCAGTCGTCGCCCGCGCCGTGGAAGGCGCGTTGGGTCGCGTCCTCGCCTTCGGTGTCCGTCCAGCCGATGTTGAGGCCGTTGATCCGGATGCGGTCCCAGCGGTGGGCGTGCGCGGCGTTGACGGTCAGTCCCGCCAGTCCGGCCTTGGCGGTGGAGTAGGGGGCCAGGTAGGGGGGTCCGCCGTGCGCGCAGTTGGAGATGATGTTGACGATGGTGCCGGGAGCCTCGCGGCCCTTCATGTCGGCCACCGCGGCCTGCATCGAGAAGAATGGCGCCCGCAGGTTGATCGCGATGTGCTGGTCGAACAGCTCCGGCGTGGTGTCCAGGAGCGAGCCGCGTGACGTCAGCCCGGCCGCGTTGACCAGACAGTCGATCCGGCCGTGCGCCTGCACGGTCCGTACGACGGAGTCGCGGGCCTGCGCCGGATCGGCGAGGTCCGCCCGTACGAAGAGCGCCCCGGTCTCAGTGGCGAGCTTCTCGCCGACCTCGGCGCGGCGGCCGGTGAAGGCGACGGTTGCGCCCTCGCGTACGGCGGCCTGCACGATGCCGGCGCCGATGCCCTGGCTGCCGCCGTTGACCAGGACGATCCTGTCCTGAAGAAGTGCCATGAGTGCTCTGTCCTGTTCAGCCGTGGCGGCGCTCGGCGCCGTCCCGCAGTTCCTGGCGCAGCCGGTCGGGGGCCCACCCTTCGGCCACAGCCTGCCAGACGGTGTCCGCCTGCGAGGGCGGCGCCAGACCGTCGACCGGGGGATCGAGGTCCAGGTCGGTGGGGAAGGGATAGCCCTCGGCGGTGGCGGCGACCACGCGGCGCAACCAGTCCTCCGAGACACCCTCGGCCTTGCGGCGCAGGAGCACCGGGAACAGCGCGTTCGCCATCGCCTCACGGTCCACGGTTTCCATCGCCCGCCCGAAGGCGGTGGAGACCTGGAGCAGGTTGGCCATACGCCGGATGCCGGCCGAGCGGTTGTGCCCGGCGGCGTGGAAGAGCGCGGGGTTGAAGAAGGCCGCGTCGCCCTTGGCCAGGGGGAGTTGGACGTGGTGGGCGTCGAAGTACTCGACGAACCGCGGGAGTCGCCAGGCGAGGTAGCCCGGCTCGAACTTCTGCGAGTGGGGGAGGTAGAGCGTCGGGCCGGACTCGACCGGCATGTCGCAGTGGGCGACGGCGCCTTGAAGGGTGAGCACGGGCGACAGGCGGTGAACGTGCGCCGGGTAGGCGGCGGCGCGCTCCTGGGTGAGGAAGCCGAGGTGGTAGTCGCGGTGCACGTTCTGCGCCGCGCCGCCCGGGTTGACCACGTTGACCTGCGAGGTGACCTGGTAGGCGGGGCCCAGCCAGGCTTCGGAGATCAGCTCCAGCATGTCGTTCGCGTAGTAGTCGGCGAACACCTCGGGGGCTCGCACGGCCACCTTGTCCAGGGCGTTCCAGACCCTGTCGTTGGCGCCGGGCTTCGCGAAGTGGTCGCCGCGCCCGGCACCGCTCGCGCGCTGCTCCTCGATCAGCGAGGCGAAGGCCTCGGAGGCCCGGTCGACGATACGAGCGTCGGTGAACGCGCGCTTGAGGACCACGATGCCGGGGCCGTCGAGCAGCGCCCGGATCAGCTCGCTCTGCACGTCGCGGCGGCCGTCCGCGGTAGCCGCGAGACCACGGAGCCGTTCGCTGTCGTAGAGGAGCACGTTCTGCTCCACACCCTCCGCCGAGGGGTAGTCGGCGGTGTCGGTCTTCTGCTCGACGAGCGAGCGGAACGTGTCGAGATCGCAGTCGGCCTCGGTCAGCCAAGTCCGCCCGGTCGTGGCCATGGAGGGCATTCCGGTCCTTTCGCAGTGCCTGCCTTTCTGTCAGTCTTGATAACCCGAACCCATCATTCAATCCTCAGAAGCACATCAAAAGTGCATCATCATCACCTGGGATTCCTCATGCGCCATCCCTATACGATCAGGGAAATCGCCCGTCAGTCCGGGCTGAGCACGGCCACGGTCGACCGCGTCCTCAACAGCCGGGGCAATGTGCGGGACAGCACCGTCCGTGAGGTGCACGAGGCCATCAAGGACCTGGACCGCCAGCAGGCCCAGGTCCGCATCGCCGGTCGCACCTTCATGATCGACATCGTGATGCAGACACCGGAGCGGTTCTCCACCGCCGTACGCGAGGCGCTGGAGGCCGAACTGGCGTCCCTGCACCCCGCCGTGGTGCGCTCACGCTTCCACTTCCGCGAGACCTGCCCGCCCCAGGACCTGGCCGACACCCTGGACAAGATCGCCAAGCGTGGTTCGCAGGGCGTGATCCTCAAGGCCCCCGACGTGCCGGAGATCGCGGCCGCCGTCGGACGCCTGGTCGCAGCCGGCATCCCCGTCGTCACCCTGGTGACGGACCTCCCGCACAGCGCGCGCCTGGCGTATGTCGGCATCGACAACCGAGCCGCCGGCGCCACCGCCGCCTACCTCCTGGAACAGTGGCTCGGCGACCGCCCCGGCAATGTGCTCACCACCATCAGCCGGGGCTCCTTCCGTGGCGAGGAGGAGCGCGAGATGGGCTTCCGCAGCGCGATGCGTCTCGTCGACCGCAGGCGGTCCCTGGTGGAGGTCACCGACAGCGACGGCCTGGACGCCGCCCAGCGCGATCTCGTGCTGGAGGCCCTCGAACGCGACGAGGACATCGTGGCCGTCTACTCCATGGGCGGCGGCAACCTCGCCACACTGGATGCGTTCGACACCCTGGGCAGGCGGTGCGCGGTCTTCATCGCACACGACCTCGACCACGACAACACGCGCCTGCTGCGCGAGCGCCGCATCTCCGCGGTCCTCCACCACGACCTGCGCCAGGACGTGCGCCGCGCCTGCCAGACCATCATGCGCGCCCACAAGGCCCTGCCGGACGACGGACCGACCCTGCCCTCGGCGATCCAGGTGGTCACACCGTTCAACCTGCCGCCCGATGTGGCGGCCGCACCGTTCCCGGGATGAAGCGGGCTCAGTAACCGCTCGAACGGGTGTTTGCGGTGCTCGTGGTGGCCGGGTTGCCGTGGCAGCCGCGCCCCGCTCCCGTCGTCCCGTTACCGATCCATTTCCGACGTTAATTTCCGCGTCCGAAGGGTTGGCCGGAAGGCGTCGTCTGGTTATCGTTCACGAACTTCACTCAATCGTTCCGCTGAACGAATAGCGAGAGAGACGGTCGGTCCATGCCCGACATCCACCTCCCGGGGCGCCGTTCGGTACTCGCCGCGGGCGCGGCCGGCGCAGCCTCGCTCGGCGCGTCCTGGCTGCTCACCGGCTGTACGGGGGCAGCCGCCACCCCGGATCTGACGGCTGCCGCCCTGAAGGGCACCCCTGACCCCGGCGGCACCCTGCGCATCGCCAGGCCCCCGGCCTCCGACGCCGAGACCCTTGATCCGGCCAGTTCCCTGTCGGCATACGAATACCTCGGCGCCCTCTACAACCGGCTGGTCCGTGTCGGCGCGGACGGTGAACTCGCCCCCGACCTCGCCGAGTCTTGGGAGTCCGATGCCAAGGCCCGTACCTGGACCTTCCGGCTCCGCAAGGGCGTCACCTTCCACGACGGACGCGCCTTCACCTCCGCCGACGCCGCCTACACGCTCCGGCACATCCTCGACAAGGCGACCGCCTCACCCCAGGCCGCCGTCCTCGCCCCGCTCGTCGACCCGGGCACGCTCCGTACCCCGGACGCCCACACCCTCGTCGTCCCCCTGAAGACCCCGAACGCCGAGTTCCCCAGCCTCCTCACGCACTACAACTGCTACGTCATCCCCGACGGCAGTGCGAAGGGCATCGGCCGCACTGGCATCGGCACCGGCCCGTTCAAGCTGGAGTCCTTCGCCCCGGCGGGCCCCGGCCGGGTCACCGCGAACAAGGACCACTGGGCCGGCCGCCCGGTCCTCGACGCCATCGCCTTCTACTCGGTCGCCGACATGTCCGCCCGCTCGGGCGCCCTGCTCGCCGGACAGGTGGACCTCCTCTCCCAGACCAACCTCGACTTCGCCACCGCCCGGGTGGTCGCCGCCTCCGACCGGGCCACCGTCGCACGGGTGAAGGACGCGCAGTGGTACGTGCTGCCGATGCTCACCACCGAGAAGCCCTTCACGGACGTCCGAGTCCGGCAGGCGATGAAGCTCGCCTACGATCCTGAGCACGTCGTGAAGGTGGCGCTCCAGGGCGCGGGCACCGCCGGCTGGGACAACCCCGTGCCGCCCAGCGACCCCGCCCACAACGCCGCCCACCCCGCGCACGACCCCGAGAAGGCCCGCCACCTCCTCAAGCAGGCCGGACACGAGGGGCTGGGCATCGACCTCTACACCTCGTCGTACGACCCGCTGTTCACGCCGATGGCCCTCGCCTACCAGGACTCCGCCAAGCGGGCCGGTATCCGGATCAAGGTGAAGACGGCCGCCGCGGACTCGTACTACACGCAGATCTGGATGAAGAAGCCCCTGATGGCCACCTACTGGTTCACCGGGCGGCCCGTCGACCAGCTCTTCACCCAGATCTTCCGCAGCGGCTCCTCCTACAACGAGACCGCCTGGTCGGACAAGGAGTTCGACGCCGTCCTGGACCGGGCCCGCGCCGAGACCGACGACACGAGACGCCGTGAACTGTACGGCGAGGCGCAGACGTTGGTGATCGAGCGGGGCGGGGCGATGACCCCGATGTTCGCCGACCGGCTCGTCGGCATCTCCCGGAAGGTCCGCGGCTACGCCGAGCACGGCTTCGAGTTCGACTACCTCAACATCGGTGTGAAGGGGGCCTGAGCATGCTGTCGTTCACCCTGCGCCGGCTGGCCTCGGCCGTCGGCACCCTGTTCCTCTCCTCCGTACTCGTCTTCCTCGCCGTACAGGCCCTGCCCGGCGACGTGGCCACCCAGATCCTCGGCAAGGACGCCACTCCCGACGCCGTTGCCGCCCTGCGCGAGCAGCTCGGTCTCGACCGGCCCGCCTGGGAACGCTACGTCGACTGGATCAAGGGCGCCCTGCACGGCGACTTCGGCACCTCCCTCGTCTCCGGCAAGGGCGTCGGCGGCCAAGTCGCCCTGTACCTCGGCAACTCCGCGCTCATCGCCGTCGTCACCGTGCTGTTCGCGGTGACCGGGTCCCTCCTCCTCGGCGTCCTCGCCGGTCTGTACCGGGACCGCTGGCCCGACCACCTCATCTCCACCGTCAGCCTCGTCGGCATGAGCGTCCCCGAGTTCGTGGTCGCCACCGTCCTGGTGCTGTGCTTCTCGGTCGCGCTGCCCTGGTTCCCCGCCGTCGTCCTCTACGGCCCCGAGGCGAGCGTCGGCCAACTCCTGCCCGCCGTATGGCTGCCCGCGCTCGCGCTCGCCGTGGTGATGGCCGCCTACATCGTGCGGATGGCCCGTACCTCCGTCATCGACGTGATGGCAGGCGAGTACGTCACCACCGCCCGTCTCAAAGGCCTTTCCACCTGGCGGATCGTCACCCGGCACGCACTGCCCAGCGCACTGTTGCCCACCCTGCACGTGATCGCCCTCAACGTCGCCTGGCTCGCGGGCGGGGTCGCGGTCGTCGAGAACGTCTTCAACTACCCCGGTATCGGAAAGCTGATGCTGTCCTCCGTGCAGAACCGCGACCTGCCCGTCATCCAGGCCATCGCCCTCGTCAGCGCCGTGATCTACGTCGTCTGCAACCTCGCCGCCGACCTCGGCGCCATGGCCCTCAACCCCAGGCTCCGCACCCGAGGGAGGACCCGGTGACCGCACTCGGCACCACCCCCGCCACCACGGCCACCGCCCCCGCGGCCCCGCACGCCGCCGTCCGTGCCTGGCGCGGCCTGCGCTCCTCCCGCACCGCCCTGGTGGGCCTGGCCGTCGTCGCTGTCCACATCCTCGTGGCGCTGCTCGCCCCGCTGCTCACCTCGTACGACCCGATCGCCAACGACGCCTCGCACGCCTTGCTCGGCCCGAGCCGGGAACACTGGGCCGGCACCGACCAGTACGGCCGTGACGTCCTCACCCGGGTTCTGTACGGCGGCCGGTACGCGCTCGGGGTGTCCGTGGCCGCCACTCTGATCACCGTCGCCCTCGGTACGGTCGTCGGCTGCGCGGCCGCCCTGCGCGCTGGCTGGTTCGACGACGTGCTCGGCCGCGTACTGGACGCGATCCTCTCCGTACCGTCGATCCTGGCCCTGCTGGTCATCGTCACCGCCCTCGGCACCGGTCCCGCGGTGATCGTCCTGGCCATCGCCGTCGTCTACGTCCCCCAGGTCGTCCGCGTCGTACGCGGCGCCGCCCTCGCGGTCGTCCCCATGGACTACGTCACCGCCGCCCGCGCCCGCGGCGAGAGCACCTGGGCGATCCTGCGCCGGGAGGTGCTGCCGAACATCACCGACGTCGTGTGCGTGGAGTTCGCGATGCGTGCCTCCTGGGTGGTGCTGCTGATCTCCTCGCTGTCCTTCCTCGGCTTCGGCGCCGACCCGCCCACCCCCGACTGGGGGTTGATGGTCGCCGAGAACCGCACCGCCATCACCGTCGTCCCGATGGCGAGCCTCGCGCCGATCATCGCCCTGGCCACCCTCGTGGTCGGGCTCAACCTCGCGGCCGACGGCCTCTCCAAGGCGTGGGGCGTGGACCGGATCAGGGAGGGTTCCTGATGACCTCTGTCGTTTCCGTCGACTCCCTCTCCGTCGCCTACCGTTCGGGCGGCCGTGAGGTGCCGGTCGTGCACGAGGTGTCCCTGGAGGTGGAGCCGGGCCGTACCCTCGCCCTCGTCGGCGAGTCCGGCAGCGGCAAGTCCACCGTCGCCGCCACCCTGCTGGGCCATCTGCGGCACGGTTCCCGTATCACCGGTGGCAGTGTCCGTGTGGACGGACAGGACGTGTTCGCCCTGCCCGCACGGGAGTTGCGGCAGCTGCGCGGCGGCACCGTCGCCATGGTCGGCCAGAACGCCGGACAGGCGCTGACCCCGACCATGCGCATCGGACGGCAGATCGAGGAGGCGGGCGGCGAGGTACCGGTCGTCGACCTGCTCGAACAGGTCCGGCTGCCGCGCCCCGCCGAGCTCGCCCGCCGCTACCCGCACGAACTCTCCGGCGGCCAGCAACAGCGCGTCGCCATCGCCATGGCCATCGCCGCCCGCCCCAAGGCCCTGGTCCTCGACGAACCCACCACCGGCCTGGACGTCATCACCCAGCGCAGCGTCCTGGACCTGCTCGCCGCCCTGCGCGACGAACTCGGCCTGGCCGCCGTACTGGTGAGCCACGACCTCGGCGTCGTCGCGCACATGGCCGACGAGGTGTGCGTCCTGAAGGCGGGCCGGGTGGTGGAGGCAGCGGCCACGCGGCGGCTGTTCGCCGCGCCCCAGGACCCTTACACCAAGCGGTTGTTGGCGAGCGTGCCGCGCCTCGACGACGCCGGACTCGCGGTCGTCGACGAGGCGGGGGAGCGCACGGTCCGCGCCAAGGCCGCCGTCCCCGACGGCGCGCCGGTCGCGGTCGCAGCGAGCGACGTGACCATCGACTACGGCAGTACGCGCGCCGTGCACGGCGTCTCCTTCGACGTCCGCCGGGGCGAAGTCCTCGCCCTCGTGGGCGAGTCGGGCAGTGGGAAGTCCACGCTGGCCTGGACGCTCGCCGGACTGCGCACCCCCTCCGGCGGCACCATGACGCACGAGGCCGGCGACCTGGCCCGCCCGGCGCCGGGGCGACCGCTCTCGCTGCGGCGCCGGGTCCAGCTGGTCTTCCAGAACGCCGACACCTCCCTCAACCCCCGCCGCTCCGTCGGTGACGCGGTCCGCCGCCCGCTGCGGTTCTTCGGCACCGCGACCGGCCGTGCCGAGGCCGCCGAACAAGCCCGCCGGCTCATCGCCGATGTACGCCTCGACCCGGCCCTCGCCGACCGGCTGCCCGCCCAGCTCTCCGGCGGACAGCGCCAACGCATCGGCATCGCCAGGGCGTTGGCCGGACAGCCGGACGTCCTGATCGCCGACGAGATCACCACCGCGCTGGACGTCTCCGTCCAGGCCGAGGTGCTGCGGCTCTTGGACGACCTGCGCCGGGAACGCGACCTGGCCTGCCTGTTCATCAGCCACGACCTCGCCGTGGTGCGCGGGATCGCCGACCGGGTCGTCGTACTTCGGCACGGGGTCGTGGTCGAGGAAGGGCCCACCGAGGCCGTCTTCGACGCGCCCGGCCACCCCTACACCCGCCGTCTGATGGCGGCCGCACTCGAACCCGACCCCGACGCACCACCCCTGACCGACGACGTCCCCGACTGGGCGGACGCCGCCGACTCGGACGGCATCTGGAACGACCTCGGCGACGGCCACCGCATCCGCCGCTGGACAACCCTCAACGCCCCCGTGGCCGAAGGAGTTTCGTGAAGTACCGCGAACAGTTCGAGCGCCAGGTCGTGCACGAGGACGTCTGGATCCCCACCAGGGACGGCCGGACCCGGCTGCACGCCCGCATCTGGCGGCCCGTGGACGCCGAGTCCGACCCCGTGCCCGCGCTGCTCGAATACCTCCCGTACCGCAAGAGCGACTGGACCGCGCCCCGCGACGCCCAGCGCCACCCCTGGTACGCCGGACACGGCTACGCCTCCGTCCGTGTCGACATCCGGGGCCACGGCGACAGCGAGGGCACCCCCGGCGACGAGTACGACGCCCAGGAACTCGCCGACGGCGTCGACGTCGTCAACTGGCTCGCCGCCCAGCCCTGGTGCACCGGCAAGGTCGGCATGTTCGGCATCTCCTGGGGCGGCTTCAACTCCCTCCAGATCGCCGCCCTCGCCCCCGAACCGCTCAAGGCGGTCGTCACCGTCTGCTCCACCGACGACCGCTACGACAACGACGTCCACTACACCGGCGGCGCGGTCCTCGGCATCGACATGCTCGCCTGGGCCGGCACCATGCTGGCCTTCGCCTCCCGGCCGCCGGACCCGGCGAACGTAGGCGCCGACCGCTGGCTGCCGATGTGGCGCGAGCGCCTCGACTCCCTCGTGCCCTTCCTGCACACCTGGCTCGACCACCAGCAGCGCGACGCCTACTGGCAGCACGGCAGCGTCTGCGAGGACTACACCGCCATCGACGCCGCCGTCCTCGCGGTGGGCGGCTGGAACGACCCGTACCGGGACACCGTCCTCCGTCTCGTCGAGCACCTCCCGGCCGACCGGGTGCGCGGACTGATCGGCCCCTGGTCGCACCAGTACCCGGACCGGGGGCTGCCGCCCGGCCCGGCGATCGGCTTCCTCCAGGAGACCCTGCGCTGGTGGGACCAGCACCTCAAGGACACCGACACGGGAGTGATGCGCGAACCGCTGCTGCGCGCCTGGATCAACGACCCGGTGCCGCCCGCCACTTCGTACGACGTGATGCCCGGCCGCTGGGTCGGCGACGACAACTGGCCCTCCCCGAAGGTGACCTGGAGCGAGCGCGCCCTGGCAGCCGGGAGCGAGTCGGTCCTGGTCCGCTCCCCGCTCCACACCGGCCTCGACGCCGGCCGCTTCTTCCCGTTCGGCAACGCGAGCGATCTGCCGCCCGACCAGCGCGAGGAGGACGGCCGCTCGGTCTGCTTCGACTCCGAGCCGCTCACCGGGCGCGTCGAGATCCTCGGCCGGCCCCGAGTCCGCCTGCGCCTGGACAGCGCCACCGCACGGGCCAACGTGATCGTCCGGCTGTGCGACGTCGCTCCCGACGGAGCCTCGACACTCGTCACCCGTGGTGTGCTCAACCTGCTGAGCAGACACGGCCGGGACCAGGCCGTGGAGTGGACCCCGGGGACGTACGAGGACGTCGAGGTCGAACTCACCGGCATCGGCTACGCCTTCCCGCCCGGCCACCGCGTCCGGGTCGCCGTCTCCGACGCCTACTGGCCGTGGGTGTGGCCGCACGGCGAGCGCGGGGAGCTGCGCGTAGTACCCGCGGACAGCGCCGTAGTCCTGCCCGTGCGGGCGGCCGGCGAGGAGCCACCGATCCTCTTCGAGGAGCCGGAGCAGGCGCCACCCCTGCCGGTCACCTACGACCGGCCCGCCGAGCCCCGGCCCGAACGGCTGGTCACCCACGACGTCGCGGCGGGGGAGTGGACCCTGGAGGTCGACCCCAACTACGGGGGATCACGGACGTACCCGGACGGGCTCCGCTACGAGGAGAGCGCACGGGAGACGTACCGTGTCCGCGGTGACGCCCCGCTGTCCGCGAGCGCCGTGTCGGAGTGGCGGATCCGGCTGCGGCGCGGCGACGACTTCGACGCTGAGATCATGGCGCGTACGGAGCTGCGCGCCTCGGCGGCGGACTTCGTCATGGACAGCCGTATCGAGGCACGGGCGAACGGAGAGACAGTGGTCAAGCGGTCCTGGCACCACACCAGCGCGAGGACGTCGGGATGAGCGCCGCAGAGTCGCCGCGTTCGGCGAAGGCCCCGCGCCGTGCCGTCGCGGCGGCCGACCGCACCCGCCAGCCCACCGAGGTCCGGCGTCGACTGATCGTCGAGGCGGCCATTCCGCTGATCGCGGAGCGCGGCTATGCGTCGGTGGGCGTCAGGGACGTGGCCGCCGCGGCCGGGGTCTCCGTCGGCACGGTCACCTATCACTTCGGCAGCGTCCAGGAGATCCTGTCCGAGGCGATGGTGCTGCACATCGAGCGGTACTACGCGGAACTCAGCGAGGCCGCCGAGCGGGCGGGCAGCGGGGCGGAGGCCCTGCGGCTGCTCGTCGACGCCCTCTTCACCGAGGACACCGACCGGCACTGGCGGATGTGGTTCGACTACTGGAACGCCGGCGACCCGGACACCGACGAGGCGTTCGCCCGCGGCCAGACGGAGCGCTACGCCGCCTGGCACCGGCAGATCCGCGCCCTGGCCGAACGGGGCGTCGCGGACGGCGAGTTCAGCGGCGACGACCTCGACGGCTTCACCGTCCGGTTCGCGGCCCTCGCCGACGGCCTCGCCCTGCAGCGGCTGCGCCAGTCACCCCCGCTCAGCACACAGGACGCCCGCCACCATCTGAACCGACTCGTGGAGACCGAACTCGCCGTCCCCCGGGACCGCGACTGACCGGCCCCAGGATCGTGGCCAAGTCCACTGCCTGATCACGAAGTTGGCTGTACCCGAGACAGTCGCCTTCCGGACCAAGGTCAGGGTCATGTCGATGAAGACGGTGAAGAGACCGCCGACCGGCGGTTCGGTTCACACCCCGTCCGGGGCGGGCACGGTTTGGGTGTGGCTCCTTTCGAGGGACAGGCTGAGCTGGGCATTTGCCGGTTCGGCTCGACCGCCGGTCGTGGAGATCCTTTCGGAACCAGCAGGTCACGCCCGCGCGTTGAATCAAGATCGACAGCACGGGGGTGCGGGTCATCGCGTGACCCCCTGCGGTGGTCGAGTCGATCATTCGGGCACGCCGCAAGTCGCAGTTTATGCAGGTGAGGCCGTCCCTCCAAAGGAGCTGCACCCATTCGGGATCAGCGGGGTGCACGCCTGACAGACCTCTTGGAGGGTCCAGACGCGGCCGACGACGGGATCGTGCTGCAGGACCAGTGCCACACCACCCGCGCAGTGAGCGGGCGTGTCCGGGTGGGCTGCGCACTGCGTGAAGCCGCAGTGGCACCAGGCGTTGGCGTGGACGGCAGCCACCCGCGCGTGGGCGGCGGCGTGCTGGGCAGCGAATGCCCGCAGGCCGGCGAGGTCCTTGGACCGGGGCGGCATCCGACAGGCCGCGGTGGTGCAGGTGACGGTGGCGGTCCGGTCGGCATGCCCGGTCAGGCGGATCGCCCAGACCCGGCCGGGGACACGCTCGGTGGAGGGTTCGCTTGCAGCGGTCGTCACGGGCATCGGTTTCTGAAGGGATCGATGGCATGCAGCAGTCCACTATGAGCTACCCGGCACCGGTCCGGACCACCACCGGTGCACCGGTGCCTCGGGGTATATGAAGTGTCGTGGGCTGGCACGTCGCAGGCACTGACAGACCGGAAGTTCTCAAGTACCGGCTCGCGTGACGAGCACGTCCGTAGATTGTCGGAAAGATTACTCAGACGGGTGGTGTGCCGTCGGGGTGGTGGTGGATCCAGGACAGGCCGCCCAGATCGAGGCGTTGGCGGGTACGGGTGACCGCTACGTAGGCCAGGCGGGCTTCGGCATCGTCGACGGGGTCGGGTGGTCTCGTGGCGTTTGTCTGTTCTTCGGTCGTGCTGTCATTGGGGCGGTCGAAGTCGTCTGCGATGAGCACGCGGGGCCATTCGCGTCCTTTCGCCTTGTGGGCGGTGGAGACGGTGACCTGAGCGTGCTGTTCGGGTGCGAGGCGGGCGAGGGCGGTGAGGATGGCGTCGGGGCCGTGGGTGTCGACGAGGTTGACCAGGGGTTGCAGGTCGCGGCCGGCCGGGTCGTGGGCGGCGTAGTCCTGCAGGTCGCCCCTGCAGGGGAAGAGGATCAGTTCGGGGTGGTGCGTGCGGCGGCCTTCTTTCAGGTCACGGGCCGCGAGGGCCAGAGCCTGCAAGATGCCGGGTCGCTATGTCAGGCCGTTCTCGATCGCGGCGGGGCGTTACTGGTCGTCGGCCTCGGCTGCGCGCCTGTGCTGCGGGTAGGCGCCGGAACCCGGATGGACCTTGTCGATGAGATCGCGGTAGTGCGGGTTGCGGGCGATGAACTCGCCCACGACCGGGCAGATGACGGTGATCTTCTTGCCGGTTGGCCGGATCTCGTCCAGCACGCGGGCGATGAGCTCCGTGGCGACCCGGTGGTGGCGGTAAGCGGGGTCGACCCAGGTTGTCAGCAACACGACGCGGCCGCCGACAAACCGGTACGAGAGCTCCGCGATCGCCTCGGGTCCGATGGCCGCGAACCATCGGCTTCGCTCCGTGTCGTTGATGACATCAAGCTCCCAGCTCGACCCCACCTGGTCGGGACCTGCCTGGTCCATTGCGGCGATGAGCGTGGCGTTGTTCTCGTCCAGGGCAGCTGCCTCGGCCTCGACGCCCGTCGTCGCTGCTTCACCTTCTCCCCGGGGAAGCCTGAAGGCCTGGTCCATGACCGGCGTGGCTCTCCTGGCTCCCGGGTGCTCGGGGTCGATGAGGTCGGCGTACGCCGGGTTGCGCTCGATGAAGGTGTGCACGATCGGGCACGTGATGGTGACCGTTTTTCCTTGCGCGCGCACGTCGTCCAGGACGTGTCGGATCAGCCTGGTCGCGATCCCACGGTTGCGGAACTCGGGGAACACGGAGGTGGCCAGCAGTACGAGCCGGTTCTCGCCGACGGCCTGGTAGGTCAGCCCTGCCACCTCCGTGTCACCGGCCTTGGCCACGTAGGCACCGGTCTTCTCGTCGTTGACGACGTCGAAGTCGGACGCGAGAGCACGGGGATCGCTGCCGGCATCGTCGACGACGACGGCGGGATCCTGACCGGTGAGGCCTGGTTCCGCCCTCTCCACGTCGTCGGCGGTCGAGCGGTTCGGCTCGGTTGGGCTGGTCATGCGGATGGTCCTTTGCTGGTTGTGTCCGGGCATGTGCGATGGCCTCATGGGCGAACGATGATCTTGCCGTTGCCCCGCTCGGCCGGGTCGAAAGCGGAAACGGTGTCGTCGAGGGTGACGACCTGACCGATGTTCGTGCACAGCCGTCCCTCCCGGGCCGCCGGTCGGCGGCGTGTCCGGTTCCGATGGCATGGGCGCCGGCCTGTCGGGCGAACTACGTCGCCATCCCTCGATCGAGTCACTACCTCCACCCTAACTCTAAAGTGGACGTCATGGTCCAGTATCGCAAGATGGAAGCGCTGCGGAGCGATGACGGGTGGTCCGGCGCGTAAAGGCGCTCGATCGCTGCCTATCCAGTCCCGTCGCGGCACTGATAGGAAGCCGACGTGGAAGTGCTGGCGAGCGCAGGGCTGGGGGTGTGTTCGCCGAGGGCGGGATGCACGCCCGGGTCTGGACTAAACAGTCCCGTTCATGCATGATCGACGGGCCAGGCGAACCTACGGGGCACACCGCAGCCGTGACGCGGAGAGGGCGCTCCCAGGAGCCGGCAGTCGCAGGGCCGACTGTCACCGCCCACGACAGAAGCCGGTGCGCTGCCTGATTCAGAACGAGAGAAGGACGCTGCTCGATGCACAATGTGGCCCCAGTCCCCGGTCGGGATCGTCAGGGCAGAACGTTCGGGCTTGCGTTCCCGTCCGCGTTGCTCTCCCTGGCGGCCGCGTTTGCCGCGGTGGGCTCGACGATCCCCCTGTTCAACGTCTACCGGGCCCAGGACGGGTTCACCAACGCGGGCATCTCGATGACGGTCGTCGCCTACTCCGCCGCGACCATCAGCACGCTGCTGGTACTGGGACGGCTGTCCAACCATGTGGGCCGTCGGCCCGCGGCCCTCGCCAGCCTCGGACTGCTCGTGCTGGGCTGCCTGGTGCTGTTGAACGTGCACCACATAGGCGTCCTGATCGCCGGCCGGATCCTGATGGGCCTGGGTGCCGGGTTGGCCAGCAGCAGCCTCACCGCGTACGTCGTCGACACCGCACCCGCAAGACCGGCCTGGCTGGCCTCCGTCGCGTCCAGCCAGACAGTCATGCTCGGCCTTGCCCTGGGCGCCGTCGCCTCCGGTGCCCTGGTCCAGTTCGGCCCCTGGCCCCGCGACCTCGTCTACCTCGTCTCCGTCGGCCTGCTCCTGCTGTCCATGGTGCTCATCGCCGTCAGCCCGGACACCGTAGCCACCGTCCCCGGCGCGTGGCGATCGTTGAAGCCCACTGTCCGCGTACCGGTCCGGGTCAGGCATCTGCTCGCCGTCACGGCCGCAGTCCTCTTGTCCACCTGGGCCACCGGCGCGTTCTACCAAGCCTTCGTGCCCGCGCTGGTCGAAGACCAGCTCCGCACGCACAGTCCACTCGTCCTGGGCCTGGTGTTCGCCGCCTACATGGCCCCCAGTGCTCTGGGTGCTCCCCTCAGCGGCCGATTCGCCCCGGCGGGAGCCCAACGCATCGGCATGGCGGCCTTCGTGGTCGGCTGGACCGGCATCATCACGGCGATCGCCACCGGTGCACTTCCCTTGTTCATCGCCGCAACTGTCGTCGCCGGGGCCGGTCAGGGCGTTGCCATCAGCGGCACCACCCGCGGCCTGCTGTACGCCAGCAGCCTGACGGACCGGGCACCGATCTTCGCCGTGGTGTATCTCCTCAGCTACAGCGGCGCGACCGTTCCCAGCCTGATCTCCGGCCAGCTGTCCCACACCTTCTCGCTGCCGAAGATCGCGCTCGGCTACGGCGCTTTCGCCCTCGTCGCCACCCTGTTCACCGTCATCGCGGCACGCGATCCGCACACCGACACGGCCGGTCAGCCCAGTGAGTGCTCACGGCGGACTCTGCCGTCGCCGTGACGGCATTCGACGCCGGGCAAGGCGGCCGCCACCACGCGTCAGGAAAGGATCCCCATGAGCGCGGAGAGTGCCTGAGGCCACGCGGCGTCGGAGGGTGTTCCGTAGCCGACGACGAGGGCGTCGCCCATGACGTGCGGGGACTGCGCGTGGCGGTATCGAGACAGGCCGGCCACTTTGAGCCCGCGCCGGGTCGCCGATTGAACGACCTGCTGTTCGTACCCGGGCGGCAGACCGAGAACCGTGTGCAGGCCGGCTGCTGTTCCTGTGACGTGCACATGGGGAGCGTGCTGGGTCAGGGCGGCGACGAGAGACTCCCGCCGATCGCGGTAGCGCCGACGCGCAGCACGTACGTGACGGCCGTAGGCGCCGGAGGTGATGAACTCCGCCATCGTGAGCTGGCTCAGCACCTCGCACGTGTCGATCTGTCCCTTTGCCGCCACGGCTTCCTCGGCCAGCGCGGGCGGCAGCGCCATCCAGGCCAGGCGCAGGCCGGGCACAAGGGTTTTGCTGGCGGTACCCAGATAGACCACGGAGTCCGGAGCGAGTGCCTGGAGCGCTCCGACGGACCGGTGGTCGAACTGGAACTCACCGTCGTAGTCATCGTCCAGGACCAGGCCGCCTGTCCGTCTGGCCCAGTCCACGACAGCGGTCCGGCGATCGCGCTGCAGTGTCGTGCCCAGAGGGAACTGGTGAGCCGGCGTGAGCAGGACCGCATCGGTGCCCTGAGGCGGGACCGGGTCGGTTCCGTGCGGGTCGAAGGAAAGCGGGAGCGTCTCCAGCCCCACGGCTGCCAGCAGGCCACGGTGCCTGTCCGGCCCGTAGGACTCGACGGCGACACTCCGTGCCCGCCGGCCGGCCAGGACCTCGCTCAGGATCCGCAGACCGTGCGAGACACCAGCGCAGATCAGTATGTGTTCCGGACTCGTGTACACGCCCCGGGCTCCTGCCAGATGATCGGCGAGTGCGGCCCGTAGCTCCGGCCGGCCGCGGGGGTCGCCGTAGCCGAACGCGGCGTCGGGAGCCGCGGCCAGGGCCCGGCGTGTGGCCTTCAGCCAGGCTGCACGAGGAAACGCGGTGAGGTCGGGGCTGCCCGGGATCAGGTCGTAGCACGTGTCACCGGACGGTTCGGCAGCTGATCGGCCCGGGGCCGGCCGAGTGATCACCGAGTCTGTCACGAGTGTGCCCGAGCCTCCGCGGGCGGTGAGCCATCCCTCGGCGACGAGGTCGCCATAGGCGTTGGCCACGGTGTTGCGGGCAAGCCCGAGGTCGTCGGCGAGCCGACGGGAGGAGGGCAGCCGCGTCCCGGGCGTCAGGCGGCCGCTGCGGACAGCCTCGCGTACGGCGGCGGCGAGCGCGCGGCGCACACCCCCCTCGGCTCGGATCACATCACTCTCGATGGCCTGTCGCAGCCGCGCTGGGTCGGCGGCACTGCGGGCATCAGGAGACTCAGGCATGACGACGGTCAGGCCCGGCGGCCGAAGGTCTGCGGATCCACGGGTTGCTCGGACCTGGGAAGGCCGCGGACCACGAGACGGTAGGAGTCGGTCACGAGCTCCCTCACCAGCTCCTCGTCCACGGTGCCCCCGCCCTCCACCGTGATCCAGTGCCTCTTGTTCATGTGATAGCCGGGGGTGATGTCCTTGTGCCGCTCCCGCAGGGCCGCGGCGTCGTCCGGATCGGCCTTCAGGATCACGACAGGATGCCCCGGCATCTCGGTCATCAGCATGAATACCTTGCCGCCGACCTTGTAGAGGTCCCAGTCGGGGCCGATGCGGTGCTCCAGGTCGGCGCCGGGCAGGTCAGCGGTGCTGGCGCCCGCGATCTCCTGCAGCTCCTGTCCGTCCATGGTGGTCAACTCCTCGTTCGTCGAGTACCCCGACCGGCCGGCCGGGGCCAAGGTGGTGTCTTCCTCGTTGCCGCACGAACAGCGGTGCCCGCACGGCGGCCGCGGTGACGGCAGCCGGTTTCCTGGAATCTGTTCAGGTCCAGAACGTCCCGTCGGCTCTGCCACAGGCAGCTCCCGCCGACCGGGTTCACGGAGCAGTCGCTCCGCTCACGCAGCGATTCGACGTGCGTGGCCGCAGGAGGCCGCCCTCTCCAAACGTACCGCAAGTCGACCGTTTTTCGGGACTAAATAGTCCTCTGTTGTCGAGTGGTACTCCGCTTTTGACTGAAGGCTGGGCTGCGCACGGGCGCAGAACGGACTGCGTCGGACTGTGCGGGCGGACGTCCCTCCTGTCGCCGAACCCCGTCCGGACACCCTGTGGCTGCCGGGACGCGGCGGAGGTGCCGGCACCGCAGACGGCGACACGACCGTCCGTGGTGCGGCGCCGGGACTTCTCGGTGCCGCTCCTGCCGTGGACGGCTCAGCGCCCTGAAGGGTCTTCCGTCGGCGAAGCGCCCTCGGCGGGCGCGGCGTAGGCCTTGACGTGGCCGATCGCCATGTCCAGGGCGATCCGCATGGGCTTGACGTCCTGGACCGTCTGGGCGAGGAGGTAGCCCCCCTGCAGGGCGGCCATCAGGCCGGTGGCCAGCTCTTCGGCGTCTGCGTCGGCCCTGAGGACTCCCGAGTCCTTCATTCGCTCGAGCCCGGCCCTGAGCAGTCCCTCCCAGGTGCCGAAGTGCCGGGCGAGCGCCTCGCGTGCCTCTTCGTCCTGGTCGGCCAGCTCGCTGGCGAGGGATCCGAGCGGGCAGCCGTACGCCCCGTTCCGGAGCGCGTTGTGTTCGATCAGCACGTCCCGCCAGCGCTCCAGCCCGCGGAGGGAGTTGAGCCGCTGGAGTAGCTGGTGCTGGCGTTTGAGCAGTTCGGTGGCCTGCAATGCGACGACGTCCCGCACCAGTGCATCCTTGTCGGGGTAGTGGCGGTAGAGCTGGGATTTGCTCGTTCCGCTGGCTGCCCTGACCTCGTCGAGGGTTGTGGCAGACACGCCCCTGACGTACATCATGTCGGCGGCAGCCCTCAGAATGCGCTCCCGAGTTGCCCGCCCGCGCTCGGTCAGCCGGGAGTCGTTTCTGTCGCGCGTCTGTTCCGCCACATGGGCCAGATTACCGCTGCGCACGCTAGCAGGATCGAAAAGGGACCTCAAGGTCCTTTTTTGTGAGAGGTGACTCGCATGGGACTCGATGTGTCCGTGCGCCGGGCAAGGCCGTGCCGGGACTAGCCGCTCGAAACGTGTGGCGACGGAGACAGGCGCACGCCTGGAACCGCGCAGTGGGTTCAGGTGCGGGCGAAGGACGCGATGTGGTCCAGCGCCATGTCCAGCGCGACGGCCATCGGCTCGGAGCTGTGAGCGTTCTGCGCAAGCACGTAACCTCCCTGCAGGGCCGCGAGCAGGCCGGTGCCCAGGCGCTGTGGGTCGGCGTTCTCGGAGAGTACGCCGAGGGCGCGGAGCCGGGTCAGTGTCTCGACGAGCATCCGCTGCCAGGCGTCGAACGACGCGTTGAGCGCTTGCCGGGACTGCTCGTCGTTGTCGGACAGCTCGATCGACATCGCACCCAGCGCGCACCCGTACGAGCCGTCCTGCAACGAGTTGGCCTGGACCAGGGCGTCACGCCAGCGGCGCAGACCGGCGAGGGTCCGCACGCCGCGCAGGTGCTGCTCCTCGCGGGCGAGGACGAACCTCGACTGCACGTCGATCACGGCGTGGATCAGCGCGCGTTTGTCCCCGAAGTGGTTGTACAGCTGCGACTTGCTCGTTCCGCTCGCCAGCCGGACGTCATCGAGCGTGGTGGCGGTGACGCCCCTCACGTAGAACAGCTTGGTTGCCGAATCGACGATGCGCGAGCGGGTCTCCAGGCCGCGGGGCGTGCGGCGGACATCGCTGGTTGCGGACACGGTGTCTCCCTCAGGCGCGTTACGCACTCGTACTGCTCGGCCGTTCGGTGCATGGCAAGCGTGGCGCCCTCGTTCTCCAGGTGGATCGGTTGTGACACCAATACGACCATAAAGGCCGACCGCTTGGAGATGACGCCCTTGTGATTCTTCACGTGGGTGGCGATCGCGTCGCGGCCTGTGGGCAAGGGCCGGACCTGGCCGGCATCGCCCAGGTCCGTGTCCGCCCGCTGCGGCACCCCGGCGCCCGGGGTCGTACCTCCTTGGGGACGGAGGCGGGATCGAGGTGCATGCGGAGCCGGCAGGCCTTGTCGTCGTTCCCACTGAGTCTTAAGGCACGGATGGACTAAATGGTCCACTAAAAATCGGAGCGAGCTGTGCGGGGCTGGTTCGAGGTCGTCCGATCTCTCGCGCTCCGACCGGCGAAGTCGCTCGCCATGAGGCTTCACCTGCGGCTTTGACCTGCACATTTAAGAGTCGAGCCTTGGCTCGACCCGCGCAGAGACGACCTGGTGGACGCTTCCCTTCCAGGGGAGGGGTTGCGTACCAGATTCTGGTCTGTATAGTCCTTTCTGTGAGGTGCTCGAGGTGGTGGAGAGATCCGGAACCCGGCACCGGAGGAGTCACCGCCCTCAACGGAGGCCACCGGGCGCAAGCGACGCGACCGTCGAGGTCGTGGCGGGCGCAGGAAGAGCCTGCGGTGGAGCTCCGAAGCACAGCGAGTCCGGCTTGGGCTCGACGACTGTTCACACCCCGATCTGAGGTCGATTCACCGTGTCACGACTGAACGTTCCCGCTCCAGAGGATGTGCCTGCCGGCGCGCAGCAGATACTCGGCACCATTGGTGCGCAGCTGGGCTTCGTCCCGAACATGTTCAAGACCCTCTCGTCGAACCCGGCGGTTCTCGAGGTCGTCACGACTCTGCAGGGCACTTTGAGCCGGGTGCTCGACGCGAGGACGCGGCACAGCATCGCCCTGGCCGTTTCGCAGGCCAACGACTGCGGCTACTGCCTTGCGATGCACACCTACGTCGCCACCGAATTCGGCGGCATGTCCCGCGACGACATCGAGCTTGGCCGGGTCGGGAGCTCGATCGATCCCCGGCGTGCCGCGGCCGCCCGCTTCGCCCAGCAGGTGGTCGAGAGCCGTGGACAGGTCAGCGACACCGACCTCGCGGAGGTACGGGGCGCCGGATACACCGACGCTCAGATCCTGGCCGTCGTCGCGGTGGCGGTGCAGTTCCTGCTCACCAACTTCATCAACAACGTCAACCGGACCGACCTCGACATCCCCGCCGCCGACTCGGCCGGTACGACCGTGCGCCAGTGAACCCGCGCCCGGAGCCGCCGACCCTGCGCGGAAGTCGTGCGTGGCTCGCTTCATCTCGCCTGTCGAGGCCGACGCGGCGTCAGAAAGCGCCGTGCGGCCGCCGGCACCAACTCCCCACTGAGTCAACGATCATTCAGGAAGGCTCGACATGCCGGGCTCCGAACTCTACGAGAAGTTCATGGCGCTGCACACCCGCGACGGTGGCCTCGTCATGCCCAACGCCTGGGACGGCCTCTCGGCGCTGATGCTGGCCGATGCCGGGTTCGAGGCGGTCGCGACCTCGTCCGCGGCGATCGCCGCCACGCTCGGCCGCCTCGACGGGCGGCACGAGGTCACCCGCGAGGAGCACCTTGAGCATGCGCGGCTGCTCGGCAGTCTCACAGGACTGCCCGTCAACGGAGACTTCGAGGACGGATACGGCGACACGCCCGAAGACGTCGCCATGACCGTCGAGGCCGCCGTGGAGTCCGGCCTGGCCGGCATCGGTGTGGAGGACACCTCGGGCGATCCCGACATGCCGATCCGTGACTTCGACGAAGCGGTCCGTCGGGTGCGCAGCGCCGTCGCCGCGTCGAACGGACGCATCGTCGTCACCGGCCGCACCGACAACTTCATCCAGGGGCGCCCCGATCTCGACGACACCATCCGGCGTCTGACGGCCTTCGCCGAGGTGGGCGCAGATGTGGTCTACGCGCCGTTCCCACCCGACCTCGACGCGCTCGTCGCGATCGTCACCGCGGTCGCCCCGACTCCGGTCAACGTCCTGGTGTCTCCGTCGGACAAGGTGCTCACCGTCGCCGAACTGCAGCGGGCCGGGGTCAAGCGCATCAGCTTGGGTCCGATGCTCTACGCCCACGCGATGGGGGCGGTCGAGGAAGCCGCGAAGGCCCTTCTCGCGGGCGACCTTGCCTCGGCGACGACAGGCATGGACTTCGCCCGCGTCGGCGAACTGCTCACCCGCAGCAGGAACTGACCCGATCAGCACGAATCACGGACTCTTCGTCCCGTGATCACACAACACGAAGGCAGGATGACATGGACCTCGGCACGCTCATGAACAAGCATCTCACCAGGTACTTCGACCCCAGCAAGACGATCCCCGACGCGACGCTCCAGGAACTGCTCGGCTTCCTGCGTTCGACGCCGTCCTCGACGAACGTGCAGCCCAACCACTTCTACGTCCTCGCCACGACCGAAGGCAAGGAGCGCCTGGCGGCCAACCTCGGCGAACGGTTCCAGGACAACAGCGAGAAGATCCTGAACGCCTCGCACACCATCATCCTCACCACGAGGGCGGACCTTCCCGCAGGCCACCTCCAGGCCGTGTTCGACAAGGAGCGGTCCGACGGCCGGTTCCCCGACCCGGCGAAGCAGGCGCGGTGGGAATCCATGACCCGCGACTTCCTCAACCTGCGCAACTACGGCTACAAGGACCTGAACCACTGGATGGAGAAGCAGACCTACCTCGCGATGGGTCTGACCATGATGGCGGCCGCTGAGCTCGGCGTCGAAGCCATGCCCCTCGAAGGATTCGACCCCACCAGCGTCGACAAGGCGTTCAAGATCCGCGAGACCGGACACACCACGACCGTGCTGCTGGCCCTCGGCTACCCCGACCCCGCGAAGGTCTACCACAGCCCGATCTCCCGCTTCGAAACCGACCAGCTGTTCACGTTCGTCTGACCGGCCGTCGCCCCCCGCGGGGCCGTCGAACGACTTGGCACGGGGCCGGCCTTGGTAGGCGCCGACGAGCGTCGGGCCACCCTCGGGCAGCCACGGATCTGGAACAGGTCGGTCGAACCGAGCACGAAGACGAAGATCTACTGTGAAGGCGTGCGGAATGTCCCCCTTCGACACCGCCGCCGGATTTGGGTTTCCGGCCGCCACCCCTGGTCGGCCGGACCGAGTGAAAGGACGACGATCCACTATGAAGGCGTGCGGTGTGTCCGGGGCGGAGACGGAAGTCGCCCTGCTGGAACTGCCCGAACCGTCATCTCCCGAGCCGGGCCAGATCCTGGTCGCGGTCGAGGCCGCCGGGGTCGGACCGTGGGACGAATTGGAAATCGACGCTCGTTGGGACGTGGGGCTACGCCTCCCGGCCGCGCTGGGAGTGGAGGGCGCAGGCAAGGTGCTGGCCGTCGGCGCGGGTGTCAGCCGGTTCGCGGTGGGCGACCGGGTGCTCGCGCATGAAGCCCCGCTGCCCGGGGGGAGCGGCTTCTGGGCCGAGCGGGTCCTGGTCAACGCGGATCACGCGGCGGCCTGCCCACCGGCCCTGGACGCCGCACACGCCGCGGCGCTGCCGGTCAACGGGCTCACCGCGCTGCAGGCTCTGGAGAAGCTCGACCTCGGCCGAGGACAGCGGCTCCTGATCACCAACGGGGGCGGGGGCACCGGCGCCCTGGCCGTCCAGCTCGCCGCGGCCCGGGGCATCGAGGTGACCGCGACCGCGTCTCCCGCCGCCGCGGAGCGCCTGCTCGGGCTGGGAGCGAAGGACGTCGTCGACTACCACGACCCGCACTGGTCGACCGAGGTACGCGGCGAGTTCGACGCCGCCCTCGTCATCGCCGCCGGCACGGCGGTCCAGGCCCTGCCCCTGGTGCGTGACGGCGGCCGGCTGTGCTCCCTGACCTCCGACGCGCCGCCGGAGGAACGAGGCATCACGAGTTGGGACCTCTACATCGAGCCCAACGGCGCGCAGCTCGCGCAGCTGGCCGAGCAAGCCGCGGCGGGAACCCTGGAACTCGCACCGGAACCCCTGCCGCTCAGCGAGGGACCGGCCGCGTTCACCCGGGTGGTTGCCGGACGGGCCGGAGGCAGGAAGGTCGTGCTCATTCCGGCCTGACGCGCCCAGGCACCGGCCGATCCCGGTGCCGGGCCGCAGTGCGCACGGGGCACGAGCGGCGAGACCGCATGGGACCGGCGAGGCGAGCGGCCTCCCCACCACTGCCTGCAGCGGGCGGGGGCGGGGGCGAACAGAGCTTGTGGAGAAGGAGGAACCACAGATGAAAGCGATCGTGGTCACGGACCCCGCCGCCGGAACCGCGGGGATGACGCTGACGGAACGGCCCGGGCCGGATACGGCGCGCCTCGCCGGCCTTGACGGCGCGAACTACGGCGACGTCGTCGTCGAAGTGCATGCGTCGGGATTCACCGGGGACGAACTGGAGTGGCCCTCGACCTGGGTCGATCGCCTCGGCCGGGATCGCACGCCGTCGATCCCCGGACACGAGGTGGCAGGCGTGGTCACCTCGCTCAGCTATGGAACGGCAGGGCTGTCGATCGGGCAGCGCGTGTTCGGCCTCACGGACTGGACCCGTGACGGCACCCTGGCGGAGTACGTCGTCGTCGAGGCGCGCAACCTTGCGCCGCTGCCCGGGGACATCGACTTCACGGTCGGCGCGAGCGTCGCGATGACGGGCCTGACTGCCTGGCAGGGACTGTTCGAGCACGGGCACCTCTCGGCGGGGCAGAGCGTGCTCGTGCACGGCGCCGCCGGCGCGGTCGGATCGATGGCGGCCCAGCTCGCGCGAGAGGCCGGTGCCTACGTCATCGGCACCGGACGCGCCGCCCACCACCAGAGCGCACTCGACTTTGGGGCGCACGAGTTCGTCGACCTGGACAGCGACACGCTGGAAGACGTCGGCGGAGTCGACTTCGTCTTCGACGTATTCGGCGGCGACATCGGCGCTCGCTCGGCCCGGCTGGTGCGAGGTGGAGGAACATTCGTCACCGTCACCGGCCCGCCGGAGGTGCGGCCGGCCAACGGCCTGACAGTCGACTTCGTGGTCGTCTCCGACCGCGCCCAGCTGGGCGAGATCGCCCGGCGGGTACGGGAGGGACGCCTGCGGACACATATCGGCCAGGTCGCGAACCTCGACGACGCCGTCGCCGCCTTCAACCCGGCCCGGAAGGTCGGCGGAAAGACGGTCATCCGCATGCGGTGAGGCCGCGGACAGCCATCGCCGCGCCGCAGTACGCGAGGTCGGCCACGTCATCCACGAGCGTCAGCTGCCCGGTGTCCTGACAGGCCGCTTCCGGTGCCCAGCACCGTATCGGGACGCTGTCAGGGCTTGCTTCCGCCGCTCAGCAGAGCGGCGGGGGCACAATGGGCAACGCTACATAACAATACGTATCCACTGTTAAAATAATATGCCGGACTTATAGGACGCGGTCGCCTCAGTGGGGGAATCACCGTGGCGAGCGTCGCCGGCCCGAGCGGCCCGACCGACGGTTCATTCACCGACGCGGCGTCGCAGCAGTCATCTGGAGCCTTCCATGCGCGTGTTCGTCACAGGTGCCAACGGCAGCATCGGCTCAGTTGTCGTTCCCGAACTCATCGCTGCCGGTCACGAGGTCCTCGGCCTCGTCCGTTCCGATGCCGCGGCCGCGGCCGTCTCCGCTGCCGGCGGGACACCGCTTCGCGGCGACCTCAGCGATCTGGACAGCCTTCGCGCCGGCGTCGCCCGGACAGAGGGCGTCATCAACCTGGCCTTCGGGAACGACTGGAGCAACTTGGGGCCGTGCATCGACGCGGAAACACGGGCCCTGCAAACCATCGCGGCCGCCCTCGCAGGCAGCGGCAAGCCGTTCGTGCATGCCGGCCTCACGCCGATGATGCCGGGCCACATCTCCACCGAGGAGGACCCCGACACCACCGACGGACCCGTCGGCGGCCGTGGCCTCAATTCACAGATGGTGCTGACCCTGGCCGACCAGGGCGTCCGCTCCTCCGTCGTACGGCTGCCGCGCTCCGTGCATCAGCGCGCGTCGCAATACGGCTTCTGCTCGGTGCTCATCGCCGCCGCGCAGAAGACCGGCGTGTCGGCATACGTCGGCGACGGCACACAGCGCTGGCCGGCGGTCAATCGGGTCGACGCCGCCAAGCTGTTCCGCATCGCGCTCGAGGACTCTGCGCCCGGCACCGTCCTGCACGCGGTGGCCGACGAGGGCGACACCATGCGATCCCTGGCCGAGGCGGTCGGCGGCGTGCTCGCGGTCCCGGTCGAGTCGGCATCCCCTGACAGCTTCGGCCCCATTGGCCGCTTGTTCGCGCTCGACATGCCGTCCTCGGGTGCGCTGACCCGGAAGCAGTTCGGCTGGGAGCCCATCCACCCGAGCCTCATGGAGGACCTTGCCGCCGGCGACTACCCCGCCCTGGGCTAGAAGCCCCCTGCGCTGACGTCGTGCACGGGTGACCGCGACGGCTGGGGCGGCAGGGCGTGCGTACCAGGACGTCGTCGCGTTCGGCGATGCGGCTGCTCTCAGCCGGCGGGTAGGCGGGTGCCGACGATGACGCCGAGGTCTGCCGCGAGGCGTAGCTCTGTGGCTCGGAGTTCGGGGTGTTCGAGCCAGTGCAGCCGAGACCGGTCGGGGCGCCGTCGATGGGCGTCCTCACCGACCAGGGCGCCGCCGCGCTGCTGGACGGGGCGCCGCTCACCCACCTCAAGAAGCTCGACCTCCACCACAACTACCTGACCGGACCGCTCCGCGACCGCGTCCGCGGCGCCCTGGAGCCGGCCGGCGTCGAGGTCGACCTCGACCGCGACGACGCCGAC
This sequence comes from Streptomyces sp. Ag109_O5-1, assembly GCF_003814875.1. Lineage (GTDB taxonomy): Bacteria > Actinomycetota > Actinomycetes > Streptomycetales > Streptomycetaceae > Streptomyces > Streptomyces sasae. Next base: position 88,086 of record NZ_RKQF01000001.1, on the reverse strand, counting down.
GAGGACAAGGACGACGACGGCACGGTGTGGCGGTACGTCGCCGTGGGCGAGTGACCGGCGTCCCCGCGCCGGCCGCCGGCGCGCGGTTCGCGGTCGTCGTGGTCAGTCGGCGCCGTACCAACCGCGGTCATCACCCAACATTCAGGATGCATCCGGGGCTTGCGTGCTTTCTGGGGATGTTTTGTAAAGCATGCGACTGCCCCGTGGCGTGTGCCCGGGTGCCTGTCATGGGGGGATCGTCGCGTGAGCCAGTATCAGCCCGGGCCGTGGGCCGTTCGTCCGCCTGAGCCTGTCCGCATGCCTGATATTCGCCCGCTGCACAAGCGCAAGCGTGTGTGGGTCGGTGGTTTCGCGCTGCTCGCGGTCGGTGCCGCGTTCGGTGGCGGTAGTTCCAGCGCGGCCAGTCCCGCGCCGCGCCCGACGGTCACCGTCACGGCTACCGCCATGAAGACGGCAGCGCCGGCCCCGGCCGTCACCGTGACGAAGTCGGCAGCGCCGGCCCCCACCGCGTCACTCCCTGGCATGATCACGCCTGTGGGTGTGATGTATGACTACTTCTCCGCGGCATCGGACGAGTCGGCCGCCACGATCATCGACTTGCCCGGCGGGCCGGATGGTGCAGGGGCGCACCTGCCAATGCCCGTCCCGGAGATCGTGCGACGTTACGGGCGCGACGGCCTTCGCGAGCTCCTCAGGCCACGGCTTCGGCTGGCCGAGACGGGGTTCCACGTCGTGGCCACCAAGGGGTTCGACTCGACGACCGATCTCGGAGCGATCGAGAGGATCCTGACCGGGGTCGACTTCGACGAGTTCCTGGCACGGCCCCGGACCTCCCACGTCGTCGCCGAACGCGACGGAGGCGAGCGTCTGGTGCTCACCATCAGCGATGAGCTGCAAGGCGCCCTGGCCAGGGTGGAGGCCGCCGAACTGACTGCGGCGGCACGGCATTGGGTCGAAGAGCAGGGGTCTGGTGACACCGACGCGATCGGCGGCCTGCTGCACGAGTTGGCGGAACTCGCCCGCGGGGCACAGCAGCGCGGGGAACGGCTGTACTGCTGGCTCTGCGTCTGATCGACCCGAGTCCCGCACCACCCCAGAGGACGGACGCGTCGGCTTGTGCTGGTAGGACCGTCCCTCCAAAGGAGCCACACCCGCACGGTTTTGACGCTGTTCGGTGGCTCCGGGAAAGGGCCTGATGCGAGATCAGCAGGCGCATCGAGTGTGATGAGTCGCGCGATATGGATGACTTGACCAGCCCAGTGCCCTCTACGGCGCGGTGTCAGTGGGCTACGTCATGATGCCGTGATGGATGATCTCGCTGTGTTGCGGCAGGAGTTTTCGGAGGACGAGGAAGGGTTTCTTGCGATCCTGATCCGTGATCGCAGGTGGGACAAGGAGGCCTTCTCTCGTCTCGAGCGGGCCATGCGGGGACTGTGCGCGGGGTTCGAGGAGCGTGATCAGCAGGAATTGCCGCGGTGGCTGGTGGAAGGGTTCTGGGTGTGTGTCGACTGGCTTCCCGATCACACAGCCCATCCGCGGTTTCCCCGGCCGGAGCCGCCGGCGTATTACGAGGCGGCTCTCACCAGGCTGCGAGACCTTCAGTATTGGCTGGTGACCGGTGCTTCGCCGTACCTGCCCGACCGTGTGATCGCGGACCTGTAGGGACCGGCAGCCATGCCGTCTCGGTTCTCCTGTCCGTTCCCCCTGGTCTATGCCGGAGAGAGTCGGTCCTGACTGGATGTGAGAACACGGTTGAGTGCCGCCCGGCCTGCGGGGCCCCATGTCGGCTTGCCGCCAGGAAGGCCCCGTTCCCCGGCCTGGCCCATAAGGATGAGGAAAAGGCTCTTCATGGCAGCCAGCCCTCGGGCCCGCCGGACCGTCGCCTCGTCCGCGTGCGCGTACACCTCGAAGAACCGTGATGCCGCGCCCTCGGGCAGCAGCACCCACGCGGCCGCGAGGTCCCACGCCGGGTCGCCGGCGAACATGGAATCGAAATCGATCACGCCCGAGAGGGTCCCGTCGGAGACGACGACATTCGCCGGATGGAGGTCGCCGTGCAGCCATACCCGGGGGCCCTCCCACTCGGGGGCCGCGACGGCATCGTCCCAGACGTCCCGGACGGCCTGGGTGTCGGCGGCAAGGCCGCCGGGGGCAATGGCTTGCATGAAGTTCTCGAAGCCGTCCGTGCACTTCTTGGGGTGGGCGCCGCGGTCCGAACTGTCCGGCGCCTCGGCGGGCGCCTCCACATGGAGCGCCGTGAGGAAGCCCGCCAGAGTGTCGGCCGCGTGCTCGCCGCGACTGATCGAGGTGTAGTCCAGCGGCTCGCCGTGAATCCACGTCATGATGCTCCACGGCCTCGGGAAGCGCGCGGACGGTTCGCCGATCCGCACCGGCGTCGGAACCGGGAGCGGAAGACGCGGCGCCAGGACAGGAAGCCACCGGCACTCCTTGCGCAGGAGATCCGGGGCATCTTGCGTGCGCGGCATGCGCACGGCCAACTCATCCCCGAGGCGCCACATCTGGTTGCCCCAGCCGCCCGCCACCTCGCGGATGGGCAGCCCCGCGAGGTCTGGATGCTGGTCCTTGAGAAGATCGTGCACCAGCTCTGCGGTGATCTCGATCTCGGAGTCGGTCATGCGAAGCCACAGTACGTGAGACAGGCGTGGCGACGAGCAGGCTTTGGCGGCCCGCGCGAAGCCCTGGTGACGCAGGTCACCCCATTACGCGGGCCGATCCCGGAATGCGCGCGGGCTTCATTCCGCTGAAACGTTCTTGGGGTGTGCTGGGCAAGGGTGCTCGGCGCGGCCGGTCACGGAGGTGGGGACACCTTCCGGCGCCGTCCCGCTCGTCCCCTCCCGACCACCGTCGCTGAAAGGTTCCCTCACCCGCCATGCCTCTGGCCCTGCTGGCCCTTGCCGTCGTCACGTTCGGAATCGGCACCACCGAATTCGCCACCATGGGCCTGCTGCCCCAGATCGCGGACGGGATGGGTGTGTCGGTGCCGCACGCCGGCAACCTGGTGTCGGCGTACGCCCTCGGCGTCGTCGTCGGTGCCCCCGTGCTGACGGGCATCGGCGCGCGAGTGCCCCACAAGCGGCTGCTGCTCCTGCTCACCGGGCTGTTCGTGGTGGGCAACACGGCGTCCGCGCTCGCCCCGGACTTCGGCCTGCTCTTCGCCGCCCGGTTCCTCGCCGGACTGCCGCACGGCGCGCTGTTCGGCGTGGGCGCCGTGGTCGCCTCCCGCCTGGTGGCTCCGGACCGCGCCGCGCGCGCCGTCTCCCGGATCTTCCTCGGCCTCACCATCGCCAACATCGTCGGCGTCCCCGCCGGTACCGCCCTCGGCCAGCACCTGGGCTGGCGGTACGCCTACTGCGCGGTCGCCGTCATCGGCCTCGTGGCGCTCGCCGCACTCGCCCTCCTCGTGCCCCACCAGCCGCGCGGCCCGCAGGCCGGCATCCGGCAGGAACTGCGGGCGATGGGCAATCTTCAGGTGTTCATCGGCCTGGGCACCGCCGTCGTCGGGTTCGGCGGCTTCTTCGCCTTCTACAGCTACCTCGTCCCCATGCTGACCCACCTGACGGGCATCTCCGACTCCTCCACCACCGTCGTCCTCGCCCTGTACGGCGTCGGCATGACCATCGGCACCCTGGTCGCCGGCCCGCTCACCGACCGCGCCCTGCGCCCGACGCTCTACGGCGGGATCGTCCTGCTGGCCGCCTCGCTGGTGACGTTCTACTTCACCGTCCACAGCACGGTCCCGGCCCTGATCACCGTCCTCTTCATCGGCGCGACGGGCGCGCTCATCACCACGCCCGTCCAGATGCTGCTCATGATCAACGCGAAGGACGCCCCGACGATGGCGGCGGCTTCCAACCACTCCGCCTTCAACATGGCCAACGCGTCCGGCGCCTGGCTCGGCGGCCTGGTCATCTCGGCAGGCTGGGGCTGGGCCGCGCCCAACCTGGTCGGCGCCGCCCTCGCCGTGGCCGGCCTCGGACTGGCCGCCACGGGCGGCTACCTGGACCGTGGCAACCGCCCCTCGAAGGTGGTCATCTCACAGGGCGCCGCGGAGCCGCAGCAGGCCTCCGCGGGCGCCGAGGGCCTGACCGAGCCGAATCGCGGCTGAGCGGCACCCCGGCCGTCGAGGGTTGACCGAGCCGGACCGGGGCTGAGCCGTACCCCGCCCCTCCGGCCGTTCCCTCAGGCTCCGCGGGCCACGGCGCCGCCCGGCACCGTGCTGGTCGCGGTCCCGTCCGCCAGGTGCAGAATCAGGTCGGCCTGGGCGGTCAGACGCAGGTCATGGGTGATGAGGAACGTCGTGCGGCCCGCGGCCAGCCGACGCAGGGGCGCCATCACCCGGGCCGTGGCGCCGTCGTCGAGACCCGCGGTCGGCTCGTCCAGGACGAGCACGGGCGCGGTGCGCAGCATGGCGCGGGCCAGCGCGATCCTGCGGCGCTGGCCGCCGGAGAGACTGTTGCCGCGTCTGCCGACGGGCGTGTCGTAGCCGTCGGGAAGCGCCGTCACGAAGTCGTGGGCGTCGGCCGCGGCCGCGGCGGCCCACACGTCCGCGTCGGTGGCGTCCGGCCGGCCGTAGACGATGTTCTCCCGTACCGTGCCGTCGAAGAGCATGCTCTCCTGGGGCAGCAAGGTGATGTGCCGGCGCACCTCGTCGACCGGGAGCGCGGCGATGTCCAGACCGTCGAGCAGGATGCGGCCCCGCGAGGGTTCGTAGAACCGCAGCAGCAGACCGACCAGCGTGGACTTGCCCGCACCGCTCGGCCCGGTCACCGCGACCAGCAGACCCGGAGGAACGTCGAGGCGCACCCCGTGCAGCACGGGGCGCAGCCCGCCGGGATAGGCGAAACCGACGTCCTCGAAGGTCACGGCACCGCACACCGGCCCGGTCGGCAGCGGGACATCGGGACGCGGAGCGGTGTCGGGGGCGGTGGGCGTGGTGCGCAGGATCTCGATGAGACGTTCGCAGGCGGCGGTCGCGGAGGAGGCGCCTACGACCAGCTCGCCGAGTTCCTGCAGACGCGGATGGAGATAGCCCAGGTAGGCGGAGAAGGCGAGCAGTCCGCCCACACTGAGGTGGTGCGCGGAGATCTGCCAGGCGCCGGCTCCGATCACCGTCAGCACGCTGACCGTTTCCAGGAGTTCGCCGAGCGGGCCGTACACCGACGACAGCCGGATCTGCCGGAGTCCGGCGCGCATCCAGTCCCGCCCCTCGCGGTGCACCTTGGCGCGCTCGGCCTCCTGACGGCTGTACGCCTGCACCACGGGCATGTTGGCGAGGCTCTCCTCCAGCAGCGAGGCCAGCCGGCCGTTGCTGTCACGTTCCTCGCGGGTCGCGCTGCGCATCAGCGTGCCGAACACCCGGGCACCGATCCAGATCAGCGGGGCGGCGGCGAACGTGATCAGCGCCAGCTGCCAACTCGTGCGCAGGGCTGCGGCGGCGAAGACCAGGGCGCCGACGGCGGAGGTGAGCAGTTCGACGGGGGCGGAGGCGATCAGGGTCTCGACGACCTCCACGTCCCCGGTGAGGCGGGAGACGAGGTCACCGGTGCCGTAGCGGTCCAGGCCGTCCGGCGGCAGCTGTTGCAGATGACGGAAGACGCGGTCGCGCAGTCCGAGGAGGAAGTGCTCGCTCGTCCAGCCGGACAGATAGCCGCCGGCGGTGGAGGTGACGGCGCCGACCGCGGCGAGACCCAGCCACAGAGCGGCGGGATCCCAGAACGCGGAGAGGTCGCCGGGCGTGAGCACGTCGTCGGTGAGTTGCCCCGCGATACCGATCGCCCCCGCGTCGCATCCCGCCGACACCACAAGGAGCAGCGCCGACACCAGCACGGCGGTGCGGTTGCCGCTGACCAGCGGCCAGAAGGTACGGAACGCGGCCCACGGCGAGAGCCGGGCGTGCCGCATCCGCGCCGAGGGGGCGGCGGCGGGGCTCGCGGGGACGGACATGTCGAGCGGTGCGGCGGTAGCCATGGCCGGCCGGTACTCCCTGACTCCGTGGGCGCTGCCCGGATTACGGGCGGGCCGGGGCGGCCCGCCTCCGAGGGAAGGCGGTCCGGCCCCGGCACCGTCCGGCGGTCGTGCTACTTGGCGTGCTTCTTGTGCTTGCGGTGGTGCTTCTTGTGGTGGTGCTTGTGATGCGCCTCCTTGGCGGCACCCACTTCCTTCTTCTTGGCCTTCTTGGCCAGTGTGATCTTCGCGAAGGACATGGCCGTTCCTCCTTTGTCGCGACCCGCAAAGGGGCCTCGGAAGGCGCTCACATTCGACCGAGCGCGGTACGTCCATGAATACGAGGGCGGAACTACCCCAATTCAAGGGCGGAGTTGAGTGTTGAATTAGATTCCCTTACCGAACCCCTAACCTGAAATCCCCGTCAAATTCCCTCTGTTCGCGGTCAGCGGCGCTCGGTGTTTGCGGAATCCGGTTCGACCGGCAGCTCCGCCGAGGATCAGGCAGGACTGTCGCGCAGGCGGACGAGCGTGGCCGCGGTCAGCCGGAGAGGCTCCTCGGCCGGGTCGACCAGGACGACCGTGCAGGTCGCGGTGTGGGCGAGCGCGGTGGTGAGACTGCCGTCGGTGAACTGGGCGAGCGGTCCGCGCGGCGAACGTCCCACGGCCACGGCACGGGCGTGGACCTCTGCGGCATGCCGGGCCAGCACCCGGCCGGCGGCGGCGTGATCGCCGACGCTGTCCAGGATCTGACCGGTGGCGGCGAACCCCTGGGCGGCGAGCCGGTCGAGATGGGCGGTGACGGCGGCCCGGGCCTCGGCTGCGGTCTCGCTGTCCGCCGCCTGCTCCTCGACGACGGCGGTCCGCTGGACGTGGACCACCTCCAGCGGGCTGCCGGTGTCCTGCGCCAGCCGGGCGGCGGTGTCCACGACTGCGGCGGCCCGCTCGTGGCCGCCGACGGCCACGACGATCGGGCCCGTGCCGGCCACGGCCCGCCGCCCCACGGGGGTGAGCGTCGGCACGACCGGCTCGCCGGAGTCGAGACGGGACTCCGCGTCCGTGAGCAGCCGGTGCCCGCTCGCCAGCACCGGGATCGCGAGGAGGAAGGTGCCGGCGCCCAGATAGAACGGGACGCTCAGATCGGTGGCGTCGGCGAGCTTCCCGGCGACATAGGGGGCCAGACCGCCGCCGATGAAACGCAGGAAGCCGTACGCGGACGAGGCCACCGGACGCTCGACGGGCGAGACCACCATCACCGCCTGCGTGGTGAGGGTGTTGTTGATGCCGATGAAGACTCCGCTCACGATCACCGCGACGATCACGACCGTGGGCGTGCCGACCCCCGCGGCGATGACGGCCATCACCGCGCCGAGGCCGACGAGGTTGGCGTACAGCACGGGCGCGGTGCCGAAGCGGGCCTGCAGACGCGGGGCGAAGAAGACGCTGAACGCGGCCACCAGCAGTCCCCAGCCGGTGAAGACCAGGCCCAGCTGATGGGCGTTCAGCTCCATCGGATAGGGCGCGTAGCCGAGCATGGTGAAGAAGCCCCAGTTGTACAGGAGAGCCATGATGCCCATGGTCAGCAGACCCCGGTGGCGCAATGCCGTGATCGGCGCCAGTGGTGAGGTACGGCGTTCCGGCCGGGGCAGTGCCGGTACGAAGGCCAGTGTCGCGACGAGGGCTACGGCCATGAGGACGGCGACGCCGAAGAACGGTCCGCGCCAGCTGATGGCGCCCAACTCGCCGCCGAGGAGGGGGCCGACGGCTATGCCGAGGCCGAGGGCGGTCTCGTACAGGATGATCGCACCGCCGAAGCCGCCGCTCGCCGAGGCGACGATGACGGCCAGCGAGGTCGCGATGAACAGGGCGTTGCCCAGTCCCCACCCGGCGCGGAAGCCGACGATGCCGTTGATCGAACCGGAGGCGCCGGCGAGCGCGGCGAACACCACGATGACCGCCAGGCCGGCGACGAGGGTGGGCTTGGCGCCGATCCGGCTGGACACCCAGCCGACGACGAGCATGGCGACCGCGGTGACGATCAGATAGCTGCTGAACAACAGCGAGACCTGACTGGGCGAGGCGTGCAGGCTCTCGGCCAGTGCGGGCAGGATCGGGTCCACGAGGCCGATGCCCATGAACGAGATCACGCAGGCGAACGCCACGGCCCACACGGCCTTCGGCTGCCTGAAAGGGCTCGCGGCCCTCGGGTGTGGAGCACTCATCAACGGTCCTCTTTCCGGATGCGGAACGAGCAGCCCCCGGCTGGGCGGCGTTGGCGGGGGAGGGGGGTCAGTCGCGGGCCCGGCGATCCTCGATCGCGCGGGCCAGGGCGGGCAGGGCAAGCCGTACGGCCTGCTGTTCGGGCTCGGTCAGCTCCCCGATCAGTTCCTGGAGGGCGTGGGCGCGTTCGGCGCGCCGCTGCCGGAAGACGTCGAGTCCGGTTCGGGTGATCTCCACGCGGACCCCCCGTCCGTCGGTGCTGTCGGCGCCGCGGGCCACCAGCCCCGCGCGCTCCAGCCGGCCGACCAGCTGGGTCATCCCCGGCTGCGAGACGCCCTCGGCGCGGGCCAGTTCGGTCAGCCGCAGCGGCCCCTCCCGGCCCAGCCGGGCCAACGCGGAGGAGGCCGCGGTACTCAGACCGCCGGCGGTGGCGCTGTGGCGTACGTGCCGCACCAACTGCTCCACGGCAACCATCAGTTGCTCCGGCGCCTCGCCCGGACCCTCCGCGCCGGCCGTTGCATCACCTGCGGCCAGATCCTCGACCCGACTCTCCATAACGTCATTATGCATCTAGATGTACTATGAAACAAGAAGCCCGGGGCCGATCACCGCCGGCCGACCGCCATCAGAGCCGCCCCGAAGCGCCGAAGCGGTGTGACGGTGCCGCGATGTCCGAACTGCCGCTTGATTCACACACGTTCCGCAGTCACGTGATCACCGCATCAACGGATGCGTCCGCTGAAGCACGGCTACACCAACCACTCCGTGGCAGGTGTCCCGGGCCAGGAACTCCTCGCTGTCGTGTACGTATCTATGGACGCGCCCAGGCTGGTGGGCCGAAATGGTCCAGTGCGACCCTGCTCGTATGAACGTCGACGACAACGATTACTGGGAGCGCTGGATAGCGAGGTTGCTGGCCGTCCTTGCTGCTGATCCTTCTGATCAGCTGACGTGGGCGAGCGAGCACCGAGCGAGGACGGCTGCCGTTGCCGACGACGTCGAATTCATCCTGCATCTGGCCGAAGGAATAGCGGAGCGGGGAACCCTCGAACCCGAGGTCCTTCAGGGCCTCAGGGAAATCGACCGGTTCATCGGTGAGATGGACGTGCGCGGTCGCCCCGGGTGGTGGGCCGACGCGTTGACTGCCGATATGACCTGGAGTGAGGTGCGAACTCTGGCGCGCCGGATCCTCGTCGCCCGGCTGGGCGAGTGGCGTCTGCCGCTGCCACGCCGCGTGCCGCCTCAACACGTGTACGACTGAGAATGTTCGTCCATACCTCACCGGGTACGTTCGGACGAGGCCAGGGAGACCGCTGCTTCACAGGAGGCGGCACCCCGGCATCCTCACAGTCACGTCGGGACGCGAGTGCTCGGCGCAGCCGCACCAGTCGCGCTGCGGCCATGTCAGTCCTCGGCCGCAGCGGAGTCCATTTCCCTTGCCCAGCGTCGGCTCCAGGCATCCAACGGACTCAGCGCCTCGACAAGGTCCTGACCGAGTGGCGTGAGGCGGTAGCCGTCGCTGTGCAGGGCGAGCAGGCGGGCGCCGGTCAGTTCGTCGAGGCGGGTGCTGAGCACACTGGAGGACATGCGCTCGCATCGGCGCTGCAGTTCGCGGAAACCTGACGGTGCCTGACTCAGTTCCCACAGGATGCGCATCGCCCAACGCCGCCCGAGCAGATCGAGCGCGGCCATGACCGGACGGCCCGACTCGGACCCCCGCACCGGCACACCCGGCCGTGGCGCCCTGGCTTCCATTACCCACTCCTTGCGCTTCGTTTCCCGAAGCATGATACTGATTCGAAAATCGAAGCAAGGGGCATCGCATGCCGCGCATCGAACCGCTCACCCCGCCGTATCCGGCCCCTGTCGACCAGGCACTCCGCCGGTGGATGCCCCCCGACGTGCCGCACGAGCCGCTCACGCTGTTCCGTGTCCTGCATCGCAACCCGGAACTGGCCTCGCGCATGTTCGCCTTGGGCGCCGGGCTCCTGGGACACGGCAGCCTTCCCGCCATCGACCGAGAGCTCGTCATCGCCCGCGTCACCGCGCGCACCGGCTGTTCCTACGAGTGGGGCGTACACGCCGCAAGCCTCGCCCGGCAGGCAGGGCTCGGCCCCGAACAGCTCCAGGCGACGACCGACACCGATCCCGCGGCGAACGTCCCATGGCCGCCCCACCATGCGGCACTGCTCGCCGCGATCGACGAACTGCACGACACGGCGCAGCTCTCGCAGGCTGCCTGGGACGCCCTGCGCGTGCACTACCAGGACGGCCAGCTGCTCGAACTCCTCGTTCTGGCCGGCTGGTACCGCACCATCAGCTACCTGGCCAACGGGCTCCTGCTGGAAGAGGAACCCTGGGGCGCCAGCTTCCCGGCCAGGTGACCGCACTCCGCTCACGCCTGGCCATTGACCAGCGTTTGCGGGCGACGCGCTGGCAGTTCTCGTACAGGGGTTGACCGCCTGGCATCTGCTGCGCTCGGTCGCGCGCCCGGTGAGAGCGTGGTGGTCCATGCCGCCGCGGGCGGGACGGGCAGCCTCGTCGTCCAACTGGCCCGGGAGTTCGGGGCAGGGCGGATCATCGCCAGGGCGTCGTCCGACGAGAAGCGCGCCCTCGCTCTCGAACTCGGCGCGGACGCGGCGATCGACGGCGACGCGGGAGGCTATCGAGAGCGAGTCCTTGACGCCAATCACGGACACCCGGTCGACATCGTCCTGGACGCCATCGGCGGCCCCGTTCTCGACGCCGCCCCGGACACACTCGGACACCTCGGCCGACTGGTGACCTACGGCGCCTCGTCCCGGCAGACGGCTTCCGCGGTTGCGCCGAGCCGACTGGCGGTGGACAGCATCGCCGTCGCCGGCTTTTGGGTCATCCCGCTCATCGCCAGGAACGGAGCCGGCGGTGCGGAGCTCGCGGAGTTTCTCGACCTCACGGCGCGGTGTCGCCTGCGGCCCCTGGCCGGCGCGGAGTACGACCTGGCGCGGGCCCGCGACGCGCGCGAGGACCTGCTTGGCCGTCGTACGAAGGGGAAACTGGTCCTCCGCCCTTGAAGACGAACGTCAGTCTCTCCGATCCGGTCCGGCGAAAACCCGTTGGCGGAACCACGGCAACCACTGCTAGGTTCCCGGAAGCCGTGCAAGAGAGCGAGGAGGTGGTACCCGTGAACGCAGTATCGACATGGGTGCTCCCCTCCGGGGTCACGGTCGGACGCTAGGTCGTCCGGGAGCGCCGTTCAAGAGCACTCCCGAAAGGCACGACCATGCAATTCACTTCCGAACAGCGCCTCGACGACGGCGTCCTCGAGCGCGAGTTCACCCTCGGTGAGATCCCCGGCATCCTCTGGACGCCCGCATCCGCATCCACACCGGCCCCGCTGATCCTGCTCGGCCACCCCCCGCTCGGACTGCGCAAGATGTACCCCCGGCTGGTGGCCCGGGCCCGACACTCCGCGGCGGAGGGCATCGCCACGGCCACCATCGAGCTCCCCGGCAGCGGTGACCGGCCCCGTTGGCCTGCCATCGAGCAGGCACGCGCCGGCCTGCGCCGGGTGATGGAGGCCGGCGAGCCGGTCAGCGACGAGATCATCGATGCCCTCGTCCTCCCGCTCGTCGAGAAGTCGGTCCCGGAATGGCGGGCCACCCTGGACGCGCTGCTCTCGCTGCCCGAGATCGGCGGCCCGGTCGGATACTCGGGGGGTGTGATCTCCATCGGCATCCGGTTGGCGGTGGTCGAGCCGCGCATCGTCGCCGCCGGCTTCTTCGCCGGGAGTCTCGTGCCCGCCGCCATGTTCGAGGAGGCCCGCCGGGTCACCATTCCTCTGCACGTCCTGCTGCAGTGGGACGACGAAGGGAACGACCGGCAGGCGGCGCTGGACCTGTTCGACGCCTTCGGCTCCAAGGAGAAGACGCTGCAGGCCAATATGGGCGGACACACCGGCGTCCCGCAGTTCGCGGGGGACGCCGCGGCCCAGTTCTTCACCCGACACCTGAAGTGACGCCGGGCGGTCAGGCCACCAGCAGCCGGTAGCCGTGTTGGCCAGGATGCTGCTCGTCCAGGGACAACTCCCGGCTCTCCTCGGCTCGCTACCCCACGTGCCCCTGCCAGACTCTCGGCAGGGGCACGTGCGGCGATGATGATCCCGCACCGCGCGGCGGGTGCGGAGGAGAGGGCGTTCCCACCGGACTGTCAGCGGATCCTCCCGGCCGTCCGGCAGACACCAGGGCCGGGCATGGCCCGGCAGGCCGGCGAGATGGTGGGGGTGGATGCCGGCGTGCGGGCCAAGCCGGAGCCGCTGCGCGGAGAGTGACCGGTGGTTGGGCCCGGCACCGCGGGCGGTGCCGTTGATGGATCACGGTCTGCGGCCCTCGCATCCGAGGATCGATCTACTGACCGGCCCATTGAATTGAAGGGGCACGCTCTGACGGAACTCCGACGGAATGTTGAACCGGCACGTATTCAACAGAGGAGATCCCATGTGCGCTCGCCTCAATGCCGCCCAGCCGTACGCGATCGCACTGTTCCGTGCTGCCTTCGGCCTGCTCTTCACCATGCAGGGCGTCGCGTCCCTCTTCGGAGTACTCGGTGGCACCGAGGGCACCAACGGCGGCACGATCCCGGTCGGCACCTGGCCCGGCCGGTACGGGGCCGTGATCCAGTTGGTCGCCGGCGCCCTGGTGATTCTCGGCCTCGGCACCCGCTGGGCCGCACTGGTTGCCTCGGGTGCGATGGCGTTCGCCTATCTCGACGTCCATCAGAAGGTCGCGTTGTGGCCCATTCAGAACGGCGGCGAGCCCTCGGTCCTGTTCTGCTTCGGCTTCTTCCTGCTGATCTTCACGGGCTGCGGCGCCTTCGGCCTCGGCCGGCTCTTCGATGGGCGTACGGCCGGAACGCTCCGCCGGTCGCCGAGCAGACCCCGATAGCGGCCCGAGTCCCGGGAGCGGCCCGAACGACGGCCCGCCGCACCTGGTACGGGTTGGCGCGCCGGTCCTGGGCGGCGTCAGGTGTTCGTTCATGCTCCGCCGCCGACCCGGGAAAGACACTCGACGCGTAGTTCCACCCCTGCCGCGTCCGCGTCCCTTACGCTTTCGCCGTCACATAGCGTGAGGAATGATGTGAGAAGCGTGATTGAAGCGCTGCGTAGTCCGCGGCGCCCCCTCGTCCTCGGCTCGGTGCTGACCGTCGCGCTCGTCGTGCAGTCAGCTCTGCTGATCGCCCAGCAAGTGCAGATCGACGACCTGCAGATGCAGCCCGTCGACATCCAGGAGAGCCTTGAGCCCGGCCCTCCCGGTCCGTCAGGCCCACCCGGTCCCACTGGTCCCGCCGGTCCCATCGGCCCGCCGGGCAAGGACGGCAAGGATGGGAAGGACGGGAAGGAGGGCGCGAACGGGAAGGACGGCACGAACGGGAAGGACGGGAAGGACGCTGTCGCCCCGCCGGCGCCGGCGAAGAGCTAGACCCCGGGCCCAACCGGCCGTCTCCTCCTTCGTGCACTGAACGGTGTTCCATCCTTGCCCAGTCCGGACAGGTGCGACCGGAGTTGCGGAGAGCTCCCGGACGGGCGGCAGCGACGTCGGTCGGCCGCCTTGGGCTGTTCAAGGTGGCCGCCGAAGCGCGTGAGCACCCTGGGCTTCCCCGGAGCAGGCGAACATCGTTCCGCCTACCCGCCTGCGCTTCGCCCGTGACGTGATCCAGCGCCTCCGCGCAGAGATCGGCAGGAGGCGGAGGTCCGGTCGCCCCGGAAAGGGCGCTCGGCCTGGAAGTCAGCCTTCTGCCGCGGCCTTTCCTTCAACTCTTTGACATCACATAGCGTGAGGAATGATGTGAGAAATGTGAAAGAGGTGTGGCGTAGTCAGCAACGCCGCCTCGCGCTCGGCGCAGCGCTGACTGTCACGTTCGTCGCGCAGGCAGCTGTGCTCGTCGCCCACCAGCAGCAGATCGACGAACTTCAAGCCCGGCGCATCGCCATCCAAGGGAACGGCATCCGGCAGGGTCTGCCCGGCCCGCCTGGCCCCTCCGGCCCCTCTGGGGCACCGGGCCCCACCGGCCCGACAGGTCTGCCGGGGCGGGAAGGGAGAGAGGGCGACCAAGGTGAGCGGGGGCACAACGGCAGGAGAGGAAGGAACGGTAGGAACGGCGTGGTCATCTACCTCAAATGAACGTACTCGCAGCCGGGCATCACATCGGCTCCGCGTGGGGCGTCCACAGGGGCACGCCCGGCCCCGGTGCCCGACGTCACCCGCCGGCCGGTTCCATGTCCCGTACCGCCCAGGGCGAACGGGCGGCAGGTGTGGCGAACACGGCGGCCACCACCAGGACGAGCACCAGGATCAGGGCGTGCCGCAGCCCGAAGTGCTCGCCGAGGTAACCGAGCGACGGCGGGCCCACCAGGAAGGCGACATAACCGACGGTCGCGGCCAGCGAGACGCGCGCGGCGGGGTCCGGGCCGGAATCGCCTGCCGCGGAGAGCGCGACGGGGAACCCGAGGGATGCCCCGAGGCCCCAGAGGACGGCGGCGGCAGCCGCGACCGCCTGGTTGTCGACGAAGATCACCAGAGCCAGTCCGGCGGCTCCCACGATCGCGCTCCCGCCCAGCGCCGCCGCCCGCCCGAACCGGTCCACGAACCGCCCGCCGACGAACCGCCCGACGGTCATCGCGGCGGCGAACACCGCGTACGCGGCCGAGCCCAGCGCGGCGTCGAAGCCGTGCCCGTCCACCATGACCAGCGGCAGCCAGTCGTTCGCGGTGCCCTCGGCCATGGCGAGGGCGAGGATGACGCCCCCGATCAGCAGCAGCGCCGGGTCCTTCCACACCGTGGCACGCGCCGCGCCCGGTTCGCGGCTCCCGCTCGAGTCGTGCTGCCGGCCCACGTCGACGGGGACCCGCCGGATGACCAGGGCCAGGGCACCCACCACCACCGCGGCGACGGCGACGAGATGCACCAGAACCGGGAAGCCGACGGCCGTCAGGCACATACCGACCACCGCGCCGAGCACCGTGCCGAGACTGAAGAAGCCGTGCATGGCGGGCAGCGTGGAACGGCCCAGCAGCCGCTCCACCTCCGCGCCCTCCACATTGAGCGCCACCTCGCCGCCGCCCATGCCCAGCCCGAACAGTCCGAGGCCCAGAGCGACACCGGGACCCGAACTGACGGCGGCCCCGACACCGACGACCACGGCACCGGCCGCTATCGCCGAGGTACCGGCCAGGATGACCAGCCGGGCACCCCAACGGGCCACGAGCGCGCCCGAGCACAGGATGCCGATCATCGAACCGACGGAGAGCCCGAACAGGATCAGACCCATCTGCGCGGTGGAGGCGCCGAGCAGGTCTCGTACGTCCGGGGTCCGGGTCACCCAGGAGGAGATCGTCAGACCGGGGGCGAAGAGCAGGACGAAGACGGCGGTGCGGCGCCGGGCGAGGTCGGCGGTCATGGGTGGTGGCTCCAGAGGTGTCCGTGCATGAGTCTGTACGACCGTACACACTTACCTGTACATCTGTACACACTCTGGAGCGGTCAACCCATGGCAGATTGAGGACGTGAGCGGCACACGACGCGAGATCCCGAACGATCCCGGACGCAAGGAGCGCATTCTCGATGCAGCCCTCGACGTGATCGCTGAGAGCGGGGTGCACAGAACCACCCACCGCAGGATCGCGGCGCGGGCCGAGGTGCCGCTGGGCTCGCTGACGTACTACTTCGACGGCATGGCGGACCTGCTCGCGCAGGCCTTCGCCCGCCTGTCGGACACCATGTCCCGGCTCTACCGGCAGACCCTGCAGTCCGCCGCCTCGACGGCCGAGGCCGAGGCGGCCGTCGTCGAGCTGATCTGCGGCCCGGCCTACGCCACGGAACGCGACATGACGCTCATCTTCGAGATGTACGCCTACGCCAACCACAACGAGGCGGTCTCCGCCACCACCCGCACCTGGCTGGAACGCAGCAGGGACAGCCTCGCCCTGCACTTCACGCCCGGGGTGTCCCGCGCGCTCGACGCGCTGATCGAGGGCTGGCCGATGCACCGCGCCTTCGCCGACGCACCCCTGGACCGGCGGCTCGTCACCGAGACCGTGCACGCGATCGTCGCCGCCGCACCGCGTCTCTTGGAGGACGGGGCCTGAACCGGACAGGGCCCGAACCGAACGGGGCTTGAACCGAACGGGGCTTGAACCGGCCGGGGCGGCAGTCGTGCCGCCCCGGCCGGGGGGCGGTCACTGGCCCGGCGTGAGGATGTACGTGTTGAGGGTGCCCACCGAGCTGAGCGGGGTCGGCGAGCCGGTGTCGTAGCGGTCCACGGCCAGGTAGTTGGGCTTCTTCCGGGCGGCGGGCGTGCAGAAGTTCAGCGCGCGGTTGAGGAGCTTGCCGTTGTCGGTGGCGGCGGTGGAGGCGATGGGGTAGTCCCGGAAGTGGTTCATCACGAACAGCGGGTGGAAGGCGGACGAGTCGGTGGTGAGCGGCCTGTCGGTGCCCCACCGGCTGTAGCAGGACCAGTCGGAGCTACCGAGACCGGCGCCCATGGACCAGTAGTTCTCCACGGTCCACTCGCGCTGGTACATCACGCCGAAGGTGTCGCGGGTGGTCCAGCCGTTGGCGGTGTCGCTCGCCCGGGTCCGGTCGCTGAAGATCAGCAACTGCTTGCCGCGGGCCGCCAGATCGGCCATGGCCGGCCAGCCCTTGCTCGCCACGCCCTCCTGGTCGGGCCGGTACAGCACGTCGGACAGACCGCTGACGGAGGCGAGCGAGGACTTCAGCACGTCCGAGGAGGCGTAGTCCTCCAGGAACACCGTCGCGAACTGGCCGGGGTTCGCCTTGAGGAAGTCGACGATGCGCTGGAGGTCGGTGGCGAGCGGAACCGGACTGCTGACGCCGTCGCAGCTGTTGTGGCACAGGACCGCCTGGCCGGAGACGGTGTAGTCGTCGAGCATGAACCCGCGCACACCGTCGGAGAGTTGACGGTTGATACCGTAGTTCTGGTTGGGGAACAGGCTGACCGGGAACGAGGCGAAGTTGCCGTCGGAGCTGTTGGCGAAGGCGTTGTGGGCGGTCAGGAACGTGACCTGGTCGAGGGTGCGGGTGTCGGCCGAGGGCATCGCCGAGGTGGCGTAGGAGACCGGGGTGAGGTACCAGCGGGCGAGATCGCCCGAGGCGCCCAGCTGCACGGAATTCGAGTCCGAGGTCGATCCGGTCAGGTACTGCGAGGTACCGGGGACGGCGACCGTGTAGGTGCTGTCGGCGCCGGCGGTGATCGCCCAGGTGGTGCCGTCCGCGCCGCAGGTGGCGGTGACCGCTGCGGTTCCGTTGCGCCCCAGGCAGGTGCCGGACTCGTCGGCGTTCTGGAGCTGGTATCCACCGCTGACCGCGACGGCGGTCCACTGCTGGTGGTCCTCGTTGCCCTTGGGATTGTGGGACGCGACGGTGCCGCTGCTGTCGGCCGCGTTGAGACCGGTGACGTAGTTCTGGAGATAGACCGAGGATGTGGGGACCGTGGCCGAGGCGGTGCCCGGGAGCAGGACGGGCGCCGACAGAGCGAGGACGGCGGAACAGCACAGGACGCGCAAGGGGCGCAGACGCACGGGAAATCCCTTCGCTGTGGCAGGAGTTGCCGATGGTGACAGAGCCATGACTTACCCGTCGGGAAGTGTGCGGCGCCAGTCGTCCAACCTGAATTCCACATCACACAACCGAACTTGATGGAACGTCAGCGAAAGCGGACCGGATGTGCCGGACCGGCTCGGAGCTGCCGCGACACCCACGGCCTGCGAGGACGCGCACGGGACACGGTGGCGAACAGGAGCCGGTGACAGGCGAGCAGGGTGAACAGGCGGTGCGGGCAACCCTCCGCCGGGCCTGCCATGACCGCGGCACGGCCCCGCGCCGGCACCGGGACCCGCCCGGGTTTCGGCTCCCCGACGCTGCCCGAAAGGATGAAGGTCCCGGTCGGACGGCGTGTCGCGCGCCGCGCACCCGGCATTCTCCGAATTGCCGAGGCATATGCGGGGATCAGGGGGCTGAGATGGAACGAGGGCAGGAACGGACTTCGTTACGGCACCAGGCACGGTACTTGTTCGACAGGACGCTCGCCCGCAGCACAGGCGCACTGCTCGGCTGGCTCGCCTTGTGCTGTCTGGCGGTCGTCGTGCCCGTCAGCACCCTGCTGGTGTGGACGGACCCCGGCGCGCCGCGCTCCCTCTCCGGCCGGCTCGCCCAGGTGTGGCGCACCAGCGCGGAGACCCTCAGGCTCGGCGCGGTGACCGGCGCACCGACGCGGATGCTGCTGTCCGTGCTGCTCGGCCTGATCGCCCTGCTGTGCGTGTCGACGGTCGTCGGAGTCGTCACCACGGGCCTCGGCGACCGACTCACCGAACTGCGGCGCGGCCGCTCACGGGTGCTGGAGCACGATCACGACGTGGTGCTCGGCTGGACCGACCAGATCTTCACCCTGGTCTCCGAACTGATCGCCGGACGCGCTGGAAGCGGGCGGGGCGCAAGAGGCCGGGGCGGGGCCGGACGGCATGTGATCACCGTGCTGGCCGACCTGGACCCGGCGCGCATGGAGAGCGCGCTCACCGCCGCCCTGGGCGTCACCGACGGAGTCCGGCTGGTCTGCCGGACCGGCGCTCCCACCGACCCCGACGCCCTGGCCCTGGTCACCCCGGGCGCGGCCAGGGCGGTGGCGGTACTGCCCGCGGACGACTCCGACGGCGATCTCACGGTCGTACGGACCCTGCTGGCGCTGCGCGCTGTGCTCGGCGCCGACGACGGACGGAACGGACCGCGGGTGGTCGCCGCCGTCCACGACGGCCGCTACGTGCCCGCCGCACGGCTGGCCGCGGGAGCGCGCGGCACCGTCCTGGAGACCGACCGGACCTCGGCACGGCTGCTCGTCCAGGCGGCCCGGCGGCCCGGGATGCCGTCGGCGCTGCGTGACCTCCTCGACTTCTCCGGCGCCGAGTTCCATGTGGCCGACGTCCCGGAGGCGGTGGGACTGTCCTTCGAGGAGGTCGCCCTGCGCCTGGAGACGTCCTGCGCGGTGGGAATCCTGCGCCCGGACGGCCGGCCGCTGCGCACACCCCCGCCGCAGAGCGTGCTGGAACCGGGGGACCGGCTGGTCACCGTCGCCCACGACGACCGGGCCGTCTCGCTCACGGACCGCTGGGCCGGTGTCGACAGCACGGTGCTTCCGACACCGCCCGGGCCGGTGCAGGAAAACCCCGCACGGCTGTTGCTGCTGGGCTGGAACCGTCGGGCCCCGCTGATCGTGGATGCCCTGCGCCGCACCGCCCGGTCCGGCTCCGTCCTCGACGTGGTGACCCCCACCGACTCCGCCCCCACGCGGCAGGAGATCCCGTCGCCCCAGGCCGCCGCCGAGTCGCTCGCCGTCGTGCACCACACCCGTGACCTGGCCGCTCCCGAGGCCCTGCACGGAGTCGACCTCTCCGCCTACGACAGCGTCATCGCCCTCGGGGCGGACGAGGGGAACGGTCCTGAACGGCCCGACGAGCGAACCCTGTTGGCCCTGCTGACCCTGCGGGCGTGGGAGGAGCGGTCCGGGCGTCTGCTGCCGGTCGTGGCGGAGATGCGCGACCACCGCAGCCGTACGGTCGCCCCGCTGGGCCCGGCGTCCGATGTCGTCGTCCGGGGCGAACTCACCGCCCTGCTGATGGCGCAGATCGTGCAGAACCCCGAACTGGCCGCCGTGTTCGAGGAGATCTTCGCCATGCGCGGCGGCGCCCTGACCCTGCGCACGGCCGACCGCTACGTACTGCCCGGCCACGAGGCCGCGTTCGCCGCGGTGGTCGCGGCGGCGCTGGAGCGCGGTGAGTGCGCGATCGGCTACCGCGCGCACGATCCGCACGCGCTCCGGCCGTACGACCGTGTCCTGTTGTGTCCCGGCAAGTCCGAACGGCGCGTGTGGAGCGCCGCCGACGAGGTCCTGGTGCTCACCGCCGGGCCGGGCACCGCCGACGGCGGCCCTCAGGCCCTGCCCGCCCCGGGACCGGACCACCGTGCGACCGAGTCTGCACCGCACCGGACAGGGACTGCCGAGGCGCGGAGCAGTGGTGTGGAGTGAGGCATCCGTCGGGTGCGCTAGCATTGATCACGAGCTGGTCGCCGTGAAGTCCCGGAGCCCGGTGCCGCGTTGGTGGTCCAAGGAAAGACGCTCCGCTTCCTGTGGGGAAATGCAGGTGCAAGGCCTGCCCGGCGCTCGCTGAAAGGGCCCGTCCGTACTCCGGACGGGCCCTTCGCGTTGCCGCGGCCGTCGGACGATTTCCGCCATGGAACCGCGGCCTGAGCCCGGGTCAGAGACCGGCCAGCCAGGCGGCAGTTTCGCCGGGGTCGGCGAAACGGAGGGTTTCGAGCGGTGCGAAGCGCGGGTCACGGGTCCGCCGTGCGATCTCCTCGCGCCGCGCCGCGTGCTGGGACCAGGACCACCACACCGGGTGTTCCCGGCTCAGCCAGCCGCCCCAGGTCTCCCGGTTGCCGCCGAACAACACCTCACGCCTGGCGGAGCGCCGGAGGGACCGGCGCACCACCCGGGGCATGACCACATGCCGGGGATAGTCCAGCCACACCACGGTGTCGGCGCGACCCCACAGGAGATCGCGGACCTCCGGGTAGCCGAGGGAGTCCACGACCCAGCGCGGCTGTGCGCTGAAGCGCGCCACGTCCTCGCCGAACGCGCCGTTCACCGCCCAGCCGGGGCCGCTGAAGTACAGCGCGTCCATCTCGTGGTACGGCAGCCCCAGCCGACGGCCGACGGTGTGCGCGAGCGTGGACTTGCCCGCGCCGGTGACACCCACCACCAGGATCCGTTTCACGGCGGCACCCTATCCGGGCTGCCCGGACCGGGCCGGTTCAGGCCACCGTCCGCTGGGCGTAGGGGACGAGCTGGACCGGGCCGACGAGGCCGTACGACTGGCGTGCCGCCCCTCCGAAGACCGCCGGGTTGCTGACCCGGAGCCGGTTGAACAGCGGTGTGGCGACCTCCACTTCGACGGTGTTGGTGCCGGGGCGGAGCAGCCCGCACAAGTCCACCACGGGGTTGAGGCGGTCGACGGGATCGAGCCGGGAGCCGTTGACGGAGACCCGGCAGGTGTCGCTGACGGTGCCCAGCCGCAGCAGGGCGCCCATCGAGGACGTCCACGTCCGGGGGAGCGTGACGGTCGTGCGGTAGCGGCCGATGCCGCCGACGTCGGCCAGCTCCGGGATCTGCGACCAGGGCAGCAGCGCGTCGAGGGTGACGGAGCGCCTGACGATCTCGGTGCTGGCGGCGTCGGCGCCGGGCCGCCAGTCGTCGACCGTGAGACTCCACCCGTCGAGGGTGACGGGCGCCGGGACCTCGGGGATCTCCGTGGTGACCGTGCGGCCGTTCGACAGGGTGGTGGTGTACGTGCCGGCCGCTGTCGCGCGCACGGCCGGCGAGCCGTCCGTGAACAGCACACTGTCCGCGTCGGTGGCCACCACATGCGGACGGGAGCCGGAACGGTCCCCGAACGCGGCGGGCCGTGCCAGCGCGACGACGAGCGTCTCGCCGGGCTGGAGCGTCACCCGGAACGTGAACGCGTCCCCGTCCTGGGTGTACCGGGCGAGCCGGGAGACCCGCCCGGTCCAGGGATCGAGGAGGTGGGGAACCGTGCCGGAACCCGAGCGCCGGGTGCTGTGCAGTGTCACATCGTGGTCGATGACGGTGACCGGCGGCTTGACCGTCTCGGCGTGCTTGCCGTTGCACAGGTAGTAGAAGTCGGCCTCGTCGGTCACCCGGTGCGCGTTGAGCAGGGTCGAGGGCGTGGCGTAGGAGGCGTCGGGTGTCACACCGAGCTCCGCGAAGGCCGCGCCCACCAGGGTCTTGTCACTGACCTGACGGACATTCGGCAGGGACAGCAACTGCGCCGTGAGTGCGCGCAGTTCGGCCGTCTCACCGTCGTCGGGGAGCCCCGGGGTGAGGGGCTGGCCGAAGGCGCCGAGGAGCACGGTGGGCAGCCCGTCCCGAGCGAGGCCCAGTACCTTGCGGGCGTCGGCGACGGCCAGCGTGGGGCTGGAGCCGTAGAAGAAGTCGCCTTCGAGGAAGAGGGCCTTGTAGGCGGGCCCGTCCGGCGCGAGGCGGTTGCCGGACACCCTGGCCGAGGGCAGGTCGAGCAGGGGCCCGCTGAGGAACTGGTGGGTCCAGCCGAGCGGGACGCCCGTGGCGGTAAGCCACGAGGCGCCGATGCCGGTCGCGGTGTAGCCGGTCTGCCGGAAGACGGCGACGTCCGCGCGGGCGGTGCCGGACTGGAGCACCTGGTGCACGCGGCCGAGGTAGCCGGCGACGTCCGGGACGTGCCGCCACGTGGGCTGGCGCGGCCCCCATGACTCGCCGTACCCCGGTGCACCGCCGTAGGGACTGAACGCGGCGAACCCGGGCCAGGCGACGCCCGGCGCGGTGGCGTAGGAGAAGCCGTGGATCACCGTCTGGTTGACGCCCGCCGCGTACGCGCCGCCCATGGTGCGCAGGAACCTGTCCCAGGTGGTGTTGTAGGCGCCGCCCGCGTACGCGCCCCCCTCGCAGGACAGGATGCGGTGGCCCGCCATGTCGCGGCCGCCGGCGAGGCAGCGGTAGTCGTCGAGGTTCTTGAAGCCGAGCGATTCGCCCTCGGGGATGTCGAGGACGGCCGCCGAGGCGATCGCGTCGGTCTGCAGGCCGTACGGCTGGGAGCGCAGCTTCATGCCGTGCCCGTGCGCCCAGTCCTTGAGCGCCCCCAGGTGGTGCTCGTTGAACAGGTCCGACACGGTCGCCCAGAAGTCGTGCCGGATCTCCTGGGTGAGCCGGGCCTCGAAGGCGAAGACCTGGTTGCCGCTGTCGAGGACGACGGCCGGCAGATACGGCAGCAGGTCGCGTCCCGTGTGCCGGCGGAACGCGTCGGGCAGCCCGGGCGTCCACTGCAGCCCTTTGGTCTCCAGCTCCACGGAGTCCTCGAAGAAGGCACCGCCCGCCGATCCGAGCAGTCTGCGCAGCGTGGGGTCGAGGATCTCGCCGTCCCAGTAACGGGTGACGGCGGCGGTCCCGGCCGCGCTGAAGTGGTCGACGACGTAGGCGGCGGGGGAGGAGTGTGGTCCCGCCTCGGGCTGCTGTCCGGAACCCCGCTGCCAGTACGACAGGATCACCCAGGTCGCCAGGTCGGGCGGGGTCCAGCGCAGGTTGCCGTCCGACACCTGGGCGGTGAGGTCGGTGACGCTGTCCGCGTCCAGCCCGGTCGCCTTGCCGGTGGAGTTGGCGGTGTTCACCCGGGCGGCCTGCACCGCGAGCAGCGTCTGCACGGTCACACCGGAGGCGGCTGCGCGGACCGGGGGCGGCACCGGTCCGTCGTAGGCGGCGCCAGCCGTCAACGAGGCCTTGCCGTAGGAGAGTTCCTTGACCGCCGCGTCGTCGTCGGGGGTGACACCCGGTACGGCGACGGGCCAGCTCGGGCCGAGGGTGAGGTCGACGGTCAGACCGCGCCGGGCCGCCTGGCGCAACGCGGCGGCCACCCCGTCGCGCCAAGCGGCACTGCCCCAGCCGCGGTGGGCGGTGTCCAGCACAGAGGTGTCGGTGATGCTGTGGTGCACGGCCGCGATCTCGGCCCCGCCGAATCCCGCGTCCGCGATCTGGTCGATCTCCCGCGCGATCTCGACGGGATCCACCAGCCCGTCCGGCCACCACCAACGGAACCTGGGCCGGACCGTCCTCGCCGGTGCCGCGAACCAGTCCGCCGCGGGTACGGCTCCCGTGGCTGCGGCGGTGGCCGCCGGCCCGAGGGCGGCGAGCAGGCCGGTCGACAGACCGGCAGCCAGCACCGACCGACGGGTGGTCCCGCCGCGATGAGAGGGGGATTCGAGCATGGTTCAACCCCAAGTGGTCCCAAGGGTGGTCACGGGCAAGCCATGATTGAATCGATTCAATCACGGCAGGCGCGGGAACCGTATTCCGCCCGTCGAGCTGAGGTCAATAGCCGTGACAACGATTCAAGGCGGCTGCGTGTGAAGCCACTTGGGGCGGCGTCCCGCCCGCTTGCTGGGCGAACAGGGCGGCCGTCGGCGGCACTTGGCGGCCGCCGTGGTTCGTTCGCCGGGCCGATGCGGCCGGGGCCGAGTGGGAGAAGGAGTGGGACAACCGCCTAACGCCCTGTCGTAGTCTTCATCCACTCCGCCGTCCGGAAAGAGGCAGCCATGACTGGACCAGACGCCGAGGCCGAGAAGGAGATACTCGGCCGCATCACGGAAATGATCAGCCAGGAGAAGGACCTGCGTGCCCGCCTGGCGCAGCAGGAGATCGACGGGGCGACCGAGCACGCCCTCCTGGCACACCTGGAGACCGAACTCGACCAGTGCTGGGACCTGCTCCGGCAGCGCCGGGCCAGGATCGAGGCGGGACAGGACCCGGGCGAGGCCAATGTCCGCTCGGCGTCCCAGGTCGAGGGCTATCTGTCCTGAGGGACCGCAGGGGCACGACCCGCCGGCCGGGCGGCACCCGCACAGGGGGTGCCGCCCGGCCCGTCCTCCCGCCCGGCCCGTCCTCCCGCGCGGGCGCGGTCTCGCGCGCGTCTCCGGCGGAGAGGGACTGGACTCGCCGCTCACCACCACCGATCGTGGGCGGTATGAACGATCACCGCACGGCACCCGCCGGCCCCGCCCCCGCCCACGGCTCCGCCCAGCGAGCCGGCTCCGCGACACCGGGTGATGCCGAAGGTGTCGGGGAAGGCGCGAGCGGCGAGGTTTCGCCCGCGGAGACCGGTGAGGTACGCCGTTTTCGGGAGCGACTCGACCTCCCCGGACTGATCGACGTCCACACCCACTTCATGCCCGAGCGGGTCCTGCACAAGGTCTGGAACTACTTCGACACGAACGGACCGCTGATCGGCGGACTCGAATGGCCGATCACCTACCGGCGGGAGGAGGCGGAACGGACCACCCTCCTCCGTGAGTTCGGCGTCCGGGCCTTCACCGCGATGCTCTACCCGCACAAGCCCGGCATGGCGACCTGGCTGAACGCGTGGGCGGCCGACTTCGCCCGCCGCACCCCCGACTGTCTGCACACCGCGACCCTCTTCCCCGAGCCGGGTGTCGAGACATACGTCCGTGAGGCCGTCGAAGCGGGAGCCCGGGTGTTCAAGGCACACGTCCAGGTGGGGGTGTACGACCCGGCCGACGAACTCCTCCAGCAGGCCTGGGGGTTGCTGGCCGACGCCGGGATCCCGGTGGTGATTCACTGCGGTTCGGGTCCGGCGCCCGGCAAGCACACCGGCCCCGAGGCGATCGCGCGGGTACTCGCGCGGCATCCGAGGCTGCGGCTGATCATCGCGCACATGGGGATGCCCGAGTACGAGGACTTCCTCGGCCTGGCCGAGCGGCACGAGGAGGTGCGGCTGGACACGACCATGGCGTTCACCGACTTCACCGAGCAGTTCATGCCGTTTCCGCCCCGCGCGCTGCCACGGATCGCCGCCCTCGGCGACCGCATCCTGCTCGGCTCCGACTTCCCCAACATCCCGTACCCGTACGTACACCAACTCCACGCCCTGGAACGTCTGGACCTCGGCCGGGAGTGGCTGCGAGAGGTGTGCCACGACAACGCGGCACGGCTGTTCCGGGTCTGACGAGGACGTGCTCAGTGTCCCGGCGTCGCGGCGACGACGGTGATGCCCGACTCCTGCGCGTCGAACAGACCGACCAGCTCGGCCAGTCCGACCGGCCCGCCGACGTGGTCGATCAGAACGACGGGCTGCGGTATGCCGTCATGCTCGGGCGGCACGAAGTCGGTGACCGTCTCCCGGCGCACGAGCACGACACGGTCGTCGTGACCGGGGTCGCGGGGGAGTCCGGCGAGGTGCGCACGCAGCGCTGCCGGATGTGACTTCAGATCGTCGGCGAGGACGTCCCAGCGGGCCAGCAAGGAGACACGGAGCCGTTCCCCCGTACGCCCGTAACGGGCCGAGAGATCATGCGGCAACAGGTAGAACACGCCCTCCTCACCCTCATGACCCCGGTTCAGCAGCACACAGACCATGCGCTCGGCGGGGTCGGAGGACGCCTGGTCGACGGCCAGGACGACGCCCTGGCCGTCCGGGTCGAACGAGGGGATGCTGCCGATCCACATGCGGGCGGTGCCGTCCATGGCCGGAATTCAAGCACACGGTTCCACCGGCGTTCACGGGCCTCCGTGTCCTGGCCCCGGTTCGCCCGGCTGAGGGAGTTCGACGCTGATGAGGCTGCGCAGCATCGTGCGCAGATGGTCCGGCATGTCGATGACGTGCGGGCTGAGCAGCCACTGGATCTGCAGGCCGTCGATGAATGCGATGAGGTCCGCCGCCAGCCCCGACGGATCCACGTGGGGGCGCAGCAGACCGCGGCGCGCCAGGTCGTCGACGGCCAACTGCATCTGCCTGCGGGCACGTTCGTAGCGCGTGACGAAGTACGGCCGCGCCGGATGGTCCGCCGCGGTGGACTCGCTGGACAGCACCGCGAACAGGCTCACGATCAGCGGGTTGGCCTGGTTGTGCGCGACGAGCCGGATCATGCTGGCGAAATACTCCAGACCGTCGTGGTTGACCGCCCCCGACCGGAAGAAGTGCTCGTCGTCCTGGCGCTCGCGCTCCTCGAGGACCGCCTCCAGGAGTGATTCCTTCGTCGGGAAGTGGTGCAGCAGGCCGGCCCGCGAGACACCGCAGGCGGCGGCGAGCTGGACCATGCTCGCGTTGCGGTAGCCGACCTGCCCGAACGCGGTGAACGCGGCCTCGATGATCTGGGCGCGCCGACGCTCCCCCTTGGGGTAGTTCCGTGGGGCCGTACCCTGCCGCGTCGTCGCCCTTTCCATACGAAGATGCTAACCACCTCTAGAAACCGTCACCCCTGTCGGTATTCTGTTTTCCGGCGCCGGGCCATCGGCCGTCCGACCGAGAGGAGTCCCTCATGTCGACACCACAGATGTCGGTTCAGCTCTACTCCGTACGCAAGGCTCTGGAGGCCGACGAAGACGCGACCCTCGCTCGCCTGGCCGCGCTGGGACTGAGCAACGTCGAGGCCTTCGACTTCGTGCACCGCGCCGACGAACTCGCCGACGCACTCAGCAGGCACGGCCTGTCCGCGCGCACCGGACACGCCGGCTTCCTGACGGCGGACGGAGCATCCGCAGCCGCCCTGGACGAGACGTTCAGGGCCGCCCGTCGGCTGGGCGTGGAGATCCTCTTCGACCCGTTCGTGCCCGCGTCCCGGTGGGCCGACGAAGAGGAGATCACCCGCACCGCCACCCTGCTGAACCAGGCGGCGGAGCGCGCGGCCGACCACGGGCTGCGGGTCGGCTACCACAACCATTCGCAGGAGTTCGTCCACACCGTCGCCGGCGTCAACGCCTTCGACTGCTTCGCCGGCCTGCTGAACCCGGAAGTCGCCCTGGAGGTCGACCTGTTCTGGGCCTCGGCGGGCGGCTACGACGTCGTCTCCCTGCTGGACCGGCTGGGCTCGCGGGTGCGCGCCCTGCACATCAAGGACGGTGCCGTCATCGACGACCCGTTCACCTCGGGCGCCCCCTTCGACCCGGCCGACACCGGCCAGGTCGCGGCGGGCCGGGGGCAGATCCGGCTGGACGCCTCGCTGGACGCGGCCCGGTACGCCGAGTACGCGATCATCGAGTTCGACCACTACGACGGTGACATCTTCGAGGGCATCGCGGCGGGCGTGTCCTATCTCAACGGGAAGGGCATCGTCTGATGACGGCACGGAACCCGGTCGGCGTCGGCCTCATCGGCGCCGGCAACATCAGCGACCAGTACCTGACCAACCTCACCCGGTTCCCCGACGTGCACGTGGCCGTCGTGGGAGACCTCGACACCGCGCGGGCCGAGACCCAGGCCCGCAAGTACGGCGTCGAGGAGTGGGGAACCGCGGCGGACGTCCTCGCCCACCCGGACGTCGACATCGTCGTCAACCTGACCGTCCCCGCCGTCCACGTGGAGGTCAGCTCGGCGATCCTCGCCGCGGGTAAGCACGTCTGGTCCGAGAAGCCCATCGCCGTCGACCGGGCCGACGCCCGGGCCCTGCTCGACCAGGCGGCCGCGGCCGGCCTGCGGATCGGCGTCGCCCCCGACACGATTCTCGGCCCCGGCCTCCAGACGGCCCTGAGGGCGATCGCCCGCGGTGACATCGGCACCCCGCTGTCCGCGCAGACCGTCATGCAGTACGCCGGACCCGACCTGTGGCACCCCAACCCCGAGTTCCTGTTCGCGAGGGGCGCCGGCCCCCTCTTCGACATGGGGCCCTACTACCTCACCACCCTGGTCTGCCTGTTCGGCTCCGTCGCCCGAGTGGCCGCGCTCGGCTCGACCTCCCGCGCGGTCCGTACGGTACGCAGCGGTGACCGGGCGGGCACCGAGTTCACCGTGGCCGTACCCACCCACGTCTCCGCGCTCATGCAGTTCACGGGCGGCGGGGTCGGCCAGAGCGTGTTCAGCTTCGACTCCCCGCTCACCCGCACCGGATTCGTCGAGATCACCGGCAGCGAGGGCACCCTGGTCCTGCCCGACCCGAACACCTTCGCCGGCGACGTCAGGATCACCCGTGTGCCGGGGCAGGGCCGGGACCCGGAGTGGGAGACCGTCACACCCGTCGGCACGGAGGCCGGCCGCGGCCTCGGCGTCCTGGACATGGCACGGGCCATCCGCGGCGGACAGCCGCACATCGCCACCGGAGACCTCGGCTACCACGTCCTGGACACCATGATGTCCATCGACGAGGCCGTCACCTCCGGCGAGACCGTCCACGTCACCAGCGCCGCCCCCGAGACGCTGCTCGTCCCCGAGGACCGGGACCCCTACGGAGCCACCCTGTGACCGGCCCCCTGCGCGCCGGATTCATCGGCGGCG
Source organism: Streptomyces sp. Ag109_O5-1 (assembly GCF_003814875.1). Classification (GTDB taxonomy): domain Bacteria; phylum Actinomycetota; class Actinomycetes; order Streptomycetales; family Streptomycetaceae; genus Streptomyces; species Streptomyces sasae. Next base: position 59,031 of record NZ_RKQF01000001.1, on the reverse strand, counting down.
GCTTCATGGCCGCCGTACACACCCGTGCGAGCCGGGCCGCCCGCGGTCATCCGGCCGCCCTCGCGAGCTCGACGCCGGAACGCGGTGCGCAGGCCGCACGCGACCTCGGCGTCGAACGCTCCGAACCGGACGCCCACAGCCTGACCACGGCCGGCGACCTCGACATCGTCCACGTCTGCAGCCCCAACCGCCTGCACACCGAACACACGCTCGCGGCGCTGGCCGCCGGCGCCCATGTCATCTGCGAGAAACCCCTGGCGACCACCGCGGCCGACGCCGAACACCTGGTCCGTGCCGCACGGGAGGCCGACCGGGTGGCGGCGGTCCCCTTCGTCTACCGCTACCACCCGATGGCACGCCAGGCCCGCGCCTTCGTCGCGGAGGGAGAACTCGGCACCGTCCTCACCCTGGACGCCGCCTACCTCCAGGACTGGCTCCTCGACCCCGACGACACCAACTGGCGCGCCGACCCCGAAGCCGGCGGCGCCTCCCGCGCCTTCGCCGACATCGGCTCCCACCTGTGCGACCTCGTGGAGTTCGTGTCCGGACAGCGCATCCACCGTCTCACCGCCCGCACCCGGACCGTCTTCGGCCGCCGCGCCGACACCGAGGTCACCAACGAGGACACGGCCGCACTCCTCGTGGAACTCGGCAACGGAGCACTGGGCACCCTGCTCGTCAGCCAACTCGCCCCCGGCCGCAAGAACAGCCTCACCCTGGAACTCCACGGCACCCGCCAGAGCGCCCGCTTCGAACAGGAACGCCCCGAGGAACTGTGGATCGGCAGGCGCGAAGGATCGCACCTGCTCCTGCGTGACCCCGCGACCGCCGCCCCCGACTCCGCCCGTATGTCGGTCCTGCCACCCGGACACGCCCTGGGATACCAGGACGCGTTCACGGCGTTCGTCACCGACGTCTACAGCGCCGTACAGGGCGGACGCCCCGAGGGGATGCCGACGTTCGCCGACGGACTGCGCGCCGCACGGCTCACCGAGGCCGTACTGGCCTCCGCCGCGCAGCACGGCGCCTGGATCGAGACCGCACCCGAGACTTCACCCGAGACGGAGGACCGCACATGAGCGAATCCATCGAAGCCACCCACCCCGTCACCCTGTTCACCGGACAGTGGGCCGACCTCCCCTTCGAGGAGGTCGCCCGTCTCGCCGCGCAGTGGGGGTACGACGGCCTGGAGATCGCCGCATCGGGAGACCACCTCGACCTGAAGCGCGCCGACGAGGACGACGCCTACGCGGCATCACGTCTGGAGATCCTTGACCGGCACGGCCTCAAGGTCCACGCCATCTCCAACCACCTGGCCGGACAGGCGGTCTGCGACGCCCCGATCGACTTCCGCCACCAGGCGATCCTGCGCCCGTACGTATGGGGCGACGGCGACGCGGAGGGCGTCCGGCGGCGCGCCGCCGAGGACATGAAGCGCTCCGCGCGGGTGGCCCGCAAACTCGGCGTGGACACCGTGGTCGGCTTCACCGGCTCCTCCATCTGGCCCTACGTCGCCATGTTCCCGCCGGTCCCCGCCTCCGTCATCGACGCGGGCTACGAGGACTTCGCCACCCGCTGGAACCCGATCCTCGACGTGTTCGACGCCGAGGGCGTGCGCTTCGCCCACGAGGTCCACCCCGGCGAGATCGCCTACGACTACTGGACCAGCATCCGCGCACTGGAGGCGATCGGCCACCGGGAGGCCTTCGGCTTCAACTGGGACCCCAGCCACATGATGTGGCAGAACATCGACCCGGTCGGGTTCATCACCGACTTCAAGGACCGCATCTACCACGTCGACTGCAAGGACACCCGCCTGCGCCCCCGCAACGGCCGGGCCGGCGTCCTCGGCTCCCACCAGCCGTGGGGCGACCCGCGCCGGGGCTGGGACTTCGTCTCCACCGGCCACGGCGACGTCCCCTGGGAGGACGCCTTCCGCGCCCTGGAGTCCATCGGCTACGCCGGCCCCATCTCCATCGAATGGGAGGATGCCGGCATGGACCGCCTCCACGGCGCCGCCGAAGCGGTCACCTTCGTACGATCGCTGCTCTGGCCCACCCCGAAGGCGTCCTTCGACGCCGCGTTCAGCAACCAGTAGCCGTCACCCGGCGAGCGGCGGTCCGCTGCCCGGCCGCGGGGCCGCCGCGTCAGGACGTTCCGGAGCGCACGATCACGACCGGGCAGGGGGCGTGCTGGGACACATGCTGGCTCACGGACCCGAGCAGCGCCCGGGTGAACCCGCCCCGCCCCTTGCTGCCGACGACGACCACCTCGGCGCCCTGCGCGGCCCTCAGCAGAATGTCCGCGGCGTTGCCGTGCACCACATGCGAGTCGACCGAGCCGGCCGCCTCCGGCCCCAGTACGTCGGTCAGTTCCTGCCGCATCCGCTCCCGGGCGTCGTCCTCGTCGACGTCCATGTCGACGGCGGGCCCGGACCAGTTCTGCAGCCCCTGCAACTCCCAGGCGGCGATCGCCTCGACGCTGCCGCCGAGGAGCCCGGCGTAGCGCACGGCCCAGCGCAGGGCGGCGTACGAGGCCGGCGATCCGTCCACGCCGACCACGACCCTCGGCACGGAGGCATCCCTGTCCATGTGTCCCACCTCTCCGACGGCTCCCGCGCAGCCAGGCCGCACGCCTCCACGCTGCGGGAGACCCGGCCGCCCCGCCAGAAATGGACCGCCAGGCGCATGACGGACGGCAGCCGGAACCGGACCCGACGCCGACGGGGAGGCGCGCCGGGACCCCGGTGAGACGGCGCGCGCCCCTGCCGACGACGGGCGACCGGGCGGCTTCGGACGCCGTCCTACGACGGCGACCAGGACCGGGGAAGGGGAGTCGCACCGACCCAGCGGTGATAGGCGTCCATGTCGACGTTGCTGCCGCACACGATGGTGACCACGTGCCGGCCGGCGAAGCGGTCGCGGTCTTCGAGGACCGCTGCGACTCCGAGCGCGGCCGACGGTTCGACGACGAGGCCGGCGTGGTCGAGGAGCATCCGCATACCGGCGATGATCGACGTCTCCTGGACCAGGACCGCGTCGTCGGCGACCAGGAGAAGGTCGTCCAGGACGGCCGGGATGGGACGCCGGCCGGCGACACCGTCAGCGATGGTGTCGGTCGAGTCGGTGGTGACGACACGCCGCCTGTGCCACGAGTGTGTCATCGCCGGCGCACCCAGCGGCTGGACGCAGATCACCTCGGCCTCGGGCGCCATGGCCTTCACCACATGCCCCACGCCGGTGGCCAGCGCCCCGCCGCCGAGGGCGATCAGGACGGCGTCGAACGACGGCGTGGCTGCCACCAGTTCCAGGCCGATGGTCGCCGCGCCCTCGCAGGTCTCGATGTCCAGGCTGTCCTCGACCAGCCGGATGCCGTCGCGGAGCGCGATGTCCGCGGCCCGCTCGCGCGCCATCTCGTGGTCGCCGTCCACCAGTTCCAGCCTGGCGTCCAGTGCACGGATGCGATCGAGTTTGGCCGCGGTCGCGAAGCGGGACGCCACGACGGTGACGTCCAGCCCCCGGCGGCGACCGGACCAGGCGAGGGCCTGGCCGAGGTTGCCCGCGCTGGCACACACCACGGATCGCGGGCCATCGCCGGCGAGCAGGCTCGTGACGACCTCGGTGCCGCGGGCTTTGAAGCAGCGGACCGGGTTGGCCGTTTCGAGCTTGATGCTCAGCGTGCACCCGAGGTCCGGTTCCAGGGCTTCGCAGCGGTACAGCGGACTGTCGAGAAAAATCGGGTCGATGAGCCGGCGAACCGCCCGGATCCGGGCGATGTCCAGGCGCGTCTCCTGCATGACACAGCAGCGTAGGGCTGTCGGCGCTACCGGGTGACCCCGTACGGAGCATGACCGTCAAAGAACAGCGACCCGACGGGGTGCGCGGCCCGCAGCCGGCTCCAGCCCTCCGCCGGGAAGCGCCGGAAGCCGGCAACGGCGGACGGACCTGTCAGTAGGCGTGGTGGACCTGCCAGAAGGCCCAGGCCTGGCAGGGGCTGCCGTAGACGGAGTTCATGTAGCCGAGGCCCCATTTGATCTGGGTGGCCGGGTTGGTCTGCCAGTCGGCACCGGCGGAGGCCATTTTGGACCCGGGCAGAGCCTGGACGAGGCCGTAGGCGCCGGAGGAGGGATTGACCGCGTGGTAGTTCCAGGTGGACTCGTGCTCCACGATGTTGCTGAAGCACTGGTACTGGTCGGCCGCCATCATCTGCCGCGCTATCGCCTGGATCTGCGCGACCGTGTAGGTGCTCTGCACCGGGAATCCGGAGGCGTCCTGGGAGGCGGTGGTTCCGGCCTTCTGCTTGGCCTTCTCGGCCGCTGCCTTCTTCTCGGTCGCCGTCTTGGCGGCGGCCTTGCGAGCGGCTTCCTCCGCGTCCTTGCGGGCGCCCGCGTCGGCGGCGACGGCCTGGCTGTCGGCCTGCTGCTTGAGGGAGACGGTCTGCACCTGGGCCTGCTGGCCGACCGGTATGTCCGCGAGCAGCGTCGCATCGGGTGCCGTGGCCTCCGCTTCGTGCGGTCGCGCGGTGTCGGCCGAGGCGACTCCGACGACGCTTCCGACAGCGGTCACCGCCGTGGCCGAGACCACTGCCAGCCCCCTGACCGGGTTCCGACTCACGTTCTTCCCTTTCGGCTCGTCCGTGCCGACCTGTCACAGCAGATGCAGACAACTCGGTTGCAAAGTCCGTCAGTTGGAACACTCTGCCGGGTCGGGTCGGGCTGCGCAATGGTGAAGGTGGTGTGGATGCTCACAGTTGAGGTGCCGCGCGTTCGCCGGTCCTGGCCGCCACCCACTCGGTCCGGAACCTGGTCCGCCGCCAAACGCCCCAGCCCGTCGTCGTGTTCAACACCACTGGCGGCGACAGCGGCTGAGGCGGAGGCGGCCCACCGGCGGCTGTGAATTCCGTCCGCACGGAACTTCCCCGTACCGGCGGCGACTTCAGCCGAGGAGGCGACGGCGGGCACATAGCCGACCTGGCGCTCTTCCAGCGCGGACCGCAGATCGCCGTAGACCTCGTCCCCCGCGACCCGGCCCACGCCCTGCCCGGCGTCCAGGAATCGGTCGATCACCCGGGCAGCCGGCTCCGGTTGGGTCGCGAAGACGATGCCCTCGCCCAGTCCCGCCGCCCGGCGGCGGTCCCCATCGCACGTCCACGAGCGCGGGATGTATGACTCACGGTCCACCGCCGCGTGCCCACGGGCACCTGCGTAGACCAGGTAGACGGCGACCTGCGCGTTCTCGACCCTCCCGGCAGTGCCGGTGCACTGGCGCTGGACCCCGACACTGTGCGTGCCCTTCTTCACGCCCCCGAACTCATCGACCACCAACACCGCATCCGCGTCACGCACGTGCTCCAGTACGCACTCACGCACGTCGTCACGCACCCGATCGGCATCCCACTTGGCACGGCCGAGCAGGTACTGCATGCCGTCCGGGGCGGCCTCCCCGGCCCACTCGGCGATCGACGACCCGCAGTTCTTGCGCGCCAGGTCCGACAGCAGCCCCAGCACCAAGCCGCTCACCCGACGCCGTGGTCCAACCCGGGTGAAGCGGCCCGCTACCCGGCCCAGCAGGATCGCGAACACCTCCTGCCGGCGGGCAGGTTCTACGCTGTGAGCCGCCGCCACCGATGATCTTCAGTCTTCGCACGCCGATGATCACCGGTGGCCGCACCAAACCTGCGTCCCCACCCGACTCCGGGCGCTCTGGCCGGCGACTGCGAGTGTTCAAGTCGGCGTGGAGGTCCTGCTCATCTTCTTCGCCCGGGCCTTCGTGCGCCCGACCCTCCTGAGAATCAACGGCACCCCCACGGCGATGGCTGCCTCGACTGCCGCCAGAATCAAGAATCCTCGGGTGACTCCCGTGAACAGGGTGATCGCCAAGGCAATGGCAGCACCGACAGAGATCCCCAAAGACGGTCGCCAGTCGTCGGTACGGATCACCGTCCAGCACAGCGGAGGGAACGAAAGGGCCGCGACGATGAAGACGGCGGCGTACCAACCGTAGCCGTCCGGCACCCCGCACGCGCTACGTTGGCCGTCGTTATGCCAGTCGCACCCGCCCTCGACAAGCCCGGTCGCCCCCCAGCCGAGCGCGACAGCGAAGCACAGCGCGTAGAGGGCTCCCCACCTCTTGCTGGTCATGCCCGGATCCTACGGGGACATCCTGGCTGACCTTCTTGACGACTTCACTTGGCACTTGACCACGCCGGAGTGCAGAACCGCCAACTGAAGCCTCCAGGACTCCGGCGGGCGAGATCTCGATCTGCTGCTGGAGTGCTGCTGGAGTACTAGGCGGTTTCGAGGAGCCGCTTCCGCAGTTGGACGGCGCCGGATTCGGTGAGCCAGTCCGCGAGCGTACGCAGTCCGGGATGGATGATGCGCAGCGCCTCGATGTCGGCATGCCAGCGTGATCCGGCCGCCCAGCGCTCCCGGGCCTTGGCGATCTCGGGGTTGAGTGCGGTTGCCTCGGCGTGGGTGATCTGCTCGTAGCGGATCGCGGCACCGGTGGCCTCACTGATCGCGGCGACCGCCTCGGCCGGGGTGGGGGCGTCCCCGGCGAGTTCCAGACTCCGTCCCGCGAACAGGTCCGGCCGATCGAAGGCCAGCGCCGCGAACTCGGCGATGTCCTCCACCGCGATGATCTGGGCAGGTTCGTCCGGCGGGAAGATGTGCCGGTGCATGCCGTGGGCTATGCCGTCGAGACCGATGGGCGTCGAACCGAGATAGTTCGACATGAACCGCACCGGACGCAGCACGGTCACCGACCGGATCCGTTCACGCAGGTAGTCCTCGATGCGTTTCTTCCCCTCGGAGCCGCCCGGTCGCCCCGGTGTGGACGCGATGCCCGTGAACACGACGTGCTCGACTCCCACCGCGGCCGCGGCATCGATCAGTGTCCTGCCGCGGGTGAACTCGCGCTCAGTGTCGGAGCCGGCCGGGCCGAAAGCCACTGGCGGTACGGCGAACAGTGCCGCTGCTCCCTCCAGTGCGGCAGGCAGACCCGACGGGTCGTCGAAGTCGCCGAACACAAGCTCCGCTCCGGCGGTTTCAAGTGATCTGGCGGCGGGCGCGGTCCTGTCCCGTACGAGCGCGCGCACCGGCCTGCCGGCCGCAAGGAGGCGGTGTGCGGTGGCGCCGCCCTGCCGACCGGTCGCACCGGTCACGACAACCAAGCCGTCAGTGGTCATGTCGTCCTCCGCCCCGGGGTGGTCGGTGGGTACGGTCGGGTCGGGCCCGGGGTCGATGTGGAATGCTCCACCCGGTTGAGTGGCACGGACAAGGGATTACGTGACATGACCGCAGCTCCCCAGGACGCCGGCCGGGCCGATGCCCGCCGTAACCGCAGGAAGGTGCTCGCCGCGGCTTCGCAGGCGTTCGACGAGCATGGCCTGGACGTCTCGCTCGGCGTGATCGCGCGGCAGGCGGGGGTCGGCGCCGGCACGGTGTACCGGCATTTCCCCAGCAAGGAGATCCTGCTGGAGGCCGTACTCGTCCAGCACCTCGACGACCTGGTGGACGCCGCTCGCCAGTGGGCGGGCCGCGTCGACCCCGTCGCGGCATTCTTCGGCTTCCTCCTGGAGGTCATCGAGACATCCCACGGGCGCAAGCACGCGTGCGACGCCTTGACCACGCAAACGAGTTGGCCACGGCCGAGCCTGTCCGCGTCGGCGCGACGGTTCCGCCAGGCACTCGAGGAGCTGCTCCGCGCAGCGCAGCAGGCTGGTGGGGTCCGCACTGATGTCGGCACGGACGATGTCGCCGCGCTCACCGTCGGGTGCGCGACGATGTGGGCCGCCCACCGCGACCGGAACGGCGGCGCCCGCATCATGCGGCTGGCGTTGGAGAGCCTGCGAACTCCCATGGCCGTCACGCAAGGACGGGGTTTTCGTGACACTCCCGGCGCGCTTCACACAGCGTCGCGGTGCGAGGAGTGCGGGGACCGGCTGGAGGCCCGGTTCACCGGCCGCCCGGCCCGGTACTGCGGAGCGACCTGCCGACAGCGAGCCCATCGCCGCCGCCTCGGCACGGCAACACCTTCCTAGCGGAGGACGTGGCGTTCGAGGCGTGCGACGGGTCAGCGTGGCTGTGGGCTTGCGGGAACCTCGTCGGTGGCGGTCGCTGAGAAAATGCGGCCGGCCCGGGCGCGAGAGGCGACCGCCGACCAGCCAGGGGCGATGCGTTCTCAAGCTGTGAGTCCGAGCGTGGCGGTTGCGTGCCGGGGGCGTGACCGGTAGTGATCGACTGCGGCTGCGATGTTGGTCCAGCCTGCTTGGCGCATGAGTCCGATAGCCAGGTTCCGCAGCGTGGCCATGGCGCGGGGTGGCGTCTCTGACGTGGTGCAGGGCCTCAACCGACCAGTGGTTCTGCACGAGTTGGGCGAGTTGCGCCGGGCGGGCCTGCTCGGGCGACAGGCTGGTGACCGCGTAGACGGTCTTCGTCTGGATCTTGCCGGTCCTGCGGTGGGTGCGGCGGCGCTTGATCTCCATGGCCTGGACGGCGTGCGGGAAGAGCAGGCCGGGCTGGACGGTGCAGACCTTCAGGCGGCGGACCTCGCGGCGGCCGTGCCCGGCCCCGGTGGTGCGGGCCTGCAGCGGGATCTCCCGCCAGGGCAGGCGCCGCAACTGCTTGCGCAGCTTCTTCTGGTTTCCTTTGACGACCAGGAGGTAGTGGCCGCCGGCGGTGATGACGTGCTCGGCGTGGGTGCGCTGGGTGTGCATCGCATCGGCGGTGACGACGACGCTGCGCAGGTCGAGCCGGTCCAGCAGCGGGGCGAAGGCGGGGATCTCGTTGCTCTGTGCGGCGACTTGACGCTGGGCGATCACGGTCTGGCAGCCGTGCAGCGCGGCGACGAGCAGGTGGACGGCCATGCTGTCGGTCGGGATCCACGCACAGTCTTGCTGTCGACGGCCAGGCCGATCAGTGTCTCGCCGGGTTCGTCCACCGGGTCGGCGGCGTACCGGGCGAGCCAGGCGCCTACGGCGTCGTCCAAGGCGTCGCCGTCCAGACGAGCGAGGAGTCGTCCCAGTGTGGAGGCGTTCGGTGTGCTGGAGGCGAGCCCGAGCTGTTCGCGCAGGCTGGAGTCGGTATCGGCGGCGGAGCGGGCGATGGTGGCCAGGGACCTGGCTCCGCCGAGCACGGCGACCAGGCACAGCGCGAGCAGGGAGCCCAGGTGGTAGCGACGGCCGCGGACCCGGCGGGGATCGGGTATCCGGCTCAACGTCTCCGCCAGGGAGGTGAACTGCTGCGGTTCCGGATCCGGGCAGGCGGAGTCGATGCCCTGGCAGTGGCGCTGCAGGACACCGATCAGGGAGGATGGCACGCGAACGCGACCCCTGTTCTGATCAAAGGCTTCGAGAACCTTGATCATCAGGGGTCGCGTCTCTCATTGTGAACCGCGCCGGGCCGCGCCGTGCAAGACCTCCGCGATCTCGCCACGGCCTGTGGTGGCACACCCGGGCCCGCGGCGCACTCCGCGTGTCTGCGCCGGGGATTCGCCACCGCACTGAGACTTGACCCGGACACGGCGACGCCACTGGCCACCGTGGGGCTCCTGCGTGGCCGATCGGCACGGCTTTCCAGTCGAGTCGGTCGAGTGCCTCGAACAGTCCCGGCTGGTTGCCCATGGTGTAGACGACCACACGATCAACAGGATCCGTGCTCTTATGTCAAATCTCTGCGTACATGGGTTCGAGACGCGACACCGCAGGTGGGCGACAGCCTCATCCCGCCATGCGAGAACGCACGAGCCATGGGCGTGGCCCCGACACGGACTTTTCTAGCGGGCTCACGGTTGTCCGGTATCGGCGCGTGGGCACCAGACGACAATCGCCGGACAACGGGCAACGCGGTGGCACGACGGAGCCCTGCACGTCGGCGCAGGTCACCGCCGTGCAGGGCTGCGTGATGCGTATTTCCGTCACTCCCAGAGGGGCGACTCCTCCAACCCGCCAAGGTTGACGCGGGCTACATCAGCCATCTGTCTTGCCCCTCCGAACATTGAGAAGCGCCTATGACTCTCAGACAGAAATTTGATATGCCAGCTATCCGACCGGTCTCAGCGCCCGCGCGAGCGCGTCGACGGTCACCCCGACGATCGCCCGGAGTTGCTCCGGGCTCGACCCGGCCCTACCCATCACCGCGAGAGACTGGTTCACGGCCGCTACGTGTACGGCGAAGTCCTCGGCGTTCTCGTCGGACATTCCGCCGGCCTTCAGCGCGGTGCGCAGGCGCGGGCGCTGGAGGCCGAACAACTCTTTGACATGCTCTGCGACGCTCGGGCTCAGCGCCGGACTCGCCATGACCGACTGGGCCATCAGGCATCCGTCGGGCACGGCGGGGTCGGCGATGCGCCCCAGGGTGACGTCGAAGAACGCACGGACGGCGGCGACGGGGTCCTCGGCCGCGCACGAGAGGGCGGCGTCGAACTTGTCGCCGTAGCGCGTGGCGTAGCGATCCAGGCAGCGAAGGAAGAGCGCGTCCTTGTCGCCGAGCGAGGAGTAGATCGAGCTGCGGTTCAGGCCGGTCGCCCGGGACAGGTCGTCGAGCGAGGTGTCGGCGTAGCCGGAGCGCCAGAACTGGATCATCGCGGCGTCGAGCACCGTGTCCATGTCGAACTGCTTCTTGCCTGCCATGCGGCCCATCCTCTCATCTTGGACTGCTCAGTTCAAGACGTGCTAGCGTCGAATCACGGTCCACCCGCCTCGATGGAGGATTCCCATGACCAACCCCGTCCCCGCCCTGCCCCTGCATGACCTGGCCGGATTCACGCACCGCTGGGTCGACGCCGACGGCGTCCGCCTGCACGCCGTCGAAGGCGGTCGACCGGACGGACCGGCCGTCGTCCTGCTCACCGGGTTCCCGCAAACGTGGTGGGCCTGGCGAAAGGTCATGCCTGCTCTCGCCGATCGGTTCCGGGTCATAGCGATCGACCGGCCGGGCCAAGGCAATTCCGAGCATCCGGAGCTCAGCTACGACACGCACACGGTCGCCGCGCACATCCAGGCCGCCGTGAACGCTCTCGGCGTGCGGGACTACTGGCTCGCCGGGCACGACATCGGCGCCTGGGTCGCCTTCTCCCTCGCCCTGAACTACGAGAGCCGACTGCACGGGGTCGCGCTGCTCGACGCCGGAATTCCCGGTATCACCATGCCGGAAGCGATCCCCCTCGACCCGACTCTGGCGTTCAAGACCTGGCACTTCGCGTTCCACGTGGTGCCCGATCTTCCCGAGACGCTGATAGCCGGCCGCGAGCGGGCGTACATCAGCTGGTTCCTGAAGACCAAGTCCCTCGCGCCCGACGCGTTCGAGGAGGCAGAGCTCGACCACTACGGCGCGGCCCTCGCCGTCGATGGCGGCCTGCGCGCCGGCCTCGCCTACTACCGCGACGCCGCCGAGTCCGCGCGCAAGAACCGCGCGGCACTCGAGCAACGGCGACTGACCGCGCCCGTCCTCGGAATCTCCAGCAGCCACGGCTCGATCCCGGATATGGAGGCCTCCATCAGCCCGTGGGCCGAGAACGTGACCGGCGTCATCGTGCCCGACGCCGGTCACTACATCCCCGAGGAGCAGCCCGAGGCCGTCGCCGCCGCCCTCACCGACTTCTTCAGCGGCCGTTAGTGCTCTAGCAGGAGGGCGATCCCCATTGCCGTCGGGGGCCCGTCAGTTACGGGCCCGCCCCGCGCGCCTACGGACGTGCCGTGAACCGCCCGTCGCCCCGCTTGTGCAGCGAGCCCCGGGCGGCGAGTTTGGTCATCTTCGCCCGCAAAGGTTCCAGCTTGCCGTGTACCGAGGCGTCCAGCCCCAGCCGCTCGCCGACCGCCCTGACCTGCACCGGGCCGTCCGCCTCCCGCACGATCGCCAGGATCTTGCGGTAGTAGCCGGGCAGCCCGCCCTCGTCGGCCGCGTCGCCGCGGTGCGGGATGAGCAGGACTGCCCGCCCGGCCACCTTCGCCGATGCCCGAGCGACAGCCCGGCGTCGGCCCGGGCCTGCTCGGCCAGGCGGTTCAACACTCCGCTCCGCGATCGCCAGTTCGTGCCGCTCGGCCTGCCTCCTGGAGTTGCTTGCCCAACTTTTCGGCGAGAGCGTCCAGTTCGCTCCGGCGGGCGGTGATCCGCTGCCGCTCCTGCATCCCCCGCGCCCTCCCGCGTTCTCACGGCGTGCCGACCTGCTGACGGATCGTAGGCGGGGGCCGGTCGCGGGCGCAGCCGAACCCGGCATCCCGCCAGAGCCGGACCTGCCCGATGATCTACACCATGGTCATCGGCCGTCGACCGCCACGAGTACCCAACTCGCCATTCACACCAGACCCGTGACCTGCGACTTCACGATGCACACTGCTCAATGGCGAACCGGGCAAACCGTCCGCAGCGACGCGTACACACGCGATCAGTTCATCTCGCTGGCTGAGAACGCATCAGCCCTGGCCGACCAGCCGGCAACCGGTCGCGGTGATAAATCCAGAGAATGAATGGCGATAATATTCGGGTTCCAGTTCCGGCGCTTACCAAATTGCCCCCGGGATCGCCACAATGAGTGGCTTTCCAGCGCCGGACCGGCGTGCTGCAGCGGCGTACTCAACCGGTCCTGTATTTCTCGGGCGTTGCGTGAGGCGATGGAAGGCTGGAGACGACATTGAGCGAAGGAAATTCCTTCTGGCCGGTGCGGCGGCCATGTTTCCACGGGGTGTTCTGAGAGCACGGGCGTAGGCGGCGACGGCTCACCCACCGACGGGATGTACCGACACCACGGTGAACACCCCTGCGCTGGAGAAGTTCGTCGACCCGCTGCCCAGGCCGAAGACAGCCGTCCCGGATCCTTCCGTCTATCCGGGCGCCGATTACTACGAGATCACGACGCGGCAGGGATCGTGGCGTTTCCACCGAGATCTCGGGCCGTCGCCTGTGTAGGGCTACTGGGCAACGAACCCGTACGATCCCCGCACGCCGATCGGCATGGGCTGTCTCGGGCCGACCTTCAGTGTGACCAAGGACCACCCGACGGACGTCAAGTACCGCAACGAGCTGCCGACCACTCACATGCTCCAGCACGTCATCGACTTGATCCGCAAGCGCGGACATCAAGGTGTGGAGCGTCGTAGACCAGCACGGCGGTTACACGGCACCACAGTCCGACGGTCTGCCGGAGCAGGCGTTCAGCCCGCTGGGCTGCCACGCCGAGGGCTACACCACCTTGGACTCGGGCCGGGTCAAACCCAACGAAGCGATCTACGCCTACACCAACCATGACCAGTCGTGCATGCTCTGGTATCACGATCACGCCATGGGGATGAGTGCGATCAACGTCTATGCGGGCCTCGCCGGTCTGTATGTCGTTCGTGACCCCGCCGACGATCGGCTCGGGCTGCCGCTAGGGGAATTCGAGGTCCCCCTCATCCTGCAGGACCGGACCTTCAAGACGGACGGCTCACTCGCCTACATATCCCTTCCCGGCCGTCGAGCCGCGACGCTACCGGCTGCGTATTCTCAACGCTTCGAACGAACGCTTCTGGCGGCTGGGGTTCGACGTTCCCAGAGAGGTGCTTCTCCAGCCTCAGCTGCCGTTCTGGCTGATCGGCACGGACGGCGGCCTCCGCGCTCCGTTGTAGATGCTCGATTTCCTGATCAGTCCAGCCGGGCGGTTCGACCTGATCGTCGATTTCAGCCGTATGCCCATGGGTACGAAGGTCACCCTGACGAACTACCCGGGCACGCAGGTTCACTATCCCGGCATCACCGGCTGTGGGCCGGAGATCGCGGAAATCATGCAGTTCCAGGTCACCAAGCCGCTGTCCGGGGCGGGGACAGGACGACGCCGCCCGAGAAACTCAAGCTGCCGGCGGCCGCGCCCATCATTCCGAAGCCGCACACCCGTCGGCGGGAATGGGTCGTTTACCAGCACCAGCTCTTCAGGACCATGACGTTCAACGCGGTGCCCTACATGGCGCCGTCCCAGGACTTCATCCGGGAGGGCCCGAGCGAGATCTGGTAATACATCAATCCGAACCATGACGCCCATCCGATGCATGTCCACCTCGTCAACTTCCAGGTGCTGAACAGGCAGCCGATCGACGCGGCCCGCTGTCAGGCGGATTACGACAAGCGGGTTTACGGCGGTCGCAAACCGAAAGACCTGCCGGTGTTGGCGCATTACTTCACCGGCCCACCGGTGCCACCGGACCCGGACGAAGTCCTGTCCTACAAGGACACGGTCAAGGCCCCATGCGGAGATGGTGACCAGGATCATCGTCCAGGACTTCCCCCTGCCGACGGATGCGATCGCGTCGATTCCGGGCAGCGGCACCGAACTCCCGGCGACGTACGTCCACCACTGCCACCTGCTCGAGCACGAAGACGACGACCTGATGCGGCCCTGGACGATCGTCCGGTCCGACCATCCTTGAGCCGGCGTCGGTTTGCAGGCGGGGAACCGTACTAGCCTGTGGCGTCGCCGCCGGTCTCGTCGTGGCTCGGTTCGATGCGGTCGACCACTTGCTCGCTCCATGCCCGGATGACGGATGTCTGCTCGGGAGTGAGTGGGGCGAGGAAGTGGCGGCGGATGTTGTCGGCATGCACGAGGATGGCGTTTTCGGCGGCGCGGCGGCCGTCGAGGGTCAGCCCGATCCCCGCGCGGCGGCCGTCGGCCCCGTACCGGGTGCGCTTCACGAAGCCGCGGTTTTCCATGCGCGTCAGCTGGTGCGAGACACGGCTCTTGTCCCAGTCGAGGGATTCGGAGAGCTCGCCGACGCGCAGCTCGCGGCCGGAAGCCCGCCACAGGGTCACCAGCACACTGAACTCGGCCTTCGAGATACCGCAGTCACGCTGCAGACCACGCTCCAGCTCCCTGGTGAGCAGGCGCTGCGCGCGCATCCAGGTGTCCCAGAGCTCCCACTCCTCGGGCTCTAGCGTACGAGTCTCCGTCATGCCGTAAAGGATAGCCGGACCAGGGGAGTTGTCACTTCAACTCGGCTCGGCCTAGAGTTGACGTGACAACTCCACCGGGAGGGGAACCATGCCACTCCGCATCGGCATCATCCTCGGCAGCACACGACCCGGGCGCCGGGGCGACCAGATCGCCTCCTGGGTGCTCGACACGGCGCACGCCCACGGCGGCGCCGACTACGAGCTGATCGACCTCGCCGACCATCGCCTGGGCAACCTCGACGAGGGCGGCAATCCGAATCTTCAGCAGTACGAGCACCCTCACACCCGCGACTGGTCCGAACTCATCGACGGCTTCGACGGCTTTGTGTTCCTCGTCCCGGAGTACAACCACTCCTTCCCCGGCGCACTCAAGAACGCGCTGGACTACGTGTACCGGGAGTGGAACGACAAGGCCGCCGGCATCGTCAGCTACGGCGGCTGGGCCGCCGGGGTCCGGGCCGCCGAGGCGCTGCGGCTCGTCCTCGCCGAACTCCAGGTGGCCACGGTCCGCGCCCAGCCCACCATCTCGACACACCCCTCGTTCCATACCGGCGCCTTCGTGCCCCAGGAGGGCCTCGACACCGCGGTTCGCGGCATGCTCGACCAGGTGATCGCCTGGTCCGGCGCGTTGCGCGGGGTGCGCGAGACCAAGGCGGAGGCAGGCGCGGCCGCCTGAGGCTCTGTCGGCGGCCGATCCTGTTGTGCCCCGGCTTCCGTGGAGTCGAGTTGCCGGAGCCCATCCTCCCGGCAACGAGACGACGTCGGGACCTCCATCGCCTCGACTATGTCCTCCCGCCCCATTGTGTTGGACCTTGTGTCCCCTTACTGTTCGGCTTTGCCTGAGTCTGTTCGATCCTGATTGCTCAGGCGGATGGAGGCCGCAGTGCGGGGAAGACGGATCCGTTCAGAGGTGGCGAGACCCGGTCGCCGTCGGTGGTGGAGGGCGGTCCTCGCGACGACCGCGACCATCGCCCTGGCCGTGGGCATGACCGCGCCCGCCGCGGCGCGTGACGTCGGCAAGCAGAGACCCGCCGCCGCGCCTGCCGACAGTCCGCAGGCGCACACGGTCAGCCTCGACGGCTACTCCTTCCTCGTCGACGGGAAACGCACCTACCTGTGGTCCGGCGAGTTCCACTACTTCCGGCTCCCGAGCCCGGACCTGTGGCGTGACATCTTCCAGAAGATGAAGGCCGCCGGCTTCAACTCCACCTCGCTGTACTTCGACTGGGGATACCACTCGCCGAAGCCCGGCGTGTACGACTTCAGCGGCGTGCGTGACGTCGACAAGCTGCTCGACATGGCCCAGGAGGCCGGCCTCTACGTCATCGCCCGCCCGGCGCCGTACATCAACGCGGAGGTCGACAGCGGCGGCCTGCCCGGCTGGCTGACCACCAAGGCCGGGAACAACCGCAGCGACGACCCGCGGTTCCTGAAGTACGCGGACGAGTGGCTGACACAGATCGACCGGATCATCGCCCGCCACCAACTCACCAACGGCACCGGGTCGGTGATCGCCTACCAGGTCGAGAACGAGTACTACAACGGCTCGGCCGCCGGCCGTTCCTACATGCAGCACCTGGAGGACAAGGCCCGCGCCGACGGCATCACGGTCCCGCTGACCGGCAACAACAACGGCACCTTCAACTCCGGTACCGGCGCCCTGGACGTCGACGGCCCCGACTCCTACCCGCAGGGATTCAACTGCTCGAACCCCTCGAAGTGGAACGGCGTCCCCGACATCAGCTACGACCACCCAGCCGGAAAGCCGCTGTACTCACCGGAGTTCCAGGGCGGCGCCTTCGACCCCTGGGGCGGACCGGGCTACGACAAGTGCGCCCAGCTCATCAACGACCAGTTCGCCAACGTGTTCTACAAGCAGAACATCGCCGTCGGCGCCACCGCACAGAGCTTCTACATGACCTACGGCGGCACCAACTGGGGCTGGCTGGGCATGCCCGAGAACTACACGTCGTACGACTACGGGGCCGCGATCCGCGAGACCCGCCAGCTCGATCCGAAGTACTACGAGGACAAGCTGATCGGGTACTTCACACAGTCCGTTGCCCCGCTGACCAAGACCGAGGGGATCAGGGCCACGCCGCCGGACGACTCCGCGGTCATCGACACCGCCCGGATGAACCCCGACACCAAGACCCAGTTCCACGTCCTGCGGCACGGGAACTCCACCTCCATGGCGGTCGACAAGACCCACATCTCGCTGGACTTCAACGCCCAGCCGTCCGCGGACACCACCTACACCTGGGACGACCCCGACTCCGCGCTGCAGTACACCGGTTCGTGGTCGCACGTGGCCAACACGAGCTACACCGGCGGCGACTACAAGAACACCGAGTCGTTCTCCAACAAGGCCGGCGACTCGGTCACCGTCCCCTTCGACGGCACCGCGATCCGCTGGATCGGTTCGAAGACGAACAACCACGGATACGCAGACGTCTACCTCGACGGCACCAAGGAGGCGACGGTCGACGACTCCGGCGGCGAGAGCCAGGCGGTGCTCTTCCAGAAGACCGGCCTGGCCCCCGGCGCACACACACTGAAGATCGTCGTCGACGGGAACCACAGCTCGGCGTCCACGGACAACTACGTGGCGATCGACGCCATCGACGTGCCCACGGCCGACGCCTCCGAGCCGACGTACCCGGTCGTGCCGCAGCAGCCGGGCACCGCGATCACGCTCGACGGACGTGACTCTCATGTGATCGTGGCGAACTACCGGCTCGGGGACTCGCAGTTGCAGTACTCCACCTCGGAGATCATGACCAGCGCGACGATCGGCGACCGGGACGTGGCCGTGCTCTACGGCGACCAGGGCAGCGACGGCGAGACCGTGCTTCGTTACGCGTCCGAGCCGACCGTCGTCACCAGTGACGGGACGGCCGCCACCACCTGGGACGCGGCCACCGGCGACCTGCGGCTGAACTACACGCACAAGGGCCTCGTCCGCATCAGCATCAGCGGCGGCGGGAAGCGCCCGCTGCTGCTGCTCGTGGGCGACAAGGCCACGGCGGAGACCTTCTGGCGCCAGGACACGGCCACCGGCCCGGTGCTCGTGCGCGGCACCCATCTGCTGCGCACGGCGACCAGCCTGGACGGCGGCCACACGGTGGCGCTCACCGGCGACAACGCCGACGACAAGAACATCGAGGTGATCTCCTCCGCCGCCCGAGTCACCTGGAACGGCAGGACATTGGGCGCCAAGGCGACCGACACGGGAAGCCTCACCGGCACCATCCCCGTGGCCGCCGCGGTGCATCTGCCGGAGCTGACGAACTGGAAGCACGCAGAGGAGTCCCCCGAAGCTGCCCCCGGTTTCGACGACTCCGGCTGGCAGGTGGCCGACAAGGCGACCACCAACAGCGTCTCCGGTGCCAACGCGCTGCCGGTGCTCTACGCCGACGACTACGGCTTCCACACCGGCAACACCTGGTACCGAGGCCGCTTCCGCACGACCGGCAAGGAGACCGGCATCCATCTGGTCTCGGACTCCGGTGGAGACGCGCAGGCGTTCTCCGCCTGGCTCAACGGCACCTTCCTCGGCAGCTCCACCACGGGCAGCGCCGACTTCACCTTCCCGGCAGGCGCGTTGAGGTCCGAGGGCGACAACGTCATCTCCGTGCTGACCGTGAACATGGGGCACGAGGAGGACTACAACTCCACCAACGGCAACAAGACCGCGCGGGGCCTGACCAGCGCATCCCTCGTCGGAGCGCCGCTGACCTCCGTCACCTGGCGGCTGCAGGGAGTACGAGGCGGCGAGGACCTGCAGGACACGGTGCGCGGCCCCCTCTCGACCGGCGGCCTGTACGGCGAGCGGGCCGGCTGGTCCCTGCCGGGCTACCCGGACGGCAAGTGGAACCGGGTGTCCCTGCCGACGACCGACAGCCGTCCCGGGGTCTCCTGGTACCGCACCGATGCCGACCTGGACCTGGCGCACGGTCAGGACACCTCGCTCGGCCTGACGTTCACCGACGACCCGGCCCGCAAGTACCGCGCCACGATCTTCGTCAACGGCTGGCAGCTCGGCAACTACGTCAACTACCTCGGTCCGCAGCACACCTTCCCGATCCCGAACGGGATCCTCGACCCGAACGGCCACAACAGCATCGCCATCGCCGTCTGGAACCTGGACGCAACCACCGGCGGCCTCGGCAAGGTCTCGCTGACCGACTACGGCAGCTACGCCTCGTCCCTGCGCGTCGAGCAGAACGACAGCCCGCGCTACGACGCCCGCAAGTACGCGATGCCGAGGCGCCCGGGAGCGGATGTCACCCTGGCCGTGCCGGACACCGCCCAGCCCGGACAGGCCTTCACAGCCCGCGCGACCGTGCGGGTGCCGAAGGACCGGCCGTCCGCCACTCGGCTGACGGCCTCCCTCTCCGCGCCCGACGGCTGGACCGTGAGCGCCGCGAGCCCCGCGTCGGTCGACCGTCTGCGACCCGGCAGTTCGGCCACCTTCAGCTGGGAGGTCCAGCCGCCGGCCGGGACGCTGCCCTCCGCCTCGGCGCTCACCGCCACGGTGCGCTACCGGCAGAGCGGGCGGCAGGCCACCGGCGCCGACGAGCGCATCGTCGACGGGATCCCGCCGGCTCCGCCGGCCGGGCAGAGCAACGTCAGCGACCTGACGTTCCTGTCGTCCACCAACGGATGGGGCCCGGTGGAGCGTGACAGCAGCGTCGGCGAGCAGGCGGCCGGGGACGGCCGTCCGATCACCATCGACGGCGTCGGTTACACCAAGGGCCTGGGCACCAACTCCGTCAGCGACGTCCAGCTCTACCTCGCCGGGCAGTGCTCGCGGTTGACGGCGGACGTCGGTGTCGACGACGAGACGGGCGGCGCGGGCACGGTGACGTTCTCCGTGATCGCCGACGGCAAGACCCTGGTGACCACACCGACGATCCGCGGCAAACAGGCCGCGGTGCCGATCGACGTCGACGTCAGCGGCGCCCAGGTGGTCGACCTCAAGGTCGGCGACGCGGGGGACGGCAACGGCAACGACCACGGCGACTGGGGGACGCCGACCCTGACGTGCGCCTAGGTTCTCCTGCCGGGCGCACACCCTGGTCGTGGAGGAGCGGACGGATCCCGCGACGGTGCCACCGTCGCGGGACGCCGGCACGGTGCCGGGCGGCGTGCGACTGTCAGTGCACGCCCTGGGCTTGTGTGTGGTCCCGCACAATGATCTTTCCAGTGTTCCGGCCGCGCAGCATGCCGAGGAACGCGTCCACGATGTGCTCGAACCCGTCCACCACCGTCTCGTCCAGAGCGAGTCGGCCGCTCTGCAGATGCGGTACGGCGAACGCGTACAACTCCTCCTGCAGATCACGGTAGTTGCTGACGAGGAATCCCTCCATACGCAGACTCTTCTCCACGATGTCCGCGTAGTCGAAGCGCGGCGGCGGCGTGTCGCGGGAGTTGTACTGGCTGATCGTGCCGACGCGGACGATTCGCCCGAACTCGCGCAGCGCGCCCACCGCCGCGGCCAGTTGCTCGCCGCCGACGTTGTCGACGAACACGTCGATGCCGTCCGGGGCGACCTTGCCGAGCAGGTCGGCGGCGGGCCCGTCGTGATAGTCGAAGACGGCGTCATAACCGACCTCTCGCGTCAGATGGCCGGCCTTCGCCGCCGAGCCCGCGCTGCCCACAAGCCGTCGGGCACCGAGCAGCCGGGCGAACCGCCCGGTCGCCGTGCCGACCCCGCCCGCCGCGGCCGACACGAACAGGTCCTCACCCTCCTGGAGCCGGGCGATCCGGGTCAGTCCTACATAGGCGGTCAGGCCGGTGCCACCGAGAACGCTCAAGTACGCGCTCAGCGGCACGCCGTCGAAGCGGGGCAGCCGCCGGATCTCCTCGGGCGTGACCACCGCGTGGGTACGCCAGCCCTGGCGGTGGAAGACGATCTCGCCCTCGGCCAGCCCGGGCGCGCGCGAGGCGATGACGCGCCCGATGGCCCGGCCCTCGAGCGGCGCGTCGAGGGCGAAACCGCCGGGAACGGCGTCCATCATCTCGCGGTGATAGGGGTCGACGGACCAGTAGAGGTTCTCCACCAGTGCGCTGCCGACGGCGTGTTCGGGAAGCGGGGACTCCACGAAGGCGAACTGCCCGGCGGCGGGAAAGCCGTGTGGGCGGGCGGTCTGGTGCACGGTGAGCGCGGTCTTCTTCATGTCCGGACCGTAGGGAGGGAATGCTCCTGCCGGGCAGCCGGTTGGGCTCATGCGACATCCGGTTCCATGAGCAGTACTCATATGCTGAGGTGAGCGCCCTGTGGCCCGCACGACCGACTCCGATCTCGCACCGCACGAACTGCGCGTCCTGGTGGCGGTCACGGACACGGGCGGCTTCTCGGCCGCTGCCGGGATCCTCGGTGTGACCCAGTCCGCGGTCTCGCACTCGGTCCGCGGCAGCGAGCGCAAGATCGGCGCCGTCCTCTTCGAACGCAGCCGTGCCGGTGCCCGCCCCACCCCCGCCGGAGAGGCGGCCGTGGCACACGCCCGCCGCATCCTGCGCCTGCTGGACGTACTGGCCGCCGAGGCACGCGATGCGGCCCGGTCCGGCCCCGCGGAGGGTCCGCTGCGTATCGCGGCCTTTCGCAGCGCGGCTCTCCACCTGCTGCCGCCCGTCCTGCAGCCGCTACGCGCGCGGCATCCGGGGATCGAGCCACGCGTGCGGATCGTACGAGAGACGGGGCGCGGCACCGCGGGCGAAGTGGCCGACGGGAAAGCCGACATCGCCATCGCCACGCTGGGCGGCACCGTACCCCTGCCGCCGGGGCTGGTGGCGAGCGTCCTCTTCGAGGAGCCCTACGCCCTGGTGCACGCGGCAGGGCACGCGGCCCCGCGTACCCTGCCGTTGGTCGACTGGGCTGAGAACTGCGGCTCCTACACCCGCGCATGGTGGGCCGCACAGGACTGGATTCCGGAGGCGTCCGTCGAAGCCGAGGACGACGGAGCGGTGCTCTCCTTGGTGAGCGGAGGCCACGGAATGGCGATCATGCCCGCGCTCTCCCTGGTCGGAGCGCCTGACTCGGTCCGGATCACCGATCTCGGCCCCGAGCGCCCGACTCGTCAGGTCGGCTACGTCACCACCCCCGAACTGGCCGGATCCGTCGCCGTACGCGCGTTCGTGAGGGAACTGCGGGCCGAGGCCCCAAGGTGGGCCCATTTCTGAAGGAGCTCGGATTTGATGCTGCTTGGATTCGCCATCGCACCTGACGGCTGGGGAAAACCTTCTCATATGCGTCACGTCATGTGTGTGCCTAGGCTTGGGAGCAGTCGAATTCCTCAGCGAGTCGGGCGTGAGTGAGGAGGCCGAGTGCTATGGCGAAAGTGCTCTTCATAGTGAGTGGGGCGACGTATTGGGTACTCAAGGACGGCACCAGGTACGCGACCGGCTACTGGGCCGAAGAATTCGCCATGCCGTACCAGAAGATCACGGAAGCCGGCCATGAGGTCGTGGTGGGGACACCGGGCGGTGTGACCCCGAACGTCGACATGATGAGCCTGCGCCCGTCGATGGCGGGCGGTGAGGAGGGTGCCCTCGAACTGGAGGCCATCATCCGGTCCGCGGAGGTGATGCGGCGGCCCCTCAAGCTGTCCGACGTCCGCCTCGAGGATTACGACGCGGTCTACCTGCCCGGCGGCCACGGTCCGATGGCGGACCTGGCGTTCGACGCGGATGTCGGCCGATTGCTCAGGGCGCAGCTCGCCTCGGGCAAGCCGCTCGCGATCGTCTGCCACGCCCCCGCCGCAATGCTGGCCACCAGGATTCACGGCGAGTCGCCGTTCAAGGGGTACCGGGTCACGTGTTTCACCGATGAGGAGGAGGAAGCCGTCGGGCTGGCCCCCAGAGCACCGTGGCTGCTGGAGACCGATCTCAAGGAAAAGGTGGGAGTCGACTTCAGCCGCGGCCCGATATGGGAGCCGTACATGGTCGAGGACCGCAACCTGATCACCGGTCAGAACCCGCATTCGGCCGCGATTCTGGCAGATCGGCTGCTCGAGATCCTCAAGTGAGCACCCTGTCCCACCGCGCGACGGTCAGTATCGCGCGCCGACGGGGGCCGGGATGGCGTCGAGGTCGGCGAGGTCGGCCGGGGAGAGCCGGAGGTCCGCGCCGCCCGCGTTGTCGACGAGGTACTCGGGGGTCTTCGTACCGGGGATGGGCACGACGTGCTCGCCCTGGGCGGCGAGCCAGGCCAGGGCGACCTGCGCGGGGCTGGCGCCGGTCCGGTCGGCGACGTCGCGGACCTTGGCCACGATGTCGAGGTTGGCCCGGAGGTTGTCCTGCTGGAAGCGCGGCAGCCGGCGCCGCTGGTCGTTCTGCGGCAGCTCGTCGAAGGAGCTGAAGCGGCCGAGGAGGAAGCCGCGGCCCAGCGGCGAGTACGGCAGCAGGCCGATGCCGTGCTCCCTGCAGTAGGGCAGGACCTCCGCCTGGACGTCGCGGGTCCACAGGGAGAACTCGGACTGCACGGTGGTGACCGGGTGGATGGCCTGGGCGCGCCGGATCTGCTCGACGCCGACCTCGGACAGGCCCACGTAACGCGCCTTGCCGGCGGTGACGGCCTCGGCCAGGGCGCCCCAGGTCTCCTCCAGCGGGACCTCGGGGTCGACGCGGTGGAGCTGGTAGAGGTCGACGTGGTCGGTGCCCAGGCGGCGCAGGCCGGCGTCGATGGCGGCCCGGACGTGTTCGGGCCGGCCGTTGGGCCTGACCAGGGGGGCGCCGCCGGGGCCGCCGGTGGGGTCGATGCACTCCAGGCCGACCTTGGTGGCGATCACCGCGCGGTCGCGTCGGCCGGCCAGGGCCCGGCCGACGAGCTCCTCGTTGGTGTAGGGGCCGTAGACGTCCGCGGTGTCGATCAACGTCATGCCCAGGTCGAGGGCCTGGTGGATGACGGATACCGAGGTGGCTTCGTCACGCGGGCTGGCCATGTCGTAGGCGAAGCTCATCCCCATGGCGCCCAGGCCGATGACACCGACTTCCGGTCCGTGGGTGCCCAGGGTGGTGTTGCGCATGCTGTGTTCCGCCTTCGTTTCGGATCGGAGATCTGACGACCGGCCCGTGAACTAGCCGACCGGTCACCTATCTGGACGGTAGGCGGCCGGGCAGGGGGCGTCAAAGCCCAACAGGGCCTGGGTCAGGACCTGTTTCCTCGCACGTGACAGGCATGAACTCCCGGCGCCGGTCGGAGCGGTTGAGGCGACCGGCTCCGTCCGCCGACGCGCCAGCCGCTCTGCGCCGCCGGAGCGCCAGGGCCGACGTCACGCCCCTTCCGACGCAGGCTGGGGCGTCGTCACCGGCCCGGCAGGCGTTCGGTGATTTCCTGCAGCGTCCAGCCGGTCCACAGTGATCGGCGATCAGAAGGGCAGGTCGATCCATGACCCGTTCTCGGCCTCGCGCAGGCACTCGGCCAGTCCCGCGTCCTCGAACGCGGTCACGATGTCGGCGCGTTCCTCGCTGAAGTGCGCCCAGCCGTCGCAGTGGGCGGGAACGACGATCGGCACGCCCAGCACGGACGCCGCGGCGCTCGCCCGCTGCGCTGACAACGTCAGCGGGCGTCCGCGCATCTTGCCCGGCACGCGGGCCGCCCCCATGAAAAGAACCGCGACATGGATCTGCGGCATGCGCCGGGCGATCTCGGCGACGACGCCCACGGATGCGTTGTCGCCACTGACGTAGACGGTCGGCAGGCCGTCGCCGCTCAGGACGAATGCGGTCACCTCGCAGTTCACGTGTCCGTCCTGGTCGCGTTCCCCGTCGTCCGGCCCGTGCTGGGCCGGCACCGCACACACGTCGAGCACCCCTCCGCCGGGGCGGGGACGCCGGTCCGGTGAGCACGAGCGGAGCCCGAAGCGCGAAGGCCCGTCCCCGGACGTCCAGGTTGTCGGGATGGAGATCATGGCTGACCAGAGCGGCGTCGATGTCCCCGAGATCCGTCTCGGTCGCCGCGGGGCCGGCGGTCTTCGTCAGCTAGCCGTGGTCGCCGGCCACGTCGGGTGGCCGGGTCACGCGAGACGGTGTCGCCCCGATGCCGGGTTGCCCACCCTGCCCGCCCCCTCACCTCCGCCCCACGAACGGCGTCAGCGCAGTGCGGAGAGCGCCGTGCGGTACAGGACTTCCTCGGCGCGGTCCCAGGACCAGCCGCTCTCGATCACCAGCGTGCGCCAGCCGGTGGGGCCGAACCACTGCCAGAGCAGGTCGGCCGTCTCCTTCACCGGATAGGACGGCGGCGGCACCAGGGTGTGCAGGTGGCGGGCGGTCGTGTGCAGCGCGTCGCGGTAGTCCGCGGTGGCGCGCTCCCACAGTGCCTCGCCGTCCTCGTGGACCGGCAGAGCCTTGCGGATCGCCTCGTGCACGCGGAACTGCCCCTCGTTGCCGATCCGCGTGCCGTGTGCCAACGCCCCCAGCACCGCTTCCGGCGTCCGTTCTTCCAGCAGCGCCCGGATGGCGTGCTCGTAGCCGGAAGCGCTCACGCCCTGGTCGACGATCCGGTTCAGGATGTCGCTCTTGCTGCCGACGCTCGCGAAGACGGTCTTCGGGGCCACCCCAGCCGCGGCGGCGATGTCGGCGACGGTCACCCGCCCATAGCCGTGTTCGGCGAACAACTCCGTGGCCTGACGCACGATCAGTTCGCGTGTCCGTGCGGCCGCCTGTTCTCGCAGCGGGGAGACGTAGGAGCGCTTCGCCTGCATGATCGTATTCTATCGCGATGAATTCATTAGGCGTGCTATAACCTCAATCGCGGGTCGACCGGATCCGGACCGGATGCGTGACCGTGCTGCCGGTCCCACGGGCGGCCCGCGTCATCGTCGCGACCGCACAGCCCACGAGAGGCAGCCGCACCATGGGAATGGACCCCACAGAACTGGCCCACGGACTCTTCCGGGTCCTCGAGACAGGTGATCCGGCACTGGCCGCCGAGGTGGTGCACGAGGACTTCCGCAACCGCGAGGCCGCCGTGGCACCCCCGGCCTGTGCCCTGCCCGGCCCGGCCGGGGTTCTGGCCTCGGCGGCGTGGATGCGCTCAGCCTTCGCTGACCTGCGCTTCCCCGTCGCCGGCATCGCGCGCAACGACGACCAGGTCTGGGTGCGGCTGCGCATGCGGGGCCGCCACACGGGGCCCTTCGTCCGCTACCGCGACGGCGCACTCGACCAGGCCGTTCCTCCCACCGGGCGGGACATCGATTTCGAGCAGATCCATGTGCTCGGCCTCCGCGACGGCAAGGTGGTGAGCCATGAAGCGGTACGCGACGACATGACCATGCTCGGCCAGCTCGGAGTCTTCCCGCCGGCCCCGCCCGCGGCACTCCGCATGATCGCCTGGCGCCTGACGGGACGAGCCGCCCGTGCCGCCGCCCAGGTGGCCACGGAGGCTGCCGGGGCGGCCGCGCTGCTCGACGTGCAACCCGCAGAAGGCCGCTGAGCCGACCGCACGGGTCGACGGACGGGCCCTTGCGGTCCGGTGCTCGACCCGAGGCCGTGACCGGGACCGCCAACGGATGCGAACGACCTCGGCATACGGGAACGTGGATCCGGATGGCGGTTCCCGGAGCTGAACCGCGCCGACGCGCCCAGGCCGTCGAGAGGAGGGCGACAGTGGGCACAAGTCGAGAAAAGTCGAGACCGTCGTGCTTGTGTTCGCGCACGTCGACCGGGACGGGAACCCCTCCCCGTCGAAGAAGAGGCGGCCACGCATGTCGGGTCGCCCGCGGTGCGGAGCGATCCGGAGGGACGGGGAGCACAGAGGTCCCGTGCCGGTCCGGCAGCGCGCACATCCTCGCGCAGGAACGGCCCGATCGCGCCCTCCGCACCAACCGTCCGTTCCCATCCCACCTTCGCCCGGCGCTCGCTCCTGTTCTGGGCCTGAGGATGATCGTCCATGGAATACCTCGTCACCATGACCACCCATGTTCCGGAGGGAACCTCCCCGGAGGCAGTCGACGAGATCCGCGCCCGCGAGGCCGCCAACTCCCTCGGACTCGCCGAGGCGCGCCAACTGCTCAGGCTCTGGCGGCCGCCGCTGAAGCCCGGCGAGTGGCGCACGCTCGGGCTGTTCGTCGCGCCGGACGCGGTACGCCTGGAGGAGATCCTCTCCGCCATGCCGCTGCGCGTCTGGCGAAGTGACGTGGTCATGCCCCTGACGCCACATCCGAACGACCCGGGTCCGGCCGTCCCGCGAGCACCGGGTGCCACAAAGGAGTTCCTGGTCACCTTCGCCCCCAAGGACGCCCCGAGCCAGGCGCTGAAGGACGCGACTGCGGCCGAGGCGGCCCGCGCGAAGGAACTGGCCGGAGCGGGGCACCTGGTGCGGCTGTGGCAGATCCCCGGCGACCAGGCGCTCGGCCTGTGGCGGGCCCGGGACACCGCCGAGCTGCAGACCATCCTCGACTCGCTGCCTCAGGCACCGTGGCTCTCCACCGAGACGACACCGCTGAGTGAGCACCCGAACGACCCGGGGCTCGTACCGGCCCAGGACTGACCTGCGTCGCACGCGGACGAACCAGCGGCGATCGGCGGCGTCCCCGTGTCGTGTCCCTTGCCGCGCAGAACCATCACGGTGGTGTCCGCATGCCCGCCACGACTCCGACCAGAACGATCGGGCGACTAGCCGACCGGTCGGTTATTTCCGTACGCTGGTGGCATGGGACGTACCAGTGATGCCAGGCGGAAGATCCTCGACGCCGCCCGCTCGCTGATCGAGGGACGCGGGTACTCGGCGCTCGGCGTGGCCGAGATCTGCAAGGCGGCCGGAGTGCCGAAGGGGAGCTTCTACTACTTCTTCGAGTCCAAGGAAGCCCTCGCGCTGGCGGTCGTCGACGAGCACTGGGCGGCCCAGAAGCACGACTGGACACGTGCCCTGACCGACGACGCGGAGCCGTTGCAGCGGCTGCGGAGGCTTTTCGAGGAGACGGAGGCCGGTCAGCGCGCCGTGCAGCAGGGCTGCGGCACCGTGGCGGGCTGTCTGTTCGGGAACCTCACCCTGGAGCTGAGCAACCAGACCGAGATGGTCCGCGGACGGCTGCAGGAGATCTTCGACGCACAGGTGGACATGGTGGAGTCCGTCGTCGCCGAGGCCCGCGAGCGCGGCGAGGTGAGCGTGACCGACACCCGGGAGGCGGCGCGGGCGGTGGTGGCCCAACTGGAGGGCCAGGTGATGTTCGCCAAGCTGTACAACACCACCGAGCGGCTGAGCCCCCTGTGGGAGAACTGCCGCGCCCTGCTGGGCGCCACGGACACCGGGGACCGTACGGCTGTGTGAGCGCACGGCAGTGAAGGACGGCGGCGCCGTGTGGGGCGGGGGAGCGCGGTGCCGCCGTGCCGGCGCTGACCGTGGCGGGCCCGTCGCCCTCGACGGATCACCGCTGTCGTACGGGCACCGCGTGCTCCGCCGCCACCACGTGGTGCGGGAAACCGATGCGCAGCACGGCGGCGGCCGCGGCCGCCGCCAGGACCACCAGGGCGGCCAGGAGCAGCGCCTGGTGGTAGCCATGGCGCAGCAGCGGAGCGACGGTCAGCGGGCCGATGATCTGGCCGACGGAGTATCCGGCGGTCAGCAGGGCCACGGAACGCGGGAACCTCAGATGCGCCCCCGTGGCCAGGGCGAGGGTGCTGACGCCGAGGAACGTGGCGCCGAACAGCACCGCCGAGCCGAGGGCGGCCGCCGTGCTCCCGGTCAGCGCCG
Source organism: Streptomyces sp. Ag109_O5-1 (assembly GCF_003814875.1). Classification (GTDB taxonomy): domain Bacteria; phylum Actinomycetota; class Actinomycetes; order Streptomycetales; family Streptomycetaceae; genus Streptomyces; species Streptomyces sasae. The sequence goes on along the minus strand of NZ_RKQF01000001.1, from coordinate 30,418 downwards.
GCAGGGCGATACCGACCGCCTGGACCGTCAGCGCGGTGAGCAGCAGACCGGGGCGCGACCACCGGCGCCCGAGCCGGGCCCAGAGTGCCGAAGAGGGTACGGCGGCCAGGCCCACCAGCACCCACGCACCGCTGCCGAGCAGGCCGGGGGAGCCCTGGCCGATCGCCGCGACCAGGAACGTACCGGCGACGATGTAGCCGACGCCCTCCAGGGTGTAGCTGACGAACAGTGCGCCGAACCAGCGGTAGGCGCGGGCCGTGGACGCGGTCTTTGTCGCCGGGACGGTGGGCGTTTGCTCGGGCAACAGATTCCACGAGCCCACGGTCAGCACTTCGGCCAGTGCGGCGGCCGCCCACCAGGCGTCCCGCCAGTCGGCGGTGGACCGCAGGGCCAGCACCAGCAGGCCGGACAGCGCGATGCCGGCGCCCACACCGCCGAAGGCCCACCCGGGCAGGTGTGGCGGATGCCCCCGCAGATGGTGCAGGAGGGAGGCGGCGGCGACGACGAAGACCAGGGCGCTCGCCGTTCCGGCCAGCAGTCGCAGCACGCCCCACACCGCGGTGCTGTGGGTGAAAGGCATCGCGGCGAGCGTTGCGGTGAGCAGCAGCAGGGAGCCGCGCAGGACGGCGCTGGAGCGGACCAGCGCCGGGGCCAGGGCACCCGCGAGCGCGCCGATCAGGTAGCCGGCGTAGTTGGCGGTGGCCAGATTCGCCCCGGCCGCGGCGGACAGGCCGGCCTGGGCGTGCATGAGGGGCAGGATCGGGGTGTAGACGAAGCGGCCCACACCCATGCCGGCGGCCAGTGCGGCAGCGGCTCTGGCGACATGCGCCCGGGGAGCGGAAGCGGTCATCGGGCGCCGTCGACCCGGCCCGGATCGTTGGGGTGGGACTCCAGCGGGGTGACGGTGAGTCTCATCCACGGGCGCAGCGGCAGGGTACCGAGTACCTTCTCGTGGAGTTCCTCCTCGTCGGCGGCCCGCCACACGCCGATACTGCGCAACTCACCCACGGGGCGCCAGAGCCGGGCCAGTCGGCCGGTAGCGGCCAGCTCGCTCGCGCGCACCGCCTCGGCGGTCCGTCGCCGGTCGACCTCGTCCTGGGCGGTGCCCTCGGGGACGGTGGTGGTGATCTCGACCAGGAACTCTCGCACGATGTACTCCATCCGTCGTCGGTGGACTCATCGTGCGCCCCTCACCAGCACCGATGCCACGACCGGCTCTCTCGCTGCTGATAGGCGCAGCCTCCCAGCGCGCGTAGCATGGCACGCGTGGAACTGCGCCAGCTGCGGTACTTCGTCGCCGTCGCCGAGGAACTGAACTTCGGTCGGGCCGCCGAGCGGCTGCTCATCGCGGGCCCCTCGCTCTCACAGCAGATCAAGGCGCTCGAACGGGACCTGGGCCTCCGGCTGTTCGACCGGGACCGCCGCTCGGTCTCCCTCACACAGGCCGGCGCCGCCCTGCTGCCGCACACCCGTGAACTGCTGGAGCGGGCCGACGACCTCAAGCGCCAGGCCGGCCGTCTGTCGGGCTCGCAGCCGGTACGGCTCGGATACGTCAACTGGCTGCCGCCAGAGCTGAGTTCACGGACGGCCGCGGTCGCCCGGGTGCATGTGGACGCCTGGGTCGCCCCTTCGCACACCCAGGCCGCGCGGGTCGCGGGCGGCAGTCTGGACCTCGCCGTCTGCTGGGTGCGAACCGAGGACCTCGAGCGGCTCGGACTGCGGTCCCGGCTGCTCGGCGCCGACCGGCTGTACGCCGTCGCGAAGGGCGGCGACAGCAACGACACCCCGGATGTGGCGGCCCGGGACACCGACGTCCTGATCGACGACGACATCACCTCCTGGGCCTCCTGGAACGAGTACGCCGAGCAACTGACGCACGCCGTCGGGGCCCGCGCGGTACGCGTCTCCGACGGTGCCATCACCGGCCCCGCCTACTTCGACCACGTCCGTCGCTGCACCCGCCCTGTCCTCAACTCGCCCAAGGGCCAGACCGCTCCGCTTCCGCCTGACCTGGTGCGCCGGGAGATCGTCGCGCCGAAGGTGTACTGGACCTGGTCCCTGGTCTGGCGCGAGAACGAGGACCGCACCGCAGTCCTGGCCGTGGTCGACGCCCTGTGCGACGGCGTCGGCGACCTGGGAATCCATGCCCCCGACGCCTGGCTGCCCGCCGGCGATCCCTACGCGAATCACGGCTGACGTGCGGTGGGAGGCTGCGCCTCCCAGGAGGTAGGAAGCCGATCCTTCCGTTGTCCGACGGGCCCGATCTACCTTCGCCATCAATAGTCGACCGGTCGGCTAGTAACCGTCCAGCCACTACGGAGAAGGCCAGCATGAGCACACAGCACCAGAAGACCGCGATCATCACCGGCGCCTCGCAGGGTATCGGCGCCGCCCTCGTCGAGGGCTACCGCAAGCTCGGTCACGCCGTCGTCGCCACCTCACGCACCATCGCCCCCGCCGACGACGCGGACATCCTCACTGTCCAGGGCGACATCGCCGACCCGGCGACCGCCGAGCGCGTCGTCGCCGCCGCAGTCGAACGGTTCGGCCGTATCGACACCGTGGTCAACAACGCGGGCATCTTCGTCGCGAAGCCCTTCACCGACTACACGGCCGAGGACTACGCCGCCGTGACCGGCATCAACCTCGACGGCTTCTTCCACCTCACTCAGCAGGCCCTGCCGCACCTGCTCACTCGGGGCGGACACGTCGTCAGCGTCACCACCAGCCTGGTCGACAGCCCCGACTCGCGCGTCCCCTCCGTCCTCGCCTCGCTGACCAAGGGCGGCCTGCAGGCCGCGACCAAGTCCCTGGCGATCGAGTACGCCACCCGCGGCATCCGCGTCAACGCCGTCTCCCCCGGCACCATCAAGACCCCCATGCACCCGGACGAGACCCATGAGTTCCTCGCCGCCCTGCACCCGGTCGGCCGCATGGGTGAAGTCGCCGACATCGTCGACGCGGTGCTCTACCTGGAGACGGCACCGTTCGTCACCGGCGAGATCCTGCACGTCGACGGCGGTATGAGCGCCGGACACTGACAGCACGTCACATTCCAGAAGAGGAGCGGACATGGCCACCAGGGCCGACGACACGGCCGTCCTGACCGAAGTGCTCGACCAGTGGAAAGCCGCGGTCGACGCACACCGACCCGAGCGCGTCGCCGCGCTCTTCGCCGAAGACGCCATCTTCCAGGGACTGCACCCCTACAGCGTCGGACGCCAGAGCGTCGCCGACTACTACGAGGCCCAGCCTCTCGGCATGAAGGCGGAATACCGGATCCTCGAGACCCGCCGGCCCGCCGACGACCTCGTCCTCGGTTATCTCGCCGTCGAGTTCACGTTCACGGACCAGCCCCCGCGGGACGTGAAACTCTCCGTCCTCGTGTCCCGGACAGGGGGCGGCTGGTCCCTCACGCACTACCAGGTCTCCAGCCTGGACTAGCGAGGTCGAACTCGTAGTGCCGCAGGACCGGTTGGCGCGCCGACCTTCGCGGCCGGCGAGCGAGCGCCGGTCTCTGTGTGTCGACCGCATCCGCGGATGCCGTTGCAGAGCGGGTGCGCCCGCCGACGGGCAAGTCGGCGAAAACCCCCCAGTTGACGACGACCTCTCCGAGTACGGGCATCAGCTGGTTCGTCGGCTGAGAGTTCCGCATCTACGCCGCACACCGACCGAAGCCGAGGCGACTTCGGTCGGTCAGCCCCCTGTTGGGCTCTGCGGGACCTACGCGCGCATGAACCCGTGGCTCCGCTCCACTTTCGCCACATGCAGTGTGTAGCTCTCGTACCATTCGGCGCGCCCGCGTTTCTGCGCCGCGCGGTGCTCGGCGTTGGACCGCCACTCCGTGAGGGCATCGGCGTCGCGGAAGTACCCGACGGTGATGGACAGCCCACCAGGAGTCTGCGCGTGATCCATCCCCAGGAACCCGGGGACGTCCTTCACCAGGTCTTCCATGCGTTCGTTGGTCTCGCTGTAGCCGCTCTGGTCCTGGGTTCGCACCGACGTGAAGACAGCCACGTAGTACGGCGGTTCAAAGGCCTCGACGGGCGCAACAGGTGCATCGGAGTGATCGCTCATGACGTCACCGTAGGGCGGGGCGCCCGGCGATCCAGCGTCTTTCCCGAACGGGAGGCCCAAGGGATCCGTATCTTGACCAAGTACCCGGCTGACGGCACAGGAGAGCACGTCAGACGTGTCCTGTCCGATGACGTTCCAGCCGAGCACCGCTGCGTGAGCGCCCCAGCCGGTCTGCCCGTCGCCCGGCTCTCCAGGGCCGCGTTTCGACGTGGCCCGCTACCGGGCGTGTCCCCGGCCGAAGACGGTCGTTCCTCAGGGCATGAAGAGGATCATCACCACCGCCGCGCTCGTTCTGACGGGCGTGACTCTCGCCGCCCCTGCCCATGCGGACGGATCTACCTCCGGCCACTCCCGTGACCTCGCCACGAAGGTCGCGGGGGCCTTGCCCAAGGCCGCGGTGGCGGGTCTCAACGCGGCTGCCACCTCCATGGCCAGCGGCCTGCAGGACGCGCCCCCGGCCAAGTAGGTCCGGTCGTCGCCCACTCCGCCCTGGGGCATGGCCCTCTTCGGTCACCCACCTCGGGGCGGGGCCGACACCTCACACACAGACCCCGATGACCAGGCCGGCTCGGACACATCGCGAGGCTCCGCGGTACCCACGCCTTGGAGACTCCGATACTCGGGCTCTGCTGACGGAGACGGACAATCCGAGGTCCGGAAGACGGCGTCCGGTTCCCGCCAGCGCCCCGGACCGTCCAGCGCCACGCTGAACGGTATGACCATTGCCTTCCAGCCCGTCCCCGTCCCCTACCTGGCCCTCCAGGAACTCCGTGTCCGTGACGACGCCGGGAAGCCGCCACGCCCCTACACGGACGACGAAGGCGGCGCACCACTGCGCTGCTGTCTCCGGTCCAGCACCGAAGGAGAGCGGATCGCCCTGGTCTCCTATGCCCCGCTGCGCCGTTGGGCCGCGCGGACGGATGCCGACCCCGGGGCCTACGACGAACAGGGGCCGGTCTTCATCCACGCAGAGGACTGCGGCGGCCCGTCCGGCGAGAGCCCCGGCTACCCATGGGCCCGCCCCGGCGCCCTGCGCGTCCTGCGCCGCTACGACAACCGCGGGCACATCACAGGCGGCCGCATGCTGCAGCTTCCCGACGACGCCCACGCCGCTTTCGATCAGGCTCTGGCCGAGGCATTCGCCGACCCGAGGACCGTCCAGGTACACGTGCGCGCCGTCGAATACGGCTGCTACCACTTCCGCGTGGACCGCCCCTGACAGGAAATTCAGAGGCCACCGGTGAGCGGCGGCGAGGCATGCCCACTACCGGTGGCTCACTCCTGATCCGGCTCATGGAGAGCCCATGAAGTGGTGGTCAGTCAACCTCCGCCCTTGCGACCAGCGCATCGAGCGCCGTACGCAGCGCGGCCAGTTCGGCCGGGGTGGGGTCGGCCGGTTCGTGCGGCACCAGCGCAGCGGGGGCCACCACGGGGACGGTGCCCTCCGGACCGGACGCAGCCGCGGCGCGGGCAAGGAGCGCGCCGTTGTCGGGTGGCGGGGTGCCCAGTCCGTCGCCGAGCCTCCGCAGTGCCGCCGCGAGCGAGGGCCGAGGGAAGGGGAAGTCCGCGGGCAGCAGCCCGGCTTGCCGGGTGTGGTCGTCGCCACGGAAGTCCAGGACCCAGTCCTCCCAGCGCGGCAACGGCCAGTTGTGAATCCCGGCCACGGTCTGCACTGCCCAGAGCGAGACGGTGCGGGCCTGCGGTTCGAAATGGACGCCGCCGTGTGGCATGCCGGTGAGCGCAGGGGTGGCCGGCGACGCGGCGATCAGGTCGATCAGGGCGGGGCCGGCGGCGAGGTGCTCGATGGGCTCCCAGTCGCTGCCCCACGCGCGGACGCTTCCGTCGGGCAGGCGCAGGGAGGCGACGGAGCAGGGCTTGGTGTACTCGGTGTCCGGGAACCCGGCAGGCTCGAAGGTCTCGAACCAGCCCGGTGCACGGGTCAGGTCTCTGCCGAGGCCCAGGTGGTGGGTCAGATCACCCAATCCGTCGTGCGCGAAGCGAACGTCCCAGCCGGGCCATGTCCGGGCCAGTACGGCGCGGGCGGCGACGTGGTCGGCCCAACTGCTCTCGGAGGCGAACCAGAGCAGGAGCCGGCGGTCGTGGTCGACGAGTGCGGCGCCCTCGCACCACACGTCGTCGAGCCATTCGTCGATCTCCCGGTTGGCGCGGAAACAGCGTGTGGCCGCGGCCGGACCGGGCAGCAGATCGTCGACGACCCGGTTGGCGGCCCAGTGCGAGTAGTACCGCTGCCAGGCGCCGTTCTCGACCACCACATACTGCGCTCGTGCTCCCATGATCGGCGACACTAGCGCCGCCGGGTGACGGGCGACGAGGGCTTTTCGGGCGCCCGGCTCGGGTTGGTCGCCGACGTCATGGGCCAGGGGACGAGACCAAGTGGTGGGGTGGGGGACCGGCCGGCAGTCGTGACCTGTCGCGGTTGCCGCCGTGCGGACCGAGTCGTCGCCCGTGCCTCGATCCGGGCGCCGATAGGATCCCGACATGGCTGATCGTCGTTTCGAACTGATCTGTGAGATCGAGCCACCCACTCATCCCGACCTCACCCGAGTGCGTCACCAGATCGGCGTGTTGAGCCCGGTCGCCGACTCGTTCCTGATTCCCGACGACCACATCGGCCGCGCGACGGTGTCGAGTGTCGCGGTCGCTCATGAGGTGCAGGCCATGGGGGGCGCGTTCCGTCGCCTGCCTCAACTCGCGGGACCGTAACCTGCTGGGCTTTCAGCGGGACTTGCTCACGGCTGCCGCCTACGGCGTGGACCGGTTCCTGTTCGTCCACGGTGACAAGCCCACGGAGGGAGGCCGGACCAGCGAACTGACCGTCCGTGCCATGATCGAGCAGGCGAAGGCGGCGGACGCGGACCCGGCGTTCGGCGGCTGCGGCCCCTTCCAGACCGGCGTCACGTCCGGGCTGCGCCCGTTCCCGAAGTGGAAGAACGCTGCCGACTTCGTGTTCGTCCAGGTCAGCTACTCGTTGGACAGTTTGCTGCGCTGGCGTGAGTGTCTCGTTGAGCGTGCCGGTCTACGCGGGAGTGATGGTGGTGGCCAGCGCGGGCATGGCCCGCAACCTTGCGGCCAAGATCCCCGACATCGACATCCCCGAGAAGCTGGTCGCCGACGTCGAACGCGACCGCGACGCCGGCGTCGCCGCGGCGTGTGAACAGATCCTGGCCATTCGCGACAGTGGTGCGTTCGACGGCGTCCACCTGGTACCCGTCAGCCGCTATCGGCAGGTCGCCGCACTGCTGGAACGTGAACTGTGAACGCAGACCGTGCGCCGGGACGAAGACCACCGCCGGGACCCGGGCATGCCGGAGCAACGTGCCGGTCCTGGCCCGGCAGTGCCGTACGCCGCTACGGGCCGGGGCCCTATGTCTTCGGCCAACGGAAACAGGGGTGCGTCGAGTCCGGGCGCCGGGCAGCATGGCGGTGTGGCTGATCTCCTGTGGGACGACGTGAAGTGCTTCTTCGACCCGGACCTGATGGGGCCGCTGCCGGATGTACGTGTCCCTGATGCGTCGGCGGGGGACTGGCAGGAGGTCCTCGATCTTGTCGCGGAGAGGGACTGGCAGTGCCAGTACTCCGAGGACGAGACGCCGCTTCCGGTGCCTCGGGCGGAGGCCGTGCTGTCCCGTTCGGCGGATGCCGGGTACCCGAGCCTACGCGTCTGGCCGACTGCTGACGTGCTGGCCATCTTCCGCTTCTACGCGGACGATGAGATCGATTTCGACGTTGATCTGCGGGAGTTGCAGGGGCAGGGTCAACTCGACGTGTTCTGCGGCTTCTTGCGGGAGATCGGGCGGCGGCTGGGCAAGCCGGTACTGATGGATCCGCAGGGCCGTTGTGGCCATCCGGTGCTCGGCTTCGACGTCGGCGCAGATCGAGTTGTCCTCCTCGCGGAGCCGGGGCAGGTGACTGCGGGCGACGGCTGACGCCCGTAGAAGACAGGGCGTCTTCCTCTCGTAGCAGGCCGGAATGCCGGGTCGCTAAATCAGCGAACACGGAGACGCGGAAGACACGTCTGAGCTGTTTCTTTCCTCCCTTGGAGAGCTGGTTGCAATGTCCGCACGAAATCGAAGACTGCCCCGGCACCGTGCCTGGCCCCTGACCACCACCGACATCAACGAGTGTCTCGGCCCTTCCACGAGACACGTCAAGGAGCTGCGGTTCCTCACCGGGCATGACAGCAGCACCATCGTCCTGGGAGCAGCGTGGATCGCTCCGATCTCCCGCAACTACGGCCGTGGAGTCCACCCGGACACGGTCGGCTTCCGCATAGACGTTCCCCCAGTGGATGCCACCCAACGGGCTGCCATCCGCGCTGTTCTACGAGCGCATGCCCTCCCGCAGCTCCACGAGTGGATCACGCAGGGCACGGCTGCCGGCGAGACCTGGCACCTGACGCCTCATCAACACTACTGGCGGCTCACCGACGGTCACCTCACGCACCGCGACGAAGCGTGAACTGAGCCCGCATCGCCTTGAACGCCCCGGCCGGGACAGTCCCCGACGCCGGAACCGTGCCCGATTCCCGCACGGGCCATCGGCACCTGCGCTTATGCCGGACTGCCATGTCCGGATCTGACAGCAGACCGTCATTGCCGCCGCCGAGTCACGCGGGCGAGGATGGACCCATGTCCAGCACCCGTCGCGTCGTCATCGCGGTCTTCCCCGACGTCGACCTCCTCGATGTCACCGGCCCGGCCGAGGTCTTCGCCCTGGCCAACCGGGAGACCGGGGGCGCCGCAGGCTACCGGGTCGAGCTCGCGGGGCGGACCCGCGGCGAAGTGGTCACGTCGGCGGGGCTGCGGCTGGTCGCGGACCTTTCCTTCGACGAGGTGGACGGCGCGTTCGACACGCTGCTCGTCCCCGGGGCGGTCGATGCGGGCCCCGGCGGCCAGACCGCCCGCGTGGACAGCGACGTGGTGGCGTGGGTCGCCCGGGTCACACCACTGGCCCGGCGGGTCGTGTCGGTGTGCATGGGCGCGCACCTGCTGGCCGCCACCGGGCTGCTCGACGGCAAGACGGCCACGACGCACTGGTCGACCGCGGCGCAGTTGGCGGCCGACCATCCCGAGGTCACCGTCGATCCCGACCCGATCTTCGTGCGCTGCGGCAGCGTGTGGACCGGCGCCGGGATCAGCTCCTGCATGGACCTGGCCTTGGCCCTGGTCGCCGAGGACCTGGGGGAGGAGGCCGCCCTGACGGTGGCCCGGCAGCTGGTCATGTACCTCAAACGCCAGGGCGGGCAGAGCCAGGTCTCGGTCCCGCTGAGCCGCCCGCCCGCGAGCCGCCGTGACATCGACGACCTACGGATGTTCATCGTCGACCACCTGGACGGCGACCTGTCCGCTGCCGCCCTCGCGGCACGGATGTGTCTGAGCGAGCGCCACTTCGCCCGGGTCTTCCGCCAGCAGACCGGGACCACTCCGGGCGCCTACGTCGAGGCCGCACGAGTGGAAGCGGCCCGCCGCCTCCTGGAGAGCACCGACCAGTCCTTGGACCAGGTCGCCGCCGCGTGTGGATTCGGCTCGGTGGAGACGCTCCACCGTGCGCTGCGCAAGCAGATCGGCACGACGCCCGCGGCCTACCGGCGGCGGTTCCGCATGACCGCCTGACGTTTTCTCCGCCCTTCTTTCTGATCTCTCCCTGATTCCCGAGCGGCTCACATTCCCCGAGCGACACACGCGGGACGGGGATGCCGGGATGCCCCCTGCCCGGAAACAGCGCACGCAGCAGAGACGGGCTGCCAGAACACCCACCGGACCGGTGACGGCCGACTGGACCGGCGTGTTGTTTCTCCGCGAGCCCTCGACAGTTCCGCGACACCCCATCACCCAGAAAGGAGGGTCGCCCATGCCCTTGCCGAAATCGTTGAGCACGCTGCGGGAGCGCCCCTACCGGCTCCTGTGGACCGCGCGCAGCATCTCCGCCATGGGCAACGCCCTGATACCAGTGACAGTGGTCTTCGCCATCCTGCGCTCAGGTGGCGGCGCCCCGGACGTCGGCACGGTGCTGACCTGCCATGCGGTCGGCCAGGTGGTGATGCTGCCGGTGGGCGGGGTCTGGGCGGACCGGCTGTCCCGCAAGCAGGTGCTGATGGCGACCGACGCCATCCAGGCGGTCTGCCACGGCCTGCTCGCCGCGATGATATTCCTGCACCAGGCGGCGGTTTGGCAGTTCGCCGTCACCTACACGATCGCCGGCATGGCCATGGCCTTCTTCACCCCGGCATCCAGGGCCGTCCTGCCCGAGCTCGTCGGCCCTGAGCAGCTGCAACCGGCGAACGCCCTGCTCGGCCTGACCGACAGCACCACCAAGGTGCTCGGACCGGCCCTCGCCGCACTGCTGTTGGCGGTCTCCAGTCCAGGCACCGCGATCCTCGTCAATGCCATCAGCTTCCTGCTGAGCTTCGTCCTGGTCTCCCGGATGCACCTGCACAGGCAGGTACAGCGGTCCGAGAAACAGCACTTCTTCGCAGACCTGCGCGACGGCTGGCAGGTCGTGGCCCGGCGCCGCTGGTACCTGGCCAACCTGCTCTGCTGGGGCGTATGGAACTTCGCGATAGCGTTCTTCTTCGTCCTGGGCCCAGTCGTGATGGAGGACGGCCACGGCGGAGCCACCGCCTGGAGCGTGATCATGATCACCGGTTCGGCAGGCTCCATCGTCGGCGGACTGGCCGCGCTGCGCTACCGGCCGCGCCGCCCGTTGGTCACCACGAACGCGGCCGCGGTGCTCGGCATCCTCCCACTGGCACTGCTCGCTCCCCCCGCCCCGCTCTTCGCCATCGCCCTGGGCGTGGCCGCGGCCTTCCTCATGACCTCGCTCGTCGGCGAGGTTCTGGCGACCACGCAACAGCAGCTCTTCCCCGAAGAGATACTGGCCCGCGTCAGCTCGCTGGACTGGATGATCTCGCTGATCGCCATGCCCGCCGGCTACGCTGCCGCCGCTCCGGTCGCCCAGTTCCTCGGGACGCGCACGACCCTTCTCGTTGCTGCGGCTGTCATCGGCACCCCTTGCCTGCTGCTGAACCTGCTGCCCGGCGTGCGCTCGGTCCAGCGCTTCCCCGACGGCACCATCGGTATCGCCGGCGAGCGGCAAACCGCTGCGCCCCTCCCCGAAGCCACATCGATTCTCCCTCGGACGACCTCGACCGAGACACCCGGTTCACCGGGTCGGTGAACCCCCCGTCGCCGCACCACCCCTGACTTCGAAATGGCTCCTGAACACGTCGACGAACTCACTTCTCCGATCACCCGACGGCCGGGTCACCCGACAGCCGAGTCACCCGATGGGCAACACCCTCCAGGACATTGACCGCAGCCCCACCGCCGGCCGCGCTCGGCTACGCTGACCCGGGAGGTGCCAAGTCGCCATGGAAGAACGGGAATTGACCGAAGAATCGGAACCCACGACCGTCGTGGTGATCGGCGCCGGACCGGCCGGGCTCACCGTCGCCAACCTGCTGCGCCGATGCGGCATCGACTGCATCGTCCTGGAACGCCGCAGCCGCGAGTACGTCGCCCAGCGGCAGCGCGCCGGCATCGTGGAGAGCCGCGCCGTCCGGATGTTCGAGTCCTGGGGGCTCGCCGACCAGGTGCTGGGCGGCCCGCCGCACGACGGCATCCTGGAGTTCCGGGTGGACGGCGAAAGCCACCTCGTCGACGACAGCGACGGCTCCGCAGGCCCCGGAGCCCGTCTGTGCCCCCAGCAGGTCCTGGTCCAGAAACTCACCACCGTCCATCTCGCCGACGGCGGCGACCTGCGCTACGAAGTGGCCGACGTCTCTCTGCACGACCTGACCGGCGACCGTCCGACCGTGCGCTACCGCTCCACCGACGGCACCCTCCACGCGATCACCTGCGACTTCATCGCCGGTTGCGACGGTGACCACGGCGTCACCCGTACGGCCGTCCCCGACGGCGTCCTCACCGCCCACGCCCTCGACCACGGCATCGGCTGGCTCACCGTCCTCGCCGACGCCCCGCCCCCCGCTCATCCGCTGCTCGCCATCAGCCCGCAGGGCTTCGCCGCACACTTCCCCCGCGGGCCGCACAGCAGCCGCTACTACCTCCAGTGCCCGCCCGACGACCACCCCGACGCCTGGCCCGACCACCGCGTCTGGGACGCGCTGCGCACCAGGCTGGCCGACCCCGCCCTCACCGCGGGCCCGATCACCGACCGCGAGTCCTTCCGGCTGCGCAGCCTCGTCCACGACCCCATGCAGTACGGCCGGCTGTTCCTCGTCGGGGACGCCGCCCACATCGTGTCCCCCATGGGCGGCAAAGGCATGAACCTCGCCCTGTACGACGCCGACCTCTTCGCCCGCGCCGTCCGGGACCACATCCGCGACCACGACGACACCGGGCTGCGCAGCTACTCGCAGCGCTGCCTGCGACGCGTCTGGAACGACCAGGAGTTCTCCCACTGGCTGACCCGCACGGTCCACGACGCCGGAGACGACACCGCCTCCGGCGCGTTCCTGCGCAATCTGGCCCGCGCCCGCCTCTACCGGCTCTTCACCTCCCCGACGGCCGCCCAGGCCTTCGCGGAACTGATGACCGGCCTGGAACCACCCCAGCACCGCCCGGTCCCCACCGGCCGTTGACCACCACGGAAACGCATACGGACCGGCACGACCAAGAGAGCGCCGGTCATCGTGCCGCGCCTAACTTCTGGGAACACGCCATGCACGCGTCCGGGGCGCCGACTGATCGAATCAACGACCTTCCCGTGCGCACCCGCCTACGGCAATGGCGATCGGAGACAACCGAGTTCATCGAGCCCGCCCGCATCACCGGCCCCGTCAGCACCATTCGCCCTGTAGCCATAGTGGTTGCCTGTAGGTTGTGATCAGCCGTCGCGGGCAAAGGCGTGATGGGAAATCCGCTTCAATCTTCGAGATTGTGACCGTAAGGTCTGAGCCGGTTCGAGTCCGGTAGCCCGCGGCGGTGCGACATCGGGGTACGCGTCCGTGACATGGCCGGGCGCCGTGCCCAACTGCGAACCCGGAGCAGGCTGTTCTCCCGGACGAACTGCATCGCCCCACCGCACTCCCGGCACCTCGGCCAGACGATTCACCCGGAACGAGCGGGACCCCACCGGTGCGCGGCGTCGGCGCGTCGGCAGTGGTCTCCCCGTCGTAGATCAGAACCATGGTCACAGCCTGAGGTCAGCCTTTGCAGGGGAGCGGGGTCGGGGTTTCAGCGCGGGCGATGATCTGGTCGAACCTAGGCATGCCGAGATTGAGGGCCGTCGATCGTCGAGCCGCTCCAACGTCGGACTGAGCCGGCTTGGCCTCGGCGATACGGGCAACGAGGTAGTACTGGGCCAAAACCTCACCTGGGCTGTGAACTGCACAATCAACCTGGTTGGTTCGCGACAACCTCCTCCAGGGTGTACTCGACACCGGACCGGCGGCGCACGATCTCGGCAATCCGGGCCCAGCGTCCAGCACTGGTCACTCCAGCCGGAGACGGCTGGGCCGGCGTCCAACACCGCCGCCAGTACACGGAGTTGTCCCGCATCGAGCTTGCAGCGGGCCCCGCCGGGACCTTTTGAGGCCAGGGCCTGCCGACCGCCTGAAGCCAACGCCCGCCGCCAGCGGTTCGCCGACATCCGGGTCACCCTGAACCGCCGGGCCACCTCACGGTCACTGGCCCCGGCGTCGATCAGATCAGCGGCTGCGAGCCGACCTTCTGACGCCGAGTCCGCTCCTCGGCCGTCGATCCACCGCCATCGGGATACCCCATACTCCCGGCATAGCGCGGCCCGCGACGGCCGTCATCGGTCGTGCCTTGCCGCGTGGCGCAGGCCATGAGCATCTCTGCGGGGGATCCGGTAGAGCACACAGCGGCGAAGAGGCCCCTCGGGCACGCTCGGATCCTCGAAGTCGTCGGCCGGATCCCGGGTCATGCCGATCCGGCGCATCACTGCCTGGGAACGAAGGTTGTGGACGGTCGTCGACGCCACCACTTCCGTCAGCCCAAGTGCCTCGAATCCGAAAGCCAGGCAGGCCAGGGCGGCTTCGGTGGCGTAACCGTGACCCCACGCCGAACGCATCAACCGCCAACCGATATCCACCCCCGCGAACGGCATGTCCTCGCCCACCTCGTCCAAGCCGACACGGCCGATGAACTCACCGGTCTCCCGCGCTTCGAGCGCCCACCACCCAAAACCTCGCTCGTCGAACTCAGCCTGCATGAGTGCCAGCGCGGCATCGCTCTGCTCCCGCGTCAGCAGTTCTCCCAGGTGTTCTCGGACTTCAGGATCGGCATTCATAGCCGCCCACGGTCCCAGGTCGGACTCCCGCCACCGGCGCAGCAGAAGACGATCCGTTCGCAGCTCTGGCATGTCACCCAGCCAACCCGATCAAGATCAGGAAGTCGATCGGTTATGTCGAACCCTTACCGTGCTGTCCATGCCAGACCCGCTGCGGAGAACCGCAATAACGGCCTGCACCACCCGGCGGGACACCATCCCCTCACGACCCGAAGCAACCCGCACCGTTAGAGATCTCTAGTGTTGCTGGGAAGGTTCGCCGGGGTCAGCTCGATCAGTCTGATCGTGCGGCTTCCCACTTCCATGAGGTTTGGGGGGTCCAGGCAGGCCAGACCGATCTCGTTGGACCGGTGGATCACCTTCCGCACTATGTACTCGTCGCCCTGGACCAGCTGAGCGATCACCGGCACCCGGTTCCCGCCGGCGGACGCCAGCAGCATCATCGCCCGGCGACAACCCACCGAGCTGGTACCGCCTCGGCGCACGACTTGCCGCAGCTTCTGTCCCTCCTGATCGGTCAGTCCGCACACCCGCACAGGCTCGGCCACCACACCTCCAGCGGTCGGAACGGAAGTCACCGCCTGTCCAACCGCCCCAACCACCGACCCGGCGAACTCCCCCAGTCACAGCACTCACCTAACTCATCGCGACGGTGTAACGGCGGGACGCCGAGGACGACGACCTCCGCGTCCGGTGACGCCCCGGACCGTTGGCGAGTACTTGGCCGTCGAACGCCGACTGCTCCAGCCGTTCCCCGCCGTGCCGTACGAGACCGGCTGGCCGTTCGGCCTGCGGGTGGACTCATACGCACAGGCCAGCGCCCGATGAACTGCAACTCGCCTGCACCTGCACTGCCACGCCCGTGCGCCGAAACTCTCAACTCCCGGCCCGGGGCGCCCACTCGGATCGAAGAACCGACGCCACTGGCAAGCTCAGGGGCGCAAACGCGCCAGTTCGTCCGCGCGGCGGCGGTCCTTGGGGCGGCCGAGGGCGCGCCGCATATGGATCAGGTCGTCCAAGGCGGCGTAGCGGATGGTGAAGCCCTCTGGGTCGCGGGCGCTCACCGCCCGGGCCAGGCAAGATGCGGTGTCCATGTCGCCCCAGGGCAGGGCAGGCGTGCACAGGTCGCCGCCGGCACTCGCCACCTGGTAGGCCACCTGAGAACGGCCAAGGTCGGGCAGGTCTGTGCAGCCCGCGGCAGCCAGGGCACCGCGCAGCGCATGTGCCTGCTCAGGTGTGCCGTCCCACAACAGGTCGAGGTCGCCGGTCAGTTCCATCGAGCCGTGCATGATGCCCGCGACCTGACCTACGACCACTGCTTGCGAACCAGCCTCGTGCAGTGCCCGAAGAAAAAGGATCGGATCGAAGCCAAGCGCACCGTCCGTGGCAAACGTACCGGCGACGTCATCGGCCTCCTCCAAGCCATGCCCCGTGGCGACGCGTTCACGGGTGACGTCCCGAGTGCGCCTGACAGCCTGACGAAGTCGAAGAGCAGCAACCTCATTCACTCAGCTCATCCAACAGCAACCGCGGCAGCCTCGCGCGCAGTAACCGCTGCACGGCGATCGCCTCGTCCCGATGGATGATGGCAGTGACCAGGACTCCTGGAATGTTCACGCCGACCAGATGCCAGCAATCGATACCGTCGGCGGCGACTGAACAATCCGCTTGCCAGGCTGACGCGGAGTTGACGCCGACACGTCAGCTGATCATGTGCTGCGGAACCGTGAGGTTCTCATGGGCGTACAGGCCGGTCAGGGCGGCGGCCGCATCTCCTCCCACGCAGGTCTCGGCGACGGCGTCGATGAGCAGGTCGTAGTCGTGGCCTGTCTTGCCCTCGTAGGCCTCGGTCATCAGACCCCACTCGTCCCAGGGCAACATCTCCCGCTTGCACAGCGCGGCGAGATCGCGGACGGCGTTGCCGCTTATCTCAGCGGGCCCCCAGGCGTAGTCGACGCCGGCGACCCCGAACATGTGCGGGTTGACCAGACCCTTGCGGTACCGGATCCATGCTTCGCCGCCGGTCAGAAACTCGCTTGGCGCGAGGTCCTCGGGACGGTGGACGTAACCGTGGCCGAGATGCTCGGTATCCACGCGCACCCATCGCCCTGCGTCGGCCCTCCAGTACTCGGTGATCCAGTGGTCCACACCCCGTCCCTCCACGAAACAGGTACCGAACCCGCATCGAGCCCGTGAGGGAATGCCCTTCGCACGCAGGAGCGCACAGGCGATGGTCGCGAAGTGGCGGCACGTGCCCACCACCCGCCTTCCCGGCGCCCGGGTCTGGCACAACGGCGCGGGGTCGAGCGTGGTCAGCGCAGCGATCAGCTCACTCACCGGCCGGATGTTCTTCTCCGCGAACCGCTCTTCAGACACCCCGGCCGCGGCGGCGTCAGCGGGTTGAATGACCAGGTTCTGTACGACGGAACAGATTCCGACCGGGTCGTCCGGCAGCCCTTCAAGGAGCCTGAACTGGTCAGCAGTCAGGCGAGTGAGAGGGCCGGGCCGGGAGTAGTCGAGCATGTCATCGGTCATGACCGGGCATCGTAGAGGGCCGCTCTGACACCGACCCTTCGCCTGCCGCGCTCGCGGCGGCCGGTGCCGGAGTCGCTTCACTACAGCCTGTCTCTGGCGGTTCCGCTGAGCGGACCCGTGAGCGACAGCCCGCGGACGGTGCCGCACGCTGTCCGCATCCAGAGAAGACGCACATGGGGGAGTTCATGAGAGAAGCACCGAAGTTGACATGTCGTCGCGTGCTTGCCGGGACAGCTTCAGGGCTGTTGAGCCGGGTGGCCCGTGCGGCACGCTCGCCCAGGGCGGCGGCACTGGTCGTGGCGGCGTTGATCGCCACCGCGCTCGCCGTTACGCCTGCCTACGCGGACGATCCCGGGCTGAACTGCGCGGCTACCGCGACCGCCTCGATATCGGTGACGCCCTCACCCGTCGTCTACGGCCGTAACGCCGTGGTGAGTTGGAGCGCGGACTGCGTGGCCAACACGGCCGAGGACGCGCTGGTGATCAGCGGACCGGGATTCGACCCCTCCACCACGATCTTCCCGGTCGGCGGCGGATCGCAGTCCGTGTTCATCAGTCAGACCGGGACCGTCAGTTGGGGCGTTACGGTGGTCGACCTGTCGTCGGACACCGGATTCAGCAGCAACCTGGCCGCTGTCTCGGCTCCGGTCACCGGTGTCACGACGGTGCCCAGCGTGCTGGGTGACACACAGGCACGGGCGAGCCAGGCACTGACCGCCGCCGGCTACGTGCTCGGCAGTGTCGGCAGCGTTGTCGACTGCGACAACATCAACCGGGTGAGTTCGCAGAGCCCGAGTGCGGGCACCGTGCTGCTCCCGGGATCCGCGGTCTCGATCACGATCGGCAGGAAGCCCACCCCTCCTGCCCAGTGCCCGTGATCAAGCCGATTCCACGCCACCGGGTGCGTGCTGGAGCCGCAGTGCCCGCGGCCCTGGCACGCACCCGGCGAGCAAGGCGTCCGAAAAGCCCGTCGGCCGCATTCTCATCCGTCCCGGCCCGAAGACCGGTGTCGCCCGTCCCCGGCCCGGCTCGGGGTCATTGCTGTGGAGCGTGATGGCCGACTTGTGATCCGGGTGCGTTCGAAGATGGAGGTGAGCCGGCGGATACGTTCTCCTGGCTTGCTGGTTGCGCCGTCGAGGGCGGCCAGGCCAGTGGGACCGGGCGGCGGGGCGCGCGTTCGGGACGGTGGAACTCTCTGGGGATGCGCATGCCGCTTCCTCGGCTTCCCTCGGCTACTGGGCCCGAGACAGCCGGTGCCTACGCCGCTGCGTCGCCGACGGCGGGGTGTGCGGGGCGACCCGAGCGCGGGGCAGGTGTGTCGGCGCGTGTCAGGTGGAGCGCGGTGCTCGTCCATCCCTTGCCACCACGCGCACGCCGACACAGTGGGAGCCATCAACGTTCTACGGGCCGGGCTGGTCCGTCGCGACGCCAACCCGGCGTAACGAGAAGCCCCCGGCTTCAGCCGGGGGAGGAGTCACCAGGAGAACACGACTGGACGGCCGGTCAGATGCACTCCCGCGTGCCTCATCTCGTCGACGGCCGCGTGGGTGGTGTCGGGGGCGACTCCGGCGGTGTACTCGAGCAGGACGCGGACGGCGAAGCCGGCACGGACGCCGTCCAGCGCGGTGGCTTTCACGCAGTGGTCGGTGGCGATGCCCACGACGTCCACCGCTGCGATCTTGCGGTCGTGCAGCCAGTCGGCGAGCCGGGTCCCGCCCTCGGTCGAGCCTTCGAAGCCGCTTTTCGAGGCTGAGTGGGCGCCCTTGTAGAACACCTCGTCGACGGTGCCGTCCGCGGCCACGGGCGCGAAGTCGGGGTGGAAGTCGCCGCCCTCGCTTCCGACCACGCAGTGGACCGGGAACGAGGTCGAGAAGTCCGGCCGGTCGGAGAAGTGGCCACCCGGGTCGATGTGGTGGTCGCGTGTGGCGACCACCTGCGCGTACGTGCTGCCCGCCGAACGCCGCACCAGTTCGGCGATGGCCGCTGCGCGGTCCGCACCGCCCTTCACCGGGACGCTGCCGCCTTCGCAGAAGTCCTTCTGCACGTCCACCACGATCAGTCCGCGTCGCGTGGTTCGTCCTCTCTGTTGTGTGATGCCGGCCCGCAGAAATGATGCGCACACAGACCAGGAGGTCGTCGGCAGCGCTGGGCCGACTGCCCCGCCCGGCACCCCAACGAGTGGGCTCCGGCAGACACGGTGCTCTGCGCGCACGTCGTGCCGCGGGCGCTGGGCGTCGGGTGGCCGCCGGGTGTCCGGTGCCCCGCCCGGCGGTTGAGGTCCGCGATCCGGGCCGTCGGCGCGTTCTCGTGCGGCCTTCTTGCCCACATCGTTGACATGTCCCTGCCTCGTGGCTAGCTTCACGAGGGGTTCCCCTGCGCCCCCGGCGTCCGCAGCGCTAGGGGCCCCATCGAAGCACTCGAATTCCAGGCATCTCATCTCCACGGTTAGACAACGTTGTCAGCAACGCTGATCCACGCATCTCGGCAAGCCCGTTCATCGCCCGGGGGTGCGTTCCCGGCGTGAAGACAACGTTGTCGGCCGGCCCTCGCTTCCGAGTAGAGGAGAAACCCCCGTGATGACACGACTGTCGAGACCTCCCGGAACAGCGGCGATCGGTCTCCTCGCCGCCGCGGCGCTGGCCGCGGCCGGGCTGTGCACGCCTGCGTGGGCGGCCGGGAAGGCTGCGCTTGTCACCGCGCCGGCGGCTCTGGTCAATCCGTTCATCGGCACGTCGAACCAGGCCGACGACTTCCCGGGGGCCGACGTCCCGTTCGGCATGGTGCAGTGGAGCCCGGACACCCCGTCGCGCCCCGACGGCGGGGGCTACGAGTACAACGACTCGTCGATCACCGGTTTCAGCCTGACCCACATCGCCGGACCCGGCTGTGGCGCGGCCGGTGACATACCCGTGCTGCCCACGGTGGGGACCGTGAACACCGGTGCGACGGACGCGTTCTCACACACCAACGAGTCGGCGTCCGCCGGGTCGTACAAGGTCGCGCTCAACAACCAGGTGACCACCGAGCTGACTGCCACCACGCGCAGCGGTATGGCGCGCTTCACCTTCCCCTCGACCAGCCAGGCAAATCTAATCTTCAAGTTGACGGGCAGTCAGAACGGTGCCGCGTCGACACAGTTCACCAAAGTGTCGAGCACCGAGGTCAGCGGGCAGGTGACCAGCGGTCACTTCTGCGGTGCCGCGAACACGTACACCGTCTACTTCGACATGGTCTTCGACCGGCCCTTCGCCTCGCAGGGCAGCTCGGTCGCGAAGGCGTCGACCGCTCCCTCCCCGGCGCCGGGCAAGGCGTCGAAGAACGCCGCCGAGCAGCCGAACAAGCCGGTGCTGCACGGCAAGAACCCCAACACCTCGGACTCGAAGTCCTCGAAGTCCTCGAAGTCCGCCAAGGACAGCGCGGCCCCCGATGCCGCCGCGTCGAACGGCTACGTCACCTTCAACACCACGACCAACCCGGTTGTACAGGCCAAGGTCGGCATCTCCTACGTGTCGGTCGCGGGCGCGGTCGCCAACCGGACTGCGGAGAACAGCGGTTGGGACTTCGATGCGACCCGCACCGCGGCGCAGAACGCGTGGAACAGCGCGCTCGGCAGGGTGCAGATCGCGGGCGGGACGGCCGCGCAGCAACAGATCTTCTACACCGCGCTCTACCACTCGCTGCTGCACCCGAACGTGATCAGCGACACCAACGGCCAGTACTACGGCTTCGACGGGAAGACACACACCGTGGACGCCGGCCACAGCGCGGTGTACGCGAACTACTCCGGCTGGGACATCTACCGCTCGCAGGCCCAGCTCGAAGCCCTGGTCGCACCTCAGGTCGCCTCCGACACCGCGCAGTCGATGGTCGACGACTACACGCAGACCGGGATCTTCCCCAAGTGGTCGGAGAACGACGGCGAGTCGTACGTCATGGTCGGCGACCCGGCGGACGCCATCCTCGCCGACTACTACGCCTTCGGCGCCCGGAACTTCGACGCCACGACCGCCCTGGCCGACATGGTCAAACAGGCGAGCACGACCAACAACGACCGCCCCGGCCTCGCCTACCTCAACTACCCCGGATACATGCCGCACGACGGCAGCTACGGCTGCTGCAACTTCTACGGCCCGGTGGCCACCACCCTGGAGTACGACACGGCCGACTTCGCGATCTCCGCGATGGCCGGAGCGCTCGGCGACACCGCGAACCAGAAGACGTACGCCAACCGCGCGCAGGACTGGCGCAACGTGCTCAACCCCGCCTCCGGCTTCGTGGAACCCCGCAACGCCAACGGCGCGTGGACCGGCGGCTTCGACCCCACCAGCGGCACCGACATGGTCGAAGCCGACTCGTGGATCTACACCGGGATGGTTCCCTTCAACATCGGCGGCCTGGCCCGCGCCAAGGGCGGCAACACGGCGATGAACCACTACCTGGACACCGTGCTGCGCAGCTACACCGGCGCCAACGGCTACGCCTGGGTCGGCAACGAACCGAGCATCGAACTGCCGTGGGAGTACGACTACACGGGGCAGCCCTACATGACGCAGGGCACGGTGCGGGCGATCCAGGACCAAATCTGGTCGAACACCCCGGGCGGCCTGGCCGACGGCAACGACGACCTCGGCGCGATGAGTGCCTGGTACGTGTGGTCGGCGCTCGGCATGTTCCCCGAGACCCCCGGCACCTCCGATCTCGCCCTGGGGTCACCGCTGTTCACACAAGCCGTCATCACCCTCCCCTCGGGCGGCACGTTGACGATCAACGGCAACGGCGCGGCCGACAACGCCCCCTACGTCCAGTCCGCGGCATGGAACGGCACGGCGTGGAACAACGCCTACACTCCCACCACGGCGATCACGGCCGGCGGCACGCTGGACTTCACGCTGGGTACCGTCGCCAACACATCCTGGGCGACCGCAGCCACTTCGGCACCGCCCTCGTACGCGGGGGACACCACGGCGCCGGCCTCGCCGCAGATCGGACCGCTCACCTCCGCGGTGGCCTCCGGCCTGTGCGTGGACGACGCGTCCTCCGGCACCTCGGACGGCACCCACGTCCAGATCTGGGGCTGCAACAACACCTACGCCCAGGACTGGATCGTCGCGGGCGACGGAACGGTCCGGGCCCTCGGCAAATGCCTGGACGCCGATCACAGCGGCACTACCAACGGCACCCTGATCCAACTGTGGACCTGCAACGGCACCGGAGCCCAGCAGTGGACCGCCGGCGCCAACGGCTCGCTGGTCAACCCCGAGTCGAACCTGTGCCTGGACGATCCCAACTCCTCGACCACGAACGGCACCCAGCTCCAGCTGTACACCTGCAACGGTACGGTGGCTCAGAACTGGAAACTGCCGAGTTGAGGCGTCGGCGAGGGTAGTCGGCAGCCCCGCCCGGACGCCTCGGGCCGACGAGTTCCCGTGTGCCCGGACCCCATGACCGGGACACACGGGAACCCCTCCGACCGGCTTGAGGAGGAGATGAGGCAGGAACTTCGGCGGCCACAGAGGAAGGCGCCGGTCCACGACGACGCCGGGCCCTCGCCGTGATCGTCGCCGTTCTGACTGCTGCCCCGGCACGGCCGAGGATGCTCCGGATGACCCAACCCTCGGCATACGAGTGCGCTCATCAAGTGCGGCGCCCCCGACGGTCTCTGTAGCCTGGCGTCGCCGTCCGCCGTCGGGGTAGCTGACCGTGGAGAACATCCTGTCCGTGGCCATCGGAGCCGCCATCGGCCTCATAGGTGTGCTGTTCGGCTCGTGGTTCGCCGCACGCCGCCAGGACCGCATGTGGCTCCCCGAACAGAAGCTCAAAGCCGGCATCGTCTTCAACACGGCCGTGGTCCAGCTGCTGGACTACTTGAAGGAAACACGGCTGAGTGACGACGGTCCCGGAGCCAACGAGTTGGCGAACCGGCTGCAGGAGGCACGCTCGGCTCTCCACCTGCTCTGCGCCGACGCCACCGTCGATCTCGCCGACGCTCTCGCGCGTCGAGTCTGGAGCATCCGGCCCACTGACGGCAGAGACGACCGCCGAGCGGAGTTCCGGGAGACGTTGGACCTCCTGCGCCGCTTCACCCACCGGCTCCGGCAGGAAATCGTCAAACCGTAATCCCCTTGGAGAGTGCGCCACATCTGCGGCCCGCACGGTGGCGGGCCGCCACCGCTCGCACACCGCTGGGTCCGTCCGCTGCCCGTCCCCCTGTCGGCAGTGGGGGGCGAAGACGGCCGGCCCCACGGCAGCAGCCCGGACAGGACCGATACGACGTGGCTCAGCGCAAGAGATCTTTAACGGTGCGGGTTATGTGAGGTCGTGACGGCGGTTGTGGTCTGCGCTGTGCCGGGAGGGTGAAGTATCCCGATGGCGGTGGGCTGACGGCCAAGGAACGCCGTCGGCGTGAGCAGGTCCGGTTGGCAGCCGCCGATCTGCTTGAGGCCGGAGCCAGTGACCGGGAGGTCGCCAGACGGCTCAGGGTGACGCGGATGTCGGCGAATCGGTGGCGTCGGGCGTTGGCTTCGGGCGTTCGGCAAGCTCTGGTCTCCAAGGGGCCCAGTGGCGTCCGCTGCAGGCTCAATGCGGGACAACTCCGGCTCCTAGAGGCCGTGTTGGACGTCGGCTGGCCGCTTTCGGCTGGTCCGACCAGTGCTGGACGCTTTCGAGGATCGCCGAGATCGTGCGTCGCCGGTTCGGTGTCGAGTACACCCTGGCGGGCCTGGACCTTCTGCTGCACCGCATCGGCTGGAGTGTGCAGGTGCCCTCACGCAAGGCCACCGAGCGGAACGAGGCGAGTCCCCGCCACCCTTGCTTTCGTGTGAACCCCATGGCTGCTCCTGGGCGGTACGGATGGTCGGTCGCGGACCGGGCTGTGCCGGCCGGCGACAAGGAGTAGCAGGGGCCGGCAGATGACCTGAAGCGTTTTCGAACGGGTCTCGTTTCCGTGATGGCGCGGGTGATGAGCGGCAAGGTGGTGACCGCGGCAGCCGTGCCCAACACCAGCCAGTTCAGGTGGCCGTGGCCGCTGCGGCGCAGCAGGCCGCCTCAGCTGTCATGCCGCCGCCGGCTGGAAGAAGATCGTTTGCCTGACCCTTCTCGGCGGTCGCTGACGGATACGGGGTGGCCCGGCCATGTGGCCGGGCCACCCCTGGGGGGATGCAGCTGTCAGGCGGGCTGTGCGGCGGGCGCCGGGGCGGTGGCCTTGTGAGCCTTACTGGTCTCCCGGAGGGTCAGCAGGCCGGTGATCGCAATCAGCGCCGAGGTCAGGCCGTGGATGCCGAACGCGACGGCGAGGGGGCCGTGGTGGGCCAAGACGTTGATCATGTCGCCGAACGGGGCGACGGCCTCCATCAGCAGGACCCAGCCCAGGGCGCGGCGGTGGCCCGTCAGCAGGAGGATGCCGATGACCAGGCCCATCGAGAATTCGCGGGTGCCCTTCATGATGAGGAAGCCGTCGCCGTTGCCGGCGGGCCAGGTCGGCAGGCCAACACCTTGAGTGGACGCCTCCGGGGCCAGGATGAAGGACAACCCGAGGTAGAGGACGAACAGGGCGCAGACGGTGGCCAGGACGGTGTTGACGTTCTTCAGCGACATGGTTCTTCCATACCTTTCTTCGTAGGGATGTTCGGGTCATTCGTAGGATCGGAGCACCCAGGGGTGCTGGGTGTGGCTGGCATGGTGCAGCCGCTGTCGTGGCTCAAGGAGATTGGCCGCCCAGCGCCCGCGACGATTCGACCGCTGATTGGGATACGCGAACCGATCGCTCGTATGGACACGTCGGCGAGGTCGTCTGCTGGAATCGAGGACAGGCGCGGCGACGGAGGAGGACCTGGTGCCCGAACTGTGGGCCGGGACGGATGCGGGCAAGGCCGAGCACCATTGCACGGCGATCGACACGGACGGCAGGACTGTGTTCTCCCGCCGTGTCCCGAACGATGAGACCGAGCTGCTGGAACTGCTCGGCGATGTCCTGGACCTGGCCGACGGCGATCCGGTCACCTGGGCGGTGGACCTGAACGCGGGCGGGGCCGCCCTGTGGATCGCGCTCCTGGTCAGCCACGGGCAGAAGCTGATCTACATCCCCGGCCGGACCGTGCACCACGCCTCGGCCGCCTACCGGGGCAGCGGGAAGACGGACGCGAAGGACGCCTTCGTCATCGCCGACACCGCCCGCATGCGCCGTGACCTGCAACCTCTGCAGGAGACCGGCGAGATCGCGGTGGACCTGCGGATTCTGACCGCACGCCGCATCGACCTGTCGGCCGACCGCACCCGCGCGATCAACCGGCTGCGAGCTCAGATGCTGGAGTACTTCCCCGCACTGGAGAGGGCCTTCGACTACAGCGTCTCCAAGAGCGCGCTGGTCCTGCTGACCGGCTACCAGACGCCGGCCGCGCTGCGGCGCATCGGCCGGGCCCGGCTGGCGACCTGGCTCAAGAACCACGGTGTCCGCACCGCCAACGCGGCGAAGAGCACGGCGGACGCGGCGGTCACCGCGGCCGAGGCCCAGTTCACCGCCGTCCCCGGGGAGAAGACCGCCGCGAAGATGGTCCACACCCTGGCCAGGGAGGTGATGTCCCTCGACCAGGAGATCGCCGAGCTCGAAGCCCTGATCGAGGGCCGGTTTCGCGAGCATCCCGACGCCGGAGTGATCACCAGCATGCCCGGCATCGGCGACATGCTCGGCGCCGAGTTCATCGCCGCCACCGGCGGTGACATAGCCGCCTTCGGCAGCCCCGACCGTCTCGCCGGTGTCGCCGGCCTCGCACCCGTCCCCCGGGACTCGGGCAAGATCAGCGGCAACCTCCGTCGGCCTCGCCGCTACAGCCGAAGGCTCCTGCGGATGTTCTACCTCTCCGCCCAGGTCGCCGCCATGCACTGCCCCGTCTCCAAAGCGTTCTACCGGCGCAAACGCGACGAGGGGAAGTCCCACAAGCAGGCGATCCTGGCCCTCGCCAGGCGTCGGCTGAACGTGCTCTGGGCCCTCATACGAGACGGCCGCACCTTCGACGTCTGTCTGCCTGGACCAGCTGCCGCCGCAGCGTGAGGAAGCTCCCGCGAGCCTCCCACGACGGCTTGACAGCACCATTGGGAATCTCCTTGCTGTTCAGCCTGGGGTGGGGCAGGGGTTCAGCGGCGGATGCGGCGGGCATAGCGGGGGCGGTCGATGACGTGCCACATGACGCGGACCTGCGCGGGTGGGGGGGCAAGATCGCCTCACTCGGTCTCTGACCGCGCCGGCCTGCCGGTTCGTCTTCGCTGAAGCCGGTTTTGCCGCGATCCCGCCACCACCAGTGAAGCCGTGATCCGCTGGGCCGCCATCGGCCTCACGACCCGGCGCCGCCCGGGGTGAGGATTTCCATGAGATGGCCCTCGGGGTCGCGGAAGTAGGCGCCCCTGCGGCCCATGGTGTGCTTACTGCGATAGATCTGCCCGATCTCTTGGCATGCAGGATCGCCGTAGTGGGTGATCCCGCCGTGCTGGATGCGGGCGAGGGCGGCGTCGAACTCCTGCTCGCTGACTATGAACGCGTAGTGGTGCGGCTCGAAGTCGTCCAGCTGGTCGTAGTCCAGACTGACCTGGTTGGCCAGCGTGACCGGCGTGAAGTGTGCCACCGGCGGATCGACACTCAGGCCGAGGATGTCGGCCAGGAACTGCGCCGAGGCTTGCGGGTCACGGGCGGGGACGATGGTGTGATTCAGTTCCACGGGCATGGTGACTCCTCTTCAGGGACGGGGCTACGCGTGGTGGGGCGCAAGGCGCGGCCGGCTTCGGGCTCGGCCTTGGCGACCCGGCATGGTGCATGAATGCGTGACTGCCGGGGGGTGCCTCTATGTCTTTGGTCAAGCGAGGCGTGGGGTTCTGGGTTCGTAGAAGGTGCCGTCGCGGAGCATCGCGAAGAGCACGTTGATCCGCTGGCGGGCCAGGCGGAGAAGTGCCTGGGTGTGGGTCTTCCCGCGGGCCCGGCATCTGTCGTAGTAGGTGCGGGAGGCGGGATCGTGCAGGGCGGCGAACGCGGACAGGAACATCGCGCGTTTGAGCTGCCGGTTTCCGCCTCTGGGCGCGTGTTCGCCATGGATCGAGGCCGCCGACGACTTCGTCGTCGGGGCGAGGCCGGCATAGGAGGCCAGGTGGGCGGCGGTGGGGAAGCTGGTGCCGTTGCCGACGGTGACCAGCAGTGCAGCGGCGGTCCTGACGCCGACGCCGGGCAGCGACGTCAGGACCTTGGAAAGAGGGTGGTCCTCCAGCAGGGCTGTGATCTGGGCTTCCGCCGCCCGCCTTTGTTCGTGAACGGCGCCGAGCGAGCGGGCCAGCGACGGGATCACGACGTCCAGGGTGCCGGTGCCCGGGACCACGACGGTCTGCTCGTCGAGCGCCTCGAAGACGCCGTCGATCAGCCGCTTCGCCATGCGCGGGGCCTTGGGCCGGACCACCTCGACCAGCCTGCGGCGTCCGGCCTTCCGCAGTGCGGCTGGGGATCCGTAGCGTTCCAGCAGCCAGGTGACTGCCTGGTGATCCAGGCGCGGGCCCAGGACCCGTTCCAGGGATGGGTGGAACTGGGTGAGCAGGCCCCGGATCCGGTTGCTGGTGCGTGTGGCCTCGGCCGCCAGGTCCTGGTCGAAGCCGACGAGGACGGTGAGCTCGGCGGTGATCTCGCCGGTCAGCTCCAGCGAGCGCAGGGTGTGCGGCATGGTGCGGGCGGCGTCCGCGATGACGGCCGCGTCGCGGGCGTCGGTCTTCGCCTCACCCGGGTAGAGGTCAGCGATCCGACGCATCGACAGGCCCGGCAGATAGGCGACCTGGCAGCCCGTGTCGCGGGCCACCGTCAGCGGCAGGGCGCCGATTGAGGCTGGCTGGTCCACGACGACCAGAACGATGCCGAACTTCTCGCGGAGCTTGTCGAAGACCTGCCTCAGCTTCGGTTCGGTGTTGGGCAGCTGCTTGTCGAAGACCTTCTTGCCGGCCGGAGTGAGTCCGTGTCCGTGATGAGCGCTCTTCCCGACATCCAGGCCGAGGAAGACGCCTATCTCGTCGTGCTCGTTCAAGCCGTCCTCCCGAACGGGGCGTGCGGTGCTGGCCTGGGCGTTGGCGTCGTGTGCGCATCCACGTTATGCAGACCTGTCGCCCTGTACGGCCGGGCATTGCGCTCGGCCGGGCGGTAGTCGGACCTCTCATCAGCGTCTCCAACGGCGCCTCTCGGGCCGGTGGCACAACCCCCTAGGTCATCCGTTCGACAGGGGGGAACAGCCATGCCGGGCCCGGAGGCCAGCGGCCCTCTTGCAGGACCGCGAAGAACATAACGGGGAAGGCAGGGCTTCTCCGGCTGCCCTCTCTGGCTGCAGCTGCCGTGTCATACGTTGATCTGCTCGAATATGTGCGGGTACGACACGATGTCGTCGCTGAACTCGGCCGCCATGCGCTGGAACTCCGGGCTGCCGAACGCCGTGGCGAGCGCCTCGGTCGACTCCCAGACCGCGACGTTCATCAGAAGCTGGCTGTCCGCCGTTCCCTTGTGCATCTGCAGGGAGACGAATCCCGGCTGAGCCTTCATGAACTCCGCCTGCCTCCGAAAGAGGGCCAGGAACGCTTCAGTCCTCTCCTTCGGGACGACGAAGGTGTTGGCCAGGACGATGGGTCCGGTCTTCTCCTTGAACTGCGCGAACATCGGCGTATTCGGGTCGAGACTCTGCAGCTTGGCCATTTTCGGTACTTCCTCTCGCTGTCGGTTGCCCCGCGGCACTGAGGCCGGCCACCGCCGTACTGGGTCCGGCGACGCTCACGACGCTCGCTATCTGTGGCACGAGGGATCTGACGGTCACTCAAGGGCATCGCTGGTGACACCAAGGCCTCCAGCGACTGCGACCTTGCCAACGTTGTTGGTCAACGTCGTTGGCCAACGTTGTTGGCAAACGTAGAGCCGCGGCTCTGGACTGTCAACACCTGTTGGTCTACGTTGTTGGCATGACCGGCACCACGGAGAACCAGCAGGCCGCACGGCGTTCCGACGCCACCCGCGCCACGATCCTCGACGCGGCCCGCGAGCGGTTCCTGGCGGACGGCTACGAGAAGGCGACCATCCGGGCCATCGCGCGCGACGCGAAGATCGACCCGTCAATGGTGATGCGCTACTACGGCAACAAGGCGGGCCTGTTCGCGGCGGCCGTCGCAATCGATCCCGGGTTGCCCGGCCTGTCCCTCGAACCGCGCGAGGAGATCGGCCGTACGCTGGTGCGCCACTTCCTCACCCTGTGGGAGGAGAACGGAGAGCTCACCGCGCTGATGCGGGTCGGCGTCACCGACCCGGCCGCCGCCGATCGCATGCAGAGCGTGCTGCGCGAGCAGATGATCCCGCTGGCCCGCCGACTGGGCCACGAGCCGGAGCAGGCGCAGGCGCGGCTGCACTGTGCGTCTCGACCGTGCTGGGGCTCGCGCTGACGCGCTACGTGCTGCGGTTCCCGGCGAGCGTGGCGCCGGCCGCGAGGAGATCGTGGACTGGCTCGGACCACGGTCCAGCGGTATCTCACCGCACCCACGCCCTGAGAACGCGTCCAGGCGTCCACCGCGACCTCGGTCACGGCGGATGCCCTCAAAGGGAAGACGAAGGATCACCCTGCTTCTGCGGCTTGCGGGACTTGCCACCGAGCATCATGAGCCGGCGGCCACACAGCCGGAGGTCCACACGGCGCAGCCGCAGATCGCCGGGCACCGTACCCCAGACGGGCGTTCAGGGAGCGGTAACCACCCGTGGAAGTGCGCCCCGGGCAGACGCCCGCGCACTCCGGCCGCTGATCCCGTACACCACGACCAGGGACACCATCAAAACACCGCTGACGTGGGCGAAGAACTGACCTCCGTCCCACTGGCCGATGGTGGACGTTCGATAGTTCGGCGCATGCCGAATGGGAACCAGGTCAGGCACAGTCATGGCCGCACCCTACGTGCCGACCATGACAGGACGAACGCCTTCATCGAGGCCGTCCGGACCGCCTCGGCGAGTGTCGGAGCCGGCTCAGTCAGGAGGCCGACGGCCTCGGTGATGTGACGGTAGGCGGTGGTGGTGGCGACGCCGAACCCGGCCCCGAGCTGGGCGTAGGGGTGGCCGTTACGGAGATGAGCGAGGGTGAGCAGAGCCCGCCGCCTCGTGCTCAGGCGCCGCCATCAGGTGCCGAGGGCCTGCCGGCGTTGTCTCAGGTGGGCGGCGAGCAGGGGCTTCGCCTGGCTGTCAGGCCAACTGCTGTAACCGAGCGCCCCAGCTGACGAGGGCCCGTCGCTTGAAGCGCTATGCGCTGTCCGGAAAGTCGTCCGGGGCCGCTCCGTTCAGAACGGCTCGAAGCTCGGCTGGACGGGGCCAATCTCTCCGGCGGCGACCAGTTCTTCAAGGTCCTCCGGCTCCAGGTACTCCAGGGCTTCCGGGTCGATGCCGTGGTAGCGGTCCACGTCGAGCAGCCGCCGCACGAACGCGAGCGCGAAGGTCGAGAACGGCCATCGAAGGTCTCACAGCCCTCTTCAT